>JAEXHI010000036.1 GCA_023450085.1 Bacteroidota bacterium
GAGGATTCAACAACTCGCCTGAGCCCATCACAATGTGACTGGCAGGCACCGTTACATCAAAAGTAATATCACCGTACTCGCAATAAAACTCACCTGCTCCCCAATAAGGTAAAGTATTCCATCCCAATACATCATCGTACACACACATACGTGGGAACCACTGTGCAATCGCAAAAATTTCTCCGTTTTGGGTAGTTAAATGTCCTGTTCTATCAGAACCAAGTACTGGAACAGTATAGGAATAATCCATTTTGATCACTACGACATCACCATTTGCGGCCATAGGCTGATCTAAACGGATTTGCATACGGGTATCTTCAACAAGTGAAGTGAATTTTACGGGCTTCAGTTTTTGGGAAACAGAAACATTGCTGATTTCGTAACCACCCTTAAATTTTTCGCCCTGTGATCCGTATCTACTTTTTGCAGGCGTAATGGCAAGTCCCCTTGATTTTTCATCAAAAGAATTCTGGTCTAACTGCAACCATAAATAAGGAAGCTTCTCAGGGCTATTGTTTCTGTAAGTGATGGTAATGGTTGCTTTAACACGGTTAGTTGCCTCATCAAGGCTTGCGCTAATGTTATAATCAACCCTGTTTTGCCAGTATTTCGGTCCTGGGGCACCACTGGCCGAACGGTACTCATTGCCGTTTTGGGTGTAAAAAAGAGGCCCAAAAGCTTCTTCGGGCACATACTTAGCTGCTGGTTTATCCTGAGCAAAGCTCAATTGCCCACATAGAAAGGCCAGTAAAACCGCTAAGGTTCTAGAAAATGTTTTTCGCATATTGATAGATATTTGGCCCTAAGTTAGCTGAAAATAAACAATATGCAAAAAACAGGATTATTACCAATCTTATTAATTGTTGGTTTTTAACTTTGGCAATGGTGGCAATTTACGATCCTCAGCAGGCAATTTTCGCCATTCGTTAAAGGTAGTCGCAATGTAAAGGGTATAATTGAACGGCTTTTCGGCCTTTACCTGATCAATGGTTGGACGATACATGCCAATATAATCATCCAAATCTTTCTCATTATACTTCACCAATTTCTGTATCACTTCTTTATTGAAGTTTTTAGAAATTTCTTCATTAAGATCTGCGGCTTCTTCTAGCTTCTGTTCTTTTTCTTGTTGTCTACGCCACTTTCCATACCCTAATCCCAAGCGCAATCCGCCTCTATTTTTCGAATAATCTACCCTACGAGCTGGAGTAGCGTCCGGATCTTTCGTATCTAAAAAAGGAGAAACTTTGGTCGTTGTAATATTTACCGGATTCAGATTATTGATAGCCATCCTTAAGTAAGTGTTCTTAGGAAAAAGATTCACTAAGTAAATGGTATCTGTTTGATAACCCACCAACGCATAAGTCAACAAATCACCTGTTTTAGCAGAAATAGCATAATGACCATCTTTATCGGTAACTACCACTGCCTTGGTAGTAAGGTTACGTACGGCAACTCCCTGCAAGGCTGTACTACGCTGTTCATTATCGAAAACGTTTCCTGTCATAAAAGTTTGCGCCTGTACAAAAAACGGCAACAACAGCAAAGCCAATAGAGATAGTTTCTTAAACATATTCAAATTTAATGTGCTTTAATCACTAACTAATTCTTTTAACAAAATTTAACACGCGAATTACTTTTTAAAGAAATCCTGATATTCATCTTCCTTAAAACCAAGCAAAACCGCTTTTTCATCTGCTTCTACAATTGGTCGTTTGATCGCACTAGTATTAGCCGTTAAATAAGCAATAACACTGTCGGGAGAATTGATTTCAGCCTGCTCTTCTTTACTTAGTTTTTTAAAAGTGAGTCCAGCTTTGTTAATCACCTTTTCCCAACCAAAAGTATTAAACCACTCTGTAAGTTTAGTAGGCGAAACTCCTTTCTTCTTAAAGTCATGAAATTCATATTCAATGCCACGATCTTTTAGCCAATCTTGTGCTTTCTTAACTGTATTACAATTAGGGATACCGTATAGTTTTGTCATTTTTATTTGCATTAGCTGGCTAAGTTAACAAAAACAGCGGCTTTGCCCTCTACTTATCTGTGCTGTAAATCATTTTACATTATCTCTATACTCCTTTTATGACTATCTTAGCCCATATTTTTTAAAAAGAAATAGCATATGCTCAAATTTTCCTTTAAGCAGCAAATACTTACTGGCTTTGCCGTCTCTCTTATATTCGTTTTCATTTCTGCCATTGCCTCTTATTTTAGCATCAAATCTTTAAATGATAGTTATACCTGGGTTGATCATACGCAAGAGGTAACCAAAACTGCAGAACGTTTGGAAATTGAGCTTTTAAATGCAGAAACAGGCTTAAGGGGATACATCTTAACAGAAAAAGATTACTATAAGGAACCTTACATCAAGAGCATTGACAAAATTATGCCTTTGATTGACAAGCTTCAAAAGCTGGTGAACGACAACGGTGCGCAAGAGGCAAAAATTGACAGCATGGCAATATATGCAGGACTTAAAACTGCAGATATGAGACAAATTATGACCAAGGCAAGCACACTTGGTTTTGAAGCCGCTAAACAACATATCTTAACTGACAAAGGTCGTCTTTATAAAAACAAGCTATTGCAATTCACGGACTCCATGACGGCTGAAGAATACCGTTTACTGGATGAGAGAAGAGCGATAATGGACGCAAGAAGCAATAGGACCATTATTGTGGTAAGCTTAAGTGCACTGATTATTTTCGGTTTAATTTTATTCTTACTAAGATACATCAGAAAGACTTTCGATCAACAAAAAGAAACGGAAAAACATATCTTGTTAACGAATGTAGAGCTACAAGAACTTTCCGAAAAAAATGAGCAACACAACTGGATTCTAAGCAGTGAGGCAAAAATAAATGATGCCATGAGAGGTGAATTTGATATGGACCAGCTTGGAAACAATATCATTTCATCTGTCTGCAATTTACTGAACTATCCTATTGGGGTATTTTACTTAGCTAATCGTTCACAGAAAACATTGGCCGTTAGGGGTTCATTTGCCATTCACGAAAATCTTTCCGACAGAAAATATCACTTCGGGGAGGGTTTAGCCGGACAGGCCGCACTGGAAAAGAAAACACGCATACTTACACCAGTTCCAGATGGCTACATCAAAATTAGTTCTGTATTGGGCAATACCACTCCGAGTCACATTTTGTGCTTGCCAATCTTATTTGAAGACCAAACTATTGCCGTATTGGAAATTGGTCTTATGGAAGCTCCCGACGAAGCCCACATTGCGTTCTTAGAAAAAATTGCCAATGATATTGGTGTCGCCGTAAATATCATGGTAGCTAAAGTAAAGCTACAGGAGCTTTTTGAAAAAACCCAACAACAAGCTGAGGAACTCATTAGCCAACAAGAAGAATTACGTGTAACCAACGAAGACCTGATCCACAAAACTGAAGAATTACAAGCTTCGGAAGAAGAGCTAAGGGTACAACAGGAAGAGTTACAGCAAGCGAATTCGGAACTGGAGGAAAAAGCACAATTGCTTGAGGAAAAAAATGCATCTATCAATCAAGCAAAAGAAGCTATTGGCTTAAAAGCGGCCGAACTTGAGCTGAGCAGTAAATACAAATCGGAGTTTTTAGCAAACATGAGCCACGAACTCCGTACGCCTTTAAACAGTATTTTAATTTTAGCCAGAATTTTAAAAGAGAACAAGCTTAGCAATCTTTCTGAAGAGCAAATTAAATATGCAGGAGTAATCCATAATGCGGGTTCAGATTTATTAGCGTTAATTAATGACATCTTAGATCTTTCGAAAATAGAATCAGGCAAGGTTGATTTAGTAATTGAACAGGTTAAACCAAAATCAATCAAAAGTCAAATCGATTCACTATTTAATGAAGTCGCCAATCAAAAAGACATTCAATTCGAATTTAAACTTAGCGACCATTTACCTAGCGCCATTGCTACCGATCAAACAAGGTTAGAGCAAGTGATTAAAAACCTATTGTCTAATGCTTTTAAATTCACCCGAAAGGGAGGCCGTGTAAGCGTTGAAGTTGGTGTAGCTCAAAAAGAGCAGATTAAATACAATAAATCGCTGATCGAACTAGAAAAAAACCCAATTTACTTTGCGGTCACCGATAGTGGAATAGGAATCCCTAAAGATAAGCAACAGATCATTTTTGAAGCTTTCCAACAGGAAGATGGTTCTACCAGCAGAAAATATGGAGGTACCGGTTTGGGGCTTTCTATCAGCAGAGAACTGGCAAACTTACTTGGAGGAGAAATTCAGCTACAAAGTGAGGTTGGTGTAGGTAGCACTTTCACCTTGTTTATTCCACAAGATTTAGCCACAGAAGGTGCAGTAAAAACGATTGCAGAAAAAGATACCCCTATAGATTTACCTGCTAAAGAAACCTTAGCTGTACCTGAAAACATTGAAACCATTCCACTGAAACTAAGCAATGGCAACAAGCTGTTGATTGTTGAAGATGATGAAAATTTCGCCGAAATTTTAAAAGCCTATGCTATTGAAAAAGGCTTCGAACCTATACTGGCACATAGCGGAGATAAAGGACTTGAACTAGCTACTACCGAACTTCCCGATGCCATTGTATTAGATGTAATGCTACCTGTAATGGATGGCTGGACCATTTTGAAAAAATTGAAGGCCAACCCAGCTACGCAACACATCCCTATCCATATGATGTCGGCTGGTGATGAGAAACCTGCAAAGGCCAAGAAAGAAGGCGCTATTGGTTTCCTCAAAAAGCCTGTGGAAAAAGAAAAGTTAGATCATGCGTTCGAATTACTTTCAAACCAATACACCTACAACTTCCATAACGTATTGGTTATTGAAGATCAGGTATTGCAGAGCAATGAGCTCACTGAGCAACTGATTAAAAAAGGAGCCAAAGTATCGCAAGCTTATACTGGAGCTGAAGCAAGACAAATGTTGGATGAAAGTGTTTTTGACTGTATCATTCTGGACCTGAAATTACCCGACATCTCTGGTTTTGAACTGCTCGACGAAATCAAATCTAACCCCGATACCAAAGATGTTCCAGTGATCATTAACACGGCCATGGAACTCGACAAAGATAAAATGGCTAGCATTATGCGTTATTCGCAAGCCATGGTGTTAAAGAGCAACAAATCAAATGATAGACTATTGGATGAAGTAAGCCTATTCATGAACAAGTTGCAAGCGGACACCCCTACTCGCGAAGAAGCACCTAAAATTGCAAAAGCACCTAAAAATTATGCGCCAACCATTGAAAAAGCGCTGGAAAATAAAACCATTTTGATTACAGATGATGACATGAGAAATATTTTCGCCCTGTCGTCGGCATTGCAAGATTATAAAATCAAGGTAGTTATTGCCAATAATGGTATTGAGGCCTTAGAAAAGCTAGAACAACATACGGAAATAGATTTAGTACTAATGGACATCATGATGCCAGAAATGGATGGCTATGAGGCCATGAGAAAGATTAGGGCTCAAAGGCACTTGGCCAACTTACCTGTTATTGCCCTTACGGCTAAAGCAATGAAAAGCGACCGTGAAAAATGTATTGAAGCTGGAGCCAGCGATTACATCTCTAAACCCGTGGATATTGATAAGCTTTTATCAATGTTGAGGGTTTGGCTAAGCTAAAGAACATGACTAAAGACGCGATTACAGATGAACAATTAGAAGATATTATTCTTGTCACCAGGAATATTTACGGCTTCGATTTCGATGGATACTCAAGGGCATCACTGAAAAGGAGGATCAATAGAATTATGGTGCTTAAAAGGCTAGATTTTTTTGACCTGAGAAATACGCTGACCAATAACAAAGATTTCTTCCATGATTTTTTGAACGAGGTTACCGTAAATGTGACCGAGATGTTCCGTGACCCCAAATTTTTCAAATCTGTAAAGGAGCATGTGATTCCCTACCTCAGCTCCTACCAACACATTAAAGTTTGGAACGCGGGTTGCTCGACGGGTGAAGAATTATATTCTTTTGCCATATTGTTTGAAGAGCAGGGATTATATAAACGTAGTTTTTTTTACGGCACAGATATTAACCATAAGGTACTAGAAGCGGCAAAAGAAGGAATTTATGATTTGCAAAAAATGAAGCAATATTCCGAAAACTACCTTGCCATAGGTGGTGGAAAATCACTAGCTAACCATTACATTGCACAATACGATGCGGCTTCTATTTCCCGACAACTGAAAAAAAATGTACTGTTCTCCATGCACAACTTGGTGTCCGATGGGCCTTTTAATGAATTTCAGGTCATTTCGTGTAGAAACGTGCTGATTTACTTTAATCCTGAGTTGCAAAGAAGCGTGATCAATCTTTTCTATGAAAGCCTTGCCAATTTTGGCTTTCTCTGTTTAGGTGGAAAAGAAACGATCCGAGACCCACAATTGGCCAAAAAATTCAAAGCTGTAGACAAAAAGAACAACATTTACCAAAAAATTAATTAAACACATAAAATGAGTAAGATAAACCTTTTAATTGTAGACGATAAGCAAGAAAACATCATTGCTTTAGAAGCCCTTTTAAATAGGAATGACATCAACATCATTACTACTACTTCGCCAAATGATGCGCTTCGCATTTGCTGGGAAAAGGAAATTGCCATCGCTCTAGTTGACGTGCAAATGCCGGAAATGAATGGCTTTGAATTAGTAGAAATTCTTAAGAACAACTCTCGCACTCAAGATATTCTAGTCATTTTTGTAACTGCAATTTCTACAGAGCCAAAATATGCCATCAAAGGATTAACCGCTGGTGCAGTTGATTATTTGTATAAGCCGTTAGATCCATATATCACCTCAGCTAAGGTCGATTCGTTTATCCATTTGGTAAAAACGCAAATCGAGATTAAGACCAAAAACCTGCAACTGGAAAAAATACAGGCTGATTTAATTAAAGCCAAGGAAGAAGCCGAGCAAGGTAAAAGGGCAAAAGAGAACTTTATGGCCAACATGAGCCATGAAATACGAACTCCTATTAATGGAATTATTGGTCTGGTTCACCTACTCAAAAGAGGAGCATTGAACGAAGAACAAAATGAAATTGTAAATCTACTAGACGTGTCTTCAAACTCGCTGCTAGGTGTAATTAACGATATCTTAGATCTTTCTAAAATAGAAGCGGGCAAATACAGCATTAACTTTGCCGAAACCGATATTAAAGATTTAGCGACAAAAGCGGCCAACCTTCTTAACATCAAAGCCATTGAAAAAAATATTGGCTTAAAGCTGTTGATCGATGAAAAGGTACCTCAGTTTATCATGGCCGATTCACTTCGTTTGAATCAAATTTTCATGAACTTGTTAAGCAATGCCGTTAAATTCACCAATGAAGGGGAAGTTGTTTTTAAAGTGGAAATTTTGGAAGAAAAACCAAACAACGCCTTCCTTAAGTTTTCGATCATTGATACTGGCATTGGAATTTCCCAGGAGAATATTGAAACCATCTTCCACTCTTTTGAGCAAGTAGAAAATGTACATACCAGAGTTTACGGAGGTACTGGATTGGGACTTTCTATCGTTAAAAAACTGGCAGAATTAAAAGGTGGCGAGCTCGACGTGAAAAGCGAATTTGGAAAAGGCAGTACCTTCTCGTTCTCTAAATGGTATAATGTAATAGAAAAAGAAGATAAAATAAAAGTGAACAAAGCTCCAGAACAATTGGCACCATTAAATGGCTTAAGAATTCTAGTGGCCGAAGACAATTCGATCAACGTATTTCTTATTGTGAAGATATTAAACGACTGGAAAGTACAAACCACCGTAGTAACTAACGGAGCCGCCGCATTAGAGGCTTTAGAAAAAGAAAGTTTTGATTTGGTGTTAATGGACACTTACATGCCTGTGATGAATGGATTAGATGCCATCAAAAAAATCAGGGATGGTCATATTCCAGGCAAAGAGAAAACACCTATTATTTCTTTTTCTGCCGGTGTGCTTGACCACGACAAAGAAACCGCTAAAGAAGTAGGTGCTGATGACATTATTGGCAAACCATTTAAAATTGATGTTTTGCACGAGAAAATCAGCGCCCTGACAAACAGATAAGGAAACTTATTTATTGAACAAGGTCATGGTTTGAGCTGCACCTATAGTGGCAAAACTTTTGATCATACTTACTGCCCTGTTAACCAACACGGGCAGTTCTTTTTTCTCATTTTTATCAAACTGTCCCAGTACAAACTCTGCTTGTCTGCCTTTAGGGAAATCATCCCCTATTCCAAAGCGTAAACGGGCATAGTTTTGTCCACCACACACTTCTTCAATGCTTTTTAAACCGTTATGACCGGCACTGCTGCCCTGTAATTTCATTCTTAATTTACCCAAAGGCAAAGCCAAATCATCTACCAGCACCAATACGTTTTCAGGAGCTATCTTCAGCTCTTTCATCCAATAGTTAACTGCTTTACCACTGAGATTCATATAGGTCGTGGGCTTAATTACATGCAGTTTCTTTCCTTTGTGAGAAACTTCTGCATGATAGGCCAATCTGCCATGCTCAAAACTGCCTTCTAAACCAGCAACCAGCTCATCAGCAATATCAAAACCTATGTTATGACGTGTTCCTACATATTCGGCACCAATGTTGCCCAAACCTACGATCAAGAATTTCATGCGGGCAAAGGTAAGGAGTTAAGCGTTAAAAGTTGAAAGTTACTAGTTAAAAGTTGTGAGCGAAATTTCTCCTAACAAAAAATGGCATCCCATTATGGAATGCCATTCTATTTTGTAAATCAAAAGATCTAAATCTTCAGATTATTTACCGCCTTTAGCAGCGTTTTCTGCTTGTTTCAATGCTCTAGACATTCCTACTGATACGATAGTATCTTCTGGAGTGTTAGTTACAAAGTACTCACCTTTTTCTAGGTCACGTACACGGAACAAGTTACCTACTTCTAATTTAGCAATGCTTACTTCAACTACTTGAGGCATGTTTTTAGGCAATGACTTCACACGTAGTTTACGTAATTTTTGAACCAATTTACCACCCATTTTAACACCTGGAGAAGTTCCAGCTAATTTAACAGGGATTTCCATAGTGATTTCTTTATCATCAAACAATTGAAGAAAATCAACGTGTAATAACAAATCAGTTAGTGGATGAAATTGAGTGTCTTTGATGATTGCTTTTACAGCTTTACCATCAAGTGTGATTTCAATAAAGTTAGCTTCTGGCGAATAAATGGCATCATTCAATTCAGTTCTGGTAACAGCAAAGTGAACTTGCTCTTTACCACCATACAATACTGCAGGAACTTTACCTTCGTAGCGAAGCTCTTTAGCATCGCGTTTCCCTACGTTCTCTCTAAGAGAACCGCTAATAGCGATAGTTTTCATGTTATATATATTTATTTATTAGTATCAAGTATTTAGTATCAAGTATCAAGTATCAAGACTTACGCCTTAAACCCTTTACCTTACACCTTTAATTACACTCTAAAAAGCTCACTAATTGAGCCATTTTCATTTACGCTGGCAATAGCCTTTGCAAACAATTTAGCAGTACTTAACTGTCTAATTTTCGGGCTTTGTTGTCTCAAAGGAATTGTATCTGTTACAATCAATTCTTCAAGCACCGAGTTTTCGATGGTTTCGTATGCCTTGCCAGAAAGTACTGGATGCGTACATACCGCTCTTACACTTTTGGCACCATTATCCATAATTAGCTGCGCTGCTTTCGCCAACGTTCCCGCTGTATCACAAATATCATCAATCAACACAATATCCTGTCCGGTAACATCACCAATGATCGACATTGATTCGATTTCATTAGCACGTTTACGACGTTTATCACAAATCACCACCTCGGCATTAAAGAACTTGGCAAAAGTTCTGGCTCTGTATGAACCGCCCATATCTGGTGAAGCGATGGTTAAATTTTCTAAACCTAAGCTTTTGATATAAGGAACGAAAATTACCGCTCCATCCAAGTGATCCACAGGAATATCAAAAAATCCTTGAATTTGCGCAGCATGCAAGTCCATGGTCATGATACGGTGGATACCTGCCGCTTTCAATAAATTGGCAACCAATTTAGCGCCAATGGCCACACGTGGTTTATCCTTTCTATCCTGACGAGCCAAACCATAATAAGGAACTACTGCGGTGATGTAGTGTGCCGAAGCTCTACGAGCGGCATCAACCATCAACAAAAGTTCCATTAAATTATCACTAGGCTGGTGTGTAGATTGTACTAGGAAAACATCACTACCTCTAACCGATTCATCAAATGAGGGCTGGAATTCGCCATCGCTAAATTTACTTAAGGTAACATTCCCTAGAGGTTTACCGTATTCTTCAGCTATTTTACTGGCAAGGTCTTTGGTTCCACTTCCAGCAAAAATTTTAACAGGGTTAAATTGCAATGGCATGATTTGCGGGTATCAATGCTTGTTAATAAAAAATCGGGTTGCGGTTTTATTCACAACCCGACGTGATTTTGTTGTCCGACCTGGATTCGAACCAAGACAAACGGTACCAAAAACCGTTGTACTACCCTTATACTATCGGACAATCTTCTCTTTCAACGCTCTCTCAAGCGTGTTGCTGAAAGGGAATGCAAATGTACGCACATTTTTGATACTTGCAAATATCTTGCACAAAAAAATTTAAAATATTTCTTACTCCTACTGATACTCAGCTAGATTTAGTTATTTTGTGTTAAATAAGATTAATCGCTAACTCCTATATCAATCTATTTCTTTATTTTCGGCAGCATTTAATGCATCAAAACCAAGGGTTAAGAAATCATATCAGAAATATGAACTATTCAAAAGTAAACAATATTATTGGCTGGGCTTGTTTCCTTATAGCCACCATTACTTATGTTTTAACACTAGAGCCAAGTGCAAGTTTTTGGGATTGTGGCGAATTTATCGCCTCTGCCTATAAAATGCAGGTGGTACACCAACCAGGCGCTCCTTTATTTTTAATGATCGAACGCTTCTTCTCACTATTAGCCATGGGCGATACTTCTAAAATCGCTTACTTCATGAACTTTGGCTCGGCGGTAGCTAGTGGCGCTACTATTTTGTTCTTGTTTTGGACCATTACGGCATTAGCCAAGAAAGTATTGGCAAAAAAAGGCGAAGAAATTTCAAAAGCAAACTTAATTACCATTATGGGTGCGGGTGTAGTTGGCGCCTTAGCTTATGCTTATTCAGATAGTTTTTGGTTTTCGGCAGTAGAGGCCGAAGTTTATGCACTTTCTTCCCTATTTACCGCTATTGTGTTTTGGGGAATCTTAAAATGGGAGGCCGTTGCAGATGAACCAAAATCAGATCGTTGGTTATTGTTCATTGCTTACATCATGGGCTTATCCATCGGGATCCACTTGCTTAACCTTTTAACTATTCCGGCAATTGCTTTTGTATATTACTTTAAGAGAACTGAAAAACCTACTAGCATTGGAATCTTCAAAACATTAGGAGTAGGCATTCTTATCTTAGCTTTTGTACAATATGGTATTATCCAATACTTGGTTTCCTTCGGCGCTTATTTCGATTTGTTTTTTGTAAACACCTTGGGCTTGGGCTTTGGTACTGGTGTATTATTTTTTGCGATTTTACTTATTGGTGGTTTTGTTTGGGGCATCAGATACTCAATCAAACATCACAAAAGAATTCTAAATCTCGCATTGTTGTCAACCGTGTTGATCATATTCGGATATGGTTCATTTGCTATGATTTTAATTAGAGCGCAAGCAAAACCAAACTTGAACAACAGTGACCCAGACAACGCTTTCTCTTTCTTAAGTTATTTGAACCGTGAGCAATATGGCGATAGACCTTTGCTTTTTGGTCCTAACTATAATTCTATTCCTAAATACAAGGATGATGGCTCTGCTCCTGTTTATGTAGAAACAGGCAAATCTTATCGTAAAGGTGATACCAAATACGAAGTTTCGGGCATCAAGAGCAAACGCATTTATGGCGAGAACGAAAACTTCCCAGACAGTATCCGCAGATTACAACATGAAGTTTTATTCCCTCGTATGTATAGCGATGAGCAAAGACACATTGACTACTACAAGGATATGATGGGCTTTGACAATGAACATTTCCCTAATTTTATTGACAACATAGGCTTCTTTATGCGTCACCAAGTTGGCTTTATGTACATGCGCTACTTTTTATGGAACTTCGCTGGCCGTCAAAATGAGGAGCAAGGACAAGGCAGTTTATATGAAGGTCAGTGGATTAGCGGTATAAAACCTATTGATGCCATGTTATATGGCGACCAAAGCAATTTGCCTCCTTCCATCAAGGAAAGCAACTCATACAATCGCTTCTATTTCCTTCCATTAATACTAGGCGTAATTGGTGCAGTTTGGCATTTTGGTCGTCATCCAAAAGACGCAGGTATTATTGGCCTCCTTTTCTTCTTTACAGGTTTAGCTATTGTACTTTACCTTAACCAAAAACCTTTGGAACCTAGGGAAAGGGATTATGCCTACGTAGGTTCATTTTATGCCTTTGCCATATGGATAGGTTTGGGAATTATTGCCATCAGAGAATGGCTATTCCAGAAACTAGATCCAAAAACTGGTGCTATTGCTGCTAGTGTAATTGGTTTGCTTGTAGCGCCTGTATTGATGGCTAAAGAAGGATGGAATGACCACGATCGTTCCACAAAAACATTAGCTAGAGATATTGCCATTAGCTATATGGAATCTTGTGCGCCAAATGCCATCTTATTTACTTATGGCGATAACGATACTTACCCGCTTTGGTACGCTCAAGAGGTAGAAGGCATTAGGCCTGATATCAGATTGGTAAACCTAAGTTTATTTGATACGGATTGGTATATCAATGGAATGAAGCGCAAAGTACACCAATCAGAAGCCTTGCCTATTTCTATGACAGAAAAACAATATGTTTCTGGAGTAAGAGATGTGATGTACTATAAAGACATGAGCATTGCCGAGCCTGTAGAGTTAAAACAGATTGTCGATTTGCTATTATCTGACGATGCTGAGGACAAATTACCGTTACAAGATGGCACTTCTACCAACTTTATTCCTACCAAGAAATTTAAGTTAACGGTAAATCCACAGGATGTGATCAACACTAAAACTTTGCCAGCTAACCGTGCAGGAGAAATTGTTCCAAGCTTAGATTGGACCTTCAACAAAGGTTATGTAACCAAAGGAACTTTAGCAATGCTTGACATTTTGGCCCACAACAATTGGAAACGTCCAATTTATTTTGCGAGCACTGTACCGTCAGACCAATTCAATGGCTTAGACAAATACTTATATAGCGAAGGTTTAGCATTAAGATTATTGCCTTTAGACCCAACGAAAAGAGATGAGTCTGAGCAACCTGTAAACTTGGAGCCAATGTATGAGCATGTAATGAACAAGTTCAAATGGGGCAACATTAAAAATGCAAAATACTTAGATATTCAATCGGCTGATGACATTTCTATCTTCAATAACATTTTCAACAACCTTACTAGTGCCTTAATTAAAGCGGGCAGATTAGAGGATGCTAAAAAGGTAATGAAGAGATATGACGAGGTAATACCAAACAAGATTTATAGCATGCGTGCATCAATGGGTGCTGCCACCATGGCTCAAAATCTTTATATTTTAGGGGAGACTGAAAAAGCTAATCAGTTAATCAAAAAGTATGCAGATTATATTGGCCAGGAAATTACTTATTTAGGCGATGTAACTAAGAGCAAAGAACGACTAGTGGGTCAAGAGCCTGTACAAATTGGTTTGTTTTACGGACTGATGCCAATGGCAAAAGTGGCTACGCAATACAATCAGCCTAAATTAGCGAAGGATTTAGAGAATCAAATTAAATCTCTATTTAATCATGGTGGTTTTGCTCAATATTTCGGAGAGCTGCCTCCTGATTTCATGAAACTATAAGATTAGGTTTTAAATAAAAAGAGCCGCTTGAAATTATTCAAGCGGCTCTTTTTATTTAAGGGGATTTTCTAGTATAAGTTAGTCTTTCTCTCAGTTTCAATTAGCCTTTCGGCATATCCAAAGATCTCTCTACTTAAATGTCGGTACAGGCTACAGTCGAGATGACGGGAAGTAACGTATATATGCTGGATATAAGGGGCAGGATGCAAATGTGTATTTTGATAATTTATCTGAGGAATAAACGTCTAAAAGTTGCTGTCATGTCGAGGGCACGAGACATCTACTTATAATTACAACGAG
>JAEXHI010000013.1 GCA_023450085.1 Bacteroidota bacterium
AAGGCCCCACCAAGGAATAGGAGGGATAACGCCGATTGAAATGGCTAAAAATGAAAATCAAAAAGAATAATAAATTAATGCCCAGCTAAAATCAAATCTGTTACCGAATTACTAAACCTTTACAAGACTGACAAACAGTATTAGATAACGAATGATTAACGTTATTGCGCTTTCAATTTCATGCGTTTCATTAGAAAGTAGAAACCTATGGCAGTAAATAGCATTAATAAACCAGTGCCCATCCACAAAATATTAAAGCCATAGTTGGCCGCCACCTTAGTTCCCAAAAAAGGTGCAAAAATTAATCCCGCAGAAAGAGAAAGCGAATTTAAGCCCATGTATGCTCCCCTATTATTAACATTTGAACGTTGCAAGGTAACCGTAGCCATAAAAGGCATCGCTAAAATTTCGGCAATACATAAAATAAACATAGATACGTACAGCAGCCAAATTCCTTCGGTAATTAATAAGGAAGCGAAAGCCAATCCGCAGCAAAACACACCAATAATAATTGCATTTGCAGCGGTAGTTCTTCGCTCTGCAATATGTACAATCAACATTTCCAAACTAAATACCACTACTCCACTATAGGCCAAAATAATACCAATACTTTTCTCATTAAGATGATATACTTTCTCATAATACAAAGGAAGCGAGTTTAGTAACTGAAAAAAACAAATGGCAAATAGCGTACTTAAAAAAGTAAACACTAAAAAAGGTGTATCCTTATAGGGTGATTTGTACTTAATTTCCTCTTCAGCAGCATCGGCTTTTTCCTTAGCTTCTCCTTTCTTATTTCTGAAATACACAAAAAATATCACGGCCGCTAATGTTGCTGCAATCGCATTTCCATAAAAGAGCAGGTTGTATGAAATAGCCGCTAATAACCCACCTAAAGCTGGTCCAATGGAAAAACCTAGGTTTAAGGCCATTCTATTCAGTGTGAAACTTCTCACCACATTCTCGGGCTTTGAATAGTAGGCCAACGACACTGAGTTTGCAGGTCGCAAAATATCACTGATAATACTGAGAGCTAAAATTCCACCAGCTAATGAAGTCGTAGTGGTTAGTTCTGGCAGGAGAATAAACATGGGTATTACTCCAACTAAACTAAAAAGCTGTACTTTAAAATGACCGAATTTATCAGTTAGCCAACCGCCCAGCGAAGACCCTATTACCGAGCCAATCCCAAAGCAACTAAGTAACACACCAGCATTCTCCAAAGAAAAACCCAGATGCTTCACCATGTACACTCCTAAAAAGGGTACTACCATGGCTCCACTTCTATTCACTAACATCACCAAGGCAAGCATCCATGCAGGTGTAGATAGCCCTTGGTAAACTTTAAAGTAACTTTGTATATAGGTTTTCATTTGTGGTGCAAAGATAGAGTTTTTAGGGGTTAGGAGTTAGGAACTAGTGGTTAGTATTTATTTATTGGAGTTCAATGGTTCATTGGTTCATTCTTCCGTGCGCCGTCATTTCGATCGTAGTGGAGAACCGAAGCTCAACGAAGTTAAATCTTTTGAACTTGTTCTCTCCCGCAGATTGCGCTGATTTAACCGCAGATGTTTATTTGAATAGCACTTGGCCTTATCTCCTTAAATCAGCGGGATACTATTTTTATTTTTTCTCTCGCAGATTACACTGATTCCACCACAGATTTAATTAGCAAGCAGTATTTCGTCATTTATCTACTCCCCACCTAATCCCTAACCACTAGTTACTAACTCCTAGTCTCTAATCCTGTCATTTCTTCAGTACAACACACTAAATATCAGCCAATTATTCAGTAAAATATTTTTTAAGCACGACAAAATTTCCGATTTCAAAAATCAATTGGGGATGGCATTTGTTTTGAGCTTAGTGATACAACTACCAACTAAGACATCCAACTTAAATGCAAAGATGTTATAGATGGTGAAAGAAAAAGAAAAACAGAAATATGAACTTCAACAACTTTACAATCAAAGCCCAAGAGGCTGTACAAAAAGCCTCTGAAATTGCACAAGGCAATCAACAACAGGCCATTGAAACAGCACATTTGCTAAAAGGCTTGTTAACCGTTGATGAAAATGTAATTTCATATGTATTAAAAAAACTAAACGTTAACCTTAATACACTTAATCAAAAGCTAGATGATGATATTGCCAAGTTTCCTAAAGTAAGCGGCAGTAATATTTACTTGTCATCCAATGCTAATGCTGCCCTGCAAAAAGCACAAGGTTTCTTAAAAGAATTTAAGGATGAATTTGTTTCAGTAGAGCATATGTTATTGGGTATTTTAGCCACTAATGATGCTACTGCGAAATTGCTTAAAGACCAAGGGGTAAACGAAAAAGACCTTAAAAAAGCCATTACCGAATTACGTGGAGATAGCCGAGTGACCGATCAAAATGCCGAAGCTACTTATCAGGCGCTGAACAAATACGCTCGTAACTTAAACGAATATGCCGAAAGCGGTAAACTTGACCCTGTTATTGGTCGTGATGAGGAAATTAGACGTGTGATCCAAATCCTTTCTCGCAGGACCAAAAACAATCCAATTTTAATAGGTGAGCCTGGTGTGGGTAAAACCGCCATTGCCGAAGGCATTGCTTTTAGGATCATTAAAGGTGATGTTCCCGAAAACTTAAAATCTAAAGTGGTTTATTCTTTGGATATGGGTGCCCTTATTGCAGGTGCTAAATATAAAGGTGAATTTGAGGAGCGTTTAAAAGCCGTGGTTAAAGAGGTTACACAAAGCGATGGCGATATCATTCTTTTTATTGATGAGATCCATACGCTTGTAGGCGCTGGAGGTGGCGAAGGTGCCATGGATGCTGCAAACATCCTGAAACCTGCACTGGCCCGTGGCGAATTGAGAGCCATTGGTGCTACAACACTGGATGAGTATCAAAAATATTTAGAAAAGGATAAGGCTTTAGAACGTCGTTTCCAAAAGGTAATGGTAGAAGAGCCTGATACGCAAGATGCCATTTCTATTTTACGTGGTTTGAAAGAACGCTACGAAACACACCATAAAGTACGTATTAAAGACGAAGCGATTATTGCCGCTGTTGAAATGAGCCAACGTTATATTTCAGACCGCTTTTTACCAGATAAAGCCATTGACTTAATGGATGAAGCAGCATCAAAATTACGTATGGAGATGGACAGCGTGCCAGAAAACGTGGATGCCCTAGATCGTGAAATCATGCGTTTAGAGATTGAGCGTGAAGCCATCAAACGTGAAAAAGATGAGAAAAAAGTAAAAGAGCTAAGCGAAGAAATTGCCAATTTATCTGCTGAAAGAGATGAGTTTAAAGCGAAATGGCAAGGTGAGAAAGATTTGGTGGATGCAATCAATACAGAAATTGAGCAGATTGAGGCTTATAAATTAGAAGCCGATCAAGCAGAACGTGCAGGCGATTATGGAAAGGTAGCCGAACTACGTTACGGCAAAATCAAGGAAGCACAGGATAAAGTTGAAAAGCTAAAAGCAGATTTAGCCAATCGCCAAGACCAAAGCCGCATGCTCAAAGAAGAGGTAACTGCTGATGATATTGCAGGTGTGGTAGGTCGTTGGACAGGAATCCCTGTAACTAAACTGGTATCGAGCGAACGTGAAAAACTATTGCATCTAGAAGAAGAATTGCACAAACGTGTAGCAGGACAAGAAGAAGCCATCGAAGCAATTTCTGATGCTATACGTCGTTCACGTGCAGGCTTACAAGATAAGCGCAAACCAATTGGCTCTTTCATTTTCTTAGGAACCACTGGTGTAGGTAAAACCGAGTTAGCCAAAGCTTTAGCCGAGTTCTTATTTAACGATGAAAATGCCATGACCAGAATTGACATGAGCGAATACCAAGAACGTCACGCAGTAAGCCGTTTGATTGGAGCGCCTCCAGGATATGTAGGTTATGATGAAGGTGGACAGCTTACAGAAGCTGTAAGAAGAAAACCATATTCAGTTGTTCTTTTTGATGAAGTTGAGAAGGCACATCCAGATGTATTTAATGTCCTCTTACAGGTACTTGATGATGGCCGTATCACTGATTCACAGGGAAGAACTGTGGATTTTAAGAACACTATAATCATAATGACAAGTAACATTGGTTCTTCATATCTGCTTGAAGGCATCAATCCTGATGGCTCAATTAAGCCAGAGGCAGAGGAAGCTGTTATGGGTGATTTAAAGAATCATTTCAGACCTGAATTCCTTAACCGTCTTGATGAGATAATTATGTTCAAGCCTCTTACTAAGGATAATATCAGCAATATTATCAATCTTCTTGTTGCAGATGTTAACAAGAGACTTGCAGATAAAGAGCTTGAGATTGTTCTTACAGATGCAGCCAAGGATTTCATAGTTGAAAACGGATTTGACCCAATGTATGGTGCAAGACCGCTTAAGAGATATGTCCAGAAGACAGTTGAGACACTGGCAGCCAAGTTAATACTTGCAGGCAATATCAATACAGGGGATGATATTGTTATTGACCTTGTAGATGGAAAGCTGACAGCCAGAGCCGCTGCAAGACAGAAATAATAAGTAATTGATATAGCAGGTGTAATGTGCAGAGTGAGTCTGTATATTATACCTGCTTTTTAAACAAACTGGTTCTTTTCACTA
>JAEXHI010000016.1 GCA_023450085.1 Bacteroidota bacterium
TCACTAACTTTCAAGCCCGGGTAAGGTTCCTCGCGTATCATCGAATTAAACCACATGCTCCTCCGCTTGTGCGGGCCCCCGTCAATTCCTTTGAGTTTCACCCTTGCGGGCGTACTCCCCAGGTGGAACACTTAACGCTTTCGCTTAGCCGCTGACCGTGTATCGCCAACAGCGAGTGTTCATCGTTTAGGGCGTGGACTACCAGGGTATCTAATCCTGTTCGATCCCCACGCTTTCGTGCCTCAGCGTCAATCAGACCATAGTAAGCTGCCTTCGCAATCGGTGTTCTGTGACATATCTATGCATTTCACCGCTACTTGTCACATTCCGCCTACCTCTAGTCCATTCAAGCCCATCAGTATCAAGGGCACTGCGATGGTTGAGCCACCGTCTTTCACCCCTGACTTAACAGGCCGCCTACGCACCCTTTAAACCCAATAAATCCGGATAACGCTTGGATCCTCCGTATTACCGCGGCTGCTGGCACGGAGTTAGCCGATCCTTATTCTTACGGTACATTCAGCTCACTACACGTAGTGAGGTTTATTCCCGTACAAAAGCAGTTTACAACCCAGAGGGCCGTCTTCCTGCACGCGGCATGGCTGGTTCAGGCTTGCGCCCATTGACCAATATTCCTTACTGCTGCCTCCCGTAGGAGTCTGGTCCGTGTCTCAGTACCAGTGTGGGGGGCCATCCTCTCAGATCCCCTAGCCATCGTAGCCTTGGTGGGCCGTTACCCCGCCAACTAGCTAATGGCACGCATGCCCATCCTTCTCCCATAAATGTTTGACCCCTCGACGATGCCGCCGTGTGGTCTTATGCGGTATTAATCCGAATTTCTTCGGGCTATCCCCCAGAAAAGGGTAGGTTGCATACGCGTTACGCACCCGTGCGCCGGTCTCAAGCAAGCAAGCCTGCTCTACCCCTCGACTTGCATGTATTAGGCCTGCCGCTAGCGTTCATCCTGAGCCAGGATCAAACTCTCCATTGTAAAATGTTGTAGTTCGAACACTGACTATCTATTAACTAAAATTGATTGTCTGTTCTTAATTGTATTGTCTGTAAGAACCGACCTAAAGAATACAGCTTAACTATATGTACTTTACAGTTAACATATTCGCCTCGCTGCGCTTGTATAAATGATATCTCTTTAATGAACTTTCCGACCTGGCCTCGCGGCGGTCTTCTATATCTCCTCAACTTCATCCTGTGCTTCGGCCGGTCTTAATGTTCCGGTCTCAGTTTGGCTTCCGTCGTTTCAATCTTTCTTATTTATCATCAAGCTCCGCTTGATAACTCCCGTTTCGTTTGGGACTGCAAAGGTAGGAAACTTTTTAAAACCTGCAAACTTTTTTTTATTTTTTTCTGTTCTTTTTTCAAGTTTCAGAAACATCTGCAAATCTGTTTCCCATCATTTCAAAATCAACCTCTCTGTTCTTCCTTTCGTCTTTTCCGTTCCTTCCGAAGCGGGTCGCAAAGGTAGCAATCTTTATTCAACTTGCAAGAAAAAAAATAACTTTTTTTTTTCGAGCCCCTCTTTCACTTTCCTAACTGCTATTCCTTCAATTCAACCACTCTAATCTCTTCCTCTTTTCCCCTTCCTTCCGAAGCGGAGTGCAAAGGTAGGAATTGTTTCCGGTCCCGCAATACCACATTCAATAATTATTAAAAAAAGAAACACAAAACGTTGGAATACAGGAGCAAAAAATCATAAAAATCCTTCAAGAGAACCTCAAATCGCACAAAACAATAGCAATAACTTGATTTAGGCGGCAAACTAGACGTGAAATAATAGACATATGAATAACGGTTGAGACGTTTTAGCCTATCATTATATAAATAAGACTACTGTTGACTTCTATAATATATATTAACTTACGTATACATATAATATGGTATGCAGCTACGCATATATCAACCAAAGCCGGATTATTATTATTATTATCTCCAATTCAACACCTATCAATAAGCTTGGCAAATAGCTTTCTTTAAGATTACGTCGCAAAGCTCGCAATGACACTCTATTTTTCGTCTTTGTCAGAGTCTACTCCGATTTTTCGGAGAGAAACGACTTACTTATATAGTATATAATATATACATCAACAATTAGGCTGACCTTACCATTGGAACTCAATGCAAATGGAAATACTTTATTTTATCTTTCTTCAAAACAGGCACCCTATATTTAAGTTGACGCACCTATATAGTTATATACAGTATATAGATATATACATCAATAGTTAGATTTAGATTGGCCTCGCCATTTAAACCCGAAGGGAATGAAAATACTTTTTGTTTTGATTATACACAGAGCACATCTGTACCGACGGGTAAATAAAAAAGAAATTCCTCCCTGAAGCATCGGGGCAGGCTATTCCTCGGAATGACCGCAAGACAACAAAACAAAAAGATTGTAATGGACTGCGGGACCAGCTCACATCCATGTGATGCATTTACTTTCCAAGAAAGAATATATTTGGGAGGCTTTGTTAAAAATTGTTAAGTATTTTAAAGCTGCGAAGGGTTTAACTAGCTTAGCCCTTATTATTTAATTGACGTTGTCGTATTATTACCTTATCTTTGCAAAATGTTTAAAATTAAACACCTTATTATTTGTGGCATTGCCGTTCTGCTAATGGGCTTGGGGGCATGCAAAAGTCGTTTCGAAAAATTACGTCTAAGCAATGACGTTGCCAAGAAATATCAAGAGGGGATTAGACTTTATAATAAAAAGGATTATAACAAGGCGTTGATCTTATTTGAGGGTCTGGTTCAAAAGTACCGTGGTACTGCTGAAGCGGAAGACTTAAACTATTACTATGCTTATACGTTATATCGTTTGAAAGATTACACTACGGCTCGTTATAAGTTTAAGGAGTTTGCCGATACTTATCCTGCAAGTAAAAACGCGGAGGAATGTCGATACATGGGTGCTTATTGCTATTATTTAGATTCTCCTAAATCATCATTAGACCAAGAGAATACTTATAAAGCAATTGATGCGTTACAGTTATTTATTAACCTTTACCCAAAAAGCGATAGGGCTACGCAAGCGGCACAGTATATTGCCAACTTAAGGAATAAACTGGAAACTAAGGCTTTTGACAACGCTAAGCTTTACTATGATTTGGGTGGTTATGATATTACCAATTACAAATCAGCGGTAGTAGCGCTTAAAAATGCTCAAATTGAGTTTCCTGATATTAAGTATGCTGAAGAAATGAACTTGCTTATTGTTAAAGCTCAATTTATGTATGCTAAAAATAGCTTTGCCAATAGACAAGAAGAACGTTTCGGACAAGCAATTGAGTATTATAACGAGTTTATAGAGGCTTACCCTGATAGCAAATATGCCAAAGAAGCTAAGCAGTTGAAACAAGATAGCGAGAGTGGCATTGTTAATGCCAAAAAACAACTTGCAGAAGACGCTGCGATGATGGCTAAATACAAAGCGCTAGAAGAAAGCGACAAAAAGAAAAAGGACACTACTACTACTAACAAGAATTTAGATAATAAAACACAAAAATAAAATGAGTACTCCAAAACCAGCTATACCAAACACTACGGTTACTAGAAATGTTCATGATTTGGATAGAACAACCGACAACATTTATGAGTCTTTAGTGGTTATTGCTAAGAGAGCTAATCAGATTTCGAACAACATGAAAGAAGAACTTCATGGTAAGTTAGCGGAGTTTGCTTCGTCTAACGATAATTTGGAAGAAGTTTTTGAAAACAGAGAGCAAATCGAAATCAGCAAGCACTATGAGCGTTTGCCTAAACCTAGCTTAATTGCTATCGACGAGTTCTTGAACGACAAGGTTTACCACAGAAACCCTAGCAAAGAGCAAAAATAGTATTATTGCTTAGGCAATATTTATGATAATTGGCCACAGATATGCAGATGATCTTAAATCTGTACATCTGTGGCTAAATGCTTTTTAAGCTATTGGATTTTCTATCTATATTTGCTTTCAGATGCTAAAAAATAAAAACATTATCCTTGGCGTTTGTGGCAGTATTGCCGCCTACAAATCGGCTTTACTGGTTAGGCTGCTGGTAAAAGCTGGTGCAAATGTTAAGGTAATTTTAACTCAAGACGCGAGCCATTTCATTACGCCGCTTACCTTGGCTACCCTTTCCAAAAACCCTGTTTATACCCAATATTTTGAGGCAGAAACTGGTGTATGGAGTAATCATGTTGAACTTGGTCTTTGGGCCGACTACATGCTCATTGCTCCTGCTAGCGCCAACACACTTAGCAAAATGGCCAATGGTCTTTGCGACAATCTACTTACCGCAGTTTATCTTTCGGCGAAATGCCCAGTTTTATTTGCTCCTGCTATGGACCTGGATATGTGGAAACACGAAAGCACCCAAGACAATGTGGCCAAATTGAAACAGATGGGCAATACGATGATTGCTCCTGGTAAAGGTGAGCTGGCAAGTGGTTTGTATGGCGAAGGCAGAATGGCAGAACCTGAGGAGATTTTGACCTTTTTGGAAAATGAAATCAAAAAAGGGCTTCCTTTATTGGGCAAAAAAGTATTGGTAACCGCGGGTCCAACTTACGAAGCTATTGACCCTGTGCGTTTCATTGGCAATCATTCTTCAGGTAAAATGGGCTTTGCCTTGGCCGAAACGCTATATCAACTTGGTGCTGAGGTGACTTTAATTGCTGGCCCTACTTCCTTAAAAAATAGCGACGGAATTGAGAGAATTGACGTGATCAGTGCCGCAGAAATGCTGAATGCTTGTATTGCTCATTTTACTGAGACAGATATCACGGTGATGAGCGCTGCTGTAGCAGACTATACCCCTGTGGAAGTTGCTCAGCAAAAAATCAAGAAGAAAGAAGATCATTTTAACATTGAGCTTAAAAAAACAACAGATATTTTAGCCACTTTGGGCAAACAAAAGTCTGAGAAACAATTACTGGTTGGTTTTGCCCTAGAAACCACCGATGAAGAGAACTATGCCAAAGAAAAGTTGAAAAAGAAAAACTTGGACTTGATTGTGCTCAATTCATTAAACGATAAAGGGGCAGGTTTTAAATCGGAAACCAACAAAATTACTATCTTTAATAAAGCTTTAGAGAAAACTGCCTTCGAAACGAAATCGAAAGCGGATGTAGCAAAGGATATTTGCGCTGAAATACTAAAGTTAATGAATATTAATAACGCTAATCTCTAAAAATCAATGAAAAAAACTATTGGCATATTCTTTTTAACGTTGGCTAGCTTATTTGCTAGTGCACAGGAATTGAGTACACGTGTTCAAATTTTAGCCCCAACCATTAACAATGCCAATAGACGAAGCTTGGATGTTCTACAAAATACCATTAGGGACTTTATGAACAATAACAAGTGGACTACCGAGACCTATTTGCCTCAAGAAAGGATTGAATGTAATTTGGTGATTAATATTACCGCTTGGGATGGCAATTCCAATTACACTGCCGAAGCTCAAATTCAATCGAGCAGACCTGTATATGGCAGCTCCTACTCTACTACCTTACTGAACATGAGCGACAAAGATTTTAGCTTTAATTTCACCGAAGGGCAAGCGCTTGATTTTTCAGATCAAAACTTTTTGAGCAATTTAAGTTCTCTTTTAGGATTTTATGCTTATACCATTATTGGACTAGATAAAGACAGTTTTGTAAAACAAGGAGGTACTCCCTACTATCAAAAAGCTCTAAATTTGGTTAACGTTGCTCAAACTGCAGGAGCAAAAGGCTGGCGACCTGTAGATGGTTTACGTAACAGATATTGGCTAAACGAAAACTTACTGAGCAATTCATTTAAAGGACTTAGAACCTTTATTTACGAATATCATTTGAATGGGCTGGATAAACTACAGGAAAATGCCAGTGCCGGCACCAAGAATATACTCTCTTCTTTATCAGATTTAAAACAAACCGACAAACAGAAATTAGGCTCTATTTTCCCTAACGTATATTTTGCTGCAAAAGCTGAAGAAATTACCAATGTGCTATCACTTGCAAATCCTCAAGACAAGATGAAAGCTTATAATCTACTGATTGAAATTGACCCTCCTAACAGCGGGAAATACGACGGACTGACTAAAAGAAATTAAAAAAATCCTTCTCTAATTCTATTTAAAATGTGTTTTTAGCTAACTAATAATTGTTAGCTGCAACATTTTCTATCTGCTTGCGTCTTATTGAAAAATCAAGATCGTTAAAATTTTGTTAAAACATTTTGATTATACGAAAATGTTCGTACATTTGAATACGAAAAAATTCGTACAACAGATGAGCAACACAACTTTAAAGCCTACGGAAGGCGAAATGGAAATTTTACAGGTGCTTTGGGAAAAGGGCAACTGTACAGTTAGGGAAGTACACGAAGCATTGGACAAAAAGGATTCGGGTTATACCACCACCCTTAAATTGATGCAGATCATGCATGAAAAAGGTTTGGTTGACAGGGATACTAGTTCGAAAACACACATCTATAAAGCGTTAGTGAACAAGGAGACCACGCAACAACATTTGGTCAAAAAAATGATCGACAATGTGTTTAATGGTTCGGCCGCGAGATTAGTGATGCAGGCTTTAGGCAACAAAAGTGCAAGCAAGGAGGAGATAGATTTAATTAAAGAATATCTAGACAAACTTGAAAACAAATAACCATGGAAGCTATTATCAACAATCTAATTAAAGCTATTGGATGGAGCATTTTACATTCTTTATGGCAAGGTGCAATTGTTTTTGCGATATTATTTATTGCATTATCGGTAAAGCCAAAAATGACTGCCAGACTGAAGCACAATCTGGCCATGAGTGCGCTTTTTCTTATTTTTATCAGCTTTTGCCTAACTTTTGCCTCTCTATTTAACCTGCCCTCAAAAGCAATTGCAGGTGTTGGTAACACAGAACTAAACGAAACTGCCCTTCAACAGCTTTATAAGCTAAGCCATAGTTTGAGCTTTAAAACTGAAAGTTATTTTCCCTATATCGTAAGTTTATATGTTTTAGGAATCAGTTTCCAATTAGTAGTGCTTATATCTGGCTATATCAGACTTAAACAACTGAAGAATAATAATATTTCCAATTTCCCATCCGAGTGGTTACATGTTGCTCAAACCATGTTACAAAAACTCAACATCAATAAAAAAGTCCAATTTTACTTATCCGAAAAAGTAAATGTTCCATTGGCCATAGGCTTTTTAAAACCTGTAGTTCTCTTCCCTATTGCGCTAGTTGCTCAGCTCGACATTAAACAGGTGGAAGCTATCTTGATCCACGAACTTTCTCATATTCGGCGAAACGACTATATGTTAAACCTTATCAAAACTGGTATTGAAACCTTGCTGTTCTTCAATCCTTTTGTATGGCTTAGCTCAAGGTTTATCCACATCGAAAGAGAACATGCTTGTGATGATTTGGTAGTGAAATTTACTGGTGCACCAGTTGCCTACGCCCATGCGCTATTAAAGTTGGAGCTCATCAAAGACAAAAACCAACCTGCCCTTAGCCTAGCTGCTACTGGCAACAATCAACACTTATATCAACGTATTAAAAGAATTACCGATATGAAAACTAACTATATGAATGCGAAGCAAAAAATATTAGCCCTTTGCTTAACGCTTGCCACCGTAGTTTCATTGGCTTGGATTAATCCAGCAAAAAAAGAAAACACACCAAAAAAACATCAAAAAGCTATCTCTATTAGCCATTTGATAAACACCCCTCCTGCTCAGCTAATTAGTTTTAAGGCAGATACAGATACGGTAAAACGTAAAAGAGGTTTCAAAGCTGTGATCAAAGATAAAAATGGCAATAATGTAGTTTACCATTCTTTAGAAGAAATGCCAGATAGCGTGAGGACGAAACTAGCGGAAATGGAGAAATATTTTAACTCCAAGGAATGGAATGACAAAATTGCTAAAATTGAATTCAACAGCAAAGAGTTAGATAAGATGTTTAATTCTAAAGAATGGAAAGAGAAAATGGCCAAAATCGAATTCAACAGTAAAGAATTAGAGAAAAAGTTCGAATCCAAAGAATGGAAAGACAAGATGGCCAAAATTGAGTTTGACAGCAAAGAGTTAGATAAGATGTTTAATTCCAAAGAATGGAAAGAGAAAACGGCTAAAATCGAATTCGATAGTAAAGAGTTAGAGAAAACTTTTAACTCTAAAGAATGGAAAGACAAAATGGCCAAAATTGAATTCGACGGTGTAGAATTGAGCAAAAAATTTGAGTCGGATGAGTGGAAAAAACATATGGAAGCCGTAGGTAAATTGGGTAAAGACATTTCCGAAAAATTCAATTCTCCTGAATGGAAAAAGAAAATGAAAGAAATGGATGAGCTAAAAAACTCTCCTGAATACAAAAAGCTTCGTGAGAAATATGAGAAAGATCTAGAAGAATTAAAAAAGAAAAAAGGCATCACCACAGACAAGGCCTTCTTAATTTATGACGGCTCAAACCCAATGCAAATTGCCTCATTGCCGCTTATTGCAGTAGAGAATATTCAAAAAATTTTGATTAGCCCTAAAAACCTGATTAAAATTGAAAAACCTATCGAGCCAGTGGCACCAAAATTAGCCAACTAATCGAATTTAAACCAAACAAACATCAAGTGAAACCTTAAAAGGGCAAGAGCAAACTCTTGTCCTTTTTTATTGTAATGGAGGCGAATACGCATTTTAAAGAATAAAACTTCCTTTGAGAAAAAGAAAGCAAAACTCTTTCGTATTTGTTGTTTGTAAAAAAATCTGCTTACCAAGCTATTTCTCAAATTAAAATTACATTTTTGCAAAAATTTTTGAACAATGCAGAGTTACTCCGAATTTCTTGATCTTAGTGTGGGCTTTCCTCAGGATGGCTTTAGCATCATAGATGATGAGCTATATTTCCATGATCTTAATTTGATGGAAATGATTGAAACGTATGGTACTCCCCTACGCTTTACCTACTTGCCCATGGTTAGCAAGAAAATCCAGCAGGCAAAATTGCTGTTTCAAACTGCTATTATAAAAAACAACTATCGCGGTGACTATAAATACTGCTATTGTACTAAAAGTTCGCACTTTAAGCACATCGTAGAGGAAGCGTTGAAAAACGACATCCACTTAGAAACCTCATCGGCTTTTGATATGCCTATGATTGATGCCTTAGAGAAAAAAGGCGTTGTTTCGAAAGATATCACCGTTATCTGTAATGGATTTAAAACTTTCCAATACAAGCAATACATCATTGATATGCTACATGATGGGTTTAAGAACATCATTCCTGTTTTAGATAACAAGGAAGAGTTTAACCTTTACGATGATGAAATTGAAATGGATACTCCTTGTAACTTAGGGATCCGTATCGCAGCCGAGGAACAACCAGATTCTCAATTTTACACTTCTCGTTTAGGTGTTCGTTTAGAGGATGTGATTGATTTTTATAACAGTAAAATTGCCGCCAACCCTAACTTTAGGGTGAAATTGCTACACTTCTTCATTAACTCTGGTATTTCTGACACGCCTTATTACTGGAACGAGTTGGAGAAATACGTAACGCTTTATTGCAAGTTCAAAAAAATCAATCCTGATTTAGATACTTTGGATATTGGCGGTGGTATGCCGTTTAAAGATAGTTTAGTTTTCGATTTCGATTATGAGTACATGGTAAACGAGATTGTAAAACGTATCAAAGAGATTTGTGCGGAACACGATGTAGTTGAACCAGACATCATTACTGAATTTGGAAAGTATACTGTAGCAGAAGCTTCTGGTATTTTATACAAAGTATTGGGTCGTAAACAACAAAATGACCGTGAAAAGTGGTTGATGTTGGACGGTTCATTCATTACTAACTTACCTGATGTTTGGGCGTTAAACCAAAAGTATATTTTATTGCCAATTAACAACTGGGATGCGGAATATGAGCGTGTAAATCTAGGTGGTATTACTTGCGATGGCCAAGATTATTACAACCAAGAAGCGCATATGAACAGTGTGTTTATGCCACGTACGCGTAAGGTTCAATACTTGGGCTTTTTCCATACTGGCGCCTACCAAGAGGTACTGAGTGGTTATGGTGGTATCCATCATTGTTTGTTGCCTAGTCCTAAACATGTGATTATTCGTCGTAACAGAGATGAAACTTTCAACTTTGAGGTTTTTGGTGAAGAGCAAAATAGTAAACAAGTACTTAAAATATTGGGTTATACCTAGTATTTAGAATACATAAAGACCGAGTTTAATTAATCCTTTCCGTTTTCGGGAGGGATTTTTTGTTTTTAAACCATTAAGGTTTTACCATCTAAGACATCTTAGAGCATTTTAGCCGTTTTTGGCAGCTTTAATCTTTGTTCCTTGCTCTTTGTTCTTTAATCCTTTTTTTACCACCTAAGACACCTTAGAGCATTTTAGTTTTTTAACCATTAAGGAATTAAGAGACATTAAGTTTTTCGGCATATAGTCTTAATTATCTTAACTTCTTAATGTTTTATTCTTTTTGCCACCTAAGACACCTTAGAACATTTTAGTTCAAGGTATGTAAGGGCTTATTAGATGTAGTTCAGGGAAAAAACAGTAAATTGGATATATAAACATTGCTCCTATGCTGAACCACCTCAAACTCAACAATGTCTTTCTTTTGGATATTGAAACTGTACCCCAATATGAAAACTTTGATGATCTTCCTACTCATTTACAGGTATTGTGGGAACAAAAAAGCCAATATCAACGTAAACCTGAACAAACCGCTGCTGAGTTTTATGAACGTGCTGGCATTTGGGCTGAGTTTGGCAAAATTGTATGCATCAGTATTGGATTTTTCTATTTAGAAGACAAGCATATCCATTTAAGGATACGTTCCATTACGGAGCATGACGAAAAACTGCTGCTATTGCAATTTATCGACCTCTTGAATGGCCAACCGAGCAATTTGCAATTATGTGCACACAATGGAAAAGAATTTGACTTCCCTTATTTGTGCAGAAGAATGTTGATTAATGGGTTACAGATTCCTCCTATTTTACAACTATCAGGAAAGAAGCCCTGGGAAATCACCCATATTGACACCCTTGAACTATGGAAATTTGGCGACCACAAACATTTTACCTCGCTTAATCTACTAGCTGCTATTTTTAACTTGCCTACTCCCAAAGGCGATCTAGATGGCAGTAAGGTTAGACAGGTTTATTACCAAGAAAAAGATCTAGAACGGATAGCCCGCTATTGTGAAAACGATGTCATTACTTTGGCCCAAGTCTTATTACGTTTTAAAGGACTACCGATAATTCCACCAGAAAATATTACTTTAGTAGAGTAATGCTTAACGTAAAAGACCTTGTCGTAAAATTCTACAACCAAGAAGATAAAATTTGGTTAGAAACTGTCCACAAAGTAAGTTTTAACCTTGAAAAAGGGAAAGTGCTTGGCATTGTTGGGGAATCTGGATCGGGGAAATCGGTTACTTCTTTTTCGATCATGCGCTTACACGATGGTAAAAACACCCAAATAAATGGGGAAATAAAGTTAGACACCATCAATTTGCTTCAACTTGACGACAAAGAAATCAGGAAATACCGAGGCAATAAAATTTCGATGATTTTTCAGGAACCTATGACTTCCCTTAACCCCGTTTTCACTTGTGGAGAACAAGTTAGAGAAGCCATCATGTTGCACCAAAAGGTTAATAAGGAAACAGCTAAAGAGCAAACCATCAATTTATTTAAAGAGGTACAACTTCCAAGGCCCGAAAACATTTTCGAAAGTTATCCGCACCAACTTTCTGGAGGACAAAAACAACGGGTAATGATTGCCATGGCTTTAAGCTGTAATCCCGAGTTATTGATTGCAGACGAACCTACTACCGCACTGGATGTAACCGTTCAAAAAACCATTCTACAACTGCTTTTAAGATTGAAAACAGAGCGTAATATGGCCATGATTTTTATTTCGCATGACCTCGGTTTAATGAATGAAATAGCCGATGAACTTTTGGTGATGTACAAAGGTGATATTGTTGAACAGGGCACTGCTAAAAACTTGTTTGAAAATCCCCAACATCCTTACACCAAAGGTTTACTAGCCTGTCGGCCCTCTCCCAAAAGATTATTAAAAAAATTACCTACTGTTGCCGACTTCCTCAATGAGAACAAGGAAATTGGCTTAAAGCATTTGCTAGAAGAGAATGCCTATACCAAAGAAGAAGTTGAGCAAAGAAGAGCAAAACTATACCAACAGGAACCACTTTTAAAAGTACAAGATTTATGTACTTGGTACCCTATTAAAAAAGGTTTGTTTGGAAAAGCCCAAGACTTCGTTAAAGCTGTGGACCAAGTCTCTTTTGACGTTTTTCCTGGCGAAACCTTAGGCTTAGTGGGTGAATCTGGTTGTGGGAAAACTACTCTTGGGCGTACCATTTTAAGGCTGGTAGAACCTAGTTCAGGTCAATTGATTTTTGAAGGAAAAGATATTACCCATATTGGCAAAAAGGAATTAAGGAATTTAAGAAGAGACGTACAAATCATTTTTCAAGACCCCTATTCTTCCCTAAATCCGAAAATTACGGTAGGGCAATCGATCATGGAGCCACTAATTGTACATGGTGTTTTCGCTAATGATGCTGAACGGAAAGCCCATGTGATACAGCTTCTTGAAAAAGTGAACTTAGGTGCCGAATATTTTAACCGTTATCCTCACGAATTTTCAGGTGGACAACGCCAAAGGATTGTTATTGCCAGGGCTTTAGCATTGAAACCAAAATTCATCATCTGTGACGAATCTGTATCTGCACTTGATGTATCCGTACAAGCACAGGTTTTAAATTTGCTCAGGGATTTACAAGAGGAATTCGGCTTAACTTACATCTTCATTTCCCATGACCTGGCTGTAGTTAAACATATTTCAGACAGAATGATCATCATGAACAAAGGAAAAATAGAAGAACAAGGTTTTCCGGAAGAAATTTATGAGCGTCCAAAAGCAGCTTACACTCAAAAACTTATTGAAGCAATTCCTGGTAATTTTTAAACAAAAAACATGGGGAATATGTTACTCAAAAATAGAATAATTCCACAACACAAATCCACAGTTCCACAACTATACGCTATAATAAAACATAGATTAAACCGTTTGGAAGGATATTTTAAAGGATTTGAAAAGTTTGGTATTATTTTTTCATATGGAAAAACAGATTATATCAATTAAAACTAAAAGAAATGTCAAGAAACAAGTACTTATTAGTTGCCTCGCTCTTATTAACAGCAACTATTTACTCTTGTAAAAAAGAAACGCAAGAAGTAGTGGCTAAAGAAGATGGAGCATCGAACATCATCAAAATCAATAGCAACCCTTCAAATCGCGTTGATTTGAGCAATGAAGGTTTAACTTTAGACTTTCAAGCGGCAACAGAAACTAACGGAAAAGTAGCTACATTAGCTGCTACCGCACCAGAATTCCCTTACCAATTGGTTTTCAAAGGAAAAATCAACCCACAAATTGGAGCTAGCAACAATGCACTTAGTGCTTTAGAAGTATCTGCTTATGGCAATTACTATGCTATCGCTTACCAAACACCTGGCTCTGCTTACGGTGGTGGTGTGGATGTAATTCAAATCCAATCGGGTGCCCCTCAATTAATTTCTTCAGTAAGCACTCCAGATGCTGATGTAACTTGCATCAACAATGGTGGTGGTCGTCTTTACTTAGGTATGGACCTTAGAACTTTCGAAAGCTATAGCTACCCTGCTCCTGCAGTAGTTGGTATTGTTAAAACTAACGGTGGTAGCTTAGAAGATCCTCAAGTAGTAGGCTTAGAAGGTTATTCAACCAAAGACGTTAAATACAATACTCAAAATGGTAAAGTATATGCTGCTTCGTCAACTAATGGTGGTGTAAGCATCATTTCATTTACTGGACAAAAAGCTAGCAGAACTGCTTTCCAATCTTATGGTGGAGCTAGATCTATTACTTTTTCAAACAATGATATCATTGCAACCAATGGTTATAGCTACACTACTTTAGATGCTAATACAGCGGCACAGTCAACTTACCAATGGTGGCCAATCCAAAGTAACGAAGTAAATATCGGTAGCGTTGCTTCTTTAACTAACGGAAACTTCCTTTTTGGAAATAACTACTACCTTATCCATGTAAACAAAGCAAATGGTCAACTTTTAGACCAAGTAGATTTGGGCGGATGGGTAAATTCAATCTCAATTGTTGACGGAAAAATTTATGTTTCTGCTGGCAACAGTTTAGTGGTAGCACAAATTGAAAACGATAAAATCAAAATTCTTGCTAAAACTCACTTCTCAAGTACTTTTGGCGGAGACTTTAACGTAATCAGTTCTAGAGTAGCAGGAAGCTATGTATTTGTAGCTTGTGGCAACAGAGGAACTTACGTATTCAACCTTAAAAAATCCTAGTTGATATAATTGTTAATTTTTTTTGAAAAGCCCCGCACATGCGGGGCTTTTTCATTATACAAGCACTGTAAAAGCAATTATTATTAGATTAAAAAAACCTTTCCTATGGTTACATTTGTTATCTTCGGTACAATTGGAAAACGATTATGGCAAAAAATAAGAATGCTCAATTCAAACTTGTTCTTACTCAGCTTATCAGCGATATTTTTGAAAAAAACAGAAATCTTGCCCTTAACCATAAGCAGGTAGCAGCACGTTTAAATCTCAGCGATAAAACATCTATCGACACGATTTTAGAAGTTTTAATTGAACAAACAGAAAAAGGGTTATTTGTAAGACCCGAAAGAGGAAAATTCAAACTTAAAGACCTTAAAACTTTTATTACTGGTACCGTAGACATGACGGCAGATGGATCTGCATTTATTGTACCCGATGATGAATTTGAGAAGGACATTTTCGTTGCTCCGAGAAAGCTTAGAAATGCCCTTCATGGTGATAAAGTGAAGGTTTATGTTTTTGCCAAGAAAAGTGGTGGCAGAAGAAACGAAGGTGAAATTGTAGAAATCATCAAACGTGCTAAAACGGAATTTATCGGTGTTGCTAAAGTATCGGACCGTTTTGCTTTTGTAATTCCTGACGACAGAAAGATGCTCCATGACATTTTTGTGCCACTAAACGATTTAAATGGGGCTAAAAATGGACAAAAAGTACAAGTAGCTCTAACCGATTGGCCAGAAGGTGCTAAAAATCCGATAGGTAAAATCATTCATATTTTAGGGGACCAAGGTGAAAACAACACTGAGATGAATGCCATCTTAGCGGAATACGGGTTTCCTTTAAGCTTTCCTTCTGAAGTAGAAAAAGAGGCTAATGCCATTCCAGAGCAGGTTAGCGAAGCCGATATCAAAGGACGAAGGGATTTCAGGGATACGGTTACGTTTACCATCGACCCTATTGACGCTAAAGACTTTGATGATGCTATCTCTTTCAAAAAACTTGAAAATGGGCACTATGAAATTGGCGTACACATTGCCGATGTTTCTCATTATGTGTTGCCTAACTCTAATTTAGATAAAGAGGCTTACCACCGAGCTACATCGGTTTATTTGGTAGATAGGGTAATCCCAATGCTTCCAGAACGATTAAGTAATGGGGTATGTTCGTTACGACCAAATGAAGACAAACTTTGTTTTGCGGCTGTTTTTGAGCTCGATGACCAAGCAAATATCCACAATGAATGGTTTGGTCGTACGGTAATCCATTCCAACAGACGTTTTACTTACGAAGAAGCACAACAGGTGATTGAAACCCAACAAGGCGACTACGTAGAAGAAATATTGAAACTAAATGAATTGGCATACGTACTCAGAGATGCCAAATTCAAAAATGGCGCCATCAGTTTTGAAAGCACGGAAGTGAAATTCAAATTAGACGATTTTGGCAAGCCCATTGGCGTTTACGTCAAAGAACGTAAGGATGCTCATAAACTCATTGAGGACTTTATGTTGTTGGCCAATAAAAAAGTAGCAGAATTTATCGCTAAAAAAGGGAAAGGAAAGCAAAAATACACTTTCGTTTACCGTACACACGATTCGCCAAATATGGAGAGCCTTACCAGTTTTGCTTCATTTGCTTCTAGGTTTGGTTATAAAATCAGTACAAAATCTGATAAAGACATTGCCAAATCCCTTAATTACCTGATGGAAAATGTAGAAGGTAAAAAGGAGCAGAATATTTTAACTTCTTTGGCGATACGTTCTATGGCAAAAGCGATCTACACTACCAAAAAAACTAGTCACTATGGTTTAGCTTTTGACTATTATACGCACTTTACCTCTCCTATCCGTAGATACCCCGATGTAATGGTTCATAGATTACTGGCGCTTTATCTAGACGGTGGAAAATCGGCCAATGCCGAAGAATATGAAACTGCTAGTGCCCATTCTTCAGCGATGGAAAAACGTGCCGCAGATGCAGAAAGAGCTTCCGTAAAATATAAACAGGCAGAATACCTGGAAAACAATATCGGTTCTGTGTATACCGGCATTATTTCGGGCGTTACCGAGTGGGGAATGTATGTAGAAATTGAAGAAAACAAATGTGAAGGCATGATCCGACTGCGTGATATTAGTGATGACTTTTATGTATTGGACGAAAAAAACTACTGCATTATTGGACAGCGCAAAAAACGTAAATATCAACTGGGTGATGAAGTGCAAATTAGAGTTAAGAAAGTAGACCTTTCTAAACGACAAATAGATTTTTCATTGGTTCAGGATTAAATCAGCACTGATTTTTTAACTTTGCCCTTACATTCACTTTAATGCGTAACTGCCTTTTAACTTTTTTCCTGTTTTTTGTGGTCACTGCGGCCAAAGCTCAAACCATTCAAGGCAAATTGGTTGATGAGGTTACTGGAGAAGCAATTCCCTTTGTTTCCATTGGCGTAATGGGCACCAATAACACTACCGTAACTAATGATGCGGGAGAGTTTATCCTTAAAAACGTCAGCTTCCCAGCAAAATTAAGATACAGTCATGTGAGCTACTTTATGCTGGAACAGGAACTCAATGAAGCCTCAACCAACCTTGTGGTTAAATTAAAGCCTGCAGCAATCAATTTAAAGCCTGTAGTGGTTGACCCTTATCGTGGATTAAAACTGGTGAAAGCAGCCTTAGAAAAAGCTTCTGGATTTAGCAGTCAAAACTTTTATGGCAATGCCTTTTATCGTCAATTGACTTCTTTAAATGGTAAACCAAGTCAAATTTACGAGCTTTTTTATGATCTAGAATTCAATGTATCTAAAGTAAAAGGGTGGATTGCCAAACAAAGCAGATTCGCCGAAGCAAATGACGGCATTGCTTTTTCGATGAGCAACCAATCTTATCTTACTTTCTCTTTAGCAGGATACTTGTTTGAAGATAAAAAAACGGGGAAAACAGTTACCCTAAAGAGTTTGAATGATTTCGAAATTTCCATAGACAAATACATCCAACAAAAAGATCAAGATGTGGCGGTGGTTTCCTGCAAATACAAAGGAAACAAAAAGCAGTTCTACATCAATTCAACCTATTATATCGGCGTAGAAGATTTTAAAATTTACCGATTAGAGAACAGCATATTTAACCTACCCATTAAGCTGAGCGGTTCATCAGCTAAAATACCACCCATAGCCACTACCATTGCTACTTTCAATGGAGAGAAAACACCAATTCCAGTGATTGAGAATATCTCCACTAAATTATACCTCAACTTGGTTGCTGGAGGCAGAACGCTCAACCCTGTCATCAGTTCGATGTTAACCGTCTATCAGCTAGACAAAACACTCAATACACAAAAGTTTACCGAATTAACCAAAAACGTTAAAGACAAAGCCATCATAGAATCGATTGCCTATAATCCCAACTTTTGGAAAGACAACCCCATTGTGAAGCAAACTTCCTTGGAAGAATCTTTCATCAAAATGATGGAAAGCAAATCGGCATTTGGCACCATGATAGACCCACAATAATGCACAGTCCTACAGAATTACAACAAATCATCGAAGATGCTATCATTAAATTAGCTTATCCATCAAAACCAGCTGATTTATATGCGCCCATCAAATACATCATGAATTTAGGCGGTAAACGGATCAGACCCGTTATTGTACTGATGGCTACGGAGCTATTTACCGACGAAGTGTTGAAAGCTATTGATGTTGCCTTGGCCATTGAAACTTTCCATAATTTCACCTTGGTACATGATGATATTATGGACAATGCTCCGCTTAGACGTGGTAAGCAAACCGTACACGAAAAATGGGGGGTAAATAACGCTATTTTAAGTGGCGATGTGATGATGGTGGAATCCAACAAACATTTGTCAAAAGTTGATGTAAGTGTGCTTAAACCAGTGCTTGATACCTTTAACCAAACCGCTCAAGGCGTTTGCGAAGGGCAACAACTGGATATGGAGTTTGAAACCAGGGACAACGTAAGCATTGCCGAATATATTGAAATGATTCGCTTGAAAACAGCAGTGCTATTAGGTGGTGCCATGAAATTAGGCGCTATTGTAGGCGGGGCTGATGAAAAGAATGCAGACCTATTGTATCAGTTTGGTGAAAACCTAGGGGTAGCTTTCCAATTGCAAGACGATATTTTGGATGTTTACGGCGACCCAGAGAAGTTTGGCAAGCAAGTGGGCGGTGATATCATCTCCAACAAAAAAACTTTCCTACACCTCACCGCAAAGGCTTTAGTGAAGCCAGAAGAACTGCCTACCCTTTTAGGCGACCATGAAAACACCGAAATTAAAGTTAAAGCAGTTACTCAATTATACAATAACTACCAGGTAAAAGAGCAAGCCAGTTTAGAGATGGAAAAATATCTAGCTGAAGCTTATCAAGCGCTTGACCAAATTGCCGTTTCTGAAGATAGAAAGGATCATTTAAGGCAATTAGCAAAACAAATCATGGAAAGAGAAAGTTAACCATTAATTTTTCTTCTAACTAAGATCATAGTCACTAAAAAATGATTATTATTGGTTCATGAAGAAAACTATCTATTCGTTATCGATCTCACTTTTACTTTGTTTTTCTGCTAATGCACAAAACAGTTTAAAAAGTGCCTGGGAAAGCTTCCTAAAAAACGACACAGAAACTGCCAAAAAGAGTTTTGAGGAACTAGCTAAACAACCTCAATTTGCCAACGACGCTAATCTATCCTTGAGTTTACTTGCTGAACTTGAGCAAAAAAATGATGATGCATTCAATTATTTCCAAAAATTTTATGTGGGCAATAAAAATGTAGAGCCTTACCTTTCTGCCTTGTGGCGCAGCCCAGCAGTAAACAATAGCTACAGTAAGATACGCCCCGCTGCGATGGTCTTGATGAATGAAATTGTAAAGAACAAATCATTTGATGGTTCATTGAATGCCATGGCCTATTCTGTAATTGGCAAGCATTTTTTAAATGTTAAAAAGACCCTAGAAGCCGAAAAAGCGTTTGCTCAAATCGGGAACCTTGATAATTGGCTAATCACCAGTACTTTCGAAAACATATCAACCAGCGGTTTTGATAAAAACTATGCCCCTATCAATGCGCCACAAATGGATGCCAAGTTTACGGGTAAAAAGAACGTAGAATTTGGCTGGAGAAAAGTACCTTATCTTAAAAGAGAAAAATGGTTTGACTTTACCTATTACGATGATTCTTATAACGCCATTGTATATGCTCAAACTTTTGTCAATGCTCCTTCAGATCTGGAAGGCCAACTTAGAATTGGTGTATCTGGCTCAGTGAAAGTGTGGGTTAACGACCAATTGATCATCACCGAAGCCGAAGAAAGAAATAATGACTTGGATTCATACATTTCTACTTTAAAATTGAACAAAGGCTACAACAGAATTTTGGTACAAATAGGAGAAAGTTATGCAGGCAATTCCAATTTCATGGTAAGGCTTACCGACAATAATGGCTATCCAATTCCTGGACTTACCCATGTAAGCGATTACCAGCCCTACCAAAAGGAAGAAAACTATAAAGCACAAAGCATTACTCCAAAAGCCTATGCTTACTTTAAAAACCTGATTGCCGCTGACAGCACCAATTACCTTAACCAGTTATTACTAGCTAAATTAAATTTAAGAGATGATTTTGTATTTGAACCCAGAATTATCCTTGAAAAATTGAAGCAAAAATTTCCTGAAAGCACCTATTTAAACACCTTGATGATTACCCTACATTCTAAAGAGGATAATCGTACAGGTGTGGAGACTTTACAAGAACAGATCAAAACAGCTGACCCACAAAGCACCTATGCAATGCGCTTAATCTACACTGATTATTATAACCAAGAGAATTATGATAAAGCGGAGGAAATTATGCTGCAATTGGAAAAAAGATTCGGAGAGGACGAAGACATTGTCAGTAAAAAAATAGGTTTATCCGGAAAAAGAAATGAGCAGGATAAAATTATCGCTTTAGTAGAAAAGGCATATAAAAACTGGCCAAATAACCGGAACTTCTCTTACGTAAAATATATCCTAGAAAAAGAAGTAAAGAAAAACTCACAAGCAGAGGGTATCCTAACCAAGTATCTTAATGATAATGAGGATTACGAATACGCTACTGTTTTAGCCAATGCCTATTTCAACAAAGGAAATAGCAAAGGCGGCTTTGATATGTACTTGGAAAAACTAAAAGCTGATCCGGTAAGTACTGGTATTTATAGTGATTTGAGCGAAAAGTTCTATGCCCTTCAAAAATATGATAAAGCGGAAGAGTATATTAATAAAGCGATAGCTTTGGCACCATATATTGGTTCATATTACAACACACTGGGCAAAATATACGAGGCTCGTAAAGAAAATACCAAAGCTGAAGAAGCTTACAAAAAATCATTGAGTCTTAAACCTAACTACTATGATTCAATAGAGCAGTTAAGGAGACTAAAGAAAAACAAAGATGTTTTCAGCTATTTTGAACAACCTGATATTGTTGCGATCATTAAAAATGCTCCAAAAGCTCAAGACTATCCTGACAATCATTCGGTGATTTTAAACGAAGAGGTTCAAGCGGTTGTTTACGAAAATGGTGGTTCTGAAGAGAAGCACTTTCTGACTGCTAAAATACTCACACAAAAAGGACTGGAAACTTATAAGCAATATAATATCTCTTACAATAGCGACCAGAATTTAAATGTAGAAATTGCAGAAACCATTAAATCAAACGGTACTAAAACCCCAGCTGAACAAAGCGACAATCAACTTGTTTTCACCAACCTAGAAGTTGGAGATGTGATCAACATCCGATATAAATTGAGAAATTACAATGTGGGTAGCCTAGCTTCGCATTTTTGGACTTCATTTTATTTTTCACATGGAAGCCCTTATGTAAATACCAAATTTTCTTTATTGATCAGTAAAAACAAGAAATTCAATCATAAATTTTCATTGTCAGAAATACCTGTTGTTAAAACTGATGCCGATGAGTTTGATTTGTACACTTGGAAGGGCGAAAAAAATGCTGGCATGACCTATGAAGACAAAATGCCTCCGTTGGATGATGTGGCCAATATGCTATACATCTCAACCATTCCCGATTGGCAATTTGTTTCTGATTGGTACAATAACCTAGCCACTGCGAAGGCTAGAAGCAGTTATGAAATTAAGACGCTAGTTAATGAACTTTTTGCCGGACAGAAACTAACTGACTTACAAAAGATAAAAAAGATCTATCATTATATTACTCAAAATATCTCTTACAGCTCGGTTTCTTTTAGACAAAGTGGTATTGTGCCTCAATCGCCAGCTACCGTAATTAATTCGAGAATAGGCGACTGTAAAGACGTTTCTACCTTATTTGTTGCCATGTGTAAACAAGTAGGCATAGATGCGGAATTGGTATTGGTAAAAACGAGAGACAATGGTCAAAATACCTTGTTATTACCTAGTATCGACTTTAACCATTGTATTGCTAAAACCAATATTAACGGCGTTGAAAACTACATAGAGCTTACTTCCAGCATTTTACCTTTTTCTTCATTTGCTAACTATGATTTAGGTGCTTCTATCCTACCTATTAGCAAAAACAGTAACCAGTTGGTTAAGCTACAACCCAAAAACAGGGTGCAAAACCGTATGAGTTACCAAACTAAGGTAGTAATCAAGGATGCGAATATGTACATCACTGAGACCAATTACTGTACAGGTTCAATGGCAAGCTTAATTCGTTCTAGTTACAAGGATCTTTCGGCCAAGGATCAATTGAAAAAAATGAAAGAAGAAATTAGCCCTAGATTCCCTGACAACGAAGCAATTTCTCTGAGTTTCGAAAACTTAGATCCTAAAACATCAGTTTCTGATACTTTAAAAGCTACCTCCGCTTACAACTTATTAAAAGTATGCAAGCCAGTAGCAGGCATGAATATCTTTTCTTTACCTTGGACAACAGCCATCGAACCGTCTTCATTAACTATAGCAGATCCTAGACATTTTGGTATTGATCTTACTCAGTTATTTTGGACCGACAAGAGTGATGAACAAATAGAACTATCTTTTCCGGAAGGTAAAAAGCTAATGGAAGCTATTAAACCTCTTTCTATAGACAATGAGTATTTCACTTATAAACTGAGCAGTTATCCAAAAGGAAATACCATTATTGTTAAGCGTGAAATGATTTTCAAAAAAGACTTTGTAGCCAAAGAGAAAGTAAATGATTTCAATGCTCAATACAAACAAGCGGTAGAAGCCGACAATCAACAGTTAGCTTACAAATAACAGCATACAATCAAATAAAAAGACCCCGTATCCTGCACTTGTGGAACGGGGTCTTTTTTATTTGCAAGAGCCGAAACACTCGGTATGCGCTGCTGACGACGGTTACTTCAGATATGGCCATAAAAGTACATCAATGGCATTTCGATAGGCTTTCACAGCCTTCTCGTCTTGATATTGGTCGGTAAGCTCATTATGAGAAAGCCAAAAATCATTAATGATAAAAAACTGTTTCACTAAGCCCTGTTTATTGGAACTTGGAATATCATCTCTAAAAATACCCTTAGCGATTAAATCGTCGAACAAGCTTAAAAATTGCTGTTCCCGCTTCTGGACCAGCTGATAATAAGCTTCTCTTATTTCTGGTATCCATTTTCCTATCTCCACAAAGTTGATGAATATAAACCGGTATTTATTGACCAGTTTAAAAGATGTTTCTGTTAAAAAAGCAATGGCATCCAAATCAAGCGGAACACTTTGTGCATTAATCATCAAACCATCATAAGCCAAAGCAAGTTCATCAAACAAAGCCCTTATGATATCTTCGGTATGCTTAAAGTGGTAATGTAGATTTCCTCCACTAATACCAATACTTGCTGCAATATGCCGACTAGTAATATTCCTTATACCCTGCTCATTATAAAGCAATAATGCAGCATTTAATATTTTTTCTTTGGCGTTCACACTCAAATTTAGAACAAATGTTCTAAATTTGAAAAAATATAAAAAAATAACCGTCATGCAGGAAAATAAACAGGACAATTGGTTCTTCAGAAATCTAAACGAAATAAGAAATACCATTTTCCCAGAAGATGCCAACGACACTGTACTTAAAAAAACAGGGAAAAGAATTGGATGGTCGATGTTTTTATTGCTTATTTTATGCGCAACTGTAGGGGTTTTAACCGCGGCGTCTTTCGCTCATTAGTGCTTCTCATCGTCGACAGCTATTTTGTATTTTATTGCTGCTCGTGGTTTTTAATCAGATACACCCGAAAATTACAAATTCCTATTCCGGTCCTAAATAACTGGCTAACCGATTTTGTATTTGTACCGTTGATTGCCCATATTTCATTAGTAATAGGTTCACTGGCTTTTATCCCAAATGGCGCTTTCAAATACCCGATCTATCAAATCTTAAGCATTTCATTACTTAGCACCATCGTTTTTGAAGGCATCCTCCCTTATTATACATCTTACAATACGGCAGATTTTTACGATGTATTGGCCTACTTTGCTGGCGGTATATTTTATTATTTTGTACACCAACCCCATACGTCCAAGAAAATTAAAAAATGCTTGAGAGAAAGCTATCTTAGCAAATAGCGTAAAAACAAAAAAGCCGAACAAATGATGTTCGGCTTTTTCATGTATTTTGTATTACAAATATTATTCAGCAGACTCAGCAGCAGGAGCTTCTTCAGCTTTAGCAGCTTTCTTTGCTGGAGCTTTCTCCGCTTTAGGAGCAGCAGCTTTTTTAGGAGCAGCTGTTTTTTTAGCTTCAGCTTTAGGAGCAGCTTCCTTTTTTGCAACAGGAGCAGCATCCTCAACTTTAGGAACTACTGATACATAAGATTTGTTATCAAATTTCTTTTTGAAAACAACAATACCCGGTACCAAAGCAAATAAAGTGTGATCTTTACCAATACCAACACCTTTATCTGGGTGGTGTTTTGTACCACGTTGACGAACGATGATGTTACCAGCGATAGCTTCTTGACCACCGAAAATTTTGATACCTAAACGTTTACTGTGCGACTCGCGACCGTTTTTTGAACTACCGGCTCCCTTCTTATGTGCCATTTTTTATCTTTTTTATAATTAGCTAACTAGCTAAAAATGAATTTACTAATAAATTAACTACAGAGTGATGCTCTCAATCTGGATTTTGGTGAATGACTGGCGGTGACCATTTTTCTTTTTGTAACCTTTTCTACGTTTCTTTTTGAAAACGATTACTTTATCACCTTTTAAATGAGACACGATTTTAGCTGAAACCTTAGCTCCTTTAACTGCAGGTGCTCCTACAGAAATTTTACCACCATTGTCAACCAACAATACATTGTCAAATTCAATACTAGCGCCTTCATCTCCTTGTAAGCGGTGTACAAAGATGTGTTGGTCTTTTACAACTTTAAATTGCTGTCCTGCTATATTTACTATTGCGTACATTGTTAAATAATTATTTTATTTCTATTTATTTTTTTAATCGAGGTGCAAATATAGAACAATTCTTTTTCAAACACAATAGCTTAGCAAAAATATTTAGTTATTACCAAACCAATTTACCCAAGCATCGGGATTCCCCGTTTCAATATCTGTTACTATAGAGAAAAACTGAAAAATGCTCAACATACCATTAATTCATTAAGTTACTTTTAAGTTCCCACCAATCACTATCAAACTTTTACTCAACCCACAACACCGACTTATAATAATCCTCATACTCTTCTCCACCTGCTTTAAGTGCCGCAATGTATGCAACTTCTTTGGAGCGATTATCAACCGTTTCTTCATCATAATCATTGAGACCCTTTTCTTTATAGAATTTCATGATTTCAACGAGTGCCTCTAAAAATTTCTCTGAATTTTCGGCACATTGGAAGGTAATCCTATCTCCATATACATCATAAGCAACGATCCTTCCATTAGATTTGTAAATGGCTATACGATCCCCTGTAGCGTCCCATCCAAAGCAGAAATATTCTCCATCATCAAAATAATCATTGTCTAATGTAATGTTATTAATATCTAATGAGCTCAAATCATAGCTTTTAACAAGAGTAATTATTGGATCTTCATCAACTACTCCTGATTTTTCTTCAATTACAAATTCTTTAAAATCGGCGGAAAAAATACCATTTAAAAAATCGTAAGTGTTCAATTCATCTCCATTAGGCCTTAAGTCAGTTATCCTTTTAACAAATTCCTTCGCATTCATATTTAGTATTTATTTGTCTAAAGCATATCTTTACTCGTGTCAAACGAAACCTTAGTGTTATAATCAACAAATTCGGTAAATTTCCCAAGTTTGACAACCCCCATATATCGTTTTCACCGGAATTAATAACCTGTATCGTAACTAGTATTAATCAATTCCCATGTTTTATTTTTTTTCATAAACTTATATATGTAATAAAAATTCGCACCATAATTCTTCAATGTTAAGAATACAGTATCTTTTTTTCTGGAATCTTTCTATGCCAATTCTTATTCTGGGATCTTTTTCATAAATGTAGCCCTGCCATAGTGAACAAATTCATGAAGAGTTGTAATTAGAAGTATAAAGCTTAGCTCTTTAAACCGATAAGTTTTATTGGAAGAACTAAGCTCATTAATTTGGTGGAGGAGGCGGAAACATGGGCTGATGAGGTTTTATTTTTTTCTTTAAATCTATATACCACTGTTCTTTTTCAAATTCATAATTTTCTCTCCTTCCACCTGTTTCAATACTTTCATGCGCAACAACCCAAACATTATTTTTTCTCACAAGGCGATAATCATAAAAGACATTTAGCCCATGGTCAAGCATCAAAACAAATACTGTATCTTTCTTTTGATAAAATTTAAATACACTAATTCTTGTTCTTTTATCGAATGGTGCATTAGGTCCAAAATTCAGAATCTTTGCTTGCGGAATATCATTTATAAAAAATAAGTCAAAATATGTGCTTTTTTTTGGCCAACTATTATTATAAAACTTTGTTTTCAAAAAGAATAAAGTATCTGCATGTATCGTCTCTTTCAAAAATGCTCTATCATTAAGGATAGTCTTTAAGATAGCAGTAGAGTCAATTGCTGTCAAAACTTTATCCTCATTTGGTGCACATGAGACGCAAAATAAAATTAAAAGAGAAAAATGAATTTTTTTAAGCATAATCTTAATTTTTAGGTTTAATTTTATAATATTTTAACCATTCTTTTGCTGTGGAGGGTTGGATATAGCCAGGTGCACCCGGTGGTTGAATGTTTCCTTCAAAATCCCAGCCTGGTTCATAATTTGGATCTTTAAGTCTGTTGGCAATTATAGGTAATAAAGCGTTTTCATTTACGCCAAAATGTACAAATTCGTGTAGAGTAGCTATGGTCAGGATTAATCCGATTGCCTGATATTTTACTGGAGTATTTGCTAAACTTAAGCCATTAACATAGCCGTCATCTATTTGCAGCGTTTTAGTGGCTTTTTCATAATGCCCGGTTATATCATTTCCTTTACTATCTTTCAAATTCACCACGACAACTACTTTAGGCCCCTTACCAGGTTGCATTAATTGCTTTATTTTCTTTCCGCTAAATCCAGTAGTGTATTCTAATGCTTTTAAAATATTAGGGTAATTATTTAAAAAATTAGGCAAGTCTTCTACTAAAGCTTTAAATGCAGGATAGCTAGTGAGTTCACTTGTATCTAAAATAGGCAAATTAATACTTGAATTTGGGATATTATTATTTATGATTAGCTCATTTACATTTGCATCTGGGAAATCAACTAAATACCCCACCGCCCATTTTGCAAATTCCCTTGCTTCTTCACTATTTGCGTTTTGTGTGAGATAGGTAGTAATGGCATCTGCTATGTCAGGATTCTGGTTAAGAAAATCAGTTTCCTCTGGTGTCCATAAGTTATGGTCTAGCCGCAAAGGCACTGGAATGGGTACCGTTTCTGGTCCACCACAGGGCAGCCGCCAGGTACCGCCGCCTGGCGGTGGATAACTGGGCATTACATAATTGGGATCTGGGTTACAGCCCGGTGGATAGTCTGCAGGACCAGCTCCACCTCCGCTATTGCTACCCCCAGCTCCACCACCTGTGCTACCTACACCACCAGAGCCTATACCAACTGGAGGTTCACCGGGAAGTTCGCATTCTATGCCGCAAAAAGGTACCCAGCCGCAGAATCGCTTCGCACAGATATTGGTGCACATATCGCAGGTTTCGCTACATACACCTATTTTGGGACAGTTGCCTGTTGGCACCAAGATACAGATGGGCTGCGACATACCTCCCTCATTGGAACTTGCAGTTCT
>JAEXHI010000017.1 GCA_023450085.1 Bacteroidota bacterium
CCAAGGAATAGGAGGGATAACGCCGATTGAAATGGCTAAAAATGAAAATCAAAAAGAATAATAAATTAATGCCCAGCTAAAATCAAATCTGTTACCGAATTACTAAACCTTTACAGGAATGACAAAATAGGATTGCCAATACGTTGGTACTACCACTGCGCCTTTTGTCATTCTGAGTGCAACAAAGAATCTCATTGATTAGGCACCAAAGACCACGAAGCATCTACGTAGTAAATCTCATTGGTGAGACAGCGAAAACTACTATTCCTCATTTCTATTTTAACGCTAAGAACGTAAAGGCGTAAGGACAACATGGGTTAGCGCCTAATTAACTCGTCTATTACTTGCAAAGACCTCCATTAAATAGCCCCGATAGTAGCGGGCACAAAGCCGCAGGCAAAGTAAAGCGGATAGCGGGACTTGCGGAAGAAGAGGGCTTGTACTGTTGCGCTTCTAAAAAATAAACACCACGGTTTTAAAAAACATCCTGTCACTCTGACACCTAAAAATAAACTATCTTTAGCCCCAACTGTCAAAGCGGTGAAATTTTGTCAACCCTAAACCACTTGGCATAAAAACTGATAATAGGTAATTATTAAATTAAACATTTTAAATCAAAATAAATATTATTAGAGTTATGGCTTTAAATTTAAAACCAATTGGAGACAGGATTGTGGTAGAAGCTGCACCTGCTGAAGAAAAAACGGCTTCTGGTATCTATATCCCTGATACTGCAAAAGAAAAACCTCAACAAGGAACAGTAGTTGCTGTTGGCGCTGGTAAAAAAGATGAACCAATGACTGTAAAAGTTGGCGACGTAGTACTTTATGGCAAATTTGCTGGTACTGAAGTATCTCACGAAGGAAAAGAATATTTAATTATGCGTGAAAGCGATATTTACGCTGTAATTGGATAAAATTAATGATTAAATGATTGAATTTCGAATGAGTAAATTCAGCATAAATCAGAAGTAATTATTAAAAACATTGAGGGAATATTTAATCATTCTCTCATACAATCATTCAAAATTCCATAAAGCAATGGCAAAACAAGTAAGATATAACGTTGAAGCTCGTGACGCACTGAAAAAAGGTGTTGACACTTTAGCAAATGCAGTAAAAGTAACTTTAGGTCCAAAAGGACGTAACGTAATTATCGATAAAAAATTCGGTTCACCAGCAATCACTAAAGATGGTGTTTCGGTAGCTAAAGAAATTGATTTAAAAGACCCAATTGAAAACATGGGTGCTCAAATGGTAAAAGAAGTAGCTTCTAAAACTGCTGATATTGCAGGTGATGGAACTACTACTGCTACTGTTTTGGCTCAAGCAATTGTAGCTGCTGGTATTAAAAACGTTGCTGCTGGTGCAAATCCAATGGATTTGAAACGTGGTATCGACAAAGCGGTTACCGCTGTAGTGGCAAACTTGAAAGAGCAGTCGCAAACAGTTGGCGAAGACAATAACAAAATCAAACAAGTGGCTTCAATTTCTGCTAACAACGACGAGGTAATTGGTTCGTTAATTGCAGAAGCTATGCAAAAAGTAGGTAAAGACGGTGTAATTACTGTTGAAGAAGCAAAAGGTACTGAAACTGAAGTTAAAACAGTAGAAGGTATGCAGTTTGACAGAGGCTACCTTTCTCCATACTTTGTAACCAATGCAGATAAAATGGAAGCTGAGTTAGATGCTCCTTTCATCTTAATCTACGACAAAAAAATCAGCAACATGAAAGAATTGTTGCCAGTATTGGAAAAAACTGTTCAAACTGGTAAGCCTCTTTTAATCATCGCTGAAGATTTAGACGGCGAAGCTTTAGCTACTTTGGTAGTGAACAAAATCCGTGGCTCGCTGAAAGTTGCTGCGGTTAAAGCTCCTGGCTTTGGCGACAGAAGAAAAGCAATGTTAGAAGACATCGCTATCTTAACTGGCGGTATCGTAATTTCTGAAGAAAGAGGTTACAAATTAGAAAATGCTGATTTAACTTATCTAGGTACTGCAGAGAAAGTGGTAATTGACAAAGACAATACTACTGTAATTAATGGTTCTGGTAAAACTGAAGATATCAAAGCTCGCGTGAGCCAAATCAAAGCTCAAATTGAGACGACTACTTCAGACTACGATAAAGAAAAATTACAAGAGCGTTTAGCTAAACTTTCTGGTGGTGTTGCGGTACTTTACGTAGGTGCTGCTTCGGAAGTAGAAATGAAAGAGAAAAAAGACCGTGTTGATGATGCTTTACATGCCACTCGTGCAGCGGTAGAAGAAGGTATTGTTGCTGGTGGTGGTGTAGCTTTCATCCGTGCGGTAGAAGCTTTAGCTAACCTAAAAGGCGATAACGACGATGAAACTACTGGTATCGCAATCGTTAAACGTGCTATCGAAGAGCCATTGCGCCAAATCTGCGAAAACGCAGGTATCGAAGGTTCAATCGTGGTACAAAAAGTAAAAGAAGGCAAAGCCGATTTCGGTTACAATGCACGTACTGACGCTTATGAGAACCTAATTGGTGCTGGTGTTATCGACCCAACTAAAGTATCTCGTGTAGCTTTGGAAAATGCAGCTTCAATTGCGGCAATGTTGTTAACTACCGAGGTAGTATTGGCAGACGAGCCAGAAGAAGCAGGTGCTGGTGCACACGCACACCCTCCAATGGGCGGTGGCATGGGCGGCATGATGTAAGATTATTCCGACATTGCTGTCATTCAGAGCGAAGCGAAGAATCTCTTAAAGATTCCTCCTATCGTCGGAATGACAAAACATACAAAATCCCTCAGAGCGAAAGTTTTGAGGGATTTTTTTTTAAAAAATAGGGTTTCGTCATTTCGACCGCAGCGTAGCGAGTGGAGACCGCGAAGCAGCTACGAAGTAAAATCTAACTCCCAGTACTAGAAGTGCAAAACTATTGCTACTATCTCTGCCAATCCTCCTGTCCCGCCTTTCTTCGGAGCTTTTTTGTTCAACCCCTTTGTCATCCTGAGCCCACTAATGTTTTCTCTTATCTATTTAGAAGCGCAAACCCACCCCTACTATCTCTGTCAATCCTGCTTTTTGCTTCAATCTTTTTTGCTCAACACCTGTCATCCTGAGCCTGTCGAAGGATATTCCATCGCCGACAGATGCTTCGTTCCTCAGCATGACAGCATATTCAAGAACAGTAAAACAAAAAAGTATTTCCGCTGCAATCGGGGCTAGTTAACCAAAACATTGCACAACACCCAAAAGCATTGCACCTTATTTAAACCTCGCAGGTTTTAAAAACCTGCGAGGTTTCTTACTAAAACTACTTACTTTCTTCCACGTACAAACCCATAGGTTTACTATAAATAACGTCTATTAAACCTATGAGGTTTTGTCAAAAAAACGTACCACCAAGCCCAAATTTCGGACTAAAACACTTTTCCGACTTGCGGACTTAAGACCTCACCACTTGCGGACTAAAAAAAAACTTTCTACTTTTAACCTATGTGGGAAATACTAGGCGATAGAAACCAATTTTTGAGCATTGCAGAAGTCAACAAATTTTTATTGACCATTTTGCTATGTGGTATTATTGGTGCCGAACGTGAGTACCGTAGCAAATCAGCGGGTTTAAAAACCATGATTATGATTGGCCTAGGCTCTGCCCTATTCACTGTACTTTCTGTTAAAATAGGCGATGTTAGTCACGATAGGATTGCCTCGAACATTGTAACAGGTATTGGCTTTTTGGGCGCTGGAGTAATTTTTAAAGAAGAGAACCGTGTAAAAGGCCTAACCACCGCCTGTGTAATATGGATTGTAGCAGCCATTGGCATGGCCGTAGGTTCAGGCTATTTTATTCAGGCCATTGGCGTAACAGGTGTAGTACTTATTTCCTTGCTGGTATTTCCTTACGTAGAGAACATTGCCGAGCGCCGCTTTACAAAACGCACTTATCGCATTGCTAAAAAATACCAAAATAAAGACTTAGATAACTACGAGCTCATTTTTAAGCAGCACAAACTAAAACCTAGCCGTGGCAAACATCAGTTAGCTAACGGTATCATTACAGGTACTTGGGACGTGATAGGAAGCCCAACCAACCACCACGAGTTTGTAGAAGCTATGCTACAGGACAGCAGTATACTAGAGTTTGATTTCTAAGCTACCATTCCATTTAAACACCTGCTCGTTGTAAGCAAACATTGCTCTTTCTTGCAAGCGCTTAACACCCTCCAGCAATCTGCTTGCCCTAGCAAACGAAATTTGATATAATTCGTGGTATCTCGCATCGCAATAAGCCTTTTCCAGTAAACCTAAAAGTCTGGTTTCTATTACTTCATCCTCATCAAAAGCACCCAATATCAAAGGCACAAAACGTTTTAAATGTTTCCGCAACTTATTTAAATCGTGTGTTTTAATCACACTATCACCAATAGCCGTCAAAAAAGCCCTGTAAGTAAGCTCCGTAGCTTGGTGCAACATAAAAGTAGCCAAACCAAAAATCTGGTGCTCTATATACCAAACTGCTCCCTTTAAAAACTGTGCAGCTTTGTCCATTTCTCTTTTAAAAACCCTATGGTAGCTTAACACCTGCTGTTTAAAAACATACGGATTACAAGACACATGTAAAGTCACCGTATCTTTCCTATATATTACATTTTGCGGCACACACACCGTACAATAAAACAAATTGCCAGCCTGTAGCTGCTGATGGATGCTTGAAAAGGTATGCAACGAGTATACACAATTAGAAAAATTGAGCAAGGCAGGTTCCATCAAAACATCAATATTTTTCGAGGCATAAGTACAATGCTCATCTAAAACCACCATCAAATCAAAATAATCAATCTTTTGGCTGACATTAAAAATAATCCCAATAGGCATTACATTGGTCATCAAATCTAATATTTGGTACAGCCTATTACTACTAGGCGCAGCTAATAAAGATGCTCTTTCCATAATATATCACATTAAACCTTTGGTGAAACAATCTCTCTTTCGTAAATCAACCAACAGCAAATAAGCACCTTTGCAATACACTTGTAAAGCTTTCGCCTACCCTTGTAATCCTCTTCAAATTCGTTTTTACATAAGGCCATTTTAAGCCACTCGTTTAGGGCAACATGACACTGATGCAAGTCTATTTTCTTAAATACATTTTTAATCCCCAAATAAGGGTCGTTAATTTCGGATTCAGTTAAATAATCCGCAGCTTTTTCATTGCTTAACACTCCCCCACTTCGCCCTCTGTAATGTTCCCTTGCCTTAAGCTGCGAAAATTTCACGCCTGTTTGGTCAATCACCCAAGTAGCGTTTAACACAATGCTAAAAAGCTCCCTATCGTAAATCACATCTGCTGGAGCCGTCTTTATCCGCATTAAAGCCGTAGCACATTTGTACATCTTTTTAAGCCCCAATAAATGCTCTTTAATATTCGATACCGCAAAAAAATCACTGAAAACCATATACGGGTCTGTATAATGGTCAAAAACTACTGTTTTCAGCTTTGCTTCATCATATTTAGCAGCATAAAGCGCCATTAAATTCGGGGTAAAATCTTTCTGTTTCATAGGAATGTATTTGGTTAACGAATTTTACTAATAAGCAAAAAGCTATTTTACTGCAATAGAGATGTTGAAGAGGAGGCAGAGCTTGTTTCGAAGGAACGGCTTTACTTTAATTGCAATTTTTACTAATTTGCATAGAATAAACATAGTTAGATTTTTCTAATATTATCTAACTAAAATTAGATTTTTTACTAACACATTTACCAAGTGACTGAAAATCAACGATTAAAATTCATTATTAATGAATTAAATCTAACCCAAAAAGACTTTGCTTATCGATTAGGCATTCAAGCGGGTTCTCTTTCTGATATTTTGAGAGCAAAAGGAGGGCTTAAAATATCTGCTGCTGTTAAATATAAACTACGCCAAAGCTTACATGTAAATATTGATTGGCTAGAGAATGGAGAAGGAGAACCTTTTTTACCTACTGGTCCTATGATAAGCGAAGGAGCAGGCGTGCCTTACTATAACATTAATATTTCTGAGGCCAAAGGTGAAAGCCTAAAGCTCATGGAAGAGAAACCAGAATATTTTGTGAACTATCGCCCATTTAATGATTGTGCGGCCTATTTACCCGTTTATGGCGATAGCATGTATCCTAAATATGCTTCTGGAGAAATTGTTGCCGTAAAAGAAATCACCAACCGCGATATTATCCAATGGGGCGAAGCTTATGTAATAATGACTGCCGAAAGTTCCAACAGCTTAAGAACCATCAAGATTTTACACGAACACCCCGACCCCAATAAAATTATTTTAAGGTCTTCAAACCCAAACTTTAAAGGTGATACCATCATCAATAAAAAAGAAATCATTTCTCTTTATATCATTAAGGGCAAAATCACACGTAATATGATTTAGCGTTGATAGCGTTTTGTATTAAAAAGTTCATAGCTTTGCATTATGCCAAATGAACAAATATCAGTTTTTGACATCTTTAAGATAGGGATTGGTCCATCTAGTTCCCACACGCTTGGCCCTTGGCGAGCTGCGCAACAATTTACCAACAGCTTAGCTGCTCAAGGTGTATTGGCCGATGTGGAACAGGTTAAAATTTTACTTTACGGCTCCTTGGCCAAGACAGGTAAAGGTCACGGAACTGATATTGCCATTTTGTTAGGTTTGGCTGGTGGCGACCCCGTAACTTTTGATGTAAATGCCATTGACAGTACGGTAGCCCAAATTAAAGAGGAAAAGAAATTGATGCTTGCAGGCAATTTCGAAATAGACTTTTCTTATCAGGATGACCTAATTTTCCTTTTCTCCGAAAGTCTTCCCTTTCATCCTAATGCGGTAACTTTTCAAGCTTTTTTATCCAATGGCAAAGCCGTTTCCGAAACCTATTATAGCATTGGCGGTGGCTTTGTGGTAAAAGAAGGTCAGGATAGCAGCGAAAAAGAACAGGTAGAATTACCATTTCCCGTTGAAAAAGCAAGCGAGCTTCTTCATTGGTGCTTAACCACTGGCTTAAAGGTGAGCGAAATAGTAATGGAAAATGAGGCTGCATGGCGACCAGAAGCTGAAACCAAAAAAGGCGTATTGCAGCATTTCAAAGTAATTAAGGAATGTATTTATAGAGGCTGCCATACTTCGGGCTTTTTGCCAGGCGGTTTAGAAGTTGCCCGCAGAGCAGCAAAACTGAACCAACGCTTAATTGGCGAACAAACCTATAGCGATTATGATACATGGATTACCGCTATCCGCAACGGTGGAATGGGTTTCAACTATATTTTAGATTGGGTAAGCTGTTTTGCCTTGGCTGTAAATGAAGAAAATGCAGCGTTCGGCAGAGTAGTTACTGCTCCTACCAATGGCGCATCAGGCGTTATTCCTGCGGTACTCCAATATTTTATTACCTTTTGCAACGGCTATACCGAAGATAAGATTATCCAGTTTATTACCTGCGCCAGTGAGATAGGCAGTATCTTTAAAAAAGGAGCTACTATTTCTGCAGCAATGGGTGGTTGTCAGGCCGAAATTGGCGTATCATCAGCAATGGCCGCAGCAGCTTTAACAGAGTGTTTGGGTGGTTCGCAAAGACAAGTACTCATGGCCGCAGAAATTGCCATGGAACACCATTTAGGCCTAACCTGCGACCCTATTGGCGGTCTAGTACAAATACCTTGTATTGAACGTAACACCATGGGAGCCATTAAAGCCATCACTGCAAGTCAATTGGCCCTACAGAGCAATCCAGATAAAGCAAAAGTAAGTTTAGACGCCGTAGTAAATACCATGTGGGAAACGGCCTTAGACATGAACGCAAAATACAAGGAAACTTCTGACGGCGGTTTAGCCACGAAAGTACCTATCAGCTTACCAGAGTGCTAGTAGAATTGAGGATTGTGAGTTGTAAGTTTAAAAGTTGCGAGTTAAGAGTTGCGAGTTAAGAGTTGAAAGTACTATGCAGCAAATCAGCGTATATCTGCGAAAAAATCTCCGCTATCAGCGGGAACAATTAACACCTACATAAGAAACCTAACAATCACATTCCTTTCTTCATCTGCTCAGCAACCTCATGCGCTTGCCCATCCTCGCTCTGCGACAAATAATCAACAATTCCCTTCTTATTTCTTTCCGAATGATTTTGGCTTAGTTTAAAAACCCCTTCTAACTCCGTTACTGTAATTTCAACACCAACGATAGCCTTTAAATGATGGTTAACATACTCATCCGACATTTTGTGAAACGCCGCAGGACTATATTCCGCCTCGTACTGATTGGTTAAACCTTCTATAGCCTTTCTAGTACCAGCCTCATCCAATAACTTAACCGTACCTCTAGCTTGTACACTGCTATAATTCCAAGTAGAAGCCGATGCAGGATTTTCATAAACCGATGCACTTACATAGGCGTGCGCCCCTTGAAACAAAGCCAACACATTTTCATTCGCTAAAAAAGCCAAATGATGGTCTGTTTTTCTCATCACGTGACCAATCAACTTAATTTCATCACCAACAATTTTTACCTGAAGTGGAATTTGAGCAGCAGAAGGAATATGGTTATTAGCACCAATTAACACTGCAAACGGATGAGCCTGCATAAAAGCAACAAGCTTATCCCTATCTTTCTCTAAAAAATGGCTAACCCTGTACACGGCTTAAAATTTAATGGTAACGGCAGCTTTATTGCTCAACTTTGAGTTATAGTTCCATTTCGGACCACTTTTCAACAAACGAATAGCCTCATCTTCTAAAGCTTTGTCTTGTCCTTTAATGATTTTAATGTCAGTAGGCTTGCCATCTTTACCAACACTAAATCCAAGCTCAACAGACAATCCGCTATTACTGAAAAGTTTATTGTTATTTTTAAGGTAATCCTCAAAAATTGGCCATCCCCCTTTTGGTTGGGAAAGCATTTCATTCGCTTTTTCCGTGGCAAACACAGTAACTACCGAGTCTTTTTTTGCTGCATCCTTAGCTACATTGCTTTTTTTCGCATTGCGACTACTGGCGACTACCATTACCTCGCTTAAAGCATTTTGGTCTTCATCCAATCTGATGTTCAGATTTTGGTCAGCTTTTGCTTCTATGTTTTTCTTATTATAACCAAGTGAGGCCACTTCTATCGAAATTTTATCAGCTTTTTTATCCGTAGCTAATGTAAATTCTCCACTACTATTAGTAATTGCCCTTGCATCTTCACCTACCATTTTCACATTGGCACCAGAAATAGGTCTGCCCAAATAGTCAAACACCTTACCTCTCAATGTGGCATAACTCGTTTGTGGCTGTACACCTTCTGCTTTACTTTCTAAAGCTTGCACGGGTGGAGCTGGAGCCGATTGAACTGGTCCCACTACCGACATTGGACTCTCCGTATGTTCACGCTTAAATTTTGCCGCGGCAGGTTGCTTATCCAACAAAACAGGGTCTGGAGCAGAAGCTACTATGGCACTCTTTGAACGATTACTAGCAATAGCTTGACTACCTTTGTTCAGGGTTTTGTCCAATGCCTGCTCTACCTTTTGTTTATCCATTACCGTAGCCGATGGCGCAACGCTGCTATCAACCGATGGGGCTGCCGCAGCTACCTGAGGATTCAAGTCAATCTCTATATTTTTAGCTTTATTGGCTGCCAATTCTGCCTGTTGCTGACGTTGGTTTTCACGCATCCAAAATAAAACGCTCACCGTTAAAAACAATACCGCAGCAGTTGCCGCAATACTTAAACGATGCGAGGCCATGCGCCACATTTTACGCTCTACAGGTTTTTCGGCTACACGTTCCTGTAATTGTTTTTGTAAGATAGAAAGAGTTTGGGTACGCTTTTTGGCTTCAGTTAAACCAGCTAAAGCTTGGGCAACAAAAGGGTCTTCAAGCGAAATACGCTCTACCTTATGCATCATACTGGCATCCAACTTCCCCTCAAGGTAGTCGTCCAGTATTTCAATATCTAACCATTCGTTATTGCCCACTGTTTTTCTCTATACAAATTTTCAAATTCCGTTTACCATTTTGGATATAGCTTTTCACTTTCAGCATATCATATCCCGTAATATCGGCAACTTCTTTATAGCATTTCTCTTGAAGATAGAATAAATCTACGCTTATTCTTTGTTCTTCCGAAAGGGTTTCCATGCACTTTTCCATGATGGTTAACTGTGTTTCTTTTGTGTCGTCGATATCTAGATGCACAAAGTCACTGTTTTCCACAAAATTATCTTCCATGGTTACCGTCGGATTTCTGGACGACTTCCGCAAGGCCATTAAACAATGGTTACGGGTAAGCACATGCAGCCAACTTTTAAAATTTTGCACTTGGTGAATGCGCAACTTTGAAACCAATTCTTCAAAAATCTGCATCACGGCATCCTTACTTTGCTCCTCATCTTTAAAATAGTTGAAACAAACCCCGTATACCAAGTGCATGTACTTGTTGTAAAGTTTACCCAACACCTCTAAATCGCCACTTTTTTGATAAGCAACAACCAGCGACAAATCGTCCTGCTCTTCAATCCTAGATGTATTCTTAATAAACCTCAAACGTGTAGTAATGCCTAAATTTCTTTCAAGTATAAAAATATTTTTCGAGACGGGTATGGAAAATTATGTCATTGCTCATCTAGCCTTTAAACCCAAAGTTCGAAAGCGGGAAAGCAATAGGGAAGAAAGACGAGCTTTTTAATTACCCAATTATTCATCAAAAGTGACCCAATATGAAAGCTCATGTTCTGATACTCTACTGCCTAGTTGCCATTTTAAGCGCATGTGGTTCCAAACAAGAGGAAGCAAGCGAACCTCCAGTAACTGAGGCTTTGGCCATAATGGCGCCAGCTGATGCGCAAGACAAAGAGCTTGTAGTAACGAGTATACCTAAAGCTTCAAGCAACAACTTTACCAAACAAAAGAAAATCATTAAAGATGGAGACCTTACCGTTAAAACGGAGCAAATCAACGCTAGTAAAAAGGGGATTGACAACTTATTAAAAAAACTAAGTGCCTACTATGAAACGGAAGACTTACAAAACAGCGACGAGGCCATTTCCTACGACCTTAAAATCCGTATACCATCCGCCAACTTCGAAAAATTAATTTCAACGCTAGAAAACGGTAAAGATGAAATAGAGCGTAAAAACATAAAGGCCAGAGATGTGACTGAAGAATTTGTGGACATTGAAACTCGTTTGGCCAATAAACGCGATTACCTAAAACGATACAAAGAATTACTTTCAAAAGCACAAACCGTTAAGGATATCCTGACAGTAGAGGAGAACATCAGAAACCTTCAAGAAGAAATAGAAAGTAAGGAAGGACGACTAAAATACTTGAGCGACCAAGTGACTTTTAGCACACTCAACATTCATCTCTACCAAGAAAAAGAGCCAACCGATAAAAACCAAGATAGCTTCCTAGCGAAAACTAAAACATCACTTAAGCAAGGTTGGACATCAATTGTTGATTTTATACTGTGGGCCATGGGAATTTGGCCATACCTCATCATCGCAATCCTCTCATTCTTTATTATTCGACGAAAGATTAAAACCCGTAAACAAAAATAAATACAGCATGCTAGAAAGGCCTACTAGCCATTGCTAACCCAAGTCCAATTATTCACCATAAGTAATTTTTAAAATGAAAACCTTACTTACTTCCATTGTTATCTCACTACTATTTTTGGGATATCAAGCCACTCCTATCAGACAAATTACTGGTACAGTGACCAATAATGATGGAGCCGTATTACCCGATGTGATGGTCAGAAGCCTACCTAGTAAAACTAGCGTAGTGACCAATGCCAAGGGCAAATACATTTTAAAGGCTCCCAACACCGATACGCATCTGCTCATTAGCTCTCTAGGCTTTAAAACTCAAAACATCAAACTGGGCAAACAGAATGTCATTGATATTAAATTAGAAGAAGACATCAACGCCTTGCAAGAAGTTGCCGTGGTGGCTTATGGCGCAAGAGCTAAAAGGTCAATCACCGCTAGCATGTCTACAATAAAACCCAGTCCTACACCAGCTGTACAAACTTTGAGCGGTAGCGTAGCAGGTATAACTTCGAATCAAAGTCGTAGAGAATCTTATTACCCTCTTCCTCAAAACACCGAAAACTATGCCCACATTACCGAAAATGCTTTTAAGAAAGCTGGCGATGCCCCACTTTCTACTTTCTCTATAGATGTGGATGCAGCTTCTTATAGCAATATGCGTAGGTTTATCAATACAGGAAATTTACCTCCAAAAGATGCCGTTAGAATTGAAGAAATGATTAACTATTTCGATTACAGCTATGAACAGCCTAAAGGCAACGACCCCGTGAACATTGTTACTGAGATTGGCACTGCCCCTTGGAATCCAAAACATCGATTGGTACATATTGGCCTGCAAGCTAAAACTATTCCCAACCAGCACCTACCCGCCTCAAACTTGGTCTTCTTAATTGATGTATCAGGCTCTATGGAAGACTCCAACAAATTACCATTACTAGTTAGCTCCCTACGTCTACTTACGGATAACTTACGCGAACAGGATAAAGTGGCCATTGTGGTTTATGCAGGCAATTCAGGCTTGGTATTGCCCTCTACCTCTGGCGAAAACAAACAAGCCATTAAAGATGCATTGAATAAATTAAGTGCTGGAGGCTCTACTGCGGGTGGGGCAGGAATTAAGCTTGCCTATAAAGTAGCTGCCGACAATTTCATTAAAGGTGGCAACAACAGGATTATTTTAGCCACTGATGGTGATTTTAATGTAGGTGCCAGTAGTGATGCCGATATGCAAACACTCATTGAAGAAAAACGCAAAAGCGGTGTGTTTTTAACGGTACTGGGCTTTGGCATGGGCAACTACAAAGACAGCAAAATGGAAGTCCTTGCCAATAAAGGCAATGGCAATTACGCTTACATCGACAATATCAATGAAGCCAGAAAAGTACTCATCAATGAATTTGGCGGCACTTTGTTTACTGTGGCAAAAGATGTAAAACTACAAATAGAATTTAATCCTACTAAAGTGCAAGCCTATCGTTTAATTGGCTACGAAAATCGTTTGTTAAACAACGAAGACTTTAACGATGACCAAAAAGACGCAGGTGAAATGGGTGCAGGTCATACCGTTACCGCCTTGTATGAAATTATTCCTGTTGGGGTAGAAAGTACGTTTATCAAAAAAACCGACGACCTCAAATATCAGAAAAGCTCCTCGTCATCTAATTACGCCAATGAGATGTTAACGGTTAAACTTCGCTATAAAAACCCTGACGGGAATAAAAGTAAATTATTACAACAATCAGTGCTAGACCAATACCAAGATAAGCTCAGTAAAACCAGCGACAACTTTAGGTTTTCGGCTTCGGTAGCCATGTTGGGCATGTTATTACGCCAATCTGAATTTGTACAGGAAAGCAGTTTTGAACAAACCATTTCCCTTGCTGAAGGCGCAAAAGGTGTAGACAAAGAAGGTTACAGAGCAGAATATATTAAATTGGCAAAGAGTGCACAGTTAATGGCAAAAGATTTACGTAATTTTGCTAAGGTAGGTGGCGATAAATAATCGCTACCTACTTCTAATTAGCATTTAAATGAAAAAAATCGGATTATTCCTACTCACTGCATCAGCATTAACTTTAAACAGTTGTGATGCACAAAGCCAAGGTAAACTAGGCAACATTTTAAATAAAGTGGCCACTGGCGCTACAGGTACACCAACCAGTTTAGAAATAGGAAATGCTTTAAAACAAGCATTAGAAATAGGCACCTCCGCAGGAGCCGATAAACTATCTGCTAAAGATGGTTTTTTTGGCAACATGGCCATCAAAATCTTGTTTCCTACCGAAGCTCAAAAAGTAGAAAAAGGCTTACGTAGTTTAGGTTTAAATTCATTGGCTGACAATGTAATCTTGAGTTTAAATCGTGCCGCTGAAGATGCAGCAAAAGAAGCTAAACCAATTTTTGTAAATGCCATTAAACAAATGACCATTGCCGATGCAACCAACATTCTATTAGGGAATACTAAAGATGCGGCTACACAATATTTCAAAAGAGTAACCACTGCACAACTAATGGAAAAATTTTCACCAGTAATTGCCAATAGTTTAAGCAAGGTTGGCGCTACTAAATATTGGACCGATGCTGCTGCAGCTTACAATAAAATCCCTTTGGTAAAACCAGTAAACACCAATTTAACAGCTTACGTAACCGAAAAAGCAATTGAAGGCATGTTTGTTCAGGTAGCACAAGAGGAATTAAAAATTAGAGATAATGTGAGTGCTCGCTCTACTGGGCTGCTACAAAAAGTGTTTGGCTATGCCGACACCAAGAAGTAATACACACATTTGTTGATTTGTTAATAAAATCTTGACAGAACAAAACCAATTTTTTGCTAGCTTGTTATACGAAAACAAAGTAGATAAAAAAGTCCTGTGAGTGGGCTATCCGCGTAGGGCAGGCACAGCATAAATAGGTTAACTATAATAGAGAAGCATCCAATATCTTGGGTGCTTTTTTGTTTTTGCGAATTCTTCATCCAACATGTAAAGGATTGCATAAAAAAATAACCGCAAAGGGGAAAAAAGAGTTACGCCAAGAACGCAAAGGCGAATCGTACTAAACGATAAAAAATAAATCTATTTAAATAAGGGATAACCTATAACTAAGTATAATATCTCTGAAACTTCATAAATCCTAGCATCCCTTATCTTTGCGCTCTTTGCGAATACTTAATCCCGTATGTACGGGATTGCGTTAAAAAACTAGTGGTATTCAGAAATACGCCCTAATAAACTCAGCACGAAAATGAACAAAACCTAATGACAAAAAAAGAGGATACCCATTACGAGTATCCTCTAACAAAATCATCTATGTGTTGTGATTAGTTTCCGTTGAACGAGAAAGTAACAGCACCTTCTTCACTCACTCCCGAAATGGTAGTTCTACCGTCTCTAGAAGTTGGCAATGCTTTTTCGATATCTGCTGCGCTACCTACTGCCAAACCATTCACTTTAGTAATTACCAGACCTTTTTTAACACCCCAGTAGTCGAACAACTGACCAGGAACTACACCTGTAACTACTACACCGTTTTTCACACCATATTTGGCTTTTACTGCATCTGATGCTGGCGCAAAACTTGCACCTAGTTTACTAATGCTAGCGCCAGTGCTTTTGTTATCAGATTTAGCGGCGGCTAAAGCAACAGAGCTTTCACCTTTTAAGGTTACATTCACATCTTTAGTAGAACCATCTGCTTTTAAAACTGTTAAAGCAACTTTGTCACCAGGGCTCATACGACCAATGCGCTCTTGCAAATCTGGAGAATCGTAAATCGCTAATCCGTTTACTTTTTTAATGATATCTCCTGATTTAATACCTGCTGCTGCTGCTGCACCATTCTCCATCACGTCTTTCACATATAAACCTGAGTTTTCTTTCACTTTAAGTTCCTCAGCAACATCAGCATCTAAGGCTACAAAGTTTACACCAATATAACCACGTTTTACTGAACCAAATTTCTTAAAGTCTTCTAAGATTTTCTTCGCCAAGTTCACAGGAATAGCAAATCCGTAACCTTCGTTTCTACCTGTTTGAGAAGCAATAGCTGCATTAATACCTACCAACTCTCCGTTAGCATTTACCAAAGCACCACCACTATTACCTGGATTAATGGCCGCATCTGTTTGGATAAAAGATTCAATAGAGTTGTTGGTACGAGACGGTCTTTGTCCAGTTCTTCTGTATTCATCATACTCTTCTTCGGTCATTGTTCCACTTTCACGGTTTAGGATACCAATGTTACGTGCCTTCGCACTTACGATACCTGCCGTAACGGTAGTTTGTAAATCAAGAGGGAAACCAACAGCTAATACCCACTCACCTACCTGTACATTATCTGAATTACCCATTTTCACATAAGGTAAGTCCGTCGCATCTACCTTAATTAAAGCTAAATCCGTGTTGGCATCTTTACCGATAACTTTTGCAGTTACTTTGCGTCTGTTAGCTAAAATCACTTCAATTTTATCAGCTTTATCTACTACGTGGTTATTAGTTACGATATATCCGTCTGGCGTTAAAATTACTCCAGAACCAGAAGCTGCTTGTGGTTGACGCGGACCACGTTGCATGCCGCCACCAAAACCAAAAAACTGTTCGAACATATCTTCCATTCCACCTCCATTACCCCTGCTCGATTTATTTTCGTAGGTAGTTTTGATATGTACCACTGCTGGAGAAACAGCCGCCGCAGCCTGCACAAAATCAGGAGCCCCAGCCGAAGATGCTCTTACCACATTACTAGCGAACATGGTATTCTGCTTATCGGCCAATGTTGAATGGTCACTTGGGCGCTCTAATAATTTATAGGCGCCAATTGCTAGTGCACCGCCCAAGAAAGAAGCAGCCACTACAATCAATCCTATTTTTTTCATTTGCATAATTATTTTACTTTTTAGGTGAAACCGCCGTGCGCAAATTCCAAACGATTTCGTGGTTATTTGTATGTCGTGTATTAATACTTGAAATACATTTTCAAATTTAATACCATATGAACGATATTTGTATCATAATCACGTCTAAAGACATGTTAAAAAATGTTAAAAGACATTACAACAGCGTGTTGACGTTTTTTGCCTAACAATTGTTACAAATTTATTGTATTTAACGATGAAAATTAAGTTCCATAAATATCAAGGTGCGGGAAACGATTTTGTTTTGATTGACCACAGAGAAAGTCCTTTAAAAAACATTGATACTGAGCTCGTGGCCAAGCTTTGCGACCGTAGATTTGGTATTGGAGCTGATGGTTTGATGTTTCTTTTAAGCCACCCAGACTATGATTTTGAAATGGTTTACCATAATGCAGATGGCAACGTGGGCAGTATGTGTGGCAATGGGGGCAGGTGTATAGTGGCTTTTGCCAAGCACTTAGGCGTGATTGATAGCGAAACTAATTTTTTGGCAGTAGATGGTCCACATTATGCCAAAATTTCAGCAGAAGGCAACTGGGTAGAGCTACAAATGATTGATGTAGACAATATTCAGCAAGATGAGGAAGCTTTTGTACTGAACACAGGTTCGCCACATTATGTAAAAGAAGTAAATAACCTAGAACAGCTTGACGTTTATACCGAAGGCTACAATATTCGCAATAACGAAACCTATAAAAAAGAAGGCATTAACGTTAATTTTATAGAGCAAAAGCCAAATCATTTATTTGTCCGCACTTTTGAACGTGGTGTAGAGGACGAAACCTATGCTTGTGGAACTGGTGTTACCGCAGTAGCGATGGCCATAGCCAAAAAACAAAATCAAATTGGCAAAATTGAAACGCCTATTAAAGTATTAGGCGGCGACCTACAAATTAACTTTAATTATGACGGCCAAAAATTTACCGAGGTATTTTTATGCGGCCCCGCAGAAAGAGTTTTTGAGGGGGATTATTTAACCTCATAATGCTCCTCGTTGTTTCTGATTTTCTTATTTGGTATTTGCTTTTTATTAGTATATGGCTATACGACCTCATAATCCTAAAAGCTAAGAGGTATCTGATATCCACAAAAGTAAAAAACACTACACTACCCTTCCGGTGTTAAATCAAAATAATCTAACACAAAAGGAGGAACAGTGTGGCGATATTTCATTCCTTTTAATACTTCAAATAAATCCTTTTCGGTATACACAGATCTCATTTGATTGATAATCTGATCATCTATGAACTTCGACAAGTTAACAACCCTCACTGCATCATCAATTTCATTCTCAAAATTAAGCAGCTCTCTTATCCCTTCTCGTTCGTCTTTGTCAAAAGATGTAAGACGAAAATCAAGATGACTTCTAAAGCCATTAAGTGGTAAACTATTTATGATATAACTATAATTCAAATAATATGAATTGCTATACTGAGACTTTTGGAGATTGATGATTTTATTAATTTCTTTTCCATTGATTACCCAATTGTTTCCTTTTCTTTTAAATCCAATTGGAACAAAAAGGGCATTCAAAAACTCTACAAATTCTGCTTTTTCCATATATCCTAATTTTAATAAAGATCTAATACTGTATTCCATGTAGTACCTGGATACTTCTCTTCAAATACAGCTTTATATTTTGCCAACTGTTTATTTCCTTCCGCAATCTGTCTGGGATTATTTGGTTTTAATTCATATATTGTTTTTGTATTGAAATCTACGAAATCTGGTCTTATTCCTGATATTTTTGTGTATTCCTTAAATGTCATTATATCATCTGCCAACCCAAGTTTATATGTCTCGTGCATTCTTTTTCCCATCTCCAAACTAGATTTTGTATATAGTTGTCACCTGCATGAAGTAACAAGGATTTCTACTTGTCTCATTTGCGACACTCACTTCTATCCAACCATTTTCACCAGCAGGAATATACCTAATTACAGCATTACCAAAAAGAAACTGAAAATCACATTTTCATGACAGCTTCAAGGTACTTTTTTGTATTCAGCCCCATCAATATCCTCGAAGAACATTAATTTATCTCCTCTATGGTGCGCATAATTAGAGCTTAATTCATCTAACTTAACATATCCAACAATATCCTTCCATTCGAAAAAAATTATCTGGCATTCACTTTTTTTTGACGATGATTTCCATTTACCTCTAAAAAATTTTTCTTTATTAGTCATTTTTTTATAAAAGTAAAAGTAGGTACCATCTTCATTTAAGATAATATAATTTATATCATTTTTATTATTATCATTAACATATTTCCCGACGGCACTTTGTTTATTCCCACAAGGGTTACCATCACAAGACAACAAAATACTTATTAGAAGAAAATAGATTGTTTTCATAATTTAATAAAATTTGGCTTTATCTATTTTGATGTTAAACTTAAAATTCTGTTGTATGGTCGACAATGGCCTATTAGGCTGTGTAGCGCTTCGCGAATAGTTTTCACCAACATGCAACAATAAGGATTTTCTACTCGTATAATTAGTTACACTTACCTCTACCCACCCATCTTCACTTGCGGGCATATACCTAATCACTGCCCCACCTATAAAAAACTGTACTAAATTAGAGTTTATATGCTTATTTATAGATTCTGTAATGGAAGTATGATCAGGGCTAAATTCTAGGCCTGTAATAATTGGATTTGTACGATTCTTAAAATTAAGGTAGCTCAAAGCTAATTCATTTACTTTAACATAAAAATCATCAAATATTTCCTTCAAAACTCTTCCTTCAAGAAATTTCTTAGTTATATCTTGACTATAAGTAAAGTTTCTAACGTTTTCCCCTGTACCAGTTGCAAACTCCCAAAGCAGAATAGCTATACCATGATTAGCATTATTATTAAACTCTATCTGTTTTTGAGCTTCGCTAATACCATCAACAGCTGGCCATATGTTCTTAGCAGTCCCTCTTAATGATTTAACAAAAGAAATATCTATTTGCTCGACTATTCTATCTTGTATTTTTTGCGCAGTGCTTTTGGGTATTTGATTAAACTTGGATGTCTCGATTCTTAAATGATTAAGCCAATCATCGCTTAAAAAATCAAATTGACCATTGCTAATTTGATTTTCAAACGTAAATAAATCTTTAGATAGTGTAAGTAATTTTTTAAATTGGTTTATATCATTTAAATCATGAATAGTTCCCAAGTCACCAATAATATCATCTTTTAAATAATCACTAAAAATCCTATTGACTGTTAAATACCCCACTGCCCATTTTACAAATTCCTTTGCTTCTTCACTATTTGCGTTTTGTGTGAGATAGGTAGTAATGGCATCTGCTATGTCAGGATTCTGGTTAAGAAAATCAGTTTCCTCTGGTGTCCATAAGTTATGGTCTAGCCGTAAAGGCACTGGAATGGGTACCGTTTCGGGTCCACCACAGGGCAGCTGCCAGGTACCGCCGCCTGGCGGTGGATAACTGGGCATTACATAATTGGGATCTGGGTTACAACCCGGTGGATAGTCTGCAGGACCAGCTCCACCTCCGTTATTGCTACCCCCAGCGCCACCACCTGTGCTACCTACACCACCAGAGCCTATACCAACTGGAGGTTCACCGGGAAGTTCGCATTCTATGCCGCAAAAAGGTACCCAGCCGCAGAATTGCTTCGCACAGATATTGGTGCACATATCGCAGGTTTCGCTACATACACCTATTTTGGGACAGTTGCCTGTTGGCACCAAGATACAGATGGGCTGCGACATACCTCCCTCATTGGAACTTGCAGTTCT
>JAEXHI010000025.1 GCA_023450085.1 Bacteroidota bacterium
CTCCCTGATCATAAAACGGTAAGTATCCAGATACTTCCGCTCAACGGTGAAATCATTGGTGTTTATTGGCATAACAGGATCAATTTAATTATTATGATTCTGTTACCGAATTATCTGACATTTACAATACTGAGCCTGTCGAAGCACCTTTTAATTTCATAAGCAACCTTCTTTATATATTCCGAAAAGCAAAATCCCACAACAATCAACGTTAGCCCTTCTTTCCGCTATATTCCCGATAAAATCGGGAGATGCCGCTACAATAAGGTTTATTTTACAAAAACTTGTGCTACTATTAATGTAATAAACCAACGTCTAAAAAATATGTCACCCTTTCAGGGTTAACCGTTAAAATGCGATAATTATTCTATAAATATTTCACCACTTCGTGGTTATTTAAAAACAAGAGAATTCAAACTTTCTAACCTTACAACATCCAAAACCCAAAATCCTAGTCCTTCAACATTCAAACTTTCTAACCTTACAATATCCAAATCCCACGATCTTAGCCCCTCACCCTTCCCCAATATTCAAACTTTACAACTTTATAACATTCCAATCTATTTAACCTTCCAACAATCTAGCAATTCAGCAATTTGACCTAACCTTCCAACTTTACAACGTTTCAATCTCCCCAACCCACCAACAATTCAACCATTTGGCCTTCCACCTTAAAAAGTGAGCTCGATTCGCGGTAATTTCTTTACGCTTTCAGCTTTATGCTTTCGGCTTAAAAACCTATCTTTGCAGCAATTATGAGCGACAATAGGTACAACCAGCGTGGCGTATCAGCATCTAAAGAAGATGTACACGCAGCCATCAAAAACATCGACAAAGGCATATTCCCTAAAGCATTTTGCAAAATCATCCCTGACATATTGGGCAACGACGAAGCTTATTGCAATATCATGCATGCTGATGGCGCAGGAACCAAGTCCTCTTTAGCTTATACCTACTGGAAAGAAACTGGCGACATTTCTGTATGGAAAGGAATTGCGCAAGATGCGATCATCATGAATATTGATGACTTAATCTGTGTAGGTGCTACCGACCAAATCCTATTATCATCAACCATTGGCCGTAATAAAAACTTGGTACCAGGCGAAGTCATTGCCGCTATTATTAACGGTACTGAAGAAATTTTAGCTGAATTAAGAAATTTAGGTATTTCTATTTACTCAACAGGTGGCGAAACTGCCGATGTAGGAGACTTAGTTCGCACTATCATTGTCGATTCTACGGTAACCTGTCGTATGAAACGTGACAAGGTCATCAGCAACGACAACATCAAGGCAGGCAATGTCGTGGTAGGTTTGGCCTCTTATGGCAAAGCTACTTACGAAAGTGAATATAATGGCGGAATGGGTTCAAATGGACTAACTTCTGCTCGTCACGATGTCTTTGAAAAATCTATAGCCGCTAAATATCCTGAAAGTTTTGACCCTAGCGTTCCTTTTGACTTAGTTTTTTCAGGTGGCAAACAACTTACCGACGAAGTAAAAATTAGCGACACAGAAAGCGTAACAGCTGGCAAACTAGTATTATCCCCTACCCGTACGTACGCTCCTGTGATTAAGCAAATATTAGATAAATATCGCAAGCAAATTGATGGCATTGTACACTGTAGTGGTGGAGCGCAAACCAAAGTGCTTCATTTTGTAAATGATGATGTACATGTAATCAAAGACAATTTATTTCCAATTCCACCGCTATTTAAACTGATCCAAGAGCAATCTGGCACCGATTGGAAGGAAATGTACAAGGTATTTAACATGGGGCACCGCATGGAGCTTTATGTACCTGCTGAAATTGCAGAAGATATTATTGCGATCTCTAAAAGCTTTAACATCGATGCGCAGATCATTGGCCGTGTAGAAAGCAGTCAACAAAAACAGGTAACGATAAAAAGCGAATTTGGGGAGTTTGTTTATAATTAGTATTCTCGTTTTGTTATCCAGAGTGCACCTGTCCCGACTATTCGGGAACGAAGGATCCTTTTTATGCTTAGAAATTCTGTGGTATGGTAATAACACCAACCACAGGTTCAAACACAGCCACAAGTCATACAGAGAATACTAGATTGAGCACCTTGTCATCCTGAGCGAAGCGAAGGGATCCTTTAACGTTCTCGTTGAGATTCCTGACTGCATTCGGAATGACAGGCAAATTTTAGAAAGACAAGTTGCTAACTTAATTTCTTCTTAAATAAATCAATGGTACGTTGCCAAGCTAATTTAGCGGCAGCTTCATTATATCTAGTTGGTGAAGTGTCGTTATTAAAGGCATGGTTTACACCCTCATAGACATAAAGCTGGTAATTAATCTTATTGGCTTTTAAAGCCTGCTCATAAGCGGGAATACCGGCATTAATACGTTCATCCAAACCACCATAATGCAATAACAAATTAGCTTTAATATGAGGTACTTCCTCCGCCTTTGCCTGCGAACCATAATAAGCTACGGCGGCATTCAGTTGGGGATCATTTACAGCTAGCTTATTAGCCAAACCACCGCCCCAACAAAAACCTACACAACCAGTTTTACCATTCCCTAGCGGATGCGCACGTAGAAATGCTAGGGCTTTTAAATAATTCTGTAAGTTCTTTTCAGGATCTAATTTGCCAATCAATTCCCTCGCTTTGTTTTCATCTGTTGGTGTACCTGCAAAAGCCGAAAGGGCATCAACACCTAAAGCTAAAAACCCAGCCAATGCCACACGCTTAGTTACATCTTTAATATGTGGCGTAAGGCCTCTATTTTCGTGAATGACCACTACAGCTCCAAGTTTCTTTTTGTTTCCTTTGGGCATTGCAAAAAGTCCAGCCATATCACCATCGGCTCCTGGAAAGGTAATCTCTTCACTGAACACTTCATCATCATTCACTGTAGCCGCGGCAGCATAATTACTTTCCAAAGCGGGCAAAACGGTTAAAGCCAAAGCTGTACTACCCGTTAAAATGGCCAGCTTTTTCATAAATTCTTTACGGCTAATTTGGCTATGGGTGTACGAATCGTACAAATTGATAATTTTTTGATCCATGATACGGGGTTTAGTATAATGTAATTTAGCCAATCCATCAAAAATCACCAAGCTTCACCTTAAGGATTTCACTTTTGTATTGTGTATTTTACAAGATACAGTTATCCCTCATATATCACCGTAATCGTTCGAACCGTGCTTTTGTAAAGCAAAAAATCCACAAGCTTTAGCTTGTGGATTACCAATTTAATTTTATCGACTTTGAAGTTTCAGGATCCTATTGTTCTCATATCTAAGTTCAATATCGGAAGTTACGTTGATGTGACTAGTTTATTTTTCTTAAAATCTAAAAAGGCTTTATTAAGCAATTTAAAATAACTAAACTATTAATATCTATAACCTACTCCTTGCGCTAAACCTGAGTAAAGTTCAGAAGTATAAAATGAATAGCTACCATACTCCATACTATATTGTAATATGCCAGGTCCAACATACACATTATCGACTCCTGCGGGAGCATTCACTTTTACTATATAGCTGCCATATCCTCCGTTTAAATAGTTATAGGCATACCTGCAATTTAATACCACAGGATATTGGAGAGATACTTTATTTTGAAAATTTATATCGCTATAAAATTCAACAAAATAATGATAAGAATCTCGTAAATCTTCGTTAGTTGCACTACTATAGTAATAGGAATCATCTTGATTATAATGACTTACGAATTTAGCATACACAGGTTTATATAAATATTTCACACCCTCTACATCTCTTTGAGATAAATAATAACCACCGTTCCAAGTAGTACCGTCTTTTCTAGTCATTTGGGGAACAGCACTTCCATTAATTGCAGGTACCGACGAATAAGAAGGGTAAATCATTGCAGACAAAAAATCAAATGGACCTATTTGAAATCCACCATTACCCTGCACATCATAAGTATCATATTGATATTTCCAATTACTAGCAATATTTCCATAATTGACATTTATGTATTGCCCCCTATCGGCTCTTGTTTGCTCATGCATTAAACCAATTGCGTGACCAATTTCGTGGATTGCAGTACCTGCCGATCCGTTAGGAACTAATCTTATTTCCTGGCGACCTCCCACCATTCCTAATTGCGAGCTACCCGCTCCCTGAGTAGGCGGGCCGCTAAAATCAATATAATTATTTTCATTATAACGAAGCACAAAACGAATTGGAGTTTCCTGTTCCCAATGAGCAATTGCATCTGCAATTGCTATATTGTTACTAAGATCATTGACTACATAATAAACAATACCCCCTGGCCATAATCTCGAAAATTCATTTGTAAAAGTGCTTTGTGTTTGGTTACCATTATTTTTAGCACCAATTTTATTTGCTTCTAAATAACTGATTTGATCTTTTGACAAAATCACATCGCCGCCCACAATATATTCTGCCTTTTCATTAATATAAACCGAAACTTGCCCTCCGTTTTTGAGCTTGTAAAGCACATAACTTCCTTTACTTTGTATCTCCTCTGGTTTAGGAATATCTTTTTCATTTTCCTTTTTACATCCTAAAGCTAACATGATACAGCATAATGCCAGTAATGCTGAATAGATTTTAATTTTCTTTGTCATATCGTTAATTTATTTTCCCTAATATAAGAAACGAAATATTAACAACAAATTAACTATCAATAACTTACAAAACAAAAAGTTGTAACTGATAATAATACCTTCACTCAATCTTAACTTTAGCGCAAAAAAAATCCCCAAGCTTTCGCTTGGGGATCTTCAATTGAATTTTATCGATTTTGAAGTTTCAGTATTCTATTTTCCTCATATCGAAGTTCAGTATCGGAAATAATTTTGAACTTTGTTACATTAGCTTCCTCTTTTACTTCAAGCTTATTCCCTTTAATCTTATATGTTCCTCTATAAACAATATCACCACCATATAAAATACCAGCCTTTCCATCTGGATATAGCGTTAAAATAATACCTCCAAAACCAATATCGCTAGAGGCCTTGCCTTGCTCCACAAAAGTTTTTTCCACATCTACTTCCAAAGCGTCTTTACATGCTTGAAATAAGAATGTGAAAAGACTTAATAGCGTAAGGACAACTAATTTCTTCATAGTTCTATTTTATATGTTTAATTTATACGCAATCTGCCAAAATCAGAATGTAACAAAATTCAAAATTTACATTTATCAATAACAACATTTACATTACGCGTCGAACTTACCAAACGCTACACAAAATCCAGATTTTTATTGAATCAAAAATCCCCAAGCTTTCGCTTGGGGATTTCAAAAGTATTTAGATAGGATGATCTACTAAAAGATATATCTCAATCCTAATTGAATTCTATAAGTACTAGTTGCTGACAAGTTATCTTCGATAGCTTTGTTACGTAAATCACCACCAGTAGAAACAGTACCCATTCTGTAGATTGGCCTGTTGTTAGTTCCAATTGATTGGAAAGCTAATGGGTTGTTAACGATGTATCTGCTGTAAGCACCCCAGTTTTTGTTGATTAAGTTAGCTGCGTTGATCACATCTGCACTGAACTGTAAAGTATGTCTTCTAACACCGTCTTTACCAGCTTGAACAAAAATATCTTGCAACAAACGAACGTCAACTCTGTTAAACCATGGCAATAAAGCACCATTACGCTCAGCAAATTTACCTCTATGGTTTTTCAAATATGATGATGAGTTAATGAATTGCTCTAAAGCTTCATTTTGTTGTGCAACAGTGTAAGTTCTACCACCAGCAGTAAATTGTTGGAATTGAGTCTCTCCTGGTCTTGGAATGTACATTAAATCTGTAGAGTTGTTTCCATCGCCATTGATATCACCATTGTAAACAAAGCTATATCTTCCTTGGTGTGCTCCTTCATAGAATACAGACAAAGTCGTTCCTAAATGCTTAAGATATTCTACTCTGTATGAAAGGTTAGCTACCACACGGTGAGGAACCGCATATTGCGACATGTAAAGCTCATTTGAGTTAGAAGTACCTACGTTTGGATTTGAATTCCAAACTGAAGATGCTTGGTTACCTGGGTTACCAGTTAAGTCTTTAGCAATAGTATAAGTATAGGCAACTTGTCCTGAGAAACCTCCACTAAAGCTTTTACTTACTTGTCCAGTTAATGAACTAGCCCAACCTTTATCACTGTTTTCTAAAGCAATTGCAGAAGTAATACCGCTATTCAATCTGTTAGAACCAATGATTCTTTCTCTTTGCAAGTTACCTTCGTAAATTACACCAGTAGCAGGAGTTTGGTTAACGTTTCTCATTTTAACACCGTTTACATCTTTTGTAAACATACCGTCAAATGTAAAAGTTACGCCGTTATCCAAAGTTTTATCCAATCCTAAGTTAACTCTAAAGATTTTAGGGAATTTAAAGTTTCTATCAACAAATACTACGTTACCGTTAGGAGTTGTACCAGCAGTTGAAGGGAATAAGTTTGAATAAGCATCAGGATTAGAGTTTAATCTGATGTTAGCCAAAGTAGTTGCCGAAGTAATAGATCCACCAAACTGATACATACCAGTGTTAGTAGGAATATTAGTTAAGAACACAAATGGAATTTTTCCAGTGAAAATACCAACACCACCTCTTAACACCGCTGATTTATCTTCGCTTGTAAATCTAAATCCAACACGTGGAGACAATAAGATAGTACTTTTAGGGAATTTATCTGTAAAGTAGTGTCTCAATGAACCATCTGCACCATAGAAATTTAATGCTGATGTTGCTGGGTTATTTAAAGGATCTTCATGATAAATAGGCATATCAGCTCTTAAACCAAAAGTCAATTTAGCATTGTCCGTTACATTCCACTCATCTTGGATATAAGCACCTGCTTGTCCAATTTTCAACTGAGCTGAATAAACTGCTTTTTCTCCAGGAATTAAAGACTTAGTATAAGCATAATAAATAGGAGCTGCATCAGTCAAGAAATCGTTCATTGAATTGAACACGTAGTAGCTGTTAGAACCAGGCATGTACATGTTACCAACTTCTTGGTATTCATAAGTTAAACCTGTTGTTAAAGTATGTTTGCCTAAATAGAAGCTCAAGTTGTCAGTAAATGAATATACTTTGTTAATTACATCATTGTTGTAAGTATATGGATCCATACCTGCAAACATCATGTTATTTCCACTTCCATCAAAAATATCAATAGAAGGAAAAACAGAGCCAGGATATTGTCTTGTCGCTTGATTTCTAGTATAAGTAGCCAATAACTGGTTAGATACTTTTGAAGACAATCTACTATTCAACTCTAAAGTACCACTTTTAGTAGTATTCAAATAATTAAACATACTGTTTTCAAACGCCATAGACCTGTTACTCAACCTATTGAAAGGCAATCTTGAAAGATTAGCAGTCGCACCAGTTGGTCTGAAACCGCCACCGTTAGGCACACTTGAACCGTTAGTAGAAGCATCATCAGTACCTTTAAAGTCACTATATTTTAAAGTTAACTTATGGTTGTTGCTAATATTCCAGTCAATTTTACCTAAAATTTTGTGGTTATTATTTTCAAAACCTGGGAAGTTATCATAACCACCAGTTTCGTAACCAAATTTAGTTTTCAAGTAATTAGAAACTTGTTGCATTTGCGCAACAGTAGTTGAAGAAACGGTACCAGCGCCTTGACCATTGGTTGGATAGAAAGTAACACCAGGTGCTAAGTTCTCTTCTTTTTCAGCGTTCACAAAGAAGAACAATTTGTTCTTAATGATAGGACCACCTAAACTGAAACCGTAAGTCTTGCTTTTTGAATCTGCAATGGTAGATTTGATATCTGCACTTTTAATTTTTGTTCCAATAAAGCTTTGATCTCTGTATAAGCCATAAGCTGTACCTTTAAAACTGTTGGTACCACTTTTAGTAACCGCACTGATGTTAGCACCAGTAAAACCAGCTTGTCTCACATCATAAGGCGCAATGTTAATTGAAATCTGATCATAAGAATCAATCGAGATAGGCATTGCTCCACCACCCGGAAGTGGATCTGTAGATAAACCGAAGTTGTTGTTTAAGTTAGCACCATCGATCTGGATGTTATTGTAACGACCATCTCTACCACCAAAGTTATTTCCACTTGCTTGTGGAGTAGTTCTGGTAAAATCAGTAATACTTCTGCTGATGGTTGGCAAAGTAGCCAAGTCTCTGCTAGAAACACTTGTACTTGCTCCAGTTTTCTCTTGAACAAATTTGTTTCTTGTTCCCGTTACTGTAACGGTACCTAAAGTAGTACTGTTATCTGTTAAGGCATAATTCAAGTTGTAGTTGTCCCCTAATTTTAAAGTTACATTTTCAACTTTTGCTGTAGAAAAGCCTACAAAGCTAATTTCAACGATGTAAGGGCCACCAACTCTCATGTTTGGAATGGTGAAACGACCATCCGTATTTGTAGCTGTGGTGTACACAGTACCCGAAGGCGTGTGTGTTGCCTTAATGCCCGCACCAGGCAAAGGACCTTTTGAATCTTTGATTATACCGCTCATTGATGAAGTAGTTACCTGTGCGTTCACCGAACCCACAAAGCCAATTACCACAAGAACAACCGCTACAATTTTTAATAGTAAAGATTTTTTCATGCTCTTTCTAATGAATTTTTAATTGTTTTGTTAAGATATGTTAAAAATACCGCCACAAATCTAGACATTAATTTGCGCTCGCAAAGTATTCTTAATGTGAATAAATTGTTAAGTCTGCCAAAACTTTTCCACACTTAACATACAATACACACCACGTAAAGTGGTATATACGAACAGATTAAATGATAATTTAACAATATTTTAAACTCAGCGTTATCAATCTTTCATTAACGCCATTTATTTATTACAATAACCTTACGGCAGCATACGATGGTTTAATCAACATTTTTTTTAATTTTGGCAGCAAATTATTACGTTAATTTCCTTTTAAAAAGAATATGAACTACGATTTAATTGTTATAGGTAGCGGTCCAGGCGGATATGTTACTGCCATCAGAGCTTCTCAATTAGGTTTCAAAACCGCTATTGTAGAACGCGAATCATTGGGTGGAATTTGCCTTAACTGGGGCTGTATCCCAACCAAAGCCTTATTAAAAAGTGCACAAGTTTTCGAATATATCAACCACGCTGCTGATTACGGGATCACCACTTCAGAAGCTAAAGCTGATTTCGAAGCAGTAGTTAAACGTAGCCGCGGTGTTGCCGATGGCATGAGCAAAGGCGTTCAATTCTTGATGAAGAAAAACAAGATTGACGTAATTATGGGCACTGGAAAAGTAAAACCAGGCAACAAAGTAGAAGTTAAAGGAGCTGACGGTTCTCAAAAAGAACTTAGTGCTAAAAATATCGTGATTGCTACAGGTGCACGCTCAAGAGAGTTGCCTAACTTAAAGCAAGATGGCAAAAAAGTAATTGGCTACCGCCAAGCAATGGTATTGCCACAACAACCAAAATCAATGGTAGTGGTAGGCTCTGGCGCTATCGGTGTTGAGTTTGCTTATTTTTATGCTACCATGGGAACAAAAGTAACCATTGTAGAGTTTATGGAAAACATTGTACCAGTAGAAGACGAGGACGTATCAAAACAATTGTTACGTAGCTTGAAAAAAACAGGTATCGAAATCATGACTTCTTCAAGTGTTGAATCGGTTGATACTAGTGGTGAAGGTTGTAAAGTACAGGTTAAAACCGCTAGCGGTATGCAAACTATCGAATGCGACATCGTTCTTTCAGCAGCGGGCGTAGTAGCTAACATTGAAAACATCGGTTTAGAAGAAGTAGGGATCAAAACTGATAAAGGTAAAATTGTAGTTGACGAATATTACAACACTTCAGTAAAAGGATATTTTGCAATTGGCGATGTGGTTCCTGGTCAAGCGCTAGCACACGTAGCTTCTGCAGAAGGTATTCTTTGCGTAGAGAAATTAGCCGGAATGCATGTTGAGCCATTAGACTACAACAATATCCCAGGATGTACTTACTGCTCACCAGAAATTGCTTCAGTAGGTTACACCGAAAAAGCAGCTAAAGCAGCTGGATACGAATTGAAGATTGGCAAATTCCCATTCTCAGCTTCGGGTAAAGCAAGTGCTGCAGGTGCAAAAGATGGTTTCGTTAAATTAATTTTCGATGCTAAATACGGCGAATTATTAGGTGCTCACATGATTGGTGCCAACGTAACCGAAATGATTGCTGAAATTGTAGTAGCCCGTAAATTAGAAACTACTGGACACGAAATGATTAAATCAGTACACCCTCACCCAACCATGAGCGAGGCAATTATGGAAGCGGCAGCAGATGCATACGGAGAAGTAATCCACTTGTAAGCTAAAGCATTTCAATAAAACATAGCCCTATCGATTAAAATCGATAGGGTTTTTTGTTTATTTTAGGTCAGTTTGTTCCCAAAACTTAGTCCATAAACCATAAACCTTATACCTTTACAACATGAAACTCTACACTATAAATACAGGAAATTTTAAATTAGATGGCGGTGCCATGTTTGGCGTAGTTCCTAAATCTATTTGGCAAAAAACCAACCCAGCCGACGAAAACAATATGTGCTCATGGGCCATGAGATGCCTACTTATTGAAGATGGCGGCAAATTGATTTTGGTGGACAATGGCTTAGGCAACAAGCAAGATGAGAAATTCTTTGGCCATTATTATCTTCATGGAGATGACACCTTAGATAAATCTTTAGCGGCACAGGGCTTCCATAGAGATGATATTACCGACGTTTTTTTAACACACCTACATTTTGACCATTGCGGTGGTTCTATTGAAAGACAAGGTGATAAATTAGTACCTGCTTTCAAAAACGCAGTGTATTGGAGCAATCAACAACACTGGGATTGGGCAGTTACGCCTAATGCAAGGGAAAAAGCTTCTTTTTTAAAGGAAAACATCCTTCCTATTCAAGAAAGTGGACAACTTAACTTTATTCCTACGCAAAACAATGTCCATTTTCATGACGGCATTAACATCCGTTTTGCGTACGGACATACTGATGCGATGATGTTGCCGCAACTCCAATACAAGGATAAAACCATCGTTTACATGGCCGACCTGCTTCCATCTACAGGACATATCCCACTTCCGTATGTAATGTCGTATGATATGTTTCCACTGCAAACCCTTGAAGAAAAGAAAGCATTTTTAGAAGAAGCCGCGACCAATGATTACATTTTATATTTAGAACACGATCCCGTAAACGAGTGCTGTACAGTACAACAAACAGAAAAAGGAATTCGCTTGAAGGATACCTTCTCACTTACAGACATTTTATAAAAATAGCGATACGCTCTTGTTATCGTCAAATGAAACAATTTTATTTTTATCTCGTCATTTTAGCTGTCTTTACTTTCGGATGCAATGGCGTAGAATTTAGCCCTAACCAAAAATTTAGGGACGGCACACCACAAAATGTAAACAATACCGAAATAGCCAAGTTACAGCAAAAAACGGCTGGAGCAAGAATTAGGATTGCCGTTTCTAGCGATACACAGCGAATGTACAAAGAGGCACAACTTTTTGTAGATCATGTAAATGCAAGAAATGATGTTGATTTTGTCATCTTAAATGGCGACATCTCCGATTTCGGACAATTACTTGAATTTGAGGGCATATACAGCATCTATTCAAAGCTGAAAGTTCCTTTTATCTCCATAGTGGGCAATCATGATTTGGTGGCAAATGGCCCTTATATCTTTAAAAGGATGTTTGGAGAATTTAATTTCACTTTTAACTACGGCCCAATAAAGTTTGTATGCTTTGATTCAAACAGCCGTGAATACAACTTTAATGGCGCAGTTCCGGATATTGAATGGCTAAAAGCCAATTTCAAACTTGATGCGGGCACTTCCAATATTATTGCTTTTTCGCATGTTCCACCAAATGATGCCGATTTTGACCCCAAACTTAGGCCTGTTTACGAACAACTGGCCAATAGCACACCAGGCTTTTTAGCTTCATTTCATGCTCATCAACATCAACCCGACAAAACATATAAGCCGACAGACAACAGTGTACCTTTTATCATTACCAACGCCGTACTTAAAAGAGCTTACACTATTCTAGATATTTCCAATGGACAAATTGAAACCACTCCTATTAATTTTTAACATCTTTTTTATTACATCCTTAAGTTTCGGACAAAGCAAAATACTCAAAGCCTTAACTCCTGACTTTATCAACCTACAATATGGAGGTAGCATTGGATATGTAAGTACTGGCGTGGGTTATCATTTTCTTGGGGAAAAAACCTCATTAAGTTTCAATTATGGATTTGTCCCTTCAAGCAAAGGCGGTCCTTTGAATATCCTCACTCCCAAATTCGACTACAAGCCATTTAACATTCATTTTGGCAATAATATAGTATGGAAGCCCATCAACCCAGGATTATTCATTTCTTATACCTTGGGACGTAATTTTGATAAAAAATTTGACCCAAAACAATATCCAGATGGCTATTACTGGTGGTCAACTGCTTTAAAAATACATTTGGGCTTTAGCACAGAAATAAAGATTTTAGGAAGTCAGAAATCTGCAATTAAAGCAGTAAGCCTTTATGCAGAAACCAACACCAACGACCTTTACCTCATTAGTTGGTTTGAAAATCGCACTACCACACCTATTGGTAGAATATTTTCAATGGGCTATGGGGTACGACTACACCTAAAATAAAATTATCCTAATGATTACTGTAGAGTTTTGTGCACAAGCCTGTCGCAAGCTGTTGATACATTTATACGACAACTGCCATCTTAATGTCTCGTTATTTGCACAAAACTGAAAATTTCAAAAACAAAACATGCCAATAATAACCAAACAACAATATATTTTAATTGATATTCGATAAATAAAAATCATATATCAATAAAACATCAAAACTGACAGGAACTCAATTTGGAATGATTTTTGTAGTAAAGAAATCGTTCAAAAATACGTGACAAAACGTAACATTTTCAGTAATTTAACTTTCAGATATGCATAAAAAAACACTATTTTTGCAGTTCTGAAAAACAAAACGAGGATCAAAACACATAGATGAGACAACTCAAAATAACCCAATCCATTACCAACCGCGAAAGTCAATCATTAGACAAATACTTGCATGAGATTGGAAAAGTAGATTTAATTACCGCAGAAGAAGAAGTAATTTTAGCCCGTAAGATTCGTGAGGGAGATCAAGCCGCTCTTGAAAGACTAACCAAAACCAACCTCCGTTTTGTGGTTTCGGTAGCTAAACAATATCAAAATCAAGGTTTAACGCTTGGTGATTTAATCAACGAAGGTAACTTAGGCTTAATTAAAGCGGCAAAACGTTTTGATGAAACCAAAGGTTTTAAATTCATTTCATACGCAGTATGGTGGATTCGTCAATCAATTTTGCAGGCAATTGCCGAGCAAAGCCGTATTGTACGTTTACCTTTAAACCAAGTAGGTTCATTAAGCAAAATCAGTAAAGCTTTCTCTAAATTAGAGCAAGAATATGAGCGTGAGCCTTCTCCAGAAGAATTGGCAGATATTTTAGAAACTACGGTTGATAAAATTTCAGATACGCTAAGCAACTCTGGTCGTCACGTTTCAATGGACGCACCATTTGTTCAAGGTGAAGAAAATACACTTCTTGATGTATTAGAAAACCACGAACCTAATACCGATAGCAATTTGATCAACGAATCACTTTCGGAAGAAATTAAGCGTTCGTTATCTACACTTACAGAAAGAGAACGTGAGATTATCGTATTATTTTTCGGTTTAAGTACTAATCATCCACTTTCATTAGAAGAGATTGGAGAGAAATTCAACTTGACACGTGAACGTGTACGTCAAATCAAGGACAAAGCATTACAACGTTTACGTCACACTTCAAGAAGCAAAATCTTGAAATCATACTTAGGTTAACACCACACATAGTGTACTTTTAACACACTATAAAACAATATTTTACAAGAAAATAAAAGCGGAAAAGATTGGGAAAGCACCCAATCTTTTTTACTTTTGCGGCATTTCTAACCAAAATAATTTCTTGTATGTCTAATAAATATCAATCGGAGTTTCAAAACTGGATTGAAAAAGAAAAAAAAGCACTTGAGTTAATTAAGTGCGTAGGCCATTTATGGTTCGATAGATCTATTGAACTTGTACTTTTCCGCAAGCCCCTGTTTGATGTTGGCAGTAGCGAAATCCTTGCCTATCATCAGTATGCCAAAGAAATTAGTGGGAAAGATATTTCTATCTATGAAACCCTAGAACTTGCCAATACCATTGCAAAATCTAGCATCGCCCCTTCTCGTATTGATATTGGCAGATTAGCTTCTGAATGGCTTGACCATAGCAACAACCAATCATCTATGCATGATTTCATCATCAGCAAACTGGGAAGCCACATTGGTAAAGACAAAATCAATTTAAAGCCAAAAGACGTTGTTTTGTATGGTTTTGGACGTATTGGCCGTATTGCAGCCAGAGAATTGATTGTACAGGCCGGCAAAGGCGAACAATTGCGTTTAAGAGCTATTGTTACTCGTAGCTATAGCGATGAGGAATTGACCAAACGTGCTGAATTATTACGTACCGATTCGATACACGGTCCATTTAGCGGAACCATTGTAGAAGATCATGAAAATAAAGCAATCATTGTAAATGGGCAAACCATCTATTTAATTGAGGTGAAAAACCCTGAAGATGCCGATTATACTCAGTATGGCATTAATGATGCTTTAGTAATTGATAATACAGGAGTTTTTCGTGACAGAGAAGGTTTAGGCAGACACTTAAAAGCCAAAGGAGTAAGCAAAGTATTACTAACTGCTCCTGCTAAAGGCGATATCCCAAATATCGTGACAGGCATTAATGATGCTGACTTTGACTTTAACGAAGAAACCATTTTTTCAAATGCTTCTTGTACCACCAATGCTATTATCCCCGTATTAAAAATAGTAGAGGACAACTTCGGGATAGAAAAAGGTCATATTGAAACGGTACACTCGTACACCAATGACCAAAATCTATTAGATAACTATCACAAAAAATACCGTAGAGGTCGTTCAGCAGCCTTAAATTTAGTGATTACCGAAACTGGCGCTGATAAGGCCGTTGCTAAAGTTTTACCTCAATTAGCAGGCAAATTAACGGGAAATGCCGTTCGTGTACCTACGCCGAATGTTTCGCTGGCGATTTTAAATCTTTCGTTAAACCAAGAGGTCACTAAAGATGCGGTAGAAGGTGTATTGAAACAAGCGTCGTTATTCGGAGACCTTTCTGAGCAATTGGAATACTCTGTTTCAAATGAGCTGGTAAGTACCGATTTAATTGGGAACAGTCATGCTTCTATTGTAGACGGCCCTGCGACCATCATTTCTAAAGATGGCAAATCTTTGGTATTGTACGCTTGGTACGATAACGAGTATGGCTATACCCGTCAGGTAATCCGTTTAGCTAAGAAAATTGCTGGCGTAGTAAGGCTTACTTATTATTAGTCATTTAACCAAACAAACTACTATATTGTGGCACATTCCTTAACGGATGTGCCCTTTTTATTTTTGTACACGTTAAAGCTTAATGAGTATCATGACTAAACTCCCCATTTATCAAGTAGATGCCTTCACTGATCAGCTATTTGGAGGTAATCCTGCAGCTGTAGTACCCTTAAACCAATGGCTACCTGCCAATGAGATGCAAAAAATCGCTGCAGAAAATAATATCTCCGAAACGGCTTTCTTTATTCCACAGGGCGATCATTATGAGCTACGCTGGTTTACTCCTACTTTCGAAATAGATTTATGTGGTCATGCTACTTTGGCTACGGCCCATATCTTATTTACCGAGCTCAACCATACAAAAGATGAAATCCATTTTCATACGTTAAAAGCTGGAACTTTAACTGTGACCAGAAAGGATGGTTTGTACACTTTGGATTTCCCAGCTAGGCCCGTTACAGCGCATGAAGTTCCTGATGCACTTATTGAGGCCATTGGCAGTAAAAAGCCCGTAGAAGTATGGAGAGCGAGAGACATTATGTTGGTGTATGAAAACGAAGAGGACATTAAGCATTTAAAACCTGATTTCTCTGCTTTGGCGAAAATTGACAAAGATGGTGTGATTGTTACTGCAAAAGGTAATGATTGTGATTTTGTTTCGCGTTTTTTCATCCCTGAAGCGGGCATTAACGAAGATCCGGTAACAGGATCTACACATTGTAACCTTATTCCCTACTGGGCCGAAAAACTAGGCAAAAACAATTTACATGCCTTTCAGATTTCAGAAAGAAGAGGCGAATTGTGGTGCGAGTTAAAAGGAGATCGTGTATTGATGAGCGGTAATGCAGTGACCTACCTTAAAGGCGAAATTTATATTTAAAAAGACAAGGCAGCTAGTAAATAGTTACCAGCTGCCTTGTTTCAGATTATCTTTGAAATTAAAAATCTGCTGGCTTAGGTTTATTGGCAACAATACCTTCAATTTCAGCCAATACATCTTCTGTTAATAAAGGTAGTACTTCTAACACTTGAAGATTCTCTTGCAATTGAGGCACTTTAGAAGCACCCAAAATTACTGTACTCACATTTGGGTTTTTTAAGCACCAAGCAATAGATAGCTTCGCCAAAGGAATTTCCAGTTGATTAGCGAGTTGTTGTAGCTTCTCCGCTTTCTCCATCCTATCAGCAGCCAAAGTTCTATCTTTAAGCCACTCCAAGCCTGCCATTCCCAATCGGGTACCTTCTACCCCACTATTGGTGTATTTCCCAGACAAAATACCCGAAGCTAATGGCGACCAAATGGTTGTGCCTAAACCATGATTATTAAATAAATGCAAAAACTCTTTCTCTAGCTTATTGCGCTCAAACAAATTGTATTGCGGTTGCTCCATAGTAGGACCAATAAGATTGTACTGTTTGGCAATGGCAATGGCTTCCATGATCTCGGCAGCACTCCATTCAGAAGTTCCCCAATACAAAATCTTACCTTGCTGCAAAAGCGTATTCATCGCCCAAACGGTCTCTTCAATGGGCGTGTTTTTATCAGGACGATGGCAAAAATATAAATCTAGATAATCTACTTGCAAACGCTTTAACGCCGCATTACAAGCTTCAATAACATGTTTACGGGACAATCCTACTCGGTTGGGTCCTTTGTTCTCCGTTCCAAAAAAAACCTTACTAGAAACCACAAATGATTCGCGTTCCCAGCCTTTGCTTTTAAGGATATTTCCCATTACAATTTCCGATTTCCCTTCGGCATAGCCTTCTGCATTGTCAAAAAAATTGACACCTGCATCATAAGCAACACCCATCAATTCATCAGCTACTTTATCGCTAATTTGGTTGCCAAAAGTTAACCAGCTACCAAATGAAAGGGCACTTACTTGCAGCCCTGATTTTCCTAGTCTTCTATATTCCATTATATGAAAATTTGATAAAGCAATTTAGAAAGTTATTGGCAGAGCGCAACCCACCTCCTAATCATTTTACAAAAACAAAACTTTTTTGTTAGATATTCATAACTTTAAGCTTCAAAGAAAATTTATGAAAAGATTATTATTGATCATACCGCTGGCGCTTCAATTGGGCTGTGGTTCGGTGAAGGAAGCAAAAACGGTAAACAGTCAGCTGTTAAAAGATGTAGAAATTTTATCATCTGATGAGTATGAGGGACGTAAATCAGGCACAAAAGGTAGTGAGATGTCGAGAGCCTATCTGACCAAACGCTTAAAAGAAATAGGAGTAGCACCTCTTCCATCGTTAGGTTCCTACGAACAAAATTTCGAAATCAAAGGTAGAAACAGCGTGACCAAAGGAGTTAATTTAGTTTCATATATAAAAGGTAAAACCGATGATGTCATTGTGATTTCTGCGCATTATGACCATGTTGGTGTCATCAAAAACGAAGTTTACAATGGTGCCGACGATAATGCTTCTGGAGTTGGAGCACTATTAAGCTTCGCTAAATATTTTAAAGAGCACCAGCCTAACAACACTTTGGTATTTGCATTATTTGATGCCGAAGAAATGGGCCTTCAAGGGGCAAAAGCTTTTGTAGCTAATCCTCCTGTAGCATTAGAAAAAATAAAACTGAATATCAACATGGACATGATCAGCCATAATGATAAAGGTGAATTATATGCCGTTGGAACTTTTAAGTACCCTCAGTTAAAGAAATATTTGATCACGACGAATCCTAATATCAAACTATTATTGGGCCACGACGATCCTAAATTAGGCCATGATGATTGGACTAACCAAAGTGATCAAGGTGCATTTAATGCAAAAAATATTCCTTTCATCTATTTTGGCGTTGAAGACCATGTCGACTATCACAAAGCAACAGATGAATTTAAAAACATTAATAAAGAATTTTATGTGAATGCAGTGAGCGTTATCCAAGAGGTAATTATAAATATTGACAAGCAAAGAGATATTCAAGCTATTTTTAGGGAGAACCTCCAAATGAAAAAGCAATAAAACAAAAAATCCCAACCTTGAGCGTTGGGATTTTTTGTTAGAAATCTATATCAACTATTGACTTGATTGGCACATGGACGTTGTTTTTCAATTGTAGATATTTCTCGGTAACCGACCATACGGTTGTACTTACCTTTTTAACACCATGCTTGGTATTAAAAGCAATGTCTGCTTTGGACTTAAATTCGTTTCCTAACCTCTGCACTGAGGAAAGCTTAGACAACAACTCTTCAGACAACTGTACATCTGCAGGCAAAAATTCGGTTACGTCGATCTCTTCCTTTTCTATTAATTCCCCTATCATAAGTATTTCAATTTTATGTGTAAACAAGCTTAACGATTTTTTATAAGAAAGACAATTTTGCATCTTAATTTTTAAGCAATATTTTGTAAAAATTTTGAATACAAAAAAAAGGCCGCTATTGCGGCCTTTTCAATATTTTAACAGTTTTTCACTAATTTTTAAGCTTAACACGATTCTCAATCATACCTTTAAACTCTTTGTTAGTAAAATCAGTATTGATCAAATCTGAAGATGATACTGCATTGTTTGTATTTACCTTTACCGACATTACCGAACGCTCATTGCTAGTCACTACAGCACCTGGCGCTAATAATTGTATCGCATTTTTCAAATAGTTATCTCTAGCATCTCCAAAATCATACATTACTGTTCCAGATGGCACTTCAGCAATGTCAACATCCGGAGTCATCCCCGAATAGTACCCACCCTGTCCCGCTGAATTTTTGGTTTCAAACAAAGAAAAATAAACATCATATTTATTTTCAAGGGTTACTGGGAAAAATCCAATAGGCTTGCCATAACTAGTTCTACCTACCAATTTAACCGTCATGTGTGGTTTTAAGCTATTAATTACCAATTCACTGGCAGAAGCTGTATTTGACGAGATGATAAAAACAATATTGGTTATATTTCCCAAAGAACCTTTCTTAGCAAAATTAGTAGTATTATCGGCTACCGTATAACTCACATTAGCGTAGGTTAACATCGTACCGTTGGTACTGTATCTTATTTTACCATTAGCATCCAAAAGCGGCTGATTAGACAAAATTTTAGCATTCCCAGCTTGCATCGTAGCATTATAATACTCACTAAACATTGTTCCAGAAGTACCAGTAGGTGCAATTAAATTGATCAGATTTTCAGCTGTACTTACATAGCCTCCACCATTATATCTCAAATCGATGATTAAATCTGTAACACCACTGCTTACAAAGCCTGCAAATGCATTTTCTAAAACCGTATTGGAGTTTGCAGCATTTGAAAATCTAGCATAAGCTAAATATCCAATTCTTTTAGACCCCGCATTAATCACCTTAGTTTTATAAATAGGATTACTACTGAAAACCCCTTTGGTAACTGTTAAATTATAAGGCGTAGTGCCATCACTTTTTAAGCCTTCTAAAATAATGCTGCTACTACCTAATGCAGTGTTTAAGGAAGCTAATTCACCACTGTAATTAGTTCCGTAGCTTACACCATTGATTTTTTTTACTACATCACCCCTTACAAAACCAAGTTTTTCAGCTGGAGAATTTTGATAAACAGCCGTTACATAAATCACATAATTAGTTTCACTTCCATACAAACCAAATCTGATTCCCAAATCATTACCATTTCCTTCCAAATCAACCGAAGAAACAGGATTGATCATCGCTGTTGGATTTTTATTCGTTTTATCAAATATGTATGAAAATTTTGGGCTTGTAGCACCTGTAGTCCACTCATAAGGAACTGAATATTTAGCTACGTTTAACAAGGCCATATTGTAGTTCGCCAAGTCTGTAGAACCTGACGTATATTGCCTAGGGTTAAAAACGGCGTAGGTTGGCAATTTATCATTCCAATAGTAAATATCTTTAGCATACAAAAAAATGGAATCTAGTGTTAATTGCTGTCTGGTACCAGTTGGCTCAGGGGTGGTATTCTTGCTTTTTTTGCAAGCCGTAGCCAACAACATTGACGCCATGGTTAGCATCAAAAAATATCTTTTATTCATGTTTAATAATTAATAAGCACCACTAATTAACGAATTATTTTTTACAATATTTTTGTTACAGAAAAACTTTCTAGACTAGAATCTACGAAATTATTTTCGAATTGGTTTTTGGAAACAAACAGAATAACCTCCTCTTTTACAACACCTTGTTCATTCAATAAGCTTGTAATGGTATTTGCTACAGAATTATCGTACTCCATTGTAAAGTAAACTTTCAAGTAATCTTGCAACCCGTTCCATTCTATCTGCTTGATCTTATTAATGGCCTCGGCAGGATTTCCATCTACCAATATGAAAATACCTATCCTATCTGTCACTGCCTCTTGCAAAAGTTCCAATACACCTTTAAAAAGCAATAGTTTTAAAGGCAATCGAGCTGTTTCAAAAAGCAGGTTAAAGTTGTGCTCGTACTTATCTGGGATATTAAACTTTTGGGCAGTTTTTGCAAAGAGATCTTGTTCTCCATTTTCAACATATTCCTTGCTCATAAAATCAACAATGGCTTTTGCATCTATTTGCTCAGAATACGCCATAAATTCCGAGAACAGATAATAGACCTGTAGCAAATAATCCTTTTTAGGATACAAAGCATCATCAAGGGTAATGATCAGCGCTTTTTTATGAGTTAGATATTTTTCGAAAGACATGCTAAGAAGTTAAAAGTGAAAAATTAAAAAGCTATTGAGGGTCGGCAATTGAAACTAAAGCAAAACCGCTTGTTTCAGTATCAAAATAATAAGCACCATTTAGGTTGGCAGATAATGCTTTAGAAAGCGCTTCATCATCCAACAACGATGCATTAATGGTCATTCCATTATCAAACACACCCCATTGCTTTGTCAACTTCCCATCTAGAAACTCATCCAACTGATCAGGTGCTGGCAACAAAACCTTTAATCCAAATTCTTCGAACAAAAGTAAAGATTTCGAAACGGCCTTAATCTCCGCTGTGTACAAAGGGAGCAGTACATCAATACCGTAGTCCAAGCATTTGGTGAGCAGGTTATGCGCTAAAACTTCGCCGTTCCACGGCCCCAAGCTCACAAATTCATAAGCATTAACTTTTATGGAAGGCGCATCACCATAATCACCTAAAATAATGACTGCCTGATCAAAAGCTTTCGTCAACTTTAACGAGGTAGCAGTTTTACCTCCAGTAATTAGAATCTTCAATTTTGAATGAATTAATTTTGAGTATGTGAATAGATTACCCGTATTGCGTCTATATTTTCAAGAGTTCATGGGGTAAAAAATCAATTTCGACCATTAAACAATTAAACCATCTTTCATGGTTACTACCCTATCGCTAATTTGCGCCAGTTCAGTATTGTGAGTAACAATTACAAAAGTTTGTTTAAAATTATCTCGCAAACTGATAAAAAGCTTATGTAGGGCATCAGCATTAGCCGAATCTAAGTTTCCAGAAGGTTCATCTGCCAATACAATAGAGGGTTGGTTAATTAAGGCCCTTGCTACTGAAATCCGTTGTTGTTCACCACCAGAAAGTTCATTGGGTTTGTGATATGCCCTTTCTTTAAGATCAAACAAATCCAGTAGTTCCAATGCTCGTTTCTCCGCTTCCTTCTTACTCTTTTTTGCAATAAATGCTGGAATACAGATATTCTCCAAAGCATTAAACTCGGGCAGCAAATGATGAAATTGAAATACAAAGCCAATATTAAGGTTTCTAAAAACACTCAACATTTCACCTGATAACTTGCTGATGGCAGTTCCTTTCAAATTCACCTCGCCCTCATCAGGTTGATCAAGTGTACCCAGAATATGTAAGAGCGTACTTTTTCCAGCACCAGAGGCACCAATGATACTTACAATTTCACCTTGTTCTACCTCAAAGTCTACCCCTTTAAGTATTTGGAGGTTTCCGTAAGCTTTTTTTATTCCTTTGGCTTGTAACATAGCGCAAATGTACTGAATTACCCTAAAAGCATGAAGTGCAAATAAATAAGCTCAAATGTTCATTTGAAGAAAATAGTGCGTTCAACTCATAAGATTTTGTTCCACTTAAATATTCAGAACATCTTGAATAGTCACAATTTAACTCGAAACTTTCAACAAAAATTTGCAAATCAAAAATCCATTATTAACTTTGAAACACAAAGCACTTTAAAATGAACCAAAAAGAACAATTAGATACGCTGAATGATATTAGAAATATCATGAACCGTTCTTCGAAGTTTATCTCATTAAGCGGATTATCTGGTATTTTTGCGGGAATAACCGCACTTGTGGGAGCTTATTTCGCCCGACAAGCTTTAAAAGGATATCTTGCAGGCGACTATGGCTACGGAATGGATGCCGAATCAAATATTGAGATTGAACTGCTGAAAATTGGGATTCTGGTGCTTATCATAGCGGTTTTGGGAGGAGTTTTTTTCACTTACCGCCAAGGCAAAAAGAAAAATCTTTCGTTATGGGACAATACCAGTAAAAATCTGCTCATTAATTTATTCATCCCTTTATTTACGGGAGGACTCTTTGTAATAGCACTTTTGATTAACCATAGTAACGCTGTTGGTTTAATTGCGCCCAGCACTTTGGTTTTTTATGGCTTAGCGCTTATCAACGCAAGTAAGTTTACCTATTCAGACATTCGTTTTTTAGGCATTTGTGAAATTATTTTGGGCATTATTGCCATGTTCAATATCGGATTAGGTTTGTATTTTTGGGCCGCTGGTTTTGGCGTACTACATATTTTGTACGGCAGCATCATGTATTTCAAATATGAGAAAGGTGAAAAGTAAAAAGTTTTAGGTGATAATGTTTGGAGCAACAGCATTTCCAAACAACCAAAAACCAAACAACTAAAAAACCGTAATAAAATGAAAAACCCGATAGGCGCACTGAATAAGATTTTTGACAGCAGGATAAGGCTAGGCGTAATGTCGGTGCTTATTGTAAATGATAGCGTGAGTTTTAATGATCTTAAACAATTGTTGGAACTTACTGATGGTAATTTGGCATCTCATTTAAATACATTGGAGCAAGCAGAATTTATTAAAATGCACAAAGCCTTCATTGGTCGAAAAACAAACACCACCTATACCCTAACCGATTTAGGAAAACAAACCTTTAAAGCGCATTTAGATGCTTTAGAGAAAATGATCAAGGGAATTTAATTTTTTTTAAACTTATACTTTGAAAAACAAAGTACTTTACAACAAACAATAAAATCATGAAAACAGAAACAACATTAAAAACCACCACCAAACAAAGGTTAATGATCACCTTTGGCAGCGTAGCATTGATTTTGTCCATTCCATTAGTAGCTATGCAATTTACCAATCAGGTTGATTGGAAATTATTTGATTTTGTAGTGATGGGCATCCTCCTAAGCATTACTGGACTTGCTATTGAATTGGTTACACGCAAGGTAACATCCATTAATTGGAGAGTAATCATTACGCTGGCTATCCTTTTAGCACTTTTCTTAATATGGGCTGAATTAGCAGTGGGCATCTTCGGGACAGGCTTTGCTGGGAGCTAATCTGTAGCAAGCATTTTTTTAAACTTAAACTTTGAAATACAAAGCACTTTAAAAATGAAAAATTTCAATGATGAATTGACAATTATCACTACGGCGAAACAATGTGCCAGAATATCATTGTTAACTGGTACCAGCATTTTCTTACTATTTGCCGTGAGCGGCATTGGCCAAGTCATGATTTTGGGTGCTTTCTTTATTCCGCTGGCTGTTTTTGTCAACTCACTGATTCTATTCATCTTATTACTTCATCTCATTAACCATAGTGCTGCTTGGAGAAAAATCCTTCTGGCAGCACTCATTATGATTAGCAACGTCCCTGTAGCCATATTATTTGCTTGGCTATCTATCCAGATCTCTGAATTAAACCATATAAAATTATGAAACAACAAATTGATTATCGGCTGATCATCATTGCTATTGGCGGATTGGTTTTCAATCTTCTATTTTGGAACGAAACCATCGGTTGCAATTTCGCCATATTCTCTGCACTAGTGATGATTGCCACCTTCACCGATCGCGATATCCCCTATCATAACAATCAATTAATTACTACCATAGGACATTTGGCCATTGCTCTTTATCTGATCTATAACAATTCAGTTTTGGCCATTATCACTTGGTTCATCACCATGCTTATTTATTTAGGGAATGTCCATTTCGAACTGTTAAAATCTACTGGCACTTCGCTACTACTAGGCATACTGCAAGCGATAAGTGGGCCTTATGGCATCATTAAAAAGCTGCAACAGACCAAGTTGGGAAAAGTAAATATAAAACCGCTGTTAAGACCTGCAAAATATATTTTATTGCCTTTGGTAATGGTCTCTATTTTCTTTTTTCTATACAGCATAGCCAATCCCATTTTTGCAAAATACACCAACACTATTGCCAACAGCATCAGGGATTTCTTTTTGAATATATTCAGTTTCTTTTTTGTAGACATCAGTATTGAAAAGTTTCTTTTCATCCTGTTTGGATGTGTCGTTACCGCTGGCATTATTATAGGGATCAGAAGTAAGACCCTAACCGAAATAGAACTTGACAGCGAAGATCAGCTAAAACGTAAACGTAGAGATTTTAAAAAACCTTCTTTTGGCTACGAATTCCGCATTTTATTGGCTGGTAATTTGATCAAACGCAAAATGGCCCTGAAAACGGAAAACATCATTGGAGTGATTTCCTTTGGGGCTTTGAACATGCTATTGTTTTTACTAAACAGCATAGATATAGTTACCCTATGGCTTAATAAAACCATTGAAATCAACAAAAACTTTTCGGCAGAGCTACATGATGGTACCTACACCTTAATTTTTAGTATCGTGATGGCCATGCTCATCATTATTTTCTTCTTTAGCGGAAACCTTAATTTCTACCGAAAAAACAAGTGGATCAAACTGCTCGCCTACATCTGGATGGCACAAAACGTTTTTTTAGTGGCATCGGTTTTTCATCGAGACTACGATTATATTTTTAACCATGGCCTCACTTACAAACGCATTGGTGTATTGGTTTTTGCTACGCTTAGCTTAATCGGACTCATTACCGTATACATTAAGGTAGCCAAACATAAAACTACCTTTTACCTCTATCGTGTGAACTCAAAAATATGGTATGTGCTTTTAATCCTATTAAGTCTTGTGAATTGGGATGTACTCATTGTAAGCTACAACCTCAGCCAATCCGACAAAATTGGAATAGATACTCAACACCTAATGAGCTTTTCAGATAAGACCCTACCCCTACTTCAGAAAAACCGCGATAAATTAATCAAATATGCTACCCCCGAAAGCCATTACGAACCCATAAGCACCGATGTGATTTCTGTAGTTCCAGACACCGCTGCCACAACGGACGGTGTAGCAAAAGTTAATCCATTAAGTGATACCGAACGCAAAGCACTGGAAACCAAAACTGCCCAAGACAATTTCAACCGTCATCTTGACAACAGAATCAACTGGTTTTTAAAAAGACAAGATATTGGCTCATGGTTATCTTTTAGCTATTTGGAATGGGAAACAGCAAAAGCATTAACATATAAAAAGTAATGAAAAGCTTTTTTAAATACGTGCTGCTTTATTTGGCATTTCATGCAGCCATATTAATAATCAACTTCTTAATTACCATCATTTCTCTAGCTACTTATTGAGACTAGAGAAATGGAATTTTATCTAAATATAACATGAAAGATGACTTTGAAATTCGAGTAGGCCGACAAAGTGCCATATGGTCCTTTTCGATAGGCACCTTTTTATTCTTGGCGTATTGCATCACCAATAGTGCAATTTTTTTACCCATTGGACTGTGTTACGTATTGCTGGCTATCATTTACAACATCATCATTTTATTAATTGTAATTGTTGCTGCTTTTTCAAAAAGAGAAATGTTCGTTAAGCATATTGAAACTATAGGCATAATGCTCCTAAACATCCCCGTGGTATTTATCTACCTACATTTAATGGGCCTTTTTATTTTTTAAAAAACGTAAACCATGCAAACCTCCGAAAATTGGGTGCGATACTTTACGCAAAACCTAACGCAACATCGAATTGATTGGAGCATCGCTCCAAATTTGAGCCTCGAAGAAAGGAATAACATCTTAAAATCATTGCAGGCTTGGCAACTGGGTGAAACTTCGGATGGCTCTAGCTTAATTAAGGCAGCGACCAAATATGCTTCAAAATTAAAGGACGATAATTATGTGGAGGCCATTAAACTGTTCATTAAAGAAGAACAAAAACATGGCAATAATTTAGGAAAGTATCTGGATCTGATTGGTGAAAGAAGAATCAAGAAAAACTGGGGCGATAGCCTGTTCAGAAAATTTAGGGGACTTTATACTGATATGGAGTTTTGGACCATCGCCGTCATTACGGTTGAGGGTGCCGCCCAAATATTCTATCAATGTTTAAAAGATGCCACCAATTGTAAACTCCTAAAACAGATATGTACCGATATTTTAATAGATGAAGCCCCGCACATCTCTTTTCAAATTGAACGTCTGCACACTATTTACAATCAAAAAAACAAATTGACGAAGTACTTCACCTATAAATATTACTACGTTTTCTATTTCTCTACAAGCTTGGTGGTTTGGCATGCACACAAAAAATTGTTTAAAGTGGGTGGTGTGGACTTTAAAAGGTACTGGAAAAAAATGAGTTTGAAGTTTGAGAAAACGATTGAAAAACTTTGTTAACACAAACCTCACAGGTTTAAACACTAATCCTTCGTAAGAAATCCAACCGCTTACAAACCTCAACTGTAAATCTACTATTAGCGATCAGTAATGAATATCCCAAAACACACGTTAAGCTTATCAGCGTTATCAATGTTGTTGTCATTTTGTTTTTATACGATAGAAATAAATGACTGGCTTTTGCCTTATGAATTAATACTAGATTTACTTCTTCTATCGAGTGCTATTACGGCATTAGGTTTATTGAGTTTGACGATAATCAAGGCAACAAAAACCCGTAAACTCCCGCCTATAATTCCTTTACTATTCTTTGTAGGTGTTTTATCCATTTATTTCTTCACTTATGGAAATAGAAACGGTTTCTTCTGGGGCAAACAAATACTCAATGCCGCTTTTATAGATGACAGGAGTAGAATAGACTTGGAGCTTTATGAGAATGGCAGCTATTTTATTTACTACAATTGGCTCTTTGCTGAAAAAAGATTTGAAGGTACTTATCAATTAAATCACGACACTATTATTTTCCATCACCCCAAAGTAATCGATAATGAATTTATCTCTCAAAAAATAGTGATCGATAGCAACAATAAAAGGATATATTTTAAAAAAGATCATCATGGAAATTATGATAAATCTTTTTACTTCTTCCAAATCGGGTTTTGAAATAATTAGCCTATAACTCTATTTATCCAGCGCTCTTTTGTTAATGCAAACCTCGCAGGTTTTAAAAACCTGTGAGGTTTAAACCTTCAAAAAACTCAAAAGAAACATACTTAAGGCCATCAACAATCTACCAATTCATCCATTTAACCACAGCAATAAGTTAACATTGCGATTTCTTTACATTTAAATCAATTTTTCTATTGGCATAAAGGTTTGGAAATTGTAGATTTGGGCAAATTTTTAATCAAATGAACCGTAAGCTCCATTTGACCAATAAAGAAAAAATCATAATCAAATGAATATCCACGAATATCAAGGTAAACAAATTCTAAAGAGTTTTGGCGTTGCTATACAAGAAGGCATTGTTGCTGATACAGTTGACCAAGCTGTTGAGGCCGCTAAACAAATGAAAACTGACTTTAACTCTGACTGGGTTGTGATTAAAGCGCAAATCCATGCTGGAGGTAGAGGAAAAGGAGGCGGCGTTAAGTTGGCCAAAAATTTGGATGAAGTAAAGCAAAGAGCTACCGATATTTTGGGAATGCAATTGGTTACGCCACAAACTGGTGCCGAAGGTAAAAGAGTAAACAAAGTGTTAGTAGCACAAGACGTTTACTACCCAGGTCCATCGGAAACTAAAGAGTTCTACATGAGCGTACTTTTAGACCGTGCTGCTGGCCGTAACATCATCATGTACAGTACCGAAGGTGGTATGGACATCGAAGAAGTTGCTGAGCATACTCCTCACTTGATTTTCAAAGAACAAATTGATCCTAAAGTTGGCCTACAAGGTTTCCAAGCTCGTAAAATTGCTTTCAACTTAGGTTTAAGCGGTGCTGCACATAAAGAAATGGTAAAATTTGTAGCTGCTTTATACAAAGCTTACGACTCTACCGATTCTTCAATGTTCGAAATCAACCCAGTATTAAAAACTAGCGATGACAAAATCATTGCCGTTGATGCTAAAGTTGATTTAGACGAAAATGCATTATACCGTCACCCAGATTATGCAGCAATGCGTGATAAATTAGAAGAAGATCCAACTGACGTTGAAGCTAGCGAAAGCAACCTTAACTATGTAAAACTTGACGGTAACGTAGGTTGTATGGTTAATGGTGCTGGTTTAGCAATGGCTACTATGGACATCATCAAACTTGCTGGTGGTGAGCCTGCTAACTTCTTAGACGTAGGTGGTACCGCTAACGCAACTACCGTTAAAGCTGGTTTCAATATCATTTTAAAAGACCCTAACGTAAAAGCAATCTTAATTAACATTTTTGGTGGTATTGTACGTTGCGACAGAGTTGCTCAAGGTGTAATTGATGCTTACAAAGAAATTGGTGACATCAGAGTTCCAATCATTGTACGTTTACAAGGAACTAACGCTGAGGAAGCTAAAAAATTAATCGATGAGTCAGGCTTGAAAGTTTACTCTGCAATCCTATTAAAAGAAGCTGCAGATTTAGTAAGTGAAGTATTAGCTTAAGCAATCGGAAAGTTTTTAGTCCGCAAGCCGGAAATAACTTATACAAAAAGACCAGTCGTTCATCGAACTGGTCTTTTTTATTTCATACACATTCCTTTATTTTTCAGAAAAGCAATTGCAGCAGTTCTTCGGCCAAGAAAGTCCCGCTTTACGTTGCAATCTTTTTGTAAGCCCGCAACCCAAACCTCGTAGGTTTCGAAAACCTACGAGGTTCCCCCTACCTTACAAAAAGGATTTCCACTTCAATCGGGTTTAGCCAATCAAAACCATTGCACAAATTTTACGAACCCTACCCACATGATGCAAAGGAAGATTGATAAGTTTTATGTAGCTTTAGTCGTCAAAAGAACTTGGCATCAAAAAATGAGAAATACCCTACTGCTTTTCATGATGGTTATTTTCTTTCTTAGTTGCAAGAATGAAAAGTCAATTAACGGAAAATGGAAATACCAACAGGGGCACCACATGGGCGACTGGTTAGATTTCCAAAAAAATATCAGCATTAGCAATGATACTATTTATCAAAAAGACTCGGCAATTGCCAAATTTTTAAAAATAGAGACTGGATATTTCGGCAACGCTACCAAACTACATCTTGCAGACTTAAAAACTAATAAAATCGGAATTTACGTAGCCAAATAATGGATAAATACCAAGAAACTTTCGAAACCTGGAACAAAATTGCAAAGATTTACGAAGACAAGTTCATGGACATGGATTTGTACAACGAAAGCTATGATTTCATTTGTACAAACATCAACACCGAAAACGCTAACATCTTAGAAATTGGCTGTGGGCCTGGCAACATCACCAAATACCTACTAAACAAAAGACCCGATTTCAAAATCCTTGGGATTGATGTAGCCCCCAAGATGATTGAACTGGCGCAGAAAAACAATCCAACTGCTAGTTTCGAAGTAATGGACGCCAGAGCAATCAACCAAATCAATGGCAGTTTTGAGGGCATCATTGCAGGTTTCTACCTACCTTATCTATCCGTAGCCGAATGTAATGAGTTCATCAGCACTGCAAGCAAACTACTGACTGCTAATGGCCTTATCTATTTGAGTTTTGTGGAAGGCGACCCCAAAGCATCTGAATTTAAGACCAACCATGAAGGCGATAGGGTTTATTTCCAATACCATGAACTAGCAGAAGTAGAAACCCAATTAAAATCCAACGGATTTGGAGATATTCACGTTTCCAAAGTAGCTTTTAAAAAACCAGATGTGCATACCATTGTAATTGCAAGAAAAAATTAAATACGATTAGACTTCCCTCCCGAACTTTTGGGATTATATCCAGTCAAAATGGAGAAATCTTTGGATACATTAATTGAAAAGTTCAAAGATTTTACTTCGTAGCTGCTTCGCGGTCTCCGCAAGGTCGAAATGACGATATGGGAACGGTTCGAGCAATTACAACATAACGAGATTGCTCCGCCTCACATTACGCCCAATGCTTGTGCTCGCAATGGCACACGTAAAAAGGCCGCCTTTACTATAAGCAGCAACAACGCAAATAACACGTCATTTCGATCCAAAGGGAGAAATCTAACAATTTGTTATTGGACGTTAGATTTCTCTCTCGCTACGCTGCGACCGAAATGACGATATGGGAACGGTTCGAGTAATTACAACATAAATGAGATTGCTTCACCCCACATCACATCCAATGCTTCTGTTCGCAATGGCACACGTAAAAAGGCCGCCTTTACTATAAGCAGCAACAACGCAAATAACACGTCATTTCGATCCAAAGGGAGAAATCTAACAATTTGTTATTGGACGTTAGATTTCTCTCTCGCTATGCTGCGATCGAAATGACGGCGTATTATTGGCTTAAGCTCTTGCTCATTTTCGTTCATTTATTTATGTTTTCCATCATTTCGACTGGAGCATAGTCCCGAACTTTCGGGAGAGAAATCTTTGAACATGTTAACTCGAAAGCCCAAAGATTTCACTTCGTAGCTGCTTCGCGGTCTCCGCAAGGCCGAAATGACGTTCCGACAAACGTCTGGAACAATAATAACATAAATAAGATTGCTTCACCCTACTTCACACTCAATGATTCTGTTCGCAATGACACACATGGCCTGCACTACAAGTAGCAACAACGCAAATAGCAACAACACAAATAGCAACGTCATTTCGACCCAAAGGGAGAAATCTAGAAATTTGTTATTGGATGTTAGATTTCTCTCTCGCTACGCTGCAATCGAAATGACGATATGGGAACAGTTCGAGCAATTACAACATAAATGAGATTGCTTCACCCCACATCACATGCAATGCCTCTGTTCGCAATGACGCTCTTAGGAATGGCTGGAATAATTTCAAAACAGCAAAACCTACAAATAACAAAAGCCAATCAAAAATGACTGGCTTTTTATAGGTTGTTTAGGTTTAGTTTAAAATCTTTTTGTCATTTCATTTGTTTTATGAAAAAGCTCTGGCCATCCAACCAGAGCTTTAATCAAACCAAATATAAATGTACTTTTTTGTATGAACACAACAAATATAGCGTATAATTTTCATTATCAAAACAAAATTTAAAGTTTTTTCATATTTATTTTCAATAAAAATCAAAAAAACACAATAAAATATCAAAATATTAAAACAAAAAAAACTAAAAACAAACCACAAAACACAAAAACAATAAAAAACACACCAAAAAACAAACAAAAAACACCACACAAAACAAAAAACACCAATAAAAAACCAAATATTTAAATAAAAAACATAACAAAAAACAAAAAATACACAAAAACAACACTAAAAACTATTTACAGTATATTAGCAGATACAAACGAATGGGATTTCGACATTAACAACATACCATGAAAAAGAATAGCAATAAAACTTTGAACAATCTAGATTTGCACGACATTGTCGACCCCATCAACAATCTAATTGCCAGAAGCCTAAATGGAAGCACAGCTCAAATTCTATTGATCAACGAAAATGATCTTTCCGTTATCAACCAAAAGGAAATTAGCACCTTCAAATCAGATCAAGCACCTGCCGCATACCGCGAAAGCTTGAGCTCCTCGAAAACAATTATCCTCAACAACATCACACTAGATGGCACCGAAACCATCAAACTCTATTACAGCACCCCCATCCTTTCGAAAAAAGAAGAGATTTTAGGAGCAATCATCGTTATCGATAAGCAAAAAAGTAATCTCGGTCCAACTGAAACTGCCCTACTTGAAGGTATCGCCCAGATGGCAGCACTTGTTTTAGAAAAACACTTCGAAACAGAAAAAATCAAAAAGGTTTTCACAGATTTTCTTCACAAAACCGTGCACGACCTCAAAAATCCTTTTACATCTATCGCTCTTACCGCCGAATTATTAAAGAGAAAAGCGGACGACAGCAAAACCGTCTACACACTATCTCAACGCATTGAAAAAGCAAACGACAGAATTTTCAACAACTTAGAAAGATTAAAATCAGCTTTCCCTATCCACAATAGCTCTTTTAAACTGAATGTACAGGAAATCAGCTTACCAGAACTATTAGCGCAAATCAAACAAGATTTTACAGAAGGAAATGCAGCGGTAAAAAACGAAAAAGAAATAGCTATTTACGGGGACCCGTACAGACTCAAAGAAGCTTTCATGCATCTCTTACAACACCTATCTAGATTATCAGACATCAATAACCTCCACTTCGCGTTAGGTGAAAAGGAAAATCACATCGAGATTTCAATCACCAATCATCCTAATGAAAATTTTGACCTATTGATTAACGAACCGCAAAGCAATGCGCTTTCCATCGCCAAAACATTAATTGAAATGCACAAAGGAAAAATTAGCACCGCACAAAACCCTCAAACCGGCAGCTATTGTTTTTATATTTCTCTGCCTTTGGCAACCCCATAAAGATTAAAAGAAACCACAAAAGTACTACCCTTTCCCTCATTGGCTTCATACCAAATCTTGCCATCCTGAAGCTCAGCAAACTCCTTGCAAAGCAAAAGACCTAAACCTACCCCCTTTTCATTATTGGTTCCAAAAGTAGAATGGGCCCTCAGCTTAAACAAATTATGCTGCTCATCTTTACTTATACCCAAACCATTATCTTTTATTTTGATAAAGCAATTTTCATGATTCACCTCCATCGAAACCTTTACGTCCCCACCTTCTGGAGTAAATTTAATCGCGTTATTCACCAAATTGCGCACCACTATCAAAAACATATTCAAATCGGCCGCAACCTTTACCCCTTCTTTCAATATTAAATCAAGGGTGATGTTCTTTTTATAAGCAATACTTTTTTCCAAGCTCAATCCTTTGGTGAGCTCACGCAACACGTCCACAGCAATAATATCTACCCTAGCCCCATCCAATTGCGATTTAGACCAAGCCAACACATTGGCCAACATCTCCGAGGTATCTTTAGTTACCTGCAACAATCGATGTTTAATTTGGTTATTTTCTTCTTCAGTCATATCTGTTTCGGCTAAAACTTCCAAATAGCCCAATATCGAACTTAAAGGAGAACGAATATCATGCGCTACAATAGAAAACATTTTTGATTTTTCGGAATTAAGCTTTTCCAACTCCACATTCTGAGATACAATCCTAGCATTCCGCTCTTCAATTTCCGCATTCTTCTGAAAAACAACTCTACGCTCTTTATCATAATTATTTCTGATAAAGGATATACTCAAACAAATCAACAAAGCGGCTACCGCATAAGTCACCCCAAAATCTACCGTCTTTGCCAAGTTATCTACGTAAACATTGGGGATCATTTCAGGATTAAAGTATTCGAAAACCAACACCCCAAACACAGTAACTACGTTTAATGCCACCCAAACTAAAAGCTCATTTCTAGGCACCACCACAATGGTAATAAGCAGTATCAAACAAAAAAGCAGCATATTGGGCCCGTGAATACCCGAATTATAGAAATAATTAAGCAAAAAAGTGAAATTGGCAACAATTCCCAAACTTCTGATGGCCAATTTGGTCATCCGCCGATTTCGAGACAGATAATAAAGCCCAGCAGAAAACACCGTCCCAAACAAGCAAATTAAAGCAACTACCTTTAAACCAATATAATAATTAAAGAAAATTTCTAAAAAAAGTGCAATAACGGAGATGATACAAAAGGTGTTAAAAATTCTTTCTTCGAGTGAAAACTTTTTGGGATTGCCTATGATATAATCAGTACTGAACCAGGAACGTATTTTTGCCACCGTCTATCGAAAAATAAGATTAAAACAAACATAACTATATTCACCGAAAGATAGGCAAGGTTGCCTTAAAATTTAACAGCCAATATTATCGAAAATTAAAGCGTAAATGCTTATTTTTGCAGCTTTTACAATAAAAATCAATATGATTAAGAGACAACAAATTAAGGAACTATTAAAATCTACAGATTTTAACACTGAGGTAACGGTTATGGGATGGGTTAAAACCTTCCGTAATAATCAGTTTATTGCGTTAAACGACGGGTCTTGCATGGGCAATATCCAAGTGGTAGTTGATTTTAATAATACCGACGAGAATTTGTTGAAAAGAATCACTACTGGCGCAGCTATTAAAGCTACTGGTATTTTAGTTGAATCATTGGGCAAAGGTCAGTCAGTTGAAATTAAAGCTACCGCGATTGACATTTTGGGCGACAGTGACCCAGAAAAATTCCCATTGCAACCTAAGAAACACAGTTTAGAGTTTTTAAGGGAGATTGCGCACCTACGTTTTAGGACCAATACCTTCAACGCTGTTTTTAAAGTACGTCATGCTTTGGCTTTCGCTATTCACCAATTTTACAACGAGCGTGGTTTTGTTTATATGCATACGCCCGTAATTACAGCAAGTGATGCCGAAGGTGCTGGCGAAATGTTTAAGGTAACCACTTTAGACTTTGACAACACGCCTCGTACTGAAGATGGTGCTGTAGATTTCAAAGAAGATTTCTTTGGTCGTGCTACCAATCTTACCGTATCTGGCCAGTTAGAGGGCGAGTTAGCAGCCATGGCTTTTGGTCACATTTACACTTTCGGACCTACTTTTAGAGCCGAAAACTCGAACACGACTCGTCACTTGGCTGAGTTTTGGATGATTGAACCAGAAGTTGCTTTTACCGACTTGGAGAACAACATGGAGCTGGCAGAGGACATGATGAAATATGTAATCAGCTATGCCAAAGAAAACTGCAAAGAGGAATTAGAGTTCTTGAACAATCGTTTGGCTGAGGAAGAAAAACAAAAACCTCAAAACGAGCGTAGTGAACTTTCATTATTAGAAAAATTAGATTTCTGTTTAGCTAACGATTTCCAACGTTTAACTTACACAGAAGCGATTGATATTTTAAGGGCTTCGAAACCTAACCAGAAAAAACAATTCAAATATTTGATTGAAGGTTGGGGCGCCGATCTACAAAGCGAGCACGAACGTTATTTGGTAGAAAAACACTTTAAACGTCCGGTAATTTTAACCGACTACCCTAAAGACATCAAATCGTTTTACATGCGTTTAAATGACGATAACAAAACGGTAGCGGCAATGGATATCTTATTCCCTGGTATTGGCGAAATGATTGGCGGTTCACAACGTGAAGAACGTATGGATGTTCTGAAACAACGTATGGATGAAATGGGTGTACCTCAAGAAGAACTTTGGTGGTACCTGGATACCCGTCGTTTTGGATCTGCACCGCACGCTGGTTTCGGCTTAGGCTTTGAGCGTTTGGTTCTTTTTGTAACGGGTATGACCAACATTCGTGACGTAATTGCTTTCCCTCGTTTCCCTAAAAGTGCTGAGTTTTAATTCAGAGCAAGGATAAAGGAGCAAAGAATAAAGACTATAATAAACAGAAAAGCCGCTTAAGTTTTAAGCGGCTTTTCTGTTTTAACTCCCTTGTCATTTCGAGTATAACGAGAAATCTTTTAACACTCTATATATCCAAAGATTCCTCCATTCCGCTTCACTACAGTCGGAATGACGGCAAAGAACAGCGCAATTTGCTTTAGAATTGCTTCTCCGAATATCGGGGCAAACTATACCGTTGCACTAACGGAGAAACGAATTATTGTTTATTACTTAGAAAATATTTCTGCTAGCTTTTTATTCAATTCCCTGCCCCGCAAATCTTTTCCAATAATTTTTCCTGAAGGATCCAACAGCAAGCTTGAAGGAATAGACTTAATTCCATAAGCTTTTGCCGCTTCATTATCCCAACCTTTTAAATCTGAAACCTGCGTCCAAATAAGATGATCTTGTTTTATCGCCTCTACCCATCTGGTATGCGCCCCAGGCTGATCTAATGATACTCCCAGAATTTCAAAACCTTTAGCATTAAACTTCTTATAAGCAGATACCAAATTAGGATTTTCTTCTCTACATGGCCCACACCAACTCGCCCAAAAATCTATCAGCACGTATTTACCTTTAAAACTAGACAATTTAACAGTTTCTCCCGTTGGCGTATTTTGCTCAAAATCTATAGCCATTGCCCCCACCTTGGTGCGGTCATTTGAAGCCACAGACAACAAAATGTTCTTCCCAACAGGGCTTTCCTTAAGCGCCACAGGCATTTTCGCATAAATAGATTTAATTTCACTCGAAAACTCTGGCACGGTAGCAACATGTGCTAAACTATTTAACCCCACAAACAAGTTCCCATATTTCTTGGCGAAAGTTAAATGCAATCGATTGGCATCCTCCGTAATCTTATTTTCCCTATCAATAAAACCAGCCACCACCAAAGAATCTTTTTGCTTTTCTTTTGGCAAAGCTTCATATTCCTTCCTCAGATCCTTATACTGGTTATCATTTGGCTTCAACATCAATTTCAAATCTTTAAAGCCAGTATTTTCGGGAGATCCACTAATGATTGCATTTTTTATAGAATCAGAAATTGCCATTTTAATTTGGGCAGGCTCTAGATAGAATATCAGATAATCCATTTGCTCTCCCTTGTTCAATTTAACCACATACGGATTTTTATGCAGAAACAGCCTAGATATGACTGGATATCTCAATGATCCCTCAAATTTAAATTGACCATTTTGCACCAATGTAGAGTCGGTAATCTGACGGTCACCATCTGGATAAACCAAATACACTCTACTTCCATCTTTCAACTGGCTTTCAGTCGTTGTAATGGAGTAAGGAGCTTGAGCAAATGCGAAAACTGGAAATAGTATTAGAAAAAATCCAAACAACCTCTTCTTATAGCTCATTTTAGTCGTGATATGGGTTAGCAGTCTGATAATCTACTTCGGTTACTTTATAATCTGTAGGCAAGAAAGTAGCTGAGGTACTTAAGGTCATTCCCAATTCGAAACGAGATGGATATGGTGTTTTCAATAAAGAGCCTTCTGGAATATACGGATAAGTTTCCCTATAATTTTGGATTACATTAGGCGTTACCCTTCTATTGATATAAGCTCTAGTTAACTGCCCTGGTTCACGTAAACCCGCAGCCCCTAAAAGCTCCACAGCACTGGCTACCGTTAAATTATGGAAATTTTTAACCCTTACCTTCTTGTCCTCTACCACCAAGCCTTTCATTAAACTAGGATCTTGTGTGGCTACTCCAGTTGGACAGGTGTTGCTATTACATTCTAAAGCTTGAATACAACCCAGAGCGAACATCATTCCACGGGCGGCATTACACATATCAGCTCCCAACGCAACATTTTTAACGATATCGAAACCAGTAGACACTTTTCCAGAAGCTATGATTTTAATGTGCTTTTTAAGATCAAAACCCACCAACACATCATAAACAAAAGCAACGGCATCACGCAAAGGCATTCCCACCGAGTTCGAAAACTCTTGTGGTGCCGCTCCCGTTCCGCCTTCTCCACCATCTACCGTAATAAAATCAGGGTAAATACCTGTTTCTACCATCGCTTTACAAATGGCAAAAAACTCACTTCTACGACCTATACACAATTTAAAACCCACTGGTTTTCCGCCTGATAAATCTCGTAGCTCTTTAATAAAAGCCATCAGCTCTAAAGGGGTAGAGAATGCTGAGTGTCCTGGAGGCGATAATACATCCTGACCTTCGGGCACCAAACGAATACGAGCAACTTCGGCCGTTACCTTTTTTCCTGGCAACATTCCTCCATGCCCTGGTTTAGCTCCTTGAGAGAGCTTAATCTCAATCATCTTCACCTGATCTTCCTTAGCACGCTCTCCAAAAGCTTCCCCATTAAAGGTACCGTCCAAATTTCTACAGCCAAAATAACCGGTACCAATTTGCCAAATCAGGTCTCCCCCCATTTGACGATGGTAATCACTAATACCACCTTCACCAGTATTGTGTGCAAAGCCTCCCAGTTTAGCACCTCCATTTAAAGCCAACACTGCATTTTGGCTCAAGGAACCAAAGCTCATGGCCGATATATTATAGATACTGGAAGAATAAGGCTGTTTACAGTCTGGGCCACCTACCAGCACCCTTGGCTTTAGGTTTAAATCATGATGGCTAATGGCCATAATACTATGGCTCAACCACTCGTAACCATTATCGTAAACATTCAACTGCGTTCCAAAAGGAATGGTATCCAGTTCTTTTTTTGCTCTTTGATAAATTAATGAGCGGTTTAATCGGTTGTATGGCGTACCATTCGTATCGCTTTCTACAAAATATTGATAAACCTTAGGTCGCATGTTTTCCATGAAATACCTTAACCTGCCAAATACCGGATAGTTACGTACAATACTATGCTTAGGCTGAATCATATCATAAATGCCCAGTAGCACAAAAGGTCCAGTGAACAGGAAAGTCCACCATAGAAAAGGTTGGTACATGCCTAACATTACCGTAAATGCTACTAAAAAAGCAGCAATTGCTAAGAATGCTTTTCTCATCTCAATTAATTTAATGTTCGTTTTTTGCTAATGTAGCAATATAAAACCCGATACTAAAACAAGTACGCCATCATTTTGTTATTTTTACGCATGCTCATTAAAATATATCCAGAAAACCCCAACCCTAAAGCCATCGAACAAGCGGTAGAGGTTTTAAAGAAAGGTGGCTTGATCATTTACCCAACTGATACGGTGTACGGCTTGGGCTGCGACATTACCAACCATCGGGCCATAGAAAAGATTTGTAAAATACGTGGAATTAAGCCTGAGAAAGCGAATTTCTCGTTCATATGCTCAGATTTGAGACACATTTCAGATTACATTAAACCGATAGACACGACAGTTTTTAGGGTGTTAAAAAAAGCACTTCCTGGACCGTTTACTTTTATTTTTAATGCCAACAACAACGTTCCAAAACTACTGAGCTCAAATAAGAAAACCGTAGGTATACGTGTTCCCGACAATAACATCGCCCGCCAAATTGTAGAGGCCTTGGGCAACCCTATTATTTCTACTTCCATTAAGGATGATGATGAAGTGATTGAATATTCTACCGACCCCGAATTGATCCATGAAAAATATGAAGACACGGTTGATCTAGTGATTGATGGAGGTTATGGCGACAATGAAGCTTCGACCGTAATAGATTGTACCGAGGGTGATTTTGAAGTGATCAGGGAAGGTAAAGGAAATATAGAAGAGTATTTGTGAGGGGTTAGGAGTCAGGAGCTAGGAGTTAGGGACTAGGAATTAGGAGTTAGGGATTAGGGGTTAGTAAGTAGTAAGCAATACTATGATAAAACCTACTACTTAAAACCTAAACTCATCACCTATAACTTACTATCCGTTACTTTTTACTTTCACTTTTTCTCTTCGATAGCCTATTTTTGGTTTTACTATGCTTATAATTGGGAACTGCTTAAATAAACACATATACACATAGCAAACCTAACAGCACTAACAAAATGTAGTGCTTCACCCTTTCTTAACAGAACAGGGTGAAGACTAGCGGAAATGGTGCAAATAGATGGTAACCATCGCCACAGGCGCAAGTGTCACTCTTATCTCCTGTTTATATTACCATATCGTATCAGTTTGTTGGTATGTCACTACGTGATATCACACAACGTATATTGTCCAAATTATGCACATTACCATCCTTTTTATAAATAGGTGTTCTTCCTGCTGGTGTAGAGCCATTTGACCCTGTCATTCGCCGCCCGTAAAATCTTTTATTTGTATTTGCCGGATTCGTCTCATTTGGAACGGTAGTGGAAGACCACACAGAGTAGTCGGGGCTACCAGTGATAGTCATGAAAAGAACAGCTCCTCCTTTTTGACTAATGAGATTGTTAATGGCCTTTCTTTCATATTCGTCGTCCGGGATCAATTGCTCCAGTTCGGTAATGGTCGGCAATCTGTAGCCGGGCCCCAACTCCGCACAGCTTTCCGGATAAGGGGCACCTGTTTTTTGCACCAAAGATGCATCCAGCGGGCTGTAATTTTCATATTGCACATTTGCACGGTAAAACCATGATGGAGGAGGAAAGGGAGAGTACAAATCTATCGGGTAAATGCAAACGTCGAAGTCTGTTCCCAGATCAATAAACCCACTGTATTGGGTAAGATTAACTTTTCGTGTGAGGTTTGCCACCTTTACACTAATCTTTTTATCACGCCTTTTAGTAGTCATATTTTTGGCTGCCTTCATGGTATAGCTGGTCTTGTCTCCTGATGTGCTTTGGCCATCAATAGTTATCCAGTCCGGGAGATCTGTCAATTGGAGCCCGGGAGCATTGGTGCTTACTTCAAGGATAAATTTATTAGGCAATCCCGATATCTTGGGATTGTCGACATTGAGCTTGAGATAGTACTGCCCTGGGTTACCCTCTGCGACCGCTACTTCATTCCATTTAGTGATCTCTGCTGTCATGACCACCTGTTTGCTGGCCCATGCCTGCCCCAGTGTCAAAAAACCAGCTCCGTGCACCTTGGTAATATCGACCACATAGCGGTGGTTGCGTAAAATAGACAGTAAATTACCCCGATTATCCTCCATCTCCACCCGATAGTACGTAACCGTACTGCTGCCAGCATACTTGCCCGCTATCACCAAAGCCGTTGCTTGGGAATCACCAGTGTTTGCAGGGGCTTTGCTCTCGAAAAGAAAGATCTCTCCGGTAAGGGCTTTTGATCCAGATGCATATAGCTGGTAGGCAAAGCTACCAGTATTTGCAGGCACACTCGGAGCAGTTACGCTACTCCCAGCAGCACTATAATTGGCAGGAACTGGAACTACCCTGCCTTTATTGGACATATTGAAAACATACACCTGGGTCATCTCGAAATCGTTGGCAGTAACTTCCACATCTATGGCCGCCAAGCTGCGAAGCATGGCCACACTAAACCTCTGTGTATGATTATTGATGCCAGCAACAATCACGCTCTCGCCCCACATGGGCAAGGGAGTAAAATTAGCGGAACTGGCAGCATTCCATTTGGTAGTGATTCCGTACTCGATACGCCCCAGCAAGGTTTCCTTTTCGGCATTGGTAGGCAAGCCATTAAGGGCAGTCTGCAATTGTGCTGCCGCATTGGCAATCAGCACAAAACGGAAATTGTCCGTACTCTTGAGCAAATCCACATGGAAATTTACCGCAGTTGCCTCTTCATTGGGAGCTAGCAGTACCGCCCTTTTGTGATAGGCGTAATGCTCCTTCCCATCGTCGGCTACTTTAAAAGCCAGCACATCCAAGGTGTATATACTATTCTGGTTCACCTCGTTAATGGCATAAGTACTTATTTTACCACTTTGTTGCGGCATAAGTAAGCGCAGGGTAACCTGCTGCTCATTGGGTTTAGTTTGGGTGCCAAAATCATTGGTCTTTCTGCAGCTCAACAGCATTATAAGGCCCAACAAACAGATCACTAAAAAAATTCTGTTTTCCATATCCAATATCAATTTTTACCCTGTTCAACTATATACAGTTATACATAAATCTCATTGGACAGAACAGCTTTATATTGCTGCGTAGAAGAAGTAATTAATAAATTAATTTGTGAGTTCGTTAAGCGCTGTTTTCTATTTGTTAATTAGTTTATTTTAATTTTTCAAGGTATGTAGGGCAATGGGCTAGAACCATACCCCTGATAAACCTTTATTCTTGTCCTAATTTTACCTGCGGTAACGGTTACCGTTCCATGTCTAGGGCTGCTTAGATTACCACCTAATACTATCATCTTAATACCATTAGTAACCTTACTTACTATAATCCAATTTTCATTGCTTATTGCATTCCATCCTCCAGGCGCATTTGTATCTATTTTGTACGTTTGGTCTTGCAATACATCCGTAGGATATACCACTAAATCTGTTTGCATAGCCAAATAGTAATGCTCATCAAAATATACCACCGGCACGTCGTTCATATCTATGGTCGTTATTGTAGCCTGCATATTAGAAGGCTTAGCAGCTAAAGCGGCATTTTTGGTAGCATATCCCTCGCCTCTTACCTCTTTAATATTAAAAACATATTTGTGGTTTCGCAATATAGGAAGGGGAGCAAATGGTGATACTGCCGACAAAAACTCAAGTTTATAATAGGTTTCTGTGCTGCTACCGTCATACTTTCCTCCAATGATCAATGAAGTGGCACTAGCATTTGCTGCCGCAGTGGCTGGCTTTTCAAAAAGATAAATTTCTTGCTCAGATTTTATCAAGTTAGCTACGCTATAAACCAAAGGCGTGCTATTGGTTAGCAAGGGAGAGGGCGTGGAAGGAGCCGTTACTTTCTTTTGCCCAATATTGTAATTGCTAGCTAAAGGAGCTATCCTTCCATTGGCATTGGTATTATATACACTCACACTGGTCATCTTAAAAGTCCCCAACATTGTAGGGTTCACCTGTACATCTACCCTTGCCAAACTTCTGAGTAAACTTAATGTCATTGCGGATGTACCGCTATTTACAAGCACCTCTGTACCTGTTTCGCCCCACATGGGCAAAGGATCATAGCTGGTATTTGAGGTAGTATTCCACACCCCATTTTTTTCGACTACAAGAAAGCTTAATGCTGCTGCTTTGGTTGTGCCAACAGCTATTTTAGAAGGCACTAGGGCAGCTTCAACCTCTTTTCTTGCATTTGCAATCACTACAAAGCGGTATTTTTCGGACGAATGTGTAAGTAGCGTTACCTGAAACTGGCTGCTCCCAACAGTAAGAGGCTTGATATTGGTACCCCTGACTCTATAGGCAAAGGTTTCAATAGCGTTAACCACCTTAAATACAAGCACATCAACCGTATTCAAATTATTTTCTTCATTATCAGTAATGGCATAAGTACCGATATTTTGCGATAGCCCTGGCAGTGCAACAATGAAAGCAACCTCTGTAGTGCTCTGTGGCAAAGGCTTTACATCAACGATGTTTTTTTCTTTGGCACAAGAAAACAGTGCCATTGTGTAGACACACAGCACCATAAGTACAAGTCGTATTCTTTCCATTTTTTTCACTTTATAGCGGGTAATCTTTTTTATTTACAGTCTCTCAAGCATCCTCGACTTAAAACATGATCAACCTTTAGTTTTTTATTATATAGAACTTCCAGATTCAATAAGCTTCCAGCCATTGATCATAATGGTAATTTGTGCCTGCGTAGCAGAATTTTTGATGATTTTCAGGTCAATGTAGGGTTCACAATTAAAATTAAGCTGAGGCAGCTTTTTCATCAATTCCTTAATGTCGGCACTAAATATATCCGTGCCCGCTTCCATATCCTTGATGGTTATTGTAGGGTTACGATCCTCAAGCCGATATGAGGTACTCTTGAAAAAAAGTTCAAAAGAAGGATGTTCGTAAGATTTATTTTTCAATTGACGCAGCAATAATCTACTACGACTATCAATACGGCCATAAAACAATAGGGTATTATGATCTGGATCAAAATACACTTTCTTATTATTTTTTTGCCCATGACTTTTTAAAAGATCAACCATTAACTTCTTACTCACAAACAGACATAATGAATAAATACGGTCTTCTAGTACTGGTATATAGGTACTTTCCACCGATGAATCAATAATACCAAGGTCAAAAGGAGAATTGAGTCCCACCCTATGTCCCACCCCGTTAACTATATGTGTGTTTATATTTTCGCTCATATCATAATACACAAACACCAAATCATCGCCCTTTGCTTTTCTACTTAAACGTATAGGCTGATGAACAAACATGTCTCTCAACATTACGGACAAACCAGGCATTAATTCCAAAAAATAAATCCTGCCTTCAGCAACTTCGTCGGAAAGGAGGATTATTTTGTTATCGATTGGCTGGACACCAATTAGTTCACCGAATTGTTGTAGCCATTGAGGTGTAAGTGTATATGTAAAATTTACCAACAATTTTTTCATATACGCTAATGATCGTTAGGCAACTCATGCTAGCATTTGTTGCTTGAGCAAATTTCAACGAACTAAAAACAGGAAAAGGAAAATAAAGGGTATTTAACTACCACGATAAGACATTTGGTTCAAACTGTATTGACTATTCTGTTATTTTAAGCTATATATGACTAAAATTTTGCGAGATCCAACTTAAAAAATTGGGGATCCAACTGTTTTAAAGGTTTTTAACAAACATTTTAGCTCAATGTTAAGTTATCATGATACTTTCTATCTTAATATGTGATTAACACCTTCGTAATAAAAACAGGATAGCTTTGTTGCGTCCAAAATAATTTGGATATAAAACTTATTATATGAAAAGACTTTTACTCATTATTCTTTTTTGTATTAATGCGCTATGGAGTTTCGGCCAAATTAACCTAGGCTCCACTGCTTACACACAAAATTTTAACACTTTAGCAACTTCTGGAACAAGTAGCACAATGCCCGCTAATTGGTTTTTCTTTGAAACAGGTGCTAATGCAAACACGACCTATACCGCAGGAACTGGTAGTTCTAACGGTGGAGACACTTATAGTTTTGGAACTTCAGCATCATCAACTAATAGGGCTTTAGGTTCTTTGCTTAGCGGAAATCTAAAACCTTCATTTGGTGCTAGTTTTAAAAATACTACCGGCAGTACGATTACCAAATTAAAAATTTCTTTTGTGGGCCAAACTTGGAGAATAGGTGCCACCAATCATAGCGATAGGTTAGATTTTTCTTATAGCACCGATGCTACCAGCTTAAACACTGGAACTTGGGTAGATGTGGACGAACTTGATTATCAAAATGATCCTAGTACGACAACATTTAATGGGGGTAGTGCTATTCAAACCAAAAATATTGAATATACCATTACTGGGTTGAACATTGCAAATGATGCTGTTTTCTTTATCCGCTTTGTAGATTTTGATACAACTGGAGCAGATGACGGTTTAGCTATTGACGATTTTTCTATCGAAAATGCTTCGCTTAGCGGAAATACCCCATCTCTTACTGCAAACAACCTGAATTTAGGCAATCAAAATGCCAACACCACCTCTAATGCAACTGCATTAAATCTTAACTATGCTAATTTAGATGGCACTAGCGTAACTTTGGAAACGGCTGCACCTTTTACAATATCAACCACAATCGGTGGCCCGTACCTTAATGCTATCACTATCACTGGGGCCGAATTAACGGGCGACAATAAGGATGTTTTTGTTAAGTTCAACCCAACAAGTATTGGTCTTTACGATGGCAATATCAAAATTACGGGTGGTGGCTTAAATACTACAAACGTTGCCGTAAAGGGTGTTAGCTTGGATGCTACTCAAATGTCATTCAACTTTGAAGATTGTTCTTCATGGCCTATAGATTATCCTGGAGGTTTTATTCAATACAGCGTAACTGGTAGCCAAACTTGGGCATGTACTACTTTTGGCAGAAACGCTAATGATGCTACGGGTAAAGCGAATAGCGGAAATGCTATCCGAATTAACGGTGGTTCTTCAACTTCAAGTACCGAAAATGAAGATTGGCTCATTAGAAACTTTGATCTTTCAGCAACGAATTATCCCCTACTATCTTTCTGGAGCAGAACGGCTTTTGCAGGCAGTTCTTTACAACTAAAGGTATCAACAAATTACTCAGGTAGCGGCAATCCAAATGCAGCTACATGGACAGATATTGATGGCAAATTCCCTCTTATACAATCAGACACCTGGACAAAATCTTCAAACATTGATCTTAGCAGCTTTAAAACCGCTAATGTTTACATTGCCTTTGTATATACTTCTCCAAGTGCTACACCTTCAGGTGGTGCTTCTTGGACCGTAGATGATTTTGAAATCATTAATTCTTCAACTCCAGCTCCTATTGAACTTAGTTTACCAGTATCTTCCATAAACTTTGGCTATCAAGCAGCTGGTGGCACCTCGGCAGAGCGTTCTTTCACTTTTTCGGCTAGTAGCCTTACCAACGACGTTATTTTAACAGCCCCAGCCAATTTTAGTATTGCTAAAACCAATGTTGGCCCATACAGTTCTTCGGCTACTTATACCTTGGCAGAAGCCAATAATTCTTCCAAAACCGTTTTCGTAAAGTTTTCGCCTACAACTAATAACACCAATTATTCGCAACAGCTGAGCATTGCTACCACAGGTGTACCGACTAAAACTTTAGATCTTTCTGGCAACACTTTCGACACCAACAATACTTTAGAGGTAGTAAACTGGAATATCGAATGGTTTGGTGCTACTTCAAATGGGCCAAGCAACAAAACCCTACAAGCAGCTAACGTTAAAACCATATTTGGCAACATAAACGCTGATATTTATGGCTTAGCAGAAGTAGTTGACACTACTTTATTTAGAAATAGTGCTTTACCTGCTGGTTACAATGTAATTTTCAGTGATTTTGGTTCATATGCCGACAATGAAAGCCACTCAGGTTATTCTCAAGCGCAAAAATTAGCTTTTATGTATCGCACTGACATCATTAAACCGGTACGTTGGTTTGGGGTGCTTAGAGATACCTACTATCCTGGTAACCTTTCTAACAATGGTACGGGTTCGCCTTATAAAAACTGGTCATCAGGTCGTTTCCCATTTCTAATGGAAGCAAAAGTGCTGATCAATGGAACCGAAGAAACCGTTTATTTTATCGACATTCATGCAAAAGCCAATACAGGCAGCACAGACGCTGAAAAAATTGAAGCGTACGATAGAAGAAGAGATGGTGCTATACAACTTAAACAATATATAGACAACAATTTAGCAGGCAAAAAAGTAATCATTTTAGGAGATTTTAACGATGTTCTTAATTCTGATAAAACCATAGCTCCTCAACCTGTTGGTACGGGTACTTCTTATAGTGCTTTCACTAATGATCCAACTAATTACTTTCCAGTAACCTTACCTTTAAGCTTAGCGGGAAAAAGATCAACCGCCGGTTTTGCTACGGTGATTGACAATGTGATCATCAACAAAAACCTAAATGACAACTATTTAAGTAATTCTGCGGAGGTATTAGACCGAGTTACAGCATTGGTAAACAGCTATAGTACTTCTACTACCGACCATTATCCTATTCAGACCAGGTATTTCTTTAACACTACTTTAAGTGTAAACTGGGGTTATTTTACGCCTATCATTAATGGAAATACGGTTACACTTAAATGGGAAACTAAATCGGAAACAGACAATAGCCATTTTGTAGTAGAGCGTTCTTTGGATGGTAAAAACTTTACCAAAGTTGCTGAACAACAAAGTAAAGGTCCACAAGGTGCGGCTTATCAAGCTGTTGACCAAACCCCAGCTCAGGGCATTAACTATTACAGAGTTCAACAAGTAGATCGCGACGGAAAGTCGAGCTATTCGGAAGTGAAATCGGTAAGGTTTTTAGGTAATAACCAAGCTACTTTCTTTGTTTATCCAAATCCGGTAAAAAACAATATCACCTTGAACTACTCAAGCAATAGCAATCACCTACAATTATTGGTGAGCGGTATTGACGGCAGGGTGCAACTACGTACTACTGGCAGTATTAACGATTTAAACAACCAAATCAATCAAAAAGTAAAGGATTTGGCTAGAGGGGTTTACATTGTTCAAATTACTGACGGCGGTACTACTTACCAAAGCAAATTTGTTAAAGAATAAACCCAACAACAATATATACTCCTGAAGGGGTGCCCAAAAGGCATCCCTTTTTTTATGGCATGCAAAGTTTACTCCGAACTGTTGGAAATTTCCAAACAGGCGGGATAACTTAAAAACATTTAACCACATAGACACATTAAGAACCAATGGTCTTTCTATGTGTCTATGCGGTTCATTTTATCAGCATTCTTCTTTTTTGGATTTCTTTTAGTTAAGAAAATACAAACACGTAGGTACATAGGGGTATTGTTTTCACCAATTGGTTTAAAAAATATTCCCCTCTCTCCTGATGAAACCGGATCTCTCCCCAAAAGGGAGAGAACAGTTTCGATAAACATTTGCTGCTAGTTGATGAGCAGCATTTTCTCTTAAAGACAACCAAATTACCTACGAAAGCTTTTCTGATAGCATCTTAATTTTGGTATTTTAGCGAAATGCAAAAATCCAACAAAAACGCTTTCACTAAATTCTTCAATTCCGAAAAGACAGGAGGAATTCTTCTGCTATTTTGTGTAGCTTTTTCACTGATCATTGCAAACTCCGGAGGAAAAGAGGCTTTTCAACAACTGTTAGACCAAATTTTAGGATTTCAATTGGGCAGTACCCAAATTAGTTACAGCGTAGCTGTTTGGATCAATGATGGTTTAATGGCGGTCTTTTTCTTATTGGTAGGACTAGAAATTAAGAGGGAATTGGTTGCCGGCGAATTATCTAATATCCGAAAGGCTTCGTTACCAGTATTGGCTGCCGTTGGAGGCATGCTACTGCCTGCGGGTATTTATTGGGCTATTAACCAAGGTACACCAACAGCTAGTGGCTGGGGTATTCCTATGGCTACAGATATTGCGTTTGCCTTGGCCATTGTTGCGATGCTAGGAAAAAATGTACCGCCATCGTTAAAGATATTTTTGGCCGCACTGGCCATTGTTGATGATTTAGGAGCAATTTTGGTGATCGCTATTTTTTACACCGATCAAATTCATTGGCAAGAACTTTATATTGCGGGGGCTATTGTTGTCGCATTGGCAATGTTAAACTATTTCAAAATCAAATCGCTTTGGTTTTATTTGATTCCAGGAATTTTTCTTTGGTATTTTATGCACCACTCAGGCATTCACGCCACTATAGCAGGGGTCTTATTAGCCTTTACCATCCCTACTGGAACCAAAACTTCATCACCTTTGGAAAACTTAGAGCATAGCTTGGCCAAACCAGTCAACTTTTTAATCATGCCTATTTTTGCCTTGGCAAATACCAATATTACTTTCGAAAGCGGTATGTTAAAGGGATTGGCATCTCCTTTAGGTCTTGGAATTATTTTAGGCCTGTTTATAGGAAAAACCTTAGGGGTGAGTTTATTCTCCTACTTAGCCGTAAAACTCAAACTGGCCAAATTACCATCAGCAGCCAATTGGAAACATATTATTGGCGTAGGCATGCTCGCTGGAATAGGCTTTACGATGTCTATTTTTATCGCGATGCTTTCGTTTACTGACTATTTATATGTTATTGAAGCTAAATTTGCCATCCTTTGCACTTCTGTTTTATCTGGAGTTATTGGATTTATTTTCCTTAAGAACTTAAAACGTAAACATGCCTAATATCCTTATTGAAACGGAGAGATGTTTGATCAGACCTCTAACGATTACTGATGTTGCTGGTATTTTTGAATTGGACAGTAACCCAAACGTACATACCTTTTTAGGCAAAAACCCCATTAAAACAATCGAAGAAGCCGAAAACGTCATTAAATTTATCCAAAAGCAATATACTGACCTAGGTATTGGCAGATGGGCCATTATCAATAAAACTAATGGAGATTTTGTGGGATGGACAGGTTTCAAATATATAATTGATTCTATTAATGGGCATGTAAATTATTACGATTTGGGTTATAGGCTAGTGGAAAGATATTGGGGCACGGGCATTGCCACCGAAACGGCTAAAGCTTGTGTTAAATATGCTTTTGAAACCATGAATTTGGAGGCTATTTATGGCATTTGTGATGTAGAAAATTTGGGTTCTAAGCATGTTTTACAAAAATGTGGGCTTCAACTAAAAGGTAATTTTTTATATGAAGATATACCGCACTACTGGTTTGAACTTCAAAAAACTGAATGGAAATAACAGCATTATGAATGCAATACGCAAAAAGCTAATTTATTTAACCTTTATTACCGCATTAGTGGCTTTCTCTTGCAAAAAAGAGAAGCAGAAAGCTAAAGAAGAAATCATCTACTCTGAAAATTTGGTAATTGGTCAATGGATTTATGACAAAATAAAGCTTAATGATATTTTGTATGACTATGAGCATGTAGAAAAATGTGGTAAGGACAGATTTTATTTCCAAAATAGAGCTGGACAAGATCATCAATACGAGGAAATCAGGTACATTACTCCCACCGGAAATTGTGCCATTTCTCAGACGAATATGGGATGGAAAATAAAAGGCAGAAACCTACTCTTAAACTTTGGCCAGCAAGTTTTCACCTACAATATTATCCGATTAGATGACACCAACTTTCAAGTCTCCATAAAAACAGATTTTAATAACGATGGCAAAATAGACAACGTAGAAATCCATGCCATTAAAAAAGCCTGCACAATGGGAGACCCTTCTTGTCAGGAATAACTTTAACTTGATAAAAACAAACCATCGCTAATTATACGCAAACATGCCTAAAAAATCTCTCAAAAAGCATCTCTTTATTGCTCTGGCCATCGCCGTACCACTATTAATTGCTTCCGTGGGGGCTTTTTTTGCCTTTAAATTTGTGTTAAAAAATATACAGGCATCCCATGAGAACAATAATCATATCAGGGTCGTCATTTTTGCAAACAGTTTTAAAGACAAGGAAAAGTTTAACGAAATCATGATTGATTTTTACTCCATGGCCAATATGGCCGAAGATATTTTCCCTTTAGACAGCACCTTGAAAGGCAAGGAAAAAGCAATATCGGATGTTAAGGACATTAGTGTTTATTACTGGAACAGGAATATTGAAATTATCGACAGTTTGGACAAGTTAGTGCATAGTAAAAGTGTACAACCTAAAATAGAAGTTTATAAAACCTACAGTGCTTTGAATAAGGAATACTATACCTTAATGCATAAAGCTCTAACAGAAAACAGTACCAAATATGATACTGAACTAGCAGCTTACGAGGCAAAAATCAGCAAGATTTCGAAGGAGATTTACATTAGATAGCCAACGCGGACAGTTTTGTATATAAATTGAAATAACATGGCCTTTTATGACTTAACGAAACAAGATCGAGATGCATTAGTAAATCAAATGCAAGCAGTTATTTTAAACGATATTAGCGCAATAAAGCATACTAACCTACTTCCTTATTTTGCTGATGAGGATACCTATATTAGAAAAACGGCCTACCTTGCTATTGGCAAAATCTTCAAAACAGATACTGGATATTTATCTAACATTATTAAGCTGTTAGACACCCTCTTTACCTATGATGATTTTAAGGTGAGACAAACTGTTATTAACGCCGCTGGAGAAATTGGTAAAAGTGATTTTGAAACCGTTCAACCTTTTTTTGACAAAGGATTATTAGATGAACATCATGCGGTGAGAAATGCAGTGATTGGTTCTGTAAAAAAGATGGGCGAAGTAAATCCTTCCTCAGTATTGACTTGGGCAGCAACTTACTTACAACATCCCGACAAAGAAATAAGGCGTGAGATTTGTCATGGTATTGAGCTTAGGGGAAGAAAATATCCGCAAGACATTTTACCCTTGTTGAAACAATTAGAGTTTGATCCTACTAAAAGAGTAAACAGCACCTTGGTGCATGTGATTGGACAAATTGCTTACAAAAAGGGGTGCTTAGCTACGGTAATTGCTGACCTTAAAACTTGGCAAAACAAGGAGTTGGTAAATCAGGCTATTTTAGAAATCATTGACGTTCATGAGCGATACAAGGATTTTGCTATTTTGAGTCAGCAAGAAGCCATAGATTATATTGAGAAGCATTTATAAAAGAAGATTTTATTCCTAAACGTTGTCATGTTGAGCTTGTCGAAACATTATGCGACAAATAGTCTTCGACAAGCTCAGACTGACAAGTAAAGTTGAGAGTTTTGGCTCCGGTATGGCTATTTGTTTCAACATCCAACCTACAATCAAGTAGTGCTCGACAGGCTCAGACTGACAAGCGGGGTTGAGATTTTAGGATGAACAGTTCAAAATTTACTTAAACTGCCCCATAAACTCCTTAATGCTTCCTTTTAGGTTATTGGCATCCATATTTTTCACAAAAGCACTACCAATAATGGCACCACTTGCATATTGACTTGCAGCCTCATAAGTTTCCTTATTGGAAATCCCAAAACCAATAACCACTGGACTTTTAAGGTTCATATCGGCAATGCGTTTAAAGTAAGCTGTCGAGCTTTCAGAAACTGCTAAATTACTACCGGTAGTAGCCGAAGAGGATACCAAATAGATAAAAGCATTACTTAAACCATCAATTTTACGAATACGCTCTTCTGAGGTTTGTGGGGTCACCAAAAAGATATTGCTTAATCCGTATTTTTCAAAAGTGGATTGGTACAATTCCTCATATTCATACATCGGCAAATCGGGAATAATACAGCCATCTACCCCTACTTCTTGACACTTTTGGCAAAAAGCCTCTACTCCATATTGCAAAACCACATTCACATACCCCATCAACAAAATTGGAATGTTCACTTTTAGGCGTAAATCTTTCAATTGCTCAAATAAAATGGCCAAAGTCATTCCATTGTCCAATGCTTGTTTGCTACTTGCTTGTATAATGGGACCATCTGCTACGGGATCCGAATAAGGAAAACCTATTTCTAGGAAATTAGCGCCTGCTTTTTCCAGTTCCTCGGCAATATCCAAGGTATCATTTAAATGAGGGTAACCTGCGGTATAATAAATGGAGAGTAACTCCTTTGGTTGTTGCTGAAATAATTGTTGAAGTCTGTTCATTTTTTTAGTAGTTAGTAGCTAGCGGTTAGGGATTAGTAGTTGGGCGTAGCGCTTAATCCTACACCTTTTCACCTTTATAAATTAAAATATTTCATATAAGTTTCCATGTCTTTATCGCCCCTACCCGAAAGACAAACTACTACATTATCTCCCGCTTTAAACTGCATTTTTTCGAGATAGGCCAAGGCATGAGCACTTTCAATTGCTGGAATAATACCTTCATACTGGGTTAAAAGCAAGCCAGCTTGTAAAGCTTCATCATCAGTAATTGAAGCGTAAAGTCCGCGGCCTGTTTTAAATAAATGCGCATGCTGAGGGCCAATACCAGGGTAATCTAATCCTGCGGAAACAGAATGAGGCTCTACTACCTGTCCATCTGGCGTTTGCATCAAAATACTTCTACTACCATGTAACACCCCTTCTTTTCCCAAAGTGGTAGTTGCCGCAGAGAAACCGCTATCTACACCTTTACCTGCTGCCTCCACCGCAATCAGTTTTACACTTTCATCATCAATAAAATGATAGAACATCCCCATCGCATTACTTCCACCACCTACACAGGCTAGTACATAGTCAGCCAATGATTTTCCAGTTTGCTCCTGTAGCTGCTTTTTAGTTTCGAAAGAGATGATGGACTGAAATTGCGCCACCATGTCTGGGTAAGGGTGCGGACCAACTACGGAACCAATAATGTAATGAGTATCTACGGGATTACTGATCCAATCACGCATGGCTTCGTTGGTGGCATCTTTAAGTGTCTTACTCCCTGAGGTTGCTGCCACTACTTTTGCACCAAGCATTTTCATACGGGCCACATTAGGTGCCTGACGTTTGATATCCACTTCACCCATATACACTACACACTCTAAACCACGTAGCGCACAAACCGTAGCCGTGGCCACTCCATGTTGTCCTGCTCCTGTTTCGGCAATGATCCTCTTTTTACCCAACTTCTCGGCCAGTAGAATTTGTCCTATGGTATTGTTAATTTTATGAGCACCCGTATGGTTCAGGTCTTCACGTTTAAGGAAAATATTTGCCCCGTATTTGTCGGACAAGCGCTTGGCCAAATAAAGTGGCGAAGGTCTTCCTACGTAGTCTTTGAGCAAGGCTTTAAACTCCTGTTGAAATTGCTCATCGTCAATAATTGCTTGGTACTGTTGACGCAGTTCTTCTACGTTTGGATAAAGCATTTCGGGGATATAAGCTCCACCAAAATCACCATAGTACCCTCTTTCGTCTACAAAATAATTCATGTTTTATTTTATTCTTTCCGTCATTTCGAGTGAGCCTAGCGACGAGAAATCTAGCTATTTGTTAGATATCTCCTCGTTCCTCGTCGATATGACGAACTTGTTTAAGTTAATGCTTTAAAAAACTCTTTCAACTGTTCCACATCTTTCAAGCCTGGTTCTAGCTCAAATTTACTGTTTACATCTACGGCATAAAGCCTAGGATCTTGTATCTCTGCAATTTTATGAGCGTGCTCTAGTCCTATTCCTCCACTTAAGAAATACGGTTTATCCAAGTGGTAACCTTCAAGTAATTTCCAATCGAACACTTTACCTGAACCTCCATGCGCTGTGGTTTGGGTATCAAAAAGGAAATAATCTACCACAGCAACATAAGGCACTAATTGTTCAAATTCAAAGTCAGGATGAACCCCAAATGCCTTAATCACTTCTACGCCTAAGGTTTTGACCTCTGCGCAATATTCCACGCTCTCGGCCCCATGTAACTGCACTGCTTTTAGCTGGTGCTTGGCTATTTTCAATTTTACTTCGTTGATGTCTTCATTGACAAACACCCCAACAGTTTTGATATCGGCAGGGATATATTTAATGAGCTCGGCAGAAACTTCACTGATTAGCCTTGGGGATTTTGAATAGAAGATGAAGCCCAAATAATCAGGGTGCAAGTCGGCTACTTCAGCTACATTGGCTGCTTGTTTCATCCCGCAAACTTTGATTTTCATTTTCATGTTTATTTATTTTTGAACCACCTTAGACACCTAAGGACATTTTAGTTTTTGAACCATTAAGGGATTAAGAAGGATTAAGTTTGGATATCGTCTTCATTCCTTTTTTTATTGTTTTAACCACCTTAGACACCTTAGCGCATTTTAGTTGTTAAACCATCAAGAGACTAAATTTATAGTCTTAATTTTCTTCATTTCTTAATGTTTAATTCTTTTTAACCATCTTAGATATTTTTTACTTAGATGTCCTAAGGTGTCTTAGGTGGTTATATTCTACCCTGCTATTAAATTTTTAAAGCTTCCCAATGCTCTTTTGCTAACTAGAGATTCTTCTGCTTCATAGTAGCAATCGGCGAAACTTTCATTTTGTTTAATGGTTTGTATGGCCAGTGCTGCATTGCATAATACCACATTGGTTTGGGCATCTGTAGCTTTTCCTTCTAGCACTTCTGTAAATATCTTGGCTGAGGATTCAATGGTATCTCCGCCTTGTATTTGCGACTCCTGCAATTCCTCGAACCCTAAGTCAGCAATTTTTGTGAGGGCTTCTCCCTTTTTACTGAAAGTTTTAAAATCACAGGTCAACGATACTTCGTCAAAACCATCTACAGCGTGGATAATATTGTAATTTTTATCAGTTTGTTGGTACAAATAGGCATAAATGCGTGCCAACTCTAAACTAAATACCCCTACAATCTGATTTTTCGGCTTTGCGGGGTTGCACATTGGCCCTAGCATGTTAAAAAAGGTTTTCACTCCCAATTCTCTACGGATAGGTGCCACTGTTTTCATTGCAGGGTTGAACAAAGGAGCATGGATAAAACAAATACCCGCTTTTTCCAAACTACGTTTTAATTCGCTTTCATTATTGGTAAAACTATAGCCTAAATATTCCATCACGTTACTAGACCCACAGCCCGATGAAACACCGTAATTACCGTGCTTAGCTACTTTATGCCCTGCTCCCGCCACTACAAATGATGCCAAAGTAGAAATATTGAAAGTATCCTTTCCATCGCCACCAGTACCGCAAAGGTCTACCAGTTCAAAGTCGGAGAAATCAACTTTCAAGCATAAGTCCAACATCGCATCGCGGAAACCCTGTAACTCCTCTACGGTAATGTTACGCATGCAATAGGCCGTAATAAATGCAGCTATTTGAGCATGATTAAATTCGCCCATGGCAATAGAGGTCAATATTTTTTGGGCCTCAGCACTGGTAAAAGTCTTGTTTTCGAAAAGGTGGTTTAATATTTTCTTCATGGTTATCAACAAAAAAAGGTTGCCTCATCAGCAACCTTCTAAAATATTCTTATTAAAAAAATAAACGTACAAAAGGTCACATCACGCTATTGCGTTATGCCACCACCAAATTGTATTTACGTTTACTTGTCTCATTCTGTAAGCAAATATGTAATTGTTTTTCTTTAAATGCAAAAACGATTTTACTTTTTATGCAATATTTTTTAAAAAGCCCTTCATGGTGAAAGAAAAAGTAGTGCCTTTTCCTATCTCACTATGTACTTCGAGCTTACCTGAATTAGCCAGTACAAATTCTCGGCAAATGATTAGTCCCAAACTAGTTCCTTCTTCTGCAGATGTTCCTTTGGTTCCCGTTGCTGAGAGTTCAAAAAGTTTCTCAATTCGTGATTGACTAATCCCCACTCCGTTATCCATCACTTCAAATTTGATCGTACTTTTGTCGATGGCTCTGGCTTTTAAAGTAACCTGTCCATTTTTTTCGGTGAATTTAATGGCATTAGCTAACAAGTTCCTCACCACAAAATCAAAATGGTCAGCATCGGCTTTCAAGACTACTCCTTCTTCTATATCAATATCTAGGGTGATATTTTTCTCGGCCGCTGCTTCTTGTAACAAACCTAAATTGCGATAGATATTGATGACCGGATTAAATTCTGAAATGTTCAATCGAACCCCCTTGATTTGCATCTGGCCCCATTTGAGTAACTTATCCAATATTTCCAAGCTGCTATCACAATGAGCTACGAGCTTACCGACCATTTTTTCTTGGATATCCTGATCCAATTCCTTGTCTGATATCAACTTAAGGATACTGATGGTAGATACCAAAGGGGAACGAATATCATGGGCAATGATGGAGAAAAATTTATCCTTGATCTCATTACTTTCTTCCAGCTCTTTATTGGCTTTGGTTAGCAATTTATTCAAGTGCCTAGAACGGAAATAATTCCCAAGGGTAAGTATAAGTACTATAAATATAGCAATGGCCACACAAAGAATGATGTTTTTGAACATCTTTTGCTCTTTGGTTTGCGCAGTGAGTTCTGTTAATTGTGTTTTCGACTTTTCCAATTCATAAGCGCTTTCCAAACTGGAAACCTGCTTCATCATATCGGTATAAAACACTTGCTCGGCCAAGCTGTTTCGTTGTTCCCTATAGTAAAGTGCTTTGGCTAAATTACCTTTTGCCTTATATAAATCCCCAATATTATCCAATGCCGCAATTTGCTGACGATACATTTTATGTTTTTCGGCAATGACCAAGGCTTGAGAAAGATAAAAAAGGGCGCTATCAGGTTGATTTTTCACATAAACTTGAGAAAGCTCTATTAAGGTTGACTGCTCTCTGAGTACATTTTTGATTTCCCTGGTAAAGGCCAAAGCTTCTTTATAAATGTTGATGGCCTGATTGCGTTTGCCGCTCTTAAAATAAGCTGTCCCCAGTTGTACTAGCAAACTAATTCTTAAGCCATTGAAATCGGGCCTATTACTTTTAGAGAGTCCTTTATTTAAATAAGCGATTGCTTTATCATACTCTCCTATTTTGGTGTACACATAACCGTAATTAATGTACATGTTTAGGGATAGGTTAGAAAGCGGGATTTGACGGTCGATTTCTTCGGCCATACGTAAATTACTCAGCGCATTTTCATATTCTCCTAAGCTGTAATACGCTTCCGCAAACACCACCCTACCTTCAAGCATTCCTAATTTATGACCATTTTTTTCACTGATATTGAGCGCATCCATGAAATACGATAAAGCCTTATCATAGTTCCCTTTACGCTTTTCGACCACGCCAAGTCTCACTAAGGTAGCAGCCAAACCTATATCATCGCCTTCTTCCCTGTAAATGGCTTCGGCTTCCAAATATTTTTCTCGAGAATCTTTATATCTGGTGGCATTGTCGTCGATCATGCCATATTGGTTAAGCAAAGCTGCCTTACCCAAAGAGTCACCTTGCCTTTCGGCCACTTTAAGGCCCTGCTTTACAAAATAAAGTGCCGAATCGGGGTTGAGGTATCGATAGTATTTAACGAGTTGTATATAATCTTTGCTATTGTTTAGGGCAAGCGAAGGCCGCTGGGCAAAAGCTCCCGAGATAAAGAGGTGATTTAACAAAAATCCTAACAAGACAAAAATGAGCGTTTTTTGCTTGCAACGCGTCATTATTTTATCAGGGGATTTTTTTCTTTAGTGAAAAGTTCAAATACTTTTTTATCGGCAAATGCCGGAAACAACTTATTGACCCAAACAGCAAGCTTACCTTGTCTTGTCATGACTAGGGTGCGTTTCTTTTGTTCAATACCATCGCAAATGCGTTGAGCTACTTCTTCGGCAGTCATCATCTTACCTTCTTCCATGCTGGTTTCACCGTGGGCAGTTCCGTCTTGCGACAAAGCAGCCACCCTGATATTAGAAGTGGTAAATCCTGGACAAGCCACCATTACATGTACTCCCGTTTTTAACAGCTCAGTACGTAATGATTCCATAAAACCGTTCATCGCAAATTTAGAAGAAGAATATCCTGTGCGACCAGGCAAACCTCTATAACCTGCAATAGAAGATACGCCGATAATACTTCCTGTCGTTTTTAAAATCTCTGGCAAGGCATATTTAGTGCAATAAACAGTGCCCCAAAAATTCACGTCCATCAAATTTTTAAGTACAGCTAAATCTAGGTCTTTAAATAAAGCCCGCATTGATAAGCCTGCATTGTTAATGAGCACATCCAGCTTGCCAAAAGTAAGTATGGTTTGCTTAATCAGCGCTTCACAATCTTCTTCTTTACTCACATCAGCCTGAATGGCCAAAGCCTTGATCCCGTATGTTTTTTCCAGTTCTGCTGTAATTTCACAGAGGGTTACGTACTGACGTGCAGCCAACACCACATTGGCACCACGCTTTGCCATTTCCTCTGCTAGTGCTTTACCTATACCAGACGAGGCACCAGTGATGACAACGGTTTTATCTTTTAAACTCATAAATTACTTGATTAGGGTGTTTTCATAAGGTACACGAGTAGCAATAGAGCGTCCAAGCGTCACCTCGTCTGCATATTCAAGCTCGCCGCCAAAGGCTATTCCTCTGGCAATAGTGGTAATTGGGATATTAAAATCTTTCAATTTTTTATGCAGATAGAACAAGGTTGTATCACCTTCCATATTAGCGCTTAAAGCTAAGATAATTTCCTTTACTTCGGAGGTTTTTACTCGTTCTACTAAATCTTCAATAGTTAAATCGGAAGGGCCAATGCCATCCATAGGTGAAATTAATCCGCCCAAAACGTGGTAAACGCCAAAATACTGGTTGGTATTTTCAATGGCCATTACGTCTCTAGCGTCTTCAACCACACAAATCACTTCCTTTTCTCTTTTTGGTGCCGAACAGATATTGCAGGTGTCGTAATCGGAAATGTTGTGACAAACCCTACAATTTTTGATTTCGTTCTTGAGTTTGATCAAGGTATTTCCAAATTGGGCCACTTCAGCCTGTTCTTTTCCCAAAAGATGCAAAACCAAGCGTAATGCCGTTTTTTGGCCAATACCCGGTAACTTACCAAACTCATTTACTGCATCTTCGAGCAACTTGGAAGAAAAATTCATACTGCAAAATTAGGGATTTAAGCGCATAGGGCAAAGCCCCGCACTCGTACAATCGACAATTAAAATAAATTTGTGAAGTAGTTTGAGATAAAAATAGTTGTCACTTCTATAACCGCTAGGTTTAATTTAGCTTGAGCACCATTTCTATTCATATCATTTATCAAGGTAAAAAGTATATCTTTATTTTTTAAGCTAGCATTTTTGCAAGTTTTAGCAAGTTTTTGCTACTTTTAGCAACAAATCAGATTATATATGAGTTCAACATTACTACTGTGCTTCTTAATAGGCTATTTTGGCGTATTGATTGCGATTGCTTTTGCAACGTCGAAAAATTCATCGGACAACTCTACTTTCTTTTTGGCAAACAAAAACTCTAAATGGTATTTGGTTGCTTTTGGGATGATTGGAACCGCATTATCAGGGGTTACTTTTATTTCGGTACCAGGGGAAGTTGGTGCTCCGGCGGGTAACCAATTCCAATATTTCCAGTTTGTTCTGGGAAATGCTGTTGGGTTTATCATCATTGCAACGGTGTTATTGCCTTTGTACTACCGAATGAATTTAACCTCCATTTATAGTTACATAGAACAACGTTTAGGCTACTACAGCTATAAAACAGCCGCTTTTATTTTCTTGGTAAGTAGAACCCTTGGTTCGGCCACAAGATTGTACTTGGTAGTGATTGTATTACAACGTTTCATATTTGATACTTACGGCATCCCTTTTTGGGTAACCGTATTGATTTCATTAGGCTTAATTTGGTCGTACACGTTCAAAGGCGGCTTAAAAACCATCATTATCACGGATACGTTGCAAACGTTTTTCTTGGTTTTATCTGTTTTTCTAACCATCTATTTTATTTGCGACAGCTTAAGTTTGAGCATTCCACAAGCTTTTGAAACCGTAAAAAGTAGCAGCTATTCTAAAATCTTTTTCTTCGAAGATTTCCTGACCAGCAAGTTCTATTTCAGCAAACAGTTCATTGGAGGAATCTTTGTAACTATTGCCATGACTGGTCTTGACCAAGATTTGATGCAAAAGAACCTAAGTATGAAAACTATTGGCGAGGCTCAAAAAAACATGTTTACCTTCACAGGAATATTTGTAGTGTTAAATATCTTCTTTTTAAGTGTTGGTGCTTTACTTTATATTTTCGCTACTAAAAATGGTATTGAAATTCCTTTGGATCATATTACTGGCAAACCGAGAACCGATCTTTTGTTCCCTGAAATTGCTCTTAACCATTTAAGCACTATACCTGCCATTGTGTTTATGCTAGGTTTAACCGCGGCTACGTTCGCCACTACTGATAGTGCTTTAACTGCTTTAACTACCTCTTTTTGTGTAGACTTTTTGGGCATGAACAAAAAAGAAAACGCAGAGAAAAAAGATGCGGTTAAGAAAAGACACCTGGTACATATTGTATTTTCATTATTGATGTTTTTCGTAATCATCATTATCAACTCGCTAAATAGTTCGTCTGTAGTAAGCTTAATTTTCTTGATTGCCTCGTATACTTATGGACCATTGTTAGGACTATATTCATTTGGACTTTTTGTAAAATCACGTGGATTGCACGACAAATTGGTTCCATTGGTGTGCATCATCTCTCCTATTTTGTGCTACATATTTGCTACTAATGCGGAGAAACTATTAGGCGGATATGTTTTTAGTGTAGAACTTATTTTAATCAACGGATTTATTACTTTTATGGGACTATTGCTGATCAGCAAAAAGACAGATCAGCAAACTAGATTTTAAAACCCAATTAAAAGTATGAATAGTGAAGAGAAGATAAGAAGCGCATTTGCCAACAAAGACTGGCAAGAAATTAAAGTAACTGATAGCTGGCAGATTTTTAAAATCATGGCCGAATTTGTAGATGGTTTTGAGAAGCTATCGAAGATTGGGCCATGTGTAAGTATTTTCGGTTCGGCTAGAACTGCAGAAACCAACCCATATTATCAAATAGCTGTTGAATGTGGTCGTTTGCTTACTGACCGTGGCTACGGTGTAATTACAGGTGGTGGTCCAGGAATTATGGAAGCTGGAAATAAAGGCGCCCATATGAACGGCGGTAAATCTGTAGGTTTAAATATTGAGTTACCTTTTGAACAGTTCCACAACAAGTATATTGAGCCTAGCCGCTTGCTAGAATTTGATTACTTTTTTATTAGAAAGGTAATGTTCATGAAATATTCTCAGGGCTTTATTGTATTGCCTGGCGGTATGGGAACCATGGATGAACTTTTTGAGGCTTTAACCTTGATCCAAACTGGCAAAATTGCTCGTTTTCCTATTGTATTGGTAGGTACTGCTTACTGGGGTGGATTGGTAGATTGGCTAAAAAACACCATGTTGGAAAAAGAACACAACATCCATGCGGAAGACTTGAATTTATTCAGATTGGTAGATACGGCGGAAGAAGCTGCCGAACATATCTTTAGGTTCTACGACAAATATGTATTGAAACCGAACTTCTAGGTCATCCAAACCTCTAGAAATAAAAACCTTATAGAACCACGAATTCTATAAGGTTTTTTTATGCCACAAGCATTCTTCTCAATCTCGTTACAATCCAAACAAGCAACACAACCGTATGTTGTATAAATTTGGTTTTTGGCCTTCAAGGGCAAATATTTTGTAACGCAAGGGTGGATAAACCATCTAATATGAAAAAGCTATCATGGAAAAAACAGTAACATGGACAAAGGGCGTATTTGATAGCTCCTATCAAATCTTTCGCGAAGGGCAAATTTGTGGCAACCTCATTTTTAACACTTGGGACAATCATACGGTTGGCATTATGTCGCAAACGAATTATCAATTCAAAACTAAAAGCTTCATAGACAACACCGTCACCATTTATGGCGACAACCATGCAGAATTGGGAAACATTAAAATGAATGTGTGGCAAATGCGTGCCATTATCAATTTACCTGGGCAAATTCCGCTATCATGGAACTATAGCAATGGTTGGCTCAACCAATGGACCATTAGCAACCATCAAAACACCCAAATTCACTACAAAGCATCTTCGGGTTCGGGTATGGTTATAGGACAAAACTTAGAAGATGAACTAGCCTTATTGGCAGGACTTTACATTCGTGAATTCTTTTCTCGTTTGTTAGTAGCCTTTATTTCTATACTTGCAATGCTGGTTATTCTTAGAGGTATTTAAAGATGGGTAACTCCACCACTTACTACTAGTTTCATGGCATCAGCGGCACTCATGTTTAAAGGTTTTATTTTTTCCTTTTTAACGATGTAGACCTGTCCTGCAAAGGAATAGGAAAATGGGAAGTAAACAATGGCTTCGTCGAGCATATCCAGCTTACTCAAATCATTTTGTGTAAGAAAACCTATGCGTTTCATATCTCCTTCGGCTTCTACCAATACAGGATGGTTGAACTTCTTCTCATCACCTACAAAAGCTTCGGTCAGATCTTTAATGGAGGTGTAAATAAAGTTGAATAGCGGTAATTTGTTCAGCCAACGTTGAAACCAATTGTACATCGGCTCAGTCACGAAGTAGGTTACAAAAATACCTGCGCCCAGAATAATCAAAATCACCAGTACTAAACCTAGCCCAGGAATATTCCTACTCTCGCCAGTAATTGGATTTACCCCAAACACACTTCTGATATTCAACCAACTATCTACTGTAGTAACTGCCCACACCACAATAAAAATGCTTAATGCAATGGGCACCACAATTAACAATCCTCTGATCAGGTAGTTTAATAAGGCTTTTCCAATTCTATTCATGGTGCAAAATTAGCTTTTTTAAATTGGTTGTTTTGTTTTTTGGGTGTTTAGTTGTTTAGTCATCCGAAAACCAACCAACCAACCAACCAACCAACCAACCAACCAACCAACTACCTATTCGTAATAATACACTCTTTTCACCCTTTGGGATACGTTGGTAAGTATTTCGTAAGGAATGGTTCCAATAGCACTGGCCAGATCCACAATACTATGTTCATGGTTAAACACAATTACTTCATCGCCTACCGTTGGGGTTAACCCCGTAATATCCAACATACACATGTCCATGCAAATAGAGCCTATGGTAGGCACTAGCTTTCCGCCGACTAACATTTTTCCCACACCATTGCCAAAAGCCCTGCTATAACCATCGGCATAACCAATTTTAACGGTGGCAATGGTACCACCGTTTGGCAGCACTCCTCTCCTGCTATAGCCTACCGTTTCGCCAGCAGCTAAATATTTAATTTGTGAGATGGTGGTTTTCAGTACGGCTACGGTTTGTAGCTCATCTGGAGACTTTTGTGCGGCATCAAAACCATACAAACCAATGCCCAACCTTACCATATCAAACTGATATTTTGGCCAACGGCTAATGCCCGAGGTATTTAATACGTGCCTAATGGGCGAATAAGCAAGCACATCGACAATTTGCTGATACATGCTTTGGTAGCTTGCTACTTGTTGCTCGGTGAACGAATCATGCTGTTCATCATCTGTAGCTACCAAATGGGTAAAAACAGAAACCACCTTCAGTTTTTGGTTGCCTTTCAATAACTGTAGCAACTCCGTTAAATGCTCCTCTTGAAAACCCAAGCGATGCATCCCTGTATCTAACTTAATGTGTACTGGAAAATGATTTACACCAGCTGGTAGAAAGTGTAAGAAATCCTTCAACAGCTCCAAACTGTAAATTTCAGGTTCTAATTTGTATCTCAACATGGCATCAAAAGCCGAAGGTTCTGGGCTCATGACCATCAGTGGCAAAGTAATTCCAGCTTTACGCAAGGTAATCCCCTCGTCTACATAAGCTACCGTGAGGTAATCTACTTTATGATGTTGTAGCAAATTGGCAATTTCGAAACTTCCACTACCATAAGAAAAGGCCTTCACCATGGCCATGGTTTTTACGCCTGGCGCTAATTTAGTCTTATAGGATTGAAGGTTATTCAGCAGTGCATTAAGATTAATTTCGAGTACGGTATCATGAATTTTCTGTGCTAAGCGCTTTATGATTCTTTCGAACTCAAATTTACGTGCTCCTTTTACCAAGATGGTTTCGTGGTTAAAATTAAGCTGGGCTACATGAGCCAGAAAATCATCCGTATCCTTAAAAAAGGATTTTTCCAGTTCAAATAAATGGGCAAAAGTAGAAATATGCTCGCCTACACCAATTAATCGATGTATTTTCTTTTGCTTTAATAACAGGGCAATTTCCTGATACAGTTGGTCTGCCGTTTTACCTGTTTCCTGTAAATCAGATAAAATTAAGGTACGTTTAGGATGTTGGTTCTGCTGATTAAGAAAATCTAAGGCAATGGCTAAAGACGAAATATCTGCACTGTAGCTATCATCTATTAACGAACATTGGTCTATACCATTTACCAACTGCAAGCGCATGGCCACTCTGGTCAGTTTTGAAAGTCTCGACACTACTTCCTCTACCGCATAGCCCATGGCCAGCAAAGTTGCCCAACAAATTACCACATTTTCTATGGAAGCGGCATCGGTAAAGGGAACCACTACCTCAATTTGTTTGTGCTGATAGTTGGCAAGGATACGTGTTTGATTATTTTCGGCAAGTACCTTGGTGATTTGCAGATCTGCCGACTGCACAAAACTCCAAGTGAATTTTTGCTTGCCCGGTAATTCCAGGTCTTTTGCCAGGATATGTTCAGGAGCATAAACAAAAGTTTCCACCTCTTTAAACAGCTTAAGCTTTTCCTTTAATTTCTCTTCCTTGTTGGCAAAGCCTTCATCGTGCGCTTCTCTAATATTAGTAAGGATACCAATAGTTGGCTGAATAACCGCTGCTAACCTCTCCATTTCATTGGGCTTGGAAACTCCAGCTTCAAATATCCCCAACTGATGGTGGTGGTTCAGTTGCCAAACAGACAAAGGTACCCCTATTTGCGAATTATAACTTTTAGGACTGCGTACTACTTGCTGCTCTACAGAAAGCAACTGATATAGCCATTCTTTAACGATGGTTTTCCCATTACTACCTGTAATGCCTATTACCTTTAAATGATACTGACTGCGATGATAAGCGACCAATTGTTGTAGCGCCAATAAGGTATCGGGTACTTCAATCCAATTGGCTTCTGGAAAATGGTCAGCTGTCATGGCTTGTGCTACCACAAAATTTCTGATCCCTTGTTGATAGGCATTGGCGAGAAATTGATGTCCGTCTCTTTGTGCTTTGATAGCGAAGAACAAACTATGTGGGGCATCGGCCAAACTGCGGCTGTCGACAATGAGGCTCTTGATACTTGCTTGTGGGTTGACTAGAATGCTTTTGCCATTTAAAATTTCAGCAATTTGTTGGATGGTGTAGCTTTCTTTCGTCATGGCCATGATAGGTTAATGGGAATTTTTTACGAATTTCAGCAAATATTTATGAAAACCGATAAAGAAAAGAAATACAATTACGATAAAAAGACAGCACTACAGAAAGCTGCCAATTGGTGTGCCTTTCAGGAACGTTCGCAACAGGAAACAAGGGACAAGCTTTACGAATGGCAAATGAGGCCCGATGAAGTGGAAGAAATTATCTCCACTTTAATTGCCGAGAACTTTTTAAACGAGGAACGTTTTGCCTTTGCCTACGTTTCGGGAAAGTTCAAGATTAAAAAATGGGGAAAGCTAAAAATCAGACAGGGCCTAAAATTAAAAAGAGTTCCTGACCCTATCATTAAAAAGGCACTCAATAGTATTGATGAAGATGAGTATTTGGAGACCTTGAAAATTTTGCTGGAAAAAAAGCAAGCCTTGGAGCGAGAGAAAAATGTTTTAAAGCGTCAATTGAAACTTCTCAACTATCTTCAAAGTAAGGGTTACGAAAAAGATTTGATCTTTCTTTTGCTAAAACCAAGCTAATTTCCATCATGATTTTAGAATACTGCAAGTATATAAATATGAAAAACAACCAGTTAGAATAAACTGTTAATTTTTTATTAAATATTTCTTGGCAGAAATATAAATCTGCGTATATTTGCATCACCAAAACGGAAATGACCTCCTTAAAAAAGTCAAAAAGTTTTGAAATATCGGATGATATTAACAATGCGAAAGTAGCTCAGTTGGTAGAGCACAACCTTGCCAAGGTTGGGGTCGCGAGTTCGAATCTCGTCTTTCGCTCTAAATGCCTTCCTACCAGGGGGCATTTAATTTGAAAGAGCATTTAATGCTTGCTGAAGTGGTGGAACTGGTAGACACGCAGGACTTAAAATCCTGTGCCCTCAACAGGCGTGCGGGTTCGATTCCCGCCTTCAGTACAAACCTTCTTTATTTGATAAAGAAGGTTTTTTTTTCGAGTCTCATGATAATGATTGCTTGAAAAGAATAAAAACATCGGACGATGTTAATCCTGCGAAAGTAGCTCAGTTGGTAGAGCACAACCTTGCCAAGGTTGGGGTCGCGAGTTCGAATCTCGTCTTTCGCTCTAAAAAGCTCCGTACATACGGGGCTTTTTTTGTTTTAAAGCATTTATTACTTGTTGGCGTAGTTACTAGACATCCTCTATAAAGTTATTTTCTTACCTGCTTAAATATACCTTCATTTGTTAATTCGCTCGCATTTATTAACTTTTTTGGAATAAAATGGAAAGTTGCAAATCCAATTATTGCTTGATTTGGAACTAATTCCAAACGCTTAGTGGGTTTGTAAATTTCTCCCTTCATTTTTATGAATTTTTCTACGACTACTCGATTAACTCTCCCCAATGTATCCTCCAATAGTGTTATATTTCCTTTTGGAAAAGAAAATCTTGATGGTAGTTTGATGCCACCAAACTTATGAACTACAAATTCAAATGTTAGGCTGTCATTCGTTTCCTTTATTGTTTCAAATTCATATTCCATCATTCCAGTATTCATAGGACTACTTCCATAAGTGCTATTATATTCGATAACTTCAAATTTTATCCCTTTGATGTTTTTAAAATAATGTCTTGATGGAGTTAGAATAGTATCATTTGGTGTGGTGGGATTTTCACTATTATTAACTTGGATTAATTTTATATAATCTTTATTAGGCACTTCAGCAAAATGGGAGCCAGGTAAAGAGATAATTTTTGACATATCGAATTCTTCCGTAGAGTCTAGAATCGCAAAACCTGATTGATGAGAGTCTCTGCCACCCCATGCATCATAATGATATATTATTTTCTTACTTCCTCTGATTTTTTGTGAATACAGAGTAACATCCCATGAGGGATTGCAACCATAAAACATTATAATATTAAGAGAAAGAAGTAGCTTATTTCTTATTTTCATTTTAGCTTGCATATCAGTTATGTGGCTACTAATGTCGCAAACTTTCAATATTACAAAAATGTTCCAAAGTTTGCGTCTCTTAGCTAAGAGAGGAATATAAAACATCTTCCCTGCTAACGATCTACCAAGATGCTTTGTAGCGTTCCATCCTTTCCATTTCCTCAGACATCAACTCAGGATCACCTTTTTGCTCCCTTAGCTGTTCTATTGCTTTGATAAAACCAAGCACCCCTTGTTTAAACCATGGGAACTCATCTGCTAATGAAGACAATTTGGCTATCGCAGCCAGCCCTTGATTGTTGTCAGAAAGAAATACGGCATGCTCCATACGAAATATCGGACACCAATAATATTCGGCAGATAGTGCTTCCCATGCTTGATGATCGCCATTTCCAGACCGCAAAAAATTAACCGCAAAAATGGAGGAGTCTAGATAATCTTCTCCGAAGAAAAAATAGTTCAATAAGCCGATGGTCGTTCGATGATCGTTTTTGATTTTGTTCTCCACTATCCCATTGAATAAGGAGTGCGAAAGCTCTTTATCTTCTTGCTTGGCAGAAAGATGCAATATGTTGGCGTACTCAACTTTTACAATATCCAGATCTGGGCGAAGTTCATAAGCTCCCTTGGCATAGCGCATTGCTTCTTCCTGCATGTCTAAACAACGGTACAGCTTACAAAGAGCAACAATTAATCGGATATCCTGAAAGTCCTCTTGTGTTACCTCATTTCGATAAAAATCTAGCGCTCTTGTGGGATAACGATCTTTGATCCAACGTTCCAGCACTTGCCATTTCTCTAGTTTGGACAGTTCGCTTTCATCCCAATGGGCAAACAACACCCCTCTTCGATCGTTAATAGAACGGATGCCTTTCCAATGGGCATAGGTACCATCAAAAGCCTCATGTTCCAGATATGTAGTACCATCTGTATCGGTCAAATTGAGCTTAATTTTAAGTCCTGGAGTACTATAATATCTTTCTAAGGAGAAATAGAGTTCTTCCTTGAATTGCTCTGGAGTATTCTGTTCTAGCGCCTCTGACCTACCAAGCAATTTCAACAATAGCTCTCTATCCTGTTCGGAAAGTTGGTCTTGTTGAGCAATATTTCCCGTTAATTGTTGTTCGGTATTACTGTTAAGTTGAGAAGAAACATTTTCTGATTGTTCTTCCGACTTTGAGGAACCGCCAAACCATTTTTTTAGAAAGTTCATTGTCAATATAGATTAAGGAGGCAAGTTAAATGTTTTTAGACATCTTCAATATCAAATATTGCAACAAAAAGTCTTTCAAGCTTGTCAAAAAAATAAATTTTATATTTTGAAGTTACCCCCTGAGCAAAGCTACCCATCCCCTTTTACAAGCCCATATCATTAAGTTAATAATTTGATAATATATACGCCATCCTGTATTATCAGTAGTTGCTGAACTTTGCTATACCAGCAAATGAGCGACTACAGCAGTTATACCGACACGGACTTGGCCTCGCTTTTAAAAGAAGGCGACCATCAGGCGTATACCTTTATTTATGAGCGATATAAGTTTTTGCTATATGCACATGCTTACAAAAAATTGCAAGACCGAGAGGAGGCTCGTGATGTAGTTCAAGAGGTTTTTACTATCCTTTGGAATAAGCGAGAAAATATAAACGCCCAATCAAATTTGGCGGGTTATCTGTATACCACACTTCGCAATACCATCCTCAATCTGTTTGCCCGTAAGGAAGTTCAAACACGCTACACCGATTCCATGACCGCATACTATACTCATGAGTATGCCCCCACAGATCACAGGATACGCAGCCAACAACTGGCAGAAATGATTGATAGGGAAATAGCAGCACTGCCTACAAAAATGCAAGAAGTTTTTGTGCTCAGCCGCAAAGCACACCTGAACAGAAAAGAAATTTCAATGCAATTGGGTATATCCGAAGCTACGGTTGACCGCCAAATTGCCAATGCCTTGAAAATATTGCGTACCCGTTTAAGTCTGGTGGCTTACCTCTTAGTTTTCTTCAATATCTAAGGGCTTCTCCTATTTTTTTATCTTTTTTTCATTTTCATCTACATACCTAGGTGGAGTTGCCTGTATTGGTTAGGTATTCAATAGAAAGAAATGGCCGATATGGAAAGACCCGACTTCGATAAACTGCTCGAAAAATACCACAAAGGTGAGTGTACTCCTCAAGAACTGGATTTTATAGAAAGTTGGTATCTGCAATATCATAAAGATGCTGAACCACTATCACAAGCGGAACTGGAGCATGAAGTAGCGCAAATGACCGAAAGTATGGGACCGAGGGTATCATTGGAAACTGCTCAGTCCTCCCTAATCCGGAGGTTGCGTTTACCTTTAGGCATTGCGGCTTCTATCTTAATGGTTTTCAGTATTGGTTATCTCCTTTTATTTAACAGTGCTAAAGAGCAGGAAATTGCCAAACAAGTAGCACCAATCAGTCCAGGAAGGCAAGCCGCCAGCCTGACCCTAGCCAATGGCAAAAAGATTTTCCTTTCGGACCAGCAAGCGGGCAAGGTGGCGCAAGAAGCAGGCGTAAGCATTTCGAAAACCAGCAATGGAGAATTGATTTATGAGATCATTGGAGTAAAGAATCAGCCACAAGGCTTCAATACCCTAGCTACTTCCAATGGAGAAACCTATCGCGTTAAATTACCCGATGGGTCCATGGTATGGCTAAATGCGGCTTCTTCATTACAATATCCCGTTTCCTTTCAAAACAGCAAGAATAGGGAAGTTCAGCTTTCGGGCGAAGCCTATTTTGAAATTTCTAAAGACCGCCAACATCCATTCATTGTCAAGTCTAAAGGGCAACAGGTGGAAGTGTTGGGAACCCATTTCAACGTCAACGCCTATAAGGAAGAACCCAATATCCTTACCACTTTGCTAGAGGGAAGTGTCCGTTTAACCTCAACAAATAATGGTATGGCTAAGGTTTTAAAACCTGGGCAACAAGCAGCATTAAGTGCTGATCAAATTCAAATACAACCCATTGACACCCGCTCGGTTACTGCTTGGAAAGATGGCTATTTCCGTTTCAAGAATGAAAGCTTACCAAGCATTATGCGGAAAATATCACGTTGGTACAATGTAGAGGTTGTTTTTGAAAAAGGAATTCCAGAAGATACCTACAGTGGTGCAGTGGCACGTCACGACGATATCAGTCAAGTGCTCGAAATTATGGAGGGCTCAAACAATATTCATTTTACCATTAAAGAAAGGAGGATCATCGTTAGTAAATAAACCATAATCCGATGGTCATCATAAAAAAAAAGCCACCCCAGTTTTGCTGAGATGGGCTTAAACATGATGACAAATAATTAGAACTATTTGATAACCTGCTGACATCCCCTACTGCTTCGAAACCGAGTGGATGTTTCGCAAATAACATGCATTACAAATGTACGGTTTTTACCAAAACAAACTCGTATGGCCTTGGCGTCGTACTATTAAGATACTATTAATGATAAAATTGACCACATTAATGCTCTTCGTTACCATACTACAAGTGAGTGCGGCTACTTTTGCACAAAAGGTCACCCTAAATGTAACCAACACCCCCTTAGAAAAGGTATTTGACAGCATCCGCGACCAAAGCGGTGTCGATTTCTTTTTCTCCGCCTCACTTATTGGCAAGGCAAAACCAGTGAGCATCCGTATTAAGGATGTAGCATTAAATGTGGCCTTAGCTGAAATCTTCAAAGATCAACCACTTACCTACACCATTAGAAACAACTCGGTGAAAGTGATGGCCAAAACCTATAGCAGAGCTGAAAAACCAGGTCGAATTTCAGGCAAAATTGTAGATGAAAAAGGCCTACCCCTTCCTGGAGCCAACATTAAAGTAGTAGAAAATGGCATGGGTACCCAATCTGGCACCGACGGTTCTTACCTCCTTAGCCTGCCAGCAGGCACTTACACGTTGGAATTCAGCTATGTGTCTTTCGTTACCCAACGAGTAACCGGTGTAGTTGTGATTGAAGACAAAAACACACCTCTTGAAATCTCCCTTAAAACAGACTCAAAAGGGTTAAAGGAAGTAGTGGTGACTTCTGGCTACCAAAAAGCATCGACGGAAGGTTTATTAGCTAAACAGAAAAATGCCTCGGAGATTAGCAATGGCATTAGCGCCGAACAAATTGGACGCACACCCGACAAAAACATTGGCGAGAGCTTAAAACGAATTAGCGGTGTAAGTACGGTAGACAACAAGTTTGTATTAGTACGTGGTATTGGTGAACGTTACAATGCTGCCATGTTAGACGGCATAACCCTGCCAAGCACCGAAGCGCAAACACGTAATTTTTCCTTTGACCTTATCCCTACTAACTTGGTGGACAATGTAGTGGTGAGCAAAACGGTAACGCCCGACATGAATGCAAGTTTTGGTGGAGGTTTGATCCAAATCAACACCAAAGATATTCCAGCAGATAACTTCATGAGCTTTACGGCGGGCACTTCTTACAATGACCAATCGACAGGTAAAGATTTTCTCAGCCATGAAAGAGGAAAGTATGATTACTTTGGTTTTGACGATGGCAGAAGAAAATTCCCTACCGATTTACAACATACGGATAGAGGAGTTGCGCCAAATACTGGCTTAAGCAATGCCGAATTTCAGCAAAAAGTAGATCAACAGAGCCAAAAGTTTAAGACCGATAACTTTAGTCTTTACAAATACAAAGCCGCACCTTCACAAAACTACCAGTTTAGTATTGGTCGTTTAATTGCCATGGATACGGCCAAGCAAAATAAGCTAGGTTTTACTGGCGCACTTAGCTACCGCAACACGCAAGCTATCGCCAATTTTGACCAACAGCGAAGAAATGGCTGGGAGCCTACTTTTAACAACTATGGCGCCACCTATCAATTTAACACTACTTTAGGCGCCTTATTAAATATTGGATTACAATTGGGAAGCAACCGTTTCAGCTTGCGTAATACCTATACTCATTTGTATGATAATGCATTGATCAGAACTACGGGCTATGATCTAGATAATGGTGTTGTTGATATTACAAATGGTGTACCGCCTAATCAGATACAGGAAGCCGATGACCCAACGTTCACCAATTTACTGCAAAATAAATTAAGTGGGCTACACCAACTGGGCAGGGTAAAAATTGAGTGGAATGCTGCCAGAACGGGCATTGACCGTAAAGAAAAGGACTTGAGCATAGCCACAAGCAGCCCTGCACTCATTGGTAACGAATATCGATATTTTTATATTGCTTCTCCCCAAATTCAGGCGCAAATCACCCCGATGTCTCGCCATAATTATCACAACCAGGAAACAAATTATGCTTGGCAGTTAGATGCGAGTACTCCCTTTACCTTAGGCAGCTTGCGCAACTCGGTAAAAGCGGGCTACTTTGGCATTCGCAAAAGGGCCAAATTTAACTGGCAAATTGCTTCTTTTGTTTATAGTGCCAACCGAGACGAAAGTTTAAGATATATCCCCTTACACCAAATGGTTAACCCAGCCAATTTTGGTGCAAACGGCTACAATTATGCCATTACCCAATACTATCTTGACAGCTATGATGGTAAAAGTAGCACGCATGCAGGTTATGTAATGTTTGATACCAGACTGATGGAGAAATTGCGTTTGGTATGGGGCCTCAGAGCGGAATATTACAAATACACTGAAATTAGAAACGGACAGTTTTTGCGAGGAACAAGCGAATTTCAATTGCCACCAGAAAAAACTTGGCAGCTTTTACCTTCCGCAAATTTGACCTATAGCCCTATTAGCCAAATTAATTTAAGGGCCGCTGTTTCTAGCAGTGTGGTAAGACCTGAATTGATGGACAATAGCCAGTTTTTCAAATACAGTCCCCTACTTGGTGCTCAATTTGGTAACCAAGGTTTATCTAGTACCCGCATTAACAGCTACGACTTTAAGGCAGAATGGTTCCCTGGTTTAGGTGAAATTATTTCTGCAGGTGCCTTTTACAAAAAATTTGACAAGCCTGCCGAGCTCACCTTCAGCATTGCCACGGGTAATATTAATTATTATCTGGAAAATGCAGCAAGTGCCAAGGTTTATGGATTAGAATTTGAATTGAGAAAGAATCTTTCGTTCATCAGTCCGAATAAACTGTTAAGCAACATTATGGTGTATGGTAACCTTACCCTACAAAAATCAAGTGTATTTGGAAGTTATCGCATAGACAATCCCGACACCAAAGTTGGTGGCAAAATCAGAGTGCCCGTTAAACAAGAAAGGTCAATGTACGGGCAAACGCCTTACCTCATCAACGCAGGCATTCAGTATACAGGCAATCGTCTTGGTTTCAATTTGGCTTATAATAAATCGGGATACAAAACCTATATCGTTAGTTTTTACACCAACCAAATTGAATACGAAATGCCTCGTGAACAAATAGATGCCCAAATCAGCTATCGGTTTTACAAAAACAAATTTGAGGTTAAACTCAATGCTGGAAACCTACTGAATAATGCTTCTACCTTTTTTGTGAATACCGGCAGTTATGACCGTGTGCCTTTTATCCCAGGCACTGGCGACAATGGACTAAGATTAAAAGAAGGATTTACAGACAAATATGAAGAAGGTGACCAAATACGATTTAAACAAAGGTTTGGACGTACCTACAGCACTTCACTTACTTATAACTTTTAAAGTATTTAAAAATGAAAGCAAATTTATTAAAGCTATGCATGGCCAGTTTAATGCTCGTCACCTTTTACACATCCTGTAATAAAAAAGAACTGGCCAACCCAGAACAGGGCCAAGTGGTAAAGTTGAGCATCGGCGGAAGTTCTACCGAACCGTTAGAATTTATCTACAAAGATGAGGTGGTTGCTGCAACCACAAATATTGGCGGCATATCTATGAATGTATTACTATCTGTTAATGGACAAGATGCGGAAGTGAAAATTAGAAAAAAAGGATCGACCGAGATCTTACAAAGCAAAACCATTACCAATGCTCCTTACTCGCAATTTATCAATGTTTACTATGATGGCGACAAGTTATATGAAAATGCTGTATTATTATTGATAAAAGGCTATGCCATTTCGGGTGAGCTGGAATTTTTGGTTGACGGGAAACTGTTAAGTGGAGGTTCGGCACAAATTGAAAACAGGCTCAACATTTTGATGGATAAAAATGGGACAAGAGAACTCACTATCCGTAAAAAGGGAGAAACTACGGTGTTGTTTAGCAAAACCATTTCGGCTAGCCCTACACAACAATCGCTAGTGTTTCTTTTTGATGGAACCAATATTGTTAGCAATGTAGCACTTGCGCCACCTTCAAATCCACAAAACATGATGATCAGTGCCAGGTTTCAAACCATCTTTCCTCTTCAATTCAAGAATGTTGATGTAGATTTGGTATTTTACACCAGAGTTAGAAGTGCCGCAAATACGGTGGTTGGCACAAAAGTGATTCCCGAACTGAGATTTAGGCTTCCTAAAGACGGCTCTTTTAATACCTTGGAACTACCACCTCTACCTTCATCAGACCTTATCTACAATTTTGACATTGTGGAAAGTGGAACCACATTAGATCCTTACACCAATGGAACACCTTTAATATTAAATGGCTACAGTATTAAGCCTAACGAAGGCAGAACAACTTCGCAATATGTTACTGACCCCATTATATTTGAGGCTGGAAAATCAAAATTATTGGTCATCACCGATCAAAGAACCTTGGCACCTACTTTAAAAGCGGTGTACGTATCGGGAGGAAAAGTAACCGACCTTTCTCAATATTTTCAATAAATATGCTAACAAGCGATTTTACAATAGGCATCCACATCATAGTGCTATTTTAAAATAAAAACGAAAGCCCCGCAAATGCGGGGCTTTCTTCGTTTTAACATATATATTATTCTTCTTCTTGTCATTCCGAGCATGCTCGGAATGACAAAATAGGAACGGAACTACTAATGCACATACTAATTACTAACTCCTAATTCCTAGCCCCTAACCTCTAAATAAGAAATCCTTCTCCCGAATAGTCGGTACGGATGCATTCATGACGACCGATGAACTTAACAAGTGAACTAATGAGCCAATCTCGAAGTGTCGGGACTAATTCCTAACCACCAGGCCCTAGTCCCTACTAAAAAGAGATCCTTCGCTTTGCTCTGGATGACAAAATAGGAGCGGAACTAATGGAACTAATGAACTAATTCCTAACCACTAGCTACTAGTTCCTAGCCCCTAACCCCTAGTTCCTATTTACCAAACAATCAACCCAAAGTCAAAATCAGCACAAATAGACAAGTCTGTATATTTATACCTATATTTGCTTTATGAAACAACGAGGACAGGTAGTTTTTGATAAAATTTTGGATACTGCAGAAAGACTCTTCTATGTACAGGGCTATTGCAATACGGGAATTAACCAAGTAATAGAAGAAGCAGACATTGCCAAAGCTTCTCTGTATAAACATTTCAGCACTAAAACCGATTTGTTGGTGGCCTACATTGAGCGTACTCACGAAAGGTGGTTTAATCGCCTAAAAGAGGCGATCGATCAAACCCAAGATCCTAAAGAAAAACTATTGGTATTATTCGATTATCATTTAGAACGTCAGGAAATCAGACAATTTGGGGGTTGCCCTTTTATTAAGGCTCATGATGAAGCGGGCACCAATGATCCAAGGGTACTAGAAGAAATCAGAAAGGCCAAACAACATAGCCAAGATATCATCAAAGAATTGGTAAGCAAGTCCACACATCGACAACTACTTACCGATGAACAACTTACCGAAACCATTTACCTCACTTTGGAAGGGGCCATTATCACTGCTTCGGTATTTAAGCAACCTGCACATCTCCAATCTGCCAGAAAAATCATCCAACAATTGATCTAAAACATGAAAGACCTCAACAATAAATGGCTTGAACTAGCCATTGTACTCTCTGCTCCTTTACTATCTGTGATCGATGTATTTATCATCAATGTAGCTATTCCCGCCATTAAAAAAGGAGTACACGGAACCGATGCCGAAATTCAATTGGTTATTGCAGGTTACCTATTGGGTTATGCTGCTTTTCTGATCACTGGTGGAAGGGCTGGCGATCACTTTGGTCGTAAAAAGGTATTTTTCTGGGGCATGTTTGCCTTTACTTTAACCTCCTGCTTGTGTGGTCTTTCGCAAACAGCCTTTCAACTAAATGTGACCAGGTTTTTTCAGGGCTTAAGTGCTTCATTTATGGTGCCACAAACCATTGCTTTTATCCAAGTACTATTCACTGACACCAAAGAAAGAGCCAAAGCCTTTGGACTTTATGGCATTACCCTTGGAGCTGCCGCAGCCATTGGACAAGTGTTAGGAGGCTACCTTGCCGACACCCATTGGGCTATTGCTGGATGGAGGCTTATCTTCTTTATCAATTTACCCATAGGCATACTTACCTTGTGGGCAACCTATAAGTATGTGACCGAAACGCCAAAACACCAACAAACCAAGTTCGATTATAAAGGAGTTATCATTTTAACCGCAGCGCTGTTCTCGCTCATTTACCCTCTTATCCAAGGACGAGAAGCAGGATGGCCACTTTGGAGCGTTATCCTGATTGTTTTGTCGATGTTGATCTTTGCCTATTTTATTTATAACCAGAAAAGCTTGCTTGCTAAAGGTGGTAACCCATTGGTTGATGTGCGGTTATTTCAAATCAAGGACTTTAATATTGGTTTAATGGCCGTGCTTTTCCATTTTATGCTCCATACTTCTTATTTGCTGTTGAGCGCTGTGTATCTGCAAAACGGATTGGGGGTTTCGGCATGGCATTGTGGGCTATATTTTGTATTGCCAGGCGCTTTGTTTATCCTATCCTCAGTAATTGCTTCGAGGGCAATTATCAAATATGGTAAACGTGTACTACAACTGGGAGTATTTATCCTGATGCTTGCTTTTTACTTGCAAATGCAACTTTGGAAATCCGGCACCGAGGTTTGGCTAATTGTGAGTTTAATGGGCCTTTGGGGATTTGGCAATGGTCTGGTACTGCCATCCTTACTTAACATTGCGCTTAAAAATGTACCCTCGCAATATGCTGGAGCTGGAGCGGGCATTTATTCTACCTTTCAACAAACAGCCTCTGCTTTAGGAATTAGTATTATTGGAGGAGTGTTTTTTCACTACGCTAGCCAAAACTGGCAAATTGCCTATCGTGCTGGAATGATTGGTTTGTTAATTTGCACTGCTTTGGTTGGCATCATGTTGTGGTTACTGCCAAAAACAAATAACCGCAATAAAGTAATCCCAAATTATCGGGACAAGTACCCGAATCGGAACTAATTACTAACAACTAACCACTAGCCACTAACTCCTAACCACTAGTTCCTAATCCCTAACTCCTATCTACTAACTCCTAAAAAAAATGACCTCACCAACATTATCTTATAAAGACATTCCTTCACCCGTAGGGCACATTAGGCTTATTGCTAACGATGAAGGTTTAGTGGCCATTCTTTGGGAGGGCGAAGATTACCGTAGAACCAAATTAACTACGCCACAATTAAATCCTGAACACCCCATCTTGTTACAGACAGCGCAACAACTGACGGAATATTTTAGGCTAGAACGTCACACTTTTGATATTCCTTTGGCACTTGAGGGCACACCCTTTCAGTTAAGGGTATGGAATGCCTTGCTCGACATTCCCTACGGTATTACCAAAACCTATGGCGAACTGGCCAAGCTACTGGGCGACATTAAAGCAGTACGTGCGGTAGGTGGCGCATTGAACAAAAACCCTATATCCATTATTGTCCCCTGCCATCGTGTGGTAGGTACTTCTGGCAAACTGGTAGGATTTGCGGGTGGGCTTAACAATAAATCAGTACTACTAGATTTGGAGACGACCTATACCCAACCCAAACTTTTTTAACTGCTGAAATTATGAAAAACCAAGCTCAACCAAAGATGTCTTTTCCAGCTACGTTTAACCTCGATAATTATCATCAGCTGTGTGATCATTTGGCTACCATTGATCCTCATTTTCAAAGCATTTTGGAGCAATACAGCTATCCTCCCATGTGGACACGTGACAATACTTTTGAAACCTTGGTACACATTATCCTAGAGCAGCAGGTTTCTTTGGCTTCGGCCTTGGCCACCTTGAATAAACTAAAAGCACAGGCCCAAACAGAACGACTTAGCCCTAATTTTATTCTTCAACTGAGTGATGAGGAACTACGTGCTTGCTACGTAAGCCGACAAAAAGCAGTTTACCTGCGAGAATTGGCCAAAGCCCTCACTACACAACAGCTCCAACTGGAACAGCTGACCCATTTAACTAATGATGAAGTAAGGGAAATACTGCTTCGTATTAAAGGTATTGGACATTGGACCATTGATGTGTATTTAATGTTTGTACTGCAAAGGGCTGATATTTTCCCTATCGGGGATCTTGCGGCAGTAAATGCCCTCAAACACCTTAAGCAATTACCAGCTGCTACTGTTAAAGAGGAACTGCTTCCTTTTATTGAGCAATGGAAGCCCTTACGTACCGTAGCCAGTATGATGCTTTGGCATTATTATCTTTCGAGAAGGTAGTTAATGTTTAATGATAAATGGTTAATGATTAATTGTTAATGGAAGACTAAGTGGCAATGGAATGAACTAATCCTGAAGTATCGGGACAAGTACCCGAAGGATTGGGATTAATCGCTAGCAACTAAAAGTGAGATTCTTCGCATGCTCAGAATGACAAAATAGCAACGGAATGAACTACTAACACCTAGCCACTAGTTCCTAACTATTAGTTCTAATTGCTAGATCTCTCCTATCCTCGAGATGACGAACGATGAGCGGAATGAACTAATGAACCAGTGAACCAATCCCGAAGTATCGGGACAGTTATCCGAAGTATCGGGGTTAATCATTAACAACTAAAAGTGAGATTCTTCGCATGCTCAGAATGACAAAATAGCAACGGAATGAACTACTAACCCCTAGCCACTAATTCCTAACTATTAGTTCCTAAATTAAACCTCCCCCTCACCCCCTCCAAAGGGGGATATGAAATAGTGCAAAGTCATTAATTTCTAAGGATTGGGACAAGTTAGAGCTTATATCTTACTACCAACCACTAGTTCCTAACCACTAACCACTAGCTCCTAACTACTAATCACTAGTTCCTATTCAACTTCTCCATCAGTTGTTTCTTATAAGATTGTCCGATGGGAACAAACTGCTGATCATTAAGGATCAAGTTATCTTGTACAATGCGGGAAATAAATAGTCTGTTCACTACATATGATCGGTGCGACTGAATAAAATACTCAGGGTTAAGCTTATCCAAAATCCCTTTTAGGGTATGGTACAGCAAATGCGTTTCAGTATGGGTTACAATCTTTACGTAGTCCTTGTTCCCTTCAATCAGCTTAATATCCTGTTGTTTAATGTTCAAATGGCCATCTTTTACCCTAATGGTCAACTGATCATCAAAAGCATTTGTTTCACCAGCAGGGCTTAGTCTTTCCATCGCCTTTATAAACCGCTCGTACGAGAAAGGTTTCAACAAATAATCCACTACGCCCAATTCAAAACCTTCAAAAGCATAATCCTTAAAAGCAGTAGTAAAAATGGTTCTTGGCTTTTGCTTCAGCGCCTTTAAAAAGCTAATGCCATTAATGAGCGGCATTTCGATATCCAAAAAAAGCAAATCAACAACGTTCCGTTCCAAATACTCAAAAGCCTCTACCGAATTCCTAAACTGCGCTACCAGTTTCATCCCTGGAGTTTGTTCAATATAATGCTTCAACACATCGTGAGCAAAAGGCTCATCATCTAAAATCACACACCTCATGTTGTTTTAATACTTAGTTTCACCCTGTATATTCCATTTGCTTCTGTTATTTCAAGTTGATTTTTGCCTGGATAATACAATTCCAATCTCTTTTTGATATTTACCAAACCAATACCACCGTGCTTACTTTTTAAAGGCTGAACAGGCAACATTTCATTTTCGATATAGAAAGATAACAAACCCTTTTCAATTTGAAGTGAAGCCCTTACCCCTGCTTTGTTTTCCAGTTTGTGCCGACCATGTTTAAAAGCGTTTTCTACCAAGGGTAAAAACAATAGTGGTGGCATTTTCCATGTTGGAATTTCGGGCGGAATATCAAACTGAATAGAGGCATCTGGAAATTTCTTCTGTTCAATCTCAAAATAACCTTTTAAAAAATTCACTTCCTCTTCCAAATCCACCTCTTCCTGATTGCAATCGTACAAAATATACTGCATCATTTGCGACAACAATAAAATAAATCTAGGCGTATCCTTGGATTGGCTGAGGCTCATCCCATATAAACTGTTAAGCGTATTGAACAGAAAATGAGGCTGAAGCTGCGCTTTTAACAAACTCAATTGAAGTTGCAGATGGTCTGTTTCCACTTTATGGCGCATGGCCTCGTTCTGATAGGAGAACCTTGAAAAAGCAATGCTCAAAAAGGCAATCGAATCGGTCATGATCAGGTTCCAATCTAAAAAGAAACCATTGTATTGCCTATCGAAATATACATATACGGGATCCCCATAAGTAAATTGCTTAAAAATCCACGAGAGGAACATGTTGATATAAGGGGTAAGAAAAACAAAATACACAACAGTAATCAGGATTACCCAAGCATACTTCTTTAAATGTAACAACTTCGGAACTGCCCATCGGTAATAAGGAATAAGCAATAAGGTACTACAAATACCAAAAAGGCAAATCATAGGATAAGGTAAGTTCCCATGTGAGGTGCTCTTTAATCCAGAGTTTTCTACCAGATAGGAATATTTATAAAAGGCCACATAAAACACCCAAATCAGGATTTCAAATATGGTAGAGAAGTTAAATGCTGTTCTTTTGATCACATTCCAAAAATCGACAAAATAGTTGAATTCCTTTTACCTGCACGACGAAGCCATGTTTTTGCACGACGAATAAAGGTTAAACGGTATTCATCGCGTGGCCAGTGCTACTGGTCGAATAATTACCCAGCCAGCCAAGCAATGTTCATTCATTTGCAACAGAAAACAAAGAAACATGAAACATATTACATTATTGGGCATTTGCCTCATTGCACTCCTTCCTTTTAATAGCTTATTAGCTACCGCACAACAAACGGACACCCTCGTTCAATTAACTCCGGCTCAGGAGCAATCATTAAAACAGGTATCTCTTAAAAACTACAAAACGTTTAAAGCTTCCATTAAACCCTTGATTGCCAAAATGAGCACCAAGCAAATTGTAGGTCTTGGCGAAGGTACCCACGGAACGGCCGAATTTTACCAGTTGCGATACTACATCAGCAGGATCCTGATTGAAGAAAAAGGTTTTAACCACGTAGCTTTCGAAAATGATGCAACCGAAATGTGGTTATTGAACCAACAACTGAATAGCACAGCTGATGTAACCATGCTGATGAAAAAGTATATGATGGGCATTTGGCAAAATAAGGAAACCAAACAATTATTGGATTGGATCAAAGCCTACAACCAAAGCCATCAACGTAAAGTTTCGGTACATGGAATAGATTATCCTGTGCAAAAACCAGATATAGAGATGTTAACCCTCTTATTTAAAAAGGCTGGCATTAGTACGTTCGACAATGCACTGTTAAGCCTTAGCGCCGCCGCTAACCTACAAGACGAGAATTGGTTTGGTACGAACCAAAAGGATTTTAAAACCGATTGGAAAGGTTTGAACAAACTATGTGGCAAAGCTTACGTAACTGCCGACTCTATACAGCAACAAATCAACCACATGGATATGGCTCCCGAAATCAAGGCAGACTTACAACTAGCCCTTACGAACCTTAAACAGGGCTTTGAGCCTTTCTATCCTAAAGCCAAATACGTACCCAGAGATAGCCTGATGGCACACAATACTTCGTTAATTATAAAACGTAAAGATGATAAGGTCATTATTTGGGCACATGACGCTCATTTGGGCAAAAAAGAAGTTTATAATAATTCTGTGGGTGGCACAGGGAAATATCTGCTAAAGCTGTTCCCGAATAATTACTTTGTACTGGGTACGGGTACTGCCATTGGCCAATTTGGTGCCACTACCGATGCACGAGCGGTAAACACCAGCGTTATGTTACCTTATGCCCTTGAAGTACCCATTAAAGATTCGTGGGAAGCTTTGCTAAGTACTTCGCCCAAAACCAGTCATTACTTTTTTACGGATGCCTTTAGCACAACTCCTTTAGTTAAACCGCAGCGTTTTGTGGGGTATGGTACCAAAAGTGGCGTAAGCCTTTATGACAAAGTGAACCTTGCCGAGCTTTATGATGCCTTTCTGTTCATTAAAGAAACAAACGCTCCTACTAGGCTTTAGGAAATGATTAATGGTTAATGATTGATGATCAATGGTTGTCAATCATTAACTGTTTTGTAGCTTTTTTCCGAAAGACGAGGATGATAGTATAGGAACGGAATGAACAAATGAACCTGTTCGGAAGAGTTGGAACTAACTACCAACCACTAATTCCTAACTACTAATTCCTAGCCACTAACTCCTAGTCCCTAATTAATCGTAATCTCTACCAACTCATTCTGGCCAAATTGGTACAAGTGCACATCTAAGTGTTCTCTAAAATTTACAATATCAATCATGTTGTCGCACAGGTCAACAATAATTTGGTGAAAATCAATAAAGGGTTTAGCCAATAGCACCAGTTTACCATGGGCGGTAAAATCAGCCATTAAAAGGTAGTCTTGGTAATAAGTGAGGATTTCATTTCTGAAGGATTCCAAATGTTCTGTCATAGCGGTATGTTTTACGTTAGCATAACATCGGTGAAGGGAAAATGTTTATTGGTTTTATTAAAGGGGTTAGCAGACAAGAATAATTACCATAAACAGTAAGCGAATTTCTAGCTACTAAAAACAATTAAACGATTAACCAAATCGGTAAGAGATTCTTCGCAAGCTCAGAATGACAAAATAGGAACGGAATGAACTAATGAACCATTCCCGAAGCATCGGGACTAACCACTAGCAACTAACCACTAATTCCTACCCCCTAATTCCTAACCCATAGTAACCTAGTTCCTAAAAACAAATCACCAATCTTTGCTAAATATTCATCAAATTTGGAATTCAAAACGTAGCTATATGCAAGTATTAGTGATAGAAGACGAACAAAGAGTAGCCGAACTGATCCAAAAAGGCTTACAAGAACTTGGTTTTCAGGTTACCCTTGCGTATGATGGAGAGATGGGCAAGAAACTGGCCCTGTCCAAAACCTTCGACCTTATTTTAATGGATTTGATCTTGCCGAAGATTAATGGCATTGACCTTTGCAAAGAAATTAGGCTAAGCTACCCCAACCTACCCATTATTATGCTTACGGCTTTGGGAACTACCGACGATAAAATAGAAGGTTTTGATGCTGGTGCAGACGATTATTTGGTAAAACCCTTTGACTTTAGGGAACTGCATGCCCGAATAAGGGCTTTGGTAAAGAGAAACCAAAACCTCAACAACACCTACCAACAAGGGTTTATTTTACGCTTTGCCGATTTGGAAATGAACTTGGAAACCAAATTGGTAAAAAGAAATAACGAAGCCATTAACCTAACCCCAAAAGAATTTCGTTTACTGGAGTATATGATGCGCCACTCGGAAAGGGTATTATCAAGAACTGAAATTGCCGAAAAGGTATGGGACACTTTCGACTCTGGCACTAACTTTATTGACGTTTATATTAACTATCTCCGAAAAAAAATAGACAAAAACCACCCCGTTAAACTCATCCATACCAAGCCAGGCATGGGCTTTATCTTTAAAGAAGGTTAAAACAATATCCACATGAAAATAAGTGTAAAACTACTTTTGCTATACCTGAGCCTTTTTGTGGCACTGCTATTGGCATTTGCAGTTTTCATTTATGCCTACTCCGCCAAAAACCGAAAAAACCAATACTATAGTCATTTAAAAAGAGAAGCCATTACCAAAGCCAACCTGCTTTTTGATGCCAAAGTAGCGCCACAGGTATTGCAACTTATTTATAAAAGTGCGCCCAATGCTCTTTTTGAAGAAGAAGTGGCCATTTACGATACCGCTTTTAACCTGCTATATCATGATGCCGTACAAATTGACAAGGTAAAGGAAAGCCGTGCCATGATTGAGCAGATCATCCAGCAAAAAGAAATTACCTTTGAGCAAGGTTCCCTGCAAATTGTGGGGCTGTTGTACCAACATCACCACCAAACCTATGTCCTCACCGCCGCCGCCAATGACAATTATGGTTTAACGCGCTTAAGAGAACTCAAATATGCGCTCATTCTTTCCTTTGTTATCATCATTAGCCTTACCGTTATTGCGGGAAACTACTTTGTGGGCAAAGCCCTTAAACCTGTAAAGGAAATTGTAGATAAAGTGGGGCAAATTACGGCTACCAATTTATACAACAGAATACCGGTAAATAATCCAAAAGATGAGATAGGCGAACTTGCCCATACCTTTAACCACATGCTAGATAGGTTGGAACAATCTTTTGAGAGCCAAAAAAGCTTTGTAAGCAATATTTCGCACGAGCTAAGAACTCCTTTAGCTACCATTGTAGGCGAACTTCAATTAGCACTTATTAAAGAAAGAAGCATTGCCCAATACCAAGAGGTGATTACCCTATCCTTAAATGATGCCCAAAGACTGGTAAAGCTATCCAATGGCTTATTGGATTTGGCGAAAGCCAGTTACGACCAAAACACCATTGGCATGAAAATGCTACGTGCCGATGAGTTGTTAATGGACGCCAGAGACAGCGTACTTAAAATAAATGAACAATATCGTGTAGAAATTGAATTTGCACAGGAAATAGACCGCGAGGAAGACATTAGCCTTAAGGGAAACGAATATCTGCTTAAGGTGGCTTTTATCAACCTGATGGAAAATGCCTGTAAATTTTCTAATAACCACCAATGTACCGTAACCATTAGTTTTAATGCCACTAGCCTTAGTTTAAGCTTTAAGGATACTGGCATTGGTATCCCCAAAGCAGATAGGGAGCATATTTTCGAAGCTTTTTACCGTGGCCAAAATAAAGATTTTAGTACAGGCAATGGCATTGGCTTGTCCTTAAGCCAAAAAATAATTGCCCTGCACCAAGGTCACATCAGCCTACAATCAGAAGTAAATGTGGGTACTGTTTTTCAAATCGAGATTCCGCACCTTTAAAACCTTTTGCGCTCTTAAATTACCTCCTCCTGAAGCATCATACCAGCTATTTTTTAGCCATTGGTCATTCTAATGAATTTCTAATTAATTTCTGTTTCCCCTCTAACTGCATGTTTAAAGGGCAACCCCTACTTTTGCCACATCATAAAAAAACAACAGAAAACAAAATGGACGCAGGCCCCAATTTATTCCTTACAAAACAAATGGTTTAACCGCCCGCTAGCAGTATAAAATTTCTTTTATGCCTGTTAAGGGCATAACATGAAATGGATGACACTTTTTGACTTCACACTCCGACTTGCAATTGCTTTTATATTAGGTGCTGCCATTGGCACCGAACGACAATGGCGCCAACGCATGGCTGGCCTACGCACCAATATGTTGGTAGGTTTAGGTGCCTGTATGTTTGTGCTTTTAGGGGTAAAAGTTGGTGGCGATGCTGCCGGCAGGGTAATTTCCTATGTAGTAAGCGGTATTGGTTTTTTAGGCGCAGGTGTAATCATGAAAGATGGTTTAAATGTACGTGGCCTAAATACTGCTGCTACCCTATGGTGCTCGGCCGCTGTAGGCGGTGCTTGTGGCATTGGTTTACTTAGCGAAGCAGGCATTTTTACCGCTTTCATTATCCTTACCCATCTTTTAATGCGTCCAATAGGTGTAAAACTAAGCCGTTTGCCCGCAACGGGCAATGATATTCCTGTGGCTTATATCTTGATTATTAAATGCCGTCAGGATGTAGAAAACCATGTAAGGGTACTATTGCTACAATTTACCGCCAATGATAGCAGCCTTCTACTACGATCCCTAAAAAGTACCGATGACGGCAACCCCGCCTTTGCCATGATTACGGCCGAAATATTTGCCCATCAAAATGAAGATGCCCTGATGGAAAAAATTGCAGGCCGCTTAACTATTGAGCAACAAGTTACCGAAGTGAGCTGGAACAAAGCCGGACACGAAAATGATTTATAAACAACCCTACATCAAGAAGAATATGAAAGTGGTAAAAAACATGAAGAACATGATTCCAGAAACCAAAAAGAAATGGCTAAACAGCATACAGGATGCCGCCAGTATCCAATTGCAAAATGCTGCCAGATACGATGAGGATTTTTATTTGGCCATGCTGGATAGTAACCTCAACGGCTTATCGGTTACCCAAGCCAAGGAAAAATTAAATCATTTTGGGTTAAATGAGGTACATCATGAAAAAGCGCCCAATTGGGCCAACCAGCTGTTGCAGGCTTTTATCAATCCATTTATTGGCATTTTGCTCATCATCGCCCTCATATCCTTTATCCTTGATGTTTGGATGGCGCCTGTAGGTACCGAAGATTATAAAACGGTAACCATGGTGGGCATTATGGTAATGGCCAGTGCCCTATTACGCTTTTTTCAGGAATACCGCAGCAATAGCGCAGCAGAAAAGCTAAAAAGCATGGTAAAAACCACCGCAACCGTACTCAGGAAAGAACCAGGTAAAAAGGAAATAGACATTAAAAAATTGGTACCTGGTGATATCATTATGCTTTCTGCCGGTGACATGATTCCTGCAGATTGTCGTTTGATACAATCAAAGGACCTTTTTGTAAGTCAATCTATGCTTACAGGCGAATCATTACCGGTTGAAAAACGAAACCTGCCCATTAGAAATGCCGACCAAAAACCTGTATTGGAATTAGATAATATTTGCTTTATGGGTACCAATGTGGTAAGTGGTACGGCTACGGCCATGGTAGTGAATACAGGGAACCAAACTTATTTTGGGTCCTTGAGCAAGGAAATTGTGGACAAACGTGCCGAAACCAGTTTTGATAAAGGGGTAAACAAAGTAAGCTTTCTGCTCATTCGTTTCATGATCGTAATGGTACCGCTAATTTTCCTGATCAACGGATTGATGAAAGGCAACTGGTGGGATGCCCTGCTTTTTGCCATTGCGGTAGCCGTGGGCCTAACGCCCGAAATGCTGCCCATGATTGTTACCGCTAACCTGGCTAAAGGTGCAGTGAACATGAGCAAACACAAAGTGATCATCAAACGCCTAAACGCCATCCAAAATATTGGTGCAATGGATGTGCTATGCACCGATAAAACAGGCACCCTTACCATGGATAAAATTGTATTGGAAAGGCACCTCAATATTTTTGGAGAAGATGACGATGAAGTATTGAAATGGGCCTATTTAAACAGCTACCATCAAACAGGTTTAAAAAACCTATTAGATGTGGCCATATTGGAACATGTGGAATTGCATGATTACCTGAATGTAAACCAAAGCTTTTTAAAGATAGATGAAATTCCTTTTGATTTTCAGCGCCGCAGGATGTCGGTGATTTTAAAACAGCGCAATGGCAAGCAATTGCTTATTTGCAAAGGGGCAGTAGAAGAAATGCTTGACCTGTGCAGCCATGCTTTTGAACCAGGCGAGAACAAGGAGTTGCATATGGAAAGTGATCAAGTGATAGCCATGGACCAAAACATGCGCCAAATGATCATAAATACTTCCAAAAAACTTAATGCCGAAGGTTTACGGGTGTTATTGGTGGCTATTCGCGAATTTGACGACCGTGCACTCAACTATACCATTGAGGATGAAAGCAACATGGTATTAACAGGTTTTATTGGTTTCCTTGATCCTGCCAAGCCATCGGCCAAAACCGCAATTACCGCCCTACAAAAACTAGGCATCAAGGTAAAGGTACTTACGGGCGACAATGAAATAGTGACCCAAAAAATCTGCAAAGATGTAGGCATTCCTTTTGACCAGATTTTAATGGGTGCCCAAGTGGAACAAATGACAGATAAAGAACTGCAAGCGCAAATTGCCGAGGTATCTATTTTGGCAAAGCTTAGTCCTACGCAAAAAGCCAGAGTGGTTAAAACCTTACAGGCCAAAGGACATACGGTAGGCTTTATGGGCGATGGTATTAATGATGCAGTAGCTTTAAGGGATGCCGATGTAGGAATCAGTGTAGATACTGCCGTAGATATTGCCAAAGAGAGTGCCGATATCATTTTGCTGGAGAAGGATTTAATGGTATTGCGCAAAGGCGTTATTTATGGTCGCAGAACTTTTGGCAACATTATCAAGTATATTAAAATGACGGCCAGCAGTAATTTTGGCAATATGTTTAGCATGTTGGGCGCTAGTGCCATGCTGTCGTTTTTACCTATGCTTCCTGTACAGCTACTCATTCAAAATCTGTTGTATGATGTTTCTCAAATCTCTATTCCTTGGGACCACATGGATGAAGATTTTATTGAAGCACCTAAGAAATGGGATGCCTCGGGTATTACCAGATTTATGCTATGTATAGGCCCTATCAGCTCCATTTTTGACTACGCCATGTTTGCGGTAATGTTTTTTGTTTTCAAGGCCAATAGCCCCGAGCATCAATCACTTTTTCAAAGCGGTTGGTTTATTGAAGGCTTGCTCTCACAAACATTGATCGTGCATATGATCAGGACCAAAAAAATTCCGTTCATCCAAAGCTGGGCAACAAAACCTGTGGTAGCACTTACCTCGCTCATTATGCTTATTGGCATACTTATTCCGTTTTCGCCTTTTGCCGGTACTTTAAAACTAGAGCCGCTTCCTTTAGCTTATTTCCCTTGGTTAATTGGTATATTGGTAAGCTATTGTTTGTTAACGCAGTACATTAAAACGGTTTACATTAAGAGGTTTAAGCAGTGGTTGTAGGTTTGTTTTGGGTTATGGGTTGTGGGGTATAAATTTTAAGTAATAAGTTGTAGGTAGTAAGTGCCCTTCTAGCGCAAGCATTAAGCAACTATGCTTGTGCTAAACTATAGAAATAATCTGAGGTACTAGTCTTCATCATTACAGAGCGGACAATTAATCGTCTGCTTTTTGTTTTAATATTATTATTATATTTTGGTTTGTTTTAATGTAAGTATTGGCTAGTGGTATTTATGTTCTAATTAAGGTAGTCACACGCGGCACGCGTGCGCCAAGATGGGTAAGTGTGAGAATTAATATTTGATTTATAATCGAGAAGTCCCAATCTAGGCAATGCAGATTAAAGCTAATTGGATCGAAACTATACAAAATAAAATGAAAATCTTTAGAATTTTAATTCTCTGTACTATCTGTATTTCGGGAGCTTGTATTGAAAAAAGAAATAAAGGCACCGATGATGATAGTTTTTACAAGGAAAAGGGAGATTGGGATACAGGTAGGATTTCTTTGATAAAGCCTTATGAGGCTATTATTTCAAATAAAGAAGAAGGCTGGGGAATAGGTTTAGAAGGTATAGATGGAGATACAGGGTTCGGAAATATAAGGTCTATTAACATTGTTGATGGAATGATTTTAATATACAGCGTTAACTCTATTCTTCATGGTATTGATAAGCCAGAGACATGGCATATCATTATTCCTAAAAAACAAGTTGAAAAAGGTTTCGATAAACACCAAGACTATCTAAACTATTTAGTTCAACTGGGCATAAATAAAGAACCAAAGTTGCATGATATTGAAATGGTTGCAGCTTATTTTGATCAAAATAATGTAATAGAATGGAACAATATTAATGACAAAAATCTATAGTCTTTTTAGCCTCCCTTAGGTTGGCATAACTCTAAAGCCCAAGTTTAGGACTTGGCTCTATCCCAGTGGATTCTAATTAAGGCAGTCACACGTGACACACGTGCGTCAAGATGAGGGTTGAGTTGAGGGCTATTAGTATTTACAGTCAATCGTGCGTCATCCCGACCACGTAGTAGCTGCGAAGCAAACTTATTTCGGGATCTTAATGCCATAGCAGGTTTTTCTTTTATACGTTTTAGATTATCTACTTACGCTTTAAGGTCCCCGCCTGTGCGGGAATGATGCGCCAATAAACGGTAAGCCTCCATAGCTCAAAGTTTATACCCCATCCCCTTAAATAACATTTTTACTCCTTATATTGCTCCTTATTCGTAACATTCTAATCTAAACACCATCTTATTGCAAACCAATTGATATGAGGTATTTACTTTTCGTTGTTTTGATGGCTTGGCAAGTTGCTTCTGCCCAAACTAAAACCTTAACCCAAAAAAGCGACTCGCTTGTACAAGCCTACCAAATAGCCAAGGGACCAGGCATTGCGGTGAATGTGATCCAAAACGGCAAAGTGATTTACCAAAAACAAGTTGGACTTTCCAACTTGGAATATCAAATTCCCATTAGTGATTCTACGGCCTTTCATATTGCCTCGGTATCTAAACAATTTGCGGTTTTTGCAGCCATGCTATTAGAAAGCAGAGGTAAGTTATCTATGGATGATGACATTAAAAAATACCTTCCAGAACTTAAAGCCATTCCTTACACCGTTACTTTAAGACAGTTGGCCAACCATACCCATGGCTTTGCCAACACCTTTGAATTGGCGCAACTGATTGGCATTAGCCCAGATGAGGTAATGACGCATCCCAAAATGATGAGGATTTTACTTCAACAAAAACAACTCAACTTTGAACCTGGCACACAGTTTCAATACAACAATACAGGATTTACACTATTGGCCGAAATTGTCGAAAGGGTATCGGGAATGCCTTTTGCTGCTTTTGCCAAAAAGGAAATTTTCGAGCCTTTACACATGAACCATACCGTGGTGTTCGACAGTAATTCCATCATTGTCCCGAACAAGGCCTATGCTTACCGTAAAACCAAGAAAGGTTTTGAAAAAACACCTTACAACTATTCAGTAGTTGGTGGTTCTGGTATTAATACCACTCCGCATGATTTGGCACTTTGGGCCATTAACTTTATTGAACCTAAAATAGGCAGCCAAAAGATAATCGACGAGATGAAGAAACCTAGTCATTTGAAAAATGGCACCCAAATTCCTTATGGTTTGGGCGTAGAAACCAAAAACTACAAAGGTTTAGATGTTGTTTTTCATGGCGGTGGCGATGCAGGTTATCGGTCTTATTTGATGAGCATTCCTAAATACCAATTTGCTGTAGTGATGATGGGTAACATCGAATCATTTAACCCTTTGGATTTGGCCTACAACCTTGCCGATTTATATCTAAAGGATCATTTGGAGGCTCCAAAACCCGTAAAACTTCCTCAATACAATACCCAACAGCTACAAAAATGGGAAGGTGACTATGAGGTTTTCCCTGGTTCCTTTTTTACCTTAAAAGCGAAAAACGATAGTTTGTTTATTCAGCCATTTGGCCAAAAGGACATGTACCCCCTCCCCTTAGCTGGCGATAGTACTTTTACTTATCCCTACGTGGCACATAGCAAATTCGTTTTCGGCAAATCAGGGCTGAAATGGCATTTTTCAGACTTCGCCTACCCTTGTAAAAAGGTTAAACTTGATTTGCCAAAAGCTGTAAAGCTAGAAGGTTTCACAGGTGTTTTTTGGAATGAAGCACTTAATACCAGTTACCGCATGACCATTAAAAATAATCAATTGGTGGCTACCCACTCGCTAAATAACGACATTGCACTGAACCCACTTGCAAAGGATGAGTTTTATGCTGGAGCTGGCTTCTTCGGAAAAGTGAAGTTTATCCGCAACAAAGAAAATAAGATCATTGCTTTTCAACTTTCTGGACAGAATTTAAGTAATGTGAATTTTGTGAAGGTAAAGTAAAACACTGGCTTTCACTAGTGCTTCTCCCCCTTGGCGCAAGTCTTGTGCATGTGGTTTGGCGTAGGGAGACTTGTGCCTTTCTGTAGCTACTTTGTTTTAGGTAGGCATAACTCTAAAGCACAAGTCTGGTCTTGGCTATTTTATTTGGCACTAAGACTTGCGCTAAGGGGGGGGTAAAAAATTGGAGGGGAAATGACAAAAAACACAGATATTTTAAAAATTTTCGGGATAGGTCCAATGATAATGATATTACTTTTGAACTCATGCAAAAATCTCAATGACCGCAAAACCGAAGTAGCTTATTTAAATTTTTCAACTTCTAGCGTTGTACAAATGGATGGTAAGTTTGTAAACCAGAGTAGGTTAATACCAGATGCAAAATTAATATATGAAGTTGTCTTTAGCTCGAAAGATAAAATCGATTCTCCTTTAGCAGCTTATTTCGAATATAATGGAGTACAGTATATTGTTCCTAAAAAAATTAGAAACGAAAAAACAACGGATTTCAAGTATTCATTAATGCCGCATTATATTTCTAATGACTATACCGTAGCTAAGAGAAAAACTTTTGCGAATTATGAAGCGTTAATCATCAGAGGAGAAAATCCCTTTTGTAACGGGAGTAACTGTGCGAATTACTATGTACATCTCTTGGTTTTCAAAAAACAGGAAATCATAGCCAATATAGTTTATCTATTCAGGTCATTAGAAGTTGATTTTGATAAATTAAATATGTCAATTGAAGGCAGAGAGTTCGTATTAAGAGATACAGAAAAGAAACTTGATAAATTGCTTTTAGAACAATAGCCATTCTAGCGCAAGCATTAGCATAGCGGTACTTGTGTTCTAATTAAAGTAGTCACACGCGGCACGCGTGCGCCAAGATGAGGCTTGCGTCAGAAGGCGTTAAATGACCATATTTGTCATTCCGAGTGCAACGAGGAATCTCTAATCATATTTTAAAAAGAGATTCTTCGCAAGCTCAGAATGACAGGATAGGATAATCACTAGCAACTAACTCCCTCTAGCGCAAGCATTAGCATAGCGGTACTTGTATTCTAATTAACGTAGTCACATGCGGCACGCGTGCGCCAAGATGAGGTTATCATTGCTAGCTATACGGCTCGTCATCCCGAATTTATTTCGGGATCGTAATGCTATAGCAGGTTTTATATTTTTTATACGCTTTAAGGTTCCCGCCTACGCGGGAAGGACGTATTAGGAGAGGAAAATGAAAAAAGCAACAAACCGCGGAATTGCCCATGGGTGAAAGGTAAGTACCTACAACAAAACCCACCAAACTATACAAAAGCATAGCTATAGGTGGGTTTAAGGGTGCGGATAATAAAGATTCTAAAATTATTGAGGTTTTGTTTTTCTCTTTCTATGCCGAAACTCAGTGGCTACTTTGACACGTATCACAGATTGAATTTCATTGTAAAGCACAGCACTCTGCTCTGCTTTGCTCAGCATGCTATTGGCACGCTCATAAGCCTGTTGCAGTTCATGCAGTACTTCACGCCAACTTGAACTTCCTTCTTTTCCTTCGCTTAGCGCTACCAAACCATCTACTAGTCTTTTGTGTATCGCTCTGTCTATTCCTATTGCCAAATCACTTCCTTTATTAATTTTCAAAGCGCCTATCAAAAAATAGGCTCTTTAAAATATGCTATTTCAAAAACACCTTTCTAACGGCTTTATTACCGGCATCAAGGATATAGATATTGCCATCCTTATCCATTGCAATATCCACCATACGGTCGAGTTTAGCCGTAGTTAATGTGCCATCTGCATAACCTGATGAAGCTTTAAACACTGTTGTTACGCTTCTGGTATTGATATTTAGTTCTCTTATGCCATAATTATAGCCATCACCAACATATAAAGTATTGGCATCTTTAAAAATGACACCTCCAGATATGGTATTAAACCTGGCATTAGTCCCCACACCATCAAGATATCCAGCATCAGGCCAACCTGCGAAATTAATATCCTGTCCACCAGTTATTGCTGCCTTAATTACCGTATGATTACTACCAGTACCTTGATCTGAATAAAAAAGGTTACCAGCGGCATCTACTGCCGAACGGGTAGCCGCCCAACTTGGTCCAATAATTCTGTTGGCAGTTCCAGTAATATTTACTTTATACATTCCGCCAAATAGTGCGTTGTTATTTACGTACAGGTTGCCAGCATTGTCTAAGCTGATCATTCCTGGCGAAAATGTTAGCGCCATAGTGGTAACTTGACCAGAAGCCGTAATTTTCTTGATATGGTTCCTATTTTTGTCGCTCACAAAAATGGTATTATCCTTATCAATCACAATACCATACGGACTATCAAAATCAACGTTAGTACCATTTGCCTGCAATACACTTACCGCTCCTGTTGGCGTAACTTTCTTAACCACCTTGTTTTGTGGATCAGCGACATATACATTGCCATTACCATCAACCGCAAGTGCTGTAGTATATAAACCAAAAGCTGTACTATTTGGTCCGCCAGCTAAGGTGCTCATACCCGCTCTTCTAAACTCTTTTGGAGCGATAGCTTCCTGTCCATTTACCTGAATTTTAACCTCACCGGTACTTACCGTTGCTGGGGCAGTTAAGGTAATGCTGGTCTCCGTAGCCGATTTTATGGTAGCTAATGCACCATTAAAATAAACCTTATTGTCTGCAGCGGTGGTGCTAAATCCTGAACCCCTTACTACAATTTCGGTACCTGCCAAACCATTATCAGGACTAATAGAACTAATTCCCAAGGTTTGATCTTTAAATTGAGGACCGTTGGTTGCTTGATCGTTTACCACTACGCGTACTACCCCACTTCCTGTTCCACCTGGAATATTTAATTTTAATTCAGTAGCTGAGGCAGATTTTATCGGTACTTCTACATTGTTGATAAACACCTTATTTTCATCTAACACTGGACTAAATACACTACCTGTAATTGCCATTTCAACACCTCTAGGTCCACTTAATGGCGATACGAATTGGATTACTGGGAAGGAAACTACGGTAAATGCCGGTCCAATTGTTTTTTGTCCGTTAATATCAACGGTTAAAGGTCCAGTACTTACACCATCAGGTGCTATAACTACAATTTTTTCCTTCGTGGCCTCTACTACCGTGGCCAGTTTACCATTAAAATTAACTACGTTACCAACTAAAGTTTCTTCAAAACCTTCGCCGTTAATAGTTACTCTGGTATTTTTTCCTCCTGTTAAAGGTTTAATACTGCTAATGGCTTGGTAAGTAAAGTTCTGCCCTTTTGCTTCTTTGCCATTTATCTTTACGGTGATAGGGCCAAAACCTGCATCAACAGGAACCTCGGCCACAATAATGGTTTCACTAACGCTTACTACTAATGCAGGTTTACCATTAATTAATACCTGAACGGGGTTAGCCGTGCTGCCAAATCCTTCACCCGTGATCCTAATCTGCGAACCCGCTGGTCCGTTGGCAGGTGCTACTTCCCTAACGCTCAAATCCTGATACAAATACTGCCCTACTTCATAAGTTTGGCTATTGTACTTCACAGATAAAGCACCGCTGGTTCCGCCTTCAGGCATCCTTACTACCAATCTGTTTGATGTAGCACTAATTACTTCCGCGTTTTTACCCGCAACAGTAGCACTATAATTCTCGATGGCCGTTCCAAAACCTTCGCCTTCTATATTCACTAAAGTTCCCGCGTTTCCACTATTGGGATAATAGCTCGAAATTTTAAAAGCTACCACAGGTTCTTCATTTTTGTCTTTTTTACAGCTACTGATCACGATCAGCAACATACTCAGCAGACAAATGCCTAGTTTTTGTTTGATTATCATTTTCATCTGTTTAATCTTGTCTTTTTGTTAAAAACTATATCTTAAACCAATTTGCATTTGTACCCTTGATCCAAAATAATCGATACTATAAGGCTTACCAGGGTTATTGAATGTAAACACCGGATAATTACCTGCATTTTGTTGCGGAGGGAACAATGTTGGCGTTAAACCAATACTGCTGGTAGAGTTAAAGGTATTTGGTGAGAAATATTGGATACCCCAATCTTTATTGATCAGGTTGGTTAAGTTAATAATGTCAGCACTTAAACTTAACGACTGCTTTTTTGAATTGCTTACAAATATTTCATGTGCCAAATGTAAATCTGCCTGAATGTTCCAAGGTGTGCGTGCTTGGTTACGCTCGGTAAACATTCCGCGTCTGCTGCTCAGGTATTTATTCCCATCAATAAATTGGTTAAATGCTGCCGCTTGTTGTTGGGCAGTAGCTGCAGGAATATCCTTAAAATAGCTCACCGCCTCTACTGCCAACGGAACATAAGCTAAACTTACTTGTTGCGACAAACCTTGAATACTGTTATTTACAATACCGTAACTAAACGGACTTCCTGATTGCGCACTGAAAAACAAACTTGCAGTAGTTTTACCCGCTTTTAACCATTGTTTGGTATAGCTTACGCTAGAAACAATACGGCTACGGATATCGAAATTGCTATAGGCTAAACCTGGATTGTTTGGCACCAAAGCTTGGTTCAATTGCCAGTTACTTTCCATGGAGTTACGTACCCCATTGCTTAAATCCTTTGATCTGCCATAGGTATAAGATGCGGTAAAATTCAACGCAGCTACGGTTTTAGAAATGGTACCGGTTAAACTGTAACGATATCCTTGATCGGTATTGCTTAATAAGTAGATATTAGAAAAACGTGGATCAACCGTTCCACTGTAAACAGGCTGTTGTTTTTCTTTATCGTATCCATAATAAAGTGGGTTATCTTTAGTGTTCAATTGCTGGAACAATACATCTTTAATGTTCTTCGTGTACATCCCCTCTACCGTAAAACGCCAGTTGCTAGGAGTTTCATAATCTACGCCAACACTTGAACGGAAAACCTGTGGCATTACAAAACCATTGTCTACTAAATCTATTTGTGTACGACCACTATTTGGATCATTAATTACCGCTCCATTTTGCTGAATAAAGTTTCCTATTCCATTTGGACTAGGTCTAATGGCATCGCTACCAGGCACAAAAGGCTGCTGATCTGCACGCTGATCAAATGCACCAAAATTATTTCCGGTGTTGTAATAAGCATAGGCCAACCAAGCAAAAGGAATTCTACCGGTAAACAAACCAACCCCTCCACGAACAATCAGTTTTTGATCGCCCAATACATCATAACGGAAACCCAAACGTGGCGAAAGCTGTACTTTGTTCAAGAACTTGTTTTCGATACGGTTAAGTGGCGTATAAGTATAAGTGGTGCCAAAATTAGGGTCTGCTAAAATATCCTGAACTTTGGTACTTAAGGTAGGCATAGTAGGCAAATGAGCAAAATCAGCTCTTAAGCCTGGAGTTACTTTTAATTTATCGCTCACACGGATTTCATCCTGAACGTATAAACTATACATATTCACGTTAAAATCGGCAGCGGGGTTGTTCAACAGATAATCTCTGCTGTTATTGGTATAGTTGTAAGTACCTCTTACACGATAAGGATTGTTGGCCACAAAATCTTCGATACTCAAATAATCAACACGACCATTCCAAGCATTGGCAAAACCATATTTGATATTGTAAAGTTCATTATGCGTACCAAACGTAAATTTATGACGCCCTTTTGTCCAGTTTAGGTTTGCGGTAACTTCCCAAGTTTGTTGTTTCATGTTAAAGATACTTGCTTCCCTATCTGTACCTAAATAAATGGTACTTCCAGGGGTACGTCCCATAATTTGCACTTGTGGCAATGTTGGATCGCTCAATGGGTTTCTGCTATCATTTACATGGGTAAAACCAACCAATACATTTCCAGAAAGCTCATTATTGAAACGGCTTTTTAACTCAGCAACGGTACTGGTCTGGTTATTTTCCTGTTCAAAAGCCATGCTACTGAAACGAAAATCCTGCTGGTCACGGTCCATGTGGGTAGCCTTACTGAAAATGGTATTGTTACGTACGGCCAGTTGATGCTTATCATTAATGTTCCAATCAAGCCTGTTAAAGAATTTCTTTGATTTGCTAGAATTGGTGTAAACACCTGCGGTACCTACATTGAAAATATTGCCATAACGGCTTTCCGCTACGCTTGCAATGTTGTTGGCATCTGCTACGCTTAAAATATGAGCAGTTTCGGCAGTACCTACCAGTAATTGTGTAGGATCCTGGCGGTGTGTGATTTCTTCGTTGGTGAAAAAGAACAATTTGTTTTTAATGATTGGAAAGCCCAAACGGAAACCCGCTTGATAGTCTTGGAAATCATTGTTCATTTTTCCCAAAGTACCTACGCGATCATTTCCTGTAAGCGTTGCATTTCTTCCGAAACCATATACCGAACCGCTTACACTATTGGTACCACTACGGGTAACTGCATTCACAGAACCACCCGTAAAGTTTCCAATCTTCACATCAAAGGGAGCCAAATAAACCTGCATGTCTTCAATCGCATCTAACGATACTGGGTTGGTACGTGTGCTACTTCCGGTCATGCCCGAGGTACCAGTTTGTCCCCCTAGTGAAGGACTGAAACCAATGGCATCATTATTTATGGCACCATCAATGGTGACGTTGTTGTACCTAAAGTTGGCACCTCCGAAACTATTGTCTTTACTTACTTGTGGCGTAGAGCGGGTTACATCCGTTAAGCTTCTGTTAATGGTAGGCATGTTGCGAACCTGCTCTGCGCTGATGTTTTTCCCTGTACCAAAGTTATCCGCCTTTTGACGGGTAACTGTACCTTTTACCACTACCGTACTGAGTTGCTGGGCATTGTCTTGCAGTACAAAATCCAGTTGTTGGCTGCCGCCTAAACGTACAGCAATGTCATCTCGTACTTCACTTTTCATTCCTGTAAGGGATACCGTTACCGAATAAGGGGAACCAATGCGAAGGTTGTTTAAGAAATAACGTCCATCTGCATCAGCGGCCACACCATAACGTGTACCCGAAGGGGTATGCACCGCCACTACCGTAGCACCTGGAATAGGCTGGCCTTTGGCATCTTTTACCTGCCCGGTAAGTGAACCACTTGTTTCTTGCGCTACTCCTTTAAGTGAAATGAGGAGTAAAGCAAAGCCACATAAAATCATGATCCCTTGGCGTAAAAAGGCACTAAAATTTAGTGTCGATAGCCGAGGCATCGTATATATATCTTTCTTCATTTGTTTTCTTTTTGAACCGAATAGGATTGATTATTGCGTAATTTTTAGGGTTGCATCAATGATATGCAATACTCCATTTCCTGTTAGGATATCCTGTTTCTGCAATTTTACATCGGCAGTGTTTCCAATTCCTCTTAAGCTAATGCTATCAAAGGTGGTACTTGAAGACGATGCCCGTTCCAGCTTAATGTTTACAGAATTTCCATCAAGCATGGCTTGTACACTAGCGTTTGATGGACCTGCACTCAACACATAATCATAAATGAAACGACGATCTTTTACGATGTGGTAGTTCACCAATCGCTTTAGCTCCTCTATGTCGGTTGTATTAATTTGCTGTACACTGGTATATCCCAAAGCTTGCATAGCCGCATTGGTTGGTGCAAAAATGGTGTAAGGGCCTGCGCCATTAATGGTGGCCAGTACGCCAGACCTGCTCAATGCTTGTGAGAAAAGCGTAATACTTGCTTCGGCAGCAATGGCATCGCCCAAAAGATCATGAAGATATGGCGTTAACACTCGGTTAGTTACCTGAATTAAACCATTAGACGAAGGGATGTTTTTAGATAAGACCCTCGCACCGTTTAAAGTTAATACGGTATCTGTTCCTTTGATCCAGTGGGTGGCATATATTTTACCTCCACGTGAGCGCAGCTCTTGGTTAAACAGAAATGGCAAACGGTTCAGCTCATATTTTCCGTCAAGAATATGGTAATTGGCAATACGAGAGATAATGGTTGGATTAGCGGTTAATACGCCTACCGGACCATTGTAACCTGCTGCAGAAAATGCGGCATCCGAAGGAACTAAAGCGGTATAAGGTCCGTTGCCCTGTAAATATTGATCAACCCCGCTTCTCTTGATAGCAGCATTAAAAGCAGAAAGGTTAAAGTTATCTGCAATTACCAGGTTGATCTTATTGTTATCGAAATCACTTAGCGTTTTTTCTTTGCTACATGACCAACCTAAAACGGCAATCAAAAGCAAGCATAAACTACGGTAAGCTTTATATATATTTTTCATGGTTTACTTAAGTTTAAAGCCTTTGGGAAAAAGGAGGTGATCAATGACGTGGATTGGCCCGTTCATGGTATTGATATCGGTTTGGGTTACACTAGCCGCAGTGTGCTCGCTACCTTTTACCTTTATTTTTACGGTATTTCCATCAAGTGAAAATTCTAGTGGCATTTTATAACCGTACTTGGGCGAAGCAGATCCTCCAATATTCACATAGTACTCGTTAAGTAAGTTAGGCTGCAGATCATTACTAAAAAACACGGTAGCATTAGGAGCTCCCAAACCATAACTAGGATCTTTAGTTCCAAACATTCGTCCCCAATCACGATGATAGGTGAATACGCTGTCCATTGGGTAGCTACCAGCAGCTTGAAAAGTGTTGTCGTCAAAACGTACTCCCTCGCCTCGTTCGTTAAATTTAATGACATCGGCAGCGGTTTGGAAACCTGCTTTACGAAAGGCGTCGTCAGTTGGTGCAAACATGGTAGTTACATCTACGTTTTTACCCACAAAACCAGGATACGGTGGTCTGTTTAAGGCCCAACCCATTTCGTAATACTTCCTTTCGGTAGCATAAACAGTTTTAATTTCCTCAGCATCTGGCTTGTAACCAAAAAAGGGTTCAATGTCACTGGCTATTTTTTCAACATACAGTTCATCGGCTATGCGTTGGGCTTCTAAAAAAATGGTAAATCTTCCATCTTCTTCTAAAGTCCTCAAAGCCGATTTATGTGCTTTTTCAACGGCTTTATCTATCACATAAAGTGCCCCATCTTTTGCTTGGGTATAGTTCACCTTACCGGTACTTTTACCATTGATCAACAGCTCATCGTTTTTTAGGGCTATATAATGCCTGTAATAATAAAGGTCATATTGTTGCTGCCCAGTACCATCGCCTTCATAATATGCCGCGTAAAGCCCAGGTCGGTTAAGCATAGTTTTAACCATACTGCTTTCGTTGCGGCTGGCAAGGCTTTCTTTGGATAAGTCTCCAATGCTGGTATAAAACATCATTAAACTATCCACCTCGTTTACGGGCATTTGTGCAATTACATTTGCCGTAAGGCCAGCACTTTGCATGGCAGCATCGCTTAGTGCAAATACCGTGTAAGATACTTTTGCGCCCTTGGCTTTTAGTAAGGCTTTAATGTTACTTTTTTGCCATGCGGTTAAAAAAATCTTTGCAGAGGATGCCGTTAACAATTCTTCAACTGTTTTTGTAGCATTATTTACATAGGGCACTTGTGCACCTTCTGGATCGGGCATGAACTCTGTTTTTCTACAGGCCCCGAAGCCCATCAAAATGATGGCACAACAGCACAAACTAATTATATATTTAATTTTTTTCATGATGTTTTATCTATTTTTTTAAGGCCTGAGCAGGGGTTACCAATCCATCCTGCACGTAATGAACTAAGCCGTTACTACACAGGTTATCTACCTTATGATAATAATTAACACTCAGTGTTTTCAAAATTTGAGGAAATGGAAGACCTCCATCCTTTAGCATTAACTGATAATATAAAGAAGCGCCCGAGTTTTCTGGAAAGGTGACAAACTCCATCTCGTGGTTGTCATCTTTCAGGGTATAGTTAAAATATCCACCGGAATTAATCAATGTAAAAATTTGGGAGTCGGAGATAAAGAAATGCTTATTGTAAAGGATATAGGCGCCAAAAAGACGGCTTCCCACGTACAGATTTTTGTCAAGCAGATCTAAAGAGGCACTGGTGATGCCTACCTTTGCCAAAGCAGCATCGTCGGGAGCAAAAACAGTGAAAGGCCCATTCCCATTTAACTGCTCCCAGAGATCAAACTTTTTTAATCCTTTTACAAAAACAGAATAATCTTTATGATTGGCCAACCACTGCTGTACGGTTGTTTTAAAATTAGGTTTCATCACCTTGCTCAGCACATGAAGTGTTCCATTGGATAGGGTCACATCTTTGCGTGAAGCGAAGGCCCCACTAAAATACAACCAGTTGCCTACCGAAGCACCACTTTGATTGGTTGAGGCCAGAGAGGCATAAAGTTCAGTACCTTCAAGGGTTGCATAACGAACATCAACCCCATTACTTGGGATACTGCTTAGCCTTAACAATCGAGGCAGAATATGGTAACCAATCACTTTTTTTAAGGTATCTTGATTGAGTTTATCAAAATCTGATGCATTAAAAATCCCGATGGCGTTAAATGCGTCATCAGTAGGTGCCAGAACCGTAAAAGGTCCGGGACCATTCAACTGGTCGGCATATCCTGTTTTCAGTAACGCTGCATGAAATAGGCGAAGTTCATAGTTGTTCTTCACGAAATCAGTAGCAGCACGTACATTTTCATTGGGTTTTGCAACTTCCAGATCATCATGCTTACATGATGCCAAGAATAGCAATGGTAATCCGCAGGCCGCAATGATGACTGTCTTTAAAACAGCCGACCATGCGAAACCTCGGCCGAAAAATATTGTTTGTTTCATCTTCTTCATGATTAATAGATAGGCGGTGCGTATTTCCTTTGAATGGTGGTGAGATAAACCCTGCCGTTAACCACCTCAATGGTATTTACCGTGGCAAAAGTTTTAGGATTATTTACCCCTGAGTGTATGTTCACATTCAAATTAGGCAAGTAGGCATTACTTACGTTGGTGGTTAGCCTAACCTTTCCGTTCAGCAAGCAATTTACCGTAGCCCAATTTGATCCTGTTTCGGTTTCACTACCAAAAAAAGGATTGTTGGTAATGTCCATTCCAGGTACAAAGAAATCAAAGCGTTGCCAAACATTGGTGATGATACCATTGGCCTTACCACTTGCCCATAGCGGAAAACTTACGTAGGGACTTACCGCATTAGAAGAGGTATTGAGTTTAACATTTGCTAAATATTTACCCTTAAACCCTGGTACTGTAGGGGCTAAATGACTAAGATCTGCCTGATCTTCGTACAAACTGAGGTATATGTTCATTTCATCCTTGATCCCGCCTTTAAAAGTACCCAGTTCCGAACTTTGGTCTTTTAAAGAAGCATCAGCTTGCCAAAAACCTTTGGCACTCATGTTATAAAAGTTCACGTAAACCAATGAATCAGAAAGGGAAAGCTTATGAAAATTTTCCTGTCTTAACAATACGCCTGTTTTTTTGGTTACAAAATCCTTTTGCAACAAGTGTAGGGTATACACTTCCTTACTGGTCAAATTAATAGTGGTATCAATAAGAATATCTTTTTTCAATGCTTCTTCCAATTGGAAAAAAGGGATGGTGTTTTTAGGCCTATAAGCAAATACGATCCTTACCTTGCCTGATGGCACCTGCGCCCAGCTACTCAAATCAAATCCGTTTAAGATGGGGCCTACCAACACATTTTCCTTACCAGGATACTCAGGATTGTTTACCGAAGTACTGCTCCCAACGTGCGAAGGATATGGCGGTGCATAAGTATCACGTTTGTCCAAATAATCCCCCACAATCTGTGCTCCTGTAAATTTCCCACTCGCATCGGTAACGGGATTGATCATCATACAGAAAAAAGGAACTTTTTCATCTTTTCCGTCTAAAGTTTGCACGTAATTTAAATTATTGAACACTCGCAAATAAGCTGGTTCTTCTATTTTAGTGTAGTCTACTTTACTACATCCAGTGGCAAACATTAAACCTATTACTGCCATGATTAACAGCAGCATGGTTAATAGTTTGCTGGAATGCGTTTTATTTAAAAAATACTGTTCCATTATTTGTTATGTTTTACAATCATCATCCTCGCTTTTTTAGCCACTGGCACATTAGTTCCCGTAGCGCCAATTAGGGCCACCGTATAAATTCCTGCTTCTTGAACAGGAAGCATGCGACTCACATTGGTATAAAGTGCCTTATTTGCGATAAAGCTGTCACTTTTAAGCACCTCTATATCACTAGCCCATACCCCCGGCACTACGTTTGGCTTAGAACGATAAGCCATGATATCAAAAGCTGCCTGATTATAAGTGCTGTTCGTATAAGGCTGTTCATAAAGCGGCAATCCAGGCTGCATGTTTACGCCAGCATTTGGATTGTTGTTAATACCTGATGAGGTTTGACCATTGTTTAAAGTGAAGGTGATGTATGGATTTCCGACAGAAAGATTAAGGAAACGTTTATAGAAAGGGAATTTGAACTGCCATCTTGAAAACGAAGCATCTTCTTGTGCTGTTGTATAACCGCTTCCACTTAAATCATTCGCTACCAAAAGTAATTTTCCCTGTCCGTTTGAATCAGCATAAACCCATGCGGTATAGTTTTGCGAAGGACGAAGTGTTTGGCTTGCACTGGCAATTACCTTTCCACTTGCATCTATCGCTTCTACCAAATGGTTTCCATGAACTTGGATATGATAGTCGGATGAGGTTCCAAAACTGATATTAGTGGCTATGGTTTTTCCATCTAACCTAAAACTTACCGGCTGGTTATCAAACGCATTGGCACCTTGGATCCTGAAATAGGTATTGTTAGCTGCTGCACTATTATCATTAACAATTTGAAACGAGTTCTGATAGCTATCCGTACTGTTGTTCAACTCATCCATGATGACCTTAAAGTTTTGGGGCGCTACCACAATGGTATATATCCCGCCTGGCTGATAGGTCTGTATAGGTGCAAATGTTAACCCTGTATTTTGGCTAAGTGAAACAGGCATGGTTGACGTTGGTGGATCAATGATGGTATAATCATATATATCTCCTCCTGAAGCCGGTAATTGGCGACCATTTGCAGATAAAACCCTAAACTGGTAAGTACCATAAGGCACCTCAATATAATCTGATGTGCGTTGTGCAGCACTTACATTAGACGTAGCCGTATTTACCAGTGTACCATCGGCAAATGCCAAAGAAACACTACCTGCCAAGTTTTCAAGTGTTCCGCTAGGGTTACTACCAGGGGAATTGATACTACCCGTTAGGTTCACAATTCTGATTTTGAAATGGTCAGGCTTAGAAGGTACAGACACTCCCCTGTTCACTGGCACAACGGCTGGTTGTCCTGTCATGAAAAACGTAGGTAACAAGTAGTAGTCTGTTGGATTATTGTAGTCGTTTTTTGCCGTCATTTTGATATCAGCCATCCCTGAAGCTTGATAAGTCCTCAAACCAAAATCAAATTCGGCGGTTTCATTGGCCTTAAAAATATCCTGTGGCACAAACCAAGTTTTACCCAGTTTGCCATCTGTTGGGAAATAGGACGTTCCTGGATACTTTAAACCATCGGCCGTGAATGGATTTTTCACCACAAAACTGGTTAGGCTATCGCCATTGGCTTTTACCTGGTTAAAACCCGCCAAATTTATAATACGTACGTTAGAGTTTGCCCGGTTCACGGTAAGCACCCTATTGTCTTGACGAAGATCTGTCTTATCTTTTTTACAGCCCTGCGCCAGGATCAATAAGCTCAGACCCATCAGACTGAAAAATCTAAATCTTATTTTATTCATTACTTAAATAGGTTATAGGTAAAGCCTAGCATGATCTCGGCACCACGGGTAAAACTTCTGTTGATATACTCTTGTCCATACCATTTACCTCCTGTTTGAGGATTTGCATAAACCGTTTTGATGTGTGGATTAAGGATGTTTTTAGCGTATCCCTTAAACTTGATATTTTTGGTTAATCGTTGGGTAAATACAAAATCCAAGAAAGGAACTGGTTGGCTATACAAGTCTGGCTCACCGGTAAGGTTAATTTGTACCAAACGTTCGCCTACCATATTAAAGGTTAAGGTAAAATCTGAACCTGTTTTTGGATTTTCATAGTTTAACCATGCATTGATTGAATAGGGAGCTTGCTCAAACAATGGACTATTTTTTGGGGAGTAACGATCCAACGAGCGTGAAGCTTCATAACGTTGTGGTGTTTTAAGGATATCACTTTGTGCCAATAATAAGTTGGCGCCGAAATAGAAGTTTTTCAAAGGATCCCACATGGCACCTAGGTTTTTAACCGCCTCTAACTCAAGTCCCCAAACGCGACCGATATTAGGATCGTTTTGAAACTGAATGGTTGGGAACTCTGGATAGGTTGCCGCTAAACCCGCTGTTTGTAAACTAAATACTTTTACCAATTGGTTTTCGATGCGTTTTCCGAAAGCCGAAATAGCTAACACCTCTCCTTTTGCAGGAAACCATTCCCACCTGAAATCGAAGTTTTGCGTATACTGGTTTTGCAAGTTTGGATTACCCACTACCAATCCCATTTGAAAGGCATCAAACTCAAATACATTGGTGATTTCCCTCAACTCTGGACGAGCCAAAGTAGAGTTATAAGCTCCACGAAAATTCATGTTATCGTTTAGCGTATACGTCGCATTTACAGAGTAGAATGGCTTGTAATTGGTTTTATAAACCGAATTTGGATTGATAGGGTTTAATGGAATACGTGATCCATCGGTACCTGTTGCCGTTAGCGAAGGATCAAGGAATACACCTGCCGTATCTACCGCTGACCCGATATTGGTCATCTCGAAACGAACACCACCTGCAACCCTTAATTTCTCGGTCACTTTTAAATCCACCATTCCATAAAAGGCATTGGTTTCAAAGTAACCTTTATAGTTGTTTGGTGATTTTTGACTGTTATACAAAAAGCCTCCAACCGGCATCATGCCTTCTCCTTGGCCTGCTGTTGGTGCTTTGATTCCGATCACTTGGCTACCCACCAAACGATCAAGGTTTCCTTCTACGTCATAAAGCGGAATAGCTTTGTTACTGGTAAAGTTTGATCCAGGCAGGAACAATTGATTCTCTGTAAAACTTCTATCCCTGAAAAGATAGTTAACTCCTGTTTTAAACTGCTGCACTTGGCCAAAAAGCTTAAAAGGAATATTTAAATCGGCTTTATAATTGTAATTCTGTTCATCTAAGTTTCTCCATCTTCTGCCATTTGGCTCCGCTTGGATAATGCCATAGCTACCAAAACCGTTTACGTAACCAGAGGTTAATGCGTAAAGATGTTTGGTGTAGGTAAGTTCACCTGCTGTATTTCCAGCACCTACAGTAGGTCTTGTGTACCAACCTCCACTACGTGGCGTGTAATCTGCCAAGCTAGCGAAACGGAAATCTGGATCATTTTGCTTTGATCTTGAGCTGGCCACATTATAACTCAAACGTGGTGATAGTTCTTTATCAAAAAATTTATGCTCGCCCTGTAGGTTAAAAGTATTGAGGTTACGGAAAGTTTGCTTTAGCGAATAGGTCGTACTTGCTACCTCTCCTGGCAGTCCAGTATATTCATATCTGCCCACTAGGTTTGTGGCAGCGCTTTCGCCTCCCCAGCTTCCCAAATATTGCATACTGATTTCATGACGTGGGTTAAAACGATAAGTTAAACCTGCAAGTGTACCATAGTTAAGTGTTTCTACACCAGTATTCTCTTTGTAGGTTTGGTACTTACCCATGTACAAACTGTTTGGGGTAATGTAGTTTGGGATATTACGGAAACTATACACATCTGGATTTCCGGTAACCACCCCTTGGTAAATACTATACTGTGTTAAATCGCCACCACTTACGTCGGTAATGCGACGATAGTAGTTTCCACCAAGTACAAGTCCTAATTTATGTTTCTTAAAAACGGTGTAGCTATTACCATAAGTAGCAGAGTACAATTGATTTAGTGGTGCTTTTTTATATTGCGTAGTCATCACCGGATCAAAAGACTGCATGATATTATTAATGCGATTAACCTCCTGATAAGCTGTAGGGCTATAATTGCTATTGGCAATCATTGATTGAATAGAGCTTAAGCCAGCTGGATATTGCTTAGCCAAGTTCTTGAAATCATCAGATAGGTTTTTATTATTGATTTTGGTACCAAAAGCGCCCATATCACTGTTCCAGAAACTATTGTACTGTCCACCCATGCCTACGTTGGAGTTTAAACCAGTTTGTGCAATGATTTCGAAAGTTTCTTTCTCGGGAACTGATTTGGTTTTTAGCTCTACAATACCCGCAGCAGCATCGGCTGGTTTATCTGGCGTAACGGTTTTATAAATCGTAATGTTATCTAACAATGACGCTGGAACCAAATCCAATGGAATGGCACTACGATCAGGATCTGATGAGGCTAAACGAACCCCATTGAGCTGTCCAATTACACTTCTGTCGCCCAAACCACGGATCGCTACATATTTATCATCGGTGATGGTTACGCCCGAAACACGCTGTAAAGCCTGTGTAGTAGTAATACTTCCTGTTTTTTGTATCAGTTCCGCAGAAATTGCATCTTGTACGATGGCTGCATTTTTACGCTCGTCTAAAACCGCTATACTGGTATTGGCCTTTCTTCTGGCTTGTACTACTACCTCACCTAAGGTGGTAGAAGATGCACTCAAGGAAATAGTCAGGTTTTTGGTGTTGGCATCAACCTTAATTTCTCTGGTTTCATAACCTATATAAGAGATCAACAAAGTAGCACCACCTTCCGGGATGGTTAATTTGAACTTTCCGTCGGCATCTGTAGACACCGCATTATTTGTTCCTTTAATCTTAACTCCAACCCCAATTAAGGTTTCTTTGGTTTTGGCATCTATTACTGTACCTGTAATGACAATGGGCACAGGTTTTTTAGTGATCACCACGTAGCCTTCTACTACCTTATATTGCAAATTGGTATGCAACAAAACCAAGTTTAAGGCATCGGCTACTGTAATTTCTGTATCTACATTTATTTTTTTAGAGATATTATCTAGCAAGGCAACCTGAGCATTGATCTGCACTTTGCTTTGCTTTTCGATAGTAGCCAAGCTACTGCCCAAAGTTGCGTTGTCCAACTTCAGTTTAATCTTTTGGTTCAGATTTTGACCTAGTGCACTGTTAGCTAAAAGTACGCCTACACAGGCAAGTTTAATGGCTATCAGAAGAAACGAGCACTTCATATAGAAATAAATTTTATCTGCGGGCAGATGGTCTTTAAGCACCCGACTATATTTCTTTCGTGTATGGAGGGCCATTGTTGTTAACTGCCTCGCATATCGAGAAGAAATATGCAGGTGTAATAATTTTTGCATATTTTTGATCGTTATGGTTTTTCGCCTTTGGCGGATATCTATTAACTTAATCTTGAGGTTGTGTGTCGTCGAAAAGCAAGCAACCTAAAGCATTTGCGTCCTCCTCCAAAGGGAGGACGTTTTATTTTGGTAGTCGAGATATTTACATAGCTTTCCTTTCCTTAATTTTTAATGATGATGTGTTTGCCATTTATTTGATATCGGAAACCACCTGCCATGCTTAGGATATCCATTATTTTAGCAATGGAGATGTTGGTGGTGAGGTTAACCTTAATAAGCCTGTTAGCCAAACTCTGATTTACAATGTCAATTTCTACGTTATACCATCTTTCTAAAATTTGGGCAATATCCGTTAGTTTGGTTTCGTCGAAATGCAGCTTACCATCTTTCCAGCTCTTTACATCTGTTACGGCTACATTAGCCAGTACCTTTTTGCTGGTGCTTTCGTTCCAAGTCACCATTTCACCTGGTAACAACATGGCAATAGGTTGTATTTGATGGTTAACATGTCTATCTACCCTTACTTTTCCGGTACTTACCAATACTTTAATAGGTTTACCCGCAAAGGCATCTATTTTAAAGGAAGTACCCAACACCTTGGTACTGATGTTACCTGTACGAATAATGAAAGGCTTCAGTGGATTTTTGGTGACTTCAAAAAAAGCTTCCCCTTCCAATACCACTTCCCTAATGTTACCCGTAAACTTTTTAGCAAAACGGATTTTACTCATGGCTCCTAAGTAAACCGAGGAACTATCGGGCAAGATGATATGTGTACGTTGTCCTTTGGGGTTCTGCATCTCACTAAAGGCAATGGCCTGCTCTACAACAGTTTCTTTTTTAGAGCTTACTTGCCAAAAGGCAATTCCTAAAATCACTACTGCCCAAACCGCAGCGTAACGCCAAAACTGACTACGCTGATAAAAAGGTTTAATGGCGGGGCTAGGCACCGAAGCATCGTCGAAAATGCGTTGGTCTAACATTTGTTTCCAACGTTGCTGCTGCTGAGAGGTAGCGTTATTTTGCTGGGAATCTATTTGATGTGCCCATTCTTCGTCCCATATTTGGTCGAAAAACTTTTGGGCATCATCCTTCTTTAATATCGCTCTTACTTGCTTAAGTTCTTCTGGACTGCATTGTCCATCCAAGTACTTTTTAATAAGGGCTTTTTGATTGTTTAAACTCATTTGTTCTATCCTTCATTATTAAAGACACCAGTTTTGAAAGGATAGGGTGAGTGGGAAATGAAAAAAAGCTTTTTTATCTATATATCGCTTTGTGGTGGCCACAGATACACAGATATTGATTATAATACTATTTAAGATAGATAATAATTTAACCACATAGACACATAGGAAATAGCCAATAATTCAATGATTAAAAATAAATGGTGGCCAAATCCTTATTTCAGGAAATAGCAGATCAGGAAAGCCAAAGTAATGTCTACGTGTTCCTGCATATTTTCTCTTAAATACTTTAAGGAAACCAACATTTGGCTTTTAATGGTATTGATAGATAATCCCATCCTTTCGGCAATTTGCGGATAGGTCAATTGTTCTTCTCTACTTAATTGGAAAATCTTCTTGCGCTGAGGGCTTAATTGCTCCAATTTCAATTGGTACAAATGCTCCAATTCTTTATAAGCCATTTGTTCCTCTACCGCATCTTTGGCATGTTCAAGTTCTCCTAAACTATCAATGTCTACGGTGGTCAACTGCTTTTTGCGAATGTGATTGAACATCGTGTTTTTCATCGCCGCAAACAGATAACTTTTAACTTCGCCTGTGATTTGTATTTCTGCACGTCGGCGCCAAATGTTATGCATTACATCCATGGCCAATTCTTCGGCTACCTCAGTTTGCTTAAGGTAATGGAGTGAAAATTTGTATAGGGATTCGAAGTAACGGGCAAATAATTCATTGAACGCCCTAAGGTTATCCGCACTGCATTCCTGCATCAATAACGTATCGGAAAGTTTCGTATAATCTTTGCTCATCTGCCGTAAATGCTACGATGCCAAAATTATCTTCCCAAAACTTACTTTAAATTACCGTTATATTAACTTATGGTAAATTGATAAGGTTTGCTTTTTAAGACTTACGAAGTAAATTAAGACTTACGAAGTTTTGAAAACTTCGTAAGTCTATTATCCCTAACGCTCATAGTTCGTCATTGTCAGCTCGACTGGCAATCGTAATACTTTAGTAGGTTTTGCAATCGCTTTAAGGTTCCCGCCTGCGCGGGAATGACGAACAGGTGAAAGGATAGTGCCAAGACTTACGAAGTTTTCAAAACTTCGTAAGTCTACCCGTTTAACCCCACCTAATGTAAACCCCATGTCATTAATACCAACTCCCCAACAAACTGTTTTGATTTTCTTAACTTTACCAAATGTCAGCAAAAACGCAACGTTCAGTATCTAAATTTAACAATGAGCTTAAGTTAAAAGGCTTTAACGTATGGGAACTGGACGAAGATTGTAAAGCGACCAGGGTTTACAGCAGAAAGGACTTTTACAAAATTTGTCTTTCAACGGGAACTAGTATCATCCACTATGCTGATAGAAGTTTTGAAGTAAACGATACGGTGTTGTTTTTTGGCAACCCGCATGTTCCCTATTCATGGGAAACCCACTCGCCCAATTACACTGGCTATGCTTGTTTATTTTCAGAAGATTTCCTAAGGCTATCTGAGCGTTCGGAAAGTTTGCTTCAATCGCCTTTCTTTAAAATTGGTGGCACTCCTCTCCTCAACATTGGTCAAGCCCAAAAGGAGTTTTTAAATACCATTTTCCAAAAAATGATTGAGGAACAGCAAACAGATTACCTTTACAAGGATGATTTGATGCGCAATTACATTCACCTTATCATTCACGAAGCACTTAAACTACAACCCTCAGAGAGTTTCGACCAGCATAAGAATGCACTTTCAAGAATTACTTCCGTTTTTCTTGAATTGCTAGAACGACAGTTTCCTATTGAAACACCTGATCGCCCTTTGTTGCTCAATACCGCACAAGCTTACTCAAGCAGTTTGGCCATTCATGTCAATTACTTGAACCGTGCCGTAAAAGAAACTACCGGTAAGTCGACCACTACACATATTACCGAGCGCATTGCCCGCGAAGCAAGAGCCTTATTGCAGCATACGGATTGGAACATTGCCGAAATTGCCTACGCCCTTGGTTTCGAATACCCTACCTATTTCAACAACTTCTTCAAAAAGATGACGGGCACTAACCCTTCTACCTTTAGAGAAAGTTTAGTTTGAAATTCTTAAGAATTGGTTTGAAGATTATAAACTACCAAAATTGCAATCGCCGAACTTTGTAGTATTAAATCTTAGGCTTACTTAATCATCTTATTAGAAAATATTCAAAACAATCCTTTTTGATTCTTTGTAAAAGAAGACGTCAAAGGTTCAATGGCTAATGCTATTAAGTACGACTAAACTTTAATAAATTTAGAATAAATTACAAACCCCCAAAACAAAAATAATAATCATGAATACAATCAACGTAAAAGCGTATGGTACCGAGGCTGCCGACGCTCCATTACAAGGCCTCAGCATTCCTCGGAGAGAAGTAGCTGCACATGATGTAAAAATCGATATTCTTTATTGCGGTGTATGCCACTCTGATTTACATACTGCCAGAAACGAATGGCACAATACCATTTATCCAAATGTACCTGGACACGAAATTGTTGGAAAAGTAGTAAGCGTAGGTAGCCACGTTAAAAAATTCAAAGTGGGCGATACGGTAGGTATTGGCTGTATCGTAGATTCGTGCCGCGAGTGCCAATATTGCAACGAAGGTTTAGAGCAATTTTGCGAGCCTGGTATGACAGGCACCTATAATGCGCCAGATAAATATTTACCAAACATTCAAACTTATGGAGGTTACTCAGAAAGCATTGTTGTAGATGAAAACTATGTATTGAGCATTCCAGAAAACCTTGACTTAGCGGCTACTGCACCTTTATTATGTGCAGGTATTACCACTTACTCTCCATTAAAACATTGGAACGTAGGTCCAGGTAAAAATGTAGGTATTGTAGGCATCGGTGGTTTGGGCCACATGGGTATCAAAATTGCGAAAGCGATGGGTGCTCACGTTGTTGCTTTTACTACGTCGGAAAGTAAATTTAAAGAAGCACAACGTTTAGGTGCTGATGAAGTAGTACTTTCTAGCGATCCTGAACAAATGAGTAAATTCAGAGGTAAACTGCACTTCATTTTAGATGCGGTTTCTGCTGAACATGATATCAATGCGTATTTAAGCTTACTTCGTGTAGATGGTTCTTTAGCCTTAGTTGGTGCTCCTGAACAACCACTACCAGTAGCAGCATTCAGCGTTATTTTAGGTCGCAAAAGCTTTGCTGGCTCTATGATTGGTGGTATTGCCGAAACTCAAGAAATGCTTGATTTCTGTGGTAAACACAATATCACTGCTGATATTGAAATGATTGATATGAACCAAATCAATGAAGCTTATGAACGCTTATTGAAAGGTGATATCAAATATCGCTTTGTAATTGATATGGCTTCGTTGAAAAACTAACAAAGTTCCGTTGTCAATAAAAGCTTCGGCCATCATATAAGATGGCCGAAGCTTTTTTGTTTTTATACTGGGCTATCCAAAATGTACAAACCGCCCTAATTGCTACGCTCTCCCTTTCTGGGAGAGATGCCGATAGACAGAGAGGGTACTACTTTTTAAACCTCGTAGGTTTTAGAAACCTACGAGGTTTGTAAACCACTATCCGTAATCCTTAGCCTCTTGCCGTCATCCCGATTTTATTTCGGGATCGTAATATCCTAGTAGGTTTATGTTTCATTTATGCGATTTAAGATTCCCGCCTACGCGGGAATGACGCACGGATGAAAGAGACTGCAAAATGAAACAACCCTCTCTCCAGCTCTTCCGAAGCGTCGTGAGAGCTGGAGAGAGGGTTTCAAAGCTCATTACCTATTCCTCGTCGCTGGTGTTTTTCAGTTTCATTAATAAAGAGTAAGCCCCTTTTACCACTACTTGCTTGCCTTTTAAATCGGTAGTAATGGCTGTTTTACCATTTGAACTTTCGCCTACTTGTACTTCTTTCATTACAAATTTACTGGGAGCCGTTTCTTCAAAAACGTAATCTTTGTTTTCAAAGCTTACCACTGCTTCTTCTGGTAAGAATTGTACTTTTTGATTTTCGAATTGCAACTCGGCATTCATATACATACCTGGCACTAAGTTCTTATCATACTTTTCAAAATGGCAATGTACTTCACTGCTTCCACCCTCACCCACATTGTGACTTACCAAAATTACCTTGGTCTCATATTTTACATCAGGTTTTACATTGGTAAAGGCCATAACTTTTTGGCCAATATTTATTTTATGCAAATCCTTTTCAAAAATGGTGAGGGTCAAATGAATATCAGTGGGATTAATCAACTCAAAAATCACATCCGAAGGGGTCACATACTTTCCAATATTCACATTCACTTTACTCACGTAACCGCTAATAGGTGAATAGATATTAACTGATTTGGAAATCTTACCTTCATGAAGTTGAGCAGCATTGATATTGATCAGTTTCAACTTTTCAATCAAGGCGGTATGCTCTACCTTAAGATTTTTATATTCCGTTTCTGCCTGCTGCAAGGTTTTATCACTATTAGCTTTGCTCAAGTTAAGCTCCTTTTGTCGGGCAAGCTCTTTACTAGCATAATTTAGCCTGTTGCTAATGTTCAAATAGTCTTGCTGCATTTGGATATACTGTGGATCTTCCATTACGGCAATCACTTGTCCTTTGCTCACCTGTGTACCTGGAAGCATTTTGGTAGATTTAAGGTAGCCACCTAGGGGAATACTTACCGAAACCAAATTTTGCGGTGGTACATCTATCTTACCCTGCAATTTTAGGGTTTCATTGATTTCTCCGAAAGCTACTGCACCAGTTTGCAGATTGATATGCTTAGCCTGCTCTGCAGTAAGGCTTACTTCATTTTCGTTCACTTGAACTTCAGGCTTTTCTTTGGTTTCACTGCTACTGCTGCAAGCAAACATCATGCTAATGGCCAAAGCTCCTAAATATAATGGGTACTTCATGTTATTGCGCTAAAAGGTAATTAAGTTCTGTAATGCTTTTGTTCAATTGTTGGATGGCTTCAAAATAGCTCTCCCTAATGGCAATGGCCTGGTTGTTTAACATGGTCCATTCCAAATAATTGATTTCTCCGTTCTGTAATTGCTTGTTTAAGGTGGCAGTAATTTCCTTGGCCGTTTTTAAACCATCTTTTTCCAACCCGTCTACAATATTCAGCTGTTGCTGGTATTGTACATAAACCGCTTTCAAATTAGTATTGACTTGTTTATTGGCATTTTCCGTTTCCGATTTTCGATATTCCTGATAAACCTTGGCCGATTTAACTTTATTACGTTGCGAGCCTCCAAACAACGGAATACTTAAACCCAATTGAAAGGATTGGAAACGGTCGCTTTGATCAAATTTGATATCGTCTCTTAGCGTAGTATTATTGTACCCTATGTTAAATTCTGGCAACAGTTTGGCTTGCTCTGCTTTGGTACTGGCCAATGCTGCTTTCTCTTCCTGTTGCTGAAGTTTAATTAATGGATGATTGCTCCAATTCAATGTATCGGTAAAGGCTGTAACCACTCTCAAGTGAGCTGCCTTTGGCACCAACAATAACGGACTGTTGATCAAAAAGGCCAATTGCTGTTGTAAGGTCAATTCCTGTACATGTAAGTTTTTAAGCTTGGTATTTACCTGTAGCAATTGATTTTCGGCACTCGCTTTTTCCAACAAATTGCTCTCCCCGCTCTTTAACCTTAGCTCGGCTAATTGCTTCAATTTTCGATAAGCGCTATCGGCCTGCTGGTAAAGCTTTTGTTGTTGTGCTACTACTAACAGCTCATAAAACACCTGTGTGGTAATTTTTGTGAGCTCGGCCTTGCTTAACTCTTTTCGTAGTAAAGCCGCCTTCCATTCTTCCAGCAGTTTGTCTTTTTGCCTAGCATAAACATTTGGCAAACTAAAGCTTTGGTTAACACTCAACTTATTGTCCACTAAATTGCTATTAAATTTACCATACTCGCCATTAATGTTTAGCGGTGCAATGGTAGTGGCAGTTTTACTCAATTGTTGGTTATAGTCGGCCATTAACTGACTGCTTTTTAAACTGATGTTGTTTTTATACAAACTATCTAGCGTAGCCCCTAGTGTAATACTTTGTTGGGCATTGGCCGAAGAAAAACCAAAGCAAAGTAGGATAATTGTCAATGCCTTAAGGTGTTTCTTTTTCCTTTTTAAACCTTTTTCAAAGCTTACATACAAGATCGGAAGCACAAATAAAGTGAGTAAAGTGGCAATCATTAACCCGCCAATCACTACCGTAGCTAAAGGTCTTTGTACCGAAGCACCTGCCCCATTACTGATGGCCATTGGCAAGAAACCCAATGAAGCCACAAAAGCAGTCATAAGCACCGGTCTTAAACGGGTTTTGGTTCCTTCTAACACTACTTTTTTCATATCCTGTTCTCCAGTTTTTTTAATATTGTTAAACTCGGCAACCAGTACAATACCATTCAATACCGCAATACCAAATAATGCAATAAAACCTACTCCAGCACTGATACTGAAAGGCAAACCACGTAAAGCCAAAAGGAAAATACCACCAATGGCAGATAATGGAATAGCGGTATAAATCAACAAACCATATTTGATGGAACCGAAAGCAAAATAAAGCAACAAGAAAATCAGGATAAGTGATACCGGTACGGCAATCATTAGCCTTGACTTAGCTTCATTAAGGTTTTCGAAGGAACCACCGTACGTAATCATATAACCTGTAGGCAATTTAATTTCGGCATTTACCTTTTCCTGCAGCTCATTCACAATGCTTTCCACGTCACGGCCACTCACATTAAAACCTACCAAAATACGGCGTTTGGTATCTTCACGTTGAATTTGACTAGGGCTATTCAACAGCTCCACCGAAGCTACTTGAGCCAATGGAATTTGATTACCATATGGGGTTGGTATCAATAGGTTCTGAACATCCTTAATGCTTTTTCGCTTATCATTTTGTAAACGAACCACCAAATCAAAACGTTTTTCACCTTCAAACACCAAGCCGGTGCTTTGTCCTGCAAATGCCGTATTGATATTTCGGTTAATGTCGGCGATGTTTAAACCGTATTGAGCAATAGCTGCTCTGTTGTACTGAATTACAATTTGAGGTGTTCCAGAAATTTGCTCTACATAAATTTCAGTAGCACCCTCTACCTTTCTCACCAAGTTGCCCAACTTTTTAGAGTATAATGCTAGCGTATCGAAGTCCTCTCCAAAAATCTTACACACCACATCCTGTCTTGCGCCAGTCATTAATTCGTTAAAACGCATTTGTACAGGAAATTGAAAACTGGTGGTTATGCCTGGAATTTCGCTAGCTGCCTTGCCCATCTTTTCCGATAACTCTTCAAAAGTCTTGGCTGAAGTCCATTCATTTTTAGGTTTCAGGTTAATGATCATATCACCCATGTCCATCGGCAATGGTTCAGTAGGCACCTCGCTACTTCCAATCTTCGAAACAATATTCTTCACTTCCGGAAATCTTGCCTTTAAAATACCCGCCACCTTTTGCACATTCTCAATAGTAGTATTTAAATTACTTCCGGAAAGCACCCTGGTTTCTACCGCATAATCTCCTTCTTCAATGGACGGGATAAACTCGCCACCTAAATTAGACAGGATCACTACCGCAGCAACAAACAAAGCCAATACTAGGCCAATGACCATTTTAGGAATGCCCAACACTTTGCGTAACATCCTCGAATAGCTATTCTCTACCTTGGCCATCACCTTATCGGAAATGTTAGGTGCAGTTTTGATCTTCTTGCTCAAAAACAAACTAGAGATCATAGGAATATAGGTTAACGAAAGGATAAACGCTCCTAGTAAAGCAAAGGCTACCGTTTGCGCCATAGGTTTAAACATTTTTCCTTCAATTCCCTGTAAACTGAAAATAGGCAGGTAAACGATCAGGATAATGATTTGGCCAAATACGGCGCTATTCATCATTTTGGAAGAAGCACTTTTTACTTCTAGATCCATTTCATTTTGTTTGAGGATGGATAGGCCCGCAAACTTTTTGCTGTGACTCAGCTGGTGCATTACCGCTTCCACAATAATCACCGCCCCGTCTACAATTAATCCAAAATCCAAGGCTCCCAAGCTCATGAGGTTACCACTTACTCCAAACAAGTTCATCATGATAATGGCGAACAACATGGACAATGGAATCACTGAAGCAACAATGAAGCCCGCCCTGAAATTGCCCAAAAATATCACCAGTACAAACACCACAATCAATGCGCCTTCCAGCAAATTGGTTTCTACCGTTTTAATGGCATTGTTTACCATACTGGTACGATCTAAGAAAGGCACAATCTCTACACCTTCAGGAAGCGTTTTTTCTATTTGTTTGATTTTAGCTTTGATATCGTCAATCACCACGTTACTATTGGCACCTTTTAGCATCATTACAATAGCGCCAGAAACCTCACCTTCATTATTAAAGGTTAATGCGCCGTACCTGGTGGCATAGCCGATTTCGATATTGGCCACATCCCTGATGAGCAATGGCGTAGAGCCTTGATTATTTTTTACGACAATGTTTTCGATATCTTCTTTACTACCAATCAACCCTTCACTTCTAATGTAAAGCACGGTAGATTGTTTTTCGATATAAGCACCACCTGTATTTTGATTGTTGTTTTCCAACGCATCAAAAATATCGCTGATGGTTACTTTGTGCGCCACCAATTTATTAGGGTCAATGGTTACCTGATATTGCTTAAGCTTACCACCAAAACTACTCACTTCGGCTACGCCTTTTACACCTAATAACTGACGCCTGATTACCCAATCTTGAATGGTACGTAATTCGGTAATGTCATATCGTTTTTCATAGCCTTTTTTAGGTTTTACAGCATATTGGTAAATTTCGCCCAATCCTGTAGAGATGGGGCCCATCTCTGGTTTCCCAATACCTTGTGGAATTTGCTCCTGTACCACCAACAAACGTTCTGCTACTTGTTGTCGGGCCCAGTATACATCTACATCATCGTTAAAAACAAGGGTCACTAAAGATAGTCCAAAACGGCTGTAGCTTCTGATTTCTTTAATTCCAGCAATATTGCTGTTGGCCTGTTCCACTGGAAAAGTAACCAATCTTTCAATATCGGTAGCACCATAGGAAGGCGCTGTAGTGATGATCTGTACCTGATTATTGGTAATATCGGGTACGGCATCAATAGGTAATTTGGTAAGCTCAAAGCTACCATATATGATTAGGCTGATGGTAAATAGCCCAATAATGAGTTTATTCTTGATAGAAAACTCAATAATTCTATTCAGCATGTAAAAATGGGGATAATCGTTTCTAATTAATCATTACGGCTTCATAAGTGCCGTTTAAGTATTAAGAAAAGATTACAGATTTTGGCGGTTGCCAAATTTTTCCGGCATAAGCGGAATTTGGAACATGATCATTATTGATCAATATCTTTTGTTTGGGCAATAGCTGATAAACTTTTTTAAGGCTCAACCCAAAAGATGGTGGCAAAGCAGGACTTAAGCCATTTGCGGCCGAAAGCCCATGCGCTTTAAAAGGGAGTTGATTATCTCTAGCCTCATCATTATCCGTATGCGGAATATCGTTATAATGATGCTCTAAATACGCAAAGAAAGTAATGTCGCTATCTAAGTTCTTATGTTCAAAATAATGTTGAAAGAGCACAGGAATCTTGGCCAGCTCCTGTAATTCAGTAGAGGAAAGCAAGTATAAGCTCAATAGCAATATGTGGAGGGCTCTTTTCAACGCCCCCAAAATTAGCCAAATGTGGTAAAAATGCAATGAGTGGTAGCCAATTGTTACACAAATGCTAACACATTAAAGAATAAAGGATAGAAAGCCGTCCACATGTAGCAAATCCAATCACGATATTGCATCTAGACTTTTACAGTATGTCAGTTTTGTATCCTAAGACTTTCTGTTTCGATTACGAATCCTGGGATTTTGCCAATTTGATATTGAATACTTAAGCAGCTTTGACCAACTGGCACTGCTGGTTTTACTAATTTCAAAATGGTAAGCGAACTTTCATTCAAACCAAGTTTCATACCTTTATAAATTTGAATTTCCGTAAAGTAGCATAACCTATCACCTTGTGCCAAATCTACTTCAACATCTATCTTTTCGAACATCTCTTGGCCAATCTCAGCTCTTTTAAGCAACTCAACAATTAAAGACTGATTAAATTGAATAAGGGGCTTGAGCGGCATTAATCCTTTACCACCTTCTTGTTTACATAAGGCTACCTTAATTTCCTGTGGCAAATACAAAGCGCTATCTTTTAGCTGTTGGGCCAAGTTCATCATGATGCTTACCTGCGGTTCTCTAAACAATGCCAAATTCATCGTTTCGCTCAAAACAATATCTACGTCGCAGTTTTTTAACGTATAATTTGTGGCATCAACCAATTCCAAATCTTTTACATAGGGCAACAGATCTAATTTTTGCAACAAGTTATGCAGCTTCTCATAACTATTTTTGTTAATCTCTAACAAGGTAAATTGTACTTCGGTAGGCTGAAAGGTAAGCATAATGGGCAATGCCAGTGCTGCAAATGGTCCAGTTCCAGCATAAAGCACATGCACCGTCTTTTTTCCCTTGCCCTGCACATCTTTAATAGCTTGCGCTAGTCCTTTCACAAACCTTTGAGTCCTAAAAATCTCTTTCACACAACAGGCAGCCCAAAATGTCCCCACGGCATTGCCTTTTTCAGTTTCTACATGCGCTCTATCCTGCTCGCTATCGGGATCAATACCTACCATTTCACACAATAATTGGTGGTATTTTGTTATAGCGGGAGCTAGTGCATCATGAAAATCTCCTTCTAGTAAAATGTCCTTAGAAACCGAAAGCAATTGCTTCTTAAATTCAAGTTCGAGCATTATTTTTTTTATGATTGAGCCTTATTTTAAGACATAATGATTAATAGCAATAAAGCTACAAATAAAAATGCTTGCCTTAAGAATACCAAAGCAATGAACTAAAAATAATATCTTCGTTTTAATCAAATACGTCGAAATGAAAGATATTGCACTGCTGATTGGGAATGACATCAATAATATTTCTCCTGGAATTAGCTGGGCAGATTTGCTTCAAAAGATTACCGACTTCTGCAAGGTATCTGGAAAGGTGACCATCCATAAGGAAAAACCTTTCCCCATGCTTTATGAAGAGATTTTTTTGGCAGCCATTAAAACCAAACTTATCGAGGAGAAAGATTTAAAAACTTTCATCGCCACAAACGTTGCCAAAATTGATCAAAACGACATCCATTATCAAATTAGGGCATTGTCTGTGGCCCATGTGATGACCACCAATTACGACTATACTCTCCAAGGAACCAATCTGCTCAAAAATACGGGCGTGGTTACAGAGCGTTTGTATAGTATTTTTAGAAGAAATGAATTAAACGGCACCCAATACTGGCATTTACATGGTGAGGCTAACCATCCCATGTCCATTAATTTGGGTTTTGAACATTACTGTGGTCAACTACAAAACATGCGCAACTATGTAGTAACCGGTACAGATTATGTGAGTTCAACGGTGGCCAAAGCACCGTTACTGAAAAGACTGCTATCTAAAAAAGCATTGGCTGATCAGTCGTGGATTGATCTATTTTTCACCAAGAATATCTTTATTTTCGGACTGGCTTTGGATTTTATTGAAACTGATCTTTGGTGGTTATTGACCTTTAGGGCACGTAGCAAGTTCTATAAGAATAAGATTTCCATCACCAATAAAATCTACTATTACATTCCAGAAGAATATGTTACATTATCACAACACAAACTTGATTTGCTAAAAGTAAATGATGTTGAAGTGATTTCAATTAAAGCCCCTAACAAACTGAATTATTACCATCGGGTACTTGAAAGCATCAATAAGTTATCATAAACCGCCTCATACAAATGTCTAAACTCATAAAACTACTTTTTCTACTTATGCTGTGCTCCAACGTATTTGGACAAGCAAACCATAAAAACACTGTTATACCTCAACAAGTAAAGAAAGTTAATGCCTTGTTAAAGAAATACAGTAAGCTCTCTCCTTTTTCCGCTAATGAAGATCGTTTTGACATCATCGATGCTATCAGAGGTGAAATCACTTCGAGAATGATCAAGATACTCAACTATCCAGATATCTATATGTATCGTATCGAAAACTTATTTAGCCATGATGAACTTGTCGTTTCTAAATCAGAAGACAATAAAATATATTTCTTCTCCATTGATCAAAAAACGGGCGGTAGTTTTCGTACTTATGAAACAATCATCCTTTACAAACTAGCTAACGGAAAGCCAAAAGCAGCTTTTTTCTTAGAAAATTCAGATGATATATTGGCTAACTCAACCTACGGGAAATTTTATGAACTTGATGCTAAAGCCCAAAAATATTTTGTAATTGCAAACGTACAAACATGTAATACCTGCATTGTATCCTCAGCAGTTGTACTACAAATCAGCAAAGATGTTGTCAAGAACCAGCTTGTTGTTCAATTTGATGGCAGATATGATAACCTCACTACATTCGATTATGATCCGAAACTAAAAGAGCTCACTTACGAATACCAATCTACTAATGAAGGCGAAAATAAAGCTAGGTCATACCACGCAAAATATCGATATCAGAATGGTGTATTTTCCAAAGTCAAAAATTTACAAAAGCCTAAAAAGGGAAAATAAAATCTTTTAGAATTAATTAGGGCAACGTATTACCTCCGATTCATTGCCCTAATCAACCTTTCATTTCGTCTGTCGGCTCTAGAATTTTGCAAAGAGATTACTGCCCAAACTGCTGCAGGAATCCATCCAATTAGAGTAATTTGCAAAATCAAACAAATGATTCCAGTAATAATTCTACCCCTAAGGATAAATGAAATAAACGGGAAGAAAATGGCAATTAAGGTCATTGTTGGTTATGTATAAATTTTGGCGATTTCAAAGAAATACGAACCATTTGTCTTCAGCAAGATAGCATTGACTTTCTAAATTTGCAAATGGTTGGGGCTATTTAAAGATCTCAAAGAGGTCAAATATTTATAAAATACCTTACCGACTTAAATGCAACTCCTTCAGAGTCGTATGTTTTGGTCCACATTCATTTTCTATAAAGATTTAAATCCTTCGGATTTGCAATCAGCCCATCATAACAATATGATTAATAACCCCCAAAACATTTCGGTTTCCCAATAGATTAATGCAAAAGCTAGGCAATATGATTTTGGACACAAATTCAGTTCCTTAAAGACCCCGAAGAGGTCAAATATTTATAAAATATCCTTCTCGCTTTGATGCGACTCCTACGGAGTCGTATGTTTTAGTTCGCATTTTTTTTATAAAAAAGATTAGTAAAAAGCAAAAATAAGCAAAACGATTAAACCCGTTGCTATACAATGCTTTATAAAACAGTAGTCTTAGTTTGGAACTCGGTGTCTGATAGGTTTTGGGCTTGAAAACACAAGGTTAGGTTACTAATTCGTTACCGATTGATAAAGGTAACTACATAGCTTAACTGTTTATATTTCAGTCTTTTGCACCCTTTTTTACATTCCCTTGTAACTCAATGTAATTTAATTTTAAACATTAAACATTTGAGTTATGGAACAGACAAAAAAGTCCACGTTCAAACTGCTTTTCTACCTGAAAAAGAACGAACTGAAAAAGAACGGTAATGCACCGATTATGGCACGTATTACCATTGATGGAACAGCTAAAACTTTGGGAACAAAGTTAGAAATTAACCCGAAAAATTGGGATTTAAAATACGGAAGAGTTGAGGGCAAGAGTGCCACCGCTTTGAACATTAACCAAAAGCTGGATAACGTACGGGGTCGTATCGACAAGATTTACGAAGATATGCTGAAGCACGAGGGTTTTGCGACCGCACAGAAAGTAAAGCTCTCGTTTTTGGGTGTTGGTGTAATGGACGATGCCGTACTAAAAGTCTTTAAAGACCAAAATGAAGACTTTGAAAAAATGGTCGCTAAGGGAAAACGCTCTCAAAGCACGTATAGCAAATACAACACTGTTTACAACCATCTTAGCGAATTTATAAGGGAGCGTTACCATCGGGACGATATGGCTTTCCGGGAACTCACTTCTGATTTTATTCGTGAGTTTGATTTCTTTCTTCGCATTGATAAGGAATGTACCCATAATACGGTTTGGGTTTACACAATGCCAGTTATTGCTTTGGCAGAATTGGCTATTAAAAAAGGCTTGATACGGGATAATCCTTTTGAGGATTATGAAATCAGTATGGAAGAAACCGACCGCAGCTACCTTTTAAAAGAGGATGTAGAAACCTTAATGCTCCTGAAACCATCTAAGCCTCGATATGAACTTGTAAAAGACCTTTTTATTTTCAGTTGCTTCACAGGGCTTTCTTACATAGACATTAAGAAACTGAAATGGAGCAATATCCAGTCTTTCTTTGATGGACACCAATGGATAATCAGCAGGAGAAAGAAATCAGATGTTGCCTCCAACGTCCGTCTTTTGGAAATCCCCAAACGCATCATTGAGAAATATCGTGGAGCTACAAGAAATGATTTTGTATTCCCAATGCCATCCAATGCGACTTGCAACACGCATATAGGTAAACTTATTGAGGAAGCGGGTATTGTTACAGAACAGAAAGTTACATTCCACACCGCCCGTCATACATTCGCCACAATGTTTTTGACCGAGGGTGTTCCGCTTGAAAGCCTTAGCAAAATGATGGGTCATAAGAATATTTCCACTACACAGATTTATGCTAAGATTACCAGCCAAAAAATCAGTAAGGATATGGATTTGGTTTCGCCTAAATTTAAGGCAATGGAAGATGCGTTTATTATTAAAATGGAACGGGAAGAAATAGCATTATTGAATGAACATACAAACGCAGATAAAATTTACAATACCGAAGAAATTATGGTTTAAAAATTAGTGCATTCTTTACTTATCAGATTGAAGCAGGATTTAACTATCCTGCTTTTTTTATGCCCTTACTTTTCGATTATTCCAACCTCTATTTCAGGCTCTCATAGCCTGGTCATTTATTCCATAAAAATTAGAACAGAATATTTCCACAATCAACCGGTAAAAAGGCAGCTAAGTTATAGCGGGCAGCCACCGCACACACCCACCAATAAAAAAAATGAATGAACGGTTTCCCCCTAAAGGAACCCCCATTAAATCATTTTTTTTCTTGGTTTTCGCTATTGCCCGCTTGGATTATCTGCTTTCTTTTTTCCGGTTTTTCTTTTGGAAAAAATTATGCGAAGCGAAGCGGAGCAAACCACAACAGGAAGCAGGAAACGAGAAAAGCGAACGTAACAAAATGTAAAACTTTTAAAACAGGACGATTATGAACATTATCGGAAGACTGACAAAAAATGCGGAAGTACGCACATTGTCGAACGAAAAACAGGTAGTAAACTTTTCAGTAGCGACCAATGAAAGCTACAAAAACAAGCAAGGTGAACGAATAGAGCAAACAACCTATTTCGATTGTGCCTATTGGATTTCTGCAAACGTGGCAAGCCTACTCACAAAAGGCACTTTGGTAGAACTCACAGGCAGAATAAGCACAAGGGCGTGGATAGGCAAAAACGGCGAAGCACATTCGGGGCTGAACTTTCATACCTCTCAAATCAAACTGCACGGAGGTAGTAAGAGAGCCGAAACCATACAGGCTACTGCACAAGCCGAGAACAACAGCTTTACTGCACAGGGAGCAGATGACGACCTCCCATTCTAACAACGAGTATTCAATCATTTTTTAAACATCAAATTTTAAGCATTATGGCACATAATATCAATTTCAACGAGAGAACAGGACGTTATTCATTTTTTAGCGTACAACAAAAAGCGTGGCACGGTTTAGGTCAAATCGTAGAACAATACCCGACAAGTGAGGAAGCAATCAAATACGCAGGGTTAGATTACGAAGTCGTAAAATCCCCACTATTTACCAAAGGTTCGGGCATTATCGAAACCACCAACGGCATAGAGATAGACAGTAGCGAATTAGAAGTACCTAACTATTTCGCCAACATACGCACCGATAACAATGCAGTATTGGGCGTAGTCGGTAAGGATTACCATATCGTACAAAACCGTGAAGCCTTTAATTTCTTTGATGCCATTGTAGGCGGTGGCGAGGGCATTCTGTACGAAACCGCAGGAGCGTTAGGCAACGGAGAACGTGTTTTTATCACAGCCAAATTGCCCGACTATATCCGTGTAGGCAATGGCGATGATGTTACGGAAAAGTACATTTTCCTAACCACTTCGCACGATGGTAGCGGAAGTATCACAGCCGCATTTACGCCTATCCGTATTGTATGCCAAAACACGCTGAATGCTTCGTTACGCAGTATGACCAATGTAGTCCGTATCAAGCACACTTCGGGAGCAAAACAACGTATCGAGAACGCTCACAAGATTATGGGACTTGCCAACACATTGAGCAACCAATTAGAGGGCATTTTCAACGAATGGGCAAAAGTAAAGGTAACAGACCGAGAAGTAAGAAAGCTAATACAGTTGGCACTTTGCCCAAATAAGGAAACGCTTGACCTAATCAAAAAAGGTGCGGAAGATGAAATTTCCACCGTGTTCAAAAATGTCGTTGAGGATGCTTTTGCGTATGCTATGATAAGCGACACCCAACAAATGGACACTACCAAAGGTACGTTGTTCGGAGCGTACAATTCTGTGACAGGCTACTATCAGAATGTAAGGAGTTACAAGAATGACGAAGCCAAGTTGCAGAGCATTGTATTGGGTGGTACTGCCCAACTCAAATCGCAGAAAGCATTTGAACTATGTACTGCATTTGCTCTGGACGGTGCGGAAATCCTAAACCTTAATTAGATAACCACAGGCTACCGCCTTAATCGGTGGTAGCCTATTATAAACAACAGCTATGACAATGGAAACCTATAAAGCAACGCTGAAACACGACACAGGCAAAGTAACGCTGACAGTAGTATCACTTAGCGGAAAGCAGAGAGCAATACAGCAGATAACAGCCGTAGAGGGTTGTCCCGAATGTGCCATTGTGGATATAGTAAAGATTGATAACGATACAAAACAGCAGAATATGAAAGCAAAAACCATAGACGAAGCCAAAAGTATGGCTAAAGAAAAAAGCCTTGAAACGCAATACAGGGATGAAGCTATATACATCATCTATTGCAACAGAACAGAGTATTTCTATGTAGATACCGACAGCCTAATACGGCTTTGGGAACGGCTTATAGGCTACTATGAAAATGGAAAATACACCGATGCTGAAACTAATTCATAACACTTAAAGCAGATACAATGGAAACGACAGCAATAGCCACAAAGTTTGTACGCTACGATGTTCCCGAATTGGAAACCCTGCAAAATGCAAAGGTTTACCTACTAAGGGAAAAACTGAACAAAAGCGACAAGTTGAGCCGAGCAGAAAAAAATTGGCTTGCGGAAGCAGTAAACCGAAATGCCTACTTCAAAAGAGCCGTACCCCTTATGGGTTATCGCTTCGGGTTTGAGGATATTTTGAAAACCTATGTAGTGAAGCAGTACGGCAGTTGGGCAGAATACAACGCCCCCGACAAAACAAGCCTTAGAAGTATTGTTTACGGCAGGATTGACCAAATAGCGGAAATCACTAAATAAGAATTAGAACAGGTATGAAAATAACGGATTTGAACGGTTACGAAATTGAAGTAACCGACCTAAAAGAAGCTATCTGTATTGCCAAACGAAATACAGGGTATAGCCACGAGGACAAAAGTTTTTCAGACTTCGATAAAAGGCAAAATGCCTATTGGATGGACATATACGAGAAACTAAAAGCAATCAAAAAACGGTTAAACAACAATTAAAATCAAAGAACGATGAACACAAATTTTTTCAATCAGATACAGCAGTTGGACTTTACAGGAGTATTGCAACTGAACATTTCAAAAGGAATAGAAAGCAACCTAATCGTAACAGTATTGCTCAATAACGAACAATGCGGAGATAGTGCCAAAAACCTTATTCCCCCATTGACATTTAACGCCACACCCCAAGAGTTTGACGAGGGATTTTTTGAACAGATTACCACACCTATACAAAAGGTATCGGGCTTAATGGTGGATATGGAAAAATTCTTAAAGCAATTGGAAGAAGTTAAAAAGCAATCGGCAATCGAGAAAGAAAAAGCAGAAAAGGAGAAAAAGGAAAAAGAAGCCAAAGACAAGAAATTTAAAGATGCTATGGTAAAGGCTGACGAGTTGGAGAAAGAGGGCAAGTTCCGCGAAGCGTGGATGAAAGTACCCGATATAACGGAGTTTCCCGAAAAAGCGGACGAGATACGCAAACGCAAAACTTCATTGTCCGACAAGTTCGCAACACCGAGACTTTTCGGAGCAATGGAAGAAGCTACACCCGAACCGCCAAAGGTGGAAGAAGTTACTGCCGATTATCCTATTGATGAAGCGGACGAGGAAGAATAAAAGTGTTAACCCCAAAATTAGAAAGTTATGTTATTAGCAACGCAATTAGAACGAGTTTTCATACTCAAAGACAAAGGACAGGACATCAGACTGACCGACCCAGAGCCACGTTGGAGCGTGGAAGCCGTAATGAATTTTTACGCCAATATGTACCCGATTTTGACAACGGCAAAAGCATCTGCACCACAGATAAAAGACGATGCGGTAGAGTACAAATTTGAGAGCGTAATGGGTACGAAAGGTTAAACCAAAATTTTAAAACGATGAATTATGCAACGCAACATCATATCGGGAACAATCAATATACCCGAACAGAAACGACAACAGCAGTTACACCGACAGTTGGGCGAGTTCGCAAATTGGCTACAAAGACCAAAGGACGCAAACCAAGTGCAGAAAGACAAGCAGAAATCCGTACCGATAGCAATGCTACCAATGGTATTCTAAAGTGTACGTTTCTGCCTAAACTGAAAACAGCACAATCCGTACAGGCTTGTCAGAAAACGGAGAGGGATTTTTACAAGTCCCTTTCCCGACTTGCCGAGCATTACAGCATTGAACCGATGCAAACCCAAGATTTTGAGTTTCCATACAATGTAGTATTATCTATGTGGGATATGGAAACCAAAGTAAAACGTACCAACATAAATTGGGACAGTTTCAAATTGGTACAGGATAGTAAGAAAACCTTTTTTGTAAGTGAGGAAAGGTATAATGTAGGTACAACCTTGTATTATATTCCTATTGCACCACTCTTTAAAATGCTCAAAGACCCGAAGCGTAAAAAGACCGCACAGCTACTTGTATCGGTATGCAGTTATCTGTACCATATTGCCGATGTGCCGTATTACAGGCAGGAAGACAGCTATTTGTATTGGTTGTATGAAACGCATAAAGATTGGGTAGAACAGGACGAGGAAACGGACGAAACAGAAACATATAGAAGTGAGTTGAGAAATGCCGAATATATTGGCGACAGGATAGAACAAAAGTTATTTAACCGAAGCAATCTAAAGATATTTGAACAGCGTTTGAACCGATTTAAAAGCCTTGACACGTTCGACAGGGAATGTTGGCAGGTAGCGTGTAATGCGTTTGCCCTTTGTACTGAATATCCGAAAGCAACTTTTTTTAGAAACGCACCATTGCCCGAAGAAGACCCTTATGACGATGATTACGAAACCGAAGCAATCGGAATGGAAAAGTACATTTCATTTATCGCAGATACCAAAGGTTGGCTATATGAAAGCCTTTCCGAAAGCATCAACAATGAGTTCAACGAATACGGAAAAATGGAAGAGCCGACCATTTGCAAAGCATTTGACGGCAGTAAAATAACACAAGGCAACCTTGATTTTGAAAATCGCCTGTTTGAATTGTTGGATGACCTTTCTTACTTATTATATAACTATAAAACAACAGAAAAATGAACACCGTAAACGACATAACCAAAGATTTCGGCACATTATACTATCCAAAATCCGCTTTGGTTTTCTATGAAACCAAAGGAACAGATACAGCAATGTACGTGGAGCATTTCGATATGGATAGCAACGGAACGCCTATCAATGCCCACCCATTGACCGTAAAAGAAGCCAACGTATTGGCAAAGGCGTTACAGACCGATGAAGAAAAGAACACAGCCTTTTTAAAGTCAAAGGGAATATTGCCTACAAACATTCTGCATATCAATCCAAATGCTGAAAAAGGTATAGTATTATGGTACACCAAAGCACAGCAAAGACAACTGTATTTTGTGGATAGTTTGGGCATATCCAACGGAATGGCACAAGTACCGCCAATGCTTTGGTTAGCGAGCAAAAGCAGTCTTACTGTATTTGCTTTGGCAAGCGACAGAAGACCCACCGAGAAAACGCCATTGCATTACGCACCTTTCTTCAATATCTACGAAAAGGGCAATGTATGTATGGGTACTGTTAGTATTGATATTAAAAATTCGGCTTCGGTTGAGGAATTTACACAGGCGTGGGAACATTATTTTTTTAATTCCTATTTCAGCCATTCATTATGCGAGAACCTCACGAAAAAAAACATTGTAAACCTTTGGAAAGACCTTATCAATACTGATAAACCTTTTCCGAAAGAAGTATTAAAAAAGAATAACAAAACCCTTAAAAATCTATTGTGATGAATACAGCAAAAACAGCAATCCATTTTACGGACAATTATCTGCTCAATCCGACAAACCCAATTTCGGTAAACCTTATCGGGGCAGGTGGCACAGGCTCAAAAGTATTGACCGCTTTAATGGAAATAAACGAGAGCTTGATAGCGTTGGGACACGCAGGGTTGCAAGTCCGCCTTTGGGATGATGATGTTATCACGAGTGCCAATTTAGGCAGACAGCGTTTTTTTGAAAGTGAAACAGGATTGTACAAATCGGTTGCATTGATAAACCGTATCAATCGTTGCATCGGTACAAATTGGAAAGCCGAAACGGTAAAATTTGAAAAGGACAAGTTTGGTAGAATACCCGAAAAAGCAAGGGCAATCATTACTATTACTTGTGTGGACAATGTACAGGCGAGGTTTGGCGTTGCTGAAATTCTTAAAGAAATAAGTTACCGCAGACACTACCAAGATGAGCCGAAATATTGGTTGGATTTTGGCAACAGCCAAGATACAGGACAAGTGCTACTATCTACTATCGGAGAGATAAAGCAACCCAATTCAGAGAAATACCAAACGGTGGCAAGCCTGCCATTTGTTACCGATGAATTTGGCGAATTGCTGAAGCAATCCGAACAAGAGGATAACACGCCAAGTTGCTCCCTTGCCGAAGCGTTGGAACACCAGGACTTGTTTATCAATTCCTCATTAACCCAAATGGGTTGTTCTTTGCTGTGGAACTTATTTCGCAGGGGAATGACTGAATACAAAGGATTTTTTCACAATCTGAAAGATTTCCGCACCCACCCGATAAAAGTCGCCTGACCCGAAAAGTCGGGCGGCAAAAAGACAGATCCTCCCGATGGTCGGGACAGTCTTTTTGCATCAAATCGGTGCAACCCCTTTGTCAAAATGCACCGCTACACAATTTCCTTTCTCTACCTTTTACCAAACAGGTTGCGACATTATTGTGTGGGATATTCATTATCCCAATGATTAGGTATGCAATGACTTCTTTTCTTTTCACATAAGCGACCAAAGAAAAGATTCTGTGTTGTGAAACAATTTTTTTTAGTTTTTTTTGGTGTTAAATTGTCTACAATAACTATAAATTGTACTTTTGCATCACTCAATGAAAAGAACAGTACAAATATCATCCCAAGTTACTCCGCCTTGATCTTAGGCTAACTGTTATATTTCCCAATTTTAATTTATTGGCTTCTCTGTCGTACCCGAAGGTTTTGCTTTCGTGTACATACTTTTCTATTTACATTTTTACCACTTTAAACATAAATTTTTATGCAGAAAATTATCAATTTGTTTGATTTCAAACAGAAAATTAATTACAAAAACGAAATTCTTGCGGGTCTTGCGGTGGCTATGACCATGATACCTGAGTCTTTATCCTTTGCTATTCTGGCAGGGCTTTCGCCTTTGACAGGGCTTTATGCAGCTTTTTTAATGGGTATTGTTACTGCAATTTTGGGAGGCAGACCCGGAATGGTTTCTGGGGGAGCCGGAGCAACGGTAGTAGTACTTATCGCATTGGCAGCATCACACGGTGTGGAATATCTTTTTGCTGCGGTTATATTAGCAGGTGTACTGCAATTTTCAGTAGGAATTTTTAAACTGGGTAAATTTGTCCGCCTGATCCCACAACCAGTAATGTATGGTTTTTTAAACGGCCTTGCAGTAATCATTTTCATGGCACAGGTAGCTCAATTTAAAGTTGTAGAAAACGGGATAGAAGGTTGGATGCAGGGGCCGGCGCTTTATCTAATGGCTGGACTGACATTACTAACTATAGCCATCGTATTTATATTGCCAAAATTTACAAAGGCAGTTCCTGCATCTTTAGTAGCAATAATAGTTGTCTTTGGTATTGTATATTTTTTCGGCATCGATACTAAAAAAGTAATTGATATCGCCTCTGTAGGAGGTTCTTTACCTTCATTTCACATCCCTTCTATTCCTTTTACTCTGGAAACATTGGAAATTATTTTCCCTTATGCCTTGGTAATGGCAGGGGTTGGATTGATTGAAAGTCTGTTAACGCTTAATATGGTTGATGAAATAACCAGCACAAAAGGACAATCTAACCGTGAGACTGCGGCGCAAGGTATAGCCAATATCACCAACGGTTTCTTCGGCGGAATGGGTGGATGTGCAATGGTTGCCCAGACTTTAGTGAATATCGGAGCTGGAGGAAGAGCCAGACTTTCTGCAATAGTTGCAGCTATAGCAATTTTATTAATCATTCTGGTTGCAGGTCCTGTAATCGAGCAAATTCCAATGGCGGCATTAGTCGGGGTGATGATGATGGTAGCTATAGGCACATTTGAGTGGGTCAGCTTTCGAATTATTAATAAAATGCCTCGTCACGATATTTTTATTGGTATGTTGGTAGCAGTTATAACCATAGTATTGCACAACTTAGCTTTAGCGGTTTTGATTGGTGTAGTCATTTCGGCTCTAGTATTTGCCTGGGAGAGTGCTAAAAGAATACGTGCAAGAAAATATGTAGATGAAGATGGTGTAAAGCATTACGAAATTTTTGGGCCGCTCTTCTTTGGTTCTACTGCCGCATTTATTGAAAAATTTGACTTACTAAATGACCCGAATGAAGTTGTAATTGATTTTAAGGAAAGTAAAGTAGTTGATATGTCTGCTATTGAAGCTTTAAATAAAATTACGGAGAAGTATCACAAGGAAGGTAAAAAACTACATTTACGTCATTTAAGCCAAGATTGCAGGCAATTACTTAAAAATGCAGAAACAGTTATTGATGTGAATATTATTGAAGATCCTACCTACAAAGTAATGACTAATAAATAGCATCGGAATACCCAAGTTTAATATTACAACTACAGCAATAATTTTTAAAAAAATTATTGCTGTTTAAATTTATTATCGTAATATTGCGATATATTTATTTTTATAAAACTGATGGGTGTCACAAAAACCGAAATTTTTACAGAACAGCAGAACCATTTAGCTAGTATTTTAAAGGCACTGGCTCATCCTGCCCGTATAGCTATACTGCAACATATCATTAAACAAAATGCCTGCATCTGTAATGATCTTGTAGAAGAATTGGGATTGGCACAAGCGACAATTTCACAACACTTGAAAGAGCTGAAAAATATTGGTATCATTAAAGGAAATATAGAAGGAACTAGTGTATGTTACTGTATTAATGAAACAGTCTGGAATGAGATTAAGAAGGAACTCAATAGCTTTTTTGTCGAGAATGTAAATAGTAAAGAATGCTGTTAAGCTTTTTTTAACACCAAATCATCGTAACATTGCAATATAACATTTATTGAGTTAATATCAGAAATATGAAGCTATCAAAAATTAAAGAAATCCTGCCAACATTAGTAAATGTTGGATTTCAATTAGAAAACGGAACCTTAGTTCCAGAACATTTCCACGTTACCGAAGTGGGACAAATTACTAAAAACTTTATAGACTGTGGTGGCGTAATCCGTTCGGAAAAAGTTGTAAACTTCCAATTATGGAATGCAGACGATTTCGAGCACAAATTAAAGCCAGCTAAGCTATTAAACATCATCAAGCTATCCGAAGAAAAATTGGGCATAGAAGATGCGGAAATTGAAGTGGAATACCAAAGCGAAACGATTGGTAAGTATGATTTGGATTTCAACGGAGAGACATTTGTACTGAAAAATAAAACAACAGCTTGTTTGGCTCAAGATGCCTGCGGTATTCCTTCCGAAAAAGTAAAGAAAAATTTGGCGGAACTGCCTGTAAATAATGCTAATGCTTGTACTCCAGGTGGCGGATGTTGTTAAAATTGAATTTTTATGTTTTCAAAAATCATTCATACAGATAATTCAAAGACAACAATCATAATCCGACTGATTGTTGGAGGTGTTTTTTTATCGGAGGGCATTCAAAAATTGCTGTTTCCTGCTTTTCGGGGAGCCGGGCGGTTTGAAAAAATTGGCTTGCCATCTCCTGAATTTCTTGGAAGTTTTGTAGGCATATTTGAAATCCTTTGCGGAGCACTTATTTTGCTCGGGTTGCTTACAAGGTTAGCAAGTATTCCGCTCATCATCATTATGCTTGTTGCCATTGCCACGACCAAAACATCTATTTTGGCTAATGAGGGTATTTGGGAATTGCTGCACGGCAGCCGTACGGATTGGGCGATGCTTTTGGGAAGTATGTTTTTGTTAATCAAAGGTGGAGGTAATTGGTCTATTGATAAAATCGTAATGAGAAATGGAGCGTGATATTCAAATAAAGGAAATTGCCAAGCTCTTTCTCAAGCTCGGTTTTATTGGTTTTGGAGGTCCCGCGGTTCATATTGCTATGATGCAGCAGGAGGTAGTAGTGAAAAGAAAATGGATGAGCGAACAGCATTTTTTGGATTTGTTGGGAGCTACTAATCTCATTCCTGGCCCCAACAGTACAGAAATGGCGATACACATCGGCTATGACAAAGGCGGTTGGAAAGGATTAATCTTTGCAGGGTTATGCTTTATTTTACCTGCGGTTTTCATTACCGGGATATTTGCATGGTTGTATCAGCAATACGGACAATTGCCCGAAGTACAGCCCTTTATTTACGGTATCAAACCTGCAATCATCGCTATTATCATAGGAGCTGTTTTTCCATTAGCAAAGAAATCAGTAAAGTCCACATTCTTGGCGGTTGTAGGTATTCTTGTTTTGGTACTGTCATTATTCGGCATTAGTGAAATCTATTTGATGTTTGGAGCGGGATTGCTGGCAATGGCCTTGTATTACCTTCAGGATACAAAAAATACGCTCCAAAGTTTTATCCCGCTCGCATTCTTACAAATCGCACAAAGCCCCTTACTGTCTGAAACAAATACCAAATTATTTTGGATATTCCTGAAAATTGGTGCTATCCTCTACGGAAGCGGTTATGTTCTTTTCGCCTTTTTAGATACGGAATTAGTTGCAACGGGCTTACTCACCCGGCAGCAATTAATGGATGCTATTGCTGTTGGACAGTTTACCCCAGGTCCTGTTTTTTCTTCAGTTACGTTTATTGGCTATCAAATCAACGGACTATCCGGAGCAGTTATTTCTACGATTGCTATTTTTCTGCCGTCGTTTATTTTAGTAGCATTGCTAAATCCCTTGATGAAAAAAATGCGCCAATCTAAAGGACTGTCCATTTTTCTCGATGCGGTCAATGTGGCATCTGTTGCAATCATAGCCGCTATTTGTCTTACAATGGGCAAAGAAACTATTACTGATTGGCGGACGATATTAATTGCAATGATAAGTGCGATCGTAGTTTTCAAATTCAAAAAAATAAATAGTGCCTTTGTGGTTATTGGAGGAGCATTATTAGGGTATTTATTTAATCTTATCTAAAGTTATCTTAAACAAAATATTTAAACAATAAAAATTAGACAAAATGAAAATAGCATTATTCAGTGATATTCACGCCAATTTACCTGCATTAGAAGCATTTTTTGAAGATGTTGAAAAAAGAAAACCAGACAGTATTTATTGTTTGGGCGATTTGGTGGGCTATAATATTTGGCCAAACGAAGTGGTAAACGAAATCCGTAAAAGGAGAATACCAACCATTGCCGGAAATTACGATTTTGGCATTGGCAGAATGAGCAACGAATGCGGTTGTGCCTACAAAACAGACAGTGAAAAAGATAACGGAAATATTTCTATTTCATTCACAAATTCTTTGATGAAAGATGAAGAAAGAGCGTATTTGCGTACACTTCCAGCCCATATCAAAGTAGAATTTCAACTGAATGAAGATAAATTGAATTTGCTTTTGGTACACGGAAGTCCGAGAAAAATAAACGAATATCTTTTTGAAGACCGTGAGGAAAAAAGTATGCTTCGCATTATGGAGCAAGCCGATGCAGACATTATGTGCTTCGGACACACACACAAACCTTATCACAGAGTTTTAAATTCGGGTATTGACGGTCAAAATCATTTCAGACACGCCATTAATATCGGTTCGGTTGGTAAACCGAAGGACAGCGATGTAAGAGGCGGTTATGTAATGTTTACGATTAATGAAAACAGTTCTGTGTTGGACAAAGATAGTATCAGTGTAGAATTTATACGCTTTGATTATGATATTGAAAGGGCTGCAAAAGCAGTTGAAGAAAGCATTTTACCAAACGAATACGCAGAAAATTTAAGAAGAGGTTACTAATCTAAAATTTATAAAAATGGAATTTCCAACCGAAAGAAAGTATTCAAAAGAACATACCTGGATAAGCATACAGGACAACACAGGTACAATAGGCATTACAGAATTTGCGCAAAGTGAATTGGGCGAAATCGTATATGCGGATTTACCAAACGTTGGATATAGTTTTCAGCAGGACGAAGTATTCGGCTCTGTTGAAGCAGTTAAAACGGTCAGTGATTTATTTATGCCTGTATCGGGTAAAATCACTGAAACGAACGAACTACTTTTGAAAGCACCAACACTCATAAACGACCATCCTTATAAAGACGGTTGGTTGATTAAAATTGAAATAAAAGACATTACAGAATTAGAAGACTTATTGACATCAAACCAATATAAAGAACTTACAAATTAGCAATGCAACCAAAATTCTTAGACAGATACCTTACTTTATGGATATTCCTTGCAATGGCAATTGGCGTGGGTTTGGGTCATTTCTTTCCCAATATTTCTAATGTTACCAACAGCTTATCTGTTGGCACTACCAATATTCCATTGGCAATAGGATTGATATTAATGATGTACCCCCCCTTGGCAAAGGTTGATTATTCCTTATTGCCCAAAGCATTTAGAGATAAAAAAGTAATTGGCATATCCTTATTGCTCAATTGGGTAATCGGCACGCTATTGATGTTTGGATTAGCGGTTTTGTTTTTACGTAACGAACCCGATTATATGACAGGCTTAATTCTTATCGGTTTGGCAAGATGTATTGCCATGGTCATCGTCTGGAGTGACTTAGCTAAAGCAAACAGAGAATATACAGCTATGTTAGTTGCATTAAACAGCATCTTCCAGATATTTACTTACAGCTTTTTAGTTTGGTTATTCATCAACGTATTACCTGCAAAATTAGGATTAGCCAATTTCAATGTAAGCGTATCCATGAAAGATGTTACCGAAAGCGTATTGATATATTTAGGTATTCCATTCCTAGCAGGTTTTTTAAGCCGTTACTTCCTTATAAAATCAAAAGGTATAGAATGGTATAACCGAAAATTCGTCCCCGCAATATCGCCAATTACCTTGTACGCTTTACTGTTTACGATAGTATTAATGTTCAGCTTGAAAGGCGATAAAATATTGGAATTACCAATGGATGTAGTAAAAGTAGCCATACCGCTAATCATCTATTTTGTGTTGATGTTTTTCGTGAGCTTCTTTATCAATAAATCTCTTAAAGTTCCTTACGACAAAAACGCATCCATCGCATTTACAGCCACAGGAAACAATTTTGAATTAGCAATAGCCGTAGCAATATCGATTTTCGGCATTCATTCGCCACAGGCATTTGTGGGTGTTATCGGCCCACTGGTAGAAGTTCCGGTACTGATATTATTGGTAAAGGCAAGTTTATGGCTAAAGGAGAAATATTATAGTAAAAAAGACTGAATTTAAATTTCAGTCTTCTTACTCTTTCTTCTACTTGATAAATTCAAAATCACATATCCTATTATACCCGCAATGAGTGATGTTATTAAAACAGATAGCTTGGCCTCTTCAATGAAAACCTGATTGTCAAATGAAAGCATAGATATAAATATGGACATTGTAAAACCTATTCCAGCTAATAATCCTAAGCCAATAATGTGAATAAAGTTACTGTTTGCAGGAAGTTGACCTATCCCTAATTTAGAGCATATCAAAGAGGTTACAACAATGCCAATGGGCTTACCAAAAATCAATCCCAGTGAAATACCTAAACCTAAAGGGGAAGTCAGTCCTTCTATCATTTCCTGATGAATTGTAATATTTGTATTGGCGAATGCAAAAATGGGAATAATTAGAAAGTTAACAGGTTTTACAAGTGCATGTTCTAGTTTCTCTAACGGAGATTCAACTTCTGTATCATTGGTTGGCAAGGTCATCGCTACCAGTACACCTGCTATAGTGGCATGAATGCCAGAATGATGCACAAAATACCATATAAACACTCCTGGTATTAGATATAGATAGGGATTCTTAATATTGAATCGGTTCATCAAAATCAGTACTAGTATTCCAATTCCGGCATAGCCTAGATAGCCTAACTCAATTCCGGATGAATAGAAAATGGCAATTACTAAAATAGCTATGAGGTCATCCACTATCGCCAAAGCCGCTAAAAATATTTTTAAACTGGTTGGTACTCTTTTGTCTAACAGCGAAATTACGGCCAATGCAAAAGCAATATCGGTAGCCATGGGAATACCCCAGCCGGAAGCTGTCGGGGTTCCTGAATTAAAATATAAATAAATCAATGCGGGGACAACTGCTCCACCGATAGCAGCAAGGATAGGCAAGATTGCTTTTTTAGGAGAAGAGAGTTCTCCTTCAACAATTTCTCTCTTAATTTCCAGACCTACCAACAGAAAAAAGATTGCCATCAATCCGTCGTTGATCCACATACTTACGGAATAATTGAGGTGTATGGCTTCATTTTCATACCCCAGCTTTGTGTCCAATAAATTTTGTAGCGGAACGGCCATTGATGTATTTGCCACTATCATTGAAATCACTACGCATAAAAAAAGGAGGAAACCTCCAAAATTACTTGATTGAACAAAGTCTTTGAAAATATTTAGATTGATCTTATCCTTCATGTTTTAAATGTAAAAGTTAAATATCGCAATTTACCAATATTAACTTACTCTGCCTCATAGATGGGTTCTAAATCTATGAAATAAGCTTAATTTGGGTAATAAATCCGTGTCACTTTGTAGTGAAGATCTATTAAAATTATGCATGTAAAATCCTGACATAATAGCTAGTAAGCTAATACACTTTAAAATTGTAAGGAACTGTGTTGGGGCTATTTCCTTAATTATGGTAATGTTATAACTTCTGATGAGATTATTTTGCGTTCATATTCTGAATCATAATAGGCATTACTTTTCCATAATATGTATGTCAATTCCAATAATTTCCTTTGGATGGCAACTATAGCCTTCATTTTAATCCCATGCCTTGAAACTATTCTTAAGAAAATATCTCTGAATCTTTCATCAGTCCTGATTGCAGCCAGTGCCGGAAAGTGCATTACTTTCCTTAAATTCCGATTACCCCGCTTGGATATTCGGGGTTTGGATTTCACTGAGGTTCCAGATGTTTTTTCTCTTACATCTAATCCTGCATAACTGACCAATTGTCTTTTATTCTTTATTAACTCGAATCCGTTAGTTTCGGCTATAATGGTTACAGCGGTTAAGTTTCCAATTCCAGGAATAGAAGATACCATATTCATCTTTTCTAGTAGAACTTCGTCTCCTTTGATAAGTATAGCAATTTCTTCTCTTATCTCTTTTTCCTGCGAATCAATAAGAGCTATTCTTTTTTTTGTTCGTTTCACTGAGCTTTCACTTGATGTTTCAGAAGTACGTTCTGCATGCAGTTGATTTTTTAACATTGTACGCTCATGTACCAACTGCTCTCGTTCCCGACAAAGCTGTCTCAAATCATTGAATATTTTTAAAGGAGGTTGCCAAACTTCCAATTGCCTTTCCAAACCGAATCTCGAAATGGCTTGTGAAGCGCTCTTGTCAGTTATGGTTTTTATGTCAAGTGTTCTCGCATAATTACTAATCTTGTTTGGCAGAACGATACTGACTTGTTTTTTAATACTGCATAGGTAATAGGCTAAGGATTCATGATAAACGCCTGTTGCTTCCATTACGTACCGTACTTCTGTTGTAATTGATGTCTGCTTATTTACCCATGACACAAGGCTTGAAAAACCCTTTCGAGTATTGGGAAATACTTTGTATGCATAAACTTCTATGCTGATTTGTTCATCCATTCGACCAAGCGATACAACTAATTCATTTTGTGCTACATCAATTCCTACTGTCTGCTTTAATAATACCTTCATCTTATCTGGTTTAGGTAAGTGATAACCTTTCTTCATCTTTTCTCCTGACTGGATATACTGGCTATAAGACTCATCATAATGAGCAAATTCCTTACATTCTGTTCAGATTCTAAAAGGTTAAAGAAGAGGAGGCAGTTTCTTTTCTTGAATATACCATATAGGCTATTTAAAGCAAAATCTGCTCTCGCCCTTCTTCACTTAGATTATATTATACAAACATAGGAGAAGCAAAAGAACGCCGCTTGATTAGAACAGATATTTTATACTATTATAATCGGAACGTTACTTATTACTGAAATATTCCTGTGCAATTTCCGCTACTCCCACACTAAAATATCTACCGCCATTGGTAACAACATCAATAGCTTTTTTAAAATCGTCCGTATCGCTACCAATGAGCAAATAACCTGTAAAACCAATTTCCAAAAGAGGTTTTACGGCTTTTTCTGCATCAATATCATTATGTGCAATCAGGTTAATGGTTGGATATTGTGTTCTCAATTCTTGAAGCTGTGCCAGCACATTCTTATTGTAAAAATCAAGGTCAATAATACAAATGTTGGGAAGTGTTTTTAATGCTGGTAATTGAGATAGTCCGTCTTCAATGTTTTCAGAACGGAACAATACTTCAATTCCTGAAGCAACGAGGTCGTTGCAGGTCAAATCCAAAATCGGGCTTTTATCATTGATAAAGGCGAGGGCAATTTTTTGTTGTGCTGTACCAGTTTCCATATCATTACTTTTTTGAGTTGATGTAGCCCTGCACAAAAAAAAGAAGCGCAGGCAACCACACTTACCGATACTGAGGCACTGGTACGCCTTAATCCCCGAATAAGCGAGCGCCCACGCCTATGACGTGAGCGTTCTTACTTATTGTCTTGGGGATACAAAAAATTACCAGTTTTCAGTACCAAGACCTAAAGCAAAAACACTTTAAGTATTGTTATATTTTACATAGCAAATATACTAAAGTCCTTCCGTTGAAACATAGTCAGAACCAAATTAATTAGAAGCAATGTCTGTCATTGGTTATATAGTTCTGTTCTAAGACGGTCAGAATATCCGTTTCCTTATAAATAATCTTACCCCCAATTTGTATATACGGCAGGATATTATCGTCACGGTATTGCTGTAAAGTCCGTTTACTGATATGTAACAGCCTACACACATCTTCGCCCGACAAGTATATTTCTCCGTTCATTACAGGACGGTAATTTTTTAATATTTCTTCAATACGGTTTCTCAACTGCATTATCATTTCCTGATGGGCGATGATTTCTTCCGTTTCATTCGTCAGTAAATCCATTGTCGTTGGTATTGTACGGCTGTCCGGCTTCGAGTAAAGCCTGTACGTCCGAGCGTTTATAATAATTCTTGCGGTTCAGTTTGGAATATGGTAATAAGCCTTTGTCCTTGTAGGTCTGCAAAGTCCGTTTGGTAATGTTCATCATCAAACACACTTCCTGGTTATCGAGCCATTGCTCCTCTTTGAAAATCGGGGTATATTTTCGTGTGGCATTTTCGGTCATTTCCAAAAGTTCCCTTAGGTCATTCTTCATTCCGTCCAATGCGGTTTTTTGTATTGCAATAACTTCCATTGTTTGCTCATTTTTTCTGTGGAAGTCGAATTTATAAAGGCTTATTGCAGGATTGGGAAAGGTTGCATTGATTGGCGTTGAAAGGCAGTGTTTGGCTTTTTACTTTTGCCATAAACGAAAAATCGGATAACCTTTTGAGCTATCCGATTTTTTTTATTTAAGCCCCGTTTTATAAGTGTTATCAAGTTTGTTGTGAATAATTGTTGCTACAACCAAAACTTCTGTCATTTGTGAAAGTTGGGTATCTTCCAATATTTTGGGGTTGTGTGCTTTTGGATTTCTGTACATAGAAAAAAATCCTTTGCAGAAATTTCCAAAACCTTTGTGTTCACTTTCTTCGCTTTGATTTTTCAGAGTATTGAAAGCAAGCATAGGTCTTTTGTCCTTTCCCAACGCAAAACAATCATCAACTAAATCTGCTCCGTCTGAAGTATAGCCACTTTTTTGCCTAAGCCTCTCTGCTACACTTTTCGTAATTTCAAGTATAGCGTGAAAATAATTTTCCTTTAACCATTCAGCTTCACAATAAGGCAAAATTTCTGAATGAACTCCAATTCCGTGTACTTTTTCTTTGATTTTTAGTGACCTGCTTTTTGCTTCCGAAATAGTTTTCGCCTTATCAACTTGTCGGGGCTGTCCACTTTTATCAATTTCTATCCCTTCATAAACAAGTTTCTCATTGATAGTTGTTCTATCTTTTTCAAATTCATCTTCGGAATTATATCTTTTAGGATTTAATAATCTAACAACAAATGCCAATACATTATTTCCACATCTGTCTTGTGCTTGTCTTTCTTTTAAAGCATAAAACAATCTGTCTGTTTTATTTGTGCCATATTGAGATTGAGAAATACCAGCACCTGATAAATGTTCTGTAATTTTCGTATGTGTCAGTATATTTGATATAATATCAGATATATTTCGTAGGGTTATGTCATCAAAGGATTTTGTCATTTTATAATTTTCCTCTTTATTATGAATACTAAATCATATAATCTAAATTTCCATAAAAATACTTATTTCGAGTTAGGTATCTCCACTTGTTGCTTCTCTTTGTCCTTTTTCATTTGGCTATAAGTCCATATACAGACAATACCGAGAATTATCAAAGCGTATGCAATCCATTTGCCGACACGTTCTATAAAACGGGTAAATACAGATGCTTCAAAACTCGAAAATCCCTCTGCACCCATACCATTACGCCTATAAAATTTCCTGCGGTTTATCCAATAAATAAGCACTATCGCAATAACGATAACAATAATACCAAACACCAATTGAGCCGTAACTGTATCCATACCCGTTAAGATTATAATTCAAGTAAATTTAAACAAAAAACAACGTACACCGAAAGCTGAAAAGCAAAAAACCGACCTGTAACAGTCGGTTTTGCTTTTATATAAGTAGCATTAATCACTACTGTTGAACTGAAAGCTCAACTGCTTTTCGTTACCGAAGTTATCGGAAATCCAAACCTCAAAGGATTGTGATACGGTAGATGCCGAAGTGTAATACAACCGGAACTGCTCCGTTGGCAACGAATACAAATCGTTTGGCAAATACGGTGGTTCGTCATAATACCGCAATGTGCCTTGACCGTCAAATTGAAAGTAGCGGAGAAAATATTGCGTGTTGCTGTAATTGCCTGTTCGCTGTATGGTAATCCGTATCTCTACGGTCTGCCCACTGGCAATATCTTTGGGTACAGGCATTACTTTGACCTCAAAAGGGAAATCGTTCTGTATTTCGAGTTCATCGTCTTTGCTACAAGATACCAACGTAACCGAAGCCGTGAGGATTGCCAAGAGTATATATATTGAGCTTAATCCTATCCTGAATTTATTGAATATTGCTATCATCATTTTACATTTTAAAAATTAAACCTTAATCCCACGCCTGCGGACGGTCGGAATTGTTCCAAGTCTGTACCCCACAAAACCTTTGTACGCCCTTGCAGGACTAACACAAAACGGTCGGACAGGTACGTTTCAAATGTGAGCCGTCCGCCTGCTCCGTAAACAAAATTGTCTTCGCTCAGTATCTTCGCTCCGTCATACAACATTGCTTCGCCACGGTTGATGCTTTCGTAACCGACTACGCCTGTTATTCCAAAGTTCAGCGTGATGTTCTTACGAACATCGCCCAACAGGAAGAAACTGTAACCGCCCTCTGCGGTATAAGTTTCCTGCGGTATGCGGAGGTCTTTATAATCGTGGTATTGGTGTGTATATTCCAACGCCCAAAGCTGGTAGTTACCATTTTTGCCGTTTACGGTCATTGCTACATTGATGTAATAATCGTTACCGATTTTATCATCGGACAGCACACCCGTACTCACTTCCAATCCTTTCTGTTTAGGTAACATTCTTTGTGCCTGTGTGACCGTGATGGCCATAAAGATGAGCATCACGGTATAGATATACTTTTTCATATTATTTACTTTAAAAGGTTATTAAAATTTCAGGTGCATATCGTTAATCAAACGAGCTTTGATTAAGTCGGAATTTTCTATCTGGAGTGTCTGATGCCTGCCACCGTTTTTCTCGAAAATCTCAATAAGTAGTACCTTGTCATCGGCAATGGTAAATTGGTCTAACAGGAACACGTTTTGCTCGGTCGTTTTTCCGCCAATCTCATCCAATGGTTTGTAAGTCCTAAGCGGTATCATCGGGCGTTCCTGCACTACGGTACGTTTGGCTACCTTTTTATCCACCACTTTGAAATTCACAAAATCAATCTGAAACGGCACATTGGTACGGTTTCTCAATTCCGTATGGAAATAGTATTTGCCGTTGTGTATGTAGATACCTTTGAGGATAAACTGAATACCGAAACTCTTAGCCCCGATATGCTTTACAATACGTTTGTCCTTTTTGTAAATGGTTTCCAAAAGCAAGCCTGCCAATGATGGCGAATTGTTGCCCAATTCTTCAAAAAGCACATCGTTTCCGTTGGCTTTATCAACCGCCTTTTGCATTGTCAAGAGGTCATAGCTCAACGCTTCGGGATAGGGACTGTAATACACATTGAAACTGTAAAAACGCCCGTCATTTGTGATAACTGAAAAATTGGTTTCCGCTTCAAATTCCCTTACCGATGCTTTTACACGCAATACATTTTCCGCATCTTCCGCTTTTCCAGCAATCAGGTATTCGCTTCCCAAATCCACATAACGGATGGCGGTCGGAAAAATAAGATGTGAAGTTTTATCGTAGGTAACTTCCATTCTATACGGTTCTATCTTGCCTAATGCAAGCGGAGTTTTTGCACTATCCTGTGCGTAAGATTGTACGGCAAAGCCGAGTATCAGGGCAAATGCCCAAAAGGTTTTTAAATGATTTTTCATTGTTTAAATTATTTGAGTTCAACATTATTTTTTAGATACAAGGAAGACCTGATGCCCTGCTTTTAGCGTAACCTTTGGGGTTCTTACCTTTTTGGCGAAATAGCCCGAAACACCCTGTACCACGCCACGGCTTAAATCAGCAGCAACCTGTTGTCCTGCATTCTGCGTGAGCATTATGCTTGTTCCCGAAGTCTGGCTCATATTGCCCGCCATTTCGGTAAGGGCGTTCATTTCGGGCGAATACGGAACGTACAAGCCTTGCTGTCCGTCCAAATCGTAAATAGTAATATCAACCGGAATGATGTTGCCCTCTAATTCTACGGAGGTAATCTTTAGCTGCAATCGACCTCCCTGAAATTTGGCATTAGCTGTTACAATCGTTCCTTTCGGAATGGTACGTTGAGGCGTTTGGGCTGGCTCTAACAATCGCAATCGTACCCCTGTTTCGCCAATAACCGTTTGCGCATCGTGTACACAGGCTTTGATACTGTTTTTCGGTTGTGCCGTTTGCTCAATAGAACCTGCGGTATAAAAGCCCCGGTTTCTTGTTTCGCTCCAATCGGCTAAAAAGGCACTGTCCGTAGGCTCACGATACAAAGCGGAAACGGTGTTCTTTCTTGTAGGTGTGAATGCCACAAAATGCTCCTTTTGAGTTGAACCTGCGGTAGCCGTACCTGCATCCTTAGCAGGTGGGGCTTCTGTCGAATTTGTACCTGTTGGCAGATACTTTGCCGCCATCTGGTAGGATTTCTCCATTATGGCAAGCTGGTCATCAACGGTTACAGATTTAGGTACATCTTTCTCGGCTAATTGTTCTTTTAGTTCGTCCAATTGCCTGCGGAGTTCTGTTGTTTCAGAGTTGTTATCCTGATAAAATGAACCCAATGTGCTTTGTGCATTGCGGTAACTGCTCAATGCAGGATTGCCGTTTCTTCCCGAACCTCTGCCAACGCCATAGCTGCTGTTTTCGTCTTCTTCGGGAAATTCATCATTAGGCTCTTTTTTGTCTTCAGTATTCCAATAGTCAGAAAGCGTGGTAAGTGCATTGCGTTTTTCTTGCTCTTTGCGTTCCAGCATTTCCAACTCGTAAGCCTTGCCTTTGTCGGCAGGCATTCCTGCTCCGGTAGCCTCCGGTACTGCATCGTTCAGCCCGATGTTCTCAATTTCCTTTTTGTCTGCGGATGGTTTAAATATGAGGTACATACAACCTACGAAGACAATTCCCATTAAGCCAAATATGAGTGGCTTTTTGAGCTTTTCGGCTTTGTTCTGTGTACCGTCTTGCAGTACATCAGTGGTTGCTGCCTGGTTCCCTTCCGTTACCCGAACAACCGACTTTTTGTTCTCATTTTCTTTCATAAATCTTGTTTTTTAGAATTGTTGATAATGTGTCCTGCAATCTTGCAGGACTTTTACTTTTTTTGAGGACAGGGTTTTCGATATGCTCAATGACCATATCGTTACCCGACTTTGAGGTATCGTACCATACTTTGCAAATGACACCTGCCGTAAGCAGTAGATACCCCACAAAAAAGTAAAGTGTGTATTGGTGCTGTTTCCGCAAGGGCAATGCCCGCCAGCGTTCGTCCAGCTTGTCAAAGTACCTGTCCATATTTGCTCTTAGTTTTTTCATAACCTTACTATTTCTGTTGTTATAGCTTGAAACGCTTAGGACTTTGACCTGCCTTTTGCTTCGGTTCTTCATTGACCAAAGCGACTGCCTCAACCGCTTTGGGTGCGGATATGACTGACAGGTTTGTCAGTTCCGATTTTTTCAGCAGTTGCCCAAATTGGTCTTTCCTTGCAACCTCCATTCTGTTAAGCGAGAATTTGCCGTTCAGGTATTTTACCCACATACTGCATTCTACACTTGGCTTGTCTTCGCCCGACCATTGCAGGTAGCCCGTCAGCAACAAGTCCTGTTTAGGCAAACTATCTGTACCTTTTTGGCAGTTTTCGAGGTATTCGCCGATACTTTCCTTCAACTTTCCAGCATACGCTCCCTGCGTATGGAAATAGCCGTTATATCCTTTATCGGTAAGGATTTTTGCAAACGTGCTTAAATCTGATAATGCTTCCATAAGATTGTTTTTTTAGCGTTCGATAACTTCTATATCCCTGTTTTCTATCACTGCAAACTTTTCGATGTTGAAGCCTTGCGGGTTGTTGTCCGAACGGACAGAGTTCACGAGATAACAGGAAGTAATCAGGTTACGCCTGGTCACGTTGCTCGAACGGATAATGAATTGTTTGGCGTAGGTACGCACCGCATAAGGATAGGTGTCGAAATTGCACACGACACTATCCACCTCAATGCGTTGCTGTACATTCCCCGAAATAATCCTGCTGTAATAGCCCTTTTCCGACAGGTCTTTGTAATAATCAAAAGCTGATTTATCGGCAAGGTTGAATGCCCTGCTCATATTGCTTTCGATAGCGTTCTTGTCGGGAGCAAGCGTAAAAAAGAGTTCGTGAAAACGCCTGACGTGTTCCCTTGCTTCCACAGGTCGGTTGATACTTGCATCTTGCGATAAGGCAAGCATCAACGATTTTCCATTATCCAGCACATAGATTTTTTGGCGTTGTTCTTCTGCAAAGCGGTAGGAACGCCATACGGCGTAACCTACCACGCTAATGCAGAGAACCGCAAACACAATGGCATATAATCTTATCTGCCTAAAGCTGTTTTCGATATTTCTTAGCGTTTTAAATTCCATTTTTTAGAATGATTAATGATTATTTATTCATCAGTTTACCGCCGATGTTTCCAACTGTTGAGCCTGCGCCTGCTCCGGCGATGTTTCCGGCTTTCATTGCTGTGGAGTTTACATTGCGGGTAAAGTTTCCTGCGCCTCCGGCTTGGATTACCCAACCTGTTACTGTCGGGATAGTGAAGTACCCGATGATGCCGATAATCATAAAAATGATGTACACGGTATTGCTCGTATCAGGTATGTAAGTAGGGTCGGCAAGCATTGCTATATCCTTTTCGATAATGAGGGATTGTATTTTGGCAAGCATAGAGCTGAACAGGTCTGCCACAGGCAACCACAGGTAAACGCTGACGTATCGGGTCAGCCATTGCGTGAGCGTGGACTGAAAACCGTCCCACACGCTTATCGCAAAGGCTATCGGCCCGAGTATGGACAGGACAATGAGAAAGAACGTCCTTATGGTATCAATAACCAAAGCTGCCGCCTGAAACAGTACCTCTAACAGATTGCGAAACCAATTCTTAATAGCTTGTTCGGTTTGGTAGGCAAACCTATCCATATACATTCCCGACATCGTAATCAAATCGCCGGGCGACCAGCCCAATTCTTCGAGCTTTTTATCAAATTCCTCATTTGATACGAGATAGGCTGTTTCAGGATTTCGTAGCATAGCTTCCCGTTCGAGCAGGTCTTTTTTCGCCTGCAAATTGTTGAGGTCAAGCACCTGATTTTCGAGGATTGTGTGAGTACCCTGTACCACCGGACTTAACACGGCATTGATTGTTCCCAATACGATAGTTGGGAAAAACATAATGCAAAGCCCCAAAGCGAAAGGACGAAGCAAAGGGTACATATCAATGGGTTCAGCCCTGCTCAAAGCCTGCCATACTTTTATGGCAACATAGAACAAAGCCCCCAATCCGGCTATCCCTTTAGCCACTGCCGCCATATCGGCGGACAGTGGGAGCATCTCATCATATAATGAGCGTAGGACTTCGTGAAGATTTTGAAATTCCATAACTACCAGTATTTTTGGTTAGGAGTTCCATAGAGGTCAAGCACTCTTTTGGTATTGTTCTGCTTTTTTGCTCTTAGAATACTTACAGAGATATTCTTATTGGTATAGTAGCGTACCAAGCTGTGGTATTCCTTTACTTCTTTGTACACTCTATCAATAATATCCATACGCTCTTTGTCGTTCAGCGAAAGGCTTGATGAGGTTACAATCTGTTTGAGTTCTTTCAGCAGTTCGGTACTTTCATTCAGCAATGCCGAATAACCATTGCTGATAGCTGCCAATTCCTGTGCAGAAAAATTCGGGTCGTTCATCATCTTACCGAAGTTGGTAACATACATTTCGGATACGTCACCGACAAGCAATACAGTCTGCTGTACCTTACGTGCATCTTTTACAAGATTATTTACAGCTTGTAGCTTGTCGTAATACTCCTTACCCTGTTTATACACCTTTTCCACTTCCTTGAAATTTTTAATTACATTGGATACCGTGGAAGAAGTCTGTACGATTTCATTCGCACTGTTGAGAATACCCGATGCCAGATTTGTGGGGTCGGTTACTACCCATTGTGCTTTTGCGGACGGTGCTACGGCGAGCATTAGTGCCGTACACACCATAAAAAGGAACTTTTTCATTTTTATGAATTTTAAAATGTTAATGACTATTGATTTGCTTTGTCACGCCTTTGCATTGCGATATGCTTAATGGCGAGTTCTACGTTACCGTCCAATTCGGAAGCTAATTGCATTACCTCCATTTTTTCGGTTTCTTCGGTGGTGTATGCGAGGTATTCCTCCAAACTAACTTCGGTGGCATAGACTGCCGAGTTCGTACCACCTAAGCCAATCCAAACCTCTTTGTACAGTCGGCTTGCATCGTTGTTCATATTGATAGAAAGTACCTGACCTTTTTCCTTATCTGTAAGCCCCAACATTGCCTGTATGTCATCGAATTTATTCATATACTTACGCTGGTCTAAGAGGATTTTACAGTCGGAATTGTTGATGATACTTTCTTTTACAATGGGCGACTGGATAATATCATCTACCTCTTGCGTAACGACAATCGCCTCTCCGAAGAATTTGCGGACGGTTTTAAATAAATATTTTATATATTCCGCCATTCCTTCTTTGGCAATCGCTTTCCACGCTTCTTCAATCAGGATGAGTTTTCGGATACCTTTCAGCCTCCGCATCTTGTTGATAAAAACTTCCATAATGATAATTGTGACTATGGGAAAGAGGATTTTGTGGTCTTTAATCGCATCAATTTCAAACACGATAAAGCGTTTGGAAAGCAGGTCTAACTGCTTGTCGGAGTTCAACAGATAATCGTATTCGCCACCCTTGTAGTAGGGTTCGAGGACGTTCAGGAAATTTGCAATGTCAAAGTCTTTTTCCCTTACCTGTTTTTCTTCGAGTACCTTGCGGTAATCACCTTTGACATACTCGTAGAAACCGTTGAATGATGGGTAAACATCATCTGTTTTGATACGTTCAATATAACCTGATACGGCATTGGATAATGCCACTTCTTCCGAACGGGTTGGCGGTTCATCATCACGTTTCCATAGTGTCAATATTAAGGTCTTAACACTTTCTCTCTTTTCGATGTCGAAAACCCCATCATCCGTGTAAAATGGATTGAATGCAATCGGGTTGCCTTCGGTGTACGTAAAATAAACACCGTCTTCACCTTTGGTCTTTCCTTTGATGAGTTCGCATAAGCCCTGATAAGAATTACCCGTATCTACCAACAATACGTGTGCGCCCTGTTCGTAGTATTGCCTTACCATATGGTTTGTGAAGAACGATTTTCCCGAACCTGACGGACCAAGTATAAACTTGTTCCGGTTCGTGATAATGCCACACTTCATAGGCAGGTCGGAAATATCCAAATGGATAGGTTTTCCTGTAAGCCTGTCAGCCATCTTGATACCGAACGGCGAGGGCGAATTGTGATAGTTGGTTTCTTCTGTGAAGAAGCACAAGGCAGGTTCGATAAAAGTGTAAAAACTTTCCTCACTCGGAAAATCGCCTGCATTGCCGGGCATTCCAGCCCAAAACAAAGTGGCTACGTCCGTAGTGTTGTGGCGAGGCTTACACTCCATCAATGCCAATGCACTACCGCAATCGTTCTTTAACTGTTTCAGCTCCGCAGGGTCTTCCGACCACGCCATAATGTTGAAGTGTGCCCTGATAGACGACAGACCGAAGCTGTGGGCTTCGTTCAGGTATTTTTCTATCCACTCTTTGTTGATTTGGTTTGCCCTGCTATACCTTGCCAAAGAGTGCATATTGCGGGCGGACTTTTCAAACTTTTGCAGGTTGTCTTCGCTGTTATCCAAAAACAAATATTGGTTGTAGATATGGTTACAGCTAAGGAGTAATCCCACGGGAGCAGCGAACGACAAACGGCAGTCGCTCCGGTCGGTGGATAGCTTTTCAAAACGGGTATCAGCCGATACCGTTCCGGGCAAATCGTCTGTATCGGACAAGGTGTGCAGGCTCAACCTTTTGTTTCCGATACGGACTTCTTCCGTTCCGAGTGCGATGTCCTGCATCGGTGTTCCGCTTTCCCTTGACAGGGTTAGGTACTGTTCCAACAATCCCTGCTTTTCGTCCGTTCCGATGATTTCATCTTCGGTAAGGCGTTGCAGGGTTATGAAACCGCTATCGTTCACGATACGCTCAAACTGTGCCACCGCTTCCATAAAGCGGTGTATCGTTTCCTTGTTCCTGATTTCCTTTGGTATGAGCGTACCTTTGCAAAGCGAACTGAAGTTGCTTTGCATACGCATTCTTTCCTTAGTGGTCTTGGTCAGGAACAGGTAACAATAATGGTTCAGAAATGGTCGCTCATTAAAATGGCGTTGGTAGGATTTAGCCAAAAAACTTTGGTCTTCCTTTGCCAAATCGGGAGCATAGCTTTCTTTGATGTACCAATCCTGTTTGTGGATGACCGTAAAATCCGGCAAGGTCTTGATAGCCTTATGCCAGGCGGAGTGAATAGCTTCGTATTCCGCCGATGCTACCGTAAACAGTTCCGGCAAACGAACCTCAAAGCAGGCGGTAATGTCCGCATCTTTGGAAAGGATGCAGTTGTTTTCTACTGCCAACAAAGGAAATTTGTTTTCCAGCGTTGTTGTCTTTGCAACGTTTCTCATAGGGCATTCGATTTAGGAGTGAATTTCAGATAGCGGTGTACAGGCTTGCGACAAATGATGTATCGGGGATGTCTTTTTCCTGCTCCGATTTTCATTAGCCCGTGTTCGCCGTACTTCCTGTTTAGTGAAAAGGTCTGCCACACAATGAGCGAAGCACCGCCTGCTCCGAGGAACAGGCAGATGTAAGAGTTTACGCCTGCCATATACAGTATCATCACGAGGATGAGCGTACCGAGCAGTCCGCCAGCGAAAATGAACAGGTATTGTGCTTTCAGTCCCTTAAATTCCACTGTCCTGCCAATGCCTTTGTTTATGTTGTAATTGTTCATAAAGCAAAGGATTAAAGGAAGAATGAACGCAGGATGGTAGCCGCTACGATTAAGAAGATACACGCACCGAACCAGCTTGCCGCAGTCTTCGATGTGTCGGGGTCGCCCGAACTGAACTTATTGTAAACTTTAACGCCCCCTATCAAGCCCACGACCGCACCGATGGCGTAGATTAATTGGGTTGCGGGGTCGAAATAGGAAGTTACCATTTGGGTAGCCTCGTTGATACCTGCCGAGCCGTTTCCCTGTGCGAACGCACCAATTCCTGACAGCATAGCCACGGCTGCCAGCAAAACTTTTTTTCTCTGTTTTTCCATAATTGAAACACATTAATTTGTTATTGTTATCCCGCACCTTGCGGACTTTCGGAACAAAGGTGTTTCAGAAATCAGGGCGTTATAATAAAGTGGCAGTCAAAGGAATGATTTGGCAGTGAGTGGCTTTATAGAAAGTCTAAATCCGTATTTATTAAACTATTTTGCTTAAATTTGACATATTTAGACAAGTCTTAAAAAAGCAAAATGGCATTTGGAAAACACATAAAAAGACTAAGAGAAAGTAAAGGATTGTTCCTACGGGAAGTTGGGGCTGCATTGGAACTGGATAGTGCTTTTATCAGTAAAGTCGAAAATGAAGAAAGACCATTGCCAAGAAAACACATCGAAAAGCTTGCAGAATTTTTGAATACCCCAATTGATGAGCTATTGGTTTTATGGTTTTCAGATAAAATAAAGGGACTTATTGACGATAAAGAAATAGGAAAGCAGGCTTTAAAAATTGTTTTAAAAGAATTAAATGCAATCAAGAATAATGCAGATTAGGTTTTTAACAACTCTTCTTTGGCAATAAAAAGGTTAACAAATAAAATATGCGAATATGAAATACATTTTACTCAACAATAACAGTTCTGTTGCTTATGATGATAGTGATGCTACTGATATAAAAGTATATATCGACGGCAAACTTCACGATTTCAAAGAAAGTACCGAAAATAGAATTGATTATGCAATTGCAACAAATAGGAATAAATACTCCCAAACTCTAAATAATCAGTTTGAGAATTTATTACTTCTAACTGGTGCAGGGTCATCTATTGGTTGGGGAAAAGATGGGAAGTTGGGTAAGTCGATGGCAAATTTATGGGATGATGCGGAAGCTCTTTTAACAGCCGATGTTTTTGGAAAGTTACTTGAAACTATTGGCTACGATGAAAAATGGGATGATGGCTCTATAGTAAAGAATTTAGAAAAGGTTCTTTCTATGGCAACACCTGCTATACCATATATACCCAAAGAGGATATAGATATTGAGGATTGTGTAAACAAAATTAAAGATTTTATCAAAGAAGCCTGTCAATTGAGTTTGCCAGATAATTCGCCACATACGCTCTTATTAAATAAAATAACGAAACGCAAAGTTACTTTACCAAGATTTAAGCTGTTTACATTGAATTATGACCTAATGTTTGAACAATCAGCTTGTGAAAGCAATTTTGTTGTTATAGACGGGTTTTCATTTTCTCAACCAAGAATATTTAGTGGGCGTAATTATGATTACGATATTGTTTCCCGCAATCAAAGTAGAGTAAAAGAAGAAGACAATTTTATTCAAAAAGTTTTCCATTTGTACAAATTACACGGTTCTGTAAATTGGGAAAAGCAAGACAACAAGATTATACAAAAAGAAGAACCTGACGAACCATTGATGATATATCCACATCAATCAAAATATGAAAGCTCTTATGAACAGCCGTATTTTGAAATGATGTCGAGGTTCCAGTCCAATTTGAGAAAGGAGAATGTTTTCCTTATTACAATAGGCTTTAGTTTCGGGGATAAACATATCGTAACCGCAATCATCGAAGCCTTGGAACAAAATCCAGGCTTTCAATTGATGATTGTAAATAAAGGGATAGATGAAACCAACGAAAATATGAAACCCTTTATTGATGCTGCAAACAAATATTCCAATATATCTATTGTTTCAGAAACCTTTGAGGATTTCGCTAAGAATTATCCTGACTTAAAATCTTACAATCAGGAAGATACACGACAAATAGTAATTAATATCCCTAATAGTTAGATATGAGCAATAGCCCCTTTAATCACAGTCATTTTCTTGGGTATGTAAATTTTGTATCCCCTGCATTTGTGAAAGTGCATTTCCCGTCTTCTGTTTTGATGAAAACATTTGTTCACCACGCAGAAGTGTTGAGAGGTGGACTTGTAGGAAACTATATTGTTGTTGAGGGAGAGGAAAAAGGTTTTCTGGGAAAAATGTTGGAAATATCGTTACCTGAAAAAGAACGGTTGGAATTAAGTGAAAGAACTTTTTCAACTAAAGCATTTCATCCAGTAGGAAGAATAGAAATTCTTTTATCATTTGATTTGTTTGACCCGAGTAGAATAGAAAAAGGGATAAATAGCCTCCCACTCATTGGTTCTAAGGTATTCATTTGTTCGTCGGAATTTCTTTCTACACATTTCAAAACCTTTGGCATAAAACCCGAAAATATCGAACATTCTCCTACTTTTAGAATGGGGAATTTGATATACGATAAAAATGTTCCCGTAGATATTTCTTTGCAAGCGATATTTAGTCGTCATTGTGCGGTTGTTGGTACAACAGGAGGAGGGAAAAGTTATACCATCAGCAAATTTATTGAGGGAGTTATAGAAACCGGAGCAAAAGCTATAATCTTAGACCCAACGGGAGAATACTCTACATTTGATGCTCATCCAAAAGTTGACCATTCAACACTGATTTCAGAAAGCTATTTTCCATATCAGAATTTAACCATTAATGATTTATTCGTTCTGTTCAGACCATCAGGACAAGTACAGCAACCCGTTTTATTGGAAGCTATTAAGTCGTTAAAAGTTGCACATTGCTTATTAGGGAATATTCCTAATAATGGACATAATAATGATGGAACTAACGATACTTTTACATTCAGGGGTCAGCAAGTAGTTATAAATAATGGATTAGTTGTAAAACAAAATAATATTACTGCGGCATATAATAATGCCTACTTTACTTATAAATCTATTATAGAAGATTTCACAATAAATAATTTCAGTATAAATCTACTCCACAGGCAAATAGGGAATGAATGTTTTCAAATATTCAACGACCGTTGGGCAAACAATAGAGATGAAAGAAATTATGGAAATGCAACGAGTTTAATAATGCGTGTTAACAATGTAATATCGGACAATGATTATTCCGGTATGTTTGGATTTAATGCTCCAACCACAAATAACCTAATAACCAAGATAGACGAGTTTTTGAATAATCCAGAATTAAATATTTTAAGAATTGGTTTTGAAAATGTACCTTATAATTTTCAGGCAAGAGAAATCTTGGCAAATTCATTGGGAAGATACTTATTGAATAAAGCTCGAACTAATATTTTCAGAGAAAATCCTCTAATTCTCTTTGTAGATGAAGCCCATCAGTTTTTAAACAAGAAAATTAAGGATGAATATTTTGAAAGCACAGAATTAAATGCTTTTGATAACATTGCTAAAGAAAGTCGTAAATATGGATTATTTCTATGTTTATCAACACAAATGCCAAGAGATATTCCTGTTGGTACGCTAAGTCAAATGGGAACATTCATTACTCATAGGCTGATAAATTATCAAGATAAGGAAGCAATCGCGAGTGCTTGCTCGACTGCCAATAAAGAAACTCTTTCTTTTTTACCATCTTTAGGGTCAGGAGAAGCAATTATTATGGGAGTTGATTTTCCAATGCCAATATCAGTCAAAGTAGATATGCCAACAATTACACCGAAGTTCGATACTCCAAAATTTGTAAAAATAGCGGGCACTTAGTTTTATAGCGTTTGAACAATTTTTAATTTGTGTCTAACATACAAAAGGGAGCTTGCCTAAACAAACTCCTCAATGTCAAAATCACTCAAATCACTTTTCCGCAAAGTGGAAGAACTGTCTTCCGTTTCAGATGAAAGGGTGCTATCCAAAAGCTCGGCTATTCTTCGGGAAGCATCTTCCATAGAATTCTCCAATAGGCTGAATAATTCGGTTCCCTGTATTTTTTGAACTATGGCTATCGCTGTTTCCTTTTGGGCTGGTTCCAATTCTTCTTTTTGGAGCAACACCCCCACGGAGCTTAGTTCTTCAAAGGTAACCCCTTGGGCAAAACCGTCATCGCCACCGGATATTCCGTACCTGTTCCAATCTTCTTCCTCTTCCTCCAAATCAGGTATATTACTGAAAACTTCGTCCAGCTCTTCCTTGCGGATTTGAATGCCGACGTTTTCATTTTCGTCGTATTCAATGTCTAAATTAGCGGGGTTTATCTCCGGTTCCTCAATTTGGCGTTCATTGGCAGCGTTTGGCATTGAAAGGCGTTCTACGGATTTTGGCTGCCCCATAATATCGGGCAGGTTCGGATTGACTTTCTTCTGCGGAGGTACTTGTTTTGTCCTTTTCTTAATGACAATCTTATCCTGTAAAAGCAGGACAATGACTATCAGCAGGCATATCACAATTACTATTTCCATAACGTAGGTTTTTTAAAACAAGCCTTTGTACTTTTCGTTGAACTCTTTTGTAATCATATCTTCAAATACTTTAAAATGATGTTCAAGAATATTATTGAGATAGGCAAACAAGGGTATTTTATCATCGCCTATAATCTGGACTATGCGGGTTAAACGCTCGTGATGTTCAGGACTTAGGTATATGCTTTTATTGCCTCTTTTCTGCATTTTATTCATTTGCATAAATGCGTTTTCATAGGTTGTTTTAGCTGTATTGCTAACTGTATCGGAGTTGCTGCCGGCTGCAACAGTATTCCTGTTCTTTTTATCTTTCTTCATTATAGAATGGGTTTAAAATGTTCATTGAAATAATCGGTAATATCGTCCCCGTACTCCCTGAAATGATGTTCAAGAATATTGTCAATGTAAGAGTAGAGCGTTGTTCTTTCTTCCCTTGTCAGTTGAACGATGCGGAGCAATCTTTCGTGGTATTCAGGGCGTATGTAAACGACCTTGCCATTACGCCCCGATGGAAAACGATTGACCAAAAACGTTTCCTCGTAGTCCGCTTTCTTTGATGAACTGTTACGGGCTTTTTCCCTGGGCTTGTTTTCCTTTGGTACATCCTGCTTTTTGTTAATGGTCGGTGGAGCAACAGGCTCATCGCCGCTTATGACGTTCATAAGGTATTCCTCATCAACATTGGGCTTTTCAAAATCGTTGTTTTTGTTATCTGAAGCCATACTTTACTATTTTTATAGATGAGTGATTTTTAAAAATTCCTCGACAAACAAATCCATTTTAGTTGCTTTCATTAACTGTGGTTCGGCAGGCAGCAAACTTGACCTGAATACATAACTGGCTGTGTCGTCTGTTTCCTTTCGGAAACGCTTGCTGTCCATTATCCTTGTTTCCATTATGGGCAGGTTGAGTTCTTTGATGACACTTTGATACGCATCATACAAACCTGTTTTTTCCCTGCCATCCACTTGGTTCCAGAACAGCCACATCTCTTGTTCGGGATTGCCCTCGTCCGTTTGGGGAAGTCCGAGAAAGGCTTTGGTAAAGCCCAATGTACTTTCCACTACCAAACGGTCGGCAGTAATGGGCGAAAAGATGAAGTCCATTTTTTTTAAGGTTGTCAGTACACCTTTGGTATTGGCTGTTCCCGGCAGGTCGAAGAAAATAACATCCGGCACAACCGCCGACTGGCTTCTGTATTCCGATGCTTTCTCCAGAGCTGTTTCAGCCTTGCATTTGATAATCGGGTACGCTTTTTTGTTGATGGCTTGAAACTGCTTCATTGCCGCCTTTTTATGGTAGTCGTTCTGCATTATGGTTCTCTTATCCCGTTCACGCATATTGGTCAGGCTGTGTTGCGGAAAGTCGCAGTCCATCACCAGCACATTAAAACCTAAACGGTAGTGAAGCACACTTGCCAGCAAGGTGGTCATTGTAGATTTTCCCACACCGCCTTTTTGGGTGGAGAAGCTGATTTTTAAAGTTTTCTTTGTTGTTTCCATTATTTAAAAATTTATTGTTACACACTTTATTTGTTTTGCAGGATTGAATATTGGTTTATCTGATTATTACCTCATTCCTATATTCCTGCATTCCCTTTTGCGTACTTTCCTGCACAGGTATTTGCTTTCATTTTTGCCTTGTCAGGCACATTCTTTAGCAAGTGGCAAACCTTACAATAGGTAAATTGCTTTACCGCTTTTATGCTTTTACACTTTTATTGTTTTATGCTTTTAAAACCTTATGCTTTTATTCCAAACTGCCTGTTTGCAAACCTGATTTTCTTCTTTGTCGAAATACATTTTTTACTACCTGCACTAAAATTATACGGCAAATAAAGCGATTGATTTATCCGCTGATTGAGGTGTGGCAGTGTTTGGCACTCAAAGGCAGTCTTTGTCCGGGTATCGCATTGCAATACTCTTACAGGTAGGGCTTTACTTTGTACAATGATTATTATTAACGGATTTATGCAAAAGTCTTTTGACAAAATGGAGGGTAACGGGAACGGCATCGAGCCGTTTTCCCTGTTACATTTAATCCGTCCCGAAGGGCGGATTTTTGTGTTCAACGGAACACGGCAAGTTGTGTTTTGAGCATCTCGGAATGATTTCCGATGCTCAAAACAACTTGCCCTTTGCAGGGGGCAGAAAACACCTTCCGAAGTCAGGGTTTTGTATGGATTTTAAAATGGATTAGTGATGAACGATAACAACAAAAAGCAATTGAAAAAGACAGGACGCCGCCCCAAAGAAGACCCGGCGACCATTCGCTATACGATTTCCTTTAACGAGCAGGAACACGCCCGTTTTCTTGCCCTTTTTGATAAATCAGGTATGCAGGTAAAGGCGCACTTTATAACGTCCTGCATCTTTGAAAAGACCATAAAGACCATCCAGATTGACAAGGGAACGGTTGATTTTTATATGCGGCTGACCTCTTTTCACAGCCAGTTCCGTTCCATCGGTGTGAACTATAACCAAATTGTAAAGCTGTTGTACAAGAATTTTTCCGAGAAAAAGGCGGCTGCGTTTCTGTACAAACTGGAAAAACAGACGGCTGAAATGGCAATGCTGTGTCAGAAAATCATTCAGATTACCGAAAAATTTGAGGAAGAACACCTAAAAAAATAATGTAATAGTGATAGCGAAAATCGGAAGAAGCGGAAATTTATACGGGGCATTGGCGTACAATCAGCTTAAAGTGGAGAATGAAAACGGGCAGATTTTGTTTGCCAACAAGATGATTGAAACCGCAAGCGGTCATTATTCCGTGGCACAATTAGCACAATCTTTTGCGCCTTACCTGATAGCCAACCGAAACACCGAGAAACATACGCTGCATATTTCGCTCAATCCTGACCCAAACGACAAGGTAAATGATGATAAGTTTCGGGAAATGGCAGAACAGTATATGCGGGAAATGGGTTACGGAGAACAGCCTTTTGTGGTATTCAAACACACGGATATTGACCGCAACCATATACACATTGTATCGGTTTGCGTGGACGAGCAGGGTAAAAAGATTTCGGATAAATTCGAGAAAATGCGGTCTATGAATGTATGCCGTGAACTGGAAAGACAACACGGGCTGATACCCGCAACAGACAAAGAGCGCAACCAAACTGATAAGGTTTTCCGTCCGGTAGATTATCGGACAGGAGATGTAAAGAGCCAAATCGCTTCGGTCGTTCGCCACCTGCCGAACTACTACCAGTACCAAACTTTGGGCGAGTACAATGCCCTGCTTTCCCTCTTCAATATTACCGCCGAGAAAATCGAGGGCGAATTACAGGGAAAGATGCAGCAGGGCTTATTATATATTCCGCTAAATGAAAAAGGCGAAAGAGCCGGGCATCCGTTCAAGGCTTCGCTGTTCGGAAAGAGCGCAGGGCTTCCGGCATTGGAACTGCATTTTGCGAAATGCAAAACCGCTTTGAAAGACAGCCCCACCAAGCAGACCCTAAAATCTGCCGTTACCATCGCCTTGAAAACCACTGGCGATGAACAGGCATTTAAAAAGCAGTTATCGGAACAGGGCATTAACGTAGTAGTGCGCCAAAATGATACAGGTCGTATTTATGGTATCACATTTATTGACCACAATTCCAAATCAGTTTGGAACGGTTCACGTTTGGCAACAGAACTTTCTGCGAACACCTTTAATGATTATTGGAACAATAATATCAAACCGGATATTAAAGAACCTGCCGTTTTACAACCCAAACTATCCATATCAAATGATGCGGATCTTCCGCAGGAAGAACCACACCATTTGTTCGACTTCTTATCTACGGATAAACACGAAGACGGTTTGATTGAAGCACTGGGTGGCTTACTGCCCGAAGCACAGGGCGAAGATTACGAAGAACAAGACTTTGCCAATAAGATGAAGAAGAAGCGCAAACACCAACGAGGTCAGAAATAATATTTAGCCAAACACTGCCACACAACGCCACTGGCTGCCACATTCTTAGAGCCACTCCATAGAGCCTTTAAATTCACGCCCGAACATTAAAACTTTAAATAATGCAGGGAGAAGACGATTTAAGAGGGCTTGCCAAGATAATGGCTTTTATGCGGGCGGTCAGTATTCTTTTGGTGCTGATGCACCTTTATTGGTTCTGCTACGGTTTCTTTTTAGAACGTGGCTGGACGTTGGAAGTCATCAATAAGATATTAGGCAATTTCGACCGGACGGCGGGTTTGTTTTCACATATCCTTTACACCAAAGCATTTGCTTTGGTTTTACTGGCTTTAAGCTGCTTAGGAACAAAGGGTGTAAAGAACGAGAAGATAACCTGGTCTAAAATCTACGTGGCTTTGGGCGTTGGTTTTGTGCTGTTCTTCCTGAACACTCCGTTGCTAAAGCTATCTCCAGTAATAGGTACATTCCTGTATATACTTACTATCTCGTTAGGTTATATCGCCTTGTTGATGGCGGGCGTATGGATGAGCCGATTGCTTCGCACTAACCTGATGGACGATGTGTTCAACAACGAGAACGAGAGCTTTCAACAGGAAACCAAGCTGATGGAAAACGAGTATTCCGTTAACCTGCCCACCAAATTTTACTACAAAGACAAATGGAACAACGGTTGGATAAACATTGTAAATCCGTTCAGGGCATCAATAGTTTTGGGTACTCCGGGTTCAGGCAAATCTTATGCTATCGTAAACAACTACATCAAGCAGCAGATTGAGAAAGGCTTTAGTATGTACATCTACGATTTCAAGTTCGACGACCTTTCCACCATTGCCTACAATCATTTGCTGAAGCACAGGGATAAGTACAAAGTTCAGCCGAAATTTTACGTGATAAATTTCGACGACCCACGCAAGAGCCACCGTTGCAACCCGCTCAATCCCGACTTTATGACGGATATTTCAGATGCCTACGAAGCCGCATATACCATAATGCTGAACCTTAACAGGTCGTGGATACAGAAGCAAGGGGATTTTTTCGTGGAAAGCCCAATTATCTTATTGGCTGCTATTATTTGGTATCTGAAAATCTATGAGGATGGCAAGTATTGTACATTCCCACACGCTATTGAATTACTGAATAAAAAGTATTCGGATGTATTCACGATTTTAACTTCATACCCGGATTTGGAAAATTATTTGTCGCCCTTTATGGATGCGTGGCAAGGTGGAGCGCAAGACCAGTTACAAGGACAAATCGCATCGGCAAAAATTCCGCTATCAAGGATGATTAGCCCACAACTTTACTGGGTAATGACGGGCGATGATTTTACGCTTGACATCAACAACCCGAAAGAACCTAAAATTTTGTGCGTGGGTAACAATCCCGACCGTCAAAATATTTATTCCGCAGCTTTGGGTTTATACAATTCGAGGATTGTAAAGCTGATAAACAAAAAGGGACAGCTAAAGAGTTCCGTTATCATAGATGAGTTGCCCACAATTTATTTCAGGGGACTGGACAATCTTATCGCAACGGCGAGAAGTAATAAGGTAGCGGTATGTTTGGGCTTTCAGGATTTTTCGCAATTAACAAGGGATTACGGCGACAAGGAAAGCAAGGTAATACAGAATACTGTCGGTAATATATTCAGTGGTCAGGTGGTTGGCGAAACAGCAAAAAGCCTTTCGGAACGTTTCGGTAAAGTATTACAGAAACGCCAAAGTATGACCATTAACCGCAATGATAAATCTACCTCTATTTCGACACAGTTAGACAGCCTTATTCCGGCTTCCAAAATCTCAACACTTACACAAGGTTTGTTTGTTGGTTCTGTATCAGATAACTTTGATGAACGTATCGAGCAGAAGATATTTCACGCCGAAATTGTAGTGGACAATGAAAAGGTAGCGGCAGAAAGCAAAGCCTATCAGCAAATACCGCAAATCTTATCTTTTGTAAATGAGCAGGGCGAGGATAAGATGAAGCAGGAAATAGAAAACAATTACAAGCAGATAAAATCAGACATTCTGAATATTGTTGTTAGTGAAATGGAGCGTATCAAGAATGACCCTAACTTACAGCATTTGGTGCAGAAAGAATGATTATACTAAATATTTTTGTGATTTTTCTATTAATATATTGTTAGAAGAATTAAAAGTAACAGCACCATTACGTCAACATATAAAATGCCAAATTTTAATACTCATAATTTAGCATTTGCTTAAATAAACAAATTAGTTACATTTGCATTATGGATAATACTTCTTGTACACGACAACAGGCAGACATTAAACAAATCAATCGCTGTAAAGAAAGAGTTTCGGAACTCCACAGTTCGTTTGACTATTTGTCGAACGCACTTGAATTGACTGGAAACAATGTAAGACTGAAAATTCTGTTTCTTCTTTATGAAGAAAAACGACTTTGTGTTTGTGATGTGAGTGAAATTCTTGGAATGACAATTTCAGCGATTTCTCAGCACTTGAGAAAACTTAAAGACCGAAAGCTTATTGAAACCGAAAGAGAGGCGCAAACCATTTTTTACTCATTGACAAAAGAGTATGAGAAAATGTTGGACCCATTTTTTAAAATACTTGACGATAAAAAAAATTTAGAAACAATATGGTAACGGACGGAAAACTAATTGGGACTGGACTTTTGACAGCAATAGCAGCTTCATTATGTTGCATTACACCTGTTTTGGCTCTCATAGCAGGAACAAGTGGACTTGCTTCAACTTTCTCTTGGCTCGAACCTTTTCGTCCATATTTTATCGGGTTAACTATTTTAGTGCTTGCTTTTGCTTGGTATCAAAAATTGAAACCGCAAAAGAAAATTGACTGCAACTGTGAAACAACTGAAAAATCAAACTTTATGAAAACAAAATCATTTTTAGGAATTATTACCGTTATGGCGGCTTTACTTTTATCATTTCCGCTTTATGCTCACATTTTTTTTCCAAAGACCGAAAGTAAAGCAATTATTACCCAAACTTCCAAAATTCAGAAAGTTGAGTTTACAATCAAAGGGATGACTTGTTCAGGTTGTGAACACCACGTTAAAACGGAAGTTAGTAAACTAAAAGGAATTGTGGAAGTTGTGGTTTCTTATGAGAAAGGCAATGCCATTGTTAAGTTTGACAACAAACAAACAAGTATTATAGAAATTGAAAAAGCTATCAATTCGACAGGTTATAAATCACTAAAAAGTAAAATTATATCATAATGGAAATTAAATTACAATCAATTATAACTTGCCCAAATTGCGGATACAAAAAAGAGGAAACAATGCCAACAGATGCTTGCCAATATTTTTATGAATGTGAAAATTGCAAGACAAGATTAAAACCATTACAAGGCGATTGTTGTGTGTATTGTAGTTATGCCAGTGTTCCTTGTCCATCAATACAACAGGATAAAAAATGTTGCTATTAGAAACCAATTAAGAGAAAAAAATGTTCAGTTTTTTCAAAAAATATTTTCAAAAATTTAAGAAGAATACTTATGCTATCAACAGAAAAAACATTATCAGAAGTAATTGAAGTACTAAGACAAAGGGGTTATACGGAAGACTTTAATCTATTGGAAGAAAACATTTCGTACAAAATAGACGGAGAGAAAGTTAATTTAAGGGACATTGTTATTGATAAAATTTATCGTTTTACTGGGCTTAATGACTTGGAAGATGAGGCTATCTTATATGCGATGAGAAACCAAAAAGATGGAGCAAAAGGTGTTTTCGTAAATGGTTATGGTACATACTCTGACAGTGCAGCAAACAGCATCATTGAGCAAATATCAGTTGACGAGGACGATAATGATGATTGGACGATAGAAAATTAAATCACAATGACTGAATTAGAAAAAATGAAACCAGAAGTATTTCTAGGTTTGGTTTGTCCGTAATTACAGTTGTATTTAAGGAAAAAGTAGACATTTATTTTGCCCGACAGCTCATTAATGAAAAACTGAAAGAAGCAGAAGAAAAAATTCCGAACGGAATAGGGACACCTGAACTGGCTCCGGTCAGTACAGGGCTTGGTCAGATATACGAATATATAATACATCCCAAAAAGGGAAGTGAAAATAAATACAATGCCAAAGACCTTCGTACAATGCAGGACTGGATTGTTGCAAGGCAACTGTATGGTACACCCGGAATTGCAGAAGTAAATAGTTTTGGTGGCGAGCTAAAGCAATATGAAGTTGCTGTTAATCCTAATCGCTTAAAGGCTATGGATATAAGTATTACCGATATTTTCAACGCTCTTGAAAAAAATAACCAAAATACAGGGGGAGCATATATTGATAAGAAACCAAGTGCTTATTTTGTTAGAGGTATTGGTTTGGTTACATCATTAGAAGATATAAAAAACATCAGTGTAAAAAATAATCCTGGCAGTGTTCCAATTTTTATAAAAGATGTGGCAGATGTACGATTTGGTAATGCTGTAAGATATGGGGCTATGACATATAATGGAGAAGTTGATGCAGTAGGCGGTGTGGTAATGATGCTAAAAGGCGAAAATGCCAATAATGTAATTGAAAAAATAAAAGAAAAACTTCCTACTATACAAAAGTCATTACCTGATGATATTATTATTGAACCCTATATAGACCGTTCAGTTTTAGTTGACAAGGCAATGAGTACCGTAGAAAAAAACCTGATAGAAGGTGCGTTGATTGTTATCTTTGTATTAGTACTTTTTTTAGGAAATTTTAGAGCCGGATTAATAGTAGCTTCCGCTATTCCATTAGCAATGCTGTTTGCCTTAGCGATGATGAATGTGTTTGGTGTAAGCGCCAATTTAATGAGTTTGTAGATGTTTCTTTTGCAGGTGAAAAAGTATCTGAAATATATGAGGGAAACAAGACCTTTGATTTGATGCTTCGTTTAGATGATGCCAATAGAGGAAATATTGACAAGATTAAAAATGCAATGATTGATGGGACTAATGGTCAAAAAATTCCTTTGTACTATGTAGCTGATGTCGTAAGTACTACTGGTCCTAATACCATTAACCGTGAAAATGTACAACGTAAAACGGTAGTGTCTGCCAATGTTTCGGGTAGAGATCAAAAAAGTGTGGTAGAGGAAATTCAGAAAATTATCAATGAAAAAGTAAAACTTCCAGAAGATTATCATATCGAATATGGTGGTCAATTTGAAGCTGAAGCCGAAGCATCGAAAACGCTTATAGCTACTTCATTGCTGTCTATTTTAATCATTTTCTTAATCTTATTCAGAGAATTTAAAACCGTAAAATTAGCGGCTATCATTCTGATAAACTTACCATTAGCTTTAATTGGCGGGGTGTTCAGTATTTATTTCACCAGCGGAATTTTAAGTATTCCTGCAATCATTGGTTTTATCACTTTATTTGGGGTGGCAACACGTAATGGGATTTTATTAATATCGCATTACAATACACTTCGTGAAGAAGGATATACGCTTTTTGATACCGTAATACAAGGTTCTAAAGATAGGTTAAGCCCTATTTTAATGACTGCTTTAACCGCAGGTTTAGCACTTATTCCGCTAGCTATTGCTGGAGATTTACCAGGTAACGAGATTCAAAGTCCAATGGCAAAAGTTATTTTAGGTGGTTTACTTACTTCTACCATTCTGAATATCTTCATTGTACCAGCAGTCTATTATTTATCGAACAAAAAAGAAGCTACAAAATGAAAATAAATAGCATCGCTTTGTTGGTTGCCTGTCTTTGGGTAGCCAACGCAGAAGCACAGTCAGGGTTGGAAACAATCCTGACTGATATTAGTAAGAATAACAAAACTTTACAAAGTCAATCCAAATATTGGGAAGCTCAAAAATTGCAATTCAAAACAGGAAATACCTTGTATGATCCTACAATAAGTTACGATTATATGCGTGGTACCCCCAGTGCAGTGGCTGGAAATCAAACCGATATTAGTGTGATACAAAGATTTGATTTTCCTACAGTGTACGGTAAAAAGAAAAATTTAGCCAACGAAAAGAGTAAACAAGGAGATTTCGCATTACTTGCTACTAAACAAGATATTTTGTTAGAAGCGAAAAAATCGGCTATAGAACTTATTTACCGGAATAAATTGCAAGAAAAAATCAAAGAAAGAAAAACCAAAACTGAAAAGTTTCTTTCGGATTTTCAAACCAAATTAAATAGAGGTGAAGGAAATATTTTAGATGTCAACAAAGCAAAATTACAGTTAATTGAAATTAATAAAGATTTGAAGTTGAATACATCTTCAATTAATCAGCTTCAGCAAAAATTAACAGAACTCAATGGTGGTATTGATGTTATTTTTAATGAATCGGAATATCCTGAAGTTATTGCAATACCTTCTTTTGAAGAGCTAGAAGAAATCATCGAAGCTCAAGATCCAACAAGAAAACTATTGCAACAACAAACAACAATTGCCCAACAACAAATTCAGGTTACCAAGGCAATGGCTTTACCAAAATTTGAAGCAGGTTATCACTATCAAGGTATTTTGGGACAAAATTTTCACGGAGCTCGTATTGGGATGTCTATCCCTCTATGGGAAAATAAAAACCGTGTAAAACAAAGTATGGCTGAGTTGGAAATGAACGAAGTACAGTTGAATGAACATAAAGTGGAGCATTATTACAACATAAAAAGCCTTTATGAAAAATACACCAACTTACAAAAAACACTCGACGAATACCAAACGGTTTTAGAAAGTATCAACAGCATTCAGTTACTAGATAAAGCTTTGCGATTCGGAGAAATTACAACCATTCAATATTTCTTAGAAGCCAGTTACTACTACCAAGCTAGTAATAATTATTTACTTACCGAAAAAGAGTATCAAGATGTAATTGCAGAATTACTGAAATATCAATTGTAATAATATTGAAGAAAAACACATAAAGCCTTGTAAAAAATAAATTTTGCAAGGCTTTGTTTTACTCAAAAAAACAGACGTTTTTAGCTACGAATGTATTTAGTTAAGTTTTATAATATCTTTTAATACTCCTCAAAGCTACATTAAATTGCTATAATTATGGGGAGCGTTATTGATATTTTAAGTATGTCTAACGTTAGTATCCAAATTCTCTCCAAAATTATTGTTTAAATTTGTACAAATCGAATCAAATGAGGCTATTGGTAATCGAAGACGAATCCGATTTGTTACAAAGCATTTTGGAATATTTCAAGCAGGAATATTTCCGTTGCGAGGGAGTCACAACGTTTTATGAAGGGATCGAACGAGTGGAATCTTTCGATTATGATTGTATTATCCTTGATATCAATCTTCCTGATGGAAACGGATTAAAACTATTACAACATATTAGAGAGGATAAAAAGCAAGATGGTGTCATTATCATCTCCGCTCGTGATTCCCTGGATGACAAAATTGATGGGTTATTGTTGGGAGCAGACGACTATGTTACCAAACCTTTTCATTTGTCTGAACTAAATGCCAGGGTAAAAGCTTTGATCCGTAGAAAGTATAATCAAGGTAGCGCGGTACTTGAAGTGGGTAGTTTACAGCTTAATCTTTTAAATAGACAAATTACCTGTCATGGGGAAGAACTTCAGTTTACCAGAAGCGAATTTGATCTACTGGCTTATCTGCTCAATAATGCTAACCGGGTGGTTAGCAGGCAGGCTATAGCAGAGCATTTGTATGGAGACCGCACCGATAATATGCCGTCGTTTGATTTTGTTTACTCTCAAATAAAAAACCTAAAACGTAAATTGAAAGAAAGAGATTGTGATGAGTTGATACAGACAGTTTATGGATTAGGATATAAGATTTCATTATGAGTAGCCCACTTTTACAACGTCATACCAAATCATTGTTGATTTGGCTTCCACTTATCCTAGTTATCAGTTCGGCTATCTTTTATTTTGTGTTGAAAGGACATGCTCACCACGCTGAGGAGAAGTATCTTTTGCTAAAACAACAAAATGTATGGAACAGCTTTATGGCTACATCGGGAAATCTAGAACGACACATAACCGGTGAATATAGTATTGAAGAGAAAAATACATCAAGTGAGGTGGTATTAAATATCCCTAGAGATACCGCCCTATTCTATGAAATGGAAGGAAAGAAACTTCCTTTTAAGGTATTAACAAAAGAATATCAATGGAAGAATGCTTCTTATCTTGTCTCGACCTATATTTCTTCAACGGAGACAGCTCATCTTATTGCCAAGGTATTTTTTTCGGAAGCGATTATCCTTTTGGTTTTATTGATTACGATTGTCCTGGTAAGCCGAAAAAGCTCTGTTAGGCTTTGGCAACCTTTCTTTTCAAGTATAGATGCTGCTGAAAAGTTTGATCTTAACAGGAACAATGAGTTGCGACTTCCTGCGTTAACTGGAACTACTGAATTTGACAGGCTTAATGAATCACTCAATAAACTGGTTGAAAATGTAAATAGAGCCTATCATAATCAAAAGCAGTTTGTTGAAAATGCTTCGCACGAAAGCCAGACACCACTTGCTATTATCCGGGCCAAGCTTGAATTACTTATTAATTATCCAAATATTGATGAGAAGGAAGCGCTATTGCTAGGTGATATAACAAATGCAACAAATCGCTTGAGTGAGATGAACAAGACTTTGTTATTACTTGCCAAAATTGAGAATAATCAATTTCCTGAGACTGAACGTATAAATGTAAATGAGGTTGTTCAGGAAATATCAGGAAACTGTGAAGCATACATAGATGATTGTCCTCGTATGACAAGTACAGTTGTTGACCATATTACGGTTACCGCTAATCGAACATTGATTGAAATCCTTGTTTCAAATATTATCAATAATGCTATCGTACATAATAATGAAAAAAAAGAAATAAGAATTAGTATAGAAGACAGTAAGGTAAAAATAGAAAATACAGGGAATCCTTTGCTCATAGATCCAGAAGCCTTATTTGAACGCTTCCGGAAGAACACTTATCAAAAGAATACTACAGGTTTAGGATTGGCGCTGGTAAAGCAAATCTGTCAATTATATGGTTACACTGTAAAATACAATTATATAAATGGTTGGCATAATGTAGAAATTTGCTTTAGCTGATTGTTTCTCCAAAATCTCTCCAAAATCACATTATAGCTTTGCTACATAATCAAAATTATCAATAGCTGATAAATATTATGTTGCAAAGTATTTTTAAAAAGAAATGTCTGCCCATTTTTATAATGGCGATTTCTGTAACCCAGGCTTCGGCGCAGCAAGATACGTTACTAAGTCTGAACGATGTTATCGTTTTGGGCAATCAGAATTATCATCTTCTCCGAGCCAGAACGTTTGACGCAATAGCGGCAGAAAAGCATGTAGATGTGGTAAAATATAGCAGGTTGCCGACTCTTGATGCTAGTTATCAGGCAGGGATTTCTACGGCTAATAACCTGATAGGTGTTTTTAATCCAAACGGGATATTGCCCATCTCAGGTCCTCCGTCTACCGAGAATAAATTTGAACCGGGCACAGGAAGTGCAGCAGGAATATTGTTGAATTGGCAGGCGGTTACTTTTGGTGAAAGAGATGCCCGTATAAATACCGCTGTCGCTGAGGCTACTGTTCAGAAATCTTTATTACAAAAAGAACAGTTTCAGCACGCTATCAATATCATCAGTAGTTATCTGGATATCCTGTTGGCGAATGCTAATCTGCATATACATCAACAGAATATTAAGCGTGTGGAAGCAAATCTAAAGCAAAGTCGTGTATTGACTAGCAGCGGGATAAAAGCTGGTGTCGATACTGAATTGTTTCAGTCTGAATTATCAAAAGCGAAAGTGGAATACATCAATTCGCATAAACAGTTGGAGATTTTGCAATGGAATCTGGCTCGTTTAATTGTAATCGAGAATCTACCTGTTCCTCGGGATTCTGCTTTTTTGTCGACATTACCTTCAAGTAGAATATTGACGGATAGTAATCTTGATTTACATCCAATTATCAAATATTCGCAAAGCCAATTTGAATTAAGCCAGTCAAAGGAACAGCAGATTAAAAAATCATATCTACCTAAAATAAATGTATGGGGAGCAGGTTTTGCTAGGGGTTCTGGTTTTCTGGCTGATGGCAGTTTACATGCTTGGGAGGGGTTGAACCTTACTCGATATAATTACAGTGTAGGGTTACAACTTACTTTTCCGATTATGAAGTATGGTGAAGCTAAACGGCTATTAGCACATCAATCCTCTTTATCAAAGGGTGCTGAAGAACTTTTGCAGAATGAACGTTCTCAACTCTTCTCTCAGCAACAGATTGCCAATACTACACTTGATCATAGTCTTCAGGTGGTGTCTGAAACCAAGGAGCAGTTAAGGTCTGCACAAGCAGCTTTCCAAGCTATGCAGATTAGGTATAATACTGGTTTGGTTAATTTTTCGGACCTGATACAGGCTCAGTATACCTTATTGAAATCTGAACTTGATGTTAAGCAAGCTTATTGGGATACTTGGAAGGCTCAGTTGCTGGAAGCTGCTGTAAAAGGTGATGTGAATATTTTTTTAAATGAAATGAAATAAGGGATATGATAAAATTAATTCAACTGGCACTTCGCAAGCCTATTGCGATTATGGTGTTGGTCGTTGGGATCGTGATTTTTTCTATACTTTCCATCAAGAAGACACCAGTTGACATCTTTCCAGCGGTAAATGCGCCTACTATTTATGTTGCTCAAACTTATGGCGGATTATCACCTCAGCAAATGGAAGGGTATGTTACTTCTTACTATGAGTATCACTTTCTGTACGTCACGGGAATTAAAGCTGTCGAGAGTAAATCTATTCAGGGATTGAGTTTAATTAAGCTTCAGTTTTATGATGGTACGAATATGGCCAATGCGATGGCGGAGGTTATTTCTTATGTGAATAGATCTCGGTCCTTTATGCCTCCTGGTACATTGCCTCCATTCGTCATGCGGTATGATGCTGGGTCTGTTCCTGTAGGTCAACTGGTATTCAGGAGTGAGACAAAATCGCTCAATGAAATTCAGGATTTGGCTTTATTTAAGGTGCGACCTATGTTTGCGGCTTTACAAGGAGTATCGGCTCCGCCTCCATTTGGGGGAAATCAACGAACAATCGTTATCAAAGCGGATCCGGAAAGAGTAAGAAGTTATAACTTGACACCGGACGAAATAGCCGTTGCAATTGCGAAAAATAATTCTATACTGCCAGCTGGAACAATGCGTACGGCAGATAAAGCTGTAATTACGGCAACCAATAGTGTAGTTGATAATTTTAAAGAGCTTGAAAATGTTGCGGTCAAAAATGTTGATGGTACTTCCGTACTGGTAAGAGATGTGGCTTCTGTGGATAATGGCGCTGACGTAGGAACTGGTTATGCGTTGATCAATGGTAAGCGTTCAGTATATATTCCAGTCACTAAGCGAGCGGATGCTTCTACGTGGGATGTGGTACAAGCTATCAAGAAAGCGCTACCTGATATGCAATCGGCTATCCCTGATGATATAAAGGTATCTTATGAATTTGATCAGTCTGGATATGTTGTAAACTCTTTAAAAAGCTTGCTTGTTGAAGGTGCTCTTGGTGCTTTACTAACGGGACTGATGGTGTTGCTTTTTTTACGGGATCTGCGTAGTGCCATCATTGTGATTGTTACTATTCCTCTGGCGTTGTTAGTGTCGGTTATGTGTCTTTACCTCACGGGACAGACTATTAATATCATGACTTTAGGGGGACTTGCTTTGGCGGTCGGTATATTGGTGGATGAATCGACGGTGACCATTGAAAATATACATCATCATCTTGAATTAGGGAAATCAAAATCGAGAGCAATATGGGATGCTTGTAAAGAAATCGCTACTCCCAAAATATTGATTTTATTGAGCATTTTAGCTGTTTTCGTACCTTCTGTGCTGATGACTGGCGTACCGCGTTCGATGTTTCTTCCACTTTCATTGGCTGTGGGATTTGCGATGATTGCATCTTTCCTATTGTCACAAACGTTGGTTCCTGTGTTATCTAACTGGATGTTAAAAGATACTTATAAACAACATCCGGAGCCACGATTGGATAAACTTAAAGAAAGTCTATCCAAGACAATTCAGAGAACATTTCCAATGCGAAAATTGGCTGTTCCCATTGTTCTTGTGCTTCTACTGCTGGCAGCTTTCGTTGGGTATAGGCAGGCGGGGTCGGAAATCTTCCCTAAGGTGGATGCAGGACAGCTTCAGTTGAGGTTGCGAATGCCTACGGGTACACGGATAGAACGTACGGAGGAAGCAACTAAAAAGACTTTGCAATTATTAGCTGATGAGGCAGGAAAAGATAATGTAGCTATTACTTCGTCATTTGTGGGTTTACAACCACCTACATTTGCGATTAACCCTATCTTTTTATACACGAGTGGTCCTCATGAAGCTGTTATAAAAGTGAATTTGAAAAAGGGTTCTGGTGTGGAAATCGAAGATTTGAAAGAACGATTACGTGGGTCGGTTACAAAAAGTCTACCTGGTGCTCAATTGTCGTTTGAACCTGCTGACTTGGTGGATCAGGTCATGAGTATGGGCGCCAGTAACCCTGTTGAGATTGTGGTTCAGGGAAAAAATCTGACACAGAGTAGAGAATTGGCTGATCGGTTAAAAAAATCTCTTGGCTCTATTTCTTATCTGCGTGATTTGCAGTTGGCGCAGCCATTGGATTACCCGACTATGCATATCAATTATGATCGTATTCGACTAGGTCAAATGGGTCTGACCGTTGATGAGGCGGGAAGGTCTGTCGCAGAAGGTACTTCTTCGAGCCGTTATACGCAGCCGGTGTATTGGTTGGATAAAGCTTCTGGAAATGCTTATCAGGTGCAGGTAGAATACCCGCAGTTTGTAATGAATAATCCGGAACAGGTGAATCAGATACCGGTGGGAAAATCTGGAGATAACACAGTTTATCTAAGAGATGTAGCTGATTGGAAAACAGGGAATACTATAGGTGAATATGATCGGATTAATCAACAGCGGTTTATCACGCTTACGGCTAATATTCACAAAAAAGACCTTGGTAGTGCAGTGAAGGATATCAATGAGGCAATACAGAGATTGGGTGAGCAGCCTCAGGGTGTTAAGGTGTATTTGCGAGGACAATCGGAAATGCTGAATCAAACAACTGGTGAACTGTCTAACGGACTTTTACTGGCGATTGTCGTAATTGGTCTGATGTTGACTGCTTATTTTCAATCTCTACAATTAAGTCTTTCAGTGTTATCTGTGCTTCCTGGTGTGTTGGCAGGTTCTATGCTGCTGCTGTGGCTTACTGGTAATACTATAAACATTCAGTCATTTATGGGTTGTATAATGGCTGTCGGAGTCGCGGTATCTAATTCTATTTTGATTGTAGCAAGTGCTGAAAGTATCCGAAAGAATCAAGAAGATAATAACTTGATTGGTGTGCAGGCGGCACTTAGCCGTTTCCGCCCTATTATTATGACAAGTACAGCAATGATTGCCGGAATGATACCGATGTCTCTTGGTTTGGGTGAAAGCGGACAGCAAACTGCACCTTTGGGCATTGCCGTGATAGGGGGATTGTTATTTAGTACAGTAATTAGTCTTTGGCTGGTTCCATTAGTTTATGAAATGTTAAGAAAAAAGAAGCAAATATCCGTATCTCTTGATCCAAACGATACAAATTCTCTATATTATGACAAGAATATTTAAACATAAATTACCGATAATTAATGCAGTTGCGAGTGTATCACTTCTGCTATTCGTTGCTGCCTGCACTCAAAATGGTCAGGAAAAAAATAGTGATGTTAATGAAAATAAAATTGACTCGGTCAATGTATTTACAATTGAAACCGATACGGTTAAAAAAATACTTGCTCTTCCTGCGGAGCTGCTTCCACTAGAAGATGCCCAAATAAGGGCAAAGGTGCCGGGCTATGTACGTAAAATGCTGGTGGATATTGGTTCTAAGGTTAGCAAAGGACAGGTTTTGGCTTTGATTGAGGCGCCGGAATTAAATACACGTATCCAAGAGCTGAACGATAAAGCTAATGCTTCACGGGCACGTTACTTATCCAGTAAAGATTATTTTGAACGGATTTATTCTGCTTCTCGAACTGACGGTGTGATTGCTACTGGCGAATTGCAGCGTGTGAAAAATCAAATGATGGCCGATAGCCTTGAGTATAAGGCTAATCAGTCATCTGTTGCATCGGCTAAACAAATTGGCAACTATCTTGCTATTGTTGCTCCGTATAGTGGAGTTATTACAAAAAGAAATATTGTAACAGGTTCTTTTGTGGGGTCTCCCAATGATAAGCCGTTATTTGAAATATCAGATAATAGTGTTCTGCGTTTGCAGGTTTCAGTTCCAGAAATATACACGGATGCTGTTTTATCTAATGGTGTTGCTGAAGTGTCTACAAGGTCATTGCCTGATAAGAAATTTGAGGCAAAACTGGTACGGAAAGCAGGACGAATAGATCATGATAGTCGAAGCGAGATTTGGGAATTTGAAATTGGTAATACGGATAATAAATTAAAGCCAGGCAGTTATGCGGATGCAAAATTATCATTTTTAAGACAACAGGAAGGAATTGTAGTTCCGGCATCAGCGGTGGTTACTACCTTGGAGAAAAAGTTTGTAATTAAAGTGTCAAATGGAGTAACGCATTGGATCGATGTTCGCCCTGGATTTAATATGGGAGATAGAACTGAAATTTTTGGTGATGTCCAAAAAGGAGATACTTTGGTGTTAAAAGGATCGGAAGAACTGAAAACAGATACACGGATAATCCCGTTAATTAAAAAATAGTAGTATAAATTTTAAATAAATTAAAGTTATGAAAAAGACAATTAGTATTATTAAGTTGGTCGCATTTTCAACAATTATTACGCTTGCTTGTAGCAATTCTATTTATGCACAGAAGAAGGGGCAAGTTAAAATGATGCATAACGCCTCAGTAAAAAAATTAGATATAGCAAAAATAGAGGCTATTTTGGAAATGAAAGGCGTCGAAAACAATGGAGAGTTTAAAATAACGGTGCCTCAGAATGATTTGGATATAGAGGTTGACGGATTTAAAATCATACCGCCAATGGGTTTGGGTACGTGGATAGCATTTACGCCAAGTACCGATGGTGCAATGATCATGGGTGATATCGTAATTACAGAAACTGATCTGAAACAAGTACAGTTCGAGGTTATAAAGCAGGGACTTACCATTACGGCGATACATAACCATTTCGTTAGAAATCATCCGAACGTCATGTATATGCATATCGGAGGAAGTGGTCCCGCTGAACAGATGGCAATGAAGGCAAAAGCAGTATTGAATAAAGTTAAAGAAATGCGAGGTGCAGATCCATTGAAAGGTACTTTTGCAGGGAGAAAGGTTGAAAACACGATTGACACAAAAAAATTGGACGCTATCTTGGGTATCACAGGAGAGATGAATAATGGCGTTTACAAATATACCATTGGTCGCCCAGATGCGCCCATTACAGAGCATGGAATACCAATCTCAACTTTCTTTGGTTATAATACCTGGATTGCCATTCAAGGAACAGAGGAAAAGGCTGCAATCGCAGGAGATTTTGCTATGCTAGAGGATGAAGTAGCTCCAGTGATTAAGGCGCTTATTGAAAATGGAATTGAAGTGGTTGCTGTTCATAATCACATGGTGCAGGAAAAGCCACACGTATTTTTCTTACACTATTGGGCAATTGGAAATGCGGAGGAACTTATAAAGTCTTTAAAAATTGCGCTGAGCAAAACAGGTAAAGTTGGTGGAATGAAAATGAAACATTGATAGAACAATAGGCTATATATCCGAAATAACTATTACAAATAATTGAGCCTTTCGAAACACCACTTTCGCAAGGCTTTATCTTATTCGAGTTATTTTTTTTTAATAATTCCTTATAGCTCTTTCCTTCGAAACAATGTTTGAAGAGAAGCATGTGATTAGAAATAGTTCTTAATAACTGAATAGGCGACGTTTTTTACATTCAATCTTATCATAATGAATAAAATGTTAATACAGTTATATTTTAGTTGAAATTCAGTTATTTGATTGTCAGAAAATTAAATAAGATGAGAAATGAAGCACACGATTGTTAAAACAAATCATTTATAAAGTATATAAGAAAAATATTAATATCTTAATATAGTTTAATGAATAAATTTTACGAAGAAACACTAAACAAGCTAGAAGACGAAATTAGGGATCTTGAAATTGAAGCTAATTGTCCTATCCAACGTATTGAAGAGGTAATAAAACTTATCGTAAATGCTCTATCTAAAATTAAAGAGTTTGTATTAAAAAATGGATTTAAGAATATTAACGACGAAATTCATTTTTTCAAATATCAAAAACCAGCTATTGTTGCAAAACTTATCTTTCATAATGCTATCTACAAGATAGAAATGAAAAAACCTAATGACACAAAGGCATTAAAAAAATATTTGAATGAAGAATTAAAAAAACTTAAAAAGTATTTTGAAAATAACCTTGAATTTTATAAATACTATAGAACCAATAATTCTTTTATTGACGATAAATTATTTGTTCGTGGTAAACACGATTTAAAACTAAGTTTGGATACAATCTATTTTGAAACCGATCATAGATTTTCTACATCTCACGATTACAAAGCAGCTAAAATTATAGCCAATGATCTGATACAAGTATATCTTGAAGACCAACTTCACAGACCGGTACATAAAAGTAAATCAATAGAGTTACCTAACTTAAATTGGCGAGGAAGTAAAACGGCATTAACTGAATTGATATATGCCTTACATGCTCAAGGTGCATTTGATCATACTGATATTAAAATAATAGCTAAAACATTTGAAAGTATTTTCAATGTTGATTTGGGCGACTTCTACCATACATTTATGGAATTGAAAGCCCGAAAGATAAATAGAACAAAATTCCTTGACAACTTGCGTGATGCATTAATAAAACGGATGGACGAACAGGAAGAAGATTAGAAATTAAAAAGAAAACGGAAACTTACAGATTCCCGTTTTCTTTATTAATCCATTTACATTCACAATATACCTCTTGGTAAATGAACACTTTTCGTTCTGATAATACTTTCTGAAATCTTCTGATTTTCCTTTTTTTCGACTTGTTCAGCAGGTTCTTCAATCTGATTAACAGGCTCAATGGACAATTGTATTTTTCTTTCGACAGCAGCGAGTTCTGTTTTAAGTTCACTTAATCTATTTTCCTTAGACCACGTACCGTTTACCACTTCATGAAGAACAGGCAGGTCTTTTTGTGTTTCAGTAATTTTCTTTTGTTCCTGTTCGATATAAGCAGGTAGCTTTTCCAACGCATTAAGGAAATTCAAGGACGCTAATTTTTCATCTTTGGCAATGATACCATTATTGTAAGTATATTTTATGTTTCCTTCGCCTTCAACCAAGAAACGGTTTATCCGAATATCCAAGCCTTCTTTTTCAGACATTTCGGTTTTGACCAACAAAGTAAATCCGTACAAGCTGCCAATTTCTACATACTGACCTCCTGTACGGGCTTTGTCCGCAAGCTGATTGAGTTTTCCACCGATTTGTTTGATATCCGCATTGGGCGGCAAACCATCCAACTGTACAGGATTTGCCATTGTACCGTCCGAACGTTTTTTGATTCGCCCTTGCAGATTATTCCAATCAAGGCTCATTCGGTCAAAGCGGGATTGGGCTTTATCAAGTTCAGCCTTATAGTCTTCCAATTTGTACTTCGCACTATACTTTGAACGGTTGAACGCCTGTTTTTCGCTTTCCAATCCGGCAATCTGTTTTTCTAATTTGGCTTTATCCAACAGGTCGGTATTTCCAGAAAGGATAGCCACATATTCCGAAAAATTCATTCCTGATTTTTCGTCCATACTGCCCTCGTCAATAGTCCGTTTGCCAAGATTATTGTTTTTTAATTGGTCAATGAATAGCTGTTTATTGTACAGCAGGTTAAACTTATAGCTATCCAAAGATTTTTCTACAGCATAGATAATCACATCTACTTTATTGTCTGCAAAGAATTTGGCAATCTCATTGCCTTTACGAACAGCTCTGCCATCCCTTTGGGCAAGGTCGCTTGGTCGCCACGGCGTATCCAGATGATGAACGGCAACGGCTCTTTTCTGTGCATTGACACCTGTGCCCAACATACTTGTAGAACCGAACAGCACACGGATTTTTCCCTCGTTCATTCCTTTGATAAGCTCCTTACGCTGTTTATCATTTTTGGCTTCCTGTATAAAACGGACTTCGTGCATAGGCAAGCCGTGGTCTTCCACGAGCTTGCGTTTGATTTCGGAGTACACATTCCATTCGCTGGGCTTATATGTTCCCAAATCAGAGAAAACGAACTGCGTCCCTTTTTGTGCGTTGTATTGGTTGTAGTACTTGGCAATGTTTGCCGCACAATGCGAAGCCTTGTTGTCGGGGTGGTCATCATACGCACCGCTTACCATACGCATATCAAGCGACATTTTACGGGCATAATCCGTAGCGATGAGCATCTTTGCTTTTTCTTCACTTTGTGATAAAGGTTCTCTTCTTAATAAGGTCGCATCGCCTGTTTTGGCAAACTGCATCAGGTTTTGGATAAATTCTTCCTGGTCAGGTGTAGGCGGTATATTGTAAAGTACCTCGTTCTTGTTGGGGCGGTCAATGCCGATATCCTTTGCTGTTCGGTAATCCGTAATTTCAGAATAGAATTGGGCAAGCTCTGGTACTTTGATAAAGTATCTGAAACGCTCTTTGGCTACGATATTGTTCGCTACCGAAAATTCATAATCGGTCGTTTTTCTTGCGTAGATAGCTGCCCACGCATCAAAAGAGTGAATACCCTGTTTTTCCAATGCTCTTGGTCGCAGGTATTTGAATAGTAAGTACAGTTCCGTCAACGAATTACTGATAGTTGTGCCAGAAAGGAAAGTTGCCCCCATATCCGCATTGATGCGTTCCTGAATGGTACGGATAGCAAAGAGCAAGTTCATCGCCTTTTGGCTTCCGTCCACATTGCCCAATCCGGCAACCCTCGTATGCCGTGTGTTGAACATCAGGTTTTTGAATTGATGACTTTCATCTACGAACAAATGGTCAATGCCCATCATTTTAAAATCTACCACATCATCTTTGCGGTTTTCAATATCGTGTTGCAGGGTTTTGAGTTTGACTTCAAGGTTTTCTTTCCGCTTGATTACTCCGGCAAGCATTCCTCTGGTCACTTCTTTGCCTTGCGATTGTAACGCATCGAGGCTTCGTTCCACGCTGCCCAGTTCTATTTCGAGGATTTCCTTTTGAATTTCGGGCGATTGCGGTATCATCCCGAATTGGTCGTGTGTCAGTATCACACAATCCCAATCGTTATTTTTAATATCGCCAAATATCCGCTGACGTTTTTGTGGTGTAAAATCTTCTTTGCCCGGAAACAGGATTTTGGCGTGTGGGTAAGCAGTGCGGTAGGCTTCGGCAATTTCGTGAACATTGCTTTTCAGCCCTATAATCATCGGCTTGTGAGCCAATCCTAAACGCTTCATTTCCTGTGCGGCGGTACACATTACCAACGTTTTTCCTGCACCTACTTCGTGGTCGCAGATAGCACCATTGTTCAGCTTTATAATCCAAACGGTATCCTTTTGGCTTGAATACAGGTCTTCGATGCCTAATGCTTTGCGGTCCAGTCCCGGAAAATCCTGATGGCTTCCGTCATAGTTTGGTCGGACGAAACAATTAAAAGTGTCGTTGTATTGGCCCGTCAGCCTGTTTTTAAACCCATCGTTTTGGGCGTGGAGCCATTCGGTAAAGGCGGTACGGATTTCGTCAATCTTTGTGTTCGCCATTTGTATGGCTTCCATATCCCGTACTTTGACCTCTTGGTCGCCAACCGTGATTTTTTTGGTAATATCGGGGGTGGTATTGACAAGGGCGTGTTTGAGCAAGGCAATCCCGTCAAACGTCCGGCTTTCAGCTTTGACAGCGTATTTTTCCCATATATGCAAATTCTTACGGTCGCACTTTACTGAAAAGTCATCCGAACTTTCAGAATAATGAACCAGTACGTCCGTATCAAAAAGATGTGAAGCAAAGCGGGCATAAATACCAGTGGGTATCCAGCGTTCGCCTAAATTAAAATCGAGTTCCTCAAACTCAATTCGTCTTGGTCGGGCTTCTTCCAAAACGGTAAGGCTTGTTTTGGCTTCGGTATCATTGGGATTGTTTTCAATGTAGTTCTGTACCTCTTGAGCTTTCTCTACTACGTTTCCTGCAACCCAGCGTTCGGCTATTTCATATTCCTTTTGCAAAGGATTGTAGTAAATACGACTGTGTAATGCTTCTTTCAAAGCATCATCGGTCATACCGCTGATTTCGGACATATAGTCCAAATCCACATTTCCATATTTGTTCAGCGAAGCCGCTAACGCTTCTTCGGGATTGTCCGTTGCTATTGTTAAGGTGGAGAAACTTACCGGACGGCTGAATATATCCGCTTTGTGTACCACGCCACCAACGACACGCTCCAAATAAGGGATTTCCTTGCCGGAACTATCCATTTTAATGAGCTTGATATTATTGGCACTATTGAGGTTTCCATACCTTTTGACAAAGGCATCATAAAGGAGGTTAAGGTTTTCCCTTTCTTCTTTTTGTTCAGTCTGCAACGTTGCCTCTTTATTGTAAAGCTCTTGGTAAACATCACGTACAGCTATGTACGCTTCGGCTCTTGCTCTTTGTAAAGGTGGTAGCTGCAAAGGGTGGAAAACTGCCATACCGTCTGATGTATCTACATCTTGCAGATGACCGACCCAACCATTATCCACAACAAGGCAATCGTTACGGTGGTACGATTCCAGTTCGCCACTATAAGTAGCAGATTCGGGAATGGTATCGGGAACGGCTGGCTTATCAGCTTGGCCATTCCCGTTTATTTGTGAAAACAGGTCGCCGATAGCTTCCTGTTTTTTACCATTGATAGATGTATTTCCATTGGTGGCTCTATTAGTAACAGGCGGCGTAAAAGGTTGCTGCATCGCACTACTGAACAGGTCAGGTTGGCGACCTACTGCACCTCTTCTCTTGTTGGTGCTTTGTCTTTTAACTTGTGGTGTTCTTTTGGGCGTAGCAAGAACCATTACAGGTTCGTCCATATTTTGAAACAAGTCAAAAATGCTTAGCTGCTTTAATTCCTGCGGACTTTCCCGATTTATTATCGGAACTGATATAGGTTGTATTTCCTGCCGAATGGTTACAGGTTCGACAATTGGAGGTCTAACTTTGGGAGTAGCGGGAATTTGTGTTATTGACTCATCGTTCAGTTCGCCTTTATATAAACTCAAATTCAGATGTTTTCCAAAATCATCCGAAAGCATTCGTTTGAGGTCTTTGGCAATTCCGGCAACCCCGCCTTTATGCGTATAGATGAGTGCAGGCTGTCCGTAAGGGTCGGTATCTAATTTCCGGTCGGTATGTACAATTCTTGTATTGTCCTGAAAGAGTGCATTGCCCGGAGTATTATATTCTGTTTGCCTGCTTTGGCAAAACAGATCTTCCCTTTCGGTCAGATTTTGTTTTGCCGTATTCTTTTGCAGGATAATCAGGTCGCTTCCGACTTCCGTACCTGCATATTCCGTAAACAGGCTGTTGGGTAAGCGGACAACCGAAACTAAATTATTATCCTGCATCAACGCCCTGCGTATCGGCTCGTTCTTTGGGCTATTCAGAATGCCCTGCGAAGTAATGTAAGCCAACAAACCACCCTCACGGAGCATATCAGCACCTTTCAGGAAAAAGTAATTGTGTATGCTTCGGGCAGCCAGTACTTTTGCACTGTCCTTGCTTCGGGAATAGGAAAGGTCAAAAACGGAAGTGTCTCCAAACGGTATGTTGCTGGCGATTACATCATAGCTGTTTTGTTCCTTGTCGGGGATTTCTTCAAAACCACTTACACGGATATTGCTTTCGGGATAAAGCCGTTTTAAAATCTTGCCTGTCAGCAAGTCTTTTTCATAAGCGGTAACACTTTGTTGGTTTTCCAAAAAGGATTGTATGAATGAGCCGATACCTGCGGAGGGTTCGAGGAATTTATCGATGTTCAGACCGCTTTCACGCAATACGGAGGAAACCGCATCTATGACCTGTGGCGGTGTATAAAAAGCTGTCAGTACAGAGCTTTTCATACTATCCACATACCTGCGGTATTGCTTTTCGTCTTCGGAATTTTCTTTGAGTAGCTGGTGTAGTTCCTGCGTAATCGGGAAAAGGTCGTGTTCTGTTTTTCTCCAATTATTGATGTCTATTTCGTTCGCTATGGGGTTCAATACGAATTTAAGACCGCCAAATCCGCTGTATTGCATCATTAGCAGTCTTTCGCCTACGGTGGCTTGCCGTTTCTCCTTTTCCAGTTTAAAAGCAATTCGCAGGGCATCAATGTTCTGTTGGAGATGTTGCTTTTTACTGAAGCCCATTTTCTTCTATCCATATTGCGATGGTTCCGGTTATTTCGGTATAGAGCAGGTCAAACTCATAACCGTATGCGAAATCATCGGTTAGTCCATAGCTGGAGAAAACAGGCTCGCAAACAGGAAACATTTTAAGGGAGAACGGTCGCAGTTCCTCATCTGCCATTATGGTATCAAACTCATTGCATACCACTTGAAACACGGTATCGAATTTGGAGAAATGCAAGCCCTCAAAAAGTATGTAATTGGCTATTTCGTTGCATTGCTCAATAGCGTTTCCCGAACTAAAAGCCCCCTCGTAGGCATTGGTAGCCCACGAAGAACGTTGATCAATAAATTTTTGGTCATTTGCTTTTTCGGGGAAGCTGGTATTTAATAATTCTTGTAGTCGTAATCTGAAATACGATAGGTCTTTTTGCTGTACATCCATACTATTATTTGTTTTAGAATTTTACTTGTAGCCTAAAATTATAGCAGTAGATAAGCCCCTTTGCAGAAGTGGCAGGGTTTGGCTTTGAGAGGTAGGATTTGGCTTAATGGGCAATAAAAAACCTCTGGAAATTCAGAGGTTCTATTGATTGTTTAAAATTTGAAGCATCCTGCCAACCTCAATATCCATTCTCGAAAAGGCAAACCATTTTTTGCCAAGGTCTTTGAGTGATGCTCCAATGTGATATAGTTCCACATTGTCAATAATCAAAAAACGGTCGTGAGCATCTGAAAATAATTCAACTTCAATGCGAGGATATTGGCTGTTGTACCGTTGCATATCTAACCGTAATTGATTGCTTATGCTTTTGGTATGAATTGTTGCGGTTACATTGTCGCTTCGCTTGCCCAATAAGGTCAATACCGTGTCATCCACATAATTATCCAGCAGAATAATGGAGGCTTTTGCATTTCGGATAATATCCGATACAAAGGCATAGGCATCAAAAACCTGCCCGTTGTAGAAAATCCCTTTCTCACTTCGGAGCTTATCACTTTCCAGAGCCTTAAAAATCTCTTCAAATTTTTGGTCGGCTTCCAATTGTTTCAGTTCTATATTGTCCAAACGATAAAACAGCGAAGAGTTGCTGATGAGCATTCTCCGCATTTCTACAAACGCTTCCATTATTTCAATACTGATTTTAACAGCTATATCTGAACGGAGAATAGCGGAAGCCATCGCAACCCCTTGTTCAGTAAAAACATAGGGCAAATAACGTCTTCCGCCGTAGCTCAAACTTGAGGTTCCAATTTGGAACCTCAAGTTTTCAACTTCCTTTTCGGTCAGTTGAAAGCAGAAAGAAACAGGAAACCTGTTGATATTCCGTTTTACGGCTTTATTAAGGTTTTTTGTTTCCACCTGATACAGAGTAGCGAGGTCGCTATCCAGCATCACTTGTTTGCCACGTATGGTATAAATCAGATTTCTGATTTCTTGCGGTACAATAGTCGGTTTATTTTCCATTGCATTTGTAGCTTTTGTTTTTCTCAAACTCAAATGAGCTTTCGGCTTGTTCATCCAAGACGATGTAAGCATCGAATTTCTTACCTGCCTTGCTTTTCATTCCTTTAATAAGGGAAGTTTTGCCCTTATTGACAAGGTTTTCAATATCGGCAATACCAATTTGTACACCGCAGATATTACGGAACTGTACCCAATTACAAACCTCATCAGGACACTTCACTATTTTATCACGGATAATGAGTTGTTGGTTTTTGCATTTCGGGCAAACCAATTTAGGCAGGTTGTTTTGAGCAATGGAAGTTTGCAACAATTCATTCGTAATAGATGAAGCGTAATTTTCCATTTCTTTTTGAAAAGCCTCTGCATCCACTTCGTTATTTTCGATTTTCTGCAAAGCAAGTTCCCATTCGGCGGTCATTGCCACGTCTGCAATTTTTCGGTCTTTGACAAACCCGTATACCTGCAATCCCTTTTCGGTGGGGATTAAGGATTTCTTTTCCCTTTGGATATAATTACGGGTAAACAGGGTTTCAATAATCGCTGCTCTTGTGGCAGGCGTACCTATACCTATATTTTGCAACACTTTCCGTTCGTCTTCGTTTTCAATTTCCTTTCCTGCACTTTCCATTGCCGACAAAAGCCCTGCTTCGGTATAAAGCACGGGTGGTTTGGTTTTCTTTTCTAAAACAGAGGCTTCTTTGATTTTAAGTTCATCACCTTTTTTTAGTTCTGGCAAATCCTGTACAGGTTCGGTATCATCATCGGAGAAACTGCCTTTGATGGAACGCCAGCCTGCTTCTAAAACCTTACAACCCTTTGCTGTAAAATCATAATGCAATGCCTGTAAACCTACATCGGTTATCGCTTTGATGCAGGCTTGTGAAAGGGCTTCGAGCAATCGAAAGGCAATCATATCATAAATGGAATTTTCCTTTGCGTTCAGGGCAGACGGGATTTTATCAGTAATCAATAATCCGTGGTGGTCGGTAACACGCAGGTCATTTACAATACGTTTATTGAACCGTCCCCATTTCATTTTAGATACGGCTTGCTTGTAGGTTTCCCTATCCTGCAAAGCCCTTACGAGGTTGGGTATTTCAGCCCAAACATCTTCGGGAATATATTTGCTTCCAGTGCGTGGGTATGTGATAAACTTCTTTTCGTAGAGGCTTTGGGCAATATTGAGCGTTTCTTCGGCAGAAAGGTTCAGCTTTTTGTTGGCTTCCTTTTGTAATCCGGTAAGGTCGAACAATAAAGGAGGTTGCTCTGTAACACTTTTGGTTTCTACGGATGTAACCGTTGCTGTTTCGTTTCGCTGAATGGCTTTCAGCGTATCATCGGCAAGTTTTTGGTCTTCCCATTTGGTTTTGGAAATGCTTTTAAAATCTATCAGCTCTTTGTTGTGCGATAACTGTATATGCCAATATTTCGTTACCGAGAAATTTTTGTTTTCCAGATAGCGTTTGCATATCAATGCCAGCGTAGGTGTTTGTACTCTTCCGAGCGAATAAATTCCATTTCCTGCGGCTATGCTCAATGCTTGTGTAGCATTGATGCCCACGAGCCAATCGGCACGGCTTCTGCCTTGCGCCGCCTGATACAGTCCGTCAAATGCTGCCCCGTCTTTTAGATTGTCAAAGCCTTGTTTTATAGCTTTTTCAGTTAGTGAGCTTATCCAAAGACGTTCAAAAGGCTTGTTGCATTTCAGGTATTCATAAATATACCTGAAAATGAGTTCGCCCTCACGACCTGCATCGGTGGCTACAATGATACTGCTGCTACGGTTAAAAAGCTGTTCGATGACTTTCAGTTGCTTTAACGCTCCTGTATCGGCTGTATAACCTTTGTCTTTTTTCACTTTCCGGACGGTCAGCAAAAAAGTATTTGGGAGTATTGGTAATGATGCCTTATCAAACCCCGAAATGCCGTACTCTTCGGGCATTCCCAATCCTATTAAATGACCGAATGCCCACGTAACAAAATAGCCGTTCCCTGTCAGGTAGCCGTCCTTTTTATCGGATGCTCCCACAAGTCCGGCTATTTCTCGGGCTACGCTTGGTTTTTCTGCGATTATTGTTTTCATACTTTACTACATTTTTCTGCCTTTGGACTTTGCAGGTGTTTCGGGTTTTTCCTGTTGCTCCTGCTGCTGTTTGTTTTTCGGTCTTTGCTGTCCCGACTTCAAAGGCTCATTGATATTTTTGGTTGCTTCATTAGTCTTGCCCTCCGAATTGACGGCAATTTGCGTTTTGTGGGCTTCGATGGGCTGCATTCTTTCTTTATATTGATTAGGAAACTCAAAGCCTGTTTTTCCGGTATCTTTGTCGAAAGTGATATAGCCGTTGTAGGTTTGTCCTTTCTTATCAACCAGCCCTGCCATATAAACGGTTTGTCCGGCTTTGAAATCCTTATGTTGCTCATCGGTCAGTTCTTTACCTCTGAACGTTTTTGGAGCTTCCTGCGGCTGGCTTTGTTGATTACTTTGTCCGTTGCTTTGGGTTTGCCTGTTGGAATTATTGCGGTCAAACAGGAATTCTACATAACGCTTGTCTGCATTGAACTGTACCGTTGCCGAGAACTCCGTTCCTTTAGTGGAAATCATACCGTCTAGCTTTAGCGGTTTACCCTCCATTAAAGTTTGCTTCTGCTCATCGTTCAGCTTTACACCTTTAATTTCATCGGGAATTTTTATGAAATCCGTCCTCAATGCAATTACGTCATTGGTTAGCCTATCTATACTGATAATGGACGGCATCAGTTCGCCAGTTTTAGAATTGGTCAAGTTAACCACACGCCCCATATTACCCATTTCGAGCAGGTTCTTTTTGTCTTCATCGGTAAACTTGTGTCCGAAAAACTCAAAATGCAGGTTTGGTTCTTTTTTGATACCGTGTATTGCTACGATAACATTTCCATCTTCGGCTTGCTGTAAAGACAATCGGGCATCTGTGCGAAGAACAGAACCTCCGAAATTAATGCCTATCGGCAAGAGTTCATTGGTTTTGTAACCTCGTAACAAAGGGTCAAGCAGGTTTCTTTTTTCAAGGTATTCCTTGCTTAATCCGAGGTTTTTCATTGTGTCCCAATCAATCTGCTCGGGCTTGTAGCGGTACTCGCTGGTTTCCGGTGTTGTTTGTGTTGTTGCCATATTATTTTGATTTTCTTGTTTCTTATCTTGTTGCAGTTCTGTTTTTACTTCGTGTTCCTTCATCACTTTTTCGCCTTCGGGAGTTGGCTTATCTACCTGCTTTTGCATTTCCTGTGCTTTTTCAACGGCGACGGGTGCAGGCACTTTGAAGAATGAAAAATTGGTAGGGTTCTTTAACTGGCTGAAAAAATTAGAGAAGAAGTTGGAAAAAACGTCACCATTTTTATCCACACGCATAAACTGGTTTTGGTTTTTCTTCGTGGGGTCAACGGTTTCCATTTTCCCATTCTCGTCAATACTCTTTACGGCTTGGATTTTCATTTTTTCTTTATCCAGCACTAATAGTATGTCCGATAATTGTTCGGGCATTTCCGGGTTGTTTGTGATTTCTTTGCTCATATTTTTGAAAATTTAAAAGTTCACTGCCGAATGTAAATTAAGCGTTGGCTGTATTGCCCAATGTGGCACTCAAAGGCAGTCTTTGTCTTTCATTGTCGTTCATTTTGAGAGTGGGTTAAAGCTCTCTCTAATGAACTGATGTACATCAGATAGCTTGTAATACAATTTTCCGCTTATGGTATAATAGCGCAGCCTCCCAATAGAGCGATACCGTTGCAGGGAACGGTTACTGATTTTAAGCATTTGAAGTAAATCCTGGTTATCGAGCAATTCCTCGCCGTCTATACTATTGCGTTTCTTTTGCAACTCATTTATATTGTCGCCCAGCATATCAAGACGACCCATCAGGCGTTCCATCCACGCTAAAAATTCCATTCTGTCAATATTCATAGGGATATACTTTTAGGGGTTCATACCTATTTTTTGTCTGTCTTTAGCTTTCTGCCTTTTTCGATATAGCTTTTGCCTTTTGCCATAAGCTCCTGCACAAACTGATCACTGCTCTGTATGGCATTGGCATTGAGCATATCCTTAATTGCTCCAATAGTGTAGAAATATTGACCGTAGATTTTTGAATAAGCAATCTCGCCTTTGGTGCGCATACGCCACAAGGTCTTTTCGCTGATGTGCAGGTATTGGCATACCTCGTGGTTATTGAGCCACAGGTCATCATACCCCGTATCATCCAATCTTTTCAGATAGTCGGCAATGGCATTAATACGGCTGTTGAGCTGTTGCCACGCTTCTTCTTCAATGGTTATTATTTTCATTGCACAGCTTTTTAAAGTTCACTATGCAAAATTGTTTAGAGTGGCAGTGTTTGTCTGCCAAGCCTTGCCAATTGGTTTGGCGGTTTTTTGAAATTTTTTACAATTAGGAAAAACCCTTGTTTAATAAGGAGTTCAGGCATTTTGAGTATTTTGTAACAGGGAATTGCCGACATTTGCTAATTGGCAGATATGGGCAAAAAAAAGCAGTACATTTTGTGTACTGCTTTGAAATTACTGTATTAAAACAGCTAAAGGTCTTTATCCATATATTCTTCGAGGGATATTTTGAGCTGGTCTAAAAATGCCGTTCTTGAACCAGTACGGGTTTTCATCCGGTGAAACGCATGATGCAAATCGCTAAGCGGAATACGGAAAAGCACCTGAAACATCAGACTGATTTTTCGGATTCCAATTTTACCGTGAGAGATCACACCCGAAGCATATAGGGCATAAATCAATTCGACGAGTGCATTTTTGCTATCTGTCCAAAATATATCTTTTGAACTTTCGGTTTTTTGTAAATTCGTATCTAGACTTTCATCAGGATTGATTTTGGTAAGCAGGTAAGTGTAGAGCAGTTCATTAGCGATAATCCTTGCAACTTTGTAATCGAAGAAGGTTGAGAATGCTGGATCTATTTCAAATACAATGCTGTTTAGTCCATCATGATAATTGATATTGCCACGTTTGAAATAAATGTCATCTCGATCAATTCGTCCCGAACGATAATACCTGTAAAAATCGGCATTGCAGATATGTTCAATATACTCCCGTTTAAGATTTGCCAATTGGCTAGAAAAATAACTATAATACATTTTACCATTACTGACCGGACAAGTAGTCTCTATACGATAAACCTTATTGTAATAAATTAGTTTGCCAAGTATTTGAGGTTTTATGGTACGGAAGAAATTGATTTCTTCAGCTTCATCATTAAATCCCTTTTGGGTAATTGACTTTTTGACTGAAAATAAAATATCTTGGAGATACAGGATCATTTCGTAAGCTTCATCAAGCAGGCTCTTGCTCTGAGATGAAATCTTATCCTCTTTGTTGTGTATCTCTAAAAGAATGTTTTGTAGAGAATTTTTCATAGCTCATGATTTTTTAGAACAGTTTGACTTTCCAGAAAGTGTTCTTCAATTAAATCACAAACCTTATGAATTCTAGCGATAAATTCCCCACAGTTGGGGGTAACTTGGGTGATATTTTTTTATTTTCCTTCTTGTTCTTCCATTTTTTTTATTAAGGAATCTTTCAAAAGATCTAAAAATTTTGTTCGATTATTCTTTCTATTTCTTAGCTCCAAATATGTATGATAGAAATCGCCTAAATCAATTCCAAAGGTATTTTCAAATATTCTTACAATAACCTTTATTTCGGAACTACCGTCATCAAAAGCTTTGAAAGCATGCAACGAATAGATTAATTCTATTAGGGATGTTTTGCTTGCAGTCCATTTTAATAATGAACTACGTATTTCTTTGGATTTTGCTCTAGAAAATTTATTCATGTTTAATATCTGATCTTCTAGATATACTTCTATTAAATCATTTGCAATAACTTTAGCTACCTTATAATCATGAGAAGTTGAAAAACTATGATCTGATTCGAAATAAAATGTGTCTAAACTCAATTTAATATCAAATTTTCCTCTCACAAAATACTTCTCATCGAGATACGTGCTATTAGTTCGATAGTATTTATAAAACTCTAGATTATTATCGAAAAACCGCTTTAATTTCGCCAATTCATTATTCAGATATTTTTTAATTATTCGTTGGCCTCCATGAGGCTTTTTCATCTCTATTTTGTAGATCGCATTGTAATAAATAAGTTTTGAAACAATCTTGGGTTTCAATTCTTTAAAAAAGATAATTTCATCCTCGATTGTCTTGAACTCATTTTCGTTAATAAATCGCTTTAGTTTCGTCAATTTTTGTAAGGTAATTTCAATCATAGACTCGCATAAACTTATTTGGTCACCATTATCAATATAGCGTATACCAATTTCCTCTTCAAGTTCTCGAATAATTTTACAATAAAAGTCTCTCACAGAATTTTTTTATTTTTTCAATTAGGCTTGATTTAATTTGATTGTTTTTTATTTTATTTTTTGCTGGTTTTATAATACTGTATCCCGCATTCTAGAAAATTTTTAAAATCATCTTTTGACATATAGCCTGAAATAGGGGAGTTAATAACTTTTCCATCTGGTGTTACCATAACATAATGTGGTTGCGAATTATTGTTAAAGTTTATTTGTTGAAACATAGACCATTGGTCTCCAACTGTTTTAATTTTTTTCTTCTGTCCATTCCCCATATCAATTGATCTTTGTTGTTCTTTTGGTAACTCTTCGCGATCATCTACATATAAGGAAGCCAATACAACCTCGTTTTGAATTAGAGGTAAAACATCTGGTTCACTCCAAACAAATTCCTCCATTTTACGACAATTCTCGCACCCGTATCCGGTAAAATCTATAAGAACAGGTTTATTTTTTTCTTTTGCTACTTTAATAGCTTCATAATAATCATGTTCTGGATGTATTCCAAAAATGCCGTCCTCTGGGGAAGTATAGAAGCTTACATTTAAAGGAGGCAGAATGCCACTTAGTAAAGATAAACGTGGTTTCTCTGAGTGTAATAAGCCCGGTATCAAATACAATACAAACAAAATACCTGCGATCCCAAAACTTTTTCTAACAGTTGTTATCTTTTCATTTTTATCATCATGTGGGAATCGGATTTTACCAAACAGGTACAAAACTAGACCCACTGTTACTATAATCCACAGTGCAATAAATACCTCTCTCTTTAGCAAAAAAGTCTTGGAAACTAAATCCGCTTTTGATAAAAATTTTAATGCTAATGCTATTTCTATAAAGCCCAGACATACTTTTAATGTATTCATCCAGCTTCCTGATTTTGGAAGTGATAATAATACTTGCGGAAATAAAGCTAAAAATCCAAATACAAATGCCCAGGCAAGTCCAAATCCTCCAAGAGCAAATGACAGTAACGTTGGGACATCTTTAGAACTAGAAGCAACTCCGCCTAAAAGACTACCTAAGATAGGGCCGGTACACGAAAAGGAAACAATTACTAGTGTTAATGCCATAAAAAATATCCCTACAATTCCCCCAGCTTCTTCTGCTTGGGAGGATCTATTGACAATCCAAGTCGGTAACGTTATATTATAATATCCAAAAAAACTTAATGCAAAGAATAAGAATACAACAAAGAACACTAAGTTCAACCATATATTTGTTGCTATCTCATTGAAAACATTTCCACTGATACCATCTAAAATATGGAAAGGAATACTTAGTACTAAAAAGATGACTAAAATAAACCCGCCATAAATCAGTGCATTCCGTTTTCCTTTAGATCTATCAGTAGCATTTTTTGTAAAGAAAGAAACTGTCAGTGGAATCATAGGGAAGACGCATGGTGTCAACAACGCTATTAATCCTCCTAGGAATCCTAATAGCAATACCAGCCAATTACCAGATTCTTCTGTGACTTGCTCATTACCACAATCTACCAGGGGATTTTTAAAATCTAATGTATTGACCTTAATGTCACTTTGCAGATGAGCTAAATCAGAATCTTGCATTTCACTTACTATGATTTTGGACTTTGTTTCCAAATCATTTTTTGCATTTACTATTTCCTCAAATTCTATCGTATTTGGAGCTAAACAAATTTTATCGTTGCATACCTGAAAAATAATCTCAGTAGCTATCTTGGGATTGATTCCGTTACTTTTTAATCTGAATTTTTGAATAAATCTTACAGAATCGGCAAAATATACTATTTGAACACCAAATGCTTCACTGAACTCTTCTGTTTTTTTTCCCAGCTCTTTTACGTCTCCTATTAATTCAACGTTATTACTAACAATTTTCATTTTTGTTGGTATACCGCTATCCTTTGGTAAATCCTTAGAGTAAAGATGCCAACCTTCGTCTATCTGTGCTTTCAACACAGCCTCATATTCATTGTCTGCGATTTTATTAATTTTATAATCCCACTTAACAACTTCCTTTATCTGAGCCTGTAAGTTTGTTATTTGGAACAATAGCAAGACCCATAACCATTTTTTCATGATAATTTTTGTAAGTTTATTAAAATAATGTTGGGCTGTTTTCGGCCCATGTTAGAGGAAGCTTATCTGTCTTTTTTAAGCGTATCAGGCTCAAAATCCATTGAAATGGAATTCATACAGTAACGCTTATATGTAGGGGCGGGGCCATCATCAAAGATATGTCCGAGATGCGAATTACAACGATTGCATTCAACCTCTGTTCTATGCATGCCATGTGAATTATCTTCTTTATAGACGACACTGTTTTTAACGGGTTCGAAAAAACTAGGCCACCCACAACTGCTTGAAAATTTAGCATCTGAACGGAAAAGTTTATTTCCACACACCGCACAATAGTAGGTGCCTTTCGTTTCACTATCCCAATATTTACCAGTAAATGCCTGTTCAGTAGCCTGTAATCTTGCAACTTGATACAACTGTGGATTTAAGACTTTTTTCCATTCTGCATTACTGATATTTAATTTTTTTTTATCGGTTCTGGAATAATAGGGATTTTCCATATGTTCCTGACTTATACCTTTATTCGTTTCCTGCGCATAACAACTACCTAAGAAAAACATGCATCCAATTAATATCAATATCCTTTTCATTTATATTTCGGTTTAACTTTATTCTTAAACACTTTTTTAAACTTGTCTAGCTTAGGTTTAATCACTCTCTGACAATACGCGGCCTCTGGATTATTCTCAAAATAATTTTGATGATAATCTTCTGCTTTGTAAAACTCTCCATAAGTTGTTACTTCGGTTATTATATTCTTTGGATAAACCTGTTCAATATTCAATTCAGCAATGATAGCTTCAGCCAATTTCTTTTGACTTTCATCATGGTAAAAAATAGCGGACCTGTATTGTGTTCCAATATCGTCTCCCTGTTTATTTAATTGGGTCGGATCATGCGCGACAAAAAAACCTCCTAATAATTCTTTATATGATATTCTTTCAGCATCATAGACTATATTACAAGCTTCTGCATGCCCGGTCATACCAGTACTTACTTCTTTATAGCTAGGATTTTTCTGATGACCACCAGTGTATCCAGAGGTTACAGATTCCACCCCTTCTAGTAGTTTGAATTGTTCTTCTACACACCAAAAACATCCGGCAGCAAACGTGGCAATTTCACAATTTTTACTATCTATTTCCATGACTCCCTTTCTTTCGACTTCTTTTTTTCCTATTTTTTTATTGATTTTCTGTTGACCACAGGAAACCAAGGGTATTTCGACCAATGCCAATAACCAAGTTTTTAAGTATTGCCCTATTTCCTAGTGTTCTTTTAATTCTTTAGCTAAAGGAAAATCTATTGGCACATTTAAAACTTTGCTTGTGAAGTTTGTGATGAAACTATCACCTACGACATGCAACGCATCAATCAGATTTTCATGATTATAGCCCATTTTAAAACATTGTTGAAGCAGTTGCACACTAATCCTATTTTTTTCTTCAACTACATTTTTAATGAATTTTACCAGCGCATCTAATTTTTTATCAAATTCAGCATTCCCCCGACGAAGCTGTAATATTTGATCTTCATCAAAACCATTTAGCTTTCCGATCATAGTATGGACACTTAGACAATATAAAGAATTGTTTTTTTGAGAAACCACTAACATAATCGCTTCGCATTCTTGCTTTGACAAAGAAACCTTTCTAGTATGAAATTGATAGTAATTACTTAATGCATTTTCTGAATGCATCATCGACGCATAAAGATTAGGGACACTCCCTAAACGCTCTTTGAAGTATTTCAAGAACTCCTTGTTTTTTTTACTAACTTCCTTATTATCGGGTATTTCTATTGTTAACATTGTTATATCTTCATTTTTTTAACTAAGACTCTTATTCTCTAAATTTGGAGATGTTTGTACCGGTATACATTTTAAAAAATCTGCTAAAATGTGCCGGACTTTCAAAACCTAATTCGTATGCAATTTCCTTTGCCGTTTTGTCGGTATAATGCAGATATCTTTTTGCTTCCAGGATAATCCTATTTTGTATTATTTTTGATGGAGCAGGTTGCCTCAAAATCGCGAAAATATTACTCAAAGTTTTTGGTGATTTATTTAACGCATCTGCATAAAATTTCACTCCATGTTCCTTTTTAAAATTTTCTTCCAGTAATAAGGCAAACTTTCTGATCATATCAAGTTTTTCATCTGAAAATTTTGAATAGCATTCACTTTGCTGTTTTGCAGTACGGGTCGTTTTAATTATTAGATGTTTCAGCAAAGTCCTAAGCATTTCTCCTTGAAAATTATCTTGCGATAACCATTCATCAGAAAACATTTTTTCTAAGTATCGCATTTCTTCTTTCTCATCCTCATTTAATTTAATAAACATAGGATGTTCAATACCATAAAATAGAAAACCAACGCAACCTACTTCAGCATCATGATCTACTATGCAATAAAACTCTCTGTTAAACTGCCAGGCAATTAATTGATCTGGTTTTTCAAATGTGAAATTTTGATTGGATACTAATGGTAATAAAGACCTTTCGGGCATTTCATAGTCAATTTCATCAATTTTTACTTTTTGCTTAGAACCTTTATTATAAACAAAAGTGTTGATAGGTGCTGTTGGCTTACGAAGTCCTGCTCCTTTTAACTGATCACTGTTCACATGCATGACGAATCTTGCTGAAGTTATTTTATCTTCGTATTCCCTTACCATATTGATTTGCCTTTATTTTATCGTTTTTAAGTGGATACTAATTTAATTTTTCTCCCTCTTTATTCCCTTATAATATCCATCACGTTTCCCCAATTATCTCATACTTACACTACATCATAAGACACCCTCTCATTTCACATTTATATGTTCTTATATATCTTACAAAATTGCTGCTGTCGCACCTCCGTCCACTACAATATTTTGACCGCTCACATACGATGCCTTATCCATTGCTAAAAAAGCAACTACCGCTGCTATTTCTACATCTTGGGCCACGCGTCGCAATGGGGTTCTGTTTGTTATTGCACTTAATTTTTGTTCATCTGCCAATACATTTTTTGTTGCTGGTGTTTCGGTAAACCATGGCGATACCGTATTTACTCTAATTTTATCTTCTGCCCATTCATTCGCTAGGTTTCTTCCCAATTGAATTAGCCCTGCCTTTGACATTCCGTAAGGAGCACCAGTTCTAGCATCCAATATTCCCGCTACAGACGCAATATTGACCACCGCACTTCATGCCCCGTCCAAAAGGCTTGAATATAAAATTCTACTTAATTCAAATGGGGCTAACACATTTACTTCAAATACAGATCTGTATTCTCTTTCTTCATATTCGTTACTTGGTTTACGAATATTAATTCCAGCATTATTGACCAGCACATCTAATTTACCCCATTTTTTATCTACCCACATTTTAATTCTCAAACGATGATCTGTACTAGTTACGTCAGCTGACATACCATATACATTTAATCCTCGCTCTCTCAAAGCACTCTCTACTTTAATGACCTCCTCATTATCGCGTGCAGTAAACAATACTTCGGCTCCTAATTCCGCAAACTCTGTGACTATTGCTTTCCCAATCCCTTTGGAACCTCCCGTTATTACTACTTTTTTCCCTTCTAAATTCCAATTTTTCATGTCTTTATATTTTCAGTTATTTTTTCTTTGAAGCCTGTTCACCAAATTCTATCAACTGCTTTCCATTGACAAATCCTATTTTTGTCATCACTAATTTACCTTGTGGAGTGAAGAATAATAATGTTGGATATGCTGTCACTTTCCATTTCTCTGCTAATGCAATACCTTCACCACTCTCCATATCAATGGTCACATTAATGAAATTTTTATTAAAATACACTGCTGCTTCTTTCTCTTTGAATGTTTTAGATTTCAGTAATTTACAAGGCGCGCACCAAGTTGTATAAGCATCCACAAAAATATATTTATTACTTTTTTTTGCTTTTGCAGCAATTTCGCTCCATTTCCCATTAGTAAAGTCAATTTCCTGACTTTCCTTTTTCATACCGGCTTTTGGATTATTTTGGGCAAATGACATACTTACTAAAGACACCAATGCAAAAATTAGCATCGTATAAGTCATTACTCTTTTCTTAGTTTTTAACATCGTTTCTGTTTTATAAGTCTTTAAATATTGTTTGTGCTACTACCTTTAATAATTCAGGCTTTAACCTTTTTGTAATATCTGGATTGATGTATTCAAAATTTATTTCACCATTTTTGCTTAATATAAATACCGATGGAACAGGTATCAACAAATCAATGTCTTTTCCGCCAGTAGACTTAGGGAGAAAATCCCAATAACCTTTAGGGGCTTTATACGCGATGCCGAATTGCTTAGAAACTGCCAGATCTGCATCTGACAACAATGTGTATTCTAAGCTTGCTTTATCCATTGAAGCGTTTAAACCTTCAGGCTTATCGGTGCTTATTGCAATTAACTGATATCCCATTCTTTCCAGATCGCCTGATATTTCTTGTAATCCAGATAATTGTTTAGAACAGTATGGACACCATCCACCCCGATAAAAAACTAAGATAGTAGGTTTCTCAGCTACCATTTTATTTAAATCGACAATTTTCCCTTGCTGATTCATCAACGTTACCATAGGTATTTTCTCTCCTGCCAAAAGTGGGCTGATATCCTCAGCTTTTTGAGGATACATATTCTCTCCCATAGCCATCCTCCCCATTTCCATCTGGCTTTTTTCTTTATGGTCCATCATGTTCTTTTGTTGTCCTTGGGCATTGGCCTGACTAACCATTATAAGCAGACCAAGTATGCTCATAATGTGTTTTATTTTTTGTGTTATACTTTCCATTTTTAGTTAATGAAGTGTGATTAAATGTTTTTTGCTAAAGGAAAATCTACCGGTACTTGTGTTACGGCATGTAATAAGTTGCTTATTGTACGATCACCTAACATTGTTGCAAATGATACAGCCTGTCCTTTACCTGCATATAATTGAATTGAAATTGATTCTCCTGGCATAATTAGAGGAGAACCGCCATTATTTTTAAATGTTCCTGATTCAACTAAAGGTCTGGAGTCCAATACATTTTCAATTGTAATCGTTGACGATGATGACATTTCCATCATGCCATCATCGTCCTTACTACATGATGCTAAAACTAATGATAGTCCCAAAAGTGATAACCACCCAAATTGTTTGTGTCTCATAAATTATTCTGTTAAAATTTTATAAAACAAAGGTATTTGATGATATTAGTTATACTGATGTCCAAATTTCCCTATCATATGACTGAATTTCCCGATTTACGGTATCTATCTGTTTAACTCGAAAAAATTATTGATTTGGGAGATTCAAATTGACAAAATTAGCTAACTTAAAATGTCAACCACCTATTCAAAGGAAAATTTGAAACAGTAAATCGAAGACAGAATCAAAAAAAGAGAATTAATACCATGTTAACATACAATCCAGCCATGTATTCATCAATCATATTCTATTCCTTCACAGGATAGAGGTCTTAGCGGGTTCTATGTAAAAATGGTATCATGACTTACTTGCACAAATTGCTTGGGTAAGTGGTTTTTTATATTCAAAAAAATACGCAGATTCCAAAACATCATTAACGGCAGTGTGTCTAAAAACCTAAACCTAACTGCTGAGAATCGAATATACGCGAATTTTGTAAGATAGGTGCCCGTGTATGAAATTGTGATTTGAGGTTATTACACAGTTTGACGGTCAGCACCTCATGGCAAATGCGAATTGGTGGAGTGGTCTTTATTACATTTAGTCTGCTAAATTCCGAATATAAAATTTCAACATAAGGACCGTTGACATAGGATCACGGCTCTCACTATATTACCTGATAATATTTGCTTCCCTTATATCTTTTAGTGGTATGTACGAGTATCTACACAAGTAAGTATATATGCTTATGTAATCCTGTAGTGGCTATATTGCTTAGTTTATTCTTCACAAAAGATAAAATCACTTTAATTCTATGATAGGCCTTTTTATTATTTTAGAAAGCATCTTATTCATGAATATAAAAAATACGGAACAGCTTTAAATTAGAATTAGAAAGAAAGCTATTCCAATTTAGTCGATAAAAGGAAATTTCGTCATGTATTAGGGAAATATGGACTATTAACCGCGCTGTTTTATAAATATCTTTGTTTTATCAAATAAAAAAATAAAAAAATGGAAAAATCAAGCAACATAAAAACGCCAAGTATCGGGCTATTAATCATGGTTCTAGGTACAGCAGTTGTTCTACTCTGGATCGGTGCTTTTAAGTTTACATTAACGGAAGCTAAAGGAATTAAATCTCTCGTAGAAAATCATCCTTTAATGGGATGGAGTTATGAAATATGGTCAATTAGAACCGTTTCAAATATAATCGGCATAATTGAAATTATCACGGGATTAATGCTGTTGATAGGAATAAAAATAAAAAATAGCCTAAAATGGGCTGGATTGCTAATGATTTTGACTTTTGGATTTACAATTAGTTTTTTATTTACTACTCCTGGAGTATGGAAGACAGTAGATGGAGTACCTGTTACGGACTTTTTTATTTTGAAAGATTTAGTCTTTTTGGGATTTGGTGTGGCCTTATGGAAAGATAGTATTAAATGAAGCCTCGGTAGCTGAAGAATCAATCGAATCAACGATAAAATTGTATTGTGAATAAATAATTAATGAAAACAAGATTAGAAATAATGGGAGGCGTTAGTATGAGGTTACTTTTAAGTAGCCTTGTATTGATTTTGTTGAGCTTCAATCGTATGGATATACGATTGAAGCTCAACAGGCTTCCCATATGGAAATCTCTTATTGCAATCCTTTAAAAAGTGATTGTAAATCACATCAATCCGGTAAGACAAAAAATAATAAATGTAAAAGGGAATGTTCAAGTAAATGTTGCGGGAAAGCATGTAATAATGGCTCTATTGTAGTCGCAGTAATTGAAAAATCTACGAAAAGAATATAATGTTGATCATTGTAAACGTCGAAATTACCGACAAACCCCTACTCATACCATGCTCACTTATCGAAAGTAGCATAAAGGATTATGTCGCTAATTTGAAATTGCCTTTGAATAAATAGAAAACCTCAATTACATAAGAAAATGAAACAATTTTTTACACTGATTATCTTTTTTGGTACATTTTGTACAGCAATGGCTCAATCAACAGACAGTCTACAGGTACAGTTAGCAAGAAAATGGACTAATAGTAAATCTTATGCACTAAAGCTTGCTGCCTTAATGCCAGAAAAGGATTATGAATTTAGAGCTACGGATGAGGAAATGACTTTTACGGAGCAGTTGCTTCATATTGCCGACAATATGAATTGGTTATCGTCCACTTACCTTTTTACTAATGCCCCTGTTAAAAGAGATCCTGCAATAAAGCTCTCAAAGGCTGAAGTATTAAAAGTATTAGCGGAGGCCTACGATCGTGGATTGCAGGGCCACAATAGAACAAGCAAAATGCAATTGGAAGAGCATGTGAAGTTTTTTGCCGGACCAATGACCAGGAGTCAGATTTTAATTTTGATGCATGACCACCAAACTCACCATCTCGGACAGCTTATCGTTTACTTGCGTCTTAAAGGCATTAAGCCACCGAATTACGTGGGTTGGTAAAACAAAAAATGTTTTTCAGTCAAAGAACTAACAATGGCTAAGTTTTAAAATCAATTGAAAAAAAATGAAGAACAGAAGAACCTTTTTACAGACCGTAGCACCAATAGGACTATTAAGTTTGGTGAATATTGAAGGCTTTGCAAATAAGCCTGAGCTTTCAACCAATAAGCATGAAGTTGCAACAGATAAGCCGAAAGTTATTTTCTTCGATGTAAATGAAACCTTACTGGATTTAGAGCCCCTGAAGAAATCTGTTGTTGCAAAACTTGGAGGTAACAAGGAACTTGGTACATTATGGTTTACAACAATGCTTCAATACTCACTAGTGGTTACCGTAAGCGACCAATACATGGATTTTGGCAGCATTGGAGCCGCAACATTAAGAATGGTTGCAAAGAACAATAAGATTGATCTAAGCGAGGATGAAGCGAAAGCAGCAGTGAAGCCAATTTTGTCTTTAAAGCCACATCCTGAAGTCACGGAGGCTTTAGCGCTGTTGAAAAAAGCCGGATATGTTCTAGTCTCATTTAGCAATTCTTCGAATAAGGCAGTCAAGTCGCAACTAGAATTTGCCGGAATTGACTCTTTCTTTGATCAAATTTTAAGTGTAGAGGATTATGGAAAATTTAAGCCGCATATCGAAGTGTATAAGTGGGCTGCAAGAAAAATGAATGTAAAAAATGTTGATTGTATGCTAGTAGCTGCTCATGGATGGGATGTTGGTGGAGCAAAGTGGGCTGGTTGGCAAACCGCGTTTGTATCTAGGCCCGGTCAACAGCTATTTCCTCTTGCGATCAGGCCAGATATCGTTAAGGATGATCTATTGAAAGTCGCCAATGAAATTTTAGCATTGAAATAATAATAGAAAAGTATTGTTTACGGTAGTTTTCTCTTTAGATCATCAATAATTACAAAAAGTAATAATGCTATAAACAGTTGACCTTCCCCCGCTAAACTGCTACGATTTAAAGTAGAGTAAAATGGCAATATATTGTTTAAGAAAGCCGGCAATTTACTGTCAAAATTCACACCTAAGATGGCGCACAGTACTACAATACAATGTAGAAATAACTACTTCTTAATAAGGAAAGTGAAGGGAGAATAAACTGCCCGATGCATCTGGGAAATATCAAATAAAGTTGTTTAAAAGAGAACTTTAGGGAAAATCAAAAAAACAAATTTGAAATTATTGGAAGGGAATACTCGTGCGTTTTAAGAAACATACATAAGCAGGTCTTACATACAGATAAACTATTTCACCCACAATTTCTTTTTCGGTGATGGCTAACGTGTAAGTACTCTAATATAGCTAGTCAATTTGTACATCGTCAATATTTATTAAAACATATCCGGAAGTGAAATTTTCCATATCGGGAAGTATAGACAACTTAAAGGGAAGTACGGACATTTGTGAAAGCTTTCCCTCGGCTTACCTTTGTACTATACAAACGAATAAATTTATAACATAACAATTTAATAAAAATGGAAAATACATTCAACGTCCTAAAAAGAGAAGAGGTTTCAGCAAAAAATCAACAGATATTCGATGGTCTGAAAAAAGCATTCGGTGCTGTGCCTAATTTGTACTCTACGTTAGCTTATTCCGAAAATGCGCTAGAAGCTTATATTAATCTTGAAAATAGCAAAACTTCGTTAACAAAAAAAGAAATTGAGGCGGTAACGCTCGTAGTTAGTGAGGTGAATAGTTGTTTATATTGCTTAAGTGCACATACTATGGTAGCCAAGATGAATGGTTTCACAGAAGAACAGACGCTTGAAATCAGAGGTGGAAGTGCAGGGTTTGATAAAAAATTGAATGCTTTGGTAAAACTCGCCAAACAGCTTTCAGAAAAAAGAAATGCAGGTGATGGAACATTGGTAGCAGCCTTTTTTGATGCCGGTTATTCGAAAGAGAACCTTATTGATATGATCGTGCACATAGGCGACAGAACTATCAGTAACATATTACATGCTGTAACCCAAGTGCCTAATGAATTTCCATTAGCAAAATCTATTAGCTAGTAATAACTACTATTCAGTTAACGTCAAAATAACTTTAAATCTATAGACTATGATGCCAAGAACACAAGCTCTAAAGCCGGAACAGGTGCCGGCTGACTCTAAACCAACTCTTGATACGTTCACCAAGATGCTCGGGTTCACGCCAAATATGCTTGCGACATTTGCGCAGAGTCCAATTGCGTTTAATGCATGGGCTACTTTCCGCAGTTCCCTGAACAAGGTGCTTGACGTGAAGACGCGAGAAATCATCAGCCTCGCCGTCTCTGAGGTGAATGGCTGCAACTACTGCCTGGCGGTTCACAGCTATGCGGCCAGTATGGCTAAGTTGCCGGCCGATGAAATTATTCTCGCTCGAAAAGGCCATGCTATCGATCCGAAGAAGGACGCCGCCGTCCAGTTTGCGCGCAAAATCATCGAGACCCGCGGTCAGGTCGGTGAGTCTGATCTGGAAACTGTTCGTCAAGCTGGATATACAGATGCGAATGTCATGGAGATTGTCGCTCTGGTGGCTATGTATTCACTGACGAACTTTTTCAATAACGTGTTCGATCCGGAGAAGGACTATCCCGCTGTTCCGCTGGCTGGTTCGATCTAACTTTTATGTGGTTGGATAAATAATCTTCTAAGAGACATGAACATGCTAAAAACAAGATTGCAAGATTATAAGCGACAGTAATATAAGTTAAAAACAAGAAAGGACATCGGAAAAGCAGAACCTAAATTATACAGAGCGAGGGGGACTTCGGACAAATATTTACCAACTTTAGATCAGGAACCAAACCCCCAAGGAACTTATCCGGACTTGGATTTCACCAATCAACGTTTGCGGTTACTATATAATCAGTCATACCCAAGCGGCGTTGGAATTAGGGTAAACTCCGTAGCGCCTGTTTGTCCTGGCCGCATGGTGGGAAACAACTTTTTTACAGAAACAGAACAAGCTGTACTTAAACTGGCAGAAGAAATTGCTTAACTTGATATAGCTGGGGTTTCTGATGAAACTTACGATCGAGCACTAGCGCTGCTTGGTGAACAGAAATTAGCTCAAGTAATTTTTGTTACAGTTACCATCGGTAGCTGGAACTGAATCGCTATTGCCATGCATATGGTAACCGGAGAATAGCCCAATAGTGCAATTGATGTTATTTTTTTATATGTATTATATGAAAGAAAATGAAATCTGAACGGGAATGATCAAAGAATATAACGAAAATGCAACATTGGCGCGGTTTGTTATGCACAGCGATAATCAACTGTTTTCAGGATTAGGACTTAGCAATTCAAGTCCTAATCCCGTAAATACTTTTGTTTACAATAAGGGTGAATCGCAAGAAGTACTCATCGATGCGATAGCCTACACAATGCCACCACGGAGCATTCTTCCGCTCGTTTCCAATCAGCATTTCACCTTTCAGCATCCTGAGACCCTAACTGCCTGGCAATTTAACCGTGAATTTTACTGTATCATCGATCACGATGCTGAAGTTGGATGCGTCGGTTTTCTCTTCTACGGAATCCAGCATCCAATGTTTATCACACTAAATGCCGATGAAGCAGAAGAATTGTCCGACCTTGAAAAAGTGTTTTCTACTGAACTGATGGTGAGGGATAATTTTCAGGGAGAAATGCTTCGTACCTTATTAAAAAGGGTAATTATAAAAACTACACGAATAGCAAAGCTTCAAAGTGAAAGCTATTCAAAATTCCCTGATGAAAAAATGGATATTGTGAGAAAATTTGCATTGCTTCTCGAAAAAAATTTCAAAGAACAACATCAGGTTAATTTTTATGCAGGTGCCCTCCATAAATCTCCTAAGACATTGAGCAATGTTTTTGCACGATTAAAACAACCGGCACCTTCGGTACTCATTCGTGAAAAGCTTCTGTTGGAAGCCAAACGTTATTTACATTATACCGAAAAATCAGCTAAAGAAATAGCATACGAACTTGGGTTTGAAAATCCGGCACATTTCAGCAAGTTTTTTAAGCTCTATACGGGAACAAATATTTCGAAGTTCAGAAGTATCTGATAGAAACATTTTAATATAATAGAGATGTCAACGATAGATAACAACATGTACCTTCTTAATGCAATGAGTGAGCAGAATAGTAAGTATTTAACTTATTTCAATAGAAAGTTGGGGCGTAAACCAAATTTGTTTTTGACGGTGATGTATTCTAACGATGCGTTATCTGCCTACTACCGTTTCATACGAGAAAGACCTCTCTGTCAAAAAAGGAGTTAGAGGCAATAGCATTGACAGTATCACAACAGAATAAGGCAATGTACTGTCTGAGCATGCACACCATGATAGCAAAATTGAAGGGTTTCAGTGAAGAGGAAATTCTTGAAATACGAAAAGGTTCTGTTTCGTTTGACAGTAAACTTAATGTGTTAGTGGAAACTATCAAAGGCTATAGCCGAACATCCAAGTTATTTTGACATCAGTTAGATAAAGAATACTGAATTCAAAAGGATTTTTCAAAGGGAACCAAATACTTCTAAGATCGTGCAAATTTAAAAATTATGATACACAAAAAACAAACCGTACGACTCTTCGTAAAGGATATTATGGGTGATATCGTTAAAGACAACCAGGAAAATTACTTTTAACTGGCGAGCAGGACAACTGGTTCTCGATGAACCAGCATTTAATGATGGTAGTGATATTGGTTCCGATCCGTTTACAACGGTTTTATCTGGTATTGTAGCTGTACATTGACCAATTTACGGATGTATATCAAAAGGAAGGGATGAGATGTTACCGACTACCTGCAAAGCAAATGGATGGAATTTGATGATTTTAATGTGGAAACAAAAATTGAAGCCGAAGCTAAAGTACGGGGTCTGTACGAAGGTAAATTAAAGTTCCCTACCATAATAGTGGGCAACGATTATATTAAGAATCCAACGATATCACAACTCGAAGAATTTTTAGAATGCGCAGCATCTCCGAATAATCTTTAGGAGTTCAATTCATTATTTTAATATAAAAGACGCTAGCTCAGATAATAATTTGTTAATAAGAAATATGAAAAAAATAGGTTTTGGTGGAGGCTGTCATTGGTGTACAGAAGCCATATTTCAGGCTTTAAATGGCGTTGAGTCTGTGGAGCAGGGCTGGATCTCCTCATTGAACCCCTATGATACATTTTCAGAAGCCGTTATTGTCCATTTTAATGAAGGCATCACACTGGATGTGTTAATTGAAGTGCATCTGCTGACGCATAGTAGCGCAAGCGCACACAGTATGCGTTACAAGTATCGTTCGGCAGTGTATTATATTGATCCCAATGATAAAGACACTATCGAAATAATAATCAATAAACTGTCAAAGGAAAATGACACCAAATATATTACACAGACACTGCCCTTGGCAGACTTCAGATTGAATTCGGAGCGTTTCCTCAATTATTATAAAAAAGACAAACAGAAACCTTTCTGCCAAACCAATATAAATCCTAAACTAGCTGCAATACGCAAAACATTCGGTCATCATATTCGAAATGATTTTTAAGATGGGAAGAATTGCCAAAATATCGGGTGATAACGGTAAGAGAAAGGGTATTGCCGTATATTAACTTTGTGGAGTTAGATAACAATTAAAGTTTTTAGTTATGAGAAAAATAGAAAGTAAACAGGAATTTGAAGAAACAATTCAAAAAGAAGCAAGCGTAGTTGTAGATTTTTACGCCGACTGGTGTGGTCCTTGCCAGGCGCTATTACCCACATTGGATGACCTGTCCAAAGACTTTGAGGGGAAGGTCAAAATAGTTAAAGTTAATGTTGATAATCAACAGGAACTTGCCCAGCGTTTTGGTGTGCGTAGCATCCCCACATTGATCTTTTTCAAGAACCAAAAAGCTGTGGAGACCATAGTAGGTCTTCGAACCAAGGACGAACTTCAAAAGAAGATATCCGCGTTGGAAATAGGAAATAAATAGTAACATTCAAAATAAATAGTTATGTTAAACTGGAATGATATCATCAAGTTCGTAAACAAAGGTAATCCTGTTCCGACTCGCAGGGTGGAAAAAACAGACGAGGAATGGAAAGAACTGTTAAGCCCCGATTCGTATTTTGTTACCAGGGGGAAGGGTACTGAGCGAGCACATAGTTCGGATATGTGCGGCTTATTTGAACCGGGTAAATATGAATGTATCAGTTGTGGAACACCTTTGTTTGATGCAACTGAAAAATTTAACAGCACTTCTGGCTGGCCTTCTTTCACTCAGCCCATAGCTGTTGAAAATATTGCCTACCATAAGGATGGTGGTTATGGTATGATAAGAGTGGAAACGACCTGCAATGTCTGTGATGCGCATTTGGGCCATGTTTTTCCGGATGGTCCTGCACCAAGTGGTCTTAGATACTGTATCAATGCCGTGGCGCTTAAGAAAGTAGAGGGCTGAGATCTCTCAAGCATTTCAGATCAAAAATTTTAAAGAACTTAAATAAAATAAAAGCTATAAGTAATGGAAAATTTGAAAAAAGCATATTTGGCGGGTGGATGTTTCTGGGGCATGGAAGATCTTTTCAGAGCACGTCCTGGCGTAATTAATACCGAAGTCGGGTACTTAGGGGGACAGAACGATAATCCCACCTACGAGTATCATCCCGGCCATGCAGAGGGTGTTGAAATTACCTATGATCCAAGCAAGACAACTTATAGGGAGTTATTGGATTATTTTTTCAGGGTACATGATCCCAGCACGGTAGATAGGCAGGGCAATGACAGGGGCAAAAGTTACCGCTCGGCACTATTCATTCAGAACGATGAAGAAGGAAATGATGCCGTGGAAATGATCAAATTAGTTGATGATTCGCAACGCTGGCCTGGAAAGGTAGTAACGACATTGGAGCCGTTCACAAAATTTTGGCCTGCCGAAGACTACCATCAAGATTATCTGGTCAAAAATCCGAATGGCTACACCTGCCACTTTGAGCGCTTTGGAACTTTTTTGTAAAGCAATGAACAAAGTAACGGCAGAAATTTACCAGCTGCATCCCGATCGGTATATATTGGTCTCTGGACAGGAGGAAGGCGCACCTACATGCCCTTATGAAAATGTCCAACAATGGGTTGGCTATGATACCTTAACCAAAGAATATATTCGGTTTACAAAGTCGGTATACAAAAAGCTTGTTGAAGAAATGGAAAATAAAAAAATAAAGATATGAATATAGTAGTTTTCTTATCGACCGCACTCGGCTTCTTCGCCATGACAGGTTGTAGCAACAGTATGAGTAACAAAGCCGAGCATAATAAGGGCTTGGAAGAAAAAGCAAGCGTTACTGAAATGACAGGCAATAGCGATAGCACGGACGTTATCTATTTTGCCGGAGGATGTTTCTGGGGAACAGAGCATTTTTTTAAACAGGTAGATGGTGTTATCGCTACCGAAGTAGGCTTTGCCAATGGCCGTACCGACAATCCGACATATGAGGATGTAGTACAGAAAAATACGGGCTACGCTGAAACCGTAAAGGTTACATACGATGCTGAAAAATTGGATTTGAATCTGTTACTTGATTTGTATTTCCTTGCTATTGATCCTACGAGCGTAAATAAACAGGGTAATGATATCGGTGATCAGTACCGTACGGGCATTTATTACACCTCAGGCCAGCAGTTACCACTTATAAACCAACGGATAAATAAAGAGGCGGCAAAACATATCAGAGCTATAGCAGTTGAAGTAACCCCCATAAAGAAATATTATAAAGCCGAGGATTACCATCAAGACTACCTGGATAAGAATCCGGGAGGATACTGCCATATTAATCCGGCACTTTTTAAAGTGGCGAAGGAAGCTAATAAGGCAACCAATAAATGATAATATCATCAAAAAACTATAAAAAATCATGAAAAAAGTAGCAATCAACGGATTTGGTCGCATAGGAAGGGCAGCATTAAAACTGATTTTTGAAACCGATGACCTTGAAGTCGTCGCCATAAACGATTTGATGTCGGTAGAAAATGCAGCATATCTGCTTAAATACGACAGTAACTATGGTAAGTATGCTAAAGATGTTAAATTTGAAGGAGACAGCTTATTTGTGGGGGATAAAGAAATCAAGTATTCCAGTCTACGCAACATTTTAGAGTTACCATGGAAAGCACTCAATGTAGACGTTGTTATTGAAAGTACCGGCATATTTACCAACAGTGCCGATGCTGAAGGGCATATTCTGGCTGGTGCTAAAGCAGCTGTAATTTCAGGTCCTACAAAAGACACTCCAACAGTTGTTTATGGCGTAAACACTACAGATGATAAGACATTGGTCTTTTCTTGTGCAAGTTGTACGACCAATAACATCAGCCCTGTAATAGAAATTTTGGGAAGAAGGTTAGGTATAAAAAAAGCAATTCTTAATACCATACATGGATATACTGCTTCACAAAGCCTTGTCGATGCGCCTTCGAAAAAAGAGCCACGCATGGGTAGAGCGGCCGGCTTGAATCTGGCACCGGCTGCTACGGGAGCAGCCATAGCGACTACTAAAGTATTACCTCAGTACGCCGGAAAGTTCGACGGCGTTGCCATTAGAGTTCCCGTCCCTGTTGGCTCCATTTCGGATATTACTTTTATTGCTGAGAGACCTACCACGGTTGAGGAAATCAATCAGATTCTGTCAGAAGAAGCGACCACAGAACGGTATAAAAAAGTGATCGCTGTAACAAATGAACCCCTTGTATCAACTGATATCATAGGAAGTGCTTTCGCTTCTACCGTAGATTTAGAAATGACAAGGGTTGTTGATGGAGACCTAGTGAAAATAATGGCTTGGTATGACAATGAATGGGGATTTACCAATCAGATGATCAGACAGATTCAATCAATATGGCAACCTGAATAAACTGATTTAAGCGCACATGCTTACGTCGATTAACTGCATTCCCCTTCTGAAAAGGATAGGGGAATTTTGATATTTATTGTTATGGAAATTTTGAACAACCAAATCCAACCCTGGCATTTGGAAAGTATCGGACAGAAAGATCTTCCACATTACGATAGCTTCAAAGGAAAACCCTTATTGATCTTGTTTTTCTATTTAGGCTGTCCGGGATGTGTAGGAAGAGCTATCCCATTTGCCAATAAAATGGCGTATGAACACGGGGACAAGATGAACGTATTAGGGATTCATAGCAATTTTGAAGGTCCCGAATATACCAATGATGAAATTATTGAAAATTTAAAGTCATTGCATGTTAGGTTTCCGGTTTTTAGGGATGCCGGTATGGCCACCACTTTTCACGATTACCAAGCCGGGGGGACACCTCACTGGGTTTTGGTAGATAAAAACGGTAAGGTAGTCCGTTCCATATTTGGTTCGGATCCCAATCGAGCATTATTATGGTTAGATTACGCAATTATTGAAGAGTTGGAAAAGTGAATTAGAATTTACCTTCAAAACATTGCAACTTTTGAATATTCAATATGACTATATATAAAGATCATCCACTGAAAATATATAACTCACTTTCGAACGAAAAAGAAATATTCACACCGATTCAAGATGGTCACGTTGGGATGTATATCTGCGGTCCGACGGTGTACAGTAATGTACATCTTGGTAATGTAAGGACATTCCTCTCGTTCGATATCATCTATCGCTATCTTCTGCATTTAGGCTATAAAGTCCGTTATGTGCGTAATATCACTGATGTAGGACACCTGGTTGATGATGCAGATAGCGGTGAAGATAAAATTGCAAAAAGAGCGCGTTTGGAACAACTTGAACCAATGGAAATTGTTCAACGCTATACCGTTGATTTCCATGATATCCTCCAAAAATTCAACCTTTTGCCGCCAAGCATTGAACCAACGGCGACCGGTCACATGATTGAGCAAATCAATGTCATACAGAACATCATAGATAAGGGCTATGCCTACGAATCGAATGGATCGGTATATTTCGACGTGGCAAAGTATAGTGAGGATTACGATTATGGTGTGCTCAGCCATCGGGACCTGATACACACGCTTGATAACTCCAGACCACTTGACGGCCAGTCTGACAAACGGAATGAACAGGATTTTGCGCTATGGAAGCGTGCTGATCCACACCATATAATGCGCTGGCCTTCGCCGTGGAGCGATGGTTTTCCGGGATGGCATACGGAGTGTACCACAATGAGCACAAAATACCTTGGGCAAAGATTTGACATCCACGGTGGAGGTATGGATCTGAAATTTCCACATCATGAATGTGAAATAGCTCAGGGAGAAGCCTCCACGGGCCATGCACCGGTTAACTACTGGCTGCATGCCAATATGTTAACGCTGAATGGAAAGAAAATGTCCAAATCTAGTGGAAATAATATTCTGCCAGATGAGATTTTGGCTGGCGACAATCCTGTTCTTAGCAAAGCGTTTTCAGCTTCGGTGACGCGTTTTTTTATGTTACAAACGCATTATCGAAGTATTATGGATTTTTCGAATGAGGCGATCCTGGCTGCTGAAAAAGGATACGACCGCCTGATGAAAGCGATAAATAGCTTATCGAAGCTTGAGCCTGGAAATAGATCGACACTCGACATCGCTGGTTGGGAAGCCAAATGTTATGAGGCGTTGGATGACGATTTTAATACGCCGATACTTATCTCACACCTTTTTGAAGGCGTTACGTATATTAATCAACTGAAAGACAAGACTGCCATACTTTCAGCAACCGATCTGGAACATTTCAATAAAGGTATTTCAACCTTTGTTTTTGACGTACTAGGATTGGAAATGAGATCGGGTGTGTATGACAGCTACGCTGAAAAACTCGACGGGACAATCAAATTACTAATTGAAATTAGGAATAAGGTGCGAGCAGATAGAAACTTTACTTTGTCAGATCAGATACGCAACCGACTCGCTGAGTTAGCTATCAAATTGAATGATTCAAAGGAAGAAACAACTTTTAACTATTGATCTGATTTAAAGATTCGCTTTAAATTAAATTGTGTTTTGAGATTATATGTATTTTTGATAATAATATAGAAGTACTTTAAATTGAATATTAATATGATCTATCAAGGAAAGCAGAACGAATACTTTGAGTTGGAGTATGTAGATTGTGACAATTTCAGAAGCTTTAGGCCGATTGTATCTGGGGCTCTGCAGCTACTGTGGTTTCAATCTGACGGAAACAAATTGATCATCGATGGCATTCACCAAACTTTTAATAACAACCAGATTGTTAGTCTCTCTCAATACCATCATGTGCAATATGAGCAGATTAACGCTATGAAAATGCTTCGGTTCAATTCAGAATTCTATTGCATAATTAACCATGATAGCGAAGTCGGCTGTAAAGGTGTATTGTATTATACACCTGCAAAAATACCGGTTGTTTCGGTTCAGGAGCCGCAATTTGCGATAATGAATGATGCCTGGAACCTAACCGATATGGAATTAGAAATGAAAGACGAATTGCAGCTTGAAATGCTGCAAATTGTCCTCAAGCGCATCCTGATACTGTGCACAAGAATATACAAAATGCAAGGTACCTTGTCTTTCATCGACGATAGTCAGCATAATTTAATAAGGGAATTCAATTTTCTGGTTGAACAAAACTTTAAGGAGCAGCATAGCGTCTCTTACTATGCAGGTTTATTACACAAATCACCAAAGACCATTACCAATACCTTTAAGAAGATTGATGAAAAATCACCACTTCAGCTTATCCATGACCGTATTCTGTTAGAGGCTAAAAACTTGCTGCATTATACAAAACGGGATATTTCTGAAATAGCGTACGAACTCGGATTTGAAAACGTGCAGGTATTCAGCCGATTTTTCAAGAGACTCTCAGGTATTTCTCCTACCGAATTTCGACTCAAATAAAAGAAGAGAATTTAGGCGGATTAGGCTTAAAAACATAGCAATTAAAAACGTAGACCTCTTTAAGGGCAGATCTTGAACAGTAGGGTAAATCGATCTTAATAGGTTTCGATTTAATTATTGTGCGACCTGATTGACTGAGTTTTGAATGTCTTGAAAAAAACTCTAACTCAGTAAGGCTGTCATTATGGATATAAAACAGCACCATAGCTTTATGCTCAGTGTTCCTGGTACATGGATAGGTCAAACTACCAGCCTTTGCTTAAGCCATATATCTAAAGCATTCTGTATCTCTCTGTTTGGGTACATATTCTATATACACCTTGCCATGTCTTATACTAAAGCAGGGCTCATACTATTGGGATTACGGTAATGCGCAATTGTAGGAGCACACAAATGAGCAACCTCCGCAATAACTTTGTAAGTCGAAATAAAGGGTAAAGAGCCAATGTACTCTACCCTTTATTTTTTATATTTGCAATATTGATTTACAAGGTAATCAAATGAAAAAGAATGTAATAAGCACCATTACTAAATCGTTACCGATAGAGTTTTCCTCTCTTGTAAACTACTCTTTATTAGTCACTTTGTGCTATATTAATCTTTTTTAAGAAAAATTTAAATCATTCGGATTTGCCATCGAGCTATCTTAATTGTTTTATACATGCTAAAACATAACATCTAAAAGTAAACGGCCTTTCTTGTTTTTCAAGAAAGGCCGTTTACCATTGTTTAAAATTTATAGCTGTAACCCAGCCTAAATACTTGGGTCTCTAAATAGTCTTTACTGGTCAGCACAAAACCATTTCCTACAATTCGTTTATCCAATCTTAAGGTATTCAAAATGTCGTTGCCATTTAAGAACAGTTCGCCTTTACCTTTCTGAATCTGTTTTTTAACGCCTAGGTCAACCGAGAACCTTGCGCCAATAGTACCTTGCGGAATAATATCCTTTGCCAGATAAACTCCAGATAATTGGATTTGGGTTTGTCCTTTAAGCTTAAAAATATTGTTCAGTTTTGCGTTACCTGAGGTAATTTTCTCTTCGCCAACATGATAAGTGGTTGGCACTGGATATTGGTTAGTGATGCTAAAAGCATTGATTTTGTTCTGATAAATGGCAAAACTGGTATTGAACGAATACCACGGCGTAATTTCCTGTTGCCACACCACTTCGCTACCGGTATTGTAGCTTTTTCCCGCATTCTGAAAAATATTATAAAGAATGGTACTTCCTGGTACAGCAGTGGCAATTCTGGTAATGGTGGCATTAATCATTTTATGGTATAAAGAGGCATAGATATTTCCTTTATCCCATTGCAAACGATATCCCAACTCCATGGTATTGGTAAACTGTGGTCGCAACGTAGGGTTACCTACTTTCAGCAATTCAGGCTCATCATATTTTGGAAAAATACGGATATCCACCTCATTTGGTCTATCTACCCTTCTGTTAAAAAAGGCCGAAAGTTTATTTCGTTCGTCAATTTTATAGGCAAAACGCAAATTTGGGAATGGCTGGAAGTAATCATAACCATCACTTTTATAAGTGTTATGATTAGGATTAACATCGTACTGCACTTTTACATACTCATATCTTAAACCAGCCTCCACTTCAATATCTTTGTTTTCAAACACATAACTGGCATACACTGCCGGAATGGTTTCCTTATAATTGGCCCAACCACCTGCATTAACATCTATAGGCGAGTTCAATCCTGGGAAAAACTGCATATTGGTTGGAATGGAGCGTCTCCTGATTTTGGTTCCCAACTCAATCCTACCTTGTTTTAACGGCTTCACATAGTCCAAGTTAAAATCAATCACATGCTCATCCGACAACAATTTAAAGGCATCTTCGCCTGTAAAAGTGGGCATAATGTTGGTAAAGAAATATTGCTCATCTTCCCTATGCCAAGTATAATTAAGACCAGCATTAAGCAAATGTCCAGGTTGTTTAAATTTATGCTGATAAACTGCCGAACCTGTTACCGTATACTTTACCTCGTCTTCCAAAAATTGCCACAACCTTAAGCGATCGCTCAAATCTGCATTAAAGTAAGGGATATCACCTCTATCCAATATCTTCTCTCTATTGAAATATGCCGATACCGTTAAGGAATTTTGTTCATCAGGATTCCAATCTACCCCTGTTTTAACAGTACTATAAGTGGTGGTTCTATTACGCTTTACTTGTTGGTTAATCATAGTTCCATCATCATAGGTTCTGGTAGCAAACTCATTCCTATTGAGCGTTTGAGTATAAAGCCAATCAGCTTGTAAAAAAGTGTTGAGTTTATTTTTTCGATAGTTGAGCGAAAGAGACGGATTAATTTTGGGTGTAGCTTGATATTGCGGTCTAATTCCTGGCAAATTTTCTCGTCGTTCCCATAAAGCACCAAGTCCCGTAGTTAATCCTACTTTACCATTAAAGCCTTCTTGCTTATTCTTTTTGTAAATGATATTGATGATTCCCGCGTTACCATTGGCATCATATTTAGACGAAGGATTATTGATAATTTCTATCCTTTCAATGGCTGATGCCGGAATATTATCTAAACTGGTTTGAGACCCAAACCCAGTCATGGCATTTTGTTTTCCATCAACCAATACCGCCACTTTATCATTACCCCTTAATTGAATCTTTCCATCTTGAATAGTTACCCCTGGCAAGTTTTGCATGGCTTGCAACACCGACCCTCCTGATTGGGCCACGTTATTGTTCAAATTATAGGTTTGTTTATCCATTTTGGAAGAGAGTCCGTCGTTGTTTTGCCCTACAATATTTACAGTACTTAAAGTTTGCGAATCTTCCATTAATACCAATTCTCCCAAATCTAAGAACTGGTTCAATGTACCTATGTTAAGTGCTTGGTTTTTCTTTTGGTAGCCTACCAAACTTATTTCCAATTGATATTCTCCACTGGCTATATCTGCCAGCTTAAATCTTCCTTCTAAATCACTAATGGTTCCCGTAACAAAGCGTTGGTCGGCTTTCGTTTTCACTACAATATTGGCATAAGGCAGTGTTAAACCAGTTTTTCCATCCTTAAGGAGGCCCGATACAGTAACCTTTACAGATTGCCCGTACAAAAGATTAGTGGTTAGCAGCAGTAATAAAAAAAGTATTTTCCTAAATGACATGATGATTCCTCCATTGTTTTTATATTGCATAATTAGGAACCAAATCTGTTGGAAATTAGAAGTTGCCATCGCATTTTGCTAAAAACATGGTAGCGCTGTGTTACTCAGATTTACTACAGATTTATGTACTATCTTACCCCATAATCGTTAATCAACCATTATGAAAATTCTGATCATAGAAGACGAGGAAGAACTTAGGGAAAGCATACATGCCTATTTAAAAGTAGAGGGCGATGTATGCGAACTAGCTATAGACTATCCTACGGCATTGGAGAAAATCAGCTTATACAGCTATGATTGTATCTTGCTAGACCTTAGTTTGCCAGGGGGCGACGGTATGAAAATACTAGAAGAGCTTAAAAAAATGGGGAAGCAAGATGGCGTACTGATCATCTCGGCCCGAAACTCCTTAGATGATAGACTGAATGGTTTGGGGCTTGGTGCCGATGATTATTTAGTAAAACCTTTTCACCTTTCAGAACTCAAAGCCAGAATTATGGCCATTGTACGTAGGAAGAACTTTAGTGGATACAATGTGATGAGCTTTCAGGAAATTGCCATAGATTTAATGGGAAAAGAAGTAAAAATTGAAGGACAATTGCTTAGCCTTACCAAAAAGGAATACGACCTTTTAATTTACTTTATTGCCAACCAAGGTAAAGTGATTACCAAAAATGCCATTGCCGAACACCTTTGGGGTGATGAAATGGACTTATCAGATGATTTTGATTTTATTTATACACACATCAAAAACCTGAGGAAAAAGATGATAGAAGCAGGAAGTAAGGACTACATCAAATCCATGTACGGGGTGGGCTATAAATTTGGAATGCCATGAAACTTGCCGAAAAATACAATAGAGCGAATATCATTACCTCGTTAATTGTACTTACCATCACCGGAATTATCTATTATGTAGCCATCCACTACATCCTTACCGAAAAAATGGACCGCGACTTGGTAATTGAGGAAAGGGAAATTGAGGCTTATGTAAAGAATTACAACCGTTTACCTTCTCCAGGCGACTTTTTGCATCAAAAAGTTTCGTATGAGCAGCTTAAGGATGGGCAAAGTATTGAACGCGATTTTTACTATAGTGAATTTTATAACGAAGAGGAAAAGGAATTGGAACCCGGTAGAAGCCTGGCCACCACCGTTACTTTGGGTAAACACAGCTACCTCGTTACCATCAGCAAATCCAGAGCTGAGGCAGAAGGTTTGGTTCGTATCATTTTCCTGATCACCATTGGCGTAACCATTTTACTACTGGTTTCCCTCCTGCTGATCAATAGATTAATACTGAATCGCATTTGGCAACCCTTTTACCAAACCTTAAACCGCATGCAGGCTTTTAATCTTGCCCAAAAAGAGGACATGAATACCGCCAGCACTAAAATTGATGAGTTTAATGAGCTCAATGCCGCAGCGGCAACTATGACCGAAAGGGTAAAAAAAGATTATAGGGAACTGAAAACTTTTACCGACAATGCTTCTCATGAAATGATGACACCACTGGCCGTCATCAATGCCAAATTAGATTTGCTCCTACAGGAAAGCCCGCTAGATTCGAAACAGGGCGTGCTGGTCCACGAAATTTATCATGCAGTAAGCAGATTGAGCAGATTAAGCAGTTCCTTGTTATTATTGGCAAAAATTGAAAACAACCTTTTAACGGAACATGAACCTTTAGACCTTAAACAAGCCATTGAGGAAAAAGCATTGCATTTTCAGGAGCTTATGCAAAACAAGGGCATTCAATACTCACAGCAACTGCAAGCTAAAGAAATCAACATGAGCAAATATCTCCTAGATATACTACTAAATAACTTGTTTAGTAATGCTATCAGACATAATTACCAAGGGGGAAGCATTGACATTAACTTATCAGAAAATAAATTAGTAATTTCAAACACAGGGCGTGAAAACGGACTAGACCAGCAACAAGTTTTTGAACGTTTTTATAAAAATACAGCTTCGGAGGGAATGGGTTTGGGCCTGGCAATTGTAAAACAGATTATCAATTTACAGAAATTCCAAATAAGTTATGTCTACCAAAACAACTTACACATTTTCACCTTGTTTTTCTAACTACAGAATTACTTCAGGTTTGAGTTTTAGCTTGGTTAAAATTGTGCCAGCCATGAAAACCTTGCTATTATCTCTTTGCCTATTCCCATCATTACTTTGGGCTCAATTGGCAGATACGCTATCATTTCGTAATGATATTGCTCCAAATCCTTCCATCTTTCGCAATTACCAGCCTTACATTTTTCCCGCTACCCTAATTACCTATGGCATTGTTTCTCTAAACAACAAGCCCTTGTTACGCTTAGATTGGAGTACTAAAACAGAACTTTTAGAGCATAACCCACGGTTTGTTGCTACTATTGACAATTATTTACAGTATGCGCCACTAGCAGGAATGTACTCTTTAGATTTGATGGGAATTAAAGGAAGAAACAGTGTGCAAGACCAAACTTTTATCGCCTTATTAAGTACTGGTTTTACCACGGCAATTGTGCAAGGCTTAAAAAATACTACCGGACGACTGAGGCCCAATGGTTCTAGTTATAATTCTTTTCCTTCTGGCCACACGGCTACTGCTTTTGCCGCTGCCGAACAGTTACATCACGAATTTAAAGATCAATCTCCGTGGATTGGCTATGCGGGTTTTGCCGTTGCAGCAGCTACAGGTACACTGCGTATGTACAACAATAAACATTGGTTCAGTGATGTAGTGGCTGGTGCAGGCTTTGGAATTCTATCCACCAAACTCAGCTACTTGGTTTACCCTTACGTTAAACAGTTTTTAGGTTTTAATCAACGAAATTTTCAAGCGGCTCCTTTATATCAAAACGGCGCTGGTGGGATGAGCTTAAAATATACTTTTAACGAGCATTAAACGATAGCAAACCTACGAGGTCTTTAAATTAAATATCTCAAGACTTACGAAGTCTTTGAGACTTCGTAAGTCTGTACAAAGTTAACCTTCCATAAGCCCCAAGTTAATGTGCACTTAATATGTGTCCGCTAATTTTGTACTATGATTAGAAGAGATTTTCTCAAAACTGGCACGTTATCAGCCTTAGGCATATCCTTATTAAGTGCTACCGAAACATTTGGTCAATTATTCGCTCCAGATGAAAGAGTAGTTGGCACTGCTAAAAACATTATTTTCCTGGTAAGCGATGGGATGAGCAATGGTACTTTAACGATGGCCAACTTGTTGTCTCAACGCATGTATGGCCGTGAGAGCAAATGGATTTCCCTATATCGCGAAAACAAAGTAGTAAGAGCCTTTATGGATACTGCTTCTGCCGACTCTATGGTAACGGATTCTGCGGCATCTAGCTCTTCTTGGGGAGGTGGCGTAAGGGTTAATAATGGCAGTTTAAATGTGAACGCTAATGGTTCATGCAATACCCCGATATTACAAAAATTCAAAACAGCAGGGAAAAAAGTAGGTTGTGTAACCACGGTTCCTATTACCCATGCTACACCGGCAGGATTTTGTATCTGCAATAAATCTAGAAGTAACCAAGGCGAAATAGCTTTGCAATACCTACCGCTTAAGTTTGATGTGATGATGGGTGGCGGAGATAGGTATTTCAATGCAAAGAAAAGAAGCGATAAGGTTGATGTGTATTCGCAATTTGAAAAAGCAGATTATCAAGTGGTGAAAACCAAACAGCAAATGTTAGCTCTGGATCATCAAAAGCCTATATTAGGCGTATTTGACCATGACGCTTTGCCTTATACGGTAGATTACGTTCATGATAAAAATTACCAAAATACCATCCCTACTTTAGCAGAGATGACCGTAAAGGCTATTGACTTGATGAAAGATCACAATGAGGGTTTTGTACTACAAGTAGAAGGTGGAAAAGTAGATTGGGCTGCCCACTCGAACGATACGCCTGGTTTATTATTTGACCAACTAGCGTTTGATTTGGCCGTAGAAAAAGCCATTGAATTTGCAGAAAAAGATAGAAACACGCTAGTTATCATTACTACCGATCATGGAAACGGCAACCCTGGACTTTTTGGCGAGGAAAATGCCGATCAGAAATTCGACTTGTTCCAAAAGTTCAAACATAGCAATGACTGGGTGTTGAATAGCATTAAGCCAAACGATACCGCAGCTAACTTAATTGCGTTAATTCACGATGCACAGGGTTATACAATTTCTAACGAGCAGGCAAAAGACCTCTTAACTCATTACGAAAAATTAGATGGTGGAGGCTTGTACAATGCTCGTAAATTACCTTTTGAGCTTTTCGGAAAGATACAAAGCAACTATACATCTGTAAACTGGGGTTCCATGGAACACTCTGCAGACTATGTAGAATTGGCCGCCTTTGGGCCTGGAAGCACTTTAATGAGTCCTTTTGTACGCAATACCGAACTGCATAACATGATGCTCAATGCAACTGGGGTAAAGATTTAATTTTCTAAAAACTTACGAAATATAACTTTAGACTTACAAAATTTTGAAACGGCGAAGCCCTCAACTTTACCTTTAACTTTAGACTTACGAAGTTTTAAAAACTTCGTAAGTCTTCTTAAATAAAAGCAAAAAAACCCCCGTAGGTTTTAGAAACCTACGGGGGTTTTAAATATCCACTAAGCGTTTCCCATCAAAGGATCAGAAATACTGTGTTTTCCAGTTTCTACTCGGCCAGCATAACGCTGTGTAAATAAATTATCACCCTCAATGCTGATAGAGAAATCGTACCAATGACCATTTTTCTTTGTTTCAATCACGACTTGTTGATACTCATCTTTTTTCAGCATAATGGTTTTTGCAGCTTGACCGTAGGAATGATCAGCGATGACCACCTTCATATTCTTGTTCGCTAATAGGTTAACCATCAAATTACCAGTAGCTACTTTAGCACTTACTTCTGCAGCCACTTTTGCATTTAATCCCGAGAACTGCTTTGCACCTTTAAAAGATCTGAAGAAACCATTTGCACCGTAGCATTCCAAAAGATACTGTTCATCTATAAACTTGGCTACCGGCCAGTGATACTTTATTTGATCGCCAGGCACTACACAAAAATTCCATTGGTTCATTTGTACTTGTGCTTTACTTTCCGCTTTCTCTAATTCAAAAACTCCTGGAGCATACACCTGAAAAGCCCCTGCAGCACTCTTATTTCCAAATAAAGATTTACCCGCGGAGAACTGCATTTCTAATATTCCGCTATCATTTTGAACCATGTTCACCTCGTGCTCATAAGGAAGTGCATTAGAAGGCTTCACACCTGGCTCTTGAGCTGGATGAAGGCTTGTCAGCTTCCCATCACGCTTTGCGTCTTCAATTTGTTGTTGAGTAAGTGCCGTAAAATTCCCTGGTAGTGGTTTAAAACGAGCAGCGTAAATACTTTCAATGAATTTATTACGAGCTAAGGGTTTTAAATGTACTTTTTTATCATTGGCAGGCCTAAATACCGAAGTAAGGTCACCACAAACATGCCTGCGCCAATCGCTGATATTGGTTTCCTTTATCACTTTACCTGTTTTCTCGGCAATGAAATGTTCCAGAAATTGCAAGCAAGAAGTATGGTCGAAAATTTGCGAATTCACATAACCTCCTTTTGTCCAAGGTGAGGCGACTACCATAGGCACTCTGAACCCTAAACCAATTGGGCTGTCACTTCCCTCCTTTTGAGGATCTTTAGGGTTTAGTCCAGAAAATTCTGTTTGGGTTTGGATCCCTTCTGATACTTTGCCTGTATAAGGCCTTTGGGTATGTGGGGGTACAAAAGGCGACTGGTGATCGAAATAACCATCACTTTCATCATAAGTAAGTACAAAAATGGTTTTCTTCCAAACCTCTTCATTTTTAGTCAAGATATCCAGTACCTCAGAAATGTACCATGCCCCGTGCCAAGGAGAACCCGGATGATCTGAAAAACGACAAGGTGCTACCAACCACGACACTGTAGGCAATTGACCTGCGGCAACATCTTTTCTAAATTGATAGAGCACATCTCCTTTTGGAACAACCATCTCTCTTTTCACCCCTTCATCGTCGTAGGTCATTTTTTCTATCTGATGGTAGTCTGGGTCTCCTTGATTGGTTACAAATGCTTTTTGATGAATATTTTTTTCAAAATCGCTCAAAGCATCAAAGCCCTGTTTATTGTACGTTTTAATTGCTTCATTAGCCTTTTCCAACATTACCTTCTTCTCTCCCAGCTTCTTTTCGTCTTCTGGTGTCTTAGGCAGCTTAGCTTCCAAATGTTGTATTTCAGAAGGTAAATCGGCTATTTGCTTTTGTACATAAGCCATGTGTGCTGGATGAAAACGAACATTGTACTGCTTGAAAAACTCTAAACTATTATCGGTAAAGTTAGCCAACCAATCATCTTCTTCGTCCTTAAAACCAACTGGTAAGCTCAGCTCATTTTGATAAACCTTCCATGAAACCTGTGCTTCTTCCAAACGTTCTGGATAAGTTTTCCAGCCTACATTCTTATAATCAATTTGTCCATTAAAAACATGTGGGATAGATTTTTCATCGTGAGGATTTTCCCTAACTGCTCCCGACCAAAAAGAGGTCCTGTTAGAACTAGTACCAGTTAAGGTAGAGCAGAAATGTTGATCACAAATGGTAAACGCATCCGCAAAAGCATAATAGAAAGGAATATCCTTACGATCGAAATAGCCCATGGTTAAAGGCATTTTCTCGTAGCTCCTTCCTGCTTTTTTGGCTTCTAGCCAAGTATCCATTTTTCCGTTATTTCTAGCGGCAACCATATCCGTCCAAGAGTGCGGAAGTGAACCCATCCAAGTAATTTTGGAATTTTTAATATCCAGTCGGAAAGGCGCATAAGTTTCGCCCGCTTTATTGGTTTGAAACCATAACGGGTTTCCATTAGTTTGCTTAAGCACTCTAGGATCATTAAATCCCCTTACCCCTTTAAGGGTTCCATAGGCATGATCAAATGAACGATTTTCCTGCATCAAAAAAACAATATGCTCGGCATCTTTATAAGTACTACCAGGTATTGGCTCAATAGACATCGCCTTAAGCAAGGAAGGAGGAACAAGGTTTGCCATGGTAGTGATACCGGCAAACAGACTTGTTTTCTTTAAAAAATCTCTTCTTGAATTCATCATTTCTTTAACCTAAAAAAGGGGCCTACTGATTAAAGCGGCCCCGTGAAATTAATTATTTATTTGATCCACCAAGTAGCTTGGTTAATCAAATCGTTATTGGCACCAAACTGACTGGTAATGGCTTTATTTACATTTACAGTGTTATTTTGGTATTCAGCTTGCGGATAAATCCATCTGAACGGAACATTTACTCCTGTTTGTCTGCGATAAGCTGGGTAGCCTGTACGCAAATGTGTAAAGAAAGCTGTCCAACCGTTTTGGAAATAGGTTTGCAGATATTTCTGTGTGGTGATTAATTCAATCTTTTGATCGGTACTCACCGCATTATCAAAGTTGTTTAATGGCTTAGTTAGGTAATTAGTTGCTGCCGTTTCATTCACATAAGACGATAGGCTAGCCACATTACTTTCATAGAACTTAAAGTTTGCTTTCACACCGCTTTCATATAAGGATTTTGCATCAGCGGTAATCCATCCTCTCACTGCACCTTCCGCTAAAATTAACTGCTGCTCTGCATAACCAATTAATACTCTAGGCTCATTTACTGGATCTGAGTAATAACGTTCATGCACTTTTGATACCCTACCAGCTACGGCTTTATCGTTAGTTTCGGCATAAGGAGCTGCTGGGTCACCACCTTCATAAGAAGTAAAATCAGAAATTGGCTTTCCTGCTTCCTTACCTAACCTTGTTTGGGTACAGAACAAGAAAAGACGTGGATCTTCTCTTTCTTTCAAACGCTCTACAAAGGTCATGTCCATATACATTCCCGAACCAAAGCTACTGGAGTTAAATTCTGGATATCTGTTGCCTTGTTGGTTTAAGAACACTAATCTGGCGTTTTCGTCTTTAGTAAAAAGCAATTCAGAAGCATAGATATTGGCAAATTGGCTAACTACAGCTAAATCTGCATCGCTAGTCCTTTTTGAAAGCGTAAGCAATACTTTTAAACGCAGTGCATTTACAGCTTTACGCCAGCTTTGTACGGAACCATTAAAAATAATATCTCCTTGGATAATGGTATTTTGGGCTTTCAAGATATCATTAGCGTCTTTCAATTCCGTTAAAATCCCTTTGAAAACGTCTTTTTGGGCATCATAAACTGGATTGTAAATTTGATCCGTTTCTCCTTTTAAAGCTTGGCTATAAGGAATATCACCAAAGGTTAACGTCATGTGATAAAAATAATAGGCCCTGAAGAATTTAGCCAAAGCACTATAAGCAGTCAAATTACGTTTTTTAGCTTCCTCGTCCATTTTGGTCACTACACGTAAATTATTGAAACCATCAAAATTAGAACGGTTCCATTTATAGTATTGCTCTAAATTCTCGCCATCACTTTGTACCAGCATTTTGTTGGCATATAATGGGCCTGTACCTCCAAATTCTTGGAATGCGGTCCATTCAACTTTGGTCAGCAACAATTGCGGGTGTGTTTCTTGAGGCCTATTTGGATCGACATTTAATTCGGCCAAGTGTTTTTTGCACGAGAAGGCAAAAAGACAGCTCAGCATCAAACATATATTGAATAACTTTTTCATCTCTTTATTATTTTTTCAGTGATGTAATTAAAACTTAAGATTGATAGAACAACCAATGTATCTGGCCGAAGGATCTTGCAGATCGCTATCAGTACCAAAATCTGGATCTAGATAAGGCATCTTCTTCCACATAGCAAGGTTGTAACCGTAAACACTCACATCTAATGCTTTTACGCTTTTCATTTTCACTATTTTGGTAATGTCATATCCAATAGATACCCTACGTAGTTTTACGAAAGAACGATCGTAAGTATTGGCAAATTTTTCACTTTCGGCCTCTGTTACCCTTGCTCTGTAAGGATATTGTTGGCTCCATGTTTGCCAGCTTACTGCTCTGGTATTTGCGGCATAAGTACGGGTATCAGAAACTACATTTCCATTAATGTCACGCACCAAAGTACCACCTGTAACTACAACCCCTGTTGGTACGTAAACAGGTTTTCCAGCAGCATATTCTGCATCACGAAACTCGGTAGAACGTGGATGTTTACCTCCCCACCACATTTTTTCGATGGTGTTAGAGTTCATGACCCCACCTACGGCACCATCAATATCAATGTTTACTACAAAATCTTTGATTTTAAATCTGTTTTGGAAACCAAATCTCCAAGTTGGTTCTAAATTCCCAACTTTTCTTTGGAAAGGATCTCTAATAGGCAATCCGCTGTTTGCATCCAAGATCAATTGACCATCAGCGCTTTTTTCCCATACCGTACTATAATAACTATCAGCTCTATCACCTACAGAAAGGTTGCCAAATTTGCTATTGCCACCATATATTTCGGTTAACTTACGAATAGAAGAAGACCAGTTTACGTTAAAATCCCAAGCAAAATTACGATTGGTAACAGGTTTCACTCCCAATACTACTTCGTAACCATTGGTTTCATATTTATTACCATTTACTTTACGAGTGGTGAAACCTGACGCTTGCGAAATAGGAAGGTCGATGATAAAATTCTCATCAATAATATTGTAATAAGTAAAGTCTAAGCTTAATTTGTTTTTAAAGAAACCCGAAGAAAGACCTAATTCATACGAGGTAGATTTATCAGGTTTGATCAAAGGATTTACCAAGTTACCGCTGTAACCTACCGATGGCGTAGCACCATAAGTAACGTCTTTACTGTATACCGATTGGATACTATACGGAGCTAAGTCGGCCGAAACTTTTGCCCAAGAAGCATTCAACTTCACAAAATCGATAGCCTTTGGCATTTTAATGTACTGTGATAAGATGGTACTTACAGATGCCGATGGATAGAAATACGAACTGAATTGAGTTGGTAAAGCCGAAGACCAGTCATTACGAGCAGTGAAATTAAGGTAAACTGCATTGTATAAATCTAAATTAGCAGAACCATAAATACTTTGGATTTCTCTTTGCTCCAAGTTATTGCTAGCCGCTACTGGACCTTGCGTGTTATTTAAACTGTAAACATAAGGAACAATTAAACCATCAGTACTTTGGTATTGCTGTCTGTAGCTTCTCGCAAACTGGGAAGCACCACCGTTAATGGTAAGTGCAATTTTATTGGTCAACTCTTTAGTATAAGTAGCCAAGAAATCTGCATCAAAATTGGTTTGGCTAGAGTTCCAGTTCTTATAATCTCCGTTTCTTGAATCTCCATAGTTCATGTATGATTTAGGACTTTGCATGTCTTCAAACAAACTCACATTTCTGAGGTTAGCCCTAGCTTGCAAGGTTAATCCCGGAGTTACTGTCCATGCTAAACGCATCAAACCATCAACGGTATTTTTGTTATGTACTTGATTAAGTTCATAGGCTGCAAAATAAGGGTTATTGTACCAAGCATAGTTGTAGTTGGCCTGTCTGTAGCCTTCTGCTCCTGGCACATACATATGTTCTTTTAAGTCTTTTCCATTCACGTCGTCACCCATCCAAATCAAAATGGTGTACATGTGGTTTTTAGGTCCGTATCCATATCTTGGGAAGTTAGGCGAATAAACCTTGTTGTACGACAAGCTTGCCTCGGCAATTAAATTTTTGGTAAGGTTGTAAGTTCCACTAAAGTTTAAACCACCAGTGGTTAATGAAGTGTTTGGCACTTGTCCTTTTTGGTTGGCATATTTACCCGAGAAATACAACTGGGCTTTTTCTCCTTTGTAGGCAAAAGATAAATGGTTATCAGTTACAATTCCTGTACCTAAAAAGTCGTTAAGATTATCATGGCGTACCCAATCGGTAGGTACTCTCTCATATCTTGATTTATCATTATAGATTGTTCCGCTCACATCTCCCCACCAAGGAATAACTGCTCCGGTTTGTTTATCTCTAATAGGGCTGTTCCACTGTTTTACTTGGATACCAGTACCAAACTTAGGGCCCCAAATCATATCACCGTCTGAGATACCGCCATCGGCACCGTCCCAAAACTCATATTTTCCTTGAGAACCATTTCCGTATTCTGTTTGTGTTTCTGGAAAAACCGTAAAACCCGCAGTTACCATATTGTTGGTACCTGCATTGATTTCTAGTCCATCTGCTTTAGCTCTTTTAGTAGTGATAATGATCGCACCATTTTTTCCTCTAGAACCGTAAAGCGCAGAAGCGGTTACCCCTTTTAACACGTTAATGTTTTCGATATCTGCTGAGGAAACATCATACAAGTTACTTTCTACAGGAATACCATCAATCACCAATAAAGGTGTTTTGCCCCTTAAGGTAATTTGCGGACTTTGAAAAATACCGGTAGGGTTGTTTACGCTCAAACCTGCCACCTGCCCACTTAAGGCATTTCCAAGGTTCATTGTTTTTGCTTTGTCCAGCACCTCCGTATTCACCTCTTGGGTAGCATAACCCAACTTACGTTTCTGTTGTTTAATACCGATGGCAGTAACTACCACCTCATCCAAATTAGAAGTCTCCATTTGAAGTACTACTTCAAATATGGTTTTACTTCCAACGGTAATTTCTTGAGATTTAAAACCTACTAACGAAAACACCAGTACATCTGTGGTTTGTACCTTAAGGTTAAACTTTCCATCCCCGTTAGAAGAAATTCCTCTTTTGCTACCTTTAACGGTAATGCTTACGCCGGGGAGTGGTTGTCCACCTGCATCTTTAATGGTACCTGAAATAGACACCTCCTCTACCTTGGAAATGGAAAGGTGTCGCTTGCTAACTGCTGCCGCAGTTGCAGTTCCCATAAATGGGATAAACAGTAGCATTACGCCACTGAGTGCTTTTCTGAACATCATGATGAATTTTGGTTTATACGGAGCGACTTTTTGCCGTTCCAATTTGGCAGCAATTTTAACCTACACAAATGAAGTTGAAACTAAGTTTAGGTTAATAAATACCAAAGGATAGTCATCACAGTATTATTAAATTGTTAAGCTGAAATCGACATTTTTGAACCAATACTCAAAATAGTTTTGAGACTAGAAAAGAAGCAAAACGATATAGACTTACGAAGTTTTCAAACGGCGAAGCACTCAACTTTACCTTTAACTTTAGACTTACGCAGTTTTAAAAACTTCGTAAGTCTTCTTAAATAAATGCAAAAAAACCTCGTAGGTTTTGAAAACCTACGAGGTTGGAATCTCTTTTAGAATAGAAACTAACAGTTATGATTTCTTTTTACCGCGCCAACGCCACATTAAAAAACCAGTAATGGGAAGTGATGCAGCTACCAGTCCTGCCAAAAACACCAATAACTTACCCCAAAAACCAGCAATACTGCCAGTATGAAGATCGTAATTGAGTGCGATAAGCTGATCTTTGATTGGCATTTTTTCAAATCTTTCAGATTGCCATAACAGCTTACCCGTAAACTGATCAAACCTAAATTGCAAACGTTGATGTATCAAGTCAAGCGATAAATATGCTGAAACGTTTACGGTGGCCGACTTAGCCGAAGGAATATTGTAGAGGTAATAGGAAACTTCCTTCTCCGGAACTTTTACTTGTGAAAGGATTTGCCCGTGAGTAGCAGAAATTTGTTGGGTAGTATCTGAAAGTACCTTGGCTTTTTTTTCGGTAGTAAGCTTAAACGACCACATTAAACCTGTTAATGCAATAATGAGCAAAATGATGAAAGCATAAAACCCTCCTACTTGATGAAGATCATAGTTGAGTCTTTTCTTTTTAGCCGACCATTTAACAGCTAGCTGCTTTTTAACAGTCTTCCATTTCCAATGACGAGGCCACCATAACACTATTCCAGAAAGCAACAAAATAACAAAGGCTATTACCGACCATTGGATGATAAAATGCCCCACCACATCACCAAGGAGTAACGTACGGTGGAGCGAGAGCACAATATTGAAAAATTCAAGTTCAGCATTTTCATGAAAAACAATCTTCCCTGAATAGGGATCCATGTATATTTTCTCAAAGTATTTACCACCTTTAAAAGCTCGAAACATGTAGGTTCTATCTGGATCGGTATGAATTTCAACCCTAGAAATCTTTTTATCTCCCAAGCTCTGTTGTGCGGTTTCCAACAATTGATCAAAAGGGAGTACGGCTTTCCCTTGGTGATTGCTTACGAACAAGCGATCACGATAGACCATTTCTTTGATCTCCGAAGAGAATGAATAAATGGAGCCACTAATTGCGACAATAAACACCACTAGCCCAGAAAATAGTCCGAGCCAGAGGTGCAAAAGGTAAATAGTGCGCTTAAAATCTGTACGAAACATTGGCTACAAAAGCTCTAGGCATTTGAGGACTTAATACGCCCTGTCCAGTAAAATAAAGCTCATTGGTAACATTGTCTACCTTCACGCCAAAACGATATTTTCCAGTATCGTAAAAGGCGGTAGCATTCATCATCACATAAGAAGGTAAAGTGAATACCCCAGTAACTGCCGAGTTAGCGGTAAGGTGCTTACCTACATAATTAGTTCCCAAACCAAGACCAAGTCCTTTTAACTCGCCGCTAGGCATTACATAACTGATCCAACTGTTTACCAAAGTTGATGGTCCAGCAGAAGCAGGTCTTCTTCCTTCCAAAGCCACGGTAGATTTGGTCAGTTTACTATCGTTATAACTATAGCCAGCAATAATATTTAATCCTTTAACAGGATTGGCAATCAATTCTAGCTCCACACCTTTACTGCGTTGTGTACCATTCTGCACCGTCACGTTATAAATGGTTCCGTTCACCGTTACATCTTCATTGCGTGTCATGTTCTCTACCTTAATATCATAGTAGCTAGCAGTAAAGCTCAATGCACCTGCAAATAAATCGGCCTTTACACCTCCTTCAAACTGGTTGGCGTGTTGCGGTTTAAATGTTCCGGAAACTCCCGAACCTGTAGGCTGTGTTACTGGTGGAACGTTGGCAAAACCATTCATGTAATTTCCAAAAACAGAGACTTTATCTTTTAAGATGTGATAAACCAAGCCTAATTTTGGAGAAAAGGCTGTTTGATTGTATTCGGTATTATTTACAATGGCATTAGTAGCTTGATTAAGCGTCCCTTTATTTTGGAAACGGTCAACACGCAAACTCAACATGGCCAAAAAGCGGTCGGTAATATTCAACACATCTGAAGCATAAGCACTATAGATATTGCTTTTACCCAGTGTTTTAGTTGGTGCTCCGGTACTTGCGCCAAGTCTTGCCTCTACTGTGCTTTTCGAAATCTTCACATAATTGGGATCATTAGGGTTCCATCCGCTTACGTTATCAAATACCACATAAGGCGAATTGCTATTATTCACGGTTTGGTTCAGATAGTCAACCCCTACCACCATGCGGTTTCTTAAACCCAATACTTTGAAATCACCAATAAAATTCTGTTGAATATCATTTGCAGTATTGGTAGAATTTTGAAGACCGATATTACGTTCCAACATTTCTTCGCTAGTGGCACCACGTAGGAATAAGTACTGGTAAAAACCATTAGATCCTCTTGAATTGCTAGAAAACACCGTTTGCGAACGCCAGTGCTCCGAAATTTGATAAGCTACTTGTGCCCTTACATTGAATGTAGGATTTTTCATGGTAAGATCGTTTGAAGTATAAGAACGTTTCCAATCATAGTTAAATTCTTCTGGAGTAGTGGCAATAAACTTTCTTACCCTGTTCAAGAAAACTACCGATGGATTAGTAGCCTCGGTCTGATAAAATCCAGCATTAAGGTTCAAAGTCAGTTTTTCGTTCACACGATATTCGAAAGCAGGAGCAAAAAAGGTGGTGCGTCTAAATCCAGCATCTTGGAAACTTCCCTGATACTGATAAGCCGCATTCATTCTAAAAAGTAATTTAGAGCCTGGTTTTACGGGACCGTAAACATCAGCCACCAATCTATTTAGCCCATAACTTCCAGTAAGAAAAGAAACCTCGCCCCCTAAAGTATCGATAGGTTTTTTAGTAACGATGTTGATCAGTCCTCCAAAAGAAGTCACAGCCCCGCCATACAAAGTACCCGATGGGCCTTTAATCAGTTCTACCCTTTCTACATTTGACGGATCTATTTCGCCATTGGTTTGCGAGGGCAAACCATCCACCAAAGAAGCTTCGGTTCTGAAACCACGCATACTGTAATAAGAAGCCCCATCACTATTGATCCCTCTTGAGCCTTGTATTTTATATACACCTGGCGAGTTTTTCAGTGCATAGCTAAAATCGGTAATCATTTGCTCATTAAGCAAAGTTTTAGGAATGGTGGTATATACTTGTGGATTATCCAAATTAGCCAACGGCATTTTTGCCGAAGTAGTCGTTTTTTTTACTGAGAAACGATTGGTTTCTCCACCGTTAATCACTACTTCATCCAGCCTAGAATTACTTTCTTTAAGTGTAAAGTTGGCCGTTGCTGTTTCTCCCGCAGCCACTTCAACCATTTTGGTTTGTCCCTCAAGGCCAATATAACTTACTGAAAGTACATATTTTCCGGCCGGAATATCCTTCAAGCGGTAGCTACCATCGGCATCTACTGCCGTCATACGAAATCCGCCAAGGTTTACCGTTACAAATTGCGCTGGGCGACCTTCGGAAGTATTAACTCTCCCTCGTACTTCACCTTTAGCCAATAATTTAATCGTAACGTCGTTTCCACTGGCAATAAAGCTCAAACCTGTTTTTGCTGAAAGTTCGGTAAGAATTTCACCAACGCTACGTGCCGAAGGGCTTATGGTAACTGTTTTGCCAAGTTCATTGCTTAACCCGCTATAGATAAAGTTGATGCCTGCTTTTTTTTCTAGCTGCTCCAACACCGCCTTGGCCTTCAATGTGCGTGGACTAATATCCACAGGAGTTTGTTGTGCATGCACTAATTGCACAAACAAAAGACAGCACAAGAGCAGGAAGCCCGAGCAAACAGGCTTTAATTTTGTAAATTTGTAATTGATCATTGATTAGAGAATTGGTGATAATTTGGCTATCGGGGTGTTCCAGCACTTCCGGTAGCTTTTTTATTATTGTTTATTTATAGATTTCGATATATGCGCCGTCATTCCTAAATCTGTAGTCGGAACCTCGTTGAATAAGTGATAAAATTTTAACAATAGGTCTGCCCGTAAAATTTCCACTGATGGGCTTGTCCAATTTGCAACTGATTTTGAACTGAATACCATATTGATTCCCTAGCATCTCCAAAGCTTCTTCCATTGGGGTATCGTTAAATTGCAGTGCACCTATTTTCCAAGAGGTGACTATATTGGTATCGATAACAGCAGTGTTTAAAATCTTTTGACTGTTCTTGTCAAACAAAAGCCCTTCCCCTGGTTCCAATACCTGCTCTACCCCATCTTTCCCTTTGAAACTGATTTTCCCTTGGGTAAGTACTACCTGCATAGCTGTTGAGCTTTTAAGATTACGGACATTAAACCTAGTACCCAGTACTTTGATCTCTCCGTCAGCACTTTTAAGCACGAAAGGTTGTTCTGTATCATGATGGATAGCAAAAAATACTTCACCCGAAATAAGATTTACCTTTCTTTCTGCTTCTGTGAATTGTTCGGGATAGGAAATTACCGAACCTGGTTGGAGCAACAATTTACTACTGTCTGGAAGTGATAAACTTGAAGCTTTACCAAAAGGAGCAGTATATACAATTTGTTTGTTGTGGGTGTTCACATTTGTTCTGAAAACAAAAACGCTTACGGCTAGCGCCAATGTAGCTGCAATTCCTCCGTAAATCAACCAATTTAGTCGACGGCTTTTAATTTTAAGACCTTGTTCACTTTTAACCGCTAAAAAAATTTCTTGGCCTATTTGATGATCTGCTTGCTCCAGATTTTCGGGAAAACGTTCTTCAGCCAACCAAGCTTCTACCAGCTGTTGCTCTTCGACCGTACATTTACCTTGTGCGTATCGTTCTAGCAAATCGCTATTCATCTCTTCCATATTTATAAATAACATGAACAGCCTAGTACCCTACGATAAACAAGAAATATTTTTAGAAAAATTAAAGAGAAGGTAGTAGACTTCTCAATTGACGCAAGGCGACAGAAATATGTTTCTCAACGGTTTTAATGGCTATTCCCTGTGCCAAAGCGATTTCTTTATAGCTTAGATTTTGTTCACGACTAAGCAAAAAAATGGTTTTCGAAGGTTCTTGTAGGGCATTAATTTGCAATTCAAACTGCTCGGCAAGTTCTTTTTGGAATAAAACCGTTTCGGGATTATATCTTAGTTGCTCGCTACCATTTTGAAAATGCTCTTCCAACAATTCTTCGCTTGGCTTTTTATCCCTAAAATAGTTCAACACTTGGTACTTGGTAGATTTTGCTAAATAGCTTGTCGCTTCCTTTTCATTTCCGAAACTTAATCCACGAGTCCATATCGAAGAGAAAATATTTTGACAAATGTCTTTAGCTGATGATTCATCTCTGCATAACTTTAAGGCAAGGCCATAAACATTGGCCCAGTGTAAGTTAAAGAAATCGGCAAATTCTAGCTCTGTCATCGGTGTAAAACTGCCGCCAAAGATAATCTTATTTAGACTGAATACAAATAATTATCTATAAAAATCAAGTCTATTAGTGACTCTTTACCCATTAGAAAATTATTTGCCGGCGCTACCTTAACCACTTCGTAGGTTTTCAAAACCTGCGAGGTTTAATTTCTTCAAACATAAATATTGTGCAGAATGAGCCAAAATACTCCCTAATACCTACCTGTACAAAATTGAACCATTTTCGAACGAAAACGAACCCTCCTCCCCTCGGTTTGTACGTAGCTTTATTCAATCCAAAGGAGATATCCTTCTGTAAACCAAATATTAACAGCCATTTCAATTAAAAGCACCGCTAAAATGGCATAGCTAGCCGCTCCTCCCCGTATCTCTTTTGTGTACAATAACATTGAATTCATAGAATTTCTAACCAAATATTTAATGTTTTAAGACCATGAGAAAACTAAACTGTATGAAACTGGGTAAGGTCGCCCTAATGGCATTCATATGCCTCCAATCTATTTCCTGCTCTAAGGTTCCCGAAAAAGAGTTGTTAGAGTCCGCTAACATTGATGACCTCAAAAGAGCCGACGTTAACATTGCCGCTATTCCAGGCAATACGGTCATCACACCTACCTACAACAGCACGGCCATTTTACGTAACCCGCTTAATGGCTGGGTAATGTACGGCCGACGTGACGCCACCGATACCTATTGGGACAGCGAGTTTTTTGTACCTCAACTGGGTGCCAATGTTAAAGCCATTGATTATGCTTCAGCCTGTTATATACGCACCAGTTGGAGGTCGTTAAATCCAAGTCCTGGAGTTTATACCTGGCGAGATCTCAACTCGCAAATGGGCAAATTAATTAATGGGGTTAAAACTAGAGGACTGCCCATAGCCTTTCGTATTGTAGTAGATGGCCGCGATCAAGGCGAAAATACCCCAGCTTACGTGTTCAATGCCGGAGCAGCTTATTGGTTATCGAACCCAGCAGTTCCCTCGCAAAAAACACCTTTCCCTCAGGATCCAATTTTTAGGCAGCACTACACTACTTTTATCGAAGAGCTAGCTAAAGATTTCAACGATCCAGTGGTTACCTCATTTATGGATGCCTATGGACTAGGCAAATGGGGAGAAGCACACAATGTGGTTTATGCAGCCCCAAATGCTTTAACCGCAGCTCAAACAGAAGCAGCCAAAGAAGAAACTTTAGATTGGTTTATCGCACTGTATAACAGAACTTTCACTAAAATACCTTTGATCATGAATTATCACCGACTCATTGGCCACCCTACCAGTTGGGGCGCTGTAAATGCCAATAGTGATATGTTGCTCACCAAAGCGATTAACCAAGGTTATAGCCTCAGACATGATGCGTTTGCCATGACCGATTATTATCAAACTTGGGAAAGAAACTTTGCAACCACTTGGAAACACAAACGTCCGATCATTATGGAAGGTGGCTGGATCACTACAGGTACCCATCGTTATTGGATTGACTCTAGCGGTCAATATAGAGAAGGCCATCCTGAAGACGTAAGACAGGGAGAATTTGATCGATCGGCAGAAGCCGCAGTAAATATGATGGACTTCCGCGTGGGAGAAGTTACCTCTTGGTTCCAAAATAGCTTCAATTTGGTACAACGCTTTAATGCCGAAGGTGGTTACCGTTTATATCCTGATGAGGTTTCCTTGCCCAATACCATTACCACTGGCGAAACGGCCAACCTAAGTCATCGCTGGAAAAATATGGGCTGGGGCTATTGTCCTAACAATATTCCTCAATGGAATTACAAATACAGGGTTGCCTTTGCTATTCTAGATGCCTCAGGAGCGGTCAAAAAGCTTTTTATAGATAATGTGAGCGACCCTTCGAAATGGATTAAAAACAACCCTGTTGCTTATAGTCTTACGACCACCGCGGTAGATTTAACTCCTGGAGCTTATACATGGGCGGTTGCCATTATCGACAAAACCAACGCCAACAAACCTGGCATACAGCTAGCGGTTACCGGTAATTTCACTAATGGGTGGTTAAAATTAGGCAGTTTACAGGTAACGCCTCCAATTGGTCAGAGTGTTAAATTAAAAGGTCCCAACAACCAGTTTGTATCCGGCGAGAATGGCCTAAATCCAATGATGTGTAACCGGCCAACCGCATCAACCTGGGAAACCTTTACTATTGTAGATGCAGGTGCAGGGAAAGTTGCGCTAAGAAGTATGAACAAATATGTCTCTTCTGAAAACGGCGCAACCACTGGCATCACTTGCAACAGAACCACGATCAGCGATTGGGAAAAATTCGATTGGATAGTCAACACCAATGGAACCATTTCCTTAAGGGGCAATAATGGACAATATATTTCTTCAGAAAATGGTCAATCGGTAATGAAATGCAACCGAGCGACCATTGTGGGTTGGGAAACTTTTACGCTCAACTAAATCAAAAAAATCTGTAGCCTTTTGAAAATTTAACGCAAAAGGCTACAGGTTAATTTACATGACATTATTCCAAATATCTCTCCATTTTCCCAGTAATTAAATGGCCCATTCTGGTTCAAGTTGCTTTGCTTTTTAGTCGCTAAACATTTACTTTTGCCGCTGATTAAACCAAAAAAACTTGCATTTATTTTACCTCGCTCATATTGGTGGCATATTTATATTTTCATTGCTCATCATTCTGCTTTTTGTTTTCAGCAAAAACAGGCGTTATCTTAATCTGCTGCTTAGCATAGGTATTGTAGGAATTGTTTGGTATGTAATCATCTTCCTTTTAGGAGCTACAGGATACATAAAATATTTCCCAGAGCTCTTTAATAAGGGGCTACCATTATATTACTTAATCGCACCCTCGTTTTATCTTTACATCAGAGGCACACTTTATCCTAAATATGCTCGCTTTAGAAAAAAAGACCTGTTACATCTGCTGCTCACCTTACCTGCCATTTGTTCCATTCTTCCTTATTGCTTGCTAGACCGCTCGGGACAACAGTTTGTAGTAGACCAAGTAGCGAAAAATCCAAACTATCTTTTTAGTGATGCCAAGTATATTGTAAACATATGGCATTGGGCGGCTTGGCCAACAACAGCCCTCATTTACACCATACTCCAATTATCGCTCATTAGGAAAGCTTTTAAAGCACAAAATCTTCACAGCAAAAACAAAACATGGATGTACGCCATTACCATCATTTGTATGTCCACCTTTGTACTGTTGATTGTAGCCAATATGGGAATGATCCTCAGAAGTATTCAAGGAGAAACACATTTGCTTAGCAGCCACATGGTAGTAATCTTATACATCTGCTTTATCGCCTTGGGCATTGCGTTTTTCATCAATCCTGGATTTGTGTATGGTCAGTTTACCAACACCTCCTTGGCTCAGCTACAATTAGCTACCGATATCCCTGTTCAAGCATTAACCCTCCCTATCAAAGAACCTACGCTACGCCTACCTCCCGACCTAGAATTAGTGGGTCAACTGGAAACTTATCTCATCCAAAACAAACTCTATCAAGAGCCTGGGTTAACACTGAGCAAGCTTTCTACCGAAGTAAATATTCCCAGCTATAAGCTATCCGAATTATTGAACCTTCATTACCAGAAAAATTTCAATGCTTATATCAATACTTGGCGTATCCAATATGTGATTGAAAAGCTAAAAGCGGGCGACCATAAATCTTTTACCCTAGAAGCTTTAGCTAACGAAGCAGGCTTTGCTTCCAGAAGATCTTTTTTTACAGCTTTCAAAAAAGAAACAGGGCTTTCCCCATCAGCTTATATCTTGGTGATGGAACGAGAGGTTTCCTAGAAAAATGGGTATAATTCTCGAATTTGGCACATTGTTACCCCCTAAAAACATCCCTATTTAACTTGTATTGTTGAGTTTTGCTTGTAAAAACTTAACAATTATGGATAAACTCTACAAGAAATTAGCACGGCCATCTCTCTATGCCATGTTAACCTTTTTAATTTCAATGGCCCACGTTTCCAACAGCTATGCACAGCAATGGCAATCTTTGGGACCAGATGAAATTGGTCAATTCAACTATAGTGCGAACTCCTATAACACCCAAAACAGTTTGGCTATTTTGGGAACCACTCCTTATATAGCCTTTATTGATGTGAGCATCGGTTCTAAGATAACAGTCAAAAAATTTAATGGCACTGTATGGGAAACAGTAGGAGATGCTGGCTTTTCAGCAGAACTATCTAGCGATGTCAGCTTGGCTATTTTGGGAACCACTCCTTATGTAGCTTATAGAGATGGAGGACTTAACAGTAAAGCAACCGTGCAAAAGTTTAACGGTACCGCTTGGGAACCTGTTGGAAGTACAGGCTTCTCTACTGGTGGAATAGCAACACCATGCATTGCATTTTTTGAAAATACACCTTATATAGCTTATCAAGACGGAACAAGGAACAACAAAGCAACCGTACAGCGTTTCAACGGAACCGCATGGGAATTTGTAGGCACGGCAGGTCTTTCAATAAGCACTGCCTTTAGACCAAAGTTAGCATTTTCTGAGACTACTCCCTACATTGCTTATACTGCTACAAATTTTGTAGGTGTCTCTCAAAATTATGTTCAAAAATTCAACGGAACCAGCTGGGAAAACGTAGGCAACTCTGTTCCTTTCGCCTCCGGCCATATCAGTTTGGCTGTTTATGAGAATATACCTTATGTTTCCTTTCCTGATGCTAATATGAGCAATAAAATTAACGTGAGGAAATTTACCGGAAACAGTTGGGACCTGGTGGGTACCGCTAATTTTTCTGCGGGAGCTGTAGCTAATTCTAATATTATCTTTTTAGGTAATACGCCGTATGTAGTCTATCCAGACGGTAGCAAAAACAATAAAGCCACCGTACAAAAATTTAACGGAACAAATTGGGAAACAGTGGGTACAGCCGGCTTTTCTGTTGGTTCAGCAGCTAACCCAACGATAGCCATTTCTGGAAATACTCCCTATGTTGCCTACGTTGACCAAAGTGGAGGGTTGATGAAATTGCACCAATTCAATGGCAGCAGTTGGCTTAAAGTAGGACCACCTACGCTTACCGAAACCGCTAGTTTTTTAGATATGGCCTATATTGGAAATAATCCCTATATCGTATATCGGGATGTCGCGGACAATGACAAAATCACCGTACAAAAACATAATGGTACCGAATGGAAGATAGTGGGCAACCCTGGTTTTAGTAGTGGAATAGCTAGCTACAGTAGTATTACCGCTGGGGGAACTACACCTTATGTGGTATACAGTGATGAAGCAGTAAGTGGCAAAGCCACCGTGCAGAAATTTAACGGAACCAGTTGGGAAACGGTAGGTACCGCTGGCTTCACCCCATCCAGAGCATCCTATATGCATATTGCTTATTCGGGCACTACGCCTTATGTTGTTTATGCAGATGCAGGAAATAATAATAGGCTGGCAGTACAAAAATTTAATGGTACCACATGGGAACTGGTAGGCACTGCTGGTATATCTTCGGGATCTGCCAACTATCCCAAAATCAGTTTCTTGGGGACCACGCCTTACCTTAGCTATCAAGACGCAGGGAAAGCCAACAAAGCTGTGGTAAAAAAATTCAATGGTACAACTTGGGAAGCAGTGGGTACCGAAGGACTATCAACTGGTGCAGCTAATTATATTGATATGGCATTTTTGGGCACCATCCCATATCTCTCCTATCAAGACGGTAGTAATGGTAGCAAAGCAACGGTACAAAAGTTTAATGGCACGGCATGGGAGTTCGTGGGTACCGCTGGTTTCTCTACTGGAAGTATACTCTATAATAGAATAGCGTTTTCCAACAACAATCCATACATTGTGTATAGTGATATAAACAATAACTACAGAGCCAATTTACAGCGCTTCAATGGCACCACTTGGGAGCTCGTGGGAACAGCTGGCTTTACATCTGGCAAGGCCGATTACCTTAGTATGGCTATCATAGGCAACGAAGTAACCGTCTCTTACCTATCTGGTGTGGTTTATGCAAAACGTCTCAACCTATCTACGCTTCCAGTGAGCCTTGTAGCCTTTAACGCTAAATCAAACGCCAATGCTACCGTAAACCTAAACTGGCAAACTGCCCTAGAAGAAAATAATGACTTTTTCACCTTGTACCGCAGTACAGATGGCAAAGATTTCAAAGAAATTGGAAAATATCCTAGCAAAGGAAGCCACTCAAGCTATGCTACCACAGATTACTCTCCTAAATTGGGGATCAATTACTACCTATTAACTCAGACTGATAAAGATGGTAGCTCGGTAAAATTGAATGTACAACAAGTAAAAGTTACCGGAATAAACAACAATATCCTTACGGTGTTCCCAAATCCAATCACCAATGGCATCATCAACATTACGCATTCAACCTTGCAGGGATCTCAAAATGTAGTCATATATGGCCTATCGGGCAGGGTAGTTTTACGTGATAAAGTAAGCTTTGCTGCTGGGCAAGCAACTTTATCAACCAAAGCACTAACCAAAGGAGTTTATCTTTTAAAGATAAACGAATACACCGTAAAAATATTTGCTAATTAATACGCTCTAAATACCTCTATAGGTTTGAGGCTTTTGACCTGTACAGATTGTCAAGCAAAGCAATCATAGGCTTAGAAGTTTCTTTCTAACACCAAAGCCACATTTTCAATCAGAAAATTGTGGCTTTTGGTTATAAGATCAAAACGTTTGTTTTGATGAGTTTTTCAAAAATCCCGCTTGTTTTTCCTTTTAGTACGGGAACACCTAATTATTCAATATCCAATGCAGTATCTTAGCGATGTTTTTGGCATCATCTACTCCCCTATGATGCGTTCCTTCTAAAGGAATCGACAAACGTTGTAAGGCGCCCGCCATTCCATCTTCCCTTCCCAGCTTCTGTTTCAGTGCAAACAAGGTTTTCACGTTCAAGTGCGAAGGTGCAAAAGGATAACCAACTCCCATTTCGGCACACTGACGCTGGAACTGCTTAATATCATAAGCCCCAAAACTTGCCCAAGCTCGCTGTTGTGCACCATATTCTTTTCTTAAAATAGCGCAAGCCTCTTTAAAGGAAACACCCTCCTTTTCTACCATTTCTGGGGTAATCGTGGTCAGCTCTGTACAAAAACTGCTGATGGTAGATCGCTCTGGTTTCACCAAAATGCCCCTATTATCTGAAATTTCGCCACTGGCCACATCCAATAAACATACACCAACCTCTATGATATCGCTCTGCATATTTTCTGGGGCATTGCCTTCCCAACAAGTGGCCTCAATATCCACTACTAAAATCTTATCTAAATTTTTTGCCATTTTTTTAATTCAAATTGGTCAAGTTGACCATTATATATCCTAACTAAACCTATTCTAACACCCCAAAATCTGTCACCAACCTACAAATATGGCCATTTTTATCATAGCCAATATAAGAGGCATAAAACCCGTCACCATAACCCGACGAGAACATCATTACATTTACTTGGTTACTTTCCCAGTTCAACCAGCTTCGTGTATGTTGATAGCTTTTATCCATCAAATTGATTAAAACATCATAGTTATCATCTTTTTCCGCCATAAATCTCTTCAATTCTTTTGCGCCCGATATATCCATAAACGCTCCCGTACCCGCATCTACGCCATAGCCATAGATCTCATCCTTTTTTAAATCTTGTAGTTTTTGTCCGGCAACAAGAGCCATCGCCCAAGAGACCGGCAATTCCTCAGAGAATTTAATCCTCGAAAAGGCCACACGCTCATCGGTGGCAATTTTTGCAATAGCCAATTGTACAGGAAAGTTCCCTTTAGGAAAAGATACATCAAAAGGCAAATCCTTATCGTACAGAAAAGGATCGCAAGCGATTATTTTTCCTTCGATGATTTTTAAAGCACCAATCTCTTTAGTATAAAGCCTATACATCTCTCCATTTTCACCTTTATGGATGAACCCATTGTCATAGGCTTTTTCCAAATATTCAGCGACAGGATAGGCATTATCAGCAATATCCGAATTTGAATGATTCTGTGAACAAGAGGTAATGGTAAGAAAGACAGAAAAAAGATAGGGAGCTATTTGTTTCATGAGCGGTTGTAATTAGATAGGAATAAAGATATGATTTTTAGAAAGCTAATAAAAGCTTACCGCCCATTCAATCGGAAACTCCTCACTTTAGTTAACTTACTGAAAACAATCATTTCCTTTGTAACGCTTCTTACAATCTACGCTGGGGATTGTTTGAATTTTGCAATTATCTGTTTGAGTTGTGCTAACGGTAGCCATAGATATTGCCCCAACTTTGTAGCAACAAAAAACAAGAGCAATGAAGACAAGAAAAACTTGGTTAATTACTGGTGCCTCTAAAGGATTAGGGCTAACCTTAGCAAAACAATTATTAGAACGAGGCTATCAGGTAGCCGCTACTTCCCGTGACATCAACAGTTTAGAAAATGCCTTAGGAAAAGCATCCGCTCAATTTCTGCCTTTAGCCATGGATTTGACTAATGAAACCGATGTTGCTGCGAACATTCAAAAAGCAATCAAACATTTTGGCACTATCGATGTGGTAGTGAACAACGCAGGTTATGGATTAATTGGTGGTTTGGAAGAACTAACTGACAGTGAAGCAAGGGCAAATTTTGAGGTGAACGTATTTGGTACTTTAAACGTCATCAGAAATATAATGCCACACCTTAGGGAGCACAACAATGGCCATATCTTTAACATTAGCTCCATTGGTGGTTACCATGGTGGCTTTCCAGCCTTTGGCATCTATTGCGCCACTAAATTCGCCGTAAGTGGATTAACAGAATCACTATCGCACGAGGTTAAACCTTTCGGCATTAACGTCACCTTGGTACTCCCAGGCTATTTCCGCACCAATTTCCTGAGCGAAGGCTCCATCGCTAAACCTCAAACAGAAATAGCGGCTTACCAAAATGTGAGGGAAGTACAACAAAGCCACTTGGAACAAATTAATGCCAACCAACCTGGAGATCCTGAAAAAGCAGCAGCGGTATTGATTGCGGTAGCGGTTCAAGCAGATCCAGCCTTACATTTATTCCTAGGTTCTGATGCCTATCAATTAGCAAAGGATAAGATAGCGTTGGTACAAAACGATCTAGCTGCTTTTGAAAGTTTGGCCACCCGAACCTCTTTCGACTAATCAACCCAAAGGTCGCTCAGGCATTGCTCATGAGCGACCTTTATAGCAAGCTAAAATCAATTAAAAATGTTTTAAATTTACAAGATGGAACCGCTAGAAACCCTAGAAGATTTTTACGACCGTAAACTCAACCAAAAACGGGATGGCCTCAATACGGTACTTGGGCATTTCAACGTGTTCCGCTTAGAAGAATGCAATGCTCCTGGAAAACCACCGGTACGGTATACCTGCAGAGACTTCTATAAAATCTCGTTCATACGTGGTCGCCACCTTTATCATTATGGTGATAAAACGCTGGAGATAGATGGCACTACCCTATTGTTCTTCAATCCGCAGGTTCCCTATACCTTTGAACCACTAACCGAAGATGTGACTGGTTATTTCTGTATTTTTAAGGATGCTTTCTTTGCCGAACACCTCCGTGGAAGTTTAAAGGACCTGCCTATGTATGCCGTTAACGGTAAGCCAGCTTACGTACTTGACCAGCAACAGGAAAAGAATTTTAGCCAAATCTTCGAAAAGATGCTGGATGAAATCGATTCTGATTATGCCTTTAAGTTCGACCTCATCCGCAACTACATTATGGAAATGATCCATGGTGCACTCAAATTGCAACCTACAGAAAACCTCTACCAGCATACGGATGCCAATGCCCGAATCACCGCTGTATTTAACGAACTCCTGGAGCGACAATTCCCCATTGAGACACGTTCACAACAGTTCAGCCTAAGATCGGCCAAGGACTTTGCAGAAAAGCTGAACATCCACCCCAACCATCTCAACCGTGCCATTAAAACAACTACGGGAAAAACCACTACCCTTCACATCGCCCAACGCTTGGTAACGGAAGCCATTGCGCTTTTGAAACATACGGATTGGAACATCTCTGAAATCAGCTATACCCTAGGCTTTGAACAGCCTGCGCACTTTTCTAATTTCTTCAAAAAACAGACCAAGGTAGCTCCGAGAGCTTACAGGAATTGATTTGTAATATTCTTTAGATCCATTTTACTTTAATGATCATTGCAATTCCTGAAGTATGAAATTCATATTTTATTATTGACTTATAAAATAGAGGTCAAAATGTAAAAAATAAAAAATGGGCAAAATAGTCACATTTTTTGGATTCAAAAATCAACCGATTAACTTGATTTCAATTAACCAAATAATCACTACGAAATTAATTGCTCAACCTATCGCTAATACGATATCTTTTATTTAATCCATTTAATTTAACACTTTCAATCTATGGCCTTCTCATTTAATACGGGAGTTAAATCGCTAGCATTAAAATACAAACAATTGCTTGGTGCACAAATAAGCAACAGAACCCTAGAACGGGTACTTCAATCAAACCCATATTACCCTGCACTATACTCTTTAAGCGACACTTTTAGTAAATTTAAAATAGACAACCAAGCTTACAGGATTGATCCAGAAAATTTCTCTGATTTAGACATCGATACTCCTTTTGTCGCTTACGCAAAAATAAGAGATATTGCTGACGATTTTATTCTGATAACAAAAAAAACAGAAGATAGTATAAACTACATCTATAAGTCAGAACCAGAAAAGACAATAAGTATAAAATCATTTTTGAGCTTCGATACAAACGAGTTAATGTTCCGAGGCGTAATTTGGAAGGCTGAACTGACGACCAATAGTGGAGAACCTGGATACAAACATAAAAGGCAGTTAGAGGTAAATGACAAAAGAATACATAATTTTATTTTTACTGTAAGTGCTTTAGTAGCCCTATCGATCATTTTACTGAGTATTCCTGAAAATGGAGCGTTATCTTTTTTACTTATAGCTCTGCTTAAAATAATTGGATTGTTTAGTGTTTCGTTTCTTTTAGTATATGAAATAGATAAGAACAATGGTTTTGTTAAAAATATATGCAGTCTAAGTAAAAAAACCAATTGTAAAGCTGTTCTCGACAGTAGTGCATCCAAAATATTTGGAATAAGTTTAGGAGAGATAGGCTTATACTACTTCGCTTCTACTTTTCTTGGGCTTCTGTTGCCAAATATGGCGTTCGAAGTAAAACGAAATTGGATCTTAATTACTAATCTTTTAGTAGTACCTTTTGTGTTTTTCAGTATTTACTATCAATGGAGAATAGTTAAACAGTGGTGCATTTTATGTTTACTAGTCCAAGCAGTATTTATATTAGAATTCATTTGGGGAGCTTCTTTTGCATGGAGAGATAGTTTTTCAAATATGATTTCTGTTTCAAGTTTGATGAAGGTTGTTATAGTTACAATTGCACCAGTTCTAGCTTGGCAGATCATCAAACCAATCTTAATTAAAAACAATGACCATGATAACTATTTATATGCTTATCAGAGACTACAATATAATCCGGACATTTTCAAACACCTACTTCAAACACAACAACTTGCCCCTCCAGGATGGGAGAAATTGGGGATTAACATAGGAGATGAAAATGCACCAAACACAGTCATAAAAATTTGCAATCCATATTGCGGCCCGTGCGATATTGCCCATATGAAATTGGAAGAACTCTTGGACCATAACAAATTTGTCAAACTAAAGATCATATATATTACTAGCAATAGTGAACTTGATACAGGTAGAGACATAGTAAAACACATACTTAAAATTGCTTCTACTTCTAATAAACAATTATTAAAAGAATGTCTAGATGATTGGTATACTGGGGCTGATAAAGATTATAATCGAATTCGAGATAAGTATCCTTTAAACGACATGAATTTTGATGCAGAAATCGTTAAAATTGACGAAATGAGCAGCTGGTGTAGAGCCGCAAGAGTGACGCACACTCCCACTATATATGTAAATGGACACCTATTGCCTGAAAATTACAATATCTCTGAGCTGCAGCATGTCTTGACATGATAACTATTGCCAAGAATTTAACCAATTGTTAAAAATCACTCCTATACTGCCATCTATAATGGATGACACTTTACAGGAATTAAGTTAACTATCTTAGGTAAAATAGTTCAGGGAGTTCCGAACCCAGTAAAATGAGGAAAACCTAAATTAAATCAGTATGAAAGCAGTAAAATTGCGTTCAGGAGGCTCAATTGAGACGATCTCATTTGAACAAATGAAAAACATTATCGGTGGTAATGGAGAGATGTCAGTCGATGATGGACTTATACCAGCATGTAATACCTGTAGAAGCGGAGAAACTTGTGCAAAACAAAGCACTTCAACCGGTGAATATTGCATGTGCGGAGCAAAGGAAAACTGGAAGTATTGTTAAGAGGAATAAGCCATTCTAAGAATGGCTTATTCCATTTTTTTTGAAGGCAAAGAAAGTAGATAATCTATTTTAGTTGTCATGCTAATAAATAAATGACTAGCACTGCCAGAATATCCCTCCTCTATAAATTTTATCGTCCCGTATTGATCTATAACGATTTTGGTTGGCAGCGCTTTTACGGAGAATAGATTTGATGTTTTTTGCTGCTTTCCTGATTTATCAATTTCATCAACAAGAAAATTAAATCCATATTTGGACTTGCTTATGAAACTTTGAAATATATCTTGGTACTGTTTAGGATCTTCCCATGTGTTAATAAAAATAAACTTAACAGAATCGTTGTGTTTATATCGTTCTGTAAGTTCCGCCATAGTAGGAAACATATCTAAACATGGAGCACACCAGCTAGCCCAGAAATCAATCACGATTACTTTCCCAACATAGTCTTTAGATGAAACTGTAGTTCCGGTAGCTGCTTTGATTGTAAATTGAGGTGCAGGTATATTTAGTAAGCTCTTTGATATCTTCTCAATAAGTTTAATTCTAACTTTAGAATTCATCTCACGCTTGAATTTTTCAAAGCCAGCATCACCTTTATTCTTATTAATGTAATTTTCTTTTAGTTGCTTATCCAAATCTGAAGAAGAGTATCCCTCCAGCAATAATTTAATTATGATTTCATCAGATTGACTCAAAAAACCATTACTTGCAAGAATTAAACTATAATACTCTAGAAAACGAAAATTGGTCTCTGGTACACTTCTAGACACAGTTTCCATTACTTCTAATGCTTTTTTACTTTGCTCCGAATTGTTTAAGACATAAGCGTATGTGGAAGTAAACTTGATTTTTTGGATAGTTAGCTCATTTTTTTTTTCAATATTAATGGTTTTAATTTCACCTAAATTATTTAACAAACTATCATTCGTAAATACCGCCGTTTTTGCGGCCAATAGTGCAGCAGACTGCAGCGGTTTAATTCTTGACCAATGTTCAGCGACTTCATTTAAGCTTGACGATAGAAATTCCTTATCTCTAATTGAGTTGATAGTATATCGAAATTTGATGGTATCTCCATCAACTAAATAATTTAGCGCCAAAACTCTTCTGAGACCATCATAATCAATTTGTGAATTTTTGGGGATGTCTTGTGGATAATTGCGGATAAGTTCTTCGAATATCTTTTGCTTTTCCAATAGGTTGTTGCTTTCAAAGAATTTTTTTTCCATTTTTTTACAATAGCTAGAAGTATCTGATTGGCCTAAAGATATTTCTGGCAGCAAGATCAAAAATCCTAGCAATGCTGCTATAAGAGTTAATTTGATAAATTTCATCATTCTAAGTTTAAGCAGATATCTTCCAATTAAGATAGATAAATTTTACGACATTTTAACCAAGGGAAATGGCCAACTAAATTTAGCTTGAGAATTTTTCTTACCATCCACTTCATAGGTACCGTCAAGCGAACTAAAAGCTAAATTATCGATGTTACCAACACCATTCGTGCCAAACTAGCCACCCACCAACCCATTGATCAGCTTTTGCAAACACATCCCGTAGATAATACGATATCTACTTTAGGATCCAAGGAAATTACCGTGGCTAACTTTTTCAAACCTCTTTTGTTATGCAAAAGACCACATCTCCACCAGCTAAACGATATTGAGTTCTCTTCGCAAAGTCATATTTTTTTCTCTGACAGCATTATCTTCAATACTGTTCCTCTACAATGTCGCACTTTCTGGCTTCAATCGAAAACCAATATAGTTCTTTTTAAGCACAATGTCCGAATGCCTTCTATTAACCTTAATGCACATATAAATAAACACATCTCGGTCCATCTCCTTATCCTTTCCTAGGAAGAGCGAATTGAAAATGTGTTTAGGATTTTCATATTCTATTTAACGAATACTTTTTACTACCTATCTGTTTTAGGGTATGAATTCAAAAGAGATCAAAAAGCATTATTTAACAATTGATAAACAGATTTTCATATTTGCCATCTAACAATGATACAAGAAAAATACAGGTAGTAAAATAGGTGATAAATTATATGATATTTTATTAACCCAGCCGATTTCGCTAAAAACAAAAAACCCTCCAAGTATATCACTTGAAGGGTTTCGTCGGGGTGGCAGGATTCGAACCTACGACCTCCACATCCCAAATGTGGCGCGATACCGGGCTACGCTACACCCCGATGGTGGTATCACCTTTGTTGGCGGTGAGGGCGGGATTCGAACCCGCGGTACCGTTACCAGTACGACAGTTTAGCAAACTGTTCCTTTCGGCCTCTCAGGCACCTCACCTTCTCCACACATTTTCTGCGTTTCGAGGTTGCAAATATAGCAATTCATTAATATTTGCAAAAAAAAATTACATACTTTGTGGATAATCTACGCGAACATGATAGATGCTCATTAACATCGTCTTGAAAATCAATTTGATAGTTTCTAAATCTTTTAACGTTAAATCGCAATTATCTAATTGATTTTGCTCCAATTTGTAGTCAATGATGCGTTCAACCAGGTCATTTATGTTCTGAGCATCGGGATTTTTCAGACTTCTTGAGGCTGCTTCCACCGAATCTGCCAACATTAAAACACCAGTTTCTTTCGAAAATGGAATAGGTCCTGGGTAGCGGAAAATATTCTCATCAATAAATTTCTCGGGCGAATTTTTCAAAAATGACTGATAAAAATAATCCACTCGAGTATTCCCGTGGTGCGTACGTATAAAGTCAATCACCGTTTCTGGCAATTTATGTTTCCTGGTAATCTCAATCCCTTTGTGCACATGGCGGATAATGATCTGCGCACTTTGCTCGTAAGGCAATTTATCATGTGGACTCTGCCCCGTTTGGTTTTCGATAAAATATTGTGGGTTTTCCATCTTGCCAATATCATGGTACAAAGCTCCCGCCCTCACCAATAAAGCATTCCCTCCTATTTTAAAGATGGCAGCTTCGGCTAAATTAGCTACCTGTAAGGAGTGCTGAAAAGTGCCTGGTGCTTTAAAAGCAAGCTCCCTCAGCAACTTATTATTGGTATTGGTCAATTCAATCAAGGCTACATCTGATGTAATTCCGAAAACCCTTTCAAAAGCATAAATTAAAGGATAAGCCAATAACGATAGAAGCACACTGAAAACAAACGGCAAGAAATTAGCCCATTCAATATGGCTTAACGAGCCCTCTCTGAGCAAAGCGATACCTACAAAAGAAACAAAATAGGCACTCAATATAAAGGAGGCAGAAATGAGCAATTGCTCACGTTTCACCAAGTTTTTGATGCTATAAATAGCCACCATACCCGCAGTGGTTTGGTAAAACACAAATTCAAAGCTGTTAGGCACAAAAAATCCAGCAATTAAAATCACTAGCAAGTGAAGGTTTAGCGCCAACCTCGTATCAAATAATATCCTAATGATAATAGGTACAATGCAAAAAGGAAGCAGATAAAGATTGGAAAGGTTGAATTTAATGGACCACGTGAGCACCAACAACATTGAAGTAATCACCAGCAACAACAAAGAGAGCTGACGGTTATCCGCATAAATATCCTTTCTGAAAAGATAAAGAAACACCATCAAGAGCGTCACAATAAAACCTACCAACAACACCTGCCCTAAAAACACCAATTTATCGTCGCCTACACTTTTGGTCTGTGCATCATAGTTTTCCCTAAACGATACCAACTTTTGGTACACCTCTTCGTCAATCACCGTTTCCTTCGCCACAATCAGTTCACCCTTTTGCACCATTCCTTTGGTGGTAGAAATACTGTTCAAGGCATTATTTTGCACCGTTGCCGTTAAGGTCTCGTTAAATATAATATTAGGTTTGAGATGACTTTCTGCCAAATCAAATACTGCCTTGGCAATATCGGGCTCATTGGTTTTAAAACTTGCTTTCAAATAAGCCAATGCCGTTTCGGTGGTAAAAACATCTTGAGAATTGCTCTTAGTAGAAATATTGTTTCTCACCAGCGAGAAATCGTAATAGCCTCCCCCTTTTTGATGTTTAGGGTTGATATCGATAATACCCTTGCTATAAATAGACTGTAAAATTTGAAACGAACGCTGCCTATTGATTTCCTTATCTCGATCGTTCAACGTGTTTGACTTCCATTTTACATCAAACTCATTCAAGTAAGCATCGCCCTGATCCTTAAACACCCCTTCCTGATATTCGTAGATGGGCAAAACATTGTCCAGTACTGTCTTTTTATCAAGATTGATTTGTTGTGGCGTTTTTAAAATGGCAAAGCTAAAGGGCGAAACCAAGTCTTTGTTCAACCAAGTTTTGCCTTTCTCAAATTCGTACCTGAACCGCGGCTGCTTGGGTAAATAAAGTGTAATTATCAACACACATACCGCCATCATCACATACTTTAAATTAGATGAATACTTACGGTAAAGTATTTTGTGCGAGTTCTTTTTAATCTTGGCCAAAATGTAATCCTTTATTTCAATCAAAATTAGTATTTATTTCTGCAATAGCCTACAAAGCAACTCACAGAAACAAATCTCAGGTTAAAAAAAGCATTTCATTTTCTAAATTTTTAATTTATATTTGATATCAAAATAATATCAATCATGCAAACAGAAAAAATCATCAGACCACCATCAGGCTACCTTACCTTCGGCATTTTCATTCTATTACTAGCTGCTGGCATTTACCTTATGGCCATTCGTCAGTTTGGCTGGGGCACAGCAGTACTATTGATAGATTTCATCTTGGTTTTACCAGGATTGATCATTGTAAATCCTAACGAATCCAAAGTACTAACCCTATTTGGCAAATATGTAGGCACCGTTAAATCAGAGGGTTTCTTTTGGGTAAATCCCCTAACCACCAAGAAAAAACTATCATTAAGAGCCAGAAACCTCAATGGTCAACAATTAAAGGTGAACGACAAAATGGGTAATCCTATTGAAATTGGTGCTGTAGTGGTATGGCAAGTACAGGAAACTGCTAAAGCTAGCTTTTCGGTAGAGGATTATATCCAATATGTAAGCATACAAAGCGAAGCCGCAGTAAGACACCTGGCTAACAGTTTTGCTTATGACAACTTGGAAGATGAAGATGCAGGCATTACCCTTAAAGATGGTGCAGAAAAAGTAAATGCACTGTTAGAAGAAGAGCTGAACGAACGTTTATCAAGAGCGGGTATTGAAGTAATCGAAGCCAGAATATCACATTTGGCCTATGCCCAAGAAATTGCCAGCGCCATGTTGCAACGTCAGCAAGCTGCAGCAGTAATTGCGGCTAGAAAGCTAATTGTTGAAGGTGCTGTAGGCATGGTAGAAATGGCCTTAGAACGACTATCGGAAAAAGAAATTGTTTCCCTTGATGAAGAAAGAAAAGCCGCTATGGTAAGCAACTTACTGGTAGTACTTTGCGGCGACAGAAATGCCCAACCGGTGGTAAATGCTGGTACACTTTACAATTAATGGAATTTGAGACTGATATTTGACCTATTAAAAGTCAAACACTACCTCTTCTTTTATAATTAAAATCATGCCCGAGAAAGATAAGAAAGCATTTGCATTGAGGATAAGCCCTACATTGCTCAAAGAGATAGAGACTTGGGCGGCCGACGAGTTTAGGAGCACCAATGGCCAAATTGAATTTTTGCTGAACGAGGCGGTAAAATCTCGAAGGAAAAAAGCCAATAGGAAAAACAACGATGATAATGTATAGCTAACGTAAATAAAATGTGGCTTGTGGCGGTATTTTAAAGATTATCCCTAAATTGCGCCCAACCAAATATAATATAAACATTACTATATGAAAGAAGTAGTTATCGTATCAGCGGTTAGAACTCCTATTGGCAGTTTTGGCGGCTCACTTTCAGGATTTTCGGCTACACAACTAGGTGGTTTTGCCATCAAAGGAGCCCTAGAAAAAATTGGCCTTAAACCAGAATTGGTACAGGAAGTGTACATGGGCAACGTATTGTCGGCCAACTTAGGTCAGGCACCTGCTACACAGGCAGCAAAGTTTGCTGGCCTACCTGATTTACCTGCTACCACCATCAACAAAGTTTGTGCATCGGGTACTAAAGCCATTATGCTGGCAGCTCAAAGCATTGCTTTAGGGCAAAACGACATTGTAGTGGCTGGTGGAATGGAAAGCATGAGCAACGTTCCCTACTACTTGGACAAAGCCAGAAATGGCTATCGCTTAGGGCACGGACAAATTACCGATGGCTTGGTAAAAGATGGCTTGTGGGATGTGTATAATGATTACCACATGGGTTCAGCAGCTGAACTTTGTGCCGAAACTTGCAACATCAGTCGCGAAGACCAAGACAACTTTGCCATCCAATCTTACAAAAGAGCGCAACAAGCGCAAAGCGATGGAAAATTTAAGGATGAAATTGTTGCGGTAGAAATCAAAGACAGAAAAGGAGAAATCACTTTATTTGCCAATGATGAAGAGCCAGCAGCAGTAAAATTCGACAAAATTCCTGCGTTAAAACCTGTTTTCAAAAAAGACGGAACCGTAACCGCAGCAAATGCCTCAACGTTAAATGATGGTGCGGCGGCCTTAGTTTTAATGAGCGCCGAAAAAGCAAAAGAATTAGGCATTACCCCATTGGCAAAAGTATTGGCCTACGCCGATGCCCAACAAGCACCTGAATGGTTCACTACCGCACCTTCTAAAGCAATTCCTTTGGCTTTGCAAAGAGCAAACATCAGCAAAGAGCAAGTAGATTACTTTGAAATCAACGAGGCTTTCTCTGTAGTATCTTTAGCCAACAACCAAGCTTTAGAGCTTAATGGCGACAAAGTGAACGTGAATGGTGGTGCTGTAGCCATAGGTCACCCACTGGGTGCTTCAGGCGCCAGAATAGTAGTGACGCTATTATCCGTATTAGCTCAAAATAATGGAAAAATAGGTGTTGCTGGAATTTGTAATGGTGGCGGGGGTGCCAGCGCAATAGTTATTGAAAATCTTCGTTAACAAGGTTTAAATGCAAAGCAGTTTTTTGAAGACATTTTTTTCACTTTTAGTAGTGTGCTTGATGGCAGGGAACTTAAAAGCCCAACAAGCTATAGCACCTACTAAACTGCCCCAATTGTTAAAAATCCAAGACACTCTTTCGGCTTATAGCGATTCGACAGTAAGTGTCAAAGATGATGTAGAACGGGCAGCTTACAACACCATGTTTGTAAAAAAACTTATCAGCGCATTAAAAACTCCTTACTCCTTTCAATTTAATTTCGATTCCCTTGCCAATGTAACGGTGCTCAATGCCCCTAACCAATCGTTCAGAATTTTCACTTGGTCGGTTCCACTTACCGATGGTGGCTATAAATTTTATGGCACAATCCAACTGGCCACCAAAGATGGTTCTTTAAAACTGATCCCTTTGAATGATGCTACGGAAACTTTTACTGACGACAACATCATTACCAACCAAAAGAAATGGTACGGTGCCCGTTATTATGAAATGATTCCCGTGACCTATCCTGGTAAAAACCCTTATTATCTTTTATTGGGATGGAAAGGCAACAATGAGAAGACCAACAAAAAAGTCATTGAGGTTTTATCCATCGAAAAAGACGAAGCGGTTTTTGGCAAGAATATTTTCGAGCTTAGCAGAAAAGTACCCGTTAAAAACAGGATAGTTTTTGAGTACGCCAAGAAAAATTCCATGACTTTAGCTTTTGACAAAAAAGTAAACATGATTGTTTTTGACCACCTAGCTCCTTTCGAAGCCAACATGGAAGGCAACTTCGAATATTATGCTTCCGACTTAAGCTTTGATGGTTACGCCATTAGCTATCCAAGGTTATATTTGAAAGAGAATGTGGAAGTGAGAAACGACGCTTCTAATTTAGACGAATTATACAGCACTCCGCGTAAAGCGACAACACTTTTCCAAAAGGGCAAACATTAATTTTTGCTGAAATGTAAATGTATTCGCCTATATTGCACCAATTTTTTTTTAAAAACTAAGACTAACTTATTAAATAATCTATGCAAACAAATACTGCAGAAAATCCAAACGATTTTTTTAAAAGTAAGGTATTAGGGCACCCATCGGGGCTTTTTGTACTTTTCTTTACCGAAATGTGGGAGCGTTTCTCCTACTATGGAATGCGAGCCTTATTGGTTTTGTTTTTCAGCGCTTCTGTTTTAGATAGCGGCTGGGGATGGCCAAAAGAACATGCACTAGCCATTTTCGGAACCTATACTGCATTAGTTTACCTTTCTACCATGCTTGGAGGCTATTTTGCCGATAAAGTAATTGGTATTCGCTGGGCCGTAGTGGTAGGCGCACTGTTAATGACCTTGGGACACGCCTTTATGGCATTGGAAACCTCATTCTTCATTTATGCAGGTTTGGTTTTCTTGGTGTTTGGTAGTGGTTTCTTTAAGCCCAACATGACCTCTATTGTATCAGAAATGTACAAGGATTTCCCAGAGAAAAAAGATGGTGCTTATACCATTTTCTACATGGGTGTAAACGCAGGTGCATTTTTCGGGATCATGCTTTGTGGTTATCTAGGCGAAAAAATTGGTTGGAGCTGGGGATTTGGTGTAGCAGGTATTTTCATGCTATTTGGCCTATTGCAGTTCTGGTTTGCACAAAACATCTTCGGAAACATCGGTCTAAAACCGGTTAAAGCAACTGCAGAAGAAAAAACAGCAGCAGCTTCGGTAGCACAAGAAGGTGGCAAATTAAATCCATTTACACGTTTTCACATGGTATTAATTGTACTGTGTGTTGGTTTAGGATTAGCTTGGATTTTAAATGACCCTGTTAATAAAATCTCAGAAGGAACCACCAACTTATTCAGTTTCAGCCTATTTGGTGTTGACGGCAGCAATTTCATCATCTTAACCGCTTTGGTACTGTTCTTAATCTTATTGGTATCCAGAATTAATAGATACGATAAAGTACTTAAAGACAGAATGATTGCCATTGTGTTTTTTGCCATCATTACCATGATTTTCTGGTCAATATTTGAGCAAGCACCAGGTTCATTAACCCTATTTGCTAAAGATTATACCCAAAGAATTTTAGAAGGAACTTCGGGCACTATTTTCAAAATTGTTAACTCATTAATCACCATTGGTCCTTTGGCCATCATTACTTGGGTACTTTTTAAATTGTTCGGACAAACCTTCAGTAAGTATAAATTATCCAACTTCATTTTAGGTTTCAGTTTCTTGATCATCTGGGGAATTGCCATCTGGATGGTAACCAACGAATACAAGTCTACTTCATACAATGTTCAATACAAAAACCTTAGTGGTGTAGTGAACAACGAAAAAGTAGTTTCATCTGAATCTTATAAAGATAACCAAGAGATTGCCATTTTAGATATTGAGCGGACTTCATTCTATAAAGCTGACGAGAAAACTACGGTTGAAAACAATGCCCTAGTAGACAAAGACAAAAACTACATCGGAGATGTGTTTACTGGCAAAATCAGCAACATTATTGACCGTGAAAAACCAGGAGCATTTGGTACGGTAGTAAGTTATGCCGAAATTGAATTTACCAATGCCGCAGGACAAACGCTTAAAAGAGAAATCAAATTAGCCAAAGGCGAAAAAGAGTCGTTAAAAGTTGGTGACACCAAAGAAATATTGATTAACCACAACATCAAATACGACGCTAACCAAACCTCTCCGATCAAAGCAACCATTACTTCAAAAGTTGCCGCTACAGAGGTAAATGCAAGTTGGTTCAGTATATTAAACTCACTTTTCATCATCACCTTAGCCCCATTGTTTTCTAAATGGTGGAGCAGTAAACGCAACCCATCAGCAAATAACAAATATGCCATCGGTATGTTGTTCTTAGCAATCGGAATGGCGTTTGTAGCCTTCGGTGCAGCCTCTATCCCTGCTGGAGCTAAATCAGCTTCGGTAAGCATGGTTTGGTTGGTATTTGTTTACTTATTCCACACCATGGCCGAACTTTGCGTATCACCAGTAGCACTTTCTTATGTAAGTAAACTGGTACCAGGCCGCATGATTGCCATCATGTTTGGTGTTTGGTACTTAGCTGTAGCTATTGGTAACAAGCTAGCAGGTATATTTGGTGAGGTTTCAGAAAGCATAGCAGGTGAAAAAGGCTATAGCTATTTCTTCTGGACACTTACAGGTGTTTCATTAGCAGCATCTTTATTGGCCTTTGCTTTAGGTCCAATTGTTAAAAAACTGATGCACGGTGTAAAATAAGCAAAGCATCATTATTCATAACAAGAAAGGCTCCCAGTATTGGGAGCCTTTCTTGTTTCATACAAACGCCTGTACTATTTATTAGGTTGAGGCGTAGTCCTTAAATAAGGCTTAATCACCTTGTGTCCTTTTGGGAACTTAGCAGGAATATCCTCTGTCTTGATACTGTTTACCACAATCACGTCTTCTCCATCTTTCCAATCAGCAGGAGTAGCTACGCTGTAATTTGCGGTAAGCTGTAGCGAATCAATCACCCTTAACACCTCGTTAAAGTTTCTACCCGTCGAAGCAGGATAAGTAATGATCAGTTTCACCTTTTTATCAGGTCCTATCACAAAAAGCGAACGTACTGTTAAAGTCTCCGAAGCATTCGGATGGATCATGTCGTAAAGGTTCGCTACCGCTTTGTCCGAGTCTGCAATAATTGGGAAATCTACGGTTGTATTTTGGGTCTCGTTGATATCCTTAATCCATCCCAAATGCGAGTCTACAGGATCAACACTTAAGGCTAAAACTTTTACATTCCTTTGATCGAATTCGCCCTTTAAAGCAGCCGTTCTACCCAATTCTGTGGTGCAAACAGGTGTATAATCTGCAGGATGTGAAAACAAAACTCCCCAGCTGTCGCCGAGGTATTCATAAAAGTCTATTTCACCTATAGATGTTGTAGCCTTAAAATTTGGAGCGATATCGCCTATTCTTATACTCATGGTATTATTTTTTAAATGAAAAATCGGTTAATTATATTTTCAAGTTACGAAAAAATCAAGAGAACAAATCTCCCTGCCCACCTAGCAAATTAATCCGAGGCAATTTACTTCCCAATTTCTCATTGAACTTTTCGATGGTATAATCGGCAATAATAGGCGTATCACTTTCATCATGTTGGTGCAAAAAGAAATAAATTTCCTCCAATCCCCTATCCAACCAATCTTCTAAACGCAGCACCCAATCATCCACTCTTTTCTTATCTGAACTATCTAAAAAGTGGCCACCATTACCTACAAAACGAACAAAGGCTTTAGGTGTAGGCAACTCCATGTGTACACAATCACGTCTGCCGCTAGCATCTGTAATCGCTGCACCTATTTTAAGGTCCGCTAAAAGCGAGAACAATGCTTTCCGATCATCAGGTTTGGCAAACCAATCTTCATGGCGCACTTCCAAAAACAAATTCAAATCTCTTGGCAAAGCTTTTAAATATTGATGCATCGCATCGAAATTCTTAGGTCCAAAATTATCACCCAATTGCAAAAAGCAAGGACCTAACTTATCTCCAAACGCACTAATGGCTTTCAAATACAAATCTGTTTCGGCCTGTGCATTGTTCAAACGTTTAATATGGGTAATTGCTCTGGAAAACTTCGGGCAAAACACAAAATCTGGACGTTGATCTGCCATTTCCTTCCATTTCAAAATCTGCTCCTCCTTAGGGATACCATAAAAAACCGCATTCAGCTCTATGGAGTTAAAATGCTTTACGTACTCCCCTAAAAAGTCTTTCTCTTTGGTTTTAGCAGGATAAATTAAATTCACCCATTCCTTTCTACCCCATTTAGCACAACCCACAAAAAACTTCGGGTCATCAACAGGCTTACCTTTTAAAGTAAGCTTAGTTTGTTCGCCATCGGGAGGCAAAGTAAAATCTACTTGTTTAATTTCGTTGGGTTCAACTCTTCCAAATTCCATGGTTAAATATAGTTAATTAGGTACAGACGTACAGATAAACATTTTATAATCGCTCATGATTTCCAGCGCGGTAATTACTCTTCATTTCACTAAAATCGAGGTTGCAATACCACTATGCGTCTATGTGGTTATATTTTATATTTATGAACCACATAGACACATAGTAAAATCAATAGCATAAATAAATCTGTGCATCTATGGCTGGCAAAAACCTCATTCCAAAGAAAAACCCCGAAAACAATTAAATGTTTCGGGGCTGCACTTTATGTAATTGTAAAAACTAGTTGTTGTTATACACTTTAATCATGAATACGTAATCCTGCATTTTTTGAACCTGCATATTACGCTTCAAACCACGCAAACTGCTTTTCTTACCATAAGAAACTCTTCTGCTTAATGAATCCTGAGGAATAGCATTTAAAGCCTCCATGATATATTTTGATTTCACGGCAAAAGTAGCACCGTCACTTTTATTTTCTTTTCCGTTAATAATGCCTACCACATTACCACTATTATCTAACAATGGACCTCCACTATTTCCTGGATTTACCGGAATAGCCACCTGGTACGCCAAAGTATCGCCATTAATACCATTTCTTGAACTTACATAACCATCGCCCAACACAATATCATCTTTAGGAAAACCTAAGGTAAATACCGTTTCTCCAACTCCAGAAGTGCCACGTTTAATCGTATAAGGCAAAGCAGGCAAACTCTCAAAACGCTTATCGCTAATTTTAAGGATGGCAATATCATTTACAGGATCACTATAAAACGACTTTGCTTTATAAGAACCACTACCATTTTGTACATGAACTGAATCTGCACCGCGAACTACGTGATAGTTGGTTATGATATAACCATTGCCAGAAATAGCGAAACCAGTTCCACCAAACGTAGGCTTATTCCCTTCGTTACCTGCCTTGTTATCAGTTTTTATAGATTTAATATCCCTAAGCAAACCAGTATGGGTGCGTTTTATCTGTTTCAAATCTTGGCTCATCGCCTCAAAAGTACCAGCCTGTTTATTGTTACTTTGTATTGAGTACAGGGAAACCATAGCCAATAAGATAAACGAAGCCGCGATAGCCACTGCCGACCTATTGTTACGCCATAATTTAACCAACTTAGAAGGATGTGGTCTTAAACTCTCTGCCAAAGTAGCAACGTCAATCTGTGAGTGTGCAGCATCCATTTGCTCCCTCAACTTCACTACTTGTGCATACTGCGCCATCGACTCCAAAAACACCTTATGCGCCACTACCTTATGGTCAACCACGGGATCATTGCTGCGCAACTGTTCAAACGCCACGCGCTCCTCTGCCGTAAGTTTACCGTTTAGGTAATCTTCAATAATAGCTTCAAGTTCTATCTCGTTTCTCATTTCCTATGATTGAAAAAATAATTTCTTTAATCGTTGCAAACACTTGTATTTCTGTGTCTTCGCATTATCTGTATTCGTATATCCAAATTTCTCACAAATCTCCTGCATCGAATGGTTGTGGATATAAAAATCCTGGATGATCGTTTTACAAGGTTCGCCCAAACTATCCAGCGCTACCTTCATCTTATCAAACTGCATATCCTTTTCCTCATGCAGTTCAACGTTATCATCCACGGCCAACACATCCTCAAAATCAGCAATGTTATTGGTCTTTTTACTTTGTTGAGTAAGCTTTTTTAGCCAAATCCTTCTACTTACCGAGTAAATATAGGTCTTCAACTTACTGCTCAACTCAAAATTACCACTGCGCACCTTATTATAAAGTACTATAATGGCTTCCTGATAAACATCCTTCGCATCATCCTCGTCGCCGCTATTATTTAAAATAAACTGCAACACCATCGGAAAATACGCCAAATACAACTTATTTAAAGCCTCTACCGAGTTATTGAGTATCCCTAGTACAACTTCTCTATCTGTTGGTATATCACTGCTAAACTTTATACTCACCTATTAATACAATTAAATTCAAATGGTAACCCAATAATAATCAAAAAAATAACAAGCCTCCTTAAAGCTTGCCCGCTTTACCTTTTTTAGTAAAGCAATTTTGGAGCTACTATGGCCCTATTGTCCCGCTTTTCGCTTTATCCCGTGTATTACGGGATGCTCGCTACAATCGGGTTTATTAAACTCCCGCCCGTATAAAAAACACACAATTTAATACCTAAGTGTCCAAATGGTAACCCTTAAAAAGCGTTGAAAACTTTTTTTTATTTTTTTTTAAAAACATAAGGTTACCTTTTTACCTTTGCGGCATTAAGATGTAAAATTAATTAATTATTAAATCAGAAAATTAAAATGAAAAATTTATTCAAATTCGGCTTTTTAGCTTTAGCATTATCTTTAACTGTAGTAGCTTGTTCTTCTGAGAAAAAAGCTGAAGGTACTGACACTGCTGCTGTTGATACTACTGTAGTTGATACTACTGCTGCTGACACTGCTGTTAAAGTTGACACTGCTGTTAAAGCTGACACTACTAAAGCTGCTCCAGCTGCTCACTAGTCGATAGTTGAAAAAAGTATAGAAGCCCCGTCCCGCACTTGCGGGACGGGGCTTTTTTTATGCAATTTGATTTCAATAAAAAAACACAAACAACTATAAAACAATTAGTTATAAATAAAAAACATCTACTTTTTAGGGTTACCTTTTTAAAATTCACGTATTAAATAACAGTTAATCACAAAAAATTTAAACGGAAAATTAAAATGAAAAACTTATTCAAATTTGGCTTTTTAGCTTTAGCATTATCTTTATCTGTAGTTGCTTGTACACCAAAAAACAATTCTGCAAGTACTGACAATCCTGGTGATACTACTGTAGTTGACACTACCGCTACTGATACCACCAAAGCAGTGGATACAACGGCTAAAACCGACACTACTAAAGCTACTACTCCAGCTGCTCACTAGTCAATAGTTTAAACAAATGAAAAGGCCCCGCACGTGCGGGGCTTTTTTATAGCTAAGAACAAAGTAACCTTAGAAAATATCGTTCAACATCAATTTTATCAAACTGATAAACAATTAGTTAAAATAAAATTAAAAAAAATATATTTTTATCGGGTTACCTTTTTACAATTGCGGTATTAATGAACAATTAATTAATTAAAAAAGTTTAAACTAAAAATTAAAATGAAAAACTTATTCAAATTTGGCTTCTTAGCTTTAGCATTATCTTTAACTGTAGTAGCTTGTTCTTCTGAGAAAAAAGCTGAAGGTACTGACACTATCGGTTCTGACACTACTGTAACTGCTGATACTACTGTAAAAGATACAGTTGTTAAAACTGACACTACTGTTGTTGATTCAACTGTAAAACACTAAGCCAAAATTTAGTGAAATAAAAAAGTCCCGTTCCGCACTTGCGAGACGGGACTTTTTTTATTTCCGATAAATGAGGTAACCTTTAAAAAACAGTTTTATTTTAACTGAAAAACAACCAGTTAAAATAAAATTAAAATTTTCATCATTTTATTGGGTTACCTTTTCACAATTGCGGTATTAATGAACAATTAATTAATTATACAATAGTTTAAACTAGAAATTAAAATGAAAAACTTATTCAAATTTGGCTTTTTAGCATTAGCATTATCTTTAACTGTAGTAGCTTGTTCTTCTGAGAAAAAAGCTGAAGGTACTGACACTATCGGTTCTGACACTACTGTAACTGCTGATACTACTATCAAAGATACAGTTGTTAAAACTGACACTACTGTTGTTGATTCAACTGTAAAACACTAAGCCAAAATTTAGTGAAAGCATAAAAAAGCCCCATGACGGGGCTTTTTCTTTTTACTGCCTTTTTGATAAATGCTAGGTTTTTCGTCCCTGACTAAACATTAACGAGTAACGCTCTAAAAAATCCATCCGATAAATTTCGCCAATAGGAATTTCAAACTGATCAATATATATTGTACGTGCATCAAACGATGCGACATGGTCTATATTCACGATATAAGATTTACTTACCCTGCAAAAACTAGCTGAACTAATTTTACGCTGAATGTTCTTCAAGTTCATAGCCGTAATTAACTTCTGGCTTCCGCTGTAAACGATCACGTAATCTTTAAGCCCCTCGATAAATTGAATATCCTTAAAATTGATTTTATATTGCCTTCTATCTGCTTTAATCAACAAGTATTCTTCATCATCCAATTCCAAAGCATTTTTGGGTGTTTTGGCCAACAACAATTTCTTATAAGCTTGGGCCTTATCAATGGCTTTTACCAAACGTTCAATCCCAATAGGCTTTAACAAATAATCAAAGGCATTCAGGTCATAGCTTTTCAGGGCGTATTGTTCGTAGGCAGTTGTAAAAATAATTAAGGTTTGTTTTGGGATCTGTGCGGCAAATTCTAATCCCGTAACCTTGGGCATCTGGATATCTAAAAAAATCAAATCCACTTCATTTCTTGCCAAAAAATCAGCAGCCAAAAAAGCGCTCGAAAACTTTCCGACAATCTCTAAATCCGAAACTTCTTCTATCAACGCTTGTAGGCCCTCTCTGGCCAAAGGTTCATCATCTACAATGATACAGGTCATATTGGAATGATTAAATTTACCACATGTTCTTTGGCCGATGTTTCTGAAGTAAGATGATAATTGTTGCCATACAGCAGTTCCAGCCTTCTTTTGATATTAGCTAAGCCCATTCCCCCCTTCGGTATTTGAGGTCGTAACCCCTCCTCGCTTACCAATGAATTGATGCACCTGAAATGCAAACGATGTTCGTCAGCCACAATCAACAAATGCACATAACTATTCCCGCCAGTAGCGTAGGCACTGTGTTTTACCGCATTTTCAACAAAGGTGGTGAACAAGTTAGGTGGCAATAATATCGTCTTAGCTCCCTCGTTAACATCAATATCAAACACAAAATCATCTCTTCTTATCTTTTCCAAATTGAGAAAATTAGAGAGAAAATCCAACTCCGCATTCAAACTGGTATGCTCTTCATCGTTGTCATAAAGCTGGTAACGCAAAAAGTCCGACAGTTTTAAAATCACTAACGATGCCTTTTGTGGATCTACTTTAACCAAGGTATTCACATTGTTAAGCATGTTGAACAAAAAATGAGGATTAATCTGATTTTTAAGTCCATTCAGTTCCATCCTCAGCGTAATATTTTTCAACTCACCAATACGCTCATTATCCTTAATCCAGCGTTGCACCAACTTAATCGTAGTTGACACCATGATAAAAGGCACAAAAAATACAATCCCAGAAATAATTACCCTGGTTAAACTAATAGGGTGCCGCTCTAAAATACGATGGGGCTCAAAATACTTTTCCATCATCGAAAACATGATAGACAATACCAAAGCCAACAAAACCATCAACGCCGTTAAATAAGCCAAATACATGCCCTTTAGAAAAAAAATAGGCACCAGCAGGTAAATGTTAACGTATACCAAAAAGACAATCACCGAATAATAGACTAACAAGCTATACTGCTCATAGCTCCCACTATAATCGTTAATAGTTTTAGCATTAAACAATATGAGCAACAGACTAAGCAACATGATGGCATGCCTCACATATCCGTAACGCTTATCAATTAAAAAACTAATCAGCTTTTTATTTTGAAAAGCCCTTGAGGTATCATCCATAGAAAAATAGTCTTTCATATTCAAATCGCCTCAAAAATAGCGATATAAAAAACTTGGCATCGACATAAATTATACGAAATGGCATTTAAATTATACCAAAGCCTACTTGGTATAAAAAAAAGCAAGCTTGGTATAAAAAGAAATAAAACACGCGAGACTTTCTTCTTTTTTGCAATAAAAACAAAAAATGCATTTAAGATTAACAAAGCCCCCCCAAAGACCTCTACCCAAAATCATTACTGCTAAGAAAAACACGCCGTTGTCTTTTGTTTTGTTGTTGATATGCAGCCCTTGTTTTGGGCAAAAAAGAGACAGTATTCCCGAAAAAATCACGGCTTACGTGGCTGATAAATTTCCCTCCACCAGAGTACTCAATATTGAGCACTATCAGTTGGCTTCGCACAAATTCAATTCGAGCTTATTAAATGGCCCGCAAACCAGTGGCGAAATCAGCAACATGTACCAAACAAAGATCAACCTGAACCCAAGCTTCATTAAAAAAAGAAGATGGTCTTTAGGTGGATCATTTAGTTACCGATATATTGGCGCCACTACGGTATATACCAATCCCAACGACCAGTTGCAGACCATCACCAAAAACACCTACCATTACCATACATCATCCTTAAACTTTGGATATTTCGCAAAGCTTTTAGACAAAATGGTAGTCTATTCAGGTTCCGTAGTCGTTGACGGTAGCGAGAAAAATTTCGAAAGAGTAAAAGGTCTAGTAACTGCTACCATGATATTGAAAGCCAACTTAAAAACGAAAATGACACTGGGCTTGGTAGGAATTGTTGATCCTAGTGCACAAATTCCAGTCATCCCTACTTTTTCCTATGAACATAAGTTTAAAAAAGATTGGGTTTTGGACATTGTTTTGCCCCAACGACTATTGCTCAAAAAAGAAATATTTGGCAATGGCAGGATTTCCCTTGGTGGCGAACTTGATGGAACAGGACTTTATCTTTACCAGTTCAACAGATCATCAGGCACTTATGAATTCAGACAAGTTGAAATCAACATGGGAGCCATTTACGAACATTATTTTGGTGGCTCGTTCATAGGAACCGTGAAAACAGGCTATAAAAGCATCACTTCTGGACGGGTGTTTGAAAAGAGCAAATCATTTGACAACTATCTATTTGAAGCAAAACCAAATGGCGCCATGTATTTAAATCTAGGTGTTTCCTTTAATCCTTTTGCAAAAAGCAAAAAGTAAACTTTCTAATCCAATGATGAATGATATTAAAATTTTCAGAACAAATGTAGGTTGTCCAAAAGATGCCAGCTACATCATGCGTTGTCTGCAAGAACTGGTTTTCGGTTGTCAATTTAACTTTGATTTGCAAGACTGCGACCGAATATTGCGTATTGAGGGAAAACGTATTTCGTCTCGAAAAGTAGTGGAAAGCGTTAAAAAGCTGGGCTATCAATGTGCCGAGCTCTTTTAAAGTCACCAAACTGTTCTATTATACTGCGGCATTAGTCAATTTGCTTTTTCGGCTATGTTAATAGCCAACAAATGTTAACTTTGCACATCTTAATAAAAATCAGCAAAATATGACTTTATCTCCTCTACAAGCTATTTCTCCAATTGATGGCCGTTACAGAAAAACTACCGCTAAACTTGCCGACTATTTTTCTGAGTACGCATTGATCAAATATCGCGTTTTGGTGGAGGTTGAGTATTTCATCGCCTTAGTTGAAGCCAATGTTCCAGGGACTGAAAGCTTCGACAAAAATCTGTTCCCACAGTTAAGAGACATTTATCAGTCGTTTAATGAAGCAGATGCTCAAAGTGTAAAAGACACCGAGAGCGTGACCAACCATGATGTAAAAGCGGTTGAATATTTCATCAAAGCTAAATTTGATGGATTGAACCTACAAGCTTACAAAGAGTTTATCCACTTTGGATTAACTTCACAAGATATTAACAACACGGCTATTCCTTATACTTTCAAATTAGCGCTAACTGAAAGCTATGTTCCTGCTTTGGAACAATTGATTGAAAAATTAAGTGAGCTAGCCGAAGAATGGAAAAACGTACCATTATTAGCGCATACCCACGGACAACCTGCTTCTCCGACCAAACTTGGTAAAGAGTTTATGGTGTTTGTGGAGCGTTTAAAAGTACAATTGGCCAATCTGAAAATCGTTCCTAACGGTGCAAAATTTGGTGGAGCTACCGGAAATTTCAATGCACACTATATTGCTTATCCTCAAATTAACTGGGTTGATTTTTCTAACAATTTTGTAAATGAAGTTTTAGGTTTAAGCAGAGCACAATATACTACCCAAATTGAACACTACGATCAATTTGCGGCACAATGCGATGCCTTAAAACGCATCAACAATATCGTCATCGATCTTGATCGCGATATCTGGACCTACATTTCTAAAAACTACTTCAAACAAAAAATAAAAGAAGGTGAAGTGGGTTCCTCAGCTATGCCACACAAGGTAAACCCTATTGATTTTGAAAATGCGGAAGGAAATGCAGGAATTGCCAATGCTATTTTCGAATTTTTAGCGGCTAAATTGCCTATTTCTCGTTTGCAAAGAGACTTGACCGACTCAACAGTGCTTAGAAACATTGGCGTACCTATGGCGCATACTATTATTGCCATCAACTCTACCATGAGAGGTTTGGGTAAAATCATCCTTAACCAACAGGCTATTGATGCTGATTTAGAAGATAACTGGGCGGTAGTTGCGGAAGCTATCCAAACAGTTTTACGTAGAGAAGCTTATCCTAACCCTTACGAGGCTTTAAAAGCATTGACTAGAACTAATCAGAAAATTACGGCCGAAACCATTGCTGTATTTATTGATGGTTTAGAAGTTAGCGATAGCATCAAGGCAGAATTGAAACAAATTACACCTTTCAGCTACACAGGCATATTTTAGTTGGTTAGTTGGTTTGTTTTTTAGTTGTTTGGGGCTTAAACTAGTTCCTAGCCACTAGCAACTAACTACTATACACTAACCACTAGTTACTAGCCACTAAAACATAAATGACCTAAAATAGACATGACTTGGCAGTGCAATTATATATTTTTGTATTTGTAAATTTGATTAGACATGACCATAAACGTATATACAGAGCAAACTCCTAATCCTGCAACCATGAAATTCATGGTGAACAAACTTTTAATTAACGGCAGTGAAGATTTTGCGACCAAAGAAAGTGCTGAAAGTTCACCTTTTGCCAAAGAACTTTTTAAGTTCAACTTTGTAAATGGTGTTTTCTTCGCTAGTAATTTTGTAACCATCACTAAAACTGAGGATGCAGAATGGAGTGACATTGAAGCGATTTTAAAAGAGTTTGTAAAAGGTGCTGTGGAAGCAGAACTTAAAATTAAGGATGCTGCAGAAGAAGCTCCAAATTTTGAAGGTTCTGAAACTGAAATTAAAATCCAACAGATCCTACACGACTATGTTCGTCCTGCAGTAGAACAAGATGGTGGTGCAATTACCTACAAATCATTCGAAGAAGGTATTGTAACGGTAGAATTAAGAGGTTCATGCAGTGGTTGTCCATCAAGTACCATTACCTTGAAATCAGGGATTCAAAATTTATTGCAACGCATGGTGCCAGAAGTGAAAGAAGTAGTTTCTGAAGCATTATAAATTGCATTGGTTAAATAATGAAAGCCGCAGTATTGTATACATACTGCGGCTTTTTTATGTTGTTACTTCCGTTCCCGCCCCGTCATTTCGAATGCAAGAGAGAAATCTAACGACTATGGCTTAAGAATACCAACATTCAAAAGCTCAAGCAATCTCTTTTCCAATAATTCTAAGTATAGATTACTATCTAAAAATGGCTATGAGCTAGATTTCTCTTCGTCGTGCCTCCTTTCCGACAAATCGGAACTGGCTATCGAAATGACGTAAAGTTTAAGCTCACTTCCGCTCCCACCCCGTCATTTCGAATGCAGAGAGAAATCTAACGACTATGCTTAAGAATACCAACATTCAAAAGTTCAAGCAAACTCTTCCCCTACAATTCTAAGTATAGATTACTATCTATGAATAGCTAGGGAGCTAGAGTTTTCTTCGTCGTGCCTCCTTATCGAAATGACGAAAAGTGTAACGATACTGCCAAGCACTAACTTTACTCCCAACCGTCATTTCGACGATAGGAGAAATCTAACAACTATACATTAAACACGAAATGACGTAAATGTAAGAAGCGGCTCCTTATTAACGCGTCATTGCGAGGTACGAAGCAATCTCTTTATACACCTTTGGATTGCTTAGCACCTCGCGATCAAGAACGAATTAACGAAAGTTAAAAATGCTTTTTAATCGTATCCAGAATTTCCTGAGTTACGAGGCCATTAGATGCTACAATTTCGCGGGTATTCAAATACTCATCACCACCAGAAAAATTGTGCAATTGCCCACCAGCTTGCTTCACCAAAAAAGCACCAGCAGCCATATCGTAAGAATTGAGGTTATATTCAAAATAGGCATCAAAACGACCACAAGCTACATAGGCCAAATCAACCGCAGCCGAACCTATTCTACGTAAACCATGGCACTTCTGCATCATTTCGGTAAACAACTGGATGTATTGAGGCTGCTTGTCAAACTGATAGTAAGGGAAACCAGTTGCCAACAGACATTGCGATAAATTAGAGGACTGAGACACCCTAATCTCCTTATTGTTCAAATAAGCGGGAGCACCTTTGTAGGAGTAAAACATCTCTCCCCTATTAATTTCATATACCACACCCAATACAGGCTCTAAACCTTCGTAAAGTGCAATACTGATTGAAAAAGTTGGGATGCCATGAATGAAATTAGTCGTTCCGTCTAAAGGATCAATAATCCAAGTAAACGGTTGGTTATAGGTATTTTCAGTTTCATCCTCTTCGGTGATAAAGCCAGCTTCAGGCAAAACCTTTTTCAGATTTTTAACCAATTGTCTCTCCGCAGTTTTATCTACATACGAAACAAGATCATTGAGGCCTTTATATTCTATTTTGGCATTATCAAAGTTTAGGGATTCTTTTCTAATAAAGTTCCCTGTAAGCCTAGCAATGGCAATTACCTTATTGCATAACAACTCGTAGTTCATTTGCTAATAGTTTGCTAGTTTATCCTTGTTTTTAGACGAATATGCAACTAGTAGTATACCCCCAATAAACAAAATCAATGAGATCAACTCAGCTTGTGTAAATGGAATTCCAGCTACATTATATTTAGAGTTTACCCTGATCAATTCTACCAAGAAACGCTCCACGCCAGCAAACATCATATAAATACCGAACATTGTTCCTGGCACCTTTATTTTGGTTCTGATTTTCCACAAGAACCAAAAAATCAACAAAGCTGCAATCACCTCGTAAATAGGTGTTGGATATACGGGCTGAGGCAATTCATTGCAAAATTTACCTACGCAACCTGGGATAGGATTACCCTCACCAGCTACGTTGTTAGGATAAGTATAAGCCCACAACCAATCTGGCAACCAAGTAAAAGGTTTGGGATTAAGGTTAACAATCCCCCAATCACCATCGCCAGAAAGATGACAACCAATACGGCCTACACCATAAGCCAGCATCATTCCAGGTGCACCAACATCAAGCATATGAAGTGGCTTGATACCATTTTTACGAGCTATATAAAGTACTGCAGCACCACCACAAATCAAACCACCATAAAAGGTTAATCCGCTAAAAGAAAGCAGTCCACCAATTGGATCTTTAACGAAGGTATCCCAATGCTCTAGATTATCGAATATTTTAGCGCCCAAGAATCCCCATATGGCCGCCCAAACGATCATGTGGCTCATCAGTTCATGCGGACGAACGGTCACTTCTACTTTTTTAGGCGTAGGTAGTTTAACTTTTTCCTTTTCTTTATAAGACCAGTATACAAAAAGTGCGGCCAAACCTAAGCCACCTAACAGGTTACCTTTGGTAGAAAGCAAAACAGACTGCGAATCGGCAACAAACAATTTGTAGTTCACCAAGGCATAAATCAATTTATAACCTATCAGAAAGCCAAAAACACCATTAGAAACCAATTCCCAAGTACTAGCAGGTTCACCCACCATGGTCACACGCTTTGTAGGCTTAATTAGCCCTAATGCTTCCTTACGTTGAAGCTCTTTGCTAAAAGCCCAATAAGCAGCCAAAAAGGCCAATGCTACAAATACACCAAACGTATTAAATGGCAATGGCACTTCAATACCAAATAAATACGAAATAAAATGTGATACGGTTGGAAACATACGTAAAAAGTTTAGGCGAATATATAAAATTTGCCCATTCTTTTGCCCTTTTCAATAGCTTTTTAAGCCTTTACAAAGTCATTTTTAGGAATAGGTATTGCGTAGCGCTAAAAGAAGGAAATTGGCAAAACATTAAGGAATTAAGGAAATGGAGACATAATATTCTTAATTTCTCAATGGTTTAAATAAATCAAATTACAAAACCACTCTAACTACTTATTCCGTAGGCACGGGATAAATCGTAATTCGTCAATCAAAAATCGCAAATCCTAGTGGTGTGCGTAAACCGTTTCCAGTTCGGCAACTTCTACTTCACCATCAGCGGTAAGAGAAACCAATTTAACCTCCTTCAATTCGTTGACCATTAAAGGATCGTATTTAGCTTTTACCTTCACATAGTTTTTAGTGAAACCATGCATGAAACCATTTTTTTGATCGTCTTCGAAAAGTACTTGGGCGTTTGCTCCCACTTGCGATTCGTAGAAAGCTCTTCGCTTTTTATCCGACAGAATATGCAACATCTTATTGCGTTCGAAACGAGTACTGCCTGCTACTTTACCTTTCATCACGGCCGCTTCTGTTTGCTCTCGCTCTGAATAGGTAAATACGTGCAAATAAGAAACATCCAGACCATTTAAGAATTCGTAGGTATCTAAAAAGTCTTCTTGGGTTTCTCCTGGAAAGCCTACAATTACATCAACACCAATACAGCAATTTGGCATCAATTCTTTAATCTTAGCTACCCTATCTACATAAAGTTCGCGTTGATAACGACGCTTCATTAAGCCTAAAATTTTATTAGAGCCTGATTGTAGAGGAATATGGAAATGTGGCACAAAGCGCTTAGAGCTGGCCACAAACTCAATAATATCATTGCTCAGTAAATTAGGTTCGATAGAGGAAATACGGATTCTCTCGATTCCTTCTACTTCATCCAAGGCTTTTACCAAGTCAAAAAAGCGGTCTTCTCTTTTCCCTTCTCTAATCCCAAAATCACCAAGATTTACGCCTGTAAGTACAATTTCTTTGACACCGCTTGCCGCAATTTGCTCTGCTTTTTGAACCACACTTTCGATAGTATCGCTACGACTACCGCCACGAGCCAATGGAATGGTACAATAGGTACAAGGATAATCGCATCCATCTTGCACTTTCAAGAAAGTACGTGTTCTATCTCCAATAGAATAAGCAGCAATAAAATTATGATTTACCTTTTCAATGTCTTGTTGGTGAACTACCGCTTTTGGTTGTTTGGTCAAATCAGTAATAAACTCCACAATACGGAATTTCTCAGCCGCACCTAAAACCATGTCAACACCTTCAATTTCGGCAATTTCCTGTGGTTTAAGCTGGGCATAACAACCTACAATGGTTACGTAGGCATTAGGCGAATATTTAAGTGCTTCTTTTACTACCTTCCTGCATTTTTTATCGGCATGGTCAGTTACTGAACAAGTGTTGATGACATACACATCTGCCTTATCGGTAAATTCAACTACGCTGTAACCAGCGTCAGTGAACAACCTGCCTATTGTTGAAGTTTCAGAGAAATTCAACTTACAACCCAGTGTATAAAAAGCTACTTTTTTCATTTAAGGCAGCAAAGATACGAAAATGTGATTAGTTGTAGATTGCAAGAGGTAAGTTTTAAGTCATAAGTTAGGCTATACTGTCACTTTTAACTTTATACTTAAAACTCAAAACCTTCTTAATCGTTCCAACGATAGCTTTCCTTTTCCAATCCAGCTAAATCAATTACCCTATCAACAACCGTTTGTGCCACTTCTTCGATGGTTTTAGGCAAGCTGTAAAAAGATGGATTAGCAGGACAGATGATTCCCCCTGCCTCGGTCACGAGCTTCATATTCTGCAAATGAATGAGACTGAAAGGCGTGTCACGTACTACGGCAATCAGCTTTCTACGCTCTTTTAAGATAACATCGGCAGCTCTCGAGATCAAATCGTTTGAAATACCATGGGCAATACGTCCCAAAGTTCCCATAGAGCAAGGTGCGACAATCATGGCATCATACTTTGCAGATCCCGACGCAAAAGGGGCATTAAAATCCGTTTTGGCATAAAAATCAAACGAATAGTTTTTGTAATCGTCGTTACCCAATTCATATTGCCAAACCTCCTTAGCATTATCAGACATCACCACTCCCACTTTTTCTATCTGTGCCGATAGCTTGCTTAGGTTATCCAACAATAACTTGGCATACACAGCTCCACTTGCTCCGGTAACGGCTACTACAATTTTTCTCTTTTGCATAAGTACAAATATACAATGCCTATTTTAATGTGCAGGTAAAATCACAAATGTGACGTTTTGATAGACTAAACAGGCTATTTACATTAATCCAAAACAGGCACTTCGCAAATAATTCGACTAAAAATCAACGCAGTACAACTTATAAGCATTTTTTATTTGCAGGTAAAACTAGATGTTTCTATATTTGCACCTCCTTAGAACGAAGGAATGATTCCGTAGCTCAGCTGGTAGAGCATTACACTTTTAATGTAGTGGTCCTGGGTTCGAATCCCAGCGGGATCACAGAAAGCCTCACAGAAATGTGAGGCTTTTTTGGTTTTAACTATTTTCCGCTGTAATTTCTTTTCTTCCACATCTTTATGTTAAAGGAAATATGATCTAAGTATTGGGACTATTTCTTATTAAGCACAAGCAAATGCTTGCGCTATAATCCATCAACCAGAATGGTAACCTACCTACATGAAACCTCCTATAGATAAAATACACAGGGCGGTGCAGGGCTTAGCAAATGTGGGCGGCAAAACGTTTAGGCTACATGTAGGCTGGCGAGGTTTCTATAGACAAAAAATTAGTTACTTTTGCTTTATGTTCTTTCCTCTTAAATCTTGCCAATATCTGTTGAGTATATTGTTTTTCTTAACCCTTTCGGCCTCTGCCCAGCAAAAAAAAAGCAGTGTACCCATTGATTTTTTTTCAGATAGTAAAAAGCTATTCTGCTGGAGTGGCCCATTTTCCAGTAATAGTACGTTTGTCAAGGCGCTGCCATTGATGCAGTATTATGATAAAAAAAATGGTTCCGCTAGGATTGTTTGCTTCCCGAAAAATGGTGCAGATAACTGGGAAAAGCAAACCGGCTCATTGGATGCAAAAAGAAGGGATCTCAAAGTAAGAGAAATAATAAAGGACACTAATTTTCAGAAGAGTTTCAATATCCATGTATTTTTGGTTGAACCAAAATACCTTGTCACTCCTGATGAAGAACCTTCATCTTTAGAAGAAAAGATACCTAAAGCTCCGATGCTTGTCCATGTTTATAAGCGTGGAGCAAATGGATGGCAGTATATTAGAAAAGTATTCGTCAAAAATTGGGATGAATATTCCAATCTTGAAACAAGAACAGTTATCCCACGTTGACAATCAAATCAGTTCTGGATGAACTTGAAGAATGATTATTCTATATAACCAAAAAAAAGGGTTCATAATGAACCCTTTTTTACTACACTATAAACTTGCCTTCTATTTCAAAACCTAAAGAAACTGTTGGAGCAGCTTTCTTAAGTTCCAATTTCTCTCCTCTCCTTACGTAATGTCGTATGATTCGCTTATCTCCCTTACCCATTAGGCACTTACCTCTCTTTCTTTCTAACCAACCAGATATAACCACGCCTACATTTTTTTTACTAGCTATCATTTGCTATTGGCCTTGAAGTTCTGAAGATAGGCTAAGGTTTTTTAAGAAACTCCGTGTGTGTATAATCTGAGAAAAGCAACTCCAAAATAGTTGCTTTTTTTTGTTTTTTATCCCCCTTCGATGATTAGCTTTACACCGCCAAACAATGGCAACTAAGGTCCATATTTAAAATCATCATCCATTCGTTAGTTATGAAAACATACAAAGAGAATTACTTACTAATTAGTTTCATTGTTGGCTTTTTGGTGTGGTTACCAGCCACCATATTATTCAGGCTTGCTGGTCAATATTTTTTTATTGTAGATAATGCTTTCATCATGGCCGTTTTGTATTTTATTTTGATACCAGCTTTAGGCCTCGTTTCAACCTCTGTTTTTAATAAATTTAACTTAGGCAACCTTGAAAGCATCAAATCTGCAGCCATCATGGTTTTACCAGGTATGATACTAGATACTGTATGCATACAGTTTTTCGAAAATTTATTCCCTAATATGCCCGAAACTCATAGTAAAACTTTTGCTTCATGGCTAATGTTCGCCTACGCTATTGTTTTAATTTTTGGACTTTTAAGAAAAAATGAAAGGCAAAAGAAATAGCTATCAGCAAATAGCACCTCAAAGAAAGCTTTGAATATATTTCCTATTTTTGAGCTGATCAATTACATCGGGCTATCCATACAAAACAATAGCATGTTATACTTTACCAGTATCGCAATTTCATTATACCTACTTGTATTATTAGCGGTTAAGCCCAATAAAACAACTGCCGATAAACTATTGATGATTTGGCAATTGTTGGCAACACTTCATTTAGCCAGTCTATATTTACAGGTTTCTGGAAGTTACCGTCGCCTTCCCAATTTAATAGGCTGGGGAGATTTACTGGCACTTGTACACGGGCCATTTCTATATCTCTACATCTTTTACCTGACAAAGCCTAAAAAGCTCAGCAAGAAACAGTTCTTTCATTTTTTGCCAATTGTCTTTGCTTATCTTTTATGGATGCCTTTTCTACTGGCAGATCCGACACATAAGTTATTGAGTTACAACCAAGGTTTTTCCTCTTCTTATTATCAAACCATTGGGGTCATCACCAATATTTGCATCATCATTTCGGGAATTGTTTATGTATTTGCGGCTATTGTTTTACTACAGCGATACAAAAAGAAAATACGAGAAGAATTTTCAAACACCGAGAAAATCAGCTTGAATTGGCTGCGTTATCTTATTGCTGGCATTGCTGGAATTTGGCTATTTGTTATTTTCTATCCAACTACAGAAAGTATTTACTTAAGTGCATCATTATATATCTGTTTTATTGGCTTTTTTGGGGTACGCCAACAGCAAATATTCAAACCCGCCAATACAAACACTTACCCAGCAACTATCGATCAACCTTATCACACTCAGGCTCAAGATTCCATTGAAGCAGAAACATTGCCCAACAAACCGAAATACGATTGGTCATCGCTTACGGAGGCGGACATACAACGTATTTTTATGGAGTTAAATAACGTGATGGAACAAGAAAAACCATACAAAAATGCAGAACTAACCTTGAGCAAATTAGCCGAAACCCTACAACTAAAAGATGCCGCACTTTCACAAGTGATCAACTCCAAATTTGACAAAAGTTTTTATGACTACATTAATTCGCTGAGGGTAGATGAGTGTATAAAAATGATTGCTGATGAAAAGAACCAAAACTACACGTTACTCTCAATAGCTTTTGATTGTGGCTTCAATTCTAAATCATCATTCAATCGCAATTTCCGAAAATTCACAGGTAAATCTCCTTCAGATTTCTTCAAGAAACCCTCCGTAACACTAGGTCAAAAGGTATCATAAGCTCATCATTTCCTCCCCCTACCCCAATTATTCCTTTTTGCCCGACCTATCAAAAAAACCCATTATCGCTCTAAAAAACAAACATTTAACAGGCTACCCATTTTTAACCAAGCTATAATTCAAAGCTATTAAAAGGTGCCACGAAGCCTCGTGGGGCGATTATCATTCCTCAGTGTTTCACCTTTGCAAATAAAACTCTGAAATTTTAAATCGATAATCATGAAAACAAAACTTTTTTTATTCTCCGCTCTGATTTCTACAATGGTGTTAACGTTGGTATCCTGCAAAAAAGACAAGGACAAAGACCCTACAAAGACTTATCCAAAAAATGCGAGCATTGAATACAAGTGCACGGTAACTTCAGGCACCCCTAGTAGTTTAAGTATTATCTACACCAATGAGAGTGGCGGTAGCAGTACGCTTACCAATGTTGCTTTGCCTTTTAGTAAAAAAATTAACCGTACCGTAAATGCAAATGACGATGTTACCATGGGCTTTACGGCTGTTGGCCCTGGTGGAATAAAAGGAGAAATTTATGTTGATGGAAAGCTAGTAGATTCAAAAACTGCTTCAAACTCATCATCTAATGCATTTACCGAAACGGTTTTATACATATGGCAATAGATTAAACAAGTTCACCCATGCTTGAAAATGACATGATTGATATTGTAGCCTAATTGTTTAATGAAAAGTCTCAACGAAAGTTGGGGCTTTTGTATTTATTAGTTTTCGAGATTACTTAACAAACTAATCTCCTAGCATATCCACCAATTCTTCCTTGGATAAACGCTGGAAAAAAGCAGCATCTGTTCTGATCACATCTTGGGCCAATTGCTTTTTCTTATCCTGTAGCTTCATGATTTTTTCTTCAACGGTATTCGTACAAATTAACCTTACGGCCACTACATGCTTGTCCTGCCCAATACGATACACCCTATCAATAGCCTGGTTTTCTGCGGCAGGGTTCCACCATGGATCTATCAAATAAACATAATCTGCTTCGGTCAAATTAAGCCCTACTCCTCCCGCTTTTAAACTGATCAGGAACACCCGCACCTCATCATTCGTTTGAAAGTTATGAACTTTACTTCCCCTATCTTTGGTTTGTCCAGTAAGATATTCAAAGGAAATATTTCTATTTTCCAGCTCGGCCTTAACCAAATCGAGCATACCTACAAACTGCGAAAACACCAATATCTTATGTACTTTAGATTTATTTTCAATCTGCTCGGTCAACACTTCAATTTTAACGGCATTGACCCCCGAGTGTCCCTGTTTGAGCAGCGCAGGCGAATTACAAATCTGTCTTAGCTTGGTTAAGCCTGTGAGTACATGCATGCTGTTTTTGAGCATTTGCTCTTCGTCAGTGGCCGATATAAACTCTCTCAACTCCCGTTCGTACATATCGTAAATCCTCCGTTGTTCCGCATTCATTTCACAATAAATGGTCATCTCCGTTTTTTCTGGCAATTCCTTAGCCACTTGCTTCTTGGTTCTGCGCAGTACAAAAGGTTTAATTTTCCGCTGAAGTTCAAAAGCCCTTTTACTGTATTCAAACCTATCAATAGGAATGGCGTAAATGTCCTTGAAATACTGCTTGCTTCCCAATAAGCCTGGACAGGCAAAAGATAACTGACCGTACAAATCGAAGGTGTTGTTTTCAATAGGTGTACCGGTTAATACCACCCTATTCCTCGACTGTAACAATCTGGCCGCTTTATATCGCTCTGAATTGGGATTTTTAATGGCCTGCGACTCATCCAAGAAAACGTAATTGAAGTGAAAGTCTTTCAAGAAACGAATATCCGAAAGCAGCATTCCATAAGTAGTCAATACCACTTCATGCGCTTTCATCTCTTCGCTACTTTTCTTTCTATCGGCACCATAATGTGTCCATACTTTAATAGAGGGCGCAAATTTGGCTATTTCTTCCTGCCAGTTAAACAACAAAGAAGTAGGCACGACAATCAAATTAGTCGCATGTCCGTGTTTTTCTCTTTGGGATAAGATAAAAGCAATAATCTGAAGGGTTTTCCCCAAACCCATATCATCAGCCAAACAGCCCCCAAAATTGTAGTCGTCCAAAAAGTTGAGCCAGTTGAGACCTTCCCGTTGGTAGTCACGCAATTGGGCCTTCAACGTTGAAGGAACTGCTACTGCTGGAATATTCCCTGCACTAGAGAATTGAGCCGTATAGTTTTTGATTTCATTTTGTACTTCTGCACTCAATTCTGCCTTTTCAAACAAATCAGCCACTTCCGTAAAATTAATCTTCGGTATCTTGATCAGTTCATCTTCTATATCGCCAGCCTTAAAAAAACGAGCAATCCTATCCATCCATTCGAGCGGCAAAATTCCTTTTGTACCGTCGTCCAATTGAACAAACTTGCTTTTATTGCGAATGGCTCGATGAACTTGCTTCAAACTAGCAGCTTTCTTTCCAAAGCCCACCTTTAGTTCGGCGTTAAACCAGTCAATGCCGCTAATGACCTCAATGCTTATTTTGGCACTGTGCGGATTAAGCTGGTTGTTCTTGATTTCGTTAAAGCCAAGAATGCTAACACCATGACTTCTCCATATTTCAAAGGCGTTCAAAAACCAATCCTCATCTAGGAATTTATCTTTATGAAGGTAGAAATATTCAGGTCCTGCTATTTGTTCTGCAAAGTCAGGATGTTGATCCATCACCATGGTGGTGAAACGGGTTTCGTCCTCACTATCTCGGGCAACCTTAAATTCATTACCGTTTTGATCAGTATCAAAGAGTTGCTTTTTAGAGTACACAGGCACTTCTACCGCTCCATATTTCATTACAGGGGTAAGCGCTATGAAACTGCCCTCTTGATGTAGATAAATGATGCGTTCCCTTAAAAATTCCTTTTCTGCCAATTGTGCTGCCGTTGCTTGACGAATGTAGCTGTAATTGATATGCACCAGCTGCTCTAATGGTGCCAATATGGTACGCACAAATTCTTCATATTTAGACGAATGGATGATAAGGATCTCGTTATTAGCCTTAAAAAACTTGATGACCCGCAGCAGATCTGGGTGCGGTACCAAATGAAATGCCTGCCGATGATGCACAAAATATTCGTTCCTAAGGGCTACTTTACTTAACGGAAGTTTTATATCGTTAAACAACAGTTCAGCGGTTACTTCATAAAAAGGTTCTTTTTTAAATACGGTGAGCTGTAGTTCGGCCTTAAGCAGGGTAAGTTCTACGGGCAGTAATGATTTTGGCGAAATACTTTCTGAAAGACCCCGATCATGATAGTACACTTCTAAATCCAAGGGATTTTCTACCAGAAGTTTTAGCGCTTCTAGTTCTGCTTCGGCATCTTCTTCGTGAAATTTATTCTGAAAGCTGAGCAAAGCGGTATAAAACTTAATCTCGGCAGGAGCCGTTGCTTTCCAAACTAAGTTCATGGGGGCTACGTCATCAATGGGCGTTTTAATTTTACCCGACTGTGTGATAGCCGCCTCCATTAAAAGAAAGTTCAATTGGTTGTAGAAACGATGTTTACCAATCACCAATATCTGCCGTTTTTCATTAGTTTGGGCAGCCATTTTTTTAAAGATAGACGGCTGTTGAGGGGCTAGATTTTTTTGAAGTGCTTTGGTATCTCCTTTAAGCAAACCTTTTAACCTGTTTTCGATTTGCAACTTGCTTTCATGATAGTTCAACTGAAAATAGGCATCCAAATTGGGTTCCGGTTCCAAGCCATATTCTCTTGCCGATGCTTGTAACATTTGATATCGCAAAGGTTGATCGAAGAAAACACGAAGGTTCCTCATCTCCAAAATAGCATGGATGACTTCTGCTTGATGCACACAGAGTTTTTGTAAATGGTGGTCACAAGAGCAAGATGTACTCAAATGATCTCCCAACTGGCTCACGGCCACCTTTGGAAAATCGGCCATGGTTCTTTTAGTGAACACGCCACTATTAAGTTCTAATGCCAAGGGATAAATCTCCTGCAAATCTCCTTCCACCAGCATTCCGCTTTGCGTATGTTTGAGCAACTCAATGATGGAAAGGGTACTGATATTGGTATGGGAAAGGATGATTTCTTTGGGCAGTGCTGTCATGAATGCTTCGCCTTTTTGGCATCCATAAAAGTACATCTTTTTTGAAAAAGGAATAGTAGTGAATTTTGTTTTAAACTATTCTCAGCTCAACACAATCCTCCTTATTATTTGCTCTCTCTGTCATTCCGACTTTGGAGGAATCTCTTTAAGTATTGAGGCATAAAATTTAACCGCAAAGGCTTGAAAAGTTTTCGCAAAGAGACGCAAAGAATTAGAACAACTTTATCCCTACCTACCTGTCATTCCGACTTTGGAGGAATCTCTTTAAGTATTGAGGCATAAAATTTAACCGCAAAGGCTTGAAAAGTTTTCACAAAGAGACGCAAAGAATTAGAACAACTTTATACCGCCCTAACTGTCATTCCGGCTTTGGAGGAATCTCTTTAAGTATTAAGGCATAAAAATTAACCGCAAAGGTTTGAGAAGTTTTCGCAAAGAGACGCTAAGAATTAGAACAACTTTATCCCTACCTACCTGTCATTCCGACTTTGGAGGAATCTCTTTAAGTATTGAGGCATAAAATTTAACCCACAAGGCTTGAAAAGTTTTCGCAAAGGGACGCAAAGACTTATGCTACTTCGCAAGTTCCAATTTAGCTACTGCCTCTTTCTTATCATTATCAAGTAAAAGGCTACCATTTTCTATGCGATAGCTTTTTACTTGTTTCAACACTGCAAAAAACTCTCCTTCTATTTTAAGGTTTGGGCAGGCCATCATGGTTGCAGCTCCTTCCGATAGCTCAATTCCATTTCCATCTTTCACCTTATAAGTCCCTGAAAAACTATTACAGCCGCCATTCCCTATAAGCTTGCCGCTTTCTTTCTGAAAAACCATTTGTGGCTCTCTTTTAAAGGCAGTATCCAACACCACAGCTTTACCATTCAGTTCCTTCAACTTCCACTCTTTATCAAAAAGATCTACCACAAGCGCCGCTTGCCCCTGCTGTGCAGCAGTAGCCGTAGTGTCAGTAGTCGTGTTTTCTGTTTTGGTGGCGCTGCAAGCTGCTACAGCAATGGCCAAGGTGATGATCAAAATGCTCTTTTTCATGACTTTTGATTTTAATGCATATACAATATCGTATTTATTTGGCTCATTTTATATGATTGCCAATAGTTTTATCCTGATACATCATGTAATAACCGCATTACTAACCTCAAGAATTGTTGCTAACTAGTTATTATTCATATACAGCAAGAATTTTCTTCAAATAATCCTTAACAAGGCCGCTGTTATTCGTAAATGTATAGGGCGTATATAACTTACTTAAAGGATCGTAAAGCAAAATTTCAGACCACTTGATTACAAACAGGTATGTTGGCTTTTTAGCAATCAGCTTCCCCTTTAAAAAAACAGAGGTTAACTGTCCTTTTTCATCAACTGACAATGAATCTATTTCGGATCCCTTATTTTCCAAATAGGTATTTTGTATTTCATAATTATAGTTAATCGAATAATTACCTATTCGATCCATATTATATTTATTTGTTTTGAACCATGGCAAAAACATATCGAGGTCGCTCTGTCCAACAAAGTAAGTGATTTGAATGGAATCATTTTTTGATGCCGTCATCAGTAAACCTGAAGCAGGGGCAATAATATTGTTTTTTAAAAGATTGCCTTTTGTATCAAAAAGCTGAACAGAAGGGGCTCCCTTATTAATGGTGTACCTAACACGTAATATACCTGCCTCGCTTGGGCTAATTTGATAAAATACTTCAGGACCTTCCAACTCCTCAAAACCAGAACTTCCACATCCTGTTACAAACAGCAATATTGGTAGTGCAAGGAACATCTTTTTCATGTCAGACCAGTTTTTTTTTCCTTTTTAAAACTAAAACCAACATCATCGCTGATATTAAAAACAACAATAAATCAATAAGCAAATAAATGAACTTAAACCACTTGATACTTGCGCAATCGTAGCATTTCCCTCCGGTATCCTGTAAATAAACAAATGGAAATCCAATCCTAGTTAATCCATCATGTACTCCACTATAATCGCTAAATACTAGATTAGCAATCAAGAACATAGTTATTCCTATAATTAACGCTAATTTTAAATACTTAATGATTTTCATCAACTTTTATCAATTTGGTAATCGGAATCTATCTCAACCTGCATCAACTTGCCATCTTTAACATAATAGTAATGTATCACACCCGTAACCAAAGATTCGGCTTTAACTATACGGATACTATTTAGTTTTAGGGGTTGTTTAAAAAATGTTTGATAAAACTGATTGCTACTCATTCCTATTTCAATGTTATTAGTGAATTTTATATTGGGATCAATCATCACCGCATAAACAATTTCCAAATAACCTGTCTCTTCATCTTTGTAAAACTTAAAATAGCTATGGCCAAAAACAACTTTACTGATATCTTCAGAATCCGTATTCTCTCCTACATTTAATTTGAACATCGGATACGTCCCGATCACTTCATCTATTTTCCGAAACTTACCAAGGGGATAATACAATTCCCTTGCACTCGTAACGAATTTTAAGGTATCACCATCTATAGAGATGTTTTCTATGTCCAACTCCTTTCTCGACAAAGAAGTCAAACTATCTATTATTGATTTCGGATTCGACGCTTTTTCAAATTTATCAGCATTTGTACTTACTTTCTTATTTACATTACCAGTACATGCCAGTATAAACAAAGCACAAATGAAGAAATAATAATATTTATACTTTCCCATTAGGTTCTTTTATATATTTAAGTAACATTTAATTCAACTTTACAACTATTATTTAGGCAATATCAACCAAAGATAAACTCATGATGCACAAAACAACGAGCTTATCCACAAACATCTAAATCATTCCCAAAATAGTATTAACTTAGAATTAAACAAACCTAAACTTTATTGATACAATGAAGAAACTTGCGCTTGCCCTGCTTATTTTATTCCTTTACCTGCCCAGCCACGCTCAATTTGAAAAAATAGAACGTGAAATAGCCGAAAGCATGATAAATACAGAAAGTGTTGGCTTGGCGGTTGCCGTGGTCAAAAACAATCAACTCATTTACCAACATACTTTTGGCAAAAAGAGCATTGAGGAAGGCACAGCATTGAGCAATTCAGACATTTTCAGGATTGCTTCCATCTCCAAATCCTTTGCGGCAACCTCAATGATGCAATTGGCAGAAGCTAAAAAGGTATCTTTAGATGATGATTTCGGCAATTTAGTAGGTTTTAAAATCCGTAATCCTAAATTTCCGGAAACAGTGATTACCCTTAGGATGGTGTTGTCCCATACTTCGAGCATTAATGATAGTCAGGGGTATTTCAACCTAGATGTGATCAACCCTGCTAAAAATGCCAATTGGGAAAAATGCTATACCGACAAACAACCTGGCACCAGCTACTTATACTGTAACCTTAATTTCAACATGGTGGGCGCAGTGATTGAACGCATTAGTGGACAGCGTTACGACAACTATGTAAAACAGCATATCCTTAGTCCTTTAAATGTTTACGGCGGCTACTGCATCGATTCTTTAGACTCCAAACGTTTTGCTTCATTGTATGAATATGAAAACAATACTTTTAAGTTATCGCCAGCAGCTTATGCTCCCCGCAGAGAAGAATTGAGCACTTATCAAATAGGTTATAGCACTCCTATCCTATCCCCTACTGGAGGCATGAAAATATCGGCAACAGATTTGGCCACCTACATGACCATGCACATGAACTACGGGAAAATCAATGGGAAAAAGATCATCTCCAAAAAAAGTGCAAAAGAAATGCAAACGCCTCTTAGCAGTCAGGAGAATTATGGCCTCGCTTTGCGCACCACCAATAAACTCATTACAGGCAAAACACTAACAGGCCATACCGGTTCTGCTTATGGCCTATACAGTGCCATGTTTTTTGACCCTAAAGAAAAGTTCGGCATTGTAGTGATCACCAATGGTACTAATGGCAAAGAAATAGATGGCTACAAGGCCATCATTAAGGAAAGTTTTAACATTCTTTATCAAAACCTGATTGCCAAATAGCGCAGCTGGCTACTGTAAAACCCTCGTAAGATTAACAATGTAAACACCATTGATGCAAAACCTTTTACGCATCCTTGCCTAAAAAATTTAAAGCAAATTAAAGGCTTGCGCAAATTTTACCGCATCGTAGTTATTTTTAAGCGACAATTTCTTGCGAATGTTTCGTCTGTGGGTATCTACCGTGGCCAGCGCAATAAACAAACGTTCACCTATTTCTGGTGAGCTAATCCCCATGGCCATTAGTTTAAGCACCTCTATTTCTCGTGCTGATAGCTTACCGAATACCGCAGCATTATTGCGCAAAAATCTTATATCGTCCATTAATCGGTTTACCTTAATAGTGATATGATGCTCAGGATCTACAGGACTTGCCGTTGTAACCAGGTGTGTGGCCTCACCTTGTTCATTTTTTAAGAACACCTTGGTATTGCTGGCATAAAGCTGCCAAGTGCCATCTTTAGACTTCACCTGTTGAAAATAAGAGGTGCTCTTTTCCGAAACCTGCTGCAAACGTTGTTTAATTCTTTCAGCATAATCCTGATCGTCCTCGATATTAAAGTAACGTGTTACATATTCTTTAGGATCAATCGTCTGTAGCTCGCTTAAATCAACGCCCAAAATATCCAAGCCTATCCTATTCATGTAAACCACACCATAATTGGATGTTTGCTGTACAATAATAGGTACAGGCAGTTCATCGGCAATACATTTTAGTTCTTCGAGCTTATCATTTAGATTCATCTTTGAGCAATTTCTTCTTCTTTAATTATAAAACCTGAATAATTGAGCGCATTTACTTTCAAATATAAAAGTATCAAGCATACATATAAAGGTCATATTCCCCCAAACTGTAGATTTTTTTTCCTAAAGTTTAACTCATATTTTTGTAAGTAGCGCCACTCTTAGTAATTTAGAGCTTTGTAGAATATACGCTAGCGCATTTATAGCTATAATCTCTCAATGGGGACATAATTTTTGCCTATTGGTATGCTAATTGAACTGACCAATCTCATGACAAAAAACCTTTTTAGATGTTTATCGATTGTGCTGAGTTTGCAGGTACTGTTTACAGGCTTGCTATTTGCTCAAGACACTAATAGTTTAACTTCCGACGAATTGTTTACCCAAGCAAGAAACATCCCTAAGGAAAAACAAAACTATCCACAGATTATTGGTCTACTGAAAACGGCCCTGCAAAAAAGTCCTGATTATGCAGATATACGTTTGTTTTTAGGTAGAGTTTATACTTGGAGTGATCAATTGGACAGCGCTCGTTACCAATTTAACCAAGTATTGGCCAAAGAACCTCAAAACATCGAAGCTTATTCGGCCATCTATGATCTGGAATATTGGAATGAAAATTATTCTAGAGCTTTAGATCATGCCAACCAAGGTTTATTGTACGATCCTAACTCTACAGAGCTACTTTTAAAAAAAGCAAAGGCACTTAATGCTTTAAAAGATACTAGGCAGGCGATGGCGGTGCTACGTGATTATAACAAACAAAACCCTGCTCAAGACACGGTGAGGAGTTATTACCAGATGCTCAGAAATACAAACACCAAGAACCTCATCGACTTAAGTTATGAGTACGTTTATTTCGATAGGCGTTTTGACGACCCTTGGCATTACGCTTCTATAGATTACACGCGAAATACTTCATTAGGATCGGTAACAGGTAGGCTCATGTATAGCAACCGTTTTAGAAGTGATGGCTTACAGGGCGAAATTGAAGCCTACCCTTCCATTTCAAAAGGCATTTATGCTTATGTAGGAGCAGCTTATTCACAAGCAGATATTTTCCCTAGGTTTAGAGCAGGTGTTTCTCTTTATTATACCTTGCCTAAAAGCTTTGATGCCGAAACAGGTTTTAGATACTTAGACTTTAACCCAACCAAAACCTACATTTATGTATTGGCCTTGGGAAAATACACCGGTAATTTCTATTTCAACCTAAAAGCCTACCTATCACCCGATGTTGATGTTTTCTCTCATTCTTATACCTTTACCACACGATATTATTTCTCTGACCGGTATAACTTCATCGGCTTTCAAATTGGAGCTGGGGTATCGCCCGATGATAGGGCCAGAAATATTATGGGGACAGGCAACCTGAACACTTACAAAATAGGTGTTAATTATTCGAGAGATTTATTTAGCAACTTTACCTTGGCCGCTACTGGCTTATGGTTTTATGAAGAGTACCGTACCAATGAATGGGGTAACCAAGTGGGTTTAGGACTTTCATTAATTAAGAGATTTTAGAATGAAGCGAGGGATCATTAGTACCATTTTATTTTACATAGTTATTGCCTTGCCTTTATGGATGTTTGTGATTTGGTTTTTTTGGCCAAAAACAAAGCTGGTTATTGCCATTGTAGACAAAACGGTATTATTTAAAACTGGACAGGAACATGCCTCCCTTACTTGGGTATTACGCAATAACAAGTACTCCAAAACCTCTAAAGATTTATATAAAGTAGGCCGAGATTATTTTGGTTTCTTCCCCAACAAAAATAAAAAATACGATCTAAAAGGATTAGAAAGGGCTTCGGATGAGGATTTAGAGAAACTAAGTCGCCACTCGGATATGGCCTATATTACCGATACTTATGGTATTTACTCCAAGGAATGGTACTTGGCTAAAAACATTACCGAAAGGCAGCGTTTGCTTTACGGAGGGCTATCACCGCAGGATATGGCTTTCCTAAAGAAAATGAAGGAAAAGAAAAAGCTCATTATTACTGAGTTTAATACTTTTGCTACTCCTACCTCCAATACTGTAGCCCGAGATTTTGAGCAAACTTTTAAAATTAAATGGACAGGCTGGGTAGGTAAATACTTTGATTCTTTCGATACCGTACGTAACAAAGAATTACCTAGATGGCTGGTAGAAAACTATAAAGCACAAAACCATGGCAAATGGCCTTTCAAAAGATCGGGAATTGCCTTTGTCCATAAAAGCGACAAAATTGTAGTGCTGGAATATGTTACCCATCTTAATGGCGAGGTTCCTTATATCTTGACCCGAAAAGAGGAACGTGAAAGATATAATATTCCAAAAGCCATGAAATACCCTTTCTGGTTTGATGTGATACAAACTTCCCGCTCAAATAAAATCATCTCTTTTTACGATTTAAGGGTAAATGATGCGGGCTCAAAAATATTGGCCGACAATAATCTTCCTTCGCAGTTCCCCGCAATTATTGAGCACTACCGAAACGATTATAAATTTTACTATTTCTGCGGTGACTTTGCCGATAATCCTATTTCACAAGGCGGCTCCTATTTTAAAGGCATCAGTTTGTTCAGGAAGTTATTTTACAATGATGATATTGCTGCTGAAAGAGTCAGTTTCTTCTGGGAGTTTTACCGTCCAATGATCAACAAAATACTGGATGATTATTACAAGGACATGAAAACGGAAGAGGAATAGTTTCTCTTTTGAGGCTTAGCTCAAAGCTCGTAGGTTTTAGCAACCTACGAGCTTTTTTTATTTTTCATAAACCTTACAGGTTTGTATTTAGACTTACGAAGTTTAACTTTGTCATTTATTATTCTAAAAGGTAAAGTTGAGGGCTTCGCCGTTTTGAAACTTCGTAAGTCTTTCACCACCATAAAAACAGCACAAAAAAACCCCGTAAGTTTTAACGCTCACGAGGTTCAGCTCTCATCATTTAATTGCATGCTTTAAGCCTAGGGCTTAAATTTCTTATAAACACTGTCAGGTAATAACTTAAGTGTTTGTATGATTTGGTTGTTCTGCGATTTATATTGGTTAAACTCGCCAATCAACTGGTTTTTTCTATTGTCGTCCTGCATAGGCTGTAAATCAAAGTTATCTCCAATGCTAAACAGGGTCTGGCCGTTTAAGAAGTATTCACCAGATACATAATCGATCAAATCACTAACAGTTTGCTTAAGAGGATAACGGTGTACATTTCTAAACTGTCTCACGGTATCCAATCCCGTACCTACCCAAGTCACTACATTAGGTGTTTTCACCTTGTAATTGGCCTGCAAAAACTTCATCACTGATGGTGCAATATCCAAATGACTTGACACTGCCCTAAAGCTGGCACTACGTTTAAGCATAGGCGAGTAAATGATCAAAGGCACATGGTAACGATCAATTTTGGTCGACATTGGAATTTCAGGCAACCTATGGTCACCAGTAATGATAAAAATGGTATTCTGGTAAGCAGGTAGCTTGGCAAACTCTTGGAAGAAATACTTCAAGGCCTCATCACTGTACATGATACTAGCGTATTGGTCTTTATAATTTCTATGCTCTCCTTTTTGAGCTTCATTAAAGCCCAGTTTATTCATTTGGCTCTCCATTAAACCATAATAACGATCCATTTCTGGCACCTTATAAGGCGTGTGCATAGAAATAGTTTGTATATAGCTTACAAAAGGCTGACTACCGGGCAACTTGGTATAAAAACCAATAGCTTTCTTCATCAGATCCAAATCAGGATAACCCCAATAAGAATTATCTGTCGCTGGAAATTCGCCAAAATTAGCTTTAGAAATCAATTCATCAACGCCTTGTGACCTGATGAAAAGTCCTTCGTTATCAAAAGCCAAATCTGTACTCATTAAAAACGACGAGTGATAGCCATTATGTTTCAGCAGGCCCAAAGTGGTAAAGGCTTTTGGCATACGATTGCCCAATTCATTATAGCCCTTATCAAAAAACGGCAATGAACCCAAAATAGAGGGTAATGAAGCGAAAGTACGTCCTTGTGCGGCTAAAAAGTTCTCGAAATATAAACTTTTGGTTCTTAATTGATCCAAAAATGGAGTGAAGCTTCCCAAATATGAATTAGGTCCACTAAAAGCCCTACCTAATCCTTCTACCTGGATAAAAACAATATTAGGTCTTCTGGCGCTATCTACATTAAAGAAGTTACCCAGTACATCTACACTATTTTCTTCTCTTAAAAAAGGATAGGCACTGTTTACATATTTCATTTGCGGTCCACGGGCATTATCTCCTTCAGCACCATCTTCAAAATAATTGGCAGCGTAGATATCTACATTAGGTTCATTATCAAAAAAATAAGCATAACTATTTTCGAAGAAAAAAGCTTCTTTGTTAATGGCTACGTTATAATCGTAATCCTTCTTAAAATCAGCCTGTGATGGCAAGGAAGAAACATTAAAATAAATTAAGGCCAAGGAAACCAGCAATACGCCAATGGCCACACGATAGTTAAAGGATTTGATCCTAGCCGCTATTTTAAGGGCGAACCATAGAAATACAAATGGCAGTATAAAGATAACGATACTCAAAAAATCAATACTTAAACCTGCAGAAACCGTTTGCTTGATATCTGCAAACGAATAACCGTAAAAGTCAGATCCAAGCGGCACCAAAGCGGTAAAAAAGTATTTGAGCAGCAATAAATAAATCAGGATATAAAGGCTAAAAATGATACCTGCTGCAATATAAATCTGCTTTTTCACTTTCAATGAAAAGAAGAAAAGCAAAAAAGGCAAATAAAGTACTGGTAAACATTTAAGTACAAAAATCACATCAAACAATAGTGACTTTAAAGCCAAAAGGAAAAATCCAGAAGGGATATCACCTCTCAGTATAATGTAGGTATATTCCAGCAACTTGATAAAAAATACCGTTGCCAGCAATGCCACCGCATATTTAAGAAACAGGATCGCACTATTCTTAAATCTGTCTAAAACTGGGTATTCAGGTGCTTCAAAAAAAGTATTTTCCATATCTAAATAGTTGTTGTTTGTTGTCGTACTTCGTCGCTTGGTGTTTCTTGTTTAAAACCTTTACGCGTCATCGCTCCCCAATTATTTTTACCTATAAACTTATGTACATTCCCTTTGATGGACCAATATACTGTTAAAGGATGGTACAAAATAGGCTCTAAGAAAGCAGCCAATAATAGCTTTACCAAATCTCCTCCCTTCGTATACTGCTGGTACGACATTTCTTCGAACAAAATGGCTACGGTAGAGAGTGCCAACGAAAAGAAATAAACCATGGAAATAAGGATAAGCGAAAACTCCCAATTAATATTCCCCATTAAAGCCAATAGTATAAAAATGCTAATTCCTATAAACTCAATAATAGGTGCCAACCATTCAAAGAAAAACCAATAAGGATAGCTTAACATCCCTAAAATTCCATATCTAGGATTAAAGAAAAGATCTTTATGCATCCACAAGGTTTCAAGAGTACCTCTGGTCCAACGGTTACGCTGGCGGCCTAAAATTTTCAGATCACCAGGAGCTTCTGTCCAACATAAAGGATCAGGAATATAAACCACTTTAAAGCGTTTATCCTGCTCATACATGTAACGTCGCATCCTTACTACCAGCTCCATATCCTCCCCTACAGTACTATGATCATAACCACCAACTTTAATTACAATATTTTTATCAAACAAGCCCATGGCCCCTGAAATAATCAGCAAACCATTCAATCGGCTCCAAGCCATACGCCCCATCAAAAAGGCTCTAATATATTCCAATACCTGAAAACGAGGCCATAAGTTTTTAGGCATGTTCACCTCCACCAACTTACCATCCTCAACCTTACATGAATTGGCAATACGCACCACTCCACCCGTGGCAATCACTTGATATTTTTCTTCTAAATAAGGCTTGGCAAGTTTTAACAAAGCATCTTCCTGCACAATACAGTCAACGTCGATACATAAAATCAAATCCTTTCCAGCCACATTTATCCCAGCATTCAGCGCATCTGATTTACCACCATTCAATTTATCAACTACGGTCAGTTTAGAAAAAGAAGGCAATTTTGATTTATAAACCCCTCGGATCTCCTTACACTGGATTTGATAGTTGACGGCAAAATCAACCTGTTCCAACTGATAATAATCAAACATCCGCTGGAAGGAATTATCCTTACTCCCATCGTTAATGATGATCACTTCATAATTTCCATAATGGAGCGAAAGCAGTGATCGGATGTTCTCAATAATGGTAGCTTCCTCGTTGTATGCTGGTGCTAAAATAGATACCGAAGGGGCCAAAGGCGACACCAATATCTCACGATAGTTCACATAGCTATTCTTTTTCATATAGCCGTTCATTTCAACAGCCGAAAGTAAGGTAAGCACTACATACGACCCCATTACAAACATGGCGTAATAAAAGATACCATTATTAAAGAAGGTCTCAAAAGTGGCTAAAAACTCATTCATTAGTGCTTAATACGGTGGTCTAAAACGTGTTTAATTAAGGCTTGGTTCTCTAAGGTAGTTTGCTTATATATTTCTCTAAGCCTTGCTTCGCCATTGTCAGGATTTCTTTTAATGGCATAAAGTGCTTCCATTTTTATCTTAGGGTCACTAGAGTAAATTCTCGATGACAAGAAATCATTATAATTTCCTGAGGAGATTTTACCTAAGGAGTTTAATATCTCTAGTTTGATATCTTCGGGCTGGTCAAAATACACTTCAAACATGTGTTTCTCGGCATCAGCCAATTCCAGTTTACCAATAATTTCTACGGATTTTTTTACCACTTTGGGGTTATGGTGCTTCAAAAGCCTTTGTACCTCCTCAGCAGCATCAAATTGCATAAAATGGTCAATTAACTTTAAACACAACATTACTACCGTATCATTGGATGAACGAAGCCAGTGCGAAAAAGATGGTATGGTTAATTTTTTGTTTTTGGTAATGATTTCGAACAATACCACTTGGTGCCAATCCAAGATACGTTCTTGTGCCCTATCTAAAAAGCGGAAAGGATATTGCTCAGATAGTTTGATATAGGCTGCCTGTGCTTCCATACGCAAAAGGCCATTTTCATCATCGGTATATTTGATAATCTCCCCAGCCATCTCCGTAATACGCATCTCATTTGCCTCACGAATCCCCTCTATCTTTACCTCCCAATTTTTATTATTGATTTTCTTTTTAGACTTTTTATCCAAATTTAATCGACGATATAAAATGGAAAGTACTTCCTGTATTTTACCCGTAAAGTTTTTATGATAAGTAAGAATCTCAGCCGTTAAAACCTGATTGACCACTGAATTACGCAGCGGTAGTTTACTCATTTTAGGATAAAAATGATTCACAATTTCCTCTGTACTATCGCTTTCATCAAAAATCACCAAATTGGCCAGCATATTATCAATATATTCCTTCCACTTGGCTTCATCTCTCTTTTTTTTGATTTGTTTGGCACGTCTGAAACTGATGTAGATATAAAGTTCCAATACTGCAATTACACAAAAAAGGATGATCAGGAGCGCAATCCTAATGTTGGAAGGGAAATAAAATAAGCGATCGGTATAGGTTTCCCTGATGTAGTTAAAGGTCGTTTGGAAAAAATTCATGTTTTAGGCCAATCGTTTATTAAAAAACGTTCTGCTTGATATATCTTTTTATCCTAACCGAAAGTTCGTTAAGGTTAAAGGGTTTGTAAATAAAATCGTCGGCTCCCAAATGAAAACCTTCCAAGACCACATTCTCCAAACCTACCGCAGAAATCAATAATACGGGAGTGCTTTTCTTTACCGGATCATTTTTGATATAACTCAAAATTTCCATTCCACCTACAAAAGGCATCATGATATCCGTAAGAATCAAGTCGTAGGTATTGCTTTTGACCTTATCCATGGCTTGTCTACCATCGGCAGCCACATCTACCTGATAGCCATCTTTCTTTAGCTTAAACTCAAGTGCCTTAAGCATCAAAACTTCATCTTCAGCAATTAATATTTTCGACATCTTTCTCCTGTTATATTGAATGACATTACAATTTTCCTACCACTTATAAGAATAAAGCCTTAAAGTACAATTAAGGTGGTTACAAAGTACAAATATAGCCTTAAACAACCGTTTTTGGAGTATCAAATTCCCCACAATGTGGAAAAGAGATATTAAAGCGCCGTATCTAATTTATAGACTTCTCCTTTACCCCCTACCATTATCACTAAACCATCCGCCGCCTTTACTGCATTACAGCTTAGGGTCGAGATATTTTTCCAGCGTTTACCACCATCGGTGGAAACATCAGTACCTGAAGTGCCCGTAGTTACCAAAAAATCTTTGGTTACAAAAACTACCCCTGAGCGGTAACCTCCCACGGGCTGAGCTGGTTTCTTCCATTTTTTACCGCCGTTACTGGTCAGCAGCACATTATTTTGGTTATCCTTATCGTTTAAATAATTCCCACCTACAGCCACGCCGTTATTTTCATCAAAAAAATCAATTGAAAACACACCAGTACTGCTTTCTCCCTGTATGATGGGGCATTTAAATACTTTCCAGCTTTTACCATAATTGGCAGAATAATAGATATTGGAAACCACGCCTCCGGTAGCAATCCAAACCTTTCCATTTCCCGCTGTTTTAATAGAGGTTCCACTGGCAGCAAAGCCAGCTTCGCCCACTTGCATAGGTTGTTTAAGCTGTTCAGAAATATTTTTCCAAGTTAAGCCACCATCGTCAGTACGCAACAATTGCATTTTATGATTGATGGGATCGCCAAATACTATTCCATTTTGCCCATCCCAAAAATCCATTCCGTTAAAAAAGGCGGCGCTATCTGTATTTTTATAATTTTCTCGCCAAGTTTTACCTCCATCAACCGTTGATAAAATATAGGCTGGCGAACCTGCATTCACTACAATAGCCTTGTGTTGATCAAAAGCCTGAATATCCCTAAAGTCGAGTTTTTCATAGCCTTTTGGCTGCATCCACTTCCAAGTTTTACCACCATCTATTGATTTTCCAATGGTTCCCTTGGTACCACTTACCCAAATTACCTGCTTATTTACCACTGCCAAACCACGCATGCTAATTTTAGCATCGGTAACTAGGGGCTTAAGTTGATAATTTTGGCCAAGCACACAAAAAGGCAAGACCAACAATAATATGATATTGAAGAGTGAGCGCATGATGTTTTTATTTTATTCTTTTCCAAACTTCGGTCCTGCCTATTAACGACACACCGATAAAACCTCTAATACTTAATTGATTGGGTTCTTTTAAAGTAAGTTTACAGCTATAGGTTTTTCCCGATTTAGGATCATAAATGGTTCCATCTTGCCATTTACTGCCATCAAATTCAAAGTTTTTCAATATTTCCAAGCCCAAAACAGGTTTGCTACGTAAGCCTTCGTTAGGATTTTTAGTATCTGTTTTTGGCTTTCCATTTTCGTCATTAGGTTCTTTGATCCAAACCAGTTTACCAAAAAATTTCTCTCCTCTTTTGTAGATTTCTATTTGGCCTTCACCCGATGGATTAACCCATTTACCTAGTATATCGTCTTTCTTTTGTGCAAATAATTGTAGCGAAAACGCTATGAACGCTATCAATAATGAAGTTTTCCTTAACATAATCTTGATATTTAATCTTTATAAAGTTAAGGATTAAGCGCCATAAAAGTTTTAAGAAATTAAAATTTAGGTGGTAATTTACTCTAAAGCGTTGTAATTTATCAAGCATCTTAACCTATCCAATTTTGATGCTACGGATATTTTATCTGATGCTCAGAAAGGCAATAATTCCGGTGTGGGTTTCCAGTAATTGCTCTTCTACTTGATATGCAGAAAAACCAGCTTCATCATCATCCAAGGGAATGGCCATATGGCCTTTTGAAAATAGCAATGTTATAATTTGGTCTTTCAGTAGGATAGGTTCAAAATCACCACATACCCGTAAAATGCGGTCACAATCTTCAAGGTCAAAACTAGCGTCAATACCCCAAGGTAATGCCTTTATCTCGTCAACAATTTGTTGAGCCACAAAATCGCTGTCTATATTTGTTTTGAATACCTCAATCATAGTTTGATAGTGGGTGATAAAGCAAATAAAAATCTAGTTATTCCTTAACGAGCTATAATAAAGATACTAAAGTAAATAGCAATATGAGCAACACTTCATTTATTTTTATTAGTGTTGCTCATCGCATTAGTTTAAGCCTTCTCTGGAAGTGAGTCCATATCCAAGTAGGAAACCTCCCAAATATGTCCGTCAGGGTCTTCGAAACTGCGACCATACATCCAACCATGGTCTTGCGTAGGTATTGGCGAAGCGCCACCCGCAGCAATAGCCAAAGCAACCATTTCATCTACTTCTTCCCTACTCTCAGCAGAAATACTGATCAACACCTCGGTGCTTTCTTTGGCATTGGCAATAGGCTTATTGGTGAACTTCTTAAAAAATTCTTCCCTTAGCAGCATTACCAAAATATCATCGGATATGATAATGCTGGTTGCATTTTCATCACTGAATTGTTGATTAAAACTGAACCCCACTTTGGTATAAAAATCAATTGACCTGTTTAAGTCTTTTACAGGAACGTTTACATATATTTTCCTAGCCATTTCTTTTAACTTTTGGATGGACAATCAACAAGAAAAATTTATTGCTATTGAGCAGCTTTTCCGTCTTGTGCTTCATTATAGCTAATCATCCATTGAATTTGGAACTTATCCGTCAACATGCCATAATAATCGCCCCAAAACATGTCGGCCATTGGCATTTGTACTGTACCACCCGCACCAAGAGCTGCAAAAATCCTATCGGCCTCTGCACGTCTATCTACACTTACGCAAAGGGAGATATTGGTTCCAGCGGTTACCTGCGGCATGGTCGACGGCACATCGGTACCCATCAACATACTTTTACCAATAGGAAGCGAAATGTGCATGATTCCATTAGCCTCATCTTCAGGAATACCTTGGTCCATACAGCCCTCTTGATCGTTTGACTCTGGAGGTGCTTGGTTAAAGCGCATTAAGAAAGGAAAATCTCCGCCGAAAACGGTTTTGTAAAAATTGAAAACTTCTTCAGTATTACCGTTAAAGTTTAAATAAGGATTAATAATCATCGTTTTATTGTTTTGATTTGAGATATTGTTTGATACAAATTTAACGGCCCTTTTTAGCTTTCCACGTTGCCTAACAGGTCAACTTTGAGGGCATTTAAGACATCTTTTTAAAAAGCTATTTGTTGAAGCTGACGGGTATGGCGCTGGGTATGGTAAATTACAAAATAGATGATTTCCAGTCTGGTCATGTATCCCCATACTGGTACCTCAAAAGCTAAACAAGTGAGGCTTAAGTCTAATTCGTTCACCAACTTCACCAGTATTTCGCCAACATTTTTTAACTGCGCTAACAAAACCTTTTGGTCATACACCTCATCGGCAGGATCAATAAAATCTGGTGAAGTCATCTTCAAATCAAAATTGAGGAATACTTCTTTAATACTTGCCACTTGCCTATCTGCCGCTCCTTCTGTTGCTCGGGTTTCGCCCAATAGTACACCATCAATTCCAGTTCCTGCCAAGGCTAAATGTTGCGCCACTTGTGCGGGGGTCCATCCTCCTTTTGCTGGCTTTTGGTTAAAGGTATTTTCGTCGAAGCGCGTAATGGCCTTATTCAATTCCGAAAAAGTACTTTCTAAAGTACTTACAATAGCTTCTTTACTTTCCATAACTTACATATATTTCATGGCATCGTAACCCAGCAATCTGCGCCACAAGGCAATTTGGCCAATACAATTTGCTTCACGATACGTATTAAAGCTTACCATATCAAACAAGGGAAAGCTCATTTGCTCTACAGGGAAATCAATTACTTTATCCAATTCTTCCTCAGTCACACTCAAAAGCTTTTCTCTTAATATAGGCGATATATGGTCCCACTCCTGCTCATAGGTTTTAAGCGATGGATATTTTTCGCCTTCCTTAATCCCTTGGTGATGTTTAAACAGTTCATTGGCACTTTGGTGTAAGGATAACCCCATTAAATTGGCCAACTCAAAACGCTCTTGCAACAAACTTCCTGCAATCCAAGCAATATGATTGGCCTTGGTATCTAAACGTTTGATCGCATCTTCATCTTTAATACCTTCCAATACATTATGGTAATAAGTGGTGTGCATATCATACAACACCAAAAACCCGTACATCCTGTTACTAATTGGTTTAATGTCCATAGCTTTAAATTTTATAATACTAATTTACAGCAGTTTCCACCAACCAAGGCTTGCCATTGTCGTCAAAGTTCGGGGGCATTCGCGACATTTTTAGTAATTTAGATCAACCCAAAATATAAACATGAAAAAAATAGGAGTGCTCTTAAGCAAAGATTATAAGCTATTGAGCGTAGCGGCCGTATTAGAAGTATTTGAAACGGTGAATAAATTTTCGGCCGCTAATAAGGATGCCATTCCTTTCGACATCTATCTCCTTGCTAGTGAAGAAACCATTGCACAAACCAAAGAGGCTTTGGGTTACCAACTAACGGCATTAAAAGATGCGCCAATCATGCAGATTATCTTAATCCCAGCCTTTACTTCTGATAACATGCAGGCCTCGTTAATGGCCAACCAAAAGTGTATTCCTCACCTTATTGCCCAGTATCAAAGGGGAGCTAGCTTAGGCAGCTTTTGCACGGGAGCTTTCTTATTAGGCGCCAGTGGTCTTTTAAATGGCAAAATTGCCACCACCCATGTAGATGCCAGTAATGGATTTGCCAATGCTTTTCCTGAAGTAAAACTGAAGGTGGATAAAACGGTTACACAGGACGGTCGTTTATATACCAGCGGAGGGGCTACTTCTTCTTTCCATTTGTTACTTCACCTGATACATGAATATTGTGGTAGGGAAATGGCCATTCGTATTGCCAAAGTATTTGCCATTGATATGGATCGGGAAAATCAATCGTACTTTAGCACTTTTCAGCCTTCCAAAGATCATACTGATGAATTAGTAGCCAAAGCACAAAGAAAGATAGAGCAAAACTATCAGGATGCCGCTACTATTGAAGAGTTGATCAAAGATATTCCTACAAGTCGCAGGAACATTGTCCGTCGTTTTAAACTCATTACTGGCATTACACCTATTGAATATTTACAACAAACCAGAATTGAGGCCGCCAAGCAATTACTGGAAAAAACCAGTCAGCAAATGAACGAAATTATTTTCAGTACGGGATATAGTGATGCCAAAGCCTTTAGGAAAGTGTTTAGGAAAAGTGTTGGAATGACGCCTACAGAGTATAGGGAGAAGTTTCAGGTGAGGTAGTTAGTATATCATTAATCATGAATACCCAACGGGTTAATCAGCATGCTAGATCTCTCCTAGCCTCGAGATGACGACCCGTGTTTTAGGAAGAGGCTACCGCACAATGTCACAAACTTTGATTTTTGTCATTCAGAGCGTAACCTGTACCGACGCTTCGGTAGCGAAGAATCTCTCACACCGTACCAAAGCCAACAATTAAGCAATTAAACAATTTATTTACTGCTAAACATAGTCACTAGATCTCTCCTATCGTCGAGATGACGACCCGTGTTTTAGAAAGAGGCTACAACAATAAAACCATCCAACCATCACTCCTTCCTCTTTTTCTCCGCCTCCCAGTATTCCTTATTCAATTCAATATAATGCGTTGGGCTATCAATATACTTCGCATTGCGATCTACTCCCTTATCAATCAAGTTCTTTAAAGTATCGGGGACAAACTGAAACATCTTTTCATAATATTCTTGCTTGCTCATGGGCTTAGCGTAGTATAAATCTTCTGCCTTTGGTTCGCGAGCTTTCAGTTTCGTTTTCAATAATACTTTCTCTAAATACGTACCTCTTAACCAAACGATCAAATCTCCATCATTGGCAATGCCCACTACAAAATGCAAACCTTGTTTTTCATCACCTCCAAGATTGGTAGACATACTCATGAGCTGGTTCTTTTCTTTTGCCTCCTTGAAAGTATCCTCAATTAGCTGCTGAGGCAAATCCAAGGTATCACGGTAAAACTTCTTATCTCTGTATGAAACATATTGAAAAACCAATTGCTTCGGGAAACGCAAAGGGTCCGATACTCGAGGGGAGAAATACTCGGCACCCCAATGACTATTAAAATCATTCACTTCTTGCCTGGTATACGAAAATCCTTCCCCGTACTCATCGGTTCCAGGATATACAAAATAAATATCACGGATATAAATTGGGAAGGTATAAGGCGCACTTACGCTAGCGAAAAAATAGTGTCGGTCCCATGGCTTAAATTTCCATACCTTCCAAATACTAGCCAATACCAACGTAATGGCAATACCGATATATATTTTATTAACGAGATTAAATTTCATAAACCAGTATTAATGTTGAAAGGCCTTGCCCAATTGTGCCGCGTACCAAAACAAACCCATAAAGATTAAGAAAATAAGCAAAGCAATACCGAAAATCCATTTGCCTGCCCGATAAGCTTTTCCGTGATAGCTAAAAGCGTACAAACCCACTAATACCACAAAAGCAAAACTGGTGAATACGATGGCTTCAATCTGTTCATTTTCAGAACTAGGGGTGATATTCAAGAAAATCAATAGCAAAAGTAAGTTAACACCGATCATCACTACTGATAAACCACTATTCCGTTGTTTGAGCTCCTCTTTCTCCATAAAATTCCTCTTTATGATGGTTTTAAACTGAAAACATTAACTATACAAATATAAAATTGCTTTGTTCGCCTCAAAGAGATTATTTTCGCAACTATAATTGACAAATCGTGAAAAAACAGCTTATTCTTTGCTATTACCTACTTATTGCATTACCGCTTTATGCTCAAAAATCAGAAGTTAAAACGCTATCATTTGACAGCACTGCCTTTGCCTTGAGCAGAAAGCAGTTGAGTGCTCTTGATGCAAAATCGTTTGAAAAATTGAGCTACAACTCCTCAGTAACAACATTACCGTATCGATTATTATCTCCAAAAAACATAGAAGGTAATACGAAATACCCCCTGATCATTGCCTTACACAATTCTTCAAGACTAGGTACCGATAACGAAAATCAATTAGAGCCGCTGACCAGAACTTGGTTAAACGAAGAAATGAGGACAAAGTTTCCAGCTTTTGTATTGGCTCCCCAATTTGAAACCCGTCCCACGCAATATGCCTTCAATGAAGCCTACCAAGTAATGACTGCTACGCCTCAACAAAACCTACAGGCTTTACTTCAATTAATCACAACAATATCCAAGAACCCTCAAATAGACCCTAAAAGGATTTACTTAATTGGTTATTCTATGGGTGGATCAACCGTACAGCACTTGCTCAGCCAAAAACCAGAATTATTTGCCGCTGCCATCGCCGTAGCTGGAGTACCTGATTTTTCTAATTTAGCCAGCATTAAACACAAACCCATTTGGGTGATACATGGTAAACAAGATGACGAAAATCCTTTTGCAGGCAGCCAGAAACTTTTTGAACTTTTAAAAGGAAATGCCAAAGCCCGATTTACCATTTATGAAAATTTGAACCATAACAATATCAACTATCCATTGTTAAGCACCAATGAACTGGCCAAATGGTTATTCAAATGGATCCTTACTAACCACTAGCTACTAACCACTAATTCCTAGCTACTATTTACTAATTCCTAAAAAATGAAAAACCCTGCCATTTATTTCGAAATCCCCGTAAAAGACTTAGACCGAGCCATCAGCTTTTATGAAAAGGTATTTGGCTATAGCTTTGAAAAAACGGTCATTGATCATTACGAAATGGCCTTATTCCCTTTTTCTGAAACACGGGAGGGTATCTCTGGGTCATTGGTAAAAGGTGATGTTTATCAACCCACTACCCAAGGAGTTATCATCTATTTTCATAGTGACGATATTGAACAAACCCTTGCTAAGGCAACCGCCAATGGCGGTGAGCTTTTATATCCCAAAACCTCCAATGGTGATTTAGGATTTGTAGCAGAATTTAAAGATAGTGAGGGCAATAGAATTGCCCTCAACCAACCTGTGTAAACTATTTCAAGGTTTACTATGTGTCTATGTGGTTGTATTTATAAAAAAGGGAATATAACCACATAGACACATAGGGGGTACATCCCGAACAGGCCAAAGCCGGTTTTAGTAGAACGAATAAACTCTGCTAAGGCTGGAGATCATTTAAAATCCCAAAATGCTTATCCCAAATTCACCTTATTTCAAAGTTTCTTTAACCTCTCCGCATTCTAGCATACTTTCGCCATAATATGGATTTCTGATTTCCTTTTGGTTGCTCAACCAAGAAGCACCTTTGTCGTTTAACGCCATAGGGCAATATTCCACATATACTTCACCAGATTGTAAGCCTATTGCTTTTACTTTCGTCAGCATTTCATTGCTCAAATCGGCAAATAAGGTCCTTTGCACTTCTATATTAGTGGCAGCAGTAATTTTGGCGGCTAAGTTAGCCAACTTACTCCCATTGCTAATGGCTTTTGCGCCAAGTTCAACGGCCATTCCCGCTTCTTTAGCGCCCGCCATATCCGAGTCTATCAAAGCTTTGCTCAACAATAAATACTGCTGATAAACCAAGTTCAACTGCTCATCTTTTAAACTTACTGCATTATCGTTAGGCTTAGCCGCACTTTCCTGCTTCACCTCTTGTTGAACGCCATGCTGATGTTGGTGCTCCTCTTTCTTCTCAGTAGCAGTGTTGCAAGCAGCTAATAATACTGTTCCTGCTAATAAACCTACTATTACTTTCATATTTTTAATCATATTTTTATTTAACTAAGCCTTTGTTTGACGCTTTAACATTTCTCCATTCTCCAGCCCCAGCAATACATCTACGTTTTACTTAAATCGGCCTTGGCCTGTTCGGAAAGCAGTAATAGGCCTTGCCACTAACTTTAATAGAACAGGGCGCAGCCGTGGCTTTTATTTATTCGTTTCTATGATTTCAAAGGTATAAATGAACTCACTTCGTTTCGGTTTTGTATACTTTTTCAGCTATAGGAAAAAGTAGAACCCGCGGTAGCGACGAAATCAACTAGGCCACGCCGGCTATTGAGGCGTAATGCGTAAATACTATCCCAAAGGGTGTTTCCCCCTTTTCAACACATACTCGCTATACAACAAATATGCTCCAGTAACCACTACCTCTTCACCAACACTAAGCCCCGAAGCAATCACTACACTACTTTCATTAGCTGCTCCAGTAGTTACTGCTTTAGGTTCAAAGCTATCCTTACCTGTTTTGATCCACACATGCTCGCCTTTTCCATCTCTAATCACGGCATCAATAGGTAAGGTCAATCCTTTTTTCGAGCTTTCTCCGTCCAATAGTACCTTAACCTGCAAACCAGGTTGCCATTGTCCTTTTACATTGGGAATACTCCCCCTCATTTGAGTGAGCTGCGTTCCTGCCTGTAACGAAGGATTGATAAAGTCAACAGTCATCCATTGCGCCTGATCTTCCCAACCATTTACAATTACTTTAAGTTTCTGACCACTTTTAACCAGCCTTGCTTCATTTGGATAAAGATCAGCCTCTACCCATAGTTGTTGATAGCCTTCCAAACGCATCAACGGGCTACCTTCAGACACATACTGCCCTTGGGTAACACTTAGCTCGGCCACTACCCCACCTTGCGTAGCATAAACGATTACATAGGGACTTTTCTGCTTGGTTTTACTTAAGCTTTGTACCTGCGCTTCGGTTTGGCCATACAACAATAGCTTTTGCTTGGCCGAGGCTACCAATTGCTGTTCCAATTTATCCCCTGCAAACTGTTGTTGCTGCGCCAAAGCCATTAAATATTCTTGTTGCAAAGTGGCCAATTGTTCAGAGTAAAGCTTAAATAGCGCTTGTCCTTTGGCAATAGCCACCCCAGTTTCTCGTACATAAAGCTGTTCTATTCTTCCTGCTATACGAGCCGAAATATAATTGCTTTGCTGTGGGTCAACCACCAGTTTTCCATTCAATACGGTTTGGTTATTCACCTGCCCAGCATCGCCCAATTTTAAAGTACCAATATTGGCCAACAATTGTCTTTGGGCATCTACTTTCACACTTTTATCATTGCTGTTCTTTTCAAATGGCACCAAATCCATTCCGCAAATTGGACAAGTGCCCATTTCATGCTTAACGATTTGTGGGTGCATTGGACAAGTAAAAGTTTGAGCGGGCTTATCCGCTTCTTTAGCACCACCTTTTGCATGTGCCTCATGCCCTTTCTCCGTTTCGTTACTGCTGCCTTTACAGCCCAGTAAAACCCACGACATTAACAGGGCTATCAATAAGTTTATGGTAATTCTCATCACTCTGTTATTTTGATTTCACAAAACTTTCACTATCTACTAAATAAGCGGCATTTTTAGCCAACTGCCAATCGGCCACGTTACTTTTAACCTGTACCAGTCCATTCATCCTTAATCCAGTTTGAACATCTTGGGCCACCATTACTGCTCCCTCCTTTTTAAACACCGTACTTTTGTTGCCCATGGTTAACACCGCCGATTCGGGCACCCAATAGCTACGTGGCACCAATACAGGAATTTTAGCCGTTAATATTTCGCCAACCTTAAACCCCTGCTCATTCAGGTATACCCTAGCCAGCGTAAAGTTTTCACCCGCTTTAATGGTAGGTTGTATCATGCCAATAGCAGCCGTTTGAAAGGTACCTGCCCTATCAACCGTTTTAAAGAAAGCCAGTTTGGTGCCTTTAGACACAAAGGATGCCAAATCAGGCTTCAGCATAAATTCAGCCAGCAATTGATTGCTTTTATAAATGGTGAACAAAGCTTCTCCAGCACTCACATACTGGCCTTCTCTTAGCAATACAGGGGTACTTTCTACTTTTGCTGGTGCAGGTGCTGTACTAGCACTACCTCCGCCGCCGCCACTCATTCCCGACATGCCATCGCCTCCACTACTACTGTTTGCAGCCATAGAGCTACTCGGTGCCGCAGGTCCTGCACTTGCTGCCGATTTTTCTAAAATAAAACCATCGGCAGGGCTATATACTGGAATGCGGTAATTAACTTTCTTGCTGCGCAACACCCCTTGAATACTTTGGGCACTCATTCCCAATAACATCAAACGTTGTTTTGCTCGCTCTAAAAGTTGTTGGTCGCCATCGCTTTGCGAAAGATAGATCAACTCTTGTTGTGCCGCTGCTAAATCTGGTGCGTAAATCTCAAAAAGCAACTGTCCTTTTCTAACAGGTTGGTAATTGTATTTGATCCACAGTTTTTCCAAACGACCTGCAATTCTACTGGCTACACTGGTTTCGCTACGCAGGTCATAATTTACAATTCCCTGCGCTTCAGCCATCAAAATTTTGGTTTCGTAACTTGCCTTTATCAAGCTTGCTTTACCCACCACCAATTCATTGGAAGGTTTCACTAATGCCTTTAAGCTACTGTCAACCGTAATTTTCCCCACATCGTGATGTTGCTTTTGCGGTTTGCTTTGGCAAGAGGCAAGAAACAGTGTTACCATAGCCAACAATATCATCATTCGACTACTGGCCGTCATTCCGAGAATACCATTGAAATGATGGGAGGGTTTAAATTCCTCCCCCTGCCCCCTCAAAGAGGGGGATATAGGCGTTGCTATTGGCAATAGACTACTTATATAATTCCTTTTCATAATCTGCAATCATTAGGTAAAGTTTCAATTTTTCATCTAGCACATTGCTCTGCATCATGTTAAGGGCTTCCCAAGCTGCAATTACCTCGGGAAGCTCCATTTTGTTTTCGCGATACGATAGCACACTTACGTCTAAGGTTTTCTGTAGGGTTGGAATAATCTTTTTCTCCATGGCAGCTATTTGTTGTTGCATGGTTTTAATTTGATATTGCATACCGTAAAGCATGCCCTGTGTTTCCTGCAACATTGCCGCCTTTTCCATCTGCATAGCTTCTACTTCAAATTGCATCCCCTTCACTTCCGATTTGTACATTTTCGAAGACCAAGGGGCAATAGGAATGCTCACCATACCCATTACACTAAAAGCTTTGGGCATCCCTGAACCTAAAGGCGACATATGATCAAAACGCAGTCTAAAATCGGGCTTGCTCTGTTTTTTCATCGAAGCAATATTGAGCTGCATAGATTGGATATTGTAATCCATTTTCTTAATATCTTTTCGGGCCATGGCCAAGCTTGCCGTATCCAAATTTGAAGCTTCTACAAATTGGGGGCGATAAGTACTGTCGATGACAAAATCTGTATTTCCAGGCCTATTCATCATGCTATTTAACCAAGCTTTGGCCTTGCCAATTTCGCCCAGCTGCATGCGTTTCATGTTTTCTGTTTCTTCCAGTTTTGCGGTAGTTTGGTAAACGCTGCCCAGTTTCGATTGGTTGAAAGGATACCTGATCTCTTCAATCTTTTTCATGGTCTGCATAATTTGGGTACTTTTATCTAGTACCGCTATTTTTTGCTGCGCCACCAACCAAGCATAATACAACTTTTTAGCCTGTGTCCTAAAATCATTTAAGGTCACGTCTCTAGTAGCACGCTCTACTTTTGCTTTCGACTCAATGTATTTCTTTTGTGCATTTAGCTTGGCATAGTTAGGGATGTCTTGCTCTAATTGAAACATGATCGATCCCTTGTCTCTGCCGTCCATCACCATTTGACCTGGATAAGGGGTCATAAACGTACCTACCCCAACCATGGGCGCCATCCAAGCCGTAGCTGCTTTGGCATTGTACTGATAAGCTTCTGCTTTTAATCCATACGATTTTAGCAATAGGTTATTGGCATCAATGCGCTGTAAAACGCTATCCAAAGGCAGTACTGGTGCTTTTTGGGTTTGTGCAAATGCAGGAGCCAGTAACAGCCATGCCATTAATGCTACTCCCACGAAGCGGAAAGTCTTAAATGCCTTCCCCTGAACTAAACGCTCCTCACGCGTCATTTCGAGCGTAGCCGAGAAATCTTTGGACAATGAAAACCTATTCGAAAGATTTCTCCATTCCGTTATACTCCAGTCGAAATGACGAGGAATATTCACATTCCTTCTCTCTCCCTCTAATGAAGAGAGCCCCAACAAGTAGCCTATTTTTTTAATGATGTACATCGTGCACCTCCAATTTTCCAAATTTTCTCAATTCATATTCTTTCGACATCAAAAAGATGAGTGGGGTAACCAACAAAATGTGGGTTGATGAAGTTAAAACGCCGCCAATCATGGGTAATACAATTGGACGCATCACATCAACCCCTACTCCTGTAGCCCATAACACAGGCACCAAACCAAATAACGACACGCAAACGGTCATCAATTTTGGTCTGAGCCTTTTGGCTGCGCCATGGATCACATATTCTCTCAAATCTTCTTTGGTAATCGTTTCTCTTGAGTTACCTTTCAGTTTAATCAGCTGCTGCATGGCATCGTTCAAATAAATCACCATTACAATACCCGTTTCTACGGCAATACCAAACAAAGCAATAAAGCCTACAGCTACACCTACCGAAAGGTTCACACCCCAGAAATAAATCATGTAAGCGCCTCCAATGAGGGCAAATGGCACGGTAATTAAGCTTAAAAATGCCTCTCTGATAGATTTAAACGCAAAGTATAGCGAGAAGAAGATAATCAAGAGTACCACTGGCGCAATCCACATCAGGGTTTGTTGTCCCCTAATTAGGTTTTCATATTGTCCGCTCCACTCCAAGAAATAACCTTCTGGTAAAATTCCATCCTTTTTATTCAGTTGCTCCATCGCCTCTTTCACCGTACTTCCCAAATCCCTATCCCTTACGTTAAACATTACCGCTCCACGTAAAATGGCATTATCAGAACTGATCATTGGCGGGCCATCTTCAAATTTTACATTGGCGACTGCCGAAAGTGGGATTTCCCCAAAACTAGGCGACTGCAAAGGAATACGCTCAATTTGGGCTACGCTGTTTCTGTAAGCCTGCGCCAAACGCACACTGATCGAAAAACGCTGTCTGCCTTCAATGGTATTTCCAATGCTCGCTCCACCCAAGGCTGTCTCTACCACTTGGTTCACGTCATCAACGTTTAAGCCGTAGCGGGCCAATTCTTCTCTTTTAATATCTATGGCCAAATATTTTCCACCCGTAATAGGCTCTACAAATAAATCGCTTACCCCAGGTGTACCTTCCAAAGCGGCCTTTACTTTTTCCGATACCGCAGCAATGGTATCTAAGTTTTGTCCAAATACCTTAATGCCCACATCGGTACGAATTCCCGTAGCCAACATATTGATACGGTTAATGATAGGCTGTGTCCATCCGTTCACTACCCCTGGAATTTGCAATTTGGCATCCAGCTCATTCACAATATCCTTTTTAGTCATCCCTTCACGCCATTCGCTTTTGGGTTTTAGCGTAATAATGGTTTCAATCATGCTAATGGGCGAGTTATCGGTAGCGGTACTTGCTCTACCCGCTTTCCCCAGCACCTTATCTACTTCAGGTACCGATTTAATAATTTTATCCTGCACTTGTAAAATACGCTTCGCCTCCGCATTCGAAACATCAGGCAAGGTTACTGGCATAAACAAAATGCTCTGCTCATCCAAAGGTGGAATAAATTCAGTACCCAACTTGGCCATTAATGGAATGGTGATCAACAAAGCCAAAAGGTTAATCCCAATAGTGGTTTTGCGCCATTTCAATACCTTTCTAATAATAGGCTCATAAATGCGCTCTAAAAAGCGGTTTACAGGATTAGCACTATCAGGCTTAAATTTTCCTTTCATAAAGAAAGAAATTAGCACTGGCGCCAAGGTAATTACCAATAAGGCATCCACAATCATGATGAATGTTTTGGTATAAGCCAAGGGGTGAAACAATTTACCTTCCTGCCCAGTAAGCATAAATACAGGTAAAAATGAGGTGATAATGATCACCGTGGCGAAAAACACTCCCCTCGAAACCTGTTTGCTTGATTTGGAGATGATTTCTATACGTTCTTCTTCGCTGATCCACTGTGGACTTTTGCGAAATAAATTTCTTAACCAGTTTTTCATGATGTAGTGTTATTTTGATCGGCCTGCCATTGCGCATAACGCTCGGACAAGTGCTTGTAAGCATTTTCACTCATGATAATTCCATTGTCGACAATGACCCCAATAGCCAATGCAATTCCAGTAAGCGACATGATGTTGGATGAAATACCGAAGGCATTCAATAAAATAAAACTTGCCGCTATGGTAATAGGGATTTGGATAATGATACTTACGGCACTACGCCAGTGGAATAAAAAGATAATGACCACTAAGGAAACCACAATCATCTCCTCAATTAAGGTATGTTTAATGGAGTCAATCGATTCCTTAATCAATTCTCCACGGTCATATACAATGTCAAATTTCACCCCCTTAGGTAAGCCTTTGGCTACTTCGGCCATTTTTGCTTTTACCTTATCAATCACCTCGGCGGCATTTTCGCCGTAGCGCATTACCACAATACCGCCTACCCTTTCGCCTTCGCCATCCTGATCAAAAATCCCCAAGCGGGTTTCGCCAGTCATTTGTACCGTTCCAATATCGGAAACCCTAATAGGGGTACCGTTTTGGTTTTTAATAGGAATATTGGCTATTTCCTCTACAGATTTTAAATAGCCAGAAGTTTTAATGATATACCCAATATCACTCATTTCAAACTTACGGCCACCCGCTTCGTTGTTGTTGCTTCGCACCGCAGCAATTACCTGTGGCACCGTAAGTTTGTAATATAGCAGCTTATTAGGATCTAAAGCAATTTGATATTGTTTTTGGAAACCGCCAAAAGAGGCAATTTCACTTACGCCCTGTACATTTTGTAGGGCAAATTTCACGTACCAATCTTGTATGGCTCTTTGCTCGCCCAAATCAACTTCAGGTGCATCCAAAGTGTACCATAGCACGTGACCTACCCCCGTACCATCAGGTCCTAATTGTGGCGTAGCCCCTTCAGGCAACGCTTTGGAAATGGTGCTAATGCGTTCCATTACCCTTTCCCTTGCCCAATATACATCTACGTCATCCTCAAAAATCACATATATAAAGCTCATGCCAAACATGGATGAACCACGCACATATTTGATTTTTGGAATCCCTTGCAGATTGGTGACCAAAGGATAGGTAATCTGATCTTCGATCAACTGTGGCGAGCGCCCCATCCATTCGGTAAAAACAATCACTTGGTTTTCCGACAAGTCTGGAATAGCATCTATCGGATTTTTCTTTACCGCAAAAATGCCCCAAACAAATACGCCAATGGCCAACACCAGCACAATAAAGCGGTTATGTATTGACCAATCTATAATTTTATGTACCATTTAAAATACCCTCTTTTTTTATGGCTAATTTTTTTCAAAGTTCCCTCTCCCGCCCATTTGAGGAGAGAGGGGTTTTATTAGTGCGCTTTGCTAGTTTTTCCAGTACGGTCGTACTTGCAGCAACCTGGCAAATTCTCGTAAGTTTCGTCTTTAGCTTTGTTTTTAGGCGTATCGTGTCCTAAACCAGCTACTTTTTGCTGAATGGCATCATTGGTGATTTTGGTGCTATCGTAACTAACCGTTAAAATTTTGGTGTCTTTATCCCAAACAGCACTGCTAATGGCAGCATCTTTTAAACCGCTTTCAATACGCTTTTTGCACATACCGCAGTTACCTAATACTTTAATTTTCTCTGTTTTAGTTTGTGCAAAAGCTGCACTTCCGATCATTGTTAATGCTACAATAGCAATCGTTTTTAATGCTTTCATGATTTAATTTTTTGTTGTTGCCCAAAATGCATGCATGGCAATGCATAAAGGAAGCAACGGATTAATAAATTGGTTTTTGGATAATTTGGCTTGAATAGCCGATTGGGTATGGATTCACTTTGTGTAGTCGTCATTCCCAACTCGATTGGAAATCTTAATACGATAGCAAAAATTCTCTATAATTCCTGCCTATGCTGGAACTACCGTATATGGAACATGCCCAATCAAAAAAAGAAAGAGGGTATTTTAAATCCTGTAGGTACAGTTTTTAATAAAAAGGGGGAGCTGCTGCCCTAAAGGTGGGGCATTGCTATTTACTTCCTGAGCAATGATATTTACCATTGGCATCACCTCGGCCACTACGGGCTTTAATGAAGGTAAAATAAAAACTTGCTGCTCGAATTTGTAGATTTGGGCGTTGGCTTTTTGTGCCTGATCTACTTTAGCCTGTTGCTGCACATCCTTACAACATGATTTTTCAGAAGCCTGCTTTTTCTCCATTCCGCAGAAATCACAAGCCGCTTGTTGCGAATGCACTAGGCTCCAATCTACCAGTTTGCCCATGCAGTAATGAAGTTGCACACCAGCACCACTGGCTACTGCCAGATAGAAAAATGCCATTAAGGTGAATACAATCTTTTTCATTACGGAGCAAATATGAAGAAAAACCTTCATAGGTTTTTATATAATTTTCAAAATCTGTTATAGAATTGACAAAATGGGTTTAATTAGTTCATTAGTCATTGGTTAGTTAGTTAGTTGGTTGGTTGGTTAATTGTTTAACTGGTTAATTGAATCCTAGCCACTAACTACTAACTCCCAATAAACTAATTATAAGATCCTCCGCTATGGAAGCGTCGGTACAGGTTACGCTCTGGATGACAAACGGACCTACTAACCACTAATTACTAGCCACTAAAAACTAGTACCTAGCTACTAACCCCTAATTCCTAACTACTAATCCCCAATGAACTAATGAACCAGTGAACTAATCCCTAACCACTAATTACTAACCACTAGCAACTAGCAACTAATTCCCTATCTTCGCTTCCAAATTAAAAACCATGATTGCACACCACGTACTATTCTGGCTAAAAGCCGATACCACCGATGCCCAAAAAGAAGCTTTCTTAAATGGCCTAAAAAGTTTAGAAGAAATAGAAGTTGTTAAAAATTTTCATGTAGGTACCCCAGCTCCTATTGAGCGTGCTGTGGTTGATACCACCTACACTTTCAGCTTGATCTTATTTTTTGAAGATTTAGCTGCCCACGATGTTTACCAAGTTCATCCAATCCATAAAGCTTTCTTAGAAGAGTTTAGAGTATTCTTCGAAAAAGTAGTGATTTACGATGCTCAATAAAAATTAAAAAGCCGAAGCAAAAACTTCGGCTTTTTTATGCAAGATATCCCATCACTCCATCTATTTTGATCCTTTAATCTGAATAAAAAACTCTTTTGCTCACCAAAACAGACAGCGGCTTTACAAAACTCAACGCCTTTAATCATGCTTTTGTACAAAAACCTCATTTGTATATTTATGGCTAAATAGATATTCATTATCTCTATCATAAACTCTTATTACTTGCCACCCAATTTTATCTTTTTCATCGTATAAAATTTCATGAACAGATCGTATAGAGTTTGTATCTATATCCTTTGTGTTAAATACCACATCGATATTATAAAATTCACAGGGTGTATTTCTTATCTTAAAGTTAACAGCATATTTATCTGCTTCATCTAACTGTTTCTTCCATTTACCAGTTAAATCGCCACATAGAATACCCGAACATGAATACGTACATAATGATAAGCAGACAATTACTTTTAAGCATTTATTTAGCAACATAGCGGATTAAAAAAGTCAACATCAAATTCCTGTTCTATAAATATTGGCATTTTATTCTTAATCGCTAATCTAATCAACTAAAAAAATATCACCACAACCAAAACCTTTTTATGGATTTGCTGTTGTGTAGTTAATAAATCTTCAAAAAGTTTGTTTGGTTATGCCCACCGATGGATGTCAGTGGGCTTTATTTTTTTGAGATCTAGAAGGCAACTTATTATTAACGCACGAATCCTGTGCTTTTTAAATGTTGGCTTACTTATACAATACGGAGTAAGCTGCCCAAAACATGGCATTTATCCAAAAGAATAAAAATATCATTCTAATTTTTCTTACCATTTTGTATTGTACTGGCATTAGATAGAGAAGTAAAATACTAATTGGAAAAAAAAGGATAAGACCAACTGAAAAATATACCGCAATATCTGGATTGAAGTTCGGCTGAGAAAGTCTAACCTTAAAGCAAAAGTAAACTAATGCCGCAAGAGACATATATGAAAAGACAAATCCAAGAACAATCAGAATTATAGTGAGTATTTTCAGTAGTTTCATTTCTTGCGTTATTCGTTTGTGAAGATAAACAAACTCCATCTTGTTCATATATCTATTCTTAGTGATTGGTAATCATACCCACCAAAGCTATAAGTGCCAAAAGACTTCAAACCTTTAAAAATCCATAACAAAAACCGTATGGAGCCAGCCTTTTTTTATAATATTTTATATAATTTTATCGCTTACACAAACAGTAAAAACACCACTCACAAGAGCTTTACTATAGTGAGGCTAAGCTCCAAAAAATTAACTACAAACTCTTTTAAGAAGAAAGCATATTTTCCATATTAATGAATATTAGCAATCAAATATTATTCTTTTTAAGTGCTACAGGTGTTTTTAATAGTGTTGTTTTGAGTCTTTATTTTTTGTTCCTCAAGAAAAACAAAACTACATCCGACTTATTCCTAGGGCTGTTACTGTTATCTTTAAGTATCAGAATTGGGAAATCGGTATTTTATAATTTTAACCCACAGCTGTCAAAAACGTATTTACAAATAGGTTTGTCGGCCTTTTTTTTAATTGGCCCGCTATTATATTGCTTTGTTAAATCAATACTGCAAAAGCTTAATTATTCCTTTGCAAAATATAGTCTTGTTTTAACCACTATCAGCATTATTGTTTTGGGTTTTCTTTTTCCATACAAGGAAAATACTGCGCTATGGAGAGGAACAATTTATTACGCTATCATTATTCAATGTTTTGTTTTTATTGTATTATCCATTTATGAGGCTAAACACATTTTCAAGAAGCTAGTCACTAATCGCAAGCAAATCAGCTATCATGAAACTTGGATACTATCAGTGATTGGGGGCGTTTTTGCAATTTGGCTTTCCTATGTTCTAGCTAAATATACTTCCTATATTTCGGGAGCTTTGACTTTTTCTTTCAGTTTTTATATTTCCATACTTCTTATTTATTATGCCAAAAACAAGACATTAATTTCGGCAATCAGTAAAGAAAAATACATCAACAAAATAGATGAGCAGCTAGTCAAGGAAATTCAGGAAAAGATTAACATCCTTTTTGAAACAAAAAAAGTCTATACCAATCCCGACCTCACTTTAACCATTTTAGCCAAAGATTTAAGTATTCGTCCTCAATTGCTATCACAATTTATTAACGACAACTTGAACAAAGGTTTTACTCAATTCATCAACGAATATCGAATTGAGGAAGCGAAACGGTTATTAAAGGAAAGTACTCAATTGAAAATAGATGCTATAGGTTTTGAAGCTGGATTTAATTCGAGCAGTACGTTTTATAGTTCATTCAAAAAAATTACGGGTACTACGCCTTCAAATTATCAAAAAGAATAATTTCTACTCCTAAAATATACATCCGTACTGCGTGATGATAAACTTGGAATGTTTTAAAGCTCAATCAATATAAGTTTGGGCAACATTATTTAAAGCATTAAAATCCAAAGTTTATGAAAAAAATCTTTTTCGCCATCGTATTTGCGCTACTATCAAATGCCTGTTTTTCACAATCGGAACACGCTTTGATTGAAAAGTGCATTCAAAATTACATTGATGGTACCTCTTACAATAAGCCCGAGAGCATTAGTAAGGCTTTTTATACGGAGGCCAATCTTTTTTTGAGCCATAAAGAAAAACCTTTATGGATAGTTCCAATTCCAGAATATGTTAGCTGGTTCCAAAAAGGGAACCAAGGAGCGTTTAATGGTCGTTTAGGGAAAATCATCTCTATAGAGTCTTTTAACGATATTGCTATCGCAAAAGCGGAAATCCTCATTCCCGAAAAAAAACAAGAATTTATGGATATGTTCTTGCTAAAAAAGATTGAAGGTGAATGGAAAATCATTAGCAAATCGGCAAGTAGCATAGCCAGCAATAAATCTGGAAAAAAATATTATTCATCGTTTCCAATGCCCATTATTACGGAAATTCTAACATTTCAACGGGGAATAGCTTTGCCGAAATTGTAAACGCTTACGATACTTTTGTAAATTCAGGTTATACGGTTGATTTTGTAAGTCCAAATGGTGGTGATATTCCTTTAGCCTATATCAATACTTCTGATAGCTTGCAAAAACACTATTTATATCATCAAGATTTCATGTATGCCATCAAACATACCATGAGTCCTAAAGAAATTGATTATAAGAATTACAAAGCGGTTCATTACATTGGAGGTGGAAGTGCCATGTACGATGTCCCTGAAAATTCAGACATTCAGCGTATTGCTATGCAGGTATATGAAGATAATAATGGCATTATTTCTTCAGTATGTCATGGCACAGCGGGCATTGTACATTTGAAAACTAAAGATGGCAAATTCTTAGTTGACGGAAAAACAGTAAGTGGTTATCCTGATTCTTTTGAAAAACAAGACGGTGAATATTTTAAACACTTCCCTTTCTTAATCCAAAAGACCATAGAAGAAAGAGGGGGAAATTTCAAATTTTCAAAGCGGAATATATCCTACGTTGAACAAGACGGCCGAATTATTACAGGACAAAATTTCCAGTCATCAAGTGGTGTCGCCCTAAAAATTATTGAGCTGATTGAGAAGGGTAATTAGGATGAAATTGAAAGCTTGCTATCCTTATGGTTAGTGATAGCGCAAACCAATGGTTTAAATTCCACCACAGTCAAAACCTTTTTATGGGTTTGCTGTTGTGTAGTTATAAATCTTCAAAAGTTTGTTTGGTTATGCCCACCGATGGATGTCAGTGGGCTTTATTTTTATGCCAAGCTTAGCTTTTGAAATCATTTGTAGTAAAGATAAATCAGACTACCCACATTACAAACCAGAGCATTACAGTTGAACTAATAGTTATAAAGTAATCATCTTGATTAGAAAATATATGATTACAAATCCTGTGACAAAGGTTATGAGACCATTTATATACCAAAACTTTTTGACCCAGCTTTTAAAGAGGATCATATTTAGCAAACTTATTAGAAATGTTCCACATACCAAACCGATTATAGCATAAGTACCCAACACAAAAGGGACTTGCGCACTTGAATGATAATTTCTAGAAATAAATGGGACAAGCAACAAAAAAAATAAGCAAATGATTATCCATAATACATAAAACCCAACTGGGCTATAAATCTTTTTCATACTTTATTTTATTGTTTAACAAATTTCCCATCTATAAACTTATATCTTCCCTCTGTCAAGGTTGATATTGCATTTAAAAAATCTTGGACTGCATGCCCACCGTAGGAAGATACATTATCGTTACTACCTTTCTCCTCTCGCCCTTCTTGCTTAGCGTGCTTACTACCATTCAATCTCCCTATAACACCGCCAACAACACCATCTCCCTTATTATCAAACTGAAACAACGGCACACCAGGAATTGCCCATAATTGGTTTTGCTGAAATGCTGCAAAGTCATATTCTGTTATACTAAGCCCTTTTGCTAATTCAGGATGATCTTTAGCATAATCAATGATTGCCATTATATACCCCTTACCAAATGCCGCTCCCATGCTATGTGTAACTATCTTTAAGCTTTCTGTAATTACCCCATTGGTTCTAGCTAAACTTCTAATCAAAAGCTCAGCATCCATTTTACCTTTCTCATATCCTGCGTTAAGACGGTTTCCTGCACTCAAATTACCATTGTTAGGCGCATGTCCTCCTAAAGAACCATCTATATAAGGGTTAAATCCCGTCCCTGCTAAAGAACTATTATCATCCTTAAATTGCTTCATAACAGCTTTATCAAATGCCCATGGATGATAAGTCTTTGTATCATCATAGTTAGATCCAATACTTACACCACGCCAATATTTTGAACCCCTCATTGGCGCACGCGTGCCGCGTGTGACTATTCAAAATCAAACAATATGATTCCCTCTTTTCCAAGCTTCTACATTCAGATCGAAATATTCGCCTACCCCTTCGTTTAATCTAGTCCGAATGATATCATAGCACTTGCTGTCATACAAGCTAATTGCAAAATCATCTAACAACGACATTTCATCTATAGATTGGGTTGTATAAATCTCGTTAATCACTTTCACTACCCTATTTAACAGCACTTCATTTTCTATATTTTTTATCACAAAATCAATAAAAAATATAAATACAATAAATATATCATCACTACCTACTCCATCGTACTTAAATTCAGGGATTTCCTGTTCTAACAATGTGAAGATTTTATGTCGCTTAATCATTCATCTATTTAAAATTTTAGTATTTCATACAAATTTACATGCTTCTCTTCTGGCGCAAGTGTCCGCTTGTGCTAGAGGAGTTTGCCCTTAAAACATGTTAATCTTCCAACCTTGTTAAACTAGCATGCATAATTTTAGCATAAGGTGGCAATTTAAATGATTTTGGCACTATGATATTAACTTTATCTGGAATATGGTCTTTTATATCCTCTTTAAGTATCGCAAAATTTTCATACTTAATTTCCTTTACAAACCATGGCACTTCACTACAGGTATCAAAAACATATAAAGTGTCCAAATCATCAGTTTTTTTCAGCACATATAAATTAGCGTTGGGAACAACATTATTACAGGGCTGCTCATTGGAATAAGTTTCTAATACTGTAATACCCGTGTATACGGAATCTTTGGGTTGAGCTACTTTAAAACCCGACAAGTCAAGCTGTTTAACTTCAAATTCTTTTTTTTCCTCTGCAGTGCAAGCAATTAAAATACTAAGCACCATATAAGGCACAATTAACTTTATTCTTAAAAAGAATTTCATTCTAATCCAAAGGCTCATTAAATACTGGATAATCATTAGCATATTTAATCAAAATAGTGTCGCCAATATCAAATTTTGGATCAAGGCTATCACCAATATAACTTTCACCATTCACTTCAAATTTGTAGGAGTAGGAATATTGATGGGAAACTGGACTATTCCCCATATCATTACGATGATTAATAATTACCGCTTTGATTACTTTCGAATTATTCTTTAAAAGATGATCTTTCACTTGTCTAGTTATAAAAATCCAAGCCCAATAGCCAATTAAAGCGATAATTAAAAAACCACCAAAATAAGTCCTGAACTCCTTCATAAACTTTCTACAAATAACTAGGCAAAATAATAAACCTCGATGATTAGCTTACCTTTGTTTTTCCATCTAATCCACCCGTAACTCCAATGATTTTCAGACCCCCATTTTACTCTTAACCACTCACCCTTTATCTGATCGGGATGATAATATTCATCTCTATCAAAACGAAGTCTATTTCCTTGCGAGTTAGCTTTCGTCATTAATGGATTACTGTCTTCATTAAATTTAACGCTGAACAGACTTAAGATGTGGTCTTCCCATGTCTGAAATTTTATATGTTTTGAATAACGAGAAATCAAGCCTTTTTTACCATTGTCCAAGATGACCTGATAAAATAAACTCGTTTGTGCAATACATTTTAAGGCAATTACCTGATACTCTTCTGATTTTTTTAAAACCGTCAGCAATGTTCCATTGGATTGATAAACACTAATGGTATCTCCAAACCTATAATCATCACTCAAGGTAACTATTCCGATGGCACCTTCTATCTTTTCACTTGGATTTCCTCTAGAAAGGCCATCGTTAATTTTAAACGAAGAATTGTGCTTATTGAGCTTGCTTTCTTTGATGGGTTGTTTCTTTACCTCGTTAGATTGTCCATCACAACTAAAAATAAACGTTAAAAATAATAGCAGTATGATTTTCATTAATAGTGATATTTTAAATAAACATAGTCATATTCCAAGAATAGACAAATAACAAAACGACAAAGAACCAATATTCAATAACCCATCTCCTAAAAATACTTTTCTACCCAAGTTGTAGGTAAAGATTGTCCCCCTTTTGAAAACTCAATCGTCATAGAGGCAAAACAACAAAAATTTAAAAGATGAAAAATGTTTTGCATATCATTTCAAGTGCAAGGGGAAATCAATCCTATAGCCAAGGATTAAGCTCTACCATTGTTAGAAAATTAATAGAAAAAAAGCTGGCCAATCAAATCGTCGAAAGGAATCTATCGGTCGACTTCCCTCCTTTTATGGATCAGACCTTGATTAAAGAGTTTTACAAGAATCCAGATGCGATTAACGAGGGCGAAAATACAACGCTAAAGTATGCTCATACTATTCTTAACGAAATTAAAGATGCAGACTTTATTGTTATTGGTACACCTGTGCATAATTTAGGAGTTGCCGCGCCTTTAAAAGCATGGATTGACCAACTTATTCGATTTGGCATCACTTATGGATATAATGATGATGGAACACGAATCGGTTACTTAAGGGATAAAAAAGTATACCTAGCCATCGCTTCTGGTGGCAAATTATCAGACTGGAGTAGCGACAATGATTATACTGCAGCTTATATCAAATCCGTTTTTAATGCCTACACAGGAATCACAGATATTTGCACTTATAGAATTGAAGGAACGGCCAGTCCTGACTTTAAAGAAAACTATGAAGAAATTATAAAAAACCTATAATTTAACAGAAATGAAAGAATTCGTATTAATCTTCAGATTAAAAGACATTGCCGACTTCAAGCCATCACCAGAACAGATGCAAGAAAGGATGAATTGGTTGGCTGGGATTGCTGCACAAAACAAACTAGTAGACAAAGGTAATACGCTTTTACCTATTGTAGGAAGTGCCAAAACCGTGAAACCGGATAATGTAGTAACCGATGGCCCTTATACCGAAATAAAAGAGTTTGTGGTTGGCTATATCATTGTTAAAGTTGCTACTATTGATGAAGCGGTAGAAATGGCAAAAGGCAATCCGATTTTTAAAATAGGCGGAAATATTGAAGTGAGAGAAGTTTTAAAGCGTGACTAGTTTGGACAAAACAAAACCACATAACGAGATTATACCACATTTATTCAGACAAGAATATGCTAAAATGACGGCCGTCCTGTGCCGTCATTTTGGCTTAAAACATATTGAAGCAGCGGAAGATATCGCAAGTGACACTTTTCTTAAGGCTTCCGAAAATTGGGCATTAAACGGCATTCCCGAAAATCCTATTGCTTGGCTTTATACCGTTGCCAAAAACAAAGCAAAAGATCATTTCAAACATATTGCCATTTTTGAGTTACGAGTTAAGGACAGCATCAAAGCAAATAGTATTGAAATAGAAGAAGCATTGGATTTTAGCGACCAAGTTATTGCGGATAGCCAATTGTCAATGATTTTTACGATCTGTAATACCCCCAATGCTGCCCAAGCACAAATCTGCTTGGCACTTCAAATTCTTTGCGGTTTTAGCTTAGAAGAAATTGCCAACGCTTTTTTAACAAAAAAAGAAACCATAAAAAAGCGTTTACATAGGGCAAGAACTAATCTTCGAAATGATAATTTCCAAATTAAGCCTTTAAACAAGGTCGCTATAAAATCAGGATTAGACACTGTTCTAAAAACGATATATCTGCTTTTTAACGAGGGCTATTTTTCTAAGAGCAATAATCAGTTGATCAGAAAAGAACTTTGTTCAGAGGCTATAAGGTTAGCACTCATTTTAACTGAGCATTTGTTGACCAATACGCCCCAAGTAAATGCTTTACTGGCGTTAATGTGTTTTCAAAGTTCAAGATTGGAGGCAAGAAATACGGCTGATCGTGTAAACATACTTTTTGACCAACAGGACAAAAACCTGTGGGACAAATCACTTATTGACAGAGGCAACTACTATTTGGTAAATGCTTGCCACGGCACAGAAATTTCAAAATATCATTTAGAAGCAGCCATGGCTTATTGGCATACCACATCTGGTGACGACACCAAATGGAACCATATTTTACAGCTATACGACCAGCTCTTATTGATAGAATATTCGCCCGTTACCGTCCTAAACAGGGTATTTGCTTTTTCTAAAGTTTATGGTTGCAAAGAAGCAATCAGAGAAATAGAAAAGGTAAACCTTTCAGAACATACTTATTATCACGAACTATTGGGCCATCTGTATGCTGATATAGATGCCTCTATTGCCATTCAACATTACAGCAAAGCCATTAATTTGACTAATTCCAAAACAGCGCGGCAAGTACTCCACCAAGAAATAAACCGATTAAAGGAAATAAAACCGTAGGTTTTGATATTTAAAATAAACATAGCCGTATTCCAAGAATCGACAAATAACAAAACAACAAAGAACCTATTATTAAAATATTCAATCTACGAGAGCAATAGTTAACGAGTTAAACAAATTAACAACTAAAAAATCTCTTAAAGATCCTTCGCTACCGACATGTCGGTACAGGTTACGCTCTGGATGACAAACGGATCTACTAACCACTAATTACTAGCCACTAACCACTAGTTCCTAATTCCCTCATTGGCGCACGCATACCGCGTGTGACTGTCATTATCAGCTACTCCGTTTTACCCAAGCCACTTTAGGTACCACAACCTTTTCCTCTGGCAAAATATCCTTTTTCTCATAATTAGCCACTATCCCTTGCCGTACAGCAATCACCTCTACCATATTGGCTCCATAATAACGCTTATCATGCGAGGCAAAGCTACCACTGCCGCTGCTATCTATCAAATGTAATTGATAGGCACTTAATAATAACAAACATCCATTTACTACAGGACCAAAAGTAAAGCTAGCTTCCAAAGCTTCTAGTTTACCTCCTACGGGAACAACCAGCTCATCAATCACTACCGAAGAACAAGTATCATCTTCCTCATTCAAAAAAATGAGATAAAAACGCATGGCTATTGCACAAGCCCGAGGGGGCAAGCTATCCTTCTCCAGCATAAAATTATCCAAAGCCAAAACCACTTCTCCGTGTTTAGGATTAACGCTTAGCGAAGGCTTAAAATGCAAATACTCGTTCCATTGCCTATAGTTATTCACTCGCCATTTTTTGAGCTTGTCAATATCTGCCCCACACAACTTTTTACTACCCACTGGATGGATATAGTCAGTAGCACACAACTCTAGTAAAAGCTTTTTTAAACACCTAAAAACGGCATCATTACACAGCCAGCTTTCATTTTGCTTTAATGGCGCGTAAATTTTGGAAGCCCATCCCATGGCCCGCGAAAAATCGAGGCCAGATAATTTAGAATTAGCGGAGAGCGCATAGTCCTCCCCTTTTTTGGTTGATTTGTTTTTCATAAGGTAAATTATGTTTACATTTAATCAAGCATATTTCCATGCACATTCCACCCCTTATTTACTAAAACTCCGTAAAAGTGCGTACAAGTCCATAGAAGTCCGTACAAGTCCGTAGTTTTAGCATGCTGCTTTTATATTGACGGCATATTGCTTCGCTACACTGCCCATACTCATTGCTCAATACATTAAGATAAGGATTATTCTGGCTTTACGAGTTGGCTTTTTAGTAAAAATCAAATAGGATAAGGCATCATTTTAGTTTATAAAGTGGTAAATGGTTAATAAACAATGACCAAGAATTAATAACCAATGATCAATAGTCAATAAACAATCTTCAATAAAACAATGACCAATCTGGGGGAAAATCAGCATAATTTACTGGAAACAACTAATCAGTTAAACAATCAATGATTATAAGATCCTTCGCTACCGACATGTCGGTACAGGTTACGCTCTGGATGACAAATGGACCTACAAACAACTAACCACTAATTACTAGCTACTAACAACTAGTTCCTAGTTTCTAACCCAAAAAACCATCCCACTAAAAAACCAAAAAACCATCTTATCTTTGCAGCATGAACCCACAATCCATACTGATCATTGATGATGAAAAAAAGCTGTGCGACCTATTGGCACGCATCCTCGAATTAGAAGGATACACGGTTCATAAAGCTTACACGGGCAAAGAAGGTTTGGCCCTATTGCAACAGCAGGATATTGGGGTAGTATTATGCGATGTTAAACTACCCGATTATAGCGGAATAGACCTTGTAGCGCTTATTAAACAACAAAAGCCCTACGTACAAGTGATTAACCTTACCGCTTATGGAACCATTGCCGATAGTGTAAAGGCTATGAAAAACGGCGCTTACGACTACATTACTAAAGGCGACGACAATGATAAAATTATTCCATTGGTTGCCAAAGCATTTGAAGCAGCGGTCAAAGCGAATATCGTTCAAGCACAACCCCACCCCTCCAGTAAAGGTTTTGAAAATATTATCGGACAATCGCAGGCTATTGAGCAATCTATTACCATGGCTAAAAAGGTAGCGACCACCGATGCCAATGTATTGCTACTGGGCGAAACAGGTACAGGAAAAGAAGTATTTGCCAAAGCCATTCACCAAAGCAGTAAACGTAGCAAAAATGAACTGGTGGCCATTAACTGTAGTGCCATTAGTGCCGATTTGTTGGAAAGCGAGCTCTTTGGTTATAAAAAAGGTGCCTTTACAGGGGCATTGCAAGACAAAAAAGGCTTATTGGAACAGGCCGATGGCGGCACCTTGTTTTTAGATGAAATTGGGGATATGCCACTGCACATGCAGGCCAAAGTATTGCGGGTATTGGAAGATGGTACTTTTATTAAATTGGGCGACCTACAGACCCAAAAAGTAAACATCAGGCTTATTGCTGCTACTCATAAAAACCTTAACGAAGAAATAGAGAAAGGTAATTTCAGGGAAGATTTATACTACCGACTATCTGTTTTTACGCTCAATTTGCCCCAATTAAACCAAAGAGGCGATGATATTTTACTACTGGCGCAACATTTCATCAACCATTTTGCCAAACTGAATGGGACCCCAGCAGCGCAGATGAGCAAATCTTTTAAAAGCTTATTGTTACAACATCAATGGAAAGGGAATATTCGCGAGCTAAAGAACACCATTGAACGCACTTTGATTTTAAGCGAGACAAACACATTGGATGAAACATTGCTTCCTTTCAACTTTAACCAACAAGGCAGTACCGCAACAAGTATGGATATGGCCAGTGTAGAAGAACAGCATATCAAAAAAGTGTTGCAATACACGGCAGGCAATAAAACCGAAACAGCCCGCTTATTAGGTATTGGTTTAGCTACGTTGTACCGCAAAATGGAACAGTACCATATTCCAAAGTTTTAAGTGATCCAATGAACCACATAGGTTCCTAGTAAACTCTTAATCAGTATCTGACATCGAATACTCCATTGTCAATTACAATAGAATCCTTTAGGTCTTTAACATTATACAAAACGCCATTTAGCTTTCCGCCCACAAATGGAATCATACTGCCTTTTACTTTTTCATATCTCGTGATAGAAATATTGAATGGAGGTTTCTTCTCATTAGTAGTATACAGCTTAGAGTCTTGCATACCTAAGTTCGTCACCAAATAGATGTGACTTGAAAAATCCTTTTGGTAAGAATCATCATTTGATAATTGGTACACACCTTTTTTGATATCAAAAAGCTGGAATTGAAGCTTGCTCTGAATTGAGGTATTTAATAACGTGTTAGGAACCGCAACATTCACGGTATACATTTCCTTAAATGTCCCATCTCCAAATCCAATTTCAGTGTAGCTTCCTCTAAATAGATCTCTGTTCTCATCTATCGAGCTCTTGAGATCTAACGTTTGTCCTGCAATATCGGCCTTGAAATATTGAATATATTTTTCATTTTTTGGAACCTCTACCGCCTGTTTCTTACATGCAAAAAGAGAAACTAAAAAGATGGTGTAAAAGAGATAATTGATGTTTCTTTTCATAAGATTATTTTTCATGGTCTTCAAATATAAAGAATTTAAAAAACTAAGCAAAAAGCCTCTATGTGTCTATGTGGTTTATATTTTATTTAATAACAATTTCTTGCCAACATCAAAAAATTGAACCACATAGACACATAGTAAACTCATGGCATCGCCATTTGTTATTCACACAATGAAGAATAGCTAAACAACTTTACTCAAAATGATAAACCAGCTTCTCAAAATGAGAAGCTTTTTTGATACCTCCAACTCAACAAAACAACTCAAAACACTCAAAAACAAACAATTAACTAATCACCGTCATTTTTGGCACATCCCTAGCAAAGCAGGGTAAAAAACATAAAAATGATGATGACACTACTTCTCTTATTGGCCCTGCTGGTGTGCATGTGGCTTTTCTTTAAAACAGTTGATTGGTTCGAAAAAATTTAACCCATGCTTATTCTATTCATTATTTCCGTAGCGGTATTCGCATACATGTTATACGTACTGCTCTATCCCGAAAAATTCTAAATCATGCAAACCGAAATCTTAGGCATCATAGCCACCTTTGCCCTTACGCTACTCATTGGCATCCCATTGGGAAGCTACATTGCAAAGGTATTTGCGGACCAACGCGTATGGACAAACGTGCTGGCACCCCTTGAAAAATTCATCTATAAACTCTCCGGCATCAATCCAGCGGAACAAATGGATTGGAAGCAACACCTTAAAGCCATGCTTACCATTAATGCACTTTGGTTGGTGTATGGCTTTTTTGTCTTGATCAATCAAGATAAACTCCCGCTTAACCCTGATGGCAATCCTGGCATGTCGCCACACTTAGCTTTCAATACCATTATCAGCTTTGTGGTGAACTGTAACTTACAGCACTATAGTGGCGAAAGTGGCGTGAGCTATTTGGTGCAGCACTTTATCCTCATGTTTCTGCATTTTGTTTCCGCTGCAACAGGTATGGCCATTGCCATCTCTTTCTTTAAAGCCTTTAAAGAAAAAACCACCACTAAGCTGGGCAACTTTTGGCAACACTTTACGCTATCCATTACCCGAATATTATTACCAATAGCTGTAGTGGTTGCCCTTATATTGGCATTTAATGGCGTTCCTGCTTCTTACGAAGGGAAAGACCAAATCGTGAGTTTACAAGGCGATAGCGTGTCGGTAAGCAGAGGCCCCGCAGCGCCAATGGTGGCCATTAAACATTTGGGAACTAACGGAGGGGGTTGGTTTGGTGCGAACTCGGCCCATCCGTTAGAAAACCCTAATTACCTTACCAACATGACCGAGGCTATTGCGCAAATGATTATCCCTATTGCTATGGTGATTGCTTTTGGTTTGTTCATTGGCCGTAAAAAACTGGCTTGGTCTATTTTTGGCGTCATGACGGTAGGTTTCCTGCTCCTTCTGCTCCCTACCCTACAAAGCGAACTGGGCGGAAATCCTAACCTCACCAAAATGGGCATTTCCCAAACTACAGGTGCGATGGAAGGGAAAGAAGTACGCTTTGGTCCTGCTGCCAGTGCCTATTGGAGCACCATTACCACGGTAGTAAGTACAGGTTCGGTCAATAGCATGCACGACAGCGCCATGCCGCTCACTGGTTTATACCAATTATTAGCCATGATGATCAATGCCATTTACGGTGGTTGTGGGGTTGGCTTGCTCAACTATTTTGTTTACCTCGTAATTGCCGTATTTATTGCCGGACTGATGGTGGGCAGAACGCCCGAGTTTTTGGGTCACAAGCTAGAAGCCAGAGAAGTGAAAATTGCCGCCCTGGTTACTTTGATCAGTCCCTTTTTAATCATGTGTGGTACCGCCTTGGCAGCATATACTTTCACCCAATACGGACAAGCTCCTTGGGAAGTCGCTCCTTCGGCATGGCTTAATAACCCTAGCTTTCATGGTTTTTCTGAAATGCTCTATGAAGTCACTTCGTCTAATGCCAACAATGGCTCTGGCTTTGAAGGTTTGGGCGACAACAATACCTTTTGGAATGTACTTACGGGCTTTGTATTATTATTTGGTCGCTTTATCCCCATCATTGGTCCTTTAGCCATTGCGGGTTTGCTAGCCAAGAAAAAATACATTCCTGAAAGTGCGGGCACCTTGCAAATAGACACCAAAACTTTTGCACTCATGACCTTCACCATTATTGTGATCCTCAACGCCCTTTCTTATTTCCCTGCATTGGCCTTAGGCCCTATTGCAGAATACTTTACCATGATCAAATAAAACGATGGAACATCAATCTTCACGACTATTAAATGCTAGCCTAGTTAGCGTAGCCGTTAAACAATCTTTTGTAAAACTTAACCCGCTCACCATGGTGAAAAACCCAGTGATGTTTACCGTTGAAATTGGTACCATCATTATGGCAGGGGTAAGTATATACAGTTTAAATAACAGTTCTCAAGGCAGCTTTGCCTATAACCTTTGTGTATTTATAGTGCTTTTTGCTACCCTGTTATTTGCCAATTTTGCGGAAGCGATTGCCGAAGCCCGTGGTAAAGCACAGGCAGATAGTTTACGTAAAACAAGGGAAGAGACCCCTGCACGTTTGTTTTTAGCCGATGGAAGCATTAAAGCCATTTCCAGTAATGCCCTCCAAAAGGATGATATTTTTATCTGCGATGCAGGAGAGATTATCCCTACGGATGGTGAAATTATAGAAGGTATTGCTACCATCGACGAAAGTGCCATTACTGGTGAGTCGGCTCCTGTAATCAGGGAAGCTGGGGGCGATAAATCTTCGGTAACTGGAGGTACAAAAGTACTTTCAGATCAGATTAAAGTGAAAGTAACCGCTCAACCTGGCGAGAGCTTTCTGGATAAAATGATTGCCTTAGTGGAAGGTGCCTCTAGACAAAAAACACCTAATGAAATTGCCCTTACCATCCTTTTAGCCAGCTTCACCCTCATTTTCATTATTGTTTGCGTGACCTTAAAACCCTTTGCCAGCTATGCACAAACACCCATCACCATTGCGGCTCTCATTGCGCTGTTTGTATGTCTAATTCCTACCACTATTGGCGGACTACTTTCGGCTATTGGTATTGCGGGAATGGACAGGGCCTTACGTGCCAATGTGATTACCAAATCGGGCAAGGCCGTGGAAACTGCTGGCGATATTGATGTATTGCTTTTAGACAAAACAGGTACCATTACCATTGGCAATAGGAAAGCTACCGCATTTTATCCGATACCAGAGGTAGATGAACTGGAATTCATCAGGTTAGCTGCCTTAGCCTCCCTGGCCGACCAAACGCCAGAAGGGAAATCAATTTTGGAACTGGCACAAAACGCCTATCCTAATTTGGTATTAACCCCGCCTAGTCATGCGACTTTCATTGCCTTTACTGCCGAAACACGTTCTAGCGGGATTGACACTGCCGATGGGCTAAGCATTAGAAAAGGTTCTTTTGATGCCATGAAACTCTTTGCCCAGAAGCACCACTTTGAAATGCCATCAGCATTAATTGTTCAGGTAAAACACATTGCCGAAAATGGCGGTACGCCTTTAGTATTAAGCAGGAACCATCAGCCTTTAGGCGTAATAGAATTACAGGACATCATTAAACCTGGCATTAGCGAACGTTTTGAGCGCCTACGTAAAATGGGGGTTAAAACCGTAATGGTTACAGGCGACAATCCTTTAACGGCTAAATACATTGCTCAAAAAGCTGGGGTAGATGATTTTATTGCCGAGGCAAAGCCTGAGGATAAGATGAACTACATTAAAGCCGAACAACAAACAGGCAAGCTGGTAGCCATGATGGGAGACGGGACCAACGATGCACCTGCCTTGGCACAGGCAGATGTGGGTGTAGCCATGAACAGCGGTACCCAAGCGGCTAAAGAAGCAGGTAACATGGTGGATTTGGATAACGACCCTACCAAGCTGATTGAAATTGTAGAAATAGGTAAACAACTACTGATCACCAGAGGTACTTTAACCACTTTTTCTATTGCCAACGATGTAGCCAAGTATTTTGCCATTGTTCCAGCACTCTTTATTGCGGCTATTCCCGCTTTGCGGGGCTTGAACATCATGGGCCTTAAAAGTCCAGAAAGCGCCATCCTTTCGGCAGTGATTTTCAATGCCATCATTATTCCACTACTTATTCCATTGGCCCTAAAAGGAGTTGCCTACAAACCTATTGGAGCCAGCGCATTGCTACGCCGTAACCTATTTATTTATGGCTTGGGTGGTATTGTAGCCCCTTTTGTAGGCATTAAATTAATTGATTTATGTATCGGCTTGTTCCTATAGCCTCTCATTTTTAGTAACATGAAAAAGTATTTGTTTCCATCCATACGCATTACACTGGTATTTACAGTCATCTTATGTGTACTCTATCCGCTCTTTATCAGCTTTGCTGCCAAATTAAGCAAAGGACAAGGTAGCGGCGAAAAACTTGAACTCAATGGCAAAGTAGTGGGCTATAAACAACTTGGACAATCATTCACTAAACCTCAATACTTTTGGGGCCGCCCTTCAGCAGTGAATTATAATGCTGCTGGCTCTGGAGGTTCAAACAAAGGTCCAACCAATGCCGACTATCTCAAAGAAGTGAACAACAGGATCGACACCCTGTTAAAATACCACAATGGTCTACAAAAAAGCGATATTCCCGCAGAATTGATTACCGCTTCAGGCAGTGGCCTTGATCCTAATATCTCTGTTGAAGGCACTAAAATACAAGCCAAACGCATTGCTCAATACCATCAAATCCCTTTATCAAAGGTGATGAAACTCATTGACACCCAAACCGAGCAACCCCTGCTTGGCCTATTTGGTCCCTCAAAAATTAATGTGCTTTCCTTAAACATTGCACTAGATCAACTTAATAAATAAGAGAAATGACAACATATCAAATATTTGATATGATAACTAGTTGAAATACCCCTATGTGTCTATGTGGTTATCTAATCTATAAATGAACCACATAGACACATAGCAACTCAACAACATTAATAAAATGCAACGGGTTAACCTATGCTGTGGCGACCAAACCATGCATAGCAGCAATAAACAGTCTCTTATCCCCAATTTAAAATAACCATCATGAAAAAAATACTTTTCTCAGCAGCAACCCTATTATTAGTCCAATACTCTTTTGCCCAAAATAACAACCCTCTAACCCTATCAGGCTATATTGAAACCTATTACACTTACGACTTTAACCAACCCAGCAATAACCAACGCCCAAGTTTTATTTACAGCCATAACCGCCATAACGAAGTAAACCTTAACCTCGCTTTTATCAAGGCCAATTACCAAACCGAACAAGTTAGGGCTAACCTCGCCATAGCCTTAGGCACCTACATGACCGCCAATTATACCGCAGAACCAGATGTGATGAAAAATGCCTACGAAGCCAATGCAGGGGTTAAGCTCTCCAAAACCGCTAACCTTTGGCTAGATGCTGGGGTATTCAGTTCGCACATTGGTTTCGAAAGCGCCATTTCCAAAGACTGCTGGGTACTTACGCGAAACATTGTTTCTGAAAACACACCTTATTTTGAAACAGGTGCCAAGTTGAGCTATACTACCGATGATCAGAAATTTAGTGCTACCCTATTATACCTCAATGGATGGCAGCGCATTAAACGGGCAGATAGTCAATCGAAACCTGCAGGGGGTTTACAATTGAACTTTAAAGCGAGCGACAAAATCACTTTGAACTATAGCAGTTATCTGGGTTATGAAGGCCAAAATGCCGTACGCACTCAACGATTTTATCACAACTTGTATGGTGTTTTTCAGTTAAGCAATCAGTTTGGCATTACCGCAGGTATTGATTATGGTACACAGCAAATAGCCAAAGGCAGTAGCGAAAAGAAAGAAATACTTGCTCCAGTAATCATTGCCAGATATACCTTCTCGCCTACTTGGGCACTGGCAGGAAGATATGAATACTATAAAGACAAGCAAGCGATGATTGTTACAGGCATCAGTCCTGATGGCTTTAAAGTAAACGGCTATTCTTTGAATATCTATTACAATCCCTTTAAACAAGCATTACTGCGTTTAGAAGGCAAAGTATATCAAGGCGATAAACAATTTATCAGAAACAACAACCCTGTAGATTACAACGCCAGTATCACCACCAGTTTAGCCATTTCATTTTAAAAACATGTCAACAAATTCTCCATCCCACACTCATTTCCTTGAGCTACTGCAAAAATCAAAGCGTGGCCATCTCAAGATTTACTTGGGCATGAGCGCTGGCGTGGGGAAAACCTATCGGATGCTGCAAGAAGCTCATAGCCTATTGCAGCATCATATTGATGTACAAATTGCCTATGTTGAAACCCATGACCGTACAGAAACAGAAGCTTTGGTAAAAGGCTTGCCACTCATTCCTCGTACCCAATTGTTTCATAAAGGCAAGGGCTTAGAAGAATTAGACTTACAAGCGGTATTGATCAGACATCCCGAAGTGGTAGTGGTTGATGAATTGGCACACCATAACATTCCAGGGAGCAAAAACGAAAAGCGCTGGCAAGATGTGGTTGATATTTTAAATGCTGGAATATCGGTGATTACTGCCGTGAACATCCAACATTTGGATAGCCTAAACGAAAGGATGCTGCAAATCAGTGGCATTACCATTACGGAAACCATCCCCGATCAATTACTTAAAATAGCTGATGAAGTCGTGAACATTGATTTAAGTGTAGATGAACTGATTGACAGACTTAAAGCAGGAAAAATTTACAAGGAAGATAAAATTAATAGGGCTTTGGATCATTTCTTTAAAAAGGAAACCATTATACAGCTCCGCGAACAGGCTTTAAGTACCGTAGCTTCCTATTTAGATCAAAAAATTACACAAAGGCATTTGGGCAATGTAAGGCAGGAACGCTTTTTAGCTTGTATCTCTTCCAACTGGAAAACCGCACAATTCATTATTCGTAAAACCGCTAAACTGGCCAATTACTATCGCTCGCCATGGATGGTGCTGTATGTACAAACGGAAAGCGAACAGCTCAGTAAAATTGCCTTAGATAAACAGCGACATCTCATCAATAATTTTAAACTCGCTACAGAACTAGGTGCCGAAGTGATGAAGGTTAAGAGCAATCAGGTGGCACAAGCCATTATTGAGGTTGTAAACGAAAAGAAAATTACCACACTGTGCATAGGCAAGCCACATTTCCATTGGTTCAACCTCATTACCCGTCGCTATCTTTTAAATAAATTATTAAAAAACATCGCCAACCGAAGTATCGATTTGGTAATTTTATCCTAATTCAAACGCCATGAAGCTTAAAACAAAACTCAGGTTGGGCATTGGTTTCCTTTTTATCATCTTGATATTATTTGGCGCCATTTCCCTGTATCAAATCAACCGCATTTCTGAAAGTGCCGCATTGATTTTAAAAGACAACAACCACTCCCTACAATATGCCAAGGCCATGCGCCTGCTCATTGATAAGGATAGTTTGAAGAGCGATGCTTCTAAAACGGCGTTTGCAAAACTACTCAGCCAAGAAAGGCAAAATATTACCGAAACAGGCGAAGGTAATGCTGTGGCTGAATTGGAAAAAGCTTATGGCCGCTTACAGCGACAAACCAATGCCAACGAACTGGCAAACATTAAAGCTGCTATTTATCAGATAGAAGACCTGAATATGCAGGCCATTGTAAGTAAAAGTCAACAATCGGAGAAAACCGTAGCGCAATCTACCTTATACCTTGGTTTAGCGTCCTTCATTTTCTTTCTTATTCTGTTCACCTTCATTGTGAGCTTTCCAGGATTCATTGCCAATCCGCTAGCCCAACTGTTAGAAGGGATCAAGGAAATTTCCTTAAAGAACTATAAGCAGCGCTTGCATATTAAGGGTACCGACGAATTTACGCAACTGGCTTCTGCTTTTAACGACATGGCCAAAAAGCTAGATCAATGGGAAAACAGCAATGTGGCCAAGCTTAAATCAGAAAAACTACGGATAGAGACCATTATTGAACAAATGCAGGATGCCGTAGTAGGGATTGATGAAAAAGGAACCATCATCTTTTTAAATAAGTTAGCTAGCGAATTATTGAACATTGAGGCAAGTTTAATGCTGGGTAAAAATGTAGCGGAAGTGACCAAGCAAAATTCTTTGATGAAAACCATTATCGAGAAAAAGGATAGCGCCCTCCTACAGATTGTGATGAACCAAAAACCACAGTTCTTTAGCGTAGAGCGTAACGACATTACCATTCCTGAAACGCTTGGGGAAGACAATGATATCGCCTTTACAGAAAAAACCGCTGGCAAGGTGTTTATCTTAAAAAACGTGACCGATTTTAAGGAACTAGATCAAGCCAAGACAAATTTCATGGCCACCATTTCGCATGAGCTTAAAACGCCCATATCTTCTATTAAAATGAGCCTAAAATTACTGGAAGATACTCGTGTAGGTCCGTTAAACCAAGAGCAACATCACATGATCAACCATATTAATGATGATGCCAATAGGTTACTCAAGATAACGGGTGAACTGCTAGACCTTGCCCAAGTAGAAACGGGCAACATTAAGCTCAACATCCAACAAAGTGATGCCAAACAGATATTAGATTATGCCTTAAATGCTGTAAAATTACAAATGCAGCAGAAGCAGATTGCCGTAAAATTAGCTGTTCCAGAGCAATTGCCTACTTTAAATGCCGATCAGGAAAAATCTGCTTGGGTACTGGTTAATTTCCTTAGTAATGCCATTAGGTATAGTGGAACTAACTCCAACATCGATATTACTTTAAAGGAAGTGGAACACATGCTAGTTTTCAGTGTCCGCGATTACGGAAAAGGCATAGAAGCACAATATAAAAATGAATTGTTTAAACGCTATTTCCAAGTACCTACAGATGGGCAACATAAATCAGGTTCAGGACTTGGGTTAAGTATTTCTAAAGATTTCATTGAAGCGCAACAAGGAAAAATATGGGTAGAGAGTGAATTGGGCGAAGGCAGTACTTTCAGTTTTTCATTGCCTGTGGCTTAGTATTTAACTGAATTGTTTGATTAAACTATTAAACTAAACAACACCCCAGTCTTCGACCACCCCTCTGAAAGAGGGGAATTCATCACGCCATTCCCCTCTTTCAGAGGGGTGCCCAACGGGCGGGGTGTTTTTATGATCCTTTTTCTTCTCAACATATGTAAAGGATTTCTCGCTTTTTTAAAGATATGTTTGTCCTATCATTTGAAATCGTAAACCTTCTGATATGCTTAATTTAAAATCATTTCTATTGTTTTTCCTCATCATATTCGGGCTTTCAACAAATGCACATCTACCACTCGCTCAGGACAGTTACATCGTAACAAAAACTAACGACACCATATATGGCAAAATTAAAGTCAACATTTTTACGGGTAGTTTAAAATTAGTTACCGCCGACAGTACTTATCACATTGACCCCAATATTTACACCGCTTATTATTATGCCAAACATAAAGCCACTTATCGCAGCAAGGTACTTCCTAACCTTATCCCAGAAAAGCTGGCAAAAAAAATGTCCATTCCCCAAAAAGCCGATTGGCTAAGGTGTATTGAAGATGGAAGAATAACACTATACGAACTTAATAGCTACCTCTATGGACACACCCCTGATAATGCCTTAGGGATCGCTACTACCTTTAGTTCAATTATTGCCACTGGAGGCATTCCAAATGCTAAATTTACCAATTGGTATATAGAAAAAAATGGAGCTCAACTGGTTCCTATTAAATACAACTCCTTTGCAAGTACTGGCAGCAAAACAAGGAAAGAACGCATTGCCTTACTGCAAGATATGCTAGCCGATAAAATATCAGCACAGCATTATAAAAACAAATCGTTTACATTTAAAAATGTACGTACGCTTGTTCGGTTGTACAACGAATTGACATTAAAAACTGCACTTTGAAGATTTAAAACGCTTTTTATCGCTTATGAGCCGGCAACCAGCCCAACATTACCAGATATAAGGGAGTAAAAAACATGATTAGGTTGTACCGTTCGTAACGAAAGCGCAAATATTCCACCATGATATACAAAACCCCATAAAGGCAAAAAAGAACCTGATCTTGATGACACAGGCTCTTTTAATCTATAAACTAGAATCGTCAATTAGGTCTATCTACTTGTTCCATATGTGAATCCCTTATTGTAAGATTGATCTACTGCAACCACTACATTTTCATTCGTCTCCACCTTACCATTAACTTCAGTTTTATAGCTTGCAGTTATCGGTCCACCCTCTAAATTGGATACGACAACGTTCAATCTCCCAAAATCAAATGGTTTTACGGTTTCGAACACATAAGTTTTTGTCGTTCCTATAAAACTTTTTTCGTCTATGATTATACTGTTCTGATTACCTTGCGAGGTACCATTCATTGTCCAAACAGGTGCTCCGTACTGGCTGGCATCATGGTTTCCGGCACTTACCTGAAAATCTACCTGATCGCTCTGATCAGCTCCTGTTACTGTAACAGTTATTTTCATTGAAATTTTACTACCATTATTTGGGTTATCACTTTTCTTTTTGCACGACACTAAAAATAAGACACTTAGTGATATGAACATGGCTGCTAATAAGTTTTTTTTTGAGATTGATTTCATAATTTTGTTTTTAAAATTTGTTACTATTCAATTATTTTTCATTTATAGTAGAAGTGTGTTAACCTATTTAAAGCGCTTATAAAACACCAATAATACTAAAGCCAAAATGCCTAAAAACAGATGCTATGATCAACCATTGCGCACCAAATTTGCCCAAAGGTCCATCAACCAAATTTGTTATCAATCTGGGAATAGAGCAGGATAGCCAAAAAACTATTGGTTCTTTTTAAAAAGTCCGGCCTTTATTTCCGAACCGATCGAACCTTCCGCCAATTGCAGGTAATTACGTTTACTTTGATCTTTTTCAATTTTTACAGTTCCGGTAGTTTGTACGTTTTTCATTTCTAGAAAATCTGTTGAAGTTCTATCGTTCCCACTTAACGGCCCACTTGCATATCCAGCCAAATTGATATTGTCAGTAAAAATGCAATCAGAAACTTTGTAATGGCGTGTACTGCCTTTTTCTCTTATCCATACCGTACTACTGTTTGCGATGATGTTGTTGTGAAAATCGAAATCTTCTCCGTTGGTACTATTCGTAGTCCAAACACCACTGAAATAACACCCATACACTAGCGAATAACGCATCGCATTACGGCTACCTGTTCCTCCATCAGTTTGCCAAAAAACAACTGGATTTTTACAGTTGTAGAAAACGCAATGGTCGATAACTAGGCCGTAACCATTGGCTATAACCCCCACATGTAAAGGCAATACATCAACATCTCCAGCAAATAGGCATTGTGATATAAGTAGATCATCCAATTTTTTTCCATTACGCCATATTGGATAGGAACGACGTAGATTATTTCCATCTATATAAGCGTAATCTGGACTGCCAGTAAATCTTAGACCTTCAATGGTCACATGGCTAACCTCTGGCTGTATCCCTTTGGCTTCTTCTCCGCCAATACCTGGCGTAAGCGGCACTGCTGTTACTACAACCGGCATTTTTTGAGGTGTCCAGTCTGCATCGTCAGGCATAACATCTGCACAAATAACAAGACGGTTTTTAAGGGTATACTTATCGTTAGTGAATATAACGGTTTGGGTTAACAGGTGTACGCCTTCTGACAGGAAGATGGTGGTTGCTCCCGGCTCTTTATTTAAATTTACACGCTTAGCTGCTTCAATAATTGTCTTTAACGGACGTTCCTTTATTCCAGAGTTTGTGTCATTACCAGTCTGAGGATTAACATATAATTGTTCTGCTTGTGCAACCAGTACGCTTATCACCAACAAGAGAAGGCTAAATGTATATTTTACCATGTTCTTTTTTTTGTAAAATTAGAACATGCTTATCCCATTAAAATGGTCATTTTATCTTCAAAATGGTCATTTAAATCTTCTTCCGGTACTGCTGAGGTGTGGTACCTGTAAATTTTTTAAAGAAACGGTTAAAATTAGAAGGATCTGAAAAGCCAAACTCGTAGGAAATCTCCTTTGAGGATTTTTTTTGATAAAGCTGTTTCTTTATTTCTGAAATCAGCTTGTAATGGATCATTTGTTGAGCTGTTAACCCGCTAAATTGCCTGCAAATTTTATTGAGGAATCCCGAGCTGACATTAAGCATTTTTGAGTAGGCTTCAACACTCTGGCTATTTACAAATTTCTTTTCCAACAAAGATCGAAACCTGTAAAAATCTGGATGAACATAGGTGTCTCTCTGAACATTGTAGGCACCCGCGTAATATCGATTGAGAAGCACCAATAATTGATATAAAAGTGACCTAATCAAATGATTGCTATCATTCTGAAGCTGCCCAAACTCCTCTTCTATCCCATATAAAAGCTCTAGGCATTTTACAAATGGCGTATCCAACAGGTGCATGTCGTTGGGACGTGAATATTGATGGAAATATTGAAAACGATATAGGAATAGTTCGTCTGAAAAAAAAAGATGGAGAAAGTCCTTTTCAAAAAACAATACATAGCCCTTTACATCCTCTTCAATTTCCCAATAACGCACTTGCCCAGGACTTGTAAAAATAACAGTTTGTGGCGTTATTATTGTCCTTTTTTCGTCTAGTGTAAAAGTGCCCGCTCCCCCTTCAATAAAAATAATTTCGTAAAAACTACACTGATGTAATGTATTATCTAATACATAATGATTCAATGTTTCAATACGTCCAATATCCAACAGGAGTTCCGAGCCATATTTATATGGAAGAAAATGATAAGTTTTAATTTTTGGTACTGAAGCCATTTTTTTTACGATTTCTTCTCACTTTAGATTTAATATAGACGACTTAGAAAACCTGTATATCGCCAAGCCTACAAGCAAATACTCGACGATTTAAGAGTTGCATGTGCTAACTGGGCTCTAATATAAGTCTTCGATTATAAAACGGTAGACGAGATTTTGCTTAAATACTGTAAATACATATTTAACTTTTCACACGTTCATGATTACAAGTATCACTTTTTAAATCTAAACCTCAAAGGAAAAAATACTTTTTGAGAAACAACCATGATGCTTAAATTAAGATGATGATGAACTTCTGTTTTTCAAAGATTAGCTTCAAAACAGTTCAAAATTGAAATTCACAAGCATTTGCAAATGCAAAACATTGAGATAATCAAAAATAAGCCGAACAGATGAATTTGAACTGAAAGAATTTATCAAAAAAAAGCTAACAATTTGATCGTTAGCTGTTAAAAAGTGTACCCAGAAGCAGATTCGAACTGCCACGCCGTTGCCAGCGCCACCCCCTCAAGATGGTGCGTCTACCAATTTCGCCACCTGGGTATCTTAATGCTGCAAAGATATCATTTGAATTGAAAAAAATACAGGAATTTCAAATTGTTTTTAAAAGGTCAACTAAACAACTAACCAACCAAAAAAGCCAACCTACAGTTCAATAGTTAAACCATCATAAGCCAACTTAATATGGGCTGGTAATTCCTTACTTACTTCTTCATGTAAACCTAGGTTATGGCTAATGTGGGTAAAATAGGTCATCTCTGCCCCTATTTTATTGGCCATTTCAATGGCTTCTGAAAAAGTTAAATGTGAGATATGGTCTTCTTTCTGTAGTGCGTTAAGTACTAAAACCTTGGTTCCTTTTATTTTTTCCAGGGAGGCGTCGCTAATGGTTTTGGCATCCGTAATGTAAGTAAAATCCCCTATCCTATAGCCTAAAATGGGCAACTTATAATGCATTACCTCAAAGGGAACAATGGTAGTTTCCCCAATATCAAAAGATTTATCAGTAATGGTATGCAGGTTAATTTGCGGCAGGCCGTGATATTTCACATCAGAAAAAATGTATTGGAATTCTCTTTTCAACGCCTCCTGTACCCGCTCGGTTGCAAAAATGTCTATTCTCTTTTTAAGGATATAGTTATAAGGCCGAATATCATCCAATCCTGCTACGTGATCTTTATGTTCGTGGGTATAAAGAATGGCATCTAGATCCTCTACCCCTGCCCGTAGCATTTGGTATCTGAAATCGGGGCCACTATCAATTACAATGCTTTTATTGGCAGTTTTTACCCACACAGAAACCCTTAATCGCTTATCCCTTTTATCGGTAGACTGGCATACAGCACATTTACAACCAATTACTGGAATGCCTTGTGATGTGCCCGTACCTAAAAAAGTAATCTTCAAAATAGTTGTTCTGCGTGATTTTCGAAGATAATAAAAAAGGGCTTAAGCTACTAACCTAAACCCTTTTCGATGTATAATTAATTTTAATTATCTCAAATCAACCACTTCCACTCCTGGATATTTCTTGGCATCAAATGCGAAGGTAGTTTCAGGAACTTTAATGTTAGGTGAAAACGTTTTCACATTGTAAGTGTAAGTATTACCGTTTTTTTCGAAAATAACGATGTTGGCGATTTGCTTAGCTGCTTTATCAATGCTTAAACGCACTTTAAATACATTTTTCTTAATGTCTGTAGGCGACAAATCAATCATTTGATAAACCTTTGAACCTACTTTTTGCTCACCAGTATAAATGTATTTGAAGCCTTTTTCGTAAATGGTGAAAATTTTGGCAGGGTTTAAAGCTTCACCACTAGGATCTACGTTATTGATCTGCACTTCTTTATCATTTTTCAAGTAAGTCCATTGTACTTTACCATCACTGATCAACTCTTGATTGGTCATGGCTACTTTGTATTTATTAGCATTAGCTTTTACGTATAAAGTACCTTGCTGCGTTTCTTTAACCTTGGCTTGTTTATTATCCAAAGTAAAGGTAAAATCGGTTTTCACCACATCATACGAACGATATTTTTTACTTACTTCTGCTAAAATTGCTTTCGCTTTAGGATCTGTTTGTGCTGATGCTACCGAAGCAAAAACACCTAGTGCTAAAAACGCTATAATTGCTCTCTTCATTTTATCTATTATTCTAAAATCTTTTTTAACTATTGTTAAGGTTACTCAAGAATTGTTCCAAAGCGTATTCATCAGGAATTAAAACTTCTCTTGCCTTGCTACCTTCAAACGGACCAACTACTCCCGCAGCTTCCAATTGATCGATAATTCTACCTGCTCTGTTATAACCTAATTTCATTTTTCTTTGGATCAATGAAGTAGAACCTTGTTGATGCATAACGATTAATCTGGCCGCATCTTCAAACAATGGGTCTTTATCATCTGGATCAAATTCTTTAGAAGAACCTTCGCCATTTTCATCGATATATTCAGGCAACAAGTAGGCATCAGGATAGCCACGTTGATTACCAATAAAGTCAGAAATTCGATCTACCTCAGGAGTGTCTACAAAAGCACATTGTAGCCTAATCAAGTCGCTACCAGTAGCTAAAAGCATATCACCCCTACCAATCAATTGATCCGCACCACCACTGTCTAAAATGGTACGGGAGTCAATTTTTGACAGTACCCTAAACGCCAATCTGGCAGGGAAGTTAGCTTTAATGGTACCAGTAATTACGTTTACAGATGGACGTTGCGTAGCCAATACCAAGTGAATACCAATGGCACGAGCTAACTGCGCCAAACGGGCAATTGGTGTTTCCACCTCCTTACCAGCCGTCATGATCAAATCGGCAAACTCATCTACTACCAAAACAATGTAAGGTAGGAAACGGTGACCGTTATTTGGGTTAAGCTTGCGCTTGATGAATTTTTCGTTGTACTCTTTCAAGTTCCTCACCATCGCATCTTTCAACAAATCATAACGTTGATCCATTTCAATACACAAGGAATTCAAAGTATGTACTACCTTTTTGGTATCGGTAATGATGGCATCCTCGCCACCTGGTAATTTAGCCAAGAAATGACGCTCTATTTTATTGAATAGCGTAAGCTCCACCTTTTTAGGGTCAACCAATACAAATTTTAACTGCGAAGGATGCTTCTTGTAAAGCAGGGATACCAAGATGGAGTTAATCCCTACGGATTTACCTTGCCCAGTAGCACCCGCTACCAATAAGTGGGGCATTTTAGCCAAATCGGCAATATAAACCTCATTACTAATGGTTTTACCCAAAGCAATAGGCAAATCCATGTTCGATTGCTGAAACTTCTCCGTAGCCAACACGCTTCTCATGGCCACCATTTCTGGATGAGAGTTAGGCACCTCAATACCAATAGTTCCTTTACCAGGCATTGGCGCAATGATACGTATACCCAAAGCAGCCAAGCTTAGGGCAATATCGTCTTCCAAGTTTTTGATCTTAGAAATACGAACCCCTGGCGCCGGAATAATTTCGTAAAGGGTTACCGTTGGACCAATAGTCGCTTTAATCTTATCAATTTCGATATTGTAGTGATTTAAGGTCTCTACAATTTTGTTTTTATTGGCCTCCAACTCATCGGCATTTACCGAGATTTTATTGGTGCCATAATTTTCCAACAAATCTAAATGCGGATACTTATAGTTAGATAAATCCAAGGTAGGATCATAAGTCCCAAATTGATCTACCAGTTCTTCCGACTTAGCTTCTTCTTCCGTTTTCTCAATCGTAAACGTAGGCTCTTCTACCTTCTCTTCTACTTTTGGTGTTGGCGTAATTTCCATGGCTAAACTAGCCGCTGGACTTAACGTCTCTACCACAGGAGTAACTACTGGTGCAGCAACTGCGGGCGTTAGCAACACGTTGGTAGGAAGTGGAATACCACTGTTATCATCCTCTTCCACCTCTGGTTCTTTTCTGTCAAACCTGCTAGGTGTTAAAGTAATGTTCTGCTCTAACTTTTGTTGGTTCCTATATCTATCATTCAAACTAAACTCTACTGGTTCAGATTTGGTTTCATCTTCCAGTTGGATATTTTCAGGGACTTCTGGATCAATAATCCTTCTCGGATTAGGTGCCGGTTGTTTTTCAGGAAGCTTAAAGTCGATGTTATAGGCCACAATAAGTACCGAAAGGCCTAAGAAAATCAATAAACCTGCTACGCCAGTTCTGCCAATCTGTACTTCTAACAATTTATTGCTCCAATAGCCAAATTCTCCTTCTAGGAAGTGAGGGGTTTTAGCAAAAAACGAGTGTCCGAAACCAAAAGCCAAAGACAGGAACAATAAGAAAAAGAAGCTATAGGCTAACACTTTCTCAATGGCAAATATTCTCACTTTCAACAGCAAGCGATAACCAATCACAAAAAACACAAATACGAACAAGAAAGATGCTACACCAAACCATTCGTAAATAAATTGGTGCGACAATAATGCGCCTATTTTACCCAGCCAGTTTTGTACAATGGGATCTTCAACACCGCTTTGTTTTAGTTCGTCGATGCTTTTAAACAGATTACTCCATCCTCCATTGGCATCAATCACGTAACTCTGGTCTTCTTCCCACGTAAAAATGTAAGAGGTAAAGGCCACCAAGAAATAAATAGAGAAGATGATGAACAGCAAACCGATAATTTTAACCAGTCGTCCGTCCTGAAGGTTAAATTTTGGAAGATATTCGGCTCTTACTCGGGGCTCTTTAGGGCTAGTTTTTGGCCCACTTTTACCTGATTCTGCATTTTGTTTAAAAGAATTGGATTTAAATGAATTTCCCCTTACCGACATCGTATCGTTTATAATTTTAATGAACAAATATAAGAAACTGTTTATATTCTTTTGCTTTCGCCAGCTTTAACTTATTTGCTTATTTACCTCGAAATTTGAAGCGAGGCTTTAAACCTTATTAAAGCTGTATAGTCTTAAACATGTTCAGCAATTAATTTATTGTATAGGTTTTTTATTTTAGTTTTATCCTGCACAACCGCTAACTGTGCAGGATTTTTTGTTTTAAAAATGTTAATTAATTTTCGTTAATTTAACCTGTTGGCGAAAACTAATTTAAAAAATGGACATCACGCAACTCGAAACACTTATAGAAAACAACCAATTAGAGGAAATTGTGGCACTTTTGTCGCAAAAACCTAGCTTGGCAACGCAACTGACTTCCCATCAGATTTCGCCTATGCTATTGGCCTGTTACTATAAAAAAATGGACATTGCCAATGCCATTGTGGAGTTTATGCCCGAATTGAACATCTTTGATGCTTGTGCCGTAGGCAAATTTGATGATGTTACCCTAATTGTTTTTAAAAATCCAAAGATTGTTAACGAATACTCGGTAGATGGCTTTACGCCTCTTGGACTGGCCTGTTATTTTGGTCACGAAGAAATTGCCCGTTTCCTGGTATTAAAAGGCGCCGAGGTAAACTTGCCAAGCAAAAATGGCTTTAATGTTTTCCCTATCCACTCTGCCGTGGCAAGTAATAACTACAATATTGCCAAAATGCTATTGGATGCTGGAGCCTATCCTAATGTATGCCAAAAATCAGGCGTGGCGCCTTTGCACAGCGCAGCCCAATTGGGAAATATCGAAATGATTATTCTTTTGCTGGAGCATGGTGCCGAAGTAACCTTAAGAATGGAAGGCGGTAAACTGCCTGCTGACTTAGCTGCCGAGAAAGGATTTAACGAAATCGCAGAAATTTTAAGGGACGACGATTAACGGAGTTACGAGTTAAAAGTAACTTACGCAGTCAGTAATGACATGGCAACTTTTTGATCAAATCGTCAATCGTCATTCTAAAATCGTAAATTAAATTATTCCCAAACCCTCAATCTAATACGCTTCATGTAGTTCCTGATATCCAAAACTACCGCTGCTAAAATATAGAACAGGATCGGAAAGCCCACGGCCAAAAACGAAGAATAGATAAAAAACAGACGTACCTTAGCGGTACTCATGTTTAATTTGTTGGCCAAATAAGCCGACACTCCAAAGCTGCGTTGTTCAAAGAAAGTAACTATCCGCTGAAACATTTGATCTGATTTTATATTCTAATTTACAAAATTAATAGATAAGCACTACATTTTAAATTCGAATTTTATAACGTGACATTTCGAGGTTTTGATATGAGCATGCTTAGAAATGTTCACATTCAGAAAAATTAACCCAACGATATAGGTTACCTGCATAAAAAAAACAGTCCGACAAAGGATTGCCGGACTGTTCACTATAATTTAACCTATGGTTATTAAATACTTATTTTTTAGCGTTAAGTGTAAGGCCAATTTCAACATCTTTTGAAATCATCCAGTTTTCTGGGCTACCTTCTGTTTTATAATTGATGCCCCAAGCACTTCTATCGATCACAAACTTAGCTGAAGCAGTAACTGAAGTTGCAGTTACTTGAACTTTTGCGGGGAAGGTAACATTTAATGTTTTGTCTTTAAGGGTCAAGTTTCCACTGATAAAATAATTAGGATCAGCAACTAAGCTAGCGCCATCAGCGGCAGTATATGGAGCCACTTTAGTAATCACAAATTTAGCGGTTGGTGCTTTTTCTACATCAAAGAAATCTGGACTTTTCAAGTGTCCTTCTAGATCTGTAGCTTTTTTACCTTCTTCTGTTACCGATGCTGGATCCACTTGAAGAGATTTCATATCCACGATAAATTCACCGCCATTCACTGAATCCTTTTCTACCGAAATAGTTCCAGAAGTAACTTTGATTTTACCCCAACGTGGAGCCAATCCACCTTTGTGCGCACCTTTCCAATCTACCGAAGTAGTTGTAGTGTCAATCATGAAGGTTTCACCTTTGTGTTCAGCAGCAGTCTGCTCGCTTGTTGTTGCCGTATTGTTCGACGAACCTCCACAAGACGCCATTAAAAGAAGCGCAGGAAGCGCAAAAAGTAATTTTCTCATTTTTCTGATTTTAATTATTAAAGTTTAGTTTAACTACAAATAATGATTGCAAAGCTAAGGCAACTCAAATCCTAAATTCTTGACCTATGTTAAGAAATTCAGAAAACACTGTCCTACAACTTTCCCCTCTTAACCTTAAGCTAAATTTACTTAAAATATTTCCACTATCCATCTGTATTTTAACAACTAAGCACCAAAATACTCAAACATTATCTCTTCAAAATCTTGAGGCCAATTCCACAGCTCAAACATTTCTTATGATCGCAATAATTTTTCCTTAATTGCAGCAATGCCTGTGTTTGATAAGCATTTTCTATCTCTACCCCCGCGCTTTCATATTGCGAAATCACTTTGTTTTGCTCTGCAGCAATACTTTCCAGCAAATAAAATGCTCTTGTCTGATAGTTCGCTTGCTGGGTATATTTCCCGTAAGCAAATAAAAACAAGCTTACCGTATTGATCAAAATATTATCAATGGATTGCTTACCTAATTGCACATTCACATGTGCCGCTTCTTTATTAAAATGGTAATGCGTTTCCCAAAACTTATTTACGGGCAAATCCTCAAACAACAGGTGTAGCTCTTTTATTTTCTTCACTTCTAACACCGAAGAGAGTAAATGGTTTGATTTTACAATCAATGCTGCAAATTGCGCTAGCCTAAGCGTGGGAAAATTTTGCGGGCGCATCCTCAAGAATTTCCACAAGGCAACACCAATATCCTGTAAACGGTACTTTTTCTTTAAAAAAGCGTATTCCTGTTTTAATAAGTTAGGGTACTCTTCTTCAAATGTTTGGTTTAAAAAACCCGCCTGACCAAAAACTAGCGCTTCAATTTGCATCGCCTGGTCTTTATGCTTAGCAAATAAATGTTGTGGTAAACTTTGCGCCAACAACTGCATCGACAAAGCGTTTACTTTAAAACCAAAACTTCTGGCCATGAAATGATAGAAAGTCTCGTCCCAATTACCATTGAGTTGTTCCAAACGCTCAAAAACCTCTTTGCATTTTTGTTCCATCCTTTCTACCAACACCCTAGGTAAAAAACCTTTGATTACAAAGCTGTCAATTTCACCAATCTGTTTCTCGCAGGGGAAAGTATAAGCAGCACCAATCAGCAATTGATATCTCTCCAACAACTGCTCGGTAATTCTTCCTTTTAAAGAAAGTGTAGGTAATGTAGCGCCATCTGCGGTTTGAACCTGCGTGTCATCATCTAGCACCACATGTAAAATCACATTATTGTAGGCGGCATCATTTTGATGACCATGTACATACCAATCAGAAGACTTCAAATGAATTTCTACCTGCCCCACCCAAGTGGTTTGCCCAATCACTATTTTGGCATTTGTAAAATCGGGTCCCGCATGCTTATTGGCATAACCACCATTTAAAACCTGTATAGGTTCATGATCAGTAGTTTGCAGATCGGCACTATCATAGAGCCTCAGCTGCCATATCAAATGAATAAGTTCTTCAGGTATACGCATAATGAAAGTTAAGGAATAAATCCATCAACTCATTAACTTAAAACTTATTCGAATTAACTACTTTGCTTCGGCCCTTTTATAGTTGGTAATGAACACGCCTAGTATAATTAAAACGGTAGCAATCAGTAAATCGTAGGTAACCGTTTCATTAAGAATCAACCAACCTAAAAAGATGGCGATAATGGTGTTGAAGTATGACAAAATAGAGACTTCGGTAGCTTTTACTCGTTTTAAAGCATAATTGTAGCAGAAAAAACCCACCACCGAACCAAACACGCCCAAATATACAATAGCTGCCAAACTTTGCCATGTCCATTGGCTAATATCCGTAGACGGAGAAACCAAAGAGGCAATGATCAGTTGAACCACAGCAGCGTAGGCGAACTGATAAAACAAGTCTAAAAAGAGGTTCTCGCTTTTGTGCGCATATTTTTTCGTATAAATAGTCCCGGCAGCCCAGCCCGAAATGGCCATGGCCAAATAGGTAATACCCGTTTTATAATTTGGATCCAACAAATCGCCAATGCCATCCCTAAAAATAAAGGCAACGCCACTAAACCCAACTAACACGCCTATAATACCTTTTAAGCTTGCTTTTTGCAAACCAACGGCCACACTTCCAATAAACACAATGATGGGAGAAAGTGCAGTAAGCAAGGAGGTTAATCCACTTGGGATACTCTCCTCTGCCACGGTAGTCATCCCGTTGGCCACAATAACCATTAAACTAGCCACCAAAATTTGACGGCCTAGGCTTTTCCAGCCTATCCATTTAAATTGGCCTTTTACCAGCAAAATAGTCAGCAATATGCTAGAAGCAACTACTTGCCTCAAGCCAGCCACAAACCAAGCTGGAATGGTATGCACCGCAATGCGAATGCCCAAATAAGTGGTTCCCCACACAATGGCAATGGCAAAGAGTGCGATAATAAGTTTTAAATCTTTTTTTTGCTTCATATCAGCTTAGCTGCTGTTAAGATCTGCTCCATTTCTTGTTGAAGTGCCAAAGCCTCTTCTCTAGCTTTTTCGGCAAAATCTTCGCCATTACTTGCATAAATAATACTACGGGCCGAATTGACCAACAAACCGCACTCTTGGTTTAAGCCGTGCTCACAAACAGCACTTAAACTACCGCCTTGTGCACCAACACCTGGCACCAACAAAAAGTTATCAGGTGCTAAACGACGAATATTTTGAAATTCCTCAGGTTTGGTTGCGCCTACTACGTACATCATTTGCTCGCTGCTAGCCCATTGTGATGAAGTAGTGATCACTTGTTCATACAGTTTTTGATCATCGCTTTGCTTGGTTTGAAAATCTTTGCTACCCTCGTTAGAAGTTAGCGCCAATAAAATCACCCATTTATCTTCGTAGCTTAAAAAAGGAGAAACTGAATCTTTCCCCATGTAAGGTGCTACGGTTACCGAGTCGAAGCTCATTTCGGAACTAGCCTCATTGAAAAAAGCCTCTGCATACATCGCCGACGTATTTCCGATATCGCCACGTTTAGCATCGGCAATGGTAAATACATCTTTAGGGAAATGCTGCCAAGTTTTCACCAAGGTATCCCAACCCTTTACTCCTCTAGTTTCATAAAAAGCGGTATTAGGCTTGTAGGCCACACATAAATCGTGGGTAGCATCAATCAACTGCTTGTTAAATTCAAGTATCGGATCCTCATATTTTAACAAATGCTTAGGCAGTTTGTCCAAAACTGGATCTAGACCTATACATAAGAATGATTTTTTACGTTGAATTTGTTCAAATAGCTGCTGCTTGTTCATTTTTTTGATGCGATTTTTTGATTGCTGCAAAGATGCTAATAATAGTTTTCAGTTCACAGTTTTCGGTTCACAGTTTTCAGTTTTCAATAAAGAGCAAACCTCGTAGGTTTTAAAAACCTGCGAGGTTTGAATATGAGTTTAAATAATATTAGAAAAGCAAGTGAAATGCTAAATAGCGATGGAAGTCCCGCCACAGGCTCATACTCCTACTTGGCCTTAGCCACAAGGCCTGTATCCGCCAGTGTCGGGTTTAGTTGGCAAGTGCTGTGCACAGGCGTAAGTATGATAAACCCGATTGAAGCGGAAATACTTTTTGCGGCAGGGAGGGGCAAAAACCTCGTAGGTTTTGAAAACCTACGAGGTTTGGATGACAGGGCTTACAAAAAGATTGCAGCAAAAAGCGGGGCTACAAAAGCTATTAAAACAATTTTGCCTTTTCAACGTTTAAAACTAAGGAAAGTAGTTTTAAGAAGCAGATTAGCAATTAAAGCACTGACCTCATGAGTGAAACACCCAAGTGATGATGAAAATTTTTAAAAAATCTCTTGCAGATTAAAATCCATTTTCCTACAATTGTGCCATAATTCCCAGAAAGTTTATCTGAATACCTTCCAAAAAAATCTTAGCAAGAAAATTCCTTAAATCTTTTGAGCCTCTTTTTTGGTTGTATGTTTGGATAAACCCTAAAAATAAAATTCTCGACAAGACATAAATGTTTAGTAAAACAGAACTAACTGAAAAGCTTACTACCGAACTGCGTGAGTTAGCAAAAGCAAACGGTGTAGATAAAGCAGGTGATTTGCGTAAAAGTGATTTAATTGAAGAAATTCTTAAAAGGCAAGCCGCAACGGCCGAAGTGGCAGTAACGCCAGAGCCTGCAGCAGAAACAGATGCCGAAAAACCTGCCAGAAAAAGAACACGTATTGTAAAAGAAAATAAGGAGGCTGCTCCTGTTGCTGAGGAGAAAAAAGCTCCGGTAGAAGCAAAAAAAGAAAAGGTACAAAAGCCTACTCTTTTTGATGATGATTTAATTGAAATCCCAACTCCTGATTTTGAAGCGATTGCTCTTGTTACTGGACAAGACCTACAAAAACAAGAGAGTATTGCTGATAAATTAGAAAATCAGAAGAAAAAAAGAGACCGTCTGCCTAAAGATAAGGACAGCTCAACCGAAGCTGAAGTGATTGTGGTAAATGAAAAACCTGCGAAGGAAGAAAAACCACAACCAGAGCAAAACCAGCAACAAAGAAAACAAAACAATAACAACAACAATAATAATAACAATCAAAAACAGAACGAGACCAGCTATTCTAACTTGGATTTCGAAAATACCATCACCAACGAAGGTGTTTTAGAAATTATGCCTGATGGTTATGGCTTTTTACGTTCTGCGGATTACAACTATTTATCTTCTCCAGATGATATTTATGTTTCGCAATCGCAAATCAAATTGTTTGGTTTAAAAACTGGTGATACCGTTAATGGTAGCATCCGTCCACCAAAAGAAGGCGAAAAATATTTTCCTTTGGTAAAAGTTATCAGCATTAATGGCCGTGTACCTGCTGATGTACGTGACCGTGTACCTTTTGACTACTTAACCCCTCTTTTCCCTACAGAGAAATTGGATCTGTTTATTGAAAGTAATAACCACTCTACCCGCATCATGGACTTGTTTACCCCAATTGGTAAAGGACAACGTGGTTTAATTGTGGCGCAGCCAAAAACGGGTAAAACCAATTTATTAAAAGAGGTAGCCAATGCTATTGCTAAAAACCATCCAGAGGTTTATTTGATCATCCTGTTAATTGATGAGCGTCCGGAAGAGGTAACTGATATGGCACGTAGCGTAAGAGCAGAGGTAATTTCATCTACTTTTGATGAACCTGCTGAAAGACACGTGAAGATTGCGAACATTGTTTTAGAAAAATCAAAACGTTTAGTGGAATGTGGACATGATGTAGTGATCTTGCTTGACTCGATTACACGTTTAGCCAGAGCTTATAACACTACAGCACCAGCTTCAGGTAAAATCCTTTCTGGTGGTGTTGATGCTAACGCTTTACACAAGCCAAAACGTTTCTTTGGTGCTGCCCGTAACATCGAAAAAGGTGGTTCGTTAACTATTTTAGCTACTGCTTTAACAGAAACAGGTTCTAAAATGGATGAGGTGATTTTCGAAGAGTTTAAAGGCACTGGTAACATGGAGCTTCAACTTGACCGTAAATTGGCCAACAAACGTATCTTCCCTGCTATCGACATTACGGCATCAAGTACTCGTAGAGATGACCTATTATTGGATAGAGAAACTTTACAACGTATTTGGGTATTGCGTAACCACTTGGCCGATATGAATAGCCAAGAAGCAATGGAATTGATCCAAGCTCAAATTAAAGGCACTAAGAGTAACGAAGAATTCCTTTTAGGAATGAACGGATAACATAAGGCAAATGGTTTAAGGTTTAAGGTATAATTAGGCAAGATCTAAACCTTAAACCTTATCCCTTACACCACCAAACCTTAGAAAAAATGTTTAACCTCCCTAATGCTTTAACCTGTGCCAACCTGTTATCTGGCTGTATAGGTATTGTGTTTTGTTTTAATGGCGATTTAAAATCTGCTGCCTATTTTGTCATCCTATCGGGAATATTCGATTTTTTTGATGGCATGGCTGCACGGGCATTAAAAATAAAAAACGGCATTGGAAAGGAGCTCGATTCCTTGGCTGATATGGTTAGCTTTGGTTTTTTACCTGGTGCCATCATGTTCCATTTATTTAAAGCGAGTAATGGAACTTACGAATACCTCCCCTACCTAGGTTTCCTTATCACCTTATTCTCGGCATTAAGGTTGGCTAAATTTAATTTAGACACTCGTCAAACAGTAGATTTTATTGGTTTGAATACGCCAATGAACACTTTGTTTATCGTATCATTACCTTATGTAGCAGATTACCACCCTCAAATTATTGGAAATTGGATGGTTTTAGCGGCGATTTCAATCGTAAGTAGCTACTTGTTGATTAGCGAAATCAGGATATTTTCTTTGAAGTTCAGCAATTTTAGCTGGGGAGAGAATAAAATCAAGTTCATCTTTATGATTTTATCGGTAGCCCTATTCTTCTGGCAACAGTTTGTGGCCTTGCCTTTAATCTTGTTGCTGTATATAGGATTGTCCTTTGTGTATTTCAAGAACAAATAAAAGGGATTTTTTCAAATCCCTGTTTTAAAACCTAAAGTTGTTTTTGCAATTCTGCTTTTGATTTCCCTACTTGCTCCAAAATAGTTTTCAGTTCCTCTTTTATTTCAGCAAGTGCTTTTGGAATATTGTGAACATCAATGCCTTCTTTCGCATTGCGTTCTATCAGTTGCACATAATCCCTGATATCTTCTCTACCTACATAATAAAAAGTAGGCTTTACTTTGTGCGCAAACTCAGATGCTGCTTTCCAATCCTTTGCATCTACGGCCTTTTGTAAGTCTTCCAAATAAACAGGAATTTGCTCTACTAAAGTGTCAAGCATTTCAATCATAAAATCAGCGCTATCGCCAGACATCTCTTTCAAATATGATAAATCTAAATCTTCTTTACTTTTAGCCGGATCAATCATTTTGGGTATACTTTATATTTTTTGAACAGTTAATTTATCGGTCAAGTTAGCTAAAATGCTTGAAACTTTTTCCTTAAAAACAGGATGAATAAAATTTTCGGCAATTTCATTTAAAGGCTCCAACACAAATCTTCGATTATGCATCTCTGGATGTGGCAGTTGCAAAACCTCCCCCTCCGAAAGCACCGTATCTCCATAAAAAATGAGGTCAATGTCTATTAAACGTTCTCCCCAACGCTCTAGTCTTACCCGTCCCATTTTTTGTTCAATGCCAAGCAAGGTTTGCAGCAATTCCAAAGGAGACAAGTTACTTTTTACCGCAATGGCTTGGTTTAAAAAACCTGGTTGGTCTGTTTTGCCCCAAGCTTCAGTTTCATAAACACTCGACTTCGCAAAAACTAATCCTATCTCGCTTTCAATGTAAAAAATAGCCGTTTTCAGGTTCTCTAACATATCCCCCAAATTGGTACCAAGTAACAAATAAGCATCTCTGCTATCTAATTTCATGTAAGGTTTATTTAACCGCAAAGTAAATCAGCTACTTCATTTGAAATACCTGGTTTATCACAATGCTTTTTTTAACTTTACAAACTTAAATCAATAAAATTTAAAAACCTTTTCGATCTCGTTAAAATCGAAAAACATTTCATCACCTTAAGAACATAATTAACATGAAAGAGTTCTTCAAGTACGTTTTTGCCACGGTAGTTGGCATTGTCATTTCAGCAGTTATTTTAGGCATTTTAGGCTTCGTGATCATTGTAGGGATCATTTCTTCTCTTGATAGCGATACCAAAGCTGTCGTCAAAGCCAACTCCGTACTGTACCTTAACCTTGACCAAGCCATTACAGAACGTACCCCGAAAGAATCTTTCGGCAGTATGTTTGGCAGCGGCAACAAAAGCATTGGCTTTAATGATGTGATTAGAGCCCTTCAAAAAGCAAAAACAGATGATAACATTCAAGCGGTTTACATTAACGTAATGGCTCCAGATGCTGGCATGGCTACCTTATTGGAAGTTAGAAACGCTATTCTTGATTTCAAAACCAGCAAGAAACCTGTCATTGCCTACAGTGAAATATATAGTCAAGGTGCTTACTACTTGGCTTCGGCTGCAAGCAAGGTTTATCTTAACCCAGAAGGCGACTTGGAGTTTAAAGGTTTCAAGGCACAACTGTCTTTCTACAAAGGTGCCTTAGATAAATTGGGTGTTGAACCACAAATTATCCGTGTGGGCAATTACAAAAGTGCGGTAGAGCCTTTCATTAACACCAAAATGAGCGACTACAATCGTCAGCAAGTGAGTGTTTATATCAATGGACTATATCAAACATTTTTAACTGGGATTGCCGAAAGTCGTAAGTTAAACACAGACAGTTTATTCCAAATTGCCGATCAGTTTAAAATCCAAGCTCCTAATGATGCTTTGGCTTATAAAATGGTGGATGGTTTAAAATACAAGGATGAAGTTTTAGACGAATTGCGAAACATCACTGGAAAAGGCAAAAAAGACGATATTAATAGCATTACCATTAACGATTATATCAAAGACCTTCCTTCTCAAGGAGATATTGCTTCTAAAAACAAAGTAGCCGTAATTTACGCCAATGGCGAAATTATTGGCGGCGAAGGTTCAGATGAACAAATTGGTTCTGAACGTATTTCACGTGCCATTAGAAAAGCGAGATTAGACGAAGGTGTGAAAGCCATTGTTTTACGTGTGAACTCTGGTGGTGGTAGCGCTTTAGCTTCTGACGTGATTTGGAGAGAAATTGAATTGAGCAAAAAAATCAAACCTGTAATTGCTTCTTTTGGTGACGTAGCCGCTTCAGGTGGCTATTACATTGGTTGTGCGGCTGACAGCATCTTTGTACAACCTAATACCATCACTGGTTCAATTGGTGTTTTTGGAATGTTCTTTAATGCTCAAAAACTAATGAACGATAAATTGGGAATTACTTTCGATGGTGTAAAAACCGGCCAATATGCTGACATTATGAGTGCTAACAGGCCAATGACTCCAGCAGAAAGAATGATTTTACAAAAAGGCGTCAACAATATCTACGAAACCTTCATTACCAAAGTTGCCAACGGCAGAAAGAAAACCAAAGCACAGGTAGATAGCTTGGGCGGCGGCCGTGTATGGACAGGTAAAGATGCGGTAACGAATGGCTTGGCCGATCGCATTGGTAGTTTTGGCGACGCCATTACTTCTGCAGCTAAAAAAGCGAAGCTAAAAGATTACAAAGTGGTAGAATACCCTGAAAAAATAGACCCTATCAAAGAATTTTTAGGATCAGCAAAGGATAATGTGAGTGCCTACTACGCTAAGAAAGAGTTTGGAGAGAACTATGTGCTTTACCAACAAATGAAAAAAGCGCTTAGCCAAACAGGCATACAAGCTAGATTAGACCACGAGATTATCATTAAGTAAAGAGATTTAGTTAGCATTTGGCTTGTTTGGTAACCGCCAAATTAAGCCAAATGCAACACGCAATACTGTAAGATGGAAAACAAACCCATAGCACGCACACTGAGGCTATTGTCGCAATTAATGGAACTTCATAATGAAAATCCATTCAAGGTAAAATCTGTAGCCAATGCGGCATTTAAAGTAGACAAATTACCTTTTGCTATTGCTACCAAGCCCACTACCGAGATTGATAAAGTAGATGGAATTGGCAAAAGTATTGCCGCTAAAATTATTGAGTTGCTAGAAACGGGAACCATTCAAGAGCTAGAAACCCTTATTAGCCAAACTCCGCCAGGCATTATTGAAATGCTGGCCATTAAAGGTATAGGTCCAAAAAAAATAGGTATTATCTGGCACGATCTACAGATAGAAAGTGTTGGAGAACTTTATTATGCCTGTAATGAAAACAGGTTAATAGAAGCCAAAGGTTTTGGACTAAAAACTCAGGAAGAAATCAAGAAAGTGCTAGAGTTTAGAATGGCCGCCAACGGCAAATTCTTGTATGCACAGGCTGAACCTATCATTAACGAATTACATGAAAAACTAGCCATTTGGCTACATCAGGCAGATATGCTTGCCCTACTAGGGATTGCTGGAGATTTCAGAAGAGCTTGTGAAATTATAGACGAAGCCGTGCTGATTATAGGTACTGAAAGTCCTGACCTTTTAATTTCGCAGCTATCTACCTTCCAGTTGGGTTTTGAAGAAACCAGTACCAACACATTTACAGCACAAACTGCTGATGGGTTGAACGTAAAGCTATTTGTAGTTCCTACAGCACAGTTTTACCTCGAATACTTTAAGCTTACCGGAAGCGAAGCCCACGTGAACCAAGTATTGGCTTTAGCAGGTGACCATGTTTTCCATGCCGAAGAAGATATTTACGAAAAAGCAGGCCTTGATTTTGTTTTACCTGAATTACGTGAAGGACTTGACGAAATAGAACTAGCGAAAAAACATCAGCTGCCTGTACTCATTACCGATAAAGATTTAAAAGGCAGTTTACACAATCACTCTGATTGGAGCGACGGTGTACATACCTTAGAAGACATGGCGTTATACTGCCGTGATGTTTTGAAACTTGAATATTTGGGGATGTGCGACCACTCTAAATCGGCATTTTATGCCAATGGTTTAAATGAGCAAAGAGTTTATGCACAGCACCAGCAAATTGACGAACTGAACAAAAAACTAGCCCCTTTTAAAATTTTTAAGGGTATAGAAAGTGATATTTTATACGATGGTTCGCTTGATTACAGCGACGATATTTTAAAAACCTTTGATTTTGTGGTGGCCTCTGTACACAGTCAACTGAAAATGACGGAAGAGAAAGCTACAGAAAGGTTAATTACTGCCATAGAAAATCCTTACACCACCATTTTGGGGCATCCAACTGGCCGCTTATTGTTGAGCAGAAAAGGCTACGATGTTGATTTCAAAAAAGTGATTGATGCTTGTGCAGCCAATAACGTGGTGATAGAAATCAATGCTAATCCACTTCGTTTGGATTTAGACTGGCGCTGGCACCGCTATGCGTTGGAAAAAGGCGTATTGTTATCTGTTAACCCAGATGCCCACCGTAAAGAAGGCTTTTTGGACATGCGTTATGGCGTGTTAGTAGGCCGTAAAGGCGGTCTAACTGCCGAAAAATGCTTGAATGCTTTTTCATTACAGCAAATCAGCGATTTCTTTACCAGTAAGCGCTCATGAATAAAAAAAGTGTTTCGATAGTCATCCCCAATTATAATGGCCGCCATTTGCTGGAAGAATTTCTTCCATTTACGGTACAAGCCATTAAAAATGCTGGCGTTGATTATGAAATCATAGTGGTAGATGATGCCTCGAAAGACGACTCCGTCGCTTTCTTGAACAGTCACTACCCTGAAATTATCTTGCTTAAAAATGAAATTAACAAAGGTTTTTCTGCTACCTGTAACAAGGGCATCATGCAAGCTGCTAAAGAACTCATGTTGATTTTAAACTCAGATATTCAGCTGAGCCCAAATTACTTTGACAACCAATGGCAATGCTTTGAAGATGAAAATACCTTTGGGGTAATGGGCCGTATTATTGATACTGGTTCTAATACCCATGATGGACCAAGGCTACCGCAAAGATTTGGCTTTAAATTTAAACAGAACAAAATCTACGGAACGGCAGATCAAAACCAACCTGCTCCCACTATTTTTCTGTCTGGCGCTAACGCCTTGGTCTGTTCTAAAAAGATCAAACAAATCCTCGGATTCGATGAAATTTTCTCTCCCTTCTATTTCGAAGATGTCGACCTAAGTTTACGAGCTTGGCGTTTAGGATGGAAATGTTATTATGCCTTTGCTTCAAGCTGTTATCACATCGGATCATCTACCATTAATGCCAATAACCTTAAAAAGAGCGTAAAAGCTACCTATTATCGCAACCGCTACATTTTACATGGCATCCACTTAAACAAAACACAGTATACTTGGTTTAAGGTACAAACCTTTATCTTTGAGGTTTTACCCAAAATACTCATGGGACAATTTTGGGTTTGGAAAAGCTACAGTGCATTGAGCACTTACAAAGAAAAGATTGCCAGTTCCAAGTTAAGACTCAACAAACAGTCTGAAAACACTAGAACAAAGCTTTCTCTTTTTTCGCTCGGCGCAAAAATTAAAGCGATATTGAAAGATGGAAACTATCAGGTTTCCTAAAAATTTCTTGAATGATTAGAGCAATTGTAATTACCCCCGTTAAAAACGCTATAGAAAATACGCTTCAAACTATTGCAGCCATTAAACAAAGTGACATAGCGCTGGAGTACATTGTATATAACGATTTTAGTAATGCCGAAACCAAGGAAGCACTTACCAAAAGTGCTGCCGAACTGGAGTTTGAATTGGTCAATCTGGAAGACATTACCGACACACCATCACCAAATTATAACTTGGTATTGGAAGACGCTCAAAAACGTGCTATCGCTAAAAATATTCCTTTAATCGTAGTAGAATCTGACGTAGAAGTGAAACCAGATACTTTTAGCAAACTGCTTGATTTTAACGAAAAGCAATCCGATTCGGGAATGGTTGGCGCCGTAACGGTTGACGAAAACGGAGAAATTAACTTCCCTTATCTTAAGTTTAAAGGCAGAACAGAAGCTTTCACCTTAACCAACAGGAGCCTAAGTTTTTGCTGTACCTTAATGACCATACCTTTCCTCACCAGCTATAGTTTTAGCGAATTAGACCGCAGCAAAGATTGGTACGACACCATTATCTCCAAAAAATCAATTGCCTTAAATTTCAAAAACTATATTTTGTTTAATGCGCCTGTATATCATAAGGCACATGGCAGCCGCCCCTGGAAACAATTGAAATACACCAACCCTTGGAAATATTATTGGCAAAAATTCACCAAAGGAAGAGATAAAATCTAATGTTGCTTACGGATGTAAAAAGTATTGAATACCAACACCACGTACCTTTTGTGGTTTGGACTTTTTGGGCGGGAAATGCCATGGAAGGCAACCGTCTACTAAGTTTCGAAATTTTACAACAGAACATTGGCGTACCTATTTTTTTGGTGAGTCCACAAAACTGGCATCTGCTGGAAATACCTGAACAGCCGTTTCATCCAGCATTCCCCTACCTTAGCGTCGTTCACCAATCAGATTACATCAGGATTTATTTGCTACACCATTATGGTGGCGCATGGCATGATATTAAAGCTACTGAAGTGAGTTTTGCTAGTTGCTGGAAACAATTCGAAAACCCAGACGTGTACATGATTGGCCGAAAAGAAAGTAAAAATGGTCCAGCAAGAGTACACGATCAAAATGGCAATTGGATGCCCGATTTTTATGAAGATCTCATTTCGGTAACTGCATGGATTGGCAGAGGTGGTACACCACTTTCCCAAGAGCTGATGAATAATCTACATTTGTTATTGGATGAAAACTTGGAACGGTTAAAAAAATATCCAGCCAAACATCCTAGGGAAAGAGCATTGAAAGGCACTAACATTGTCAGCAGGAATGTAGAGCGAATAAAAAATTTATTTACTGGCCGACAAAGCAATTACCCTCTTCCTTGGACAGTTTTTGGAAATCTTTTCCATCCCCTAAACCTAAAATACAAGGCACATATAAATACCGATTTGCCAGTTAACAGCGTGAAAAATGCGGGGGTTTATCATCGATAATCTAAAGCCTAATAGTTTACACGTCATTGCGAGTTTACGAAGCAATCTCACAACGATAAATACCTACAACTAGCTTTAGGATTGCTTCGTAAACTCGCAATGACGCCATATTAATGTTCCGTCATACTGTTCCGAACATTCGGGATCAGCATCAGTTTTGAACGTTTAAGTTCACTACTTCAGCAATCCAAAAAATCTCAACAACTTATTATATCTCTTTGACTGACGGCGTTGGAAACGCAGAGGCCCATCCAAATAACGATATACGAAATCACGATGGTGCGTATTGATATAGTCAATCAGCCGCTGCTTTTTTTGCTTATCCATCCCCTTTCTACGTGAATTTGGGCTAATGCGATAATAAAATCCAGTGATAGGTAATTGAACTACCTTCCCCCCATTTTTGAGCATGGCAATCCAAAACACCCAGTCTTCGCTCACCCAGCGTAAATCTTCCGGATAACCACCACAGGCTTCCCAATCACTTTTCCGATAAAGCGCACTTACAAAAATCATATTGTCCTTAGCCAAACTTTCCAAGCTGAAAGGCTTTAAATTCCATTTCCCCGTTTTAGCACCAAACTTTTCGGCTTGACAATACACTACTTTAACTGTGGGGTCTTCTTCAAAAGTGCTGATGGCTTGGGCAATGTAATCAGCAGAAATAAGGTCGTCACCATCCAATGGTAAAATGAAAGTACCACTAGCCTTGCTAATGGCATGATTACGGGCTACCGAAGGGCCACTATTTGCTTGCTTGTAAAATTTGATGATAGGATATTGTATAGCCAGTTCTTCAACTACCTGTACACTTTCATCTGTGGAGCCATCGTCTACGATAATGATTTCGATGGGCAAATAAGTAGAGGCTAATACCGAATGAAGTGTTTCTTCAATCAATAACGCTTGATTGTAACAGGGAATAATTACACTAACGGTAAAATCGTCTTTTTGAGCCATCGAGGGCTAAAGATAAGGTTTACTTCATGGTTTGGAAAAAATCTGTACCACTAAGCCATGAAAACAAGATAAAGCCACAGATACACAGATTGATTTTTGTGCAGATACATTTGTTTTTATCCTCCCCCTTACCCCCTCAAAGAGGGGACACAAAGCTATATATCCTTTTTTAGCGGGCATAGGCAGGAAATTTATGTCGATAAAATTAAGCGCACCCATATTATTTACTAATTTGCGCAAACAAAAACACACCTTTGATACTTTAAACTTAATGAAGCAACTTTTTATTGTTAGACATGCGAAGTCTGATTGGGGAGACGCTAACCTAAGGGACTTTGACAGGCCATTAAATCACCGTGGCCATAAAAACGCTCCTGAAATGGTCAATAGATTAGTGGAAAAATCCATTAAGCCTGATGCCATTGTGAGCAGCCCTGCACTTAGAGCACTAACTACTGCCAAATATTTTGCTGCAGGTTGGCAAATGTCCGCTGAACAATTAAATACCAATGCCAATATTTACGAAGCTGGTGTAAAGACCTTATTAAAGGTAATCAATGAATTTGATTCGGGGTTTGGCAAAATAGCTCTCTTTGGTCATAACCCAGGTTTAACCGACTTACTGAATTACCTTACAGGTGAATATATTAGCAATATGCCCACATGCAGTATAGCTATTGTTGAATTTCCTTTTGATGACTGGAAAATCATCAGTGGGGGTACAGGAAATTTAGTATTGTTTGATTACCCGAAAAGCGGGTTGGATTAATATCAGGAATTGAAATTGCCTAAAGATCTTTCACCAATTGCCTTATTTCTATAAATTTTTCCTTGGATAGCATCCCATTAACCTTTACTGTACCATCATCAGCAATCCTTAGTTCTACTTTATTTTGAATGGTATCCAGTTGATTTTCGAGATGCTTATAGCGATCTGTTTGAAAGTAAATCCGTTGATTTGACGAACCTACCCAAGGTCTGGAGAAGTCGGTGTTTTCTTTTTGGTAAGGTCCGTCTACAAAGATATCACATAGGTCTATGATAGCCTTTTTTGAAGGACAATTGCTCTCTAATAACTGTTCTTTAGTATAGCCACTGAAAAGCATCAAACTCAATCCACTATTTTTGACTATTTTCAACAAGGGCAAAAGCGCCTCTGCCTGTTCCATGGGTTCACCTCCCAAAACCGTAAGTCCTTCAATCCCTTCAATGGCTAAAATATCGCTGGCCAAGGCTTCAATACTCACTTCCTTCCCTTTTTTCCTATCCCAAGTGTGTGGCACCATACAATCATGGCACCTAATGGAACAACCTTGCACCCACAAGCAAGCCCTTAAACCTGGTCCTTCTACCGCGGTAATTGGAATAAAATCATGGATGAATAAAGAGGCCATATCTTAAAATTCTACAACCCTTCCTTTACCGCCTCTTCTCTCTTCAGGCATCGAAAAATCAAGTTGTGCAGCCAGGCCATTGTGTACTCTTTCAGAGAGGTTAATCCTGCGCCTAAAATCATCCATGTTTTTAAAGTAGCCATTATCCCTACGTTCGTTCACAATGTTCATCGCCTGAATGGCACCCACTCCTGCTAATTCAGCTATCTTATCTTGACTTTCCATATTGATTTTGAAAGAGATTATTTTTGGAGTCTCTACCTTAGTTTCTTTTTCTGTAACATCACTTAATATCGTCGAGAACTGATCATTATCAACCAAATTAGCGTTGTCATTAAATGCAGAGTAGCGATTTGAAAACTGATCTGATGCACTTGTATCTACTTGATCATTTATAAAGATATTTCTATAGAAATAAACTGTTAGTAGAAAAGTAAGAAAGTAAGACAAGCCAAAAAACAAAACCAACAAACCATTTTCCCCCACTTCTGAGGTGTAACTTCCGCGAGCAAATTCTTTAGTAAGAACTTCTAGTTTACGCTGATCTTTGATAGACAGATTTGCATTACCATATTTGTTTTCAGGAGTATTGATATTGTCGAGACCTTGCTGATATATTTCAAAAGAATTAACAATATACTCGTCTAATAACTTATTCTGAGCTTGAGATAAATTGCGAGTCGAAATCTTGCGAAATAGTCCCGCCAAATCTCCATCTATATTATTAGAATCAACCGTCACCTTCTCAAGGTGCTTGTTCATAACAACCTTAAATTCACCAAACTTAATCAAGTTAGTTTTGGTAAGCTCCATTTTAGAGAGTTCCTTATTGAGTTGATTTGAAAAAAGGTTGATATCCGCAAGTTGCTTTTCATTGGGGCCAGATCCCATAGCAATTATCATGACCAGCTGCCCTACGCAAAGTAAAAAAACGACAGCTCCCAGCTTATATTTCTTTTTAATTAAACAGTAAACTAAACAAGCTATAGTATTTATAAAAAAAAAGAAGCCAATAAAAGCGCCCAAGAGCACACCCAATAATTTCTTTAACTTAACATTACCCATTTGATACGGTGTTTTTCTGCTGTTGATCTAATTCTTGTTGGTAGTATTCTGCTGTCAACTCCTCATCAACCACTTTACCATTCACTATTTCCTCTACCAATTTGATATAATCCTTACAAGCGCTTCCCTTTACTCCTGTAATCTCAGCCTTTACATAACCGTCTTTATCAATAGAGATAATTATCTTCTTTTTGCTCATTATCCGTTAATATTATAGGTTAATACGATAGATTGGTCATTTTGTACTTTCTCCTGTTCCAAATCTAATCCCTTTTCTATTGCCTTTTCCTTTAGCTTTACATATACGAATTCCTGCACTACTTTACCATATTCATTCTGTAATTCGTCTACAAATTTCTTTGCTTCTTCTAGCTCAATTTCTCCTTCAAACCTAACGCTTAATGTTCCATCTTTATCTTGTTCAAAAACGATATGAAACTGATCTATAAGGCCTTCAATTTGTGATGAGCTGTCATTCACATTCTTAGCTCCCAAATTAAACAATGCTTTTTTTAAAAGATCCGTATTTCTTATCGTAGTTTTTAAAACTATTCTCTTCTCATTAGTATTTCCACTATTCTGCAACATTTCACTAACAATCCCTCCTAATGCTGCTGCAGACGAAATACTACCACCTATAATAAATGGTACGACAGCTATAATTACACTCATAAATATTTTTTTTAAAATTCGATACTACGTCCACCACGTGGAGACAATTCTGGTTCTGGTTTTTTAGGGGTATTATTTTCCGTGGAATGATCGCGTTCATCCTCTACTTTATGATTTAAAGAAGTAGCAGATACCGCTCTTAAGTTAGCCCATTCCCTAATAGATTTGATCTTTTCTGCCTGTGTAATGACTAAAGGTACAGTTGCTTCTATCGCCAACACAAAATCATCTACTTTAATTGCCCTATTCTCTGAAAAGGCTTCAAAAAGTGCCGAAACCACTACTTGTTCTATTTCTGCTCCCGTAAAACCTTCTGTTCTATCTACCAGAGAAGAAATTAAAGCCCCATCAACAACCAAATTACCTAATACGGTAGGATTATTTAGTCGCTTGTTCAAATGGATTTTTAGGATAATTTCGCGTTCAGCACGCGTAGGCAAATCCACAAAAAAGATTTCATCAAAACGTCCCTTACGCATCAATTCAGGGGGCAAACCATCAATATTATTGGCTGTAGCTACTACAAAAACAAACTTTTCTTTCTCCTGCATCCAGGTTAGAAAAGTTCCAAAAAGTCTAGTTGCGGTACCACTATCACCTGATGAACCTATTCCTGAAAAGGCTTTCTCAATCTCGTCTATCCACAATACGCAAGGTGACATGGCTTCGGCAGTTTGTATCACATTACGCATATTACGCTCACTGCTTCCCACAATCCCACTGAAAACTGCTCCCATATCCAGCCTCAACAACGGCACGTTCCATGAAGTACTCACGGTTTTAGCGGTGAGACTTTTACCACAACCAGGCAAACCAGTAATTAACACACCTCGAGGGGCAGGGATATTATATGCTCTCGCTTCTTCAGACCATGAAGCTTCTCTTTTCTTGAGCCATTTTTTCAGGTTCTCCAAGCCACCTATATCTTCCATTTTCAGCTTAGGCATACTGAACTCCAAAAGACCATTCCTATGGATAATTTGCTTTTTCTCCTCGGCTATGGTCGATATATCTGTTTCATCCAAAATACCATCTTTCACAATAGATAAGGCGAATGCATTTTCTGCCTCATTAAGTGTTAAGCCACTTGCAGCTTCGCATAATTTTGAAACGGTATTATTTTCAGCGATATTAAATCGTAGACGTTCGTTCTGTTTATTCTGCTCAATCAGATTATTAAGCACCTGTTGGATTTCTTCCTTTGTAGGCAGTTTAAATTCTTTAATCAGAATTTCTTTTTGTAAGGAATCTGGAATAAATTTTTCATATCCCGTAATGATCAACGTTTTTAGAAAAGAACCGTCTTTGATTTTCCAAACCAGATCTTTTAATTTTCTTACAATGTTTTGGTCAACATGGGGTTGAGAGAGATCGGCATACAAATCCTTAAGGATAAAAATACCGTCTTCGTTTACTTCGTCAATAAATTCTAATGCCGAGATGGCCGTTTTAATATTGCTTCGTTCTGCTTTATCGTCTTTAGTAAAGCCATCTACTACGGTCCATTCCCAAATTGGTCGTGGTTTATTAAAAAGCGAAGGGTTGTTGATGGTGCTTTTTACCACATCTACAAACCTTCTTTCTTCCCAAGTAATAACGTATAAAATAGAAAACCTAGCTTTGATTAATGAAGCTAACTCGGAAGAGAATTCAGATGCCATAGTTTGTTAATTCTAGAAATAACAATTATAACACATTTAAATCTATTGCCCACACTAAAAATAAAAAAAGGCCTTAATGGCCTCATTTACATCTGTGATTTATGAAAACAATTAAAACTGAAGATGCTTAACGGTTAAGCCTCCATTGATCAGTTGTTTTAACGAATCGATACCGATTCTAAGATGTGTCTCCACATAGTTAGCAGTCACAGAACTATCGCTCTCACTCGTTTTTACTCCTTCCGGAATCATTGGTTGATCCGAAACCAATAACAAAGCTCCAGTTGGAATTTTATTGGCAAAACCTGTAGTGAAAATAGTAGCTGTTTCCATATCTACCGCCATGGCACGCAAGCTCTTCAAGTATTTCTTAAATTCTTTGTCGTGCTCCCAAACCCTACGGTTGGTAGTGTAGCAGGTTCCAGTCCAATAATCACGAGAGTGCTCTCTAATGGTTGTTGAAATAGCCTTTTGCAAAGCGAAGGCTGGTAGTGCAGGTACTTCGGCTGGCAGGTAATCATTTGAAGTACCTTCTCCCCTAATGGCCGCAATTGGAAGAATCAAATCACCAATTTGGTTTTTCTTCTTCAAACCACCACATTTTCCTAAAAACAATACTGCTTTTGGTTGAATGGCAGTCAACAAATCCATCATGGTAGCCGCTAGTGGACTTCCCATACCAAAATTGATAATGGTGATCCCATTTGCAGTAACACTTTGCATAGGTTTATCTAAGCCGTAAATAGGTGCATTGTCATTCCATTCAGAGAACAAAGTCACATACTTGCTAAAGTTGGTTAACAAAATGTACTGACCAAATTCCTCCAGCGGACGTCCTGTGTAACGAGGCAACCAGTTCTTTACGATATCTTCTTTGCTTTTTAAGCCTTTTCTAACTGGAGTTTCAACCTCTTTTACCTTCTTCGCCTTGTTTACTACTTCTTCATCTTTCTTTACATCTTTTTCTTCATTCATAAGTTTTCTCCTTTCTTTAAATTTATAAAATAATAATTAACATTTTTCATAAAGTAAACCATTAAGGAATTAAGGACATTAAGTTTTTAATAAAATATCCTTTGGTATTCAACCTATCTCAGGCCGTGTCTGGCGAGGACACCAAACGTCGCTTACTGCCAAAGGACGGCGTCCCCGCCGTTACTGTAAAACAGTTTCTAAGTTTTTAAAAAGAGAAATACCTCTTAATGTTTCTTAACTCCTTAATGTTTAAATTATCTTTTTAATTCCCAACCTATCTAAAAGAACAGGTTAAAAAAAATCCCGAACAAGTCGGGATTAGTATTTTTTATGCAGCTTTAAGTTTTTTGAAATCTGATTTCTCAAACTTTTCTTTCGCATAGTCGAGTGTAATCTCCAACTCTTTCACCTCATTGTCTGATGGTGTTTCAAACATGGCATCCAACATAATGGATTCGCAAATAGACCTCAATCCCCTTGCTCCAAGTTTATACTCCATGGCCTTATCCACAATAAACTCTAAAACTTCATTGTCAAACTTCAAGTTCACATTCTCATAATTGAACAATTTCACATATTGTTTAATCAACGAGTTTTTAGGCTCTGTAAGGATATTTCTCAACGCTTCCTTGTCCAATGGGTCCAAGTGAGTTAAAACTGGCACACGGCCAATTAATTCAGGAATTAAACCAAATGATTTTAAATCCTGTGGCGTAATGTACTTGTAAAGATTTTTAAGATCTAAATCAACCTCGTCTTTCTTTACTTTATAACCTACGGCCTGCGTACGCAAACGATTGGCAATTTTTCTTTCGATACCGTCAAAAGCACCGCCGCAGATGAACAAAATGTTATTGGTGTTTACCGCAATCATTTTTTGGTCTGGATGTTTCCTTCCTCCTTGTGGTGGTACATTTACAATGGTACCTTCCAAAATTTTCAACAAGGCCTGTTGTACACCCTCACCACTTACATCTCTGGTAATCGATGGATTGTCGCTTTTACGAGCCACTTTATCTACCTCATCAATGTAAACAATACCACGTTCTGCTGAGGCCACATCATAATCTGCAGCTTGTAACAAGCGGGTTAAAATACTTTCAACATCCTCTCCCACATAACCTGCTTCAGTAAGTACCGTAGCATCTACAATACAAAATGGCACGTGTAAGATCTTGGCAATTGTTTTAGCTAAAAGGGTTTTTCCTGTACCAGTTTCACCTACCAACATGATGTTAGATTTTTCAATCTCCACCTCGTCCTTATCTATCTTTTGGCTCAAGCGCTTATAGTGATTATACACCGCTACCGAAAGTACTTTTTTAGCATCGTATTGTCCAATTACGTATTGGTCCAAGTGAGCTTTAATTTCGGCTGGTTTTAAAAGCTTGAACGTTTCATCAAAAGCTTTGCCTTTTTTGTTGCCTAGCTCTTGCGCCAGTAGTACGTTGGCCTGATTAACACATTTGTCGCAGATGTAAGCATCCAATCCCTCAATTAACATTAGGGTTTCATTTTTTGGAGTCCCACAAAACGAGCAATGTGAATCTTTTCCTTGTCTAGCCATTTTCAGTTTTCAATTTCAATTTTCAATTTACAGTTTTCAGTTTGGATGGTTATTGCCCACTGTAAACTGTCAACTGATTTATTTATTCGATCCTAACACCTCATCAATCATTCCAAAACTTTTTGCTTCGTCTGAAGTCATCCAGTAATCACGGTCAGAAGCCTTCTCTACCCATTCGTAGGTTTGGCCTGAATGTGATGAAATGATGTCATATAATTCTTTTTTCAATTTAAGCATTTCTCTCAAATTGATTTCCATATCTGATGCTACCCCTTGCGCACCTCCCGATGGCTGGTGAATCATCACTCTAGAATGTTTTAACGCTGCACGTTTGCCTTTAGCGCCCGCAACCAATAAAACTGCTCCCATAGAAGCTGCCATACCAGTACAGATGGTTGCTACATCTGGTGAAATGTATTGCATGGTATCGTAAATACCTAAACCTGCATAAACAGAACCACCTGGTGAATTGATGTAAATCTGGATATCTCTATGTGCATCTACCGATTGCAAGAACAACAATTGCGCTTGAATGATGTTTGCATTTTGGTCATAAACAGCATCACCTAAAAAAATGATACGGTCCATCATCAAACGAGAGAAAACGTCCATTTGTGCAACGTTCAACTGACGCTCTTCAATGATATAAGGAGTCATTGATTTTGGTGAGTTGTTGGTAGCACCAATAAATCTATCTACGTTCAATCCGTTAATGCGATGGTGTTTAACGGCATATTTTCTAAATTCGTCTTTATCTATTTTCATGATCGGGTCTTGAGTTATGCGTTTGGTGTTTAGCGTTGTCTACTATCCCAAAGCTAATTTATTTCAGTAAATATTTTCTAAGATTCCTTAATTTTCGTGCCAATCTCCGCACTCCGCTAAAATAGCAGATTATACGACAATATGAAATACCTTATTTATTAACGAAATCTTATCCATCCTTTATTTACGCTTCAAAAAACCTATTCAAACACTTTAAAAACATAAAATGAATGGCTTTTATATAACAAGAGTCCCGATTTTACATCGGGACTCTTGTTTATTTCATGACTGACAAACGGTCAGTTCAACTATTTATCGTCATTGCGAGGCACGCTTGTTCCTTACTTCAACTCCGTAAATTTGTTGTAAGTAATTTCTTTTTCGTTTAAAGTAGCAACCGATTTAATATAATCGAAAACTTTCAATGCCTTCACTTCTTCGAAAATACGGTTAGCATTTTCTTTCTCTTGCAAGAAGTTAGCCGCATATTGTGCCAATTGGTCTTCTGGAAGAGGAGTCGGGCTATACATTCTGAATTGAGCATCTAAACGTTGTTTAGCAGCTTCAAAAACATCTTTGTAATCAATTTTGATATCGTTGTCTTTGATGATTTTGTTTTCAATCAAAGTCCATTTCAAGTTTTTAGCGAAATCGTCATAACCTTGAGCCAACTCTTCGTCAGTTAATTTTTCGTTGGTAGCTTTTAACCACTTACGTAAAAATTCATCTGGCAATTGCATTTTAGTTTGCTCAGTAAATTGAGTGTAAATATCGTTTTGCAATTTACGGTCAGCATCTTGCTTAAACATCGACTCAATTTCTTCCGTGATTTTAGCGGTGAAACCAGCTTCATCTTTTACGGCATCAGCACCAAAAATTTTGTCAAAGAACTCTTGGTTCAAATCAGCTTCCTCTAAACGGTTTACGTTTTTAACGGTCACTTGGAATTTAGATTTCAACTCTGCAGCATCTTCCTCACTGATGTTCAATAATTTTGCAATTGCAGCAGCATCACCACCAAAAGCTTTGTTTACATCAAGTTCCAAAGTGTCATCTTTTTTAACCCCTACTAAGGTTTTCAAGATTTTTTTGTCGGTAACGGCATCAGTACGGATAGAACCAGTAGCTGAAATACCACCTTCAAACTCAGAACCATCGTTAGCCAATTGCTTCAATTCAGCATAAAGGATATCACCTTCAGCAGAAACTTCAGGATTGGTCATTTTACCGTAGCTCTTACGGATATTTTTGATACGCTCGTTTAAAGTCTCTTCATCAGCTTTAACGTTGTATTGCGTAAATTTATCTTTTGATGATACCTCGATATCAACTGCTGGTGCTAAACCTAGCTCGTAAGCAAAGTTGAAAGTATCGTTATAATCCCAGTTGTATTGGTTTTCGTCTTCTTGTACAGGAAGTGGTTGACCTAAAATCTCAACACTGTTATCAGTTAGGTATTTTGAAATGTTATCGTTCAACATATTGTTGATTTCCTCTACCAAGATGCTTTTGCCGTACATTCTTTTAATGTGTGCAGCTGGCACCATCCCTTTACGGAAACCAGGTAAATTAGCCTTTTTAGCTTGCTCCTTAATCGCTTTCTCTACGTTCGGAGTATAATCTTCAGGGGCTAAAGTAATTTTAACTAAAGCATTTAAATCGTCAATTTTTTCCTGTACGATATTCATTTTTTATGATTGAGTGTGAGTACTGAGCAATGAGCATGAGATTTCTAACCACAAACCCTTCTCAAGTATTTTATTTATTAAAATTCCCTTTTAAAATAAAACCGTCCCAATTTACATTGGAACGGTCAATCGTTAGTGCGGAAGAAGGGACTCGAACCCCCACGCCGTGAAGCGCCAGATCCTAAGTCTGGTGCGGCTACCAATTACGCCACTTCCGCAGTTAGGATTTATTTAGGACTGCAAAAATAGAAATTAGATTGATTATTTCACAACATTTGCCAAAAAAAATTCCATTTTATTTTACTTTAACCCCTAAGCCATTCATATTCAACCAAATTAAAATCACTAATATCCTGCCCCGCTAATAGAAAGGCTTTCCGCTCCTGCTGCTACCTGCACTTTTGATGCATTTACGTCAAAATATTTAACCGCTGGGCACATCATTTCTGTATAACGCGTTTTCTTAAAAGGCACGGCGGTTAACTTTCCATCCACCAGCCTATATAAATTGGTCGACTTCCATTCCGCATGGAGCACTTTAGTTTTGGTCGCTTGCACAGGCTTACCCTCGTTACCCACTTGGTCAATAGCATTTACACGTTTAAATTCACCTAAATCTTTCAGTAAATAACCGTCGCATTCAAATTCCCTTTCAAATTTTTTACCTGCACCCTCCACTACAAATCGCACTTTTTTATCCGCAACTAAAACCAGCGACATTTTTATTTCCTCTCCAGGATACCAATAGTAAGCTTTCTGCGCAGGGGCATTTTCAAAAACCGCTAGCTGTCCACTTTCATGTCCCGTACGCCTTAAAAACGGTCTAAACGCTTTACGTTCTTTAGAAACCTGTCCATTTTCTTCTTTAATTACCTCCCAAGCCATTCCTATATCCGTTTCCTGATTTCCCATGCTCCCACCCAAATAAATAGAAGGATTGTCTAAATACTGCCCAGGCTTTTTGGCATGCACTCGTTGTGGGTCAAACTCAATACGAGGCAACACCACTGTTCCTTCAATACCTCTCCAATAATCGTGGCTCGAAACCAGTTTACGATAATAGGCACCTTCAAAACAAGGCTTTTGTGCCACAGGCAATATTTCATTAACAATAGCAACATCAGTCACTTGGCCAAGCTTAGCCGTTTGTTGTACACCACAAGCAAGCAAGCTTACACTCAACAAAGAAAATCCAATATTTAAAACACGCATAATTCAAAAATTTAAAAACTAAATTATAATTTTTAAATTATTTTAAAAATAGATTCTAAAAGTTATTCGCTAAGTAATTGATTTTGAAAATCAAAGAAATACTGTACCGCCTTTACCAAACGACTGCCATACCACGAAAACATCTCTCCGTCAACCAAAATCACTTTAGTTTGTGGCAAAACCCGTTGAAGCTCTTCAATATGTTTCTCTTTAAATGGATAAGGTTCCGAAGACAGGAAAATAAATTGAGGGTTAAGCGCAATCAACTCGGCCACCTCAATTTCTGGGTATCGCGCTTCATTTACCACATTGCGCAAGCCAATTTTCCTTAAAATATTATCAATAAAAGTATTTCTTCCTGCAAACATATAAGGATCCTTCCAAATCACATATGCTACCGTTTGGTCAATTCCTTTGCTTAATGCCAAAGCCTGCAAATCGTTAAAACCAGCCCTAATCAAATGGTTCAAATAGGACGCTTCGGGTTGCCTATCAACCAAATCCCCGATATCGGTAATGGTCTGCATTGCATCTTCCAAATGATAAATATCACTCATCCAAACTGGAAATTCCTGTTGCAGTAACTCAATGTCAGCTTTGCTATTCTCTTCCTTGTTGCCAATAATCAAATCGGGTTGCAGTTCCCTAATCACGTCAATCTTTAGCTTTTTGGTTCCTCCAACTTTTTGTTTGGCCGCAAACATTTCAATAGGATGTATGCAAAACTTTGTGAGACCAACAATTTGCTCGCTTAAACCTAACTCAAACAACAGCTCCGTTTGTGATGGCACCACCGAAACAATCCGTTTAGGCGGCCAGTTAATGATCATTTCGTTGCCCAGCTGGTCTGTAAAAGTTTTTTGCATCTAACAAAGATAGGCTATTCCCAAAAAGATTTGAAAGCGAAAGCCAATGCACCATCTGTAGCCAGCCCTGCTATCCGTTACAACCAATTAGAAATTGGTTTTCTCTACTATCAGGCTTATTGAACAAAGTTTCTTCAAAAAATGTAATATCAATCTCAAAAGACCCTGCTTTTTGACATCCAAACAAACAAAAACCATTTTTATCCCTTTTTATTATAGGATACTTTAGAAACTAGCATGAGTAAAACAATTATTATTTCGAACAGACTACCCGTAAAAATCACGAAGAACAATGGAAAATACAGCCTACAAAGCAGTGAGGGTGGCCTAGCCACTGGACTGGGCGATGCCTATAAAAACGGAAATATGCTTTGGGTAGGCTGGCCTGGTATCGACATACCACCACAGGACCAGCCTCAAATCAAAGAAAGGTTGGCCAAAATGAATTTGGTTCCCGTATTCCTTACCCAAGAAGAAATCAACCTCTTTTACGAAGGATTTTCAAACGAAGTTTTATGGCCAGTTTTTCATTACTTGGTTACCTATGCCCGTTTTGAACAAACCTATTGGGATAGTTATGTTTCGGTGAATGAAAAGTTTGCAGAAGCTACACAAAGTGTATTTACCGAAGGCAATAAAATTTGGATACAAGATTATCAATTGTTGTGCTTACCTTCTATGCTTAGGAACAGACTTACAGAAACCACTATTGGTTTTTTCCAACATATCCCCTTCCCTTCTTTTGAAATTTTCAGACTTATTCCATGGCGAGATAAATTAATTGAAGGCATGTTAGGTGCCGACTTGATTGGTTTTCATACCTACGACGACGTAAGGCATTTTTTAAGTACTGCCTCTCGTTTAACACCCGTTACCTTCTCTTCAAACATCATTTCTCTAAACAACAGGCAAATAATTGTAGAGCCCTTTCCAATGGGGATTGATTTTGACAAGTTTGAGAAATTACCGTTACAACGACAAGTGATTGCTGAAATAGACAATCTTCAAACAGAGAAACAAGGCAGAATGATCCTATCTATTGATCGTTTAGATTACAGCAAAGGAATTTTGGAACGCATTAGAGCATTTGAGCTACTCCTACAACTTCATCCAAAATTCATTGGCGAAATTACCCTATTTATGATTGTAGTTCCTTCTAGAGATACTGTTGCACAATACAAGGAACTCAAAGAAAAAATCGATCAGTTGGTGGGTAACATCAACGCAAAATACCGCACCCTCGATTGGGTTCCTATTAGTTATTTTTATCGCTCATTCTCTATCCAAAGCCTATCTGCACTTTACAGCGCCGCTGACATTTGCCTAGTAACGCCAATGCGAGACGGCATGAACCTAGTGAGCAAGGAGTATGTAGCCAGCCGCAGAGACGAAACAGGCGTATTGATTTTGAGTGAAATGGCTGGAGCTTCAAAAGAATTAAATGATGCACTTATTGTAAACCCTAACAACATTGGCGACATTATGAACGCCATTGTAACGGCACTACAAATGCCCGTAGAAGAGCAAAAAAGGCGCATGCAGAGTATGCGGGCCTTAGTGAAAAAATTTAACGTAAACCGCTGGGTAAACAATTTTTTAAGCCGCATGGACGACGCAAAGCTTCTAGAACATTCGTTACGTACCAAACACGCCGTCAACAAAGTGAGCCAAGGGATTATCAGTAGATACGCTGCTACCCAAAAACGCATTATCTTTTTAGATTACGATGGTACGTTGGTAGGCTTTAAAGCGAATATCAACGAAGCTAGTCCTGACGAAGAATTACTGACTTTATTAGAAGATTTTGCCAAAGACTCCGCCAACACTGTAGTGGTCATTAGCGGCCGCAACCATAAAACACTTGAACAATGGTTTGGCCATCTAAACATCAGTATCATTGCTGAACACGGCGCTTGGCAAAAAAAACAAAATGACAATTGGCATGCCCTACCACTGCTCAACGACCAATGGAAAGCCGAAATTAGAAATATCCTAGACACTTACACCGATAGAACTCCTGGGGCATTTATTGAAGAAAAAAGTTTTTCGCTCGTTTGGCATTACCGCAAAACCGAACAAGGGCTTGGTGAGCTCAGAGCCAATGAAATCATTAATAACCTAAGGGTGCTTGCTGCCGATAAAGGTTTACAGATTATGCCTGGAAACAAAGTGATTGAATTCAGAAATATGGAAGTGAATAAAGGCAAGGCTGCTTTGAATTGGCTACATGAAGACGAACATGATTTCATTTTAGCTATGGGCGATGACCATACCGATGAAGATATTTTTAAGGCAATGCCCAATAACGCAATCACTATTAAGGTAGGTAGTGAGGTTTCAGAAGCCAAATTCTATTTAAATGACCATCATGAAGTGAGGGATTTGCTTCAATCGATATTGACAGGAACTGCTATAAAAAACGTATCAGCATAAACAGTCCGTCATTTCGACCGCAACGTAGTGAGTGGAGAACTGAAAGTCAACGAAGTTAAATCTTTGAACCGTACATGAAGAAAAACACACCTTAAAAGATTTCTCGACACGCTCGAAATGACGAAGATGCACGGTCATATGAATAAACTAAAAACCTTTGCGTCCTTGGCGTAACTCCTCCTTTCCCTTTGCGGTTAACAGCTAATGCGTTCGACTGAAAAACACACCTTAAAAGATTTAACTTCGTTGACTTCCAGTTCTCGACACGCTCGAAATGACGAAGATGCACGGCCATACTAATAAACTAAAACCTTTGCGTTCTTCGCGTAACCCTTATTTTTCCTTTACGGTTAGAATCAACAACTACGGCCAACTCAACTACAAAAACACTGGCCTATCCAATTTCTTCGCAATACGATAAGCAGCATTCATTAAACCCACATGACTGTAAGCCTGCGGGAAATTACCCCACTGACTTCCTGTTTTCGCATCCACATCTTCACTGAACAACAATAGGTGGTTAGAAAAAGAGATGATATTTTCAAAAGCTTGAATAGCTTCATCAAGCCTACCTACACAAGCAAGCGCTTCAACGTACCAAAAAGCACAAATCAAGAAAGTAGTTTTAGGTTTTCCAAAATCATCTGCATGCAAGTAACGGTAAAATAGCCCATCTTCAGTTTTCAATTCCTTTTCTAATCCAGCCAAATGGTCTTTAGCACGTTGAGAAGAAGGATCCAAATAATTCATCACAATGAGCTGAAGTGTACTTGCATCCAAATGTTTACTTCCTACCGCATTAGTATATACCTTACGCTCCTCATCATAGCAAGCTTCAATATGGGCAGCGGCTTTATCAATCAATATCTTTGCCCTATCTTCCAGTGCCTGGTTTCCTATGGTTTTAGCCATTTTTAATGCCGCATTAGCACCCGCCCATTGAAATAAGTTACTATAGCAATGCATGTTTGCAATATTCCTAAACTCCCAAATACCAGCATCTTTCTCATCAATAGTCATTTCAATTTTCCTAAGCACGCCGTCTATCCAACGAACGGAATCTCCCCTTTCCGAAAAAACAAAACGATGATCAGTATAAAGCGGCAACATAGAAATAAGCACCTGACCGTTAATATCATTTTGGATATGCTCATAAGCTTGGTTACCTACACGAATAGGCTGTTCTCCCAAATAACCTTTCAAATGCCCTAATGTTTCTTCTACAATATGACGTTTACCCGTAATACCGTACAAAGGCTGGTAGCGCTTATCCGTATCGAAAGTAATATCTGAAATGTAATTGAAATACTTTTCCATTTCCTCAAAGTGGCCAATGTGGTTTAAGGAAGTTAGGGTATAATAAGAATCTCGAAGCCAACAATAACGATAGTCCCAATTCCGAGTACTTCCAGGTGCTTCTGGCAAACTAGTAGTACTAGCCGCTATAATGGCACCAGTATCTTCGTATTGATGTATTTTGAGCACCAAAGCCGAACGAATGACATAAGGTTGGTAAAAACCGGCAATAGAGGAATGTTTAATCCAAATGCGCCAATAAGCAATAGTTTCTCTTAAAAACTGTTCAGCAGTAGCTACTATAGGCGCATCCAAAGTATAGCCGTAAGTAAAAATGAGGTATTTTACGTCATTAAGCACGAAATCTTGCTCATCTAAAATATAGTTTAAAGAAACATTAGTGGTTAAGCGTAAATCTTCATCGCAACCTGTATAATCAATATGATTGCTACCAACGGCAGCCTTCATTTTATTCCGCCCGTAATCGCAAACGGGCTCACAAACCACTTTTATTCTCGGATTACCTTCCAAAGGTTCGATTTTTCTAATTAGCATTAAAGGTTTAAAATAACGTTCGTGCAAATGAAACCTTGGCGCAAAATCTGTAATTCTATATTTACCGTCAGCAGCGGTAATTTCGGTCCGCAGCACATTGGTATTTTCTACATAATATTGATGGGAACTATACGCTGAAGTTGGCAGAATGGTGCACTTCCCTCCTTTTTCCTCATCAAGCATACTACCAAAGACAAAAGAACTGTCAAATTTAGGCCAACACAGCCAGCTAATATTAGTGTTTTGATGAATGTGAGCGATGTAAGAGCAATTACCGATAATTCCTGTCTGATATAAATGTGTAGCTGTCATAAAAAATGGGATGTTTATCATTACAACAGCAAAAGTGCCCGATGGTTTAGAAAAGACCTAAATCACACAAAAAAAGCGGGTAATTACCCGCTTTCTTCTTTTATCACATCAAATAAAATATGTCTATAAAATCTTTTTAAATTACCGTTCCATCTGGCACTATAGCACCTTTTTTAACCACCACAATTCCATCCTTAACTACGTAAAAACCATAATCTCCTTCGGCTAAATGTGCACCGCCGTTGATGCGCACGTCATTTCCTATTTTTGAGTTTTTATCGATGATAGCATTGTTGATATAACAACGGTCACCTATACCGAGTAAAGGGATTCCTGCTCTACTGGCTTCGTTAATTTCATCCAGTGTTTGATAACGGTCACTCCCCATCACATAACAGTTTGCAATGGTCGTTCCTCGTCCAATACGTGCCCTAATTCCCAACACGGCATGCTCTACCCTACTGGCCTGAACAATACAACCTTCAGCAATAATGGTCTTTTCCAAAGTAGTACCTGATATTTTTGACGGCGGCAACATCCTCGACCTTGTAAAGATGGTATGGGCTGTATCAAACATGTTGAATTGTGGCAAATCATCCGTTAGGCCCAAATTGGCTTCAAAAAATGAAGAAATATTACCAATATCTGTCCAGTAGCCTTCATATTGATAACTCAATACTCTGCTATTTTCCAACGCCCTTGGGATAATCTCCTTCCCAAAATCTTTCTCCTCTGGATTTTCATTTAACATTTTAATCAATACGTCTCGATTAAAAACATAAATCCCCATCGAAGCCAAGAAATGTTTGCCATAATGCGCCATTTCCTCCCCAGTGTCAGAAGTCCAATCTGGCAGTAACTCTGTTTTAGGCTTTTCAATAAACGAAGTGATGATACTATTTTCATCCGTTTTCATGATTCCAAAATCAGTAGCATCTTTAGCGGTAACCGGAATAGTAGCAATGGAAATTTCTGCCTCTGCATCGATATGCGCTTTTAACATATCTTTAAAGTCCATCTGATACAACTGATCCCCTGAAAGAATCAAGATATAGTCGAACTCGTGGCTAACAATATGGTGCATACATTGACGCACGGCATCGGCAGTTCCTTGAAACCAAGCTGGATTATCTGGCGTTTGCTCAGCCGCCAAAATATCTACAAAAGCCTTTGAAAAATGGCTAAAATGATAAGTGTTTTTAATATGCTTATTTAACGAAGCCGAATTGAATTGCGTAAGTACAAACATACGGTGTATGCCAGAATTTAAGCAATTGGAAATCGGAATATCGACCAAGCGATATTTCCCAGCAATTGGCACGGCTGGTTTTGATCTGGTTAAGGTTAATGGCGACAATCGAGAACCCTGACCGCCTCCAAGGATCACTCCTAATACTTTTTCCGTCATAGTGTGTGTTTTACATTTGGTATATATCTATGTACTGCTGTGCCGAATTATCCCATGAATGGTCTATCGACATCATATATTTTCTAATTTCCTTTACTTTCTTTTGATCAAGATAAAGCTCATAAGCCCTACCAATGGCATGCCCCACATCCCATACACTACTTTGATCATGACAAATGCCAAAGCCACCATCACCAATATCGATTACCGTGTCTTTCAGGCCTCCAATTCTTCTTACAATAGGAATTGTTCCATACCTTAAAGCATACATTTGGTTAAGTCCGCAAGGCTCTACCCTCGACGGCATCAACAGAAAATCTGCCCCAGCATAAATCTGATGAGACAAAGCCTCATTGTAACCAATGTAAGCATTATACCTACCAGGATAGTGATGGGTAATTTCATTCAATCGATCTTCCACCTGTGGATCTCCCGAACCTAGCACCAAAATATTAATTCCACCATCGCTTTGCGCCAAAGCATTGTAAAAAATATCAGGCAGTAAATCGGCACCTTTTTCTCCAACCAAACGACCAATAAAGGTGTAAAGTGGCTTATCTGGATCGAGGTTAAAAACACGACAAAGTTCCTCTTTGTTTGCTTTTTTTCCACTTTCTAAAGTTCTGGCATTATAAGGCTTTACAACCATTGGATCTTTTTGCGGATTCCATACTTCCGTATCTATTCCATTTAACACCCCAATAGATTTTCCTCGCTCTTGCGCCAACAAACTCTCCAGTCCATTGGCGGCATGACTTATTTCATCCAAATAACTTGGCGAAACAGTAGTGACCCTCCAAGCACACTTAATGGCAGCCGCCAAGGGATTTATAGCACTGCTCCAATCCAACTTACTGGTATTGACCAAGTCAAAGGGTGGTAGATAATGTAATCTGTCCCATCCAAATTGTCCTTGATATTGTGCATTGTGAATGGTAAGCACTGTTGGAATCTGGCTGAGCTTGCTAAATTGAAAGCAATTGCTCATCATAAAAGGAATTAACCCCGCATGATGGTCATGAACATGTACTACATCAGGCTGATGTTCCCATTGGGCCATCCAATCCAATGCAGCAATTTGGAAGGCTAAAAAACGTTCGGTATCATCTCCATAGCCATATACGCCATCTCTATCAAACAGACCAGCGATGTGCACCAAATAGATATCAAACCCTAGTTTATTGGTTGACTCTCTTAATATGCGAGCCTGATAATTAATAGCACCTACCTTTACCCAGCCATCGTAAACCGTCTCAAATTCATTTTCATATAAAAACTTAGAATTATAGGCGGGCATTACCACCTTAGCGACATGGCCAAGCTTATTCTGATATTTGGGCAAAGCACCCACAACATCGCCCAAACCACCTACTTTAGCAACAGGATAACACTCGGCACTTAGATGTATGATCTCCATAAATGATACTCGGATAGAAATTGTTTTAAATTAGGCAAATCATTGAGCATTGCAAACTTTTACACTAAATAAATTTAGAAAACTAAGAAATATCAGATTTGATGATTTCAATACTTATTTTCGCTACCGCGGGTTCTACTTTTTCCTATAGCTGAAAAAGTAGACAAAAAAGCCACGGCTGCGCCTTGTTCTATTAAAGGCATGAGGTGGGCTCATTCGTGCTACCCGAACAAGCCAAGGCCGATTTTTGTTAAACGAAGAGTAAGTACTTAGGCTTGACATAAATCCCAACCTAATCGAATAAAAAGTATACTCTATTCAGCTACAAAAAGAAAAAGCTGGGCTTAGGGGCCCAGCTAATCACAACCAAACAAAAATATTACGTTAAGTAATAAGCTTTTAATATTCTTCTTGCGCCATAATTGCATAGAACTGATGGATGGAATTGAACTGCGGATGCAATGACACCACATTTCCAAACACCAACAATGCTGGCGAACTTAATTTCTTTTCTTCTATTAACTCCTCGATGGTGTCTACAATGCCCACTACCACATTCTCTTCTTTAGACGAACCATTTTCAATGACCGCAACGGGTAAATTTGCTTTGCCTTCAGCTTTAAATATCCCAGCAATTTCTTTGATTTTTTCGATGCCCATTAACACCACGATCGTAGCATTTGATTTTGCAGCGACATATAAATCAGGTGAGATTTGTCCCTGTGCATTGGTTCCAGTAACCACCCAGAAGCTTTCGCTCATGTTGCCATAAACCATTGGGATTTTTTGCAGTCCTGGCACACCAAGCGCACTAGAAACACCTGGAACAATCTCCGTTGGAATGCTATAAGATTCTGCGACATGGATTTCTTCATAGCCTCTCGCAAAAACAAAGGGATCTCCGCTTTTCAGTCTTACGACATGACCATAATTCAGCGCGTAATCTATCATCAATTTGTTGACTAATTTTTGAGAGAAAGATTCATCATCCGACCGCTTACCTACATAAACTTTAATCGCATTTTCTGGCGCATGATTTAGCAAAGCTTCATTTACTAAAGCATCGTACAAAACCACATCTGCAGTTGCCAATGCTTTTACGCCTTTTAAGGTTAACAAATCTGGATCGCCAGGACCTGCACCTACCAGAGTTATCTTAGGCTCTATTGAATTTCTTTCTACTTTTTCTAAAATCATCTTTACTCTTTTTTAATCAACATGACAAAAATATATAAAATCTACCGATTTAGTAGTATTTATTTAAAATATTATTCAACTTATTGATTTACAGCATAATATTTTTTAATTAAACGCAAATATTATACTATTACACTTCTAGAGAAACAAAAGTAATATGGCTTAGGTTAAGTTCCTGTCTCTAAACCAAACCTCATCTGGCTTAGCCGAAAAGCCTTGCATTTTTTGAACTAAAACCGCTGGATTGGCTTCATTAAACACCAAATCTCTATTAGCTTGCTTTAAAAAACGATGTTGTACCATCATATCCATTTGAGCAAAAAGCGGATCATAAAAGCCACCAACATTTAATACTCCAATGGGCTTGGCGTGTAATCCCAACTGTAACCAAGTAAGCACTTCAAAAAACTCCTCTAAAGTCCCAAATCCACCTGGCAAGATCACAAAACCATCAGATAAATCAGCCATTTTTTGTTTACGTTGATGCATGTTCTCCGTAACAATCATTTGTGTAATGCCTTTATGCCCCACTTCCTTGTCCATTAAAAACTGCGGAATTACACCTGTTACTGGCCCACCCAACCTCAACACTTCGTCGGCAATGACGCCCATTACCCCTACGCTACCACCACCATACACCAGTGTAATTTCTTGAGCCACCATTGTTTTTGCTAAATCAACAATTGCTTGTTTTAATACTTCGTCTCCGTTGAAATTTGCGCCACAATAAACGCAGAGTGATTTAATATTTTCCATGTTGTAAAAAATGTTCGGCGAAGATAAGCTTTCTTATTTTTTCTATGTTAAAGTATGATCAAATTCAAAGATTTCTCTTCGTTCTTCATCGAAATGACGATAGCCTTTTACGACTAGCAACTAAAATAAAAAATGGTCGGCACAAGTACCGACCACTACTCTTCATTATTAGTTGTTTGTAAGACTTACGAAGCTTTCGCAAACTTCGTAAGTTTATAGAAGCATTAAAAAGTATATCTCACTGTGGCACCATAAGTTCGTGGATCTCCCAACACTCCTGCATATAAACCAGAGTTGCCTGCTGCAGCTTGTAATTGTTCAAAATAGTTGGTATTTGCAAGGTTACGTCCCCATACAAACAGAGAGAATTTCTCTGATCTAAACCCTATCCTTGCATTTAACAAAGCATAACCTTCTATGACCAAAACTTTTGATGGCGTAGGATTTGAAGAATATTCCGAACGGTAGCTCACATCGCCAGCAATAAAATACCTACCTTCTTTCTCAATCAAATTTCCTGCAGTACTCAACTCAGCACCTCCCGACGCATTCCATTTAGAAATACCAGGTAAACGTCCTCCAGAGGCATCCTTAAAAGCTACTTGGGTTGAAACGCCATTGATCACTTCAGTGTGACCAGTTTCCTCTAACGGCAATGGAGCATTAGTGAATTTCACATATTTACCATCCAAGTAAGCTACTGCCGCGTTTAAAGTTAAAAATCTTCCTGCCTGATAGCTACCGTCAACTTCTATCCCCCTTACGCGTACTTTTTCTGCGTTGGCCAAATACCCCCTATTTACGCCTAATTGAGGCGATTGCACATTGGTTTGATAATCTTTAATATCTGTATTAAACGCGGTGATGTTTAACAGCGCACCAGCAGTTGGTTTAGTTTTCAAACCTAACTCATAATGTTGTACATATTCAGGTTTTACTCTTGCTACCGAGATATCTGCAGCGCCAGAAGAAGTAGTTGGCAAACCGCCTACGTTTACCCCTACAGGTTTATACCCCGTTGAATATGTCGCAAAGGTATTTAGCTTATCATTAGGTCGATACGACAAAGTTAAATTACCCGAAAGGTTATTGTTTTCGGTACTGATATTAAATTGTTGATTAGCATAAACTGCCGCTTTTAATGCCAGTAAATTAGCATCAGTAGTTTGTAGGCCGCCATAAGTTTGTCTATCATAATCCACGTCTTTTTTATCATAAGTGAACCTGATACCTGGCAACACGTGGAGTTTATCAATCACCTCCCAATCTACTTGAGCAAAAGCCGCTGCACTTAACGACTTAATGGTCGAATTTGTTCTAATCCCAAACCCATCCAACAAACTCGGTGTTGAGTATAAAGCTTGCTGACCTGTATTGCTAGTCTGTACAAAACGCCATTGATCTTTACCTACTTCTTCAGTTTGTCCCAAACCTTGTAGGTTTTGTCCGAGTATAAATACCCCTACTACACCACTTAATTTATCGGTAATATCCCCTGCATACCTCACTTCTTGCGAATATTGATCATGACGAGTATTTCCCTGCGATTTAGTCAGTGCAGAAAACTCAGTAAAATCCCTGTCATTAGTAGGATCCCAATTCCAGAATCGCCAAGCAGTAGTAGAGGTCAACTTCCCTTTACCTATTTTATAATCCGCATTTAATGAAATCCCGCCAATAGATTGATTATGTCTCCAAGGCGTATTGGTATAAATTTCTCTTGAAAAAGGATCAATTTTTGGTTGTTGATAACCCAGATCGGCTACAATTCTAGCATATTGACGATAGGCACTTCTTTCGGTAGTAGTTACCCCAGCAACCACCAAAGGATAGCCCGCTGGATGTTGTACACTTACATCTCCGCTTAACAACAACTCTAGCTTCTCGTTAGGTGTGTATAAAAACTGCGCTTTAGCACCCAAATTGTTTTGTCCACTATATTTACGTTCTTCTGGAACATTCCATATCGTACCATCACGTTGTGTACCTGATATAGATATTTTGGCCGCAAGATTTTTGGCTAGTGGCCCTGTTACCGTTGTCTTGGCTTGGATAAAATTATAGTTACCATAGCTTAGTTCAACTTTTGCACTTGGGATTAAGCTTGGTTTTTTAGTAGTAATATTAAATGCACCTGCGGTCGTATTTTTTCCAAACAGGGTTCCCTGCGGGCCTCTGATGACCTCAATTTGATCAATATCAATAAAATCAGTTGAAGTTGCCGCTGGACGGGCATGGTAAACTCCATCCACATAAAAACCTACGCCTGGATCAATACCATCATTGGTTAAACCAAACGTTGAGCCCAAACCTCTGATATTTAAAGTCGTATTTCTCGCATTTGATGCATAAAGCTGTACCGAAGGCACCAATTCTTTCAATCGGTTTACGTTAAAAGCACCTGCATTTTCAGCTGCCTGTCCACCAATTACTGTAATGGGAATAGGCACTTCTTGCAATACTTCTGAACGGCGTCTCGAAGTCACCACAATTTGATCTAGCTGCGAAGCTTCTAACAAAACGAGCTCTAAAGGTGTAGCAGAAATTGTTAAAACTTGGAAATCTTGTGCTTTAAAACCTACTGAACTTACTTGAATGTAAAAAGGTACTTCGGGAACTTGAGCTAATCGGAATTCGCCTTTTTCATTGGCGCTTGTCGAAATATTAGCCCCTCTTATTTTTATAGTGGCATGGGGAACCGGAGAGCCATCAGCCCGTTTGACTACGCCTATTAAAGCATTTTGGGCAAATGCAAGGTTGGCCGAAAGTGAAAAGGTTAAAGTTAAAGCAATAAGGTAAATGTAGTTTCTTAGTTGATAATGTTTGATTTTCATTTTTTGTATAAAGTGTTACGAGGTTTGCTGTATGGGTATTTTTAAATAGTCGAAAGCGTTTTTCATCATACAGCAACACATGGGATTAAGAGATCTTTTCATATTTCAAATTTTTAATTATATATAATATCTATAGATTTAGTAGACAAATATATTAAAGTTTTTACAAACCAAAATTTTATTTTGAAAAATGTGTGCTATTGGCAGAAAGGAGGATGCCTTTTTAGCAGAGGTTTTAGTGGAATAAACCCCTTGACGTGGAAATACTTTTTATATTAATGTATCGGGACAGGCAGTGCCTAGGAATGACAGCATGAGCGTTAAACAAAAAGATTGCAACAAAAAGCGGGGCTATCGTAACCGATGCCCCGCTGTATATGATTTACAAATTAATGTAAGTAATCCTAAAATTGCTTCCTAAAATAATCGGGAAGAGCCATTACCTTAACTCTTTCGGACTTACCGACGATTAACTTAATCTACTTACTTGTATAATTTGGTGCTTCTTTAGTAATGGTGATATCATGTGGATGACTTTCACGCATACCAGCAGCCGTAATTTGTACAAATTGTGCTTCTTGTAACTTGTCTATACTAGCTGCTCCAACGTAGCCCATGCTTGCACGTAAACCGCCAATATATTGATACATCACTTCAGCTAAAGTACCTTTGTATGGCACACGGCCCACAATTCCTTCTGGCACCAATTTCTTAATATCGTCTTCAACATCTTGGAAATAACGGTCTTTTGAACCTTGTTCCATTGCTTCGATAGATCCCATACCACGGTATGATTTAAACTTACGTCCTTCGTAAATGATGGTTTCACCTGGGCTTTCTTCTACACCTGCAAATAATGAACCAGCCATTACCGTGCTAGCACCAGCGGCAATAGCCTTGGCAATATCACCTGTATGTTTAATACCACCGTCAGCAATTACTGGAACTCCTGTACCTTTTAAAGCCTTCGCACACTCAAAAACTGCGTATAACTGAGGCACTCCTACCCCTGCAATAATTCTGGTAGTACAAATAGAACCTGGACCAATACCCACTTTAACCGCATCAGCACCAGCCTCTGCTAAAGCTTTTGCCGCAGCACCAGTAGCAATGTTACCAGCAATCACCTGTAGCTCTGGGTATTTCGCCTTAACTTCTTTTAATTTATCAATTACCCCTTTTGAGTGACCATGTGCCGTATCAATGGCAATCACGTCAACCCCAGCTTTTACTAAAGCATCTACGCGTTGCATCGTGTCAGCAGTTACACCAACTGCAGCGCCTACACGTAAACGACCTTTTTCGTCTTTACAAGCTACTGGATAGTTTTTAACTTTTTGGATATCCTTGAAAGTAATCAAGCCACTCAAAAAGCCTTTCTCATCTACTACAGGTAATTTTTCAATTTTATGATTTTGCAAAATCTCTTCTGCTTCTTTCAAGGTAGTTCCCTCAGGAGCGGTAATTAGATTTTCTTTGGTCATTACCTGCGCAATTGGTTTGCTCATATCCTTTTGGAAACGCAAATCCCTATTGGTAATAATGCCTACCAGTTTATTATCCGAAGTAACTACTGGAATACCACCAATTTTGTGCTCCTTCATAATTTTAAAAGCGTCTGCTACTACCGATGTTTCTAATAAGGTAACAGGATCCTGGATCATACCACTTTCCGAACGTTTCACTTTGCGCACCTCTTCGGCTTGCCTCTCAATGCTCATGTTTTTATGAAGCATCCCTAATCCACCGTTTTGGGCTATGGCAATGGCTAATTCTGCTTCAGTAACGGTATCCATCGCTGCCGAAACCAAAGGAACATTCAATTGGATTTTTTTGGTTAAGAAAGTGCTAGTGTTAACATCTCTAGGTAATATTTCCGAATACGACGGCACCAAAAGTACGTCATCATACGTTAAACCTAAAGCAATAAATTTTTGGGGATCGAGTTGCATAGCAAATAAATTATGAATTATTATTTGCCAGGCAAAGATACAGTATTTTCACTTAAAATAAAATTCCGATTGTTATATTTTGGTAAAGCAATTGTTGTTTTTCTTTGACAATTCCAGTCCTGCTGTCCATTACTATCTTTTTGTTTCTTCAACTGGGGCTATAAACCTCGTAGGTTTAACTTCTGTTCAATATGATCCTTCAGTAGTAAAGTTTAGGGTTTCATTGTTTTAAAAACCTACGAGGTTTTCAAGGGTAGTAAAACAAAAAGGATATCTATTACCATCAAGTTTATTTACCAAAAATACTACAACTATTCCAGTCAGTTTGTAGCGTTTACTAAAAACAATGCGTATTGACCACAAAACCTAAACAATGAATAAACCAAACCCTTATCTTATTTACGTGCTATTATTTGGCTTGTTTTTCTCTTTTGGTTGCAAAAAAGGGAAAAACTACAACAAAACCAACGATGAGTTAGCGCTACAACAGTTAATGGTAAAAATAAAAGCTTTAGCGGAGAGCAGCAAATGCGGCGACAATATAGAGATCTTGAGTATTGGAGTGGGTGAAAAAGCTTGTGGCGGAGCAAAAATTTATGTACCCTACACCTCCAGCATCAATGTTGATGAGTTTAAAAAATTAGTCGCAGAATATACAGCGCTCGAAAAAACTTACAACAAAAAATGGAGTATCGTCTCTGATTGTGCTTTAGCTCAACCGCCCAAATCAGTAACCTGCCAAAATGGAAAACTTGTTATACAATATAACTAACCCAAACAGCTGATATGAAACGTCTCTTTCTACAATTGGCAACAGCCGTCTTATTTTTTAGTTGTTTAAGCTGTAAAAAAGAAAATACTGAAAACAGAAAAACTTTAACAAGCTCTATGACGAATACAAAGACGGTGAAATTAGCATTTGTAAATACAATGACGAGACCATTTATAGTGCTGTACATAACGCATACCATGCTGGCTCAAGTATATTCGACAAAAACGGAAATCTTTTAGGCACCTGCAATTATGGTTGGGGATTAAAAGCAGATCCCATTTGTAAACAGGTAACAAATTGCAAAATAATTTATATGGTTAAAGACAACATATGGGGGCAACCTGCAACTAACCTATTTAAGCTAGGCCAAAAACCTCATTTTTAATAAACATTTTAAACCTTAATGAAAATGGAAAATTTATTTTTATACGTGAAAGTTTCATTTCAATTCTTCTTCGATAGATATTTATCCTAATTTCATTACAACAATTAGGAATTATTTAGATGAGGAATTTATTTGTTGCAATCCTATTACTGATTGCAAGTTTCGGTTATGCACAGAATTTCAAATATGCTTTTGTGACCGACACCCATGTAGGCACCGCTACCGGCGAAGAAGACCTGAGAAGAACAGTTACCGATATCAATAAGCAAAACGACATTGATTTTGTACTGGTAACTGGCGACATTACGGAGATGGGTACTAATGAAGAACTCAAATTAGCGAAAGAAATCCTCGCTAACCTTAATAAACCTTATTATGTAATCCCAGGCAATCACGATACTGGCTGGTCTGAATCTGGCGGAGTCTCTTTCATCACCACCTTTGGATATGACAAGTTCACGTTTGACCACAAAGGCTATCGTTTTATTGCCTGTGCATCGGGTCCTTATGTACGCATGAGCGACGGACATATTCCTCGTGATGCCACCGTTTGGCTCGACAGCTTGCTAAAAAAAACACCTGCATCAATGCCTGTCGTTTTTGTGAACCACTACCCTATCGACAACAGTCTAGACAATTGGTATGAGGTTACCGATCGTTTGAAAACTAAAAATATTCAATATGCAATTTGCGGTCATGGGCATCAAAATAAAGCTTATGATTTTGAAGGTATAGCAGCCACCATGGGCCGTTCTAACTTACGTGCTAAAGACAGCATAGGCGGTTATAACATTGTAAACATGGCTAAAGACACCGCGTACTTTGCCACTAAAAAGCCTAACGAACAACTATTGCCCGCTTGGCGAAAAATTGCACTTAAAACTTTTGTTAAGGATACAAAAACTTATGAAAGGCCAGATTTCTCCATCAACAAAAAGTATCCCAATGTAAAAGCAATATGGACTTACCATTCTAGTGCAAATGTGGTAAACACTCCAGCTTACGGCAATGATTTAGTAATTTTTGGAAATAGCTTAGGCTTAGTTGAAGCCTTAAATGGAAAAACAGGAAAACTCGTTTGGACCTATCAAACCAAGGGAGCCATTTATTCCTCTCCATTAACCACATGGAACAAGTTTGTAATTTTTGGTTCCGGCGATGGTAATATCTACGCATTGAATTTAAAAGATGGAAAGCTAGCCTGGAAAACCTCAGCAGGAAAATCCGTATTAGGCTCACCCGTAACACAAGGTGGGGTCATTTTTATAGGTGCCAGCGATCATACTTTTAAGGCGCTTGACATCAAAACGGGAAAGCTAAAATGGCAGTTTAATGATGTAGAAGGCACTATTGTAAGTAAACCTTTAATTGTGGGCACTAAGATTTTCTTCGGATCTTGGGGCCGTCACTTATATGCTTTAGATATTTACACAGGCTCATTAATTTGGAAATGGAATAATGGCAGTGCTAACAGAATGTTTTCTCCTGCTATGGCAACTCCTGTATATGCTAACGGCATTGTTTTTATAGCTGCTCCCGACAGAGTATTAACTGCTATAAATGCTAACACCGGAGAAACTTTATGGCGGAATAGCGAGGCAAAAGTTCGTGAATCTATTGGCATCTCTCCAGATAGTACTTTAGTTTATGGAAAAACCATGCAAGATGAGATTGTAGCCTACAAAACAACTCAAACAGATGAAGGGCTTGCCTGGCGATTCAATGTAGGCTTTGGTTATGAGCACACCCCTTCAGACCTGATCGAAAAAAATGGTAAACTTTTCTTTGGGACTAAGAATGGCACGGTGTATTGTATAGATCCGCTAGAACGAAAAACCTTATGGGCGCATAAGATAGATAACTCGATGATAAACACTTTTCGGGTAATTGACGATAAAACATTGTTGGTGAGCACAATGGATGGCAAAGTTTCTTTGATACAAACCAACTAAAATTTTAATTTTAAATTTCTCTTCTGCTGTTTTCTTTATTATCATTGTGTTTTAAAGTAAAAAACAACCATGAGAATTAAACGCCTTATCTACCTACTGGGCATCGTATGCCTATCGGTAACCGCCTACGCTCAAAAAAAAGAATTCAAGTTTGGCAAAATTAACCCTGAAGATTTTAACATCAAGCCGAGTGGACAGGATTCTGCCGCCGCAGCAGTTAAACTGTTTGATGTTGGGGAATGCTATTTCCAATTTAACCAAACCAATGGCTTCGAATTTGTATTCGAAAGACATGTTCGTTATAAAATCATCAATAAGAATGCCTATGATTTAGCAGACTTCCAGATCCCTTTATACAGAAGCAGCAACAGCTCCAAAGAAAACTTATCTAGAATGGAGGCAGCTACTTATAATATGGAAGCAGGCAAAATGGTAGTGACAAAACTGGGTAAAGATTCTAAGTTTACTGAAGAGTTCAATAAAAACTATCAAATTAAAAAATATACCCTAGGTAACGTAAAAGAAGGATCAATCATTGAATATAAATATGCAATAAGCTCTCCTTTTACATTCAATTTAAAGGGCTGGACATTTCAATCGAGCTACCCAACACTTTATTCGGAATATAATGTGAAGATCCCTGAATATTTCACTTATAAACCTTCATACCAAGGTTATTACAAAATCAACCAAACTAAAAATGAAAATATAAACGCCAATTATGTGGTTGGGCTCAACTCTAGCGCTACCTATACTCAATATGTGTTGGAAAACGTTCCAGCAATGAAAAAAGAGCCTTTTATAACCACAATGAACGATTATTTGACCTCTATCGACTTCGAATTGATGGGCACCCATTATCCTAATCAGGTTTATAGAGATCTTACAGGTAATTGGCCTAAAATTATTAAAGCTCTAGCTGGTGACGAGAATTTTGGTTCATACGTAAAGAGAAATTCGGCTGCCAAAGCACTACTTCCTAGCATTATCAAAACAGAAACCGACACACTAAAGATTATCAACCTGATTTACAACTACATTAAAAACAATGTAAAATGGAATGATAACTACAGCATTTATACCAGTGAACAAAATCCAAAAAATGTATTAGATAAAAAAACGGGTAACTCTGCCGATATCAATCTTTTGCTTTTGAACTTTCTTAAAGAAGCGAAGGTTAATGCAAACGCACTTTTATTGAGCACAAGAAGCAATGGAATGCATCCAGGCTTTCCACAAATCAGTAAGTTCAACAGTGTATTGGTACATGTTAAAGGATTAGAAAAAGACCTGATTTTAGATGCTACAGACAAAGATCATTTCTTAGGAATGATTGCCTATGAGAATTTAAACCACCAAGGCTTTTCAGTAGATATTAAAACCGAAACTGGCAATTGGATTGAAATGGAGCCAACATTTGGAGATGAAAAAGTATACAATTTCACCTTAACACTTGACAAGGAAAACAAGTTAAAAGGAAACATGGTACAATACTATAAAGGTTATGGCGCACTTTCAAGAAGAAACAGATATCGTTCAAATGCAAGTGAAACTGAGTTTATCAAGAACATCAAAAAAGATAAACAAGGTTTAGAGATAGATAGCTATAAACTAAATAACCTCGACAACTTTGATGAAGTTTTAAACGAAGAGCTAAATGTAACCATTGAAGAAAATGTAGAAGAAGCTGGAAATTTAGTCTATCTAAATCCATTGCTATATGAAAGAACCAAAGAAAATCTTTTCAAGCATGAGACCAGAAATTTCCCTGTAGATTTTGCTTACCCGCTGAAAGAAAGCATTAGAGCAACCATTAACTTCCCAGAAGATTATGACGTTGAAAAACTACCTAAAGGAGGCGTGTTTAAATTACCAGACAACAAAGGCTCTTTTAGCATAAGTTTTATAAGTCAAGATAAAATTGTAATGGTTAGAAGTGTGATTGAAATCAATAAAACCCTTTTCTCACCAGAAGAATACTTTGACATCAAAGAACTATTTAAAGTGATCGTTGAAAAGCAAGCAGAACAAATTGTATTTAAAAAGAAATCTTAACATGCAAAAATCTCTCTTAACCTTATTTATAGGTTTAATTTCTTTGGCTGCAAAATCACAGAATAGCTATGATGTAAGCAAAATTCCGGACAATTTAAAACAGGATGCTGTAGCTGTAGTTAGGAATGAGGAGCAATTTTATGAATATAAAACTATAGGAACGGGCACCCTTAAACATAAAATCGCTATTACTATTCTTAGCAAAGCAGGGGATAGTTATGCTGATTTTGCAGAAGTCTACGATCGTTTTTCTAACATCTACGGCTTAAAAGGGACACTTTATGATGCCTCTGGTAAAAAAATAAAAGATTATAAATCTTCTGATTTCCGCGACCAAAGCTTGGTTTCCAGTTATTCTATTTTTGAAGATGACCGCATTAAAGAATTAAATGCTTCGAATACTACTTATCCTTATACAATAGAGTATAGCTATTCAAAAGATTACAATGGCATTTTAACTTTACCTTCTTGGAGATCTTTGAAAGGTTATCACATCGCCACTGAAAAATCAATTTATACTTTCCAAAAAAACAATGCACTAAATGTACGTTTTTTATTAAGCGAAGGTTTAACAACAGACTCCACCACGGTAAACAACAAAACAACCTATTCTTGGACTGCCATTAATGTTCCTGCGACCATTCGCGAACCTTTAAGCACAGGCTTAAACCAATTATCAGCTTGGGTTAAAATTGCACCAAATCAGTTTGAGTTTGACAGTTCCAAAGGTGATTTGAGTACTTGGAACAGTATGGGTGCCTGGGTTGCTAAACTTAATGAAAATGGTGATGTTTTACCTCCTGCTACGAAATCCTTGGTACAAGGATTAATTAAGGATGCTAAAACAGATAAAGAAAAAATGCAAATCTTATATAACCACTTACAGCAAAATACACGCTATGTGAGTGTCCAACTTGGTATTGGGGGCTTTAAACCTATTTTGGCCGAAAAAGTAGCTCAAGTAAATTATGGAGATTGTAAAGCTCTTTCTAACTACATGAAGGCATTACTGAAAGAGGCTGGCATATCGTCTAATTTAATCATCATTGGTAATGGATTACCAGAGTTGAACAGCATATATTCGAGCATCGGACAAGCTAACCATATGATTTTGGCTGTACCATCAGCTAAGGACACTACATTTTTAGAATGTACAAGCCAAAATTACCCAATGGGATACATAGGGCACGACAACTCAGATAGAAATGTACTAATGATTACTGAAAATGGCGGTAAATTGATTAGAACACCAAAATATCAAAGTAAAGACAATTACCAAATCAGCAAAACGACTATTCTGTTAGCTGACGACGGTACAGCGAGTGTTGCTACCAAAGCTAGCTATGGTAACGCACAATATGAAGACTATATTTCCAATCTTTTATCTGAGCCTACCGAAGTTCGCAAAAGAACTTTACAAAGCCTAAATTTTGCAGATGCAGAACTTCAACAAGTTAAATTTGAACAAGCCGATAAAAAGTTGCCAGTAGTTAATGGAGAAGTTAATTACAAAACCAAACAGTTACTGACCAAAGGCGGAGATAAAATGTTTTTAGTAGTGAATCAAATCAATCGGAAAGAAAGTATCCCTGAGAAAATCACCAACAGAAAAACTTCTTTTGCTATTCCTTTTGATTACAATGACGATGACGAAATCACTTATACACTACCAGCTGGCTTAAAAGTAGATTTTTTACCTAAAGACGTTAAATTAACTTCCGAATTTGGAGAATACAACGCTTCCTTTACAACTAATGGCAATACCATTACCTACAAACGTACTCAAACCATGAACTCAAAGCAGTACCCTGCTTCAAAATATAATGAGTATGTAGAATTTTATAAAAAGATTTATCAAGCAGATAAAGCAAAAGCAGTACTTAGTAAATAGTCATAAAAAAGTTCCGTGCCGGGGCCGCCGGGGGGGGGGGGGGGGGGGGGG
>JAEXHI010000005.1 GCA_023450085.1 Bacteroidota bacterium
GTTGGTTGGTTGGTTGGTTGGTTGGTTGGTTGGTTGGCACTCTTTTCCTTCATCTCAACGCTGACTTTATAACTAACCACTAGTTCCTAACTCCTAGTCCCTAACCCCTAATCAATCATTTTGTCCGCTTTTTGTCCGCCCCAAAATCTTGCAAAATGGTCTCCTTCTATGGAAATTCGTGGGTTGGTTTTATAAAAACCATTTCAACCTAAAAACAGTGATATGAAGAAACTTATACTTTTTTGCTCTTTATTTATGGTCTCTATATTCACTTACGCTCAAGATGTTTGGCTGCAGAATCATTTCTCACCAAGTTCGGGCTTTAGGCTTTCCAATTCGGAAACGGTAACAGTATTGGTCAATAACAATTCAGGAGTGATTATGCCTTCTAATACTATCACCGTTAAATATCAGGTAGACAATGGTACAGTGGTGAGCCAATTATTAAGTGCTAATTTAACTTCAGGGGCTAGTTGGAATTTCTCGTTTAATGTTAAAGCAGATTTATCGGCCTTTGGTGCACATATCATTAAAGTGTGGGTAGAACGACCTGGTGACACTAATAATCTTAATAACGAATTAACTTGGACGGTTAACAACACCTGTATTGAAATGAACCAGCCTGCAAATGTTAATGTTTGTGGTAGTACAGCTACTCCCGCAATTAATTTTACAAGCAACTTGGCCAATGTAGGTTATACTTGGACAAATAGTAATCCAAGCATTGGTTTAGATGCAAATGGGGTTGGAGGCATTCCTTCTTTTACGGCAGTAAACACTGGCACAAGCATCTTAACGTCTACCATTACGGTAAGGCCTCATTATGTAGCGTCTCAAACATTTAATTATACTGGAGCAATGCAAACCTATGTGGTGCCCGCTGGAGTTACAAAAATTAAAATAGATGCCAGAGGGGCGCAAGGAGAAAGCGCCATTTATAACCAACCTGGAACAAGGCCGGACGATTTAGGCGGTAAGGGAGGAAGAGTAGTAGCCGAATATCCAGTGACTGCAGGTCAAACAATTTATGTTTTTGTAGGAGGAAACACCACAGGATTTAATGGTGGTGGCAATGGTGAAGGAAGTATTGCGCAGCCTAGGGGTGGTGACGCTTCGGATATCAGGATAGGTGGAACAGCTTTAACAAATCGGATAATTATTGCTGGTGGTGGAGGTGGAGGTGGCAACAATTGCGGTTCCATTGCCGAGCCTGGTGGAGCGGGAGGAGGTTTGATTGGTGAAGTTGGTTATCAATGTGATAGCCAGACTGGTGCATATACAGGTACGGGAGGAACCCAATCAGCTGGAGGCGTAGCGGGTGTTGGCGCAAGTAGTGGTGGAAGCACTCCCGCAACGGCAGGTCAGTTAGGGCTTGGTGGAAATGCAGGGATTTTCTTTGGCACCGCTGCTGGCGGAGGTGGCGGCGGCTATTATGGTGGCGGTGGCGCTGCTTATGGTGGTGGCGGTGGCGGTAGTAGTTATACTGATCCATTGGCTACTTCGGTAGTGCATACCCAAGGCTTTCAAGAAGGATTAGGTCAAATCATTATTAGTTACTATAATGATGAATGTGGCAATGCTTATGATAAGACCTTTACCATCACGGTTAAACCTCAGCCTGTTGTTTCGTCACTAACGCCAGCAAACCAAATGGTTACTTCTGCACAGGCTATTGATGCGATTGTACCAGCAACTAATTTAACGGGGACAACTTTTACTTGGACTAGAGATAATCAGGCAAATGTTACTGGGATTCCTACAAGTGGAAGTGGAACCATTAGCGGTAATTTGATCAATACCACAAATACATCACAAACGGTTACTTTTACAGTTACACCTAGTGCTGATGGTTGCCTTGGTACTCCAGTTACGGCAACAGTTTTAGTAAAATTGGCACAAAGCATTAGTGCTATTGCTCCTATAAATAAGAATTATGGCGATGCCGATTTTGAACCAGGGGCAACAGCGAGCTCTGGTTTAACGGTAAGCTATGCTTCCGCTGATAATAGTATAGCAGAAGCTTATCAGGATGCTTCCGACAACAACAAATGGAAGTTGAAAATTAAAAAAGCGGGAACAGTGAGTATTACAGCCAGCCAGGCTGGTAATGGAAATATAGGCCCAGCTACAGATGTACAGTTTACTTTAACTATCCAGCCAAAAGCCTTAATGGTTTCGGCTACTGCAAATAACAAGGTATACGATGGAACAAATGCTGCTGCGGTAAATCTTAGTTCCAATGCCCTAACAGGGGATATGCTGACCTTAGCTTATGGCACGGCAAATTTTGATGATAAAAATGTTGGCAATAGTAAAACGGTGACGGTGAACGGTATCACCATATCAGGTGTAGGTGCCGTAAACTATAGCGTTAATCCTACAGCCAATACCACTGCTGATATTACTCCATTTGGATTAACGGTTTCAGCTACTGCAAATAATAAGGCCTACGATGCCACAAATACGGCTACAGTAAACCTTTCCAGCAATGTCCTAGCAGGCGATGTACTGGTACTGAGCTACACTAATGCCATTTTCAATGACCAGAACGTTGGCACAGGCAAAACCGTAAGCGTTACGGGAATCAGTATCTCCGGTGCTGATGCCGGCAACTATACCTTTAATACCAGCACAGGTACTACGGCCAGCATCACCCCGGTAACGCTCAATATCTCTGCACAGGCTAAGACCAAGACCTATGGTGATCTGGATCCTGCGCTCAGCTATACCAGTGCGGGGCTTATAGGTACCGATGCCATTACGGGAACCTTGTTAAGGGATGCAGGGGCAAATGTAGGTACTTACGGCATCAGGCAGGGTACCCTGACAGCTGGAGCTAACTATACCATCAGCTATACCGCGGCCAACTTCAATATCGTAGCCAAGGTGATTGCCATCACCATGGATGCGAAAACAAAGATCTATGGTGATACCGACCCTGCAATTACCTTTACCGCTACCAGCCTAATAGGGAACGACACTTTTACGGGAAGCCCCACTAGGGACATTGGGGAAAATGCAGGTACATATGCCATTGGGCAAGGGACCCTGACCGCGGGAAGCAATTACCGTATCCTGTTCACGCCGGCCAACCTTACCATTAACAGGGCCACGCTAACAGTAACGGCGGCCAATGTAGCAAGGTGCTTTGGACAGCCCAACCCTTCATTTGCGTTGAACTATAATGGTTTTAAGCGCAGCGACAATGAAAACAGCCTGACCGCCAAACCGCAGGCCGCTACCCTTGCTATGGTAAACAGTCAAGCGGGCAGTTATCCGGTTACGGTGTCGGGAGGAGCTTCTGATAACTATACTTTTGTATATGCGAACGGGACCCTTAGGGTAGATGCCCTGCCGACCGTTACCATTATCCCTAGCAGGCAAGGGTCTATCGGAAAGGGACTAACAGTACAGCTGACCGTCACTGGCGGGACCAGCTACAGCTGGGCCAATGCACAGGGCATCATCTCCGGACAGAACAGTGCAAGCCTTACCATAAGGCCAACTGCAAATACCACCTACACAGTGACAGTAACCAACGCCAATGGCTGTAGCAGTACCATGAGCTATGCCGTTACCGTAGCGGACGACCTTTCCATCCTAAAGGCCACCAACCTGCTAAGCCCAAATGGGGATGGAGTGAACGATGTATGGAAGGTAGATAACATAGACATGTACCCACAGGCAGTAGTGCGCATATTTGATAAAGCAGGAAGGATCGTATATACCAAAAAAGGATATGATAACACTTGGGATGGTACCTATAACGGACAGCCCCTTGCAGAAAGCACCTACTACTATATTGTCGATTTGGAAGCAGGAAAAGTACTAAGAGGCTATATCACTTTAGTAAGAGACAGATAGGGAATGGAAGCTGGAAAGTAGAAAGTAAAAAGTAAAAAGTAAAAAGTAAAAAGTAAAAAGTTGAAGGTGTAAAGTTATAAGTTGTAAAGTTGAAATGTTAGAAAGTTGTAAAATTAAAATCCGTAGTGCCGATGCAATGAACCACTACAAGGGATCTGCGGAAAAATCAGCGTAATCAGCGGGAAATGGAAGGTATAAAGTTGAAAGTATAAAGTTAAAAGCTTTAGCGCCGATGCAATGAACTCCTAATCCCTAACCCCTAGAAAAAGACCATGAAAAAAAACATATATATCAAAATGCTAAGCCTAGTGATGGTATTCGCTACGCTACAGGTTAAAGCACAGCTGGGACCATTGGCAGCACAGTATTTTCAAAATCCCTATCTGGCCAATCCAGCCATGGCGGGAGTAAATCAGGGACTGGAAGTTTCCCTTGGCTATCGAAGTCAGTGGAGCAAAATGCCTGGCGCACCCGAACAGCAGGCACTCACCCTTGCTTATGGTAAAAATCGCACAGGTTGGGGCGTTAACCTTTACCTAGATAGGACAGGACTACAGCGTCAATTGAGAGCATTGGCCAGTTATGCCTACCATTTGCCTCTTTCAACCGAGCAGGCCTTGCATTTTGGACTTTCGGTAGGCATTTCGCAACAACGACTGTCGCTAGAAGATATCCAGGGGCGCCCAGATGACCTTTCCGCACAGCGTTATAACGATCGAGATGCCTATTTAGACGGCGATTTTGGGATTGCTTATACCTATAACGGGTTTAGGTTAGAAGCTTCATTACCCAACTTGGACAGACTGCTGAGGTCTAACCGAGAAAATGGGATGGTAGATATTGCTACTTTTTATGCGGCGGCAGGCTATAAATTCGGATTAACTACCGATCAAAATTTGCAATTGGAACCCAAGGTAGCATACAGGGGAGTGAAAGGTTTTGATAGTGTGATTGATGCAGGCGCTGCGTTTTGGTTTGAAGATGGACAGCTAATGCTAAGCGGACTATACCACAGTAGCAAAAGTGCCACCTTTGGTTTGGGTATGGATTTGAAAAAGAAATACCGTGTATTGGCCACGTATACTACCCAAACTTCGGCACTCAGTAACTATACCAATGGAAGCTTTGAATTGGGATTGGGAATGAAATTTGGGAAATAACAGATACTTCCCTCTTAAGAGAAAATGGCACTGCCTTTATCCCCCTTTGGAGGGGGCAGGGGGAGGTCAGTCCTAATAAACGATACATTTATTTCCTCACTCGCTTTTCTCTCCCTTTTAGGGAGGGAGGATCAAACAAGAAAAAATAAACCCGCCGTCTAATCAATAAAACCTCCGCCCGTTCTCTCTAAAAAGGCGTGAGGTTTTTTTTATTTCCTGATAATCGATCTGCGATTAAAGCTGCGCAATCAGCGGAAAACATAAAGCAACCTTAAAGGATCTCTCTTGCGAAGTATCGGGATAGAGATGGCGGCAATAGCTGAACCGTGCAAATAAAACAATGACCAATGACCAATGACCAATAAACCAATGAACCAATGACCAATGAACCAGTTAACCAAACACCTAGCTCCTAACCACTAGTCCCTAACCCCTAATACCTAACCCTAATTTGCAACTCACTACCAAATACACTACCTTTGCAGCGCTTTTGGTTCCCTTGGGTAACGCTTTGGGATTAAAAGGGAATACGGTGTAAATCCGTAACTGTCCCGCAGCTGTAAGCTCTTTAACTGTTTGCTATTCTACAAGCCACTATGTTAAACAAAAACATGGGAAGGCAGCAAACAGGGAGTAAGTCAGAAGACCTGCCTTTAGCACGATTAATTCATAGCTTTCGGGGATTGAAGCTAGGAGTGATGTGCCAGTAAATTACTAGCTCCTTAATTTCTGTTTGCTGTGGGGAATAGCTCACATCAAAAATGGTAAAAAGAAAAGCCTTAGCTAAGCTAAGCTTATTTCATTGCTTGGTAACCTTAGGCCTATTGAATATAGGACAGCTGGAAGCCTTTGCCCAAAACACCGACAGCGTGGCCAAAGCCAATCAGCTGAAGGAAGTTCATATTTTACGTTATCGTTTAAGCAGACAGCACCTCTCTCCAGTACCGCAGCAAGTGATGACGGCGCAAGAGCTGAAAAGGCTTAACAGTTTGTCTGTAGCCGATGCGATGAGATATTTTTCTGGTGTTCAGTTAAAAGACTACGGTGGCATTGGTGGATTGAAAACTGTGGACATCCGTAGCATGGGCAGTAACCATACAGGTGTTTTCTTGGATGGTGTAGCCCTTAGCAATGCTCAAAACGGACAGGTAGATTTAGGTAAATACGCTTTGGATAATCTGGAAGAAATATCTCTACTGAGTGGGCAAAATCCTAACCTATTACAACCTGCTAAAGCGGTGGCTTCGGCAAGTTCGATATTCCTTAAAACCAAAACCCCAAGTTTCGACTCCGAGAAACACTATGCTTTAAACACTGAACTAAAAATAGGGGATTTCGGTCTAGTAAATCCAAATATCAGCTATCAGCAACGCATCAACAATAACCTATGGAGCAGTGTAAGCACTTCTTACATCCGTGCCAATGGCCGATACAAGTTTAGGCTCACCAACGGTGTTTTTGATACCACTGCCGTAAGAAGCAATGGTGATGTAGAACGTTTTAGGTTACAGGCAGGTTTGTTTGGCAAGACCAAAGATAGTGCTAGTTGGAACGTACAGGCCTATTCCTTTCTATCAGAACGTGGATTGCCTGGAGCCATCATTTCCAATAAGTTCGATTACCAACAACGCATTTGGGACAAAAACTTTTTCCTACAAAGTAACTTTCAAAAGCGCTTAGATAAATTTGAGTTGCTGCTCAACGCAAAACTAGCTTACGATCAAACCCGCTATATCGATCCCGAATATATTCGTATCGATGGCTATTTAGATAACAGGTTTTACGAAAAGGAGGCCTATCTATCAGCGGCACTAAAATATAATGTCACTATACAATGGCAACTAGCTTTGGCCAGCGATTATCAATTGCAGGATTTAGATGCCAACCTTTATCGCTTTGCGTACCCTACCAGGCATAGCTTTTTGAATGCCCTTAGCGCAGCATACACTACCAATAGACTTACTTTACAAGGTAATTTATTAAGCACCACCATTAGAGAAGAAGTGCAAGCCTTTGAAGCAGGAGGGAACAAACAGGTATTTAGTCCAACCTTTATGTTCTCATGGAAGGTGTTCGAGGATCAGGCATTCAGGATTAGAGGTTTTTACAAGGATATCTTTCGCATGCCCACCTTTAATGATTTGTATTACACCTTTAGTGGAAATACTTTGTTAAGGCCGGAATACACCAAGCAATACGACCTTGGATTTACCTATGCGACAGTTTTTGACCAAAGCCGTTTCAAATACCTGGAGTTTCAGGCAGATGCTTATTACAACACGGTAAAAGATAAAATTATTGCACAACCTGGTGCCAACTTGTTCAGATGGATCATGTACAATGTAAGCAGGGTAGAAGTGAAAGGTTTAGAATCTAATGTGAAAACGGGGGTAGATTTAGCGAAGAGCTTACATTTGGGGCTTGGCTTTAATTATACTTACCAACAAGCTATTGATGTAACCGATAAGAGCGATGAAAGCTATCGTAATCAAATTCCTTATATTCCTAAGCATAGTGGCTCCTTTTTGGGGAGATTAGATTATAAGCAATGGAAATTGAACTATAGTTTTATCTATACAGGATCTCGTTATAACCAACGTGCCAACTTGATTTATAACTATATGCAGCCATGGTATACCCATGATGCAGCAATTGGTTATACCTTTGCTATAGCAAAACAACAATTTGAAATTACTGGCGAGGTAAATAACCTGCTTAACCAGTATTATGATGTAGTGCCAAACTTTCCAATGCCAGGCCGTAATTATCGTTTAACCCTTCAATACCGCTTATGAAACGATTAGGATTTTTATTGTTATTATTAGCGGGACTGGCTAGTTGTAGAAAAGATCCCGCTCCACTACCCGCAGAAATTACCAAGGTAGAAGCTGATCCAGGTTCAGTATTGAAAGGAATGTATTTGGTGAACGAGGGCAATATGAGCATGAACAAAGCCTCGTTAGATTACCTCGATTTACGCAACGGCCTTTATACCCGTAATCTTTATAACCAAGTGAATCCGCAAATTACCAAAGGCTTGGGCGATGTGGCGAACGATATTGGCATATATGGCAACAAATTGTATGTGGTGGTTAATTTATCCAACAAAGTGGAAGTATTGGAGGTGAAAACGGGTAAACGCCTAGGGCAAATAGATATCATTAACGGTAGATACGTCACTTTCGCTAACGGAAAGGCTTATGTAAGTGCCTATGTAGGGAAAGTATATGATCCTAATTCGCCAAATGGCGTAGTGGCCGAAATTGATACCACGGCACTTAACATTACCCGTACCGTAGCTGTAGGTAGGCAACCTGAAGAGCTTGCGGTGGTAAACAATAAGCTGTATGTAGCTAATTCGGGAGGTTATAGTCCTAATAATTATGAACGTACAGTTTCGGTGATTGACTTAAATACGTTTACAGAAACCAAACGCATTGATGTGGCCATTAACCTGCATCGTTTAAAGGCCGATAAATATGGTGATTTATATGTAACCTCCAGAGGCGATTATTATAATGTACCCTCTAGACTTTTAGTGGTAGATACCCAAACGGAAAAAGTAAAAAGAACTTTTGACCTTGCCGCAAGTAACTTGGCCATTGATGACGACGTAGCTTATGTGATTGCTACTGAGTGGAACCAAAGCCAACAAAAGAATACGATTAGTTACAATACCATCGATGTAAAGAATGAATTACTGTTGAGCAGGCCCTTTATCAGTGATGGAACACAAAACAGCATATTATTGCCTTACGGCATTAACGTGAACCCTTATACCAAAGAAGTTTACCTTACTGATGCTAAGGACTACGTTACCCCTGGGAAGCTACATTGCTATACCCCTGATGGAAAATTAAAATGGTCGGTCACTACAGGTGATATACCAGCGCATATGGTTTTTGTTAAATAGTAAAATGAAATATAAAAATATGAACACTATGAATTACTTAAAAAGAACAGTCCTTGGGATTTCGGTATTAACCGTTTTGTTCACAGGCTGTAAAAAGAACAATGAACGTGAAATTTTGCTTACGCAGGAAGTTACGGGAGTAAAAGGAATTTATGTCCTTAATGAAGGGACGATGGGTGCTGGTAATAGTACCATTAGTTATTATGATGTTGCCAAAAAAACGGTAGTAAATGATTTTTACAAACAGGCAAATGGAAGTGATAAGAAATTAGGAGAAACTGCTAATGATTTAAAAGTGTATGGTAGTAAAATGTACTGTGCGATACTTGGCGATCAAACTACTGGTGGTTCTTTTGTTGAAGTCATGGATGTGAATACTGGTAAAACTCTTAAGCGAATTGCTTTTGGTACGGCTACTAATGGTTATATGCCACGTAGTATAGCTTTCCATAAAAACAAAGCTTATATAAGTAGGGTCGATGGTAAAATTAGTCGTATTGATACTACGAGTTTAAATGTAGAAGCTGAATTGCAATTAAAAAATGGTACAGATGATGCTGCAGGATTAGATGGTAGCGCAGTTGTTGGTGATAAGTTATATATCGCTGGTTCTGATTATTATGGTCGTCCAACTTCTTACAAGAATAAAGTAATTGTAGTTAATCTTACCACCTTTACTAAAGTTAAAGAAATCACCGTTAATAACAATCCAAATAAGATTGTGGCGAATGATAAAGGAGAATTATTTGTAACTACAGCCGGAGTTTATGGAGGTGCACCATCTGCTTTACAAAAAATTAATACCAGTACTGATGAAGTTTCGTCAACTGAAAACACAACCGATCTAGGTTCAATAGCTTTTTACAAAGATCAAGCTTGGACGGTAACAAATGCATATGTAGCGGGAACCGCAAGTGCAAAATCCATAAATGTTGCTACTGGTAAAATAGGTAATAATCTGATCACTGACGGAACTGTCGTTTCATTACCTTACGGCTTAACTGTCAATCCATATGACCAAAGTATTGTAGTTTCAGATGCTATTGGATTTGGAACTGCTAAAGGCAAAGCATTTGTATTCAGTAAAGAAGGTAAAAAGTTGCATGAGTTTGAAACTGGAACTGGTCCCCAAGTCGCTGCTTTTGTATATACCTACAAATACGTTTATAAATCATTGTAAATCGATCATTAGACTTACGAAGTTTTTAAAACTTCGTAAGTCTTGACAATTATTTCCTCTCCCTGCCCCCTCAAAGAGGGGAATATGAGAATTGCTTAAACTCCGTGTGTCCCCCTTTAGAGAGCCAGCTCCGATATATCGGAGGAGAATTGAAAGGGGAGGAAATGAATAAAATACTAAAACTAAACTACCTAAAAACAACTAAATCAAATTGCTTTTAACAAATCAAACTCAAATGAAACGAATACTTTTACTTTCCTTATTAGCCGTAACCCTGTTTTTCTCTTGTAAAAAAGACAAAGACGATGCTTTCCCAACGTTAAGCATGCAGGTTACAGAAAAGACTTTAACCGTACAGGTAAATACCCAAAAGAACTTTTCGGTAGTAATTCCAAGTGGTAAAACAGTAACCAGCGAATGGAAATTGAACAATACCGTAGTAGGTAGTGAAGCTAGCTATGTGTTTAAACCAACTTCAGCAGGCGATTATACTTTAACCTATACCGGTAGCAACGCACAAGGTAGTTTTACCTTCACCTATCAAATTAATGTACCTGTGCCTGTTATCGATCCAGGAGCCAATAGCAGCATGTACATCAGCAGGGTATTTGAATATTTGCCAGCCCCAGGACAACACATCAACAGAACCTATGGCACACTTGAACAAGCGCAAAAATTAGTAGGAAGTATTGATAATCTACTTTCACTAGGTGGTTTTGGCGGTTATGTTATTTTTGGTTTCGATCACTCGGTGAAAAACACTGATGGTTACGACTTGGGGATTTATGGAAATCCAACAGGACCAAACAACGCTTCTGCAGAACACGGTATCGTAATGGTAAGCCAAGATAAAAATGGAAATGGTTTGCCAGATGATGAATGGTATGAATTGGCAGGTAGCGAATATGCCAAAGCTACTACCATTAAGAATTATGAGATTACTTATACCAACCCTAAAGGATATGCGAATGTTCCATGGGCTGATAACCAGGGGAATACTGGTTTTCTTTTGATTAATAATTTCAGTACTAAAGAGAACTACTATCCTTTGTTTGCTGCTAATCAGGAAAAAATCACTTTTAAAGGTACTCTATTACCCTCTACAAGCTTAAGCACTTCAGGTTTAATTATTAACAAACCATTTGAATGGGGGTATACAGATAGCTATTCGGTAGGAGATGATTATCAAAATAAAGGCTATAATAGCTTTGATATTTCTTGGGCTGTAGATAAAAATGGGAATAAAGTTGAACTAAAAACTATCGATTTTGTAAAAGTATATACGGCTCAAAACATTAATGCAGGTATTTTGGGAGAAATCTCTACTGACATTAGAGGCGCCGTTGACTTACACATCAAAGCCTTGAAATAATATTAATGAAACTACACACAATGAAAATAAGTGCCAGTTATTTTTTAATGCTGGCACTTTTATTAGCCACTGTACTCGGCTGTAAGAAAGAAAAAATCAACGCGGTTTCCTTTCCTGATGACATTAATACTTCGTTGAGGGCCAAGGCACAAGAGCCTTTGGAACTAAAACCGCAAATGACAGGTACTGCTACGGCTTACGAATGGTTAGAAGACGGCAAAGTAGTAGGTACTCAGAGCAGTTACATTTTTGCCAAACAGGATAAAGGTGATTATGAGTTAACTTTTAAAGCAACCAACAAAGCTGGAACAACTACTTTAACCTATAAAATTAAGGTAGTAGGTAAATATGCAGATGGTATTTTATTGGTGAGCTATACCAACCAAACCAATAATGGTGCGGATATTTCTTTTCTGGATGAGAAAGAAAAGTTGACCCCTAATGTGTTTTCTCTGGAAAATAATGGCACAAAGCTTCCTCAGAGTACTGTGAGTGCTTTCCGTTATGGTAATCAACTTTATGTTACTGCATCAGAAACTCCAAACATTCAAGTGATTGATGATGAAACTTTAAAGTTAGCAAACATTAGCATCAGCAATACTAGCGTAAGATCTATCAGCTATTTTGCTACTACCGATGGTAAAACCGGTTATGTGATAGGAGGAACAGGTTCTAAAAGAGGATTGTATGCGGTAGACCTTACTGCTAAAACCATAGCAGGTACTTTGTTAACAGGAACTGCTTCTGCTGCTTTAATTCCTATAACGACTTATAACAATGCTTATATCACGCCAGTACTTAAAAAACTGGTTAGTATTAAAGATGGTGTATTGCAAACTTTGTTTACCTATCCTGAAAGTATTGCAGGTATTGTGAAAACATCTAACAAACAAATATGGATGGGGATTGCTAAAGGAGGTAGTGCCAATGCCAAAATGGTTAGACTAAACGAAAACTTGGAAGTGCAGGAAACTATCGATTTGGCTTCTGACCTCTTTTTGTACCAAACTGGTGAAATGATCAGTGCTGGTGGAATCAACGAGTTTATTTATTGGCAGGAAACTGGTACAGGTGAAATCTATCGTTTTAATGCCACGACCAAAAAGACGGAATTGTTTGCTTATCCGTCTCAAAATGAAGGAGCGGGTTTCTTAACTGCTTGGAAAGTAAATCCGCGTACGGGAGAACTGTATGTGATAGATGCAAAAAGTACTTCCGATAACCTACCTAGCGACTTGTTGATTTATGGCGTAGATAAGAAGCTACGCAAGAAAATTGCCAATGTAGGTTACCAAGTAAAGGATGTTATTTTCCCAAAGTAGTATTTTTATTACCTTTGTCTTAAATCATTAGATCAATGGAAAGAAAATCAAATACCAGAGTCCTCGTATTATTGTTGTTTATAATAGTGGTAATTGGACTAAGAATGTTAGCGCCGCTTTCGCCAGACTTTAAATTGTTTGCCAATTTTTCTGGTTTGGGTGCTGTAGCCATTTTTAGCGGTAGCTACTTTAAAAATAAGTTTTCGGGCTATGTTTTACCTATACTGGTATTATTGCTTAGCGATTTAGGCTTGGCCTTAATGATGGGCGAGAGCTATGTGTTTTACCCAGGTTGGTACTATACCTATATTGCTTTTGCCTTAATGGTATTGGCTGCACAAATTTTAGTGAAAAAAGTAAGCGTAGCGAATGTATTTGTAGCTACTTTAGTAGGTGTACTGATTCATTGGGTTGTTTCTGATTTTGGCATGTGGTTAGGCTTTGATACCTATCCTAAAACCTTAGCTGGTTTCTGGCAGTGTTTAGTGGCCGCTATTCCATTCGAACTAAAATTCCTTTACGGTACATTGGTTTACTCAGCCATTATGTTCATGGGATTTGAGGTGTTGAAATCAAAATACCCTTCTTTGAAACAACATTCGGCTATTGCCTAAGTTATATTAAACATATTTAAAGCCCTCTTGCTTGTTGCAGGAGGGCTTTTTTATTGGCCGGTTATTTTCATGGTTCATTAGTTCATTAGTTCACTTGTGTTATTCCGTGCGTCATTCCCGCGTATGCGGGAACCTTAAAGCGTTGAAAAACCTGCTAATGCATTACGATCCCGAAATAAATTCGGGATGACGATAACCAATTAGGAGATGTGGGCAAGAAAGAATAACCCTCTCTCCGCTGTGCGGGATCTCTCCCTTTGAGGGAGAGAGGCGTACTTGGGAAAGTTAGAGGATGTTTGAAAGTATTAGTAGTTGAGAAATATTTTATCACAACCAAGTTTCTCTCTCCTTTTCAAGGAGAACCTGTTCGAAGGGTTAGGCAAAGGTTTTTACCGTTAGCTTCTGCCATTCCTCTATGCGTCATTCCCGCGTAGGCGGGAATCTTAATGCGTTTGAGGTTTGCAAAGTTTTTACAACTTTCTAAATCGATACTTATTTCAACTTTTCACTAGCTTTACCTTTAATGAAAAAGAAACTGGTTGTTTTAACAGGAGCGGGCATTAGTGCTGAAAGTGGTTTGAAAACTTTCCGAGATGCCGATGGTTTATGGGAAGGATATAATGTGATGGAAGTCGCTACTCCAGAGGCTTGGGGCCGCAATCCAGCTTTGGTGCAGCAATTTTATAATGAGCGAAGAAAGCAGGTAAATGCCGCTCGGCCTAACGCTGCTCATATCGCTCTGGCCAATTTGGAAAAAGATTTCGATGTCGAAATCATTACCCAAAACATTGATGATTTACATGAAAGGGCAGGCTCAGGCAAGGTGACCCATTTGCATGGGGTAATTACCTATGCCCAATCCTCAAAAAGAGCTAATCTGATTTATCCGCTTCAAACTGATGAAATCAAAATGGGAGAACTCTGTGAGTTGGGTTCGCAACTAAGGCCACATGTGGTTTGGTTTGGCGAAGCGGTACCCATGATTGAGCAAGCAGCAAAATTGTGCGCACAGGCAGATCTTTTTATTCTCGTAGGAACTTCACTTGCGGTGTATCCCGCTGCGGGATTGATTGACTATGTGCCACATGGAGTCCCAAAATATATCATTGACCCTAAAATTCCTCCCGTATCTGGATTGAACAACGTAATTAAGATTGCCAAAAGTGCCACAGAAGGGATGGAGGAGCTAAAATCGCTTTTAAAGGAAAATTTGCTTTAAGCTTAAGAACGTGAGTGGCCCTATGTGTCTATGTGTTTATATTTTTTAATTAAATGACCACATAGGCACATAGTAAGTTCAAAATTATCTGTAAGGAACCTGAACTTGTGATAAGATTGAGACGAATAAAACGATAGAGAACAGCTTTATAGCTAGGAGATTGCTTCGTTCCTCGCAAAGACGAAATGGTCCCGTCACTGCGAGGGACAGCCTGTTCCGACTTTTCGGGAAAGCAGTCTCTACACTAATAGTATTATTGATCTTCTATTTTAAACGGCTACTTAAACAGCCTGCTTAAATTAGGTTTAATCCCAATGGTGAGTGGCATAGTCGTAAAGTTCCGATTTTGTATCTTTTTAAACCCATTCATAAAACCTACTTCCGTAAATAGGGACAATCCTCCTAAACTAAATTCGGTACCAGCACCACCTTCTAGCATGGGCATAAAATGAGATTTATTGCTGATTTTTACCTGTTGCGCAGCATCATTAACCCTTACCATAGGAGTAAGAATATAACCGCCACCGCCGCCAGCAAAGCCATAAAAAGCGAATTTTCCAACAATTTTACGGTAACCTAAGCCAAGGTTCAATAAATAGGTGGTAGCCCTGCCCGTTTGTGCCATGTAAGTAAAGCCAGGTTCAGCAATTTTTCCTCTGTAGGAAAGAGCATGCAAACTAAGTTTAGGATAGAGAAATAAACCACCTTTACCAATTCCGATATTCAAACCAAGGGTAGTAGATATCTTAGGGCCAAAAACATCTGAGGCTGAACCTACAGGCATCGAGGTCCCAATGCCGCTTACCGTAAAGAGTTTGTCTGTACGGTTTTGCGCATAAGTAGCAGTATAAATAAAGAAAGTAGCGAGCGTGATAAGACAGAAGGGAAGGTGCTTATTCATGTAAGTGTAACAGCAGCTATCCGCTTTTGTTTGTCCCTTACTTTTCCGTTGGGTTCTTCTTTTTATCTAATAGTTTCTCTATCATTTTGTGAATACGGTCAGTTCTTGTCTTCTCCTGTTTGGCCGTAATCACCCATAAAACGTACTCTTTCCTATGTGAATAAGCTAGTGTTTCATAATAAGCAAGCGCATCAGGTCGTTCAGCTAGTGCTGTTTTTAAGTCTTCTGGAAGTGTAACAATCTTATTGGCTACGTCAATATACTGGCCATATTCATTATTCGCAATTTCAGCATTACCTACACCAGACTTTTTCTGACTTGTCGCAGTTTTTATTCTAATACCTGTCCATATCTCATTTACGGCAGCAGAACCACATGGCGCTAAATTGAACTTGGTAATATCCTCCCACGATTGCATGAGGTTTAAATCGGCAGCCAAAGGAGTTTTAGCTTTAGGATAAAAAATCCAAACAATGGTTTTATCTACAATGGATTTTTCAATAGCCTCTAAAGCAGCAAACATATCAGCTCTAGTAATGGCAAATATTAAATAAGCTTCTTGCTGAGGCTGGGTATCATAACTAAAGGTGATTTCCGAAGGAATATCTCCAAAAATAGCCGCTGCATTTTCGGGTGCATTAATCACACTAACCTTAAAGCCAGTTTTAAGCTGTAGTTTCTTAAGAAATGGATTATCCATATTATAATTTCATTTTAGCAAAGAAGTCCCACAATACAATACCAGCCGAAATTACGATGTTAAAGGAGTGTTTGGTGCCAAATTGCGGTATTTCTATGCACTTGTCTATTTGTTGCATGGCTTCATCACTCACACCATTTACTTCATTGCCAAAAATAAGTACATACTTTTCTGCTAAAGTAGGTTGGTTGGTATGCAGCATCACACTGTTTTGAGCTTGTTCTATGGCGATAATCTGGTAACCTAATTCACGGTATTTTTCAATGGCCACTAAAGTATCATCTACGTGCTCCCACGCTACAGATTGCGTAGCTCCCAAAGCAGTTTTTTCTATCTCACGGTGCGGAGGTTGGGCGGTAATACCACAAAGAACCACTTTTTCCACAGCAAACCCATCAGCGGTTCTAAAAACCGAGCCTACATTGTGCATGCTTCGCACGTTATCCAGCATAATCACCACGGGAAGTTTCTCCTGAGCTTTGAATTCCTCTACATCAACCCTGTTTAACTCGTCTAGTTTTAATTTTTTCATTATTCAAATTTACAAATGCTCTTTCATTGATGGAGCTTTTTTGGTTAATTGTTTAACCGTTTAACTGGTTAACTGAATACTAACCACTAGGTCCTAACCACTAACTACTAGTTCCTAATTCCTAACCACTAGCAACTAACCACTAGGTCCCTAAATAAATTCAAGGATTTTACCTTCAGCGTTAATAGAAATGTGGATATTTAGTTATTATTGCATACTTAAAAAAGAGCGTCTAAGATAAGAATAATGAAAGCAAACCAAATACACACTGGCACATTTGTAAACGAAAAGGAAGTGATTGCGGTAGAGTTAACCAATACCAAAGGCACTTTTGTGAAACTGTTTAATTACGGAACGATTATCAATCAATTTGTAGTTAAAAATGCAGATGGTGAGCAACAGGATATTGTTTTGGGTTTTGATGACATTAAAGGTTACTTAAGCGAAGATTACTTAGCTAACTACCCTTATTTTGGAGCAGTTATTGGCCGTTACGCCAACAGGATTAAAAATGGCGAATTCATCGTAGATGGGATTAGCTATCAAGTAGCACAAAATAACGGAAACGATTGTTTACATGGTGGTATTGAAGGTTTTGATAGAAAAGTTTGGGATATTATTGGACTGAATAATGGCGTAAATCCATCGGTTACTTTCCAATATTTCAGTTTAGATGGGGAAGAGGGTTTTCCAGGCGATTTGGCCATACAGTTAACTTTTACCTTAACAGAAAATGATGAGTTGATTTTAGCTTATCAGGCAGATACTGATGAAGCTACGCCGATTAACCTTACGCACCATAGCTATTTCAATTTGTCTAAAAAAGGCGAAAGTGTCCAGTCGCATCACCATCAAATGAATGCTTCCAAATGGTTAGCGCAAGATGATAATTACGTGGTCACTGGCGAATTGTTGCCTGTAGGAGGTTCTTTACACGATTTTACAAAAGGTAAATTGATTGCAGAAGGCTGGGATAGTGAGAATGGTTACGACCAAACTTATTTATTAGATAAGAACTATGGCGATTTAACTTTGGCTAGCAGAACACAAGCGGAAGATAGCGGTTTGGTTCTTTCTATTTACACTACTGAGCCTGTGGCGCATTTTTATACTGCTAAATATCTAGATGTGAAAAATGGAAAGGGAGGAAAGCATTATGGTAGCTTTGATGCCTTTTGTGTAGAAACCCAGCATGCACCTAATTCTATTAACATTCCTTCATTTCCTTCAACAGTATTACAACCTGAGGAACTTTATCAGCAAACCACTATTTATAAAGTAGAAGTAAAGAAATAATGGAGAGGATTAAATCCTCTCTAAAATCATTTGGATAGCTTTTTCTACAATAGCGTTTGGATTACTGCTAAACTCAAACTTTACGCGGCTTGCCAAAATAGCATTGATAGATAGTGCTTTATGTCCTAGTGTTTTTGCGAGTGCATAAATGCCTGCGGTTTCCATTTCCAAATTGGTAATGCGTTGGTCTGCGCTTTTAAAACTGTTAAGCTGTCCAATAAAATTATTCACCGTATTCTTAGCTCTCACCTGTCTGCCTTGCGGCGCATAAAATCCAGGAGCAGTAGCGGTAATACCTGTTGGAAGGTCGTGAGCAAAGTGTTTCAATAAATCCTCGCTCGCTTGTGTAAGGTATGGGCTAATCCCATCAATACGGCTAAAATGTTGGTTGATTTGGCCGAGTAAAGCTCGTTCATTCTCAGAAGGCTGCTGTTCGTAGTAATGCATGAGTGCATCAAAACCTAAACCATAAGAAGAAGCTAGGATGGTTCCCATAGGAATGTCTGCCTGTACAGCTCCAGAAGTGCCAACCCTAATGATATTTAGAGATTTAAGCTCTTGGTTTACTGTTCTTTGGTTAAAATCAATATTTACTAAAGCATCAAGCTCATTAAAAACAATATCGATATTGTCGGTACCAATCCCTGTAGAAATGACGGTGACACGGTTTTTGCCCACCCATCCGGTATGCGTAATAAACTCTCGTTTACCTTTTTTAAGTTCTATACTATCAAAATACTTGCTTACTTCAGCTACACGATCAGGGTCGCCTACGGTGATTATGGTATCGGCAACATCTTCTGGCAATAAGTTTAAATGGTAGATACTTCCATCAGGATTGATAATTAAATCGGCATTTGATAACTTTTCCATATTATTAGTGATTAGGAATTAGTAGCTAGTAGTTAGTGATTAGTATCTAGTCGGTTTGTCAATCGAACTCCAAACAACCAAACACCCAATCAACTAGATCGTTCCAAGATAAGTAATTTTTAGACCTTCTATTTTGTCAAGTTTCTTAATTACGAGGTTTAAGTTTGCTTTTCTAACCTCAAAAGTTAAAGAACAGTAGGTATCGAAGCTTTGTTTAATGATGTTCAATTGTTCTTCCTTCATCACACGCATTACATCATTCATCATCAAATAATCAAACTCCAGTTCATAAACATCATTTACCGTTTTGGTAATGATTTCTGTGGCGTTCAAAGCTTCTACAGTTGCACTTTTGTAGGCGTTAATTAACCCTGGTACTCCCAATAATGTACCTCCGAAATATCTCACTACTACTACCAAAATATTGGTTACGTCGGCAGAAAGCAAAGAATTAAGGATAGGGCGGCCAGCGGTGCCAGAAGGCTCTCCATCATCGTTAAGCTTAAAAACATTTCTGTCGGGGCTAAGTCTTAAAGCCCAGCAAAAATGCCTTGCTTTAGGATGTTCCGCCCGCAGTTTGGCCACAATCTCTTTTACATCCGCTTCCAATTTAATAGGGTAGGCATATGCAATAAACTTGCTGCCTTTGTCTCTAAAAATACCTTCGCTGGTTTGGGTAATCGTTTGGTAGGTATCGTTAAACAGCATATAGTTTTGATAAGGTAATTAATATAATGGATACAAGGGCCAGCGTTAAACCAATGTAGTTCCACTTGCTCAGTTTTTCTCTAAAAACAAAAATGCCAATTAAACTGCCAGCAATAATTACTCCCATATTCATGGCAGCAAATACTGTAGAAGGATTTTCAGACATTTCTCGATGCGCATTTAGATAAAATAAGATATTTCCGAAGTTGAAGATTCCCAGAATACAGCCACAAAAGAAATTGACCAATTGCAGCTTCGTTTTTTTGCTGATGACCAAATAGGCCAAGTATAGTGACGATAATACAAAGGCGATGCAATAAATGATGAACAAAGAGGTAGTATAAGGAACTACCGTATTCTGGCTAACCATCTTGAAAAGTACATCGACTATGCCAAAACCTAAAAAGACCAAAAGCAAATAAAGCCAGCTCTTTTTGGAAGATACTCGGTCGCTTTTGCGGTACATGGTAAAAATAATGGCGGCAAAGCCGAAGACAACCCCGACTTCTTTGTAGCGGTCAAAATGCTCATTGAAAAGAAAATATGCAGCACTTAAGGAAATAAACAACGATAAACGTTGAGCAATATCTGTTCTTGCTAAGCCTGCATTGCGCACAGATAAACCTAAAAAAACGAAGATGCTTGGTAATAAGAAACCTAGTGTCCAATATACTTTAGGAAAGCTACTTAGCTCAACTTGGCTAAAGTCGGGCTTAAAGCAAATTAAGCTCAAAATAATGGCAAAAAGATAGTTCCAAGTAATGGCCTGCGTAAGATTGATTTGGTAGCGTCGTGCTAATTTAAACAGTACGCCAACGGTTACACTACAGAGGATACTTAGGAATAAGTAGGTCATGCTTTGTTCGGTTTATATATTTTTAGTTCATCATTGCCAACAGTAATTTGTTCAATCACCGTACCCTTAATTTCTGGCGCTTTTATGCCATTTTCCCATGTAGCTTTACTGGTAAACACACGGGCTTCGTCCCATAAATTAGAAACGATAAATTGCTGCAAGATATTGGCACCACCTTCAATAATAACAGATTGGATATCCATTAAATAAAGCTGGTAGGCAATTTTCTGAGGTAAATAAAAGTGCATATCCTCCATCTGTATAAAATGGATGTTATTAACTACTTCAGTTTTAACCTCGTTAAAGATAATCGTTTTAGCAGCATCATTAAAAATATGGAAATCACCTAAAATTTCTAAATTCCTATCAATCACAATGCGAATAGGATTTTTGCCCTGTACTTCTCTGGTGTTTAATTGCGGATTATCAGCCAATACGGTGTTTTTTCCCACTAAAATAGCATCTTCCTCACTGCGCCATTGATGGGTGAGTATTTTTGCCTCTGGTCCCGAAATCCATTGCTGTGAGTTGTTTTCTAGTGCAAAATAGCCATTGGTAGTTTGTGCCCATTTAAGGATAAAGTATGGTCGTTGTGCTTTAATACGAGTAAAAAAACGACGGTTGACAAACTCGCACTGCTCATTTAAAACGCCTGTAATGACTTCTATGCCCGCATCTCTTAGTTTCGCTATGCCTTTGCCGTTCACACTTTCAAAAGGGTCGGTATTTCCAATAACCACTTTCTTTAATTGATGCCTGATTAATAAATCGGCACAGGGTGGAGTTTTTCCGAAATGTGAGCAAGGCTCTAAGGTAACATAGGCAGTAGCTTGTTTTAAAAGGTTAGGCGCATTGTCTCCATGTTTAGCAAACACATCGTGAATAGCATTAACTTCTGCATGGGCTTCGCCTATTTTTTGATGGTAGCCTTCGCCAATAATCTTGTCTTCATAAACAATTACGCAACCCACCATTGGATTTGGACTCACGTTGCCCATTCCCATCACGGCCAACTCTAAGCATCGCTGCATGTAAAATTCATGATTCATCGCAACAAAAATAAACTTATTTTGCAATTGACCTGTTCGAAATAAAACTACTTTTGCAGCATGAACTTAGCTGAGCTTTCGGTAACCTATCAACAAAAACTAAAAAAACTGTACGACGAAGAGGAAATTCAGTCACTATTTCTTTTAGTGGTCAATCACTTGTTGGGGTATAGTAAAGGCAAGTATATTACCGAAAAACAGACGCCGTTGAACGAAGATATTTATCTAAAGTTTGAAGAGATATTAAATTCGCTAAATGATGGAAAGCCAATTCAGTATGTGATAGAAGAGGCGCAGTTTTACGGACTTTCATTTAAGGTAAATTCATCTGTGCTTATTCCTAGGCCAGAAACTGAAGAGTTGGTAGATTGGATACTAAATGATGAAGGAATAACTAGGCAGTCGGGGAATGTAATTGATATTGGTACAGGTAGTGGATGTATTGCTATTTCTTTGAAAAAACATCTTTCGCAGGCTCATGTTTTTGCAATGGATATCTCCAAAGAAGCAATAGAAACAGCCAAAGAGAATGCCTTGTTCAATCAGGTTGAAGTAGATTTTATTCATGACGATATTTTGAATCCATTGAACGTAGACAGTAGGATGTTTGACATCATAGTGAGTAATCCACCTTACATCACCGAAAATGAAAAACAGGAAATGCACCAAAATGTGCTCGCTCATGAACCACATACTGCCCTTTTTGTAAGCAATGAAAAGCCTTTGATATTTTATGAAGCAATCGCCGATTTTGCAAAAAAACACCTGTGCAAAGGAGGGGCCTTGTTCTTCGAAATCAATGAATATTTAGGTGAGCAAACTGTTGAAATGTTAGGGGCTAAAGGCTTTGTAGATATTGTTTTACGAAAAGATATGCAAGGTAAAGATAGAATGATTAAAGCAGAACTGTAAGATTAGAGAGCCCTTTTGTCATTAAAATATGATCAGCTTAAATCTGTTTTAAAACTTTTTTGGCTTAACTATTGTTGGTGTTTATATTTATTTATCATTTAAACTAAATACTATGAACACGTTCAAAACAACATCATTGATCATAGGTGTTGCATTACTTTCCGCCTGTGGTGTAAGCAAAAAGAAGTATGCCGAGCTACAGGGTAATTTTAATCAGGTGCAGCAACAGTACAATGACCTTAATAAAAAATTGGTAGGTACTGAATCGGAACTTTCCAATGCTAAAACCAGAATATCAAGCCTAGATGAGGCGATTGCACGTGAACGAGCGAATGCTAAAGAATTACAAGATGCACTTAGTAAATGTTTAAGCGCTAGTAATCAAGGTAGCGTTAATATATCTAAATTGGTTGATGAGATCAATAGTTCGAATAAATACATCAAAGAACTTATTGCGGCTAAAAACAAAAGCGACTCGCTTAATATGGCGCTTACCAATAAGTTAACCCGTTCTTTAAGCAGAGAAGAAATGGGTGACGTAGATGTACAAGTACTGAAAGGTGTGGTATATATCTCTTTGTCTGACAATATGCTATATAAATCTGGTAGCTATGAAATTTCGGATAAAGCAGGTGCCACTTTAGGTAAAATTGCCAAAATCATTACCGACTTTAAAGATTACGAAGTATTGGTAGAAGGTAATACCGATAACGTGCCAATCAAGGCAGTTAATATTAGAAATAACTGGGATTTAAGTGCATTGAGAGCATCGTCAGTGGTACAAAGCTTACAAAACAATTATGGCGTTGATCCTAAGCGATTAACTGCAGGCGGTAGAGGTGAGTACAATCCAATTGCTGGAAATGATACGGTATCTGGTAAGGCTAGAAATAGACGTACACAGATTATCATTACACCTAAGCTAGATCAGTTTATGGATTTGATTGATAAAACAGCTGAAAAACCGACTAATTAAACAGATGGTCAGTTAAAAATTTTACCCCGTGGATATAAGGTTTATGCCAATATATTCACGGGGTTTTTTATGCTCTGGGGTGAAATTCAGTAATGACCGTTTTCAGATAGTCTCGGTCCAAATGGGTATAAATTTCAGTGGTGGTAATGCTCGAATGTCCCAACATTTCCTGTATAGCTCTTAAATCTGCCCCGCCTTCAATTAAATGGGTGGCAAAAGAGTGCCTTAAAGTATGCGGGCTAATGTTTTTGCGAATGCCTGCAGCTACGGCTAGGGTTTTAATAAGGTTAAAAATTGAAATGCGTGAAAGTTTCGAACCGAATCTGTTTAGGAAGATGTAATCCTCATTTCCCCTCTTGATGGTTTGATGGACCCTGACCTCCTCAAGATAGATATTAATGAATTTTAACGCGGTAGTACCAATGGGTACAATACGTTCTTTACTTCCTTTTCCAATCACCTTGATAAATTCAGTTTCTTCGAAGATGTTGGAGATTTTAAGTTCTGTTAACTCACTAACCCTTAGTCCACAACTGTATAATACTTCTATGATGGCTTTATTTCTCATGCCTTCAGGTTTTGAAGCATCAATAGCAGCGATTAATTGATCAATCTCATGTATACTTAAAGTATCGGGAAGTTTTCTGGATATCTTAGGGGTTTCCAATAAAGCTGATGGGTCATTCTCAATCAATTCTTCTTCCATCAGGTACATGAAAAATGATTTAATGCCTGAGATTACCCTCGCCTGTGTGCTGGCTTGTGCCCCTAATTCATTCAGCCAAATAATGAAATCGCGTAGCTCCTTTAATGAGATGGCTTTAAGCGTTATGTCTTGTTTGGCCAGCTGTAGGTATTCAAAAAGCTTATTCACATCATTAAGATAGGCATTGATAGAGTTTTCAGATAACGAACGTTCTAATTTTAAATAGGCGGAAAATCCTTTTAGATAAGATTGGATGTTCATTATTTGATTCTTTTTTATAACATTGCGTAAGGCAAATGCAAAGCAAAAATACGTTTGCTTTTTAAATTACTGATACTTTTAATTCCAATCCATGAAGATACAGATTATTAACGGCCCAAACCTTAATTTACTTGGCTTACGTGAACCTAGCATTTACGGTTCAGAAAGTATAGATAGTTTTATTGAACAGCTTAAAACGCAATACAGTATCATTGAAATAGATTATTACCAAAGCAATGTAGAGGGTGAGCTGATTAACAAATTACATGAAGTAGGCTTTAGTTATGATGGTATTATTCTAAACGCTGGCGGTTATACGCATACTTCTGTTGCTATTGCCGATGCCATTGCTGCTATAAAAACTCCGGTGGTTGAGGTGCATGTATCTAACATTTACGCCAGAGAGGAATATAGGCATGTATCCTTAACTGGAAAGAATTGTAAAGGTGTACTTACAGGTTTTGGTTTAAATGGCTACCGATTGGCTTTAGAAAGCTTTTTAAAATAGGGGCAAAATAACCATCTAAGACACCTTAGTTCATCTAAGCATATTCAAAGCTCAAAAACCATTAAGAAGTTGAGGTAATTAAGTACTAGGTAGTGAAGACTTAATGTCCCTTCATGCCTTAACGTTTCAAAAAAACAAAAATGCTCTTAGGTTTCTAAGGTGGTTAAAAAAAGTAAAAAATAACCATCTAAGACACCTTAGTTCATCTAAGCATATTCAAAGCTCAAAAACCATTAAGAAGTTGAGGTAATTAAGTACTAGGTAGTGAAGACTTAATGTCCCTTCATGCCTTAATGTTTCAAAAAACTAAAATGTTCTTAGGTGTCTAAGGTGGTTAAAAAAACTAAAAAGAAATATCACTAAACTTTCCAATCTTCTTCCCGAAATACCTCCAAACAATACTTCCTTTCAAAACACCTTGATGCTGATGTAATGGAATTTGTTGCTTGCCACGCTTTTCTGCTGTCCTGAAAAAACGCTTAAAGAACTGAAAATGCGCTTTGTTAATTGAGAATGCGAAAGCAAACTGGCCCTTTAACGCAAATTGGAACCAAGCAGCCAAATCTAACCAAAGACGAACAAAAATCTTAAATATGGCCTCGCCAAACGGAAGGTTTTTTTGCATAATGATCAGGTTGTTCCTAAAGTTGAGGTAACTCTTGAATGGACTGCTAGCATCTAAAGTTCCTCCGCCAACGTGGTACACCTCTGCTGCAGTACAACAAACCACCTGATACCCTTTGTTTTTCAACCGCCAACACAAATCAATTTCTTCCATATGAGCAAATAAGTCGCCATCTAGGCCACCTACTTCTTTCCAAGCTTTACTTTTAATGAAAAATGCCGCTCCAGAAGCCCAAAATACAGGCAGATTGGTGTCGTACTGGCCATGGTCTTCTTCTAAACGGTCGAAAATACGGCCACGACAAAAAGTAAAACCATAACTGTCTATAAAGCCACCTGCTGCACCAGCATACTCAAATGACTGTTTATGTTGTTGCCATTTGATTTTAGGCTGTGCTGCTGCTATTTTTTCGTCGCTTTGCATGAGGTCAATTACCGGTTTGATCCAGTTTTCCAGCACTTCTACATCTGAGTTGAGCAGTACAAAATAATCAGCATCAACTTTCATAAGAGCTCTGTTGTAGCCTTCCGCAAAGCCATAATTTTCATCATTAATAATTACCCTAACCTCAGGATAATTAGAAGTAAGAAAAGAAACGGAATCGTCTGTAGAGGCGTTATCGGCCACTATGATTTGCAGATTGCCGTATTTGCTTTGAGTAACGCTTGGTAAAAAACGTTCCAAGAAAGGTTTTCCATTCCAGTTTAATATCACAACAGCTACGCTAGGTTCCATTTATAATTGTTTTTATCTTGAAGTATCAAATTTTGTTTAGCCATTACTTTTCCATCGATTATGGCTCCATAGCCAATATTCAGGCGCTTTTTTGATAGATTGAGTTAGGCTTTTAAAGAATAGTTCTGTAATCTCGTAATTTTCGGTTGCTGCCGGATTTAAGCAGAGGGGTACACATTCAATTTCATAATAACCTCTTTTCACCCGTCTAATATCGAAATAAAAAACAGGGCGATTGGTTTGTCTGGCTATTTTTTCTAGTCCTAAAAGTACCGCAGTAGGCTGGTGCATGAACTGAATGATATGCTGAACATCAATAACCATTGGGCTTTGGTCACTGGCGAAACAAAATAGGGTAGGCTTATATTTGGTCGCTACTACTTGCCTCAAAGTTTGCTTCATGGGAATAAACACATTGCCAAATTTAGTTCTTAAGGCATTGAACCATTTTTCAAAAATCTTATTATTAATAGGCTTGTAAATCACATGAGGGCTGGCCGAGAATTTTAATCCTGCAGCTAACATGGCCAATTCCCAGTTGCCATAATGTCCAGAACAGGCCAATGCGCTATCTCCTTTTTGAAAATATTCTTCTACCTGCTCAAAGTTTTTCATTTTCACCCGTTTTAAAACTTCGGCCTTGCTAATGGAGCTCATTTTTACAATTTCTACCATTAAATCAGTGAGGTAACGGTAAAAACGCTTTTCTATGGCAATAATTTCTTTTAGTTCTTTTTCAGGAAAGGAATGGAGAAGATTTTTACGTACAACATCCCTACGATATTTTACAACGTAGTACACTAGATAATATAAAACGTTGGATATGCCAAACAACAACCATAGCGGTAGAAATGAAAAGAGGTGCAAAAAAAATATCCCTATGCTCAAAAAACCTTTTTTAATCATTAATTTGGCCAGTTGAATTGCAAACTTAAAATATCAGATGCAAAATCTAGCTATATTTCCATTATTTTATCTACCGCCAGTTAGTTATTTTACACTCTTAAAAGAAAATAATTTCGAGTTTGTTTTGGAAAAATTTGAACATTTTCCGAAACAGACCTATAGAAATAGAGCATCAATCGCTTCGCCAAATGGTACGCTTGATTTAGCAGTACCCGTAATCAAGGGAGCCAAGGTTCGTACGGCTTATAAAGATGTGAAGATTAGTGATGAAACAAGATGGCAAAGACTACATTGGTTGAGTCTTCAAACTTGCTATAGAAGCTCAGCTTATTTTGAGTTTTATGAAGATGGGCTAGCTTCCTTTTATGAGAAAAAATACGACTTTCTGTTCGATTATAATGTAGCGCTTTTTTCTTGGTTGACTAAACAGCTGAAAATGCCTGTTGAATTAAGATTTACAGAAAGTTATGAGCCTCAGGTGGCTACAGATTATCGTAATGCTATGAGTAAAAAGGAAGTGCCACAAACGCAAACAAAGCCCTATTTTCAAGTGTTTAGCGACAGGAATGAGTTTATTCCAAACTTGAGTATTGTTGATTTGCTATTTAACCAAGGCCCACAAGCTAAAAACTACTTTTAAAGCTAAGCGCATATGGCGAAACCTACACGTTTTAAGCATAAAAAAAAGCATTATGTGCTGCCCGAACCAGGTACAACGCCTGGCTTTGTGTATATCGATGCCAATTCCTTAAAGCCGAAAATTAATCTTTATAGCTTCAATTCAGATGATTTTAGTGTAGTTGAACTCGCTAATCTTAAAAATATCGCAGAGAGAACTTCAGATAAGGACACCTTTTATTGGGTAGACATTAGAGGACTTAATTCTGCAGAAATGTTCAATATTTTTAGCGATGAACTAAAGATACATAAGCTGGTTTTGGAAGATATTACGAGGACTTATCACCGCCCTAAATTTGAGGAGTACGACGGTTATAACTTTGCTATCAGTAGAATGTTAAATATCGCTGAAGATGGAAGTTTGGAAAACGAACAAGTTTCCTTTATCCAGACCAAAAATGTGCTTTACACCTTTCAGGAGAATTATGAAGATTGCTTGGATGCTGTTCGTAAACGTTTAAAAGACGGTAAGGGAAACATACGCATTAGTGGCACAGGTTATTTAATGTACGCTTTGATGGACATGATTGTGGATTCTTATTTTTCTATTTTGAGTAAGTGGGGAGAGGATATGGATGCCATAGAAGATAGATTGCTGGCTCGTCCTGATCGTTCAGTGATGTTCGATACGCAAGTCATTAAACGGAACCTGATATCTTTAAGAAGGGTCATTTGGCCTGAACGGGATAAGATGAACGATATTTTGCGTACGGAAAGTGATCTGATTACAGACCAAACTAAAATGTTCATCAAGGACGCCTATGATCATTGTGTTCAGTTGATGGACATGTTGGAAAGTATGAAGGAGATTGCTTCTACTAATATTGATATGTACCTCTCTATCATCAGCAATAGGATGAACGAAATCATGAAGGTACTCACCATCATTTCTTCGATTTTTATTCCATTGACCTTTATTGCGGGTATTTATGGGATGAATTTCGCAAAGCAGGACCCTGTTACAGGGAAAATTATGCCTGGTAATATGCCTGAGCTCTATCAAGAGCATGGCTATGAGTATACTTTATTGGTGATGGTACTCATTGCCGTAATTCAAGTTATTTTCTTTTGGCGTAAGGGCTGGTTTAAGTAGGTTTTTAGGGATTAGGGGCTAGGAACTAGTGGTTAGGAGCTAGTTGTTAGTTGTATAGTCCTGGTTAGACTTGGTTAACTGTTTAACCTTTTACTGCTTTCCTATTATCGTCATTTCAAGGGGAGCTTTGTCATCCAGAGTGCACCTGTACCGCCACTTCGGTAGCGAAGGATCTCTAAGCAACTGGGTTAATCGTTTAACTGGTTAATTGTTTATTAGGCAGTGCGTTCCTACATCATCATCTCATTGGCAGCTTTGTCATCCAGAGTGTAACGAAGGATCTCTAAGCAACTGGGTTAATCGTTTAACTGGTTAATTGTTTATTAGGCAGTGCGTTCCTGCATCATCACCTCGTCGGCAACTTTGTCATCCAGAGTGTACCTGTACCGCACTTCGGTAACGAAGGATCTCTAAGCAACTGGGTTAATTGTTTAATAGTAATTGCTATTCTACATCGTCATCTCGAGGCTAGGAGAGATCTAGCTCATGGGGTTTTCATCCAGAACACTACTTGTTATTTTCCTTATATTGGTTATTGAATATTTGCTCATTAAACATTAATCATTAACAATTAATCATTAACCACCTCTCTTGTTTTTTTCCTGCCAATGGCGTAGTTTCACTTTATCAAACTAAACTAAATGAACCAAGCAAATAAAAGCAAGAATATTGCTTTAATTATCCTAGTCGCTTCACTGGGCTATTTTGTAGATATCTACGATTTAATTTTATTTTCGGTAGTACGTGTAAAGAGCTTAAAAGACTTAGGGGTAGCCGATGGAGATATGCTCAGTGTGGGGGCAACCATCATTAATAGCCAAATGTTGGGAATGCTGGTAGGTGGAATTATTTGGGGGGTACTTGGTGATAAGCGAGGACGTTTAAGTGTACTTTTCGGTTCCATCATTACTTATTCCTTAGCTAACATTGCAAACGGTTTTGTAACCACGGTAGATGCTTATACTGCTGTTCGTTTTATTGCGGGAGTTGGTCTCGCCGGAGAGCTTGGAGCAGGGATTACCTTGGTGGCCGAAACCATGAGCAAGAAAAATAGGGGCTATGGTACCATGATCGTCGCTTGTGTAGGTTTAATGGGTGCGGTAATGGCCGCGTTGATCAGCGATCATTATACTTGGCAAACTAGCTATTTTATTGGTGGTGGTATGGGATTGTTATTGCTTACGCTTCGTATTGGCTTGGTCGAATCGGGGATGTTCAAGGAAACTACCGAGAAAGGGCACGTACAACGAGGGAATTTTTTCATGCTCTTCAATAATTGGGCTAGGTTTAAGAAATATTTGTGCTGTATTTTAATTGGCTTGCCGCTTTGGTATGTGGTTGGAGTACTGGTTACGTTTTCTCCCGAATTTGGTAAAGCATTGAATGCTACAGGTGTTTTAAATGCGGGTAAGGGCATCATGTATTGTTATATCGGTATATCTGTTGGCGATGTGGTAGCAGGTTTCTTATCGCAAATGCTTAAATCTAGAAAACAGGTGATGTTCATTTTCTTGGTTTTAACCGCCATAGCAGTAGTCGTATATCTGTATTCTTTCGGGATTACTCCAGAACGTTTTATATTATTAAGTCTTTTGTTAGGTTTCGCTTCGGGATATTGGGCAACATTTGTTACTATTGCTGCTGAGCAGTTTGGAACTAATTTAAGAGCTACGGTAACCACCACGGTGCCTAATTTCATCAGAGGTTCATTGATTGCCATTACGACGGGTTTCCAGTTTTTTAAAGATAAATTGGGTATTTTACAAGGAGCGATGGTGGTGGGAGCTATCTGTATTGTAGTTTCTATGATTGCTTTAAGCCAGCTTAAGGAGACTTTCAGTAAGGATTTGGATTACGTGGAGCATTGATTAATGTGATGATTTGATAATTCGATAATAAGCTGATTTGATAGTGGTTTTTGTCATCCAGAGCGTAGCGAACGATCTACTTTCAGAATGACAAAAAGTCCATACTCATAACTCGTAACCTGCAACTCATAACTCTCTGCTGAAAGCAAAAATGTCAATCTAATGTACTATATCACATTTGGTTTTAGATAGCGTTACAATAAGCCTAAATTTGGGTATACAACGGAGATCATTATGTTTAAGGATAAGGTGGCGGAAGCTTATAAGCAAATACAGGATAGCATTTGCAGAGGTTTAGAGATTGCTGATGGCGAGGCACATTTTGAAGAAGAATTATGGCAACGTGAAGGTGGCGGCGGTGGTCGTACGAGAGTAATGCAGCATGGTAAGGTGATTGAAAAGGGAGGGGTTAATTTTTCTGCGGTATATGGTAAATTGCCAGAGGTAGTACAAAAATCTTTTAAGGTAGAGAACGACGAGTTTTTTGCCACAGGTGTTTCCATTGTTCTCCATCCAGAGAATCCATTTGTACCCATCATTCACATGAACATCCGTTATTTTGAGATGGATGAGCAAACCCGTTGGTTTGGAGGTGGTATTGATTTAACTCCCCATTATGTTATTCCTACTGACGTAAGGTTTTTTCACTATCATTTGAAACAGGTATGCGACCAATTTAAAGCCGATTTTTACCCACGTTTCAAAAAATTAGCAGACGATTATTTCTTTATCAAACATCGGGATGAGACCCGTGGGGTAGGTGGTATCTTTTACGACAGATTAAAACCTGAAAATACAGAGCTCAGCTATGATCAAATACTTGACTTCTCACTAGCGGTGGGTAATACTTTTGTACCTGTTTATAGCGAGTTGATAGATCGTAACAGAGATAAAGAATACGATGATTTCAACAAGGAATGGCAGTATTTGCGTCGTAGCAGGTATGCTGAATTTAACTTGGTATATGATTCAGGGACTAAATTTGGTTTAGAAACCAATGGCCGTATTGAAAGTATTTTAATGAGTTTACCTCCAACAGCGAAGTGGAAATATAATGCGCAACCACTGCCTAATACGGAAGAGGAAAATACCATCAATCTTTTGAAAAAAGGCATCGACTGGGTTTAGTCAGGTTTATCTTTTACGCCTAGTCGTTCGTCATTTCGACGCAGGAGAAATCCAGCAAAGGTTTTTAAAGAAGCTTCATCTCATATTAGGACAGGCAGTTCCTTAATTTTTTACGGCTAATCGTCATTGCGAGGTACGAAGCAATCTTAAGGCGATTGTTGAGCGATAAATTAAAGAGATTCCTCGTACCTCGGAATGACAAGGAAGGGAATGCCAAAAACCTTAAAAATAGTTGTTTTTTAGTCTGTTAAATTATTTGCTCTGGAAACTGCTTCAAGGTCTCTCTTTGTTCTAAATGATAAGGCCTTAGTGTTAATTGATGCATTAACGGATATTCGAAAAATTAATATTAGTGGTCAATTTTAGCAGTTAAAGGCTGTGGTCATTGTTGCACTAGCCCACCACTCCCCGTCATTTCGACGTAGGAGAAATCTGACTCATAGTTTTTAAGGAAACTTCATTCCGTATCGGGACAGGTAGTTCCTTAATTTTTTACAGCTAAACGTCATTGCGAGGTACGAAGCAATCTTAAAGCGTTTGTTGAACGATAAAATAAAGAGATTCCTCGTACCTCGGAATGATAAGGAAGGGAATGCCAAAAACCTTGAAAATAGTTGATTTTTAGTTTGTTGAATTATTTTGTTCTGTAAACTGCTTCAAGGTCTCTCTTTGTTCTAAATGATAAGGCCTTAGTGCTAATTGATGCATTAACGGATATTCGAAAAATTAATATTAGTGGCGAAGTTTAGCAGCTAAAGGTTGTGGTCATTGTTGCACTAATCCACCACTTCCCGTCATTTCGACGTAGGAGAAATCTGACTCATAGTTTTTAAGGAAACTTCATTCCGTATCGGGACAGGCAGTTCCTTAATTTTTTACAGCTAAACGTCATTACGAGGTACGAAGCAATCTTAAAGCGATTGTTGAGCGATAAATTAAAGAGATTGGTTCTGCTTGGCAATGACGGCAACATTTATAAAAACAAAAAAGCCCGCTAGATTTTTCTAACGGGCTTTTTTAAGTAAACAAACTTCTAGCTTACTATTATTTTCCTCCTGGAGGACAATTTTCTTTAAGGAACTTGGTAAAAGTTAGTGCCAAATGTTCGCTAGTGCCTTCGCCTTCGCTGATACTGTGCGTGCGGTTAGGGTAGCTCATCATTTGGAAGTTTTTACGGTATTTCACCAATTCATTGATTAACATTTCCGCATTTTGATAATGTACGTTATCATCACCAGTACCATGTATCAATAATAAATTACCTTTTAAGTTTTTGGCATGTGTTACTGGTGAACCTGCTACATAAGCATCAGTAGTTGGGAATGGTGTACCCATATATCTTTCTTGGTAAATATTATCGTAAGTAAGCTGATTGGCCACTGGCGCTATCGAAATACCTGTTTTATAAATGTCTGGGTATTGGAATAACAAGTTTAAGGTAGAAGAACCTCCACCGCTCCATCCCCAAACGGCCACTCTGTCTTTATCCATAAATGAATTAGCTTCCAACAGTTTTTTTGCAGCCATGGCTTGGTCACGGATGTTGATTTGGCCAATGTTTTTGTAAATAGCTTTTCTCCAAGCTTTACCTTTAGGAACTGGCGCACCACGGTTGTCCATAGACACGTAGATGTAGCCATCTTTAGCCATATCACCTACATAAAGTCTGTTATTTCCAGCACTGTAAACGTCCAAAGCTGTTGCCGAAGCAGGCTCACCATACACATAAAATACTACTGGATATTTCTTGGTTCTATCAAAGTTGTCTGGCTTTTTCATCCAACCGTCAAGCTCTATGCCATCTTCAGTGGTAATTTTAAAGAATTCTACCTTGTTTTTCGCTGTTGTTTGACTGCCCACTTGGCTGGTAATACTACCTTGCATACTCAACGGATTGTTCGTTTTAAAGTTCATCCACTCCGTTACAGGTCTTACGGTTGAACTTTGGTAGCTGTGAAGTGCAAAAGCACCAGTAGGAGAAATGGTGTAGTTATGTGTGCCTGGTAAAACCGATGGTGTCACCATCTCTAGCTTTCCTTTACCATCTAATTTGGTTTTATAAAGATACTTTTGAGTAGCATTAGTTGGCGAAGCACTAAAATAAACTACTCCATTTGCTTCATCAATTAAGTTCACCGCCATTACATCGTAATTACCGTTAGTAATGAGGGTAGCTTTTTTGTTCTCAATGTTAATGCGGTAAAGGTGTGCCCAACCGTCTTTTTCTGTCTTTAAAACAAATTCCTTGTTGTTGTTAATCCAGTCAAAATCATCTACAGCATCAATCCATGCTTTATCAGATTCCTTATACACCTCAGTTAGTTTATTGGTAGCGGCATTTGCCAAAAAGATAGTACTCACATTTTGCTCGCGATTAAGTTGTTGCAAAATGATATTGTTTGAGTTAGGTACCCAATCCATCCTAGGAATATAGTTCTGGATTTCGCTGCCTGGTACACTTAACCATTTGGTTTGTGCAGTAGCTACATCAACCACACCTACTTTACAAGCCGAAGGGTCCTGACCAACTTTTGGATATTCTACAGGAACATTGTAAGAGTAGATGGAATCCGTGTTGTTAATCATCAAGAAATTGCGGATTTTGCGAGCATCTATTTGCCAGTAGGCGATAGATTTTCCATCTGGGCTCCAACGGAAACCGTCTCTACAATCAAATTCTTCTTCGTAGGCCCAATCAAAAGTACCATTAATTAATCTAGTGGTACCATCAGTAGTTAAGGCTTTATTGTTGCCTGTAGCTAAGTCTTCCACGTAAATATTATGACCACTTACATAAGCCACTTTGCTGCCATCTGGAGAGAATTTAGCAAACATTAAGGATGAAGCTGGTTTGTCTTTGCCAATTTGTACCAACTTGTTAGTGGTCATGTCAGCTACCCAATAATCGCCACGGGTATCGTAACGCCAAACCTTTTTGCTATTGGTATATATTAAGGCTTTGGTGCCATCATTGCTCAATTGAAAGCTTCTGATTCTGATGGCTGGTTTGCCATTGGTTTGAGAAAGTAAATCACTACTGATAATCACCTTGCGTTCGCTTTTAGGTAGAGTAATGCTCACAATTTCTCCGCCAACATTTTGGTAATAGCTATTACCGTCTTTGGCCCAATTTACACTTTGGGCATTCGCCTTGGCACTAAAACCAAGCACAATTGCTATTGCCCAAATTACTTTTTTGGTGTTCATATTTGATTATAGGTTTATAAATTGCTGATATACGGTTTGAAGATACGCTTTTCCTGCGTTCAACAATTTGTTGGTCTGTTGAGCATCTTCAGGTTTACTATTGTAAAGTACGCTTTTACCTACATTGTCAAAGGTAACTGCATGGCCGTTTTCGATAAAGCCAAAACCGTTATCCCAACTAAAATAGGCAAAATTTCGATGGTAGGGATTTAAAAGGTTTTTGCTCCATTTAAACTCCTTGGTGTTAATATTTAGCTGCGCAAGTAAAGTTGCTGAAAGGTCTTGTTGGCTACCAGTTTTATCGAAGTTTTTACCTCTAAATTCTTCTTTAATTACATCTCCATAAAAAATAAGCGGAATATGATAACGTTGCGGTTCGTAAATTTCGTGGTCGCTTTTAGGTAATGGGTGACCATGGTCGGCAACAAACACAAACAGTGTGTTTTTATACCAAGGTTGTTTTTTCGCTTCGTTTAGGTAACTGCCAATACACGAATCGGTATAAAATGCAGTGCTTTTGAATTTTTGAATGTTATCAGCACTGCCAAATTTATATTTAACGGGCAATTCAAAAGGCTCGTGGTTAGTTAAGGATAATAGGGTAGAGAAGAAAGGTTGTTTGGTAGTATTGGCATCTGCTAACTGTTTGTTGAACACCAATCCATCATAAGCGCCCCATTTGGAGTTCATGTCTTTCTTATCAAAGCTGTTTTTGTCTACTAATTTCTTGTACTGATGACCTAAAATGAAAGCTTTGTAGTTATCGAACTCTGATTCACCTCCGTAATAAAATGAAGTTTGGTAGCCTTGTTGATATAGTTTTTGACTAATGGCAGGAATTTTCTGCATCTTTTCAGGCCACTTCACAATACTGCCCACGCCTAAAGTAGGAAAACCTGTTAAGGAGCCAATCAGTCCTTTATCTGTACGGTTGCCCGTAGCGTAAATCTGACTAAAGAAAACACCTTTTTTAGCTAATGAATCTATGTTTGGGGTAATGCCATCCTCATTGCCTAAAGACTTCGTTAAATCAGCCGTAAAGCTTTCCAGAATAAAAATAACCACATTAGGACGGTCTGTTTTTAAAATAGAGATGGTGGTATCTTTATCTACTTTAAATAAGTTGCTAACCTCCAGTTCGGCTTGTTTTTGTTCACTATAGATGTATGGGTTTTTCTTGACTTTGCCACTTGCCAAAATACTCGACATCAAGTTCCATTCGGTATTTAAAGACGCATGGTTGAGGATTTGATAGTTGGAGAAAAATGCCATGCTTTGGGAATTTGGCGCTGTTCCAGTACCGCCTCTAATTAAGAGGAAGTTAATGCCTAAGGTTAGAACAGCAATAATGAATTTGGCCCAAATAGGTGTTTTTACAAAATTAATTTCTCGCTTAACCAAAACGAAATTAAGATATAGTCCTGCAGCCAATAAAATGAGCAGTACGCACAAGGTTAAAAATATGGGAGAGGAGGCACTAGATGCCAAGGATTCGTTTGGTGTACGAATAGCAAATTCAATGGCTCTTGAATTAACCTTGCTGCCCCATTCGCGGTAAATATTAAAGTTGATTACCGAAATAAGACTGAATAGGGAGATGAGTACAATGTTGTATTTTCTGACCCAATTGAAATTGATTTTTTTCTTATTGGAAAAATACCAGAAAGTGTAAGCCAATAGAGGGATGATAGCGATATAAGCCGCCATAGACAAATCTAGTCTTAGGGCATGATAATAGGTGGCAAGCTTTTCGGAAAAAGGGATATTTCTTAATTTAACATGGAAGATAAACATAAAAATAAACCTGTCTATTGCGAAATAGAGCAGCCAGAACAGAAAGTATCTGGCAAAAAAAATCAGACTTTTAAACATGGGCAGCTAAATTACTAAAAAACCCATAATTAAAAGTCTGATTTATCTCAACGTTAAAACAACGGATTATTCTCCGCCGCCTTGCATCGCCATGATTTCTTGCATGGTTTTAAGCTCGTAACCACTAGGTACTTCTAAAGAGAAAGGACCAACTTTATCTTCTAGGATGTTTTTGATGGTTAAAGTTACTTTTAAGCCGTTTTGGAAGGTGGTGTATTTTACCAAAGCACCTTTAATACCTTTGAACTGCTCACCTGCAAAACCTGTAGGAAGTTCTACTTCGTTAGTTGCCCATAATTCATAAGTACCACCTTTATCATCCTTGTAAGTGTATTTTTCAGCGTTATAGTTGCCAACTTTTTGTTTTTCGCCAGTAGCTGTAAAGTCACTTAGTTTTGGAGCAGCAGCTTCCGCTTTTTCAACTTCTTCTTTGCTCATTTTTACTGCATATTGCATTTGCGCCATTGGAACATCAATGAGCATTAAGCCTTGTTTGTCCACAAAGTTTTGTATAACACCAATGGTAGCAGGGCCTTGTTGCATGTCTATACGAAGTATGTTACCGTTGAATTTTACTTTCTGTTCTTTTGGCAATTGAGCCGCCATGGCTGCTTGTTCTGCTGGCAATGAATACTCTACGCCATAAACCACTGTACCTTGAGAAATTTTCTTTTGAGCGTTAGCAATGATTGCAGAGCCCACTAACATAGCCGCTAAAAGGCCTGTTTTTACCGATTTGAACATCATATTATTTTTTATAGTTTAGTTACCATTTAATTTTTTCCTTCGCCAAGAAAGAGGAAATTCCTTTTTTGAAATCATCACTTTCTCTGGTTCTGGCATTCGTTTTTACCGCCTCATTCAAACAACTATCGAGCCAAGTATTGCTAGTGTTGTTAATTAATTTCTTGGTAAGTGCTAACGAATTCCCCGATGCGCTATTGCACAAATTTAGGGCAAAATTATTTACCATTAGAGGGATTTCTTCTGCTTTTGTTACATAAGTAATCAAATTATAGTGGAGGGCTTCCTCTGCTGAAAATAAATCTCCACTGAGCAATAATTTCTTTGCAATGGTTTCGCCTACCTTTTGTACTAAATAACAGCTTACTATGGCAGGTACAAAACCCAGTTTCACTTCTGTATAGCCGAATTTAGCCTCTGGAACTGTAAAAATAACATCACAAATGGTAGCCAGCCCACAACCGCCCGCAATGGCGTGACCTTCTACTTGGGCAATTACTACTTTTGATAATGTTCTGATGGTTTCAAAAAGGTCTTTTAAAGCATTAGAGTCTTGTATGTTCTCTTCATAAGAAAAATGTTGAAGTTGCTGCATGTAGGCCAAATCGGCACCTGCACTAAATACTTCTCCATTTGCTTTTAATACCACTACCTTGGCATTTTCATCTTCTTCGGCTTGTTTAAATGCACTTTTTAAGGCCTCCACCAATGCGGGGTTTAAAGCATTTCTTTTTTCGGGCCTATTGATGGTAATTTCGGCAACCCTGTTGTTAACTTGGTATAAAACCAATGAATTTTCCATAAGATTTATTTTTGGTTCAGCATTATTGCTGCTTGTTTTTTAAGGATATGTATGGGCAAATTTAACAGATTAGCTTGAAGCTCAAATTTTGAAATCAGATAATCTTTATTATTGGCATCAATAATAAGTGCTTTAAAGTTAATTTCTTTTTTTAGCAGCTCAATTTTTTGCTTGGGACTGTTGTGTAGCCAAATAAAATCGAAACTTGGTTGATTGACTATTTTTTGATGATTGAAGGTTTCATCCAATAATAAAAAGCGTTTGCCTTGGCTAATTAACTGATGGTTTTGCTTAATGAAATTGGGAGCTTTAAATTCCTCTTCCCATTTTACAAACGTAATAGAATCGATGTGTTTTTGGTCTAATGCAGGTTTTACAAAGAATTCAAAACTTCTATCGTTCGGGTCTAAGTCAGTTACCAGTATACAGTTGTTACCTGTGATAAAGGCAGCGGCATGGTTTTTCCTTAAACTAAAAAAGATAGTTTGAGATTGCTTTGTTGAGTTGATTTTTTGAAAACTCAACGAGCTTTGGAGAATAAGCCAAGTGATAAAGCCTAGGAACAAATAGTTTCTTTTGTAGTAAGAGAAGCCTACACTCAAGGTGCCAATCAAAATAAATAGCAATAACAGTTGCCAACGGTTAAGCCAAATTTCGGAGATGCCTGCATAAGGCAGTTCGGAAATCCATTTTAAGCCGCTATTGGTAAAATTAATGAGCCATTCAAAAGCGGGAGCTAAAAAATACACTTTCAATACCAGTATGGCGATGCCACTATACATCAGCAGTGTCATTGGTATTAGTATAAATAGGTTGCTAATGATAAAATAGATAGGGAATTGGTGGAAGTAATAGATGCTGAAAGGCAGTGTCGCTAATTGTGCCGCTAAACTCATTGCTGTGGTAGACCATAAGCTGTCTAGCCATTTGTGTTTGAAATAAAGCCATTTATAAATTTTAGGCTGAAAATAAACTAAGCCAAATACCGCCAGAAATGATAGCTGAAAGCCAACATCCCAAATCAAAAATGGATTGAATACCAATAGGATAAATGCCGTAAAGGCAAGTACATTATAACTGTTGTTACCTCGATTAAGCTGTTTGGCAAAAATGAAAATGGTAATCATGATGGCCGAACGCAATACCGACGGTGAAAAGCCTGTGAGTAAAGAATAATACCAGATTAGACTACAAATGATTAAGGTTTTTAAGATTTGACCTGTTTTTTTCCTGTTTAAAAAAGATAGGCACCAATTGAGCATGATATAGATGATGCCAACATGCATTCCCGACACAGAAAGTGCATGTATGGTGCCCGTTTTACTATAAGCGGCAAGTGTTTCTTTACTCAAGTCAGCACGGTAGCCTAAAATTAAGGTTGAAGCCACTGCAAAGGCTTCGTCATTACGGATGAGCTTCCTGTAAATATCCACCAGTTTCTGTCTTAGGGTGAGGGCATATTTAACAAGGCTATTTCCTTGGTTCTGGTTAATTTTTACCAGTTCTTCTTGTTTAATAAAACTTTGATGGTAAATGTTTTTAGCGGCCAGCCATGCTTTGAAATCAAATTCGGCAGGGTTGTAAGGTGGTTCAACGGGAAGATAGTTTGCCAATATCATCAGCTCATCGCCATAGCTCAAATTCATTGGTTTCAAACTATCCAGTTTCAAAGCAATCAACAATTTGCCACTACAATGTTCACTTTTCTTATTTAAAAATCCTTCGCTTATCGACAGTTCAAACCTTAAAATTTGATTGTTCTGTTGGGGTTCACTACTGATAAATCCTTTTAGGTAAGTATATTTTTTTTGTGCAAAATAATCGGAACGTAAGAAGTTGGTATGGGCTAGGCTGAGGTATAAACCTAAGCTGAAAAACAATAAATAATAAAGGCTGGCAATGGTTTTTTTAAATTGCCAGCCCTTAAGTTTTTGATAATAAATATGAATGCTTGTTGCTAAGAAAATCAGTATAGCGAGAACATAAAAGAGTACTCTAAATAGTTGTTGGTTTTGGAAATGGTAGCCTAGTATTATTCCCAAGCTTAAAGGAAATAATAGTTTTACAAATACTATTTCCGATTTAAATATCAATGCATCTTAAAATTGATAACGTAATTGTATTCTCATTTCCGATTTCATTTTACCTTTTATTTCATCTAGTCCCGAGCCAATAGTTTCTACATTGTCGTAATTATATAAAGCGTATCTGCCCCAAAGGTCAACACGTTTGGCTAGGCGATATTTTAAGTTGGCGTAACCTCTTAATCCTTTTCCATTGTACAAGCCAAAAGTAAAGTTATAAAGCACGTCATCCTCATAAGCATAAATTCTGCTGTCGTACGAGGCGGTGTTAAAATAAGCCACCCTAATGTTTCCTGATAGTCTTGAAGAAAGAGGAGAGTAGCTCACATCCTGATAAGCCAAGTAACCAAATTCAGCTTTTGCATCTCCTTTTCTAAATTGCACCACTTCTACACGATTTTGAAAACCGAAAGACTTGCCTACTGCCCATTTTACTTCCGCTCGGTAGTTTTCTCTTTTTACCTCATCCAAATAATTAAAAGGTACTGTTAAATTGGTGTTTTGTTGTTTTACTTCCGATTTGTACCTCAAAATAGCCCTGAATGTTTTAGTAGGTGAATAGGTGACCTGTCCTAAAAACTCATATCCGTCTGAAGGTGCATCTACCCTGAAACGTAACCAAGGGAATTTAAAATAGTCACCGTAAACCTGTATGCTCCATACTTTTGAAGGATTGATGTTCAAACCCGCATAAAATCCTTTTTCGTTAAAGGCTTCACTTGCTTCTGCCGTGGCCTGATTGAAGAAGTTATGATAGTTTTTTTGATAGTTTCTGTGTAAAAGTACCGCTGAAACGGTAGGCGACAAACTCACCAACGCACCATTCACATAAGCCAACCCAGCATCTAAAGATTTACCGAACTCGCCAAAGAAATAGAAGTTTTTGTAAGTATAGCTATAGTGTGCGCCTACATTGGTCAACTCTTTTCCTGTAAAGTTATAAATGCGATATAGGCCAGTTCCTGACGTAAAAGTTCTGTTGAAAGAGGTGTGATAAGCCACTGCGCCAATATTTAAAGCGCTGGTTCTGTATTGTAGCACACCGCCATATACGGTTTGTTCTAAATTATTCTTGTTGTTAATTTCTGATTGGGTCCTGTGCAAGCCAGTCTCGTTAATGGTAGATACTACATTGATACCATCAACGGTAGTCATAGAAGCATCTAATTTACGGTGTGATACAAAGGGTGAAAAATCAATATTCTTGGCAATGTTCACGGTCATTGCGGCACCACGTAAAAAAGCAAACTCATTGGCCGATGTGTAAGGTCTTAAACCTACGTCTCGTTTAACCACACCAGTTACATCAGGCGATTTACCAAAGGCAAAGCCCGACCATAAGGTAAGTGCTTGGCCAAATTGCATGGTATAGTCACCAAGTACAATCTTTTTAAATCTGCCCGTATTTAAAATTGCGATATGGCCAGATAGGAAATCGAATGGTTTTTGCTTGGGGCCATTAAAGAAATGTTCCCCTGCATCTTTTTCAAATACCAATGAAGCCGACACACGGTTAGAGTAGGTATAACGGTATCTGAATAAATATCGGTCAGGTGTACCTAAATACCTGCTTCCTGGTAAATCAGTATAACCTCTGGACTTTTCAAGGACCCTGCCATATCTCAAAATCAAATCATTATTGCCATACTTCAACAAATTTTTAGCGGTAATTCTATCTACCATTGCCGATTGCTCCAAGGTCACAAAAGGCAGTAGCCGTTGAATGGTTTGTATGTCAAATTCAGGAATACTTTGCAATTCCAATAAATCAATCAGTTTTCCATTTTTTCGGATATGCTCAAATAAATTACTGATTTGCAATGGCGATAAGAATACTAAGGTTTTGAGCTCTTCGGCATTGGTATTGTTAAGATTAATAGGATTTTTACGGTAATAAGTTAAACGGTCCTGTAGTTCAGAAAGGTCATAATCCTCTGGTAGGTTTTCTGCAATACTTTCAATTAAATCCTTAATTAATTGGTCTTCTTGAGTTTGTGCTTTAGCTGCAAAACCAATTAGTAACAAAGCAAATAGTGCTAACAGTCTAAAACGCATACGACAAACCAATTTGAGGGGTGTAACCAATTTGTGGGTGACTTTGAACCGCAACATCTAAAACCAATTTTTCATAATTTAAACCAATGCCTACGTATTGTTTAAATGGCTTGGCACTAATACCACCACGTAAACTTAATATGTCGTAAAATCGATAATCTACGCCAACGCTCACATCAAATTTTTGGTCGAAATCTTTGGATACGGTAGTAGCTACAATGACTTTGTCAGAAGGAGTGTAAGTAGCGCCAAAATGAATTACTGTAGGAATATGGGTAGCTATATTACTTGATTTATAAGTTTGCGACGAAGGGTTAGTTACATACAAACCTAGACCAATTTGCTTGCTCAGTGCGTAGTTTACACCTGCATCGACAGAAAAGGTAGTAGCATCACCGTAATTAGTGATTTTTATTTGATGTAAGTTGACCTTAATACCAATGGAAAGTTCTTCGCCAAATTTTTTGGCTAAACCCAAGCCAGCTTTAATCTCATTGTACTCGCTAATGCCATAACGGTTAACGCTTAATCCAGCAAAATTGCCGTTAAAAGGCAATACGAAAGCAAAATTTTGTTCGCTTAGCTCATCTCCAAATAAATAACGTGCATAATTGGCTGCAGCAGTAGGGGATTTTAGTCCGGTAATACCAGCAGGGTTGGCGTTTAAACTCCAAATATCGTAAACGGCAGCACTGGCGTTACCCATGGCCGTTAAGCGAGCGCCTTGGTTGTATTGCGACCAAGATTTGTTAACGCCCAGAAAAACAATAATAGTGATTAGTAAAAATTTGCGCATAGGCTGTTTGGTATGGCCAATTTATGTTAAATTAATGTTATTTGCAATGGTACTTTTAATCTCTGTTGGAGATATTTAGAAATATGTCTCGTTTTAAAGAAGTCCGTCAAAAGAAAATCTCTTTTTTAACGAATTTCTTTAAGTCGAGGAAAAGAAAGAAGTGTAAGGTGTTGAAAGAAGGCTTAAATTTCATCGTTAAGCTTAAGCAGGAAGCTTTTCAAACGTTCCAAAGAATCAATGATTTTTTGGTTTTCTTTAACCTCGCCGCTATTGCTTTTCATATGTTCCTTGGCACCTTTAAGCGTAAAACCTTTATCATCTACTAAATGAAAAATGATTTTTAAATTGTCGATATCTTCGGGTGTAAATAGCCTGTTCCCCTTTTTGTTTTTCTTAGGTTTAAGAACGTCGAACTCCTTTTCGTAAAACCTAATCTGCGAAGCATTTACACCGAACATTTCTGTCACTTCGCCCATAGTATAATACATTTTGTTGATTTCTCTTTCCTTGTACGGCATATTTACTGCTGATTATTAAATAATTGTAGGTTTTATTTAAAGTGTTCAAATGTAAACGGATTTTAGCAGAAAACCACAATAAAATTATAATTTTGTGCGCAACTGGTTCGAGGAGGAAGAGTTGAGGTTTAAGGTTGAATACCTTATGCCTTAAACCTTACACCTTGCGCCTTTAAAACCTATAAAAAAATGACAGCAAAAGAAATAAGACAGACCTTTTTAGAGTTTTTTAAAAGCAAAGGACATCATATTGTGCCATCGGCGCCTATTGTGGTGAAGAACGATCCAACTTTGATGTTCACCAATGCGGGAATGAACCAATTTAAAGATTTGTTTTTGGGCGAAGCCGCAGTGAAATACCCTCGTGTGGTTGATACCCAACGCTGTTTACGTGTTTCTGGTAAGCATAACGATTTGGAAGAGGTAGGAATTGATACCTATCACCATACCATGTTTGAAATGCTGGGCAACTGGAGCTTTGGCGACTACTTTAAAAAAGAAGCCATTGAATGGAGCTGGGAGCTATTGACAGAAGTGTATAAAATCCCTAAAGACCAACTTTATGTGTCTGTTTTTGAGGGTGATGAAAAAGAAGGCTTGCCTAAAGATACCGAAGCTTACGAAATTTGGAAACAGTTTGTGCCCGAAGATCGTATTGTATTAGGTAATAAGAAAGATAATTTCTGGGAAATGGGCGATACTGGCCCATGTGGCCCGTGTTCTGAGATCCATGTAGATTGTCGCAGTGCAGAAGAACGTAAAGACGGTAAAGGTAAATCCTTGGTAAATGCCGATCATCCACAGGTGATTGAAATTTGGAACAATGTATTTATGCAGTTCAACCGTAAGTGGCATCCAGAAAGGGGTGGCGCTTCCGCATTAAGAATTTGGGAAGAAGAAAATAGTGAAGATCGTGTTGCTTCAGATATAAATATTCAGAATGAATACAAAAAGCAGAGATACGAAACTCATTCATATCTTACTTTATTAGAAGAGTTGCCTGCTAAACACGTGGATACCGGAATGGGTTTCGAGCGTTTAGTACGTGTATTACAAAGTAAAACTTCAAATTATGATACTGATGTTTTTCAACCTTTAATTCAATTTATTTCGGAAAAATCTGGAATAAAATATAATGCTCAAGCTAATGAAAATGAAAACGATTGGGATCAAGCAGTCGCTATGCGTGTAATGGCTGATCATATTCGTGCGATTTCATTCGTAATTGTAGATGGACAGCTACCGTCAAGTAATGGGGCTGGGTATGTAATTCGTCGTATTTTACGTAGGGCAGTACGTTATGCCTATACCTTCTTAAATTTCAAAGAGCCATTCTTAAATCAATTAGTACCGGTATTAGCAGAACAATTTAAGGGGGTGTTTGATGAGCTTCATCAACAAAGAGACTTTGTACAAAAAATCATTTTAGAAGAAGAAAGCTCATTTCTAAGAACGCTTGGTAATGGAATCATTAGGTTTAATGAATATCTAGATAATCCAGGAAATAAAAGAGAACCTTCTCATCCATCACATAATTTAATAGATGGAAGGTTTGCATTTCAATTATATGATACATTTGGTTTTCCAATAGACCTAACGGAACTAATTGCTCGTGAAAAAGGCTGGAAGATTGAAATGAATGGATTTAATAATGCTTTAGGTGAGCAGAAAAATCGTTCTCGTGCCGCTACAGCTATTGATACTGGTGATTGGGTAATTGTCAACGAAGATAGAGAGACTGAATTTGTAGGTTACGACCTTACAGAATTAGAAACAGAGATTATTAAATACCGTAAAGTAAAGGCCAAAGGCAAAGAGCAATATCAAATTGTATTGGCTCAAACGCCTTTTTATGCCGAAAGCGGTGGCCAGGTAGGTGATACAGGAAGATTGGAAGACCACAGTCGCCAGTTTTGGGTAGAGATTACCGACACCAAAAAAGAAAATGGGGTGATTGTTCATTTCACAGATACTTTGCCAGCTGATTTAGAAGGTAAATTCTGGGCAGTGATTGATGAAGAGAAACGCAAGGAAACAGAAAACAATCATTCGGCTACGCATTTATTACATGCCGCTTTAAAGCAAGTTTTAGGTCACCATGTTAATCAAAAAGGTAGTTTGGTAAATGCAGATTACCTACGTTTCGACTTTTCACACTTCGCTAAAGTAACGGATGATGAGTTGAACCAAATTGAGGATATCGTTAATGCCAAAATTCGTGAGAATATTCCTTTGAAAGAACAAAGAAATGTGCCTTATCAAGAAGCTATTGATAGTGGAGTAACCGCTTTGTTTGGTGAAAAATATGGTGATTTTGTTCGTGTAATTACTTTTGACGACCATTATTCGAAAGAGCTTTGTGGCGGTACGCATGTGAAAGCTACTGGACAAATCGGTTTCTTTAAACTTACTGCCGAATCTGCGGTAGCAGCTGGAGTGCGTAGGATAGAAGCCATTACTGGACAACGTTCAGCCTCTGTAATTCGTGAGCATTTTGAATTGGTGAAGCACTTGGGAGCGTTGTTGAACAATCCTAAAGACTTTGTTTCGGCCTTAGGGAAGATTATCGAAGATAACGGCGCACTTAAAAAAGAGATTGAAAAAAGCATTTCTGAACGTGCTGTAGCTTTAAGGACAGATTTAGAAAATCAAATCCAAAATATTGATGGCGTGAATTTTATCGCTACTGTGGTTGATTTGCCAAATGCAGATGCCGTTAAAACGTTAGCTTATGCCGTAAAAGGGGCTGTACAGAATTTGTTCTTGGTATTAGGGGTAGTTATTGATGGAAAACCTCAACTTACCGTAGCTATTGATGATGAATTGGTGAAAGCCAAAGGTTACAATGCGGGACAAATTGTGAGAGAGTTGGCGAAAGAAATCCAAGGTGGTGGAGGCGGACAGCCTTTCTACGCTACTGCAGGTGGTAAAGATGCTGCTGGAATGAGTAGGGCAATTGAAAAAGCAAAATCATTTTTATAACATAAATACCTTTTAAAACATGAAAAAAGTTTTATTATCGTTTTTTTTAGCGAGTGTAACTATTATGGCCTTTGCCCAAGATGGAAAGAGCAATAAACAAAATGCTAAATTAGAAATTCAGAAAAAAGCGGATTCTTTAGGATTGGGTGGAAGTAATGAAATCAAGTTGAATTTGCTAAACACCGTACTTGGGCTTGCGCAATTAGAATATGAAAGACTTATTGCCGATAATCAAGGACTAGGTTTAGCTGTTGCAGTGAGCGTGACCGATAAAAGAGTTTATGATGAAAATTATAATTATATCCTTAGTCCTTATTATAGGGTTTATTTTGGCAAGCAAAAAGCAAATGGCTTTTTTGTTGAAGCCAACGCATCAGTAATTTCAGTGGATCAAGAAAGATATATTTACAATCCTGGAAACTATACGATAAGTAGAATAGAGGATAAAACTTACACTAATTTTGGATTGGGTGTTGCAGTAGGCTTCAAATTTTTAACTCGTAATGGAATTCTAGGGGAACTATTGTTAGGCGGTGGTAGAGTGATGGGAAAAGAAACCTACAGTGGTGGGTATCCTAGACTAGGAATTTCCTTAGGCAAAAGATTTTAAATGTAAAAAAAGCCCCGCAAACGCGGGGCTTTTTTATTTTCCGTCATTTCGAACGTAGAGAGAAATCTAGCATGATTTAATGAAAAATTCTATCCGTGCCTAACATATCTCTTATGTTCTCGATATGCTGATTTTGAATGTCTGTATTTCTTCCACTCTCTGCCGCTTCTTTTAAAATCCTAACTAAATCATTTTTGTCAATGTATTCAATAGAATTGTTTTCATTGATGATTGTTCTTATCGCTTCAATAATTCGCGTTGATTTTACTATAAGTGTTCCTCTTGGTACGAAATTGATGTTTTTTAGTACTGACTCGCCATAGAATACAATAATTGAATAAAAGGGTAGATGCTTATATTGGTCAAGACAGTTTTTTAGGTGTGTAATGTGGTTGTTGTTTTGTGTTATTGGATTTTGAAAACGATATTTTTGCTTACCATGAGCCAGTACTTGTGTCCATTGTGGATCCGTCCCTTTGCCAAAAATCCAGCCACTATAGTCTTTTATCTCGAAAACAATGATGCCAACTTCTGTGATAAGGATGAGGTCAATTTGAGAGAAAGTATTGTTGTTGGTTTTGATATATAAATCGTGAAAGATATCTTCTTGAGGTATTTTGTTTTTTAGTAGTTTTAAGATTAAGTCTCTTTCAGAAGATGTTCCCCTGTCCAGTTCAGTGACGGTCTTTATTAGTTTTCTATCTTGTTGTTTTTTGTATTCTCTGTAGATAATAGGAATACTTATGCATATTAAAACTCCTATTGAAATGAATAAAAACATACCTTTTCTTTGTGAGGAGGCGGGAAACTCTGTTTCTAATTTGATGTCATATTTTTTTACTATAAATTTTGAATGAGCATATCCAGTTTTTCCTTTAAACTCTATTTCGTACCAGCCTCTTTTTTTAGATAATATTTCAACTTGATCTCCTTTGTCTAACGTAAACGAAATAGGGTATTTTTTTCCTATCCCTGTTCTCACATTTAAACCAGTAGTAGTAGTGTAGTATTCGTTTGATGGAAGTGACTTCTCTTTTTTTATTAAAAATGCTAAGATTAGAATAAATAAGCCCAATGTGGCTGCCCTTTTAATCTTTCTCATTGAGTTCGTAGATGCGTTTATATTTAGTTATTACGGGTAAATCTAAGAAAAAATGATTTAAGGTGTTTAAAATGTTTTGGTTAGCTTTTCTTGATAAGATAAGGTAAAAGGTCTTAAATGAAAAGCCCCGCATTTGCGGGGCTTTTCATTTATTCTGTCATTTCGATCTCGAACTTTCGGGAGAGAAGTCTAGCAAATTGTATTACGTTTTATTATTCAGTTGTTAGATTTAACTTCGTTGATTTTCAATTCTCTCGTTGACCGAAATAACGCCAGTGTTTTAATGTCTTCCTCTATCTCTACCTTTTGGGCCTTTCTCTTTGTGCCATCCTTTATGTTTACCGTTATCATGTCTGTATCTCTCCACATAACGAGTTTGGTAAACGTTATGCCTTAAATAAGGACGAGGTTCATTGATAACGATCTTTCTTCCTCTGTGTAAGTCATAACCCCTGTAAGCTCTCGGTAACGAAGTTCTGTGTACCCATCTGCTACCTTCATAATACACGTAGCGTCTGCTGGGTACGTGATAATAAGTGCGGATATCTGGCATGTAATAATACTCCACGTAATCGTAGCCGCGAGGTCCCCAATTAGGCTGTGCACCTATATTGATATTTAAACTAACTTGAGCGTTGGCTGTTTGCAATGTTGTTGCTACTATAGCAACGGTTAACATTAAGATTAAACGTTTCATATCATTTAGTTTTTGTGTGTTGCTAAAACCTATACGAATACCGTGCCATAGTAAGGTAGTCTTTTTTGTGTTACATATTTGATACATTCTCAGAATTTGTGCGCTGCAGATACACAGCCATTTAAATTTTCTTGTTTTTTTAGTTTTAATCAATGTATCTGTGCCTTTAAATGGTTATTCATATATAATAATCCCTATATTTGGGACATCTAAAAAAAGCTTTACCGAATAGTAAAATCTATTAATGAGTACAACAACTATCGTAAAAGACGTCGAGGATTTCGAGCTGGTTTCGGGTTTAGAGATCCATGTTCAGTTAAATACACAATCCAAAATATTTTGTTCTGATAGCGCTGCATTTGGTGCAGAAGCCAATGAGCATATTTCGGCAGTTTCGTTGGGATTGCCAGGTGCCTTGCCTAAACTGAATAAAGAAGTGATTGAAAAAGCAATGCGTATTGGTTTGGCCCTCAACTGCGAAATCAATCCATATAATTTCTTCGATAGGAAAAACTATTTCTACGCCGACTTGCCCAAAGGATATCAGATTACCCAGGACAATAGCCCTATTTGTAAAAATGGCTATCTGAATGTGCAATTGGCTGATGGTACCGAAAAACGTATTGGTATTAATCGTATCCACTTAGAAGAGGATGCCGGCAAAAGCATGCACGATCAGGATGATCAATATTCTTTGGTAGATTTAAACCGTGCAGGAGTACCTTTGATAGAGATTGTAACCGAGCCAGATATTCGCAGTGCGGAAGAAGCATCGGCCTTGCTTACTGAAATTAGACAATTGGTACGCTTTTTAAATGTGAGCGATGGCAACATGGAAGAAGGCTCTTTACGTTGCGATGCCAACATTTCTATACGAGAGAGAGGAACTACTGCTTTTGGTACCCGTTGCGAAGTTAAAAACCTTAACTCTATCCGTAATGTGCGTAGGGCAATTGATTTTGAATTTGGAAGACAGGTAGAAGTAGTGGGTGCGGGAGGAAAGATCATTCAAAGTACCTTGAATTTTGACGCCGATAAAGGCACCACTTCGCCTATGCGTAGCAAAGAGGAAGCAAATGATTACCGTTACTTTCCAGATCCTGATTTGCCGCCGGTAGTGATCTCAGAAGAATGGTTGGCTAAGGTGAAAGAAGCAATGCCTACGTTACCTAAAGAAATTGCCAAGCAATTGGTTGCGGAGTTAGGAATTAATTTTTCAGAAGCATCGGTATTGGCTGATGATCGCGAACTGTATCAATATTATAACGAAGCTAAAAAAGAAATCAAGCAACCAAAAAGCTTGGTGAATTGGTTATTAGGGAATATCAGGGCAATCCTTAATGAAAAGCAGATTGATATTGCGGATTATGCCGTAAACCCTGTACAGTTGGCGCAAACCATTAACTTGGTGGATGAAAAGAAAATCTCCCAGCAAAATGCCATCCAACAATTATTACCTGCTTTAGAAGTTGGGAAGGGATCCAATGCAGAAGAATTGGCACAACAACTTAATTTACTGATTGTTGAAGATACTGATGCTATTTCAGGATTGATTGACGAAGTATTGGCTAAATATCAAGCGCAAGTTGAAGCATACAAAAAAGGCAAGAAAGGCGTTTTAGGTTTGTTTGTAGGCGATGTAATGAAATTGGCCAAAGGCAAAGCCGATGCAAAAAAAGTAAACGAATTGATTTTAGAAAAATTGAAATAGGTTATTAAGTAATAAGTAGTGAGTTTTGTTAATGCTATACTTTCTAAGTACTAATCACTAACTACTAATTACTAACCACTAAATACTAAGACCAGATTAAATGAAAAGAGCAATATTAATTTTAGCGGTAGTAGTTGCAACTTTAACGGCTTGCAAGGATAAAACGAAATTTACCATTAGCGGAAAACTAACAAACGCAGATGTGAAAAATAAGGTTTACTTGTATGGAATGGCTAGTAACAGCATGGTTTTGCTAGACTCGACAAACCTTTCGCAAGATGGTGAGTTTAAGTTTACCAATACCAAACAAGAGCCTGATTTTTTTAGGGTAAATTACCTTACCAACGAATATATTGTGATTGCTAAAAATGGTGATCAAGTAAAGGTTACAGCAAATGTAAACGACAAAAGTCAACATTATACCATTGAAGGTGCTGATGATGCTTCGAAACTTGCCGAATTTAATGATTTGAAAATCAAGTTTCAGCAAAAGATTTTTGAGGTAAGCAAGCAGTTTGAAGAAAAAGTAGCTGCTGATCCAAGCAAAAGAGACGAGCTTTTACAACAGTTGTCACCAGTGTATAACAATGCATTGAACGAGTTAAACCAGGCCATCATTAAATTTGCCATGGACAACAACAAGTCACTAGTAAGTTTTTACGCCATTAGTTTGGTTAATCCGGTGGGAAATGAAAAAGCAATGGTTGATTATGCCGAGAAGGTAGATGCAAGCTTAAGAGGACATTCTGCAGTGAAAAACTTCATCGAAAAAGTTTCTAGGTTAAAAGCAGTGCAAATTGGTCAAACTGCACCAGATTTTTCTATTCAGAGCATTGATGGCAAAACCGTAAAATTGGCTGATTATCGTGGTAAATATGTGCTGTTAGATTTCTGGGCTTCATGGTGTGGACCATGTAGAGCTGAAAATCCTAACGTCGTAAAAGCTTATCAAACCTATAGAAACAGAAATTTTACAGTATTGGGTATCTCCTTAGATAAAGATAAAAATGCTTGGGCACAGGCCGTTAAACAAGACAATTTAACCTGGGATCAAGTAGGGGAATTAAAAGATTTTGAAGGCCCTACCGTAAGGCTTTATCAAGTTGAGGCTATCCCTAGCTCATTTTTACTTGACCCTCAAGGTAAAATCATTGCTAGGGACCTAAGGGGTGAAGAATTGGAAGTTTTTTTAAACAAAACCTTACCTAAACTCTAATTCTATGTTAATATATGGAGTAGTCTTAACAATTTGTTAACTTCACCTTAACTAAATATTGCAATTGTCTACTTACTTTCGTAACAAATAAAACTGCAATGAGTACAGCTAAACAGAAGATATTAATTGTTGACGACGAACCGGATATCTTGGAACTAATTGAGTACAACCTCAAAAAAGAAGGTTACCAAGTGTTTTTGGCCAGTAATGGACAGGACGGAATCAACGTTGCTAAGAAGGTTCAGCCAGACTTGATCATCTTGGATATTATGATGCCTAAGATGGACGGTATTGAAGCTTGTCGTTTAATGAGAGCTATTCCCGAGTTTAAAAATACCTTTATGGTGTTTTTAACCGCAAGGAGCGAGGAATACTCGGAGATTGCGGGATTCAACGTAGGCGCTGATGATTACATTGCCAAGCCTATTAAACCTAGAGCATTGGTAAGTCGTATTAACGCGATCTTACGTCGTAATGCAAGTAACGATGAGGTTTCTGAAAACAAATTGGAAATTGGCGACTTGGTGATTGACCGTGAATCTTACTTAGTTTATCAAAACGGGGAGAAAGTGGTTTTAGCGAAGAAAGAATTTGAACTGCTTTATTTGCTAGCTTCAAAACCAGGAAAAGTCTACACCCGTGAAGCGATATTGAAAAACATCTGGGAAGATTCGGTAGTAGTAACCAACAGGACCATTGATGTGCACATCAGGAAACTGAGAGAGAAATTAGGCGAAAACTATGTCTCTACTGTAAAAGGAGTAGGATACAAGTTTGAGCTTTCTTAAGATATAAAGTCCCGCACCTGCGGGACTTTTTTATTTTATACTCTTCCTCGTTATTTTCCCGAAGATTTGCTAGAGAACAGAAGCTCAATGAAGTTGAATCTGTCAGTGAGCATTGTCCTTAATCCCAAGCGTCATTTCGACCTTGTGGAGAAATCTTTGGATATGCTTATAAGAGTTGAGTTTGGAGATTTACTTTGTAGCTGCTACGCGGTCTTCGCTGCGCTCTGAATGACAAAGTTAACGATCATTCCGGCCTCGCCAGTTCCAACTTTTAGGGGGAGAGCCTGAACTCAATGAAGCTAGATCTTTCAATATGCATTGTCCTTAATCTCACGCGTCATTTTCCCGAACCTTCGGGAGAGAAATCTTTGGATATGCTTATAAAGTAGAGTTTGGAGATTTACTTCATAGCCGCTAAGCGATCTTCGCTGCGCTCTGAATGACAAAGTTAACGATCATTCCGGCCTCGTCAGTTCCAACTTTTAGGGGGAGAGCCTGAACTCAATGAAGCTAGATCTTTCAATATGCATTGTCCTTAATCTCACGCGTCATTTTCCCGAACCTTCGGGAGAGAAATCTTTGAATATGCTTATAAGAGTAGAGTTTGGAGATTTGCTCTGTAGCTGCTACGCGGTCTTCGCAGTGCTCTGAATGACGAAGCTAGCGGTCATTCCGGCCTTGCCAGTTCCGACTTTTAGGGGGAGAACCTGAACTCAATGAAGCTAAATCTTTCAATATGCATTGTCCTTAATCTCACGCGTCATTTCGAACGCAGAGAGAAATCTTTGGATATGTATATAAAAGTGGTGTATGGAGATTTACTTCGTAGCTTCTCAGCGATCTTCGCTCCCGAAGTGTCTGAACAGGTTAAGCTCTGAATAACAAGTGCAGGATTGTGGTATTATAATGCCAAAGCCTGTTGCTCTCCCTTGCTCTTTTCTTCTTTCTCATATAAACCAGTCGCTGCCAATATTCTTCGCTTAATACGTTGTGCTAGTATTTTTGGTCCTAGTACTTTTACGCACTCTCCAAATCCTAGTATTTCCCGTTCTAATTCGTAATTCAATACGACATCAATTCTAAATATGGTTGTTTTTTCTTTTACTGCAATAAGTTCTTGGGTATGGTGTAGAGGTTTGGTCACTACATAAGGAGCGTTACGATTGTCAAACTCTAAGACCACTTTGTGAGGCCTATCATTACTGTTTTTAGTAACACCTATTAAATCACTATAATAGCGTTCAAAATCAATGCCATTATGTATAACAAAAGGCTCGTTTGGCAGTTCTTGAAATTCGATGATACGATCTAAAGCCAAATTAAATAATGCGCCACCTTTTTTCGCTTTTACAATTAAAAACCATCGGTTTCGATATTCTTTTAGGAGGTAGGGGTAGTATATCGAGTTTTGAGATTGCTGTGCTTTGAAAGATTTGTACTCAATTAAAAGTGCCGATTTGTTTAGAATAGCTTGGTATAGTTTTGGGATATATTCCATGCCTTTTAACTGATTGTTGCTTTCAAGTTGGATGTAATTGTCGCCTTGGTGAGTTGATTTGTATAGGTTATTCTCTAAACGAGCAATCATGTCACTCATTTCATCAAAGTAATTAAAGGCATTAAATTGTTTTAAAACCCCTACAATTTCCTTCATTTTATCTACATCAGCATTATTGATGGGGGCCTTAGTGATACTGTAACTTGCATCTTCATATACATAAAACCGTTTGTCTTTAACAATAATAGGTGCATTGTATCCAAGTTTATCACTACGCATCAATTGGATGTCGGCCTGTATGGTGCGTTTGCTTACGCCAGATGTAATTCCCTCCAGCTCATACAACGTTTCAGATACCTTTTCAATAAGGTCTTCCAAAGTCCATTTTTTATATCGGTTTCTTAAACAATCATCAATGGTTTTGTACCTGATTAATGCCAGTTTGTTAATTGCCATTTGGTCAATTTTTTTAGAGGGTTGAATAAACTTACGGTTAAAACTAATAGAAAATATTTGAAATAAGATATTTTCTGCGCAGTGTATTTGCGTAGTTTGTAATTTTTTTAATTTGTTTGGCTGTTTTTTAAAAATTATATAGCTGTTTATCAGTTGAATAATTGATGTGTGGTGATTATTTTTTTAATACGCAAATATGCTGCGTAGTGGTGCGGGCATCTTTGTAATGTCGCCAGTCGATAACAGTTCTTTGATTAATATTCATCATGATATAAAGATATTCCGACCGCAAGTCGGGATGGCAACACTAAATTAACTTTATCCTATGTTGTGGGTTTCCGTATAGCCCCAAAGTATCCAAAGTTTTAACGAAGGATGTCCTGATAAAGATAATGATAGATTGTCTTACACGTTGTGTGCCGTGGGTTCGAATCCCACTTCCGTGCAAACGGAATAGCTCAGGTTGGTTAGAGCAACAACCATACATGCAGGTTCGAATCCTGCTTCCAAATCACAATTGGAATCGCATAAGGGTAATGCAATGGAGTTTGGATCCATCTAAAAAGAAGAGATACTTCAAATTTCTCAAAACAACTAGCGTTGTAAGACCACATTTGGCTCAAGGTAAATAAAACCAAAAAGCAATTTGTGTTTTGCTCAGCAAGTGCTAAATAAATAAGTCGTGATTTTTAAGTCAAGCCTTTTGGTGAATGGTGCGCTATACCTATGTAAATCATCCCATCATCTAAAACCAATCAATTGGCCTCGCTTTTAAACAAACTTAGGATTTTGGTTCTTCCGCAAAAAGATAAATAAATGTGCAATTACAACGCTTTTAATAGCTAATAATTAATAGAAAATAAATTTTTAACATCAAAAAACATGAAAAGAGTAACCATTAACACCAATAATGTTGGATTGGTGTTTAAAAGAGGAAAATTAGAAAAAGTATTAACAACTGGTGTACACTGGATTGGTTTCGGTGAGAACGCAATGATTTATGATATGGGTAAGGAATATCATTATACTTCGGCAGAATTAGATATTTTATTGCAAAATGCAGACTTTGTGAATTTAATTCACTTGGTGACTGTAGCCGATAATGAATTGGTATTGACTTATCAAAATAAAAATTTCAAAGGCATCATGAATGCTGGAAGACATGCGATTTGGAAAGGCTTGTCCGACTACAATTTTGTTAGGGTGAATACTAGTAACATTGATATTGACGAAACCATTGACAGGAATTTGTTGGAAAAGATGCCTTTGTTGAATTACATCAGGGCCTATAAAGTGGAGTCTTTCGAGAAAGGTTTATTGTTTATCGACGGAAAATTTAACAAGACCTTGGAAGCAGGAAATTATACCTTTTGGAAAAATAGTACTAATGTTCAAGTTTATAAAGCTGACATGAGGCAATTGAGTATGGAAATTAGCGGTCAGGAAATTTTAACCAAAGACAAAGCTCAATTGAGGGTGAATCTTAATATCCAATACAAAATTGAGGACATTGAGAAAGCTTTGTTGGAGAACAAAGAATTTGAGAAACAATTGTACATCACCATGCAATTGGCCTTAAGGGAATTTATTGGCGTGATGACTTTAGACGAGTTGATGGAAAGCAAAGAAAAAGTTGCTGAAACAGTGATGGGCTTGGCTGCTGCTAAGGTGGCCGACTTGGGTGTGAGATTGATTAATAGCGGTGTGAAGGACATTATTTTACCAGGTGATGTGAAAGAAATCATGAACCAAGTATTAGTGGCCGAGAAAAGAGCACAAGCCAATATCATTACAAGAAGGGAAGAAACAGCCTCCACCAGAAGCTTGTTGAATACTGCAAAATTAATGGAAGAGAATACAATGTTGTACAAGTTGAAAGAGATGGAGTATGTAGAAAAGATTGCAGAGAAGATCAACAACATCAGCTTGTCTGGTAGTGGACAAATTGTAGATCAATTGAAACAAATTTTTGTGAAATAAATTAAATTTAGAGGCCCTCGGCAAGTGAACGATGCTTGTCGAGGTTTGAAGAGAAAGAAATGAAAACAATCATACAAAACAAACTTATTGAAATAGAGAAAACGTATGATCTGAAAATACTATTTGCTTGCGAATCTGGTAGTAGAGGGTGGGGATTCCCATCACCAGATAGTGATTTTGATGTAAGGTTCATCTATGTTAAACCATTTCATTCCTATCTTTCTATTACCGCTGAGGACGATCATTTGAGTTTTCCAATCAATGATGAACTGGATATCTACGGATGGGATCTTAAGAAAGTGCTTAAGCTGATGGCGAAATCCAATACTACTCCTTTTGAGTGGTTGCAATCACCAATCGTCTATAAAGAAGAGCAGGGCTTTAGAGATAAATTATGGGCGCTTTGTCAAGAGTGCTTTTTAAGGAAAACCAATGCGAACCATTATTTGGGGATTGCAAAAGGAGCTTTGGCGACGATGGTCAATGAAGATGAAATAAAAATAAAAAAGCTATTTTATGTGCTAAGACCGCTGCTTTCGGCAATTTGGTGTCTCGAAAAAGAAACGATAGCACCAATGGAAATAGTTCCGTTGATGTCTTTAATGCCAAAGCATGTTAAGGCTCTGGTGGAAGCACTAATCATACAAAAGGCTACTACTCCAGAAGGTTTTGTGGTGAAAATACCCGCTGAACTGAAAGTTTATATCGAAGAACAGTTCGAAAGGTGTAATATCGCGGTAAGCAGATTAACTAAGCAAGTTTTGGATAGTAAGAGACTAAATGATTTTTTTATAAACACGCTAAATCCATGATAACAATTAAAGATTTAAAGGATAAGAACCTGCTCTTGTTTGAGTGTTTAAGTGGCAGTAAAGCTTATGGATTAGATACTCCTAAATCCGATACGGATATTAAAGGAGTGTATTACATGCCTAAAGAGTTGTTTTTTGGACTAACCTATGTGCCTCAAATAGCCGATGAGAGTAATGATGAAGTTTATTACGAAATAGGTCGTTTTGTGGAGCTGTTGATTAAAAATAACCCAAACATTGTAGAGATTTTAGCTACACCTGAGGAATGTATTTTATATAAACATCCTGTTATGGATATGTTGGATATTAAAATGGTACTATCCAAACTATGTAAAGACACTTTTGGAGGTTATGCGTTGGCACAAATAAAAAAAGCTCGGGGTCTGAAAAAAAAGATTGTTAATCCGATGCCTAAGACCAGAAAATCAGTGTTAGACTTTTGCTATGTTACACAGCAGTATTCGTCTGTTAAGGCAAAAACGTGGTTAAAGCAAAATGCCTTGTCAAATGTAAATTGCGGATTGTCAAAAATCCCTAATGGAAAAAACTTATATGCATTATTTTATAGTGAGGGCAATGAAAATAAGTATAGGGGTATTGTAAATAAGGAGCTTGCTAATGAAGTGTCTGTGTCATCTATACCCGAAGGAGAAAAGGAATTAGCTTATTTGTTTTTTAATAAGGATAGTTATTCTTCCTATTGTAAGGAGTATAGCGAATATTGGGCTTGGGTTCAAAATAGAAATGAAAATAGATATTATGAAAACCAAAGGCATGGAAAAGATTACGATGCAAAGAATATGATGCATACCATTAGGCTTTTGCAAGTGGCTTTGGAGATCGTTAGGGATGGAGAGTTGAATGTAAAACGGCCAAATAGAGAGAAATTGCTCGCTATTAAAAGAGGAGAACTGGAATATCAGGAGGTGTTGGATATGGCTGAACATTTAATGGAACAAATTGAAAAAGCGACTCTCAAAAGCGAGTTGCAAGACAAACCAGATTACCGCCAAATGGAGAATTTGTTGGTTGAAATGAGGCGAAGGCTTTATAATTATTAATAAAAAAAATGAAAACAAACATCACAGGAAATGACCTTTTGAAAATTGGTTATTCCGAAGACAAAATATTAGGCTTGGCATTAAATATTATTGCGGAGCATTTTAAAGACCTTGCAGAAGTGGAAATTTTAGCAATGTTTAAAAAAGTAAAAGATTACCCAGAAAGTTTTTTGGACGATGCTGTGCTAGAAGGTTTGGCAAAAGCCATGATCGAAGAAGCGCAACCTAAAGAAAGTGATACTATCGCATTAGTAGAAAATGCTAAATCGTATACGGTATTTGGTGAAGGCTATATTGAAGAAGGTGCTAGAAATCAAATGAATATCGCTATGAAACTACCAGTAACCGAAGCGGGCGCTTTAATGCCTGATGCCCATCAAGGTTATGGTTTGCCTATTGGCGGGGTACTGGCTACTAAAAATGCCATTATTCCTTACGGTGTGGGGGTGGATATTGGTTGTAGAATGGCGCTGAGCATTTTTGATATTCCAGAAAAACATTATTTCGGGAAAGATGCCATGTACAAAAGAGAATTGATTGCCTTTACCAAATTTGGGGCGGGACACGGCTTTAAGGGAACTGAAAGAGCCGACCACGAAGTGTTGGAAAATGAAGCCTTCAATTCAACGCCATTCTTAAAACACTTACACGGTAAGGCTTGGTCGCAACTAGGTACTTCTGGTGGTGGCAACCACTTTGTAGAGTGGGGAATCATTGAATTTGCAGAGAGGGATGAAGTATTGAACATTGACAAAGGACGTTATGTCGCTTTGTTGACGCATTCAGGTTCTAGAGGTTTGGGTGCAACCATTGCGGGTCACTATACTAAGTTGGCCAAAGACCTTTGTAAATTGCCTAAGGAGGCAGCAAACTTGGCTTATTTGGATTTAAACTCTGCAGAAGGACAAGAATATTGGATAGCCATGAACCTAGCAGGTGATTACGCTTCAGCTTGTCATGAAGTTATTCATAAAAGATTGACGAAAGCCATTGGAGCAAAAGTGCTTGCGAAAGTAGAGAATCATCACAATTTCGCCTGGAAAGAAACATTGAATGGTGAAGAAGTGATTGTCCACAGAAAAGGGGCCACGCCAGCAGGTAAAGGCGTTATGGGGATTATTCCAGGTAGCATGACCGCTCCAGGTTTTTTAGTGAGAGGGAAAGGTGAAGCTTCGTCTATTAATTCGGCTTCACATGGTGCAGGGCGATTAATGAGCCGTACCAAAGCCATACAAAGCATTACACGCTCAGAAATGAAAGCGATTTTAAAAGACCACGGCGTAACCTTAATTGGCGCTGGATTGGATGAAGCGCCAATGGCCTATAAAGACATTCATCAAGTAATGGCAGCACAAATCGAGTTGGTAGATGTGGTGGCGAAATTTGAGCCTAAGATGGTGAGAATGGCTGATGATGGTAGTCGAGAAGACTAGTTGGAACTTAACTTAGCATAAGTTCGGATAAGTATTTGCGATTTTTCATTATTTCCGGCACTAACAAACTCACTTCGTTCACCTAAAAACGGAACCTGTTTGGTAGGTGCTCTTATGTGTCTATGTGGTTGTTTTTTACCGAAAACACAAAAGTTTCCTAAATGAGCTACATAGACATATCGTAAATCACATTAATGAAGTTTTGATGTTTAACTAATTGGAAAAAGAGTGAAAGAAGAATTGATAAGTTTTGCTGCAAAATGGCATGGTGGTCAAATACGTAAGTACACATTTGAGCCTTATATCAGCCATTGTATCGAGGTTGCTGAGATGGCAGAAGCCAGTCATGTTTCTTTTGGCTTCGAAATAGGGTTATTCCATGATCTATTGGAAGATACTTTATGTTCTACGGAACATATACGTGACATCTTGTTTCCTTTTTACTTAAAAAATGAAATTGATTTTATTGTTGATGGCGTAGTCGCATTAACGGATATTTACATTCCGGCCGATTTTCCTCATTTAAACAGACAAAAAAGAAAAGTTTTAGAGGCTGAAAGATTAGCAAGCATATTACCCATTTATCAAAGTGTCAAGTATTGTGATTTAATCCATAACACTAAATCAATAGTTCTTCATGATCCTAAATTTGCCATAAATTATTTAGCTGAAAAACATGATATTCTTAACTTAATGAACAAAGGCGACATCAATCTTTATAATGAAGCACTTAAAGATGTTGTTAGATAGAGTCTAGCGTGATGAAAAATCCGTGATGATGTTAGTCGATTAGGATTGGGATTGCTCCATAAAAGTAATCCCAATCTCATTTTGTAAATATATTTATTATACCAATCGGTATATTTTTGTAGGTTTGTTTCGTTAAATGATGAGCAACATGAGCAAAGCCGAGAAAACAAAGCAATTGATTATTGAAAAAACAGCTGATATTTTTAATAGCAAGGGCTATGCGGCAACTTCTTTATCAGACATTACCAAAGTTACTGGGCTTACCAAAGGAAGTATTTATGGCAACTTTGATGATAAAGAAGAGGTGGTCATCGCGGCATTTAAATTCAATGCCAAACGCTTAAGAGATGGGATGTATTTGGCGATCTCTAAGGAGAAAACTGCTTACGAGCAATTGAAGGCAATGCTTAATTTCTATAAAACCACTTGGAAAAAGGCGGCTTCGCAGGGAGGTTGTCCAATGCTAAATGCGGCAACCGAAGCAGATGATCATTTGCTATTTCTTCGTGATGCAGTGAAGGAAAACTTTATCGCTTGGCAGAAAAAAATATCAATGATCATAGAGAAAGGTAAAGCCGAAGGTAGTTTTAAAACTGAATTACAAACAGATGTCTATGCCTATACCTTCATCATGCTGATAGAGGGTGGCATATTGTTGTCTCGTACACTGAATCAAATCACGCATTTAAATACGGCACTAGATCGCATCCAATTGATCATAGACCAAGAATTTATCCATTAAATTTTTTTAACCTAAAATATACCGATTGGTATAATTAAATTTTAAATATCATGAGAATAGAAAATAACAAAGTTTTTATTTCGGGAGCAACTTCTGGAATAGGATTGGCCATAGCTCGTAAACTTCACGCTTTAGGCAATCAAATTTTGGTGAATGGCAGAGATAAGAATAAACTGAATGAAACGGTTAGTGAACTAAAAGGCAGTATTGCTATACAAGCTGATTTAAGTTTGGAGGAAGAGCGTTTAAGGGTGGCGAAACTTATCCAAGAGGAGCATCCGGATTTGAACTGGGTCATCAATAATGCAGGTTTGGCCTATAGCCACTCGTTGCAAAACGGAGGGAATGCTTTTGAATTGGCAAAAAATGAAATCAATCTTAATTATTTAAGTATTATACACTTTATCGAGTTGTTGTTGCCTCAACTTTTAGCTAACCAAAACAGTGCTATTGTTAACGTAACTAGTATTGCGGCGTTTAAAGGGCATACCAGTATTCCTACCTATTCTGCTAGTAAAGCAGCTTTGCAAAATTATACCACCGTACTCCGTGATAGTTTAGCAGAGCAGGAAAATGTTCATGTTTTTGAGTTGATTCCACCTTTAGTGAATACGCCGTTTTCCAAAGAGATAGGAGGTGAGCAGCATGGAATTCCTCCAGAGGAAGTAGCTGAAGAACTTTTGGCCGCACTTAGTTTAGATCAATATCAGGTGCCCGTAGGCTTAACTAAACAGTTTTTTCAATCGTAATTCAAGGAACTAATGGATGCATTAGAAGCAATGAGGTCTTTCGTTGGGAAAGAATTCGATCGTTCGCCCTCGCCATTTATGAGATGGCTGCGACCCGTGGTGGTCTCGGTAGAAAAAGGCAGCTTGGAGTTTAGGTATATAATTAGAGCTGAGTGGTTAAATCCAATGCACAGATTGCATGGTGGAGTTACCGCTGCAATAATGGATGATGTGTTGGGTGCAACGATGTTCAGTTTAGATGAACCCTTTCATTATACCACCATTAATAACACCATCGATTACTTTTCCGTGGCTCAAGAAAATGATGAAATTACAGCAAAAACTAAAATAATTAAAAAAGGACGACAATTTATCCACGCCGAATGCGAAATTTGGGGGCGGAATGGAACACGGCTTATTGCTCGTGGAACATCCAATTTATTTAAAACACAGATAAAAAAATGAGACGAGTTGTAGTTACAGGGTTAGGGACCATTAATCCCTTAGGAGATAATGTTGCTGATTTTTGGAAGAATATCGTGGCAGGAAAAAGTGGCTGCGAGCGTGTAACACGTTTTGATGCCTCTCGTTTCCGTTCTCAAGTAGCCTGCGAAATTAAAGGTTTTGATCCAGCAGCACACTTGGACAGAAACGAAATTAAGCGTACTGACTTATTTACACAATATGCTTTATATGCCGCAGACCAAGCCATGAAAGACTGTGGTATTGACTTAAGTACTATTGATCCTTTTGATTTTGGTGTGATTTGGGGTAGTGGACAAGGGGGAATGCAAACTTTTGAAACAGAAGTAGAGAATTATGTGAAAGGAGATTATAACCCTCGTTTCAATCCATTCTTTATCCCTAAACTTTTGGTAAATATGGCTTCGGGCTTGATCTCGATGAAGTTTGGCTTACAAGGGATTAACTATACGCCAGTTTCGGCATGTGCTACAGGTAATAATGCCATTATGGATGCCTTTAACTATATCAGATTTGGTAAAGCAAAAATGTTTGTGACAGGTGGCTCTGAAGCAGGAATTACGCCAGCATCATTTGGTGGTTTCGCTGCATTAAAAGCAATGTCGACCAGAAATGATGACCCACAGACCGCAAGTAGGCCGTTTGATAAAGATAGAGATGGTTTTGTGATGGGCGAAGGTGCAGGAGCGTTGATTTTGGAAGAATACGAGCATGCAAAAGCAAGAGGTGCAAAAATTTATGCAGAAGTGGTTGGTGCAGCAATGACTGCTGATGCTTATCATATCACGTCACCACATCCTGAAGGTATTGGTGCTGCAAAAGCAATGACATTAGCTTTAGAAGAAGCGAATGTAAAGGCAGAGGAGCTGGATTATTTAAATCTACATGCTACTTCAACACCTGTTGGAGATTTAGCTGAATTGAATGCTGCAAAATTAGTATTTGGCTCATCTGAACAGCTTCATATCAGCTCTACAAAATCTATGACAGGGCATTTGTTGGGGGCAGCAGCGGCAATTGAGGCAATCATTGCAATTAAAAGTATTAATGATAATGTAGTGCCACCAACCATTAACGTAACTGAACCTGATCCAGAAATTCCAGAAGGCATGCAATTGGTGTTTAATAAGGCGCTACATAAAGAAGTGAAAACAGCGATGAGTAACGCGTTTGGCTTTGGAGGCCATAACAGTACCGTTGTTTTTAAAGAATTGGTTTAAGTTGTAAAAAGACCTGTAAGGTTTCAAAAACCTTGCAGGCCTTTTTTGGCTTCGTCATTGCGAGTTTACGAAGCAATTCCTAAAGAGAAATATTAATTGTTTTTAGCGTGTTGTAAGATTGCTTCGTAAACTCGCAATGACGTGAATGATTAATTTGTAGATTTCAAGGAACTGGTTTAACCACGAAACTAATATCCCCCTCTTAGAGGGGGTAGGGGGAGGAAGTTTCTATTATCTGCAGCGTGATACGAAAAAAAGACCTGTAAGGTTTCAAAAACCTTGCAGGTCTCCTTTATAAAAAAGACTTACGAAGTTTTCAAAACTTCGTAAGTCTATGCTAGCCACTAATCCCTAGCTCCTAATTAATAATTCAATACTTTAATCTCTGTTCTTCTGTTGGCCTGATGTTGTTCTTCTGAACAGGTTACACCATTGCCACAGCTGTTCAGTAATTTGGTTTCACCATAACCTTTAGCGATTAATCTATCTCTACTAATACCATTGGCTACTAGGTAGTTTACCGCTGCCTCGGCACGTTGTTGAGATAATTTTCTATTGTAAGCATCGTTACCACGACTATCGGTATGAGAGGAGAGCTCAATTTTTAATGATGGGTTTTGTTTCATGATGGCTACTACGTTATCTAAGATGATGGCTGCATCTGTACGGATATTGGATTTGTCGAAATCATACAGGATGTTTTTTAACACCCATTGGCTTCCAGTTGCAAGTTCACAAACCCCTAGTTTCAATGTCACATATAGTGTTTTGCTTCTGTCTAAACCTTTGGTGGTTACTAATTCAGTTTGTGAATAACGAGCTTGATGATTGGCTACTACCGTAAAATCTGATTGAGCATCTAATTGGTAAATGAACTTGCCTTGTGCATCAGAAACTTGGCTAATGTTGCTTTTAGTACTTGTATTGGTTAATACAGTGCTGATACCTGCCAAATTGATGCCTTTTACGCAGTCGAAGGTTTCTCCAACCAATGTAAATCTAGGGTCGTCATGGTAAATTTCTTTAAATATCGTAGCTGAACTACCTTTGAAGTCGTCCTCATTTAAAGTTAATAATGGTGTTTTGATACCGTTTTTCTCACCAATAACTTGATAGCTTCCTGGGGATACTTTTGTGATTTTTTGCGCTTGACCGTTTGCATCTGTGATTGATTTTTCGTTGATCTTATCACTCGTTACGCTAACGGTAACCCCGCTTAAAGCTAGTCCTGTTTGTTTATCCTTAACCACAATTTGTAGGTCTTTGGTAGTAATTAGCGGTTTTACAACATCATCGTATTTGGTAACAGTTTCTTTTGGTGAAACTGGTTTTTTGTTTTCACCAAAGATGAATTTAATGCCAGCTCCAGCATTAAGGCTTTTATGTAGCGTGTTTTCTTGAACCCTCACTTCATTATAGTGGTCTAAGATGCCGCTTTTAATGCCAACGGCAGGATCAATAGGAGTGTGCTGAACACTTTTCTCAATGGTAAACCTGCTGGGTTTATTGCCAAATGTGGTGCCAAAAGTTTGTACATAATCCACATGGGCAAATACTGCAATCTTTGGTGCGATTTTGTAGTTTAAACGGAAGCCTCCAACACCAGCCCAGCTATTTGCTTTGTTACTTGCATCGTTTACCGTGTATTGCGTGTCGTAGTTGGTGGTGCCTAATACATTGGTAAAGGTTAAAGTGGTGGTATATTCAGGAAAGTGTTGCATCATTACACCACCACGTAAATATAATTCGGCCTGAAAGTTATTTTTGGTAAACTTATAGCTAGGTCCAAAGGTGAATAAATAGTCCTGAAATCGAGGGCTGTTTTTGTAATCGGTAGCGATGTAGCCATTGGTGAAAAGTACGCTGTCGGCCATATTGATACTATTTCTGATGAAACGTGCATCGATACCTAATCCGAATTTATTTCCTTTGAAATATTTATCAGCGAAAATTCCGGCATGGTAGCCTAATTTGGTGTCTCCAATTTTTTTGTAAGTACTGAGAGGTTGGGTGATTCCGCCTTGTAAGCCTATTTGAAAATCTCCTCTCGGTTTCTCTTGTGCGACTGCAAAAAATGTAAATCCTAGTAACATCAGTGCAAGTGAAAATTTCTTCATGATCTTAATATTTAACATTCAACATTCTGTTCTTTAACTCTTGGTCCAATACGGACGTGTTATTAGCTAATCAACAGCTCAGGAAAAATGTTACCCCATAAAGGAGTGATTTTGCCTTTTTTGGGATTCCAAGGCTTGTTCTGGTGCTTTTGGTAATGTGTTCGTCATCTCGACTTTATGGAGAGATCTTTGGATATGCCGATAGTAATATTGTACTTTAAGGTACAAAGATCTCCCTGTTACGGTCGAGATAACGTGATGGCTAAGCTTTGCTTTGTAGTGCGGTGATAATATCCGTTACAGGTTTGGAATAGCAAGTATACGGTAGTTTAATGAACTGCTTTTTGTTTTCTAAACCCGATTGGAACGAGCATCCCGAATTTTTCGGGATAAAGTGGAAAGCGGGGCTGCCGATAATAGTAATCCTCATTTGCTTTCCAAAAAAAACAGAGAAATCTTTTGAATTTCTCTGCATCATCGAATGTTGTAAAACTAAACTTTCGCTTGTTGAATAAGCTCTTGTAATTCCGCTAAGTCTCTTGCCACAATATCAGGCTTTACGGTCGACTGCTGCACATCTGTAGTAGTAGCTTCTCCTGAAAGGACTAGTACGCCAAGAGCTCCTGCATTTTTCGCCATTTTTACATCGGTATAGATTCTATCGCCTACCATGGCAATTTCATTGGGTTTTAAACTGTATTGATGGATAATGCCATCCAGCATCTGTGGATCAGGCTTGCCAATCACTATATCAGGTTTTCTTTTGGTAGCACCTTCAATGCAGGCACAAATCGAACCACAATCTACCAAAATATTAGGTTGGTCGGTAGGGCAAACCCAGTCAGGATTGGTGGCAAAATAAGGAATTGATTGGCTTGCCCAATAAGCGGCTCTACACAATCTCGGATAAACGAGCGAGGTGTCGAAACCAACCACCAGTGCATCTGGTCTGTCCTCGGCACTATCTGCAGTGGAGGTAAAACCTGCATCTTCAAATTCCTTCACCATGCTTGGTGTACCTAAAATAAACAATCGTTTGAGGCTTGGGTGATGGTTTTTAATATAGTTAATCGTTGCAACTGCCGAAGTATACATTTCTTCTGCCGTAGCTGGAATACCCATTTTCTCTAAATGCTTCAGGTAGTCGCTAGTACTTTTTGAGGGATTGTTGGTTAAAAAAGAATAGCCAATCCCATTTTGTTTTAAATAGCTTAAAAAATCGTTGGTAAAAGGAAATAAGGTGCTACCGTTATAAATGGTGCCATCCATATCCAGTGCAAAATGTTTAATTTGTTGTAGTTGTTCCGTAATGTCGGGGGAAAGTTTCATTTGTAAATTAATCTGCTTTAGTCTCTAATTCATCATATCCGTGTGCTTTAGCTTTCCACATCAGGGCAAAAATAAATACGCAAAGTACCGCCATTCCTATCATCATCATGAATACATAATCCCAGGCTTTTCCTGGATTTACTTTATTGATAGAATCCACCATATATCCCACGCCTACGCCCGAAACCAAACCACTGGCATAGCCAAAAAGTCCTGTTAAACCGTTCGCAGTAGCAGCGGCACGATTGGTAGCTTGATTTGCCGCGGCAATACCGATGAGTGCCTGTGGACCGTAAATGAAAAAGCCACACATGGCTAGTACCAATATCATGGTCCATGAAGGTGTGCTATCTGGTAGGTATAAGAAAATGGTCATAAATATAGCTACGCCAACCATACAATACAAAGAAGTGCGGTGTGCTTTACCTGCTAAGTATTTATCGGTTACCCAGCCAGCGGCTAGCATGCCCACAATACCGAAAATTTCAAAAACGGCAACGGTCCATCCTGCATTGGTTAGGGTCATTCCGTGAGCTTCTTTAAGGAAAGTAGGACCCCAGTCTAACACTGCAAATCGAACTACATAAACGAAAAAATTGGCGATTCCTAGTATCCAAATCCATTTGTTGCGATAAACTGATTTACGGATGAATGCTTTAAATTCAGCGGAAGAATCTTTGCCTTTTTGGTGTGTTTTATGTAATTCAGGCAAGCCAACTGATGAAGGAGTATCTCTTAGTCCAATAAAAAGACCTATAGAACCTATTAATGCAATGGCTGCTGGAATCCAAAAACACCATTTCCATGCACCATAATGAGAGGCCGATTCGATGACGCTTTTCATTTTTTCAGCATCGGTGACGTCCACTTTTAAATTAGCAGCAATGGATGCAATTACTTCTGGATTGCTGCTCATATTGGTGCCCATTGAACCCATAATGTAGCCCGCTAAAATAGCTACTAGGGCAGCGCCTATAGAGTGTGAAGTATTCCATATAGACATTTTGGTGGCCAGTTCATTTTGCGGAATCCAGTGGGTAAGTAATCGGGCTACAGGGGGGAAACCACTTCCTTGGATGAGGTTGTTCACGATAAGGATAATTCCAAAAATGAGTACCATGGTGTTTGTAAACATTGGTCCTCCAGTTTGCCCTGTGAATATGGTGCTCAGGTCGGCACCCCAGCCAAAGGCAAAGTTGGCTATAGCGCATAGAAATAATCCAATGGACATGTGGTAGCGGGCGTTCATTCTGTCGGCCAATACGCCATTTAGAAATCTCGATATCCCATATACAATAGTCACCAAGGTCATAATAATCCCAAAACTTGTTTTGGTGATGCCGTATTCGGCAGTTAGCCCTGGAATGGCAAAAGAAAAGTTCTTGCGAACGAAATAAAATACGGCGTAGCCAATCATAGTGACAATGATGGTTCTGGTTTGCCAGTATCTAAACAGTTTTTGTGTAGCTTCTTTGCTGTTTGTTTGGTCTTGGTTGGTCATTTTGGTTAACTGCTTAATTAATCAAATTCGTGTTGCTTTTTGCTTTTATTTCCCAGATGCCATCATTGCCAAAAAGTTGGTTGAGCCATTGGTCTAAGTAGCCCGTTCTTACGGCAAGGTCGAGAATGGTAAATCTTCTTCTAATATATTGTGCCCTTACAAAGGTGTCCTTTAGTTTCTCTCTGCTAATGCCGATGTGTTCAGGCTCGGTAGGAGCACCTACAGTCCCCAAACGTGCTTTGGCTTCTTCAAATGGTACTATTTGTTGCTGTAACCGACCTTTGATGTTTCCCCAATTATCTTTCAAGGTTTGTAATTGTTTTTCTAATAATTGATGGTCGATATATTTAGCACTGGTTTCTTGCCAACCAATTTCTGGAAAATCTGTGTCTTTAAAAATGTTTAGAGATTGTGTTTTTAGTTCTTCTAAAGTTGGCCATTGTTTTAAGGCTTTTAGAATGTCTAAATTTTCAAAGTCAGTTTTTAATACCAAGTCGTAAAGAGCGGTAATCGCTAAAGTGCCAATGCTCACTTGGAATCCGTGTGAAACGTGCTCGCCTTGGTTAAGGTGGTGTTCCATATTCCAAAGGTGGCTAAACTGATGTTCGGCACCAGAAGCTGGTCTGCTAGATTTAGACCATTGCATGGCAAAACCGCCTAGCATTAGTCCTTCGGTAAGTTGGGAAACTGCCTTGGTATCGCCATTTTTTGTTCCCGAAGGGTCTGAAAGCGCTTCATGAAGACCGTCTTGCACTATAGACCAGGCAGTAGGATCAATTGCTTCAACCCCAAGTGCATCTGCTAAAATCCAATCGGCACCTGCGGTGATTTTTGCAAACAAATCCGCATACCCTGAAGCAGTCATTTCCGTAGGAGCGGCGCTTAAAATATCAATATCTGCTAAACAAGCCTGCGGTGCTGGACAATTAAAAGTTTGTTTAGCACCATTGGCAGTGATAGAAGCTCCAAAAGCAGTGTAACCATCCATGGAAGCTGCAGTGGCTACGCAAAAGTAAGGTCGGTTTGTGATATGTGCAGCCAATTTGGTAAGGTCGTTGATAGTGCCTGAGCCTACTGCTACAGGAATAGCTTGATGTTCTTTTAAAGCTGTAACCAATTCTTCTACATATTCGTAAGCAGCATAAATTTCAGGGTCGGAATAAATATATGGGGGTTCTTGAAGAATACCGTTGCTTTCAAATTGTTTCAATAAGGATTTTCCCGCTAATTCAAAAGTAACCTTGTCGGCAACAATAATGGCTTTGGCTCCTGGAAATTGCTCCTTAAATAATTGAAAAGTCTGTTTTAGCTTGTCTTGGCCAATAATTAGGGCTTTGGTTTCGCTGGCAGATTTTAACGCTTTGGCTACTTTTGACATTAAGGAAAGGCTTTGGTTGGTTAAAATTGGTTGATTTTAGCTTTATCAAATAAACGATTTTTAAAAAAATAAAACAAATAAAAATTTATAAATAACATTTTGAAAGTTTAACAATGAGTTAACAAAATGTTTAAGCACAAAAAAAAAGCCCCGTATATACGGGGCTTTTTTTTTGTGCTTACTTAATTTTTATTTGCAATAATTAGATTTAAATTCTTCTGACATAATCTCAGTAATACGAATGATTTCATCCGCTTCATTTGAGTTGTTGTAAATCAGTTGATTACAAGTTTCTCTGTAGGGAAGTAAATACTCCTTATAAGCAGGCACTACGTGATTGTGCCATTTGTATAGTACATCTTCTTCAGGATAACCTCTTTCAATACCATCTCTTTGTACTCTTCTTTCTAGGGCAATGTTCTCATCAGCCTCAATAAAGATTCTATAATCAATCAGTGAGTTGATTTCCTTGAAATGTAAGATGAATAAGCCTTCTACAATGATAATAGGAGCAGGGTGGATTTCTAAGATTTTGGTTACTGCTAAAGGATTATTAAAGTTGTATTCCTTTTTGTAGACAGTTTCACCACTGATCAGTTTTTTGATGTCCATTAAAAATTGTTGGTCATCAATAGTGGTAGGAAGATCGAAGTTATATAGTTTGTTTTCTTCCTGGGTCATTTCACCCGCAGGAATGTAATAATCATCCTGTGATACGAGCGTTACTTCGTCGTGTTTGAAATGGTGTAAAAAACTGTGCAGGAAAAAAGTTTTACCCGAGCCGCTGCCTCCAGCTATGCCAATAATTACAGGCTTTTTAGTTTTCATTCTCTTTAGGGCCGTATGTTAAAGTACAGAAAAAACGTTTATCTAATGCGCCAACTGCATCGGCAACCGCTTTGGTCATTACAATAATGACATCCTTAGTGGTTTCATTTTCAGTGAATTTGCCTACTACCTTCGCAAAGGTTGAACGGTTGGTCATTGGATTAGTGATTTGAATAATAGTGCCTACAGGGGCAGTTCTGTGCAAAATTAACATTTTATTGGGATCTAAGTCTGTATCAGTGATCCAAACACCTGTACCTTTTTCCTCAATCCTGTTAAGACCATAGGTTGCTGCTGGTCGTTTGAGATTTGGATTTTTTAGCGTGCCAGTGCCTTCTGTAGGTTCATCATCGTTATTATCATTATTGGCGGCAACTACAGGAGCAGGTTTTTCACCTTTAATAATTAATTTTTGGCCTACGGTAAGGTCATTTGATGTTAAATTATTGAATGTTTTTAACTGATAAGTGGTAAGCTGGTATTTTTGAGCGATAGAGTATATCGTTTCGTTTGCCGCTACTATGTGTTCAAAAGTAGGATCTGTTTTGCTGGGAGCAGGATTGCTGACTACGGTTGTAGGTTTATTTTCTACAGGCTTGCTTTCAGTAGGTTTGTTGGCTATTACAGGTGTTTCATTGTGGACTGCTGAACCCTTAGTAGGAATTTTTAGTACTTGGCCAATTTGAAGATTGTTGGAACTTAAGCCATTTAGTTCTTTGATCTCTTCTACCGTAACCTCATATTGTTTAGCAATAACGCCTAAATATTCTTTAGGTTTTACAGTATGCTCAGTCACTTCTGTAGTATTGGGTGCTGTTTTACTTTCTTGCGGCTGACTATTTGTTGGAGGTGGCGTAGCATTGTTTGCTAAAGGATTGGTCTTATTAAAAGGGACTTTTAAAACTTGTCCAACTTGTAGGTTGTTGCTACTTAAATTGTTGAGTTTTTTGATATCCGCTGTAGTGGTAGCAAATCTTTCAGCAATTAAATTCAAATTGTCTTTGGCTACTACCGTGTAATCGAAAAAACTATTGGAGGTAATAGTAGGGGCACTCGCTGTTGTTTTTTGATTAAAAGGAATTTCCGTAGGTACTTTAACAATGGAACCAATTTGAAGGGCTGCATTGTTATTGTATGCCTGAACGTCTTTTACATTAACGTTATATCTTCTTGAAATAGAGTAGTAACTTTCTTTTGGATCTACCTTATGGATGATCAATTTTTTGCCGTTATTGTTTTCTACACCTATAGAATCAAGCGGCTTACTGGCAAAAGCAGCAGCTGAACTTAGCAGCGTGCAGATTAAAATATATCTCTTAAGCATCTATATTTTTAATTTTTGGAGGTACAATTATACGAATAATATATAGGAACACTAACAATGTAACTAAACGGTAACATTTTGTATTCTATTGTACGAAATTGTGATGATGTCAAAACTTATTCTCTTTAGTTTTGTTAATTTGGTACTATCAAAAAACACAGATATTATGTCAGCAAAAGAAATAAATCTAACAGAGAAACAAGTTAAACCCGTGGTAGATATGCTTAATGATTATTTGGCAAATTATCACATTCACTATCAAAAATTAAGAGGTTGCCATTGGAATATCAAGGGCCAAAACTTCTTTACCCTTCACCTTAAATTTGAAGAACTATATACTAATGCTCAGCTTACTATCGATGAAATTGCAGAGCGTGTATTGACTTTGGGCAAAGCACCACACAGTCGTTTTTCAGATTATATCAAAGAATCGGGAATTAAAGAAATTGATACGATAGGTTTGGCCGATACCGCAATGGTTGAAGCTATTTTGGATGATATGACCAAGCTTATTGAGCTAGAACGCGAATTGTTGGATGCAACGGATAAAGCCGGCGACGATGGTTCGAATGACATGGTGAACCGTTTTATGCAATTTAAAGAGAAAACCATTTGGATGCTACGTTCTTTCTTAGGGAAGAAATAGTTTTAATTAGCTAATTGGTTAATGTGATGATTAGCCAATTGGTAGGGAGCCGCAGATGCACAGATTTAGAAAATTATTCGTGCATCTGTGGCTTTTTTATCATCTAATTATCAAATCATCTCATCGTCATATGCTCTCATTATCACATTATGATATTCTCCCATTATCAAATTTTTTATCTTTGAGCCATGGGATATAAAAGCTTGGCTGAATGTGTTGCCGATTTGGAAAAACATGGCCATCTGATCAGAATTAAAGAAGAAGTAGATCCATATTTAGAAATGGCTGATATACACCTTAGAGTTTATGAAAAGCAAGGTCCAGCGTTGTTGTTCGAAAAAGTTAAGGGAAGTCCGTTTAAAGCGGTGTCAAATCTTTTTGGAACTTTGGAACGCTCTAAATTTATGTTTAGAGACTCATTGCCGAAAGTGCAACAATTGGTGGAACTACGTTCTGACCCTATGAAGGCCATTAAAAATCCCTTTAAGTTTTTAGGCACTGGTCTAACCGCTTTATCGGCATTGCCTTTGAAACAATCCTTATTTAAGCAGACCTTTCAAAAGACAACCATTTCTGCCTTACCACAGATTGTGAACTGGCCAATGGACGGTGGTCCCTTTATTACCATGCCACAGGTGTTTACCGAAGATATTGATAAGCCGGGTGTAATGAATGGTAATTTGGGAATGTATCGAATACAATTAGCAGGTAACGATTATATTCAGGACCAAGAAATTGGTTTGCACTATCAAATACATCGAGGTATTGGCGTACACCAAACCAAAGCAAATGCTAAAGGGCAGCCGCTCAAAGTAAGTATTTTTGTGGGTGGTCCGCCATCGCATCCTTTGGCCGCTGTAATGCCATTGCCCGAAGGGCTTTCGGAAATGACTTTTGCTGGTGCCTTAGGCGATAGACGCTTTAGGTATTTTAGGGATGAAGAAGGTTTTGTGATTTCTGCAGATGCGGATTTTGTAATCACAGGTATTGTTTATCCTCATGAAAATAAACCAGAAGGACCATTTGGCGACCATTTGGGTTATTATAGCTTGGTACATCCATTTCCTTTAATGAAGGTGCATAAAGTTTATCATAAAAAAGATGCCCTTTGGTCGTTTACGGTAGTGGGTAGACCACCTCAAGAAGATACTAGTTTTGGAGCGTTGATTCATGAAATATCAGGTTCGGCGATTCCACAAGAAATACATGGCTTAAAAGAGGTGAACGCCGTAGATGCTGCAGGGGTACACCCATTGTTGTTTGCGATAGGTAGTGAGCGTTATACACCATATCTCAAAGAAAGAAAGCCGCAAGAGATTTTGACCATTAGCAATCATATTTTGGGTAAGAACCAATTGAGTTTGGCTAAGTACTTATTGATTGCGGCAAGAGAAGATAATGAAGCATTAACCACGCATCATATTGATGAATTTTTACAGCACATGCTGGAAAGGGTTGACCTGACAAGGGATATCCATTTTCATACCAATACGACCATTGATACCTTAGACTATTCGGGTGATGGGCTTAATTCGGGCTCTAAAGTGGTTTTTGCGGCAGCCGGAGAAAAGAAGCGTGAGCTTTTAAGCAGTTTGCCAGCTGGCTTTAACTTGGCTGAAAATCATCATTTGGCAGTGCCAGGGGTATTGGCAGTTCAATTGCCAGCTTATATAGGCCAACAGCAAGCTAAAAAGGAGATTGCGTCTCTTAAAGAAAGACTAAAAGCAAATGAGCTTTCGCAATTACCATTAATTGTAGTGTGTGATGATGCAAGCTTTACTGCTGAGAACATTAACAATTTAGTTTGGGTAACTTTCACTAGGAGTAATCCAGCAGCGGATATAGATGGTGTGGATGATTTCACGGAAAATAAGCATTGGGGTTGTAAAGGACCATTGATTATAGATGCTCGCAAGAAACCCCATCATGCGCCAGAACTGATTAAAGATAAATCCGTAGCAGAAAGAGTAGATAGGATGGGAGAGCAGGATGGTTCTTTATATGGGATAATATAAAACAAAAAAAGCGACGAATATTCGTCGCTTTTTTTGTTTCAAGTGTCTTGAGATTTAAAATCTTACACCAAAAGTTAAGAACACATTATTTTTATTGTTTTTGGCTTGTGCTACAGGCTCATTAAAATCTTGTAATAAATAAGGACTAAAAGTAGCATTGGTTTCTACACGTTGATAAGCTAGGTCGATAGAATAGTTTCTATTTCTATAGCCAATACCTCCAGAATAGAATTTGCTTTGGAACTGGTTTTTGCTGTCATCTTTATAAGCGGTTCCGTTAATGCCGTATCCACCTCTTAGGCTTACCAAATCAGTTACTTTTACTTCAGCACCTACACGATAGTTCACTGCACTTTTATAAAGAGCCTTAACATCGTTGTTGGCATTGTTGATCTCGCCCATACCTACGCCATCTACGCTAGAAAAACGCATGCTCGAGTAATCGATAAAATCAACATCTGCAGAAATTAAAGCTCTGTTTGCAATCACATAGCTTGCACCAAGGGAGCCTTTAAACGGCGTACGTAAATCATAGCTGAAATCATAGATTTCTTGGTCAAGTATCTGTTTGTCTGAACTGCTTCCAGCACTACGGTCATCAATATTAAACCAGGTTGGCGTTTGTAAGTTCATTCCAATTCTAAATTCGCTCACTGGTCTGAAAATAACCCCAATTCTACCATTAACCCCTGAACCTTTAACTTCTTGGTTTTGATAGTAATCAACCGCATAATTATCTACAGTGCCCTTTTCGTAAAGGTGCGAATCGTTATTCATATTAATGCTCACCAAACCTAGGTTTGCACCAATGTAAATTTGATTGGAAATGTTGATGGCCCCAGCAATGCTAAACTCAGAAACTGAACCAGAACGTAATACATTTACCTGTTGCGTATTGCCTAAAGTACCTGCGTTTTCCTCATAAAACATATTGTACACAGAACTGGTGTTGTTCGTTCCTGAGAAATTAGATTCTAATCCATAGTCGTTATTACGATTGTAACCTAAACCTACGGAAGCACTAATGACACCTGTTTGAGTATCTTGGCCTTTCGATCTGTAGGTAGGCATATGGAATACCACACCAATTTGGTTCAGATTAACTTGACTTTTATTGGTTGAAGTATTATTGTTTAGATAATCCGCTTTGATGTTTGTGCCATTAAATTCAGGAGTAAGTACAAATTCAGAACGGGTAAATAAACCTAAACCTGCAGGATTACCTCCTAGAGAACTGATGTCGCCGCCTACGCCAATTTGTGCATTTCCCATGCCTTTAAAACGAGCTGAACTACCGTAATTTGTTTGAGAAAACCTTAGTCCATCGCCCGCATAAGTAGGCCATATAATAGGTTGTTGAGCATAAGCATAGCCAGTGGTAGCTGCCGCTACCACTAACATTGATAATATCTTTTTCATTTGAATTGCGATAAATAATTTAGAAAATAAATTTAACCTCTACCTCCACCACGGGTTGGACGACTACCTCCGCCGCTGCTGCTACCACTGCTTCCGCTACTTGCAGGAGGAGGCGTTGGTCTTGAAGGAGGAGTATAGCTTTCTCTTTGAGGAGGAGAAGAAGGTCTACCGCTTTCGCTGGTTCTGCTAGGTCTTCCCGAGTTACCTCCTGAATTAGAAGTTCTGTCTGGTCTAGATACTGTTCCGTTAGTAGCTGGATTATAGCTTTGAGGTCTTGGTCTTCCCATGCCGTCGCCTACATTTCCTCTATCAGATCCTACGTATCTTCCTGTAGAAGGTCTTGAAGTACCACTACTCATTCTAGATGGTCTTGGTCTGTAGTTATCGTTTCTAACAATAGTAGAGCCTCCCCAGCCACCACCCCAGTAGCCTCCGCCCCAATAACCGCCACCCCAGTAGCCGCCACCAAAACCACCAAACCAAGGGTTGTAGTAGGAGTAAGGTCCCCAAGTGTTCCAGTAATAAGGACTGCCATAATATCCCCAATAGGTGTAAGGGTTGTTCCAACGATTAAAGCCCCATCCGTAGTTAAAGCCTAATGAAAAATCGTAAGGATTGTACCATGAATTGTAACCGTAAACATTGTAATAATCGTCAAAATATACCCTGTTAGGGCTGCCATAATAAAAACGATCAATCCTAGAAGCGTAATCCATATCGTAACTTTCGTCACTAGGTCTGTAGCTAGGATCGGTGCGTGAAGTATCTATTTGAGCCGTTTGTACTGGAGGCGAGTACTTGTAAACCCGAGCCTGCGCAGTAGTGTTGTACACATCATCGGCACTGTTATTTTGTGCCATCCTTTGTGTAGAGCATGACGCAACTAACAAGGCAGTTGCGGCAAGTGTACTGGTGAAAAAATGATTGACTCTCATTGTATTTAGTTTTATTTGTGTGCTAAATTAAATTGTGACTATAAATTTATAGCTTTGTAGCCATCAATACAAGATATTTAACACAAAAAACGTTCCAAATAAGTTATGAGCAAAGGTATTACGAGTAAAAGTGAAGATTATTCCCAGTGGTATAACGAAATTGTTATAAAAGCTGACTTGGCAGAACATTCGTCAGTAAAAGGCTGTATGGTAATTAAGCCGTATGGTTACTCTATCTGGGAGAAGATGCAAGCGGTTTTAGACCATAAATTTAAAGAAACAGGTCACACAAATGCTTACTTTCCCTTGTTCATCCCCAAATCTTATTTTTCTAAAGAAGCTGCCCACGTAGATGGCTTTGCTACAGAGTGTGCCGTTGTGACACATTATCGTTTAAAAAATGATGGCCAAGGCAATATTATTGTAGATGAAGAAGCGAAATTAGAAGAGGAATTAATTGTTCGTCCAACTTCGGAAACCATTATCTGGAATACCTATAAAGGATGGATTCAATCTTACCGTGATCTGCCTTTATTGATTAACCAATGGGCCAATGTGGTGCGTTGGGAAATGAGAACCCGTTTATTCTTACGTACAACTGAGTTTTTATGGCAGGAAGGTCATACTGCACACGCTACTTCTGAAGAAGCGATTGAGGAAACAGAGAAAATGTTGGATGTGTATGCTGATTTCGCTGAAAATTGGATGGCTGTTCCGGTAGTAAAAGGTAGAAAAACAGAAACTGAGCGTTTTGCTGGTGCTTTGGATACTTACTGTATTGAGGCTTTAATGCAAGATGGTAAGGCTTTACAAGCAGGTACTTCTCACTTCTTGGGTCAAAACTTTGCAAAAGCATTTGATGTAAAATTCACGAACAAAGAAGGTAAGCAAGATTACGTTTGGGCAAGTTCATGGGGCGTTTCAACCCGTTTAATGGGAGCCTTAATCATGGCACATAGTGATGATAGCGGTTTGGTACTTCCTCCAAAATTGGCACCAATTCAAGTAGTGATTGTGCCTATCCATAAAGGTGATGAAGAACTTCAAAAAATATCATCATTTGTAGACGAATTACTTCCAAGACTAAAAGGTTATGGTATTTCGGTGAAATATGACGATAGAGATAGCCAACGCCCAGGATTTAAGTTTGCTGAATATGAACTAAAAGGAGTGCCTATTCGTTTAGCAATTGGTGCTAGAGATATGGAAAATGGTACTGTTGAGCTTGCTCGTAGAGATACCAAAGAGAAATTCACCGTACCTCAAGAAGGTTTGGCAGAGTATGTTTTCCAAATGTTGGCGCAAATCCAAGAGAATATCTTCAATAGAGCATTGAAATTTAGGGATGAGCACATTACGGAAGCAAATTCATACGAAGAATTTAAGGAGCTGTTAGAAACTAAAACAGGTTTTATTGCAGCACATTGGGACGGTACTGCCGAAACGGAGAAACGTATTAAGGAAGAAACAAAAGCCACGATTAGATGTATTCCTTTAGACAATAAGTTAGAAGATGGTGTTTGTATTTTAACAGGCAATCCATCAAAACAACGTGTATTGTTTGCGAAAGCATATTAAGTTGTAGGTGTTAAGGTTCAAGTTTAGGTGATTGGATTTTCCAAACACCTAAACAACCAAATACTAACTAACCAGAATCTAAAATGGAACCAACCAATTACCAGCTGATACTTGAAAAATTAGAAAGCAGGGCTTCTTTAAAACAAGCGATTTATAGAAACACCGTTGATGTTTTTGCAATAGCTAAGAAGTCGCTTTCAAAATTAGCTTCTAAACTATATCAAGATTATACCGTAAAAGACCCTTCAGTAGAAGTGACTTATAAGGATGCTCATCAATTTGAAGCAGAGCTTAAGTTTTCTGGAGATATGTTGCTGCTATCGATGCATAGTAATGTTTTCAATTTTGAAGAAGGTCATCGAATTTATTCCACCAGCTACGTCAAAGCCAATCCAAGCTTAAGTTATTGTGGTGTCATCTACATCCATAACTTTTTGGCAGATTCGATTAAATATAATCGCCTGGCAGATGAAGGTACTTTGATTGCCAGAATTCTAATCAATAAAGAAAAACGTTTCATCGTAGAAGGCGAGGGGCAGTTGGGATTTTTATACGAAGCTTTTAGCGAAACTGAAATCAGTGAGGAGGTGTTGACCCATATTTTGGAGTTGGCAGTGCTAGATTGTATAGAAACTGATTTGCAATTACCACCTTATGCTACGGTTAAAGATATTACCCTGCACCAAAAGCAAACAACTTTAGCCGCAAGTGGCTATCCAACAGGAAAACGATTGGGCTATATGTTTAAATCTGAAGTGCAACAAAATAATAATTTATAATGACGCCTTTTGGCTAACAATAAGGCATTAAATACGATACCATGAACAAGGAAATGAAATTTGCTACCAAAGCTATACACGCTGGTCAACAGCCCGACCCAACTACTGGTGCGGTAATGACCCCAATTTATCAAACTTCAACTTATTGGCAGGCATCACCCGGAGAGCACAAGGGATATGAGTATTCAAGAGGTACCAACCCAACTCGTAAGGCGCTAGAGGATTGTTTGGCAGCATTAGAAAACTGTAAGTTTGGCTTGGCTTTTAGTAGCGGAATGGGGGCTACAGATACTTTGTTAAGGTTATTAAAACCTGGCGATGAAGTGATCACTGGTAACGATTTGTACGGTGGTTCTTATCGTATTTTTACCAAGGTTTATCAAAACTATGGCATCAAATTTCATTTCTTGGATTTATCAAAGCCAGAAAATATTACCCCGTATATTAATGATAAAACCAAATTGGTTTGGATAGAAACACCTACCAACCCAACCATGCGTATCATTGATATTGAAGGAGTAGCTAAAATTACCAAAGCGCACAACATCCTTTTAACGGTTGACAATACCTTTGCTTCACCTTATTTGCAGAACCCAATTGATTTGGGTGCTGACGTGGTAATGCACTCGGTAACGAAATATATTGGAGGTCACTCTGATGTGGTAATGGGTGCTTTGTTGACCAACAACGAGCAGCTATACAAAGATTTGTTCTTCATATACAATGCTTGTGGTGCTACTCCAGGGCCGCAAGATGCTTTCTTAGTACTAAGAGGAATTAAAACCCTACACTTGCGTATGAAAGCGCATTGTGAAAACGGAGAAAAAGTAGCCCATTTCTTGAAAAACCATCCTAAAATTGATAAAATTTACTGGCCAGGTTTCGAAGAACATCCTAATCACGATATTGCCAAAAAACAAATGCGTGGTTTTGGAGGTATGGTTTCAGTAACTTTAAAAGATGCCGACTTGCAAGAAACTTTCCGCATTGCTTCACGATTTAAAGTATTTTCATTAGCAGAATCTTTAGGTGGAGTAGAAAGTTTGGTGAATCATCCAGTAAGCATGACCCACGGTTCAATTCCAAAAGAAGAACGTGAAAAAGTGGGAGTAACCGATAACTTATTGCGCTTCAGCGTAGGTGTTGAAGATATTGATGATTTATTGGCTGATTTGGAACAAGCACTTGCTTAAGGTTTAATCGTTTAACTGTATGATTGGTTAATTGACTTCGTATCGATTAACCAATTCAACGATTCCTACAATTAACCAAATAATGCAAATTACAGACATTAAGGATTTTCTCGATGCGAAAGTAGCTCAATATAATCGACCAAATTTCATTGAGAACGACCCGATTAGCATTCCGCATCAATACACATTAAAACAAGACATTGAAATTGCCGCTTTTTTTGCGGCAATTTTAGCTTGGGGTCAGCGCAAAACCATTATCAACAAGTGTAATGAATTGTTGGCTAGAATGGATAATGCGCCTTATCAGTTCATGCTTCATCATTCTGATGAGGATTTGAAAGGTCTGCTAGGTTTTAAGCATCGTACCTTTAACGATACCGATTTACTTTATTTTGTAGCTTTCTTTCAGCAGCACTATCAACAATCTAGCTCCTTGGAAACGGCTTTTATTCCCCAATCTTTAATTTATAGAACAGATTATTTGAGTGTTGAAGAAATCGCTTCGGGATACGAATTGACTTCTGCTACCTGTTACACTTCCGATTTGGTCGTTGCAGATTTTACCATAGAAAAAGCCTTAAACCATTTCCGTTCTTATTTCTTTAGTTTGCCAGATTTCCCTCGTAGAACGATTAAGCACGTGTCTTCACCAATGCAAAAATCTACTTGCAAACGGTTAAATATGTTTTTGAGGTGGATGGTAAGGAAAGACAATTGTGGTGTTGATTTTGGGATTTGGGATACCTTACGCTCCGCAGATTTGATATGCCCATGTGATGTGCATGTAGATCGAGTAGCAAGGCATTTTGGCTTAATAGAACGCAAGCAAACGGATTGGCTAACAGCTGTTGAATTGACGAAACAATTAAAGGAGTTTGATGCAAACGACCCTGTGAAGTACGATTTCGCATTATTCGGATTAGGCGTAGAGGGAGAGTTTTAACGAAAAATATTAAGCTTGTTGGGGCGCTTAACTTTGTGAAAAGCTAAGGCCCCGAACAAACTGTCCTACAGGGTATGTTTTACATTAGGTTTGGATGTTATGTTTATATCTTATTTACTTCCAAAATCTGTAGCATTTCCGTTCCTTCAGGAAATTCCCATTGTACAATTGCGCCTGTAGCGTAACCTAAGGTGGCTATGCCAATGGGTGAAAGAATAGATAGGGTAGCATGTTTTTTGCGAGCCCTTTGCGGTGATACAAATTTTTGCTCTATCTCTTCGCCAGTTCTTAAATTCTTTAGTTTTACCAAAGTATTAATGGCGACTACATTTTCAGGAAGTTCTTTGCGAAGTACCTGCTTGGCATTTTTTAGCTCCACAGCAAGCTTCTCCGCATTGCTTTTATTGAAAGTATGCTTTTTGATTTGTTCTTTGAGTAAGTCGTAAATACCTGTGGTTAATATAATAGGGGTGTTAGTGATTTCAATATTCATGATAAAAGATATTAATGGTTAATAAAAAGTTGGTTTTTCCCCAACTGATGGAATTTGTGTGGCTTTCGCTTATTAAGTTGATTGTAAAGACCCTTTAACACTGCGCTAACCGCAATAAAAATTAGAACCAATAATGGGTGTAAATAAAAAAGTGCTAAGAAAATGATAAAGACATCAACCATAACAATAAGCATGAAAGCGGCTTTTAGTAGACGCATAACATGTTAAGATTAAGTGTAAATGATTTCCCTTTTTTTCGGATTTGTCCCTGCTTCGCTGTGGAGCTAGGGATTAATTTATAAAGTCCTTAGAACTTTTCAGTAAGACATTTCCTAAGCTGTGAAAAACAGAAAGGAAAATATTATGCATGCGAAAACTGTTGCCTAATTGTTGTTTTAGGCAGTTTTCAAGATTGATATGATGTAATCCGCTTTGCATATATCCTAAAAGTAGGGTTTATTTTGTTTAAAAGCCAATTTCAGTTAAATGATGACGAGATTATGCCAAATCTAGAGGTGTTTTAAATGATTTCTGTATGGTAATTATTGATTGTTCGTTTAATTCTTCATTAACCAGCAAATTTGGTTAACATCGTTTTCATTTTTGGATTTTTAATTTTTACTTTATATGATGGTAAATTTCAAAGCAGAGATAGAAAAGTTTGAAAGTAATGGCGAGAAAACTGGGTGGAGTTATGTTTTTGTACCCGAAGAAATTGCACAACAGATTAAGCCTAATGACCGAAGAGGAATGCGGGTTCGTGGGGAGATAGACCAAGTGCCTATTCAGGGGAAAAGTTTAATTCCGATGGGTGGAGGAGATTTTATTTTAGCACTTGATGCAAAACTCCGTAAACAGTTACGAAAGGAGGAGGGGAATGTGGTTAACCTTTCTTTGGAACACGATATAGATTTCAAAATTGAGATGCCTGAGGATTTGGAAGTTTGTTTAGCTCAAGAAGATGGCTTGTTAGAACATTTTCTTTCTTATACCAAAGCACATCAAAACTATTTCATCAATTGGTTAAATACGGCTAAAACAGAAACAACCAGAACAAAACGTTTAGTGATGATTGTGGATGCAATGGCCAAAAAGCAAGATTTTGGTTTGATGCTGAGGAGTAATAAGACGGAGAAATGATGTGATAATTGGATAATTAGCGAATTTGATGATGTCTAAACAACCAAAAAACTAACCAACCAAACAACCAATCATCTATTATAATTTCTGAACCAGCTATTTACCTTCATTTGGATTACTCCTAAAAACGCTTCTCGGAAAATACGGGTACTCATTTTAGAAGTTCCCTCGGTTCTGTCGGTAAAAATAATAGGCACTTCTACTACATTAAAACCGTATTTAATGGCCGTAAATTTCATCTCAATTTGAAAGGCATAACCTACAAATTTAATTTTCTCCATCGGAATGGTTTCCAATACTTTTCTGCGGTAACACTTAAAACCTGCCGTTGCATCTTGAATGTTAATGCCCGTAATGATGCGTACGTACATCGAGGCAAAATAAGACATCAATACCCTACCCATTGGCCAGTTCACAACATTTACACCTTTCACATATCTAGAACCAATAGCTAAATCGGCTCCGTTTACACAAGCCTCACGCAGTTTCACCAAATCATCAGGATTATGGGAGAAATCGGCATCCATTTCAAAAATGTATTCGTAGTTCCTCTCCAAAGCCCATTTAAAACCATGGATATAAGCAGTGCCTAAACCTAATTTCCCTTTCCGTTCTTCGATATGAAGCATTGGGAATTCTGCCTGCAAACCTTTTACAATTTGAGCAGTACCATCAGGGGAGCCATCATCAATAATCAAGATTTCGAAATGATAGGGCAAAGAGAAAACCTTGCGAATAATTTTCTCAATATTCTCTTTTTCGTTATAAGTAGGGATAATGACTAGGCTGTCGGACACAGGTTGTTTACGATTTTAAATTTTACGAATTTCGATTTGCGAAAGTAACAAAATTAAGCTGATGTTTTTGCTAAGCTAATCCGTTAAATTGTGTTAAACTACCTAATGTTGCCCATCCATTTTTTCAATACAGGAACCAGCAAGAAAATAAATAAGCCAATACCTGCAGAATAGATGGAAATTTGAAGCAATACGTTAGCGTAATATGGTAATGAAAGTACTGGGTTGTTCGCTTCAATCACATCTTTAGGGATAGCCATTAAGGCGCCAATTTTACCCGCCAAAAACTCACCAATAGCTGTGAAGAAGAAGAAAATCCCCATCATTAAACCAACAATATTCACAGGAGAAAGCTTGGTAATCATGGATAAACCTACAGGAGAAATACACATCTCACCACAAATGATAAAGAAATATCCACCCACAAAAGCAAGTAATGGAATTAATCCATTGCCCAAACTAGCTTGGCAAGCTAAATAAAAGGTGAAAAATCCAATAGCTACAAAAATGAAAGAAAGCGCAAATTTAGCTGGGGTAGAAGGTTCTAATCCTCGTTTATTTAACCAAGGCCATAGCGCAGCAAAAATCAAACTCATGATGATTACCCAAGCTGGTGGCAAAAAGTTGTTTACAGAAAGTGCGGGAAGTTCAATACCAAAAACATGCATGTCTACATTCCGCATAGCGAATAAGTTTAATGAACCTGCATTTTGCTCATAAAAAGCCCAAAATAACGTAGAAACCACCACTAAGGTCAAAGCCGAAAGCAATTTAAATTTAGCTTCTTTCTCTAGCTTTGAGGATAGATAAAGGATATAGGCTACTGATACAACGGCAAGAATTAGCATGATGCTATCCAGCGCTTCATAGTAGTTAAAAAGTGTAACAATTAAAGGTAAGGCAAGTAAAGTAAGTAGGTAAATAACATGCTCTACTTTGATGATACCCGCTATTTTTTTGTTTAAATCGTCAGTAATAGGTAGGCCTTTTTCTTTGAGTGAAGCTTTTCCTATAATGAAAATGATTAAGCCCAGTACCATAAAAATACCAGCCAAACCAAAACCAAAATGCCAGTTTATTTTTTGCCCAACGTAACCACAAAGCAAACCACCTAAAGCTGCACCAATGTTAATCCCCATGTAAAACAAAGAAAATGCACTGTCTTTCTTAGGGTCATTATTGTCGTACAAAGTTCCAACCAAGCTAGAAACATTAGGTTTAAAGAAACCATTTCCGCAAATAATGAAAGCCATACCATAAAAGAAACTCCAATCCTGAGGAATAGCCAGTACAATGTGTCCAATGGCCATCATTACACCGCCAAAAATAATAGCTCTGCGGTAGCCTAAAAACTTATCGGCAAGCATGCCCCCAAACATAGGCATGGTATACACCAACGCTGAGTAAGCACCTAAAATGGCATAACCTTTTGGCTCATCAAATTTCAATTGGGTCACCATGTAGGCCAAAAGCAAAGCTTTCATGCCATAGAAAGAGAAACGCTCCCACATTTCGGTGAAAAATAGAAGATAGAGCTGTTTAGGATGTTTTGCTTGGTTCATTATTTTTTTGGTTGGTTAGTTTGTTAGTTTTTTGGTTAGTTGGAATTTAGCAATATGCGCTTTGGGCTCCAACTTTTAAATTTTGACTTTAAACTTTAGTCTTTTAACTTTCCGCTTTAAGCTTTCTGCTTTTAAGGGGCTAAACGTTCAATTTTCCAGCTTCCGTTACTAAAAATGTATTTAATTCTGTCGTGTAAACGACTTGAGCGTCCTTGCCAAAATTCAATTGCAGTTGGTTTTACAATGTAGCCGCCCCAGTGTGCTGGTTTTGGAATGGTCTTTCCTTCATACTGTTGGGTCAATTCTTCCACTTTTTGCTCCAAAACATCTCTGTTGGGAATTACTTGGCTTTGAGGTGAGGCAATAGCGCCAATTTGACTTCCTTGCGGACGAGAATTAAAATATTGCTCCGAAGTTTCCTTGTCTAACTTTTCAATTCTGCCTTCAATTCTTATTTGACGTTCCAGTTCGGCCCAGAAAAACACCAAGCAAGCATAAGGGTTTTTCTTTATTTCTTTGCCTTTTTGACTAAGGTAATTGGTGTAAAAGCTAAAACCATTTTCGTCAAAGCCTTTTAACAATACAATTCTGGCATTCGGTCGAGCGCTTTTATCTACCGTAGCCAGTGTCATCACGTTAGGTTCAAAAATTTCTGCGTTCACCGCATCTTCAAACCATTTTTCAAACTGTGCTATCGGATTTTTAACTACATCTTTTTCACTTAATTCGGCAGCTTTATAGTCTTGCCTTAAGTTTTGTATCATTTCTTTACTGACCTTCATGAAGCAAAAATAGCTTTTGTTAGTGATAAAGTTTTTAATATTTAAGTAGAAATATACAGGCTGTGCGCACAATCATATTTGGAGACTTGCGAATATTTTTTGTTATTTTACCAATATGTTAAGCTTATTAGAACCATCAGTAGGAAAATTGTTGATTTCGGAACCTTTTTTGGCCGACCCCAACTTTAAGCGCTCGGTGGTTTTATTGACCGAACATAATGAAGAAGGTTCTGTTGGCTTTATTTTAAACCAGCCGAGTAACCTAGTCGTAAAAGACTTAATTCCAGATTTATGGATGGCCGATTTTCAGGTGTTTATTGGCGGCCCTGTAGAAGTGGATACGGTTCATTTCATCCATCGTTGTTTTGATAAAATGGATAGCGGCGAGGAAATTATGCCAGGCTTGTACTGGGGTGGTGATTTTGAAACCCTTAAATTTTTGGTGAACAATAATAGCGTACAGGAAGATGAAGTTAAGTTTTTCCTTGGTTACTCAGGTTGGAGCAATCGCCAATTAGAAGAGGAGATCGCTACCAATACTTGGATTGTTTCAGACCAGTACCATCAGGATACTATCTTTTCTCATAATGAAGAAGAGTTGTGGAAAGAGGTGATTATTAACTTAGGACCCAAATATGCTCATGTGAGCAATTTCCCTGTTGACCCTAATTTGAATTAGATAGACGGAAAGCTGTAAGACAGAAAAAGTCCGAAAGTTTACCTTCCAGACTTTTAAATTCTATTCTTTCCAACTTACGGCTATTGACTTCCCGACTTGCGGACTAACCTTCCATTTCAGCGGCAGTTTCTTCTACTTTTTGTCTCAAATCATCTTTGTAGGCTTGCATTTTTTCTGCTAAATCAGGTTGTGCCGTTGATAAAATTTGAACCGCCAATAAACCCGCATTTTTCGCGGCATTTAAAGCTACAGTAGCCACAGGAATACCGTTTGGCATTTGCAAAATAGAAAGAATACTATCCCAACCATCAATAGAGTTAGACGATTTTACAGGAACACCAATTACAGGAACAGTGGTAATAGAAGCCACCATACCAGGTAAATGTGCCGCACCGCCAGCACCAGCAATAATTACCTTAATACCACGGCTAGCCGCTTCTTTAGCATAATTGAACATTCTATCAGGCGTTCTGTGGGCAGAAACTACCGTAATTTCAAAATCAACACCAAAGGCTTTGCAAATATCTGCTGCATCTTGCATAACTGGCAGGTCCGACTTGCTGCCCATGATAATACCAACTTTCATCTTTTTATATAGTTTTTTAGGTGTTTGGTTGTTTGGTTTTTTAGAGCCTTTGGCCAAACCCTTGTTCTTTGCTCTTTAATCCTAAGAAATTAGTTTTTTGGTTTTTAGTTTTTTAGAACCGCTTGCCAAATCCTTATTCCTTAATCTTTGCTCCTTGTTCTATTAAGAAATTACTTTCAATGTTTGCTGTACAAACCTTGCTTTCTCGATAGCCTTTTCGCGGTTTTGGTCAATAATGGTTAAGTGACCCATTTTACGGAAAGGCTTGGTGTATTTTTTGCCGTATAAATGCACATACACACCTTCTATAGATAAAATTTTCTCTAATCCATCGTATTTAGCAACGCCATCGTGGCCTTTTTCGCCCAATACATTTACCATAATAGCATTTGAAATAGAACGTGTATCGCCCAAAGGTAAATTGAAAATAGCTCTTAAATGCTGTCCAAATTGCGAAACGTAGTTACCTTCAATAGTTTGGTGGCCACTGTTATGCGGACGAGGTGCCAATTCATTTACTAGAATATCACCATGTTTGGTAATGAACATTTCTACCGCTAAAATTCCCGTAATATTCAATGCCGCAGCAATATCTTTGGCAATTTTTTCGGCTCTTTCTTGTATGCTTTCAGGATAAGTAGAAGGCGAAATCAAGAACTCCACCAAATTAGCTTCTGGATTAAACTCCATTTCAACCATTGGGAAAGTTTTTACATCTCCATTAGCGTTGCGAGCCACAATTACGGCAATTTCCTTTTCAAAATGTACCAGTTCTTCAATTAAAGTAGGAGCTTCAAAAGCATTCTGTACGTCAGCAGCACTATTTATTCTCATCACCCCTTTGCCATCATAACCATCTTTACGAAGCTTTAAGATGTAAGGGAACTGGAACTTGCCATTGGTCAAATCGTCCTTAGAGTTTACCAGCATAAAAGGAGAGGTAGGAATATCGTTTTCCTTAAAAAACTGCTTTTGTATGCCTTTATCTTGTATCAGTCTAATCACACGAGGTTGTGGATAAACCTTTTTACCTTCTTTTTCCAATTGCTCTAAAGCTTCCACATTTACCTTTTCAATTTCAATGGTAATAATGTCGGCCTTTTTGCCAAAATTGTAAACCGTATCGTAATCGGTAATAGAACCGTTTTGGAAATAATTAGCGATGTGTTTGCACGGTGCGTCAGCATCTGGGTCTAGTACTAAAGTAGTTAAATTGTAGTTAACTGCCTCCTGAATCAACATCCTGCCCAACTGTCCGCCGCCTAAAATACCTAGTTTTAACTCGCTAATCTGTTTTGCCATTATTTATCGCTTGAATTTGCACAAAAATAGCAAAAATAAGTATACGCTTGGGGCAAATTGCATATTAGATTAGGATTAGAAGCGCAATGCTGGTGCTACTATTTTGCGAAAGTCCTGCTTTCCGTTTCAATCTTTTTTCTTTTTGCTGTCATTCCGACGCTAGGAGGAATCTACTTATCGAATGCTTTAACTTTCGGTACTTCACCATCGTTCAGGGTGGCAAAAAGTAAAAAGTATTTCCACTTCAATCAGGGCTATTTTAGAATGACATACCTTAATTTACCGCAAAGAAAAATATAAGTAACGCTAAGAACGCAAAGTAAAAAAAAAACTTCTTTGCGTCCCCTTTGCGAAGACTTCCTTATCCTTTGCGGTAAAATTAACCGTTAAAAAAAATAGGAATAGGAACGTAATTGAAAAAATCGACACCCTTTCTTTGAGTCCCTTTGCGAAATCTTTAAAAAAACCTTTGCGGTTAAAATCCAATAATCCCCGTTCATTTTTTACTTTTGCCTTTTAATTTTATACCTCATAATGGCTTACGATGCGATAATTATTGGTGCTGGTGCTTGTGGATTGATGTGTGCGGTGCAAGCAGGTTTTTTAGGGAAGAAAGTAATTGTACTCGAGAAGAACGACAAGCCAGGTGCTAAAATTTTAATTTCGGGCGGTGGCCGTTGCAATTATACCAACATTGGCGCTACACATGAGCAATTCATCTCTGCCAATGAGCATTTTGTAAAATCGGCCTTCAAGCAATGGACAGTAGAAGATTCCATCAGTTTTTTTGAAACCTATGGCATTTACGGTGCCGAAAAAACTTTGGGGCAGCTTTTCCCAGAGGGCAAAAATGCCAAAGATGTAGTGAATGTATTTACTTCGCTTTGCGAAGAAATGGAACAACAAATTTTATGCAATGCAGAGGTGACTGCCATTCACAATAACGACGGTGAATACCAGGTTACTTACCAAAAGAACCATAAAGAGAAAACCATTACGGCACCTAAATTAGTGATTGCTACAGGCGGTTTGCCTATCCCTAAAATGGGGGCTACAGATTTTGCTTTGAAATTTGCCAGAAAGCATGCTTTAAATATTGTAGAAACGGCTCCAGCTTTGGTGCCTTTAACCATTACAGGGAAAGATGAAGCTTGGTTTGCCCAACTATCTGGGAACTCGGTATTTTGTAGGGTAAGTAACGACGAAGCTAGTTTTGAGGAAAATATCTTGTTTACGCATTGGGGTTTAAGCGGCCCAGCCATCTTGCAAATTTCGAGCTATTGGCGCAGGGGACAGGAAATAAATATCGACCTGTTACCTAACGATAATATTTTAGAGGTTTTAGGAGCTGAACGTCAACACAACGGACGCATCCAATTATCAACTTTGTTAAATAGGTTTTATACCAAGAAGTTTACGGATGCGCTAGGCAAATTTATGCCCTTAAGTAAAACCATTGCCGATTTAACCAAGGCAGAAATGGAAGCTTTGGAGCAAACCATTCATTATTTTAGGGTAAAACCTGCTGGTGATAAAGGTTACGACAAAGCCGAAGTAATGCGTGGTGGCATTGACACGAATGAACTATCCTCTAAAACTTTAGAAAGCAAGAAGCTTGCTGGCTGCTATTTTGGAGGCGAATGTGTAGACGTTACGGGTTGGCTAGGTGGTTATAATTTCCAATGGGCTTGGGCCAGTGGTTATGTAATAGCGCAGTGTATTTAAAGTAAATAGGATTCCCTTTGATAATTCGTCATTGCGATCATAAGGGTAGTTCGTCATTTCGACGAAGAATGAGGAGAAATCTAACAAGTTGCTAGATTTCTCACGATGTTCGAAATGACGAAATATGTTCTTCATGCGATTTTAATTATTAATCACAATTTGGAACAGTAAAAGTCCAAGTTTCGGCGGTTTTATAAGGCAAAGAGAAAGCTACCCCTTTATCCATTTCAAACCACAATTTCGGACGCATTTTTTCTCTGCTAATGGTTTCGTTCATGGTCATGCTGTCATAAATACGGCCATTAATCATTACATATTTAATCTTTTCAGAGTTTCTGATGTCATCCAACGGATTATCTTCCATGATAATTAAATCAGCAAGCTTACCAGGTTCAAGAGAACCTAATTCCTTGCCCATCCCTAAATATTCAGCACCGTTAAGTGTAGCACATTTAATAGCTTTTAATGGGTCCATTCCACCTTGTACCAACATCCATAATTCCCAATGCGCACCTAAACCTTGTATCTGTCCATGTGCACCTAAATTTACTTTGGTACCGCCGTCTGCAATTTGTTTGGTTGCCTTAGCTACTTCAATATGACCGTAGTCACCGTATTCAGAAGTGGTTCTGCGACGAGCACGAGAATCGATAATCGCTCTTGGCGTAAAATTCAACAAACGTTCATTTTCCCAAACATTGGTACGGTCATACCAATAATTTTCGCCCCATTGACCACCGTAGGCTACAATTAAAGTAGGGGTGTAGGCCACATTGGTGTTGTTCCAAAAGTTCACTACATCTTTATATGCAGGAGCTACTGGAATACTGTGTTCAATACCTGTATGTCCGTCGGCCACTTGTGTCATATTGTGAAAAAAGGTTGAACCACCTTCTGGTACCACTTCCATTTTTAACTGACGGGCTGCTTCTAAAATCTGCTGACGTTGGTCTCTACGTGGTTGGTTGTATGATTTTACCGAAAATGCACCAACTGCTTTCAATCTGCGTAAATGCGATAAAGCATCGTCTAAGCTATTAATGGTTACTTTGAAATCACCATCAGCCCCATAAAGAATAGAACCAGTAGAATATACTCTTGGGCCAACCATTCTTCCTGCTTTCAGCATTTCGCTTTGGCTGAATACCATTTCAGTGTTGCTCGAAGGGTCGTGCGAGGTAGTTACCCCGAAACTTAAATTGGCTAAATAAGACCAATCCTGTTGAGGGCTAATGCCGTCTGGACTTGTTCTCAAGTGGGCGTGAACATCTACAATCCCAGGCATAATAGTTTTACCTGTCACATCAAGCACTTTAATATCTGCTGGGATAGGCACTTCATCTACTTTGCCAATCGCTTTAATTTTATTGTTTTCTACTAATATGGTGCCTTCCTCAATCACTTGGTCGCCTTTCATAGAGATAATTCTAGCCCCTTTTAAGGCCACCAATCCAGTTGGAGCATCGGTTTTTAATTTCAAGCCAATAGAAAGCCCAACAGTATCTGGTTCTGGCAATACTTGTGGAGCACCTTCATTAAATGAAAAGGTATTCTTGATTTCTCTGTTATAGTATTTTTCTCCTAAAGTCCAAAGCAGTTTTTTGCTGTCGGCACTCCAATGCAAATAGGTTCCTGCATCTTTGGTCACCCTTGCCAATGGGATAGATTTATTGCCCGCAGAAAGGTCTAAGGCAGTTCCTGCGGTAACCATTGGTGTAATGTAGGCGTTAAACAGCTCGGTAAAAGCCATCCATTTTCCATCTGGGCTTGGGCAAAATTGCGTAGCATATTGAGAGGTGTAATGAGTACGTTCGTTGCCACCATTCAAATCCACACTTTTAAAGGCTTTTTTGCCAGCTTCGTAACTTTGATAGAAAATACGGGTATCATCGCCGTTAAATTGAGGCTTAATGCCATTATCTAATACCAAAATTTTTGGTCCGCCGTTAGCAGATATCACAAAAATGCCATTGTTTTTTCCATAAGTTAAGCCCAAAACTTCATTGCCAACCCCTTTTCTAAAGATAATTTTATCGCCTTTATTGGAATAGCTAGGAGAGTAGTAGTAGCCCTTTTCGTCGGTTAAGCTAATGGTTTTGCCTGTTTTTAAATCGGTGCGCTTAACGGCTCCTTTAAATTCATCGCTCCAAGTCGTATAAACTATAAATTTTCCATCAGGGCTAAATTTAGGCTCAAACTCAAAGTCTAAGCCATTGGTTAGTCTTTCTGGTGTGCCATTAGGTAATTCCTTTTTATACAAGTAGCCAGCGGCATTAAATACAACTGTTTTACCATCAGGCGAAGTAGCCAATTGCCTAATCATTTTAGCGGTAAACTCATTAGCATAAACTTGCTGGTCGAAGTGTAAGGCCTCCTGCACTGTTTGGTTGGTAGTTGCTTCAAAAGGAATATCGCTTACGTACAAATTACTAAGCTCCACCTGTCTTATTTTCCCTTTAGCATAAAAAATAATTTTCTTTGCGTCGGGAGTCCAAGCAAAATTTGGATAAACACCAAAAATGGCCCAAGTTTCTTGCTGGTCTTTCGTTAGGTCATCGTAAATCGGGTACTCTTCTCCCGTTTTAAGATTTTGTATATAAAGCACCGATTTCAGTCTCACTCGTTTTACGTAAGCAATAAACTTACCATCAGGTGATATTTGAGGACGCACAGAACCGCCTTGATCGGCAATTAAATTGCTTAGTTTTCCAGTAGTTAGATCTAATTGACGGATGGCATAAATCAAGCCATTTGGGTCCTTACTATATTGAAAAGACGGACCAGGGGAAACATCTTCGCTAAAGTAAAGGTATTTGCCATCAGGTGATACATTTGGTTCGCCTGCATCTTGTTGGTCGTTTTTACGTTTCGTAAGTTGAACACCGTCGCCACCATAAATGCTGTACATCCACATTTCGCCAGCACCTAATGAACGCGAGGCAGTAAAATGCTTACGAGCAATGATATAATCGCTATTTGGCATCCAAGTGGCATTGTTCAGCAACCTAAAAGTTTCTTTAGTAATTTGTTTCTTGTTGCCGCCTTGTCTATCCATAATCCAGATATTATCGGCACCACTTCTATCGCTTGTAAACGAGATATATTTGCCATTTGGACTGAAACGAGGTTGTACTTCGTAAGCAATACCTCCGCTCAAAAGCTTGGCCGTACCACCTGTAATAGGCATAACGTAGATGTCGCCTAACAGGTCGAACACAATTTCCTTACCATCTGGGCTCACGTCAAGGTTCATCCAAGTGCCTTCGTTGGTGGTGATACTGAAATTTTTGGTAGGGCCTTTATATTTTTCAACGTCCCATTTTGGTGTTTCTTTTTTCTCTTGGGCGTATGTCGAACCCAAGGCGCATAATAATGCAGATGCTAATAAATACTTCCTCATTCTTATTTAGTACTAACAAATATTTAATCTCCGCAATTTAGCTATTTCTTGCCACAGATGCACAGATGTTGTCTTTTTGATTTGTAGATAATGGTTTTGAAATTTTGATTTGTATTTATTTATGAGAGTTTGTCGCGGTTTTTAAAAGCCTGATTTGAACTGTTGTTAAAACATATTTTTAATGTTTCAAATTGTGATGTTCAACTCAGGTAAATTAATATTTGTGCATCTGTGGCCGAAAACTCTTTTTTGAAAAGCGATGATGGTTTCATAGTTTTGAATTTGCCAATCTATGACTGCAACAGAAATTTTAAAGAAATATTGGGGTTTTGATGTCTTTCGTCCGTTGCAGGAAGAAATTATCCAATCAGTTATAAAAAAACAGGATACTTTAGCCTTACTCCCTACGGGAGGAGGAAAGTCAATTTGTTTTCAAGTGCCCGCAATGATGAAGGAGGGCATTTGCATTGTGGTATCGCCTTTGGTAGCCTTAATGAAGGACCAGGTAGAAAACTTAAAAGCCAGAGGGATAGAAGCTATTGCCATTTATGCGGGAATGGGGAAACGGGAAATCGATATTCTGCTGGATAATTGTATTTACGGCAACATCAAATTCCTATATCTTTCTCCAGAACGCTTGCTGTCGGAATTGGTAAGGGTACGTATTTCTTATATGAATGTAAACCTTATCGCTATTGACGAGGCACATTGTATTTCGCAATGGGGGTATGATTTTCGTCCGCCTTATTTAAAGGTTAAAGAACTGAGGGAAATATTACCTGACACCCCTGTTTTGGCCTTAACGGCTACCGCTACGCCAGAAGTAAGAACAGATATCATTGAAAAATTGGAGCTAAAAGATGCTCAGGTTTTTGTAAAGAGCTTCTCACGGAAAAATCTCAGTTACGTAGTTTTTAATTTAGATGATAAACATAAAAAACTGATAGAGATTTGCAGGAACGTAAAAGGCTGTGGCTTAATCTATGTAAGAAATAGACGAGAAACTGCCGAAGTGGCGAATTTCCTTCAACGAAATAAGATTTCCGCTGATTTTTACCATGCCGGTTTGGAAAAAGATGCAAGATTTCAGAAGCAGGAGGATTGGAAACAAGATAAAATTAGGGTGATGGTGGCCACCAATGCTTTTGGAATGGGAATCGATAAACCTAATGTGCGTTTCGTTATACACTTAGATTTGCCTGAAAGCTTGGAAGCCTATTATCAGGAAGCTGGTAGGGCAGGTAGGGATGAAAAAAGAGCTTTTGCGGTGTTGCTTACCAATAAAGCCGACCAAATGATATTGGAAGCAAAGTATGCCGACAGTTTTCCTTCGGTGGATGAAATCAAAAAAGTATATCACTATCTGGGTAATTTCTATCAATTGGCTTATGGAGCAGGGCAAGGACTAAACTTTGATTTCGACCTCGCAGCGTTTTGTAAGCGCTTTGGTATTGGCGTGATTAAAACCATGGCCGCATTGAAATTTTTAGAAAGAGATGGCTATCTAGTTTTGTCAGAAAATATTTTTATCCCATCAAGGTTGATGTTTGCAGTAGGACATGAAGATATTTATCGATTCCAAATTGAAAATGCTGTTTTTGACCCAATTGTTAAAACGATACAGCGTTCATACGGCGGTGCATTTGATGGCTATGTGAAAATTAGCGAGAGCGATTTGTCCAATAGATTGAGGATTTCGTACAATGATGTGATTGCTTATTTGAAGAAGTTGCAGGAGTATCAGGTGATTTCCTATTTGCCACAAACCGACCAACCACAATTACAGTTTGTAACCCCACGTTTGGATATGTTGCATTTGGATGTGGATGCTAAGTTTATTCAGCTGCGTAAGCAAATACAGAGCACTCAAATTGAAGCAGTTTTGTCTTATGCATCCAGTTGCATTTGTAGGAGTGTTCAACTGTTGACCTATTTTGGAGAAAATGGTGCTGAAAAATGTGGTGTTTGCGATGTTTGCTTAGCAGAGAAAAAGCAGGAAGACCTCGCAGCCTATAACGATACCATTGATTTTGAAATTTGTACGGTATTACAAGGCCAGCATCTTGATTTAGATGAACTGGTAAAAAGTATTCAAACAGGTGCCGATAATGATAAAATAGAACGAATTAGAGAACTTTTGGACGCTGGTAAAATTAAAACCGACGGAAAGAAGTATTATTTATAGTTACGATTTACGATTTTTCAAGCCTAAACAACCAAACAACAAAAAAACTAAACAACTTTCATATCTTAGCCGCTACCATTCAAACTACAATGCAAACTAAAAACGACAAAAAAACAATCCGCTCTTGGGCCTTTTTTGACTGGGCCAATTCAGCTTATAATCTTGTAATTACTTCTACCATATTTCCAGCTTATTATACGGCAATCACTTCCGATAAGGATGATAATACCATCGATTATGTTTATTTCTTTGGTTACAAAATTGTCAATTCGGCATTGTATAGTTATGCCATGGCTTTTGCTTTTTTAGTGATTGCTTTGCTGTCGCCCATATTGTCGTCCATAGCCGATACACGCGGAAATAAGAAGATTTTCATGAAGATGTTCACCTATATTGGCGGTATTGCATGTAGTGCGCTTTTCTTCTTTGAAATCAACGCAGAAAAAGGAGTAGATACCCTGAATTTTAGCATCATTATGTTTGTCTTGGCTGCTATTGGTTTTTGGGGAAGTTTAGTGTTCTATAATTCTTACTTACCTGAAATTGCCACGGTAGAAAAGCAAGATGACGTAAGTGCCAAAGGTTATATGTATGGCTATATTGGTAGTATCATTTTACAGATTATCTGCTTTGTATTTGTGTTTAAGCCTGAATGGTTCGGTATTGTAGATGCTTCTATTCCTGCACGTTTGTCATTTTTATTGGTAGGGATTTGGTGGATAGGATTTGCACAAATTCCATTTAAAAACCTGCCTAAAGGAAGTCCCGATTATAAAACGGAAAAGAAGAATATCATGACCAGCGGCTTTCAAGAGCTTAATAAAGTTTGGAAGCAGGTAAAACAAATGAAATACTTAAAGCGCTTCTTGTTTGCGTTCTTTTTCTATTCCATGGGCGTACAAACCGTGATGTTGATTGCAGCACTTTTTGGAGAAAAAATATTGCATTTGCCTACTTCAAAGCTTATTGCAACCATTTTAATTTTGCAATTAGTAGCCATCCCTGGAGCCATGTTGATGTCGTACCTTTCTTCCAAAAAATTTGGTAACGTAAATGTATTGATAGGGGTAGTTACCATTTGGATTGGTTGTTGTGTTTCTGCTTATTTTATCCATACTGAGCTTCAGTTTTATGCACTGGCCGCAGTTATTGGTCTGATTATGGGCGGTATCCAATCTTTATCACGTTCTACGTATTCTAAATTTCTTCCGCAACATAGCCCAGACCATACTTCTTTTTTCAGCTTTTACGATGTAACAGAGAAAGTTGCGTTGGTTTTCGGGATGTTTAGTTTTGGCTATATCGAAGTGCTTAGTGGAAGCATGCGTAATTCCGTTATCGCATTGGCCCTGTTTTTTGTTTTAGGTTTAGTATTTTTGCTGCTTCTTAAAAAAGTACAACCCAAAGCAGTGGTTGTCGAATAAAGTGGAGACCCGAAGAATAGCATGAAGATAGAACTGTTTATCCCTTGTTTTGTAGACCAATTATACCCAGAAACGGCTTTTAATACCATCAAGATACTTGAAAAGGCTGGATGTGAGGTAGCTTATAATCCTAAACAAACTTGTTGCGGACAACCTGCATATAATGCGGGGTATTGGGAACAAGCAAAGGAAATAGGTACAAAGTTTTTGGCTGATTTTTCGGAAACAAAATATATTGTTGCCCCGTCGGCTTCATGTGTGGGAATGGTGAAAACAGGCTATAATGATTTGTTTACCAATACCATGGTGCATAATAAATGCAGAAGCTTACAGTCTAATATTTTTGAACTTTCTGATTTTTTAATCAATGTACTTAAAAAAGACTACTTCGGCGCTGAGTTGGAGGGGAAAGCTGTTTATCACGATTCGTGCAGTGGTTTAAGAGAGTGTAAAATCAAGGCAGAACCGCGTAGGCTTTTATCGAAGGTGATTGGTCTGGAGATGTTGGAAATGAAAGATACTGATATGTGCTGTGGTTTTGGCGGTACTTTCGCCGTAAAATTCGATGCGATTTCTTCTGCCATGGCTGAGCAAAAAGTTAATAACGCTTTAGAAATGGACGCTGATTATATCATTTCTACAGACCTTTCTTGTTTGATGCACTTGGATGGCTATATCCAAAAAAATAACCTTTCTATCAAGACCATGCATCTTGCTGACGTGTTGGCAAATGGCTGGTTAGAAAGCACTGAATACTAATTGCTTCCGTCTTTTGTAAAACTCTGGTTATAATCGAAAGAAATTAACCTTTTTTAACATCGCATTACTTCAAAGTGATTTACTTTTGTTGTGCTCATTATTATTGAATAACCAAAAAATGAAAAAAATATTTATAGCCTTTTTAGGCCTTTTAGCTTTTACCTTAAATGCTCAAGCGCAAAAGAAATCTGGCGCAATTCAATTTGAAAGTGTAATTGACCCAGTTGCTGCAGCGGAGGCTAGTGGTAGACAAATACCTGAGGAAATGAAAGCGCGTATGCCAAAGTCAATTAAAGCTAACTACGAACTGCTTTACAATGCTACAAATGCGAGCTATATGCCTGTAACAGAAACAGAAGATAGCAATAGTGGTGGTGGCGGTAGACCAGGTGGTGGTTTTAGATTTGGTGGTTTCGGCGGCGGTGGCAATAGAGAATACTATTACACGTTTGCTGACCAAAAAGTAGTGGAGGTTTTTGATATGATGGATACTACTTATGTAATGCCTACCAAACTTGCCACTACGGGAAACAATTTAATGAATGGTAACGGCGGAAGAAATAACAACCAAAATAACAGTGCTGTACAATTTTTAAATGTTCCTCCAACAATTGAAGTGATTAAAACTGATGAAACCAAGAAAATTGTAAATCTTGATTGCAAGAAGGTAATCATTAAAACTACGCGTAAAGCTAAAGTGTTGGATATGGAGAAGGATGTGGTAGAAGAAACGGTATTGTGGTATACTAACGATTTAGGTTTCAATTTTTCTCCAATGCCAAATTTATGGACAGAAGGAGCGGTTTTAGCTATCGAAATTAAAGGTGGTGGTACTACTGCAAAAAGTATCGAATATAGAGGTGTAAGCACTAAGGATGTAACTGCTCCTAAAAAAGCGGTGGCTATCACACCAGAACAATATCAAGCCAAAATGGAGGCGATGATGGCTAGATTTAGAAATAACAACAACCGTCAAGGTGCTACTGGTAGGGTAAACTAAGAAATTCCATTTTATATTTTTTCTGAATGTCTCGGCCATCGTCGGGACATTTTTTTTGTTATTTAGGCGCCAGTAGAATAGGCAGAAGGTTTGCAAGCTGTCTGCGTAAATCAGCGGATTGGCGAGGTTAAAGTTTCTGTGGAATCAGCGGGGATTAAAATTATATCTATGGACAAACAATAAATTCTCCCGCAGATTTTCGCAGATTGAAACCGCAGATTTAAGATGATATGCACAAACCATCGGATTAGCATTATGGTATTTTCTACAAGTATTAGTGTGAGATGGATAAAGACTACAAACCATTCACTTTCCTGAAAATAGACGTAGCAATGTCATCTGTATTAAAATTAACCAGTATACCCAGCTTTAAACTTGATAATTTCAAATATGTAATGAGTTGTTTGTGATGTACGTTCAGGAGGTTTTCTACGGATTTTATTTCAATAATTACTTTATCTTCAACAAGGAAATCCAATCGATAGCTTACGTCCAAGCGAATGCTTTCGTATTGCATCGGAAGAGGCACTTGAGTTGCATAAAAAAGTCGTCGTTTAGCAATCTCAAATCCCAAAGCAGCTTCATAGGCAGATTCTAATAAGCCAGGTCCAAGATTGTTATACACAGAGAAAATTGCTCCGCGTATTTCATAGGAAATTTCATTTTCAGTCATGATTTTCATAAATAGGTTGATTTAAGATAGTGATTTTACTTGAGGTTTTATCTTTTGAATGTTTCGCGATGACGAAAAAGCTTTTAGCCTTAGCTCAAAATATCTTAGAAATCTGCGATATTAGCCGCATATTTCTTACCTTTGCACAAAATAAATCACACACGTAGGTGATTTGCATAACAATTTATTTTAAACTTTAAATCATAGTTGTAGATGATTAACATTACATTACCTGATGGCTCGGTCCGTCAGTATGAAAAGGGTGTAAACGCCCATCAAATTGCCCTTTCAATTTCAGAGGGTTTAGCAAGAAATGTTTTAGCGGCAGAAGTAAATGGAGAAGTTTGGGACAGTTCTCGTCCAATAGAAGCTGATTCTGCGGTGAAATTACTTACATGGAATGATACCGAAGGTAAATCTACTTTCTGGCATTCCTCAGCGCACTTAATGGCCGAAGCTTTAGAAGCACTTTATCCAGGTACAAAATTTGGTATAGGTCCAGCTATCGAAACAGGTTTTTACTACGATGTAGATTTCGGCGACAGGGAGTTTTCTTCTGATGATTTCAAGCAGATTGAAGACAAGATGTTGGAACTGGCCAAGCAAAAGGAAGTTTTCGAGCGTAAAAGTGTAAGCAAAGCCGATGCTATCCAATACTTCACTGAAAAAGGTGACGAGTACAAATTGGATTTGATTGATGGCTTAGAAGATGGAAAAATCACTTTCTATACTCAAGGTAGTTTTACAGATTTATGCCGTGGTCCACATATTCCAAACACTAGTTTCATTAAAGCTATTAAGCTGATGAACGTTGCTGGTGCTTACTGGAGAGGTGATGAAACTAAAAAACAATTAACTCGTATTTACGGGGTTACTTTCCCTAAAGCAAGTGAATTGACGGAGTACCTTCACATGATTGAAGAGGCTAAAAAACGTGACCACCGTAAGTTAGGTAAGGAGTTGGAATTGTTCACCTTCTCAGAAAAAGTGGGAATGGGCTTACCAATGTGGTTGCCAAAAGGTACTGCTTTGCGTGAGCGTTTAGTTCAATTTTTGACCAAAGCGCAACAAAAATCAGGTTACGAGCAGGTAATTACGCCTCATATTGGTCATAAGAATCTGTATATCACTTCTGGTCACTATGAGAAATACGGAAAAGATAGTTTTCAGCCGATTAAAACACCACAAGAAGGAGAGGAGTTTTTCTTAAAACCGATGAACTGTCCTCACCACTGTGAGTTGTATAAATTTAAACCTCGTTCTTATAAAGATTTGCCAGTTCGTTTTGCCGAATTTGGTACGGTATACCGTTACGAGCAAAGTGGCGAGTTGCACGGTTTAACTCGTGTACGTGGCTTTACTCAAGATGATGCGCACTTGTTCTGTCGCCCAGACCAAGTGAAAGAAGAGTTTAAAAAAGTTATTGATTTGGTACTTCACGTATTTAAATCTTTAGGTTTTGATAACTATGTGGCTCAGGTTTCGTTACGTGATCCAGAAAATAAAGCGAAATACATTGGTTCTGATGAAAATTGGAAACTGGCTGAAACTGCAATTATTGAAGCGGCAGAAGAAAAAGGCTTACCTACCGTAGTAGAATATGGCGAGGCTGCTTTTTACGGACCAAAACTAGATTTTATGGTTCGAGATGCGCTGGGCAGAAAATGGCAGTTGGGTACTATTCAGGTAGATTATAACCTTCCAGAGCGTTTTGAGCTAGAATATACAGGTAGCGATAACCAAAAACACCGTCCTGTAATGATACATAGAGCGCCATTTGGTTCAATGGAACGTTTCGTGGCTGTGTTGATTGAACATTGTGGAGGTAACTTCCCATTGTGGCTTTCTCCAGAGCAATACATCATTCTTCCTATTTCAGAAAAGTATGAAGAATATGCAAAAAAAGTTTCAGAAGAATTAAATAATTCCGATATTCGCGGTCTGATTGACTTTCGTGATGAAAAAATTGGAAGAAAAATCAGAGACGCTGAGGTTAAAAAACTACCTTACATGCTCATTATAGGCGAAAAAGAGATGGAAGAAGGTAGGGTTTCGGTTCGCAAGCACGGTGAGGGAGATTTAGGAAGTATGACCTTAGCAGAATTTAGTGCATTAATTAACAAAGAAATAACAGTTTAATAAGGAAAGCATTTGGCATTAGGAAGACCAGGATTTAATAGGGGACCACGTCCACCTTTTAAGAAAAAAGAAGCAGAACATAATATTAACGAGCATATTCGTGCTCAAGAGGTTAGGCTAGCTGGGGATAATGTAGAGCAGGGAATTTATCCTTTGTCAAAAGCATTGGCATTTGCTGATGAATTAGAACTTGACTTGGTAGAGATTTCTCCAAATGCAAATCCACCTGTTTGCCGTATCATGGACTACAGTAAGTTCATGTATGAGCAAAAGAAAAAGCAGAAGGAAATCAAAGCCAATGCTAAGCAAACCGTTATCAAGGAAATTCGTTTCGGACCGAATACTTCTGACCACGATTTCCAGTTCAAATTAAAGCATGCCATTAGCTTTTTAGAAGCAGGTGAGAAAGTTAGAGCTTACGTACACTTCAAAGGAAGAGCAATTGTTTACAAAGAGCAGGGAGAAATCTTATTGCTTAAGTTTGCACAAGCGCTAGAAGAAGTAGGTAAGGTTGAGTTATTGCCAAAATTGGAGGGTAAACGTATGTTTTTAACCGTAGCTCCAAAAGCAACAGCAAAGAAGTAATAAATTATATAAACAAAATCAGGTTATGCCAAAAATGAAAACCAATTCCAGTGCTAAAAAGCGTTTTTCGCTTACTGGAACAGGTAAAATTGCAAGAAAGAACGCCTACAAAAGTCACATCTTGACTAAAAAGAGTACTAAACGTAAGCGTAACTTAACCAACACTAGTTTGGTAAACGATGCAGATATGGGCAACGTTAAACGTATGCTTTGCATCGGTAAGTAATTAATTTTTAACCAGATGAACGGTAGTAAGCTTGTTGAGATACACAGCGCCGCTTATCAAAAACACAACACATTATGCCTCGTTCGGTAAACGTAGTAGCTGCAAGACGCAGAAGAAAAAAAGTCCTAGACATGGCCAAAGGCTATTGGGGCTCAAGAAGCAAGGTTTTTACCATTGCTAAAAACACGGTTGAAAAAGGTTTGCAATATGCATACCGTGACCGTAAAGCTAAGAAAAGAGAATTCCGTGCATTATGGATTCAACGTATCAATGCTGGTGCTCGTGAGCACGGTATTTCTTACTCGCAATTGATTGGTAAATTAGCTGCAAAAAACATCGGTTTAAACCGTAAAGTTTTAGCTGACTTAGCAATGAACAATAAAGAAGCTTTTAAAGCTGTTATTGATGCAGTAAAATAAGATACTAAGATATCAAGAAAAGGGAGTTCCGCATTTGCAGAACTCCTTTTCTATTTTAATACCTTCGTAAAAACTATTTCCTGTTGATTTTTGTTCGTGTTTAAAAGGATATGATATGTCAAAGTTTTCTGAATTAATTAATGGCGATAAGCCCGTATTGGTCGATTTTTTTGCCGAATGGTGTGCACCATGCAAAGCAATGGGACCAATATTGACCGAACTGAAGAGCCAAATAGGAGATAAGGCTTCCATTATCAAGGTAGATGTAGATAAAAACCAAGCAGCTGCCAGTGCATTTAATGTACAAGGTGTTCCTACTTTTATTTTATTTAAAAAAGGAAAAGCAGTTTGGCGACAAAGCGGTGCTGTTCCTGCTCCCCAATTGAAACAGTTGATTGAAATGCACGCTTAAGGCCATATTATACTTTCACTATTTTATTAGGAGTAATAGCAAATACCAAATCGTTTTCTTTAGCTTTCACAAGCTGTAAGCCTGTAAAGTTGCTAAATGCGGGGAGAATGGCATGGTACTCTCCAAAATAGAAGCAAGGAAATTTTAATCGCTGTTTCGCCTTGTTGTAAATGCTAATTCCAGGATGAATGTGACCGCTAATAGCATATAGATTGGACTTGAAATTTGCAACATCATGAATAAAGCAAAATTTATCAGTTGGATAATTGGGTTCATGAACCTCAACAGCTAATTTTTTATATATCTCTTCTGATTGCTTATCGTGATTTCCTTTCACTAGTATAAAATTGATTTCACTAAAGTTCTCTTTCCACCTTGCAAATTCGTCAATTTCTGTATTGTAGTCGCTATGGAACATATCCCCATTGATGAGTAGCTGTTTTGGATGATGTTTTTCTATTAAAGATGTAAGTCGTTGGAGGTCATTTTGTGATACACTGTTGGGAACTGCTAAACCCGCTTTCCGAAAATGGGCAGCCTTACCCAAATGTAAGTCACTAATGGCTAATAATTGCTCGTTAGGCAAATAAATTGCTCGTTCTTTATCTAATATGATTTCTTCTTCTCTAATCGAAATTTTCATGCGTTACTCTATCGTCATCTCGACCTCGCGGAGAGATCTTTGAAGTGTGTGTTAAAATTTTTAATAACCATTAAGAAATTAAGGATATTAAGTTTTCACGACGCCTTAATCTTAATGTTTCTTAATTCCTTAATGTTTTCATTTAATTTAGAGACTAGTTAGTTATTCGTCATTCGTATACCGTCATCTTGATCCCGAACTTTCGGGAAGGAGACCACGAAGTAGGTATAAAGTAAAGTTTTTAAACAATACACCTGTAAAAGATTTCTCCATTCCGCTTTGCTCCAGTCGAAATGACGGGAATATACACCGTCTTAATGTTTCTTAATCCCTTTTTTTTATTTGAAATAATGTTCTAAACTCATTTAAATACTTCTTTCTTCATCCTTTCAATTCGCTGTTCTAATTCCTCAGAGCTCATATTTGCTCTTAAGCTATCTACTTTAATTGGGAATGATAATGGCGTGAATCGTTTGGGGTAAGTAATAACGATATTGCTTTCCTGAATACGATTTAATGCAGCAGCTAACCGAGGTTCTTCCAATTGCTGGTAAAACACTTCTTCATACGCTTGTCTCAATAGTAAATTGTGTTTGTCAAAATCGTTAAAGACATTGAAAAACAGCCCCGCACTACTTTGCAAATGTTTGTTGGTAATGTATTTACCTGGATAGCCTTGAAAAACCAATCCTGCAATACAAGCAATATCTCGAAACTTTCTTCTAGCCATTTCTGTAGAGTTAATACTTAAGGTAATGTCTTCAGCCAAATTTTTAGGAGAGAAAACTTCATAGGCAATACTGTCATCCATTGGTATTTCAGTATCGCTGAGTAATTCAAAACCATAATCATTCATGGCAATAGAGAAGGTAATTGGTACTAATTTACTCAATCGGTAAGCAACCAAAGCCCCTAAAATCTCATGCACCAGCCTGCCCTCAAAAGGGTAAGCAAATAGATGAAAACCTTCGCGGTTATTTATCATTTCGATGAGCAGTTCGTCGCTTTTAGGTACGTGAGACCTTTCTTCTTGTATTTCAAAAAGTGGTTGGACAACATTTAATTCTTCGTCTTGATGTGTTTGGTCTAGTACTTCATTGTATTTTTTGCGAAGCACGGCTCCTAAATTAGAAGAAAGGGGCAAACGGCCACCTAGCCAACTTGGGGAAATGGCTTTCTTTTGTTTACTGCGACGAACAATGACCGTCATATCCTTGATTTGTACAAACTCTAAAATTCGACCTGCAAGTACAAAACTATCGCCAGCTTTCAGTTTTGAAACGAAGTATTCTTCTACCATGCCTATATAACCACCACTTAGGAATTTTACTTTTAGCATGGCATCACTCACAATGGTGCCAATATGCAGTCGGTGTCGCATCGCAATTTGCCTGCTCTTCACTTTCCATAGTCCATCATCGTCTTTTACTACTTTTTTAAATTCGTTATAAGCGGTCAGGCTATCGCCTCCAGAGGTAATAAATTGCATGGACCATGCCCATTCTTCGGGTAGTAACTCTTTGAAAGCGTTGGTCTGTTTTACTTCCTCGTATATCTGTTTGTCATCAAAACCGTCGCCTACAGCTAGGGTAACCAAGTATTGAATTAAGGTGTCGAAAACCATGATAAAAGGCTCTCTACTTTCGATATTGTTTTCTCTTGCCGCCTCTTTAATCGCGGCAGCCTCTACAATTTCCAAAGCATGGGTAGGTAAGAAGTAGATTTTGGAAATTTCGTGTGGCGAGTGCCCAGAACGACCTGCACGCTGCAGGAATCTGGCTACACCTTTTGGCGAGCCAATTTGTATTACGGTATCTACTGGTTTAAAATCGACCCCTAAATCTAAAGAAGAAGTGGCAATAACGGCTTTTAAGAGGCCCGTTTGTAAACTATCTTCAATCCAGTTTCTGAGCTCAAAATCTATCGAGCCATGGTGTATCGCTATTCTACCTGCTAAGTCAGGTTCAATATCCAACAGGTGTTGATACCAAATTTCTGCTTGTCCTCTGGTATTGATGAAGATTAAGGTAGTTTTGCTTTTCTCTATAATTGGAATAAGCTTTTGAGCCAGTTTTAAACCTAAATGACCAGCCCAAGGCAAGGTTTCTATAGTGTCTGGTAAAATGGTTTTGATTTGTATCTTCTTCTCTAGTTGTGCTCTTACAATTATCTTTTTAGAAGTTTCTTGTGGTACAATTACCTCTAAAGCCTCTTGTATATTGCCAATGGTAGCAGAAATCCCCCATACTCGCACTATTTCATTCCCATGGGCTCTTTGTAATCCTTTTATTCTAGAAACGGCTAATTCTACCAATACTCCACGTTTGCTGCCCAATAGTTCATGCCATTCATCGGCTACGATACATTTTAGGTTTTTAAATAAGCTGGATGAGCCTTTTTGAGCCAACAGTAAATGTAAACTTTCGGGCGTAATGAGCAATATTTCGGGCATTGCTTTTTTCTGTTGAAGCTTTTCGGCTTGTGAAGTATCACCATTGCGAACACCTACTATCCAATCGAGTCCTATAGCCAAAAGCACTTCTCTCATAGCCCTTGCAATGTCCTTAGCCAAGGACCTCAACGGGGTAATCCAAATGAGTTGTACGCCTTTTGCTGGTTGGTCTTGATTTAATGCTTCTATCACCACACCTAAAAAAACGGAGAAGGTTTTACCAAATCCTGTTGGAGCGTTTACTAAGCCGCTATAGCCATCTAAATAATATTCCCAAGTATTCTTTTGGAAATCAAAAGGCTTCCTTTTATCGACTTTAAGCCAAGAAATAATTTGTTGATAGCCTTTATTTTTTTGCATGTCTTAGGTTTTTCCGTGTTCAGTCTTTAGAATTTAACAATTGTCTCAAATCGTCCAAGGTGTTAATTTCATCTACGTTTTTATCTTTTCGCCAACGAGCAATGCGGGGAAAGCGTAATGCTAAACCTGCTTTGTGGCGCTTACTTTCGGCAATGCCCTCAAATGCAATTTCAAATACCAATTCTGGCTTGACAGTGCGTACTGGTCCAAATTTTTCAATCGCATTTTTGTTAACAAAACTATTTACTTCCTTAATTTCTTTATCTGTTAAGCCTGAATAAGCCTTGGCAATGGTGATGAGCTTTTCGCCATCACGTACTGCAAAGGTGTAGTCGGTATAAAAATTGGCTCGACGACCACTGCCTTTTTGTGCATAAATCATGACGGTATCAACGGTGTAGGGATTGATTTTCCATTTCCACCAGTCGCCGCGTTTCCTGCCTGCGTGAAAAATAGAATTAAGGTTCTTCAACATAATCCCCTCACTATTAATTTCTCGAGCCGTTTCTCTAATTTCTGCCAGTTGTTGCCAGCTGTTAAAACTAATGATGGGAGATAGGAATACCTTGTTTTTGTGGCTGATCTGATGAATGATTTTTTCTAGCCAAGCTCTTCGTTGCGATAAAGTTGAGGTTCTAATGTCTTTTCCTTCATACTCCAGTAAGTCATAGGTGAAAAATCCAATAGGCGCATTTTCTAATTGGTTTTTACTAATGTTTTTACGGTTTAGTCGTTGTTGTAAAGTACTAAAAGGGAGAATTTTATCGTCTTTTACGGCCAAGATTTCTCCATCTAATACGGTTCCGTCTGGCAAATCATCTTTAAGAAAATGTAGTTCAGGAAACTGTTCGGTAACTAATTCTTCCCCTCGACTCCATATAAATAGTTCACCGTTTCGTTTCACAATTTGTCCACGTATGCCATCCCATTTCCATTCAGCTTGCCAATCTGCAATATTGCCCAGATTTTCAGGCTCTGTATCGAGGGCGTAGGCGAGGCAAAAGGGGTAAGGCCATGAGTTATCAGTGTTTACATGACTGCCTGAGGTTAGTTCAGCATAGCTAATGCTATTGGGCTGCCATTTGCCCATAATACTGTGCATAATCTTATTGGCATCTTGTTCGCTTTGCTTTGCGATGGCATTGACCAGCATTTTATTGGAAACCCCGATTCTGAAATTTCCAGAAATGAGTTTGTTAAAGATAAACCGTTCCTGTGTGGCTAAGCTGTCCCAAGCAGTGAGCACATAGGTTTTCTTCTCTTCATCTGTTTTGCCTTGAAGTTCGGTTAATTCCTTTATCCATTGATGTAGAGGTTTTTCTATCGTATGTTGAGGAGTTGGCAATACCAAGGCAACAGTTTCACTAAGGTCGCCTACATTATGGTAGCTTTCGGTAAATAGCCATTCGGGAATATCGCTCAGTGCTATGGCCCATTGTTTGATTAAGTCAGTGCCAATTGGTCGTTTAGGTTTTTTACCCGTAAATAAAGCAATAACGTAAGGTTTGTCGCTTTCATCAGCTTCATTAAAGTAATTTACCAAAGCCTCTATTTTATCATTGGTTTTATTGCTTAGTTCCAGTTCCTGTATCAGTTGAGCAAAACGTTTCATAATTTGGCCTTTTCCTCCTTTATCTCGTTTTCATCAGCTTTTTCTTCTGCTTCTGCCTCTTCTTCGTCTCCGTATTGTGTTTTCACCTCTTGAGCGCTAATGCCAATTTCATTTAAATACCGACTGAAAATAGCAGTGCTTCCATGTGTAACCATTACTTTTTCTGCTTCGGTGGCTTTTATGGCGGTTAATAGCCCAAGCCAATCCGCATGGTCGCTAAGTGCAAAACCAGCATCCGCACTGCGCCATCTTCTACCAGCTCTTACGGCCATCCAACCACTACAAATGCCAGTTGCTGGATTGATAAGGTTTTTAATCCATTTGCTGTCAGCTATTGCAGGCGGTACAATGACTATCCCTTTTTGCAATTCGTCCTTTTTTATTTCTGGAGTGATTTTAATGGTTGCTGGCAAGTTTACCCCAGCGTCGGTAAATGCTTGGTTAAGGTTAGCGATGGTTTGGTGTACGTAAATGGGATGATTATCGGCTAGATGCTTAATTAATCTTTGTGCTTTCCCTAAACTGTAGGCGACTAAAATGCTGGTTTTGTTTTTTTGAAGATTACCTGCCACCCAGTTTTTAATGTTATCGAAGATTAGTTGCTGTGGTTCCCATTTATAAATAGGTAGACCAAAAGTGCTTTCGGTAACGAAGGTATGGCATTTTACAGGCTCAAAAGCGGTACTTATGCCATCGTATTCCGTTTTGTAGTCGCCAGAAACCACTACGATTTCATCTTTATATTCCAATTTGATTTGAGCGGAACCAATTACATGACCCGCGGGAAATAAAGTGAGTTTTACCCCGTTGATGTTAATGCTTTTCTGATAGGGAAGTGTTTCTACATTATCTGCCAAGCCATATCTTTCTGTTAAAATGGGCTTAGTTAGCGTATGGCATAAATAGTTTTTGTTTCCCCATTTGGCATGGTCGGCATGGCCATGAGTAATCACAGCCTTATCAACGGGCTGCCATGGGTCAATATAAAAATTGCCCTGTTTGCAATAAATACCTTTATTGGTAAATTCTATCAATGCCATCATCGTTTATAACGGATATTTTAAATGATAGTTTTGAAAATCATTTATCGGATGAATTACCGATATTAGCGCTAGCTTTAGATAACATATCATTAAATCCTAAAAATATTATTGGCGACGAATGCAATCGTTCGAATTAGATAAAACAGACCTTTCTAAATTAAGGAGGGCAATTGAGGGCGACGATCAAGAGCTTAGTAGCATTTTGGCCGAATATCACGCGTCTGAAATTGCTATTCTTTTCGATAATATTAAGGCAGAGGATAGGCAGCGTATCATTAACCTGTTGGAAGTAGAAAAGGCTTCGGAAGTGATTGCGGAAATGAGCGAAGAGGCCCATCCCGAAGAGCTTTTAATTCAACTGCATCCCGAAAAGCGTACCGAGATTGTTGAAGAGCTTGATTATGATGATGCTACGGATATCATTTCCCAATTAGAGGAACACGAGCAGCATGAAATTCTGGAAGATTTAAGTAAGGACGATGCCGAGAGCATTAGGAACTTGCTAAGCTACCACGAAGAAACTGCTGGTGGTTTGATGAATACGCAGATGATTAAGGTGAACATTAACCTCACCAAAAAAGATGCGATAGACCAAATTATTCAGCAAAGTGAAGAAATCGAAGAGTTTTACACAGTGTTTGTGGTAGATGATAATAATATCTTTAAAGGCATAGTTTCTTTGAAAGACATCATCAAGTCTAAGGGGAATGTGAAAATTATGGATATGGTGAAGCCTGATGCCGTTTATGTGAATGCCGATACCGACCAAGAAGAAGTAGCCAAGCTTTTATCTCAATATAATTTAACAAGTATTCCTGTTGTTGATGGCTATTTAAAGCTCTTGGGAAGGGTAACTTTCGATGATGTTATCGATGTACTGGAAGACGAGAACACAGAAGATATCCTTAAAATATCAGGGGTGTCAGAAGATGAGGAATTGGCAGGTAATTGGGTAGATGCCGTAAAATCGAGATTACCTTGGCTGATCATCAACCTTGGGACTGCTTTTTTAGCTTCGGCGGTAGTGAGGTATTACGAAGATACGTTGGCGCATTTGGCCATTTTGTCTGCTTATATGACCATTATTGCAGGAATGGGAGGTAATGCTGCTACCCAAGCTTTAGCGGTTACGGTTAGGCGTATTTCTTTATATGATTTGACAGATAAACAAGCATACAGGGCTGTTTTGAAAGAATTTACGGTAGGAATGATCAATGGTGCGGTAACAGGAGCCATTGTATTGGCTTTTGCCTATTTCTTTGATGCTAATTTAATGCTTGGCTTAGTGATATTTTTGGCCATGACCGGAAACTTGATTATTGCAGGTTTCACGGGTGCTGGTATTCCATTGCTGTTAAAAAGGGTAGGTATTGATCCTGCAATAGCGTCTTCTATTATTATCACCACTTTTACCGACGTATTTGGCTTCTTATTGTTGTTGGGACTGGCCAGTAAGTTGTTGTTGTAGGTCTTGGCGAAAGCTTTTATGTAGTACGTCATTCCCGCGAAAGTGGGAATCTTAAAGCGTTATTTAAACATTTGTCGCAATAGGATTCCCAATCAAGTTGGGAATGACGTACTGTGAACATCAGGGATTAAACTGCGGTAACTCTTGTTTCTACATTGCCTTTTGTAGCTTTAGAATAGGGACATACTGCATTTGCTTTGTTTGCCAATGCTTGAGCTTCTTCTATACTGATATCGGGAATATGTACATCCAAATCGGCCGAAAGCGCAAAGCTATTGCCGTTTTTATTAAATGATACATGTACATTCACATTAGCATTGCTGGCGTCAACACCTTCATGCTCTGCTACGGATTGTAAAGCTCCTAAATAGCAAGCACCCCATGCTGTAGCAAATAATTGTTCTGGATTAGGTGCGCCACCTTGACCGCCCATTTCCTTTGGTTTTCGTAAATCCGTTTCGAATATGCCGTCACTTGATTTTGCATGGCCATTTCTACCGCCAATAACGGTAACTGTGGCTGTATATACTTTTTCCATCATGGTCTTTCTTTTTTTGGTAAGCAACAAACGAAAGACTTTTTAGTTTGGTAAAGTTCTTAGGCTATATCTTGATTTTCTCGGTAAGCTTAAAGATATCGTAAGATACTTTTTGGATTAAATCAAACTGCTCTTCAATTACAATGGCAGTGTCAGAAAGCTGAGGCTCAGGAGGATTCTTTAATCGGATTAACGGAACATTACTAGGTTCAACAACCTTCTTATGCAGGTTTTCGCTAGCATTTTCCAATAAGTAAGTGGTGTTTTCTGCAAGCGGTCTAATTTCCTGATAATTGGTGCAAATAAAGTGATGCTCTTTGATGTATAACGATAAACTTGCTACGTAAGACGAAAGTAAGTGATTGAGTACCGTAAACTGATGCAGTTCTTGCATATGTACCTGCTTGCTCTTCGGCTCCGAAAACATGCGCTGAAACAGTGAAGCCAAATTGGAACTCTTTACAAAAACCTCTTTTCGCGCTAATTTGTAGCTCGTTAAATCTGAACCATTCTCGAAATACAGCTTAATTACTTCAGCAAAATAATACTTGTTCGCATTGATCATATCTACCATCGCCTCTTTCACCTTTTCGTGCTCCCAATTAGGGAAAAGGGAATAGCTGGCCAATAAGGCAATGCCTGAGCCAATTAAGGTGTCATAAATTCTTTCTCTAGCAATAGACATGGTACCCATGCCCAAAAATTCGAAGATAATAAGAATATAAGGGGTCATGAACAACACACTCACTACGTAATTTTTGCGCTGAAAGCTATAGCCTGCAATCATGAACAAAATAAGGATCACAAATAAAGTATTCTTATCGTGCACATAATGTAAAATGGCCATCCCAATAAAAGCACCAGCTATGGTACCAATAATACGATGGTAGTTTCGTTCCTTGGTTAAGCTAAACCCTGGTTTCGAAATCACGAGGATGGTCAGTAAAATCCAATAGCTGTGGGCAAAATCAAGACTTCTAGCCACTACGAAACCAATAAACATTACAATGGCAACCCTTACCGAGTGTCGGAAGGTAGAAGATTTAAAAGTAAGGTTGTCTAACAACAACTTAATGTTGATTTCCTGCGAAGTGACAAACTTGGCGACATCAACATCTCCTTTTTTGATTTTACGCTTCTCTTTCTTGTTAAAATATTGGTTGATGGTTTTGATACGACCTACAATGTTCTCAATATTTACCTCGATATTACGTAGGGCAATAATTCCCAAAGTATTGTAGGTTTCGCCTTTCTGTTGTTCTAAATCACTAATTTCCTGTCTTAGTTTTACCAAGTCATTTTCTAGATTTTCAGCTAATGTTGGAATACCACCACTTTTTAGCGCAAAGGCAATATCGTCTAACGAATCCGCAATTTTGTTGATGGCTTCTTCGTAATGAGATAAAATACCTATTGAATCAAATTGCTTGTGTAGTTGTTTGTAGTTATAATAGGTAGACATTACCTGTTCAAACAAATCTACCGTATCTGTAAAAACGATGAGTAAAAATCTGCCTTGAGGGGTCGACTCTCTTACAATTTCCCTTGTTTTAAATAATACCTCCCTAACCTCATCCTGCTTTTGGTGTACATCTACCTGTAGTTGGAGCAAGTCGGCGTAGTTTTTCTCGTAATTGGTGTTGTGCGAATAAAATTTAGCTTTGGCCCTCAAAAAGTCTGCAATTTCATGTATCGAGTCGCTTAAGGTTTGTTGTGCCAATCGATAAGGTCGTAGTCGATAAATGATATAACTTAAAGAAGTGTACCAAATGCTGCCAATAAATACCAACACGCTATAGAAAATCACCTCTTGCCAAGGTCTTACGTCATCAATACTCAAAATCATGATCAGTAAAACCGAAGTGCCAATAGACGCTGCTCTGTTTCCATATAGAAATAACATGGAGAACATAAAGCTGAATACCACCACCATAATCCCCGTAAAAACGTCGCTTTTATTGGTTAAGCCTACAATGATACTCACCAAAAATAGCAGGGCGGTAGTCACCAACATAGCGTTTCTACGATGATGGATTGGTCCTGGAGAGTCTACAATGCTTACACAAAGTGCGCCCAGGGATAAGGTCATGCCGTATTGAAGCATCCCAAAATGAGCCATGATTAACGAAGGGCAAAGTACGCCGAAACTAATTCGGAGACCCTCCGCAAAATAATTGCTCAATAAAAAATCTTGGGTATCTCTAATCGGGCGTTGAAGCATATACAAATCTAACACTATTTGCGCTGAAATGATTTTAAAATGGCGATAAATAGTCGCTTTTGTCATTTGTAAACTTTTAAGCATATCCATAGCTTAGAGAGAATTTAATTTAATGCGAAATCATATGAAGGTTAATGAGATTTTGACGATAGGATTGGTTGTGTTGATGACGACAACCGCTAGTGCACAGGAAAAAAGGGGAAGAGCCCGTGATTTTGGAGTTTTTACGGGGATACTCAATACTGGAAAATACAATGCCATTACTGATGTGGCAGGCGTAAAGGTTGGACACACCACTTTAATTAAAGGAGATTCGGTAAGGACAGGAGTAACGGCCATTATTCCTCATGGTGGGAATGTGTTTCAGGATAAAGTTCCCGCAGCCATTTATGTAGGTAATGGTTTTGGCAAGTCTATGGGTTTATCTCAAATTAAGGAGTTGGGGAATTTAGAAACACCAATTTTGTTAACCAATACTTTAAATACTCCTTTAGTAGCTAATGCTGTAATTGATTACATGCTTTTACAGTCAGGCAACGAGCAGGTGAAATCAGTAAACGCGATGGTTGGCGAAACCAATGATGGTGGATTGAATGATATTAGAGGGCGTCATGTACGTGCGGAGGATGTGTTGAAAGCCATAAATGAAGCAAAAGAAGGCATGGTAAGCGAAGGTTGTGTTGGTGCGGGCACTGGAACCGAAGCGTTAGGTTATAAAGGCGGTATTGGAACATCGTCCAGAGTGTTGCCGGCATCAAAAGGAGGTTATACCGTTGGGGTACTGGTGCAATCTAATTTTGGAGGCGTATTGCAAATCAATGGTGCGCCAGTAGGTAGGGAGTTGAACAATTTTTACCTAATGGATAAAAGTAAACCTTATAAGGCAGATGGCTCTTGTATGATCATTATTGCTACTGATGCACCGCTTTCGGACCGAAATCTGGAACGTTTGGCAAAGAGGTCTTATATCGCCTTTGGTAATGTAGGTGCTTTTTCCTCTAATGGGAGTGGTGATTATGCTGTCGCATTTTCTACTTATGAGAAGAATAGAATTCCGTATCAATCCCAAAATAAAGTAAGAAACATAGATGATTTGAATAATGATGAACTGTCGCCTTTGTTCATGGCGGTTTGGGAGGCAACAGAAGAGGCGCTCCTGAATTCGTTGTTTATGGCTACTGATACTAAAGGGAATGGCCGTGAAGTAAAGGCTTTACCGATCAAAAAAACGTTGGAAATTTTAAAGAAATATAATGCACTTCATCAAAATACGCTGCCTAGAGCCATTGAAAAATAGCGAAAAGAGTGGTTTATGTTAATAAGTTGTTTGTTAATAACTTAGGGTGGTTTTGAGGCAATACGTCGATTCTAGCACAATAACTAAGTTTTTCAATTTTTTATGATGTTGGTTGGTCGTAAATATTTGGTTCATAACTTGTTAATAAATTTAGGTTGATTTTCTTGCGAAAAGTGCTTGCCTGTAGTAATTTAGATGATATCAAAAACGAAGTACTTTGATCGTCTAATAAAAATCCAAAACGAATGATGAAGCTGAAAAGCTAAAATCTTCGGGATTAAAAATTGTTTCAGTCTACACATGTTTTCAATAACATGGTAGGTTCATAGCGGTTCAATACCGAAATGAATAAGACAGCAAAACTCAGGTCATCCGCAAGGAAGGATGGAGAAGCAAATTGGTAGCGATACCTTATGCTGAACAATGAAAATGGACAATGATGGGAGAGATTGGAACTCTATGGAGGGAAAATTTAAGAACATCATTTTAAGGCAGAACAATCGAAAGAAAGGGAAGCTAAGAAAGATCAGGTAAAAATTCGATTGATAGCTTACCATTGTTTACGAATGAAGGTAAGTTTAAACGGAGAACCAAATCGAAAGAGGCAGTTCTCCGTTTTTTTATGCGCATAAAAGTTTTAGCTCTTGCCACCATCTTTGCTCAATAAGTGCTAAATTTATGATGATCATGGCAAAAAAGGAAAATCCGCAACTCTCTAAAAAGATATTCGTACTTGATACTTCTGTGATTTTGTACGACCACAATGCAGTTAATAATTTTCAAGAGCACGATGTAGCTGTTCCCGCATTGGTGCTGGAGGAACTTGATAATTTCAAAAGTGGCAATGATACCCGCAATTTCGAAGCCCGTAATTTCATCCGGATCATCGATAGCGCTTCCAAAAGTAATTTGCTTAATAAGTGGTCGGTATTGAATAAGCAAAGTACTGGAAGATTTAAAATTCAGATTGATGAACAGCCCAGCCAACAAAATGCAGAAACCTTGTTTAGCCATGGCAAGTTTGATAATCGGATATTGAATGCTGCCTTGGTACTTAAAGAGGAGCATCCTAACCAAAAGGTCGTATTGGTTTCAAAGGATATTTGTTTGCGTTTAAAAGCCAAAGCACTTGCACTGCATGCGGAGGATTATGAAACGGGAAAGGTGAAGAACGTAGAGGAGCTTTATAGTGGTAAAACGATACTGAAAATTGCGGATGCTGCAGTATTGGATGATTTGAAGAAAGATAAAGTGATTGATGCCTCAAATTTAGATTTGCCATACACTACCTCTAATCATTTTTATATTCTTAAAAATAAACGCAAGGAACAAATCGCATTTTATAATGTAAACGATCATACCTTAAAGTTGGTGGAAGAAGAGCCTGCTTTTGGGGTGTCGCCACGTAATGCCGAACAAAGTTTTGCTATAGAGGCGCTGTTGAATCCAGCCATTAAGCTGGTGACGATACAAGGGAATGCAGGAACAGGAAAAACATTGCTTGCGTTGGCCAGTGCTTTGGAGCAGCGTAGGAATTACCGCCAGATTTATATCACTAGGCCAATTGTGCCTTTGAGCAATAAGGATATTGGCTTTTTGCCTGGGGATGTAAAGTCGAAAGTGGATCCATATATGGCACCCATTTGGGATAACCTGAAATTTATCAGGGAGCAATTTGCTCACGACGAAAAAACGCAGCACAAGATAGATGAGCTGGTGAGTACCGAGAAAATTGAAATTGCTCCCCTGGCCTTTATTCGTGGTAGAACCTTGAACAAGATCTTCTTTATTGTGGATGAAGCTCAAAATCTTACGCCTCACGAAATAAAAACCATTATTAGCCGTGCTGGAGAGGATACCAAGATTGTGTTTACAGGAGATGTTTATCAGATAGACACTCCGTATCTGGATTCGGAAAGTAACGGTTTGTCTTACCTCATTGAGAATGCTAAGAATCATCCTTTGTACGCCCATATTACCTTGCAAAAAGGTGAACGCAGTGAACTGGCTAATTTAGCGACTGAGCTGTTGTGATTAGCTAATTAACGAAGCGGCAAGGTGAAAATCTGCGAATAAGGCAGTACCAAATCGAACATTATCAAATCATCTCATTAATCGATTAGCTAATTTCCTTAATGATGTTTCTTTAAATTCTGATAGCAAATCACAATAGATACGCAAGTAAGTACTGCACCCATTATAAACGGTGCTCCTGGAAAGTAAATACTGCTTTGCTTGCTGGTGAAATGAGCAAAAAGGTATGACATCAATAGCGGACCAATAATGCTAGCTAAACTCATAAAACTAGTCATGATTCCTTGCAGTTCGCCTTGTTCATCTGGTTTTACTTGAGTAGAAATAATTCCTTGTATAGCTGGACCTGTAATGCCCGCCAGGGCATAAGGTACCATAAAGGCAAACATCATCCATCCTTCGCTCGCAAACGCAAATAGTACAAATCCTAGTACATATAAAGACAGGCCAAGCATAATGGATTTTTTTTGGCCAAATTTTGGAATAATAACACGGATTAATCCCCCTTGTACAATGGCTACAGTTAAACCAACAAAACCTAATGAATAGCCAACCCAAGTTTCGTTCCAATTGAATTTCTCTTGCGTGTAAAATGTCCAAACTGTTTGGGTAGATTGTGCTGCAATAAACAAGATCAATAGGGCTGCCAGTAATCCCAATAAAGAAGGGTAGCGTTTAATTTGCATTAAAGCACCTACTGGATTAGCTCTTTTCCATTCAAATTTGCGTCTGTTCTCCTTTTTTAAAGACTCTGGAAGGATAAAGTAGCCGTATAGCCAGTTGATAAGAGAAAGTCCTCCAGCGATCATGAAAGGCACTCTTGTTCCAAATTGACTAAACACTCCGCCAATTACAGGACCTATGATAAAGCCTAGGCCAAATGCAGCGCCAATTAGTCCAAAGTTTTGAGCCCTTTTTTCTGGTGTACTTACATCGGCAATATAAGCCGAAGCGGTAGTGATGCTTGCACCGCATATGCCCGCAATGATACGACCAAGGAATAATAATGAGATGGTATGAGCAAATGCCAAAAAGAAATAATCTATGGCCATGCCAAATAAGGAGATAAGCAAAACTGTTCGACGTCCGGTCTTGTCGCTTAAAGCACCAAGAATAGGAGAACAGGCAAACATCATCAGCGAATACACGGTGAGTAAAAATCCACCATACTCGGAAGCCTCACTTAATGTTGCGCCAGTAAGTTCTTTGATAAGCGCTGGCATGATGGGAATGATGATGCCAAAACCTATGCAGTCGAAGAGGATGGTTACCAGTATAAAGAATACACCAGCATTTCTATGGTTTGCCATGAAGATTTTTTTTGAGGAAACAAAGTTAACCTAAAACAGCACTTCTAGTACTGTAAAAAATAAATTTTTATGTGAGGCAACTAATGGGAGTAATGGAAGCTGTTTTTTGCCAAACTTCGTATTTATTTGGCATTTTTGAGATGCAGAATTATATTTTGTTGATTTTTATAAAATATTATAAATCAATATTGTTAAATTATTTTAATTCAAGTCTTTGTTTTTATAAAGCTAAATATTTAGGTGTGAAAATAGCTAAAACGCAGAATAAAATTCTGTTTTATTGTTTAAGTTGTTTATTTACAGGTGTTTATTGTTGTTGTATAGAGGTTTACTGCTGTCTTTGGTAGGCCGCCACAAAATCGCCTCTCATTACTTTGAAACGCTCTACTACTGTTTCGATAAACTCTTCGTCGATGATTTGAAATACTTCGTTAACCCCTCCTCCTGTAAGGTCTAGTTCCGAGATTTTGTAGCTCTGCTCGTAAGGTCCTTGTTCAAATTTCACGATGAATTTTTGGTTCATGCTGAAGATGCTGATTTTACATTGTGGGTGCGGTAGTTCTGCTATAATTCTCATTGTTGTTGTTCAATTTTTGGTTTTGTGTAATGTGTTTGGTATTGGCCATGCTCGATCATTCCATTGTCTATAAATCTGAAATCATCGAGCACTGCCGCCACCTAAGCTAGGTTAAAGTTTAACGCCCATTTCTTTGAGTAGGAAATCGGCTTTGTCTATTTTGGATGCTGCCCAAAGTACGTATCTGATATCAACGCCTATAGAGCGGCTGTAGCTTTCGTTCCAAGCGTAGTCGTTGATGGTTGCACCGTAAGCACGGTCAAAGTTTACACCAATCAATTCGCCATTAGCATTCATGATCGGAGAACCAGAGTTTCCGCCAGTAGTATCCATGTTGTAAAGGAAAGCGACAGGAACATCGTTGAGTTCTTTCTTGGCAAAAGGGCCGAAGTCTTTTTTGTTCCAAAGCTCCTTGATGATGTTTGGGTAGTAGAAGTCGGGGTTGCCTGTTGCGCCTTTTTCCAATATTCCTTTAATGGTAGTGTATGGTGCCATGTAGGTGGCGTCAACAGGAGAGTAGCCACGTACGTATCCGTAGGTTAGGCGTAAGGTGCTGTTTGCGTCAGGAATGAAGCCTTTCTTTAAGAATTTTTCTTTCACGTTCACGTAGTCGCCCATCAATTTGTTCAATAGGCCGTCCCTGCGTTCTTTTTCTGGCTTTAATTCGGCTATTTGGCGGGCAATGTCGCTCTCTAATAGTAGTAAGCCGTCGTTATAGTCGATTAAGGCTTTTGGAGACTTTAGGAGGCTGTTAAATACGTAATCTTGATCTTTTAACTTCGTTAGGCCAAAAGTGTCGCTAATGTACTCATTGGCCATTGTTTCGTTGTTGCTTCCGCGGTTGATGATTTTGTCTATGGCGGTTACCCTTTGGTTTGGGGTAAAGGCTACGGCATCCATCATCATTCGTTTGAAAATGCGTCTGTCTACGTCAATATCGTAAGCTTCGTAAATGTTGTTTAGTACTTGCTTTAGCTTGCCAATATTGTTTTCGAAATAGCTCTGCTTTTGAGCCGAAGGTTGCTGATTAAGGTTGCTTTTAAAGATGTTGATGTTCTTGGCAACGTTTAACAAGCTAGTTGGATTGTAGATTTGACTTAACCATAAGTCTCTGTTGGCATCACCATTAATGATTTTGTACAGTTGGTCAATGTTGGCCATCAAGTTTCCGTACTGTGCTTTTACCTCGCTGTTGTTGTTGATGAATTGCGCTAAAGCTGCATCTTCTTCTTGTTTTTTAGCTACAAGGTCAATTCCCTTTATGCCAGTTAACTTGCCGCGATAGTTTTTCATTACGTTGGCGTTGCGTTTGATGCGTGTGGCTAATTTGATTTCGGTAGCCTTGTCTTTTTTGCCTACATTTTCCATGGTGGTATTTTGGAAATCATAAAGGTCCGAAGTGTATGGCAGTACATATTTGGCTTGATAGTCTATAAACTGCGCAGGGCGATGACGGAAGGTTCTGCCAGGGTAGCCTAGGATGAATACGAAATCTTCTTCGTTGGTGCCGTTGGTGTTTACCTTTAATGATTTTTTAGGCTTAAAAGGTATGTTGTCTTTGCTGTATTTGGCTGGTTTGCCATCCTTGCCAACGTATGCTCTCATGAAGGAGTAGTCACCTGTGTGGCGAGGCCATACCCAGTTGTCTGTTTCTCCGCCAAATTCACCAATCTGACGGTTGGGTACGTAGACCAATCTGACGTCTTGGATGGTTTTGTACCTGAACAATACATAGGTTTTGCCGATGAACATTTCCGAAACTTCAGCTTTGATGCTTGGGTCTTTTTGTTCTGCGTCTGCTGCAATGTTCTTCATTTGGTTGTTGATCATTTGCAAGCGGGTGGCTGGATCTTCGATGTTGGCTACTGATCCAAGTATTCTATCAGATACATCCTCATAGCTGTCTGTAATACGGCAAGTTAAACCTTTTGCTTCAATTTCTTGTTCACGTGTTCTAGCTACAAATCCTTTGTTTAGATAGTCGTTTTCAGGAGTGCTTGCCAATTGTACGGCACTAAATGCACAGTGGTGGTTAGTAATGATCAATCCTTCGTCTGATACAAAGGATCCAGTACATCCACCTACGTTAACCAAGGCATCTACTAAGCTAATGCCATTGGGGTTATATACTTCATTTTGGTCAATTTTTAAACCAGCTTTCTTTAAATCCAATTTGCTGATTTCGCTCAAAGGAAACATTCCTTCATCACGTAGTTTGTACCCTAAATGGCTCAAACCACCCACTAGAAGTAAAGTAATTAATAAGCTTTTTTTGTTCATTGTGTTGTTAGTTAAGTTCTAATCGGTCAAAACTAAGGAAATTGTTTTACCCAAACTACAGATGTTGAATAGTTGTATTTTGTGGAGTTTTTTATTCAGGATTATGGAATAAATGCTTTGGGTTTTATTTTAATCCTTGCCATTCTGTGTTGGGAAAGGTTATCTGCTTGAACAGTAATAGCCTATTGAATGTGCTATGGATGATAAAAAGCGGCCGCATAAAACTCTTTGGGCTAACATTGTGGCGGTATTCTCTTTTCTATGTCTGTTGGAGAAGAAATTTAGGCTAATCTCATTTTATTTCCATTTTATATGCTCTTTGATGCATCCAGTTGTTTAATGATTAAATTTGTGCCATGGCAGAAGATTTAATCATTTTAAAGACGGCTTCGAAAGAAGAGAAGTATCAATCAATTATTCCTCAAATTAAAGCACTTATTGAGGGTGAAGATGATTTGATTGCCAACTTGGCCAATGTTTGCGCTGCATTGAAAGAGCAGTTCGGCTGGTTTTGGGTAGGCTTTTATTTAGTGAAGCATGATGAACTCGTGTTGGGGCCTTTTCAGGGGCCAGTGGCTTGTACACGCATCAAAAAAGGAAAGGGCGTTTGTGGCGCTTCATGGCAAAGAGAAGAAGTGCTTGTGGTGCCAAACGTGGATGAGTTTCCTGGGCATATTGCTTGTGCCTCAGCATCTAAGTCTGAAATTGTTTTGCCGTTTTACCTGAACAAACAGATCGTTGGAGTGTTAGATGTTGATAGTGAATATCTGTCTCATTTTGATGATGTTGATGCTAGATATCTAAAGAATATATTGGACTTAATTAATGGTTAAGCTAAGCACTTCGTTTTACCAGAATGAGGATGTAGTAGCGGTAGCTAAACAGTTACTTGGCAAAATGCTTTTCACCAATATTAATGGAAAGCTTACTGGTGGGATCATTACCGAAACTGAAGCTTATGATGGGGTGATAGACAAAGCCTGTCATGCTTATGGTGGAAGAAATACGAGTAGAACGGCAACGATGTATCTAGCCGGCGGAGTAACTTATGTGTACTTGTGCTATGGTATTCACCATCTGTTGAATGTAGTAAGTGGTGCTGCGGGAAATCCGCAGGCGGTGTTGATTAGGGCTATTGAACCTACGGAAGGTATAGAGCTGATGTTGGAACGGAGAAAGATGGAGAAATTGGCTCCACGTATCACTGCAGGTCCAGGAGCATTATCTCAAGCTTTAGGTATAAATAAGGAGCTTAATGCTAAAGCGCTATCTTCAGATGAGATTTGGATTGAAGATAGTGGAAAGCAATATTCCCATGAAAAAATTGCAGCCACGGCAAGAATAGGCGTGGCTTATGCTCAAGAACATGCCTTGTGGCCCTTTAGGTTTTACCTTAAAGGAAGTAAATATGTGAGCAAGCCTCATCAATAGTTTTATCTAGTTTATCGGGTATTTCGCTTCCGCAATGATCCCTTCGTCACTCAGTAATTCATGAAGAACTGGATCTTTTAAAATATCGGTAAGCTTCACTTTTTTACCATTTAGATAGCCTATTTCACTCACCAAACGTATTCCGTGACTATAATCGGCCCAAGTATTGGTGTGTTTGTTGTAAACAGGTTGTATGGCTTTGCCATCCAGTTTATGCCATCCGTATATCACAACTCTAGGGCTGGGCTGTCCGTATATTTTATTAGAGATGATAATGTCCTTTTTATTTCCTCCCGTTAACGAGCCTTGTTGGTATTTGCTTCCCAAGACTTGTAATTGTTTTAAGATCATTTCGTGATGGACGATGAATACGGGTACGGTAATCATTGCCTTGCTAGGTGGGATAGGCTGCGGTTCTAATTTAATTATCGCTTGTGCATAAATCTCATCTACCATGCTTTTGGTGGGTAATAAAGTATGGGTTAAATTGGCAATACGTTGCGCCAGCATGGGAGTGGTGGGTATATAAAAGTAATTGGTGTCTGAACCTATAGAAAGGTAATCAGGAATACTATATATGATTAATTTATAATATTTTGCATTAATTACTTTATTTATTTCTATAGATGATAGCTTCCTTAAAAAGGATGGGATATTTCCATTTTTTACTTCCTGGAAAATCATTTCCTCTCGTGCAGAAAGACTTAAGTTGGTATCGATAATCAGCTTTGAAAATTGGGTCCCTGTAAGCGCGTCACTTTTTCGCTTTTTGAGTTTAAGTTCTTGCGCAAATGTTGTAAAGCCAATAACTAGACAGCAAAGTAATAAGGTCAGTTTTTTCATGATTGCTTTAAAAAATCGATATTCCGTTTTAAGCCCGCAAACTTAGTTCGTTTTACAGGAGAGTTTTTGAATACCCGCTTAAACACTTCATCGGTCATGTCAACCAATTCACTTTTGCTCAATCCAAGCAGTTCTTCTTTGGGTTTAAAGTGCTCTTCGTTATGTACGGTAGAAAATCTGTTCCAAGGACAAACATCTTGGCAAACATCACAGCCAAACATCCAGTTATCCATTTTCCCTTTAAACTCATTGGGGATTTCATTTTTAAGTTCAATGGTGAGATAGGAAATACATTTACTTCCATCCACTTGATAGGGAGCCACAATCGCATTGGTGGGGCAAGCGTCTATGCAGCGGGTGCAAGAACCGCAATGGTCGGTAGGAAAGGGGTTGTCGTATTCTAAATCTAGGTCGATGATCAGCTCAGCCAAAAAGAAAAATGAACCAGCTTGTTTACTGATCAGATTAGAATTTTTGCCTCGCCAACCTAAACCAGCTTTTTGTGCCCAAGCTTTATCCATTACCGGTGCCGAGTCTACGAAGCAACGTCCATCTACTTCACCGATGTTTTCTCGGATGAAATGCATCAACTCCTGTAGCTTTTCTTTAATTACAGAATGATAGTCGGTTCCGTAGGCGTATTTGGAGATTTTAGGGGCGTTTTGGTCAAGTTGTTTTTCTTCCGAATAGTAATTTAAGGTAAGTGATACAATTGATTTGGAACCTTCCACCAGCAACCTGGGATCTAAGCGTTTGTCGAAGTAATTTTCCATGTAGCCCATTTCGCCATGATGGTTGTTCTTAAGCCAGTTTTCCAATCTTGGCGCTTCTTCTTCCAAAAATTCGGCCTTGGCAATACCACAAGACATAAAGCCCAAACGCTGGGCTTCTTGCTTGATCATGTTACTGTATTTACCGGCCTGATTGAACATTGCTCTGCAAAGATAGCCATTTGGCTAAAAAACCTTTTACTATGGTTGATTGTTTAAATAAGGACAATGCAGATTATGATAAGACACTACTAAATTTAAACTCGAGTTATGGAAAATCAGACAGAAAATACCGAAAACGAACATAAACACGTCACGCATGACGTGGAAACGAATTATGATGCTCATAAAGAAAATCCAAAACCTGCCCCTACGGTAAACGAACCTGATAACGAAGGTGCAGGGCAAGCCATGAAATGGATCATTCCCATTGTTGTAGTGGTTTTGCTAATTGTTTGGTTTATCTTTTTCAGAAATAATGTGACAAAATAGAGAACCATTCATTTCTATTTTGAGTGTAAAGCTGCTTATTTTAGCAGCTTTACTTCGTATAAATCCTTTCTTCTATCCTTTAATATCTTTACCGTACCAAAGTGGTGTAGCTCATCCAAAAGGTGAAGGTCAACATCTACCATTAACATCATTTCAGTATTTGGTGTGGTTTCGGCTTTAATGGCATTGGTTGGGAATGCAAAATCAGAAGGTGTAAATACTGCCGACTGCGCAAATTGAATATCCATATTATTTACCTTCGGTAAATTGCCTACACAGCCCGCAATGGCTACATAACATTCATTTTCTATGGCCCTGGCTTGTGCACAATGTCGCACGCGAGTATAGCCGTTTTGTGTGTCGGTTAAAAAAGGAACAAATAAAATCTGCATTCCTTGGTCAGCATAAATGCGACTTAGCTCCGGAAATTCTACATCATAGCAAATCAAAATACCTACTTTGCCACAATCGGTATCAAACACGCCAATTTTATCACCGCCACTCATGCCGTAGTATTTCTTCTCGTTGGGCGTAATGTGTATTTTTCGATAATCTTCTGTGAGTCCGTTCCTGTGGCATAAATAAGTAGCATTGTACAATTTGCCATTTTCTTTTATGGGCATACTTCCCGCAATGATATTTACATTATAGGAAACAGCATATTCTTGTAGCCTTTGTACAATTTCCTCGGTTTTGTCTGCCAGTTTTTTCATGGCCTCTTGTTCTGGCAAATGGTTGTAAGGCTGTAGGAGAGGAGTATTGAAAAACTCGGGGAACATGATAAAATCCGATTGGTAACCACTTACGGCGTCTACAAAAAACTCTACCTGTTCATAAAAGGCTTCTAAATCATTAAACAAACGCATTTGCCATTGCACTAAACCAAGTCTGATGGTTTTGGCTGATCGTGGTGAAACATTGTCGTGATAATAGATATTGTTCCATTCAATAAGCGTGGCATATTCCTTTGATTCTAAATCGCCAGGTAAGTAGTTTTTTAAAACTTTACGGACGTGAAAATCATTGGAAATTTGGAAACTTAAAGTAGGATCGTAAATTTCTTTTGCCTTTACCTTATCAATATACTGACGGGGTGTTAAACGATCTGCATATTCATGATATCCAGGTAGTCTGCCTCCGGCAATGATGCTCTCTAAATTAAGCAGTTCGCAAAGCTCCTTTCTGGCTTCATATAAACGTCTGGCCAATCGTAGACCTCTGTACTCGGGATGGACGAATACCTCTATGCCGTATAGTACATTGCCTTGAGGAGTATGTGTAGAGAAAGTATATTTTCCAGTGATTTTCTCATAAGTGTGATTATCTCCAAAGATGTCATAGTCGACAATGATCGAAAGCGAACACGCTACTACTTTGCCATCAACGGCAATACATAGCTGTCCTTCGGGGAAAATTTTTAATAAATCGTTTATTTTTGCTCTGCTCCATACGCCATTACCGCTGTCTAGATAGGCTTGCTGCATGGATTCTTTAAGGTCATTGTAATCTTCAATCGTGAGCTTACGTAGTTCTATATTCATATGTATAGTCAACAAAAAAGCAAACTGAATGTTTACTAGCCTTTAATTTACCATTAATAAATGAGACTATTTGAAGGAGGTATTAAATTAATTACCAAAGGTTTATTTAGTGCGAAAAAAAACTCGTAGGTTTTTAAAACCTGCGAGGTTTGCGACGCCGAACGGTTGTTGTTTCGAATGTAACCTATACCGATTTTTCGATCATCGAGAACTGAAAGTCAGCAAGGCTAAATCTTTGGTGTTTAATAAAAACACATAGGCACATAGGGATATTTTTAGAATAAATAAAAGCCTTTGCGTTCTTAGCGCATCTCTTATTTTCTTCGCGTTAAAACCGATAATAATAATTAAAGCATCTAAAATAGTTTTCCGGTTTGCCCTAATTTAACACGATTTAAATGTTTGTAAGCTGCTTCGGTTACTTCACGACCACGAGCGGTACGCATTAAATAGCCTTCTTGGATCAAGAAAGGTTCATATACTTCTTCAATGGTTCCATCGTCTTCGCCCACGGCAGTAGCAATGGTTTTTAAGCCTACTGGACCACCTTTGAATTTATCGATAATGGCTAAAAGAATCTTATTATCCATTTCATCTAAGCCATGCTCATCTACATTGAGTGCCGATAAAGCATAACGGGCAATTTCCGTGTCGATTTTACCATTCCCTTTAATTTGTGCAAAATCACGAGTACGACGCAATAGGGCATTGGCAATACGGGGGGTGCCTCGACTACGGCGGGCGATTTCATAAGCACCTTCTTCGTTAATTGGTGTGTTGAGGATCGCTGATGAACGTAATACGATGGTCGTCAATAGTTTCGCATCGTAGTAAGCCAAACGAGAGTTGATCCCGAAACGAGCTCTTAGCGGTGCGGTAAGTAAACCAGATCGTGTAGTGGCGCCTACTAAAGTAAAGGGGTTAAGACCTATTTGTACGGAACGGGCATTAGGGCCGCTTTCCAGCATAATGTCAATCTTGAAATCCTCCATGGCCGAGTAAAGATATTCTTCTACTAATGGAGAAAGGCGGTGGATCTCGTCGATGAAGAGAATGTCGCCACTGTCTAAATTAGTTAAAAGTCCAGCCAAGTCTCCAGGTTTATCTAATACTGGGCCAGAAGTTACTTTGATATTTACGCCCATTTCGTTGGCGATAATATGCGATAAAGTAGTTTTTCCTAATCCTGGAGGGCCATGCAATAATACATGGTCTAAGGCTTCGCCACGTAGTTTAGCTGCTTGAACGAAAATCCTAAGATTTTCTAGTACTTTATCTTGTCCCGTAAAGTCTTCAAACTCCTGCGGGCGTAATACTTTTTCAATATCACGTTCAGTTGGGCTTAAATTCTCTGAAGAAGGATCAAGATTTTCGTTCATGGAACAAATATAGCTTTTTTGTAGGTTTTTATTTGGGTATGATGTTGTACAAACCTAAATAAAATAGCCCTGACAGTAGCGAACACGAAGCCTTGAGTTAACGAAAGGCAAAGTAAAGCGAATGGCAGGACTATCGGTATTTTCAACGCAGGGTTTTTGCGCTTCTAATAATTGTTTTAACTGAATTTAGCGGCAACTTTGGCGTCTTTAATGCCATTGCTGTAGTCGTAGAAACCTTCACCACTTTTAACGCCTTTTTTACCCGCGGTAACCATGTTTACGAGAAGAGGGCAGGGGGCATATTTTGGATTTCCAAAGCCTTGATGTAATACGTTTAAAATGGCCAAACAAACGTCTAAACCAATAAAATCTGCCAATTGTAGCGGTCCCATAGGGTGCGCCATTCCTAATTTCATTACAGTATCAATTTCATAAACGCCAGCAACACCTTCGTAAAGCGAATAGATGGCCTCGTTAATCATTGGCATTAAAATACGGTTGGCCACAAAACCTGGGTAATCGTTCACTTCAACAGGAACTTTATCCAATTTTTGCGATAATTCCATAACTAGATTTGTAGTTATATCACTAGTTGCATAACCACGAATTACCTCAACCAGTTTCATAATCGGCACTGGGTTCATGAAATGCATGCCGATTACTTTGTCGCCACGATTGGTTACAGCAGCAATTTGCGTAATGGAAATGGAAGACGTATTGGTTGCCAAAATGGTTTCTGGCTTAGTGAATGCATCTAAATCCTTAAATATTTTGAGTTTTAAGTCGATATTTTCTGTAGCAGCTTCTACGACTAAGTCTACGTTGGCCACTGCAGATGCCAAATCTGTGTGTGTGCTCAGATTCTTTAATGTATTTTCTTTATCAGTTTCTGTAAGCGTTCCTTTGGAAACCTGACGGTCTAGGTTTTTGCTAATGGTGTCAATAGCTTTTTTTAAAGCATCGGCATTAATATCTATCAGGTTTACAGCGTAACCAAATTGAGCGAAGGTATGTGCAATGCCATTTCCCATAGTGCCTGAGCCAATCACAGCAATATTTTTCATTTGTATGTATTTGTTTTATTGGGTTAGAAATTGCTGCTAATTTAGGAAATAGATTGGATAATTAAATTGTTGTATAATTTACGTTATGTTAACTTGTGTTTTTGAAACCTCTCTCCAACCTTCATTTCTTGTCTTTTTATAGAAAATATAGAATAATCTAGAACTCGTTAAGTTTACGTTTAAGCTCCTGTACTTTATCGAGCCTATTTTTACGTGTATAGATATCGATTAACAGTTTGATGGTGTTCTTGTGATTGATGTTAATCTCATGAGCTCTTAATAATGAATATTCAGCTCGATTGATGTTAGCTGCAAATTTTTTATTGTCTTTTTGCTCCAAGGCTTGATTGGCATCTTGGATATATGCTAGGGCTAACTGATAAAGTGCATCAAAGTAATTATAATCTACTTCCAATGCTTTTTGGTAAGATAATTCTGCTGTAGCTATGTTTTTAGCCTGATTTTGTTGTAGATAGCCGTATAAGAAAAACAAGAGCTTACTTCTTTTGTCGGTTTTTAAAGAAGTTTCGATGGCTTTGGTGGCTTTCTCGTATTGTTCGGTGTCTAACAACAGATTGATATAGTCATTGGTTAACAGCGGATGGTAAGCATTTACCGCCAAACCTTCTTCCAAGGTTTTAATGGCTAATTCTGTCTCAAATTTAGACGCATATATGTTAGCAATATTTTGGAACAAGGCTGGATTTTTTGCTCCTTTTTCCTTTGCTCTGATATAATACGAAAGTGCGTCGTTGTATTGTTGTAGGTTTTGTGCGCAAATAGCCACATTGGTTGCCAGCAAAGTGTCTGCAGGCATAAAATCGCTTACATTTTTTAATAAGTCATAAGCTACGGCAAAATCATTTTGTTGGAAAGCTTCTGTCCCCTTGCGTAATCTTTTAACATGAACATTATGGTCAGCTGCTTTAATTAATTCGGTATTAGATTGGAATTTGTCTAATTGTATCGCTTGTGCTAATGCGTCTTGTGCCAATTGAAAATACTTGTCGGCATTGGCTTCATTTTCGTCAATAATTGAAATGTACGAGCTTAAATATGCTTTTATGGCCCAAGTTTCTGGCCAATTTTTGGTCTTTTTGTCTTTTTCGGCAAGGTCAATAGCCTTTATCCCCTCTCCTATGATGGCTAATTGTTTTTTGGCATCTGCTTTTTCGGCAATGCTATTTTGTAGCTTGGCTAAGCTGTTATTAGCTATTTTAATTTGGGAACCTTGAGAAAATGCCAGCTGGCTAAATAAGGATAGAGCAAGTATATTGAAAAGTAATTTATGCATTGGTATAAAAAGCTTTATACAAAATAACTAAAAAAGGGAGATAAAGTTTAATTATCTCCCTTTTTAATTCACTGATTATTCAGTTTATTATTGTTTCGGCTGAAGCGAATCTAAAAGTTTTTTAGTCTCTTCGTAGCTTTTTGTATCACTCTTGAAAGCGTAAATTTGTTTTAGCGCCTCTAAAGTATGGATAGCTTTAGGGTCCAATTCTTGCGCTTTTTTGTAGTAAGGTAATGACTTGTCGATTAAACCAGTCATTTTAGCGGTTAATGCATTGTACTCCTTAACTTTTTTAGCATCTACTTTTTGTCTTTCGTTTTGTACGTTAAGCGCTTGCTTGTAGTAAGTTTCGCCTAAAAGGAAATGATAAATTGCTTTGTTTGGATCTTTTGCAATTAACTTGTTTAAAGATTCCTGAGATTTTTCGATTTCTCCTCTTACGATATAAATATCAGTTTGAGTACCTACAAAATCAGGATCATCTGGATATTTCTTTAAAGCTTGTTCAATGGTTGCTAAACCCGCTGTAGTATCTTTTAGGTTTACCAATTCGATATTTATCGACTCCAATAAAAGGTTTTTTGAATCTGGACCATTAAGTTCCGCTACCTTTTTGAAGTTTTTAACTGCACCTGCGTAGTTTTGAGCTTGTTTTGCTGCAACACCCGCATTTAAATACATAGAAGTATCGGTTGGGTTTTTCTCAGTGATTTCTGTGAAAATTTTGAATGCTGTAGCGTAATCTTTTTTATTGTAAGCTCTAATTCCTCTTGATTGGATCGCATTAGCAATATTGATTTTCGCATTGGAAATAGCTTCTTTTTGCTCGCCTTTTTTATCTAATTCTTCTACTTTTAAAATTGCTTCTTCTGCAATTTTTTGTTTAGCTGCTGAATTTGCTTCACTAGTAGTATCCAATAAAGCAATTGCTGATGCCATTGAAGCTCTGTAAGACCATGGCTCTACAGTGTTTTTAGTCTTTTCGTTTGCTATCGCTAAATCAGTATGGGCTAAACCTTTATTTAAGTTTTCCAAATTCTTTTGAAGATTTTGTGCCTGATTCATGGCTTGGAATAGGTCCCAAGATTTTTTCGCTTCAGCAACTTCTGATTTTTGGGCATAGGCGAATACTGATAAACTCATCACACCTACACTTAAAATTAATTTTTTCATGTATTTATAAAATTATAGTTCTTTAACGGGAAAACCCATCACGATATTACGGTTTTTTTAACAATCGTGATGGATTTCGGTTTAAAATTACTCAATTATTTAATTTTCTGAAGTGTTGTTCTCGCTTTCATTGCTAGCTTCGCCCTCTCCAGTTTGGGTTTCGCCATTGTTTAGTCCTTCGGTTTCTTCTTCCTCGTCTTCATGGTCAATTCTAGCTACAGAAGCAATTTCATCACTACCTTTTAAGGTAATTAAACGTACTCCTTGGGTAGCTCTACCCATTACTCTTAATTCACTTACCGCAATTCTAATAACGATACCTGATTTGTTGATGATCATTAAGTCGTCAGCATCGGTTACGTTTTTAATGGCTACTAAATCACCTGTTTTATCAGTAATGCTAATGGTTTTAACCCCTTTACCACCACGGTTGGTTACCCTGTAGTCTTCAATATCGGTGCGTTTTCCGTATCCTTTTTCAGAAACTACTAATACCGTAGCGTCAGGACTGTCGATAGCAATCATGCCTACTACTTCATCTTTATCATGCGCTAAGGTTACCCCACGTACCCCCGTAGCTGTTCTGCCCATTGGTCTAACCGTGCTTTCATTAAAGCGAATTGCTCTACCTGAACGCAATGCCATTACAATTTCACTGCTACCAGTGGTTAAGCTTGCTTCTAATAATTGGTCACCCTCGTTAATGTTGATGGCATTGATACCATTTACACGTGGACGAGAATAAGCTTCTAAAGAAGTTTTCTTGATGGTACCTTTTTTGGTACACATGATGATGTAGTTGTTCTCCAGATATTCTTGGTCTTTCAAGTTCTTCACCTTAATGTAGGCCTTCACTTTTTCTTCCTTAGGAATATTGATGATATTTTGTAGTGCACGTCCTTTGCTTTGGCGTGTACCTTCTGGGATTTCGTAAACTCTTAACCAGAAACATCTACCTGCTTCGGTAAAGAACAACATATAGTTGTGGTTAGTGGCAATTAACAGATGCTCAATAAAGTCTTCATTTCTTGAGTCACTTCCTTTAGAGCCCTTGCCTCCCCTGCTTTGTGTGCGATATTCAGAAGCTGGCGTACGTTTGATATAACCTTCATGAGAAATGGTGATTACCACTTCTTCGTCTACGATGAAGTCTTCCATGCTCATATCTTCGGCCGAGTGAACAATAGTTGTTCTACGCTCATCGCCGTATTTATCACGCATTTCCGTTAACTCATCTTTGATGATTTTCATACGTAGACTTTCATCTGCCAATACAGATTTCAAGTACTCGATGGTTTTCATCAATTCTGCATACTCTTCTTTGATCTTATCACGCTCTAGTCCTGTTAACCTACGCAAGGTCATATCAAGAATTGCACGTGCCTGAATGTCGGTTAGGCCAAACGTTTCCATTAAGCCTGTTCTCGCCTCTTCAGGAGTACTTGATGCACGGATCAATTTGATGACTTCATCAATATGGTCTAATGCAATCAATAAACCTTCTAAAATGTGTGCACGTTTCTCCGCTTCTGCTAATTCGAAACGAGTTCTACGAATAATCACATCATGTCTGTGTTCAACAAAATGATGGATAAGGTCTTTAAGGTTTAATAATTGTGGACGACCATTTACCAAAGCAATGTTATTTACACTAAATGAGCTTTGTAGCGCAGTTTGTTTAAATAAATTGTTTAATACAACATTTGCGTTGGCATCTCTCTTGATTTCGTAAACAATACGGATACCATCCTTGTTGGATTCGTCTTTGATATTTGAAATACCTTCGATTTTTTTCTCACCAATTAATTCAGCAGTACGCTCAATCATCATGGCTTTATTCACCAAATAAGGGATTTCTGTTACAATAATTACTTCACGCTCTTTGATGGTTTCAATTTCAGCTTTAGCACGCATTACAATACGGCCTCTACCAGTCTCAAAAGCTTCCTGTACACCTGTATAACCATATATAATGGCTCCAGTTGGGAAATCAGGTGCTTTAATGAACTTCATCAATTCAGCAATCGTAATTTCTCTATTATCAATGTATGAAATAGTGGCATTGATGGTTTCGGTAAGGTTGTGTGGTGCCATGTTGGTAGCCATACCTACCGCAATACCCGAAGAACCGTTAATTAACAGGTTTGGCACTTTTGAAGGCAATACTGTTGGTTCCTCTAACGAGTCGTCAAAGTTGTTTTGGAAATCTACCGTATCTTTATTGATATCGGCCAACATTTCTTCTGCAATTTTTTGGAAACGTGCCTCGGTATAACGCATTGCCGCTGGTGAGTCACCATCTACTGATCCGTAGTTACCCTGTCCATCCACCATCATGTAGCGCAAGCTCCAAGGTTGGGCCATACGTACCATGGTCATGTATACCGATGAATCGCCGTGAGGGTGATACTTACCTAGTACTTCACCCACAATACGTGCTGATTTTTTGTATGGCTTGCCAGCACCTACACCTAGGTCTAACATTCCATAAAGTACCCTACGGTGCACTGGTTTTAAACCATCACGCACATCGGGTAATGCCCTACTCACAATTACCGACATCGAATAGTCGATGTAAGCAGTACGCATCTGCTCATCTATATTGATGGGGATAATCTTATCGTTCTCCTGATTTTCTAAATCTTCTGCCATAAATTTTTATGTTTTGCGTTTGCGTAATACATTAAGCGTTTTTTTACGCCCATTGCCTATCGCTGAACACAAGATTATACGTTTTATTATAACCTTGCGAATTTAGCAAAATAAGCTACACTTTAAGTGCCATTGTGGAAAAGTTTTAGACACTTTAGAAATGTTACAGAATATTGCAGCAATAAAGAAAAAAGCCACAGATATACAGATTTTATAGAACGATAAGCGAATTGGATTTTTCAAATTATTTGACTGATGTGTTTACGGTTAAAAGTTACGCTCAGGTTAAGTTTTACACAACCCTTTTTTACTTCGAGGCAAATGATGATATTTAGCTGTTATGATTGTTTCAGAGAGAACCTTAAAATGGGCATTAAGCTTATATCCACCTTTATTGTTTCAACGTATTTGGGTAAAGAAATTCCACAAGGGGTTTAGAGGGGTTGATGTAAAAATTAGCAATAGTTTTTTAAACAGGAATTATAACGGTTCTATTTTTGGCGGTACCATTTACGCTGCTACAGATCCTTTTTATGCCATTTTGTTTGATCAATTGATGCAGCGCAGAGGTTATAAGTGTAGGGTTTGGCTTAAAAGTGCCTCTATCCAATATATTAAACCTGGACTTACCAGCTTGTATTTTACCTTAAATATTACCGACGAAATGATTGCAGAGGCAGAAACTGCCTTGAACGAACATGGTAAATTTGTAAAGGCCTACCCAATGGAACTTTATAATAAGCAAGGCGAACTTTGTGCTACGGTAATGAATGAAGTATACTTGAGGATAAAGTTTGCTGGTGAAAAACAACGAGTAGCTATTTAGTTGAAGGTATAAAGTTAAAAGTAGAAAGTTGTTCTGATTTGCATACTATTAAAATGGTCTGAAATGAATATTAAAAGATTGATCCTTGAAGGCGAAAATGTTAGCCTAGATTTTAAGAAGACCATTAGTAAGGCCGAAAAGATTGCCAAAACATTGGTAGCTTTTGCCAATAATCAAGGTGGGCGGTTGCTAATTGGCGTGGCCGATGATGGCTCGATTAAAGGCGTAAAAGCTGAAGAGGAAGAAAAATATATGGTGAACAAGGCTGCGCATCAATTTTGTAAACCCGCCATTGAACCACGTTTTGAAGAATACTTGGTCGATGATAAATTGGTATTGGTGGCCGAAATTCCAAAGAGCGATGTAAAACCTCACTATGCCTTAGATGAACAGGGCAAATGGTGGGTTTATTTTAGGGTGCAGGATAAAACCGTGCTGGCCAGTAAGATTTTAATAGATGTACTAAAGAAGGATAATCAAGAAGAAGGTACATTCATTAGTTATTCAGCGCAAGAAAAGATTTTATTGGAATACCTTGACGCCAATGGACGTATCACGCTTAAGGAATTTAGCAAGCTAACCCGAAGTGCCTATCGTAAGGCTCAAAAAATTATTGTTAACCTTATTTTATCAGGAGTTATACTACCACATATTACCGAAAAGGAAGAGTATTATGTAATGGCCGACTTGAAAGTAGAGGGTAATAAATTTTAAGTCCTGTTTCACTGCGGCGAAATACGAGTATGACGTTTATCAGAGAATAATCCCGTTTAAAATTCCGAATTTTGCGGCGTATGTTCACTTATTCATTTACCAAATACAAGTCTTACTATAAAGATAATTTAGTTTTAGCGATGCCTATTGTGTTGTCACAATTGGGCCATACCTTGGTGCACATGGCCGACGGTATGATTGTGGGACATTTTGCTGGAACTGTACAGTTAGCAGCGGTTTCGTTAGTGAATAGTCTTTTCATGCTGATTTTGGTATTAGGATTGGGGATTTCATACGGTTTAACCCCCTTAATTGCACAGGCTAATGGTGGCAACAACAAGGTGGAATGTGGTAAACTCATCTCCAATAGTTTGTTGATCAATGTGGTGGCTAGTGTCATTTTGTACAGTTTGGTACTGGTGGTTTATTATTTTGTGATTGACCACCTTAAACAGTCGCCAGATGTAGTAATGCATGCCAAACCCTATCTGATGTTTATGGGGGTGTCTATTTTCCCGCTGATGATTTTTCAGGTATTTAAGCAATTTACCGAAGGTTTGGGCTTTACCAAACAAGCCATGCTGATCTCTATTTGGGGTAATGTAATCAATGTGATTTTGGGAATCATCTTCGTAAAAGGGATGTTTGGCATTACGCCAATGGGCGTTAGCGGTGTAGGTTTAAGTACTTTAATTGATCGTATTTTAATGGCTATTGCCATGGGGGCTTATGTTTTTAATTCCAAAAACTTCAAAGCCTATTTAACCGAATTTAAATTGTTCTCTTTTGATTTTTCAAGGATTAAAAAAATCACCAAACTGGGCGCTCCTGTAGCTTTGCAATATTCGTTTGAAATTAGTGCGTTTAGTGGTGCTGGTATTTTAATTGGTAGTATTGGTAAGGTAGAACAAGCAGCTCATTTTACCGCTTTATCATTAGCGGCATTCACCTATATGCTTGCTACTGGAATTGCCAACGCGGCCACTATTAAAACGGGAAATAACTTCGGAAGCAAGAATTTTGGTCCTTTAAGACTTTCGGCAATTGCCAGTTATCATATTGTGATTGTATTTATGTCGTTTACCGCCTTGATATTTATGTTGGCCAATAATTACCTGCCTTACATTTATACCAGCGATCCAACGGTAATTACCATTGCTGCTCAACTGCTTATTCTCGCTGGTTTTTTCCAATTGTTTGACGGTACTCAAGTAGTGGGTTTAGGTGTTTTAAGAGGACTTGGCGATGTGAATATGCCTACTTTTATTACTTTCTTGTCTTACTGGGTAATCGGTATTCCTGTGGGTTATGTTTTAGGAATAGAATTGAAAATGGGTGTTGAAGGGATTTGGTATGGTTTGACTTTTGGTTTGCTAACAGCCTCTATCCTACTGTTTATTCGTTTCCAAAACAGAACAAAAAAGCTTGTTGCTAGTGTAAAATCTGAGCCTCATCAAGTTAAGGAACAGGTATCTTAGAATTTCTTATTTTTGCGGCCAATGAACAAAGTACTGTTTGGTTTGGCTTTCCTTTTAAGTGGCTTGTTGCTGATTTCCTTCAAATCTAACGATTGGATAGGCAGTGATGGGCTTACGATCGATTCATTGAGGAAAGTATATGCTCAACCAAAGCAGTTTTGGCCTAAACCAAGTGTTGATCATAGCGTAAAATTTAAAGAGCTAGACACGCTACAGGCTTCTCCCTTGGATTTAACGAATGATTCCATCAAAAACGTTTTGGAGCTAGGTAAACTACTTTTCTTTGATACCAGACTTTCAGGTGCTAATCAAATTTCTTGTGCTACTTGTCATGATCCTGCTTTGCAATGGGCCGATGGAAAGGAGGTTTCTTTGGGGCATGATCAGCTTCCAAATATCCGCAATGCGCCATCGTTAGAAAACGTGTGGGTCTATCAGCGCTTCTTTTGGGATGGACGGGCTAATACCTTGGTGAAGCAAGCTGAAGGGCCTATTTCAGCTCATAATGAAATGAACCAAGACTTAAAATCGTTGGCTAAAAAACTAAATAAAATTAGAGGTTACCGCGCTTATTTTAAAGCCGCTTTTGGTACAGCTACGATTACCAATGAAAGGATTTTTGGGAGTTTGGCCACATTTCAGCAAAGTATTGTGAGTCAGGACACCAAGTTTGATCGTTTTTTAAAAGGAGATCATCAAGCGCTTAGCGATCAAGAATTGTTGGGATTACATCTGTACAGGACTAAGGCTAGATGTATGAACTGCCATTACGGTGCCTATTTTACCGATAAGGAATTTCACAACATTGGTTTAACGGAATATGGTACCAAAAATCAGGATTTGGGTTTGTATAATGTTACCAAGAAGCCTGAAGATGTAGGTAAGTTTAAAACCCCAGGTTTGCGTAATGTAATGCAAACTGGTCCTTGGTTCCATCATGGTTTGGTAAAGAGCATGGATAGCTTAATGATTTTGTACAATATGGGGATGCCTGAACACACCATTTTACCAGGACAGGAGAATGACTCGTTATTGCCGAAAAATGATAAATTGTTGAGAGGAATTATGCTAAACGTAAGGGAAAGAAAGGCCATCATTGCCTTTTTGGAAGCATTGTCATCTCCTCCTTTATTAATGCAGGTGGAGCGCTTACCACAGTAAGCTAGATTTTATCGCCACTGTGCTTATCTGGTCTGAGCTCTTTTTGGTTAAGCTCTTTTTCCAGATCCTTTTGGTCTCTATGGTTTCTTTTTACTACAAAGTAGATAAAGCCCAAAATGGCAACTATGGCAACAGCTATAAGAATAAAGTTAATCTTCATTACTTCTAATTTGATAACAAATTTAGCGTTAGCCAATTAAGTTTAGGTTAAGGGGCAGTTAATTTTACTTCAACTCAAATCTATTGGCAATTCCAAGTACTTCGTAAATTACTTTAAGGTGGTATTTTACGGTATTTTCTGAAATAAATAATGCTTGTCCTATTTCTTTATTGGTTTTATTTTGTTTAACCAAATCTATAATTTCTAATTGACGCTCAGAAAGTTGATGTTGGTTCAAATCAAGCTCGTTTTCTCCTTTATCCGTAAGTTCTTCTGTAAGCTGTTGTAGTTCATAGCGCATTCGATTGTTTTCCCTTTCGGCAAGTAAGTGTTTTTGCTTATTGGCGTTAGATAATTGGAATAAAATAAAAATGATAACACCTAGTAAAACAGCTAATATAATTAGGAATATTCTAATGTTTTGCTCGTTTTTTAGCCTGAGCATAGCTGCTGCTTCAATCTTTTCACGTTCCAGTTTATTTAACTTAGAGCTTACATTAGACGCATCGTACTTAGTACGCAATTTGATGACATTTTTTTGAAATTCTAGTGCTCGTTTGTAATCTTTAATAAAGGTGTAATAAACCAGCATCGCCTCGTCCATTACAATTCTATAAATGTCTATTTTGTATTTTTCTGCGTAATAAACACCTTTTTTGTAAGCATCCAGCACCTTTTTTGGCTCATTGGTATTTTGATATAAAGCAATTTTTTTTCTGTAGATATTAGGTAGGTGCTTCGGATTGTCCCTGGTTAGCATTTCTATGGCTTGGTCTAGTCGCCTTTCAGCTTCTTTATAATCGCCTTTGCGAGTAGCCAATACTGCTAAAACAGAAACATAAAAAGCTTGATTGTCAATGCTTAATAAATGAAGATTCTCTTCCTTTATTTGCGGTACAATTTTGGCCACTTCATCATTTCGTAGCAAATCAAAATTAAGGAATAAACGTTCTACCAATACCCTAGTTTCTACTTCTGTTTTATGGCTGGTTTTTAGTCCCTCATTTAGTGCTAAGTTTAAATTCTCCTCAGAACTAGCATAATTGAAAACTCTTTTATAGGTCAAATACTTTTGTAGATAGGCATTGTAACGGTCGTAAGCTGTTGCATCGCTATCATTAATAATGTCATTTAGTTTCGTAATAGAAACATCGTACTTGTGTTCATCATTTAGTGTAGATATTTCTTGTTCTAATTTCTGCGGGTTTACCGTCTGACTAAATAAGGGAAGGTAAAAGAGCGTGATGATGAGTAAAAGAGAAAGCTTAGGATGCATTTTGAGATGTAATCTAAATCGTAACGGAAAAGTAATCAGCCGCAAAAATATCTAATTATTTAAAAAACAAATATTCACTAGATGGTTAAAAACGTAGAACTGTTAAGTGTCTAATCAGTGTTTTTTGTATTTTTTTGAAAAACAACTGGTTATGGCTGTACTACCTACTGGGTAGTTTTAAAACTACCTACCTAACTACCCTCTGTTTTCTATTTGCAATCAATAAAAAAAATGAAGTTTGCGGTCAGTTTTAAAAATCAAGTAGCAACTATTTAATACAAAACATCATAAAAAATAATGAAAAAACGACTGTTCATTTTATTACTATCACTTACCTCCTATTATGCGATTGCGCAGGAGCGAATATCTGTTGCTATTATCCCCATCACCTTTGATGAAAATAGAGTTACCAATGCTGATGCAAAAATTATCCAAGAAACGGTACTGAATACTTTTGTAGCGGCTAAAAGATTTACGGTAGTTGATCGAGAAAAATTACAAGAGATAGAGAAAGAAAAGAAACTTCAGCGAAGCGAGGCTTTTATGGATAGTCAAAGTAGCGTAAAGGAAGGAGTAAGTAAAGGGGCTAGTTTCTTAATTGCTAGCAATATCGTTTCCATCAGACATTCACCTATCCAAAAAGGATTTGAAAGTGCAATTAACATCCAAATCAAAGTATTGGATGTGTCCACTGGAGAAATTATCGCCACAGAGAATATAAGTAGCGAGCTTTTACCTATAGATCAGACCATAAAAAATGTCCAAAAAAAATACTTTACTAAGGATGAACAAAAAGTAGAAGAACTCAAGGAGAACCAGCTTAAGCAAATTAAGGCACATAAAGAAGATGCTTTTATGGTAGCGCTACAGCGTTTGAGCGAAAACATTAAAAAGTTCAACAGTTTTAATTTCCCTGTTTCCTTGTCTATTGTTGAATTTGATAAAAAGAATAAAGATGAATTCATTTTAGGTGGAGGCTTTAAGATTGGCTTGCACAAAGGCCAACAGCTTGAAATTATTAAAATAACAGAAACACAGATAGATGGTAAGCCCGTAGAAAGAAAGCAGAAGCTTACTACTGCTTGGGTAGTGAATGTAGAGGATGAAAATTTCTCAAAAGCAGTAATTATAGATGAGAATAAAGAATATAAAGCAGCTAAAAAGATCAATGCAAAATTAGGTGCAATAATTAGATAAAACATAAAGTCAATTTAAATAAATGAAAATGAAAAAAATCCTTACTATTAGTTGTATGGTGGCATTATTTGCCGCTTGTAGTGCCCCAAAGTATGTTAATCCTTATTCAACTTCTACACTAGTTAGTCATGACACCCAGGGCATTTTAACGCTTGTAGGTGTAAGTGATGAACTTGATAATGAAAAAGATGATGTGGGTAAAGCCGTGGCCACAGCAGCAGCTCATCAAAAAGCGTTACGTCAATTGTTTTATATGGGCTTTCCTGGTACAGATTTTAAGAATCCCTTAATTACCAAAGGACAGTCGGTAGAAACCCAGCACGCCACTTTTTTTAAAGATTTTTGGGCAACTGGTTACAAACAATTTATTACCGATAATAAAGTTGAATTTACCGGATGTAAAGAAGCTAAGAAATGTATCAAAGCGATTGCGACTTTTAAGGTTAATTATAATCAGCTTAGAAGATATTTAGAGCAAAACAAAGTACTTAATAAAATTGGTTTCTAATGATGATTAATTTAAGAAGGCTTGCCGCTTATTGTCTCCTAATCGTGGCAATTTGTATCGCAAACACAAGTTTTGCGCAAGTAGCTGCCACTAAAAGAGACGAAGCAGAGAGAGCTGCCGCCAAAATTATGGTAGTGCCTTACAATAAACAAGGCGAAGATATTAGGACCGTTTTAGACAGTAATCCGCACATTCGCACCGCAGTATCTAGAGTTAAAGAAGCATTTGATCAGCGTGGATGGTCAACAGTGGATTTTGCCGCTAGCTTAAGGGCTTCTGCCGCAAGCTCAGCATTTAGTGCTGATAGGCAAAGCGATTTTAAATCTGATCTATTGCAAAGTTCGGGTGCCGATTTCTATGTGCAAGTAGACGTTCAGACCTCAAAAGATGATAGCGGGACAAATATTACTTTAGGGGTTACTGCTTTCGAAACGCACACTGGAGCTAGCTTTTCTAATAAAACTGCTAGTAGTGGAAGATTTCAAACCAATGATTTTGAAAAACTTATAGATAGGGCTTTTGATAAAATTCGCGAGGAGTTTCTAAATACTTTGTTAAATAAAACCGACGAAATCAGAGAAATTGGTCGTGCAATTAAAATAGAGTTTAATCTAGACGAAAATGCAAAGCTGGATTTTGATTCGAAGGCTCCAGAAGGTGGTTATTTAAATGAATTTATAGAAGAATGGGTAGCCGCAAATGCTTTTAAAGGCAGGTCGAATTTAGAGGGTGTTGTAGAGAAAAAGATGATCTTTAGTGAAGTGAGAATTCCCTTAATGGATCAAGAAACCAACAAGCCGTATAACCCTAACAGGTTTGCCTCAGAAATTATTAAGTTTTTGAGAAGTAAAGGCTTAGAGGCGAGCAGAAATATCAAGGGGCAGAATATTTTCATCACCATTAAATCATAATCGATGAGCCTTAAAAAAATGGCGATTTTAGCTTTACTACTGGTTAATACTATAACACTAGCGGCTCAAGAAAGTAATCATATTGCTTACGATTTCTTAATTATCAATGAAAATAAGAAAATTGCAAGAAGTAATTACAACAGCTTAATTGATAAAGTTAAAGGGATCTATCAAGGTAAAGTAACTTTCTCTAATCAGAGCCCTTTCACAATAATTCCTAGTATTGTAATAGTAGAACAGATAAATGCTGGTGAAATGCAGCAGAACATGTTGTTAAAGGTTGAAATTACTTTAGAAGCCAAAGATATAGATCATAATATCATTTTTAACACTTACCGAAAAACGTTTACAGTGGTGGGTGCTGATCATCATTTAGCTATTTCAAAAGCAATCAATCAGGTTAGATCCAACGACAAACAGCTACAAGATTTTTTTGTAGTGGCCAATGGTAACATTATCAAGTTTTATAAAGAAAATTGTAATAAGATCATGGCTTCTGCAAAAACAAACATTGAAAGAAAGGAATTCGTAAAAGCTTTTAATTTTTTGAAATATATTCCTGAAGACATTTCCTGTTTTAAAGAGGTAGAAGGTTTGATTACTAAAATCTATATTGATCAGAAGGAAGAAAACTGTAAAAAGGTACTTCAAAAAGCCCATATATTAGAAGCTAAAGAAGAATACAATAACGCATTGCAACTTTTAAAGTACGCGGATCCGGTAACTTCTTGTTATAAGGATGTTAGTGATTTACTTCAACAGATAGGGAAAAAGGTTAACAAAGAAACTTTTGCCGATTTTGAGATGGAAAAATTGAAATTTTCAAAATTAACAGATTTGCAAAAGATGAAAATCTTAGCTGACCATGCCGATCTTTTAACGGTTAATGTTAATAACTAGTAGTTGATACCTCATAAAAATGTCCGTCGTTTTGTAAAATGACGGACATTTTTATGCTAGAAAGAAATGCTTATGGTAATTTAAAATCAACATCATGTTGCTATCTGTCTATGTGTTTAGATTTTTCTCTAATTATATGAGCCACATAGGCACATAGGAAACTCGATAGGATTAACTATGATTGTTTCCTATTTCTAAAAAAGCAACTTCTGCTCCTCTATCCTATTTCTTTGCTTCGGTTTTGCTTCGTGGAAATTAGAAAAGCCAACTCCTAATAAACGTACCAGTTTTCCTCCAAAGTCTGTTTGTTCTATTAAGGTTTTTGCAGCTTGATAGGCATCGTTTTCATTGTTAATGGGATGCTCAAAAGAAATACTTCTGGTAATTTGCTTAAAGTCGGAAAATTTGACTTTAACGGTTAAGGTTCTGCCGAATAACTGGTATTGATTAATGCGTTTGAAGACCGACTGTGTAATTTGAAGTAGACGCTCATACATTTCGCTGCCCTTATCTAAATCGCTTCCAAAAGTATCTTCAGAGCTAATAGACTTGGTCTCTCTATCGGGCTTTACCGCACGGTGGTCAATTCCTCGCACAATGTTATAAAAGAACTTTCCTGATTTGCCAAATAATAATGCCAAACGTTCTTCGGTCAGCTTTTTTAGGTCGCTACCCTTTCTGATTCCCTGCATTTTCATCCGCTCTGCGGTAACTTTACCTACGCCATGAAACTTTTCAACGGGCAATTTTTCCATGAATTTTTCAATCTTGGAAGGTCCTATGAACGTTAAGCCGTCGGGTTTATTCATGTCGGAAGCAATTTTTGCCACAAACTTATTAATGGAAACTCCCGCTGAGGCGGTCAATCCTAGTTCATCTTTAATGGCTTGTTTGATTTGTTCGGCAATGGTAATGGCAGAACCGATGTTTAATTTATCTTCCGTTACATCTAAATAAGCTTCGTCTAAAGATAGTGGTTCGATTAAATCGGTATAGCGACTGAAAATTTCACGTATTTGTCGTGAAACTTCTTTGTAAACACTAAATCTCGGGTAAACAAAAATTGCGTAAGGACAAAGCTGCTGAGCCTTTTTGGAAGACATGGCCGAACGTACACCATAAGTTCTGGCTTCGTAACTGGCCGTAGCAACTACTCCTCTCCCCTCTGGTGAACCGCCTACTACCAATGGTTTGCCTCTTAACTCGGGAAAATCACGTTGCTCTACGGAAGCATAAAAGGCGTCCATATCAATGTGGATGATTTTTCTAAGTTTTGGCGTTTCCATTACTATCAAATGAAGTATTCTCTCTTACTTCAAATTTAGCATTTATTTGGTTTTTGGCTTACGACCAACGTTGATTACTGCGCCTACCGTAAAAACAGAGTGACCCGCATTTAAAAATTTTCTGCTTTTTAAACCAATATTACTGCCACTGGTGTACTGTAGTTGTATTTGTTCGCTAAGCACCATTCTAGTAAAGAAAACAGGTTCTAAGAATACATTGTCTTCATTAGGTTGCATCACACCATTACGATAAAAATCATCTGTTTCTACAAAGCTCAAACGCCAAGCGGTACCGTAGTTTAATCCAAATTTAAAACCAAAGATATTGACGTCATTTACTTTTTTGGAACTGTAGTTCACTTGGACGAACTTTTTGCTGTAAGCGGCATCATAAAAATCACTACTTACCACTACATCATTTTCGTATTCTCGAAAGGTTCTTTTGCTTCTGCCCGTGGCTAAACCTCCATAAATTTCAAGGATGCGATTGTTTTCAGGGCCAAATGTTTTAAAATATCCTCCACCAAATTCGAATACTTTATGGTTGATATCTTTTTTTCGGCCTTCATTATTCATAAAACCAGCATTGGCCATTACGGCGAAGTGTTCGGTTACGGCATAAGCAGTATTGAAACTGGCATTGCCCTTTAATGAAATGTGCGCACCACCAGCAAACTCACCTTTGGTAGTAAGCATTGGCGTATTGGGTACGCTGGGCATATAGATAGACGAGCAGCTGCTAAATAATAAGGCAGCAAATACGAGAGTAACTAGCTGATGTTTTATTGGCATATTCCTACTATAACACAATTAAGCGTAGAAAATTGTTTTTAAAGTGAAAAATTCATCAGTTCCATCATTCTTTTAAATTCGGACTGTACCTCAGCCGTGATGGTAATTTTTTCGGAAGTTATTGGATGGTTGAAGGATAAGCTTGAGGCATGTAGCATCATCGTATTCATTTGAAGCTCTTCTTTGAAATAGCGATTTTGTTTGTTGCAACCGTGTGGCCTATCGCCAATAATGGGATGAAAAATATGGGCGAAATGTTTACGTAATTGGTGCATTCGGCCTGTAGTTGGATTGGCATCTACCAAACTATATCTGGAAGTTGGATGTTTACCAATGGCCAATGGGATTTCAGCTTGTTGTAAGGTTACAAAACTGGTTTGAGCATCTTGTAGTGTACCATTTTCTTTGGCCAATGGATAGTCAATTTCCATTTCCGAAGGTGTGTATCCCCTAACGATGGCTAAGTAATGTTTATCTACCAAACCTTCCTGAAACTGCTTTTGCATGGCAATTTCCACTTCTTTATTAAAGGCAAATAACAATACACCGCCCGTTTTTCTATCTAAACGATGTACTGGGTTTACGTGTTGGCCAATTTGGTCACGGAGCATCTGCAAGGCAAATTCTTTGGCATCATCTGCAATTTTAGAGCGGTGAACTAATAAGCCATGGGGTTTATTAATGGCAATAAGTGAGTCGTCCTGATAAATAATTTCTAACACGAGGCGAAGATAGAGATAATAAATTCTTAAAATCTCACCTTTTTTATAACTTAATGATGTATTATTTTCGCACCTTATGCACCATCATTTACTTTTAATCCTAACGTTACTTTTTGTTGTGTTTCTATTGGTCATGCTAGCCCAGAGAATCAAAGTAGCCTACCCTATTTTTTTAGTACTAGCAGGTTTAGGAATTAGCTTTATCCCAGGGATTCCTGTGTTACATCTAGACCCCGAACTTATTTTCTTAATTTTCTTGCCACCCTTGCTTTATGAAGCAGCTTGGTACACCTCATGGAACGATTTCTGGAAATGGAAACGCCCTATCGCTTTATTGGCTTTTGGTTTGGTGTTTTTTACTTCTACCATCATTGCCTATACTTCCGTTTCTTTAATTCCTGGCTTTACTTTTATTGCAGGTTTTAGAAATACCCAAACTTATAATCGCCTATGGGAGGCCCGACAAATTTGGGGTGCCATTACAAATAGTAGCCGCACATGGGGGAATTATGGTGAAAGATATGGTTAGAGACGTTGATGCTGCTACAGAAAAGGCAGTGCATCAAACTTTAATCTACAGGCATTTTGCTTGGTTAACCGCTTTACGCTTCCAGTTAAGAGAAAGCAGAGCTTGGGAGAATGTGAAAACCAGAAGCTATAACCGAGAATATTTGAAATATTACAGTGTGCCAGAATGGGAAGGAAATTTGGAAGAGGAATTGAAAAAACATCTTAGTGCCGAGGAATTGGTTTTTATCTTGAAAAAGAAAAACAGAGCAGCGCAAATCTTAGCGTTGCAATCTACTCAGCTAAGAGCTTTGAACGAAGAAGGAAAAGTTTCCGATTTGAATTATGTGGAGATGACTGCCTTATTGAAAGATTTATATGATCAGCAAGGGAAAAGCGAACGTATTAAAAACTTCCCCTATCCAAGGCAGTTTGCCAGCATTAATGTAATGTTTGTGTATTTGCTTTCTATCATTCTTCCTCTGGGTTTTTTAAACGAATTTTCTAAAATAGGTGCTGAATATGTATGGTTAACCATTCCTATCAGTGTGATTGTTGGTTGGGTGTTTTTTACTTTGGAGCAAATTGGAGAAAGCACCGAGAATCCGTTTGAAGGAAGTGCAAACGATGTGCCTATTAGCTCAATGAGTAGAGGAATTGAAATTGATTTAAGGGATATGCTTGGCGAAGAAGATTTACCAGCGCCTTTAACTGCTAATAGCAACAATATTTTGATGTAAATATCTCCAGACTTACGAAGTTTAACTTTAGTTTTTTATTGTTTTTCAATGGTAAAGTTGAGGGCTTTGCCTTTTCAAAACTTCGTAAGTCTCTTTATTATTGATTTGTAAAACCGATGCTGAAATAAATTCAGCATGACGTAGCGTTGATTTAGTGTCACCCTGAATGTATTTCGGCATCGGTCATGTGGTAAAGTTGAGGGTTTAACCATTTCTAAACTTCGTCAGTCTCACTTCTTCTTGGAAAAATCTATCTTATTGGCGTATTTTTTCTTTATCTCTACCATTATTACCCCGTTAACTCCTTTTGAACCATAAAGCGCAGTTGCTTTTGCTCCTTTTAGGATATCTACTTTCTCTATCCAGTTTTGATTTAAACTTTCTTTTTGTTGGGGACTGGCAATACAACTCTTTTTACCGGAATAAATCACATAAAGAGGTTCGCTAGAGACATAAATGGGTGAAATTCCACCTGCAAATACCATTATTATTTCTTCCAATTTAACTGTCACGTAGCTAGATGCTGCTTTTTCGACTACCTCATAACCGTTTAAATCAAATATGAGGATTAGAGCTTGTTTAGTTTTCTTTGTAGTGAAGGAAAAATTTCCATTGCGATCTGTTAAAGCTACAACATTGGTAAATCCCTTCATTTTTACCTTCACCCCTTCCAAAGGTTTTCCTGTTTCTTGGTTGGTTACTTTTCCTTTAATGGTGTCAACAATATTTGTTTCTAAAGTGCTTTGTTGTGATTTTGCAGCTAATAAAAATTGTTTATCATTTTGAACCGTTGTTACTACAGGACTAAGCGCTTTAACCGGCGTGATTACACTAGTGCCTATGGCCATAGGTAGCAAGAGCCAATTCCAATTTGCTTTTTGAGGATGAACAACAATGTCTCTATTCAATTGCGTAGGTAATAAACGACCGCAAACATTTTCCTTCTTCTTTTTGAAAAAATCAATCAGTTCTGCATCGGATTTTTGACTAAGGTCTACGATATGCTTTTCGCACTTGTCGCAAAAACGTCCAGCTTTAGAAGGCTGCATTTCGTCCCAATTCTCAGAACAGGGATTGGTAAGGATCAATTGTAGCTTTTTCAAATGGTTCTTTTTTTATTTCAGATGCGGAGAATTGCCGCATTCCATAAATAGAGACTTACGAAGTTTTTAGGAAGTAAAAGTTGAGTGCTTCGTCATTTCAAAACTTTGTAAGCCTTTAGGTCTACGAAACCTTTTGCTTAAGAAAAAAGGTGAAAAGCCGTTCGAAAAGTGTTGCAATGGGCGTCTACAATGATTTTGATATCTTCTGAATAGCCCCCGCCCATGCTCACCTGTAGTGGGATATTGTTTTTCAGACAGTTCTCAAAAACAATCTGATCTCTTTGTTTACAGGCTTGTTTGCTTAAAGAAAGCTTACCCAGTTTATCACTTTCAAGTACGTCAACTCCAGAAAGATAAAAAATAAAATCAGGTTGATGTTTTTTGATGATTGTTGGTAAAGTGTCGTTTAGAATGGAAAGAAATTCTTCGTCCGGCGTGTTATCTGCCAAGGGGATATCTAAATCAGATTGTTCTTTTCGGAAAGGAAAATTCTTTTCACCGTGCATCGAGAAAGTAAATACCCGATTTTCGTGAGTGAAAATTTCAGCCGTACCGTTGCCTTGGTGCACATCTAAGTCTACGATAAGGATTCGTTTAGCCAATTGATGGTTAAGTAGGTAATTGGCCGCAATGGCTTGGTCATTTAATAAACAAAAGCCTTCTCCCCAATTGCTGCCTGCGTGGTGCGTACCTCCCGCTACATTAAAAGCAATGCCATTTTTTTGAGCATATATAGCTCCATCAATGGTACCTTGTGCAATTCTTATTTCCCGTTCAACCAATTGTGCGTCCAAAGGGAAGCCAATACGACGTTGCTCTTGGTAAGGCAAGGTGAGTTCTCTCAATTGTTGCCAATAGGCCGTATCGTGAGTAGTGATAATGTTTTCTTCAGCAGTTGGCTCAGGAGCAAATAAATGCTGTGCTTCTATCGTCCCTTCGTGCAATAGCTGTGCAGGAATAAGCTCATATTTAACCATTGGGAAACGATGCCCCGCTGGTAAAGGATGTGCGTAAATGGGATGATAAGCGATTTTGATCATTTTTTAGTGGCTAGGTATTAGTAGCTAGTTGTTAGTTGGAATAAAGATAAAAGAACAAAGATGTCTTGCAACGTTTGATTTACGGTCTTTGCTCCTTACTCCTTTTTATCTAATCAAGTATTTCTTCCACGTGTTTCTCAATGTTGTCACAAATTTGATCTACCGGTAAATCATTAGCATCTGTTCCAAAAGGATTTTCAATTTCCTCGGCAATGAGCTCTAAACTGGCTAACACATATAAGATGAAAGGAACAATAGGGACCACAAAATAACCTAAGCTAAATACCCAGCCAAAAGGCAAGGTAATGACGTATACAAAAATGAACTTCTTGATAAACGCACTATAAGAGTATGGGATAGGTGTATTTTTGATCCGTTCACAGGCACCACATACATCGGTAAATTGCGTAGAATCGTTGCTTAAGGTGATTAAGTGTTCGCCAGTGATTTTGCCTTCTCGCTGCAGTTCAAAAAGTTTGTTTGTAATGCTGCCCGCTATTTGGTTGGGGATGTGTTTTCCGCCGTCAATTTCTATTAAAATGGCATTCTTCCCAAAGTATTGTTTTTCGCGTAGGTGCTCTTTTAACGCAAAGGCATATTTAGGAATAGCATATTTAAAAAATGCTTTGTCTTCCTTACTCAAGTTTAAAGCATTGATCCTGATGGCGAAGTTTCTACTTACGTTTACTAAGCTGCCTAACAGTCTTCTGCCTTCCCACCACCTATCATAGGAAGTGTTTGTTCTAAATACCAATAGCATCGAAATCACAAAGCCTAAAAGGTTATGCATCATACCTACATTTTTTATATAGGTGGTTTCTGCTAATTTTAAGTAATTCAGTTCAATATAAGCGATAATTCCTGAGAATATTGCCACACTGATCATCAATTTCCAAAGCTTGTAAAAGGTATCTGCTTTATGGAAACGGAAAATGAAATTAAACCACTCTTTGGGATTATAATTAATCATTAGCTATGGATTTGGTTACTGCTAAAAGTAATTCGCCTGTTTTATAAATATCTTCAAAGTTATTGTACATGGGTACTGCACTAAGTCTAATCACGTTAGGTTCACGCCAATCGCCAAGTACATTGTTTTTTACTAGGTAATCAAAAAACTTCTTTCCATTTTCTTTAACAATGATGGAAACTTGTGCACCTCTTTCTTCGGGATTTTGAGGAGTAATGATTTTGAATTGCTCTTCCCCTAATGCTTTGTTTACCTCGTTAATAATATAACACAAATAGGCTGTGAGTTGCTTGCTTTTGTTTCTCAATGGCTCCATGAAACCAACTTTTTCAAATAGCTGTAAAGAAGCGTGATAAAGTGCCATAGGCATTACCTGAGTACAGCTTACTTGCCAACCATCAGCACCAGCTTCGGGCACAAAGCCTTTTTCCATTAAAAAACGGTTGTTTTCTTGATATCCCCACCAACCTGCAAAGCGGTGAAGGCTTTGGTCGTTAAAGTGTTTTTGATGCACAAAAATACCACTGATGCCTCCAGGACCCGCATTTTGATATTTGTACGAGCACCAACAAGCAAAATCTACTCCCCATTGGTGTAATTGTAAAGGAACATTGCCAGCAGCATGAGCCAAATCAAAACCTACTTTGGCACCTATTTGGTGTCCGGCTTTGGTAATGGTTTCCATATCGAAGAGCTGCCCAGTAAAATAATTGATGCCTCCAAAAAGCACAAGCGCTATTTCAGCGCCATGTTTTTCTATTTCAGCAACAATATCACTGGTTTCAAGGGTGTAAGCTCCCTGTTTTGGGCTAACTTCTATAATGGCATCTTTTGGATCATAACCATGAAAACGAACTTGGCTTTCAATGGCGTATTGATCGGAAGGAAAAGCACCTGCTTCCATAATGATCTTAAAACGCTCCTTGGTTGGCTTATAAAAGCTCACCATTAACAAGTGTAAATTGACCGTTAAGGTATTCATCGGACAAACCTCATCGGCAGATGCACCCACTATGGGAGCCATCAATTGCTTTAGCTCTTTATGGTAAAACATCCAAGGTTTATCGCCTTCAAACCAGCCTTCAACGGCTAAGTTTTGCCAATTGTTAAGCTGTTGGTTCAAAACCTCTTTCGCTAATTTAGGTTGTAGTCCTAATGAATTGCCGCACAGATAAATAAATGGTTTTCCGTTTTGCTGCGGGAACAAATATTCATTTCGCATTGCTTTCAATGGATCTTGTGCATCCAAAGATTGTGCAAAGGCGAGGTTGTTTTCGAATGTCATTTCTTTAGTGGTTAGGGATTAGGAACTAGTGGCTAGTAGTTAGGCATTAGGGATTAGTGGCTAGGTACAAGGATTAGTTTGGAAGCTAACAATATACTAACCACTAATCCCTAGCCACTAGTTCCTATTATTATTTCCCAAATTTCATTTTTAGTTGCTCTAGCATGTCGTTAGTTACGGGTTTGCTAGGCTCTGATTTTTTGAAAGATGATTGGTTGGGTTTGGGTTTCGGATTTGCAGTAGCTTGGCTGCGGTGCTGTTTCTGCTCGTCTTTCTTTTTATTCCAGCGTTTCCAAATTTCATCCAGCTTCTTTTTGGTAAACAAAGGGAAATCGCCCTGCATCATCCATGAATAATAGCTAGGCTCTACACTAAAAATACTTTCCAAGGTTTTTCCTTTGTGCTTGCCAAAGTTGATGCATTCTTCGCCATTGTCATTGTAAACAATACGCCCAGCATAATCTACAGATCTGTTAAGGTTGGTGAAAGCATGTAATGCTTCTACATCATTTTTAACAGGAACTGATTTATTGCCCTGCTTGTCTTCAAACTCCGTATGCTCGTATTTGTCCAATTGTGCCAATAACACCTCATAAGTAGCTCTAATATCTGCTTCTGCAGAGTGTGCATTAATCAGGTCTTTTTCGCAATAAAACTTGTAGGCTGCTTTTAAGGTACGTTGTTCCATTTGATGGAAAATGTTTTGTACATCCACAAACTTGCGGTCGCTCATGTCCAAATCAACCCCTACTCTTAAAAACTCTTCTAATAGCATTGGGATATCAAATTTGTTGGAGTTGTAGCCAGCCAAATCCGCATCGCCAATAAAGTCGGCAATTTCTTGCGCTACATCGGCAAATTTGGGTTCATTTTTGATATCCTCGTCGTAAATACCATGAATAAGGGAAGTCACCAATGGAATTGGAATTTCAGGATTGATGCGTTTAACCAACAGTTGTTCCGTTCCGTCGGGCATTGCTTTTAAGATGGCAATTTCCACTACTCTATCTATCCCTACATTTACTCCAGTGGCTTCTAGATCAAAAAAGGCCAAAGGACGTTTTAAGTTTAATTTCATACAAGGTGTTTAATTCAGCCAAATTTGCTAAAAACCTACCGTACTTTCTGTTTTTTGGTTAAAAAAAGCATTAAATTTTTAGTTGGAATTGGAATTTGAATTAAATTGCAGATCTATTTGAACAAACTCTTATTTATGCGAAAGATCTTAATTCTCGCCCTAACGCTACTTCCTTTTTATGCCGTTTGCCAAGGATTTAACTTTGGTGAAATCACTAGCCAAGAAATTGAATTTAATAGAAATGAAATAGACAGCAGTGCCAATGCTGTTTACCTGAACGAATATGGCACTACCCGTTTTTCCTATGACTCGGAAACAGGAAAGATGAAATTGGTTTTTGATTATCATGTACGTATTAAAATATTTAACAAGGAAGGGTTTGATGCTGCCAATGTGATTGTGCCATTGCATAGAACTGGCGCACAAGATGGGCAAAGAGAATTTTTGTCTGATTTAAAAGCTTCCACATTTAATTTGCAAAATAGTAGTTATGTAGAAACCCCGATGTCAAATAAAGCAGTTTTTACAGAAGAAAAATCAAGGTATTTATTGCTTAACAAATTTACTTTGCCCAATGTGAGCGAAAATTCTATCATCGAATATCAATACACGATTGAAACTCCTTATGTTTTTAATTTTAGAACTTGGCAATTTCAATCGGAATATCCCAAATTGAACAGTACTTATGTTGCATTTATTCCAGGTAATTATAAGTACAACGTTTCACTTAGAGGCTACTATCCCTTAACTGATAATAAGGCTGAGTTAAGCACTACTTGTTTGCGCGTTGCCGGAAAGGATATGGATTGTTCTAAATTGACCTATACTATAAAAAACATTCCAGCTTTTGTAGAAGAAGATTATATGACTTCTCCAAGTAATTATAGATCTGCTATCTATTTTGAGCTTTCTGAAGTATTTTATTTGGATGGTACGGTTCAGAAATACACCAAAACGTGGAGAGATGTAGAAAATGAGTTGGTAGATAGTAAGGAGTTTGGTAGCCAGATGAAGCGAAAAGATGTATTTAAAAATATCATCCCAACCATTACAAAAGGATCAACCACTGACTTGCAAAAAGCAATGGCTATTTTCGATTATATCAAGAAGCAGGTGAAATGGAATAATTATTACGGGAAATACAGCGAAACCAGTGTGAAAGAAGTGATAGAAAAGCGTACAGGCAACGCAGCAGATATCAATTTTGCCCTGATTTCTGCAATGGCAGCTGCTGAATTGGATGTTGAGGCCGTAATTCTTTCTACTAGAGAAAATAGCATGGTCAATAAACTTTATCCTATTCTTAGCGATTTTAATTACGTTGTTGCTAAAGTAAACATTGATGGAAACAGTTACTTATTAGATGCGACTGAACCCCTCGCTCCTTTTGGCTTATTGCCTTTAAGATGCATCAATGATCAAGGTCGTGTTATTAATTTAAAAAAACCTTCTTACTGGATTGACCTAAAGGCATCTAAACGCAGTATGACCTCGTACAGCTTAATTGGTAAAATGGACGAATCGGGCAAAATAAGCGCTACTATGACTTCGAATTCATTAGGTTTTCATGCATTGAATTTAAGGAAAGAAATGAAACGTTATTCTTCTTTGGATGAATATGTAGAAAAGTTGGATGAACGTTTAACTAATATCAAAATCAAAAACTACAAGATAACCAATTTAGATAGCGTGGAAAATACTTTGATAGAAGAATATGAAGTTGAGTTTAATGCAAGTAATACAGATCATGCCGAAAACTATTTAAATCCTTTTTTTATCAATCCAATCAAACGCAATCCTTTTAAACTTAACCTACGAAATTACCCCGTAGATTTGGGTGCTCCTAGTGAAGAAAGAATAGCGATCAATATTTCGTTGCCAGAAAAATTTCAGATCAAAGAACAGCCAAAAGATATCTCATTGGCACTGCCCAATCAAGGTGGAAGATATATTTTGCAAACAAGTTTAATGGGCCATAACTTGATGCTTAATCAGCAATTGCTTTTCAGTAAGGCGATATATTCTCCAGAAGAATACCACTACCTTAAGGAGTTTTACAATAGAATTATCCAGACGCAAAAATCAGATATCCTTTTAGCAAAAAGTAATTAATGAAAAAAGTTAGTTTGATTGCCGCATTTTTACTGATTTATTTTGCTACGAATGCACAGGTGTATACGGTAGAATCTATTCCTGCTTCCTTAAAAAACAGGGCAAATGCGGTGGTTAGAGAAAGTAAGACCGTGGTTGATATGGGGTCGGCTACGAATGTATCTATCAATATTAGTCATGCAGTAACCATTCTTAACAAGAGTGGAGAAAGGTATGGCCATTTGGCGTTGTTTTACGATAAAAATATTTCGATAAAAAGCGTTAAAGGGGAAATTTACGACGAGTTTGGAAAGCAAATCAGTAAGTTCTCTTTAAGCAATTTTAAAGATGAAAGCGCTGTGAATGATTTTTCGTTGTTTGAAGATAGTCGGGTGAAATATTATATTCCGCAAATCAGCAGTTATCCCTATACTATTGTGTATAATTATGAGGTAAGACACAAACAGAACCTTATTATTCCTCAGTGGAGACCTATTCCTGGTTTTGATGTCTCTGTTGAAAAAAGCAGCTATCAATTTCTGCAGGCGCCTAATGATGAAGTTCGTATTTACAGTGTGGGTTATACAAAACCACCAGAGGAAGGGAAAAATGAAAAACAAAAGAGCCTGTATTGGGAACTTAAGGAGGTAAAAGCAATCAAAAAGGAGCCTTACGCACCTAATCCAGATACCTATTTCCCTTCTATTAAAATAGCCCCTATAAATTTCAATTACTATAATTTGAAAGGAGCTTACACTGACTGGCAAGGTTTGGGTAAAATTACCTATGACCATCTACTGAAAGACAGACAAGTACTTTCTCCGGAAACCATAGCTTTTATTAAAGATTTAGTGAAAGATGAAACCTCTGATCGGGCAAAAGCCAAGAAGATATATGAGTATTTTCAGAAGAAGACACGTTATATCAGTGTGCAAATTGGTATTGGCGGATTGCAGCCCATAAAAGCCAGCGAGGTGGATAAATTAGGTTATGGTGATTGTAAAGCGCTGGTAAATTACATGCAAAGTTTATTAGGCGTAATAGGTATCGAATCTTATTACTGTGTGGTAGAGGCCGGTGATGAAAAAACGGATCTTATCCCCTCTTTTGCTAGTATGGAGCAAGGCAATCATGTTATTTTATGTTTACCGCTACAAGGTGATACCACTTGGTTAGAGTGTACCAGTCAAGATGCCCCATTTGGGTATTTAGGTTCTTTTACAGATGACAGATGGGTGTTGGCTTGTACCAAGGATGGCGGCAGGTTAATGAAAACACCAAAGTTTGATGCTGCAAATAGCCAACAAACCCGAATGGCAAAACTTTCATTATCAAAAAACGGTACAGTAGAAGGTGTGGTCAATACTACTTTTGACGGTTCTCAATTCGATAATCATGCTTACCTATTAACCAAATCGGTAACAGAAAGAGAGAAAGCATTAAAATATATCTACGATATCAACAATATTGAATTTAAAGAGATATCACTTTTGGCAAATAAAGATATTCCATTATTTACCGAAAAATTAGGGATAAATATTGATAAATATGGCCATACCAATGGCGATAAGTTGCAGCTGACGCCGAATTTATTCAATACAAAGCGCTCTGTACCTACTTCAAGAAATAGGATGTTTCCATTAGAGCTTAAGCGTGGTTATACCGATATTGATAGTATAACTTTTACTTTAGGCGAAGGAATTATTCCTGTTGTTATACCAAAGACGATGAAAACGGAGACTAAGTTTGGTACTTATGAAGCTGAAATTAAGATGCGGGAAGGTCAATTGGTTTACAGCAGAAAACTCGTTATGAAAGATGGTATTTTCGGTGCCAATGATTATGAAGCTTTTGAAAGTTTTGTAAGCGAAATTGCCAATTATGACAGTATTAAACTTACACTTGCGTTGAAAAAATAAACGTATAAAAAGAAGAAGGACTCAAATTTTGAGTCCTTCTTCTTTAATCTTTTATCCTTGCTCTAAATTATCTGCTCGCTTCCTTTTTCCATTTAATGGTGCAACCAATCGCTTTGGTCGAAGCTACACTTGGCTTCTCTCCTTTTAATAATTGATTTACGGCATTTTGCACATAATTATCTCGCAGCGGGTTGGCTTCTTGCTGGTCATTATCAATGGCACCAATATAGGCTACTTCGTTTCCTTTAGCAGTTTTTTGTAGTACAAAAACATGAGGAGTACGTTGAGCGCCATATTTTTTGGTGAATACATGATCTGGATCTTCTAAATAGGCAAAACTAAAGCCTTTCTCCTTAGCTCTTTCCTGCATTTTTGCATAAGTATCGCCAGGAGAAGTTACTGGGTCATTGGTATTGATGGCCACTACAGGATAGCCTTTTGCTGCATACATTTTGCTCAAAGCCTCTATTCGGGCTTCGTATGCTTTAGATACAGGACAAGTATTGCAGGTGAACACTACGATGTAGCCTTTTGCATTTTTGTAGTTGGCAAGGGATACATTTTTGCCATCTACATTTTTTAAATTAAAGTCCGAAGCCAAATCACCTACCTGATAGCCATTTTGAGCGTTTGCAGCCGTTATCAAAAACATTGATAAACAGGCTAAAATTAACTTTTTCATTTCGATACGGGTTTATTGAAGATTTAAGGTTTAATTGCAGTTGAAATTGTTTTGGTCAATTGCTCGTAGGTAAATGCTTGTTCGTAAAAAGATCTTATTTTCTTATCTGTATTTAAAATTAATGTAGCGGGGATAGCACCAGACCAATTTTTATCTACCTGATCAATGAACTTTTGTTGGTCTGTTTCATTAACCACATATACTTCAGATTTGATTTTGTGCTTCGCTACAAAAGGTATCACATCTGTTTTTAATTTAGATTTAAAGTCCAAGCTCATCAGTATTACTTTAAAGGGCTTCCCTGCTTTTTCAGCGTTTACTTTTTCAAAATACGGCAGCTCTTCTACGCAAGGTCCGCACCATGTTGCCCAGAAATTAACGATATAAGTAGTGTCTTTCCCTTTGGCTACTCGTTGTTCTAATTCATTTAAAGTTAGTAATTTAACTTGTGCGTTGGCGCAATGCCCAGCCAAGATCAATAGAATTGTTACGATAAACTTTTGCATAATGATTTTTTTTAGAATAAGACTTACGAAGTTTCTAAAACTTCGTAAGTCTAAAGTTATTATTGTTTTTCAACCATAAAGTTGAGGGCTTCGCCGTTTTAAAACTTCATAAGTCTAGATTTTACCTGATAACAATTTGTTTACTTCCTCTTCAACGTATTTTTTGGTAGCTACCTGTTTTTCATCAGGCTGATCATCAATATAGCCAATATAAGCTACAGAAAATCCCTCTTTTTCTCTTTTTAAAACTACTGCCCTTGGCGTTTGCCTGATATCAAATAGCCAAGTGTATCTAAATTTTTCATCCGCTAAATATGGAAAAGTAAAGCCTTTGCTCTCTGCTAGCTTTTTCATAGCAGGCATAGCGTCGTATGGATAATCCTTTTCATTATCACCATAGGGACCAATACCCACCACTGGAAAGCCTTTTGGTTGATATTTACTGTTTAAAGCAACTATTCGTTTTTCGTAAGCTAAACAATGGTCACAGCTTGGTGTCATAAAGATAAGAATGAAGCCTTTGGCTTTTTGTTTAGCCAGTTCGTAAATCTCTCCATTTGTGTTTTTTAACGCAATATTGTGAAGCGTATCACCCACTTTGAGTACTCTTTGTTGCGCGTTAGCATTTATACCAAACGCTAAGCAAATAAATAGGATTAGCTTCTTCATTAATTTAAAGTTCCTGTTTTAACAATGGCTTTTTGATAGACGGGTAAAGTCAAATCATCCACAATTACTCCTCTGGTAGTAGAGGCATGCACAAAAAAATCACCATTTAAATATACACCTACATGATCCACTTCTCGTCCTCCAAAGGAAAAGAAAATTAAATCACCTTCCTTTAGATTGTCGTAGTTTCTGTTTTTAACAGCATCAGCTTGGTCTTTCGATCTTCGTGGCAAGGTTTTTCCGTAAATGTCTTTCTGTAATAAAAGCGCAAATCCAGAACAGTCAATTCCGCCCTTATCTAGTCCACCAAGCTTATATCTTACTCCTGTCCAATTGTTAATGAAGCGATATAGCGGTTTGCTTTTTAATTTTGACATCGCATCTGCAGCACGTGCGGCTTTGGTATCAATAGTATGCTTTCTACTTCCACAGGAAGCTAAAAAGCCGATGAGCGCTACACAAAGACATAAAATGTAACTTTTTTTAATGGCTATCATATTTATGGTTTAAATGTTAATCCCTTATTGGCCAAGGCTTCTTTAAGCGCAGGAAGGCTTGCCTTCCCCATGCCATGTAGTTTTAAAATTTCCTTTTCAGTATAGGTAGCAAGCTTTCTGAGGCTGTTAATACCAGCATTCTCCAAAGCGCGGCGTGCAGGAGATGATAGTTTGGATATCAATCCCTCCGAAGTCTTTTTCTCCTTTTCACACTGTGGACAAGTAGGGCAATCGGTACTTTTATAGTACTGGTGTCCTTTTTTACATGTCCTTAATGTTTTTTGGAGTTTAGTCATCGTACTTTAAACCTATATCCTGTAACTCATCACTCGCAACCCACAACCCTAAACTAATTCTTAATCAACCTTTGTATCTCGTCCAATTTCAGCAAAGCTTCTACAGGAGTTAACGTATTTACGTCCAAATTATTCAGTGAATCTCGAATTTTCACTAAAACAGGGTCGTCAATGGCGAACATCTGTAGCTGGTAAGCCTGGTTTTGTACCTTCTTGATACTGTCTTTAATACTTTGCCCCTCAGTTCTATCTATTTCTAAGCGTTTTAAAATTTCGTTGGCACGACCAATCAGTCTAGCGGGCATACCTGCCATTTTAGCTACCTGAATACCAAAACTATGTTCGCTGCCACCAGGAACCAACTTCCTTAAGAAAATTACCTTGTTTTGTAGTTCCTTGATGGTTACGTTGTAGTTTTTGATACGGCCCATGGTATTTTCCAAGTCATTTAGCTCATGGTAATGCGTAGCGAATAAGGTTTTAGGGCGTGCTGTTGGGTGTTCGTGCAAATACTCTGCAATGGCCCAAGCAATGGAAATACCATCGTAAGTACTTGTTCCACGTCCAATTTCGTCCAATAAAATCAAACTCCTATCAGAAATGTTGTTTAAGATACTGGCTGTTTCGTTCATCTCTACCATGAATGTACTTTCTCCACTCGAAAGATTATCCGAAGCACCTACCCTAGTAAAAATCTTGTCTACCATGCCAATGGTGGCCTCCTTTGCTGGTACAAAACAACCCATTTGGGCCATAAGGACAATTAAGGCCGTTTGACGTAAAATAGCCGATTTACCCGACATGTTGGGGCCTGTAATCATCAAGATCTGCTGCGTGTCGTTGTCTAAAAACACATCGTTGGTAATGTATTCCTCACCCACAGGCAAACGCTTCTCAATAACAGGATGGCGACCACCTTTAATGTCGATTTCCTTTTTATTATTTAACGACGGTTTTACGTAGTAGTTTTTGGTAGCCAATTGCGCAAAGCACAAAAACACATCCAATTGTGCCACTAAATAGGCATTCAATTGAATTGGTTTAATAAAGTGCGATACTTGGAACATCAGCTCGTTATATAAACGAACCTCAATGGCCTGTATTTTTTCTTCTGCTCCTAAAATCTGCTCCTCATATTCCTTTAGTTCAGGCGTAATATATCGCTCTGCATTCACCAAAGTTTGTTTGCGAATCCAGCTTTCAGGAACTTTATCTTTATGCGTATGGGTAACTTCTAAATAATAGCCAAAAACGTTGTTAAAGGATATTTTTAAAGATGGTATACCTGTGTTTTCAATTTCACGACGTTGAATTTCTACTAAAAACTCTTTACCACCAAAGGCAATTTTACGTAAGCGGTCCAATTCGTCGTCTATTCCGTCGGCAATTACATTTCCTTTAATTAATAACGCAGGTGGATCAGCTTGTAATTCCTTTTCCAATTTATCCTTAATGCTGGTGCATGGATTTAATTGTGAGGCCAAGGTTTCTAGCGCGGGATTTTTGCTTTGCTCTGCCAGTTTCTTGATTTCTTCAATATGTGTCAAGGCTCTTTTTAGCTGCAATAGCTCTCTTGGTCCTGCTTTTTGTAAACCAACTTTCGAAATCAAACGTTCTAAATCGCCAATAGGCTTAATGTGTTGAAGAAGCTCTTCGGCCAATGTTTCCTTTTTAACTAGGAAATCAACCGTTTCCAAGCGCTCTTGAATAGGTTTCAGCTCTTTTAGTGGCATAATGATCCACTTGTGCAACAACCTAGCACCCATTGGCGTACAAGTATCATCAAGTACCTCAAAAAGGGTCACGCCGTTATCGTTTGAAGAGCTTACCAATTCCAAATTACGGATGGTGAAGCGATCTAACCACATGAATCGCTCTTCTTCTACCCTCGAAATAGACGTGATATGTTGTAAATTGCGGTGTTCTGTTTCACCTAAGTAGTATAATACCACTCCTGCCGCTACAATTCCAGCAGTAAGTTTATCTACGCCAAAACCTTTTAACGAGTTAACTTCAAAGTGCTTGGTTAGCACCTCATTTGCATAATCCTGGGTAAAAGCCCAATCATCAATATGGAAGGTGTAAAATTTATCGCCAAATAACTGTGGAAATTCTAGGCGTTTGCTCTTTTGAAAAACAATCTCCGTAGGCTTAAAGCTCTGTAAAAGTTTGTCTACATATTCGGCACTTCCTTGTGCCACTAAAAATTCACCTGTCGAAATATCGCAAAAAGCAACCCCCATCAGCCCTTTATCAAAGTACACCGCTGCCAAATAGTTGTTCGACTTTTGGTTCAGGATATTATCACTGTAAGCTACGCCAGGCGTCACCAATTCTGTAACCCCACGTTTTACAATGGTCTTGGTCATTTTTGGATCTTCCAATTGATCGCAAATGGCCACCCTTTGTCCCGCCCTAACCAGTTTAGAAAGGTAGTTTTCCAAAGAATGGTGCGGAAAACCAGCGAGTTCTAAAGCGCCATTGGGGCCCGTACCTCTTTTTGTTAATACAATGCCTAAAATTTGAGCAGTTTTAACAGCGTCTTCTCCAAATGTTTCGTAAAAATCTCCAACCCTAAACAATAATAATGCACCTGGATACTTCGCTTTAATAGCATTGTATTGTTGCATTAATGGGGTTTCTTTTGTATTTGCTTTGGCCAAAATTATCCTAAATTACTAAGCCGTAAATATACCATTTGCCTAGTGTAAGGGCCGTTGTTGTTGAAAAATAATAAAGATGTTGATTATCAGTTTAAAACCGTAAAAAAGTGTATCTTTTATTTGAAAAGCAGGTTTCTCCACGCTTATTTAAATGCAGTCCTGCTATCCGCTTTATCCCAATGTCATCCTGAGCCTTTCGAAGGATTGGGATGCTCGCTCCTATCAGGTTTAGTTTACAAACAATACTGCTAAGTAGGTATTGTAGCTTTATGATTTTAAAATAGGCTTTGTTGCGCTGCAGGTTTCTGGCTAGCGCCAACAAACATGAAATCATCAGAAAAAATGTCATATTGTTTTCTGGTGGGATTGAATTTCCTCAATAACAAATGGCTGCAGTTAAAGTCGAGTTTAGCCTCTGCAAACATTTTCAAAGCAATTTGCACATTTTCTTCATTCAACTTTCTTCCAATGGAAATGTGCGGCTCTTTGCTGTGATAAGCATTTTTGATACTTAGCTTCTTTTGGATCCTTTTCATCAAATGGCCTAACTCTATTTTGGTTGCCTCATCTGGCTTTAAAAACACGGCACCATTTACATAGTTGCCCACACCCCCAAAATTCAAATGAATTGGATTTTCGTAACTAGCTATTTCCTTCAAATGAGCAATAATTGCAATTAATTCATTTTCGGTGGCAGTAAATTCACTAATCGTTACATGTGCTTTCGAATTTTTGCTATGGTACCAGCCTATAGCTCCATTTAATTCGTCTTTTAAATGGTCAACGTAGTCAAGTCCCGTTTGTGGTGGCGCAATTACGATAGCGTATTTTTGTTGGTCCAAAATCATTACCCGTTTAAGCTGTCAAAATTAATAGATGCGAACCAAATAGCGTTTTATTCCGCTCAATTCTTATTTAACTAATATGCCTATATTTGTCGCTACTAAAAATATAATATGGCAATTTTACATCGCAAAGAAGAAAAGATACAGGTAGTTTTAGGGAGGTTGCCTAAGCAATACACTCATGAGCAGTTCATGGAAATGTTCATCAAGTTATATTCAAAAGATTGGGGTAAAATCAAAAGTGCCTACATCAAGCAATCTCAAGATAAAGAACCTGGAACCGTAGTGAATATGCCAAAGCCCGACCTTTATTTAAAGCAACTGTTGGAAACTTACTTGGCTAACCGTCCTGAGGAAACAGAGGTAACACCAGTGGCAAAAGCTAAGGCAGCTCCAACAAAGAAAGTTGAAACAGCTACGACTGAAGAAGCTCTAGTTAAAAAAACGAAGACTACTGCTAAAAAAACAGCAGAAGAAGCGGCACCAGTGAAGGAAGTAAAAGCAAAAGCAGCTCCTAAAAAGAAGACGGCTGAAGAGAAAGTGGCTCCAGCCAAGTCAAAAAAAGCTTAAGCTGGCGCTTTTGTTAAATAGTATTTAAAGGGTTCGAAAAGGATATTTTCGAACCCTTTTTTATGGATGTAGAGCCCTGTTTTATTAAATGCCAAAAGTGGAAAACTTTGGGGTTGTGGACAAATAACATAAACTACTGATTTATAAGCCACGTTTATATATCAAACTAAAGTTTAAAGTTATGGAAACAACAGATAAAAAATGCGTTTATGTGTTGGAAGATAACGCCAACATTGCAGATATTATTGAGTTCCTTTTAGTAGAAGAACTCTATGAGGTAAAAGTTTGTAAAAACGTAAATACCTTTTGGAAAGAAATGCGTGAGCACACTCCCGATATGATTGTATTGGATGTGATTTTGCCCGATGGTAATGGACTAGATATCTGCACCAAATTAAAGAGAGATGTCAGAACCCATCACATTCCCGTGATGATGATGTCTGCTAACAATCACCTGAACAAGGTAAAATCTAAATGCGACGCCGAAAGCTATATCAATAAACCCTTCGATTTAAATGATTTTATGCAAAGGGTTGATCATTATAGTCATATAGCTTCATAATGCTTTTTTAGCCATAGATGCACGGATGTTTTTAAATCATATCTGTGCATCTGTGGCTTTCTACATTTTTTTCCATTGCTAGTTTTCAGAGATTGCTTCGTCGTGCCTCTCCGAATTATCGGAGTAAATTTTCGCAAAGACGAAAATGTTCGCGTCATTGCGAGCTGTGCGAAGCAATCTCATGGTGTATATAGTAGGTTTTATTTTAGCCACAGATACGCAGATGTTTTTTAAGGTGTATTAATCAAATCTGTGCATCTGTGGCTTACCTCTTACCTAAAAACAATCAGCTTTTTTAGTGACCGGCGTTATTAATTATCCCTGCTATCATCTCCATATTTGATGAACAATTTAATCGCATCGGATATGAAACAACGCGTTCCAATTTCAGAAATTATGACCAAGAATTTGGTTACGGCAAATGTTAGCGATAGCCTAACGCACATCAATACTTTATTGAAAGAAAATAATATTGGGCATTTGCCTATTGTATCAGGTAGAACATTGGTAGGTATTATTAGTAAAACAGATATGCTAAGATTAAGCTTCGCCGATATTTATGAAGATCAAGTCAATGTAGATGAAACTGTTTTTCAGATGCTAAGAACAGAGCAAGTAATGGTTCATAATCCCTTAACGGTAGATGTACATGATACCGTTAGAGAGGTGGCTGATATGATGAGTAAGGTAGAATTTCATGCACTACCTGTGCTTGAAGAGGGAAAGGTAGTTGGGATCATCTCTTCTACAGATTTGATCAAATACTTGCTATCCCAATACCACCATTAAAAATAGTAGTTAGTAAATAGTTAATAAAAATCAAGGCCATCAACGCTAAATGTTTAAGCAACATAGCGTACGATGGCCTTGTAATTTAACCTTAATAATAATTATATCCTGTTTATTTTTGGCGTAGGATTCGCAGTTAATATAGCAGGTACCTTTGAGTCAAGGAATACCTTTTTGCCAGCTACTTCAGTTTGGTTACCCTCACCATCTTTTTTTACCAATTTGTAGTGGTTTAAACCTTTAAATGGCTCTTCATCGTGAAAGATATAAAGCGATGGCTCCGTTGGGTTTCCAACAATGGTCTTTTCCCCTATTTTCACAAAATTATTGCTGTCGTCGCTTCTGTAGATCTCGTATGTACCATTTTTTAGTTCAATGGTAGACCAACTTAAGATCGTTTGGTTTGATTGTACAATGATGTTGAAATGAGCTCTTCGTTCGGCTGATGTAGACACAGGTGTTAGATCAGAGGTAGAAGTTTTCGAGGAGATTTTGCTTTGTTTTACAGGTAGTTTGTTTTCTGCTGCAAATGAAAGGTTGGTAATGAAACAAGCAATGATTACGGCGCTTGAATAAAAATGTTTTTTGTTCATGTGAATTTTTATAGATAGAGCGCGCAGTGAACAGAGTGGCAGTGATGAGCTACAATTCTGTGATCAATTTTAAAAAGAGTTCTTTAGCTTTTATTTTTTTTGGTGTAAGATTAAAATTAAGTTTCTGATGCAGGTAGTTGGCAATATCTATGCCATGAATTTCAGGTAATTGTGTAATTACCGTTGGAATGTTCTCGATGCCTTTTGCCAATGCTGCATCAAAGTCTTTTAAAAATGTTTCTGGCAAGGTTTTATTAGCCACCCAAGCGGCATACATAAAGGGCAACCCCGTAAATTTCATCCACTCCTCGCCCATGTCGTATACGTAGTTGAAATCGCCTTTGCGGCCAAAGGTTCTATCTCCAATTAAAACCATGGCATCTGTACTGGCTGATTGGTCGGTGGTAAAATCTACCGTTACCTTAAAATGATTCTTTAAGAGTACTTTAGCCAAGTTATTTGAAGTACGAGATTGAGGATCAAGCTTTACAGTTTTGATGTCTTCCACAGGTACATTCGAAAATATAAATACCGAATCAACAGCGCCTACAGAGCCAATGCAAAATGAACTGATAATTTGAGCATTAGGTACAAAAGGAATGGCTGCAACTGGGATTAGACCAATATCTACTTGTTGTTCGATTAGCTTACTGGCACAATCAGAAGGGATATCCAAGCTTAAATCAATCTGTTCTAATACAGGTGAATGTTGTATGCCGTAAATAAACGGTTTGGTATTGGTATAGGAAACGGCAGAAACTTTAATTTTTTCCAAAGCGATTTATAATAATTGTTCTAGGTGCGAGGTATTATTAGAATCGAGTAGCGTAAATTTTTCTCCGTCAAATTGTAGGCGGTATAAAGTGGTATTAGAATGGGGAAATTCTTCCATGTCACTGAAAGGCTTGTTGAGTAAAATGCACAAAATTAAGCGCATAGCTCTTCCGTGCATACAAATAAGCACGCACTTCTCATTCTCTTGTTTTTTGATATGTTCAATTGCTTTTGACAAGCGTACGCCAACTTCGTTGGGACTTTCGCCTCCTTCAAACTTAGCATCGTAGTTACCCAATTGCCATTGCCTAACCACTTCCCTAAAAGCTTCTCTAGCTTCTTCGGTATTGGGTTTTCCTTCCCATTCGCCCCAAGCCAATTCATCTAGGCCATCAAGCTGCTCCCATGGTAAACCTAAGTCAATGAAGCCCTTAACGGTTTGGTGGGTTCTTTTTAAAGATGAGGTGTAAATCTTATCAAATTTGACCTCGCTGTATTTATTGAAAAATGCTGCTGCTTGAGCAATTCCTGTGTCGTTTAAATCGGCATTTACGCCCCTACCTTGTACTATTCCTAATCTGTTTAATTCTGTTTCGCCGTGACGGATGATGTAAAGTTCTTTCATTTATTAAGGAGCTGGTAGTTAGTGGCTATGAATCAGTTAAAGTTGTTTAATATATCGTAATTCATTAATCTAAAATCGTAAATCTAATTCACTACAGGTAATTTATAGTATGATGGTTTTACTTCGTCTTCAAAAACGTGGTCGGTATAATCTGTTACTACATTATAAAGTGTATCACGCTCAATAGGTTTGCGTTTTACGTTTTTGATCAAGTCAACCAATTCTTTAGTGCTCATTGCCGGCGTTTGCTCTTCGGCGCCTGCCATCGAGTAAATTTTGGTTGTATCATCTAAAGTGCCGTCAATATCATCTACTCCAAAATTTAAACTTAGTTGAGCGGTTTCTCTGCTGATCATTGCCCAGTAAGCTTTAATGTGCTCAAAGTTATCCAAATAGATACGAGCAATAGCGTAGTTGCGTAAATCTTCTACTACCGAAACCTCTGCCACATCACTCATTTGATTGTTCTGGTTTCTAAATTTCAGTGGAATAAATGCCTGAAATCCGCCAGTTTTATCTTGTAATTGGCGCAAACGCTCCATGTGGTCAACTCGGTGCCAAAACTGCTCAATATGTCCATAAAGCATGGTGGCATTTGAACGCATTCCTAAATGATGTGCTTGCTCATGGATGTCTAACCATTGCTCAGCGTTACATTTGTCATGGGCAATTTTCTCTCTCACCTCTGGATGGAAAATCTCTGCGCCACCACCTGGCATCGAATCAAGTCCAGCTTCTTTAAGGTATTTCATGCCATCGTAATGGCTTAATTTCGCTTTTTTGAAGATATAGTAATACTCTACTGGAGTAAGCGCTTTGATATGTAAATCAGGGCGATGTGCCTTGGCTTTTCTAAAGAAGCTGGCATAAAAGTCAAGATTTTGTTTAGGCACTACCCCACCCGTAATATGCACTTCCGTTACAGGCTCATCATCATATTTCTTAAGGATGTCGATCATACCATCCACTTCCATTTCCCAGCCTTCTTCACGTTGTTTGATCATACGGCTGTAAGAACAAAACTTACAATCGTACACGCAGATGTTGGTAGGTTCAATATGGAAATTTCTATTGAAATAGGTTAAATCACCATGTTTTTTCTCACGAATATAATTGGCCAATACACCCAAGTAGCTTAATTCGGCATGCTCATATAAATAAACGCCTTCATCAAAAGTAATGCGGATACCGTCCTTAACTTTTTGGGCAATATCCTTTAAGGATGGAGCTAAATTGGGGTTTTGTATAAGAATATCTAACGACTGCACTATGGATTCTCCTTTAGGTTTAGGCAAAAGTACAATATTGCTTATAACGAACATCATTTTGTTGTAAAATTGGCTTATTTAGATTGTATATAGGATGGCTTAATGGCTGTATTGTTCAATTGTTAGGGTTGCATACTGTCTAAAAAAACCAAAAAACTAAACAACCAAAGCACTAACTTTGTGGCATGATTGAAAACCAGTATAGCATTTTTGAAAGCGAATTGAATGTTCGTCCAGATGATATTGACATGTTTAACCATGTGCACAATAGCAAATATTTGGATTATGTATTGGCAGCCCGTTACGAGCAAATGGACAAGTTTTATGGCATGAGCTGGGAGAAATTTGAAGAAATGGGTTTCGGTTGGGTAGTATCCAAAGTTACCATTTCATTTAAGCGTCCTTTAAAAATGGGTGATCAAATGGTTATCAGAACTGGAATTTTGGAAATGAATGAAAAAGGCAGTAACGTCCAGTTTGAAATCATCAACAAAAAAACAGGCAAAGTTTCTTCTGATGGTATTTTTGAGTATGTGATGATTGATTTAAAGACGCAGCGTTCTTGTAAAGTAACCCCCGAAATGATTGCTGCTTACAGCATCTAAAGTTGAATGAACCACATAGACACATAATAAATCGTCTATTGTAATCTTAAAAAAGATGTCTTATGTGTCTATGTGGTTATATTTTTTGAGCCAAACTTTTGCTTAAGAATGATAGCGATATAAATTATTGTGGTTGTGCGTAAAAATCCTTTAAGGAATTGGTGTACACGCAATAATTTACCTTAGTGTCCCAAAAACTAATGTATTGCAAATCAGGTGCTCCTACAGGCACTAGCATTAGTGATCTTTTGTCTTCTAGCTTAAATTTATCTGCCGCTGGTAGGCTACGGTTGTCTAGGGCTGTGTCGAAATAATAAAGATAAACGTAAACAAAATCAGTGTATTCTAGCTTGTTTACCTTGTCTTTGCTGGCTAAAACCACGTCATCATAGTTATTGCTTAAAGCATGTTGAAATTCTACAGCATTTAAAGGTTTGCCGTTTAAAGTTGGCATTACGTTAAACTGTCCGTCAATAAAAACCCATTTCTTTTGGTCATTTAAATAAACCTCGGTAGCTACGTGTCCTGGAGAACCTTTTCTGGTTTCGGCATCCTTGGTTTTAAGATAAATGGTTCTGGCTTTGTAACCATGTGCAGTAAGTTGATCGCGGAGCACAATCGCATAGGCGAAACAAGGAAAACGGGCACCTGTTTTAACTTCATTGAGGATGGAAATGGCGTCATTCTTTTTAGGGGAATTATTACCATCGTGTTTCCATTGATGGTGTGTCCAATTTAAAATGGACAGTATTTTTTGCATGTCATTGCGATCATTTTTAATCACTTTTTCTAAAGGATATTCCTTTCTTAGGCTGTCTGAATAGTTGGTTTTAGCATTTTCGTAATAAAAGCTAAGGTCGTCACGTTTTTTGTTGTCGGCATAAGTCACTTTATCCCATTGGTAGCTAGTGGTAGAAATGATGGTATGTGCAGCTGCAGCATTTGACATCTTTAAATAAAATGATTTGCTTTCACCAGGTTTCATTTCAAAGCTAATACTGTCTTTATCTGTGCGAAAAGCAATTCGTTCATGCTTACTATACAGCTTTAATTTAAGGGTGTCATGGGCTGTTTCTGGAGAAATACGCCAAGCATTAACGAACCATTTTTTTCCTACGGAAACATCAACTTTATTGGTATTGGCTAAAATTAGTGGCTCCCCTTTATAGGATTGCTGTGCCGCTACTGGTAAATAGGAAATACCAAAAGCCAGACAAATCATAGAAATGTGGATCTTCATAACAGTTAAATAGGTTTAATTATCGTTTTGTGTTTTTAGGTAGACGCTATTGCCGGAAAAAAGTTGCATGCGTTATTTTTTTGTCACTGCAGGTTTGTTGAAGCAGTTTCAATAGTGTTCACATCACTTTATTAAACTAATGCTTTTATGGGCTCTTCTATTCAAAAGAAAATAATTTGGTACTATACCTAGAGATTGCACTTATGCCTTAATTGAACAATTCGTAGGCACGGTTATAGTATGTTAGATTCTCTGGTTCATCAAGATAGAGGTAATTGAACAATGCCAATCCATATAAACTTGGCAATCTGTTTTTAGCAACGTCTTCACTCATCAGATCTTCTTTCCAATTACTATTAAAATCCAGTTGGTAGCTTCGTTCCAAATCATCTAGGATTGCCCTTACTTTATCAGCGTAAAACCACTCAGGCATGGCATACAAACCTATTGATTTACCCATTTTATCACGTTGGATAAATTCCTCTTTTTCGGTTTTGCCATAGAAGAACCAAAAATAGATGGCGAGTGCCGTAAATATGATTGCAAAGAATGGAAAATTAGAACGTTCTTCGATGGTGTTTGATGAAGTGATGTAGTAACCAGCATCTGAGATATAAAAATTAAACCAGCAAATAGCCGCCAATGCAGTGCTAATTAATCTGCCATACAGTGCTTTGATACTGGTTTTGTTCAATGGAATTTCCATTCCCTGCCTTTCCCTCCATCTTGAGCCGGTAACTAACATGGAACTGATGGGATAAATAGGTACCATTAAATAAAAGAACTTCGTTTCAATCCATTGGTTGTTTTGCTTTTTTACCTTGCCAAAAAAGCCAGTTCCGAAAAAGATGATCATATTATTTTTGCATTGGATATTTAGAGAAATCTGCTTGGTTATAAACCACCCTGTTTACGCCTACATTCTTAGTTGAGTATACAATTGGGATTTCTTCGTTTAGGTAAAAATTTTTGAAAGAATGCTTGCTTACATCGATGTTGATTTTGCGTTCATTTCCGCTTGAGTCAATAAATGACACTTTGATATGGCTAAAATCAAATTTTCGTCCAGCGTAAGAACTGCCATCAATAATTCTAGCCATCACGATGACGCCATTTTCATCAAGTTCCTTCTGCTCAAGTCGTACGCCATGGCCTATCAATAAAAAACCATTACCAAATAGAGAAATCATGATGATCGCAAAAATAACGTAGCCTAAAGGCGAACCTTCATCTTTCGTTTCTTCCTCAGCGGGTTTATCAAATAAGCTAAATAAGCAAATAAAGAAAGCTACAATGCATACCGTGATTGCGATACAACCAACTAGGGCAATAAAGGTACCCATGTTGTTATAAAATTCTAAGGAAATCAGGTCATAAAAGAAATAAAGAATAAATAAGGTTGCAGCACCCCAAATGAGCGTTTTACGCAAACGAGTTTTAAAATCAACCATAAAGTGTTAAAATAGAATTGTTTGGAAGCCGCAATGATACAAAATAACTCTTAAAAAACTCTATTTGATTTTGGATGAACGATGGTTTTAATAGACAGCGAATATTATTAAGGTTAAATATTCTATGTTTAAAAGATTTTTCTACTTTTGTAACACAAAATATCACGAACCATGAAGTTTTTTGCAGTCCGTACCAGAATAGCTTAACCCAAGCGAGGACTCCTACATCAGAAAAACAAAATTAAGGATGCTTGTCAGCATCTCATGGTAATCTTTTATAACTTTATGATATGTCACAACCTGTCGAGGCAAAATCACGTTTGTCTAATTTTTTTAATGTATTAATTCAGGCCTTTAAAGGTGCTGAAATTGATTATACCGCCATCAGTATCAGAAAAGCCATTGTACTTTTGGCTGTTCCCATGATGTTGGAAATGATGATGGAATCAGTATTTGTATTGGTCGATCTTTATTTTGTGGGGCACTTGCCAAACAGTGCTGAAGCCATACAAATTGTAGGCTTAACCGAGTCGGTACTTACTATTATCTACTCCCTAGCCATGGGCTTGGGAATGGCGGCTACCGCTGTGGTTGCTCGTAGAATTGGGGAGAAAAATACGGAGGCAGCCTCCAGAGCAGGCATGCAAACCATAGGTTTGGCCATTACTATTTCTATTGTCATTAGCGTATTGGGGATAATTTTTGCGAAAGATATTCTCTTGCTAATGGGTGCTACAGAAAGTACAGCTGCACAAGGCGTAGCCTTTATTCAGATCATGATGGGAACTAGTATCGTGATCATGTTACTATTCTTGATCAATGGTATTTTTAGAGGTGCTGGAAATGCGGCCATTGCCATGCAAAGCTTATGGCTAGCCAATATCATTAACATTGCTTTATGTCCCATATTGATCAGAGGTTTTGGGCCAATTCCTGCCATGGGTTTAACGGGTGCAGCTTTGGCAACCGCTATTGGACGTGGTACCGGAGTACTTTTTCAAATTTATCATTTGGTTAAAGGCAGTGGCGCATTGAAAGTGAAATTGGCTTATTTAAAACCTCAAATGGAGCAAATAAAGGCCATTGTTAAAGTGGCTTCACCAGCGGTACTGCAATTTGTTATTGCATCATGTAGCTGGATTTTCTTGGCTGAATTGGTCGCCACTACAGGTGGTGATCATGGTTCTGCTGGCTATCAAACAGCTTTAAGGCTAATGATGTTTTTTATGTTGCCAGCTTGGGGCTTAAGTAATGCAGCGGCTACTTTGGTAGGACAAAATATGGGTGCTGGTAGAATGGATAGAGCCGAGAAGTCTGTATTTGTAACCATTAAATATGCTATGATTTTTATGGGTACCGTAATGGTGCTATTTTTAACTTGTGGGCATTTGTTTGCTTCATTTTTTACCGAGGACCAACAGGTAAGAGCCATAGCAACACAAGCGCTACAAATATTGAGTTATGGTTTTATCCTTTACGGGATTGGAATGGTATTGGTAAGTGCCTTTAACGGTGCAGGTGATACTTGGACCCCTACCAAAATTAATATTGTGGCTTTCTGGTTGTTCCAAATTCCTTTTGCTTATTTCTTAGCCAAGTATATGGAGATGGGGCCAACAGGTGTTTTTATTGCTATTCCAGTAGCTGAAGTGGGTATTACAATTGCTTCCTACTTGATTTTTAAGAAAGGTAAATGGCAAAAGACAACGGTTTAAGAGTTTGGTCCATCATTTTGCTTGCATGTTCTCCGTTATTTCGAGCGGAACGCAGTGAAGTCGAGAAATCTAAATACATAGTCGTTAGATTCCTCCCTACGCTTGAAATGACGAAAAGGTTCCTGCTCTACCAATATCCCCCTCTCCGAGGGGGCAAGAGGGAGGTAATTAATAATACCTCCCTCTTAGTCTCTTCCCAAGTATCGGAACGGGCTCTCTAAAGGGAGATACAGAAGGTGCAGCTATTCATCTCTTCGTGTTTACCTAATAGGAATACACAAATCTACTTTTGCAATTTGATTGGGGGCTTCCCTGAAATCGTTGTGGTAAATTTCAAAAGGATTTCCATCAGCTTTTTGATAACCTTGTTCATTCATCCATACAAATAAACTGCTCCACGATTTTTCAAAATCAGACAATCCAATTTCAAAATAAGCAACAATGCACTTCCCAGGTTTAAAGGTGGTCAAATGCACCTTACCTTCTCCTTTCTCCTCTTCACCTACCGAAATGCAAGCACTCATTCTTACCTTTTCAGGAGCGGTTATCTTAAAGCTATCGTGATATATGGTAATAATTTTGGTGTCTTCTTTCGCCAATAGGTTTTTGGGAACGGCCCATTTTAAAAGTTCTTGATAAGCATTTGAAATTCCTTGTACACCAATAGTGCTCACGCAAGCTAATTTTAAAGGAGCAAGTTCTCTAATCTCAATTTTTGCATTCATTTTGATCCAGTTTTTAAGTTCATTCATGTTGCAAATGTATTCCTCAAAAATCTGATCAACTTGCCTAATCTTGCTTTCTATTTGTCTAATCTTGCTAAACCTGCTAGGCTGTTGTCTTCTAAATTCGGTTGGACTAATGCTATAGTACTTCTTAAAGGCACGTGTAAAGGAAGAATTGCTGTTGAAGCCGTATTGTAGGGAGAGCTCAGCAACGCTTACTGCTGGTTGGTACATTAATACACTTGCCATTTTTTCTATTCTTTTTCGGAGAATATAGGCATTAAGGCTTTCGCCAGCAATTTGTTTAAATATGCGATGGAAATGAAAAGCCGAGTAGTTAGCCACTTGTGAAAGGGCTTCTAAGCTTAAATCCGAATCCAGATTTTCATCAATGAACCTTAGTACTTGATCAATACGAGCGATGTATTCGATTTGTAAGGTGTTGTTTTGGTTCAAGATGATGGGGTTGTTTTTAGAGATATTCCGTCATTTCGACGAGGAATGAGGGGAAATCTAACAACTAAGACTATCCGTGTATTCCAGTTGCTAGATCTCTCTCCCGAAAGTTCGGGAGAGAAATGACGTAGCGGTTTATATCGTTTCTTCTAATACTTGCGTATAAAAATCCTGTAGCTTCATGCCCATGGCGGCTACTTGCTGAGGAATGAAACTAGTGGCTGTTTGTCCAGGAATGGTATTGATTTCGATAAAGTAAAAATTACCAGTACCGTGTTCTAAGAAATAATCAATTCGCACAATACCACGACAATTCAATTTTTGGTAAACATCTGCAACTACCTGCTCTACCCTAGCCTTTTCCTCTTCGGTCATATCACCAGGGGTAATTTCTTCGGTAACGCCAGGCGTATATTTGGCATCAAAATCAAAAAACTCATTTTTGGTTTTTACCTCAGTGGTAGGCAATACCACAATTTTACCTTTGGTTTTAAATACACCTATTGAAAATTCTCTTCCTTCTACAAACTCCTCTACCAATACTTGGCTATCTTCTTTAAATGCCTTATCCAAGGCAGCATCCAGTTCGTCAACTGTTTTAACTTTGCTCATGCCGATACTGCTGCCACCGTTATTAGGTTTCACAAAATAAGGCAGTTTCAATTGTGTTTTTACATCGTTGGCATTGTAGTCTTCTTTGAATAATTGCAAAGATTTGGCCACGTTCAGGTTTTTAATACCATTAACAATGGCCTTGGTGTAACCTTTGTTCATGGTAATGGCGCTGGTAAGTGCATTACAGGTAGTGTATGGGATACCTAGCATATCAAAATAACCTTGCAACTTGCCGTCTTCACCAGGAGAACCGTGAATGGCAATAAATACACCATCAAAAACAATTTTTTTACCTTTTATCGTTAACGAAAAATCGTTTTTATCCACTTCAATTTTTACCGAATCGGCAGGCTCATAGAACCATCCATTTTCAGTCAACATAATTTTGTACACTTCGTACTTCTTGGTGTCGATATTTTGAGCAATGGTTGCAGCACTTTTAACAGATACTACCCACTCGCCAGTGGTGCCACCTGTTAGCAATGCAATGGTTTTTTTCATTTTTTTAAGTTTAGATTTAAATTTTGGTCACGAAACTAAAAATGGCCTTTATGGCGTTTTCAAAATGTGATGGTCAAAAATATAAATTAGTTAAACAGATTTGTTTTTAATTTAAGATAAATATTTTTTTAAGCTAAATTTGGGCTTCATTTAAAAAACAACGGAACGCGAATGGGCAACTTTACCGAGTATCTTAAAACCAAGTCATTCAGAACGAATATCATAGCGGCAATTTGCACTTTTGTAGGGCTCTTGCTCATTGCATTTTTCAGTTTACGATACTATACCAAACACGGCGAAGGTTTAAATGTACCCTCTTTAAAAGGATTAAAAATTGAGGATGCCATTAGCAAGTTGGAAGGTTTAGGTTTACGTTATGAAATTGATTCGGTTTATGTAATGGACCAGCCTCCTGGTATTGTAACCGACCAAGATCCGGATCCGGAAACTTTTGTAAAGGATAATAGAACCATTTATTTGACCATTAATACCAATAATGCACCAAATGTAAGATTCCCTGATGTGGAAACTAAATCTTTACGTGAAGCGAAGTCTATCATTGAAAGTTATGGTCTGAAGCTGGGCGACACGACTTATAAACCAGATGTAGCTAGAGATGTGGTATTAGAAGCTTTATTTGGTGGCCAGCCGATTAGACCAGGCGAGAGTTTGCCAAAAGGTTCTAGAATCAGTTTTGTGCTTGGCGATGGCCGTGGTAGTGAAGAAGTAGAATTACCTAATTTGGTAGGATTTGCTTTAGATGAAGCCAAATTCGCCTTAAAAGGTGGTATGTTAACCATAGGAACCATCACCTACGAAGGAACGATTACCGATACTGCTAACGCTGTAATTGTTAGCCAATTTCCTTTACCTACCGATAGCGTGTCCAAAGTACGCATCGGAACTCCAATTAATTTAACGCTTTCAAATAAAAAACCTTAAACCACCCATGAGCACTAATAAGAATAAACTTAAAATAGCCCTTGTCATTGTAGCCATTGTAATCGCAATTGGAGGCTTTTTTGCCTTTAAATTTTACAACATTTACTTTGCTCCAAACGTAACCGCCAAAGAAAAATACCTTTATGTAAAAACAGGTTATGTATTTGAAGACCTAGTAACCGATTTACGCTATAAAGAAGTGTTGAACGATATTGGTACTTTTTGGGATGCTGCAGAACGTATGAACCTTCAAGGATCGTTAAAGCCAGGTAAATATCGCTTAAAAGAAGGAATGAACAACCGTACTTTAATTAATATGTTAAAAGCTGGTAATCAAGAAGCGGTTAAGTTAAAGTTCCAGAATATTAGAAAAATTGAGGGTTTAGCAGGTTTGTTGGCTAAAAACTTGGAGCCAGATTCGGTAGCCTTTATGCGTCTGTTGGATTCAGCTGCTTTTGTTGAGAAATACGGATTTAATACCGAAAACGTATATACCATGTTTATTCCTAATACCTATGAGATGTATTGGAATACTTCAAGAGAAGAGTTCTTTAAGAAAATGAATGCCGAATACCTAAAATTTTGGAACGATGAACGTAGACAAAAAGCTACGGCATTAAACTTAGATCCAATTAGAGTGACTATTTTAGCTTCTATTGTAGATGCTGAAGCACTTTATGATAAGGAAATGCCTACCATTGCTGGTCTTTATCTTAATCGTTTGAAAAAAGGAATGCTGCTACAGGCGGATCCAACGGTGATTTTTGCCAACGGAGATTTTACCGTTAAACGTGTTACGGGAGCTATGTTGGGTGTTGATTCTCGTTACAATACTTATAAATATGTTGGTTTGCCTCCAGGACCAATCAATATGCCTAGCATTAATGCTATTGATGCCGTTTTAAATAAAGAAAACAACAATTATTTATACATGTGTGCCAAAGAGGACTTCTCTGGCTATCATAATTTTGCTGCCACCGTTCAGGAGCATAACATTAACGCTAAGAAATACAGAGAAGCCTTAAATCAGCGAAATATTTATAGATAATGTTCACTTACGAAACCCAAGTTAAAGTTAGATACGCCGAAACTGATCAAATGGGTGTAGTTTACCATGGTAACTACGCTCAATATTATGAAATAGCCCGTACCGAGTGTTTTGAAGCCTGTTCTGGAATGACCTATGCTTCGATGGAAGAAGATGGCGTGATGTTGCCCATATTGGAGTTGCAATCGAAATATTTAAAACCAGCATTGTACAACCAAGTGCTGACTATTAAGTCTATTGTGCGTGAATTACCCAGTGTGCGTTTGCATGTAGAATACGAAATTTACAACGAAGCTAAAGAGCTGATTAATATTGGCAAAACTACTTTGGTTTTTGTAGATAAAGTAAGCCGTAGACCTTGTCAACCACCTGAAAAGTTCATGAAGAACGTAAGACAGTACTTTTAATTTACGATTTTATCCCGTATGTACGGGAACGATTTTAGATTGAATTTGCATTAGCTTAGTAATCGATTAAACAATTAACCAATTAAACGGTTAACCGTTGTTTCGCGATTTAGATTGAACTGCATACGTATTAGCTTGGTAAACGATTAAACAGTTAACCAATTAAACGGTTAACCTATTAACTACAATTAAACCGCTAACCCTCACCTATGAACTGGTTACACAAGCAACTTTTAAAATTTAGGCCCTACGCTATGTTTATAGAGTGGACTAAACGTTGTGTGCTTCCAGGTTTTAGCCCCTTGCCTATTTATACGGTAGCTACTTTCTTTTTTCGCGAGGTTGGTAAAGATACTTTGGTGAACAAGGCCTCTTCATTGGCTTATAATTTCATGCTAGCAATCTTTCCCGGCATCATCTTCCTGTTTACCTTGATTCCTTATATTCCTAAAAGAATTGGTTTTCAAGATCAATTAATGTCACTTTTGGCTTTAGTATTGCCCAATAATGCATTTTTGGCGTTCGAGGCTACCATTAATGATATCGTTAATATCCAGAACGGAAGCTTACTTTCTATCGGTTTTGTGCTCTCCCTTTTTTTTGCGACTAATGGCGTGCATAAGTTGATGACCTCCTTTAACAAATCTTCCTTGATTGTTGAAACGAGGACGCTGTTAAAACGCAGGATAGTGGCTTTAATTTTAACGGTAGTGCTTGTACTGTCCATGATTGTTTGTATTGCTGCCATGGCCTTGGGCGAAATCATCATTAACTATTTAAAAGAAGAGATTGAGTATAAGGGTAATTTGACTATTCACTTGATTAGATTTACCCGTTGGGCACTTTTGGGTATTTTATATTTCGTCAACGTATCTATCCTCTATCGTTATGGCCCAGCGCATGCCAAGAAATGGAAGTTTTTTAGTGCCGGCTCTTGGTTAGCTACTATTTTGGCTTTCTTAACCATTTGGGGATTTTCTTTTTATATTAATAATTTTAGTGCTTATAATAAGTTATATGGCTCTATTGGGACCTTAATGGTAGTTATGATTTGGCTTTATCTCAACTCCTTAATTTTATTGATTGGTTTTGAGCTTAATGCAAGTGTTGATCTCTCTAAACGAAGTGTGAAGATCATTAGGCCTAACTTTAACCTTTTTAAAAATAGATCTTCTGATCTTAATCATTAAAAGAATGAAAAATCTGATTAAAATATTTTTGTTAATGTTGCTTTCGTGTGGCGCTTTAGTAGTTAGTGCTCAAAAAAATGAAGTGTTTAAACCTAAGGTCGTTTATCAAACGGATGATTTGATCATTACCCAAATTTCTAAGAATGCTTACGAGCATATCTCCTATTTACAAACCCAAGATTTTGGTAAAGTGCCTTGTAATGGTTTGGTCGTAAGTGATAGCAAAGAAGTCATTATATTTGATACCCCTACTAATGACAAAAGTTCGGAAGAATTAATCAAATGGCTTACTGATCAACTTCATTTTAAAATAAAAGCCATTATCCCTACCCATTTTCATGATGATTGTTTGGGTGGGTTAAAAGCTTTTCATAATCATCACATTCCTTCCTATGCCAATTTCAAAACGATAGCGTTTGCTAAGGAAAAGGGTTTTACAGTCCCTCAGAATGGTTTTAAGGATGCATTAAAACTTAAGGTCGGTAAGGAAACCGTTACGGCTAAGTTTTTTGGCGAAGGCCATACTAAGGATAATGTTGTGGGATATTTCCCGAGTGAAGACATTTTGTTTGGCGGTTGTTTGATTAAGGAATTAGATGCAAACAAAGGCTATTTAGGCGATGCCAATGTGGAAGCTTGGTCTAACACCGTGGAGAAAATTAAAAAGGGATATCCAAATGTTAAATTGGTGATCCCAGGTCACGGTGAAACTGGCGACGTTAAATTGCTGGATTATACCATTAACTTGTTTAAAGTTCAATAAGCTTATTCTTCGCTATTTCCAGCAGCTTTAGCTTCCTTCCATATTCTGTATTCTCGTTGCAAGCAATTTCCGCAAGGCCTGTAGCCATTGGCTAAAGCCTCGCTTTCATTTTGGAAGAATACTCTATTTTCAACTTTCATTCTTTTCCCAGACGAACAGTTGAGCAGACCATATATTTTACCCTTTTTATAACCTGCAAGTGAAATTTGCCTCTTACGTATTAAAGGGGCAAGATTCTTTTTCCTTTCTTCGTTGCTATTTCCTAAGTCAATGTGCTTGATCATGTGTAGCTAGCTGAGCGCATCGTGAAAGATAATACCTAAACTATGCCTTTGGCCACTATGAAGCGGGCTTACGCCATGTTTCATATTTACACGATAAAATCCCTTGCTACCTTTTTCCGGTCGAAAATGAGTAGTGAAAATCATCATATCGCCTGCATTTGGTTTTAATACATTGGCTTTGGATTGCGCTCTAGGAATTTGTTCCGTGATTACAAATTCACCTCCAGTATAATCTTGGTCAATTTGATCTAACATAAAAACCATTTGCATGGGAAAATAGATTTCTCCATAAAGATCTTGATGTAGCGTGTTAAAACCTCCTTCCCCATATTTAAGAATAAGGATAGTAGGTTTTTCTTGTCCATGTGCTTTGCACAATACTTTCATTTCTTGGTGGGTATCGGGAAATCTCTGACTAATGTTCAACTCTTGCATCCATTGGTTTGCTACAGGTGCTATCTCAGCATATACCCTTTCTCTTAACGTAGTGATAAGTCCTGGCAACGGGTATTGGAAGTATTTATATTCGCCTTTTCCAAAACGGTAACGTTCCATATGGATCGTTTTTCGATAGGTGTCGTCCGCATCATATGCGGCAATCAATAAGTCACATTCCTTTTGGTCTAGTATATTTTTCACGATCACAAAGCCTTTATCGTGAAGTTCCGTCCTAATTTTGTTCCAGTTAATTGAAGCTAATCTTGTCTCTATGCTTTCCATGACAATTGTTTTTTATTGTCTGCAAAGCTAGTTCGAAGGTTGGACGTTAGAAATCCGAAACTTGCTTAGTTGAATGCGTTTCAGGTATTTTTTGTTGGACTTTGGCATGGTGCGGCCAAGCAAGAAAAATAATTCCGAAACGATAGAAAGCGTCATTGCCTTTCTGCAAGTTCTTTCAACTTCTGATTCATCTCGTTAAAACCATTTTTAGTTTTTTCGGTATTGAACAACCATACTAAAATACCGCTGAATTTTTCGCTTTGTATAAATGTGGTCGTTCCATTTCCGTTGTCAATCAACTCGAATTTGTGTGTGCCATCAAAAAGCCCTTTAAACAATAATTTTCCCTGCCAGCTTAATTCTTTGTTTTCTATTTTGCTCAGAATAGTGGGCTTAAAGGTCATGCCGCTTCCGTTAGGAGGTTTGATGTTGACCACAACTTTATTTCCTTTTTCGACTTCGCCAGTAATGGAGGTTATAAACGGATTCCATTGTGGGTAATTTTCAAAATCGGTTAGTATTTTCCATATTTTTTCAGGTGTTGCCTGGATAACAATTTCTGTTTTAATTTCTTTTGCCATAAGGGTAAAGCTCATCAAGAGGGTTGCTGATAATAAAAATAAACGCTTCATAGTGGATGTGATTTAATTGAACATCACAAAGGTCTATTTTGCATGATGAGTTGCTCTTGATAAAAATCAAGAATTTAAGAAAGTTGGTTTTTTCTGATTCTGCTAAATGTCTCGGGTCTCATTCCCAACATAGAGGCTATATATTGCAAAGGAACCTGATTTAATAGTTCTTTGTTGTTCTCAAAAAAGAAATGATAACGTTCTTCCGCCGTCATAGAAAGATGGCTGAGTATTCTCTCTTCAAGCGTCGTAAAACAATGTACAATAAATAGTTTTTCTAACTCTGCCCATCTCGGGATAACGTTTTGTATCTTTTCGTACTCGCTTTTTCTAATGGTGTAAATCTCTACATCGGTTAATGCTTGAATATTCCATCGGGCAGGCTGATCAAAAATAAATCCAGACAAATCGGTAACGAAATAACCTTTGGTAGAAATCCATTGTGTAACTTCCTTATTTTCGGTCTCTAGAAAAATTCTCAAAAAGCCAGCTTGTACGAAGCTTAACCGATCACACTTTTTATTGGTTTTAAGGAAGTAGTCGCCTTTTTTCAAAAACTCTGGCTGAAATAATGAGGCGATGGACGATAGCTCTTCGGAATCGATAACTCCGAAATAAGATTTGATACTAAGTTCCAGTTCTGTCATATCGGCTTTTGTTTTCTGTGTGATTGATCAAGATAGTTAGCTTGTTTGATAAACTCAAATACTTGAAACGTTAATTATTGAAGGCGAATAGTGGTTTTTATGCTAAGTAAGGATTGTCGTAGCTGATCGCAAAATTCTAGGGCAAAAAAAAACCGCCCTTTTGGGACGGTTATCTTTTTCCGCGGAGAGCGAGGGATTCGAACCCCCGGACCTGTTACAGTCAACAGTTTTCAAGACTGCCGCATTCGACCACTCTGCCAGCTCTCCGCCGCAAAAGTACAAACTCTAATCAATTTTGCAAACTTTGATTAAAAAAATGTTAAATGAAGTTTAAGAGGCTTTGTGAAACCGCTTGTAAACCAGAAAAATAGCTTAAAAATAAAATTATAAATTACCCCATAAACTTAACACTTAAGGCTATAAATCTAAATAGATATACCTTCTATAGACGATATTTCGCTAACTTGATCTGCATAGGTGTAACTTAAACCATAAAAGAAATCACTAATACGTACATTTGGGATCTCATTAGCGAATTAAATTATGCAGGTACTTCCGCCAGAAGTTTTGGCACCATATATCAAACACTATCTTTTCTTAGAAAGTATTGGTGATCTGTATAAAACACTTCGTTTATTTTCTGATGGCAACACGGGGATTGTATTTTTGCTCGAGCAAGTTCGTTTGTCCACCAACCACCGCCAACATCTACCCTCTTCATTTTTGTATGGTCAGATCAGTAATTTTCAAGATCTCACTTTGACTGGACAGACATCCTTTATTATTATTGTATTCCAGCCTGATGGACTCTACAAATTGTTGGGCATATCTGCTCGTGAACTAAAAGAGCAGATTGTTTCTATGCAGGATGTGTTTGGACGACCAGCGAAAAAGCTCTACGACAGCCTTCTGCACCTTAAACAGTTAAGTAAGAAAGTAAATGCATTAAATACTTTCTTTTACGAACTGGCTATTCAACGCAGATCTCCAAATCATACTTTACTATCCTCGGTATTACAGCATATTGTTTATCACAAAGGTTTGGTAACTGTTGAACAACTTGTCCAGTATAGCGGCTATACCGAACGGCATGTGGAAAGGATATTTGCGGAACAGATTGGGATGAGCCCAAAAAAATTTGGTAATATCGTCCAGCTCCATTCCTTTTTGAAGTTACTTCGCCATAAAACTGAGGAGACCAATTTGACCACCATAAGCCATCAATCGGGATATTTTGATCAGTCACATCTCATTAGAACATTTAAAAAATACACAGGGATCACCCCTTCCGAATATCTGAACAGCACAAATAAACTCGCCGTAAATTTTATGGAATTTAAGGCTGGTCTTGGTCAGATGTCGGGTCTGTACAATTTTACCTAATAACCTTAGGTTAGTTTTGTCGATAGATCAAATAAGGAGATATGGACAAATTAAAAATTGCAACGGCACAATTTGAGCATAAAAGTTCAGATAAAGCCTATAATCTAGCTGTTATCGAGCGATTAGCAAAAGAGGCTTCATCCCAAGGAGCAGACGTGATTGCCTTTCATGAATGCTCTATTACAGGTTATACCTTTGCACGAAATTTAGATAAGCAACAAATGCTTGCTATCGCGGAACTTGTTCCCGACGGAGAAAGTACTCGGAAACTAATCGCAATAGCGGCCAAATATGACATCGTCATTCTTGCGGGTTTGTTTGAAAAAGATGAGAACGACAATTTATACAAGCCCTACATCTGCGTAGATAAAAATGGCTTAATTGCAAAGCACCGTAAGCTGCATCCCTTTATTAATCCCTATTTAACGCCAGGACAGAGCTATACGATTTTTGAAATTAAAGGATGGAAATGCGGTATTTTGATCTGTTACGATAACAATGTAATTGAAAATGTACGTGCAACAAAATTATTAGGGGCTGATATCATCTTCATGCCACATGTAACCATGTGTACACCTTCATCCAGACCTGGAGCAGGTTTTGTAGATCCTCAGCTTTGGCGAAGCCGTGAAAACGATCCGACTTCTCTACGCTTGGAATTTGATGGGATGAAAGGAAGGAGTTGGCTAATGAAATGGCTGCCAGCCCGCGCTTATGATAATGCGGTATATGTTGTTTTCTCAAACCCCATTGGTATGGATGACGATCAGTTAAAGAATGGCTGTTCTATGGCTTTGGATCCATTTGGAGATATTCTGGCCGAATGCCGTACGTTTGATGATAGTTTTGTGATTGCAGTAATAACACCTGAAAAACTTATACAGGCTGGCGGACATCGTTACATTAGTGCCAGAAGACCTGACCTTTATCGTGAGATTATTGGTCAGCAACATGAACCATCCCAAAAAGTAGTTTGGTTACATCCTGACAATGGTTAAACTTTGGCTAAATGATATAAAATAAAAAAGGGAATGATTTTTAAATCATCCCCTTTTTTTGGGCGGAGAGCGAGGGATTCGAACCCCCGGACCTGTTACAGTCAACAGTTTTCAAGACTGCCGCATTCGACCACTCTGCCAGCTCTCCGAGGGCAAAAGTACAAACTCTAATCAATTCCACAAACTTAACTAAGCGTATTTTACGAAGTTTGTTTTAAGCGCTTCGTTATCAGCTTGAAAAAATAATTTAAAGACGTCGAATTAACTGGATTGGCACGGTTATAGCCGTGAAATTGTACAACTAAATGAAGAGTTAACGCCAATCAGCTATTAACGAAGTATGAATATTAACCTTAAAACGGCTCTGCTTGCAGCCATTTTATTAGCCTTCACCTATTTTTACTATCTCGGTGGTCGCACGCTTAATTTTTTGAGCTTAGGTACCGTAATCCTATTTGCACTTGGTTGTGCGGTTGTCTTTGTGCTCACTACCCTGCTGCTTAGTTTTTTTACCTACTTAACTAATCATGGAACAATCTACCCGAATGCTGGGTTGATGGTTTCGTTGGTATTTGTGGTACTTTTGCTTATGTTTTGGCTGGCTTATGGCTTTTTAAAACTGCCTATTTTTGCCGATTTTAGTGCCTATGGGTTTTTCATTAAGCAGTTCCTAACGTCTCATTTATTATACATTGCGGTCAGTTCTGTAGTCATAGGTGGTGGTGTTCGTCTTTTTTTATACCGTCTTGAGGATGCAGGTGGGCCTGAAGCAATGCAAGGCAATATCAAATTCATCTTCTATATTTTGGCGGCATTAGTGTTAAGTGTCCTCTCCTTTTACTGGATGAAGAAAATCAAGCAAGCGCCTATGCAAATTGAAGAGCAGGCTTATCATAGTTTACCTTTAGGACAGCAATTACTGGATACTAAAGGAATATATATCGCTGCAAAGCCTTATTATCTCCCTGAAAGCCAAGAAGTCATCATTTTACTGGAATATCCTAGCTCAAATAAAAAGGTTCCTATTGACCAAATTTTTAGAATAGATGAGGATGGAGCGATTAAAGACAGTCTTAAGGTTTCGGATTTAACGACAGAGAATCTGATCTTTGATAATGGCTTATTGGTCTCACAAAATAGCGATAAAGTGTTTACTTGGATTTTTGACCATCAAACAATTGCACTAGATAAGGATAAAGCGGCAGCCAAACGTAAGGAAATAGTGCCATTGATTGAAGATGCCAAAGCCGTAGAACTCGTCTATTTTAAAAAGACGGAGAAGGCAGCCTGCGCCACGGGTAATGAAGAAATTTGGAATGGCACCAAATATTATCACCTCCTTGCCAAACAAGATACGTTGAAAATAAAGATGGATAATGTATATCCAAAAGCACCTTACGGAGAATGTATTGAACAAACCGTGGAATACTATCCTTTGAAAGGCTTAGCTTATGGATTGATTAGGGTTGGTGAAAACGCTTATTATGTAATTGCTCCCCAAAAGAAATAACCATGAAAATACTGTACCTGTTTTTATTTATCAGCTGCTCCTGCTATGCGCAAAATAGCAATGTGGCCACTATTGGTTATGCAGATCAGTTTGATAAGCTCCCAAAGCTAAATTTGGTGAAAAGTACCCAAGCAAAATATGATAGTATTCCTGTGAAGAATATGCTTACGCAACCCAAGTTGTTTGGTGATGCCAGTCATTTGTCCATTCAAACTAAAAAGGGAATGCTGAACTTAAAAAAGTATAGGGATAAAGTTAATTCAGCGGAAGGTTTTAAAGGTTATCAATACGCAGGTTATTACCCCTCTCTACAAATGCATGCGCTTTTCAGTCATCATACGGCAGAGCATATAGGTTTTAGTGATCTAATATTGGTAGATGATTTAAATGCTAAAAAATACGCGATTGCTTCTGTAGGAGATGATGCCGTACAATTGCCTATCCCCTCGCCCAATGGTAAATACTTGGTGTATTTTTATAATTGGATGTATCAAAGAAATAGTTCCTTTATAGGAGTTTTAAAGATGGGAAGTAGAAGTCACCCTCAAACGCTTCTTGCTGAAAAAGCAAGTTACGAGACTAAGAAATGGGCAGTAGAGGGAATTAAATGGTTAAATGATAGCGCTTTTATAGTGAAAGCATCTACAGAAAAGAAGAATGGACAAGCAAAGACGAAGCAATATGCTTACTATCTTGCTCAACTTCAACCCTAAATTGATATGGTTATGCAAAAGCTCTGGTTGTTGATTACCTTTCCGGTTTGGTTGAGCCTGGCAAAAGATTGGAAATACTTTTATCCATTTAACGATCGTAGTTATGTATTGGCAATTGATGAAGGCCGTACAGAAGCATCGGGGGAGCGGGTTTGCACCGTTCATTTCTTTCATCAAAAGACAGGTTCTAAAACTTCCTTATGGAAAGAAGAATTGGCGATACAGTATGGATGGGAAACGAAAAAAGCGGATTTCAATGGTGATGGTGTAGCTGATTTCTCAATCTTGAAAGGTACTGGCGCAAGAGGAAGTAACGAACTTTATTATTTGTTTTTAGCCGATTCAAAAGCGAAGACACTCACTAGGGTAAAGGGTTTTGAAGATTTGCCTAATCCTAGCTACCATCCCAAACATAAAGTAGTAATCAGTTATGGCTTTGCAGGTAAGAACTATTATAGCATTTATCGTATTAACAAAGCGAATCAATTGACTCAAATGGGCAATAGTTTCGAAGATTCTTTTGATAGTGACGAAAAGATTTTAGACGCCAAGATTGCTACGGCTTTGAAACAGTACGACGCTGGTAAGAAGCCAAAGTGATGAAAATATCGCTACTCTCCTATTTTTTTATAATTGTTGGAAGTGCTGGTGTCGTTACTTGCCAGAAAAAGAAACACCCATCCCCATTCATTGTGTAATTGATCTAAATGCAAGCTATTGTCCTGATTTAAGGATAGCTGAATCTGTATGTTTTTAAATTTTCCGTAAATGAGCGGGATAGGGATTGAACTACGTTTAGGTTTTGAAACAAAAAAGCCATTTTTAAACTCCCCTTTTATCTCAATACTTTTAGAAGTTCTCCCGTTAGCTTCCCAAGTAGCCCTAATTTTTTCATGATCTAGCACAAGCAAGGTGATTGTTGCATTTGGTAAAGAAGTAGTATCTGTTTGTCCAATGCTGTTTAAATGGTGCCATAAGGTGTTATAGTTGCCGCTATTCTTGGTTGTTCCAGTATTCTGATAAACCCCGTTAAAAGCACTTGATGACTTCATTTGAAGCATATCTGTTCTTTGTGGCTGTTGAAGTGAAGCTGCACATCCAGTAAGCAGTGCAAGGCAACTTAAAATGGTTAGAAAATATAAAGGCTTCATGCTGAACGGGTTTTGGTCTGTCATTACAGCGCAAAATTTGTTCCAAGTACTCAAATACTAATGCCAACATGATGTTTAGGGGCAAAAACATTTCATAATAACTGGCTTTTGTAATACCTTTGAACTACAATCAGGAAGCGCAATTTAAAGATTGCCTGATTGTAGGAAATCATCTAGATACATCAGCTCCTATTTTTGATGTTAATTAAGCTTGTTTAATGCCCAGAAAGAAGATTAGAACATTTATCATTGCCCTTACGCTAATCATACAACTTCTATTTTTATCTGCCATTTTTATTGAAAAACTGCAGAGCATTTACACACCCTTTATCATTATTGTTTTAAGTCTGTTGCTCTTGGTTTCCTACGTAAAGGCCCCTATTCATCATCGCACCAATTTACACGAACATGTGCTTATTGTGTTGTGGATTCCCATTGGAGCCTTGGCTTGTTATTTTCTTAATAATATTTACCATTTGGGACCAGTAATGGCTGCGGGTATTGTAGGTACTTTGGCTTCTTTTATTCCCTTGTTAAATAGGAAGTCTACCTATCTGAAACAATTGCCTGCTACGTTTTACTGCGGGGCTTTTATAGGGATGACCAATATTGCCATAGCCTCATCCGTTTATTTTGTATTGGCAGCGTCCTTTTTTGCGGCTGTTTTATTATTGGTTTCTAAAAGCTTGTTTAATGGCTTAGGCGGTAAATTGGGTACGGTAGCTTTTACCGCGGTCACCATCACTTCGTTTATCTTTTTCCTTTTGTTTAAGAAATGATTGCATTTGTCCTTATTCTTACCGCAATAATTGCTGCAATGCTCACTTTTTATGTGAATCATCAGCTTAAGCAAGGTCCAGTAAGGTCTTCGGCATTGTTGTCCTTGATTGTTGCTTCAACTTTATATTTCTTTCCAGACCTGTTGCCAACAGAATTTGCTAAAAATATTCCAGTTGTTTTTATTGGAGGCTCTTTCATTGGAATGGCATCCAAAAAAATCATCGATGGTTATTTTAAATTGGCTATTTCAGGCTTGGTGTTTGCTGTTATCTATCTCAATACCAGTAGGTTTTTTAATGGGTACGGTGGTGCTTTAGGCGCTTCTGCGGGTATTTCACTCCTGTCGGTTTTAAGCTTGCCATTTTTTACTCCTAAAAAGCATCATCTTACTAATGGAGTACTCCAATTACGAAAAATCATTTTCAGAAGGAATAAAGATTAATTCTTAGTAAATTAGCGACATGTTTTACGCAAACAAAAAACATACTGCGCCTGTAAATTCGGCTGAGCAAAACGCTAAAATCTTGGCAAATGTTAAAGGGTTATTGGAAAAAAAGCTAATACAGATTAACGGTAACGTGGTTTCTTTATATCCACAACTTTGGAAAGACCAAGAAAAAGCCATCAATTGGATCAAATGCCTCTATATTTATTGTCACCTAAAAAAGCAAATCAAGGCTAAGGAAGCTCTTTATTTTGAAGATCTCGTTACCAAGCAAACTATTGGTTCGATGATTAATAATGTACCTAAACTGATCAACTTTGAATTCGCAGATCAAACTCACAAAATTTGATTTTTAAATAACTTTTCCCCTTTATAAACTAGCTATCTTTGATTAGCATCACCATAAAAGCCGATTATGTCAGTTAAGAAAATCTCAAAAAAAGGAAACGTACTCACGATAGATATTGGCGGAACAAATATTAAGGCTTGCATATTGGATGATAAGGGTAAAATCATTACCGACTACATCTCAGAATCTACTCCAAAAAATGCTGGACCTAAAGAAGTCATTGAAACCATTAAAAAACTGACTAAAGACCTGAAAGATTTTGAAAAGATTTCTGTAGGTTTTCCAGGCTATGTAAGGGATGGTGTGGTACAAACAGCTCCTAATTTAGGAGAAAACAAATGGGCCAATGTAGATTTAGCAGACCAGATTAGTCAATTGTTTAACCTGCCAGTAAGATTGGTTAATGATGCGGATCTGCAAGGCTTAGGTATTGTAAAAGGTAAAGGCCTTGAGATTGTATTTACCTTGGGTACTGGTTTTGGTACTGCCCTACTTTTTGACGGCGATTTACTACCTCACTTTGAACTGGCACATTTGCCAATCACCAAAGGGGAAAGTTACGATGAGTATATCGGTAAGAGAGGCTTCGAAAAAGTGGGTAAGGATGAATGGAACGAGAGATTAAAATATATCATTGAAATATATAAAACGGTTTTTAACTACGATGTACTTTACATTGGTGGTGGAAACTCAGCAAACATCAATTTTAAGCTAGACCATAATATCAAAATTGTTTCCAATCAAGATGGTATCAAGGGCGGCGCTAAACTTTGGAAAGCTAGGGAGAAATTCTTGGTGTGTACTAATCTTCACGATTAGAAATATAATAACCTTTAAATTATTTTGTAAAAAGCAACATAAAAATGAGTATCAACAACACTGAAAAGAACTACAATTTCGGCATGATTGGTTTGGGAACCATGGGCAGAAACTTGCTGTTAAATATGGCCGATCACGGTTTTTCTGTAACTGGACATGATAAGAGCGAGAAAATGCTTGCCTTGTTAGAAGAAGAAGGTAAAGCGCATCATCTGAAGGGGTTTGCCAAGGTAGAAGATTTTGTAGAAAGCTTAACTTCTCCGAAGACGATTATTTTGTTAGTTCCTGCAGGTAAGATTGTAGATGAAGTGATTGCAGAAATTACGCCTTTATTGAGTAAGGGTGATATTATTATCGATAGTGGGAACTCTTATTATGCTGATACTACCAGAAGATCAGTGGCATTAAAAGAGCAAGGTTTCCATTTCTTCGGTATGGGAATATCAGGTGGTGAAGAAGGTGCTCGTTTTGGACCTAGTTTAATGCCTGGTGGCGATAAAGAAGCTTACAGTGTGGTGAAAGATTTGCTAGAGGCGGTATCTGCTAAAGTTAATGGCGAGCCTTGTGTGGCTTATATTGGCCCTGGCGCTTCTGGACACTTCGTGAAAATGACCCACAACGGTATTGAGTATGCTATTATGCAGTTGTTGGCTGAAACTTACGATATCCTTAAAAATGGTTTAGGTTATGATAATCAGCAGATCCAGCAAGTATTTGAAAAATGGAATAATGGCCGTTTGAAATCTTTCTTGATGGAAATTACCAAAGATGTTTTCTTGTTTAAAGATGAAAAGACTGGTAATTTATTGGTAGATGAAATAAAGGACCAAGCTAAATCAAAAGGTACTGGTAAATGGACCTCTCAAATTGCGATGGACGTAGAGATTCCTTTGAATACCATTGATGCTTCGGTAGCAGCTAGAAACCTATCTAAGTTGAAAGATTTACGTGTAGAATTAGAAGGTGCGTTTGGTAAAGCTGCAAGCATTGCACAAAATGAAGCTTTTGAAGCACAATTAGAGGAAGCATTTTATTTTGCCATGGTTTCGGCTTATGCTCAAGGCATGCATTTATTATGGAAAGCTTCTGAAGAATATGGTTACGAGTTGAATATGGCCGAAATTGCGAAGATTTGGAGAGGTGGTTGTATCATCCGTGCCGAGTTCTTGCAAGATATCTACGAGGCTTATCAAAAACAACCAAGCTTACAACACCTTTATCAAGATGTCTCTATCCAACAAAAACTTCAAAAAGGTTTAAAGGATACGAGAAATGTGATTGCATCAGCTATCAGCGCTGGTATTGCCGTACCTTGTTACGCAGCAGCCATCACTTATTTTGATACTTTGAAAACAGGTAGAATGCCATCTAACTTGATCCAAGCACAACGTGATTATTTTGGAGCGCATACTTTTGAGCGTATCGACAGTGAAGGTGTTTTTCACGCAGAATGGAGTAAATAAGTTAAAAGTAAAAATTCAAAAGTTAAAAAATAAACTCTAGCTACAGATACACGGATAAAGAAATTGAATTTGTGCATTTGCGGCATAAAAACGAAGCTTCAATTAAGCTTTTAAGAAAATGAAAAAAGCAAGTAAACTTAACCCTACCATATTTGTAATTTTTGGCGGTACAGGCGATTTAAACAAACGTAAACTGGCTCCAGCGCTATACAACTTATACACTGAAGGCTATATGCCCGCCAAGTTCGCTATTATTGGAACGGGAAGAACGGCATTTACAGACGAGAAATATCAGAAAGAGCTATTGCATAGCGTTAATGAGTTCTCTAGAAATGGAAAGGTAAAAAAGGATAAATGGGATGTTTTTAGTCAGAATATCCATTATAGCTCTATTGATGTAAAATCTCAACAGACTTTTGAGAATCTAAAGGTGGAAATTGAAAAGTACCAAGCTGATTTTGGTGAGAAAACACAAGTGATTTTTTACTTAGCAGTAGCTCCTAACCTATTCCCTTTAATTGCACAATGCTTGCACCAGTACAAACTTACCGGTAACGAAGAGAATTGCAGGATTGTGATCGAAAAACCGTTTGGTCACGATTTAGATAGCGCTAAGGAGTTAAATCTATTGCTGAGTGGTATCTTCACAGAAAAGCAGATTTATAGAATTGACCACTATTTAGGCAAGGAAACAGTGCAAAATATGATGGCTTTTCGTTTTGCTAACTCATTATTTGAACCTTTGTGGAATAGGAATTACATTGAGCATATCCAGATTTCTGTAACGGAGCAGTTAGGAGTTGGTGATAGAGGTGGCTATTATGAGGGTGCAGGGGCATTGCGTGATATGATCCAGAACCATTTATTGCAATTACTGTCCATTGTGGCTATGGAAGCTCCTATTTCTTTTAATGCCGATGAAATTAGAGACAGAAAAGTGGAGGTGTTAAGAGCTGTTCGTCCATTTAAACCAGAAGAAATTAGTTCGCATGCCGTTCGTGGTCAATATAGTAAAGGATGGGTTGAAGGGAAAGAAGTATCGGGCTACCGTACCGAAAAAGGTGTAGATGCACATTCGAATACAGAAACCTTTGCTGCTGTAAAATTCTTTATTGATAACTGGCGTTGGCAAGGTATTCCGTTCTATTTACGTACTGGTAAGCGAATGAACCAAACTTCGTCAATCATCACTATCCAATTTAAAGATGTTCCTCATCATATTTTTTCTAATAATGTAGCTGAAACTTGGCAACAAAACAGGTTAATCATCAGTATCCAACCAGAAGCTAGTATCAGATTACAGGTGCAATCTAAGCGCCCTGGATTAGATATGGTATTAAACCCTGTTGATATGGTGTTTAATTACAAAGGTACCTACGAGAATGATTCGCCAGAGGCTTATGAAACCTTATTGTTAGATGCTATGACTGGTGATCAAACCTTGTTTATGCGTGGTGATCAGGTAGAAGCGGCTTGGGAACTAGTAATGCCAATTATCCATACTTGGGAAAATAAAAAATCATTGAGTTTCCCTAATTATGCTGCCGATAGCTGGGGACCAGAAGAAGCTGAAGCCTTAATTGCTAAAGATGGTTACCACTGGTTTACCTTACCGATTAAAGATTAAAGAAAGTTAAAAGTGGAGAGTTATGAGTTGAAAGTTTTGGGTGACCATCTTGATACTCATAACTCAATACTCATATCTAAGACTAATGAAACTAAACATATTTAAAAGCCAAACTGAACTTAACGAGCAATTAGCGCAGTATGTAATTGAAATTTACAACAAGGCCATTGCCGAAAAAAACCGTTTTGATTTTGTGCTTACTGGTGGAAGTTCACCGAAAGGCCTTTACCAATTGCTATCCACTACTTATAAATCTCAAATTGATTGGGATAAAGTGTATTTCTTTTTTGGTGATGAGCGAACCGTTTTGCCTTTTGAAAAGGATTACAATGGATTAATGGCCAAAGAGAGTTTCTTTGATAACCTAGAATTGAAAGATGGCCATATTTTTTATGTAGACACCAATTTATCTCCAGAGGAAGCAGCAGCTGATTATAAAGAAAAATTAGATCAACATTTTGGCGATTCTGCTATTGTTTTTGATTTGATTTTGTTGGGTATGGGTGATGATGCGCATACGGCTTCAATTTTCCCTCATACTACTTTGGTAACTAACCAAGAAAGCACTGTGGCTAGTGTTTGGGTGGAGAAATTAAACACCAATAGAGTGAGCTTAACTGCTCCTTTAATTAATCAAGCTAAAAACATAGCGTTCATTACTTTTGGTGCAAATAAGGCTGAAGCTTTGAAGAATATTTTTGGTACAGAAAAAAACTACGACAGCTATCCATCACAGTTGATTAATCCCGTAAATGGCGATTTGCAATGGTTTGTAGATGAAGCAGCAACCAGTTTGTTAGCATAATTTTTTGAGAGACTTACGAAGTTTTCGAAAACTTCGCAAGTCTTCGGTAGTGTCAATGTGTTTTCGTCATTTCGAACGCAGAGAGAAATCTAACGATTAAATTTTTAATAGGATTGTGTTAGATTTAACTTCGTTGATTTTGAATTCTCCTCACTCTTCGTCGTTCCTCCTTTCTGATAAATCTGAACAAGCTATCGAAATGACGGTGACGGTGCGATTGTGCTGAAGACCGAGGGCTCTACAGATTTTTTCTATCCTTCCCGTAGTATCAATGTGTTCTCGTCATTTCGAGCGGAACGCAGTGAAGTCGAGAAATCTAACGATTTACTATGAAGCTAGATTTCTCTCTACGTTCGAAATGACGTAGAAAAAACCTACAAGTTCTCCTCAATCAATAAATTAATAATCCCATCAACCATTCCTACTTTAGGAACAAAAATTTGCTTCACTCCTGCCCATTTCATTATGGTAAGGTAAATTTCACAAGCAGGAATAATTACATCAGCTCTATCTGGGTTGAGTTTCAATACCGAGATACGCTCTTTTAAAGAATAAGCATTCAGTTCATTGTACATGTTCTTTAATTTCAAAAACGACAAAGGCATGTCGTCCTTCTCTCCGCTCATTCTAAACAACTTATTAATGTTGCCACCGGTACCAATACCTACTACTTGTTTTAGCTCCTTAGTGTTTTGCTTGATCCACTCCTTCATTTCGTTCCAAGTTTCTTCCTTGTCTTGGTTGTCGAGGATGCGAATAGTACCAATGTTAAATGATTTAGAAGCGATCGGTTGCTTATTGACGAATACTGAAATTTCGGTGCTACCTCCACCTACGTCAATATAAAGGTAGCTTTTCTTAATATCTAAGTTTTCTTCAATATGGTTGGAATAAATGATACTGGCTTCACGCTGCCCTTCAATGATCTCAATATCTATATTAGCCAGTTCCTTCACCTTTTCAATTACTTCTTTACCATTTTTGGCTTCACGCATCGCAGATGTTGCACAAGCTAAATACTGGGTCACATTGTAAACGTCCATCAGATTTCTGAATGCCGTCATCGTTTTTACCAAATCATCAATCTTTTTGGGAGAAAGTTCTTGGTCTAAAAAGGCATCATCACCTAAACGTAAAGGAACCCTCACCAAGGTATTCTTTTTGAAACCTGGTTCTTTGTCGTCACCTTGTTGGGTAATATCTGCAATTAATAAACGTACTGCGTTGGAGCCAATATCAATGGCGGCATATCTTAACATGTTACTGATGCTTGTTTTTTAGATAAGTATAAGTTTGAACCTGTGCTCTTATTTTACTTGTCGATCTATTTTTATGGTATCTATTGTCGTTGGTTTTGGTGATACTTCTGGCTTTTACATTGTCCTGAAGCTGAAAATCAATAATGTCCCTGATTTCCTGTCTCACCTCTTCGTCCAAAATAGGGAAACCTACTTCTACCCTATGCTCAAAATTACGGGACATCAAATCGGCTGAAGAAAGGAACATATCTTCTTTGCCATTGTTTCCAAAAATGAAAATTCGGGCATGCTCCAAAAACCTATCAATAATACTGATGACGGTAATGTTTTCGCTAAAACCTTTCATTCCAGGTACCAAGCAGCATATACCACGTACAATCAATTTAATTTGAACGCCTGCGTTACTGGCTTCGTATAATTTTTCCACGATTCCTTCATCGGCCAAGCTATTTACTTTTAAAATCATATAAGCAGCTTTGCCTGCTTTGGCATTTCTAATTTCCCTATCAATCAGGCTGTAAATGCGGTTTCTAGAATCGATAGGTGAAACGATAAGGTTTTTAAATCCTTTGGCAACGGTTCGTTTATTTAAAGCCCCAAATAGTTTTACCAATTCAGAGGTAATTTCCGCATTGGTAGTAAAAATACTATGGTCGCAATAAATACGGGCGGTTTTCTCATTGAAATTGCCTGTTGCTAAATTGGCGTAGTAAGTAGTTTTCCGTTTATCTATTCGTTTAACCAAACAGATTTTTGAGTGCACTTTAAAGTCGGTTAAACCATAGTTAACATTTACCCCCTCTTCCATCAAACGATTGGTCCAGAAGATATTGGCGCTTTCATCAAAACGGGCTTTTAGCTCTACCAAACAGTTTACAACCTTTCCATTTTTAGCCGCATTAATCAACGCATTTACCACTTTGGAGTTTTCGGCCAATCGGTACAGTGTGATATTGATTTCCGTTACTTTTGGGTCAATAGCAGCCTCTCTCAGGAACAAAATGATATAATCGTATGACTGATAAGGCAAATGTACCACGTAATCTTTCTCTGCTATTTTTTTGAAAAGACTTTCTGTACGATGTAAGTCCTTTACCTTTAACGCAGGCATTGGTGCATATTCCAGTTCTTTTCCGCCAACGTTCGGAAAGGCAATAAAATCGCCAAAACGGTGGTATTTGTTGCCTGGTATAAGTCCATCGGCACCTACTTTGAGTTTGCTTACCAAAAAGCTAAGCATATCAAAAGGCATATCGCTATCATACAGTAAGCGCATTGGCTTGCCGCGTTTTCTCTTATCGATACTTTTGCGAAGTTCTTCAATGAACTTGTCGCTTACATTTTTATCAATGTCTAGTTCTGCGTCTCTAGTCAGCTGAATAGAAAAGGCCTGAATTTCCTTGTAGTTAAACACGTAGAAGATATCATCTAAACAATATTTAATAATGTCTTCTAAAAGGATGATAAACTTTAGGTCGTTCGTTTCAGGAAGTACCAAGAATCTGGAGATACTATCTGGAAGCTCCAAAATAGCATATTTTCTGCTCTTTCCTGCGTTGTTGGATAGCTGTACAAAGAAGTACAAAGCCCTGTCCTTAAGTTCGGGAAATGGCTTGTTGATATCAATCATGATGGGAACCAAGTTGGATAAAATCTTGTCCCTAAAATGTTGACGCACAAATTCACCCCTAGCTACATTTAGCTGCGTATAATTAAGAATGAAAATCCGCTTTTGCGCAAGTTCAGTAATCAGAATATCTTGAAAAAGCGTTTCAAAACGTCGTTCAAGCTTTACTACAATATTTTTGATTTCATCAAGAACCTTTTTAGGATTAAAGCCCAAAAGTGCTTTTGCCTTTTCATTCAAATTCACCAATCGGTTCAAGGAAGCTACCCTCACACGGTAAAACTCGTCGAGGTTTGAAGAGAATATAGAAAGAAATTTGATGCGTTCTATCAGCGGCACGGTTTCGTCAGCCGCTTCCTGCAGTACGCGTTCGTTAAAGTATAACCAACTGATCTCTCTGTTTAAAAATGGTAGCTTTTTTTTGGCCATCAGGTTAATTGAAAAAATCCTCCAAAAAGCAGTAATGTTTATTTAAACCACATAGACACCCAGATTAATCTGTAAAATCAATTTGTCTCAAAATTATCTAGGTGTCTATGTGGTTAATTTTAGCCGCCTTCCAAGGATTTCCAAATTTGAAAAATTTAATGTTAAGTTATGATTAATTGTAGGTTAACAAAAGTCAATTATTTAACATTAGAGCTTTTTGTTGTACGAGGTTTAGCTGCGCTTGTTCTGGTTGGTGCAGCTTTAGTAGGTTTTTTTTGTGCTGCTGTTTTGGTAGCGGTAGTTTTGGCTACTGGCTTAGCTGCCGCAGGCTTTCTTGCTGTACTTTTAGTAGTGCTAGTTGCAGTTGTAGCTACTGGTTTTCTAACAGGAGCTTTTACGGCCTTAGCTACTTTCTCTTCACTTTCTAAAGGAGCTACTTTTACACTGCTAGTTACTGGTTTTGCTTTTTTTACCGCTTTTTTGACAATTTTCGTGGTGTTTTTGTCTAACTTTTTAAGCGGCTTTATATCCTTTTTCTCTACTTTTTTCGCTTTAGCTGCTTTTTCTTTTTTAGAAGTAGTAATGTCTTCAATTTTATGTTCAACTACCTCTTTTACTTCAGTAAAAGTTTTGGCTATTTTTTTGGCTACGGCCTTACTTGCTTTAGCTACATCGGCACCAAGTGCTTCTGCATTGTGGCCTAAGCCTCTCACCGCCTCTAAAAACTTTTCTGTTAAGCTTTGTTCTAACTGTTTTTTAACAGCCTTTTTAGCTGATCTTTTTGATGTTTTAGATTTATTGGTTTTCATGTGTTTGAGATTGATTAGAAGGTAATGTAAACCTTTTGATTTGTGTTTTTTCGAAATCTTGATGGTTTACAGCTATTTTTTTCGTTTTTTTATAACAAATTAAATTTATTAATTCTTTTTCATTTAAGATAATATCATGCCAAGTTTCGATATCGTGAGCAAAATAGATGGCCAAACTTTAGACAACGCCATTAACAATGCAAAAAAGGAAATTTTAAATCGTTATGATTTCCATTCTTCCAATAGCAGCATTGAGCTGGATAAAAAAACTAATATCATCACTATTTTAACGGAAGATGACATGCGTTTAAAGGCTATCACCGATTCCATCATTTCCCGTATGATGAAACAACATTTGGATGCAAATAGTTTGGATTTTGGCAAGGAAACCATCGCTTCTGGTAATATGATTAGAAAAGAAGTGAAGGTTAAAGAAGGAATTGATAAGGAAACTTCTAAGAAAATTGTTGCTAAGATTAAAGATAGCAAGATAAAAGTGCAGGCTTCTATGATGGAGGATCAAGTACGGGTACAGGGTAAAAATATTGATGATTTGCAAAAAGTAATTCAACTGTGCAGAGCTGAGGATTTCGGGCAACCTTTGCAATTCATTAACATGAGAAATTAGGTTAATTGCTGAATTGTTTAACTGTTGAATTGTTTTGGTGGTTAAAGCCTAGCTCCTAATTCCTAACCACTAGTTCCTAATACTTAACCACTAGTTCCTAGCTAATAATATGGAAATCAAAGAAAATGACTTTGTGTTTTCGGACGACCGTAATTTGGTTGACGTAGAGGCCGTACATCATTATTTAAGCACACAATCTTATTGGGCAAAAGATATTCCGTTCGAGTTGGTGAAGCGCTCTATACAAAACTCGCTTTGCTTTGGCGTTTATAAAGATCAGCAACAAGTAGGTTTTGCTCGTTGGATTACCGATAAAGCTACTTTTGCCTATTTGTGTGATGTTTACGTAGAAGAAGCCTTTCGTGGTTTAGGACTGTCTAAGAAACTGATGTCGCTGATGCTTTTCCATCCAGATTTACAAGGATTAAGAACCTATGGGCTGAGTACATTAGACGCTCATGGATTGTACAAGCAATTTGGTTTTAAACCTTTGGAAAACCCAGATTTGCAGATGGGGATTGTTTTCAAGGATTTGTATAGTCGTTAAGGTTTAATAATTATAGAACTATTTGTCCCGTCGGCTTATGATACGTCTCTCTACCATCCCTTGAGATAAGTCATTGTTTGCTGTCGATATATTGGAGCAAGTTATTTCTGAAAGACAAACTTGTAAAATTGATGGATGATTACCAGGTTTTTACCCAGTCTTTTTGCTGTACTTCATTCATAAAAGTCCAAGCTACAATTCTAGTGATTTTATTTCCTGTACTCATTTCACTTGTTCTAATTTCGGCAACCTCAGCCTTGTTTAGCATGGTATAGATTTCTTCCAAATTCTCGTTTTTAGAAACTAAACTCGTAAACCAGAGACACTGATTTTTGATTAATCTGCTGTCTTCGATCATTTTTCCGATAAAAGCAACTTCGCCTCCTTTGGTCCACAATTCGGTGTTTTTACCTCCAAAATTTAATACAGGATTTGCATAGTCCTTATTTCCCAAATTTCTGTTTTTTCTTTGAGAACCGGCATTGGCCTCTTCCGCCGATGCATGAAATGGAGGGTTGCAAACGGTAAGGTCGAATTTTTCTTCTTTACGAATTACGTTTTTAAAAATTTCTGATTTCGAAGTCTGTAATCTGATTTCGATGGCTTTTGTTAAAACGTTGTTAACTTCAACAATGTTCTTGGCAGACTTAACGGCAATCTCATCAATGTCAGAACCTACGAATTGCCAGCCATACTCTCTGTGACCAATAATTGGATAAACGCAATTTGCGCCCACACCAATATCTAATACTTTAATTTTCTTGCCAGTAGGGATATTTTGAGCATTACAAGAAGCCAATAAATCAGCAGCATAGTGGATATAATCTGCCCTACCGGGTATAGGTGGACATAAATAGCCTTCTGGAATGTCCCAAAAAGCAATTTGATAAAAGTATTTTAATAAAGCTCTATTTAAGGCTTTAACCGCTTTGGGATCTGCAAAATCTATAGACTCATCACCAAATTTATTAATGAATAAGAACTCCGCTATTTCTGGTGAGGAAGTCTTTAAACTTGTAAAATCGTAACGAGATTTATGCTTGTTTCTATGGTGTAAATTGCCTTTTTCTGCAGATTTTTCCCTCTTGCCTTTCATTAAACTGTTTTTACTTCTCCTTCGTTGTAATCCTTAATATCAGTGACATAGTTGTTCAAAATCAGAAAATCAAACAAAGGTTTGGCTTCTGGTGATACAGGCATGTTTTCGGTAGTGATTACGGTGTTGGTCTTTTTATCTAAGAAAGGATAAGCAAATAACCTTACGTTTCTGCTAAACATGTCATTTACATAACTTAATAAGTGTCCAGTATAGTTTTCTCCAAAATTAGCAGAATTGAATACGAACTTTAAGTTGTTGATGTTGGTAGACATGCCTACACTTTTTGGCTTACATTTATCGAGGTATTTGGCCAATCTATTTTTACGAGTAAAGTTAGATACAATTACAAAGTTGCCTGTTTTACACATTTCCTCTGCCCTTTTCGCTACTACTTCTAAATCAATATCGTCTGGTGTTTCTTGTGCCGAAGTTAATACGTTGGTGATCAAAACCTCAATCATCACAATCATATTGTGGTCTTGCACGTTGTTGATCAGTTTGAATTGATCAGTAGCTTTGTTAAATAAGCTAAAGTTAGGGTTTGATTTTTGGCCGTATTTGGTCCTTAGGATCATTACGTCCTTTTTATAAAGTAAATCTTTAGCTTGTCTAGGATGCGCGTCAGCATCAAAAATGGCCGCTGTAGAGAAATCCTTAACAATCAAGTATAGGTTTAACAGTAGGTTGTTAATGTTTTTAAATGCAGGTCCTTGAACTGAAATTAAATCGATTTCTACAGAACCTACGTTCAGGTTGTCAACCAAGGACTCGATCATTTTTTTAGGATCGTTCGCATAGTAAAAAGCAGCGTATATTAAGTTTACACCAATCATTCCCAAAACACGTTGTTGCATCTGTACATCGGTGTCCAACAAGCGTACGTGGAAATAAATTTCATTCGGTGATTCGCCTGGTTCGCTTTGGAATCTAAGACCAACCCAGCCATGCGGGTCATTGGTACGGGTGTAGTTAAGTGTAGTAACCGTATTTGCGAAAGCAAAAAAGGTTTTTTCCTTGTGCTTTTCACCTTTCAATCTATCAATAAGCAATGCGTATTCATGGTCGAGCATTTTAAGTAGTCTATTTTGACTTACATATCTGCCCGATTCTTCTGCTCCATAAATCTCGTCGCTAAAAGTCATATCATAAGCAGAGATGGTTTTTGCTACGGTTCCTGAGGCTGCTCCAACATTGAAGAATGCTCTTGAAACTTCCTGTCCTGCACCTATTTCTGCAAAAGTGCCATAAATTTTAGGGTTGAGATTAATTTTTAGTGCTTTACGCTTGATATCGATGATTTCCTGTTGCATGGCGCAAAATTACTAAAATCACTGCATTCCTGTAGGGTGTCGTTTAATTTGGTTTGTTTCTAAACTAGAATATTTGATGGATGATGGAGCTTTTTACATTGGCGCTGTATTAGCAAGCCTGCCATGAGCATTGTTTTTGCATTATAAACCTGGTAGTAGCGAGCACGTAGGCATAGCCGAAGTAAAGCGAATAACGGGGCTTTCTGCTAAGCTTGCTTCTGTATTTGCTTTTCCAATTAAAGCGGTAATTAAACTCGGCAGTCTTTGACCATCCCTCTGAGAGAGGGGAATTTAGGGAGTGCTATCTGGCTAAAACAAAACAAGGGCAACATTTTTCAATGCGCCCTTGCAACCTTAAACTCGCTACCCAAAATGGGTAATCAAACCATTGTATTATGAAACTACAATTTCTTTATGCTCGTCTTTTGCTTTCTCTTTTTTACCGATGGTAATGTTCAATACTCCATTGATGTATTCCGCATTAATCTTTTCTGTATCAACTCCTTCTGGTAATACAAATGATCTTGCAAAAGAGAAATATTCAAACTCTTTACGAGAGTAATCTTTTTGTTGATCCGTTTGTTCATTTCTCTTTTCTGCCCAAACAGAAAGCTGGTCTTTTTTCAACTCTATTTTAAAGTCTTCTTTGTTTAATCCTGGTGCAGCTAATTCAATTTTAAAATCTTCTGTAGTTTCTAAGATATTTACAGCTGGCATTTTGCTAACGCCATAGTTTTTATTTAAGGCATCGCTAAACAAAGAGTCGAATACGTTGTTAAAGTATGGTGCTGTGTTTCTGGTTCTGTTGTTGAATTTTACTAAGCTCATTTTTATATTCCTCCGTAATTTTTTAATTTTTTTATTGATAATTATCTCTATTCAAAGCGTGTTCCAATCCGATAAAATATGATATTTAAGACATTTTGGCGTAAAAAAGAAAAATCAGAAGACAAAAAGTCAGTTTTTGAAAGTAAGACAGACATATTTAAGTATAGAACAGATTTAGAAATGCGCTTTACCGATTTGGATATGATGGGGCATGTGAACAATGCCATGTATTTTACGTATATGGAAATTGGACGTACCAAGTATTGGATGCAAGCCATACAGTGGGATTGGAAAAAAACGGGTGTTGTGATTGGACAGGCAAGCATCAATTACCTAAAGCCACTGCATTTGGGTGATAAGATCAGTATTTATGTACGTACCTCACGTATTGGCAATACCAGTTTCGATTTGGAATACATGATAGTGAAAATGGTTAATGGCGAAGAAGTGATTTGTAGTAAAGGAAAAACCGTTTGCGTGGTTTACGATTATGAAAGTAAAAGCCCCGTGGCCATTCCTGATAGAGAGCGTAGCAAAATGATTGAGTTTGAACAGCTATAGATAGATTTAAGATCAGATAATTGTTTGGTGATGCTTAATTTATGCTATAATTTGCTTTAAATGGTATTCTAAATGCTCCACATAATCAATAATTAGGAATTCCAGCGTCAATAAATTTTCACCTATTTTGATTTGCTTTGATAAATTTTCTTCCGGTATTCGGTTGATAATTTCAATAAGCTGTTTGTTATATATTGTCCAAAAAGAAATAATTTGATTGCTTTCAATTTCTTGATAGAAGTTGAATTCATTCCATTTGTTTTGGTCGTAACGGATTTCAGGTTGAAGTTCGAATTGTCCTCGAATAAATCTTTGGTGGTTGTTAGTGGCGCTATCTATTAAATGTCCAAGAATTTCCTTTTTGCTCCATTTATTAGGTGAAAGCTTGGCGGACATATTTTCTTCGCCAATTCTTGCCAATAAATCTGGATATTTATTAGTGATATCATAAAGTCGACTTATGGCTTTTTTAATCATAACGCATTTTAGGAATTTAAAATGATCCAAAAGGATCTGCTTTGTAGCTCAATTCCACAAAAGAGTGCCCTATTTCTCCAGGCATTGGTGGGTTCATTTTTCTAATGCCCACTTTCGCAGTAAGAATAAATGGGTAGTTCACTTTTATTTCTTCTAGGATATTACTAACCACCGTTTCGAGCATTTTTTGCGTTTGCTTCATTTCTTTAAGGATGATTTGGTTAAGCACTTCGTAGTTAACCGTCTTTTCTATATTTTCCGTGTCGCCCTTAGGTTTAAAAGTCACTTCAGCATCTACCATAAAATTACAGCCAATCAAATGCTCTTCAGGATAAAAACCATGAAAAGCATGACATCTTACATCTCTTAGCGCAACGGTTTGTATATACATTTCAACTTAAAGTTTGGTAGCGCAATATTAGCTAAATTTTATTTAGGGATTGAGGTATTTTGCTAACTTTGGAAGACAACCATTTATAAACCATTAATCTGCTAAACCTATTTAAAAATGAGTAAATCTGCTAAAAAAGACCTTTACGAAGCACCTGATTATTATTTGTTAGATGAGCTATTATCTGAAGAACATTTGTTGATTAGATCAACAGTAAGAGATTGGGTGAAAAAAGAAGTAAGTCCAATTATTGAAGATTATGCGCAACGTGCGGAGTTCCCTAGACAGCTCATTAAAGGTTTGGGCGAAATTGGTGCCTTTGGTCCTACCATTCCTGTTGAATATGGCGGTGCCGGCTTAGATTATACAGCTTACGGGATCATTATGCAGGAAATTGAGCGTGGAGATTCTGGGATTCGTTCTACAGCTTCTGTTCAGGGTTCCTTGGTGATGTACCCTATTTATGCTTACGGTACCGAAGAGCAACGTAAAAAATATTTGCCAAAATTAGCTACAGGTGAGCTAATGGGCTGTTTTGGATTAACTGAACCTGATCATGGTTCTAATCCAGGAGGCATGGTGAGTAATATCAAAGATAAGGGCGACCACTATTTGTTGAATGGTGCCAAAATGTGGATCTCTAATGCTCCTTTTGCCGATATCGCGGTGGTTTGGGCAAAAGATGAAGAAGGTAAAATCAGAGGGATGGTGTTAGAACGCGGTATGGAAGGTTTTACTACTCCAGAAACACATAACAAATGGAGCTTGAGAGCTTCGGCTACTGGCGAGCTGGTATTTGATAATGTAAAAGTGCCTAAAGAAAATGTATTTCCAGAGATAAAGGGCTTGAAAGGGCCTTTGGGATGTTTAAACCAAGCTCGTTATGGCATTGCTTGGGGAGCCTTGGGTGCTGCTATGGATTGCTATGATACGGCTTTGCGTTATTCCAAAGAGCGTGTTCAATTTGGTAAACCTATTGGTGGTTTTCAGTTGCAACAGAAAAAGCTTGCCGAAATGATTACCGAAATTACCAAAGGCCAGTTATTGGTTTGGCGTCTAGGTCAACTGAAAAGTGAAAATAGAGCCTCTGCAGAGCAGATTTCAATGGCTAAGCGTAATAGTGTGGAGATTGCTTTGGATATTGCCCGTAATGCTCGTCAAATGCTGGGTGGTATGGGAATTACTGGTGAATATTCGATCATGCGTCATATGATGAATCTTGAATCGGTAGTGACTTATGAAGGTACACATGATGTACATTTACTCATTACTGGTATGGATGTGACCGGAATTAACGCTTTTAAATAAAAATTAGCGAAGTGAAAAGCGTTTAGGGGGTGGCGTTGATAAAGCGAAATCGCCAAACACCATCCCCTAAACAATAAATATAACAATGAAAACATTTAAAAAATATATCCTCCTGCCCGCTCCTCCCGAAGAAGTTTATTTAGGTTTAACCAAGGCACAAAGCATCCAGTTATGGACAGGTGCCGAAGTGGAGTTTACGGAAGAAGTAGATACTGAATTTTCTTTTTGGGATGGTGATATTGTAGGGAAAAATCTGGAATTGGAACCTGGGAAAAAGATTGTGCAACAATGGTACTTTGGTGAAGAGAATGAACCTTCTATCGTGACTATAAAATTGCACCCAGATAAAAAAGGAACCTCTTTAGAGTTTGTGCAAACCAATATTCCTGATGAAGATTTTGAAGAATTTACGGAAGGAATTAAGGAGTACTATTTAGGTGGTTTGGCAGATTTCTTTGAGCTGGAATACGAATAGCCATTGAGGACCTATGAACGTATACTAAAAACGATGACAAAAGATGAAATCTTAGGTTTAGAGGATAAGCTTTACAAGGCTATTAAAGAAAGTGATGTACAGGTGCTAGATGAGTTATTGCATGAAGATTTGCTTTTTATCAGTCCAAATCGAGAGGTAATAACCAAAGAAATTGACTTAAATACCTATCGCGATGGCGATTTGGATATAAATGAACTTGTTCCTAAGGTTGAAAACCTAAACATTATCGATGATTTGGCAGTAATTACCTTAACCATAGACTTAAAAGGGAGTTACAAGACACAATCATTTGAGGCTAAATATCGTTATATCCGATTTTGGAAGAAGTTTTCTGAAGGCATTAAAGTTATTGGTGGAAGCGGAACTCAAATTCAAGTTTAAGTAGTTAAATCCATAAAAAGATAAGATGTTAAGCGAACTCGATCATTTTTATCTAAAGCAAGAAGAACCCCTTAAAAGTACTTTTTTGGCCTTAAGGGATATCATTCTGTCCGTGGATAAGGATATTACTCCCGAGTGGAAATACAAACTCCCCTTCTTTTATTACCGAGGTAAAATGCTTTGCTATTTATGGGTGCATAAAAAACACCACCATCCCTATATTGGCTTTGTGGATGGACATTTACTGCACGACGAAGATTTATTGGTGGAAAAACGAGCAAGAATGAAAATTTTGTTGGTAAATCCCGATGAAGACTTGCCTGTGGAAAAAATTAACACCCTGTTAAAAGAGGTTTTGTATCTTCGGGCCAATAGATAAATTACCCTTTCATGAAACGCCTTTTATATTTAGTACTCCTTTTAGCTATTTCCTCTCTTAGTTCTTGCACTCGATACCTGTTTCCTGCTACAGCGGGCCAAGACGTTGTTTATCAGCCTAAACCAATGGTTGCGGATAGTGTGAGGTCAAAATTTAATATTACTGGAGGTTTGGCGGGTACAGATGGTATTCATGATGAAGGTGATGTAACTTTGGGTTATTTAAGTTTGACCCAAGCCCATACTTTTAAAAGTATCAATTTTTCTTACGGTGTGTTAGGGTATTTTGGTAAAGCGACTAAAACTTACGTTCCCGAGAATCCTAAAGAAGGTGACCTCCCTCCTTTTAACAAATCTACTGCTGGCTTGGGCATCCATACTTCTATTGGTTATCATATCACTTCTGATCGAGGAAATACGGATTACAGGATTATTAACTGGGAAAATGCCTTGACTAGAGAATTTGGAGAGTACCTTGATTTTAGAAACCAGCTTTATGGCAATCTCACTTATAAGAGATTAATGGTTTCCAGAAACAAATTATTGTGGACCACAGGCCTTTCTACTGAGATTATATTTCACCATAGAAAAGATAAAAATATTAAACATGCTTTTAAATTGTTCATTGGAGGCTCACCGAATTTGGGCAAGAGCTTTGATCATAAGGAAAAAATAGCAAATTATGCTTTGAATGACTCAGAAGTTGGTCGTGGTAATTTCCAATTGACGTATTTCTTTTCTTTCAAGCAGTTTAACCTTACTGCACAAACTGATTTTTCGCATCTTTCGGCAAGCATTGGCTTGGGTTATTCTTTCTAAAACAAATTCCCTTAATTGCTGTTCCCTAAATAAAATCAAGTATCATGGGAAAATCATTGGGTGTTTTATTAATCGTAATCGGTTTAATCATGTTGGTATGGAGCGGTTTTACCTATACCAAAAAGGAAAAAATCATTGATGCAGGCGCTATTGAAATTACTGCAAACAAACAAGAAACGGTAAACTGGCCGCCTTATGTAGGTGTAATAGCCATGGTTGCTGGAGTGGTGATTTATGTAGCCGCTAAACGTAGACAATAAAAAAAAGCCAGCTAACGGTTACGTTTCACTGGCTCTAATAATGCAAGGTTTTTTGTTTGAATTTTGTTTTTGAACCATTAAGAAATTAAATTTCATTAAGAACATGGCTTAATTTCCTTAACTCCTTAATGTTTTATATTTTAAGACCAAAGCAGTTCTGTATTTGAACCATTAAGAAATTAAATTTCATTAAGAACAAGGCTTAATTTTCTTAATTCCTTAATGTTTTATTCAGATTATTTTAGCTCCTTAATAGTTCTCTATCTAAGATGAAGCAACGTCATCACTGGTTACCGTTACAATCGCATCACGCAAGTTATAGTTAGAAGCCATCACCTCTCCATAAGCACCAGTACTCCTAATGGCAATCAAATCGTTTCTAAAAGTCTCTGGCAAAGCTACTTCTTTCCCAAAGCAGTCGGTACTTTCGCAAATTGGACCTACTACGTCATATTTAACTGAATTTGAATTTTGACTCAAATTCTCAATCTGATGGTAAGCTTGGTAAAGCGCAGGACGCATCAATTCGGTCATTCCTGCATCCAATACGATGAAGTTCTTTTTCTTCCCGTTTTTCACATAAAGTACACGACTAATTAATGATGATGATTGACCAACCAATGCCCTACCTAGTTCAAAATGTACTTCTTGATATGGTTTAATTTCTAGGAAATCCGAGAAAATCTTGAAATAAGCTTCAAAGTCAGGGATTTGTGCATTTGGATGATGGTAGTCAATTCCCAAGCCTCCACCTACATTTAATATCTTAACGGTGAAACCTTTATCTTCAAACCAAGCGGCAAACTCATTCACCCTCACGCAAAGGTTTTTGTATACGTCTAAATTGGTAATCTGCGAACCAATATGAAAATGGATTCCCATAAATTCCAAATTGGTTGATGCATTTAAGATTTCTGCTGCTGCTGGCATATCCCACGAATTAATGCCAAACTTGTTTTCATCCAAGCCAGTGGTAATGTTCGCGTGGGTATGGGCATCAACGTTAGGATTAATGCGGATAGCCACCTTTGCCGTTTTCTGTTTCTTTGCAGCCAAGCCGTTAATGACTTCCAATTCCTGCAATGACTCTACATTAAAGCAAAAAATATCTTGGTCCAAAGCATAGTTAATTTCTTTGTCCGATTTTCCTACTCCTGCAAAAACCACCTTATTTTTAGGAAAGCCACTTTCAATTGCTTTTCTGACTTCTCCACCGCTAACACAGTCGGCGCCAAAGCCAGTTGCTTTAATTTGTGCCAAAACTTTATCGTTAAAGTTGGCTTTCATGGCGTAGTGCACATGGAAATTATAGGTGTTTGCCGCATTACTACAAGCTTCTAGCGTCTCACGCAATAGGTTAAGGTCGTAATAATAAAATGGCGTTTCTAAATTCGAAAAATGTGCTATATCTTTATCCGAAAACATAATCTTGAAATTTATACTCATCCTCTTCCTCGCCTTTTTAGGTTTTATCTATGCAGGTAACTACATCGACTATCGTCAAGGTAATATTAGCCGCCGAGAATTTGAAAGAAGAGTTCGTATCTCAATTGTACTGATATTAATCGTTATTTTTATCTATTTCTACTATCGTTAGTCTTTTTGTGATTTCTGTCATCCTGAGCATGTCGAAGGATTTTTTCCATGGCTTGTGCATGCTTCGACCCGATTTTTTGGGAAAGAAATCTTTAAATTAATTTAATTCAAAGATTTCTCGATTTCGCTACGCTTCACTCGAAATGACGACTGAGCCTAAAAAGTCCTAAAGCTTATTCAAAAATCCTGTCGTGCAAGCTTCTTAAAGCCTCTATCTTATCTTCAGTTTTTACCAATAAAGAAATGTTGTAAGCGCTACCGCCGTACGAAATCATCCTTACTGGGATATGTTTAATCGAATCCAATACTTTTGCAGCGAAACCATGTTTTTCCGCACCAAAATCACCTACAACGCAAACAATGGTTTGGTCTCTGTCTAATTCTACACTACCAAAAGAGTTTAGTTCCTCTACAATTTTGTCTAGGTTATCTGTAAAATCAATAGTTAAAGATACGGCCACCTCTGAAGTAGTAATCATATCGATTGGTGTTTTGTAACGTTCGAAAACTTCAAACACCTTACGCAAGAAACCGTAAGCCAATAACATTCGGCTTGATTGGATTTTAATGGCCGTAATACCGTCTTTGGCAGCAATAGATTTGATTTTTCCTTTTTCGCTGTCTGCACTAATTACTGTTCCCAAAGCTTTTGGCTCCATGGTGTTAAGTAAGCGCACAGGGATTTTGTATTTCTGAGCGGGGAATACTGATTGTGGGTGCAAAATTTTAGCGCCGAAATAAGCTAACTCTGCTGCTTCGTCAAATGACAAGTGGGAAATAGGTTTGGTTCCTTTTACTACACGAGGGTCGTTATTGTGCATGCCGTCAATATCCGTCCATATTTGCACTTCATCAGCTAAAATTGCAGCTCCCAATAATGAAGCGGTATAATCGCTACCACCACGACGTAAGTTATCTACCTCTCCAAAACTGTTTCTGCAAATGAAACCTTGTGTAATAAACAGTTTGTTGTCAGGGTTAGCTTCTAAAATCGGTGTTAAGTGTTCTGTGGTGTAAGGAATTACAGGTTCGTTGTCCTCATCAATTTTCATGAAGTCTAAAGCTGGCAGTAAAATCGAAGGTACACCGATAGACTTTAAGTATACATGGTAAAGTGTGGTCGAAAGTAATTCGCCTTGCGCCAAAACCACTTTATCCTCAATCGCTGTAAAAACGTTGTTAGCCAAAGAAAGTAAGAAGTTGAAATGATAATCTACTACTTCTTGACCTTGCTCTCTAAATTCACCAGCAGGCAAAAGTTCTATAACGAAATCGTTGTACTTCTCTTGTAAAGCTTTAATTAATTCAGTGCCCTTCTTCTTGTCCTCCTTCAGTAACGCATTTGAGATTTCAACCAAACTATTTGTAGTTCCAGACACCGCTGACAATACTACAATCTGTCTTTCTGATGGATCAATGATGTCCAACAGTTTTTTCATACGTTCTGGGCTACCAACAGAGGTACCACCGAATTTTAAAATTTTCATTTTTGAGTTATAGAATATAGAATTTTGTTATAATTGTAACGGGGCGTGAAAATAAATAAAAGACTGTTAATTTTAGTCAAAGTATCGAAATAAAATGTGGTTTTTTTAATTTTTACCCAACCCTACCGAATATTATTTGTTTCTCCTATCGACATTAACCCTAATTTAATATGCAGTTAGATTCACAAACGCAAACAACCATACAAGCGTGGCTTGACGGAAATTACGACGAAATCACCAAATCGGATATTCAAAAATTGTTAGACCAAGAGGCTTATACTGAGCTTACCGATGCGTTTTACAAAAATTTGGAATTTGGAACAGGTGGTTTACGTGGAATTATGGGCGCTGGCTCAAACCGAATCAACAAATATACCATTGGTACAGCAACACAGGGGCTTGCCAACTACCTATTGAAGAAATATCCAAGTGAGAAAATTTGCGTAGCCATTGCGCATGATAGCCGTAATAACTCGGATGTATTTGCGAACATCACAGCTGATGTGTTTTCTGCGAATGGCATTAAGGTGTATTTCTTTTCAGCTTTACGCCCTACCCCTGAACTTTCTTTTGCCATTCGTGAATTGGGTTGCAAAAGTGGCGTAATGCTTACTGCTTCGCACAACCCTAAAGAATATAACGGTTACAAAGCCTATGGTGCCGACGGTGGTCAGTTCACCTCTCCTGATGATAAAATGGTAATGGATGAAGTAGCGGCCATTCAAAGTATAGATGAGGTGAAGTTTGAAAGAGTGGATAGCAACGTAGAGCTAATTGGTGAAGACATTGACCAAAAATACCTGGACAAGATTACTGCTCTTTCGGTATCTCCTGATGCTATTGAAAGACAGAAGAACTTAAAAATTGTTTATTCTCCTATTCATGGTACTGGAATCACTTTAGTGCCAAAAGCTTTGGAGCAGTTTGGTTTTACCAATGTAACCATTGTGGAAGAACAAAGTAAACCTGATGGAAACTTCCCTACAGTGGTTTATCCAAATCCAGAAGAAAAAGAAGCCTTAACCCTATCGCTTAAAAAAGCACAGGAAATTGATGCTGATTTGGTTTTAGCAACTGACCCAGATGCAGACCGCGTAGGTATTGCGGTAAAAAACACAGATGGTGAATTTGTGTTGCTAAATGGTAACCAAACGGGAAGTTTACTAGTGAATTACGTTCTAACTGCTTGGGAAGAAAAAGGTAAATTAACTGGGAAAGAATATGTGGTGAGTACCATTGTAACCACCAGTTTAATTAAAGCCATTTGTAAAGAAAAAGGTGTTGAATATTTTGAAACACTTACTGGTTTTAAATGGATTGGCAAAGTAATGACCGAGCTTTTGGGCAAAAAGACTTTTGTTGTAGGTGGCGAAGAAAGCTACGGTTACTTGGTTGGTGATTTAGTACGCGATAAGGATGCCGTGATTTCATGTGCCTTTATTGCAGAAATGACTGCTTTTTATAAAGATAAAGGCAGTAGCTTATTTGAGGCTATGATTGAAATGTACGTGAAGTATGGTATGTACAAGGAAGATTTAGTAGCCATCACCAAAAAAGGAAAAACTGGTGCCGAGGAAATCAAAGCGATGATGGAGAAGTTTAGAAACAACCCTCCTGCTAAGCTTGGTGGTTCTGCAGTAGTTACCTTAAAAGATTATGAATTGAATAAGGTTACGGATATTAAAACAGGTGCAAGCAAAGAATTAGGTTTCCCTAAATCAGATGTTTTGCAGTTTATCACAGAAGATGGTAGTATCATTTCTGCACGCCCTAGCGGTACTGAACCAAAAATTAAATTCTATTGCAGCGTGAATGAACCTTTGGCTGATAAAACTGGTTTTAAAGCTACGGAACAACAGCTGAACGAAAAGATAAAAACCATTATGCAAGATTTACAAGCATAAATGATAGGGCTTGCCATTCATAAGTGGTAAGCCCTATTTAAATCGTTCTCTAGTATGAAAAGATTTGTCTATATACTTTTCTTCGTAATTGTCGGTTTCCAAAACGCCGAAGCTCAAAATACAGTTCGTAATTATGTGGTTAATTATGGAAGTGCTAATTATAAAGGCCAACAATTAATCATTCTTCGTAAATTTCACCAATCTGGCAAAACAAAGTATTTTGCAGTCAATAGCAATAGCTTAGAAACACTACTGCTTGATTCATCAGCGGTAGCAGTAACTTCCTCCAATTGGTCGCAATTAAATAGTACTTTTTCTAAAACACCGTATTTTAAGGCCATCGCCAAAGCGAACGCACAATCGTTTACTTTGCAAGATGCTGGTCTGATACACGGCTTCCCAAAGGAACAAGGAATTACCTTAACCATTGATTTATGTCCTTCACATAAACCTTTAGACAGGAGCATCTTTTCTTCATTGGTGACGGCTTATGCTAAAATCGAACAACCCGTTCCCGTGGCTCTATCTATCTCAGGGAAATTTCTGCTTACTCATCAAAATGATATCAACTGGTTGAAGCAGTTGGAAAACAGCGGACAAATTAAAATTACATGGATTAATCATACGTTTACCCATTATTATAACCCAAAGCAACCTTTGACGGATAATTTTCTGTTAAAACCTGGTACCAATATTTCATACGAGGTATTAGAATTGGAAAAAGCTTTGTTAAATAATAGCGCTATACCTTCAGTGTTTTTCCGGTTTCCTGGATTGGTTTCAGATAATGCCGTGGTTCAAAATATTACTGGCTTTGGGTTAATTCCCATAGGTAGTGATGCTTGGTTGGCCAAAGGTCAAGTGGCAAATAATGGTAGTATCGTACTTATTCACGGCAATGGCAATGAGCCTCTTGGTGTGCAAGATTTCATCAAGTTGTTGAACAGCAATAAAAATAAGGTATTAAAGCAACAATGGTTGATGTATGATTTGGGAGAAACTGTAAAAGACGAATTTCAGTAAGATTTATATCAAACCTCACAGGTTTTTAAAACCTGCGAGGTTTAGGTTATGAAACAGATCCTTCGACGAGCTCAGGATTGTAAAGGTTTAGTAATTCGGTAACAGATTTGATTTTAGCTGGGCATTAATTTATTATTCCTTTTGATTTTCATTTTTAGCCATTTCAATCGGCGTTATCCCTCCTATTCCTTGATGGGGCCTTTCCTGATTATAATAGAGCATATACTGGAACAATTCGTCATGAAGTTCCCCGATGCTGTCAAAATCAGTCTCTTCGATCAGGTCCTCTTTTAATGTTCTCCAGAATCTTTCCACCTTCCCATTGGTCTGTGGCCTGTAGGGCTGGGTATATCTATGCCTGATATCCAATTCGATGAGCATCCGTTCGAAAGGGTGGTTCATTTTATTTTGGCTTTGCCGTTGGCCAAACTCTGGCCCATTGTCAGAGATGATCTCCTCGAACCTTATCCCATATTGGCCCTGCAGCATATTGATGCACCTCA
>JAEXHI010000019.1 GCA_023450085.1 Bacteroidota bacterium
TCTTCCCATTCCGAACAGAGAAGTTAAGCCCGCCAGAGCCGATGGTACTGCGGTAACACGTGGGAGAGTAGGTCGGTGCCTATCCTTAAATGCCCCCTTCAGAAATGTCGGGGGCTTTTTTTGTATAGGGGATTTTAGGAAACGGATACACGACGGCCCCTGAAGCCCATCAGCTATCTCCCTGATCCAATAAGAAAGCCCGTTAAGATCCATTCTTTCTGTTAATTTTTGTTAAAGTTTTTTTCCAAATCACATCGCCGCTTCTTTTAATGGTTATTTTTGTATATTAAGATATACACTGAAAGAGTTAAAATGAGAGTTTATAGAATAATTATAATCGCTTTTGCGTTATTGGTTTCCTTTAATCAGGGGTATGCCCAAGATAAAAATGTCAAATTACCTCCCAATTGGTTCAATTTGGATTTAACGGCTGATGGCTATTTCGGGATCAGTACCGAGAAAGCTTATACAGAGCTGTTAAAGAATAAAAAGCCAAAGCAAAAAATTGTGGTGGCCGTTATTGATGGCGGGACAGATATTAAGCATGAAGATTTAAAGGATGTACTTTGGACCAATACGAAAGAAATTCCAGGTAACGGTATTGATGATGATGGTAATGGTTACATTGATGATGTACATGGATGGAACTTTATTGGCTCAAAGAATGGCAATTTGGCTTATGATAATTTAGAGTTGGTAAGAATAAAGCGTAAACTAGAACCTAAGTATAGATCTGTTATTAGAAGTACTGTGTTGGATAGTGCAGAGAAGGAAGAATATACCTTGTATAAAAGAGTATTGTCTGATTTTGGGAAGAAATATGATGAGGCTAGTGCAGCATTCCCTATCTATATTGCTATCAAAAAAGTAATGGATTCTGTGGCGATGGTTAATCAAAAGAAAATTCCTTCACTAGAAGATATGGAGAAATATAAGGCTGATGATGAGTTGGAGGAATATATCAAAAAGATTGTACGTAAAGGATCCAAAGATGAGGGTAGTATAGAGAAGTTTTATGAAAGCATTCAAAAAGGGCATAAAGAACTTGAGCAAATGCTGAAATACAACCTAAATGAGAAGTATGATGAAAGAGCAGCGCTTGTTGGTGATGATTATGCAAACTCTAATGAGCGTATTTACGGTAACTCAGATGTGATTGGCCCTGACGCAGATCACGGTACACACGTTTCGGGAATTATTGGTGCAAATAGAAGTAATGATATCGGCATTAAAGGAGTTGCCAATAATGTAAGCATTATGACCATCAGAGTAGTTCCTCAAGGAGATGAACGAGATAAGGATGTAGCCAATGGAATTAGATATGCGGTGGATAATGGAGCGAGAGTAATCAATATGAGCTTTGGTAAAGGATATAAGTGGGATAAAAAAGTAGTTGATGAGGCGGTTAAATATGCGGAATCAAAAGGCGTGCTGTTAGTACATGCTGCCGGCAATGATAATCAAAATAACGACGTAACCGATAATTTCCCTAATAAATATTACGATGGTCCGGAAGCGGAAGCCTATGCAAAGAAAAACAAGCCACAAGTGAGTATGTTCCCGCCAATGACACCTCCTAGTAGAATGAACGGTGGTCCAGCTCCTGCTCCCAAAAGAGATCTATTAGCTAAGCCTGTTTTAGATAGTGCGAAATATCAACTTCCACACGCCAAAAATTGGATAGAAGTAGGTGCTAGTGCATATAAAGATAATGACGATTTAAAAGCATCTTTCTCTAATTACGGTAAATATAATGTAGATGTATTTGCTCCAGGTTTTATGATTAACTCTACAGTACCTAATTCTAAATATGAAGAGTTTGACGGTACTAGTATGGCGGCTCCGGTAGTTACTGGTTTAGCAGCTTTGATTTTGAGCTATCATCCAGAGTTAACCGCGGTAGACGTAAAAGATATCATCATGAAGTCGGTGACTAAAGTAGTACGAAAAGTGAAATACAAAAATGATAAAGATGAGACGGTACGTGCTAATTTTTCAGAATTATGTGTCAGCGGTGGAATTGTCAATGCTTACAATGCCTTAAAGCTGGCAGAGAATTATAAGTCCTCGGCCAAGTAATTGATGTAAAAATGTAGATCCCCAGCGCAACTGGGGATTTTTTTTGCTTGCTAGTTTTAATCCTTTTTCAATTATTACTGTCTATCTAAATTCACCACAAATGTAAACCACCAAAAATGAAGCTATTTTACACTCTTTTACCCATATTTTTGCTGAGTATAAGCGTTAATGCCCAGAAATTGCCAGATGTACAAGTTAAAGGTATTTTAGCACCAAGTACTGTTCGCATAGATGGCAAGAATCAAGAATGGGACTCTTTTGCTGCAGAGAATAAACGGACTAACTTGTGGTATACCATTGCTAATGATGATAAAAATCTTTATTTGGCTATTAAAGCAAATGATAGCGAAACCATTACTAAAATTATGGCCGGCGGAATTTCATTTACGATTAACACCAAAGGTAAAAAGAGAGAACAGGACGCATTTGCAGTTACCTATCCACTTATTGTAAGGACAAATGGCAACCGTGGCAATACGGGACAAAATAGACAGAGAGCTGGGCAGGAAAGACAGGAGCAGAGCCAAAAGGAAAGAGATTCGATTGTTTTAGCCCAACGTAAAACCCTATTAGCTGGAGTAAAAGAAATCAAAGCTTTAGGATTTAAGCAAGTTTCAGATACCTTAATCTCTATTTATAACGAGTATGGTATTAAAGCCGTTGCCAAGATGGATGAGCAAGGTGCTTATGTTTACGAAGCAGCTATTCCATTATCCTTATTGGAAATTACAGCGGGGAGCAACAATGAAATAGCTTATCAAATAAAACTTAATGGTTTGCCTAATAGTGGTAATTTTGCAATGAGAACTAATGCAGCTCCTGCTTTTGGGGCTAGCGCTAGAGGCGGTAATTTTGGTAATGGAGCCAATACGAATGCTGCTCGACAAGATTTAATGACTGCTACCGATTTTTGGGGTAAATATATTCTTCAAAAGTAATCGCTAGCTGCTATGAGAAATCTTAAGAATCATCTGTGTGGGCTGACGGTATTTGCTATTTTGTTGCTAACCAATTTAAATCTACAAGCCCAAAATACACCCAAAGGTAAAAATGTGCCACCTCCAATAGCTACTCGAGAAATTAGTGGCATTGTAAAAGACACTACTGATTTGGGTGTTCCAGGAGTTACCATCAGGTTAACTTCGGAAAAAGATACTTTGGTGACTAGTACTAATCCAGATGGTATTTTTGTTTTTAAAAATGTAAAACTGGCAACTTATACCATGAGTTTTACGATGCTGGGCTACAAACAGCAAATCAATAAATATAAGCAAAATGATGCCGTTCCGAGAATCGTGATGGATCCTATTATTTTACGTTCTACCTCTAATACTTTAAATGAAGTAGTTATTAATGGGACACCGTCTATTACCTACAAAACAGATACTGTAGAGTATAAAGCCAGTGATTATATCGTAAGAGAGAATGCTACGGTTGATGAGCTTCTAAAAAAGATGGAGGGGATGGAAGTGGGTACTGATGGTAGCTTGATTCACCAAGGAAATAATGTCACCAAGGCAAAAATTAACGGAAAGGTTTATGCCGGTGGAGAGATCAGCACGGCGATACAAAACTTACCTGCTGAAATTGTAGATAAAATCCAAATTGTAGATGATTATGGAGACCAAGCTGCCAGAACGGGCATTAAAGATGGAGATCCAGAAAAGATATTGAACATTGTAACTCGTGCTGATAAATCTGTAGGAAACTCAGCGAACATTACCGCTGGTGGGGGGAGTAATGAACGGTATGAAAGCTCGGTGTTTGGAACAAGGCTAAACGGAAATCAGAATATTGCAGTAAACTTAAGGCTAAACAATACCGTAAATGGTGTAGCAAATACAGGCACTATGGGTGGTGATGCGATGCCAAGTAATAGCGGAGGTGGTGGCGGCCGAGGTAATGGAGGGAATACAGGTGGTGGCCGTGGAGGAGCAGCTAGTGGTGGTTCAGGCGGTAACAACGGTAACTCTTCTGGCGGAAGTGGTGGTACCACTAATACGGGTTCCTCAGCATTTTCATACAGAGATCAAATCGGCAAAAAAATACAAATCAATACTAACTACCGTTATAACTTTAGCAATGTAAATTCATTGAACAGTAGTTTATCTGAAATTTATAGTACCAATGGAACTATTTTCTCAACCAATGAAAGCGAAAGGGATAATAGAACCAAGGGCCATAATTTTAATTTCGAACTAGAGGCAAATATCGACAGCAATAACTTTTTAAGGGTTACGCCAGAAATTAGCTATTCTTCTACCACTAATAGCAGCCTATCCAGCATAGGACAATCGGGAGCATTAATCACTCAAAATCAATTAGGCAATAGCTCAGGTAAAAACACCAGACCTAATATTGGTGCTACCGTATTCTATCAACATATTTTTAATAAGCCACGTAGAAATTTCTCAGCTCAATTTAGCTTTAACACGTCTGATCAAGAATCAGATCAGGAACGAAATACCAAGTTCTATAAGGATGATATCAATGTGCTCGATTCTTTGGTACATCGTTTAATTGAACGAAGAAACTTGACCAATAATTACCGAGGGAGTTTAACTTATGTAGAGCCCTTGGCTGCAAATAGTCAATTAGAATTTAACGGTCAGATTACCTACAACGGCTATGACAATAGAGCAATTACGAGCAATATAGATGCCTTGGATAATAAGCAAGTGGTAGATTCATTGAGCAATATCTACGATTATTCCTTCACGCAAGCTCGTATCGCCTTGAATTACCGTTATGGTTTATCAAACACCTCAAAGGTGCGGTTTTCAGTGGGAATTACTGGGGTACCTGCAGTGTTAAGCGGTACAAAAGTAAGTTTGGGAACGACTACCAATCGTAATAGTTTTAATTTGATTCCTATCGCCAGATTTCAATATGCTTGGTCACGTACCCATAGTATACAAATCAATTACTCTGGTAATGCAAAGGAACCAACTTTTGATCAGATACAACCTGTTAGAGACGTATCAAACCCACAAAATACGATTGTAGGTAATCCAGATTTGAAGGTTACTTTTAACCATTCCATCAATACTAATTATAACAATTACATCGCTAACCAAAAGCTGAATTATTCCATCAATTTAAATGCAACTTTTATTGATAATTCTGTAGTGAGTAATATGGTACAGATTTTCAATAACAACAACCAATTATTGCGTAATGAAACACATTATGTGAACATGAATGGCAGTTATCGTATTGGAGGGAATTATTCGGTGAGTAAGCAATTGAACAACCGCAAGTACAATTTGTCTTTAAGTGGAAATGTCAATTATAATCATGGTGTTTCCATGAGTAATAACTTAGAAAGCATTACCAGTACTTGGAATATTACCGAACGTTTTGGCCCTCGTATCAATCCAAATGAGTGGTTGGAGGTAAATCCAAATGTGTCATATAACATTACTAAATCTGAAAACACCATTAGTACAAATAGGGTAAATACTAAAACATTGGCATTTAACGTGGATGGTCGTTTTTACATGTGGCAATCGCTGATTTTTGGTTACAGCGCCAGTAAGAATTTTGTAAGTGGGATTGATGCCAATATCACCAGTAATCCTTTGGTGATTAATGCTTATGTACAGAAAGAGTTTTGGAAACGTAGGGCGTCTATTACCTTCCAAGCTTTTGACCTTTTAAAGCAGAACAATTTTGTAAACCTCAACGTCACAGATTTGGTGAAAACGGAAACTCGTACCAATGCTTTGAGCCGATATTTTATGTTGAGGGCTAATGTACGCTTACAGAAATGGACAGGAGCAAGAAATCGTAATGGTAGACCGATGATGCGTAGGGGCGATGGTAGTTTTTATCAATAAATAACCACTTTATTTTAAACCCGCTTTTTCTTTTAAAATCAGTGCCCGTTGAAAGAAACTTGACCTTTTGATTTTTTCTTCCGCTTCGTTAATGGCTTTCAGTAGGTTGTTCTCGTTATCGATGATTTCTTCTAGGGCATTGTTAATAACAGACCAAACTGGAAGCATTTTTATCACTAATTCATCACCTTTTGTACTTAAAGAAATGATGCGTTTGCGCTCATCCGATTTGTCTTTTTTGGATTGAACAATTTTCTCTTTTTCTAATTCCTTTAATAAACTAATGGTTGAAGGATGACTGTAACCAATTTCCGTTGCGATTTCGACTACGCTTAATGCTTTTTTCTGATGAAGTGTATAAATCACAGGAAACCATTTGGGCTCAAAATTGATATCATATTCTTTGTACAATAAGGCGCCGTCTTTACGTAACTGTTCGCTTAATACTTGTAAACGAGTTGATAAAGCTAAAGCACCTACACTATTGATAATATTCATTTTTTACCTATTTGAATGATAAACGACAAAAGACATTATCTACGGGCATAATTGGAAAAGCTTTTGGTAATTCGCTCTTTTCAATCAAGGAGAAACCATTTTTTTCATAAAAGCGTAACGCCGCTTGTAAAACATCTTTCGTTCCCAAGTATAGGCTTTTTAAGCCAATTTCTTTGCTGTAGGTCATTAAAGTCTCTAATAACAGCTGAGCAATACCGTATTCTTTTCCACGATATTCTTTCTTCACGAACATTTTTCTAATGGCGCCAAAGTCATCACTGCACTTAATTAGACCTATGGTTCCCACTAATTCTCCGTCAATTTTTGCTCCCCAGAAATGACCTCCACCATGATGGTAAAATTCTTCGATGGTTAAAAGGTCTTGCTGATCTTTGATGCCGATGGCGATATTGAACTCATTTTGTTGTATAGGTAAAATAATGTTAATCACAGCCTCGCTGTCATTATTGTAGATTGGGACGATGTTGATGTTCATAATGTATAAAACTACGTAGTTAAATACATAAATTCAAATATTTTTTAATAATGGTGGATAAATCACAATATTTCGTTAATGTTATGACATTTTTCTATGTGTCTATGTGGTTCATTTAATTAAAAAATATAACCACATAGACACATAGGGGAATTAATCTATATGAAAAAGGCCTGAATAATTTTCAGGCCTTGTGTATTTTGATTAGATTTTTGAGAATTCTCTGAAATCCTGACCATCTTTAATGGCCAATAAACTTTCGTAAATTAAGCTGATGACATTGTCAACATCTTCTTTGTGTACCATTTCCACGGTAGTGTGCATGTAACGCAAAGGTAACGATATTAATGCCGAAGGCACGCCTCCATTAGAATATGCGAAAGCATCGGTGTCTGTTCCTGTTGAACGTGATGAGGCTTGGCGTTGGAATGGAATGCCTGCTTTTTCAGCAGTCTTGATTAACAATTTATTCAAGTTTGTTTGTACCGCAGGGGCATATGATACTACTGGTCCTTTGCCCGCTGATAAATCACCTTGCGTAATTTTGTTAATCATTGGAGTGGTGGTATCGTGGGTTACATCGGTCACGATAGCTACATGAGGCTTAATACGATCTGCAATCATTTCTGCACCACGTAAACCAATTTCTTCCTGTACCGAGTTCACGATATACAAACCAAAAGGTAATTTTTTCTTGTTCTCTTTCAACAAACGAGCTACTTCGGCAATCATAAAACCACCAGCACGGTTATCTAATGCGCGACCAACATAGTAGCGGTCATTTAATACCATAAATTCGTCTTCGTAGGTAATTACACAACCTACGTGTACGCCTAGGGCTTCTACTTCTTCTTTAGTGGTACATCCGCAATCCAAGAAAATGTTTTTAAGCTCTGGTGTTTGTTCTTTTTCGCCATGACGAGTGTGGATGGCTGGCCAACCAAAAACCGCTTTTACATAGCCTTTTTCGGTGTGGATGTTTACACGCTTTGAAGGTGCAATTTGGTGATCAGAACCTCCATTACGGATCACATAAATTAAACCATCATTGGTAATGTAATTCACATACCAAGAAATTTCATCGGCATGTGCTTCAATGACTACTTTATATTCGGCTTTAGGATTAATTACGCCTACAGCGGTACCATAGTTGTCTACAAAATGCTCATCAACATAAGGTTTTAAATATTCTAGCCAAAGTTTTTGACCTTCCCACTCATATCCAGTTGGTGCAGCATTATTGATATATTTCTCGAAAAACTGTAGCGATTTTTTGGTAACTACAGGCACATGTTTTTTATTTTCGTCTTTTTTCTTTGCCATAGTTTTTAATTTCTGTATGCTGGTAAATGTACATATTAAAGGCTTATGATGGAACCATTTTCTTGATTTTTGACAGGAAAAACAGGATGCTTAAACGAGAACTTAGCTAAAGAGTATTCGCATTTTAATGTATGCTAACTCGTTTTGCTGGTAAGGTTCTCCCTCGGTAACGAAACCAATTTTGGTATAAAAACCAATGGCGCTTACTCTAGCATTGCACCAAAGTAATTTAACTGGTTGTTGTTTACAATAATCTATTAGGTATTGCAATAGTAGTTTTCCTAAGCCATTTCCTTGTTTTGTGGGAAGTACAGCCATTTTTCTAAATTGTGCAATACCATCCTTTATAAATAAAGAAACTACTCCAGTAAGTTCATGGTTAAAATACAGGCCAAAGTGAGTGCCTTCAAAATCATCCGCTAACTCCATTTCCGTGATTTCCTTTTCAGGATACATGGCCTGTTGTCTAATTCGCCAAGTAAGCGAAGGAAAGATTTGTTCTATTTGGATAATTTCACTCAAGAGTTTAAGCTTTTTTATACCACTGATAAATCAACATGTTTAGGATAATGATTGCTGTAATCCCATAACAAAACATGGCCCAGCCACCTAACGACCATAGCCATAAACCCAAGGCTGAACCACAAGCAGCACCCACAAAACTCACCGACATAAAGATGGTGTTTAGCCTGTTTCGGGCTTCGGGAACTAAAGTGTAAATACGGGTTTGGTTGGTGACGTGGATGGCTTGTTGTCCAATATCTATCAAGATAATACCAACAACAAAAAGGAATACGCTATGGCCAGTGAAATAGAACAACGCCACACTAATCAATTCCAATATAAAGCCTATCATCAAGTTTTTTCGTGGATTTCCGCCACCGCTCAGTTTGCCTACCAATGGTGCAGCTAATGCACCTGCGGCGCCAGCAATACCAAATAAACCAATTTGATAAGCACTAAAATGATGCGGCGGATTAGAAAGGTAAAGTACCATCGTAGTCCAAAAACCCATGATGACAATAAAAGCAAAGAAGTTGATGATAGATGCTTCTCTTAAAACGGGTTGGGTTTTAATATAAGAAAACATGGAGCGCATCAATTCTTTATAACCACCAGTAAAAGTAGGACGGCTTGTTGGAAAACGCACCGCCATCAGCATCACTAACAGAGTACAAATGCCAGCAGCAATTAAAAACATGGCACGCCAGCCCAGTAAATCGCCTACTGTACCACTAATCGCTCTTGACGCTAAAATACCCACCAATAAACCACTCATGACGATGCCTATGTTATGACCTCGGCTTTCATCGTCGCTTAAAGAGGCGGTGAGGGGGAGAATGAGTTGTGGGACAATGGAGCAAGCACCAATTAAAACACTGGCTATTTCAAGCACGAAAAAACTGTGTGAAAAACCAGCAATCAATAAAGAAACGATTGCCAATGCAGTGATGACCAAAATCTGTTTCTTGCGTTCAAACATATCGCCCAATGGCACCAAAAGAAATAGACCAATGGCGTATCCTGCTTGGGTTAAAAAAGTGATACTTCCGGCATCGCTTTCTGCAAGTTTAAACTCCTTGGCAATTAAAATCACCAAGGGTTGGCAATAGTAGATGTTGGCAACGATAAGACCTGTGCAAAAGGCCATCAAAATTACATCGGCACGTTTTAATGCTTGCATTTTATCTTTAAAGTGGGATATTCCCGTGTTTTTTTCTTGGGGTGTTAACTACTTTGTTCTCGAGCATTTTGAAAGCCTTGATTAGTTTTTCACGAGTTTTAGATGGCTCAATCACTTCATCAACAAAACCACGCTCAGCAGCGCGGTAAGGGTTGGCGAAAATATCTGAATATAATTTCTCTTTCTCCAACCATTTTTCTTCTGGATTTTCGGCTGCAGTGATTTCTCTTTTAAAGATGATTTCAGCTGCTCCTTTAGCACCCATTACCGCAATTTCGGCGCTCGGCCAAGCGTAGTTCATATCTGCACCAATATGTTTGGAGTTCATCACATCGTAGGCACCACCATAAGCTTTACGCGTAATTACCGTAATACGAGGCACGGTAGCTTCACTAAAAGCATATAATAGTTTTGCGCCGTTGTTGATGATACCGTTCCATTCTTGGTCGGTGCCAGGCAAAAAGCCAGGAACATCTTCAAAAACTAACAACGGAATGTTAAAGCAATCGCAGAAACGTACAAATCTGGCCGCTTTTACAGAGGCATTATTGTCTAAAACTCCCGCTAAATAAGCTGGCTGATTGGCTACAATACCAATACTGCGACCTGCTAATCGAGCAAAGCCCACTACGATATTTTCTGCGTAAGCGGCATGTACTTCCAAGAAGCTTTCTTCATCAGTAACTTGTGCAATTACCTCTCTGATGTCGTAAGGTTGGTTGGCATTTGAAGGAAGTACCTCATTTAAACCCAATCTTTCTTCATTCCCTAAATCATAAGCAACAGCTGGAGGGGTTTCTTCGCAGTTTTGAGGGACATAGCTTAATAGCTTTTTGACATGATTAATGGCATCAATTTCATTGGAACAAGCAAAATGGGTAACTCCTGATTTGGTTGCATGGGTACTAGCACCACCAAGTTCTTCGGAACTTACCTCTTCATGCGTAACTGTTTTTACCACATTTGGGCCAGTTACAAACATATATGAAGTGTTTTCAACCATCAAAATGAAATCTGTAATGGCAGGAGAATATACTGCGCCCCCTGCACAAGGTCCCATGATAGCCGAAAACTGTGGCACTACGCCAGAGGCTTGTACGTTGCGATAAAAAATATCGGCATAACCGCCTAAGGAAACTACACCTTCTTGGATACGGGCTCCGCCACTGTCATTTAAACCAATGATAGGCGCTCCATTTTTCATGGCCATATCCATGATTTTACAGATTTTCTCTGCATGTGTTTCTGATAAAGACCCACCAAAGACGGTAAAATCTTGAGAAAAAACATACGTAAGTCTACCATTTACGGTGCCATAGCCCGTAATTACGCCATCACCAAGGTATTTCTCTCTTTCCATCCCAAAATCGGTGCTGCGATGTGTGACCAACATGCCGATTTCCTCAAAGCTACCTTCGTCCATTAAAAAATGGATACGCTCACGAGCAGTCAATTTGCCTTTTTTATGCTGGCTATCAATACGAGCTTGTCCGCCACCTAAATGGGCTTTCTCTATTTTATCCTTTAAGATCTGGATTTCGTTGTTCATTGGTTTATATGGTTTATAGATTTGGTTAAAATTTAAAGTAATTCGCTACCAGCGATATTGGAGGCGGGTAGTAAATACATTGTCCTTAATGTCGTTTTGATAGTTGGCTAATTGCGTGCCATCATTACGTACATGTTCATTATAAATAGTGAGCTTTAAACGGCCATTAAGGGCGTAGGTTACGCCGTAGCCTAAGGTGCTAAATTTAATGTCGCCTGCAGTGGTATTATTTCCAGCTTTTCCGATTTCCGATTCGTCGACATCAGTATTTGGGTCATAAACATCGTAGCCAACAATAGCCGTTAATTTAGTGTGGGCTATTTGCTGGGTAAACCAGATAAAATATCCATTAAAATTCCTGAGGTATAAATTGGTAGTGGGTTGGGCTGCAAAACTTTGGCTGGCTGCTAAACCCGAAATGCTAGATGAGGCCGCTACACCTGGTTGTTTGCCTTGAATATATTCTGATTTGAGTGTGGTACTTCCAAAAGAATTGTTGTACTCTAGCTGAATATTAGCACCATAATAATCTCTTCGGAAATTATAGCCTACATTGGAGGCATCGGTAACACTTACAAAACCATTTTTAGCAGGTTTCAGATAAGTATCGGTATTTCCTCGTACGGTGCCTTTATAAATGGAAGCACCAAATCCTAAGTGGAACTTTTTATTGGCTAAGCTGTCAAATTTAAAGTTGAGGTTGCCGATGATGTCTTTGTTTGAATCGTAATCTTTAGCATTAAGGCCACTGCCATTAACTACCGCTAACTCTGCAGTAACAAAATGAAGATATTTTTTTGGCCTATAGCTAATCATGGCACCCAAATCCCTTTCTCTGGGCATTAAGGTTTGAAAAACACGAGCACGTTCAGGAAAATCTCTATAGCCAGAAGAATAGACAATAGAATAACCGAATGGTCTGTTGAACAAGCCTGCCGTAAAAAGTAAGGATTTGTCTTCTGGATTATGAAATTGAATGAAGGCATCCATGATCCTAAGACCGTCTTGCGTACCATCTAATTGGAAAACTACCGAAGAAAACTTGTCTACGCGATCTACCTTTAAACGTCCACGTCTCAACATAAAGCGACTCGCCGAATTTTGAGCAAAATCGCCTCCCGACCATGAAAAGATACCGGGAGATTGTGCTACTTGAAATTGGGTTTGCAGATACCCCGTGATTTTAATGTCATGTATATCGTATGATGAAGGGGCATTGTTATTCTGCGCCAGTGCAAAGAGAGGCAATATAGTTAGTAAACAGATAAATGTAATCCTCATTAAGTTTTGCTTCGATGTGTACAAGAAAAGCTCAAAAATAAACAAAGTTTTAAAATGCCTAATATTTTTGATTTCCACACCACAAAATCTTTATATTACAAATTTATTACGTAATAATTTTGAATTTAACGCTTTTGGGAATTACTTTTGGAAAAATCTAAAAAAAGATTTGACAAAAAATGAAGCTAAGAAAATATAAGCTTTTGGTAGTTGCCCTTTTTATGTGCGTTTTCGCCTCGAAGATGGTAATTTCCGCTGCGCCTATGTTTTTCAAGCATCTGGACGGAGATTTTATGGTTTCTGTAATCATGCAGTTGGAAAATGAAAACAACGGCGATGATAAGGGAAAATCAAGCATTAAGTTTGTAGACTATAAAATGATGTTCCAAAAAATCGACCTTAACTACGTTCACTTGGATTTAGATTGTGGCGTGCCTAGTAGCTTTATTGAGCACTCTCGACGCTATGTAGATCCATACCATCCTTCGGTTCCAACACCGCCTCCTAATTTCTCTTAAGTTTTTACCCGCACTATTTCCGTATGCTTAATACGGAACTGATTTGATAAAAAAAAACTTTAGAAATTAACATAATTCTTTATGAAAAATTCGAATTCGGCTTCTATGGGAAGCGGAATAGGAAAATATTTGCAAAAGAGGAATTTAAAAGCCGATTTGCCAGCAAGTATTGTAGTGTTCTTAGTGGCTTTGCCACTGTGTTTGGGGATTGCTTTGGCCTCTGGGGCTCCTTTGTTTGCAGGTTTGCTTACTGGGATCATAGGTGGTGTAGTAGTAGCCTCTATTAGTGGCTCGCAGTTAAGTGTAAGTGGGCCAGCTGCTGGTTTAACCACTATTGTTTTGGCTTCTATCGCCAGTTTAGGAAGTTATCAGGCTTTTTTGATGGCCGTAGTTTTGGCTGGTATATTCCAACTTATTTTGGGATTGATTAAAGCTGGTACTATTGGTAATTACTTCCCTTCAAGTGTAATTGAGGGGATGTTGGCCGGTATTGGTATATTATTGATCATGAAACAATTGCCGCATGCTTTAGGTGTGGATAGCGATTTTTTTGGTGACGAAAGCTTTTTCCAGAAAGATGGAGAAAACACCTTTTCAGCCTTAGGAAATGCGCTTCAGCACTTTAGTGTAGCAGCCATTGCAATCAGCGTACTTTCCATTTTGGTATTGGTGTTTTGGCCTAAATTTAAGAAGCTGGCAGTGGTTCCTGCTCCTTTGGTAGTGGTTGCTTTGGGTATTGTGGGAGCCATCTTGTTTAACGGCTCATCAAATGCTTTAAAAGACAGCCAAATGGTAAAAATCCCAGAAGTAAACAGCGCAGCTGAGTTTTTTGGCTTGTTTATGATGCCTGATTTCTCTACCATTTTTGACTCAAAGGTATTAATGGTGGCACTTACCATTGCGGTGGTTGCCAGTTTAGAAACTTTGTTGAGTTTAGAGGCGGTAGATAAAATTGACCCTTTGAAAAGAGTATCGCCAACTAACAGAGAATTGGTGGCTCAGGGCATAGGTAATATTACCAGTGGTATGTTAGGTGGTTTGCCAATGACAGCTGTAATTGTACGAAGCTCAGCAAACGTTAATGCTGGAGGTCGTACCAAGGTTTCGGCTATTTCACATGGTTTATTGCTGTTATTATCCTTGTTATTCATCCCTTCACTCATCAATATGATTCCGTTATCATGTTTAGCGGCCATTTTATTGGTTACTGGATATAAATTAGCGAGAATATCTCTGTTTAAACACATGTACCACAAAGGTTGGGATCAATTTATCCCGTTTGTAGTTACTGTTGTAGGGGTAGTGGGTATTGATTTGTTGAAAGGTGTTGGTATTGGTATGGCGGTTTCAATTTTCTATCTATTGAGGACCAATATGCGCAATCCCTTCTTTTACCGAGTACAAGAAGAAGGAAACAAAAAGAACATCAGAATCAAGCTCGCCGAAGAAGTATCGTTCTTGAACAAAGCTTCTATTCAGGTGTTATTATCTGGAATTCCAAATGAAACCAATGTGATTATTGATGGCGCTAATTCTAGATACATCGATCCAGATGTGTTGGAAGCGATCCATAACTACAAACATAATGCTTATACAAAAGGGATTATTGTTACTTTAGAGAATATTAAGAAAACTTATTCGGTACCAAAAATTAATACAAAAATTGTTGAACAAAATTAAAAATATAAATACAATGAAGGCACATACTTTAGAAACGCAAGCAACCATTACCCCTGAAAGGGCACTTGAAATACTAAAAGAAGGTAATGAAAGATTTGTGCAAAATTTAAAAGCCAACAGGGATTTACTATCACAAGTAAACGACACTAGGGCAGGACAATGGCCATTTGCCGTAATATTGAGCTGTATCGACAGTCGTACTTCTGCAGAATTGATTTTTGACCAAGGATTGGGTGATATTTTTAGCGTGAGAATTGCTGGGAATTTTGCGAACCAAGATATTTTGGGATCTATGGAGTTTGGCTGTAATGTGGCAGGTTCTAAACTAGTAGTTGTTTTAGGGCACTCTAAATGTGGTGCATTAAAAGGAGGGTTAGACGCCGCTGCAATTAGAGAGATGGGAATGGAAAACCTTACACATTTGGTAGATCATTTTAATCCAATCATTGAGGAAATTATTAATGAAGGCGAAGAGCGTTCGTCTAAAAATGATGATTTGTTAGAAAGATTGAACGTACAGAATGTAAAGCAAACCATTGCAGATATCCGTAGTCAAAGTTCCACTTTAAACCAATTGGAAAAAGACGGTAAAATTAAAATAATAGGCGCTAATTATAATGTAGAAACTGGCGTTGTAAGCTGGTTATAACATTTAATTACTTAAAAACTTTTTAATCAAAGATTGGGAGCTACGCTTCAAGTGTTGAAGAGGTTCCTGCTTTGTTTAAATTGACGTAAAATAGTTGTAGGTTTAGTAGTATATAATGTTGGAGAGGGTGCCTAGCGTTTGGGCATCCTCTTTTTTATTAAAGAGAAATATGACCACATAGGCACATAAGGGTGCGCTGCAAAGTTGTGCCAAGTTTAATAAGTTGTTTTTTGAAAAGCAGAGACAGCAACTTCTTTTAAAGCAAGTCGGGCTTTACGCTGCAATCTTTTTGTGAGCGCCATTGCCATTCATGCCTGTCATCCTGGGCTTGCCAATTACTTGCTTAAACCTCGTAGATTTTTAAACGGCACACTGCTTACCCTTACCATTGAATAAAGTTAAACCTACGAGGTTTTTAAGCACAGCAAATGCAACAAAAAGGATTTTCGCTACAATCCCGTTGATGAAACTCAAGTAAGTAAATTGAAACTCAACGAAGTTAAATCTATTGTTTTCTATGTGTCTATGTGGTTCATTTACAAATCGCCTAAATGAACCACATAGACACATAAGGGGCTTGTTCTCTCCCCTTAAATAGTAAGAAGGAGAAAACGTTCTTTATTTTTTACGTTGAACTAAGTAGTAGCAACCATATAAAAACAACATCCATATAGGAATAAGCTCTACAGACATTTTCAGGCCTGTAAGCCACATTACGATCAAGATGCCCACTAAAAAGAACAAGCATATATAATTGCTAATTGGATATAGGAACGATGGAAACTTCGTTTTTTCCAATTGATGTGCTTTCCTGAATTTAATGTGCGTATAACTAATCATCAACCAATTGATCACAAGTGCCGAAACCACTAATGACATAAGTATGCTTAGCGCTTGTTCAGGGATGATTTTGTTGACCACAATACAAATGGCTGCAAATACTGCAGAAACTAAGATTGCCATTACAGGCACGTAGTTTTTGTTGAGTTTAGATAAAAACTTCGGTGCATTACCTTGTTGTGCCAATCCATAAAGCATACGGCTATTGCTGTAAACACTGCTGTTGTATACAGATAACGCTGCGGTAAGTACAATCACATTTAATACGTTGGCAATTAATTTCGTAAAGCTGATGCTTTGTCCAAAAATATCAAGTTGAAAACCATTAAGTCTTTCAAAAACCATTACAAATGGACTACTGCCATCAGTAATGCTTTTCCATGGTGATAAAGAAAACAAGATGATTAATGCGCCAACGTAAAAAATTAAAATCCTATAAATGACTTGGTTGGTTGCCTTAGGGATGTTTTTCTCGGGATTTTCAGCTTCTGCGGCAGTGATGCCCACCAGTTCTAATCCCCCGAAAGAAAACATAATAAGTGCCATGGCTGCTAAAAGTCCTTCGTAGCCTCCATTTCCGTTAGAGCTAAGCCAACCTTTTGGAAAGAAGCCGCCATCGTTCCATAGGTTTTTTACCGTTGCTTGCTCTCCGCCTGTGCCACTTAATAACAGGTAACCACCGAATATAATCATGGCGATAATAGCTACCACTTTTATAATGGAGAACCAAAACTCCGCTTCGCCATAAACTTTTACAGAGGCAAGGTTGAGCATATTGATCACTACAAAAAAGAAGGCGCTAGAAGCCCAAAGGGGGATTTCTGGCCACCAAAACTGAACATAAATACCAATTGCTGTCAGTTCAGACATACTCACCAAGATGTAAAGCATCCAATAGTTCCAGCCCGATGCAAAGCCAGGGAAAGGTCCCCAATACTTGTACGCAAAGTGACTAAAGCTGCCTGATACAGGTTCTTGAACTACCATCTCACCAAGTTGACGCATGATGAAGAATGCGATGATCCCAGCAATGGCATAGCCTAAAATAACAGATGGCCCTGCTAATACAGCTGCGGGACCAATGCCCAAAAATAAACCAGTGCCTATTGCCCCACCTAGTGCAATTAGCTGTATATGTCTATTTTGTAAACCTCTTTTTAGATCGTTTTTGTTATCAGTATTTTCCAAGGTTAATGATTTTGAAGTAATCTAGTTTTGTTCTGGAGCAAAAATAGTCTTTTTGAATAAGAAAGCCCCGCATGTGCAGGGCTTTCTGTTGTGATATGTTTAATAAAGCAATCCACTAAAATTGCTTTTTATTAAAATCAAGATTAGTCGTTTGCTAAAAACGGATAAGTATAATCTTTTGGTGGATCGAAGGTTTCTTTGATCGTACGTGGAGATACCCAGCGCAATAAGTTGATCATCGAGCCTGCTTTGTCATTGGTGCCGCTACCTCTGGCACCACCAAATGGTTGTTGGCCTACTACTGCACCAGTACATTTATCGTTAATGTAAAAGTTTCCAGCTGCATTGCGAAGGGCGTGAGTAGCTTTATCAATCGCATAACGGTCTTGAGCAATTACTGCACCTGTTAAGGCATAGATTGAGGTCGTGTCGATGATTTCTAAAGTTTTATCGAAATCTTTATCTTCATAAACATATACCGTTAATACTGGGCCAAATAGCTCTTCGCACATGGTGGTGTATTTAGGATCGTCTACTACTAAAACAGTAGGCTCAATAAAATATCCTTTGCTCTTATCGTAGTTTCCACCGGCAATAATTTCAACACCTTTGGCTTTTTTGGCTTCATCAATGTACTTCGCTAGTTTGTCGAAAGATTTTTCGTCGATTACTGCATTGATGAAATTGCTGAAATCTTCAGTAGGTCCCATTTTCAAAGTCGCCAAATCTCTCAATAGCAATTCTTTGATTTGAGGCCATTTGCTTTTTGCAATGTATACTCTTGAAGCGGCTGAACATTTTTGTCCTTGATATTCGAAAGAACCTCTCAAGATCGCAGTGCTTGATACTTCCGCATCCGCAGAGCCGTGAATCAGGATAAAATCTTTACCCCCAGTTTCACCTACAATACGAGGGTAAGTTTTGTATTTGTGGATATTGCTGCCAATGGTATTCCAGATATCTTGGAAAACACCGGTAGAGCCTGTGAAGTGAATACCTGCAAAATCAGGGTGTGCGAAAATTACATCTCCAGCATCAGGTCCTTTGGCATAAACAAGATTGATGACGCCATCAGGCAATCCAGCCTCTTTAAAGATCTGCATGATCAAGCTTGCTGCGTAAATTTGCGTGTCGGCAGGTTTCCAAACTACTACGTTGCCCATCATGGCAACGCATGAAGGCAAGTTTCCTGCAATAGCTGTAAAGTTGAAAGGAGTTAGTGCAAAAACAAAACCTTCTAAAGGGCGTTGTTCTACTCTGTTCCAGCTGCCTCTTGGAGAAACAGGAGGTTGTTGTTTGTAGATTTCGGTCATATAACTCACGTTAAAACGCAAGAAATCTATTAGTTCGCAGGCAGAATCTATTTCAGCTTGGAAAGCATTTTTGCTTTGGCCTAGCATGGTTGCTGCGTTCAATTTGTATCTGTATGGACCTGCAATTAAATCAGCAGCTTTTAAGAAAATTGCAGCTCGTTGTTCCCAAGCTAAGTTTTCCCAATCTGCTTTGGCTGCTAACGCAGCGTCAATGGCTTGTTGTACGTGAGTTTTAGTGCCTCTGCTAAAGGTGGCTAAAACATGTTGGTGATCGTGAGGAGGAGTGATGTTGATTTTCTCGTCGGTAAACACCTCTTTGTCTCCAATATACATAGGGATATCTAAAACTTTAGATCTTCCCTCGGCCAAAGCCGCTTTTAATAATTCTCTTTCCTTGCTTCCTAGTGCGTAACCCAAAATGGGCTCATTCACAGGAGCAGGAACGTTAAAAAATCCTTTAAGCATAATAAGTAGTAATTTTCACAAATATAGAGGTTTAATTTTGGATAGCGGGTCATTACAGGCTATCGTTTACAGATTATTACGGTGCAAGTACTAAAACCCCTAATCGAGGTTGCTATCAGTGTTTTGTGTTGTAAAATCGCTCTGATAATGGATGGGTAGATAGATGGATTGCTGAAATTCCTTGAATAAAAAAAAAGCAAAATAATCTTCGTTTTTAGCATGCAAATGAAGATTTATCTATTAGAGAAAAAAGTTGTAACGTAATCCTTCTTTTTTTATTGTGATTATGTCTAATTTAGTTTTAAATCGCTCTCTCATAGATAAATAGTTCTTTAACCGGATAAATTATGAGAAAAACTCTACTCAGAGCACTACCTATGCTTTTTGTTGGATTGTTAGTAGCCCTTCAGGGTTTACGAGCACAAACAAATTACTACGTAGACCCTGTTGTAGGGAACGATGGCAATACAGGGACCGTAGGTTCGCCAAAAAGAAGTATCCAGGCCGCAGTGGATGTTGCTGCTTCGGGAGACATTGTTAATTTGGCGGATGGTACCTATTCGCCCGTTGGAGCGGTGACAGGATATTTTGTCAACGTCGATAAGGCTCTTACCATAAAGGGAGCTTCAAAAGCTGGAACCATTATTGACGGTACGGTAGCAAATTATATCACCACTGCGAGTTACGGATTTAGGATTGCGGCAAATAATGTGTCAATCGAAAATCTTACAGTAACCAATTTTGAGACTGGCGTAGGTGTAGGTGTGGATGTTGCAAATCTTAGCTTAATTGGGATCGCGGCCAATGAAAATTATCGATATGGTTTTTACGCAAATAGGAGTATTAATGGTTTAATCATTAGAGCTTCAACTTTCAACTATAATGGTAATAAAGGCGGTATTCCGGTGGCAAGTAGTGCTAGGGGGATTATGCTGCAAAGTACTGCGGCAAATCATGTTGGTATTGAACTTGATAACAACGAGGTTTCCTTTAACCAATTAGTAGGGATTGATTTTGCAGGTTCTGCTTATACCAGCGGTATTTTGATCATTGGTAATACGGTAAATTCCAATGGCGATTCGGGGATTGGTGTTTGGTTGGGTAAAAATAGCCTGACTTCTGACCCTGTGATGATTAGCGGTAATGTAATTACGTTGAATAACAATGCCAGATTTGGGATTGAAATCAAAAATGTGCTGGCAACGGGAAGTGGCTCGGGTAATGGGTCTGTGGCTATATCATCTAATCAAATTACTCAATTGGGTACGCCAACAAATTCCAGAGATTTCGCAGGCATTGCGGTGTTAAGACGAAAAGACGGCTACACGTATATCAACGATCAGCCTTTTGGAGCGTATATTGCCAACAATATCATTTCAAATATTAAAGGGTCTGCCGCTGTGGAAGGTGATGGTTTTGGTATTGTGGTTGGCGGTACAGGGCACAGCATTATCGGGAATCTCATTACTGGGACGGAGGTGGCTATACAATTGCAAAAGGGGAATATTGGTTATGATGGTGATGCCAATAGCCCTAGTAATTCAGGTGATGCCAATACACTTTATTTTGATAGAGATAATTCGGCCGATGCCTGTGCTTATTTGGATGGTAATATCTTTAATTTAAACGGTACAAATTTCAGATTGGTGACCGGCGCCGTTGCTTCTACAGTAGTTGAGCCAGAATTGGTAGCGAGTAATACCACTACTGGGGTACGTTTCTGTTCCATTCAATCAGCAATAGATGCTCCTTCGACACTTGCGGGTAATACCGTGGATGTTTTTGAAGGGACGCATACCTTAACTACGGGTATCAATATTACAAAAGGAATTACTTTGCAGGGTAATGGAGGGGCTTTAGCAAATAAGCCTATCATTACTGGTGGTGATGTAGCCAATAAAGCATTGATTTATGTGGCGGTGCCCGATGTGACAATTTCGAATTTGCACCTCCGATTTCAAGAAAGCAATTTTAACAATCCAACCTCTACTACTACTGCTGGCTATGGGATTAAATCAGGTCCAACGGGGAGCTTTAATAATTTAACCATTACTGATAATTTGATAGAAGGCACGAATACCGCTTATGTGTTTAATAGTGCAGCAATCTTTTTAGGTGTTTTAAATACCAATGGAAATGATAAGGTGACGATTTTAAGAAATACTGTTGGGCATACCGTTGCTAATAATGCATTGGGTAGGGCGGTTAGGGCTTCCAATATCAACGGTAATATCGATGACAATAATTTCAAAGCTCATTACGCGACGATACAAGCGGGAGATATGAGTGGCGGAGCATTGATTGTGAATAATAATACACTGCAGGGTAAATTGGCCATGAACGGTTATGTAAGCCCAGGGAATAAAGTCACTAATAACATTATCACCTCCGGTGGAAATGCTGATGCGAATGGGCAAACAGGAGCTGATAGACAGCCTGCATTGATTGAAATTATTTCGACCATCAATCCTGGTTCAACAGTTGAAGTGTCGGGTAATACCTTGAATGACTTTAAACTGTTGGGTTTAGCAGTATTTTATTCGAGTAATGTAAGTGTAATTAACAATGTTTTTAATCCACTTTCGGGAAGTTCCAATACCGTAGGACTTTATTTCGATACTAAAACCACCAATTCTGGAACTCCGGGAGCGAAATCATTTTCGAACTTAATTGTAAAACAAAACACCTTTAATACACCTACGCCTTTGGGTGCGGGGCATGTGGGCATTAAGTTTGCTAATTCTTATGGCGATGTGGCTTTGCCGCCATTAACAGGTGCGGTGATTGGCGGTCCGGGTATGGATGCTAATATTTTTGTGTCTACCCTCAGCGAGTACATCAGGCTTGATGATAGGCCGACAGGAACTACGGCAGGAGATCCAATTTGGTCTTCTCAGTATTATAATTCGGCTGCAGTTACTGATATTTTGCCTTTCTCTTCTAATATTGTTGCCGAGCGGAATGTTTATGGAGCGTATGATACAAGAACGGATAGAACTATGGCTACATTTTCAATCATCAAAACTAAAATACATGATATAGATGATGTGCCGGTTTTAGGAGAGGTATTTTTAAACCTTCCGATAAGAAATGTAAATACGAGCGAAGGTTTTGCTACACTACAAGAAGCTATTGATGATGCAGATACGCAAAATGGACATGTTATTAATGTAGACGAAGGGACTTATACACTTACTGCTGCGGTAGTGGTGAACAAGCAAGTTACTTTGCGGGGGAATAATTTAAATCTGGCTGCTAAACCCATTATCAATGGTAGTACAGGGCCGGTAATTAATACTGGAGACCGAAAAAATGCCCTGATTGAAATTGATGCTCCTAATGTGAAAATCCAAAACTTTGAGTTTCAAATTAACCAAGAACCAACTTATATTGGTATTGCCAGTACAACTACTGATAACTTTAATAACCTAGAAGTTTCCGACAATGTGTTTAAGGGGACTAAAGCACAAAGTGTGGCTGGTTACGAATGGTATAGTCATGCCATAAGATTGGGAAAGAATGATGTTGGTGCTCTAAATAATGAAATCCATGTGGTCCGTAATAGCGTAACCTACGCTAATTTGTTAGCTCCCGAATTGTTTGGTAGAGGTATTTACGCCTATAATACTTCTGGAGTTATCGGTGGTTCACCTGCTGATAAAAATAATATTGTAGCAGTGTATGGGTTGCAGGCGGGCAAAATTGGGGATGGTGTGGGTAATGATTTTGAGTTCTCTTATAATGACGTACCGATTGGTTTAGTATCTGTGCTAAATGCGAAAGTAGGCAATCATAAAATTAACCATAACAACATTGGTGCTGGTATTCCAAGTTTGAGCCAAGCAAACTTAATGGTGAGGATGTTAGAGGTGAAAGGAAGCAGAACGGCAAATGCAAATATTGAAGTTGCTAATAATGTCATTACCAATTATGCTAATATTGGCATTTTTGTACAGCGATCAAATAATGTAAGTATTAAGGGGAATACCCTGACACCATTTCCAGGAGGCACAACTTTCAGTTCCATTGTGTTTTCTAGTAAGGAAGGAACTACAGGAGCGCAGAGTCCTGTCACTTCGGATAATCTGTTGATTACAGGGAACACTTTTAATGGTACGGGAGGCGTAGGGATCAGTTTCTATAACCATAATGGATCGGCTTCTGTAAAACCTGTTTCTAATGTGAAAATTGGTGGTACAGAGGTGGATAAAAATATCTTCGCCGCTACTATGGGAACGTACATCTATTTGGATGCTACAGCCTCTGGAACTTCGGCTGCTTACGGAACGCTTTATGATGTGGTGCAGGACGGAACGAATACCACCAATATTTTTCCTTTTAATGCAGATATAGATGCTTCCTACAATATGTTTGGGACCATTCATGGTGGAACAGAAACAAATTTTGATAACCTGGTAGGTGTTAAAGCGCAGATTGTAGACGGAGTGGATAACGGGTTGACAGGTTATGTAAATATTCAGCCGCAAAAAGCTTTTGTTGGAACTTTAGCTACTTTGGATAATGCTTTAAAGACAGTGCCTGATGGATTTACGGTAGTATTGAAAAATGACCCGTCAATATATGCTACTTTGGGCAATAGGACACTTACCAATTCACACACCTTTGCTATTGACAACAATACAGTTAGTGAAATTGTATTTGGGGACGTAACGCTAAATGGATTGTCTAAAACGATAATTTTTAATCAGCCAGCGAAAGTTACTGGTAATTTTATGGTCACCGAAGGTAAGGTGAATGCTGTTGCGGGACTAACGCTCGATGCTGCTAAAAACATTAATTTTAACCTTAGCAAACCGCAGAATTTCATCAACGGGAAAATTAAATTACTTAATGTAGCTAACGGCACGGCCAGTAATTTGATGATTGGTAAAGGAACTGCTTCTACAGCAATCTCGCTAACGGGCGTGGTAGGTATTGCTTCAGATTTTGAATTGGAGTATTTTCCGGTATCCTATCTTAATGTGGCTAGTTTTGATCCAGTAGATTTAGGTTATATTCATAATAAAGAATATTGGATCGTTAATAAGCTTAGTGGTAATGCCCAGGTCAAAGTGGGTTTAACCACTTACGATTTTGCTGCTTCTGGCTTTTCAAGTTTTGCGACGTTGGATGCCGTGGTGGCGAGATTTAATACAGGGACTAATACTTGGGTGAGCGCAGGGAATGACAGCTTCTCAGTAATTGGAAGTACTGGGACAATTACTTCTGGCCTAAATACCGATTTTGGTGTGTTTACCTTCGCGAAAACACCTGGTGTTTTGCCTGTCGCTTTGGTTGATTTCACTGCCAAGATTTCTACTAGTGGCGCCTTAATTAGATGGACCACTAGCTCGGAGCAGAATAATGCCAAATTTGAAATAGAAAAAAGTTTAGATGGTAAAAGCTTTAGCGTGATTGATAGTAAAATAGGAAAAGGCAATTCAGCTACGGTATCAAACTATGAAGTGATTGATGCCAGCTTCAAGCAGTCTGCTTATTACAGGTTGGCACAAATTGATGCAAATGGAACGCGAACAACTTTTGATAAACTTACTCGATTTGTAAAAGGCTTGGATCAAGAGCTTTCGGTATTGGCATACCCCAATCCTGTAACTACTAAGCTTTATATAAGCTTGGGTGTTTCGGCTAAAGAAAATGTTAAATTACTACTTACCGATATCACGGGAAAAACTTTAAAAACTAAAAATGCAGACCATGCTTCCTTGGTAGAGCTGGATGTGGCCGAAATAGGACCAGGGTCATATATCCTACAGATTGTTAAAGAAAGCGGAAATGTGTCGAAAAAAATTGTGAAACTTTAATCCAAAATTAACAGCAACAGTGCAAAGGAGAAGCCTAGCTTCTCCTTTTTTTATGGATAAAATAATTTGATATTTTAAAATATTAACACTGTTAATTATATTTGCTCCGTCATGAGTGAAACGAATACGAAAAGCAAGCGCCTCAAGCATAAGGAAGACCTGAAAAGGAAAATTTTGGAAGTGGCCAAAGAGCTGTTTCTAAAACATGGCTATGAGTCTATTTCTATTAGAAAGATTGCGGATAAAATTGGGATAAGTCCAACCACCATTTATCTCTATTACCAGGATAAAAGTGATGTGATTTATGCGCTGCATCAAGAAGGGTTTAAAATGCTAGCAACTCAGTTTGCTGTGCTAAGAAACGTGGAAGAACCCTTTGAGCGATTAAAGGCAATGGGTAGGAGCTATATTGAGTTTGCTATGAAAAATCGTGATTTTTATGAACTTATGTTTATTATGCGAGAGCCTATTGAGTTTGTGAATAAGAACTACGCTTGTGAATGGGAAGAAGGTGGAGCGGCCTTTGAAGCCTTGCTGGTAACTGTTGCAGATTGTAAAGCTAAGGGGTATTTTAAGCAGGCAGATTTGCATGCAATGTCTATGTATGTTTGGGCTACTATCCACGGTATTTGTTCGTTAAAATTACAGGGGCATTTGGACCATGTAGTGAATGCTCACTTTCCGGAAAACGAACAGCAGCTTAGTTTAGAGAAGGCTTTTGACACCTTGATATTTATCTTAAAAAGTATTCAATAATAATGTTAACACTGTTAATTAAAATGAAAAATATTTGCTTGATGCTGATGCTTGTTTTTGCTGCTTTTTCCGTGAATGCGCAGCAAGTGATGCAGTCGTATATTGATACCGCTTTTAAGAACAATATGGTGCTGCAGCAAAAAAACGTATCGTTGGAAAAAGCGCAATATGCTTTGAAAGCAGCAAAGGGATTATTCCTTCCTTCGGTAGCTTTTCAAGCAGGTTATCAAACAGCCGATGGGGGACGTAACATTCCGTTGCCTTTGGGAGATTTGCTCAATCCGATTTATAGCACCTTGAACCAAATTACGGGGGCTAATAACTTTCCAACCCTACAAAACCAAACCATCAATTTTTTGCCCAAAAATTTTCACGATGCCAAAGTGCGTACCACGGTGCCCATTGTCAATACCGATATTATCAATAACAAGCGTATTAGTGAGCAGCAATTGATTTTGAAGGAGTTTGAAGTACAGATTTATAAGCGTGATTTGGTGAAAGAAGTGAAAACAGCTTACTACAATTATTTAAGTGCCCTTGCTGCGGTTGATGTTTATAAATCTGGATTGCAACTGGCCAACGAAGGACTTCGGGTGAACCAAAAGCTACTGGAAAATGGCAAGGGGCTGCCTGCCTATGTACTTCGTTCGCAAAGTGAAGTGGAAAGTGTAAGAGCTACCTTGTTTGATGCCGAACAAAAAGTAAATAATGCTCGGCTATATTTTAACTTTCTATTGAACAGAAATCCTGACGATGTAATTGTGGTAGAGAAAGATGATAAAAATGATTTGGCGAAAGTACAAGGTTTGTTGGCCAGCTTGGATATTTCAGGACAGCGAGAAGAGTTAAAAGCACTAAACCAAGTGGTGAGCATTAATAAAACTGTTCGAAAAATGAATAGTCAGTTTGCTGTGCCTAGGCTAGGAGCATTTTTAGATTTAGGAACACAATCAGAAGGCTTTAAATTTAATTCCAATACCAGATACTATATGCTAGGCCTACAATTGGAAATCCCGATTTTTTCTGGAAATAGAAATAACAATCGAATTAAGGAAAGCAATCTGGATTTGAGGAATGCCGAACTAAATGCAAACTTAGTGGCGCAACAATTAAGCCTGTCAGCAAAAACCGCACAGAATAATTTGCGTTCGGCCTATCAAACCTATCAATCATCCCAAAAGCAATTTGAAGCAGCCTCTACTTATTTGCGCTTAATAGAAAGAGGATATTTGGCAGGAGCCAATTCTTTTGTAGAAACCATTGATGCCCGAAACCAATATACTTCGGCACAAATATTAGTCAACATTAATTTATACAAGGTGCTTATGGCCATGGCCAATATTGAACGCGAAACAGCATCCTATACGCTAAACTAAATTATGAAAGCAAATATTACACAAATCAGCCTTAGCCTTGCCTTGCTCATGTTATTTGCCTGCAAAGGAAGTGACAAAAGAGAAAAGGCAATCGTTCAACAAGATACTATTCCCGTGAAAGTGATTTCGCTTTTGGCCGAAAATGCTGACGGAGAAGTGGCCACTTCCGGTTATTTCACCACCAATGATGAAACATTATTGTCTTTTAAAAATGGGGGCGTAATTAATCGTATTTACGTAAAAGAAGGGGATAAGGTTAGCCGAGGACAAGTATTGGCAACGGTAAATCCTACAGAAATTAGTTCGCAGGCTCAGCAAGTGCAGCTTTCCTATCAAAAAGCATTGCGTGATTACGAGCGTGCCGAAAAACTTTACAAAGACAGTGTGGCTACTTTAGAGCAATTGCAAAATGCCAAGACAATGCTTGACGTAGCAAAGAAACAATTGCAATCTGCAAAGTTTAACGAAAGTTACACTTCTATTAATGCGACCACGAACGGTTACGTACTTAGAAAATTGGCTAATGAAGGTCAAATTGTAGGTCCTGGTACGCCAGTGTTGCAAATTAATGGTGCTAGTGAAGGTAACTGGATATTGAAAGTTGGTTTGAGTGATAAACAATGGTCAGCTTTAAAAGTTGGAGATAGAGCAGTAATTACTGCCGATGCATTGACAGGTAAAACACTGCAAGCCAAAGTAAGCAGGAAATCAGAAAGCATTGACCCGCAAAGTGGAACTTTTGGTTTGGAGTTATCCCTAACCGAACCAGTAAAAGGTTTGGCTGCGGGAATGTTTGGGAAAGCCAATATCTATCCATCAAAAAAACAAAGTGCTTATGTAATCCCTTATGATGCTTTGTTGGATGGCGGCGAAAATGAAGGTTATGTGTTTGTAACGAATGATAATCAAGTGGCCAAAAAAGTGAAAGTGCAGTTGGGTGCCGTGCAAAAAGATAAAATTACAATTACAAGTGGATTGGAAGAAGCCAGTTCGGTAATTGTTTCTGGTAGTGCTTACCTTACTGATGGCTCCAGAATAAAGGTGATTAAATAATATTTTTTACGCTTAAAATCGACCGAAAACAAATGAAAATCTCAGATTATGCAGTAAAAAATTATCAGTTCACCTTAATCATGGTGTTAATGGTGATGGCTTTGGGAATCACTACTGTTTTTAACATGCCAAGGGCCGAAGACCCTGATATGAACCCACCAAATTTCCCAGTGGTAGTGGTGTATCCAGGGGCAAGCCCTAAGGATATGGAAGAGCTGGTGGTGAAGCCGTTGGAAAAGCGTATTTACGGATTAGATGATATCAAGACCATCAAAACCAACATTAGGGATGGTTTAGCGGTGATTATTGTGGAGTACAAATACGGTGGTAATGTTGATGATAAATACCAAGAGCTGGTAAGAGAGGTGAATAGCGAAAGACCTAGCTTACCACAGGAAATTTATAGCATGGAGGTGCAAAAAATAACACCATCAGATGTAAATATCCTGCAAATTGCCTTGGTATCGGAAAATGCCTCTCGTGACAAGCTCAAGAGCGCCGCTGAGGATTTACAGGACAGACTCGAAAAAATACCTTCACTTAAAAATGTGGAGATTATGGGCTTGCCCGACCAGTTGGTGAAAGTGGATTTAGACTTGGAGAAACTGGCGCTGCTGCGAATTCCAGTAACACAAGTTTCCAATGCCATACAAAGTGAAGTGGCCAATATTCCTGGCGGAAGCATTGACGCTGGCAATAAATCGTTCAACATCAAAACCAGTGGAAACTATCAGAGTTTAGACGAAATCAAAAATACCATTGTGGCCAGTGCTACAGGTAAAAATACCACATTGAAAGAGGTGGCAAATGTTTATTTTGATTATTCGCAAGAAAAGCATATTACTCGTTTAAATGGTTTTAGGAGTGTATTTGTGGTGGCGGCACAAAAAGCGGGTAGCAATATCACAAAAACTCAAGAAGCTTATTTGCCAGTACTTGATTCTTTTAAAAAGACTTTGCCTAGCAATATCGACCAACAGGTGATGTTTGACCAAGCCAACAATGTCAATACCCGATTGGGTGGCTTGGGATTTGATTTCCTCATTGCCATCTGTTTGGTGCTGATTACCCTATTGCCATTGGGTACTCGTGCCTCATTGGTTGTGATGGTGTCTATTCCATTATCCTTGGCCATTGGTATCATCTTAATTAACCTGCTTGGCTTTAGTTTGAACCAATTAAGTATTGTAGGGTTGGTGGTTTCGCTGGGGCTATTGGTTGATGATAGTATTGTAGTGGTAGAAAATATAGAGCGATGGATGCGTGATGGGCACAATAGGCTTACTGCAACGCTAATGGCAACTAAGCAAATTGGATTAGCCGTGTTGGGATGTACCGCAACTTTGGTAATTGCCTTTATGCCACTGATGTTTATGCCAGAAGCTTCGGGGGAATTTATCAGAAGTTTGCCTGTAGCGGTAATCTGCTCGGTCATTGCCTCCATGGTGGTGGCTTTAACCGTAGTCCCTTTCTTATCTAGTAAACTCTTAAAGCCACATGCTGATGTAAATGGTAATATCTTTTTGCGTACCCTGCAAAAAATTATCCATGGTTCTTATGCCAAATTGTTGGATAAAGCTTTGCATAGGCCATACTTAACCATCTTGATTGGTGTGGGAATTTTCTTGGGAGCATTGGCTTTAATTCCTGTAATTGGTTTTAGTTTGTTCCCTTCATCGGAAAAGCCGCAATTTATCATTACGGTATCTACGCCTTTGCAATCGAACTTAAAATATACGGATTCGATAGCTAAACAAATTGAAAAGGAAATCAAGGATATTCCGGAAGTAAAATACTTTGCCTCTAACGTAGGTAAGGGCAATCCTAGGATTTACTACAATTTACTGCAAACCAACGAACGCAGTGATTTTGCGGAGATTTTTGTGCTGCTTCACCCCGATGTGAGGGCTGATAAAAAAGTGGCGCTTATTGAAAAACTTAGGGCTAAATGGTCGCCATATTTAGGAGCCAAGGTAGAAGTGAAAGATTTTGAACAAGGCCAACCTATTATTTCGCCAGTAGAAGTACGAGTGTTTGGCGAAAACTTGGATACCTTACGTCAGTTGGCAGGAAAGGTAGAGAACCTCTTGCTTAAAACCGAAGGAACCATTTATGTCAACAATCCATTAAAAAATTTAAAATCTGACATCAAAGTAGATATCAATAAAGAAAAAGCTTTGGCTTTGGGCGTGCCTATGGTCAATATTGACCGTACGGTAAGGATGGCTATTGCTGGTTTTGAAGTGGGTAAATTCTTAAATCCAAAATCAAGCGGCGACGACTATAGTATTTTGCTCACCACAAAATATTCATCTGAACCTAGCTTGGGTGTTTTTGATAATCTTTACGTGAATAATGTACAAGGAACGGCTATTCCTTTGGCGCAATTGGCGAGTTTAAAACTCGAAACCTCAGCACTTAGTATTAACCACCAAAATAAGGTGCGTACCATTTCGGTGAATTCATTTGTTCAAAAAGGTTATTTAAACGATAAGGTGATTAAAGATGTAGAAGCGCAGATGACAAAAATGAAACTGCCCGAAGGCTATCATTTTGAAATGGGAGGTGAGGTAGAAAGTCGTAACCAATCCTTTGGTGGTTTTGGTAGCATTATTTTGGTTACCCTATTCATGTTCATTGCGGTGTTGGTACTGGAATTTAAAACCTTTAAAAGTACGTTAATCGTATTGTCGGTAATTCCATTAGGGATAGTAGGAGCAGTACTTGCGCTGATGGTTACTGGAAATTCACTTTCATTTGTAGCCACTATCGGAATTGTAGCACTGGCAGGTATTGAGGTGAAAAACACCATTCTACTGGTTGATTTTACCAATCAGTTACGTGCAGAAGGTAAGCCTTTGAACGAGGCCATTGAAGAAGCAGGGGAGGTGCGTTTCTTGCCAATCATCCTGACTTCATTAACGGCTATTGGAGGTTTGCTGCCTATTGCGATGTCTAGCAATCCGCTGATTTCACCTTTGGCTATTGTCATGATTGGAGGTCTAATCAGTTCAACCTTGCTTTCCAGAATTGTAACACCAGTAGTGTATAAATTGATGCCACCAAATATTACGAAGAAAGAAGATTAATTTATAGTAATAAATTTAAGCACGGTACTAACGTCGTGTTCCGAAAATACAAAGCCTTTGATAGATAAGTCAAAGGCTTTATTGTTGTTTAGAATTTGTTTCCCCTCTCTGGCTACGCCATCTCTCCCAAAGGGAGAGAAAAGGAATGTTGCAACTCTCTCCCTTTGGGAGAGATGCCCAACGGGCAGAGAGGGATTTCAAAATTGATTTGTATTACCTCTCGCTTCGTTCTTCCATGTTTAAATCGGTATCGAACGGACTTTTGGTAAACGGATAAATCGATTGCTTAATGAATCCTTTAGGATAAGAAGCCTCATGTACCCCAGTTCCTGCTGGCCATTTTTTGTCAGGTAAATAATAAGTGCCAAACATCATATCGATAAAAGGAAAGATGGAAGCGAAATTATGCCCGTAATATTTGGGGTCTTCACAGTGATGCCAGTGGTGATATTGAGGTGTTGTAAATATGTATTTGATGAAACCAAAGTTGATGCGGGTATTGGCATGGATAAGTACGGCGTGCACAGCTATGAAAACAATGTAAACGTTAAACACCGTAGAAGAAAAACCTAGGATGTAAAGCGGAATAAAAGTCATCGCCCTAGTAAAAAAGATGTCTATAAAGTGGGTTCTACTTCCGGCAAGCCAATCCATGTTTTGAGTGGAGTGGTGGATAGAGTGGAAGCGCCATAAAAATACCTTGGTGTGAAAAAAGCGATGTGCCCAGTATTGGAACAAGTCGGTAGTGAAAAATGCTAAGAATAATGCGAGAATAAACGGTAAGCCTTGTACCCAAGTGTGTAGATTTTCTAAACCAATCCAGCCAAAGAATAATACTGCTGGTTTTTGGGTAACGATACCGAAAAACTGAATAAATAAATGGCTAATGACAAAATAAGTTAAATCGGTACGCCATTCTTCGTGAAACTTTGTTTGTGATTTGTTTTTAGGAAAAAATAGCTCCAACGGAACAAAAATAGCTACCATCAACAACAGGTCTAAAATCATCCAATCCAAACCAAAATGCCAATCTGTTTTAACAACGTCTCTGCCATTTAAAGTCAATGCGCCTAAAACAATGGCCAAACCCGTAATGGAGGTGCCAATTAAGGCTAGTTTTATTTTCTTGCTTAATAGCAAGCTTACAGCGGCAAAGAAGAATGAAGCAATTACGCCAAAAATCATTAAAGCTTCGGCAATACTTTTAGTGTAAACTTCCCTAAATTCTGGAGTGGTTAACTGCTCTGGATATCTGAAACAGAATACAGCGAGCAATACCAAAACGGCTAAAAAGATAGAAAGATACCCGCTAATTTGTCCTTGTCCTACTTTGAGGCGTTTATTTGTCGTCATACGGTTTGAAGTGTTTGTTTCAATAATAGCAAAATTGCAGCAGATTTTAAACCGTTCCAATAAATGACCCATAATTGGCGGTAAGAAACTGTTTAAATTTCATTCAAAGAATGATACGAATGGCGAGGACGCCATTCTTTGGTCCAAGGCAACATTTGGTATCCTCGCCAAACACCACTTGTAAAAAACAGGTTGTTTTCAAACAGTTTCTAAATCTCTCGCCAAAAATAAAAGCACAATATGGTCTAACCTTTAGTGCAAATATTCAGTATTTTTGTGTTGCTTATATGTTAAAATACCTGCGTCTATTACTATTGCCCTTTAATTTGGTGTATGCCTTGGTGGTGTACCTGCGCAATAGGTTTTATGATTGGGGTATTTTTAAATCTACGAGTTTTGATATCCCGATTGTTTGCGTGGGTAATTTAGCAGTAGGGGGCTCAGGAAAAACACCTACTACTGAATATTTGGTGCGCTTGCTTAGCCAGTACAAAATTGCCATTTTAAGTAGGGGCTACGGCCGTAAAACCAATGGCTTTATTTTGGCTGGGCCAAATGCTACTGCCGAAACCATTGGCGATGAACCTTTGCAGTACTATCATAAATTCAAAGACGTTACGGTTGCCGTTTGTGAAGATAGGGTAAAGGGCATTAATGAATTGAAAGCCAATCATGACTTGATTTTATTGGATGATGCCTTTCAGCACAGAAAAGTTAAAGCTGGATTTAATGTGTTGTTGTTTGAATTTGCAAAGCTGCAAAAAATGCAGTGGCTATTGCCCGCAGGTAATTTACGTGAACCATTTTCAGGCGTTAAAAGGGCACAAGCAGTACTGGTGACCAAATCTCCCGCGGACATTTCCTCAAAAGTGAAAGAAAAAATATTGGCCAAACTTGATTTGAATTCCGCTCAACAATTGACTTTTTCGCATATCAATTACCAAAAACTAACGCACCTTTATACGGGAGAAGAAACGGCATTAGAAAAAGACCAACACCTGTTTTTATTGACCGGAATTGCCAACCCAACCCCACTGGTGCAATATTTAGAAGAAATGCAATTGAATATTCACTCTTTCGAATATCCAGACCACCATCGTTTTACGGAGAAAGAAATAGCACAGTTGGTAATGGCTTATCAGCAACATCCAGCGGCAAAAAAAATAATCGTGACCACAGAAAAAGATGGACAACGCTTATTAACTAACAATTTAAGAGATTTACTATTAAATTTGCCTGTATATTATCTGCCCATTGCCATTGAAATCAAAGCAGAAGACAAGGCAATTTTTGACCAAAAAATATTAGACTATGTTGCAAGCACTAAATGATTCGATTAAATACATTAAAAATAAAATAGGTGATTTTGAACCTGAAATAGGGATTGTACTAGGCACAGGATTAGGTGGCTTGGTAAACGAAATTGAGGTATCGCATAGTATTATGTATGCCAGTATCCCCAATTTTCCTATTTCTACGTTGGAGTTCCACTCGGGTAAATTGATATTTGGAACCCTTAAAGGCAAAAAGGTAGTGGCCATGCAAGGTCGTTTACATTTTTACGAAGGTTATAGCATGCAGCAAATTACTTTCCCTATTAGAGCCATGAAACTATTGGGCATCCAATACCTATTTGTATCTAATGCTGCGGGGTCATTAAATCCTGAATTTAAAAAAGGTGATTTGATGATTATCAACGACCATATCAATTTACAGCCAGAAAGTCCGTTAAGAGGAATCAATAACAGCGATTTTGGTCCACGTTTTCCGGACATGAGCCAGCCTTATCAAAAAGACCTGATTGCAAAAGCAGTAAAAATTGCTGAGGAAAAAAATATTACCTGCCATCAGGGCGTTTATGTTTCGGTAACAGGGCCAAATCTAGAAACCAAAGCCGAATACAAATATTTACGTATCATAGGCGGCGATGCAGTAGGAATGAGCACCGTGCCAGAGGTAATTGTGGCCAACCACATGAGCATTCCAGTTTTTGCCATTTCAGTATTAACAGACGAAGGTTTCCCAGAAGATTTGAAACCTGTAAGTTTAGAAGAAATTATAGAAACTGCAGCCAAAGCGGAACCCAAAATGACCGAAATTTTAAGCCAGCTTATTTCAAATCTATAATGCAGAAATTATTTGTTGCTGTTTCTTTCTTCTTACTATTAGGTGCTGCACATGCTTTTGCGCAAGACTTAAAAACATCTATTGCCGGTAACAAAGAGCTTGATTCGCTTCGTAAAAAAGAACAGGGGGCACGTGACTCGGTCGTATTTAATGCCAAGTACATTAGGTATACCACTCGTAAGCTTACCAAAGACAGTATACAAACCATTCCATTAGATACCACGCTAACGGGTATACAGCAATTTAGTCCCATAGCACAACCTCGTAGGCCAACGGTAGGTACTGGATTGGTGGGTTTGGCGGCCACACCCTTGTTATTTGAACCGGTAAAAACCATTGGTTTCGAAGCAGGTTTTCATTCTTTGGATTATTATAAGTTTACTCACGATGATATTAAGTTCTATCGTGCCCGTACACCATTTACCAGTCTGTCTTACATCAGTGCGGGCGATAACGTGCAGTTGCTAAAAATCATCCACTCCCAAAATATTAAGCCTAATTGGAATTTTGGAGCCAATTTTAATCGTATTGGTGCAAATGGTTTTTATAAACACCAGCGCGGAGATGACCTTAATGGTACTCTTTTTACTTGGTACCATACCAAAAATAAAAGATACAATATTTGGGTTGATGCCGTTTTTAATACCCTAAAGGCAGAAGAAAATGGCTCTATCCTTAAAGACAGCATTATTTTTGCTCCAGCAGGAAATAACTTGGTAACCAAAGAAGCAGAGCCAGTAAGATTAACAACTGCCCGCCAACTTTACAGGGACAACTCGCTTATGATTAGGCAGAGTTATTTTGTGGGACGTATTGATAGTACTGAAAACAGCAATAACCAAAACATATTGCCTACCAACAAAATTACCCATACGCTTACGTATACCAATAGTTCTTATAGTTTTAAGAAGGACGAAGCGGATACTTATAATGTATTGCCTGCACCACGTAACCTGAGTACGTTTACCAACGATACGACCAATGTAAAGCATTTGCAAAATGAGTTTATCTATAGTTTTTTCTTAAGAGCTAAAAGCAGTTCGGTCATTAAAAATGAGTTGAAAATAGATGCAGGAATCAGGTATGATATGTACACCTTTAAGCAGCAAATGGTACAAAAGGATAAAACCTTGTTCTATGCTCGTGATTTTAATGCGCAAAACACTACTATTTTAGGGGCAGTTGGCTATCGTTTTAGCAACAAGGTAGATGTAAATCTTGATGTGCAACAGATTTTGCAAGGTTTTAACGCAGGTGATTATCTGTATGAAGCCAAAAGTAATTTTGCACTAAGCAACAAGGCTGGTAAGATTATAATGAGTGCTTACACTCAAAACAAATCTCCTGAAGAAATTTACAATCGGTATTTTGGAAATTATTACGACTGGAATGAGCGTGCTAACCTATCGCGTACAAAAACTACCAATTTTACCTTTGCCTACCTTAACGATTTTCTGAAGCTTGATGCCAGTGCAGCCTATTATCTTATTAGTAATTATCTGTACTTTACTGCTTCGCCAACCGTAGCTAATGCGATTATCCCTGTACAAAATAGTAGCGAAATTAGCGTTCTGCAACTTAAAGTGGGTAAGCAAATAGATGCAGGTAGTTTCCACGTAACTGCTTATGGGGTTTATCAAAAAACCGACCAACAACGTATTTTACGTACACCAGAAATTTACTTGTTTGCCAGTGTGTATAAAGACCAAACCTTTTTTAAATTTCTGAAGACACAACTAGGTTTTGATGTGTTTTATAACGATACCTATTTGGCAAAATCATACGCCATTGCCGCGAGTCAATTTTACAATGGTAATGACATTACCTTTAGCTCAAAACCAGTGGTGGATGCTTGGATAAAAGTAGGTTTACGTAGGGCAAACCTGTTTTTGAAGTATCAATATGCTAACCAAGGCTTATTCAACAGAGGAACTTATACCGTGAATCGTTACCCAATGCCCGATCGCTTATTGTTGATGGGCCTAACTTGGAATTTTTACGATTAGGAAAAAGAAAAATGCATGATTGCTTTAACCTCGCAGGTTTTCAAAACCTGTGAGGTTTTTTATTGCCATACTTGTAAAATTATCTCTATAGCCCCTTTGTCATTCCGAGTGCAACGAGGAATCTCTAGCAACAGAGTAAGGGAAGTTTTTTCGCTGTTTATACTTACGAAATTTCGAAAACTTCGTAAGTCTTATAACCACTACTTTTTCGTTCGCATGGCTTTCACCACTTTCATCCCTTGTTGGTTTAAATAGTCACGATACTCAGGAGTGTTACAGCCATATAGTGCAATTTTACCTTCAGCGTTATGATGGATGCCCCAACCATAACGTTTGCCTAATGCTGAAGCCCTTAAGCAAGCCTGCCCTTTGGAAAAGAACTTCTTTCTTGCTTCTTCCAGTTCATCACCAATAAGGTCATTACGCTTAGCAAATAATGTAAAAAGTACCTCGTCGGAAGTGTATTGGTATGGATTTTTTCCAATCATTTCTAACTGTTGGCCAGCTATTGTTTTTTGTCCTCCTTTTTCCATAGGGATTTCTCCTGTTGAAGCAGGGCAGTCATCTGCTACGGCAATAAAGGTATTGTAGTAATTGGTACTATGACTTTTCATCTTTATTGTCACTTGCAATTTTGCCAGCGAAATAGGCTACAGGTAAATAAGCGCCCAATAAATCAACGAGGGTAAACCAAATTGGCGAGGGTAAAATCACTACCATATAAATACCGCCCGCTAGAAAAAACAGACCAATGAACATGGCGAGCACTATTTTGTGAGCAGCAATTCTTGCACAAATATAGGCACCAATAAAAGTACCAATGGTATGTGCTAAAAAAGGAAAGATAAAATGCTTTGGTTCAAATAAATGTATCGTAGCTTTTAACCCCTCGGCGGTAGTGTTGTCAGCTCCAGCAGGTAGGGGAATAATGTTGTTGCTTATCATTAGGATGGCCATATTGGTAATGCTGCCGAGTATAAGGCCTAAAATAATTGCTAAAATATCTTTTAAAATGGGTTTCATCACGTTGAATTTGGCGCTCATTTTTTTGATAGCGCATTAATAGCTTCCGATTTTGAATTTACGAAATTGATTTGGCCGTGCTGGTTACTTTCCGAAATAAAATTGTTGATACTCTTACTAGGGTATTTGCTAAAATCGCCAACAATGGCCAAACGCACACGGTAGTTAGAGAATTTCTGTAAAATTTCTCCCGCTATTTTAGTGCTCAAATCAAAGAACAGTGGAGTGATGTTTTTTTCATAAATGATGACCTTGTCAAAACCTTGATAGTAGATATTGCCAATGAGGTCTATACCATCGTCCACATTATTGATGATTAGCTTATCTGCTACTATTTCTGCTATATTTTCACTTATACTGATGATTTCCATATCCCAAATATAAGATTAGAAGGCATACTTAGTTAAAAGTGCCTGTGCAAAAAAAGTGCATCCACAGAAAGAACCATGGATGCACTTACTATATGCTAGTTAATTGATTAGAAAGAATAACCAACACTAAATCCCCAAACCCTATTTGTAGCCTTACTGTCGCCACTTCTACTATCTTTAGGGACTAAGTTGCTTAGGCCTAAGCCATAATTGGCCCCTACGGTAAAGCCGCTATTTAAACGATAACCTAATCCAAAGTTGGCTCCAAAATCGGTGCTCGATAAATCATCATCGGTTTTACTTCCAAAATTTAAATTATTGGTTTCATTGGTGCTAGTCGTTGTTCCGCCAGTTGTAGTTACGGAAGTGTTTGTTTTGGTCTTACCATCAATATTAAAACCTATATATGGGCCTGCACTGATTTGAAAAGCTCCCGAGGTACCCGTAGGAATACGAAGCACCGCATTAATAGGAACTTCGATAGCCATTACATCGGTTTTAATTTTACCACTAGTGGTTACTCCTCCAGTCGTACTGCTTCCTTCAATTTTTGTTCCCTTGTTTTGTAAGGAAACTCCAGGTTGGATAAAGAAGTTGTTTCCTACTCCAAAATCTCCAAAAACAGTGAAGTTATAACCTACGTTTTGTTTTGTGTTGTCGTTTAAAGCACTTGAACCGTCAAATCCGCTATATCTGATGGTGCTTAAGTTCACCCCAGCTTTAATTCCAATACGGGCATCGCTACCGCTCATGGTGGTTTGTGCAAAAGCTGCACTGGCAGAAAATAGGAGAGCGCTTCCTAACAATATCATCCGTTTCATAGCAATTCATTTTTAAGGTTGAACTCATTTTCAACAGCAGTAAAAGTCCAAAAGCTATGCCAATTGTTATTTTAAAATGAAGTGAAATCAGCCAAAAACATGCTTGTAGCAATGAAGGGAGCATGTTTTTGGCTAAGTGCTTACAGCTGGCTCGCAATGTAACAGGGTGTTTACAAAAGCAGACAATTTGTGCTGCATTCTGGAGAATTCAATCTTTTTGTCCTTGCCAAAGGTTTAAAAATTGCACTATCCTAATTTGATTTCCCGTTGGATATTGATTTGTTCCAAGAAATATTCATCGTGCGAAACCACCAACAGAGAACCTTCATATTCATTGATGGCTGCTGTCAATATATCCACATTTTGAATATCTAGATTGTTGGTTGGTTCATCTAAAACAATCAAATCTGGCGCATAGCTGCCCAAGGTTAAACAACATAACATCAATCGCATTCTTTCCCCACCACTTAAACTATCACATCTTTTCTCCCAAGCCTCTTTGCCAAAAAGAAAACGATTAAGCCTTGTTTTAACCTCGTGTTCTTGTAAAGTACCTGTGTTAAAGTACTGGGCCTGTTCATATACGTTCAATAAAGGATTAATGAGAGAATAGTCTTGGTCAATATAAGCGGCTTTAACTTCGGTAATATTTAATTGACCTACATTAACAGGAAGATTTCCCAATAGTAATTGAATTAGTGTTGTTTTTCCAGAACCATTTGAGCCTTTAATCGCTATGCGTTCTCCACTAGTGATCTGAAAATCGAGGTTTTCTTTCCAAAGATTTTGCTCGGCGTAGTGATGGTTGAGACCAATGGCTTCAAATAATACTTTGCCTTTGTGCAATAAACTATGGTTAAAGCCAAACTTCATTTTGTCTACATCAGGTAATTGACTGCGCAATGTGCTTAACTCCTGTGCCACGCCGCCAACTTTTTCAGCATGCACTTCTTTCATTTTAGAAGTGCTCTTTTCTGCATTGTTGCGTAGGGTATTCATCATAATACGAGCCACACCTGCTTTTTCCTGTTTCTTTTTCCCTTTGGCATCTTGTTTTTGTTGTCGTTCTAGCGTTTCTCTCTCCTTCTCTTTGGCTTTACGGAGTGCCTTTTCTTTACTATTGATGTCTTGCTCCAACGCATTTTTGGCCAGTTGCTTTTGCGCTGTGTAAAAATCATAATTACCTCCGTATACGCTAATACCTTGTGGGCTTAGTTCGTAAATGGAATCTAAAAGATTAAGCAATTGCCTATCGTGGCTAATTACCAGTAAGGTGCTTTTGGTGCGCAGTATAAATTGATACAAAAGCTGTCTGCTAGAAACATCTAAATGGTTACTGGGCTCATCAAGCAAAATTAATTGAGGATTATAGATGTTGATGCCAGCTAAAAAGACCTTTGTTTTTTGCCCTCCACTTAAGGAAGCCATTGGTTGATGTAAGTTGATATCTTGTAACTGCCATTGGTCGAGCGCCTCTAAGCAACGTTGCTCAATGGTCCAATCGTTATCTAGGGCTTCAAAATAATCGTTGTTGGCATTACCATTTAATATTTCTAATAGTGCGGTGTGTTTTTCATTTACGCCCAATGCCTCGGCTACGGTATATTGATTATACTGACCGAAAATTTGAGGGATATAGTAAGGGGTAGTATCTATATGCAAATGCCCGCTATTTGGGATAATTTTACCCGCAATTAGTTTGAGCAAGGTAGATTTACCTACGCCATTATTGCCAATTAAGGCTATTTTTTCATGTGGATTTACTGTAAGATTTAAATTGCTAAACAGTAATTCCTTATTGGGATGTTGATAAGTGATTTGTTGTAAGCTAAGCATGAAATTTCTTCCTTTAAAGATGAATGGATAGCAAGGCAGATGTGCTTGCGGTCTTTAATGAAATGGAAAGAAATTGAATCCTACATGCTTGTGTTTTTTGATTTTAACGCTGCAAATATAATAAAACTGTTTTAATGGTTACGATTTTTTGCTTAAAACAGTTTTTGATAACTCAAAACCTAGGCCTCCTTTGCTCCGTTCGGAATTAATTTCAGTGCTAAACTGTCTATTCGCAAAACTGGCAATAGATAGCGTTAACAGACAAATAATCACCGATAGAAAGAAGAAACTTTTCGGAGTATAATAGTCCACTATTTTTCTTCTCCATAATAGATAGCTAGTCAAACAAGAGAGTATAAAACCGATTGAAATAAACAATGATGAAAACCAAAAAGGCGAGGTTAATAAAAAAACATATGGTAGCTCCAGCACAAACCATAGCAATGTTGGAACTAACAAAATATAGAGGATAATAATAATTTTTGGTCGTTTTTTACCTACTTCGTCCAATAGAAGTAGGCTATTGCTGGTGGCTTCTAAAACATCCAATAAGCCCATATTGCATTAGGTTTTCTGTGGTTTCTTTTTGGCAGCAGGAAATAGTACGTTATTTAAAATCAAACGATAACCTGGGGAATTGGGATGTAGGCTCAAGTCGGTAGGAGGGTCATTTACCTGATGCTGATAATCTTCTGGGTCGTGTCCACCATAAAAACTGAACTGTCCTTTACCTATTTCACCATGTAGATAACGAACTTCGGCACCAGCTTTATTTTCGCCAAGTACCGTAATGCTAGGTTTAACCAAGCTTTTTCGGAAAGCAGTGGTTTGGCCCATAAAGCCTTTAATTACTTTTTCGTGGTTTTGGGTAAGCATGGTCGGTACCAAATCCCATTTCGCAGAAAAATCAAACAGCGTGAAATAATCGTTGCTTTCGTTAAAACTTGTACGTGTTTGAGTGACATCGATATCCGAAAACTCATAATTGTATGGATTCATATCGAGTTTAAAATTGGTAAAAGCTACACTCTTTCCATAATCAAGCTTGGCTTGCGCATTGGCATCCATGCCGTCACCATCAAACATGCTTTCCAAAATATCTACACCTTCGGCAGCAAGGGCAATATCAAAACTATCAGTACCAGAGCACATGGCAAATAAAAAGCCTCCCCCTACACAAAATTCTTTGATACGTTTGGCTACAGCTAGTTTCATTTGGGAAACTTTCTTAAAGCCATTGCGTTTGGCTGCGGCTTCTTGATATTTCACATCTTCTTGGTACCAAGTGGCATTTCTATAAGACGACCAAAATCTTCCATATTGCCCTGTAAAATCTTCGTGGTGTAAGTGTAGCCAGTCGTAGGAAATCAATTTATCTTTCAGGATGTCATCATCGTAAATAACATCGTAGGGGATTTCGGCATAGGTCAGTACAAGGGTAACAGCATCATCCCAAGGGAGTTTGCTTTTAGGAGAATAAACGGCAATTTTAGGAGCTTTTTCCAATTTTACCATCTCCATATTCACGGCTGGGTCGCTAATCTCATTAAGAATAGCATTTACTTTGCCATCAGGTAATACCTCATAAGAAACACCTCTTATTTTGCATTCGTCTTCAATGGCCTTGACTTGTTTTACTAAAAAACTACCGCCTCGGTAATTAAGTAGCCAATCAACTTCTACTTGTTGTTTGATGCACCAATAAGCAATCCCATAAGCTTTGAGATGGTTTTTCTGACTTTCGTCCATCTGAATGAGGATGGATGCCGCTTTACCTGCCAAATGAAAAAGCAGGAATAGCACCAATAGCATGTATCTTTTACCTTGCATATACGAATGTAACTTTTTTAGCCCGATTTTAGCATATTAACGTGAAAGTTGAAGTGGGATTGTATTGTTAAATTGTTTGATGGTTGTATTGTTGAGGGGTGGCGTAAATCTCATTTACAGACCTTATAGGTTTTTAAAACCTATGAGGTCTAAAGCAAAAGGCTCATCATCACCTTATCACATTTAATTTATTTGTTTAAATTTGCACTCTTATATAAAAAATTGAAAATGGGTAAAGCGATTATAAAAACGGTAAAAGGCGATATGACCGTGGAGTTTTATGAAAATGATGCTCCTAAAGCCGTTGCAAACTTTAAGAAATTAGCTAAAGAAGGATTTTATGATGGCGTAACTTTCCACCGTGTAATTCCTAACTTTGTGGTACAAGGTGGTTGTCCTAACTCTAAAGATGGTGCAACGGGTATGGCAGGTACTGGTGGCCCAGGTTACAAAATTGATTGCGAGTTAGATGGTGATAACCAATATCACGATAGAGGAGTACTTTCTATGGCACACGCTGGTAGAAACACTGGAGGTTCGCAATTTTTCATTTGCCACAGCAGAGATAATACTGCACACTTAGACCGTAACCATACTTGCTTTGGTAAAGTTGTTGAAAATGTTGACCTTGTTGACGATATTCGTCAGGGTGATAAAATTTTGACGGTAGAAGTAATTGAAGACTAAATGCGTTGAGCGTTTGGGATTTGGCGTTTTGAACGCTTAACGCTTAACGCTACTCGCTTAACATAAAAATATATGAATTTAAGAGGAATTGTATCTGTTTCTGGTAGACCAGGCCTTTTTAAACTAATTGGACAAAATAAGGCAGGCTATGTTTTGGAAAGCCTTGATGCACAGAAATTAAAAATTGTAGCCAACTTATCTAATACTAAATTGGCTTCGTTAGAAGATATTACCATTTATGGCGAAGACGATGAGTTGAAGCTTACAGATGTATTGGCTAACATTGCAGCTACTAAAACTGCTGTGCCTGATTTAAAGGCCGATGGAAATACTTTGAGAAGTTTCTTTAATGAAGTGGCTCCAAATCATGACCAAGAGAAAGTTTATGCTTCAGACATGAAGAAGATTTTAACTTGGTACAACTTTTTAAAGGATATGCCATTGTTTACTGAAGCTGCTCCTGGTACTGAAGAAGCTGCACCAAAGGTGGAAGACAAAGCTGAGGCTAAACCAAAAGCTGCACCTAAAGCAAAAACTGCTAAAGCACCAACAGCTAAAACAGCTGCCCCTGCTAAAAAAGCAACAATGCCAGCTAAAAGAGGAGCTTAATCTTTTTAGTCAGGAATGAATGATATATGCCTCGTAGTTTTTGTAAGCTACGAGGCTTTTTTATTAATGCATAATTAATAGGTTTATAAAGTTATTGTTGTAACAGTAGTGGAAAATAATATGATGAAACGAATTATTCTAATAGGGATTTTATTGGTTGTTCTAAAAGCTTCAGCACAGCAAAATCTAGTGAAATACGTCAAGCCGCTCATCGGTACTGAAAAAATGGGCCACACCTACCCAGGTGCCACAGTTCCATTTGGAGCAGTACAGTTAAGTCCTGAAACTGATACCGTTTCTTATGAGTTGAATGGGCGTTACAATGGTGAGGTTTATAAATATTGTGCTGGTTATAAATATGAAGATAAAACGATCACCGGTTTTGGGCATACTCATTTCAGTGGAACAGGACATTCTGATTTAGGCGATTTTTTGGTGATGCCAACCGTTGGTAAATTGAAGTTAAATCCAGGGACTGCAAATCAACCTAGATCAGGTTATCGTTCCACTTTTTCGCATGCTAATGAAAGCGCTGAGGCCGGCTACTATAAAGTTAAACTTGATAGCTATAACATTACAGCAGAATTAACAGCAACTAATCGTGTTGGAATGCACCAATATACATTTCCCAAATCTGACCAGTCCCATATCATTTTTGATCTTACAGCAGGGATCTATAATTATGAAGGCAAAAATACTTGGACCTATGTACGTGTAGTAAACGACACTTTAGTGACTGGATATAGACAAACGAATGGTTGGGCCAGAACTCGTACCGTTTACTTTGCGATGAGTTTTTCTAAACCTTTTAAATCTTATGGCTCTAAATATGAAAACCAAAACCAAGTCTATCGTGGTTTTTGGCGTAAATTCGACCAAACTAAAAACTTCCCCGAACTAGCTGCACGTCAAATTAAGATGTATTTCGATTTTGATACCAAGGCAGAGGAGAAAATAAAAGTAAAGGTAGCATTGTCACCTGTTTCACAAGCCAATGCTTTAGAAAATATGCGCTTAGAAGTTCCTAATTGGAATTTTGATGCGATAAAAAGGCAAGCACAAGATACTTGGAACAAGGAATTGAATAAAATTGTAGTCAATGCAGATCAAGACCATATGGTGAATTTCTATACTGCATTATATCACGCCTTTATCAATCCAACTACTTATATGGATAGTAATGGCGAGTATAAGGGCTTGGATCAGGATATTCATAAAGCCAATGGATTTACCAATTACACTACCTTTTCATTATGGGATACTTATAGGGCATTGCACCCATTTTTTAACATTGTACAGCCCTCTAGAAACAATGACATGGTAAAATCGATGTTGGCACATTTTGATCAAAGTTCATTAAATATGTTGCCGATATGGTCGCACTATGCTAACGAAAATTGGTGTATGAGCGGTTATCACTCCGTTTCTGTAGTTGCCGATGCCATCATAAAAGGGGTGTTTAATGGTGATGCGGAAAAAGCGCTTCAGGCTTGTATTGCTACATCGAACAAGCGAAATTATGAAGGGATTGGCTATTACATAGATAAAGGCTACATTCCTGCTGAGCGCAGTGGCGTTTCGGTTTCTAACACTTTGGAATACGCTTATGATGATTGGGCTATCGCTCAGTTGGCTAAGAAATTAGGTAAGACTGATATCTATAACGAGTACCTAAAACGTTCCAAAAATTGGATGAACAATTTCGATAAGCAGTCTGGCTTTATGAGGCCAAAATCTGAAAACGGTGATTGGGTGGCTAAATTTGATGCGAAGAGTACACATGGACAAGGCTTTATCGAAGGAAACTCGTGGAATTACAGCTTTTTTGTTCCTCATGATCCCAGTGGCTTGGCAGAGGCAATGGGAGGAAAGCTAAATTTTGCAAAACGATTAGATACTTTGTTCACCATGCATTTGCCTGATGAATTCTTTGCGGAGACAGAGGATATTACAAGAGAAGGTATTATTGGTGGCTATGTACATGGTAATGAACCAGCACATCACGTTCCTTACCTATATAACTGGGCAGGGCAGCCGTGGAAAACTCAGGCACAAGTTCGCAGAATATTAGAAATGCAGTATAAACCTACACCTGATGGATTGGGAGGAAACGACGATTGTGGGCAGATGAGTGCATGGTATATGTTTTCGGCAATGGGATTTTATCCCGTAGCACCAGGATCAGCTGAATATGCAATTGGTAGTCCAGCGGTAAACAGTGCAACAATATATTTAGAAAATGGAAAAACGTTTAGTGTTGAGGCGATTGGGCAAAGCCCCAAAAATGTTTACGTGAAAAAAGTAACACTTAATGGGCAACCTATCACTAATTATACTTTAAAGCACGCCGATATATTAAATGGCGGAAAGTTAGTTTTTTTGATGTCGGCAAAACCGAATAAGAGCAAATAATTGCTGAAAAAATAAAAACACCAACCTGATGAGGGTTGGTGTTTTTTTATGTGAAGAAATATTTATAAACGTACCATAATACTACCAATGCTACCATGATGAAGAGTATGGCATTGATATATTTTTTTTCTTTAGAGGTGTCGGTCCTGAACTTGTAGTTTCTCTTATAATCGCTTGGTAATTTCATAATGCCTCCTTTTTTATAATGTGATGTTTTGGTTGAAGATATTCCATAATTTTCTGCCACAAATACACAGTTTTATATTTCTTTTTGATATCTATGGCTAAATTTTATTCATGGTGATAAGGTTCGTTTTTCAAAATTGTAAATGCACGGTATAGCTGTTCCACAAAAAAGAGCCTTACCATTTGATGCGAAAAGGTCATGTCTGATAAGGAAATACTACCATTGGCCCTTTTATAAATGCTCTCATCAAACCCATAAGGACCGCCGATGATAAACACTAAGTTTTGTACGCTTCCTACCATTTGCTTATTGATGTATTGAGAAAATTGTACAGAACTGTATTTTTTCCCTTTTTCGTCCATCAGTACTACCACATCGCTATTGTTCAATTGTTTTAAAATTAATTCGGCCTCTTTGCTCTTCTGCTGTGCTTCGGTTAGGTTTTTGGTGTTCTTGATATCAGGAATAACCGTAAAACTAAAGTTGATGTAATGTTTCAATCGGTTAAGGTATTTGTCAATGCCTTCGATTAGATATTTGTCTTCAGTTTTGCCAATGGCAATTAGGCTAATCTTCATCTAGTATTTTATCTTTACAGCTTGCAAAATTGCAATTATTCAAATGGGTGATTGAAACAAGTAGGCCGTTTCAGCGTCCATATTCAACAAACGTTTATAATTTCTTCAAATATAATGTTAAATACCGAGCAAGATAGACTAAAACAATACGAAGGTTCAGCGAAACAACAGCAGGGACATATCGATGTACTAAAGAAACAGATTGACCGATTTTCGGTAGTTAGGGTGGTTTTATTATTGATTGAAATTGGTTTTTTTGTGGGTTTAGCCAGTTCAAGTACCGACGTTGCCATCACTATTTGGAGCCTTCTTTTGCTATTGCCTATTGCGGTATTTGTGGTTGTAGTGAAAAAACAAAACCGACTTGAAAAACAACATACCTTTCATCAGAACCTACTTTGGGTATTTGAGAATGAAATAGGCTTGCTACAAGGAAAGGCAAATGGATATGATAATGGTTCCCAATTTGAGGATGAACAGCATGCTTATCTCTCCGATTTAGATATTTTCGGCAAATCATCTTTATATGCGCTAATCAACAGAGGGGCAAGTAAAATTGGAACTGAAACCTTGGCGAAGCATTTAGCGACCGTTAGTAATAAGGATACTATTTTGGGTCGTCAGCAGGCTATTGAGGAATTAGCAGGGCATATAGAAAGTACCTTTGAATTTAGAGCTAACTTAAAAGGTCATGAGCTAAATAGAATTGAAGAGATTCAGCATAAATTAAGCCATCAATTGATGAAACAAGTGGCTTTTACAGCTAACCGTTTTTTAAGGTTTTATGTGAAATTAGTGCCCTACCTCATGCTGGTACTTCTTTTGGCGGGATTAATTTTTGGCGGTAAACTATGGGGTGTTTTTGGGATAATGACCTTTGCCAATGCGATGATCACTTATCGGTATGCTAAACAAATCACCCAAGTTTATTACGGCTTTAGTGGAAGTTCTAATTTGTTGAGTAGCTACGCGGAGGCTATTGCATGGACAGAAAAACATGAATGGAAAAGTTCCTATATCAACGAACTATTTAATACTAAGGAAAAGGTAAGTGGACACATTAAGGCTTTGTCAAAAATTATTGTTGAGTTTGATGCCCGGTTGAATTTTTTGTTGTACGCCATTCTTAATTTCTTTCTGTTATGGGATTTAAAATGCTGTATCAAGCTAGGTGATTGGAGTGAACATGCTGGTGCAAAAGTGGCAGTAGGTTTAGATCGTATTGGTTATTTTGAAGAGTTGATTTCGGTAGCAACCTTGTGCTATAATCAGCCACAGTGGATTTTTCCTCAAATAAATGATGGATTCTCGTTAAAAGCTAAAACTTTAGGACATCCTTTAATTCCTGCAGACAAACGTGTAGATAATGATTATATCCTGAAAGAAAACCCAACAGTAGATATCATTACCGGTTCAAACATGGCGGGTAAAAGTACTTTCTTACGTACGGTGGGTATCAACATGGTGTTGGCTTATGCCGGCGCTCCTGTTTGTGCCACACAAATGGAGTTATCCATTTTTAAACTGCTTACTTATATGCGTATTAAGGATAACTTGATTGAAAATACATCGACCTTTAAGGCAGAACTGAACCGTCTGAAGATGATTTTACAAGAAGTCGAAGTGCATTCGAATGCTTTCGTGCTAATTGACGAAATGTTGAGGGGAACTAATAGTAAGGATAAGTTTGATGGTTCGAAGGTGTTTATTGAGAAACTGATAGCCTTAAAAATCCCTACTTTGTTTGCTACACATGATTTGCAACTTTCGGAGCTTGAACACGAGCATCCTATAGCGGTACGTAATTTCCATTTTGATATTCAGTTGATCGGAGAAGAGATGGATTTTGACTATTTGATGAAGCATGGGCCTTGTACCAAGTTTAATGCGGCAATTTTGTTGAAGCAGATTGGATTGGGAGGGTAGTGTTTTAGGTTGTGCATTTTTCCTTTAACCATTAAGAAGTTAAGGGACATTAAGATTTTTTTATAGCTGCATGCCTTAATTATCTTCAATCCTTAATGTTTTATTTTTTTTGCCACCTTAGAACATATTAGTTTTTTGGGGCTATGCTTAGATGGACTTAGGTGCCTTAGGTGTTTGATTTATTTTTAACCACCTTAGAAACCTTAGAACATTTTAGTTTTTTGGACGCTACTTGGATGAACTTAGGAGTCTTAGATGTTCAATTTTTCCTTTTAATCACCCTAGTAGATTAATATTTAAATAACTTTAACTTTATACAATCCCGCATTTTATTCATTTTATTTGAGGTAATGTACAGCAGCGATTTTGGTAAGGATTTTTTATGGGGAGTGGCTACAGCGGCGGCTCAAATAGAAGGTGCTGCCAATACTTATGGTAGAGGTCTAAGTATTTGGGATACATTTTCTAAAAAACCAGGTAAGATCAAGAAAGGACATAAGCCTGATGAGGCCTGCGACTTTTATCATCGTTATGAGCAGGATATTGCTCTGCTGAAAACACTAGGCTTTAAGGTATTCCGTATGTCGATTTCATGGTCTCGTATTTTCCCCTTGGGAGATGGGACTGTCAATGCTGAAGGAGTAGCCTTTTACCACAAAGTGATTGACGAGTGTCTGAGAAATGACTTGATTCCTATGGTCACACTCTATCACTGGGATTTGCCTGAGGCACTTTCGAAAGAGGGCGGATGGACAGCCTATGGTATTAATCACGCTTTTAATGAATATGCACTTTTTTGTGCCAGAGAATATGGCGATAAAGTAAAGCAATGGATCGTTATCAATGAACCTTTTGGATTTACTTCATTAGGTTATATGTTAGGAGTTCATGCGCCTGGACTTACTGGGGTAACCAACTTTTTTGAAGCAGCATTGCACACCGCTATTGCTCAGGCAGACGGAGCTAAAATACTCAGGGCTGAGGTAAACCAAGCGGTAATTGGCACTGCCTTCTCGTGTTCGGAAATCGTGCCTTATAGCCACTCTGATCAGGATGTAATGATTGCCAAAAGGACGGATGTTTTGATGAACCGTTTTTTTCTGGAGCCAGCATTGGGCTTAGGTTTTCCTACAGGAAATTGGGACGTGTTGGAGAAATTTGCCATCAGTTATTCTACATGGCGTCACCAAAGTCGTATGGCATTTGATTTTGATTTTATAGGTATCCAGAACTATTTCCCGTTGGTAATTAAATACAACGCTTTTATTCCGGTAGTACAAGCTTGGGAAGTAAAGGCTAAAAGTAGAAAGGTGCCACATACGGCCATGGGTTGGGAAATTAATGCCGATAGTTTTTATCGTATCATTAAGCAGTTTGCGGCATACCCGCAGGTGAAAAATATTATGATTACCGAAAATGGTGCTGCTTTTCACGACAAGCTGATCGATGGAAAAGTTGAAGATGGGGAAAGGGTAGATTATTTTAAGGCATATCTAGCAGCCATGTTAAAAGCGAAAAATGAGGGTGTCAATATCACTGGCTATTTAGCGTGGACCTTAATGGATAATTTTGAGTGGGCGGAAGGTTATCAAGCTCGATTTGGGTTGGTATATAACGATTTTAAAACGCAGCAACGTACCATCAAGCAATCTGGTTATTGGTGGCAGGAATTTCTGTCCAAGTAAATTCTTATATTTAGCCGTATGGAAGATAAAATTGTAGTCTACAAAACTTTTGAGAGCCCAATGGAGGCGAACATTGTAAAAGCTCGCCTGCTAGATGCTGGATTTGAATGTTTTCTTACTGGAGAAAATGCTGCCTTGGTTTATCCAGTGTTTGATACGTCTATCAGTGGAATACAATTGCACGTTTTTGAAAGAGATGTAGAAGCTATCGGTCAGTTTTTAACTGAAGATGATGCTTTGGAAGGCTTATAAGTTTTAGCAAAACTTCATTCTCCCATCAGGATATTTATATCAACTGAATAAGTGTTGACAAATTCTATGTTTTACCTATACTTAGAATATTATCATGAATAAATCGCACCATGTTGAATTTCTAACCGCTACTATTTTAGATTGGAAACATCTTTTAAATGATGATTTTAATATGTTGATTTTAAGTTGTATGAAATGGCTTGTAGCAAATGGTAGATGTGTGATATATGGATTTGTAATTATGCCTAATCATATTCACCTGATATGGAAAATCTCTGATGGATTTGATCGGTCGCAGGTTCAAGGAGCCTTGTTAAGTTATACCGCTCATGCTTTTAAAAAAGAGTTATTAATAGATAAAAAGAACATTGGCGTTTAGCTACTCTGCCAGAAGATTACTACTGGTCCTCGGCATCATTTTATATGCAAAAAGGTAATTGTTTTAAATTTTTAACCCATTATAAGGACTGAGAATTTAGTCGTTGGCGAGGACGCCAACCTTAGCTTAGTGAAGTGATAACGTTTTGTCCCTTTGATATATTTTGCTTCGGGATGATATTCTTGTTTTGTTCGCTATGCTCTATTTGCAGCAGTTGGCGTCCTCGCCAACAGTAATAAAAGCATACCCATAGACTGCGGAGAGTCAATTTATAACATTCGTTCAAGAAAAAGAGTTTTGGTAGTACTGCTGAAACTTTTTCGTAGCCCCAAAGGGATATTTCGTTGTTGATATTCGAATTGCTTTTTGTCCCTTTTCACAATTTCACCAATTTGACCGATCGCTTGGTAAATGTTATTTGTTGGAGCCCCATTAATGCCCGTTTTAATGGTATATGCTTTTGGTTTAATACCTTGTTGGCGTAGCTGCTGTTCAAATAGCCCGATAATTTCCGCTTTGTTTTGATACCAATCAGTTGTCGTAAATACATCAGAGAAATAATAAGTAAATACATTTTCTTTTTGATGTACATAGTAAATGAATTGGTAGCTCTGCTTTTGTGCTGTGCTTTTAAAAAATGAATTGGTGGTTAGTGTAAAAAATAATAATAGGGTTTTCATAGAAATTTGGAGAGTTGGTTAGTTGAGTTGTTGCTGGTGTATAAAAGCAAAATGCTTTGAGGCCAGCAGTTTATTTAATGATGTTGGTGGATGCGAATTGTTTATGGCATTGAAAGACCATGAAGTTTTGCACGACGAGACTAGTCTCGGTTGAAGTATTTTTCATAATTGACGTAATATTAAGTAGGTAACTGCAAATATAGCTAATAAATAGAAAAAGTGGCAAAAGTAACGCTATTGATAGGTTTTACAACTAACGGGAGTGGTTAGGGATTAGTTAGGGTTGTAAAAGAAAATCCCAACTAGTTGTTACACTAATTGGGATTCTATCGGGTCAAAGATGGAAGAGAAAGGTAAAGGACATGATATCCTTACTCTTTGCTCCTTGTTCTTTATTCTATTTAGCAGCTTTAGCTGCGGCTTCTCTTCTGATGATATTTAATGCACCACCAGCTTTGAACCACTCAATTTGTTGTTCATTATAGCTGTGGTTAACTTCAAATTGCTCCGTCGTGCCATCTGCATGGTGTAATACCAAAGTTAATGGTTTGTTTGGCGCAAATTCTGTTAAACCTAAGATGTCGATGGTGTCGTCTTCTTGGATTTTGTTATAATCTTCTTTGTCTGCAAAGGTTAAACCTAGCATACCTTGCTTTTTCAAGTTGGTTTCGTGAATACGGGCAAAAGATTTTACCAATACCGCACGTACACCCAAATGACGAGGCTCCATAGCCGCATGCTCACGAGAAGAACCTTCACCATAGTTTTCATCACCTACTACAATGGAACCAATGCCATCAGCTTTGTAGGTGCGTTGTGTAGCTGGTACAGGACCATATTCTCCGGTTAGTTGGTTTTTAACTGTATCGGTTTTATCGTTAAAGAAGTTAACGGCACCAATTAATAGATTGTTAGAAATATTATCCAAGTGACCACGGAATTTTAACCAAGGACCAGCCATTGAGATATGGTCGGTGGTACATTTACCTTTAGCTTTAATTAATAATTTTAAACCTTTAAGGTCAGTGCCTTCCCATGCCGCAAAAGGATCTAATAACTGTAGACGGTGTGAAGTAGGAGAAACCTTTACCTCTACATTTGAGCCATCTTCAGCAGGAGCTTGATAGCCTGCATCATCAACGGCATAACCTTTTTCTGGTAGTTCCCAGCCTGTAGGTTCATCTAGTTTTACTTGCTCGCCCTTATCGTTAGTTAAAGTATCTGTAAGTGGGTTAAAACCTAAATCACCAGCGATAGCTAAAGCAGCCACAATTTCTGGAGAAGTTACAAAAGCGTAAGTGTTAGGGTTGCCATCGGCACGTTTAGCGAAATTACGGTTAAACGAGTGTACAATGGTGTTTTTCTCTTGTTTCTCAGCTCCTGTTCTATCCCACATTCCAATACACGGTCCACATGCGTTGGTGAAAATGGTTGCATCTAAATCTGTAAAAGTATCTAATAACCCATCTCTATCGGCGGTAAAACGCACCTGCTCAGAGCCTGGGTTAATCCCAAATTCGGCTTTTTTGCCCAATCCTTTATCAATAGCTTGTTTAGCTACAGAAGCTGCACGAGATAAATCTTCGTATGATGAGTTGGTACAAGAACCAATTAAGCCCCATTCAACTTTGGTAGGCCATCCATTAGCAGCAGCCACCTCTTTCATCTGTGAAATTGGGGTAGCCAAATCTGGCGTAAAAGGACCGTTTAAGTAAGGCTCTAACTCGTCAAGGTTAATTTCAATTAATTGATCGAAATATTTTTCAGGCTCAGCGTAAACTTCAGCATCACCGGTTAAGTGTTCTTTTACCACATTTGCAGCATCAGCAACATCAGCACGGTTAGTGGCACGTAAATAACGCTCCATGCTATCGTCGTAACCAAAAGTTGAAGTGGTAGCTCCAATTTCTGCCCCCATGTTACAGATGGTACCCTTGCCTGTACAGCTTAGGTTCGTTGCGCCATCTCCGAAGTATTCTACGATGGCACCGGTACCACCTTTTACGGTTAAAATACCAGCCACTTTTAAAATCACGTCTTTAGCAGAAGTCCAGCCGTTTAATTTTCCAGTTAGTTTCACACCAATTAACTTAGGGAATTTTAGTTCCCAGGGTAAACCAGCCATTACGTCGCAAGCATCAGCACCACCTACACCAATGGCTAGCATTCCTAAACCACCAGCATTTACGGTGTGGCTATCGGTACCAATCATCATACCGCCTGGGAAAGCATAGTTTTCCAAAATCACTTGGTGGATAATTCCTGCACCTGGTTTCCAGAAACCAATACCATATTTGTTAGAAACCGACGAAAGGAAGTCGAAAACTTCTGCACTTTCAGTTTTAGCATGAGGTAAGTCAATTTCGGCACCTAATTTGGCAGTGATGAGGTGATCGCAATGTACAGAAGAAGGTACTGCAACCTTCGGTCGGCCAGCTTGCATAAACTGCAATAGCGCCATTTGTGCCGTTGCATCTTGCATTGCTACTCTGTCTGGAGCAAAATCTACGTAGTCTACACCACGGGTAAATGCCTTATTCGATTTTCCGTCCCAAAGGTGTGCATATAATATCTTTTCTGAAAGGGTTAAAGGTCTGCCCACTAACTCACGAGCCGCATTAACACGTTCGCCAAAGGTTGCATACACCTTTTTGATCATTTCTATATCAAAAGCCATACTTTATTTTGTTTAAAATTCTTGTCAATAATGACATTATCTAAATTAGATATTTTTTGACAGACTTATTTTTGAGATTTGTCAAATTATGTTATTTAAAACCATTCTATACAATGGGTTGCATAAGCAAAGAGGCTACCCAATTGATTGGATAGCCTCTTATTTTTAACAAATGATATGCTGATTTGTTTCTTATTGTTTTGTAGAAATTGGGGTGAACTTTGTTAAGTTGATACCTTCTACCGCCAATTTATATTCTTCGATGCTTGGAATGCGACCTAAGATAGCAGAAAGTACCACTACTGGCGTTGAAGCCAATAAAGATTCTCCTTTTTTACCATCTCTGTCTTCTACTACACGACCTTGGAACAAACGTGTAGAAGTAGCCATTACCGTATCGCCTTTGGCTGCTTTCTCTTGGTTACCCATACACAAGTTACAACCTGGGCGCTCTAAATACATGATGTTTTCGTATTCGGTACGAGCAGTGCTTTTAGGTAATGCGTCGCTGAATTCAAATCCAGAGTACTTTTGTAAGTATTCCCAGTCACCTTCTGCTTTCAATTCGTCAATGATGTTGTAAGTAGGTGCAGCTACTACCAATGGTGCTTTGAACTCAACTTTGCCTGTTTGCGTTTCTACATTTTTCAATAATTGAGAAACGATTTTCAAGTCGTCTTTGTGTACCATGCAAGAACCTACGAAACCAAGATCTACTTTCTTATCACCACCGTAGTAAGTCAAGTCTCTGATGGTATCGTGTGTATAACGTTTAGAAACGTCTACGTTGTTCACATCTGGATCGGCAATCATTGGCTCGTTGATTAAATCAAGATCAATCACTACTTCAGCATAATACTTGGCATTATCGTCAGGTGTTAACGCAGGTTTAATACCTGTTTTAATTTCCTCAATACGCTTGTTTGCCTTGTTGATCAAACCTTGAAGAACTTGGTTATGGTTGTCCATACCTTTTTCTATCATGATTTGAATACGGTTTTTGGCAATTTCCAACGATTGAATTAAGGTGTCGTCCTGTGAAATACAGATAGAAGCTTTTGCTTTCATTTCTGCTGTCCAGTCAGTAAAAGTAAAGGCTTGGTCAGCTAATAAAGTGCCGATGTGAACCTCAATAATTCTACCTTGGAATACGTTTTCTCCATCAAACTGTTGCAACATTTGCAATTGCGTCGCATGAACCACATCACGGAAATCCATGTGTTCTTTCATTTGGCCTTTGAAGGTAACTTTTACTGACTCAGGAATTGGCATCGAAGCTTCACCTGTCGCCAAAGCTAGCGCTACTGTTCCAGAATCCGCACCAAAAGCTACTCCTTTTGACATACGTGTATGCGAGTCGCCACCGATGATGATTGCCCATTCATCAATAGTGATGTCGTTCAATACTTTGTGGATTACATCAGTCATTGAATGATAAACGCCTTTAGGGTCACGAGCGGTGATTACGCCAAATTCGTTCATAAATTTCATCAACTTTGGAATGTTTGCTTGTGCTTTTTTATCCCAAACAGATGCGGTATGACATCCAGATTGATAAGCGCCGTCAACAATTGGAGAAATAACGGTAGCCGCCATCGCCTCTAACTCTTGAGCAGTCATTAAACCTGTGGTGTCTTGAGAACCTACAATATTTACTTCTACACGAACATCTGAACCAGCATGTAAAACTTTGCCTTGTGCAATGCCTACTGCATTTCTGTTAAATATTTTTTCTACTGCCGTTAAGCCTTGACCTTCAATAGATACTTCTTTTGCAGGAGCAAATACTACAGGGGCTTCAACTTCTAAAGTTTTAGCGGCAAAAGTTTGGATTTTTTTACCAAATACGATAGCGTAAGAACCACCTGCTTTGATAAATTCCATTTTTTGAGGCGTTAAAGCTTTCGAAATATCGATTAGCTCTTGGTCGCCATTGTATAATTTTTTCGTTTTGGTATTGATGGTAAGTACAGTTCCTGTTGCTACAGAATACGTCTCTTCCAAAACTGGCTCATCGTTTTCATTACGAACAACATTGCCGTTTTCGTCAGTTTTCTTTACCCAGTTTTTAAGGTCAATCCCAATACCACCAGTTACATCAACGGTAGTTAGGAAGATTGGAGAAATACCATTGGTACCACCTACAATTGGAGCGATATTTACGAAAGGAACATAAGGACTAGATTGTTTACCTGTCCAAAGTGCCACGTTGTTTACTCCCGACATACGTGAAGAACCTACGCCCATGGTACCTTTTTCAGCTACCAACATCACACTTTTATCTGGGTGCTGTGCCTGTAAATCTCTGATAGCTTGTTGTGCTTCAGGAGTAATCATGCATTTTCCATGCAATTCACGGTCAGAACGAGAGTGTGCTTGGTTGCCTGGAGACAATAAGTCGGTAGAAATATCGCCAATGCCAGCGATAAAAGTTACCACCTTGATTTCTTCTGCTACTTCAGGAAGTTTAGTGAAGAATTCGGCCTTGGCATAGCTTTCTAATATTTGTTTAGCAATTTCATTGCCATTATGGTAAGCTTCTTTTAAACGGTCTGTGTCTGCGTCGTACAAGAAAACTTGTGTTTTAAGTACATCAGCTGCTTTCTTGGCGTTATCGCCGTTGTCGGCTAAAGCAATGTCTAATAAGACTTTGATAGAAGGTCCGCCCTTCATGTGCGATAATAATTCAAATGCAAAATCAGGAGTGATTTCCGCTACGGTAACTTCACCAGTAATGATTTCTTTTAAGAACTGAGCTTTTACACCAGCTGCCGCAGTAGTACCAGGCAAGGTGTTGTATATGAAAAATTTAACAGAATCTTCTCTGTTGAAATTGTTTGCACTTTTGATTTGAGTAATGATTTCACTCAATAATTCGGCGCTGTCAATAGGTTTTGGATGAAGATCTTGGGCTTTTCTGTCTTCAATCTCTTGGATATAATCGTTGTAAATACTCATCTTAGGGAAGGTGTTTTCTTGTGATAAGCAGGTGCAACAAAACATACACTTACTTTGTACAAAAAGAACACGGTTTTGTCTATTAAAATTTGTGTTTGCCGATCGAAAAAACTTAAATTTTTGATCAAAACAAAAATAACAAAAACAACCTTTAAAAGCAATTAAAGCAGGTAATTAGGTAATTTGAATTTATTCTAAACTAAAGCGAGGTGTAAATATTTTTTTATAATTGTAATGTGTTGTATTTCAGTATTTTGTTTAAGTTTTTTATGTTCTTTGATGATGGGTTTTTAATCATTTAGCGATTTCTTTAAGATAATCTCTATGTAAAGAAAAAATTATGAAAAAGAATTTGATAAAAAATCGAGGGAATTATTCTTGGTTGCCGTGTAGTTCATGTTTTCGCTAGTGCTGCTATTAAACCTCGTAGGTTTCTGAAACCTACGAGGTTTTTGTATGGTGTTAGACACTCCAACGACAAGCTGGCAATTTCTGTTAAAGCCGTACCTTAAAGCTTATCGGCTGTTTTTGAAGAAAGTCCTTTTCTGACCATAACCGCGTCTTTTTCTCCCTTTTTGAAAATAAAAGAAATTTCGGTGTCATCATCGTGTAGGAAAAATATATTCTCCTTCTCCGCCAGCATTCTTACTTTGGGTTCATTATTGTTTTGCATATAAAGCTGACCGTTTTCGTACAGGATATGAATAACCTCGTCATCAGAGAGTTCATAATTTCCCGCATATTTTTTGAGCAAATCGGAATTTAATGTTATTTCTTTCTTGGGTTGCGGAAGCGTATATGATTGCCCTAGCATGGCTGCAAAAATGGTGTTTCCAGCTCTCTCTAGCCTTTTACTGGTGATATTGTTGAGTAGTATAATGCACAGGTCATCACCAGGGAGCATGGCAAAGTAACTTGTAGAGCCTTCTATGTTTCCACCATGATTGATTAGTTTTTTCCCGTAAAGGTCATCAATAAACCAACCGTAACCATAGCCGCTCAAATAAGGTGTTGTAGCTTTTTTAAATGCTTCTTTAGAAACAATTTTATGATCTTTCAATCCTTTGTAATAACGGTATAGGTCTGCCACTGTGCTGTAGATTTGTCCTGCTGGACCAGTCAATGAGGGATTCCATATTTCTGATTTTTTTTGTCTTGTTATCGAAATATAGGAATAGGGAACTGTTTTGTACTGGCTTTTCAAAGCTGGATAGTCAAAGCCGGTATGGGTCATTTTCAAAGGGGTTAAGATGATTTTTCTTACCGCATCTTCATATGAAAGCCCCGTTACTTTTTCAATAATGATTCCCAGTAAAATATATCCAGAATTACTATAGGAGAAATTGGTGCCAGGTTCAAAGTCTAGGGGTTCATTTTTGAAAAAAGAAAGCTCCTCATTTTTGTTAATGATTTTCCCTGTGTGGAGCAGGCGGAAGTATTCTTTGTTTCGCAAGGCCTCATAAATTCCTGAACTGTGAGTAAGCAGATGTTCAATAGTGATTTCATTTCCCCTTGGATAATCAGCAATAAACTTTGAAATCGGATCTTTAACAGAGAGCTTTCCCTCTTCACTTAGCTTAACAATCACTAGCGCGGTGAAGGATTTGGTTAAAGAAGCAATCTGATAAACACTTTTATTTTGATTGGGAGTTTTCTTCTCTGCGTTTTGCCAACCATAAGATTTTTCAAAAACAGTATTGTTTTGATAGTGAACCAAAGCTGTTCCATTAAATTTATTAATAGCTGCGTACGCTTTTATGATGCTGTCTATCTCCTGTTTTTTCTTTTCTAGGCTAACGTTGCTAACATTCGTTTGAGTTTGGGCCTTTATAGGCGAATGTAGTGTGTTAAATATAAGGATTAAACATCCTAAGGCTAGGATGTAAGGTTGATTCCGCATCGTATTTGGTGTTAAAACAATAAAAGTAAGCAGACTTTTGCGGATATCAATAGCTTGAGTATTTGGCTTGATGTTAAACCTCGTAGATTTTAGAAATCTACGAGGTTTTTGTGCTATAACGATCTGTCGAACTTATTTTTTCGTCAAATTTTTAATCTCCTTTTTGGTCATCTCTTTTTGGACAATTTCTGGAGTTGTTGCTGCGTGATAATACTTTTGGCTAGTTAATATACCATTGGCATTTTCTGCAGTACAGAAGTATGGCGTAATAAAGCCGTATAAGCTTTTAGTTTCCTTTGGATTTTGTTTGGCTGCGCCAATCTCAGCTGATTTTAGATAGGTAATTAGTAATGAAATTCCATACCTTTCATTGGTGATATTGTTGATGCCTAAAGCTGTTCCTGGAAATACCGTTTGACCTTCTTTTACCAAAATTCCTTTTTTAAAACCTTTGTAGGTGGCCAAAGTACCGTCAGCGTGTTCTACAATTACTGTATTTACCTTGCTGGTGTACTTTAGGTCTTTCGCGTCTTCGTCATATACATCGCTTACGTTTACTACTATTCCTTTTCTAATGGCTGTAACGGTATCTGCCTCTTGTGTGTAAAAACGGTAGGCTTTCCAATCGTCGGGAGTGGTTGAACCAAAATAGGTAGCGTTCAGGAAAGTCGATTCCACAGCCCTTACTTTTCTACCTTTACCATAGGGCAGAAGGTAAACAAAGTCTTTGTTGTATTTCGGGTTCAGTTCACCTCTGATGTAGGTGTAGCTATAGGAGAGGCCGATGCCTTGGTTTTTATTAATGGGATTTAATGTAAGGATATTGTCGCCGTCATGTCGTACTCTATAAACGGGTTCACCTGGTTCGCTAGCGTTGGTCAGCTCCCTGAAATTGAGTATTACAGTATAAGTTCCTGGTGATTTTTTGGTGGTATTGATGCTTACACTGCGGTCGTTATTGGTTTTGCTACTTAAAGTAAGTTCTTTTTCTTGGGCGTGGCAAATTGATACGGAGATTAGGCAGGCAAATGATAAAGCGGCTTTGTAAAATTTGTTCATTGGAGTTAAGTTAGGTGACCAAGTTAGTTTTTTCATGTGATTTCAATGTTAAGGATGAAAAAAGAGAAATAAATCCATATCAAAAAGAAAATAAATAATTGATGCTGTGGAAAAGGTCTGATACTCGCATCTGATAAGAAAAAAATAGATGAAAAAACTTTACTTTATTATTTTCTTGTTGGTTAGTTCTGCAAGCTACGGTCAAGATGCAGATATTACTTGGTTAAATAAAAATGCAGTTGATTTAGCTCGCTATACCTCAAAACTAAAGCAAGATTTGACTGGTGTTGAGGTGTTGATGTTGGGTGAGGCTAGTCATGGCACCAAAGAATTTTACTTGGAGAAAAATAAAATTATTCGGTATTTGGTGACTTATGAGGGCTATACTCAGATAGGTTTTGAGCACCTAGACACTGAGTTCGCAAAAATTAATGAGTATATTCTGTCTCATAAAAGTGAAGATTTGGATTTGGCCATGAACGGCTTGATGGCCTACAGAACTCAAGAATTCGTCGAATTGTTTGAATGGCTAAAGTATTATAATATGACAAATCCGAATAAAAAGGTGGGCGTATTTGGTTTTCATAAGGAAACGTTTTATGATCCTTTTAGCAGAGATCAATTGATGACAGAAGAAGTGGTTAAAGCGAAGGATGCTAGCAAGGCAAAAGTGATTTTATGGGCGCATAATATCCATACGGCTAAAAATAAAACGATGCCAGAAATTAGTGCCATGGGCGATTATTTAAAGGAAGCTTATGGCAATAAATTCTTTAATATCGCCTTTGATACTTACGAAGGTAAAGTGCGCACCATGAATTGGACTGATGAGCATGGTTATACTTTTGCTATTAATGAATTAGCGCCAGTTACCGATGGTAGTTTTACAGCTTTGTTTAATCAAGTGAAATATCCCAATTTTTATGTGCGTTTTAAGGAAGGAAATCCTTTTGGCTCGCAGACCAAAAAAATTACCAATATTATGGTGAATTGGAAAGCGCCATTTGCCTTGCCAACTACCATAGCTAAAGATTTTGATGCGTTGATTTTTATACGGAAAACTTCTGCAAGCGAGGAGATAGGGAGTGTTATTCGGTGATAAAGGTCGCTTTTCGTGATTTGCTTAATGACAGCAAGTTTTAAACATCCCGACCGTTGGGCACCCCTCTAAAAGAGAGGGATTTCATAGAAAGTCTATAATACTTTAAACTGATAACCCTGCTGCAATAAGTATTCAATACTTTTAGGTAGAGCGTATTCCAATCTATCCCAAGCTTTCAAGCTATCGTGAAAAACAATAATGGAGCCGTTTCTGGTATTTTTAATCACATTTTGATAGCACTTTTCGGGAGATAGGTTTAGGTCGAAATCACCACTTAGTACGTCCCACATAATAATATTGAGTTGTTGGTTATGGGTTACGGGTTGTGAGTTGCCCGTAACCTGTAACTCGTAACTTGTAACTAAATCTTTGATTTGACTTTTCTTAATCCTCCCATAAGGTGGTCTAAACAAATTGGTGCCAGTTAATGCTTGGCATTTCCAGAAGTTATCTAAGTAGGTTTCGTTGTCCGTTTTCCAGCCCTTTAAATGGTTGTAGGTATGGTTGCCAATGACGTGTCCATCTGCTTTGATTTGTTCAAATACTTCGGGGTGTTTACTTATATTGTCGCCGATACAAAAGAAAGTAGCTTTAACATTAAAACTTTTTAGGGTATTTAGCACAAAGCTTGTAACATTTGGGATGGGGCCATCGTCAAACGTGAGGTAAACAAATTTTTCTGTGCTATCTTTATTCCAAATTAGATTATTGCGATAATACCATTTGAGAAAAAAGGGCGGCCTAACAGTGTACATGCTGTAAATGTAAACATTAAAGGCTGTAGTTAAAAAATTACAGAAAACAAGCCCTTGTTTATTTATAATTGTGAAACTTAATTTATGAAGAAAATTTATAGCCTAGGTTTATTGTTTGGTGTGGTGCTCTCCACGTCTGTTGGTGGTCAGATAGCCTTTGCACAAGAGGTGATTACTATTCAGGATGCCATTGATAAAACCCTTAAAAATAACCTACAGGTTAAACAAGCGCAATTTAGTGCAGCTTTAGGTGAAGAGACTTTTAAGCAATCTCGAAATGCCGTTTTGCCTTCGCTAAACGCTAGTGCTAGTGGCAATCGTAATTTTGGTCGCAGTATCGACCCTTCTACCAACCAATATATCAGCCAACAGTTCAACTCGGCCAGTGGTAGCCTTTCTGCCAGCGTTGATTTGTTTGCAGGATGGCAAAAGGTAAACCAAATTAAGCAGAATAAGTTGTTGCTAGATGCCGATAAAGCCAATGTAGATAAGGTAAAAAATGACCTGATTTTACAAGTGGTAACGGCTTATATGCAAATTTTGTTCAATAAAGACTTGCTAAAGGCAGCGGAGGCTCAATTAACGGTGGCAAAGCAGCAGCTCAATCAGCAGGAGCAGTTGTTGGAAGTAGGGAATAAGACCTTGGCCGACGTTTCTCAGGCCAAATCGCAGGTGGCAAGTTCTGAATTGGAAATGACCAATGCGCAAAATAACCTTACTATTTCTTATTTAACGCTTAACCAATTAATGGAACTGCCTTCTGATAATCAATTTGCAGTGCAGGTCCCACCGGTAGATGCTTTGGTAATTGCGAAAAATAACTATACTGCTTCAGAGGTCGTTTCTTCGGCAATGAGCGCATTTCCTGATATCAAACTGGCCTCTTTAAGAACATTGGCCGCCGAAAAAGGAATTGATGTCGCTAAAGGAACTTACTATCCTCGTTTATCGTTTGGAGGTGGTTTGGGAACTAACTATTCTAGCGGACGTCAATATGTAGAATCTATTGTGCCAAATGGGGTAAGAGAAATTGGGCGTACAGCTACTACCAATGAAAAAGTCGTTACCGATGCATTCTTGACGACTTATGCTAACCAAAAATTCTCTTCACAAATTAAGGACAACTTTAACCAGTTTGTTGGTTTTAGCTTGACCATTCCATTATTTAATGGTTTTAATGCCCGCTCCAATGTAAGAAGAGCAAAAATCAACTATCAAAATACCCAAGTACAAGAGCAACTTTCAAAAAATAATTTGAATAAAGTTATTTTCCAAGCTGTTGCTGATTTGAAAGCTGCTGAAAGTAAATATCAATCTACCCAAAATGCTTTCAGTGCCCAAAAAGATGCATTTTATGTAATCGAACAGCGTTATAACGTTGGCTTGGCCAATTCGGTAGAATACAGTACAGCCCTAACGAACAGGAACAGAGCTGAAATAGATATGATACAAGCTAAATATGATCTATTGTTCAAGTCAAAGGTGATTGATTATTATTTAGGCAAGCAAATTGCATTTTAAAAAGGATTAAAAACAAGCTATCAAAAGCATATTTGAGATAAATTATGAAGTTAAAACACATTTTAATAGGCGCTGGAGCAATTATCGCATTGCTAATTATATTGAAATTAGCAGGAGTAATTGGTAAAGAACAGATCGAAAAGGTGACTGTAGAGAAAGCTGGAGAGAAAACAGTGATTGAAACCGTAACCGCCAGCGGTAAGATACAGCCAGAAACCGAAGTAAAATTAAGTTCGGAGGTGTCTGGAGAGGTGACTGAACTTTTGGTAAAAGAAGGTGATGTGGTAAAGAAAGGGCAGTTGCTTTGTAAAGTACGTCCAGATATTTTACAATCGGGTTATGAAAGAGCGGTAGCTTCTTATAACTCACAAAAAGCTAGCGTAGCAGCATCGCAACAACAATTGGTTCAATCGCAAGCTAACTTTGTGAATGCCGAGGCCACTTATAAACGTAACGTGGAGCTTTACAACAAAAAAGTAATTTCTGCTGCAGAGTTTGACAATGCAAAGGCTGCTTATTTAACTGCAAAATCAACTTTAGAGAGTTCTAAAGAAAATGTAACTGGTGCTAAATTTGGGTTAGAACAATCGGCAGCTAATGTGAAAGAGGCGGGTGCTAACTTAGCTAGGACTACCATTTATGCTCCAGTTGATGGAGTAGTTTCTAAACTATCTATTGAGCTTGGTGATCGTATTTTGGGTACTTCACAAATGGCAGGTACTGAAATTATGCGTATTTCTAACTTGAGCAATATGGAGGTTAATGTTGATGTAAATGAAAATGATATCAACCGTGTAACCTTAGGTGACAGTGCTACGGTTGAAGTAGATGCTTTCTCGGGCAAGAAATTTAGAGGTGTGGTAACTGAAATTGCTAGCTCTTCTACTAATGTTGGTGCTGCAACAACGGCCTCTGTAGATCAAGTAACCAACTTCTCTGTGAAAGTAAGATTGTTGGCAGAGTCATATAGTACGGTTAAGGGTGGAGCCAAAGATCTTCCTTCTCCTTTCAGGCCAGGTCTTTCAGCAACTGTTGATATTGAAAGCGAAACAGTGAAAGGTTTAGCAGTGCCTATCCAAGCTATTTTTACTGACAACAAAAATGACAGTAGCAGTGGCGGCGAAGATGCTGAAAAGCAGAAAAGCAAATTGAGCGATAAACAGATCAAACAATATGTATATCTTTTTGATGCTAAAACCTCAACGGTTAAAAAGGCAGAAGTGAGTACAGGAATCCAAAATGATCAATACATCATCGTTAAAAAAGGACTTAAAGCAGGTGAGCAGATTGTTTCTGGACCTTATTCGGCTATCCAAAATAAGCTGAAAGACGGTACAAAGGTAGAGCAAACCTCTAAAGATAAGTTGTTTACTACTGGAAGTAAAAAGTAGTCGTAGCAAATCATAATATTTAGTTATTTTTGTAAAGGTTTAAGGAAGTGCATATCGCATTTTCTTAAACCTTTTGTTTTTAGCCGATGTTTAACGGTAATACAGCAGAACTAACAACTGATATGAGCAGACCGAAAATAGCCATGATTGGCGGTGGGAGCTGGGCAACAGCCATTATTAAAATGCTTTCTGATAACGAATCCGAAAAGGAAATTTTTTGGTGGATGCGTAATGAGGAGGCCATTAGCCATATCAGGAACTATAAGCATAATCCTAGCTACCTTAGTGCCGTTGAAATTAAGGTGAAACCTGAGAACGTTTCTTCGGATATTGAGTATGTGATTTCCCAAGCGGATTATGTGGTGCTCAATGTTCCTGCTGCTTTCTTGACTGATACATTGAAAAATATCAGCCCAGCCCAGTTGAAAGGTAAAAAACTGATTTCAGCGATCAAAGGTATTGTGCCAGAAGAAAACCTGATCATCGGTGATTTTCTGCATCAAAAATTTGAACTTCCTTATGAGGATATTGTAGTTGTTAGTGGGCCATGTCATGCCGAAGAAGTGGCTTTAGAAAAGCTTTCTTACTTAACCATTGCCTCTACGGATGTTGCCTTGGCCGAAAACTTTGCCAACCATTTAAACACCAGATATATTAAAACTAATATCTCTGATGATATTTTCGGTACTGAATATGCTGCGGTGCTGAAGAACATCTACGCGGTAGCTAGCGGTATTTGTCATGCGGTGGGTTATGGTGATAACTTCCAGGCAGTGCTTATTTCAAACGCAATTCGAGAAATAGAACGCTTTGTTGGCGTAGTTCATCCAATTGAGCGAGATATCAAGGAGTCTGCCTATTTAGGTGATTTGATGGTAACTGCTTATTCTCAATTTAGCCGAAACCGTACTTTTGGTAACATGATAGGGAAGGGGTACACCGTAAAATCAGCACAATTGGAAATGGCCATGATTGCCGAAGGTTATTACGCTGCAAACTCTATGCATCATATCAATGAGAAATATGGAGTTGACATGCCAATTTCTGAAGCGGTTTATCAGATCCTTTATGAAAGGAAATCTCCGCACACGGAAATGAAAGCGTTGACCGAAAAGCTGAGCTAATTAAGCAGTACTGTTTTTTTTAAGTTGAAAACCAGTTTTTCGCCGTTTCGTAAAATCGTGATCGACCTAGTTTCTTTCCCATTTAAAATGTTGTTGAAGGTGTAATTACAAGCTTCTGCTTGGGTTAAATTCGAGGTGCTTTTATCGTCAACAGCAATAATTTGATCATTGATCAAGAGTCCAGCTTTTTCGGCCTCAGTACCTTTGAAAATTTTAACAATGGTAGGCTTCAGGTTAACATATCTTAAACCGATACCATAGGTTTCTAATTTTTCGTTTTGGTTTTCAAGTTCTTTAATGAGGTAGATTTTGTTTTCCTTCCAGCTCAGTACCAGTCGATAGTTTTTTAAAAATGAATTCCCGATAATTGCTGTTGTCCCTTCGTTAAAAGCAACAATTTGGTTCTTTATTTCGATGTTGCCAATTGCAAGGCTAGGTACTTTTTTGTAAGTAGTGGTGGCGTTTTTGCTCGCACCAAAAATGCCAGAGCTGGAACTGCCAATTGCTTCTACTCCGTTTATGGAGGCTACCTCGCTTTTGTAGATTTGGTAAGGTAAGCTGAAATCAGTAGCAGCACCCGTGTCAAAAGTTGTGCTGGCTATTTGATTTCCTATTTTTACGGCCACTCTTGGTGTCATTTGTCCTGCTTTAGGAATGAAGTTTAATATTTCTGCCTGTTTAGGGATATCGAAATTGGAAATGGTATTGCTTGCGGTAATTACTAGGTTTCTGTAATCGATTTGCCAAATGGCTTTTTCCATTTGGTTTGCGCCAATAATTCCATCAAAATCCATGCATTTAAACTCAAAAACCTTTTTCATATCAATAACCGAAGCGCCAATATTTTCAAACTGTAGGGATCCAATTTTGAGAAGAGGGATTTTAACAAATGCCTGCTGGTTGGTGTTGCCTTGTGAGTCGGAAGTTTTACCTACGGCTTTCGGCTTTAGCTGTAAAAGTTGTTGTAGTTCCGGAGAAATGACAGTAGGTGCGCCAGTGTCGAATAGAAAATTATAGTGTTTGCCGTTAATCTCTACCTTAATAATGGGCAGACCGGAATCAAATGTAAAAGGAATTTTCTCTGTAAATGAGGTTTGTTTAATGCTGCCACCTTCAAGTGTTTTACGAACAGGATTACAAGAAAATAAGTATAGAGCGAGGGCAAATAATAAGAAACGTTTTTTCATGAATTGAGAACTTGTATCCGAATATACAAGAATAATATCTGGATGTTGAAGAGGTATTTGTTTTTTGTCGAAAAAACAAACCATTCCCTCATTTGTTCTTTTCTCATAAAACCAAAAAGAAAATGAAAAAGAGATACATCGTGGGCTTATTGGCTGTAGCAGCACTAGGCTTATTTTCATTGAACACTAACGCTCAAGAAAAAAAGGAGAAGAAAACCGAAGTAGGAAAGGCACTACAAAAAACAGGCAAAGCCGTAGAAAAAGGTGCTACTGCTGTGGGGAATAAAACCGCCGAAGTTGCTGTGAAAGGCACCGCAAAGGTTGCTGATGAAACCTATAAAGGTAAAATGGCTCCTGACGGTTCAAATGTTTATATAGATGGTAAAAACCGCAAGTATTATGTAAATAAAAAGGGAGCGAAAGTTTATTTGAAAGCTAGCCAGATTAAAAATAAGCCAGTTCAGTAACGTCAAAAGTTGCGTCATTTCGACGAAGAATGAGGAGAAATCTAACAATTATTTGGAGATTCTATTTCGTAGAGCTTTGGTAACCTATTCTTGAAAGTGGTAGAAGAACATGGCAAATAAAAGAGAAAAACAAAAAGCCCCGCAAGTGCGGGGCTTTTTTATGAAGATTAGTCTATTGCAAACTATGATCTACGTCTTCTGTCGCTTCCGCCACCGCCATTTCCGCCTTCACGTCTTCCGCTTCCACCACTTCTTTCTTCACGGCTACGACCAGAGAAATCTCTGAAGCCACCGCCGCCGTTTCCGCCATCACGATCACGTCTTCCGCTTCCGCCACCACTTCTTCTATCGCCACCTCTGTAGCCTCCACCGCCTTCACGTCTTCTGTCTCCGCCAAATCCGCCACGGTCACCGCCACGTCTTCCATCACGGTTGCTACTTCTAGGTGCATCACCACTTAATTCAATTCTAACTTCTCTGCCGTTATATTGTACGTCTTTAAAGTTAGCTAAAAGTGTTTCAGCAGCAGCGCTTTCTACTTCAACAAAAGAGAAAACACCTTTCAAGTCAATTTTACCAACAGCTTTACCACTAATACGACCGTTGTTGCAAACAAAGCTCAACAAATCACCTCTGGTAAATTCGTCTACCGAACCCACGTTGATAAATAAACGAGAGTAACCCGCTTCAGCACCTCTGCCGCCACGTTCGCCACGCTCTCTTCTATCGCCACGCTCACCACGTTCACGGTCATCAGCACTTAAGTTAAGATCTGGTGCGTTTTGATAATATTCTAAGAAACGGTTAAATTCTAACGAAGCAAATTTCTTGATCACTTCCTCTTTGCTCAAATCAGCAAATTCGTCGTTAATCCTCGACATGTATTTGTCGATTTGCTCCTCGTTAACTTCTACGTTGTGTACGCGGTGAACCAGTCCGAATAATTGTTTTTCGCAAACATCAAAACCTGTAGGTAATTCTGCTTTTGTAAATTGTTTTCCAATAATTCTTTCAATCTGGCGGATTTTGCCAGTTTCTTTAGCGTTGATGATACAGATAGAAACACCAGTTTTACCAGCACGGCCGGTACGGCCAGAACGGTGAGTGTAACTTTCAATCTCGTCAGGCAAAGCGTAGTTAATTACGTGAGTTACATTGTTTACGTCGATACCACGAGCGGCAACATCTGTAGCAATTAATAACTGCATGTTACGGTCGCGGAAACGTTGCATTACCTTATCACGTTGTTGTTGAGATAAATCTCCGTGTAAAGCATCAGCATTGTAACCATCTTTAATTAAATGCTCGGCAACATCTTGCGTATCCATTTTGGTTTTGCAGAAAACCACACCAAAAATATCTGGGTTATAATCTACAATACGTTTTAAGGCAGCATATTTATCGCGAGCCTTAACAATATAGTATTCGTGCTCAATATTTACGTTACCTGTATTCTTGGTGCCCATGGTTAACTCTGTAGGGTTTTCCATGTAATTTTTCGCTATGCGACGCACCTCAGGTGGCATCGTAGCTGAAAATAACCAAGTTTTCTTTTCGTCTGGTGTAGTAGAAAGGATGTCGTTGATGTCTTCTTGGAAGCCCATATTCAACATTTCATCCGCCTCATCTAATACTACATATTTCACATTAGAAAAATCAATGGCTTTACGGCCAATAATATCTAACATACGGCCGGGCGTGGCCACAACAATTTGAACTCCGTTTCTAATTTCGCGGAGTTGCTGCATGATGTTAGCGCCACCGTAAACGGCAACAACACTAGCACCAGGCGTGTTCTTTGAGAAATTTCTGATGTCGTTTGCAATCTGCAAACAAAGCTCACGAGTAGGGCACAATACGAGTGCCTGTGGCTTATTGCTCTTAAAGTCGATTAATTCTAACAACGGCAAACCAAATGCGGCTGTTTTTCCTGTTCCTGTTTGGGCCAAACCAACAAAGTCGTTACTACCCTCTAACAGTACAGGAATGGCTTGCTCCTGAATAGGCGTAGGATTTTCAAATCCTAGCTCTTTAACGGCATTAACAACGTCATCACTTATCCCCAATTTACTAAATGGGTTTATCATTATAACATTTTTAAATTAAGGCGCAAAGGTACGGTTAATAATTGGTAATTTATATAGTTGTAAGTAATTTGTTTTTGGCTTAATAAATTGGAAATAAGAAGGTTAAAAGTTGTGTTGCTGGTAGGTGGGCCTTTAAAGGTGGGTAGGACTGTGTTTTTGACGCAATCCTTGCTGAAAAGTTTCGCCTATTTTGCATTTGTTTTGATGCTTTTAGCTTCTGTCTTTTTTGATGATAGGTTTGTTTTTATTGGTCTTTAGCCTTATTCCGAATATGTTTATAAGCAAACTTGGTAGTGAGGGTTAAAGGTGTCGATGGTTTGGGCACCTTTTGCGAGGCTTATCCTTTGTTAATTTTAAAATTATTTTCAAAAAACTTAATTGCCTCCCCTTGGAGTTTGTTTTTGCTTAATTTGTCATTTTCAAATGCAAAACAGAGAAAGCGGTTGTTTTCTTTAGAGATAAGAGCAAATCCATTATACTGAAGATCATTAACAGTCAAGTTATATTTAATGGTTTTCATGGAAACTAGTTTGTCTGTCTTTGCATTTTCAATCGTCATTCCCGCTTTAGCATATTTAAACTCATCTAACAACAAACCATCAGCACTTACCTCAAAATCATAAATAAAAATATTAGTGTTGTTTTTGGTTTTCAGTCCCATCCTAAGCTTATTACTATAGTTGTTTAAATAATAAGTGCCAGCTTTTATATTTATTTTTGAGCCTAGGTCGAAAACAATTAAACTATCATTAGTTACTTTTTGAATTTTATAGGCTTTCAGTTCAGCGGATGAAATGTTTTCTAATTGTTGGTAGTCTTTGTATATAAATTTCTGGCTGTTAAGGTTAGCAATTTCTCTATTGACTTGAGCATTTTTAGCTTGGTATAAGTTGTCGTTTACTGAGTGATCAAATTGTTGCTGTGTGTTATAGCGTGTTCGGTCGTCATTCCTCGAAATACATCTTATTACTTTAAATGTAGTGATCAACAAAAAAATAATGGTAATAATGATGCTTTTGGTTGAAGAGCCGCTTCCTACGCTTGCTGGTGTATAATTGAAATTGATCGTTTCAAAGGTTTTATCTATCTCTTCGGTGGGAACTCCGTTGGTAATTAAGTTGCTTCTAATTTCTTCTTTAGTAAAGCCGGCATTTAATTGATTATAAATGTCTTCTTCTAAATTTTGGGCCATCTTCATGTATCGTATTATTTGTTTGGTATGGTTTTATAGATCCTCTTGATCAATGTTTACTTTGTTGATCTCTTGTTGTTTTTTATTGTAATAAATGTAAGTAATGCCTTTAACTCCAAAACGGCGCATCTTGTTAAAAAGCTGTGTGATGTTGGGATTCCTCAAAATCTCGTCTTTCAAAAGAATGGCGGCGTCTGGTCCTTTTAGTAGATTTGCTTCATTGCTATTTATAATTACTTTATAAAGCAGTCGGTCCTCTTCATTTAAACTAATGTTGGTGAGGCTTGCATCTAATTCTTTGTTAATTACCACTGGTAAGCCTTTGTTTAATAGTACCAATATCTGATTAACTTGAGAATCCATGGTTTGGTCATTACCTTCTAATTGGTGCGATCCATTTTTTTCGCTCGAAATCAGCTCTTGGTATTTGGCTTTGTCTATGATTAGTTCCTTTAGGGTTTTACCGTCTCTAGAACTAAAAACCACCAAAAATTTAGTCCCCCTGTCAAGTATTTCAGTAGCTAGTTTATTTTGTTGTATAATATTTACAAAAGTTAACGGAATCAATTCCTTATACAAGTCTGCATCTTGATCTCCATCTTTCAAACTAGACATAAAAGTGATTTTGATATCTTTCAATCCTGTACTGCCTTCTCTGTCTACAATTTCTGCGTTTGAATGGGTAATGATTCCCTGTTGGCCAATAGAGGATCTAAATAAAGGACTTTGAGCGGTATAGTTATATTGCTGTACAAAATCTGCTAAGCGATTTCTTTGATTGCAGCTAATGAAGATGAATAGAGATAATAGGGGTAACGCTAGTCGGAGCGTATTTTTCATGAGTGTTAATTTTATGGAGAGACTTACGAAGGTTTTAAGCCTTCGTAAGTCTAAAGTATTTATTGGATGAATTTTTGTGTAACGGTTTCGCTTGCTGTGGTTAATGAGGCTACATGTAAACCATTAGCGCCACTAAAAGGTACCGAAACATTGGTATAGCCCTTATGTAAGCTCAATTGTTGTTCTGTTAATTTGCGGCCATTCAGGTCATAGATTTTAATAGAGCCTTTTCCTTCATTGGCAGCAAAAATAGTGAGCCTAACCGTTCCTTCCTGTTTGTTGGCAAATACGCTAAAATTGCTGGCTGCTACATTTGATTTTACAGCGACAATTTCAGATTCAGCGCTTTTACCATCTGCATCCACCTGTTTAAGTTGGTAATAACTCACTCCAGGCAATGCATCTTTATCAGTAAAGATATAGCTTTTTGGAGTATTGCTGGTGCCGGCACCGTTTATGTTGCCAATTTTAGAAAAACTTTTACCATCTCCAGAGCGTAAAATCTCAAAATGAGAATTGTTACTTTCTGATGCAGTTGCCCAAGCTAAATCGATATTTTGCAAATAGGCTTTTGCAGTGAAAGAGGTTAGGGATACTGGGAGAGTTGCTGATTCGCTAGTGTCAAATTTGAAATTATCTACTTCTAGTCCTGCTCTTGGACTAGCGCTGCCACTATGCGTGGCGGCAATCGAAAAATAACCATTCGAGAAATTGGTATAAGTATTATCCACGGCGCTTCCCAAATTGTTTGACGTGGTAGCTGAAGTTAAAGTAGCGGCTGCATTAGCACCCGTTCCATTTGTTGTTGGAAGAGCAGAAGAGAAAAGATTCCAAGTTCCTCCTAATGACCTGGTTATTCGTATTTGAAAGCCAATATTGGTCAAGCCGTTTGTAACAGCGCTAGAACTTGTTATAATAGTAGTCGGAACTCCGTCTGTTACTTTTTCAAGATAAATCTCGTCTCCTCCGCTGTCATCGCCAAATTTTATTCTATAGCCATCTACCGTAGGGCTGGTAACGTTAGCTTCCGATGCATAAAGCCAAATATAGGTTACATTGGCAGCTGTAGCAGCTTGTGCACGTCTTCCAATCCACACGCCCCAGCTTTGTTCGTTGCCCCAGGTCGCGGTTCTTTGTGTGCTTAGATAGCTTGTGCCGCTTCCGTCTCCATTGAAATCAGCTGGTGCATTTAGCCTTAATGTATTTGATCCTGTAGTGCCGCCTGCGACACTACTATTTGCTACAATTGTCCAATTTGCGGTTGTTCCTGTCCAAGTTGGATTGTTCGTGAAATCGCCATCGCTGAAATCATCGATTAGTTGCGCATATCCACTTGCAGTAATTCCAGTAATTAATAAAATTGAAAGTAAAAGTTTTTTCATAAAAGGGGTTTAGAGGTGAACGATTACGCTAAAGTTAATAAAAACCTAACATTTAGTCAATTACCTGAAAAATATTGTTTTTTAACGCAATCTATCAGCGGAGCGAATTAGTTTTTCGTCCTTTTTGATTCCTCTAATCGCTAATAACGTAAAAATAATAGCCACTAATGGAAGATAAATCCCTGGTTCAAGATCAAACTGAGTCGCACCGCTTACATTGTTGATTATCTGGAAAAACCATGCCGATAAAGCTAAAATCAATATGATGTTCAATAAAGCAATACGAGTTTGCAGTTTTCTATTCCTAAAATTGAAAATATTTACCAAGCTAATTAGGCCGGCAAACACAGTGCTAATCAATAAGGGAATGTTGGTAGCCGAACCGTCTGTGCCGGGGCTTTTAAGACCTGTACCATATAATGTGTGATATCCAACATTTGAAACAATACCCATAATAGGGACAAACAATAAACATAAAATGGTAATAGCGGCAAGTAATAGCCAAATAGATTGAATTCTCTGAATCATAATGAGATGAAATTTTTTACAAACTTAACTTTTTATTTGGTTTGTTAGGTTTTGGTTGTTCCGTTTTCTGGGCTTTTGCTCAACTTATAACTCACTACTTATAACTTAAAACCTTATTTTTGCAGCTTGGAAACAAAACGTTATTTCGTTGAGCTTAGCTATAACGGCACTGATTATCATGGCTGGCAAATACAACCTAATGGGATTACTGTTCAGGAATGTTTGGATAAGGCGTTAAGTACTTATTTCAGACAGGAAATTGTTTCTTTGGGATGTGGGCGTACAGATACGGGCGTTCATGCCACACAATTTTATGCTCATATTGATTTGGTAGGCGTAACTTCTAAACAGTTGGCCAGTGCAACAACGGGATTAAATGCACTACTGCCTTATAGTATTGCCGTGCATCGTATTTTTGAAGTGGCTACTAATGCTCATGCTCGTTTTGACGCTACCGCTAGAGAATACAAATACCATCTTCATTTCCAGAAAGATCCGTTTAAGTTAGATCGTTCGTGGTTGTACAAGGGAGGATTGGACGTAGAGAAAATGAACCAGGCTGCACAACTGCTATTACAATACACGGATTTTTCTTGTTTCAGTAAGTCAAACACGCAAACCTTTACCAATAACTGTAAAATTAGCCATGCAATATTTGAATTACAACCAAACGGAATTATTTTTACCATCAAAGCGGACCGATTTTTACGGAACATGGTACGGGCTATTATGGGTACTTTGGTAATGGTGGGCCGTGGAGATATTGAAATGCAGGAAGTTTCAAAAATCGTGGAAAGTAAAAACCGTGGTAATGCTGGTCAATCCGTACCAGCTTGCGGACTTTATTTGGTAGCGGTAGAATATCCATATATTAAAAATGATTAAATGAGAGAATAATTGAATGATTGAATATCGAGAGAGGAATATTCAATCATTCGAAATTCAATCATTCAAAATTTAAAACATGTCAAAAGTAACTGGAGACGCATTTAATTTTAGCTTGTTAAAAAGGGTAATGGACTATGTAAGGCCTTATCGAGCTATTTTTATCTGGTCGGTAGTACTTACTATTTTATTGGCGGCCATTGCTCCTGCTAGGCCACTTTTAGTAGGTTATACTTTGGATAAGCATATTCTTAAAGGTGATTACTATGGTTTGTTAAATATTACCATTTTAATGTTAGTGCTGTTGGTGTTGCAAACCGTTTTCCAATATGCGCATACACTACTTACCAATAAACTCGGGCAATCGGCGATTAGGGATTTACGGATTAACGTATTTAACCATATCAGTAAATTACGGCTGAAATTTTTTGATAAAACTCCCATTGGCCAACTCATTACCCGCACAGTTTCAGATTTAGAAACCATTGCAGATATTTTTTCCGAAGGATTGATTGCCATGATTGGAGATCTATTGCAGGTAATCGTGCTCATGACCATTATGTTTTGGATGGACTGGAAACTTACCTTGGCCGTGTTAATTCCAATGCCATTTCTGATCATCGCTACCAGAATTTTCCAGAAGGCGATAAAAGTAGCTTTCCAGGAAGTGAGGGCCGAGGTATCTAATCTGAATACCTTTTTACAAGAGCATATTAGCGGTATTGCCATCATTCAATATTTTGCTCGGGAAGATCAAGAATATAAGAAATTTGAAAAGATCAATTCGCGCTATCGCGATGCCAATATCCGTTCTAACTGGTACTATTCCATTTTCTTCCCTGTAGTGGAGTTGATTTCAGCGATGTCTTTAGGATTGTTAATTTGGTATGGCGCAAAAACCGTATTGGCCAAGCCAGATTTGGATCCAGGAATCATTACCACCTTCATCATGTTCATCAACATGTTGTTTAGGCCTATTAGGGAGCTTGCGGATAAATTTAATACCCTTCAAATGGGGATGGTAGGTGCCGAACGTGTTTTTAAAGTGTTGGATACTCAGGAAATTACCCTGAATTCGGGGACTTTGGCTCCCCAAAAACTGGAAGGAAATATTGCTTTCAAAAATGTTTGGTTCAGTTATGATCAAGATGGAGAAGAAGATCCAAAATATGTGTTGAAAGACATTTCTTTTGAAGTGAAGTCTGGACAAACCATTGCTTTGGTGGGTGCTACTGGAGCAGGTAAGTCATCAACTATCAATATCCTGAACCGTTTTTACGAAATCCAAAAAGGCAGTATCACCATTGATCAGCAAAATATTCAGGATTATGACCTATCTTATTTGCGCCGGAATATAGCGACGGTTTTGCAGGACGTTTTTCTCTTTTCAGATACGATCTTTAACAACATCACCTTAAATAATCCTGATATTGAATATGAAGAAGTAGTGGAAGCTGCTAAAAAAGTAGGTGCGCATGATTTTATTGAGCGTTTGCCAGGCGGCTACCATTATAATGTGATGGAAAGGGGAGCAACACTTTCTGCAGGACAAGCTCAATTGATTTCTTTTATCAGGGCCTTGGTTTACAAACCAGCCATTTTAGTGTTGGATGAGGCAACTTCATCGGTAGATACCGAAACTGAAATGCTTATTCAGCATGCGATCGAAAAATTGATGCAGGATAGAACTTCCATAGTTATTGCCCATCGTTTATCAACCATTCAAAAAGCAGATCTGATCATTGTATTGGATAAGGGCGAGATCAAAGAAAAGGGAACACATCAGCAATTACTTAAATTAGACGGCTATTATAAACGCCTGTACGACTTGCAGTTTTCTTCTGTAGGTATTGCGAAAGATTGATATTATTAGTTAAATTTAACTAAAATAGTAGTCTTTCTTGAAAAACAGCTGGGGAGATATTGATGGTTTTGCACTTTTTCACTTTTAAAACAGGGGAACGAACAGGCTTTTGAGCGTGCTGTTTAATACGTTTTACAAAAGGCCTTCCTGCAAGAGAAAATGCTAAGATGATATATAAAGTATATTTGTTGATTTGTGGGATCGGCGAAAAACGCTAGTGTTAGGCAAATCAATGTCGTATTTTTTGACAACACCTATTTAAATTAATAACGCTACAATCTCAAAATAATTAATCTCTAACCTTAAACCCAGTTGTTATGAAAAAACTATTACTTTTAGTATGGCTCTTATGTGTATTTTATCTCAGCCAAGCTCAAGAAAAGCAAAATTTTGGAGGAAAGGAATATATAAAAAAAAATGGAGCTTGGTATTCTAAGGAAGACCACTTGGTAGATCGGATCGTTACCGTACACCTTGTGAGGAAACCTAACAGCCGTGAAATTAAACTTGGATCTTCTTTGGTTTTAACACCTAATAAATTAGGATTTGCCGATGTGCGAGTTCCTAAGGACAATGATATAATTGAATTCGCTAGAGGTCTTGCAAAAAATTCCCTGTTTGATAACGTCGAACTTAATACGATTGGCAAATATGTAAGTATTATTCCAAATGATCCTAATTTGGGAAATCAATGGTATCTTAATCGAATAGGTGTGTTTGATGTTTGGGGGTTTACCATGGGGAGCAACTGTATTAAAGTTGCCATCATAGATTCTGGAGTTGATTGGACACACCCGGACATTGGATTAGGAACAGACATTTATCAAAATGTTGCCCTTAACTCGGGTGAAGATGTTTGGTCAAATTCCAATAATCCAATGACAGGAAACGGAATTGATGATGATGGTAATGGCTTTATAGATGATTGGAAGGGATGGAATTTTGATTTAGCGTCTAATAACTCACTTCCGTCATTCTTTCATGGTACACATGTTGCTGGAATTGTATCAGCCAAAACAAATAATTCTATTGGGATCTCAGGTATTGCAGGTGGGGATAATTCGCCTGGGACTCAGCTAATGTCATTGTGCATAGGCATGTCAAATCCAGTTGGTGCAGTAATTGATGATGCAATTATATATGCCGTTGACAATGGAGCTAAAGTGATACAAATGAGTTTGTCTGTAAGTAGTACAACAGCTATAGATGCGGCAATTAATTATGCAATCTCAAATAATGTATTGGTAGTTTGCGCTTCAGGAAATGATAATACTGCTGTTTCATATCCCGCTAGTAACAATAATGTAATTTCAGTAGGGGCTACGGACCAAACTGATCAACGTGCGAATTTTTCTAATTATGGTGGAAATCTAACAATTTCTGCGCCTGGAGTTGGGATTTTTAGTACGCAATTGGGTAGCGCTTATGGTACTGCTGATGGTACTTCATTTGCTGCGCCAATAGTGTCCGCTGTGGCATCACTTATGTTGGTTATAAACCCTAATTTGACGCCTGCTTTAATTCGTTCTGCCTTAATTAATAATGCAGATAAAACGGGTGGGTACTCTTATAGTGCTGGGCGTAGTAATGAACTTGGTTATGGCCGGTTGAATGCAATTAATGCGATTAATGCAATTGCCCCTAAGATAATAGGAAGTAATAATTTATGTAATACAGAAGTGTACAGTATTACGGGGCTTCCTTCTGGATGTACAATTGTAGGTTGGGATGTATCCAATAGTAGCGCTACGCTTGTGTCTTCAGGTTCTTCGGTTACAGTATCAAAGAATTATGATGGTGTCGTTGAGCTTAATGCCATCATCAACAATGGCTGTTCTAATTATACAATTCGAAAGAAAATTATCGTAGGTGTTCCAACAAATGCTGGAAATGGTGTTGTTTATTTTAATTATGGTGTTCCAGTTAATCCTTTAAATATATGTCAGGCTGGCTATGAAGTCCGAGGCAACTTTCAATATAAAGATGATAATGGAAATGACTCTGATATTAACTCCGGATATGAATTTGAGGTTATAAATAATGATCCAAATTTTTCTTTTTCAACGACAAATGGAGTGATTTTTGATTATTATATCAATCCGTATTTCACGGGGACATTGTATGTGCCAGTGAAGGTAAAAAACACATGCGGTTGGAGTACTGATATATTCTATTTGGAGGTAATAGTCGGTAATTGTAACTGGAGCAAATTATTTATGGTAAGCCCCAATCCTACTTCTGCAAAACTAACAGTTGTCAAACAGACGGATACTAGGTTCCCTTCAAAAATAGAATATAAATTTTCAGCTAAGCTTTACGACGAAAAAGGAGTAGTTAAACTTAGTGGTAGGAATAATGGAGTTGAACTAAGTATTGATACTAAAGATTTGCCTAACGGAAGATATTTTCTCCATATTTATGAAAATGGAAATACATATAAAAGCCAGATCTTGGTAAGACATTAGAGAAAAGGTCATCCTATCAATATTACGAGATAGGATGACCTTTTTTGTCAATTTTTGGTTTTCTACTCCCTTGGAAATCCTACTTACATTGCAGGATTTTTTTGCAATTAGAGTGAGAGTAGACTTTATTTAGATAGTCTTAGAAAGAAAACTTAGGGAGGGAAGACCAATTTTTTCAAACTTAAGGGCTACTTTTTTCTGGTATTTTAGGCGGTGAGACTAAAAGTGTACTGGCACTTCATCCGGAGATGGTGATGGTTGGGATAGATTAAAGTACTGCTATTGTAATACAAAGTAAGAACCGTAAACTTATTTTCTGAAATCTCTTTCGATCACGTGCAAAGTTACGGTATTGCCAACCGTTTCTTTTCGGGTATATACCAATTTAAAATAACTTGTTCTTAGGTATTCGATATGCCAAGTACTATCTGGAGCAGAGGAGAATTTGATGTTTTCACCAATTGAGTCAACTACGAAATTTACGGATGTTGCTCTTCTGATAAATTTAAAATCACTTGTAAAAGTTGTGGTATCTGCTGGGGTAAACGTTGTGGTGTCTCTAGCACCAGCAGTATCGTTTTTGATGGTTGTTTTGATTTCCACTCTTAATGGCCATTTCCCCATAAGGTAGCGTTCTACAAAAAGTTTGCTATCTACGGGTTCCTTTTTGCAGGAATAACCTATTGCTCCAATGGTGAGCAAACCCAATAAAACAAACTTTAGTTTACGCATCGTCTTTTGTGTATTTATAGCAAATATACAAAACTAAAGTTTTTAATTGGAGGTAATTGAGCGCATTAAATGGATAAAGGAGTATTGATACATATTCGAAATATGTTATTATCTTTCCAGCTTCAAACCGATACTAAACATGAAGAAAATTGTTTCCAACCTAACTTTTCAGGTCCTTGTCGCCATTTCGTTAGGGATCTTAGTGGGCGTCATCTATCCAGGTTTTGCCCCGCATGCCGAACTCATCAGTAAGAGTTTTATTAACATGATCAGTATGCTGATCGCTCCCATTATCTTTTTTACCATTGTGCTTGGTATTGCCCACATGGGTGATATGAAAAAAGTGGGTATTGTTGGAGGTAAAGCGCTACTTTACTTTGAAATTGTAACTACCATTGCCATTGTTATTGGTTTGGTGGTAGCCAACCTATTGAAGCCTGGCGTGGGGGTTGAAGTTCCAGCTGGTGATGTAGCCAAAATGGATGCTTATGCTAAACAAGCAGGTTCCATCAATTGGCTAGAGTTTATTGCACATATTTTCCCTAAAAATATCTTCGAAGCCTTTTCAAAAGGTGAAATATTGCAGATACTCGTGTTCGCTATCTTGTTTGGTTATGGACTAAGCAAAATGGGACAAACTGGACAGTCTTTATTAGTAACTTTTGATAAAATAGCCAAGGTATTGTTTAACATGATGAAAGTGATCATGCGCTTGGCCCCACTAGGTGCTTTTGGTGGAATGGCTTATAGTGTAGGCAAATTTGGTTTGCATACGTTATTACCTATGGCCAAACTAATGGGCGCTGTATATTTAACCTGTTTCCTATTCATTTTTGTAGTGCTTAACGCTATTTGTCGCTATTATAAATTTAGCTTATGGAAATACCTGAAATTCATCCGTCAGGAGATTTTGATTGTATTAGGTACTTCTTCGTCAGAATCGGTATTGCCAAGTATGATGAAAAAAATGGAAGATATCGGTTGCAACAAATCGGTAGTAGGTTTGGTTATTCCAACGGGATACTCCTTTAACCTTGATGGCACTTCTATTTATCTGGCCATGGCCGTTATTTTCCTAACGCAAGTGTTCGGTATTGATTTGACCATTGGCGAGCAGGTTTCTATTATGATGGTATTAATGGTAACCAGTAAAGGAGCAGCGGGTGTTACCGGAAGTGGATTTATTGTACTAGCAAGTACGCTTACGGCCTTAAAAATTATGCCGGTAGAGCATATTGCAATTTTATTAGGAGTGGATAGGTTCATGAGCGAGGCGAGGGCCATCACCAACATGATTGGAAATGGTATTGCTTCTATTGTGATTGCCAAAAGTGAAAATGAATTTGACGAAGCAAAATACTTGAGGGCAACCAGTTCAGCAGGGATTGAAATGGCTGAGGAAGAAAATATTATGAAGGAATAGTTGTTTGAATAGAAAACATGGGTTTAGCAAATTGATCTCATCGATGAGCTAAACCCAATTCCATAAGATCAATTCTTTTTGGTCTAAAGCCGTGGCAATACTAGCCACATAATTTTCGCCAATGGTGAAAGTCCGCATTTTAAAAATTTCCTCGTCCCAGCGAAGTTGTTCATCCAAGCACTCTATTAAATGAAGATTATCGCTCACTCCTTCACCACTTGCTTTTAGCAAAGCTTCCTTTCTGGTCCACATTACGTAAAAGTTCTTTGGATCTACACGTTTTCCCCCAATAAAAGCAATTTCATTTTTGGAAAAGGTAATGTCTAGGATTGATTTGAAATCGAACTCTTGATTGATTACTTCAATGTCAATACCAACTGCTTTCGGACTAATGGCAATCAGTACATAATCGCCAGTATGGCTAATATTAAACTCTATTCCCTTAACGGTTGGTTTTCTAAATTCGTGGAAAATAAATTCAATTTCTTGGGGGCTAGTGTCCAAACACATTGACAGGATGCTGCGTAAACAGAATTTGCTCACCACATAGCGTTCTTTGTCTTTTTGGGTAAACATCCTGCTGGCTTTTTCCTGTTCACGCTCGGAAAGAACATCTGCTAATCCTTTTTTGATTTTCTGGAAATGATTGTTGATGTCAATCCTGAAAACGTGGGTTTTGTCTATATCTAGCGATTCTCCAGTAGAATAAGGCTTCCATGCATGATCGTAGCTCAATAGTGAGTCTATCATTTTTAATGTTTAGTATAGTTAGTTTTAGCTCGAGAACTTGTGAGTAAATATCGTTAAATTTCTTTTTTGCGAGAATTTATTGTGGATTTTTTACATAATTACTCGTTAATGGTGTAATGTAGGTGTTAAAACGAGATTTGATCGATTTGTTTGTTTAGTGCAAGAAGATATTTGTCGATATAAAGTTGTTTTTCTCTGGATTTGTATTGCTGAATAAATCGAGGATGTTCAAGTATGGTCAGTTTTCCAAATAATTTTTCAGTTTGATTGATTTTTTTGATAAAATCAGCATTTTTTTTGCCCAAAATAAAAACCTCGGAAGTGTCTAGCCCTAAGCTGATGTGCTTGTTTAAAGAAGAAATCATAAAATCTTTCACCATTTCAAACAACTTGGGATCGTCATAATAATTAGCATTAAGCCACTTATCTCCTTTTGTTCTGTGAATAATGGCCAAAGGAAAAGGAGAGTTGATATAAAAGTCTTGATAAAAAGAAGTAGCCCCTCCGTAAGCTTCAATCATATCGTACATAAATACTGAAGAGATTTCGTGGGTATGTGCTGATAGCATTTTAATGCCACAAACACTTTCTAATCGTTTAGTATCTGTAAAAGGAACACCTGTTACTCCAGCGCCATTACGACTAGGATTAATGCCTATCATAAATTTTCTTTGGCTGAAATCATTGTAATATTTATGGTAAAATTGTTGCATCACCACCATGGTTTCAGGGTTATCTATATAAGGGTTCATTACCTGAAAATCATTAGGTAGCCTGCCTTCATAATGTAGGTGTCTATTGAAATCAATGACTTGGTTTGCAAAGGTTTTTTCCATGTGAGAATTAATGCTTAAAAATAAATCGTTTTTGGTCAGCTATCAATATCATACCTGTATGATTTGTAAAGAAATAAGTAGATAAGAAATAATATACTTTTAGAGTTGACATTCCGTAGCATTTAACTTAAGTTTGCACAAAAAAATAGATACAATGAGTGTTTTAGTAAATAAAGATTCTAAAGTAATTGTTCAGGGTTTTACCGGAAATGAAGGTACTTACCATGCTGAACAAATGATAGCTTACGGTACAAACGTTGTTGGTGGGGTAACCCCTGGCAAAGGCGGTCAGGAACATTTAGGCAGACCTGTTTTTAACACAGTTAAAGATGCGGTTGATAAGGCTGGCGCTGATGTATCTATTATTTTCGTACCTCCTGCATTTGCTGCTGATGCGATTATGGAAGCTGCTGAAGCTGGTATTAAAGTGATTGTTTGTATCACTGAAGGTATCCCTACTAAAGACATGATTGCGGTAAAATCTTACCTTTCTGATAAAGATAGCCGTTTAATCGGTCCTAACTGTCCAGGTGTAATCACTGCTGATGAGGCTAAAATTGGTATCATGCCAGGTTTTATCTTCAAAAAAGGTACAGTTGGTGTAGTTTCTAAATCTGGTACTTTAACTTATGAAGCAGTTGACCAAGTGGTTAAAGCTGGTTTAGGTATTACCACTGCTATCGGTATTGGTGGTGACCCAATTATTGGAACTCCAACCAAAGAAGCAGTTGAATTATTGATGAACGATCCAGAAACTGAAGGTATCATCATGATTGGTGAAATTGGTGGTGGCATGGAAGCTGAAGCTGCTCGTTGGATCAAAGAAAACGGTACTAAACCAGTAGTTGGTTTCATTGCTGGTCAAACTGCTCCTGCAGGACGTAGAATGGGACACGCAGGTGCTATTGTTGGTGGTGCTGACGATACTGCTGCTGCTAAAATGAAAATCATGCGTGAGTGTGGTATCACCGTAGTGGAAAGCCCTGCAGAAATTGGTGCTGCAATGGCTGCATTGTTGAAAAAATAGTCTCGACAAATATATTTTTTAAAAGCGTCCCGATTTTTTGGGGCGCTTTTTCTTTTTGTAAGCAGCGTAAAACTTACTTCACTGTGAAAATCGACAAACGATTAATGCTTATTTTTGTTTAAAGGCATAAGCCAATAACAAATATAGACAGCCATGAAATCAATTTTTAATCGTATTACGCTGATTGGCTTACTTGCATTGAGTACAAGTTTTGCGGCTTGTGCCCAACAAAAGGAAGAAAAAAAGGAAACACCATCAAAAACCACAAAGAAAATGGAATGGAATAAATTAACTCCTGAAGAAGAAAGGATAATTGTAAATAAAGGCACTGAATATCCAGGAACGGGCAAATACGATCAGTTTTTTGAAAAGGGAACTTATATCTGCAAAAGATGTAATGCACCATTGTATAAATCAGATTCAAAATTTGATGCACATTGCGGCTGGCCAGCGTTTGATGACGAAATTAAAGGAGCAGTAAAACGTATTCCTGATGCTGATGGACAACGTACTGAAATTGTGTGTGCCAATTGCGAGGCACATTTAGGGCATGTGTTTGTAGGGGAGTTTTTAACCGCCAAAAACACCCGTCATTGCGTAAATTCTGTTTCAATGACTTTTGTTCCTGATAAAAAGGAACAATAAAAAAATTAAAATAGTCGGTAAGTCCGATGATGCTATAAAAAAAGCGGAGTAAACCACTTAGTTTACTCCGCTTTCTTTTATATAGAGTTTTAAAGAACTTAAATGTTTTAAAATGTCTAAGGTGATGATAAATTAAACCAATTCCGTTACTGCTTCTTCTACTTCAACTTCATTTGCCACTTTTTCTTGAGTTTTCGTTTTTGAAAATCTTCTGATCAACCAATACGCGAAAAAAGATCCGCTTAACGCCATTCCAGCGCCCACTAAAGAAGGATAATTGTAGCTTAAACCATAAACTAATGGAAAGCCGCCAAATAGTGCACCTAAGGCGTTGCCTATATTAAAACTGGCTTGACTAGCCGAGGCGGCAATCATTTCCGAACCCTTGGCTGTTTTGATCATTAACATTTGGATAGGTGCTGCACAAGCAAAAGCAATTGCACCAGTTAAAAAGGTAGTCACCAAGGCTAATGTAGGACTAGACGAAACAAAGAATACGATTACTAAAATGGTGCACATGGCAAGTAGTAGCGCTGCGCAGGCTTTAGCAGGTGAAAACTTATCAGCCAAATAGCCGCCCGCAAAATTGCCCAGCAACATGCCCAAACCAGCCAACATGAGGATGTAGGTTACGCTGCTTTCTGTAAAGCCGGCAACATCGGTCATTAGTGGTGCGATGTAACTGATCCAGCAAAACAATCCACCGGTACCAATAGAAATCATCAAAATAATGATCCATGCTTCGCGCTTCGTGAAAAAGCTGAGTTCGCTTTTAATGTCACGATTTTTAACCGCAGGTAAATTAGGTAACCAGTATTTAAGGCTAAACAAAGTAATGATACCTACTATAGCCACAATAGCGAATGAATATCGCCATGAAAAATTATGACCAATATATGTGCCTAGCGGAACTCCAAACAAATTGGCGATGGTTAGTCCTGCAAACATTAAAGAAACAGCTTGGGCTTCTTTTCCTTTAGGCGCAATGCGACTGGCCACTACAGACCCTACGCCAAAAAAAGCACCATGTGGTAAACCCGAAAATAGTCTGGCAATAAATAGTGTAGTATAGCTTGGTGCGAATGCCGACAATGCGTTGAACACGGTAAATAATCCCATTAAAGCAATCAGTATATACTTGGGCGGATATTTGCCTGCAATAATGGCTAATAAAGGTGCTCCAATCACTACACCTAAGGCATAAGCCGAAATTAAATGACCTGCTTCGGGAATAGTAATGGATAAATCTTTGGCAATATCAGGCAATAGACCCATCATTACAAATTCTGTAATGCCTATGCCTAAACCGCCAAATGTAAGGGGAATGAGTTTTTTGTTAATCAACATCTGCTTAGTGTTTTGCTTACACTAAGCAAAGGTAGGCGTTTTTATGGTAGGATTTTGTCAACTAAGGGTTAATTATAGTATCCAATAAAAAAGGCCCGCATTTGCTGGCCTTTTTACTAACGCTTTTTAGCGTATTTTAAAATCTTTGCTATCGTTTCCTCCGATGGTTCTCTGTATAGCTCATCTAATTTAGGTTTAATGGCTTCGTACAATTTTTGGTCAGGGTTCTCTGCCTGTTCCAAAGTAGCGGGGTTGGATAGGTTTTTAAATGGGGTTGGAGTAAAGGTTTTTGTCATACGCATTTATATCTTTTGTTTAGAAATTAAACGCCGACAAATTCCCTTTATTTTATATTTATGGTATTAAAATCAAAATAGTTTAGAAGTGTTTGTTAAAATGAAGCCAAACCTTTGTTAAAATGGCAATAGAGATGTTTACTCGCAAAAAACCATTTTGTAACATTCTTGTTGCTTAGCTTCTGCTGATGCTTACTTCTTTAATGTTCATCATTTTACGCAAGTTGCTAAGGGCGTAGCGCATACGTCCCAATGCGGTATTAATGCTTACATCTGTCAGTTCAGCAATTTCTTTAAAGCTCAAATCTGCATAGTGACGCATGATCAATACTTCTTTCTGCTCATCTGGTAAATGATGAATCATTTTGCGTAAGTCAGTATGTGTTTGTTCTCTGAGCATACGTTCTTCTGCGCTTTCTTCATGAATTTGAATAAGGTTAAGGACATCAGTACCATCAGCACTGGTAATGGTTGGAGTACGCTTTTCCTTCCTGAAATAGTCAATTACTAAATTGTGCGCAATACGCATTACCCAAGGTAAAAATTTGCCCTCTTCATTGTAACGACCAGATCTTAAGGTGTTGATTACTTTGATAAAAGCGTCTTGGAAAATGTCTTCCGCTAAATATTGATCTTTTACTAATAAGTAAATTGAAGTGAAAATTTTGGATTTGTGCCTACGTAAAAGTTCCTCGATAACGGCTTCTTCACCGCCGATATATAACTTCACCAAATCCTGATCACTAGCCTGCTGTAACCTCATAGGAGTGTGTTTGATTAAACCCATCTTTATTAAATAATAAACACGTAAAAGTTTTAATCTATAGCTTTTCTCCTTTTAAATTTTTGTTAGTGAACGATGAATGTTAATGTGTTACAATTTCAAAAGAAACATTTTTTTGTGAGATTCAAAGAATTAAATTGTTAAAAGTTGTAAAAACGTCCAATAAACTTTAAAATCACATGTCTCTTTTCCGTCGCTAATTTTATTTGTCTTGTTTAAATGTTGTTAATAGACTTTCTTAATTATGTCAAATTTTGTACCAATTATAAATAAAATGATTTGAATAGCATTCACTTTAATTTTAATTGAAATGGTTTTTAAGCTTAGAAAGGCAAAGATATCATTGAAATAGGAGTTGAGTTTTGCCGTTTTATTTGAATAGTTGCTTTAGCGTTTAGCCCCATAATTTTCAACTTAATAAGTTATCTTTGTAAATTACAGCGAAGAGGTAATTCATGAGCAAGGAACTAGAAAAAGATCCACACCAACATATTCTAATTAAAGGAGCTAGGGTACACAATTTAAAAAATGTTGATGTAGCCATTCCCAAAAACAAATTTGTAGTCATTACCGGAATGTCGGGCTCAGGCAAGTCATCATTGGCGTTTGACACCCTGTATGCCGAAGGGCAACGTAGATATGTCGAAAGTCTATCGGCTTATGCCCGTCAGTTTATGGGACGTATGAATAAGCCCGATGTGGATTATATCAAAGGAATTGCTCCAGCTATTGCCATTGAGCAAAAAGTGATCACTTCAAATCCTAGGTCAACCGTTGGGACCTCTACTGAAATATACGATTACCTTAAACTTCTTTATTCTCGAATTGGTAGAACTTATTCCCCAGTTTCGGGAAATGAAGTGAAAAAAGATACCGTAAGTACCGTTGTTGATTTTGTGTCGGCTTTGGCTGATGATGAAGTGGTAACTGTTTTTTGTCTGCTACATCCGCAAAACAAAAGAACCATTAAAGAAGAACTAGCCATTTTACTACAAAAGGGCTTTTTGAGGGTTTCTTATCAAGGAGCTATCAAAAAAATAGAAGCAATTTTAGAGGACGATACTGTTCAAGATAAAGAATTGACAGAGGAAGATCAGGTTTTTATTCTGATTGACCGTATTGTGGTAGCGCACGATGACGAAACCTTAAGCCGTATTGCAGACTCGGTACAAACTGCTTTTTTTGAAGGTAAAGGTGATTGTTATGTGGAGCATGATGGTAAACAGCACTTCTTTTGCGACCGTTTTGAATTGGACGATTTAAAATTTGAAGAACCAACACCTAATTTTTTCAGTTTCAATAATCCTTATGGCGCTTGCAAACGTTGCGAAGGTTATGGGAACATCATTGGTATTGATGAAGATTTAGTGGTTCCAGATAAAAGTAAAAGTGTTTATGATAATGCCGTTGCTCCTTGGCGTGGTGAAAAAATGGGCGATTGGCTAAAGCAATTTGTTAAAAATGCCGATAAATTCGATTTCCCTATTCATAGATCTTATAGTGAGCTTACCGAAGCGCAACAACAATTACTTTGGACTGGAAATAAATATTTCAGAGGTTTAGACGAGTTCTTTAAAGAGCTAGAAGAACAAACTTATAAAATACAGTATCGTGTAATGTTATCACGTTACCGTGGTAAAACTACTTGTCCTGATTGTAAAGGAACACGTTTGCGTAAAGATGCTTCCTATGTAAAAATAGGAGGTAAATCTATTTTGGAATTGGTGCTAATGCCACTTTCTACCATTTTACCATTTTTTGATGCTTTAGATTTAACGGCTAACGAACAAAAAATCTCTAAACGTTTACTTTCGGAAATCAGTAGCCGTATTTTGTATCTTAACAACGTTGGTTTAGGATACTTAACCCTTAATCGTTTATCAAATACCCTTTCAGGAGGAGAGAGTCAACGTATTAATTTGGCCACATCGCTAGGTAGTAGTTTGGTAGGTTCGGTTTATGTATTGGATGAACCTAGTATTGGTCTACATCCTCGTGATACCCACCGATTGATTGGCGTACTTGAATCATTGAGAAATGTGGGCAATACGGTTTTGGTGGTAGAACATGAAGAAGAGGTGATGAAAGCGGCTGACCACTTGATTGATATTGGTCCTGAAGCTGGTACTCAGGGTGGTAATTTGGTGTTCAGCGGTACCTACAATCAAATCATTAAAGATAAAAAGTCTTTAACGGGTAGATATCTATCTGGAGAGGAAAATATAGAAATCCCTAAAAAGCGTAGGAACTGGCAAGACCATATTCTTATTAAAGGTGCTAGAGAGAATAACCTCAAAAATATCAATGTAAAATTTCCTTTGGGTGTGTTTACTTGTGTCACTGGTGTTTCGGGATCGGGAAAAACGAGTTTGGTGAAACGAATTCTATATCCAGCTTTACAAAAAGCCATTGGTAACTATGCGGGTGAACAAACAGGTTCTTACGATGGTATTTTCGGGAATATTGATTTGGTACAACAGGTGGAGATGGTGGATCAAAACCCAATTGGCAGGTCTTCACGATCTAATCCGGTTACCTATGTAAAAGCTTGGGATGATATTCGTACGTTATATTCTTCGCAAGCCTCAGCTAAAGCAGCAGGTTTAAAGCCTTCTGCATTTTCTTTCAACGTGGAAGGAGGTCGCTGTGATGTTTGCCAAGGTGAGGGAGAAGTAAAAATAGAAATGCAGTTCATGGCTGATATTTATCTGCCTTGTGAAACCTGCAACGGAAAAAGATTTAAACAACAAGTATTAGATGTAACATATCAGGACAAGAATGTGTCTGATGTATTGGATATGACCATTGATGAAGCCGTAGCCTTTTTTGCAAAAGAAACAAAAATTATGGCGAAGCTGCAACCTTTGGTTGATGTAGGTTTGGGTTACGTGCATTTGGGCCAATCTTCCAATACATTATCTGGGGGTGAGGCGCAGCGTATTAAGTTGGCATCGTTCCTAATTAAAGGTAATAATGCGCAAAAAGCAGTTTTTATTTTTGATGAACCAACTACCGGATTGCATTTCCATGATATTAAAAAATTATTAAAAGCATTAAATACTTTGATAGAACAGGGCAGTACCGTAATTGTAATTGAGCACAATATGGACATGATTAAGAGCGCCGATTGGGTGATTGATATTGGTCCAGAAGGTGGTGACAAAGGAGGAAACGTAGTTTTTGAAGGCAAGCCAGAAGATTTGGTGAATGTAGAAAACTCTTATACCGGACAGTTTTTAAAAACACACCTTAAATAGTAACTTCGTAACCTATGCTTTTGCTCGAATTTCTAATTGGCGTTGCTCTTAATGCGATGGGGTACATTCCCCCAGGGAACATTAACCTTACTTTAGCCCGATTGACCATCAATAGAGGAATGCGTCAAGCTTGGGGCTTTATCCTCGCTTTTTCTTGTGTAGAGGTGTTTTTTACCTTTGGAATGATGCGTTTTGCTCGCTGGGTTTCTAGTGATGTAGATATTGAAGCCATTAAAGTGGGTAATTTTAAACTCAGCTTTTTGGTTGATGTTTTTATGATTGTCCTTTTATTGGTGATGGCAACATTGGCCTGGAAAAATAGAGACAAGGTTCATCAACCAAAAGAACAGGAAGAGAGCAGAAGAGGCAGTGTGATTTACGGTTTGGTTTTGGGCGTGCTTAACCCCGTTCAAATTCCGTTTTGGTTATTTTTTGGCAACTATATTATTCTTCACGAATGGGTTACTATTGATTACCTTTCTTTGGTGATTTTCAGTATAGGTTCGGGTGTTGGTTCGGGCTTAGCTCTTTATGGTTACGCGTATTTTGCAAAATATATCCAAGAAAAATTTACCTTAAGCAGCCGTCTTATCAATAAAGGTATTGCCATTTTTCTTTACTGCTTGGCATTTTATCTTATCGTCAAACAATTAATCGCTTACTGGTCTTAAAAAATATTTGAAAAGCAAATGCCGCATTCCATCGGGTGCGTTAGCCCTGCTGTACGCTGCTATCTTTTTGTTGTTGGAAATGCTAAAACCTATAAGGTTTGTTCCTTACGTAAGTACAACAAAAAGGATATTCGCTGCCATCAGGTTTAGTTACAACGTCGGGAGTGCTTTTAAACCTTGTGGGTTTCAAAAACCTACGAGGTTTTGTTCTGAGAAAGTATTATGAAGTACGAGTAAATCTGGAATGATATCCGTTGAAGTACCAATCCGAAATTGCGATATCTATAGAAAAGAAATACAACCCAAGTATATGACTCCTACAGAGTCGAACCAATGTTTATCATTTTTCAATAATCATTTGACCTCTTCGAGGTCTACTAAGCTAATCTCATATATCGGAGGAGTGAGGGAGTTTTTGATACATCCGCTCTCTCCCAAAAAAGGGAAAGAAAGACAGGTGTTTACATTTTATTTGGGAATTGATTAGTCGTTAAACCTATGAGGTTTTGTGAAAATCTTAAGCTATACCTTTTCCAATTTAAAAAGTCTAATCCCAAAAATTAGGAGTAGCAGAAATTTAATCCCCTCAGCAATGGCAAAGTATAAATGTAGCGATGAAGAAGGAACAGGTTTCGCTTCAATATAAAGCTGTGCTCTTGCATCTAGTGCGGGTAATAGCCAAACGGTTTGTAAAATCAGTATTAGCATGGCTAAAATATAAAACGGGCTAAACTTGATTTTTCTAACGGTGCTAATATTACTGATTAAAATAGTTACTGCAAATACCCATTCCACTTTGTTTAAAGCTGCGAAAACCAATCGACCTATGCCTAAACCAATGGGTAAAGTAACTCCTGGAGCCCTAAACTTTAGCCATGCCTCCATAAAGCTAATGGCACATATAAAGCCTATCCAAGTAAAAGTGCAAATGAGTGCTATGGGTTGCTCTACTTTTGATTTCATGATTTTGGTATGGCGTATGGAAGATTTTAGATAGGAAAAGTGCAAGCTGTTAGTATGTTAGCTGAAAACTGTTTACAATAAAGGCTTTGCGTTATTGTTGCGATAATAGTCGATTTTGAACATAAACATTTCTGCCATTCGGGCGCCTCTCCATTTCGCTTCGTCCGCTTTTTCACCCACAAAAAACTCATCTAATGTTCCGTGCCAAAGCTTTAGCCAGGTGTCGAAATGAAGTTGGCTTACTGGTAATTTAGCATGCGGCGGAAAAGGACTTCCAGAGTAGGTGGGAACCTCGAGTAAAATGGTTTGCCAAAAGCGGTACATTTTTTCCAGATGCTCGGTCCACCTATCCTTTAAAATGTCATTGAAAATTGGTCCCAAAAGCTCATTTTCTCGTACTCGGGAATAAAATGTATTGACTAATAATTGGATGTCTTCTAGGTTGCTAATGTCTGCCGTTGCCATTTGTCTTTTTTCTTGATTCAAAGATACGGCTTATCTCGGTGCATTTTTTCTGATAGAGGTCATGTAATTGCTTAACTGTCATCAAAATTTTGGCTTATGAAAGACAGACTTACGAAGTTTTTAAAACTTCGTAAGTCTAAACCTCGCAGGTTTTTAAAACCTACGAGGTTTGGTTCGGAAGAAGTAACTTTTAAAAGCTACTTCTTCATGAATTCCAAGCTCCATATTTTTTCCGCTTTGCGGCCAATCAGTACAAAAGAGATTCCTAAGACCGTAAAGAATACCGCTTTATGCCAGCTATCCCAGAAGTATTCGAAATATCGGGTGTAGAGGTTGATGAATAAAAAGATGATCCCAAATTCTCTTAGCATGGCATCATTTTTCTTCAAACCAATAACGATGGCAATGACACAGACCACGGCCGAAATAATTGCCCAATAAAACAGGGAGATTTGTTTAATGTTGTACCACTCTTCCAAACTACCGTAGTTTCCAAAAATAGAAAGTAGCAATAACGAGGTAAACAAATAAAGCAGTCCGCCAAAGTAGGTAATGTCAAAAAAATAGGATAGCTTTTGGTGCCTTCGCAATGATATGGATATGAAGGTAAGGCAAAGGCCAAATGCTACAAACCTTAATGGGTAGTTGAGGCCTAAAAAGTACCAGTTTCCTCTAGAAAGATAGCCTGTTTCGGTGCCAAACCATGCGCCCAGTGCTAATAAGGCAAAGGCCCAAATCAATCTTGATTTAAAGAAGTAGGCTAGGCTTAAGTAAATGACTACTGAAAAGAGGATGAGTATAGAAAAATGATTACTGTTGCCATTTAATGCTTTGCCCAAATAGGCTACTGCATTTGCCGTAAGCATTACCCCCGAAAAAATAATGGCCTCATTACTGAATACTTGCTGTGGCTTGTGCTTCTTTCGGCGGATACCGAAAACATAACATGCCGCGGCCAACAATGCGGAAACGATGCTAATGATAATATTAGGTGTGTTGTACAGGTTTTTAAGGTAGTCGAGTAATGATTTATCTACCAGTAATGCACTAAGAGCTACCACGCCACAACCCATGGCAATCCAGAAAGAATATTGTGCCAATCGCCTCCAATCAAAGGCTTTAGGTTCATAGCTGTCTTTTAGTTTCTGTGCCTCGGCATCAGTTAGTAGTTTTTCAGACTGCCAGTAATCTAGCATTTCATCTAAAAACTCACTGTGATCGCGATCTATTTTTTTCATGGAAGTGCCCCAATGTTTTTAATAACATCGGGAGCATAAATATAGTTTTTCTAGCCTTATTTCAATAGCTCTGGAATGCGCTTGTTATTTCCAACAATCCAAACAATATCCTCATTCTCAAAAACAAGGTTTGAATCTGGATTTAAAATACGTTGTCCATTTCTTTCTATACCTACTACCAAACCTTGAGTTTTTTCTCTGATGCCGCTTTCTCTAATGGTTTGGCCAAATACCGGCGATTTGCTGTTGATGACAATCTTTTGCAATGACATGTCTTGTTTCGGGAAACTTCCTTCTTCTTCGATTTCAACGTTGTCACCTTCAAAAAGATGTTTAACGCTGGCCAGCTGATCATCCGTTCCAATTACCAAAACCTTGTCGTTAGGGTACAAGCGTTCATCTCTTTTTGGGGTAGGGATCATGATTTTCCCACGTTCAATCATGGCGATGTTGATGCCATATTTTTCCCTTACTGCTAAATCCACCAAGGTTTGTCCCACTAGTTTTGATTCTGGTGCTACGGTAAGCTCTAGCAAGTGGGTATCCCAAGGTAAAATTTCAGGTTGCTTTTTGGCTGTTTCTCTCGCATTGAGGTTGTAAAAGAATCTGTTCTCCATACGCTCGTAGAAGCTTTGTAGTTTACGAGAGAAAATGATCATCACTAGAATGATCAATCCTAAAGCAATACCAGCAGCAATCCAAGTATCAAAGAACTCGTACATCAGGAAGCCCACAAAAAATATTCCCAAGGCAATTCTGAAAATCTCAATGGCAATTAATGGACCACGAGTGTATTTTTTATTCAGCCATAAATGTGAATAGGCTGTTTTTTCAATCCTTTTTACGGATAGGGCCCATAAGAATGGAGACATGATCAAGAACGAAATGATTACGCTGATAATGACCCCGTTTTTGCCATTAGTGATATTGTTTTCGATAAAAGGATGGAGGTAACGAGAAGCCAAAAACACAATCGCGATAATAATTACCGAGTGGATGATGGTATTAATGATATAGGATCTCAATAGGACCTTCCAGTCGCTCAAAGTGGTAATCCCTTCGGTACTGTTGCTGTAGCGACTGATGGCATCCAGCCATTTTTGTGGGAGTATTTTTGCCAGAAAATTATAAAAGCTTTCGGAGTATTTAATGAGGTAGGGGGTAGTAAAGGTGGTAATGGCTGATACGGCTACCGTAATAGGGTACAAGAAATCGCTGGTTACTTTTAGGCTTAGGCCAAGTGTGGCAATGATAAAAGAAAACTCCCCAATTTGGGTTAAACTCAATCCGGTTTGTACTGATGTTTTTAAGGGCTGTCCTGATAATAAGGCACCACTTCCTGTGGTAATCAATTTACCCACAATGGTTACGCCCGTGATGATTAAGATAGGTTGCCAGTAAGCCAATAATATTTTAGGATCAATGAGCATTCCTACTGATACAAAGAAGATTGCTCCGAATAAATCTTTTACTGATTTGGTGAGATGTTCGATTTTTTCTGCTTGGGTGGTTTCTGCCAAAATGGAGCCCATAATAAAAGCACCCAAAGCAGGAGAGAAGCCCACTTTAACCGCTAAAATCACCATTACTAAACATAAAGCTAGAGATACCACTAAAAGCATCTCGTCGTTCATGAGCTTTTTGGTAAGCTTTAAAAAGGTTGGAATGATGAAAATACCACCCAAAAACCAAAGAATAAGGAAGAAACTCAGCTTTAAGATTGAAATCAGCATGTCGGCACCGGCAAATTGCTGACTTACGGCTACGGTGGTCAATAATACCATGATTAAAATGGCCGCTAAATCTTCTACAATAAGTGCCCCAAAAACTAAATTGGCAAACTTTTTATGCTTTACGCCTAATTCATCAAAGGCTCTAATGATAATAGTAGTGGAAGACACAGATAGTACGGCACCTAAGAAGATACTGTCCATCGTTTTCCAACCCATGAGCTTACCTGCAAAATAGCCAATCAAACACATGCCTATGATCTCTACCAATGCTGTAATGGAAGAGGAGCCTCCAACCTTTACCAGTTTCTTAAAACTGAACTCTAAACCCAAACTAAACAGCAAGAAGATGACCCCAATTTCGGCCCAAATGGTGATGTTGGCATTGTCGGAAACGGTTGGGATAAATTTGAAATGCGGACCCACTAAAAGACCTGCAATGATATAGCCCAAAACTAGGGGCTGTTTGATTTTTTTGAAAATGATAGTGGTAATACCACCTGCTGCAAGTATTAATCCTAAATCTGCAATGAGTACCGGTAAGTGTGTCATCTAAGCTAAAAAATGTGTTGTTGAGTTGTTTACTATTTTGTTTGCAAGGGCAAAATGGTATTTACCAAAACGCATGTTTAGGAAATAGGTAGTTAAAGGCTGCTTTGTAATCAAAATACTTGAAAAACGAACCTTTCGGTTTCATATCATCAGGTATCGTAACCTGAGGCTTTTTCTCAAAAATTTTAGGGAAGGTATATTCTGCTAATATTAGTCTGGCTTTTTGCCAAATCAGCTTGATTTTTACAAAAGCGGTTTTTTTATTTTTTTGAGAATCAGTGCTAAAGGAGATATAGGTCGATAAATCTTTTGGGGTAGAAGATAAGGGTTCGCTAGCAGATAACGAAAAGCAACAAACCAATAACCATCCACAAAAGAGTAGCATAAATCTCATAGCCTCTAAAGTACTAAAAAATATTAATTTTTTGAGCTATAGGATGGGGCTAGGCCACTAAAAAGACACTTGCGTGTTATTTTCCTTCAAAAAAAGCTAGGGTATCTTCTTTATCTTGTTGAAGTTGTTTGGTCAAGGCTTCTAAGCCAGTAAACTTTACATCTTCCCTTAAAAAGGCTAAAAAATTCATTTTGATGTTCTGACCATAAATTTCCCGATTGAAGTCGAAAATGTTTACTTCTATATTGCGTGTCATCCCATTAATGGTAGGGCGTTGGCCAATGTAGGCCATTCCTTTAAAAGTTGAAGGTTTAATGTTGAAAGTTGAAAGTGCGTCATTCAGTTCAGTATTTTTACTTTCCACTTTTGACTTTTCACTTTCTATTTCAAAATCCATTTCTACGGTAACGGCGTAAATCCCGTCGCCAGGAATAAGTTTATAGGTTTCGGGAACAAAGATGTTTGCGGTAGGGAAACCAATGGTTCTGCCAATTTTATCGCCTTTAATTACTGGACCATAAATAGAAAAAGCATAACCTAAATAGTTGTTGGCCAGTGCTACATCACCATCTAGTAGTGCTTTTCGTATTTTGGTTGAGCTTACGGCAACATCATCGATGTCTTGCTCGGGTATTTCTTCTACTTGATAGCCGTAATTGTGAGCGTTCTCTGCAAGTGTGTTAATATTTCCCAATCTATCCTTGCCAAAACGGTGGTCGTAGCCAATGATGATTTTTTTAGTTCCAATAGCGTCTACTAAAATATTCTTGATATAGTCGGAGGCACTTAAATTAGAAAAGTCTCTGGTAAATGGCGTAATGATCAGGTGGTCAACACCTAAACTTGCCAAGATTTGAGCTTTTTCTTCAATAGTGTTGATCATCTTGAGCTCTTGATTTTCTGGGTCGATAATCATTCTCGGATGCGGAAAAAAGGTGAGTAGCACACTTTCTCCTCCCGAAGCTTTGGCCAGTTCGCAAAGTCGTTTAATGATTTTTTGATGTCCAAAGTGAACCCCGTCGAAAGTACCAATGGTTACAATTGCATTGTCTAATTTCTTGAAATCGGATAGCTGATGATATATTTTCAAAGCAAAAATCTTTTAATGGAAAGCCTGACGTTTGACTACGCCGCCTTTGAGGTCGGCAATTTGTTGTTGAACTACGAAAGCGTTAGGGTCTATTTCATCAATTTTGTCCTGTAGTTTGCCTAATTCTAATTTAGTGACTACGGTATAAATGATGTCAATGTCTTTTTTCTGCAAATAACCACCTTCGCCTTTGTAAATGGTCACGCCACGCTTCATTTCGTTGATGATAAATGCTTTGATGACTTCATTTTCTTCTGAAATAATGGTGACGCCTGTGTAAGCTTCTAGGCGGTTCACAATAAAATCGATGGTATTTGTAGCTGAAAGGTAGGTTAAAATAGCGTATAAAGCCGTGTCGATATTGATGAAATAAGCGGCAAAAAGGAAGATGACAATGTTGAGCATGAAGATGATGTTGCCCACGGTAAGCTGGCTATTCCTGCTAATGTAAAGTGCCAATACTTCGGTACCATCAATTACGCAGCCACCACGCATGGCCAAGCCAATTCCTCCGCCCAAAAAGAAACCGCCAAAAAATGCCACCAACACCTTTTCGTGCGTAATAGGCTGAAAAGGAATAAAAATTAAGCAAAGCGATAGGGCCGTAATGGCAATAGCTGTTTTTAATGCAAAAACTTTTCCTATTTGCTTATAGCCCAAAATAATGAAAGGAATATTGATTACAATGATCAGGTAGGATAATTTCCATTCACTAAGGGTACTTACCAATAACGAAATACCTGTAACGCCACCGTCAATAAAATGTTCGGGCATTAAAAAACTTTTCAGGCCAAAGCAAGCGGATATTACGCCTAAGCACATAAAGAGGATTTCTTTCGCAGTACGTATTCTTTCTGCCTTGCTATTTTTTTGCATCACTAAGGTTGACTAGCAGTGTTCTTGTTTTCTTCTTTCTTATTACGAAGATAAGCAATCAGCTCTTTGAGCTCAAAAGCATTGCTCAATAAAAAATTGCCACTTCTGGTGCGTGTTAATTTAGAAAGATAGGCACCATTGTTAAGTGCTTTGCCAAAATCAGAAACTAAGGATCTGATGTAAGTTCCCTTGCTGCAAACAACCCTAAAGTCTATTTCAGGTAAGGCAATTCTGGTAATTTCAAATTCTGGTACAGAAACAAAACGTTTTTTTAATTCCACCTCTTCTCCCAAACGAGCTTTTACATATAAACGTTCACCATTTACTTTTACCGCAGAGTGTGCTGGGGGATATTGTGAGATATCACCAATAAAGGGTTTGGTGGCGTTGTAAATTTGCTCTTCGGTAATGCCTGAGATATCAAATTTGGCATCTACCTCAGTTTCCATATCAAACGAAGGAGTGGTAGCGCCTAAAATCAAGGTTCCCGTATATTCTTTTTCCTCCGCTTGAAAGGTATCTATTTGTTTGGTGAGTTTCCCTGTACAAACAATCAATAAACCCGTTGCCAAAGGATCGAGCGTACCCGCATGGCCCACTTTCAGTTTCAGCGGTTTTAAGGTGTTCCTAATTTTTCCAACCACATCAAATGAAGTCCACTCATAAGGCTTGTTGATGAGTAGGAGTTCTCCCTCTGGAAAATTAAAGTCTGGAAATGTAATATTTTCTTGCAATGCAATAATTTTTTGCAAAGGTAAAGATTATATGATTGATAATTCGTGGCCAGAAAGCAATAAAACCAAGATGATTAAACCTACAATGATACGATACCATCCAAAAGCTTTAAAACCATGTTTAGTAAGGATGTTGATGAAGGTTTTGATGGCAATGATAGCCACAATAAAACCAACTACGTTGCCAATAATTAACAAGTTGATTTCTTCACCTGAAAAAGTATGCCCTTCCTTTAAAAATTTGTATAGTTTCACAACAGAAGCGCCTAGCATCATTGGTATAGCCAAAAAGAAAGAAAATTCTGCAGCTGCTTTACGTGTAAGGTTTTGCGTCATAGCACCTACAATAGTACTTGCTGATCGAGAGGTGCCAGGAATTAAGGCTAAGCATTGGTAAAGGCCGATGATGAAAGATTGCTTGTAGCTAATTTCGTCTGAGTTGTCTTTGGTCGGCTTGTTAAACCACTTATCTACAAAAAGTAATATCACACCACCAATAACTAACATTATGGCTACCATTAGAGGGCTTTCTAACAATGAATCGATAAAATCATTTAGCAACAATCCTAAAATAGAAGCTGGTATTGCGGCTACAACTAGTTTGTAATAGAAATTCAGTGATTTGAAAAAACGTTTAAAATACAATACTAATACTGATAAGATGGTTCCGAGTTGGATCACGATAGTAAAAAGCTTCACAAAAGGGGTAGGCTCCATATTCATCAGGGCCGTTCCTATAATCATGTGTCCAGTTGATGAAACGGGCAAAAACTCGGTCAATCCTTCAATAATAGCAAGGATGAGTGCTTGTAAATAATTCATTTAGAAATTTACGTTTTTAAAATTACGATGGACGATTTGTAATGTCGTCTTCAACTGATGCTATTTTTTCAATACTGCGTAAACGCCGAATGCAAAGCCGAACAATACCACTACAGGGGCAATTAATGTTCTTCTGGTGTCGTAAATGTCACCGTCAGCACCCATCATCAATACAAAACCAAGTACTACAATAGCGATGCTGATTAATAGCAATTGATAATTTTTTTTACTGAAGACCAATTCTTCTTTTTGTTTCTGCGTTGCAGAAGTTGTTTTTTGATCTGCCATTATCTATATAAGTCGTAAATTTTTAAACGTAAATATTTGCTTACTGCAAACCAAGTGCTGATTGCAGTGATAAAAATGCCAATAGCAATCATGCTGATGAACACCAAACCAAATTCGGTAAAGTTTCTAAGAATGATGATTTCTGGTAGCTCTTGCTGAGCATAGTATAGTAATCCTAAAAGGATAATAATTGCAATGAAAGAAGCGATGATGCCATGCAATGCTGCCACCAAAATAAAAGGTTGTCTGATGAAATTTTTGGTCGCACCCACTAATTGCATGCTCTTGATCAGGAACCGTTGTGAAAAAATCGCCAAACGAATGGTGTTGTTAATTAAAGCAACTGCAATAATTAAAAGTATAGCTGCAAAACCCAACACAATTAAGCTGATGGTGTTGATGTTTTTATTTACCATGTCAATCAGCGAGCTCTGATAAACTACCTCTTTTACAATCGGGTCTTTCTCAATGGCTTTCTTTAGGGCATCAATGTTCTGATTGTTGGCATAATCAGCCTTTAAATAAACATCAATGCTAGAAAGTAGAGGGTTGTAGCCTAAAAAGTTTACAAAGTCCTCACCCAAATCTTTCGTAAGGTTGTGCTGCGCTACTTCTTTGTTTACATATTGCGTTTGTTTAACAGCAATGTTGTTATCTAAATTTTTCTTAAAGGCAAGTACTTCTGTTTCTTTAGCACCTTCGTCTACAATGATATTAAGTACAATGTTTTCTTTTACATAGTTAGACAAGTTTTTGGCGTGTACTAAGATTAAACCAAGCATGCCCAACATTAACAACACTAATGCAATACTGAAAATAGTAGAAACATATACTGTTTTGGTTTTTTTTGCGGCTTGGCTTACTTCGAATTCTTCCATATGTACTTAATTGTTTTTGCGAAAATAAGTAAAGATAAGTTAAAACTTAAATTATGGGCCTATTGTTTTATCTAAACAACTTTTTTGTGTATTCGAAATTGCGAAAAAATGTTTTGGTTTCATGCATTTTAACATTTCTTAACTAAGTTTTTTTGAAGCCTTAAGTCCGTAAATAAGCTGTTTCCAAAACGTTTTTTTGTTTAGGCAATTACGAGTGGCACACGGATTGTTAACGGAATGTCATCTAAGTTGCGTAGTTAAATAACCCTAACCCGTAAAACAAATGAGAAAACAAGTTGTATTGCTAGGCGCTATCTTAATTGCTATGGTTACTTTTAGTAGTTGTAAAAAGCAGGACGAAGCCACAAAGCCATTGTCGGAAAAGCTTTTTGGTAGATGGTCGGTAGAGAAAGTAGTTACCACCACCCAAACAGGAACAGGTCCTCAATCTACCACTCAAAATTATCAGTCATCAGATTACATGGACTTTAGAAAAAGCGAAAACAATGACGTTGAAGTAAAATTAGGAGCTAATACCAGTTTAGGTACTTTTACTACCACTGTTGACCAAACATTGTATTTAACCCTTTCCGGTAAAAGCTTGGTTTGTCAGATGGACCAAATCACTGATAGCAAAGCTCAGTTTACGGGCACAGTTACGGGATCAAATCCCAAAGTAACAGAGACCTATTATCTATATCGATAAAACCAAAAATAAGTTAATGAAGCACCGCTATTTCTCGTAGCGGTGTTTTTTGTTTTAAAGCTTTACCAAAACAGGCTTAATTTCCGTACTTTTGCAAACTATTTAGAAACAGCATATTAATGGATTATCAATTTGCAGCCATAGAGCAAAAGTGGCAAAAATACTGGGCCGATCACCAATCATTTAAAGCCGAAGCCAATTCAGACAAACCGAAATACTATGTCTTAGACATGTTTCCGTATCCTTCGGGAGCAGGTTTGCACGTAGGACATCCACTGGGCTATATCGCTTCTGATATCTTTGCCAGATATAAACGTTTAAAAGGTTTTAACGTGTTGCATCCTATGGGTTACGATTCATTTGGTTTACCCGCCGAGCAGTATGCCATACAAACAGGACAACATCCTGCGGTAACTACTGAAACCAATATCAATACTTATCGTCGTCAGTTGGACCAAATCGGATTTTCATTTGATTGGAGCAGAGAGGTGCGTACTAGTGAGCCATCTTATTATAAATGGACACAGTGGATTTTCATGCAATTGTTTAACTCTTGGTATAACTTAGAAACGGACAAAGCTGAGCATATCTCAACCCTGATTGAAAAGTTTAATGCTGCAGGTAGTGCCGATATTAAAGCGGCCTGTGATGAAGATACCAAAACCTTCTTGCCAAGTGATTGGGCTAATTTTTCGGAAGAAGAAAAACAAGAAGAGCTGTTGAAATATCGTTTGACCTATTTGAAAGAAAGTACGGTAAACTGGTGCCCTGCTTTGGGTACTGTGTTGGCTAACGACGAGGTGAAAGACGGTTTTTCGGAGCGTGGAGGCTATCCAGTAGAGCAAAAGAAAATGATGCAGTGGAGCATGCGCATTACTGCCTATGCTGAGCGTTTATTGCAAGGTTTAGATACGATTGATTGGCCAGAGCCAATGAAAGAAATGCAGCGTAACTGGATTGGTAAAAGCTCAGGAGCATCCGTAAAGTTTAAAGTTGAAAACAGCGATTTACAGATAGAGGTATTCACAACTAGGGTAGATACTATTTTTGGTGTTTCTTATTTGGTATTGGCACCTGAGCACGAATGGGTAGCTCAGTTAACCACGCCAGCACAAAAAGCAGACATTGAAGATTATATTGCACAAACCAAAAAGAAATCGGAATTAGACCGCATGGCTGATGCCAAAACGGTTTCTGGTGCTTTTACGGGGACTTATGTGATTAATCCAGTGAGTGGCGAGCGTGTGCCGTTATGGATTGCTGACTATGTATTGGCGGGCTACGGAACTGGTGCGGTAATGGGTGTGCCAAGTGGCGACCAACGCGACTGGTTGTTTGCAACGCATTTCAATTTGCCTATTGTACAAATTTTAGATAGCCAAAAAGAAATTGATGTACAAGCGGACCCTACGAAGGAAGGAAAATACATCAATTCAGGGTTCATTAACGGAATGTCGTATAAAGAGGCGGTTGCTTTCTTAAACCAATGGTTAGAAGACCAAGGTGTGGGCAAAGCAAAAATTAACTACCGTCAACGTGATGCTATTTTTGGTCGCCAACGTTATTGGGGCGAACCAATTCCAGTATATTTTAAAGACAGCTTGCCTTACTTATTGAAAGAGGAAGAGTTACCGTTGTTATTGCCAGAAATTGATAAATATTTGCCAACTGAAACAGGTGAACCACCACTAGGTAGGGCCGAAGGTTGGAAATATGAAGGTAAATATGAGTATGAACTTTCTACCATGCCAGGTTGGGCGGGTAGTAGCTGGTACTGGTACCGTTACATGGATGCCCAAAACGATCAAGCTTTTGCAGATCCAAAAGCAGTTGATTATTGGAAAGATGTAGATTTATACATTGGTGGTTCTGAACATGCTACAGGACACTTGCTTTATAGTCGTTTTTGGAACAAATTTTTGAAAGATTTAGGCTTTACCCAAGAAGAAGAACCTTTCAAGAAATTGATTAACCAAGGCATGATCCAAGGCAGAAGTAATTTTGTGTATCGTGTGGTAGATGAAGAGGGAAGAGGAACAAACAAGCTGGTTTCTTATAACCTTCGAAAAGATTATAAAACCATTGCGCTGCATGTGGATGTAAACATTGTGGAGAATGATGTTTTAAATATCGAGAAGTTCAAAGTGTGGAGAGATGAGTTTGCCAATGCTGAGTTTGTATTGGAGAATGGCAAGTACATTTGCGGCGTTGAGGTAGAGAAAATGTCTAAATCTAAATTCAACGTGGTAAATCCTGATGTATTGATCGCTCAATATGGCGCTGATACCTTAAGGATGTACGAAATGTTCTTGGGACCTTTAGAACAAAGCAAGCCTTGGAACACCAATGGTATTGAAGGGGTATTTAAGTTCTTGCGTAAATTCTGGCGTTTGTTCCATAACGAAGCTTGGGATTTTACGGTGAGCGATGAGGCCGCTAGCAAAGCTGAATTGAAGTCGTTGCATAAAATCATTAAAAAAGTACAGGAAGATATCGAGCGTTTCTCGTTCAATACTTCGGTATCAAGCTTTATGATTGCTGTGAACGAATTGACGGACTTGAAATGTAATAAACGAGCTATTTTACAAGATTTAGTAGTGGTATTGGCTCCATATGCACCACATATTTGTGAAGAACTTTGGTCGTTATTGGGCAATAAGGATTTATCTACGGCTCAATATCCAATTTTCAACCCTGAATATTTGGTAGAAGACGAATTTGCTTATCCAATTTCTATTAACGGAAAAATGAAGATGAACTTGAATTTAAGTTTGGCGCTTGAAGCTAAAGCAGCTGAGGAAGCTGTATTAGCCAATGAGCAAGTTCAAGGATTTTTAAATGGTGCAAGCCCTAAGAAAATCATTTTTGTTAAAGGGAAAATCGTAAACATTGTAGTTTAGATTACAATTAAATAAGGAAAAAGTCCCGCATTTGCGGGACTTTTTTTGTTGAGGCATCTTTAACTTTTCCAATTCTTAATAATATAGATAACAAAAAGTGCTCGCCAAGTAAAAAGAGTGCAAAACCATTCGCCGCCAAAAAAATACCATTCACCGACAGTTTTGTGCAAATAGGAAAAAAATGCTTTAATGACACTGTAACAAAAAATACCTTTGAAAGACTAATACGTACAAACAACAAAATAATATGAAAAGACTACTACTAATTTGTGCCGCTTTATTGATGATGGTAAATGCAAAAGCTCAATTCCCGATGATGGGTGGAGGCAATGCAGCACCAAAAGTGACAGGGCGTGTTTCGGCTACTATTTTAGATTCGGTAAGTAAACAACCGGTAGAATACGCTACGGTTTCATTGGTAAATGCTAAAACAGCTAAAGCCGTTAACGGAGGTCTTACCGATGCAAAAGGTAAAGTATCCATTCAAAACATTGCCCCAGGCGAATACAAAATGATTGTTGGTTTTATTGGTTATGCCACTAAAACAATTGCTGTAAAAACCACGCCAGAAAAACCAGATAATAATTTAGGTAATTTATTCTTGGCAGGTAACTCAAGCACTTTAAAAGAAGTAACGATTGAAGGCAAGAAAAATATGGTTGAAAATAAAATCGACCGTATGGTGTATAATGCGGAGGCAGATGCGACCAACGCTGGTGGTGACGCTACTGATGTGATGCGTAAAGTGCCTATGCTATCGGTAGATATTAACGGTAATGTACAATTGAGAGGAAGTGCTGTAAGAGTGTTGATCAACGGTAAACCTTCTGGTACGATGGCCAACAGTGTTTCTGATGCCTTGAAGATGATCCCTGCAGAGCAAATTAAAAGTGTAGAGGTGATCACCAATCCATCTGCTAAATATGATGCAGAAGGTTCGGGTGGTATCATCAACATCATTACCAAAAAGAGCAATGCAGAAGGTGTGAGTGGTTCGGTAAATGCTTCGGCAGGTACTCGTCAAAATAACGGTAGCTTAAACTTAACCGCTAAAAGCGGTCGTTTCAGCGCTAATACTGCTTTGGGTGGCTTCTTAGCTTATCCGCAGGAAACCAAAACAGCTTTCTTTAACCAAACAGCAACAGGCGATGTTTTGCAAAACGGAATGTCTGATTGGAAAAGAGAGGGCTTTAATGGCAGTTTAGGTTTAGATTACGATTTTAATGCCTATAATAACTTAAGTACTAACGCTAAATACAATACTTTCTATAATGGCGGAAGTACTGGTTCGCATATTTTCGTGAATAACACACCTACTGGGAATATTGTTGGTGATAACAATATGTCTAATGGAAACTTAGATTGGAACGTAGATTATAGACGTACCAGTAAAAAACAAGGGGAAGAGTTTTCTGTGGCTGGTCAATTAACACAAGGTAGAAATAATAATAAGTTTATAAATGACTATCGTACTGCTGCGGGAACTCCAATCAGTTTCATAGATAGTAAAAACATTGGTAAAAACAGAGAGTATACTGTTCAAACAGATTATGTATATCCTTTTAGTAAAACCGTAACTTTTGAAGTTGGTGCTAAAGGTATTTTTAGGAATATCCAAAGTGAGTTCTCTCAAAACTCAGCACAAGATTTTGACTACGACCAAAATGTAGGTGCTGCTTATTCGACCATCGCTTTTAATTTAACCGACAAGATCAAATTTAAAGGTGGGGTAAGAGGTGAATATACAGAGATTGGTTTCACTGATGTGAATGGTAATCCGATTAAAAACGATTATTTTAACTTGTTCCCAAATGCGATACTTTCTCAGGCAATCAATCAAACAAGTACTTTAAAGTTAGCCTATAACAAAAGGGTACAACGCCCAAGTTTGGCTTATTTGAATCCATTCCGTAATGAGACTAACCAATTTAGCGTGCTTCAAGGTAACCCTGATTTAAATCCAGAGTTAAGCCATAATGTGGAGTTGGGTTATTCAACTTTTATTAAAGGTTCAATGATCAATGCTTCTTTATTCTACAGAAACACCAAAAATGTAATCGAGAATATTAATCAAGATGATGCATCAGGTAAAATTTTAACCACTTATGCTAACGTTGGTACTACCCAAAGTTTTGGAGCTAACTTATTTGCTTCATACAATCCAACTCCAAAATGGACTTTAATGACCAATTTGGGTGTAAACACTTATGAGATTAGAAAAACTGCTAATGCGATAGGAGGGATGAATGAAGGAACCTATTTGAACTATAACATGTTCTTGAGATCTGCTACCGCATTTAAAGGTGGTTGGAATGTAGAGTTGTACGGTGTGGTGAACTCTCCGCGTTACACTTATCAAAGTAAAACAGATCCAATGTTCTTTTACGGAGGTGCAGTGAAAAAAGATATCATGAAGAAACAAGCTTCTATTGGTTTGAACATGTTGAACCCTTTCAACAGAGATTTACATATCAAAACAGTAACTCAATCGGGTGATACTTACCAAACCTCTAATATTTACTATCCTTTACGTCAAATCAGCTTAAACTTCAGCTACAAATTCGGTAAGTTGAAATTTACTGAGAAGAAAAAGATCAAAAATGACGATATGAAGCAAGACCAACAACAAGGTGGCGGCATGGGTGGCATGGGGCAAGGTAAATAGGTAAGAAGTTAAAAGTAGAAAGTTTAAAGTATAAAGTGAAAAGGCTGTTCAAATTTTGAACAGCCTTTTTTGTGGTTTTTAAAGAAAAATTATTCGTCGAAGTTAAAAAGGAACAGGACTTGTGGAACTTTGCTATTTATTGTTAACGGACTTTTTATCTTCAATAAATAGTTTTTGATATTGTAAAGGGCTTTTTCCCATTATTTTTTTGAAACATTTATGGAAACTGGCAAAATTATTAAAGCCGCTTTCAAAACAAACTTCATTTATTCGCAATTTATTTTCTATTAAGAGTTTGCAGGCCTGGCCCACACGTATCTCGTTCACAAAATCAGTGTAGTTTTTTCTACTTCTTGATTTGAAAAATTTACAAAAAGTATTGGTACTTACCTTTGCCACTTCAGAAATTTCCGCTAAGGTAATTTTACGTTTATAGTTACATAGCGTATAACTATAAATGGCTTGGATTTGTTCCTGCTCTTCATTAAGGTAATTGTATTTAAATCCGATAGAGGCAATGGGCTGTAGGGATTGGTTGTGATTGCTTATTTCAAATAGTGCTTCGAGGAAATATAACAGGCGTTTATACCCTGTGCTATTTTCAGTTTTGATGATAAGATTGATGATGTTGCCAATATTAGGAAGGCTGATTTGTAATCCTCTTGATGATTGGTTGAATAGTTTTTTCAATTCTCTGTTTTCAGGAATCTCCAAAAAACTTGAGCTTAAAAAGGATGAAAGGAAATGAATCACATAAACATCTGCAGATTTTCCTCCGTTTTGAAAATAATCTTGATCAAAACGCCAGTAATGTGGTAAATTGGCACCCACTAAAACAACATCGCCACTTCTAAAGCGGTTAATATTATCTCCAATAAACTGTGTTCCTTCACCTGTCTTGAAGTAAATAAGCTCTAACTCTTCATGATAGTGCCATATGCTGTTTACCGTTGGAGTTGAATCTCTCCTCGCACTAAAAGATTCGATATCGGTAGCGTATATCTTTAATAATCTAGGCTTCATCAATATTTGGTTTATGAAAATAAGCGGTATTGGTCTGTTTTTTTATAATGTGTCCATTGAGATACAAAATAGCTTAATAATTTGACAACTAAAGATATTTTTTGTACTTGAATTTCAATTTACTTTGTAAATACCAAATGTAAACTACTATGAAAACCCCAATCAATCATGTTGATGAATTGTCTCGTCATGTGACAGAACGGAGCAAATCTTATCTGGTTCCTCTTATTTTCATCACTAGTCTTTTTTTCTTTTGGGGACTCGTTCACAACATAGACCCAACACTCATTGCTCACTTGAAAAAGACATTTACACTTAATAATTTTGAATCGTCATTGGTTGATTTTTCAGTGTTCATTGCTTATTTCGTAATGGCAATTCCAGCAGGGCTGCTAATGAAAAGGTGGGGTTATAAATCTGGAATTGTTTTTGGATTGCTGTTATTTGCAGTTGGAGCCTTTTTGTTCATACCTGCCGCAAACACTCATCAGTATTTTTATTTTTTAGCTGCTTTATTTGTGGTTGCTAGTGGTTTAGCTTTCCTAGAAACTGCAGCTAATCCATATGTGACGGTGTTGGGACCGGCTGAAACTTCCTCATTTCGTTTAAACCTTGCGCAGTCGTTTAATGGTATTGCTGCCGCTATTGCTCCAATTATTGGTAAATATACTATTCTTAGCAATACTCACATTTCTGCCGAAGAAATAGAACAGATGGATACAGAAGTTAAAGCTAAATTTATTCAAGAAGCTTCGGACAGCGTAAAGTATCCTTTCATGGTGTTGGGTTTTATTATTTTGGCCGTAGCTGTAATATTTATTTTTCTCAAGCTTCCTGAATTAGGTAAAGATAAAACCGAAACGAGAAGAAGATCCTTTTATGAAATTTTGAAGATAAAGCATACTCGATGGGCTGTTATTGCACAATTCTTTTATGTTGGTGCACAAATATGTTTTAGTAGTTTCTTTTTGGTTTATGCCGAAAAGGCAGCCGGATTAGATCATCAGGTGGCGAGTAATTATTTGGCAATATATGGAGCCTTGTTTATGATAGGTAGAGTGGCTGGAACCGTTTTCATGAAATTTATAGCAGCTTCCAAATTATTAACTATATATAGTGTTATAGCTGTTTTTTTAACGCTTGTGGCCATTTTCGGTCATAATGCTTACACTATATATTGCTTGTTGGGTATTGGCTTTTTTATCTCTATCATGTTCCCAACCATATTTGCCCTAGGAGTTAAAAATTTGGGTGAAGATACTAAGACTGCCTCCAGTTTAATTGTCATGTCGGTTGTGGGAGGAGCAATTATTCCATTGGCCCTAGGCTACATTGCTGATTTGACCAACAATATCCAATTAGGTTATATCGTGCCCCTAATATGCCTAATTGTTGTGGCCTTTTTTGGGTATAGAGGACATAAACCTTCATTAAAGCAAGATGAATAAAGTTTTAAAAATAAATATAGATGACAATGTTCTGGTTGCTTTAAGGGATCTTTCCAAAGGTACCGTTGTTAATTTTGAAGGAAAGGATTATCTTCTTCAGGAGGATATTCCCGCCAAACACAAATTTTTTACCCAGCCCATGAAACGTGGCGACGGTGTATTAATGTATGGGGTACTGGTCGGGAAAGTCCAATTCGACGTGAACGTCGGAAGCAGAATGACTATCGAAAATACTAAACATGCTACAGACTCCTACATTTACAGAAAAACAAATTATCAATGGCAGAAGCCTAACATTGATAAGTACGCTAATCGTACATTTAAAGGCTATCATCGCAGTAACGGAACGGTAGGTACGGCCAATTACTGGCTTTTTATACCTGCCGTTTTCTGCGAGAACAGAAACCTAGACATGATTAAGGAGGCATTGCATAATGAGTTAGGGTATGCGGTAGGATCGAAATATAAAAGTTATGCACACAATCTTGTTACTGCCTACCAAAGTGGAGTAGATTTAGATTCGGTACTTTCAAGTCCAAACCAACTACAACATCGAATTTTTAAAAATGTGGATGGCATTAAATTCCTCAATCATCATGGCGGTTGTGGGGGTACGAGGCAAGACAGTCATACATTAAGCAAGCTTTTGGCAGCTTATGCCGACCATCCGAATGTTGCAGGAATAACGATACTGAGCTTAGGTTGCCAGCACCTGCAGGTATCCGATTTTAAGCATGATTTATCGCAGCGAAATCCTTTGTTTGATAAACCTTTACTGATTTTTGAACAACAAGTAATTCAAAGTGAAGAACAACTCATTAATAATGCAATTAAGGAAACACTAAAAGAGCTGATCAAGGCTAACGAGATCGAACGCAGAGATGCACCGCTGAGCCAATTATGTGTAGGGGTGAAATGTGGTGGTAGTGATGGTTTTAGTGGTATTTCGGCTAATCCAGCAGTGGGCCACTGTGCTGATCTATTGGTTGCTTTGGGGGCAAAAGTTTTGTTGGCCGAGTTTCCAGAGTTAAGTGGCGCAGAACAGGCGCTGATTGATAGGTGTGAAAATGAAGAATCAGCACGGAAGTTTATGCAACTAATGGGCGAATATGAAGAACTAGCCCATCAAGTAGGATCTGGATTTCACATGAATCCTTCCCCAGGAAATATCAAAGACGGATTGATTACCGATGCCATTAAATCATTGGGGGCTGCTCGAAAAGCTGGCTCTGCAAGTATTGTGGATGTACTTGACTATACGGAACCGGCTACAAAACCAGGCCTTAGTTTGGTTTGTACTCCTGGAAACGATGTGGAGGCGACTACCGGTAAAGCAGCAGCAGGGGCAAACTTAATTCTTTTTACCACTGGTTTGGGTACGCCAACAGGAAATCCAGTATGTCCTACTATCAAGGTCTCTACTAATTCTGCACTGGCTAAACGTATGTCCGATATCATTGATATTGATGCTGGACCTATCATTACTGGCGGAAATACCATAGCTGAAATAGGAGAAGAAATACTAGAGTACTGTATTAAGGTAGCCAGTGGTGAAGAAATCCCGAAGGCTGTACAATTAAACCAAGACGATTTTATTCCTTGGAAAAAAGGGGTAAGCTTATAACTTTAAAAGACCGATATGTTTTCATTTCAAGATAAAAAAGTGATCATTACTGGCGGAGGAAGTGGCATAGGTAAGGCTACCGCCATCGCATTTGCCCAAAAAGGGGCCGAAGTTCATATCCTAGAAATGGATGTTAAAAGCGCTAACCAAACGGCGAGCGAAATCACAAAAGAGGGGCTAAAGGCAGTTGCCCATCAATGCAATGTGGCCATTCAGTCAGAAGTAGAAAGCGTTTTCGAGAAAATAGGCGCAGTACATGTATTGATTAATAATGCTGGGATTGCACATATCGGCAAAGCAGATAATACCAATGAAGAAGATTTCGATAGGGTCATGAACGTGAATGTAAAAGGAGTTTACAACTGTATTAAAGCGGTTATCCCGCAGCTAAGAAAAAATAATGGTGGAGTGATTTTGAACATGGCCTCTATAGCCGCTTTAGTTGGCTTGGCAGATAGGTTTGCTTATAGCACGGCAAAAGGAGCAGTTAAAGCTATGACAATGAGTGTTGCCAAAGACTATTTGCATGAAAATATCCGTTGTGTTTCTATTTCGCCAGCTCGCGTGCATACGCCTTTTGTAGATGGTTTCTTAGCTGAAAATTATGGTGATAACCAAGTTGAAATGTTTGATAGGCTATCAAAATCACAACCTATAGGTAGAATGGCCCATCCGGAAGAAATTGGATGTTTAGCATTATATTTATGTAGTGATGAAGCTTCGTTCATTACAGGGGTGGATTATCCCATTGATGGTGGATTTACCACTTTAAATAATTGATACAACCGATTTGTTTGCCCCACATTAACAAAGAGTGAAAATTATAACCTTAACCAATTCTTTAATTTTTAAAAATTATGATATGAAAAAGATATTAACCGTTTGTTTACTGCTACTGACTTTATTACAAGTAAAAGCCCAATATGTGCCTGCAAAGGAAAATCTTGAGGCTAGAAAGGCGTTCGAAGCCATGCGTTTCGGACTTTTTATCCATTGGGGGCCATTTAGTATACCCGGTAGTGGCGAGTGGGTAATGAATAATCGCAATATCAAGGTAAAAGATTATACTCGTTTAAAAGATTTTTTTAATCCTATTGAGTTTAATGCAGCTGACTATGTAGGTTTAGCCAAGAAGGCGGGTATGAAATACATCACATTTATTACCCGTCATCACGACGGCTTCAGTATGTGGGATACCAAATATTCTGATTTCAATATCATGAACACTCCTTATAAAAAGGATATATTAAAAATGCTGGCTAACGAATGTCGTAAACAAGGAGTTAAACTATTTTTGTACTATTCTTTACTTGATTGGCGCAGAGAAGATTATCCACATGAAACAGGTAAAACTGGACGAAAGACAGGGAGACTAGGTAAAAAAGGCGATTATGCTTCTTACTTGCAGTTTATGAAAAATCAATTAACGGAACTTTTGACCAATTATGGAAAAATTGACGGAATTTGGTTCGATGGTCATTGGGACCAAACGGCACCAGAAGGTGAAAAGGATAGATCTTCAAGAATAGATTGGAAATACGATGAAATTTACGGGCTAATCCACAAATTACAGCCCTGGGCACTCATTGGTAACAACCACCACTTAAGCCCTTTCTCAGGGGAAGACTTTCAAATGTTCGAAAGAGACCTTCCGGGCGAAAATAAGGGAGGATTAAGTTTTCAGGAACCTTCAGATCATTTGCCCATAGAAACATGCGAAACCATGAATGGCTCGTGGGGATTTAACCTTACTGATGACAGATATAAATCAGAAAAGGAGATTGTTCATTATTTGATTGGTGCAGCAGGTAGAAACGCCAATTTGTTGTTGAATGTTGGCCCGATGCCAAATGGAAAAATACAGAAAGAATTTGTAGATACTTTAGAAGCCACAGGAAAATGGCTGGCCAAATACGGAGAAACGATCTATGGTACTCAAGGCAAAGTTATTAAACCGCAAAAATGGGGCATAGCTACCAGAAAAGGAAAAACGATTTATGTGCATTTGCTCAATGACAGTGGTGCCGACCATATTGTGCTACCAGATTTTGACAAAAAGCCAATAAGTGCAGTGCTTTTTGATGGCGGGGCTAAAGTGAAGTATCAGTTAGTGAACGGTGAATTGCACTTAATGGTTAATAAAGATCCTTCATCCATAGATACCATTATCAAACTTGAACTACAATAAAACAAATGAAACTGATCAGATTTGGACCAGCAGGCGAAGAAAAGCCAGGATTGATTATTAATGAAGAATATTTCGATGTATCGGAAATAGTAAATGATTATGATGAAATATTTTTTGCAGAAAACGGACTGGGAAAATTGGAAAGTGCCATCAACAAAATCCAGCTAAAGAAAATCAATGCTAATGTGCGCTTGGGTCCACCCATAGCAAGGCCTTCTAAGCTACTTTGTGTAGGATTAAACTATCTTGATCATGCTCGTGAAACTAATGCCTGCATTCCTGAAGAACCGATTTTATTTTTTAAATCAACTACGGCAATTGTTGGTCCTTATGATGATTTGATTATCCCCAAAAATAGTATTAAAACAGATTGGGAAGTAGAATTAGCCATTGTTATTGGTAAAAAAGCCTCTTATGTGAGCTTAGAGGAGGCCGAAGATCATATTGCAGGTTACTGTTTGCATAACGATTATAGCGAAAGAGAATTCCAGTTAGAACGAAATGGACAATGGGCGAAAGGCAAGGGTTGCGATACTTTTGCACCACTAGGACCATTTATGGTTACCAAAGAAGAAATATCTGATGTACACCAACTTCGATTGTGGCTAAAAGTGAATGGAGAAACTCAGCAAGACGGCAATACGTCGAACCTGATTTTCAATATACCTTTTTTGGTGCATTATATTAGTCAATTTATGACTTTGCTACCTGGTGATGTCATTTCTACTGGCACTCCTGCAGGGGTTGGACTTGGTCAAAAACCAATGCCTTGGTACCTAAATCCTGGAGATGTTGTAGAACTGGGAATTGAAGGTATGGGGATAAGTAAACAAAAAGTTAAAGCATATTAAGCATGAAAAAATATTGTTTAGCCCTAGATCTTATTAATGATCCCGAACTGATCCTAGCCTATGAGCAATATCACCAAAAAATTTGGCCTGAAATTGTAATCAGCATTAGAGAAGCTGGGATTGAAAATATGCAAATATACAGGGTGGGGAATAGATTGTTTATGATTATGGAAGTAAATGATGGATTTAGTTTTGAAACTAAAAGAAAGGCAGATGAAGCTAATTCTAAAGTACAGGAATGGGAAACACTAATGTGGAAATATCAGCAAGCCCTGCCTTTTGCTAAACCCGGTGAAAAATGGTTACTTATGGATAAAATATTTGATTTGTAATGATTGATGCACATGTTCATTTTTGGGAGTATGAGCCGGTAAAAGATGCGTGGATAGCTGATCATATGGCTGCTATAAAAGGAGATTTTATGCCTCCTGACTTGGAAGTAGAACTTAAATTGAATGAGGTGAATGGGTGTGTGGCGGTACAAGCAGATCAAAGTGAAAATGAAACCAAGTTTTTGTTGGCGCAAGCCGAACAGTATCCCTTTATAAAAGGTGTGGTTGGTTGGATAGATTTTAGAAGCCAACAACTACCAGAACGATTGGCTTTTTTTGCCGATAATAATAAACTGAAGGGGTGGCGTCATATCGTTCAGGCTGAACCTAAAGGATTTTTAAATCAATCAGATTTTTTGCGTGGAATATCAGAATTGGAGCAATATGGACATACTTACGATATTTTAATCAACCAGCAACAGTTGCCAGAAGTAATTGATTTTGTATGGAAATTCCCCGAACAAAAATTTGTATTGGATCACATTGCCAAGCCTGCCATTGCTAACCAAAAAAAACGTGAAGAATGGGCTATGGGCATAGAGCTATTGGCACAACATAAAAATGTTTATTGTAAAGTTTCGGGTTTAGTAACCGAAGCTGATTGGAACAATTGGGTGTATGAAGATATGATTTACTATTTAGAAACGGTGTTTGAACATTTTGGAGCACATAGGTTAATGTTTGGCTCTGATTGGCCGGTTTGTACACTTGCAACAAACTATAAAAATACAAAACAAATAGTAGAAACATTTGCTGCTCAGCTAACAGTCGAGCAACAAAGAGCAATTTTTGAAACAACAGCGATGAGGTGTTATAATCTTTAAGAAAATGGACTTGCAATTAAAGGATAAGGTAATTTTGGTAAGTGGTGGGGCTAAAGGTATTGGTGAAGCGATATGTAAGACATTAGCCCAAGAAGGTGCTATTCCTATCATTATAGGTAGAAATGAAGCAGATAATGATAATTTGAAGCATGAAATTACTGCGTTGGGCGGAAAATGTGCCAGTATAGTCGCAGAACTTTCTGATCCTATCGAATGCCAAAATGCAGTTACCGCTGCGGTGGCGATTTTTGGTAAAATTGATGGATTAGTAAACAATGCCGGCCTTAATGATGGCGTTGGACTAGAAAATGGAAACTATGAGGGTTTTTTACTTTCTCTTCATCGCAATGTAGTACACTACTATTTGTTGGCACATTATGCGTTGCCCTATCTTAAAAAAACACAAGGCAGTATTATCAATATAAGTTCCAAAACGGGGATTACCGGTCAGGGTGAGACCTCAGGCTATGCCGCTGCAAATGGTGCTCGTAACGCACTCACCAGAGAATGGGCTGTAGAGATGTTAAAATATAATATTAGGGTAAATGCAATTGTTGTGGCCGAGTGTTGGACGCCGCAGTACGAACGTTGGATACAAACTTTACCAAACGCAGATGAAAAACTAAAGGAAATAAACTCCCGAATTCCATTTCAAAATCGAATGACATCTCCTAGTGAGATCGCTAATACTGCGGTTTTCCTGCTTTCCGAAAAATCTAGCCATACTACGGGTCAACTGCTTTACGTTGATGGTGGCTATTGTACATTTGGATAGGGCCTTACTGCGGGGCTAGCCTTTAATATTGTTGTTTGCTAATTTACCTAAAGAATGAATCTAGAATATAATAAAGCCTATCCTGGTATAGACGACTTACGTAATAAAGCGAAAAGTAGGATACCGCATTTTGCATTTGAATATTTAGATGGCGGTTGTAACGAAGATGTGAATTTATATCGTAACACGGCAGAACTTAGAGAGGTGCAGTTAACCCCCTTCTATTTAAATGAGTATGTAGGACCTGATATGAGCACTTCTTTGTTTGGCAAAACATACGCAGCACCATTTGGGGTTGCTCCCGTAGGTTTACAGGGTTTAATTTGGCCCAACTCTCCCAATATTTTGGCCAAGGCAGCTAAAGAACATAATGTGCCATTTATTTTAAGTACAGTATCTACGAGTGCCATAGAAGATATTGCTAAAATTATGGAAGGGGATTTCTGGTACCAATTATACCATCCGGCAGAAGACGTGTTGCGTGATGATATTCTACGTAGACTAAAAGAAACAGGCTGTAATGTGTTGGTGATTTTGGCCGATGTTCCCTCTTTTGGCTTTAGGCCTAGGGACATTCGTAATGGCTTGGCAATGCCGCCTCGTATGACTTTAAAAAATATCCTGCAAATAATAGGCCGACCAAATTGGGCCTTACAAACATTGGTGTATGGTAAGCCCTCATTTGCGACAATGAAACGTTATATGCCAAGAGGATTGGATATGAGTCAGCTAGGAGAGTTTATGAATAGAACTTTTTCTGGCAGATTAAATAGAGATAGAATTGCTACAATTAGAGATAAATGGCAGGGTAAATTGGTTATCAAAGGAATTGCAAGTAGGGAAGATGCACAACTAGCCGTTGATTTAGGCTTAGATGGTATAATTGTGTCAAACCATGGCGGTAGGCAGCTTGATGCCGGAGAGGCGGCAGTGAAATCTTTAGCAAAACTATTGCCGTTTAAAGATAAGCTTACCGTAATGATGGATAGTGGCATTAGATCTGGAGCCGATGTGGCAAGGGCGTTGGCTGTAGGCGCTGATTTTACTTTTTTAGGCAGGACATTTATGTATAGTACTGCGGCATTGGGCAACAAAGGAGGCCAGCATGCAATGGCTGTTTTAAAACATCAATTAAAACAAGTAATGGATCAGCTTAGCTGCGAACGCACAACAGATTTTTCAAAGCATCTTATCACCTAAAACTGTTGTGGTTTATTAGCAGGCTTTTTTTATAACCACAACAGCAATAAGGCCGTCGTTAAATGGAAGGGAAAGAAATCCCTTTGATTTTGCTGTAAAGTTCTACAGCATATAAATCGGTCATACCTGATACAAAATCCAGTACGCTTTGTACCCTTGAATAAAGATCTTGTTTCTCGGTATGAAATTGCTTTGGAATAAGTTTTACTAGCTTTCTGTAATAGTGAGTGTCATTATGTACCAAGGCAGGTACAAACTCTTCTAACAAGCCCGCCATTACCTTATATCCAGAAACTTCTTTTTGTATTACTGATTGATAGTTGTAAATCTTTTCTATGGAGATTTCCTCGATGGCTCTCCAAGCCAACGAATATTGCTCAGGTAGGGAATCTGTTAAGCTTTTGTTAAAGGTTCCACTAAGGATAGCGCCTTGCTCTTCGTAAAAAATGCGAGAACATTCATAAATCAACGTGCTAATGGCTTTAGCCCTTAACAAGCTTACTTTAGCATCGTCATCCTCTAAATCATTCTCTAGTCTTTCTATTAAATTTTCGCCTTTGCAAAGTGGCAACAACAAGTTCTTTACTTCATCAAAGCTTAAAATTTGCAAACGGTGTGCATCTTCCAAATCAATAATGCCATAACAAATATCGTCAGCCGCTTCTACTAAAAAGCTTAACGGATGACGAAAATATCCTAATGGACTTTCGCTATCTGAAATCATGCCCAGTTCAGTGGCTAACCTCCTGAAAATTTCTTTTTCTGATTGGAAGAAGCCATATTTTTTGCGGTGTAACAAAGGTTTTTGATGACCAAGGATTGACTCGCACGGATATTTGCCAATTGCAGCTAAAGTGGCATAAGTTAAAGCATAAGCGCCGTTACCTTTTCCTTCGAAAGGATGCGTTAAAATACGAATGGCATTGGCATTACCCTCAAAATGGGTGAAATCCTTTTTTTGTTCTTCGGTAAGTTGATCTAAGTAAACCTTTCCTTCTCCATTGGTGAAATATCTTGAAATGGCTGCCTCGCCAGAATGTCCAAAGGCAGGATTGCCCAAATCGTGCGCAAGTGCTGCGGCAGCAACAATATTGCCCACCTCGCTCATTAGAGGTACTTCCTCGTCAATGTTGGGATTGTCCTTTTTAGTTTGGTTGTAAAATATACGTCCTAAAGAACGCCCCACACTAGCCACCTCCAAGCTGTGTGTTAAACGGTTATGTACGAAAACACTTCCTGGTAGAGGAAATACTTGTGTTTTGTTTTGTAAGCGCCTAAAAGGCGACGAAAAAATCAACCTGTCGTAATCGATCTGAAATTGAGATCTGGCTTCGTCTGTATCTCTAATCGGTCTTTGCTCGTGTCCCCAACGTGTTGCAGACAACAATTTTTTCCATTCCATCATCACTATCCAATTACATAAGTAGCAAGTACTTTTTGTACTTCGTAAACATTTACAGATTTGTTGAATTTCTTTTTGATGCTTGGGAGAGCTTCGCCAGAAATCCAGATTTTTAGTTCTGCATCTAAATCGAAAGTACCAGCGGTTTCTACGCTAAACCTCGAAATGCTTTTATAGGTGATTGAAAGATATTCGGTTTTGCTCCCTGTTAATCCTTGTATATCCACAATAATCAATCGTTTATTGGTGAACATAAAAGTGTCTCTGAACAATTTGAAGCCAAGTTCTATGTTTTCGTTATTGATAAGTAGCTGTCCGTAATTCTTTAAAAGATCTTCTTGGCTAACGGTAGAAGCGTTACCCATGATGCTTGAAAAAAGTCCCATTATTTTGATGAATATTTTTTTGCGATGTTAAGTAAAATTTCAAATAGTTGGGACTTATTTGGTAAGAAACTTATCGCCAACTAAATTAAGTTTGAGTCCATGCTCCAAAAATGCTTTGCAAGCATCTAAAACAGTGGTAAATCCACCTGTAGAATCCTTGATAATGGCAATTAAATCATCTCCAGTTTCATGGAAGCCGTAATTTTTAATCACTACATAGGTGCTGTTTTCGTCAATGGCAGTGAAATTAAAATCAATGGTAGTTGCAGGATTTCCCCACTCCGCAATGATCTTTTGATTGGGTGTTATATCCTTTACCAGCACTTCAGCAGATGCGCCATACATTTCCCAATGCCAAGTAACTACTTTTCCGGTTTCAAGTTTTCCACTCGACTTTGTAAACCAAAAATTGGTAGTAACGGTGGGGTCAACAAAAGCATTAAAAACTTCCGCCGCAGGCTTTCTGATTAACATTTGGGTTTCCACACAAGGGCTGTTTTTGCTTTCCATTTTTTATGAAGCTTTTTGTAAAGAATTTTGTTTGAGTTGTTTGGCTTTTTCATAAGCCTTTTCGCCAAGTTCAATGAGTTGGGCAGATTTATGAAAATCGAAAGTTCCACAGGCATTTCTAGGGATTTCAATCACTAAATCAGGTTGGTAATGCTGGATGGTTAACTGTACCAAACGATCTTGGGTAAAATCGTAGGAGGTGCTCATCAGATCGAAGAAAGATATTTTAGGGCTATTGTTTTTGCTGCTGTTATTCCAATATCGTTGTAGCCAGTTCCTGCTTTTTTGCTTTACTTCTTCCTGTTCCAACAAAGGTTCGCTTTTGGCATTGATGTTCACGGCAACCACCGCACAATCTTCCCTTCTTTTAACAGCACTAATGGGAAGCGGATTAAGTACGCCACCATCTACCAATACAGTGTCTTGATCAATCACAGGAGTAAATACGCCTGGAATGGAGATGGTAGAACGCAGCGCTGCAAATAAATCACCAGATTGGTAATGTACTTCCTGCATGTTGAGCATATCGGTAGCTACGGCCGTAAACGGAATTTTAAGATTTTCAATTTGTTGATTGCCGGTAATCTTGGCAATGAGTGTCCAAATTTTTTCTCCACGAACAAAACCTCGTGTATTAAAAGTAAAATCTACCAAACTAAATACGTTGCCCCTGGTTAAGGTGGCGAGCCAATCTTTATATTGCCCTAAAAAACCAGCACAGTATAAACCACCCACTACGGCACCCATTGAGCAGCCAACTACTTCGCAAATTTCATATCCATCACGCTCTAAGCTTTCGATCACCCCAATATGAGCCAAGCCTCTGGCTCCTCCGCTACCTAAAACTAACTGTACTTTCTTCTTCATCATATTTATTGGCTAATATGCTTTGACGCAAACTGCGCTAAGGCTTTTTCTACCCCTGGAATATCTTTTGAAGTAATAGACGACCCAATCACATGGTTGCCCGTGTTTGGTAAAGCCTGTTTTTCCTTTTTGGCACTTCCTAACTCATCAAACATTTTGAGCATTGCATGTACACTTACTACAGGATCTTGTTCTTTTTCGTTCTTGTAATAATAAAGCAAGAGCGTAGGTTGTTTTACCGCTTCAAAAACAGTTTTATTCATGCTGCTTTCCAATAGTTCCTGTAATTGCACTACCGATTCTAAACGATAGTTAGTGTACCAATATTTTTTGTACAATGGACTTTTGCCATCTACCAAGCGTTCTTTACCACCTATTACTAGTCGGGCAATTTGTAGCCCCCAAGGATGGGTTAAAATCCAAACTTTATCATCATTAATGGCAATATTTGGCGACATTAACACCAAACTATGGATTTCTGGATAAACTGCCGCTAATTTTAATGCCAATGTTCCGCCAGTGGAAGTGCCTACTAAAATCACCTTTTTACCTAACGTTTTACCGATAGCTAAGGCCTGTTTGGCGCTTTCCCACAATCTATCGGCAGTGAAATACTGCATAGGAGCAATGGTGTCAATGCCATGATCTGCCAAACGACTTAAATAAAGGTTAGCATGGATAGATTTCGCAAAATCTCGGTGTACGGGATTGCCTTCTTCTTTAGATGCTGAAAATCCGTGTAGGTAAACTACCGCATATTCAGTTTGCTGGTGAGTGCTATCTGCCCAAATGATTTCGGCTTGGTTATCTGGTTTTAATCGATGCTTTTTTTCTAGCTGATTAACATAGCTTGATACGGAGTTTATAGCGATAGGTTTGGGTAATGCCGTATTGTAAACAGGTTCTTGTACTTTTGGGCCTATAAGGTAAACAAGACCAAACGTAGCAATAACAATGAGGATGATTCTGAAAAAAGTCTTCATGCGAATAGTTTCATTAAAAATACGCTTTTAATAGAAATTCAACTAAGTTTGCAAACACATTTTTGCCAGATGCCCGGAATAGATCAAATTAAGCAGCCTATTGCAGCAGAAATTGATGCCTTTGAGGTAAAGTTCAAGGAATCAATGCATAGTAATGCACCTTTGCTCAATAGAATTACCCACTATATTGTTAAGCGAAAAGGGAAGCAGATGCGTCCTATGTTCGTGTTTTTTGCAGCCAAGCTTTGTGGTGGTATTGTTGAATCTACCCATAGGGGAGCAGCCTTGGTAGAGCTATTACACACTGCAACGTTGGTACATGACGATGTGGTAGATAATGCCTATGAACGTCGCGGTTTTTTCTCTATCAATGCACTTTGGAAAAATAAGATTGCCGTTTTAGTGGGCGATTACCTACTTTCAAAAGGATTATTACTCTCTGTAAACAACAACGATTTCCATTTGTTGAAAATTGTATCTGAGGCGGTAGAACAGATGAGCGAGGGTGAGTTGCTGCAGATTGAAAAGGTGCGTAGAATGGATATCAGCGAAGAGCTGTACTTTAACGTGATCCGCCAAAAAACGGCTTCGTTAATTGCTTCATGCTGTGCTTGCGGTGCGGCCTCAACAGGAGCTTCGGAAGAAATGATTGAAAAAATGCGACTGTTTGGAGAGTTAGTGGGGATTGCTTTTCAAATTAAGGATGATACTTTTGACTTTGGAACAGATGATGTAGGTAAGCCTTTAGGGATTGATATCAAAGAAAAAAAAGTGACTTTGCCTTTGATTTATGCTTTAAACAGGGTTGATAAGCCAGAACGTAAACGCATCATCAATTTGGTGAAAAGTCATAACGACGATCCTAAAAAGATCCAAGAAATTATTGATTTTGTGAATGCCAACGAAGGGGTGCATTACGCCAATCAAAAAATGTTAGAATACCAAAATAAGGCTTTTGAAATATTGCACGGCTTCCCAGAAGGCGATGCCAGAACTGGCCTTGAGCAATTGGTTAGATATACCACTGAACGTAAGAAATAATGTCGCACGAGCTGTTGTTTATTGGCGGATTTTTACTCTTTATCGTATTTATCCTTGCACTTGATTTGGGTCTTTTCAGTAGAAGAGAGCATGTAGTGAGTTTAAAGCAAGCTGGTATCATGAGTTTCGTGATGGTCGTTTTTGCGCTTAGTTTCTACCTTTTACTGATCTTGAAAGGTGATTACCTGCATGGCATTGATAGCATGGCTAGGCTGGAACAGGTCATTAAGGCACATAAACATCCTATTAGTGTTATTCCCGATAATTTTGAAGCAAGTTTACAGCTTTACAAACAGAATTTAGGGATAGAGTTTTTAACGGGCTACGTGGTTGAATATGCCCTTTCGGTAGATAATATTTTCGTAATCGTTTTGATTTTTTCAGCTTTTGCGGTACCTGAGAAATACTACCACCGTGTATTGTTTTGGGGTATTTTGGGGGCCATCATTATGAGGTTCATCTTCATTTTTGTTGGCGCTGCTTTAATTAATCAATTCGATTGGATTTTATACGTGTTTGGAGCTTTCTTGGTGTTTACTGGGATAAGAATGTTCTTCTCTAAGGAGGAAGATGATAAAATTGATCCCGAAAACCACCCTGTAGTTAAATTTGCTTCACGTTTTTTCAAAATACATCCTAAATACGAAGGCAAAAAGTTCTTTCACAAAATTGATGGAAAGAAGTTGGTGACGCCGTTGTTCTTGGTGTTGTTAATTGTAGAATTCACCGATTTGATTTTTGCAGTAGATTCGATTCCAGCCATTTTTGCCGTAACCAAAGATGCTTATATCGTATTCTTCTCTAATATTTTTGCCATCATGGGCTTACGCTCTATGTTCTTCCTTTTGGTGAACATTATTCATAAGTTCCATTATCTAAAAACAGGCTTGGCGGTATTATTAACCTTTATTGGAGTGAAAATGCTAGGCCACGGCTATTTAAAAGCTTGGGGCTTTACTACCGAACACTCGCTGATTATCATTGTGGGTATTTTGGCATTGAGTATCATTGCCTCGTTAGCATTTCCTAAGAAGAAAGAAGTGCATAAAGCTTAATCAGAATGTACTAAGGTGCCTTAGGTGGTCATAAAGATTGAGTAAATTATTTCACCCGCTTTTTATTATCACTCACAAAAGCCTCCCAGCCAGAATAAGTTTTGCTTTTTCCCGAGGTTGATATCTTTTGAAAGGAATGACAAACAGCAACGGCCAAACCATCGGTAGCATCTAAAAACTCGGGAGTTTCGTTAAAGTTGAGCAAACGCTGCAACATAGCAGCTACCTGCTCTTTGCTGGCCGTGCCTTTACCAGTGATGGATTGTTTGATTTTTCGCGGCGCATATTCTGTTACCGAAAGATTCCTAGACAGGGCAGCGGCCATGGTTACGCCTTGAGCCCTGCCCAGTTTCAACATTACCTGTACGTTTTTGCCATAAAAGGGAGCCTCAATAGCCAAGGCATCAGGTTTGTAATTTTCGATAAGGCCAATGGTTTTTTCAAAAATGCGCTGAAGCTTTAGGAAATGGTCATCCAAGTGGTCAAGACGTATGACGCCTAGACTTAATAGTTCCATTTTACTGCCCTTTTCCAAAATTACCCCGTAACCCATAATTGCAGTTCCTGGGTCTACTCCTAAAATAACACGTTCCTTTTTTTCAGCCAACATGGTACAAAAGTAGAACTTATTTATTCAACCTTTTGCATTTAGCTACAGATGCACAGATTTTGTTTTCTTTGAATCAAATCGAGCATTAATATTTCATTCAATAATGGCTTTTCTACAAAATAAAAATATCATTTTTTAATGTTCGTCTGCATTTTGTCTGTGTATCTGTGGCTGTATTTTTCAAATACACCTTAAGTTTATTTCATTTCCTTTTCGCCTAAAAATAGCGCAATGATAGACTTCAACTCAAGTTTATTAAGCATATTTGCACACACAAAAAGCATTTAGTTTGACATCCCGTTATAAAAAGATACTGTCCAACCTTATTAAAATAGCCGTAGTAGCGCTTGCTTTTTGGTTCATTTATAAAAAACTTACCAATCATAACGATTTAAAAGAGTTTATTGCCTTATTACGCGATATTCCGAGTTTGCAGATTAGCCTAGTGCTTGGCAGTGTATTTATGCTCATGTTATTTAACTGGGGCTTGGAAGCTGTAAAGTGGAAACGTTTAATACAAAGGGTAGAACAAATTAGCTTATGGCGAGCCATAGAATCAGTGTTTTGTGGTTTAACCTGGGCTGTTTTTACCCCCAACAGATTAGGTGAATACGGAGGCAGGGTTTTCTTCCTATCTCCAAAACGTCGGGTAGTAGGGGTGGTGGTGATGACTGTAGGGAACATTGGCCAATTGGTGCTCACTAATGTTTTTGGAGCCATTGCTGCCTGTATTTTCGTCTATCGGTTTATTCCAATAGAGCCTATTCTTTTTGCAGCTATATGTGGGCTTTCTTTTGTGTTTGCCTTATTCTTTCTAATTTTTTATTTCAATATCAAATGGCTTAACGGACTTTTGCTATCGATAAAATTTACCCGCAAATACGCCAAGTTCTATGCTGTTTTAGGACGCTATCAAAAAAAAGAGCTGCTACAAATTCTGCTGTTCTGTTTGGCCAGATATGCCGTTTTTACTACGCAGTATTTAATCATGTTCCTTTGGCTCATTCCAGATTTGAACTTGTTGGATGTGTTGATGTTGGTGCCTATTCTGTTTTTTGTGCAATCTACTTTACCTTCTTTAGATTTGCTGGATATTGGCATTAGGAGTGTAACAGCTTTGTTTTTCTTCAAATATATTACCTCTCAAAATATTATAGTGGTAGCATGTATTGCTAGTATCTGGCTCATCAATATTATAATTCCTGCTATCTTAGGTTCCTATTTCGTATTTAAACTCAACATCTTTGGAAATACTCGACGCAATTAACTACTTCTCGGCGTTTTTAACACTTATTTATGTGTTTGTGGTGGCTACTTTCATTGTAGGGTGGAAAAGAATTAAACTCTATCGAAAAAATGAAGCATCGCCTAAAACCTTGGTGTCTATCATTATTGCGGCTCGTAACGAAGAAGAGAAAATAGCCAAAACCATTGATGATGTGCTGGCACAACAATATCCCCGAGAGCTGTTTGAATTGATTGTAATTGATGACCATTCAACTGATAGCACTGCCGAAATAGTGACTAGCTACGAAAGGGAAGGCGTAAAACTGATTCGTTTGAACGAAGATAAAGCCCTTAACTCCTATAAGAAAAAAGCGATACAAACTGCTATTGATGGGGCAAAAGGTACCTTGATTATCACTACTGATGCCGATTGCAGAATGGGCCCCCAATGGTTGTCCACTATTGTCAATTGCTACGAAACGGTGGGCTACAAAATGATTTCATCGCCAGTGGCCTATTTTGAAGAGAAAAGCCTTTTCGAAGATTTGCAATCGCTGGAATTTAGTTACTTGATTGGTTTAGGTGCGTCGACCATAGGGAATAAAAATCCAAGTACCTGCAACGGAGCTAACTTAGCCTATGAGAAAAAGGCGTTTGTTGAAGTGGGCGGTTTTAAAGGGATTGACGATTTAGCCTCAGGCGATGATGAGCTTTTGCTACATAAAATTGCGGCTATTTACGGAGATAAAATAGGTTTCCTAAAAAATAGAGAGGTTGTGGTTTACACTCATGCTAAACCAACTCTTGGAGAGTTTATCCAACAACGTAGACGCTGGGCCTCAAAAAGTACCCGCTATAAAGATAAGTCGGTAATTATTTTGGGCGTAAGCATTTGGCTGTTTAATGTGAGTATTGTGGTGAATGCTTTGTTGAGTATTTTCTTTGCAGCTTCACTTCCATTCTTGATTTTTCAGTTAGCGGCAAAAATGTTGATTGAGCTTATTTTCTTAGTTCAAATGACAAATTTCTTTAACAGAAGAGCCCTGCTTTGGTGGCTGCCTGCACTCAATATTTTACATGTCATCTACTTTATTTATATTGGCATTGCGGGAAACTCAGGAAAATATAACTGGAAAGGCCGAATGGTAAAATAACATGGCAGATACTACTCAATCCACTAAGGTTTGGAAGAAATTCAGACGTAATACACTTGCATTAACTGGCCTTATTTTTATTTGTTTTATGGTTGTGGTTGGTATTTTGGGCTATTTAATTACGCCTGACCAAACGCCCTATGCCAATACCATGCATCTGCAGCTGACCAATAAAAAGCCAGGGCGTAGTTTTCAGTTCCTTATTGTTAGTCGAAATGAGAATATTAGACAAGTGGGAATATTTGAAAAAATGCTTTTTGGACAAGAAGCCAATATCAAGAGTATTCCTATCACTTCTTACCGTGTAGCAGGCAACAAAGTTTATGCCCGCGAATATATTGGAGACGATGAACAGGCCGAAGAAGAGGCTTATCCACTTGTTTCTGGTCAAAACACGTATCAAAAAACCTATTATTTGGGAACCGATATTTACGGTAGAGATTTGTTGAGTCGTTTAATTCTTGGCGTTCGCGTATCGCTTTCGGTAGGTTTAATGGCGGTGCTTATCTCCATGGTTATTGGAGTAGGTTTAGGTGCTATTGCAGGTTATTTCGGCGGAAAAGTAGATGCAGCCATTAGTTGGTTCATGAACGTGATTTGGTCATTGCCCTCGTTACTGTTGGTGATTGCTATTTCCTTCGCCTTAGGTAAGGGGTTTTGGCAAATCTTCATTGCAGTGGGACTTTCTACTTGGGTTGATGTAGCTCGTTTAGTCCGTGGACAGGTAATGGCTTTAAAGCAAGTGGAATTTGTAGAAGCGGCCAAAGCTTTAGGTTTTTCGAACAGCCGAATCATCGTTAAACACATTTTGCCTAATATAGCTGGCCCCATTTTAGTGGTCGGCTCGGCCAACTTTGCTTCGGCTATTTTGTTGGAAACAGGTTTAAGTTTCTTAGGTTTTGGTGCTCAGCCACCCATGCCAAGTTGGGGAACCATGATTAAGGAACATTACGGTTATATCATTATGGATGCTGCTTATTTGGCTGTGTTGCCAGGTTTGGCCATTATGCTCACGGTTTATGCTTTCAATTTAATTGCCATTGGCTTACGTGATGCCTTTGATGTAAAAGGCCAAAATACGAGTGTTTAATTTGCTCTTTTTTTGTCATTCAGAGCGCTACCTGTACCTAGGCTTCGGTAGCGAAGACCGCGAAGCAGCTACGAAGTAAATCTTTTGATGGCTAAACGTCCTTACTTTGAGATTCCTTCCCGACATATTGGGACAAACGCAATCGTCGGAATGACAAGCGTTGTTCCTTAGGCCAATAGGCAGGATGTTAACTGGCACAGTCTTAACCTAACTAAACCTGGGTGTAGTGTAAAGCCCGCAAGCGAGCATTACTGCGTAGCAGTTAGCGAGTGCGGACTTGAAACGGAACACAGGACTTACTTTAATCGCAGTATTTAAGAGGCTTTTCAAAAAAATAATCAATAAAATACAGCCCTGTGATTTAAATGCTAAAAACTCTCTTTTTAAGTGTTATTTTTGTGATATGCTGCTAAACTGTTATCAAATAGAATTAATTGAGGCTGGCTGCGATGAGGCTGGACGTGGTTGTTTGGCTGGCCCAGTAGTGGCGGCTGCGGTAATTTTGCCCAAAGATTTTTATTTGGAGGGCTTAACGGATTCGAAGCAGCTAACGCACAAGAAAAGGGACGAGCTTAGGCCAGTTATCGAAGAAAAAGCGTTGGCATGGGCGGTAGCCATGGTTGACCATGAAGAGATTGACCGCATCAATATTTTAAATGCTTCTTTTTTGGCCATGCATCGCGCTTTAGACCAGCTGGTGCTGAGGCCCGAATATTTGGCGATTGACGGTAACCGCTTTAAGGCTTATCAAGAAATTAAGCATTCGTGCATTGTAAAAGGCGATGGCAAATACTTGAACATTGCGGCAGCTTCTATTTTAGCAAAAACGCACAGAGACGAGTATATGGCTGCCTTGGATGTTGATTATCCGCAGTATGATTGGAAAAAGAATAAAGGTTATCCAACCATTGCCCATCGCAATGCGGTGATTAATATGGGCGCATCTCCTTACCACCGAAAAACGTTTAATGTAACCAGTCCACAGCTTACGATAGATTTTTAAACTTGAAAGTACTTCTGCTATGTCATAGAGTTCCTTTTCCGCCAAACAGCGGCTACCCCATTGTGGTTTATAATACCATTAAGGGGCTGCTTGAGCTTGGGGTGGAACTGACTTTGTTTAGTCTCAACAACTCTAAGCAGTATGTGGATGTGGATGATATTTATGACCCTGTTTTTGAAAAAATCAACTTTCATTCGTTTACGGTAGATATTGAGGTAAACGTTTGGGATGCATTTGTCAATATTTTCTCCAATCAATCCTACAACGTTTCCCGTTACTATGACCACGATGCGGAGAAGGTTTTGGAGAACGTTTTGCGTGAACAGGAGTTTGATGTAGTGCAATTTGAAGGACTTTTTGTAGTGCCTTATTTGGATACAGTGAAGGCTCATAGTAAAGCTAAATTGGTTTACAGAGCACACCATATTGAACATGATGTGTGGGAACGTTTGGCCTTAGGAGAGCGGTTTACCCCTCGAAGAACTTATTTGGAATTTTTGTCGCGTAGGTTAAAGGCTTATGAGACGGAACAGATTAACCGTTTTCATCAGGTGTTTGCCATTAGTAACCCTGATAGGCAAAAATTGTTGTTAATGGGTTGTCAAACCCGATTGGATGTTTTTCCAGTAGCTTTAGATTTCACGAAATATAAAATAGATACCAGTAGAACCAGCTTTCCGACCTTGTTCCATTTGGGAGCGATGGATTGGCGTCCAAATAAAGAAGGTTTAGAGTGGTTTTTGGATGAGATTTGGCCAGATATTGAAGAATTGAGTGGCGAGCTCCGTTTTTACATTGCAGGGAAGAACATGCAAAAACAGTTTTTCGAATACGATTCGGATAACCTGATTGTGGAAGGGGAGGTGTTTGACGCGGTAGATTTTATTAATAGTAAGGCTATTATGATTGTTCCTTTGCTATCGGGGAGTGGTATGCGGGTGAAGATTATTGAAGGCATGGCGATGCAGAAATGTATTATTGCCACTACTATGGCCGCCGAAGGTATTGATTGTAAGCACGGGAAGGATATTTTGATTGCCGATACTGCCGACGAGTTTTATCGCTCTATTTTGAAGTGTATTACGCAGCCTAATAAGTGGCAGGAAATTGGCAAAAACGCTAGAAAGACAGCGGAGAAGCATCATGAAATTAATGCGAATGCTAAGCGCATGTTCGATATTTATCAGGAGTTAACGGTGGTGTAGTTTTTACTAGTTTTTCACGTCATATCGAGGAACCCATTTTCGTCATTTCGACGATCGAAGGAGGAGAACCGGAGCTCTACGTAGTAAAATCTAACAAGTTGTCTTTTATTTCATGTCGTTAGATTTCTCGTCGCTGCGCTTCCCTCGAAATGACGGGGAGGGGCTGAAAGACTTACGAAGTTTAACTTTGTCTGCTTGTGGTTTTACAGGTAAAGTTGAGGGCTTCGCCGTTTTAAAACTTCGTAAGTCTAATGCACCTTCGCAATGACGGAAATAGGAGCAGCGCGTCATTGCGAGTTTACGAAGCAATCTCAAGGTTATTCTTACTTCGCCACATCCTTGTGCGTACTAATCGCAATCCTGTTCCAGCCGTTAATTGCCACAATGGCCATGATGATTTGAGCTAGGTAGTTTTCTCCAAAGGTGTTTACTGCTTTTTCATAAAGTTCATCGCTCACGCCACCTTGGTGAATAAGGGTGATTTTTTCGGTCAAGTCTAAAAGCGTTTTTTCTTCCTCGGTAAACAAACTAGTTTCTCTCCAAGCGTTCAATAAAAAGATACGTTGCTGTGTTTCGCCAATTTTAAGCGCATCTTTGGTATGCATGTCTAAGCAAAAAGCACAACCGTTAATTTGAGAAGCCCTGATTTTAATCAGTTCGTAGTGAGATTTTTGTAATGAAGTGTTTTGCAGGTAGCTTTCTAGTCCAAACATTGCTTTGTAAGCATTAGGTTCTAGGCTTAATAAATCTATTCTTTTCATTGTATCAAGTATTAAAAATTATTCGTGTTGAATTAATGATACAAAGTTAAAGAAGCCTGCTGGCAAGAAACTTAAACTGGTTTAAGAAAGCAAAATGGGCATGCTAACAAATTATCTCATCATCACATTACCTTATTATCTCATTGTGGTCATTACTTTCCAAAATGTTTTTTCTTGATTTCACTGAGATATTCGGGGGTAAAGCCAAGGTAAGAAGCCAATAAGTACTGCGGCACACGTTGTAGGAATGCAGGCTGGCTGTTGGCAAAGTGAAAGTAAAGTTCTTCTCTGGAATATTCGTTGATGTATTTTATTCTCAGTTGGGCAGCAGCGAATGACTTTTCAAATACCCTTCTGAAATATCGCTCCATTTGAGGGTGTTTGGCCAGCATTTTTTCCTGTGCCTCGTAACTAATGCTCAAAACTTCCGATTGCTCTACCGCTTGGATACTGAAAGCACTAGGCTTTTGTTCCAAAAAAGCGAGGTTGTCGGTCATCCACCAACTTTCGATGCCAAATTGGGTGGTTTGTTCGGCACCTGTTTCCTTTACATAAAACAACCTGAGGCAGCCTTTGAGCACAAAAAAGTGTCGTCTGCAAACCTGTCCTTCACTTAATAGGATTTCCTTCTTTTTGGCTGAGATAGGCTCAAAGAAGGTCAAGATATCAGTAAAATCACTTTCGCTGACCGTGGCAAATTTCTGGATATGTTTAAAAAGTAAGTTGGACATTGACCGCTAATATAGCTGGATTTGGAGATATTTCGCTTCTTAATTACGGCAATTGAGGTTTGTAAGGTGTCAAGGGCAATTACATTAACGGCGAGGACGCCGTTATCCTGCGTCAGGGTTAGGTTTGGCTCCTTTGTTGTCTGGCCATCAGGGCTGGGTTTGGCGTCCTCGCCAAACAGCAGGGTAAACTGAAAAGACTAATAACTGAGTGGAACGGCGGGGGCGCCTTTTTTTGGCGGTAGGACTAAGAAATAATTTGCTTCTTAATTACAGCGATTGAGTTTGTAAAGCGTAAAGGGCAATTGCATTAACGGCGAGGGCGCCGTTATCCTGCATTAGGGTTAGGGTTTAGGACTTCTATTGTCTGGTCATTAGAGCTAGGTTTGGCATCCTCGCCAAACAGCAAGCTAAGCCGTAAAATACCAAAGTCAAATACCCATAGAATGACCAACCACAGTTACGCTTTGCAACACAAACTTTACGTAAAAGGATGCTATGTTATAAATATGTAAAATTGGAGGGGGTTTCAAGGCTTTTGGACTAAAATTTCGCAAATTGCAAGCTCTTAAGTTTGAATGGCTAGGGATATGGGCAAAAAAATTTTAGTTTGGTTTAGAAATGACCTTCGCTTGCACGATAATGAAATGCTAGTTGAAGCAGTTTCCAAGGCTGATGAAATTTTACCCGTTTATATCTTTGACCCTCGTCATTTTGAACAAACCCACTATCATTCTTTTAAAACAGGTGCTACTAGGGCAAAATTCTTGATTGAAAGTGTATCGTCACTACAACAAGTATTAAAGCAAATGGGCGGTAATCTTTTGGTGCTACAAGGACATCCAGAGGAAATAATCCCTACGCTGGTTGAAAACTATGAGCTAACCGAGGTTTATCACCATAGAGAAGTAGCTAGCGAAGAAACTGCAGTAAGTGTGAAAGTTGAAGATGCACTTTGGAAGCTAAAAGTGAACCTTAAGCATTTTATTGGCCATACGCTTTACAACAAAGAAGATTTACCTTTTCCTATCAAGGATATTCCTGATGTTTTTACGCAGTTTAAAAAGAAAACAGAGCGTGATGCGGTGGTGAAGCCGTGTTTTACCACACCAACGGCCATTACTTTTGTGAATTTAGAAGACTGGGGCGAAATTCCTGAACTTGGTGCTTTGTTGCAAGACCCTGCTGCCGCCATGTTGAAAATCAAAACAGATTTTAAAGGTGGCGAACAGGAAGCCTTAGCTCATTTGCATGATTATTTACATGCGGGTGAAGGAATGGTGCTGGCAAATGCGTCGCTTAAAAAGCACGAAATTGTTTCTAAGCTTTCTGCTTGGTTGGCATTGGGTTGTCTCTCACCGCGTGAGGTATATTGGAAAATGAAAGAGGCCGAAGCGAATTATGGGGTGAAGCCTTATTTTAACCAAATTGTGTTGGGCATACTGTGGAGAGATTACTATCGCTTCATGTTCAAAAAATACGGCAACACCTTCTTTAAGCCTCAAGGATTCAAAAATGACGGTTTTTCGTTACGCCTAGAAAATACAGCAGCACTGCAAAATTGGAAAGATGGACAAACTGGCCAGCCTTTGGTTGATGCCTGTATGCAAGAGCTAAATACCACGGGCTACATTAATCAAATAGCAAGACAATTAGTGGCTACTTATCTCGTTAAAGAACTAGGCCTAAATTGGGTGTTAGGAGCTGCTTATTTTGAGGAGCAACTGATAGACTATTGTCCTGCAAGTAATTGGGGAAATTGGGCAGCGGTAGCGGGTGTTGGAAACGACCAAAAATTATCAAATAGCTTTGATTTTGAGAAGCTGTTGAAATTTTTAGACCCAAAAGGTACGTTCGCACAGGTCGTTCGAGCCTAAAAAACCGTCTATATTTTAGTTACACTTTTTAAATTTATTTAAATGTGATTTTATTGCCTTTTCTAAAGGTAAAATCCTAATTTTGCAATACTTATCGTAATAGTTAAAAACACCAATGGATAATTTATCTTATCTCAACGGCACCAACGCCGAATATGTAGAATCCCTATACCAGAGTTATAAAGAAGACCCTAGTTCTGTAGAGTTTGGATGGCAGAAGTTTTTTGAAGGTTTTGATTTCGGAAGAGGCGCAGATGCTGCCAATGTAAGTGGAGGAGAAGCTCCTGAGCATTTCTTGAAAGAAATTAACGTTTTGAACTTGATTAATGGTTACCGTCAACGTGGCCACTTGTTCACCAAAACCAATCCAGTTAGAGAACGTCGTAAACACCTACCGACTTTAAATATTGAAAATTTTGGCTTAAGCACTACCGATTTAGAAACGGTTTTTAATTCAAGTGTAGAGTTGGGCATTGGTCCAGCAAAGCTGAAAGATATTGTTGCCTTTTTAGAGCAAACTTACTGCGGTCCTATTGGTGTAGAGTACAAATATGTACGTACTCCGGAAGTATTGCAATGGTTAGAGAGCAAAATGGAGAGCGAACGCAATACTCCAAAACTATCTAACGATGAGAAAATGAGAGTAGTTAAAAAGTTGAACGAAGCAGTTGTTTTCGAAAACTTTTTAGGTACTAAGTTCTTGGGCCAAAAGCGTTTCTCGCTTGAGGGTGCCGAGGCATTAATTCCAGCATTAGATGCCGTAATTGAAAAAGGTGCTGATTTAGGTATTGAAGAATTTGTATTAGGTATGGCTCACCGCGGTCGTTTGAACGTGTTGGCCAATATCATGCAAAAAAGCTATAAAGATATTTTTACTGAGTTTGAAGGAAGAAGCTACAATCCAGAAACTCCTTTTGGTGGCGACGTAAAATATCACTTGGGTTACTCAACAGATGTAACTACTAATAAAGGTAAAAACGTACACTTAAGCCTTTGCCCAAATCCATCACACTTAGAAACGGTAGATGGTATCGTGGAAGGAATGAGCCGTTCTAAAATCGACTTTAAATACAATGGCGATAATGGTCGTTTAGCACCAATATTGATTCATGGCGATGCTTCTGTAGCAGGTCAAGGAATTGTGTATGAAGTGATTCAGATGGCTGGTTTAGATGGTTACAAAACTGGTGGTACTATTCACTTAGTGATTAACAACCAAATTGGTTTTACGACCAACTATAAAGACGCCCGTTCTAGTACTTACTGTACAGATATTGCAAAGGTAACTTTGTCGCCAGTTTTCCACGTTAATGGTGATGATGCTGAAGCATTGGTTTATGCCATTAACTTAGCGATGGAATATCGTCAAAAATATCGTAATGATGTATTCATCGATATTCTTTGCTACCGTAGATTTGGACATAACGAGTCGGATGAGCCTAAATTCACTCAGCCGTTATTGTACAAAGCGATTGAAAAACACGATAACCCGTTGAAAATCTATGTTGCTGAATTGATTAAAGAAGGCAAACTAGATGAGGCTGGAGCTAAGGAAATGGAGAAAGAGTTTAAAGCTCATCTACAAACTTCATTAAACGAAGCGAAAGAATATAATGCCGCTTTAGCGGAAGTTAAATTTGGCGGTGCTTGGGCAGATATGCGTTTAGCTACCGAAAAAGATTTCGAGACTTCTCCAGAAACTGGCGTTAAAAAGAGTACTTTCTTAGAGGTTGCTAAAAGAATCAGCACCTTGCCAAAAGATAAAAAGTTCTTCAAAAAGATTGAGAAATTATTTGAAGAGCGTTTGAAAATGGCTACTGATACCCACATTTTTGACTGGGCAATGGGCGAGCAGTTAGCTTACGGTACGATATTGGCCGAAGGTAAAAGAGTTCGTTTAAGCGGTCAGGATGTTAAACGTGGTACTTTCTCACATCGTCATGCGGTATTAACCCTTGAAGATTCGGAAGAGGAGTACACCCCGCTTTTAAATATTTCAGAGCAACAAGCTCCTTTTGATATCTATAACTCACACTTATCTGAATATGGTGTTTTAGGTTTCGAATATGGTTATGCCATGGCAAACCCTAATGCATTAACCATTTGGGAAGCACAATTTGGAGACTTCTTTAACGGGGCACAAATTGTAATTGACCAATACATTGCTAGTGCCGAAACAAAATGGCAAAGAGCAAATGGTTTGGTAATGTTGTTGCCTCATGGTTACGAAGGACAAGGCCCTGAGCACTCTTCGGCACGTATTGAGCGTTTCTTAGAGTTGTGTGCAGAGTACAATATGCAAGTAACCAACTGTACTACGCCTGCAAACTTCTTCCACGCTTTGCGTCGTCAGTTTAAACGCGATTTCCGTAAGCCTTTGGTGAACTTTAGTCCAAAAAGCTTATTACGTCATCCACTTTGTGTGAGCCCATTAGAAGATTTTACTTCTGGAGGTTTTAAAGAAGTGATTGACGATGTAAACGTAAAACCTGCTGAAGTAAAACGTGTAGTTTTCTGTTCAGGTAAGATATACTACGATTTGTTGGATGCACAGAAAAATAACGCAAGCAAAGAAGTTGCTTTGGTTCGTGTAGAGCAGTTATATCCAACTCCAGTAGACCAAATGGAAGCCATTGTTGCGAAATACAAAAACACTGAAGACGTACTTTGGGTACAAGAGGAACCAGAGAACCAAGGTGCTTGGCCGTATTTGTTGCGTAGATTGAGAAAAACGTCGTTGAACAACATTGATGTAGTTTCTAGAAAAGAGAGCAGTAGCCCTGCAACTGGTTATATGAAACAACATACTAACCAACAGGCTTATATTGTAGCTAAAACTTTCGATATTTCGATGGCAGCAGCGAAAGAGCCCGTTAAAAAAGCAGCGAAGAACGTTATTAAAGCAGATTAAGAATTAGTAAATAAAGACTAGCGTTAAGTGATTAGTGATAAGCGTTGAAAGAGGGCTTTTCGTTAATCGTCAAACGCCAAACAAAACATATAATTTAATATGAGTTTAGAAATCAAAGTTCCGCCAGTAGGCGAATCGATTACCGAGGTAGTATTATCTCGTTGGGTTAAAAACGATGGTGATTTTGTAGAAATGGACGAAATTATTGCTGAGTTGGAATCAGACAAAGCAACTTTCGAACTTACTGCAGAGCAATCAGGAACTTTAAAGGTAGTAGCTAGCGAAGGCGATACCTTAGAAATCGGCGCAGTAGTTTGTACCATTGAGGAAGGTGGCGCAGCACCAGCTAAAGAGGCAAAAACAGAAGCTCCTAAGGCTGAAGCACCAGCAGCAGATAAAGCTGCGGCTCCAGTAGCTGAAAAATCTTCTAGCGAAAGCTATGCAACAGGTACTCCTTCACCTGCAGCAGCTAAAATTTTAGCTGAAAAAGGGGTTGATGCTGCTAGCGTAAAAGGTAGCGGTGTTGATGGAAGAATTACTAAAGATGATGCAAATAATGCACAGGCAGGTAAACCAGCTGCTAAAGCAGAGGCTCCAAAAGCTGCTCCTGCGGTTGCACCAGTTGCTGGTTCAAGAAATGAGCGTGCTGAAAAAATGTCGCCATTGCGTAAAACAGTAGCTAAACGTTTGGTAGCAGTTAAAAACGAAACGGCTATGTTGACTACTTTCAACGAGGTTAACATGAAGCCAATTATGGATTTACGTGCTAAATATAAAGACCAATTTAAAGAGAAACATGGTGTTGGCTTAGGCTTCATGAGTTTCTTCACTAAAGCGGTATGCGAGGCAGCTAAAGATTTCCCTGCGGTAAATGCTCGTATTGAAGGCGACCAGATTATCTACAATGATTTTGTGGATGTATCTATCGCGGTATCAGCACCTAAAGGTTTGGTAGTACCAATCATTAGAAATGCGGAGAGCATGAGCCTAGCTCAAATTGAGAAAACAGTAATTGAGTTGGCTACTAAAGCTAGAGATAGCAAATTGACCATTGAAGAAATGACCGGTGGTACCTTTACCATTACCAATGGTGGTGTTTTTGGTTCAATGATGTCAACTCCGATTATCAATGCCCCTCAATCTGCAATTTTAGGAATGCACAACATTATCGAGCGCCCAATTGCTGAAAATAAAGAAGTGGTAATCCGTCCGATGATGTACATTGCTTTATCATACGACCACAGAATTATCGATGGACGTGAGTCTGTAGGTTTCTTGGTACGTGTTAAACAATTATTGGAAGACCCAGCTAGATTGTTGTTAGGCGTTTAATTACTCCGTCACTCTGAACTTGTTTCAGAGTCTACAATAAAACAGATGCTGATCCCGAATGTTCGGGACAGCATGACGACATCTCATATAAAGCCTTGTTCGTGAAAATGGACAAGGTTTTTTTATGTCATTAGCTAGCCACCTCGTCATTGCGAGGTACAGCCTGTGCCGACTTTTCGGGAAAGCAATCTTAAAGCGTATTATAATAAATATCGTGAATTGAGGTCAAGAAAATACTTTATATGCACTATAGTAAGACCTGTAGGTTCAATACATCAGCTTTTTACTCATATCACTGTTCTGTCGCTTCGCGGACAAACTTTTTTCCTATAGATGAAAAAAGTATGCAAAAAAATCCACGGCTGCGCCCTGTTCTGTTGAAGGAATAAGTAAGGGCTAAATTGTGCAACCCGAACAGGCCAAGGCCGATTTTAGTAAAATGAAAAGACTTTACTAGGGCTGGAGATAATGAAAAATTACAAAATGCTTATACCGAACTCACATTAAATTATGTCTGTCAAATCAACAACAATAAATTCTTTATATCGCATTAGGATACCCAATCAAGTTGGGTATGACGACCCGACTTAGAATGAGGCCTATAGCTTTGTCTACTTTCTGTTACTTTTTCCCCATTGTTCAGTTATTTTGATATTTTCGTTATCACACAATTAAAACCAAATGAGAAAAATTATACTTGTCGCTTTATTTAGCGTTTTTAGCACGATGCTCTATGCACAAACCAATCAGCAGAATACGGGTTGGTTCATGTTTCTAAACAGTACCAAGTTTAACGATAAATGGGGTATGCACTTTGATTTGCAATTACGTTCTGAAGATAACTGGGACAGACTTAGAAATTTGCTGGTAAGACCAGGGGTGACCTATTATATCAACAAAAACTCGAATGCTACTGTAGGTTATTTGTTTACGCAGACTTATTTGCCGCATTTGTATCCCGTTTTTGCACCAGGTACAACACCTTATGAGCCGAAATTTACCTTAACGGAACATCGCATTTGGCAACAATACATTTATAATCATCAACCTTGGAAAGGAGCAGCTTTAAGCCACAGATTTAGGTTGGAGCAACGTTTTATTGAGCGTCAAGCTGATGACTTGTTTTCTCAACGTTTCCGTTATTTCTTTAGGTTGGTACAACCCTTGCAAAAACAAGCAGGAGCTTTTGAAAAAGGAATGTTTGTAGCCTTACAAAATGAGTTTTTCCTAAACCTGCAAAATAAAGACGAATTAAATGGGAGTACTTTTGACCAGAATAGAGCTTATTTAGCGGTGGGTTATCGCGTTTCAAAAGCATTTGATATTGAAGCTGGGTATTTAAATCAAGCCATCAAAGGGGCGTCGGTGAATACACAGAACAATGCGATCCAATTGGCACTTTATACGAGGTTTTAAGAATACGTCATTTAAATCACATTAAAGTAAAGTATGTATTAAAATAAAGGTGGTGGCAGAAATATTTACCACCTTTGTTTTGTATGAAAAACACATTTCTACTCGTCATTGCGCTGATCTTTGGTCGAAGATTGCATGCGCAGCAGCAAATTGAAAATAAACAAATAGGTAAAAGTATTTTTAATAAGGAACTGTCAAGAGATTTTTCTCGAAAAGGTCAGTTTTATGTGCATTGGGGATGGAACTTTTCTTGGTACGACAAAAGTAACATTACGTTTCAAGGACCAGGATATGATTTTACCTTAAAGAATGTGACCGCAAAAGATAGACCTTCTAAATTAAGTTTGGATTATGTTAATCCGATGGAATTAACCACGCCACAATTTGATTTCAGATTTGGATATTTTTTCAAAGATCATTATAGTATTTCTATTGGTTGGGATCATATGAAGTATGTAATGGATGTTCCTCAGCAGGTAACAATCAATGGATATATCAGCCCTACTGTTTCTAATCCGGGGATCGCTACGGGAAAATATGCCGGGATTTATAATGATCAGCAATTAGAGGTTAAAGGCGATATGTTAACGTTTGAACATACCGACGGCTTGAATTATGTAAGTGCAGAATTAGAACGTTATGACGATATATGGATAGCTAAAAACAAACAACAGATGCTGACCATGGAAACTGGTGTGGGGGCAGGTTTTGTAATTCCCCGTTCTGATGTGCGATTTTTTGGGGTTGGCGAAAATAATTTTTGGAATTTTGCAGGCTATGGCGTGTCCGTAAAAGCAGGCTTGAAGTTCAATGTAACCAAGAAACTATATTTCCAGAATGTTACTAAGGCTGGCTATATTGATATGGATAAAATACATACCACTGGTAGAAATGATATTGACGGGGCTAAGCAAACCATTCGTTTCTTAGAAAATTATACCGCAATTGGCTATCAATTCTAATTATAGTCGTAACAAAAAAAGGCCTTTAATTACTTAAAGGCCTTTTTCTGTTAAATTTTTCTAACTTTTCCAGAACCAATACTTGTTTGCTTAATCTCGGGACTACCCATATAGTATACGCCTCCAGAGCCACTTATAAATGCACTGATTTCACCATCGGTACTTACAAAGGCAACGCCCGAACCACTGATACGAGCAGAAAGATTAGCTACTTTCAAAGCACCTTTTTTACTCAATACACCAGAGCCACTAATGTTTGCACTGGTTTCTCCAGCTTCACCTGTAATATTCAGTTTACCAGAACCACTCACCATAGCTGTATATTCTTGTACATTGATGGTAGCGTTGATGGTACCAGAACCACTTACGGTAGTGGTTAATGAGTTGTGGGTGATGGTTCCTTTTACGGTAATCGACCCCTCGCCACTCATGGTTAAGGCTTTAATGGTTTTCGCATTTACATAGGCTGTTATTTTTTTATCCTTGTATTTGTGCGACCAGCTGGTCCAGCTTATTTGTGGGCGGATGGTTAGTGTATTACCTTTTACTTCGGCTACCAACGTAGAAATAGCATCTTCATCACCTTCAAATCTAATTCCTTCGGTAGCACCTAAGGTAACAATGACCTGTAAAGGACCACCTGCGGCCACGCCACTGAAATTTTTAACTTCAATGTCCCTAGTTTTCAATTTTGATTTTGATATGCCAATGTTAACGGGCAATTCTGATTGTACAGGATGCGCTGTAGCGATTACTGCAGCTAGCATAAAGCCAATGGAAATATATTTTTTGCTCATGGTTAGTTTTTGCTTTCTTAATAGACGCTATTTAATTTGAAAACGTTGCATCAATTAGAAACTCATTTCAGTATTAATATGCTAACGTAAATTTACAGTAGTTTCTTTTAAATTTTAGGGTTTTGCCCAAAATAAATTTGGGTTATTGGTTTTGTAGTTAGTAATAGTTACTCCTGTTTTTTCGTTGGTTGTTTCTTTCACCTGCGGACCTTGTTCTATACCATCTAAAGGCAGTTATTCAACATAGGTTATTTTTTTGCCATTCGACCTGGTTTCTGTGTCATATTCGCTAACCAAGGTTGTTTCTAGCCTATATAAATTTTTCGCCATGTACTCTTCCAAGTATTCTTCTTTTGTCTGTAAATTGGTTCTATTCCAATTGGCATCAGCGTTTAAAACTAAAGGAAGTCCTTTAATTAACCTTTCTCTTACTTCCTGTATGCCCAAAAGATTGCCTTTTTCGTCCATTACATATGAATCAAAAGTAGGGTCTATCCAAATCCATTTGTTTAGGTCTTTACTATATACCATATTAATCACATGGCAATCGTCGAATTTAGTTTCTTTAGGCATGCAGGTAATGTATCTAGAGGTGATGCCCATTGCCAGATAGCATTCGTTAAGTACAGTGGCTAACATACGGCAGTTAAGACCTCTGTTTTCCGCTTTGCATACTTTTATAAGGTCAATAGCATTTTTCAGGGTTGGATTAGTACTACTTCCATCATGTTTCACCAAGTTGTGTACCCAATGCAATAGGTTAAAGATTTGTGATAATTCGCTTCCTTGTCCAGCAATAGAGTCTAATTTCAAGTCTTTTCTAACTTTTACTAAACTAGGATGGTTTTGAGCTTGATAAGTAAATTTTGGAATGAAACGGTTGTCGGAATAGCTGTACTTCTCTGCTTTTTTAAGCTGTCCTAACCTGCTCTCCTGATATTTAATTTGCGTTCTGGCAGTGTCTTTACCGTTTAGGAGAATGATGAAATCGTACTTTCCAATCTTAGGGTCAATTTTAAAAGAGATAGAGTCTATGTCCGTATAAAAGGTGACTTTTTTTCCAGATGTTACGTAAACATCTAGCTTTTCTTCAGGAACGATAGTCCAAGCGTTTTTAATTAAGGTTTTATCATCCCTGATGCTAACTTGTGTTGCGTTAGCTTTGATGATTGGGGTACTTTTTTGAGCAAAGGAAACTTGTGTTGCCAATGCAATAAGGAGTGTAAGGATTGACGTTGTCTTCATGTTTAATTAAGTGGTTTATCGGGTACAGGATTTCCCATACCCGATAATGAAGACGATTTAAGCGCATAATGGTTGCATCAAATGGCAACTTATTTTACGTTCTTGGTATTTACATAAAAATTTCGCTCCACTTTAAAATTTTCAGCGTTAATTGAAGCATCTACTTTTACAGATTGCCAATTGTTGCTTGGCTTAACCAAAGTGTACTCGTCAGCTTTTAGGCTTACTTTCACAGGCATATCAAAACCTGTGACATCACTCATCCATCTGTATTGTAATGTTCCTTTATCAATTTTATATTCCAAGGAGGGAATGTTGGCGTGACGTAGGTATTGGTCAAATACTTTATCGAGTTTTAAGCCGCTCTGCTTAATGATGTAAGCTTCCACGTCTGCAGAGGTAGTGGTAGAATGGTAAAAGGTTTTATTCAAACCTCTTAAAATCTGCCTAAACTTTTCGTCGTTGTTAATTAACTGGCGGATGGTATGGATAAGGTTGGCACCTTTGTAGTACATATCGCCGCTACCTTCGGTATTGGTGTTATATTTCCCAATCATAGGCTCTTTGTTCTCGATGTTTTTTCGCAATCCAATTAGGTAATCATTAGCTGCTGTTTTGCCTTGAGTACTTTCGGTAAATAAAACCTCTGAATAAGTAGTGAAACCTTCATGTACCCACATGTCGGCAATATCTTTAGTGGTGATGTTATTGCCAAACCATTCGTGCCCTGTTTCGTGAATGGTAATAAAATCCCATTTTAAACCCACTCCAGTGCCAGATAAATCTCTACCCAAATATCCTTTTTGGTATTGATTACCATAGGCAACGGCACTTTGATGCTCCATGCCCAAATGAGGCGCTTGTACCAATTTGTATCCATCTTTATACCAAGGGTAGGGGCCAAACCAGTATTCAAAGGATTTAAGCATCGGTTTTACATCGGCCTCCCAATGTGGACGGGCTTTGGTGCTGTCTTCTTTCAGGGGATAAAAGTCTAAACTTAGTTTGCCATCTTCGCCATCATATGAATCGGTCCAATGCGCATATTTGCCAATGTAGAAAGCAACGTTGTAATTATTGATGGGGTTGCCTACAAACCAATGGTGTTTGGTATAGCCATCATTGCCTTGGGTTTTGCCTCTGTAACGACCATTGGCAATACAATCTAAATCTTTTGGTACGCTGATACTGATGAGCATGCTGTCTACCTCGTCGCTCTGGTGGTCTTTGTTTGGCCACCAAACACTGGCACCCAAACCTTGGCAGGCTACAGATACAAATGGGTTACCAGATTTATCTTTTCTGAAAATAAAACCGCCATCCCAAGGTGGCATTTTTGCAACTCGTGGATTGCCGCTGTAAAAAACGGTAAAACGTTCTTTACTGCCTTTTTTGATTTTTGGGAATTTGACAAAAACTGCTGCAAATTCTCTGGTAAAGGGAAGTTCTTTTCCTTTAAAAACCACCTTTTCTACTTTTAAATTTTCGAACAAATCAAATTGTAGGTCCTCAAAATCTTTGGTAGCGGTAAAGGCAAATTCATTGCTGCCACTCACTGATTTATTATCGATATCAATTTTCACATCTAGATGGTAATAATTGATGTCGTAGCAGGTTCTTAAATCTGTTAAAGCACCTCTCAAAAATTTTGCTCTTTCCTCTTTTTCATTACTGCCAAGCATGTTTTGTGCAAAAGTAGCTGATGAAATGCAGGCAAAAGCTAGTGCAATTAGTGTTTTTTTCATTGGTTTATATTTTAACCACATATATGATTTAAAGGCTATATGTCTAGGTGTATCTATATGTTTTAGTTTTTCGTCATTGCGAGGTACGAAGCAATCTTAAAGCGATAGTATAGCGACTGTTGTAGGATTGCTTCGTGCCTCGCAATGACGACTTATTTATGTTATTGCTTTAATACAGGTAAAGATAAGAAAGAGCTGTTGGTTTGGTCATGATAAATTCTGTGCGTGGCCTTTTGAAAATCGCTAGGTTGTGCTTCGTAAATGTTCATGAATTTTTGAGGATTTCTATCCGCCAATGGAAACCACGAATGCTGTATTTGTACCATAATGCGGTGACCTTTTTTGAAGGTATGCCCTACATCTGGTAAAGCATATTTTACTTGGGTGGCTTGGTTAGGCACAAAAGCTTCTGGTTTTTCGAAACTGTTTCTGTACTTGCCTCTCAATATTTCGCCTCTTACCATCATTTGGTAGCCCGCCATCATTTTATCCTTATCTGCAGGTGAAACTTCTTTGGTATCTTCTGGATATACGTCAATCAATTTCACTACGTAGTCGGCATCGGTACCTGATGTGCTTACCATTAAATTGGCCAATACTGGGCCTGTTAAGGTAATGTCTTCTGTTAAAATATCCGTTTGATAGGTCTTTACATCAGGTCTTCTTGAGGCAAAACGTTGGTCGTCTACCATGTATTCTCTAGTTCGGTTGGCTTGTATGCCATCTTGATAAGGCACAGGAGCATTAGGGTCGCTCATATACTCGTCGTAACTGTTGTTGCCGCTAGGTTTGGTAAATGATAACTTGCCATTAGGCTGAAAATACAATGATTTCAGCTCCACATCCTGCGGTGGCCAAGTATTGAATTTTTTCCATTGATTGCTTCCAGTTAAGAAGATGTTGGCTTCTGCACCATTGAAAGTGCCTTCTCCTTTGAGGTAATATTTAAAGAAAGGTAATTCTAAGTTTTCTTGGTAGTAAGTGCTGGTAGGTGTTCCAAAATTGATGTCGCCAAAGCTATCGCCTTTACCACGTACCCAGCCGCCGTGATACCACGGACCAGCTACTAAAATATTGTTGGCTTTAGGATTTTGCGCTTCAATTGATTTGTAGGTTTCAAAAGCACCATAAGCATCTTCGGCATCAAAAAAACCACCTACTACCATTACTGCAGGTTTAACATCTTTTAAATGTCTAACAATTTGACGTGCTTGCCAAAAGGTATCTAAGTTAGGGTGTTTAAATAAGTTGTTCCAAAATTTGATGCTGTCGCCCATGTATTTATCCTTTAGGTTTTTTACCGAACCCGCTTCTAAATAAAAACGATAGTTGTCTTTTATAGGAAATTGGAAAGGTTTAGGGCCCTTATCAGGAGTAATTGGTTTTGGACGGGGTACGCCAAAAGAAGTCATGAACTTAAAGGCATCCATTAAAAACAGTGCGCCACCGTGGTGGAAATCATCACCTACAAACCAATCGGTAACAGGAGCTTGTGGTGAAACTGCTTTTAACGCCGCATGTGATTTCACTAAGGAAACCGTGGAATAAAAGCCAGGATAGGAAATGCCATACATACCTGCTTTGCCATTGTTGTTTTTAATATTCTTTACCAGCCAATCGATGGTATCGTAGGTGTCGGTACTTTCGTCAATGTCTTTTTTGCCTTTGCCTAAATTGGTTGGTCTAATGTCTTCAAATTCTCCTTCGCTCATCCAACGTCCACGCACGTCTTGATATACAAAAATAAAACCATCACGCATTACCGCTGGGTAGCCTCCTAAACTGGTTTTGTATTCGTTTTCGCCATAGGGCCTTACCGTATATGGCGTACGGTTAATTAAAAACGGATATTTTTTGTTGGCTGCAATATCCTTAGGGATATAAATGGCCGTAAATAGTTTTACACCATCTCGCATGGGGATAAGACGTTCTATTTTGGTGTAGTGATTACGTACGTAGGCAGAGTCTGTTTCTTGCGCCAAGGTGATTTGGCAAAAAAAACAAGAAAGGAGTAGGAGGGGTAGGATGATACGTTTCATTGTTTTGGTTTAGTTAAGTATGTGTTTGGCTAATTGACCTTTTCTAATAATCGATAGTAGACAACATTTCCAGAGCCGTCATCTAAACTCATGATGAGGTTTCCTTTTTTAAAAGTTCATTGACATCTATGGCAAATAGGTTTACGCCCCATAGCTCCTGATAATCTTTAATTTCTTTATTATCGATGGTAAGAAATAAACCATTTAACTTAAAATCTGGTGTTTTATTGGCTGGTAAAAGGTTGAAGAGTTCTTTTAGTTCTTTGGAAGAGTAGTTGTAGTCTTTGTCCGACATCATGGAATACACTTTCCCATTTTCATAAAAGGCAAACCATTGATGTTTTTGCGGCCAAGGGTTTATTTTGTTGATTTTTTCTTCGTCGGGAATATTTTTCTTTTTCCAGAAACCAATAAGCTCCGATAATTTAGGGGGGGCTCCAGCTTCAGTTCCTTTTTCTTGGGCATAAGTAGTGGTTGTAAAAAAACTTAATATTAGTAAAAGGAGTATGTTAATGGGTTTCACTTGGTTTGGTTTAGGGTACAGAAAGCAGGTAGCTTAAGGCTGAAAGCTCTTGATAGAGAAGGATGAAGGTAATGCCGTCATTTGTAGCGGCGTAAAACGAAGCCGAGAAATCTTTGAATAAGCTTTAGCCAATTCAAAGATTTCTATCCCGAAGATTCGAGGCTACGTTTCAGTCGTAATGACGACAAAATGTTAGTGGCCGCCGTCGGCAGTGTCAACAGGTTTACGAAAGGCAAAGCCTAAAATAAAATATATCAAGGCAATGATGTACCAAACTGTAGGGCAATCATTTCTAAATGCCAATACGCCTAAAAGCAATGCTGCTAGACCTACCACAAAAAATGGGATGTTTCTTAATTTAATCATACTCAAATATAAGTGGTATATTTTTTTAGTGGAAAATTAAATGAAAGTTTTAATAAAGAATAGATGAAGGCACAAGCGGGACGCTTGCGCCAACAATAGGGTACGCTTGTGCCAGCAATAGAGACTATAATTGTAAAGTTGTTTTTCTGCTCTTTAATTTTTGTTTATTGATGAAATACGCTACGATAACATTTGGCACCCAACATAGCCAAGCTACAGCTAGGTAAGAGTTTTCGGGATCAGCTGTTATTGCGGTGAGGGAAGGAAGCCATAACCTGAGTGTGACTGCTGCGAAAGTACAGGCGTAACTATAGATCATAAGCTGTTGATGTTTATCGATATTGCCTTTTCTGATGTAAGAAAGTGCAAAGCATGTGGTGAGTAGCCAGATGATGCCTAAACTGATAAACCCTGAGGCGGCAATAAAACCTCCATTGGCGTAAAAACCGATGTATATTCCAGAGATGGAACTGAGCACAACGGAGCCTACATAGAGTTTCCCTATGTTTCTGTGGAGACTTATATGTTTAATCCGAAATTTAATTCCGAATTGTCTCCATCCGATGAAAAGGGAGATGCCACCAAAAACAATATGGATAATGAAAGCGATTTTCCATATTACATCATGAAGGATTTGTAATGGTTTGGTTGCTAGAAAAGTATACTTCGGTTCTACAAAGGCATACATTAGTGGGTAAATTCCTATGAGTAATGCGAAGACGCAGAGAAGGATAAATAACAGTTTACGTGTCATATAGATATGTTTTTCTTTTTAGATAGACTTAAATATATGAAATTATGCTTTAACGGCAGAATTTGGATGTTGCAGCGATAGGTTGAAAGGTAAAGGTACAAGCGGGGCGCTTGTGTACAAGACAAGTATTTCTAATTCTTCTTTTTTAGAAAAATCTCTATCACGCCATTTTTTCCCTTATCACCATATTTGTTGACTGCGTTTTGGTCTTTTATAATGTTGACATGATCTATATCATCGGGTTTGAGGTTTTTTAAAGCATCTTCGTTTACTTCTTTGCCTTCTAAAATGATTAGTGCTTTTGCTGTAGCTATATTTTCATCATAAGAATAGCAGTCGGCAATGATGTCAATTCCTTCAATGGGTTGTTCTGCATAGTATTTTTCATCAACTGGGTATTGCGGTTTTTTATCTTTGTTGATTTTGACAAAATAATAGGTGTCTTTGTTGTTATTGATGCCCCAGTAATCAGAACATCCTCTTGAAGTCCAAGAATTTAAATTGTCATATTTCTTCAGGATATCTATTGCTTTTAAAGTGGCCAAATCAACATAATTGCCATCGGGCATATAACCCTTGAAATTTTTTGTTAAATGGATTTTCGCTATAGTGTTCGTTTTCGATTGATATTTTTGAAAGACCACACCGGGATATAAGTCGCTTTCGTAACCAATTTTGTTTTCAAACCTGACATCTTGTATAAAGCCATCTGAGCATAGATCCATTTCTTCTATATTGACTTGCCTTAGATTTGGGTCTTTTTCCCTGAGCTGGTCAATAGACAATGCACATAGTTTAAAATCCGAAAGTTTTATCGTATCTGCTTTTTGAGCAAAAGTTTTTATCGTTGTGACTAAAATCAAAATTGTCAGTATTTTCTTCATCAGTAGGTTTTTAAAAAATGCTTCTTTCAAATATACGAATCATTTTTTCGTAGAGAAGTAGTGTCGGTTTTGCTCAATAAAAGGGATTGCAGTGATGGGTTGAAGTTAGAAGGCAGCTGGATTTAGAAGGCACAAGCGGCACGCTTGCGCCGACGAATTTATAGATGAAAGGGAATTTTGTCAGGATTGGATAAAGGAATGAGCGGGACACTTGTGTCGAAAATAAGAATTGATTTTTGCCGAAATTTGTATATTGAAAAAAATAACATTAACCAATATGAAAAAACTAATCATCATTTGCGGACTTCTGCTTAGTGCAGTAACGTTTGCACAAGCACAGCATCATGAAAATGTAGAAAGTAAGATGAAGGGCCTCACGGATGAAAGCCCCGAAGCCAAAGTAAAGGAATTAGATAAAGAACTTAAGCTCAAGGTTGACCAAAAAGCTAAAATGACTGTGTTTTTTTCGGATTACTACAAAGTACAAAAGGAAATTATGGAAAGTGCCAAAACCGATGATATTGTTGTTACCGCAAAAAAGAAAATGAGAAATAGAGACAATCTTCAAACTAAAATAAGCTCAATTTTAGATGAAAGCCAAAAGGTTGCTTATTTACTTTTTTTAAACAAGGAAAGGGAGGGTATGGAGAAAAAGATGAGAGCCAGTATGCATTAAGTATTGGCTTGTTATCGGGGATAAACCTCATAGGTTTTCTTGGCAAAATGCTTAAGTAAACCTATGAAGTTTGTGTAAACTATTGTTCTTCTAGCTTTTTGATGCACTTTTCCCTGATTTTCCATACCTCATCAAAATGGAGGTTGATAGATGTTTCTTCAATCCATTTTTTTAAATATGCCTGATGAAATTCTACTTTGAAAGTGTTTACTTGCTCTGGTTGGATTTCTATTTCTTTAAGAATATCATTGCTTAATTTTTCAATATTTGAATTAGCTGTAGTGATATCAAGCCTTTTATCTCCTAGTTTTAAGTAGCAATGGGCCTCAGGGATATAGCTTAGGCCATTTTCAAGGATAGTGTTCCCTATTTTGGGTGTATTTAAATGGTTCATTTTGTATATCCCTAAAACTAACTCTACCTCTTCAATTTGGTTCAATTCTGCTATTTTCTTTAAGAATGCATGTTTTGAACTGCAGGTGCCTTTGTTTTCAATTAATACCAGCGAAAAATCCTCCCTGTTTTGGTTGCGTCCGTAAGGAAGTTGTTGGATGAAATAAATCAACTCGTCCCAGTGCAGTATTGATTTTTCCCTTACAAGCTTAGTAAGTTCATCTTTTGAATTAAGGAAAGTGTGTTTGATAGGAGCGTTCATGGTGATTTGTTTTACGATGTGGCTAACTCAAAGATACAAATCGTTTTTGCCTTAGATAGCAGCATTGGTTTTGTTGACTAAACGGGATTGTTGTAATAAATTGAAGTTAGAAGGCACAAGTGGTAAGCTTGCGCCGAGGGTTGTAGCGTTCAAAATGAAGTTGCTGACTTACGTGAGTAAGCATTCGCTTACCTCATTTAGAAAGCTTTCCAAAAATTTCTTGATCATAGTCGTAGCCGATCTCTTCTGGAAATTTTCCATTTAAATCTGGGAAAATTATCTGTACTGATTCGAATTCATCATCTTCATAGAACTTGAACGAGCTTAATGTTTTTTCGCTCAGAGCATCGCTTTTTACAGCAATAAGATATGTCGGGAAACGGTCGATTAGGTTGCTTAATTTTTCATTTAATGGTACTTTTTTATTTTTGAAAGTATTAGCATAGTTGGTTATCAAAGTATTGGTAAGGCCATTAGGTAAGCCTGAAACAAAAGCTTCTGGGATTCCGAAATTTTTGTATAATCCAGTTGAATATCCAAATGGGGTACAGTCTTTTTCTTCGAGAACGTATGTTACATGAAATCCGTATTGCTCAATATTATTATCAACCATCTCAAAATATGCTCTTATTCTTTCTTCATCCATAGTGCTTTTTCCTTTGTTTGTTATAAATATACAAATGTTGTTAGCAGTAGAATATTTTGTTAACTAAACGGGATTGCAGTGGAAATACTTTTTGTATGTCACGCTGAGCCTGTCGAAGCGCTTTTGCTAAGATAATCCTTCGACAGGCTCAGGATGACAGATATGAACGGCAGTAATGCTCACAAAAAGATTGCAACGGAAAGCCCGACTAGCGGAAGCGATGAAATACTGGCCTAGCTTTTCAAAAAAATCACACGTAAACTTATTTTATCTCCAAATTGAAGGACATAAGCAAGTTTTTTACAACATTAAAACATTGTAACTTTTGGGGTTTAGGTGGTAAAGTGTACATTTGCCCTAACAAAAATTCTTAAAAGATTATGCAATACGACGTAGTTGTTATAGGCTCGGGTCCGGGCGGTTATGTAGGTGCCATCCGTTGTGCACAATTAGGTTTAAAAACAGCGGTAGTAGAAAAATATAAAACTTATGGCGGTACTTGTCTAAATGTTGGCTGTATCCCGTCTAAGGCCTTGTTAGATTCTTCGGAGCATTACCATAACGCGGCTCATACTTTTACTACTCATGGTATTAACCTAAAAGATTTGAAGGTTGATATGAAGCAAATGATTGCTCGTAAAGACGATGTAGTAGCTCAAAACACTGCTGGTATTACTTATCTATTTAAGAAAAATAAAATTGACGCTTTTGAAGGTGTGGCTTCTTTTGAAGATAAAAACACCATTTTGGTGACTAAAGCTGATGGCAGTACCGAGAAATTAACCACTAAAAATGTGATTATTGCTACAGGTTCTAAACCTACGGCTTTGCCATTTTTGCCAGTTGATAAAAAACGCATCATCACTTCGACCGAGGCTTTAACTTTGAAAGAAGTGCCTAAAACCATGATAGTGATTGGTGGTGGGGTAATTGGTTTAGAGTTAGGTTCGGTTTATGCTCGTTTGGGTACTAAGGTTACCGTGGTTGAGTTTGCACCATCAATCATCAGCACTATGGATGCTGGTTTGGGCAAAGAGTTGCAACGTGTGTTGAAAAAATCGTTGGGTATGGAGTTCTTAACTAGCCATAAAGTAACTGGCGCATCGGTTAAAGGCAAAGTGGTAACGGTAACTGCTGATAATGCTAAAGGTGAGGCGGTGAGCTTGGAAGCTGACTACTGTATTGTAGCGGTTGGTAGAACGGCTTATACTCAAGGTTTGGGATTAGAGAAAATTGGCATTACTCCTGAGGAGAGAGGTAATAAAATTCCTGTTAACGACCACTTAGAAACTGCTGTTAAAGGTGTTTATGCTATTGGTGACGTGATTAAAGGAGCGATGTTGGCTCACAAAGCGGAAGATGAAGGTATTTATGTAGCGGAAACTATTGCTGGACAAAAGCCTCACATCAACTATAACTTAATTCCTGGTGTGGTTTACACTTGGCCAGAGGTGGCTTCTGTAGGTCAAACTGAGGAGCAATTGAAAGCTGCTGGGGTAAAATACAAAGCGGGCTCTTTCCCTTTCAAAGCTAGTGGACGTGCTAAAGCAAGTATGGATACTGATGGTTTCGTAAAGGTATTGGCTGATGAAAAAACAGACGAAATTTTAGGTGTTCACATGATTGGCCCTCGTGCTGCTGATATGATTGCTGAGGCAGTTGTTGCGATGGAATTCCGTGCTTCGGCAGAGGATGTGGCTAGAATTTGCCATGCACACCCAACTTATACTGAAGCTTTAAAAGAGGCTGCTTTGGCTGCTACTGAAAATAGAGCGATACATATTTAGTAACTAGTTACTAGTGGCTAGTAGTTAGTAGCTAGTGGTCAGTTGACTGTGGTTAGCTGAGTCTTGCTGAAACATGATATAAATCCTGCGGTGGTTACCGTGGGATTTTTTTGTGCCCGTCATTGCGAGGTACGAAGCAATCTTAAAGCTAAAGCTATAGTTTAAATAATTTGGGATTGCTTCGTGCCTCGCAATGACAAGAATAGAGGGGTGTGTTGACTATTAGCGGATTAAGCCATCATTAAATCTTTCTCCTACCCATCTTAATTTCTTTAATTCCTTGATGGTTTTATTTTTAGATATGTATTTTAGCAACAATGAGAATTACCTTTTCCTTAGCTGCAATTTTACTTTTTCTTGCTGCCTGTGTGCCTTTAAGGTCTGTTAAATATTTAATTCCTGATTTGGGGGATAGTGCCAAGTTTGAAAATGTGACCATTCAAAAATCGGCTACGCCGTTTTACTTTAAACAGAACTATCCCAATAAGGCTTATGAGAAGTTGAAGCTACATTTGGATACTTCCTTAAAAAACACTAAAACCAATGTTTTTTTGATAATTAAAAACGATAGCATCATTTACCAATACCTTTCTGAGGAGAAAGCATTGACTACTAAACAGCCTAGTTTTTCGGTAGCTAAATCATTTGTGGGTACTTTGGTGGGTATTGCCATTGACAAGGGCGAAATTAAGTCGACCAGTGAATTGGTGATTAAATATTTGCCAGAACTGGCCAAAAACGATGAGCGTTTTAACCGTTTAACGATACAACACGTGTTGGATATGCGCAGCGGATTTAATTTTTCGGAAAGGTCGTTTAATCCATTTTCAAAAATTGTGCGTAGCTATTATGGTGCCGATTTGAAAAAGATGGTGGGCAAATTAAAGATGAAAAATGAACCTGGTAAGGTTTTCGAATACCAAAGTATCAACACGCAGGTGCTGGCCTTTATTTTAGAGAAAGCCGTAGGAAAAAGTTTACAAGCGCAAATGCAGGAACGTTTATGGCAGCCTTTGGGAGCAGAAAGCGATGCACTTTGGAGTATGGATGATGAGGGAAACATTAAAGCCTTTTGCTGTTTAAATGCTACGGCACTTGATTTTGCTAAAATTGGAAGGCTTTATTTGAATGGTGGTAATTGGGAAGGGAAACAAATTGTTTCCAAGAAATGGGTGGACATTACGACCAGCCCCGATTCGTTGACGAAGCTACGCTATAAGAACCAGTTTTGGGCCACCAGGGATTTCAAATTTTTTAAGGATTCGGTAAGTGCAGTAAGTTCTTTGGGTAAAGAAGGGTTGGATTATCCAGTGGAAAGAAATCCTGACGGCAGGTATTTTTATGCCAAAAAGGTGTACGATTACAAAGCTCAGGGTATGTTCCACCAATCGGTATATGTCAACCCAAAAAATAAGGTCATCATTGTACGTTTGGGTGATAGGCAAAAGAAGGTAAACTTCCACAGTTTTGTGCAACAGGTGGGAAGGTCTATTCGTTAATTAAGGACGGTACGGGCTAAGAAAATACTTTCTGGCCTTATTTCGATTATTAAATTTTTCAAAACAACACGTAAAACTGATGCTAATCCCGAATGTTCGGGACAGCATGACGGACTGCCCATCTAACGTCACCCTGACCTGTAGCGAAGCGGAAAGCTATGCAATAAATTTATTTCAGGGTCAGTAAAAAAGCTGGTGTATTGTGTACTATGTGCCTATGTGGTTCATTTATATGGTATAAGTAATGAAAAAATATAAACACATAGGCACATAGGCTGGAGGTATTAAAAAATTACTAAACGCTTACCTAGATTTACGTTAGTAGCCAACTTTACCAGTCCATTTCTTTTTTAAGAAAGGCGCTAAGTTCATTGGCAATTTGTTGGTGTTCTGCTAATGATGGATGTTTTCCGCAACCGCCATTGGCTCTGATTTCGAAAAAGTAGCTGGTAATGTTGTTCTCTCCACTTTGGTTAAGCGTTGTTTTTACTGCACTGATATATTTTACCAAAACTGCTTTAAGTTGCGGGCTAGCCATTGGACTGCTGAGCATCACTAATTTTGCTTTGGGATAATAGCCACGTAATTGCTTCATGAAGCTAATGTAAGCGTTAGTGAATTGGGTTGAATCCTGAATGCCGTCGTTTTGTCCTAAGCAGATGGTCACCACATCGGGTTGGTATTTGGCAAAGTTCCAAGCAAGGGTGTCTTTGGCTGGGTTAATTTTATCGTACACGGGAGGCATGATGATTTTTTTACCACAACAGCTGTGCATCAATCCAATACCAGATACGGAAGTAAGATGCCACTGCGCATTAAGATTTCTTGCCGTACTAGGGCCATAAGCGAAATAGGCGTTATGTTGGTCGTGCCATGAAGAACCTTTTGTTTCGCATTTGATTTCGCTTTCATCGCTGCCTGCACCACAGGTAATAGAATCGCCAATAAACTCCATTTTCCTTTTTTGAGGGGCTGTTGGAGGGAGTAGCTTTTCGCAATCAAAGCCAGTGAATGAAATGTAGCCGTTTTCAGATTCCGAGTTTTTACAAATCAATATGGTATGGTTTCCTTTGGAAAGATTATTGGCCAATTCCAATTTGTTTTCCTTGCCTGATAGGCGTATGCGATAGGCAGGCTGGTTGTCAATTTTCACTTCCAAATAGTTTAGGATATTTCCCCACAGCATTTCATCGTTAATGTGTGCTGTAAATGAACTACCACTAAAGTTAATGAGCACATACGCTCCTGATGCCCAAAATTTTGGTTGTAAAGGATTAGAGAAATCACCACGACCTATGTATTGGATATCTTGATGATTGGCGGGGTAAAAAATTGTTTTGGTAGCCCAAGCTTGGATATGGAGAAGTGCTACGAAAAGCAATACGATTTTATATTTCATAAAATTTAAACAAAAATACGATGACCAGAAAGGTTGTCTCTAAATTCGGTTGGCGTGCAACCTTTCTTCTTTTTGAAAATCCGATTAAAGTTGGAAATGTTGTTGAAGCCGCAGTTATAGGCCACTTCCGAAATGCTTTCAGAGGTGTCAATGAGTTTTCGAGAGGCATGTCCCAAGCGGATTTCTATTAAGCTATCAATAAAGCTAGCGCCTGTTCGGTTTTTGAAAAATCGGCTAAAGGAAACCTCGGTCATGTTGGCTATTTTAGCTACTTCTGAAAGGGAAACGGGTTTGTCGAAATTAAGGTTGATGTATTCCATTACCTTTTCTACTCTGCGACTGGTGTAAGAAAATTCGGCTTGGCTAAAGGTTGAATCGGAAAGGGTACGCATGTTTCTGGAGGTGGATAGGTCGTGCAAAATAGACATCAGCTCCAGTACCGAGTCAAAACCATGTTGTTTGTTGAGTTTAATGAGGCGGGGGCCAACCGCTTTTGCCGTGTCGCTGGAAAACAGAATGCCACATTTTGCTTTTTCAAACATATCCCTAATGACGCGTAACTGGTTTCTGCGCAAAAATTTCTCGTCAAACAAATCCTTATGGAATTGGATAGTCACCTCGTGTATTTCTTGTCCACCTAGTTTGTGGGTTTCCCATACATGCGGAAGGTTCGAGCCAATCAGCACCAGTTCAATGTCACCAATTTCCTCAATATGGTCGCCAACCACACGACGGGCACCGTTGGCATTTGAAATAAAATTGAGTTCCATTTCCTCGTGGTAATGTAAAGGGAAGTCGAAATCCTTTTTCCTTCGTTCGAAAATGGTAAAGCAATCACCTGCGGTGAGTGGGGTAATTTCTTTTATCATATGTTAAAAGATAAATAAAGACAAATCAATTGGATAAAATAATATCATGTATGATAGCAATAGATATAATAATATATTTATGGTTAATGATTTGTATTGCAATACAATAAACCATATTTTTTTGCTTTAAAACAATCTTTAGAGATAAAAATACTATAAATGGATAATAAAGTATTATTAATGGGCTATGAAGGGCGCTACTTTTGAATTAACCAAATATGACTATTTATGCGTAATCAACTAACCACCTATTTACTAGCACTATTTGTATGTGTGTTGTTTGTTGCCGAAGCGTTTGCGCAGGACAAGAAATTGTCTGGAAAGGTAATGGACGAAAATGGGCTTCCGCTTGCGGGAGTTTCAGTAAGCATAAAAGGTGCTAAAATTTCCACTACTACCAATGAAAATGGTAGTTTCCTTATTAACGCTCCCTCAAATGCTCAAACCATTACCTTTTCTTATTTAGGTAGGGTGCAGCAAGAACTTCCTATTGGAAACAAAACTAATTTCAATGTGAACCTTCAGTCGGCTAGTACCACGCTCTCTGATGTAGTAATTATTGGATACGGTACGGTCAAAAAATCTGACCTGACAGGTTCGGTCGCTCGAATTGACCGAGAAGATTTAACCAGGGATGTGCCTACCAATATATTACAGGCAATGCAAGGGAAAGTAGCGGGGGTAAATGTGACGCAAAATGATGGTGCTCCAGGTGCTGGCTTAAGTATTAGGGTACGTGGTTCCAATTCTTTTTTAGGCGGTACTGAGCCTTTGTATGTGATAGATGGGGTGCCTTTTAACAATTCCAGTAGCGGTGCCACGCCAATGTCCTTAGGAGAAGATGAAAAGCAAACACTTAATGCTATGTCTTTTCTTAATCCAGATGATATTGAGAGCATTGATATTTTAAAAGACGCTTCGGCAACGGCTATTTACGGCTCTAGGGGAGCTAATGGTGTGGTGTTAATTACCACTAGAAAAGGTAAAACTGGAAAAGATAAAGTGGAAGCTAACTTTAACGCAGGTATGGCATCGGTATCAAAGAAAATTGATGTGTTAAATGCATCGGAATATGCCGCGTATCAAAACTTGGCCTATTTAAACTCAAATAAATATACGGGCACCAATTATAATGTGCCATTTCCAGGTACAAATGTGCCCGACCCCGCAAATCCAGGAAATACCTATTATTCAAAAGGACCGCAGGATTACGTAGGTGACACCAACAATTGGCAGGACCGAATTTTTAGAAATGGCCTATATCAAAAATATTCTTTAAACATTTCTGGTGGAACCGATGCGGGAACGCATAGTGTAACCTTCAACTATTTAGACCAAGAAGGAACGGTGCTCAATTCTAAATATAACCGATTGGGCTTGGCGCTAAACCTAAACAGAAATATCAGTAAAACTTTTAAGATAGGGAGTAGTACTTCCTTGGCAAGCACCCGAACCAATGGGGTGAAAACAGGTACGGATAAATCGGATGCGGCAAGTGCAGGGGTCATCAGGTCGGCCTTAACTTTCCCTTCCACTATTTCAGACCCTATTGCTTACGATGGGGTGGGCGATGCTTTCATCACCAATCCATACATCTATGTAAATGATATTTTGAATACCGTAAAAGGCTTGAACATCTTTTCGTCCAATTATTTGGAAGCTACTTTCCTGAAAGATTTTAAATTCAGACAAAATGTAGGTTTCAACTATTCAAGCAGCAACAGAGACCAATATTACCCTCGAACAGTTTACGAAGGTTTCTCAATGAAAGGTTGGGGCTTAAAAGCGGATAACATTTGGAACAGCGGTGTAGCCGAAAGTATTTTGACTTATAACAAAGCCATTAACAAGCACAGTTTAAATGTGATGGCTGCAGGAACTTATGAGCGTACTAACGGACAGAGCAAAAGAGCGGAAGCCAAAACTTTTCCTAATGATGCTTTGCAGAACGAAAACTTAGCAGCTGGGGAAGTGGTGATGCCTGTAATCACTTCGAGATACCAATCGACCCTGATTTCATTTTTGGGAAGGGCCAATTATAATTATGATGACCGCTATCTATTGACCGTCTCTTATCGTCAGGATGGCTCCAGCAAGTTTGGTAAAGACAATAAATGGGCAGGTTTCCCATCAGCAGCAGTGGCTTGGAAAGTATCGAGCGAGGACTTTATGAAAGGGCTAAAGTTTGTGAACGATTTGAAGTTGCGGTTTAGCTACGGGCAAACAGGTAACCAAGGGATTGGTTCTTATGCCTCTCTTGTAAAGCTGAGCGTATATAACTACGTGTTCGGCGGTGCTGTTCAAACAGGTTTGGCCAATGATTTATTCTCTGGACCAGCCAATGAAAAATTGAAATGGGAAACCACCAGTGCCTACAACTTGGGGCTTGATGTGGCCATGTTCAATAACCGTTTGAACCTTCAGGTAGAAGTATACAAGAAAATTACCGATGACCTTTTGCAAAACTTGGTCATCCCATCATCTACTGGTTTTGAAACCAAATTGGTGAACTCAGGTTCTATCCAAAATAAAGGCTTGGAGGTAACGCTTGGTGGCACGGTAATGAAAAGCAAGGATTTTGAATGGAAATCGAACTTTAATATTGCCTTTAACCGAAACAAGATTTTAAGTCTTAGCGATGATGTTAAAGAACAATATGCCCGCAACATCTCTACTGGCGATGCGCCATTTATCCAAACCGTAGGCAAGCCTATTGGTGCCCTGTATGGTTATGTGGAGGATGGTTATTATGATAATGAGGCCGAAGTAAGGAACGACCCTATTTACACCAATCAAGGTTCTTCTATTATTTTGAGAACGATTGGTGAAATCAAATACAAAAATCTGGATAACGACCCAACGGCGATTACGCAAGGCGATAGAACTTTTATTGGAGATGTAAACCCCGATTATACCTTCGGTTTTACCAATAACTTTAAATACAAACGATTTGATTTAAGTGTGTTCATTAACGGGGTGCAAGGAAACGACATCATCAATATGAACACCCGTTTTAATGCCAATTTGGGAAGTAATAAAAACATCACCAAAGAAATGGCAGATGGTGCTTGGGCGGCTGGGCAAGACAACAGTAATGCAACAGGGCCAAAGGTAATGCGCCAATTTTTTAGGACCATCTTTTTCTCTAGGAGGTTTATTGAAGATGGCAGTTTTGTGAGGGTGAAAAATATCACCTTGGGCTATAACCTTCCCCTCAAATCAAAAACCATATCAGCCATGAGGGTGTCTGTAGGCGTTAACAACTTGCTTACGTTTACCAACTATTCAGGCTACGACCCCGAAATTAACAGCTATGGCGATAATCCAGCATTGTTTGGGGTAGACTTGGGAGGTTACCCTAACTCCAGAACTTACAACCTATCATTACGTTGCAACTTTTAAACCTTAACCACATGAAAACGATTTCAAAATATTTAACGGTATCGGTAATTGGTTTGGCTTTGTTAAGCACCATTTCATGCAAAAAGGCATTGGAAGAAAAACCATACTCATTTTATTCGCCAGAAAACTTTTATAAAAACGAAAGCGATGCAAAAGCGGCCATTAATGGCGTGTATGCAGCTTTATATACTTGGGAAATGTACTTGCAGCCATTTTGGAACATGACCATTTTGGATGATGACCACGTTTCGGGAGCCGATTGGTATTTAGGAACTACGGGCGCAGGTAACCCACAATCATACTGGGGTGTTGACGGACCTTGGGTAGGTTGCTATACCATTATTTCGAGGGCAAATTCAGTATTGGAAAATGTAGTGAACATCACGGATATTGATGCGGATGTTAAAAAAAGAATCTTGGGAGAAGCCTACTTTTTAAGGGGTTGGGCCTATTTCCAATTGGTACAATTGTACGGAGGTGTTCCCATTCATTTGAAAACCATTTCGGCAGATAATCCAGAAACGAATGTGCCTAGAGCTACGGTAAAAGCTACCTACGATGTGGTGATCTCCGATTTTAAATCGGCAGAAGCTAATTTATTCCCAGCAGGACATGCCAAAGCAGGAGAAGTAGGTCGTGTAAATCAGGGAGTGGCTAAAGCATTTTTGGCAAAAACTTATTTGACCATCGGTTCTGGAGCCGCAACAGGAAATGTGACTGTGAGGGGTGGCACCGATAATGGTTATTACACTTACGCCAAAACGGTGGTAGCAGGATTGGAAGGTGTAGACTCGAAAGCTTATTTCCTGCTTGCCAGAGACAAAGCTGCAGAACTATTGGTGGCTGGCGGGCCTTATGCGCTTACGGCAAATTGGAAGGATTTGTGGAGCATTGCTGGCAGGAATAACAAGGAGCAAATGTGGGAGGTGCAATCGCTGTCGGGTACCAGTTTTATCAACGAAATAGGTAACTACTTTTCTGCCCGCTCCACTTTTGGACAAGGCGCAGTTTTCATGACCAATAACCACTACAAAGATTATCATGAAACCGATACCAGAGTGTTGGATGGGATTACCCATAATTATACCACTTTGCAAGGAACAAACATCTTTTACCCTTCATGGCAAGCGGCAAAATATCAATCGGTTAATGGCGTAAATTACAATAATACGGGGTCTACTACCGCTGAGCGTGCTTATACCACCAAATATGTAGTGACCGAGCAAACGGTGGTAAGGAGCGATGCTTTTGTGCCTTTGCTGCGATATTCTGAAGTTTATTTGATGTATGCCGAAGCTGAAAATGAGGTGAACGGAGCAACTACTTTAGCCTATAATGCATTAAATGAAGTAAGGCTGAGAGCTTATATCAAAACAGGTACCCCTGCGGTTCCAGTAGCAGAAGCTTATGCACCAACAGGGATGACGCCTGAACAATTTAGAAGTTTTGTACTGGCCGAAAGAGCAAGGGAATTTAGCTTAGAAGGGATCAGACGTTTTGACCTGATGCGTTGGGGTGTTTATTTGCAGGTGATGAACAAAATTGGAACGGGACAAAACAATATCTCTAAACTAAGAGCAAATAAAAACCTATTGTATCCTATCCCATTAGGCGAACTCAATTCAAATACAGCCCTCAAAGGAACTAACAATCCAGGCTGGTAAATTATAAATGACTAAATAGTTGAACAGATGAAAACTATAGCAAAATATTTTGGTGTGTACGCCATTGCGATAGCGATGTTGGTACTCCTCGGCTGCAAAAAAGATAAAGAAGAAAATGCTGCACCACCAACGCTTACCGCAATTACCAATTTAACCAACAGAAGTACCGAACTACAGGCGGTTGATTATGGCGATTGGATTATCATTAAGGGTACAAACTTGAAAACCACTCAAAAGGTTGATTTTAATGGTACGCTCGCGGCTGATTCGCTTACTTATGCCGAGGATAATGGCATTACGGTTAAAATCCCAGCAAATTTAACCGACCCTATCAATAACCCCATTACCGTAACCACCAAATATGGTACGGCAACGCTTAATTTTAAAATTAGGCAGCCCTCTCCATTTGTTGAGGATTTTTCGCCAGGCGCTGGGGTGCCTGATGATGAAATTACCATTGCTGGGAATTATTTCAAAGGCTTAAGTGGCGTAACCATCAATGGTGTAAATGCGACCGTTGTTTCCAGTACTCAAACGCAAATCAAAGTAAAAGTGCCTACGGGTGTAACTTATGGCCCAGTGGTAGTGACTACTCCTGTAGGCTCGGTAACGGCTACCAAAACTTTTGGTTTAAAACATACCATTTTTGATGATGCCCTGAGAAATTCGTGGACCAATACTTCTTATTCGAGTACGCTTAATTTGGCCAGTACCGAAAATAACAGAAGAGGTACAGCAGCCATTAAAGCTACTTACATCGGTTTCGGTGCGGTAAGATTTAGGCTGGTGTCTAAATTCAATACTGCAGGTTACAGTATGGTGAAAATATCCATTTTCGGTGGTGTGGGTACACAGGGCAAGAAAATTAGAATTTCGGTAACGCCTGCAGCAGCAACTTATGAATTGATTTTGAATGAAGGAAAATGGACCGACTACCAAGTGCCTTTAATTAACATTGGGAACCCTGCAACCATTGAATACATCACCTTCCAAGAGTTTAGCAATTTTGCTTCGCAGGTGTACATTGATGATGTTGGCTTCTATTAATTTTTATTTATGCTCAAAAAAATAACCCTGTTTTTCTTGGTAATTGCTTTAATAGGCTGGCAAAATGTGTTGGCCCAAAAGCTAAGCCATTCTAATCCAACAAAGGAAACAAAAGCCTTGTATCAAAACTTGCATGCCTTAAGTAAGAAGTATGTTTTGTTTGGCCATCAGGATGATTTGGCTTATGGCGTGGATTGGAAATATCAAGAGGGAAGAAGTGATGTAAAAGAAACTGCAGGCGATTATCCTGCGGTGTATGGATGGGATATTGGTAAGATTGAGCATGGCTCAGCCAATAACATCGACGGTGTGCCTTTTGAAAAAATGAAGACTTACATCAAAGCAGGTTATGAAAGAGGAGCGGTCATCACCATCAGTTGGCATTTTGATAATCCCTTAACAGGTGGCTCCTCATGGGATACTACGCGTAATACAGTTAAAGCTATTTTGCCAGGTGGCGATAAGCACGAGCTGTATAAACAATGGTTGGATAAGGCGGCCAATTTTCTGTTGAGCTTAAAAGGTGCCAAAGGCGAATACATTCCAGTATTGTTTAGACCGTTTCATGAACTTACAGGCCGTTGGTTTTGGTGGGGCAGTAATACGACCACACCAGCAGAAATGAAAGAAATTTGGCAGTTTACAACCAATTATTTGAGGAAGACTAAAAAAATAAACCACCTCATTATGGTGTACAATACCAACGATTTTAAAACTGAAGCAGATTTTTTGCGCAGTTACCCTGGTGATGAATATGTAGACGTGTTGAGCTTTGATACCTATCAATTTGACCTTAACAAGAAAGAGAACTTCATCAAGGAAATTAGGAAGCAATCGGAAATAGTGACCAAGCTGGCCACTGAAAAAAATAAGTTGGCGGCCTTTGCTGAAACAGGTTTTGAAAATGTGCCTGACCCCAATTGGTGGACAGGTACATTGTGGCCAGCCATTAAAGATTATCCGCTTTCGTATGTGCTCGTTTGGCGCAATGCAGGTTACATGCCGTCTTCCAAAAAAATGCATTACTATGCCCCTTACAAAGGGGGCGTTTCGGCTGAAGACTTTAAACGCTTCTCTCAAAATTCAAAAGTGTTGTTGGAGAAAAAACTCCGTACCAAAAAGATATACCAAAACCAAACAAACTAACCAAACTAATGAAGTTACAATTCATCGACATCGCTATCCTCATCATCTATCTCGCTACCATGGTGCTGATTGGTTTTTATATGAAGAATAAAGCCAAACAGGACAAAGAAAGTTATCTCATGGGCGGCAAAAAGCTGCCTTGGTACATGTTGGGGCTTAGCGATGCCAGTGATATGTTCGATATCAGTGGCACCATGTGGATGGTGGCATTGTGCTTTGTTTATGGCTTCAAGAGCATCTGGATTCCTTGGCTGTGGCCAGTGTTTAACCAAGTGTTTATGATGATGTTTTTGTCTAAGTGGTTAAGAAGGTCAAATGCGACTACGGGTGCTGAATGGTTAAAAACAAGATTTGGCTTAGTTGGAAAAGGAGTGAACGGTTCGCATGCTATTGTCATTGCCTTTGCCTTGATTAGCTGCCTTGGTTTTTTGGCCTACGGGTTTATTGGCTTAGGCAAATTCATCCAAGTGTTTGTACCATGGGACTATGTAAAGGAGTATGTGCCTTTTCATATTACAGATAAATATGTGCCGCATTTTTATGGAATTGTGTTTACGCTGTTTGCCATGTTCTATTCCATTTTGGGAGGGATGCACAGCATTGTTTTGGGCGATGCCATTAAATATATCATCATGACCATAGCCTGTTTGGCTATTGGTGTGATTGCGGTGCAGCATTTAGCTACTCAAAGCTTAAATGTACCGCATGGTTGGAACGACCCTTTCTTTGGTTGGAAACTCAATCTCGACTGGAGCAAGATTGCGGCCGAAGCCAATCAGAAAATTGCAGATGATGGTTTTAGCCTATTTGGACTTTTCTTTATGATGATGTTGTTGAAAGGTGTTTTTGCTTCGTTAGCAGGGCCAGCACCTAATTACGATATGCAAAAAATATTGAGTACCCGAAGCCCCAAGGAAGCCAGTAAAATGACAGGCTTTGTGAGCATTATTTTGCTGCCTATCCGATACACCATGGTAACGGGCTTAACGGTGTTGGCGCTTCTGTACTACAACCAAATTTACCTTAAAGATGCCAATGGCATTACCGATTTTGAGAAGATTTTACCTGCAACCATTAATAATTTTCTGCCAGTTGGCGTACTTGGTTTGGTACTAACAGGTTTGTTGGGTGCTTTTATGGGGACTTTTAGCGGGACCTTAAATGCTGCGCAGGCTTATATTGTGAATGATATTTACTTGAAATACATCAACCCCACGGCACCTACCAAAAAAATCATCTCGATGAACTATATCGTAGGTGTGTTGGTAGTTGTTGCAGGTGTATTTTTCGGTTTCTTGGCCAAAGATGTGAACGATATTCTGCAATGGATAGTAGGAGGTTTGTACGGCGGTTATGTAGCGGCCAACTGTTTAAAGTGGTACTGGTGGCGCTTTAATGCCAATGGCTTTTTCTGGGGAATGGCGGTAGGTATTGGCGCAGCTTTGCTGATGCCTTATGTCACCACAGGCTTGCCTTTGTTTTGGTGGCCAGCACTTTTTGTACTTTCTCTCATTGGTTGTGTAGTGGGTACTTATGCTGCTCCGCCAACAGATTTAGCCGTTTTAAAATCATTTTACAAAAACGTAAAACCTTGGGGTTTTTGGCAGCCCATTCATGAATTGGTGGTGGCCGAAGAACCTACTTTCAAAGCCAACAAAAATTTTAAGCTAGATATGTTTAACGTGGCTTTGGGAATAGTGGCCCAACTCTGCTTAACCATATTTCCGATGTATCTCATTACGGGGATGTATACGCAGTTGGCTGTGAACTTGGCTGTTTTGGCCGTTATCGTAGTTATTTTAAAAAGAACATGGTGGAATAGATTAGAAGATTAAAAAGATGAAGACAAATTTCGAAGAGCGTATTTTACAGATGACCAAGGCTCACCAACAATTGATAGAGGAGCCAAATCAAAAGCTAGCCACAGAAAATGGCATCTACCATCGATATCAAAATCCAGTATTAACGGCTCAACATATTCCGCTGAATTGGAGGTTCGATTTTAACCCCTTAACCAATCCGTTTTTGATGGAGCGATTTGGGGTAAACGCGGTACTAAATGCAGGAGCCATTAAATTCGAAGGAAAATATATCCTCATGGCAAGGGTAGAGGGGAACGACCGAAAATCTTTTTTTGCCATCGCCGAAAGCCCAAATGGCGTAGCTCAATTTAAATTTTGGGATAAGCCTGTGGTGATGCCCGAAACAGAAAATCCCGACACGAATATTTACGATGTTAGGTTGGTAGCTCACGAAGACGGTTGGATTTATGGTTTGTTTTGTACGGAAAGGAGAGACCCCAAAGCGAGTAAAGGTGACCAATCAGCAGCCATCGCACAATGCGGTATTGCCCGAACCAAAGACCTTGAAAACTGGGAACGTTTGGCTGATTTGAAAACCAATTCGGCACAACAACGAAATGTGGTATTACACCCCGAGTTTGTGAATGGGAAATACGCATTTTACACCCGTCCACAAGATAGTTTCATTGAGGCTGGAAATGGTGGCGGCATTGGTTTTGGCTTGTCTGATACCATTGAAAATGCAGAAGTGAAGGAAGAAAAAGTGATTGACCAAAAGCAGTATCACACCGTTTACGAAGCTAAAAATGGCCAAGGCCCAGCACCAATAAAAACGGAGAAAGGCTGGCTGCATTTGGCCCATGGTGTGCGAAATACTGCTGCGGGTTTAAGATATGTGCTGTATATGTTCATGACCGATTTAAATGACCTGACTAAGGTAACACATAAGCCGGCTGGCTACTTTATTGCGCCAGAAGGTGAGGAAAGAGTGGGCGACGTGTCCAACGTGGTTTTTTCAAATGGTTGGATATTGGACGATGACGGAACGGTGTACATTTATTACGCCTCTTCAGATACCAGAATGCATGTAGCCACTACAAGTATAGCACAGTTGCTGGATTATGTAACCCACAATCCCGAGGATGGTTTAAGGTCTGCCACTTCCGTTCAAACCATCATTAATATCATCGACAACAATCAAAAAATCGAAGAAGAAAATAATATGCTGGTAAATTTGAATGGAAAGGTAAGTTTGTAGGCATGGGGTCCCTCACCATTGAACAATATCAGCAAGAACTAGCCGCGGAATTAAATCACTTATTGCAATGGTGGTCTGCTTATACCGTGGATGAACAGCAAGGTGGTTTTTATGGACAGGTTAATCAATTGAACCAAGCTGAACCTGCTGCTAAAGGCTTGGTGTTAAACGCAAGGATACTTTATACTTTTTCGTCGGCTTATTTATTAAATAAGGACAATGATAGCTGTTTGCAACTGGCTGACAGGGCTTATCATTACCTGCTCGATTTTTTTCATGATAACTCCAATGGAGGGTTTTATTGGTCGCTAAACCCTGATGGCACTTTGTTGGATGGTAAAAAGCAGGTTTATGGACAGGCTTTTGCCATTTACGCCTTAAGTGAATATCATAAAGCTACTCAAAATCAACAGGCCCTTGAGTTGGCAAAAACCACTTATCAATTGCTCGAAAAATATAGCTATGATGAAGTGTATACGGGCTACATTGAAGCGCATGACCAAGCTTGGGGACTTATTGCCGATTTACGTTTGAGCGAGAAGGACCAAAATGAAAAAAAATCGATGAATACACATTTACACGTGATAGAAGCTTATGCTAATTTGTATAGCGTTTGGCCTAATGCATCCTTAAAAAATGCGATTATCCAACTATTGGACAATTTTCGAGAGCATATTGTTGATGCTAAAAACTTCCATTTGCACTTGTTTTTTACGGAGGACTGGCAAGTGAAATCCTCCTTAATTTCTTTTGGTCACGATATTGAGGCGGCTTGGTTGTTGTATGAAGCTGCGGAAATCATCAACGATCAAATGCAAATGGCCTATTTTAAACAATTGGCTTTAAAGATGGCTGATGCCGCTGCTAAAGGTTTAGCTGAAAATGGTGGCTTGCTATATGAATATGATGGCGCAGCAAATTATTGGATAAAAGAATATCATTGGTGGCCACAGGCTGAAGCAATGGTGGGTTTTTTCAACGCTTGGCAATTATCTGCAAAGGAGCAGTATCTTCAGCAATCCCTAAATACTTGGAGTTTTGTAAAGAGCTGCCTCAAGGATAAGGTTAATGGTGAATGGTTTTGGGGTGTTGACGAAAATCTTAAGCCCATGGACGACGTAAAAGCAGGTTTTTGGAAATGTCCTTACCATAATGGTAGGGCCTGTATGGAGTTGATTAAACGAATTTCGCGAACCAATTAATTTAAGCCCTGTTAATTTCGTCTATCAGTTTGTCGCATTCGGCAAAAGCCTGATAAAGGTATTTGTTTCGGTGTTTTTCGCCCTGTCCGCTAAAAGCTACTGATTTATTGATGAGTCCCTTAATCCAATCTTTGGTTTGCAGACAAAAGGTTTGGTCTTCCGTTTTTAGGTAATTGTAAGTGTTAAATCGGTTATAGCATAGCATCGATTGCTCAAGGTCAACTAAATAGGTGATGCCACCCAATACATCACAGTGGTACCAATTAAAAGAATGTGTAGCATCGATGGTTTTTTTACTCCCAATGGCATACATGCTAATGTCGGTAAGGCAATAGCGTAATTGTTCCACAATGGCTATAGCATCCGCTTTATTGGCAATGTGTCCCGCTTCAAAACTATATCTTATTTGTTCAATGGTGCCATGTATGGTGTCTTTAGCCCAAATTTCAGTGCTTGGAATCTCTAGGTAAACCTGATGAAGCTCCAAAGCAATGTCTAAAATACTGCTGGGTAATTTCTCTAGGTCAAATTGCTGCATGCTGGGGTTGTTTGCCCAGTAAAACAATTTGAAAGCCGTTAGCGTAGGATATTTGAAGAAGTGAAAAATAGGCACGTCATCACTGGTTACCGTGATGTGTTTTTGCTTGCTTTTTTGAATCTGTTTCATGGTGGCCAGCATTTCCTTTAGGTATTCCGTCATGTGCTCGGCTTGGTCGCTGTGGCTTACATAATTAAAGGTAACCGTAGGTAGTTGGCTGGGCTGGTATTGGAAAGGTACGCCAAAACCATCAGACAGTTTGGTGATTTGGCTGATGTTCAAAAGACTGGTGCCCCGTATCTTTTTATATGCTTCATTGGTGCTGATTCCTAAAATATCGGCTACGCTTTGTGCCAAATTTTGATAGCTAGGTAAGGTTTGCTTAATGCGTTCGAAGAAATTAGCTTGCTCATTCATCGTTAAAAGATTATTCTATAAGTAAATATAGTAGTAAAAGAATAATTTTTGGCTATAAAAACAAGGTTGTTGTATCTTTTTAGTTTGATGTATTGTTTAATTTATTTGTTAATTATCTTAAAAGATTTATTTAAGAGATGTGGAGTATCTTTTTGAGGTGATTTGGTTAATTGGTGTCTTGTAGTTTTGAGGTATACTAATCATCCAAAAAATGAAAAAGATATTATTATTAGTAGTGAGTGCCATGTTAATTGCAGTTGCTGCGTTTGCTCAAAATGAAAATCAATTATTAAATAGGATTCAAGGGATTTATAGTGACGGCATTGATTTCTTTAATGTAGATGGGATTGAAATTACCAGTCAAACTAAGTCCGAAGAATTCAATAAGAAAAATATCTTAAAGTATTTTTCTAAGTTAAAAATTAAAGAGAAGGATTTGGTGCAAGGGGATAGTACTCTTGGGTTTCGCAATTTTTATGTCGTTAAAAAGTACGAAGAGCCAAAAGGAAGTCCTAATAGTATCTCCTATTATTTTGTTAAAAATAAAAACAACCAGCTGCTAGCCATCACTTTTGCTTCTTTGATGGCTACGAACCAATCCTTGGAGCGTCAACTTGTTCCCTTAATTAGGAACGGTGCCATACCGCCTAGTGTTTTTAACTCATTTGGTGCCGACAGCATCAATTTTGCGGGCAGAAAAATCAGGTTGTTGAGAAGCTGCCGCTGGCAAGGAGTGAATAATATGCAGTGTCCATCCTATGGGCAAATGAGTTGGAGCGTTCATGGAACTTTGGAAAGTGCTCAGCAGGATATCAACAGTCAGGTGGATAGAATCTTCAATCGGAAAAAAGGTAAGGCCGTTTTGGATACTACCGTATCGGTGATTTTTGAAGGGGCAGCAGTTTCGGCTCGAAAAATTGTCTATGATTTCACAGGAATCACTTCTCTGTTGTTGACCATGGAAGGTGGAAAAAGGCTCAATATCTATTTTGTAGCGGCGCCAGTACGCAATAACTATGTGAGTTGTGTCATGAGCTTTTGGGATACCGACCAAGTTAACAAAAGTGGGCTCCCCCCTTTAATGGAACGAGTGATGAGCTTGAAAAGTAACTCATCGGATACCACTCATTAGGGCAGTAAACGCTGCTTTCATTTCTATCATTTTAATCAATTAAAAACTAAAAAGATGAAGACGATAATCATTTCATTAGGAGTGCTACTATGCTCTTTTTTTAACGTTTCTGCACAAAAAAATAAGGATTTGAATTTTGATAATCTATACTTTTTTGTGCAGGCTGGTCACATTGACGATTATAGAACATTTATTTTAGGGGGTGCCTATCTGCAAATGGAACATCATTATTTTCGGCTTAGTGCTGGCGGTGGGTACGACCCAAAAAGTGAAGAGCAAAAACGGCGCCATAAATCTTGTAATAGCGAATGTAAATGTGATGTTGATGTAAGAGGAATAAGTACAGTTAATTTGGAGTATGGTAAGATTTATAAGTTTTTCAGGAGGCAGCAAATCAGCTTCTCTTCTGGTCTTTCGGTCGTGACTAAAACAGACCCTGATGTCGTTTTTAATCAGAATAGAGAACCTTGGGAGGATGAAAAATTTAAAAAGAGAGTCACCGTTGGACTACCTTATGAATTAAGATATAGCTTGATGATTAATAGAGGAATAGGGGTAGGTTGTTCTTATTATGGAAACATGAATGCTAGGAAAAGTTTTAATGCAGTATCTGTTGGATTAGCCCTAGGATTGTTTTAGGCAAAGTAATTTCAATGTTAAAAAGCAAAAGAATGAGTGGGGGATAGGGCTGTTGTCTGTGTTTTTGCAGACCTTTGCGGAAAATAATATCCCCCTTCTTTCATGTCAACAATTACCGACAGTTCTGATTTGTCCGTTAAAGAAACTAGTAAGTATAGTAAAAAGACCATTCGTTTAGCGGTATCGCTATTTTACTTTGGCCAAGGCTTGGTGTTTGCCAGTTGGGCCAGCCGTATTCCCGATTTAAAAACGGCGTTGAACCTTTCAGATGCCGCTTTGGGCAGTATCTTATTGGCCTTGCCTATTGGTCAGCTCATTACCATGCCGCTTTCTGGACGTTTGGTGGCTGTTTTTGGAAGTAAGAAAATATTAACCATGGCTACGCCGCTTTATGCACTTTGTTTAACTAATTTGGCTTTGGCTACGCATGGTTGGCAGCTGGCTTTGTTTTTACTGCTGTTTGGTATTTCAGGAAACCTATGCAACATTGCATTAAACACACAAGCGGTTACTGCGGAAGGGCATTATGGTAAACCCATCATGTCTTCGTTCCATGGTTCTTGGAGCTTGGGTCTTTTTACGGGTGCTTTGGTGGGTTTGTTGATGATGAACTTGCACTTAACCACCACTACTCATTTTTGGATTATTGCCGCCATAGGCTGGACCCATATTTTTATCAATCACCGATTTTTGTTGATAGGTAAAGCGATACAAAAAGAAAAGCCGAAGTTCTTAATGAAACCTCAAGGTGTTTTGGTACAACTGGGTGTAATTGCTTTTTGTAGCATGGCCACTGAAGGAGCCATGATGGATTGGAGCGGTGTTTACTTTAAGGAAATTGTACATGCTCCAGTTAAATGGATTATTTTGGGTTATGCTTCTTACTCCGCCATGATGACCATCGGTCGCTTTATTGGTGATAAATTTATTGCTTCTTTTGGCAGGAAAACCATGTTGCAGATTTGTGGCGTAGTCATTTCTACAGGAATGTTTTTATCGGTTGCTTTCCCTAACCTAGTAGTGGCTACCATTGGTTTTATGATGGTGGGTATTGGCGTTTCGGTAATTATTCCAATGACCTACACTATTGCAGGTAATAATGATAAAATACCTTCTAGCTTGGCCATTGCCATGGTTTCTAGTATCGGTTACTTTGGTTTTTTAATGGGGCCGCCGCTAATTGGTTACATTTCAGAGTTGTTCAGCTTGCGCTATTCATTTGCAGTGGTAGGTTGTTTTGGTATTTTGATTAGCTTGCTGGTAAGGAAAATTAGTGCGATTAGATAATAGGGGCTAGGGATTAGTGGTTAGTTTTTCTTACAGCCGCATAGCCCTTCTCTCTCCTTTTTGAGGAGAACCGAAGCGTAGCTGAGTTCATTGATACGAAAATCAATCAATAACTGTCAATAGATGCCCGTAGGGCAGAGAGGTTCTCTTCCTAGTTCTGTTTCTTGAAAAGGATAGGGGATTTCGTAGGTGGGAATCTCTAGAAATGGAAAGTTGCTTAAATGAACCACATACACACATAGTATGCTCAGTCGCATAAGCGAACTGGCAATGCCTTTTGCACTGTCATTCCTGTTACGTCATGTCGAGTGTGCCGGTCCAGAGCTTTGGGGAGAGACATCTAGCTATATGATGTTAACTTGATAAATCGTTAGATTTCTCTCTGCGTTCGAAATGACGATATTGACAGCGGTTTGGGTTTCGTAAACGGAATAATTGTAGTGGAAATCCTTTTTGTATGTCACGCTGAACCCGTCGAAGCGTTCTTGTTTGTATAATCCTTCGACAACCTGTCCCGATTATTCGGGAAGCTTAGGATGACAGGTGTGAACGGCAGTAGCGTTCACAAAAAGATTGTAGCACAAAGCCCGACTTACTTTAAGAGAAGTTGCTGGCTCTGCTTTTCAAAAAAGACATTTTTAATAGCTATAGCTATGTGTCTATGTGGTTATATTTATCATTTTTCTTTCAATGTATTTTTAACTGCATTGGAGTAATCAACATTAGAGTTATAGGTATAAATCATCATGCCTCCTTTAGCGCCTTGAGCGGGTACCCATTTAGCCACTTCAATATCGCTCACTTGGCTTTTTCCGCCTTCAGCATAAGCTCCAAAAACTATTTTGTTTGCTGGGATTTTATTTGTCCCTGTGGCGTATTCCATCATTGATTTAGCTTCGTTAAGCTTCACATTGTAAGATTGTAGCTGAACATAGTTAAAATTATTCCCGAAATTTTCCATGATTTTATCCCAGGCAAATACATTAATGCCCGAAGCTATTTGCAACTGTTTGTTATTGGGAGCTGTGGTTCCAAAATACTTGGTCAGTTCACGTATTACTTCCAGATATTCGGTGGTTGCTTCCATACTTGGAAAGTACCATCCATAATATCCAGTTGCGGCATATCCTGGAAATTTAGGCATAGGGTTAGGCCTTTTTCCTTCATGTTCTACATCGAGGCTTATTCCGTCTAACTTCCATTGGTCTATAACGATTGATTTGATAGCCTCGGCATAAGCTTTGGCAGATGCAAATCCTCCAGGGTTTGAAGATTGCCAGCTTGCTTCGTCGTCAATATTTTGTAATACCTTGATGCCTCTTTTTTGAAGAGAACGGATTTGTTTGGAAAGGTCATTGTAGGAAGTGAAATTTCCCATCATTCCTGTGCCTGCCTTTAATTGAGTAGTGTCTTGTAACGTCCAGTATTTTATGCCAAACAGGATAACCATGTCCACACCATTGGGGATATCTTTAAGTTTAAAAGAGGGGTTTCTTCCATCGGTGATATAGTAGGCAATACAGATGTTGGTTTTTTCCTTAGAAGAGACTTTTTTATTCCTCGAAGTCTTTTGAGGAGTCGGTTGGAAGACGTTTGGATGTTGTGCCATGGCGCCAAAGCCTAATGCTATGGCTAGTAATGTTTGTACAAGCTTTTTTTTCATTGGTAGATTTGTGGTTTAATGGGGTTTTTGTTTTACAACTAATGGTTGTAAGTTGTTGTTTGTTAGTGTTTTGTATTTTTTAAAGGTATTTGTTTAGAGATGTTTAACCAAATAATAGTGATATAATTTATTATAAATGTGTACGCATTCTATGTGTCTATGTGGTAGTATTTAAATGAACGACCTAGGCCCATAGTAAGCACAAGACTCATTAACAATCCTTTGAGTTTAATTGCTTTTTACACAGCCATTCTTATTACGTCATGTCGACTTTGGAGACATCTAGCTACGTGATGTTAAATTAATAAGTCGTTAGATTTCTCTCTGCGTTCGAAATGACGATATTGACAGCGGTTTGGGTTTCGTAAACGGAATTGTGAAGTGGGGATCCTTTTTGTTGTATTTACTTCCTTTGAAAACCTCGTAGGTTTAACTTTCTTCAATGGTAAGGGTAACTGCTGTGCCGTTTAAAAACCTACGAGGTTTAATCCTTCAACCAGTTAGGATGACAGATGTGAATGGCAGGAACATATACTTTGCTACCGCTCCTATTAGATAAGTAGTGGCTAGGGACTAGCGGTTAGTTTTTTTATTGATAACAGTTTATTAAGCACCATTAAGTTCTTGCAATACCAATTGCAGTTTATTTATTCTGTTTGACCAAATTTTGTACAGAAAGAAAAATTGTATAGAAAACACGATGACAATCAATATGATTGCCCACCATTTTTGCGCTGAAAATGTGACTTTGTAAGTAAAGAATAACATCAGGCCAATAGTAAATGCGAATCTTGCAATAATGGTTTCTATTCGGAAATTTTTTAGCTTATTTATAAAACTCATTAAGTCATCCTTGAGGTTTTTGCCACTTTTAAATTGCTTTTGTAGTTGATACCCTCTGAAGTGATTTAAAATTGGAAGCAGAATGGCTACAGTTATGATGATGTTAATTGGTAACGGTTTGTCTGCGCCATCAAACATGGAATAGTAACAAAATAGGAAAGCAATAAATCCGAAAAGCTCGATATAAATTTGTTTTCTTATTTGTTTAAGTACAACATTACTGCGCTCTTTTGACATCTTCATTAAGTCTTCCCTACTTTTTTGAGAGGGAATAATACTTTGCCAAACTGATTTTAGATTATCTGTTTCCATGGTTTAAAATTTGATGAAGTTTGTTTTTGATGCGGTTAATTTTTACACCCACATTGTTTTCGGTCATTCCAATAACCTCGGCAATTTCCTGATAGCTCATTTCTTCTAAATAAAGTGCGATAATTGCCCGTTCACCTTCGTTGAGTTGTTTGATTGCCCAAAGCAAATGTTGTTTCTTGTCGTTCGTTTCGTTGGTATAATCGATTATCGTATCTGGTAATGCAGGTACCAAGTCTATTTTTGCCCGTTTTTTTCTGAAAGAACTGATCGCGGTATTTAAAGCGATACGATAGAGCCAAGTGCTGAATTTAGATTCGCCCCTAAATGATGAAAAGCCTTTCCATGCTTGATAGGTGATTTCTTGAAACAGGTCTTCATAGTCTTCTCTTTGATTGCAGTAAATGTTGCAAACTTTTCCAATAATACCTTGGTTGGCAGAAAGGAGTTGAAGAAATTCGGTTTCGCTCATTAATTGGATTTGGCGGTGCTGATTGTTTTTATTTCTTCGTCTAACAATCTTAGGCTATCTAAAATAGCGATTTGCCTTTTCTCTAATTTATCTATTCTTTGAGAAAGTTCGCTGTCGCGTAATTTTGCTCTGCCGTCAGGCGAGGAGTTTTGTCTACAGCCTAGGAGTGCTGATGTGATGATCGTAGCAATAATCAATAATGTCTGTTTCATATTTATGATTTTTATGAATAAGTAGCGAGGTGGAAGAAAAACTTACATCTAGCTGGGAAAAAACTTTAGCTAAAAGAGGCAGGTTTGGGTTTCATAAACGGGATTGTAGCGTAAAGCCCGACTTGCTTTGAAAAAAGCTAGTGTCCATGCTTTTCAAAAAAATATTTAATAGGGATGAAGCCAATATAGATGGTATAAAAAAGCTTTCTTTACTTGGTGACACTCCTATTACGTCATGTCGACTTTGGAGACATCTAGCAACTTGGTATTAAGTTAATAAATCGTTAGATTTCTCTCTGCGTTCGAAATGACGATATTGACAGCGGTTTGGGTTTTATAAACGGGATTGCAGCGAAAATCCTTTTTGTTGCATTAGCTGTCCTGACAAACCTCGTAGGTTTAACTTTCTTCAGTGGTAGGGGTAAGCAGTACCGTTAAAAACCTACGAGGTTTAATCCTTCGACAACTCGTCCCGATTATTCGGGAAGCTCAGGATGGCAGAGGTGAAGGGCAGTAGCGTTCACAAAAAGATTGTAGCGTAAAGCCCGACTTGCTTTGAAAGAAACTGCTGTCCCTGCTTTTCAAAAAATATTTAATAAGGATAACTATGTGTCTATGTGGTTGTATTTTCTTTTGGTTCTCTAAAATTGGAATATGACTTAGATGAACCACATAGGCACATAGAAAACCCAATCGTTAGATTTAACTTCGTTGATTTTCAATTTACCTCGTAACTGCTTCGCGGTCTCTCTACCGAAGTATCGGTACAGGTGCGTTCGAAATGACGGTAATAGTAATGGTTGTGCGGCATAAAAAAGTCCCGATAACAAATTGCTATCGGGACTGGCTTTATTGTGTGTTGGGAAAAATTTAAAATCTTAGTGGTGTTGTTCCCACTCGTTTACATCTTTGTGGTCATAAGGCTCAACCATCATTTCATCAATGGTTTTTCCTTTTTTGTTGAAACCGAACCTCTCTAAAATGTTATCGAAGATTTGGTACATTACTGGTACAACCACCAAGGTTAGGAAGAGCGAACTCGTTAAACCTCCAATAATTACCCAAGCCAAACCATTTTTCCAGTCGGCACCTGCGCCACTTGCCAATGCAATAGGCAACATACCAATTACCATGGCGATGGTGGTCATTAAGATTGGACGTAAACGGGCGTGGTTAGCTAAAATTAAAGCTTCGTGGGTAGTTTTGCCTTGTGCTTTCATTTGGTTGGTAAAATCGACCAAGATAATAGCGTTTTTGGCTACCAAACCCATCAGCATGATAAAACCAAGGATGGTAAAGATACCCAAAGCGTTGTTGGTTAATGCAAGTGCTAACAAAGCCCCAATTAAGGCTAACGGTAGCGAGAACATTACCACAAATGGATACACGAAACTATCATATAATGCTACCATGATTAAGTACACCAAAATAATTGCAGCTAGTAAGGCAATACCTAAAGTACCGAAACCTTCACTTTGGTTTTCTTGGTCACCTGCCCAGAAGAAGCTGATGCCTGCAGGTAGTTTCATTTTATCCAATTCAGTTTGGAAGTCTGTTACCACAGAACCTGTTGGTCTACCCACAGTTTGTGCCTGCACGGTTACCGAAGTAGATTTATTTAAACGCTCTAATAAACTCGGTCCAGAACTTTCTTTAATTTCAGCAAATTGCGAAAGCTTGATTTGTTGCCCAGCGCCGTTGATGAATATCAAATTACGTACATCGTCGATATCCTTACGGTCAAAATCTTGATACTGGATATTGATGTCGTACTCATATTCCCCTTGACGGAACTTGCCATCGGTATTGCCCGCAAAAGCAGTTTGCATGGTAGAACCAATTGTTGATAAACTTAAGCCCAATGCAGCCATTTTATCTCTATCTACCTTAACGTTAATTTCTGGAGTTCCTTTTTCTACTGAAAGTTTAGTTTGCGTAGCTCCTGGAATTTTCGCTAATACTTTCTCTGCTTTTTCAGCGAAAGCGAGTACGGTGTCTAACTCTGGACCCATTACCACCAACTGAATTGGAGCATTGTCAGCAGTTCCCAAAATACCAATTGGAACGGTTTTGATTTTAGCACCTACCAATACTTTCTCTAATTCCCTCGTGTAAGTGGTAGAAATAATATCAGAAGATACGTTACCGCGTTCTGGTTTATCTACCAGTTTTACGTTAATCTCAGATTTGTATGCGGTTGCTGTGGTAGCTCCCATGTTCCCACTAGATTGACCAACAGTGGTAATCATTTGAACTACATACTTTTGATTACTTAAATAGTTTTCCGCCTTTTGTGTATAAAGGTTGGTTTGTTCTAAAGATGCATCTTTAGGCATCTCGATTTGTAACAAGAACTCACCTTTATCAGATTTAGGGAAGAATTCGAAACCGATATATCCAGCACCTAATAAACCACATGAAGAAAGGAACAATACTACCATCGTTACTAAAGTGATGGCTTTGTGTTTAAGGGTCCACTCTAATAATCTGGTGATCCAGTTGGTGAATTTATGCAATTGCTTTTCGAACCAAAGGATAAATTTACCGAAGATGTTTTTGCCTTCAATACGCTCTAATTTACCAAAACGTGAGAAAATTAACGGTACAATGGTAAATGATGCCACTAATGAAAGTAAGGTAGAAATAATTACCACCACACAGAACTGGCGTAAGATATTGGCCACCATACCTGTACTTACGGCAATAGGGAAGAACACTACCACAATTACAAACGTAATGGAAACTACGGTAAAACCAATTTCACGTGTTCCGTCAATAGCGGCACGTACTTTATTTTTACCCATCTCCATGTGACGTTGGATATTCTCCAATACCACAATCGCATCATCCACCAAGATACCCACTACGAGGGATAGACCTAGTAAAGACATCAAGTTTAGTGAGTAGCCAAATAACCCAATACCAATAAATGTTGCAATTAATGAAGCTGGGATAGATACCATTACAATGATTGCATTACGTAAGCTATGCAAGAAGAAAAGCATTACGATAGCTACCAATACTACCGCTAACATTAAATCGTGGATTACCGCATCGGCAGATTGTAGGGTATAAACCGAACTGTCGTTTACAATTTTAATGTCTAAATCGATGTTTTTGTAATCGGCTTTAAGTTTCGCGATGATGGCTTTGGTGCCCTCACTCACGGTTACTGCATTCGCATCACTTTGCTTAATAATTTGTAAAGCGATAGAGTTTGCTCTGTTGATACGGGCAATTTTCTCCGTTTCTTTTTGTGTGTCTTGTACGTCGGCAATATCTCCTAAACGGATTTGAGCACCATCTTTACCAGTAGATACTACCAAGTTACGCATCTCTTCAATACTCGCATATTTACCAGATAAACGTACCAAGATGTCTTGCTCTTTGGTTTTTACACTACCCGTAGGGAAATCTAAATTAGAGGACAAGATGGCTTGCTGTACAGCTGGTACAGATAAGCCGTAACCTTGCATTTTTTTAGCATCTAAACCTACTTTGATTTCACGCTCAGAACCACCAATAAGGTTAACTTGTGCCACGCCAGATACACGCGAGATGATTGGTGCAATACGCTTGTCCATTAAATCGTAAAACGAAATATCGTCCATTTTAGCAGAAGCCGACATCGTGATTACAGGGAAATCATCTAACGAGAATTTACTCAATGATGGTTGCTTTACATCGTCTGGTAAATCCGCCAAGATGGCATTTACTTTCCTTTGTGCATCATTAAGGGCGATATCTATTTCGGCTTTGTCGGTAAGGGTAATTACTACAACCGATAAACTTTCGTAAGAACTAGCATTAATTTTTTTGATGTTCTCCATCGAAGATACCGCATCTTCAATTTTCTTAGTTACGGTACTTTCTACTTCGTTTGGCGAAGCACCAGGGTAAATAGTAGAGATAGATACTACGTTAGAAGTGAACTTTGGTAAAAGCTCATATCCTAACGAGAAGTAACTTAATAGACCCATCAAGGTTAGTGCGGTAAATACCACAATTACCAGCGAGGGCCTTTTTATGGATATGTCAGTAATTTTCATCGTATTACTTTGTTTTTTAGTGGTGATGAAGCTGTCCCAATTTTATCGGATTGGTTTCATCTTCTTAGTATTGTAATTGGTATTGCGTATTACATTGTCGTCATTGCGAGGCACGAAGCAATCTTACAGCTTGCGAGATATGAAACATTAGGATTGCTTCGTGCCTCGCAATAACGATATTTTCAGTTTACTTTATCACAGTAACTGGAGCACCTTGTGTTAGGTTAATCTGCCCACTTGTAATTACCGTTTCGCCTTCTTTCAAGCCTTCTAAAATCTCTACCGATTCACCTAAAATACGGCCAGAAACCACTTTGCGTAATTCAGCTACATTTTTAGAAGTGTTTAATACGTAAACTTCATTACTATTTACACTACCTGCAAAAGAAGTACGTGGAACCAAAATGGCTGGGGCTTGTTTAGGGAACTTGAATAAAGCGGTGCCATACATACCTGCTCTCAAGCTGTTTTTAACATTGTTGGTTACTTCAACCTCGATAGGGAAGTTTAAAGTTCCGTCAGCTTTTGCTGCAATGAAAGTAACCTTACCAGAGAATTTTTCTGTAGGGAATACCGATGATTGAATTTCAACGGCATCGCCAATTTTCAAGTTAGCTACTTGACTTTCGTTAACGTTTACTTTCAATTTCAATTTAGATACGTCAACCAATTCAAATAACTGAGTGCCTGGAGCCACTACAGCGCCTACTTCAATTAGTTTTTTGTTTACTACACCGTTAATAGATGAACGAATGTTGGCATCGCTAAATTTACGTTGTTGTTGTTGCAAACGTAGTTTGGCATTTTCGGCAGTAAGTCTAGCTTGGTCTAACTGTTGTTGGGTTACCCCGCCAGTTTTGAAAGAGCTCTCGTAACGAGCCAAATCTTTAACTGCATTTTGATAAGTAGCTTCCGCAGTTTCTTTATCAGTATTTAAAATTTCCGCGTCAATTCTGGCCAAAACGGTCCCTTTGCTCACACGGCTACCTTCTTCTACAAATATTTTGGTTACACGACCAGAATTTTCTGCACTGAAATTCAATTCTTGGTTGGCTGCAAAAGTTCCGTTTACAGTAAAGTCAAGGTTAATTTCTTTACGCTCAACATTAGCTATTTTTACTGCAACAGCACCACTGCCTTTGTTAATGAAATCAGTAGTTTCTTGTTGTTTCTTTTTATTGTTGTTCAACACGTACCCAATTGCAGCTAATACTACAACTATTACGATAATGATGGTGATTACTCTTTTCATTTTATCTGATATTATTTCTTCTGTATTTTGGTTTATTGTACTAAAGTTCTAAGGTCTCCTTTTGCTTTAACTAACTGTATTTCGGCAATTTTATAATTTAATAAAGCCTGGTTGTAGCTGTTTTGTGCTTCGGTAAGCGAATCTTCAGTTTCCAGTAAATCGGTTAAAGTAGCCAACCCATTATTGTAATTGTTTTGGGTGCTCATATAAATTTCCTGTGCCAAATCAGCGTTTTTACGTTGGTAATTGATCGTGCTTAAGCTGTTCTTCAACTCGATTTTAGCATTTTCATAAGCTAAGTTCAACTCATTTGTTTTTTCAATCCTGTCTTGTTTCAGCTTGTCAATATCAACATTAGCCTGGCGTACTTTAGAACGGGTTAAGAAACCATTGAAAATTGGAATTTTAAGTGAAAGGCCCACAGCCGACGCTCCAAATCCAATAGCCGCTCTGTTTGAGTTTAAAAAATCGAAACCTTCACTTTGGCTAGAATAAGTATAATTACCTGTTAATGATAAACTAGGGTAATATTCAGCCAAATAAGCTTTGCGTTGTAAGCCATATAACTTGTCTTGGTTGTTCAAAAGCTTAATCTCTGTTCTGTTTGCCAAACCAACGGTATCTGCAAATACAGGTAATTGTCTTACCTCAGTTAATTCGCTGTTTGGTAAAGTAATAGGGGTTGCTACCGACATTCCCATGGCAAACTTTAACTGGTTTTCTTGTTGCGTGATGGCATTGATAGTCTGTATACGCTTGCTTTCCAAGTTGGTGAGCTTCACTTTGATACGGTCTACATCAATTTTTTTAGCTAAACCATTTTCGTACTGGCTTGCGGTAACTTTTTCTACCACTTTTACGTTTTTAATGTTGGTTTCAACTACGCTAAGCTGTTGTTTGTTTACCAATACTTGATAATAGGTGTTGGCTACCAGCTCAATAATTTGCTCTTCGGTTAATTGTGCAGTCAAGTTGTAAAATTCTTCACTAGACCTTGCCGCTTGCAAACCAGTAAACACTGTTTGGTTAAACAATTGTTGTGAAAGTTGAACACCTGCGCTTGAGTTCCAATTTTGTCCCATCTTAAACGATTGGGTTTGGCCGCCAATGTTGGCTACTAATTGTCCGATAATTGGGTTGTAGGTTAAACCAGCAGTACCTGTAATTTGTGGTAAAGCTTGAGCTCTAACTTCCTGCACTTTGTACCTTCCGCCTTCAATGTCTAATCTAGCTTTGCGAACTTTTACATTGTTATCGAGAGCATATTTCAATGCATCTTTCAATGTAATGGGCTGTTGTGCAAGAGTTAATGTTGGTAAACCGAAGCTGATTATCAGCAGTAGCATCAGTTTTGCCGTCTTTATTCTAAACATAGTTGATTATTTATTAATTTTTGGGTGATTTCTATATTAATTAAATGGTTTTTGCCATTTCTTTCTTGTCTTTCAGTTCTTTATCGTATTTATGGATTAACTTAAGCCCCTCATTGTTACAAATTCCGTATAAAAAATGACGAGTTATTTCTACCATAATGCTGGCAAGGCTGTATTTCTTGGTGTCGTAGTGTCCGCTTTGCGTAAAAACCACGTCTACTTGGTCTAATCTCATTCTGGTAATGATTTCGAGGTTCAAATCATTGCGATATAAACCTTCCGCAATGCCACGTTCCAAGTTTTCCATTACTTTTTTGCCGATTTCTTTTTCCTCAAAGGCCATAAAGTTTAGCCAAGCCTCTTGGTGATATTTCTGCAGATCATAAAAAAGCATGGGATTCATCGTTTCCAAGAAAAAATCCATGTCCTGCATCCCAAAGAAAACTTCTTCCACAGCGTTCTCCGATTCCTGAGAACACTTGTTCATTTGCAGGTCTTGGTTAACTATCCTATCGTGGATAAGAATGTTGATGAGCTCGTTCTTGTCTTTAAAGTTCTGATAAATCGTTTTTTTCGAAATGCCCAAATGTTTGGCAATATCGTCCATGGTTACACTTTTGAAACCATATTGACAAAAAAGTTTATCAGCGCCGTTAATGATATAATCTTTTACTTCCAATTTAAATTCCCTTTCAAAAATCCGCACAAAACTATGGAAACTTTTTTTAATCTTAAAGTTTCCTGTAAGATTTTTTTTACAATTATTTCAAATTACATTTGTTAGACAGTTGGTTTCGAATAAAACTCACTAGAGTCAAATCGTAAATCGCAAATCTTAAGTCGTAAATCTTGTTACATTTGCAATAAAAATACTTTATGCCTTTTCTCAGCAACTACTCCCTTAAAAATCTAAACACTTTTGGAATTGATGTAAACGCCAAGCTTTATGCAGAGGTTTCGACTGAAGCCGAATTGAAGGAAGTTTTTGCGAGCCCACTGATTAAAGAAAACAAACTATTGGTTTTAGGTGGAGGTAGTAATATGCTTTTTACTAAGGATTATGACGGGTTTGTGCTTAAAATAAGTATTAAAGGCATTGAGTTTAATCAACAAGGCAATGATGTTTTGGTAACTGCTGGAGCAGGAGAGGTTTGGGATGCTTTGGTGAAGTATTGCGTGGCAAAAGGTTATGCTGGCCTAGAGAATCTAACCTTAATTCCTGGAACTGTTGGTGCATCACCGATACAAAACATAGGTGCCTACGGCGTAGAAATTAAAGATGTTTTTGAAAGTTGTACTGCTTTTGAAATTGCCACTGGACAAATTAAAACTTTTAACAAAGCCGATTGTGAGTTTGGCTATCGCGAAAGTGTGTTTAAAGGAAAGTTAAAAGGAAAATATATTATTACTTCGGTAACTTATCGTTTATCGAATATTCCAAATGTGCAAACGCATTATGGAGCCATTAATGCTGAGCTTGAAAGAAGGGGTGTTGTTGAGCCTACTATTGCCGATGTTTCGGAAGTGGTAGCGGCCATTAGAGTAAGCAAGTTGCCAGACCCTTCGACTATTGGTAATGCAGGTAGTTTCTTCAAAAATCCAATCATCGACCAGCCTGTGTTTGATGAGTTGATATCACGTTTTCCAGATACCCCTCATTATCCAGCGCCAGACGGACGTGTAAAATTGGCTGCAGGTTGGTTGATAGAACAATGTGGATTTAAAGGCTTGGTTGACGGTCATACAGGAACTTGGAAAAATCAGGCACTTGTTTTAGTTAATCATGGCGGTGCAACAGGACAGGAGGTGTACAGATTTTCGGAAAGAATTATTGAAACTGTACAGCAAAAATTTGGAGTGCTTTTAGAAAGAGAAGTAAATATTTTTTAGTCTAGCGCTTTTGAGAGCGCATTTTTCTTTTTTTTAAAACTTAGCTGATTGATTTTGTCGTTTTTGGTATCATAGTTGTAAGGTGTTACATAACTATGACAGTTGCAATTTCATCTCGCTTCTGTTCTATTTTATTAACTAAAAACTAAAAGGAATATGACACAGCTGCAATTTAACGAACAACTAAACGATTATTCTACCTCATTAAAATCATTTGCCTTAAATTTCACTAAAGACCTAGAAGACGCAAATGATCTGGTACAGGACACGATGCTCAAAGCTGTAACATATTATAGTAAGTTTAAAGAAGGCACCAACTTAAAAGGCTGGCTTTTTACCATCATGCGTAACACTTTTATCAACAACTACAGACGTTTGGTGAAAACTAATGCATTGATTACGCAAAGTGACGACATTACCTATGCAAATTTACACTACAGTGCGACCAATAATGCGGTAGAGAGTAAGTTTGTACTGAAAGACATTAACAAAGCTTTAGATTCATTAGCTCCTGAATATTATATTCCATTTATTAAATATTTCGAAGGTTTTAAATACCACGAAATTGCTGAAGAGCTTAACATTCCAATTGGCACGGTAAAAACCAGAATACACGTAGCCAGAGGACAACTTAAAAAATACCTAAAAAATTACTCTACAGATAGAGCATAGTTATACAGCCCCGCACATGCGGGGCTTTTTTTATGATGTTGATTTGCTGTTTTAAGACTTACGAAGTTTTAAAAACTTCGTAAGTCTGAGGGTGAGCTTAGCTTGTTAGGCACCTTCCAACTTGTTGGAGGGAATGGAGCTATCAAATTCCTCTCTCTCAGAGGGGTGCTCGAAGAGCAGGGTGTTTTTATTCCTGCTAATATATCTAATCAACCAAACAACTACTATCCAACCAACCAATATAAAATCATACTTTTGGGGGATAATACCACAACATGATGAAATTTGTTTTTCTAATTTTAGCGCTGGCTCCCTTGTTACTTCCGTTGATTTTTCAAATCGATAAGCAAATATTTAAAGATGGAAATTTAAGAGCGGCGTTTGGTGCAAGCTTGGTGGCCACTATTCTTTTTTCGGCCATTACAGTAGTACTGTATTTGCTTGGTTTGGTCAGTTATGAAACCCAAAATACCTTATCCATCAGTTTTAAGGATATTCCTATGGAGCAATACCTGCTTCATTTTAGCTTGAACTTTACAGGGATTGCTCTTTATCAATACCTCAATTTTCGTTTCCCAAAAAACGATTTGCAAAAATACAGCTTGGCCTTTAGTAATTTGTTGTTGGGCCTTTGTGTGGCTTTTTTGTTTTTCGGTTACCCTAAGTGGTACACTATGCTGACTTTCGCCACACTTTTGTTGGTGCTATTGCTCATTGAGTATGTAGGCAAATTAAGATTTATGTACAGAGCTTACCGTGCTTTTGTGTTCATGTTGGTGCCATTACTAATTGTTTATGGCGTTTTATCATGGAATGGAACCATTTTGGCAGCTGCAAATGGAGTTTCAGGTTTGCATATCGCAAAAGTTCCTGTAGAAACTTTATTCATGTTTCTTTCTGCTTTATTGGTTAGCATTTATATGTTCGAATTTTTTAAAAGTAAGAGAGCTGCTTAATGGAATTGCCATCTTACACCAAACAGCAACTGGCTTTACGTAACGGACAGGATAAGCCGCAAATATGGGTGGCTTATAAAGGAATCATCTACGATGTAACCGAAAGCCGATTATGGAAAAATGGTAAACATTACGAACATTGGGCAGGGCAGGACCTTACTGATGAACTGGCTGATGCGCCACATACTGAAGTCGTTTTTGAGAAACTGGAAAAGGTGGGAATGTTGATGAGCGTAGGAAGTTGAAAGTGTAAAGTTGAAAGTTTTAACTCTCAACTTTACACTTTTTACTTATTGACTGATTTCGAAGCTGCTTAAGTTTACAAACTGTTGCAAACGGTTGGTAATTTCTTCTTGGCTTAATGATAATAATTTCTCGGTGCCAAATTTCTCTACGCAGAAAGAAGCTAATGCCGAACCGTAAATCAAGGCATTTTTCATGTTGTTAAAATTGATAGTGCCTACTTTAGCCAAATAACCAATGAAACCGCCTGCGAAAGTATCGCCAGCGCCAGTTGGGTCAAAAACATCAGCTAAAGGCAACGCAGGAGCAGAGAAGATTTTGTCTTCGTGGAACAACAATGCGCCATGCTCACCTTTTTTGATGATTAAATATTTAGGGCCCATGGTTAAAATTTTGTTCGCTGCTTTAACCAATGAATATTCGCCAGATAGTTGACGTGCTTCTGAGTCGTTGATGGTTAATACGTCAACCATTTTAATGGTTTCAAGCAAGTCGTCCATCATGATGTCCATCCAAAAGTTCATGGTATCAAGAACAATTAGTTTCGGACGGTTTTTTAATCTTTTAATAACGGTTTGTTGTATTTGAGGGGTAAGGTTGCCCAACATTAAATACTCGCAGTCTTGGTAGCTTTCTGGAATGATTGGGTCAAAGTTTTCCAATACATTCAATTCAGTAATTAAAGTATCACGACTGTTCATGTCGTTGTGGTATTTGCCACTCCAGAAGAAAGATTTTTCTCCTTCTTTAATCTGCAAACCTTCGGTATCAATACCGTGGTTATTTAGGGTGTCGATATCTTCTTTTTTGAAATCATCGCCAACTACCGCGACAATTTTTGTACGATTATAGAAGTAAGAAGCGGCCAAACTAGCGAAAGTTGCGGCTCCACCTACAATTTTATCTGTTTTTCCGAAGGGAGTTTCGATGGCATCGAAGGCCACAGTACCTATGATTATCAGGCTCATACGTTATAACTTGTGATTTTTATCTTTTTTTTCGCTACAAATATTGCATAAATAATTTAAAAGCCCTAATATTGCATTCCCAAAACGAACAAGGGTGTTCAAATTAAAAAGAGCATTTGAAAGCGTTTTAGGAAATGCCAGCACTCCTTCTTAGCTCAGCTGGTTAGAGCATCTGACTGTTAATCAGAGGGTCGCTGGTTCGAGCCCAGCAGAGGGAGCACAAAGCCTTACTTTTGTAGGGCTTTTTAATTGAAAAGTTGAATAACCTGATTTTCCCTTGAGGAAGAGACGGTTAAAAGAATATTCCTTCTTAGCTCAGCTGGTAGAGTCCCGTAGGTACGGGATTAATCAGAGGGAGAAAGAAAGAAACTAAAAGAGAATATTCCTTCTTAGCTCAGCTGGTAGAGTCCCGTAGGTACGGGATTAATCAGAGGGAGAAAGAAAGAAATTAAAAGAAAATATTCCTTCTTAGCTCAGCTGGTTAGAGCATCTGACTGTTAATCAGAGGGTCGCTGGTTCGAGCCCAGCAGAGGGAGCTTGAAAACTCAAGCCAGCCCCACTCCGTCCGAGTGGGGCTTTTTTGTATCTTGTTTTTTATGTTCTACCTCTATATTCTTTATTCCGAAAGTTCGGATAAGTATTACGTTGGTTATACCCGTGATTATAGACGACGTTTTCATGAGCATAACCACAGTGATAGGGATACTTATACTTCAAAGCATAGACCTTGGATACTAAAAGCTGTTTTTGCTTGTGGCGAAATCGAGGCTGAGGCCATACGCTTGGAACGGTTCATCAAAAAACAGAAGAGCCGAAAACTCATCGAAAGACTTATCGGTGGTGAGCCACTGACGGGCTTCTTAGCTCAGCTGGTTAGCGTCCCGTACGTACGGGATTAATCAGAGGGTCACTGGGGAGTGGCATCCCGATACTTCGGGAAGCCCGGCAGAGGGAGATTGAAAACTCAAGCCAGCCCCACTCCGTCCGAGTGGGATTTTTTTGTATCTTGTTTTTTATGTTCTATCTCTATATTCTTTACTCGGAAAGCTCGGATAAGTATTACGTTGGCTATACCCGTGATTATAGGATATTGTACACGGGAGAATTGAGCTAGGTCTTCCCTGATTTCTATTGGTGGCTGAAATTGATTGAGGAGTATTGAACTGGTCTAGATGGTGATTTCTAAAACAAAATTGTAATTAACGTCTAGGTGCTTAATAATCTACTTGAACATTCGCTCCATAGGTTGTAACTTTAAGGCATCAAATACCTCTCTATGCGCTATCGGATTATCCTATCCTTTTTGCTGTTATTATTGTTTTCTGGCGCTAGGGGCGATACTTTTATGGTAACCTCCAACGCGGATGCCGGTAGCGGTTCTTTCCGTGAGGCGTTAACGTTGGCTGCAGCTAATGGAACAGGAGTAAAGGACTATATTCATTTCAATCTTTCTGGAAGTTCTTTGGCTGAGCGTACTATCATGCTCAAAGCAGAACTTCCATTGGTGAGCTCCAACCTAGTCATCGATGCTAGCACACAACCTGGTCTGGCTCTGGGTACAAGCACGGCGAAGATCATGCTCGATGTGGATCTTTCTGTGTATAGGGCCTCTAGTTATGAGATGGGTGGACTGAACATATTGGCTGCACATGATGTAGAGATCTATGGTTTTTGCTTCAATAATTTCAGGGACTTCACGGTATGGACTTCAGCACAGTCTTCCGATCCAGGGGCAATTTATATCGCAGAGAGTAGCAATGTTACAGTTGGTGCACCTGGTAAGGGGAACGTATTCATGGAAAATGAAATAGGCGTAAACTGCAGGAGTGTTTATAATTTCGTGAGGGCAACAAAGATCAAAGTACAATCCAATTGGTTCGGCCTAAATACCGCTGGTGTTCCTGCTGGGAATAGGCGTTACCAACATGTATCTTTGTCTGGGGACGAAATTGTGTTTGGAGGGGATATTCCAGATAAGGGTAATGTGTTGGGCGGCTTTACGCATCGCGGAACCTTTGTGGGCGGATCAAAGTGTACTGTTCGCTTTAACCGTTTCGGTTACAATGGAGATGGAACGTTCAATGAAAGGATGGTGGACGTTAGTTTGACTGTTACCGATAGTGAGTTTAGCGACAACGTGGCTACACATTTTAATTTCGATCTTTACTATTGCAAAAATCTCAAGTTGTTGCGCAACCGTGAGGAGCAGAATGATAATATGATTTATTATAACCGTTTGGAGGTGACCTCATGTGATGGCATTCAAATTGGGGATGATGACCTTGCTAATGCCAACACCTTTCTAGAGACAAGTTACCAGATTTACAATGGTCTTAGCACCAATGTAGAGGTCAGGAAAAACATCATTCACTGCAACGACTATACCTATTTTATTAGGGATACTAAAGCGGTTACGATTAATTTGTTAGTTAGTAGCGATACCGAATTTTCGGGGACAGCCACGCCCAATTCTGATGTTTACATCTATAATGATTATTCCGCCTGTAGCAGCTGTAGCCCACTACAGTTTTTTACCCAAGTGATAGCAGATGCTAGCGGTAATTGGAAAATTACAGGAGATTTTTCTAATAAGCGCCTGATCGCTAATGCCACCTTGGTTAAAAATTCGAGCGAATTTACACAGCCACAGATACGTTCTGGCTCATCAGGCTATTGGTATATTAATAGAGATCCTAGCTGTGGTCAGAGTAACGGCTCTTTAGAAATTGTTAACTATTTTCACCTGCTCAAGATCGAATGGTTCAACAAGGATAATGTTAAGGTAGGCGAGGGCGCTAAGGTAGAGGGGCTGCCACCCGGACGTTACTATGTTAAGGGCAGTAATGGAAAATGTTATGTCAAGACTGAGCTCATTGACCTGATGAATGCAGAGCCAGCATTTGTTGACCGTAATCTGAGGAAACAGCAACCGAGCTGTAGCAGGAGAAATGGCTCTATCAAGGGAATTTATTATACCTTGCCTGGAGGTGGACAAGTCAGTATTAAGTGGGTCGACGAAAACAATATAGTCGTGGGTACCGGGCTAGATTTAGAAAACATGGGCCCAGGAGTCTACACTTTGTTTGTGACCACTAATTCTGGATGTACTAAGTCTTACGGGCCCGTACAACTCAGCAATACCGATGGGCCGAATATCTTACTTAGCCCAGTTGTGGTCACAGATTCTAATTGTGGTACTAAAGAGGGAAGCATTATTGGTGTAGCTGCAACTGGAACCGGAAGATTGGAGTTTTCTTGGAAAGATCAGCAAGGGACCGTGGTAGGACAGGCTGCAGATTTGAAAGATGTGGCGTCGGGAATCTATGTGCTTTCTGTGAAGGATGAGAGTGGGTGTGATCCTGTGACAAGGAGCTACGAGGTGAAGGAGCTTAATGGCATTATTATGGATCTTAGCGGTGCTACTTTTACAAAGTCAACCTGTGCAGGAAACAATGGAGGTATCAGGGGGATAGTGGTTGGAGGAGCGACAACATATGAATGGATGGATGTTGACGACAGGCTGGTATCTGGCAGTTTGGATCTGAGTGGAGTGGGGCCTGGGAAATATCGACTTCGTGCAAGTAACGCAACTTGTGAAAGGATAAGTCAATTGCTTACAATAGAGCTCGCTCCGAACCTCATTAGTATTGGTAGGGTAGATGGGTTGTTGGCGAAGGCCAACTGTGGGCTCAATAATGGTAGTATAGAACTACGACTCATTAATGCATCTGTATCTCCTATAGCTTATCGCTGGGAAAATGAAAGGGGGCAGACTTTGCCGGGGGCTACTTCAAAGCAGATAAATTTGGATGCGGGAACTTATCGCATCTACGGAATCGACAACAACAATTGCGAAATTTTTCTCGTTTCATATATCTTGGACAGAATACCAGAAATGAAGGTGGAGCAAGCGGGAGTGAGCATAATTGCTGACCGATGCCAGCAGCAAATTGGTGGTATTAGCGGATTGAGGATTGGAGGTGGTCTAGGGCCATATGTGTATCGATGGCACAATACCGCTGGCCAAGAAGTTTCTACCGAGGCTAATCTTAGAAATGTCTCCTCAGGTAACTATAAACTAATAGTTACTGATGCTACTGGCTGTGAAATCAGTTCGGCCTTCATCAATGTTCCTAACCAAAATATGACCTTGTTGGCACCAATGGCAGAGGATGTGCGGTTATGCAGCAAAGGTAGTACACTGATCGTGGTCAAGTCCCCTAAGGAGGGAGCAAGCTATCAACTTTACGAAAGTGATGACGTTATTTCCCCAATCGCAATATCTAGCGGAATATTCAGGATCGACGTCAGCGAAAACCGTAGCTGTTATCTCAGCGAAAAGATCGGTAGCTGCGAAAGCTCCCGTAGAGAGGTGAAGGTAGCAATAGGAATCTCCTCTTTCAATCTCATGAATACTATCACCCCAAATGGAGACCATATCAACGACCTTTGGAAAATTAATGGCATCGAAAATTATCCGAGTGCAGTCGTGCAACTATTTAGCCGTTCAGGAGCTAAGGTGTACGAGTCGAAAGGCTACAAGACTCCGTTCGATGGAACAGTAAATGGAAATGTTCTTCCCGGAGGAGTGTATTATTATATCATTAATTTTGGAGCTGGCTGTCCTAATTTGTCTGGAAGTCTGACAATTGTCCGCTGATCTCTTTGCCACTTTTTTTATGTCTGATAAATAAGAGAGAATGGAATGACCTATCAAAGGTTAATGCCTTAGCTTTTAAAATTCGAATTTCAATAAAAATAATTAGTTTTAAAAAACAGAATTTATGAACGCAATCTCTCCTTTAGCCAATTGGATTCCCTATCGCTTGGAAAATATAAACCAGGATTGGTTGGTACATTGGTTACATCTTGCCGATAAACGCATGGACGATCCTTTTTTTGACGAAACGATACGCTATTGTAGATCGATGCAAAGAAGAATCTCAAGGATTGGGAGTTGCAGCGGTATAGACCTGTTAAAAGCTAACGACCTCGAAGCGCTCAAACCCCAAGCCTTTGTTTTTCATGTTTCCAGATGTGGGTCTACACTATTAAGCCAGGCATTTGCGCAATCTGAAAACTGTATCAGTATTGCAGAGGCACCTTTGCTAGATGAAATTTTAAGGAGTACAGAGCATGATCCAAGTATTAGCAACGCAGAACGAGAGGAGTGGTTTAAAGCCGCATTGAACTGGATGGGGCAAATTAGGACAGGCAAGGAATCGAATTATATCATTAAGCTCGACAGCTGGCACATTCATTTCTATTCTCTGCTACGTGAATGGTTTCCTGAAGTTCCTTTTTTCGTTCTAACTCGTTGCCCAGGTGAGGTCTTGGCTTCACACGCAAAAATGAGAGGTATCCATATGATTCCAGGCATCGTAAATCCCTTGTTGTTGAAAATGGGAGAACTACCCGAATTTAGAGGCGATTTTAATACTTTTGGTTCTGATGTGCTAAAACATTACTATTTGGAATTGAGAGCTATCTTGGCGCTTGACTGCAAGTTCGACCGCTTTTTTGATTATAGTGAAGGTCCAAAGGAAATGCTGGAATCTTTCAGTGAATTTACGGGAATTGAGCTAGAGGCTAAAATGTATGAACGGTTAAAGTTTCATAGCAAGTCAATCGGAGCCGCTTTTGATACCGAGCCGAAAGTGGCAGATCTTTCGACGAAAGCTTGCAGGGAGGCTTATCAGGAATTTATTAACGCCACTCAACTTTCATGGGACTGATTTTTCAATTTTGCGGTCTTTCGGGGGCTGGAAAAACAACGCTGGCAAACGCTTTGTCTAATGAATTGGATGCTAAAGGGTATCGGGTGAAGGTCATTGATGGAGATGTTTATCGACAGACTTTGTGTAAGGACCTGGGGTTTAGTAGAGCCGATAGGATTGAAAATGTACGTAGATTGGGTATTTATGCGACATCCTTAAGTGAGGAGTTCGACTTTATATTTATTGCAGTAATCAATCCTTATGAGGAAGGTCGGGAAATACTTAGGGAGAGCTGTAATGCAAAATTGGTTTGGATAAAATGTGATATTGCAGTGCTGATCAATAGGGATACCAAGGGGCTTTATCAAAAGGCCTTGCTACCAGATGGGCATCCAGATAAAATCTATAACCTTACTGGTTTGAATGATGTTTTTGAAAATCCTGTTGCCGTGGATCTGGTGGTCAATACCGATTTATTGAGTATCGAAGACAGTTTGCAACTTGCTGTTGGTTTTATGGTTGGTAAATTAACGTTACATTTATAACATGGCTTCATCACATTTAAAACTGGCGCTCACTTATGATGTGCAGCAACTTCATCAGGAACTAAAACACTGCTTGAATAAGCAATGGCCGCTACATTTTAATAATTTTGACTTTGAGGGCGATTGGAGAAGTATCTCCCTGCGCTCAGCAAGTGGTAATGCAGATGATATTTTTGCGCATTCGAGAGATGGTTTTTATGTTGATACACCATTAATGGCCGAAGTGGATTATATCAGATCCATTGTGGATTCCTGGAAATGTGAAAAAGAATCGGTGCGTTTACTGGCGCTCTCCCCTGGGAGTATCATCAAGCCTCATAAAGATCGGGGATGCTCCTATCGGGAGGGAAATTTTAGGATTCATATTCCCATTCTCACCAATAAATCGGTGCATTTTACAGTTGATGGAAACGAATTGTTTTTAGATGAAGGAACTTGCTGGTATATGGATTTTGGTAAGACTCATCATATTGAAAATAGGGGTGAAACCAATCGGGTGCATTTAATTATGGATTGTATTCGTAATGAATGGACAGATGTGCTTTTTCGTGAAAATGCTTACGATTTTGAAGCCACTCCGATAGAAAAAGAACAGGCAAGAGCCACTCGGGCGTTGATGATAGCGGAACTGGAAAAAATGGATACGGATGCAGCTAGGGCATTGATTGCCCAAATGAAGAGCGAGGAAGTTTAAATCATTATATCACTTTAAGCAAACCCAGTTCACCATATGTGGGAAAGGTTTAATGCCAAGTCGCTCGGCGTTTTGGTCGTCGTAGGCCATTCCGTAATATTGTAGCATGGGTAATCCTATAAACCGGCCTTGTTCAAAATTATCGATCAGGTGTTGACCCTCGCCTTTATATCCATGTTCGTGAAAAACAATACTTACAGGAATTTTCAAATGTAATGCTGCAGCATAGCTCCAAGCCAGGGTCATTAATTCTGCGCCCTGATGCGTATCTGTATTTGGTAATTTGCCATCTAACTCGCATCTTATCGTATAGGGGAGGGTGGCCAGGTGACCAGCTTCATGTAAAATGTCGCCAGGATACAAGATCTGATCGGGATCAATGCTTAAACCACCATTTTTAATGTGTACTCCAGGAAGAAAACCGGGTTCTTCTTCAATGAAAAAGTTTACTGTTAATCCTATTTCTTGTAGAAAGTTAACTAAAAGTGTAATTAACCTTTTCTTTTCTTCGGCGATTGATGTAGCTTGCAATTCAGATTTAATCATTATGGTTTCTAAATTAAATATAATTGGATTTAAACCATTATAAGTTTAAAAATAAATACCTCAACTAAACCACATAACACTCTTCAAAAAATGAACTCAAACGCTTTTCTACAAGTTTTTTTCGAGATCCATCACGCTAAAAAGCAAAGGGACCTTACGCCCGAGTATTTTAATTTTGATACTACTGAGGATATCTTTTTAAGTGTTTATGAGCTCGGGAAATACGAAACTTATTTTTTTCTTTACGCGGAATGCAAAAGCTTTGATCATTTTCAAGCTTGGTTAGCAGCGCTTAAAGGGAGTGGTTTTTTAGCGCAAGCTGAAGTTAAGTTTAACGAATGGTTGAACAGGCAGGAGGCAGAAGATAGAACACAAGAGTATCGGCTGCTTAATAAAGAGCAAGTACAATTCTGGGAAGAACACGGATACTTAAGGATTAGTGACCTCGTTGAGCCAGCGCTTTGTGAGGAGGTGAGTGCACTGATCTGTAGACATATGGAACTTAGTTTGTCAGACCCGAATTCCTGGTATAAATCTCATCCCGACTGGCATGGGCTTATGCTGCAGGTTTATCAGGATGAAAGCATAGAGGCTATCAGGAAGCATCCGAATGTTTACCAATTGTTTTCGGAACTGTATGGTACTCAGGATATCATTGCAAATACTGAAAAGGTTAGTTTTAATCCGCCAGTTACCGACAAGTGGGAATTTAGTGCTGGGGCTTTGCATTGGGACATTGATATCAGTAAGCCTATCACATATTATATACAAGGACTGATTTATCTGGATGATGTTCCTGAAAACCGTGGGCCATTAAATGTGGTGCCGGGTATGCATCTTGAATTTGACGAGTGGATCAAGCCTTACTCCACGTTTGATGATGCGCATCACGCGATGCGCAAGCAAATGAAAGCAGTGCCCGTTCCTGGAAAAAAGGGAGATATCATTGTGTGGCGCCATACGCTTCCACATGCGGCCAGCGCAAATTTTTCCTCCCTGCCCAGGTTTGTGCAATACCTTAGCTTTACAAAATTGTAACAGCTAATGTTGGTTTTTCCTTAGCTATTATGCTTTTTTTGAGCTGCAGATAGTTTTCCGAGTACCAAATACGCATCGGTAGATTGCTCTCTGTGGTTTAAGCCTGCTATCAGGTATTTATGATGGAAATCATTTTTACGGTTAAAGGCATCAAAGCCAAAAGTTGTTTTGCCTAAAATCATCCCATGCTCACCAGCCTGACTTAAAGCCACGTCGCATTTACTTTTATTTCTTAGCACCATTGCCCCACGTAACACTTTGTTGTTATGTCCACCAGCTATGAAATCAATATGTTCAGATGCCTCGGCTAATCCTTTACTACTATAGCCATCAGTTTCGAATCCTAAATGAGACAAGCAAATTACAAAATCGCAGTTCAGATTGTTTTTAAGGTGATTGGCTGTTTCATTGGCCGCCTGATAAGGGTTTTTAAATTCAACACCTGGTAAATTTAAGGAAGCGCCAACACCAGTAATGCCAATTTTTAAGTTTTTATTTTTAAGGACAATATAAGGTTTTATGCTAGCGGATAATCCTGCATGGCTGAAGGTGTAATTGCAATTAACCAGCGGGAAATCCATTTGGGGAAGCAGTTCCGCAAAAGATTCCTGGCCCATGGCCAATTCATTTGCGCCTAAGGTGACGGCATGATAGCCAATCTTATTCATTAAATAGATGGTTCTTTCCTGCTGGTTGCGGGAAGCTCCAGAGGCCATAAAATTGCCCGCATCAACATTTAAACCAGATGTTTCCTGTGTTTTAATCAGTTCAATAATGTTCTTGATCCCTCCAAAGCCATTGCTAGTGCTTTCAATCCTTCCGTTCAGGTCGTTGGTTTGAAAGATGGTCATGCGTTCGCTGTTGAGCGTATTGATTTTTTTGGTGATACCAGCTAATGCATCCAAATGGCTGCTAAATAGCGCTGCGCTGGTAATAATACCTGATTTTTTTAGAAAAGATCTTCTGGCCTGGGTCATGGTATACATAATTTAGATGATGTAATAATAAAAAAAAAGTTTGGTAACGAACAATTTTTATAAATATTATATTTTAGATCATTGAAAACAGAAAAAAAACAAGGATTCTATTTTTTTAGAGAAAAAACATTTGGAATTAAATGCAATGTTTTACTACATTTATCAGCGTATTGCAAGGTAGCCAAATTGTTGCAATGAACTAAAACTAGCGCTCATCATGAAAAAAATAACCATTGGTTTACTGCTTCCTGTATCTACCATCGTTCCGATGTCTAGAGATTTTGAACAGGGATTAAAGCAGGCCATCAAAGACCAGGTTGGTCAGCATGAATGGGAAATTGAATTCGTCCCCGAGTTTGTAGGACAGGGAGGTAGGTTAAGGGTCGAAGAATCCATCGATAAACTCTTTTCTTATTATCATGTGGATGTGGTTACAGGCATTGTTTCAAATATGGTTGGAATGGCTGTAGCACCTAAATTTGAGCGCTACAAAAAGCCTTTTATTATCAATAATATTGGGGAGCATATGCCCAATCCAGAGTTGTTTAATCCCAATGTTTTTGTCAATTCCACCCATACTTGGCAGCAAATTTGGTCGCTTGGCTATTGGGCAGTTAAAGCCTTCGGCAATAAGGGGATGTTTGTTGCCAGTATATATGATGCTGGTTATTCTTTTTCCAATATGCTAAGGCTTGGAATGGAAGCTGCTGATAAGGACAGTACGATGCCTTTTTCTATTGCACAAATTACGCCAGGTGCAAAAACCGCTGACCCAAGAACTGTATTTGAACATATAGAAATGTTTAGGCCAGATTTTATTTTTAGCGCTTTTTGTGGAGAAGAAGCTACTGCTTTTCAGGAAGCTTATACAAAATCGGCTGCTAAAAATATTCCACTGCTGGCTTTGCCTTTTTTGTTGGAGAATTTTGATTCCAAGGAACATGAGCTAGAGGTCTACACTGCGTTAAGCAGTACTGAGTTGGCTGCTAACGAGGAGAACAACGATGGCGTTGCTTTGCAGGATCGTACTTTTTATCAACTAGGTAAAGAAACGGGAATGATCCTGTCCGAGGCGCTGAAAATAAAAGGGGATGGAGATTTGCTTGATGCTATGAACCAAGTGAAAGTCAATTCTGATCGCGGAATACTACATATCGACTCACAAACACTAGGAAACAAAAATCAGGTTTATCTGGTGAAAAATATACACTCTGGAAATAGAAATAACATTAGAAGAGAAATTGTTCGCAAGCTGGAAACAGTGCGCATTAACGATAAAGCCTTGAGTGATTCATTGCAGCAGCTTTCGTCAGGCTGGGAAAATCCTTACTTAGGCATATAATCATAGCATGAGCAATATGAAAATAGCGGTGGTTTGCAATTCAGATACTTTGGCCATTCCTTCTATTCAGTTTCTGAAGGAGCAGCATCTCCTTGCGGGAATAGGTATTCCTGAAAAGAGTAAGTCTGTTTTGCTAAATTCGTTGCAGGCTGCTGGTATAACACCTGATACTGTGGAGGTTTTTCCTGCCAACTCTTGGAAGGAAGGTATGGAGAACTGGTTGCGTAAACTGAGCGCTGATGCTGTATTTGTAATTGCATTTCCCTGGAAAATACCTGTAGCTATATTGAGTATTCCTTCAAAGGGGTTTTTCAATTTTCATTTTGGGGCATTGCCTAAATATAAAGGAGCAGATCCTATTTTCTGGCAAATCCGCAACATGGAAAATCATGGCGGTTTATTCATCCATAAAATGAATTCCGAAATTGATGCTGGTCCGATTGTATGGCAGAAAGAAATGGCTATTTACCCAGGAGAAACCTATACCATGCATTGTTTACGAGTAGGTTATGAGGCTGTTGGAGAGCTTAAGCTTTTGTTGGACCATTTGGAACGGGACGTGCTTACGGAAAATATCCAATCAGCGCATAAGGGGTTATATTATCAAAAACCTGGTGAAGAGCAACTCAAAATAGATTGGGAGAAACAATCCGCCCGTGAAATTGAATACCTTGTGAATGCCTGTAACCACAAATATGGGGGCGCATCTACATTTTTAAGAAACAGGGAGATGCGCATACTAGAGGTGAGTCCAGTAGATATGCCCCCAATACCTGAACAATTGCCAGGAGCAGTGGTTCATGCAGATGCGCTATATGGCTTGGTGATTGCCTGTAGGGAACAGCAATTTTTAAAAATAAATGTAATACACATGCAGGAAGGTTATTTGTCTGGAGCAAAGCTTTTTAGTATGGGTGTTGGAATAGGAGAACAATTAATTTAAATAAGGAATTATGGAAGGAACAATGTCGGAGATCCGAATGTATGCCCCAAACTTTGCCCCAAAATATTGGGCATATTGCTGGGGACAACTATTAGCTATCAATTCGAATACAGCGCTCTTTTCACTTTTGGGCACTACCTATGGTGGGAATGGTATGAGCACTTTTGCGCTTCCAGATTTGAGGGGCAGGGTTGCTATAGGTACAGGGACCGGCACTAGTGGTTTAAGCCCTAAGCCTCTTGGTTTAGTCGGGGGAGAAGAAAATCATACGCTTATTACTAGTGAAATTCCACAACATACGCACACCAGTACGTTGTCGGGCTCTGGTAAAATGTCTGTAAGTTCTGCCGCACCCAGTTTAACCACGCCAGTTACGGGGGCAACCATTGCACGTCCGATTAAAGCAACAGGCAGATCATCAACACCGTTGTTAGGCTTTAATGGTAATCAACCAAATGTTGCTTTGGGCAATGCTTCAGTAAATGCAGGACAGCTGACGGTAACAACAGGGATCACTGGAGGGACTACGCCGCATAGTAACATGCAACCTTATTTGGGCATTAATTATATTATTTGTTTACAGGGAATATTTCCCTCAAGAAATTAAAGATACTATGGAAGGTTATGTAGGAGAAATTAGATTTTTTGGTGGTAATTTCCCACCTAGGAGCTGGAGTTTTTGTCAGGGACAAGAATTGTCTATTGCAAATTATCAGCTTATATATACGCTTATCGGTACTACTTATGGAGGAGACGGTATAACCAAGTTTAATCTGCCAGATTTCAGGGGGCGGGTTGCGGTGGGAACTGGAACAGGTCCTGGACGATCAACGATTGTTTTAGGAGCTGCAGCAGGAAGTGAAGAGATAACTTTGAGTCAGTTAAATTTACCTGCTCATACTCATGCTGTTACCAATTCGCCAATCAACCCTGCTATTACTACATCGGTTAATAGTGCACAGGCGAGTGTAAATGCACCTACTACTGGTGTATCCATCGCATCAGCAGGCTACATGGCTTCAGGTTCTTTTGTTCCGAACCTCGGATTTAATACCGAGACTCCAGCTGTGGCACTAAACTCGGCAACGGTTGATTTGAGTACACTTACCGTGGGCAATATGAACACAGGTAGTTCATTACCACACAACAACATGCAGCCCTATTTGGCTATTAATTTTATCATTTGTATCGAAGGAATTTTTCCATCAAGAAACTAATTAAATCTAATCAATATGGAAGGAACTATAGGAGAGATTAGAATGTTTGCGGCTGGTTTTACACCTAACACCTGGGCATTTTGTTTGGGACAGACGGTACCAATCCAAAACAATACTGCTTTGTTTTCAATTTTGGGTACCACATTCGGTGGAAATGGTACAACTAACTTTAGATTGCCAGACTTTGCTGGTAGGGCAGCATTAGGTACGGGACAAAGACCTGGTGGGAGCGATTTTATTTTGGGGCAAGCTGGTGGAGCAGAAACCCATACCTTGGTTACCGCTGAAATGGCCTCACATACTCATGCTGGCGTTGTATCTGGAACTGCAAGTTTAATGGTAAGCGCTGCAGATTCAACTTTGGCAGTGGCAACTGCAGGTTCGGTCATTGCTACGCCAGGCTATACGGTTACTGGCGGTCTGGCTAAAACACTTGGTTTTAACAACGCCACACCAGATACTGTACTGCATCCAGATTCAATTAAGGTGGCTAATACACCATTGACTTTGGCTTTTGCGGGCGGGAATAGTGCACACAACAACATGCAGCCGTATATCGCATTAAACTATATCATTTGTATGTATGGTATATTTCCGTCGAGAAATTAGTCTGCTAATTGATATGACCAAGAAGGTACTTCAGCAAAAGTATAAACGAAGCTGATTAAAGTGCCAGAAGGTAAATTTAAAATAGAAACTAAACAATAAGGGTTAGTGATGAGGGACTCGGATAGGCCCAATTCCAGCTTCTTGAATATCTTGACATGGGTAAATAGACAGATATCGGGGCTGGAATTTTGAAAGACCGGGACTTTGAACTGGGGACTACGGTATTCTTGGTTGAAAAAAGATACAGACTGGGCCGAATTTTTATTTAATGAAAATAGTTTGGCCATTAACGAACGTTCAGTAACTGCAGAAACGATAGGAACCTGAGTATTGGAAAGAAAGGGTTCCTTGGAAAAAGAAGTAATCATTGCTTCGACCGTCACTTCTTCAGGGATGAAGATTCCTCCATCGAGCAACTGGGGGGCCAGGTTTCTGGTAACGGCAACCTGGGGTTCAGTGAGAAGTGCGTGGAACATGGTCTCTGAAATGACCATATGTAGGTTAGGCTTAGGATAACGATACGAGATTGCATCCTGTACGGAAATGTAATCCACAAAAGATAAAAGATGAAGTGCAGCAAAGAGTTCTTTGACGAATTTAACGGATTCCGGATGGATATCAATTAAGGTAACCTGTAGCTGATTTGCCTTGAACAACGGCAAAACAGGGAGTAGGATGGTGGCAAAAGGGCCACAACCCGCGTATAGGATATTTATTTTTTGATTAGGAAAACGAAGGAGTAGTTCGTGGATGGCCTGATATACTCCTTTGATAAAACGGGCGGTCCTGTGGTAATCCAGCAGGCAGTCGGCCGCATGATCAAAGGAGAGAGCTATCCCACCTTTAAGTACCATTTCTGTTTGATCAGATGGCTGAGGTGTGCGGTTGGAGCGGAAAGTTAAAAAGAAATCAGAGAGCATTTTGACGGCATGCACCTCTTCGTAGGGTGTATGTGATTGAAGAATAGTTGTTGTAATATCACTAAGCTTTGATACAGTCATTTTAGTATAAATTGAACATCACAATATATAGAATAAAAAATATTTAAATTAACTAATCACAAGGCATATGAAAATAAAGCTACTCGTATTTTTTCTGACGCTTTGCCTGCCATTCGTGGGCAGTGCACAGTTTTTGGAAAAATTTGAAGGTGCCACAGTTGGCAGTTCTTCTTTTACAAGTAACGGCCAAACGTTTAATTTTATTAACCTAAATGGCGGCAGTACTGATTTTAAGATTCAAGGTATATATCCTGGGGCTGGGTGGAGTGGGACAGCGGCAGATGACATATTTATTGATAATGATGGTTTTGCAAATAACCCACAACCTCCCGCATTAAAAATATCCAGTGCCACCGCTTTCAGGGTAAATAGCTTTTGGATATACTTGGCTGACATTTTGAATAATTTGGATGTTACAGGAACACTAACGATTACAGGATCGTATAATGGTGTTACCCAATTTACAGCGACTTCAAGTCCTGGTTTTAACAATACGAATTCTTTAATCAATAACGGTTTTAAGTTAATCGATCTTACTACTTTTGGAGGTGCCGATAATTCCTTAAAAAATGTTGACGCTATTACCATTTCTACTACAGGAGATTTTAATTACGTAGCGCTTGATGCGTTGACTTGGTCGGGGGCTTTAGCACCTGAATTTACGGCACATCCTGCCAATGTTGCCATTTGTCCAGGCCTTAATACCAGTTTTTCAGTAAGTACAACCAATGCCTATACTTACCAATGGCAGGTGAGTACTGGTGGTGCTTTCACGGATATTGTGAATGGAGGAGTGTATAGCAATGCAACTACGGCAACATTGTCTATCACTGGTGCTACAGCGGGTATGAATGCTTATCAATATCGTTGCATCGCTACGGGAGTTCCTGCATTTCTGCCAACCACCTCAAATGCTGCTACTTTAACCATCAATCCTACACCTTCTATTAGTACGCAACCTAGTAATGTGTCTATTAATAATGGAGGTAACACCACTATTACTGCACAAACATCTAATGCAACCAGTTACCAGTGGCAAATAGATATTAGTGGCGGCGGAGTTTTTAACAATTTAACTAATTCGGCTACGTATTCTGGGGTAACCACTACAACATTAACCATAACGAATGCCACACTTGGCATGAATGGCTATGTTTACCGTTTGGTTGCAACAGGCAGCTGTGCGCCAGCGGCGAATTCTAATGGAGCTACATTAACGGTAACCAATGCTATCGTTAGTACTTCAGGTGCTTTGGGTAATATGTCTACTACTTACGGAACAAATTCATCTTCGCAACAGTTTAATGTTTCGGGTACTAATTTAACTGCGGCTATCACGGTTACTCCGCCAGCGGGTTTTGAAGTGAGTAGCGATAATTCCAATTTCTCATCGACGGTTACTGTTGGTGCTGCAGGTACTGTGGCTTCAACACCTATATATGTGAGGTTAAACAGTACAGTGGCAGCGGGTTCTCCTTCAGGAAATATCCAATTGACCAGTGCTGGAGCTTCAACTGTGAATGTATCGACCACTACTAATGGTGCGAATACGGTAAGTGGTGCGCCAATTACCATTACTGCTAGCAATGCAAGTAAAATCTATGGTCAGGCACTAAGCACTACCACAGGTTCTTCAGCTTACACCCTAAGCAGTGGAAGTTTAAAAAACGGAAATACATTAAATACAGTAACCATTAGTTACACAAGTGGTGCTGTGGCCACTGCCGCTGCAACAACCTATACTGCGGCAATTACGCCATCGGCTTTAACTGGTGCCAATGGGTTCTTGGCTAGCAATTATGCCATTACTTATGTGGGGGGTGATTTGACCGTTACCACAGCACCTTTGACGATTACTGCCAATAACCAGACCAAAGTTTACGGAGCATTATTGCCTACGCTTACAGCGAGCTACAGCGGTTTTGTTGCCGGTGATACACAATTGAGTTTAACTACGCAGCCAACGTTGAGCACTACTGCCACAGCAGCCTCTTCAGTAGCAGGCAGCCCTTATACCATTACGGCATCAGGTGCGGCAAGCTCAAACTATACGATCAGTTATGTTGCGGGTACGCTAAGCGTTACCACAGCACCATTGACGATTACGGCCAATAACCAGACCAAAGTTTACGGAGCGCCAGTACCTACGCTTACGGCTAGCTACAGCGG
>JAEXHI010000002.1 GCA_023450085.1 Bacteroidota bacterium
TCTTCCCATTCCGAACAGAGAAGTTAAGCCCGCCAGAGCCGATGGTACTGCGGTAACACGTGGGAGAGTAGGTCGGTGCCTATCCTTAAATGCCCCCTTCAGAAATGTCGGGGGCTTTTTTTGTATACGGACTTTTAAGCTACCCGCATACACGCAGCCGCTGAAGCAAAGGTCCAATAAGTGGGAGCTTTTTAAGTCACGAAAAGAAACAGAGGAGCAGCGACAAGCAAATCGCCAGATAGAATGCGTAGTTAAGATATAAAAGTGTATTTGCCCAATGATGTATAAATAGGTGTCATTGTCCTTCTGATAGCCTCTTTATAAGCTAGAATATGCTATCTTTTTTTATACAGTCCTATACCCTAGGTTGAAATGTGATCTGTATCGTTAAAAGGAATTTTTTTTAGGCATATCAGTGGAGTAAATCAAAAGATGCCGCCTCTAAGGGAATTGAAATTAATCAATAGCAACTATTATATAATAGCTGGTACCTTATCTGGGATTGGAAACAATCAGAACTGTTGACAAGCCTAAAAATCCACAGGGAGAAATTTCATGTATTCCTCTAAAGGCATATGTTTTTCTTTCTTGAAAGGTTCGCAACGGTTCAGAATGTCTTTGATTCTATCCACCCTAAAGTCACGGTACTCGTTGCGCAAATGGCACCAAGCAATCAAATGCCAACCGAAAGCATAAAAAATTAGTCCAATAGGTTCAATTTCTCGCTTACTTACTTCTTCTTTATTGTTTTTATAACCAATTACAATGCAATGTTTGGCACTTATTGCATTTTGTAGTTGGGCCAAATATTCAAAATCATTTTTTAAGCGTTCGGGAAGTTGTAGCTTAATGTTTTGGTTAAGGTTTTCCAGTACCTCTTTTTGGTTGCTTTTCAGTACGTTCTTGACCTTGTCCAGCGCACTGTGGTAATGCTGTTTGATTGATTTGTCGGCAAAGCCCTCTAAGAACCTTTCCATCATGAGCAGAGCCGCTGCCTCATCTGTATTAAAAGAAACAGGTGGTAGAAAATAACCTTGTACAATATGATATCCCTTGTTAGGCTCAAAGCTAAGCGGAATACCCTGCTCAGCCAGTGCTTTTACATCACGATAAACAGTACGTACGCTAATTTCGAACCTATCAGCAATGGTTTCGGCACTTACATGCTTCTTAGATTGCAGTAAAATGAGGATACCAAAAAGCCGATCTATTCTGTTCATTACACAAATATATAGGTAGGAGAGTTGCCTTGCAAACCTTGTTGAATTAATAATTGATTGTGAATTGTTACAATTTTTTTAAATAGTTAAACACTTTCGGTGCGTGTTTTGTGGTTATTGTTAAAATATGGCTATCAAATCAACAGCTCAACCCCAAAAACGTTTCTTTACCGCTACAAAAGGAAAAGTTGTATTAGGCTTCCTGTTTGCAGGTTTGGCCCTGCTATTGGCATGGGGTGTAAGTAGATTTGTATTTGGCGAAATTTTGGTAACGGTAGAAAAGATATCAGCTCCTAATGATAAACTGAGGATTGTTAATAAGCTTTCGCACCAAATTGCCTCCCTAGATCAGTTGCAAAGGGAACCTAAAAACAATGTTAGTTTTTTTGCGGCTACACAAAAGTTGAGTAGAACACTTGATACTTTAACGACGCTCTATGTGAACGATGAGGAGCAGTTGAAACGTATTAAAACTTTAAAAGGACTGCTAAAAGATCGAGATAAACAGTTTTTACTTTATCTAGAAGTAAAAGAGAATTTGGTGAACACGCAGTCGTTTTCTGAAGAAGTGGCAAAGCTGAACGAATTATTTGTACAGCGTACCCGCGAAGCAGATAGTGCAGTGTTTACCACGCAAACGTCTACTTCAACGACTACCGTAGCCCCCGAAGAGGAGCAAAAATCGAGAGGGTTTTTAGCCAGGTTATTTGGTAAAAAGAAGGCTGATGTTTACAAAATCATTAACGAAGAATATAAGGTAAAAAGAGATACGTTAAATCCACAGGTACAGGATAGTGTGATGCAGAATGTGGAAACAACCCTTAAGACCATTGAAACTGAACAGAGGGAAAAAAGCAGCCGTTTTTTAAAAAAGGAAGCCGAGCTGGCGAGTTCAAGTAGTGCCTTAACCAAGCAAATGCTCAATGTACTGAGAGAGGTGGAAGCTGAAGCTCTGATGCAAATTGACGTAAATGGCGAGCAGGCGAAGGGCATTGTTAGTGAAGGAGTTTTCCAGATCAAAGTGATCATTATAGGTTTTTTTGTGATTACCTTGATTTTGGGCTCACTCATTTTGGCAGACATTACCAAGAATAATAAATACCGGATAGCATTGGAAAAGGCTAAGGAAGAGGCTGAGTATCATGGTAGGGCAAAACAGCGCTTTCTATCAAATATGAGCCATGAAATTAGGACGCCCTTACAAGCCATTTTGGGTTATGCCGAATTTATTGCTAAGCAAGAAAATCCAGATAAGAAACATGTAGATGCCATCCATCGTTCTTCGGTGCATTTGCTACAAATAGTAAATGAAGTACTGGATTATAATCGTATTACCTCTGGAGAGTTTAGTTTCCAAAAAGAAGACTTTGATTTAAAGAAATTGTTAGATGAGGTAATTGACGCGGTGAAACCTCTTGCGGAGAATAAAGGAATTCGTTTGATCACAAATTTTAATCTTTCTGAACAACATTGGATGAACGGTGATGCTTTTAGGCTAAAGCAAGTGTTGTACAATTTGCTTGGAAATGCTATCAAATTTACTTTAAAAGGCTATGTAAAGCTTACGGTAGATTGTAAGCAGCATGATGAAAACCTACACTGCTATTTTACCGTTGAAGACACTGGGATTGGTTTTTCGGAAGAAGATCAGGAGAAAATTTTTAGGGAATTTGAACAGGGCGCAAATCCCGACCACCAGTCTATCAACCAAAATGGAACAGGCTTGGGCTTAGCCATTGTGAAAACGTTGATAGATGCGCAGGGCGGAAGAATTAATGCTAAAAGCAAGCTTGGGAAAGGAACTTCTTTTGTGGTATACCTACAATTTAAACCGGCCCAAATGCCAACTGAAATGCCAAGCTTAGAAAGTGATGAAGCGATAGATCATACCAAAATGGTATGGATTGTAGATGATGATAAGTTAATTTTGGATTTGTGTAAATTGATTTTTTCGGCACATCAAGTCCCTTTTAAGGTTTTTAGTACTGCAGAGGCGGTGTTGGCTGAACCTATAGACCAAAATTTGGCTTATGTATTTTTAGATATGCGTTTGGAAGGGGTGACAGGTATTGAGTTACACCATCAGTTGCGCAGAAAGTTGCCAAACAAAGTGAGGTATTATGCCATTACCGCACAAGTACTTCCTGATGAGCAACAAGCAGTGCTGGATCAAGGTTTTGAAGGCGTAATTATTAAACCATTTAAAGCAGAAGATTTATTGGCGTTGTTTGCAATATCCCCTGACTTGGTACAAAATGTGGGTTTTGATGACAGCTCACTACATAAAATGACCATGGGCGACGAAGCGATGATGGCTAAAATTCTTGCCAGTTTTATGCAAGATTGCCAAGATGATCGAGCGTTATTGCAACAAGCCATTAATGATGAGGATCACGCAAAAGCGAGATTGGTAGTTCATCGGTTAGCGGGGCGTATTGCTCAAATTGGGGCCAAAGAATTAGGTGGTGAGTTTAGACAACTTGAGAAAGAAATAGCAGCGGCAGAAGTGATTGACCAAGTGTTACAAACTAAAATATCAACCATCATGCAGCAGTTGCAATCGCTATTGGAAACGGTAAAATTGCGTATCCATTCTTTTGCTTAAAAGCTTCGCTTTTTATCTAGAGAGTGGCGAAGGATCTAATGTGCATAGCCTTCAGGAGATTCCTCGCTATACTCGGAATGACAAAAATAACGTTGAGTAATGGAGAGCTGTTGGAGACTTACGAAGTTTAACTTCAATTAAGTTATTGTTTTAATGGTAAAGTTGAGCGCTTCGCCGTTTAAAAACTTCGTAAGTCTTTCCGTCGTTTCGACTATGGTGATGGTTGTAAGTTAAGATTGATAAAGGTTCCGGTGTTAAGTTAATGGAATGTTATCTTTTGGGTTCTTTTTTGCTTGCCGCTGTTGGCTTTGCTACCTTTGTGATATGCAAAATCCAACCGTGAAAGCCGTTTTTTTCGATATCGACGGTACCTTACTCAGTTTTAAAACGCACAAAATCCCTGAGTCCACAGAAAAGGCGATAGCCGCATTGCAAGAAAAGGGAATTAAGACCATTTTGTCTACTGGGCGGTCTATCAACAGCATAACGCATATTAAATATTTGAACTTTGATGGTTTCATTACTTTTAATGGCGGTTACTGTGTAGCTCCTCAAGGTGAAGTGTTATTTAAGAAATGTATTGATGGGGCAGATATTCAGGCTATTTTGAATTATGCGAAGGAAAATCCCCTGAGTTTTTCTTTCATGTCGGAGAAGGAAATTAGTATCCACGATGTAACCCCAGAAATTGCTGGCATGTATGCGCATTTGAATTTGCCTGTACCACCTTTAGTAGATATGGACAATGTTGATGTGCATTCGGTACTGCAAACGAATATTTTTTTAGGACCTGAGCAAGAAGCTGCTTTTATGAAAGCAGTAATGCCTAATTCAGTGGCTTCAAGATGGACACCGCTGTTTGCCGATGTAAATCCATTTGGGCAAAGCAAAAAAGTTGGTATCGACGTTTTTTGCAAATATTTTGATATTGACTTGGCCCATACCATGGCTTTTGGTGATGGGGGAAATGATATTGAAATGCTGAAGCATGTAAATGTCGGGGTAGCGATGGGCAACGCCAACCCTGAAGTAAAAGCCATTGCTGATTATGTTACTGATGAGGTGGATGATGATGGCATTTGGAATGCGTTGAAGCACTTTGAGGTGTTGTAAACCTCGAAGGTTTTGGAATCCGTTGAAGTGTTACATAGGTTTATGGAAAATCAAATTTTTGCATTCAACAACGTTAGTCCCGCTTTTCGTTGCAATCTTTTTGTGATCGTTAGCTACAGTCTATTGTCACCCTGAGTTTATCGAAGTGTTTACCATGATCAAAAATCCTTCGACAAGCTCAGGATGACAGCATCAAAAAGTATTTTCACTTCAATTGGGTTTAGAAGGCAAGAGTAGTGAAGATATTGAAATTTCCTTTCGACAGTTCATTATTCTTGAGTAGTGATGGGGAAACCCTCTCTGCCTTTCAGGCATCCCTCCCTCATGGAGAGAGAGAAACGGTGAGGAAAGTGGGGGCGCATTTACTTTGAAGCGTAAGCAATACGAGTGTTTGTTAAATAAACCTTATTGAAGCGGCAGCTCCAAAGCAAGCTGGCGAGCTTTGGACTATAGCGAAAAGAAGGGCTTTCGGGAACTAGAAGCTGTGGACTTGATTTTCAAAAATTAATCAATCCCGTAACGTTCCATTTTGGCATAAAGGGTTTTGCGGTCAATGTTAAGCAGTTTGGCCGCTTTGGATTTATTGTATTTTACCTTAGCCAAAGTTTCGGTAATCAATGCTCTTTCGTTGTTTTCATTCACCGCTTTCAAATCAGAGGGATTGTCTAAAGGGACTTCGCTAGAAACGGCGATTTTCATTTCGTCAGGTAGGCTGTCGGCAGTAGCCACTGTACCGGCAGTGAGCAGCACCATGCGTTTAATTACGTTTTTGAGTTCACGTAAGTTGCCTGGCCAATCATATTTTAGCAACAACAATTTAGTTTCCTTGTCAATTTCTTCCACATTTCTGTCCAATTCCTCATTGGATAGCTTAACGAAAAGGTCTATGAAAAGTTCCAAATCGATACCCCTTTCTCTTAAAGGAGGGAGTTGTATCTTGAATTCATTTAAACGATGGTAAAGGTCTTCCCTAAATTCGCCGTTTTTCATGCTGTTGGCCAAGTCGTCATTGGTAGCGGTAATGACCCTTACATCTACGGGGATTTGCTTGTTGCTGCCAAGAGGCTGTATTATTCGTTCTTGTAATGCACGTAAAAGTTTTACTTGCACTTCGTAGCTGAGGTTGCCAATTTCGTCTAAGAAAATAGTTCCGCCATTGGCGGCTTCAAATGAACCTTTTTTATCGGCAACGGCACCTGTAAAGGCACCTTTAACATGACCAAATAGCTCACTAGCGGCAAGGTCTTTGGATAATGCTCCACAGTCGATAGCAATAAAAGGTTTATTTTTGCGCTTGCTTTGCAGGTGTAGGGTTCGGGCTGCAAATTCTTTTCCCGTACCGCTTTCACCTTGTATAATTACCGACATATCGGTATTGGCTACCAAGTCAATATGCTGGTATAATCGGTTGGCTACCTCGCTTTTTCCTCTGATGAAATTATCGCTGGAAGTGGTTTTAGGTGTTGCCTTTTTTTGAAGCGCGTTGCTGATGACCATTAACAGCTCATCGGGGTTAATGGGCTTGGTAATATAATCGGCTGCTCCTAGTTGGATTGATTTTACCGCAGTACGCACATCGTTAAAGGAAGTCATGATGATGGCAGGTACGGTTAGTCCTGTTTCACGTCGATGGTTCAGGACGTCAATACCCGTACCATCGGGTAAGCGATAGTCGATTAGTAAGAGCTGAAAATTCTCGTGGGCAATTAGTTTTAGTGCCTTTGCTACATTGTTAACTGTGGTAACGTGGTAATTGTTCTTTCTTAAAAAGCCTTCAATAATCTGAGCAAAGGTACTGTCGTCTTCAATAATTAAAACTGATGCCATATATACAAAAATAGGAAAAGCCAATATTATATAACTGGCTTTTCCTTATTTAGTTTTAAGAAATATAGAGGATTGATTATTCTACTGGTTTACCTTCAGCATCAAATTTCAAAGAAGCAGTTTCTTCTTCTTTTTTCACATCCACTTGGAAGTATGATTTGCTACCATCTTTCACGCTGAATGCTGCTGTTGGAGTCCACGCTTTATATGGGTCTGTTTGTAGAACAGTTTTAATTGCTTCCGGTAATTCTTCCAATTTAATAGGAGTTTTCACAACACTGTCCTGTACAGTAACGATTTCTACTTTGTTAACTGATGCTTGCGCTTGAACTGCGGTAAATCCTGCGAATGCTACGATAGCTGCTACAAATAACTTTTTCATAATATCTAATTTTTAAGTTTATACATTTTGTGAATTATACTAGCTAAGGTTTCATAATGATGCCAAAACTTCGATTTTTTATTAAATGCTTGATTTTTAGTGTTTTGATTTTTTTTTGGTTAAAATAACGTTGTGGAATTTCTCTACAGGTTGTTGCTGAACGCTACAAGTGCTTAAGCTTGCTTTTTAGCTGGCAAGATTGATGGTGTTTTCTTTTAGAGGGCTCCACATGTTGGAAGGGTTATATTCAGCAGTCTAATCAATTTGTGTATTTTCTTGGTTTGTTTAAAAGGTGTGCGAAACATCACGAGACGCTAAAGAATGGCATTCCTATCGTTAAGATTTTGAATGACCCTTAAAAAAAGGACAAAAAATAAGCCAGCATAAAGCTGGCTTATTGAAATTATGTAGTTTAAGTATGATTTAAATTATTCTACTGGTTTACCTTCAGCATCAAATTTCAAAGAAGCAGTTTCTTCTTCTTTTTTCACATCCACTTGGAAGTATGATTTGCTACCATCTTTCACGCTGAATGCTGCTGTTGGAGTCCAAGCTTTATATGGGTCTGTTTGTAGAACAGTTTTAATTGCTTCTGGTAATTCTTCTACTTTGATAGGAGTTTTCACAACACTGTCCTGTACAGTAACGATTTCTACTTTGTTAACTGACGCTTGTGCTTGAACTGCGGTAAATCCTGCGAATGCTACGATAGCTGCTACAAATAACTTTTTCATAATATTTAATTTTATAGTTTTTACAATTTTTAATTACACCAACTCATGTTACATAATGGTGCCAAGTAGCTATGCCAAAAATTAAATTTCTGTAAATGAGATTTTTATGTTTTTTTAAAAGCAGGGTGTATTGGGGAATTTCTCCACGGGTTGTGGTTAAAGGCAGCAAAAAAGTTTTTAATTTCAGTATTATGTCTTATTCCCTTTAATTTGTAGCATGCAAAGATACTTATCGGCAAATTGGATATACCCTGTTACTAGTGCTCCTATTGCTAATGGCGTACTGGAAATTTCACCGGAAGGCGAGATTTTAAATGTATATACAGAAAAACAAGCCGCAGAAAAGAAAATAGAGAATGTAGAAAAATTTGAAGGTGTGTTAGTGCCAGGCTTTGTGAATACGCATTGCCATTTGGAACTTTCGCACCTGTTTGGCAAAATACCTGAACAAACGGGCTTGCCAGCATTTGTTCGTGAAATTGTAGCACAACGTGCAGCAGCTGACGAAGTGGTGATTGCCGCAATGGAAGCCGCTGATAGGCAGATGTACGAAAATGGTATTGTAGCCGTAGGTGACATTTCGAACGTGCCGCTTTCTAAAACAGTGAAACAAAATAGTCCGCTTTACTACCATACCTTTGTGGAGGTGTTTGGCTTTCATCGACCTTCGCAGCCTATTATAGAAGAGGGCTTGAAAATAAGAGATGGTTACTGGCCATTGAATGCCTCGATAGTTCCACATGCACCTTATTCTGTATCGCCCGAACTTTTTCAGCTGATAGAAAAAAACACTAGACCGCAGGATATTTTAAGTATCCATAATCAGGAGACGGCAGCGGAGAATGAATTTTTTGAAAGAGGTACTGGTGATTTTGAAGCAATGTACCAACGCATGGGCGTGCTAAAGGCAGCAGCGCATGGTACTGGCGAAAATGCCATTCATTATCATTTGCCTCAAATGCCAGCTAACCGCACGCTTTTAGTACATAATACTTTTACTTGCCAAGCAGATGTTGATTTTGCTTTGGCACAGCATAAGGATTTATACTGGTGCCTTTGTCCTAATGCCAATGTATATATAGAAAATAACCTGCCAGAGGTTACCTTATTTATACAACCTCAGGTAAAGGTTACTTTGGGTACGGATAGTTTGGCGAGCAACCACCAATTATCTATCTTGGCAGAAATGCAAACTTTACAACAGCGTAAACGTATCGCTTTTGATGAGCTGTTAAACTGGGCAACTATTAATGGAGCGATATTTTTAGGCATAGAACAACAGTTTGGAAGTTTTGAGATAGGCAAAAAACCAGGTGTGAATTTGGTAGACCTTTCGGAATCGAAAATCATAAAATCTAACCATGTAAAACGATTGATTTAATGGCTAATACAATCAATACTTTATTCGGAATTAAATACCCCATCATACAAGCGGGGATGATTTGGTGTAGCGGTTGGCGCTTGGCTGCTGCTGTGTCTAATGCTGGTGGTTTGGGAATTATTGGTGCAGGGTCTATGTATCCCGATGTTTTAAGGGAGCATATTCAAAAATGTAAGCAGGCCACCCCGAATCCTTTTGCGGTAAATGTGCCGCTGCTTTATCCTAATATTCAAGACATCATGGATATTTTGGTGCAGGAAGAAGTAAAGATTGTTTTCACCTCCGCAGGTAATCCTGCCACATGGACCGCTTTCCTTAAAGAAAAAGGGATGACGGTAGTGCATGTAATTGCCAATACTAAGTTTGCACTTAAAGCTGAACAAAGTGGTGTTGATGCCATCGTAGCAGAAGGCTTTGAGGCCGGAGGACATAATGGAAGGGAAGAAACGACAACGCTGTGCTTAATCCCGATGATTAAACAAGCGGTAAATATTCCGGTAATTGCTGCTGGAGGTATTGGAAGTGGTAAGGCAATGTTGGCTGCTTTTGCTTTGGGAGCTGATGGTGTACAAGTAGGTTCGGCTTTTGCGGTGGCAGAAGAGTCTTCGGCCCATCTTAACTTTAAGGAGAAAATCGTTTCGTCGGTGGAAGGCGATACCAAATTGAGATTGAAGAAACTAGTGCCTGTGCGTTTGCTTAAGAATGAATTTTCTGATGCCGTAGCTCAGGCAGAAGCCAATGGTGCTGGAACTGCTGAGTTAGCCGAGTTATTGGGCAGAGCTAGGGCAAAGCTCGGAATGTTTGAGGGAAATTTGGATGAAGGTGAGCTGGAAATAGGGCAAGTGTCGGCAATGCTTGATGAAATAAAACCAGCAGCTACGATTCTTAATGAAATTTGGGAAGAGTTTTTGGTGGAGAGGGAGAGAGTTAAGGGGCTCGATTTTTAATTATTTAGAGCATTTTGATTTTGAAACATTAAGGCATGAAGGGACATTAAGTTTTTTGCCAATACTTGATTTATTTACCACCTTAGACGGTTAAGAGCATCTAAGTTGCTTGTCTAAACTTAAGTGCCTTAAATGATTTAACCTTAATGATCTTAATTTCTTAATAGTTTATTTTTATATCCCTAGGCATTTTTGGAAATTTAGGCGCTTTGTCTAAAATGAACTAAGGTGTCTTAGGTGGTTTAAATATTGAGCTTAGTCTTAATTACCTTAATTTCTTAATGGTTTGTTTTACCTTTGTGGTCAACTAGTTCTCGGGCAATCTTAATACTCGATACTCATATTTCAATACAGAATGAAGCATATCAATATAAAAGTAATAGGCAAAGTACAGGGCGTGTTTTTTAGAGCAAGCACTAAAGCAGTTGCCGATCAAATGGGGGTGAAGGGAAAAGTGAAGAATGAAAAAGATGGGTCGGTGCTTATTGAAGCAGAGGCAGATGCCATTACCTTGGATATGTTTGTAGAGTGGTGCCATAAAGGGCCCGAAAAATCTGTGGTGGAGCAAGTACTGGTAGAAGAAGGCGAAATGCAGCATTACACTAACTTTGTGGTCATTAAAAAGAACTTGTTGTGGTAAAGTTTATTTACGGTTGTAGATTAACGAATGACGATTTAGCCTATTAATAATAAAAAAATGTAAACCTCGGTTTTAGAAAATCATAAATCTAAAATCGTATATCTAAAATCAACTTGTCTGCATTAAAGAAATTTGTTGGCCAAACGGCAATTTACGGAGTTACTACCGTTCTTTCACGATTGCTGAATTTTATTCTGACCCCAATATACACGAGGGTTTATCCAGCTGGAGTGTATGGCATTTTTACCAACATGTATGCTAATGCCTCTATCATCAATGCGGTATTGGCTTTTGGTATGGAGAGCACCTTTTTCCGTTATCTTAACAAGCACGAAGACAGAAAGCAGGAAGTGTATAATAACACATTTTTGTGCGTTGCTTTTATTGGTATCCTATTTTTAATTACTGGGCTAACTTTTAATACCCAAATAGCACAGTACTTTGCTGCAGATGCAGGCCAAATAGCCGATTACAAATGGTATGTGAAATTCTTTGTGTGGATATTATTTATCGATGCCATTTGCGTAATCCCGTTTGCAAAAATAAGAGCAGATGAAAGGCCTATCAGATATAGCGTAGCTAAATTCTTGAACATTGGCCTTTTTGTAGGTCTCAACTTGGTGTTTATCTTGCTCATTCCAGCCATCATCAAACATCAATGGGCCGGTGCGGAGTGGTTGGCCTCATGGTACCGCAAGCAATGGGTAGGTTATGTGTTTATTTCCAATTTGGTAGCAAGTGCAGCTACTTTATTATACCTGTTGCCAGAGTTTTTAAAAATTCAGCTTCGATTGGATAAAGCTTTACTAGGTAATATGTTTGGGTATAGCTGGCCCATTTTGGTGGCCAACCTGTCCTTTATCATTAATGAAAACCTAGATAAGATTGTACTTAAAAAACTGCTTCCTCCCGAAATTGCCGATGGAGAAGTGGGGGTTTATGGAGCGGTTTGCAAAATAGCGATCTTCTTGAGCATTTTTAATACCGCATTCCGTTTAGGTGCCGAACCATTTTTCTTCAGCTTTGCCAAAAATAAAAACGCCAAGCAAACTTATGCTGTTATTCTCCACTATTTTGTAATTGCACTGGTGGTTATTTTTATTGGTTTAGTGGCCAATATCGAAATTCTAAAATATTTCATCAGTAGAGATAAGGCACACATTGCAGACTATTGGGCTGGATTGCCAGCGGTACCTTACCTTTTATTAGGTTATGTGTGTTTGGGTATTTATATGAACCTTTCTATTTGGTATCGCCTTTCAGACCAAACCCGTTTTGGACTTTATATTTCTGTGCTTGGTGCAGTTATTACCATCGTGCTCAATTTAGTGCTTATTCCAAAATATAGCTATATGGGCTCTGCATGGGTCAGTATGATTGCCTATTTTGTCATGATGGTCATATCGTATGTGTTGGGTCAAAAGTATTATCCAATTCCTTATAATTTAAAGCGGATTGCATTGTACTTCATTTCCTCAACGGTAATTGTCTTTGTTTCGTTTTTCGTGTTCAATAGAAATATATTTATTGGCAACGGCCTATTGGTTTTGTTCCTCGGAGCAGTATATTTTTTAGAGAAGAACGAACTGAAAAGATTTTTCAAGAAAGGCGATGCAAAAGCAGAAAGTTAAAAGCATCACTATAAACACCAAGTCTAAATATTAATATCTGAATACTAGCTAATGGAAATAAAAATCATCAATCAATCAAACCATGCCTTGCCAGCTTATGAAACTGCTCATGCTGCGGGAATGGATTTAAGAGCTTCTTTAACTGAAGAAATCATAATTAAACCTTTACAGCGTTCTTTAATTCCAACGGGTTTATTTATAGAGCTTCCCGTAGGTTACGAAGCACAGATTAGACCAAGAAGCGGATTAGCGTATAAACATGGGATTACGGTGCTGAACTCACCAGGAACTATTGATGCTGATTACCGTGGCGAAATAAAAGTATTGTTGGTAAATTTGTCTGATACCGAGTTTAAGGTAGCTAACGGTGAGCGCATTGCGCAAATGGTAGTAGCTAAGCATGAAACGGTAGTTTGGCAATTGGCCGATGAACTCAGCGCAACAGATAGAGGTGAAGGTGGTTACGGACACACAGGAAAAAAATAACAGATGAAGAAATTTCTTTTAATAGCATTGACCATTGCTTGCCATGAGATGGCATGGGCACAGCAAAACACAATTGCCGTAAAAGATAGCAATGCTATAAAGGAACTTTTCTTTGCAGGTTTAAAAGATAAACTGAACGAAAACTATGTAGCGGCCAGTAACAATTTTTCAAAGGTGTTGGTGATTGACCCCAATAACGATGCAGCTTATTTTGAACTGGCTAATATGCAAATTCGTCAAAATAAGTTACTGGATGCTGAAGTTTCTATCAAAAAAGCACTTGCTGCGCAGCCCAACAATGTTTGGTACCTAAAACTGCAAACAGAGGTGTACAAACGCAATGGGAACATGGATGCGTTGGTACAAACTTTTGACAAGTTGATACAGTTAGATTCGGAAACGGAGAGCTTTCATTTTGATAGGGCAAATGCTTTGTATATTGCGGGGAAGATTGAAGAATCGCAAAAAGCTTATGATTTGCTGGAGCAGAAATTTGGAGTATCTAAAGCTTCAACAGCTGCAAAAAAACGATTTAAAACGCAAGCAGCGGCCAGCACCGATTTAAATAAGCTCATTAGCGACAACCCTAGTGATGTTAAAAACTACCTCGATTTAAGTGGTGTGCTATTGGAGAAAAACCAAAACAATGAGGCACTAGCCACCTTGATGAAAGCAAAAGCCCTTGCTCCTGATAACTATGAAGTGAATTTGGCTTTGGCTGATGTTTACCATTCCTTGAAAAAAACAGACGAAGCATTGGCAGCTCTTAAATCAGCTTTTGAAAGCCCTGAAATGCCTTTGCCTATTAAGCTGAAAATTTTAAGCCAAATGTTGCCTCGATTTAGTAATCCGCAAGTGGCAAAAAGTGCTGCTCAACTTGGAGCAATTACTTTGGAAGAGCATAAAGACGACCCTAAGGTAAAAGTGCTTTATGGAGATATTCTTTACCAGCAAGGTAACCTACAAGGGGCAAAAGAGCAATATTTAGGGGCGGTAAAAATCTCCGAGCAACTTTACATTGCTTGGGAAAAAGTACTTGGGGTGCAAACATTAATGGGTAATTACGAAGAGGCCATTAAAACTGGAGAAGATGCGTTGTCGGTTTACCCTAATCAGGCAATTTTGTATTACTACCGTGCCTTTGCCCTACATAGAAACGGGCAAAATGCAGAAGCAGGATTTGAACTGAAAAATGCTTTGCAGTTAGAACCAGAAGATGTGAATTTAAAGGCAATGATTTTGGCTTTGCAAGCTGAGGTGCTCATTGACCAAGGTAAGTTAAAAGAGGCAGATGCCGCTTTCGATAAAGCAGTAGCTTTGGCTCCAAACAATTATCTGACTTTAAGTAATTACGCTTATTATCTCGCTTTGCGTAACCACGATTTGCCAAAGGCAGAAAAACTGGCCTCAAAAGCGGCTTTGGCCATGCCGCAAAATTCATCTATCCTAGATACTTATGCCATTGTATTGTTCAAACTGAATAAGTTAGACGATGCGTTGAAATACATAGAAAAAGCATTACAAAACAACGAGGGGGGAAATCCCGTTTATTTGGAACATTACGGTGATATTTTGTTTTTAAAAGGCGACAAAGAAAATGCCCTTGCCCAATGGCAAAAAGCAAAAATTGCAGGAAATCAGTCGGAGAAGTTAAACAGAAAGATAAATGAGAAAAAATATATTAAATAAGTTTTTTTTAGTTGCCAGTACAGTTTTTGCGGTAAGTTGTGCGCCGAAAAAGGAAATCGTAAAAGCACCGCCGCCAGTAGAAACAGCGCCCGTAACAGATAAAAAAGCTGAAAATCTGGCTACACTGCTTACCAAAGAACTTCAATACAATACCCTGTCGTTAAAAGGAAAAGCTGAGCTGGATATTAATGGTGATGCCAATAACGTGACCTTAAACATTCGTATCAAAAAAAATGAGACGATTTGGTTTAATGTGACAGCTCTGGGCGGTGCTATAGAAGCTGCACGTGGAATCATTACTCCTGATAGTTTGTTGCTCATGAACAGGTTTCAGAAAACCATTCTTAGGAAACCACTTTCATATATCCACGATTATACCAATCAGCAAGTGAATTTTGGTTGGCTACAAGCCATTATTGTGGGAAATACTATTACAGAGTTTATGGTAGAAAAATCAGATTTGAAGCAAGAGGGCGGAGTATGGATTTTGAATGGTACAGAACAAGGCTTAGCTTATCGAACTTTGTTTAACACCCTGTTAAAAGCTGCGGAGCTAAACTTGAATGATGCAGAAGCTGGTCAGGCCCTTAAAGTAGTGTATGATAAGTATACCCCCATAAGTAAAGGGCTGTTTCCTTCAAATTTAAAAATAACCTCTGCCGTAGGCGATAAAAAAATAAGTGTAGCTGTTGAGTTTACAAAAATTGACGCTAATGTGCCTGTAGAGTTCCCTTTTAACGTTCCAAAGAGTTTTCAACTAATCCATTAATTTTTTTATACTTTTGGTTAATGAAGTTAAACAAAGCCCTACTTTTAGTTGTATCCCTGTTTTTTTGTGTAAATGCTTTTGCACAATCCAGTAAAGAGCTAAAGCGTAAAAAAGAAGCTTTACAAAGAGAGATTGAGCTGGCTCAAAGAAATTTGAACAAAGCGTCGAGCGGTAAGAAGCTAACCCTTGGTCAAATCAATGCAATTAAAGCCCAAATTAGACTAAGGCAAGAAAAAATCTCTACCATCAATTCGGAGATGAAAAGCCTAGACCATCAAATCTCGGAAAACACCAATAAGGTGCACAATTTGAAGGGCCGTTTATCAGATTTGAAGAAGGAATACGCGGGTATGATTCGCTTTGCGCAACGCAACAAAAATGCCTATGATAAAATGATGTTCATTTTTGCTGCGAAAGATTTTAACCAAGCTTATAAGCGAATTAAATATTTACAACAGTTTGGTCAATACCGTAAAAAGCAAGCAGCATATATTCAGGGTACAGAAAAACAGTTGAGCAACCAAATTGTGGTACTGGATAAGGACCTTAAGAATAAAGGAAGCTTACTGAAGGAGCAAGAGAGCGAGAAAAACAAACTGGATAAAAATAGAAGCGAGCAAACGGTTGTATTAAATAAATTAAGCAAGCAAGAAAAACAGTTCCAACAAGATATTAACAAGAAAAGACAGCAGCAGGCTTCTATCGATAGGCAAATTAGCGCAGCTATTGCCCGAGAAATTGCCGCGGCGAGGAAAAAGGCAGAGGATGAAGCAAGGGAAAGGGAACGTCTGGCCGAAGCTAAAGCAAAAGCTGAAAATAAACCTTCGCCAACCACTACTGCAGCAAAACCGAAAACAGCTAGTGAAGCTTTAAGAGCAACTCCAGAAGCTGCCAAGCTTTCTGATGCTTTTGAAGCCAATAGAGGAAGTTTGCCTTCGCCGGTGTCTAATGGTTATATTACAGGAAGGTTTGGTGCCTATAAGGTTGATCAGGCTACCGCAATGCGTAATGGCGTAGTGTTTCAAACCAGTGAAGGTGCCGCGGTTAGAGCCGTTTTTAATGGAACCGTTAGCTCAGTTTTCCAACAATTTGGCAAGTTTTATATTGTAATTATCCATGGGGAGTATTTTACTGTTTATGAAGGGTTGCAAAGCGCTAGTGTAAGTAAAGGACAAAAAGTAACCACTAAGCAAACTATTGGTGTGGCTGGAACCAGTGACGGCGTTCCAGAATTGGGATTCCAGATTCACAGGGGGGCTACCGCACAAAACCCTGAAAGCTGGCTAGCTCGTTAATAGGTAGCTTTTGCTTAAATAAACGCTATATTTGTATAAAATCGTTTTAAAATGTACAACACGCCATTATTAGAGTTTTTGAATATGGGAGGGGGCGAGATGATTCTTATCGTAATTGCCATACTTTTGTTATTTGGAGGTAAAAAATTACCTGAATTAGCAAGAGGTTTAGGTAAGGGGATTAGAGAATTTAAAGATGCTTCCGAAGGAGTCAAAAGAGAAATTCACCGCAACATTAATGCGGTAGATGTAGATGAGGAAGATAAGAAAGCTGAAGAAAATCGCAGGTATCGCGAGCCAGAGGTAGATCATTCTCATTCTATCCACGAAGAACCTACAGTTGCTGCTGAAAACCAAAAAGAAGTGCAAACCGTAGATAGTGTAGAGGAAAATAAAGAACCAAAAAGTTCTGTTTAAAAAATTGAATATATAAAACAACAGTCATGTTACAAACCCCAATGCTAGCAGCGCTAGGTACAACCGAAATCATCTTAATTATCGTGGCAATTTTATTGCTTTTTGGAGGTAAAAAAATTCCAGAACTAATGAGAGGCTTAGGTAGAGGCGTAAAAGAATTTAAAGATGGCAAAGACGGTGTAGATACTCAGGATCACACTAACAAACCTCAATAATTTCAGTTTACAACGCTTTTAAATTTAGATTTTGAAGAAATATACCTCTCTTACAGAGATACAAGGAAAACTCGCGCAAAAGCAACTAACTTTAAAAGAACTCCTTGCTTATTATTTTGAGCAAATAGAAAAGCATCAACACCTCAATGCATTCAATGAGGTGTTTTTTGATTCTGCTAATAAGCAAGCTAATATCATTCAGCAGAAGTTAGAACAAGGTACAGCAGGAAAGCTGGCCGGAATGGTGATAGGTATAAAGGATAATATCTGTTATCAAGACCATCAGGTTACTGCTTCTTCCAAAATGCTCGATGGCTTTGTTGCTCCTTACTCTGCAACCGTAGTTGAACGTCTTTTGTCCGAAGATGCCATTATCATCGGACGTTTAAACTGTGATGAATTCGCCATGGGCGGTTCTAATGAAACTTCCTATTTTGGTACGGTTAAAAATGCTGCTGATGAAACACGTGTTGCTGGTGGTTCATCAGGTGGTTCTGCAGTAGCAGTGCAGGCAGATATGTGCTTGGCAGCTCTGGGAACTGATACGGGAGGCTCTGTACGTCAACCGGCAGCATTCTGCGGTAATATAGGTTTCAAGCCTACTTACGGACGGATCTCTCGTTATGGTGTAATTGCCTATGCTTCGTCTTTTGACCAAGTGGGAACTTTAACCTCTTCTGTTTCAGACGCTGCTTTACTACTGGAAATATTGGCTGGTGCTGATGAAAATGACAGTACCGTTTCTACTTTGCCAGTTCCCCAATATTCACAAAGCCTATCTTCTACAACCAAAAAGAAAATAGCGGTTTTGAAAGAGACGCTAGACAGTGAAGCTTTAGATCCTGAAACGAAAACTGCTATTCTTTCGGCCATTGAGAAGTTTAAATCTGAAGGACATGAGGTTGCAGAAGTGTCTTTTGATTTGTTGGAATATTTGGTGCCTACCTATTATATTTTAACTACGGCAGAAGCGTCTTCTAACCTATCTCGTTATGATGGCGTTCACTATGGCTACCGTAATACACAGGCGCAAAGCCTAAATCAGCTTTACAAAAGTTCCAGAGCTGAAGGTTTTGGAGAAGAAGTAAAGCGACGTATCATGTTGGGTACCTTTGTGCTGAGTGCAGGTTATTATGATGCCTACTATCAGAAAGCGCAAAAGGTTCGTCGACTGATTCGTGAAAAGATAGAAGCCTTGCTGCAAAACCATGATGTATTGGTGAGCCCGGTGGCTCCAACCCCTGCATTTAAGATAGGCGAAAATGTACAAGACCCATTAGTGATGTACATGGCCGATATTTATACTGTACTGGCCTCTTTGGCGGGAATACCTGCAATTGCTTTGCCTTTAGGCAATAACAAGCAAGGTTTACCGTTAAGTATCCAGTTAATGGGAAAGCATTTTAACGAACAAACTTTGCTTTCATTGTCATATAGTTTTTTAGAGAAAACTTAATCATCGGAAAAAAATAAAGCACGTAGACACATAGCGTATTTGTTTAATTATTGAAGGATTGCTAGAACGAACTCCGAAATCCTTTACGAACTGATCATCTATGTTTCTATGTGTTTAACAAAATTGGCCTATGAGGAAATTGATACTTACTGTTTTAGGTTTGGTAACTGTTTTAAGCGCTCAAGCTCAAGTTCCAGTTAAAGCTGTCCAAGGTGATACCATTTTAAAAAGACTGACCACAGCGCCAGCTACAGATACAGTGGCAGTACCTTTAATTAACCAGCCAATGTTTTTCGGGCAAAACTTGTTGTACAAGTTAAGGCTTGATTCCATTAAGCAAACCGTTCCGCTAGATTACAATGAGTATGTACAAAGTTACATAGACATTTATGTAAAGCGTAAAGGTATGTATGCTGATATGTTGGGGCTTTCTTCCTATTACTTCCCAATTTTTGAAAAGGCATTAAAATCATACAATATTCCAACCGAAATTAAGTACTTGTCCATTGTGGAGTCGTCTTTAAATCCACATGCGGTTTCTAGGGTTGGAGCTACAGGTTTGTGGCAATTTATGTTTGGTACCGCAAAGGCTTATGGCCTAAATATGGACAACTTTGTGGATGAACGTAAGGATCCTATACAAGCCAGTTACGCCGCTGCGGCATATTTTAAAGATGCTTATGAAGAGCTGGGTGATTGGCTTTTGGCCATTGCCGCTTACAACTGTGGCAAAGGCAACGTAAATAGGGCTATAGACAAAGCAGGTTCGCGTGATTTTTGGGAAATCAGAAGATTTTTACCTGCCGAGACTCGTAATTATGTGCCCGCCTTTATTGCGGCAGTTTATGTGATGAAGTATGCTAAAACGCATCAGATACAAGCCAAAACAACTCCTTTCGTTTTTAAGACGGATACCATACAAGTGAGGAATTTTGTGGCCTTATCAGATGTGGCTAATGCCATTAATCATACAGAAGAAACGCTTATTGCGTTAAACCCAAGCTATAAAAAGAAGATTGTTAACGGAACGGCACTCTCTCCAAAGCGTGTGGTAATTCCTAATCCAGAACATCAGTATTATGAGCAATTGTTTGAGGTATTGAATAAGGATGTGGATATTGATAAAGAAATTATTCTAGCTTCTACCGATGACGTAAGAGACTTAAGAAAGAAAGCACAACCTAAAAAAGAAGAAAAGGCGTCTGGTATTTTAGTGCATAAAGTACTTCCAGGTCAAAATCTTACCATCATTGCCAATAAATATGGTGTGGAAGTTCAAGACTTGAAGGTTTGGAATAAATTAAGTGCTTTAAGCATTGTTCCAGGGCAAAAGCTGAAAATATACAAAGAGGGCACAGCTCCGAAATTGGCGCCAAAACCTAAGGCTTCTTTTGTAAGTTACAAGGTGAAACAGGGTGATACCCTTTCGAGCATTGCGGAGAAATTTGATGGGATTACCGTGGCGAGCTTAAAGCAGGCCAACGGTTTGAAAACTGCTAAAATTGCTGAAGGCATGACCTTAAAGATCATGTGAAATTAAATATTAGAGATTTTAAAAAGGGACTTTTCGGTCCCTTTTGCTGTTTATAAAGACTATTTTAAGGATGTTTACAACTCGCGGCTACTCCATATTAGAATGTTAAAAAACAGGTTGTATCCTAAAAAAAGATTGTAACTTTGGCCGCTACAAAAGATTAAAGAATGAGCAAGATTAATAGAAAACAAGACGCTTTAGATTATCACTCACAAGGTAGGCCTGGAAAAATTGAGGTAATACCAACCAAACCTTACTCTTCACAAAGAGACTTGACATTGGCCTATTCCCCAGGTGTAGCAGAACCTTGTTTAAAAATTGCAGAAAACAAAGAAGACGTATATAAATACACCGCCAAAGGAAACTTGGTAGCCGTAATTAGTAACGGTACTGCGGTATTAGGCTTAGGTGATATTGGTGCCGAAGCTGGAAAGCCAGTAATGGAAGGTAAAGGCCTTTTGTTTAAAATTTTTGCAGATATTGACGTTTTTGACCTTGAATTAGATACGAAGAACGTTGACGAGTTTGTAAATATTGTTAAAGCATTAGAGCCAACTTTTGGTGGAGTAAACCTTGAAGATATTAAAGCTCCAGAATGTTTCGAAATTGAGCGCAGGCTTAAAGAAGAAATGAACATTCCGGTAATGCACGATGACCAACATGGTACGGCAATTATCTCTGCAGCAGCATTAATTAATGCTTGCGAGTTGCAAAAAAAGAAACTCGATAAAATTAAAATCGTAGTGAATGGTGCAGGTGCTGCGGCTATTTCATGTTCTAGACTTTATGAGGCTATTGGTGCCAAAAAAGAGAACATTGTAATGTGCGACAGAAGCGGTGTAATTCGTGCAGATAGACAAAATCTGGATGCCATTAAGGCGGAATTTGCGACTACTCGTGATCTTCACACTTTAGAAGAGGCTATGAAAGATTCAGATGTTTTCATCGGACTTTCCTCAGCAGATTGCGTTTCAGTAGATATGCTGAAATCAATGGCTAAAAATCCTATCGTAATGGCAATGGCTAATCCAAATCCAGAAATTGCTTACGATTTAGCGATCAATTCACGTAAGGATATCATCATGGCTACAGGCCGTTCTGATTATCCTAACCAAGTGAACAACGTATTAGGATTCCCTTATATTTTTAGAGGTGCTTTAGATGTTAGAGCAACTGCTATTAATGAAGAAATGAAAATTGCGGCTGTTCGTGCGATTGCTGAATTGGCTAAAAAATCTGTTCCGGAAGCAGTTAACATGGCCTACAATGCCAAAAACATAAAATTCGGGAAAGATTATATCATTCCTAAACCAATGGATTTCCGTTTAATGACCAACGTTTCAATGGCTGTAGCAAAAGCTGCGATTGAAAGTGGCGTTGCTCGTAAGGTAATTACTGATTGGGATGCCTACGCAGAGGAATTGAAACAACGTTTAGGTACCGATGACGCCATTATGCGTGCCATCACCAACAAGGCAAAATCAGATCCTAAGCGAGTAGTTTTCGCAGAAGCAGATAACTATAAAATCTTAAAGGCTGCCCAAATTGTAAAAGACGATAACATCGCTATTCCAATTTTATTAGGTAATAAAGAGAAAATCCAAGCTATTATTGAAGAAAATGCTTTGGAACTAGAAGGTGTTCAAATTATCGATCCAGCTCTGGAGCCTGAAAGAACACAGAAATATGCACAATCATTATACGAAAAAAGACAAAGAAGAGGGGTAACCTTAACTGAGGCGGTAAAAATGATGCGCGACAGAAACTACTTTGGTTCTTCAATGGTAGAGTTTGGCGAGGCAGATGCGATGATTTCTGGCTTAACTAAAAACTATGCTACCACTATTAAACCAGCTTTACAAATTATCGGTACCGAAGAAGGGGTGAAGCGTGTAGCTGGTATGTATATGATGATGACTGAAAAAGGACCGGTTTTCTTTGGAGATACTACAGTGAACGTAGATCCAACAGCAGAAGATTTGGTAGATTTAACTTTGTTGTTAGAGAAGTCGGTAAGAAAATTCAATATCACACCACGTATAGCGATGCTTTCTTACTCAAATTTTGGTTCTAATGAAGGTATCATCCCTGAAAAAACCAGAAAAGCGGTTAAAATCCTTCACGAGAAATATCCAGAAATTATAGTAGATGGCGAGATGCAAGGAAACTTTGCGATTAACAACGCCATGTTGAAAGATAACTTTCCTTTTAGTAGATTAGCGGATGCAGCGGCAAATACCTTGGTATTCCCTAATTTAGAGTCAGGAAACATTGCTTATAAATTGCTGCAAGAACTTGGTGGAGCAGAAGCTGTAGGTCCAATTTTATTGGGTCTTAAAAAGCCAGTTCATATTGTGCAACTGGGCAGCTCGGTTAGAGAAATTGTGAACATGGTAACCATTGCTGTGCTTGATGTACAAGCTAAAGAGGAAGCCGAACCTAAGAAAAAAGGTTTGTTCAAAAAGAAATAATTGCTTTTGCTGATTAACAGTAACAAAAAAAGGTTGTAAAAAATTAAAAAGCTAATTGTTTCTACTACTTTTAGCTTTTTAATTTAACTTAGAACTATGTACGCTTATATTGATGGGAGACTGACGTTTAAATGTCCAACTTACATTGTTGTTGAAACAGGAGGGGTTGGCTATCACATCAATATATCGCTTAATACTTATGCCGCATTAGGCAGCGCAGAACGATGTAAGATTTATACGTGGTTACACGTAAAAGAGGATGCGCACACCTTATACGGTTTTGCAGATGAAGGCGAACGCAGGTTATTCCTTCATTTAATTTCTGTTTCGGGCATAGGCCCAACCACTTGTCGTATGATGCTCTCTTCTATAACACCAAACGAAATACAGCAGGCTATTGTAGGCGCCGATGTAGCTTTGATTCAGAAAATCAAGGGTATAGGTGCTAAATCAGCCCAACGAATTATACTTGAATTACAAGACAAACTAAAAAAAGAAGGAATAGAATCATTAATTTCTATGCCTAGCCACAATACAATTAAAGATGAAGCGTTATCTGCTTTGATCATGCTTGGCTTTAGCAAACAGGTTGCAGAAAAAGCATTGGATAATGTAATGAAGAAGTCCGATGGTGAGCTAACTGTAGAGCAAATGATCAAACAAGCTTTGAAGAATTTATAAATAAACCAAATTGAAAGACAAACTAGCCTATTTTGTTTTACTGGTAGGCCTTTGCATCGGCAAAACAGCGTTCTCACAGGTAAATAATGGCGGGTCTAGGGTGGACTCTGCAAAAAACACATTTAACCCAAAAGAAAAACAATGGATGGGATTGCGTAATTATTCCAATCCATTTTATAAGCTTCCAGAGAACGTTAAGCGGGAAGTAAGTTACGACGCTGCCAGCAATAGGTATATCATTTCTGAGCGTATTGGCGATAAGCTATATACGCCCCCTCAATATTTAACGGTTGAGCAATACCTCCGTTTGGTCAATAGCGAAATCAAACGTGAGAATTGGCGCTTATTCTCCAACCAAGAAATAGACGATATTCGCAAGACGGGAATCATCCCCGAAGTGAAAATTAATAGTCGGGTATTTGAGAAGATTTTCGGAGGAACTACCATTGATATTCAACCTAGTGGAGAGGCCGAGCTTACTTTCTTAGGGCGTGTCAATAAAAACGAAAATCCACTTTTCAACGAAAGACAAAGAGTACAAAGCAATTTTGATTTCACACAACGGATCCAAATGGACGTGGTGGGTAACATCGGTACCAAAATGAAAATCAAAATGAACTATAATACCGAGGCGCAGTTCGATTTTGAGAACCAAATTAAATTGGACTATACCGGTGGCCCCGATGACATCATCAAAAAGATAGAAGCGGGTAACGTAAGTTTGCCATTGAATACCTCATTAATTACGGGTACACAGGCTCTGTTTGGTATCAAAACCCAATTACAGTTTGGTAAATTGGCTTTGACCACTGTTTTTACCCAACAGAAATCACAATCAAAGCAAATAGAGATTAGTAACGGTGCGCAACAGAGCGAATTTAGGGTGAGCGGTAGTGATTACGAAGCCAATAAACACTACTTTTTGGCCCAATACTTCCGTGATCAATACAATAAATCCTTAAAAACTGCCCCAGTAGTAAGATCTGGAATCAATATTACCAGAATTGAAGTTTGGGTAACTAATAAGACAGGTAATACTACCGACTCGAGAGATGTAATTGGTTTTATGGACTTAGGCGAGTATGCCCCTTATAATCCTTCATTTACCCGTACTAGCGCTCCTAATGATAGTCTACCATCTGCTTTTAGTAACTCTACTTTCCCTCCACATACCAATAATCTTTTAACTACTATTCCAACGGACGCAAGGTCGTCAAGTAGTGCTAGTTTATCTACGTTCTTTGCAAGTACAGGTGCTACAGATAACTATGCTAAAATTACTTATGGTAGAAAACTTACCGATAGGGAGTTTACGTTGCAACCACAATTAGGTTATATCTCGTTAAATACCCAACTCAATACCGATGAGCTTTTGGCTGTAGCTTATCGTTATACTAAAGATGGTAAAGAATATCAGGTAGGTGAATTTGCTGCCGATATACCCTTTGATCAAGCCACGCCAAATGTGCTTTTCGCCAAATTATTAAAAAACGAGACGACCAAGCCTAATTTGCCAATCTGGAATTTGATGATGAAAAACATCTATAACATAGGTGGCTATCAAATCAGTAGTCAAAACTTTAAACTTGATCTATTTAGACTGGATGAAACCTCTGGAGTGGAAAGAGCTGTCATTACAGAAGGGGCAAATACTACTAACAAAATATGGTTACAGGCGGTTGGTTTAGATCGATTAAACCCTCAAAAAGAAGCTAAACCCGATGGCGTTTTCGATTTTGAAGCACAAAGTAATCCTTTTGCTTCTTCACAAAGTAATTTAGGTACCACCAACAATCCAAATTTTGGGACAGGAGGTTCGGCCACTTCATTGTTGAATACCAATAGTGGCTATGTAACCATTGATCCTCAATATGGGCGTATCATTTTTCCGGTAATTGAGCCGTTTGGTAAAGATTTAGCCAGTCAATTCCTTACAACTGAACAAAATTTAATCACTAAATATACTTTCCCACAATTGTATAGCGCTACTAAAGCAGATGCACAACAATTGTCTCCAGATAAAGATCGTTACCTGATCAAAGGGCACTACCAATCTGAAATTTCTTCCGAATTCAGTTTAAATGCGATCAACGTTCCCGAAGGATCTGTAAAGGTATTTATGGGAAGTATTCCTTTGATCGAGGGGAATGACTATACTGTAGATTACATGAGCGGTAGGGTGAAAATTTTAAATACAGCGTTACTAAGCTCTGGTCAATCCATCCGTATCTCTACAGAAAACAATGAGTTATTTGGCTTACAACAACGTTCATTGTTTGGGGTAAGGGGTGACTATCGAGTGAACAATAAGTTGAATATCGGGGGTACCTTTATGAACCTCACTGAGCGTCCAATTACACCAAAGGTTAATTTTGGTGAAGAGCCAATTTCCAACTCTATTTGGGGAATGGATGTAAACTATACTTCATCTTCGAGATTTTTAACCAAGATGATTGATAAGTTGCCGTTGATCTCTACCAAAGAAAAATCTAATATATCGTTCTACGGAGAGTTTGCCCAGCTTATTCCGGGCCATCCATCTGCGCTGAATATGGGTGGTAGTAAGGGCGGTACCAGTTTTATTGATGATTTTGAGGCCTCACGTTCAGTAATTGATTTAAAGAGTGCTATTTCTTGGCAAATTTCAGGTACACCACAAATGTTCCCAGAAGGAGCACCCGGTTTGCCTCCAAGTTTAGAGTATGGTTACAATCGTGCTAAACTTGCTTTCTATAATATCGACCCAGTTTTTTATAATAGAGGTGGTGCAGGTCAAATTCCTGATAACATCAAAAATAATAAAAACGAGATGTCTAACCATTACGTAAGGGAAGTGCTAGAAACGGAGGTTTTTCCTTTCAAGCAGATCAGTACGGGTCAACCTATTACGCTACAAACACTCGATTTGGCATATTATCCAATGCTAAGGGGACCTTATAACTATGTGACAAACGGTTTCAACCCTAATGGTACTTTGCAAAACCCTAGAAACAGATGGGGCGGAATTATGAGAAGGGTAGATGTAAATGATTTTGAGGCCCAAAATATTGAGTTCATTGAACTTTGGGTGATGGATCCTTTCATGTACAAGCCAGGTTCGCAGGGTGGAGATCTGTATTTTAACTTAGGTAATATCTCCGAAGATATTTTGAGAGACGGTCGTAAGTCATTGGAAAATGGATTACCAGCTGATGATGATCCAAGCAAGTACGATGAGACCATTTGGGGTCGTGTACCTAAATTGCAGCCCGTAGTCCAGGTATTTGATAATGATCCAAATGTGAGGAGAGCACAAGATGTTGGTTTGGATGGTTTATCTAATGCTAATGAGAGGGCTAAGTTTGCGGCTCAAATCCAACAAATTAAAGCCCAATTGAATCCTGATGCAGCCTTAGCTTTCGAAAATGACCCTTCTTCTGATGACTATACTTATTTTAGGGGTGGACAATTAGATCAAGAAAATGCAGGGGTCTTAAAACGTTACATGAATTTCAATGGAGTGGAAGGTAACTCGAAAACCGCTCAACAATCACAGCAAGAATTGGGATTGGAAAATTCGGCCTCTACTTATTTGCCTGATGGGGAGGATATCAACCGTGATAACAACATGACCCAGTCTGACGAATACTATCAATACAAGATATCTATGCGTCCTGGAGATTTGCAAGTTGGACAAGGTTTTGTAACTGATAAAGTAACTTCTTCGGTTAAATTAGCTAATGGTCAGACTCAAAATGCCACTTGGTACCAAATCCGTATTCCATTGGCGCAATACGAATCAAAATCAGCTAACATTCAAGATTTCAAATCTATCCGCTTTGTAAGGATGTTTATGACCAACTTTGCTGATACTGCAGTATTGAGATTTGCGAAAATCCAATTTGTAAGGGGAGAGTGGAGACAATATAACGCTAAAAATGAAAGCGGTAAAGTAATTGCTGATCCAAGCTTGGGAACAAATCCGTCACCAGATAACTCTATCTTAGAATTGGGTACTGTAAACATCGAAGAAAACGGTCGTAGAGTACCTATTCCTTACGTTGTTCCTCCAGGTATTGAAAGAGAAAGAGATTTTAGTAACTATAGAGGAGATACTCGTCAAAATGAGCAATCGCTTTCTATGATCGTTAAGGATTTGAGGGACGGTTATGGTAGAGCTGCATTTAAAACCGCTATCAATGACTTTAGGTCATACAAGAAATTGGAAATGTACATCCACTTGGAAGGTGATGGCATCAATAGTTTACAAGATAATGATCTGAGTGCGTTTTTAAGAATAGGAACTGATAACGACGATAACTATTACGAATACAATAAACCGCTAAGAGTAACGCAACCAGGTACCAGTGATGCTTATGCCATTTGGCCAGAAGAAAATAAGATGATCATCCAGCTGGAGCTTTTCCAAAAAGCAAAAATTGCCCGTAACAATGCCCGTTTAGGAAATGCACCATGGCCTATTAATGTGCCATTTAGATATACCGATGGTAAGAATACCATTATTGTAAAAGGTCAGCCAGACATGAGTAAGGTACGTGTGTATATGCTGGGATTGAAAAATCCTTTGCGAACTGGACCAGATGCCTCTCTTAATGATGATGGTTTATCTAAATATGCACAGGCTTGGTTTAACGAGTTACGATTAACTGAGTTTGATGAACGTGGAGGTTGGGCCGCTACCGCAAGGATGAGTGCCAAGCTTGCCGATTTTGCTGATGTGAACATTTCAGGAACTAAATCAACGGTAGGTTTTGGTTCTATTGATAGTAAAGTGAGTCAACGTAGCAGGTCAGATAATATGGCTTTCGACATCTCGTCGAACATGGAATTAGGTAAATTTCTACCACAAAAAAGTGGGGTGAAAATCCCAATGTTTGTGAGCTACTCTAAACAAGTTGCAACGCCTCAGTTCGACCCGCGTACACCTGATATTGAGCTTTCAAAAGCTTTAGACAATTCTACTAAGGCCCAAAGAGATTCGATATTGAACTTTGCGCAAGATTATACTACTAGAAGTAGTTTAGCTTTTACCAATGTACGTAAGGAACGGGTAAAAGAAGATGCAAAAGTGAGGTTGTGGGATATTGAGAATTTCAATGTTTCCTATGCGCAAACTAAAATGTCGCATCGTGACTTTATCAATGAAACAACTATTCAGAACACCTATAAAGCGTCCTTAGCTTATAACTATAGCTATAACTCTAAAAGCTATCAACCATTTGATAAGTTGATCAAGTCTAACACTTTGAAGTTGTTGAAGGATTTTAACTTCTCATTGTTGCCAAACTCTATCAATTTTAGGATAGATTTTGATCGCTTCTATTCAGAGAATACCTTAAGGAATAATGATCCTAACAACTACATTCCTATCAATACTACGTTTAATAAAAATTTCTTGGTAACAAGAGTGTACGGTATTGCATGGGATTTGACTAAGTCGTTAAGTCTGGATTTTGATGCGACCAACTATTCGATTATTGATGAGCCAGAAGGTCGTATTGAAGGATTGAAGAGGGAAATTCTTTGGAATAATATCAAAGGATTAGGCCGTACTACAGATTATAACCATAGCCTTAACGTAAGATACAACTGGCCAATTGCCAAAATACCAGGTTTAGACTGGATCAGTTTAGCCACTACTTATGGTACTACATTCACATGGCAAACAGAGGCCTTGTCTACCTTGAATGATCCTACGATCAATTTAGGTAACACGATCCAAAACTCACGAACGATACAGGTAAACCCTACCTTGAACATGATTTCTCTATACAATAAATTTGGCTTTATCAGACGTAGCCTAAATAATAGAGATACCACTTTCAAAATGTCGAACGTAATGGTAGGCTTGTTAACCAGTATTAAAAATGTTAACGTGGCCTATACCAAAACCCAAGGGATATTTTTACCAGGCTATTTGCCAAAAACCAGATTTTTTGGGATTGATGATATGAGTGGGGCACCAGGCTTAGGTTTCGTTTTTGGTAGTCAGAGAGATATTCGTTTAATGGCAGTGAATAATGGCTGGATCACTACAGATGATAGCCAAATGCAGTTGTATGTAAATACGCTTCGTGAAGATTTCCAATTAACCAGTACCATTGAGCCTATCCGTGATTTAAAGATTACCTTACTAGCGAGTAAAAATAGGACCTTGAATTACTCTACTAACTTTAAATACGATATTAATTCTAGAGCATTTGCCAACCAGAGTCCAAATACTACAGGTGATTACAGCATTTCTACCATTTCTATAGGAACGGCATTTAAGGATAAAAGCGGTGCTGTTTTGTCAAGTGTGTTCAATGATTTCATGAACAACAGATCAGTAATCTCACGTCGTTTAGGGGCATTGAATCCTAATTCAATTGGTACAACCAATGGTTTTGCCAATGGTTACGATAAACGTTCGCAAGATGTAGTTGTATTAGCTTTCCTTGCCGCTTACACAGGTAAAGATCCTAATTCATCTAGTTTGAACAGTTTGCCGAAAATACCGTTGCCAAACTGGAGATTAACTTACTCAGGACTTACCAAGTATCCTTTCATTGCAGATCGTTTCTCTGAATTAAGTTTAAGACATGGCTATCGTTCTACTTATAGCATTAATGGTTTTAATAGCTTATTGAAGTACGAAGAATCAAACGGAGCGGTAAGTAGCACAGATGTAAACGGAAACTTCTTGCCTTTCTACCAGTTCTCACAAGTAACCATCTCTGAGCAATTTGCGCCGTTGATTGGTTTTGATACCCGTTTGAAAAATAACATGACCCTTAATTTCGAGATTAATAAAACGAGGTTGTTAGGTTTAAGTTTGGCAAATAGCCAGTTGGCCCACCTTTCTGAAAACAATATCGTTTTTGGATTGGGTTATCGAACTACTAAATTCAGGTTCCCTTTTGGTTTGTTTAAGCAAATGAAAATGGATAACAACATGGACTTCAAACTAGATGTATCAGTAAGAGATAACAAGACCGTGATTTATCGTGCGGATATTACCGAAGCAGAAGTGTCGTCGGGGGCTAAGAATATTACCTTACGTCCAAGTGTAGATTATGTACTGAACCAACGTTTCAATGTAAGGGTATTTTATGATTCGAATATCACTAAACCATACACCTCACAATCGTTCAATACTTCGTTTAGTAACTTCGGATTTAGCCTCAGGGTAACCTTAAATTAAAAGTAGATTGGCAATAGCATAATTTCATTACCTTTGCGGGGTACAGATATTAATCTAAAACAAACTTAATAAAAACATAAAAATGAACTTTCCATCAGAACTAAAGTACACTAAAGATCACGAATGGGTATCAGTGTCAGGAAATGAAGCTACTATTGGCATCACAGATTTCGCTCAACGCGAGCTAGGAGATATCGTTTATATCGATATCAATACTATCGGCTCTGAAGTAGCAAAAGAAGAAGTGTTTGGTACTGTAGAAGCTGTTAAAACCGTTTCTGATCTTTTCATGCCTGTAACTGGAACAGTAAGTGAATTTAACTCGGCATTAAACGACAATCCAGAGTTGGTAAACTCTGATCCATATGGCGAAGGCTGGATGGTTAAAGTTACTTTGGCTGATGCAAGCGAAGTAGACGGATTGTTAAGTGCTGACGACTATAAAGCATTAATAGGCGCATAATATGGCCAAATTCAAAGCACTAAAATATCAACGTTGGGCCATATTGTGGACCATCATTATTTTAGTGCTTTGTAACATTGATCTTTCCAGTGGCCAAAGTTCTGGTTTTTTCTTTACAGGCTTTGATAAGTTGGCGCATTTAGGTTTTTTTTATGTGCTCACCATCCTGCTTTTTTACGGAAAGATAAAATATCAACATAACTATAGTTTTCGCTCGCTAACCATATTTAAAATTATCTTAATCTCGGCAGCCATTGGCGGAGGAATAGAATTGCTTCAATGGAAAGTTTTTACCTATCGCTCGGCGGAGTGGTGGGACTTTGCCTGCGACATGATTGGCTGCTTAATGGGGGTATTTAGTTACGTGCTTTTGCACTTGTCAAACTACAATGAGACCATCATACGCAGCAATGACGTATTCAACAAGACAGATGAATTTGGAAACGCATGATAGCTTCATCACAAAAATTGAAAAATTATAGACTGATGAAAACAAGGTTTAATCTGATTTTATTTTTTTTTCTGTTTTTAGTGCTTCAATCATGTAGCATCTTTAAACCAAGTTGCAAGTGCCCAAAAATCCCTCATTCACGTCATAGGAGCATGTAATTTAAAATTAGCCTCCTTATAGCCCAACCCCAATTTCCGTATTTGTAACGATAAAGTTAGTTGTATTTAAAATGTTACTGCGTTTTTAACATTTCTTAACAAACCTTTGAGGCTTTCAAAAGTCTGATTAGGTAATTTCAATAAAATAATTTTTTAGAACATACAAATGAACAAACATTTACAAAGAGCTTTATTTATAGCCCTACTTTTGTTGGGTAATATCACTTTTGCACAAGCACAAGGAGTTGTGAGTGGAAAAGTGTTAAATGAAAAAGACAAGAAACCAATAGATTACGCTTCCATTGCGATCAAAAGATTGGCTGCCGATTCTGCCGTGGTTGGTTCTACCACAACAAGTACCAATGGTACTTTCTCCGTAAATAATATTGCTGCAGGCAAATACAGGTTATATGTAGTATTTCTTGGATTAAAAACCATTAACAAGGATTTTGAACTTACTGCTGCAAAACCAAGCATCAATTTTGGTGAATTGTTAATGGAGGATATAGGAGTAACCCTAAAAGGAGTAGAGATCAAAGGAGAAACACCACCTGTAGTGGTTAAAAAAGATACTTTGGAGATCAGTGCTTCTACCTTGAAGGTTAAAGAAAACTCAGTGGTTGAAGATCTATTGAAAAAAGTTCCAGGCGTTGATGTAGCTAAAGATGGTACGGTAACTACACAAGGTGAAACCATTAAGAGAGTACGTGTAGATGGTAAGGACTTTATGGGGAACGACCCTTTGTTGGCAACCAGAAACTTGCCGGCTGATATGGTGGACAAAATCCAGATTATCGACGATATGTCGGAGCAATCTAAATTCTCTGGTGTAGATGATGGTAACCGTGAAAAAATCTTAAATATCGTTACCAAAAACGGAATTAAGAATAAAGGCTACATGGGTAACAGCACTGCGGGTTACGGTACTGATGATCGTTATGATGTAAATATCAACCTGAACCGTTTTGATAACGCACAACGCATTTCCTTAATAGGTCAGTTTAATAACGTGAACAAGCAAAACTTTGGTGGCGGTATTGGCGGTGGCGGCGGTGGTCGTGGTATGATGTTTGGCGGCGGCGGTGGTGGTCAGCAACAACAAGGTATTACTACCACTAATGCAGCAGGTATTGACTTTGCCGATACTTACGATGATGGAACTCAATTTACCGGAAGTTACTTCTTTAATAAAACCTCATTGTTTAATACTGGTTTTACCAACTCACAGAATTTTATTGGCAATAACACAGTAACCAATAATAGTAATTTAGAGAGCACTACTCAACGTTTGAACCATCGTTTGAACTTTATGGTGGATACTAAATTAGACTCTGCAACTTCCATCAGAATTCAACCAAATATTTCTTATACAGATAACTCAGGCAATAGCATGACGAATTATGTAAGGAATAACTTGGCAGGTAATGCAGTAGGATCTCAAAATCTAATCACTGGGTCAAAAAGTCCAGTTGTTAGCAATAACTTATTGCTTCGAAGAAAATTCCTTCGTCGCGGTCGTACGCTATCGTTAAATGTAAGTACAAATATCAATGATAGTGATGCGGATACCTATAACAAAAATCCAGAAACATTAGCGTTGCCTGGAGGAGGAACTACAGTTAGAAATCTTGATCAGTTAAATGACAACAATGTAAATTCATTTAGCAATACAGCTAGATTAGTTTATACAGAGCCGTTGTCTAAAACTTTAAGTTTAGAATTTAATTTGCAAAACGGTTATATCCATGATAACAGGAAACGTAATCTTTATAATTTTAACACCGTAACCCAACAGTATGATGTATTGGTTGCAAACCCAGATTACAGCAACGAATTTGAAAATACTACTTGGACAAATGCTTTAGGTTTTAGCTTAAATAAAAACGAGAAAAAATACAACTGGAATATCGGTGTAGCTGGTCAGTTAACTAATCGTACCAACGACAATTTAACTACCGGAAGTTCTTTTAAAAGAGATTTTTTTAACATTACCCCTACAGCTCAGTTTAGATATAACTTCAGTAATTCTAAACGTTTAAACATCAGGTACGACGGTAGAACTAATCAACCAAGTATTGATCAGATTCAGCCAGTATTGGATAATACCAACACTTTGACTATTCCTAAAGGAAATCCTGATTTGAAACCTTCGTTTTCAAATAATTTAAGGATTTTTTATAACAACTTTGACTTTGCGAGCTATCGTACCTTGTTCTTAGGAGCTTTCATTACACAAACTTTCAATGATTTTGGTAATGCTCAAAGGGAGATTACTTCAGGAGATAATATCGGTAAGATCGAAAATCGTTACGTAAATGTTGATGGTAACTACAACATCAATGTCTTTGGAAATTTAGGCTTGCCAATTATTAAAGGAAATAAACTAAACCTACAAATTGATGGAGGGGTATCAAATAGCAAGGGGACTAACTTAACTGCAGATGGAAGCAAGAATGTAACCAGAAACTTTGGAGTAAGAAATGGTTATAAATTAGTGACCAACATGGATAAGTTTGACTTAATTGCTGGTGTTTCTGGAAGATGGGATCATGGAACCTATACCATTGGTCAAACAACCAATTTCTACACTTTATCACCTAATATTGATATTAGCTATGTGTTTCCTGGCAACATCCGCTTACAAACAGATGTGACTTATAACAGTCTTACAGGAAGAGGAGCAGCTAATGCAGACTATACACAGGTAAATGCTTACATCAGTCGTCAATTCTTTAAAAATAAAGGGACATTTAAATTGTCTGTAAACGATTTGTTTAATGAAAATACCGGTATTTTACGTACTGCAAGTGCCAACTCTATCGTAGATCAAAACTTTAACGTATTGAAACGTTATTTCATGTTCTCATTTACTTATTCATTGAGTAGTATTGCAGGTATGCAAATGCCGGGACAACAAGGAAGAGGTCAAGGCAACTTCAGAATGGGCGGCCCAGGAAGAAACTAAAATAACATATATAAGAAAGAAAAGGAGCTTCGTGAGGAGCTCCTTTTTTGTTTGTGGAAACTAAGTAAGTATTCTTGCAAGGTTTTACGGTTTTGTTACACTGCCTTATTTGGATTTGATATAAATAAGGGCTAACTTGCGGCAGTTTTTTTGGGCACTGAATACGGTTTTTCTTGCTCGTAAATAAAGATTTTGTATGAAACTTTCGCAATTAAATCCAGGACAAAAAGGTATCATTGTTTCTTTTACTGATGCAGAAATGGCAGTGAAATTAATGGAAATGGGATGCCTTCCAGGCGAGGAGGTTGAAGTGGAGCGATGTGCACCACTAGGAGACCCTATCGCGATCCGTGTAGCTGGATACCAACTTTGTTTACGTAAAACCGAAGCTGCCGTAATTATAATTCAATAGTATTTTGGCTGATTTAAAAGTTGCTTTAGTTGGAAATCCGAATACCGGAAAGTCTACCCTATTTAACCTTCTAACAGGATTAAATCAAAAAATTGGGAATTTCCCTGGGATCACTGTCGATAAAAAGACGGGCTTCTGCAAATTGCCATCGGGCAAAACTGCTGAAGTGATTGATTTACCAGGTACTTATTCATTATATCCCAAAAGTAAGGATGAAAGTATCGTTTTTCAGGTATTAGCTGATAAGGGTAATAGTAGTCATCCAGATGTAATTGTACTAGTTGCCGACTCAACCAACCTACGTCGTAATTTACTTTTATTTTCACAAGTTGCGGATTTGGGTATTCCAATGTTATTGGTGCTTAACATGGCCGATATGGCTAAAAAGGAAGGCATTAGCATTGATGTTGACAAATTAGCTCAACGACTAGGGGTGCAAGTGGTTAATATCTCTGCCAGAAAAGGAGAAGGTTTATCCACCTTAAAACAAGCTATTGCTCAAATTACGCCATTAGCTACACAAACTAATAGTATTGATGCCAAAAGTTTCGCTCCTGAAGCAGTAGAGGCCATCAAGCAAAAAATTGCTACAGATAATGATTATTATGCGTTGCAAGTGCTGCATCAGCATGAACACCTAGCTTTTTTTACAGAGAAAGAACAAGAAGAAATTGAAGCCATTGAGATAGGAAATGGTTTTGATACCGTGAAGCTCCAAGGAGAAGAGACGGTGGCCAGATATCGACACTTAAGCAAAGTACTAAGCGATGTAGTAGTAGATACTGGTGCTACGAAGAAATTTACCTTTACGGATAAAATTGATGCCATATTAACGCATAAAGTTTTCGGCTTTGTCATTTTCTTTTTTATTCTGTTTTTCATCTTTAACGCCATTTTCTCTTGGTCATCAGTACCAATGGATATGATAGAAGGCGGCTTTGCATGGCTTACTGAAAAAGGGCATGAACATTTGCCGGCGGGAGTATTAACCGATTTGCTTTTGGATGGTGTAGTGGCAGGATTAGGGGGGATTGTGATTTTTATTCCTCAAATTGCTATTCTTTTTGCTTTGATATCCATTTTGGAAGACACTGGCTATATGGCCAGGGTAACCTTTATGATGGATAAAATCATGCGTAAGTTTGGTTTGAGTGGTAAATCAGTAGTACCTATGATTGGAGGAATCGCTTGTGCAGTACCTTCTATCATGAGTGCCCGTAACATTGAGAGCTGGAAAGACAGGATCATTACCATTATGGTTACGCCATTAGTAAGCTGCTCTGCCCGATTACCTGTTTATACTTTGTTGATCTCTCTGGTAGTACCTGACGAGAAAATCTGGGGCATATTTAACCTACAAGGACTAACCTTGATGGCCATGTACTTCATCAGCATTATTGCGGCAATTTTGGTAGCCTTGGTCTTTAAATTTATCATCAAAGCCAAAGAGCGTTCTTATTTTATCATGGAACTGCCTGTATATCGTATGCCGCGTTGGAAAAACGTGTTGTTTACGATGTACGAAAAATCTAAAACATTTGTGTTGGAAGCGGGTAAGGTAATCATTGCTATTTCCATCATTTTATGGGTAATGTCTACTTACGGACCTTCGAAACGTTTTGAAGCCATCGACGCCAAATATGATCATATTGAAGCTACTTCTAAGGATACTGTACAATTGGCTACTTTGGAAAGAGATAGAGCGGCAGAGAAATTAGAAAACTCTTACGCAGGTTTATTGGGACAAACCATAGAACCAGTAATTAAACCATTGGGTTACGATTGGAAAATAGGCATTGCCCTAATTACCTCTTTTGCTGCCCGCGAAGCTTTTGTAGGTACCATGGCAACAATTTATAGTGTTGAAGGCGCTGATGATGATGGGGGAGAAATGAGGTTAAGAGATAAAATTGGTGCAGCCAAAGATCCACAAACAGGCTTGCCAATATTCACCTTTGCTACCGCTTTTTCGTTGATGTTATTCTATGCTTTTGCCATGCAATGTATGAGTACAGTAGCAATTGTTTATAGAGAAACGAAATCATGGAAATGGCCAATGATACAGTTGGTGTATATGACAGTAATGGCTTATGTAGCAGCATTGATTGCTTATCAGTTTTTAAAGTAAATTGCTATATTGCTGTGTGGGAATGATTGGCATGAAAAGTGTAGATACTTCTGATCACCATTCGTCGTTTAAACAGTTAACCAGAGTTTCTTTCAATGGATAAAAAAGAGGTCCTAGCACAATATATGCCCCCAGCTGCGGCACCTATTATTGCTAAATGGATTGACTATTTTCAGTGTGAATTTAAAATTTCGAAGAATCGAAGCACCAAACTAGGTGACTATCGACATCCATTTAAAGGGAACGGGCATAAAATCTCAGTAAATAACGATTTAAATCCATATGCTTTTTTGGTCACCACTGTGCATGAATTTGCTCATTTACTTACTTGGAACGACCATAAGAATAAGGTGAAGCCGCATGGTGCCGAATGGAAAAATAACTTCAAGAAAATGATGAAGCCTTTTTTTGATTTGGAGATTTTCCCAGCCGACGTAAACCAAGGGATTGTGTCTTATCTAAATAATCCTGCTGCGTCTAGCTGTACCGATTTAAGATTGGCTCGTGCGCTAAAAAAATACGATGTACAAGAAGAAACTTTGCATGTGGAGCAATTGCCCATCAATAGTGTCTTTACTTTAAAAGATGGGCGTAAATTTCAAAAAGGCGAACGAATTAGAAAACGCTATCGTTGTACCTGTTTGGATAATGGAAAAATTTATCTTTTTAATCCCTTGGCAGAAGTTTATGCAGAATAGGCAATCTGTTTTGCAAAGAGTGCTTCTTTGTCTTTCTGTGCTTTAATTAACCTCTGTGTAGTAGGGTTATTTAAATAGTGGTCGTATTCCATGCACAAAATGAGATAGTGTAATTCAAAACCGTAAAATACAGCAATAAGTTTGGCGGTGTCAAGCCTTAACATGGTCTTGTCTTGCTCTAATTTGGAATACGCAGACCTTTCCAAATTTAAAAATGTGGCAATATTCTCTTGCGTAACCCCCTTGTATTGTCTCAGCTTTCTTAAGATTTTACCAACATTCATAAAAGCGTCTTTTGTAGTAAAACAACTAAATATACGACTTCATAGATACACAAAATGTGAAAAAAAGTCTCATTTTCTCGTTAAGCACTGTAAATGAATAATTTTACGGCTATAAGACCATCATCTATAAAATAACGCTCATTACTGGCCCTCATCATTTAACTTAACGCTCTCTTTAAGTAAATGTTACAGGGCCTTTACTCGTTTTAGGAGTTAAAGTGATGAGAATCATATTTTTAGATTCGCCTTTTTAGTAAGATAGTAGTTTTTCGATTGTGTTTGCTAACCTTGCCTTTGCTAAGAAATCATCTTCCAAAATTTTACTCATTGGAATGGCAGTATCCAAGCTAGCGCAACGCATTACTGGAGCATCAAGATGTTCAAAGCAATGCTCGTTGATCCATGCTGAAAGTTCGGCGCCAAAACCACCACTTAGTGTATCTTCATGTAAAATCAACACCCTTCCAGTAGCTTTTACGGCAGCCTCTACTGCTAATTTGTCCCAAGGTTGTAGGCTTACCAAATCAACTACCCTTGCTGATATTTGTGGGTTTGTTTTGAGGTAGTCTAATGCCCAGTGAACTCCCAGTCCGTAGGTAATGATAGAAAGCTGTTGACCTTCCTTCAGTACGTTAGCCTTTCCAATCTCTATGGTATAAAAACCTTCAGGAACTGTTCCAATTAAGCTCCGGTACAAATATTTATGTTCAAAATAGATGACAGGATTGGGGTCTTCTATAGAAGCCAATAATAATCCCTTGGCATCATAAGGAAATGCTGGATATACAACTTTTAAACCAGGTGTTTTGGTAAACCAAGCTTCGTTGCTTTGGGAGTGGAAAGGTCCGGCACCTGTGCCAGCACCAGTAGGCATACGAATCACTACATCGGCTTTTTCTCCCCAACGATAATGTGTTTTGGCAAGGTTATTTACAATTTGATTGAAGCCTACACTTACAAAATCCGCAAACTGCATTTCTACTACTGCTTTGTAGCCGTTAATGGATAGTCCTAAGCCAGCTCCAACAATCGCAGATTCGCAAATAGGAGTGTTACGTACCCTAGCTTTCCCAAATTCTTTAACAAAGCCATCTGTGATTTTAAAAGCACCGCCGTATTCAGCAATATCCTGTCCCATTAACACTAAATTGGAGTGGCGTTGCATGCCTTCCCTTAAACCATCGGTAATTGCGTCTAAGTATCTCTTTTCTGAACTTGAGCTTGAGGGAACAGACGGTGTAGTTTCATAGGGATAATACATATCGCTTAGTTCATGCAGCGCATTTGCTTCTGGTTCCTGTTCGGTAAAAGCAGCTTCCACTTCACTGTCAATCTGTTTTTTAAAGGTGCTTCTAATTTCAGTGATAGAATTTTCAGTTAAGACATTTTGTTCTAAAAGGTATTCTTCAAAATTTCTAAGTGGATCTTTTTTAGACCACTCGTCAAACAATTCTTGTGGAACATATTTAGTGCCCGAGGCCTCTTCGTGACCACGCATTCTAAACGTTAGGCATTCTACCAATACAGGCCTAGGGTTTTTACGTATATCTTGGGCCAACTCAGAGAGTTTATCATAAACCTCAAGAATATTGTTGCCGTCTAATTGTATGCCTTCAATACCATAGCCTATAGCTCTATCTACTAAATGCTTGCAACGATATTGCTCATTAATAGGGGTCGATAATCCATAGCCATTGTTCTCAATCAAGAAAATTACTGGCAAATTCCAAACAGCCGCCACGTTAATTGCTTCATGAAAATCACCCTCGCTCGTAGCACCTTCGCCAGTAAAAACTAGCGTAGCTTTAGGTTGCTCAGCAATGAGATCGGCCAATGCAATACCATCGGCTAAGGCCATTTGAGGGCCTAAGTGAGAAATCATGCCCACAATTTTGTAATCTTGAGTGCCAAAATGAAAGGATCTATCCCTTCCTTTGGTGAAACCGCTCAGCTTACCTTGCCATTGAGCCATCAATTTCTTTAATGGGATACCTCGGGTAGTGAAAACACCAAGATTGCGGTGCATGGGTAAAATATATTCATCGCTTTGCATCGCCAATGTACTTCCTACAGCAATGGCTTCTTGCCCAATACCAGAAAACCATTTGCCTATTCGACCCTGTCTCAGTAAAATCAGCATTTTTTCTTCAATTAAACGTGGGAAAAGTAAATGCTTGTAGATCGATAATAGCTCTGAGTCGGATTTTTGCTTTCTGTCGAATAACATAAGGTTGATATTGGTTTCCAGTAAATATAGTAATTAAGTTGCCAGAGATTGAGCGTAACTGTTAGTTTTTAAGTCCCTTAATCTTTGCGTCCCTTTGCGAAAACTTATCGATTAAAAACTTCATCACAAAACAAAGAAAATTAATATGGAATTACGGTAAAACCTTTATCGCAAAGAAAGGAAGAGATACGCTAAGAACGCAAAGAAAAACTGAAACGAATACCTACTCTTTTTCCTGTTTTTTCTGATGCTCTTCCCAGCGTTTGGCAAAAGATTTAGGGGCTATTTCTGGCATTTCACGATATTTTCCCCATCCTTTTTTGAAAAAAGTTTTGAGAAAGAAATTCTTCATTTTACCACTAAAAAAGTCCATTAACGAACGTTTTTTCATGCCCTTTTTCCAGATACTCCAGCCAATGTTTTCGGCAGTAGTATTTTCGTTAGATGATGCCGCGTCTCTACGGTTAAGCAGCAACATTTTATGGATGTCAATTTTTGCGGGGCAAACTTCAGAACATTTGCCGCACAAGCTAGAAGCATAGCTTAAATGTTTAAACTCCTTCATGCCCTTAAAATGAGGCGTAATGATAGATCCAATTGGTCCGCTGTAGGTGGTGTTATAAGTATGGCCACCAATGTTTTTGTAAACAGGGCAAGCATTTAAACAAGCACCACAACGAATGCAATACAGAGCCTGACGCTGTTCTTTTTGTGCCAATAAGTTGGTACGACCATTGTCCAGCAAAATAACATACATCTCTTCTGGACCATCTGTTTCATTGGCTTGTCTTGGCCCACTTAAGATAGTGTTGTAAACAGTAAGGTTTTGTCCCGTGCCGTGGCTAGACAGCAAAGGCCAAAATAAATCCAAATCTGTTAAGGAAGGCACCAGTTTTTCGATACCTACAATGGCGATATGTATTTTAGGAAAGGTGGTGGTTAACCTAGCATTGCCTTCATTTTCGGTAAGGGCAATACTGCCTGTATCTGCAATGAGGAAATTTCCACCAGTAATGCCAATATCAGCCGTTAAATATTTTTCCCTTAGTAATTCACGGGCTTTTTGAGTGAGTTGCTCTGGCGTAGCATCAATAGGAGTTCCGAACTTTTCATGGAATAGTTTGGCAATATCTTCCTTGCTCAAGTGCATGGCAGGCGTTACAATATGGTAAGGAGCTTGTCCTAGTAATTGCACAATATACTCGCCCAAATCACTTTCTAGAGATTCAATGTCGTGCTTTTCCAAAAACTCATTCAAATGAATTTCTTCGGTAGTCATCGACTTGGATTTGATGACGCTTTTACCCCCAGCACGTTGGATAATCTGCAAGATTTCTTTTTGTGCTTCAACAGCATCATTGGCCCAAATCACTTTGCCACCACGTTTTTGGAAATTCGATTCAAACTCTGGTAAAAGCTTGTCTAAATTTTCCATCACACGCCATTTAATTACGTGTGCCCTGCGCTTGGATACCTCTAAATTTTCAAACTTCGATAAACCACGAGCGACCGCTACGTTATACTTACCAATATTATAATTAATGGTGTTGCGGTGTGGGACATCGAAGGCCTTTTCATCGGCTTTTACTAAAAATTCTTCGGCAATATTCATCAGTCGTCAAATATAGGTAAATAGGCGAGGGCTTTAAAATTTAACGAGTGGATGTTGATATAATTATACAATCTAACTACCATTTATAGTAATTTGTTTGTTTTTTGAAAAGCAGTGATAGCGTTGCATCGGAAATAGCAGCCCTGCACTCCGTTACAAGTCCTCCCCAAGCAAAGCTTGGGATGCGGGCTTTCCACTACGTTCAGGTTTAGTTTGGGAAAACCTGTGAGGGATCTGTCTTTATTCTTTGCTCCTTACTCCTTGTTCTTATTTAAGGTTGTCGATTTCTTTCATATAAGCTAGGTATGCCTGCTTATAGTTCAAATCTTTATTTTCAGCTTTGGAAATAAACACAAGAAAATCGTCAAGATCAGCTTCGGTAAAGCCTAGTTTTCTGAAAAGTACTTGGTCGTTGCTCCAATTTTGAGGATTTACTTTGATGGCGGCCATTTGCTTATAAAGCACAATTCCCTTTCTAAATTCGGCATATCCAATCCCGCTCTTGAAAGTTTGAATGGCATCAATTAATGCCTGGTAAGTTACTGCCGAATCAACTTTGGCTTCAATCAATACCGCATATAAAATTTGGGGTTTTAAGATCTCTAGATCAATACTATCCAGTTGAATGTGTTTTTTAATAACACTGATGTCTTCTAAAAAAAGCGAATCAGTAGATTTTAAACGGCTTTGCAAAAAATGAGGTTCCTTGGAAAGTAATGACTTATTTTCCTGTGCATAACTAAAAGACGCTATAATAAGCAGTAGGAAAATAATTAATAAACGAGGATTTTCTTTGTTTTTCATTGTGAACAAAGATAGCGTTTTGATCACTAATGGAATTCCGTCATTTGGATACCTCTCCGGAAAAAAGGGAATGGTCTTTAGTTGTTTTTCTAGGAGGATGGTCGAAGGCTGTGGTGGTAAGATTTAATCCTTTTAACCCAGGAAATAATCCGATTGGAAATTTTTGTTAGTTTTACAAAAAGCGTAATAAATTATGAAAATAGGTACAAAATGGGTTTTAGTACTTTCTTTAATGCTTAATGTTTTAGTTCTGTTGAAATTCGGATATGATAAATTTAATTCTCCTACTTATAAATTAGGAGAGCTAAGAGAAGATATTTCACTTAGATTATTTAACCAGAGTGATACTATCCTTTTTAAATTGCCGAAGGGCTTAACGGTTAGAGATGTTTCTGCGAGAGGAATAGGAGCTATTGGACAATTTGAAAATGATCGATTTCAAATAATCGTTACTTCTGAAGGAGGGTTAGTGGATTACGGTAAACCAGAAAAAGAACTGATGCCATTTGGAGAGCTTTATTCTGCGGACGTTGTTAAATAGACCAGATGGTAATGGAAACCCCACAGGCAAGCGAAGCGTAGGCGAGGAGTTGAAATGAACAGCGGGGCTGTCGGAAAATAGTAGTAATGAAACTAATCTTCTAAAAACAAAAAATCCCGTCAGTTGCCTAACGGGATTGGATATGCTTTAAAACATTTTAGTTTGTTTTTAACGTGCCATCAGCATTTTTGTTTACCACTGGACGGTGCTCACCATTGGCAAGCTCCCAAGCAGTATAGTAAACTAATTGAGCTCTTTTTGCCAACATCGGGAAGTCTATTTTGCTTACTTCGTCACCTGGTTGGTGGTAATCTTTATGAACTCCATTGAAATAGAAAATTACAGGGATGTCATGTTTCGCAAAGTTATAGTGGTCTGAACGGTAGTAGAAACGGTTAGGGTCTGTACGGTTGTTGTATTTCTCATCTAAAACAATGTTCACATAATCTGCATTCGCTTTTTTGCCAATTTTATCTAAATCGTCACTTAGCATGTTTGAGCCAATGATATAAACAAAATTGTTATCGCCTGGGCGGTTATCATCGCCACGACCAATCATGTCAATGTTTAAATTGGTAATGGTATTAGCTAAAGGAAATATTGGATGCTCAGAATACCATTCAGAACCCCAAAGGCCTTTTTCTTCACCACAAACAGTCATAAATAAAATGCTGCGTTTAGGACCATGACCTTCTTTTTTAGCTTTTGCAAAAGCTTCAGCAAGCATTAAAACACCTGTAGTTCCAGAACCGTCATCATCAGCACCGTTGTTTACTTTATCGGTAGCATTAGGATCTTTTACCAAGCCAATATGATCATAGTGGCCAGTTACTACCAGTACTTCATTTTTCAATTTTGGATCTGAGCCTTCCAAAAATCCTAATACGTTATCCGCTTTAATGTCCTGTTCTACCAATTTTGCGGTAAAAGCTACAGGAACGTTAATTACAGTAGTAGCAGGTTTTAGGGTCTCAGCAATTTTTTTCTTCACCTCTTCTAGATTGGTGTTGGCGCTAGCTAAAATTTGATTAGCTACCGTTGTACCTATGGTGACTATTGGTAAGGTGTTTTTATTTTGAGCACCTTCTCTTTTTAAATCTGCTGCACCTTCAGCCAAGTAGGCTCTTTGAGCATCAGAAAGCGTCTCAACTCGCTCATTAATGACCAAAACACCAGCAGCTTTATTGTCTTGAAGGTATTTGATTTTTGCTTGTTGGCTACCCACACTACTTTGTGGTCTACGACCTTGTGCTGGTTGCGCTGGTGCTTTAGCCGTTGGATCACCAGTAGCAAATATCATCACTACCTTGCCAGCTACATTTTGTCCAGCGTATTCATTAAAGTCTTCTTTGTCTAGGCCATATCCAGCGAAAATAATAGAAGATGCTTTTACATTGAAGCCTCCAGCAGGAGTTGCTTGTGCTAAAATGTAATAGTCTTTTGAGTTGGTGGTTTGTGAACCAACTTTTAGGGAAACGTCAGAAAGTTTCTTGGAAGAGATACCTACTGCTTGTAAATAAGGATCTTTACCTCCTTTTACTGGGCCCACTAAGCCAAAGCTTTGGAATTGTTTTTTGATGTACTCAGCAGCCATCCATCCACCTTTCGTACCTGTTTCGCGGCCTTCATACTCGTCTGACGCCAAAATAGATAAGTGCTGATAAGCCCTATCTTTATTTACTGGCGCACTAAATTTGATGGCATTCTTATCTTGAGCCATTGCACCAAAACTGAGCGCCAGCGCCAGTGAGGTGTATACAAACTTTTTATTCATTGTTGTTAGTTAAGGTTGTTCGTTTATGGTTAGTACACCTATGATGCATTTAGTCACAGATGTATAGATTTTGTTGTCTTAAAATCAAATTGAACCATTATATCTTTGTACAATTTGGGTTTTGGAACAAAAAAATGTTTTATAACCTTTATCTGTGTATTTGTGGTTGTATTTCACAAAAAACAAAAGGTTTTAGCACGATATTTTGTTCACTCTGTTTGCGTGCCTGCCACCTTCAAAAGGCGTTTCCAAAAAAGTGGTAACCATTTCTTTGGCTAGTTCAGGTGACACGAAGCGAGCAGGAATACAAATAACGTTTGCGTTGTTGTGCTGTCTTGAAAGTTTGGCAATATCGGTTAACCAAGTAACGGCTGCTCTAATGCCTTGGTGTTTATTTGCCGTAATAGCAACTCCTTGTCCACTTCCGCATACTAAAATGCCAAAATCAGCTTCGCCTTTTTCAACACTGCTTGCCACAGGATGCGCAAAATCTGGATAATCCACTGAGTCTAGCGAATGGGTGCCAAAATCTGTCACTTGGTAATCAGCTAAAAAAGCCTTTAATATTTCCTTGTACTCAAAGCCAGCGTGATCTGCCCCGATGGCTAATTTGATTGAATTTGTTGTAGACATATCCAAATGTATATAGAATTAATAAATATGGCAGGTAAATATTTTGTTGTAGAACTTACAAGAGAATATTCTCTTGGTCTTTGTGCCTGCTTTTCCTTTATTTTAATTACTTGTTATTATAAAACGCTAGTTCCGCTTTTTTCTTTTTCTTTTCAATATTGGCCGAAATCAAAATACTTAGCTCGTACAATAAGAAAAGAGGGAAAGCTACAATCAGCATGGTGTAAGGGTCAGCAGTTGGGGTAACTACAGCGGCAACAATCAAAATCAATACGGCTGCATACCTTCTGGTAGAGCGCATAAACTTAGGCGTCATCACACCAAGTTTCGAGAGGATATAAATAACAACAGGTAACTGGAAAATGATGCCAGAACCTAAAGTAAGTGTTAAAACGGTAGATAGGTAAGATGAAATGGTGAAAGTATTTTCAATGCTCGTATCTACCGTGTAGTTAATTAAAAAGTTGATGGATAAAGGACAAATGAGGTAATAACCAAACAATAAACCTAAAGCAAATAAAAACGATGCAAAGGCTACAAAACCGCTTGCCGATTTACGTTCCGTTTCTAATAATGCAGGTTTAATGAACAACCAAATTTCAAATAACAAATAAGGAACACCTAAAATTACACCAGCCATTACGCATGAGTTCATTTGTAGGGTGAATTGTCCCGACATTTCTGTATTGATAATTTTAGCATGAATTTCTTTGATACAGAATTCTTGGCCAATAGAAGGGAAAGCTTCTACCAATTTACACATCATGCGGTAAGTCCAAAAATCTGCATTTTTGGGCGCCATGATCACATCGTGCCAAATGAAATCAGTAAAATAGAAGGCCAAGCAAACAAAAACCGTAATGACCGCCAAGGCCCTTAACAGATGTTTACGCAATATATCTAAATGATCAAAAAAAGACATTTCTGCCTCTAGATTTTTCCCTTTGTTCTTTATCGAATCGATTAAGTCTTTGGCCTTATTATTACTCATTTCAACTATTTGAAAACAAAAATACCATTCTATTTGATTAGAATGGTATTGATGTTGCAATTAACTTTTAAGTTAACATTTATTCTACAAAGAAGTTTTTGCTGAGCGGTCCAATTTTTACCTTAAACTCCCCTGGTTCTACCACCGAACGATTGTCTAAATGAGTGAATGAAAAATCTTTTTGGTTAAGTTTAAAAGTAACGGTTTGCTTTTCACCAGGTTTAAGGTTGATTTTCTCAAAGCCGCGTAACCTTTTCGAATCAGGCGTAAGTGTAGCATACAAATCACTTAAATAGATTTCAACTACTTCTTTCCCTTCTCTATTACCTGTGTTGGTCACTTCTACGGATACCGTTAGCTCTTGGTTAGCCTTTATTTTTTCGGCACTCAATTTCAGGTTTTCAAATTTGAAGGTGGTATAGCTTAGGCCAAAACCAAATTCATATTGAGGGTTATATTCCGCATCGTAGTTGTAAACACCTTCCATTACAGTTCTGTTCTCTGCAGGTTTATGGTTGTAACCTACTAACGAATTTGGATATTTAGGATAGTTGTAGGGTAATTTTCCAGAAGGATTCACCTCTCCAAAAATGATGTCAGCCAAAGCATCTCCACCAAAGTTTCCTGGTAAGTAAGTTTGTAAAATACCCGCCATTTTTGGTTCAAACTTGCTAATTAGTCTAGGTCGACCTTCGTTAAGCACTAAAATAATAGGTTTTCCAGTAGCACTAAGTTTTAGCGCCAATTCAGTTTGCAAATCTGATATATATAAATCACTTAAATTGCCAGGACTTTCTGTATAGGAGTTTTCTCCTAGGCAAAGTACAATTGCATCCGCATCCTGTGCCGCTTTTATGGCTTTTTCTATGCCATTTTCAAACTCTTCATAATACTTGCCATCCATTTTATAGCCCACACCTTCTACAAAATTAACATTCTCTTTGCCTGCTTTTTGAGTAAGGGCTTCTAAAATGGTGTTGTATTTGCCAGCAAACTCTTCTACTTTTTCGCCTTGCCATGAGTAGGTCCAACCACCATTTAATGTACGCATAGAATTAGCGTTAGGTCCAGTAATCAATAATTTAGCACCTTTTTTTAGTGGTAATAGGTTGTTGGTATTCTTTAACAAGGTGATGGACTCGGCTGCGGTTTGATAAGCTGCCTGTTCAAATTCTTTGCTGCCAAATTTTGGATATTGTTTAAGGTCGTATACCGCTTTATCAAATAAGCCTAACTTGTATTTTAAAGTAAGGATATGGCTTACGGCATCGTTAATCCTAGTCTCTTTCACTTTGCCTTCTTTAACAAGAGCAATAAGATTATCACAAAATCTCTCGTAATCATAAGCAATCATCGACATGTCAATACCTGCATTGATGGCCAACATGATTGCTTCCTTGTGATCTTTAGCTACACGATCTCTGGTATGTAGGTTTTCAATATCACCCCAATCGGTAACAATTAATCCTTTAAACCCAAGTTCCTCTCTTAAAAGTTTGGTTAAAAGCTGATAGTTAGCATGTACTGGTACACCGTTGATAATGCCTGAATTGATCATGATGCTATGTGCTCCAGCTTCGATAGCTGCTTTGAATGGAGGAAGATGGTAGTCTCTTAGCACATGATCTGGGATATAAGCAGGCGTTCTATCTTTTCCAGAAACGGCTACTTGGTAGCCCACAAAATGTTTCAAGCAAGAAGCTACTCGGTAAGGGTCGGCAACATTATTGCCCTCAAAACCTTTAACCATTTGAAGTCCCAATTCGGTAATCAAGTAAGGGTCTTCTCCAAAGGTTTCCCATTGACGAGGAAAGCGAGGATCTGGAGCTAAATCCAACACGGGTGAAAAATTCCAAGGAATAGCACTCGCTCTGGTTTCATAAGCTGTAATTTCTGCCCCTTTGTAAACTAATGAGCGATTACGGGTAGCGGCCTGACCAATTTGTTGTGGGAACATGGTGGCATCGGCCGTGTAGGTAGTACCATGAACCGCATCGATACCGTATAGTACCGGAATATTAAGGCGGCCTTTGCCTGTTTCCTGTATCTTATTGATGATTTGATGCCAAACTTCACGAGTTCGAGCCCTATTGTTGGCCGTGTTTAATACCGAACCCACTTTGTATTTTACCAAAGCATGTTCTAATTGTTGTTGGTTAAGAGCAACAGGTTCGTAGCTGCTGTATCTGTCCTTACCATTAGTAATTACGTCCATGGTAATTTGTGCCATTTGACCAACTTTCTCTTCCAAAGTCATTTTGGATAATAAGCTTTTTACTTTTTGGTCAATGGCCGCATCGGTTTGTTTTTGCGCCGCAGAAAATAGCGAAAACGCCAGTAAAGGAATAGTGAGGAGTGTTTTTTTCATTTTTAATTCCTACGTTGATTAGTGGTTTTTATTGATGTGTTAAATAATGAGCAACTCATAAAGTGCATGAATATGCCTTGGATGGGTTCATGGTTATATTTGGTTGCCTTTACCTCAAAAATCTATTAAATTGTTCCAAAAGCCTAAAAAAGGACTTTCTCAAAACCACTACAAGGGGTAAAAAAGATCAAGCGGATAGGGGAAGGGATGGTCAGACTGCATTAAACGAAAAAAGAAGCCTTGAGAGCTTCCTTTTAGAGAGAGATTAATTTATGAAATTTCAATAGAGGTCTAGTTCCACAAGGTGCCATCTAACCCAAGTATGGTTCCTGCCCACAAGATAAAAAGGTAAACCAGTATACTGATGGTGGTGATTATAATGTTATTCCAACCAACTCTTTTACGTAAGCTTTCCATTAAATGATAAAAAAGACCACCCATAGCGCCAGCTAACGGTACTACTACTAGGGGTTTTAAAAACCATAATTTTCCCCATGCAGGATTAGCATTTTTAATGGTAAGCAATAGGGCGGAAATAAGGATCAATGCTATCGCAGCCCCAACAATCATGCGTTTGGCAATTAAATTAGTTCGGCGTTGAACAAGGGTATCATGATTTGCTTCCATTGTTTTTTGTTTTAAAGTGCTTTGTATTTCAAAGTTAAAATAAATCACTTTGAAATACAAAGTAAAAGATTAAAAAATAAATCAAAGGAATACAAGTACTTTAAAAAAGAGTGTTTTTAGCCTTCTATCTGGTTGTTTAGCCAAATATAAAGCTGTTAGCTAAGAGATATTGTTAAGGCCTGTGGTTGTTAATAGCGTAGCGAAGTGATACAAGTCCGGTTTCGTAGGTTTTACTTTCGAGTAAGGTTAGTTGCGTTCGGTAGTCTTGTTCTTGAAAAAGTAATTTTCCACTTCCTAATAAAATTGGATGTACTGATAGCCATAATTCGTCTACCAAACCTTCTGTCATCAAAGATTGGGTAAGTGAAGCCCCTCCGTAAAGCCAAATATCTTTACCTGATAATGATTTGATGTTACGGGCTTGAGCAATGCTGTCTTCTGAAATAAGAATGGCATTTTCTTTCACGTTTTTTAGAGTAGACGAGAATACATATTCTGTAAGTTTTGGCATACCAGGAATCGTTTCTCCGTTGTTTTGTTGGGCATATTGTTGTGCTATTTCATAGCTCTTTCGTCCAATGAACATGGCATCTATACGTTCGAAAAAATCATTTAATCCATAATCTTGGTCCGTAAAACACCAGTCATATTCGCCATTGGGTCCTTCAATGTAGCCATCTAAAGTGATGGCCAATCCTAAAATTAATTTTCGCATAACTTGTAATTTTTTATCTGCAAAAATGAAGTAGTTTCAAAGATATTAATTGTATAGAACGGACATCAATATAAAATATGTGGTGAACAAGCAGTTTCTTTTGGAGTATACTTCGCGTATGTTTTATAATCATGTATAAAATGAGCTTGGTCAAAATAGCCGCTTTGGTAAGCAATTTGCGTTAGGGAAAGCTCGGGGTATTTTTTTAAATGCTTTAAGGAAGAGATGAACCGGTTGACTTTTAAATATTCTTTGGGCGACAAGCCGATATGCTGTTTGAATTTTCTTGCTAAATGACGTTGACTATATCCTATTGTTTGATGAAGTTCGGTCAGGTTTATTTCTGTAGGGGCTTTATGAATAAGGTTAAGGCACTGGCCTATCTGTAAATCTTGCTTAGAACTTGATAGTAACTGCAACAGATAATTCTGGATCATCTCTATCCTAACTTTGTGAGTGTTTGCTGTTGCTAACTTATCTTCTATCTCTCTGATTACTTTACCCCAGATATCATTTAATGAAATGCTATCGTTGGTGAAAATACTCATGGGGAGTGAGAAAAAAGGGTAGGCCATACCTGGATGAAAGCAAATGGCGATGCAGCCAGAGCCTTTACGCATCTGCACCGAAGTAGGCACGCTCATACGAGAATTTACGATGCTGTTTTTGTGCAACTGTTCGTCAATAATAGCTACAGGAGTTTCGGTATAACTGATAAATAACTCTACACAAGCATCGGGTAATACATGTACTTGTTCAACATCTTTACCCTCGTTGCATTCCATGGTACAAATAAGCCTAACATAAGGCTGCAATTTGGGATGGATGGGGTACAATTGTAGAAGCATGTTGCCTTTTTTAGATAACAGGATTACAAAGGTATGTTTTTATGGGATGGATTGAATTCTTATTTAAAACTAAAAAAGCCAGCAGGAAATTTCTTGCTGGCTCGGTTGATCTGATTAACTTTTACTGAAGGAACAGAGTTATCTGTTAACTTAAACCAACTATTGTAAAGTATTAATCTATTATCGTATCCTGAGTGCGTTAAAAAAGCTCCACAAGGAGCTTTTCTGAATTATATTTTTGGATAGAATTATACTACTCTAACGTTTACGGCATTTAATCCTTTTTTGCCTCTTTCAACCTCATAAGTTACTTGGTCATTCTCTCTAATTTGATCCTGTAGGCCAGAGCTATGTACGAAAACATCTTCTCCTCCAGCTGTAGGTGTAATGAAGCCAAAACCTTTTGTTTCATTGAAAAATTTTACTGTTCCTTGTTGCATTATTGTATTTATTAATTATTTATTGTCGCTAATTTTTTTGACCATTATGGCATTGTAACCTCTTGAGCCTTTTTCTCTCTCGAAACTTACTCTGTCATTATTTTTGATAGGTTGTGTGAGTCCGCTGCTGTGCACAAAAATTTTACCTTTATTCGCATCATCAATGATAAATCCATAACCCTTTAAAGGATCATAAGAAGATACCAAACCAGTACGTTCTTTAGATTCAGGTACAATGGGAGCTGCTCCTAGCTGAATATCCTCTAACTTAATTTCGCTTCTTACTGCGGTAACAGGCGTATCAGTGATATTTCCAAACTCGTCTACATAAGCAATCATGTCTTCAAAAGAAGTTTTTGATCCATCTTGCTTACGGTCCATCATTTTTCTTGATTTTTCCTGTTTTTTCTTTGCTTTGTTTTTGTTTCTTTCTTTTTTGGCGAACGATTCACCCATACATATTCCTTTCTAAAGATTAATAGATTCTCATTGATGCGCCCTAAGCATAGATTGGATTTTTGAAGGGGACAATTTTTCTTGGATATTTCTTAATTCCCTTTGTATAAGACAGTGTTATGTGTAGAGAAGGATTGTTTGTAATTCAATAAGATGAACCGCTCTTAGCAGTAAACTTTATATGACTTCTCAGAATAACATCATTTTTGCTATGCTACAAAAATATGTTGTAAAATACGGGAGCTGGAAAGCGAAAACTGAGATGAAGAAATTATTCCAACTATATCAGAAAAGGCCAAGACAGAACCTTGTTGTTGGCACAAAGATACCTTTAAATTATGGTATTAGCTAATCTTGGCGAGTAATAAAATCCTGTTCTCTTTGGAAAGGCACTGTAAAACAGTGCTTAAGGTGCTGTGGTAGCATAAAATGACGATAAAAAGATTTTTCACAGTTTCTCTCTACATCTACGAGTAAGTTTGTGCGACAAGAAAGGAGGTAGCCTGGCGAATTTTTGATCGCCCTTCTTCGGTTTTTAAATCTATCCCACAAAAATGACTGCCATTTACTTCCGTGAATAGGTTGAGGTAGTAAAGCCCAGCAACTAAGATAGCCAATACCGCACGTTGGTCTGTTGCCTTATCTCCAAAATGCGGATCGCTAATGCCCTTAAGCAGTACTTCACCATTGGCTTCTTGGTCGTCGATTAATTTTTGAAGCGACTTACGTTCTTCCGAGAGACTCCATAATAACACTTTTTGCAATGCTTTATTTTGAGACACAAATTCAAACTGTTCCAGCAGCATTTGAGTTAAAAATTCTTTTCCGCCATCTGTAATTTCCTTTGGCACCAAATCGCCAGTTACATTGCTCCAAAAATCCTGGGAATGGATGTATTCATCAATAAGCTGTTCAGTGCTGCCAAAGTATTTGTAAATCAGTTTTTTGTCCAGTCCAGCTGTTGCCGCAATGTTATTCACTTTCAATGCCGTGTAGCCTTTGGAGCGAAGAATGGTTCCCACAGCATCCAAAAATTGCTGCTTGCTTTTGTTTTTGTCCCTTCCCCTACTTGTGGTGGTATTTGTTTCCATTTTTGCGGTAGTTTTTAAAGAATTATGCTCATTATTTTTCAAAAATAACAAATTATAAGGTCACCACTTGGTGACTTTTAATATATTTGCAGTAAAACGAAGCGTTCGGCTATCGTTTGTTACGCCCTACAATTACCTTAAAAATAGAGAAACATATATGGAATAGCATGGTTTTTTGATCATCAATGGAATAAAAATGTTTAAAACACAATGAAGTATATATCCCTTTGGTTTCTCTTGTTCTTTTGTGCTACAGCAAATGCCCAAACACTTAAAAATTGCGCTTCGTGTGCTAGTAAGCTGATTAATCAGGCTGAAATAGCAAATCTTAGTGCAGATGAAATACGATTGCTCACCAACGAGATTTATGCTAGAAAAGGCTATCGTTTCGACAATCAAAGGTTTCAGGATTTTTTTGATGGGCAAAGCTGGTACAAGCCTGTTAAAGATAACAAGAGCATTGTTTATAATGGTATTGAAAAACAAAACATCAGTCTATTACAAGAACGTGTAAAGCAGTTAAGATTGGATAGGAGTATACTTATCAATCAGCTTAAGGTGTTTAAAAAATTAGTTTTATCCAATGGCTCCAATGAGTTGAAATTGCAATTTGGCTTCACGTATGAACCTGATAATGGAGAAGAGCCAAAGCTTTTGAAGGAAGTGTTGAGTAAAATAAATTTAGATGATATTAATGAGTATAAGCATAAAGGGCTTCATAGTACCTTAGTGGATAATGGTTTTGTGAAGAAGGTTTTCGAACTTTCCATTGAAAAGGGGAGCGTAAATTTAGTTTACAACTATATGGGGCATTCCAAAATTATAGAAGACTTTGGTGAATTTACAGATTACCGCTCCGAAAATGAATTTATGTACAGCTGGCAATTCGAATACAAAAATGGCAAGCTAAAATTTGTGAGGTTAGCTGTGGCTGGATAGTTAATTTAAAATTAAAAGAATGATCAAAAAAATGATAGCGCTCTTCACTATTGTAATATTGATTGGTTCTTGTAACGGACAAACAATGTCGTTGGACAAAGCAGCTTTGGACTTGGAACATCTCGATTTTTCTACCAGGGTGTCGGCATTGTTGCCTGAACGGACGAGGGAGAAAAAATATGATGGCTGGTATCAGGTAAAGTCATCTTCGATTGAAAAAGTGACGGTGTACGATGACGAGTTTGGAGAAGATCGTAAACCTATCTGGACTGAATATAGGCAACGTAGTTTCAGTAGCAGGGATGAATTGGCCAAAATCAACAAATTTGGTTTTAATACCGTAAATATGGCGGTAGCCTTGGACGGAGAGCTAATGGTGGTTAATGGTGTGGCGGGTCGCATGACTTTAAGTGAGATTGAAGAATTTGTAAAACTGTTAAGTAAAAAATACGGTGAGGCGATCAGAACAAAAGGAGAGTTTATGAAGCCGTTTGATATTTATACTTGGAAGTTAAAAGATCGCCTCATCAAGTATGTGCCTTTGTTTGATGACGAGGCCGGCACCTTGAATGTGGTAATAGATAGAGATAAACAAAGCATACAAGGAGGAGTGAAGCAGCCGCATTATAAAGGATTGGTGTTTGTGGTTAATCATAAGCATGCGGATAAGGTGGTTGGGAATTTCCATACAGGTGAGTTGCTGTATTGCCAGTAAAGAACTTTCAGAAGTCCTCAGCATAGAATTAAATAGTTAGAAATGCCATCAAAGAAATAGCTCTCAACAACAAAAGAACCAACGTATTTATTTAAATCGTTGGTTTTATTTTTTGGAGATGTAGACTAGATCTTCTCAACATCGTTGACATTGATTAATTTTTCTTGCTAGCTTTATCAATATGTTAAAAGAATCTTTAAAATCCCTCTTCGTAAGAGATTTACTTAGGTTAAAATCAGAGATAGAGCAGTATAAAAATGAAAGTAATCTCTGGTTGACGGAAAAAGATCTTTCTAATTCGGCGGGGAACCTTTGTTTGCATCTCATTGGTAACCTCAATACATTTATAGGCGGCGAGCTTGGCCAGACAGGATATGTAAGGGATAGGCCGCTTGAGTTTTCACAAAAAGATGTCCCAAGAACAGAATTGATTCTGAAAATTGAGGAAACCATTGAAGTGGTGAAGCGCTCCATAGGTAGTTTAAATGCTGGTGATCTTGAGGAGGATTATCCTTCGGTAAAGGTAGTTGAAGGGGGGAGTTCCATTGGCTTTATGCTGGTCCATTTGTTGGGCCACCTTACTTATCACCTTGGCCAGATCAATTACCATCGGAGATTGTTGGATGTTTAAAAGAAAAGTAGGAGGTCGTTGAGATCAAAAGTTAGAAAAGCCAATCTTTAAAGGTTGGCTTTCCTGTTAAAAAAATTATCTTTAAAAGATAATCAATCAAAAAGAATGAAAAAAATAATCTGTTTCCAAGCACTTATTCTTGTGCTCCTATCATTTAAAGCATTTTCGCAAACCGACAATCCTGAGCTGCAAAAGATGGCCGACGATGATCAGAATGCTAGAAAAGTTTCAAAAATTGACTGGACCATCTTAAATAAAGAAGATAGCTTGAGACGCGTTAGAGTTTTTGAGCTGTTAAAAGAAAACAAAGTCAAAACTGCTAAAGACTACTTAAACTCTGGCATTGTCTTTCAGCATGGAAACGATACCATAGCCTCAAGTATGGCTGTGAAAACGTTCAAAAAAGCCCTAGAGCTAGATTCTACGCTTAACAGATGGTGGTATGCTGCGGCAGTTGATAGGGACCTGATGAGAAGAAAACAGCCACAGATTTACGGAACCCAGTTCATCAAAACCTCAGCTAATGGTAAATGGGAACTCTATAAAATGGATGCTGCAAAAGTAACCGATGCCGAACGTAAGTATTACCGAGTAGAGACTGTTGCCCAACTGAAAGAAAAGGAAAGGCAGATGAACCTAAAATCCATCGACGCTTATTATGCCGATATCAATTCTGTCGAAAAGGTAATCGAAATGATAAGACAAGAATTCAAAAAAGAGAAACAATCTGAATATAATATCAGCGAAGACCTTATCAATAGTTTTGGCTATAGTTTGCTGAAAAAAAATCAAAACCAAGAAGCCCTAAAAATTTTCAAACTCAATACCGAACTCTATCCAAATGGCTTTAATACCTACGACAGTTATGGTGAATGCTTAATGGCCTTAGGGCAAAAGAAAGAAGCGCTAAAAGCCTATAAAAAATCATTAGCACTGAATCCGCAGAATGACAATGCGAGAAAAATAATTGAAGAAAATAAATAGCGATCTCTCATCAAAACGTTAAGATCTTTCCAAATGGGACTATTGTTGCCGCTTTTCTAGACAAAGAATAACTTGATGGTTAGAAGAGGTTGAACTGTGTATGAACAGTTTCCTTTAGTAGCTTTACGAGTTACATTTATACAACTCTTTTATGAATGATTTAATCCTTTTTAGCTGGAATTTGGACCAATTCAACTCAGTGAATAAACAGGCTAAATAAGAAATCTAGTTACTATTGTTTATTGCCGTTAATAATTTTTTGTATTTCTTGATGATTCATATCCTCTACATTATTTCTTATAGCAACACGTCCCCACCAACCTCGTTTTGTTTCATAAACTTTAGAATTTGGGATATTCAAATTTAATTTAGCTACTACATCATCAACAATTTCTCTGTTTGCTTTATATAGCCTTTGAGGAAGTGCTATAATGAGGCCTTCTCGTAATTCCTCTATATTGGAGTGATTGTACAATTTAATAAAAATATTAGGTGGCATTCCGGTGCTATATACCTGATTCCAATCCGGAGCCCAAATTTCTGTAGTAAAAAAATCCGGCTGATCCTCTAGAGATATATTTTTTCGGTATTTAGTCGTCCATGTAATATTGTTTTTTTCGTTCCACTGCATTCGGCCAAAACCCAGCCATTTGTTTTTAGACTTGAAAGATTGAAAGGATCGAATAAAAGCCTTTTCAGGAGCAAGCTCAATTAGGCCATTTAACGGTTGTAAAAGCAAAACCCATCTATCCCATAGATACAATCTGGAAGTTGTTTTGGTATTGATTACGAATATTCGATAATTCCTATAACTCCAATTAGCATTAAAAAGATTACCAAGATTTATTTTCACAATTACATATTAAAGATAGCATTTAGCAAAACTGCTACTTGACTTTAAAATAAAAAAAACCTCCAGTTTTTACTGAAGGTTTTTAAATAATTTTCATGAAATAACTCACCATGTTATTTCCAAGATTGAAGAAGTAGCCCGTAGGGGAATCGAACCCCTGTTTCCAGAATGAAAATCTGGCGTCCTCACCCCTAGACGAACGGGCCATTACTAATTGGATTATTTATTGGTTTTTTCGATGTCCAATCATCATCGAAAAATTGTTATAAAAAAACCGCCTAAACAATGTTCGAAGCGGTTTTTGTAGCCCGTAGGGGAATCGAACCCCTGTTTCCAGAATGAAAATCTGGCGTCCTCACCCCTAGACGAACGGGCCATTAAATCAGAAGTGTCATTTCAACTTCTTTTTTGGTAGCGGGGACACGACTCGAACGTGCGACCTTCGGGTTATGAGCCCGACGAGCTACCAACTGCTCCACCCCGCACTCTAAACAATTCGTTTTTTCTTTGGTTAAATCCTTAACGCTGTTTCCGAATTGGAATGCAAAGATAGGAATGTTTTTTTGTAGTGCAAATGTTTTTGAGGAAAAATTTAAAATAAATCATAAAAATACCTGCAGAGCCCCTTGGAGGTGTTTTTTTGCGCAAAACCTGACACCTTTTTGCTTAGCGTACAAAACTGATTGTGTTTTCTCTTCTGGTAAAACAGAAAAACGTAATTGGAATAAGGAGCATGAGTAGCATTTTGCGTATTATTGCAGATTATTATAATATCCTTATCAAAATATCATGGCACACAAGGCAGGGTTCGTTAGCATCATAGGTAAACCAAACGTAGGCAAATCAACATTAATGAATGCGTTGATAGGAGAAAAACTATCCATCATTACCCCAAAAGCACAAACTACCCGTCATCGCATATTGGGTATTGTGAATGAAGAAGATTTTCAAATTGTATTTTCAGATACACCAGGGATTATAAAACCTAAGTATGGTTTGCAAGATTCGATGATGACTGCAGTAGGTGGAGCCTTGCAAGATGCGGATCTTATTTTCTTTGTGACCGATATTAATGAGCGCCATGATGAAAATGATGTGCTTGAAAAAATTGCGAATACCAGTATCCCTTTAGTGGTGCTGATCAACAAAGTAGATAATGCTAATCAAGAGCAGGTATTGGAGAAGATGAATTACTGGAAGGAAAAATTAAATCCTATGCACATCTTCGCCATTTCGGCTTTACATGGTTATAACCTAGAAGGACTTTTGCCGTTGATTTTGGAGGTGATCCCAGAGCATCCTGCATATTATGATAAAGAAGACCTTACCGATAGGCACCTTCGTTTCTTCGTTTCGGAAATCATCAGAGAAAAAATCTTTAATAACTACCAAAAAGAAATTCCTTATAGCACCGAAGTTATTGTGACCGCTTTTAAGGAAGAAGAAAACATCACTAGAATTAGTGCCGAAATTATTGTAGAACGAGAGTCGCAAAAAAATATCCTGATAGGCAAGGGCGGTGCTAGCTTGAAAAAAGTAGGGATGGAAGCTCGTAAGGACATCGAGAAATTCATCGATTCGAAAGTGTTCCTGGAAACCTTTGTGAAGGTAATTCCAGATTGGAGAAGTAAAAAGAACTATCTTAAGAACTTCGGTTACGATAGTTAGTTGAACTGCCCAAAAAATAGCACGTATTTATTCGAAAATATTTTAGAGCCAAGGGTTTTACTCTTGGCTTTTTTATCGCTTTTTTTTATACTTGCATAACCATTTTTGAAGGTTAAACTTCGACCTTGAAATGGATAATAAATTACCATACAAACACAAACAACCCTATTAAATGGCAAGTACCTGTCTAAACTGTCAAACACCTATTGCTGAAAACTTTTGTAGCAACTGTGGACAGAAGAAATTTAAACGAATTGACCGAAAATACGTTGTAGATGAGGCGCAATACCTGCTAGTACACACTAATAAGGGTTTTTTGTATTCTGTGAAAAACATTCTTAAAAATCCAGGTAAAACAGCGAGAGAATTTATTGACGGAAATAGAGTTAATCATTACAAACCGCTTCTTTTAGCTTTTGTATTAAGTGGTGTTTCTGCATTTCTTTCTTATAAGGTCCTTAATTTGAATGAACTTTTGGGTCAATTTACTACCCAGATGAATGGCGCTAATGCTAACAAAGCATTTTCTTTTTTGTCGAGTTATAACTCGGTAATTATGCTCGCTTTTCTGCCTGTGCTTGCTATTTTTACTTCCATTATTTTTCGTAAATGGGGGCAAAATTATTATGAGCATATCGTAATGAATGCTTTTGGGCTTTCTTGTTATACGCTAGTCACCATTATCATTTCATACCCTATTCTGTATGCGGTAAGGGGAAATATGGATTTATTTATTAAGGTCTTTTCTGGTTCAACCTTAATCATCCCTTTTATTTTTGTATGGTTCTACAAAGGCTTTTATCCTGAAAGGTCAATAGGAAAGATCATTCTAAAAGTATTCCTCATTATTGTAACTGTATTTTTGGCTTATATGGCGGTAATTTTCATAGCGGTTATTCTTATAGGTATTCTCAAAGGGCCAGAAGCACTTAAGATGATGATGCAGCCCAAATAAGTGCGATCTTCCCATCATCAAGCCTTTACTTAGCCGCATGTAAAGTTCATCGCCAATTGTTCAAAAAATAAGCGTACTTTTGCAAGTCAAACCCTTTACGCAAAAAGGGAATGACACGAAAAGCAGGTTCCGATTGATTTTATATCGTTCAAAAATTTGCAATCGTAAACCCCTGCCTTGGGCAGGAAAGCAAAATCGTATATTAAAATGAGCAATATCATCGCCATTGTAGGCAGACCCAACGTAGGAAAATCAACCCTTTTTAACCGCTTAACCGAAAGTCGTAAGGCTATTGTTGATGATTTTAGTGGGGTAACCAGAGATAGACATTACGGCAAAGCCGAGTGGACAGATAAAGAATTTACGGTAATTGATACTGGTGGATATGTGGCCAACTCAGAAGATTTGTTTGAAGCTGCCATCCGCGAGCAGGTAGTAATTGCTATAGAAGAAGCTTCTGTAATTATCTTCATGGTTGATGTAACTACTGGTATTACCGATTTAGATGATGACATTGCTAATTTACTTCGCAAGAGCAAAAAGCCTGTTTTTGTAGTGGTGAACAAAGTAGACAACACGGCATTAGAAACAGAATCTTCTGTGTTTTATAGCTTTGGTTTGGGCGAAATTTATACCATCTCTTCGATGACCGGTTCTGGTACTGGTGATTTGTTGGATGAAGTTGTGAAACACTTCGAAGATATTCAGGAAGAAGAAAATACTTTGCCGAAAATTACCATTGTAGGTAGACCGAACGTAGGTAAATCTTCTTTAATTAATGCCTTAATTGGTAAAGATAGAAATATTGTAACCCCAATTGCTGGAACTACACGTGACTCAATCCATATCCATTATAACCAATATGGACACGAATTCATGTTTATTGATACCGCTGGTTTGCGTAAAAAAACCAAGGTAAAGGAAAACATCGAGTTTTATTCAGTAATGCGTACCATTAAAGCTTTGGAAGACTCTGACGTGGTGATGTTGATGTTAGATGCGGAAGAGGGCTTAGAATCACAGGATATCAATATTTTTCACCTGGCGGAGAAGAACAAAAAAGGCGTGGTGATTTTGGTGAACAAATGGGACTTGATCGAGAAGAACGACAAGACCATGAAAGCATTCGAAGAGCAAATTAAGCATAAGTTGCAACCATTTACCGATGTGCCTATTCTTTTTATCTCGGTGCTAAATAAGCAACGTATTTTCAAAGCCATAGAAACCGCTTTAGAAGTGCAGAAAAACAGAGCGAAGAAAATTCCTACTTCTAAGCTTAATGATGTGCTATTGCCAATTATTGAGGCTTATCCGCCGCCAGCAACTAAAGGCAAGTACATCAAAATTAAATACATTACCCAAATCAATGGGGTAGCACCAATGTTTGCTTTTTTCTGTAACCTGCCACAATATATCAAAGAGCCTTACAAGCGTTTTATTGAGAATAAGCTGCGTGAAAACTTCGATTTTTCTGGCGTACCTATCCAAATTTATTTCAGACAGAAATAGGCAACTATGATATTCTCTCCCTCTCAGGGAGAGAATCCGATTTATCGGGAGAGACGGTTTTTGAAAAGCAAAAGCCGTAGTTCTTGGCTACATCAGCCCCGCTGTACGCTGCAATATTTTTGTTCTGAACCTCCTGTCATTCCGAGGAACGAGGAATCTATTTCTGAAATGCTATAAATAAACAGATCCTTCTCCCGAAACTTCGGGATGAGGATGACAGGCAAAATAAAAAATATTTCCGCTGCCATCAGGTTTATTCTACACAGGTTTTTACTACTATGAGAGGTTCCCCTTGCATTAGCCTAGGTAAAATAGCCCTTATTGCAGCGGCATCTTCAAGCGAGCCCCAGCGAGCTTTAAATACAGCAAAAGAAGGACTGACCTTAATTTATGTACTTCAATTGCGCTTCAAAAAAATAACTTTATTAATTTTATTCATGCAAAAATCCATACAAGTCCTCAACAGTTTATCCACTGATATTGACACTATTTTTGAATTCTACGATTTGGCCATTGAGTATCAAAAGAAAGTGTCTCCAAAACAATGGCAGGGATTTGATAGGGCATTGGTGCAACAAGAAATTGAAGAGGGTAGACAATATAAGATACTCGTAGACGGGACTGTGGCCGCTATTTTTGCCGTTACTTACAGCGATCCACAAATTTGGTTGGGTAAAGATCATGAAAAGGCGGTTTATATTCATCGTATTGTGACGCATCCTGCATTTAGAGGGTATGGTTTTGTGAATATTATTGTGGATTGGGCGAAAGGATACAGTAAAGAAAAGCCTCTCGATTACATCCGAATGGACACTTGGGCAGATAATGAAAAGCTTTTAGCTTATTACACCAGCTGCGGTTTCCAACATGTAGGAGAAATCAAAATTGCCACGGATAGTGGCCTGCCAAAACATTATGAAGGGATTACGCTGAATTTGTTTGAAATTAGGTTAGAAGTAAAAAGTTGAAAGTAAAAAGTTTAGGCGCCTAAACTGGCTACTGATTCCTAACCACTGATCACTGTTTAAGCTCTTGTATCGTTTCCAAAATAAATGCTCTGATAACTATCATAACGAGAAGGTTCTATTTCACCTTCCTCCACTGCTTTGATAATGGCACAGCCAGGCTCATTAATGTGCCTACAGTTGTTAAACTTACATTGGTTAAGCCTTTCCCTCATTTCTACAAAAAAGTGGCTCAGTTCTTCTTTTTCAATGTCTACAATACCCAGTTCTCTAATGCCGGGTGTATCAATGAGGTAACCGCCAAAAGGAAGTTGGTGCATTTCCGCAAAAGTAGTGGTATGTTGGCCTTTGTCGCTCCATTCGCTCACTTCACCAGTCTTTAAATCAAAATCAGGTAAAATAGCATTAATTAAGCTCGATTTGCCTACGCCGGAGTGGCCTGAGAACAAAGTAACCTTGTCTTTTAGTAGAGCTTCTATTTGTGGAATATTGGTGCCTTGCAAGGCAGAAACTTCATAGCAGGAATAACCGATGTTTTCGTAGATTGATTTGTAGTCAGCCAATATCTCTAAACCTTCATCGCTATAGATGTCAAGTTTATTGAATATTAAACAGGTTGGAATATCATAGGCTTCGGCTGTGACCAAAAACCGATCGATAAAACCTAAGGAAGTACGAGGAGATGCCAAAGTTACAATCAGAAAAGCCTGATCCAAATTGGCTGCAATAATCTGCGTTTGTTTACTTAGGTTAATAGATTTACGGATAATGTAGTTCTTCCGTTCGTGCAAATGGTTAATTACACCTGTTTCTGCATTGGGTTCTAGCTCAAAATCTACGTTGTCGCCAACAGCAATAGGATTGGTGGTTTGTATGCCTTTAATACGGAACTTACCCTTAATGCGACAAGCATAGGTATGGCCGTCTTCGGCAAATACTTGGTACCAACTCCCGGTAGATTTAATGACTAATCCCTGCATATTTAATTTGTGTAAAGGTAGTGTTGATAGTTGATAGTTGAAAGTGAAAAGTTTAAAGCTATCGCATCATTATATTTTACCACCTTAGATACCTTAGTTCACTTTAGAACAAATATTATTTAAAAACTTAGATTTTCTTAGGTGTCTAAGGTGGTTTAAATGATATGCAAGCTGGTTCAAAACGAAAACCCTGAAAACAAAAATGCCCCAACAATCTGTCGAGGCATCTTTATTAAATTAAAATATTGCTTATTCCGCGAAATCGAAAGTCTCCATGAATTTAGTGGTAAAGTTACCGGCTCTAAAGTTAGGGTCCTTCATTAATTTCAAGTGGAAAGGAATGGTTGTTTTTATACCTTCAATTACAAATTCGCTCAAGGCACGCTCCATGGTGCAGATCGCTTCTTCCCTAGTTTGAGCTATGGTGATCAGCTTTGCAATCATTGAATCGTAGTTAGGTGGAATTTGATAACCTGCATATACGTGTGTATCTACACGAACCCCGTGACCACCTGGTGAGTGGAAATTGGTGATTCTGCCTGGTGAAGGACGGAAACCATTAAATGGATCCTCAGCATTGATACGACACTCAATTGCATGCATATCAGGGGTATAATTTTTACCAGAAATAGGAATGCCAGCTGCAACTTTAATCTGTTCTTTGATCAAATCGAAGTTAATTACTTCTTCCGTTACTGGGTGCTCTACTTGGATACGAGTGTTCATTTCCATGAAGTAGAAATTGCGGTGTTTGTCTACCAAAAACTCAATTGTTCCAGCACCTTCGTAACTTACAGCCAAAGCACCTTTAATTGCAGCTTCGCCCATTTTCTCACGCAATTCATCAGTCATGAAAGGAGAAGGAGCTTCTTCTACCAATTTTTGGTGACGACGTTGGATAGAACAATCTCTTTCTGATAAGTGACAGGCTTTACCATATTGGTCACCAATAATCTGGATTTCAATGTGGCGAGGATCTTCGATGTATTTCTCTAAATAAAGACCATCGTTACCAAAGGCAGCACCTGATTCTTGACGTGCGCTGTCCCAAGCATTCTCGAAATCTTCATCTTTCCAAACTACACGCATCCCACGGCCACCACCACCAGCAGTAGCTTTTAAAATTACGGGATAACCCATGCCATTAGCCAATTTGATACCTTCGCTAACGCTCTCCAACAAGCCTTCTGAACCTGGAATAGTAGGTACTCCAGCTTTTTTCATGGTTTCTTTAGCCGACGATTTGTCGCCCATGCTATTGATTTGCTCAGGTGTAGCACCAATGAACTTGATTCCATAATCACGACAAACTGAAGAAAATTTAGCATTTTCAGACAAGAAGCCGTAGCCTGGGTGTATCGCATCTGCATTGGTTAATTCCGCAGCAGAAATAATGTTAGGAATGCTCAAGTAAGAGTCTTTGCTTGGCGGTGGGCCAATACAAACAGCCTCATCGGCAAAACGTACGTGTAAGCTATCTCTATCAGCTGTAGAGTATACTGCCACGGTTTTAATGCCCATCTCCTTACAGGTACGGATAATACGCAAAGCGATTTCGCCCCTGTTGGCAATTAATATTTTTTTAAACATACTTTCTAATTTAAAATGATTACACGGATTTAGGGATTACATAGATGTTTAAAACATCTATGTAATCTAATAATCTGCGAAATCCCTTAGATAGGTTCTACTAAGAATAAAGGTTGGTCGTACTCTACCGGAGAAGCGTTGTCTACCAATATCTTCACGATACGGCCAGAAACTTCACTTTCAATTTCGTTGAAAAGCTTCATTGCTTCGATGATACAAACCACTTTACCAGTGCCTATTTCGTCACCAACGTTTACAAACGAAGGTTTCTCAGGGCTTGCAGAACGATAGAAAGTACCAATCATAGGAGATTTTATGGTAATGTACTTAGAAGTGTCTTCTGAAGCGGTAGATGCCGCTGGTGCCGCAGGAGCTGCTGCTACTGGAGCAGGTGCCGCTACTGGTGCTACAGCTGCTGCAACTGGTGCCTGTGTAGGAACGGCAGCATTTACATAAACTGGATTTTGGTTAGTTTTGATGGTAATCTTGAAGTTTTCTTGTTCTAGAGAAACTTCATTCACTCCCGACCGAGAAACAAATTTTATAAGTTCCTGAATTTGTTTAATATCCATTCTCTTTTTGTTATGTTAAATAATTGTTGTCTTATTTTGATTAACTAAGTTAAGGTTTTTATTAGTTTTTTAGATGTTCGGTTTTTTAGTTTTTTGGTCGCTTTTTTAGATCATAAACGCATTGTAATTCCCTAAACAACGAACCATCCAATCAACCAACAACTAGCTATTGTAAGCCCACTTTAAATATACTGATCCCCAAGTAAAACCTCCACCAAAGGCAGCTATAATAATGTTGTCGCCTTTTTTAAGGTCTTTTTCCCATTCCCACAAACAAAGTGGAATAGTGCCGTTGGTAGTATTGCCGTAACGCTCAATGTTTACCATTACCTTCTCGCTATCTACACCCATTCTTGAAGCAGTAGCATCAATAATACGTTTGTTTGCTTGATGAGGCACCAACCATGCTACATCATCAGAAGAAAGGCTATTTCTTTCCATGATTTCAGCAGCTACGTCGGCCATATTGGTTACCGCAAACTTAAATACGGTTTGTCCTTCTTGATAAGCGAAATGTTCTTTAGCATCAATGCTTTCATGAGTTGCTGGTTTTACAGAACCTCCAGCTTTCATGCCTAGGTATTTACCTCCTGAGCCATCGCTTCTTAAAATAGAGTCTTGTATACCTAAACCTTCTTCATTAGGTTCTAATAGTGCGCATCCACAACCGTCACCAAAAATAATACAGGTGGTGCGGTCTTCATAATTGATGATAGACGACATTTTATCACCGCCTACTACCAATACTTTTTTATGTTTGCCCGACTCGATGAACTGTGCGCCTGTGGTTAATCCGAAAACAAATCCAGAGCAAGCCGCTTGCAGGTCGTAACCCCAAGCGTTTACAGCACCAATTTTATCTGCTAATACATTAGCTGTGGCTGGAAAAGTAAAATCAGGAGTAGTGGTGCAAAAAATAATCAGGTCAATCTCTTTGGCATCAATACCTCTTTTTTTCAATAGGCCATTTACGGCAGGCACAGCCATATCCGAAGTGCCCAAGCCTTCGCCTTTTAATATTCTTCGCTCTTTAATACCAGTTCTGGTGGTAATCCACTCGTCAGTAGTATCAACAATAGTTTCTAACTCCTTGTTGGTTAATACATATTCGGGAGCGTAACCATTAACTGCGGTAATAGCAGCGTGAATTTTACTCATTTTGTTGTTTCTTTAATTATTGGAATGCGGCTTGTATTTTACCAACCAATCCAGTATTAATCATGTCCCTAGATTGGAAGATCATATTCTTCACAGCTTCGGGGCTCGATATTCCATGTCCAATCAATACTGGGGCATTTACCCCTAATACAGGGCTGCCACCATAGTTTTCATAATTGAAACGGTCAAAAAACTCATCCTTTAATCCCTTTTTGATGGTTAGCACATAAAAAGATTCAGCCAGTTTAAGCATAATGTTTCCGGTAAAACCATCGCACACAATTACGTCAGCTTTATCGTTAAAAAGGTCTCTGCCTTCTACGTTGCCTACGAAATTAAAATGTGGGGATTGTTTCATTAATGGAAAGGTAGCCATAGCAAGCATGTTGCCTTTTTCGTCTTCTTCGCCAATGTTCATTAACGCCACCTTTGGGTTTTCAATCTGCATGATATGCTCAGCATACAAGCTGCCCAAAATGCCAAAATCTACCAAGTTGTCTGGCTTGCAATCTGCATTTGCTCCAACATCTAATAAGAGGCCAACACCTCCTTTTAGTTTAGGCACAATGGTACAAAGACAAGGGCGTGCAATGCCTGCAATGGGCTTAACGCTAAAAACAGCGCCCACCAGCATAGCACCAGAATTGCCTGCGCTTGCAAACGAATCAATTTTGCCTTCTTTTAATAATTGAAAGCCAACAGAAATGCTAGAATTGGGTTTTTGAAGGATAGCTTTGGTAGGGTGTTCACCCATGCCAATCACTTCTTCGGTATGTACGAATTCGAAATGATCGGGATTGAATCCTTGCTCAGAAAGAAGCGGTTTAATCTGCTGGGTATCTCCAATTAGCACTAAATGCTCATTTGGAGCCAGGGATTGATGAGCTGCTATTGCTCCCAAAACAATTGCTTTGGGAGCATAGTCTCCGCCCATAATATCGAGACCTATTTTCATAGTAAAAAATCTTTTGTGTAAGCCAAGCTGGCTTTTATTTCCATTGGCTAAGTTAATCTTAAACTAACGGAACACAAAAATTTTTCAGAAAATTAACCTATCGAAGTGTTTTCTATAACTAATTTACCGTTGTAGTAAAGGTTACCATCAACGTTGTAAGCTTGGTGAGGTACGTGTACTGCACCAGTAGTTTGGCAAGTAGTCAATGAAGGAGCTACAGCTTTGTAGTGTGTTCTTCTTTTGTCTCTTCTTTGTTTAGAAGTTTTACGCTTTGGATGTGCCATCTGAGTTTTTTATTTACTATTTTAATTTTTTCAACGCTTCCCAACGTGGGTCGTCAATTTGTTCTTCTTGTTCTTCGTTTCCTGCTTGCAGCTTGTTTAATGTATTCAACATCTGCTCGTCACAGGTTTGTCCAGCTTGTTCGCATTTGTTGATAAAAGGCACTGCAACGGTAATGAATTCATAAATCAATTCAGAAACGTCGATCGCAGTTTCTTTTCTTGGCAAAATGATGATTTCTAAATCTTCCTCTTCGCCTTCAGCCTCTTCAGCAAACTTTACAATCTGTCTTTCATTCAATTCAATTGGTTGGTCAAAATCAGATAAACATTTGTCGCAATTTAATTTTATGGTTCCTTCGATATGGAAGCCCAAAATTAACATGGTCTCTTGTTTATCTAGTTCAACCGTTGCTTTGAGCGTCCCATCTTTAACCAAAGAATGCTCAAATGCATCAAAAAAGCTTTTATCAATTTCGAAATCGAATTGATGCTTTCCCAATTTTAAACCGGTAAACGGGATTGAAAATTGTTTTAATGCTTTCAATTGTAACTAAATTTTAGCCTGCAAAGGTATGAAATATTTTATTAATTGAAAATAAATTTAGAAAAATGAATGCTGGAAAATATTAAACGAATTACATCCGCTAATTATTTGGAAAACAACGGAGGTAAATCGTGGCCTCATCAGTCCTTCTTTCCGCTTTATCCCGAAAAAATTTGGGATGCTCGCTCCAATAAGGTTTATTTTACAAAGCAACATGCATTTGGCTTTTGTTGATGGGTATGGTTAAACTATTGAGAGTTAAAGCCGTCTTATCGGAAACCTCCACAAACAAAATGAAAATTTTATCTCCACTTATTGTTTTATTTTTTCTTAGCCTTGCAGCTAAGGCACAACATCCCAAAGTCCCAGACACTGCAGGCTATCGGATCATCGAAGAAAATAAAGCCGCCTTCCCAAAGTTTTATCGACTATTTCATGGGCTGTTAGAGCAAGAGTCTTTGTTGAAGCAAATTGTTTTTATCAATAAAAAAGCTACGGGACCTGGCTTTGCTAATCCCAATGGAACAATAACGCTTAACTTAGATTATTTTATTAATAAAAGGCCGCGTTTTGATGATAATAGGTTATTGGTGGTGCTATATCATGAAGTGGGGCACCTGCATTATTTTGATAAAACGCCTCGGCCTCAAAGAAATCCAGAAGACAGCGAAAAAGCTGCGTTTGAATATTCTCTACAGAAAACAAAAGAAATGGCTATGAATAATGATTGTTTGCCCTTAAAATCGGGCTTGCAAAATATGTTATTGCGCAGTCAGAGTAACGAAATTAGTGATCCACATGTAAGGGCTTTAAAGCGAATGGTGAACGAGCCTTTGTATGCCGAGTATGTTGCCTATCAAAAAGAGAATTGTAAGTAAACTTTAATCCGTTGTTAATTGTTTATCCTAAAAACAAAACAATATTATGGAAAGAGTAGAATTAATAGAGCTGTTGGAAGTTATTGAACAACAGGTGAGCTCCTCTATATTAGGTGGTAGAGAAGCTGATTATGAAGAACTGGAGGCCTTGGGCTATGTTAAAATAGATAGACATAGCGTGCAATGGGCCGCATCTATTACACCCGAAGGCCGAGAGTTTTTGGATAGAAGTTAAGAAGAGGCTAAGACTTGCTTTTTTAATTCGCGTCGTCCTTCACGTCGGCAGCAGTTTCAATAATTTTGCCGCCAGTTTTTAATTGGTTGCGTAGCATAGCTTCTTGTTCCCTACGATTTTTCACAATGTGGATGGCCGCAAATAAAGCCTCCATGAACGAGGTAGGGTCAGCTTGGTTTTTGCCTGCAATATCATAGCCGGTGCCATGATCTGGAGAAGTACGTACGAATTTTAACCCAGCAGTATAGTTTACACCTGTTTCAAAAGCAATGGTTTTAAAAGGAATTAGGCCTTGATCATGGTACATGGCCAATACCGCGTCAAATTGTTTATAGGTGCCATTGCCAAAAAAACCATCAGCAGGATATGGGCCAAAGCTGATAATTCCTTTATCAAAAGCTTCTTGGATAGCTGGAGAGATAATCTCAGCTTCTTCGTTGCCCAACAAGCCATTGTCGCTGGCATGTGGGTTAAGACCTAAAACGGCAATCTTCGGTTTTTCGATCCAGAAATCCTTTTTCAAGCTTTCATTGATCAATTGTAGTTTCTTAACGATTTTTTCTTTGGTAATGCTTTTGGCTACGTCCGCCACAGGAATATGCCCTGTTACCACGCCAACGCGTAAAAGATCGCTTACCAAAAACATTAACACATCATTACTTCCGCTGCGCTCCTGAAGATATTCGGTATGTCCAGGGAATTTAAAATCGGCAGATTGGATGTTGTTTTTGTTGATAGGAGCGGTTACCAATGCATCAATGGCACCACGAACTAGGTCGTCGGTAGCTTTTTGCAGTGAAATGAAAGCATATTTACCTCCAGTTTCATTGGCAGTGCCCAAATCTATTTTAATATCCTCGTCCCAACAGTTGATCATATTAGGTTTATGAGCAGCAGCAGCTTCTGCATTGGGGATTACATTAAACATGAACTCGCTTAAACGTAAATTTTTGCGGTGAAAAGAGGCAACTTTGGTATGGCCATAAACAATTGGTGTGCAATAATCTAAAATCTTGCTTTCGGCAAGTGTTTTTAAAATTACCTCTAAACCAATGCCGTTAATATCGCCTATACTAATACCTATCTTAACTTTGTTGCTCATGCTCATGTTTAAATTTAGCGCAAAATAAGGATTAGATGTGAAATATAAGACATGAGATGTGAGATTTGAGACACATCATCAGACTTTGGATACTTGTTTTCGAACTTGTTTTACCTTCTTAAGGTTTTAAAAAAGTACCACAAAGTGATGTTGTTCATAATGAAAAACACAGGTGTCTCTTGAAATACAACTCCTAGCAATCGTAATTCGTAAATCTACAATCGTAAATCCTTACCTTTGGCACATGAGTTTAGTTAAAGCGAAGAAGCATCTAGGACAACATTTTTTAACAGATAAGAACATTGCACAAAAAATTGTGGATGGACTTATCCATACTGATAAATACCGTCAAGTATTGGAGGTAGGGCCTGGGATGGGGATTTTATCGGATATTTTGTTGCAAAGGGAAGATTTGGAAACTTTTCTGATTGATATCGATGTGGAATCTTTCAACTTTCTTCGCGAAAAATATCCTCAGTTGGGCGATAGGCTCATTAATGGCGACTTTTTAAAACTCAGCTTCGAATCTATTTTCCCAGGAAAGTTTGCCGTAATTGGTAATTTTCCTTACAATATCTCTTCACAAATCTTATTCAGGATTTTAGAGAACCGCCAAAACATTGTAGAAATGGTAGGCATGTTCCAAAAGGAAGTAGCCGAGCGTGTGGCCGCTAAACCTAGCACTAAAGAGTATGGCATTTTAAGTGTGCTTACCCAAGCTTACTATAATATCGATTACCTATTTACCGTAAAGCCAGGAACGTTTAATCCACCGCCAAAGGTTAATTCTGGCGTAATTCGTTTATCTAGAAATGGTGTAGAGCAATTGGGCTGTGATGAGAAGTTATTTTGGAGAGCAGTGAAAGCAGGCTTTAATCAACGTAGAAAAACATTGAGAAATGCGCTTTCTGCCGTGGTGCCAAGAGACAAACTGGGTGAACATCCTTTTTATGAAAAAAGAGCAGAACAACTTACCGTAGCTGATTTTATTGAGCTGACTAATTTTTTATCTACCCGATGATGCAACTATAACTAAAAACCTTACGTCATTAACGGTAATGAAGATTTCAATTTGTACACTCTTAATTTCATTGCTAGGACTGGCAGCCTTTGCCCAGCAAGATCAAAACCAGCAAGATTTGGATGCGTTATATCAGGCGATCCAAAAAATGCCTTCTTATAAAAAGTTGTTAAAAGGAGATGCCAGTTATCAGCGGCTTTATGAAGAGGTTAAGGAAAAGGTAAAAGATGCAGACGAGAAAACTACTTTTAAGCAATTTAGTCGCTTAATTTATCCCATTAATGATAACCATCTGAATTTTTACCGAACGCCAGATTCGACTTTAAAATCAGCCTACGTTACTTTGCCCATCAATATTGATTCTTTGAAAAAGCAATTGGCACTAAAAGACAAAAATGAGCTGGAAGGTGTTTATTACATGGGAGAGTATGAGTTTGGACTTTATGCTGCCGACCAACAACATTACAATATGGTGCTGTTGAAAAATGGGATTTTAATGAGTGAAATTATTAAAACTCCTTATGGCGGATATGACTGTGTGCAATATGGAGGAAGAAATGTTCCCTATCAATTGATCAAAAACGTAAGATTGATCAATGGTGTGTTAATAGGGGTCCCATTTGTGAAGAGCAAGGAAAAGAGGTTTTCTACACTTGCCAAATCGGCTGAAAATTTCGAATATAAACCCCTAGATGATGAGATGGGCTATTTGAGGTTAAGCAGCTTTGATGCGGATAATGCCAATATCAAAAAATCTGAAGAGTTTTTTAAAACTATTGATGGGCATTTGGCTTCAAAATATTTGATTGTAGACTTACGCAATAACAGCGGTGGAGCCTTTAAAACCTCACAAAAATTTATTGATCTCTTTAAAAAATATAAAGGCAAAATTTTTATCCTACAAAACGCCCAAACCGTAAGCAATGCCGAGCAAGTCATTATTGCGTTAAAAGGTCAAAAAAATATAGTAACGCTTGGCGAACAATCTAAGGGGATGATTACATTTGGCAGCAACTACGGAAAAACGATAAAGCTTCCCAGCGGTCGCTTTACCTTTTACCCAACGGATATGACTGGTGTTGACAAGGATCTTGCTCATGAAAGCAAGGGCGTTGATCCAGATGTGAAGCTAGATCCTTATAAGAGCGATTGGATTGAACAAACGCTCGAGTACATTAAAAAAACGCCTTAGGCATGAGTAAAAAAATATTAATTGTAGACGATTTACATCCTGTTTTTAAAGAACGTGCTACAGCAATGGGATATATTGTTGACGATAGACCGTTGATTACCCGAGAAGAAACACTTGCAGCCGTTGCTGATTACGAAGGGATTGCCGTAAGGACCAAATTTAGGATAGACCAAGAAATTTTTGAGGCAGCGCCAAAGCTTGAGTTTGTAGCGAGGGCAGGAGCTGGACTTGATAACATTGATATCGACATTGCCAAGCAACGTAACATTGCTCTTTTGGCGGCTAATGAAGGGAATATGGATGCCGTAGGCGAACATGCCATTGGCTTGCTGTTGTCGTTAATGAACAATTTCCGCCAAGCTGATTTGCAGATCAGAAATGGTATTTGGGACCGTGAAGGTAACAGGGGTTACGAGCTGAAAGATAAAACGGTTGGCATTATTGGTTATGGTTTTATGGGGCAAAGTTTTGCCCGCAAACTATCGGGCTTTGGAGTAAATGTGCTGGCCTACGATAAATATAAAACCAGCTTTAGCGATGCCTATGCAAAGGAAGTGAGTATGGAAGAGATTGTGAAGCATAGTGACGTGTTGAGCCTACATATTCCATTGACTAAAGAAACCAGGCAAATGGTCAACGACGAATATTTTTTTCATTTTAAAAAGCCTATCTTTTTCATCAATACCGCTAGGGGAGAAATTGTAAATACCCAAGCAGTGCTCAACAATATTGCTAATGGCAAAATTATGGGGGCTGGCCTAGATGTATTGGAAAATGAAAAATTCCCAGCTTTGGCAGCGCAGTCTTGGTACGACTCGCTGAAAACCAATGAGAAAGTGATTTTAACGCCTCATGTGGGTGGCTGGACATTCGATTCTTATCGTAAAATTTCTGAAGTTTTAGCCCAGAAATTAGAGAATATGAATAGATAATTTGTTAAATTGGCACAAACAAAACAATTTAGACAAGTATAAGCGGAGAAACGATTTTTCAAAACTTGTACCTCTCGATTCGTATCTAATTATGGCTAAGCATCATATATACAAAACCAACTTGGTTTGGGTAGGCAACAAAGGTTCGGGTACAATGGATTACCGTTCGTACGATCGTGATTTTACCGTTGAAATAGAAGGTAAAATGCCCATTCAGGGTTCTTCTGATTCGGTTTTTTTAGGCGATAAATCAAAGTATAATCCCGAAGATTTGCTGCTTTCCTCTGTATCATCTTGCCACATGCTATGGTATTTGCACCTGTGTTCTAAAAACGGTATCGTAGTGATAGAGTATACGGACAACGCCACAGGAACGATGACTGAAAATGCGGATGGTAGCGGTAAGTTCACCGAAATATTGTTGCAGCCACAGGTCGTTATTTCAAAACCAGAAGACATTTCTTGGGCCAATTCTTTACACGCCGAAGCCAGTAGAATGTGCTTTATTGCCAGTTCGCTTAACTTCCCAGTAAAGCATCAAGCCAGCTGTACCGCTATAGGCAAATAACATTTTCCTTTTAAAATACCTAAAAATGGGTATTGTATAGGCTAGCCCATTCATTCATATTTACTGGTATTTAAATATCAGTTACAGTATGAAAAGGACATTGTTTTTCCTGTTTTTTATTTTTGTCGCTTACGTAAAAGGCCAGATTCCTTATTTGGTGAAGGATGCAAATTCCTCTGGAGCTCTAGTATCCTCGGGACCTAGCTATACCATTGAAGTTGGTGGAAGTATATATTTTGTGGCCAGAGATGCTGCTAATGGTTCTGAATTATGGAAGACTGATGGAACAGAAGCAGGTACCGTGTTGGTGAAAGATATTAGGGCGGGTAGTTTGGGTTCAAATCCACAATCCCTAACCAATGTAAACGGCGTGCTGTACTTTGTTGCCGAGGATGGTGTAAACGGCTATGAAGTTTGGAAGAGTAACGGTACCACTGCAGGCACAGTAATGGTAAAAGATATTAGAACGAGTATTGGAGGATACGTTCCCTACTCACTTACCAATGTAAATGGCACCTTGTTTTTTGCAGCAGACGATGGGGTTAACGGACTAGAGCTATGGAAAAGTGATGGCACTGCTGCGGGAACAGTAATGGTGAAGGATATTGTTAGTGGGGCTAGTTCGGGATTCCCCCGCCTATTTGCCAACGTAAATGGCACTTTGTTTTTTGCAGCCGATAATGGTACCAATGGCGAAGAACTTTGGAAGAGTGACGGTACTACTGCTGGGACTATGATGGTAAAAGATATCAATGCAGGTATTGGGACAAGTACGCTCGACAATCTTTTGAATGTAAATGGCACACTCTATTTTACAGCAGATAATGGTGCCAACGGTATTGAGCTCTGGAAGAGTAACGGCACTATTGCAGGCACGGTAATGGTGAGCGATCTGAATGTTGGTTCCGGTAATTCTGATATCACAAACTTGACCAATGTTAACGGAACCCTATATTTTATTTTAGGAAATGGATCGTTAGCAAGTAAAGTAATGAAGAGTAACGGCACAGCGGTGGGAACGGTTACCGTTAAAGATTTTTCTTCTGAGTCTCGTCCCTATGGTTTAACGGCCAATGGTAGCCTTCTTTATTTTGCGATTAATAATAACGTGGGTGAAGCTGAATTATGGAAAAGTAATGGTACTACGGTTGGCACTACGCTAATCAAAAAAATATATAGTGGAAATTCTTTCAATCAAGCTTCTAATTTTTTGATGGTAGGCAGCACCCTATATTTTTCTGCCGTTGATAATGTGAACAATCGTGAGCTATGGAAAAGCGACGGTACTGCCGCAGGAACGGTAATGGTAAAAGACATAGCTTCAGGAAACATTGGGTCTAGCCCTAGTGCTTTTGCAACACTTAACAGTACCTTATATTTCTCGGCTTATGATGCGATAAACGGCTTTGAGCTATGGAAAAGTGATGGGACTGCCGCTGGCACGTTGATGATCAAGGATATTTACATAGGTACGGGAAATGCAAACCCCCAACTATTTACTTTAGTAGGTAATCAAGTGTTTTACGTTGCAGATAATGGTGTAGATGGGAATGAGCTTTGGAAAACAGACGGCACTCTTAACGGTACAAGTATGGTCAAAGACATTTATCCGGGAAGTGGCATGCCTAACCTTTTAAAACTTACCAATGTTAATGGTACTTTATTCTTCTCGGCTAATAATGGACCTCAAGGCCAAGAACTTTGGAAGAGTGACGGCACGACCGCAGGAACGGTGCTGGTCAAAGATATTTATCCAGGTGGTTTGGGGTCTAATCCCTCAAATCTGACGAACATTAATGGTACCTTATATTTCTCGGCCAATAACGGAACCCAAGGAACAGAGCTTTGGAAGAGCGATGGCACGGCTGCAGGAACGGTGCTGGTAAAAGATGTTTATCCCAGCAGTGGAGATGCTTATGTAGATCTTTTTATAAACGTAAATGGTACCCTGTTTTTTGTGGCAAGTGATGGGATAAACGGCAGGGAGCTTTGGAAAAGTGACGGTACTACGGCAGGGACTCTGATGGTAAAAGATATTTATAGTGGATCGTTTGATAGCGGTATTAATAATATGACCAACGTGAATGGTACCCTGTTTTTCTCTGTTAATGACGGCCTAAATGGCTACGAACTTTGGAAGAGTGATGGTACCACAGCGGGTACCACATTGGTGAAAGATATACGAGTAGGTGCATTGGGTTCATCTCCAGTGAATATGCTAGGTGTAGGTTCCATCTTGTATTTTGCAGCCACCGACGGTTTTAGTGGTCACGAACTTTGGAAAAGCGATGGCACCACAGCAGGTACCGTAATGGTAAAGGATATTTGGAGTGGTAGTATTGGTTCAAGCCCTGTCAATATGGTTAATCATAACGGAACTTTGTTTTTTACAGGAAACGATGGTACCAATGGTAGTGAGCTTTGGAAAAGTGACGGCACCACTGCGGGTACTGTGATGGTGAAAGATATTGTTAGTGGAGCAGGTTCTTCTGGCCCGTCACAGCTCGTTAGTGTGGGAAATGCTCTATTCTTCTCGGCTACTAACGGTGTTGATGGGGTGGAACTTTGGAAAAGTGATGGTACTGCGGGGGGTACACAAATGGTACATAATATCAGGAGCGGAATATCAAATTCTTCTCCTCTTTACCTTACCAGATTGAATAATCTTTTACTATTTAGTGCCGATGATGGCACAGCCGGTACGGAGCTTTGGGCATTGGAAATTTCATCGGAAGTGTTGCCCATCAGATGGCTAAAGTTTAATGCCAAGCTGGGACTTGATAAAAAGACGGAGCTAAGCTGGAGCGTAGAGGAAAGGGAAGTTGTTGCTTATGAAATTGAGCGCAGTAGCGATGGAAAAAAATTCGAAAAGTTAGCAATACTTAAATCATCAGGTAATGGAACTAATCACTATCAATTTATCGATAATAGCCCTTTTTTAAAAGATAATTCCATTACCTATTATCGCATTAAACAAACTGAACTTAATGGTACGAGCACCTACAGCGAGATTGATTTTGTAAAGAATGATATAGGCGACGTCACGATATTTCCAAACCCTGTGGCAGATAGATTGACGATACAATCGAAGACAAAGCAATTGGCCAAGGTGTTTGATGTAAGCGGCAAACAAATATGGCAAAAGCAATTACAGATTGGTGAAAATACCTTTTCTAATTTTGATTGGCCTACAGGGGTTTATGTGCTTAAAGTGGCCGAAAAAGGATACAAGTTGGTTAAACAATAGGTGTTGATATGACCCGTTGGAGACTAAAAATTCCATCAATTTATTTGCTTTTATAGTTTTAGGCTTATATCTTCGTTTTTAACACAAAGCAAGACTATGTAGGTTAATCACCCATGTAGTCTTGTTTGTTTTTTAAGAGGATTAAAGAAAAGAAATAGCGTTATGGCAGAAATTACCTACTACACTAAAGAAGGGTTAGATAAACTTAAAGAAGAATTACATCAGTTAAAAACTGAAGGGAGATCATCAATAGCGAAAGCCATTGCTGAAGCCCGTGATAAAGGTGATCTATCGGAAAATGCAGAGTATGATGCAGCCAAAGAAGCACAAGGTTTGCATGAAGCAAAGATTGCAAAATTAGAAACGGTATTGGCTAACTCTAGGTTGCTAGATGAGTCGAAGTTAGACTTGTCAAAAGTATTAGCACTTTCTATCGTTAAAATAAAAAATGTAAAAAACGGCGCCACCATGACCTACCAGTTGGTAGCTGAAAGTGAAGCTGATTTAAAATCAGGAAAAATCTCTGTAAAATCACCTATTGCTCAAGGTTTGTTGGGTAAGTCTGTAGGTGATAAAACTGAAATAGAAGTGCCAGCAGGCAAAATCGAATTCGAAATTCTGGAAATCTCTAGATAATAATTGAGCCTAAAGCTTAAGGCTTAAAGCGATGTAGTTTTAAGCCTTAAGCTTTAGGCTTTTAGCTTAAATTTATGGCAAGCATCTTTTCTAAAATAGTAGCGGGAGATATCCCAGCGCACAAAGTAGCGGAAACCGAAGATTTTTTGGCTTTTTTGGATATCAGTCCTTTGGTGTTGGGCCACACTTTGGTGATACCCAAAAAAGAGGTGGATTACATTTTTGATGTAGATGACGAGCTTTACCAAGGCTTGATGTTGTTTGCAAAGCGAGTAGCAGCAGGCATTAAAAAAGCTTATCCTTGCGATAGGGTTGGGGTAGCGGTAATTGGTTTGGAAGTGCCACATGCCCATGTGCACCTCATTCCTATTAACCACATGAACGACATGAACTTTGCCAATCCTAAATTGAAACTTAGCCAAGAGCAATTGGCTGAAGTAGCAGCGAAGATTAAGACAGAGCTGTAATCTTAATTTTTTGCTGTCATTCCGAGCAAGCGAGGAATCTTTTAGATTGGCGTCGTATTGAGCCTAGTCCATCAGCCTATTTCAACTTCTCATTGTTTTGATGACGTTCCGCATCGCGGATGGTTTTTTTCTCTAGATTTTTAGCAAGTGCCTCTTCCAAGTTAATTCCTGTTTGGTTGGCCAAGCACATGAGCACAAAAAGCACATCAGCCATTTCATCCGCTAAATCTACTTGTTCATCACTTTTTTTGAAAGATTGCTCTCCATATTTACGGGCCATGATACGGGCAACCTCACCCACTTCTTCCATTAAGATAGCGGTGTTGGTGAGTTCGTTAAAATAACGGATTCCAGTAGTGTTGATCCAACGATCAATGGTTTGTTGTGCTTCGGTAATGGTCATGGTCAAAGATAAGGATTGGGAATTAATGATTAAGTATTAATGGTTAATGATCAATGATTAATCCTACTTCTCAAACTAATCCCTTAGTAACTAGCCACTAAGGTACAATTAAACAAATAACCAGTTAAACGGTTAACCAATAGGTGGGATATGGCAACTTCAAAGATCTCTCCACTACGGTCGAGATGACGGCATAGGAAAGAATGGTGCATAACTACTAACCACTAGCAACTAACCACTAATATACAGTTAACCAAATAACCAGTTAAACGATTAACCTGCATTAATGAGATCCTTCGTGGCACTCAGGATGACAAAAGATTTACTTCGTAGCTGCTTCGCGGTCCTCGTCATTGCACTTCCCTCGGAATGACAAAAGGCTGCGGTCGAGATGACGGCGTAGGAAAGAATGGTGCATAATTCACTAACTCCTAGCCACTAGTTCAAACCATCATCAACACTTCCAAAGCTTCTAGTTCTAAGCTAAAAGAAAAGTATCCGCCAAAAAATAGCTTGGTTTTGAACGATTGAGGTAGGCAGCCAAAGAATTTCTTAAAGGCATTGGTGAAATGGGTGGCATGTTTGTAACCAACCATCTCGGCGATTTCGGTAATGCGATATTGGCCTGTCAGTAACATTTCTTTAGCTTTTTCCATCTTGCAGGAAATCATGTGCCCAAAAACAGTAGTGCCGAATAGCAGTTTGAAATGCTTTTTTAAATATTGCTCATTGGTGCCTGCAGTTCTAGCCAATGAGGTAATGGTGTGAGAATCGGCAATGTTATTTTCGATGAGTTCTTTCACTAGGATCATCTTTTCTACCTCTAAAGGTTTCAGGGTAGCTGGGATTAGCTTTTCTTCCTCGTGTTGGGCAAGCTGTAGGCTAAGCAGCTCAATAATTTTTGCTTTGGTATATAATTGCTTTAAATGATCTCCAAAATCACAGCTATTGATTTCGTTAAGGATGTTTTTTAGCTTCGGACTTAGTAAAAGGTTTTTGTGGAACAGTTTCCCTATTCCTTTCAAGTTATAAAGCGGAGTGCTGTAATCCTGCGGCATGTACCTGTAAAAGAAAGCCTCGCTCAAATAGATGTGCACCAAATCACAATCCCCTTTGCTGGTAATCACTGTGGTTTCACCTTTAGGTAGTAGCATAATATTGTACTCTGCTTGCTTAAAGGTATCTGCTTTTTGAGCTGCAGCGTTTTTGACACTGCAACTTCCATACATGCAGTATTGGAGGAGCAAGATATTTTGGTCGGAAGAAATACAAATCGGATTCGTGCCCACTTCTTCTGCTAAAAGTTTTCTGAATAGGAACTTGTCAAATGTTAAGTTCTTCGACATCATAGACTTATCTGAGCTGTTTGAGGCAATACATAGGCTTAAATTAAGCGGAATTGCTTTTTCTTTTTGCGTTACTAAATTTTCGTATGGGGTCATTTCGTAGGGTAGTGTTAAACTTATATTTGCCGCAATTTACATTTATTTAGACTTTTTCTAAATAAAAAGTGAAAATTAATAGGGAATAATGAAGCATTTTTTACTCGCCATGTTATGGGTTTTTGCCCTTAATACTGTTGCAAAAGCTCAAACTGGAAATATTTCGGGAAAAATTACCATGGAAAATAAGGAACCTGTGGTGGGCGCCGTGGTCATGATCAAAGCTTTAAACAAACAAACCCTATCTGATGAAAAGGGACATTACGAGTTAAAGAACATCCCTTACGGTAGCCATGTATTGGAAATTGGCTCCATGGAAATCCATCCAAAGAAGCAAACCATTACCGTAGATAGAAGCGAGCATGTCTTCAACGTTTCGACAAAAGTAAAGGACCATAAAACGCTTAATGAGGTGAGCATTACGGGTAAAACCGAAAAGAAAAAAATGGAAACCAGTGGGTTTGCGGTTAACGTGATAGATACCAAGGAAGCTTCTTTGAGAAATCTACAGGTTAATGAGCTGCTGAACAGAACCGTTGGTGTAAGAGTTCGTCAGAGTGGAGGGATTGGATCGGACGCAAATTATAATCTAAATGGGATGTCCGGAAGGGCTATAGGAATTTTTATTGATGGCATCGAAATTTCTACCTATGGTTCCTCATTCAATCTAAATAATATTCCACCTGCAATGATTGAACGGATAGAAGTATATAAAGGTGTTCTTCCTGCACATTTAGCGGGAGACTTTTTAGGTGGTGGGATAAATGTTGTTTTGAAGAAAGGTGCTATACAAAATAACCTAACTGCTGCTATATCCTATGGATCATTTAACACGCAACAAGCGGATGTTAGTGGAATGTATCGTAATCCAAAAAATGGCCTTACGGTGCGAGGGTCTGGTTTTTACAGCTATTCTGATAATGACTATGAAGTATGGTCAAAATTTGTAAGAAATGAAATGCCTAATGGGCAAATGATACAGGCCAGAGGAAAAAGATTTAATGATGCTTATAGGTCTTACGGTAGTCGCTTTGAGATTGGTTTTACGGATGTAAAATGGGCCAACAGCCTTATGTTTAACTATAACTTTTCACATACCTATGATGAAGCGCAACATGGACAATATATGAGCAGGCCCTATATGGGTAGATTTTCTAGATCTAGAGCGCATGTACTTGGTTTGGATTATAGAAAGAACAACTTATTTATAAAAGGTTTGAATCTTAATGTTAACGGCGTATATAGTGATAGGCAGCAATATATTCAGGATACGGTTAGCTACAGATATAACTGGAGTGGAGAAAAAGTAATTGGTATTAGGGGTGAGCCTTTGCGCACGTTAGGTGGAGGACAACAAGGTGCACCAACTATGAATACCATCAATAGACAAATCGGAACGTTGAGAGCTAGTCTTAGCTACGATATCACCAAAAACCACAAATTAGTTTTCAATCACATGTTCTATGTGGTTGATAGGCAGGATTCTGATGAAATGAGGACAGTTTTAGAACGTAATTATTTGTCGAGTAGTGATTTGACCAAGAACGTTTCTTCGCTGTCATACGAAATGGAAGCTTTTGAAGGTAGGCTTAAAACTAACTTATTTGGGAAGTATTATCAGCAGAAGATTGATAGAATGGATCCAATTCAGCAGACGATTAATGGACAGCCTACGCGTGTTGAAAGAATAACTAAGGATAACAGAAATACTACAGGCTTTGGATTAGCTACATCTTACTCAATCTTATCAAATTTGGTATTGATTGCGTCGGCAGAAAAGGCCGTAAGGATGCCTGGAGAGGCCGAAATATTCGGTAATCAAGCTGATAATTTAACGCCGAACCCATCCATTAGACCGGAGATTAGCAATAACTTTAATTTAGGACTTCGTGCTGGACAATTTAAGTTTGGAGAGCACAGGATTTCTGTTTCCGCAGGTGGTTTTTTACGTGATACCAAAGACAAAATTGTGCTTTTATCTAGTGATAGAAACGTAACCAATATGGAAACTTCCAATAACGTAAACTTATCTGGCGTAAGATCTATAGGTTTTGAAGCAGAAGTAAATTATATATATCAAAACTTAAATGTAGTATTAAATACTTCAAAATTTAATGCATTACTTCAAGATCCCAAATCCTTATTTGACGGACTGCAAATCCCAAATGAGCCTTTTTTCACTGCAAATGGAAACGTACAGTATCGACTAAATAATGTCTTACAAAGGAAATCAGTTTTAAACTTGTATTACAACGCTGGATACGTACACCCCTTTGAAACGATCTGGCAATTAAAACGCGATGAGTTTAATGTTACGCCAACTCAATTTATTCAAGATTTAGGTGTTAGTTATAGATTTCCTAATCAAAAGCTAGTATTCAGCTTTGATGCAAAAAATATCTTTAATAAAGAAGCCTATGACAACTTCGCTTCTCAAAAGCCAGGACGCGCCTTCTACTTTAAAATTAATTACTCTATAAATAATTTTTAAATAAAAATAATATGAAAAAGCAGTTTTTTAAACTCCTAATGTTAGGAGCTGTTGCTATAGCAACAACCATGACAAGTTGTTCGAAAAAAAGTGGAGGGCCTAGTGAACCAGAGGAAAATTTAGGAGATTCTGATCGTTGGATTACTGTTGCTGGAGCTTTAATGGGTACAAAAGCAGGAGATGGTAACCAAGGAACAATGGTTTATTCTGTAAGTGTAAAAGATGCAAAAGACCCCAACAAATCTATTGATGTTTATACTAATGGTTTTTCTGTTAGATCTAGTCGTACTGCTCGCTTACAATCTTCTACAAATGGAAGTATTCTTTTTAACATTGCGTATACTGGAGTAAACGGAGGTGAGTTCTCTAAATATCAGGTAAATGGTGGAAGTAGCTATACTGAATTAAGTGATAAAGTAAATATTTCTAGTTATGCAACAACTTCACCGAGATGGGTGAAATTATTTGATAATGATCAAACTGGGGTTGCGGTGAACGTTTCTGGTGTAGCCATCACTCAAAATAATGGAGTGTATGTTTATGCAAGAGGAACTTCCACGGTATTGTCTTTAGACTTGAAAGCCGCTGGAATCAAAACTTATGAACAATATAAAATTCCACTTTCTGCAGCAGAAGAGGCACAAGGTTTTTACATAGGCCGTTTAGATGGCCCGACCTTAAATAAAGCTGGAAATAAGTTAATTATTGGCGTTTCAAGAAGCAAGTATAATACTGCAACTGGTGTTGCTGATAATACTGGAGCGGTGAAGATTCCAGCAAAATCATTAATTGTTGATTATCCAACCTTAAAAAATCCAACTTTGATTAGTTCTACAGTAAGTACTGGTAATACTAATGGCTATCGTAATTTCAACTCATATTTGGCAGAAGATGGTAGTATCTATCAAGCAACTCAAGAATCTGGATCTTACATCTTAAAAATCAATCAAAATAATGATTATGATAATTCTTATGTATTCAATTTAGATGCTGCTTTAGGTGTCAAAGGGTCTTATATTGAAAGTTGGACGTACGCTGGAAATGGTATTGCTTATGCAATGTATACTCATGATGGCGCTGCAACATCAGCATTTAATTCAGATGAGCAACAAAGCTTTATCGCTAGAATTAACTTAAATACAAAAACTGCGCAACAGGTAGTATTGCCTTATGAGTCAGATCTTTATTTTTTTCAATACCAAGGTTGGGTAGTAAATGGTGACGAGGTTTTTGTTGCTGTTACACCCGTAGGAAAAGAAGGCAATATTTACATTCTAAATAGCAGAACTGGTACAGTTACCAAAGGTGCTAGATTGTTAAATAAAACTGGTAACCATTATATCGGTGTTTACTAGGTAATTCATCACTGCAGTCTATTAGCTAATGTTTAATGAACTTAGTTAATAGACTGTTCCCAGTTAAAAAGTATGAACATGAATAAATTAACGCGTCTCAAAATTGTAATAGTTGCTATTTTGGGGGTTTCAATTGCTGTTGGCTGTAAGAAAGATCAGCACAAAGTTGAAGAGAAAATCGAAAAATTATCAGAGAATTATGAGAAGGAAAGACTTTTCTTATCCAATGTTTTGTCCGTTCCGTTGGAAAAAGTAGTTTTTGATAAAAAGGGAGAGCAATTTGTTGTTGAGGGCTGGAACAAGATGAGTTTGAAAACGGCGCAAGAGCTATATGCAAATGCTAATGAGTATAAACTTATCTACGAGAATTAATATGAAAAAAATTGTTTTATTTATACTGCTTTTTGCATTCGTTAAAAATGCTGAAGCAATTCCTTTTTTGTTAAGGTTCGGTATACATGGGAATTATCTGTCAAATGGTAAGCTTCTGGTAAACAACGTAAGTTCAACCACTAACTTTAAGGTTGATGTATCTTTACTTGGAAAAGAATTAAATAAGGGAGATGAGTGTTATGTGACGATATTGTATACGGAAAATCCTAGCTACTTTCAAGAAGCCAGCGCAGCTAACGATTATGAAAGTCACCCTTCGACAATTGAATTGTCAACAATTAAGTTTGTGAAATTTTCTGACTACGAATATGGTATTGCGAATTTTGTGTATGCATCAGGTCCGAAGGAAGCATTAAGTGCTACTTTGCCTGCTTATAAATATACTGGTAAAATTTTGCTTAGATATAAATACTATGATGGCTCTCTTGGTAGAGAAGTGATTAGATATTCATCTAACAGATATGAAATTCATCTTTCGTCATCAGCTACCATTAGTAATGATAACTATACGGGTGCAACTGATCTAGGAGTAACTGTAATATTTGGGACTACAAAAAATGCAACTCATTCTCCTCAATTACCTCCATCTTGTTATAATCCGCCTCAATATGTGATGACAAAAGATGTTTGGTATAAGTTTATAGCAACATCTTCGAATCACACGATGAATATTACAAATAATAGCTTTGAAGGCAATTCTTATGGAACTCCTTATGTGGCGACAGCATTGTACAATTCTTCGCTGAATGTTTTGAATTGTTTTAGTAATAATACGGCTACATTCAGCAATTTGACTATAGGTGAAACCTACTATATTCGATGTTGGGCAGGGAATGCAAATTCTCAAATGACAATGAATTTTAATATCTCTTTAGCATCTAATGGGGCGAACGTGATAACAGGTATCTCTAGGTCTGGTGGTTCACTTGAGCATATTTTGACTACATCTTATTTTTCAGACCCTTCTATTCCCGCTTCCGATATCACATTTGAATGGGCAGTATGGCCTGGAGAAGTGGAACCTGCAAATGATTATTCTGTAATTCAGGGAATTGGTTCTCATCAAATTCATATTATTGGAGGACCGAATGAAGGAGATACTACTGTTAGGGCAAAAGTAAGAATGAAACGAATTAGTACAGGCGAGCCACTTACTGATTGGTACGTTTATTCTTCTTTAATTTGGTTTGGCTAATCGTAATATGTCGTTTTATCGGTTTTTATAAATCACTTAATAACCTCTCTCGAACACAAAAACGCCCCGTAAGTGCGGGGCGTTTTTGTTATTTGACATTATGCTAAATCATAATTCGTTTCCGTACGTATGGGATAAAATCATCAATCCCGTTATTCCTTATTCTTGGTGTCTATGGTAATCGTTACGGGGCCATCGTTCAATAAACTGATCTTCATGTCGGCACCAAAAATGCCACACTGTACCTCTTTACCAATCAACAAGCCTAATTGTTTCTTCATTTCCTCGTAAAGTGGAATGGCCTTGTCAGGTCTGGCAGCACGAGTAAAGCCAGGTCGGTTACCCTTTTTGGTAGAAGCAAATAAAGTAAACTGACTGATCAATAAAATATTTCCATCAATATCCGCTAGGGATTTGTTCATTAGTCCATTTTCATCTCCAAAAACACGCATGTTGGCAATCTTCTGGGCTAGCCATTCCAAATCTTCTTGCGTATCGGCATCTTCAATGCCCAATAAAACCAAAAATCCGTTGGTAATTTCTCCTGTAATCGCTCCATCCACTTTACAGCTCGCTTCAGTTACCCTTTGTAATACTGCTCTCATCTCGTACTTAATGTTAATTTTGTCTTATGAAATGCAAGTATATATTGTTTTTTGTAATTCTGTTCATGGGTTGCCAACAAAAACGTGAGGTGCAAACCAGTTTTTACTTTTGGAAAACGGTATATCAAACCATTGTCGTTGAGCAAAGCTATTTGCAACATTTCAACAGCAAAAAGTTATTTGTAAGGATTTTAGATGTAGATAGAGATTTAAATGGCGGAATTAGTCCCGTAGCACCCATCAAGTTTAAAGATCGGTTACCTGATACCTTAGAACTGGTACCCGTGGTTTTTGTCGTCAATGAGGTACTGAAAGAAGTCAACGATGCCCAAATCAAAAAGCTCGCTGCTAATATTGTGCAGTTTGTAGACGGGAAAGTAAAACAAGCAGGTAAATCAAATTACGAAGAACTGCAAATAGATTGTGATTGGACAGCTACCACCAGAAGCAGCTACTTTCTGTTGCTTAAAGAAATCAAAAAGCAGTTGGACAACAAAACCATTTCATCTACCCTGCGATTACATCAACTGAAAAACCAAGAAAAAAGCGGTATTCCGCCAGTAGATAAAGTACTGCTCATGTGTTACAACATGGGAAACTTAAGGAAATACGGCACGCAAAATTCTATTTTAGACGTACAGGAATTGAAAAAATATGCGGGAGAAAATTTAGCCTATTATCCTATGCCCATAGATGTAGCTTTGCCGTTGTTTTCATGGGCGGTGGTATTTAGAAATCAAAACTACGCAGGAATTTCTAAACGGTTGAAGCTGGCGAATCTGAACGCTAGTGGTACATTCACTAAAATGCATAATGGACTGTATCAGGCAAATATCGACCTGCCTGAATTTGGCCTCTACAAAAATGATGAAATTAGGTTTGAAGCGAGTAAATTTGAAGATATCAGACAGACTACTGTCTATCTTGATCAATATCTGTCGAGAAAACCGCTGAATTTATTGTTTTATCATTTAGATGAACAAACACTCAATAATTTTAAAATCTATGAACTGGAAGAAATCACTCATATGCTGCGCTAGCTTTTTAACTGTCTTTTTTGGTGAAATTGTGGTAAATATCGCCTGTGGTGGCGAAATAGATCCTTACGATTATTACATTTCCTATTTTCATAACGATGTACAAGGGAAAGAGTACAATCAGTTTAGCTTTAGCGAATGGGAATACCTTTATCACGATCAAGAAAGTGTAGATGAGTACGATTTGAACAGCGCCGAGTGGGCCAATTACTTAAAAGTTAAAAAGGAAGATGTCCACCGACTAATGTATGAAAGCGATAGTGCTACGAATGTTCTTTTGGTAAATCTTACCAAGAACAATTTAAAACAGCTGCCTCAAGACCTACAACAGAGTACTTTTGTGAAAGCCTTGGCTAAAAATAAACAGGCCTTAGCCTATTTTGCCTTCGCTAAAAGTTGTGAACCTTTAGCGTCCGTAAATTATGATCCGTGGAATCCAATACAAAGAGATACCGCACAAATGGTGAACAAAGCAAAAGAAGCTTTGGCTCAGTTAACACAAATAAAAAAGGATACTTTCTTAAAATTGCGTTATGCCTACCAAGCCCTTAGGATGTACCATTATGCAGAGAATTATGAAGCTTGTAAAGCGGTATACAAGCAGTACGTGGAGCCGCTTACATCTACCGATTTAGCCAAGGGTTGGGCCATGGCCGTTTACGCAGGCTCGGTTCGTTATGCTGGAAATCCCACTGAAGCGGCTTATCTTTTCTCAAAGGTATTCAACAGCAATCCAGAACGAAGGGTACAAGCCTATAAGAATTTTCACTACGCTTCGGCTCCTATTGATGAAGTGCTGACTTTTGCCAAAAACGAGGAAGAGAAAGCCTATATTTTGGCGATCAAGAGTTTTGGTAATCCCGAGTATGATCTTAATACCTTAGAGAAAGTGTATGCTAGTGCCCCAAGTAATTTAATGAACGGCACGTTACTGGTAAGGGAAATCAATAAACTGGAGAAGAATTTGAACATGCCATCTGGCTTGGAAAAAAACTACTACTATAATAATGATCAACTGCAAAAGGACAACATCAGAAAAGCTAATCTGCAACAGTTAGAACTCACCAAAGCTTTTGCTTTAAAACTAGCAAACGAAAAAAAATATCCAGAACCAGAACTGGGTATTATTAGTGCTGCTTACCTTAATTGGGTCAAAAATGACGACAAGGGGGCTGCGGATTTGTTGAAACAGCTTAATCCTACACAATTAAAACCTAGCTATAGTAACCAATATCAAATTATTAACCTTTTAATCAACGCAAGGAAAATTAAGCAACAAGGTACTTTTAATGCTAATGAATTGGTGCCTACCTTGAAATGGTTAGATGAAAAGCGCAAAGACAGAAAACCTGTTTCTGGAGATGATTACTTTGCCGAGAATAGAGAGAATAGGTTTATTTCAACCACTCGTAATTTTTATCAGGAGTTATTGGCACCTACTTACATGAAAATTGGCGATACCGCTCGAGCGGCTTTAATAATGCTAAAAGGCGATTTTATCCCCGATTCGACCAAAAGCAATAACTTTTCTAATCGAATGAGTTGGACTGCTCTTGACTTTTGGCAAAATTATTTGAGTGCCTCAACCTTGAGCCAGTTAGAGAAGAGGTTTACGAAGGCTAACGAAAATAGCTTTGATGCTTTTATAAACGAGGACTTGCGAAAGTTAAGCCGATCTGATTTTTATGAACTTTTTGGAACCGCTTACTTGCGTGAACATCAATATCAAAAAGCATTACAATGCTTTGAGAAGTTGGATCCTAACCGTGAATTTAAAACTCCTGAAAATTGGTACGATGAAGGAACGATGTATGCCAATCCTTTTATCACTACCGTAAACGATTATCCAAAGCAATTTACCTCCAAAGCGCAGACTTATAACAAGAAAACCTTTGCCAAAGAAATGTCGCGTTTAGAAAAACTAATTGTTAGTGACAAGAAAAATGCAGCACAGTACTATTTCAAAATGGCCAATGGGGTTTATCAAACGGGATATTTTGGTAACTCATGGGTGTTTATTAGTTATGGATGGAGCTCTTACGCCGTTAATGAAAAACCAGTTTACACATACGATAATGATTATAAACTGGCCCAGACTGCTAAAAAATGGTATCTCAAAGCACGTAGTTTAAGCAAGGATCCAGAATTTAGAGCCAAGTGTACCTTTATGTTGGCCAAATGCGAACAAAAACAAAAAGCAAATGGCGTGTTAAGTTCATCTAAGTGGTATGAGATTGATTATACCAATAGAATTAACCAATTACATTACTTAAACCGTAACAATATTTATTTCGCAGAATTAAAACAACAATATGCAAATACGGCTTACTTTAAAAAAGCCAGTGATGAATGTAGCTATTTGAGCGATTTTATAGCGAGTAAGTAGACTACTTGATGTGAAACCCGTCATTGCGAGGTACGAAGCAATCTTAAAGCGACAAAGTGAGATGAATTAGCGATAGTTGTAGGATTGCTTCGTGCCTCGCAATGACGAAAGTTCTATATAAAGGGTTGTGAATATAAAGCCAAAAGCAACCTAAAACTTCAAGTCGGCCGCATCATAACTAGGACAGGCACCCTTTTGCGAAGTGATAAAACCAGCTACCTTGGCAGCAAAATTTAGACAGTCCTCTATTTTTTCGCCAGCAAGCTTTTTGCTCAAAAATGCCGCTAAAAAACTATCGCCACTACCTACAGTGTCTACTACAGTTACTTTTTCGGCTTGGTAGTTGATCCTTTGGTTGGTACCATAATAAGTGCCACCCTCAGCTCCTTTGGTAATTAAAACTTCGGAGAGCTGAAATTTTTCCATTAAAGCAGCCACCACATTTTGCTCCTCATGTTTTTCCGTAAACCAATCTCCCAATGTCACTATTTCATTTTCGTTGAGCTTTACAAAATCAGCTTTACTTAAAAAAATTGCAATGGTATCCTTGTCGTAATAAGGTGCTCTAAGGTTCACATCAAAAACTTTAAACTTGGCATTTTCCAATAATTGGAGTAGGGTAGCCCTACTTACTTCATTTCTTGCCGAAAGACTGCCGAAAATAAAGGAATCTGCCTCTGCTATTTTTGTTTTGAAATCACTTTGCCAAGCAATATAATCCCAAGCTGTAGGATAAGTAATGGTATAAGCCATCTCATTGTTCTCCTTCAGTTCGGCAATCACTTCACTAGTACTTTGCTGCGGATCAATCTGTATATTTTCAGCAGGGATTTCAATTGAAGCAATAAAATCAATCAGTGTTCTGCCCGCTTCATCATCACCAACACGGCTAATTAACGATGTGCTCACGCCTAGTTTCTGTAAATGGTAGGCCACATTCATAGGTGCACCGCCAGCCAGTCGGCCAGTCGGTAAATTATCCCATAAAATTTCTCCAAAGCAAATGGCTTTTTTAGGGTGATTTTGCATTGATGCCAAAACTTAAGATAAAATTTCTTGCATTTCCTTAAGTTCCGCTACTTTTTCGGCAGCGCCCAAATTCTCATAGGCCGAAATCAGGTTTCTTAAAATGCGGCGAACAATTTCTGCATTGCTGCACGGTGCATAAAAGCCTGGTTGAGGTTCCAAATTAAGTTGACGCAAAAATTGGTCTACATCATGCTTGCCAAAAATGGCCCCTTTATTAAACGCGTTGATGTAAAATAACACCGCTTGCTCTCTATCTGGATTACTCTCGTCAATATATCCCAATATAAAATGCTGCGGTAAATTCACTCCATAAACTGGAATGTCTAGCTTTTGGGCAATGGTCGAGTAAATAATGGCCAATGAGATTTGGTTCCCCTTTTTGCTCTCCAGTACTTGGTTTAAATAGGAATTTTGTGGGTCGTGATGATTTTTCGTATTGCCACTAAAACCAAACTGATTGTAAAATACATGGTTAATCAGTTTAATTTTCTCAATGGAGCTCATTTCATATTGCAAGCCCACCCAAACTTCCCTTTTTATATCTTCAATTTGGTTGATAATTGCTTGTTCATCCAAATCAGGGAATTGGTAGCGGTTAATAATCAGCGCCCCTTGTAAAAGATCAAAGGCGCCACTTTGGTACCATAAATTAAGATCCTGTTTCACACTGGTAAACTGGATAGTATGCACAATGTTCTCTATTCTTTCATGCAACATGGTGTCTAACGACTTCTCCCAAGCTGATTCCAGTGAGCTGATCGCATCATTTCCATATTCGAGCAGTTTCTCTTGCACATGCATAAAAACTTCCTCATCAGGATCATCCAATAATTTTACCAACGCATCTATTTCTGCAACATTTTTCATTTGATGTTACCCTTTCTAACCATTATTGTGTTTATCTTTTCGAAAATCAGAGCTAGTTTTCCATCGGAAAAAGCAGCCCGCCTGTCCCGAGTTGCTTCGGGACTTTTCGTTTTAATCTTTTTGTGTTTTAACCGCTGTCATCCTGAGCTTGTCGAAGGATCTGTTTCCTGCAGTGTATTTGCTGTTGGTGATTCTTCGTTACCGAAGTGCCGGTACAGGTAGCGCTCAGAATGACACAAAACAAAAAGTATTTCCACTTCAATCGGGTTTAGTTAACAAACTTTTGTGTATATCCAAACCCTCCCTCAAGCTACTTTCTACTTATAACTTTCTACTTTTAACTTTTAACTTTCTACTTTTGCCCCCATGGTCCTACAATTTTTTGCCGATTATCTTAAGCATCAGTTTACTGCTAAAACCAGACACGGAACGCACTCGCCCTTCGTTTATAAACTAGCGGATGAGGTAATTTACGATTTTTCTGCAAAAAGCGTTTACAAACACATCGAGGAGCAGCGAAAAAAACTTTTAGCTGACCAAAGGCTCATTACTGTAACCGATTTAGGTGCGGGTTCCCATTTGAATAAGAACCGTACCAAAAAGGTAGCTCAAATTGCAAAAAATGCCCTAAAATCACCCAAATTAGCACAATTGATTTATCGTTTAGTGGCCAATCATCAGCCGTCTAATGTCATCGAACTAGGTACTTGCTTGGGAATAACTACGGCATATTTATCCAAAGCGGCACCAAAGGCCAATGTGCTCACCATTGAAGGTTGCCCTCAAACAGCCGAAGTTGCCTATCAAAACTTTAATGAATTGGGTTTGAATAATGTGGAACTACAAGTAGGTAACTTTAACGATTTGCTGCCAAAAGCTATCGAAGAAAGGGACCAGCTAGACTTTGTTTATATTGATGGTAATCATACCAAGGAAGCTACGCTTAATTATTTTGAATGGTGTTTACCTAAGCTTACTGAAAATAGTTTGCTGATTTTCGATGACATTTATTGGAGCGAAGGAATGAAACAAGCTTGGGAGCAAATTAAGTCGCATCCACAGGTTACTATCACTGTTGATTTGTTTTGGATTGGATTGGTTTATTTCAGAAAAGGACAAGCCAAAGAGCACTTTAAGCTTAAAGTTTAATTTTCTTTTTAAAGTTATTAACTGATAAAGGCGAATTGAATTTTTCTATATTTATTGAAGAAAGAATATAGAATGGGACTTAAAAGAATACATCATATTAAAGCTGCAGGACATTTGACCATTAGCTTGGTTATTGCAGTGATTATTTATTTTGTTTCCATGTTCTTGTTTGACAATCTATTCAGTAGGTTAATGATTTCTTGGATTACCTTTTGCCTTATCCAAACAGGAATTAGTTGGTTAATTTTCGCTAAATCATCGGCAAGCCAAACCCGTTTACATGCTGGTATTGAAGACGGTGGAAGAGCCATTATTTTCATCATCGTATTATTGGCCACTTTTGCAGGAATGATGGCTGTTTTTATTTTACTGGTAAAAACAGATAATAGTTCAAAGCAGTGGGTTGATCTGCTATTGGGAATGGTGGGGATGTTTTTAAGCTGGATACTGGTGCATACCAGTTACACTTCCCGTTATGCACACCTCTATTATGGTTCAAAGTCGGGTAAAATACAAAAGGGTTTGGTTTTTCCAGGTGATGAAGAACCTGACTTTATCGATTTCGCTTACCATTCTTTTGTTATTGGAATGACCTTTCAAGTGTCGGATATCGATATTACCTCTAGGCAAATGCGAAGATTAACCTTAGGGCATAGTTTGATTTCCTTTGTATTTAATACGTGTATTGTAGCGCTTACCATTAGTGCCGTGGCAGGGTTATTCGGATAAAAGCCTACTCTCCCGGGCGGTATTTTTTTTCCATGTTGGCCAATATATCTTCTTTGTAGAACAGCACATCCTTAAATTCTCCTTTAGCAAACATTTCTGCTTGGTCGTTAAAATGTTTAGAAGATGGGTTGCCGCTATTTCCACCAGCTAGCACTGATTTAGCTTTTACCTTTTCGCCAAACTCCACCGCACAAACAAAGCTGTTACCACTATAGCCATAACGTTTACTGGTATTAAATTGGTTGCTACGATAAGAAGGGAGCTGACCCCATAGCGCCGAGCCGTAAGCTACGGGAAGACTGGCTATATTGTCGTCATATTTTTCATTAATCTCTCCTGTAAGACGTTGAAATCTGTTTACTTCGCCCCAAGGCATTTGCCACTTGCCAAAACGTTTGTTTAAATCGTCAATAGTAGTTTTTAAAGGCTGTAGCAAAGTTTCAGCCTTTGCTGTTTTGGCAAACTCAGTAGTTTTTTGTACCTGATCTTTTTCTCCAGGATTAATATATACGTTTTGAATATCCCTATTTACTCTCTGAGCCCATTCCATAGCCAAAGTAGCTGCTATAGAAGAAGTAGCAGAATAATAGTTCCATTTTTTTAATTCGGCAATAGGTTCTCTTAAGCTTGCTCTTAGCGAATGGTCTAGCGGCAACTGCTCGTAGGCTTTAATTAGCGCTGGTAAAAGCACTTCAAAGGCAGGGAGATAGGTGTCGTAACCCATACTGATCACATCATTTAAATCGTATTTTTTAGGTTGGTTTAATAAACGCAGGGCTGCAACACCTCTGAAATTTTCACCATCAGGAGCCATGTAGCTAGGGTAGGCTGATTTTTTAGGGCTATTTGCGCCAGCCACGGTGAATGGAGTGGAGTTACAGTTCTGCAACCAGCCATTTACAGGATTGTACAAGTGAACGGTTTCGCTAACAGGATGAAGGCCTTTCCATGTCGTAGCAGAAGTAGTGCCGTCTACTACTTCACTCCAGTTATAAGCCGTGTCTCTTTTGGGAACAAAATTACCATGCCAGTAGGCAATATTGCCTTTGGCATCGGCATAAACCGTATTGTTAGAAGCATTGGCATTTAAATCCATTGCTTTTTGGTACTCTTCAAAACTTTTGGATTTGGTGCGAACCCAACTTTGCAGTAAACTTTGAGGATTTTGGTTTTTGTGTTTCAAACTGATCCATTTGCCATCTCTAATGGCCATTACCGGACCATTATGTGTAAAATATGTTTCAAACTTTTTAGTTTGCTGAAGGCCATTTTCTAGATACTTGATCTCTATCGTTTTTTTGCCAATTGGATAAAGCCTTTTGTCGTATGTGTAATAAAGTGTTTTGTTCAGTTTGGTAATTTTCTCTGCATACATGTCGGCCACGTCTACATTGTTGGAAGTATGCATCCAGCCACAAAATTCGTTGAAGCCCTGATAGATGAAGAATTGACCCCAGGTAACGGCGCCATAAGTATTCAAACCTTCCTCACTTTGCATGTGTATTTCGGGTCTGAAATAAAAAGTAGTATGCGGGTTAATGTACAACATGGATTTACCCGTTTTACTGATTTTAGGCGCAAAAGCGAAGCCGTTGGAACCACTGTGCTGATCTCTGATTTGAGGTAGGGCACTGGTTGGCGAGTAATCGTTGGTGTAGAATTTTTTAAGTTCGTTAATGGTCAGATTCCCAGTACTGATAGCGCCTATGCTACCGTCGGTCCACAAAAATGGATACCACGGTTTAAATTTTGTAAGCAGGGAAGGTTTTACTTGAGGGTTTTTATACAGGTAAAAGTTAATCCCGTTGGCGTACGCTTCCAAGACTTTTTTAAACCAAGGTTCGGCTTTTTTATAGTCGTTAATGGCTTGTGTGCTATCAATAAGCAGTCTTATTTGTAGGTCGTTGTACAAACTTTTTTCACCTTCAATTTCTGCTAATCGGCCAAGTTTTTCAATATAGTTAAGCTCTATACGTTTAAAGTCATCTTCACATTGAGCATATAGCATTCCAAAAACGGCATCGGCGTCAGTTTTACCGTAAACATGAGCAATTCCCCATTTATCTCGTATAATTTCTATTTGTTCAGCTTGCTTCTCCCAATCGCTGATTTCTTTAGGACTTGGTTTTTGCGCAAATACAGCTAAGGGTAAAAGCGATAGCAATAGAAACTTTTTCATCTGTTAATAATTTGTTTTTCAACGACAATGATGCTGTTATGGTCCGCAAATCGTCGTGAAGTTTTAGATTCGAAATATTAGCGTTAAGCTAATTTCAATAAAATTAGCAGAAAGTTAAAGGTCCTCAACTATTATTATAGAGAAATACTTGTAAAAACTTCGTGTTAGTCAGTTTTACTGTCTTAAAAAGATTCAGCGAAACTAATGTAGAACCCACTTTGACGTTTTTCATTTGGACGTTTCTCGCCAACACCATAGTCAATACGCACGCTTAAGCCTTTGGCAGGATCAAAAAAGTATCTTCCTCCAATACCATAATTAGGTTTGAAGTTGCTAAGATCAAAATCATTGTTGGCAAAAACTTTACCTGTACCACCAAAAACAACTACGCCTAACCTTTCCATAAATCTATATCTAAGTTCTGCTTGGGTAGCAAATAGGTTTTCATCGCGATAACGTCCTCCATAATACCCTCGCATGATTTCATCGTTACCCAATTGCGGTAGTAAATAAAAAGAAGTGTTTTTGCTTTGGACAGTATGGTATAAAGCCTGTACTCCTAAAACAACTTTTGGGCTTAAAGACCAAAAATTGCGCACATTAACCTTGATTTGGCTTCCCGTAAAGTTTTGTCCGCCAAATATATTGGGAGCATATTGGTAACTGATACGGCCAAAAAATCCTTTAGTAGGATAATTGTTCGAATTACGGGTATCATAGCTTTGTGATAGACCTACAAAAATAACCGAACCACCATCTCTATCATACATACCCTTGCCTGTGTTATAAATGCCTCCAGGTTCACTGTCCTTAAAACGATAATTCTCAAAACCTATAGATAAACCAGTGTAGATGTTTTTGACTAAAGCTTTTTCAGCATCAAACTGTACTTTCACCATGCGCTGTACCAATTTATCTTCATCTATATGAGAAGTATTGTTACCTATGCCATAGAAGTTAAAGGGCATGTTTCTGAAACGCATCTCGCCTATAAAATGGAAGTCATTACGTTTGGTCCAAGCCTCGCCACGAAAGGTAACATTGTATGTTTTTTTGGTAGAATAAGAAGCTGCGCCAAAAAAGTTTGAGCTACGGTTGTTGGTATCGGCCTTGTCCACATAAAAAGAATAAATGCTGCCTAAGCCAAATTCAAAGCCAGTTTCTTGTGCATAGCCAAATACAGGGATAGGCATGTAGCTGGATTTGCGGGTGGTATCCTTTTCATTGGAGAAAAGTTTTTTAAGAAACTTGCCTTGTGCAAAGCTAAGATGAGCCATGCAAAGGCACAAAACCGTAAGTTGTACTTTTTTCATTTGTCTACAAAGTAAATGAATTTCTGTGGATTAGGGTAATCATACTTATATTAGGGAACCTTAACAATCAATTATGAGAAAAGTTCTCCTCTTTGCCATTTTGAATATGTTTCTTGTGGCTAACGCACAAACCTCCGCTATTTTTGAGAATAATGAAGCCAGTGCCTTGCAGCCTTACATCAATCAATTTCAGTCTGATGAAACCATGCTCAATAGAAAATACGTATTAAAGAGGACTGAGGAGTATTTTATACGAATGGATCAATTCTATAAAGACTGGCTTTCTCAATTGAAGAATGTCCCATTCGCTAAACTTTCTCAAAATGAAAAGGTTGATTATCTTTTGTTGAAAAGAAATATCACTGCAAATGACAAGACTTTAAAAAACGCTTATCAAGAATTCAAGAACAATAGCTATTTGCTGCCCTTTGCAAATATCATCGTAGATTTTGAGCAGAAAAGAAGAATTGGTAAGCAGCAGTTTGGAGCCGAAGTTGCCGCCGCTTTTGAACGTTTGAAAACTCAAATTGAAGTAACCAGAAGAGCTGTCGATAAAAAAGACCTTTCTGCGAATTCGAAACAGGCAAACTGGGCGCAACAAACTATTGGTCAATATACCGCAGGCTTTACTGAAGCTTACAAGTTTTATGAAGGTTATGATCCTCAGTTTACCAAGGCTACCAAAAACCTATATCCCGAAGTAATTGCAGCATTAAAAAATTACGCTACAGACTTAGAAAAAATCGCCAAGCAAAATGCGGCCTTAAATGACGGAACAGGTATCGTTGGTGAACCTATTGGTCGAGCAGCTTTAATAGATGGTTTGCAAAATGAAATGATTGCCTACACACCAGAAGAGCTTACGGCCATCGCTCAAAAAGAGTTCGCTTGGTGCGATGCGGAAATGGCAAAAGCTACTCGTGAAATGGGATTTGGCAACGACTGGAAAGCTGCACTGGAGAAAGTGAAAACAGCATATCCTTCATTGGGTAAACAACCCGAGTTGGTTTTTGAGCTGGCAAATGAAGCCATCAATTTTGTAGAGCAGAATAAATTAATCGCGGTTCCTGCCTTGGCAAAAGAAGGCTGGCGCATGCGTATGCTAACACCCGAAGAACAACGTTTTGCACCCTTCTTTTTAGGAGGAGAGTCGGTGTTGATTGCCTATCCAACGGAAGATATGACCGATGAAGCAAAGATGATGACTTTGAGAGGGAATAATAGGCATTTTTCAAGAGCGGTGGTTTTCCACGAATTGATTCCTGGACATAACTTACAATATTATATGCAAAGCAGATACAAACCGTATCGTAGAGCATTTAGCACGCCATTCTGGACCGAAGGCTGGTCATTGTATTGGGAAATGCTGCTTTGGAATAACAACTTCGCAAAAACACCTGAGGATAAAATTGGAATGTTGTTTTGGCGCATGCACCGTTGTGCCCGTATCATTTTTTCTACCAAGTATCATTTAGGCGAGTGGACACCCAAACAATGTATCGATTTTTTGGTAGAGCGTGTAGGTTTTGAAAGAGCTAATGCCGAAGCCGAAGTGAGAAGGTCTTTTACAGGTAATTATGGCCCTTTATATCAAATTGGATATATGATTGGAGGTTTACAGTTTAAGGAACTACAAAAAGAGTTGGTGCAAACAGGTAAAATGACCAATATCGCTTTCCACGAGAGAGTTTTGAAAGAGAACTGTATGCCCGTGGAAATGTTAAGAGCCTTATTGACCAATCAAAAGTTAGCCGAAGATTTTAGCACAAAGTGGAAGTTTGCTGGCGAGGTGGATAGTATAACCTCGATTGATTAAAAGGAAATTTAAGCCACATTCAAAAAAGTGATATTCTGCTTGCATAGTAAAAATCAATTCGCTAAATTTGTTATGCAAGCATAGTAAATTGATGAAGCAGAAAGAAACAGTAGATTATTTTTTAAAGGTGGTTTGGCAAAACGTTTCAAACACCTACAATCAAATAGCGTCAGGATTTGGGATTACCCAAGCCATTGGTTACGTACTCATCAATATTGAAGCTGAAGGCACTGCGGTATCAGCATTGGCAAGCTTACTTGGGGTTAAAGCCACGAGTTTGTCGAGGATGCTAAACAATATGGAGGAATCGGGGTTGATTTATAGGGAAACATCCGAAGGGGATAAAAGATCGGTAAAGATTTTTTTAACACCTTTTGGCATCGAAAAGCGCAAGCTTGCCCGCGATGTGGTGATTTCATTTAATGAATATCTGAATGAGAAGCTGAGCATTAGAGAGAAAGAACAATTGATCAATACACTAGATAAAATTAATCAGTTAACATTGGCTTATCGGCCAACAAAAAAATAATAATGAACAGAACCATTGTGATTTGCCAAATAGAAAATATTTAAAAAATCATAATAGCTTTTTACCATTAAAGAAAAAATGATGCTAAAAAAAGATATAACGAAAGTAGCGGTTTTGGGATCGGGTATTATGGGTTCGCGTATTGCCTGCCATTTTGCTAATATTGGCGTAGAAGTTTTATTGTTGGATATTGCGCCGAAGGAATTGACGGCTGAGGAACAGGCGAAAGGATTAGCGCTGGATCATAAGACCGTAAAAAATAGGATTGTTAATGCGGCATTGCAAACTGCGGTGAAAAGCAACCCTTCGCCAATCTATTCCCAAAGTGTACTTCAAAAAATCAGTACTGGTAATTTCGACGACGATATGTCTAAGATTGCCAACTACGATTGGATCATTGAAGTAGTGGTTGAAAACTTGGACATTAAGAAGAAAGTATTTGAACAGGTAGAGCAGTTTCGTAAGGCGGGAACTTTAATTACCTCTAATACTTCGGGTATTCCTATCCATTTAATGGCTGAGGGAAGAAGCGAGGATTTTAAAGCAAATTTTTGTGGTACCCACTTTTTTAATCCGCCACGTTATTTAAGATTGCTCGAGATTATCCCAACACCACATACCAAACCAGAAATTATAGATTTCTTGATGCACTATGGTGATAAGTTTTTGGGTAAAACTACCGTGTTGTGTAAAGATACTCCAGCTTTTATCGCTAATCGAGTAGGGGTATACTCCATCATGGCTTTACTTCATTCTGTAGAGAAGTTAGATTTAACGGTAGAGGAGGTAGATAAGTTTACTGGTCCTGCCTTAGGTAGACCTAAATCGGCTACTTTCCGTACATCGGATGTAGTAGGTTTGGATACGATGATTAAAGTGGCCAAAGGCTTGTATGATAATGTGCCGAACGATAAGGCGCACGATTTGTTCAAGCTTCCTGCTTATGTAGAAAAAATGGCCGAAAACAATTGGTTGGGCGATAAGACCAAGCAAGGTTTCTACAAGAAAATCAAAAATGCAGAAGGAAAGAGCGAGATTTTGGCGCTTGACCTTAAAACACTAGAATATAAGCCACAGCAAAAAGTAAAATCTGCTACGTTAGAAATGACCAAAAACATTGATAAGGTAGCTGATAGGATGAAAGTTTTTGCTGCGGGAAAAGATAAAGCGGGCGAACTGTTCCGCACTTCATTCTTCGGGCTGTTCGAATATGTTTCGGATCGTATTCCTGAAATTGCCGATGAGCTTTATAAAATAGATGATGCCATGCGTGCTGGCTTTGGCTGGGAGCTTGGTCCTTTTGAAGTTTGGGATGCCGTTGGTGTAGCCGAGGCTATTGAAGGCATGAAGAAATATGGCAACGTGCCAGCTGCTTGGGTAAGTGAAATGCTATCAGCCGGAAATACCTCGTTCTATAAAGTTGAGGATGGTGTAAAGAAATACTACGACATTCCTTCGAAAAGCTATAAAGCTATTCCAGGTACTTCAGATTTCATTATCCTAGAAAATCTGAAAGCTAATAATAAAGTGCTCTATAAAAATGCTGGTGCCTCTATCATTGATCTTGGCGATGGTATTTTAAATGTAGAGTTCCACTCGAAAATGAATACCATTGGTGGTGATACGTTAAGTGCCATCAACAGAGCCATTGATATGGCCGAAAAGGATTATCGCGGCGTAGTGATTGGTAACGATGGAGCTAATTTCTCTGCTGGTGCCAATGTGGGCATGATCTTTATGATGGCCGTAGAACAGGAATGGGAAGAGCTTAACATGGCCATACGTTTGTTCCAGAATACTTCTATGCGTATCCGTTACTCTTCAATTCCGGTAGTGGTGGCGCCACATAATCTTACTTTGGGGGGTGGCTGCGAGTTTAGCTTACATGCTGATCATGTACAATTGAGTGCCGAAACTTATATGGGACTTGTGGAGTTTGGTGTTGGGGTAATTCCTGGAGGTGGCGGTACCAAAGAGTTTGCATTAAGAGCATCTGATGAGTTCAGCGATGATCAAATTGTGCAAAACACCTTAAAAAACCGCTTCTTAACCATTGGTATGGCCAAAGTGTCGACCTCTGCTGTAGAGGCTTTTGAGTTGGGTTATTTGCAGAAAGGTAAATATGCCATTAGTATGAACCGTAGTCGTTTAATCGCTGATGCCAAAGCGAAAGCTATTGAATTGGCCGAAGCTGGATACACCAAACCTGTACAACGCAAAAACATTAAAGTGCTGGGCAAGCAAGGTTTGGGTATTGTTTATGCGGGAGCGAATAGCATGTATTCCGGTCATTATATCTCGGAGCATGATAAGAAGATTTCAGAAAAACTGGGTTATGTGATGTGTGGCGGCGATTTGTCGTCTCCAACAGAAGTAACCGAGCAATACCTGTTAGATTTGGAACGTGAAGCATTTTTATCGCTATGCGGAGAAAGAAAAACACTGGAACGTATACAAAGTATTGTGACAAAAGGAAAGCCGTTGAGGAACTAGAGTGGAGTAGGGAGCAAAGAGCAAGGAACAAAGATCAAAGATTTTTATGCACAACTTTAGGCAACTGCAAATTTGGAAAGAAGGAATGGACGTGACCAAACAGGTTTATCTGCTTTTGGCTAAGTTCCCATCTTCAGAAAAATTTGGTCTGATATCCCAGATCTCTAGATGTGCAGTTTCTGTTCCTTCGAATATTGCTGAAGGTTCATCAAGATCATCTGATAAAGAATTTGCACATTTTTTATCCATTGCTTTAGGTTCTTTATTTGAATTGGAAACTCAACTTTTGCTCGCAATTGAACTAGAAATTATTAATAGAAATGAAATGGAGCCGCTGATCGAAAGCATTATCCAATTGCAAAAGAAAATATCGGCTTTTAAAAAGACATTAAAATAATATTTATTGGTTAAGGTGCTTGATCTTTATTCCTTGCTCCTTAATCTTTAATCTAAAATAGCATGGAAGCATACATAATAGCAGGACTTAGAACAGCCGTTGGCAAGGCTCCAAGAGGGGTATTTCGCTTTACTAGGGCCGACGATTTAGCCGCTGATGTAATCAGACAGTTGGTGGCATCGGTACCCAATTTGGTAAAAGAAGAAATTGACGATGTGATTGTGGGTAATGCCACTCCCGAAGCTGAACAAGGCTTGAACATTGGTCGCATGATTAGTTTGATGGGCTTGGATACCGATAAAGTACCAGGTGTAACCGTAAATAGGTATTGTGCCTCGGGTTTGGAAACCATTGCCACTGCAGTAGCTAAAATTAAAGCGGGTATGGCCGATTGTATTGTGGCAGGTGGCGTAGAAGTGATGTCGGGAATGCCGTTTGGCGGATGGAAGTTGGTCCCTAATCCAGAGGTGGCTAAAAATAATCCAGATTGGTACTGGGGCATGGGCTTAACTGCCGAAGCTGTGGCTAAAGAATATAATGTAAGCCGAGAAGACCAAGATGAGTTTGCTTACCATTCGCACTTAAAAGCTGTTGAAGCCATTAAAAATGGTCATTTAAAAGCAGGTGTTTTGCCCATCACGGTAAACGAAAACTACTTGGATGCGAACATGAAAAAACAGACTCGTAGCTATGTGGTAGATACAGATGAAGGCCCCCGTGCAGATACAACCTTAGATCGTTTGGCCAAGTTGAAACCTGTTTTTGCTGCCGATGGTTGTATTACTGCAGGTAACTCTTCACAAACTTCAGACGGTGCCGCTTTTGTATTGGTGGTTTCGGAAAAGAAAATGAAAGAGCTGGGTGCTGAGCCAATTGCCCGCATGGTAAGCTATGGTGTAGCTGGTGTACCACCTCGAATTATGGGTATTGGTCCAATTGAAGCTATTCCAAAAGCTTTGAAAATGGCTAACATGCAGCAGGATGAAATTGGACTGATTGAACTGAACGAGGCTTTTGCTTCACAATCATTAGCGATCATCAGGACCTTGGGTTTAGACCAAAATAAAATTAATGTAAACGGAGGCGCAATTGCCTTAGGACACCCACTGGGTTGTACAGGAGCTAAACTATCGGTACAACTGTTTAACGAAGCGAAGCGCCAAAACCAAAAATACGGTATGGTCACTATGTGTGTAGGAACAGGTCAGGGTGCTGCGGGGATATTTGAAATCTTCTAAGATAAAGGAACAAGGAACAAAGAATAAAGATTTCATACGAAAAAAAGTCGTCGTGGTGAAACAATAGATCGTTACGATAAAATAAGAAATAAAAAAATAATTTGTTGGTTAAGGAGCTTGGTCTTTATTCCTTGCTCCTTAATCCTTAATCCAAAATACAATGAGCAAAACAATTAAAGGCGGAGAATTCCTAATCAAGGAAACCACTTACCACGATGTATTTATACCAGAAGAATTTGATGAAGAGCAGCAAATGATTGCGCAGACCTGTCGCGATTTCTTGGCAGCTGAGGTTTATCCTAACTTAGAGAAATTAGACAGTCACGAGGATCCAGAATTGATGCCAACCTTACTGACTAAAGCGGGTGAATTGGGTATTCTTGGCGTTTCTGTGCCAGAAGAATATGGGGGTTTCGGTAAGAACTTTAATACCTCGATGTTGGTGGCCGATGTGGTAGGTGCAGGACATTCGTTCGCAGTAGCATTATCTGCCCACACTGGAATTGGTACTTTGCCTATTTTGTATTACGGGAACGAGGAGCAAAAAGCTAAATACATTCCAAAGTTGGGTACTGGCGAGTGGAAAGCCGCTTACTGTTTAACAGAGCCCAATTCAGGTTCGGATGCTAACTCAGGAAAAACCAAGGCCAAGTTGAGCGATGACGGTAAGCATTACATCATTAATGGTCAAAAAATGTGGATCACCAACGGAGGTTTTGCAGATATCTTTATTGTTTTTGCTAAAATTGATGATGACGAAAATCTTACTGCTTTTATTGTAGAGCGTGATTTTGGTGGCATCACTATGAATCCTGAAGAGCATAAAATGGGGATCAAAGGTTCATCAACCCGCCAAATTTTCTTTAACGATTGTGCGGTGCCGGTAGAGAACATGTTGAGCGATCGTCAGAATGGATTTAAGATTGCGGTTAACATCTTGAACATTGGTCGTATTAAACTTTCGGCTGCGGCTATAGGTGCTTCAAAAGCAACCATTAGTACTGCGGTAAATTATGCAAATGAGCGTCAGCAGTTTGGTAGGTCAATTTCAAAATATGGTGCTATCCGTTATAAGATTGCTGAAATGGCTACCAAGGTTTATGCCGTAGATGCGGCAAATTATCGTGCTGGACAAAATATTGACGACACTTATGATGCTTTAGTGGCTGATGGCATGGAGCCAGCTAAAGCCAAATTAAAATCGGTAGAGCAATTTGCGGTAGAGTGTGCGATATTGAAAGTATGGGGTTCTGAGGCCTTGGATTATGTGGTGGATGAAGGTGTGCAGATTTATGGTGGGATGGGTTTTAGCGCTGATGCACCAATGGATAGGGCTTATCGTGATGCACGTATCAACCGTATTTTTGAAGGAACAAATGAAATCAATCGCTTGCTGACCGTTGATATGATGTTGAAACGTGCGATGAAAGGCGAGTTGGACTTGATGACTCCAGCAACTGCGGTTGCCGCAGAGCTGATGTCGATTCCTGATTTTGGAGAAGAAGATAATACGCTGTTTGCAGCCGAGAAAAAGGTATTGCAAAATCTGAAAAAAGCGACTTTAATGGTGGCAGGTGCAGCAGTGCAAAAGCTGATGATGAGCTTGAGCAAAGAGCAAGAGATTTTGATGAACATTGCTGATATGGCCAGTTATGTTTATGTGGCAGAATCAACCTTGCTGCGTACGGAGAAATTAGTGAGTATGAAAGGTGAGGAGGCTTGTAAAGGTCAGCTGGATATGATGCGTATCTATTTGGTAGAGGCGGTTGATGGCGTAGCCAAAGCGGGTAAAGAAGCACTTTGGGCATTTGGTGAAGGTGATGAATTGCGCATGATGTTGGTTGGTTTGAGAAGGTTTACCAAAATGGAACCTTTTAATGTGAAACAGGCTCGTCAGAATGTAGCTCAACAGATCATTGAAGCTAATAAATATATTTTTTAAGGTGATATAATTTGTTTGTTAAGGCTTAAGGTTGTGGCAATGCCATCCTTAAGCCTTTTTAATAATGTCACCCCTTCAGGGTTGTTTATCCTTGCATTCGTGAATCTAGAAGAATGTCACCCTTTCAGGGTTTTAGATATAATGCTTTTAGTATCCATCATCGGTTTTTGAATTTGACCTCTTGCTGAAATTATAAGATGTCTTCCCAAATTTATCTCTATCCAGAAGTCTGAAAGACTGATATTATTCTAGCACTGGCATTATTCTAGGACGTTTTTGATGAAATCACGTCCGTTTATCCAAACCCCGAAGGGGTGACATAAATTCCTAATATCAGAAATAAACGTTCATGTAACTTTTCAGCGCATTAGCTATTTTTCCCGCAAAGGCAGGTCTTGTGCTATCGTTGGTTCTAACGCTCGAATTAAATTCCAACTGAAAACCTGAAATGGTTCCTCCATGTTTTGAACCATGACGGGCGGTATTGTATCCACCATCAAAATATTTGCCATCCGTAAAAATGGCTGTGTCGCCAGGCAATGGATAAGTGTTGCTTGGCGTTACCATGTAACCTAATTGGGCATTTAATAAGCTGCCGAATGCGTTGGTGCCTTTGATTAAACTGGTATGAGTAATGCCGCTACCCACCATTGCCCTAACACTTGATTGACTAGTTAAATTACCTAAGGTGTTAGTGTAAGTAGCAAGTTGGTATTTAGTGAGCATGTAGCCTACTTCTGTCCTTTCTGGGGTATGTACTTGTCCATGGATATCGATAAATAGTCCAGAAGCATGATTGGCGTTAATAGTTGCTTTGGCGTCGTCAATAAACTCGTGAAACTTATCCCAAGCAGGTCCTGCATATATTCCACCTTGAGTGGCTACTTCTTTTCTCCTGTTGGCATCTAGTTTTGAGCGATGAAGATGATTAATGATGAGATGGGGTCTTTTGCCTGTTTTGATGCGAACTGAATCAGCAATGGCAATGGCTAGTTCTTTGGTTTTGGTATCGGCCAGATCTGAAAAGCTGGTGTCGGTGCTATATTGATCGTAAGGTAAGGTGCCATAAGTATAAGTTTCGGTTCTGTCTTTCATAAATGCCGGTCTGGTTCCTCCACCGTGTGGCGCAGCAATGATTAACCTCGAATCTGCATCGCCGGCAATGTATTCAATTGCAAGAAAGCTCGATGTACCATTCGTTACATTGTACTTGTAGCTTACGCCTGGGGTATAGGTCGTTAGCATGGCCACTTGCCCTTCAGTACTTGAAACGAGCTTTTCGGCTTGAGCGTTTGCTAAATCAGCTTCGTTCTGTTTAGCGCACGAAAAAACTGTGAGCTCCATTACGGCAACTACAGCTAGCATTTTTAAGTTTCTTTTCATTTTTTTTAAGTTTTAAGTTCTTATAGATGACTGATTTTAAGGCAAAAAGGACCGAAAAGAGATTTTTTTGATGCTGCTATGGAGAATGGTTATCTGAATAAATTGTTGAAAAATAAATTGAAATTATTTCACTGACAATCAATGTGTTGTGGGTGTTTTTCGGTTTCTTAAAACCTGAAGTTTTACCGACTTGCCTGTTGTTTTTAAAAGCATTTTCTTTGATAAATTTTAAATCTAAACTCTATGAAAATTCTTATCAAACTAAGTCTTGGATCTCTTTTAACGTTAGGCTTTATTCAAATAGTTTGGGATGGTAAAAGTGTGGTTAATTGATTGATCAATGAAGAATAAAAAATTAAAATATAAAGCCGCCATTTACTTGTTGGTGGTTCTCACTGTATTGACAGTTTTTATTTCTTGTAAAAAGGAATATGAAACAATTGAGGAATTAGATAATAGAAATATCAAAAGTTACAAAGAGACACATTCAAGTTTAACATTTACAGATGTTGATGGCTATAGTTATAGTATTACTGATTCTGGAATAGGCAGTACAGCAACCAACACCGATTCTGTTTTTTATTCTTATACTTTTAAGTCTACCTCAGGTAAGATTTATTACCAGACAAGTGATATCTCTATTTCAGGAACTTTTTTAGGATATACAGATCGGTTTGCGATTGGGCGTTCAGTTTATACTTTTAAGCCAGTTAGAGAAGTACTAGGGAAATTAAAGAGAGGTGGAAAAGCAATACTTCTCCTGCCTTCCAGAATGGCCTTTGGTAAAAATGGATTGAGTAGTTTTGGAATAGGGTCAAACGAAACAATTATAGTAGAATTGGGACTGTATAATTTCGAAAAAAGACATCAGGTTGATGCTTTTGAGACACAAACTTTTATTGCCAAAAATAACCTAACTTTTAACACCGATCCTACAGGCGTTAAATACAATATTTCTACGCCAGGAACTGGAGCAGATATGATAAGTTTAACTACTACATTTGGCTGCAAGTACACTGGTAGATATTTAGATGGAACTATTTTTGAACAAGCGACTTCAGAAGTTACTCGTACATTAAATAAACTTGTGGATGGGTGGCAAGTTTTGATAGGTAGAGTTTCGGCAGGAGGAAAGATAAGGATAATTATCCCGTCAAATTTAGGATTTGGAAACACCCAAGATCCGACGAACTGGAAATATTATCCTTACAGAAATGTATATGCTAGTGATAGGGTGTTAGATTTTGAGATAGAAATTACTAGCGTAACCAAAGATTAAAGTTTTGGTAGTTTTTGCTTATAAGCCCAAGCAAAGAGATGTCTTATACAAAATATAGCTATTAATGTTTATAAGCTACAGTTGACGCCTTGTTATAATTTTCTATGAATTTAACAAGAAATGAGAAAATTTTGCACAAAAATGCTTTGGGTAACTGTTTGGTATATAGCGTTATAGCTGTGTTCTGTAGACTATTGCTTCTTGATTTTATATTGGTTTTCTTTGCCGAAATTTTAAACACAAAGTAATATGAAAAACTTAATTAAACTTGGTTTTGCCCTGTTGTTGACCTTGGGCATTTATTCAAACAGTTTCGGTCAGTGGTGGGCGGAACCCGTGCCAGCTGGAAAAATTCCTATTCATCGTATTGTAAATATCTCTACTGGAAGACACTTGCTATGCAGCACTCTTGAGGCAAAAAATTTAACTACATCTTCTGGCACTGCTTGGATATATGAAAGTAAACTTGGCTATTTGCGCGACAATAGTGCTTTAGGGATTCCTGTTTATAGATTTTATAGGCATGCAAGTAAAGCTCATTTTTTTTCTACAAATTCTACACCACCTAGTGGGTATGTATCAGAAGGAATAATAGGTTATACCTCGACAGATCCTATTCCTGCAAATCCTTGCGATGCTGATTCTATGGTTTGCTCAAAAGTAGCTGTCTTTAGATATGCTCGACTTACTGGTTGGAGTGGCCATGTTTACACGAATAGATATTCAGAATTAGGTGCTGGTAATTCGACATGGCTTTATGAAGGGCCGGTATTTTGGTTGGATGCTTTTTAGAAAATTATTTTTATAAGTGAAAGAGCTCGAATATTTCGAGCTCTTTTCATTTGTTAAAATTGGTTAAAAATTGTAGCATCGGCTTTAAAAGTTTATTTTTGCTGAATGAAGTTAAACGTAAAATGTTTACTCGTGTTTTTTTTAGCTGTGGTAACGCTAAGTTCATGTAGTAAAGACGATTATAATGCAGAGGAGCAAGCAAAAAAAGACGATGCCTTAATTGTTGATTTTATTGCTAAAAATAATATTCAAGCAACAAAACACAGTTCAGGGTTATATTACCAAATCATAACACCAGGAACAGGTGCTAGTGTAACAGCTGCTTCTACCGTAGGGGTTAATTATGTTGGCAAATTTTTAAATGGCTCCCAGTTTGAAAAATCAGAAGCTATTGTCACTTTTCCTTTAAGCCAAGTAATACAAGGTTGGACCATTGGCGTACCTTTAATTAAAGTGGGTGGCCGCATTCGTTTAATTATTCCTTCGGGTTTGGCTTATGGCAATAGGGCTCAAGGACCTATCGCTAAAAACACTGTCTTAGATTTTACTATCGATTTGATAAATGCACAATAAGAACTTAATGTATAAAACCCACACTTATTTGTTGGCACTTTTTACAGTGTTAACGATTTTTACTTCTTGTAAAAAAGAGTATGAAACCACTGAGGAGTTAGATAATAGAAATATTAAAAATTATAAAGATGCCCATTCCAACTTGACTTTTGTGGATGTTGATGGGTATAGTTATAGTATTACGGATCCGGGAACAGGTAGTTCGGTCGTAAATACTGATTCTGTTTATTATTCCTATGCTTTTAAATCTACTTCAGGCACGGTTTATAATCAAACTAATGATTTGTCTATCTCAGGAACTCTTTTAGGTTATACAGATCGATTTGCAATTGGAGGAAAGGTTTATAGTTTTTCTCCTGTGAGGGAAGTTTTAGGGAAATTAAAGCGAGGAGGAAAAGCTACTGTTCTTCTCCCTTCAAGAATGGCTTTTGGTAAAAATGGATTGAGTAATTTTGGAATAGGTTCAAATGAAACTATAGTAGTTGAACTTGGATTGTATAGCTTTGAAAAAAGGCATCAGGTTGATGCTTTTGAGATTCAGACTTTTGTAACAAAAAACAATCTTACTTTAACTACTGATCCTACTGGCGTTAAATATAGCGTGTCAACTCCAGGTACTGGTGCAGATATTATTGGGCCACATACAACTTTTGTTTGTAATTATACTCTTAGAGATTTGCAAGGAGTTGTTTTTCAATCAGGGAGTGCGGTAACCTTGAGGCTAGGAGAAGTGATACCCGGGTTTGCTATAATCGGAGGAAAGCTTTCTGTAGGTGGAAAAATGAGGATGATAATTCCTTCTATATTGGGATATGGACCCGCAGGTAGTAGCGATGGACTTATACCTCCAAATACAGTATTAGATTATGATGTCGAAATCACTAGTGTAACTAAAGACTAAAATATTAAAGCCAGCAATTAGCTGGCTTTTTCATTTAATGCTTTTTTGTAGCTCTCTAAAGCTCTATTTCGAGCAAACTCATGATTTACAATAGGAACAGGAACGATAGCTTTTTGATATTCGGGAGCCCATTTAAAAACATATTCCATTTTAGGATCAAATTTTTTGAGCTGTAGTTCGGGATTAAACACCCTAAAATACGGCGCTGCATCGTTACCGCTCCCACAGGCCCATTGCCAACCTCCTACGTTACTGGCCTGCTCGTAATCTAAAAGTTTTTCAGCAAAATAAGCTTCGCCCCAACGCCAATCAATAAGTAAATGCTTACATAAAAAGCTGGCCACAACCATGCGTACGCGGTTGTGCATAAAGCCAGTTTGGTTCAGTTCACGCATGCCTGCATCTACCAAAGGGTAACCTGTTTCTCCTTTGCACCAAAGCTCAAATTCTTTTTCATTGTTTCGCCAGTTGATCTTATCGTAATCAGGTTTAAAGGAGGTATTAATGGTTTTTGGAAAGTGCCATAAAATCATCATGTAAAAATCTCGCCAAGCCAATTCAGATACCCACTTGTCGGCTTTTTGAGCAAGTGCTTCGCTAACCACTTCTCTAATGCTTACCGTACCAAAACGGAGGTGCAAGCCAAGTTTGGTGGTGGCGTTTTTGGCTGGATAATCCCTGTATTTTTCGTAGCCATCTAATTTTTCCTTGAAATGGTTAGATGGGAATTGAACACTACTACTTGAAAAACCAATAGCTTCTAAGGAAGGGAACTTGAATTTTCCTCCCCATGCCCCCTCAGGGAGGGGGACAGGTAAATCGCCATCTATATTCCCTTGGAATGGATTAGAGAGAAGGCTATCTATTTGGTGTAAGTTTTTAAAATATTTTGCAGTAGGATAGGGCTTTAAGTAAAAGGGGTTAAGTTTTAACTGCCATTGCTTATAATAAGGAGTAAAAACAGTATAAGGGGTTCCGTCTGCTTTTTTAACCTCATCTTTTTCAAAAATCACTTGGTCCTTATAGCTATGAAAGTCTATACCATTTTGTTTAAGTAGATCGGCTATTTCTTGATCTCGCTTTCTGGCATAAGGTTCATAGTCATGGTTGGTGTAAACGGCCTTTACATTAAATTCACTAATGATTTCTTCCCAAGTCTTTTGTGGTGTTTGAAATTTTACGAGTAGCCGTGACCCTTTGTCCATCAGCTGTTCATTAATCTTTATTAGTTGTTGATGGATAAAATCTACTCTTGCATCTTTCTTATTCTCCAAGCGATCTAAAATGTTAGGATCGAAGATGAAAACAACCAGTACAGGGTAACCAGAGGTAAGGGCATAGTATAAAGCTGCATTGTCCTGTAGTCTTAAATCTCTTCTTAGCCAGCAAATACTGATGGGCTGCGCATTATTTTTTTTGCTCATAAATAGCGGTCAAGGCATTTTCGAGGGTCAAATATCTGAATTGAAAACCAGTATTCAAGATTTTTTGAGCGGAGGTGTTGTTGCTAATTAAGGGAAGGATACTCATCTCTCCCAAAATCAATTTTAAAACGAACTTGGGAACATTCACTGGCCAAACAGGTTTGTGCAAAGTTTTGGCTAATGTTTTGGTAAAAGTACTATTGGTGACAGGTGAAGGTGCAGTAGCGTTATAAGCATCAAATAACAAAGGATCTTCAATGGCTTTAAGGTAGATGTTTACCAAATCATCTATATGTATCCAAGGCATCCATTGTTGGCCAGTACCTAAGGCTGCACCTACAAAATTTTTAATTGGTTTTGCCATGGTCGCTAAAGCCCCGCCCTTGGCGCTTAGTACAATGCCTGTTCTTAGCTTTACTACTCTAATTCCTAGCGCAATGCCTTGGTCTGCTGCCTTTTCCCAAAGGATGCAGCACTCGGCCAAAAAATCGTGGCCAGGCAAGCTTTCTTCATCTAAAATCTCATCGGCTCTGTCGCCATAATAGCCTACGCCCGAAGCGGAGAGGTAAGCCTCTACGGGGCTATTGGTTTCTTTAATTGCTTTAAAGAGAAGCTCAGTAGATTTTACCCTACTATCAATAATCTGTTGTTTGCGTTGCTGGCTCCAAGGTTTGTCGGCAATGCCTTCTCCGGCTAAATTAATTACAGTATCTATTCCTTTGAAGGCATCATGGTCTATCTGTTGCCTATCAATATCCCACATAAAAACTTTGATTCCTGCTTTTTGTATAGGTTTCCTCGCTAAAATACTTACCTGATGTCCTTTTGCTTGCAGTTGTACAACCAGTTCTTGACCTATTAAGCCAGTGGCACCTGCAATGAGAATATTTTTTGCCATATCAACTAAACCCTAAATTAGGGAATTAGTTTTAATGAAGCGGGTTGTCCTACTTTTTTGTATACTTCTTAAAAAAATCAATAATAGTTTGATTGGCATTTCTAGGGTATTCATGTCCGCCACTATGTAAGAAAATGATAACGTCATTGCCATTTTTGCCCGCGTACAAGGTGGCGTTGCTATCTAATTTTACTCCATCTGAGCTGCAGCCATTTACTGTTAGTACCTTGTTGTAGGTTGCTTTTTGCAAAAATGGTTTTACCAATGGATCTGCTTCGCCCATGAGATGTAATGCTGGTTTGGGTGTCAGTTCGCCCCTTAGCTTTCCGGCAGCGGTAGCAGTTGGCGCAAAGGCGGCAAACTCATTAGCTCTTGTTGCCCAAAGCAGATAGGTAAAACCACCGCCGTTTGAATGCCCAGTGGCATAAATGTGGTTGTTGTCAACTTTATAATCGGTTTTGAGCGTTTTGAGCATGGCGTCAAAAAACTGTAAATCTCTATTTTTATCGGTTTCACTATTCATTACCCAGCCGCTTTTTTTGCCTTCAGGGTCTGTAAGCATACCTGGCGTATTCAATCCTTGTGGACAAATGAAAATGGCTTCTGGCCAAAGTTTTTCAAAGCCTCTTGTTCTGTACATATTGAGCATGGTGCCTCCATGGCCATGGAAAGCGAAAATAACTGGGGTAGGTTTGCTCTTAGCAGTGGCGGGAATATAAACCAAAGCTTTTCTAACTTCGCCGTTAATAGTCCATTCCATTGTTTTTGGGCTGCTATCTTGAGCCATGGCCGATAATAGCGAAGTGAACATGAACAACGCCAATAACTGGATTTTAAAATAGTGTTTTGCTTGCATACCCCATAGAGTAGTATTTGTAAGCAAGGTTTAAATGCTTTTTTTATTTTGGATGAATAAGTTTTGAATGAAGGCCCGTTGTTGTTTCGATTACTAAGTCAAAGAAAGCTAATTGATACGGTGATAACACCAACTAGAGGGGTGATGGTTATAGGAGAATTTAACCCTTGCAGGTTTCGAAAATCTAAAGGTTTGGCCATTGAAAACGTCAAAATAGCTTCAAATAACGGTTTTTGCTTAAACAATAGCCAATTAAAAACGTTAGTTTTACAAGATACTTTTTAGGTTATGGAGAAAGTTTTAATTACACGTCGTATTAGCGAGAATGCTTTAGAATTGATCAGGAGGGAGGGCTATGAATTAAGTATTTATGCCGAAATCAAGGACTTAACGCAAGCACAGCTCATTAAAATGTGCGAGGGACATGCAGGGTTATTAAGTGTTGGGCCCAATAAAATTGACGAACACTTCCTGAGTTCGTGTAAGCATTTAAAAGGCATTGCATTAATGAGCGTGGGGTACGATAAGGTAGATGTAGATGCGGCAATTAAACATGGAATGCCTATTAGTAATACACCTGATGTATTGAGTGAAGCTACTGCTGATGTGGCTTTTTTATTGATGTTGTCTGTGGCAAGAAAAGCTTTCTTTATGCATAAAACCATTGAACGTGGTGAATGGGGATTTTTTGATCCCATGAAAAACCTTGGGCAAGAGCTTTATGGCAAAACCATTGGTGTGCTGGGTTTGGGTAGGATAGGACTTGAACTTGCCAAAAAAGCAAAAGCAGCCTATGGAATGGAGGTGATTTACCATAACAGAAGTAAAAATCAAGAGGCTGAGAGATTGCTCAATGCCAATTATGTATCTTTTGAAGAGCTGCTGAAACAAAGTGATGTGCTTTCGGTACATGTTAATTTAACTAAGGAGACGACAGGTATGTTTGATCGTGTTGCGTTTGAAAAAATGAAACCCAACGCTATTTTTATCAATACCGCACGTGGAGCGATCCATAACGAAAAAGATTTGATTGCTGCATTGCAAAACAAAACTATTTGGGGGGCTGGTTTAGATGTAACCAATCCTGAACCCATGGATAAGGCCAATCCTTTGTTGAATATGGAGAATGTTTGTGTACTGCCGCATATCGGCTCCGCTACCGAAGAAACTAGAGAGAAAATGGCAATAATGGCAGCGCAAAATATCATTAAAGCTTTAAAAGGAGAGCAAATGCCACAGGTGATTAACCCTGAGGTGTATCAAAAAGGGGAATTAATTTCTTGATCTATCCCGCTGACTCGGAGAGGGCCGTCTAGAGGAAGGCATCGCTATTGCTCCTATTTGCTTTTTATCAGTTTTTGCACTAATAATATTTTTTGACACTGTTCCTAATATCCACCTCTTTCAGGGGTAGGTGGAGGATTTTTAACCTAAATAGATCTTTAGTCTAAGAATCATGAGAACAACTATAAATCAATAGAATTTGTTAGAGTTTGTTAAAATTTTAAAAAGATATTCTTAAAAGCTTTATTTTTATTTCATGATTGTTTCTATAAAGAATGAGCACTTGGTTGTAGATTTTTCTACCAAAGGAGCAGAACTTCAACGTATCATGGGAACCGATAGTGAGGTAAACTACATGTGGAGTGGTGATGCAAATTTTTGGGGGAAGTTTAGCCCAGTGTTATTCCCAATTGTAGGAGCGTTTAAGGACAATACCTATTTCTACAAAGGCAAGCCATATCATTTATCAAGACATGGGTTTGCTCGAGATATGGAGTTTTCTTATGAAAAATTGAGTGCCACTGAAATTGCTTTTAAGCTGAGGCATAATGAGGAAACCCTGAAAAATTATCCTTTTGAATTTGAGCTTAGCCTTAAGTACCAACTTCAAGGAGCTAGTCTGCAATGCACTTACCAAGTATCCAATCCGAGCAATCATCAACTTATATTTTCTATTGGTGGCCATCCCGCCTTTGCGGCACCTTTAAACCGTGAAGGAGTTTATACCGATTACTATTTGCAATTTGATAATGATGATGAGCTTACTTTTCATCATATTATAGATAATCTGGTTTCAGACCAAACTACCACCTTAAAGCTTAACGATAAAATTTTTCCTTTAAAGCATGAACTCTTTTATGAAGATGCATTGGTTTTTAAAAATCTGAAAAGCAAACACATTAGGTTACTGAATACCAAAAATTATAATGGCCTGAATTTTCATTTTGAGGACTTCCCTTATTTTGGTATTTGGGCGGCTAAAGATGCTGATTTTGTTTGTTTAGAACCTTGGTGTGGTATAGCCGATGCCATTAACCATAACCAACAGCTGGAAGATAAAGAAGGAATGGAAAAGTTGGAGGGAGGACAAACTTGGGAACGTAGCTGGAAAATCTGTTGTTTTTAAACAGGTCTTTTCGGCATGGCGAGTTTACAGCCTGCTCCTACACTTTGGAAAAGCCATCTCAATTATTGATCTCAAATGATTAGCTTTAAACGGTTCCTTAATTTTAACCTTTGAATTTACCGATTTGACGACCAGAAGAGATTTCCTAAAGCAGGCCAGTTTATTGTCGGGAGCTACGGCACTTTCCTCTGTTTTTCCAGAAGCCATTCAACGGGCTTTAGCGATTAACCCTAGCTTAGGCAGTACCTTTTACGATGCCGAGCATATTGTTTTTCTGATGCAGGAAAACCGATCGTTTGATCACATGTTTGGCGCTATGAAAGGCGTTCGTGGTTTTAACGATCCTCATCCGCATATTTTACCAAATCAAGATAAAGTTTGGCTGCAGCGCGACGCCAAGGGAAATGCTTATGCCCCTTTTCATGTAGATATTCATAAAACTAAAATTACTTGGCAGGGAGGTTTAGCACATTCGTGGCCTGATCAAATTGCGGCCAGAAATGATGGGAAGTATGATCAATGGATTCATGCCAAAACAGCGATGTGCCTAGCGCATTATAGGAGGCACGATCTGCCTTTTTATTATGCCATGGCAGATGCTTTCACCATCTGCGACCATCATTTTTGTTCATCGTTAACAGGAACTACTCCCAACAGATTGTTTTTCTGGACAGGTAATGTACGACCTCATCCAAATGATAAAGAAACTAAAGCCGTAGTGAGCAACTACCAAGCCGAATCTCATACCAACCGCTTTGTAGATTGGCCTACTTTTCCCGAATTATTGGAAGACCATGGAATAGATTGGCGGGTATATCAAAATGAGATTTGGACAGCTCAGCTACCTTCTGAAAAAGATGATTGGTTGGGTAATTATGGTGATAATGCCTTGGAATACGTAAAAAGGCATCAAGTAAAATTATCAGCTTATTTTAGGAAGAATGGTGATAAAACGGTTACTCCAAATCTTTCGGCAGAAGAAGTGCTTGAAAAATACAATCGTTTAACGCCTCGAGAGAAAAATTTAATTGATAAAGCTTTTACCACCAATATTGATGCTAAGGACTATTTGGATTTGGCTCCCCACGCTTACGAGAATGAGCAAGGAGAACAAGAAACCTTAAATGTGCCAAAGGGTGATATTTTTTATCAGTTCAGAAAAGATGTAAAGGAAGGAAAGCTTCCTACAGTTTCTTGGTTGGTGGCTCCTCAACGCTTTTCGGAACATACCAGCTCGCCTTTATATGGGATTTGGTACGTGTCAGAAGCTTTAAATATCTTAACGGAAAATCCTGAAATATGGAAGAAGACCATTTTTATTGTTAACTACGATGAGAATGATGGTTATTATGATCATATGCCTCCTTTTGTGGCGCCAAAACCTGATACTTTAGCTAGGGGAAAAGTATCAGTAGGAATTGATACCGCTTCTGACTATGAGGCCAATGAAGGTAGTCCTATTGGCTTGGGGTATCGTGTACCTATGATTGTGGCTTCGCCTTGGAGTAGAGGTGGATATGTAAACTCACAGGTTTTTGACCATACCAGCACTTTGATGTTTTTGGAGGATTTTCTCAAGCATAAAACGGGCAAGCACCTAAAAAGCGAGCAAATTAGTACTTGGCGTAGGGCCGTTTGCGGCGATTTGACTTCCATATTTAGGCCTTATAAAGGTGAAAAGCTCAAATATCCAAGCATGCTGGAACGCAACCAAGTGATTGACCATATCCAAAAGGTAAAGAGCAAACCTCAACAACGTATTCCCTTTCCATTAAAGGAAGAAGATATTGCAAAAATCAATAGACACCATGCTTTTGAAGATGGCGCATCGGCCTTGATGGCCAAACAGGAAAGAGGGACAAAGCCCGCCTGTGCATTGCCGTATCATTTAAGGGTTGATGCCCGTTTAAATGAAACTAAAACAAGTGTGGTGCTTGATTTTATGACAGAAGAGCAAAGTGTTGGAGCACCTTTTAATGTTTCGGCGCTAAATACCTATAGTGGTGAGCAAGGGCGTAATTGGTACATTGCCGTAAAAGCAAATGATCATATTGAGGATAATTGGGAAATAGATGCTTTTGCACAGGGGCGTTATGACCTGTCAGTGCATGGGCCAAATGGTTTTTACCGTAGATTCATGGGTAGCAAAGCTGATCCTGATTTAATGCTTGCTGCAGTGCCTGAGTTGCAGGGTAATTCAAAAAGGTCTTCTGGTAATTTGCAATTGCTTTTAGAAAACAAGAGTAATCAAGTTATGGAAGTATTGATTGTGAATGATGTGTACAAAGCCAATAACAAAACGATAAAGGTTGATGCTAGGAGTAAGAAAATAGTATCACTTAACTTGAAGAAATACCATCATTGGTATAATTTTAAGGTGAGGGTAAGTGGCTATGATGGCTATCAAGTGCATTATGCTGGTCACATTGAAACTGATGCGGATAGTACTACTGATCCTTATATGGGGGGAGTAGTCTAGGGGGAGCCCCTATCTTTGGGTATGCTTATGCAATAGGTTGGTAGTGTGGGTGGTGATCACACCAACCACAGATTTAACTTCTTTAAAAGATTTCTCGGCTACGCTCGAAATGACGACATTTTTTATAGCCTGTCAATTCAAAGAGATACCAGTATGGTATTATCACCCGCCATTAGAGAATCGAAAATCCGAAGGATTTCAATCCTTATAGAGAAATATATAAGTGAAATTATGCGACTCCTACGGAGTCGTACCCAAAGGAGATAGGTTTGTTTTTATAAATATTTGACCTCTTCGAGGTCTTAAACCAGGATCTATAGACAAAGTTTATACTTTTTGCTGATCGAACCCAAGTTTATTAAACCCGATTGAAACGAGCACGAGGACAATTTTTAATTGGACGAGTAAAGTGTAAAGCGGGACTAAAGTTACCTAAGTATTGCTGAACATTGCTTTTCAAAAAGAGAATTTGATGTTTTTATGGTCTTGATATTTAGTGGTTTGTGAATATTTGTCTTTTTTTTTTGAAATCGACGTAGGGGTACATTTCTTTCTTGTTGTCTCATTTTAAAATAGGACATCAATGAAAGCATTAAACTTTACAAATCAATTTAATCAAATAAAAAAAGCAACCTACCTAGGAATTACTTTTTTAGGCTTTGCCTTCCAAACAAATGCGCAAGACGCAAAAACAACCAAAGCTCATTTCGGACTCATTTATCCATTAAGCACTAACGGTACACATGCACCCTTGGATACCAATAATTTATCTATCCATTTGCTAGCGGGCATTTCTTCGGTAGAGAAAGGCTTCTCGTATGCTGGTTTAAGTAATGTGGTGCGTAATGAGAGCTATGGGGTACAAATTGCCGGTTTCTCTAACCATATCGGCAAACAAGCCAATGGAGCATTATTCGCAGGCTTTCTAAATACTTATCGTTCTGCTAAGGGCAGCCAATTTGCTGGTTTCGCCAATTTAGCTCAAAGGAATGTGGAGGGAGCACAATTTGCTGGGTTTATAAATACCACAGGTGGCGACATGAAAGGTGTGCAGTTTGCGGGATTTTCTAATATTGCCAGAAATATATCGGCATCGCAATTTGCAGGTTTCATGAACGTAGCAAAAGACGTAAACGGGAGTCAGTTTGCTGGCTTCATTAATATCGCTAAAAAAGTAAAAGGTGCTCAAGTAGCGGGTTTCATTAACATCGCCGAAACAAGTGATAGCCCTATCGGGATCATTAACATCATTAAAAATGGAGAAAAAAGTATCGCTGCAACCATTGACGAAACTCAGACGTCTATGTTAACATTCAGGTCTGGAGGGAAAAACATGTACGGAATTATTGGAGTGGGTTACAACCTTAAAAACAAAGATGAGGTTTATGCCTTTGAAGCAGGTTTGGGTGCTCATTTCTTTAAGTCGAGATATTTTAGGCTAAACATGGAGTTAACGCAAACAGTTTTGGAAAGCTTTGAAAAAGGCGAATATTTTAAGGGAACTTTTAGGTTGTTGCCAGCCGTAAAGGTAGCTCCTTGGTTGGAGATTTTTGGAGGGCCTTCTATCAATTTTGTAAGTACCAATACGCTGGAAGGGAAAGCCCTGCATCCAGATAATGATGATTTAGTAATCCGCACTTGGCAACGTAAACATTCAGATTTTCAACAGTCATTGCACATTGGTTACCAAGCAGGTTTACAGTTTGTTTTTTAAAAGATTTCACACACAAATAAATGAAACATATGAAAAGAGTAATTGCAATCGTATTAAGCTTAGTCGTCATTATTCACTTTTCGGCGTGTAAAAAAGATCGATTAACAGGAAATGGAAACATCGTTTCTGAAACTAGAAACTTAGGGCACTTTTCCGGAATCAATTCTAGTGGTTCTACGCCCGTAGCAATAAAATACGGGACAGAATTTAGTGTGGTAGTAAAAGGCTCAAGTAATATCGTGCCTCATTACACCACCAGAGTAGTGAATAATGTGTTGCACATTGGCTTTGAAAGGGTGAGTATTAATAGGGATGATGTGGAGGTTATCTTAACAATACCTACCCTCAACAAGGTAGATTTAAGTGGCAGTACAGAGGTGGAAATTGAAGGAAATTTTCCTGTAATAGCTAGCTTGAATGTCTCTATTAGCGGGTCGGGAAAAGTAGAAGCAGATAATGCCATTCAGATAGATCATGTAAAAGTTGACATTTCTGGCTCTGGAAAAGTAGATTTTGAGGAAGTTGTCGCTAAAACCGCTGATGCAGATATTTCTGGAAGTGGTAGTTTAAAGCTTCAGGTACAGGACAGAATCAAAGCGAAGATAAGTGGTAGTGGCAAAGTATACTACAAGGGCAATCCGGTAATTCAACAAGATATTAGCGGATCTGGCAAATTGATCAAATTATAATTTAAATCAAATTTTATGGCTGGCCAATCATTTTGGCAAGCTTTTGGGGCCAATTTTGGGGCTCAAAAGCTTGCCCTGGAAGATCTATATCTATTGCAAAGCAGCACACCTAATCTCGTTACCTATGCTTTGCCTTTTGTGGCGGTGTTTACCGTGCTTGAATTTGTGCTTGGAAAGATTTTTAAGCATGAAGATTATACCCACGAAGAATTGCAGGGCTCGTTATGGGTGGGCTTGGGGAATTTATTGGTAAATCTTTTCTTAAAATCGGGATTGTTTATAGGTGCGGTATGGTTGTACAATCTTTTGCCTTGGCGTATGGAGTTGAGCTGGTTGAGTTTAATACCTTGCTTTTTGGTTTATGATTTTTGTAGCTATTGGTCGCACCGTATTTCCCATTTTAACCGCTTCTTTTGGGCGTCGCATGTGGTACATCATTCTGCCGAACATTATAACTTAACCGTAGCCTTTAGGCAAAGTTGGGTGCAACATGTAAAGGTGGTATTTTTTATTCCAGTAGCGTTGTGCGGTTTCCATCCGGTAATTTTTATGGTAGCCAGCCAAATGAGTACGCTTTATCAGTTTTGGGTACATACCGAAACCATTGGCAAGCTTCATCCGTGGATAGAGAAATATTTTGGTACGCCATCTAACCATAGGGTACACCATGGTAGCCAGGAAAAATACATTGATAAAAACTTTGGGGCCACTTTTATGATATGGGACCATTTGTTTGGAACTTTTCAGTACGAAGAGGAAAAACCTAAATATGGTCTTACTACACCACTTACGGAAAAGAGTAATCCTTTTGTGCTTAATTTTCATGAGTACAGGGCCATTGCTGAAGATGTTAGGCAAAGCGATGGCCTAAAGGAAATGCTTTTCTTTTTGTTTGCTAGCCCAGCAAAAGTTTATCGCTACAAAGCTGGGCAACAACCTAAAAATCATCCACAATATAAGTTCACCCGCTTTTTAAAAGGAACTATTTTAGGGTTGTTCTTGCTTTTGGTAGCACAATTGTTGATGGCACAACCTCCTTTGCCTGAACCAAAACTGAAAAATATGCTTTTCTTTTTACAGCGTACACCCGATGCCAATACGGTGGTTTATCAATTGAATTTAGAAAAAGATGGTCGTTTAAATGAAAAATCCCCTGTGAAGGCATCGTGGATAAGATATGAAGAAAATGGAGTGGTAAAGGAGCTGTCGGGCATTGAAACTAAATTTGCCTATGGGGTAAAATGTAAAGCATTGGGTAACGAGGCTTACGAAGTGCGATTGGTTTCTTATAAGAAATTGCCGATGTACTTATTGAAATCGCCCACCGACCAACAATATCGTTTGTATATTAAAGATGAGGGTAAAGACCTTTTGTTGAAACGGGTTTTTGTAAAGGTAGAGGGTGGAAGTTTTTGGTTTCCTAAGGTGCAGTACATCGATTTATTTACCATTGACAGCGAGAATGGGGCGCAAATTTTGAAACGGATTAATTTGTTAACCAATGGTTGATTGTGTAGCTGAAACCAAACCGATATATTTGAACTATCTAAACGTGAATATAGCCGTACAAACATATAGCGACGCTGCTTTTGAGCAGCTCTTTAAGTCACATTATAAGGCTTTGCACTCTTATGCCAATATGCTATTGAAAGATCTTGATACTGCCGAAGAAGTGGTGCAGTCGATGTTTTTAAAGCTTTGGGAAAAACGACATTTGTTGGATGCTCAGACTTCTATTAAAGCCTATCTGTATAAATGTGTGTATAACGATAGCCTTAACCTCATGAAGCATGAGCAGGTTAAAAATAAATACCAAGATTTTAGCTTGCATACGATGAACACCGAGCATGAAGCGGCATCTAATAAGGTAGAACTATCGGAATTACAAAGGCAATTGCAATATGCTTTAAATGCCTTGCCAGAGCAGTGTAGGATTGTTTTCCAAATGAGTCGTTTTGAAGAGTTGAAGTATAAGGAGATAGCCGAAAGATTAGGTATTTCTGTCAAAACGGTAGAGAACCAAATGGGCAAGGCGCTTAAAATTTTACGCCTCAAGTTAGTTGACTTTTTAGTGCTGGTACTATTGGGACTGGCTAATTATAATGATTATCTAAATTAAGCGAAGCGATATGAATGATGAGTTATTGATAAAGTTTCTGCTTAAGGAAACCACGATAGAAGAAGCTAAACAGGTACAGGACTGGGTGGCAGAAAGTGCCGAAAATGCTACCTACTATCAACAATTGGAGCGGATATGGAATGAAAGTGCAGATTTAGCTCCTACGGATACCGTTGATGAAGAAGTGGCTTGGCAGAAATTTAAACAACGGGTTGAAGAGAAATCAGCTTCGCCTGTAGTGAAAAAAATGAAACCCAATGCCATTTGGTTACGAATAGCTGCGGTTTTTATATTTTGCTTCGGTGCTTGGCTAGCCTACCAGCAATTTGGAAATGCCTACACCGAATTAGAAAGTAATGCGCAGGTATTGAATAAGGCTTTGCCAGATGGCAGCCAATTGGTGCTCAACAAAAATACAAACATTAGCTACGTCACTGATTTTAAAACCAACCGAAAAGTAGAGCTGATCAGTGGCGAGGTGTTTTTTGATGTAGCACATGACCGTTCTCATCCATTTGTGATTGCAATTAACAAGGTGAAAGTAGAAGTAGTAGGTACTTCTTTCAACATTAAGCGGTTGCAAAATGGTGTAGAAGTTATTGTAGAGAGCGGTATTGTAAAGGTAAACAAAGGCAACCAGCAAGTTAAACTTACCAAAGGTGAGCGTATAACGCTGCTGGATGATGAAGAAAAGTTGGAAAAAAAGCCAGTGGAGGATGAGCTGTATAATTATTATCGTACCCAATTGTTTGTAACCAACAATACTCCTTTGCCTAAGGTGATCAGTGTGCTCAACGAAGCTTATGGTGGTAAGGTTTCGTTAAGTGAGGGCGCAAAGTCCTTAGGTATTTCTACTACTTTACCTTTTAAATATTCTTTGGAAGAAAACTTAAAAACGATTTGCAGCACCTTGAATTTGAAAATGCAGCGTAACGGCGATGAGATTTTGCTGTCTAAGAAATAGAAATGAAGAACCCAATATTTATCTTATTGCTCTTAATTAGCACTATTTGTGCCGCACAAACTTCTGTGGTCAATTATAATCAAAGTAATCTTGCCAAAAGGGTGACCATGGATATTAAGGAAGAGAAAATAGGACTGGTACTGCAAAAAATAGGTAAAGCGGGAGGCTTTTATTTTACTTATAACGGTGCATTGTTTGCTAGAGATAGCATTGTGAATGTAAATGTGCGTAATAAGCCGGTACGAGAAATATTGGATGAACTTTTTGAGGGAAAGGTTGATTACAAGGAGAATGAGGAATATATCATTTTGCGCTATGCCGTTAACCATTTTTCTATAGAAGCAGAAAGCATTATTACGGCCGAGAATCTTTACAGCATTACTGGTAGGGTAGTAGATATTCAAACGGGTAAGAGAGTGAAGAATGCGAGTGTGTATGAAAAGCGCTTGCTTCAATCAGCCTTAACAGATGAGGAAGGTTTTTTTAGTTTAAAGTTTAAGGGCGAACATAATGGCATTATCTTAACGGCCAGTAAAGAAACCTATCGCGACACTTCGATTATTTTTCTTTCCAGTATTGATGTAAAACCTGAGGGTTATGATGATCCCGATAAAGAAAAGGGTACTTTCTTTTCTGATATGTTGGATAATTTAAAAATTGGACGCTGGCTAACCTCTTCTAAGCAACGGATCCAAAATATGAATATTCCCAGCTTTCTGACCAATATGCCTGTACAGGCTTCTTTAACGCCTGGTCTTAGCTCTAGAGGAAGTATGAGTGGGAGTGTGGTGAATAAATTTTCTCTCAATTTGGTGGGTGGCTACACTGCAGGAGTTGATGGTTTAGAGATGGCAGGAATTTTCAATCTTAACAAAGCTGATGTAAGATATGTACAATTAGCAGGTATATCGAATATGGTGGGCGGAAGTACTGAAGGCGTGCAAATGGCTGGGATATTCAATATGGTTGGGAAAAATGCCAATGGTGTACAATTATCAAGTGCTTACAATCATGTAAAGGGTAACCTAAATGGCATACAAATGTCTACCGTTAACTATGTAAATGGTTTTACCGAAGGCTTACAGCTTTCAGCGGTTTCTAATACGGCAAATGGTAGTTTGCGGGGTTTTCAAATGACGGGATTGATTAATGCGGTACGTAAAGAAAGTAATGGAATGCAACTTTCGGCGGTTGGGAACGTAACTCTTAAAGGGATGAGAGGGATGCAGTTTTCCGGAATCTTTAACTACGCCAAACACAATAAAGGCCTTCAGCTAGGTTTGATTAATCTCGCCGATACTTCTACGGGCGTAAGTTTGGGGCTAATTAATATTGTAAAGCATGGCTATCACAAAGTGAGTATTTCTTCCAATGATTTGATTAATGCCAATGTTTCTTTTAAAAGTGGCAATGCAAATTTGTATACCATATTTATGCTGGGTAAAAACTTTGTCGATAATGAAAATATAGAAACATTTGGTTTGGGGCTTGGGCATGATTTCTTTGCTGGGAGAAGACTTTCTTTTTCGACCGAAGTAACCGCACAACATCTGTATTTAGGGCGATGGGATTATGCCAATATCCTTAACAAGTTTCATCTTAATTTTCAAATACGGATTGTTAAGGGGCTTAGCATTTATGGAGGTCCAGTACTGAATTACTATGTCACCGAAGCGCCTAGTGATTATGTAACTGCTACTGGTTATAAAAGCCAGATCGCTCCATCAAACAGTAAAAAATTCAATGGAAATAAGGCCTGGTTGGGCTGGTCTGTAGGGGTTAATCTCTTTTAGTAAGTTGTAACTGCTTGATTTCGTGTATTTTTTTTCTCTTTTTGGGAACAATTAAAACTTAAAGTTGTTAAATAGAGAAAAATATTCTACATTGTTATGCATTTGAGTTTAGAAAATAAATTTTAACTGCCGTCAACGCTCACTGGAATTTATTAACGCAACCTCTCTCATAATTTGTTTTTTTAGCACAAATGCCGCAAGAATTTTTTAATTAATTGCATTTGCATTTAGTGGGTTTATTTATTTGATAAGTCCTTATTTTTTTGTGCTGTTACGCTCGGTTTTTAATGTAGTCTCGCCTCTCTAAGTGTAGATGCCATAAATGAAAATGTTATGGCCGCTTCTCTACTTTCATCGCGTTGGATTATTATCCTATGCTTTATGTTTTTTGCGCTGAAATCTAGTGCGCAAAGTATTAATAATTATGTATTTGCGCCTGCTGCTGGAGCTTATAGCAATATTTCGGGTACTGAACCTGGTGGGGCTGGTGCCACTGGTGGGCATGATGATGAGGTGTATACCAATATCCCCATTGGATTTGATTTTTGGTATATGGGGCAGCGTTATACCCACATCTCGATTAGCTCCAATGGATGGTTGGCTCTAAGCAGTACCATAGCAAATAGTGCTCCCGATAACAATTTAAATTCAGGGGGAACTAGGCCTGTAATTGCTCCCTTATGGGACGATTTGGCGGTATTTGCAGGAGTACTTCTTGCGGGTTTGCTGCCTGGAAGTATCAAATATGCCACTACTGGATCCACGGGAAGTATGGTGCTTACCATACAATGGGATGGTATGCGGTGGAGCAAGTCGGTAGGCGCTTTGTTGGGTGGTTCACTTTCCTTTCAATGTAAGCTCTATGAAAATGGTACGGTTCAGTTTGTTTACACTAATGGTATTACTGGTGTTTCGGCACCTTCTGCTTCTATAGGGATTACAGGAGTCGGCACAGGTGTCTATCGGTCTTTAAATGGTACAGGAACTTCTCCCACTGCCCGAGACGATTTTGAAACAACAACGCTGGCTACAAAGCCCGCAAGTAACCAAACTTATACCTTTGATCCCACAGAGCTTGTTACTGCGCCAACCGCTTTAACATTTTCAAATGTTGGTGCTACAGGAATGACCTTAAATTGGAATTATGCATCAAGTACTGAGATAGGGTTTGCCATTTATCGCTCAAGTGGCGCGGGATACATTTATGTTGGTCGAACGGGTACAGGGGTCACTACTTTTAACGATACGGGGCTAACTAATGGGATCAATTACACTTATATTGTGTATGTCATTCGGGAAAATTTGGGAGCATCCGTTACGGGGAGCCAGGTTGCCAGTTGTCAAGGTTTTTCTTTGGCTAATATTCCCTTGGGTAATATCGCAGCTGCCTATAAGCTCGATGGAAATGCCAATGATTTTTTTGTCACCAACAATGGCACCTTGCAAGGTGCGCCAACTGCTACCACCAATAGGTTTAATATTGCCAATTCGGCTTATCAGTTTAATGGTACAACTCAATATGTTTCCACGGCTAATTCTTTTGTAAACCCAGCGGTGTTTACGGTTTCTATCTGGTTTAAAACCACTGTGGCGGGAGGTAAGCTAATTGGTTTCGGAAGTAGTCAAACCGGGGTAAGTGTCAACGCTGATCGGCATATTTATATGGCTAATGATGGTCGTATCTTTTTTGGTGTAAAGCCAGGAGGAGTTTTTAAAACGGTCAATTCTACAGCTACCTATGCGGATGGTAACTGGCATATGGCAACGGGAGTTCTGTCTGGCAGTGGGATGATTCTTTACATAGATGGGGCTTTGGTGGCACAAGATGCTAGTACTACCACTGCTCAAAGCTATACAGGTTATTGGCGTTTAGCTTATGATAATATCGATTCATGGGCAAGCACGCCCACGAATAGGTTTTTTACTGGAAGTCTAGATGATGCTTATATCTACAATAGGGCATTGAGTGCCGCAGAAGTAACGCAGCTTTATAATGCTACAGAAGGTGTGGGTAATACTGGTCCTGTATGTGCACAAACTACATTAACCTTAACAGCTAATACTATTGACGGGGCGACTTATTCATGGAGTGGACCTAATGGCTATGCCTCTTCAGCGCAAAATGCTACCCTGACCTATTCTGATGCTGCCAAAGGAGTTTATACGGTTATTGTAAGCAGGAATGGTTGTACGGCAACGGCTTCTACCATTGTGGTCTCTACGGGTGAAGGTCAATGGACGGGGAATGCGGGGAATAATTGGGCAACAGCCAATAGCTGGTGCAATGGTATTGTGCCTACGGCTGCTATAAATGCCTCTATTCCATCCGGAAGATCGACTTATCCGACAATTAGTTCCGATCAATCTATCAATAATTTAACGATTGCTACCGGCGCATCGGTTACGGTGACTAATTCGCTTTCTGTGGCAGGCGTTATTGCCAACAGCGGAACGTTAACCGTAAGTGGTGGACGAATGGTTTTTAATGGGATTACTGCGCAAACTATTGCTGCTAATCTTTTTGCTAGTAACTTGATTAAAGATTTAACCATTAACAACGCTGCCGGTGTAACCTTAAACGGTGCATTGCGTTTAACGGGTTTGCTTACCGCTACTGCAGGTGCTTTTAATGCTAATGGTTATCTTACTTTGGCCTCTAGTGCGGCTTCTACAGCGCAAGTTGGTCCAATAGTATCAGGCGCCTCTATTACTGGACAAGTAAAAGTGGAGCGCTATCTGCAAGGTGGAAGCGTTAATCCATATCGCACCTATCGGATGCTTTCTTCGCCAGTGTATGATAATACAACAACTTTCATCAATGCGGATACAGAGGGGAATAGGACTGCGAAATTTTCACAGTTGATAGATAATATGATCATCACTGGAACAACAGGTGCCACGGGTAGTTTTGATGCTACACATAGTAACCAAGCAGGGGCTTGGGTATACAGTTCTGGTTTTGTGGAAATCCCAAATATCAATACTGCGGTTAATGCAGGTAAAGGGATGTATGTTTTCTTCAGGGGGAATAGAGATAATTTTTCAGGGAAAACAAATTCCCCTTTTGCCAATCCAGAAAATACCGTTGCGGATTTTAATGGGGTGCTCAATCAACAAAATGTAACAGTAACTTTAAGTTCTGGGTACAACTTTATTGGTAATCCCTATGCTTCCACTATTGATTGGGATTCTTCCAATTGGGGTAGTGATAAAGTAAATGTGAGCAATGCCATTTGGATATGGAAGCCAGCCTCAAGAGGATATGCTACCTATATCAATGGCGTAGGAGCTTCAGATGGAAGTCGTTATATCTCCTCTGGGCAATCGTTTTTTGTGAGAACTACTGCTGCGGGTTCCATCAAATTTAAGGAAAGTATAAAGGCTTCTACTCAACAACCATCTGTTTTGTTGATGAGTACAGAAAAGAGAAATGATGACCTGCCCATTATGGCAACGTCACAAATTGCTGAAATGCCTCAAAGTTTAGTCAGAGTAAAAATGACGCCTTTAGCTTCTTATGGAGAAGATGAAACGGTAGTGGTTTTTAACGAAGCTAGCAGTGCTGCTTACAACAATCAAGAAGATGCCTTGCATTTTGACGGAGAAGTGGTTAACATTTCTACGTTAGTTGGTGCAAGTAAGTTGGCCATTAATTTTATGCCGCCCATGCCGCAAGCTATGGAAATTGCAATGAATGTTTCTGCTAATGCTACCGGGAGTTATTTAATGCGGTTTGATATTAGTGAGTATTATCTCCAACACAGCTTGGTGCTAAAAGATAATTTGCTCAATCAGATTGTTCCTGTCACGCCTGATTTGGTATATAGTTTTAATATAGATCGGACAAATGCTCAAACATTTGGGGCAGGAAGATTTAGCGTATTGGTAGAGCCACCTGTAGTTTTGCCTGTAGGAATTGTAGGTTTTACGGCTAAAAAACAAAATGAAGGTGTGGCTGTGATGTGGACTACTTCTTTTGAGGCCAATAATAAAATGTTTAAGCTCTATAGGGCTTCCCAGGACGGGGCTTTTGTTTTAATTGCGGATATTTTACCTAAAGGGCCTGGGAATTATCTTTATATGGACGCGGTTCCCTTGGAAGGGGATAATTACTATAAATTAGTACAGGTGGATCAGGATGGGGGCTTAACCGAAACTGGTCCAATTACAGTTAACTTTAAAGTTGGGCAACAAAATGCGGTACTGGTTTACCCCAATCCTGTAGTCGATAAATTTACGATTAAAGTGGACGGCCTTTTGAGCGAGAGATTCAAGTTGAGCTTATATGATCTTACGGGTAAGGTGGTAAGGGAATATGCGCTTTCTAAAACAGAGCTGACCAATGGTTACGAGGTGAATGTTTTAACCTTAAATTCGGGATTTTTCTTTGTTAAAGTTGTGGAAATTAACACTGGAAAAGTGCTTGCTGTTCATAAAGTGGTCAAAAAATAAAGAACGGCTTTATTGGGCGTGTAATCAGTGTTTTAGGGTAAATTGATTTGGGGAATTTGCGTGGAAGTTGGGGATTTTTTTTCGCAATTGGGGGCGATGGTTCCCAGTTTTAAAAGTTGTAATTATTCTGTTAAGTTTTGTATAAGTTGTTTTTTTTTTGATGGCTAGGCAATATTTCTTAAAGTTGTAAGTTGTGGAATGTGTTTTGACTTTTCATTGGCATAATGAAGAGCCCAAACAAACTATTATTCATCATATCTACTTTAGCCTTGTCGTTTGCGACAACGCTTACTCATGCCCAAGTTTATACGGCAACCAATTACTACTACAATAATTTTGATGGTGGTCAATTGGGTACTGGAATATCACAAATTGGAGCTAGCGCAGCATTAGCGGTTTCCTCAAATGGGGCAAATAACCTATCCGTTGAGAATGGCTATTGCTTAACCACTTCGGGTAATAATCTTCCTGGGAATTACCAGTTTTCTTTTTTGTCTAGCAACACCAATCTTAACGATGAGACTTTCGGTTGGGAGTGGACTTTTATCTATAAAAATAGCGCAAATACTGCTGATCAAACAGATGTAATTGGTGTGGGCCAAAACTCATGGAAATATTGGTTCCTTTCTACTGGGAGTTTTGCTAATCCAAATACGGGATATTACCTTACTCAAGATGGTAGCAGCTTATCGTTGAGATGGAGATATGACAATGAACCTTGGGGAAATAGATACAACAATTTAATTAGTTTTGATTTGTCTTCATTAGGAGCTGGTTGGGCTAATAAAACTTATGCGATAAGAGTACAAAGGTTGAAAAGGCAAGGGCAGTATGTTTGGCACTTGTTTGTTGACGAATATAGCGCTAGTGTTAGAGAAGCTAGGACTGAAAGGGGAGGCACAGGTGCTTACCACAGTACAATAAGCAGCTACACTACTACAAATTCTGGAATGCAGATTAATGCGACAACAGCAGACCGTTTCAAGTTTGATGAGATAAAAATGTACGGGATGAAGCTAGAAATTGTTGGTGCTAATGATCCAGTGTATGGAATTTCAAGTCCTTTGTACAATGGACAAAAAGATGCGGTGATTTATGGATTGAAAATGATGAGCCGTGGTTTGTTCGATATCAGTTCTTTGGTGCTAGATGCCTCGGTTTCTGCCGGCGACAAAGGTTTATATGACATTGTTGAAAATGTAAGACTGTTTATTTCAAGCGATGATTACTTTGGTAATGCCGATGATGCGTTGGTATCTAGTATGAACGTGGAGTGGAGAGCGGTTAGGGCCGAATCCTTCCCTCAAAAAAGTAGACTATTTACCGTTGGCGCTGCTGATGGATCGATGTTGCCTGCTGCCTACTATTGTCTCAAAGCTGATGTGAAAAGTAATGCGCCGAGTGGGGTAACTTTTAGCTTCACCAATATTAATAAAATTGGTAGTGAAGACGCTCAGCTGAACTATAAAAATACTTCAGGAATTGTAAATAGCAATACCGCATCACCCGCAATTAACAATGGTAATGTTTACGATTGGGTTGCTGGTACCGGCTCTTGGAATACGCTGGCAAACTGGAGGTTGGCTGATGGTAGCAATCCTGCTGCGCTTCCTGGAGTTAATGACTTGGTAAGGCTGGGAAATATTTCTTCGGGCGCTAAACCAACAGTGTCTGTAAGCACTAAAGTTGGAAATATGATGGTAACAGGTACTTCGGGTACAACTCCTGTGGTAACTATTAACAGCGGAATTACCTTAACCATTGGCGGAGCTTTTAGAAATGATAGAAAATCAACTTTTTCTGGGAGCGGCACGTTAGCTATTGAAGGTGGTTGGAATACCTCTGGAGGTGCTATTGATCTTGCAAGTGACGGTGTGGCTGTGAGTTTCAGTGGAACTAAAGATCAATCTATCAGAGATGAGGGGTCAGATTCGGGTAATGGTGTGGTATTTAAAAATGTATCTTTTTCTGGCGCAAGTGTGAAAACCTTGAGTGGGGCTGGAAAGTTTTCCATTGCGGCAAGTGGCTCTATTACCGTGGCGGCCAATACAACTTTGGTATCTTCAGGTAACCTTATCTTAAAAGCAGATGCTAACAGTGCAGCTAATGTCTTTGCTCTTCCATCAACGGCGGCTATTAAAGGTCAAGTAACGGTGGAGCGTTTTATCCAAGGTGGAAGTAAAAATATGTGGCGTACCTATAGAATGTTCTCTTCGCCTGTGTATGACAATACCACCAACTTTATCAATACAGATGTAGTTGGTAACAGAACTTATAGTTTCACTCAGTTTATTGATGATATGATCATTACAGGACCAGGAGGTTCAGCCAATGGTTTCGATCAAACTTCATCTAATCAAGCAGGCGCTTGGACTTACAACAATAAATACGTAGAAATTCCAAACATCAATACCAATGTAAATATTGGAAGAGGTGCCTATTTATTTTATAGAGGAAATAAAAGTAACCTAACTGGAAAGGTGACTAGTCCATTTTTGGATCCGGAGTCAATTGTGATGACTTACAAAGGTGTGCTAAACCAACAAAACGTTACCGTGCCTTTAACACATGGTACTTCGGGTTATAGTTTGGTGGGTAATCCTTATGCAGCAGTAGTAGATTGGAGTAAAGTAACCAAAACTGCTAACGTAAGCACCGTAGTGAGGGTATGGAACCCTAGTTGCAGACAATATTCAACTTATGATGGAACTAACGGTATCAATGGAGGAACTAAGTTTATTTCGCCTGGCCAATCGTTCTTCGTGCAAACTACGAATAATTCATCCCCGTCGGTAACTTTTACAGAAGCTTCAAAAGTAACAAATGGTACTTCTACTAGTACCATGTCAAAAGTAATGGCAGTAAATAGTGGTAATTTGGATAGAACTGGTTTAGTGGGAGTGGAAACAAATACTGAGCTTACAGAGGAAGAAGAGCCAGCCAGAATTAGGGTGCAATTAGTAAGAAATGAAACTGAAAATGCCGACGAAACCCTTGTGGTGTTAAAAAACGGTGGCGAAGCTGTTTTCACTGGAAGTGATATTGCCAGAATGGGAGGTGAGTCAGTATTTTTGTCTAGCCAATCCACTGATGCCAAAGATTTAGCGATCAATTATATGCCGCATATCTCTGCCGTTGAGAAAATTGGGTTAACGGTTAATGCTGATAATGGTGGAGCTTATACTTTAAGATTTATCTTAACTGATATTCCAACAGGATATGTGGTAAGATTAAAAGATAAACTATTGAATACCCTTACAGATATTGCCAACGAAGGAACGGTTTATTCATTGACCATTGATAAAGCTAATGCCGCTAGTTTGGGCAATAGTCGTTTTGAGTTGCAGGTAACTCCTCCAACTACACTTCCGGTAACTTTTACGACGTTTGTTGGGGTAAAAACAAATGCGGGTGTTGCCTTAACTTGGAAAACCTCTTCGGAATCTAATAATAGCCATTTTGAAGTGCGAAGAGCTGGTGAAAACCAAGCTTTTGCTTCTATTGGAACTGTGCCGGCTAATCAAGCAGGTGCTTACAATTTGTTAGACAAATCGCCACTAGCTGGTAATAACTACTACAAATTAGTGCAGGTAGATAAAGACGGCACACCAACAGCTTATGAAAAATTGGTAGTGGTAAAATACGACCTGAATACCAATGCTGATAATGAAATGCTGATTTATCCAACAGTTGTGGAAACTAACTTCACCTTAAAATATGCAGGTAGCCTTAATGCTGAGCGTTACACATTGAAAATTGCTGACGTAACCGGCAAGGAACTGTACCATAAAGAAGTGGCTAAAAATGAGATGGCGAATGGTTATACGGGGGCATTGCCATCTGCATCTTCTGGGGTTTATTTTGCAACGCTTTTAGATGCCAGCGGTAAAAAAATTGCAGCCGCTAAAGTGATCAAAAAATAATAGGTTTCAGCTAAAAATTCTTCTTTATATGCGAGCTGAGCTAGCATTGTAATACTCTTTTTTTGATTAGAGAAAAAAGTAGTAATTAATGCTTTATGGGTATTGCGTAAGTGCTTAAAAATATCGACTTTAGCGCAAATTATTTGATTTACAGAATAGTGAGTTTTGTAGTCTAATTTAAAAATGATGAGAGCTAATTTTTAATGCCTATGAAGATTTTTACCAAGATCAAGTTTTTTTTCTTGCTTTTTGTTTTTTTCAATGCCTCTAAAGCGTTGGCCCAGGTAACTATTACCCGTCCAACGGGAGGGCAGAACATCTCTGTAGAGAAATCAACTGGAGGGCCACTAGAGCAGTATACCGCCATTGGCGATATTGTAATTAGCGATAACGCTGGGACTAATTTTGGTCAAGGGACCGATAGGAGAATCAGATTGAATGCGCCCACAGGCTGGGAGTTTGAAATAGGTACGGTTACAGTGGACCGTAGTGGCCCAAGAGTAACCGCTGCCTCGGTGGCTGATAATACTACAACTGAATATGTTATCATCAGTTATACTGCAAATTCTACAGTGGCTTCAGGAAACTCTATCACAATCTCTGGTTTAAGGGTAAAAGCTACCAGTAAAGCCGTAGGTGTCGAAGCGGATATTGTAAGGACTACCAATACTCCAAGTAATGGAACAATTACGGGCTTTAACAATGGGACATCCGTGGCAAAACTATCAATGGTTGCTGGCCCTTTTGTAGGGCTACAAGTATTATTGCCGGGGCAAACTAATGCGCCTGGTACGGCTACAGGATATTCAGGTGAAAGTTTAATCACGTCAATCGCAGGTGAAAATTTGGCCGTTACCGTAAATGCTGTAGATTATGCCTTTAACGTAGTGACCGATGCACCAAACAATCAGGTGTCTCTAACGACCGATAATCCTTATGCAACAATCTCTGCACCGGTTGCTTTAGCTTCAGGTACGGCAAGCTTCAATACTACTTTGTATAGCTATAGCCCCACCCCAACTACATATTACAAACTTACTGCCAATAACAATACAGATAATGCCATTCCAGATGGTATTAGTTCAGATATCAGCGTAACTCCAGGGGCTTTTGCCAAGTTGTTAATGGTACTGCCCGGAGAAACCTATGCACCAGGTACACCGACAGGGAAAACGGGAGTTGCAACGGCACCAGTGGCCAACATTGATTATGCTGTTGAGGTGTATGGTGTGGACGAATATTGGAATAGGGTGAGTTCAACCCATACCGTGGCCATTTCTGCAACGGGTGCAACTAATTTTACTGCTCCTGCAGATGCTCCTTTATCTGCCGCTGGTCCTAGTTTATTCAACTTGGTATTTAAAACCTTGTTAGAAACACCTAACGTAACCGCCGCCAATACCACCGACGGTTCAAAAACGTCTTATAGTCAAATACTGCCGGCGGTAGTGGCAGGTCCATTTGTAAAGCTGCAATTATTACTGCCTGGCGAAACCGCCGCACCAAATACTCCTACAGGAAAAACAGGCACGCCGGATGCTCAAAGTGCCGGTGTACCGTTCAATGTCATCGTGAATGCCGTTG
>JAEXHI010000022.1 GCA_023450085.1 Bacteroidota bacterium
AAAGGCCCCACCAAGGAATAGGAGGGATAACGCCGATTGAAATGGCTAAAAATGAAAATCAAAAAGAATAATAAATTAATGCCCAGCTAAAATCAAATCTGTTACCGAATTACTAAACCTTTACAATCCTGAGTGTAGCGAAGGATCTCATCAAGCGTATTGTTGGAGATTCCTCGCTAAGCTCGGAATGACAGAGGGGGCTGCTGGTAGAAATTTGCTTCGTGGCTGCTTCGTGGTTCTCTATAAAGGACCGAGACAGTGAGGTTGAAATGTATTCCAGCTATTGTATTTGATTATTTTTCTGATTTTTTTCTTTCATCAAGGTAATTGATAAGTTCTTTGTTTTTGCTTTCTTGAGCGGCAGAAAACACAGTATTGCCTTTTCCATCGTTGGCATTGATATCTGCTCCATTGTCTAAAAGTAAAATAACCATTTCTTTATTACCTTTTGCTGCGGCATACATTAAGGCTGTGGTTTGAAAGCCATCTTTCCAGTTAACGTTTGCTTTATTGCTTATTAGGTCTTTCACAATGTCAATATTGCCGTTGTTTACAGCGGTAGTGAGCATGCTTACTTTCATCCAAGGTCCAGACGATTTAATGTAATTTGCATTAGCACCTTCTTTTAACAGTTGACTTGTTTTCTCTTTATCATTTTTTGTAATGGATAGATAAAGCTGTTCGTTGATGTCTTGTGCTTTTACGTAGAAGGAAAAGCAGAAGGTAGTAAAAAGCGCAAGTAGTAATTTTCTCATTTGTTGGTGATTTTATCTAATGGTTTGATGGTGATTTTTGTTTAGGATCAAGATTATACCTGAAATTGTTCAAGTGCCCACCTGAGCTTTCCAGTCTTATAATGTCCATTAATTCTTCAAAATAATAACAAATTCTGTCTTGATCTTCGGAATCGATGTAGATGCCAGCAAATCTATCCAGTCCAGATTTAATGGCATTCTGATAGTCTCTTTCTGTTGCATTACCTTTTTTAGCAAGTTTTTCGAAGTCATCGGCCGCTAAATTTATTTTCTGTGTGAAGCTGACTTGCTGATTTTTGTCGCGAATACCAGGATAGGAGAACTGTTGCTCAGCAATGAATTTTTTCTTGCGTTTAAATTCTTCAAATTTTGTCATCGCGTTTTCAGGTGTTTTAAGCTTTCCTTGCCCGAAGCTTGTGAATATAAAAGAAATTAATCCGAAGAATGTAATTGCTAGTGGTTTCAATGTGTTTAAGTGCTAGTGAGTTGTTTTGATCATTCTTTATTTACACCGATAATTTATATAATTCCTAGTTCTTCTTGTCGATCATATAATCCATCCTTATCAAATACATTTCCTTTTAGGAATATTTGAAGAAATTCAGGTAGGGATGATGTCAGGGGCTTGTTTTTATGGTCCCCAACAAATATTTCGTACTTGCCTTCTAAAGAAATTCGTACTCCCCACATGTCCGAATAAATCATGTATTCAGCAAAATAAAACCAGTTATCACCTCTGTTGTCGCTATATTCAATAATTTCAGAAAGAGGGATCATATTAAATATATCTTCATCACACCCAAAACCATCACAGGTTAAATAGAATTCCTTAAAATCTGCTGGCAGTAAGAAACCAATTTGTGTTTCAAAGTCAGTAATGTCCGAAAGTTTAGCGGGAGGATTAATGTCAAAACCGTTCTTCTGATGTTTCTGTTCAATCAGATCTACTATTTGGTTAATATTCATTTGAGCGTTTAGTTGGTTGTCGGTAAAAGTGTTACGGGTTGATGATGGTTAGTTTGAGTATTTTAAATGTCCAAGCTACTTGCATTTTTCCTGATCTCTAATCAATGTTTCTTTATCATACCATATTTTATATTTTTTTGGAACCATGCCATTAATTAGCTCAATTGCGAGACCAATATCGGGTTGATAGTAATTGCTTAAATGGATCATTTTATTTTTAAATCCTTTTTTTAATTCGACAGTTATTTGAGAACCATCCCTTATACAAGGATTTGAATAATATTCTTGTAAACTATCAATATTCATGTTAGATATTCTTTTGAGTTCCTTATTTGCCTTTAAGGTAGTCTTGAAAAGGGTAGAATCCTTTTCCTCTTTAAGTTCTCCTTTGAAAATAATTTCAAGACTTTTATTCGTCAACACATACTTAAGGGCATAACCCATAGAATAGTCTGAATTGTATACTACCAGTTTAAATGGTTTAATATTTGGAGCTTCTTCTAAACTAGGTTGATTGGCCGAAGGTCGCCCATGAGAAACCAAAATCAAAACGATGATGATGAAGAATAATCTTTTCATTTTTTAAAGAATGCTAATGTTAAGCTAAGCCATTACCGACACCATTTTCAATACCTGCTCACCAAACGTTTTGTCGCCAATTATTTCAACTTTATCCATCACCTGTTCAGGTGTCCAGCTTTTAGAGAACAGTTTCCAAGCGGTATCAGGATCGATCGTTATTTTTGAAATGAAAGTTGGAGGCACATCTTTCGTCAATACCCATTCGTTTTTTATTTTAGAAATGTTCCATTGCCCACCAATATCGGTGGATACCACCAGTGATATTGTCGTGTTTTCTTCGGCATCCACATCCCTAAAAGTATAAGGAAACGCATACATTAATATATCCAAAAATGGATAATACAGTTCTTTTGTCATAATGCCTGGTTTACCTACAGCGTCTCTGATCTGTTGCTGATGCAAAAATTTCTCCGTATACTCCCTTGCTGTATGAAACCAATTTTTAGAGGTTTCTTGTCCTGCCCATGCTACCGAAAAAATAGCATTTTCAAATGGTTGTAGCTCTTGCAGATGTGTGGTATATTGTTTTCCTGTGATTTCCAAAAGCTCAATCAAAACTTGTGGACTAAGCCTTTTAGTAGCATTGGTCCAAGTGGTATTAAGGTTATTTAAAAACGAGACAAGATCTTGGTAGGAATGAATATCCTCTGGCTTTTCTCCAAAATACCTATCCCTTGAAATAGAAAGCCCTCTTAAATTACCATCAAGCAGGTGTGAGGCAACATCCTTTACTTTCCAAAATTTGGTTACCGTTTGCTTATCCCATTCTTCGTCTGTCAAAGATTTTAAAAGTCCTATGAGCATTTGATCCAGAATAGGGAATAAATGCAGCGTATTTATCTTGATTTCATTTTCCATTTGATGATGGGTGATAATGATTAAAACATTATGATAAACCTAAGATACAAAAACATACACTTGTCATTATTTCTTTAACAATTTTTAAGCTTTATATTCTTAGCATGTTGCGAGATCTCTCCGAAGTCGAGATGACGGCTATAAATGTCAGCGGCTTATTGGGGTGCGTCATTGTGAGATTAGTGAAGCAATCTTTTCGCCCATTTAGCTAAATTATTAGGGATTAGAATCTGTTAAGAATTTAAGGGTATTTCACTTCTCTTAAGTCATTCGTGTTCAGTTGTCTTTATTGAGATGTCCAATTTGTAAGCCTACATTTTTTTATAAATCACACAAAAAGCTTCGTTAGCTTGTCCGTAAAGTTTCTGATAACCTTCTAAATTGTTGATATAGTCATTCAGTTCCTTGTTAGTCAATGACGATTTAGTGGTTAAATTTTCTATTTTCCAAGGAAAATTGTCATGACTTGGATTTGGGGTATGTAGGAACAGGGCATCACTATGGCTATCGAAATCAAGAATAGTAGCCCAAATTTGATAATCTGTATTTAAATGCTTTGCTTTTAGTTCTAGTAACTCGAAATGCCTAAATAATTTATCGAGATGTGGTTTGCGTTTTATGAAGCTATTATTGCCATAACCTCGCCAATCAAAGTGGGTGTGCCATAAGTTGAACCAAGCAAATTTAGGATCTGTGAAATTTAAACCAGACCAGTCGTCGGTTTTATAAACAAGGTTTTTATAATAGCGCCTTAACCCTCTATGTTTTTTGATGCCTTTCAATTGATGTTAGTTGTTGTTTGAGTTGTCGAAATTTATAGTTTCAAATTTTACTTTTTTTATTTCGTCTCGTCTATTTTTGATTAAATCATTTAAAATTTGCCAATGTTTTTTATTGTTGTCCCAAAAGGATGTATCCACTAATAGTACATTTTTTAAAAGATCGCCTTCAAAATAGTCTCCTTCAGCAAATAAGTCTTTTTTTAACGTATCAATAGCTAATGGAATTAAATAGTCTAACCCAATTTGTTGTCCTATCATTATTCTTAAGTCCTCTGTTTTAAACTCATTTAATGGAGTTTTATAAAGTTCAAAGCAGCGTTTGGTTAAATAGCTTTGATAGTTGGGATTCTCAGTAGATCTTTTCTCTAAATTTTCAAGCGTTTTAAACTGCCAGTTATTTTCAAGCTTCATTTTATCTTGATCATTTCTTAAAGGCATAATATCAGGAGATCTCTCCGAAGTCGAGATGACATGGTCGTAAATAGAAAACTATAACCCCGTATTGGTTCTGAAAAGCTTAATTGCAATGGCCAGTAGGATTACCCCGAAACTCTTTCTAAGTACGTTTAATCCTGTTTTGCCCAGAAGTTTTTCGAGCCTTGCAGTGTTTTTAAGTACAAAGTAAACAAACAGCATGTTGATGATAATGCCAACCAAAATATTCTCGGTACGATATTCGGTTTTTAGAGAAAGTAGTGTGGTTAAAGAACCTGCACCAGCAATTAAAGGGAAGGCTAGTGGTACAATAGATACCGTTTCAGGAGCATCATCCCTAAAAAAGTGAATGCCCAAAACCATTTCCATGGCAATAAAGAAAATTACCAACGAACCTGCAATGGCAAAAGATTGAACGTCTACACCAATGACACTTAATACCGCTTTACCACCAAAAAGAAACAAAATCATAATGGACGTCGCTACAATGGTTGCTTTTTCTGATTGGATATGTCCAGCTTTTTTGCGCAAAGAAATGATAACTGGGATGGAACCCAAAATATCAATAATGGCAAATAAAATCATGGAGGTAGATAAAATCTGGTTGAAATCGAATTGCAATTGGTCCATGGATTTGTTTTTTTGTAAAAGTACAGCTTATTTGTTAATTACAAGTTTCTTTTAAGCATAGGTCTAGTTAAATGATTGAGCTTTAATAAAGCAAAAAGGGTTTCATAGTAGCATGCCATGTTTGCACATCGGTGTCAATTTCCTGCCGAAGAATTTTTTCAAAAGCATGAGGTATGCCCAATAATTTATCTAGATGTTTACTGCCATCTGGGTTAACATTGGTTAAATAATTTCGCTCTTTAAGCTGGTTGGGAAATAGTTGGTGGATGATTTGAATAAGCTTTACAAAATAGGCTACTGCTTTAAATTTGGCTGGATGGAGTGGTGTAATTTTTAAACCAAAACATAATTCGTTTTCGTAGAGCCCAAAGCTTGGAGTGTAAGTTACTTTTTCAACGGTAGCTTCGGGCATCTGCTGTTCAACTTTGGTAGCGAGCAAATGATGGTCAATCCATGGCGCACCAAATTGTTGGAAGGCTTGATCGGTACCTCTTCCTTCGTTGATGTTTAAGCCTTCAAATAGGCAGGAGCCAGGATAAATGTAGGTAACGTTTCTGTTTTGGATAGCAGGCGAGGTAGGGTAAAAGAGGTAGTTGGTATTGCTATTCCTATCCCAGTGTTGCATATTGACGATTTGTAGCTTCAACTGGGGGTAATATACCGCTTTAAAATACTGCGCTAGTTCAGCAAAAGTACATTGGTGATTGATAGGGATGGGGAAACGACCAATAAATGAACTACAAGAGGGTTCGAGTAATGGTCCTTCGGCCATTTCAAGAGAGTTGGCAATTGGATTGGGCCTGTCGAGAATTAAAACAGGTTTATGATGCTTTTCGCAACTTTCCATCACGTAGCTCATGGTCCATAAGTAGGTGTAAAACCTTGCACCAATATCGGGCAGGTCTATAATCACCAAATCTAAATCAGCTAGATCTTCTTCGCTAGGGGCCAGTTTTTCGCTATAAAGGCTGATGATGGGCAGCTGCGTGAGTTGATCTATTTGGTGATTCATGAACTTTCCATCTTCGCCTTGGGCATCAAAGCCATGTTCTGGCCCAAAAATTTTGATCAGGTTAAAACCTGCTTTTTGTAGTGCTAGTCTGGTATTGATTCCTGCTCGAGTAACTGAAGCCTGATTGCAAACTAAGCCAATACGCTTGTTTAAAAAAGGTTTGGGGTTTTCTAACAGAACATCGATGCCAAATTTTACTTTCATGGTTTTAAGATAGGGAAAAATAGAATGTTTTTTTAGTTGGTTATGGGGGATGCTTGTCATTCAGAGCATAGCGAAGAATCTTGATATTGGTTAAATTTACCACCTAAGACACCTTAGTTCATTTTAGAGCTCGTTGTTTAATAATGGCATAGTTGACAGAGCATAGCGAAGAATCTTGATATTGGTTAAATTTACCACCTAAGACACCTTAGTTCATTTTAGAGCTCGTTGTTTAATCATGGCATAGTTGATCAGAGCATAGCGAAGAATCTTGATATTGGTTAAATAACCACCTAAGACACCTTAGTTCATTTTAGAGCTCATTGTTTATTAATGGCATAGCTGATCAGAGCATAATGAAAAGTCCGTATGTAGCTATTGTGGATTCTTCGTTGCTCTCGGAATGACAGTAAAGACACTGCCCTTTGTAATTTAGCCCCGACAGTAATGGAAAGCTCGTAAGGGAGCATAGCGAGTGCGGACTTGTAATGAATGGCGGGACTATCGGGATGGTTGTGCAGTGGGATTGCGCTTCTAAAAATATGATTTCATTAGTGCTTGAAAATAAAAAAGGCGCCTTGTGCAGACGCCTTTATCAAGATTGGATTATCCCAGTTTTTTATATCTAATTCTTTTTGGGGTCACATCGCCTAAGCGTTTCTTGCGGTTCTCCTCATAATCAGAGTAGTTTCCTTCAAAGAAATATACTTGTGAATCGCCTTCGAAAGCTAATATGTGCGTACAGATACGGTCTAAGAACCATCTGTCGTGGGAAATAACCACCGCACAACCGCCAAAGTTTTCTAACGCCTCTTCCAAAGCACGTAGCGTGTTTACGTCGATGTCGTTGGTAGGCTCATCCAGTAATAGTACATTGGCACCTTCTTTTAGGGTAATGGCCAAGTGCACACGGTTACGCTCACCACCTGAGAGCACGCCAACTTTCTTTTGCTGATCGGCTCCGTTGAAGTTAAATTTAGACACGTAAGCTCTTGAGTTCACTTGTTTGTTGCCCAATAGCATGTTGTCTAACCCATCGGTAATGTTTTCGTAAACAGTTTTTTCAGGATCAAGATCATTGTGCATTTGATCTACATAGCCCAATTTTACAGTTTCGCCTACTTTAAAGTCACCTTGATCTGGTTGTTCCTGTCCAGTAATTAAACGGAATAGGGTAGTTTTACCAGCACCGTTTGGACCAATGATACCCACAATACCTGCTGGAGGTAGAGAGAAGCTAAGGTCTTCGAACAATAGTTTGCCGTCGTAAGCTTTGGAAATATTATTTGCTTCAATAACTACGTTACCTAAACGTGGTCCCGCAGGAATGAATAATTCTAATTTTTCTTCGCGTTCTCTACCGTCTTCACTAGCTAGTTTGTCGTAGTTTGATAAACGTGCTTTTGATTTGGCATGACGTGCTTTAGGGGCCATACGCACCCATTCTAACTCACGCTCTAATGCTTTTTGGCGCTTGCTTTCGGTTTTTTCTTCTTGTGCCAGACGTTTAGCTTTTTGGTCTAACCACGATGAGTAGTTGCCTTTCCATGGAATACCTTCGCCACGGTCAAGTTCTAAAATCCAACCCGCAACGTTATCTAGGAAGTACCTATCGTGGGTTACAGCAATTACGGTACCCTCGTAGTTTTGTAAGAACTGCTCTAACCAGTCGATACTTTCGGCATCCAAGTGGTTGGTAGGCTCATCTAACAACAATACATCTGGTGACTGTAATAGTAAACGGCACATGGCTACACGACGGCGTTCACCTCCTGATAATACACTGATTTTGGTATCTGGATCAGGGCAACGTAGCGCATCCATAGCACGCTCTAGCTTGTTGTCTAGTTCCCAAGCATTGGATGCATCAATCTTATCTTGTAGTTCGCCTTGGCGAGCCATTAACTTATCCATCTTGTCGGCATCAGAATAGTTTTCTTCTAATCCAAACGCTTCATTGATTTCTTCGTATTCTTTTAGGATAGCAGTAATTTCGGCTACGCCTTCTTCTACTACTTCACGTACGGTTTTTTCTGGATCTAACTCTGGCTCTTGGGCTAAGTAACCTACTGAGTAGCCTGGAGAGAATACTACCTCGCCTTGGATAGATTTATCTAAACCTGCAATAATTTTTAATAGGGATGATTTACCTGAACCGTTTAAACCAACAACGCCGATTTTAGCTCCGTAAAAAAAGGATAGATAGATGTTTTTTAAAACCTGTTTTTGTGGCGGATAAATCTTGCTTACCCCAGCCATTGAAAAGATTATTTTTTCGTCTGACATGTTAAAAATTTTGTTTGTGCAAAGATGCCATTTATTTTGGGAGATAAAAACGGTTTTTGGGATGTTGTTTTTGCCACCTTAGAAACCTAAGAACATTTAAGTCTTAAAACATTAAGGCATGAAGGGACATTAAGTTGTATGTGTCTTAATTTCTTAATAGTCTATTTTTTACCACCTTAGACATCTAAGAACATTTAAGTCCTGAAACATTAAGGCATGAAGGAGCATTAAGTTGTAGTGTCTTAGATATTTATTTTTCAACACCTTAGACATCTAAGAACATTTAAGTCTTGAGACATTAAGGCATGAAGGGACATTAAGCTACATACGCCTTAGTTTCTTAATAGTTTATGTCATCTCCTTAAAGAGTTAAACATCATATTCTAAAATGAACTAAGGTGCCTTAGGTGTTTAATTTTTTTTTAACACTTTAGTTTTTTTACCACCTTAGACATCTAAGAACATTTTAGTTTGGCAGTACTTGGATGAACTAAGGTGTCTTAGGTGGTTCATATTTAGATTTTAAACCCTTAACCAGCCAAAGAGTACTGTGATTATCGAGAAATTATACTGTTTTTAACGTTTTCTGTTTGTTAAGTAGCATTAATAAAGCTTTTTCTGCACGTGTTTTCCTAGTTGCTTCCTGTTTGGCTGAGCCTACCCAATCGCAATAGCTTTGTTTATATGATTTGGTTAGTGTTTCGAAGAAGTCATTAGCCTCTTTATTTGCTTGTAGTAAGGTTTCTAATTCTGTAGGAATCCCCTCAATATGCTCGCCTTTTTTTAACATGGTTTGTGTTGTTAGTAAACTGAGCGGTAAATATTGGAAGAATTTGCTGAAGTTTCGGTATCGTAAAATAATATTGATGTTGCAAGTCGATAGATATGTTTCCTTTCCAACAAATAGGTACAGGCTATTAAAATCGCGACCTGACGTATATCAATCAACTATTGAACCAATGAGCGACCGACAATTCCCAAACTCCGTTCCATTTCTTCGGTAGTTAAATGCCCAAAGCCAATGCGCATGGCAATAAGGTTTTTGTTCTGGTAAAGAATGTTCTTTGGGATAAATAAATCTTTTGCTTGGCAGTCTTTAGCAAGTTTTAATAAAGAAATAGGTGTTTTCCATTCGGCCCAAATGGCTAAGCCGCCAGTAGGAATTTCAAATGAAAGTTGTTGCCCGAAATGTTTGGCCAGTAGTGCGCAGCAATTATTACGGCGTTCCTGGTACACTTTTAAAGATTTTTTCAAGTGACGATGAATGTCGCCTTCGGCAATCATTTCTCCTAAAACCTGTTCCATCACTACATCACCCTGTCGGTCTAAAATGCCCATGTACTTTTGCATTTCATTGATGAGGTTTTGAGGAGCTACCACAAAACCCGTACTAAAAGATGGCGCCAGTGATTTGCCAAATGAGCCTACATAAATCACCATTCCACTTAAATCGGCACTGGCCAAAGGCATTACTGTACTTTTTTCATATTGGAAGTCATAATCGTAGTCATCTTCTATGATGATAAAACCATATTCCTGTGCTAGTTGAAGCAGTTGTACCCGTCGTTGGGCGCTTAGGGTAACTGTAGTAGGGTAGTGGTGGTGTGGAGTGATGTAAACGCTGCGTACTTTGGTTGTTTTCAGTTTTTCGGCCAGTTGGTCTACGTCAATCCCATTTTCGTCAACGCGTAAAGTTTGAATGTTGGCACCAGCTTTATGAAATATCATGTTGGCGGTAAATAAACCCAGTTCACCTACTAATACCACGTCGTCTGGTGTGATTAAAAGCTGTGCAATAATATAGAGGCTCATTTCGGTACTACGGGTAATGAGCAGGTTGTTTTTAGAGATATGTAAACCTCGAGAGCTGTTCAAATAATTACTGAGTTGCTCTTTAAGGTACATGCTATCGTATGAACTGCTTCCAGACATCTTTTTGTGGATGTTTTTCCGTTTCATAGATGCACTATATAGACCAGAAAGGTAACGCACTTGTGTTAAGCGGATATCAGGTACACCATCGTTAAACTGGTAGTTGCAAGTGGTTTGCTCAAAGGGATCATCTAAAATGCTCGATTGTTTAAAGGTGTATCCTGTTTGCGTGGGATAATTGGCTAAAGAAACCAAAGCATCATAGGGGCGTTCGCTTTTGATTTTGTTATCCATTACATAAGCCCCTTTGTTGGGATGTATGGCTATCCAACCTTGGTGGTGTAGGTCATCATAGGCGGCTATGACCGTTTTACGGTGCAATTGTAATAGCTCACTTAAGGTACGACTGCCAGGCATTTTGCTTCCAGGCATCAAGTATCCGCGTTGTATGGCATTAATAAGCTGTTGTGCCAACTGTAAAAAGATAGGCGTTTTGGCATTTCGGTCTAATTGGATAAAGCTTAGAAAAGGGATTTTAACCGGACTACTCATATTCTTAAAACTGGACTACTTTAATGTTCCGGAAAGATACGAGTTTTGCGAAGAATTTTAGATAACCGACGTCGGAAGTCCAAATATTAAGCATTAAACACAAATAACCAATTTAACAATTCAAACGATTAACCAAATCATGAGTAAATACCTTCTATTTGCGTTAACACTCTCTTCTTCATTTGCCTTTGCTCAAGAAAACAAGCAGGACACTACCAAATTGAATGAAATTATCATTTCTGAAAATAGGCTACAAACCCCTTTTTCGAAACAAGCCCGAAACATCCAACTGATTACCAAAGAGCAGATTGCTCAAATGCCCGTGAAATCTATCAATGAGGTATTGAGTTTTATTGCGGGAGCAGATGTACGCCAACGCGGTCCATTTGGTACGCAAGCCGATATCAGTATTGATGGCGGGAGCTTTGAGCAGACCCTAATTTTACTAAACGGAGTAAAAATTTCTGATGTTCAAACAGCTCACCACTCCATGAATATTCCAGTGCCTTTATCGGCCATTGAACGTATAGAAGTTCTTAAAGGCCCAGCCGCAAGAGTCTATGGGATTAATGCTTTAACGGGCGCCATTAACATTGTGACCAAGGCAAGTAAACAATCGGCTATTGACGTAAACTTGCAGGCAGGTTCTTCTTTTGAAGATAAAGCCGTTGGAGATGGGAAAGGAATTTACGGCGGTGCTGCGGCACAAGTTGCGATTAACATGGCAGGCAAAAACAGTCAGCACTTAGTTGGCTTTGGCATTACCGATTATAATGGTCAACGTTATAATAGCAGTACTTACGACCATAAGTTTTTCTATCAAGGAAATATCGATTTTAATGAAAATAACAAGTTGAACTTGATGGGCGGCTATATTAACAATGCTTTTGGAGCCAGTGGTTACTATGCTGCGCCTGGTGATAAAGAGGCCTTTGAAATTGTAGAGACCGCTTTGTTTGCAGTAGGTTCATCACACCAATTGAGTAAAAACTTCAATATCCGTCCGCGAGTGAGTGCTCGTTACAATTGGGACGACTACCGCTATTTCCGTAATGATTTGACAAGAGCCCGGTCCTTACATCAAACAGGAGTATGGTCGGCGGAGCTGAACAGTACTTTACACTCGGGGATAGGTGATTTTGGTTTTGGTTTAGAAAGTCGTTCCGAAGATATTAATAGCACTAATATTGGTGATAGGGAAAGATATAACCACGGTGCTTATGTAGAATATAAGACAGAAGCATTAAAAAACCTGCTTTTAAATATTGGAACTTATGTGAATTATAACACACAGTATGGTTGGCAGGCCTTCCCTGGTTTAGATGCGGCTTATTTGTTTGCACCTAAATGGAAACTAGCCTTTAATGTGGGTTCTAGTCAGCGTATTCCTTCATTCACTGATTTATATTTGAACCAACGTCCAGGAAACATTGGTAATCCTAATTTAACTTCTGAAAATGCTTGGCAGTATGAATTATCGCTACAGTATAAATCGGATAACTTTAACGTACAAGGAGGATATTTCTATCGTAACATCTCTGATTTTATTGATTGGGTTAGAAATTCTCCTTCAGTGCCGTATCAGCCCCAAAACTTTGGCAATAATAAAATCCAAGGCTTTAACGTAGGTATCGGACAGTCTATCAGTTTAAATAGTAGAAGTAATTTAAGTTATCAATTGAGCTATAATTACCTACATGCTGGAGAAATGAGTTACGCAGGTAATGTGACTTCTAAATATGTTTTAGAGAATTTGAAACATCAAGCTTTAGGTAGGTTGATTTATAAATATACCAATTGGCAATTAACCGTTGGGGGAAGATGGATTGAAAGAGAGTTGAAAAATCCATACCTGATTGCTGATGTACGTTTGTTGTACGGAAAGCAAAACTGGAATGTTTATGCTGATGTAACCAATCTTTTGAATAAGAATTACATTGAAGTAGCTGCGGTACCGCTACCAAAAAGATGGTTTGCTTTGGGTACTAATTATAAGTTTGCTTTGTAATTGGTTGATTAGTTCACCAGTTTATTAGTTTATTGAATATAAACAACCAGTTCGTTATGCTCAAACGACTGGTTGTTTTTTGTAATTGCAAACTCAATAGTTTCGTGATACCTGAGTTTATAGTTCGTCATTGCCAGCTTGACTGGCAATCGTAATGCAATAGTAGGTTTATAATGCTTTAGGGTTCCTGCTTACTCGAGAAAAACGTGCGATGAAAGATTATAAATTATTCTAATCACAAATTAGCTCCTAATCTCCACATTCAATTGTCTGCCTTCTTGCTCAGCTTTTTTATCCATTGATGAACCAACGGCAGCCCCAATGGCCATTCCAATAGGTAAACCAATCGCCATCAAACCAATATTCCCTACGCTTAAACCAAAAGCCATTCCTATAGGTAAACCAAAGGCCGTAAATCCAAGTAACATCCAAAGTGTTCTGTAATGGTTTTTAGGTACTATTTTATGCTCTTTTTCTACTTGTTTTACAATAGCGGTTTGTGCTTGTTTAACCAATTTTTTAAACTTGTTACCAGTAACAGTTGAAGCATTAATGGTTTCGATAAAAGCATTGATAGACTTAATGAGCTCTTCATTCAATTGCTTTTTTCTTAATTCACTTAACAATACTCCAAACTGTGCATAAAGGCTGCTTAATTTGATGTCGCTAGCTAAATCTGTTCTGTCTTTTAATTCGATAATAGTCATGTGGTCGGCTTCGTATATTTACAGCTAAAGTAAAGAAATGCTTTCTATTTGTTACTTTTTTAACCATTAAGTAATTAAGGGGCATTAAGAATTTATATGATGGTTCTTAATTATCTCCACTTTTAATGTTTGATTTTTTAACCACCTTAGACATCTAAGAACATTTAAGTCTTGAAACATTAAGGCATTAAGGGACATTAAGCTACATACGCCTTAGTTTCTTAATGGTTTATTTCATCTCCTTAAACATCATATTCTAAAATGAACTAAGGTGTCTTAGGTGGTTATTTAAAAGCACTTTAATAGGTACATAGACCTTAATTATCTTAACTTCTTAATGTTTGATTCTACTTTTTACTAGCGTGATGTATTTTTGGTCACATTCCTGCAATTGAACATAGTAGTTCATGGAGTTGCCGGTATTTTGTATGGTGATGGTATCTGCCGACAGGGAGAAAGAGATATGGGGATTTTTTCTAAGTTCACTAGGTTCATCCATGCTTGCACCTTTTAGCTCAACAAAGTATTGCTTTTGATGCCCCTTGTTATCAGTGCTCGCTATGGCGATCCCTTTTTGGTTACGTTTATTGGTGATCAAATGATAATTAAAACCTTGTTTAGTTGCTTTCAGTTCAATGCTCATCTTGCAGTTGGTGCCTTTGTAAAGTCCTTCAATAGCTAAAGGAGGTTTTTGTTGATGCTTAACCGATAACATCAATATAAAGGCGCTTAGCAAGAATTTAACTCCCATAGTTGTTTAGTTTTTATGATAGTTATTTGTTTTGACCATTAAGGCATTAAGAGCCATTAAGTTTTGGTGCTATAGTTCTTAATTACAATTTCAGGTCTTTTTTCATTTGTATGATGTTTGGAGCAAACTGTTTATCATTAGCAATCTGGGTTTCGGTAAGCCATTTATTAAAGTTTTCGGTATCATTTTTAATATAATAACCGTGTAAAATGTTGTAAGCGTTTTCGTTGTTGTAAGGATTGTTCACATTCTTTTTGGCAAACTCTTTATAAGTACTAAGCGCTTCGTCAACTGCCCCATTCTTTACTTGCGAAAAAATAAGCTCTTTAACCGCATATGCATCAACTGGATTATCTTTAAGAGCCTGTTTTAAGATGGTTATTGCTTCTTGATAGCGTTCTAGACAATTATAAGAAAATGCCATCTCTGTTCTCAATCCTTTATGATTGGGATCCTTTTGATAAGCTTTTTTCAATTGGGCTAAAGCGATTTCACATTCATTCCAAGCATTATAACTGTAACCTTTGTTGTAGAAATAACTGGAAGAAACGGTATCTGTTTGATAGCTTTTTAACCATTCGGGTACTTTTGAAACACCGAGTTCAGCAAGCTTGTTTTCTGGGATTATGGCTACCAAGGTATTGTTAGGTTGTATTCTGTACTTCATTTGAGAATCACTCTCCTTCTTTTTAACAGCATAGGTATTATCTGTATTTACTTTAAAGGAACCCTGGAAGTCTAAAGTAAGTCCTGCGGTAGGGTCGGTATATACAAAGCCATAAGCATGTGAGCCTGAAGTATCTGCAGGTAGGGCTACCCATTTGTTTTCGGCTTGTATAAAGCGTTTTTTAAAATCAAGTTTACTTTGGGCAAATAAGAAGAACGGGGAAAGTAATAGGCTTAGAGCGAGATAGTTTTTCATTTATTTTTTGATTTTAATAGTTGAATATCCTCATCTTAATTTCAATGACTTTGATAAATAACGTACTAAAATTAAAAATATCTTTTTAAAATGGCAGTTTAGTCTATGGATTTGTTAGATGGATGTGATAATAAGACTTACGAAGTTTGTACGAGCCTTCTAAAAACTTCGTAAGTCTGTAAAAGAGTAGGTTAGTCAGTGTGTTCTTTGTTGCCGAAAAACCTGTACACTAACCCAGCAATGATTGCTCCCAAGATAGGGAAAACAATAAACAACCATAGTTGAGATAATGCCCAGTCGCCCACAAAAATGGCTTGGCTAATACTTCTTGCAGGATTAACCGAGGTATTGGTTACCGGAATACTAATAAGGTGGATGAGTGTAAGCGCTAAACCGATAGCTATGCCTGCAAAACCTTTGGGAGCTCTTTCATCTGTTGCGCCCAAAATGACGATAAGGAACATGAAGGTCATCACTAGTTCTGTGACTATTGCGGAGTTCATGTTGTAACCACCAGGCGAATGCTCTCCATAACCATTTGCCGCAAAATTGCCTATGCTACTTCCATTGCCTGTAGCTATAATGTATAGCACACCAGCTGCAGCAATGCCTCCTAAAACTTGAGAAATAATGTAAGGTAAAACATCTTTAAAACTAATTCGCCCACCTGCCCATAAACCAACGGTTACTGCAGGGTTTAAATGTGCACCTGAAATATGTCCTAAGGCATAGGCAATGGTAAGTACAGTTAAACCAAAGGCCATGGATACGCCCACTAGTCCAATACCTACATTGGGAAAGGCAGCAGCTAATACAGCACTGCCACAACCTCCAAGCACCAACCAAAAGGTGCCTAAAAATTCAGCTAAATTTTTCTTCATCGTTTTTCATCATTGAGTTTTCCTAATCGTAAGGCTTTTCGGTTACGCCCCGTTTTTTAAAGTGGGGTCTGGCCTCCACTTATGTTTGTGGAATTCATCATCAAATGAAAGGGTAGGAGCAAGAATAAATAGGAAGGAAATTTAAACCAGTGCTGAAAGGGATGAGGTCGCTTGGACTAAATGGATGGTGCTGGTTTGTATGAAAGCTTCGGTAGTTTGTTGGGGGGTGCAAGTACTATTTAAGGAACGTGTAAATATTGATATAAGATGGGCGGATGCCAAACTAACAACTTTCCAAATTGGGATTTAAGGTTGCAAGTATCGGCGCTAACCACCAATACATTTTGACGTGTAGTATACTTGGTTAAATACATTTGTTTGTTCATGAGATGTAATCAAATTTAATGAAAAAATATCTTTTTTATCAAAGTAAAATTGGTTAATGTTTTTACCATCAGTTGATTATTGTTAGATTGGGATTGATAAACCAAATTGTTATTCTATCTATATGGAACGCGGAGGCTGTGTTTATATCATGACCAATATTTACAATACTGTATTGTATATCGGTGTGACTTCTGATTTGTTTTCAAGAGTAATTCAGCATAGAGATAAGTTCTATCCAAGGTCTTTCACGGCAAAGTATAATTGCTATAAGCTAGTTTACTATTGTTTTTATCCTACCATTATTGAAGCCATAGCTAATGAGAAGAGACTTAAGAAATGGAATAGGGATTGGAAGATTAAGTTGGTTACTGCTGAAAACCCTAATTGGATAGATTTATTTAACGAGGATTTATAAAGGCGGTACTTGGATGAAGTCGTACGTCATTACTGACATACAGTTGCCACAAATCGCTCATCGAAGCGTCATTCCCGTGTATACGGGAATCGTAAAGCGGTAGTCGGTATCTAATCGGTACTTAAGTAAAACAAAATGCAAAAGCCTACTAATGCATTACGATTGCCAGTCGAGCTGGCAATGACGAATAATAGAGTTGGTCACTACGATAGATCAGAAATAATGCCATTGGTTGAGCTTGTAGTTAGGAGGCATCAAGTTACTTCAATCCGATCGTTAATGCGTCATTCCCGTGTATACGGGAATCTTAAAGCGGTAGTAAGCCTCTAATCGGCACTTCAGTAGGAAAATTATGTATAAACCAGCTAGTGCATTGCGATCCGAATTAAATTGACGATGAAGGCATAATAAAGGAAATGCAAAGCTTTCAGCTCTTTAAAATCTCCTTTAAAAACCGTATTTTTGCAATAAATTTTTTTACCATATAAATGAGCATATCTACAAAATACAATCCGCAAGAAACAGAAGAAAAATGGTACAGCTATTGGTTGGATAAACGTTTTTTCCACTCAGAGCCTGATGAGCGTGAGCCATACACTATTGTCATTCCCCCGCCAAACGTTACGGGAGTGTTGCACATGGGCCACATGCTTAATAATACCATTCAGGATGTATTGATCCGTAAAGCTCGTATGCAGGGCAAAAATGCGTGCTGGGTTCCTGGTACCGACCATGCTTCTATTGCTACGGAAGCTAAGGTAGTAGCTATGCTTAAAGAAAAAGGTATCAGTAAAAAAGACATCACTCGTGAGGAGTTTTTAAAGTATGCTTGGGAATGGAAAGAAAAATACGGAGGTATTATCCTTGAACAGTTGAAAAAACTGGGTGCAAGTTGTGATTGGGACAGAACTCGTTTTACCATGGAAGAAGATCTTTCAGATGCGGTAATCAACAGTTTTATCCATTTGTATAAAAAAGGAAATATTTACCGTGGTGTACGTATGGTAAACTGGGATCCTGCAGGTAAAACTGCGGTGTCTGATGAAGAGGTAATCCGTAAAGAAGTAAACCAGAAATTGTACTACATCCATTATCATATTGCTGGTACAGCTAAAGATGTTTTGGATCATACTACTTGTTTAACCATTGCCACTACTCGTCCAGAAACGATTATGGCCGATAGTGCTATTTGTATCAATCCAAACGACGAGCGTTACAAACATTTGCATGGTAAAAAGGTATTTGTTCCTTTAATTAACCGTGAAATTCCAATCATTTTAGATGATTATGTAGAAATGGATTTTGGTACAGGATGTTTAAAAGTAACACCTGCCCACGATTTAAATGACTATGAACTTGGATTGAAACATCATTTGCCAGTAATCGATATTTTAAACGATGACGGTACCTTGAATGATAAGGCGGAGATTTTAGTTGGTGAAGATCGTTTCATTGCTCGTAAAAAGATTGCCAAAATGCTTGAAGAAGCAGGGCATTTGGAAAAGGTGGAAGACTATAAGTCGCAAGTAGGTTTCTCGGAACGTACCGATGCGGTAATTGAGCCAAAACTTTCTCTGCAATGGTTCAGTAAAATGGAAGAGTTGGCGAAACCAGCTTTGGAAGAAGTGTTGAACGGTGAAGTGAAATTGATTCCAGAGAAGTTTATCAACACCTACCGTCATTGGATGGAAAATGTAAAGGATTGGTGTATTTCTCGTCAATTGTGGTGGGGACAGCGCATTCCGGCATGGTATTTCCAACACGAAGAACCTGTGGTTGCTAAAACTAAGGAAGAAGCGATTGAGGAACTCATTAACCGCGTACCTGAGCGTAGGGAGTGGAGCGAAGAGAGCAAAGCTGGTTTTAGAAAACAAGCTGAAGAGTTTATTACACAAGATGAAGATGTAATGGATACTTGGTTCTCCTCATGGTTGTGGCCAATTTCTGTTTTCGACGGTTTTAAAAACCCTGACAATAAAGATTTCAATTACTATTACCCAACGAATGATTTGGTAACAGCTCCGGAGATTTTGTTTTTCTGGGTAGCCCGTATGATCATGGCTGGTAAAGAGTTTACAGGTAAAAAGCCATTTACCAATGTGTACCTAACAGGTATCGTTCGTGATAAGCTGGGCCGTAAAATGTCTAAATCACTAGGGAACTCTCCAGATCCAATTGGTTTAATTGAACAATACGGTGCCGATGGTGTAAGGGTAGGTATGTTGATGTCGTCGCCAGCTGGTAACGATTTAATGTTTGATGAGGCTTACTGTGAGCAGGGCAGAAACTTTGCCAACAAGATTTGGAATGCCTTCCGTTTGGTAAAAGGTTGGGAGGTTGACGCCTCTTTGGCTAATCCTAATGAGCAGGCGATTGCTTGGTTCGAAAGCCGCTTTAGCGAAGCTTTAACTGAAATTGAACATAACTTTAAGCAATACCGCTTATCGGAAGCTTTAATGGCTACTTATAAATTGGTTTGGGACGATTTCTGTGCTTGGTACTTGGAAATGGTAAAACCTGCTTATCAACAACCTGTTGATGCGGCTACCAGAGCAGCTTCGGTGAAGTTCTTCGAGCAGATTTTGAGGTTATTGCACCCATTTATGCCATTCATTACCGAAGAACTTTACCACGATGAGTTATTTGGTGAACGTGCTGAAATGGAATGCTGTATTGTTGCCGATTATCCAACCGTAGGCGTTGTAAATGAGACTTTATTGAAAGAAGCTGAGTTGGTAAAAGGTTTGGTTTCTGAAATTAGAAACGTAAGAAATACCCGCCAGATTTCTCCTAAGGAAGCGTTAGAGCTTAATATTAAAGTTAATTCAGGAGTAAGCTATGACCAATGGCTGAATATTGTTTGCAAATTGGCCAACATTAGCAAAGCCGAAGTAGTAAGCGATAAGGTAACTGGAGCGGCTGGTTTTATGGTGGGTAAAGATGAGTTCTTTATTCCTTTAAGCCAAAATATTGATGTAGAAGCAGAAAAAGAGCGTTTAAACAAAGAACTGGAATATCTACAAGGTTTTCTTAAATCAGTAGATGCGAAGTTGAGCAATGAACGTTTTGTGCAGAATGCTAAACCTGAGATTATTCAGAACGAGCGGAACAAAAAAGCAGATGCTGAATCGAAAATAGCGACTATTCAAGAGAGCTTAGCGGCTTTGTAATTGGGTTGCAAGTTATAAGTTACAGGTTCTGTAATTCATTATAAAATTAAAGCCTTTCAGTTGATACTGGGAGGCTTTTTTGTGCTGCCGTTCCCTGTGCGTCGTTCTCGCGTATGCGGGAACCGTAAAGAGTTATAAGGCCTGCTATGGCATTACAATCCCGAAAATTCGGGATGACGACAATCAAGTTGAATATGGGGCGTCAAGTTGTACTGAAAGTTTCCAAACAACCAAACGTATTAAACCTTTTACAAGCAAAATATCAGTTTTTAAGCAAAACTCCTTTTCTTTATTATTACAATTAAAATTACCAGATATGAAAAGAATATTCCTACTATTAATAGCTGCGGCGGCAGTGGTATCATGCACTAGCAACCAATCAAAAGAGGCTGCGACACCTTCTAATGTGTTTGTAGAGCAAAAGCTGAATGAATTTGTGACCCAGCATCCAGAATGGACCAGTGGCGAAACAGCTAATGAAGAAATTACCGAGAAATTTAAAAAGGAAGTAATTAGATGGAGCAATGAAGAACAGTTTCTTAACGAAATGCCTATGCAATTTAAAGGTTTAAGAGATACCTTACTGAATGGTCAAGGCTTTAAAATTGCCACTTTCACTGGTTATAATGATAACACCCGTCCATCAGGTTCAGTATTGAACTATATTCAGTTGCAAATTGATGGTATTGTACCAAATGATTTATTAAAAGACTTGCATAAGGATAAGAATTACCATCTTACTGGAATGCTTTACAAGCAAGGTAAACGTGCTGATGTTAAGGTGATTAAAGTGGCTGATTTCAAAGGCTATGATTTAGGTAAATACACTTTCTCTATTACCAAGGTAAAACCTTTATAAGTGGCTTTCTACGTGTTCCTTTTCTAAATGTTTGATGATGTTCTTCAACATTGTAGGGACAATTAAACGATGGAATGGTTTTACAGGTAAAAAATAGAGCTTGCCCCACTTGTTATGAAATTGTACTGTGGTGGTAATGGTTAAGCACTTTTGACGGGAAGTTTTTACTGAGTCACTTAAAAGTAATGAGACTCTAAAATTAAGGTGCTTGTCGTCTTCGCCAAGCACCATTTCTTTTTCATCACGATAAAATACCTCGAATAAACCTAAACGTTCGCCTACTTCGCCATTAAATTGGGCAAGTTGTGCTTGTTTATTCGTAGTATTTGCTGGAGTTTTTAATCCCAACCGCTTCACTAAGCTGTTCCTTAAAGCAAAAAGTTTTTCTATCCATCTTGGGCCACTGCTAAAAAAGGCTTTCCCAACTTCAGTTATTGATAAGTTTTGATGATGAGCAGTTAAGTCACCTTCAAAGCTGTCTGCATAGTTGTAATGATACTTTGTCAGTATTGAGTTAGGAGGAATAGCGCTTTTTCTGATCTTCATGCTTATCCCATTGGGGTGCAAATTTCGATTAAAAACCCATCGATATCTCTTACATAAGCAACCGTTTGTCCCCAAGGTTTTTGCTTAGGTTCAGCTACTTGGATGGCACCATGCTGAGCCGCTAATTCGAATATAGCCGTTACGTCATCTGTAATAAAACCTAACTCCATTGCAAAGGGCTTTTGGTTAAGTTCACTAGGAATAAAACCATCTTTTAAATTGGAAGCGGCCAAAGTATGGGAAGCAAATGAAATGGTGGTGTCGCCGGTGGCTAGTTCTCCATAATCATTGTCGGGAGAGATAAATTTTCTGCTAAAGCCGAAAGCCTTTTCATAAAACTCGATTGATTTTGTAACGTCGTTAACGTAAAGAATAGTGTATCCAAATTTGACCATGATAATTGCGTTTTGATGTCCAAAGTTAAGGTTAAAGGGGATATCAACATAATGATGGGAGATATTTTGTATAGGTAATGACCCTCTCTCCGCTGTGCGGTTTCTCTCCCTTTGAGGGAGAGAGGTGTGCTTGGGGAAGATAATACAATCAATTTCCCTTGGCTTTTCAAGGAGTACCTGTTCTGATACTTCGGAAGGGTTAGCGAGAGGTTTGTTTCAATTAGTTTTACTTCAACCTTTCCAATTTGCCCTTACGTTTAATCAAGTTCTTATAATCCCATTGGATATCCCTTGCTTTTCCCAGCCAACGCTTTAAATCTTCAATATCCACTTGTTCTGGTGCTGTGTAGCGAGCTTCCGCGGCTTTAAATGTTCCTTCATTTGCTAAATTAGGTTCATCAAAGGACTGTCCGCTCCAGAATAATAACCGTATGCCGTTTTTAAGTTTACTGTAGCCTACTACGGGATTGCCTTCTAAAAACCAAACGGGATGCCGGTGCCATATTTTATTTTCGGCTTCGGGAAGATGCTGGTTAATGTTATTGGCCAGTAAATCGCAGATGGTTTTGTCGGTTTCAATCTGCTGATTGTTGTAATCTTGTATTTCTTGATTCATGAGGATTGGTTATCGTTTGGATGATCTAGGTATTCGTCTGTAAAGTGTTTATTTTGTTTCGGTTGAGCAAATTTATCCTCATTGTAGGCTTGCGATTTTCCTTTGGGAATAGATAGTGATTGCCAACCATCTTTTGCCAACATTTTACCCAACATTACAATTTGTCCAACATGATAAGGGTAATGGGCCAATTGTCTATTGATGGCCTCAAGTACGGTGTGCCCCTGATTACGAATATAGATGATTTGACTTAGATCTTGGTCTGTTAATGGATTGATGGCATTGAACAAACAATTCCACCCCTGTTCCCATTTGTCTATAAGTTCTTGTTTTGAAGTGATTTGTGGTTCAAATTCTTCATCTCTGTTGCGCCAGTCTTTTTCGCCATCAGAAGAAAGGAAATCTGTCCAACGAGAAATCATATTACCAGAAAGATGACTTACAATAATGGCAATACTGTTGCTGTCTTCATTGAAACGCCAAAAAAGCGCCTCGTCGCTTAACTGGGTAAATGTTTTATCACCCAGCTGCTTGTAATACTGAAATTGCTTTTTAGTGCTGTCGAGGTAATCGTTGGTCATGAGCTTTGTTTTGTAATTTAAAGATAGGATGAATTTGTGGGTTTCGCACTCGTTTATTACTCCGTGAGTTTTGTAAAAGAAATAAAACCACAAAGAGAAATAAGAGTTGCGCGAAGAACGCAAAGGAGGTAAAGCAGTGTTTAATTATGCTATGCGAGGGATATTTTCTTTGCGTCACTTTGCGAATCTTAACTAATTCTTTGCGTTAAAATTTCTAAACATAATTGTAAGTTAAGTGTGATGTCGTTAGAGATTCTTCGTTGCACTCAGAATGACCGAGAGGGAATAAAAATATTGCAATGGACAGTCTCTGGAGTAAACACGAACATACAGTACTTTCGGTTAAATAATGCTTGGGGCTTTGCTTTTCAAAAAAATAATATAGCTTTGCAGCATCAATAAGGGGTGCCTTGTTTTGCATAAAACACAAATAAAGGCTGAGATCATACCCATTTTGAAGTGGAAAGTTCAAAGTTGAAAGTGAAAAGTAGTAAGTCGGAAGACGTATAACTTAGAACCTGATAACTTAAAACTTAAAACCTCAAATGCACCTGATCCAGGTAATGCTGGCGTAGGGATGGTTTATGAAGTTTAACTAAAGTCGGGAGTAACCCCTACTTACCGATGGGTTTAACTAAAAAACAACAAAAAGTTGAAAAAATTAAGATTTGCAGTTTTGGCTGCATTGCTGTGTCCGTTTTTGGCGATGGCACAGTTCAGGATTTCGGGAAAGGTAACCGAAGGAGATGGAAAAGCACTTTCTGGTGCTAGCGTTAAATTAAAGGGCAAGGGATTTACGGCAGCAAGTAATGCAAGTGGTGTTTACGAGTTCGCAAACTTGCCTGCTGGCAGTTACACTGTAGCCATCAGTTATGTAGGTTTTGCTACGCAGGAGAAAAAGGTAAACTTAACGGCTAATGCCGAACTGGATTTTGTACTGCAACAACTTTCATTTGTGGCTGATGAGGTAGTGGTAAGTGCTACAAGGGTTGCTAAAAATGCGGCCTTTACCTACAAAAACTTAAGCAAGGCTGATTTGGATAAAACCAATCAGGGACAAGATTTACCGTATTTGCTAAACCAAACCCCTTCGGTGGTAGTTACTTCTGATGCTGGTGCGGGAATAGGTTATACAGGAATGAGGATTAGAGGTAGTGATGCTACCCGTATTAATGTAACGTTGAACGGTATTCCGTTGAATGATGCGGAAAGCCAAGGTAGTTTCTTTATCAATTTGCCGGATCTGGCTTCTTCAGTAGATAATATCCAAATACAGCGTGGAGTAGGTACTTCAACCAATGGTGCTGGTGCTTTTGGAGCTAGTTTGAATATTCAGACCACTACCAGAAGAGATTCGGCTTATGCAGAATTGAACAATACTTATGGCTCTTACCAAACTTGGAGAAACACGGTAAGTGCAGGAACAGGGTTGATTAACAATAAGTTTAGTTTTGATGCCCGTTTATCGAGAATTAAGTCTGATGGTTATGTGGATAGGGCATCTTCGAACTTGAAATCATTTTTTGTTACGGGTGCTTACTATGGTAAAAACGATATCTTACGCTTAAATGTATTTAGCGGAACGGAGAAAACTTATCAAGCTTGGAATGGTATTAGTGAGGAAATGTTGTTGACGGACCGCAGGCACAACGATTTTACGTACGATAATCAAACAGATAACTATCAACAAGATCATTATCAATTATTTTACACCCGTAATATCTCTAAACAACTGGTAGCCAACGCGGCGCTACATTATACTTATGGTAGAGGCTACTATGAGGAGTTTAAAACGGCACAGTCGTTGAAAAAATATTCGATAGATCCTGTGGTGATTTTAGACCCAATTACCAATTTGCCAGTCAAAACCATTGACAAATCTGATTTGGTACGTCGCCTATGGTTGGATAACAATTTCTATGGCACTACTTATTCATTGTCTTACACTCCACAAAGCAATTTGAACTTTACTTTGGGTGGTGCTTATAACCGTTATGAGGGTAACCACTTTGATGAGGTGGTTTGGGCGCAGTATGCTAATTACGATGGCTCAGGGTCTATACGCCACAGATATAATGATAACGATGCTTTTAAAAGCGATTTCAATATTTTTGGTAGGGTAAGTTATCAGTTGGATAAGCTTAATATCTATGCTGATTTGCAATATCGTAATGTTTTCTATTCGTTTTACGGTAAAGTTGATAGAACGAACTCTGCGCAACAGAATGCCCGTTTGGAGTTTTTCAATCCTAAATTTGGTTTAAGCTACAACTTGGATGAAAAGAACAATGTGTATGCTTCGGTGGCGGTAGGAAACAAAGAGCCTAACCGCAGGGACTTCACGGATTCAAACACGGGAACACGTCCTAAACACGAAAATTTAACAGACATTGAGTTTGGTTACAGAACACAACAGGCTAACTTTAATATTGGCGCCAATGGTTTTGCCATGTTGTACAAAAATCAATTGATTAATACAGGTAAGTTGAATGAAGTGGGTGGACAGACTCGTCAGAATGTGCCTGATAGCTACCGTATTGGCTTAGAATTGGATGCTCGTTGGCAGATTGTGAAGAACTTCTCATGGTCAGCAACTGCTACCTTGAGCCAAAGCAAGATCAAAAACTTTACGGAATATGTTAATGATGATGTGATAGATGGGTCTTTCTTGACTTTTGATTATAACAATACTAATATTGCTTACTCGCCAAAAATTGTGGCTTCAAATGAGTTTTCTTACTCGTACAAAAATGCGGGAATCGCTTTGATCAGTAAGTATGTAGGCAAACAGAATTTAGACAATACTTCTGCGAGTGATCGCATTTTAGATGCTTTCTTTATCAATGATGTACGTTTAACCTATAACCTTTCTTTGCCAGGTGTTAAAAATGTTGGCTTAAACTTTTTGGTAAACAATATTTTTAATGTGAAGTATGAAGCAAACGGTGGAAGCGGTGCTTATTTATCTAACGGAGATTTTGGACGCTACAAATATTTTTACCCACAAGCTACACGTAATTTCTTGCTAAGCTTGAACTTGAAGTTTTAATTATTTGTTGTTCTGAACATATCAACCTCGTAGGGATTAAAACCTGCGAGGTTTTTTTTATGAAAGCTTATTTTTTTAATGGCTGTAACAAATACTCCAGACCATTTAGTTTAATTTCATATAATGTAGCTAACAGCATACCCAATTTTCCAGCAGGAAATCCCTTTTGATGATACCAAACCAAGTAATATTCTGGCAAATCACATAATAATCTACCTTGATATTTGCCAAAAGGCATGCGCATTTGTACTAAATCTTTTAAAAGTTCGGGATTCATGGTGTAAAGGTAGAACTTTAGGAGCTAGGAATTAGGGGTTAGTTTTCTTTTAGTTGCTAGTTGCTAGTGGTTAGGAATTAGTTGGTTGGTTGGTTGGTTGGTTGGTTGGTTGGTTGGTTGGTTCGAATGCGTAGTTTTTTAATCGTTTGACATTTTTATCCTATAATATCATTGCCAACTAGACTGGTAGTCATCCCGAATTTATTTCGGGATCGTAATGTAATAGTAGGCTTCGCTACCGCTTTAAGATTCCCGTATACGCAGGAATGACGCACGGGTGAAAGTTTAACTGGAAAAGAGCCTTTCTCTAGCTCTTGCGAAGTATCGGAACAGGTACTCCTTGAGAAGCAGATGGAATTGATACAGTTATACCAAACGCTAATATCCTATACTAATTAGCTAACAAGTTGTACTTTACGCGGCTTCATGAGGCTTAATTTTGGATAAACTATCCAAATAAATAAGCCTAATCGTATGAAGAAGATCAGCAGTGTCAAATGCATGGTCATTTGCCTTTTTGTTTCCTTGTTAAATATTGTCTTAAGTGCTCAAGCGCAAACTACCTTTCCAGGTACTGTTATTGCTCAGAGCCCCAATCCACTTTCAAGGAGTTATGCTTCGCCAAGCATTGTGGTATTGCCTGATGGTAGCTATGTGGTTTCTCATGATTATACTGGAACAGTAAGCTCTATTTATAGATCAACTGATAATGGCACAACCTGGAGCTTTACCACACAGGTGCCAAATTGCCACTGGGCAACTTTGTTTGTACATAACAGTGCTCTTTATTTAATGGGAACCGCAAAATCTTTTGGAGATATCGTTATTTATAAATCTTTGGATGGTGGTTATAGCTGGACACGTGCGGTAGACAATACTTCAGGCTTATTGTTGAGTGGCAGATATCATACAGGCCCAGTGCCAGTAGTTGTACATAATGGAAGGGTTTGGCGTGCCTACGAGGAAAGTCCTGACCCAGATAATGAGCGGGATTTTCATGCTTTCGTGCTTTCTGCACCTGCTAATTCTGATTTGTTGGATGCTTCCAATTGGACAAAATCCAATATCCTGAGGTTCGACGAAAGTTGGCTCAATGCCAAACGACCTAATTGGTTTGAGGGAAATATTGTAGTTACTCCTAGTGGTAACGTTGTAGATTTTATGCGTTTGGAAACTTGGCAGGCGGTAGGTGGTGGAATGCCTATTACCACGGGTGGAGCTACAGGTTTACAACGTTATGAAGTAGCAGCCAAAATTTCCGTAAGCGCAGATGGTAGCACGGTTTCTTTTGGTAATACTGCTGCTGAATATGCCCATTTTCCAGGTTCAGAATCTAAATTCACTATTCGCTATGATGCCACTTCTGGGAAATATTGGACCATTGTAAGTAAAATCAGTGTATTTACCAGTACTTGGGAAACTTATAACCTACCATCGCATCAACGAAATGTATTAGCACTTTATTCTTCTTCTGATTTAGTCACCTGGGATCATAAATACGATATTATTAAATGGAATGAAGGTTATCCCGTAAAAACTTGGGATGTGTTTGGCTTTCAATATGCCGATTGGCAATTTCAGGGCAATGATATTGTGGCCGTTAGTCGCACGGCTTGGTATGGTGAGCGTTATCACAATGCTAACCTAATTACTTTTCATCGCATCAGTAACTTCAGAACAAAGCAGTTGAGCGATTCACCTGCTGATTTGTTGCCTCAAACCCAATCAAGTCCCATTTTGTCGTGGAAATTTAGTAACCCCGATGCTGCTGGAAGCCAAGTAAGCAGTACCTCTACTTTTGCCCATACCAATTTAAATGTTTCAACACTGGGCCGTGGAACGGGTTTAACCAATATCAACGGTTTATTGCGTTCTTTTAATTCTACAGCACCCTCACCAGCTAATTCTTTGGCTAGCGCTATTGCCAACAATCAATATTTGGAATTCGAGGTGTCGCCCAAGTCTGGATACATGGCTTCTATTCACAGTATTGATGCTAAATTACGAAGAAACTCTGCTGGTGCAGTTTATTATAAATGGGCCTATAGCACCGATGGAACCAATTTTACGGAAATAAGCGATTACAATATCCCATTTACGGACAGTAATACTGAAGGAGTGGTACAGTCGACTATTCACGTTGGTGGATTAGCACCTTTGCAAAATCTAGCAGCACCACAAAAAGCAACTTTCCGTATTTACTTTTGGGGAGCAGCTACTTCAAGCGGTGGCTTTGCTCTTGGGCGATATCCCTCGGGAGACAATACACCTAGTTTAGTTGTTGGTGGCGAAGTAAAGGCCATTCCACCAGTCCCACCAACTTTATTGGCTTGGCAATTTAGTGCAGTGTCGGGGGTAGTTGCAGGAAGTTTAAATGCGACGACCAATAATAGCTACCTAAATACTTCTATACTCTCTAGGGGCGCAGGATTAACTGCTTTGAGCTTGGCAAGAGGATATTATTCTACTGTAAGTGCTTATGGTACTGCTGGCTCATCGGCTAATTCAAAAGCAACTGCCATGGCCAATAACGACTATTACACCTTTACTGTAAAACCTAAAATAGATGTTATCGTTTCTTTGGCTACACTTAATGCCAAATTGCGAAAAAATGGCAATGGACCTACCATGGTAAGCTGGTATTATAGTTTGGATGGTACTAATTTTAAGGAAATTACTCAAAGCACTAATGTGCTTGCTGGCGATACTGAAGGTGATTTACAACCTGCAGTCGACTTATCGAGCATAGTCGAACTCCAGAACCTAGATGATACCAAAACTGTAACTTTTAGGCTTTATGGTTGTGGTGCAATTACCAACGCTGGAGGCTTAGGTATCGGAAGATATGGTGCGGGAGACACCACGCCTAGTTTATCTGTAGGTGGTAGTGCCATTTACACTGGTGTTGATCTGGCCAATTGGAATTACGATTTGGCTGCAAAGAATTCGGCCATTAATGCCAATATCATTCACCCAGAACTACAACAAGCTACATTAAATAGAGGTGCAGGTGCTCCATATGTCAACAATTCCACGCTGTCTTATGTAGCTACTTTTGCTGCAGGTGCTAATTTTTCTACAGCTCAAAGTACGGGCGCTTATTTTCAGGCGGTACTCAATTTAAATACCACCAAGCAAATTAATTTAAGTAGCATTAAAGCTAGATTGAGAACTTCCAATGCTAAATCCGTAAAAAACTATAAATGGTATTACAGTTTAGATAATGTTAACTACACGGAAATATATACAGGTAACAATAGCATTGGTTTAACTGATGCACAAGGTGAAGACCAACTTGAAATTAGTTTGAAGCACCTTACTGCCCTTAAAAATCTAAGCGGTACCACTAATGTTTATTTTAGGATTTACGCTTGGGGCGCTGATGCGGGAAGTACGGATTCTGAAAGAGGCTTCGGTTTTGGCAAGGGCGAAAGCAGCATGACAGGTAGAACAGTACTTACTTTTACAGGAACTGTTGTTGAGGACAACCAAGTGATGCCTGTAAATGATTTGAAGTTTTCTGGCAAGGCCAATAAAAATGTGGTGCAATTGCAATGGACCACTTCTACAGAAAAGGATAATGCTCATTTTGAAATCCTTCGCAGTATCAATGGTGCGGCATTTACATCTTTAGGGCAACTAGATGGTAAAGGTACTACTACTCAAAAAAGTGAATATCGATATGCTGACAACAACCCAGCTTTAGGTTTGAACTATTACCAATTGAAGCAGGTTGATTTTAATGGCGATAGCAAACTTTCTACACCAATAGCGGTATCGGTTAAAATGAGCGAACATCATTTCCAAATCAATGCACCTGCTCAGCAAGACGTGATTAATGTGTTCACTTCCTCTCTCCATGGAAATGCAACCATCGAAATCCATGACATGGTAGGCAGGAAAATATGGAGTCAAAAGATTAGGTTAGCTGGTGGCGAAGAACGTTTAACCTTACCAGCAATTCTAAACAAGGGAGTATATTTGGCAAGTCTGTGGGTAGAAGGGCAGTCCATCATTAGTAATAAGTTTATTAAACCATAATGTTAAAACGTAGTATTCTCTTTCTGGCCTTAAGTATAAGTAGCCTTGGCGTAGTTGCGCAAAGCGATTTCTTGATCAGTGGTCAGCCCATTAAAAATGGTAGTGCTAGCGGTATTGGCAACTTCGCCGCCCCTTCTTTAACAGGCATAGTGATGGGGACGGCCAAAGTAAACGATGATGACTATCCAGACTTGTTCGTACAATCGGATATCAGGGCACCAGGTACTTACCTTTATCATTTCAAGAAATTGACTGATAAAGGAGAGCCTGTTTTTTCGCAAGGCATTAAATTGGCCTTGCCTTTTGAAGATACAGGCGAGAATAAGGGCGTTATCCTACAAAATCCTGATCAAGCAATTGTTGGTTTCTGGCGTTTTGGTGGTAAGTTGCTGAAAAAGGCAAACTTCAACCCTAAAAGCAATGGTTTTGAAGAGGCGAGCAATATTAACATTAACGGTTTGCCTTGGGGCATGTCAACTTTTGGCGTAGTAAGAACTCAGCAGGGTAAATATCTATTTCTATTCACGGTACCAAAACCGGCCCCAGAAAATGTAAAGATGAAAGTGGATAGTGCCTACTATACTCCAGAGGGATATTGGCCAAATGCTTTAACGGAAGTAGGTATTTATGGGGCGGTAGCTAATGATTTGCAAAACCTTACCAAATTGGATGCGAAGCCCTTAACTGAACTAGATCAAGCTTATTTCGGTATGAGCGGTTACACTAGCTTCCAGTTTAATGATAAAGAACAATATGTGCTTTGTGGCACTCGTATGGGCAATATTCTTGCTTATCAAATAGGAGGTGAGCAGCTTTTTCCCAATAAATATGTGGTAGATCAAAAACAAATTTTGCTTCGTAGTCCAACCGTGAATGCCTTTCCCGCTTATTTTAAAATAGAAGGTAAAACCGAAGGTGTTTTCATTTCTGGAGAAGGCGGTATTGTTTATTATCCAAATACCAAGCAAAAAGATAAACAAGGCAATCTAATTTTTGAAGATGCCATTAGCGTCAAGCAAGAAAATCCGTTGTTGTATGGGGGGTCATTGGTAGTGCCCAGTTTAGCCGATTGGGACGGCGATGGCTTGATTGATATGATTTCGGGAAATTCGGCAGGTAATATCCTGTTCTTTAAAAATACAGGAACTAATCAAAAACCAGCATATCAAGATCCTGTGGCTTTAAAAGCTGGCGGAGTTGCTATTCATGTGCAACCAGGTTATCGCGAAGATATACAAGGGCCTCATGAAGCTCGCTGGGGCTATGTTTGTCCAGTGGTTTACGATTGGAATGGCGATGGTTTGCCTGATATCCTTACAGGTGATAGTCGTGGGAAATTTATGGTGTATCTCAATGTTGGCACTAAAACCAAACCCGAGCTAGCAGTAGAACAACCACTTTTTTATAAAGGCTTAAATGTGCATGGAGGTTGGCGCTCTATCCCTGGCGTTGGGAATATGGCAGGAAAAGATGCTTATGTGATTTTAGATTCGGATAACCAATTCCATCTCTATTATAAGATAGATGCCTATAATATAAGTGATGGTGGTAAGCTTAAATTAACCGATGGAACTTTTATCAATGGGCATCGTCGTAAGGGTGGACAAGTAGGTAGAGCTAAAACCCAAATTGTAGATTGGGATGGTGATGGAATAAAGGATTTACTAATTGGAACGGGAAGGGGAGCCGCAATTCCCAATCCTGTAAATGGGTTGCCTTATTTCCGTAAAAAGAAGGGCGAAGGAGCTGCGGTACTTTTCCTACGCAATGCGGGTACAGATGCCGAACCCGTATATGAATTTCCAAAAATGATGAAGTTTAAAGGGAATGATATTCTTTTGGGAGCGCATGAGTGTGCGCCAACTACTGCCTATATTGGAGGCGATGGGAAAACTTTAAATCTTATAGTAGGAACTGAATATGGTACTTTTATGTTCTACGACAGGAAAGACCTCTCTTGGAAATAGATCATTTATCAAATATGTTACCCAATAGCCTTAAATACTTTTTAAGGCTATTGTATTTTGCAAACTTTTGTTTTATTGTTGTAAAAGCAAATAACTGTGTTTTTGTTATTTAGGGCAATGCTTCATTATATGATAAGATGCTATAATAAATAGCTAATAATCACAATTACTCATGTAAAGTTATCTGCTATCTTTATATTATCGAAATAACCAAATATACAACCAACAACAATGAGACCTTAAAATCTCATTTACAAACTAAACAAACAACCAAATAAACTGAAGATAAATAAATGGGTATGAACGTCCACAAACTGCGCTAAGCAACCAGCAAAACACAACGATCTCTCCAATAAATCTTAATAACCAAATGAAGTTAATTCATTTCGGAACAATCTTTTTTTGTCTCGAAGCATGGATTGGCAATAGACAGATATGAATTTTAAATAGAAGCGATAATGCAGTACCTTTTTAAAACTACGAAGCTTTTGTTATTGCTTTTGTGCTGTTTTGGCAGCGCTTACGCACAACAGGACTTAAAGCTATTTAGCGGAACCATTACCGACGAAGAGGGTGAAACTTTGGTAGGCGTATATGTGAGGGTAAAGGAAGATCCCAAACGTGGCGTAGCCTCTGATAAAGACGGTAAATTTTCACTACGGGCCCGCGATAATGAAACTATTGTGTTTACAATAGTAGGTTATTTGCAGCGAGAAATACCTGTCAAAAATTTAGGTAATGCTGTAATCAAATTAAAGCAAGATCCAAAAGCGCTACAAGAAGTGGTGATTATTGGCTACGGACAGGTGAACAAGCAAGATATTACGGGCTCTGTTGGGCAGGTAAAGATAGAAGAAATGACCAAGGCACCAGTGACTTCGTTTGAGGAAGCATTGGCGGGTCGTATTGCGGGTGTGCAGGTGTCATCCAATTCAGGTCAACCTGGAGATGATATCAATATCGTGATCCGTGGCGGAAACTCAATTACTCAAAGTAATGCACCACTTTATGTGGTAGACGGTTTTCCTATCGAAGATTTTAACGCCAGTTCCATCAATCCTGATGATATCGAATCAATTAGTGTTTTAAAAGATGCATCGGCTACGGCTATTTATGGAACTAGAGGTGCAAATGGGGTAATCATTCTGGAAACCAAAAAAGGAAAAATAGGTAAACCACAAGTTTCTTACAATGCATTTGTGGGCTATCATGAATCTACTAGGAAAATGGATATGATGACGCCCTATGATTTTGTGCGCTATCAATTGGACAGGGATCCCGTAAGCATGACGGATATGTATCTGACCAAACCAGGCTACACCTTACAAGATTATAAAAATGCAGACCCGATTGATTGGCAGGATCATCTTTTTAGAAATGCTTTAGCACATAACCACAGCTTGTCGCTACGTGGCGGTACAGCACAAACCAAATATTCCTTCTCTGCTAATTTCGTTGACCAAGATGGAGTAATCATTAGTTCTGGATTGAACAGAAAGCAAATGCGTGCAGCTATTGATCAAAATATCAATACCAAACTAAAAGCATCCCTAAATATCAATTATTCTTACGATAAAAACTATGGGCAAACCGTAGCTAGCCAAGCATCAAGTGCCAATGCCTATGCTACTTATTTAATGTATAGAGTGTGGGGCTACAGGCCCTTAAATACTGGAGGTGCCGATCTTTTCGAAGATTTATTTGATGATGATGTGAGTTCCGCAACAGTGCTGGTAATGAACCCTATTGTGTCTACCAAGAATGAAATCCGCCAGCAGGGAAGAACCACCTTAAATATCAATGCAGGTATTACCTACGATTTTTTGAAGGACTTTAAACTAAACATTAGAGGAGGGTATAATACCCGAATTACCCGAAACGAAGCCTTTAACAATTCCAATACTTATAGAGGCTTTGCAACACCTAACAACCTTTTGGGGGTAAATGGGTCTTTTGGCGAAATTACTTTAAACGATTGGATGAGTGAAAATACGCTGACCTACAAAAAGCGTATCAATAAAGATCATCTATTTGATGTATTATTAGGAGCAACCGCTCAAGGAACCAATATGGATAACTATGGCTTCGTGGCCATTAATATTCCTAATGAAGAATTAGGCTTAAGGGCCTTGCAATTAGGTATTCCTAATTCCGTCACTTCGTCTGCAGGTGTAAATACGTTAGTATCGTTTTTAAGCCGTGTAAATTATAACTATAAGTCTAAATATTTGTTTACCGCCTCAATCAGAACCGATGGTTCTTCCAAATTTACTAGAGAAAACAGATGGGCTTATTTCCCTTCGGCAGCCTTTGCATGGCAAATGGGAAAAGAAAGTTTTATGAAGAAATTACGTTTCGTATCCGATTCGAAATTGAGGATCAGCTATGGCGTAACAGGAAATAACCGCATCAACGATTTTGCACCTTATATGTCGTTGGATGTAGGCGATTATTACTCGTTCAATGGTGAAACACCAAAATATGCCATGGTGATCAGTAGTTTGGGGAATCGTGATTTAAAATGGGAGAGGACCTCTCAATTAGACATCGGTTATGAACTTTCTTTATTCAAAAACAGAATTAACCTCACTGTCGACGCCTATAAAAAAGTAACTAGCGATTTGTTGTTAAATGCCAGTGCACCGCTCAGCTCTGGTTTCAATACCGTGATGAGGAACATCGGCAAGATACAGAACACCGGATTGGAGTTTACCTTAAATACAGTAAACATCAAAACTAAGAACTTCTCATGGTCAAGTGATTTCAATATCTCTTTCAACAGAAATAAGGTATTGGCGCTAACGGACGGTGAATCGAGCATGTTGACGAACGTTTCCTTTACAGGAGATTATAATGGGACGCCGCTTTATTTTGCGCAAGTAGGTAAGCCGGTGGGGTCATTTTATGGTGTGGTATGGGCAGGTAATTACCAATATTCGGATTTTGATAAAAGAGCCGATGGAAGTTATACGTTAAAAGCTACCGTGCCAACTAACGGTAACGATCGTGGCACCATTAAACCAGGGGATATTAAATATGTAGACCAAAATGGTGATGGCGTAGTGAATGAGAAAGATATGGTGATCATTGGTCGTGGCTTACCTAAGCACATTGGTGGTTTCAACAATAATTTCAACTACAAAAATTTTGCGCTTAGCGTATTTCTACAATGGAGCTATGGCAACGATATCATGAATGCCAATAGGTTAATGCTTGAGGGAAACCCAGCAAACAGACCCAACCTGAACCAATTTGCAAGTTATAATAACCGATGGACTCCAGATAACCAGAACAACACCTACTATGGTATTAATGGTGCTGGACCTAGGGGAGTTTATTCAACACGTACACTTGAAGATGGTTCGTTCTTGAGGCTGAAAACTGTACAATTGAGCTATAATTTCCCTAAAAAGATGATTAAGTCACTAACCGCATTACAGCTTTATGTATCGGGCCAGAATTTATTTACTTGGACAGATTATTCGGGGATGGATCCAGAAGTCTCTACTCGTAATTCTATCCTCACGCCAGGCTTTGATTATTCGGCCTATGCCCGAAACAGGATCACCACTTTTGGACTTAAGGTAATTTTTTAACAAGATAAAACATGAAAGCGACATACAGATTATTTCTACTCTTCGGATTGATGCTTAGCCTATCTTGTAATAAGATATTGGATGTGAAACCAGAGGAATATATCATCGTAGCAGATGATTATTACAAGACAGAGGAACAGTTAAATGCTGCATTAAGAGGCGCTTATGCCATACTGGCCGATGGTACTTTGTACGGTGGCAATATATTGGGACGTTTAGGTTTAGAAACTGATGAAGGCTATGAATCCTACAGTTCTGATTTGGCCTCCGTTGGCGATTATACCGTTTTTGCGAGCGACTCAAAAGTATTGGGCTACTACCGTTCCGTGTATCGCGGTATCAACAGAGCTAACTTGCTTTTAGAAAGTGTAGACGATCCTACGATCCAGATTGCGCAAGTAGAAAGAAATCATATTAAAGGACAGGCGCTGTTTTTAAGAGGTTACTATTATTTGATGTTGGCGAGTAAGTTTGGTGGAGTACCCGTGCAGTTAAAAGCTACACGCTCTGCTAAAACTGAAGATTTACAGATTCCTCGTTCTACTTTAAAAGAAGTTTATACCGTAGTGTTAACCGATTTGCAGGCCGCTGCGGATTTGTTGAAACCCATTACACAAGTTTCTGCAGGAACCATTGCTACCAAATCTGCCGCTTGGGGAATGTTGGCCAGAACCTGTTTGTACATGGCGGGCCAACCTTTAAACGAAGCGGATAAATATGCCGAAGCGGCTAGTTGGGCTAAAAAAGTAATGGAAACAGGGCAACATGATTTAAACGCATCCTATCAGCAGGTTTTTGTGAACTTGGCTACGGATAAATTCGATACCAAGGAAAGCATTTTTGAAGTTGATTTCTGGGGGAATGGAACGGGTATTTATGTAAATACAGGTGGCATGGTTGGGCGTAACAACGGTATCAGTTATCCCGCTGATGATTCAAATATTGGTTATTCCATTGGTGCAATCAGACCAAGTGCTTGGTTGTATGAAATATATGAAAGTACAGATTTGAGGAGAGATTGGGCCATTGCTAATTATTACTATACAGGTACTCCTCGTGTGAAAACCTTTTATACTGGCGGAACCCCATTCCAACGCTATTGTGGCAAGTTTAGAAGAGAAAGTGAAATACTATTGCCAAAAAGTACCACAAGTACGCCACAAAACTTTCCGCTTTTGCGCTATTCGGATGTGTTGCTAATGTACGCCGAAGCTATCAATGAATCGGCACACGGACCAAGTACTGAAGCCAATGAAGCTATTAATCAAGTAAGGCGCAGAGGTGCAGGTTTGCCTGTAAAAACACCAAATGCACAAGTGGATGTTAATGGTCTTTTGTACGATGATTTTAAGGCTGAGATTAAAGAGGAGCGTGCTAGGGAACTGTGTTTTGAAGCCTTAAGGAAAAATGATTTGGTACGTTGGGGCGATTTTTATAACAACATGAAGTTTATTTTAGGGCAAGTACCCGCAGGAACTTCTTCTTATCTGGTAAGTGCCAGATCATATTATGGCAATGCGATGCCTCGAGATGTCGTTTGGCCAATTCCAACCTATGAAATGGGCGTAAATAGAAAACTTACACAAAATGTTGGCTGGTAAATGTTAAAGGATATGAAGATTTTAAAATATAAACTAGGCATATTTTTGGCCTTTTTAAGCCTTGGCTGTGCCAAAGAATACCACGTAGAAGAACCAACGCTACAAATTACGGCGGCAAAAACTACGGTAAAGGTTGGAGATGTGGTGGTGTTTAATTTCGATGGAAATGCAGACTTTATTTCTTTTTATTCAGGTGAAAAGGGAATGGACTATGCTTTTCATGATAAAGAGCGGGTTTATCAGTCGAATAACGTTTTGAACTTTAGGTCGGCAAAATATGCAGGTAACAACACAGATTGCGCTCGCCTCAAATATTCAGTGGATTTTAATGGGCAGTACGATAGGGCCTCCATCAGGGCGGCTACTTGGATAGATATTACCGATCAGTTTACTATTCCGCCTATTGTGGGGACAAGCGCTACTTTTTCCAATTCGGGAGATTTAGAGATTTCTAGTTTGTTTCCTGCAGATGGTAAACCCGTGTATTTTGGATGGTTTTTTACGACACAAGCTAATTCACAACGTACCCAATTTCAAGTGGCCGAGTTTAAAATACAAGGGGTGGTTACACAAGACCCGAGTTTGTCTGGTGTGGTTTACGACTTTGTAGATTGTGCATTTAAATTAGTATTAGGCGAAGGTTTTGATGGTGTTACGGTATCTCCTGCGCCAAATATCAACTCTACACGTATTTTATGGTCGGGTACATTTGCCAACGATACTTTTAAAGAAGGTTGGGCCATTAGTGCTCCCTTACATAAATCGGAGCAGGTTAACTTAGGGCTCGACAAACCAAATCCTATCAAAATTGTATCAGATCCCGAATCGGCTTCTTATCAGTACGTTTATAAAACACCAGGTAAATACCTCGCTACTTTTTTAATTGCAAACAGCAGCGTGTATGGTCGTAAGGAAGTGGTTAAACAAATTGAAATTAATGTAGAACCATAAAAGCACTTACAAATGAAGAAAATAACATATTTAATAGTATTGTTTTTATGGGTTGGGATAGGGAACAGCTTTGCTCAGGTTTTTTCGCAAAATTTTAGCAGTTCAACCACCGCTTCCAGTTACGTAAATGCCACTACACCAAATTCAGGACAATTTACCTTTTTCAGTGCCTTTGGCTCTTCGCCTTTTGTGATAGACAATGGAAGGTTAAAGATTAATAAAAATGGCACGGGCTCTGCGCAGGCGGTAAGGAATGTCAACTTTGCTACAACACCAAAGGTTGCTATCATTAAATTTAAAATGGAAGTAACCAATGCGGTTAACCCTTCTGCAAGCATCACTAATCACGGCCATTTTTTTGTGGGCAATGGTTTTGAAAACAGTGCCAATTTGCCCGATAACGTGGCTGGAGCAGGTAATGCACATAGTAAATTCGGCATTTCTATTTCGGGTAATTCATTTTCGATAAACATCATGTCGGCCTTAAACGGGCAAACAAAAGCGCCTGAATCATCCACACAGCTGTTTTCAGGCGAGCAACAAATCACTTTTGTAGTTAATAATTCCGATAATCCAATCGTTTATCAAGCGCCTGATGGTACCAATGTAAATGTGGAGAATGATAAATGGGATTTGTGGGTAGGCACTACTAAAATATATGGTAACCAAGCAGCTTTTGGCCCTACAGTTCCTTTGAACCAATTTAGGCTGGGCTTTCATTCGAATATCACGACCACCAATATCCTTCAAATTTATTTTGATGACATCAATGTGTATGATGAGTCTATATTGCCCTTGTTTGTGACTTTTAATACCAATGGCGGTTCTGCGGTTTCCGAAATCTATGCCAATCCAAATCAAACCATTGTTCAACCTGCCAATCCTACTCGTACAGGTTACACCTTTGGTGGATGGTATAAAGATGCGACACTGAATACCCCTTGGAATTTTACCACAGATGTGGTGACCGCACCTATGACCCTGTATGCCAAATGGACTCCAATTACTTATGCCGTAACTTTCGAAAGCAACGGTGGGACTGCGGTAAGCCCAGTGCAGGTGAATTACAATAGTACGTTTGCCGCCCCAACGGAGCCTACCAAAACAGATGTGATTTTTGGAGGATGGTATAAAGAAGCTACTTTGACTACTCCATGGAATTTTACCACGGATGTAGTAATGGGCAACACTACTTTGTATGCCAAATGGAACGACCCAAGGCAGGCTATTAGTTTTCCAACCATTAGCAATAAAGTTTATGGAGAGGTTCCTTTTGCTTTAAATGCCACGGCTAGTTCTGGACTTCCAGTAGCTTATCAGGCTTTGACCAATAATATTACCATTAGTGGCTCAACCGTAACCATTACCAATACAGGTGTGGCTACCATTAGGGCTATGCAAACTGGCAACGCCGATTACAACCCTGCTACTCCAGTGGAGGTTAGTTTTTCTATCGATAAAGCCCCTCAAACCCTTACTTTTAACCAGCCAACACCTATTAGCCGTTATGCAGGCGTGGTTACGTTAACTGCAACCAGTTCTTCGGGACTTCCTGTTGTTTTTTCAGCTAATGAGCCAAGCGTGGGTGTCATTACCGCCGACAATAAATTACAAGTGAAAGGTTTAGGCACTATTAAAATTACGGCCTCGCAAGTGGGTAACGAGTTTTATTTACCTGCTACCAACGTAGAGCAAGAGGTGTTGATACATACTGCAGGAAATAGTCAAATACTAGTCACACAAGCATTATCACCCAACGGAGATGGTATTAACGATGTATTTGTGATTGAGGGAATTAAGGCCTATCCCGAAAACCAAGTAAAAATAATGAGTAGGAGTGGAGCTAAAGTCTACGAACAAAAAGGTTATAACAATGATACGGTTGTTTTTGCGGGGAAAAGTAATGGTGGCGACAAACTACCAGATGGTACCTACTACTATTCTATCGAATTCAAGCAAAATGGCCAATGGGTGCAAAAGAAAGGCTATCTATTCATTAAAAACTAATGCCATCAATTTCAAAACTTAAGAAAATGAAGATTAGATATATTTTTACGATACTGGGCTTTTGTTTTGTTCAATTGACTGCCAAAGCCCAACAAAATATTAATTATAGTCAATATGGTACTTCCGTAATTCCTGTGAATACTGCAGGAAGTTTTCTGTATAAAGATGCACAAGTAAGCTTAATTGGCCGTTACCAGTGGGTTGATTTAGAAGGAGCACCTACAGCTTACCGTTTGGCGGCAAGTATGCCTATCGGAAAATCTGACCTAAGAATCGGGTTAAATATCCGACATGAAAATGTATCCGTTGAAAAATTAGGTGAAGCATTGGCTTATGTAGGTAAACAAGTACAGCTTTCTGGTAAGGATCATTTGGCGGTATCTGTAAGGGCAGGGGTAAGCTATTATCAGGGGAACTTTTCACAGCTGTCATCCTCAGATCCTTTGTTTAATAATGATTTAAGGGAAACGGAAGGTGTGCTTTCTGCGAGTGTGATGTATTATCGTCCTGAAAAATTTTACGCAGGTTTTTCACTACCTCGTTTAACGTTTTCTAAGCTTGGTTTAGGTTCAAGCTCTTTAAATTATGATGCCAGTACTTTGTACCATTTTACGGCAGGAGCTGTATTTGCCTTGGGAGCAGATTTTGACTTAAAACCTGCAACCTTGGTGAACTATGCGAAAAATCTGGATGTTCAAGCAGATGTTTCGGCAATGGTTTATGTTAAGAAAACTTTTGGTTTGGGGGCAAATGTTGGAACAGAGGGGGAAATGGCTGCTTTGGCCAGTTTATTCATCAGAAATTTGAATATTGGTTTTGGTTATCAATTTGCTACTAGCAGCAAACCTTTAACCAGAACTTTTAACAATAATACTTATGAGTTTAGCTTAACTTATCGTTTTGGTAAAGGGGTTGGAGGGTTGTTATAAAGTTAAACCTCCAGTTCCCAAATATTTGGTAGAAACACAAACCTTTTGCCTTGCTGCTAAAGAACGGCGTTCTCGCCGTTCATATGTGGTGAGTTAGGAATAAATATTTAGTGATTTTTCGTTATCCCTAGCCCTAGCAAACCCTCGTCGTTCTACTAAAGTCGGAGCCTGTTTGGCGTGCACTCTTATGTGTCTATGTGGTTGTATTTTGTGGTTGCCAAAAATGCAAAAGCTTCTTAAATGAACCACATAGGCACATAGTAAACTCGATAGTATTAACTATGATTAAACCTCCAGTTCCCAAATCATCACCTTTTTATCATCACCCGTAGAAATTAACAGGCTGCCATCGTGGTTCCAAGCAACTTTATTGATGGAATGGGTATGTCCAATGCCCATTTTTTCGATGCTAATGATTTTGTACAGTTTGAAATTTTCTGCATCCCAAAGTTTAATGCTCTTGTCTTGGCTTGCGGTAACAAAGTAGGCCAAGGTAGGGTGGAATACAATGTCGTAAATGCCAAACATGTGTGCGGGAATGCTATTGCTAAGTTGATAAGTAATTCCGTCCCAAACTTTAAGTTGTGCATCCCTACTTCCAGAAATGAGGTATTTGCCAGTAGGATGGTAGGCCAAAGAAGTGATACCCAAAGTGTGTTCCTTTAAAATTGCTTTTAAACTGTAGTCATCGGCATTATAAATGTGGATGGAACTGTCCTTGCATCCAAAGGCGATTTCTTTCTCATTAGGAGATACAGCAATACACCTTACGGTATCGTAGGAAATGGGTAAACGATAAAGCTCGTCAAAATTATCTAAAGACCAAATCGCTACTGTGCCGTCCTCGCTACTGGTTAACAATTCATTTTTTCGTGAAATGCTTGCCATACCGAAGATAGGTTTGGCATGAGCGTTTATTCTGGCAGTAACCGTTTGGTTTTGTAGATCGAAAACAGAAAAAGCACCGCTTCTTTCCGCAATGAATAATTGATTCTGATCAATATGCAGGAAATAAACCGAGCTCTGTACAGGTAATTTGACCGATTGAAAAGCCATTTTGCTGAGCGACCATTCTACTACGCCTTTATCATTTCCAGCGGTATAAAAAATACCTTCTTCATTGGCTCTTGTGAGGGCATAGATAGGATTTTGGTGTCCAGTAAAAGTGCGTAGGTGTTTCAACATAATTACAAAAATAAGCTTATCTGTATAAAAGCTTTATACTGGTGTGATTTTTGACAATCTTTTTGGAATGATCAGCAAAACAATTTTTGTTTAGATTTGTAGTCTCTTAACTTAAACAAAGTGAAGTACTGTCATGGGTGTCGTCGCTAAATATTCTATCAAGGACCTCGAAATACTCTCGGGTATTAGGGCAGCTACGTTAAGGATGTGGGAAAAGCGATACCAGATCATCACGCCATTAAGAACCCAAACTAACATTCGTTATTACGGTAATGAGCACCTTAAATTGCTACTGAACATCAATGTCCTCAATCGAAACGGCATTAAAATTTCCCATATAGCTAGAATGACTCCTTCGGAAATTACCGAGAAAGTGAAGGATTTGAGCTTTGTAAAAACAGGTGATGATGATCTTTTTGACGGCTTGATGCTGAGCATGATTGACCTGAATGAAGGAATGTTCCATCAGGCATTTTATAAAGCTGTTGCCAGACTGGGTTTTGAAGACACCATTAATAAAATCATTTTTCCTTTTTTTAGCAGAATTGGGATCATGTGGCAAATTGACTCTATTAATCCTGCACAAGAGCATTTTATCAGTAATATGGTGAGGCAAAAGCTCATTGCCGCTATTGACAATCTCGCGTTAAAAGAAAAGGCAAATCTCCAAACTCTGCTATTGTTTCTTCCAGAAGAAGAACTTCATGAGTTAGGTTTGCTATTTTTTAATTATTTGCTGAAAAGTAAAGGTTATCGCACAATTTACTTAGGTCAAGCTGTTCCTTTGAATGATTTGCCCAAGATTATTGAAATCAGTGACCCCGATATTCTGATTTGTAATGTGTCCAATCCAATGTCCGTTGGTGATGTGGGTTCTTTCATTACGAAGCTAAAGGTAGTGCCTACTACTAAAAAGCTGTTCATCGCAAGCCAGGCCATATTTGAAGAGCACCCCGATTTACCAAGTCATATTCGTCTTTTTGAGAGCCTAAAGAAACTCATTTCCGAGTTTTAAAACACAACCTTCTGTTTACGTGTTAGCTATAAAAGTAGCTGCCGCTGAGGAGGCATTTTTTAATATTTTATTTTGTTTAATTTTTTTAATAGAAAGTTAAACAAAATAGATGTATGTTTGTTGTTCACCTGAAAGATGATGAAAAATAACCCTACCCGTATAGTAGTGATAGGTGCTGGCTTTGCTGGCTTAAGTGCTGCCATTACTTTGGCTGCAAAAGGATATGATGTGACGGTAGTGGAGAAAAACGAGCAAGTAGGGGGAAGGGCTAGGGTTTTTAAAAAAGAGGGCTTCACTTTTGATATGGGGCCGAGTTGGTATTGGATGCCGGATGTGATCGAAAAGTTCTTTAAGCAATTTGGCCATTCAACCGCTGATTATTTTGAACTAAAGCGATTGGATCCGTCTTATCAGGTGGTTTACCATAAGCATGATGTTTTTGAAGTTCCTGCTGCTTACACTGAACTAAAAGTTGCTTTTGAACAAATAGAATCTGGTAGCGCTGCCATGTTAGATCAATTTTTAGCAGAGGCCGAATATAAATATGAAGTAGGTATTAATGAATTTGTGCATAAGCCAAGTTTGAGTTTGCTCGAGTTTATGGATGTGAAGGTGTTTAAAGCGGCCTCTAAACTTGATTTACTGCAATCTTTTGCTAAGCATGTTCGTCGCTATTTTAAGTCACCCAAATTGTTGCAGCTATTGGAATTCCCTGTGTTGTTTCTGGGCGCTATTCCCCAAAATATCCCTGCTTTATATAGTATGATGAATTATGCCGATATTAAACTGGGTACTTGGTATCCTATAGGTGGTTTCGGAGAATTGGCTAAAGCTATGTATGCTTTGGCGCAGGAGAAAGGGGTTAAATTTATGCTCGGCGCCGAAGTGAAATCTGTGCAAGTAAAAGCTGGTAAGGTGACGGAGGTAATTACTACTCAAAAAAATATAGAGACTGATGTGGTCATTGGCGCTGGCGATTATCATCATATTGATCAAAAAATACTTCCCAAATCATTTAGCAACTACACTCAAAACTATTGGGAAAAGCGGGTAATGGCACCATCATGCCTATTATATTATGTTGGAGTGAATAAAAAACTACCAAGGTTGCAACATCACAATCTGTTTTTTGAGCACGACTTTGCAATACATGCTCATGCCATTTACAACGAACCTAAATGGCCAGAAAATCCTTTGTATTACGTTTGTTGTCCGTCGAAAACAGATGCAGGTGTAGCTCCAGAAGGGATGGAAAACTTATTTATGCTTATTCCCGTAGCACCAGGCTTGCAAGATACCGAAGAGATCAGGACTAAATACTTCAACGAGTTAGTGGACAGATTAGAAGATTTCTGCGGCGAGAAATTCCGAGATAACATCATCACCAAAACCACTTATGCCTATACCGATTTCGTGAATGACTATCATGCATTTAAAGGTAATGCTTATGGTTTGGCTAATACCTTAAAACAAACTGCTATCCTAAAACCATCTATCAAAAACAAAAAGCTAAAAAATTTTTACTACACAGGTCAATTAACGGTGCCAGGGCCGGGGGTTCCTCCTGCAATTATTTCTGGACAGGTAGTGGCTAATTATATTGTAAAACAACAAAAATAAAGATGAAAGCAATTTTTGATCAGGTGTCGGCTAAATGCAGCGAAGTAACTACCCAGAAGTACAGTACTTCTTTTTCATTGGGTATTAAATTTCTTTCATCGAGCATTAGGCCCGCTATTTTTGCCATTTATGGTTTTGTAAGGTTGGCTGATGAAGTAGTGGATTCTTTTCATGGTTATGATAGGAAGGGGCTTTTGGCACAACTGAAGAGTGAAACCTATGCTGCTCTGGAGAATAAGATCAGCTTAAATCCAATCATCAATAGCTTTCAACAAGTCGTGCATCAATATCAGATAGATGTGGAGTTGATTGAGGCTTTTTTAGATAGCATGGAAATGGATTTGGAAAAACAGGTGTATACCAAACAACTTTATGAAAAATACATTTTTGGTTCGGCAGAGGTGGTTGGACTCATGTGCTTAAAGGTATTTTGCAATGGCGATGCCCATGAATATCACGCTTTGAGGCATGCCGCAATGAAGCTAGGCTCTGCATTTCAGAAGGTGAATTTTTTAAGGGATATTAAGGCAGATCATTTGGAATTGGGTAGGATGTATTTCCCCAATATGAATTTTGATTGCTTTACAGAAGAGGATAAGGCGCTGATAGAACAAGAGATAAAAGCAGAATTTGACGAAGCCTTGGCCGGTATTGCAAAACTGCCTCGTTGCGCAAAAAAGGGTGTATATTTGGCCTACATTTACTATAGATCATTATTTAGAAAAATACAGGAGATTCCAGCAAAGCACATCATGGAAAAAAGAGTAAGAGTGCCCGATTTCCAAAAGGCACTATTGATGTTAAATACCTTTTTTGTGCCACAGGTACCTGTGAAATTATCGACTAATGTGGGCTAAACCAATTGTTTTATTTATTTCAGCGTTTTTCTTGCTGTTTACAGAATCTTCAAAGCAAAATATCAGGTCGATGTATGCAAAGTCTGTAGAAAGCAAACAGACAGCACAAAAATTGCTCTCTATTTTAGATAAACAAGAACAGGATGCTTTTGTATTAGGCTATAAAGGTGCTACCAAAATGGTGATGGCCAAACATGTTTTTAACCCATTTACAAAGCTGAGTTATTTTAATTCGGGTAAAAAGATGCTAAATACGGCCATTTCAAAAGATAGTGAAAATGTAGAATTGGTGTTTTTAAGGTATGCTACGCAAGTTTCGGCACCGTCTATATTGGGTTATAACAGCCATGTTGAAATGGATAAAAAGCAGATCTTGAAAAGTTTAAATAGTGGCCAAATAGACGAACAACTGGCCGAAACCATTGTTTCGTTTATGAAACAACAAAAATTGACACCAGCAGAAAAACAACAATTAAATCACGTCGCCAAATGATAGAGGAAGTAATATTAGTAGATACCGAAGATAGAGAGATTGGTTTGATGGAAAAGATGCAGGCCCATCGCGAAGCCAAACTACATCGGGCTTTTTCTGTTTTTTTATGGAATGATAAAAACGAAGTGCTGCTTCAGCAACGTGCAATGGATAAATATCATTGCGGTGGTATGTGGACAAATGCCTGTTGCAGTCACCCTAGAGCGGGAGAAACCTTGCAAAATGCCGTAAATAGGCGTTTGCAAGAGGAAATGGGGATTGTTTGTGATGCCAAATGGACTTATAGTTTCATTTATAAAGCTGATGTGGGCGAGGGGTTGTTTGAACATGAGTTTGATCATGTGTTTTTTGGTAGGTTTTCAGGGATACCGCAGCCAGATAAAAATGAAGTAAGCGACTGGAAATATGTAACGATAGACGCTTTAAAGCAAGATGTGGAAGCTAACCCAGAGAAGTATACACCTTGGTTCAAAATTATTTTAGCGGAAGTGTTGGATAAAGGGATTTTAGATCATTGGTTGGAAAAATGAAGAAGTACCAATTATATAGAGAAACTGTTTTGCCAATTTCAATGGTAGAAGCGTGGGATTTCTTTAGCAATCCGAGTAATTTGGCCAGAATAACGCCTGCTGAAATGGAATTTAGGGTAGTGACCAAAAACCTACCTCAGCATATTCATAATGGGCTAACTATTGAGTATGTAGTGAAACCGTTGGCAGGGCTTCCTTTAAAATGGTTGAGCCAAATTAGCGCAGTAAATGCACCTTATTCATTTGTGGATGAACAATTAAAAGGTCCTTATGCGTATTGGCATCATGAGCATACTTTTGAAGAAAAGAATGGAATGGTGCTGATGAAAGATAAAGTGGCCTATGCTATTTCTTTTGGTTGGCTGGGGCAATTGGCTAATAAACTGATTGTACGTAAAAAGTTAGAGCAGATTTTTGATTATAGGACTGAACAGATACTCACTATCTTTAAATCGAAATAGAATGGTTTTAACGATAATTGTTTGTGTAGTATTGGCTTTTGTAGCAATGGAATGTGTGGCTTGGTTGGCGCACAAATATCTGATGCATGGCTGGTTGTGGAGCCTACACAAAGACCATCACAAAAAGGATGATGGACAGGTTTTTGAAAAAAATGATTTTTTCTTTCTGATTTTTGCCACTCCTGGAATCTTATTGTTTTTATTGGGCTCTGTTTATGGGAGTGTTGTTGCTATTGGGATTGCCGGCGGCATTACGCTTTACGGCTTTTGTTACTTTTTAGTGCATGATATTTTTATCCATCAACGGTTTAAGTGGTTTAGAAATACCAACAACATTTATTTAAAAGCTATTAGAAGGGCTCATAAAATGCATCACAAACATTTGGGAAAGCATGATGGGGAGTGTTTTGGTATGCTTTGGGTACCTTTTAAATATTTTAGAGAAGCAATGCGTCAGCAGAAAATGCAGCAAAAAACATCATGAAGCAATATACTTACCTATTGGTTAACTTCTTTTCGGTAATTGTGCCGTTTTTATGTTCCTTTCATCCGAAATTGATGTTTTGGAAAAACGTAAAGGCTTTTTTGCCCGCCAATATCATTACTACCATTTTATTTTTGGTTTGGGATGTTTGGTTTACCGACAAAGGAGTTTGGGGTTTTAATCCAGATTATGTGTTGGGAGTTTTTGTGTGGGGATTGCCCATTGAAGAAATTCTTTTTTTCTTGTGTATCCCTTATGCTTGTTTGTTTTCCTATCACTGTTTTGGAGTTTGGAAAGAGCAGGCATTAAGGAATTATTCTACCAAAGCGATTTCGATTCTTTTAGTGCTTTTTGGTATGGTGATGCTATTTTGCTTCTATCATAAAATGTATCCGATGATGAATTTTGTGGTGTTCGCACTGTTGATTTCGTACCTAGCATTTGTGAAGAAACCTAATTGGCTGGGACAATTTTATTTTACCTATCTTATCATGATTATCCCATTTTTGATTGTGAATGGCGTGTTAACAGGTACAGGTTTGGATGCACCCATTGTTTGGTATAATAGCAATGAAATTATTGGGCTACGTATAAAAACCATCCCTTTTGAAGATGTTTTTTATGGAATGAGCCTTATCGGGTTGAATATATTGTTATACGAAGGTTTTCTGCTAAGGTTGAAACGAAATAGGGGAGTTGTTTAAGTTCTAGCTATCATTTTCAGGTTCTCTTTACTTCATTAACCCTCGTAGGTTTTGAAAACCTACGAGGGTTGTGACTCCATGCCGTAATTTCGAGATCCCTCTGTCGTCATTTTGACGAACGAAGGAGGAGAAATCTTTGGTTCTGTATAATAAGGGTTAAAAGATTTTCTGTTGCCTTTCTGTTAGTGATGAGAGCCAATCAAAAGTTCAATAAGTTGTTTTCACATTGAGCTAGATTTAACTTCGTTGATTTTCAATTCTCACATGCGTTCGAAATGACGAAAAGACTGTGCACACCTCGCAATGACGGGAGGCTCTTTGTCATTCCGAGGCACGAGGAATCTCAAAAATATAACCCTTTGCTTGGCGTCACCACCAGCAATTATCGTATGGAGCCTTTTTTCGCTGAAACCGAGGCAGCTTTCAATCGTTCGTCTAGTCCTAATGCTAGGAGCAATTGAGCTATGGTTAAAACTCCATAAATAAAATCAGCGAGAAGAAGATAAGAGTAAAAACTGAAGCTTGAATTCAGTAAGGAATAAGCCGAATAGCCTGCTGAAAGTAGGGCGTAGGCGAAACTAATCGCTCCTATTACCTTGTGCCATTTCTTTAATGGAAAACCTTTTAACAGATAGTTTAAGGTAAGCCAATTGAACAATGTAGATGGTAAAAATAAAAGAAAAAGGTCGCCGCCATTTGCTTTGTTGAGCCCTAAAAAGACCAAGCCTAAAAAGATGTTAACGTATGAGAGGTATTTTAGCATATGAAGAAAATGGGTTGTGGTGATAAGACCAACCAAAAGCTAAGGTAAATAAAAATCGTTTGCAATGAACTGGTTTAAACCTCGTAGGTTTTCAAAACCTACGAGGTTTGAGCTATCTCTTATAGTTTCCTCTGTCGTCATTTCGACAGCCTGCTCCGATGATTCATAAATAAACGGTTTGCTTTGAGCTAGATTTCTCACATGCGTTCGAAATGACGGGAGGTGAAAGTTTTATGGTACTCTTGCTCGTCATTTCGACGAACGAAGGATGAGAAATCTAGCGATTTGGTAATTGTGCTATTTGTTAAAATTAACTTCGTTGATTTTCAATTTACTTCGTAGTCTCTCTCGAAAGTTGGGGATTGAAATAACGGAACGCTCTTTGTCATTCCGAGGCACGAGGAATCTCAAGAATATTGCGCTTTGTTTAGTGTTATTACCAGACATTAGTAAATGTGGTGTGGTAATAAATAAACGGTTTGCATTGAGTTAGATTTAACTTCTTTGATTTTCAATTCTCACATGCGTTCGAAATGACAGCAGGCTCTTTGTCATTCCGAGGTACGAGGAATCTCAAAAACCAATCCCAAGATGATTTCTAATTTACTCTAGTTGTAAGATTGCTTTCCCGAAAACTCTGAACAGGCTGTGCCTCGCAATGACACGTTAACTGGTGGATTTACCTTTTGAGCACTACTTATGTCTCTTTTCCAAATTCTCAGCAATATCCTTAATGCTCAAGCCTTTTTCCTTCAATAAAAACATTAAATGAAATACCAAATCCGAAGCCTCATTAATCAAATCCTCTCTGGTTTCTGCTAAAGCGGCAATGACGGTTTCAACACCCTCTTCACCAACTTTCTGAGCTATTTTGTTTAGTCCTTTGCTTCGCATCTTATTAATGTAGGAACCCTCTACAGGGTTTTCGTATCTGTCATTAATGATGTTTTCCAGTTCGAAGATAAAGTTCTGGTTGAAATCGGTTTTAAAGCAACTACGAGAACCTGTATGGCAAGTTGGACCAACAGGATTGGCTTTAATTAATATCGTGTCATTATCACAATCCAGCGCAATAGATTGAACGAATAAGAAATTGCCACTTTCTTCACCTTTGGTCCATAATCGGTTTTTAGAGCGAGAGAAGAAGGTCACTTTGCCTTCTTGTTGTGTTTTTTCAAAAGCTTCGGCATTCATGTAGCCCAGCATCAGTACTTCCAAGGTTTGGTTGTCTTGCACTACTACGGGAACTAAGCCGTCCGTTTTGGTAAAATCTATTTGATTGGTGTTGATGTTGCTCATTTGTTGTTTTGTTAGGGGAATTCATCCGTTGTCGTCATTGCGAGTTTTACGAAGCAATCTTACAACGCTAGCGTATTTTAACCGCTTTAGGATTGCTTCGTACCTCGCAATGACGGTACAGTTTTATATCCTTACTGGTATCTGATGTTTACTTAATTCTTGTTTTAAATCTGGGATTAAAATTTCTCCATAGTGAAATACAGAAGCTGCAAGAGCGGCATCAACATTGGCTTTTTGGAAAACCTCTGTAAAATGCTCCATGCTACCTGCCCCACCAGAGGCAATGATTGGAATGTTAATGCTATCGTTTACTTTCTTTAATAAATCACAATCAAAGCCCGCTTTAGTGCCATCGTGGTCCATTGAAGTCAACAATATTTCGCCAGCGCCCAGCTCTTCTGCTTGTTTAATCCAAGCTTCCGTTTGTAATTCGGTGATTAAGCGCCCACCGTTTAAGTGTACCCAATTTTTGCCGTCTACATGTTTCGTGTCAACGGCAACCACTACAAACTGTACACCGAAAGCTTTGGCCAATTCCTCAATTAGTTTGGGGTTGCGTACCGCTGCAGAGTTGATGCTAATTTTATCGGCACCTGCGTTAAGTAATGCTTCGGCATCGGCAATTTCAGTAATGCCACCTCCAATGGTGAAAGGAATGTTTAGCTGTCTGGCTACTGCTTTCACCATCTCAATCATCGTTTTACGACGTTCGTGAGTGGCAGTAATGTCCAAAAAAACCAGTTCGTCAGCACCTTGTTGTGCATATTGGGCGGCCAGCTCTACAGGGTCGCCAGCATCTCGCAAGTCAACAAAGTTTACACCTTTTACAGTACGCCCATCTTTTACATCCAGGCAGGGGATAATGCGTTTTGATAATCCCCCCCCGCCCCCTAAAGGGGAGGCTTTAAGCTGTTCAGCCTGCATGGCTTCTTTTATTTTGTCCAAAACTTGATTTAAATTATGATATAGTTCTCTGTTGGTGAATCTTAATACTGTTAAGCCTATCTCTTCAATATGTTTCTGTCTCTCAAGGTCATTGCTGGCAATTTCTGGCAAATTGTGAATACTGCCATCCAATTCAATGACCAATTTTATTTCATGACAATAAAAATCAGCGATATAATTTGATATGGGATGTTGCCTTCTAAATTTTACCCCTAGTTGTTTTCCCTTGATATGATTCCAAAGTAAAGATTCGCTATCAGTAAGTCTGTTTCTTAGTTCTTTAGCTCTTTCAAAAATCAAATTAGATGCGCCATAGAACATATTCGGTTCATTTAGCCAAAGTGATTCAGTGTCATCATCTAATTCTTTATAAATCATATTTGAAATTATTTTAAAGCTCTTTATGATGTTTAGAGGAGGTATGCTTGCCCTTCAAAATCCCCCTTTAGGGGGTAGGGGGTTATATGCTACTCAACTCCTTTAAATTCCATTGCTTTACTTCCTCAATGGTAATTCGGTTTTCATAGATTGCCTTTCCAACCACCACACTTCTAATCGGTAATTGAGCCAGTTCCCTGATGTCGTCCATTGAACTTACACCACCAGAAGCAATCAATTTAATCATAGGGGAGTGGTCAAGTAATTTTTTGTAAAGTTCTACTGCCGTACCACCCAGTTTGCCGTCTTTGTTAATATCGGTACATAAAAAGCGGAAAAAGCCTAAAGCCAAACACTTATCTACGTAGTCCATTAGTTTAATAGGCGAGCTTTCCATCCATCCCGAGTATTTAATTACTTCGTCCAATACATCAATAGCGATTACAATACGGTTAGCGTAGTCATCTTTCTTAGCAAAAGCCTCACTTAGCTGTGGTAAAAAGTCAGGATTGCTGATGGCTTGTGTACCCACAATTACGCGGTGGATGCCTGCATCTAGCAGATTGGTTACTTGCTCAATGGTACGAATACCGCCACCATACTGCACCTTCATGTCCGTTTTTTTAATGATTTCGAACAAGGCTTTTTGATTGCTGAAATCGCCTTTGGCACCATTCAAGTCAATAATATGGATATAATCTGTACCGTTTGACCGGTATTGCTCAATCATATCTTCGATAGAAACGTTATATTCAGTTTTTTGGTTATAGTCACCTTCACGTAAGCGAACTACTTTGCCATCTAAAATATCAATTGCAGGAATGATATACATTTTCTATAAGTTAAAAGTTAAAAGTCTAAATTTAAATAGGTTGTTGTTATTTAGTATTAGCTAATCATCCAATTAGCCAATTATCTAATCATTGAAAAGTTCTTTAATAATTGTTCTCCTGCTTCGCCAGATTTCTCTGGATGGAACTGGACGCCGAAGAAGTTGTTTTTTTGTATGGCCGCCGAAAACTTGTTACCATAAGTTACCGAAGCGATGTCAAAAATAGGGTTATATTCAATAAAATAAGAATGAACAAAGTAAAATTGTGCAAGAGGTTTAACATTGGTAAACAGCGGATTGTTTGTAAAATTAACATTGTTCCAACCCATGTGTGGTATTTTAATGCCAAGTGACTTATCAAATAATTTTGTCTTTATAGGTGCGATACCAAGCAGGTCAGCATTTCCCTCTTCCGAATGCTCTGTAAGTAGCTGCATGCCTACGCAAATGCCCAGTACAGGTTTTGTTAAGACTTTAATGGCTTCAACCAATCCCGTTTGTTGCAGTTTTTGCATGGCGGCACCCGCATGTCCCACCCCAGGGATAATGATATGGCTATACTTTTCCAAATCAGCTTCAGTATTCACCATGCCGTAGCTAATTCCTTGCCTATCTAACGCAGCCGTTAGCGAAAAAATATTGCCAGCACCGTAATTTACAATGCCGATGGTGTTATTTGAGGTTTTTTTGTCCATTTTTATTTCCAAATTTTTAGAAAATGAAGGTTAGTTTTTCATCGTTTCTGTAGTCCCGCTATCCGCTATAAGTTTTAATGCTATTTGTCATTCCGAGGAAGGAGGAATCTCATTTGCTTTATGCTGTTTAATGGGAAGTAACTATCATAAACTTTCCGCTACTATCGGGTTTAATTAACTTATTTTAGTGTCTTGTATTGCCTCTAGTCAGTCCGTCATTGCGAGCTTTGCGAAGCAATCTTAAGCATTTAATAACTGTCGTTGTAAGATTGCTTCGTTGTGCCTCCTCACAATGACGACAAAGTTTAAGTAAGTAAACTTATCATTAGTTCTCCTCTCTGCCTTCGGCATCTCTCCTCAAAGAGGAGAGAAAAGCGTTTGGGAAAGAAAGTCTTTACTCCTAACCACTAGCCACTCACTACTAGTTCCTAATCCCTATAAGACTCCCTTCGTACTCGGTAAGACCATTTTTTCTGCATCACGTTTAACCGCCATTTTAATTGCCTTGGCAAAAGCTTTAAAAATAGCCTCAATTTTATGATGTTCGTTTTCCCCTTCGGCCTTAATGTTCAAATTGCATTTTGCGGCATCACTAAACGACTTGAAGAAATGGAAAAACATCTCCGTAGGTACATCACCCACACGTTCGCGTTTAAATTCAGCTTCCCAAACAATCCAATTTCTGCCACCAAAATCAATGGCTACTTGTGCTAAACAATCATCCATAGGTAGGCAAAATCCATAACGCTCAATGCCCAATTTATTGCCAATTGCTTTTGCAAAAGCTTCGCCTAAGGCTATGCCTGTATCTTCTACGGTATGGTGCTCGTCAATATGTAAATCGCCTTTGGCAATAATGTCTAAATCCATTCCGCCGTGACGAGCAATTTGATCCAACATGTGGTCAAAGAAATTTAAACCAGTGTCAATCTTGGCTTTACCTGTGCCATCTAAATCTAGCTTAATGCTGATATCCGTTTCATTGGTTTTGCGTTCGTGCTTAACGGTTCTGGCACCACCACGAAGAAAGGTGTATATGTCTTCCCAGTTTTTGGTTTCCAATGCAATGATGTCGCTCAGCGTTTCGTACTTGTCCAAATTCTCTGCGGAGCCTAGTCCGTCGTTATTGCGGATGTAGATTCCCTTAGCCCCTAAATTCTTGGCCAGTACAATGTCGTTAAGTCTATCGCCAATCACAAATGAGTTAGGTAAATCGTACGATTCTCCAAAATATTTAGTCAATAGGGCAGTGCCTGGTTTACGGGTTGGGGCATTGTCTTTGGCGAAAGTTTTATCAATGATAATCTCATCAAATACTACACCTTCGGCGGCATAAGTATCTACAATAAAATTTTGTATAGGCCAAAAATTCTCTTCTGGATGTGAGGAAGTGCCCAGTCCATCTTGGTTGGTCACCATCACTAATTTGTAGTCTAGTTCCTTGGCAATTTTCGACAAGTAGTATAAAGCTCTTGGGTAAAATTTTAGTTTTGCAAAACTGTCTACCTGCTCATCATCAGGTTCGATATTGAGTGTGCCGTCTCTATCAATAAATAAAATTTTGTTCATTATAGTTTTTCTAGTGCGGTTAAAAGTTGGTTGTTTTCTTCAACGGTACCAATGGTAATGCGCAGGCAATCGTCGCAAAGCACTACTTTGGAGCGGTCTCTCACAATAATGCCTTGCTCTACCAATTGGTGATAGGTCCAATGTGCGTGGTCAATTTGAACCAAAATGAAGTTGGCGTCAGATGGGTAGACTTTTTTTACTTTTTCTAGTCTGCTTAAAGCATTGGCTAGTCTTTCTCTTTCGGTAACGGTAATCTTAATCCATTCGTTTACCTGTTGGATGTTTTGCAAAGCTGCCAAAGCTAAATCTTGTGTAGCTTGATTAATGTTATAAGGCGGTTTTACCTTGTTCAGGATATCAATTACATGGGTTGAAGAAAATGCCATGCCCAAACGTAGTGCGGCTAAACCCCATGCTTTCGAGAAAGTCTGTAAGACTACCAAGTTTGCATACTCCGTTAATTCTTGAATAAAGGTCTTCTGCTTTGCGAAATTGATGTAAGCTTCATCAATCACCACCAAGCCCTTGAAGTTGGCTAAAATCGTCTCTATATCGCTTCTGTTTAAAGAATTTCCTGTGGGGTTGTTCGGCGAGCAGATAAAAATGATTTTGGTGCTAGCGTCAATCGTTTCAGCAATCTTTTCTAAGTCTAGTTGAAAATCCGGTGTGAGGTTTACTTTTCGCACTTCAACATCATTGATGTTTGCTGATACTTCGTACATGCCATAGGTAGGCGGCAGGATAATTACATTGTCTTTTCCTGGATTACAAAAAGCTCTGAAAAGTAGATCAATGGCTTCATCGCTACCATTGCCTAAAAAAGTATTTTCAATAGGCACACCTTTAATTTTGCTAATGGCATCTTTTAAGTCCAATTGCAAAGGGTCAGGGTAACGGTTATAGTCTGCAGGTAGCGGCGAGCCAAAGCTATTCTCGTTGGCATCTAGGTAAACACTTGCTTGTCCTTTAAACTCATCCCTAGCGGTAGAGTAGGGGCTAAGGTTTTTTATATTTTCTCGTTGTAGGTCTCTTACGTCCATTTTGTTGTTTCGTTTTTTAGTTTTTTTGTTGGTCCGACTTGTTCCTAGCCACTAACTCCTAGTCCCTCAAGTCTGATACTCACTGCATTCTTGTGCGCTTGTAGGCCTTCTGCTTCAGCAAGTACTTCAACGGTATTTCCAATATTCTTTAAGCCATTGATAGATAGATGTTGAAACGTGATTTTCTTAATGAAAGTATCAATAGAAACTCCTGAATAAGCTTTAGCAAAAGCACTTGTAGGCAATGTGTGGTTGGTGCCTGAAGCATAATCGCCTGCGCTTTCGGGAGTTAGATTCCCGAGGAATACAGATCCCGCATTACTAATCAAAGGGACTAGTTCAGCATATTTTTCGGTAGCCAATATCAAGTGTTCCGGCGCATAATAGTTGCTGAATTCCATTCCTTGAGCAAGGTCGTCAACTAACATTACGTAAGAATTGGCAATGGCTGCTGCCGCGATGTCTTTTCTAGGTAGTGCTAGCAATTGCTTTTCCACTTCCTCAATAATTTTATTTGCAGTATCATTTGAGGTAATAGTTAAAATTGACTGACTATCAGTTCCGTGCTCTGCTTGAGCTAATAGGTCTGCGGCGACGTATGACGGAATGGCAGTCTCATCTGCGAGCACTAAAACCTCTGATGGACCTGCAGGCATATCGATAGCAACGCTGTTTTGTATTTGTTTTTTAGCCTCGGTAACATAGCGGTTTCCAGGTCCGAATATTTTGTAAACTTGAGGAATGCTTTCGGTGCCGTAAGCCATGGCCGCAACTGCCTGTGCACCGCCAACCAAATAAACCTTTTCGATGTCAAGAAGGGTGGCTACGTAAGCGATGTAGCAATTCACTTTTCCATCTTGTTGGGGTGGGGAGCAAACCACGATTTCTTTACAGCCAGCAATCTTAGCGGGGATGCCTAGCATTAAGAAAGTACTTGGTAATACTGCAGTGCCTCCTGGAATGTATAAGCCTACACGTTCAATTGCTCTTGCTTCACGCCAGCAAGTTACGCCAGGCATGGTTTCCACTTGGTCTTCCTTTTTGAGTTGTGAAGCATGAAAGGTGTAGATGTTTTTATAGGCTGTATCGATAGCGCTTTTTACCGATGAAGGAATTTGCTTTGCAATTTCGGCCAGTTCATTTTTGTCGATAAAGAGAGAAGAAAGTTCAATGTTGTCAAACTGCTGAGCGTAGCTGAACAAGGCATTGTCGCCGTTGCTTTTTACGTTGTTGATGATTTCCTCTGTCCTCGATTTAACCAAATTGTCGTCAGAAATGCTCCGAGAGCATAATTCTTTTAGTTCTTGTTTAGTTAAATCTTTAAAGTTGTAGATTTTCAATGTTTTAAAATTTTAAATTAACTAATAGTTAATAGTAAAAATTAAATGTTTTGAGCGGTTTTTGTTATTTAAACACATAGAAACATATTGTTTTTCCTTAAGTCGGTCGTCATTTCGACCGCAACGAAGTGAGCGGAGAAATCTTTGAAAATGGAGGGTTTGATTTCTCTTTGAAAGATTTCTCGACTACGCTCGAAATAACGAAAAGCAATGCTTGTTTCCCTATTCATTAGTATGTGATTTTATGAAATGTCATAGCAATAGAAATTAGTTCGACTACCTTTTTTGAAACTGTTTTTTATTTGTCTATGTGATTCCAATATTTTACACTTAAGTAATGATTTTTTCAATTGGCATGACCACTATACCTTGCGCACCTGCCGCTTTTAGGCTATTGATTTTTACCCAAAAATCTTGCTCATCAATTACTGAATGAACGGCTACCCAGTCGTCCTCGAACAAGGGAACTACCGTTGGACTTTTTACCCCTGGCAACAATTCAACTACTGCCTTAAGGTTTTTCTTCTCTACGTTAAGCACTACATATTTGGTAGTCCTAGCCCTAAGTACCGACTGGATTCTTTGAACCAATTCTAATACTTCAGTATTGAATTCTAAACCTGGAGTACATACCAATGCTGCTTGCGAATCCATCACGCTAGTGAAAGGTCTAAGCCCGTTGTTTTTTAAAGTACCACCTGTAGATACGATGTCGAAAATGGCATCGCTTAAGCCTAAGCCTGGACCAATTTCTACCGAACCAGAGATGTTTCTGATTTGTGCCTCAACTTGGTTGGCTTTTAAGAATTTTTCTAAAATTACAGGATAGGAGGTGGCAATCACTTTGCCATCTAATTGTGCTACACTGTTAATTTCACTATCGTTTTTAACGGCAATTTTAAGAGAGCATTTGCCAAAGCCCAGTTTTTGTAGGTAAGAAACATTGGCTCCGGTTTCAACAATTACGTTTTCGCCCACAATACCCAAGTCGGCAATGCCATCCTGTACATATTCAGGAATATCATCATCTCTAAGGAATAAGATTTCTAGAGGGAAATTGGTAACGGTTGAAATTAACGAGCTTTTGTAGTTTTCGAATGATAAACCACAATTTTTAAGAATTTCTACTGATTTTTCGTTTAATCTACCCGATTTTTGGATAGCTATTTTAAGAGTTTTCACTGACTAAAATTAAAAGATAAGAAATATAAAATCTATTTTAAACCGTTCTGAAGTACAGAACATAACATTACATATCGCCGCAATGGCGATGATGGAAATGTAAGTGATGGTTTAAAAATTGAATCATTATACTAATTTTCTTTTCCTTAATTTTGCAGGAACGTATGGCAAATATATACTAGTTTAGTATACAATGCAAAAAATAATGGCATTTTATTTGTATTACCTGTCTATCTAAGATTAATTAATGTTAACTAATACCCTTCTGAGTTTGAAAAAAACGCTACTTCTTTCCCTTGTTTGTTGTGTTTTAAGTGCTTGTAGCTGGTTTAAGGAGAAGCCAGAGATTGCTGTAGTACTGACTGAACATTTTAATAATAAGCTGTACAACAAATTTGACACCGCTGTATATAAGCCCATCTTTAAAGTAAAATTAGAGGAGCAACGTAAAGACTTTTTAAATCCCAAGGTCATTACTGCCTTTTATGAAAAGAATGAATATTTGCCCCAATTGGTAACCCGCTTTTATGTGAACGGGCAATTGGATAGTTTAAAAAACTATTTGTCTAATAGTAAGTCGGATGGATTTAATCCGGAGATATTTAATTACACGGCTTATGAAAAGCAATTACAGTTGCTTAACCGAAATCAATTTAAAACCATTGATGAGGTGTACGAAGCGGTGGCTAATTTAGAGTTGAGTGCTGCGTATGCTTTAAATAAGTACACTAATTTTATGGGTTATGGCAGCATCAATCCTAAAAACTTCTTTAACCGTTTTTATATCCAGCTGCAACGTCCTGATAGTTTGAAGATGGATTCGGTATTGAACACTGACAATTTAGTGGCTAAGTTAAAAAAGGCACAACCTTCTACCGAAGCCTATTTGGCACTTAAACGAGCGTTGGCACATTATCGCGATAGTTTAGGTACTGATGAGACGCCACAAATAAAGGCCATTAAAATGAATATGGAGCGCATGCGCTGGCGTTTGCCTTTACAAACAGAGGAATTGGTAGTGGTGAACATTCCTGATTTTACGCTTACTTGGTTTAAGCAAAATGATACCTTGGCGCATATGAATGTTTGCGTAGGGGGTAAGCGTGAAGCAACCTATGCCGAAAAGATGAAAGTATTTTTGAAATCGGGTAAGTTGGATGATAAACCTAAAAACCACGAAACACCACAATTATTTAGTGTTTTTAATGCTATACAGGTAAATCCAATTTGGAATATCCCAGTAAGTATTGCGAAAAGTGAAATTTATTGGATGGCAAGAAAAGACCCTTTTTATCTTTCAAATAACAACATCAAAGTTTACTATAAGGACAAGTTGGTTTCTGACCCAGATACCATTGACTGGAACAAATATCCACGCGAAAAGCTGCCATTTAAATTTAAGCAAGGCTCTGGAGAGGGTAATGCATTAGGTAAATTCAAGTTTGTGTTCGACAATAGTTCGAGCATTTACCTGCACGATACCAACAATAAATATGGCTTTAAATTGGCCAATAGAGCCATTAGCCATGGTTGTGTGCGTATTGAGCAACCTTTGAAATTTGCAGAACTGATGGTAAAAGATAAATATCAGTACGATAAGTTGCGTATGGATGTGGATTTACCACCGATTGATACCACCAAAAATGAAATCTTTAAAAAGAAATTAGCCAAGAAAACGGACACCTTAAATGTGTTCCAGTTGAAACCCACTTGGTATTCGCCCCGCAAAAGCATAGGCGTATTCATTGCTTATTATACAGCGTGGGCTGATGGTAAAGGAAATGTGCAATTCAGACCAGATGTTTACGAGTACGACCCAATTCTTTGGGAAGCCTTGAAAAGATACATGTAATTTCTAGATAGCGTGTGCTATGTGCCTATGTGGTTCATTAATTGTAAAATAAATTATAACCACATAGACACATAGTGGTATTGCAAGCTCGATTTTAGTAGAACTAAGAAGCTTTGCTACGGCTTGAGATGACGAAAAATCACAAATGCTTATCGCGAACTCATTCCTTTAAAATTTTTATAGAATCTCACTTCTTGTTCTCTTTCCTTTCTAAGGAGTACCTGTTCCGATTTTTCGGAAGGACTAGGGAGAGGCTGGGTTTATCACAAAAAGTACTTTTAAAGAGTATTTAAGCCGCTAAAAATAAATCAAATAAAATAGTCTACTAATTTTGTAGTCTATTATTAATTCCTATATTTGCTGCTGAAATTTCGACAGACAAATAACATTAATAATGATCTTTTTATTGCGGAGGTAGACCTATGATGTGTTAAACTATACTTAAAATAAAAAAGGGAAATAAAAATATTTCCCCTTCGGTGTTAAAGCTGAAACAGGTAATCAATTGGCGTTGCAACCTGCTTCAATTCTCTAATTAAAACCATTGTAAAATTATGCAAAAAAATGGAAAAGCCAACCGCTTTTTTAAGGGTATGGCTTTGTCAAAACATTCCACGCTAAGTCTCTCAATCTTTCTATTTTTCCTCTCCTTTACCTCTACCGCCCAAAATACACCTTTAATCAATTCCAAGTTAACAGGTAAAGTTGTTGATTCCCGAACTAAGGAACCTTTGGCAGGAGCCGTGGTGCAAATAGAAGGGGTAACCAACCAAACCCAAACCGATGCTGATGGAAAATTCAATCTGGTTACTGGTCAATCTTTTCCGTACAACTTGATTGTTTCCTACATCGGGTACGAAAAACAAAAGGTAACCGCAAATGGTTCGCCCATTACTATTGAGCTGCAAGAAGTAAGTAATCAACTCAGTGGCATTGTAATTACAGGCTATAACGTTCAAAAAAAGCAGGACTTTACGGGGTCGGCGGCTAGGGTGAGTGCCAAACAAATCGCTAACCGTCCTGCACAAAGCTTTGACCAGTTAATTGGTGGACAAGCGGCTGGGGTTAATATTGTACAGCCTAGTGGCGTGCTTAATGCTGCTCCTGTATTCCGTATCAGAGGCATCAACTCTATTTCTTCTGGTATTTATCCATTAATTGTGATTGATGGTGTGCCTTCTTTCACGGGGCAGCAAGGTGGTAACGTAGGAAATAACCCTTTGTCTAACCTTAATCCAAGTGATATCGAGTCTATTGACGTGCTAAAAGATGCTTCTGCTACCGCTATTTACGGTTCAAGAGCGGCCAATGGGGTAGTGGTAGTGACTACCAAAAAAGGTAAAACAGGCAAAACCAAAGTAAATTATGATGCTTGGGTAAACGTAAGTACTCCAGCAAATTTGCCTAAACTGCTGGATGCCTATCAATACGTAACCATTAAAAATGAAGCCATGGTGAATGCAGGCAAGCAACCAGGTTTTGCTTTGCAAACAAGGTCAGACGGTTCTACCGTGAATACAGATTGGTACGATGTGGCTTATCACAACGGAGTTTCCCAAAACCATAACGTGAGTTTCTCTGGTGCCAACGAGTCTACCAATTATTTCATTTCTTTGGCCTACGGCAAACAAAATGGTATTCTGCGTACTAACGACCAAGACCAAAAAACGGCTCGTATCAATTTAGAACATAAGCTTTTCAGCAATCTTGTTGTAGGTACACACTTGGGCTATAACAATACGCTAGGACGTGGTCCTGCTACAGGATCATTGCCTGGGCAGTACATCGGTACAGATGCGCTTTCGCGTATGACCTACATTTTGCCTCCAAATGTAGCCGTATATAATGAAGACGGTTCCTACAACATTCAGGACAAGCAAAGGGTGGGTTATGGTGCTAATAACAGTAACGCTTCTAGTGCGGGCTATGTGGGTAATATTAATGCCTATAATTTGCAGCTCATTCTTGATTTGGATAAGTACAGCTCTGAAAGTAATTCGTTACTGGGCGATGTATACGCCGAATTAGAGGTTTTAAAAGGTTTAAAGTTTAAAACGGTTTATGGGCTCAACAAACTTTACATCGAGAACCTGAGCTTTCAAAATGGGGTACATGGCGATGCTGGTGCAGCTAATGGAACAGCAACCAATACCAACAGAAGATTAAACAGAACGGATTGGGTAAATACTCTTAATTACAACAAAACCTTTGCTCAAAAGCATAATTTGAATGTGTTGGCAGGTTACGAGGAGATTGTAACCACGGTCGATGGCTGGGGCGCTCAGCGTAGTGGGCTTTCAGATCCTTTCTTTACCAGCTATCAGGGAGGTTTTACCACCATTACCCCTAGCGGGAATGTTCAAAGTAGAAATGGTTTTATCTCTTATTTCGCTAATTTGAACTACAGCTTTGCCAGTAAATATTTATTGAGTTATAGTTTTAGGAGAGATGGCTATTCTGGCTTACCAAAAGACAATCGATTTGGTAATTTTAACGGTGGCTCATTAGGTTGGGTACTATCGGAAGAGGATTTCTTCAAAAGTTCTGCCTTAGCTTCTGTTTTCGATCGCTTTAAAATTAAGGCCAGTTATGGCGAAGTGGGCAATATCAATATTGGAGATTTCCCGTCGTTAGGTTTGTACGGAGCGGCCACTTACAACGGAGTACCTACCTTGGGCTTTACGCAAGCAGGAAACGACCAATTAAAGTGGGAAACCAGTAAGAAAAGTAACATCGGCTTGGCGCTTTCTTTCTTAAAAGATAGAATAACTTTAGAAGCGGACTACTACAACAACAAAGTTGATGGATTGATCTTGGATGCAAAACAAGCGCCTTCAAAAGGTATTCCTGGCAACGTGATCAGTGCCAACGTAGGTTCGTTATATAACAAAGGCTTTGAATTTGCCCTAACAGCGGCCATTATTCAAAAGGATGATTTTAAATGGAATGCAAATTTCAATATCTCTACCCTTCAAAATAAAGTAACTGCGCTATTCAACGGCACGGATATTTATACCCCAAGTAATTTCGGTATTCAAAATATGACCAGGCAAGGATATTCCATTGGTTCTATTTGGGCCGTTCCTACCAATGGGGTAAATCCAGCCAATGGTAACCGTATTTTCATTAACAGAAATGGTCAGGAAGTGCAATACAATCACATTGCCGCTAACAAATGGACTTATTTAGATGGTTCTGTGGCCCCAGCGATAGATAATTATTTGGATGGAAGAATACAGGGCTCTTCTTTGCCAACTTACTATGGCGGTTTAAATAATAACTTCAGTTATAAAAGATTTGATCTCGATTTGGGAATCATTTTCTCTGGTGGAAATAAACTTTACAATGGTACCAGGGCCAACTTACTTGACCAACGTTATTTTAACAATGGAACTTTTGTATTGGACAGATGGACTACTCCTGGCCAAGTGACGGATATCCCTAAACTTTATTTTTCTGATAACGTATCTACTGGATTTTCTATTACCAATTCGGCAATGGTAGAAGACGGTTCTTTCCTGAAATTGAAGAATGTGGCCTTGGGTTATCGTTTGCCTGCACAAAAGTTATTTAATGGGCGTATTTCAGGTTTAAGGATTTATGCACAGGCAACCAATCTATTTACCATCACCAACTATAGTGGTTCAGACCCTGAGATTTCTATCAACGGAAATTCAATTGCTTCTGGTAAAGACCATAATGCGGTGGTAAATGCCCGAACCTTTGCCTTGGGTCTAAATCTTCAGTTTTAATCCATTTACGACACGAACATGAAAACGATATTCCAACATCAAAAACAATTGGCAGCGGGGTTACTTATAGGACTAATTACTCTATTGGTACCTTCCTGCACCAAAGATATACTCGATACCGAGCCACAGACTTCCATCTCAGAACTTTCTGCATTTAGTACATCCGAAAAGATTTTGGCGCAAGTAAACAATCTGTATTACCGAGTGCAGAGAGCACAGTTTTACGGTGGACGTTATATTTTGTTTAATGAACAACGAGGAGAGGAGTTTAGCCAAAATTCAGGCAATGCGGCCGAAGGTGCATTAATTTGGCAACATACGGCGCTGTCTACCGATAGCTTTGTGGGCAATCTTTGGAGCTTAGCTTATCAGGCCATCAATAATTCGAACATTTTTTTAGATCGAGTAGGTAGTTCTACAGTGGTCACCGGTACCTTGAAGGATCAATATTTGGCCGAAGCCAAGTTTGTGAGGGCGCTTTCATATTTTGCGCTGGTACAAGTGTATGCCAAGCCCTATCTTACCGATCAGGGAGCAAGTGCTGGGCTACCGTTGAGGCTTACTCCGCAAACTTCTGCAGGTAACGATAACTTGCCTCGGTCAAGCGTAGCAGCCATTTATAATCAAATCATCAAAGATTTAGATGAAGCCGAAGCTGCATTGCCAGCCGGTTATAGTAGTAATGCTCTTAATACTTCTAGAGCACATAAAGCGAGTGCTATTGCCCTAAAAACCAGGGTTTATTTAGCCAAAGGCGATTTTCCTAAAGTGGTGTTGGAAGCTAAGAAATTAGTGCCAACCACTGTTGCACCTTTTGTATACACCGCAGGGACCACTACACACAGATTGGAAACCAATATCGCCACTGTATTTGGTGGTAGTTATACTGGTAATGAAGCCATTTTCTTTATCCCTTTCAATGCTTTAGATGCGCCAGATTCGCAGAGTGCTTTAGCGCACAACTATGTAGGAGCGGTAATCCTATCCTTAAATAATGCTGGAATCTATACCAATCCAGCTTTGTCTGGCGCTACTTCTACAGATGCTAGAAAAGGGTTGGTTATTGTGAAAAATGGTCAAAATGTGTTGAATAAGTTTCCCAAATCTGCCAGTCCATTTACGGACTATATTCCTGTATTGCGTTATGCAGAAGTGCTATTGAACTATGCGGAAGCAGCTGCGGAGACGGATGATTTAGGAACCGCTAGAGCCTTGTTGGACGCTGTAAGGAAGCGTTCCGATGCCAGCTATACCTTTCCAGCAGCAGCTGTTACGCTTAAAGCTGATTTAATCAATACGATTTTAACGGAGCGTAGAATAGAATTGTTGGGTGAAGGTTTTAGAACTGCCGACCTGCAACGTAGGCTGCAGCCTTTTCCAGCTAAAACAGGTGGAATAGGTAGCGTGGCTCAAGTGTTGCCAACAGCTAATAACTACATCTGGCCAATTCCAGCTGATGAACAAGGAACCAATGGAGGCATATAAATCATGAAATGATGATCGCCACAGATGCACAAATAAAGCTTTTGAATTTCGTTAAGGACAAAACAATCTGTGTATCTGTGGCTAAAACAAATTAAAAATGAAAAAGAACATCGCTTTTAGCTTAGCATCTTTAGCCTTTGTTGCGCTAATTTTCTTTAATGCTTTTAAAAACAAACAGACCATTGCTGAACAAATCTACATCAATGGCAATATCCTTACTGTTGATGCAAACAACTCTTTGGCTGAAGCTGTGGCCGTTAAGGATGGAAAGATTTTAGCCGTAGGTAGTGCCGCAAATATCAACCAACTAAAAGGAAATCAAACCAAGGTGGTTGATTTAAAAGGGAAAACCCTTATCCCAGGTTTCATTGATGGCCATAGTCATTTTATGAGTTTGGGGAGGTCTAAAACGGCAGATTTATCGCCCCCACCAGTAGGTTTGGTGAAAACCATTGCCGACATCATCACCGTACTTAAGGCTTTTCAAAAAGAAAAGGGCATCAAAGCGGGAGAATGGATCAACGCTAGAGGTTATGATCCAGATCAATTGAAAGAAGGCAGACATCCTACCAAGGAAGACCTAGATGTCGCTTTCCCAAATAACCCTGTGCTGCTTACCCATACTTCTGGCCATATGGTCGTTGTGAATTCTTATGCCTTAAAAATCTCTGGAGTGGATGGGAATACCAAAGATCCCGAGGGTGGGCAAGTGGTAAAAGGCAAGGATGGCCAGCCTACAGGTTTACTTTTAGAAAGAGGACGTTCAGTACTGAAAACCAGCGGAGATAGGGAGAAACCAAGTATTGAAGAGCAATTACGTTTATTAGATGAACAGCAACAATTGTATGCAAGTGAGGGAGTTACTACTGCGCAAGATGGTGCAAGTAGCTTGCCTTCAATTGAACTTTTAAAGGAAGCAGCCAAAAGAAAAAGGCTTTACATTGATATTGAGGCTTTACCAGCATTCGCCATTTTATCTCGTTTAGTTGATGAAGGTAAATATGCTTTTAATCAGTTTGATAATCATTTAAAACTAAAGGGGACTAAGATCTTTACGGATGGTTCGCCACAAGGAAAGACTGCTTTTTTTACTAAACCTTATCAAGTTGATGTTCCTGGATGCCATGAGCATTGTACAGGTATTCCTACCATTACCCAAGAACAATTGGACCAAGCGGTACAGTATTGCTTCACACATAATATTCAACCTTTTACCCATTGTAATGGCGATGCAGCAATTGATATGTACATTAAAGCTATTAAAAAAGCTAATCAGCAATTTCCTGACCGTAGCAATGCTTTGCATCCTGTGATTATCCATTCGCAGTTTGTAAGACCAGATCAATTGGATGATTACAAAACTTTGGGGTTGATTCCGTCATTTTTTACCAATCATGCTTTTTTCTGGGGTGATGTGCATGTGCGTAACCTTGGTAAAGAAAGAGCTTGGTTTTTAAGTCCGTTAAAATCTGCTCAAAACAGGCAAATTATTTTTACCAACCATACCGATTTTGGAGTAACGCCTATTAGTCAATTGTTCCTATGGTGGACCTCAGTAGCCCGTGAATCACGCTCGGGGCAAGTAATAGGCCCTGCAGAACGGGTAACGGTTTTAGAAGGGTTAAGGGCCATTACCATCAATGGGGCTTATCAATATGGCGAAGAAAAGGAGAAAGGTTCTATTGAAGTGGGAAAGAAGGCCGACTTGGTAATTCTTTCTGAAAATCCTTTAAAAGTAGAAGTAGCCAAAATCAAGGACATTAAAGTGTTGGAAACCATTAAAGAAGGAAAATCTATTTACAAGAAACCATAACATGTTAAATCACATCACAACCGTACCTATTAAAACCACACAACGCGTCGCAGAAATTTCTTGGTTCAATGACATTATTGGTGGAGATACCGAGTATTTAGGCTTATTGGATGCTAAGCGAAGAAGCAGTTTTGAGCATTGTAAAGACATTACGCTAGCTGCCGATCGCTTGGGTTACAACAAAATATTACTACCAACGGCTTACACTGTCGGACAAGAGGTGCTCACTTTCGCTTCGGGAGTAGCACCCTTTACCCAAAACATCAATTTAATTACGGCTATTCGTACTGGTGAATATCACCCGCCAATGTTGGCCAGGTCATTGGCAGGTTTGGATCATATGCTTAAAGGCAGGTTGACCATCAATATCATCAATTCCGATCTTCCAGGCTTAAGGGAAGATCCTGAATTAAGGTATTTGCGCTGTGCCGAGAATATAGAAATCTTAAAACAAGCTTGGACACAAGAAGAAATTGATTTCAAAGGAGAGCTTTATCAATTTAAAATGGCTACTGATCCTGTAAAGCCCTATCAGCAAAATGGCGGACCGCTGTTGTATTTCGGTGGAACCTCTGAAGGAGCGAGAGAAATATGTGCCAAATACTGCGATACCTTTTTAATGTGGCCCGAAACGGAAGAAGCCATGTATGAAACGATGAAGGATATGAGCCAAAGAGCAGCTAAGTATGGTAGGAAAATAGATTTTGGTTTGAGGGTGCACGTGATTGTAAGAGAAACAGAAGACGCGGCCAAGGAACAAACCAAGAAATTATTAAGCTTCTTTAACGAGCAACGAGCAGCAGAAATTAGGGCAAGGGGCGAAGACTCACGCTCCCTAGGTGTGATTAGGCAAGATGAAATGCGTAAGAATGCCGATAGCGAAGGTTACATCGAACCTCATTTATGGACGACCATTGGTAAAGTGTTTTCTGGTTGTGGTGGTGGTTTGGTGGGCGATCCCGATCAAATTATCCATAAACTGAACCGCTATATGGATATGGGCATTCGTGCTTTTATTTTCTCCGGTTTTCCATTGATTGAAGAGTCTGGAATATTTGCGAAACATATCCTTAGCCAAGTACCCAATGCGTCGCTTTCCGAATTGCACGGGCATATTCCAAATACTACCCCAGTAACTCCATTAACCACTGCAACTTTAAAATAGGTAGGCCATGAAACAAGAAGAAAACGCTAAACAATTTAAGAGGGAGCTGAACTTGTTGGATGCTACGCTATTAGTAGTGGGAAGCATGGTAGGTTCAGGTATTTTTATCGTAAGTGCTGATATTGCCCGTCATACGGGTTCTGCAGGCTGGTTAATTCTGGTGTGGATCATTGGTGGTTTTATGACACTAACGGCGGCATTAAGTTATGGCGAATTGAGTGGGATGTATCCAAAAGCGGGTGGCCAGTATGTGTATTTAAAGGAAGCTTACAATCCCTTAACCGCTTTTATTTATGGTTGGAGTTTATTTGCGGTGATCCAAACAGGAACCATTGCTGCGGTAGGGGTGTCGTTTTATAAGTTCTTGGCTTATTTTGTACCTGGTGTAAGTGAAGATCTGGTGCTTTTTAGCATAGGGAGCTTTAAGGTTTCGCCTGCGCAGTTATTGGCCATTGGACTTATTTTTATCCTTACTTACATCAATACCAAAGGAGTAAAAGGAGGTAAGTGGATCCAGTTGGTTTTTACCCTGACCAAAATTGCCAGTATTGCAGGATTGATCATTTTCGGTTTCATTTACTTTAAAGCGGATGTAGTGCGCATCAATTGGAGTGATGCTTTTCAGTTAAAAAAGATTTTGCCAGATGGTTCTTCCTTAAGTTATCAGAACCTTCCAGCCTTTGGAGGTGCTATTGCTTCGGCATTGGTGGGTGCTATTATGAGTTATGAAGCTTGGAACAATGTGACATTCGTAGCGGGAGAAATCAATAATCCCAAAAGAAATATAGGTTTAAGTTTATTGTTGGGTACTTTATTGGTAACGCTGATTTATGTGTTGCTCAATTTAATGTTCACCATGGTATTGCCTTTAACGGAAATAGCTACGCCAGAAAAAGACAGGGTAGGTATTGCCGCTTCGCAAGCAATATTTGGTTCCAACGGTACGGCCATTATTGCCCTATTGATTATGATTGCTACGTTCGGCTGTAATAATGGTTTGATATTGGCCGGAGCAAGGGTGTACTATAGCATGGCCAAAGACGGTTTGTTTTTTAAAAAAACTGCAAAGCTCAATAAACATGCGGTGCCAGCTTATGCCGTGTGGATTCAGTTTGTGATGGCCTCTATTTTATGTTTAAGTGGGCAGTATGGCGATTTACTGGACATGATCACCTTTATTGCCGTATTGTTTTATGTACTCACCATTGCAGGGATTTATATTTTAAGAGTGAAAAAGCCTGACTTGGAAAGACCATATAAGGCTATTGGTTATCCGGTTTTGCCTGCAATTTATATAGTTTTAGGCTTAAGCTTTTGTGTGTTGCTCATTATTTATAAACCTTATTTCACTTGGCCAGGCTTAATCATTGCGCTAATTGGTATACCGCTGTACTATTTAAATAAACGACAGCAAGTGAGCTAGCAAAAGGTTGTCGATAGCTAATTTTAAAGCCTTTATGTCGCTAAAGCAAACCTATTTAGTTGGGCTTTGTTTTAGCGATATGGCTTTATCAAAAAGAATAATTGTACTATCTCTAAGTTTGGTGTTGTTTTTAAGTTCATGCATGAATAAAAAAGCAATGGAATTTAAGCACATTTTAGATGTTCAGGAACGCAAGGTTACTCAAATGCTTATTGGTAAAAAGGGCTCCGAATCTCTTAAATTGAATTATCTGATCGCCGATAATTTCGATGAAGCATTAGCAGCGGTAAATAAGCAGGAATTGGAATTTGATACCGTGCTACATACCATTAAAGCTATGGGAACTGCTGATTTGAAAATGGCTCCATCTTTACAAGCAGCAGCCATTAATTATTACGGTAGTTTAAAAGCGTTGCATATGTACGCTAAAAAAGAGATTACGCAACAAAAAATAATTTCTACCGCCAAAGGGGCCGAGAAAGACAAAGCTCAAGATGAGCTCATCAAACTTGCTAAAGATAAACAGGTATTATATGATAACGTTTACGAAACCGAGGAACCGTTCCATAATGTGCTATTGGCGTTTGAAGATGCTAATGGACTGCGGTAAAAGGAGCGCTAATAAGTTTCAATATGGTTGATCTTTTTTGTTAGGTTTTTTATGAAGCAAGCAAATCTATACATTTGTACAAATGACAAAAGCTTCTTCAATTAAACAGGATATTAAAATTACGGTTGATGCCATTGTGTTTGGCTATAGTAAGGAAAGTGGCATTTCTGTTTTATTGATCAAAAGAAATATAGCTCCTTTTAATGGTGAATGGGCCTTGCCAGGAGGTTTTGTGAAAGATGAAGAGGCATTGGAAGAGGCAGTAGAGCGAGAATTGAAAGAAGAGGCGGGTATTTCTATCAACTATTTGGAGCAACTTTTTACTTTCGGAAAACCTGGGCGAGATCCACGATTGCGTGTCGTATCTGTAGCTTACTTTGGCTTGGTAAAATCAGCAGATTTTAGTTTGTTTGCTTCAACAGATGCTTCTGAAGCCGCTTGGTTTAATATCAATGAATTGCCCAAATTGGCCTTCGACCATCATGAAATTGTTGGTAAGGCTATAGACAGGTTAAGGGCAAAAATTACCTATGAGCCTGTTGGTTTCGAACTGCTCGATCTCAAATTCCCATTCTCTGATTTGGAACAGCTTTACATGTTGCTGTTGGGTAGGGATATAGACCGTCGTAATTTTAAGCGTAAAATCATGTCGTTAGGACTGGTAAAGGAATTGGACGAGAAAGCGCCGGTATTGTCAGCAGGTAGGCCAGCTAAACTATATTTTTTTGACAAGAGTAAGTATAGCGAGTTAAAAATCAACGGCTTTAACCTTAATAATCTTATTTAAATTCCTATTATAAAAACCTTTTAAAATTAATTTGTGTAATTTTTACGCAAAATAATTTGGATATAATAAATTAAAGTTTTTTATTTGTGTCATTATAACGCAAATAAAAATGACAACATTAAATTTATCATCCGATTTTAATCCATTTCCTTCTACCTCAACACAAATACAAGCAGATAGCTTTGTTTTTAGTGGGGGCGAAATACATGTTAAACTATCAGCTCGTGTAGCCGAAGCTTTTATTTCCATTAGACTTAATCATGCAAATGATATCATGAAACTGTTATTGGCTGTTGATGCCTTGCGCAGAAGCGGGACGAAATCTATCAGTGCGGTTATTCCTTATTTGCCTTATGCCCGTCAAGATAGGGTAATGGTAGATGGGGAACCGCTATCTATCAAAGTAATGTGCGATTTGATCAATAGCTGTGGTTTTGATCAAGTGATGATATTTGATGTGCATTCGGAAGTTTCTTTGGCGCTTTTAAACAATTGTAGATTGATCAACAATCATGATTTGGTGAAACAGGTATTAAGTGAGCGCAAAGATTATTTGCTTGTTTCTCCAGATGCAGGTGCGTTAAAGAAAATTTATAAAGTTGCCGAGGCCATTAGCTATAGAAATGACATTGTGCTTTGTAATAAAGTGAGAGATGTGAGCAATGGAAGGATTAAAAAGTTAACCGTAGATCATGATGATCTGGAAGGAAAAGATTGCTATATCATTGATGATATTTGTGATGGCGGTGCAACATTTATTGGTGTGGCAAAAGAGCTTAAAGCAAGAAATGCAGGTCGTGTGAATTTAATTGTGTCTCATGGAATCATGTCCAAAGGAGAAGAGGAACTGGCGCAATATATCGATCAAATTTACACTACCGATTCAATCAAGGACGATTCTTCCTCTTTAATTAATCGTATCAAACTATCTAATCTAATTGAATACTAAAACTTCAAGTTATGAATAACCTACTCTTACAAACAGACGTATATAAAATGGGCCATATGGAACAATATGCTCCAGGATGTAATAAAGTATATTCTTATCTAACCGCTCGAAGTGATCGGAAATTTAATGAAACAGTTTTTTTCGGGCTTCAATACTATCTTAAAAAATACCTTTCGCAACCCATAACACCAGCAATGGGCGAAGAGTTTTTGAGCTATCGTAAAATGATTTTGGGTGGCGAGAATTCTCCAGAAGTAGAAAATAAAATCAGGGCACTATGTAAATTGGGTTACCTTCCTTTAGAAATTAAGGCGGTAGAAGAAGGTACGGTTTTGCCTGTAAGGAATGTTTTGATGACCATTACCAATACACATCCTGATTTTTATTGGGTAGTTGGATTTGTAGAGAGCCTATTGCTAAAATTGTGGTACACTACTACGGTAGCTACTTGTAGTTATCAATATCGTCGTTTAGTGGATAAGTATTTTAATGATACAGATGAGGAGAGTCTAAATGGGCTTAAAGATTTTCAGGTACATGATTTTGGCTACCGAGGCGATTCTTCTGAAGAAGGTGCCGCGATTAGTGGAATAGCTCATTTACTTTCTTTCTTGGGAAGTGACAATGTTCCAGCCTTGCCTTGCGCCATTGAATATTATCATGCAAACACTAACGAGCCTATCTTGCTATCGGTACCTGCTAGCGAACATAGCGTGATGTGCTCTTTTGGTAGGGATCAAGAAATAGAAGCATTCCGCCACATGTTAAAAAAATATCCTACAGGAATTGTATCTATAGTGTCTGATACTTTTGATGTATATAGAGTGTTGACCGAGTTTGCGGAAGATTTAAAAGAAGCTATTTTAAGCAGAGAGGGAAAGGTAGTGTTTAGACCAGATAGCGGAAATCCAGAATATATTATATGCGGTGATCCAAATGCCAAAGAAGGAAGTAATGAATGGAAAGGAGCCATACGCTTATTGGATGAAAAATTTGGTTCTAGCTTAAATAGCAAAGGCTATAAAGTGCTCAATCCTCATGTGGGTTTGATTTATGGCGATGGCATGTATTTAGAAAGATATGAACGCACTTTGGAACGCCTTAAAGAAATGGGCTACGCTGCAAGTAATTTGGTGATTGGTGTAGGCGGGATATTAAGAAACCACAGTCGTGATACCCTAGGTTTTGCCATAAAAGCCACTTATGTAGAAGTAAATGGAGAAGCCAGAGAGATAGAGAAAGATCCTATTACAGATCAAAAAAAGAAATCTCACAAAGGTTTGCTAAGCTTAAGGAAAGTTGGATACACCTATGTGACTAAAGATCAATGTAGCCCAAAAGAAGAGGCCGATTCATTACTGAAAAAGGTATTTTATAATGGTGAGTTGGTTAAGGAAACAGATTTGTCATCAATTAGAAAATGGTTAAAACAGCAAGAAGCTATTGCTGTAGAAATTTAACCATAAATAAGGTGGTAAAACACACATGGTATCTTACCACCTTATTCATTATCCCTTCCTTATTGCGCTTACCGACTGCAAAATGACCGATAGCATGACCAAGGCCAAACCATAATAAAAGGAGCTGTTCACCTCTCTACCCTCATTAAAAAACAAAAAGGCAAGGATAATGGCGTAAATAGGCTCCAAGTTAAAGGTCAAATTGACGGTGAAGGCCGCTATCTTTTTCAAAATCTCTGCAAACATCACGTATAGTGCCACGGTGCAAAACAAGGCTAACAGAAATAAATAAGCAGTATCTTTCCAATTCGGGATCAAACTATCTACAGGGAAAAAGTGTAGATATAATGGTAGTACCAAGCCTAATCCAATAGTGCCGCCAAACATTTGGTAGTAATTGATTTGTTTGCTATCGTAATTTTGAACCAAACGCTCATTATAAATGGTGTATAATGCGGCAAAGGCCGAAGAAATAATCCCTAAGCCAATACCCAGCTGGTAGGAAGTATCAAAATGGAAAATTAGGCTAATGCCTAATAGTGTCAATAAACTGAGGAGCAATTGCGAAATATTGAAACGCTTCTTGTTTATGATCGGTTCAAATATAGCCGTAAAAAAACTAGTGAGGCAATAACATACCACACCAATAGAAATGTTTGCGTATTTAATACTGGCGTAAAAGAACACCCAGTGAATGGTAATCAGTAGTCCTATTTTTCCAATGTCAAACTTTTCTTTGACAGTAGAAAGAGGTTTAATTTTTAGCAATTTTAAAATGAAGAAGAGGATAATGGTGGAAAACAGTACCCTGTACCAAGTTAAAAGTCCTTCGTTAAGTGAAATAAGTTTGCCAAAAACACCTGTAAAGCCAGCAAGTATTACTGCAATGTGCAGCATGAGATATGATTTTTTCATGAAAAATTGTCTTTCCTAAATGAATAGGGGGATAAAATAATTAATAATTAAAGCGAACGAGCAATTTGCCAAAGCATTGGTGATTAGCTTTGTAAAGCTCATTAATACATAATTACTAATGTGCTGGAGGAGGAAGACAACTTTTTCTGTTCATGCTGTGGATTTGTATACGGACAAATATAAAATAAAAGTCTATAATATTAATAGATTTTTTTGTCAGTTGAATATGTCCTTGAATAGTTAAGTGGTTTCTATGAGAATGACCGCTTCGGCCTCTGTAAGCGAGATAGGATTTCCTTGGCCATCAACTGGATATAATTTACAATTAAGACTAACCTTTACTTTTAAGGTAGGTTTTCTGACCAACGTTTCAGGTAGGGTATCTACATTGACAACCGTAAATGTGCTTCCTGTTTGAACACCTAAAGTAGACGCATATTTCTTGCCTTCATTATTTTCGATTTTTATTTTGATGTTTTTAGTGCCTTCTATCAGTTTGTCAACGCTTGCGTACTGCCATTGCCCTTTGGTAATGAATGATTTAAAATAAGCAAGTTTATCATCTTCGTAATTCACTCTTAAAGTCCTAAATTCTATTTCTATCGAAGAAGGATATCTGGAAGGAAACTTTAACTTCGAAATGGTACCACTTACTGCACAAGTATAAATGCCTTCAGAAAATGAACCATAGTTAATTACTCCAGCAGTAAAGTCATCTTTGTTTCCAGTAACCTGCCAGCTGAAATCGGCACCATTTAATTTGCCTTTGGCGTAAAATTCTTTATTAGCTATTTGTTTTTTGATTTCTCCAGCGTTGGGATTAGAAGGATCAATATGGATTGTTTCTTTAGCACAGGAAACGACCAAGCATAACAACGAGACAGCGCAAAATAATTTAAGATTTTTCATTTCGCCTAATTTATGGTTTTACTAGCTTTGTTTCATGGCGAAATCAATAGATGAAAAAGGAGTATTAGCAGAAGGGAAATTGAACGCTTTTTTTGGAGAAAGTGTTTGGCATAGAGAGTGGAAAGAGGCTTTTCCGATTTCATTCCGTGAAAAAACTTTTTACAGTGAAGAGCAAGCTTGCCATCATCGTGCTGATGTACATACGCCCTGTGGTACGACTATTGAATTTCAACATTCGCCAATTTCACTGGAAGAACTACGCAGTAGGGAAGCATTTTATCCCAATTTGGTATGGGTAGTGGATGGCAAAAAGTTTAAGGGCTTTAAGGTGCTGAAACATTTGCCAGATGTGGATGATCACAAGCTGGCCGCTTATGAATTTTCCCATACCGCTAATCTCACTTTATTCCGTAAAACAGATTTGGGCAGAACCAAACCTCGGTTACTATCGCTAGGCCATCCCGAGCTTTTTGGACTGAAATTGACCTCACATTATTTTTCTTTTACTTGGAAACATCCACATAAGGTTTGGTACGAAGCAAAATGTCCCATGATTTTTGATCTTGGTGGCTACTTTCTATATCAGCTGAAGCAACGACCGCAGCTTTCGGGTGCCTATGCTTACCTGCAAATGATTCCCAGAAAGGACTTTATTGCTGCTTATTTGGGGTAAATGACTTTTTTACTAGATTGTTAATCAGTGTGCTATGATTTTTATCTCGTTGCCTGTTTAGAGGTGTGCAACTATTCCTTTTTTGTCTCGTCTATTGGACAAAACAAAAGCTTATGAATAGTATTCTCCCTATTTCTTTCCGTCTGCGGATATTTCTCCATCAAAGTACTCACAAGATTAGTCTGATTTTAATCATTCTTTTTTTGATATCAATAAACGCTAATGCTCAAAATAATACGACAGCAAACGGACTTAAACGCCAGCTTGCATTGATAGATTCTGCCTTTAAAAATAATAATACGGAAGAGTTCAATCGCTTAGTAGGATTGAAAAGTATGAGGGAAGTACATGCTTTGGCAATTACTGAAAAGATTTTGAAAGTGCCTGGGAAATCACGGATAATTTCCATCAATGCTGATAGCGCCTATGTAATGTTGAGCGGGTTATTATTATTTGGGAACTCTGGTGACGAAACCAATTTTTCCAATAAATATACAGGTATTTACAAAATGGAATTGGTGAATGGAGTGTGGCAAATCAAAAATAGAATCGAAATAGATCGCAGGAATCAAATCAAGAAACAGCATATATCGGCCAACCTTTTACCCGGAAAAGGCATCAAAGTGAGCGATACGCTAATGATTAACGTAAATGACAAAATTGGTTTTGCAGTTAGGTTAAATCATAAAGCTAAAATCAGCAAGTTATTGCTCAACCAAGCCACTGCAGATTTTACTTTTAGTGGTGGTCTATTGTGGGTAAATGCGGCTAAAAAATCAAAACAACAGCTCATTATTGATTATGCGATAGATGTTGAGCAGGATGAGCAGGATAAGAATTCAAGTTATTTTGGCGAATCGTATGGACATATCCGTAACCAGTATTATTGGCATCCCTTTTTTAATTTTTCAAGTGCTAATGATAGGGCTGATTTTAACTTGCAATGTACCATTCCTAAGGCATATCATTTAGCCACTAGCCTTCCTCAAAAAGATAGGGTTGTAGGTGATGATAGGATCATTACTGCTAAATCTGGAAACCCCACTTTTGGCTTATCGATGTATTATGATAGAGCGTGGGAGGTAAAAGAAATCAAGGTAGGGAAAATAGAAATGATGGTTTATGCTACAAAGGATTTTTCGCCAAATAACGAGCTACTGCGTAACCATTTTTCAAAGTACTACGATACCTTGCAAAAATATTTTGGTGAACCGATTGGTAATTATTTAGGTATTGTACAAGATCGCTCTGGCGGAAATGGATGGAAAAACAGAAGTAATGATATGGTGGTTGCAGGGCAGAGCGGCAGCTATTTGATTACCGATAAACCTAATCCTAGAGCCATTTTTGGACATGAAGTTGCACATGGTTGGACAAGTCCGACAGGGCCAGCTACCAATTTCTTAATGGAAGGTTGGGCTACTTATGCCGAGTCTTTGATGTTGTCATCTGTCTACGGAGATTCTATCGTAGTGAAGTTTTTCAAATCGCAGAAACAAAATTACCTTAACGGTAAGTACGAAGGTGAAAAATCTTTATGGGACGATTATAGCAATAGTGGAGTATCGTATAGCAAAGGAGCATGGTTATTTTATATTTTGGAACATCAAATAGGCAAAGAAAAATTGGCCTTGACGATCAAGAACTTTATTGCTTCGGGAAAACAGACTATCCAATCGTTTATATCTGAAACTTCAAAAGTAGCTGGGGCTAATATGGAGCCTTTTCTCATGTCGTGGCTGAAAAGCAGACAGATCCCTGCTTTAAGCGTTCAAAATGTAGGTAATGCCCTTAAAATCTATCAAGAAGGAGATATTTTTATGTTTCCGCTTGAAATCCAAATTAAGTTAAAAAACGGTAAAAGCATTAGTAGGAAAATAGCTGTAAAAGCCAAGGAAGAGTTCGTTGAAGTATTGGAAGGTGAAATTGAAAGTTATGTTTTAGATCCCTATAGTAGGCTCTTGTTCAATGTCAAATAGTAAAAAATGAGCAAGTTTTTCTTAGAATTTTAATTGCTTTTTATAAACGATTTATTACATTTGATTAATTTGTTTACGTACACGTTGTTGATTTGATGCAGAAAGTACGTTAAGCTTAGAATGAAATTTTATTCCCCCGTTTGTTCTCAAACTTCGTAAACACAAACGAGGTTGAGGGGCTTTGTCCCTTCAATCGATGGAATTTAAAGGCATATCTATAGCATAACTAACAACCAATTCATTAAACTAAATCAACAAAGAATGAAACATTTAAAATCCCTATCTTTTTCAATGATGCTGTTTGCACTGGTATCGTGTAGCAAGCAGCAGGAGCCTATAGCAGAAGCAGAACCAACACCTGCAGCAGGTTTCAACAAAAATGGTGGCGCACAAACGTTCGCTACTCCAGCAAATAAAGTAGTAATTGGTTATGTGCCAGGTTGGTCAAATGTGGCCGCCGTTACTGATGCCATCGATTTTAGTATTGTTACCCATATCAATTTGGCCTTTTTTGCGCCAAGTTCATCTGGAGCGATGATGTCTGGGGGCCAGCCTTTATATAGTGATTTTACTGCTGCCGAGATTAATTATGTGGTGACTAAAGCCCATGCAGCGGGTCGTAAAGTATTAGCCTCGCTAGGTGGTGGTGATCCAGATCCTAACGCTGGCGATATTGCCGTTCAGTTCCGTGCAGCTAACCGTACCAACTTTATCAATAATTTGGAGGCATTTGTGACCTACTTTAACCTTGATGGTATTGATATTGATGTGGAAGGAAGTACACTGACCACCATTAAAAATGAACAGAACTATGCGCCATTTGTGTCTGCCTTAAGAAATAAGATCAACCCATTGGGTAAATTGGTAACGGCAGCCACAGCAGGTTATACCAGCGGTATGATTCCGTCTTCATCGTATGCCTATTTGGATCTGATCAGCATCATGTCGTACGATAACGGCTGGGGTGGCACAGCTAACCACTCCACTTACGATGCGGCTATTCAGCATATTCAAAACTTCTTGAATTTAGGTTGTCCAGCTTCCAAGTTAGTATTAGGTGTACCTTTTTATGGTTATAAGCCAACCGTAGGAACAGGTTATAAAGCTTTTAAAGATTTGCTTGCGCAATATGGTTCAGGTGTTGCCTATGTTGATTATTACGACGGTTACAAATACAATGGTATCACGGCCATTGAAGCTAAAACCAAGTATGCAGCGCAGTATATTAAAGGGGTGATGATTTGGGAACTTTCGCAGGACGTTACGGGAACTTATAGTTTACTGCAAGCCGTAGGAAGGAAAATTACCACGCCAGCGCCCTAAATAAATGCCAATAGATATGCCTTTTATTTTACCCAACCTACTTTTTTACGCCATAAGTTAAAATCTTTGTCGTGAGGGTGTAAGTCTTTTGTTGGATTTTGAGCTTCTATAATCAGCTTTTCCTCATGTGCACTCAATTGCAATGCTTCGCGTAAGCGTATCGTCTCTGCTTTATTTTCTACAGGGTATAAACCTCGATGGTCGAACTGGGTACCATATTTTTGTGGCTTGCCTTCAAAATAACAGATCCTGTCGTGCAAATAAGCTAGGTTTTGTGGATTAACATCTTCGGGTGTTTCGGTTAGCAAGGTATAGTAGTTTCGCATTAACGAAGGTTTGCTAATGGCATGTTGAACAATTAACCAAGCAGCTTCGCTAGCTTCTTTGCCAACTTTTGATCGTGTGGGGTAGCCTATAATATCGATGATTTCTTCCAATCGAGCCGCATTTTGCAAGTGCACGTGTTCCATATCGGGATGGTAGCCCGGAGAAATTTTTCCAGCTTTTAAAAGTTCCTCCCGTACTTGTAAATCATGTCGAGCCATCTCAATCAGCTCCTCCGCGATCAGTTTATTCATCTTGTTATACTAAAGAATGGAATTTACAATATTATCTTTAAAAGTGGTATGACGCAAAATTCATATCTTTAAAATCAACGGCTACGTATAAATGATGGTCGAGTATGCCAATCAAAAACAGCACTAATGAACTACCTTACCTTTGAACCTCAAATAGACTTGGCTTCGGTAGTTAAATGTTACTGGACTTTGGAAGTGCCTTTGCAACCGAAAGCCGAAAGGCAACGTATTGTACCTGATGGTTGCATGGAAATGATCTTTATTTTGGGAGATGATATCAAACGATATACTTCTGAAAATGATTTTATCATACAGCCCAGAGCTATGGTGGTGGGACAAATTACCGAGCCATTTGTGATTGAGCCCACAGGCTATGTGCATTGTTTCGCAGTGAGGTTTTATCCCTTCGGCTTTGCCAATTTTGTAAATATGCCCATTAAAAACTTGGCCAATAAAGAAACACCCATTGCACAGTTGTTTGATGAAAAACTGGCCAAAGCATTGGAGCAAAAAGTGATTGAAGCTAAGGATGATCAGGAGCGGATAATGATTGTTGAAACCTTTCTTTTAGCTAGGTTTAATGAAAAAGCGACGATTGACCAAGTGGTAAAAAACACAATTGAAACACTTTTAATGACCAAGGGAAATACTGCTATCAATGAAATTGTTAAGGACGAACCATCTAAAAGAAGGCAATTGGAAAGAAAGTTTTTTAAGCAAGTTGGTTTAAGTCCAAAACAATTAGGCAAGGTGATCAGGTTACAGGCGGCTTTAAAAATGTTGTTGACCCAAAAAACGGAAAACCTTACCCGTATTGCCTACGATAATGAATATTATGACCAGGCACATTTTAACCGAGACTTTAAGGAACTCACTGGGATTAACCCAAAAGATTTTTTGGAGAACGATAAGATGCAACTTTCCACTGTTTTTTTTAACCAAGAATAAACTGTCGCATTCGTACAATTTTGATTTGAATAAGTGCAATAGCTTTGTTTCGTCAACAAAAAAGAAAGAAATGAAAACAAAACTAATTGCGCTGTTGCTTATCGCTGGATTTGCTGCTTGTACAAGTAAAAATAATCCTAATGCTACCTCAGAAGTTAAAACAGTAAATCAAAAAGAAATAGGTATGAAAAATTTGGTTTCAATTGTAGAAATTCCAGTGAGCGATTTTACTAGAGCGGTAAATTTTTATCAGACTATTTTGGATCTGAAAATAGAAGAAATGGATATGGACGGTGTGAAAATGGGAATCCTCCCAAGTGATGGAAAAACGGTAAACGTAGTACTTGCCAAAGGAAATGATTATCAACCTAGTACTAGTGGTGCATTGCTATACCTTAATGCTGGTAAAGACTTAAAACCCGTTCTGGATAAAATAGCCCAAAATGGAGGAAAGGTATTAGTGCCTAAAACAGCGATTAGTCCTGAAATGGGATTCTTCGCACTGTTTATGGATACAGAAGGAAACAAGTTGGGATTACATTCAATTAATTAATGAGGAATGAAAATGAGGTTATTATTGGTATTGATGGTTTTGATAGGGCTTTGCGGTTGGATAACAGCTCCCGAAGGCCAAATTAAAAAAGCAGCCTGGTTGCTTGGTACATGGGAAAACAAAAAATCTAGAGGAAGTATTTACGAAGCTTGGGTTAAAGTGAGTGATCACGAGTTTTCGGCAAAGAGTTATGCCTTGAAGGAAAAGGATACCATGATTTTCGAAAACATCCGTTTGGTTCAGGAAGAAGGGAAAATATTTTATATCCCTACGGTTAAAAATCAAAATGGAGGTTTGCCGGTTCGCTTTGCTTTAAAAACGATAAACGATACGCTTTTGGTCTTTGAAAATCCACAACATGATTTCCCGCAGGTAATTAGCTATGCAAAAATTGACAAAGACCATCTGATAGCTGAAATTTCTGGCGTAAAAAATGGACAGCAGCGTAAGCAAACATTCCCTATGCAAAGAATAAGGTAGTTGGAACAGATTTTGTGCCAAGGTAAGGATAACCAAAAATCGATGAATAGAACCCTTACCCTGTCTGTTGCTTTGATGCTCCTATTTTTAAACCAGGTAAAAGCACAACTCACCATCCTTAAAGATTCGGTGCAAATTGGAGAGCAGTATTATGTGCTTGAAGAACCTAAGTTATCAGATCAGTATAATAAGGTCTCTATGGAGTTTTACAAAAATGTGAGGTCTCAAGCCATTCTCGGTAGCTATTTTACCGCTACGCCTGAGCAGCGCTTGAAAGCAAAAAAAGACACCCTTAAAGCCTTAATAGCAAGTGGCGAACTAAGGCAAGCTGGTTATGGCTTTGAGCATTACGAGGTGTTTTACGATCAAGAAGGCCTTTTAAATCTGTCGGTAAGCATACAGTCGTATGGATCTCCTTTCGAATCCCAAAAAGCTTATTGTTTTGATTTGGCCACTGGAAAGCTGTTGGGTAAAGCGCTATTTGTTAATCATAATGGTTTGGTAAAAATCATCGCCAATAAATTAAAGATGCAAAAGAAAGGACTTAAGGTGAATGTAGAGGCACTTGATCAATATGAAATGCTTGGTCATAAAGGTGTTCTTGAGGGAATTAAGTTTTTGATTACAGATACGGTAAATTATCGGAATAGTGGTTACGAGATTTTTGAAGTAGAGCTGAATAAAAAAGAAATAGCCCCTTATTTAGCTCCTGAATTTAAGAAACGTTTGAAGTTTTAATCAACTACAATAGTGTTAATACCGCCCAAAGGCCTGCAATAGAAATGGCTACCCAAAGAATAATGCCTTGTAAAATTGGCCTAAATCCTACCGCACTGATTACTTGTTTTGACAAACCAGAACCAATGAGAAATAAGGTGACTGTTAAACCTATTTTAGAGAGGGAAACGATGTGAGGTCCTATTTGGCCGATAAAAGGCACGTAGGTACTGCATATAATGGCCAATACAAACAAACCAATAAAATAAGGAATCTTTATTTTGGTACCCTTGGATTTAAATAACCAAGTGCTCAGCAAGGCAATGGGAATAATCCAAAGTGCTCGGGTAAGTTTTACGGTAGTGGCAATTTGTAAGGCCTCATCTCCGTATTTGCTGGCGGCGCCTACTACTGAACTCGTGTCTTGTATGGCAATGGCACTCCATATTCCAAATTGCGATGGCGAGAGCTCAAAGAAATGTCCAACTATTGGAAAGATAAAAAGTGCCATTGAATTGAGAATGAAAATGGTTCCCAATGCTACACTCACTTGTTTTTCTTCGGCTTTAATCACAGGTGATATGGCGGCAATGGCGCTGCCACCGCAAATAGCCGTACCAGCAGAAATGAGGTGGGAAGTTTTTCGGTCTATTTTTAAAGTTCTGCCTAAAAAATAACCGATCACCAAGGTGCCAATAATCGAAATGACGGTAAAAATGAAACCCTGTTTACCCGCCTGCAGTGCGGTATGCGCATTCATTCCAAAACCAAGCCCTACCACAGAGAACTGCAACAAAACATGCGTGATTTTATGGTTGAGGTGCAGGTAGGGATGCCCGATCCATTGCGCAGTTATAATCCCCAGCAACAGTGCTAAGGGAGGAGAGATAAAAGAGGTTAAGCATAATAGTAAAAGCGCAATAAATACCACTTCCCTGAAAGTAATGCTGCGGTCTAGTGTTTTTTTAATACTGTTTTTAAAAGATAATTTGCTTTGCATATCTACTAGATTTAATACAAAGACAAAGTTCAGCAGAAGAAAGAAGAGGTAGAAATCACTAATTGCAATCTCCAATAACCTCAGGTTATGATGAAATATGTTTGTAGAACAGTTCTTGTAGGCTATGCATATCACCTTGGTTAATGGCCAAGTAAAAACAGCGTTCCATTTCCAAACCCTTAATATCAATCACTTTTAATTCATTTTCCTTTAATTCCCGAAAAATGGCATGAATGGAGAGGAAAGCAAAAGCATTGGAATTTAGCAAATAGGTTTTGATGCTCTCGGTGCTTTGGAGTTCTATCTCTTTATGAAGGCTGGAAATATTGATTCCTTTTGTTTTTAATGCATTGGCAATTACTTCTAAGGAACCAGAACCTGCTTCCCGCAAAATTAAGGGGAGCTTTTTTAGCTCTTCAAGTTTGAGGGTTGATTTAGCATTTTGGTTACCAGTTCTGGTACAAAGCACCATTTCATCTTTGGCAATGCAGTTGTACTGTAAGTTTTGACGTTTAGATTGTCCCTCTACAATGGCGAGGTCAATTTTGTTCTCCATCAATAGGTTTTCTATCACTTCCGTATTGTTAGCTACCATGACAATTTCAATATCGGGAAACCTTTCCTTAAAAGAAGCCATATATTTTGGAAGATAATACTGCGCTACGGTAGTGCTGGCACCTATTCTTAATAAACCTTTGGAATGGTTGGAGAGCGCCGCAATATCCATATCAATGTCTCTATAGATGTCGGTTAGTTTTTCCACGTGTCCAAACAAAATCGAACCTGCTTTAGTAAGCTTTATTTTGGTGCCATTTCTGTCAAAAAGTTTAACGCCATAATGTTCCTCTATTTCGTGAATGTGTTTGCTGACCGCAGGTTGCGAAATAAATAGTTCTTCAGCCGCCCGCGTAAAATTCAATCGCTTGGCAACAATATAAAAAACCTTTAATCTAAAATCGTACATAGGGCATTGGGTTGGCTGGGGCAGGCGGTTGCTTTTATTTAATAACAAAGATGCTCTTTTTTGTTTGAACTTTATCTTTCCGCCAGCCCGTAACAATAAGATAAATAGGAGAAAGGCCGGTTTATAGAAAAATAGGTATCTTGTATGCAGGTCTAAAAAAAAGATAAAATGAAAAAAGCGCTCTTACCCATTTTGTTGCTACTTTTTGTGGGCAGTATGGTACTTGCCCAAAGCCCAACAAGTTTCCGAAACGTTGGGCAGTGCTGGTGGTTCTATTAACATTGCCTAAACTATGATAGAAAAATTGGTAGGCCATCTAATTAGTATCGAAAAATGAAAAAAATATTATTTTTAGTGTGCTGTCTGATCAGTGCTATATCTTATGGACAGTCCGACAAGATTGTATATATATTACCAGATAAGATTGAAAAGGCCATTAAAGAGAAAATGGATAAAGTTCGAGAAAAAGACTCGAAAGCATCATTTTCATGTATGTTATTTAAAGATAAAGAAGATACTTATGGCATTTCATTATTTATTAAAGATGCAGCTGCCGAAAATGATTTTGTTGAAGGGCTTCTAAAAAAAAGCTCTAGAGTTATTTTAATCGATAAAGAAAAGTTAGCCTTGATATTTGACTATGATTTAAAGTTTAGCTCTCCCAATCTAGAAAAAATAGGAGAGTTCGGAAAAAGAGAAGGATACGTAAGTAGATCAAGATTGCTGTTTCACGGGTACACTATGTTTTTTGACAAGCATGGCGAGATCACAAAAATTTCACAAGATTGATCGTACTGGTAAAATAGAAGTTATTTTAATGATGCTAGTTTTTTTACTAAGGCTGAATGCTTGTGACAGAAAAAGTTGGTGTCAAATGACATCGGTCTTGTTTTGTAACTTCAAGCAGATTTCTCCATTAGAAGTAGTATGGAGATAACAACCAACCACATAGTGACTGATTGATAACTAAAACTGGAGGTTATGAAATGATCAGATTTACAAATAAAAAAATCAAATTATGGTATCGTTCAAGACGTTAATTCTAGTAATAGTAGGCATGATAAGCCTAAACAATAAAGATCGCAAGTCTCTTTGTCAAAATAATGAACAGATAATATTTTATAATGCTACTGATACTGTTGCACTCGAAAGGAATGAATATTTGATGAAGACGAATTCTGTTGGTTTTGATCTTTCAATGCTAGCAGAAATCAAATTGAAAAGAATAAATAATATGAAAAATCCGAAGGTTGGTCTTAGCATTGGAGGAGCGAAATTTATAGCTGTTGGTATGGATATATTTAGTTCTTCTATGCCAAAAAATGCGGAATATTTTTTCCCTTTAAATATAGAAAAGAAAGTTTGGTGTAGGGGTAATGTTTTGCAATTCAGTAAGGTGTCTCATTAGAGTCTTATGGTCAAAATAAAGAAAGCGATAATTATATTTTCGGTAATTGCACTGATGGCCTTTGGATATCTGCTATTTAGGGAAAATAGCGTTAAGATGTATTTTGTGATAGCAAATCCTGCGAAGGATATGGACCTTTTGGTGAAGATTGGAAATCGAGTAGTATTTAACGATAGTTTACGTTATAGTATTTTTGAGTATCAAGCTGTTGAAGAAAAGCTAAGATTTGGGTGGTATGATATGACTGTTAGTTCGAAGAGCGCAGGTATTTCCTTAAAAAGGAAAATCTTTGTAATTTTTGATCAATATGTTGTTGTTCAGTATTATCCTAAAAGCGATTTGAATGAGAAAATGTTTGGTGTAGATCATAAATTTACGCCATTTTATTTTGAATAAAATAACACTTCAATTGCTTTTTGGTTAGTCTTTCTTTAGTGTTGCCACCAATTATTTTAACCTTTGGTTGGTGTTATCACCAACTATTTGTCGACTCATTGGGAAAACAGATTGAGAAGAGAGCATGGAGTCGCATTGCGAGAGTTTTATGGAATAGATAATGGCAAAGGAGTTGGAAGGATTTTACTGCCTTCAACTAGACAAGGTCAAAATTTTCTTTAAATAAAAGCATCTTTTACGTTTCCAGATTATTACAGAGAGAGATTAGAAAAACAGATAGATGAGAACAATAATAGTTTTTTTATTAATTACAATCATCTCTCATGAGATGTATGGTCAAGATGTGGTAAAGCTTAAAACGTTTTATGCAGGAGAAGGTGTAGTTTTTATCTAAAGGACTAAAAATCCTTTAGATATTAAGAATGCTATAAAATACTATACACCTTCAATAGAGGATATTAAGAAGGCAGAAACACTAATTAGCGGTAATCTTTCCGAAGTCAAGTATAATGGATTGGTTGGGATGTATGAGCCTCGAAAACTTAAGAAAAAGTTAAAGTGTTATAATCGTCAATATTTAGGTTTCGTTAATCGCCAAAATGATCATATTATCTTTGTTCAATTCTTGAATTTTAAAAATAAGAGAAAAGCAGAGGCCGAATTTGTAGGGTGGAAGGAACAAATAATTATAGGTTTCGGGAAATTTTATGAAGCAAATACACTCCGAGTTACGGTAAATTTATCGAGAAAAGAAGTCGAAGTTTTTTAGGAAGTGGTCTTCTTTTAATTTTTGCTGGTGTTGTTTATAGGTTTTGATAGGTGAAAACATTCCATTGCCTTTGATGGATCACGAAAAAAAACGGCTAGCGTAAATTATCGAGATGAAAAATATTACAAGGCACAATTTCCTACATCGAACAAAAAGAAACAACCAAATTAAATGAAGAAATTAGTAGTCGCATTATTCTTGTTTCAGGTTTTGACAACTATTGCTCTTGCACAAAACGAAAATGCTTTAATCGCAAAATTCAATACAATAACATTTGAGTTGTCTAAAAGTAAGAGGGATATTCCAAAATCTTTTATAAAATATTATAATGAAATGCAAAGAAGGTCCTATGGAAATTTAAAAAGCAAAAGATTTGTTATTGCTGACGTTGGCGAAGTTTTCAACCCATCAGATTTTGGTGGTAAAATACCGGATAGGAGATTAATTTTTCAAAGTAGGAAAAGAGTAGATAATTTATATTTTATTTATTTTGAAAAGGGCGGAGCTGTAGCAAATCAAAGATATCTCTATATTTTAGAATATATTGGAGGTCGACCGCAATCCTTTTTGGCATTAACCATTTACGATAATTCAGAAACATACGAAGGGTTAAAGGATGCATTAAAGAATAACCAGTTCCGAATAATGAAATAGAAAGTATTCAATTTTAGGTGTTATCTTAACGATTAACGATCGTTGGCCGCCCAATGCAGCAAACTAGTTGTCGTAATGCTACATCCACACCCTGAAACTCTAAGCGGATCTAAATTGTATGGTGGAGTTAGTACAACATGAAAAGGAAAAATAAATCTTTGTAATGGATTTTTTAAACTTAACGAAGTAGATGCTGCTCTCCACAGCATCAAAACCGTTGTAATCTTGATTAGACATTTAATGTTTTGAATGGGCATGTAGGAAATGTAATAATTCTAGGTTGATTGCCTGAGTTAAAAATATTTGGTCAGTTAAAATCTCAAATTTTTATTGATAACTTTATCCTGTTGAAAAACTTTTGGAAAAATATTGGTTTAATGGCTTTATGCTGCTTGGGCTTTTTACTAATGTCCACTCAAAGCTATGCCTGTTCCAAAAAAATAGTGGTACAGGAAAATTCTGTTTCCGTAAAGCCATCTTCAAAGAAATTAGAAGATAATAGTTGTTGCCAAATAGGAACTTGCGAAAAAAATAAGCATCAACGCAATTGTAAAGGGGTTTGCGGGCATAGCGCTTGTAAATGTAGTACTTCTATATGTTCTTTAAGCCTAACAGTAGCTATTGAATTAGCTTCTAATCATCATTTTGCTGAACTTGAAAAGAATACGTTTGGTGATCAAAATGATGATGGTTCTTCAGGTTTTCTATCCATTTGGCTGCCGCCAAAAATAGGCTAATATAGCGGCTTTATAGCCCTTGTTGTGTCTTGTCAGAACTAAAATCCATGTTGTTATTGCCAGTAGTAGAGCCAATGTTAATTTGTTGGTTTAGTGCTATTAGCGTTAAAATAATTCTTCTGCAAGCTTAAAAATTAATGGTCAGCAATGCCCTTTAAGTAGTGCGACATTGCTGTGTTCAATATTGAAATCTTCGAAAATATTTAAAATGAAAAATATAGCATTATATCTAACGGCTGTAATCATGGTGGTTATGGTCATTTCCTCTTGTCATTCGCACTCCACTAAAACTGAGCCTTCAGCGAAAGACACTACAATTAATCAAGCGGCTAGTAATCCCTCAACAAACCAAGATGGAAAACATTTGAAAGGTGAATTTTCCATTGCACCCATCGTTAAAGATTATCTGTCTTTGAAGAATGCATTGATACTTGGTAATGATAAAGCGGCTGCAAGTGAAGGGAAGAATTTGCTGAATACCTTAAATAAAATTGATATGGCATCAATTCCTAATGACAAGCATGAGGCGTATATGGAAATAGCTGCCGATGCTAAGGAGCATGCTGAACATATTGGAGACAATGTAGGTAACATAGCGCACCAAAGGGAACATTTGGTTTCGATTAGCGAAGACTTGAAAGATTTGATCAAACTATTTGGTGCCCCACAAACATTGTATCAAGACCACTGTCCTATGTTTAATGGCGGTAAGGGAGCGATTTGGTTTAGTGAGACTAAAGAAATCAAAAATCCATACTATGGCTCAAAAATGATAGACTGTGGCAGCGTTCAAGCAACCATAGAAGTTAAATAAATGAAGGCCACAGTCTGTGTATGTTGATCTATGGCAGGCTGTGGCCTTCATTGGAAATTAAATAAAAAGAGATGTCATTAAAACATAAAATACTATTGGGATTGGCAGCTATTTTAATTGCCATGCAATTCTTTCAGCCATTATCAGACCAATCAAATAAAGCTTCCGATGCATCTATAGAAAGGATGTATATGGTTCCACAAGAAGTAAAGGCTATTTTGGTTCGGTCTTGCTACGATTGTCATAGTAACCATGTGGTTTATCCATGGTATTACTACATTCAGCCCTTGGGTTGGTATGTGGCCGCACATATTAAAGAAGGGAAAAAAGAGCTTAATTTCAGTGAATTTGGTACCTACTCCACTCGCAAGCAACGGAACAAGTTCAGGTCAATGTTAAATCAAGTTAAAAATGGAGAAATGCCGTTAACATCTTATACTTTAGTTCATCGAAAAGCGGTATTGTCCAAAGAAGAGAAGCAAGTTTTGATGGATTGGTTTAATCAAATGGAAGAGCAGAGCACCAAAGTTGGCCAGTCAAATAACTGAGGATATATCAAATTCAAATAAATTGAATTAGGGTTTATACATGTATGATTTTAAAAATGATTTAAATAGAATATGAGGATATATACCTTTGTTTTAATTATATGTACCATCATGATAGGTTGTACAGTAAAAAGAAACTTGCCTAGTAGTGTACAGGAAATATGGAATCAGAAAACGTCGAACTCTATAAGGGAACAATTATCTAAGGCTAATGACAAATATTTAAAAACAACATTTAGGAATCATTTCAAAAGCGCTAAGCTTCTTTTAAATTCCAGCTCAGCGGAAGGCCAAACGCTCCGTGCTCTATTTTTAGAAACTATTTTTTCCAGAGATACAACCTTGAAGCATTTTTTTGTGCTTGAATTTATAGAAAGAGGGGAGCAGTATCAGGTCAAAAATATACTGATTGTAAATACCGAAAATAATTCACGAATTATCCCTTATCAATTTTATGGAGGCCGGTGGAATATGGTTGGCGATACCAGTATCAAAAAAATAGATTTACATGATGAGATGACCAAACCACCTCAGAAAAACAAGATTGGTAGAGGACTAAAACATGTTATACTTAGTGAATTTTACGACGGTAATATTAGCTCTCGATTTTACGATAATAGTGGCATAAATGAGAAAAATGCATTCTTTGGGTTACTTTTTGAAGATCACTATTTTCCGTATCCCCCGAAGTGAAAAGGTAGGGACGCTAATTATTAACTAGATATTGATAAATTAGTGAAGTAAAATACGGATAACGCATGCAGACGATACTTGGAGCCAACGGACAAATTGCCGAAGAACTAGCTAGGGAACTCAAAAGAAATTATACTTCTGAGATTAGATTGGTGAGTAGACATCCTAAAAAAGTAAATGAGACTGATACTTTGTTTGCCGCTAATTTGTTGAACCGAGAACAGGCGAATGAGGCGGTAAAAGGAAGTGATATTGCTTATTTTACTTTAGGGTTGCCCATGGATAGCAAAATGTGGGAAGCGCAATTTTCTGTGATTATGGCTAATGTAATAGATGCGTGTAAGCAGTATGGCGTTAAGTTGGTGTTTTTTGATAATACCTACATGTATCCTCAAAACGAAGAGGTTTTAACGGAAAGCAGCCCATTCAAGCCTGTAGGTAGAAAAGGTGCGGTAAGGAAGCAAATTGCCGAAATGCTCTTACATGAAATGCATAAAGGACAGATTGAAGCAGTGATTTGTCGTGCGCCAGAATTTTATGGCCCCGCTAAGACGCAAAGCATTACCAATACTTTTATATTCGATGCGATTAGCGAACATAAAAAGCTAAAAGTACTATTGAGCGATCAAAAAATAAGAAGTTTGATTTGGACACCTGATGCCAGCAGAGCTACAGCACTAATAGGAAATACGCCCGATGCTTACGGGCAGACTTGGCACCTTCCGATAGATGATCACCGCCTGAATTATCAACAGTTGATAGCCCTAGTATCCGAAATATATGGTAAGGAATTTAAATATACGATCATTCCAAAATTTGTACTCAGTATTGGTGCCCTCTTTAACAAGAGGGTCAAAGAACTACAGGAGCTTTTGCCAAGGTATGCCGTTGATAATGTGTTTGACGTTTCGAAATTTAAAAGTCGTTTCCCTGAATTTAAAATAACCAGTTATAAAGAAGGAATAGCATATATCAAAGCAGAACAGGAAGCTGGTAGGATTTAGCTAATTATTATTTCTCATCTTTTTTAACCATAAAGAAACGGTCCATATCACGGTAATGCCGAATACAATAGCAAGTATGAGGTAATAGTCTTTAAAAAAATGATGGAAATAGCTGCCTACAATAATATAAATACTTGTTAAGCATAGCTTAAATGGAATAAATTCCATGTTTGTCCAAGTGGTTTTTCTTTTTAGCAAGTTCATCATGTTGTTTTTAATTGGTTGTACAAATAAAAATAAACAATCTCTATCTATTAAGGTATAGGCATAAACAGATACATTTTAGTATTTAGTTCGCTATTAAATTCACGTTTATCCGATTAAATGTCGTACATTGATGAAAATCAATAAAATGGAAACCACAGTCCCCCAAGAAGAGATTAACCAGAACGCGACTGATCGGTTGTTGGAGAAATCTAGAGCGCTAAGAGAAAGGTCAAAAGCGACCAATGAAAAATTAGATAAACTGAAAGAAGATTCTGATGAGTTCCAGTATGCTCAGGAGCAAGACGAGTAGGACTTGTAACTAGTTAACCATCAAACGTATCACAATAAACAAGGATTTATGATTAATGAGAGCCAGTGAAATTTTCATTGGCTTTTTTATTTGAAATTTAGCCCTGCAATAAAGGATTGTATTTTCCATATAAGCAAACTTTTTTGATTCTTTTTTGTTTGATTATCAGTTGATTCCCTTGTCGTGTTCGGAATGCCTAAGGTCCGAAAATGAAATTCGTAAAACTAGGCTTAAACCCAACTCAATGAAAAATATGTTATTGTTTGATTTCGATTCTGTTTTCAGGAGCGATATCAGAACGCTTATAGAGAGCAACACTCAATGGCAAATGGTGGGAGATACTTCAGACCTAAATGATCTTAAGGCATATTTCAGTGGACAACGAATTGATATTGTGATGATAGGAGCCGATTTGGGGTTGAAGGAACGGACAACTTTACTTTCATGGATGGAGGTGTTTTCATCAACTACCAAAATTATTTGGCTCACAGGAGCGGAGGCAGATGGAAGCTTTAGAATACCGCCTTTTGTGGAAGAGGTAGATGGATATCTGTTGAAAAACATTGAGGGACAGGAGTTGTTTTTGTGTCTCCAATTGGTGAGCAGCGGAGGAAGATACCTCTCCAATCAATTGCACATGCTCCTCATGGAAGCTAAACTTGGTCGACAACCTTTTCTTGAAACTTTCGTTAGTCAAGATACTGCATTTTCCAGTCATGAAATACAGTTGTTGCAGTTTGTCGTTAACGGCACCAGCCAAACAGCCATTGGGCAGAAACTTTCGATGAACGTAAACGCGGTGAAAAGGCATTTTGAGCTCTTGTTCGACAGAACTGGTACAGATAATTATTCTTCATTGATTAAATACGCTTTGGAAAATGGGATTGTTTCCTGAAGATAGTTTAAAGCAGAACCCCTGAACACATCTTTACTTAATTGTACGTCTTATTTTGAAAACGATAGGATATGTTCTCTATCCACTTAGTTAGCATTAACTAGTATTTATACACCTAAAATTATTACTCATGAAAATGCAGCCTATTTTTAAATATTACCGTGTTTATGATAATGAAACGGAAGTTGCAGAGGTTTCTGTAAACGATTTCAAACCCATTGTGTTCCGACGCTTACCAAGTGGAGAGGGCTACACCCTTTCCTCTGTAAAGCAAAAGTTTCGAGACTATATCAATAGGGCAGAAGCAATGGAGCAGGCCAAGGAAGGTGCGTTGGCTTACATAAATCAAATGATAGCAGATGCTGAACAGGCCATTGAGCGCTTAATAAAGTATCGTAACGATCATCATGACGACCTTAATTATAACCTGCTGGAAGTCAATATCCGTAAGTTTAAGAAACAGATGTATATCAAATAGCACTTAATGATCAGATACAAACATGAATATTAGCAAAAAAGAATTAAGCTTAAAAGCTCGTTATAATTGGTATAATTGTTTGTTAGACCTTTCGCCGACACTATTTTTTGGCGATCATCTTATTTTTGGACGTCATGACGGTCAGCAGGTGATCTTCATCATTAACAAAATACTGGCTCAAATGGGACCAGCTTTTCAGCAACCTAAAAAGATTTAGGAAATGCTGATTTTTCTGCCAGAAAAACAGTTTACTCATATCCAGGTAAAAGCTTGGTTAGTTCGTAATTGGAATAAGAAGATGACTTTGAGATAGTTTATCCAAATTGATTTTAATAATTTAACCACTAATCACTAATCTCTAACCCCTAATTCCTTTCCTTCCAATAAACGCACCTTTGCCTAATAAGAAATCAATAGCTTTTTCGATATTCCGTTGGATACTTTCGGTGGTTTTTAGGTTGGCAATGTAGCGTACTATTTCCTTTTGTAGGGAAGGACTTAGCTGATCAAATACTGCTTTGGCTTCTAGGTTGCTCGCTAAAGCCTCTGTTAATTTGGGATGTGCCTGAATGGTTCTGTCTGAAGCATCAAACTGAATGGTGACGTTAATCACCTCTCCAATACGTTTAGGAGAGTCTTTCAGCATGGTAGTATTGATGTAAAGTCGCCAAAAGCCGCTGTATTTAACCAAGGTTTGACGATAGGGTAAATTATTGATCGTTCCTTTAATAGGAATATGCCCTTTGCTTTTCCCTCCCTGATTAAAGATTTCTGTTAAAATTGCTTCAGGTACCTCTACATATGGATTAATTCCTATGATTTCTATATGGGCTTGGAAGTCATAACTTTTCATGGACGGTCTTTAAAAGAAATCAGCCTAAATATAGAGAACTTTTTGGTAACGAAACGGCGTGACGACCAAATTAAAAAGGCAAGTCGACAAAGAAAGTAGTACCAATAGTTTTATTGTTTTCGAACCATATTTTGCCATTGTGAGCCTCTACAATCTGCTTTGAAATGGCTAAACCCATCCCAAAAGTATGCTCACCTGCGGTGCCTAGTCTTTTAGCTTCGGTAAATAAATCGAATATCTTTTCACCTAGTTCTGGGGGAATGCCAATCCCTTCATCTTTTACAGAAATACGGATGCCAAGAGCCATCTGCGCCATTTTGAGCTTGATTTTAGCACCGTTAGGACTAAATTTAATGGCATTGGCAATCAAGTTGCTCACTACTCGCCAAAGTTTTTCGCGGCTAGCAGACAAGGTAGTTGGGACCGTTTCAAGGCTTAATTGTTGTTCCTTAGCTTCGGCTTTGCTTTCTAATAGGGAAACGCAGTATTTCAGCATTTCTGCAATATCTATGGGTTCTTTCTTTAAATCTTCACTGTTAAATTGCAACTGTAGAAGGCTATCCACCAGCTCTAGGGAATGTTGACTAGAAGTCTTGATTAAATCAAGTGGGATTTTGTCTTCTTCCGATCTTTCGGGCTCCTCCAACATCATTGAGGCAACGGAAAGCATTCCGCCAATGGGATTGCGTAGGTCGTGCGCTACAATGCGCATCATACGGGTGTTATCGGCTTGGCTATGTTCCAATGCGGTTAAAGCCTCTTTCATTTGGCTGTTTTGTTTCTTGGTTCGCTGCAAATGCTTACGAATAGAAATGATGGTATAAATGGCCAATAGAAATGCAATGCACGATAATATGGAAAGTGCCGCCTGATAGCTATAGCGGTTTTGCAATGATTTTACCTGCTCTTCTTTTACGGCGTAATCAATGTAGTCTATTCCCGATTCACTATTTAATTTTGCTTCCTTGTCACGAATTTCAATGAATTTTTTTCCAAAGGTTCCTGCTTTTACATGATCTCCACGGGCGTTATAAAACTCAAATAGTTGACGAGTTAAAATTTCACCGTAGTACAAATAATCATTAAGGTTAGCAATGGCAAGCGCTTTATGATATAAGGCTGCACTCTTTTCTGGATCGGTTTTTTCTAGCTGTTGCGCCAAATCAATGTGCATGTCCATAGAAACGTAATACAGCTTTTTAGCTACGGAAGTAGCAATGGTTTTTTTTAGGAGAGCTAAACCCTCGGCTCGTTTACCATGAATTATAAGGTCGTCGGCAATGAGCTGATCTATAGCTAGCAAGGTTCGTTCGTCTTTATATTTGGTGGCAATTTGTTGGGCCAACTTAATGTAGTAACGGGTAGAATCTTTGGTGAAATGCTGCGGGTAGGAGAGCAGGTAGTTGTAAATAACCAATGAACTGATGGAGTCGTTACGAAGTTTTTTCGACAGCTTAAAAGCTTGGTCATAGCGCTGAATAGCTCGTTCATCTTTACCCATTTCATGGTAAACCATGGCAATATTCATCAGGGCTTGAACAATGTTGACCGAGTCTTTTAATTTTTGATAAGCGATATACCCTTCGTTGTAGTATTTTAACGCCAATTGAAAGTTGCCTTTAATGTCGAAAAAGATTCCAAGGTTGTTCATGGCGTCCGCCTTGCCTCGTTCGTAATGATGACGGTTGGCAATTTCTCGTGCTTTTCGGGTATAATAAAAGGTGCTGTCTACATTTTTCTCATAAAGCAGTATGGCCATGCGGTTCAGGGCATCTACATACTTTAAGCTGTCGCGGATTTGGGGTAAAGATGCTTGGATGTTGCTAAGTTCAGAAGATTGTGCTCTTCCTAAACTCCAAGATAATAACAACCAGCAAAAAAATAGTAGCTCTTTTTTCATAGCTTACAAGTTTACGCTAAATCAGTACTGGGTAGGTGTTTGGAAGCTTAGGCTTCGTTACCTTCTAATTTAAACATTTTATTGCATAGCTACTACTTTGTAGGAGAATGAACAGGCTGAATAAAAGGAGCTTTCCTGGAAATGGTTGGCCCCTTTTGATGCTAAATGGATTGGTTGATTTTTTTCTGTTGCCTAAATTGATAAATAGAACCAGCAATGAAAAGGATCAGGAGAAAAAGTAATGTTTGGCCAATTACAGGGTCGCTAATGTCTTTTGCCAAAGGGTGGCCTACAGGGATTCTGGTAAATGTTTCGTTAACAGTGGGTACCCATGAAAGGAAAAAGCTGAAAGAGAGGAAAAAATTTTCGAAGAAACGAGCCCTTTGATTTTTTGTTTTTTTAACGTGAAGAAAATAGGCTGCTAATACCAATAATACAATGAATAATGCAAATACATGGCCTGGGTTAAAGCCGCCCAGTTTGGATAAACCCAAAGCCGTAAGAGAAGTAATGACCGTTCCGTAAAAATAGATTTTGCCAGATAATACAGCGAGATTGATTTTGCCGTATTTAATGAAAGATGTAATAGCGGCTACAATAGCAGCAACACCAATAATAGTGTGAAAAATTCCCAAAGATGATAGTCCCATTTCGATAATTTTTTGTGAATAGATAATTAATTGTTCTGTTTAAAGTATCATATAATGATGATACAAATGTCTTACAGAAACTGCAGAGGAACTTTGCGAATAGGGTCAATTATTTGGCAAATTGGTTCACCCAAAACTATTAGTCAACAAGAAGGAATGATGACGGAAGTAATATTGGTTACGGGGTATTACTGTACTTTAGTCGGTAGTTTTTAGGTGTAGTGTTGTATTTACTGCGGAAGCTTTTGGTAAAGTTAGCCAAATCGTTAAAGCCACAATCAAATGCAATTTCACTAATGCGCTTATCAGACAAGGAAAGTAGTTCCGCGGCTTTTTCTAGCTTTTTAGTTTTGATATAATTGGCAGGAGTATCATTGTACAGTTTTGCAAATTCCCGTTTAAAGGAAGAAAGGCTTAAGTGATTTAGTTGTGCCAGTTCTTCAATGGTGATTTGTGAAAATAAATGTGCCTCAATAACCTGCTTAAAAGTATAGATGCTTGACGAAAATAACTGTGACAATATGATTTGTATGGCCTCCGCATTTTGAGTTTGCGAGAGCAAGAGGATGATTTCCTTTAGTTTCAAAATCAAGATATCCTCATTAATGAGTGAAGGGTTTTCAAAGTAAAAGAGCAGTCCTTCAATGTATTTTTGGATTAGGAAATCGTTGTTGATTTTCTCAATGGACTTTTCTGGCGCCCTGTTCCTAATAGGCTGCAGGATAAGCGGTAGCTCCCGATCGTAAATTTTCTTTAAAATATCTGGATGGAAGTTAACAATCACAATCTCATTGTTGCTGCTCGCTGTCGAATGACTGATTTCTCTGCTAGAATTAACACAGTTTAAAAACAAAGAATGTTTAGTGGGAAGGGTAACTGGTTCTTCGTTTACTTCATATTGCATTTCGCCTTGCAGCATGTAAAAAAAACAGGCATTATCCGTAATGGGCATGGTAAACTTAAATGGCGCTTTTAATACAATTTTTTGGAGGAGCGATTTGCCAAATAAGTCGTGCTTTTGGTGGTCTATGATCATAATGCTGTTCCCTTGCAATGCTTGGCAACTAATGTACTTTATTCATTTGATTTCTCTTGAAAAAATACGATTTTAATCCTACATAATTTGCTAACTTTCAAGACAACAAAATATTTATGCATACAATTTTACCTTTTTTATTGGCCATGGTTGCAGCGGTGGTGCTATTGGAAATGTGGGCAACTAAATTGCGCATTGCCTATCCGGTGCTATTGGTTGTGGCTGGATTGGCGGTTAGCTTTATCCCTAACTTGCCTGTGGTGAGGATTAATCCTGATTTGATTTTTTTTATATTCCTTCCTCCTTTATTATTTGAAGCCTCTTGGTCTATCTCTTTTAAGGAGATGAAAAAATGGTGGCGCATTATTACCAGTTTTGCTTTTTTGGTGGTTTTCTTTACTGCATTATCGGTGGCACTGGTTACTAATTACTATATCCCAGGGTTTACCATTGCATTGGGTTTTCTGTTGGGAGGAATTGTCTCTCCGCCAGATGCGGTGAGTACGGGAGCCATTACCAAATTTGTAAAGATTCCTCGGTCTACTGCAACTATTTTGGAAGGGGAAAGCTTATTGAACGATGCTTCCTCGCTGATTATTTTTCGCTTTGCGTTAGTGGCGGTGGGCACAGGGCAGTTTATTTGGCAAGAAGCCGCAACTAGCTTTTTATGGATGGTGCTAGGAGGTATTGCTATAGGATTATTATTGGGTTGGATTTTCGTACAAATGCATAAGCGTTTGCCTACAGATGCTTCCTCTGATATTGCTCTTACTTTGATAGAACCTTATTTTATGTATTGGGTAGCAGAACAGTTACACAGTTCGGGGGTATTAGCAGTAGTGTGTGGTGGGTTGTACATGTCGGCCCAGCGATTGATATTTTTGAACAGTACCAGTCGTATCAGGGGCTATAGTGTATGGGAAAGCTTTGTATTTATTCTAAATGGTATTATTTTCTTAATTATTGGCTTGGAACTTCCAGAGATTGTGAGCGGTATTCATGCTAAAGGTATTCCCTTGAGTACTGCCATTGGCTATGGGGTATTGGTTACGGGGGTTCTTATTGGGGCAAGAATGATCAGCGGTTATGCGGCTTTGATTGCTACACTGATTTTTAGACCTACGGTAATGCCACATGCGGCTTCACGAAGACGACGATGGTTAATGCCAGCGTTGCTCGGATGGACGGGAATGAGGGGCGTGGTATCTTTAGCGGCGGCACTGGCTATTCCAGTGAAACTGGCCGATGGAACACTTTTTCCGCATAGAGATTTGATTTTGTTTATCACCTTTGTGGCCATTTTACTCACCTTATTGGTGCAGGGACTTACACTTCCACATTTTATCAAACGCAGTCGTTTATTTGAAGGTATTTTTGATGAAGCGGAGGAAGCAGCAACCCGTAAAAAGATGAAGCAAGGTTTGAAACAGCATATCTATGAGTTTCTCAAGTATAAATATGAAAATGAATTTCGGGGTCACGCCGGTTTGGAAAAGTTTATTCAGCAATGGGAAGAAAGGGCAAAAGCCACAGACGATAGCTGGATGAATGATAAAACCAAGACTATTTTTATAGAAATGCTAGAAAGTCAGCGTGAATACCTTGTGGAGTTGAATAAAGATCCAAAGATAAATGAAGAGATTATCCGTCATCAGTTATACCAAATTGATTTGGAGGAAGAGCGCTTGAAGATGATATGATAAGTGTTCTTTGCGTTGCTTTGCGATGTCTTCTCAACCTTTGCGGTAAAGAGATAACCGCTAAGAATGGATGAGTTACGCTAAGAACGCAAAGTGCTTCTGGAATAGCGAGCGAAAATAATATAAAAGTTAGATTGTTATATGGTTTGTCTTTGCGTTGCTTTGCGATGTCTTCTCAACCTTTGCGGTAAAGAGATAACCGCTAAGAAATGAAGAGTTACGCTAAGAACGCAAAGTGTCTCTAAAGTGGTGGATGTAAATTATTTGAAAATCAGATTGTTATATGGTTTGTCTTTGTGTTGCTTTCCAGTGTTTTCATCCCGTATGTACTGGATGGCGATAAATTAATTGAAGCCTGCACGGAACTCCAACGGACTCTGGCCTGTTTTACTTTTAAATAGCTTGCTAAAAGACTGTGAATGTTCAAAGCCTAAGTCATAGGCAATTTCGCTGATGGAGAGATTAGTCAATGACAACCTTTCTTTAGCTACTTCTATTAATTTTTGATGGATATGCTGTTGGGTACTTTGTCCAGTAAGTACCTTGAGCAGTGAGCTTAAATATTTTTGGGATACGTTTAGTTTTTCGGCAATATTGTGCACCGTGGGCAGCCCTTGCGAAATGAGATTGTTGCTATTGAAATAACCATTAAGTAACTGTTCTAAGCTTTGCAGGATGCGGTGGTTTGATTTTTCCCTAGTGATAAACTGTCGGTTGTAAAATCGCTCTGAATAGCCTAATAAAGTTTCTATTTGTGAGATAATAATTTGCTTGCTGAATCGATCAATATTGGCATGGTACTCTTGTTTGATATTCTCGATAATTCCATTCACTGTTTTTTCTTCTTTTTCGGATAAAAAAAGTGCTTCATTAATGGAATAATCAAAATATTCATATTGTTTGATACTCTTTGCTAATGCGGTATTCCATAAAAAATCGGGGTGTACTAAAAGCATCCAACCTGAACGTTTTAAGGAGGGGTTAAGCTCTGTCTCAATTTTAAAGACTTGATTGGGAGCGATGAATCCCATCACCCCCTCATCAAAATCATATTCTTGTTGACCATATTTCATCTTAAAGTCAATACCTCGTTTAAGTGAAATTTGATAAAAATCAAATACCCAACTATTTCCTCCCGCTTGTGCTGTACGTGGTACCTTACCAAAATCAATTACACTAATCAAAGGATGTTCGGGTTGGGGCAGGCCCCTCGAAGTGTGAAATTCGCTAATGCTTCGGAGTCTAATAGGCTGCTTATTTTCCATCATCCAAATTAGTCATTTTTTACTTGATGTCATTAGTCGTCGACCTAGAAATAATTTGCCTGCATATCTTCTAGCAAGCCTATCTGTGTAGGCTGCCAGCCCAATTGCTCTTGTGTTTTTATTCCAACGGCAGCGCCCTCAAAGGAAATGAAACGAGCCATCCAGTCAAAGTGTGCTCCAATGGCTGCTCCCGATACAGACTGAACAGGTAAATTCAGTTCTTTGCCAATAAGAGTAGCAATTGTTTTGGTTTCAATAGCCTGATCGCCTACTACATTGTACACTGCACCAATGTTTGCTTTCTCCAAAGCCAATTTAAATGCCTTTGCTGCATCTAAACGATGTACTGCAGACCAATTGTTTTTACCGTTTTCTGGATAGGCTGAAACGCCATGTTGACGAGCTAGATGGATGATAAACGGAATAAAGCCTTTATCGCCTTTATCGTGCACTGATGGAGGTAAACGAATCACAGAAACATTAATTCCTTTCTTGGCTAATGCCAAAGCAGTAGCTTCTGAGGTACGCGGAGCATTTTCTGCCGAACTTTCTTCTCTGATGAAACCATCAATAGGAGGTAGGGCCAACATTCCCGAAGTCACAATCAAAGGCTTATTTGTTCCTTCTAATACTTCGGCCATGGTAGTTATGGCAGAATGATCAACTTCTCCAGCTTTTTGATATTGGCTGAAATCGTGGATAAAAGCCGTATGTATAATACCGTCGGCCAATGCAGCTCCTTTTTTTAAGACTGCTAGATCTTCAAGGTTTCCTAATAAGACTTCCGCTCCTACATTACTGATGATTTCTGCGGATGCCTGTGAACGGGCCAAACCGATGACCTGATGCCCTGCATTTAGTAGTTCCTTTATTACTGCGGTGCCAATATAGCCTGAGGCTCCTGTTACAAATACTTTCATTCTTTTGTCTTTAATTTATGACTACAAATTTCCAAAGAACCTAAAGCAATGATGTAGTCTAATGTCAGATTGTTGTAGCCAAAAATCAGTAGGAGAGGTTAAAATATGTTAGGACATCGTAATACCATCGGCTTTTTATACTAAGACTTTCTCTGTGAATATTTTACTTTTGCTTGTTCAGTTTTATCCATCTTTCTTCATTTTTTAAGATGTTGAAAGCTGGTTGGCCTAACAGCTGGGCTTTGGTTAATGTATTTCTTATGTTCAATAAGTCCAAGAAATCTAGGGCGATACTTTTATATTTTCCATCAGGATCATTTGCTGCAATTTTTGAAAAAATAACAGCTGCCTCAAAATTATCCTCATCAGACATTCCTCCTAAAAATGTAGAGGCTTGATTATAATCGTCATAGGTTTGCTGATACCTTTTGTTTCTGTAAGCAATTTTTGCTTGATCGATCAGTTTTTGAACTTGTTTTTGATAGTTAATATCGTTTTGTTGAGATACTTCTTTGCCAATAGGTTGATAAGAAAAACCATAAGTTAGCGAGTAAATTTCCAGAGGCTGTAAACCTATTTTCTTCCTTCGTTCATTCGCTTGATATTCTGCTGATATGGGTCTAAAGCCAGTGGCCATACCGTTTCCTGTCCATAAAACCTGTGTGCCATATTGCTGCTTATAGTTTAAATTGCATTGAACTCTATCATATAAAAAGGCATAGTTTTCGAGGTTTAGGGCTGTTGTTCCTTTTAATTTTTCCATTGCCAATAATGCACTTTTCTGGAATGCAATGTCTTGGTCGGCATGCTGAACAATTAGCCACAAATTGTTTTGACCGTCTTTTCCAATTTCTGCTATCGTTGGCCAGCCATATTCTTTTAAAATGCTTTTAGCTCGTTGCAGGTTGTTAAAGTCCGATTTGTGGATTTCTCTATTGAGTACTGCCAATAAACTATCATTATTTGTTTGCGAGCGCTTAAATCTCAGTTGTTGGTCCTTAAGCGTCATCATGTTGATTTCTTTTCTTAATGAAGAAAGTTTTAAAGTCTTGGAATACTGTTCTTCTTTATCAAAAGCCTCTTTCTCCAGAACTTTCCATTTTTCGTAAGCGGTGTCTTTTAAGTAGTCAAAATAAGGATCGTTAGCTAGCCAATTGGCTTCTGTCCAGCCTTTATCTAATGAAATCTGTAGATAATAAAAGGCTTTATCTGCATTTTGGTTTAGTGCATATACTCCTGCGGCTTTGTAGGCAGTGAGTGCATCGGGGCGTTGAATTTTAAAAGCCTGTTCATAATCATTAATAGCTGCTTTATAGTTCTTTTGGAGATGTAATAAACCTGCCTTCGCAATTAATGTTTCATAATGGACATTGGTTTGTGCATACAGTGTGATTAAAGGAAAATAAAACAGGCAAAGCAAAATTGTTTTTTTCATTTGATGAAGGATAATCACCTAAAAATACGATTTATAATTATTTCGACTTACATGGTAATGCGTTTGCTTATTGATTGTTAGCACTAAACACAGGTTGAATCTTTGCAGTAAACATTAACCGCTAAGAAAGGAAGAGTTGTGCCAAGAACGCAAAGGAGTTTTAAAATACCAAAGTCACGGCAGGCAAACCACCACATTCGATATTAAATTGAACTTACATTCCTAACTATTGGGATATTTTTGATTTCCTCTTCCGTTTGTTTTACAATACTGCCAATTACGGTGTCGAGCTCTTCGGCAGAATGCGTGAGATATGATAAAAATTGGTTGAGTTCCGGATCATCAATGGGATCATGGTTCAATAGTTTTACAATCCCCAAAATTCGGGAAAGAGGGTTGCGGATCACATGAGATTGTAGATAGGCAATTTCTCTCATCTTTTCATTTTTATTTTCAATGGCGGCAATATATGCCTGTTCAGCAGTAATATCCCTTATAATAGCCAATCGTACCCAAGAGCCATTAAGCCTGATGTTACTGGCGTTGATATCTACCGCTATCGATTCCCCGCTTTTGCGATAGTGTTGGTCTGTTTGGTGTACAAAGTCGCGACGTATTTTGTTCCTGAATGTTTCTTCTGGGCATCTTAACAATTGATTGACTTTCATTTCCTGAAACTCTTTTTTGGTATATCCGTAGCAATCGATGGCACTTCTGTTCACATAGCGCAAACGTAAAGTTGTAGGATCATAAATGAGTATGGGCAGAGGATTAAAAAAGAATAGGCTTTTGTAATGAGTAAGTGATTCTTGTAACAGCGCTTCTTTTGCGGTTTTGTCTTCCACTTCTTGATAAAGTTTTAAATGAAGGTCTGCTAGCTTTTCGATGGTATTTTGAAATCCATTAGTGATATACAGGACTACAGACACCATTACCAGATTGGCGAAAATAAAATTGAATGTGTATAGCATCCATCTATTAGGATGATTGTCGTTGACTAATTCAGATTGGGAAGCTAGTGGGTTTTGCATTAAAACTATAGTGGCGATGACACATATTAGCGCATTAATCAATACAGTAATGTAAGCTATCTTTTTGTTGAACAGGAGCGTTGCAAATAAACTAAGTAGGAGTAGAAAAATGGAACCCAGCATTAGCGATTGTAAGGTGTATATCTTCAAAACCGAAAAAATGACCATGATAGAAATCCCGAAATATTTTTTCAATTGGATACTGATCCTTTGATGGAGGATGAGATATAGTACTAAGCTGAAAGCAGCTAAATCAATGACAGCGGTAAGGTAATTCCCGTTTCGGTATTCGATGGTTACGGAGGCTAGGAGAGAGACTATTCCAGTAGGTACCGCAAATTTGATGATTTGTGTGAAAAATCTGTCTTTCCAAATCTCATTTCTACTACGGTCTGCTTGTTTGGAAAGTGTTCTCTTATTGATAAAAGTGGTATATCTTTTCCATACGTAATTAAAGCGATTAACCTTGGGATTTGTGGTTTCTCTCATGTTTTGGGTGGATTTTTCCAATTTTACGAATAAATTCTTTGTCAGTACAAACGTTATGAATCATCTTCGTCATTTGTGAAAAATAACCGCTAAGAAAGGAAGAGTTACGCTGAGAACGCGAAGATTTTTGCTGTTTAAACCTGATTGAGCGGATTAGCCCACAGCCCTGAGTTTATCGAAGGGCGAGGACTATGAGAGAAAGCAGGACCAACGTTAATACTTGTAGAGGATTGCTTTTCTGAAAAAGAATATGAACTCAAAGGTAGCTGGTCTTTGCGTTCCTTTGCGATATCTGCATCAATCTTTACGGTAAAAAATAACCGCTAAGAAAAGAAGAGTTACGCTAAGAACGCAAAGGGACTGAAATAGCAGGTAAACAAAATCTAAGGCTTAGGTTACTAAATGAAATGTCTTTGCGTTCCTTTGTGATATCCTCAGCCAACCTTAGCGGTAAAATAAAATAGCCGCTAAGAAAGGAAGAGATACGCTAGGAACGCAAAGTACTATAAGTGTCTTGCTTGGTAACTTCTTGCAATTAAACTAAGGCTAAGTAAAACCACATTTAAACAAAATACTACTGCCACAAATAGGCTCATCTGCGGATGTGGTAAACTACCCAAATAGTCGGTAACAGGCAACTTATTTAATGCTCCGTAAGTGAGCAAAAGAAAAAATATCTCGAACATTTTTTTACCTCCGCTCATGATGCCTAAAGCTACGGCCAACAAAATAATAAACATTACTCCATTGATAATATGGAGAATTGCATAACTATCCCCTGCAAAAACGCTACGGACAATAATGGGTAAAGACAGCCCGATAGCCAAAATTATCCCGCTTAAAATTTGTGAAGTTAACAAGCGCTGTAAAGGCTTATAAGAGGCATAAGCAAAATAATGAACACGGTTAGTTTTTTCCTTAGTAGCTAGCTCCGACCATCGGCCTACTTGCAGAAATAATAATATAGGCAGTAAATAAGTATAGGCAATGTTCAATGGTGTAAAGCACATGGCTATCCATAAGCCAGCATTTAACAACCAAAGCCATTTATCGCCTTGTCGCACTAAGAGTAATAATTCTGTTTTTACGAGGGGAAATATGCCGTAGTTAAAGGTAAGGATGGGAAGTGTCGCCCAATTTAACCCTATACTGGTGTTTGTGGATTTGATATTGTTGAGTGCTAATTCCTTCTTTCTTTTAGTACTGGCGGATTGTTTAAAATCGAAACGATGGAAGAACAACGAGGATATATAAATAAGTAATAAGCTTGCTCCAACCCAGACTAGTCGGCTGATGATAAATAGTGCAGACCAATTTAGCCCTTGCCATTCAAATAGTTGATAGCTTTTTTGTCCATTAAAAATGAAGCCAAAGGATACACTTTTGATGTTTTCACCGAAATGAGTGTTGATGCGGTGTGTAATGCTTTTGCTCATTAAACTTAGCCCAAATGGATCAAAAGCCCCTTCAGACTGAACGCCGTCTTTGTTAATCATGGTCATATAAATTCCGCAAAGCGAGAAAAAAGCAACAAATTGAAGGATGTTTCGCTTTCCCAAAAATACTTCGCCCACCACAGCTAACGTAGCTACGACAAACAATGCGGGTACAGCGAAAAATAAATAGGGCAATAAAAAGTTGCTTAAAATAAAGGGATAGCCTGTTCCGCGATAAAAGAACACGCAAACACTTACTACTAAAGTAATGGCTGCAATAGTAAGCAATACCAAATAGTTACTGAGCTGTTTGCACAAAAGGTATTTAAAATTACTGATAGGGGTGGTAGCAATAATAAGTCCCACTTCAGTTTCAATATCTTTTTTGATACCGCTATTTACCAACACAAATCCTAGGTATGATAAGAGTACGGTAGTCATAATACCAGATACATAACCTACCCATGCCGAGTTATAGGCGCCTTTGTAGCCAGCGGCACTTAAGGTGGTATAATTGGCATTTTGAGCGGGTATAAATGCATAGGCCATGAATACGGTAACGGCTAGTGTGATTAAGAAATAATAGCTTCGCGTACGTTGTAGGTAATCGGCTTTAACGATTTGATATAAAAATGGCATAGACGCTTATTGGTTGTTTTGGGTTAGAAATAAATAAGCATCTTCTAGGGTGGCGGCTACTACAGTAGATTGGTTTGCTACAGGAGTTTGCGTTGCGATATACCTTACTTTTATTTTATCGGCCTGCCTTGCGGTATCAATAACTTTATGCTGGAGCTTAAAATCGTTTAGCGCTTCGTAATCCAATAGCACTTCAAATATTTTACCCTCTGCCTGTTTAATGATTTCGTATTGTGGCCCATGTGTAATTAGTTTGCCGTCTTGCATAATCGCCACCTCATCGGCAATGGTTTCAATGTCTGATACAATATGTGAGGAAAGGATAACGATACAATCTTGTGCCAAATCTGCGATTAACTGACGGAACCGCATCCGTTCTTCGGGGTCTAAACCAACGGTTGGTTCATCAAAAATCAACACTTTTGGATCGTTAAGCAAGGCTTGTGCGATGCCAATACGCTGCTTCATTCCACCAGAGTAAGTACCAATAGGCCTTTTAGCATCGGCAGTAAGGTTAACTCCTTCCAAGAGCATTTCGATACGCTTACGAAGGGCTTTGCCGCCCAAGCCTTTCATTGCGGCAATGTAGGTTAGAAATTCGTAGGCATTGAGATTTGGATAAACTCCGAAATCTTGGGGTAAATAGCCCAATACTTTACGAATGCTATTAGGGTTTTGGATGATATCTACCCCATCTAAAAGTAGGCTTCCGCCTGATGGTTTGCTTATGGTAGCAATAATTTTCATTAAGGTAGATTTACCTGCACCGTTTGGACCTAGTAAACCTAAAACTCCTTTGTTAATGGTAAGTGAATAATTAGAAAGAGCGATTTTTTGAGTGTTGTATTGTTTGTGTAGATTGGTAATGGTAAGCGCCATATTTAAAATTAAGTTATGCAAGGTAGGACGTGGTGTTGGGAAATTAGGTTACGAGTGGTATGAAAAATAATTGGCGAAGTGTCGGAACTAATAACCAATATAGAGATCCTTCGCTGCGCTCTGGATGACAAGCAAAGAGGTTAAGTTGAGATGACGAACTAGGAAAGGACTATGGCCTAGCCGCTGATTCCTAAAGCCTAAAAAATAACCTCATAGGTCCTAAATATAATTAACCAGTTAAGCGATTAAACAACCCCGAAGTGTCAGGACTAATGACCACCCTAATAAATAATAACCGACCCCCAAAGATCTCTCCACAAGGTCGAGAAGACGATGTAGGAGAGGACGAGCCACTAGCTCCTAACCACTAACTACTAGCCACTAGCCACTAGTTCCTAATTCCTAATTTTCACCTTACTAGGCAGCAAGCCGAATTTACGTTTAAAAGCAGAAGAGAAATGTCGTGGGTTTTTGTAACCAATCAAATCTGCCACTTCATAAATACTTTTATCAGCATCTAACAACATGGATTTAGCCTGATTCATTTTAACGTCATGCCAGAAACCAAAAACAGTAGTGCCAAATAATTCCCTAAAGCCCTTTTTGAGGGTGAACTCATTAGTGCCCACTTTATGTGCCAGTTCAATAAGCGAGTAGTTTTCATTGATAGTGTTAGATAATAGTTCTTTCACGGCATATATCTTCTCCACATCAGCTTTCTTCAAAGAAGTTTGGGTAGGAAGTTGTTCACTCAATTGCTCCAGTTGTAGCATGAGTAATTCTAATACTTTGGCTTCTAAAAACATTCGCTTAAAAATACCCTTTCGGTTACAAGTGGTAATTTCTTCTATCAATTGCGACATCTGATGGCTTATTGATCTGTGCTGGTCACTAATTAATGCTGATTTACCTTGGTCAATTGCCCTTCTAAAATTTTCAAAAATCTCTTGGCCTTCTGGAAGGTACTTCTTAAAAAAGCTAGGAGAGAGGTTGATTTCACAAAGTTTGAAGGTGTTGGGCTCCCAAACCATGTTGCCACAAATGCTATTGGCGTAAATAATGTTATGTTGGTTGGCTTGGAAACTAATATCTCGGCCAAATTGATCTGTAATGGCAGTGGTTTTGCCCAATAGTGCAAAATGCATTTCCACGCTTTCTACATCGGTTTCAAAGCCTAAAAGTACCTTGTCTGATAGTACGGCATTGCCATAACCAATATGTACTCCATCAAAGTAAATTTCCTGATAAGAGGCTTTTCCTATAGGATAATTGAGTTCAGTAATACACTCTTTCACGGTATGGCCATCCGTTGCGTAGTTGAGCGGGTAAATTCTTTCTAATACCATTTCTGGTATATCCTTTTGGTGTAGGCGAAGAGTCATGGGCAATGCAATTTAAATACTCCGTTTAGCGGACTTTTTATTCCTTTTTACGTACCTGCCGAAGCAGTGCTAAGGTTTACCTTTGCGCAAAGGTAATTATTTAGAATTATTCTTAATAGTGGATTTGCATGAAAAAACAAAAGAGAAAAAAGGGGATCGCACGCCTATTGGAGATTGCAGGCAGAAGAAAAGGGACGCTTTTCCTTTCTGGAATATTGGCATTGCTACATACCTTGCTGAGCTTAGTGCCTTATATATTGGTATTTTACATCATTGTTCAACTTACCCAAAACGAGGTCAATTTTGAGCTGGCCAAAACTTATATCGTTTACGCCGTTATTGCTGTAATAGTGAGCATGCTTGTATTTTTCTTATCAGGAATTCTATCTCATATTGCTGCGTATAACATTTTATTTGAGTTGCGCAGATATGTGGTAGATGCCATAGGTAAACTGCCCATGGGATACCTTAGTGAGAGAAACTCAGGTGCTTTAAAAAAGGTACTTTCTGATGATGTAGAGCGTATCGAAAATTTCGTTGCTCATCAAATTCCTGATTTTGTTAAAGGCGTGGCCCTACCTATAGTAACGGTTGTTTATTTATTCAGCCAAAATTGGCAATTGGCAGCGGTAAGTTGTGTGCCTTTATTGGTTTTAGCGGTTTTAATGCCCATTATGTATAGCGGCAGAAACAAAGTGCTTATCCAACGATATCATCAATCTTTAGAAGAAATGAATGCAGGGATTGTAGAATATGTACGTGCTATGCCCGTAATGAAAATATTTGGCCAGTCGGCAGAAACCTTTTCTAGATACGGGAATAAGGTTAAATCCTTTCACGAATTTTTACAGGCATGGATAAAAAGCAGCACGCCTCCTTTTGCTATTTTCATGAGCTTTACCAGTAATGCCCTTTTACCTGTACTGGCATTGGGATTATACCTGTATTTTCATAATGGGGTAACTTTAGCTACTTTGTTGCTGTTCCTTATTCTAGGCACGGGTTATATTAAACCTTTATTCGCTTTGAGCAATATGGGGATGCAAATTTCCATTATCAATAGAGGGGTTGAGCAGATTGATGCTTTATTGTCTGAACCTGCTTTGCCAGAATTTGGCCAGTTCAAGAATCCGCTGAATTATGATATTCAATTTAGGGATGTATCTTTTGCTTACCAGCAACATGATTTAGTTCTTAACCAAATCAGTTTTGAAGTTAAGGCACATTCTATCACCGCTTTGGTAGGTCCATCTGGTGCAGGAAAAAGTACTATTGGACAGCTTTTGGCTAGATTTTGGGATGTAAATGAAGGTAGCATCACCATCGGTGGCATTGAGCTCAAAGCATTTCCAAATGAGCAGTTGATGTCGATGGTGTCCTTTGTTTTTCAAGATAGCTTTATGTTTCAGCAAAGCATTTTCGAAAACATCAGGATGGGTATGCCTAAAACCAAGGAAGAGGTAATAAAAGCTGCTAAAGTTGCACAAATCCATGAGCTTATTATGAGCTTGCCAAACGGTTACGAGACTTTGTTTGGGCAGCATGGTATTCATTTAAGTGGTGGCGAACAACAGCGTTTTCAATTAGCAAGAGCCATTTTGAAAGATGCACCTATTTTAATTTTAGATGAGGCTACCGCTTTCTCGGATCCAGAGAATGAATTTAAGATACAACAGGCTTTCAGTCAGCTGATCAAGCATAAAACAGTTTTGGTAATTGCCCATCGTTTAAGCACGGTGGTGAATGCTGATCAAATTTTAGTGTTTGATAAAGGCATGGTTGCTGGAAAAGGTACCCATCAGCAATTGTTAACAAGCACGCCACTTTATTCCAGAATGTGGGATGCCCACACTAGAGCAAAAGATTTTGTGATATAATCTTCTAATTAAATACATACCATGAGTAAAAAAAACTTTGAAACCATCCAAGCTTCGCTAAAGGTAAGCCGCAAAACCTATTTAACGCCACACTACATTAGGGTTTATCTTACTGGTGAACAGGTTCCCTTGATCGCAAATACAACTGTTGGGGTGAACAATAAAATATTGATTCCGCCCAAAGGATTAAATGAAATTCATTTTCCTGAGTTTGATTACGAGACCATGCAATGGAAACCACAACCTGCTGAATTAAAACCTTGGGTACGTACCTACACCCATCGAGGAATAGATTTGAACACCAATGAAATTTGGATTGATTTTGTGGCGCATGGCGATGAAGGTCCCGCATCTGCATGGGCTATTGCCGCAAAAGAGGGTGACGTATTAGGCGTTTTGATGAAAGCTGGCAAAACGGAACTTTACGCAGCGGCTGAGCACTACCTTTTGATAGGCGATGCCACCGCAATCCCAGTGTTGGGAGCCATATTGCAAGATTTACCAGCCAATGTAAAAGGTACTTGTTTAATCGAAGTAAGTGCTAAAGAAGATCAACAAGTGCTAGAAACCAAAGCTGATATTGATTTCATGTGGTTGCATAATGCACATCCAGAAAAGGGAAGTAGACTTGCGGAAATTGTAAAGTTGATTAATCTGCCCAGAGAAAATCGTTTTGCATATGTCGCGGCAGAATTTTCATCGGTAAAGGAAATCAGAAATTATTTAAGAAAGGAAAAAGGCTGGTTACGTGAAGAATTGTATGCCTATTCGTATTGGAAATCAGGTGTGGCAGAAGACCAGTCGGCAGCAGACAGAAGAGAGGAAAATGTAGAATGATGACCGCTAAAATGCAATTGAGCCATGTGCTTTATCGTGTGAAGGATCTTGTTGCCGCGGTAGAAAAACTACGGGATGCAGGATTTGTGGTAGAGTACGGAACCTCTCCGCAAAAAGCTTATAATGCATTGATTTGGTTTGAAGAAGGGGTATTTGTAGAAATTTACAGCAATTCAGGATTACCTAATTGGGTAAAATGGCTCATGAAAATACTCGGTTATCAACCTGTTTTAGATAGGATGAATAAATGGGCACAAACGGAAGAAGGCTGGTGCGAATGGTCTTTAGAAACCACAGCCAATCAGCTTACTGCGCAGAAAGAGTGGTTTAAGGAGTGGAATATTCCGTTCAAATTTCACAAGACCAAAAGAAAGGACATCAAAGGCCAAATTTTAAGGTGGGAACTCTTAATGCCTCATGCCATTGACTTTCCTTTTTTGATGTCGGCTTATGTACCCAATCCAAGACCTCAAAAAATCAATCATCCCAATGGGAATACAGGCGTTTCTAAATTGCTGGTGGGTACTGAAAACTTGGATATGGAATTATTGAAAAAATTACTGCCAGACCAAACGGGAATGGAATTAATAGCAGGTAAAAAAGGTCTACAGACCATTGAATTTGTTAACAGCAACTTAAAAATAGAGGATATTCTTAAATAGATAGTATGAATGATCAAACAAAAATAAAATGGGCATTTATCTCTGGCATTATAGGAGCTATTTGCTGGATCATTGGAGATGTATATGTAGCGGGATTTGAAGTGAATCCAGCCAATTATCCTTTGTTTTCTAAAACCTATGCAGATCGAGTAGATGTAGGATTGGCCACTCTGATGCTGGAAGGCTCCACTAATAGGCTCATGTTTGGGGCACTGATTGCTGCAATGACAGCTACGCTATTTTTACCTGGCGTATGGCTGGTGTATCAATACTTTAAGGAAAAGTATAAATGGTATGCAGTGGGTACCTATTATCTTTTGGTAATTAGTGTAATGTTGATGCCTTTAGGACATGCTGTTTTTTATTTCACTGGCGAAATTTATAAAACGATTTATCATACAGACCCAATTGCCCATCCCTATTTGTTGGAAACTGCAGCAGGATTTCAAAAGGCGATGTATATTACTTGGGGAACGGCTATTATTGTGATGCTTGTTGCCTATTTGATCTTCTCCATATTGGTGTTTTTAGGGAAAACCAGTTTGCCAAAATGGGTGGGCTTTATTAGCCCTTTATTCCTTACCATTTACCAATTGCCTATCAAAGCAATGCTCCCTTCATCAGATTTAAAAGGTTGGATAGGCGCAGCTGCATTTAATATTTCCTATCTCATTTTCTTTTTACTGCTATGGTTCTTTTTTAGGAAGAATTTGAGAAAAGAGGGATTGGAAAAAACACTACTTAATTAAAGAAGTATGATCAAAAATCTAAAATATATTGCCTCTTTTGATCAAAAGGGGATGAGGAAGGCCATTACCCTAGAAATTATTCATAGCATTTTTGTCGCGGCACCGTCAGGCATATTATTGGTAGTAATTTGGGAGTTGTTCTCTCCAAAGCCAAATATTTCTAAAATTTGGGGCGTCGTATTGGTGATGTTTGCCATGCTGATGATTCAATTCTTTGTGGCTTCTAAAACCATGTTAACCACTAATGCTTGGGTTTATGGTTTATCAAATCAATTGCGCATTAAGCTTGGAAATCGTATTCAAAAATTTTCCTTAGGTTTCTTTAAACAACGTGATCCAGGAGAAATTGCAGCCATTGTTTTACAAGATGTTGCCAACTTTGAAGGGATTTTTGGTCATAGTGTGGGTAATATTGCTTCTGCTGTATTTGGTACTACTGTATTGTCTACATTTTTACTATTTTATGATTGGCGATTAGCTTTGTGTCTGTTGGCTGCATTGCCTTTAATTTATCCATTTTTACGATTGGCCAATTACTTTATCGCTACTTTGGGCAAAAAGCAAATTGCCGCCAGAAATACCGTTGGAGCAAAATTTCTGGAGTATGTTCAAGGTATTCGTCACCTCAAGTCGTACGGACTTACTGGAGATAAACATCAGGCTTTAGAAGATTCTTTCGATGATTTAAGACGTAAAAGTATCAAAATGGAAGCCATTCCAGGCCCATTTGTAGTTACTGCTGGAATTGTTTTCGAAATAGGCTTTATTTTGATGGTGGCGTTGGGACTTTACTATCTGGCCAATCAAACGATCAGTGTGCCGGTATTTATTACCTTTTTAATTATGGGCTACCATCTTTATGGACCACTAAAAGTAGTGATGGTGGATTATTTGATGCTCCGTTACATGAATGAGAGTTTAGAAAGGATAATTAGCGTAATGAAGGAGCCAACTATGGAAACGGAGTATAACGAATTACCATCTGCCTATGATTTAAGTTTCCAGAACGTGAGCTTTGGTTATCAAGATAGGTTGGTTTTGAGAGACATCAATATCGATGTGCCAGCACAATCTATGTTGGCTTTGGTGGGACATTCAGGTTCGGGAAAAACCACCATTGCTTCGCTTATAGCTAGGTTTTGGGACGTTAATTCTGGAAGTATAAAGATTGGTGGGGTTGATGTTCGTTATATCAAGCAAGAACAATTTTATCGTCTAATTAGCGAAGTATTTCAAGACGTGTATTTATTTGACGATACCATTTATAATAACATCAAAATAGGAAAGCCCGATGCGACAAATGATGAGATTATTGACGCCGCAGACAAGGCTCAAGTACTCAGTTTTGCTTGGGAATTTCCTAACGGAATGGAAACGATGGTAGGAGAGGGAGGAAGTAAACTTTCTGGAGGGCAGAAACAGCGAATCAGCATTGCTAGGGCCTTGCTAAAAGATGCGCCTATTATTTTGTTAGATGAAGCCACAGCAAGTCTCGACCCCGAAAATGAAATCTATATTCAAAAAGCCATACAGGAATTAGTAAAATCTAAAACAGTAGTGGTGATTGCACATAAGCTAGCTACTATTAAAAATGCTGACCAAATTTTGGTGCTTGATAGTGGAGCAATGGCCGAATTAGGTAATCATCAACAATTGTTAGATAAGGCAGGCATTTATCATAAAATGTGGACAATTCAACAGCAATCTAGCGGCTGGAAAGTTTAACGATGTTACACAAGAGACTCCTTCTTGTCATTCCGACTTTGGAGGAATCTCTTGTATTTAAGTAATTGTAGTTTGTTTGACAAAGATAGTCCTTGATAGGTGTTATCACTTGCTATCTTAAATGTGATAGTGGTATAGCAAAACATTAATCCCAGGTTAAAAGACCATAACCGCCAACAATAAGCAATTTATCCAATTAAGGGATGAGGAGTAAAGGGTTTATCTTGATCAAATAAGTAACGGTAGGTCGCTAATTTACGGGTACATTTTGCTCCCATATTTTGAGCCATATTAATCATTTTTGGATTAAAATCTCCTATCCACTGCATCTCCAATTCACGATAAGGGGTTTGATCGTTGATGGTTTGCAAAGCCTTAACAATCATAAATGCATCAATACCTTTATGTTGGAATTCAGGTACAACGCCAAAGAGAAGTCCAACAAGTTTTTGATTAGGACGTACCTTTCTCAATAATAAAAACTTAATGATTTCAACAATTCCAAATTTACCATTCATCGATTTGAAATACACATTTAAATCAGGTAGGTTGAGCCAGCAGGCAATTGGTTCATCAAGATGATAAACGAACCAAATGGCTTTTTCCGCGATTACCGCTTTCATTTTTGTAAACAGTTTGATGGCCTCTACCTCATTAATCACTTTATTTTCTCCATGGCTTTTCCAAGATTTATTGTAAATCTTTACAAAATCACAAGCAAATTGATTTAGTTTTCTTTTAGAGAAGGGTACCGCTTTAATTTGATCATTTGTTTCAACTTTTTGTTGGATACTATAAAATTTACTAGGAAGTTTTTCAATGAGCGAAATACTGTAACAGTGCTGGTAAAAGTAAACCTTAAAACCATAGCTTTCGAAAAGGCGCTGATAATAAGGAGGATTGTAATTCATTCCATATAGTGGTGCATGAAAGCCTTCAACCACTAAGCCCCACCAGTTTAGTCGTTCCCCGAAATTAATTGGACCATCCATTGCTTCTATACCGTGCGCCTGTAACCATTTTTTACAGTGGTTGAACATGAAATGTGCTGCCTGTTCGCTATCAATACAGTCAAAGAAACCAATTCCACCTGTAGGTTGATGTTGTTGATATTCATTATTGATGAATACGGCGATTCTACCTATTAAGATGTTTTTCTCATCAAAAAGTAGCCATCGTGTACATTTTCCATGTTGGAAAAATTTGTTTTGACTTTCATTAAATACAGCTTCTATATCCTTATTTAACGGTTTAATATATGCTGGATTTGACTGATGTATATCATCTGGAAGATTAAGAAACAAGGTAGCTTCTTCTTTCGTTTTTACTTCTTTAATAGAAAATTGTTTGGGAGGTTTACTGTAGATTGAATTTGTGGGAATGAAAGATGCTGGGGATTTCTGTAAGGTTGCCACAGCACTGGTTGATACATTATTTTTGTTCATCATAATAAAAGGTTTGAACAAAAGTATCGACCCAAAATAGGCTTAAAGCTCGGTTTTATAATCCCGTACCTATTTTTTATTTATGATTAATGTGTTGTAAAACAGTGTTTTGTGATTTGGTTTGGTGCGGATTTATAAACTCGAATGTTTTTTTTGAAATGCAGAAGGAGTTTCACCCGTCATTTTTTTGAAAATGGTATTAAATGAGGTTTTGGAATTGAAACCAGACTCATAAGCTATCCCCAGAAAAGAAAGATGCTTTTTTTCAGTATGCAATAAAAGCTCTTTTGCATGCGCTACCCGATAACCGTTAACAAACTGAAAAAAATTAATATTGAAGCCACTATTGATGAGATAAGATAATTGATGAGCATTGATGTTCATTAGCTTTGCTAAATCAAGCAGGTTAAGCTCACCATCCAAATAAGGTTTGTTTTGGTGCATCAATTCAATCAGTTTTAATTTAAGGGCTTCAAAATCAGAATCTAAAATTAGTTTTTTCTTCTCTGTTTGCATTTCTTCCTCTTCTACCGCTAATAGTTCTTTGCGCTGTGCCTTATCGGTTGGATAGATTTCCTTTTGCCTCATGGTGTGAAAAGAAATGATATAAACAATCACCAAAAACAAAAAGTCCATGGCTATATGTTGTTGCATCTTGTAAATAAATGCATTGTATAGCTCATAAAAAACCGTAATAAAAATAACCACCAGTAAGAGGAATAATACCTTTATTAACCACTGTAAATTGATGTTTTCTGTGTTTGAAGAGATGATTTGGATCTTTTTCTGATGACGTTTTATTTTAAAATAGACGATGATGATGTAAGGTAGATTGTGTAAAATGTCTATAAAATCTATAAGCGCTAGCACTCCAGATTGTTCTTCTTTGTAAAATACTAAAAGAAGTGTGATGTAAACCGTGGGAACAATTAAACAGAACAGGTTGGAAGCTTTAAACTTATAATTGGGATTGATAAAGAATATGACACTGAAATATAGAAATATAGGGGTGAATATACGGACACAACTGACCGATAAAACCAATGCCTTATTAATGGGTAATTGGCAAAGTTCCAGCACATCGAGTAGCCAATAGCTAGACCAAAAGAACAAAAATAGTCCAAAAAAGAAATTTGCTTTTTTATTAACGCTCATTGGGTTAATCAGTATCACGTATGATTGGAAAATAAGACTACCGTAGAGTAAAAAGACAATGAATTTTTGGAAAGCTTCTGCCGACATTTATAATGTTTTTTAAGGAAAGGATGTGATAAACAAATATATTGATTTTAAAATAGCTTTGGGTAAGCGATGTAATGTTATCGCCAACTAATAAATGATCAATACTATACTTAAAAGGATCTTTTTCCCGAAGTGTCCGGTAAATTGCGCTCTATATGACAGAAGAAGTGCTAAAAACCAACCCGTGTATTAATACCCAAGCATTCCTGTCTTATCATTCCGACTTCGGAGGAATCTCTTGTATTTAAGTAATAAGAGTAAGTTCTTGTGATAGTGAAAGCCCATTGATTGATGTTATCACCAATCAAAGGACTGTCTTATGTTAATGATAACTTTCACAAAGTTAATATCTTCCCCCAGGAGGATGTAGGTGTGTACAAGGGATAGGCATTGAATAACTTTGGTTAATATTTACTTGGGGATCACCGCAACCAGTAGGTTGTTCTACATAAATCACGTCGAGTAAAACGTCACCACATGCATAACGATCAACAAGGTAGATGGTTTGGGTACATCCTTTAAATGTTTTTTGGGTTGCAGAAATAGAAGTGAGTGCAATTGCAAACAGTCCTAATGATAATAGGATTCTTTTCATAATAAACTGGTTTTAAGTTTCTTTAAGATAGTTGATGTTGTTCCGTGAAAAGAAAAAGTGCAAAAAAGTCACATTGATAAATAGGAGGCAGAGATGTTTCGTTCGCGAAGCGTCGGGATTATAGCTCCTAGCTCCTAGCTACTATCCACTAATTCCTAACTCCTAGCCTCTAGTACCTAATTTTAGCGCAAACGTTTCCGCATTTTTTTGAAAACATTTTCATTGTGTTTTAAACGTATCAAAGGTTTTTAAACCATAAATGATATAACGCAATTAATCAGTGGATTGACTTTAAAGTGTCATGAGATTTAAGCGTATCAAAACATTTGCAACGTATTAATTATCAGTTGTTTGTGTGTTTTTGTGTGTTGCGTATGTAAAGGGCACTGACCTATATTTACGATGTCAAATTTTTGACGAAACCCAACTAAAAACCAAATAAACTGTATGAGTAAAATTCTACTTAAAAGAATTTTGCAGAAGATTTCAATTACACTACTCTGGTGTTTTTTTCTGCAATTAAATGCTTCAGCCGAAAATGGAATTTCTGTAAACACTTTATCTAACCATGCATTATATGCCGATGAAGTAACAGGAAAAGTGACAGAACTTTCGGGCAAACCTCTATTAGATGTTGTTGTGCAAATTAAAGGCCGGCCTAACAGCTTGGTTTTAACCGATGCCGATGGCAAATTTATGTTAAAGGCAGACAAAGGTGACGTGCTTATCTTTAAAGTAAATGGATTTAAAACCCAAGAAATTCCATTTACTGGTCAGAAAGTAATTAATATCACCTTGCTGGAAGACGACAGTCCTTCTGATACGTTCAACGTACTGTATGCTAAACAAAAGAAAGCAACCAACCTTGAGTCGGTAGCGGAAATTAGAACCAATGATTTAACCAAAACCATCTCTTCGCCCATTTATGGAACGTTAACAGGTCGTTTAGCAGGTTTAAGTACCTATCAAAGCAACGGTGAACCTGGTAATGATGGTTTAAGCTTAAGCTTAAGAGGATTGTCTCCATTGGTTATTTTAGATGGTATTCCACAGACCTTTACATCCATCAACCCCGAGCAAGTAGAATCGGTAACGGTTTTAAAAGATGCATTGGCTACGGCAATGATGGGCATTAGGGCATCCAACGGATTGGTACTAATTACCACTAAAAAAGGACAGGAGGGACCTCAGCGTATTGGTTTTAAAGCCATGTATGGTTTTTCTAGACCAACACAGTTGCCTAAAACATTAGATGCGTACAATTATGCATTGTTGTATAACGAAGCTTTAACCAATGATGGTAGACCAGCGGTTTATACCCAAGCAGATTTGGATGCTTATAGAGATGGTAGCGATCCATTTTACCATCCAAACGTAAACTGGCAAAATGAAATATTAAGGAAAGAAACCCCTTACAGTCGTTACAACGTAGACATTTCTGGTGGTAAACAAACTGCTAAATACTATGTAAGTCTTGATTATTTAGATCAACAAGGACTGTTTAAAGAGTCTGATGCGAATGCCAACAGTACCAACTCCAGTTACAAACGTTATGTATTCCGTTCAAATGTTTCTTTAGATTTAAGCAAGTACATCACTACCAGCTTAAACTTGTTTGGACGTTTGCAAACAGGTAATGAACCAGGTGTTTCTACCAGCACATTATACAGCAACATCATTAATACCCCTGCAAATGCTTATCCAATTTTTAATGCTAACGGCAGTTTAGGGGCTAGCCAAGACTTTCAGCAAAACAATATCTACGGCCAAAACTACATGTCGGGCTATCAGGTAGGCTACACTCGCGACTTTAGGGTTGATTTAGCAGTTAAAGCAGACCTGCAAAAGGTAACTCCTGGGCTTTGGTTTAGAGCGTTAAGTGCAATTAACACCTACTTGGATCAAACTACGATAAGAAGTAAGGCATTGGTGGCATTTTTACAAAGTAAAGATGGTTCCAGCAATCCTGTTTATACACAATACGGTACCCCAGCAGATCAAACAAACACCCTGTTTACCAATACCCAAAACCGTGTTTTTTATTTACAAGGAGAGTTTGGTTATGCAAAAAGTGTAGGTGCACACAACTTTGATGCTTTGTTAATTGCTAATAACGATTACCGTATGGGCGGAGCCGATTTGGCCTATAACATTAGAGGCTTCAGTGGAAGATTATCCTACAACTACAAAGAGAAATATTTGGTTCAGTTAGCAACGGCCTATAATGGTACTTCAGAGCGTTATGCAAAAGGTTACGGTTATGGCTTGTTTCCAGCATTGGGCTTAGGATGGAACCTCAAAAAAGAAGACTTTTTGGCTAATAAAGCCAAATGGTTGAATGATTTGAAATTGAGATCCTCTTTTGGTCGTACAGGAAACTTCAATCCCAATAATTATTACACCTATAACCAATATTATACCAGTGGAGTTGGATATAACTTTGGTACCAATACAGGTGGTACCGTGTCGGGGATAGAACAAGGTGCCTTAGCCAACCCTCACTTAACCTTCGAAAAAGCAAACAAGTTTAACGTAGGTGTAGATGCTTCTCTATTCAACAACAAATTATCGTTAACTGCAGAATACTTCAACAATAAGTATTTCGACTTGCTACAACTAATTGGTAACAATACCCAGATTACTGGTGCTACTTACACAGTACGCAACTTGGGTAAACGTAACTATTCAGGTTTTGAATTTCAATTAAACTATCATAACAACATAGGAGATTTTAACTATTTCCTTTCTCCAAACTTCTCAACAGTAAGAACCCGCATAGTTTTTGCTGACGAGCCTACGCGTCAATTTGCTTACCAACGATTTACAGGGATGCCTGTGGGGCAAGCTTATGGTTTAGTAGCGAGTGGATTGTACCAAACACAAGCAGAAATTAATGCTAGTGCAAAACCTGCGAATTTGGTGATTGTGCCAGGCGATATCAAATACGTAGATCAAAATGGGGATAACATTATCGACGAGAACGACTACGTAGCGATTGGCAGAACAGCTCCAACCTTTAACTTCGGTTTAAACTTGGGTGGTAGCTATAAAGGATTCGATTTTTCGGCTTTATTGCAAGGCGTGGCCAATAACGATATTTTCTTGAGCGGAAGTTCTTACTGGGCTTTTCAAGGTGCTAGGGGACAAGCTTACGAACACAATTTAGGTAGATGGACACCTGCTACTGCGGCTACCGCGACTTATCCACGTGTAAGCGTTGGAACCAACGTAAACAATCAATATACTTCTACTTATTGGTTGCGCAATGGCGATTTCTTGCGATTGAAGAGCGTAGAATTGGGTTATACTTTCCCAATCAACTGGGTTAAAAAAGTGAAAGCTTCTAATGCGAGGTTATTTGTGAATGGTACCAATCTTTTCACCATTACTGGATTGAAAAACCAAGACCCAGAAAACTACTTCAACGCATATCCTATCCAAAAAATGCTTGTTGCAGGCGTTAGTGTTAAATTTTAAGAACGAAGAATATGAAGAAATTATTGATAGCAGTAATGACTGCACTTTCTTTGGCAGGCTGTACTAAAATTGAAGACGGACCTCTTGAAAGAATTACCGAAAACTATGTATTTGATCCAACCGATAAGAACGGATTTTATGCGGAACAATTTTTAAATAATATTTACTCCCTTTTGCCTAATGGATATAACCGAGTAGGAGGCGATTTACTGGATGCGGCAACAGACGATGCCATGCCATCAAGGAATGCGGTAAGCATCGAGCGCTTTACCACTTCATCGTTAAGTGCTTTAACCAATCCTGATGATGCTTGGGCCAAAAACTACGAAGGAATCCGTAAGGCCAATATCTTTTTAAAGAATATTGATATTGTACCCGTACCTGCTAAAATTCCTTTTTGGAAAGCCGAAACCCGCTTTTTAAGAGCCATGTTTTACTTTGAACTGGTGAAAAGATATGGTGGTGTGCCTTTGGTGGGCGATGAAATTTTGGATGCCGAAAAGCCAAAAAACTTTACCAGAAATAGTTTCGAAGAATGTATCAACTATATCGTAGCCGAATGTGATGCCGTTAAAGGTGCTGTAAGGCCAGATCCTTTAGCCGCTGGCGATTATGGCAGAATCTCGAACGGTGTAGTGTTGGCATTAAAAGCAAGAACCTTATTGTATGCCGCTAGTCCGCTTTACAACGGTAGCAACATTGGTGGTACGGCAGATCAAAAAAGATTTCAAGGTTATGCCAACTTCGATGCAGAACGTTGGAATTTGGCCGCACAAGCAGCCAATGATTTAATTGCGACTGGAAAATTCAAGATTGACGGGGTAACCTTTAACAACGTGTTCATTGTTAGAAAAAATGATGAAGTGATTTTAGGCTACTTGCGTAATAACAGTTCTGATTTAGAGACCAACAATGGCCCAGTGGGCTATGCTTTAGCAAGTGCTCAAGGCCGAACCAGCCCCACCCAAGATTTGGTAGAGGCATTTCCAGGTTTAAACGGTAGAGACATTACCGATCAGCTTTCTGGTTTTGTGGCTACTAATCCATATGCCAACCGCGATCCTCGTTTGGCCAGTACCGTTTTATACAATGGAGTAAACTGGCTAAGCCGCCCGTTACAAACTTATGAAGGTGGTTTAGATAAACCGAACAATAACAGCACACAAACCAAAACAGGTTACTACTTACGTAAACATCTGGGCAACTTTGCTACCGCTACACTTTACAGTGCACAACCACATAACTTTCCTATTTTCCGTTATGCCGAAGTGCTGTTAAACTACGCTGAAGCCAAAAATGAATATTTAGCAGCTCCAGATGCCAGCGTATATAAAGTGTTGCAGGACATCAGAAAAAGAGCAGGCATTACCGCTGGTACTACTGCAGGTTACTCTTATGGCTTAAAATCATCAGGTATGACCAAAGAAGAAATGCGTACTGCCATTCGCAACGAACGTCGCATAGAAATGGCTTTTGAAGAGCAACGTTTTTGGGATTTGAGAAGATGGAAAACCGCCGAAATAGAACTCAATAAAGATTTAAATGGGATGATTATCACTAGGAATGCTACTACAGGAGCTTTGACTTATCAAAAGTCTGTAGTTGGCAAAATCAGCTTTGCTAATCCTAGAATGTATTTCTATCCAATACCATACTCTGAAATCATAAAAAACACAAACCTGGTACAAAACACGGGTTGGTAATTAATCCATTTGAAAATGAAAAGATATTTATTAACGATATATTTATTGTTGCTCTGCGGGATTACTTGGGCACAGCAGCAAACGGTTACAGGAACGGTTAGCGATAAAAATGAGACGCTTATTGGCGTGTCGGTTATTGAAAAGGACCAACCTACTAACGGTACACAAACCGATCAAAATGGTAAATTTAAGCTTACCCTAAAAGGCAGTAGTAAAACCATCATCTTTAAGTACATCGGTTACCTGTCTAAAGAAGTAGTAGTGGGCAACCAAGCCAATGTAAACGTTACTTTAGAAGTAGATGCTAAAGGTTTGGAAGAGGTAATTGTAGTGGCCTACGGTACCCAGAAAAAAATCACCAATACAGGTTCTACCAGTGCCATTTCGGGTGATGACATTAGACAAACTCCAGCAGCCAGTTTACAAAATACCTTGATTGGACGTGTACCTGGTATTACCACGCAGCAACGCTCTGGCCAGCCAGGTAGTGATGGTGCCGTATTGTTGATCCGTGGTTTAAGTACTACCAATGGTAACGGAGCGCCCCTAATTATTGTGGATGATTTGGAGTATTTTGGAAACATTGCGGAAATAGACCCAGACCAAATTGAAACCTTCACTACTTTAAAAGATGCGGCTACCACCGCCGTTTATGGGATTAAAGGGGCTAATGGAGTAGTGGTAATTACTACTAAACGAGGTAAAAGTGGGAAGGCACAAATTACTTTCCGTACCGAAAACAGTATCCAAACACCAACTTACATGCCCGAGTATTTGGATTCGTATCGAGCGGCTTTGTTGGTCAATCAAGCATTGGTTAACGATGAGCAAGCACCTCGCTTTTCGCAAACCGATTTAGATCACTTTAAAAATGGTACTGATCCTTATGGCCATCCCAATGTAAATTGGACCGAGGAGCTATTGAGAAAGTATAGCATTCAGTCCCGTAACAACATCAACATACAAGGTGGGGTTGACAAGGCGAAATACTATGTTTCAGCAGGGTATTTGTTCCAAAATGGTTTGATCAAGGATTTTTCTAAACTGTCTGGAATGGATAACAATTACTACTATAAACGTTATAATTTCAGGTCCAATTTAGATTTGCAGCCTACCAAAACCCTAAGCCTAAGTTTAGATTTATCGGGTACGTTTGCCGAAAGAAATAGTCCAACCAATGGAGGTAGAAACAACCGTAACAATATTTTCTTTGAGCTAAGTGATGCCAACCAATTGCCACCTTATGCTTATTCTATTTACAATCCTGATGGTTCATTTGGCGTTAATAGTAATATCTTAAATAACAACGTAGTGGGCCGTTTAACTTACTATGGTTACAACCGTCAGTTTACCAATGACATTACCGCCAACTTTAGGGCCAGTCAGAATTTAAACTTCATCACCAAAGGATTATCTGCCAAAGGAGTAGTAGGTTTTAACGGACAATATGGTTTCAATAGAAACATGAATAGGGGTACAGGCAATGATTTTCCATCGTACTATTATAATCCAAATAATAATACCTACACCATTTCTAACCCAAATTTTTATCGCATTGCTCTGCCAAACCTTAGTTATTCGGCAACAGATAGCTATAAGCGTTTAAATTGGCAAGCATCTATCAATTACGATCGTACTTTCACTAGTCACCACGTATACGCCTTGGCCTTATACAACATACAAAACAACGTGATGAACGTAAAAGAACCTAACGGCTTTAGAGGTTATACTTTTAGGGCAGGTTACGATTACAGGCAAAAGTATCTGATTGAGTTAAACGCAGGTTACAATGGTTCAAGCGCCTTCGTATCTGATAAAAGATATGCATGGTTTCCAGCCATCTCTTTGGGTTGGAACGTAGCCGAAGAATCCTTCTTTAAAGACAATATCAAGTTTATTGACCTATTTAAAATCAGGGGATCCTTTGGTAGGACGGGTAGCGACGACATCGGAGACTTTGCTTATACCTATTTGCCTACCTACGTGAACGGAGGTTCTTATTCTATTGGCGAAAACCACACGGGGATTACTGGAATTAGAGAAGGTTTATTGGCACAAAATCCAACTTGGGAAACAGAAGAGCAGGCCAATATCGGGGTAGACATTAACATGTTTAAAGGTAAGCTGAAAATTGTAGCCGATTTGTTTGACCGTTACCGCTACAATATTTTAACTCGTAGATCTTTATCAAGTATTGCTGGTATTACAGATTCTCAGTTGCCACCGTCAAATATCAATCGTGTGAGCAATAGAGGTTTCGAAACGCAAATCACCTATTTGGGTAACATTAACAAGTTAAGCTTTAACATTAGTGGTAACATCTCCGTATCCAAAAACAAAATCCTGTTTATGGATGAGGCAACACCACCGTATGACTATCAACGTCTTACAGGAAAGCCGTTGGGAAGTATTTTAGGTTATAACTTCTTAGGATTTTATACCCAAGAAGAAATAGATAATCCAGCAGTACCAAAACCAACTACTGGTATCACCAGAGCAGGAGATTTGAAATATTCTGATTTAAATGGCGATGGGGTAGTAAATGTAGACGATAGAATGGTGTTGGCCCTGCCTAACTTGCCTAATACCATTATGGGCTTAACCGTTGGTTTAAATTACGGAAACTTTGCTTTTACCATTACCGCTCAAAGCGCATTGAACTTTGCCAGAAGATCAGCGGCGGAGGCCATTAGACCGGGGTTGAACAATTTTAGAGAGATACACGAACAAGCTTGGACACCACAAAACAGCGTTAATCCTAGTTTCCCTCGCTTAAGTTTGGCGGGTTCTAACTTGAACGACCCAGCAGCGCATCCTTCAAATTACTGGTTTAGAAACAGTGATTATTTAAGGATCAAAACTGCTGAGTTCTCCTATTCATTACCTAAAACCTTTGTGAATAAGATAGGCCTGCAAGTGGCTAGGATATATGTAAATGGTTACAACTTGGTAACCTGGGGCTTAAAAGAAAAGAACATCTACAATACTGATCCAGAAAATACTTCTGGTAATGATGGCGCTGGTTTTTACCCTCAAACCAAAGTTTACAATTTAGGATTACAAATTTCATTTTAAGGACATGAAAAGAAAGATATACAGCAGCTTATTTATAATCGTGGCCGTTGCCTTGATTTATTCATGCAAAAAGACCGATATTTTAGATGGAAAGCTCAATACCGAGCTGAATGAAGAAACCACCTTTGCAGATAGTGCCAGAACCAGTAATTACTTATTTGGCGTATACTCTGACATATTCTTTGAGTTTAGCTCAAGATACTATAATTCGGGTAACGGTAGCGGTATTACCGCAGGTACTGCCGAAGCTTGCGACGAAGGTAACCACCGTTTATTTGGTGCTACCCAACCTTTTGTGGTGATTTATACAGGAAGTTTGGCACCAGTAGTTTCTAGCGGGGCCAACCAAAATCCTTACACCGTGGCTTATGATAAATCATTTGCGAACATCCGTAGGGCAAACATCTTTTTGGCAAACGTTGATCGTTCACCAATATCGGCTGGTTTAAAAAGACAAACCAAAGCCGAAGCCAGATTTTTAAGGGCGTGGTATTACTCCATTTTAATTAAGCATTTTGGAGGTGTGCCTTTATTGGAAGATAAAATTTTTAAACCAGCCGATTTGATCGACATCCCTAGAAATTCTTATGAGGAGTGCGTGAACTATATTGTGAGCGAACTGGATGCCATTACGCCAGATTTGCCCGCTAACTACAATGCGCAAAATTATGGTCGTATCACTAGCGTGTCCTGTAAAGCATTAAAATCAAGGGTGTTACTTTTTGCTGCAAGTCCATTGTTTAACGGCGGTAACATTGGTAAAACCGAAGCACAAAAAAAGGTAGTAGGTTATGCCGCTTATGATGCCACCCGTTGGGCAAAAGCTGCCACTGCTGCTAGAGAAGCATTAGATATCGCGGCAGCTAATGGATATGCGCTTTACGAAGATAATTCGACTCCAGGTTTAGGTTTTGGAAAAGTATTTACCATGCGTGTAAATACCGAGTTTCTTTTAAATGGAATGGCTGCAGGTTCTAAAACTTTGGAAGGTGCATTATTGCCTGTTTCCAGAGGGGTAACCACACCTCAGGCCATGCCATCACAAAATTTGGTAGATGCCTTTGGAACCATTAACGGTAAACCAACTGAAACCGACTTGAAATCGCCCACTAATCCCACTGGTTTTGATCCAGCTAACCCATACGTAAACCGTGATCCGCGTTTAAACTATACCGTAATTTACAACCAAATGCTGTGGTTTAACAATGCTACAGGAAACAAGCAGCCGGTAAATACCTATATCGGCGTGCAAGATGGCTGGTCGGTAGCTGGTTCTGCGGGTTTAACTTATGCTACAGGATATTTCTGGAGAAAAATGATGGACGATGGAACCGCCAATAACGGTGGACCAACCTTGCAACGTACTTGGGGCTTAATTCGCTTGGCCGAAATTATGTTGAACTACGCCGAGGCAGCTAATGAAGATAATAACATTACAGCTGCTTACGATCAATTGAAGTTATTGAGAAAAAGGGCAGGTATTTTAGCGGGTACTGACGGTAACTATGGCCTCAAACCATCGATGAACAGAGATGAAATGCGTTTGGTAATTCAAAATGAGCGCATGGTAGAACTGGCTTATGAAGGGCATCGTTTCTTTGATGTTCGTCGTTGGAAATTAGCGATGGAAAAGTTTAATTTTACCATGACAGGGATGCAAATTACCCGTACAGGGAATACCTATACCTATAATAAAGTGCCTATTACGAATAATGCCAACCGTGTTTTTAAAGAAGCCAATTACTTTTTTCCAATTGCACAATCAGAAATCAGTAGAGTACCGGCCTTAATACAAAACCCAGGTTACTAATCCATAAAAGCGTTCCCTAAGCCTAAATACTTGGGGAACGCTTATCTTTAATCCATTGAAAACCTAAATCAGCGCACATGGCATTATCCTTCAGAATACAATCCATAGACGTGTTAAGAGCAATCACCATGTTCTTCATGATTTTTGTGAATGATGTGGCAGGGGTAGGAAATATCCCAGCGTGGATTGGACATACCGCCGCAGAAGTGGATGGCATGGGCTTTTCGGATATCATTTTTCCAGCCTTTTTGTTTATTGTAGGTCTGTCCTTACCTTTTGCCATTCAAACTAGGATAAACAAGGGGGATGGGATGCTCTCCATTGCTGCCCACATTTTGTTACGTTCCTTAGCTTTAATTGTGATGGGCTTTTTTCATGTCAACCTCGAGAGTTACAACAGTGAACTGGCAGGCTTGGCAAAACCTATTTATACTTTGTTGCTCACTATCGGTTTTTTTCTGGTTTGGCTAGACTATCCAAAGGAAATATCGAATATTAAAAAGTATGGTTTTATGACCATTGGTGTCATCCTTATTCTAGTGATGGGTTACTTGTATAAAGGAGGCAGTGCTGAAAATCCACAAGATTTAGCACCACATTGGTGGGGAATTTTAGGTTTAATTGGCTGGGCTTATTTGTTCTCAGCATTAACCTATTTGTTCACTAAAGGAAAAATATGGTGGCTGTTGATTGCTTTTATCATTTACGCCCTTATCAATATTACTACTCACATGGGGCTGCTGCACGTTAATTTGTGGCAAATAGGCGATGCCTCATCTATTACTTTAATGATGGGTGGTGCGGTAATCGCTACCAGCTATCAATACCTTATTGCCCAGCAACAAAGCAAAAAGCTATGGCTTTTACTCAGCTTGACTGGTTTATTTAGCATTGTTTTGGGGTTTGTGCTCAGACCATACGCTGGGGGGATTTCAAAGATTTATGCCACTCCAGCTTGGGTATTCATTTGTATGGGAATTACCATTTTAACGTTTCAGCTTATCATTTATTGGGTAGACGTGAAAGGCAAAAAAGATTGGTTTAAATGGATCAAACCAGCGGGTACCAGTACCCTTACTTGTTACCTCATTCCTTATATGCTTTATGCTGTCCTTAGTTTGGCCCAAGTTAATTATCCTTCCTTTTTTAATGCAGGCATAGGAGGTATCATACGTTCGTTCTTAGTGGCATTTATCGTCATCAGAATTGTTGCATTGATGGAAAAATACCGTATTCGTTTAAAAGTTTAACATCATGAAAAAAATAAAACAGCTCTTCGTGTTAGTGATTGTGGTGATGGTTTTAGTAGCCACTAAAAGAAGTACCATTACCAAGGTAAAACCCGTAGTAATTGGTTACGTAACAGGTTATAGTGGTTTAGTTAACCCTGATCAGATTAATGCACAGAAATTAACGCACATCAATTATGCCTTTGTAAATATCAAAAATAACCAAGCGTATTTGGATAATGCAAAGCGGGATTCGACCAACTTTGTACGCTTAAATTCTTTGAAGCTCAAGAACCCAAGCCTTCAAATCTTAATTTCTATTGGCGGTTGGTCGTGGAGTGAAAACTTTTCTAACGCCGTTTTAACCGACTCGCTTCGTAAAGGATTTGCCAAAAGCTCGGTCGATATTATTCGCAAGTATCAATTAGATGGAGTGGACATTGATTGGGAATATCCAGGGATGCCAGGTGAAGAGGGAAATGTATATAGACCGGAGGATAAGCAGAACTTTACCTTAATGTTTAAGGAACTAAGAAAAGAACTCGATATTTTAGAAAAGGAAACCGGTAAGAAAAAGCTTTTGACCACTGCTACGGGTGGATTTGCTTCTTTTTTGAACAATACCGAAATGGGAGAGGCCGCGAAGTATTTGGATTATGTAAACCTTATGACCTACGATTATTATTCCTCTAAACAGGCCAAGCACCATACCAATTTATTCGATTCCAAAGCTTATCCGTCTGATAACTCTGCTGATAAAGCCATTAAAGCTTATATTGCGGCGGGTGTGCCTGCTTCAAAAATTGTAATGGGCATTGCTTTCTACGGTCGTAATCTTTTACTAAAAGCAACTGCTAACAAGGGAATCGGTGATACCATTCTTTCTTCGGCCAATAGTTATGGAAAGGGCTACACTTTTTTAAAAGATAGTTTGTTGAACAAGAAAGGTTTTGTAGCCTATCAAGATGAAGATGCCAAGGCTCCGTATTTGTTTAATCCGCAAACAAAAGCCTTTATTTCTTATGATGACGAGTGGTCGGTAGATCATAAATGTCAATATGTATTGAAGCATCAATTAGGCGGTGTAATGTTTTGGGAGTACAGTTCAGATAGAAAAGAATACTTATTGAACCAGATCACCAAAAGCTTCGAATAAAAAACCGAAAAACCTTAGCTTTAAAACTAAGTACCCAATAGTAAATACGGAAATCCATTATTAAGGTCGCATGAAATTGAAAATATTAGGGCTTAGCCTCGTAAGTTTAGTATTGTTCGCACAACAAGTATCCGCACAAAGTTGGACATCTAGTTTGGTAAAATTCAACCAGAGTGGAAAGCTCATTTACGTGCCAGAAGCTAAAGGTGATATCTTGCCAGATTTTAGTAGGGTAGGTTATCATCAAGGTGATCAGGCTATTCCACAGGTAAAAACAGTGAAAAGCCTTTCGCCAAATGGAACAAACGACCAACAGCAAATACAGGAAGCTATTAACGACCTGGCTAAAATGCCATTGAACAAAGGGGGGATTAGGGGAGCTATTTTACTGAAAAAAGGGACTTATGAAATACCAGGAACCATTAATATTACTGCGAGTGGTATTGTTTTAAGAGGTGAAGGTACCGATACTAAACTGGTGGCTACGGGCGCAGGTCAACGCAAGTTGATCAGTATAAATGGTAGTGGTAAACCCAAAGAAACGCCACAAACTAGGGCAAAAATTACGGATGCTTATGTACCTGTTGGGGCAAAATCTTTTCAGGTGGATAACATTGCAAATTTTAAAGTGGGCGATGACATCATGATTTTACGACCAGGAACCACCAAATGGATCCAAGATTTGAAAATGGACCAGATAGAAGCCCGTGAAGGGGTGGTGCAATGGAAAGCGGAGGATTATGATTTGTACTTTGAAAGGAAAATTACGGCCATTAAAGGCCAGCAGGTATTTATTGATAACCCAGTAGTGATGGCAATGGAGACGCAATATGGTGGAGGCGAGATTTACAAATACACTTTTGAAGGCAGGATAAGCGAAGTGGGTATCGAAAATATGCTATTGGAATCAGCTTATCAAAACGATATCGACGAAAATCATGGTTGGGATGCCGTATGGTTAAACAGGGTAGAAAATGCTTGGGTAAGTGGCGTAACCAGTAAATACTTCGGTTATTCGTGTGTTAATTTAGGGAATTACAGCAAGCAGGTTACGGTAAAAAATTGTACGTCCTTAGCTCCTAAATCTAAAATAGAAGGAGGTAGGAGATATTCTTTTAATAACGATGGTCAGTTGAATTTGGTGAGAGATTGCTCGGCCGACGAAGGTAGGCACGATTATGTAACAGGTGCAAAAGTAGCTGGGCCCAATGTGTTTTACAACTGTAAGTCAACCAATGCAAAAGCAGATATTGGTCCGCACCATCGTTGGGCGGTAGGAACCCTTTATGATAACATCATTACTGATGGAGAAATTAACATTCAGGATAGGGGAAATTGGGGCACTGGACATGGTTGGGCAGGAGTAACACAAATCCTGTGGAATTGCCAAGCCGCAAAAGCAGCGGTACAAAATCCTTATGTAAGCGGCCATAATTATGCCATTGGGGTAACGACTACCAAAGTAACGGGCAGGTTAAAAGATCGTCCTGATGGTATTTGGGAAGGTTTGAATAAAAAGGGATTAACACCAGTTTCTTTGTATATCAAACAATTGGAGGATAGACAGAGTACTAAACCGTAGCCACTATTTTGTCATTCCTACTTTGAGCCTGTCCCGATATATCCAGAAGGGATTTCTAAGGGATAAGTCTTTTGGTGGATGCAGTTATACAACCAATATAGCAGAGGAGGTTTACTTCAAACACTCCCTTGTTCGGCAATATACTCTTTCCCATCAACTACTATCCTGCAAGCAGGCAGTATCTGTTGAAGTTGTTGGAGCTGCTCACTAATATCTTCTTGACCGCTGGAAGTAAAATAAAGTTCTTCCAAGGTTGTTGCACCAGTGATTCCTAGCAGTCCGTTAAGGGTAATACGTGTTCCCTTAATGTTGAGCAGCCTAAGGCCCTTTAACAAACCTAAATGAGCAATAGCGCTATCATTAATTTGAGCGCAGTCTTTAATTCGTAGCTCCGCCAAATGTTCGAGCGCTATAAGGTTTTCGATGCCAATGGCTGTGATTTCGGTATCATTTAAATCTAGCATTTCTATTCGTTTAATGCGGGTGGCCATCAATGCCAGTTCCTCGTCACTAATGCGGGTGCAGCGTAAGTCTACACGTTGGTATGCTAGTGGAACCTGTTCTGGATCATCGATACCGAAACTTTTCCAAAATTCCCGTTCCCGTCGCTGTAGCTTAAGCAACTGTGTATAACCCAAGGGTTCCTGCTTTCCATGCTTCTTTTTTTTCATATCTATCGGCCACTTTCACTGACATTGGCTTCATTCCTTACGAAAGTATTAAAAATCAATAAGCTAAGTCTGTTTAGCATCGGGATAATGGTAAAAATCCCTATAAATAAGTATTGATGATCATTGCTTGAATTTCCAATTTTGAAAAGATAGCAAACTAATCACCATGAGTATCAAACGAGTAATTTTAGTACTAGCGTTAGCCTTTTTCGCTTCGGCGGGCTTTGCACAAAACAAGCAGCCAGTTAAGAAAGCTAGCCCAGCCAAAACACCAGTTAAAGCCAAATATGGGGCATTGGCTATTGATAGGAGCAATGGTTTCTATTACGGCTGGTCTTTTGATCAAGCAACTTTAACGGAGGCCGAAAGTAGGGCAGTAGAGGAGTGTAAGCGTAAAGGCGGAAATTGTACCGTAGTTTTATCTTATGCGGGAACAGGTTGTGCAGCCTACAGGACTATTGATGGTAAGGTAGGTACAGCGTTTGGCTGGGGGCTTGCCGCTACTAAAGAAGAAGCTGATGCCATTGCCGCAAGAGAATGTCTAAAAAGAAGCAATGGAGCCGCGGCGCAAAACTTTGTTTGGAGCTGTAATTCGACTAATGGTACTACGTTAAAAGAAATTTATAATGCCAGCGATGAGATAGAAGGACCAGTAAAAGTTGGCAATCAAATATGGAACAATAGAAATTTGGACGTGGCTACTTTTCGCAATGGTGACCCTATTCCAGAAGCCAAAACTCCCACCGAATGGCAACAGTTTTGCAAAAACAATCAACCAGCTTTTGTTTACCTCAACTTTGATCCCAAAAATGGAAAGAAATATGGAAAACTTTATAATTTTCACGCTGTAATGGATTCACGTGGGCTGGCACCAAAAGGATGGCATGTGCCTAGCAAACAGGAATACGAAACATTAATGGTTGCACTTGGTGGTAAGTACGAAGCAGGTAAGAAAATCAGGGGAAAATCAGGCTGGGATCTTCCCGACAAGAAATATGGTGAATATGCTGGAAATGGCACCAATGAATCGGGCCTAAATTTCCTTCCAGGAGGAAGAGCTTGGGGTAATGAGTACGATAAAGAACCTAATGCGGCCTCGGTATTTAATTACTATGGCGATGGACAATGGTGGACTTCTACTATTGATGGACCTAGCCGTTATGACCAAAATGGTGGTTATGGTTATTATAGAAATGGTTTCGCTTTTGGATTTAGCTCATATAAGAAAAATTTAAGCGGAGTAGGATCAGAATCGCCGCAACGAGGGTTTTCTGTTCGGGTAATCAAAGATTAATTGAATACATTAAAGCGCTCCACCAATCCTCCATCATTTAAAATAATCCCTTATCATATGAGGGACTACAATTTTCAGCTCTTAAAACTTATTGTTAGTTTTAGGCTAAAGTACCTAACGCTACATGACGCCAAAGCATATTGTCATCTGTGATGACCACCTTCTTTTTTTGAACGGTATTGCCGAGCTATTGAGGAATGCCAATAAAGGCTACGAAATAGTGAGTTTTAACCGTGCCGATGAGTGTAGGGATCATCTCAAACGCCATCAGGTGGATGTGTTCATCTGCGATCTGAATATTGGAGATACCGATGGTTTTGTATTATTAGAGGAGCTCAAAGAACAACTTAAGCATACCAAAAAAATTATACTCACGGCCTACTATGAAGATTTCTTGATTCAAAAGGCTAAAAGGATGGGGATGGATGCCTTTCTCAAAAAAGAAACCACTGCCGAAGAATTGATCAAAGTGATAGAAATGGCACCCTCAAAAGAGTTCCAGACCAATGGCCGAGACAGTAGGAGCGTAGCTGTTTACCGAACAATTGATGAACCTATTGTCAATAAATTTAGGATATCTAAGCAAGAGAAAGAAGTGATTAAGCTTATCATTAAAGGACTTACCAGCAAAGAAATTGGAGAAGCCCTTTTTGTGAGCAAAACCACGGTAGATACCCACCGTAGGAACATCTATAAAAAACTAGAAATCAGCAATAGCAGTACGCTCATCAAATTTGCCCATGAGAATAACCTGCTTAGTTAGTGTGCTATTGCTTTTTGTTTTGTCAAAAACTTTGGCAGGCAATCCTTTACAGGTTTCAGTTAAGGCCGCTTATGTATTGGATCGAGATTCTAAATGGCAACTGGCAGAAACTGAACGTAAAACTTTAAAGCTCTTTGTAGAGGCACAAAAGGTGAACATCGGTTATAACCGTAATGATGCAGTTTGGTGTCGTTTCAGTATTAAGAATGAAAATGTTCATCAGGAAACAGCAGTATGGCTCTGCTTTGATAACTACCATATCGACAGCCTGAATATTTTTGATGGAAGGGAAATGGTACTTATGGGAGATCGTACCACAGGAAGGTCGGCTTTTATGAGTGCGCTAGTCTACGAATTACGACTTAAACCAGGAGAAGAACATGTGCTTTGGACTCGGCTAAAGAAGCAGACTTCTTTCTTCGATTTTTCTTTTCGTTTAGCTACCGCCGCCGCATTAGAAGCGCAGTCCTCCAAAAAAATGACTTTTGTCGCCTTTTTTATAGGTATCGCCTTTTTGTTGTTAATGATCAACGCTATCCTTTTCATGATGACCCGCAAGCGTCTATATGTCTACTATATCTGCTATTCGGTACTCACCGTATGCTATGTAATGGTAACCATGAATTTTGCCAAACATCTGTTATTCCCAAATTTGTTGTGGTTAAGCGAAGTTAGGATTTTTAGTGGCGCGCTGTGGTATATTGCATTGAGCTACTTTCTGTGCTGCTTTTTACAGTTAAAAGAGTACCAGTTTTTCAAATATAGGCTCATCAATGTGTTGTGTGCAATCAACCTATTTTTTGTATTGCTGTCGGTAACTTTACTGTGGATTTATCCTAATGCTGATTTCAGATTTTTGTTTATTTCCGGCTATATCGTATTTCTGTTGGCAATTGTAGTGCTTTTTTGGGCTGCAATCACTCATTTGAGGATTGAAAGAGACCAGGCCATTTATGCCCTTTTGGCCTTTGCTCCGCAGTTAGCTTGGGGAGGTTGTTTGATTTTGAGAACCTTTGAAATTATTCCTTATTCGCTGGGCGATGATTGGATGGTTTTTGCCAGTTTGTATGAAGTGTTTTTGTTTGGAGCGGTATTATCGAGGAATTATGTGGAAGTATTTTTGAGGAATACAGAGTTGATGCAGGAGGTGATTGTAGAAAAGGAAAACTCGCTCAGGACTATTAACCACGTACAGTTACGAGAACGACGAAATATTGCGAATATCATTCATGATAATGTGGGCAGCAAGATAGCTCACATCATCCACCTATTTGATATGAAGAATGCCAAATTGGCCAAGGAAAACATTAGGGAGCTAGCTAGTGATATTCGTGATATTTCCCATAAAATTCTTCCCAAAGCACTTGATGAAGGTGCGCTCATTTCTAGTTTGCGCAGTCAAATAGCCATTATTAATGCTGGGTTAGATGAAGCCGAAATAGAGTTTTTTAGTTATGATTTTCCTGAACGGATAGCGCAAAAATGGGTGTATGATATGTACCTGATCGCTTTAGAAGCCATTAGCAATGCGCTTAAACATGGGAAAGCCAATTTGGTGACCATAGAGTTTTATGGATATGCCGATAGTTATCATTTTCAGTTTACCGATGATGGTTGTGGTTTCGACGTAAAGCAAACAGGAATGGGCTTTGGATTGGATAATATGGTGAAGCGTATTGGTTATTATCAAGGCCATTTCGAAATCAGTAGTGTAGAACAGCAAGGTACCGTTATCCAAATTGTTATCCCCACAACGTAAACAAGCTTAGGTTGTAATCATGCTCTTGTTCATTCCTACTTTGAGCCTGTCCCGATATATCAGGAAAGAATCTCTAGAGGCTAAGATTGTTTTGGTTGGTATGGTCATAAGCGACAAAGAAATAGAACTAATTTCTCAGGTTATGTTATATTCGTAAAAGTTTTCAATAATCCTGTGCTATGAACGAAATACTCAAGCTAAACAAAGGAAGCTATTCGGGAAAAGTTCATCAGTTAGTTGAGCATTCAGGCTTGATTACCAGTCATACTACTTATGTCGACAATTATAATGCAGGTTTTCATTATCATGAAAACCCACATCTGACTTTCATTTTGCAGGGAGGTAATTTAGAGTACAAATCACACCATTCTGCCCTCAAAGATACGGGGTCGGTTTTATTCTATCATTCGGGTGAACTTCATAAAACATTGCCCACTGTTGCTTCTACAAAAAATTTAAACATAGAAATTGAGCTGAACTTTCTAAACCAATATTCACTGGACGAGTCGGACCTTAAAAATGCCGTTGAGAAAAATCAGCAAAGTCGTTCCTTTATGCTTAAGGTTTACAGTGAGCTACTCCTGAATGATTCGGTTACAAAAACGGCTTTGTACTCACTGATGTTATCCTTTGTCAAAGGACTTGATGTTCCGTATTATCATAACATCGAATGGTGTGATAGGCTAAAGGAAATCTTAAATGATGAGTGGAACGTTAACCACAGTTTGGAAGAATTATCCTTGAGGTTAGGCGTACATCCAGTAACCATCTCGAAATATTTTAAGAAGTATTTTGGAACCACTTTTGGAGAATATGTAAGAAGCTTAAGAATAAATAAGAGCATATTTTTAGTGAAAAATAGCAACCATTCAATTACAGAAATTGCGTTCCAATGTGGTTTTGCAGATCAGAGCCACTTTATCAGAACTTTTAAAGCACAAACTGGTTTAACACCAAAATATTTCCAAAAATTATAACTGCGCTAATTTCGTTCTATTTTTTAGCTGTAATTGACGATTTCTTTGTAGTTGCGATATAGATGGTCAGCCCATTGATTAATAAATGATAAGAACTAATAATACACGGCAGCATGTTTTATAAATTTGTGTTAAAAACCTTCTTGTTTTTTGCCCTATTACCTTATGTAAGTGCACAACAAACAATTGAAGCTAAACTTGCGGATGCCGCAAATCTTTATAGCATCCAAGACAGCGTGATGATACGTACGCGTGATGGAGCTCAAGTATCTGCCATTGTAGTTTGGAAAAAGGGTAGCAATGAGCCACAACCGGCCATACTCCAGTTTTCTATTTACGTAAGAGATAAAGGAAGAGATTTACAGTCGTTAAAAGACGCCGCCGATAGAGGTTATATAGGTGTGATGGCCTATACCAGAGGAAAAAGATTTAGTCCAGAAACAATATTTCCTTATGAAAAAGACGGCGCTGATGCTTACGATGTGATAGACTGGATCAGCAAGCAAACTTGGTGCAATGGTAAGGTAGCAATGTATGGTGGAAGTTATAATGGTTTTACGCAATGGGCAGCAGCTAAAACATTACATCCAGCACTTAAAACTATTGTTCCTTATGTGGCTAATCGCCCTGGAATGGGGTTGCCAATGGAAAACAATGTGTTTGTAAATCCCAATTACGAATGGTCATTTTATGTTGGCAGCAACAAGTATCTAGATAATGAAACAGGTAATGATCGCCAGCGCTTTAGGAAAATGATGTTCAGATGGTGGGAAATTGGAGCTGCCTATAGCAAAATGGACAGCATTGATGGCGTACCGAATAGGCTGTTTCAACGTTGGATAAGCCATCCCGATTTCGATGAATATTGGCAAAATATGGCGCCCTATCAAAAAGATTTTGCACAAATCAATATTCCTGTACTTGCGTTTGATGGCTATTATAACGATTCGCAAAATTCGAGTTTATATTATCTTCGCGAACTTCAAAAATATAGTCCTAATACCCCTCAGTATTTAATTATTGGACCTTATGGGCATTTTGGCACCCAAATAGGTGGCGAAAAAACAATTAACAGTTATGAGGTGGATGCGAACGCTCTAATTGACATTAAAAAAATTACCTATCAATGGTTTGATTATATTTTGAAAGGCGGAGAAAAGCCATCCGTACTCAAAGATAAGGTCAATTACCAAGTAATGGGCACTAGCGAATGGCGAAGTGCATCATCACTGGCCAAAATGAGCAATGGCTCTTTAAAATTTTACCTGACTAATCACAAAATAGATGGTTTTTACGCTTTGAGTACCTTTAAATCTAAAAAAATGGATTTCCTTAAACAAAATGTAGATTTTGCAGACCGAAAAACCAGCAATAATGATTATTATCCTGATCCAATTATCCGTAAGGAAATAGCTGCCGATAATGGATATTCATTTATCAGTGAACCTATTAAAGAACCGATGTTGGTGAATGGTTCTTTTAGTGGACAAATTTTAGCAAGTATCAATAAGAAAGATTTTGATATAGGTGTAACTCTTTATGAAGTATTACCGAACGGGGAATATTTTCATCTTTCCTACTATATTGGAAGAGCCAGTTATGCGAAAGATATAACTAAGAGACAACTGTTAACACCTGATAAAATGGAGACTATTTCATTTTCAAATACTCATTTGGTAAGTAAGCAATTGTCTAAAGGCAGTAGGTTGCTAGTGGTCATCAACGTAAATAAAAATCCATTTTCCCAACTTAATTATGGTACGGGTAAAGAAGTGAGCGAAGAAACCATCAGTGATGCAAAGCAAGCCCTAGAGGTTAAGTGGTATACGAATAGTTTTATTGAGATTCCTATTTTAAAATAGTTTTTAAAACCAATCTCCACAAAGCACTAAGTATATTGTTTGTCTGTTCAATCAAATATGATTAGCTTTGAAAAGCTTTAGGGGTATTCTGAAAAGAATTGAGAGAGTCCCTTTGAACCTGATTCGGTTAATACCGTCGTAGGGAAAAGCAAATACATTTTTAGAAATGTACCTTGCCGGATTTGTTTCCTAAAGCATTTATTATAAAACATAAAAAATGACCATGGAAAAATCACTTTGGCAACTCGTTTTGGCAGTTCGCCAGCAAGCTCCCCTCGTTCATAGTATCACCAATTATGTGGTCATGAACAATACTGCAAACGCACTATTAGCCGTAGGCGCATCACCCATTATGGCACATGCCCACCCAGAAGTAAAAGACTTGGTCGCCATTTCGAATGCATTGGTAATCAATATTGGCACGTTGGACGAATATTGGAGTTCGGCGATGATTTTGGCCGCAGAAGCTGCTCACAACACTGGTAAGCCTTGGATATTGGACCCTGTAGGTGCGGGAGCAACTGCTTATCGCGATGAAGTTTTACAAAAGCTTCTGATTTTTAAACCGACCGTTATCAGAGGAAATGCCTCAGAAATTATTGCTTTGGCAAAAGCCAATATGACCACAACCAAAGGGGTAGATAGCTCCGCAAAAAGCAATGAAGCAATCCATTCTGCAAATAAATTGATGGAAGAGTGTCAATCGGTAGTATGCATTTCTGGAGAAACGGATATCATCATCAGTGCTCAAAAAAGCATATCTCTTAAAAATGGACATCCTTTAATGACCAAAGTAACGGGATTAGGTTGTTCGGCAACGGCAATTATTGGGGCATTTATAGGCATTTCGGAAGATAAAAGACTAGCCGTAGCTGCTGCAATGGCCTTGATTTCTATTGCCGGCGAATTAGCTTTTAAGGAAAGTAAAGGACCAGGAAGTTTACAGGTTAATTTATTGGACAAACTTTATAATATCACAGAAGAAGAGTTTTTGAACGCACTTAAAATGTCGGAAGAATGAGCAAAAGAGATTTTCCCTATCCATTGTATTTAGTGATTTCGGAAGCAGACTGTAGAGGTCGAAATTTTCTGGAAGTTGCAGAACAGGCTATTTTGGGCGGGGTAGATATCATTCAGCTTAGAGAAAAACATACGACAACCGAGGTATTTCTTCAAAAAGCGGAACAGTTGATGGAAATTACGGATCGATATCATGTTCCATTGATCATTAACGACAATATTGAGGTAGCTCAAAAGTTGAACGTAGCGGGTGTTCATGTAGGGAATAGCGATGCTTCACCTACTTTTTTAAGAAAGCAGGCCATGATTAGCCATAAAATCATTGGCTATTCTATTGAATTTCTTTCGCAGCTCGAAAATGAACAAACCAAAGCCGCGGATTACCTTGGAATTAGCCCCGTTTTTAAAACCGATACCAAAAAAGATACGGTAACAGAGTGGGGCCTTGAAGGCATTGCCACCATTAGGCAGCTTACTGAAAAACCTCTTGTAGCCATCGGAAATATCCATTTGGGAAACGTAAAGGCTGTTATTAACGCAGGAGCAGATAGTGTTGCGGTAGTTTCAGCGATATGTAGCGCAACCAATCCTCAACAAGCAGCTTTTGAATTAAAAAATGAAATCCTAAAATGAAAAAATATAAATACCCCTCTGTTCTCACTATTGCAGGCTTCGACGGAAGCGGTGGTGCAGGAATACAGGCTGATATCAAAACCGCTTCTGCCTTAGGCTGTTATTCTACTTCAGTACTCACGGCATTGCCTGTTCAAAATACCCAAGGCGTACAAAAAATATATCCTATTCCTGTGGAGGCCGTAGCCGATCAGATCAAAGCTATTTTGGATGATGTATTTCCTGATGCCATTAAAATTGGGATGGTACATACGACGCAACTGGTAGAGGTGATTGTTTCAACTTTAGCTCAATACCCCAAAATACCACTGGTCTTTGATCCGGTAATGGTGTCTACTAGTGGCCATCGGCTGATTGAAGAAGATACGATAACGGCTATTACCGAAAAACTGTTTCCAATTACCGATGTGATTACCCCGAATATGGATGAAGCCGCCATTTTAGCTGGAATGAAAGTAACCTCACTTGATGATTTATATACCGCAGGAAAAAGGATAAAACAACTTGGTTGTAAAAGTATCCTGCTTAAGGGAGGCCATCAGGAAACCCCTGTAATTACCTCTTTATTTTATGATGAACATCAACAGTTTCATTCCTTTGAAACCGAAAAATTTAGCACTAACAATACGCATGGTTCAGGCTGTACGCTATCATCTGCAATTGCAGCTTACGTCGCACAAGGTAAATCGTTACTTGAAGCGGTTGATTTAGGACAGAAATATGTATTTGAAGCGATAAAGGAAGGTAAAGATGTACAAACGGGAAAAGGGAATGGTCCTTTAAATCACTTTTTTAACCCTATAAAATTGATTAAAAATGAAATGGTCTGAATACACTTGGAGCCAAATTGAAGGCTATTATAATGCTATTTTAGAGATGCCTTTTATTACTGAATTGGCGGCTGGTAACTTGCAAATGGAAACATTTCGGTTTTATATGGCGCAAGACTCCATTTACCTGGAGCATTTTGGCAGGGCATTGGCACTGGTAGGCGCAAAAGCAATAGATATTAAGGATGTACTATCATTTCTGCGTTTTGCGGAAGGCGCCATTGTGGTAGAAAATGCCTTGCATGAAACCTACTTTAAAGATTTTGGATTGACCGATAGGGGAGTGATGCAACCCGCCTGTCATCACTATGTACATTTCCTTAAAAGCACCGCTGCATTTGAAGCTGTGGAAATTGGGATGGCTGCACTGTTGCCTTGTTTTTGGATTTATAAAAAAGTAGGCGATTATATCTATCAAAATCAAAATTTGCAAAATAACCCTTATCATAAGTGGATTGAGATTTACGGAGGGGAAGAATTTGGCCTTTTGGTAAAGGAGGCAATCGATATTTGCGACAATGTTGCAGCGCAAACCACTCCAGAAATCAGAAATAAAATGACACAAGCATTTATAACTTCTACACTTTTAGAGTTCGATTTTTGGCAGGGTGCCTATAGTGGCAGGAGCTGGGGAATTGATGCATAAAAATGTTGTTTGTCATTCCTACTGTGAGCCTGTCCCGATATATCGGGAAGGAACCTCTAGTAATTAAGAATAATCCTTTGGTTGGTGTAATCACCAACCAATTAAAAATGATAAAACGTACAAGCACTTTCATCAATTAGCTCTACATAACTCCAACGTATTTGTAAGTGTTGATCATTACCCCTGTGGGTGTGGTTTGGGTACTCATATATGCCAATTGGCAGGCTTCATCATCTTCAGCTAAAATCCGCTTGCCTTTGCCCAATAGCACAGGATAAACGATAAGAATCACTTCGTCTACCAATCCTGCCTTTAATAGTAATGAATTGAGCGATATACTTCCGGAAAGTACGAGGTTGGGGCCATCCGTAGATTTTAACGCACTCAATTCTCCAATAACATCATCACCTAGTCGCTTTACAGGTCCCCAATCTAAACCCTCTGGTCTGTGGGTAACCACGTGTTTTGTTGCCGCATTAATGGCATTCGCCATGGGGAAGTCCCCTGCATTGGGCCAAAATTTAATCCAAGCATCATAAGTGTTTCTTCCCAGCAAAAGGTCAAAGCCTGTTCCATAAGTATTGAGTAGCATGGCCATTCCTTCTGCTGAACGAAAAGGGCTAGTCCAAGCGCCGTAAGTGTAACCCTCATCATGCTCAATAACGCCATCTAGCGAGATATGTTCAAAAATTCTAATCTTTCTCATGTTCAATTGTTTAATATCCAAATTTACAAAGGACCTTAAACAAATGGAGGGGGGAATTGGGACAATAAAGAGGGGGAATCAATCCGCTGGAAAAACCTGTCAATGAAGCTTGGTGGCAACGTACGTCCCCTGATCAAGCTTTAATGCTTACATAATTTATAATGATTTTTAAGCAATTTATTGTTTAATTTGTTCTGTAGTGTAAGGGACTTAACCATTTGTCCTTGCATTTTATTAATTAGTGCACTCAAGTAGTCAAGAAGCCGCTGTTTGTTATAGGGAAAATGGGTAAAATTGGAGTAGATGAATAACCGTAATGATAGGCTAGAAAATGATCAAGGGCAGTTAGGTTTGAGCGATTTAACAGAATTGAACAATATTCTGGAGCTCGCGGCTGAACTGACAGGAAGTGATTTGGTCTTGCTGAAATCTCTCGACAATCATGTAATAGGAATGGATCTCAAGCTGGGAAGCGGTATCCAGCTGGGAACATTGGAGCAGTTTTTTTCCGATTTGGTATTGGAAAGAAAAGATACTGTAATCATTCCCGATTTGGCAGCGCAATTTAGTTTAATGGAGGTCTTCTCCGAAATATGCGCCTTGGAACTCCGTTTTTTTATTGGCATACCTTTATACCTTAATGAGGAAGACCTGATTGGAGTGGTTTGTCTTTTTGGAAAGCAGCGCAGGAAGTTTTCTGGATTTGAGCGAAAGATGCTGAGCATGCTGTCTCGACATATTGAACTGATCATTGAAACAGACAGTAACCGGAAAAAACTGCTGAACGAGATTCAAGAAAAGGAGGCCACAACAGATTCTCTACTTAAAATTGCGCAGCTTCAATCTCATCAAATCAGACGGCCATTAACGACCATGATGGGCTTGGTTAACCTGATTAAAGAAGGACTTCACTCGGTAGACGACACTTGGATTAAAATGTTTGAAACCTCCACCGAGGATTTCGACAAAACCATCCATATGATTGTAGAAGGCTCTATTGCCAGTAAAGATCTTAAGGCCATTCGTTTCAACAAGATGGTGGAAGAAATTGATGACTACGCGATACTTATTCTCGACCAAGATGGCTATGTAGAGAATTGGAATAAGGGGGCTGAACGCATTAAAGGATATCGATTTGATGAAATTGTTGGTCAGCATTTCAGCCTGTTTTATACTGAAGAAGATCAAAAAAGACGAAGACCACAACAACTGATTAAAGAGGCTGAGGAGCGGGGAGTAGCGAGGGATGAAGGTTGGCGTATCAAAAAAGGTGGCGGTAGGTTTTGGGGAAGCATCGTGATCACTTCTATACACGGAAGTAATGGACAAGTAATTGGTTTTACCAAGGTGACCCGAGATTTGACAGAAATTACCAACGTTAGAGATTCTTTAATCGCTTCCGAAGAATTGTATAATATGATGGTAGAGCAAACCCGTTCGTTAGCTAGGATAGGCGGCTGGGAATTTGATGTAGTCCGTAATTTACTTTCATGGACATCCACCACCAAAGAAATACATGGAGTAGCGAAGAATTATATTCCGGAATTGGAAAGTGCGGTTAATTTTTACAAAGAAGGTGAAAGTAGGAATAAGATTTCCAAAGCAGTACAATTGGCCATCGAAAATGGAAAGCCTTGGGACCTCGAATTACAACTAGTTACCCATCAGGGCGACGAAATTTGGGTAAGGGCAATAGGCCGATCTAACTACAAGGATGGGATATGCACCAAAGTTTATGGTACTTTTCAGGATATCGATGCTTCAAAAAGAAATTGAAAAATAGGTAGTTTTTAGAGGGTTATATGTCTACAGAAATATGATTTTATCTACGATAATGAGGTGCTTAGGTTGGTGAACAACACCAACCTAAGGCACTAAAACTTCCGCTTTTGATAAGACGTACCTTGTCCATCCTCGCAATAGCTTTTAAGACTCAGTAGGAACATGCCCCAATTGTAATTGCACCATTGGTAAAATTCAGTAAGTTCACGCCAATCAAAATGTTTAAGTACCACCGCTGTTACGCCGTCTTTTTCTCTCAATTCAAAAGAAACACCAGTGCCTACCCATTCTGGATCAGAAGCAATACATTCCCACTGTATTTCCTTATTGGGAGACAGTTTCGTGATTTTCATTTTGGTGCCGTAATTGTCGCCAAAGCCAAATTCATTCACAAAACCAAGTGTTGGTTTTACAATTAATTCCTCTGTCCATACCGCGGCCAAGCCTTCTTGTGTCGTTAATGCTTCATAAACTTTTGCGATGGGCGATTTGATGTAATTGATGTGTTCTATTTTTTCCATTTTTATGATTGGTTGAACAACAAAGGTAGCAAGTTAATCTACGGGGAAATTGTATATATCGGACATATGATGGGGTTGATTGAGACAATTAAAGGTTGTTTGTTTGGGTTTTTGGTTGTTTTGTTGTTTTGTTTTTTGGATTTTTTGTTTTTTGGAGACCAACTCCTAACTCCTTGTTCCTTACTCCTTCTTATAAAATATCCATGATATAGTAAGAAACATCCATTTCCCTTGTGCGCTTTTCAGGTGACTTTTGTAATAGAAATTTTTACAGAATTAGTACCCTAAATATTATACAAAATGCCTGTTTCCGATTTATTCAAGCCACTTACATTTTTGCATGGTCCTGCCATGAGAAATCGATTTATGTTGGCGCCACTAACTAGCCAGCAAAGCAACCATGATGGCACTGCATCAGAATTTGATCAGCTGTGGATTGAACAGCTTGCTCAAAGTTGTTACGGATTGATACAAACGAGCGCCTCCACTGTTGAAGCTGGAGGTATTGCATTTGAACGGCAGTTGGGGATCCATAGTGATGATCATTTACCTGGGCTGATCCAAATGGCCTCAGCAATTCGTGAGGGAGGTGCGCTTTCGGCAGTACAGCTACACCACGCCGGACATCGTGCTAGACCAGAGTTTGGAGGGGTACCGGCTCCAGCTTCCAGTAATACTTTAAAAGGGGTAGCAGCAATATCGACTGAAGAGGTTGAGCGGATTCGCGACAACTTTATTGCAGCCGCAAAAAGGGCGCAGCAAGCGGGATTTGACGGTGTATCGGTACATGGTGCCTTTGGTTGGATTCTTTCAGAATTTATGTCGCCACACCTTAATGATCGTAGTGATAAGTATGGAGGTAGTTTAGAAAATAGAGCACGTTTTACGCTTGAAGTAATTGAAGGGATAAGAAAAGCTTGTGGGCCCGATTTTCAGATAGGATGGCGATTGTCTATTGAACGTTATGGACTGCGGCTGGAGGAACTACGTGAAGTTACTGCAGAAGTATTTGATAAGGAACTGATAGACTACTTGGATTTGGCACTTTGGGATTCGGCACAGTTAGTTAGAGAGGGGAGCTTTGAGGGAAAAACCATGTTAAGTGTGTTTACCGATCTCCCACGCAAAGGGGTACGTTTAGGTGCGGCAGGAAAAATCATGAGTGCGCAGCGAGCAGGACAGTTGATAGATGAAGGTTGCGATTTTGTGCTTATTGCTAGAGCAGGAATACTCCAGAGAGATTTTCCGATACAGGTAAAGGCAAATCCAATGTATGAAAGCCCACAGCTGCCCGTAACTGCCGATTATTTACGTGAGGGAGGATTGAGCGAGCGCTTTATTGATACCATGCGTGGGTGGCAAACTTTTGTAAAGCCAGGCTCTTGACAATTGACTAAATATTTCGAAAATCCACCGTTGACCAGAGAAGAAAAACTCCATTATATCATCAGAATCATCCATTCTTTAACAAATATGTTCATCACACCTTTGCGGTGTTAATAAAACCTTTATAATGAAAAAAACAGCAATCATCATTCTTTCTGATCCCAAGGCTGGTTCAGAAGAAGCATTAGGACGTGTATTTAACGCTTTGGCGTCGGCTTATGAGTTTAAACATGCAGGCGAAGACGTAAAAATCGTTTTTCAGGGCGCAGGCATCAGATGGCCAGAACAGCTTGAAAAAGCTGAGCATCCCGTACATGCACTTTACGCAACCGTAAAAGATCATGTGCATGGCCTTTCCAAAGGATGTGTGGCCGTGTTCGGCACTGAAGTATCTGGCTACGATTTGTTAAACGATAACGAGGTGCCAGGTACTCCTGGCTTGCCAAGTTTTCTTAACCTAAGAAATGAAGGTTACGATATTTTGATTTTTTAAGTTTTAGCCCAACTGCCCTTTTCTATCTGGGGGAAGGGCAGTTTTCCTCATGATGCTTAGTTAAGTGCGTCATATATTTTGATTATTTTAGCATATCCTATCAAACCAATGAAGCCCGACCACATGGAAAAAAATCATCAATATTACATGCAAAAATGTCTGGGGCTGGCTAAAATAGCTTTAGCGGCTGGTAATCCGCCGGTAGGAGCACTGGTTGTTGCTGGAGGCGAGATCATCGGTACAGGAATAGAGGCAGGAAAGTCAACAGGAGATATTACCAATCATGCAGAAATAGCAGCTATTAGAGATGCTGTGAAAAATGGTTTTGCAGACAAACTTTCTACCTCAAGCCTGTTTACTACCCATGAGCCCTGTATCATGTGTTCCTATGTCATTCGGCATCATCGCATACCAGAGATCATTTATGGAACATCGGTGCCGTTTGTAGGCGGTGCAACTTCTAAATTCGATATATTGTTAACACATGAGGTACCTAAATGGGGTGAAATTCCAACAATTATTAGCGGGGTTTGCACTAATGAATGCAATCAGCTTACGGAAGAATTTAAAAAACTGATTTCTTAAAATATTAGCGAAATGTTGTCTCAATCCGTATATACGTTGCTTAACCAACAAAATGGCAATTTAGCTTTCAAATTATTCGAGTTTGATAACGATAGCTATTTCGATCATATACAGCGCAATAATTATTTTACTCTTATACTCGTCACTTCAGGTAAAGGATTAGCTAAAGTTGATTTTTGCGACTATACATTTGCAGCGGATACCTTGTTCGCATTTTATCCCTATCAGCCATTTATGTTACATGCCGTAGAGCCGCTCATGGGAATTGCCATACAGTTTCATCATGATTTTTTTTGCATTTACCGACACCATCAAGAAATTGCTGCAAATGGGATCCTCTTCAACAATATTTACGAGCAGCCATTTATTAACCTGAGCGATAACTGTAAAGCAACCATCTTGAATTTGATACGGGGAATTGCCGATGAATTAAAAGTTGATGCCTTTAGAAAAGACGAAGTTCTTGTTTCGTACCTTAAAATTCTGCTGGTGATGGCTACCAGGGTCAAACTTGAACAGCAATCCGTTCATAATACTGAAACACTTACCAGTAAGCCGCAGTTTTTAATCCAGAATCTTAAAAATGCCATAGAGGATAACTTCCGGAAAAGGCATTCGGCGAGCGATTATGCAGATATATTACATCTCACACCAGCTTCGCTTGCACGAATGACGAAGAGCCATTTCAATAGAACATTATCTGAATTGATTTCGGAGCGGATTATTGTTGAGGCCAAAAGGGAATTGTACCTTACCGATAAGACAGTAAAAGAAATAGCCTATGAACTAGGCTATGAAGATGAGTACTATTTCAGTAGGTTTTTTAAAAGCAAAACCGATATATCTCCTCAATTCTACAGGAATACTGTTGGTTTTAATAGGGCTAATTCCTGAATAGTTATTTCATGACAGCATAATTTTTTGTATCAATTTGAATTATCAAAGGTCAGGTCTTTCTTTTTCTTAACCACTCCAAAATTGTAGCTCATGCCAATATAACCAATTCTCGAATTGCTTCGTTGATAGATGTTTTGTATGAGTTCTACGCCTGATACATTGCTACTGAGTTTGGCCCTTTGGCGTTGGCTTTTGAACACATCAGAAATGGTCAGATAGATAGAACCCTTGCCCTTGAAAAGTTCATGTCGGCCACCCAAATTCAATAAAAAGCTTGGCAGATAACGCCCTTGCGGTGTTAACCTTTCCGAACGATAGTTGGAATTTACCTGTAGGATAGTCCCTTTTACAATGGTATAGCTCGAATTAAGGTTGGCCGACCAAGTGAACGTACTCTTTTTTGCGGAGAAACCTAGATTAGAAGCATCTATTTGACTGTAGAAAGCATTGGGCGTAAAGTTGATGTTGATTTTGTCATTGATGTTTGCCGAAAATACCACGTCTACGCCAGCAGCTTGGTCATTGGCCAAGTTTTGTTGAGTAGTCACCAAATTGCCATTAGCTTGAGTGGTGGTTACTGCGGTAAACCCGTTGTATTTATAACGATAGTAAATCCCTGGTAAAATATTGATGTGGTCTGTTTTCCATTGGTAGCCAAGCTCAACGGAATGGATGATTTCAGGTAATAGATATGGATTTCCAACGCGTATGTTTGTTTGGTCGGCTCCTTCCGTAAAAGGATTAAGCTCGTCGGCTTCCGGTCGGTTTACCCTTCTTGAGTAGTTTAATTGTAGCTGCTTGTGCTCAGAAAGCTTATAGTATAAATGGAGTGTGGGATATACTTTATAATAGTGGTTCGGAATCACCTGTGATTTGGTCACCAAATTTGACTTTAGGTCCGCATATTCGGCCCTTAGTCCAAGCATTGCCCCGAACTTTTTCCACGATTGTTCGATGGTACCATAAAGTGCATGGATATTTTCGTTGTAAATAAAACGGTTGGTAATGTTAGGGTCTACCGTAAGTATGGGAAAGGATGCGATATTGTTTTCTCCATAAAAATCGAGGTCTTGCTTATTGTACTGGCCGTCATAGCCCAATTCTAGTTTAGTGTCATCGGAAATTGGATTTTCGTAAGAGAAAGTCAGCTGTTTGGTGTCCGAAGTTTGTTTGATAATGGTGTTGTCAATTTCGTTAGCTCGGTTTGCTGGTGTACGGAAGATATTCTGAAAATGGTTGTTTTCCACTTCCGGAGAATGTGCCATATTAAATTCCAGCCTAATTTTATGGTCGTCTTTTTTAAAACCATGCTCAAAGAAGAAGGTCGCATCGGCTTCTCTTTCATATTCGTAATTATTCCGGGTGCGGTCATAATCCAGTATATCCGTAGCGGAGCTTGCATACTTAGTGGTCAGATCATTTTTATGCATGTTCCTGAAATAGTAATTTCCGGAAAGACCAATGCTGGTTTTATCATTAATATCGTAGGTAAAGCCTAGGGTAGCAGTATTGGAAAATGGTCTTGAACTAGCCTTGATCTCATCGTTAAAAACACCAACCTCTCCAGTTGAAAGATTACGCTGGGTACGGTAGTTACTCGTTAAGCGTAGCCTGTAATCCTGTTTAACCGCATAGCTGCCAAAAATATTTACTTTGCCGGTACGATAGTTTAAGTTTGCGCTGGCATTATAACGGTCTTGGTTGCCTAAGTTTGCTGTAATGCCACCATTGAGTCCACTTTTTACATTCTTTTTAAGTACGATATTGATGATTCCGCCTGTGCCATCTGGTTTGTATTTTGCAGATGGATTGGTGATTACCTCTATTTTTTCGATGCTGTTGGCAGGAAGTTGCTGCAGTGCTGCTGCCGCATTTTTTCCCATAATAGGGGATACTTTACCGTTGATCAAAATGGTTACATTGGAATTGCGCAGGCTAACGTTGCCGTCTATATCTACCTGCACCAAGGGTACGTTTTGTAACACTTCACTGGCCGAGCCCGATTTGGCCATAATGTCTTGGTCTACCTGATAAATTTTTCGATCAATGGAGTTGATATAGATGGGTTTCTTTGCCGAAACTACCACTTCATCCAATTTTTTGGATCCACCACTCAAACCAATATTTAAGTCAACCTTTTTGTGATTGGCATCAATGAGGAGTACCGTTGAACGGAAATTGTCGAAACCTACGAAACTGGCTACTACGTTATATTTCCCATCTGCTAAACCTGTAAATTTATAAGTTCCTTTGGCAGTGGTTACCTCTTGCTTTATTAAGGTGTTACTTCCTGGAGCAACCAGCGCCACCGTTACAAATTCAATGGGCTGGGCAGATAGGACATCTGTAACCTTACCGCTAATGGTTCCATTGGATTGAGCAAAAATAGCGCAGGGAAATAGTAACAGCAACAATAGCAGTGTGCCTAGGCTTCTTATCATTTTGAGTTTTTTGATACATAATTAGCCTATAAATCTGTTTGAATTTTGTAGTTGCCCGCATCAAAGAATAATAACGATACTTCCAGCTACAATGAGTGCTGCGCCTATAAGTGTTTTTGCTTCGATAGGCTCTTTAAGAATGATAAAAGCAAGGCCAAGGGCAATGGCAACGCTAAGTTTATCAATAGGAGCTACTTTGGAAACTTCGCCTGTTTGTAGGGCCTTAAAATAGAAAATCCACGAAAGGCCGGTAGCTAGACCAGATAGGCCAAGAAAGATCAAATTGTTTTTGTTAAGGCTTTTGATTTCACGTAATTCTCCACTGAAAATAACAATGCCCCAAGCCATAAAAAGGATGACGATGGTGCGGATGGCCATGGCCAAGTTTGCATTGATATCCTTAACACCAACTTTGGCAAGGATGGCTGTTGCAGCGGCAAATACTGCCGATAATATTGCATAGAATTTCCACATGTTCGTAAAATAAAGCTTAGTTAATTTACCAAAAAATCGTGGAAATCATGGTGACTATTCCGCTTACTTATCGTTTCCATATAATATTTCGTCGATATTGTTTTCGAGCTGATGGTCTTTAGGAAACCTAGACAAGTAAAACTCCTGATAATAAGCTTTGATAATAGCCGCCATAGGTGTTGCCAATAAGGCGCCCATCAACCCAAAAGCCGCACCCATGGACAATAATAGAAACAGGAGCGATACCGGATGGATTTTCATGGTTTTGGATCTTAGTTTGGGCATTAAAAAGTCGGCAGTTAGCTCGTTGAGCAGTAGAAAAAACACCAAACACCAAAGCGCAGTTGCCGGACCAATAGAAAGTGCCACTAAGGTAGGAGGGATGGCCATAATGTAAAAGCCTATTTTGGGAATCAGTTCTGAGAAAAAGGCTAATGCCGCCCATACCAATGCCCCAGGTACATTCATGATGCTCAAAAATATAAATACCAATACCGCTTGTACAGCACCTCCAATAAGGTTTGATCTCATCCAACCGCCTAACATGCTTGAGGTATGTTTCAGCGCATTGGTGGCTTTTTCGCGTTTATCAGGTAAAAAGGCGGTTAAATATAATTGAATGATTGGTCTTGGATTGGCTACAAAAAATACAATCATGGAAATGAAAACGATGAAGACAAATATTCCTCCTAAAATGCTGAATGAAAAGCTCCCAAGTCCCATTACCGTTTTTCCCAAAGGAGGCATGGCGCTACTGAGCGACATTTGATCATCAGGCAGATTTTTACTTAACTCCGGATATTTTCTTAAAAGATGTTCCAGATGGGTAGTTACGCTATTTAGATAACTGGGAATATTACCAATCAAGATGTCGATTTGATCGCTGATGACAGGCACTACTAAAATGGTAATAATGGAAGAAACGATAAAAATAGCACCAAGCACAATCAATGCAGCCAGCCACCTTTTCATGCCCTTTTTTTCCAGCTTATTTACAGGTTGATTAATGATGATTCCCAAAATGATGGCAAATAGGAATAAGATCACCACAGAGATGATTTTATAGAGGAACCACATTAAAATGATGAGCCCAAAAAGATAAAGAATACTTGAAGTTATGGTTCGGTATAGGTTAAATGCTTTATTTTCTGCCATGAATGATGAATTACGTATGGGTAACATTAACGGCAGGGAATTGTTTGTTTTTATAGACTGGGAACTAGTAGTTAGGAGCTAGGAATTAGTGGCTAGTGGCTAGTTGCTAACTCTTAATCCCTAGCTGCTAGTTCTTAATTAACTGATTCCAACAACCAATCATTACGCTTTAAGATCCCCGCATACGCGAGGATGACGTTGTAGGAAAGGATATGCATCATGACTAATCCCGAAGTGTCGGGACTACAGCCACTAGTTCCTAACTCCTAATCCCTAGCTCCTAGCGCCTAACCTCTAGTTCCTAATCCCTAACCACCCACACAGAAACAGAACCGGCTTCGCAAATAAATTCTGCCCAGCCATCTTCCTGTACAATAATTTCCTGAGTGACATGTCCTAAGGCATCTATCATTTTTTTTCCTGCAAAAGCGGGGCCCATTTCCATTCGTTTATAGCCCTGTTCTCCGTTAGAAAGGATAACGGCCAGTCCAGAATTTTCCTTTTCTGCAATGCCTTCCCTTGTCCAACCTATGCAATTGGGGTGATCCAAGTAATCTCGCTGTAGGCCATAAGCACGCTGTTTACGCAGTGTAAGCATGGTTTCCAGTTGTGGTAAATGTCCAATGGTTACCTCGTGGTCGTTGCCGTCCTGCCCCTTATCGGTATAGGTGGAACCATATAAGTCGGCGTAAAAAACACAGGGATAACCAGCTTCCCTTAACAGAATCATGGCGTAGGCATGTGCCCTAAACCACGGTTCTACAATTTGTTCTAAAGATTGAAGGGGTTGGGTATCATGGTTTTCAACAAAAGTAACCGCTAAATCAGGTCTTGCACTTACCAAAGTATCATCGAAGATGGTAGCCAGGTTATAATTGGAACCCGACTGGGAGGCGGTTGAAAAATTGGCCTGTAAACAAGCGTCAAATAAAGACATGCGTCCTTCGGTAGCTTCTATGTAAGCTAAAAGACCTCCTAGATCATTTGGCGCCCAGTATTCGCCTACGGTAAATAATTCCTTTTGAAGGTCGTTCCTCAGCGTATCTAACCATTCGTTATAAAAGTTAGCTGGCATGTGCTTAATAGCATCTAAGCGAAAGCCATCAAATTTGAGGGTGCTGTATAGCCATTTTCCCCAAGCTTTTAGCTCTTCTCTTACGGCGGGATTTCGAAAATCAATGTCTGATAGCATGAGGTAGTCATAGTTGCCATTTTCTTGGTCCAGTACTTCTTCCCAGCCTTCTCCGTATTGGTTTTGTATACTGTAAATGGCTGTTTCGCCAGTCTTATTGTCGTAATCTACCCCAGTAAAACACTGAAAGTCCCATTTAAATTCAGAGTATCTGCCTGCTCGGCCTGGATAATTGAACTTGGTAAAGGCTTCAATTTCAAAAGGCTCCGAAATAAAGTTGTTGCGTTGCTGCGGGTCTACTTTTCTTACGGTAACAGTTTCCGTTTCATCGCCGCCACCCAAATGGTTCAGTACAATATCTACATAAACTTGTAAGCCTGCCTCTTGTGCGGTTTTAATGGCGGCTATTAATTCGGCTTTGGTGCCATATTTGGTGCGTATGCTTCCTTTTTGGTCAAACTCACCTAGGTCGTAAAGATCATAGGAATCGTAACCGATGGAATTTGAACCCGCCATTCCTTTATGGGCGGGTGGTAACCAAAGGGTGTCGAAACCTTTGTCCTTTAAGTTTTGTGCTTCTTGGCTGAGCTTTTTCCATAGGCTTCCATCGGCCGGATAGTACCATTCGAAGAACTGGAGCATCGTAAAGTTTTCCATAGTCTGTGTCTCTGTATAAAATCAGTTGGGTGTTTTTAAGCGTGTTTGCCCAACTAACAAAAAAGCTGCTTTAATGTTTGGTAGCGGTGTTTTTAAGCAGAAATATCATGGAAAAATAATTTCACCGTCGTTTCAAAACAAAAGTGAAGTGCTACTGTTGTATGGGCGTAACAGTTATCAAGAAACTCAATTTAATTTTTCGAAAATGTCAGCTAATTCAATGGACAGAGAAATGTCTAAATTACAGCAAGATGCCCCAGTAGCAATTTTACCTGAATTGCCCAATACTAACGAAATGATCGCTGAACTTGAAAAGCCATCTAAATCTTTAAAGGAGGTTAATAAACCATTTTTTTTATCTCCGCCTGATGGGCTTTATGGGTTGCTTTAGGATTAGGGGTTAGGAATTAGTGGCTAGGAAATAGTGGTTAGTGGTTAGTGGTTAGGAACTAGGGGCTGTAGTCCCGATCCTTCGGGATTGCTTTACTATATCGTCATCCTCGCGTTCTGATATTAACTAAGCAGTTTATAGATTGAAGGCTTATGGTATTTAAAAATGCGATAAGCCTTTTTTGTAAACCTCGCAGGTTTTAAAAACCTGTGAGGTTTGTGCTATGAAAATACATCTATTAAGCGCACTTTTCTTTCCTAACGCTATGAATGTTTATTAAATCTTGGTTGATATATTCTCATCTACAGGACGGTTTCCTGTTTCTATTTCTATTTGTTTGGTGCTTACGGCATAATGCGATGGTCTAATTTCTGATCCTGTAGCTACGGCATAAGCTTTGGTAAATTCGGCACCAAAGTAAAGAATGATGGATGAATAGTAGGTCCATAGAAGTAAAATGACCAACGAGCCAGCGGCTCCATAAGTGCTTCCCACATCGCTTTGTCCAATATAAATGGAAATGGCAAATTTGCCGATCATAAATAAAATGGCCGTCACCACAGAGCCTAAAGCCACGTCACGCCACTTGATCTCGGCGTCGGGCAGTACTTTAAAAATTACGCCAAAGATAATGGCAATCACCAATAGGGTAACTACTTGGTTAAGGATGTAGAAAACCACTACGGATACGTCGGAAAAGCGAACTTCCAACTGTTTACTGAAACCATCCAACAAAGAGGTAACGGCTAGGGACACGAGCAGTAAAAAGCCCAAGCTAATGATCACCGAAAAGGAAAGAAACCTGTTTTGTAGCAATTTTAACCAGCCCCTTTTAGGTTTGGGCTTAATGCCCCATATGGTATTGATCGAATCCTGAATGTCGGCGAATACTGTAGTGGCACCTACTAAAAGGGTTACTATTCCAATAATGAAAGCTATGTTGCCTTTATTGCCAATGGCGGCCTTCTTCACAATATCTTGGAGCTGTAGTGCGGTTTCTTTTCCCATAAAACCACTCAGCTGTTGGTAAATTTGTCCTTCGGCAGCTTCTTGTCCCAAAAAAATACCACATAGTGAAATGATCACTACCAGCAATGGCGCCATCGAAAACACGGTGTAGTAAGCCAATGAACCACTTAATTTGGTCACATTGTGATCGCTAAAGCCACTAATGGTAGCTTTGAGTATGGCAAAAATTCCTTTAAAACCAAGTTTGTTCTTTTTCATTTTTTAATAGGATCAATGTGGTTTAATAGGCTTTATCTTTTTTCTTTTAACTTTTCAAAATAACGGGCAATGGTCAGGCCTGCGAAGTATCTCTCTACCCTAGGTCGTTGCCATAATACCAGCAAAGCTGCCAGCGTAAGGCACAGGGTAGATCCTAAAAATCCCAATACATGGCTTTTAAAAATCATAGCTAGGGAGAACGAAAGGGTAATGCTGATTAAAAAAATGACCGACAAAATACCCACCACAATGGCCGCATTGGTAATAAGGTCGGCCAATAGGGCACTAACGGCACGTACCGTTTTATATCGTTGAGCTCGCAGCTGCGCTTTCACACGGCGCTTTGCTGTTTCCCAGTAAATCATTAAAAAGCTTCGTAATTTTTTCTGCATAGTATCCAATTGTCTTAAACTAACCCTGTAGTTTGGGGAATGTTTGGAAAAAGTTTATTTAGGGATTAGGAGTTAGGAGCTAGGAGCTAGGAAGTAGGAGCTAGGGGGTAGTGGCTAGTTATGGTGCTTATTGCTTTCCTACAGCGTCATCCTCGCATATGCGGGGATCTTAAAGCATAATGATTGGTTTTTATAATCAAGTTCACTAGGGGCTGTAGTCCCGACACTTCGGGATTGGTTCATTTGGGATTAGGAACTAGTGGCTATGTAAACCTCGCAGGTTTTTAAAATCTGTGAGGTTTGTGCTATGAAAGTACAACTAGTAAAAGCACTTTTCTTTCCTACAGCGTCATTCTCGCATATGCGGGGATCTTAAAGCATAATGATTGGTTTTTATAATCAAGTTCACTAGGGGCTGTAGTCCAGAAACTTCGGGATTAGGAATTGGGAGTTAGGACATGGTGCATATCTCTTTTTTTCACTGTTCCCTTATTGCTAGTAGATCAGGAAGGAAGCTTAGGTAAAAAGAAAGTGAGTATAGGGGCTTTAGATAAACCAAATAATTCAGGGGAGATTACTTAATATAGTTCACTTTGAAAGAACTGAGGAAGCGATATACGGATTGTTTTTTATACTTTTATCTTACTAATTACTATAATCACCAATTATTTTCAAGGGTGATTATAGTAATTGAGCTTAGTAAAATTCAATCTATGTGTTGGAAACACATTTTTTAACGCAACGTCCATTAATGGTACAATATTCTTCCAAGTGCATTCCATTTGGACATCTGCCACCGGGAAGAGGGTCAATAACAAGAGCACGTATTTGTAAACTCTCCACTTCAAAATCTCCCATGTTATTGTCTGATAGGTATTTGTTGACGTAGTCGATGATTTTTTTTTGCTTTACAAAACTAGAAAGTGATTTGTGCTGATTTTTTTTTAATCTGGCCATAGTATTAAAGATTGATGGTTAAAATTATAGAGTCATTAATGATACTTGGGTTGCCGGAAGCGTCGAGTACTGTACAACGAATACGGATATTGGTGCCAATGGGCAGGGATGGGGCAGCATATACTGCACTTACTTTTGAACTGTCGCTCGTAGCCGATATCACATTTCTGAAACGGCCATTTGCGGCACCTCCAGATGGAAGTAAATCTTCAAAAAGCACTTTTTGTCCTGCAGATACAAAGCCGCCGTTGTTGTTTTTAAGGTAGGCTGTTAGGCTTATTTCGCTAGCAAAATTGGCTGCGATACCAAATGCTGAAGGCTCAATTTTGATGGATTGCGTTACCGATGGCATCGCTGTGAGTTTTTTCTCTAATCGGTATTCATCATAAGGACTATCAAATTCCGGTTTTGCCGAAACAGTGATTTCTCCCGGTTTGGTAGAAACCTTGAAACTGGTTTTTGCCATTAATACTCCATCAATGTATTCTGCCTTAACGGTTTTCTTCGCTCCATCGCCAAATGAACCGTTACTTGTGGTAAAGATGATATTTCTACGATCGGCATTCGCTTCGCTATTGAGCTTTACCGTAAGGGTAACAGCGGTATTACCGTCAGCAATGATTTCGGTTTTGTCAACCGTGAAGTCTGTAAGCACTTCATTAATGGATACGCTTTTCTTACATCCAGCAAGAAAGGCCAAAAAGAGCACAAAGCCCAATAATTTGTTGGTTGTTCTCATTTGAATAAAATTGACGTGACGTCTTTAAGTCCTTGGATAAAATCAATGTCAACTGATAGGGAGGCATAACCACCGGCTACTACCTTTTTCTTGGAAATTAATGGATTGAATGAATCCCGTTTCATTATTGCTGTTCCGGCACTAAATTTAAAGGCTCGGTAAAATCGGAATGCCGGACCTATGAGCAGTGAAGTGTTGTTGTAAAGGTTGTCAAAGCTTGCATTGGGAATACTTCCCAGGGTAAAACCTAAATTTAAGGAAAGATGTTGCCAAATGCTGCGAGTGGCAATGGCATCATAATCGGGCCCTTTTTGCTTGTTCAAACTATCAAGCTTAGATCTGCGATAAAATGAGGATCTTCGTGTATTTTTATCAATAGGCCTGAAATAGATGCTAACCCCCCAGTACATGCGTGGAATATAGGTAAGTTTATTATCTGTTCCTCTCATCAAGATATTGGTTAGCCCGGCATCAAGAAATAATACATTGCCACCAGCAGTTTTTAGATCACTGGCTACGGTACTGCCCGAAAGTAGTACGGCCGAATTGAGATTTTCGTTGTCGTCGATAAAATTGTTAATTTCCTGCTCGCAATCCTGTAGGAATTTAAGATTTAGTTTGATGGCATTGATATGGTCTCGTAGTTTTGCCCTAACTTGGTTAAGTGCTACTGGAGCTCCTTTTACCTTAACAGTGTCGGAACCGGCAAGCAGTATATTTTCCAACGGAGCCAATAAGGCGTCGAAATAACTTTTATTTGATTTGAGATTGTTGATCCTTGCCACCAGATTTATCTTATCGGCAGTGTCTGCATTTGGGTATTTAACTATATCTATGTAGCCGTTAATAGTGGCATCGTAACGTTTATCGCTGATGATGGAAAGTAGTAACCGGGTATCTTTATAAATTGGTAATTCCTTGGTAGAAGCCATTCCCATAGCAATCAAGTCTTCGGCATTTAGTGAAGTGGTCTTTGTGTCTACATTTGCTTTAATGCGTGCATAAACAGGTTGTAACTTTGCCTGATAAAAATTTTTGTATTGTTGGGCATCTAAAGTAGTATAGGTGGTATAGGTGTTTCCTAGGTACATGGTCTTTCTAAAATTGTCAAAGTTTTTTTTTGCCTTTGCTTCATCCCCCAGTTCTAGTAATCGATTGGTCTCCATCAGCATGATTCTACTGGTAGGAACTACTTTGTATACCACATGTACGTCAAATAAAGTATTGGGCTTAAGTGGGTCAAAATAGATAATTAGCTTTTCGGCTCCAACCTTATAGCTCAACTCCTTATCAAAAATAACAACATCAGTGTATACGCCTTGGTCATTTCTGATCCTATTGGTAGTTTTTTCCCTAACTCCGTCAACAATTTTCGAACGGAAAAGGAAAATTTTCTTGATGTTCTTTCCAGAAAGGCTATCTACCATAAGTGTAAATGGATGATCGAAAGGTATTTTTTTGTTGTCTTCTAGTTGATAGGTACTTAAGTTATATTTCAGTATGTAGTCGGAGTACTGGGGGCCTTGTGAAAGTGCCATGAATGGCATAAATAGCCATAATACCACCAATAGTGGTTTGAGCGTAGTAATCTTCATCATAGTTTTGGAGACATTAATATGCAATCTGTTTTTACCGATTTGTTTTGCGAAGACGCATGATGGCTAAATTTGATGGTTTTTTCTTTTTTACCGTCCTGAGCGCTGAGCTCCTCAACAGCTTTTTCAATTAATTCTTTCATAAATGATCATTTGGTTAATTTTTTTGGTGTAATATTCTAATTAATCCTCCATAGGAGGTTCAAGGGTTAATTCGGCTAAGCAATGGTGTAGTGGAAAGAGCTTGGTAATGAGAGGGGTAAGGGCTTTAATTTATATTTAAAGTTGCTGAATATAATTGAAGTTTGGAAGGGTATTTTTACCCTTTTTATTTTCGTAAATACCTTACTTATTTATCTTACAACTTAATGGAGTGTGCTGAATTTCAGTGCAAATAATAAGCTAGTATAGTTAAAACCCAAGCCAAGCCAAGGCTTTTTCCCTAAGCATTAAAACTTGCGTTAAGTTGGGTAGGTTTATGCAATGGAAGCAAAGAAGGCCTTGGCCCAATCCAAATCTTCTTCTTGTGTAATGGAAATTACGCATACCAGTATTTGGTTTTCGGATGACTTTGAGCCTTTTAACTGCCAGCCATTGTCGTCTTTTTTTATCACTGGATCAGTTGTGTTAGGCAATAATGAAGGGCCTTTACCCGAAATCTTAAGTACTGAAAAGTAAATTATACGGCTTTCATCTTCATTAATATATTGCACTGAATCGGTACTCTGGATTTTTTTAAACCCAGGAATATCATCAATATGCCAATGAGTGACGATGAGGCTTTCTTTACTTTTTTTCTTTAACCAATTGAACATGTATCAACAAAACTAGGTAAAAAGGGGGTAAAGGACAATGGATAAAATGATAAAGATATATAAGATTTAATGCTAACCGCTTTCCCTTTGGTTAGCGTGACTACCAACCAATGCCATCTTTATAAATACCTGTCATTTTTTTGAAAATTGTATCATCGCACCTATTTTTGAGTGGGTATAAGGTAACACAGACCACAGCAACAACCCCCTAAAAACAATGCAGGACATCCTATTTGATTTTATCTCAAAATACGTTTCTCTAACAGATGAAGAGAAGAACGCCATCCTTTCGCTCGACCTATTCCGCTCCGTTAAGAAAGGAACGGTTTTACTTAAAGAGGGACAAAAATCAAAAGACAGCTACTTTGTTTTAAAGGGCTGTATAAGGACCTATTATATTTTAGATGGCGAAGAGAGAACAACGGCCTTTTATACCGAAATGGAAGCTTTAACACCTCCCTGTGTCATCAGTAAAAAGCCGTCTGACCATTATATCACCTGTGTAGAAGACACGATCCTTCTCGTTTCAAATGCAGATATGGAAGTGGAAGTAAACCGCAAATTTCCAAAGTTTGAAACCATGTGCAGGATATTGTCTGAAGAAATTTTAGCCAAACAGCGAATAGACTTTGACGAGTTTAAGACTTCTTCACCAGAACAACGTTACTTAAATTTATTACAGAAAAGGCCAGACCTTATCCAACGTGTGCCCCAATATCAATTAGCGAGCTATTTAGGCATTAAACCTGCCTCTTTGAGTAGGGTAAGAGCAAGAATTATGGAGAAAAAAAGCTAGGCCTCATTTCTTAACTTAAGTGAACGAATAGTGGCCCTCTGCCCATCTAATTTTGCATATCATTTAAAAAACTAATCATATGCAGAAAAAGATTTTATGGGTGGTACTTGTCTTCATGTTGGCAAGCACTTTACCAGCCAATGCGCAACATGCCCAAGCAGACAGTACTTATAAAAAGTATTTTATTGGGAGTACTTTCTTGATGTTAGGAAATTTTATTCCCGATGACCCAAACCCACCTCATTTTATACAGCTTAACGTTGGATATCGGATTACCCCCAAAGATGTTGTTTTCTTGGAATTAAAAAGATCGAGGTTTGCTTTTCCGCTAGGGATCCCTTGGGGGAAATCATTTGATGCACCAGGAGAAAATTATCCTGGACATATACGCCAAAATGTGATTGGCTTGGCATACAATCGTTTTTGGTGGAAAGGATTGTATACTGCCGTTCATGCCATGAATGCCTTTCAAAGATATTATGATGAAGACGATCAAAAGATAGCGAATGGCTTCACGTTATTTATGACCTATCGTTTGGGTTATCAGCTTCAAATACTTAAAAACCGTTTCTTTTTTGAACCATCTGTTGGTTTAACTCATTGGCCTATCAAAACCAATACCCCAGCTTCTTTTAAAGAAAAGGAAAGTAAATGGCCCAGATACTTTGGCTTTGAGCCCGGACTTCATTTTGGGGTTAATTTTTAGCAGGTATTTGTGGATGCAGGAAAAAAACTTTGGTTGGTGTGATCACCAACCACTGGCGTAGCTAACAATTGTTTTAACCTACTACAACCAAAGCCCAAGTCGTATCTTGGGCACTAAAACTTGCGCTGATAATGCAATAGATTGTTGTACTTTTATGATCATTAGCTTTTAACCTCTCTCTCTAGCCATGAACGAACTCATTGACGAAATCAAAAAAATTGAACACGGGTTTAAGCATATCATTAATGCAGGCGATATTATTTTAGCAAACAAGGCCGAAGAGCATTTTGATGTTGCCGTTAAATTCCTGTCTGATGAAAGCTATCAAGTAAGAATGTTGGCTACCTATTTGTTAGGGCAGCTTTCAAACCATAATTCCCAAGCACTTACCCTGCTTGAAACTACAGTTGCCCTGGACGAGAACTGGCGTGTGCAAGAAATGTTGGCCAAAGCTTTTGACGCTTATTGCCATGCCATGGGTTACGAAAAAAGCTTGAACAAAATAAAGGAGTGGCTTAGCAACGAAAACCCGAACGTAAAGCGGGCCGTTACCGAAGGGCTTCGCATTTGGACAGGCCGACCTTATTTTAAAGAAAACCCAATCACTGCCATACAGCTCATCAGTCAAAATAAATCAGACGAGAGCGAATACCTACGGAAATCAGTAGGTAATGCACTACGAGACATCGGCAAAAAGCATAAAGATGAAGTGCTTAACGAAATTGCCAAGTGGGATTTGACAGATAAAAAGACCGCGTTTACCTATCAACTTGCTAAAGGGAAATAAATCATCCAATCCCCCTTGAAAAAACATTTCTATCCCTGAAAAGTCCATTTTATCCCCCTCAATGCCGATGAATGGAAAGAAGTTTTATATTTGATATCTCAGGTTTGGTAATGCTTTTAAAATATTCTTTTCTATTCTTGTTGGTGTGGTTTTGGAGCGGTTTGGCTATGGCGCAAGAAGCTGAATTGGCAAGCGCCATTGCACGAATGGAAAAAGCTACTTCTGGGGAACGTATACGTGCAGTTTGTATGTATTTCGATAGCAATGTACACAGCAGGGCGCCTGAAAAATTCGATGCCCTGCTTGCCAAATCTTACCGCCTTGCCGAAAGGGATAAGGACAATGATTTTAAGGAATACTTGGATTTTTACCAGAGAATGGAAGGTATTTTGCGCATTAGCGATAAAGATCCTGCAGCTAGAGAAGCAAAAATGCCCAAGCTCATAGAGGAAGTATTAAGCTATTACGAAAACTCAAGTGATGAACGCTTTATTGCCATTTGCAATGCCTACATCGGGCATCATTATTTCATCACCAAGGAATATGCAAAAAGTTTAGAAAAGCTGCTGTTAGCCGACCAAGGGTTTAAGAAAGTAGGTTACCACAAATTCCCTGACATTGGCAAGCACCTGCATGGCATTGCGCTGGTGTTCTATTTTTTCAGAAATTATGAAAAAGTGGCCGAGCTGATGGAAATTTCTACGCAGTGCCCTCCGTATTTCAGAAACCTGAACATCCAAAGATATAATACACTGGGTGCGGCCTACGCGCACCTCAAACAATATGACCAAGCCATCAAAGCTTTCCTTAAAACTAAGCAAACGGCAATGGCTTATAAAGATGATTTCTGGATTGCCTATGCGTCCCGCAACCTGGCAAATATTTATCTGGAAAAGCAAGACTATTCCCAAGCGCTGGATTTATATGAAAGCAACCTAAAATTTATAGCGCCAATAGGTAAAGCCAATCCAAGGGAGTATGCAGAGTATCTTTTGGGAATGGCGAAAACCTACGTTTTTTTAGGAAAATTAAGCAAGGCCCAAAATACGCTCGATAAGGTAACCTACCAAAAAAACACGCAAACAAAGGAACCGATGTTTCTTTTTGGAATACCCTATCAGGACATTAATTACTGGACTGATTTTTACGACGTACAGCGGAGGTATCATTATGCCATTAAAGCGTATGAAAAAGCATATCGCTACGCGGATAGCCTTTATGCAATGAAGTATAGGGTAGACAGCCTTTTTAACGGCCTGGAAATAAAGGTGGCCCAAAATAGGATCGAGACACAAAACAAACAACATCAGAACGAAAAAAAGGAAGCCACCATTGAGCGCAAAAACCAACAGATCATTTTAATTGGTAGTTTGTTAGCGGTAATTGCCCTTGCTTCGGTGTTGATCGTCAGAAAAAACAGGCAAATCAACAGGCAAAATAAAGTGATTAGCGCACAGTTGGGCGAACTGACCAAAACCCTAGGACAAAAGCAAATGCTGTTGTCGGAACTCCAGCATCGTGTAAAAAACAATCTACAGCACGTGATCAGTATCTTGGAAATCCAAAAGGAATCGGTTGATTTTAATAACATCGACGAGCTGATCAGGGGCAATCAGAACCGCATCCACTCCATGGCCCTGCTGCATAAAAAACTGAACGTGGCCGACAATGTAAATGAGGTGGATTTGAATAGGTATGTTACGGAGCTTGCCGAATTGGTAAAGGATTCATACGATAGCCATCACAAGAAAGTTAATCTGTACATTAAGTGTGAGGTAGCAACCATTTCCATAGAAAAAGCATTGCCTTTGGGTCTCATTATTGTAGAGCTGGTGAGCAATAGCATGAAACATGCCTTTAAAAAACGAAACATTGGGATCATTAATATTGAAATCACCAAAAACGAGGATCAAAACCTACTTTACTATTCAGATAATGGTAGTGGCTTTGATTTTAATAAAGCAAGTGAAAAAGGATTGGGACAGGAAATTATTAAAGGCCTGATTGACCAATTGGACGGAAACATACAAACCAGTAGCGACAGTGGCTTTGAGCTAAAGGTTTATTTTAAATAGTTAGGAGGAACTGCAGAAACTGCCAAAGTTTGGAAATAAGGGGATATGGTGAAAAATTAACGCAATGGAACAAAAAACAATATTATTGGTTGAAGACGATTTTTTGAATAGACGCTTGTCTAAAAAAGCCCTGTTGGAAAATGGCTACCTGGTACTGGAAGCTAAAAATGCCAAGGAGGCTTTTGAACTACTGAAAAAAGAAACGGTTGACCTTGCGGTTTTTGACATTAACCTTGGCGAAAATGAACAGGACGGTATTAGCTTGGGCCAATACCTACAGGAAAAGCTCCAATTGCCTTTTATTTACCTTACTGCTTATGAAAATCCTGAAATAGTGGGTAGGGCAGTAGCCACTTCACCTTACTCATACCTTACCAAGCCTTTTAAAAATGTAGATCTAATAGCCTCGGTGGCACTGGCCATTCGCCAGTCGGCCGGAAAGCACGTTCCCAAAATTTCGGTAAAGGACGAAGACTACCACGTGGCGCTTCCTATGGATGAAATCAATTACATTGAATCAGAGGGGAACTATTTGCTGTTTTATACTGATAGGAAGGTGTATAAGATGCGTTCAACCTTAAAGCAGCTGATGGAAATGCTGCCCGCAAGTATTTTTGTACAGGTGCACCGCGCTTATGTGGTCAACAAAACCAAGATTGAAAAATCTACTTCCAAAAGTGTAGTGGTGAACGGAGTAGAAATTCCCGTTTCAAAAAACTATGTTGATGATGGTTTTTTGGCAAATTAAGTTCAATGGTCAACTTCGTTGTTATGCTGTTAAGCTTGCTTTGTTACAAATTATTTGTGCTTAGTTGATTACTGGCTGTCACAGATACTTTCTGTCCCTAAAATTGCCATTCTGTCCCACAAAATTTGACGCCTGAAAATCAGCTTACATTTTTGCTTTAAAGATGCAAACTTCCGACAATGTCGTTGGAAAGTAAACAACATTTTGATCTATATGGCAAAAATCTACTTTAACAAAATAAGAATGGTATTACTGTTCTTGATGTGCTCTCCATTTTTAACCTTTGCGCAGATAGATTTGCTGCAAACCACAAGCAACGCCGTTATAACAAATACGAACATAGTGAATTGTAACACTGGCGGTGCAATGGGTTATAGTTCACCTAATTCTTATGCCCGTCTTTATAATCTTACCACTTTGGGCTATGGTAAATTTGAGGTAACTAAAGTAAGTTTTGCAGTTCAGCGATTTTTCATTGGGTCTGCGGCTACTTTTCCGGTTGAGGTACAGGTTTATGCCAGTACAGGAGGCGCAGTTACCAACAACCTTACTTATAAAGGAGGCGCAACCATTAATATCACAACGGCTATGGAAGGTACCTTGGTGGAAGTTCCTTTGGCCATACCGGTATTAGTAACCTCCCCAGAAATGCTTATTGTAGTAGCGGCTCCCAACGGTATCCCAACGTCAACAGGCTTTTATATTGGGGGTAATTCCAACGGACAAACAGCTCCTGCTTATTTAAAAGCACCTGATTGTAGTGTGAGTGATTTCGTAAGCTATTCGGATGTAGGAGGTGCTAATAAGCATGTGGTTTTATTCCCTACTGGAAACCCTACATCACTTTGTCCTACCGGAAACATTGGTTTAAGCACACAGGCACAAGTTGACCAGTTTAAAATTGATTATCCAAATTGTACCAAAATCAGTGGGTATTTGGCAATTGGCGGAAGTGTAGCCAATACAAATGGATTAAGCAATATTAGCACTATCACCGGATCTCTTGATATCTCCAATGCTTTATCCTTAACTGATATCAATGGTTTAAGCAATTTGACAACCATTGGTCAGGATGCTCAAATTACCAATAGTTCGTTAACTAATTTGAATGCATTAAGTAAACTGAAAAGTATTGCTGGGTATTTATTCATCGGCAATAACGCATCATTAATTAATGTTAACGGACTAAGCGCTTTAACAAGCGTTGGGCAGGATATCGACATTCGAAACAATACCGTATTGACTGATATTTCAGGATTGAAAAATACGACCTTTAATCCTAGTGGTGGTTTTGGTTTAACCATTTTGAATAATCCCGCTCTTGCTGTTTGTAACCTGCCAAATTTTTGTACCTATCTTGCTAATCCATCAGGTACGTATCCCAGAAATATCCAAGGTAATTTAGCGAATTGCTTAAATGAACAAGCGGTAATCACTGCATGTGCTTCGCCATTACCGGTAACCTTAACTAGTTTTACCGCTAAGGCGAACAGTAATTATGCGCTATTGCAATGGGAAACGGCCAGCGAGCAAAACAATAAAGGTTTTGAGGTTTGGAGAAGTGGTGACGACGGAAAGTTTATCAAAATTAATGAAGTAGGGAGTAAAAACCCTGATGCTTCAAGCCCTACATTCTATGCCTTTACAGATAAGCAACCAGTTAACGGTACCAATTACTATAAATTGGTGCAGGTAGACAGAGATGGAAAAGAAACAGAATTAGGGGTGAGAACCCTGAACTTTTCGCTGTCGGCTTTCAATGTGCAGCTTTATCCAAATCCCACCATTACCAATCAGGTTACGGTTAGTTGGGCTAAAGGTTCGGTGAGCTCCTTAAAATTAATTGACTTTAATGGTAAGGTATTACAGTTAACAAAACCTCAACCTTTGGCTACCTCTTCAACCATTACATTGGCCAATTACCCTGCGGGCACTTATTTGTTGCGTATGGAGGGTGATCAGGGGGTAGAAGTTAAAAAAGTAGTGAAGCTATAGCAGATTTGTACTTTGGCGGCTTAACAGCCAGCCAACAATGGAATAAACATAAATAGCCCTCTCTCAAAAACAAAAAATCCCCGTCAAATTTGATGGGGATTTTGTTTCTCGCCCAATACTATAAAGCGTTACTGCTTGGTTACCAATAAAATTCCTGCGCCTACGTTCACTACCGAGGTGGTAAAACCGCTATCACCTTGAATCATCGAAAGAAATTCTTCCACTTCTTGATGATGGGATATGATATTGTCAACCGCCAACAAGCTTCCTTTTTTAGATAGTAAGTTCTTTAGATCAGTCCAATAGGCTACATAATTTTTCCGTTCGGCATCTAAAAAAATGAGGTCGTAAATAGGTTGGACCTCAGTTAAAAACGCTCCTGCATCGGCAGTAATAAGCTCCACATTTTCGGCTAGCTGCAAATCGGTCAAGTGGGCTTTGGCCTGTTGGGTTCTGCTTTCTTCAATTTCAATAGAAACAAGCTTGCCCTGTGAACCCTTCAAGGCATCGGCAAACCATAAGGTCGAAAAGCCATTGGAAGTACCTAACTCCAATACGTTTTTACTTTGCTGCGCTTTGATCATGATGGAGAGCAGTTCGGCAGATTCAGGTTCTAGGTTTCTCCACTTCTCAAGCCTATTTTCTTTATGGGCATCTTCCTCCTTAAACTGTTGGTAAAGCTGAAGGATTTTCTGTTTAAGTTTTTGTTCCATTTTTTAATTGATTGATAAGTTTTCAAATGATAGCCTCTGAAATACACCCTTTAAAATTCATCAAAAAATCATTGCTGAAAGGAAGATTAGTGTAATTTATAATTCATTTAAATTATCCTTTGGTTGCTGATCACGTTAAGCAATGGTAAGTCTAATCCTCCCAAAACAAAAAACCCATCAATTATGATAGGATTTTTGTTGAAAGCCAGGGAAGGGGGTTGTTTAAGAAAGCAATTCGCCCATACCAAATAAGGCAAGGCCCTTACCAAAGTTTTCGGCCACTGCTTGGTTGGCCGCTTCAATAAATTCGCCAGTAATGGGGTCAACAACGGTTCTTAATGGTCTTTTGCCCTTTTCAGTTCCTATCAGCTTCACAATGGCATCGGCCACGTCCTGAGGGTTAGGCTGATGCGATTGAATGAGACTGCCAATGGCTGCTATCATTTTATTGGGAATTTCGGCAACGGCGCCATAACCTTCAAAAACAAATTGGTCTGTAGCAGGTATTGTTTTTTGGTTAATTTCAGTAGGGAAGGCCCCTGGCTGTAAAATAGCCACATCAATACCTAATCTTTTAAGCTCATAATGTAAACCTTCACTGATGCCTTCCAAACCAAATTTAGATCCTGCGTAAATGGTTGCAAAAGGGAAGGATACCCTACCAAAACCACTGGTCACGTTAATGATAAGCCCTTCTGCCTGTTTACGCATGGTAGGTAACACCTGTTTAATAAAGCGCCAAGGGGCAAATACATTCACATCAAACATCTTTTGCACATCTGCGGTGGTATAGCTCTCTGCTACGCCACTCATGGTAAAGCCCGCATTGTTCACTAATACATCTATGGTACCTTCGGTGGCAATAACGGTGTCTACCGCTTGTTTTACGCTTTCGTCGTTAGTAAGGGTAACATCCAGTACGGTCACATTTTCTACCGCCGACAGGGCTTTTGCCTGCTCGGCATTGTTGCCTTGGGTGTTTCTCATGGTTGCATATACCTTGTGCCCTAATGCGGCAATACTATGGGCGGCCAACCAACCAAAACCGCTATTGGTTCCTGTAATTAAAACTACTTTTTTGCTCATGTTCTTTTGTTTAAATGAATGAGACAAAGGTTGGTAGCAAGCGCCTAAAAGCTTTTACCATTTGGTAAAAAGTAGGGGCATTTAATAAAAAGGACAATTAGCGGACATTTCTGCGTATCCTGCTTAAGGATTGCTGCGTAATGCCCAAGTAAGAGGCAATGTGCGATAATGGCACACGGGTAATAAGCCCTGGATAATACTTGTTAAAGGTTAAATAGCGAGTGGTAGCATCTTCCGAAACCAAGGGGCTTCGGCGTTCAATTGTTTTTAAAAGGCAGTTTTTTACAATCAGGTTTTCTATGTCTTTCCAGCCCACCACGCTGCTGCCAATTTCATCCCAATCTTTTTTGGAGAAGACCAGTAATTCACAATCACTTTCTGCTTGGATGTATTCCGACGAAGCAATTTGGGATTCAAATCTTTGTTGGTCTGAAACAAAACTATGCTCCTCTACAAATGAATGGGTAATTTCATTGCCATGATGATTGTAGTAACAAAAACGGAGCACTCCCTTTAAGTTAAAACCTACATGTTTTGGGATTTTTCCCGCTTCTGAAAAGTATTCGTCCTTGCGAAGTTTCAATATTTTGGCTTTGCCCAAAATGAAGTCAATTTGCTCAGGGTTCAAATGCCCGAATTGTAGAATGTAGTTAACAAAAGGTTCCATGCTTAAAGATATATTTAATACCAAAGCAGGCATTTGCCAAATTGTAAAAATGAAATTCTGTCGATAAAACTCGTGATCATCATTAGTGTCAGGCCTATTCAAAAGTTGAATAGGTAAGTGATTCAATGCGCTGGAAAATAGAAGTTGTTAATGGCCAATATTAGCTAATGAGCATTCTTATTTGATAAGGCCATCTAAAAACTTCCCGCAAGACAATGGGGGCAACCTGTCCCTACTTCATAGCTTGCTAAGCCCCTAGCTGAACTAACAATTTTGTAAGTACTTGTATCTGGATACTATGGAGAATAATTTAGCAGAAAAATTTATGATATGCTTTTGTCTGAAAATATTATTGGATTTCATCACTATTCTTTAAAAGTTACCGACTTTGATAAAACACTTCAATTTTATCATTCCTTAGGTTTTGAAGAGCTACATTCTTGGAGCTTGCCTTCTTTCCAATTAAAAAAGGGAATGATGATATATCATAAAGCAATCAATTGCTACATCGAGCTTTTTGATGAGGATGCCATTATCCCTACCCAGGGAAGAAAAAGAAAAGAAGGAGAGGAGTTTATTGAAAACTCGATACTGCATATTTGTTTTACGGTTAAAGACGCCGCTCTGGCTAGGGAAGAAGCCTTAAAAAATGGAGCATTAGATTTAAGTGGGGGAGTTTTTGAATTGGAGCTAGGCAATGCCCAAAAATCTGTAAACGTTCGTAATAGTCTTGTTTATAGCCCTAATGGAGAAGTGATTGAGTTTTTGGAAAGTGTTGCTTTTTAAGCTCAAGGAAGCTCTAGTTGATTGATAAATTCAAGAAGCTGCAAAATTTTATTGCCCTTGGAAGATAGGTGGTAAATTGATTTGCTTTTATCTTTTTCGTTCTCGATGATCTCATCTAATTGTAGTTCTTTTAACTGCTTGGTTAAAATTCTATCTGTAAGATGTGGTATTGCTAGTTTTAATTCAGAATAGCTTTTTGGATCTCCTTTCAATGAAAAAATAATCGAAACTTTCCATCTTCCTGTAATTTGAGATAAGATTTTATGGGTATTGCAAAAGCTTTCTAATAACTTTTCATTGATATGATTTGTTGAATTTTCTTTTCTCAAGGTGCGTGGGCTAGGGCTAAAATTTTGATGCTAGATGAAAAAGTCAAAACAAATTTAGGAAAATCTAGCGTTTATCGTGGTAGGCAACAAGGGCAGCAAAAACAAGGCGCTTCCTCATCGTCTTCCTCCTCTAAAAGGTATTGGTTTTCAATGGGATTTGTTTCATCGTCAAGTGTCCTACTAACAGGTTTCCCTTCTGGAGAAGGAGATATTTCTTTATTCAGGTTCATATTTAGGTTGATAAAAGCTCAAAAATTGGAGGATAGGGATAGCTTTAAAGGGAAACTGCGGAAAATACTTCCGCAGTTTTATCCCAAATGAAGTTATAAGGTATTTTCAACACTAATTTCCTGACGTGCCTGTTTGGCCGCCGCTACCATGTTGATCAGTGCTGCTTTGGTTTCAGGCCATTTGCGGGTCTTTAAACCACAGTCAGGGTTTACCCAAAGGTTATCGGCAGGTAAAAGATCGGCAGCTTTTTTCAAAAGCGAAACCATTTCTTCGGTGCTTGGCACACGTGGCGAGTGGATATCATACACCCCTGGTCCAATTTCGTTTGGATATTCGAAGTTGGCAAAAGCATGGAGCAGTTCCATTTGCGAACGTGAGGTTTCGATAGTAATGGCATCAGCATCCATGGCAGCAATATGCTCAATAATGTGGTTGAACTCGCTGTAGCACATGTGTGTGTGCACTTGGGTTTTATCGGCTACGCCACTTGCCGCTACACGGAAAGCTTTTACTGCCCAGTCCAGATAGTGCGGGTGCTTAGCCTTGCGCAAAGGCAGTCCCTCGCGGATAGCTGCTTCGTCTATTTGAATGATGCCGATACCTGCTTTTTCCAAGGCAAGTACCTCATCGCGGATAGCCAGTGCAATTTGGTTGGTGGTAATATCACGAGGTTGATCGTCACGAACAAACGACCATTGTAAAATGGTTACCGGACCTGTTAGCATGCCTTTCATAGGCCTGTTGGTTTGTGCGGCGGCAAAGGTACTCCAACGAACGGTCATATCCTTCGGACGGCTAATGTCGCCATAAATTACTGGAGGTTTTACGCAACGGCTACCATAGCTTTGCACCCAGCCATTTTTGGTAAATAGGAAGCCGTCTAATTGCTCGCCAAAGTATTCTACCATATCATTACGCTCAAACTCGCCGTGTACCAATACATCCAAGCCAATTTCTTCTTGCCAGCGGATCACATCCAAGGTTGCCTTCTCTATAGCCTCTTCGTACTGTGCAGCAGTCAGCTCACCCTTTTTGAACTTCGCACGTAACTGGCGGATATCATCTGTTTGTGGAAAAGAACCAATGGTAGTGGTAGGGAAGGCGGGCAGGGCAAAACGTTCCCGTTGTATTTTTTGGCGTACAGGAAAAGCACTTTTACGGGTGGCATCAGCTTCGGTAATGGCAGTAACACGGGTCTTTACCTCTTGCTTGTGTACTTTTTGTGAAGTACGCCTGCTTTCAATGGCCGTTTTGTTGGCCTCTAATAAGGCAGTATTCCCTTCGGCAATTTGCTTTAGTTCAGCTACCTCGTTTAGTTTTTGCTTGGCAAAAGCCATCCAGTTTTTAATTTCTGGGTCAATAGCCGTTTCACCATCAAGGTCTATTGGGCTGTGCAGTAAAGAACATGACGGCGCTACAATAATGCGCTCCGTTCCTAGTTTTTCAATAGCCTTGTTAATGTGAGCTAAAGATTGTTCATAGTCATTTTTCCATACGTTACGCCCATCTACCACCCCTAATGAAAGTTTAAGGTCGGCAGGGATCAGGGCAAGTATTTCGTCCAATTGTTCAGGTGCCCTTACCAAGTCTACATGTAGCACTGCAATAGGTAGGTTTACGGCCAAATGGGTGTTGTCCAATAATGCGTCAAAGTAAGTGGCCACTATTATTTTTACCCCACTAACACGGTTTGCAATGGCTTTGTAAGCGTATTCGAAGGCTTCTTTTTCTTTTTTAGAAAGATCTAGGGCAAGGTAGGGCTCATCCAACTGGATCCAAGTAGCTCCTTGTTGCTTTAAACGGTTAATGATCTCTACATATACAGGAACCAATTGCTTGATCAGCGATATACGTTCAAAACCATTTTCTTTTTCTTTGCCCGATAAAAGATAACTCACTGGACCAACCAATACTGGTTTAGCCTTTTCACCAAGCATTTGCTTAGCAGCGTTGTATTCTCCGAAAACTTTTTCTGAGAAAATTTTGAAGGTCTGATTAGCGGTAAATTCTGGAACGATATAATGATAGTTGGTATCTAGCCATTTGGTCATTTCCATAGCGGTTATGTCTAGCCCATCTTTCTGATAACCGCGTGCCATGGCAAAATAAAGATCTAGCTCATTGTTGTCTTTTACTGTCGACAATACGGGCGAATAGCGTTGCGGGATAACCCCTAATAAAAGACTGGTATCCAATACTTGATCATAGAAACTAAAATCGTTGCAAGGAATGAGGTCTATGCCAGCCTCTAGCTGGGTTTGCCAGTGCTGTTCCCTAATGTTTCGGGCAACACGTTTAAGCTCTGTTAAATCAATTTTGCCGGCCCAATACTGTTCGCATGCTTTCTTTAATTGTCTTTGGCTGCCAATGCGTGGGTAGCCTAGGTTTTGTGTCAACATTTTTTAACTTTTTAAATGGTTAATCATCATTATAAAAAGTCCAGTACCATTTCTGATACCTTGCGAGAAGTTGGGTAGAAAGAAAAATACGGATGCTATCACAAAGGACGTGATCATCCCATTAGGGAGTTGTTCCTTGGATAGGGGGTACCAATCTGACATTAGGCTTCAATCGCGAAAGCATCGTCAATACGGAAAGGGCAGGTATCCTGACTTGTAACAGTTTCCGTCGTCCTTCCCGCTTTAGCAGTGGACAAATCCTGACGAAAACCTTGGAGTTACTTACAGTTGCGCGACAGTCCGTGATTTACACACGGTTCCCTATTAATCTACAGATAAGTAGTACCTTTTCCGATGATGAAATATGTAAAGAACTTTGGTGGTGTTAATATATTTTAACTGTACAAAGTTATGTTAAAGGATAATTGAACTTTTAAAAAGCTAATATTTGGATTTTTTGACTGTTATTTGTGTCTTTTAAAGTGTATTGTTCTTTTATTCTGTTACTTTTGAGCGCATAAGAGAAAAATATTCTATGAACAATCTCGACGAAATAGATTTATCGCTGCTTAGGCTGCTGGCACAAAACTCAACATATACCACTAAAGAACTTGCCAAGTTGGTAAATCTTTCCCCTTCACCGGTATTTGAGCGTGTTAAAAGGTTAGAGAATAGCGGTTATATCAAGAAGTACATTGCCATATTGGATGCAGAAAAATTCGACCATGGTTTCATCGTCTTTTGCAATATCAAGCTCAAACAGCATGATAAAAAAATAGGCCATGATTTTGTAAGCGATATCCTTAAAATTGATGAAGTGGTGGAGTGCTACAACATTTCGGGCGACTTTGATTTTATCTTGAAAGTTTATGCCAAGGATATGAAACATTATCAGGATTTTGTATTCAACAAATTGGGGTCGGTAGAGAGCATTGGCAGTACGCACAGTACGTTTGTGATGGCCGAAATCAAAAACACACATAACATCAGTTTGTAGTTGCCGTTAAAACTTTAATATTTATTTGCCCATCATGCAACCTATACCCATTATTGTTTGTCATGATGTTGTTGGTTTTGCTTTCTAAATGTGATAGATTGCTCTACTCAAAGCATCAACAGATATGTTATATTTGTGATAACTACAGATGACAGGAATAAATATTTTAACAGACCATCAATTAATAGAACTGCTCAGGAAAGATGATCGATCGGCATTTACCGAAATCTATAATCGGTATGCCAAGAGTTTAACCAATTTTGCAGTTTCTAACTATAAATTATTCGATTTAACTGATGCGAGTGATGTTTTGCATGATCTGTTTGCATGGTTGTGGGCCGAACGTAGGGGGATAGAAATTACGGGTAGTCTTAAAAATTATCTTTTCACGGCTATACGTAACCGCATTATTGATCATATCCGTAAAAATAGCAGTAAACTACGTTATGCCGCTTTTTTACAGGCATTGGAAGAAAGTTATGCCCACAGTGCCTTACAACATTTAGAGGCAAAAGATCTTAAACAATTTCTGGAAAATTCTTTAGCCCTACTTTCACCCAGAGTACAGGAAATTTATAGCCTGAGCAGAAAAGAACATTTGAGTGTAAGGGAAATCGCTGAGCGCTTGGGTATTTCTGAGCAAACGGTTAAAAACCAGTTGACTACTGCCCTTAACTATCTGAAAAAATCACTCCCATTACTCACCTTTATGATGATGCGCTTTTAGAGGATCAAGAAATATTTTATTTTTTTTCATTTATTTATAGTACCTAAGCCAGTTTGATACGCTTATGTAAAAAAGCACAAATGAGTGGTATAGATATAAATAAATTACTTGATCGGTATTTAAAAGGTAAGGCATCTGCTTTTGAACAAGAATTGGTAGAGAATTGGCTATTAACGCCAGACCAAGAACCATCTGCATGGGAGCAGATGGCTGAAAGCGACCAAAAAAAATGGTTGAAGGAAGTGTTCGATAGGGTTGAAGCCACCATAGATGAAAAGAAGGTAGTTCCACTTTCAGCACCAAAAAAATGGTGGAAGAATATGGTTGCTGTGGCCGCAATAATTACTGCCTTTTTAGTTTTATTTAGTCTTTGGCCATATTTGGTTCAAGAGTTTTCTACTTCAAGTTTGGTGCATTTAAAAATGCCTGCTGATACCAAACAACAAATTACTTTAAGCGATGGGAGTAGGGTGTGGGTCAATGCGGGATCTGAGCTAAAATATACGACGGTATTTAAGGGCAATACTAGGGAGGTATATCTCAGAGGAGAGGCCTATTTTGATGTCAAGAAAGATCCTAAACGACCATTCATTGTACATACGGGTAAATTAACTACCACCGTATTAGGCACGGCTTTTAATATTAAAACTGATACCGAAAACAACGAAATTAAGGTAACCGTAACCAAGGGAAAGGTTAAAGTGAGTAAAGGAAAACAAACATTGGCTTTACTTATTCCAGACCAGCAAATTGTTTACCATACAGCTAGTGAAACTTATAGTAAATATACCGTTGATGCCGATAAATTGGTCAACTGGTTACCAAGCGATTTGTTTTTTGACAATGTCACCTTTGGCGATGCAGCGAAAATATTAAGCAAAAGATTTAATGTTAAAATTGAATTTGCCAATGAACAAATTAAAAACTGCCGTTTTTCTGGTACGGCCATCGCAAATAAGGAGATAGAAGAAATTTTGGATGTCATTTGTAGGTTTAATAATTCAACTTACAAAAGAGAACGGAACACCATTACAATTTTTGGCAGTGGCTGTAATTAGCTATTTAAATAATATCATGGAGCGCAAATAATATTCAGAAGAAGAATTAGGCTGCAAGGCAGTAAAATTCAAATACTGTGAACCGAGGGCAATCGGTCCACAGTATGCTTGGCAGAACCAAGCGTGTTTTAAATCATTTGGAAATCAATAAAACTTTTAAAATTATGAAAATTTCTGCAAAACAGCAGGATAATGGAGAATTATATACCCTTGTTTTTAAGCCTTACACCCCTTTTATTTGGCAACTGATGCGTATTAGCTTGTTATCAATCTTTCTTTTATGCATTGGCTTTCAATTGCTAATGGCTATTCATGTTAAAGGTCAAGGCATGAGTACCGTGCAGGTTACCGTTGGGCTAAATAAAGAACCATTTACGGTGGCAATAAAGGAGATAGAAAAACAAACCAAATTTCGTTTTTATTACAGAAAAGCAGATTTAGAAGAATTGAAGCAGCTAAGCCTACCCACGGCTAGCAGATCTGTGACACAAACGTTATATGAATTGCTTAAAAATACCGCATTTACCTATAAGCAAATAGACCTGAATATTTTAATTGAGCGGAAAAAAGAGTCTCCCAGGCAAGAACGTAAAATATCGGGCAAAATCTATATCGAAAATACACGAACTCCCATTACTTATGCCGTAGTGGAACTGTTGAAAAGTAGCGATTCAACCCTACTGGCGCATAGTTATACGGATACTGCCGGAACTTATCACATTTTGGCTAACACCAACTCGGGTTTATTGCTACGGGTTTCGGGACTCGGTTACCAATCTTATACCACAAAAATTGAGGAAGGAGAGGAATCAGTAGAAGTACCCCCAATTTATTTAAAAGTAGTGGTAAGCCAATTAAAAGAGATCGTAGTTTCTGCCAATAGACCTTTAATTCAGCGTAAAGCCGACCGTTTTGTGGTTAATGTAGCCAATAGCAGTCTCAGCATTAATGATAATGTTTGGGATGTACTAAAACAGGTGCCTTTGGTTAATGCCGATGATAATGGCGCTTTGTCTATCATTTCTAAACAAGGGGCCATTGTATATATCAATGGACGTAAAACCAACTTATCGGGACCTGCTTTATATAATTATTTAAAAAGCTTACCAAGTAGTACTTTGAACAATGTTGAAATTATCACTGCACCAGGAAGTGAATTTGATGCTTCAGGAAATGCTGGAATTTTAAATATCATTTTCAAAAAACAGGAAAGTGATGGTTTTCAGGGCTTATTATCCGCAAATACAAGGCAGGGCAATTACAATACGCATCAAGTAAATGGGGCATTTAATTACCGGAAGGGAGCTTTTGGGATCAATGTAGCCCCGTTTTTAGCTAGAGATAGAAAATTAATTACCGAAAAAAAAGAAATAGACTTTAAGGGGGCCTCAACCAGTGATTTATTGAACTTATCAGTATTGAAACGGCATGAATTCAGAAATTTTTATGGCGCAAATTTAAATGCTGAATATAGTTTGAGTTCAAGACAATTACTTTCCGGTAATGTGAACTACAGCCCTAACCAACAAACTTTAGAGTGGAACAATCATAGTTCGTTCATCAGCAAATCTACACAACAGGTAGATTCAAGTTTTTTATTTACCAATAATCATGCGATCAAAGGACATTCATTGGATGTAGGGCTTAACTACCAATTTAATCTTGATACTTTGGGGCAGAATATAGTAGTTAGTGCTGATTATTTTGAATATGTAAACAAAACCAATCAGGTTACATTGGCTACCCTTGATGGAACACCTGGAATTAAGCGTAATGAAATCTCTATCTTGCCGCAAGAGATTAAAAACTACACCTTTGCTATAGATTATAAAAAACCAATAGGTAAAATAGCGAAGTTTAAACTAGGGCTAAGGTCATTCAATACTTCTACCAATAATAATTTGTTTATTGGCGTGGCCGATCAAAATGGTGTTTATGTCAAAGATGAATTAAGAACGACCAATTATCAATATGAGGAGCATATCAATGCACTTTACACCGGTTTAGATTTTGGATTGGGCAAGTTGTGGAGCATTAGTGCGGGTTTAAGACTGGAACAGTCGAGTACCTTTGGAAAAGAGCTGATTACACAAAGGGTGGCTGTTAATAAGGATTACTTTAATGTTTTTCCTTCCTTATCGGTTAATTTTACTGCCAATGCCAACCATATTTTCTCTTATACCTTATCTAAAAGGATAAACCGACCTGATTTTTGGCAGCTCAATAATTTAAGGATTTACAGTAATCCTACCCAATATGTAGAAGGGAATCCATTTTTGCAGTCTTCTTATATTTTGAAAAATGAACTGAGCTATACTTATAGAAGTCGTTACATTGCTTTGTTGAACTATACACGTTTAACCGATAATTTTTCGCAGTTTTTACTGGCCAATAATGATAATAACATTACCCGTATTGTGTGGCTAAATTATGGCACCGGAGATGGAATTGACTTGGCTTTTATCGCGAACTTTTCTGTAGGTAAGTTTATCGAATCTTCTTTAACCGCTACAGGTAGTTATAACCGTTACAAAGGCAACGCAGAAGAAGAAGTGATTGAGAATAGCGGGTTTTCTGCTAACCTGAAACTGAATAACACTATTCATTTGAATAAGAAAAAGGGATGGAGTGCCTTTTTAAATGCTAATTATCTCACCGCTACGGTATATGAGTTGGCCGAAGGAAGTAAAGGCAAGCCGAGGGGAAGTTTAAGTGTTGGCTTCAGAAAAGTGGTTAATCAATTTGTATTCACCCTTTCTGGTAATGATATACTCCAAACCATGGCCAACCGATCAATATTGAATTCGAGATATGCCATCACTAACCTTAACAATTATTGGGATACGCAAACCGTTCAATTGAACGTGAGGTATAATTTTGGAAATACTAAACTTAAAAAGAATAAACCACAGGAAAATGCGGCTCAAGAAGTGATCAGAAGAACAGGTGGATAGTACTAACGGAATAAGGGGCTACATTAGCTCCTTATTTCCTTGATTAAATGAATGACGATTAAATAGCTTTAGGTAAAAAACTTCTTTGTGGATTTTCCACTTTTTAAAGTTTTTATAGGAAGCAGAAAACCTGATTTATATTGAACGATCTACAGTTAATAGCACTTTATGCTGTTGAAACTTGCTTTCTTGTTAAACTGCAGATAACGTACTGATGTTCCTATAGCTACATAGTGCCACTTTAGGAAATTCCATAAAGCTTTTGCTGGTGATTTCCAGTTTTGGATGGTAAAGTGCAATCGCTTTTTCAAAAAGTTCAGACAGGTTTGGGTTGTCGGGGCCAGTGAGTGCCAATTGTTGTAACAAAAGTTCTTCGGCTTTATCTTCAGGGAGTAGTTCGATGCGTACGGTCGTGGTAGAGACACGCATAAAATGGTATTTCATAATCTAGTAGCGAAGATAACCGAATTTTGGAAAATGGCAAATCTAAAATCCTATCCGGTTTAAAAAAAAATGAAGCTATTTGAGGCCTAATATAGGATATACAGCCTCAGCTTTTAAGAACTACTTAGACAATTGATAATTACGATGATTGGTCGAGTACCTTTTTTAATACAACATTTTTAAAGGATCGTGTGGGATTGCTTAAAAAATGGATAAAAGAAGAAATTGAAAATTGAAATGTTGTTGTTGATAGATGACGACCTAATAAGGATTTCTTTTCGCCTAATGGAGCATCTTTTTTCGAAGGTTAATTTATTTTGAAAAAAAATCGTGTTTAGCCAAACAATTCTTAAACCTTGTTGTTTATGATGTGCTCAGCTTTATTGGGCCCATATTTATTAACGATACAATGCAAGAAGGAACAGTAAAATTTTTTAATGAATCCAAGGGTTTTGGTTTCATCACGCCAACTAATGGTGGCAACGAGGTATTTGTGCACATCTCAGGATTAATTGACCAGATCCAACAAAATGATCAGGTACGCTATGAAATCAAGGATGGAAAAAAGGGACCTAATGCGGTCAACGTGAAAGTAGTTTAGGTACCCATTAATGATTTAAAAGCATCCCTGCATAACGTAGGGATGCTTTTTTTATACATAGCCTTATCAGCTTTAAGCGGGTAGGTTTACCTTTTTTCGTTTCAGTATTAGTGCAGTGATTAATGAGACCAATAACCCCACAGGGATGATTTCCATATAAGTAGCTCCCGCCACACCCAAGGGGCTAGCATACCATTGTTTAAAGGTTTCCATTTGCTGACGTATCCCACTCACTTGGTCGGCACTCATCTGGCTAATTTTTTCGGGACTTAGTTGGTAAGCAGCCAGTTTCTCCATAAAATCAGGGAAGAAAGCATAATAGGCAATCATCCAGCCCAGTACATACAAGGTAGAGGCAATCAGGGCCATGTACAGGGCCATCACCAATGCTTTTTTGAAACTGATTAAGCCGCCTAGTTGCTGATCTCGATATTTTTTAACGCCCACGAAAATCAGCGAGAAGGAAAGTAGCATAGCTGTATAACCCAGCAGCATACTTCCCTCAAAGGAATTTTTGGCATAGCAATATGCAATGGAAAAGGACATAAAGGTAGCAATGCAGATGCCTGCAATCAGGCCATAGACGAATACATTTTTTTTCATGTGAGTTTTGTTTTGTTAAGGCCGCAAATTGGAATATCTCCCTTCAATTTCGCTCATACTTTAGGGTGATTTTAAAAAAAGAGTGTCTAGTTCATACAAAAGTACTAAAGAATCAAACCTAGCTTTCTTGCTGTTTCTACTGCCTGTGTTCGCCGCTGTACACCAAGCTTGGAAAAGAGATTGGAACAATGGGTTTTGATCGTATTGAGGGAAACGAACAGTTTTTCTGCTATCTGTTGGTTACTTAAACCCTCGGCCATCAATCCAAGTACTTCCAGTTCACGAGCACTAATGCCTAAGCGGCTTATCTCAGCTTGATTCACCACAAAATCTTCCTCTTTCACCAATACTTGTTTTTCTACCAAGAGGGTATGAGCTTTAGGTTTGGTCAACTTACCTGCAAGCCAAATGCCAAGCAAGGTGAAAAGTAGGGCAATTAGCCCCGCGTAAATTTCAAAAGCATTCCCGATGATTAGAAAGCGCCATTCTAGCCATTGTAGCAGCAGGAGTAATAGGGCAAGGGATAGCCCATAGTAAAATAGTGAACGCCTGTTGATCAGAAACCTGAATATCATTTGAATGGAGTATTTAAGTCCTAAGATACCATAAAACACGCAATTTTTATCCTAATGTGCCTTTATCGATATTCTACTTTTTTAGTTGATTAAGGTTTCAAGATACCCTCTTTAATCAAGAGAAAAAATGAGCTTTTTAACAAAAAAACTTTGAGCTTTACAACAAATTGGTTAGCTGCTAAGACCTGTAATTTTGATTTATTAAATTTAGAGAAATGAAAGTAGTAAACCAATTTTACATTAATGGCCAATTTGTTGATCCTGTTGGTCGTGAAAAAATTGATATCGTAAATCCTTCAAATGGTAAGGTAATTGGCGAGGCTGTTTTAGGTAATGAGGAAGATGTTGAGAAAGCTATAGCCGTAGCTAAAGCCGCTTTTCCATCGTTCTCCAATTCCACTATAGAAGAAAGAAAACAATATTTACAACAACTCCATGATGCGATCATAGACCATTTGGATGATTTAACTGAAGCGACCATTGAAGAGTACGGAGGTACAACGCAACGTTCAATCTGGTCAAATAAATATGCTGCGGAGATCTTCCTTCAGTACAAAGAAATCCTAAATACTTTTGAATTCGAGAGAAAAATAGGAGAATCTAATCTAATAATGACACCTCTGGGGGTAACGGCTATCATGACAGCTTGGAACTCAAATGCAGGTTCAATTTGCGTGAAACTAGCTGTTGCAATTGCTGGTGGCTGTACCACGGTGATCAAGCCAAGTGAGCTGAGCTGTTTGCAAACCGAAGTTCTACTGAAAGCTTTTGATAAAGCAGGTATACCTGCAGGAGTGATCAATGTGGTAAATGGTCGTGGCGATGTCATGGGACCTGTTCTGTCTACTCATCCAGCTATTGCCAAAATAGGTTTTACTGGGTCTAGTATGGTAGGTAAAATCATTGCCCGTAGTGCGGTTGATTCTATGAAACGACTTACCCTTGAGCTAAGTGGCAAATCTCCAAATATCATCCTTGAAGATGCAGATTTGGAAATAGCGATTCCTCTTGCGATCAATATTGCCTTCCAAAATAGTGGACAGGCCTGTGTAGCCGGTTCAAGACTGCTTGTACCAGCGCAGAAAGCCGATGAGGTAAGACGATTGATCATAAAAACTGTTAGTGGGCTTAAAGTGGGTCTGCCTACTGATCCCGAAACGGTGATTGGCCCTATGGCAAGCCAAAAACAGTACGATCGCATTCAGCATTATATCCAGTCGGGTATCCAAAATGGAGCAGAACTGATTGTAGGTGGCTTAGGAAAACCGGAAGGATTATCGGAAGGTTTTTTTGTGAAGCCGACTGTTTTTATGGGTGTTGATAATGATATGGCTATCGCTAGGGAAGAAATATTTGGACCAGTACTTTCGGTGATAAGCTACCATAGCGAAGAAGAGGCGATAGCAATAGCCAATGATACAGCGTATGGGTTACAGGCGTACATTAGTGCTGCCGATGAAGTGAAAGCAAACGCTATCGCAAAGCGCATCAATGCTGGACGAGTACTGATCAACTCGCTTTGGCATGATCCTTATGCTCCTTTCGGCGGATTTAAACAATCTGGCTTGGGCAGAGAGGGAGGTGTGTTTGGTTTAGAAGCTCAATTAGAGCCAAAAGTAATATTAAAGAAATAACCTGATTGCGATGATAGAGAACGCAAATAAAAAAGGGATTGCATATTCCTGCTATTATAATACCTCTAGGGACGGTGAAAACTTTGTCGCAGAACATACCTTAAGCTATCAGGTTTCTGGCTCGCTGACACTCCATGACGGCCATACCGAATATCCTTCGTCGGTTGGCTCGCTACGGCTCATTCGGAGAAATCAACTGATGAAGTTCCTAAAAAAGCCAGCCGAAGATGAAGCATTTAAGTCGATATCAATTTATCTAGACCAAGAAACCCTACAGCATTTTGCGAAAGAGCACCACATTAAGGCAATTTCAGGGCAGGTGAAGAAACCAGTTCTGAACTTAACATCGACGCTGCTGCTCGAAAAGTACATTCATTCTATTAAAGATTATCTACAGGCAGACAGTTTTGATGATGAGGCATTGGTAGAAGTTAAACTCAAAGAGGGAATTTTATTGCTGATCAAATCTAACCCAGAGGTGATAGATGTACTGTTTGATTTTTCTGAACCCTATAAAGCAGACTTGGAATCTTTCATGAATTTGAATTACCACTTTAATGTCAAGCTTGAACGTTTTGCCTACATGACCGGACGGAGCCTGGCTACTTTCAAACGTGACTTTGAAAAGCAGTTTGGTACTAGCCCAGGCAAATGGCTGATGCACAAACGACTTGATGAGGCCTATAGGCTTATTACAGAAAAGGGCAAGTCTGGCTCAGAAGTTTATCTTGATCTTGGATTTGAAGACATATCGCATTTCTCGTTTGCATTTAAAAAGCAATTTGGGGTTTCTCCGTCGAAAGTGGTGGTTAAATTTTAATTAAACACTCGGTGCTACGCTGATGATTTGATGTTTCGGTTTTACAAAATCATTTCTCATTTTTAAACGCAATAACTGATATTGCCGCAGCCACTATAGCCATCACTCCAAATAGTTTAAAGCTTTCATTTAGTCCCATATTGATGATGAGGCTAAATACTAAGCTTCCCAGTCCATATCCTATAAACATTACGAAAGCAAACAATCCGATAGCGACACCTTTCTGGCGGGATAGTGTGGTAATAATTGCAGCGAAAAGAGGGTGTGTCATGTCAAATCCAAGCGACAACGTAGCGATCAGTATACAGGAAAAAAACAGCGTATAGTTCATGCCCAAGAGAAATGCTGAAAACGCACCCAAACAAATGCCTATTGGGATAATTTTGTTACGACCATATTTATCGGCAAGTTTTCCTATAAAAGGGCCTAAAAGAAGTCCAGGAATACCATATCCCAGCAAAGCCAGTCCAATGCCTTTTTCGTTCAGATGGTAGTTCTTGAAAAAGAAATAGCCAGTCCAAGCAAATACCCCACTGTGAAACATTGAATTAAAAAGTACAAACAGATAAGTTCGCCATCCTCTAGGCAAGATGAGGATATTTTTATAGGCAGTAATTGTGTTTTTAAAACCGAACGAAGAATGAGCCTGATCATACATCAACTTATGATAGTTGATCAGCAGCACTGCTAAAATCAGCGCACCCATTAAGGCAACAATCCAAAACAACATCTGCCAGCCCACGAAAGCCGTTAATAATGCGCCTGCACTAGAACCGAATGCGGTGCCGCCTGCCATAAAGCCAAAAAACACCCCTAAAGCATGGCCTCTTTTTTCGTAAGGAAATTGATCTCCAATCCAACCGATGGTTGTAGGAGCTACACCACCCGCTATCAGTCCCGTTAATAATCTGAAAATGATCATCTGATTGATGGTGGTTGCAAAACCAGTACAGGCAGTCAAAAAAATAAACCCACTGATGGAAAATATAATGATTGGAAATCGTCCATATTTGTCTGATAGTGGTGCATATATTAGCGTAGAGAAACCATAACTGAGTAGATAGGCTGGCTCAATGAAACTCACATGCCTGACAGATACATGGAAAAGAGAAGAGAGTTGAGGTAAAATTGGCGCTACCATAAATCCCTGAAAGAAAACAATAAAAGTTCCCAACGATAAAATCACAACCAAAGAGAGTGAAGGGGCCGGATTTTTATCAGGTGAAATGCTATTTTGAATCGATTGATCTACGTTCATCTATTTATAACTATTTAAGGCGACAAAGTAAATAAAGAGTTTTATGGCGCTGCAGATACAGAACTTGTCTATTTAACTGATACAGTTTTAACGCGATAAGTACATTATGCGGCCATCATTAAAGTAGCTACATGTGCCGTTTCAATGGCGAAACTAAAAGTGCTAGATTTGCAGTACAGGTGTGCATTTATTAAAAATGATCAGTACAGATGAAGGGCTATAAATTCGAGATATTTACAGCGGTAATTGAAAAGAACATTAAGGAAGGTATTTTCAAGCCGGGGCATAAATTACCTTCGGTACGCGAAATTAGGGAACAATACCATATCAGTATGAATACAGTACAGAATGGCTACGAACACCTGATGATCATTGGGTTGGTAGAGAGTGTTCCTAAATCTGGTTATTACGTTAGCAACAAGCTGGAAACAGAACGAGAGGTGATGAAGCCCAAACACGTTCCAGTAGTAAGAGACGCCATTTTTGAAAATCATCTTGCGCTCACTACTTCATTGAGAATGGGAAAGAAAATAGCTGAATTTAACGTAGCTGCGCCTGGTGATGTTTTGATGCCCCAAAAACTATTGTTACGCACCATACAGCAAGTAGTAAGAGAGCAGGGTGCTGGATTGCTACGTTATTATCCTTCAAACGGTTTACCTGCATTAAAAGACAATATTGTTAAGCGGGCCGCTTATTACCAAACCATCATCAATCCCAATGAACTGACCATTACAGATGGTGCTTTGCAGGCTTTGTATATTGCATTGGCGGCTGTTTGCAATGCCGGAGAGGTAGTAGCTGTAGAAAGCCCTTGTGTATTTTCGGTGCTAGAAGTGATAAGGGTTTTAAAACTTAAAGTCATTGAAATTCCCACAGATCTGAAAAGTGGATTTGACTCAGACTTCTTTAGAAAGGCTTGTGAAAAAAATGCCGTTAAAGCAGTTATTATAACACCCAACTTTCATAATCCTACAGGCATTATGCTAAGTGACGAGCAAAAAGTAAAAGTTTTAACTGTTGCCCAGGAGTATAATGTAGCAATCATTGAAAATGATATTTATGGCGATCTGCATTTTCACGGACACAGGCCAACTACTATTAAAAGTTTTGATGACAGTGGATTGGTATTAACTTATTCTTCCTATGCCAAAACGCTAGCACCTGGTATTAGGCTTGGTTGGCTTAGTGCCGGAAAGTTTATGGAAAGAGCCGAGCAGATAAAATTTGCCTTGGGAAGTACCGTTTCACCATTATATCAGGAAACAGTCAATCGCTTGCTGAGCGGTAGTACTTATGACCGCCATGTGAGAGCCTTTAGAATGCAGCTTGCTAAAAATGCCTATGTGGCCATTAACTTGATAGCCACGCATTTTCCAGAAAACACTTACCTTATACCACCTTCTGGAGGATATAATTTATGGGTGAAGATGCCGGATAAGACAGATATGGAATACTTTTATGAACAGTGCGAAAAAATAAGAGTGAGGTTCACCCCAGGCTATACTTTTTCTTTTTCCAATACTTACCATAAATATTTTAGGATGGTAATCGCTGACACTTTTTCTGCCAAGAGGATGGAAGCCATAAAACTTTTAGGAAAACAGTTGTCATAGCATTTTTGAACATGGGCTAAGTTGTTCATCCTTAAAGTAAAACCTTCTGTACTGATTATTATTTAAAAATGTGTATCACGTAATTTTTTCTGTGCCGCTCTAAATTTGCCGAAAAGATAGAAGAACATGAATATCATTACAAAGTTTACCATAGCAACAGAAGAAGGAACTGATATGATTGAGACATTAACTAGGGAGTTGGCTAAAGAAAAATTCTCTTCAATCCTTAAACAGGAGATATTAGAGGAATATATAGAAAGCCATTTAAATAGAAAGCAACTGGTGGCGGAAATGAATGACCTTTCAAATCAATGGTTGGTGGTATATGTAGACAATGATCCCGCAGGGTATGCAAAAATTACATCTAAAGGAAAAAGGCCCAAATCGTTAGAGAGTATGCCGGCGTTTAGAATAGCAGATTTTGCGGTACGATCAAAATATCCACAATTTGAAGTTAAAAAATCACTTTTCGAAAAGTGTTTGCTTGTTTGCAAACATTATGAAGCGGTATGGATTAATGAATATCCCTCCAATCCATACCTTGCGTTTTTTGAAAGTAATGGCTTCGTAAAACAGCCGGAAGCCTACCAGCTTGATGAACTGTCTATGCAATCTGTTTGTCTGGTATTTTTTAATAACACAGAAAAAAGCTGAATAATAGAAAATGTTGGCTGAATTGATGTGTTTGTTAGGCAATGAAATCGAAGTGGAGCAAATAAAAATGAAATTTTTAGAGGCGATAAGATGGGAGAGGCAGTAACTATTTCATTCCTTCGCTGTATTTTTTTATCTTCCATGCCTAAATGAACGAATCATGGAAAACCAATCCAACTTTTTGCCCGGTAATTATATTCACATTCCAGGATTATTAAATGCAACCGTACTTGCTCATGTGGATCAGCTGATGGCGGGTTTAAATTTTGTGGATGGAAAGGCCACGGCTTCGGGTGCAGCAAAAGAAATCAAACAAAATTTACAGGCACAGCCCGGCAATTCGTCCCTGCAAGAATTACAACAAATTATTATGCAATCCTGCAGTGTACATCCGTTGGTTCAAATGGCCGTAATGCCCAAGTTTATGGTACCACCAGTGATAGGTAAATATGAAAAAGGTATGAGTTACGGCTGGCATACTGATAGTCCCATCATGATGGGTGAAGGTCATCCTTTGCGTGTTGATGTTAGCATGACGGTGGGATTAAGTGATCCTCAATCGTATGAAGGAGGTGAGCTGGTGATCCATAACGGGTCAGGTTATAGTTCCTATAAACTCAACAAAGGCGATGCGATTATTTATCCTACCACTCGACTTCATGCAGTAAACGAAGTAATTTCCGGTACCCGTACTGTAGCCGTTACCTGGATGCAGTGCATGGTAAAAGAAGTAAGCCACCGAGAATTATTGTTCCAGCTTAAATATGTACAGGAAAATACAGCCAGACAGAACCTGCATTCGATGGAGAATTTGTTGTTGATGCAGATTCATAGTAACCTTTTACGGATGTGGGCTGAACTTTAGGGAAGGAGCGTTTAAAAAGACTTGATCTTAAAAAGTATAAATCCCAAACAATCTTCCCTTTGGCTGGTAATATCACCAACCAATATCAGTCTTTTAACGACAAAAAATCCCCATCAAATTTGATGGGGATTTTTTTGTGAAGCGGCTGGGACTTTAAATAAACCCTACTTGATAAACATTTGGTCGCAAAGCGACTAAATCAATAGATAGTAACAGAAAATATATTTTTTGTCCTAAAAGTCGGATGATAACACATAGAAGATATTTTTTAACCGGAATTCACGTTAATATATCTTCTTCATCGATAATTATGCTTATTGATATTGGAACTTCCTCCAAAAACTTTAAATGCCGTAGATGCGTTTTTATGGTAGGTAACCTTAAGGGGATCTTTTGATATAGAACCTTACAAAGAACATACAGTTTTTGTACTATTTTTGCAGTCTGCTAATTTTAGGTTTTGAAATATGTTGCTACGAGATTTTTTGATAAGTTGTTTAATAAATAGAATTAGCTTCAGGTCAAATGCCCATTTCACTATTGGAGCGACCATTTTTTTGATTTTTGTTACGCTATGCTGTAAAGGACAATCTGCCAATGATTTCAGTTATCAAAACATTGGTAAGGAGCTTTCCTATTTGGAGGACAAAAGTACGAAGATGTCGCTGGACAATGTCAAAAAGCTTTCCGGTGCGGAATTTACAAGAGGCGACCATGAAATCTTAAATTTTGGCAATACTTCTTCGGCTTGGTGGATAAAGATCAGTTACACTGCTCAACGGGACTTACCCCTCTATCTTATCATTGATGCACCCAATATCGAATATATCGATGCCTTCACAACTGACAGCATAGGTCGTCCAGTTGTGATGAAAACAGGATGCCTCAGGACCAGGCAGCCTAATGTGTTTGTCAGAAACAACTTTATGTTAAATCTTCCGGTCACCTCAAAGATCGAGAAGAAAACGATTTATCTAAGGCTAAAGACCAACAATATCTTACTGGCACCAATAAAGCTTGCAACCGCAGAAAGTGTAATAAAAGGGCAAGAGTTCAAACTGGGCATCGAATATATCTACATCGGCCTGCTGATTGGTCTTTTGCTATTCAACCTTTTCCTGTTTGTCAGCATTAGGGATGTCACTTATCTTTATTACGCATTATACGTGCTGACTTTATCGAGCTATTTGCTAATTTACATCAGGGGTTATGGTTTCATCTTCGGTGATGAACTAAGGATCTTTTTTAATAGGTATCCCCATGTACTTTTGAGCTTTTCGGTATTGGCCTCCCTGCTGTTCTGCAACAAATTCCTTCACTTGAAGCGAAGGGCACCTAAGATGCTGAAACTCTTCTATGTAATAGGAGGCGTGGGAATCATTCTTTTCTTTGTCAGTGCATTTGGATACAAACATATAGCGGCCGCAATTGCTCAGCTATTGACTGTTACGGTTGCAATAGTAGCATGGATAGCAGGCGTAATCGCCTATAGAAACGGACACCAGCCTGCCAAATATTATATTGTTGCTTGGTTATTTATCTGGGTAACCGTAGCAATCGTTACCCTAAGCTTGGGCGGGGTAATCCCGACGAATGAGTTTACGATTCAACTGGTGCCTATTGGTTCTACCCTCGAATTGCTACTGCTTTCCTTCGCACTGGGCGATCGCTACAAGATGATCATTAGGGCTGAACAAAAGGTAAGGGACGAGAACCTGTTTTTGGTAAGAACGCAAAACCAGCGATTAGAAAAAAAGGTAGATGAACGTACGCTGCAGCTCAATAGCACCATCACGCAGCTCGAGAGTTCCAATGCCGTCAAGAACAGGCTATTTTCAATCGTTGCGCACGATCTCAGAAGCCCATTGAACAGTTTGTTGGGCATCTTGACGCTGAGCGACATGAAGCTATTGACTTCCGAGGAGTTGCAGGAATTGCTCGAAGAGAATAAAAAAACAATTAAATCGGTAAATAGTACGCTGGATAATCTGTTGTATTGGGCGCAAAGCCAGATGGACGGAATGGTAACTAGCAAAGATAGTTTTGAATTAAAACCCGTATTTGATGAACTATTGCTGCTTTATCTTCCACTGATTAAACAGAAAGGTATTCGCCTTGAACAGCTTGTTATGGACACTGGCGCTATTACTGCCGATCGCAATCAGATCAACCTTGTATTGCGAAATCTGATTGATAATGCCATCAAGTTCACCCCGCCTGATGGACGAATCTGGTTTAACCTACAATCTACACCAGAAGGCGTGAGCTTTTCGGTAGAAAATGAGGTTGAAGATCATATTGAGATTGATATGGATAAGATGAATGGGGATAAAATGGGGAGTGCTACACGTGGTACCGGAAACGAACAGGGCGTGGGGCTTGGTTTAGTATTGTGCAAAGAATACGTTAAAAACAATGGCGGAACTTTTCATATTGACCAAAAGGAAAACAGGATAAGGTTTTCCATAATACTTCCACGTGAGCAATAGGTTAGGTATTTCACAATGTTCCTTCGGTTGGCATTTACCAACCTTTTAACAACAAAAAGTCCCCATTAAATTGATGGGGACTTTTTTATGTGACTGATTTAGAGGTTGTTTGCTTGTAGTTATTTATTTTTTGATGAAGGTTTGGCTTAAAGTGCCAATATTCAGTATATATGTTCCATTGTTCAGCGTAGAGATATCAATACTTGGATTGGGTTCATTAGCACTAATGGTCCCCGTTTTTATGGCTGTTCCTCCAACGGAGAATATGGTGAAATTTCTTTTTACTCCAGAAGCGTCTAGGGTTATCTGAATATGGTCTCGGGCAGGATTTGGATATAGGCTTACTGTTCCTGCGCTTTTAATGGCCACGGTAACCACGTTGCTTAAAGAGGTACTTCCGCCCTTATCAACCGTTTTTAGCCTATAGTAATATTGTCCAGGCAACAAACCCAAATCTTCAGATTGGTAATTGTTGATGCCACTCGTATTTTTTGGGAGGACGGTTTTGATCTCATCAAAAGCTTTTCCATCCGTACTTCTTTCAAGGATAAAACTGCCCACATTGATTTCGTTATTGGTTTTCCAATCAAATTTTGCCGAATTAAAAGATGACTTGGCTACGAAAGATATCAAATCTAGGGGCAGGGTAGCGTCAGAGGGCGAAAATGCTACACTTCTGAATACATAGTTTGTCCCTGCACTTGCCAAAGTGGTTTTTGTAATCAGTGCGGTACTGAAAGTGGTACGGGTATTCTCATCTAAGATAGATATCAGGTCATTATTTTGCCCAGAATTGCTTACCGTAAACAGTTCTACATATCCCTGACTAGTCTTTCTGGCCGTTAGTCCATAAAAAGGAACCGTGCTGGTTAATTTGCCAACATATTCCCATGTAGAGGTAACGGTATTGTAGGCCATTTTGATGATTCCAGGAGAGGCTACAGTTTGGTCAACGATATATAACACATCATTGGCGTCAACCGAATTGCTAATGGTATTGTCCATATCTAACATGGCAAAGCCGTAACCACTTTGTACAGTACTGGTTGCCGTACCGGCTAATGCGGTACCATTATTGGTGGTAGCATCTGTTTGTGGAGTGCCAAAATTAAGGATAGTGGCGGGGTTTGTGGCGCTTAATGCATATAGGTTATTTCCAATGACGTTGATATAACGTGATCCCGTAGTCGTAAATCGGGATGTACCTGTTGCTCCCCATGCCACATAGGCTGTACCTACATTTGTGGTGAACCATAGCGCACTACCATCAATACTTGTGGTTGCCCTGATAAAGCCACTGAAAAAATTACCGTTGATGGTAAATAGGTCAACGTTTCCAAGAGTGTTGATCCTGGCAAAGCTCTTGTTATCGGGGCCCGTATCAGGATCAAAAAGTGCAACGTCGGCACCGCCCACTACAATATACTTTCCGTCGGCCGATAGCGATATTCCACCCTCGTTTGAACCCGCATTAGGATTGCCATTGATCAATAGGCGTTGGCCCGCTGTGCTAGAAGGTATCTCTACCGTTTTGGTAACGGTTTTGGTAACGGGATTGATTTCAACGATGGAAACAGGTAGGGCACCCGATGTAAGCGTATTGGTGCCATTGCCAAGTCGTGAAACCACAATATTTCCCTTGGTGAAATTTTGGGCATGCAGATACTGTACCGCCAAAACAAGCCCTATCAGGGTGAAAATTCTTTTCATGATAATTTTTTAATAAGGTGAATAAATGATCAACAAAGCCATTGGTTTTATCTTTTTATTTCGGTATTGGGTTTATAACCAGCATACCATTGTCCTAATTTGGTCAGGTTGCCATTGGCATCAACCAGTGCCGATGGCCAAAGGCGGGCACTGGTAGGGGAGCCCGAAAACCATGAATAGCGCTGAACGAAATCTAGGGCTTCCAGCTTAGGAAGTAACCGCTGCATAAAAGCAAGTACCATGTCCGGTGTATACGGATTCTCTGCCATGGTTGTTGCCCTGTCGTGTACCGTAGCAAACTCGGTGATCCAAATAGGCTTATGGTATTTGTCGTAGAGATCCTGCAATATTTTTACGAAATGGTTTTCATCTGTTCCCACGTACATGTGCACACAAATAAAATCTACACGTTTCCCTTGGGCTATTGCCCTGTCCATAAAATCATAGATCCACTGATTGGTAGGCCAAGAGGCGGCCGGACTGCCCAATGGTACGCCCAAACTTTCCAGTTGCGGCCAAAGGTCTAGGGCTTCCTGAACAGTCATGTTGGCTTGGTCCGACAAATCTGGCTCATTAAAACCCAGTACATACTTTACCCTGCCTTGGGTCTTGAGGCTCTTGATCTGGGCAATATTAGCGTCGGTTACGGATGTTTTGCTCCAAAACATCGGTACAAATTCTGCATTCTGTGGAGCCAATTCAAAAGGAACCGTTAGCCCCCAAGTATAAAACCAGTGGCTTTGGAGGTTAATGGTATTGCCCCACCAGGTGCCATTTTTTGTAGAGGTACTAAAATCAGCACCCTTTTTGCCTTTTGCTTCGTAGTGTACTACCGTAGACTTCTTTGGAATATACTCGTTACTTTTGGCGCAGCCCACTGCTAGGGTGCCGAGCAATAATAATATCTTGAAATTTTTCATCTGTTTAAATTTATCTATAATGGTTAATAGGTGCCATTGTAGCCAACGTTACGCAAAGTAGGATAACCATCAGCTCCCATTTTCCAAATGGTAAAATTGAACCCTAGGGTCGTCTCAAAAAATGCTTGATTAGTTGATGATGTTATAGCACCATCCAAGCCTGCTGCATCTTCCACAAAAGGTACGTCCCTTATTGGAATCAATACCCCAGATCCTACATAGTTTTTCTTGTTTACGCCAGTTCCATTGGCTGCTGTTCCTGAAATCCTAAAGACGTTATTGGCATTTGGTAATGTATTAGATCCTTCCAAAGAAGTGTTAACTACAAAACTATTTGCCGTGTATCCATTGTTTTGATAGGTGCTAGAGATACCTGCTACAGGTAGGGCAGCAGTAGATTGGCTGGCCCTGAACGTTGCATTTTTTACAATGCAATTTTCAAGCTTAGTTTTGTTTGTACCTGATATGCCCCCAATATTGCCGGTTGCCGGTGTTCCCATGGCCCTAATGGTAGCCGTTGCCTGACTTGCTCCTGCACCTTCAACAGCACAATTGGTGATGGAAGAACCAACACCTGCAATGCCACCCACTGAGAAGCCACAGGTAATTGTTCCATCGAATAAACATTGGTCTATGGGTACGATTCCTGCATTTTGGTCTGCACCGAAAATACCCCCAACACCATTAACGGTGGTTGAAACGGCGGTGGTTGTAGAGATATTTACCGAAGACCTACAGTTTTTCACTATTCCTCCGCCTACATTTGATCCTTCGGCTCTTCCCAATATACCTGCAATCCTGTTTTTCGAGGCGTTGATTTCTATACTTCCCATTACCGTAGAAAAAGAAATTTCGGCAACGCCTGTACCAGCAGTCGTTAGTCTACCTACAAGACCACCTACCATTCCGCAGGATGCCTTGATGTTTAAGTTTGCATGAATCTGGGTTACTTTGGCCGCAGCCGACATATCGCCCACGATACCACCCAAAAGGTCTCCAGCATTGGTAGAGGTGATATTGCCAGATATCTTGATATTCTGTATGGTTCCTCCGGTAAGTTTTCCTGCTAGGGTACCAAAAGAATTACTGGTATTACAGTTCACATTTAGGAACTGTACATTTTTAAGGGTGCCAGTCAAGTTAGAGAAAAATCCTTCGCTAACACCAGTTGAATTGATCACAAGGTTGTTGATCTTATGTCCATTGCCATCCAAAGAGCCTGAAAAGCTGCTGATTGGAATCCATGTTTTTGATAAGTTGAGGTCTGCAATGATTTTGTAGTTTTTATCGGTTGCTTGGCCCATGGCTATCAGCCCATCTTCTGTGGAGATCAGGTAGGGGTTACCTACGGATCCGTCTCCGCCATCGAATGCTGATCCCTCTTGTTTGGCGTAAACTTTTATCGTTCTGCTGATGGATACGTTCCCTTTTTTAAGATTTAATATTACATCACCTGAAATGAAGCCAGAAATAGGGGTGAATGTTACCCTTTGTCCCGAAATAGGTACAGCCGTTAGATTGGTAGGACTTGATTTTACCTCAATAGTACCATCTGAAGGATTGAAGGTAAAATTACTGGTGGTGGCTACAGTGACACCATAGATGTTTTCTGGAAAAGTGGTAGGAGCTGTCAACAATACATTGCCAGTTTGCGTAGAACCTGAATTGATATTTGCGGCGAAATTTGCAGCAAAGTTTTCCCCATTCACTGCAACCGAAGTCACATCACAGTTTGTTACCGATCCGAAATTATTTGCAGTAATCCCAGCCACACGCAGCTTTCCGGTAACTGTTCCAGATGCTTTGATATGATCGATTGTGCCTCTGTTGGTAACGGCTATTAAGGCAACATTGTTCTGTGCCGTAAAATTGGTATTAGCCAGTTCAAGGTCCTTTACTATGGCGGTTGTACCAAGTTCGTTGAACATGGCCCTGTTATCAGTGGTTGGGTTATTGATCGAAATGCCGGTAATTTTTTTGCCATTACCATCTAGACTGCCCGAAAATACCCCTGCAATAGTGCTGAAACTCGCTGCTGTGATGTCGTTGGCCAGCTTATAGTTACTGGTGAGGCTATAGCCTATTTTGTTGAGCCTTGCCAGGTCGGTAATCTCATAAGGACTGGAAACGGTACCTTCACCATTTGAAAATGCGGTTACCCTTATGGTTTTAACTGCTTCTGGCACCTGAAGGAATTTTGCTTTCACCACTACATCTCCTGCAATAAATTCATCTGTGGCCACTAACTTTAATCGCCTCTTGTCGGCATCGATGTTCTCAATACTTGCTGTTAGTCCAGCTGGAACCGTTATTTCAAAAGTAGTAGACCTAGGATAGACGGTAAATTCCCTAGAAACATCCCCTACAGCATTGTAAATTGGCGTTTCGGCAAGATCAATCGTAATAGACGTTACATTTGGTCGATCTACAAAAAATTGCGAGCTACATACGTTCGTTTTTCCATCTATCACCACCTTCACGATCAAATTGAACGTACCTTCGTTTTTTGGGGTGCCCTTTACGGGAATATCTACCGAAGTGCCGCTCAGCATCAATTTAGTTTCGTCAATGCGAATTCCGTTAACTTCCGCTGCGCTGATGGTGGCCTCTGCCTTTGGAGCATTGGCAAACACCATGTGGAATTTATTGGTCTCGTTAAGAACAAGGTTTTCTACCACATTTCCAACAAGCCTAGATTTTTCGTTATAGATTTGGAACCTGCCATCCGAAACGGAGTAAAACCGGTCATTATCCTTTTTGCAGCCTCCCGTTAATAATAATAACAGGCATATAACTACAGGTAATTTTTTTATAAAAGTTATACTTTTCATAAAGTTTGTTTTTTATGGGTTATTGACGTACGTAACCTTTTTTGATCAATGTATATTGGTCTCTCCATAAGGCATTGGCCCTTGATTGTGGAGCGGTTTCGTAGTGTGTAACGATCAGTTCATTTTCTTTGATGGAAGTAATCTCATATTCGATCACATTTGAAGTGCCTCTGTAAAAGAAGAAAAAAGCACCTCCCTTTAATTGTAGGTAGTGTTTCCCATTTCTGATCTCCATTTCCCAGTGTTGTATAGCATCTTTTGGGGTATAGTTAATCAGTAAATCACCTCCATCGGCTGCAAAAATGCTTGCCGTTCCCCAATTGGCACTTAGCTCCTTTAACCTGAATTGTGTGATGCCATCTATCGTACCTCCATGGCAGTAGGAAGAACCATTGTTTTTATACAAACATTCCTTATTGTTCAGTTTGAAAATGAGTTCGTCGTCATAAACGCCTTTGTCCTTTTTTGCCAGTCGGTTCCATGGCGTTGTTGATCCGTTGTTGATCAACTTTACGTGGCCATCTGTCAGTGAATCCAATACCCATGTTTTTCCATCGGCCGAATTTGGTCCGCCGGTTAAAAGTTCATAAACTGGATCCAGGTCTAGGTTGTCGTTTTTGAAGGATACCAATACAGATTTCTCTACAATTTTTATCCCGTTAAATACTGAAAGTGTGACCTTATATTCACCCTTGAACGGATATTTACCCAGCACAGTGTCTCCTACAGCTTCTACGCTATTGCCCAAGTTCCATTTCGCTTTTGCGGTATTGCCTATCTGTCCATTAATAAAGCGGTAAACGTTGGGGGTTGCTGTTTCCTGTATAATGATATTGATCTCACTTTCTGGAATAGGATCTTCCAGAGTGATGTTTTTTTTACAAGATGTAGCCGTCAAAAGAGCCAGCATCATAAAAATTAAATTCTTCATATCTTGTTTGATTTAATAGCCTTTGTTTTGATTCAGTACATATTTGGTATTGATGATCTCTTCCTGTGGAATAGGAAATAGTCCTTCAGCATCTCTATTGAATTTGCTGATGAAGGGTTCTCCACGGTTGATATCTATCCTGGCTTGGGCATAATCCAGTCCTCTTCTCATGAGGTCCCAATATCTTTGTCCTTCCAGTGCCAGTTCTAGTTCTCTTTCTCTATAAATCACATCCAAGGTGACTGTAGGAGGAGTATAGGTAGTGGCATGGGCCCTTTTAGTCACTTTCTCAAAATAACCTTGGGCTTTGCCAATACTTCCACCATGCAAAAGCTGTAGCTCTGCGGCCATCAATAGCACATCAGAAAAACGGATGGAGATGAAATGGTTGGGGAAATTTAACCTGAAATCGCCCCTCGAACTTTGGTTGGCCTTTAAGGCAAGCCATTTTTTCGGAAAGATATCAGAGTTCTGATAACCTGGCGTAAAAGAAATTGAAAGGTTTTTGGGCAATAGGAAGGTAGCATCCTTTCTGAGGTCATCATTCGGGAATGAATTGTAAAATTCTGCATCAATGGGTGCAAATGACCAACCTGCAGCATACACAGATGCAGAATTAGGGTCTCTCATTGACCAAAGCATTACGGCGAGGTTTCCATTTGCCTCTTCCCTGTAGCTGAAATTTCCACTGTTGGCTTTTGAAGAATATTGAATCTCGAATACGGCCTCCCTGTTATTGTGGTTAAAAGGAGCATCGTTTATAAATACATCAGAAAACTTGGGTAATAAATCGTGTCCACTACTATTGATAAGCTCTTCCGAGAGGGTCAAAATCTGTTGCGAGGACACGTTCGGCATCGCATTTTTTTTGTAATAGCCCGTGTAGTATAGCCATACACGCATTAAAAGTCCCCTTGCCGCATCAGAAGTTGCCCTTCCATATTCATCGGGCGTTAGGCTCCTGTATCTTGGCAAGGTGCTGATTGCTGCCAGTAGGTCATCGCCTATCTGTTTATATACATCTTCTGGACTGGCCTGCTTTTGGTTATATTCTGACGGGGCTAATACCTTTAATATCAATGGTACATTTCCATACAAACGAACCAGGTCAAAGTAGTAATAGGCCCTGAGAAATTTTGCCTCTGCTGCATATCTCTCCCTCAGCTCAGGTTCATCGAAACTTGCCGCTGGAAGCTTTTCCAGTAAAATATTCGTTCTGTAAATGCCAGAATAATATTTGTACCAAAAGGCCTTTGCCGTTAGGTCATCTGTGCGTAGGGCACCCCTGTCAACTCGTTGCAGTGCTGGCAGGTCGGTAGCTGATGCACCACCTGTAAAACATTTATCGCCCAACACTTCGCTGATCAGCTGAAATGGAGCATTTTGGTTCTGTGGAGCGTCCCATAAAAGTACATTGTAAGCTGCTGCAAGGCCTTGTAGGCAGTCTTTTTGGTCTCTATAGAAATTAGATTCGGTATCAGAGGTGATGGGGTCTAGGTCTATTTTTTTGTTGCAAGATCCCAAACCGATCGCCATAACGATCATGAATAACTTTGTATATTGATGTTTCATAACTGATTGTTCATTAAGTGATGTTAAAATCCTACCGTTGCACCCAACATAAAGGTTCTAGGCTGAGGATAAACCCCTTTGTCTATACCTAGGCCAAGTGCACCTCCTGATACCTCGGGATCGAAACCTGTGTATTTGGTTAGCACAAACAAGTTACTGCCAGTAGCATATATCCTAATTTTGTCGAGCTTGGCAACCTTTAAGTTTCTAAATGTGTAACCAATAGATGCATTCCTCAACCTGAGGTAGCTTCCGTTTTCCAAAAAGAAGGTTGATGGGTTGGAGAAGTTTCCATTCAGGTCGCCTGCGGCCAATCTCGGAAAGCTATTTGTAGTTCCTTCCCCGTGCCAACGGTTCATAACCTCGACAGGGAAATTGGCTGTTGGCAAGTCCCATCGGTGAAGGCTGTTGAATATTTGGTTACCCGCTAGGCCGCTAAAGAATACATTTACATCAAAATCCTTATAACGAGCAGTGAAATTCATCCCGTAGTTGTATTTTGGATGTGGTGATCCTACCATTGACCTGTCGCGGCTATCAATGATGCCGTCGCCGTTTAGGTCTTTATATCTAATATCGCCAGGTACAGCGTTGGGTTGGATCAGGTTCCCGTTGGGCCCCCTGTAGCTGTTGATTTGCGCTTGGTTCTGGAAAATCCCATCCATGGTGTATAGCCAGAAATAGCCTATTGGAAAACCTGCCTCCATTCTTGAGATGTCGCCCATCTGGTTATTGGCATTACCTCCAGTGATGTAACCATTAGTATTCCCAACATGGGTAACCTGGTTGTGGTTGTAGGCTCCGTTTATGCTTGCTTCAATGTAAAGCTTTCCAAAATCCTTCTGGTATCCAAGGGTGAGCTCAATTCCTCTGTTCAGCACATTTCCGGCATTGCCGAAAGGAGCAGCATTTCCAACATATGATGGAATTGGCACCCTTAGCAGTAAATCTTTGGTTGCTTTTCTGTAGATGTCAAAAGTCAGCCTAAAATTCTTGAAGAATTCAGCATCTATACCGATGTTCATTTGTTCAGAGGTTTCCCACTTTAAATCAGGGTTGGATACGCCACTTGGCGAAGCACCAATCTGTTGCACATCAGTTCCAAAATAATAGTTTCTGGCATAGGTGCTGATCGTAGATACAAAAGCGTAGTCGCCGATTTGATCGTTTCCTGTCCTGCCCCAGCTCGCCCTAAGTTTTAATGAACGGATGGGGGTGATATCTTTCATGAAGTTTTCGTTATGTACGTTCCATCCTGCAGAAATTGATGGGAAAAAACCAAACTTATTGTTCTTGCCAAACCTGAAAGAACCATCGGCTCTATAGGTGGCTGTCATCATGTACCTGTTATTGTAATCATAGGTGATACGTCCAAAGTAGGAAACAAGACCGCTATGCCATGCTCCACCAGATGCGCTTGCACTAGTATTGTCCTTTGCAAGGTCTAAATAGGCATAGTTTGGATCATCATATAGTAGTCCGTTTTTAGAAGCAGATACGTTTGTGCCCCGTCCGGTGTTTACCGTGTTGCCCACCATTGCCGAGAAAGAATGGACAGCTAGTTTTTTGGTATAGGTCAGAATGTTCTCTAGGTTAAGGTCCCTGCTTTCCGACATTGATTTACTAGTTCCAGTCGCTATTGTCCTATTGGTGGAATTGAGGTAATAAATGGGAGTATATCCGCTCGACTCATTATACTGTATGGCAAGCCCTAAGCTGGTCCTAAACTTCAGGTCCTCAAAAATCTTAAGTTCTCCAAATACATCAGCATTTATCCTGGTATAGCCCGAAGAACCATTGGAGTAATATACCCTTGCAATAGGGTTAACAATTTCTTGGGAAACGTAGCGAGAAATGGCAAATGTTCCGTCGTCGTTCATTACTGGCGTTACAGGGTCCATATTGATGGCACTTAGTATTGGTCCTGAATTACCGCTGTTTGTGGCTATTGCTGCACGTCGCACATTGGTTATTCCTAAGTTTACGCCAGTGTTCAATAGCCCATCGATAACGTTTTGTTTGGTATTAACACGACCAGTATACCTGTCGAAATCCGATTTCCCTTTTGCTAACGTACCTGATTGGGAGAAATAGGAAAAAGAAGTACTGTATGTAGACTTTTCCGAGCCCCCTGAAATCGAAGCCTGATGGTTTTGTATGGGTGCATTTCGATAAGAAACCTCTCTTTGCCAATCGGTTCCTGCACCCATTTTTTGGATTTCTATTTCTGAAAATGGTAATTGCAGATTTGAGTTGAAATGTAGCTCATTCTGGATCCTAGCGTATTGTGTTGCATCTAATACATCGATATATTTCCTGATGTTTTGGATCCCTCGGTAGTATTCATAATCAAGTTTTGTTTTGCCGGCCTTACCTGATTTGGTGGTAACAATTACTACACCATTTGCTCCACGTGCACCGTAGATGGCTGCTGAAGCTGCGTCTTTCAGTACTTCCATGGTCTCAATGTCGCGAGGGTTGATGGCTTCTAGATCGCCTCTTGGGAATCCGTCCACAATAAATAGAGGGTCGTTTGAGCCATTGGTGCCTGCACCTCTAATTCGTATGCTTACCCCTGAGCCTGGCTGACCGCTGTTCATCATTACGGTAACCCCAGCTGATTTTCCCTGTAGTGCTTGGTCTGCTCGCATAAGGCCAGGAACTTCTAAGTCTTTTGTGGTTATGGAGGAGATGGCTCCGGTAACCAAGCTTTTTTTCTGAACGCCATATCCAACCACCACCACACCTCCCAAGGTTTGCACGTCTTTGGTTAGTAGTACGTCCAATTCCGTTTCACCTTTCAGTGTGATTTCTTTTGTCTTCATTCCTATGGCAGAAAATATCAGGACGGATGAAGATTTTGGCATCCTGATATTGAATTTTCCGTCAGCATCGGTAACCGCGCCACCATTTGCACCCTTGATGGTAACGCCTACACCGGGGATGGGGGAGTTGTCCTCGATGTCCTTTACAACCCCTTTGATGGTTACCGTTTCTTGGGCAGTACTTGATAAGCTAATGCACAGGAAGCAGACCACCAGATAGAGATAAGAAAATGGTGTGATTTTTATGTTCATAATGTGTTTGGTTTATTTTTGGTTTCTTTTTCTAATGGATATTTAGTCCCAAAGCTTTGATGTAGCCCTCATTGGGCGAACAGTTTTTTTGCTTGATGTTTTCAAGGTACTGCTCCAGTATTTTCTTGATTTCAGTTCTGTCGATTTTGATTTCCCTGATCTCTTTGAAGGATCCCCTGCTGGCCTCTGCATAATCTATTAGCGTTTGGTAATTGGGTGGGAGAGGAATAGAGATGATATTTTTGGGACTGTCAAGTTTTTTGTAAGGCCAAAAGTGCCAGCCGATATTTTCCTTTTCCAACAGTTCACGAAATTCCTTAACCCACTCATCGGTATTTTCTCCAGTTTCGCCTATGTAGATGGGAACATTATATTTTTCCCTGAATTCTATAAAGCGTTTAATGGAACCATAGTTGGGCAGGTCACCGTATTTATGAAAGGTGTAAACAGCCTTTTTATCAAAAGGCGTTGAGAAAATATTGAAGTTTGTGTTCCACTGCGCTCCGCCGTAAAAAATGAGATGGTTTTGGTCAACGCTCCTGATTGCTGTAGTGAGCTCCCTATACAGTGGCTCAATCAATGGATTAAGTGTTTTTGAATCGAAATAGTGTGCAACAGGTTCGTTTAGTAGGTCATAACCAATGATGATTGATTCATTTGCATATCGTTTGGCAATTCTTGTCCATAAGTCAATGGCCAGCTTTTGGTTTTCTTTGGTTTCGAAGAGGAAAGGGTAGCCGAAACTGTCGTCAATGTTATCTCCGGTCTGTCCGCCAGGTGCGCAATGCATGTCCAAGATCACGTAAAGCCCCTCATCTTTACACCAAGATATCACCTTGTCCAACAATTTAAACCCTCTGGAACCGTCATTTTTGCCCATATAGTCTTCATTGGTGAACAGTTTGTAATTGAACGGTACCCGAACCGAGTTGACCCCAGTTTTTTTGAGGAATTTGATATCTTCCTGCGTCACATAATTTTCAAGGAAGGTTTCCCAAAATTTAGCAGTCTCGCTTGGTCCAATGAGCTGGGCCAGCATATCATGTATTTGGCTTGGGGAATTGGTTTTCTTAAATTTAAACATGTATCCCTCAGGTACTAACCAGTTGCCAAGATTGGTACCCTTGATCAAAAACGGGTTGCCGTTTAGGTCTATGATTTCTTTTCCCTTCACCCCAAAGAATTTTTCTTTGGCCTGTGCCACGGTAATTGTAAAAGTAAGTAGTATAAAAAGTAGCTTCTTCATCTTATGTTATTGGTTTTTTTTGGCGAGTTCATCGTAATAAGCTTTCAATATGTGGAAGGCTTTTTTCTTTCTGCCCTTTTGATCAAAAAGGCCTTTGTTATTCCATCCTTCTTGGTATACTGGGTTGTTGCGTCGTGGCGACCTAAAGTCGGCCAATAGCCATGGCGATATGCCCACAAAATTGGATGGCATTCTTTTTAGCATGGCAACCTGTTCCACATAGTACCATTCCTGAAACTCTTCGCTCCAGAGTTGGCGTGCATCAGCATGGTAACCACCAACGGCTTCAGCGCCTGTTTCGCTAATAAAGAGCGGCTTTTTATAATGGGTTCCCCAGTTTGCCGTTCTGCAGCTTTCGGGTGTTCCACCGTACCATCCCAAATATTGGTTAAAAGATACCACATCCACATATGCTCCCAGTGGGTCATCAATCCATCTCATGTTTTCTTCCGAATGATAGTTAACCTCCAGTGCCGCCGAAACCAGTCGGGTAGGGTCATGTTTACGAGCCTCCTCTAATAGGTTTTTCATGAAATTTGTCCTTGTTTCGCTTACAGGTGTCTCATTACCAACCGACCAGATGATGATACTTGCTCGGTTCTTGTCTCTATCTATCATTTCATCAAGCTGGGTCTTTGCTTTTTCAAATACTTCCTGGCTTTTAAAATCGATGGTCCAATAAACAGGTATTTCCGACCATACCAGTAGCCCAAGGGAATCTGCAAGGCGTGTCATTTTCTCATCGTGAGGATAATGGGCCAACCGTACCATATTGCACCCCAGTTCCCTGGCCCAGCCCAAAAGCTTTTCCGTATCTTTTTGTGTATTGGCACGCCTTGCTTCCTCCGGAATCTCCGAATGGATGCTGATTCCTCTAAGAAAAATAGGCTTGTTGTTCAAGAGAATCTTTTCCCCCTGTACCTCAATATGTCTAAATCCAATTTTTTCACCCACCTTATCATTGGTGGTACTAATGTTCACTTGGTATAATTTTGGATTGTCCATGCTCCAAAGTGTAAGCTTGGATGCATTGATCTTTATATCAGCCCTGCCATCTGCGTTGACCGTGAAACTTTGGCTGATCTTTAATTCTGGAATATCTACGGTCACCTGTTGGTTCTTGCTTGCATTTTTAACATCAACCCAGCCGTTAATCAATTTGGTGCCTTGGTTAGGCTTTGCAAGCTGGATAAAATAATTGCTGATGAACTGATGGGGAACCTCTACCAAATTAACGTCCCTGATAATGCCACCATAGTTCCACCAATCGGTATTTAGAGTAGGTATTTCATTGGCGTATCTTCTATTATCTACTTTTACCACCAAAAAATTATCCTTTTCCTTTAGTAGTTCTTGGGGGATTTCAAAATTGAATGGACTAAAAGCACCTTTGTGCATTCCCAGTTTCTTTCCGTTTAGGTATACATCTGCTCGATAGCTTACGGCGCCAAAATAGATATATAGCTTGTTGTTGCGATTGGCTTTTTGATAGTCGAAATTTCTTTTGTACCAAACAGATCCTTCGTAATATAGAAACTTGTCGGCCTGTGAGTTCCAATCACCGGGGACGTTTAAAGTGTACTTGTCATTATAGCCATGTTCCTTTCGATCTAGTGAGTTGGAAGGTACATCTGTGTTCCAATAGGCTTCTGGATCATTTTCTGCCCGTTCTTTATATCGATAATCGTAAAAGCCGGTTTCGTAGATGTCTATAATGTATTGCCATTTGCCATTAAGGCTGGTAGTCTTTCTACCAGGGATGTTTGTGAGCAGGTCGGCACTGCTGGCCGAAAACTGCATCAAAACCAGCGCAGATAGTAACCACCATCTGAAGTGTAGTTTTTGCTCCGTCAAAGTTCTTCGCATTGAAAAGTTTATACTTGGTTAATTGAATAGTGGGACGAATATATTCAAATTACGAGCAGAAAAACAAATGAAAAACTTTATAACTTTCTGATTATCAGTTTATTGAATTAAAAATAATACGCATTAATACCACAAGGGTTTTACCGCTTAAGTATTGATTTTCAATGCCTAACTCAAAAAAATAGAAGTCGAGAAAATAGATTTTAACACGCCTGATAATTTTGGTGTTTTTTTGATATTTTTTTTAGGTAAGTACCAGTTTGTTCCAGCCATCTTCTCCGGCACCCTTAAATTCCTTCTTCCGTTCAAGCATGATTGTCCTGATCTTGTTGAGATTTGCCCAGCAGGTCGCCTGTCTAACATCCAGTGTTTCGGCAAGTTTATAAGAGGATATTTTGCCCTTTGTAGCATAGATGATATACACCATATAGAAAGCTTTGTTCAAAGGTATTCTGCTATTCTGAAAGATAGTTCCGTTGATGACAGATTCTTCATAATCGCAAGCAGCACATCTTTTGCTGTAGGGGCCATGTCCAATGTAGAACTCGGTGTGGCCACATTTTTTGCACTCAAAACCTTTCTTTTGCTTAAGTTCGCTCAAAAACCGGTAGCAGGTATCGTTGTCGGGATAGATCTTGATAAACTCGTCATAGCTCAATATCTTCGACATTACCCTGGCTTCGGTCACTTCACTTATATTTTTCTTAAGGATCGTATTGTCGATGGATAGCAGTTCGTTCATCTTTCTGATTTCCTCGGCCTGCTCCAGTAGCTCTAGGTTTTGGGCTTCAATGATTTCCGACTTTTCCAAAACCTCCCTAGTCCTTAGTACAACCTTCTCTTCCAGCTCGCTATTGAGCTTGTCTTTTAGTGCCTGTTTGGATTCTAGTTCCTTGATGATTCTTCGCTGTGCTTTTTCTTTCTTTTTCTTCAATAGCCGAATATTGTCGCCTATGGCAAAAGTTACAAATAGCATCTCCATGATCAGACAGAAACTTAGGCTATAAAAATTAAGTGGGCCAAAAGGCATTTTACCCACATTCAATACTTTGATGATCCGTATCAAAATTCCCAACAGGATAAATGAATATCCCGCAACGAAAAATCTTGCAGGATAATAGCCCTTGCGCAAAATGTATATGCCCGAAAACAATGCTAACAGAACAGGAATTACTTCTATAAATTTATAGACGAACCAATGGTTGTTTACAAAAAGGCACAACAGGAAAAATGCTGTTCTAAGCACCAGATATCCCAAAATGACTTTGTCCAGAAATGGTACCTTATGTTTTAGATGTAGAAATTCCCTAGCAAATAGCATGCTGAAAGTAACCGCTAGGTAAAGAGCTACGCCATAGGCAATCTCATTCCAGCCTGGATAACTAGGCCACAGATACTGGAAACCTGTACCGTTTGAGCTGATTTCATACAATCCTATACTTAGGTTGTAGAGTACGTAATAGAGGTATTGTTTTTGTCTGACCGCAAAAAACATGACGAGATTGTACAAACAGAACACCAATATCATTCCATATAATAGACCTAATAGCATGTATTCTCTAAGCCCGTATTGAATAAACCAGTTTGTTTTTTTTAGCACGATCATTACTGCGGCAGGTTGCTCTGTATGGATGGCTATATAATAAGTTTGTACACCACTGTATTTTCGGGGAATATTAAAGGTGAAGTTTTTGTGGTGGACCTGTCGTTTCTTGAAATCAAGTTGAGCCCCAAATTCGAACCTTTGAAAATTTCCCATTTTGCCTTGTTGGTAAATTTTTATATCATCGATCGTTTGGTCATAAAATTCCAAAAGGAAGGCACCTGTATCACTGGTCTCCTGTAATTTTATCCTGTACCAATAGGTAGATTTGCTGTTTGTGGTTTTTGGGATGAATGTTCTGCTACTGGCAAATGCCACATTGCGTGTTGGGGAAGATACTTCATCTATGCCTAATGTTCCTGTATGGTCTTCAAATACATCTATTTCTTTATAAGAAAAAATATGTTGCTTAACGGCTTTATCTATTTTCACTAATTCCTGAGCCGTGGAAACATTAGGCAGAAGTAGCACAGACGTATACAGCAATAGTATGGCAAATATGGGTTTCAAGATGTACAGGTTAGGTTTGTTGGTTTGGAGAGCTAAAAATAAATAAATAATAGCAAAGGGAGACATTCTACGATTAGATCATTTGTTTTAATTTAAAAGTGGGAGAATGGTATCAAATCATCTCTCGTCAATATAGGTTACCTCATTATGTTTTTCTACCATTTAGGATTTCCTGTATGGTGTAGAAATAAGTTTTACCGATTAATGTGGAGATTTTGGATTAGAGGACCATATCATTTCGCAGATTAGAGTCAATCGATTTCGTCATAATATGACCAGCTCAATTTGTTCGATAGGAGTATGTTCAAAATGTTTGGAAACTTTTCTGTACCTAATTAATCTGCTACAGAATTACCTTATTAAGGTTGCTGAGATCTCCAAATCATACTGGCGAATGGTATTTATGAACGCTCAACCAATTGTAGGTGTAGACCTTGAAACAGATACTGTTGTTTCAAGGTCAAAGGTTCCAAACCGGATTAAAATGTAACGGTGTTTATTATAGCGGTATTTGGTAAGGTTGCTGTAGTAATTATCGGATAGGATTATGGTTTTTCAGTTTCTTCTCTGGCCAGCTCCGGTTTGTTCATGATCATGCCTAGGTAGCTTTCCGCATGATCGGTATTCATTTCAACCCAGAGCGGCAGGTGGTCACTCATTTGGTAGGTTTTAAAGTCCTTAAAATCCTTGTCGGATTCAATTGGTTTTTTAACATGTTTGTTGACTCTGGCTGAATAGGTTTTTAGATCCTTAAATACGGTCTTGTAAAAGTTGAAGATCCCCGCATTTTTGAAGGTGACATCATTATATTTATTGTAGTAGAGGATCTGATCGTAGATTTTGTCTTGGCTTACGTTACTGCCAGGAAGTTTGTTTTTGAGGATGGCATTAGGGATTGTAAATCCTGACGAAATCGCGGCATCGTAGGTTGGACTTTTGTTGTCTTCGATATTGAAATCACCTAGGATAAACAGGTTGTTTGAACGTTCCTTCTCCACATAATTTTTTTTAAGGAAACTGCCCAGATCACTAATTTCCTGTACCCGACGTTTGTACTCGGGAGAGGTTTTAGATGCTTTTCCATAGTAAATGTGCGTGGTACAGATGTCAAACTTAAGCCAGCCCGATTGAAAACGGATCATGTATGGTGCCCTTGCAAAGGCATTTTCGTAGTTTTCACCGGGCAGGATGATTTGACCTGCGATGTTCTTAAATGATACGGTGCGTTTATCGTATAAAAATGCCATACGTTCTTTGTTCCCCGAGACCCCATCGGTAACTAGGCTGATAAAAGTGCCCCAGTCATTACCAAGTATTTTATGTACGCTGTTAAAATCTGCGAGGTTGTCCCGTACTTCCTGAATGGCAATCAGATCAAAACGGGATATGATCTCGGCGATATAATACAAAGATTCAGTCATCCTTCCTTCGTACTTGCTGTTGCCGAATTCTCGGATATTCCAAGTGCCCAATATCAGATTCCCAGTTAATTTCTTTTCTGGGATTCCATCAGCGGAGGACAGGGTCTTTCTTAGGTTCACTAAATTTTGGATCACGGCATCGCGATCGGTTTTGTTTTCAATGTAAAGCGGTTGCTCTTTCCTTGAATTTAAATAGAAATAGTTCATGGTTTGGTTTTGAAAGGTTAAGTATAGATTTTGTTTCTAGCTAAAGCTGATATGAATTTAAACAAATTCCAGTTTGTTTATATACCGTAAAATCACCTTTTTTTCTTTCTGGTATTTTTTTTTATTGTGATAACAATTTGATAATCTGATTTTAATGCAAAAAAAATCCCCATCATTTGATGAGGATTTTTTTCTGTGGAGCTGAAGGGTCCGGAACCTATGCCGTTTTTGATATCAACAGCCCCATTTTTTTAGCTTTTTCCAACATGTGCCACGAATGTGCCATGGAAAATTTGAATGTTTTATCTATGCAAAGGCTCCTGCACGAAGCCATCTGATATGAAAGAACGATATTATCCTAATAGTTGATTCAAAGATAGTTATTTAATATTAAATCGGCATATTTTTTTATTTAGGATGAGTGTTTACATTGTAACCTGTAATTTTACGTTTTCTTATTTATTTGGTATTTGAAGGTTACATAACATTTTTTTTAATTTAAATACGACGACTATTTGATGCAACAGCCAATACATTCATAACAAATCGACGACCTCTATTTCTTGCCCCTATTACTATTGCGAAATATTGTATTAGCAAGAAAAGAAAGTAATATAGACTAATTGGCCATTTAACAATTAAAAGTGTAGGGACACCAATAAAAACTACAAAGAGAAAACACATCGACGTTAAATCTCTTGCTAACAAAAAAGCTCTATGACTCTCTGAAACCGCAATATCTAGCGCATGTTGTTTGTAAATTTCATACCATAGCCGATTCTGATCAGAAGATTTTTTAGGGAAAGGTCCATACTCCTCTTTCAATTTTTTTCTATTAATCCTTGTATCTAGTTTACTAAGTTTTGAAAAAGCTTCTGATCCTGGTAAAGGATCTTTTAACCTCCAAAAAATCAAAATGGCTTTTTGATTGCTGGATAGCAACCCATTAAGCAAAAATAGAAGTAAGGGGGCAATCGATGCGCCTAGTCCTTTTAATATAAAAACAATGTTCAGTTCATTTGTTGCTTGTTGAAAATATAGCGGATAAAATATGCCACAGATAATTAAAATATTTGCTGAAAGAAGAATCCACAACATAGGTGCATTCTTTGCTTTTAGATTTACTTCTTTGTCCATATAACTTCAATTTAAAATATATAGGGAAATATTCCAGCGGGAGTTATGATTGATAAAAAAACAGGCAATGGCGGTTGTAATTTATCGGTTTCTTCTTTATGGCATTGTACGCTCTTCATATCTTGAGGACTTAAAAAATTAGGGCCGTCTGGATGGGTATGCCATTCTCCTATATAGCCAATTTGGCCTCCTGATTTAGTTTCAACTTCTGAAATTTTTTCTGGTAAGCCTTTATATCCTCTAATAAAGTGAATAGAATTTCCTTCGCTGTCAAGAGGTGCTTTAATTGATTCGGTTACATGAATTGTTTTTGTTTTATAATTACATACTCCAACAAACACGCCTCCTGTTTCAATTTTTCCAGCATTGCGAAATTCATCAGTAAGTTGCTTGATAACACCAGACTTAAAGCGGATTGTCCACGTTGAATCGTTTACGGGTTGAAAAATATCAAATGGGTCAACTTTTATTATTTCAGTTTCTATCTTGTAATCTCCGGTATCTAAAATGCGGTTAAGGTATATTTTTCCTTGCGAAGATAAATTCTCCATTTCTTTCTTTAGGACACCAGAGAAATATGAAGCATGCGAAGATATTTTATCATCTGATAAAATTGTTGTTTCAGAATTACAGCCGACGCCAACTTGAACTACTAAGTTGTTTGAACTTGCGGCTAATTGCTCATTTTGGAGCCACTTATGAATATTTTCATCGGTAGATGCAAGGCTATAAAGTTCAACCTGCAAATCATCAATTCGAGGATTTCGATTTGCCCCTTCTTTATACAGTATCCCTAAATTCCCAAAATCGGAAATTGAGGCACTGGCAAGCTGATTATTATTTATGCTTTTTAGCATAACCAGTTTGTTAAAGAATGCCTCAGAAGCCGTGAAATCTAATAACCAATTATATGTCTTAAATGTTTCTTCCTTATCTATCAGTCCTTCTTTAAACGAAGGTCCATTTATAACTCCTGTCATTTCAAAAGGATAGAATTTCCTTATTTTTTGAGCCAAAGCTTCAGCTTTATTTTCTCCTTCATTATCAGAGAATAAAACGTGCCGAACCAAATTATGAGGAGAAATATAATCGGGATCAATCAGTGTTAAGTTCGTTTGTCCGGATCTAGCAAGATGCATAATTATTTTTGATCCAATTGCGCCACATCCGAAGACTGCACTCCTTCCGCTCAGGTCTATTTTCCTCCCTGAAATTTGTCTTGCTAATTTTTGAGTCAATGGTTGATTGTGCGACAATATATCTATTGATATATTGTTTACTATCGTTTCATCTTCAACATCATCAGAATCTAATTTAAATCGTAAGTTTATAAATTCAATATTTGAAGAATAGCCTGTCAATTGACTCGGTCTGCGAATAGCAACAATTACAGGAAAATAAATATACTCATTTAGTTCTTTGAAAGTAGCAACAAATTTTTCAAACTCTTCGTACTTAATTTCGTAATAATTGCAAAACAGTTTGAATTCTTCAAATGATCTTGGAATATTTACTTGATACTCACTTTTTATTTCATTTTCTTCATTCCATAAAATAAAACCGAAAAAATATTTTCTTCTTGAGACATCCTCTTTTCCTTTTTTTCGCTCCTCATCAACTTCCTTGATTGTCGCCAGCGCATTTTTATCCGTGATTAATTTAACAAATTTATAAGTTGATCGATTAGTAAGGCCCACTTGTTCAAATAAAGCAATGGAAAAGTTTTCTCCGACAACAAGCGCGGTTTTACTTGTAACAACACTTAAAATCGTGTCATAATCATAAATTATATTTCCAGAATATCCCTCTAGCCTTAATGGTTCGTACTGATCGCCATTTTCAGCTAGTTCTCCTGTTGCTGCATCGTGGAGCCAATTGCTTATGCGAATCAGCAAATCCTCAATTCTTTTGTTTGCATACCACTCATCGGGATTGCCTCTGACATAACAGAACGCAGGAGGTCGATTATTTACCGCCACATACAAATGGGCCAAGTTACTCTTGGGAAAATCCGATCTGTCAGTATAAACTCTTGGGGCAGAAACTGGATAATTGATTAAATCGAACACTAGAATAATTGGCTCGGTTGTTCTAATGTCTAAATTCTCAAAATTACCCAAACTAGGTAAATCTACATTGATTTCTAATGGAATAGCGATCTTGCTATTTCCCCAATCTAATATTTTTACCTTACCTCCTATAAGCTTATCTAATGATTTTAGAGAATCCCGCAGTGCGGAATTCTCTAAATCATTTTTATAAACGGATAAGCTGTCGCTAAACTTTTCCATTACCATATTTTGAAGGACTATTTACAATGCCTAGACCTGCGCCTCCAGCTACTCTTGCTGCGCCTTCAACCTTTTTTGGCTTGACAATGCCCAACGACGTTACTTCAAAAATTATTGGCTGAGGAATCTTATTGATTACATCGTAAGTGGTTGTGTTAAGAAAGTTTCCTTCGGTAACCTTTTTAATATATTCGGATTTAGCCTCGTAATGTGGTGGATTATCTTCGTCATCAAGAATCTTTTTACTTGAAGCGATAACCTTTGCATTATTTCTCCTGTAATCCAATACCTCTAGTGAGGTTTTTTTCGGTGTAGGATTTTCCTCCTGAGGCCTATCATTAAAAAATGACCATGAGCAGTGATGAGGTGAAAGAAATAAATCCCACTTTAATGCTTCCTCATTTTTGAATTTTTTTGTTTTTTCTAAGATAATACACCATGAAGTATGGTCAGAATCTCCTCCAAACATTGCTAATGTAGAAAAATCTTGCTGGTAGAGAGAGTTCTTGAACCTAGCTTGAAATACTATACTTGTTGAGTTTTTTTTGTCATCCCCAAGTGATTCCAAATGCTCTTTGAACGGTGCATGAATAAAGATAGAGAACAACACTTGGTTCTTATCATTAAATCGGGTAACGATATCACCTGGCTTAGCTCTTAAATGGTCCAAATCTTTATAGTCTTTATTTCCATCATAACCTATAATTTTTATTCTATTGCCTGGATTATCTTTCTTTGGGTCTTTCTTGCGATGAAGTTCCAATCTGCGTTCTGCTTCCTTCTGGTGGGCATCTTCGTCATCGTTGGAATTTTCTTCTGCTATCATAGGGGAGAACCACATTGTGTCAATTCTGATAAGGCCATCTTTTTTATCTGTCTCCGAATAGTTTTCAGGAGCGCCCTGGTAAAAGTGCTTTTTAAATCCTCGACAGTGGTCTTGGTCACCGTGAGTTAGGATAAATACATCAATGTGAGGAATGCCTTTGTCATATTGTACACTTTGTAGTAAATCTTTTTTTACATCGTAAGTGTCTTCATTATCACAGTTCCTTATATTACAGTCAACTAAAATGGTTGTACTGTCTTCCAGTGTTATGAGAGATGTGTCTCCATTTCCTACTGGGTAATACTTAATTGTAGCATTGTTTGCCATTATTCTATTTTTTAAAGTTATTTTGTTGAAGTATCTGCTAGTCATTTCCATGAAATGCCTAGTCCAGCAAAATATTAGTGAAGCTGGCAGATGGACAACCAACTGAAAAAAGAATGACAATTATATTTGCACAAATGGATAGTTTATTTACATTTGTATTGTCGTAGTATAATTCAAATTCTAATTTCAAAATTGATTAGTTGTTTGTAAGATACTTTGCCACGAGAAGATGTCGGATTCTTTTTTGTGGTGAAGTAAATTCTAATATTTTTGATTTTGTTTTATTTCTTTCTTAAATATTCCACCTCCTTTTTTAAATCGTTAATAGTTTCTGTAAGTTCTTTTCCTGCTTTAAGATGTTCCAATGGAAAATCTTTTTTGAGTTCATCCATTAGTAAGTAGTATATTGGTTTAAGCATAGTTTTAAGCTGGAAAGCATTGGACTCACTGAACATATCTAAAGCAACTTCATATTCTTTTTTTGCTATCAATAAAAGGAAAAACTCTACTAACTCTGCAAATTCACGATATCTATTATCATCATCTTCATGTATGTTGCGAAGATCGATAATATGCTTTTTAACAATATCTATTGATTTGGTTACATCGCCTTTCCATAGTAGTATTTTGGCATAAAGTAATTCAATCGCGGTATCAGTTTCCTTTGGCTTAAATTTTTCAATAAGGTCTAGGGCAAAAGTTAATTTGTCAGTCCTTTTGGACTTGAAAATACTATGAACCCAGCATCCAACTACTGAAATGTCACCTAATTCAAGTGCTTTACCAAACATTTCATCAGACTTTTCAAACTTCCCTTGGCTGGCGAAAATGTGACCAAGTTGGTGAGCAGATTCAGGGTCGTTGTGCGCTACGCCTTCTTCGTAGGTAGATAGGGCCTTATCAGTCTCCTTTAGTCTCATGTAAAGTCTACCAAGCTGATTATAACCATCAATTTCTCCTTTTTCGATAGCTAAAGTAAAATGCTCTTTTGCTTTTTTGAAATCTGACTTTTTCTGTTCCAGATAAAATTTACCTAAATTAATGTTGCTTTCTTCTTCTTTGGCTTCAACTGCATTAAGTAGTACTGTTTCAGCGTCTTTTCGTCTTTTCTGTTTTATATAAAATTCTGCTAATGCAGTATTCGATTTTTCTATTTTTGCTTTAACGGCATCCTTAAAATATTTTTCTGCCTTTTCAAGATCTTCCATTTCAGCATATAAGTTTCCAAGATCAAGTAGAGAATTTTTGAAATTTTTTGATACTGCTTGATTATGGTACTTTATTGCTAAGTCAAAATCTTTATTTTTTGCATATAAGATTCCCAATCGATTAGCTGCGTAAGGATGGGGATGTGGTAGAGCTAGTGATTTTTCATAAAATTCAATGGCTTTGTTAGGATCATGTAAATATAGTTCGTAAATAAGCCCTAAAGTGATAGAAACAGATGAATCCTGGCTGTCTAGTTTCCATGCGGCTTTGGCCGCATCTAGTGCTTTTTGCTGATTTCCTTGCATGAGATATGCTGAAATTATCAACATATAGTAATCGATATCTTTACTTGTTATGGCTTCTAAGCGTTCAACAGCTTCATTATATTTCCTATTTTTTAATAGTGTCTTGATATCGCTAAGGACATCTTTTTTAGTTGTTTTGGCTCCTTTTAGAAGTCTGTCGGGCAGCACGGAGTTTGTGGTGCTAATTAACTCTTCTTTTAAGTTCTCAGGAATGTTTTCACATGATAAAAAAGTATTGCCCATGTCAATTGCGGCAGCGGCATCATAATTACCATCTTTAAGATTCCTGATATGCCTCCTGAGTCTCTTAGTGAGTTCACTTTCATCACACCATGCATCAAAGAACCTAACTAGCCATATTACATTTTCCTTATCATGTTTTCGGCCAAACCTCATTAAATACCAAATATTCATAAAACGTTCTTTAATTCGGTATAAATGGTTTTTTGTTGTGGTTGGTACTTTTTCGATTAGCTGATTTTTTTCTAAATATGAAAGTATAGATGATATATTCTTGCTCTCTAATCTTGTACGCTTTGTAATTTCTTTTACAGAAATTGCATCCCACTTTCTGGCGATAGCGTCAATTACTTTTTGCTGTTGAGTTGATAATTGGTCCAGTTCTGACTTGTATAATAGCGTTAAAGTATCTATAAGTAGATAAAGGTCTTTAATAGCTTTGCCGTTTTCGTTATCTAGAAAAATCTGAAAGAGGTAGGATATAGTTCTAGGAACACCTCCTGTTAGTCTTCGTAAAGCTTCAACTCTTCCCGGGTATTTGTCAATAATTTCTCTGATTTGTTCCTCCTCCCCATATTGCTGTCCTATCTTGATTAGAAGCTTTTCGCAGTCTACTTGGGTTAAGCCATCGAGTTGTATTAATGTGAAGAATTTGTAAAATGGATCACCAAAATCGATACTTCCATCATTGTATGAAGTCGAAGAACCGAATATTCTAAACGATGTGTTTGATGTGAGGATGGTCTTTAGCCTTTTTTTCTCTGTATCGTTAAGTTTCTTAAGGAAGAAATTTATATTTTCAATAAATAAAATTGCAATCTTCTCTTTAGATTTAAGAAAGTTGTCCAAAAGGTTAAATGCTGATATCTCATAATTTGTCTCTTTATCTATTATTTCGTCTATTGAATCAGATAGATTTTCTTTGTAAAAATTATCTTCAATACCAATAGCAACGGCTTCCCATAAATTAGTTAAATCAGATAGGTTGTACTGTTCTTCTGAGAACATTATGGGCAGAAATTTATTTGCTAATTTTTCTTCATCTAAAATTGCGTAGTTCAACCTGTGCAATAGGGTTGTTTTGCCTGCGCCACGTTGCCCAATAATAACATAATTAGAGAATTTGTTGTCTTCGATGGCGTTTGTCAATGAGTTTTGAATGTAATCAAATTCATTGGTGCGGATAACAAATCCATCTACAATAGCAGATTTGGGTTTGTTTCCAGTATTGTTTCTAAGCAATATATCCTTATTTTCCATGATGACGATATTTTTTTTGTCAAATATAATGACAATTTTTTTATCGTCAAAATTTTTAGCGATTCTTTTTTCGTTAAAAATTGATAGCAATAATGTTCATTGGCTTTTTGTATGTTTTCTATTCTATTGAGAATATATCGTCAATAGCGTCATCTAAGATTTCTTCCTGTCTAAGATCCTTTAGGTAATGGTGATGTATGGCTAGGGGAGTAAGCCCCAATAAGCTCCATCTTAATCATTGGGTTATCGATCTTATCGATAGCTATCCCGGCAAAGGTACGCCTTGCCACATGGGAGACAAGGTGCTTGGTGATGGCCCGTCATGCATGCAATTGTTCTAATAGGGCATTAGTTCCGCCTATTATCGGATTTATTTAGATTAGAGAACAGATAGGTGAAAAATTAACTATGGCTATTGGTTGATTTTATGAAGATCAATAATTTTTTTTGGTACAGAGTGATAGCGTATTATGACTGATTTTGAAATTCTTCTATTGTAAAATTTCCAAGAGCGGAATGTCTCCGACCACTGTTATAAAAATTTTCTATATACTCAGCAATGGATTCGCTTGCTTCTTTTCTAGTTGAATATTTTCTATGATGAACAAGTTCTATTTTCAATGTCTTAAAAAAGCTTTCGGCAACTGCATTGTCATAGCAATTGCCTTTCCTGCTCATGCTCTGCGTAATACCATTTTTGGTTAATAGGCTGACAAATTTTTTGCATGCATATTGAACTCCACGATCCGAATGGAATATTAATTTTTGATTGTTTACCAAAGGTCGATTAAGAATTGCCATTTTAAGTGTGAGGATACTGGTATCGCTAGCTTTCATCGATTTGCTCAGCGACCAGCCTATTACTTTCCTGTCAAAAAGGTCTATGACTATAGTGAGATATGCCCAGCCCTCTGTTGTATGGATATAGGTCATGTCTGATACCCATACTTCATTCTGTTTTCCCACTTTGAAGTTCCGGTTTAGAATGTTGTCTGCAACGGGGTATTTGGGTGAGGAAATAGTCGTTATTTTGAATTTCGGTTTTGAAACGCTTCGCAAATTATGCTCTAGCATTATCTTAGCGACAAAAGATCGGCAAACCTTTATACCAATAGACGACAATTCTCTTGTGATTCTTGGGCTCCCATAAGTGCGCCGGCTCGCATGGTATATTCTGCGAATTTCGGATGTTATTAAACTTTTACGCAGTGACCTGTTGGTCTGTCTTCTCTTTATCCATTTGTAATAACAGCTTGGGTTTACTTGAAAAGCTTGGCACATCTTCCCAACGGGAAATATCTCTTTATTCTCGCTTATGAATTTATATCTTTCCTGTCTGTCGAGGAGAAGATGGCTAGCCCCTTTTTTTAGGATGTCGAGTTCGACGCTGATATTCTTGATTTCCCTTCTTAGCCCTGTCAGTTCTTTCCTTTTTGTATCTCTATCGGTAATGTTTTGGGTACTAAGTTTGCCTTCTCTAAAAAGCTTCTTCCAATGATGGAGAATACGTTTACTTAAGCCGAGCTCTTCGGCCACATGGCTTATGCTGCCATATTGGATGCATGCACTGGCAGCAAAGATTTTGTACTCATTACTGAATTTTTTCCTATAAAAAAAGTTAAGGACAGTTTGCTTTACCAAATATGGACGGTAAGCTTTTCGTTCTTTACTTAATCGATATGCTTCGGACAAGTGCTTTAACTTTTTGTGGCAAATAAGGTATCAACTCCAAAGTTCCTCTGCCACGCGATGCACACTTCTGTATCGTTCGCATAGGCTGACCGCAAAGATTTTATATTCGGCGGTGTATTTTTTCCTGCTCTTTTCCATCTCTTAAAAATGCTACTTAATATAAACTTAGGATAGCAGATCATTCTTTTTTAATCTGATGGGCTAGAGGGCAGGAATATTGCCGTAGCTTTTTGTGGCAAATTAGGTAGGAACTCCATTTTTTCTACTACCACTGATTAATCTCCAAAAACATAGTGCTTTATGCCTGTTGAGACCTTTTTGATTACTGTGGCCTAGGTCATTCATCCTGCAATAAAAGACTTAGTGAAAAGATTTCCGAAAATTATTTAATACAGAAATATAAAATACTGGAGATTGCCCTTGGTAAAACAGTAGGCTGCCTATCTGCAAATTATAAAGCTTAGGGAAGTCGGTTTTCATACACATCAGAAACATTGTTTTTTTCTATTTCGCGAATTGTATTTTCAAGCCCATTCTCATTGTTCACGAGCTGTTGCATCTGTCTTGCATTATTGTACAGGCATTCGTTGCGCAATAATTCTCCTACACGCCCCAAAAAGATTTTCTCTGTCATTTTACTAATGGGTACCGGTTTGACCGCAATCCCTTTTTTAAGCGCGTGCTGCCCCCAAAACTTTTGGTCGCCTAGGGGATAAAGTATGGGGCATACCATAAATGGCTTGCCCGCTCTCAGGCATTCGGCCGTTGTCCCAATGCCGCCGTGATGGATTATAGCTTTTGCAAATGGAAACAGTTTTTCATAAGGTGCAGAGGCAATGACCTTTATTCTGGGATTGTCCTCAAGTCTCTCTGTCCGGTCAAGGCCCCAACCCTTTACGACGATGATTCTTGTGCCGAATTCTTCCGTGAGTTTCAAAATGGCCTGCTGCAGGTCGAACCTGGCTTTAAAAGGCATGCTGCCAAAAGTCAGGAGCAAGGGCGGTTCACCTTCATTCAAAAATGCTACCAGTTTCTCATCAAGCTCCTCCTTTGATATTCCAAACCAAAAGCCAGTGAATTTTGATTGTTTGGGAAAATCATGGGGAACCGCAAGGAAAGCAGGGCTGATCCCATAAATGTTCTTTAAGGAGGGAACGCTGTATTTTTTCGGCAGGTCGAACTTCGCCCTGAATCGCCCCACGGGTTTTGAAAGCAGCTTTACACTTAGATTAGAGAATGTGTAGGTAAGCCGATAAAGAAATTTCGGTATGGGCAGACCGCTTAATGCCGGATTGGCAAACTGGGTTGTCGGTTCTACGATTGGCAAAACAGATGCCCTTATCATTTTCTCGGGGAACTGGTCGGCAAAACTGTCTGCCAATGTCTTAACGTGGTAAAGAACAATATCATTCTCCCGGGCAAGGGTGTAAAACTCAATCAGGGAGTTGGTGATTAGGGGATAGACCCAGGTGTTCAGGTTACGCCAGATGACAAAAGGATTTCCCTTCATCATTTTTTTGCCTTTATCCGAGCTGAGCAATTCCTGAAAATCAGCTTCAACCGGAACAAAGTCAATATCGTAGGACCTTACAAGCTGTTCGAAATTTTTAGCGGTCGATAGGGTAACCTGGTGGCCGCGGAGCTTGAGTGCCTGTCCCAGGACTGCGTAGGGTTGGACATCTCCACGGGTCCCTAGTGTCAAAATGGCTATCTTCATTGTTACATTGGTTTGAAATATGTTTGACGATATGGTGGCAGGTGTGCCGACAGTTTCCTAATCAAGAATAATGGGCGGTCCATGGGCTCAGATAATTGCCAAGGCCCGGTCCCTGTAGCCTAAATGGCCGCAGGCAAGACTCGGGTCATTGTTTAGGCATAGGTTTTATTTTGTATTTGCCCAGTAGCGTACTTAAGGATTCCACATTGTGTTTTTGCCTTTCACTGTCGTTTGCCAAGGTGGTGTCGATGGGGGCCAATAGCATATGGTCGGTCTTCTCGTCAAATACAAATTGGGTCCCAAATTTTTGGTAGCCAAACGAGAACAGAAGGTACCGGTCATAATTCAGTGCTATAATTCGCGGGACGTTCTCGTTCCTTATTGTTACGGTATCCTTTTCCTTTTCAAGTTGGGAAAGCGCCGATGAGGACAGTTTATATGCCATTAGAAAGTTTTCAGGACTTATACTTGTCAATTGTCCGTCACATAATCTTGCTGCCGTATGCTGTAGGATCCAGGCCGCCCTGATCTTATCTTTAGGGGTTACCACTTTGTTTTCTGCAAGTAGCCGGAAAATTTGTTCACGGTGCCTCCTGTCGTATTCTTCTAAATTGATGGTATCCATTTTTGCATCGACTTTCCTAATCTGGACGTCTTTATCATAAAGTTCCTTGACAAGGGGGTTGTCATCTGCTGACGCTATTTTGTTTTTTGTCCTATATGCGCAACCGGCTAAAGAAGCGAAAAGGACGAGTGAAAATGATATGATTGAGAAATATTTCATACACCAATCTTTATTGGATATTATTTATAGATTTTTTATGCTGGCGTCTGGCCCGCTGTATGCGTACCTAAAGTACAAATTATGCCGTTACGGTAAAATAAAAACGTTGATTTAAGCTATCGATACCTGGCTGACAACATCCGATATCCGAAAGGTATGATTTTGATGTTGCATCGTGTTCGCTATACTTGTAATACTGTAAGGCCTGGCAGAATTTGATTCCCCTCGGCAATTAAGAAACGTATCCTTTATTTAAAGCCTGCTTGAATTTGAAATAACAGGCATCTGGCCTTTCCATCTTTCCCATAAATGATGTTCGGTAATCAATTCCGCCATAAAATGGGCGACATTTATCCTGCTCACCTTATTTGGTCTGAACAGCGTACTTACGGGCGACGTGTTCGTTTCATATGCCGATACTCCGTCTTCCTCTGTCAGGTTATCGGGCCTAATAACCACCCACTGTATTCCCGATATATGTCTTCCCACCTCTATCCTGAGGTAGTCGGCCGCCAGCTCATTATCAAGATGTGGCGGTATGGCCGTACGGATTATTGCCATCGCAATTCTCTGTAGTGCCGAAACCTGCTCGTTATTATCTTCATTCCTGTAGCCCGCCGTGTTCATCAAAAGAAACTTAACAGGCCTGCCTGTCTTTCTTTTAACAACATCGCAGAACAATTCGACCGTATTCAGGACCAACCTATGAGGCATGCCATAAATACCTTTTAGGGACATATTGTGCCCAAGGCAGGATGCTATTGCCTGACAGTCAGTTGTATGCCGCGTAGCTTCCTCCGAAGTCATTTCCGAAATCTCAGTCCTTATTATCTGTATCCGTGTATCAGTAATCCAACTGTCGGGAATGCTCGCCAGCGGACGAACAATAATCTTCAGATGTTGGTTTCTAATCAATAGCTGTTCTACCAAGTGCCTGCCGGTTGCTCCGCTGGCTCCCAATACCAAAATCTTCATTTTTACATTTTATAGAATGTTGCTAATGTGTGGATGCCTGCTGCCGGTCCAGGTAAGAGTTAGTTCCTACATGGATAGGAGCGGGCATCAAGGCCTATTGTAAGTTAAGCTGTGCTGTGGCAGACAGGGCTGTGCCGGTACTGGTATTTTCCTTTTTTTCTACGCCATCTACATAAACCTTGACTTTCAGGGTAGATGCTGCATTTGTGCCCATAGCATTTGCGGTGATGGTAGCTACATTGGCACTGGCAGGAACGTTTATTTCCGGACTTGTCCAGGTTTGCACATCAGCCCTGGAAACCGTAGTAAGGTTGTTATCGTAGCCATATACCACCATGTTGACCAAAACACCTGCAGACGCTTCGGCCTTGAAGACAATCTTTTTTGGAGAGCCCGTTGGCTCGTCGTCCTTACTGCAGCTTGTCAATGTCTGGACCAGTACAAGGCCGCATATTAAGCCGGCCATCTTAATTTTAGAAAAGTTCATAATCATCTCTAGTTTAATTTTGCTAGTATCTACACTGCAATATTACGCCGAAATGAAAGAGAAATTCGTTCACTTAAGTTAATAAATGACAACCCTTGAAATCTTTATTTTTGGGTGATAATCCTGGTCCGTAGCCTGCTGAGCGACTGGGGTGTAATCCCCAAATAGCTGGCAATCTGGTATTGGGGGACACGCTGTACGAGTTGCGGGCGATCCATCAATAGCTTTTTGTAGCGCTCTTCGGGATTTGATATTTTGAAAGAATCGAATTCCAGCTGCTTTTTGCCGAGCTGTCTTTCAGACAGTACCCTGCACAACGTTTCAAATTGCGGAAATCGGGAAAAACCAGCGGCTTCCAAGGTCGGATTTGAAACCAGCAATACCGTATCTTCCAGACACGCGATGCTGTATCTTGAAGGTCGGTTATCACCTATGCATACCGGTGTAATAATATCTTCTTCTTCGAAGAATTCAGTGGTTTTCTCCTCTCCATCCACAATATAGTAGGATCTTAGGCATCCCTTTATGACAAGAAAGCTATCCTCGGTCTTATTCCCGGCTTTCAGTACGATCTGTCCTTTGTTAAAGGTACGGAGCTGGACTAATTCCATCATACTTGACTTTTCTTCTTCAGAAAACTCTCCAATAGTGTCCAAATAGCTAAAAAGTAATTTCTCCATAATATTTAGTGCAAATCAGAATAGCAATTGGTTTGTAGGTCCAGTCTAATATAAAGCATAAATGAACTATGCAAAGATACTGATATTACAGTTCCCCAAAAGCGGCTACTTATCTTCGTTCACCCAACTTCTCATATCCTGTAATAAAAGACTTGGCAAAAACTTTCCACAAACCATCAAATACAAAAGTATAAAATTTGAATAAATAAACTCTGATAGGTATCCGGAATATAACGAGACTCCCTGCACTGCTGTTTTTGGTGCCCATACCATGCCATAACAAGCGTCCAAGGGCAAAATTTAGGGGTTAACACCATCTTGTTGATTTCCGTATGGGTGTTGTCAAGCAAGTCTTCCTTTTTACTATGCGGATAAATCGTTTTGGAATCCCGGTAGGATTACAATTTCCCAATGCCTAATTGCCCTGCGCCCTACCATACGGTCCTAGAAATATTTTTCCAGTCGATTTGCTGGCGGTTTTCGACTGGAATGCAAGTCATATACTAAAGGAAAGCATGACCATGACTTTAAAATTCCTTACAAAGATCCCTTTTCTTAGCAGCGCAACATTTACTTCTCGCTTGCAAGCATGTTCATTCCGATCTGTTTAGCGTCCAGATGATCGCTTTTTCTTTCGTTGCTCTAAAAATGGTGTTATGCTTTTCTTTCGGATCTTCTGAATAGTTCCATTTCAGGTTCGGTAGGTTTTCGGTTTTTAGGACCTCGGCCAATTGTTTTGTATGGGAGGAAATGTCTGTTGCACCTGAACCTGCAAACCAAAGCCTTTTTTCGTTTGTAGGGAATTTTTCCAAATGTTCTTCTGCAGTCCTTATTAGGTAATGGTTGTTCCACCATAAAGATGGGTCAAAGGCTATGTAATTGTCAAACAATTGAGGTGTCAGAAAAAAGGTTTCCATAACGAAAAGCCCCGATGCGGACTCGCCGATAATGCTTTTTTCGTTCCCTGTTCGGTATCGTTTGTTGATTTCAGGAAAAAGCTCTTGGCTGATAAATGCCCTAAATTTTTCCGAACCACCGACAACAGGCGCAATTTCCTTGTCTTTCGCCACTGCTGTATACCCTGTTAAATCTCTTCTTCTTTGCGTATTTTCGATACCTACAAGAATAAGCGCTTTGATTTTTTTCGCTTTGATAAGTTTAGCCAAAGTGTTTGCTATATGCGGAAAATCTTCTTTTATTCCGCCGTCTGCCATGTACATTACGGGCAAGCTATCCGAACCTGTCTTGTAGTCTTCGGGTGTCCAGACATTGATAATTCTATCCTCGCCAATTTGGTTGGATTGAATAGTAAAAGTTTGGTGTTCGGGAATTGGGTCGCTTGTTTGTATGGCATTGGAACAGCTTGTAAATGTTACAAGTGCAAGTAATAAGATTGGGTAGATAGATCGCATAACTTTTTATTTCTATTTAACTGTTATTTTATTGTCCTGCTGTAGAAGACTTAAAAATGAGGTCTTCCGAAAATTATAAAGTACAAAAATATAATATACGGGAAGATAACCGCTGATAAATTCCAAAATCTTACAGTCTTTAAATTTACGTGAGAACATTTAAAAGGATTGCTAAGAACTGGATTTTGCCAACAGAATGAAGAAGTAAAAGAAGAAGAGCAGGAAATTGGAAAAAATCAATTCAAACTTCTCCACTCAATAGATGATAAATCCTTTTAGGAAGGCCATCGCTTGCCGCAGGGAAACTTGTCCTTCTGGACAAGCTAAAAGCCATCATACGTATGGGGAGATTTGGGATAATTATCCTGCACAAGCAAGTTTTTAAGCACGGGAGCTATATAATTGGCCATATTATTTACCTTTGATGACTTTACTTATTGAATGAACATCCTAAGCTACCGGTTAATATTAGAGTTTTATGTTGTAGTGCCATGGTGACTGCGCAGTCTTCAGGGCCGGTAAAAGTTTTTAGGGCTACAGAATAGAATCAATTGTAAACAAAGATATCCGATGAAAAATAAAGTTCTGGATTTTATCAATCTCCACAATGGAGAGGAGGACAGGCAAAGAGTTTTAGAAAATGTCACCGCAAGCACCTCTTTCAGGGGTTCAAACCTGTGGATCCTGGCCTGCGCGATTATCATTGCCTCGATAGGGCTCAACGTAAACTCTACGGCCGTTATTATAGGCGCAATGCTCATCTCTCCGCTTATGGGACCTATTTTGGGTGCCGGCTTTGCCTTGGGCACGTATAATTTCCGGCTGCTGCGGAAATCTTTCAAGAATCTCCTGATAGCAACTGTGGTGAGCCTTTCGGTATCCTCGTTTTATTTTTATCTCAGCCCTTTCAAGGACGTGCAGTCGGAATTGCTGGCCCGTACTTCGCCCAACATATACGATGTACTGATTGCCTTTTTCGGGGGGCTGGTAGGAGTGATAGCCGTCACTAGGGTTGAAAAGGGGAATCCGATACCCGGTGTGGCTATCGCAACGGCGCTGATGCCCCCACTGTGTACCGCCGGATATGGACTGGCTACCTTTAACTTCAGGTATTTCCTCGGTGCCTTTTATTTGTACTCCATCAACTGCTTTTTTATCTGTATAGCGACCTTTCTCGTAATCAAATACCTGAAATACCCTGCCTCTTCCTCTATAGATTCAAGGAATGAAAAAAGGTTACGCTATGGTATTTCGATCCTTATAATGGTTATGGTGGTCCCGAGTTTCTATCTTGCATACAGGCTTTTCGAAGAAAAAAAATTTACGAAAACGGTGGAGGAATTTGTCAATTCGGAATTTACCAGCAGGGGATATACGGTCATCTATAAGAAGCTTAGCTATAATTCCAGACCCAAAAAAGTAGACTTGGCATTCCTTAACAAGAAGCTCGGCAAGGAAGAGATAGCTATGTACAACAGACTGTTGGATGAAAAGGGGATACATAATACGGTGCTGAGTTTCAGGCAGGGCGAGGGCGACATCAAGGCCGAGATCCTGAGTGAACTTGGCAGGCGGGATGCCTCCCTTTCGGAAAAGGATGTCGCCATCAGCAGCCTGAGGCAGCAACTGGACAAGTATAGCTTAAGCCAGCCGAGTGTAGTAAAGGAACTCAATGTCCTGTTTCCTGAGCTCAGGGACGTTTCGTTGGGCAAGGTCGAGAGGTATGCCGGGACGGACAGCACGACGGTAGAGTGGATGGTATTATACGGAATAGGCAAGGGGAAAGGCGAGGTGGACAGGACGAAATTAAAAAGATGGCTCTGCGAGAGGCTTGGGGTCGGCAATGTACTTCTTGTGGAAGGGGAAAAAACGGAATAGGTCGCTCTGTTGTTCCCTGCTGTTAAATCGAATGCAATAGAGGTACTTATTGGTATGGATTCGCATAAAAGTGGTATCTTGCACTTCTTTTTAATTATCTAAATGCGTAGTAAAATAAATCTTCTGATTTTTAGGGACTTTGTGCGATCAAGCAATTTTGGTGGATTTCTTCTCTTCTTGTGCGTAATCGCCTCCCTGATAGTTGCAAATACGCCGCTTGCGGTTCCCCTCCAGAATATATTGGACGGAAAGCTTGGCTTTGAGAATAATTCCATACACCTGAATTATTCACTGTCCATGTGGATTAACGATGGGCTGATGGCTATTTTTTTCCTGTTGGTGGGTTTGGAAATAAAAAGGGAAATTGTGGAAGGGGAGCTCTCTTCTCCCAAAAAAGCAATTTTGCCTATTATAGCAGCTGTTGGCGGTGCGGTCGTACCAGCGTTGATCTACATAGGTCTTAATTCGGGAAGCGGAACAGCAGGGGGATGGGGTATTCCGATGGCCACTGATATCGCCTTTGCACTGGCAGTGATCTCATTGCTGGATAAACGGGTGCCGAGCAGCCTGAAGATTTTCCTCGCCGCACTTGCCATCGTGGACGACCTTATAGCAATTTTGGTTATAGCGATATTCTATTCATCCGGAATCAACTATGGCTACCTTGGGGCTGCCGGAGTGGGGATGGCTATTCTGATCGCCATGAACCGTTTCAATGTAAAAAATCCCTACCTGTACCTAATTCCCGGTATCTTCATATGGTATTTTATACACCATTCGGGCATACATGCCACCATAGCAGGGGTATTGGTTGCCATGACGTTGCCAACAAACAGCTCGGATGAAACTTCCCCCCTTGAAAGGCTGGAACATGCACTTGTAAGGCCTGTCAACTTGCTGATCATTCCGATATTTGCTTTTGCCAATACAAATATTACCTTTCAAAGGGAAATGATAGAGGGACTGACATCCCCTTTGGGATTGGGCATTTCACTTGGATTGATTTTAGGCAAGCCGATCGGTATCGTGGCTACTTCCTTCATCTGTTCCAGGTTTGGTATCGGCAAGCTGCCCGAGAAAAGCAGGATGGCACATATGGTTGGGCTGGGGATGCTTGCCGGAATTGGCTTTACCATGTCGATTTTCATATCCATATTGTCTTTTGGGAACCCGGTCTTTATCGAGGAAGCAAAATTATCGGTACTGGTCACCTCAACGGTTGCCGGCTTACTGGGATTCGTCATTTTGAAATTATCGGGCAGGTCCAAGAAGTGAAAAAACATGGTTGGCCTTGCCTTTGCCGATACAAAATTCTGATAATCTCAAGGGATTCTAAATTGCGCAGTATACTATGAGCGCACCCAGCAAAATAGCAAAGGGCGAAATAAGTTGGAAGTATAGGGGCCTTATGATATTTGCAGCGTTTAATGAAAACGCATGATGCACCCTGCGAGGCACTAGGTACAGGATAACAGATGTTATCAGCATAACCCAGCCAAATATTTTAAAGGCCTCTGGAGATTTCGAGTGGTCTGCCCATAAGATAAAGCCTGCCGCAGGGATTAGCCTGATGGTAATTTCCGCATAGTTGATAAAGTTCGTGCTTCCCGCTTTCCTCAGAATATTGTTTGCCGTCACAGGTTTAAAGAGCATCAAAATTCCTGCGGAAATGATAAAAAGGCCAAAGAAGACCACTGTCCATTTTGAATACGTTTCCAGCATTGCCTCTTTCTTTAAGGATTTTACTAGTTAATTGTTGGAAATCTAAAGGTATGGAAAATACTGTTGACTTAAATTAATCTGAGGGGGCGAAGGCTTACATTTGTGCTGGAAACTTTATTTGCCAAAACTGAAAAGTTATCGCTAACCAGTTTGTTTCTAGACACTTCGTGGTAACTTATTTTAACACTATTTGAGCACTTTTTTTGAGTGTGCTAAGGAAGTGTGTTAAAAAGAAATTTGATATATGGAAAAAAGTAACAAGTCTACGATATGCTTCAGACAAATGCTTTCACTTTTTGTGGCAAATAAGGGATCAACTCCAATACTGTTCTTATCAGAAATGCCGATTTAAATGATGCACGTCGGGCCTTTACTGCGAAGACCGAACTTGGGAAGGCCGCAAACAGCATTCCGTACACCCAGAACATTCATGACTCTGAAATTCCATATGGAGAAGGCATTCCCTATAATGAATGGCAGAAATGGAGTCACAGCATTGAACATCAATCTGTAAAAAAGGAATATAGCCGAGTGGTACTGTCCAAAGCAGGAAAGCGCTTGGATGATGTGGATTCAGATATTCTGTGGAATTCGATAGTTAGCAACCTGCACGTGATTCATGTGCCCAGGACTTCTCTATCTTCGTTCAGAGAGCACTTACTAATGTTCCGAAAAGAACATGAAAATCAGCAAGAAACAATCGAACAGGCGCTCAAAAGGATGGGTATTGATTATGACATAGAGAAGTTTACGGAGCGAGAAACTGAGCCAGTATATAAGGAGATTGATGTTCTTATTCCAGTAAGGTACCTTTAAGAAAAAGTATATGTCTGTAAGAATCTAATCGACGAGCTTGATCTTTCCAGTCCGCGGGCAAGTAAAGATTTGACCGATAGCTCGGGAAAGCTCGCCAGCTTCAACTACAGCTATGTAGTCGAGTATGTTGATCAGGAATCCTTGACCTACCTGCGGGCGGATCTGCTTGAACGGTTCCTTGGTGAAAATGGCTTAACCATGTTCCAAATTATTTGGGGCGAGCGTGACTTCTATCCCGAAGACGGAGACTGATTGAACAGCAGATGGAGTGATGATGAGCGGTTCTACTCTTCATTTTATCAGGCTGTAGAATATAAACCCCGACTATCCCAATGAAATAAATTTCTTATATCCGCTCCTTAGTGTCTCTAATTAAACTATTTAAGAAGTTTTCGAGTAGCGGGAACGAGAGTTCTTTGGAACAAATAATTCAGTTTTTACGTGTTTTTAGCCATATTTTAAATAAACAACAATAATATCGTCTTTACATTTCTTACATAAATAAAACAGGTCGAGAGTTCTCTTACGAACACTTTATCAAATCATTATTATGTAAATTTCATGTTACAATATGGCTCTTGCAAAAATCTTTTGCTAAAATAGGTTGCTAAATTAATCTTGCCATATGAAACTAACTCTCACGCTACTGGGCTTATTATGCCTAGTGGGGCTCAATTCGCAAGCCCAAAAAGTCACCTTTAGTTATGATGCAGCCGGAAATCAACAAAGTCGGACATACATATGCATCAACTGTACGCCTGCGACCGCTTCTAAACCAGACGTTACGGAAATAGTACTGACATCCACAAAGAAAGAAGATGCTAAAACCTTCAAAAGAAAAATAATTGCAAGTCCCAATCCATTGATTGAGACCCTCAATCTTGATTGGGAAACAGAGGAAGGCATTTCTGTAAAAAACGTTAAGGTCTTTACTGTTCAGGGCAATAGGGTTCACGAAGTCAACCCTTCTGTTAACGACAGGAGCACATCAATGAAATTCCAACACCTGCCTGTAGGCACTTATATTTTGGATATAACCTTTTCGGATAAACGTAAGGAAACTATAAAGGTCATTAAGCAATAATATCTATGAAACGATTCTCAACTCTCATTTTCGGACTATTAATATTTCTCAACCAAGAGACATATGCCCAGACACAACAAGACACTATTGACAGGATAAGACAGAGTCAGGACACACTTCGTTTCGACCCAAGTGCCCGCCCAATATTCAGAAGTGACACTATCAAATCAATTTCGGAACCAAACGGAATGAAGGCCCAGGGAATGGCTATGTTTTCTGCCGGTATGCGAAATCCTGCAGTCGGTAAGACCACAATTAACCTAGATGTTTCGCAAGGAGGTGCAGCAACAGCTACAATCCCGATTACAGTTCCTTCCGGCATCAACGGTTTTACTCCTGAAATTGCGCTAATCTACAGTAGCCAATCAGGTAATGGCATTGCAGGTTATGGGTGGAGCCTTGCGGGAGCCTCTTCAATTACTAGGATACCGGCTACAAAATATCATAATGGGAAAATCGCTGACATACGGATAAATGACAATGATTTCTTTGCTTTAGATGGTCAGCGGCTACTATTAAAAACAGGAGTTTACGGACAGCCTAATGCGGAGTACCAAACGGAGAACTATTCTACAATTCGTGTCTTTTCAAGGGGAAGTGTAACGGTATTAGGCAATACGGCTCCTGATTATTTTGAAGTATGGTATCCGGACGGTTCCACGGCCTTCTACGGTAGTAGTTCTTCATCTAAAACAGTGGTAGAATATGGAGTTACGTACCGAAGGAGCAACCTAGGAGCACGTATCAATTATACCTATTCGTCTGCCAACAATATGCTGAAGTTATTACAAATTAGCTATGGTGCAATAGAAACTAATCCTAGTATCAATGTAGTAAATTTTACATACCAGACTGCCCAAAGACCCGAGCAGTCTTACATCTGGGGACAGAATCTTTCGAGGGACTTTATCATGACAAAGATTTCCGTAAGCGTGAGCGGTACGGCAATAAGGCACTATGAACTTTCAAATGGATATGATGCCTTTATCGGATACCAGCGTTTAGGGGGTGTTACGGAAACCAACGGCGATGCTTCTGAAGTTTTAGCTAGCAACTTTTTATCTTATGGAAACACCTCTGGCGACCTTATTTTTCCTTCGATTAACAATCTAAGCGTTACGGGTATTACGAGCAATAACTCAGATGCAATCTTTGCAGATTTTACTGGAAATGGAACATTAGACTTCTTGGTACGCCCAAAGACTAAGGATAAATTCTGGACATTCCTTGATATAGAACAGAACTCTTCCAACATGCAGTTTGCCGAGCAGGTTAATGCGCCACATAAGGAAGTTTTTCCTGTTAGAATGCTTACCCATAATTCTAAATTGCAGGTTGAGGACGGCTTTGCTATAGTGGTAGACCAGTATGACTCCTACAAGTTTGATGTACTTTCAAGGGGATTTATCTCAACAATACAATCACAGTACGACCGTACATGGGAACTTCCGAGAACATACGAATATTATTCTGAATGTGATAGGATGTTCCATCAAGGTACTCCCTTGGATCAGGAGCTTGTGTCAGGTGATTTTAATGGTGATGGACTAACCGACATCATCGCCATCGGAAAACCGCAGTTCTCTGTTCCCTTTTATAAACGTTTAGTCGGCCCTGAGTGGAACCCTCCCACAAATCCATGGGATCCACAGCCGCCAGTTACAGAACCTATTGAGATAGGCTGTATCACAGAATATGCTGATTTTTATTATTCGCAAATTCACTTTGTCAATCTGGATAGAAGAATTACCTCGAATTTTGTTACGCCCGTAGGTGCATTGTCAAAGCCATTTACAAGTGGAGATAAAATTTATACCGCTGATTTCAATGGAGATGGGAAAACGGATATACTCCATATATCTTCTGGGATGATGTACGTATACAGCATGAATAGTGATAATACCGCAATGGTGACCCTGTGGCAGTATAGCGATCCGCAAATTAATCTTTCGCAAGCATTTTATATCGGTGATTTCAATGGAGATGGGAAAACTGATGTGATGATTTCTACTTCGGCTGCCCGAACTTTTGTGCTTTTGATGTCAAAGGGCAACGATTTCAAGAAACATACACAAAATCTTCCGGCACCTTTTGGCAGAGGTCAGGTCAATGAATTCTACCAGAACGGTCAGTTGCATCAGACCATGAGTACTATGCTAGTAGTGGATGTCAACGGTGATGGCAAATCTGATATTGTACAGATTGGCACGGCGGCAATCTACGGTGTATCGACCGGAACAATAAGGGTGTTGAAGTTGGATAATTTGGGATATACAGAAAGTGGAGGGATTAACTTTGTTTATAATTGGACCTTAGATCAAGAGCGTCCAGCAAATGTCATTCCCAATCCCATTCCGGTAGTACTGTCACTGGATAAGGTTAACCACCGATTGGAGGTGGGCTGGCTTAGCGGAAATACATTATCGACTTTCCAATTCACTGCTGATGTGCAGAAGGCCGGGCAACTAACCCGTATCTGGAATAATTATGAAACACATGATATCACCTATGCCAAACTCATGAGTAATGCTGCTCCTTCGCCTGATGGAACGCTTTATGTCCCTGGAATATCACAGAACTATCCAAATGTTGATTTTGTAAATGCGCCTGGTCTACAGGTGGTCTCAAAAATCAGTAACGCCTATAACAACACTAACCATTTACAGCAGGTTTTTAGTTACGGTGAAGCTGTTTCGAATATGGAAGGACTGGGATTTCTTGGCTTTGGGAGGATTGCTCGTAGCAATTGGCATGTCAGCCATTCCGATCCAATCAAGATGTTTGACATTACCTATACCGATCCGCAGCTGAGGGGAATTGTGACAAAAAATTTCAGGTCTAGGCAGCCATACATTTCCGCCGGTGTACTTTCTTCTCCCGTTGCCTCCGATGGAGCAACTATTGGTGACTATGTTTCTCGCACCGATATTGGATATCAAACGGATCTCTATCCTAATAAAACGTTTGTTGCAATACCCAATATAAACAGTAGCAAAGATCTGCTTAACAATACAACAAACATCATAACAATAGAACATGATTCATACTTCAATGCAAAAAAGATAACCACCAACGTCAACAATGAGGCGACCAAAGTAGAAGAAGCCACCTACGATAATAATCCTAATGGTTATTATGTTGGACGTGCTCTAACACATAAGAGTACAACAACTGTTGGTGCTGACAGCCATGTCAATGAAATGGAGATTAGCTATAATGGGTTTCTTCCAGGCCAAGTGAAAAAGAGGGCGAATGGCTCCGCTTGGAATATTGAAAACTTAACTTATGATGTTTATGGAAATATTACTCAGCAAAGTAACACAACTATAAGTGGAACAAGAACAACTAGTACTGTTTTTGATGCTACCGGCAGATTTCCGATCAGTAGAACTGGTATTGATGGATTGATATCGACAAGTACTTTTGACCTTGTCAAAGGTAAACCATTGACAAGCACAAATAGTTTTGGTAAAACAACGACTTATAGTTATGACAGTTGGGGACGATTAATAGAGACCACAGATTATTTGGGCAAAACCACTGGTCAGATTTATTCACAGGGCAGTGGTACTACGCATACGGTAGCAACTTATGATGATGAGGGAAGGGGACAGACCAGCTATTTTAATGCGCTTGGTCAAGAAATATTCAAAGAGATAGAAACTGTGCTTGGAAGTGTTGTGGGGCAGGCTTTTGAGTATGATATTTACAGAAGGCCCTATAGACAGAGCCAGCAAGCAGATCTTGGTAATTACAACCAATGGGATGTTAACGAGTATGACGATTATGGTAGGATTAAAAAGATTACCACCTATACAGGAAAGACTATTTCTTTTTTCTATAATGGACTTACGACAACTGAAATTAATGGAAATAAGACAGTTATAACGGAGCGTAATGCACTGGGACAAATCATTAGTCGCCAAGATGCGGGAGGAAAAATTTACTATAGCTACTACGCCCATGGTGGTCTAAAATCGGCAACATTGGGAACTTCGGTACAAAGTCTAGAATATGATGCTTGGGGAAAACGGACAAAACTGTTAGATCCAAGCGGTGGCCAGTACCAATATGCCTACAACGGATTTGGCGATATTACTCATGAGCTTACTCCTAAGGGTGCCACCGAATATACCTATGACAACTCTAATGGGCAGCTTTTGACAAAGACTGTTATTGGTGATGGAACAAATCTCGGATATACCTATAATTATAATAGTACAACCAAATTGCTCGAGTCAATGGTGTTCAGTAATTCAGATGGTAATAATACAAATTACAACTATACTTACGATAGCCACCATAGGGTATCAAGTGCTACAGAAGATAACCAATATGCAAAGTTTACGAGAAATTATGATTATGACAGTTTTGGACGAATTTCAACTGAGACTTATCAAGCGAAGGATAAGTCGACCAATGTAACGGTTTCCAGATCGGTAGGGTACGAGTATCAGAGAGGGCGTCTTTTAAAACTTACTGATCTTAGCTCTGGTAAGATTATTTCGAAGATAAACAGCTTAAAGCAAAATGGACAATTGGAAAGCGAACAGCAAGGAGATAATCTAACAACAACATATTCATATGATATCTATAATAATCCTTCAAGCACTGTTACGAATCGTGTGGGAAGTAGCCCAGGTGTAACTATGGCTTTGGGCTATGGATTTGATGCAGAACGTGGAAACCTGCTGAATAGAAGTAATAGTTCTACAGGTTATAGCGACACGTTTGCATACGATAATCTCAATAGACTAATTGCCTACGGAGACGGTGTCAATAACAATAGTCTGAACTACGACGACAGGGGACGAATTACCTTCAATAGCCAACTTGGAAACTATAATTACACTGGTGATAGCTATAAGCTTTCTGAACTTACTAACCTTGTGGCAGCAGCACAAAGCTGGTATCAATCCCGTGCAGTCCAACAAATTACTTATAATGCATTCAAAAAACCTATTAATATCAACGAACAAGGAATTGAACAGATAGATTTTCAATATAATTCGGCTCTGCAACGTAGCCACATGTTCTATGGTAGCAGCGACGCCGACAAACTTGTGCGCCCATTGAGACGTCATTATAGTCAGGATGGGAGCATGGAGATTACAAGGGACATCAACACCAACAGGACAAGCTTTGTGTTTTACCTAGGAGGTGATGCTTACAATGCCCCTGCAATCTATAAAGAACTCCATAAGCCAGCTGGTTCCATGGGGTCACTTTATTACCTGCATAGAGATAATTTGGGGAGTATTGTTCTTATTTCGGATGTAGATGGTAACACCGTTGAGAAAAGACAATTTGACCCTTGGGGTAATATTATAAAATTGGAGGATGGGCTGGGGAACGCGCTTACCGCTTTTCAGATTATCGACCGAGGGTATACTGGTCATGAGCATCTGCTAGGAGTTGGACTTATCAACATGAATGGCCGTTTGTACGACCCTAAATTACATCGGTTTCTTTCTCCCGACAATTACGTGCAGAATCCCTACGACAGCCAGAATTTTAACAGGTATGGTTACACGAACAACAATCCATTGATAGCAAGTGATCCAAATGGAGAATTTGTACATCTAATCTTAGGGGCTGTTTTTGGAGGGCTCGCAAATTGGCTTATCAATGGAGCGGAGCTTTCATGGAAAGGTCTTGCCCATTTTGGCGTCGGAGCTGCTGGTGGACTCCTAGGAGCGGGAATTGGTGCGGGTGTAAGTTCTGCACTTGCTGGAGGGAGTTTTGGAGCAGGTTTCTTGGGTTCGGCAGCTGCTAAGGCTGTTGGTTCTGGATTCCTTTCAGGCGCTATTGTAGGGGCGGCTGGAGGAGCTACAGGTGGACTTGTCACTTCCACGGGTAATGCGCTAATTAATGGAATGGGGGTGGGAGAATCTCTTCTGGTTGGCCTTAAATCGGCGGGTTTGGGTGCAGTCTTCGGCGGATTGGTAGGAGGTATTGTGAACGGAATAAAAGCTTTGTCTGAAAGTACAAATTTTTGGACTGGAGAAGGGGCAAGGTATAGTACTGATATTTATGGCGGGGCCGGTTCGGGGGAAGTATATTATTCCAATGAGTCAGCTTCAGATTTTGCCTTTAGCCATGAGGAGATTAGAAAATTACAGCCAAATGTCGATGAACTTTTTGCCGATGGTACAGCAGCAAGGAGAACTTATTTTGATGAGCCAACGGGCTATTTTAAAGATTCCAAAGGTAATCAAATACTTGGCGTAACAGATAGAATTGGAGTTTTCAAAAAACGAACAGTTGTCTATCTTGCGAAGGCTGCATTTGTAAGCAGGGAGCAATTATATATGACCATGTATCATGAATATATTCACGGATATTTTTTTACGAATGGAATACCCATGTCACTAAAACAGGAACATGCTATCATAGACCAATGGCATGCTGCCCAAATGTCGGAGTGGGCACCTAGAAATCTAACCTTTACTAGCGATTATTTTAATCGTGTTAAGGCAACTAATCAAATGATGTATTTAATTTATGGCTTTAAAACAATCAAATATCTACCTTAAAGCTCTTCTTTGTGGCTTTACTTTTTTTTCTTTCTCTTGCACTTCAAAGGATATAGCAATGGAGTATAATAAAACTGTACTTTTCACGCATGAATTTGATGATGTGAAATGTACAGCCTTAATTGATAGTCCGTTTACAATTACCTCTGATGATTTCTTAAAATTCGAGGATAAGAAATCTTTTGTAAAAGGAAGTCTTTGTGATGAAAATTCAAAGTTGGACAGCTTTATTAGGACTCTTCAGTCCCAAGCAAGACTATTTTACAGCGGAAGCTTCCAACTTCAACAAGGTAATGGCTACCAAATTACTTTAGTGGGGCATAGTGGGAGCTCGGTTGGGAAAACAGACGGCTTTCTCCTCTTATTTGGAGACAATTCAATCACTTTGCTTAAAGCTTTTTCAAGCCAACCTGAAAAAGCTCAATTGCGATCCTATTTTAAAAATGGTTTTATACTTATTACAAGAACATACAATAACGGCTATGATCTCCCTAGTTCGAAGCCAGAATTGGAACCAGTGCAGTATGTTGTTGTTAAGATGGATAAGGGAAAGTTTATAGTCCAAGATGAAAAAGTGTCGATGGATATAATAGATAAAAATTTTTCTGATATTGAACATTACTGATTTCTTCATCAGGTTTTTGATATATTATGTATCAAAGTTGTTTGAATCGCATCCGATATGTGCAGAATAATAAAATCAACGAGTATATTTTGCCTTATGTTTACCATGTTGGCATGTAATGGTTATGATAAAAAATCTGATAATATTGTTTTCAGACCCCGATGGTGGCTGGAGGTTGACCTAAAGAATAAAATCATCTACATTGAAGTAAGCAAGGAAAGGACAAAGCTTGATATCACCGAAAAGGAAGAGGCTTTAATTATAAAGTCATTCGAAAAGAATGATATTGGTAAATTAAAAGGGGAATATCACGTTTCAGGCAAAGATATCGTTACGCCAACTGTAGATTTCATGTTTACTGTTATAAGAAAAGATAAGAGGATACTAGATGTCTCTGTTAATGAAAACTACGTCAGCCAGCCAGATTCAAAGTCTTTAGAGGATAGGCTAGCCAGATTTAGGGATGACGTCAACGCTGTCCTTCAGAATAATGCAAGTTATCGAAAAGCTGAAAAAAAACTTGAAGATTATATTGACAAGAATGATGTCATTGTAATGTAGGTTTATCGTAAGGTGTAGATTTCGTCAAAAGTAACCACCACTTTTCGTTTCGAGCATACTAAATAACATACTGCTAATTTGGGATTCATGGAATCTAAAGATCTACCGGTGGTCATATTAAAAAAACTCCAAAATAGAACCGCCGATTTTCGATTAGAAAATCGGCGATTTTTTTTTGCCCCTAAGAGCAATCTTCAGCCAATGGGTATCGGTTGAAGTCTAAACTCTTTAAGGTTGAAAAAGAAGCCCCTATATCGTGTGCTGCCTTCTCGGAACAGGTTCCAAAGTATTGAGCATCCCATTTGTGCGAGTGAACCATTGATGTATAAATCCTGCTTGGTTAAAGCTTCGGCAACCGAACAGCTTGGCGTGTCGTCAATTTCCTCCGATTTTTTTAGCATTTCGCCAAATTCATCACTTACGAATGGAAGGTTTGAAAAACAATTGTACTTCTGTGAGCTTGGCTGTTCGATGTCGCCGATGGTCGACAGTATGACCTGTCCCGAATTGCGGCTGTTGCCAAAGTCCATCCAATATAAGGGCTGGTTCTGTATTTCCCTGCCCTTGCCCAATCTGCCCAAAACTTCGGCAATCTCAAATCGTGATTTCACGTTGTCCACACATGAAATATAGACATTAGCCATCGCTTTGTTTGGTACGCTTCCAAAGCTGTTTCTTTCAAATCTTTCGATTTCAGCCTTCCAAAAGGTTCCCGACCAACGATTTGCCCTATTGATAAGTGCCACCGCTTTTTTCATTCCAATCTCACTTTCGGCAAAACGCTGTCTGCCTATGTTTGCTTGTGAAATGTCATCATCGTCCCACAAACGTACCTGCATGCCCGCATGCCCCAAAGCAAGCAAACTTTCGTTCATTTCTATCAATGCGGTCAGTACCTTTGAGCCTGTTCCTCCCGCACCTATAAGGTTAATGGAAATCGGGTTGGTGGCATCATACAAAATGCTGTCGGCATAATGGATATTTTGTTTTTCTGTTTTCATTTCAATAGGTTTTTTAGGTCAACAATACTAGGTTTCAAAACGTCCATTGGAAAAGGTTTTCCACTTCCAATGAGTTTTTTCCAAAGGCTTACGCAATTGCCCTTAATTGGGTTATGTCCCTGCATCAAATGGCTGAAGTAGCTGTTAAAGAAATAGCCTTGCCACAATCTTGTAAATTCTTCCAACGAGGCGGTTCGCCCTATCTGCACATCCACATTTCCCAAGCAGACATTTCCGTTCTGATATATATTGAAAAATGGCGCATCGTAAAGTTTGGTTCTTGCCGTCGGTCGGCGGTTGCTACGTAGGGCATATACATACAAGCTTGTACGTGATGCCACCCATAGCATGGGCGGTACATTGGCAATACCATTTGGAAGTCCCAGTTTTTCCGTAAAATACATGTTGGTCGGCATGGCTTTGGTATGCCAAATAACTTTGGAAGTTATAGCATCTAGGAACAGTATATTTGGGGTCATTACACCTTCGGTTCTAAGCACGGGTTCTTTTTCCTCCTTAGCCAAATTAAGCGACTTTCTCAGTTTTTCAGCTTCCTTTACGGTAAGGGGATGGGCATTGATGGGGTTGCCGTTCCTATCCATATCATAGTATTCGATGTAGCCGTCATTTTTCTTTTCCGTTGAGCTGAAGAAAACAAGGGCAGAAGTAGGGTGGTATAGATGATTGTGATTTTCCATGACTTATTATTTAAAATTGATAGAGCAGGTGCGCTAGGTCGTTCAACAATATGAACAACCGATTTTCAAAATCTAGGTTTCGGTTTTCAACTTCATTCCCGTCAAAACGTTTGGTAATGGCAGGTTCTTCGGCATCCCCGTATTCTCCCAATTGGCTGTTTACACTTGATGTTAGAGTGTCAAATATTACCCCGTCGGTTTCTGCACAAAAGGAAATAATGTTGTCCATTGTCACTACCTCGTACTCGTCATCTTCCTTGTAAACTTCATAGGGTTTTGCATATCTGAAGCAATTGGCATCGGGATATTCCGAAAAAAGGGCGTAGGCTTCCCTGGCTACACGAAAGCAATCCATATCACTTTTGGTCTTGCAGATGAAACTGTTGATGCGCTTGCCGAAATATTGAAGGTTCCCGATGTTTCCGATTTTATTCTTCATTACCTCGCCCACCCATAAGGCTCGGCAAAGTTCCTGTCTGTAGCCTTCAGTCCCGTCTGTATCTTCATCGCTTGCCATCCATTCATCAATCATCTCATACTGCCATTGCAGAAAGCTGTATTCGTCACGGTAATGCGGAATGCCAACAATCCTATGAAGGTAACTGCATACGGACAGCAATAGGGTTGCGGCTTTACGTTGGCATTTTCTGCGCAAAGCTATGTATATGGGAACTAGGGGAATGTAGTAGAGTGTATGGGCAATGTTACACCGCTCCTCTGTTTCCAAAAAATGTCTTTTTCCAACGCTTACAATTTTCAGGCTTTCAAAGCATACGACTTTTGCCCTGAGCTGTTTTTGGGTGTCCCATACCGAAAGCCTGATGTTGTAGGGATACGAATATTGCCTTGTTTCCATAGGCTCAATGCCGTAGTATGTGCAGAGTTGTGAAAGGGACTTGTAAAAATCCCTTTCCAACTTGTCCGTTTTTGGAGTAGTCTGTACCGTTTCATCGCTTTCCAATCTTGGAAGGAAGCGAGCCTTCAGAAAACCGTTGGCAACATCGATGGCGGGAGTGGCTGTCTTTTGTCCCTTCTGATTTCCGATGCGTCCCTTGGGCGTTGCATCCATTTTGTGAACTCGTCCAACTGTCGGTGCAGTTGCTTTTGTTTTGGGGATTTTGGCAATACGAGCCTTTCCAATTTGATATGTTGTTGTGGCATAATTCATGGCTTTTAATTTTTTGGTTATCCTTTTGTTCCTATTACGCTTTCAAAAATATATTCGATGGTATCGTCCCTAAATTTTGGGGCTGATATTTTGGCGGTAGCCAATATCGGGTAGGTATTGGCGTAAAAGTTCAGTACCTTTTCCACCGCCCATCTTGGTTCGGGGTCGGTTAGGGTAACCTGCTGTCCGTTGTTCTTGAAGGAGAATACCCTTTTCAGTTCTGTGGCTATTAACATGGCTTATATTTTTATGGTTGTTACTCGTTTTCTTCCTCTGCGCCAAATTCCTGCACTTCGTCCAACACCTCTATTTCATTTTCGGGATAGAGGTCCGTTGTGGGGTCTTGTGGCTTTTCTGCCGTTGCTGTACCTGCAAAAAGGTCGGGTGCAAATTTTGCGGAAAGCTGTTCCCTGCGGTTTCGTAGTATCTCTACCTTGTCGGGATAGTTCGCAGGGTCGGGAACGCTCATCCATGCTTCCTTGAACTTGCCCATTTTTTCGAGTTCGTCCGCTTTTTTCATGCCGTCGATGTATTTCTGTTCTTTGGTATCGACGGTTTTTTTGTCCCTTTCTGTACTTTCAGTGGTCATTGCCGATTTCTTTTGTGTTTCTGCTTTCTGCTTGGCGAAGGCTTCCATATTGGAGAGCAATCCCGAAACTTCTTTCATCGGTTGGCTTATCGTGTCAAGATAGCCGATGTCCATTTGCTGAGCAGTTCCTCTCAGATTAAGGGGCGTTAGCCTATTTTTTGCCGTGTCGGTACATTTCTCGTTGTTTACCATTGTCGAAACCACGAGCGTATCATTTTCTCCGTTTGCGATGATGATGTGCAAATCGCCCTCGATTTTCATGTTCTTGATGTACCTAAAAAAATTCGTTTCCATCTTTTTCTGTTTTAGTCTGCCATTTGGTTGGCAGTCGGTTAATCATTAAGTTAGATAAGGGCATCCAAAAAGCCCTCTGCAAATATGTTTTCAAACCATTCCTCGGCTATTTTTACATGTTCTTCCTGTTTTTTTGGCACTATAGATGGTCTTCTGTTTTGCGATAGCCACATACTTGTTTCCTTTCTGTTCAACTCAGCGGATTGAAAGTAATATGGCACGACAAGCAGAGGTATTTTTTCTCCCTGCCTTGAACTTCCATAGCCACTGACAGCAAAATACATTTCCGTTTCTACTACCTCTTTTTCGTCAAGGTCGATATAGCTTTGTCTTAGGCTGTAAAGGGTTGCCAGAATACCGTCTGGAATCTTTGATAGGTAAAACCCGCTCTGCACCTCTTCAAGTGTGAGGGTCAGGTGCGGTTCATTTTCAATGCTGAGGATTTCATGGTCGCCCATGTTGTCCAACAACTTGCAAAAGATTATCGTTGATATTTTATTAAGGTTTTTCATGTTCAATGTCATTGTGATTGTTACTGCTGTTCTTGATAGCGGTTAGCTTACTGTGCAGGTCAGTCCAATACCTGCGCATCTTTTCATCGAATGCACCAAAACTTTTGTCTTCATGCTCGTAGTCCATAAACTCGGCAGTTAGGGCAATAGCCTGCTCCAAGTCCGTTATTCTCTTTTCCTTTCCTTCAAGGTCTATTACCGTTATTTTCCTGCTATCTTCTGCGGGTTTAATTTCTGCGGGGCTTGTAAGGATGCCGTCCCTATACTGTACCCTATGAAATACCTTGCTTTTCGGTAGTTTATAGGTACACTCAAACGGGCATCCGTAAAAGTCCGCAAGCGTTATGAGCTCCTCAAGGTTTGGTTTGTCTATGTGTTCAAAATAGAGTACTTCCTCACTATCTGACCACGTAAGGTTGCGATAGTTGTCCTTGCTTTCCCTGATAAATAGGAGAGACTGTACAAGTGCGCTTTGCTCCAAGCCTTTAAAGATTTTTGCCAATCTGATGCGGGTGTCTTTATCTCCGTAAAAAACCACCCTGATTTCACACCATTCCATAAGCGTTCATTTCATTTGTTAATTTGGTTTTCTTCATGGTACACACCGTTTTCATAATAGCCTATCAGCCGTTCCCAATTACGTATCAAGCTGTCGGTGGTTACATAGTAGTACTTTGTTCTGTAGCAGTAGATGATAAAGATGGCTTCGTTTTGCTTTTCAGCACTTTTGTCCTGACCCATTCTTTTTGCCTCGTCTTCTATTTCTGATTTCATATAGAAAATTTTAAAGTAGGCTACCGCCTTAAGTGGCGGTAGCCTATGATTATCTAATTGAGTGTGAAAATCCCTGCACCGTTTTTCTCATAGGAAGTACACAGTTCAAAAGCCTTTTGCCCGTTCGATTGTGCCGTTCCGCCCAATACGATAGATTTTAGTTTGGCTTCATCGTCATTGTATGAGCGTACATTCTGATAGTAGCCTGTCACGGCATTGTACGCCCCGAACAAAGTTCCCTTAGTGGTTTCCATCTGTTGGGTATCGCTCATCATTGCGTAGGCAAATGCACTTTCGACCGTGTTTTTGAAGATGGTCGATAGTTCGTCCTCCGCTCCCTTTTTCAATAGGTCGTAGGTTTCCTTGTTAGGGCAAAGTGCCAATTGTATTAGCTTTTTCACTTCTTGGTCGGTTATCCTTACCGTTGTCCAATGGTTAAAAACGCCTTCCAATTGGTCGGTCAGGGTATTTGCCAAGCCCATAATCTTGTGGGCGTCCGCAAAACGGTCTGTTGCACCCGATGTGTGCTTGATTCGTACCACGTTGCTCATGTTGCGCAAAGAAGCGTTCAAGGTATTTTGGCAAACGATGCGTATAGGCGTAAAAGCTGCCGTGATACTTCCGCTTCCATCATGCGAGGTGGTCAGGAAGATGTACTTTTCCGTAACATCATCGCCATTTCCCACGCGTATATATCCTGGCAATTTGGCAGTGATAAATATTCGCTCACCGTCACCCAATGCGCCCGCAGTCTCGTACATGATGCCTTCGCCATTGCCCACAATGGCATCGAAGAAATTAAAGGCTTCACGGTTCTGCACAATATGGTAGTCCTTACCGACCTTGTCGCCTAGTATGGCTTCATTGTCTGAACGGTAGGTAAAAAAACTACTCTCGGAAACGACTTTATTGCTGCTCGGAAGTATGTGAGTATTGGGTGCTTTGATGACTTCGTAATCAAGCCCCGCAAATTTCAGTGCTTCTGCACTTGTCGGGTAATCTTCTACAATTTGTCCTAATCCGTGCCAAGCCTTTTGCTTTACACTGAAAAATGAATATTCGCCCGTTTTGCTATTGAAATTTATGTTATGTGCCATGATTTCTGTGATTTTAGGTTAATGGATGGTTTAAAATGGTAGGTCTTCATTAGGCAATTGGCTAATGTGCGGTACCGTGTTTTCTTCCTTGGCTACTGCCTGTGGTCGTTCCGCTCGTTTTGGAAAAGCCAAAATGTTGATGTCGTTCACGTGGAAAGTAAGCCTTGCCACGGCATTTCCCTCACGGTCTAGGTAAGCATTTGTTCCAATGCGTCCCGTAAGCAGTACCAAAGCACCTTTTTTCAGATACTGTGCCCTCTTGGCATCCTTCCAAAAAGAGCAATCCACGTAAGTGGTAACCTCTTTTTTCTCCCCGTCTTTTGGCTTGTAGCTGTCGTTCATCGCAATGCTGAAATTCACTACTTGCTTCCCGTCTCCGATTGTTTTGACCGTACTGTCTGCGGTCAGTCTTCCGATAATTTCCATGATTTCTGTTTTTTAAGTTTACAATCCTGTTAAGCTTCCCTTTCTCCGTGTCCTATTGAATTTTTTGAATTGTTTTTTCCAAAAGAAAAAACGGAAAAAAAGAAAGCAGACAGCCTGGGCGGGCATTAGCAAAAGCCAAAAGGAAACTGAATAATTGGAGGGGACCCTTTGGGGAGGAAGCCGTTTATGCGGTAGTCTTTTGGCTGGGAGGTGAGGGGGATGCCCGCCATACCTTGGCTGCCTTTTTATCCGTTTCGCATTGGAAAACACTGTACGGCTTTTTGAGGTGTCTTGGTAAAATGGTAAGGTTTTTAAGGAAGTTTAGGGAGGCTGTTTGGGCTAGTGCGTAAGCGGCAGAAATTGAGGGCTCACTTTATAGAGCTTTTTTGCAATTGGCATTGCTTTTTAATTATTTTTACATGTCTAATTATTAAATACTTACGGTATGAAAAAACTTCTTGTTTTCCTTTTTTTGGTGTTAGCTATGCAAGCAAAAGCACAGCTCACGATGTCGGAATTATTACGTATTGGCAGGATGCCCAATAATGCTTACAATGTTAATGCACTTTCGTTCATCGAAGCCAGTGACGCGCTCCAGCTGATGGGCTACCCACTGATGAGGTTCTTACCCAATGCCGTAGGTGTCGACAGGTTTTACACCTTGTATTTTCAGAGGGGCGGGAATGATAAGGTAACCATGGAAAGCCAATATATTAAAAGCGGTGGCGTGCTGAAGATAATCTTCAAAACGAATTTATCTACCAGCGACATTGACCAATTCAACGCTATGCTTAATAATGCTATGAACCATCCTGATTTTGAAATGGTAGGTCCAAGTCTGCTTGTCAACAATTTTAAGTCCAAGACAGCTACAGGAATACGGGAGCAGCTTACTTTTACCAAAGGCTATAATGTTTTGCCTAGCGGTGAATTCAACATCGCAATACCTATTGTGTATACTATCTCTTATAGTAGGGAGTATTGAGTTGTTGTTTGAAATTATCTTGCCGCTGATAGTTTTCAGCGTAATGATTTTCATTTAAAATGATTTGTGAATTTCTATATCTTTATTCCAATATTAACGACGCTACTACATAGCGCTAAATCTCAAACCAATGTTTTTTTTTAATTTTGATAAGAGTAATTCGTCCCTTCATGAAATAGCAGAAACCGATGAAGATGTTAGTATCTTGATTGGAGAAAATGGTTCCGGCAAAAGCTTCTTTCTCAATGAACTTTACAAACACCACTGGGAAGCAGGTAAAAAGGTCATTGTTTTGGCAAATACAGTTTTTGATAAGTTTGAAAACAAGAAAGGGAGTAGTAGAATATTAAGAAATTCAGCGGGTAAGCGCTTACCCAGAACCGCAATGAGATCTATTATCTCGACCATACTTGAAGGTAAGGAAGAGAGCAAATCAGCAATCAGAAATGCGATGAGATATATTGGGTTTGACCTTTGTCTTGATATAAGGTTGAATGGTCTTAATCTTGATAAACTTGATGCTAGTTTAGACCATGTTGGGCTTATTAATGGTTATTTTTTTCTGCCACACATCTTGAAGGAGTATATTAGAATAATTGATACTATGGGGGACGATTATGCCAGAATAAATTTAGAAAAGGAGTATTATGAGGGCTCTCAAGTTGACATTTTAAGGTTTTTTGTTTACGAAAAGTGGCTTAAAAAAATGAACTTAGTTGATAGTGTGGAGATATTTCTAGTAAAAAAAGGTGATAGAATTCCAATATTGAGTGCGAGTTCAGGAGAGTTAACTTTATTATCCTCTCTTATTTTTATAAGTGCACATATCAATAAAAACACAATCATCCTGATAGATGAGCCAGAAAACAGTTTACATCCAAAATGGCAGATAGATTATATCAAGAATATTGTTGATATCTTTTACTTCCACCAGCCTAAAATTATCATAGCTACACATTCTCCTCTAATTATAAATGGAGGCAGAACTAACCTCAACCATCTTTCAATCTACAAAGGAAATCGAAATGGCTTTTTCCTTGTTGACAGTGATAGAAAAAATGTAGAAGAAATGTATGAGGACTATTTTGATGTTACAACTCCGGAAAACAGATTTTTATCTGAATTTGTAATGGGAAAACTCAATCTATTGGCTGATAATAAAATTAAAAGAGAAGACTTCGAAAAATTGATTGACAGATTGATTAATAAATCTTATGACACCAGACAAAAAGAAGCTTTGGAAGGTATTTTAGAATTATCAAAAAAAATAGATTAGTATGTTTTTTACTGAGGAGGAAAAAGTTTTAATTCAGGAGGCCATAGCTGAGGGCGGCGATATCTGGAATAATGATAAAGTAGCAGATATTAAGGTGAAAATTAAAAAACACTATAGAGATTTATATGAAAATGAAGCTTGTTGCTATTGCAGGAGAGATTTTAAGGATGAATTTAACATGGTCATTGATATTGAACATATTTTGCCCAAATCCAAGTACGGCGAGTTTATGTTTGAGCTAGGCAATCTTAATATCTCCTGTAAGCGTTGTAACATGCTAATTAAAAAGGAAAGGCATGACTTTGTGGTTGACCTTGCAACTATAAGAGTTAACTACCAAGTATCTGCACAATATAGGTTTATACATCCTAACTTGGATGTTTATCATGACAATCTAAGTCATTTTAATTTTGCATATAATAATTTAAAATTGGTTAAGTTCACGGCAAAATCAAAAAAAGGTGAATATACAATTGACTATTTTCATTTAAAAAAAATTGAAATCAATAATTTTAATAATGCGCAAGGAATAGTGCTCAAAACAGATGGAGATTTTCTATCCGTCAATCTTTCAGAACAGGATAGCGATGCACTAGAAGGACTTTTAAAAAATCTGTAGTTGAAATTCATAAATTTCTTATTTGATATACATCTCTATAACTATAGTTATTTTCATATCGTAAGTGTTTGGAAATTCAGCTATGGTTGTCGTTTTATCACATCACTTAGCATTATTTCTATAGCCCCATAAGGACCAGTGTCCGATTATCCTGTTCTCCTGCAAAAAAAATGTCAAGGACTGTCTGAAAAATGGGGTCAGCACCTTCTAAGTTGGCAAAGAGCGTCATACAAGACTTCAGTTTGAGATCATTTGGAGTACCAAGTATTTCTGTGGCGGTTCGTGCATTCAATTCTAGCAAGGCGCAGGATATCTCGATAAGGTTCCTGCCAAGTACAGGATGTGCAATATAATCGTTGGCTTCTTTCATATCCGAAATACCATAAGACATTGAGGTGTCACTTTTGCCGAGTCCTTTTAATTGAGGGAAAACATACCACATCCAGTGTGTTTCTTTCTTGCCATTTTTAATTTCGGACAATGCTCTGAGGTAAACCTGATTTTGGGCATCTAAAAACCTTTTTAGTTTCATTTCATTTTTGGTTTATGTAAAAATAAGCTATTTAATCATCTTATGCCTTGGCAGCCCAATTTCATGTTCCTGCGGATAAGGAGCGCGATGGGTCATGCTGACGTCTTCCTTGATTTTTTGGTGGGCATCGAAACGTTTTTCGTCCGAATTACTATATCGTGGGTCTGGGATAAAAGGCATTTTGGCCATCTTATGTATGGTAATGGTAGGGAAGTGGTAATCAACTTCTACCGTACCCATTAGCAGGTAACAGCCTCCACCTTGAAAAGGATATGTCTTCAGAGAGTCGGGGAAATGGGCAGTGTCAAAAAAATTGCCCTCGGCATCAATCCAGGTCCCAAAATACATTTCTCCCTTTTTGGTGGGAACATGCTTCCTTGAAATCAGGTAGGCTAACATGCGTACGGTCCTTTTATGGTAATTGGCTAGGGCATCTGCCATTACGTCGCCGCGAAAAGAAGTTTGCAGGAGGTCAAACGGAGAACTTGTAACCGGAAAGCCAATAAGCTCAATTTCATCAAAGGCATCCTCAAAGCGGGAGCGTGAAAGCTCGGGCAGTTTGTATTCTTTAATGGGCTCATGTAACAACATGGGGTTGCGGTTTTCTGGGACGAAATTGACCATTAGCAGTCTGGCATTAACCAACAGCTCATTTTTTGCTTTTCCTGTAAAGTTAAATGCACCGGCAAAAATCAAGGTCTGTATGCCTTCAATTCCAATCGGAATACGGTTAATAAAATCTTCCAGCGATCTGTAATTTCCGTGGTCTTCCCGTTCCGTAACAATCTGGTTCGCTATAGTATCTTCCAAGCCCTTCAGTACCATAAAGCCTAAGAAAATATCGCTGCCATATAATGTCGTCTCGTAATTGCTACTATTGGCACAGGGTGTATGTACAGTGGCGCCCGACATTTTTGCCTCATGCACATAAACTTCAGTACGGTAAAATCCGCCCTGATTGTTGATGACTGCTACCATAAACTCTATAGGGTAGTGTACTTTTAAATAAAGGCTTTGGTAGCTTTCTACCGCGTAAGATGCCGAATGCGCTTTACAAAACGAATAACCTGCAAAGGACTCAATCTGTCGGTAGATTTCTTGGCTGAGTGCAAGGGGATGACCTTGCTGGGCACAGCAAGCAAAGTAATTGTCCCTTACTTTTTGTAATGCGGCTTTTGAACGTCCTTTGCCGCTCATGGCACGGCGTAATATATCGCCGTCTTCAGCAGGAAGCCCGCCATAGTGCAATGCAATCTTAATCACGTCTTCCTGATAAACCATGATGCCATAGGTTTCACCAAGCTGTTCCCTAAAAACATCGTGGAAATATTCAAACTTGTCGGGATTGTTGTGCCTGAAAATATATTCCTTCATCATACCCGATTGGGCAACGCCTGGTCGGATGATGGATGATGCGGCAACCAATGTTTTATAATTGTCGCATTTTAGCCTACGTAATAAGCCACGCATGGCTGGACTTTCAATATAAAAGCAGCCGATGGTTTTTCCGATAGCCAAATAGTCATTGGCAGTCTTTTCGTTTTTTGAAATGCCAGTATCGCGAATGTCAACCGTTATGCCCCTATTCTTTTTTATCAATCGTACACTTTCATCAATGTGTCCTATTCCCCGCTGGCTCAGGATGTCGAATTTGTCAAAGCCAATGTCTTCGGCAACGTGCATATCAAACTGTACGATAGGGAAGCCTTTTGGCGGCATTTCCAGTGCGGTATAATTTGTTATCGGTTCTTCCGAAATCAATATTCCGCAGGAGTGCATGCTCCGTTGGTTCGGGTATTTTTCGAGCATCATGCCGTATTCCTGTACCAAAGCCACTATAGAGTTTTTGTCGTGCCTGTCCATCGGGTTTTTAGCCAGTGCATCCAGTTCTTCTTTGGGCAGTCCGAATACCTTGCCCACTTCACGGAAAATCGAACGGTATTTGAACTCGACATTGGTGCCACAAAAGGCTACATGCTCCCTGCCATAACGGTCAAAAATATATTCGAGAATAGTGTCGCGTTCCTTCCAGCTCCAGTCAATATCAAAATCGGGAGGACTTTTGCGATTGACATTCAGGAACCTTTCAAAATACAGGTCAAGTTCCAAAGGGCATATATCGGTAATGCCCAGACAATAGCTTACGATACTGTTTGCGCCGCTTCCACGACCAATATGTAGGAACCCCATGCTGTTGCTATATCTTATGATGTCCCATGTAATGAGGAAATATCCGCTAAATTCTAATTCATCAATTACTTTCAGTTCCTTTTCTACCCTTGCTTTTGCTTGTTTGTTACTGCCTCCATAACGTTTCTGTAGTCCCTGATAGGCTAACCGTGTCAATAGTTTAATGTCATCTACCTTGTTATTGGTATAATATTTTTTGTTCTTGGGCTTCTTATAATCAAATTCAAAATGACAGCCGCTAATGAGCGTTTCTGTATTTTCAATAATTTCCGGATAACGACAAAATTTCTCGATGAGTTCGGCTTGCGGGGTCATTATATCATTAGTCTTACAGTACCCATCATCAGCAAGTTTTGAAAGCAGTGTATTGGTATCAATGGCTCTTAAAATCCTATGCAGGTTATATTCCTTTTTGGTACGGAAAGTAACGGGCTGTAAAATCACCATTTTGGGTAAAAGCTTGTTCCATTTTTGATGGTACAGCAAGGATAGCTGGTCATGACGGATGCCTATATATTCATTTTGACGTAGTGTTTCTGGCACATTTTCTATGGGATATATCACCGCTACATCTACAAAAGCCGGAGCCTGTAGAGGAATTGGGGTCTCCTCAAAATTGTGGAGTGTCCGCAGCCTGTTCATTTCGGCTATGCCTGAAGCGTTACGTGCGATGCCAATATACCTGCATTTGTGCCCACAGCGAAACTCCATTCCCACTAGGGGCTTTATCCCAATTTCATGGCATAGCTTGTTAAAATCATAAATACCCGTTACGGTATTGATGTCTGTAAGCGCCATAGCGTTTACGCCGCATTGGGCGGCTTGCTGTACCAAATCTTCTAAAGGAATGGTACCGTAACGCAAGCTATGGTAGGAGTGGCAGTTGAGGTACATCTTACTTGTTTTTAGGTTTTAATCTTGCGCCCGCACACCGAGCCACGGCATCAAAGCCGTAACGTGTCTTCATCTTGTCCATTGCCTGATAGAGCGCCATCATTTCCTGTGTATCCTCGAAAATATTAATCTGGTAATTGCCGCGCACCAACCCGCTGAACTGTATGCCAACCAAACGTAAACGCATCCTGCGCTGGTAGAGCTTGGTAAAAAGTTCTTTTGCTATTCTTGTAAGCGTATGGTCGGCTGAGGTATAGGGCACACGACATTGTTTGGTTTCCGTGTCGAAATTGGCGTACCTGATTTTTACCGTTACTGTAGAGGTAAGCCACTGTTCGGAACGTAGCTGATAGGCTAGTTTTTCAACCATTCCCGCAATTAGCGAATGGAGCATAGGGATATCGATGGTATCCTTAACAAATGTCTGTTCGGTGGAGATTGATTTCCTTTCTACATAGGGTTCAACGGGGTTATTGTCGATGCCATTGGCTTTTTTCCAAAGTTCCAGCCCATTTTTTCCGATCATCTGCTGAAGTACTGGAGCGGGCATTTCTGATAATGTCTGTATAGTCCTTATTCCTATGCGCGACAATAAATTAAAGGTCATGTCGCCCACCATCGGTATTTTCTTTATAGATAAAGGATTAAGGAAAGGTCTTACCATCAGTTCAGGAATGTTGAGTGTGCCGTTGGGCTTACCTTCGCCTGTTGCAATCTTTGAGACGGTTTTATTGGGCGACAATCCAAAGCTGATAGGCAGTCCGGTTTCTTTTGTAATGGTTTTTGCGAGTTCGCCAGTCCAACTGTAGGAACCGTGAAAGCGGTCCATCCCAGAAATGTCTAGGTAAAATTCGTCAATACTAGCCTTTTCCATCACAGGTGCTTTTTCCTCTATGATTTCGGTTACGGTATGTGATAGGCGGGAATAGAGTTCCATGTCGCCTTTTACTATTCTAGCCTGCGGGCATAGGTGCATAGCCATCTTGATGGGCATTGCTGAGCGCACCCCGAATTTTCTTGCTTCGTACGAACAGGAGGAAACAACCCCTCGGTCACCACCCCCAATAATTAATGGAATGCCTACTAATTGGGAGTTTATCAGGCGCTCACACGACACGAAAAAGGTGTCCAAATCCATATGCACAATTGCTCTGTCCATCACATTACTCTTTTTTGTTTTACAAAATTAGTACTGATTGGAACAATTTGATTTATATTTGCTGTTCCAAATAGCAACAAAATCAATATGTCACTGTTTTCCGACAACATCAGAACGCTAAGGATAAAAAAGGATCTTTCTCAGGGAAGTGTCGCCAAAAGCCTTGAAATTACGCGAGAGCGCTATGTTAAATATGAGTATGGGACTTCGGAAGCACCTTATGACATATTGAAAAAGATAGCCCATTTTTACCATATCAGTATAGATTTACTCTTATCGGTGGACATTCGCAAGATTCCTACGGATGATCTGCTGAAGCTTGAAGACAATAGGCTGGTGCTTCCCATTATGGTTGATAGCAAAGGGGAAAGCCATATCGAAGTGGTTACCCAAAAAGTGAAGGCGGGTTACCTGACAGGCTATGCCGATCCTGAATTTATTGAAGCACTTGAACATATCTCCCTTCCTTTTTTAAAAAATGGAAAGTTTCGGGCATTCCCCATCAATGGAGATTCTATGCCGCCACATCAAGACGGCTCGCTGGTTGTCGGGCGTTATCTGGAAAGCCTTTCGGATATTTCCAATGGCAAAACTTATGTGCTTTTAACAAAAGATAATGGCGTGGTATATAAGAGGGTGCGTAGGAGTGGGGAAGGGCATTTCATGTTGTCTTCGGATAATGATTTTTATGCGCCTTATGAGATTAGTGCAGAAAACATTATTGAAGTATGGGGCTATGCCGCAAGTATTTCAACCAATGAATTTGAACCAGATGACCTTAGCCCTCAGAGTATAAGGGAAATGTTTGGGCAGTTGAGAAATGAGATTATTGAACTGAAGAGAAATAAAAAAGCCAATCCTTAAGGATTGGCTTTTTGCGATTAGAACCTTTAGGACTCTAATAAATTAGAGATTGCCTAAATGATTATATTTTTACTCCATATACAGTACCGTCTTCAGCAATAGCCCTATCAATTATGTAAAGATATTTTTTGCCCTCAAAGGAGGAGAATACCTGTATTCTACGGTCAAGAAATTGGTACAGTATAATGTCAAAATTGCCTTTAGGATTTTGAAATGAATAAATAGTAGCCAAGTCGTACAAATCAGTGTGTTTGTCATCAAAACTTGTTTTGAAAATAGTAAACTTCTCTGCCAAGCTTGCTTTGAGTTCAAAGTCAACAGTAGTTAAGCCAAAGAAAAATAAGCCTTCGACCTTTTCCTCAGCACCTCTGATATAATCTCCTTTACTATCAATAGTAACCGGATAGCGGCTCGAAAATCCGAATTTGTAGTCTTGTGAAAAAGCCGAAACCGACAGCAACAGGATAAGACCATACATTATTTTATTCATAAGTATTTCTGCTAAGGATGCAGCTCCCTTTTGGTTAATAAAATTTTGGTAGTATTCTTTAAAGAAAAATAAGGCATTCCGAATAGGGATGCCTTACATTAAATTATACAAATTCTAACTGGATTGAATTGTTATAATTCACTTCTAATCCAGTGATTTTACAATCAAGCAAAAAATCGATAAACCTGTCAGAATAGAAATCGCCTCCAGCAGCTTGTATGGGAATTATATCTTTGCCATAATACTTCTCTGGGATCGCTATTTTTTCAAAGCTATTAATTGGGTTTACTTTAATAAACTGAGAATATTCATCAAAATTTGCAATTGAATGATATTTTTCATTTTTCAAAACCTTACGACCAGTAAAAATTATCGATTCATCAAAGTTAATCTCCTGTAAAGTTACTTTCTTGAAATAAACTAGGTAAAACTTCGCATTCAAATTAATGATTTCAAATTCAAATTCTTTAAAATCAATTGTTTTAAAGCTTTTTATTATTTCAAAATATTTTTCACTAAAAACATACGTAAGAAAAGTATATTCTGGCGCATATCCCATAATATCCGTTACTTTGGCATTCTTTAGCAAATTTCCCTTAATAAGAGGCGGGTTCAATAATTTTATTTCATCTTGATTCTTCCAAAAATCCTTATTGTTATAATTGAAGAAATTTTTGAAAGCTAAGTAGTTACCATTATCGGTTTCTATATGGTTTTCATTAATATCTATTTGATATATACCATTTTTTACCCCGATAACTCTTGGCTCACAAGACAAATTTATTTCATAATATTTCATAGGTAAAGAAATAAGGCATCCCATTAGGAATGCCTTGAATTAAATTATACAAATTCTAACTGGACAGAATTGTTATAGCCAATCTGTAATCCAGTAACGCCACAATCTAGCAAGAAATCAACTAGTTTTTCGGAATAAAATTTATTAGGGATAGCTTGAATGGATATAATATCTTTTCCAGAATATTGGCTAGGTATTGCTATTTTTTCAAATGACCCAAGGGGACTTTGTTGTAGAAAAGCACCATATTCCTCTTCATTTCTAATCTGATGACGTTTTACATCATTATAAACTTTATGCCCCGTAATAATGGAAGATTGTTCAAAATTGATTTGATTATTTGTGACAGTTTCTAAGAACAGAAAATTGTATTTCTCTAGGACTCCTGATACGTTGATATCAAAAATTTTATAATCTCCAATATTGAATACCTTAATAATATTGATAAATTTATCACTATAGATGTAATCCAAAAAACGATATGCGGGTGCATACCCCATTATATCGGTAACTATTGCTTTTTTTACCAAAGTACCGTTTAATATGGGAGGAAAAAGATGATGAACTTTGTCCTGTACATTCCAGAAGTCGATATTCTTTCTGCTAAAATGCTGTTTAAATTCAATGTAATTGTCGTTTTTCAGGACTGATTTTTCATCTATTTCTATCTGATAGATTCCATTTCTTACTCCTATTATTTTGGGTTCTGTCGAAACGCTAATTTGATAGTACTTCATGATAAAACTATTAGTTATTGTTCAAAGGTCTAAAATATTCGTTTAAGTTCTGCCCAGTTGTCTTATAATTATCATAAGCTTTATTAATCATGCCACTTAATTCCTTTTGCAATGATTTGATGGAAGCAGGATTTAATTGGTTAGCAGCATCCAGGGCATTCAATCTTCCCATTACGTATTCGCTATACTGTGGATGGTTGCCATGAAAAGGTGCAGGGATTTTTTTCAGATTAATTCCCGCATTCAGTTCCATTAACTCTCCGAATTCACGCCCCATTCTTTTATACACCGCCTTCGGAATGATATGGTGCCTCTGTATCTTGACAACGGTAGCCAGTTGCCCGCCTATAGGCACCACCGCCGCCATGCTCAATAATGCTCCGGTCGTATCGCCGCGAACGGCTGATATTCCTGCATTTATAAGGTCAAACGGTTCTCCTACACCTGGTATGGCCCCGATGTAATCCAAGTCTCTCTGGAACTTATCCCATTGCTTGGTACGCATTTCCCTGAAATGATAATCGTAGAGCCCACTTTTCCTGTAAACCCAGTCCTGCATGATATATTCAGAACCATAAGTACTCCATGAACGGCCTATATCTTTTACATAAATATCTACTTCTGGCAGGTTTATGGATAGCGTAAAGTCGTGTATCTTGGCTTTTTTTATCTTTAATTTAGCGGAATTTCCACTAAGCAATGCGTTAATGAATTTATAGATATCTTTCGCCTCATCACCGTCAGCTTCAAAACCCCAACCATAATTGTAGACATCTGCACCACTCGGGTCAGACCAGTAGGCAGGGTTGTTGTCGTGTCCGTTATAGGGTGACCTTTCATAGTGCACCACAGGGTCAATACCCAGCCATCTTCCTATGGCAGGGTCATAATCCCTTGCAGGCATATCAAATAGGTTCAAATTCTGCTCTTCCTGAAACTCCTGTCCATTAAACTTGTAATTGTATACGTAAGGGATAGGGCAGGTTGGGCAGAACTCTACAAGAACTCCGCTATCCCTGTCGTACACCCTTTTTGACATATTGTAGTTTTTGTGAAGGAGGCCCATAGGGTAGTAATTATTTTCCTCCATTATGGCTACCTGCCCCGTAGCAGGGTCTTTGGTAAAGCTCAGCCTATTGTTCCCCAAGTGGTCGGTGTAATTATACACATAGTTGAAAGTGGCTGGCCTTGAACCGCCGGCAGGTGAGCATTTGACGTATCCTTCAGTAGTGCCTATGGCTTCCAATGTTCCATTGGCGTAATCAAATCCGTTAAGATACTCGACCACTTTCACGGGTCTAGGAGATTCCGTAACGGTCTTTTTCAGCTTTACGCCAGTTGCATTGTACACGTACTCAATGGTAGCCCCATATTTGAAATAGATCTTTATGGGCTTGTTGAGGTGGTTGTAGACAATCTTATCTATCTGCTTGTTCTGGTCGGATTTTATATTACCGTTGATGTCATAGGCATAATCGTCAACATTGTCATTGGTACCGTCGCTATCATCCGCAAAACCTGCCGGACTTCCGGTATAGTCGGTTACCTTTGCAATCCTATTTGAATTGGCCTCGTAGGTGTAGTTGAGGTCGTCTATCATCATCGCAGTGATGGCGTCATCAAATTCCCCATAACGCTGAAGCTTCCTAATGTTACCATTCTTGTCGTAGTCCTGACTTTCCTTATAAGAATCGGGTGCCGATACGCTTTCAGGCTTATGGTAGGAAGTGGATGTCAGACGGCCCATACTGTCAAACTGGTAGGCATGCCTGCGCAGGATATTGTCACTTGCCGTTCTCCAGTACGTTTCGGAAATGTTGCCGTTAAACTGTGCCTGTGCCGACTGGGGCGTATCATACACTATTTTGAAGGCAAAGAGGTCGGCGGGTTCTCCTGCTTGGGTGAGGGACGACACATTGTTTATTTCTTTTAACCAACCTCTTATGGTATAGGAATAATCGATTTTCTGCAAGGGAGTGTTTCCGGTCAGGTCGGTTCCGCCCGTTTTTTTGGAGATCAGCTGTCCCATCTCATCATAGCTGTTCATTGCCAATAACTCTGTCGCCTTGCTGCCAATCTTGTGTGTATGGCTAAGCAAACGGTCTTGGTCGCTATAAGTAAAATCTTCCCTTATGTTTAAAGGACTGCTTGAAGCGGTACGTTTATGCTCCAGTACGGTGTACAATGTTTTGCCCGAAAAGTCGAATTTGGCATCCTGTTGGGTATATCCACCCAGATAGTTGGACGACCAGCTACGGATAACCCTTGATTTGTAATCGTACAAGATATAGGATAGTTCGCCCGCGGTAGCGGTGGAGGTTTCAGCCGCCCTGACCCATGAACCGGTAGGAAGCCCTTTAGGTTTGACCGACAGGTTATAGAATACGGGCTGTCCTTCAATGTTAGGAAAGCTGGTAGGCGCTCCCGTAAATTTATAATCGTCATAATAATTGACGGATAAAACCTGCCAGTTTGAACCTGTAGGCCATGCCACGTTGGTATATCGAAATGCTACCCCGTTTACCGTATTATCGGTTGTCGATTTACTTTCATTAAGGTTCGAGGTCTGGGCATCACGTGCAATCTGTAAGGTATTCCTTGTTGCAGAGTTGACGCTTGCCTGCATCCATCCCGTATAGACTACCCTTCCGAGTACGTCATGCTTGGTAAAAAGCCATCCTATGTTGTTAGGCTCCACGCTATCACTGAAAGGGGAAAATGTCGGTCCGGTGGCAACCGTGCGGCCCAGATTGTCATAGATGATATATTCCCATCCCTTGCCTGGTTCCTTTTTTTCCACCAGCCTGTTACGTTCGTCATAACGGTATTGGTAGCAGAGCCCGTCCAAGTCGGCAGTCGAGCCGCTACCGTCCGAAAGCGGGGGCAGCACGTAGGCAAGGTTCCCATACTGGTCATATACGTAATACGTATCATGCCAACTTTCAGTCTTCACACCGTTTACGATTGATGAACCATATTTGCGTTTCAGAACAACTTGGCCCTTTTTGTTCTTGAATTCCTGTACCGTGTTGGCATTTCCCGAAGTCCAGTTTTCGTCTTTCATCAGGTACTTGTAAAGCGTGCCTTGGGTATAGAAGCCGTCCCGTGTGAGCGTGGAGGGATAATATCCACCGCTTGGAGCTCCAGCAATTGCCTTATATACCTTTATCTGGTCTGCCGTACTATTGGTCAGGTATTCCATTCTTACGGTATGGTCACTATCGGCTGGTGAAGAGGGCAGGAGCCACTTGCTTCCTGGCGAAGCCTGCTTGGTTACCCTACCAAAAGGCGAGGTCTCAAACTGTTTTTCAGCGTATGGGTTTTGAGTAGCCTCAAAAGCAGGGTTGCCGGTTCTTGCCAGCGTTGGCGAAGCATAGAAGGAAAGAACTTCGCTAGCTGCATTGGCATCGTACTGTTTGGTAGCCGAAGCGCTGACATAGGGTAAAAACTCTTTTGACTGACGTCCTAAAGCATCGTACTGGATATGTGTTACGATGTCCTTACCTGAGTTCGACTGCATGTGGGCGCGATGCTGCACGGGTCTTCCCAGATTATCAAAGTAGGAGAAATTCTGGACTGCCTGCGTAACGGAAGGCTCCGCTATCGAAGTGGCTGTTTCCGTCTTGTAAACGGTGGTCTTTATGTGGCTCTTTTCCTGCGCCTGTCCCAAGGCAGCAAGTAGGACCATTGTGATGATATGTATATTTTTCATTTTTGGCTAGTTTTGGTTTGTCAATTTGTAGCTGGTATCCGAAACCAGCTTCCCATTCCTGTCCCTAATCGCCGTGGTTCTACCGAAAGAGTCATACTCGTACGAAATCCTGTCGCCTTTCGGGTCTGTTACGGTTGATATACCGATTAGTGGTTTATAGGTATAGGTAGTGGGCATTGCATCTACAAGTGCAGCATTATTGCGGAGCAGGTCAAGTTTCTGCAATATGGTAGCTTCTGTTCCGGTATCGGTGGCTGTTTGTATGTCAGTGATTAGGCTTGGCGTTATGGACGCATAAGCCATATTATCTATCTGTGCCACCATGACCGTCTTGTTATATCCCCATATGTAACTGGTCTTCTTGCCATTTGGCTGTTCGGTCTGCAATAAGTTCCCAAACTCGTCATAGAGATTAAACTTTGTTTCTACAACTTCCTGTCCTCCTGCTTTGGAAAAGCTAAGTTCAGATGGTAGCCACGAAACATTTCCTGCCCATGTATTGGTATGTTTTGTCCATTTTGTAGCTGTTAGCGTTCCGTTATAATAGTCCTCACTCTTTTCAAGCAGTGAGAATTTCTGTTCATTAAGTGGAAGCCCCATTGTATTGTAATAGTAAACGCTTTTGATGGCTTCGCCTGTAGAGTTCTTGGTTTCTTCAGACTCAAGGCTCCTGTTGGCATCCCTATGGAACTTATAAAATGTAGTTTGCGAAATAGGGGCTGAATCCGTTGAATAAACTGTTACCGTTTCGCTTGTAGTCCTTACCTTTGCGGTCCTGTCTACCACAATCCTGTCCATATAGTAATTTTGCCAACGTGACCCATCATAAAAGCCGTAGGTGTAGTCCGTACTTTTAATAAGGACGTTGTTCCTGTCGTATTCCTTTCTGTTCAGGAGCTGGCCCCTGCTGAAATCCTGCGACATGCTCATATTTGAATTACTATCAAGTCCCAGCTCGGGAAAGTCAGCCGCTGTTGAAAAAGTATATTGTGTTTTGCCATTGTTCCCGCTATCGGTTACCGTTACGTTTCGATAGCTTACAAATTCTAATTGTCCGGTAGCCTCCTTAAAATTGAGCCTGTTGCTGGAAATCAAATCACCACTGCTACGGTTAGGCTCGTTGAAAAGATTGTAGTCGTAGCGCGTTTCTTTTACGGGAACGTAATTTGGGTATCCCATAACGTCCTTTTTCCTAAAATAATCGGCAGGTACATCCGCATCAAAATGGGCAACCCTCTTGATACGTATCCCACCGCCATATTTCCATTTCTTTAGATCTGGATTCCTGCGTATGGAATGCAGAACGCGGGTTGCGCTCATGGGAATACCGCTTTCGGATATATGCCCCAATTGAATGTTGTAACGTCCTGGATTTAGCATGTAGCTTCTGCCGTAGCCAAAGTTTTCAGGATTGTAGGTTCTGTAGAAGGGAAACTGCTTATCAGTTTGCGGCAGCTCCTGTCCGGATATTGTTATTGACGGATAAACCCAAGTATTGCTCAGTTCACTGAAGTATGGGTTTTCCCTTATGAATATACAGACCTCTTTTGGGGCACCACTGATGTTAAAAAAGGAAAAATTTCCTATCCTGCCGTTGTAAAGTTCCTCCACGATATGGTTGTAAGGGTAGGTGGTTTCTCCACCATAATAGGTATAATAGCTTTCGGGGTCCTCTACAATCCCTACGCCTTCGACCAGTTTTTCTGAAATTGAGCCTCCCAAGAAATACGAATAGGTATTTGATTCGTATTCATACAGCACGGTCCCTCCGGTAGGGAGTAGGATTTTTTCCAGCACTCCTTTGGTACAGAACTTAGGATTTACCGCATAATCTACAAGTACCTGCAGGTCCTCGCTCTGTTCAGAACGGATAAAGGTAGGGTATCCATAAGGGTCAATACCCATGATGCCCCTCTCCGTATCATAATCCCCATAGGTTCCATCACTGTAGCTAAAACGGTATTCTTCATTTTTGTTCTGGGCAACATCCCTAAATGTCAGCCTGTCCCATTGTCTAAGGTCAACCCTTTTAATGACATTGGAGTTAAGGTCGGAAAGTGTTATCTCTTCAATTGTTGCGGAAACGGAATTTACCGTACTGGCTCCGAAAGTGGAGGAAAAGTTTATTTTCCCAAAACCTTCAGACTGAATGGAAATGAGTTTGTTCACTGTAGCGTACTCTTTGGTTGTTGTAGTCTGCCTTTCCAATGTTTTCAATTCATGGTAGCCAAAGCTGAGCAGTTTTTTCCCGTTACCGTCATAAACGGCCGAGATATTGAAACTTTGGGGTATATTTTTACTGAAACTCCCAGGATTAAGATAACCAAGGCTCCTGTCCACTACATCAAAGACATATTTATAGTTTTTGGAGTCATAGATGGTAAAGGAATTTACCCTGAAATTGGTTGGTTCGTAATCTAACGTGACCCTTAACGTTTCCCCATTTCCAGAATATAGTGAAGGGACAAGGTTGTTGTTTGCATCCGTAATAAGGTAGAAGATTCCGGAATGTCCCATAAAATTGAATTGGTAACGGTCGCTGAAATATCGTGTAGGTGCAGAGGCTCCCTCTCTAAAATAATCGAACCAGACATTTTCGGAAGTCTTTACAATACTGCCTCCCCTGTTTATGGACCAGCCAGGCTGTCTGATGTCGTCATGTATGGCACCACCAGAAGATATGCTGGTTGGATGGTAGGACATTTCCATATTGACACCTATATCCTTATTACGTGTAGGTAAGGACAGAAGGGGTATGCTGATATCGGGTATACCCGTGGAAAGATTGACAGGGATGTTGTCGAACCTGAAAACGCTTGCGGCTGTGTTTGCAATCGACCCTTGGCCATATTCCAAGGTTATTGGCTGTACTTGTGCATCCACTAGCAAATCTGTGGCTAGAAATATGATGATTGTTAATAATTTTCTCATGATGAAATCTTTATTGTTTGTTGATTGCCTTCACGACTTTTACGGAGTCGTTCTGTATATTGGTACGTATCTCGATGATGTAGATACCTTCGGGCATTCCCCCTAGGTCAACGGGAACTGTACGGTCGGTAATTTCAAAGTGCTGTAACTGCCTTCCCGATAGGTCATAGACGGTAGCCGTTCCCTTTTGGAATTCGTAGCCTACAAGTACGTTGGTATAGTGCAGGGTAGGATTTGGATAAGCCTCGATTGGATTTTTCTTTTCTTCCTTCTTGCGCTTGTCCTTCAGTTTCACCACCCAGAAGTCATTGCGGCCCTGTCCCGAATAGCGGTCACGGGAAGGTGACCCCATTGAGGTTCCTGCCAAAATATATCCGCCGTCGCGGGTTTCTATGACTTTTCGCAGTATGTCCTCGCCATTGCTGCCAACGGTCTGTGTCCATTGTTCCTCGCCCTTGTCGTCTGTTTTTATGGCAATGTAGTCGTTGATTCCTTCCCTGTCTTTTTTCTTGGTAACATGGGTTTCACTCTGCGCATGTCCGCCCAAAAGCAGTGTGCCGTCCCTGTTCTCTTCAAGGGATGTCAGTAAATCCGTGTTCCCAATATCGTAGGTTTTCTGCCATTGGATTTCTCCCGAAGCATCTACCTTCAGCAGCCAGAAGTCGGTTCCCTTCCCATTGGAAGCGTTCTTGTTTCCGGTCGCACCTGAACTTGAACTGCCAGCCAAAAGGAAGCTTCCATCCTTGGATTGGAGCACAGCCTGTAGCTGGTCGTCGCCTTCGCCGCCATATACTTTTTGCCATTCCAAATCGCCTTCGGCATTGAGCTTAATGACCCAGTAGTCTGACATTCCATAGCATTTTTCGGTCTTATTGCCCGATGCTGGCGAGTTGGAGGAACCTCCCAACAGATATCCGCCATCGCGTGTCTGCACCGCACTGCGAAGCTGGTCGGAGTAAAGCCCGCCAAATGTCTTCTGCCATTCCATTTTCCCCTCGCCGTCCAGCTTCACTATCCAGTAGTCCAGGTTTCCGAAATTGGGTTCCGATTTTCCATAGGGGTCAGGTTGGCCGGAGTTGAGTTTTGCACTTTTGGAAGAACTCGACGTGCCTGCCAGCAGGTAGCCACCGTCAGAAGTCGGCACTACGCTCTGAAGGAGTTCCTGCCCAGATCCGCCGATAGTCCGTTGCCATTGTTCCCCGCCCTTCGCATTCATTTTGATGATCCAGAAGTCTTCCTTTCCAAATCCATCGTCTTTTTTGTGCTCGCCCTTTGGCGAGTCAGATGTACCTGCGAGAATGAAGCCGCCGTCACGGGTGAGCCTTACGGATTGGAGCAGGTCGGCACCTGTTCCACCAAAGGACTTCTGCCAATCGAGTTCGCCCTTCTCGTCCATTTTCCAAAGGAAATAGTCGAGGTCGCCGTTACCGTCGTCGGTCTTGTTTCCCGTCTTTTTTGATAATGAACTACCGGCCAAGATAAAGCCGTAGTCGGGAGTAGGCTGTGCATCGAAGAGATACTCAGCGTGTTTGCCCCCATAGGATTTTTCCCATAGAATATCCTGCGCATGCAGAACACTCCCAAAGAACATTGCACAACAGGGCAATGCCAAGCAAATTTTTGGTTTTTGCATAGTAAAGAAGTATTAAAAGTTTCAATAATGTTTGTCCGGCTTAGTGGGCCGGCAAAGTCTTAGTGGGACTTTAATTCTCTGTCGATAGGGAGTGATGCGACAGTAATAGATGTGCGAAAAGTAGTAAACTTTTCCTTAGCTTCTCTGCTGGCTATCAGAATTTTATTAACAATTGGATTGCACGGTCCAGTTTGTTGTCCGAACCAGCAGATGGAGAGCTAAGCGGGGCGCCATGTGGTATTTAGGTTGGCGTTATGGGTTAGGGTAGGTTGTAAATCTAATCCATAGGCATAAGATATTTGTTGTACGGAACAAATATATGTAAATTCTATTTAAAAGTACACTATATAATAGAGTATTTTAAGACATGCTTTTTTTTGACATTTGGAGGCATGGAGAAACCCGCAGCAAATATAGAATTTCCGGAATTTGAACAAATTGCCAAAAGACTACGCGAACTCAGGAAGGCCAAGGGCTACGCCAATTATGAGCATATAGCCTTTGACCTTGGGATGAGCCGCAGCGCATATTGGAAATTGGAGTCGGGCTCTAATTTTGAGTTGAAGACCTTAATCAAGGTATGTAGGATACTTGATGTTACCTTAGAAGAATTTTTTGAAGGTATTAAAGTTCCAGTTCCAAAGAATTAGGAAGGATTGTGCATACTAAAGTTTCTTCCTCGTTTTCTGCCTCTGATACGTTTCGTCCTTCTCATCGTGTTTAAGATTTCTGCTGTGCACTTCCAGACAGATGCCGTAAATATCGACGTTGTTGTTTCCACATACCTTAAAACATTCCTGAAGTGAGTTTTCTAAAACTTCCTGTTCGGCATTGCTGAATGTAGTCACATTGTATCTGCCTACATAGTCGCTGAAAGGGGTATCGGGATGAAAGTTTAGCTTTAGTTTAAACATACATCCCTCGATAAAATCATTTACCTGAACAATGCTCTCTATTTTTGTATTGGTCAGTTTTTCTATATTGCTCCTGATCTGCTTTTTCATGATTCCTGTAGTTAGCTTTTTACTTTCTTATGATGAGATGCGCCGTAGCTGGATTGTTCATCAGCCTATTGATTTCGGCATGTATAATGTCCTGAATATCCTGTTTGATTTGCATGAAGTTTTTTTGGACCATTGCGTTGTCAATCTTGCGTATTACTTCTATTTCCTTATAACTATCTTCTTCTTTTTTAAGGGCAGCATGGTCGTTCTGTATTTCACAATGGAAAGTCTTCAGTTCAATTTTATTATCGGGATCGTCGGCTACCAAGCCTACAAATTCGCCACTGGAAAGGCTCGAAATTTTTGAGGGCGGAATAGCTGATTCCAATTGTTTGGAACGGCTGATAGAGGTATCGTTTCGGTTTATCGAAAGGCTTTCCCGATCCTGCATAATTTTCCCAAATCTTTCGCGCAACTGTTTGGCGGTATCGCCGGTAACCTGTCCAGAAACAATATTCCCCGTAATGTTCATAATTACGTCAGCCTGTTCCCGTCCGTAGTCTTTGCGTAGCTGGCTAAAATCCTGAATGCCCAGGCAGGTGGCCACCTTATTGGAACGTGCAGTAGCGATAAGAGAGTCGATACCATTTAAATAGATGGTTGGAAATTCATCGAAAATCAGACTGCTTTTTAGCTTTCCTTTTTTATTGACCTGCTTAACCAAACGGTTTACATAAAGGGATAGTACCGCTCCATAAATCTGTATTTTTTGGGGATTGTTTCCCATGCAGACAATCTTTGGGTCGTCAGGATTATTGATGTCGAGATTAAAATCATTCCCTGAAAGTACGTAGTATAATTGTGGTGAAGCAAGCCTTGCCATTGCAATTTTTGCACTTGCAATCTGACCTTCCAGTTGTTCCATTACATCATTAAGGTATGCGGTTATAAAGGGATTGATAAGTACTTCAATTTCCTTTTCTGTACGTAATAAAGTGAATAAGCTGTCATAGTCAACTTGCATCAATTCAATGACGTGTGGAAGCGTACAAAATTCGCCGTCATTGTACTTTCTAAGGTACCATATAATTGCGGTTACAAAGTTGATTGGCGATTCGATAAAGAAATCTCCAGTTTTCTGGATCCACTGTTTGTTGAGTCCCAGCAATATGGTCCTTGCTGACTCAGCGGCATCTGTAATATCGGTCATCGCCGAAGGTTCCAAAGCATTGCAACGGTTTGTACGTGCCAGATCGTCAAAATTAATAACATAGAATTTGGGTGGTATTCGGTAAAGATGTTTGTTTTTCAGCCATGTATTGTAGGCTATGCGGGAAAGGTCATCAAACTTGAAATCATAAACGAACATGGTAAAACCTTTGCGTATGTGTTGGGTAATCACATGCCTGATTACGAAGTATGATTTACCAGATCCAGGGGTTCCCAATACCATCAGGGCGCGGAAAGGATTAATGACATTAATCCAGCTATTGCGTTCCTTTGCTTTTAGCATATATTTTGCGGGTAGGTTTATGGAATATTCGTTTTCCAAAAGCCTTTCTTCTTGTGGGAAGGTTTCGTTTTCCCTATTGAAAATATCCTTGCCGTTTAACCTGTCCTTAATGATACGGGAGAGCAGTGTACCTCCCGTCAGCACAAGTAGAAATCCAAGTGCCGTGGTTGCTATGTATAGGATGGCAAGTATCTGTATGGGTAGTTGTAGCAACATGACCAGATAGGAAATGAAATAGAGTACAAGTCCGCTAATGATATAGGCAAAAGAGGTACGATGGTCCAGTTTTTCGTCTTTCTTTCCTTTGGCTCCAAGCAAGGAAATAAACAGGAAACCTAATGAAATGAGTTTGGCGTTTAGAAAGTTTTTGAGCAGACCGGTACGGTAAATGTTTTCCAGAATGCGGTCGCTAAAACTGCTCACCAATCCCCAAGTTCTAAAGGCTGCGTAGCAACAATAATAAAAATGTATGACCAATAAAACGATGCTTATCAGTCTGGTCATGTCGAGTATCTTCCTCAATGCCTGTTCGTTCTCTCCTGTACTCATAATTGTAAATTTTTAAGGTTATTGATTGCTGTTGGGCTTGTTCCTTCTTTTTCTTTTTTTCTTGTTTTTTTTGAATTGACCAGGCACATAGTCCGTGGCATTAGTAGGTTGTAAAAGGCTTTCGAGTATATCTTTTGCAAAGCTCTCGAGCATGGTGGCTCCTTCAGGCTTAGCGGTGGCTTTGGTTACTTCTGCAATAGCTGCACCGCCAGCTTGAAGCAGGGGTAACCCAGTTTCTTTCTGAGGGGGATGCGACGGCAACGTAAGCAAATCCTCCTCAGAAATCTTTTGGGCAGAACATCTTTCCTGAAGCCCCTTTGCGCTATAGGCTTTACCCAAAACACTTCCGTTAAAAACGCATTTGGTGGTATGGTCTATATAGGTGATGCCATATAGCTGACCTTCATTGCTTAGCCTTTGGCAGACTATTATTCCTTGTTTCTGTAATACCGTTGAAAGTTCCTGCAAGGATATTTTTCGTTGCTTTAATGATAGGTCAATCGCATTTTTCACACGTTGTTTAAATGGCTGTCTTTTCTTGTCGTTTTCTGCATATCTATTTGCCAGATACTGAAGGGTTGGTTTGCTATAAAAACTGCTTGCCTTGACGGGAACGCCTATTGGATTTTGATGCTTGTCAATGATACGATAGAGTAGGCCATTGCGCTGAAAGGTCCTCGAATCTTCAGCGCCCCGTTCTGCCTGAACATTAAACTGCCGAAGGATAGCATTTAGTTCAGGTAGTGAGGCGTAACGATAGTTCCCCACGACATAATCCAATACATTCTGGATAGCTCTTTTGCTTTGCACTTTACCATAATGCACTACTTCTGGGCTTACTGGCTTAGCAATGTACTGCTGCTTTTTCTGGTCCTCGGCTCTTACCAAATTGAATTCTTTTTCGATGGCTTTTCGGGAAGCTTCCGATTGGTTCCTGCCAATATTATTCATGTCAATTCTCTTACCATCGGCTTTTACTTTAATGGAAACAATGTGGATGTGGGGATGTCCCGCATCATGATGCTGATAGATGAGATACGGTTGCTCGGCAAATCCAATTCCCCGCATGTACCTATTGGCAATTGCGACCAATTTTTCCTCTTTAAGATTGTTTTCCGAAGGATCAAAATTCAAGGAGATATGCACGCTGTTTCGGCTTACATTGGTGTTTAATGCAAGCTGTCTTTCGAGTATCGACAGCTTGTTTTTTTGACTTAGTTTTTCGGCATCCAAGGGATAATTTTCTGCACCAATCAGTACCGCTACATTTTCCAAAACCTTGTTTTCGTTATAGTTGAAAATTCGACGAATAGAGTGCCCTGTTTTTATGACTGCAACCATTTTTCCACCAATTTCTGCATGTGTTTTTTTATCTCTTCTACCTTATTGGATAAGGTTCTTTTTTCCACTTCGTACACTGCGAACCACTGCTTAAATTCATCCAAATTTTGTAGCGTGTGTAAACGTTTTACTGCTTGGTTAAAGTTGTTGCCAATGTGGTTTAGTTCTGTACGCAATCGGCTCAGTTCGGCAATTGCATCGTCTTCAGTTTTGTTTCGGTAGGTCGTTATAATTGGTTTTTCAAATAATAGTCTACGGATATAATCACTGAGCTTTTGGCAGGTGCTTGCTTTCCATTTGCGCTTAATTTTATCAAATTCTTCAGGGGTTAGGCGTAGCCCGATTATGCGTGTCCTGTTTGTTTTTCCATCTTTCATCATTCCTCCTTATCACGTTTTCAAACATTATTTAAAGCCTATAAAATGACCACCCACGAGTTCCGAGTGAGGGTGGCAAGATCTCGATTGTTTAACAATCGGACATCTTGCCGTTTGCACCGAAGAGGCAAACTGCCAGTTTCCTACCAAGATTTTAGGAATTTCCAACGTTCCTGCACCTTATAAAATCTTCTGTAGCAAATGAGAAACTTGATATCTTGCAAGGTTCTTTTTTGTCTTCGTGCTGATCGGTTACGTTACGAAATTAGAAAGCATGTTTGGGATTTACCTATCCTAGGTATATTTTACTTAGGGTGCCAATGGTTTTAAGGATTACATTTGTGACTGTAAATTTTATTAATTTAAAACACAGAGTTTATGATGACGTCAAGTGAAGTGGCCCAGGTTTTTGATACCATTTTGAGTATCCCGGGCATGAGTGAGTTGGTGAAGATTGACCTTAAAATTTCTCGAAAAAATGTATTGTTGCTCAACCATGTCATCGAACGTGGATTGGCAGCCAAAGGTGATGACAAGGAAGGCAATTTACTTGGGATCATGCCCAAGGAAAACCTTTCCGATTTGAAGACCATTGCGGAAGATTGTTTGCTGAAAGCGGGGCTTGTTGAATTAAGGGAAAAGCTTAATGTGCTGACGTTAGCCAAACAATAAGAGCTACGCTCTTTTAGAAGCTGCCATCACCCAGTGATGGCAGCTTTTTTTGTCCATTCCTAAACGTAGGTAAGGCTGAAGGTAAGTTCCCCGAAGACTTTCGATTGTCCCGTACCGTCGGCCTCAACGGTTATGGTATTGGATGATGAATTCCATTTCGAATAGCTGGGATTATCCGGCTTGTCGGGATAGTTTAGGATGATTGACAAACGGTTGTTAAAACCAAATGAACATTGCTGCCCATAGTAGTTGGTTATGGTGTTGCTTATGTCATCCAAATAGGCGAGCTGACCAACGGTAAAAGAAAAATGACTGGCCATCCACAACTTGAAGTTGTTGGCAATGGCATCAGCTTCGATAGCTAAGTCTGGGTCCGGAAGTGCATACAAATCCTCGAGCAAATCCTGTACCCCTTGGGGTGTAAACGGAAACGACGGCATAATAAAATAAATTAAAGTTACTTGGTCGGGAATGGGGGAGGGATAAAACAAATATACTTAAAACTTTTTTCGTAAATTTATTACTTCAACAATTTTTGCCCCTACGCAAAATAAAAACAGCAAACTTTATGGAATCGGTCTCGTACAACAACAAGAGGCTCCGTCTGCTCTCAGCTGCAATTGCGTCCATTTACATCGTGTTCCACGGCATTCCCGTTGACCTTGTCAGGGCATTTTCGTCCCCTGCTTTTTATGTGGCGGTAGCGGTCAGCTTTACAATTTCGTTGCTTTTGGTAAATGCCGTGCATATCGTTACCGTATGGCTTGACAAGAGGTGTCCTTGGCGCCTGCGTCCATTTGAACGGGGCGGGTTACAATTGATTTTTGGAGTAGTCATCCCGGCATTAATTGATCTGCTATTGGTGTCCGTCTACTTCGGATTTTTGGGCGAAAGCATAATGGAAAATGGTTTCCTCCTTATTGATTTTCCAGTCATCATCTGCCTGATTATTTTTCTCAACCTGTACTACCTAATCCATTATTTGTTACTTACAGAGGGGAACGGTACAGTAGACAGAGCCAAGGGATATCCATCTTTTTCCCTTACGAATGCTGACAGTAAAGGCACGCTTCCAACTTCGTTGAATATACACTATAATGGGCAGCATCTTTTTTTCAATGTAGAGAATGACATCATGTTTTTTTATAGGGAAGGTAAGCGCGTAAAGTGTATGACCTTCCATGGTAATCGTTACCCAGTAAATGCCTCAATCGCGGATTTGGAAAAGCGTTTTGCTGATGTTCGACTTTGCCGCATAAGCAGGTCGACCATTATCAACTACAAAATGGTCAAGGGCTATAATGCGGGAACAAAAAGAAACACCGCAGAGCTAATTATCAGGCCCATTTATCTGCCATTTGTCAAAGATTGGCAGAGTCAAGATTTTCTTGTTACAAAGGAGTTTTTAAATCATTTCAAAGCTGGACTGGAAGAGCTATAGGCCAGTACTTTTTTCTGTCGGTTTCATGATCATTTTTTGTCGGTTTCATACCCAATCCTGTCGGTTTCATACCCATTGGTGCAGCTCCCTCTTGCTTCGCATTGTGTTCCGTAAATACATTTGTATTGTTCGCATTTGGCGATTGTCTAACTTAAATCTATAATTGTGATGAGAGCGAGAAAATTGTTTATCGAAATTACAGTAGCGCTTCTGGTTATTCTCTTCCTGCATACAGCCATCAGCAAATTTTTGGATTTTAAAGGATTTGTTTTCGATTTGAACAACCAGCCCTTTCCCAATTCTTTTACTCCCTATATGGCATGGATCATTCCGTTAACGGAAATAGCGATTGTGGGATGCCTCCTTTTCGAGAACAGCAGACTGGTTGGCCTATATGCAAGTTTGTTTTTAATGACTATGTTCACGGTCTACACAAGCCTGGTCCTACTGAATTTTTTTGATTATGTTCCATGTAGCTGTGGCGGTGTGGTAAAATACCTGAACTGGACGCAGCACTTTTTCTTCAACTTCTTTTTTGTGGTCATTACGGCGGCAGCGATTCTTTTTAGGAACAATAAAAATTCGGATAAATTAACATTCTATGGAACAGAAAAATAACGGAATATTCCTGGCCGGAATAGAAAGGGGAAGCCGAAAACCTTTACGATAGAGTAGGCAAACCAATAAACCATATTATCATGAAAAATTTGAAATTATTGCTTGTTGCAGCCGTTGTGCTTGGAGCAGGCAGCGCGTTCACAACATTGAAGTCAGCACCAGGCGAGTTTGTACTTGATGGTGGCGACTATATTCCAAAAGATACTGCACCGGGCAATTGTGAGGCAGGAGGGGATGTCTGTACTTATATTTGGAACGGATCTGCCTATGTACCGCAGGATTTAAATGAGAATGCTCACTACGAAAGATAGTGCAAGGAGATGCTGGCTGAAAAACAGCCAGCATCTTTTTTATAAGAAACTCTCTAAATACTTGATGAATTTTGGTCTGTCGCTACTGAAAAAAGGTTTATTGGGTTGGGCACTTACAACCTTTTGATTTTTATCTATAATCAGCAATTGGGGAAAGCCAGTATAGCCATAATATTTGAGAAAAGGGTGCTTAAAGCCCAAGCCGTAGAGCGATAGGTTTATATTTTCTGCATCGGTATATTTGCCGCTTGCAATCCCTTCAAGCCATGTTGCTTTTTTATAGTCAACATTAATACTAACAAACACAATATTGTTATTATTATTAAAGTACTGTCGCACCAATCGCATCTGTTCTTCAAGAGTTATACACTGCGAGCATCCCTTAAACCAAAAATCTATCACAATTACCTTTCCTTCAAATCTTTTTAAGCTGATGGTATCTCCTTTAGTATCGGGCAACAAAAATGGATAAGCGGTCCTACCACTAATATTTCCCTGATAGGTACTTAAAATACTATTGAGATAAGTATCCTTAACGTCTGCTAGTGTTTCAGTGTAATAGTAGTTTAGCGACTTCGAGCCTTTCTTGAAAAGCTTAATCATAAACTCGGTTAGCAGTCTTTCTTTCAATTTGCCTTGAAAATCACCTTTAAGACGTAGATATAGCAAGCTGTCGACTTTAGCAGATCTGTAGGTTCGTGGTATGGTTTTAAAAATAATATTTGCCTCCAATTTTGCAATTATTGCGCTTGTAAATAATTTGGCATCAATCTTATTATCACTGCTGTTCGTATCCACTTTGCAATCAAAAAGCTCGTCCCTGTAAAAGCGTAGTAATTCCTGCTTTTTTTCGTCAGGGTAGTTATAAAAACGATACGCGAAAAAACTATCATAAACGGAATATTCTTTTTCACTTTCCAAGTCAGTGGATAACCTTTTAAACATCATTGTAGAAATCTTCTCTTTATAGCTCTGCAAAATTTTCAATTTTTCCTGATAGACGCTATCGTTTCCCTTTTTTAAGAACATTCTGTATTTGTAATCACCCCATTTGTTAAGAAAATTCTCCTGCTCCATTGGACTTTTAAACAAGGATTTTGGAATGCCATGAACCTTATTGACCTTGTCAATAAGGTATTGACAAGTTAGTGCTTCGGAACCCTTACCTTTAAAAATGATCGTATCAGCTTTCAAGTCAATTTGAATGTCGCTATTAGGACCTAAAGCATACAGATATATTTTCTGCCCTCTATAAGTTTTGAACGGTACAAACAAAGTAAAGTAGATAGGCTGGTTTTGTTTGCTAATCTCAAATCGAAATCTATTATTTTCAAGGGCCACGGTATCTTCTACGGAATCAAGATTATTTCGAAGGCGCATATAATGATTATAGGTCGCTATAATAGCGAACCCATTATTTTCTCCGGCGTATGAACCCGCAATTATTGATTTACCGTTTGCTTGGGCATGTATTTCTAAATAAGAGAGTAAATGCAGTAGTAGAACTAATAATATATTTTTCATCTTCCTATCTTTCATTTTGTTCCGTACCATTAAGCTTTACCTCATTATCAGGAATAGGATATACATATCTTTTGTCGTTCGGAGGCAGGGTGTAAGTCTTTCCATTTAGCTCCCTATTCAGCGTGATTGCAAATCGATTATCTTTATTCAGCCTTCGCAAATCTTCCCATCTTATGGAAGCAGTAAAAGGCAGTTCTTTTCGTCTTTCTCTAAGTATATGCTGTAACGCTTCTAATTCAGTTGATGCGCTAAGGTCCGCATAGGATGCGGCTGTCAGCCATCTTGTTCTGAGCAAGTCATTAAGGTCCTTCATTGCATCGGGAACTTTATTGGTTCTTGCCGCGGCTTCTGCTCGGATTAAAAACAGCTCATTTGTAGCAATGCCATAAAAAACCCCTCCATTTATACCTGTATAATAGCCTTTGAAGAATGTGCCTCCCGAATTGCTATTATAAAAGATATTCTTTCTTAGGTCACTGCTGGCGTACTGGCTAAAGAGTTCTTGGGAAACCTGCATTCTAGTAGTTGCTATAACTCCGTAATTTACAGTAGTGGCGTAAAAGAGTATCTCAGCATTTTTTATCTGGTAGGTCGGGAAAGGGTAGGTAACCGAAGCATTTAGCGTACGGAGGTTTATCAGTGTATTGTACAATTTTAATGCTTCATTTGCATTATGGTATGCGTTATTATAATCACCCATTGCGAGATAAATGCGAGCTAAAAGGCCATAAACCGCGGCTTTGGAGGGTCTTGTGGTAATAGTTTGTAAGTTTGGCAAATCTGGCAGTGCCGTATTTAAATCTGCCAATACTCTTTCGTAGGTTTCCTTAACACTCGAACGCGGTACTATCTTATTAACATCCGTTTCATACCTCAAAATAATTCCGAGCTTATTTAAATTGGCCTGATTGTAAGGCTCTGCAAAATTTGCAGCAAGTGCATAAAAGGCAAATGCACGGTAAAACAAGGCGCTTGCTTTGATTGCCTTGTAGGCGGTGCTATTTTGATCGTTTAATTTTTGTAAACCTTCAAGTATGATATTGGCATAAGCTACTTTCTGGTACTGGTATAACCAATCAGATGAGTTTTCTCCCTGATAAATATCTGTAGCCCATATATATGAATTTCTTTCTACTGCATTAAATGCTCCTTGCCACACGTTAAGACTGAGAAATATGTTGTCCGAACCCATAATGCCTAGAGCTGGATAGTTGGCGTTCATAATGGTATTATTGTCCAAAAGCGCCTGAAAATCGTTCAGGGTTGATGGTATAATATCTGCTTTGTTTGATTTTATGTCAAGCCATTCGTCCTGTTTATTGCAAGCCTGCAATGCCACTAGAGCGATGATGATCATTAATATTCTTTTCATTTTTTCCTCTCTTTCTTAATTAAACCCAACCCTAAGTCCAAAAGCAATGGTAAATGGGTCGGGAACACTGCGGTAGACAATCTTATCAGGATCGATGCCCGATTTATTAGCTCTCCACAGGATGCCCAAATTGCGTGCATACACGTAGGGATGCAAGTTCCTGAAGGGCATCTTCTTCCATATTTTTTTATCAATTATGTAGTCAATGCTGATGTCTTGCAGGCGAATGTGGTCGCCCTTTTCGACCAAGATACTGCTGTGCTGGTAAAAGACCGTTCGATTTGTATTGGTGACATACACCAGCGAAGGTACATTGGAACGCAATTCGTCTCCAGTGTGCTGCCAACGCTTGCTATAATCGCTGTGCAGCAGTTGGGAAATTCCCTGATAGTTGAGGTCGATCGTGCGCTTGCGGTAATAGTAGCCCATCTTATAGGTAATATTTGCCGAAAGCGATAGTCCATTGTATAAAAACGTATTGCGGAGGCCGCCGTAAATAGTAGGAACAGCCGAGCCGTGAAATTTCAGGTTGTCGGCTGTGGCAGCATTGATGATACCCAGATAATCTTTACTGACCGCGCCATTCAAGAAACCCTGCGGATCCCCATTAGCGGGGTCAATTCCTGCCCATTCGTAACTAAAGATTGAAAAAAGGGGCTTGCCGACTGCGGGCCTCAAGAGATTCGGGGATCCAGGTGCCTGAAGATTGTATTGGGAGCTGAGTGTACGCCCATTAAACACAGGATCGTATTTGGTAACCCTGTCCTTTTGGGCTGTAAATAGCAAATTTGTTTGCCATTTCAATCGGCCGTTTAGGTTTTTAGAATTGAGCACTACGTCTATTCCTTTCGTCATGGTGCTGGCGGCATTTCCCTGAAAGTTCTGGTAACCTGTTGAAGGAGCAAGGGGAGCACTTTCGATAAGGTCCAATCCATATTTTTTGAACAGTTCCACAGAACCGCTAATGATATTGTTCTTGGTGCCAAAGTCGAGAGCGAGATTGATGTTCTTTACTCTTTCCCAGCTGAGCTCCGGATTGGGAGGGCTGACCACCCGCGCCATTTGGAGACCTGTTAATGTACTTGTGGAATACTGGGCAGTAAGGTATGCAGAGGCGTTATATACATTGCCATTAAAGCCGTACGTGGCTCGCAGTTTTGCATAGGGGAGGAACGAAAGCGGATAGAATTTTTCCTTGCTTATCTTATAGCCCAAGCCGGCAGACCAGAGGGGCACAATTTTGTCATTGGTTTTTACCCCAAAAATATTGGCGCCATCTTTCCTAGCGCTTGCCGAAACAGAATACCTGTCATTGAAAATGTAAGTCCCCGCAACATAATAGGATATATATCGGTTGGTAGTTTCCGTAACATTTACCGGCATTACGGGCAGTGTTTGGGATCCCGAAGGATTTACAGGATAAGAGGTCGTGGGATTGAAATTCACGGTAGAGGTTCCAAATTCATCGTTATACCCCCATAAAACCTGCGGTACCTGATTGGTCAGTACTTCGCGCAGTTCAGCACCTGCAATGGCGTTAATTGCATGCAGCTTGCCAAGTGTTTGGTCGTAATTTACCTGCCATCTCAAATTGTTAGATTTCAGGCTTGCTTTGCCCAGCTCTAAAATACCCCCTAGCGGAAATGGATAGGTGTAGGTGCCAGTCGCCGTATTGTACTGGCTGAAGCGGTTGATGAGATCACGAGCATAGTACGTTTCCTGACTGCGGTAATTGCGGAGTTCAGTATTCTGTTTTTCGTACTGGTAATGGATGGTACTGCTTAAAAAGTTGGTAAACCGATACCTTGCTGAACCCTTGAGCAAAAGATTGTCAATTTTTGTCGTGTTGTCACTTAGATCAATCTCATTTAGTATATTGTATTTCCAGTTTAACATGCCATTTTGCTGCATGTTCTCCAAATAGCTTGCCCTGTAGCCTCTTTCCTGATTGAGATGGTTGCCGTTTTCATCCGCCAGTCTGCCGTAGGGGAGGAAAATACTTCCTCCTTGATTTACGGTATCGTAAGCAAATGAAGAGGTGTTGTTTTTCCTAGTGCTGGTTGCGTAGTTTAAGCCAATGGTTAGCTCCAGATTTTTTAAGGGCCTGATGGCTGTCAGGCTATTGATGGTGAAGCGATCAAAATTGTTTCGAACTAGATTTTCGTTGTTCCTGTCATAGCCCATGGAAATGGAATAATTTGCATTATCTGTACCTCCTCTGACTGCCAAGGAAGTTTGTTGGAAAAAGCTCTTTCTGTAGACGTACTTCTCATAATCTCTACGGATGTCGTAATTTTTGAGACTAGAAAGCTGTGCTTCCACTTCATCACCTAAAAGTGGATTTGTTCTTTTCTTGGCAAGCAATTCAATCACAGGCGATACTACTGGCCTAGTTACGGTATTAGTGAGGTCATTATCATAATATCCGAAATTGAAGAGAGTACGCTCCAGTTCGATATATTCGGCTGCATTTAGATAATTGGGGGAATAGTAGAGGTCTGGCTTATTGCCGATGGTCACATTAGAATTGAACTGAATATTTAGGGCGCTGTTGTACTTGCCTTTTTTCGTGGTGATGACAATAACACCGTTTCCTGATCGTGCCCCCCAAATTGCCGAAGCTGCGGCATCTTTCAACACTGTAATGCTTTCGATATCGTTTGGGTTAATGTTATTGATATCGCCTTCATAAGGGAAGTTATCGACTACAATTAAAGGGCTTGCATTTACCTTGGTGTCAATGGTGCTTGTACCTCGAATATTGAGGCCAAGCTGGTCATTTTGTGTTCTGGTACTGCTACTGTTAAAGATAAGACCGCTGGTTACACCATCAAGTCGATCGAGCACATTGGTACCGACCCTTCTTTCGAGCAGTTCTTTTCCAATCTGGACGAACGAACCCGTTGATCTTTCTTTAGGTATCTCTTGATAACCTGTTGATACTACAGAAACTTCGCTAAGGCTAGTTGGATTGATTTGCAGCATTACAGAAACTGTGGTAGAGGCTTTTACTTCGGCTGTTTGATAGCCGATGTAGGAAATTACCAAAATGGCTTCTTCGTTAATGTCAATAAGCGTAAACTTTCCTTCGCTGTCGCTAATTGCAGTTTTTCCCGTTCCTTTTATAGCTATAGATGCACCCGCCAGCGAAGTTCCTTCATCTGTGAACACGGTTCCATTTATATTAATCTTTTCTTGTTCTCGGTTGTTATTGGATGCAGGCTTACTGTCTTTTTTTCGGACAACCACCGTTTTTCCGACGATTTCATACCTGAAAGGCTGGCTTTTGAAGATAATATCCAATATTTCTTTAAGTGGCCTCTTCTGAACATTGATGCTCACTTTGGGGGCATCCTTCAGCAATCCTTCTTCATGAAAGAAAAGATAACCTGTCTGCTTTTGGAGCGTTTCAAAAACACGCTCAAGTGGCTGTTGGGTTACATTAAGATTTACCTTTTGTCCGTAGGTTTGTGGCAAATAGCAAATGAAGAGGCACAATGCGGCCATGAGCCAAGCAAATTGGCGATGTATCTGCCCCTTTAGGGAGGCGTGGGATTCAGGGTTTCGGATAAGAATATCCGATTGCCTATGGTTACGCAGACGGCGTAGCCAAAAGCATTGAGAAAAAATCATACTTTTGTGTTGTTGGGTTAGTTGATGAATTGCTTGTGTAGTGGTTTTGTTAGCCCCGACATAGCCAGCAATTACTCGTCACAGTATTGCTGGCATTTTTATTAGTGGGGCCTAATTAACTTATTTAACTATCCATTAAATTTTTACGGCATAGGCACGGGGTTTAGGGTTCAACAATCAGTTTTCTGTTCTTATGGTCATTCATTAGTGTGAAATGAATATCGTTGAGCATTAGTATTTTAAGCAGTTCTGATAGGTCTGCATCACGATGCACGCCACCAGTAAAGTATCTTTCGGGGAGATCGCCCTTAAATTCGACCTGTACGTCATACCATCTGGAAACCTGCCTCATGATGGACCTAAGAGAGGTTTTTTTGAAATAGAAAAGACCTTTTTGCCATGCCAGGGCAGACTCCATATCTGCCGTGCCGACCTTAGTTTGGTATTTCGAAGTTGCGGCCATTTCGCCGGGACGTAAGGTAAACACCTCTTGTTTACCTATTGATTCTGTGATTCTTACGGAACCTTCCGTTAGGGTAGTAACGGCCTGCGGTTCATCATTGTAGGTATTGATGTTGAAATGTGTTCCCAATACCTCAATCTTCTGGCGTTCGGTCCGAACGATAAATGGCTTAGTCCTGTCTTTTGCTACCTCAAAGTACGCTTCCCCGTAAAGCACTATTTCACGGCGGTCTTTTCCCGCAAAGGTCACTGGATAAATAATCTTACTTCCGGCATTCAGCCAGATTCTGGTGCCATCTGAAATAGTCACCGAATATTTACCGCCATTGGGAACTTCCAATTGGTTGGTGGCATTACTTTCCTGCCTATTTCCGTTATAGACGATTTGCCCGTCCTGCTGGCTGATACTGCTGCCGCTTTCCTGGGCCAGGTCACCATTAGCCTTATAGCCGAGTTGTACCTTTCGGCCATTGGATAAGTATAGTATGGCCTTTTCAGTTCCCGCAGGTAGACTAATCTTAGCGTCGGCAATAATTTCTACCTGTTTCTTTTTGTCACCGATAATAACGAGAACGGCAATTCCTATTAGCAGTAGCGCAGCAATGGCAATCCTGAACAATGTAGTCTGGTAGAAAGGCTTAGGACGTGTCCTCTCGAAAATGCGCTGTTCGGCGTTTTGCGTAATGGAAAGTATCACGTCATCGTCTTCAGTCTTGTCATCCCTTTGCATTTCGCCATAGATCAGCCTGCGCAGTTCGGCAACCCCGTCGGTATCGTCCAAACAGGAGAGGAGCTGGTCGAGTTCGTCCTCTGTATAGTTCCCAGAAATGTACTTTTCAAATAGTTGGCGTATAGGTTCGTCTCTTTCCATGGCCTGCTTTTATTAGTAATACGCTTGGGAACGGAAAACCAAACAGTGCAAAGTGAAAAAAAATGAAAATAGTTATAAAATCCCCTGTAAAAGGAAGGCAGCCAAGAAAGGTGCGGGGCTTTGTGCCTTCTGTAAAAGTGCCCGCAGTGAACGGTTTGCCCTTGTGAGGTGATTGTTGACGGTGCCAACGCTGATGTTCAATAGCTCGGCCACTTCCTGATAGCTTCGTTCTTCAACCTTGCATAGCATAAACACAGTCCGCTGCTGCTCTGGAAGCATAGACAGAGCCTTATCGAGTAACAATTTATTTTCTTTGGTATAAATAACTTTCTCAATAGGCTCGTAGGTCACTGGGGATATGGCCAGAACCTGCTGCCTTAATTTTTGATCACGTACCGCTTTTCTAAAGTAATCGTGGGCAAGATTTGATGCAATCTTGTACAGGTAGGAGCCCAAGGTCTTATCGGTATCTATTTTGAACCGCTGTTCCCACAGTCTGATAAAAAGTTCCTGCAACAAATCTTCAGCAAGTTCGGGCGATTTTAAAAGTCGCAGTGCATTTTGTGCCATCTGCGATTTATACCTGTGAAATATTATTTCAAAGGCGGTATGGTTCCCAGACTTTAGCCTTCGCAAAAGTTCCTGCTCGTCATATAGTTTTTTGGTTTCCATTGAAAAGTATCCTGAAATTACAAAGAAATTGGGCGAAAATCAAGTGCAGGTCCACGTCCAAGGATAAAAATCCTTGAAATTGCGCCGAAATCTGGCGAAAGTTGAAGTAGGCGCGTAAAAGTTTGTAAGTTTATTTGTATCTTTCTGAAAAGGTTAAAACCGTATTCCCATCTATTCGGAAACCGACAGCAATATCTGGCCAGGATAGTACTTGTTGTACACACGGTTTTCATCTGCAAAGGATGTGAGATTTTCAACTCATAATGATTTCTATTGAGTATATCCAACAGCACAATTCCCCCCACAATGTTGGCGCAAAGCCACAATTGTAATCGTGTTTTTTTCATGTGTCCTTTAATTTTTGGCCCGTAAATCCTATCTTTAAAAAAAGCCTTAGGTTAAACGCCAACTAAGAATTGCTCGTATATGGAAATATCCGATAACTTTTCCGACCTGCCAAGTGCCGATTATTTTGCCTATCCGCTGGAATGGCTTGACCTATTTGTGAATCTCACGTTAAACCCGGCCAAATCAAAGATAGCCCTGATTGATGAAGAGCAGATCGCCCGGATGATGGAGGTGCTGTCGCTAGAGGAGACCAAGCTCCAGTTGCTGATCAAGAAGCAGACCTTCGAGGTTGCCGATGAGGAAAGTATCAGGCTTACGGTTTGGCGCTACCACTCTTCCTTACTCACGCTGCTAAATACTGCATATGAGAATGATATAAACACGGCAAAGAAATATCCGCAATTACGAAAAGTTTTTAGGGCCCTTTCCGCAACTATTGAGAACCTGCTTTCATTTTTGGAAATAAACTATCTGAAGTATCTGCACATGGACCTTGTTGTCCCTTCGAGCTATATGGCTTCAAGTAGACTGGACCTGATGAAAAAGATTGACAGGTTAAAGGAAATAGCTGATAAATACGAAAATTTAAGGCCATTGAAAGCGATTATTTTCGAAATCCTTTATAAATTTACGATACCCGCCAATCGCAATTTTGAAATTACTTTCCGCTCACTTTTTTATAACAAGGACTTGGTAAGACGATTGGAGACCATAAGGTGGGAGAGAAAGGAATCGGAGGTGTTGGACCAGCTCAATGAAACACTGTTCCTGATGAACTTCAATAGTAGGGGATATATTGACTATATAATTGAAATGGTAAGGTCAAGGTTGACAGAAGAAAAGACACCAACAGGCCAGCTCCAGCTGTTGCACTATTACAGCAAGTTCTTTAAGCAGTCGCACAGGCGGCCGGGGATAATGCTCGACCCTGACTATCATGATTTGGAAATGGTACTCCAGAAATGGATCGAGAGCGAAATCAAATACGTGGAAGAAAAGGCCAAACTTGACGAAAGTGCCGTCGTACAGGCCCAAGTACGGCAAAAGGTTCAGCCTCTTGAGGTCAAGGCCGAGAATAAAATACGATGTGCCCTTTCCAGTGACCAGATTGGATTGATTTTGAGGGCAGCGGATGAAACAAGGATGATAGAGGCGCGGTCGATGACTGAAGTTTTCAGGAGCATTGTGCCTTTTCTTGCCACTCCGCATAGTGATAACCTGTCCTATAACGGGATGCGAAGCAAATCGTATGTACCCGAAGAAAGGGATAAGGAAAAGGCGATTGAAGCGTTGGAGCGGATGATTAAGAAAATTAGAGATTACTAACCATATAAATTGATTGACTATGAAAGCAAATGCATTGATTTTGCTGTTCTTCATTTTTTTAACTGCATGCAGCAAAAATGAACTGAGCAAAGATGAGGCAATGGTACTGTTGGCTAAGGAAAAGGGCTATCCAAGAACCATGGACTTTGAAGTATTCACAGCTGATCCCATGCATGCCAAGAGGTTGTTGGATGCGAACTTGGAGAACGATGGGTATGTTACCGTACAGAAGACGCAGAAACTTGGAGAAATTGGAAATCCACTGATAGGTTTCACTGAAAAGGCAAAACCTTTCCTGCTCCCTGTAACTGCTGAAGATGAAAAAATGTCGGTGCAAAAGGTGAGGATAGCAGATGAGAATGTAGTTGAAATCAAGAGTATCGTCGAAGATAGGAACACAGGTGCTTTAGAGGTCAATTACATAACCAATTTTACTAATACCAGTCCTTTTGCGGTGCTTATCAAAAACCTCGACAAGCCAAAGGATTTATTGGCTACATTTAAGTATGACGGTGAGAAATGGGTTTTACTAAAGAGCAGGAAATAAAAGACGGGATTGTTTATTACAAGTCGCTCGGGTCTATAAATTCTGAAATGTCCTCTTTCGAAAAATTGTATGTAAAAGTTTTTGGACCATCCGGGAAATCATTGCTGCGCACAATTATTTCAATTTTGATTTCTGCTGGCCTTGAAAAAACGAGCGCAATCTGCCCATTAAAAATGTTGCTTTGTTTTCCTTGCTGTTTTGCACGTAATGCAGTATGAGTACCTTTTTGCGGAATTATTTCGTAGATGGAATAATCAGCATAATTTTTAAACCTTACATTTGTCTCTTGGAAAATAAACGGAGTTGGTATGTTGCTGCGATCGAACATCGAAACAATCATGCTTCTATCATTCTTCTCCTTATGGAATTTATGTTCCAAATCTTGGGTAAATCTTGCTTTGATGTCACGGTTGTGATAAATTTTGGCCTCAATATCTAAATCGATTGATGTGTTAGAAAGATTTATTACATCAACTTGTAGGTGTTTATAAATTGATCTACTCATCTCAAACAAGCTGAAACCCCATAATGAAAATTCAAAATCAATTTCATTGCTTCGGTCTTTGATACCAGAACGTTCCGCATAAATTTTTTCAAAGTCTTCGCGTTTTAATTCACGTGTTGCGCTTCCTGTCCTCACAAAACCGGTTCCCGCTCGATACATGGGACTTTTCGGCAGGTTGTCCCTATATTCATTTTTAAATAAGTAGGGCCCTTTGTTATTGTCAAATATCCTAAAGTAGGCCAATCGGTTATCCTTATATACAAATTCCCTGTATTCAAAATTTATTTCTGGCTCAATATATTGATTTAGGAATTGCTGATAGGATGCCTGGTCGTGCAATAAATCAATCGGTTTAAAACCTACCGCAATGCCTCCTTTTTCTTGAACACCTATAATAATGTACTTGTCCTCTCTGCTCGTCAGGTTTGCAAAAGCACACATATCTTTCAAAAACTCACCTTTCTTGGTATTGCCCTTATCAATAGGATATTGTTCCTGCTTAAAATCAAGTTTGGTGTTTTCGTTTTCGTTTTCAATAAGGTTGATGATAGTTTCCTGCATGAGAATTTAATATCGATGGATATACAAATTTAAGGGATTACATAAATATCGGACTATACATATATCAAAAATATGGATGGAAACAATATGCCTTAAGAGGATTCCGAAAGTAAGTGTTTGTAAAGAAATTATAACTGTATATTTTCTTATTGATCTTTATAATGCGGATTTGGATTACTATCTACGGAATCATAAGAACCATAATGAAAACGAGAAGCATTGTAGGGTCTGCCGCACTCCATTTCCAAAACTTCGCCAACAAGTTTAAATTTCAGACTATCAAAAATCCTGATCTGAATAGCTTCGCCATCCATGAATGACCACAGAAAATTTAAACTAAATTCAATTTGATCATTTTCCTTAAGGAATGCGATTATGGGATCATCAACCTTGCTATTGGAAGCAGAATAGCCTACTTTGTTAATATAAGCATCAAGTATTTCTCCTAAGTACAGATAAACACCATCAATCACCTCATTAGTCCCTAGCGTAAATCTAATCTCTTGATCATTAAAATAAGCCACAAATTCTATTTCAGCCAGATCAACCTGATTAAAAGGAGAAAAAAAGGTGTAACAGAAGCCCCTAAAGACCTTCATCCAATTTTCGACAGCTAATTTTTGTTCGACGTAAGAACCATGCGGGTTCATACGTAAACCTACAAAAGACTGGGGATACTTATAGATATTAGATTGCTTTTCAAGAGCTGTCATCATTTTATCCGGGTTGCACAGTAACTTGAAATCAAAATCACCTATTAAATTTCTCTTTTTCCAACCATTTTTTTCCTGAATATAGAAAGCAAAAAGAAAAAACTTTTCGCTCTGTCTCAAAGATCTAAGAAGGATGCCATAGTAGAAAGCTTTATCTTCCCTTCCAAGCATTTTTGAATCTCTGATGTAAGTGTACATTTCCAATATACTTTCGTTTATAGCGGTCAAATATTCTTTACTTTGGATAAGTTTATTATTCCTAAGGTTGTAGTTAAGTAAATATTTGCCAGTAAGAGAAAGATACTCTTTCTTTTCCCATCTTCTAAGGCCAGAACCCAAAAGCTCGTCCATTTTAGCCTTCTCGATCATCCAAAAATAATCCAGCAATTCATACCCGACCAATTTTTCATCACTTGTGGTTTCAAAATCAATTTTCTTCTTATAATCGGAAGATTGCCCAACAAAATCCTGATGGATCTTTAAAAGACTGAACAAGGAATTTTCAAACTGCTGACGGTCAGTTGTTACCTTCTGCTCCCTGAAGGTAATATATAGGAAAACAAAATTTGCCGTGGAAAGCACTATTCCAAGCGTGCCAGCAATATAACTACCGAAATTACCCCAATCGTTGGCATCTTTAGAAAAAGCCCCGCCAAAATTAGCCAGATAGTAGTAAAAGGTAATGACAGCCAGCCCCACGGTAACTGTAAAAAGCAAAAGATAAATATACTTTCTGGACATGGTTTAATAAAGTAATTTGGTTACTGAAAGCATCGGAAAAGATATCAAGAATCTTAGTAAAGCTAAGATAGATAAAATACCAAAGCTGTCTACTATGCTAATTTTTTATTCGAAAAAAAAAACATTGCCAACCTCCTGAAAATGTGTGGGTTTCTAAGGTTACAAAAAGGGTAGCAGCTCAAAGTTGTACTTGTAGGCCCTTAAAATCCAGGCTTCCTTTGTCCAAGAAATTTGATTGAAAAGCACGGCCCATTGCCCTGCGGATATCAACAAAAAAGGACAGATATGCTAAACAACATTTCATGGCAAGACTACCTGGGGATCATGGGAGCGGCCACCATTCTTTACTACATCATTATCGGATTTACGTATTTCCGTAACGACCTAAAGAAAGCACTGAACCGTAAACGGGGCAACAGCCGGGAAATGTTCGTGTACGAAGATACGGGAGATACAGGTCCGCTAGCCATGGCAATGGAAGTTCAGGAACCTATAGAAATAGGCAATGAAATAGACCTTATAGAAGACCTTGCGGAAAAGCTTGGCAATACCCTTTCAGGTAAAACCAATCCAAACAAACAGCAACTACAGGAATACATCGGGCAACTCTTCAGGGACTACCCGACCCTAAAGACATCAGGGCTCCGCGAATCGATCAGTGAGCTGGTCGTTTCCGAGTGCGAAAAAAATGGTATCGGTTTCCTTGGCAAAAGTGAAGTGGATCAGTTGTGGTAGGCAGCTGAGGAACCGGACCACCAGCGGAGGCAGTTTCCCCGCCCATCCCGATGCGATATGGCAAATGTGACGGAGAAAAGTGGGCATTGCGGCGGCGAAACCCTTCGCTTAATTAAGTAAACCAAACCTTATCATAAATCATGTATATGAAAACGAACGTACAGAAATCAAGAGACAAAAAAATTACAAGGCTGGCAACGCTTGCGGCACTGCTGCTAATGTTGGTTGCACAGTATCAGGCCTACGGGCAGGACGGGCTTGCCGGCATCAACGAGGCCAACCAAAAGGTGAGAAGCTATTTCGCCGCGGGAACCCAGCTGATGTATGCGATAGGCGCAATCCTTGGGCTGATAGGAGCGGTCAAGGTTTACCAGAAATGGAATGCGGGCGACCAGGATACCGGAAAGGTTGCCGCCGCCTGGTTCGGCTCATGCGTATTCCTTGTAGTGGTCGCAACCGTAATCCAGTCATTCTTCGGAGTCTAAACGGAACAGGATGCAGCAGATACTACGTGAAAAGCTTTGGGACTACATCGTATCCCATAATCCGGAACTCATAGTTGGCCTTCAGGATGAGTTTTCGGTAAAATCCTATCTGACTGAAAAGGTCACTGCCGTCAGCCCGCTAATTGAAGCGATGCAGGCAGAACGGAAGCCGCTTTACATCATTGAGGAAGCCTGCCTTCAGGAAATGACCGCAGAGCTTAGACCTTCCAGGTTCCTATACATCCGGGAAATATTCGAAGAAGAATTTCCGGTACAGTTTGATGCCCTACAGGAAAGTGGGACACTGACCTACGAAATTATAAACCTTATCAGGGAATGCCAGCCACTATTCGATGAGTTGGGATTTAGGGAAAACGGGGAGAACGGCTTCCTGCGGTACGCGGTGATAGCGCAAGTTGACGAGTACCTGAAATAACAGGTTAGGTATTGAAGTGAGAGAGAAAAAGAGAGAGAGAAGATGGCCTACAGTACAGTCGATACGCTTAACAAAAACATCCGTGCCCTTTCGGTGGCTTTGGGTTACCAGAAATCGGGATTGCTTCCTGATGATGGTGCCCTTGCCCTGAAAGAATATGCCGGGTTTGGCGGCCTAAAAGCTATCCTTTACCCGGAAGGCGACCTTACCTCATGGATAAAGAGCGGCGCCTCCAATGCAGACCTCAACCTGCATCCCCACGTGCAAAAACTGCACAGGCTGCTGCGCGAAAATCTGCACGGAAAGGCGTATGAAGAAGCCCTATCCTCACTTAAAAACAGTGTCCTTACTGCCTTCTATACCCCAAGTTTTGTCCCGTCAGCCATATACCAGGTCCTTAAGGAAAACGGCATCCAGCCCAAAAAGCTATATGAGCCCTCAGCAGGCTCGGGTATATTCATTTCAGAAGCGATCAAGACATTTCCAAGCCTTACGAATATCACGTCTGTTGAAAAGGATCTTTTGACTGGAATGGTACTCACTGCCCTAAACAGTACAAACCACGTAAAAACCACTACGAATATAAAGGGACTGGAAGAGACTTCCATTGATGAAAATGGCGGGTTTGATCTGGTGGCCAGTAATATACCATTCGGTAATTTCTCGGTCTATGATCCCGGGTACAGGAATTCGGCGATTACCGGAAAAATCCACAACTATTTTTTTGCAAAGGGGCTAGACAAGCTGGCCGAGGGCGGCATCATGGCCTATATCACTACAGATGGCTTTTTGAACAGCCCTTCAAACATGGAGGCAAGGCGCTATCTTTTTGATAGGGCCGATTTTGTCGCATTGGCAGTAATGCCCGACAACCTGATGAAAGACTCTGGCAATACGGAAGCTCCCAACCACCTGCTAATTGTCCAGAAAAACAGTGCGAAAAAGGAACTTTCACAGGATGAGCAGCTGTTGGTGGTTACCGATAGGAAAGAGAACGATTTCGGCTCCTTTTTCCAGAACAGCTATATCCAGGAGCATCCTGAAATCATAATCGGTGAGGTCAGTGCCGGCAAAAACCAGTATGGGCATATCCATGACAAGGTCTGGGTATCGGACGACATCAATCAGGCGGCCGAGAGGCTAAAGGAGGTATTGACAAAGGCGATTGGCGCCAATCTTAAAAGGGATCTTTATCCCAATCTCGAACAAAGCGTTCCGGAAACAGTTCCAGAGCTGGGTGCGGTCGGAAAGCTGACCTACCTGAGCATGCCAAGGAGCAGGGAGAACATCGCACCTGTCCAACTTGGCCTGTTCGACAACCTGCCTGCCGAAAATATTGGAAGGGCCTCTGCGTATGTGGGCGAAGCCGACACCATTGTGCTGCAAGAGACAGCCCGCATCATCGGAACCATACGTACGGAGGACAGGCCGGAACATGAAGTAGTCGTACTGCTCACGGCCAAACATAAAAAAAGTAGCAGCTATCTCTATAAACTACGTTCCAACGTACGGGAAGTACAGCCAGGCGTAACGAATTGGATGGGCGGGCTGCAACTGGCAGCCCAGCTGTCCGAAATCAGGAATATGCTGGCCACATACCAGCACAGCTTCCACTTTGAAGGTGACCAGACCTTTGCGGGACATTTCAAGTTCAAGCAGGAAGCGGAAAAGATTGTGCGGGAACTGCCAGCTTTCTATACGGAAGGAATGCTTGCCATCCATAACGAGAAAATAGGCCACGTTTCCACAATCGACAAAAGCACCAATGTGGTACATTTTGAAGCCATTGCCGACCAAAGGCAAAAGCAATTCTATCAGGGCTATGTGGCCTTGCGGGACGCATACCTGAAGCTTTCCGCGTCCGAGATATCGGGCATAGCTGTTGCCGAAAGGGACAGGGAAGTGGTGAACAGGATGTACGATGTTTTTGTGGCCAGGTACGGACAGCTGAACGGTATAGAGAACCGCAGGCTTATCCTTGCGGACGGTTACGGCGTTACCCTGCTTTCGTCTTTGGAACGCAGGGAAGGTAAGGCCCATGTCAAGTCCGACATCCTGACGCAGTCCGTAGCCAAAAAGGAAGAACTGTTCAGGACCGAAAGTCCCTTGGATGCACTGGCCCACTGCCTGAACGAAAGGGGAAAGGTGGATATCGAATTTATATCGACCATTTTGGGAACGGATGCCGCTGCCACAATCAAGTCTCTGCACGGGCACATCTATATCAATCCTTCATGGAATGAATGGCAGACCGCGGATGCCTACCTGAGCGGAAACGTTGTTGACAAGCTAAAAACAGCAAGAAAGTACTGCCTTGAACATCCCGACAATCCTTTTTTTGCCGCAAGCAGGGACGCTTTGGAAAAAGTACAGCCCGAACCCATTCCCTTTGAGCTACTGGACTTTAACCTTGGTGAAAGGTGGATGCCGGAAAGGCACTTCAAGGAGTTCGCCAAAAAACTGTTCGAGCAGGAAACCGAAGTGGTCTATTTCCCATCCCTGGATACCTTTAAGGTCACGGCCAAGCATAATGCAAAGGTGGACAGGGAATTTTCGGTAACTCCAAAAAGCGGGCGCACCATGTATGGCTATACACTGCTGGAACATGCGCTGGAGAATACGGCGCCTTTTTTTACCTATGAAGTAACCGGGATTGACGGGAGTACAATCCGCAAACCCGACAATGAAGCCATACAGCTGGCCAGCCAGAAGATAGAGCAGATCCGCTCATCTTTTACGGATTACCTTGAAGGGCTGTCGGAAGGGGACAAAGATGAAATTGCCGACCATTACAACGAAATCTTCAACTGCTATGTACTACGGGAATATGACGGTACGCATTTGACATTTCCAGGCCTTGACAGGAAATCTTTGGGCATCGATGACCTTTACGGCTCGCAGAAGAACGCGGTATGGCGTATCGTACAAAATCGCGGAGCGCTGGTAGACCACGAGGTCGGACTTGGTAAAACGCTTACGATGGTTGTAGGGGCACAGGAACTTAAAAGGCTTTCCATTGTCAACAAACCGGCAATACTTGCGCTGAAGGCCAATATCGACCAGATTGCGGAAACCTACCAGAAGGCATATCCAACAGCGCGTATCCTGTTTCCCGGCAAGGAAGATTTTACGCCTGCCAAACGGCTGCAACTACTGCACGAGATCAAGAACAACAATTGGGACTGCATTATCATGACCCATGAACAGTTTGAGAAAATCCCACAATCCTATGAGATACAAAGGGAGATACTGGAAACGGAACTGCTGGCAGTGGAACAAGATCTGGAAACTGCCGAAGAGCTTGGAACCGAAATCAGCAAGAAGATATTAAAGGGGCTCGAAATCCGAAAAAACAACCTGGGGAACAAGCTCAAAAGCATTGTCAGGAACATCGAAGAAAGAAAAGATGCCGGCATTACCTTTAAGGACCTGGGCATTGACCACCTATTCGTTGACGAGTCGCACAAGTTCAAGAACCTCACTTTTACGACAAGGCACAACCGCGTCGCGGGACTTGGAAATACGGAAGGCAGCATGAGGGCGCTGAACATGCTTTTTGCCGTCAGGACCCTTCAGGAGAAATTCGATGCCGACCTCTGCGCCACATTCCTGTCAGGTACTCCCATTAGCAACAGCCTTACGGAGATGTACCTTATTTTCAAGTATATGAGGCCAAGGGAAATGGCCAGGCAGCATATCGAAAATTTTGACGGCTGGGCTGCCGTATTCGCAAAAAAGACTACCGATTATGAATTCAATATCACCAATGAGATTGTAGCGAAGGAACGGTACAGGCATTTTATCAAGGTACCGGAACTGGCCCTGTTCTATAACGAGATTACAGACTATAAGACTGCCAAGCACATCAATCTCGACAAACCGGAAATTGAGGAGGTACTGGTAAATATACCCCTTACACCGGACCAGGAGGAATTTTCCCAAAGGCTTATGGAGTTTGCCCGTACAGGAAACGGCCTATTGATCGACAGGCCGCCCCTTACCCCATCAGAGGATAATGCCAGAATGCTGATAGCGACCAACTATGCCAAGAAAATGGCGTTGGACATGAGGCTTGTCGGAGACCAGTACTCCGACCATCCAAATGAAAAGTCCAATGTGTGCAGCAGGAACGTTGCCGAAGTTTATGCCGAGAGCACGCCGCATAAGGGAACGCAGATTATTTTCTGCGATTTGGGTACACCGAGCAGTAAGGGCTTTAACCTATATCAGGCCCTCAAAGACAAGCTGGTAAATGATTTTGATATTCCGGCACACGAAATTGCCTTTATCCATGACTGGCAGGATCGCAAAAAACCACAGCTCTGCAAGCTGATGAACAACGGGGATGTCCGCATCCTCATAGGAAGTACCGAAATGGCAGGTACGGGCCTTAACGTGCAAAAGAGGATCGTTGCCATGCACCACCTGGATATTCCATGGACACCAAAAGATCTTGAACAGCGGAATGGCCGGGGAGCACGCCAGGGTAATCTCATCGCCAAGGAATTTTACAACAACAAGGTAAAGAACTTCATTTATGCCAAAGAGAGATCACTGGATAACTACAAGTTCAATCTTCTGAAGAACAAGCAGCTTTTCATCTCGCAGATGAAAAACAACGAACTTCAGGTGAGGACGCTGGATGAAGGCGCAATGGACGAAAAGAGCGGCATGAACTTTTCAGAATACATTGCCATCCTTTCAGGCGATAATTCCCTGCTGGAAAAGTCCAAGCTGGAAAAAAGGATAGCCGTGATGGAAAGCCTGAGGACCGCCCATTACCGGGAAGTAAGCAGGAACAAGTCTGCACTGAGGGAAAAAACAGAAAAAGCCGAACGCAATGCCACATTACTCGCAAAGCTGAAGGGCGATTGCGAACTGTACCAGAGCAGGCTGGTACTTGAACCGGACGGAACAAAATCCAATCACATCCAGTTGACCGGGTTTAAAGGCAGCGATGCCGAGGCGGTAGGAAACCATATCATCAACCTGTACAGAGCTTGGAAACCGCAGAATGAAGGCAGCACGGAGCAAAAGATAGGAAGCCTATACGGTTTCGACCTTTACATCAGGCAGGAACGGGAACCCTACCGCATAGACGACGGGCTCGTACAATACAGGAGCTACAATAATTTCTATGCAACAACGGCCAACTCTGGGATAAAATATACCTATAACGACGGCTTTCCGAATATCGACAATCCAAAACTTTCCGCCCGCCATTTTTTGAATGCCATTGACAGGACTGTCACGCTTAAACAGCGGTACGAAAAGGAGCTCCTCGAATTTGAAAAAGAAAGGCCGCAATTGGAAAGGCTTGCCGGAAAAGCCTTCGCGCAGGAAGAAGAACTTAAAAACATGAAAAGCGAATTGGCCGGGCTGGAAGCCGACATAGCCAAAAAGCTTGGGGAGAAACAGATGGACAGGGACGGAAATGCCGAAGCGGATTACGAAGGGGTTTGCGAACCGGAGGAAGTGGAAATGGCAGAAATCATAGAGCCTGAAAAAACGGAACAGATTCCTACGCATAATTTGATGCAGCAGACCTATGCGGCCATGCGCAGGAACAATAGGATGAAATTCAGATAAGATCATAAAATAAAATCACAGATGGCAAATAGCGTATACCAGATCAATAAGGGAATCAACCAAAGTATTGAGTTCAAGGGACTAAAGGCGCAGTACATATGGTACCTGGGAGGAGGTATCGTAATCCTGATGGTAATGTTCGCAATCCTGTATTTCTTTGGACTGCCTTCCTACCTGTGCGTAGGAATCATTGCCGCTATCGGAACCGTAATGGTCATCAAGATCTACAAAATGAGCCACAAGTACGGCGAACATGGCCTAATGAAGGCACTGGCAAAAAAGCGGCTGCCCAAGGCCCTGCGATCTCGAACAAGGAATCTATTTATAAAACTATAACTATGGAACTACAAAGAGTATTACCCGAAATCGTTGTCGGCGATATCACCCTCATCGTAGATGTAGCATTTGCCGAGGTCAGGCACAAGGAATTTCGCGCGTGCAGGGCAAGCTTTAATGAAATGGAGAGGGAAGGAAACGGCTATGCGGTTTACATCGAGCCCGAGCTACAGGGACTTTCCGTGACGCCGCATCCGTACTATTCAAAACATATCATAGGGCAGATGGTGGACCTTGATCCCGAGGGTATCCGTATCAAGTATGGGCTTGAAAAGGACAGCCTGCCCAAGGACGATAATGATTTGCGGTGCGATCCCCGATTAATCGATGAGCGGTTGCAGGGAATCCTGCCAAAAATCGACATTGCAGGCAGAAAATACCATATAGATATCCGAGTCGGTGAGCTTCGGGACAGCACAGAGCCACACAGTAGCATTCAGTTAAAAGCGCTAGGGATAAACGACGCGGGAAACTACATTTTTCTGTACGACCACGAAAGACACAATGTCATCCATGCAGATCTTGACAAGATAGAGAAGGAGCCCGAAAACACAGTGCTGGTGGAACTGCCGCATGACCTTTGGCTTGATCCAATTGGTGCGGCCAGAAAGGAAGGCACGTACGAGCTTTCCCTGCTCGGCTCATTTCCGCTCCAGCATGATTTGAAGGCCAGGATATACCCGCTGGCAGAAACGGACGTGCCAATCTACATAGCAAAAAACCTGGAACGCAAAAACAAGGGTTTTGAAGATGACGACCCAAGGTCGGAAAGGGTACGCAAGAAGGGCAGGCGTATTTAATGCCGCCCATAAAGGATAAGTAAACTAATGATTTTTTAAAGCGAAAGGGACAGTGGAATGGAAAGAGAACTGCCATTTATCACCATTTCGGGAACCGAGTTCCTGATAGAGGTTGAAAATTTACAGTTGGTGCAAAGAGGGAACCCCGCCAACACCATTTCAATCTTTGAAATGGACGACGACGGCAACGGTTACAGCTTCAACTATTGCCGGAATAATAAGACCATACAGGGTCCCGGTTGGCAAAGGCCTGATTTGGTACGGGTTCACCTCCCCGAACTGTTAGAGATGGACCCCGAAGGAATGGCGGCGAAGTACGGCCTTCCATTGTCCGACCTAAAAGGAAAGAGGGACTTGGATGTGATGGTTGACAAAGAGGCGCTGGAACTGAGGTTAAAGGGAAGGCTTCCGACGATGGAGATTGCAGGACATGCCTTTTATGTTGACATCCACATGGATATGCTCAGGCCACACGATGACTTTCAATCCAAAGGTATTCGTTTCGAAGACCTCGAATTCTATTATGACAATGAAGGTACGGGGGAATACATTATACCATACCATCCAGGGAGGCGTGAATTTGAAGATGTCGATCTTCATAATATGGTCGAGTTTCCCAAAGACCTCATACTGGTGGGCTTCCCCCACGAGCGGTTTCTTGACCCTATCGGATGCAACAGGAAGGCCGGATATGATAAACTGCATGGGCTGAAAGAAACTCCCGTAAAGACGCATTTCTCGGCAAGGGCAGTTGACCTGAAGGGCACAATATTCCAAAGGATTATGGACCGTAACCGGGGCAGACTGGAAAAAAAGGAAAGCAGGGGGCGCAGGCCAAAACAGGGACGCAGGAAGATATAAAAGAAGATGAACCATAAAGGAATAGTGAGATGGAAAAGATGTTGGAGGATATATTCCCTATCATGGATGTGCAGCACGACTGCATAATCAGTAAAAATGGCGATGTAACGATAGTATTTAGGGCCGAGCTGCCTGAGATATTCACCCTTTCGGACCAGGAATATGAGGCATTCCACCAGACGTGGATAAAGGCAATCAAGATTCTGCCAAAACACACGGTACTGCATAAGCAGGACTGGTTTTTGGACGGTACCTTCAGTCCCGACTTCTCGGGACCGGATAATAGCTTTTTAAGCAGGAGCAGTGACAGGTTCTTCAACGAACGTCCCTTTCTGGACCACTCGTGCTACATCATGCTGACAAAAAAGCCCGCGAACAGGAAAGGCGCAAGCTCGCTTTTTTCCAACCTGCTAAGAAGGAATATCGTACCGGAGGAGACCCTGTCCAAACAGGCCCTGCAGGACTTCGTCGACAGCTCGGGGCAGTTCCGCCGCATCATTGAAGACAGCGGTTTTGTCAAACTGCAAAGAATGACGGACTATTTCCTGAAAAGCCACAGGCGGACCAAAGGGCTTATTGAAAGGTATGTCTACCTGAGCGAAAGGGAAAGCAGCCATATCATCAACGATATCAGCTTTGACGAAGGACTCAGGGTTGGAGACCGCTACTGCCAGCTTTATACTTTGGGAGATGCAGCAGATCTGCCGGCCCTGTGCGGAAGCCGAATCAATTATGACAGGTATTCCACCGACAGGACCAAGTTCAGCATCGGCTTTGCCTCGACGCTTGGACAGCTTTTGCCCTGCAACCACATCTATAACCAATTTATATTTATCGACGATGCACAGAAGGCCATCCAGCGGCTGGAAGCCAAACGCCTCCGTCTCCAGTCCCTTTCCGCCTACAGCCGCGAGAACCTTATTGCCCGCGATTCGACCAATGCCTTCCTGAATGAAGCCATCTCTCAGCAGAGGCTGCCCGTAAAGGCACATTTCAACGTAATGGTATGGTGCGATGACAGGGAGGAACTGAAGCAGCTCAAGAATATGGTCTCATCCGCACTGGCGCAGATGGATGCCGTGGCAAAGCAGGAAACAGTCGGCGCAGCACAGATCTTTTGGGCGGGCATTCCAGGCAACGCGGCCGACTTTCCGATGAACGACACCTTTGATACGTTTGCCGAACAGGCCACCTGTTTCCTAAATCTCGAAACTGGATACCGCACCTCGCTCAGTCCGTTCGGCATCCGTTTGGGTGACAGGCTGACGGGAAAGCCCGTACATGTGGACATATCGGACGAGCCGATGGACCTGGGGGTCTGTACCAACAGGAACAAGTTTATCCTTGGCCCATCAGGCAGCGGAAAATCCTTTTTCACCAACCACATGGTACGTAGCTACTACGAACAGGGAACGCATATCGTGCTGGTAGACGTCGGACATAGCTACAGGGGGCTCTGTGACATGGTAAAAGGATATTACTTTACCTATAGCGAGCAGAACCCCATCCGTTTCAATCCCTTCTATATCGGGGAGGGCGACAGTTTGGACACCGAAAAAAAGGAAAGCATCAAAACCCTACTTCTCGCACTTTGGAAGAAGGACGACGAGCAGTTCAGGCGCAGCGAGTATGTGGCGCTTTCCAACGCCATCGGCGGGTACTACGAACATCTTGAAAACCATCCCGAGGTATTTCCGTGCTTCAATTCTTTTTATGCCTTTCTGCGTGAGAAGTATACAAAGGTACTGGAAGGCGACAGGGTAAAGGAGAAGGATTTCGACATTGACAACTTCCTCTATGTACTCCGTCCGTACTATGAGGGAGGGGAATTCGACTATCTCCTTAATGCCACCGAGAACCTAAACCTGCTCACGGAAAGGTTTATTGTGTTTGAGCTGGATAATATCAAGGACCATCCCATTCTTTTTCCGGTCGTCACGATTATCATCATGGAGGTCTTCATCAATAAGATGCGAAAGATGAAGGGTATCCGGAAGATGATCCTGATAGAGGAGGCGTGGAAGGCGTTGATGAAGGAGGGTTTTGCCGAATACATCAAATACCTTTTCAAAACCGTTCGAAAATTCTTTGGGGAGGCCATTGTCGTGACACAGGAGGTTGAGGATATCATTTCATCGCCTATCGTAAAACAGGCCATTATCAACAATTCAGACTGCAAGATACTGCTCGACCAGAGCAAGTACCAGAACAAATTCGACCAGATCCAGGAACTATTGGGACTTACCGAAAAGGAGAAGGCATTGGTGCTTTCCGTCAACAAAGCCAATGACCCTTCCAAAAAATACAAGGAGGTCTTTATCAGCCTCGGTGGTATGCTGAGCAAGGTGTACCGTACAGAGGTTAGCCTGGAAGAATATCTCGCTTATACCACCGAGCAGAGCGAAAAGGTAAAACTGGCCGAACATGCAGAAAGGTTCGGTGGCAATATCCAGAAAGGCATCATGGCGATGGCCGAAGAAATCAGGAGTAAAACCTAAAAATCAAAAACCATGAAGAAATACCTAAAAATACTGTTGGCTGCACTTGCACTGTCCATTGCCTCGGTGCCAGTCCATGAAGCTAGGGCCCAGGCCGGCATTATGGCAGTAATACAACAGGGCATCAAGCGCGTAATCCGTGCCGTTGACCTGAAGATACAAAGGCTCCAGAACAAAACGATATGGTTGCAGAACGCGCAAAAGACACTCGAAAATGCCCTGTCAAAACTGAAGCTCAAAGAAATAGCGGAATGGACCGAAAAGCAAAAGGAACAATATCGGAAATACTATGAGGAGCTCGCTAAGGTAAAGGCCATGATTACCTATTACCAGCGTATCCGTGAAGTGGCCCAAAAGCAGGTTGCGATGGTCAACGAGTACAGCAGGGCTTGGGCACTCATCCGTAGCGACCGGAACTTTACCGCCAACGAGCTGGCCTATATGGAAAAGGTGTATAGCGGCATTTTGGAGGCCACTATAGACAATATAGACCAGATTACGCTAATCATCGAGTCCTTTGCCCTCCACATGGGCGATGCCAAAAGGTTGCAGCTCATCAATGATGCCGCAGATAAGATCGACACTACGTACGATGACCTACGCCGCTTTAACCGGCAGAACATGGTTTTAAGCCTGCAACGTTCCAAGACCGCCCAGGAAATAGCGGCCGTAAAGAAACTATATGGACTACCCTAAAGATTTGAACATGAAAAAGACATTCATCATTTTATTCCTGCTGATAGCAGCAATACACACCTCCCAGGCACAAACGTGGAGCGAATGGACCAAGCAGAAAAAGACACAGCGCAAGTACCTCGTGCAGCAGATCGCAGCACTGAAAGTATACGCGGGTTATGTAAGGGAAGGCTACAGGATTGCCAAGAAAGGACTGAATACCATCGGCAGTTTCAAACACGGCGAGTTCAGCCTGCACACCGATTTTTTCAATTCCCTGAAAACGGTAAACCCGAAAGTAAGACGCTCGGTAAAGGTGGGCCAGACCATTGAAATACAGCTCAGGATGGTGCAGGACTATAACAGGACGGTCAGACAGCTGCGTGATGGCGGTATGCTGTCCATCGATGAGCTGGAATATCTCAGTAGGGTATTTGGTCGGCTGATGGTAGACTGTTCCCAAACGATCGATGCGCTGATTGATGTGATTACAAGCGGCGCATTGGAAATGACCGATGACCAGCGGCTATCGCGCATTGACGCCCTTCACAGTGAAATGCAGCAGAAATATACATTTCTGCAAGGGTTTACCAACGATACAAAAGTAATGGCCCTTTCCAGAAAGAACGAAGAGACCGATGTTAAAACCAGCCGTGCCCTGCATGGCATAAACCAGGAACAATGAAAAGCATCTTGACCACCATTTTATGTGTGGTCCTTTTAGGAGGATCGGCACAAGCGCAGTCACATGAGGCGCAGCAGCTACTGCTGAACGTGGAAAAACTGTCCCAGTTCAAGCAATTGCTAAAGGATATGAAAAAAGGCTACGAGATACTGACCTATGGCTACAATACGGTCAAGGATATCTCCCAAGGGAATTTCAGCCTGCACAAAACTTTCCTTGACGGCCTTCTCCAGGTAAGTCCCACAGTCAGGAACTACCGCAAGGTGGCGGGCATCGTAAACTACCAGATTACCCTGGTCGACGAATACAGGAGCGCATTCGGACGCTTCAGGAGGGAGGGCAATTTCACGCCCCAGGAAATCCAATACCTTTCCACGGTCTACGGTAGGCTGTTCGACGACAGCCTAAGGAACCTCGATGACCTGGCTACCATAATCACCGCAGGCAGGGCACGTATGAGCGACGATGAACGCCTTAGGGAGATTGACCGCATTTTCGCGGATATGGAGGACAAGGTGCTGTTCCTGCGAAACTTTAATAACAACACATCGGTGCTGGCACTGCAAAGGGCAAAAGAAAGAAAAGACGCGCAAACCGTCGGCAGGCTGCACGGAATAAATCCAAACCAATAATAAAATGAAAACAACGAAAAAAATAGCCTTGGCAATGCTGATGCTACTTCTCCCCAATTTAGGAATGGCACAGGGGCTTGCCGATGAAATGAACGGGCTGCATGGTGTCTTGGACCAGCTCTACAATGAAATGATGCCATTATGCAGCCAGCTGATCGGGGTCGGCCAGGGCCTGGCCGGATTTGCAGCACTATGGTACATTGCCTCGAGGGTCTGGCGCCATCTTGCCAATGCAGAGCCCATAGACTTCTATCCCCTGATGAGGCCATTTGCCATTGGCCTGTGCATCCTGCTCTTCCCGTCCGTGATGGCAATCATCAACGGCGTGATGAAACCCACCGTTACCGGAACCGCCAAAATGGTCGAGGGAAGCAACAAGGCCATTGCCGTCCTGCTGAAGAAAAAGGAGGAAGCCATTAAAACCACAAATGCGTGGCAGATGTACGTGGGAGAAAGCGGCAGCGGGGACCGCGACCGTTGGTACAAGTACACGCACGATAACGCAAGCCCTGATGACGAAGGAATGTTTGAAGGCATAGGCAATGACATCAAGTTTGCCATGTCCAAGCTGTCCTACAATTTTAGGAACTCCGTCAAGGAGTGGATGAGCGAGGTCCTCCGCATACTTTTTGAAGCTGCGGCACTTTGCATCGACACCCTCAGGACCTTCCAACTTGTCGTGCTCTCCATACTTGGCCCATTGGTATTTGGACTGGCAGTCTTTGACGGCTTCCAACATACGCTCACTGTGTGGCTTGCAAGGTACATAAACATCTTCCTATGGCTTCCTGTAGCCAACATATTTGGAAGCATTATAGGCAAAATACAGGAAAAGATGCTGGCCTATGACATTTCCCAGATCAATGCCACGGGCGATACCTTTTTCAGCCGCACGGATGCGGCCTACTTGGTCTTTATGATAATCGGAATCGTGGGCTATTTCACAGTACCCTCCGTGGCGAACTATATCGTCCATGCAGGGGGAGGCGGAGCTCTGGGCCAGAAAATTACGGGCATGTTCGGACGAAGCACGCAGACCGTGGTCAGCTCCACTACAGCAGGCGTGGGCATGGCGGCTGACGCGATGGGAAAAGTGGCAGGACAGATGTCACAGAGCATGGCCGCAAACGGAAACAGCGCACCGTATTTCGATGACGGTAACGGGAAGCCGGCAGGCTACCAGAATGAAAGGTTAAAGGGAAATTCTTAAAGACAGCACCATGTTTACAAAAATGAAAAATATCGATACCGCGTTTGCCCAAGTCAGAAAGTTTACGTTGGCGGTAGTATGCGGCAGCATAGTGGCCACATGTTTTGCGGTGTACCACAGCTTTAGGCTGGTCAGCGAAATGCAGGCCCGCATCTACATCCTTGCTAACGGCAAGGCGCTGGAAGCCTATTCCTCAGACCGTAAGGAAAATATCCCTGTTGAGGCCCGAGACCACGTAAAAACCTTCCACAAGCTTTTTTTTACCCTCGACCCCGACGATAAGGCGATACAGGCAAATATCGCCAAAGCCCTATATCTGGCAGACGGCAGCGCAAAAAGGGCCTATGATGACCTGAAGGAAAACGGGTACTATGCAGGGCTGATCAGCGGGAACGTAAACCAGACCATCGCCATTGACAGCGTAATGATTGACATCAATTCACATCCCTACCGTTTCCGATGCTATGCCACCCAGACCATTATAAGACCGACCACGGTAACTACCAGGAGCCTTTTGACGGAAGGCAGCCTACGCAGCGTATCCAGAAGCGATAATAACCCGCATGGTTTTCTCATCGAACGATGGAACACATTGGATAACAGGGATATCAAAAGCATGAACAGAAACCACTAAAAACAATGATTATGGATAAGTCAAAAGAAGAGGGATTCGCGAAGAGGGGACTGTCCGCAAAAATCCGACAGGCCGAGAGGCGAGGAGCCGACTGGCTCGAAAAATCTACCAGACATTACAACAGGAGGACATGGGGAATTTTATTGGCAATCTTCATCATGCTTGGAGGTGCAGTATCCGGATTATTGCTCATAGGAGGGCTGACAGGAGAGCTTGAAAAAGCCTTTAGCCTTGACCGCATAACAAGAACGATTACCGGTCCGCCGGACGAAAATGAAGGTGCAAATAGGGATCGGCTGACCAAAGCGGAATTTGATAGGTTGGTGGAATATAAAGCCTTTCTCGATAGCCTCCAGAAAAGCCCGGAAGGGCGGGTAAGATACTTGAAGATAGTCAGCAGACATCCGGGTCTTCCTGATAGCCTAGGCAGGATCATCAAATATTACCAATCACAAATTAAAAATAGATAAAGATGGAAAATCAATTGAAACGAGAAAGAAAGCGAAAGCTGATGTTGATTCTCCCCGTGCTAGTACTGCCGTTTATTACCCTCATTTTTTGGGCATTGGGCGGTGGACGAACCTACGGAACAGAATCATCCGAAAAAAAGATACCCGGAGTTAACTTCAGGTTACCCGATGCGCAGATATCCGAGGAAGCGGACCTTGATAAGATGGGCTACTATACCAAGGCCAAAAAGGACTCCATCAAATTCCAGGAGATGCTAAGGAACGACCCTTCCTATCGGGACGCAGGGCCGATGGAAGGACAGGCCCAACAATTTAACGGCTACCCGCCAGCCGGTACGGGCATGAACAATTCCCTGTATGGCTCCGGCCACAATGACCCGAATACCCAAAAAATCTATGAACGCCTCTCCATCCTCAACAGGGAACTGGCAAGACCTGGCAGCGGCAATCCATACCAGGAATCGTATGAGATGGGACAAAGGGGAGCCAATGCCCTAAAGGGTTCGGAGGTCGACCGCTTGGAGCAGCTGATGAACATGATGAGCCAGCCGGAAGGCGACGATCCGGAAATGCGCCAGCTTAACGGCATGCTGGAGAAAATCCTTGATATCCAACATCCCGACAGGGTTAGGCAAAAGCTGAAAGACGGCAGTGATGCAAAGCGTGGGCAGGTCTATGCCGTTACCGGAGCACAAAAGGAGAATAACGTTACAGTTTTAACAGCGGGAAAAACAGGAAATGGAGCCGGTTTTTTTGCTCTCGAGGAAAATGCCGAAACGCTGGAGCAGAATGCCATACAGGCAGCTGTACACGAGAACCAGACGATCGTGACAGGTTCAACCATAAAGCTAAGGCTTTTGAACGACATCACGGTGAACGGCACGCTCATCCCCAAAGACAATTTTGTGTTCGGTAAGGCTTCACTTGAAGGCGAAAGGCTGACAATCAAAATTGCCAGTATCCGGTACAGAAATTCCCTCTATCCGGTTGAGCTTGCAGTCTTCGACCTTGACGGAATGGACGGTATCCGTATTCCGGGGGCGATTACCAGGGATGTAGCCAAACAGTCTGTTGACCGTTCCCTTCAGGCCATAGGCATGACCTCGCTCGACCCGTCGGTAGAAGCACAGGCTGCGGGTGCGGGAATCGAGGCCGTAAAATCTTTGGTCAGCAAAAAAATAAAACTGGTAAAGGTGATGGTAAAAGCCGGCTACAAGGTCCTTCTAAGGGACGAAAAACAGAAACAATCCTATTAATGAACAAAACACAAAGAAATGAAGACAATAAGTAAGATTTTTTGGGCTGTGGCCCTATTTGTAATGCCTTTAACGGGCATGGCGCAGGAGAAGGTATTGGGAACGATAGAGGCTTATCGAATACAGATAAGCACTGACAAAACCACCAACATCATTTTTCCCTTTGGAATAGTCAGTGTAGATAGGGGCGATAGGCATATCCTGGTACAAAAGGCGAAAGGGGCCGAGAACATTTTGCAGGTGAAGGCCGCCAACGACAGCATCAGGGAAAGTAACCTTAGCGTTATTACTTCCGATGGCAAGCTCAATTCCTTCATTGTCACCTATGCAAAGCAACCGGTCCAGTTGAACGTATTGCTTGGAGATGATGCCAGGAAGGGTGCCATTTTCCTTTCGGCGGACCAGATCGACCATGCCGAAATTCTGGCCTGCTCGAAACAGGCATTTCACTCGCGAAAGAGGCTGGGCGGCATCCATGAAAAAAACTTCGGGATCGGTTTTAGGCTGGACGGGATATTTATACACAAAAACCTAATGTACTTCAGAATGAGGGTAGAAAACAGGTCCAATATCGGTTATGATGTTGACCAGCTGCGATTCTATATACTCGACCAGAAAAAGGCCAAGAGGACTGCCAGCCAGGAGGTGGAGGTTACGCCCGTAAATTTATTTAATGGCCTTACCAGGATACTTCCGCGTGAGAGAAGCACCATGGTCGTAGCACTGCCAAAATTTACCATCCCGGAAAAGAAGTTTCTGGCCATACAGCTAATGGAAGGCAATGGAGGCAGGCATTTGGAACTGCGTATAAAAAACAGGATACTTTTCAAGGTCAACCAGATCAATATCCCTACAACCAGATAGAAGGAAGGCTTGTGAAGAAATATAATATCATATACGCCGACCCTCCCTGGGAATATAATGTTTGGAAAAAGAAGGGAAAGGGTAGGACAGCCGCAAGCCACTATCTGACGCTAAGCCTCGAAGCCCTTAAAAAACTGAATGTGCCACAGATATGTACCGATGACTGCGTCCTGTTCCTTTGGGTAACCTTTCCCAATCTTAGGGAAGGACTGGAACTGGCAGGCAGTTGGGGATTCAGATACAAGACCGTTGCCTTCGTATGGGTCAAGACCAATCCTAAAAGCGGAGGACTGTTTGTCGGCCTTGGCCACTACACAAGGGCGAATGCCGAAATAGTGCTCCTCTTTACCAAGGGAAAGGCATTGGAAAGAAAGGCAAAGAATGTCAGACAGGTAATTATGGAGCCCAGATGCCGACATTCCCAAAAACCGGACGTTGTGCGGGAACGCATTACCAAGCTTTTCGGAGATCTCCCACGAGTGGAGCTTTTCGCAAGGGACAGGCCGGATGCAGAACATGGCGAAATTTTTAAGGGATGGGATGTATTTGGATTCGAAGTCAAGAATTCGATAGAAATCGAAAGCAAAATTTAAGTAAATATGAAGATCAGGATAGAGGACTATGAAGAAGTCCTGGAGTATCTAATGAAACAACGGTGGGAGGGTGGGGACGAATTCGTTGCATTCTGTGACAGCAACTCGCCCGTTGACAAGCAGGGAATACACACCTTTTCCACAGCAGAGGCAGCGGCAGAGTTCTGTTATGAAATGACTACCGACGTGGACCGTTTCGATTACATCGCCATTAGAATGGCATACAGGATAATGTCAGACGCCAAGAACGATCTGGACAAGCTGATGCAGAGCAACGGAATCGTGGACATTGGAGGTATGGTTACAAACTACCTTACCAGTGCAAAAAAAAAACGAAATAATCGATAACATAAAACTAAAAGTGATGAACATGGCAAATTTAGAATACCTGCAAGAGCAGGTCAAAAAGACTGGATTCGGAGACCAATTGACTGAAAAAATTGCTAATGCAATATCAGGGGGACCCGCAGATTTCAAGTTGGATTTTCAAACGAAGTTTGGAAACGACGAGGTGAATGCCGAATTGAGTTTTAGCAGGTCAAAGTCCACGGACATGTATTTCTTCAATTCCTATAAGGCCGAAGTGCAAAAGGAAGGAAATGAGGAAAAGGTTTCACAGACCTTCTTCATTAACGGTTTCGAGAACAGGCATAACAATATTTATCTGAAGGAAGCCTACAACCTACTGTGCGGAAGATGTGTCAATAAGGATTTAATCAACCGCGAGGGAGAGATGTACAACTCATGGCTACAGTTGGATTTCACCCAAACCAACGAACATGGAAACTTCAAGACAAAATACTATAGCGAAAAGTATGGATATGATCTCGAAGATGCGCTTGGCAAACATGCGATAAAAGAACTGTCAAATGATGAGCACAAATCGAATTTATTGAAATCCCTTAAGAAGGGAAATCTTCAATCGGCGACCTTTCAAAAAGATGGCCAAGAAATCAAAAAGTTCATTGAAGCCAGCCCGCAATTCAAGTCGATCAATGTATACGATTCAAATATGAAGCGTGAAGGACAGCGACAAGCAAAACAGGAAAAGGAAGGACAGGAGAATGGCCAATCGCAGAAGCGTTCCGAAAGGCAGGCAAATGACCACGACGAAGCGCCCGATATTCCAGAGCAAAAGAGTAAAAAAAGGGCGGCAAGGCAGTCAAGGTAATTATAGCAGACAGGTAAACGATGGATCACAATAGGGTCGAAACGGAATTAGCCAGATGGCTAGAAATGGAGGCACGTATTGGGAAATTATTTTCCAATACGCCTTCTGCCAACAGGGTTGTATTACATCAGAAGTTGGGACGGTATAACCTCCTTGTAAGAAAATACAAGACGACGGCCAATTTAAGCGAAAGGTATACTTTGGCAATTGTTGCCCAGGAAAGACGTAGCATCGAAAAGCAGCTTTATCCAAACTTCTTGGTAAGGCTCTTTCGCCGTCTGTTGACTTCGGCTATACTAACGAGCAGAATGGCCAAAATTGAAGAAAAAAACATGCAGGAGAATACCCAAATGTTGCGGGAGAAGCTCCAGCGGATTGGCTTTTCAGACGTATTCGAGAAAGTGCAGGAAAAGATTGGGCAGGGGCATAGCCAATTCAGTGTTCCGGTATCGCACTTTATGGATGACCAGACGAGAATGGACTACAAGATTGCTGTAGTTGCTCACGGAAATGGCAGTTACCATGTAAAAGGTTTCGAGGCAGCTTTATTTGATCGTAGAAAAACGGCCGACATTAAAGGGCGGTTCTTTGAACAGGGACAAATAAATGGTGTGGATGCCATTCAGGCGTTCCATCTGCTTTCAGGCCGCTCGGTGGAAATGAACGGCAAATGGTGCCAACTGGATTTTAATGACAGGGACGAAAATGGAAACTATCTCCTAAAAGATTACCGCACGGGCCAAGAGTACGATCTGCGGGAAAAATTGAAAAATTTGCCGCTTAAGGATTTTGGCTTTGATAATCAGCAAAAGCTGGTAGATGCCCTAAAAGCAGGCGAGCGAAAAGAGGCAACGCTTATACTTAATGGTAAGGAGGTAAAGATTTTTATTGAGGCCAATCCGCAGTTCAGGACTCTTACCCTTTACGATGAACATGCCAAGAAGATTACAATGAACAAGCAAGTAGAGCCAAATGACCTAAGTGCCGTGCGCAGCATGGTAAATCGGATAGGTGAAAAGCCTAACAATAGGAAGGCTTCAAAAAAGATTAGTTAAGATGATGGAACAGGTGAAACCGTTGAATGATTTTTTTGCTGCAATTGAAAAGGATGGAAGGATAAGCATTACCCATATCGGAATTTATGCAGCATTGTTGGAATACAGGATGAGAAATAATTTTATTAATCCGGTTATTTTATTCAGCCATGATATAATGGGCATAGCGAAAATATCTGCTGAAAAAACATACTACAAATGCATCAGGGAATTGAATGATTACGGATATATAAAATATATCCCATCTTATAAGAATAACCAGGGGAGCAAGGTGTTTTTTAACAGCTAGATTGGTAAGAAATTTAAAAGGAGAAGGAATTATGGAGGGAGGAATAACAAAAGACGATCTTAGGCAATTTGGATTGTTGCTTAAAAAGGAAATCCGTGAAATGTTGGAGAAACAAAATCGTACCCAACCAGAGCAGACCGAACTTTATCCGGGATGGATTAAAAGCAGGAAGGTGAGAAGCATGCTCGATATGTCGGCGGGAACATTACAGAATCTTAGAATTAGTGCAAAGGTCCGATACAAAAAGGTGCTTGGCTCATATTATTATAATGAAGCTGATCTCCGGGCACTTTTTGAAATGAAGGGAGGGAAGAAATGACTTTTGATGTTTTAAAAGCATATATGAGAGTACTTGAAAATGATAGGAAACTGAATGTCTGGCATCAGGCGCTAATGAATGCAATTCTACATCTTGCCTGTTTGCAAAATCAATATAAGGTCATTCGTGTAAGCAGACGCAGGCTTATGGCCTCCTCTCACATTGCAACCTTACCGACATATCACAAGTATTTTAAGGAGCTTCAGGAAATGGGCTATATCTCTTATCGGCCATCGTATGATCCGAGATACAGAAGCGAAGTCGAATTACTTTTAAAACCGTCAAATTAAAAATTAAAAGCCTCCCATTTTTGGGAGGCTTTTTTACATTAGATTACCCTGTCTTTGAAAGCAGCCTGTCTTTTAAGGAGATAATCTGGGATTCAAGTTCATTTAGAACTGTGATGTCAATTTTGTAGTCAGTATTGGCTTTGTACATGTCATTTTCAATTTGGGCTAGTTTCTGCCTGAGTCTCGCAATTATTTCCATATTGCTCTCTTTGATTGGTTTCATCTGCGTCAGTTTTTGTTTCAGCTGCTGCATCTCCAATCCGATACTTAGCTCCTCTGTAATTGCATAATCCTCAGTTTGAAGAACTGTGGAGTGACCTAACAATTCTTTCACGATGTTTATTGGAACGCCATTTCGGAGTGTCACTGTTGAGGCAAAAGTACGTCTTGCCTTATGCGTAGTCAATTCAAAATCAAAATTGCAAAGTATTGCAATTTCCTTTAGGTACTCATTACACTTTTGGTTTGACCTTACGGGAAGAACAGATTGCCTGCGGATACATAGCGGATCGTTCTCATATTTTTGTATTATTTCAATTGCCTTCGGGAGTAGCGGTATTTTGGTAGCCGCCTTTGTCTTTTGTCGGTCAGATATAATCCATAGCTCACCATCGATACCCCTCTGGACATCACTTTTTCCCAACTGAAACACATCGATATAAGCCAGGCCCGTATAACATTGGAAGACAAAGATGTCACGTACGATATTTAATCTTTCGGATGAGAAAGCACGATTTTCCAAGGTTTCTAACTGACTTGCAGTGAGAGGCTTTTTTGATGGCTTGGTGAGTTTTCGCTGAAAGCGCTTAAAAGGGTCTGCCTTGATTATCTCCTTATCTACGGCGCGGAACACAATTTTTCTAAAGTTGGTAATATATTTTAGGGTCGTATTGTTGTTGCAGTTCCGTACGGTTCGAAGGAAAAAATCGTAATCTTTGATAAATGTGAAATCTAGATCTCTGAAATCAATATCATCAAGCTTGTATTTATAGGCCATAAATTCCCTTACGTGCCCTAGCGCGGTCCTGAACCTTTTGGCGGTTGCCGGAGCCATCTCGCCCTTTTCTGCGAGGGTCTCCACTTCTGAATTGTGCTCTAAAAACTCCTCTATAACCGTATTGCACCTGTTGTTCCTTCCATTAATGCATCCAATGAGTTTGTCGGCAGTTATCGCCCTACCTGTACTTATTAACTCGGTCTTGTACTGAACAATACGAGAATTTAAGAGGTCCAGATATGAGTTTAGAACACGGGCATCTTCTTTAGAACCGACGGCCCTCTCCGTCTTTTGGTCCCATCTTTTAACATCCCATTTCTGATTAGTGGACATCTCTTTCGGCTTGCCATCTACGGTTACACGTAAATAAATCATCCTGATGTCTTTCGGTTTTTTTGGGGTCTTCAAAAAGAAGGTTAACCCATAGCTGCTTTCCAACATAACTTTTACTTTTTATGGTTAATAAATGTCGGATAATATCGTACTCAAATCAAGATGTAAATGTGCTTTACTGGTTGATAAACAGTGTTTTAAGGCTCCTTTTGTGGCACCTATTCAAAAAACTGTAAAGTGCCACAGAAAGTGCCACAAACTTTTTGGGCATTTTTGTAAATTTTGTGTGCTGCCGGTTAAAAACGATGAAGCCCGCAATTTCTAAAATTGCAGGCTCCATGCGGTTTTAGGGAAGTTTTTTGTAAAAGTCAACAGCTCAGCTATTGGCTTTTCAAAGTACACTGTGGAGTCGGGGAGAGTCGAACTATTGCCCTAGCGCCCCTATAAACCTTGATTTCCTGATTTTTAGAAAGGTGCTGCGCCACGAATGTGCCATAAAAAACTCCGTTTACCAAAAATGCCATCGGTTAAGACGGCATTTCCCTTGCAAGATAAATTTTGGTTACCTGGTGGAGCTGAAGGGAGTCGAACCCTTGTCCAGTTGTGTGATAAATTATGCTTTCTACGTGCTTATTTTCCAATCGGTTTTAGAGATGCGTCGGGCTGGAAACCGACCTTGACAACATCCTTAGATACTTTATTTCGCGATTGCATCGTACCTCTACAAAAGCTAGCATGGTTATTTCGATGCCTCTGATGCTAACCTAACTATGCGGCAGTTAGCGAGACAAAAGCTTTCTTAATTCTAAATTAAGCAGCTAAGGCGTAGTTATTTTCGCCAATTATTGTTTTGAACGTTCTCTTTAAAGTGCTCACCGTACAACGCACTGCATGCTTACATATTCAGCGCCACCCTGTCAAATCCAGGAACAGCCCCATTTTTAGTAGTTAGTAGCTAGTGATTAGTATTTAGTAATCGCCGCTACTGGGCTACAAATGTACAAATAAAATGTTAGAATAGGAGCTAGGAATTAGGAGATAGGTATTAGTAGCTAGGAACTAGGGTTTAGCAATTAGGTAATAGAACTTTTTAACTAACTCCTAGTTCTTTTTAATCATTAACAACTAATCACTAACCACTGGCAACTAACCCAGTTTCCTTCCTGTATTAATCACACTCACTCCATTGAAACGAGTGGTTGGACTGCCATGGGAAACTGCGCTGGATTGGCTAGGTTGACCCTTGCCATCAGAGAAAGTACCTCCCAAACGATAGTCGCTTTGATCACAACGCTGTACGCAGGAATTCCAAAATTCTTGGGTATTAGCTTGGTAGGCCGCATCTTTAAGCATGCCTACAATTTTTCCTTCCTTAATTTCGTAAGCCAATTGCGCACTAAACTGGAAGTTGTAGCGCTGTTGGTCAATAGAGTAGGAGTTTCTACCAAACATATAAATACCTTTCTCTACATTTTTCACCATATCGGCAGCCGATAATGGTGCTTTTCCGGCTTGTAAAGATACATTTGGCATTCTTTGGAATTGGATGCTGTCCCAGCTATCCGCATAGCAGCAACCTTGTGATTCCTTTAAGCCTAAAATATGTGCCTGATCTCGGATAGTTTGGTAATTCACCAAAATACCATCCTTAATAATGTCCCATTGGCCACATTTCACCCCTTCATCATCATAACCTACGGCACCTAATGAGCCTGTTTCTAATTTGTCGGCTACAATGTTTACTTCCTTGCTACCAAAGTTGAATTTTTTGCTTTCCCATTTATCCAAGGTAAGGAAACTGGTTCCCGCAAAATTTGCTTCGTAACCCAATACGCGGTCTAGCTCCGTTGGATGTCCCACCGATTCGTGAATGGTAAGGAACAAGTGCGAAGGATCTAATACCAAATCGTATTTGCCTGGAGCAACAGGTTTTGCTTTTAATTTCTCGTCTACATGTACGGCTGCTTCTCTCACATCTTCCAACATGTCGTAACGTTTTTTGTATAGCGTAACAGGGCCACCTTTGATTTTTTCGCTATCAAGAGGTTGCATGTACTCAAAACCCATCCCCATTGGTGCACTTAAAGCATTACGGGTTTCGAACTTTCCTGCTGCCGCATCTATTTTGGTAAGGGTAAAGGTAGGCCAAATGCGGTGGATGTCCTGGTCAATGTAAGAGCCATCTGTAGAAGCAAAATACTTTTGTTCGTTCACCATAAACAGGTTACTATTGATGTATTTTGCACCTCCCTTAAGGGCTTCATTGTTCACATTAAGCAATAAATCTACTTTGTCTGCAATAGGCACTTCAAAAGCATTGGATTGAATAGGCGTTTTCCATGATACCTGACCATAACCTTTTTGTGGAGCCAATTGCACAGGCTCGTCCATCAGTTTTGCATTTCCTTTAGCAATGGCCGCTGCCATTTTAGCGGCTTTGGCAATACTGTCGTGGTCTAAGTTATTGGTGGCTGCAAAACCCCAAGCACCATTGGCCAACACTCTAATGCCTAAACCATATGATTCCGTATTGGCAATGTTGTCGACCCTTTTTTCACGAGTGGCAATCACTTGGTTCAGGTAACGTCCAATGCGCACATCGGCATAGCTGGCACCATTTGCCTTGGCGGCGTTTAAGGCTACATCTGCCAATCGCTTTTTGATGGCCACATCAACAGGAGTGAGGGCTTCCTCCACAGAAATCATTCGACCAAACACAGGTACGCTAGCGGCCATAGAAGCACCAGCACTAATGCCAGTAAGGTATAAAAAGTCTCTTCTTTTCAAGATTTGTGATTTTTTGCTGATAAATAATAGAAACCGTCATCTCGAACGAAAAAAGTGGAGCGCATGGTAAGTCAGTGCCATTAAGCCTAGCAAAAAGTTAACTATATGCTAGATTTCTCCTCCTAACGTCGTCGAAATGACGGATAGCTATAAAATATTAAATCGCGTCAGATAATGATGAGAAAGTAAAGTCTCTAATCTTCATTGGTGGAATCAATCCACTACCTGTACGTACAGGTTTACCCAAAGCTTCTACGTTGTTAAGCATAATTACCGGACTTTCGTTGAACCTAAAGTTTTTGATTGGAAACTTGATTTCGCCATTTTCAATGTAAAAAGTACCATCGCGAGTAAGACCAGTAAGTAATAAAGTTTGAGGGTCAACCATACGGATATACCAGAAACGGGTTACCAAAATACCTTTTTCAGTACTCTTAATCAAATCTTCTAACGATTGGTTTCCACCTTCCATTACCAAACTACGGCTAAAAGGAAGTGGTTGTACATTCTTTTGAGAAGCCCAGTATCTTGAATAAGATAGATTTTTTACGACACCATTTTGTACCCATTGTGTTCTAGTGACAGGTAAGCCATCGCCGCTCCAAGTAGAACCCGGTACTTCTGGATTAAGTGGATCTGAATAGATGTTTACGTTTTCAGAAAACAACTGTTCACCCAAACGTGTACCACCACCTTTTTTACTCATAAAGCTACGACCTTCGTCGGCACTACGGGCGTCAAAACCCCTAAACATGTTACCTAGCATATCGCTAGCTGCCAAAGGTTCTAAAATGACGGTGTATTTTCCTGGTTCAATAGCTTTGGCACCAGCAGATCCGTTGGCTTTACTTGCTGCAATTTTGGTTAATGCAAGCGTGTCCATTTTGCTCAAATTATTGAAATCTTGATCTACGTAGCCTGAGCCCGTACCTTGCTTGTTACGCATGGTCACTGAAAAAGACACGTTAGTGCTTTTGTTGTAGGCAAACAAGCCTTTGGAGTTCATAATGGAATTAAAGCGGGTGTTGTTCTCCAAGAAACCAGCAGCTTCTAAACCACCAGCCTTGGATACACTAAGGCTTTGAGCTACCATTTCGGCCCTGGTTTCAGGTGTCATGGCGGCGGTATTGGCATTATAGGTTAATGATTCCGCAAAGGTTTGTGGTCCTAAAGGAGGCATATACTCTGGGTTTTCAGGCGCAAGCATGGCCAATTCTTCGGCCCTTTTCACTACTTTTTGCAGAGAGGCGTCGTCAAACTCGTTGATGGTTGCCGTACCTGTTTTTTTACCAAAAGTGGCACTTACGCCTAAACTCATTACATCTATTTGCCCTGCGGTTGAAACGGCATTTCTGGCATAGCGGATATTACCGCCATCAGAGCCATTTAAACTTACTTCACAAGCATCGGCTTTAGCATAGCTAAGTACCTTTTTTAAAATTGCTTGGGCTTCTTCTTTACTTAATATGGCCATATTATATTTTTCTTGCTGTATTAATTACGTTAACTCCATTAAAACGGGTGGTGGCACTGCCATGTGAAACGGCACTGCTTTGTGAAGGTTGTCCTTTACCATCGTTGAAAGAACCGCCTAAACGATAATCGCTTTCGTCGCAGATATCGGTACACGAATTCCAAAACTCTTGGGTATTGGCTTGGTAAGCTACATCGTTAAGCATGCCTGCAATTTTTCCGTTCTTGATTTCGTAGAAAATTTGTCCACCAAATTGGAAATTGTAGCGTTGTTGGTCAATAGAGAAACTACCATCACCAATAATGTAAATACCTTTCTCTACATTTTTGATCATGTCATCAACGCTTAGTTTTTCTTTACCCGCTTGTAAGGATACATTTGGCATTCTTTGGAACTGCACGTCATCCCAACCTTGTGCATAGCAGCAACCTTGCGATTCGTTTAGTCCTATAATATGTGCTTGATCTCTAATGGCCTGATAATTTACCAAGACACCATCTTTAATCAAATCCCATTTTTTACATTTTACCCCTTCATCATCATAACCTACGGCACCTAATGAACCCACTTGCGTTTTGTCGGCAAATAAATTCACTTTGTTGCTGCCAAATTTGAAGTTTTTGGATTGCCATTTGTCCAAGGTAAGGAAACTGGTTCCTGCGTAATTGGCTTCATAGCCTAATACACGGTCAAGCTCGGTAGGGTGGCCTACTGATTCGTGTATGGTTAACCATAAGTGTGATGGATCCAATACCAAGTCATATTTCCCTGGTTCTACCGATTTGGCGGTTACTTTTTCGGAAGCTACCTTTGCGGCCGATTTTACATCTTCCAACATGTCGTAACGACCTTTGTAACGGGTCACAATACCTGCAACTTTATCCTCTGGACGAGCATTCATGTACTCGTAGCCCATGCCCATTGGTGAGCTTAAAGAATTGCGGGTTTTGAACTGACCAGAAGCCCTGTCAATACGAGTAACGTTAAAGGTTGGATAAATACGGTGTACATCCTGATCGATGTAGGAACCATCAGTAGAAGCAAAATACTTTTGCTCGTTTACTGCGAAAATTGCCGAATTGACAAAGCTAGCACCATTTTGCATGGCAATGTCATTCACGTTCAGTAGCAAGTCTACCTTTTCTTTTACAGGAACTTCAAAAGCATTAATTTCGATAGGCGTTTTCCAACTCACTTCGCCATAACCTTTTTGAGGAGCTAGCTGTACAGGTTCTCCTTGTATTTTAGCATTGGCTTTGGCTACCGCAACTGCTTGTTCGGCAGCTTTGGCAATCCCGTCTTTAGTGACTTTGTTGGTGGCGGCAAATCCCCAACAGCCATTTACAATGACACGGATACCCACACCATACGATTCGGTATTGGCAACACCTTGTACTCTTTTTTCACGAGTGGCTACAAATTGGTTCAAATACCTGCCAATACGAACATCGGCATAGGAAGCCCCTTTTGATTTGGCCGCATTTAGCGCCACATCAGCCAGTTCTTTTTTAATTTTTGGATCTACTCGGACCAGTGCCTGCTCAGGGTCTATCGGCATCGCATAAGCGGATAGATCGGGGAGTACTAAGGCACCCATTCCCATTCCGGATAGATAAAGGAAATCTTTTCTTTTCAAAGTGGTTCGGTTTAGGTGATTAATAATCCAAATTAATCAAATGCATAAACACTTGCCCTATATAAAGTATAACATTTTAGTTTCAAAGTTAATTTTAGCGGTGAAGACGGCTTTCTAACCATAAGAAACCTGCGGCTAGTACAAAAGCAAAGAAAAACCACCACTTGGAAATTGTCTTTTTAAGAATAAAGTTTGTTTCGGGTAAATCTTTTGAAGACGGATGCGATAATGAATAGGCCTTATTCTGCGTTAAACGTTGATTAGCCCTAAGTCCTTGCCAGTTTTCTTCTCCAAAAATATAGAAGTGTTGATTTTGGCCATCGATATTCAACTGATGCCAGCCTGATTGGAGTGGCCAGTAAGCAAATTGCCAGTAATTATTGAACAACATGTTTTGTTTACTACTCAAGTTTTGTTGTTCGTTAAGGATTGATGGAATAGTAGCGCTAAGACTGGCCAAACTAAAGTTGATTTTGCTCATGACCTTGGCAACAGTATTTGTGATTTGAAGCTGGTAATTGGGTACTGTGCTACGGGCGGAAGCTTCAAGCAAAGTGCTCCAATACTTGGCGTAATCCTGTGGGTGGCCTGTTAGGCTCCATTGATAGCTGTTGGGAAGGGTAGTCGCTATTATTTTTCCCTTACCGTATATTTTTTGTATCGCAATAATTGATGAACCATCTGCCACCAGCGGTTGTTGATCGGTACTATTTGCTATTGAAAAAGGCACTTGTTCGGGTAAAGCGGCTAATTTTAATTGCTGCGAGGCTAAAAGAAGCTGATTGACTTTTTCTTGTTTTTTGTTGGCTGTTAGGTTTAAGTTTTTGATCCAAGGTTCGGTGCTGTTAGGTTCTTGTGATAAAATGATAAGGCCTAACCCTTGTGCTACTGCTTGTTTAACAGCCTGCTTTTCTGGAACTGACATGTTTTCGAATTCCTGTTGGTCTAATAGCAATAGGTCTTCTTTTTGAAGTAATGGTGTGTTCAGTCTATTAAGGTCAATGCTATTTCTATTGAGAAAATCGAGACTATATTTTTCTTTACTGATACGATTTCTCATTGCTACGGCATATTGGTTCTCATACAGCCATCTTTTTAGAAAATTGTATTCGAACCCAGGAGATGAACCTAATACGATTATTTTTAGGGAAGTTTTTGCTAGGGTTTGTACAGGAATAGGTTCTTGGCTAAGGGTGTCTTTGCCTTGTAGGGCAATCAATTGTAACACGGCTCTGCCTTTTTGTTTAATTTGGTATTGTAACGAAAACTTTGTTGTGGTATTTGCGGCAACTTCTGTAGAATCTAACGTCTTTCCAAAGCCAATGAGCTTAAGGCTAATTGCTGTTGAAGCGGTGTGACGATACTGGCCTTGTACGATTAGAGTTTCACCTTCTTTAAGTTTATCCTTCCAATGGCAAGCAATAACGCCACTTGGTTTTTCTGTGGGATGAAAATCAAGTGAGATATTTTTAACCTGCTTTAATTGCTCTTCAGTCAAGCCATAACCATATACATTTAGCTCCTTAATTTCGGGGTGCGCTGCTAAATAATAGGCTAAATCAGGTATGTAGTTGGCCTTTCGCTTTAAGTTTGGTGCCAAGGTTTCATCAAGGAAGTATTTTTGGTGCGGAATATGGGCTATGCTGTCGGCCGGAAAGCCACGAGTTAGTAATGTTAAGGTAGCATTACGCTGTTTGCTCTCATAGCTAACGGTAATAGGGATGATCATTAGCACTAATGCCGTTACAGCTAGTAATGTCGCAACAAGCCGTCCGCTTAACCAATGCTTGTTTGGTCTTTTAATTTCCTGATATACCAATAGGCACAACAACAGAAAACAAGCTATGATGATATAGAGGTTAAATTCCATTACTGCCCTTAGTTTTTAAGATGATTAAAATAACGGTCACTTAGTTTCTTCACGCTTCCGCCAATTTCTGCTTGCGGATTTGCACTTTGAATACCAATCAACTGATAAATGGCTTTGGCAACGATATCTAAATCATTGGCTTGAGGCACTTTACTTAGCGATAGTTTGCGTAAGCTTTTTAGAGCGCTCAAATAGCTTTCCGGATGACTGGCTGCTGCTATAATGATTTGCCTTTCGGCACTTTGAAGTAAGGCTCTGTCATTTGCCGTAAAAGCTTTTCCATCTTTGTGGAGGTTTAGCAGAGATAATAAGATGCGAAGTTCTTCATTGCTGCGATCTTTGTTTTCAAACTGGGCACTTTGTTGAGGTGCTACAATTTTGTCCTGATTACCCGTCAATCTTTTCTCATTTTTTAATGCAGCTGTTTTAACAGTAGTTTTAGCGACATAGGCTCTTGACTTTTGTTGTAAATCTTTCAATAAGCGCAAGGCTTTGTATTCAAAAGGGAGTGCTTCTTGCGGTTTGTAAGTTCTTAACTTAAGCTCCGAAGTCCACATTTCATTCAATACAGCTTTCAATTGTGCTTTAATAGCAGGTTCAAAAAAGGTGGCATCTTCTGCAATGTCGTGTTTATGGGCATAGCGATCCATAATGGCTTGTACATCGCCAAATTTTTCTTCTCCGTGGTCATGCCCGTCATGTTCATCGTGGTCTTCACTATCCCCTCCAATAGAGGTTTCATTTTCTTCACCCAAAAACTTGCCATAACGCAATCGAAGTAGTTTTTGATCTATGGCTAAGCCATTGCTCCTCTTGTTAAAATCTTCTATGCTAATGCTCGCTTTTTCGCCAAGCAGTTTTTCCGTATCTAAAATAATTTGGCGCTGACTTCGGAAATACTCTGGTACCAAGTTTACACCCGAAGTCATTCCCGCCATACTCATCAGCTCAGCAGTATCTACAATGTTCACCATATAAACATCCGAACGGCTCAATTGCCCCTTGTTATCCTGTGCTTGGATGAAGAAGTAAAGCTCATCTCCTGGTTTCATCCCTAAGCTTCGTAAGTCAATTGATTTTTGGAGCGCAACGCTTTTGCGATTTGCAAAGGAAGCGTCAAATTGTAAGCGCTTTTCCGTAAAACTTATGCTTTCGCCTTTGCCACTGGCCATGGTAGCCGAAATATAAGCACCTGCAATACCGTAATCATCATTCAATTGTGCCTTAATATTGATCCGCATCGGTTGCCCAATATCAATCGTATGCTGTGGTTTTGGTTGGCTGATGTTGATTTTTACGGGATAATCTGGGATAACTTCAATTTGGTAGAGATCAGATTTTTTGCCATCTAATTCTAACTGATAAAAGCCTTGTTTATCTAACTTTCTAGCGAAACTCCACAAGGTAGAATCTTGATTTAAAGGCTTTAGCGAAAGCTTTTCTACCTCATTAAAAAATACACGGAAATTACGGATGGCTTTATTGGTGCGGATGTTCCATACTACTTTGGCATCTAATTCGGCCTTAAGGTAAAACTGGTTTTGCTGTCTGCGAGACTTTCCAGTGTAGCTTGGAGGGGTGATTTCCACCGAGTAACTCGAAATCTGAGGCAGTACCTTTTCTTCTTTGCGGATGTTGGTGTTGTTTGCTTCAAGTAGATCGGTAGCTGAATGGATTCTTTTTGGAGGAATAAACAAATAAATGCTTAATCCAATCATCAAACAAGCAAAACTGATCCAGTTTTTAAGGTTCAGGTCTTTGAAAATATTCTTCTTGGGTAATAATGGAAGTATTTTATCGGCTTGTAAGTTTTGTAAAGTACCCAGTTGTTCCTGTGGTTTTAAAAAAAGACTGCTACTTTCTTCCAGCTCAGGGAACTGGCTATCAAGATAACGTACAATATGTTGCTCCTTGATTTTCCATAAAGGATAAATTCCTAAAAATACTATTGTAGATGAGATAAAAACAGCAAAATAAATCCAATAACCTGTACCCAGAAAATAATGGAGCAAACTACCTGCCAACAGTGCAATACCCAAACTTAAAGCTAGACCCTGTATGCTAAGCAGTAAAATCCTCCTGTTTTTTAAGCTTTGTATGTATCTTTTGCTTTCCATATTTATGCCTGTTTCAAAGGATTTTGTTTACGATAGGTTAATAAACGTTCCACTAAAAACACTAGAAATGCCAATACCCAAAGGTATTTGTCCAAATTTAGGTTAGGCGAAAGTAGGGCAGGGTTGTCTTTTGAGTTTTCAAAAGTGGCAATGGGCTGCTCATTCATTTGAGTAAAAGAAGGCGCTGCTTCAAAACCAAATTGCTTGTTGGTTTGGCCGTATAATAAAGGAAATAGCACTTCTACAAATTCATCTTTCCATACCAAATCTGTCCACTGTGGATTAAACCTGCTGTAAAAAGTGTACTCGTTGACCTGCTGTGTTTGTTGCACTGTTAAAAGTGCTTCTCCAAAACCATCTTCCCATAAGTTTTTTCCAGTTTCTTTGGCCGCTACTCTGTTTAAAATTTTTGAAGAAGATGCGTAGTTAAGCGAGGTATTCCCAAAATTGATGGAGCTGTTTTCGTCGATTGCTTTTCCTTTTGCATATTTAAAAATTATCGCATTAGCTTTTAGGTTTTTGCGAATATCATTGGGAACATCAGTGTCTGCTAACCAAAAAATAGCGTCTAATGGTTCTTTGCTATTTTGACTATAAATCGTAATTGGTTGACCAAGGTATTCCCCAATGGCATTAACGGCAGCTTTTACGTATTTGGAATCCAAAGTACTGTTAGAATGGATCAGTACCTGCATTGCTGGAACCAATACCGCTTTTTCTCGTTGGTAAATTACAGTATTGCCGCTAACTTGAGCCTTTAAGTTCAGGTTCAAAAAGGACTTGTGGTAAGATTTTGTGGTATCTAAAGGTGGCGCTTGCCAATGAACTTGTAAATGTAGCTTTGGCAATTCTTCTTCAAAACCTAGTGCCGTTTTGGGTGCAAATATCCATACAGGATACTGGTTGGGAAGTTGATGATTGGCTTGTTTAAGCAAGGAAGTATAGCTCAATGGAGGAAGGCTATCCATAGCTGTATTTGAGGTATCCTTAAGAGATAGTGATTTAAAACCTAAACCTAAATGACGGAACTCAAAACCTTTATTCAATAAAGAATCGATGGTTTTACGATGGTTTTGGTAAGTTGTCTTCAGATTTTGTTGTTCTACCAAAATCCAACCACCTTGTTTTGCCAAGGGCTTGCCTTTTAAAAAAGGCTGCGCCAACAAAAAGGCCAATATTATTAATAGCAAGCAACGTAACAACAGCAATAACCAATCACTGACTACCAGGCTTCTGGCGTTTGATGCGGCGCTTTCGCCCATTAATGAAATACTGCCTACCTTTAAGGTTTTACCTTGTTTTATTCGCCATAAGTGAATAACAATGGGAACAAGGATTGCCGTTAGGGCCAATAAACCGATAGGGTATAGCAAATTCACGTTTAATGGTTTAACTTATTTCTCTGGTTTAAAAAATCTCTTAATGCTTGGTCAAGTGCTTCATTGGTATTCAGCGTTCTGTAGTAGATATTCCTGTTCAGCATTTCCTTTCTAGTATTTTGTAGGTACTCGAACATCCTTTCTTGATAGGCACTTTTTGCCTTTTTCTGATCTAACTGGATGATTTGTCCACTTTCTAAATCTTCAAAGGATGAAAAGCCCTTAAAATCAAGCTCCAGTTCGTTATTGGAAAGAAGGTGAAACACTAAAATCTCATGTTTTAAAGGCAATAACGTATCCAATAGTTTCAGCAGTTCAGCATCTTGTTGGTAAAAATCAGTGAAGAAAACCAAAAGCTCTTTCTTACGTGGGCCAGCAAAAATTTCTTTGTATTGGATTTGTTGGGTAAAGCTGCCTTCGGGCTTTATGTTTTCCAATTGATAGAACAAGCGGCTCAGGTGTTGGAAATCTTGACGAGTGTTCATGGCAAACAATCCCGTGTTTTTGAAGATATATAAACCTACTGCATCGCCCTGTAAATTGGCTAAATACGCCAAAGAAGCAGCGGCATAACGGGCATAATCCATTTTGGTTTGCTGTCCATCGCTGTGGTTCATGGATGCGCTGGCATCTACCAATAAACGGACAGAAATGCTGGTTTCCAGCTCCGATTCCCTGATGTAATAACGATCTGAACGGGCAAACATCTTCCAGTCTAAGGAACGCAAATCGTCGCCAGCTTGGTAACTTCTGTACTGACTAAACTCCATGCCAGCTCCTTTAATGGTGCTTTTGTTAATCCCATGCATAAAGCCATCTATCGTAGCTTTTGCGGCTAACGATAAAGGTTTGATGGCCATTAATACTTTAGGATCTAGCAGCTTGCTCATTAGATGCTGTTTTTGGGCCTTGATATGGCTTTCAATAATTCGTCGGTAGCTTTGTCTGCAGTGATATTCTCGGCATCTGCCTTGAAATTCATCAATACCCTATGACGGAGTACAGGATAGGCCATAGTTTGCAGGTCTTCCATCACTACTGCATATCTGCCTTTAAATAGCGCACGGGCTTTTGCGGTTAAAATCAATGCCTGTCCAGCACGAGGACCAGCGCCCCAACGTACCCATTCTTTAATAAAAGGTACGGTAGTGGTTTCAGGTCTGGTGGCGCGAACTAATTCACTAGTAAAGCTAATAAGGTCGTCGCTGATACTTACCTCACGGGTAAGCTTTTGCAATTGTTTAATTTCTTCGGCACCAATAATGGCGTTTACTTTGGCCTGCTTAGCACCTGTAGTGCTGCTTAAAATCTTGGTTTCTTCGGCAGCAGTAGGGTAGCCTATTTTAATGTAAAGTAAAAAGCGGTCTAACTGGGCTTCGGGTAAAGGATAAGTTCCCGCTTGCTCTATGGGGTTTTGCGTAGCCAATATAAAAAACGGTCGGTCTAAAGGATAGGTTTGTCCCGCATAGGTCACTTCAAATTCCTGCATAGCTTCCAGTAAAGCCGACTGCGTTTTAGGAGGTGTGCGGTTTACCTCATCGGCCAATATGATATTGGCAAACAATGGTCCCTTGTTAAATTTAAAAAAACGTTTTCCAGTGCTATGGTCTTCCTCCAAAATTTCAGTGCCAATAATGTCGGTAGGCATTAAGTCTGGTGTAAACTGTATGCGCCTAAATGAAAGGTCTAATGCTTGGGCCATGGTGCGTACCATTAAAGTTTTGGCCAAACCTGGCACACCTTCCAGTAAGCAATGTCCGCTAGCCATTAAGGCAATCAGCATTTCGTCAATAATCTCGTCTTGCCCTACAATTACCTTCTGGATTTCAGTTTTTAAGGAAGTAATTTTTTGAATAAGGTTGTTTAGGTTGTCGGTTGAAATTTCCACGCAGCAAATCTTTAGTTAAATAGCAATTGATATCTCAATATAGCGTATATGTAAACGAAAAATGAAGCAGATTTTAAAGAATATCAAAAAAATTACAACATTAGCTAACTATAAAATGGTGTTTAGCGAAAAAATGGCCTTAATTTAGGTTGATGTATCAGTTGAAGTTTACGTTTGCTAGGATCAAATATACCTCGGGCGACTGGGATACGGATCAGCGTATGCCTGCCAATGTGCTCAATTCGCTATTGGAGTATACTACCATTCCCTTAGAACCAGAAGAGAAGATTGTAGAGTTGAGCAGTGCCGATATTTTTAAATATCCTTTTTGTTATTTAAGCGGACATAAACTGGTACAGTTTAATCGACAAGAAGCGGCTAACTTTAAAAATTATATCAACAATGGCGGCTTTGTTTTTGTAGATGATTGTAACCACGATATCGATGGCCTGTTTGCTCGTTCCTTTGAAACCCAAATGGCCAATCTTTTTGGACCCAATGCCTTAAAGAAGATCCCTAATAACCATGCCCTTTATAGTGCTTTCTTTAAATTTGAGAAAGGCCCGCCCGCTACTTCATTTGAATTGAATGGCTGGGGTGATGATTTGGTGCATGATTATTTGAAAGCCATTACCGTCAATGGACGCATTGGCGTTTTATATAGTAATAAAGATTACGGCTGCGAATGGGACTATGATTTCAGAAACAAACGCTTTTTAGCTGAAGACAATACCAAATTTGCAGTTAACATTATCATGTACGCTATGGGCGTTAATAATTCTAGGAGCTAGGTATTTAGTGGTTAGTTGCTAGGAACTAGGAATTAGGTACTAGGAACTAATTATGGCGAAAACCGATGAGGTTTATAGATAAAAAAGACTTACGAAGTTTTCAAAACTTCGTAAGTCTCTATAGCTTGTCATCCGAACTTACCTGTACCGACTCTCCGGTAAGGAATCTCATATGGACAAACCTCACAGGTTTATAAAACCTGCGAGGTTTTATAAACAAAAAAGCTTGCAAAGTTATTTAAACTTCGCAAGCCTCCAATTTATATAATTCCTTAATCACTAGTTCCTAACTTCTAACCACTAGTAACTAGTTAACCCTTCCCGGATACTGTTGTAAAGCAAGCGTTAAACAGTCCATTGCAGCATTTAAATCATCTATATTAAGTACATAAGCCATACGCACTTCATTTTTACCAGAGCCTGGCGACGAGTAAAAACCAGTAGCAGGAGCCATCATCACCGTAGCATTGTTGTGCTCAAACTTTTCTAAAATCCACTGACAAAATTTGTCGGCATCATCAATAGGAAATTTAGCCACTACATAAAACGCACCACCTGGATTTGGACAGAAAACACCTTCAATATTGTTTAATCTATTTACTAAGGTATCTCTACGCAAAGTATATTCCTTATTTACCGTTTCGAAATAGCTATCAGGAGTGTCTACAGCAGCAGCGCCAGCAATTTGTTCTACCATTCCTGGACTTAAACGTGCTTGCGCAAATTTTAATCCCGAAGCAATTACTTCTTTGTTTTTGGTGATTAAACAGCCTAAACGAGCACCACAAGCGCTATAACGTTTAGAAACAGTGTCCATTACCACTACGTTTTCATCTAACCCGTCAAGGTGCATTGGCGAAATAAACTCGCGACCATCATAGCAAAACTCACGGTAAGCCTCATCAGAGAACAAGAACAAATCGTATTTTACGCACAGTTCCTTTAAAGCCTCAAGTTCTTCTCTTGAATATAAGTAACCTGTTGGGTTGTTAGGGTTACAAATGATAATTGCCTTTGTTTTTTCGGTAATCAGTTTTTCAAACTCGGCAATAGGAGGTAGGGCAAAACCATTATCAATGTAAGATAAAATTGGTTTAACCACAACGTTGCTCATACAAGCAAAACCATTATAGTTTGCGTAGAAAGGCTCAGGAATAATGATTTCATCACCTTCGTTAACGCAAGTTTGCATCGCTATGGTAATGGCCTCTGAACCACCAACGGTTACTAAAATATTTTCAGGACTAATGTTGTAGCCTAGTTTGTTGTAATATTCAGTTAGCTTTTTTCTGTAAGCTAAAGTTCCTTCAGAAGGGGTATAGGCCCAAACATTAAAATCAATGTTTTTAACGGCATTTAGCATTCCCTCAGGAGTTTCTATATCTGGTTGGCCTATATTAAGGTGATATACCTTTTTTCCAGCAGCCTTTGCCTGATCGGCAAAAGGAGTAAGTTTTCTAATGGGTGAAGCGGGCATTTGAAGCCCTTTTTCTGATATCTTTGGCATAGGGGCAAAAATATAAAAACCCCGTTGCAATAACGAGGTTTTTACTAAATATTAATGTAATAAATAGGTTCTATTTGCTTGCGGCAGCTACGCTTTCGCCTTTTAAATAAAGCACTTTAGTAGTAGTTCTAGCGTTTGATGTAACGGTAATAGCTACATTAAATGGCGCTGGAGAACCTGATTTTTTTACGGTAACCTTAATGAAACCTTTTTCGCCTTTTTTAACTGGTGTTTGCGTGTACTCACCAACTGTACAGCCACAAGTAGGCTCTACTTTCGAAATAATTAATGGTGCATCACCCTCATTGGTGAAATTGAATGTGTAAGAAACGGCTGCATCTAGCTTAATCTTTCCTAAATCGTGTGATTCAGATTCGAATTTAAATTCTGCTGGTTTTGTTTGAGCGTTAGCTGCAAACCCTAAGCCAACAACGGTAACCAATAACAATAATAGCTTTTTCATGTCTGCTGATTTGAGTTTAGTATATACACAAATTTATGTTTTATAATTCAAAACAAAAAGCATTCCAAATATTATTTGGGGCTTTCGTTCAGGTAGAATAAGAAAGAATTGTATCTTTGCCACCTAACCAACTTCTTGCTTATGATTTCATCAGGGAAAATTATTACCAATGAGATTGACGCTTCAGAACTGAGTTTTGAAGACTTTAAAGCCATCGTGATAAACGACTACAAAATTGCTGTAGAAAGCCGTCAGGCGAGTTTATTAGGCCGAAAAGAGGTGCTCACGGGTAAAGCTAAATTTGGAATATTTGGCGACGGTAAGGAAGTACCACAGCTGGCCATGGCCAAAGTTTTTAAGAACGGCGATTGGCGTGCGGGCTATTATAGGGACCAAACTTTTGCTTTTGCAACAGGCATATCTACCCTTAAAGAATTTTTCGCACAGTTGTACGCCAATCCAGACGTCAATGCGGATCCAGCATCGGCAGGCAGACAAATGAATAGCCACTTTTCTACACGTTCTTTAAATGAAGACGGTACGTGGAAAAATCTTACGGAAGTAAAAAATAGCTCAGCAGATATCTCTACAACAGGTGGCCAAATGGCTCGTTTAGTAGGTTTGGCTTATGCTTCTAAATTATTCAAACAAAATAAGGAACTTGATTACCTAAAGAATTTTTCTGTAAATGGTAATGAGGTTGCTTTTGGTACTATTGGTAATGGCTCTACGTCAGAGGGTGTTTTCTTTGAAGCATTTAATGCGGCTGGAGTATTACAGGTGCCGATGGCGATTTCTGTTTGGGACGATGGTTATGGAATTTCTGTACCTGCAAAATACCAAACTACTAAAGAAGATATTTCTGAAATCCTTAAAGGTTTCCAAAGAGAAGAGGGAACCAACGGTTACGAAATTTTCAAGGTAAAAGGATGGGACTATCCTGCTTTATGTGAAACTTATCTGAAAGCGATAGAGGTTTGCAGAAATGAACATGTGCCTGTTTTGATCCATGTAACTGAGGTTACGCAACCACAAGGGCACTCTACGTCTGGTTCACATGAACGTTATAAAAGCAAAGAGCGTTTGGAGTGGGAGCGTGAACACGATTGTATCGTTAAGATGCGTGAGTGGATGATCGAATCAGCTATTGCTACCAAAGAAGAGCTGGATGAATTAGAAGAAACAGCCAAAAAGCACGTAAAAGAAGTACAAAAAGAAGCTTGGAACGAGTTTTTGGATACTATTAAGCAAGAACAGGCTGAAGTAGTGCGCATGATCAATAACTTGGCCAATGGAGATCCAAGCTTATCGAAAATTGCAGCTCAATTAGCTTCTACACACGATGCTTTGCGTAAAGAAGTGGTTTCTGCCGCTCGAAAAGCGATCAGACAGAGTGTGAATACACCTACAGTTGAGCGTGAAACATTGATTAACTGGTACCAAGGAAAGACAGAATTCTTTACTGAATTATATAACTCTAAACTTTTTACGGAAGGTTTAGAAAGTCCGTTTAAAGTGAACCATGTTGCTGCACAATACAGCGAAGATGGTAAAATGCTAGATGGTAGGGAAATTTTGAATGCTTGCTTTGATGCTAATTTTGCCCGCGATGCAAGATTGCTTGCTTTTGGGGAAGATTTAGGAGCCATTGGCGATGTGAACCAAGGTTTTGCAGGTTTACAGGCTAAATATGGCGAATTGAGAGTAAGTGATGCAGGAATTAGAGAGGCTACTATTGTAGGGCAAGGGATAGGTTTGGCTATGAGAGGTTTAAAGCCTATTGCCGAAATACAATACCTTGATTATCTACTTTATGCGATTAATGTACTAAGTGATGATTTGGCAACTTTGTCTTACCGTACAAAAGCAGGTCAAAAAGCACCTTTAATTATCAGAAGTAGAGGGCATAGATTGGAAGGTATCTGGCATTCGGGTTCGCCTATGGGTATGATATTAGGTAGTTTGCGTGGTATGCACATTTGTGTGCCTCGTAACATGACTCAAGCTGCTGGAATGTACAATACTTTATTTAGGTCTGATGAGCCAGCTTTGGTGATTGAATGTTTAAATGGTTATCGTTTAAAAGAAAAATTGCCTAATAACGTAGGAGAGTTTACGGTTCCTTTAGGCAAAGCTGAAATCATTAAAGAGGGAACTGACATTACCGTAGTGAGCTATGGCTCGACACTTAGATTGGTTGAGGAAGCAGCTGAAGAACTTTCTGCATTTGGAATTTCGATAGAAGTGATAGATGTACAGACTTTATTGCCTTTCGATGTAGACCACCTTTGTGCGAAATCGCTACAGAAAACAAATAAGTTATTGATTGTTGATGAAGATGTACCAGGTGGTGCGAGTGCCTTCATCCTTAAAAATATTTTGGAAGACCAGAAGGGATACTATCTGTTAGATGGTAAGCCACAAACTTTAGCTGCAAAAGCCCACAGACCTCCTTATGGCTCTGATGGTGACTATTTCTCTAAACCGTCGGTGGATGACATCATTGAAGTGGCTTATGCCATGATGAATGAGGGCAACCCAGAACGTTATCCAAAACTATATTAAAGATTGATAAATGGGAATTATCATAAAGGCGATAGAAATATCGCCTTTTTTGTTTTCTAGGAGTGTAGTTGAAATTATGTAGCCGATACGTAGGTTGGTTATTATCGCAGGCTGCCAAAAATGGCGTCATTTTGAGCAAAGTCGAGAACTGAAAGAAAGCGTAGCTAAATCTTTGGAGATGTATATGCGATTTGCAAGATTTCTCTCCATGAAAATTAAGCGCTTTAGTTATAACATCGAAAGATTTACTCGACTACACTGTGTTTCGCTCGAATGACGTGGAACTGTTCTTAATAATCAAATATTAATTGCGATGCTTCTTCTCGCCAGTGTATTTTTGCTCACCAGCTTTAATAGCTAAAGCCAAATCATTTTCCTCAGGAGGAATAGGACAGCGATAACCATCGCTGTAAGCGCAATAAGGATTGTAGGCCTTGTTGAAATCCAATTCAATGCTTCCATTGGTAATGTTACCGCTTTTTAAATCGATATATCTGCCGCCTCCATAAGTTTCCTTGTTATTAGTTTGGTCTGTAAAAGGAAGAAAGAGATAATCTTTATAGGCCGGATTAGCCGATAGGGCCACATTTTTGTATAAAGTTAGTTGTGTAGGATTTCCGTTGAGGTTAAAATCAAGCTTTGCATAACGAATGTATTCAGCGGTGGTTCCTGCGTAAGTAGGCATTTTGAAAGCTTTTTCACCTTCTAATAAAGTGACTTTAGCATTTACTTTGTAATTGCTGTCTGCTTCATAAAAGTGTAGATATTTTAAATCTCCTTCCTTAAGTGGCGAATGTTCATTGCTAACAAAATCTGCTTTGTATTTTTCACGGTGGGTTGCAATTTGTGCTTTAAAGCTTTGAGCGAAGGCTCCTAGATTTAAAACAAGTAACGACGCTAGCAAAATCAATTTAACTTTCATCTTATAAAACTATAAAAAAAATCCGTGTATCAGCGGTTGAAAATATTTGCCGCAGTTACACAAATGAAATAGATCGGAAACAATAGGTATTGATGCTTTTAAATTTTGTAGGAGCAGTCTAAAAATTACAGACCTAATTATTGCGGATGGTATTTGGCGGGGACGCCAAAACTTGCCCTGATTGATGGCCAAGGGTGGCGTCCTCGCCGCCCGAATAAATAGCTTGAGATTATATAGTTTCGTATATCTGTATCTATAAAAAAAAACTGTGCATCCGTGGTTAAAAGACTTGCCACAGATACACAAATGAAATAGATCGGAAAAATAGCTATTGATGTTTTTAAGTTTTTGTAGGAGCAGTTTAAAAATTACGGGCCTAATTATTACGGATGGTATTTGGCGGGGACGCCAAAACTTGCCCTGATTGATGGCCAAGGGTGGCGTCCCCGCCGCCCGAATAGATAGCTTGAGATTATATAGTTTCGTATATATGTATCTATAAAAAAAATCTGTGCGTCCATGGTTAAAAAGACTTGCCACAGATGCACAGATTAAATATCTTATTTGTATAAACTATAGTGTTGCTGTACGGTTTCTTAACACATGATCAGCTAATACGAGTGCAGCCATCGCTTCTACAATCACCACTGCTCTTGGCACCACACAAGGATCATGACGGCCCTTGCCTTTAATTTCGGCAGCTTCGCCAGCCGCGTTAATGGTTTGTTGGTTATGCATAATGGTGGCCACAGGCTTAAAACCTACTTTAAACGTAATGTCCATCCCATTAGAAATACCGCCTAAAATGCCACCAGCATGGTTGCTAATGGTTTTAAACTGTTGTTCTTCTTTAGCTTTAGGCAATGGAATGTCATTGTGTTCAGAGCCTCTGAGTTCAGTACCGTCAAAACCTGAACCATATTCAAAACCATGTACGGCATTGATGCTCAGCATCGCTTTTCCTAAATCTGCATGAAGTTTATCGAAAACAGGTTCTCCCAATCCAGCAGGGCAGCCTTTAATCACACAAGAGATTTTACCACCTACTGTATCGCCATCCTTACGTACACCATCAATGAACTCAATCATTTCATTTGCAGTAGCAGGATCTGCACAGCGAACAATATTCGATTCTCTTAATTCGAGTAATTCGGTAACGTCGTTGCTTTCTAAATTGGGAGCATTGATTTTTCCTACCGCAGTTACATGCGCAAAAATATCAATGCCATGATGCTTTAAAAATAGTTTGGCAATAGCACCGGCAGCTACACGAGCAGCCGTTTCTCTTGCTGATGATCGGCCACCACCACGATGATCACGAATACCATATTTGGCATCGTATACATAATCGGCGTGGCTAGGGCGATAAACATCTACATTGTGGCCGTAATCTTTACTGCGCTGATCTTCATTCGGGATTAACATCGCAATAGGGGTCCCTGTACTTTTGCCGTCAAAAATGCCTGATAAGATTTGAACAGTGTCGCTTTCTTTGCGTTGAGTGGTAATCTTCGATTGGCCAGGTTTCCTTTTGTCTAGTTCCGATTGGATAAAATCCAAATCGATGGTTAAGCCTGCGGGACAACCGTCCAAAATTACACCAATAGCCGTTCCATGTGATTCGCCAAAGGTGGTGATAGAGAAAATTTGTCCAAATGAGTTGCCTGCCATTTTTATTTTAGATTTACGATTTTAGATTTACGATTTCGCCAAGTTAGGCGTTTTGTACTTTAGTCTTTATTCTTTGCTCCTTTATCTTTGTTCCTCTACTCCAAATCCCGCTTTCTTCAAGTCTTCCCAAAAATAAGGATAAGATTTTTCAACTACATTGCATTCTTCAATTTCCAATTCCTCAATTAATAATGCCAAAGGAGCAAAAGCCATGGCCATTCGGTGGTCTTCGTAAGTAGCAATGCTTACTTTCTTAGGGAAATTCAAATTTGAGCAATCTAGGGTGTAAACCAAGTTATCCTCAATTAACTTTACGCCAATTTTCGCTAACTCGTTTTGTAAAGCCGCAACACGATCAGTTTCTTTTATTTTTAAGGTTTCTAAACCTGTAAAAGCCATGTTTAATCCCAACGCGGCAGCAATAACCACAATGGTTTGTGCCAAGTCTGGACAAGTTTTTAAATCTAATACTTTGTCGGTGTCTTTAATGTCTTGGTTTTTCTCGAAAGCAATGCCGTTAGAAGTTTTGGTAGTGCTTACGCCAAAAATCTCCATAATAGATTTGATTTGACTATCGCCCTGTAAACTCTTATCTCGTAAGTGAGGCAAGCTGATTTTTGCATTTTCGGCTAAAGCTACAATGCTATACCAATAAGAAGCAGCACTCCAATCAGGTTCTACAATAAGGGTAGAAGGCTTAAAATCTTGAGGTGCAATGGTAATCAAATTGCCGTTCCATTCATGAGAAATACCGCATTCAGCCAACATTGCTAAGGTCATTTCTACATAAGGTTTAGAAGTCAATTCGCCTTCTATTTCCAAGGTTAATCCCTTTGGTAGCGTAGGAGCAACCATCAATAAAGCCGATAGGTATTGACTGCTTACATCGCCTTTGATTTTGATTTGGGCATTGGTTTGCTCCAAGGGTCCTTTAATCGCAAGAGGAGGAAAGCCGTCTTTCTCGGCATAACTGATGTTGGCTCCAATTTCTTTCAAGGCTTCTGCTAAAATACCAATGGGACGTTGCTTCATACGCTCAGTTCCAGTAAGTAGGAAGTTTCCGTTTTTTGCAGATAGGTAGGCAGATAGAAAACGCATAGCGGTTCCAGCAGGACCAACGTCTACTGTTTTAGCAAGATCGTGGTCGGTATCTACAGTATCTAAATCGGCTAAAATAGCATTTAATGTAACGGTATCGGCAGCATTAGATAGGTTCTCTACTTTTACCAAATTTTTGCTTAAAGATTTGATAATCAACGCTCGGTTACATTCGCTTTTTGAGCCCGTAAGTTGTATTTCAGTGTTTATGTTTTGCGCCCCTTTAAAGGACACAATTGCATTTTTATGCATAGTTAGGTTGTATTAGATCGATATAGGTTAAGGTTGTCTCAGTCTTTCCGTCATCTCGACTGAAGCGTAGCGAAATGGAGAGATCTTTAAACAATGCAAAATATAAAGTTCAAAGATTTCTCGGCTACGTTGTACTTCGCTCGAAATGACGAGGAGACTGAGACTACGCTTATTTATCCTAAAAAATATTTGCTTATGCTTTTACTTCAGCATGTTGCTCAGCGGCAATGCCTTCTTGTGTAGCTTTGCCTTCATTTAATATTTCAGTTTGTAAACGGATAGATTCGCCGTGTACCAATTCTAAGAATTTTTCAGTAAAGTGCTCATCTAATTTCAATGCTTTTGCAAAAGCGGTTCCTTTTTTAAGGATTTCATCCCAACGATTAACTTGTAAAACAGTTACTTGGTTATCACGTTTGTACTCGCCAATTTTCTCAACGATTTTCATACGCTCGCCTAATTTTTGTAATAGCAAGTCGTCAATTTTGTCAATTTGTTTACGTAGTTCCGCTAATTTATCTACAAAAGCTTCGTTTTGAGATTCTGGTTCACGTACCGTTAAGCGCTCCATTAATTCGTTAACCGCTGCTGGTGTCAATTGTTGTTTAGCATCTGTCCAAGCTACTGAAGGATCTAAGTGTGACTCGATCATTAAACCTTGCATGTCTAAGTCTAATGCTTTTTGCGAAATGTAAGGAATCAATTCACGGTTACCACAAATGTGACTTGGATCGTTAATGATTGGCAATTCAGGGCAAAGGGTTTTCAATTGGATGGCCATTTCCCACATTGGCTCGTTACGGAAAGATGACTTTTCGAATGATGAGAAACCACGGTGAATAGCACCAATTTTAGTAATTCCCGCTTTGTTGATACGCTCAATCGCACCAATCCACAATTGAAGATCAGGGTTTACTGGGTTTTTAACCAATACAGGGATGTCATGACCTTTCAAGGCATCGGCAATTTCTTGTACAGTGAAAGGATTTACGGTTGAACGTGCACCAATCCAAAGGATGTCAACGCCTGCCGCTAAAGCTTCTTCAACGTGTTTAGCATTTGCTACCTCAACTGCTGTAGGCAAACCTGTTTCAGCTTTAGCGCGTTTTAACCACTCTAAGCCAATGCTACCAATCCCTTCAAACTCTCCCGGACGGGTACGAGGTTTCCAAATACCAGCTCTTAATACACTTACTTTGCCTGTAGCAGCTAATAAATGTGCAGTGGTTAATAATTGATCTTCTGTTTCAGCGCTACAAGGACCTGAGATTAATAATGGTTGGTTCTTAGCGGATAGCCAGTTTTCTAAAGGCTCGATGTTTAAACTTAGTTTCATTTTTTTAGGATATTTATTTTTGTTTACGATTTTTTAGTATTGAGATTTGAGTATCAGGTATCAAGGTTTGATACTCTGCTTTTTAACTTTTAACTTTCTACTTTTTTACACTTTATCATTTTTCACGTACTCGCCCATAATGTTGAAGTTTACCGTGAATTTTAGCACTTTTCTGATGGCCGAATCATAGTTTTCAATGCTTTTCCATTCAATGTCTACATAGAAATAGTACTCATTACGGCGACCTAGGACCGGCATAGATTGGATTTTGGTTAAGTTAACGTTTAGCTCTGCAAATATTTGCAACACTTGGCTTAAGGCTCCAACGTGGTGACCAACCTGAAAACAAATAGAAGCTTTGTTGATTCCTTTTTCTACTTCGGTTTTGTCTTTTCTAAGAATTAAGAAACGGGTGAAATTCTTCTTGTTCGATTCTATTCTTCTTTCAATGATGTCTAGTCCATAAGTTTCGGCAGCTAAAGCATTGGCAATGGCAACGGTATCTTTCAATTGGTTATCTTTGATTTTCTTTGCGCAAGCAGCGGTGTCGTTGCCTTCAATCACTTGTATTTGAGGGAACTCCTCGAAGAAATCAACGCATTGTCTGATCGCGATAGGGTGAGAGGTCGCGATTTTAATGTCCTCAAATTTTACTCCAGGTAAGGCTAACAAGTGCAATTGAATAGGCAGGTAAACCTCACCAACTACTGCAAAGTTGTATTCACGAATTAACGTGTAGTTGGGTAAAAGACTACCAGCAATAGAGTTTTCAATAGCCATTACCACAAAATCTGCTTTGCCGTCATCTAAAACGTCGCAAGTTTGTTTGAACGAGTTGCATTCAACCGTTTCAATGTCTCTGCCAAAGAATTTGTAAGCTGCTTCTTCATGGAATGATGCCTTAATGCCTTGTATGGCTACCCTGGTTTTTGTTTTCATAATGTTGTTAAACGAAAAAGGGTCCTGGCTTTTTAGCCAGGACCCTTCATACATTCTTAAATATTTTTATTTATTTTTCTGCATATCAGTCCTGGCTCTTACTAAAGTAGTAAAAGTAACCAAACCAATATGTAGTGTTAAAATTCATTTTTTGCTTTATGTTGCCAAATGTACAGCAACAAATTTAATTTGTCAATACTAAAGTGAAAATATTTTTATCAGAATTTAATTTTGTTGTTTTTGTACCGAAGAACGAAACGGTATTTTTTAACTAAAGGTTTTGACGCTATTGCCAACTACTTTGCTTTTGTTTTCTTCTTCCTGTAGCTCCTGTTGCATGATTTTGGCAATTTTAGTGCTGCCGTCATGGCTCCATCCTGGTGGATTGATTACATATTTTACCTTATCCCAAAAAGTTGGTGCTTTTTTTACATCCTTCCCTAAAGCTATAAACTCATGAAAAATGATATTTACAGCTCCAGTGTCTTCTGGTTGGGTAGTTAAGCCATATTTTATTTTGTCTTCTGGTAATTCTTCCTGAAAAGTACCAAACATCCTATCCCATAAAATAAGTACCATACCCATGTTTTTATCCAGATAACGCACATTGCAAGCGTGGTGTACCCTGTGGTGTGAAGGCGTAACAAAAATATATTCAAAAATAGGATGGAACTTCATTACCGTTTGCGTGTGTACCAAGTTGCCATAAATTTGGGTAATAAGGTAAGCAAATAGGATATCCAAGGCGTTAAAACCCATAAAAGCCAGAGGTAAATAAAAGAATACCCTGTACAAAGGCTCAAAAACCGTTGAGCGAAACCCTGTAGTTAAATTAAAGTGCTCCGAAGAATGGTGTGTAACGTGCATAGCCCAAAAGAAACGCACATAATGACCAACAGTATGTAAAAACCAATAAAGAAAATCCTGTGCTAGCACCAGTACCGTCCAGTAAATCCAAGGCGTTTGGATTTCGAAAAGCCTAAATTGGTAACAATAATCTAATAAGTAAAAGGTGGCAACCTTCATGCTTAGGTTAACTATTACAGCACAAAGCATGAGGTAAATGTTGGTCCAAGTATCTCTCTTGGTATAAAGTTTTTTATCATGCCTATAGCTGAAATACATTTCAACGATGGTGAGCACAATTACAAAACCAAATAAGGTGCCTACAGAAATATCACTTCCGGTAAACTTCATATGTTATAAACTATTGTAATAAGTTAAACTGTTAAAAATATCTTCCTTGGTGGCTTTGCAGTTGAAAACGCATTTACCAATTTGATCTAATAAAGAGAATAATATAAATCCGTCTTCATTCTTTTTATCGCTTTGCATTAAAGCCATTAAATCATCAAAACTCTCTGTTTTGATATGATATTTAGGGTAAAGCGACAAAATATAAGCTGCAATTTCATCAAGTTCGGCGGTAGAAAGATTGCAGTATTTGGCAGATAAATAAGCCTCACAAACCATTCCTATGGCAATGGCTTCACCGTGGGTGAGTGGTTTTTTATCGTTTACCAAGGCATATCCTTCTACGGCATGACCAATGGTGTGTCCAAAATTTAAAATCTTGCGCAATCCTTTTTCAAATGGATCAGTCAACACCACTTCGTTTTTAATCTTAACAGAGTGGTAAATAGCTTGTGCACTGATCTGACGATAATCGCTGTTTTTTAGCTCTTGATAATAAGCCGCATCAGCAATCAAACCATGTTTAATCATTTCAGCAAAGCCAGATAGCATTTCTCTTTCTGGTAAAGTCGCCAAAAAACTGTTCTCAATAAACACTGCTTGTGGCAAGGCAAAAGTGCCCACCATATTTTTGATATTGTCGATATCAATTCCTGTTTTACCACCAACAGAAGCGTCAACCTGCGAAAGTAGGGTAGTAGGAATATTGATGAAATCGATGCCGCGTTTGTAAGTTGAAGCTACAAAGCCACCCATGTCGGTAATTACGCCACCACCAAGGTTAATCATCAAACATTTTCTATCGGCCTCAAAATCCAAAAGAGTTTTCCAAATGCCGATACAGAAATCAATATTCTTGTTTTCTTCTCCTGCATCAGTTTCAATAATATCGAAATCCTCAAGCTCAGGTAAGAAATCTCTAAAAACGGGCATGCATACTTCTGCCGTGGTCGAATCAGCGAAGACAAATACCTTGCTGTACTTTTTGGCGGCCAGAATATCTCTTAATGGTTCTAACCCACTTTCAAAATGGATAAAATGATCGTTGTTTTTTAGTGCTTCCATTAAATCACTTCAATTATTTTGCCCATAAATTCAACTTTATCGCCTACACGTACCTTTAAACGTTTACGATCTTCGGTGGTTCCGTTAACTTTAACTAAACCTTCTTCTACGATGGATTGTGCTTCTCCGCCACTTTGTACGAGTGATGTAGCTTTTAGCAATGCGATTAAGGGAATAAATTCTCCTTCTAATTTAAATTTAATCATGGCGGCGCAAATTTACGATTATTTGAAAGTCTTTCGTGCTAAGATGGCTAGTTATTTATATTTTTGCAGCGTTCTGACTAAATACTTATAAAAATGGATGCTTCCCCCAAGCAAAAAATAGACTTCAATAATACTGAAGTTGCATTTCGACACAAGTCTAATGCTGAATTAAAGCAGGCCTACTGGTTGTTTAAAATCATAGGGAGTAATTTTTTGACTAAAGTTGGTCCTCCCATCACTAATTTCATGTTAAATGTTGGTTTGCCTATTCAAGGTGCTATTAAAGCCACTATTTTCAAACAGTTTTGTGGTGGCGAAACCATTGCCGAGTGCGAACACACTATTGAGCAATTGCACCAAGGTAAGGTGGGTACTATTTTAGATTACTCGGTGGAAGGCGAGGATGAGGAGCATGTATTTGATTTTACCTGTGAAGAAATCATCAGAACCATTGTGCGTGCTGATGGCGATCCAAGAATCCCGATCACCGTTTTTAAGGTCACTGGTATTGGCCGATTTGCTCTATTAGAGAAATTAGATGCCAAGCAGGAGCTGAATGATACAGAAAAAGAGGAATTTGAGCGAGTAAAACAACGTTGCGAGAAAATTTGCCGTACCGCTTACGAAAGAAAGGTACCGGTGATGATCGACGCAGAGGAGACTTGGATACAGAATACCATTGATTTGTTGGCGATAGAAATGATGATGAAGTTCAATAAAGAACAGCTCATTGTTTTCAATACTTATCAAATTTACCGTCATGATAAACTGACCAGCTTACAGGCTGATCTTTTGATTGCTCAGGAAGCGAACTTCATTTTAGGCGCCAAATTGGTACGTGGGGCTTACATGGAAAAAGAACGTAAGCGTGCTGAGGAAATGGGGTACCTTTCGCCTATTCAAGTAGATAAAGCGGCAACAGATAAAGACTATAATGAAGCTTTGCGTTTCTGTGTAGCCAATATTGATCGAATTGGTTTTGTTTGTGGCACACACAATGAAGAAAGCAGTCGTTTACTTACCGAACTGATTGATGCAAATGGCATTGCTCATAATCATCCGCATGTTTATTTTGCTCAATTATTGGGAATGAGCGATAATTTAAGCTTTAACCTGTCTAACGTGGGTTATAATGTGGCTAAATATGTTCCTTACGGACCTATCAAAGCGGTAATGCCTTATTTGTTCAGAAGAGCACAAGAAAACACTTCAGTAGCTGGCCAAACTAGTAGAGAGCTTTCTTTGATTAGCAGAGAGAAGAGCAGAAGAGGGATTTAGGATTTAGGAACAAGGAGTAAGGAATTAGGAGCAAAGAACAAAGACTAAAGAGCATATCCCCCTTTGCAGGGGGTGGGGGGAGGTATTCAGTTCGTCATTTCGATCCCGAACCTTCGGGAGAGAAATCTTTGGATATGCAAATGTGAGTAGAGGGGAGATAAGTAATTCAACCAAATAACCAATATTCAATGGCTGTTAACTAACTCGCTGCTTCGGGCTTATACTTGATCTAAATGAAGGAGAGGGCTTAATAGTAAGGTTATAGATTGTAAGGTGAGGATTAAAAAAGTAAGAGGACATCGTCGTCTTCAAAGAAAGATAGACCATTATTTTGCTGAAATTCTTTCTGAGCCCTTAGATTTTAATGGCACTGGCGACTACGATTATGTTAAATTTAATATTTGGCCTTGGAGTGGTATTACTTATAACAGAGCAAGCAAGCCTGCTGAACCTAAAAAACAAACTAGACAAAAGATTATCAAAGGCTTTTTAGATGTTTATGAGCATTGGAAAAGTAACCTTAAGCAGTTTAATGAATCCTATGATTTGGTTTTATGGTTATATGTTCCAGCTATATCAAAGTCGCAGGTAGTTTTTAGTACCAGAACTAGGGTCGATTTTTATAAGCACACATTTTATACACCTGATACTGCGCCCAAATTTAATCTCTCAAACACTAATGATTTGGCGGATAGGTTGAAAAAAATGAAATGGGAATATGCTTTTGACGAAGAGCATTATGACGAGGACACGGTTGGTGATGCAAGTGCCTACAGTTCCTTAGCTGATTATAATGACCATAAAAAATGGTTTAATCGTCAAATGAAAAAGCCTTATAGGGTAACCAAGTTAAATCAAACCGAATATTATTCATTTAGGGTTGGAGATGTTTGGGTAGGAAGATAGCTTTCAATAAAGCGCCTTCTAGTTTTCACATCTGTCTTTGGGACTTCAATTACCTCGTAACCGTAGTCGAGATAAGTTTCTTTCATTTTTTCGAACGTAAATCCTGCTTCTTCCCAAGTTTGTTTGCGCTCGTTATCGGTTTGGTAAATTTCTTTCCATGGGGGTAGAATGAAAACTTTAGGGGCGTAAGGGTGAGCAAGTCCCATGGCTTTCATTGCTGAAGGAATGGGAATGTTTTCCATGTTCATATAGCAAATCGCATCTAAAATCCCTCGGTCAAAAAATACGGGCTTTGATGGTTGTTTGTCTTTAATTGATTGGTAAGACCTTACGGAAGCTTCCAGCATCAGCTTTGCATAAAGCGCCTTATTTTTCCATGGTAGGGCATCGCCATCCGCAAGCATTTGTGCTTGTATAATTTTTCTGGCGTCTTCTTCAACTACCGTAAAACCAGCGTTGCTTAATTCGCGGATGAGCGTAGTTTTGCCCACGCCAGGCCCTCCCGTAATCACGAATAGGTTGGTGTGCATGATTTATAGCTTGGAATGTTAAAAGAAACAGCAATGAATTGCTGAGGTTGAATTAAAGATAGGCTACTTCACAATGAAATAACCTATAGCTAACCATACTAATCCCTTTGCCAAAAAGAATAGAAAACCCCAGAAACCAATTTTCTTGATCCATTTTTTTAGTTTTTCTGCTTTTTGTGTATTCATGATTTTCAATCGTAAAAAGGAACAACATGGTTAGCTGTGCATTGCTGAGGTTAATGTTCGTGTTCTTCTAATTTTCTCACGGCCATGATCTTGAACTCCTTGATGCCATCAGGCATTTCCCATTGGATCAAGTCACCAGTTTGGTAGCCTAACAATGCAATGCTAATAGGAGCAAATATAGATACTTTTTGTTGTTTTATATTGGCATCTTTTGGTAAAACTAGTTTAAAGACAAATTGTTGACTATTCTCCGTGCTTTCAATCTGTGCTTCGGTGTATAACGAAACCACATCGGCAGGTAGGGCCTCATCGTCGAAGATTTTGGCATTTTTAACTTCTTGCCTAAGACGAGATTTGTTGTAGTCGCTCATTACGGCTTTTTCCAAATGTTCGCTTAAAAATTTGTAATCACTTTTAGATAATAAAATTGATTTTGTTTCCATTTTCAATAAGTTTAAATGAATAAATAGGCCCCCAGAGATGAAGGCATAAAAAATATATATTTAGAGGTGGTTATCCCCCGAAATCGCTAAGAAAAGAATTAGAAATCGGGGTTTAGTTAATAAAATCCTTACTTTGATTTAGTGCTGCAGGATTTGAGGGCGTGCAGAAATTTAGCGTTGTAGGTTGAGCAATAGGCATAGCAGGGGCCTTCTTCTTCGTAAAGAAAGTACCGTTCGTTTTTGATGTTGCCATTTTACTCATCTTCACAAAGATGGGTTTGTTAAGTTGAAAAAGCAAATTAAAAGGACTTTGTTACAATTGAAGGACTTTGTGTGTCGCAGGCCGTCATCTCGACGATAGGAGAGATCTAGCAAATTATCGAGGTAGTTTTTCTAATCGTTAGATTTCTCTCCCGAAGGTTCGGGATCGAAATGACGACAAAGGAAGTACGGAGACGACGAGGGGAGTGAGAGGGGAGCATTTATAAACCAAAAATCCCTAGCCCTGCTTTGAAAGCTGAACTAGGGATAATGACTATTTTATTGCTAGATTTTAAACCAAATCAAAACGATCTAGGTTCATTACCTTATTCCATGCAGCTACAAAGTCATTTACAAATTTTCCTTGGGCATCTTTGCTGGCGTATACTTCGGCAATAGAACGAAGCTCGGCATTAGAGCCAAAAACCAAATCTGCACGGGTAGCGGTCCATTTGGTTTGGCCAGAGCTACGATCGTAACCTTCGTACAATTCTTTGTCTTCGCTGGTAGCTTTCCAAGCAGTGCCCATATCCAATAGGTTTACAAAGAAATCATTGCTCAATTGCTCGGCACGATTGGTTAATACGCCATGGGCTGCACCATCATAATTGGCATTTAAAGCACGCATACCACCTACAAGCACGGTCATTTCTGGAGCGGTAAGGGTTAATAATTGCGCTTTATCAATTAATAGCTCTTCGGTGGAAGCCAAAGTGCGGCCCTTTTTATAATTACGGAAACCATCGGCAATAGGCTCTAAATAGCCAAATGATTCTACATCTGTTTTTTCCTGACTGGCATCTGTACGTCCAGCAGCAAAAGGAACTTTAATATCTTGTCCAGCATCTTTTGCAGCTTTCTCAATAGCTGCATTACCCGCCAATACAATTAAATCGGCCAATGAAACTTTTTTGCCATTGCTTTGTGCTCCGTTAAATTCCTTTTGGATGTTTTCCAAAGTACTTAGCACTTTATCTAATTGTGAAGGGTTGTTGGCTTTCCAATAACGCTGAGGAGCCAAACGGATACGAGCGCCATTAGCGCCGCCACGTTTATCGCCACCACGGAAAGTAGAAGCCGAAGCCCAAGCGGTGCTTACCAATTGTGATACGCTTAATCCTGAAGCCAGGATTTTAGCTTTCAAGCTTTCCAAGTCATTTTCGTCTACCAACGGATGATCTACGGCAGGAATAGGGTCTTGCCAAATCAATTCCTCGCTAGGTACTTCAGGACCTAAATAACGAGCTACTGGACCCATATCACGGTGTGTTAATTTAAACCAAGCACGAGCAAAAGCATCTGCAAAAGCATCTGGATTTTCTAAAAAGCGTCTTGATATTTTCTCGTATGCAGGATCAAATCTTAAAGAAAGATCCGTGGTAAGCATGGTAGGTTTATGCTTTTTGCTGGTATCAAAAGCATCAGGAATAATTTCCTCATTGGTTTTAGCCACCCATTGGTGTGCACCACCTGGACTTTTGGTCAACTCCCATTCAAAAGCAAAAAGGTTCTCAAAAAAGTTATTGCTCCATTGGGTAGGGGTGGTGGTCCAGGTTACTTCTAATCCACTGGTAATGGCATCAGCACCTTTACCCGTGTTGTAGTTGTTTTGCCATCCAAAACCTTGCAGCTCCAAGCCAGCGGCTTCAGGCTCTTTGCCTACATGGTCAGAAGAAGCAGCCCCGTGGGTTTTACCAAAGGTATGTCCGCCGGCAATTAAAGCTACCGTTTCTTCATCGTCCATAGCCATACGACCAAAAGTGTCACGAATATCTCTCGCAGCAGCAATAGGATCAGGATTGCCATCAGGGCCTTCTGGGTTCACATAAATTAAACCCATGTGTGCGGCAGCCAATGGTTTCTCTAAATCTCTGGAATGTTTCTGCCCATCGGCATCCTCGTCAGAAGATACTACACCGTGTCCGGCTACACCTTCCTGACCTTGGGAGTAACGATCTTCGTTACCTAACCAAGTAGTTTCTGATCCCCAATATACATCCTCACTGGCTTCCCAAACGTCTTCACGACCACCTGCAAAGCCAAAGGTTTTAAAGCCCATTGATTCTAGGGCTACGTTTCCAGTCAATATCATCAAATCGGCCCATGAAATGGCACGACCATATTTTTGTTTAATAGGCCAAAGTAAACGACGGGCCTTATCTAAGCTTACGTTATCTGGCCAGCTATTTAGTGGTGCAAAACGTTGTTGTCCTTGTCCCGCACCACCACGGCCATCGCCTACACGATAAGTACCTGCGCTGTGCCAAGCCATACGAATGAATAAACCACCATAATGGCCAAAATCGGCAGGCCACCAATCTTGAGAGTCGGTCATGAGAGCGTGCAAATCATTTTTTAAAGCTTGATAGTCGAGTCTTTTAAAAGCTTCGGCATAATTGAACTCTTCATCCATTGGATTGGATAGGGACGAGTACTGACGGAGGATGTTGAGTTTAAGTTGTTTTGGCCACCAGTCGCGGTTTCGGGTGCCGCTGCCGCCAACGTTACTTTTCATACTGCCGTTGTGAAATGGGCATTTGCTGATGTCTGAACCTTTGTTTTCCATGCTTAATCAATTTTTTGTTAATGATGTATTGGTATTTTCCAATGGCTTATCGCCGCCATTGAAAAGACATTTCGCTGTTTGTTTTGTTTGCCATGTCCATACCTTTTTGAATAATGATAAAGGTAGGGTTATGGCCTCGCCCTGTCAAAGTGCTTTTATCTATGGGCTAATAGGTAAAAGCTATTTCACTTTAAAATTTTGTTTTCCGCTAAGCAAATCCCAAAATAGCATGAAATCACTAGCCAAACTGTAACCTGGATACTGGAAGGTGGCAGGTTTGTTCTTTTCAAAAAAGAAATGTCCTACCCAAGCAAAGCCATAGCCCAAAAAGGGAATGACCAATAAAAAGCGCCAATCATGAAAGAGAATACCCGTAATAAGCGACAGAACCACTAAGCCTGTACCAATAAAATGTAGCACACGGCTGGTGGTGTTTTGGTGTTCGCTAAGGTAAAAGGGGTAAAACTCTTGTAACGATTTGTACTTCTTGGCTTCCATTTAAAACGGTTTTCTGTTAAGTTAGTAAATATTGCTCAAATATAACCCTCTTGAGTATGATTTTTAGGTTAAGCTTTAAGTTCGAAAGCGAAGGATAGGGAAGTGGGGTAGCCCTGAGGTGGTTAGAGAGAGAAGAGGTAGGAAAACCAAGTAAGTTCTTCCTACCAATATTATATTATAAAATATGATGGTTCACCAAGAAATCGCGTAAGTGCTCAGGGTGTACATTCATGAGCAAAGTGTTTAAGCCTGCTTTTTTAGCGCCTTCAATATGTTGTGGACTGTCGTCGATAAACAAGGTTTCTTCGGCTAAAAGGTTATTTTCTTTCAGCACCATTTCAAATATGGCAGGGTTAGGTTTGCGCATGGTGGTGTCTTGCGAAAAGTAGGCTCTTTCAAAGAAATCGTCGTAATTGTTAAAGCCAAAGTCTTTTTGCAAGTAGGCAATGATCCAATCGTAGTGGATTTTATTATTGTTGCTTAATAAGAAGGTGCGGTATTTTTCTTTTACTTCCAGCAGCACGTCGTGATTATTGCCTGATACGCCTATTAACAAGCTGTTCCAAGCATCGTCTATCTGCTGATCGGTAAGTTCTAATTTTTCGGCTACTTTTCTAATACCATCCCTAAATTGGGCAGGCGTAATGCTTCCTGTTTCAAAATCATCAAATAATTGGTTGTGGCCCTTGTGTGCAAAGAACTCCGCCACGTTGGGTATACCTAATTGTGCAAGAGCATTTTGTGTGCGTATGAAGTCGATGGCAAAGATCACATTGCCGTAATCGAAGATAATATTTTTAATTTTTTCCATTTATTGTTCCAAAATTCGATGCAAATATGTAACATTGCACTCGCAAAACCTAACAGTGTTTTAGCAGGGCCATTAGCTCAGTTGGTTAGAGTAGAAGACTCATAATCTTTTGGTCGATGGTTCGAGCCCATCATGGCCCACAAAAGTCCCGAACACTCGGGACTTTTTTTATGGAATTGGTTTTCTATTGTAGGGGCTATCTTTAATTAAGTTGAATTTCAATTTTATGTCGTTCAATGTCTATGTCAAACCAATTTTGCTTGTCTGGGTTTGGTACACATTCTTTTATATCTAAGTTTCTCGCATATCGACTTAATGCTTTATTACCAAACTTTAATGTCAATTCATATACTGTTTGTCCGTCTTTTCCAATAAATGCTTTCAATATCACTTGTCTATTGTCGTTTACGAATTTTTGAGAATAATGACTGTCAGGTTGGTTCGTTAAAACTCCGTCACACCAAAATCCGTTAATTTCTTCATTGTCTGAATGCTCAAATGCTTTACAGATTTCATATTCTAAAAATTCGCAAAAATCTCGATTTATCATTCTAATCAATTTGTGTTTAAGCTTTCAGCTAACGTTTTGTAGGTTAAATTGGGCCCAATTACTGGTTATTTCCTGAACTTAATTGTTTTAATAGCTATCAACAGCTTTTTCTGATTTAGGCTTTTTAAATTATAGGCACTTAATTGTAAGCGATCTACGCCACTTCCATTAACCCAGAGACTGTCAAAAAAAACACCAGTTGTTCCATTGCCAGTTAACCTAGGTTTCACAATTTTAGCTCTTTTGTGATCAATAGTGTCGTACTCATATTCATTCTTTAAGAACTTTTTTAAGTCTACAGTGTCAGCTTTACCGTAGTACTTATAAAATGATTCATTGGCTGTCGATTTTTCTAGATCCATTACATAAACATTTCCGTCAGCTATTTGATACGGTACTTCTTCAGTTAAATCGTTAGCATACCAGCCTAAGTCAAAAGAAATGGTGTCATTATTATCTGTGGAAATCTCTCCAACAAAACTATCTATGCCTTTTCTATCGATTTTATTCCAAGTCTTTGGAACTTCAATAGTGAATTTTCCAAAATCTAAATCTTTGGTTTCGTTTCTACATGCCAATAGAAATAATAAAGGATAAAATAAAATCTGTCTTTTCATTTTTTTACTGGACTAATGTACGGTTTTACTGCCTTCTAGCTGCCTATTCCGTTTTGTAGAGTTGGATGCCTCTCGAGTTTGCCTTAAGCAGCAGACTGTCTCTAAAAATATAGTATTCTTGATAGCTATTACCATTGTTGAGATCGAATTTCAAGGTTCTTTTGATGTTGCCGCTGTTATCTAACAGCACATAGTTGAACTCTTTTGTTTTGGCTTCTTGTACGATCAGCCATGAGGCGGTGCCATTTGAAAAAGGCGAGAAGCGAACTTCTTCCCAACCAAAGTTGGTATAGGGTATCGTTTTGGAACTTATTTTTTTGGTAGTCAGGTCAAGGTAATAGTATTTAAGGTATTTGTTCATATTGCCATAAATGCCTGGAAATACACATACCGTGGTTAAGATATTTTTATTCACATAACTGTCTAGGAAATATTCTTCTTTCTTGGACTTTAGGAAAATTTCTCCGTATTTGCCACTTTTAAGGGACATTATGTTCGGTCCTCTAGGTGTTAGGTACGTATTTGTAAGGAATATGCCTGCATTGGTTGCAATGATCTTTCTCGGATAGAAAAGCCCCTGATTACCTTTTTGCCTAGTGATTTTTTTGGTACTCATGTTATACCTAATGATTTCAGGGGTAGAGATGCTTGAATAGTTGATTCCTGCGTTGGACGTATTTCCAAATACGAGGTACTGCCCATCGACGGCGATATTGTTAGGCGCATAAAATGTACGAGCTACAGGTATCTTTTCCTTTATGGAACCATCGGGAAGGATAATGTATAGGTTGAGAAAGAGATCCTTAGCAAGTGGCTGCATTTTGCCTTGGCTAACAAGGGCATATATTTTATCCTGGTGCCTGATGATCGCTGTGATTTCATTGTAGTGCTTATCGCCAATTTTAATGGACCATTTTGGCTTTAAGGACAAATCGTAATTGACTAGGTAAGCATCTGCAGAGTTCCCATCATTGATTTTAGTTTTGAAGGTATAGCCGCCACAATAGATTTCATCTTCATGCCAAGCTATGGAATTAACATACTGAATGTTTTCAAAGGAAGCTTTGGTGACCAGTTCTTGGCCAAAAGCAAAGTTGTACGAGATGATAAAGAGTAGGATGGTAAGTCTGATTTTCATATTTCTTATCGTAGGGGCATAATATCTAACTTGTTGGAGTTAAATATATAAAATATGCTCCATCTAGCGCAAGTATTCTCGTAGCTTGTGCTTTAGTACTAAGGTTAAATGTTATTGTAGGCACAAGCGGACGCTTGCGCCAGAAATACATATTTTTTTAAGTTTAAGAAAACAAATTTTTCAGAATTCAATTTTTACTAACTTTAGTGAATAACCAAATCATATGAAGACATTTATTAATATATCTGCACTTAGAGCTAATACTTGCATAGGCAAAAAAGTATTCGTTCAAGGATACGATTCCATCGGTGATGGAGGGCAGGGTATCTTTTATTGGGATAATAATAATGAGGCTGATGATGATGACGGAGTTACCATAAAAGTAGATAATATAGAAAAAGGTAGATGGAAGCGGGTATTCGATAGTGCTGTTAATGTCAAATGGTTTGGAGCAGCGGGCGACGGTGTTAATAATGACTCAGAAGCTATACAAAATGCTGTTAATTCAAATAGCTATGTTTTCTTTCCAAAGGGTATTTATAAAATTACCACAAGTATATCTTTAAAAAGTCAATCGCATATTTATGGTATTGTTGCATCAGGAAGTATAATATATGCTTACGGCTGCAATGCATTTGAAATTAATGGACTGCAAGGAGACAATATTATTATAGAAAAAATGCAAATCAGAAGTTTTTCTAATATTGGTGAAGCAGATCCTAAAACTTACGTCGGTATTAATGCCAAAGGTCTTGAATCCAATCATGTTAATTACTTGATAATTAGGGATGTTTTTATTTTGGGTTTTTTGTATTGTATTGACTTTCAATTTACTTGGAATTCATTGATTGATAATGTAGATACATCAAATTGTGAGAATGCTGTAAGGCTATTGGGCAGGTCTGTTAACAATAGCATAAATAATAGTAGATTAGGAGCAAACTCTGGAAATGCATCCATTTATGCTAAGCAAGATGATGTATACGTTGGGGAGGGGTTAATGGTGAGTAATTCTTTACTTGCTGGAGGCGATTATGGTATCTTGATAACAGGCAGTTTCTTATTTATGTCTGTAACAAACTGTATTATAGATCTTATTCAAAATATTGGGGTCCTAGCCACTGATGGTAAATGTACTGTTATTACAAATTGTTGGATTTTTGCAGTTAATAGAGGTATAGAGTTTTCTCCTGTAAGCCAGTTGATTAATGAAAATTTGAGTGTTAATAATTGTCGTATTCAAACAACGGGAATCTCTGGCATAGGTATATTCATTCGTGAGGGGAATAAAGGAATAACGATTAGTGGAGGATCTATTGAATGTGCGGATGGAGGAAGGTGTATTCGCACTTACTATGCAGAATCAATCGTAATTGCTAATTTATTCTTGATAAATCCTAGTCTTACAGTTGAAAGTATTTTATTAGAAACTACTCCAGACGCAATTACAAATGCATTGGTTGGAAATTCTTCAATTTTAGTAATATAATATTAAATGAAAGTTTTCTTTTAATATTCTCTTTGCACAACCCGTAAAAAAAGACGAGGCATCCATAAAGGATACCCCATCTCATCTAAATTAACGCTCTCGAGAATAAAGGTAGGCATAGTTTGCGGAGCTGCAATAGGGTATCGGCGTATGCATGGAATGTATCGACAAATGACCGTTTGTCATCATTGATAAGTAGAAAATCGCAGAGGATTTAAAGCTTATGCATCATTTCTAAGTTTCTTCATGCTTTTGCTAAAGATTAGAAATGTAAGGCTGTTGAGTAACAGGTAAAGCAGGGCGAACACGACTAACGTGGTGAATATGCTTTGTCCGTCTGTATAGAAATCAATTCCTAATTTTATTGCTAGTACAATTACTGCAAGCAAGGGTATCGCAATAAAGGTGAGTAATGATAAATAGTGGTGGTTTCTTATTTTTTGAATTTGATTGAAGAAAATGGCTAATGAACCTGCCATCATAAAAAGTAGATAAACTAAGGAAAAACCCAGATTTAACAACACATCCAATACGTGCAAAAACTTCTCCATCCAAGTAGTGTTAAGAGGCTCCGATTCGGCAATCACTATTCTGTAACCGATGAATAAAGCCACACACATTAAGATGTTGACCATCCAAAACCTAAAAATTCTTTTATTGATCATTGGTTTTCGCGAATAAGTTTTATTATGGTGTGAGCTTGTCGTGGATGGAAATATCTATCATTATTTTCTTTTCCTTTTTCATTCCGTTTGGCATTTCAAATTCAATGTGTATAAAACCTTTGAGTTTTTCAAATTTTTCATTGAGTTTAATGTCTATGCTTACATTTTGAAATAGTGTGCTGTGATCTTCCACTAAAGACGATTTTTGGAGATATACAGCTCTACCATTGTCAACAAATTTCAGTTTTTTGTTCTTCTCGTTTACCAAGTCGTACGCTTTAAAGGTATAAGTCGCAAAATCAGAAATGTCATCAGAATTATTCTTGATAAAGCCTTTCGCTAGGTATTCCTCACGTTTAGCCTTGGATAGGGGATATTTGCTTGTTAGCAAAAAATTATTTGTGGCCTTTCTTTCATGCTCGGTCATAAAGGTGATTTCGGCCTTGGCATTATTGGCAATTTCTGTTAAAAATTGCTCCGTTTCTTTATCTGTGTATTTATGATCTGAATTTTGACAGGAAGACAATAAAGGTAAAAGTAGCAGCGCTAATATCAATTTGGTCATTTTTAAATTGCTTGATTAAATCTAGGTATCAATCTTATTTGAGGAACAACAACTATCGCCTTGTTATTGTTTATTACGATTGCTCGGTAAATACATTTTCTTAATCGAAGATATTAATTTTTTTAGCTTGCCTTGAGCGGTTTTTTTATCTTCGCAGGATGTCGTTAGAAGAACTAGAAGAATGGTTTAAAAATGCTCCAGCGCCAGCAATGCCGGTGTATTTGGATGCTGCTACCAAGGTGAATGATTATCAGTATTTTGTAAGTTCACACTTTGAAGGGATTAGGGCTGCTAAACATGAAAACAGCAAAGCGCCATTGTTGGCCAGGTTAATGAAAATGAAGCTTACTATTGAGTCTAACTTATAAAGGATTTTTTAAAAAATGGATTTTGTTATTCCATTTTGCCAAATTCCTTTAGCGCATAATTTAACTGTACATCTCTCTGCTGCATGAGGTCTGTTAAGCTTGGAATAATGGCGTGATCTGGCATCACGCCTCTTTCAAAATATTTTGTCCTTTTAACTGCATTGATATATCTGTATTTAGGGATCACAATTTGTATTTTGGTGTTGGGTAGTTCTAATCTAATGGTTTTTCCGGAGTTGTTTCCTTGATAGGCCCCTGATAAAAAACAATAATCTTTCGGGCCTTAAGGTAATTTCAAAAGTCTTAAGAGAAATAGCAATCTAATTAACCTTTCATGAAATCTATATTGTTTTTAACGCTCTTAGGTAGCCTATGCTTTTCCTTGAGCTGTATACAAAACATTGTAATCGAACAAAAATAAGTCAATCTCAGTATGGCCAAGGAATTAAAAATAAGAGTTCTCTTGAGGAGAATGGTTTTACGTAAACGAGCAAAGACAAATGAAAGCGGACAGGAAAAGATCCACTAATTAGAGACGATAATTTTAAGGTATTTACTCATGTCGAATTTTTTTAAAATAGTAGTGTTTCTTTTGTTGGTTTCTTGTCGTAGTTCTCCAAGTGATCAAATTATAGATTATGCCAAAGAAAAATTTGGTAAAGGGTTTATTGAAGGTAATATTGATTTGAAAGACATATTTCAATTTCAGTGGGAGAAGCTTTATATTTTTTCTCCGTTAACCTATCCAAAGGATATTGCTGCTGAGATAGGATTTGATTATGAAGGAGAAATAGTTCCAGATCACTACTATCTCTTTCTTTTTGTACAAGGAAATAAGATGGTAAAAAAACATCTCTATTCTAACATTAAGATAGGTTTTAATGATAATGGAAATAATGGTGTATATAAAATTGATCAAAATAATGCTGCATACAAGATCGTATTGCTAAATGAAGGTAATTATTGGTTATATAAGCAGTAGGGGTAATATATTCGTAAAGGTTAATACACAATGAGAAAAATTAAGCTTTTAGTGAAATTATGTTTTTTACCGCTGGTATTTTGCCATTGTAGAGATACCAGCGATGACAAGATAGCTTGCAACGAAGCTGTACAAAACAATTTACAAAAAGAAAAGATCTACAGTGAAGTGATTAGGACGGCTGCTAAATCCCTAAATGATTTGAAAAATAAAGACGGAAGAATTGTTTATAAGGATAGCTCTTTGATTGATTCAGCCGTACTTGATAAGCACATTTTCTTTAATAGGGCTAAAAATAAGTGTTTGCTGTTAGTGCTACAGCAGACAAATGCCGATTTTAAAAATGATGAGATACTAATCGTTCAAGGTACCTTAATCAATAATTTGTGGGCGTTTTCATATGATCGTTTGCCAGAAGTACCAGAAGTGATTTACACGGTAAAAAAGCATGTCAAAAATAAGGATCAGATGAATAACACTTTTGAACATCTATCCATTTCAGGACGAAAATTTGTCTTAACTGCCGGAAATCCAGCTGAAGGGATATGTGCAATTGATGAACAGTATTGGTTTGGGAATTAAATGGAGAAAATTAAAAAAGTCTTGCTAATTAGCTTAATTGTCATTAACAACATTGTTTTCTGGGTTTTAATAGGCATCAGTTTTTTTGCGGTAACTCCAAATTATGAAGAGAATGAACTGGCGGATAAACCCTTGTTCTATGATACACATCCTGATCTCTCCATTTTAACATATGTATGCGTAATTAGTCTTTTAGGTAGTTTAATCACCTTGTGCATATATTGGATATTTAATGATGGCAAGAAGAAAATTCCAGTTTTGAAAATATTACTTTCGCAATGGTCTTTTTTGATACTGTCTTATTTGGTAGTACGAGTGTTTACGGATTTGTAAAAGGGTAAAGTTTGTAATTGAACCTTAGAAAGCATAATTGAACATGAAATTCAACAAAATCTCTATAGTAATACTGCCCTTAATTTTTGGAGCCATTTCCATTAATTACTTTAGAAAGTATTTGATTTTAAAACCAATATTAGGAAGTCCCATTGCTTATGAGGTAATATCTTCAAAAGTTAATAAAGGAGGAAGGGGACAATCTTTTAATATGACAGTGCGCTATCAAAAGCAGCCATACGAGTTGGCTATTACAGGAAATGACTATCGTAATCTTAAAAAAGGAAAGTATCCTACATTATATTATTCAGTTAAGCTAAATGAAGTGTTTTATCATTGGACCATTAAAATGAGTTTAAGAATTGCACTTATATTCTTCGTGTTTTTTATCGTTGGTTGTGTGTTAACATTTAGAGAAATTACATCAATACCTCGTTAACCTTAGGTCCATTTTTAAGCAAGCCATATAGCTTTAAAAAAGAGCAAGCGTGTAGTGATAAAATTATACGTTAGGTTTTGCCCAACTTCTCGTTAGGTTTTGCCTAACTTCTCGTTATCTTTTGCTCAACTTCTCGTTATGTTTTTTGACATTGCAGGCCTGTAGTTTAAAAAGTGCGCTGTTGGGGTGTATTTGCATTGTTTAAATCCGCTTAACTTTATATCTTGTAGCGTGAAAATGATCCGTAATCTTTACCTCTCCACCTGCTTAATTTTAAGCATTACCTTTAGCTACGCACAGCAACAAAAGAAAGACCTTAATATTGTTTTTATTGGTAATAGCATCACCTTTGGTGGTGGCTTGGCCGATAGAGGCAAAGACGCACCTCCCAATGAAACCTGTGCTTGGTTGCGCAATCAAGCGGGAGTAGGAGCGGTTAACTTTTCTAATCAGGGCGTGAGCGGACATACCAGTGTTGATGTACTGCCGCAAACCAATACCGATTTCCCGAGGATTTTAAAAGCAGCCAAGTCATTTGCCAATCCTAATGCGCTTTTGGTATTTTCTATTAAACTGGGCACCAACGATAGTGCGGTAAAAGGCCCCAAAGGTGCGCCAGTATCTAAAGAGGAATATTATCGAAACCTACAAATCATTACCGATAGTTTAATGTCGGCCTTTCCCGCATGTAAGATCGTTTACCAACAACCTATTTGGTACAGTCCTAATACGCATAACCGTTCTACTTATATGCAAGAGGGACTTGATCGTTTGCAGACTTACGGGCCACAACTGCAAAAACTGGTGAAAATGTACAAGAAGACACATCCAAATCAGGTATATATGGGAGATACCAAAGCGTTTAAGTTTTTTAAGAAACATTACTTGCAATATCTCTCGCCAGAAGAGGGAAAGTTTGGTGCTTTTTATCTACATCCCAATAAAGAAGGGGCCCATTTATTAGGTGATTTTTGGGGTAAAGCCATTTATAAAGCTTTGTTTTAACCGTACTGTTTTCTAGGTTTTTAGCTTTTAGGCTATAGCAGATGCTTCTTTTTTTGGCAAGTAATATATTTTTAATCTAAGTTGTTCCAATGTTTGTTAATATCGAAGCTAAATAAGTATTTTTGCCGAGATTTATTTGCATCATAGATAAAAGCCTCTTAGCGACGCTGATACACCTGTTTGGGTGTACCAACGAAAACCGTCGACAATCTAAAAACGAAGATGCAGAGGTACAGTAATTACGATGAAATTAACCAAAGTCTTTATCATAGCCCTGACTTTGCTTTTTGGAGCTATTTCCATAAGTCATTTTAGGGAATATTTGATCTTAAATCCTGATTTAGAACAGCCTATTGCATACCAAGTGATATCTTCGAAGGAAAATGCATTTGGCAATGGAAGGTCTTTTTATACTGCCATTCTCTACAAGGGAAAGGAGTATAAGCTTTCTCTCACAAGAGAGGATTATCTGGAGATCAAAAAAGGAAAGCATCCCAACTTGTATTATTCAGCTGATTTAGATCTCATATTCCACAGCTGGAACGTTAAAAGACATTTGAGAATTGCTATGGTTTTCTCCGTGCTTTTTTTGATCGGCTGCTTATGGCTGTTTTTTAGAAGAGTAAGAAAATAGTTACTAAATCTTCTTCCCTATATTCTGCTTTTACCTTTTGGAATAAGGTTATTCATAATGGCGCTATTTGAAAAATGTGGGTTGAATTAAATATCCGTTGGTAAATAAATACCCCAAACGCAATTGGAGAATTCGGTAGTAGCGAATGTTATCATTTGCTCATTTATAAAAAGCTTATAAATGGGTACGGTATACGGTTGGCCATACAAGGGGTCGAGTACGCTTATTTGATGCCCCGTACCTTTCCATTTATATTCCCATATATTAAATCCGTCAATAAGAAATGGCTCGCCATCAACTATTGTTTTTACATGTTTCCAAGAGCTACTCATGTTGGATTTTTGTTTGATGATGTTTCTATCGTGTTATTCTTGTCGTATCATAGGACGAATGCCAAGAATTAGACCTTCTTTGCTGAAAACAGCCATGAATAATTCTTTTGGTTGTTCTGGTGCATTTTCGTAAGCAAATTGAATGGCTAAATAATTTGCCCCATCAATTGGTTGTAATGCTTTATAGTATATTTTAAAATTTTCTGGTTTGATGGATGCTTTGAGTTGATTAAAGATTGCCTCTGTGAGTTGATCTCTTGTTTGAGCAGCGAGGTAAGTTTTGGCTCCTTCAAAATCACCAGCACGCAATTTAATAATGAACTGGTCATAAGTTTGTTTTGCTGCCATAACCGCCTTATCGCTAAGTTCTGGAGCAGGCTTTTTCATTTTGGAGATTCCTAATCTAATTCTATTGGTAGGCCTTATTTTAACGTTTCCTTTCTCTTCTTGATAGTTGCTGAAGATCGCGTAAAGGCTAATATAGGTCGTGTCATTTGGTTTCCAAGAGTCGCTACGGCTAAGTCCACCTTTGAGGTCAATTTTTGCGAGATCGCCCAAGTCACCTTTTTGTTCGCTTTTCCCTATTTTTTGATCAAGTTGCTTTACTAAGCTAAGGTACTTTTTAATAAAAGCTTTCTGAATGTTAAGGTGTTGTGTTTCCTGTTTACGATCAAAGTTGATCATATCCCATTCATATTCGATGCTGTGCATTAATGAATCTTGTTTGCCGAAAGTATAAGTGACTAACAAATCGGGAATGTCTTTTTCTGTGCGCCTATAGGTAAGCGGAAAATCCATTCCAGCAGGAATGACGATATCACCATCTGGCTGGTAGAGCTTGCCACCTAGTTTATTTTCAAGGTTAATAAAGGTTTTCATCTTTTTGCCATGTATGTTGGTGGGTATTTCTTGACCGATGGCATGAAATGAAGATACGGCAATGATAAAAATAGTGCTTAAGCTTAGTAATGAGCGTTTATTGAACATCATGATGGTTTTAAAAGTATAAGGGCTAATCGAGTTGCTGAACAATTTGTAGCATTTAGCAACATTAATATAATGAGTTAAAGGTAATAAAACAAGATTGTATATCCATATATATGGATTTGAGGTGATTATCTTAAAACATTCAATAAAGCATCTAAATGCGGTTTTTTAACTTTAAAACAAATCTCATTTACTACCTTTGCGGCTCACAAATTTATTGAACCTATGTTTAAAATTACGCTTCAAAAATTAGCGATTTCGTTTGTTTTTTCACTTTGTTTTCTGTCTGCTTTTTCGCAAAACAAGAAAGTAAATGTGATTTTAATAGGCACCTATCATTTTAATAACCCTGGAAACGATGCCGTAAAGACCAAGGAAAGGAACATCCTTTCGGAGGAAAGTCAAAAGGGCTTGGAACAAATGACCGATCAGATCAAGAAGAAATATCAACCCGATCAGATTTTTGTGGAGAGTAATTTCAATCAAAAGGCCGAGTTGGATCAACAGTACCAGTTGTATCTTAAAAACGAGTATCACAAATTTACAGATACCATTACCAAGCCTCGTAAGAAAAGGTTTTATGTAGAGGGAGAGACTTATCAACTGGCTTTTAGGTTGGCTAAAAAATCAGGGAACAAAGAAGTTTATCCGATAGACACCCTGATAGAAATGCGCTTTGACCTGTTGCAGAAAATCGTAAAGGCAGATCCTACCACCAGCAAGATTTTTGATGAAAAACTGGCAGCGATGACCGCAAGGTCTAATAACGTTATGAGTAAAAAAAGTTTAAGGGAGGTTTTTCTTTGTATGAATGAGGAAGCAGACCTTAATGAAAATAAAGGCTTTTATATCTCTTTTGCCAATGCTTTAGGTAAAGATGGAAATTATTTTGGGCCAAACTTCGTTGCAGATTGGTATAAGCGAAACTTGATCATGTATGCTAACATTCAGCACCAGTTAAAGGCTGATGCTAAAAACATTGTGGTATTGGTAGGTACGGGACATGCAGCCATGTTTAGGGAGTTCTTTAAAAACGATGAAAACTTTAATTTAATCGAATTAAAGGACGTGCTTTGACTATAAGTTGAAATACTCAAAAATATAATTACTTTTAGTGCATGTCAATAAATGCGCTCCAATTAAGTTATGATGAGGTATGTGTATATGCTACCATTAAAATAAACTCAAGTCCTATTGCCAAATTTATTCTTGCATTCATTAATCTCTTTTTGCTGGGTATAATCATGCTATTCTTTATGGAAAAGGTGATAATAGCTGCTTTGGTTTTTACGGCAGTGGAGTTTTTCATGATCAAATACACCCTTTGGAATATTTTAGGGGAGGAACGATTGATCATTAATGCCAAATCCATTAGCTATCAGCAGCATTATGGTTTTTTTACGACTCCTTTGCACACCGTAAAATTTAATAAAAAAGTAGTGGTGCTTCCTTATGATAGGGTGACCGATGAAACAGTAATGGTGAAATTTCTATTTGAGTCGTATGATGAAAACAATTTGCCCTATGTGGTTTATCAATCTGTAGTAAATATTGATGAAGCTGATTTCGAAAAGCTGATTAAGGAAATAGATCGTTTGTTTATTGATGAAATGACCAGTTCGTTTGTCATGCCTGGCATTCATATGAATTGAAAGTTTTAGATGTAGGCTGTAGATACAAGCTAAAAACGATAACTGATTCCCAGCGTTCCATAAATGTTGTACATGTTAAAGGAAATGCCATTAAAGGAATCAGGAAATACGGGTTGCAAGCCCCATTGTAAATCGGCTTTGGCCGAAAAGTTTTTATACACCAGTTTCTCCGCACCAGCAGCAATCCCAAAATCAAAAGTCCGTTGCTCTTTGTCAAAATCAAAACTGGCATAGTCAATGATTACTTTTTCGCCCAAGGAATCCCCTTTGCGTAAATAACCGTCAGAAACAGAACCGTAAAAAGAAGGACGTACCAAATGAGCCAGATACATACCTAACTTTAATTTCCAGTTTTTGCCTGGATAAAACAACGCCTGTATAGGAACTGCTAGGTAAATGTTTTTCACTTTAGTGGTATTGGTACCGCTAAAATCGCCTTCAATAGTAGCGTCGTCCATAGATACCAAGGTGTGGAAATACTGCACGCTATCCTTTACGTTCATACTTTTCCAATCCATTCTCAGGCCAACAGCAAGGCCCCATTTTTGATTTAGGCGGTAATTGAGCTCATAGCCTAAGCTTGGTGCAAAACCGGGCGAGTAGCTGTCTATTTTTCTGATGGTATTGGGAAAGGAGATAGGAGCTAGGCCACCAATATTATAGCCAATATGAACGTTATGCTCAAATTTCAAGGTTTTATCGCTGTTGTTTTGTGCAAAGGTAAAAATGCTTGTACCCCATAATAGCAAAGTGAAGAGCAGGTATTTATACATAGGAGACTATTTTGGGATTACCGATAAATTATCAACCACCAAGCGACTGCCTATGGCACCTCTGTAATGATCGCCATCCTTACTAGAAGAAGCCACAATGGCCAACATCAGGTTTTTATTGGCGGCCGGCATTTGCCCATTTTTATAAACAAAAGGTATGTCAAATTTGGTAAAATTGGCCTTGGCCGATCCATCGCTTAATTTAGCGGTAGCAATAACACGTTCAGAAGTATTGATGTTGGTGCCATCCAAACGTTCGGGGCCTTCAAAAAGTACAGCATAAATAGAACATTCGTCTGTTTTGCCTGCAATAATGTTCTGGTTCTCGTCTTGGTAAGCTGCGCCAGGTGTGTATTTGTAATATCCCGTAAATCGGGCTGGTAGCCCTACATAAGGCGCACCAAATTCGGTAGCTGCCAAAGGTTTGGTAAGTACCACTGCAGGGTTAAAATTGCCAATAAATACGGAGCCTGCGTATAAATAAATTCCTACAATGGCAGATAGGGCCGTACCCTTAATGGTCACCATTTCTGCTGCTTTACTACCTAAATAGCCATCAGTAGTAGAACGCGTTGGATAAGATAATGGATCTTTAGGAACGCCAGAAAGCGCAATGCCTGGGTTACCAGAGGTCCATAAAGTGCTCAAATCATCTTCTACAGGATATTCGTATTTATCTGCATCGTTTTGTAGCCACTTTTCAAACTTAAAGTTCCAATCGCCAACATTTACCACTTGTATAGTATAGGTTTTTTGATTGGGATGTTGTTGTGCAGTAACGGTATAAGTCACCTCGTTTTTGCCATCAAAAGTAATCTTTTGTCCAGAAGCGGGGCTGATGCTTGCATTTTTAGAGATGGCTATGGTTGGCGTAATACCGGCTTGATAGGCATCTTTGGTGAGGTAAAGTAATATTTTGCGGTTCACCTGATCAATAAAGGTTTGTCCAGTAAGTAGCTTTGTATCTACATCAAAAGATTCGATATCTGCTTCCGGATTGGCAGGAGCATCTTTAATGCAAGAATTGAAACACAGTAAAAATGCAAAAAGTAGAACAGCTAATCTCATGATGAATCTCTTTTCTTTATCTCAAATATAGCTTTTTTGTGTCAGAATTACCATTGGGGGCATAGATGGCGGGACGGGTTAAATAATCCAAAAATAATTTTGCAATTTCGGTGATATATGTCCAATCACCCTCATGACCTTTTTTCTATTTTAGCTGCAGTAGGCAAGTTCTCCGCTCAGGATGTTCAGCAATTTGAAGAAAAGGCCATTTTAAGGCATTTTGCAAAAGGCAGCGAGCTGCTTTCCTTGGGGAATGTTTCTTCTGTTTTTCTATTGCTTTCCGGATCAGCTTATCAATTTGAATTAGATCGTGAAGAGATGGAAGAACAGGTAATTGGTTTGTATACCGCTGGCGATTGGTGTTTTAATCATGCAAGCTTCGTTGCTCAACGAGGATCTCAGTCGGTTATCAAAGCCTATTCGGATATAACGGTCAGAGAACTTACGGTTTTTTCTATCCACCAACTTTTGGCTATTTCACCTGCTTTTTTCCAGTTGGGAGGATTGCTGGAAAGGGGAATAGATCGTTTACGTTATTTCGATTCGGCTAACAGTGCCAAGGAAAAATATGAAATGCTAATTGCTAAAAATCCAGCTTTGCTACAAGCCTTTCCCTTAAAGATGATTGCTTCCTATTTAAAAATCGCACCAGAAACCATGAGCCGCTTGCGAGCAAAGAAGTAAACAATCATTTATTGACTTTGGTCAAGTGCGTTTCTAGAAAGTGTTCGCCAGTTTTGAAAAAAAATAAAACATGGAAACATTTTCAAAGAAACTCTCGGGAATTAGCCTTTTGTTGGGCGCTACAATGTCTGTACTCACCATGGTGCTCCATCCCTTGGGGGGCGATATGGAACACATCGTAAAAATCAAATCGGTACTTCTTTTTTCTCACGGCCTCGCCGTTGCTTGTGCACCATTTATAGGTTTTGGTTTGTGGGGACTTTCAAAGGCGCTTACAGATCAGCGCAGGGTTTCGGTATTGGCACTATTTATTGCCCTATGGGGTTTAGGGGCAGCCACGTTGGCAGGTACCATCAATGGTTTTGTACTTCCACAATTTGCAACAGCTTACGTTGGCAGCGATGTAGATTCGGCCATGCTGAGATCAATGTTAGATTATGGGTATTATTTCAGCAAATCACTGGCCTATCTATTTATGGCTTCTATGATTGTGGCGATATTACTTTGGTCGGTATTATTGACCTATCAAAAAGCTTGGTATAAATGGTTGGGTTATTATGGTCTGTTGGTATTTGCATTGGGGGCTGCGGCTTTATTTTCAAACATTAATATGGCTAGCGTAGCTTTATTTGCCGCATTTATATTTACCATGGCCAGTTGGCTCATTGCAGTAGCGGTATTACTTATCAAACAAAAGCTTGTGAAATCACTTTAACTTTTTAAACTTTAATCCTTAAACGGGACTTCTCTATGCTTACACATATTCATCCAAAACTGCCCATGCGTGAAATAGCAGTTACCAAAGTATATTACGTTCATCAGTTAGGTTTTACAGAACTTGCTGATTATGGCGACTATCTGATCTTATCCAAAGATGCTATTGAACTGCATTTTTTTAAGTTTAAAGACCTTGACCCTAAGGAAAACTACGGACAGGTTTATATCCGTACTAATGATATCGAAGGCTGGTATCAATCGCTCATCAATAAAGGAGTGGCTATTCATCCTAACGGTGCGCTACATGCTAAACCTTGGGGACAGCAAGAGTTTTCCCTTTTAGATCCTGACCATAACTTGTTAACCTTTGGACAAGCGCTGTAATGCTTGGCGTTGTCAGAAACTAGCTAAAACCTCAGTCTCTAACCATCTGTTTTTTGAAAATTAAAAATCGATAGGAGGTATGAGGTTTTAGATTTATTTTTTCTAACTTTATTAAAAAAGGAGATTTTGTCTGTTTTTTAAGATTAACCTAACCAAAAAAACATTTTTTTAGCCTGTACTCGTCGTTGCCTAACTTCTTTTTTAAGGGATGAAAAAGCCTTTATTTAATTAAGCAAACAAACTATTGAAAACATATACTCACCTTTCAGATGAGGTATTGGTAGAACTCGTTCGTGACGCTGATGAACGGGCGTTTACGACACTTTACGACCGCTATTGGGCCGTTCTTTTTCAGCATGCCCGCCGAATGTTGCAAAATGACGAAGAGGCCGAAGATGTGGTTCAAGAAACTTTTGTCATTTTCTATAACAAAGCTGCCACCATGCAGTTAAAAGGAAACTTTTCAGGATACTTATATGCAATTATTAGGAATAGGATTTTAAACTATTTTAATAGAGATAAGGTAAAACGGAAGTACATGCTTTCATTGAAGGATTATGAGAAAAATGTAACGAGTTTTGCCGATCATGATATTAGGGAAAAGCAGCTTGTTGAGCTGATTGAACAAGAAGTTGCTGCTTTGCCTATTGCGCAACGAGAGGCATTTGAACTGAGTAGAAATGCCCACCTTTCTTATAAGGAGATTGCGGAGCAATTAGGTACTACAGAGCCGGTGGTGAGAAATAACTTAAGTAGGGCTATCAAAAGTTTAAAGATTAAGCTAGGCGATGTAGTGATGCTTTTTTTGAAGTTAATATTGTTTTTCAAATTAATTTAGAACTCAGAGATGCAAGATAATAGGAGCGAGCTGCTGAATAGATATTTAAATGAGGAAGCCAGTGAAGAAGAAATCGCTTTGGTAGAAAGCTGGTATGCACAGCAGGCCAATGATTTACCAGGTGCTTCTGCTGAAGTAGATTTTGATCATAAAAAACAGCAGATTTTAACGGAGATATTAGCGCAAACCACGCCCGTTAAACGCAAGAGTTTACGTTTGTGGCCATGGGCAATAGCTGCTGCAGTATTAATTATTGCGGTAATAGGGATATTGAAATGGAGCAATTCATCAACTGAGGAGATTAACCAACCTCGATTTGTAATCAAGAATGATATTGAACCTGGTAGCAATACCGCCACCTTAATTTTAGCGGATGGTAAAAAGGTACAGCTCTCAGAAAATGAGAAGCAAACCGAAATTAGTCCGCAACAGGGAGCTAATAGTGGGCAATATACTTTGGTCACGGCCAGAGCGCAAAATTATAAGCTAAAACTGCCAGATGGAACTTTGGTTTGGTTAAATGCCGCTTCGTCTATCAAATATCCTTCGTCTTTTGCCAATACGGCAACACGAACAGTACAATTGGTAGGAGAGGCCTATTTTGAGGTTGCCAAAGATAAAAAGCGACCATTTATTGTAGCTACTAAATTGCAGGATATCAAAGTAACAGGAACCCATTTTAATGTAAGCAGTTACAACGGCGATAAAGATGTGAAGGTGACCTTGTTGGAAGGTGCTGTAGAGGTGTTCGATAAATCGACGCAACGTTTGGCCAAGCTAAATGCAGGCGAGCAAAGTATTTTTGATTATAAAGAACTTAAGGTTGATCGGGTAGACGCCGAACTGGAAGTAGCTTGGAAAGATGGAGATTTTTCGTTTCAGGGAGATAACTTTCAGGGTGCTTTAAATAAGATTTCAAGATGGTATGATGTAGATATTGTGTTGGAGAAAGATGCTGCCAATGCATTGATGCCTGGTGGCTGGATTTCTAAAAAAAGCAAACTTTCAGATGTGCTGAAATTAATTGCCACTACTGCTGATATCGGTTTTAGAATTGAAGGCAGAAAAGTAACCATTACCAAAAATAAGATTCCAACACCATCAAATTAAAGAGGAATTGATTTTGTTCATCATAAGTTAACATACGGGTAACCTTGGCCCGCTTAACTTTGTGGGGTGAACCAAGCACTTACCGATCAATATCTTATTATGGCCATGCAAAGTGGCGATCAAAAAGCTTTTGAAGCGCTTTACGAACGATATTGGCCTGAGGTATACACTATGATTTATAGGCGTATTAAGGATAGGGAAGTAGCTAAGGATATTGTGCAAGATATCTTTATTAACCTTTGGCGTTACCGCGACAAAATTATTGCTGAAGGTTCATTAGGGCCTCTGCTCAACGTTACGGCAAAAAAGCAAGCCATTTCATGGTACAGGAAACAAACCGCCAGTAAGCAAAGAGAATTACTATACTATGAAGATGAGGTATTGGTAGCCCCTTCTACTACCGAAATGGAAACCAAAGAACTGCAAGATTTATTGGATCGTGAAATTGATCAAATGCCAAGCAATATGCAGCAATCCTTTCGTTTAAGCCGATATGAAAATAAATCCATTAAGGAAATTGCGGCTGAACTTTCTCTCTCAGAACAAACCGTTCGGAACAATATTTCTATGGCTTTGGAACGCCTCAGATTGCAAACACGAAAATTCTATTCAGAGCCTATTAATTTGGCTGGCGTACTGGCTATTCTGTTAACAAAGATTTAATCTAATCATAGCTATTTCTTAAAGTACATTTTGACTTTCGCTGCGAAGAGTTAGATGTATGGCAAAGAAAAATGTATTCGCCGAAAGGCGTAAAATAGAGCAACAGGCCGAAACGTGGTTTAAGGCTACCAATGACGATATCCCGTTTGAAGCCTTCGCTAACGAGCAGGAAAAAATACGTACGGGCGAAGAAATGCTTAGCGATATTCGTGCGAAGATCAACAAGCAGAAAGTATATAAGCTGTGGCGTAGGGTAGCTGCTGCTGCGGTGATTTTTGTTTCCTTAGGTACCTTTGCTTATCGTAGCTATCAAAGTGCTACTTCCTCGCAAATTACGTCCGCTTGGGACAGTTATGTGGCCAAGAAAGGCGAATTCAAAAAAATTCTACTGCCAGACAGTTCCATTATTTATTTAAGGCCAGGGGCTAAAGTAACCGTTGCCCATCCATTTAAACAGCAAACCCGCCAAGTCATGCTAGAAACCGGAGAAGTATATTTCGAAGTTAGTCATGATCCTGCACATCCGTTTCTGGTGACTACAGGACAAATGACTACAGAGGTATTGGGGACTAAGTTTATCATTAACAATGATCCTTTATTGGCCGATATTCACGTGGCTTTACTAAGCGGTAAAGTGGCGGTACGTAGCAAAAAGGAAGCCTTGGCCGTATTGTTGCCTAATCAACAGCTTTCTTTTAACCGATACCAAGAAACCATTAGGCTCGAAAACAGCAAGGCTTATGCTAGCGAAAGTTGGTTGAACGGTGAATATATTTTAGAAGATGTACCCTTAAAATCATTTGCCGAAACATTTGGTAATGCTTTTTCGATGCAAGTTAAATTTGAGCAAAAAGCTTTGGAACAGCTACATGTTTCCATACAATTCAATAAAGGCGACGATCCTAAAAGTATCTTAAATCAATTAAAGCTCATCCACGGACTACATTATCAACTTAAAGACAAGGAGGTGATTTTGATGAAATAGTCTACAAAAAACAAAACCGGTACCTATTGGATAGATACCGGGTATTTAGGCGCTTGCTTGTTGACAGAAAATTGCCGCTTCCTAGTCATCATCATTGCAAACGCCAGGTTTAACTCGTAAACATCATAAAAGTATTAAAAATTAATGTCTATAATTAAAATAGGTGTGAAAATATCACTGATCCTATATTTTATCTCTATCAATATCATGACTTCGCTGTTTGCCAGCGAAGCTCATTCACAGGCGCTGGAAACAAAAGTTGATGTCCAGTTTAGAGAAGGCCAATCCTTATCGGTAGCCTTAGAACAATTGCGTTCTAAAACCAAGGTAAGGTTTGCCTATGATCCCTCACTTGCTAAAAATGTATCGGTTAAGGCCGCAAATTATCATGAAGAAAAACTAAAAACTATCCTTAACCAATTGTTGCAGCACAGCAATGTTGCTTTTAAAGAGCAGGGTGGCGCAGTGGTGCTATATCTCAGTACTAAAACACCTAAGCAGCAACCTGGTCGTATTGCAGGTAAAATTATCGACGACCGAGGGGAGCCCTTACCGGGTGCCAATATTAAGTTGGTACAAACAGGGCAGGGCACCCAAAGTAATGTAGATGGAACTTACACCCTTAATGTACCAGCAGGGACTTATACCCTTGAAATCAGTTTTATCTCTTTTCAAACCAAACGCATTACGGATATTGAGGTAAAAGCAGGGCAATTAACTGATCTTGATATTGTGCTTAAACCAGCTACCAACAGTTTAAACCAGGTAGTGGTAACCGGAACTTTTAAAACAGAAAGTATTAATGCTCTATATGCCCGTCAAAAAAACGATGCTAGTATTTCTAATGGTATTAGTCGTGAGCAGATTTCGGCTTTGCCGGATAAGAACATTGGCGAAACCTTGAAACGTATTTCGGGTGTAAGTACTACTGATAACCGCCGTGTAGTGATTAGAGGTATTGCCGAACGTTATAATTTGGCCATGATGGATGGTGCTGCTTTGCCAAGTACCGATGTGCAGGTGCGTGATTTTGAGTTCGATATTATCCCGAGCAACTTGGTTGATAATGTTGTGGTATCTAAAACTGCAACGCCCGATATGAGCTTTGGTTTTGGTGGAGGTATGGTACAATTAAATACGATGGCCATTCCCAGCAAGGATTTTATTTCCTTAAATGTGGGTACTAAATACATTAATGGTAGTACAGGTAAAGACTTTTTGGGCTACCAACGAGGTAAGCAAGATTACCTAGGTTTTGATGACGGAGGTCGAGATCATTTCCCAAAAGACTTGGTGATTTTTACCCAATCTAACTATAATCCTACCAATCCGGGCGCTACGTTACCGCCCCCAGGCGTGCCTAAAATTACCCCTGAAATGATTGCTGCACAAAACAAAAGAATAGGTGGTTTGGAAAGAATGGGTACCCGTATTTATCAAACTGCACCAGGGCAAAACTATCAGTTTAGCTTAGGTCGTAGCTATGGTTTAAAAAACAGTCGTTTTGGTTTTGTGGGGTCCATCAGCTACCGTAATGAGCAGGCCATAGATAACATCATGAAGTTTGAGCGTGGTAGCTTTAACAAGATGAACGAAAATCTGTATGATCCAACCACTCGTCAGGAATTAAAGCAAAATGCTGCCAGTCAGTATAATTTTACCACCAGTTTGGGCGCCTTGGTTAACTTGGGTTGGAATAATAAAAACCACAAAATTACCTCACGTAACTTTTATTCAAGGGTATTTGCCAACCAGTTCTTTCGTATTTCAGGTTGGGGCGAGGATATTGGATATGGCGATAATCCAGCAATTAATGAATACGACCGACCTAAATTTATCAACCTGTTGCAAAACCGTGTAACAGGGGAGCATAATTTTGGCAGGTTTAAGTTTGACTGGGGGGTAGCTCGTAACAGCGTAGGTAACCATGAACAGGATGCCGTAGATGCAAATTTAGGCCCTGTTACTAGCTTAAATAGTACTAACTACATTTACACACTGGGTAATTTTACCAATAACCCAGGCCCGTTGAGCCGTTCATCGTACAAATATGTGGAAACCAATTGGGCAGCCGATGCAGCCTTGAGCTATAAGTTTAATGTTGGAAAACACCCTCAGGTATTTAAAGCTGGTTATCAGTTTCTAGAGAAAAAAGGTGACTTTGCTTGGAGTGTTTTACCTATTGGAGCTGCCGCAGGTTTGGCTGATGGTTATAAACCGATACAGCAATGGAACATCAATTTTAATGATCCTTTGCATGACATGTTCTATTATCCTTCTGATTTCAATAACAACAACTATACAGGTAAGAACAACAACCAAGCTTGGTATGGAATGATGGACAACCGTTTTAACAGTTGGTTGCGTTTGGTGTGGGGCATTAGGGGCGAGTATTACCGTTACGATAAGATCAAGGATTCTGCAGCCGATAAAGTGGCGAAATCTGATATACAGAATTTGGATAAGAATAGATATGTAGATCCAGAAACGGGAGATTTGGTACATCAAACCCAAGATGCCAGTGCCAATGAAAAAAAATGGTTGTACATGCCTTCTGCAAACCTGACCATTACACCTGTTGCCGATTTTAACATACGTGCTTCTTACGCAAAATCGGCGGTAAGGCCAGCGCTGATCGAAAATTCAAGTTTTGCCCGTTTCAATTATCTGTATGGTCGTATACAACGTAACGTTGGGGTAATTTCTACCATCATTTCACATTATGATTTAAGAGCCGAATGGTATCCGTCTGCGGGAGAGGTGATTTCGGTAGGTTATTTCAAAAAGCACTTCAAAAACCCAGTGGAGATGTATTTAGACATTACCAATACCAGTGGTGCGATTGATTTGTTGACCGCTAACTCGGACTATGCCGATGTAAGAGGTTGGGAACTTGATTTTCGTAAGAATTTAGGCTTCATTAACAGCGGTTGGAAGTTTTTAAGCAATATGTACTTCAGCGGTAACCTTACCCTACAAGATTCGGAAGTACAAGCTAGTGCTTACCGTTATGCTACGATGGGTGTTGGAACAGATAAAGAAGGCAGAACGTATGCCTATAAAAATAAAACTTACTTGAGGGAGAAACGACCATTGTACGGACAAGTACCTGTGTTGTATAATATTGCTTTACAATACGTAGGCGAACGTTTAAGTGCCAACGTAGCGTTTAACCACTCAGGTTATAAAACCTTTACGGTAGGGATGCAGCCACAATACTCGGAAATGGAACGCCCACGTAACCAGTTGGATGCCCAGTTGAGTTATAAGCTGTTGAAAAGCAAAAGAATGGAAGCTAAACTGAACATGAGCAACCTGTTGAACAGTCCTTTCCGTTTCTTTATGAACTCACAACAGACTTACAAGCTAAAGCCAGGCGCTAATATCATGACCATGAGAGAGTGGTCGGACGTATACGAATGGAAATATGGCTTTACGGATAAGTATGAAGAGGGATATTATGAGCCTAGTGCTGATGGAAAAGAAAGACGCGTAGGGGATATTGAAACTTTTGCCCGTAAGGTAGGTACCTCATTCAGTTTAAGCCTTTCTTATAATTTTTAACATCGATTTAAACATTAAAACAATGAAATTAAATAAACTATCTCTGGCTGGCCTAAGTGTAGTGTTGCTTACGTTGGCTGCTTGTAGCAAATCAGAACAGTTCTACAAAGAGAATCTATATCGCATTAATGTAAATGGTTATAATGGAAGTAACGAACAGTTGGATATCAAAGTAGGCTCAGCTGCTTTTCGTTCTCCGATACAGCCCAATACCAGCTTTAATTTAAGTGATGCCTATACCTTTAATGCCGCAGAAAATAAGATTAAACTTAACATTTTCGAAAATAAGACTGGAAAATTGGTGTTGGAAAAAGAGCTCAAAAAAGAAGATGGTGAGGCGAAAGTGAATTTTCTTTACATGGATGGGAAAATTAGTGCAATGCCTACCAAACCTGCCGTTGAAACAGATAAAATTAGCTTGGTATACATGTTTCAACCCACCATTACCAATTATACAGAGCCTGTAGATTTTGTGGTGGGTAAATATTATGTAACCCCACAGGTTTTTGAAGAATTGACCAGGGCTAAAAACGTAAAGCCTAACGAGTTTAGTGCGCCTGTAAGTATTGGTACCTTTTCTACAGCCCGTCAAGATTATAATGGGGTAATGACTTCCGTTTCGTTTGTGGTACGTATCTGTAAAGCGGGCACTAATATCCCTTACGTTGACGGTACCAGCTACACTTGGAACGCCCTTAACTCTACGGCACCTAAACCCGCTGCTTCTGTAGCATCTTCTAAACTTTACATCTTCTCTGAAGCTCCAGCAGGAAACATCATGAGATTTGCGACCCGATTAGACCTTTAACCATGAAACAAATGATTAATAATATTAAAAGACTGATACTTTTTACGGCTATAACAATAGCGGTTGTGGCCTGCAACAAAGATGAGATTACTACCAAAGCGGTAAGCATACAAATAGGTGGCTACAATATTGGCAATAGCGAATTGCAGGTCACGATAGATACGGTAGTTTATGATAAATTTAAAACAGCCCCAGATAAATTACTGAATTTCCGTAATGTGTATACTTATCCTTCTACTAAAGGAGAAGCGGTTTTAAGAATTAAAGATTTGGTGTCTGGAAAAGAGGTATATCAAAACACGCTCACCTTGGGCAATAAAGATTTGGAACGCTTTTTCCCTTTTGTTTTCTTGAATGGCAGTCCATTGGAAATTAAAGCACCAGCGGCAGACCCAGCCACCAATAAAATGGCCTTTTATATTCATTATCCGCCAAGTAATGATTTACTGGATATTTACATGAAAAATGAAAAGGGAGAGATGGTTTCTATCGCTAAAAACGTAAAACCAGGTACTTGGAGTTATTCAGAATATGTAACCACTACAGGATTTAACAATACCAGCACCACCTACACTTGGCATTTCGTAAAAGCAGGTACTACCAATCAATGGGCTTTTAATGATAACGAATATATGAGCCAGTTTTCTACAGGAACACTTGACATTCCCAAAAAAGGAGAGAAGGGAAGGGTGCAACCTTATTTTGTAACCCCAACTACTAACCAATTGGATGTAGTGTCTTTGTTTAAAAGGGTAAATTAATTTCTCTAAAGATTGCTTCGTAAACTCGCAATGACGCTTTTATGATCGTTTCCTATTAGCTGTCACTTCCGTTTACATTATATGTGCCTATTGCGTTATTGCGAGGTACGAAGCAATCTCTTTTTAATACCTTAAACATGAAAGCCATCAATAAACGAGAACACCAATCAGTAATTTACGCCCTTAAACAAATGGAAGGTTTGTTGGGCGAAGAAACTGCTAGCGCTGTCCAAGATGGCAAGGCACTCTCCAAATTATATCAACGTTACCATGCTTTATTGGCCGATCTTTCGGTTTGTATCAACGAATACGAAACCCTGCACCATCATTTACGAGTGAAGGTATTGGCCCCAGCTTTGAGAAAAGCAAAAAGGATGGAACAATATGCCGAAAGACCATAACAAAAACTGATCTGCACTAAGGTTAACTTCATTTTAATCTTTTGTTTACACGATATCGTGAAGTTTGTGGCTGATACAGCATGGAAATTCAGCAACAGACAAATCGTTATACTCCAGAACTTGGGGAATATAGCGCTATAGACTTCGAATCGCTGTTTAATCATTTTAGCGACATGCTTTACAACTACGCTTTCTATTACCTTGATGATATGGAAGCCGCTAAAAGTGTGGTTAATGATACTCTCCTAAAACTTTGGAATGGCAAACAAAAGCCATCCTATATCAAAAATTACCTCTACAAATCGGTCAAGAATGCTTGTTTAAATTATTTATCGCAGCGCAAAGATCATGTGGTGCTCAAAGATTTTTCGGAGCTTGAAACCCTATCAGATAGTGTGTGGAAGGTGGAGGATATGGAAGATGCCAATGATAAATTATTGTTTTTGGAAAAGGTCATCTCCAGACTTCCCGCAAAAAGACAATTGGTATTTAAAATGTTCCGTTTCGAGGAATTGAGCTATGCCGAAATTGCCGAGCTATTGAATATTTCTATCAGAACTGTAGAAGACCACCTCGCTAAAAGCATGCAATTTATTCATGCGCAGGCAAAACATTTAGTTGATCAAAAGTTAACGAATACTTAACTTCTGATAGCCCGTATTTTTCTCAGGTTTCCTGTCTTTAAGAGTAAGAAATCTGTTCATGGAAGATCAAATTTGGAATAGTATTATTAAAAGGCTAACAGGGGTTGAAACACCTGCAAGCAAGCAGTATCTAGACGAATGGTTAAAAGCCAGTGAGGATAACGTAAAGATTTATCATGAGACGGAACAGCTTTGGACTTTGACCAATATGTTGCCGACCAATAAAAAGCCATTAGCTGAACAAACCATCCTTAACCCAGCTTCTGAGAAGGGGAAACTATGGTCGCTTAAGGGACTTAAGAGGTACAGTATAGCCGCGTCATTAGCACTGGTTACCTCCCTAACGCTTTATTATCTTACCAAATCGAAGCCACAAGCTACAAATAACCAAGTCAGCATATATAGCATTCATAAAGCCGGTCATGGTAAAATGTTAAAGGTAGTTTTGCCCGACAGTTCCATTGTTTGGCTTAATGCAGGTAGCGAATTGAGCTATCTCAAAGATTTCCGTTCTCAAAAAACAAGGAATATTCAATTAACAGGCGAAGCATTTTTTGAAGTGACCCATAACCAACAACAGCCTTTTGTAGTAGAAAGTGGTGACTTAAAGACCATTGTTTATGGTACTAGTTTCAATGTAAGTTCCTATAAAGATAGCGAACAGAATTCCGTTACGGTAAAAACAGGAAAGGTAGGGGTACTCTTAAAAAGAGATAGCTTAAATAAACCGACCATGTTGTTGCCAGGAAATCGTTTGGTGTATCATCAAGAAAATGGGAAAATAGAAACACTGAACATTGAAACGTCAGAAGTGGCTACTTGGTTAAATGGAGATTTGGTATTTGACCAAACCGCTCCGAAAGAAGTGTTTGCCATTTTGGCCCGCAAGTTCGACGTAGAATTTAAAATCAATGATGCAGACTTTGAAGGTTGCAAGCTCACCGCTAAGTTTCCAAATCAATCGCTGAAAACCATTTTAGCCGCTCTAAGTACTTCCCTTCATCTAAAGATTAACGAGCATGGTAAAACAATTTATATCAAAGGAGGGCAATCATGTAAGTAAAAATAAAAAGCCACTTCTGCGCTAACAGAAATGGCTAAAGTTCTTATTGCCTATGGCTTGCACACCATTGGCAATGATTAAAAATTATTAACGGTAATAATCATTAACAAACAAATTTATGAAAAAAAACAATGGGTTATTTAACCCAAAAGGAATTTTTATGCGCCTTAGCTTAATCTTCTGCTTACTATCTACACTTTGCTTGGCCATCGGAAATGCGGCCACGGTAAAAGCTCAATATGGCTTAGACAAGAGGATAGACATCTATCTTAAAAACAGTACTTTCCCAGATTTATTAAAAGAAATAGAACGCAAAACTGGGGTAAGCTTTGTTTATACCAATAAGGAAACTGTTACGGCTACTGTTTCCGTAAACGATCAATCTAAAACAGCTCGATCAATTCTTGCTCCCTTATTAAAAAAACACGACTTACAAGCGGTTGAAAATGGAATGATGGTGGTACTACGTAAGGTGGAAGCTAGTTTGATGCAGCAAGAAAAACCGGGCACCATTGTAGGTTATGTAAAAGATCAGGCCAATAACCAAATATTACCTTATGCCACTGTAATTGTAAAAGGAACCAACCAAAAAGCCATGACAGATATGAACGGTTATTTTGTGTTGAGCAACATTGTAGCAGGAAAAGCCACGTTAAGAATTAGTTATATCGGTTTTAAAACTTTCGAAACTACCGTTGATGTGGTAGGCGGTAAGGTAAATAATGCCGATTTAAAGTTAACCAGTGAAAGCAATGACATGAAAGGGATTACCGTTACCGGTATCCGTAGAGGTGAAAGTGTGGCCTTAAACAATATGCAAAATGCAGATAATGTGAAATATGTGTTATCTGAAGAGCAAATTGAACGTTTTCCTGATGCTACTGTAGGTGAAGCCATGCAAAGGGTGCCAGGTATTGCCATGGATTTAAGCTACGGACTACCTAGAAATATCATCATTAGAGGTTTAGATCAGAGCATGGGTTCGGTAACCTTAAACGGAAACAGATTACCCTCTACGCAAACCAACTCAAGAGACATCGATTTAAATGGTATCCTTTCTTCAACGGTAGAAGCCATTGAAGTGAATAAAACGTTAACTCCAGACATGGAGGCCGATGCTACTGCGGGTTCCGTAAACATTATTTCTAAAACGCCTAAAATTGGCTCGAAACAGTTTCAGGTTAAAGGATCTTTTGGAAATAACTTCTTATTGGGTAAACAGAATTTTGATGGCGCCTTTAACTACGGCGAGCGAAAAAATAAGATAGCTTATTTAATTGGCGTAAACTATAGTAACACCAATCGTGGAGAAGACAGGGTGCAGAAGGACTATGGGATGTATACCATCAACGGTGTAGAGAAACTGAAACTGTCTAACTTAGAATTGGAAGGTTCTGATTTGAACAGGGAAAATATTGGCGTACAAGGCGAATTGAGTTTCTTTCCTAACCAAAAAAGTCAAATTTACGTACGAGGCAATTATAACAAATTCTATGAGTTACAAACTAGAGGTACCAAGAGTTACAGTATAGGAAGCTATACCACGGAAAATGCTGTAACAGGAGTAACTATTGGTTCAAGCGGTACGCCAAGAGATTATAATAGAGATTTGTTCAGTGTATCGGCAGGGGCTAAAACTAATATTGAAAATTGGATTGGAAACGTAGATGTTACTTATGCTAGCGGACTTTACGACCAACCAACCTATTACGATGGTTATTTTACCAATTCGGGCTTGGCAGCTAATATGGACATGTCAAATCCAAGAGCGCCCCAGTTCAATTTTACCAGTGGAAATCCAAATGATGCCAGTCAGTATTTTACCTCAAATTATGTGAACAGACATCAGATTGCCCATGATAAAGATATCCAAGGTTCATTAAACATTGAGCGTACTTTTGATTTGAGCGATAAGAACAAATTCATGTTCAAGTTTGGTGGTCGTATGAAATATAAGGAAGATGACCACACCAGAAGCTATTATCAGTATTCTTTAAAAAAAGGTAGATTGGCCATGTCTGACTTCCTTTCAGACTATTCAAGAAAAAAATATTTCAATGGACATTATGATTTGTCGGGCGCTATTGCCAACGGTTATTTGATGGAGCAATATTATCAAAACAACTTGTCTCTGTTCAACAACAACGAAACCTATATTCGACAAAATACCGATCCCGATTCTTACAACGGTAAAGAGAACACGCAAGCGGGTTATGTAATGGGTAAGTTAACTTTGAATAAGTTAGATATCATTACGGGTGTACGTTATGAGAACACAGGTTTCGAATACAATGGTAATATTGTAAGTTTTGATGATAAAGGCAATTATGTAGCCACTAGAAAGGTAGCAGTTAACTCTTCTTTCAATGGTTTTTTTCCAAGTTTGAACTTGAAATATGCCCTTTCGCCAAGTACCAATTTAAGAGCTGCGGTAACCAAATCGTTATCTAGACCAGGTTATTACGACTTAGTGCCTTGGGAAGAAATTGAAACCCGTAGAAAACGTATGAAGAAAGGTAATCCTGATTTGGATCAGGCCACTTCGGTAAACTACGATGTTCTATTTGAGCATTATTTGAAATCATTAGGCTTAATTTCTGGAGGAGTATTCTATAAAAACATTAGCAATTACATCTATGAAAGCATTTATACTCAACAAGGTGGTACCTACGATAAGTATCAGGTTACACAAACGGTAAACGGTGCTAATGCGCACGTATATGGTTTCGAATTAGCTTGGCAGCAACAACTTACCTTTTTGCCTGGTTTCTGGAATGGATTTGGTATCTATGCCAACTATACCCAAATACAATCTAAATTTAAAGTGCCTGGTATTGTAAGCGATCGTACAGTTCGTTTGCCATCTATGCGTCCTAAAGTAGGTAATGCGTCTTTATCATATGAAAAATATGGTTTTTCAGGCCGTTTATCACTTAACTTTTATGATACCTATATCGACGAGTTGGCTGATGTTGAAGCAAATGACTTGATGGAAAAAGGTAGGGTACAGATAGATTTTTCTGCGTCTCAAAAGCTAAACAAACGCTTTACCATCTTCATGGGCATCAGCAATATCAATAATGCGCAAACCATTTTAGACTTTGGTGATGGCAGACCTAACGATCATAAATACTATTCTAGATGGGCTAATCTAGGTTTCAAATACAATCCATTTTATTAAATATGAGAATGACTTTTAAGAAAAAGAGTTTCTTTTTGGCGGCACTAGCTTTAGTGCTGCCAGCTTTATCTAAAGCACAGGAGTTTAAAGCAGGCAAATTTCCAGATAGGATTATTCTGACATGGTCTGCCGATCCAAAAACAACACAATCGGTTACTTGGCGTACCGACAGTACGGTGAACAAAAGCTTTGCTCAGGTTTTGGTAGAAGACAGCTCTCCAAAGTTGGATAAACCAGAAGCCAAAGAGTATAATGCTAAAACTGAAGCGCTCAAAGGAGCTGCCTATGAAACGGCCAATTATCATAGCGTTACTTTTGAAGGCTTAACTCCCAATAAAGTATATACTTACAGGGTAGGCGATGGTACCAATTGGAGTGAATGGTTTCAATTTAAAACGGCACCAGAAAAAGAACAGCCTTTCTCCTTTATTTACTTGGGCGATGCGCAGAATGATATTCGTTCTAAATGGTCGAGGGTAATTAGAAAAGCTTTTGCTACCTATGGAGATGCTCGTTTCATTGTACATGCTGGAGATTTGATCAATCGCTCTAACAATGATAACGAATGGGGCGAGTGGCATTTTGGAGGAGGTTTTATCAATGGTATGATTCCAAGTATTCCTTCCTCAGGAAACCATGAGTATTTCCGTGATGAGAAACGTACCTTAACGCTCGATCCACATTGGAGAGCACAGTACACCTTGCCTGAAAATGGACCAAAAGGATTAGAAGAATCGGTTTACTATGTGGATTATGCTAATGTGCGTATCATTTCACTAAACTCACAAATGATTGTGCTCGACTCGGCTTCGTTAAAAATACAGGCGCAATGGTTAGAGGAAGTATTGAAGAATAATCCGAAACGTTGGACCATGATTACTTATCATCATCCTATTTATTCGACCGCTAAAGGCAGAGACAATAAAGAGTTTAGAGAGCTTTTTAAGCCACTTTTTGACAAATACCATGTAGACTTGTTAATGCAAGGACACGATCATACTTATAGTAGAGGACAGAATTTACCTACTGGAGTATCAGGAAAAGTTGGTGGACCAATGTATGTGGTTTCTGTAGCCGGACCAAAAATGTACAAGGTAGATGTTAATCCGAAATGGATGGATGTTTTTGCCGAAAATACACAGTTGTTTCAGATCATTAATGTGGATGGCGAGAACCTAACCTATACTGCTTACAAAGCATCTGGGGAAGTTTTTGATAGCTTTAAGTTGAAAAAAGCCAGTAAGGATAAAGCAGCGGTATTTACTGATTTGAATAAGCAAAAGAAGTAAAAATAAGTCGTTGAGTCTTATCTATCACTTAATAATGAGATTGCTTCGTGCCTCGCAATGACGCTTTTATTATCGTTTCTTATTAGCTGTTACTACCGTTTACTCCATTGTTGTACCTATGGTGTTATTGCGAGGTACGAAGCAATCTTAAAGCGATGAAACCATTACATAACAATCCTACCTATTTTAAAACATCTTAATATGAAAGCCATTAATAAACAGGAACATCAAACCGTGCTTTACGCCCTTAAGCAAATGGAAAGCTTGTTAGGTGATGGAAGGGATGGTGCTGTTCAAAATGCTAAGACTTTGGCTAAATTATACCAACGCTACCAAACCTTATTGGCCGATCTTTCTGTTTGTATTAACGAATATGAAACCTTACAACATCAGCTGCGGGTGAAGGTTTTGGGGCCAGCCTTAAGGAAAGCTAAGAGAATGGGATAGATGATATTCAGGAGAGATTTGATTGATAGCAATTAGGCTTCATTTTCTGATTTCATAAATAACCCCTTCCTTCCCGTCAAAATCAAAGTTTTCTTTAAATGTCATTCCCAGTTTTTCGAGCACTTTAATCGAGGCGGTATTTGCTGCCATGGCCCGTCCTACGATCCTTGTGATATTTAGCTCTTCAAAGCCGTGTTCAAGGCATTTTTTTGCGGTCTCTGTGGCAAAACCTTGGTTCCAATAGGCCTTAAAAAATCTGAAGCCAATATCATATTCATCTTTTTCTGGGCTATATTTTAGTCCGCACCAACCTATAAACTCTTGATTTACTCGGTGTATCACCGCTAGTCTGCCCACGCCAAATTGTTCGTAGGGATGGTAGTTGGTCAAAAAAGCGCTAGCCTCTTCAACAGAATCAAAAGCAACATCCCCAGTGAATTGTAATACCTCTGGGTCAAGATTAAGTCGGTAAAAGCCATTCGCATCTTCAATACTTAATTGACGTAAAAAAGTTCTAGTAGTCTCTAAACTGATGGGTGCTTTCATTTAGTGCATTTAAAATCACCTACAATTTGCAAATTAAGATGAATAAAGCCAATTTTTCGTAGTCATTAATAGCGTATTCCTTTAACGGTCAGGTTACCTAAAGTTAATGATGTCTTAGCATTGACTGTTTACTTTTGGCGGTGCGCATCAACAACATACTCAAATCTTTTAGAACTAGGCTGCTCCTAAGCTTTTTCTCTTTCATATTAGTGATTTTAGGCTGGGTTTCCATTTATTTTGTGATGGATAATAAGCAGCAACGAATCAAGGTTTTTTCAGAAAAATTATCCCAATTACAATTGCGTTATTTGGAGAGTGTTAATTACCTACAGCAATTTATGCTGAAAGGATATCACGAACCTAGTTTTTACGATAAGGGCAAACAGAAAGATATCGATAGCTTCCTTTACATTCAATCGAGGATTAATATTGGGGTGAAGTCGCTAAATAACGAAGCCGCTCATATTGGTCTTGATGTTTCTGAGGCACTGGATAGTTTGTTATTGGCCAATAAACAAACCGTTAAACAAGGTAAACAATTGAAATTTCTTTATTACCAGCGAGGTTTTCAAGATAAGGGATTAGAAGGACGTATGAGAGATTTTGCGCATCAGTTGGAGCGTTCTCAGGTAGTGCCTAAAATAGATTTGTTGCAGTTAAGGAGACACGAGAAAGACTATATGCTGCGTGGCCATCCTGAAATTGTTCAGTCATTTGCGTTACAGTTAGCACAAACACTAAATCGTTTGCCTAAAAATGATCCAGTTTTTCATATCCTCCAAGAATATGGCAAATGTTTTATTCAATTGGTGAACTATTCCGAAAAATTAGGAGTACAAAGAACTAAAGGAGTAATCCCCGAAACTTTAAAAGGAATTAAGGATTTTGGAGTGCTGTATGCTAAAACAGGTACGCTAGCGACTAAAAAGATAGATGAACTTAAAGCCAGGTTTAATATCCTTATCATTATACTTTCGGCCATTTCGGTGATGGTAATCTTGTTGTTAAGTTGGGTGCTGTCTAAATATTTAACAAGAGATATCAAAGTACTGAATAAACGTTTGTCGGATTTTATTTATTCTGATTTTCAGGGAATAAAGGAAAAGGAAATTGAGCGTAGTTTTATTCCTAGAAGCACTGAACTTGAACATTTGTTTAGGGATTTTTCCCTGTTGAAAACCACCATGCGCAATTATGTTTATCGGTTGCAACAGCGTGGTGAGCAATTGGAAGTCCAGTCAAGCAAGCTTCAGGAGCTAAATGAAGAACTGCAGGTACAATCTGAAGAATTGATTGCGCAATCGGAAGAGTTACGGGTACAACAGGCACAAGAACATGCTTTAAGGGAAGAAGCAGAACGGGCAAATCAGGCTAAAAGCGTTTTCTTAGCTACCATGAGCCATGAAATAAGGACGCCTTTAAATGGGGTGCTTGGTATGGCGGCATTATTGCACGAAACCGTGCTGAATACAGAACAGGCAGAGTATGTAGAAACAATTAGGAGCAGTGGAGAAACGCTACTTAATGTGATCAATGATATTCTAGATTTCTCTAAGATTGAGTCGGGGAAAATGGAGCTGGATCCACACGATTTTGATTTAAGGCACAATGTGGAAGAAGTAATGGATCTTTTTGCAGGAAAAGCCGCTTTAAACGGTCTGGACTTGGTGTACCAGCTGGCTAGCGAAATTCCTTTACAGCTTAGTGCTGATAGCCTTCGTTTAAAACAAGTATTGATAAATCTGGTGGGTAATGCGCTGAAATTTACCCATAGAGGTGAAGTTTTTTTAGATGTAAAACTGCATAATTTTGAGCTTGGGCAACCTATGGAGTTGTTGTTTGAGGTTAGAGATACAGGTATTGGTATTGCCAAGCATCAAGTAGAAGGATTGTTTGAAGCATTTAATCAAGTAGATTCGTCTACCACCCGAAAATATGGCGGAACTGGATTGGGCTTAGCCATTAGTGCCAGATTGGTTGAATTAATGGGTGGCAATATTTGGGTGGAAAGTGAACTCAATGAAGGGACCTCTTTCTTTTTTACCATTAAAGCTACGGCTGCGCAGCAACAATTGCGACACCATGCCCGCTGTATGATGACGGGACAAGAGGGTAAGCATATTTTAGTGGTAGATGATCACCATACCAATAGAAGGATATTACAGGTGCAATTGCAGAACTGGCAATTATTGTCTACCATGGCCTCATCTGGTGCCGAAGCTTTAGATTTATTGGAGGAAAAGGGATTTGACCTGATCATTACCGATATGCAAATGCCTAAAATGGACGGCGTGGAATTTGCTTCATTGGTAAGAGAAAAAAATGCTATTCTGCCCATTATCCTTTTAAGTTCCATTGGCGACGAAACCAGAAGTAAATACCCGCATCTCTTTTCGGCAGTATTAACTAAGCCAGTAAAGCAAGAATACCTTTGTCGTGCCATACAAATGGGGTTACAACAAGTTTCGGAAGTATTACAGGTTGAGCCGGCAAAGAATGTTTTGATGAATGATCAGTTTGCCATTTCAAACCCGCTCCAAATTCTCATTGCAGAAGATAACCTGATCAATCAGAAGCTGATTGTTAAGATTTTGGTAAAGTTAGGTTACATGCCACAAATTGCCCAAAATGGTTTGGAGGTGCTTACACTTATGGAAAATATAGATTTTGATCTGATTTTGATGGATGTGCAAATGCCAGAAATGGATGGCTTGGAAGCTACAAAGGTTATTAGGAAATTGGATACCCCACAGCCAACTATTGTGGCAATGACAGCAAATGCGATGGCAGAAGATAAAGAGAAATGTATTACGGCCGGAATGAACGATTATCTTTCTAAACCATTACATATTCCCTTGCTAATGGAGGTTTTGACAAAAACAGCACAGGATCGAAGAAAATAAAAGCGTTAGGAGTTTTTTTGTAAATCTTGCTGTAAAATCAGCTTTAACACATTTGATAGGGTAGGATTATGGTCATCAGCTCGCCAGTTAAGGTATAAATCAGTTTTAAAAGATAGTTTAATGAACCTCAAGCCAGGGCTATCGTGGTATTGATAGGAATCAGGCAGGATAGCAATACCAAGTCCTTTTCTTACTAAGGCAATAATAATAGAGCCAAACTCAGAATGAAGGTAAACATCGGGCACAAAATCAAAAGTGCTAAATAACTGCTGGATAATATGACCGTAGCTACTTCCTTCATCGATAGTTGGTAGGATGAATTTTTGTTGGGATAGGGTTTCCGTAGATAAGTCATCGATGCTTTGAAAGGGATGGTTTTCTGGAACTACCAAAGCTAAGTGATCGGTATAGACTTTCTTTGATTTAATGCCAGGTAGGCCATTAACATCTCTCGTAATGATCAGGTCAATTTTATAGTTCTTTAAAAATTCTTGTTGGTTTTCGTATAAAACCTGAACCAGTTCTATCTGTAATTTTGGATATTCTTGAGCAATGAGTGCTAAAATCTCGGGCATAATGGATGCCGAAATGGAGTCGGGGTAGGCCATTCTAATGGTGCCACTTTCTCCTAAATGGATCTGTTTGGCAAATTGATGGATAAACTCAATCTCGTTGATTTCTACTTCCCATTTATCTTTCAAAAAGCGTCCTGCTGGGGTAAGCTTTACATTACGTTTGTTGCGCTCAAATAATAAAATCCCCAATTCACTTTCTAGCGATTGGATTTGACGGGTAAGCGCAGATTGTGTGATATTCATCTTTGCCGCTGTATTCCAATAGTGGAGTTCACGTGATAAAGCTAAGAAATACTTGATTTGCTGTAAGTCCATTAATGCAATATATGCATTAGTAAATGAAAAAATAGTATTTTATTGCATTTGTTAGTGGTGTAGATTTGTATCATGGAAAATATAATCATCAGGCCTATAAACCTCAGTGACGTCAATGCACTTCAATATATTGGTAGAGAAACGTTTTTAGAGGCCTTCGCCGAGATCAATACGGAAGAGAATATGCGTAAGTACTTGGAAGAAAGCTTTTCAATAATGCAATTGGAAAAAGAACTGAGCAATCCATTATCGCCATTTTATTTTGCTGAGCTAAACAATGAAGTAATTGGTTATTTAAAGCTCAATACAGGTGAGGCACAAAAAGAGAATGCTCATGAAAATGCACTCGAAATAGAGAGAATTTATGTGCTGCGAGCATATCATGGTAAAAAAGTGGGGCAATTGCTTTACCAAAAAGCTATTGAGGTGGCACAACAAATGGAAGTGGACCATGTGTGGTTAGGTGTATGGGAGAAAAATTTTAGAGCCATGAGCTTTTACAAAAAGAATGGATTTGTAGCTTTTGATGAACATGTCTTTGTACTGGGTGATGATTGTCAAACTGACATCATGATGAAATTAAACCTTAAGGTGAAACAGGATGAATCAATAGGGCAATGAGCATAGAAATTCGTAAAGCAAAAGAAACAGATAGTGATAAGATCTGGGTTTTAATGGAGAAATTGGCGGTGTTCGAAAAGTATATCGACACTTTTGCCATTACCCCTGAAATTGTAAGGGAAAAAGGTTTCCGTAAAACTCCGCCCGATTTTTATTGTCTTTTAGCTTCTGATCAAGATAGGATAGCCGGTATTCTGGTGTATTACTTTTTGCCTTATACTGCCCAAAACTGTCCCGCCATTTATATGAAGGAACTTTATGTAGAGGAAGATTATCGCGGTAGGCAAATTGGCGAACAACTGATGGATGCTTTAAAAGAAGAAGCAAAATTGCACGGTTGCAAACAAATAAAATGGACCGTTGCGCCTTGGAATGAAGGTGGGCAAAGGTTTTATGAGAGGCTAGGGGCTAATCAAAACAATGATTGGCTGAACTATGAATTGAATTTATAAATGGAACACTAAAGAAAATGGAAAAGAAAAACGTATTACTGGTGTTGCTGATTTTGGGGACTGCTTTTTGGGGCATTTCATTTTCTGTAACCAAATTGGCTATGGGAAGTGAATCGACCACTACCTTTCTTTTCTATCGTTTTTTAATGGCAACCTTGGTGCTGTCTGTTATTTTTTGGAAGCATTTGCTGAAGACGGATTTGGTCGCTATTAAAACGGGAGCAATGTTAGCCATTCCTTTGTTTTTGGGAATCCAATTACAAACATTGGGTATTCAAAATACCAATGCTTCGCAATGTGCTTTTATTGCCGGAACTAGTGTAGTCATTGTACCCTTGTTTAAGTTAATGCTTTATAAAAAAGCAGCACCTTTTAAAATATGGATTGCTGCTATGGTAGCACTTATCGGATTGTTCGTGATTTCTGTAAATGGGCAATTAAGCATTGGAACTGGCGATTTGTATACAATTGCAGGAGCATTTTGCTTTGCTGCTTATCTTATTTTGGTGGAGCAGCAAGCCTCTAAAAAGAGCCTGATCCCTACTATCATTCCTATGTTTGCCACCTGTGCATTGTTAACCTTTGGTTTAGCTTTAAGTGACCACCAAGCAAATTGGTTTCCAGAAAGTAATACGTTTTGGATAGGTATTGTTTTTTGTGGGCTGTTTTCTACAGCTTATATGTATTCCATTTCCAATATTGCCCAGCGGTACATTAGTGCTGAACGTGTAGCAGTTATTTATCTTTTTGAACCTGTATTTGGGGCTATAGCAGCATTCTTTATTTTGGACGAATATCTTACTTGGCGTTTACTTTTAGGTGGGGCACTTATTTTTGTGGCCACTTTAATTTCTGAAGTGAATTTTAAAAAGAAGTCTTTGCAAACCTCGTAGGTTTTTAAAACCTACGAGGTTTTGAGCGTTCACGTCATTTCGATGAGGAGGTACGACGAAGAGAAATCTAACGATTTAAATTAATATACTCAAAATATACAAATCATTGGATTTAACTTCGTAGCTGCTTAACGGTTTCTCTACGTTCGAAATGATGACTTAACTATGCCCCGAGAATAATCATCGTGATTAATAGAAAAGCAAGGATATAAACGACTCTTTGAAAAACAATGGTAGACATTCTTGTAGCCATATATTTCATTTGATCATTATATACCTCTGAATTTTTTAGTTTGCTTTTTTGTTGTTCCGCTATGAAATGAGTAAGCGTAATAAAAAGCATACATACGGCTGGGGGTTGCACTACATTGACTGATAATAAGAAAGCAGCTTTTGAAGGTGAAAAATGTAGAAGGACAATTAAAATAAAGAAGGTCCAATAGGGAATGATGATTTTTTTATCTATAAGCCTTGGCTTGTTTAAATTAATGAACAGCATCAATAACGAAATATAGAAATAAGATAGGTATAATGCTTTCATAGGTTAATTTATGAGACTAAAATAATGTCTCTGTTCAGCATTTGCAAATGTGTCGGCATGTGTGTGTTATTTTTGAATAGAAGTCGTTAGATTTCTCAACTACGTTCGAAATGACGGCAAGGACTGTGGTCGAAACGACCGTTCATTATAGTAAACCTTACAGGTTTCTCAAACCTGCAAGGTTTTGAGCATTCACGTCATTTTGTAGCCTGTTCCGATTTATCGGAAAGGAGGTACGACGAAGGGAATTGAAAATCAACGTAGTTAAATCTGACGATTTGTATATTTCGAATAATCATAAATCGTTAGATTTAACTTTGTAGCTGCTTCGCGGTCTCTCTACGTTCGAAATGACGATAGATATAGTTAAATATAGTTAGGATGTTTAAGAACCGAACAAGCCTTGGAATCCTGTTATGATATATAGGTATTGCCGAAGTATTGAATATTAAAATCAATTAATCTGATTTTTTTGGAACTTGGCTACCACTTTGTCGCGGTAGCTGGCGCTAATGGGGATGTATGATTGATCTGAAAGTAAAAGATTGTCGTTCCTTAGGAATTTAATTTTTGAAACTGCCACAATATATGATTTATGAGTGCGCACAAAATCAACCTCTGGTAGTAATTCTTCTAGCTTAGAGAGTGTAATTAATGCGGTAAACTGTTCATCTGTCGTTACAATTTTCATGTAATCTTTACTGGCTTTAATGTATACAATGGATTGTATTTCAATTTTGCAATTGCCTTTGTTCTTTTCTCGGATCACCAAAGAGGCGCTTTCAGAAGGAGGTATTGGGGTATCCGTAGTTTTTAATACTTCTTCCACTTTTTGAATGGCCTGTTGGAATCTGTGGAGTGAAAAGGGCTTAAGTAGATAATCCATTACACCAAGGTTAAAACCCTCTAAAGCGTGTTCACCATAAGCAGTGGTGAAAATTACCTTTGGTGGTTTGGTTAAGGTTCTCAAAAAAGTAAGTCCATTAACCATAGGCATCTCAATATCCAAAAAAATCAGGTCAATGGCATTTTGCTCCAACTTGGAAAATGCTTCAAGCGCATTCCTGCAGGTAGCTACCAACATCAAGTTGGGGGTGGCTGTAATATACTCTTCTAAAATTTGTTGAGCAATTACTTCATCGTCTACAATAAGGCATCTGATCATGGTTAATGGATGTTTAGGGTAAGTTCTACAGTAAATATATCATTGTTACGATGAATTTCGAGCTGGTATTCGTCGGCATAGAAAAGTTCCAATCGTTGTTTAGCATTGGTAATGCCCACACCACCTGGTCTATTGCTTTCGCTGGTACTGCTTTCAATCACATCATTGCTGAGCATAAAATGAAGTTTATGGTTGTTTAGGTGTAAATGACCTTTGATAAAACCTGTGCTGCGTATTCTTGCCGCACCATGTTTAAAGCTATTCTCTAAAAATTGGATAAAGAGCATAGGTGCAATTTTTAGTTGATTGTCGGTACCTTTAAAATTAAATTCAATGTCGGTATTAGGATATCGCATTTTTTCCATTTCCAAATAGTTTTGCAGAAATGCCACATCTTTTTGCAGTTCAACTTTGTCGTGTTTGCAATCGTATAGCACGTAGCGCATCATTTCCGAAAGACGCAAGATCATTTCGGGTGTTTCCTGCCTTTTCAACATCGACATACCATAAATGCTGTTTAAAGTGTTGAACAGGAAGTGGGGTTGTAGTTGTACCTTTAGAGCTTCCATTTGTAGCTTTAGGTTTTGGTTTTCTACCTGGTATTGCTTGGCAATGCTGGTGGGAGTTAAAAATGAGCAACAACGTTTACAGTACGGGTTACATAATGCTAAATTTGATTTAGATGAACAGGCATTTTTAAGTGCCATGCAGGCGATGGCCTTAAGCGCTTTAACCTTTTTGGGAGGAAATAATGAATAGAAAAGATTTTGTTTCAATGGGTAGTTTAGCCGCCATGTCACTATTAGTTAATGATCATTTGATGGCGGCCGTTACAAAAAGCAAGCGTGTAGGTATTGTAGGTTTGGATTCTTCGCATGCCATTGCGTTTACTAAGGAGCTTAATGCAAACTTGGCCAATGGTACCTATAAAGATTATGAAGTGGTAGCCGCTTATCCAATGGGCAGTCCTAGCATTCCATTAAATGCTAAACGCATTCCGGCTTTTATAGAGGAAATTAAAAAATTAGGGGTAGAAGTGGTGGATAGTATTCCTGCTTTGCTCAAAAAGGTAGATGTAGTATTGCTGGAAACCAACGATGGCAACAAGCATTTGGAACAAGCGGAAGTTATTTTGAAAGCTAGAAAGCCTTTGTTTATTGATAAGCCCATTGCCAATAGCTACGAAGAAGCTTTAAAGATTTTTCAATTAGCTGAGAAATACCACACACCAGTTTTTTCATCAAGTGCACTACGCTACATTCATGGTATTGATAATATCGACCGAGCAAAGGTGTTAGGTGCCGAAATATACAGTCCTGCCCATACCGAACCTTCCCATAAAGATTTGTACTGGTATGGTATTCATGGGGTAGAGATGCTTTTTGCCATCATGGGTACGGATTGTGTCAGTGTGCAAACAAACTATACTGCTGATGCGGATTTTTATGTAGGTGAGTGGTCGGGAAATAGGATAGCTACCTTAAGAGGGACTAGAAAAGGCGTAGACGGTTTCGGTGGAACTATTTTTACAGAGGAAAAAATCATTACCTTGGGTGCGTATCAAGGCTATGCGCCACTTTTACAACGTATCATTTCTTTTTTTGAAACAGGTAATGCTCCTGTCGCACCAAATGAAACATTGGCTATTTGTAAATTTATCGATGCTGCCTATCAAAGTAGGTTAAATGGCGGTATAAAGGTTTCTTTGAAAACAAACGAATAATAAAATAACAGTAATGAGCAGGGATTGTCTGCATAATATTAACAGCATATGAAATTAATCCGTTACGGAAATTTAGGACAAGAGAAAATAGGCGTTCAAATAGAAGCCAAGTATTATGATTTATCTGCTTTTGGCGGTGATTATAACGAGCAGTTTTTTGGTGGAGATGGGATCGAGCAGCTAAAGGTCTTTATTGATGAACATCAAAATGAATTGAAAGAAATTCCTGCAGATAGTAGGATAGGAGCTCCTATAGCCCGTCCTTCTAAAATTGTATGTATTGGCCTAAACTATTTAGATCATGCCAATGAAACTGGGGCAGCCATTCCTGCCGAACCTATTATTTTCTTTAAATCCACCACTTCAATAGTAGGTCCTTTTGATGATATCATGCTTCCTAAAGATTCGGAAAAAACGGATTGGGAAGTGGAATTTGGCGTGGTGATTGGTAAAACCGCAAGATATGTGGAGGAAGCTGAAGCGTTTGATCACGTAGCAGGTTATGTACTTATTAATGATGTGTCGGAACGTGAATTTCAATTAGAGCGAGGCGGTACTTGGGATAAAGGCAAAGGCTGTGATACTTTTGCGCCTATGGGACCTTGTTTGGTAACCAAAGATGAAATGCCCGACATCAGTAATGTTGGTTTGTGGCTTTCTGTAAATAGAACCAAATATCAAAACGGCAATACCAAAAACCTCATTTTTTCAGTGCCGCAATTAATTGCCTATGTCTCTAAATTCATGACCCTATTGCCAGGCGATGTCATTTCAACAGGAACACCAGCAGGTGTGGGCCTAGGTTTTAAACCTCCTGTTTACCTTAAAGCAGGTGATGTGGTGGAGCTTGGCGCTGATGGTCTAGGTGTAGCGAAACAAATGGTAGTAGCGTTTAAGAAGTAGGGTTGGTTAATCGGTTAGTTGTTTAACTGGTTAACTGTTAGTTAGTCCATGCTGTTCCTATATCGTCATCTTCCCGATCCTTCGGAAGAGGGAGCTTTGAAGCAACAACTTCTTGAAACCTCGTAGGTTTCCGAAACCTACGAGGTTTAATATAGACGTTCATACCGCTCCTATATCGTCATCTCGACCGTATCTGTCCTGATTCTTCGAGAGCGAAGGTTTTTTGCTCTATTTCCGGCAAATCATACGAATATTTTCGAAAAACTTTTCAAACCTCACAGGTTTTAAAAACCTGCGAGGTTTTTTGCATTTTAAGACTTACGAAGTTTTTGAAACTTCGTAAGTCTATCCGAAGAAACTTGGTGCAAGCTAATGCCCATCTATTGTTGGCTTTAATTTGTTTAATCTATTTTAATACAGTTGTTTAAGTATTGTTAGGAATAAAATTTAATTATTGGTGTTTATAAATTAATAAAATTTAATTTCTATTTCAATTTGAATGATTACCTTCGTTCTTGGCTATTGTAGCCAAGAAAGTTTAGCAGCGCAACCCCAACTGCTTTTTAAAATCAAATCAAATAAAACACGTTTATGGAATTTTTGAACGGCGTTAATGCGCTTACTTTGGTATTTGTAGCCCTGTTGGTTTTTGCTATCGCTTACCGTTTCTATGGTATTTTTATGGCCAATAAGGTGTTAAAACTTAATGCCAATAATGTTACACCCGCTATTGAATTTGCCGATGGCAAAGATTATGTAGCTACCAACAAGAATGTACTTTTTGGCCATCACTTTGCAGCTATTGCAGCAGCAGGGCCACTAGTAGGTCCAGTATTGGCAGCGCAGTTTGGTTATTTGCCTGGTACCCTTTGGATATTAATTGGTTGCGTGCTAGGTGGTGGGGTTCACGATATGGTCGTACTGTTTGCCTCTGTACGTCATAAAGGGCAAAGCTTGGCCACCATTGCCAGTAAAGAAATAGGAAAAGGAACCGGAGTAATTGCGGGGTTTGCCATTTTGTTCATTCTCATTTTAACCCTAGCGGGATTGTCTCTGGCTTGTATCAGCGCGATGCACGAAGCCTCTTGGTCGTTATTTACCGTAATTGCTACCATGCCAATTGCCGTAATTATGGGACTAATTATGCGTTACCGCAAAAATAGCGTCACTTTGGCAAGTATCATTGGAGGAATATTGTTAATTGCCAGTATTATTGGGGGGCATAACTTAATGCAGGTTAAGGAAATCAGCGATATTTTTCATTGGAATATTAAAACCATTTCTATTTCTATCACAGTGTATGGCTTTTTAGCGTCAGTATTACCGGTATGGTTATTATTAGTACCGAGAGATTATCTATCAACTTACCTTAAAATAGGTACCATTTTAATGTTGGCCGTTGGGGTAATCTTTGTACACCCAACCTTGCAAATGCCTGCCATTACTGATTTTGTAAAAGGTGGAGGTCCAATTATTGGAGGCCCAGTATTACCGTTTATCTTTATTGTAATCGCTTGTGGGGCAATCTCGGGATTTCACGCTGTAATTGCTACTGGAACTACGCCCAAAATGCTGAACAATGAAAAGGAAATCCTTTTTGTGGGCTATGGTGCCATGTTGGTGGAAGGTTTTGTAGCCTTAATGGCTTTAATTGCAGCTTGTACTTTGGTTCCTGGCGATTATTTTGCTATTAATACCCCTAAAGAACTTTATGATTCGTTTATTGCTCAAAACCCTGGGATGCAACCAGTAGACTTGGCGCATTTTAGCGAAAAAATTGGGGTAGATTTATATGGTCGAACTGGTGGTGCCGTATCATTAGCTGTGGGGATGGCCCATATCTTTAATAAAATTCCATTTATGGACGATGTAATGGCTTATTGGTACAATTTTGCCATTATGTTCGAGGCAGTATTTATCCTTACGGCAATTGATGCAGGAACTAGGGTAGGTCGTTTCTTTCTGCAAGAAATGTTGGGAAGTGTTATTCCTAAATTCAATGATAAAAATTGGATGCCTGGCATCATCATCAGTAGTTTGATCTTTACTTTTTCTTGGGGATATTTGGTATATACAGGTAATGTAAGCAGTATTTGGCCATTGTTCGGTATCAGTAATCAGTTATTGGCTGCTTGCGGTTTAATTGTTTGTACCACCATGCTGATTAGGATGAACCGTAAAAAGTATGCTTTGTGTTCGGCTATTCCAGGTGTTTTTATGGCGGTAATTACTTTTTGGGCTGGTTATGAGCAGGTGGTTAATGTTTATTTGCCTAAACAACAATATTTATTGGCTTCGTTGGCAGCTTTAGCAATGGCGTTAATGTTCATTGTATTTATAAATACCTTCAGAAGATGGAGTAAGTTATTGAAGATGGAAGGCCAACATATTGATCATTATGGCGATACGGTTAAAGAGTTGGTAGAACGTTAATCGTTGTTTTTTTACTGTCGGCAATTTTATACGCCACAAATGCACACTAAATTGAGTTGCGCATTTGTGGCTTTTTTGTGGAGTAAGAGACTGATGAGTTAAGTTGTATATAGAGTATTCTATTTAGGAGTTAGCCACCATTGTTTTTAAAAGATAAAATCGCTTTATTTGAGTTAATCTAAATAAGGTGATATGGAAAAGAATTCGAAATTGGTTGCAGTGTTTGATGATGATCAAGATTTGTTAAATATTTTTCGTTTTCTGTTTGAAGATGAGGGGTTTGTTGTACATACTTTTCAGGATTGCGATAATGTAGTTGAAAAGGTACGGGCTATTTCTCCTGATTTAATATTGATGGATAACTGGATTCCTAGCACAGGAGGAGAGATTGCCGTTCAGCGACTAAAAAGTGAGGCAGACTTAAAGGATATTCCGGTAATTTACGTATCAGCCAATAACGATGTGAAAGAAATTGCAACTAGAGCTGGAGCCGATCGTTTTTTAGCCAAACCATTTGAATTCGACGATTTATTGGCATTAGCAAACGAGCTGCTGCCGCTAAAATAATTCAGCAGACACACTAAATTCGCTTTTAATAACAATGTCCTAAAAAAAATCCTATGCCAATTTCGCCTGTATATTCTGCTGAATTTGTTTTTCTCCAAGGAGGTGGGATTACAGCAGGCTTCATCGTTGCTCACGATTGGACTTATTCTACACTAGGACACCCAAGTGATTGGCCTGAACCTCTCAAACAATCTTTAGGTTTAATTTTGGCTAATGGTAGTCCAGCTTTTCTGTGCTGGGGAAATCACCATTTGTTTTTTTGTAATGATGCCTTTAAAAGCACTGCAGGTCACGTAGAAATTCCGTTGATAGGAGAATCCTGTACTACAAAATGGCTCAGTATAAAAACTGAATTAGAAAGTGTTTTTAAGGGAGAGAGCAATTACATCAAGCAGCTTAATGCCAATGTAAGCCCTATTAGAGACTTTGCCGGTAATATTAGTGGTGTTTTGGGAATTTGCGACTACCAATATCAGCCTTCCAGTACAAACGCTGATTTATCTTCAGCGCATTTGTTGCACCAAATAGTTGCCAGCGCACCTTTTCCAATTAGTGTTTATGTAGGAAGAGAGATGAGGATTGTGCAAGCTAACCGAGCCATTATTGAAGTATGGGGCAAAGGTTTTGAGGTGATAGGCAAAACGTATAGTGAACTATTGCCAGAGCTTGAAGAACAATCAGTTTTTGAGCAGTTAGATGATGTATTTACTACTGGTAAAGCCTTTCATGTGCGTAACCAAAAGGTTGATCTTGTAATACATGGAAAGCTCACTACTTTTTATTTTAATTATAGTTTTACCCCTTTGTATAATGAACAGGGTCGTATTTACGGCATTATGAATACGGCAGCCGATGTTACAGATCTGGTAATTGCGAAACAACAGGTAGAGTTCAACGAGAAGAACTTTAAGAATATGATTTTGCAGGCACCTGTAGCCATGTGTTTATTTTTGGGGCCTTTATATAAGGTAGCCTCTGCAAATGAAGCCATGTTAAAAATTTGGAATAAAACCGAGGAAGAGGTGATAGGAAAGCCTATTTTTCAAATATTGCCAGATGTTAGGGAACCAGAGCTTGAAGAAGCTATTGCCAAGGTTTATCTTACTGGAGAACCTTATCATGCAGTGGAGCGCCCGTTAACGATACAGCGTTTTGGAAGCCCCGAAAAGGTATATCAAAATTTTGTTTGTCAGCCCTACAGAGGAGGAGATGGTGAAGTGTTGGGGATTTTGGCCATTTCTATAGATGTTACTGCACAAGTAACTGCTCGTCATGAGTTGGAGCGTTTATATAAACAAGTCAGTTTGGCCAAGGAAGCTGCCGAATTGGGCACATTTGATATGGACCTAAGCACTGGAAAACTAGAATGGGATGCTCGTTGTAGAGAATTGTTTGGGATTAAGGATAACAGAGAGATAGACTATGACAGGGATTTTGTACAAGGTTTACATTTAGAAGATAGAGATATGGTGTTGGCCGCCATTGATGATGTCATTCATAAAAATGATCATAATGGTGAGTATGATGTGGTATATAGAACGATGGGAGCTGATGACGATAAGTTGAGATGGGTTAGGGCAAAAGGTAAAGTGTATCACGATGAGCAAAACAAAAGTTCTCGTTTTATAGGTTCTGTATTAGATGTGACGGATCAGAAATATTCAGAACTGAGATCGCGTATCGTATTTGAAAAGCAAGCCAGACTAGCTGCAATTGTTGATTCATCTGATGATATCATTATCAGTAAGCAACTGGATGGTACCATTACCAGTTGGAACGCTTCCGCAGAACGGATGTTTGGTTATACGTCCGAAGAAGCCATTGGACAGCATATTTCCTTAATTATTCCCAAAAACAGGTTGTCAGAAGAAGCTTTTATCATTTCAAGAATAAAAGAAGGGAATAAGGTGGATCACTTTGATACCGTTAGAAAAGCTAAAGATGGAAGCGAAGTGTTTTTATCCATTACCGTATCGCCCATTGTAGATGAAAAAGGAAATGTGATTGGTGCTTCCAAAATAGCCAGGGACATTAAGGCCCAAGTGGAGGTAAAAGAGGTAGGTAGGCGTTATACGCAACGTTTGGAAGTCTTGAACATGATCAGTGAAACCATTTCGGAAGAACTGGATCTAAATAGCATTCTTCAAAAGGTAACCGATGCAACTACTCAATTAACAGGTGCTAAATTTGGAGCATTCTTTTATAACAAAACCGATGAGAATGGTGATTCGTATTTGCTATATACTCTTTCTGGAGCACCACGAGAAGCTTTTGAAAAGTTTGGCATGCCAAGGCACACGGCGCTTTTTCACCCTACCTTTTCCGGACAAGGGGTGATAAGAATTGATGACGTGACCAAAGACCCTCGTTATGGAAAAAATCATCCTCACCATGGGATGCCTGAAGGACATTTGCCAGTGCTGAGTTATTTAACGGTTCCTGTGATTTCGCGATCGGGTAGGGTTATTGGTGGTTTGTTTTTTGGACATCCAAAAGCAGCGGTTTTTACGGCAGAACATGAAAGTCTTGTTACCGCTATTGCCGCTCAGGCAGCTATTGGTATTGATAATGCAATGCTGTACGAAAAAGTACGTGAGCTTAACGATAAAAAAGATGAATTTATTGGTTTGGCTAGCCACGAGCTTAAAACACCATTGGCTAGTATCAATGGTTATCTTCAAATCTTAAATCGTTTAGTAAAGGATTTAAGCGCACAGAAATTTTTGGGTAAAGCTTCTTTACAGGTTCGAAAATTAACCTCCTTAGTCAACGATCTTTTGGATGTGTCTAAAATAGAAGCAGGTAAATTGAAGTTAACAGTAGTTAATTTTGATATAAAAGAGGTAGTGGAAGAAGCCATTGATCTAATCAGGAACTCTACAGAATCATATGAGGTTATATTAGCTGAAGCTCCAGAAACCTGTATGGTGGATGGCGATAGCCAACGGATAGAGCAAGTGGTGATTAATTTGCTAAGTAATGCTATTAAATATTCACCAGGAGCTAATAAAGTTGAAGTGAAAATGACGCAAGAAGCAGATAAGGTATTGGTTGCAGTTACTGATAACGGTTTGGGTATTGCCGAAGATAAAATCAAGAATTTGTTTTCTCGTTTTTATAGAATAGAAGAGGCTACACCCAATATTTCGGGTTTGGGTATTGGCCTTTATCTTTCCCACGAAATCATAACACGTCATAAAGGCGCTATTTGGGTGGAAAGCGAATTGGGCAAAGGCAGCACATTTTGGTTCTCCTTGCCATTATAGAAACATCATTTAATATTATGAAAGATGGATGCATCTACCTTTTTCTGGTCAATTAAGCTCAGCTTTTGGTGCATGAATTCATTTTTCTTTTCATAATTGTCCATCTCGTCATAAATACCAATTAACAGGTTGTACATCAAAGTTTGGTGCAGAGATAAGTTGTTACGCTTGTAGGTCTCAAGACATTTTTCAGCACAAATAATAGCGGTATTGTAATCTTTACCATTCTTGGCCTCGTATGCTTTTGAAGCTAAATAAACGGTTTGAATATAGGGCGTAGAGTTTCCAATTGAATGAATATGGAATATTTTAACGCTTATTTTTTCAGTTAATCCCTTTTGTTCATTTTCTAGCTGGGCCAAGGCTCTTACAAAAGCCATGGCGCTAAATAAATAGGCCGAAGCAATACTTTCAGAGAACATCATTTTTGGGAAATAACAAACCATGGCATTTAATATTCGCATGGCTTCACTACGATTTCCAAGAAAACTATTGTACAGCCTTATCAAGATAAAGGAAAGCATTTCCCTAAAGTTGGGCATAGTGTCCGAATTGGAACCTGATATGGTATCTCCTTGTTTGAAGATCTCTATTTCTGCTTGCAGCTTATCATTTTCGTTTTTTTCACCAGCTAAAGCTCCATGAATGCTCTTTAATATTTCCAGTGGATTAATGATAAAGCCATCACCTTTAAAAGAAAGGTGTTGCATGGCGCTGATCCGCTGTTTCAGTTGATCTTTATTAAAAGCAAAACAATCGTAAATGGACAAGATCACTTGATAGATATAGGTGTATTTATCATTGCGTGAAATGCTTAACAGCGACGAAACGGCATCTTTATAGCAAGAGTCAGAAAAATCAAAATGGATAATGTTCTCCATCATCATTTGATGTAATTCTTCCTCTTCTAGATAGGCGGTCAATAAAGGTTGTTTACGTTGTCTATAGTTTAAATTCTCCGCAATAAAATAGATCAGGTAGGTTTTTTCGTAGTTACTAAGTTTAAGCTTTAGCAAGCTATTTAAGGCACTAAATTCTCCTTTGATAATCAGTAGCCTTGCCGACCATTGTAAAATTTGAAACTTGGTCGCATTTCCTTCATATTTCTCATTAACTTCTTCAAAAAAGGCAGCATTCATCTGGTTGTGTGCTGCATTGAGCAGTTCCACAAAAAGAAAATATTCAAAAACATGTGGATGAACAAAACGAACAAGGTCAGTGACAAAGCCATCTTCTTCCCGTTTTTCTTCCATTAATATGCCATCTGCAAGAAGCTCCATGTAGGCATTTTTGAAATTAGAAAGATCAGCGATAAACATGGATTTCTGAACAGCCTGTCGGCCTTTGCCATAGTCGCTTAATTGGATTAACTTTTTACAGAAAAGTACCTTCTCCGTAGCATACGAAGCATTATATATTTTCTCGTGAATGAATCGATCTACAATTTCAAAGAACAGAATATTGGTGAAGAAATCAAAATTAGGGAATTCCTCTTTGAGCAGGTAATACCATTGGATATAAAATGGGTATTTGAGTTTTGCTTTGAAGGAGGGATCAATTGATTTGGTACTGTTTGGATCTATTTTTCTTAATATTTCTTCTACTTCCTCAGTAGCCAGGGGAGGAATATTAGAGTGATGTTTGAGACTGAAATAGGTTCCTGGAAACCATTTTCTCTTGACGAAGGACATGTTTTTAATCTGATCATAAAACCTGCTCCACATGGTTGATCTCATGCCAAACGCAATTTTGATACAGCTTTCATCTTCCACAAAAGAGATGAGATTAATCAATTTATCGAAAATGATGGGTTTGGAAACCTTATTGGTTACTAGGTCTGAGAAGCCATCAATGACAATTATTAATTTACTTCCCAGTTTTTCGTGTCGCTCTTTAAAATAGCTGATTAAGTTGGTTCTAACATTTAGGCCAATTTTAGCCTTAATCCTATTTTCAACATTTGAATATTCATTTTGGTCATCAAAAATATCCCTAGCATTTACAAATAAGATGGTATCCTTAGCGTATTTGGCATCTTGATCAAAAAATAAATTTTGAACAAGGTGGCTCAGTAAAATACTTTTCCCGTAGCCCGCCTGCGATACAAAGGCCGTAAAACTGTAATGACTATCATAAAAATATTCAAAATCTAAACGAGCAAATGATCTAGGGGAGGTGTAATGATAAGGTACCGTACTTCTACTTTTAATAGCCTTTAGAGTGTTAAGGCTAATGTCTGTGGCATTTGCCTGTATGCTTGAGAATTTCTCGTTAATTCCTGGCTGGTGTAAAAGTTCTCGTTCTACTAAGGTGTAATTTCCGTTTTTTTCAATGTATTCTAATAGTGCATTGATGGTGTATTTTGAGAACTTATTTTTTACTTCTGCAAAACCGAATAAGCGTTTTAAGGTAGTTTCGCTAATATTTTTTTGTGTTTCTTTTTGAATGGATGAGGAAATTGAACGACAATCGGATGGACTGATCGTTTTTATACCAGTTTTTAATAAGATTAGGCGCCTAATTTTATCTAAGATGATTGTTTGAGGCATGAGAGAGGTTATTTTATCGTATTCACTAAAATAATAAAAAAATAAATCACATTTCTCTTTAAGAAAAAAAATTGAACAAACATTACCCTAGTCATCATAGCTTTTATCCTTATCGTTTCCACCAAAACAGGCTATAACACTTGTAATTACACAGTGTTTGGGCAGATTTGAAAAGGAACAAAATGAACAACTATAAAATCTATCTGAACAGTAGATGAATAAAATGAACAGCCTAAAACGGGACATGCTTAGTTAATATTGTTTCCGAATTAACAATATCAAACTCCCAAGGCTTATGGAAGTAACCTCTACTCAGTCAGCAAGAAGGGCTCAATGGTTGGTCTTTTTCTTGCACTTCTACCTAATAACGCTTTTATCCAGCGCTTCGTATGCTCAAACGAAAACTTTTGCCAATCAGGCAACGGTGATTTCTACCGAAGTGGATAATAAGGACAATGCCACTAGAGACGACAATGATTATGCTTCGGTAAAATCATATGGCGGTGCACTATTGGGCATTGGTAGGTACAGCGGTGAGCTGCAATTGACTTTTGCGCAAAATGTTCCCGCTAATCGAACTACATTTATCCGAATTGGCTACGACCAAACATTGTTGAACACGTTGCTCGGAGGTAATCTGGGCTCCAGTTTAGCCAGTGTTTTAGGAAATGTTTTGCTGGGTGATCATTTTTTTACGGTGGGAGCTAGAGATTTAAATGGAAACACCGTACTTACAGGATCCAGCAATGCTTCTTTTGCTACTACCAATATCAAATTGGTACGTGATGCACAAGGCAATTACTATTTGGCCGTTACGCCAACTGTCGAATACCGTAGCGTGTTCATTAAAGATGTAACCAATACACTTTTATTGAGCACGCCTAATGAAATTAGGGTATTTAACGCTTTCTATGTTTCGGGTACTGGTAATTGTGATCCGCCTTTTGCCACCGACTATGAAGGTACGGGGGCAACGCTAAGCTTGCTTGGTTTAGGTGGCGCAGGAGTAACCAATATCCAAAATGCCATCGATGGAAATCCAGCAACCTCGTCAAATATCAGCTTGGGGCTTATTGCAGCCGCTGGTACCATCAGTCAAAACATTTATTTCAATTCTCCATCAAGAGTTGGCGATGAACTTAATATCAGGTTAAGTGTTTCGCAGGCATTGGCTAACGTAGGTCTACTCGGAAACATAACGGTAGAAGCCTATAATGGCAACACGCTCGTATATACTCGAACAGGGGTGGCGGGTCTACTCAACTTGGATTTATTAGGTTTGCTCAACAGTGGGCAGCCTGTTACGATCCCTTTTTCACCCAATGTATCTTTTGATAGGGTTAAAGTGACCTTGTCGGCACTGTTAAATATTTCGTTAACGCAATCTCTGAATATTCATGAAGTAACTCGTTCGGCCCCAAGGCCAACATTTACGTCCCCGTTATCTAATAGTATAAACATTTGCTACAATACCACCGCTACTTTGGGTGCAACCACGGCTGCAACCAATGAACTGTTATGGTATGAAGCTTTGGAAGGTGGAAGCGCTCTGGCAACCACACCTTACAATGGAACTTATACTACGCCTCAACTAATCGCCAATAAAATTTATTATGTTGCCGCTAGACAAATAGGTTGTGCAACAGAATCAGTGAGAGTTCCGGTAACAGTCACTGTAAATCCTCAAATTACTTTTGCAGCAACTACATTTGCCAATGGTACGGTTGGAACAGCTTATACCAAACAGCTCACTGTAGCTACAGGAGGCACACCAACCTATACTTATACTCTGGCGGTTGGAAGTACGCTTCCTCCAGGACTAACTTTAAGTAATGCAGGATTGTTGGGAGGAGTACCAACTCAATCAGGAACCTACAATTTTTCGGTTACTGTAACGGATAGTAAAGGTTGTAGTGTAACTACGGCACAAACGCTTTTAATTACGAATACCTTAACACTTACGGCAGCTAGCTTGCCAGATGGCACCGTAGGAGTAGGCTATCCAACACAGGTTATTCCACCTGCTACAGGAGGTAGTACACCGTATACTTACACTGCGGTTAATTTGCCTCCAGGATTAAGTTTTAATCCTACCACCCGAGAAATTACAGGAACGCCTACTGTGGCAGGACCATACGTAGTTACCATTAATGTTAGTGATGCTGATGGTAACAGTGCAAGTATGAATTACACCATTAACATTAAGAATGCATTGGTTTTGCCAAATGCCTCACTAGTTGATGGTACAGTTGGTACGGCTTATCCTACTCAGCTGATTCCTTCAGCAACCGGAGGTACTACGCCATATACATATGTGGCTAGTAATTTGCCTCCGGGACTAAGTTTTAATCCTACCACCCGAGAAATTACGGGAACACCTACTACCACAGGCACTTTTACGGTGAATGTTCAAGTGACCGATGGGGCAAGTGTAACGGCAAGCAATAACTATACGATTAAAGTTGTAGCACCATTGTCTATTGCCAGCAAAACATTGGCCGATGGAACAGTGGGTGCAGTTTACGCTACTGAAACATTGCCAGCGGCTACCGGTGGTGTAGGACCATATACTTATGTTGCTACTAATGTGCCAGCAGGATTAGTTTTTAATCCAACCACTAGAGAATTAACTGGAACACCAACAGGTGCAGGTAATTTTACCATCACCTTAACGGTAACCGATTCGGAAGGAAGGCTAGCTACCAATACCTACGCTTTGAAAGTAAATGGTGCTTTAACTTTGGCTACGGCAACTTTACCAGACGGAACGGTAGGTACGGTTTATCCAACGCAAACATTGCCAGCGGTAAGTGGCGGTACAGGACCTTATGTGTATGAAGCTTTGAATTTGCCTGCTGGATTGAGCTTTAATCCTGCTACAAGAGAGTTAACAGGTACGCCAACTGTTGGTGGTACTTATACTTTCTCTGTTAAAGTAACAGATGCTGGTTTAAATACCGTAACTACCAATTACCAAATTAAGGTGAACGTAAATGTTCCCTTAGTGGCTGCAGCTACGGTTTGTAGTGGCACCACAGCAACGCTAACCGTAACTAATACTCAAGCGGGTGTAACTTATAACTGGTATGGGGCAAGTGGTAGTACACCATTGGCAACCAACAATAACGGTAGCTTTACTACTGGTAATATTACAGCCAATACAGTTTTTTATGTAGAAGCTGTTTCAGGTACAGCGGTGAGTGCTCGTACAGCGGTGAATGTAACCGCAAACCCAGCACCAAATGCAGCGGTAATTTTAACGAATAACCAAACCATTAATGCTAATCAAAGCACTACGGTTAGAGCTTCGGTTGACGCTGGTAATACCATTAGATGGTACTCGCAACCTACTGGTGGTACAGTTTTAGGAACAGGTGAGGAGTTTACCACTGGTAATTTAGCGGTAACCACCACTTTTTATGCAGAGGCAGTAAGTGCCCAAGGCTGCGCCAGTACAGTGAGAACTCCTGTAGTGGTAACCGTAATTACAGGTGGTGTTAGTCCTGACTGTATTAGTGCTAATGCACAAGTGAGCGGTACTACTGGATTGCTTTGTGTGCTTTGTAACGTAGCCAATCCAGGTAATTCTGTTGATGGCGATAAAAACAACTTTACCCGAATCACCTTATCCGTTGGGGTAGGTGCTACAGGTTTCCAACAACTAATTTTTCCATCAACAGGAGGATTAGCCACCGATAGTATTCGTTTAGATTTAGCTACGCCAACAGGCTTGTTAGATTTATCAGTGCTGGGTGGAATTACAGTGAACATCATGAAAAATAATGCTGTAGTGAGAACACTTCAGCTAAACTCCTCACTAGTTTATTTACAACTGCTAGGAGGAAATAGATTTGAGGCTACATTTGCGGCAGGAGCTGAATTTGATAGAGTAGAGGTTCGTTTTCAAGCAGTTGTTGCCGCTCTTAGTAGCCTCGATATTTATGGTGCACAAATTGTGTATCCAAATCCAACCATTACAGGTAATGGTCAAACCATTTGTTATAATACTAGCGCTACAGTTAGTGCCGTGGCAAATGGCAATACGCAAATTGCTTGGTTTGCTAATGCAACTGGCGGAACTGCGTTTGCTACCACACCTTCATATACTACTCCAAATCTTACAGCTACTACCACTTATTACATTGAAGTTTCGAGAAATGGATGTCCAAATTCAGAACGTATACCAGTAGTGGTAAATGTAGTGCCATTACTTGATGTACCTACTTTTGCCGTGCCAACCATTACCGCTTGTGAAGGTTCGCCAGTTACTTTAGCTGTCGAAAATCCAAATCCAGCTGTTACTTATAGGTGGTACGAAACTCTTACTGGTGGAACAGTAATTTACACGGGTGCAACTTATACACTTTCAAATGTAAGTGCAAGTAAAACCTATTATGTAGAAGCTTTCCAACAAGGATGTACCAGTGCAAGCAGAGGATCTGTTCAGGTAACAGTTAATCCTCGTCCAATCTTGCCTCAAGTGCAAGCTTCAGTTTCAACCATTAATGCTGGTCAAACTGTAGTGATTACCGCTAGCTCAAGCGAAACTAACGTAGACTTTAACTGGTTTACGTCGCCTACGGCAGCAACTCCTATTTTTACGGGAGCAACGTTTGTAACCCCACCACTAAATGCAACGACCTCATATTATGTAGAAGCTAGATCAAATGTAACTGGCTGCGTTTCGCCATCAAGAGTAATGATTACCATTACGGTGAACAATGGCGCGCCAACGCCAATTCCATGTGTTTCGCCAATTGCTGAAGAAAATGGAGTGAGCGGTGTGGCATTGCTTGCAGGAGTTTCAAATCCTGGCTTAGCCATAGATAACGACACACAAACTGGTTCAACTTTATCATTGCCAGTAGGTGCTTTGGGAGCTTACGTTTATCAACGTTTAACATTCCCAGGCGAAAGTGTTGTGGGAGATACCGTTAGGGTGTTGATTAGCTCGCCAGGTCGCCTGCTTTCATTAAACCTTTTAGGTTCCGTGCAATTATCTACCTTGAGAAACGGAACTTCAAACAATGACCTCATCAATCTAAATAACTCGCTCATTAATTTAGAACTTTTAAGTGGAGGCTCTCAGGCATTATTAACTTATGTACCAACACAGGTGTTTAACCAAGTAGAGGTGCGTATTAATGGAGGCGTTGTTGCAGCATTAAATTCTATTAATGTGAATTATGCTCAACACGTCGTGTCTACACCAACGGTAACCAGTGCAAATGTTGAAGTTTGTAATAATCAAACGGTAGCATTAAGCGTTCAAGACAAAGGCTTAACCTACAGATGGTACAATGAAGCTGGAGTTTATCAAGCTAGTGGAGCAACCTTTACTTCTTTAACACCAATTACTGCAGATACGAAGTTTTATGTGACCGCATCGTCAGGTACAGGCTGTGAAAGCGCAAGGGCAGTAGTAAATGTAAAAGTATCACTTGTTCCGCCTGATCCAGAAGTATTATCTAACAATATTACAACTTGTTCTGGAAGAGACGCTGTTTTACAGGTCAAAAATCCAGTTGCAGGTTTTACTTACAAGTGGTATGATAATGCTAACACATTCTTAGCTAATGGTGCTACTTATACCGTTACTAGTGTTACTGGGCCAGCTACTTATAGGGTTAGAATAGAAGATGCTTGTGGATTGCTATCGGCAGCAACTACTGTAACTGTAGATGCTGGTCAATTAGATGCGCCAATTATCCATACGACTAATGTAACCATTAGAGCCAATTCAAGAGCATTATTATCGGCTACTTCTAGTACGGCTAATGCGGTGATTAACTGGTACGCTGCAGATAATACAACATTACTGCAGGCAAATAGTACCTCTTATTTAACTGACCCATTGCCTGTAGGTACTCATACTTTTTATGCAGAAGCAGAGGTTTTGGGAGGTTGTAAATCATTGAAAGTACCAGTTACTGTGACTGTTACTGCAGATGGAACGAGTCCTGTACCTTGTGTTTCTGCAACAGTTGATTTAGCTGCTGGTGTATCAGGAGTAGCCTTACTAGCGGGCGTGTTCAACAGAGGCTTAGCCATTGATAATAATGCAGAAAGTGCCTCTTCATTGGTAATGCCAGTGGGTGCATTAGGCGCTTATGTTTACCAAAGGGTTGGATTTACTTCTTTATCTAACGTAGGTGATACGGTAAAAGTTCGCATTACGTCTCCTGGTAAATTATTGTCATTGGCCGTAGTGCCGTCTATTAGTGTATTAACTTACAACGGTAGCACCAGCAATAATGATGCGATGGTGGCCAATAATCCTTTAATTAATTTAGAACTATTAAGTGATGGTAGTGCAGCTACTTTGAGCTTTGTACCTACACAACCATTTGATGGTGTAGAACTTCGCTTAAACTCTGGTGTAGTAAGTGCTTTTACTTCAGTAGATCTTAATTATGTTCAAAGAGTTGCAGTAGCGCCACAAGTGGAAGCTGCCACTGCAAATGCCTGCGAAGGTAGTTCGGCTTTATTGAGTGTTAAAAATCCAGTACCTAGCATTACTTATAGATGGTACTTGGGTAATACTTATTTAGCTGATGGAAATACGTATGCTACACCAACCACTTTAACTGCAGGCACCTACGCTTATAATGTTAGGGCTGTAGTAAATGGCTGTGAGAGTGCTGGTACTCCTGTTCAAGTAACAATATTGCCAACACCAGCGCCACCAACGCCTTTGCCAGGAAATCCAACCAACGTATGTTTTGGTACTGCGGCAACTCTAGGAGTAAATCAGGTAGCTGGCGTAACTTATAATTGGTATGCTAATGGAGTAGCGGTGGCTTTAAATAGTGCTACCTATACTACCCCAGCAAACCTAGCGGTTGGTACGCATACTTTCTTAGTGGAAGCGGTTAATGGTAATTCTTGTGCAAACGGAAATCGTACTTCAATTTCTATCACTGTTGGTGAAAGAGCAGTGGCTTCAGATATTCAAGTAACAGGTGGTCCTAATGTATGTGCATCTACTGCAGCAACATTAACAGCAAGTAGCACTACCGTAACTAATCCTGTATTCAAATGGTACTCTGATGCAGCGTTAACCATGCTTGAACAAACTGGTGCAACATTTACTACACCTACACTTACTTCAAGCGTTACCTACTATGTAACAGTTACAGGAGATAATAAATGTGAGAACGGTGTTTTAGATGCTAAGCAAGTAACCATCAACATTAATCCACCAGCTACTAGCGCTGATTTAATGGTACCTCCAACCACAGAGCTTTGTGGACCTGGAACGGTTGCCCTTACTGCCAGCAGCAGTACGGTAGTTAATCCAATATTTACTTGGTATAGCGATTCAAACCTAACTACTCAGGTATTTGTAGGTGCAACTTACAGTCCTAATTTAACCTCAACACAAACTTTTTATGTAACGGTAAAAGGTGATAACAGATGTGAAAGTCCAGCATCACAAGCGAAAAGTGTAACCGTAATTGTTAAACCAATTGCAACAGCAGCCGATGTTACAGTGAGTGGAAATACAAGTGTTTGTATCAACAGTGGTACTTCGCTTACAGCAACTACTTCAACCGTAACTAATCCAATATTTACTTGGTACGATAATGCCGCTTTAACTAACGTGGTGTTTATTGGAACAACATTGGTCACTGGTAATTTAACTGCTGATAAAACCTATTATGTAACGGTAAAAGGTGATAACAGATGTGAAAACCAAGCTGGTGATGTACGTTCAGTAACGGTAACGGTAAATTCTAGGTCTACCGGAGCAGACTTAACGGTGTCGCCAACCACAGAACGTTGTGGTCCAGGAACTGTAACCTTAACCGCAAGTTCTACTACGGTTACTAATCCAGTGTTCACTTGGTATAGCGATGCTGCTTTAACCACGGTGGCTGGTAGTGGTGCAAGTTTCACTACTCCAATTTTAGTGGCAAGTCAAATGTACTATGTAACCGTAAGAGGCGATAATAAATGTGAAAACTCACCAGCTGATGCTAAAACGGTGAGCGTAGTGGTAAAACCATTTGCCTCAGCAGCTGATTTAGCGGTTTCTACACCTGCCGAAATATGTGGTTCAGGTAGCGTAACAATTACGGCTAGCAGTACTACGGTAACTAATCCAGTGTTTACTTGGTATGAAGATGCAGCCCTTACGGTTGTTGCTAATATTGGAGCAACGTTTAACACGCCTCAATTAAATGCGACAAAAACTTACTATGTAACCGTTAAAGGCGATAATAGATGTGAAAGTCCTGCGGCTGATGCACGTGTCGTAACGGTAGTGGTTAAACCAAAAGCTGTAGCATCTGATGTTACGCTTACTGGAAACACCAATATCTGTGTGAATAGCACCACAACACTTTCTGCAACAAGTACTACGGTAACTAATCCAGTGTTTACTTGGTATGAAAATGCAGCACTTACTACAGTTGCTCATATTGGCCCAACTTTTATTACGCCACAACTAAGTGCAAACAAAACTTATTATGTGACCGTAAAAGGCGATAATAGATGTGAAAATGATCCATCAAGCGTAGCTAATATTACGGTAGTGGTTACTGCTGGGCCATTAGCACCAGTGGTAGATGCTGCGGGAACAAGTATCTGTAACAACAGTACAACCACACTTAGCATAACTAGCCCTCAAACAGGCGTAATTTACGAATGGTACAATAGTCCAGTAGCAGGTACATTATTATGGACCGGAAATACTTATACCACAGGAACATTAAACGCAACTACCGACTACTATGTGCAGGCGGTGGGTACCGTTGGATGTACAAGTGCTTCGGCAAGGGTAAAAGTAACGGTAACCGTAACCAATAGACCAGTTACACCAACAGTGGTTTCTGCTAATGTAACTACTTGTAGTGGAATAGCAACATTGTCGGTAAGCAGTCCAGTAGCTGGAGTAACCTATACTTGGTATAGTTTGCCAACAGGTGGTGCTTCAGTAGGGAGTGGTGCTACGTTTACTACACCAACGTTACTTGCTAATGCTACCTATTATGTAGAAGCAAGTGTAGGCAACTGTACTTCTCCAGGTAGAGCCAGGGTAGATGTACAAGTAGGTTCGGCACCAAATCCACCTGCAAATGTTACTGCAGCTGGTGGTCAAGTTTGCGCCGGTGGAACTACGGTGTTAACGGTAAACAACCCTGATGCAACATTAACCTACAGATGGTATACTACAGCTACCGCTGGTACTTCATTATACGAGGGTATCAGTTATACTACTTCTGCTTTAGCCGCTACTACTACTTTCTATGTAGAAGCTGTGAGCATAGCCGGAGGTTGTGTAAGTGCTTCTAGAACTCCAGTAATAGTAAATGTATTGCCAATATTAGCAACACCTGTAGTAACCGTTGGAACCATCACCACCAATAGTATCCAGTTTAACTGGAATGCTATAACTGGTGCCACTGGTTACGAAATATCAATAGACGGAGGAAATACATGGACAGCTGTGCCGACGAATAGTTATACAGTAGCTGGCCTAACTCAAGGACAAAGTGTAAGTATTATTGTGAGAGCTAAATCTGGGTCTGCTTGTCAAACCAGTGCTAACTCTAACGCAGTAACCGCTACCACTAACGATCCGTTTAAAGATGAGCTATATATCCCTAACACTTTTACCCCTAACAATGATGGTAAAAACGACTTCTTCTTAGCTTACGGAAACCACATCGCCAAGTTTAGGATGCGTATCTATAACCAATGGGGTGAGTTCATTTATGAATCTCAGAATATAATACAGGGATGGGATGGTACCTACAGAGGTAGGGCTCAGCCAACAGGTGTATACGTCTATGTAATAGACGTAACTTTCAACAGTGGTGCAAGTAAAACCTTTAAAGGATCAATTACACTACTAAGATAAACGCCCATATTAAACAACATGGTTTTATTTAAACAATGGCACCAATGAAAATGAAAAAACTAATAGTTGCAGTAATGGGCATGTTAGCGGTTATTGCAAATAATGTATATGCACAGATAGATCCACACTTTTCTCAATATTATGCCAATCCATTATGGCTAAACCCAGGCTTAACTGGGGTAACCGATGGGGCATACCGAGCAAATATTAATGCGAAGCAGCAGTGGAGTAATTTAAATGATGGATATTTAACTGTAGGGGCGTCATTTGATGCCGCCCCTCGTAAAAACCTTGCCTTTGGCGGCATGGTCATTAACCAGAGAGCTGGATCCGTAAATTATAATCAGTTAAACGCCTTGGCCTCGGCTTCATATCGCATACGCTTTGGGCAGGCTGGTGATAAAATCATCAATTTTGGATTACAAGCGGGGATTATTAATAAAAGCATCGATATCTCACGTATTACCTTGGGAAGTCAATATAATCCCACAGTGGGTTATGACGGTGGAATGGGTTTTAATGAAAATTTCGAGGCCCAAAACTTTACTGCACCCGATATTAACACAGGGGTGATGTTTTTTGACGCTGCCGATTACAAGAAAATTAATGTTTTTGCGGGGCTATCAGTTTCACACCTTAACCGGCCAAGGGATAAGTTTATAGGGGGCAATGCAAAAATTCCGATGAGATATACCGCTCATGGTGGAGCTAGATTGAAAATAAATCAAATGTTTGATATCACTCCAAATGCATTATATCTGAAACAGGGTAATGCCGATGAAGTAGCGATTGGGGCCTATGGCCAAATGATGTTGAACACACAAACAGATTTGCTATTTGGTACAAACTATAGGGTAAATGATGCCGCAATTGCTTTCTTGGGTTTCCATATTAAAAGCATGGTATTTGGTGTAAGCTACGACTTTAATACATCGGCGCTAAATAGGGCTACAGGTAGTAAGGGAGGGTTGGAGCTTTCTATCTCCTTTAGCGGTAGAAAAGGTATTGTTGGGCCCAACTTCTTTTGTCCTCGACTTTAAAAAATTAAGCTATGAAATTTCTAAAAATATTAACAGTTCTTTTGTGCTTGGCTAGCGTAGCCAATGCGCAAATGGGTTCAAGTACCAAGCGTATTGCTGATGTTTATTTCTTGAATAAGGAATATTATGCTGCGGCCGAATACTATAAAAGGATGCTTCAGATATCACCAGATAGTGCTGGTTTTGTGGTACCCTTCGGTTTTGAGCAAAAAATAAAGGAAACCAGTCCTAGAAAAGATGACTACGAATATGCAGTTTACCAACTGGCTACTTCGTTAAGGTTGTACAAAAATTTTAAGGATGCCGAAAAATGGTATTTGGTTTCCAACAACTTTACCAATTCAAAATATGCACAAAGCGAATTTTGGTACGGTGAATGTTTGAGGGCCAATCTAAAATATGATGATGCGATCAAGTCCTTTGAAAATTTTATTTCCCGCTACAGAGGAAATGATGATTTGGTACAAAAAGCAAAATTAGAAATAGCTTCCTGTAAATATGCTTTGGCGGAGATGAAATATCCTAGGTTATTAAGGGTAAATAGGCTAATGAACAATATTAACCAAGCGGGTTCAAATTATGCTCCTGCGATTAGCAACAATTCAGGATTTATTTTTACCTCCTCACGACCTATCGGTAGTGAAGGTAAAAATCAGATTTTAGAAGGTAGCACTGCCAATGTAAGGGTATTTAAGAAAGAGACCCCTTATGTAAATACTATTTATGCTATTGATGGCGAAAACCCTGCTAGCCAAAAGGTCAACATTCAAAAAGTCAATATCGATTTAAAAAGGATGGAAACGGCTGCGGCAACCATTCACCCAAATGGTCAGATGATGTTTTTAACGGCTTGGTCTGCTAATAAGGAAAACGACAAACGTAATATCTATATCAGTAGAAAAGAAGGCGATACTTGGAGCTCGCCAGTATCTATGACAGGTGAAATTAATGTAAATGGCTACAATTCGCAGCAACCATCTGTAAGTAGAGATGGTAAATATTTGATATTCTCTTCAGATAGACCCGGAGGTTTTGGTGGATTTGACTTATGGTATGCGATTTTAAGACCAGATGGAACCGTAGGTAATGCCATTAATATGGGCAGTAAAATTAATACTAGCGAAGATGAACAGGCAGCTTACTACATACCAGCTAACAAAACTTTATTGTTCAGTAGTAATGGAAAAATCGGTTTGGGCGGTTTCGATTTTTATGAAGCAGTTGGTGATTTCGTAGATTGGTCTGAACCCGTTAATCTAGGTTATCCTTTCAATTCAGCTAAAGACGATATCTACTTTACTGCGTTAGATGAAGAGGGGCGAGAAGGTTATATTAGCTCCGATAGGGAATCAGTATGCTGTTTGGAAGTTTTTCATATTGTGCGTGAATATTTAAATGTAAATGGAACTATCGTTGATTGTGTAACTAAAAAGCCGCTTGCTGGTGCTATTGTAACCATAACTGGAAATGAAATTCCTGAACAGGTTTCACAAACGGATAATAATGGTAATTATCACTTTCAGGTTGGTAGTAATAGGGATTTGAAAATCAATGTGATGCGAGATAAATATTTCGCTAAAAATGTCAGCTACAATTATGCACAATTGGTACAAGTAGATACCTTGTTAAGTTCAACCCTTTGTTTAGAGCCAATGGTGATTAACAAGCCTATTGTACTCGAAAATATTTTCTACGAGTTTGATAGTTCAGAGCTTACGGAGCAATCTAAAGTTACTTTAGATACACTTTATCAAATCATGGTGGATAATCCAAATATTGAAATTGAATTGAGTGCGCATACAGATAACATCGGTACTGAGCCTTATAATTTGAGCTTGTCTGATAGAAGAGCAAAATCTTGTGTGGATTATTTGATTAGTAAAGGCATCACTGCAGATCGTATGACTTCTAAAGGGTACGGCTTCAGTAAGCCAGTTGCACCAAATAAATTGGCCGATGGAAAAGATAATCCAGAAGGTAGAGCTTTAAATCGTAGAACCGAATTTAAAGTCACGAAGCAGAAAAATTAAATTGGTTAAATAAATTGGAGAGCGTTAAACATTAGTTTATCGCTCTTTTTTTATGGTCATATACCAGACTTACGAAGTTTCGAAAACTTCGTAAGTCTTTAATGAAAGCTCTTTTTATTTTAAAGGTTAAAGTTGGGGCTATGCCATTTCGAAACTTAGTGAGTCTTGAAACACAAAACCTCGTAGGTTTCAAAAACCTGCGAGGTTTTAAAGGATCCAATCCTGAGCTTGTTGAATAATTTGGATAAGTTGCCGAAGGATATAGGAATAAAGTGCAAATCGTGACTAGCAGCAACTACGCACTACAGAAACTACTTTTAAAAAGTATATTGAAAAACACCATAAACTTACGAGGTTTCAAAAACTTCGTAAGTCTTTTTATTGACTATGATCTGTGTATTGCTTCTTGTAGGTAAAGTTGAGGGCTTCGTCGTTTAAAAACTTCTTTTCATTCTGAATCTCAATAAAATGAGAAAGCCCCGCGTCCGCAGGGCTTAGGTTTGTTCACATCGCATGAACCAAACTGATTGAGAGCTAATTCAGTATTAATTATTTGTAACCGAAGTAAGTAAACTTACGTTGGCTTGTTTTCTTCTATATAGTTCATTCATCATTTCTTTATCGTTCAGACCTTTTGCCCATTGAGGTTTTAATTCAAAATATCTCAAGTGTCTTAAAGATTGATGTTTGCTGGCCCAAGTAAAACCAAGAGATTCACCTAATTTGCCAACTTTGTCATAAAGTACCTCGTGATCAAGGTATTTCAATTGTCCAAGAGCAGAACATTCATAAATACCCACACCAAAAGCTAATCCGAAGTTGTGGTAAGAAAGATTCAATGTCTCTTGAGTAGTTTCGTAAGCTGCAATGAAATCAAAAGCAAGGTCGTTCATTAAGCTTTTACGGATGATAGTAGATCTGTTTAAAATCTTGATAAAGAAACCATGTTCTTGGCAAAGAGTGATCAGTTTATCAATAAGCGGCATGATCTCTTCTGAGAGATTGAATGAATTATCATCTTGATAAAAAGAGCTAAAATGTGGATCAACATCCTCTACATCATTGCTCACTTGGTATGAAAAAAATTGGTTCACTTCTTCTCCTTTTTTGTTTGAACTTCTGTTGGTTGAGAGTCGTTAATTCCGACAATGCTAAGTGACAAAATTTGGAGGAAATGAACTAGGGGGCTTTTGCCTGTACTTGTAAACAGGTAAAACTACTTGTGCAACCAGGTAATTTTACGTGGTTGTATTTAGGCCGTGGGAAATATGTTCTTAATTAGAGAATTGATCAGTCTCTATAAGCTTATGTTTAAGTGCGTATAAAACTAGGCCAGCAGTATTTCTGCTTCCTGTTTTCAATAATAGATTGTTTCGATGCCCTTCTACGGTGCGGTTACTTAAGAAAAGTTTTTCTGCAATTTCAATACTGCTGAATTGTTTGCAAATTAATTGAAGAACTTCTTTCTCTCTTGGAGTAAGCAAATTTTCTTCTTGGTCAAGACTTACCACTTGTGGCTTTTTAGTGAGACCTTTTCGCATGATCTCCAACATAGGCAAGGTGAAATAGAAATCGTTTTTAAAAACTTCACGAATAGCTTTTTCTACTTCTTCCGGTTCAGCATTTTTTGCCAGATATCCGTTGGCGCCCGCTTGAATGGTGGCTAGGATATGATGTTCAGCTTCGTGGATGGTTAAAATGATGACCCCAATATTAGCTTGGGTTTCTTTAATAATTTTTAAAGCTTCCAGTCCATTCATTTCGGGCATAGAAAGATCTAATAAGATGATATCTGGTTTTAATTCATCTGTTGCTAAGCGATCAACGAGTTGTTTGCCATTTTCTGCTTCAAAAATGATGTTCATGTCTTCAAAAGAATTTACCAAAGCAATCATGCCTTTTCTAAATAATTTTTGGTCATCAGCAATCGCAACGTTGATTTTCATCTTTAAAAGTGTGTTATATGTGTTACCATTTCGATTATTCTTTAAAAAACGCCTAAAAGATAGTCGTTTTTTTGATATTTATGACCAATACATCTAGTTGAAGTACAGTGTTAAAGAAATAATCACATTTTGAAGCGCTTACAAATATCTTTTTTTTATTAGATTCGACAAAAAAATAAACTTAAAATGAAGTCAAAAATTAACGTACCGACCATTTCGGTAAACGATGCGGTAGACCGTGTTAAGCGCTTTCGTGATCAGTTAGCTAGTCAAGTTCCTGAAAACAACATTCCGAGAGCTATTTTTATTCCTATTAGTGATTTGTTGGCTATTATTAATAGTTACGATATCTTGAGGGCCGATGGTACTACTCTTAATGAATTACAAGGAGTAAGGGCATATTTCGCCGTGAAGGAATCTGACATGGATCTTGATGACGATATTACTGCTGTAATTGTTCCAGTTGGCAAAAATGGTGAAGATATCATCTATAAAGATAAGGGGAATGGTGGTGTAGGAGAAGATGACGATAGTACTGAAATCTACGATTTCACACAACCTTGTCCTGACAAGTGTGATACAAGGAGCCCTTTATATATTTAGTGATACCAAGAACTATTATCGTTGGGTATATTGTTCCGCTAAGTATTTTTTTACCTATAGGCGTATTCCTAACAAAATATAAAAAAGCTCCCCAAGCAACAAAATACTTGTTTTGGTATCTGGTGGCAACATTGTTGATTAATTTTTCGGCGCTTGTTGTCGTAAAAATGGGGAAGAGAAATCTTCCACTTTTACATTTATATACCTTAGTTGAAGCAGTATTTTTCTTAGTTTATTTTCGGGCTATTTTTGATAGCCCGAAAATAAAAAGAGCTTTGGAAATCTTAATAATCGGTTTCCCATTGCTCTGTATTATTAATTTTTTGTTTATTCAAGACATTTTTACCTTTAATACTTATACCAGACCATTGGAAGCAATTATGCTCACCTTTATATGTCTACTTTACTTTTATAAAAGTGGTTTTGTCGAAAATTGGCTTAAATCACCCATAAATTGGTTGAACGTACGGGTTTTATTATATTTTCCAATTGCCGCAATCATCTTTATCCTCTCTAATTATTTCACTTTTGTCGGTCGTAATTTAGATATGACACGTCTTATTTGGGACGTACATGCCATTTTGGTGTTGACCATGTATTTGATTTGGACCAAGGGCTTTAGCCTCATACAAAAGTAAACAAACTTAAAATAGAATATTAATCATAATGACTAGAGACATATTAACCGCGGTGGTGGTTCCTTTAAGTATTTTAATTCCAATTTGCACATTTTTACCTAGGTATAAAACTGCCGGGAAAGAAACCAAAACGATCTTTTTCTACCTCATATTTGCAGGGCTAGTGAATGCTGTAGCTATTTATCTGAGTACTAAAAATATACGTAATTTACCGCTGCTACATCTTTATACCATAGGAGAAACAGTATTTTTACTTACTTATTTTTTGCTGATTTTTAATAATAAGGCCATTAGCAAAATACTATATGGGGCTGTTGTTTTACTTCCCATTGCTTTTATCATCAATTTCCTTTTCTTTCAGAGCATTTACGAGTTTAATACTTATACCAGGCCAGTTGAAGCAATTTTGATCACTGCTATTTGCTTAATATTTTTATACAAAAGTGGTTTTGTGGAAGATTTTTTGAAGCAACCTAAAAGTTGGATCAATATAGGTATCCTTATTTACTTTCCTACAGCTACAATCATCTTTATTCTTTCTAATTATTTTGTATTTGTAAGTTCTAATCGTACTTTGAACAATATTATATGGGATGTGCATTCTATTTTGGTTTTAGCAATGTACTTGGCATTTGCAAAAGGCTTCTCATTAATTGATAGAAAGACAAAATGATAGATAACGTCTATTTGCTGATATTTTATGGAATGTTGCTGTTGTTTATGATCATAGCAGCATTCTTGCTTTTCTATATTCGAAATCAGAACATGGTATGGAAGCAACGAAGAGAAATGCAAGAAACCCAAATTGTACAGCAAAAGGAGCTGTTAAATGCAGTAATTGATTCGCAGGAGATTGAACGTAAAAGAATAGGCCAAGATTTGCATGATGAAATAGGAGGGACCTTATCAGCCATTAAGTTGATGCTTAATTCCTTGAAAAATAAGTTGAATGAACAGCAGGAGGAAGTATTAGCGGATGCAAAGGAATTGATAGATAAAATGATTGTGGATGTAAGGCACATTTCACACGATTTATCGCCTCCCGGTTTAGCTGTTTTTGGACTTTTTACCACCATAGAGGCTTTTGTAACGCTAATTAATAACACAGGTCAAATCAAAATTGTAATAGAGCATGAGACTGATTTGGAAGAAGTAGAGCTACCAGAAAAGAACTCTTTAGCCTTGTTCAGGGTGCTTACACAATTGGTAGATAATACCATTAAACATGCCAATGCTACGGAAATAAGAATGCTTTTTGGCATTCATGAAACAGATTTGTCTATTGTTTATCAGGATAATGGAAAAGGTTTTGATATGGAAGTGCTCAACAAACGAAGCGGTATTGGAATGCAAAATATTCAAAGCCGTTTACAAATGATCAATGCTGCATATCAAATTGAAACCAGTGCTGGGAACGGTTTTAAAGTAGCGATTAATTATCCTTTGCAATCAGCAGAATAATATTCATTAAACATTTTTTTACCATCACTTTAAGGCATCTACTTTGATGTCCATAGACTATATTTATCACTTATAGTTTTGTTTTTATTTTGACTTAGTCTAAATAACTGTATATTTGCGGCAATTTGCTACATGGCTGCTCGCTCTCAGGTCGGCAATATAACGTGCAATTTAGTCTAATGAATTTATTTTCAGAGCTTTTTATAAAATTTCAAAGTAGCTTAAAAATGCTGTTGCTTTTTTTTGCGGTTTCTTTGGGGTTGATAGAAGTTGTTAACGCTCAATATTCTATTTCAGGTAAAGTATTCAATAGACGTAACCAAGAGCCTGTTGAATTTGCCATCGTCTCTGTGCCTGCTAGTGGTCAATGGGCCAATGCCAATGATAAAGGTGAATTTGTGCTTAAAAATATCCCAGCAGGAAAAGTTAAAATCACTATACAGTATTTAGGTTTTGTAAAAAAGGAGACCGAATATGTAATGAGCAAAAACCTTACTGGATTGGTTTTCTTAATGGACGAAGATAACCTCACTCTCTCCCAAGTAGAAATTACGGCTAAAAAAGGTACTGATTTGGCTACTTCATTTGTAATGGACCGTAAGGCATTGGAACATATACAAATACAAAGTGTTACGGATGCAACGGCATTATTGCCAGGAGGAAAAACAAATCAACCGGTTAGTTTGGCAAGTACAAGTGCTCAAAGATTTCAAATTAACGGATATACATTGGAAAAAGGTAATCCAACATTTGGTGTGGGAGTAGAAGTTGATGGTGTTCGGTTGACTAGTAATTCTTTTAGAGATGTTTCTGCATCAACATCTGTTATGCAAGGGATTGATACCAAGAATGTATCCACCAGCAATATCGAATCAATAGAAATCATTACGGGTATTCCTTCTGTAGAACATGGGGATATGACCAACGGTATGGTGAAGATCAATACTCGTAAAGGGCTTTCTCCTTATTTATTAGAACTTTCAACAAGGCCCAACACGAAACAAGTAGCATTGAATAAGGGAATTAGTTTAGGCAAAGATAATGGAGTGCTCAACTTTGGTATAGATTATACCAAATCTATTTCCAATCTATCTTCACCTTACACAGCCTATGATAGAAATAGCATTTCACTTAATTATAATAATACTTTCAATAAAAGAGGACAACCGCTTATTCTTAATATTGGTATTACAGGTAATAAGGGAGGATTTGATTCTAGAAATGATCCCGACCTACTTTCCGATACGTATTTAAAAGTAAACGATAATGTCATTAGAACCAATTTCTCAGCAAAATGGTTGCTAAATAAAACTTGGATTACAAACTTAGAAGCATCTGGTAGCCTAAACTATAACGATAAATTGAGTGCGGAAAGCACTAAACATTCTTCTCCGGCATCTGTGGCTTCAATCCGTACAAAGGATATGGGATATCATGTGGGAGAAACCTACGCTAGTAATCCGAATGCACCAATTATATTGATCCCAAGAGGTGAATGGTATCAAGTAGAATATTTAGATAACAAAATAATTAGTTACAACGCCCGATTAAAAGCGAATTGGTTTAAGAAACTTGGCAAGTTGGATAATAACTTTTTGTTAGGTGGAGATTTCAATGTTACTGGCAATAATGGAAAGGGAAAGTATTATAACGATATCAAATACGCACCTACTTGGAGAGAATACCAATATGATCAGGAATCCTTTACTAATAATTACGCTGCTTATGCAGAGAATGCATTAACTATTCCTATTAACAAATCTACTTTGCAAGTAGTTGCTGGGATACGCTCAGAAATTACGGCCATTAATGGTTCTGAATATGGAGATATTACGAACTGGTCGCCGAGAGCAAATATGAAATATACATTTTGGGAGAAACAAGATAAATTGGTAGAAGATCTAGGAGTAAAAGTATCATGGGGTAAAACAATAAAACTGCCTGGGTTTGATATTTTGTATCCAACACCCTATTTCAGAGATGTTAACACTTTTGAAGCGGGTACCACAGCAAATGGGGAGACATTCTATGGTTACTATACTATGCCAAGAAAAAGAATCTTTAATGCTGATTTGAAATGGCAAAGTAACGTGCAGCATGAAATTGCTTTAAATGCCACTATTGGTGGAAATCGTATTTATTTAACTGCCTCTAGGGATAGGACTAATAACCCTTATATATCTGGTAATACGTACGAGCCATTTTATTATAAATTCACGAGTCAAGCAAATCTCGAAGCATCGAACATTCCAGCAAATAACAGGATTTATACGGTAGATCAGTATACAGGAATTGTTACTGTGACAGATAAAACGGGTGCATTGCCTTCAGAAACACTCTCTTACAGTAATAGGTATATGTTTATGCCTAATGGAGTATATCAAAATGGTTCGCCAGTTACCAGAAATAGAATTACTTGGACGATAGATTTTAAGCAAATAAAATCACTTAGAACCACACTTAGAGTGGATGGAAATTACTATTACTATAAAGGTTTAGAGCATACCGTATCTGCCTATATGCCTGCTTCTTCTCAGCTAATGGCAAATGGACAAGCTTATAAATACGTAGGTTTTTTTGTGGGGGGAGCTAGATCTGCAAATGGAGAGTTCTCTAAGTCATTGGATATGAATTTTACCGTTACCACACATATTCCTGCTATTCGATTGATATTGTCTGTCAGACTGGAAGGATCATTTTATAATTTCTCTAGAAACCTGAGTGAGAGTAATGGTTCGCAACGTGGATTTCCAATGGATAATAGAGATGCTTATGAGCCATCAAGCACTTTAACCGGAATTTATGGAGGAAACCGTTTTGTGGGAACCTATCCAGATTATTATGTCAGTTTAGATGATATGACCACAAAAATTCCATTCGCTGAAAAGTTTTTGTGGGCTAAAACGAACGATCCAGCACTTTATAATGAGCTAGCTAAAATGGTGATTAAGACAAATTATAATTACTATTTCAACCAGAACAGCACTTCAAATTATTATTCAGCAAACCTGAATGTTACCAAAGAAATCGGACGTTTTGCTTCATTGTCATTTTTTGCAAATAACTTTTTCAATAATATGGCCAAGGTTCGTTCTACTTGGGCTGGAATCGAGTCTTCACTATTTAATAGCTCATATATCCCGGCATTTAATTATGGAGCGTCATTAAGATTAAAAATATAAAACTCAATTATTCAATATATAAAAACAATTATGATGAAAAAAATAGTATACTTTATGCTTTTTGCCATGGTGGTTCTTTTTTCTTGTAAAAAAGATAAAACCGTCAACGTACATTCGGTAACTGTCCAATTAGCTTATCCAGCAGCTAGTTCATTTACTGTAGCTGAGGGCGTAACCGTTAAATTGGTTGGAAAGGGAACTGCATTTGAGGCAAAGACGAATACTGAAGGTAAAGCGGTATTTAATGTGCCAACTGATATTTACGAAGTTTCTTCAAGCGATGTAAGGTCAAGCGCTGGTACTGCTTTTGTTTTTAATGGTTTGAAAACCAACGTGGCAATTGTTGATGGATGGAACTCATCAGACGTTATAAAATTAGAGCTTACAGAATCCAAAACTTCTCAATTGGTAATTAAGGAAGTATTTATTGGAGGAACTCCAAAAGGCGATGGAACAGCTTTTACTTATGATGGTTATGTAGTCATCTACAATAACTCTAATTATACCGCTAATACAAATAATTTATGTATTGGTGCTATTGGCCCCCTAAATGCACACGCTACAAATAATTTTTATGGAACCGATGGTAAATTAATTTATGAAAATGAAAATTGGATCCCTGCTAACTCTGGATTTTGGTATTTCCAACAAAATGTTACTATTGAGCCAGGTAAACAAATTGTGGTAGCATTGTACAATGCGGTAAATAACACGCTTACTTATGCTAATTCTATCAATTTCGATAATAAAGATTATTATGTAACCTACGATGTTGCAGGACAATATAATAACAAAACTTATTATGTTACTCCAGCTGCTTCAATCCCAACTAGCCAATATTTAAAATCAGTTAGTTATGCAGCTGGTACAGCTTGGACACCAAGTGTTTTAACCCCAGGGATATTTCTTTTTGAAACCAAAGGTACAACACCTGCTGCTTTTGGTGCTGATGCGAACAATGTTGTGTTATCTTCAAATAAAAAAGTACCAGTAAGCTGGGTTGTTGATGGTATCGAGTCATTTTTATTAAATAATACCAATAATAAGAAACGTTTCTTGCCTGCGGTTGATGCGGGATATGTATATCATATTAATAAAGAAGGTTACTCTATTTATAGAAATGTTGATGAAACTGCTACAAAGGCTATTGCAGGTAATGAAGCTAAATTGAAATATCAATATGCTTTAGGTACGGTTTCGGTAGGTGGTACAACAGATCCAAGCGGTATTGATGCAGAAGCTTCTATTAAAAATGGAGCACGTATTATCTATAAAGATACCAACAACTCTACAAACGATACACATTTACGTATTAAGCCGTCTTTAAGGACTAACTAGTGGCTCGTCAATGAGTTTAAAAAAAATATATTGTACTTTATTAATTGTTGGCGGAGTTTTTTACTCTGCCAACATTATGGCGCAACAAGCTGATAGCGTTTTTGCGGATATTAATTTTATACGCAAAACCAACGCTTGGTCAGTTTCAGAAAATGCGGCTGGTTTAAGATATTTCTCATTGCAGAAAATATCTAATGCTCAGCTTTACGCCAATAAATCGGATGGTGGCTTTAAAAATTATTATCAATCTGATAACAGCTATCAATATGGGCTAAATGCAGAATCTATTTATAGATTAAATAACAAAGTAGTTTTTAGCGGAGCAGTTGATTACTCTAATTTTAAAGGTCGTAAAATGGGTGGTTCTTCTTTTATAGACCCATATAAGAATCCTTTTGATATTGTAGAAACAGATGAAGCTGATAAGGGCAATAAACAGTTAGAAACCTATCGTTTACAAGGAGCGGTAAGCGCTCAGATAACTTCAAAGCTTGCTTTAGGAGGTAAGATAGATTATCAGGCCGCCAATTTTGCCAAAATGAAGGACATTCGACATGTAAATAAATTGTTAGATTTGAATTTGTCTCTCGGTGCAACTTATCAATTGAGTAACGCTGTAGAAATTGGTGCTAATTATATCTATGATAGAAGGATAGAGAGTGTTATTTTCCGTTCCTTTGGCAACAAAGTTAAAGTATTTACATCGTTAATTAACTTCGGAACTTTTTATGGGAGATCAGAGACTTTTAGTAATTATGGATATACCGCGGATGCGAGTTTAAGACCACTGACTAACTTTACTCAAGGTGCGGCTTTACAATTGAATTTTAAACTGAATGAAAAAACACGTTGGTTTAACGAGTTTGTTTATGGTACATCAAAAGGGTTTTTTGGGCAAGAAGGAACATCAAGTACTAAATATACAGACCATTCAGTAGATGAATACGGTTACAAAGGAGTGTTTTCGGTAGTAGGGGATAAAAATCATCATTACATATCTATTATTGCAAACTATCAAAACTTAAAGAATTTAGAGAATGTATTTCGTTCTGGAACTGCTACAGGAGGAAATACCGTTATAGTGTATTATGGTAAAAATGAAGTGCTAGATAAACAGCAAATAGAGGCTAAATTGGACTATACCATGTATGCGGAAGTGCAAAATAATAATCCGAAATGGGTTTTTAATTTAAGCACGAATTATCTTCGCCGTCAACAAACCACTACTATATATCCGTTTTATAGAGATCAAACAATTAATAGTTATCAAGCAAATGCCAATGTGAAAAGAAATATCACAAAGGCTAGTCAAATGTATAGCGTAGCGCTGGGCTTAGGTTACGGTACTGGCAGTGGCTTAGCAAAATATGATGGTCTGTATACAGCACCTTCAGATAGTCAAACTGCTCCAACTAGTATGGATTTGTACCTATACCAAGAATTTGAATATTTTACCAAGCCGAGGGTTTCTGCAGATTTAGATTTGCAATACACAAAGAAGTTGAAAGAAAATATATCACCTTTTGTGAAGTTAAACTACAGTTTTACCAAAGCTTTTGATACCCAATTTTTGGGAAGTAGCTTTGGAGTAGCTGGATTAAGTGTGGGCTGTATTTTTTAGCCTAAAACAATAAAACAAAACATATTATTATTTTTGCGGGGATGAAAAAGATGAAACTTTTTGTGGCAACTTGGCTATTGGTAGCTTTTAGTTTGCTACATTTTTCGTTTAGAGAAATAGCTTATACCTCAAGTGGCATCACGATAGACAGCTTACGCAGTTTGTACGAACGCCCAGTGGCGCAATGGCCTAAGCCTAATGTAGATAGCGGCGTAAAATGGCAGGAGTTTAAAGCCTTGCCAGAAATAGACAGCAAAGTTTATTTTGCCACCATGGAAAGCGCTCAAGTTGTTTTGGGTAAAAACCTTTTCTTTGATCCCATATTATCAGGCTCCAATCAAATCTCTTGTAGCAGCTGTCACAATCCGCAAACTTCATGGGCTGATAAATTGTCTGTTTCCATTGGTCACGACCATGCCTCAGGCAATAGAAATACTCCGTCGTTATTGAATGTGAAAGAACGTAAATCTTTCTTTTGGGATGGTAGAGCAACCACTTTGGAAGACCAAGTAAAAAGCCCTATTGAAGCTCATAACGAAATGGCTATGAACTTGAAAGAATTGCCTAAAAAGTTGAATGCCATTAAAGCGTATAAAGAATTGGTGAAGAAAGCTTACGGCACAGATAAGATAACTTTTGACCATGTAGCTAAAGCATTAGCCAGTTTCCAACGCACTTTGACCAGCAGGAGAAGTCGCTTTGATCGATTTTTAGATGGCGAGTACAAGCAATTAAATGATAAAGAATTGGAAGGATTACATTTGTTCCGTACCAAAGCAAGATGTATCAATTGCCACAATGGCCAGTACTTTACGGACGAGAGTTTCCATAATATTGGCTTAACGTACTATAAGCGTAAATATGAAGACTTAGGACGTTACAATGTGACCAAAGATCCTAATGATGTAGGAAAGTTCCGTACACCATCTTTACGAGACGTAATGAATACTAGCCCTTGGATGCATAATGGTTTGTTTGACAATATCACTGGGCTTTTAAATGTGTACAACAGTGGGATGCAAATGAACACTGCTACAGCAGCTCAAAAAGCGGCAGATCCCATGCACCCAGTGACGGATCCTTTGATGAAGAAACTGAACTTAACCAAAGATGAAATACAAGCAGTAATTGCTTTCCTTGAATCAATTACCGCCACACAATATAAAATGCATAGGCCAGAACAATTGCCTAGAGATAACTAAAAAAAGGTCGAGAAACTTCTCGACCTTTTTTGTTTATGTTTCTCGTCATTTCGACTGAAGCGCAGCGCAATGGAGAAATCTTTGGAAATGCTCACAAACACCATCTCCTAAATTAAAAATTGTAACGAAGGAAAGAAATCTATTAAAAACTATAATGAGATTCCTCGTACCTCGGAGTGACAGCAAATTTTATAACAAATAGTTTATATTGCTTTCGTCATTTCCTTTAAAAATGCTTTCTCTTCTTCGTTCAATAAAACACTTACCTTTTCGTAAACCTCTTGATGGTAGTTATTCAACCAGTTGATGTGCGAAGCCTCTAACAACTCTTTCTTTACCAAAGTGGTGTCAATAGGAGCAAGGGTTAAGCTTTCAAAAGCATAAAACTCGTTGAACTCATTAGTAGTACCCTTAACGGTTAACACTAAATTCTCAATACGAATACCATGTTTACCAATGCGATAAATGCCAGGTTCAATAGAAGTAATAGTGCCTAGTTCAATCGCAATTGGTGTAGCCGATGCATTGAAAATGTGTGGGCCTTCGTGCACATTTAAATAATAACCTACACCGTGCCCAGTACCGTGTCCGTAATTTAAAGCGTAATCCCACATCGGGCGACGGGTAATCGCATCAATCTGATAACCACAAGTACCTTTAGGGAAACGGGTTTTGCAGCCCTCAATCATCGCTTTAAGTACCAAGGTATAATCAGTGCTTTCCTCATCGGTATTGTTGCCCATTGGAATCACACGGGTAATATCGGTAGTGCCATATTGGTATTGACCGCCAGAATCTACTAAAAATAAACCATCTGCTTTTACTGGAACATCGCTTTCTGGAGTCGCTGCATAATGTGGCAAGGCTCCATGTGCTTTGTAACCCGCAATGGTGTTGAAACTTTCGCCTACAAAACCATCTTGTTCTGCTCTAAAACCTCTTAATTTTTCGGCAGCAGATATTTCAGTGATTTCTACTTTGTCTACGTTTTCTTTCACCCATTTAAAGAACTTGGTCATTGCAGCACCGTCTTTAATCATGGTTTTACGGGTGTTGGCAATCTCTACTTCATTTTTAATTGCTTTTAAGTAAGTAGAAGGATTTGTTTCCAAAACCTTTTGCACCTCCGCAGGAACTTGCTTATACATGAAAAGACAGTTACGCTTAGGATCGATAAGGATAGAGCTGTCTGATGGAATTTGTTGTAGGTCGGAAGCTAAAGCATCATAACCAACTACTTCAACATTTTGAACAGCTAACGTATTTAAATCAACAGCGGTCAGTTTATCTTTATCAAGGTAGATTTTTATTTTATCCTCGGTAATTAAAGCAAAGCTTAATACTACGGGATTAAAACCAACATCTTGACCACGTAGATTAAAAATCCAAGCCATATCATCTAAAGAAGAAACCAAGTGATGACTTACACGTTGCTTTTTTAACGAGCTTCTAATGGCTTCAAGTTTACTCGGTACCGATTGTCCAACCACTTCATCAGCTAACAAAAAGGCAGGTTCAGCAGGTAGGGCAGGTCTATCTTTCCAAATTTGTCCTACATAATCTTGGTGTTCGAAGCTAACATTATTAAAAGCCAGCTGTTTTTCAAGCTGCAAGCCAAGCAATACAGATACGGTTTTCTCGTCGAAAGCAATTTTACTTCCAGCAGGTAGTTTTTCGCCCAACCAATCAATGTATTCAGCTACACCTTGGGCTTTCAATTTTACCAGTTCAAAACCACTGTTTTTCAATTGCTCTTCAGCTTGAACAAAATATCTAGAGTCGGCCCAAAGACCAGCAAAATCTTGAGTAATTACCACCGTACTTACAGAACCTGTAAAACCAGTAACGAAAGGAATACTTTTATAAAAATCGGGTAGATATTCGCTAATATGTGGGTCGGCAGAAGGGATGATATAGGCTGCAACACCATCTTTTTTCATCAACTCACGGATAGCGGCTAGTTTTTCTGGATGTGTCATTTTTGCAAATAATATTTAGTTATCAAAGTAATGGAATATTTCGCAATTAATGGACAGGTCGCTTTAAAAAGTAATGCCACAAATGTCAAATAATGGTAAATGAAGAAAAAACTACACATATTTGGACAGCTATCCCTAACTTTAATCAAATTAACTTATACCAACATGTATACCGACCATTCCACCACTGAAATAGATACCCTATTAGCAAAATCAGCAGCAGCATTTTATCAATATAAAAATCTCTCTTTAAAAGAAAGAGCTCGTTTCATGCGCAGTATTGCTATCGAAATGGAAGCCTTGGGAGAAGAGTTGATCACTACCGCTCATCAAGAAACGCATTTGTCTGAAAAACGCTTGTATGCAGAACGTAAGCGGACTATTTTTCAGTTGAATAGCTATGCTGATGCTGCTGAGCAAGGGAATTGGTTAGAAGCCAGAATTGATCTTGGTGACGAAGGTAAAACACCACCAAAACCAGATTTGCGTAAAATGCTTGTGCCTTTAGGACCAGTAGTAGTTTTTGGCGCCAGCAATTTCCCTTTTGCCTATTCAACGGCTGGTGGGGATACCGCTTGTGCATTTGCCGCAGGCTGCCCAGTGATTGTGAAAGCTCACCCAGCTCATGTAGAAACTTCGACGCTAGTGGCCAAAGCTATTTTTAAAGCTGCTGAAAAATGTAACATGCCTGAAGGTATTTTTACACATATATATGGTGCCGATTTTAAGGTAGGCGAATATCTGGTGAAACATGAAGTGGTAAAAGCAGTTGGCTTCACGGGTTCGTATAGCGGTGGACGAGCCTTGTTTGATTTGGCTGCTCAGCGCAAAACACCCATTCCTGTTTTTGCAGAAATGGGAAGTGTTAATCCAGTATTTTTATTGTCTGATAAACTGCAGCAAGACCACCAATGGGCTGCTGAAAAATTAGCCTATTCCATTACCCAAGATATGGGACAGTTTTGTACTAATCCAGGATTAATGATTGCTGTTAAAGGTGAAGGATTGGATAAATACGTTAAACAACTTTTGATTAACCTGCATGAAGTAACACCTAGCAAGATGCTGCACAAAGGGATTGCTAGAAATTACATTAACAACATGCAAACCGCCATTACACAAAGGCATGTAGATGTACTTTACCAAAGCAATAACAAATTGGGAGAAGAAGACGGAATGGTTACCATAGCTAAAGTTCCAGGGAAATATTTTTTAACCAACGTACAATTACATCAGGAGGTATTTGGACCTTATTCGCTATTGGTAGAATGTAGTGACGAGGCCGAAATGTTAAAGATTGCCCAGCATTTAGAAGGCCAATTGACCACTACTTTAATGGCCACAGCTGATGATATCAAGAACAACTCAGAACTGGTAAATGTGTTGCAGGAGAAATGTGGCCGATTTATCATGAATAGTGTGCCTACAGGGGTAGAGGTAGCTTTGGCTATGCAACATGGTGGGCCATTTCCTGCCTGCACAGATAGTAGATTTACCGCAGTAGGTGCTGATGGGATTAAGCGATTTGCCAGACCAGTAAGTTTTCAAAACTGGACTAACGAGTTTTTACCAGATGAATTAAAAAACGAAAATCCTTTGAATATTTGGCGTACTGTGAATAATGAGCTCACTCAAGATGTTGTAAATAACGCTTAAGCTAACGCTACATCACGAATCCTAGTTTTCGAGAAAGCTTTTTTCTATGTGCCTATGTGGTTAATTAAAAAAATATAAACCCATAGGCACATTAGTGTATAATGCTTAAATAATGGATGGAACCAACTCTATGTGTCTATGTGGTTAATTAAAAAATATAAACACATAGACACATTAGTGTATGATGCTTATTGATGATGGTCCATAATTTTTAAGGAATAAGAAAACCGACGCTATTTACTCTATGTAGTTGAAAATAAATAAGCAAGCAGGACTAATGTATACATCCCTAACGCTATTTAATACTTTAATTCTAAATTAATAAATATTTAATCTATAGAAATAGTAGTCTTTTTGAAAAATATTGCTAATTTTGAAGCATTGACGGTTTTTAACCGAAAGCTTTAACATATGCAATTACAAATCAATCAAGCTTTAGCTGCTCATCCTGTACCTTATCCAACCACGGTTGCCAAAGATGTAGTGCTTTTGCATGGCCTGTTTGGCAATCTTAGCAATTGGAGATTATTGCATAAGGAATTATCTGCGCAATACAATGTTTGGACACCAGAACTTCCTCTTTTCAATCATTTTTTAGGAGGGGGACTGAACAAACTGGTCGATTTTTTGGAAGATTATCTCAATGTTCATCAAATCAATAATCCAATTTTAATTGGCAATTCTTTAGGTGGACATATTGCCTTACTGTATGCATTAAAGTATCCGCAAAAAGTAACAAGCTTAGTGCTTACAGGTAGCTCAGGTTTATACGAAAATTCTTTTGGAGGTTCTTTTCCGAGGGTGAAGGACTATCAGTACATCAAACAAAAAGTAGAAGATGTTTTTGATAGGAAAGAGGTGGTAGATGAAGAAATGATAAACTATGTGTTTGATATTGTACAACAGAAGACTAAAGCACTTTCTGTAATTATGCTGGCCAGAGACGCACAAAAGCAAAATTTAAAAGAACTGCTTCACTTTATCCAAGTACCCGTATTGCTAATTTGGGGTTTGCAGGATGTAGTAACACCTCCTGCAGTGGCAGAAGAGTTTTATGAGTATTTGCCCAATGCTACATTGCGTTTTATCGACGAATGCGGACATGCCCCTATGATGGAGCAACCTGAGTTGTTTAATGAATATGTAAGTCAATTCCTTGCTTCTTAACATGGAGAAAATCAACTATTTGGCCTTTGCTATTCCCGCATTTTTCCTGTTTGTGTATTTGGAATATATGTTGGCCGTAAAAAAGAATAAGGCACATTTGTTTAAATATGAAAGCTCAGTAGCTAATATTAGCATTGGTATTGCAGAGCGATTGTTGAACTTATTTATTGCGGCGAGCTTTTATGAACTATTTAACTATGTCTATCAAAATTATGCGTTATTCCATATTCCAAATACATGGTGGGTATGGGTTTTACTGATTTTGGCTACTGATTTTGTTTGGTATTGGTACCATAGGTTAGGGCACGAGGTAAATTTTTTGTGGGCGGCTCATATCGTGCATCATCAAAGCGAGGAGTTTAACTTAACCGTATCCGCTCGTATCACTACCCTTCAAGCTTTAATAAGAGGTGTTTTTTGGTGTGCTTTACCGCTACTGGGCTTTCACCCGCTCATGGTGGTGGTCATTTTAACAGTACATGGAGCATATTCATTTTTTACCCACACGCAGTTGATTGGCAAATTGGGATGGTTGGAACATGTATTGATTACGCCCTCATTACATGGCGTGCACCATGCTAGCGATGATAAGTATTTAGATAAGAATTACGGTGATGTATTTGTGTTTTGGGATAAAATGTTCGGTACTTTTCAAAAAGAAGAGGAACCTCCAACCTACGGATTAACGCACCCCATTAAAAGCAATAGTTTTTTATGGCAGCATTTTCATTATTATTTGGAAGTGATAGAGGCTTGTTGTAAAACCGATGGAATTTGGAATAAGCTAAAAGTAGTGTTTGGCAGTCCTGCCTTGCTCGACCAAGACATTAGGCCTCAACTAGAGCGTCGTTTTTTACAACATAAATCAACCGCTACCGCTAAATTTAAACTAAAAGGATATATCAATTTGCAATTGGGCTTAAGTGTGGTGATATTAACATTAACCACTGCATTTTGGGCTTATATCAATTTTGTTGATGCATTAGCCATTCTTGTCTTTGTGCTCATTACCCTTATTAATTGTGGTGCTTTGTTAGAGCAGCGCAAATGGATTTATTATTTGGAATGCGTAAGATTGATACTGCTGTTTGGCTTTGTTTTTTACCAATTAGATTGGGTGGAGCTGATTTTTCTGCCCACCATTGTCCTCATTATTTTAGAAAGAACTTTTGCTTTGAGTAGTCTTTATAAAAATTACGTATTACAATACGAAGAAATTTAGAACCTTAACTAACACTAACTAAACTTCTGCCTCGTTTGGTACCATAGAGTACTGAACAGGCAGATTTTTCTTTTTTGTGCAAACTAAACCTTGCAGGTTTTAGAAACCTGTAAGGTTTAATATATAAATGCTTAAACCTCCGCTTTATTAGGTACAATTAACACGGGGCAGGCAGATTTTCTGACCACATGCTCGGCTACGCTACCCATTAAAAAATGGTTTAGTCCCGTACGACCGTGGGTACCTATCACAATTAAATCGGCATGCCATTCCTCTGATTGCTGTAAGATACCGTTGGTAGCTGTATCAAGAGCAGAAAGGTAGGTAGTCGCTCGTCCATTGCCGAATTTATCTTCAATCTCTTTCAATAGCACATGACTGTTTTCAATACTGTTATCGTAAAGGTTGATAATGGCAGGAGTAAAGCCAAAATCAGGATTGGCGATAGGCGGAGCGGGTTCTACAATGTTCAAGAGTGCTACTTCAGCATCGCAAAGAGCCGCCATTTCATAACCAGTTTTTGCAGCTTTTTCAGCACAGGTGCTATTATCTACCGCAATTAAAATTCTTTTGTAATTCATGGCTTTAATTTTTTGTTTCTACTAATTAACAAAAAGTAAAGCATAAAGTTTCCCACAATTGGGCACAAAAATGACTGATATATGTCACTTATTTCCATTATTTTTATCGCAACTCAGTTTTGTATAATATGGAAATGTACCACGTTTGTCGCATAGCAGTTGCCCCACTTAGAAAAGAACCATCAGACCGAAGCGAAATTGTTTCACAGTTATTATTTGGCGATAGGGTAGTGCTTTTAGAAAAAACAGAAAAATGGTGTTTAGTGAAAACCCATCACGACCAATATGAAGGTTGGATGGACCATAAACAATTGCAAAAGATTACTGATTTGCAATATCATGATGAGCAGAGCTATCAATACGTTACCGCAGTAAATTTTGATAACCGCTTGGTAGATGATGCTGGAACAGTTTATTACCTAAGTCCAGGAAGTACCTTGCCTTTTTATGAAGATGGTTATTGCTATTTGGGCGAAAATCGTTTTGAGGTAAAAACCGAGCCTTTTATTCCAAATGTGGCCGATTTTGCTACTAAAGTAGAAGAAACGGCCAAGTTCTTTTTAAACTCACCTTATCTGTGGGGCGGACGTAGCTTTTTCGGTATCGACTGTTCTGGGTTTGTACAAATCGTTTATAAATTGTTGGGAATTAGTTTACGCAGAGACGCTTCGCAACAAGTAGAAGAGGGAGAATTGGTAGATTTTCTAGCTTCGGCCAGAATGGGAGATTTAGCCTTTTTTGATAATGAAGAAGGAAAGATTATCCATGTAGGTTTGATGCTGAGCAATGATAAAATTATCCATTCGGCTGGTAAAGTGAGAATTGACCCTATAGATAATCAAGGTATTTATAACATGGAGTTAGATAGGTACAGTCATAAACTAAGGGTAATTAAGAGATTTAGTAACTAATAGTTAGGAACTAGTGGTTAGGGGCTATAGTCCCGACACTTCGGGATTAGGGGCTAGTACCTTCCATACTCTTTGGATTAGTTGGTTTGGTTCAATAGTTCACTGGTTCATTAAAAATTAGTGTTTCCGTTTCCACAGTTCATTCCTATGCCGTCATTTCGATCCCAAAATTTCGGAAGATAAATCTTTGAAACCTTTAGCGTATATCGATATTCTGTAGATAAATTTTTGAACTCTTATTGAAATGAAACCCTCTAATCTGCTAAAAATAGAAACACTTACCGATCAATGGTTAGATAAAGATGTTATCATATTACATGCTTGTTTTCAATTGTTGTCGGACTGCATTGAAAAGGAGAATTTATTAAACGGACATATTGATTGGAGTGCTGAAGAAGATAGCCAAAAAGCAAAAAATGAGATAGAGCTGTTACATCACTGGTGGATTCATCGAAAAACAAAAACGGTGGAATTAGGCGAAAAGCAATACGAGGAAGACAATCAAATGTTGAAAAAACTAATTGATATTAGAAAATATCTATGGACTTAGCCTTTATACATATTCCTATTGGTAGAGAATATTCTCTTTTGTACATTTTATACCTTATACTGTTCTCTTTTCTTTTATATAGAATCTTCTTCAAAAGTTCAAAATCCCATAAAATTAGATCGGCTATTATTCTATTACCTTGCATATTACTAAATATGTTGTTGTATTGGGATCCTGAGAACTTTAAATATGGAGGTTCTTTGGTCGTTATATTTTATTCTGGAATACTATTGATTTTCACTGCTATGGTGACAGCAGTAAATGAGTATATCGAATATCGAATAAAGAAAAGAAGAAAAAAATCAAGCCATTAAGTGAAACATTGGATTAGTTAATGAGATTCTTCGCTTCGCTCTGAATGACAAAATCGACTCCCTTTTCCGTCATCTCGATCCCGAAATTTCGGGAGAGAAATCTTTGGATTTGCTATTCACGTAACTCATACCTGATATCTAAAATATTAGTTCTTTTTCCAAAATTTCCACCATTTCTTTTTGCTTGCAACGACAACCTCACCCATTATTTCGGTATCTGTACACATTTTAAATTCTTGCTGATATTTTAAATCAGTAGGTTTAATTTTTACGACAAGTGTTTTAAAACCGATGTATTTGAATTCCAATTCAAAATTTTTATCGTACAAATCTTTGGGGATAGTTAATTTGAATTTTCCATCAGCATTTGTGAGTACACCGAAATCGGCACCTTTTATACTCACAGGAACTCCCGCAATTGGAAGCTTGTCTTCTTGAGCAATTACAATACCTTTAATTGTTTTAGGGAGACTATCTTGGAGACTTTTTTGTACTGGAGTAATTGATTTTGAATGGTCAGATTTGCTTTCGGAATTTGCAGTTTGTTGTTGAGGAAATTCATTTTGATGTTGGGCAATAGTAGTCTTAGCAGTGCCAATTAACAGTAAAGCAGCTACAATTCTACCATATCGTGGTCTTGTTTCACTTTCTACCTTTAGCACCCTGTTCAGTTGATGTGGTTTTAAACGTCCACAGGTTTTAGTTGAACTGTGTTTAGATAGATACTTAACAATATCATCGTCACTGAGAAGGGAAAAGTCAACCACATCTTTATTGCAGCTTGTACAATGTTTTCCAATATCATTTTCCGACATCGAATCCCAGTTCTCATTGCAAGGGTTTTCAATTTTTAAAATGTAATTCGTTTTCATTGTAGTTAAATATATCGGTGATTCGATCTCTCCATTTCGTGGCACTCCAGTCAAGATAACGTTGCAGGAAAGGAGTGAGTTAGTTACCTCCTAATGACTAGGTCACTAGCCACTAACTACTAATACCTAACTACTAGTTCCTAACCCCTAATAAAGCTCCTTCATCAATTTATCAAAATTCTCCTTCAACTCAGCCAGTTCTGCTTCCAACTTAGCTACCCTTTCTTCCAATTGTGAATTTGATTTTGTTGCTGGCTCCTCATTGCTGTAATCTTCCTCGTTAAACTCAACATCACCAGCAAAAAGGTGCATATAGCGTTGCTCTTTTTGTCCAGGACGCTTTGGCAACTGTTTCACATAACCTTCATTAGCTAGCTTTTCTAAAGTTTGCTGTACTTCTTCTAGGGTTTCAAACTCATATAAGCGGCCAGAGTTAGTATTGATTTCTCCAGGTGTTTGTGGCCCACGTAAAAAGAGCAAACACATTACCGCCACTTCAGAAGGTAATAAAGGATATACGATAGCAAAATTATGCTTGTATTTAATGTTTCGGATAGAACCACCTGTTGCCGTAGAAGTTAAACCCGCAATTTTTAAAGAATTTAAAGCTGTGCCAATCACTTCTTCATCGTAGTTAACCACAGGCTTTCTCGACGTTTTTTGGTTACAGGCCGAAACCAATCCATTCATCGTCATTGGGTAATAATCAGGTGTGGTTTTCGCCTTTTCCATCAAGGCACCCAAAACCCTAATTTGTTCGGCAGTAAGTACAGGTATTTTTATTTCGTTATCCATATTTCGTTAAATGTTAAAGGTAATAGCTCAAATATATAAATTGTACGGTAATCGCCTACAGGTATTTGGTAATATAAAATCTCATCACTTTATGGAATATCAGGATAGAATGTATCTTTAAATAAACCTTTTTTATGAAGATCCATTTTACGCTTTTCACTTTAGCCCTATTGGCATGCCTTAATGTAGTTGCACAACAAAAATTATCAAACAGCAAAACTTCTGGAGATTATACTTACATCTATCAGCTTACCGATAAGGAGATGTTTGATATTGCGCTGGCAGATAAATACGCCATCAACGACAGTTATCTTCATACTAAAGTAGATAGTTTTAAAATTGCCACTAAGTACTCGGGCAAGCTTCCCTATGGAAACTATCTATATGCAACGCCTATCAAAAACCGATGGGAATATAAACTACAGGATCATAAAAATGTAGAGATCGCATTTGTAAACGATCAAAGGCATTTTCAGTTTTACGTGAAAGACTTAAAAGGAAACTTAATTAAAGATGCAGAGGTACACATAGGCAAAGGCAAAAAGGTAGCTTACGATCAAGTAACAGGTTTATATAAAAGCAGCTATCAGAAAAAAGATGAGGTCATTAAAGTAAAACATCAAAATGTAAGTAACTTTTTCTCTTTCGAAATTGAAGAACGATACGACTATAAACGAGATTGGAGCTTGGCTAAACGTGTATTATACAGTTCTCCCGTTAAATACACTTGGATGCCTTTCAAAAATCTATACCGAAAAATAAAGTACTCACACAAGAAACAGAAGCAATACAGAGGGTATATGGTTTTTAGCAAGCCTAAATACAAACCTTTGGATACCGTACAGTTTAAAGCCTACGTGGTGGACAAAAACGGTAAAGAAATTAAGCCGCAAGATTTAGAGGTAGTTTTTTTTAAAGATTATCAAAGTAGAAAGACTTTAACCACGCTTACCCCTTATCGTAATGGCGCTTATGAATACAGTTTTGTATTAGCCGACTCGCTTAACATGACTTTAGATCGTAGATATCAGATTTGGTTGGTAGAAAAGGGTAAGAAAGCGAACGAAGGAGTAGTCCTAAATGAGAGTTTTTTTTATGAAGAATACGAACTAAAAAGCATCGACTTTAAATTGAGGGCGAGCAAACCCACATTTGCTAAAAACGATTCGGTTACTCTTTTTATGAAAGCCACAGATGAAAACGAATTGGCGGTGCCCGATGGGAGAGTAAAGCTATCTGTAACGACTTCCAATGTTAAAAAATACACCAATAAAGTTGTTTTTGTGCCTGATACGCTTTGGACAAAGGAACTCAAATTAGAGCCAGTAGGAGAAACAAAATTGGTTATTCCTGCACATCTGTTTCCCGATGCTGAAATCGATTTTAGGGTGAATGCCCAGTTTTTAAATTCCAATAATGAAAGTAGAAATGCCAATGTAGTTTTGACCAGAGAAGATGCAGAAGCTGATTTGATTACCGTAAAATTGGAGAAAGATAGCTTAGCTTTTTATAACAAAGAAAGCAAGCCTTTTAATCAGGCCTTTCTCCTCAAATCTTTTTCATTTAACGATGAGCTTTTGGATTCGGTAACCGTGAATACTCCCAAAATAAAAGCAGACTATAGGGCCGAGTATTATGAGCTACATTATGCAGGTAAACAGCAAGATTATTACCTTACCGACAATAAACCACAACTTTCCATTGCCGCCCAGCATATCAAAGATTCAGTTAGGATACAGATCAATAACGAACACAAAATTCCTTTTTGGTACACGGTGTTTTCTGGGAATGCCGTGAAATTTAAAGGATATACTACAAAATTAGATACGCTGATCAAGCATAGTAATTCAAAAGCGGTACATATTAGCATCAGTTATTTTTGGGACAATGAAGAAAGAACCCACCAAGCCAGTACCTTTTATAACCCCAACGAGTTAAATGTAAAACTCATTGCACCAGATATGGTGTATCCAGGACAAAAAGTAAATATGTTGGTAAAGGTCACGGACGTAGATTCGAAACCTGTATCAGATGTAGATGTTACCGCATATGCACACACCACTAAATTTGGTGAAGTTAGACAACCCTATCTGCCAAGGTTTTCGAAAAACTATTACAGTCGCAAACTAAAGGAAAAAGTAGAAGCAGATGAACTAACTGCTTCTGGTGAATTTAAACTATTGTGGGCCAAATGGGCAAAATTGCTCCGATTGGATACTGTAGAGTACTACAAATTTACCAACCATAACGATTTGTACCTCATTACCGAAAAAGCTAAAAATAATATTACCCAATTTGCACCCTTTGTTATTAACGATGGGCGGATTGAGCCTGTAAATGTGGTTTACGTGGATGATGTTCCTGTGTTTTTTGATAAAGCAGATCAACTGACTTCTTATGCATTTGAAATTACCCCAGGTAAACATAAAATAGGACTTAGAACGGCCACCAGAAAGGTTGTTTTAAAAGAAGTAGAAATGCTAGCAGGTAAAAAGACCATTTTTAGCGTTTACTCGCAATCAAAAAATGCCAATACCATGATTACTGCCGAAAAAAATGTACTTAGCGATCAGGAAGCGCAGCGATTGGACAGGTACATGATGAGGATCACCAATTTTAATCAGCCTTATGATAAATTGTTGATGGGCTATGATAGCACTACGGTACTTTTAAATGCTCCTCAAAAAAATGTTGGTGCTGAGTTTTTAGTGGGACCTTTTAAAGATAATCTACTGCTGTATAAAACAGAAGATTTTTCTCATCAGTTTATTCGCGAATCGGGCTATACCTACACTTTTTTTCCAGGTTTGATCAAGCAGAAATCATTCCGAGGTCCTTTTGCCTTTGATCAAACACTTTCCTCTACACCTAGATTGGGTAACGACAGCTATTTACAGCATGTGATTAACAAGGTAGAAATTGACAGCATTTGGAACGACTATTTAGATTTAAGAAGTTACACCACGGCATTGTTTCAAAATGAACAGCCAAGAGGCGTGTCTATAGGCAGGTTACAGTTTAAACTGGCCGATAGTTTAATTGAAGCACCTTACCTAAAGAACATCGTGGTTTATCAACCTGAACGTCCAAGTTTCATGCACATTTACCAAGGCAGTGCACAACGGGAAATTAGATTGGAAGGAGGTACTTATAAAATCATGTTCTTGCTGAAAGATAATTCTTATTACTTGGTCGAAAACGTAAAAGTCAAATCCAACGGCATCAACTATTATGAGTGGAACTCGCTTAAAGCTAAGAAAGCAGATCAAAAAAGTTTAGCGCTCGACAAGTATATTAAAACGTTAAAACGCAGCGGAAATAAAATAGACCATACAGTGCTGGAGGCAATTAACGACAAGGAGATTGAAGATTATGCCATTTATAATAACCCTGTGACTGGACGGGTTTTGTCAAAAAGTGATAAACTAGCCGTACCAGGTGCTACCGTAAAAGTAGTGGGCTTAAAACAAGGGGTATCTACCAATGCAAATGGATATTTTAAAATAGATGCACCTGAAAAAGGAAAGCTGAGCATTATGTCAATAGGTTATAACAGCAAGGAGGTAGATATCAAATCAGGAAATTTAGGAGATATTTACTTAGAGGAAAGTTCGAGCTTTCTTCAAGAGATTGTGGTAACAGGTTATGGAACCATGAAGAGAAGCGAGCTTACAGGTTCGGTTTCTACCGTTCGTTTAGAAGGTTTCTTGCAAGGAAGCGCAGCAGGTGTTGTTGTAGGTGGAAGCGATAAAATTATGATTAGAGGCAATTCGTCCATCAATGCAAACGAGCAACCTTTGGTCATTATTGATGGAGTCCCGTTTTCGGGCGATATGACAAGTCTAAATAAAGATGACTTGACAGATATTACCATTCTTAAAGATACTAGCGCAGTAGCTATTTACGGAGCTAGGGCGGCCAATGGCGTAGTCATCATCAAAACCAAAAAAGGAAATACTGCCATAAACGAAGCAGGAGAACTGATCGCGCAGCAACAGACTATGCGTACTAATTTTTCTGATGTGGGTTTTTGGAAACCTAAATTGAATACCAATCAGGATGGTAATGCCACCTTCACCGTAAAATTTCCAGATGATATTACCAGTTGGAATGCCAATGTAATTGCCATGAACGGCAAGAAACAGTTGGGGACTACTACTGCCAAAATAAAATCCTTCAAATCGTTAAGTGCTAATTTAACCGCTCCTCAGTTTGCCATTCAAGGCGATAGCATTAATATTATTGGGAAACTGATGAACTATTCGCCAATAGAAGAAAAAGTAGTTAGAAAAATGAGCTACAACCAACAACCACGATTGAATAGTTCAGTTACCATTAAAAACTCATTGATCGATACTATTCCAGTAAAGGCAGTAGCCGATAAAGACAGCTTGAACTTTGAGTACACCTTAACGCAGGACAATGGCTATTTTGATGGTGAGATTAGGAAAATACCAGTATTTGAAAAAGGTGTCAAGGAGACCAAAGGTTACTTCAATGCCCTACATGGCGATACCACTATTAACTATAATTTCGATAAGCGTTTGGGTAAGGTAACGGTAAGGGCAGAAGCATCTGTGTTTCCTGTGTTGTTGGATGAAATGGAACAACTATACCGTTATGAATATCTATGTAACGAACAAATGGCTTCTAAACTAAAAGGATTGCTACTTCAAAAGCAATTGAAAAGTTATTTAAAGCAAGACTTTAAGTATGAGAAGGATATCAAAAACCTCATTAGAAAGTTAAATGCTACTCAAAAAAGCCAAGGAACTTGGGGCTGGTGGCAAGACGGTAACGAAGAGATCTGGATCAGTTTACATGTAATAGAAGCACTGTTGCTATCTGAAAAAGAAGGCTATGAGGTTAATCTTAACAAAGATAAAATTTATAGTTATCTGCGTAGGCAACTGGTAGATCAACAGGATTATAGTAAATTAAAAGTAGTGGAGCTCATGCAATTGCTCAATAATAAAGAAGTTACTAAGGATTGGTTAAATGCCATAGAGAAAAGTAAAGGCCTGTACTATGTACCAACGCTATATGATAAATTGAGTTTAATGCATTTAAAACAGGTAGCAGGAGTAAAGGTAAATATTGATAGTTTGTTGAAAATCAAAAAGAATACCATGTTTGGTAACAGTTATTGGGGCGAAAACAAAGCGGGTTTTTGGGACAATCACATCCAGAACACATTGATGGCTTATAAGATATTGAAAGCTTCAGGCAGTAATCAGCAGGAACAGCAAAAAATCATTAACTATTTCTTGGAGCAAAGAAGAGATAGCAAATGGCGAAACACCTATGAGTCTTCGTTGATATTGGAAGCGATTTTGCCAGAGTTGCTGAAAAGAAATGCAAATCAAAAGCCGTCGGAACTGGTTTTGAATGGCAATGTAGTAAAGCAATTTCCTTATCAACAAGAGTTGGATAGGAACGATCAGCTTTCATTGCAAAAGAAAGGCGAGATGCCTATTTATTTTACCGCTTACCAGCAATTCCAAAATGTTAATCCTATAAAAGTAGATAAAGAATTTGTGGTGCGTACTTCCATTTCCCAAAAAGGAAAAGCTAGTCAAACATTAAAGGCTGGAGAAGTGGCTACATTGAAAATTGAGGTAGATGTAAAAGCTGATGCAGATTATGTAATGATAGAAGTACCAATCCCTGCAGGGTGTTCTTACGAAAACAAAACTAAAGGACATTGGGGATTAGAGACCCATCGTGAATACTTCAAGGAAAAAACATCCATTTTTTGTACCAAACTTAAACAAGGCAAGTATACTTTCGAAATTGCTTTAATGCCACGTTACAACGGACAATACACTTTAAATCCGGCCAAAGCCGAAATGATGTATTTCCCAGTATTTTTTGGACGTGAAGATTTAAAAAGCATCCGTGTCAACTAGTATCGGCAACTTATGGCGCATAAAAAATAACGATCTACAAGGATAAAATCTGAGAACTCAAATGCCCTACGTTCTCGGGAACGATTGCGCAAATATTTGCGTTCAAATAGGGATTTTACTAGCATAAATTATGTAGAATTGTTTCGACCAAATGCTAGTAACGGTACATTATGTCTCTTTGCTAGCTCAAAAAACAAGTTGAAAAGCAGTATATAGAGAGATGATTTTATCAAAAGATAATCTGAAATTGATAGCCACTGAGAATGTGGTGATGCCAAGCCCGCAAATCTTTGATTTACCAGAGAAGGTATTGCAGTTTGGAACAGGGGTGTTGTTGAGAGGCTTACCAGATTACTTTATTGATAAAGCTAACCGCGAAGGTATTTTCAATGGTCGTATTGCAGTAGTGAAATCGACAGGTGCTAACACCTCCGAGTTTGATAGCCAAGATGCGTTGTATACGCTTTGTGTACGTGGCATTGAAAATGGAATTCCTGTTTCAGAGAACATCATTTCATCAGCAATCAGTAGGGTAATTGCTGCTGAAAAAGATTGGCAGTTAATTTTAGAGATTGCCAAATCGGAAGAATTACAAATCGTTATTTCTAATACTACCGAAGTAGGAATTCAATATGTAGAAGAAAACATTCAATTGAATCCACCTAGTTCTTTCCCCGCAAAATTATTAGCGGTACTTTATGAGCGTTACCAAGCTTTTAATGGTCAGGCAAATAAAGGATTGGTGATTGTAGCCACGGAACTCATTCCTGATAATGGAAAAAAACTGGGCGAAATTGTACTTAAACTGGCTCATTACAACCAATTGGAAGCAAGCTTTATGGCTTGGTTAGTACAAGCCAATCATTTCTGTAATTCTTTGGTAGATAGGATTGTACCTGGTAAGCCAGATGCCGAAACCTATGCCGTTTTGCAAGAAGAGTTAGGTTATGAAGATACTTTGCTTTCAATGACCGAACCTTATCGTTTGTGGGCCATTGAAGGAGGTAAACATGTTGCAGAAGTACTTTCTTTTGCTACGGTAGATCAAGGAGTGATCATTGCCGAAGACATTGAAATATACAGGGAGCTAAAAGTACGCTTGCTAAATGGCACGCATACCCTAAGCTCGGGTATTGCCTTTTTATTAGGCATTGATACCGTTAAAAATGCGATGAATAATGAATTGATGACCAGTTATATCGAGACCTTAATGGCCAATGAAATAGCTCCAGCAATTCCTTATAAAGTGGATAAAAAGCAAACTGATGCCTTTGCCAACAGTGTTAAAGATCGTTTTGCGAATCCTTCCATCGAGCATTTATGGATCAGCATTGCATTTCAGTACAGTATGAAGATGAAGATCAGAATACTACCATTGTTACTGAATTACTATAAAATATTTAATCAAGTTCCGGCGAATATTGCCCTTGGCTTTGCCGCTTACTTGGCCTTTTCTCGTGCGGAGAGAAAAGAGAACAATCTATATTTTGGTTTGGATAATGGTGCGAGTTATCGGTTAAACGATGACTCTGCACCTTATTTATTTGAAAAATACAGCCAAAATCAAGAGAACTTTGTAGAAGAAGTTTTAACAGACCAAGCTTTTTGGGGAGCTAACCTGAGCCAATTAGCTGGTTTTGTACCAGCGGTAAAAGCACAATATCAGGCGATTTTAGAAGAGGGGATAGAAGCAGTGTTGACCAAACAAATGTCGGCGCAGCTTAAAGCAATATAAATGAAACAACAAGTATTAAAAGTACATCCAAAAGACAACGTTTTGGTAGCCCTTACTAACCTAAAGGCTGGCCAAATTGTTGGTTATAGGGGTGCCAATTATCAATTGGTAGATGATGTGGATGCTAAGCATAAATTCTATACACAGGATATGCAGGCTGGCGATGAAGTGTACATGTATGGCACTTTGGTAGGTAAAATTCAGTTTCCAGTAAAACTGGGTACCAGAATGACTACCGATAACCTTAAACATGCTGCTGCACCTTATGAGTACAGACCTTATCACTACGAGTGGCATGCGCCTGATGTTTCAAAATTTGAAGGCAGAACCTTTAATGGCTATCACCGTTCAGATGGTAAAGTAGGTACAGCCAACTACTGGTTGTTTATTCCAACTGTTTTTTGCGAAAACAGGAACTTGGATGTCATTAAGGAAGCTTTGCACAATGAATTGGGCTATGCGGTAACGGCAAAATATAAAAACTACACTCGTCATTTAGTGGAAGCCTATCAAAACGGTACCGCTATTTCGTCTTTAGATGCACCGCTTTCTTTTGGAGAAGCGCAACACGACCGACTTTTCAAGAATATTGATGGCATTAAGTTTTTAAACCATCAAGGTGGTTGTGGTGGAATTAGACAAGACGCTGCTGTATTGAGCAAACTTTTGGCTGCTTATGCCGACCATCCCAATGTAGCGGGCGTAACGGTGTTGAGCTTGGGATGCCAAAACTTACAGCTTACTGATTTTGCTGCCGATTTAAAAGAACGCAATCCAAATTTTGATAAGCCACTTTTCATTTTCGAGCAACAGCAATCGCAAAGCGAAGAAAATATGATTGCCCTAGCCATCAAAAAAACTTTTGAAGGGTTAGTGGAAGCCAATAAAATAGAAAGGCAGCCAGCTCCTTTAAACAAAATGAATTTAGGGGTTAAATGTGGAGGAAGCGATGGATTTAGCGGTATTTCTGCCAACCCAGCGGTAGGTTACTGTGCAGATTTGCTAGTGGCTTTGGGTGGTACGGTATTGCTAGCTGAATTTCCCGAATTGTGTGGTGCAGAGCAGAACATGATTGATAGGACGATAGAAGAAGAGTCTGCACGTAAATTTATGAAGTTGATGGGCGCTTATAGCGAAGCCGCTGAAAATGCAGGATCTGGTTTTCACATGAATCCATCACCAGGGAATATTAAAGACGGTTTAATTACCGATGCCATTAAAAGTAATGGTGCAGCCAAAAAAGGTGGAACATCACCTATTGTGGATGTACTTGATTATACAGAACCTGCCACCAAACCAGGCTTAAATTTGGTGTGTACCCCAGGTAATGATGTAGAAGCCACTACAGGCAAGGCCGCAAGTGGTGCAACCCTAATTTTGTTTACCACAGGCTTAGGTACGCCAACGGGAAATCCTGTTTGTCCTGTAATTAAAGTAGCCACGAATAATGCCTTAACTAAACGTATGGGGGATATTATTGACATCAATACTGGACCAGTGATAGAGGGAGAGAAAACCATTGAAGAAATGGGAGAAGACATTTTGGAGTACTGCATTAAAGCTGCCAGTGGCGAAGTGATTCCCAAAGCAGTATTGCTTAACCAAGATGATTTTATTCCGTGGAAAAGAGGTGTTTCCTTGTAATCACTTCAAATTTTATAAACATAAACGTCGTTTTGACGTATATTAGCCAAAACCATCCGTCATTAAAATGAGGACCAAACCAAAACCTCTAATGATGGAACAAAATATAGAAAATGAAACAAATACAAGCAGTACACTCAGAAGATTTCAAGAGCTACGACACCGAAAAAATCAGAGAAAGATTTTTATTGGACGACTTGAAAGCGACAGACAAAGCGAATTTTGTCTATTCACACTACGACAGAATGATTACTGGATTGATTACACCAGTAAACAGCGTGGTAGATTTAGGTAATTATGATATTTTACGTGCCGAGTATTTCTTGGAAAGAAGAGAGCTGGGCATCATCAACGTAGGTGGTGAAGGTACCATTGTAGCTGATGGAACAAGCTATGATTTAGCAAAGAAAGATTGTTTATACTTAGGTAAAGGTGTTAAAGAAGTGAAGTTTAGCAGTAAAGATAGCAGCAATCCTGCTGTTTTTTATGCCCTTTCAGCACCAGCGCATACTAGCTATCCTACCACTTTTGCAAGCCATGCAGATGTTTTCTCGGCTGATTTAGGTGCTGTAGAAACCGCTAACGAGCGTCGTATTTCTCGTTATATCCATAAAGATGGTATCCAAAGCTGTCAATTGGTAATGGGCTTAACCTCATTATCAACAGGCTCTATCTGGAATACTATTCCTCCACATACCCACGACAGAAGAATGGAAGTTTACTTCTATTTTGATGTAGAGGCGGATCAAAGGGTCATCCATTTTATGGGGCAGCCACAACAAACCCGTCACATTGTAATGGCTAACCACGAAGCAGTTTTATCACCATCATGGAGTATCCACTCTGGAGCTGGTACCAAAAACTACAGCTTCATTTGGGGTATGGCAGGTGAGAACTTGGACTATGCAGACATGGACACCTTCGCAGTTGGAGAACTGAGATAAAAGAAATTTGCCTATTTCGTCATTGCGAGCTTTGCGAAGCAATCTTAAAGCGAATAGGATAATTAAATAATTAGCGGATAAAGTACAAGGCGCACTAAAAGACTTACGAAGTTTTCAAAACTTCGTAAGTCTGTGAGGTAAAAATCATCTTTGTGCTTTCGTGATAACATATAAATTAACTAATCAAGCGCAGTACACAATAGAGCTGATCTTTGCGTGCTTTGCGCCTTTGTGATAAAACATAAAATGGAACAATCATTTTCATTAAAAGATAAAGTAATCGTTGTAACAGGCGGTACAGGAATATTAGGCCTTTCTTTCATCAACGCTATTGTTGAGGCAGGGGGCACTGTAGGTATTTTAGGCAGAAACGAAAAAGTAGCCAATGAGCGTGCAGACGAAATCAATAAAAATGGCGGTAAAGCCATCGCTTTAATCGCTGATGCCATGAACGAAGAACAGCTGATTGCTGCTCGTGAGAAGGTATTGGCTGCTTTCGGAAAAATTGATGGTTTGGTAAATGCCGCAGGTGGTAACATGCCTGATGGTGTATTACAGCCAGAAGATAACATTTTCGAAATGAAAATGGACGGTATGAAAACCGTGTTAGACCTTAACCTTTGGGGAACTTTAATTCCTACGCAGGTTTTTGGTAAAGCCATTGCCGAAACTGGAAGAGGAAGTATCGTGAACATTTCTTCGATGAACTCAAAAAGAGCCATTACCAAAGTGTTGGGCTACAATATGGGCAAAGCAGCGGTAGATTGCTATACCCAATGGTTTGCAGTTGAATTGGCTAACCGTTATGGCGATAAAATCAGAATGAATGCCTTGGCGCCAGGCTTCTTTTTAACAGAGCAAAACCGCAATTTATTAACTACACCTGATGGTGGTTATACGCCAAGAGGTGGTGCAGTAATCAATCAAACGCCATTTAAACGTTTTGGTAACCCTGATGAATTAAAAGGAGCTTTGGTTTGGTTGCTAAGCGACGCTTCTCAATTTGTTACAGGTGCCATGATTTGTGTAGACGGCGGCTTCTCTATTTTCGGGGGAGTGTAGTTAGTTGTTTCGTTGATTAGTTTTTTGGTTTTTTAGTTAGAAATCTATTATACCAATAACAATTGAAGTTCAATTATCTAAAGTATTTCTGTAAAAAATAATAACTGGTTTAAGGGTTTGATTTGCATGTCATCTAAACAACAAACGAACCAAACAACCAAACAACAAAAAGTATAAATGAAACAGTTTTTAGACGAGAATTTTTTATTGCAAACGGAAACCGCAAAAACTTTGTATCATCAGCATGCAAAGCATATGCCCATTATTGATTACCACAATCACTTAATTCCTGAGCAAATTGCAGAAGATAAACAGTTCGAGAATATTACCCAAGTTTGGTTATATGGCGACCACTATAAATGGCGTGCCATGCGTACCTTCGGGATTGACGAGTACTATATCACTGGCGGCGCTTCCGACTGGGAAAAATTTGAAAAGTGGGCAGAAACCGTTCCTTATACTTTAAGAAATCCATTGTATCATTGGACACATTTGGAGTTGCAACGTTATTTTGATGTTTACGATTTGCTTTCACCAGCAACGGCCAAGAAAATTTGGGACGAATGTAATGCCAAGCTACAAACCAAAGCATACAGCGTTTTAGGTTTATTGAAAAAAATGAACGTAAAAACCCTGTGTACTACTGATGATCCTTTAGATAATCTAGCTTACCATCAGCAAATTAAAGCCAGTGGAATTGATTTAGTAGTGTTGCCAGCTTTCAGACCTGATAAGGCGATGAATGCTGATGATACTGTGGCGCTGAACCAGTACATCGATAAATTGGCAACCATTGTTGAAAAGCCAATTGCCAACTATCAAGAGTATTTGACTGCTTTGAAATCTCGTCATGATTTCTTTGTAGAAAATGGAGCTTCAGTGTCTGATCATGGTTTAGAGCAAATTTATGCCGAAGACTATACCGAAGAAGAAGTAGCCCAAATTTTCCTTAAAATAAGAAACGGCGAAAGCATCACCGCAGAAGAGAACCTTAAGTTCAAATCGGCAATGCTATTCACTTTTGCCATTTGGGATCACGAAAGAGGCTGGGTGCAACAATATCACTTGGGAGCTATCCGCAATAATAACGATCGTTTATTGTCTAGTTTAGGACCAGATACAGGTTTCGATTCTATCGGTGATTTTTCACAAGGCCGACAATTGGCTAGATTTTTAAATAAGCTAGACGCTAATAACCAATTGGCTAAAACCATTTTGTATAACTTAAATCCAGCAGATAACGAATTAATGGCTACCATGATTGGTAATTATCAAGATGGTACCGTAGCTGGTAAAGTGCAATGGGGTTCGGGTTGGTGGTTCCTAGACCAAAAAGACGGCATGATCAAGCAAATCAATGCTTTATCAAATATGGGGCTATTAAGTCAATTTGTAGGAATGCTAACCGATTCAAGAAGTTTCTTGTCCTTTCCACGTCACGAATATTTCCGTAGGATCTTATGTGACCTGTTCGGTACCGACATGGAAAACGGTGAAATTCCGAACGATATGAAATTGGTTAGCCAATTAATTGAAAATATTTGTTATAACAACGCAAAAGCCTATTTTAGCTTTTAAATAACAGATTTAATCACAAAGAAATAAAGACACTAAGGTGTTTTTAGTGGCGTATAATGGTTAAAATTAGCTCTAAGTTTACACTGTAGATGCTTTAAGCTTTAAGCCTTACGCTTTTACCTTAAAAAGAATGAAAGTTTTAAGTTTTGGGGAATTACTGTTGCGCATTTGTCCTGATGTTGATGGACAATGGTTGGCAGATAATGAACTACCTTTTTATGTTGGTGGCGCAGAATTGAACGTGGCCACCGCATTGGCACTTTGGGAAGTCCCATCTGCCTATTTTTCGGCATTGCCTGACAATTTCATGTCCGAGCAAATCCTCAACTATGTGAACAAGTGCAACATCGATTCGTCGAGAATGCAATTGAGTGGTGATCGCTTGGGACTGTATTATTTGCCAAAAGGGAAGGACCTCAAAAATGCAGGTGTAATTTACGACAGAGCAAATTCTTCTTTCGCTAGTATCCAGCCCAATACCTTAAACTGGGACGAGATTTTTAAAGATGTGTCTTGGTTTCATTTCAGCACCATTTGCCCAGCCTTAAATCAAGATGCGGCAGATATCTGCTTAGAAGCTGTGAAAGCAGCTGATGAAAGAGGAATCACCATTTCTATTGACTTGAACTACCGAGCTAAACTTTGGAAATTTGGTAAAGAACCTATTGATGTTGTTCCTGAATTGGCTAAATATGCTGATTTGATCATGGGCAATATTTGGGCTGCCGAAAGAATGTTAGGCATTACTTTGCCAGCAGACATTGTAACTATTGATACCAAAGAGAACTATCTTAAACAGGCAGAAATTACCTCTAAGGAAATCATCAACAAGTTTCCGAAATGTAAGCACGTAGCCAACACCTTTAGGTTTGATTATATGCAAGGCATCAGGTATTATACTACGCTGTTTACCAATAATCAATTGTTTGTATCTAAAGAATATCTTTCAGAAAAGATTTTAGATCGTGTGGGTAGTGGCGATTGCTATATGGGAGGTTTAATCTATGGATTTTACAACCAACATGAGCCACAGCAGATTTTAGAATTTGCTACCGCTGCCGCTTACAACAAACTGTACATCCCTAGCGACTGTACCACTGCAACTGTTCAAGACGTTCACCAAACCATTGCCCAACATGACTAAGAATAAAGAAACCGCTATACAAGCCATCCAACAACAAGGATTATTGCCATTGTTTTACTATGAAGATGCTCAAATCAGTTTAGAGATCATCAGGGCACTTTATAAGGGTGGTGTTCGTGTTTTTGAATATACTAACAGGGGAGAAGCTGCTTTAAGCAATTTCAAATTCATTAAAGAAGCTTTGAAAACCGAAATGCAGGATTTGTTTTTGGGCATTGGTACCATTAAAACGGCAGCACAGGCCCAGGATTTCATCAATGAAGGTGCCGATTTCATCGTTTGCCCAATTGTAAACCCTGAGGTAGCTAAAGTAGCTCATGATGCAGGTTTGCTTTGGATCCCAGGTTGTATGACTCCAACAGAAATTAATTTGGCACAGCAGCACCAAGCAGGCATCATCAAGTTATTTCCTGCCAATGTACTAGGTCCAGATTTCCTTTCTTCTATCAGAGAGCTTTTCCAAGGCCAGTTATTTGTACCAACAGGCGGGGTAGAGATTGAAGAGAACAATATTGCTAGCTGGTTTAAAGCGGGTGTTTGTGCCGTAGGCATGGGCAGCAAATTGGTAAGCAAATCAATCATCGAAAAACGCGATTACGAAACATTACAATCATTAACCATCAAAACCTTTGAAATTATCAATAAAGTAAGAAATTAAGTATAAGGCACTTTCATTCCCAAGCATGTCTCTCTCCCTTTTGGGGAGAGATCCCGTTTTTTCGGGAGAGAGGGGGCAACTAATAAACCAAATAACCAAAAACCAAAAACATGAACCAAATCAAACCAAGTAGCTACCGATGGACCATTTGTGCGCTGTTGTTTTTTGCAACAACCATCAATTACCTCGATAGGCAAGTACTTTCATTAACATGGAAAGATTTTATTAGTCCAGAATTCCATTGGACCAATAACGACTATGGAAATATCACTGCATTATTTTCTATATTTTATGCCATTAGCATGTTGCTTGCAGGTAGGTTTGTGGATTGGATGGATACCAAAAAAGGTTTTCTTTGGGCCATTGGAATCTGGTCAATAGGTGCTGTTTTACATGCTTTTTGTGGTATCGCTACTTCGGGAATCATCACAGGAAATTGGTTTGTAGGCTTTGAAGGTGCTAAACACGCCATAGAAACCGTTAATGATGTGGCGTTGATCATCAACGTGAGTGTAACCCTGTTTATCTTCGCCCGTTTTGTGTTGGCGGTAGGTGAGGCAGGTAACTTTCCAGCGGCCATTAAAGCCACAGCCGAGTATTTTCCTAAAAAGGATAGAGCTTTGGCCACCAGTATCTTTAATGCGGGGGCTACTATTGGAGCACTATGTGCGCCACTTACCATTCCGGTGATTGCTAAATACTACGGTTGGGAAATGTCGTTCATCATTATTGGAGCCTTAGGCTTTGTATGGATGGGATTTTGGATATTCCTTTACAAAAAACCGGAAGCCAATGCTAAGGTAAATGCAGGTGAATTGGCTTATATCAATCAAGACGAAGAATTACAGGTACAAGTAGAAGCATTGCCTACTGACAATCAGAAAGTATCTTTTGCCAAATGCTTTAGTTATAAACAAACTTGGGCTTTTGTATTCGGTAAATTTATGACTGACGGGGTTTGGTGGTTCTATTTGTTCTGGATGCCAGCCTATCTATCAGAAGTTTATCATATCAAATCATCTGATACCGAAGGACAATTGGCTATTTTCGTTTTGTACGCCATCACTTTACTATCCATTTTTGGAGGTTGGTTGCCTAGTTATTTCGTGGATAAAAAGAAAATGAATCCTTACGAAGGACGAATGAAAGCCATGTTGATTTTTGCTTTCTTCCCTCTTTTGGCATTGCTAACGCAACCTTTGGGATATATTTCTTACTGGATTCCGGTAATTTTAATCGGAATTGCAGGAGCAGCCCACCAATCTTGGTCGGCCAATATCTTCTCTACCATTGGTGATAGCTTTCCTAAAAAAGCCATTGCTACCGTAACAGGTATTGGTGGTTTGGCTGGTGGGGTAGGTTCTACTTTTATCAATAAATTTTCGGGCTGGTTGTTTGACCATGCCGAACAAACCCAAATGAAATTTATGGGCTTCCAAGGAATTGAAGCGGGCTATTTCATCATTTTCTCTTTCTGTGCAGTAGCTTATTTAATTGCTTGGGTAGTGATGAAATCCCTAGTGCCTAAAATGAAAATCATTCAACTTTAAATAGATATATCCTCTCCTTAACCACGAGGGGATATATTATTGAAACTAAAATCTAGTAAATCTATAAACTAAGTAATAAATAAAAACAACCATGTCCCTAAACCTTGAAAATCTGTTTCCCGCCGAAGCAGATGTTCCTGCCGAGTATGCACTCGAAGGACCTTTAGACCAGCGTAGCTATCTCTCCAATGGAGATATGTTAACTTGGTCGGGAGATGTGCACACCGTACTATCTCCAATTTGTATCAAAACCGCAAAAGGCTTAGAGCGAAAGCTCATTGGTACTTATCCACTTTGCGGCGAGAAAGAAGCGCAGATTGCTTTAGATGCTGCCGTACACGCTTATAATAATGGAAGAGGCGAGTGGCCTACCATGAGCGTGGCGCAGCGTATTGAATGCGTAGAAAAGTTCACCCGCGACATTATGGAGAAGAAGCAGGAAGTGGTGAAGCTGATCATGTGGGAAATAGGCAAGACTTATGGCGACTCGGTAAAAGAATTTGACAGAACCATCGAATACATCAATGCCACTATTGATGCACTAAAGGATATCGACCGTAAATCTGCTGGTTTTACCATTGAACAAGGCATAGTAGCGCAAATACGTCGTTCACCATTAGGCGTAGTGCTTTGCATGGGGCCATTTAACTATCCGTTAAACGAAACCTTTACTACACTGATTCCGGCCTTGATTATGGGCAATACCATTTTATTTAAACCGCCTAAACACGGTACCTTATTATTTTACCCTTTGTTAAAAGCATTTAGAGACAATTTCCCTAAAGGCGTGGTGAACACCATTTACGGCCGTGGCAATAAAATTATTCCAGGTTTAATGGAGTCGGGTAAAATTAATGTGCTTACCCTTATTGGCTCTAGCAAAGTAGCCAATGAGTTAAAGAAAATGCACCCTAAAGTAAATCGTTTGCGTGCTATTTTAGGACTAGATGCCAAAAATGCCGCCATTATTACGGCCAATGCCGATTTGAAACTGGCTGTACAAGAAACTGTATTGGGTTCATTATCGTTTAATGGCCAACGTTGTACTGCTTTAAAAATAATTTTTGTACATAAAAAACATGTGGATCAGTTTGTGAAAGAACTGTCTGCCGAGATTGCCAAACTCAAATTTGGAATGCCTTGGCAAGCGGGTGTGTCGCTAACGCCATTGCCTGAGCCTCAAAAGCCAGCTTATTTGCAGGAGCTGATTGACGATGCTGTGGCTAAAGGTGCACAGGTAGTGAACGAAAATGGGGGACAAGCTAAAGAATCCTTTGTTTATCCGGCGGTAGTTTATCCCGTAACCAAAGAAATGAAGTTGTACACCGAGGAACAATTTGGCCCTGTAATTCCGGTAGTTACTTTTGATGACATTGAAGAGCCAATCAATTACCTGATCGAGTCTACCCATGGACAGCAGGTTAGTATCTTCAGTAATGCTAATGAAGAGGTGGCGGCTTTAATTGACCCGATAGTAAATCAGGTGAGCAGGGTGAACATTAATTGTCAATGTCAGCGAGGACCAGATGTATTTCCGTTTACGGGAAGAAAAGACAGTGCCGAAGGAACACTTTCAGTGGTGGATGCCTTGAGAGCTTTTTCGATCCGTTCTTTGGTAGCTACGAAATTAAATGATAATAATAAGCAGTTATTGAACGAAATTATCGACGGACACAACTCCAACTTCCTGAGCACAAAGTACCTGTTTTAGGATTAAACAGGCAATAAACATGGTTTTTGTAACAAACATGTGTCAATTGGAATATTGTTTAATTTTTTTTGAGAAATATTATAGAATTCAAAAAAATGTTTTTACATTTGGGCTTACCCTTTCGGGGGTATGTTTTTCATAGGTAGATGTAGGGTCAGGAACTAGTTTCTTGGCCCTTTTTTATTTAATGCCTTTTTATAGCTTTAGAGGCTATATTAAAAGGTTTTTCTGTTGCCCTTCATTGATCTTTACTAGTCTTATCCTTTTGAACTTTATAAAGAAGGAGCCGTAAGTCTAAACCATCGAATACTGATAAAATTTATATCCTTGATTATGAAGTGGATATTTATTAAATATTAAAATATGATATATTTTTTTAAAAATGATTTGAATGATTAGTTAATATTCCTATATTTGCACCTCCTTAGAACGAAGGAAGATTCCGTAGCTCAGCTGGTAGAGCATTACACTTTTAATGTAGTGGTCCTGGGTTCGAATCCCAGCGGGATCACAGAAAGCCTCACAGAAATGTGAGGCTTTTTCGTTTTCATACCTTTTTAGGTTTGGCTTCTAGTTAGTTTGATTCGGCCTTTGCTGATAATTGAACTTATGGTATGGTGATCATACCAACCAAGGGTAAAATTAACAGATAGAATTGGTGCAGGTATCGATAAGTTTTTAAATGATATGAGTTTTTTTTTCGAATATATATATTATAGAGTAACCAAAGCTTATTTTAAATGGGATGGTCGTGTAGGCATAACCGCCATTGTAGCAATTACTATGATACAAAATGTGATGCTACTTAATGCTTATCTCATAGTCTGTAAATTTATGCACGAAGCTCCAAGAAAAATGTTTGCTTTAGAAAAATGGATAATGGCTTTAGTTTTCATAGCTATAATGGCATACAACTATCGTAAGCATCACAAAAATTATAACAAATACAAACTACACTGGAAAAATGAAAGCAAAAGCTTACGGATTTTCAAAGGTCTTTTGGTTGTATTAGCGCTGCTATTTCCATGGTTGCTAACTGTTATGATTGCAGTTGTATATCGCTAAATGTTACTCAGTAAAAGGTATTAGAAAAGAGGCTGTTTAAGTGGACACTTTCTTGGCATGATTTCGGTCGAAAGTCTTCGGTTCACTAATCTTGAGAAGTTTTAAGGGTGGAAGCAGAATGTTCTTATTCAATCCAGTCATCATCTTTTCGACTTCTGGTTGGTGACAACACCAACCATTGCTCATAGTTCAATAGTGGTATGGTATCACACCAACCACAAGTAAAAGCCGTTAAATGCAAAAAAGGATAGCATATCCATGCTACCCCTAAATAATATTTGCGCTACGAGTCTTTTGGCTAGTGCCAGTACTTATTTATTTTCCTGCCGTTTCCGCAGAAAAATATTATCGCCTGATCAGCTTTCTAAGCTCCACCGTTTCACTTCCAATGAACTTTACCACATATATTCCTGCCTGATAACTGCCCAGCGAAATCACTTTAGTATTTTCTCTATCCCCGATTCCGATTTTCTGCAATATCCTGCCGTTTAAATCTATGACCTGTAATTGATTGAAGGTCGCTGCGCTGAAGGATAGCGTAACGAGGTCGTCGGTAGGGTTCGGATAAAGTTGTATGTCAGAGGTTGGAAAGCTGAAATTTACCGTCCTAGTGCCCAGTTCTTTAGTTTTTCCATCATTGTCTATCTGTATCAGCTTATAGTAATTTGTGCCATTGGCAGGTTGTTTATCGGTGAAAGAATAGAGTTGAGGTTTGACATCTGAGGCAAGGGAAGCCTTTACTTCACCAATTTTAACAAATGCGACATCCTCTGGTCTTTCAGTTTTTTGCTTTGAACTTTCCGCTCTCCAAACCTCAAACCCCTTATTTCTATCCTCATCAGCCGTAACCCAATTCAACAGTGTATAATTTCTATCCGTCTTTGCGGTAAAAGAAATCAAGGAAACAGGTAGTACCGCCTCTTGAGTGATGTTGAGTGTATAGGTTTTGGTGGTAGTGCCGTCCTGAGCAGTTATTATAACAGTAATGGTATTTAGGCCAGCACTTAATGCAATACTGCCTGATGCGTTTCCGCTAGTTACCGGGCTGCCGTTAACGGTAATGGTTGCGTCGCTTTGTGCAACCGTTGCCATTACTTTTAGGCTAGTTGCCGTTATGGCAGCGGTGTAGATGGTGGTGCCTGCTGCAAAGGCTGGCGACAACGTGCCTTCGGTAATGCTCAACGAGGCCAAATCCGCATTGGCAGCGCCAGCCCTTGTTACCGTAATCGTGTAGGTTTTGTTGGTCATACCATCTTGTGCGGTAACCCTAACCTCAATCGTGTTTGTACCCACGTTTAACGAAAAAGAGGGACTTTCGTTACCACTTGTTACCGAGCCGTAAGCTCCGCCATTTATCCTCATCTGTACGGTTGCGTTGACTTGGTTTACGGTTGGCGTCACAGTAATGCTCGTCATTGCATTGCCTACAGTCGCGGTGTAAGTCTCTGATGCCGCTGCAAAAACAGGCGATAAAGTACCCGAACTTAAGGTTAGGCTGCTCAACGTAGCATCGCTAGATACCAACGTGGTCACATTTATAGGATTGACTTGTGTAGTTTCGGTTAAATATTGCTCGTAACCGCCAGAGTTACTGTTATATTCCACCACCATCACGCGGTAGGTGGTGCCAGGCTTTAAGTTGGTAGCTGTTACAGTATTGTTTGTTCCATTATAAATGCAGTACCAGCCGCTTGTGCCAATTTGTGTGCCGTTACCAAATGTAGCACTGGCAGTATAAGCAGTATTTACCACAGGGGCGGGCGTCCCGCTGTTGCCCTCCAACATAAACACGGCACGACGACTGCCATTGCCCCTACTCCACAACAGGCTAGCTGAATGAGTTAATGTACTGTAAAAAAAAAGCGAAGTTGCCATTGTTGTTGGTGGCGCAATACCGTTCCTGAAAACAGAAATGGTACGCTCGTCGGTATTATCGGCATAATTGGCTACCACAATATCCTGCCTGCCATCGCCATCCAAATCGGCCACAGCCACGCCCCAAGGGGTATCGCCCGTAGGCAAGTCAACTTTTGTCGCAAAGCTACCGGCATCAATACTTCCGGATGAGGACGTGTTACGCAGAATGGAAGCCGAGTTACCCCCGTAGTTGCTGGTGACCAGCTCTGGTTTGCCGTCGCCGTCCAAATCGCCTACCGTCAGGGCGCTTGGGCTGGGACCTGTGGCAAAATCCACTTTATTGGCAAAGCTGGAAGCATCAATCAAAGCCCCAGCGGTCATCAGGTTTTTAAAAACCGATACGGTATTGTCGCCTTGGTTTAGGGCGGCCAAATCAGGTTTGCCATCGCCATCAAAATCAGCGGCTACAATGCTGCATATTTGTGGAGAACTGGTAGTTCCAGAAGTAATGTCAACCCTTGATGCGAACATAAAAGTACCCACTACAGACTGGTTCTGGATTACACTTATCCTATCGCTACTATTATGCGCTACGGCAATATCGGGCTTGCCATCACCATTTAAATCTTGAACAACAATACTGTACGGTGTTGCATTTACAGTGATGCCCTGTGCAGGTACGGCATTAAAAGCACCATTTAGGGAGGTTACATTACGGTAGGTAAGCAAAGTATTGTTGCTAGATGAACTTGTGACCACGTCATTTAATCCATCGCCATCAAAATCTGCAATGGCAATGGCCCTAATGTTGGGATGGAGCGTAGTGATATCCACCTTCGTAGCAAACCCAATAGTACCTGCAGAGGAGTTGTTGATGAACACTGAAAAGTTGTTGCTACCGGCGTTTACCACAGCGATATCAGGCTTGCCATCGCCATTCAAATCGCCTACGGCTATGTTTACGGGGCTGTTGCTGGTAGTAAAATCTGTCTTATCAGTAAAACTGCTTGCATTTATACTGCCCGTTGCCGAAGTATTGCGGAAAACAGATATCGTGTTGGCTGCAAAATTGGCTACAACTAAATCGGGCTTGCCATCGCCATCGAAGTCGGCAATTACGGGAGAAATAGGCCGCATCCCCGTGCTAAATTTTTGTTGTGGCACAAAGTTAATCAGTCCATTGGGATAGGTCACCGCAAAAGGCGTGTTTGCCGTACGGCCTATACCCGTACTTAAATCTGTAAAGCTGATGTTTTTAAAGTTGCCACTTGCCGGGGCTGTAACGGTAAGGCTGGTTGGCGTTGCCGCCGTAACATTGCCTTTTACGGTACCAAAAAATACGACGTTATTGTTTGGTTCTGTATTAAAATTGGTACCCGTTAGGGTTACCACTGTTCCCGCAGGGCCTTGTATTGGCGATACGGAAGTAAGGGTTGGCACTGGGGTATTTTTATATACCATTACCAAGCCAGCGGCGACATTATTGGTTACGGCCACATCAGGCTTTCCATCGCCATCAAAATCGGCAAGGGCAAGGCCACCATTGGTTGGGGCAAAGTAAAACCTGCTTTCGACTAAATCTGGTGTTACACCATTGGTTCTGGGAAAAGATGCCGAAGTAAGTGAATTGCGTATAATGGCCAAGCTTTTTGAACCAGTGATGACAATATCGGGCTTTCCATCGCCATCCATATCATTAATGGCAAGGCTTTCGGGTATATTATCTGTTAATAAATAAGCATAATTAAACTCGATGGTATTAGAAGTTGAGATATTTCTGTGAACAATGGTATGGGTTCCTAGAATCACAAGGTCGTTTGCGCCATCTCCATCCATATCTGCTACCGCCAATTGTTTGGGGTTGGGTGAGGTGGCTATATAGGACTGCGTGGTGAAAGAGAAAGTAGTGGTGCTTGTATTTTGTATAAGATACAGCCGGGCACTTGCATTATTTATTACGGCCAAATCGGGCTTGCCATCGCCATTTAAATCGGCTGCCACAATGCTATTGATGATAAGGCCAAAATTAATGGTAGTTATCGGTGTGCTGTTAAAATTTATAGAGGTGCCATTTGTTGTGTTGGGGTAAATAGCAACGTTGTTTCCGTTAGAGGGAGTAACGGCAATATCGGGCTTGCCATCCATATTAAAATCGGCTACTATCAAATTGGTAATGCTGGTAGCTATCGAAATATCAAACTTAACAAAGTTGGGTGTACCTACCGATGAGATGTTTACAAAAATGCAAATCTTCGCTGCCACTGCATCGCCAACTACTACATCCAGTCTGCCGTCGCCGTTCATATCAGCCACGGCCAAATAGGTTGGGGTAACGCCAGAATTAGTTGCAAAAGAAACCTGCGTGGCGAAAGTGCTATTAGTGGCACCATTGGGCGTAGTATTTCTAAGTATGGCTATCCCAAGGCTATTGGTTACAATTAAATCGGGCTTGCCATCGCCGTCTATATCGCCCACTCCGGTTTTACGGGCATTGGCGCCTGTTCCAAAAGAATTGGCGGGCTGTAAACCTATTGTGCCGTCGGTACGGGTTACCACAAAAGGGCTGCCTGCAAAAGCCTGAGAGCCGTTTGCCCTAATGATGTTAATGGGCTGGTGCGTACTGCCCCTTGGTACGGTTAAGGTTAAGCTGGTGGTTGTTGCGGCAGTTACTTGGGCCTTTGTTGCGCCAAAGTAAACGGTGTTACCAGTAGGTGTTGTGTTAAAGCCGCTGCCATTAATGGTTACACTGCTGCCCACCTCGCCACTTTTTGGCGTAAATGTTATAAAAGAGTTGGTTACAGTTACAGCAACTGGGTTATCTGTTGAAGAATTGAGAAAGTATTTCTCCTGTCCGGGTATATCATTATATTCCAACACCATGGTGCGGTAGGTTTGGTTGGCACCCAGCCCCGTTACATCAACAGAAGAACCTGTCCCGTTGTACACACAATACCAGCCACCAACATCACTGCCTTGTGAATAGGAAGCGTCGGGAGTATAGCTGGTGTTATCTGCTGGGCTTGGATACGCAAAGGTGTTCAGGCTACGCATAAAAACCACCCTTTTGCTACCGTTGCCGTTGGTCCAGCTAACGGTGGTAGTGCTATTGGTGGTGTTACTGAAGCGCACATTACTGGCCTGTACCGTAGGTGCAGAAGCACTGCTGCGTAGAACGGATATTGTCCTTTCGTCTGTATCATCACTGTAGTTGGCTACCGCGATGTCGGGACTGCCATCGCCGTCCACATCGCCAATAGATGCACCCCAAGGATTGTTACCAGTAGCGAAATCTTTTTTGGTTTCAAAACTGATGGTGGTGCCGGTGCTGGTGTTCAGTAAAATGGATATACTGTCGTTGCCGAAATTGGTGGCCACCAAATCGGGTTTGCCATCTCCATTTAGATCGCCTATGGCCAATGCGCTGGGCGATGTGCCTACGGGAAGGGTAGCAAGAACCGAAAAGCTGGCCATACCGTTATTACGTAAAATGGCAACATGGTTAGAAGTTTTGTTCAATACCGCCAAATCGGGATGGCCGTCGGCATCAAAATCGGCAGTTGCTATAGCTTGCGGTGCAATACCACCCGCACTAAAATTTATCCTACTTGTAAAGCTGATAAGTGGCCCGAAAGAGTTGTTTAAATATACCGATACGTTGTTGTTGTCGTAGTTTGCTACTGCTATATCGGTTTTGCCATCTCCGTTAAAATCGGCTGCAGCTACACCAAAAGGTGTTGTGCCCGTGGCAACCGGGAATAGTTTGTTTAGAGTTATGGTCCCCCCGGGGGAACCCATGCTTTTATATATAGACAGCTGAGAGGTGCTGGTACTCACGGCAGCCACATCGTTGAAGCCGTCGCCATCAAAATCGGCAATTACAAGACTGCGCGTCCCAATGTCGGACGGCAGAGAAGTTTCTCTGACCAGGCTTGATGAGTTTATGGTTCCGGCGGTTGCCACGTTCCTGAAAATAGTGAGCTCGTAAGAACCGGCATTTGCCACTATAATATCGGGCTTGCCATCTTTGTTCAAATCGCCCACGGCAAAAAATACAGGGAGGAGCCCGCAAGGAAAATCTACTTTATCGGCAAAGCTGGCAGCACCAAAACTTATCCCAGGTGTTGAGGTGTTGAAATAAACGGATATGCTGAGGGCGTTAAAATTGGCCACTATAATGTCGTTTTTGCCGTCTCCGTCTATATCGGCAATTACTGGTGCAATGGGGCTTTTATCAGTGCCAAATTTTTGCTGGGGCTGAAAATTAACCGGATTAACTTGCGCCGATGCCCTAAAGGTTGTAAAAACAAGAAGTAAAAGCAGGGCTTGCGTGGCAATGGCTTTGTGGGTTAAGAAAATTGTCGAACGTAGAATTGTAATCATAAAGTGGGTGTGTTATTGAAAATTTAAAAACGTAAAATATATTGTTGATTTCCCTGGGTGGGGCAAAGCCATATTTCGTAGTGTAAAATGGTTAATTGGTTTTTTTAAAAAACATAGGTTGTAGCTGTGAGGCTAGGTAGTAAAATAAATGGATATGAAGTATTTGTGTTTAACTCCAAAGGAATAGTTTTGCCATTGCGCATTGTTTTGTTATACCGCAAACTTAGGGGAGAAATGGTGTTTTGGCGGCAAAATGGTGGTCATCAAAAAGGTCATCAATTTGGTTTTAATTGATTTTGATGGTTTGGGATATGGAAATTTAGACTCGGATGGGGTTGGCTTTTATGCTTGTCGTAAAGATTGTAACGGTAGGTGGTTTTCTATTGCTTTATGGGCAAGGGCTTTGCCAGATGGCTTGGGCGAAGAAGAGCTTTTTGGAGGTGTTTAGGCACTGCGAAACAAACGGCTAGGTTGCTGACCGTTTGAAAACCTGATTTACACCTTCCCGATCACATCCTTAAAATCGGTATCGTTGTGCAGGCCTATCTTTTTGCGCAGGCGATAGCGGCTGTTCTTCATCGATTCGTAGGATATGCCCGACAAGGCGGCTGCCTCCTTGACACTGATGTTCAGCCGGCTGAACGCTAGGATACGCTCATCGGCTTCGGTAATATCGGGAAAATGGCTGCGCAGCTTAATGAAGAAGCCGGGGTGTACCTTATCGAACAGGCGTTTGTACTCTTCCCAATCCTCGCGAGTAAGTATGCGGCTGTTGGCCAGCTTGCTCAAGGTCTGGTCATCAGCTTTACCTGTTTGCAGCAACTGCTGCTGCAGTCCGTCTATAAGCTGGTTTTTTTCCATCAGGCTGGCGGTGTGGCGTTCCAATAGCTGTCGGTTGGTCGCCAGTTCAAGTCCCGCTTTTTGCAGGGCTATATCAGCCACTTCCTGTTTGAGTAGCAAAGCCCGGTGGCGGTTTTTATAGGAACGGTAGAATAGGAATAGGGAAAGGCACAGCAGCACGGCCACTGCGATAAGGGCATTGCGCATAAGGTTGGCATTCTGCAGCTGCAGGGCGGTTTCCTTGAGTTGGCGCCCCTTGCGTTCCGATTGGTATTTAACCTCCATTTCTTCAAACCTGCGCAGCGTTTCGGCGTTCAGCAGGCTGTCCTTGACATGCCAGTATAGGGTTTGGTATTGGTGCGCCAGTTTGTAGTTGCCGGTTTGCTGGTAAATGGTATTTGCCAAACCGTAAACCAAATTCATCATTTGATAATTGGGGTCGGCCTCTTGCTTTAACAAACTTTCGGCTTCGTGTAGATGCAGCAGGGCTTTGCTGGTATTGCCGTTAATGCTGTAATACTCTCCCAATGCAAAATTTACGCCCTGTTTGACATAAAGTGTGATGGCACTAGGATGTTGATTGGTAAGGCGGTAGGCTTGTTGTAGGTAGAAAAAATACTTCGGCTTGTTATTAAGGTTTTTGTAGGTGTAGGCCAAGTTGGCATACAAATTGGCTTGGGTATCATAATCGGCAGTGTTTTTAACGAAGTCGATACCTTCACTAAAAACAGCGATGGCCTTCTGTTGAAATTCTGGCCGCTTGGTATCCGTACCATAACTGTTGAGTAGATCGCCATAGTTGATGTAGGCTACGGCCAATGCCGCTTGCTTTTGGGTACTGTCTGTCTGAAGCGCCTTTAGGGCATGTATGGCTTGCTGAGCATATTGTAGTCCCTTTTGGGTATTCGGAAGGTTTCCGGGATGGTAAAGATCAATGTAGAGTGCGGAAATGTTGTTGAGCAGAAATGCCCGTTCTTTCTCCAGGCCCTGGTCTTCGGCAACTTTCAAGGCCTGTAGATAGCTTTTTAGCGCATCCTGATAGCTGTTTTTGTGGTAGTATGTTTCCGCTTGTCTTTTCAGGCTATCACACCAATGTAGCGCTTTTCTAGTCTGTGGGGCAAGTTGCTGCCCTTGGTAGGCCTTCGCCGTGGTGGCCAACAGTAAGCAGATCACAACAATGCGGACAGGGCAGGATATCATAAAGGGTCAGCTTTTCCAGTAAGTGCCACTAAAATACATAAATAGTAGTTAATCCCTGTAGAATTTTTAAAAGAGGAGAATGATGGGTAGCTACAGGCTTACCATCGCCGCTTCGTGAGTTTTAAAATTTAATCATACAAAACCGTCATGGTTTTACGGGCTACATTGTCGGACGAATCGACCTCTGGTTGATGTTGTCACCAACCATTGCTCATAGTTCAATAGTGTTATGGTATCACGTCAACCACAAGTAAAAATATTCCAATACCTCAATAGATAAAAAAGTAGTAGCTATGGGTTAAAGAGTATTAGGAGAGGAGGGCTTAAACCTATTTATTTCGTGAAAAAAGAAATATGAAAAAGCTTTATCTATTTATCCTCTTGGTCACTGCAATTTCGGTAAATGCCGTGGCGCAAACTTTTTGGTCAGACAATTTTGAGGATTCTGGTTCGCCATCTGTGGGAAGCAGAACAACCTCCATTGTCGAATTCAAATGTTCATCGGGATTCTTTAAAAGAACCGACGGGTCCGACATCACTTGGCCAGATCCCTTTACCGGCTATAACGGTTCAAAATACTTTGGTGCCATGGACATCGACCGTGGTCCTGCCTGTGGTGGTAATAATACCATTCCTGCGGCACAATCCATCACCTGGTCTGGCATCAATATCGCAGGAAAAACAGGCATTACTTTTAAGGGATTGTTCGGGGCAAATGGAGCAGCAACGTTTCAAGGTATATTCTTTAATGATGCGGCAAACAACTTTGCACTGGACTATATGATTATAGAATACCGGATCGATGGCAATGCAACTTGGCAGAAGGCGATCGAGATCTATCCCAACGATGCGACGGCAAATGGAGGAAAGATGGCACGGGATACCAATGGCGACATGGTTGGCGATGGTCCTGCCCTAGGAAGTGCGCTTACTGAACTTTCTGGAAATATTACAGGTACAGGCACTACGCTCGACATCAGGATCAGGATTTTTGTGAACAACCAAACCCCTGGTGCAATGGCCTTTGATAATTTCCGCCTATCAACGGCAGCCAACACTGCACCTTCTGCTAGTAACGTGGTAAATACAGGGACGACGAAAGAAGGACAGACGTTAACTGGAACATATACTTATTCGGATCCTGAAAGCAATGCCGAGAGCGGTTCTACTTTCAAATGGTACAGGTCCGACAATGCTTCTGGGCTTAACAAAACAGCCATTGCGTTGGCCACTACAACAAGTTATGTGCTTACCGCTGCTGATGTGAACAAGTATATTTCCTTTGAGGTGACACCAAGAGACGGTGCTTTGAACGGAACGGCGGTAGAAAGTCCTCTGCGTGGGCCAGTGGTTCCAATAACCCTGCCGGTTGGCTTAACAAGTTTTAACGCCTCAACCAGAGAGAATGAGGTGACTTTAAGTTGGACAACAGCCTCGGAAACGGATAATAAAGAATTCATTGTTTATCGTAGTGGAGCCGATGGTATTTTTACCGCCATAGGTACTGTTGGCGGAAGCGGAAATAGTTTGGTGACGAAAAGCTATAGCTATATAGATAAGCGGCCTATACTTGGCGATAACTATTATAGGCTGACGCAGATAGACATGAATGGTACACAACGTACGCTGCAAACTACCTCGGTTTCATTTGCCATCGCCACAGAAACGGTAACGATATATCCAAATCCTGTATTAACAAGCGCAAATGTGGCATTTAAAGCGGAAACCTATTCCACTGCGAAATTGTTGGATAATAATGGAAAAATCCTAAAAACGATGCCCATTGCGGCAGGTGCCAGCCAGTTGACCATCGACCTATCGGGGTATGCACGTGGAATATACTACCTCGTTCTATCTGGAAAGGGTACCGAAACAGCCCAAAAATTGGTTAAAAAGTAATAAAGAACGATAAAATAAAAGCAGCCAAAATCTAAATGGTAGCTAACAAAAGCCCCAACGAAAGTTGAGGCTTTTTTGTTTTTACACTCTTTTTTGTTTACAGAAGGTCCGTTTGAACGTTTAGTATCTTGAGTCAAAAAGTAGCTTGGTTGAGTTTTTTAACCTTTGCTTGGTATGATTAACAATCAGATTTGGAGTGGTTTGGTGATAACACCAACCACAAGCAAAATGAATAAGTTGTTTAACATTCAATCCCAATATAAAAGACTTGAGCTATGGGAAAGTAGTTAACCTGGGTACGAAAACAGTAAAATAATTAGTCTGAGTACCGCAATAGAAAGGATAATCGCAGCAATCCATATCACTACCTTTAATGCTGCCGAATCCGAATCGTTAATTTGATTTTGGTTACTTGGTTTGTAGACATAAGGTTCTGGCATTTTGTATTCGTCTATATAATCCGTTTGTGTCTCGTGGTCTATACCGTCAGGTGATAACAATCTCTCCATGTAGAATTTCCTATCCACTTGATTCATCGTATCTACTTCATTCAATATCCTTTTAAATAAAGTGTGTCTAAATGGGCTTTCAAGTTTGATAAGATCTCTGTGTATAGATAAAGAGGTTGTTATGCTCTTATTGGAAAGTACTTTTAGCGCATACTCGAATAGTGCTTCAGGGTGATCACGGCTAAACTCTTTACTTTTTCGATACTTAAAATACTCCCTCATAACATCGTAATATGGCAGGTTTTTCTCCAGCGTATCCTCAACATACTGGCTGTTGCCCATACCTAGTTTAACAACCACTTCTATCAGTTCATTTTTTAGTTCGTTGAATATGCCGTCAGTTGAGTTGGAGTCTTTTAAGATGGTTAGGCATTTATGAAGATAATACTTTGAAAAGTAAGCATGTTCAATTCCAAATTCCTTCAGGTACGACAGGTAAATCCTCAACGTGTTAATTTCTTTCTGAAAGGATTTGTTTTGTGAAAATTGACGTGTGCTATAATAATACGAAAGTGCGTCGTCATACTTGCCCTGCCGAAAATACTGATGGCCGATCAGAATCTCTGCTTCCTGCATTTTAATTGCTGATGGACTATAGTAGGAGCCTATTGATGTGTTAAGAAATTCATTATCCCTAAAGTCGAAGTGGTTAACCATTGGAAAACTATTGATGGGTACAATATCGCTAATCATATTGTTTCTTAAATCAATAGACCGTAGGGAGGTAATGGTTGCTAATGGGTTTATTTCGCTAATCTTATTATTAGCCAATTGTAAGGTGTGCAGCTCACTAAATTTATTAAGAAAGCTGGTGTCGTCGATATTACAGTCTTCCAGTGCTAACAACGACAGTTTGGGAGATTGATCTAGTAAACTAATGTTAATATTGGGAACTGAATTTGATTTGAATAAAGTAAGTTCCTTTAGCGCTATCACTTCTGGGAAAACCTTGATGGGGTTATTGGAAATGTCTAAATATTGCAGCTTGTCGAGAGCGCTTAAAAAGCTACAATCCGTAATCTTATTGTAAGAAATATGCAGTGATCTCAGTTCTCGCAACTCAGCTATCACTTGGGCATCTTCAATACTATTATTTACTAGGTTTAAATGCTGAAGGTTTTCCAGAGATTTTAAATCTTTTAAGTCGGTGATAGCATTTCCATATAAAGAAAGGTTGGTCAGTTGATAAAGTTTGCTAATTGGGCTAAGATCTGATAGTCCACTACTGATATGTAGTACCTTTAACTTATTTAAATGAGATATGGATTCGATATCCGTTTTAACGTCCGAAGATAAATTGAGGGTTTCGATATTCTGAAGTGCATTAAGAGGTTGAAGGTTTTCAATTAACACTCTCGATAACGCCAAATGGCTAAGTTGCTTTGATCGGGCCAATGGCGAAATGTCTTTGATTGGGGCGTCAATGATAAAAGTTTCAAGGGTTTCAATGTCTCTGAGGCCATCAATATTTTCTATTGTTCGTGCATCGGTAAGTATTAAGCTTTTTAGGTACTTCAATGTAGAAAGCCTATCCAAATGATAACTGTTTTCAATTTTAATATCAATATTGATGCTTTCAAGAAACCTAAATTTAGATAAAGTATCAAAAACGTCGTTTTTAAAAACGGGAATATCCTGATATTCGGGTTCGAATATGTCGATGCTAATGATGTGGTCACCATTTAGATCAACACTGTACATGGAGTCGTTGAGCTGTAGTTCTTTTTCCAGTATGGTAATTTCCTTGTTCTTTCTCATTTTTTATTGAAGCAGTTATGGCTACAGCTTGGCTACAATTTAGTTAGCTTCATTAATGTTTCTCACTTTCACGTTGGGCATGGTCTTGAAAATGTCCTGCATGTATTTTCGATGATTGGCTCCTGCTAAAACAACTACTCTTTTAGCTCCCACTTTTTTTGCCCTGTTTACCACGTTATGGCACATTCCCTCATTTCTCATGATCCACCAATGTATTTTCGATAGCATTTCTTCTTTTGGAAAGCCTTTCATTTCATACATCTCAGGCAAATAAAAGTCTCCCGAGGCCGAAATCTTGGAAGCTTCATCAGTGTTCAACCATTCTGTTACCGTATTTGATGACGCTTCGACTTGATCGTATTTCCCATAACCCTGATTAATGGTCGTTAAAGCAGACTTTAAACGAGATTTAAGGGAATCTGTAAGCTCTTTCCTGAACAAAGCGAATGCTGCATCGAAGGCTCCCCAAGAGGCTTGCCAATTCAAATCGTATTCTTGGTTATCCATGGGAAGCAATTCCTTCATGCCTAATTCCCGCATCATCGGGAAGGCAATAAAAGCATATTCCGAAGTTTTCAGCCTTTTCATGCTTCGTCCAGTGGTATCTAACTTAGGACTAAGCAATTTGTTTACATAACTTTCGAGTTCGGTATTAGGTTGTTGCTGCAGAGAGTTAAAAACTTGCCAAAATTGATAATGGCCATTGGCCACATCTTGGTCAAGGTAGTAGGCATGGGCCAACTCAGTTTTAATGCGATAATCATTAGGTTTCAGTTGGGATAGTTTCTTTAAGCTGTCAATCGTATGTGCCAGTAGTTCCTCTTTGATCATTCTATTGTTCCTCAGGTTTTTTAGCCGACTGATATTTGACTGCTTACACCAATAATCCATCACCAAGCGTTCGTCTTCCTTACTTAAAAACTCCCCAAAAAAGGCATCAGGTTTAAATTTTTTGATCTTTTGATGGATGCTGGAAAAATCCTGTGTAGGGTATTTGCTATAATCATGGGAAACACCTATCAGTAAAACCTCAATGTTTTGTGCGTTAGCGTTGATGGAGAGGAATAAAAATATAAAAAAGAGATATCTCATGTTTTGGGGCCTTTTTGTTTAGTTAATGGATTTGTCGGTTCTTTATTTCAGCAACATGCTAAAGGGTTAACAGCTAAAATAAAGATAAATTCAACGGCTTTAACATTCTCAAACAATTTAGTCGACCATATGGCTTTAGATATAGCAGGACAGTCTTCTAAGGGCGCTTTGGCGCTTTAATAGTTGAATGAGCTAGAATTTAAAGTTAAATGAAGATAACCAATTTACTGATCGCTCAATTCTTTATCACTTATATGCTATTTTAGCAAAAAGAATAAATGGATAAATTAAGCTTTCTGGAAGTTATAGCAGCCATTGCCGTTTTTGTATCGGTGTTGCTTGCGGTGTTTTTATTAACCGTAAAAACAGAAAGAAAACTAGAAAACAGATTATTTGCCGCTTTCCTGATCATTAATGCCATTGACATCAGTGGGCTTTTTATGCACCTTTTTGTGGATAGTTATGATCTAAAAGCTTTCAAAATTTCAGCTTATTTATTGGTCATGCCTCTTTTCTATTTGTACGTGAATGCCGTTTGTTATGCTGATTTCACCTTGAAAAGAAAGTATTTACTGCACCTTATTCCTTTTGTGGTTGTCAATTTGATTTTGGTTCCGCGGTTGTACTTGGCCGAAGGTGCTGCTAAAGCAGATTTCTTTAAAGTGATGTGGCATGCTCCTGAGATGTTCCTTTATCAGGCCATTGGAGAACTGCAGTATTTCTTTTATATCGTTGGGGTATTGCTTATCCTTAAAAGATATAAGAAGATTTATCTTGAAAATTATACCAATCCAAACACTTTATTGTACCAATGGCTGTTTCAGCTGACCATGATTTTCTTGGTTATCCATGTGTTTATTATTTTAAAAAACATAGTCAGGTATACGCAAGATAAAGACCTGTTTATTTGGTTGAATATTGTGGCGGGCACGGTGACTTTATTGGCTGCCTGTTGGTTTATATTAAAGGCATTAAATTATCCCGAGCTGTTTCGCAGAATTGATTCGACCTTACAACCTACAAAGGATTTTGCCGCAACGTTGGAAACTGATCTTAACACCGACGAAGCAAAAAGTTTGCAGATTGAACAGCTTAAAAACTTCATGGAGGAAAAGGAACCCTTTTTAAATCCCTCCCTAACCATTCAGGAGCTGGCAGATCAGGTTGAAATTCCAGTCCGTGAATTATCGGTTTTAATTAACCATCACCTTAATCAACACTTTTTTGATTTTGTGAACGAATACCGCGTTAAAAAGGCCATGACCATTTTAAAAGATCCCAAGAAAAAGGAATTTACGGTATTGGAAATTCTATATGAAGTAGGTTTCAATTCGAAATCTTCCTTTCATACTTCCTTTAAAAAATACACCAATCAAACACCAACGGCCTTCAAGAATAGCTGATTGTAGATACTCATACACGGAATGGTAGATAGTCGTACTCATTTTAACAAATAAAATGAGTACGACTTTTTTATACGGACTCTTTTTAAGATGCGCTACTGCATATTTGCGGCATAAATGATAAATGATGACCGTAAAATATTTAACCTCCATTTTATTTTTTGCCTTAATGGGCGGTAGAAGTGTTCAGCAAGGCCATGCACAAAATGTGGAACAGGCAATTACAAAAAATGCGCTCCAATTACTGGAGGATAAAAGATTTCATGCAGTTTCCATTGCAGTACTTAAGGATGGGAAAGCCACCATCAAACATTTTGGAGAACTAAGCATTGGAAAGGGGAACCAACCAAACGATTCTACCCTTTATGAACTGGCTTCGGTAACCAAAACCTTTACAGGTTATGTAGCCGCCAAAGCGGTACTTGATCAGAAAATAAACTTAGAGGATGATATTCGGAGCTATCTCGACGAAGTTTATCCCAATTTGGCCTTTAAAGGTGAACCTATCAAAATCAAACATCTCATTACCCATACCAGTGGCTTTCCTAATTTTCCACCGAGAAGCGAAAATAAGCAAGCTTTTTTGGAAGGATTAAAGGTCATTAACATTAAAACCAAGCCTGGAGAAGTATATTTCTATTCAAACACAGCTCCAGAGCTAACGGCATATATTCTTGAAAAAGTGTATCAAAAGCCTTTTGAGGAACTGGTAAATGAATTTGTGCTGAAACCCAATCAAATGAACCAAACGAAGTTTACACTCAGTGAAAATGATAAAGCAAGATTGGTAAAAGGCTATAATGATCAAAACGAGTTAATGCCCAACTTCAACAGGACTTTATGGGGCGGAATTTCAGGATTGCATGCCAGCACTACAGATTTGGTGAAGTACATGGAATTGCAGCTCGACGGTTCAAACCCTGTAGTAAAGGAAGCTCATCGAAAACTGCATCAAGAAGGTGCTGATTTTGGGGAGGGCTATCATTGGTACATCATCGAAAATGGTGATCAATTAATATATAGGCATCACGGTGGGATATATGGCATGCAAAATTGGTTTGTGGTTTACCCTAAACAAAATATAGGGATAGCCATATTAACCAACACCAGCTTTAATGAAACCGGAGAAATTTTAGAAAGGGTAGTGGATCGCTTGTTTGAGGATCTTCAGGTGAAGTAGAAATAAGTTTGGGGTATTATAGTGGTTTGATTAGATTTAAAATAGTAGTAAGGCTTATTAGTGCATTCCGAACAGGCCAAGGCTGATTTTAGTAGAACGAGGAGGCTTTGCTAGGGCTGGAGATGACGCCAAACGTCTATCCAACTATTTATTAATTAATAGCTACTTTCGCAAATACCATGAGGATAAAAATCATTAGCGACCTACATCAGGAATTTGGAATTTCTAATTTGGATTTTAGCAATGCCGATGTCGTTATTTTGGCTGGAGATACCAATCTTGGGACTAAGGGGATTGAATGGGCAAAACAGCATATTAAGGATAGCCAGGTTATTTATTTGTTGGGAAATCACGAATACTACAAAGGCTCGTACCCTAAAACGCTTCATCAAGTAATTGAAGCCTCGCTAAATTCGAATGTAACGGTGCTTGAAAATAAGTGTGTGGAGATAGGAGGTGTTAGGTTTCACGGGGCTACGCTATGGACAGACTTTTCTCTTTTTGGAAGCCCAGTAGAATATGGTATTATTTGCCAAAGCCAAATGAATGATTACAGGCAAATCCGTAGGGATCCATCTTATTCAAAGCTTAGAAGTATTGATACCTTCAAAATTCATCAGGCTTCAAAGTACTGGCTACAGGAAAGTTTGGAGGAGTCCATTGGTTATAAAAATATTGTCATCACTCATCATGCTCCAAGCATCAAATCTGTACCCGATGCATATCAAAACGATCCCATATCTTCTGCATATGCGTCAAATCTAGAGGATATGATTTTAAAATATCAGCCGCTTTATTGGATACACGGCCATATTCATACTCCTGTTAGGTATCATATTGGCAAAACTGAAGTGATATGTAACCCCCATGGTTATATAGATGAGAAGTATAATGGTTATGATAAGGATTTGATCATTGAGATTTAAAATGTAACCTTGTTTAACTTGAGTTTTGGTTAAGGAAATCCTGTTCTGTTAAAGTTAATACTAAGGCTTATTAGTGCAACCCGAACAGGCCAAGGCCGATTTTAGTAGAACGAAGAGGAGTTGCTAGGGCCGGAGATGATGGAAAACGCCAAACGCTTATCTAAATCCCCTTATGTGTCTATGTGGTTAAATTTCAACCCCACCTACAAATTCTGATTAATCAGTTGTTCTAACTTTTCTACATCAATAAATCCAGCGTAGAGCACGGTACCATTTTTAGCAATGAGCACAACTTTGGGGAAACCAGCAATGCCATAATTTTTATTGATCGAAGAATCATCGCCATATACCACCGAATAGTTTGCAGGGTGTTTGTCTAGAAATACGCCAATGTTATAATGGTTGTCTTCCGTGTTGATGGCCAATAACTTGAAATCTTTATGCCCATAAGCATCATTCAGCGCATTTAGTTTAGGCACAGCCTCAATGCAATAGCCACAATTCTTCATCCAAAATTCTAATAAAACTAGTTTGCCCTTGTATTGCGCAAGCGTTTCTTTGGCATTGCTCGCAAAATTAGTGAGTTCCCAATTGGGAGCTATTTCACCAGTCTTTATAGGTACTATTGGCACTTTTGGGGCTTCAATGCTGTAGTTGTTCAAATAGCTGGAATAAAACCATGAGCTTTCTGCCACCACTTTCGGATTGGTATCCATATCTTTAAAATCAATTCGGTTTAAATCTTGGGAGCTAACGGTGGTTTGCAAAATGGTTAATGGTAGCAAGGTGCTTTTATCAACTATAATCTGATACCTAAAGGTCAGTTTCTTGGTCACTTTTGAAAAACCAGTTCCCAGATAAGTAAAGAGCTTATCCTGCAGAAAGAAATGCAGCATATGATAACTTTTTTGATCAATTAAAGTATCCTTCACCAATTTTTGAATGCTTTCATCTTCGATGATGAGGGGAAGCGCATTTCTTAAGGTCACTATAGAATGGTACAGTGCAGATTTACCTTCCAGATTTTTCGGATCTTTGATGTTGGTTACGGTGATGGTCTTGGTCTTGTTTTTCCCGATAAATAGCTCGGCATTATTAAAAATGGAAAAACCTTGGGCATCTTCATGTTGAAACCTCATACCAGTAAGGTCATTTTCTTTGGCAAATGCTACATACATTTCCCCTTCAGCTTTACTCAAATAACCTTCTGATGGATAGTTAAACTCTCTTGTATAATGATACTTTACGGTTTTCAGGCTCGCCAATTTTTCGCTCACCTGTTTAAAAAGGGTAGTGGGGTCAACGGTTTGATGGTTATTGCTGTGGTTATTGGCCGTTTTGGCAATGGCAGGTAAAAAAGTAATGAATAAGAGGAGGACGCTTGTATTTTTTTTAAGTTCGTTCATGGTGGTTATTTTTTGTTCAAAAGTATTGGTTAGCACCTTCCTCTTTTTTAAAATTAGACTAAAGCCCTAATTAATTCGACCGACAGTAAAAATGAACTTTAGTCGAAAAAATAACTGTTTTAGTCGAAAAGGTAGTAGAACCAAATGCGCATTGCCAAATAATTTTTACCTTGTTGCCATGCGGCCAAACCTGACTTTCAAATTCACTAAATATGCCAAAATAGAACTCATTTTCTTTTTGGTTTATTTTTACGGGATCAGTTTGCTTTCCAATTTCGAGTATAATTTCTGGGAAAGAAACCATGTAGGCATTTCGGCGCAAGAACTGGAATTTTCTTTGGTTTACGGCACTTTCAATATCATTGCCTTTTTTTTGTTTTACCGTGCCCTACAGTACTGTTTAAAGAAAGATCAGTTATGGGCTTTTTTAGCCATTATAGTACTGTTTCTATTCTTCCATTATTTTTATAAAAAGGCAACTTATTTATCCATTGCCCATTTAGATTTCCTTTCTGAGCAAATAAGAAGTGATGCTTTGAAATGGTATCACCTAAAGCGCTTGGGCTTTACGCTCAGCTATATGATGGGGCAACTTTTTGGCGTTAGCTTTTTGGCTTATTTCATTCATGCTGCCAAGCAAAACGAACAGCTAAAAACGCTCAAAGAGCAACAGCTCATTTCTGAACTTACCTATTTAAAGGCCCAGTTGCAGCCACATTTCTTTTTCAATACGCTGAACAATATTTACAGTTTGGCATTAAAGCAAGACAAACATACCGCACCTTTAGTGGCCAAGCTTGCCGAAATGATGCGCTACATTTTGTACAAAGCCGATGAGAAATGGGTTTCCTTGAAAGACGAAATTGAATTTATCAGGAACTATGTGGAAGTTGAGCATATTAGGTACCGTGCTGCCATTGCCATTAATTTTGATACGCAAGGCATTGACGATGCCAGCAAGATCAGTCCATTGTTGTTGTTGCCCTTTATAGAAAATGCCTTTAAACATGGGGTTGAGGAAGAGGAAAAAGAAGGCTTTGTAAATATTGTGATCTGTAAAACTGATAACGAGCTCACCTTGGAAGTGCAAAACAGTATTGCCAAAACAAACCAGCACAAGGGTGGGATAGGACTGGTAAATGTTCGGAAAAGATTAGCCATCCTGTATCCAAACAAACATCAATTAGCCATACAATATGATGGCAAAATTTATCAAGTAAGCTTAACCCTAGAAATGAAATGATCAATTGCTTAATTGTGGATGATGAGCCTTTGGCACAGGATATTTTAGAAGGCTACGTACGTGCCAATGATCAGCTCAGCTTGTATAAGAAATGTAGCACGGCGTTCGAAGCGTTTGAAATACTGCATGAGCAGACCATTGATCTGTTATTTCTGGATATTAAAATGCCAGGTTTAAATGGTATTGATTTTTTGAAAAGCCTTAAAAGCCCGCCAGCGGTGATTTTTACCACTGCTTTTTCTGAATACGCAGTGGATAGTTATGAGCTGGAGGCCGTTGATTACCTGCTGAAACCCATTACACAGGAACGCTTTGATAAAAGCTTGGCAAAGCTGTTTAAGCTTCAGCCTGCCCAAGCTACCGAAATCAGGGATTATACTTATTTTAAAGTGTCTGGAAAGTTGATGAAAGTTAATCATGCGGATATTTTATATGCACAATCAATTAAGGATTACATTTTGCTGCATACGACCACTGGGCGCTATATGACGCACATGACCATGAAAAGTTTAATGGAGATTTTACCTGCAGAGAAGTTCCTCAGGATACATCGATCTTATATTGTTCATCAAGATAAAATCGAAAACATTGGCAAATCTGAGTTGCAGATTGGGAACGAGGTTATTCCTATTGGAAAACTGTATAAGGCAAATTTGAATTTGATTCATTGAAATCCGTGTTTTGTTAATAGGCCTTGTTTTTAATCTGTTTATCGCAGCAGCAAATCAAATCCTATCTCCAAATTTTCAATAGCAGTAGTAAATAGAAAAGCCCCATACAGAAAATGAGCACACACAACTCAAAAGCATTCTCGGGAAAAGTGGGCGATTGCAGGATAAAAGCATAGGAACCAATAAAAAGCAAAATGGGGCTGCCAATGGTTAAAATCCATTGAGTAGTTTTTGGAGACGTGCTTGCCGCAGGCTTTACCTCCAATGGCGGTGCCTGTTGCGGAACATCTGCTAAGGAAATGTCTAGCTGTTCCAATAACGCATTTAAGGTGTAGGCTCTGGGCATCACTAAGGCATTCTCTATGCGCTGTACGGCACGAACGGTAATCCCAGCAAGGTCTGCAAGTTCCTTTTGTGTGAATTTTCGACTTAACCTCGCACGTTTGATCAGTGCAGAAATATCTTGCTTACTGTAAGTGCTAATATCTGGCTGTTTTTGGGCGACACTTGACGACATTTAAGGCGACTTTTTAATTTCAACTCATTTAGGGCGGTTCAAGTTAATAATTTTGGAAGAAAATCAACTCAGCACATGAAAGCAACTTTGCTGCTAAATTTAAAACAGCTTCTTCTCTTTATTGGTCTAATTGCACTCTCCCTTTTTTTAAGTGGTGTAGCTAAAAATTCGTGGTGGTCGTTTTTGCCTTTGGGCTGTATACTGGTGATACTTTCTAATTGGTTAATGTTCAGGTGGGAGGGTTTGTCTCTCGCTTATTTGGGTATTGATAAAACACAACAACCCCTAGCCAAAATGTTAATAGGCTTTGCATTGGGGCTTGGCTTTGTATTGTTGGGTTTATGTTTGCAAAGTATTTTCAAGGGCGGGAGCATGCGTCTAAACCCTGTGCCAGAGGTAAAGGCTTTGTTTAAAGCATTGATGGTGGTGTTGCCCACCGTGGTGGTACAACAGTTTTATATCATGGGTTATGGTTTTTACAAAGCTAAACAGATAGGAGGGCACACTTTCGCCATTTTGCTCACCGCCACGGTGTTTACCTGCATGCATGATGTTTGGGGAAACTTATGGAACCTACCTTTTCATTTGATCAATTATTTCTTTGCCATCTTTATTTATGCTACTGCGTTGCAGCGTAGTGGCAGTATATTATTGCCCATTGGTTTACACTGGGCCAATAATTTTGCTACTTCTTATTTCATCACGGAAAATGAAGCCACAACCTCCCTTGTTTTTTTAGCGAACAAGCCCAACTTTATCATTGAAAATTATTCCCAGTATTTTGGCCTTTTGGCACTGGGACTCATTGCGCCATCTATATTGGTTGTGGTGATTAGATTGGTTTATAGGAATAGGGAGTGATTGTTGTTATAGGAAAATTAACCGAATCAGCTCAACTACTATTTCATTTTTTGCCTTTCTTGAATTTTTCAAAAAGTTCCTTTAACTCCTTATTCCGTTTTTCTATCATATCTTTTATTTCCTGATCAGGATTGAATACTCGATCTATGTACTTGAAAAAATCATCAAAGCCATTGCACTTTTTAGAGTAATGCAAGACAATCATGCATGCTGGGCTATAATTTTTGGCAATCACAGACATAACAAATTCGACATCTTTATTGAATGACTTTAATATCTTATTTAAGATCTCCTTATCATATTCCTTAATAAAATCTTGGAAAATGTTGTTGTTGTAGGTTTCTAATTCAATCCCTGCCTTTGTTTTTACAACTAAATAAGGTTCTTCAGTGGAAATGTCCTCTATCTTATCAGCAGATTTTATAGTTTCAATGTCAACGTCTTCCTTTATTCTGAACAATTTAGCTGTAGTAACAATTATGGGTATGTCGTAGAAAATAGTATTACCGAAGCTTTCTCTTAGTACGTCATCAATCTGATGATGCATATCATTTGTGATACGCCCAGCCATTGCATAAGATAGTTGGTGTATTGCCTGTGTAATTGTTTTTGGGTTCTGACCCTCAGAGGTTAGTTCGATACCCTTTGAGCATAATGGTGCAAACTGGAGTGGAAACTTAGGAGCGTAAGACGGTACAGTATTAAAGTGCGCATTCCTATGCATAAAAGAAGTGAAGTTGATCTCATCTATCCCACCATATTCCTCTGGAATAAATACCCATTTTGTACTTTCATGACGATACTTACACTCAATCATCAAGTTGGCGAAATGTGGTGGCACTATGTATGAACTGTCAAGATCATAAGAAAATTCTGTTAGGTTGTTTTCTTCATTTGATCTCAAATAAGTGTATTCAAAATTACTGACGCATTTTTTTGTATCAAGGTATTTTTTGATCTCGAACTCTAATGGAATTCCACTTTTGAGTAGATGTTCTTTCCAGTTTGATTTATTTGCCATATTGTGAAATTACAAAAAAGTGCTACCAAATTGGCAAGGAGTGATTTTATAAGTAGTAGCAATATATGCTTTGTTATTTTTTCCAGTTTGCTGATAGATCTTTTTTACCTCTGTATTATATATCACCAACTATTACCAATAGGTAAAATTTGATATCGTGATAATGCTAGCCACAAGTAAAAATAGAGCGCCTCTATACTAATAAATAAATTGTAGCTAAACGCTGCATAGGTTGTCAGATAGGAATAAATAAGGTGACTATGTTAACCAAAATCTATTAATTATTTTAGCTTTACTATTGAACAATTGATAAATTAACACTTAATTATATGACTAAAGTTTCTGATATCGAATCGGAAGGTAAAAATAATTTTAAAATTATTGCTATTAAGATACTTGCAGGATGCAAGGAAGACTATTATAAATTGTTAACTCCAGAAAAGCCGTATTACTTTTATAATAACTATGAAATTAATGAACTAACAGATGAAATAACTCATGAAGATGTCGTTAATGAAGATTTTTTTAATGTAAAGGATATAAATATCAATATATCTGCAATTGTTGGAAAGAATGGTTCTGGTAAAAGTACTATTATCGAATTACTATTTCGTTCAATTTATAGCATGAGTAGAAAGCAGAAATATTCTGACAATCGTTTTGAGCCTCTTTTTGGGTTTAAGGTGGCAGTATATTATCATACGGATAGGTATTATAAGATTGAAATAGATGGCCCAGATGTTTTGTTCTACGAATATGACAAAGAAACCAGTTTACCTAAAAAAGCTGTTCTGAATCAGAATATACCAGATTTTTTTTATTCAATAGCTGTCAATTATTCACATTATGCATATAACCATCGCGATCTTGATGAATTAAATTGGTTAGATCTACTTTTTCATAAAAACGATGGTTATCAAATCCCCTTGGTTATTAACCCAATGAGAATTGATGGTAATATAGATATCAATACTGAAAATCATCTTGTAATTTCGAGACTGATAGCTAACTTTCTTTTACCAAATAACGAGAATAATTTTAGCTTTAGAGATATCTCGAATAATTTACAAGCTTATAAGTTACACCTGCGGTTAAACGAAAGTAAAACAAATAAAATTCTTTGGGGGGGAACCTCAAGCGGTTCCAAACAAAAAGATACTATAACCTTGGCCGATTTTAATCATCAGCGTACCGTTATTTTAGACAAACTCAATGTACATTATCCATTTAAATTAGAATATCTAGAGAAAGAGTATGACATTGTGCTAGATTATATCATGTTCAAATTGGCGAACATTTGTTTGAGATATGCCGACTATAAGAAATATTTTTCAATTGAAAAGAAGATGTTCAAGGACAATTTGCTTTCTGTTTTTATTCAGAAGCTCATAGGCGATACTAGTCATATAACTTTTAAACTTCGTCAGGCGCTCAACTTTTTATTGTTTCAAAATCTACCTTTATATGATCAATATATCACATTGGACCATCTGCAAGACGAATTAATCCGAATGAGGAGTAAATATCCAGAGAGAAATTTACAACTCATTGAAATTGTCCCCCCACCTATCTTTTCCATAGAAATTATCTTAAGATCAAAGTCTGGCAAGGGAGAAGATGTATCATTTAAAAAACTAAGCTCAGGTGAAAAACAATTAACCTTTTCTGTTAGTTCCCTACTTTATCATTTGGTAAACATCAATTCGGTGATTGAGACAGAGCATAGGATAAAGTATAAGTATGTTAATATCGTCCTAGAAGAAATTGAGCTTTATTTCCATCCCGAAATGCAAAGAAGGTATGTTAATCATATATTAAATAGTATTGACAAAATTAATTTGCCATCTATAAAAAGTATTAATTTTTGTTTTGTAACTCATTCACCATTCATTCTATCTGATATACCAAATTCTAACATTATGTTCTTAAATGAGAACGGGACTTTGGTAGATAAGGGCCAGACATTTAAAACATTTGGTGCGAACATCCATGATTTGCTTAAACAGAGTTTTTTCCTTGATCAGGGTACAATGGGAGAGTTTGCTAAATCAAAAATTCAAGGAACAATCGACTATCTAAACTTTAAAAGAAATGAACGAGAATTGGAAGAGGCGATCGAAAATGAACTTTCCGACGAATTTATTAATGCTAAAAAAATAGAACTGATCGGTTATAAAAAGCTTGTGAAGTCTTTTGATCCCGAATTACATATTCAGTTGATCAAGATCATTGATGAACCCATCCTTAAACAGAAACTATTGCAGATGTTCGATGATTTTCATTTTTCCGAACATCGCTTAAGGCAGATTGAAGACAAAATTGCTCTATTAACTCGAGAAGCTCAAACAATAAGGAGGAAAAAATAAATGTTATACCTTCCTAAACCATCTACAGCAGATTTGGCAAGGTTTGCCGAATCCGTTAAGAAAGTTATTGAAAATAATGTAGCATCGTCTACAATACCTGACAAAGCTAAAGCATATTTAGATGAAAATCGAATAGTTAAAATCCTCATAGATACCTCTGATAAATTAATACGTTATCATAGGGAATTTATGCCACTATTGATCGAGGGGTTTTGCGAGAAAGAGTACAAAAAATATTTTAAAATTAGATTAAAGCAAAAAAAAAAGAGGTCTCTTGTTGAAACAACTTTAATAAATAAGTACGACGAAGAACGAAAGAAGTTATTAGATATCTTCGATTATGATAAAATTATTTCTAAATCCAAAGCCAAGTCATACTCTTTGGCATCTACTTTAAACCGTTTTACCTGTACCTATTGTAATCGTCTTTATACAAATACAATTATTACTAAAACCGATAAAGGATCAAAGATAAATAATGGACATAGAATTTCTAGGCCTCAATTCGATCACTGGTTTGCGCATAGTATTTACCCTATTTTAGGAATGTCATTTTATAATCTTATCCCAAGTTGCTCTGTCTGTAATAGTTCAGTAAAGGGGGACGAAGTATTTGATCTGAGCACGCATATTCATCCTTATATGTATGATAATACAGAAGTATTTAAGTTCAGTTTTGAACATAAAAGCCTGAAAGATCTTAAGGTTAAAATAATAGTTAAGAAGGGATCTAGAATGGAGAATCATTTAATGTCATTTAAAATTAAAGAAGTCTACGATGCGCACTCTTCAATGGAATTAAAGGATCTACTAGAATTAAGATATAAATACTCAGAAAACTATATACATGAGCTCTTTTATAATACATTCAAATCTCTTGAAATCAGTGAGAAAGAGGTTTATAGGATGGTGTTCGGATTAGAACTGGAAGAGGAAAATTTCCATAAAAGACCATTTAGTAAATTTAAGTATGATATTATTAAAGAACTGTTAACAATTGAATAGTATATATATATAAAACCCATTTAAATAACCCAATACGATTGAATACGTTTAATTACATTACTAAATAACAGGTGTAAAATCAACTTTATTCTCACAATATCTCCTAAAAGCTCCGCCTGTGCTGAACTTTTTTCTGGGCATTTCCAAAAAAATAAAACGAAAAATCATCCGTTCATCTCTGGTTGATGTTATCATCATCCACTAACTAATCAACTCCCCAAAACCTAACGCAAAAAAAAAACATCCGCTTATTAGCGGATGTTCCCAATTATAAGAAGGATTGTCTTAAGCGATTGTTACGTTAACAGCGTTTAAGCCTTTTTTGCCTTGCTCAACTTCATAGTTAACAGTATCGTTTTCACGGATTTGGTCAACTAAACCAGAGATGTGTACAAAAATTTCGGCATCGCCATTAGAAGGTACAATGAAGCCAAAACCTTTTGACTCATTGAAGAATTTTACTGTTCCTTGTTGCATTATATTATTTTATTAAGTCGCAAAGCTATGTATAATTTATTGATTTTCAGGTTTATTTAATGTAAATAAATATAATGTGCCCCCATTGCTGTTTAAACGTACCTTACCAATCAATTAAATGTAGGTTTAATTGGCAGGATACAAATTACTTAGGGTTTTTCCATCAAGGCATCACTGTGTTTTTTTTAATGCACAAGTAAGAACTTTTCCCTCAAAAAAAATGAAAAATCACCCCTTTAGGGTGATACGCTGGCTTAATATTTCGCACATCTTTGTTTATCAGTTACCTGCCGATGCGTTTATTGCAAGCAAGATGAGCGTCATAATATCTTCCTTCCCTCAGAAAGACATTAAACATTAAACCCATCAAAAATGGCAATTAAGTATAACTTAATCGAAAGAGGTGAGCCTGGCGTAGTAGGCGGAGGCACCAAAAAATGGTATGCAAGTTTAGTTACCGACGGAGAAATCACGATTGATGAACTCTCCAAACAAATTGAAAAGTTTTCGGCACTTTCAGAAGCCGACATTAGGGGCGTGATTATTGCCCTAGAGAACGTGATCCAAGACAATTTGATCAACAGTAAAATTGTGCGCATGGACAAACTTGGGAGCTTTTACCCAGGACTGAGCAGTAAGGGCGCAGCCACCAAGGAGGAGTTTAACACCAGTTTCATTAAAGAAGCCCATGTGAATTACCGCCCAGGAAAAAGGATTACCGATGCCCTTAAAGCAGCCACTTTTAAGAAGGCTGAATGGCTTTAAAAATAACCTAACGTACAAAGCCAAAAAAGTACGTTAGGTTTTCCCCAACTTCTCGCTATGTTTTGCTCAACTTCTCGTTATGTTTTCCCAAACTTCTCGTTATGTTTTTTTTAGGCGCATGTAAGTAGTGTTAAAGCCCTTTATTTTCTGCTGCTTTATCGTGCGCTTATTACTGTAAAATGATCTATTTGAAATAACGTGAGTTTGGGAAAAGAAGATACTTTCTACGCAACTTTAGTTCAATAAGATCAGTTTTCTATTACTATTTACGGTTCTGTCGCTACCGCGGGTCCTACTTTTTCCTATAGCTGAAAAAGTAGGCAAAACCGAAACGGAGTGAGCTCATTTATACCATTGAAATAATAAAAGCCAATAAATAAAAGCCACGGCTACCGATAAATCGGTACAGGTTGCGCCCTGTTCTGTTAAAGTCAGCAACTAGGCTTATTAATGCTACCCGAACAGGCCAAGGCCGATTTTAGTAGAACGTAGAGGGTTTGCTAGGGCTGGAGATAATGGAAAATCGCTAAACGCTTATCTCATTCCCCTATGTGCCTATGTGTTTAAATTTTTAGAAGGTTATTTAAATGAACCACATAGACACATAGCAGGGGCAATAGTATGGTTTTACTTTAGGCAAGTAGTTTGGTACTATGTGCCTATGTGTTTAGATTTTTAGAAGGTTATTTAAATGAACCACATAGACACATAGTAGGGGCAATAGTATGGTTTT
>JAEXHI010000032.1 GCA_023450085.1 Bacteroidota bacterium
CATAAAACGGTAAGTATCCAGATACTTCCGCTCAACGGTGAAATCATTGGTGTTTATTGGCATAACAGGATCAATTTAATTATTATGATTCTGTTACCGAATTATCTGACATTTACAAGGATGACAAAGCCCAAATATCTCACCACGACCGAAGATTCGGTACAGGTTACTGGTGAGATGACGAGCGAAAAAAGAGTAATATTAATACTTTTATAAAAAATGAAAATAATTGACAAACTTGCTTGGATAGAATTAAAAGACAAAACAATTCTTTCTACAAAAAGCTATGGAAAAGACAAATATTACATCCCCGGAGGAAAACGAGAAATTGGAGAAACAGACGAACAGGCTTTAATTAGAGAAGTTAATGAAGAGCTGAGTGTAAACATTGATAGCAAAACATTAAATTATATAGGGACTTTCGAGGCTCAAGCACACGGACATGCTGATGGCGTTATGGTAAAAATGACGTGCTACTCAGGCAAATATACAGGGGAATTAAAAGCTAATTCTGAAATCGAAGAGATAAAGTGGCTGAGCTACGCAGACACGGATAAAATATCAGAAGTTGACAAATTAATTTTTGAAAATCTAAAGGAAAACAACTTGTTGTAATTAAGCAAACAAAAAATAATACGTATAGCAATTTTCACCAATACAAACATCATGTCCCTAGATTTCTCCAAAGTCGAAATGACGATAACGAACTATCCTACTATGAATAAATAGTTAGCAACTGTAACAATAATTCCGTACATTCATCTAATAAGAAAACCCAGTAGATGAACTTATTTGAACAATTTACGGTTTACGTTGGTGCTTTGGCTATCTTGTTTGAAGCAATCAGTTATTTGCGTGGCAAATTAAAGAGTAAGCATTAGTAAAACTTGTAGCACCTATTGAAGTTATTATTTCTATCTCTGATGTATCTAGCTTCTGCCCTTCCTGGTATTTCTGTTTCAAAAACCAATGCAGCTTCTGTGGTTCCGCCAGTGCTGGTGTAATTGATTTTTGAGGTAGTAGCATCATGGCTTAAACCTAACCTAAACTTACTACTTCCTCCAGATTTTTTAAATAAATCTAAAATTACCGATAAAACGATAGCGTCTTGTTGCTTGCCATTCCCCCTATACCAAAGTCCTAAATTAATGGTGTTGGTCTTGTACTGAAATCCGGCACTAATAGAATTCACATTATTTTGCCTATACATTACTAATGATGGAATAATTGCAGGCAAATCCTCACCATAACGTTCAAGGCTAATTAAATAACTGGTGTGTATGCCATATCGCATAGGCAATTTTGCAAGTTGTCCTGTAAACGATTCATCGGGTCTGTTAATATGCTGAGCTGAACTGCCGATCATAAAATTTCCTACAACTAAATTAATGCCTGCACCTCCATCAAAAAAGCTACGATTATTGTTCACCAATACAGAAGCAGCCGAAGACGAACCGAGAATGATTCCTTGATCATCTAGCTGGTCGGAAAACACCAATTTACTCTCATCTATTCTACGGTTAATAATTCCAGCTTGCAAACCAAAGGAAAGTCTGCTATTTTCATTTAGTTCAACGCTATAAGACAATATTGTTGCCAAATTCAACTTAGAAAGATAAGCCGTACCTTCGGTTGATTTATTAGCAATCAAACCAATCCCTCCACCGAATACAGGCAACTGGTAATCTACCGAAAAGGTATAATTATCCAACGCACCTTGTATCTTGGTCCATTGTGAACGATAAATCATATTAAATCTGATATCGCCCTCAAATTCTCCATTTAATGCTGGATTAAGATATCCTGGAGCATTATAGAATTGAGAGTAAATCAAATCTTGTGCATTTGCTAAAAACACAAAAGCATTAAACGCGAAAATTGCACAAAGATATTTTAGTAAAATTTTATACATCTATCTAATTAAATGAATTACCCCCGTTTTACTTTCCGATTTATTATTGTATTTCATTCCTTTCCAAACCCCTCCATTAATATAAGTAGCTTCCGCCTGCCAATAGTAAGCTCCCAATGGCAATAGTTGTCCCTTAGCCATTCCATCCCAATGTTCTGTAGGAACTCCTTGATCATCCAATTTATTTGTTTGCCAAATCAACTGTCCCCATTTATTAAATACTTTAAGTTGATAAGTAGCTAAACCTCCCCCTTTTACTTTAAACACTTTTAAGTCGGCATTTAAATTATCTGGTTCAAAAGCATTAGGAATGTACAAGTAGCCAGGAAAATCTAAAATGGTCACCTCATCTTCTATAAAATTGGTACAATTGGCCCTGTTGGTAATATAAAGCTTAACCTTATAGGTACCAAATCGTTCATATTTGTGTATCAACTCACTTCTATTTGAGCTAATACCATCGCCAAAATCCCAACGGTAGCTAATAATATCGTCAGTAGTAATGGCTTTAAACTTAAAACTATAATCAGGTACTTTAATAATTTTGTTAGGACCAATTTCTATCAGGGCCTGCGGCGGCGGAAAAACATTAATGAAATTGCTAATAGTTGTTTCGTCGGTACAGCCATACTGATTGGTTACAGTTAACTTTACGGTATAAGCAGTGCTGGCATACACATACTGATGTTCGGGATTTTCTTCCCTTGAAAAAGTACCGTCTCCAAAATCCCAAAAATAGGTGTTAGCATTGATAGACGTATTTCTGAATTTTACTATTAACTGGTTACAACCGTTTCTTACATCACTTAAAAACGATGCTTTAGGCGCATTAGACACCGTAATTATTTTGGTATAAACATCTGTACAATAACCGTTACTGGCCGTTAATTTTAATTGATAAACTCCTGCTCTACCATAGCTATGTATAGGACTGTTACCCATATCATTAGGACTTCCATCGCCATAATCCCATGTGTAGGAAGTAGCACCAATGGATTTGTTAGTTACCTGAATATCTAAAACACCATTGCAACTTAAGTCCTTATTCACTTCAAAATTTGCCCGTAAATAAGGATAGGTCATCACCTGAATGTCTTGCTCATCTGCGGTACAGCCGTACTGATTTTTTACGATAAGTTTAAGATCGTAAGTTTTATCAAAACCATTTAAAATAATGTTATCGGGATTTTTAGCTGTAGAAACCAAATTACCCTCTAAATACCACTCATATTGATCGGCATTTGTGGATTGGTTATTTATTTGCAAGGTAAATGGCACACAGCCTTTAATTTGGGTTAGGTTAAATATCGCCTTGGGAAATGGATTAAACTGTATCACTTTTTCTTCGGCAGTTTTACAACCCAATACGTTAAATGCTTCTAGCTTTACGTTAAATTGATAAGGCATTGAGGCGCCATTAGGTACTACAAAGTGATAATTTAAATCTTTTTGGTTAGCAACCTGAATGCCATTCACCCACCATTTGTAAGTTACCGCATCTGCACCACCGTAAGTGGTGTTATTGGTTAATTTTATGGTAGCTGTGGTGCCACAAACCTCATTTACGGCAGGTGTGAATGCTGCTACGGGGCTTTCCGTCACTCTAATTACCTGAGTACTGATTTGGGTACAACCCTGCGCATTATAGGCTTTAGCAGTAATGGTATAATCGCCAGCTTTGGTATAGATATGGCTGGCCGTTAAACCAACGGCAGTGTTAGTAGTGCTAGTAGCGTCTCCAAAGTCCCATTCTACATTAATGGCCGTAGTACCTGTCGCGCCTACTCGCAACGTAAACGGACCGCAATTTAAGCTAGATGCATTAGTAGTAAAGTTTGCATCTGGTGCCGCCAATACCAGCACGCTCTTAGTAACTACAGCGGTACAAGAACCTCCGTTTGGATATACCTGCGTAGATTTTAAGGTAATGGTTTTGGTTCCCGGAGTAGCGTAAATATGTTTAGGATTAAGCTCGGTGCTGGTAGTACCATCGCCAAAGTCCCAAAGAGCAGTAAATGCTGCACCAGAAAGATTGGCAAAGCTAAACTCATTACCTACGCAATCTTGTGGTTTATTGACACTAAAATTGGCGGCTACCTGAGGGTAAACAACAATTTGCTCGGTAGTGCTTACAGTTGAGCAGCCATTAGTAGCAGTTAAGGTTACGGTATAGTTGCCTGCTGTCAAAAATGTATGGGTAATTTGCTCATTTACTGCACGAGTTTGGCGTATTGGAGAGCCATCACCAAAATCCCAGGTAAACAAATTAGCTCCTGTAGACTGATTAGTAGCTGTAAAATTCACCAAAAATGGGGCACAGCCAAAGGTTTGGGTAGCATCTAACACTAATTTAGAAAATACGGTTTGTGGTTGCACTCTAATTTCATAAGGTCTGGATACTGATTCGCCACACTCATTTTTAGTAGTGATGGTGATGTAGAATAGTTTTACCAGCTTGGTATCATTTTCATAAGTGTGAGTAATATCACGAGTATCGGTATAAGTTGCTAAAGGACTACCATCTCCAAAGTCAACGGTATAAGTACTAACTAACGCTCTGGAATTTAAGTTTTTGATTACCAAATTAAATGGCGCACAACCATTCACGGCCGAAAGTCCAAAGTTTGCTGTTACTTGTGGATTAACCGTAACTACGATAGGGATTTTAATACCTGTTGTGCAATTGCCTACCGTCATTTCATATTCGTAAACTACATCTATTGGGTTTGCGGTAGTATTAACTAAGGCTTCGCTAATGGCCGCAGCGGCATCAACTCCAGTTCCACTTGTTGCTGCGTTGCTAATGCCTATTACGGCTGCTCTGGTCCATTTAAAAGTTACTCCAGTGGTTGAACTTGTAGGGGTATAAGTAAAGGTTTTGCCACTACAAATTTCTGTTTTAGCAGTATTGCTAGTAAATATTGGTGAGGGATATACTTCAATTTCGTAAGTAGCAGTTTCTCCTTCGCAACCATAAGCAGCGGTTTTAATTTGATAGGTGATTTTTTGTATCTCAGTACTACTGTTTACTAAAATTTGCGCAGGGATGTTACCATTGCCAATAGTTGTAAAACCTGTTAATTGTGGTGAAGAAGCAGTACCTGTCCAGCTGAAACTGGTGGTTGCTACATTGCTTTGCAAGATTACAGGCGCAGACGATGCGCCTGAACATACTTGCTGTTTTAGTAAGGTATTGGTCACTTTCGCTACGGGGTTAACGGTGATCCTATATTCAACCACTGTACCTGAACAAGCATTGACGTCATCTGTTTGGGCAACGGCTTTATAGATAACTGTTAAAGGTACATTGGTAGTATTCACTAAAGTTTCCGCAGGAATACTAGTTGTTCCCGTTAAGGTATTAACACCTGTAATGCCAGTTGGTACGTTTACTGTCCAGCTGATTTGGGCATTAGGTGTAGTACTGCTTAAGGTAATGGCGGGGCTAGTTTGCGAGGAACACAGCGTTAAATGACTTGCTGAAAATATTACTATAGGTGAGGGATTTACGGTTACCTTGATTTCGAGCACATCGCCATTACAAGCTACTGAACCGTTTTGGAATACTGGATTAACACTGTAAGTAACCATTTGGGGAATTGCCGAAGTGTTCACCAATGTTTGGTTGATAACACTACCATTGCCATTAATTGCCCCAGTGATATTTGGATTAGCAATTACCGTCCATGAGAACTGTGTACCTGTTACATTACTGCTAAGTGCTAAACTGGTATTTTGGTTATTACAAATGGTTTTATTAGTGGCGCTTGCGTTAACTACTGGAACAGGATTAACGGTAATCTTATACTCGGTCTCTACACCTTCGCACGCTGCATCGCCATTGGTTACCGCTTTTGCTTTATAAACCACGGTAAGTGGTGCGTTAGTAGTATTAACCAAATTTTGTACGGGTATTTGATTGGTTCCACTAACAATGATCCCAGTAATGCCTGTCACATTTACAGCGCTCCAAGAAATGTTTACGTTTGGAGTGGTACTGCTAAGGTTTACAGCCGTGGTTAAGGTATTGCTACATATGATTTGATTGGGTAATGAGAAATCTACCTTAGCAGCAGGATTAACTGTAATTTGATAACTTTTTGGTGTTCCTTCACAAGTTTTACCTCCATAGGTATATAAAGGCACGATGATAATGGTTGAAGTAATTGGATTACTACTGGTATTAAGTGTAGTAAAAGATGGAATAGCTAAACCCTCGCCATTGGCCAAACCTATTGCCATTGATGATGTCCAACGGTATTTTACACTTGCTCCTGCAAAAGCATCTTCATCTGAAGATAGAAGGATAGCGGCAGTAGCTACGCCTGTACACAAAGTTTGGTTATTCAATGTTGTAGTTACCTCAATGGTTGGCAGTATGGTTATCGTAAAGCTTTTTGGATTAGCTTCGCAATTGAGTGTTCCTTCCGTATAAGTTGCCTTATAGCTAATACTGGCTGTTAAAGGCTTTTTAGTGGCATTGTTAGTGTTAAAAATAGGTAAGTTACCTATCCCATTTGCAGCCAAACCAATGGCACTTTCTGTATTTTCCCAAGCAAAGCTAATTTTAGGGCTATTTAAACTGGTAGCAAAATCAATGGCATTTTGATTAGTATTGTTGCACAGAACCAAATTTGGCAATGGTGTTAAACTAAAGGAAGGAATAACTGTAACAGTAATTGGTAAGGAAATCGCATTACATGATCCACTGGTTACTCTGCGCCTAAAGTAAGTAGTTTGGGTAAGGGCCAAAGGTTGGTAATCGGTGTCAGTTGCTCCTGCAATGGCAGTAAAATTACTGCTTGCTGACGTGGTAGATTGCTCCCAGCTGTAGGTAAAACTGCCGTCTCCCCCTGCAGGCAATTGGCCTATTAATTTTGCAGGCAGTGTATTATAGCAAATGGTTTGGTCGGCGCTAATTTCAATATTGGTAAGCGTGCCTTGTACTTTAATTTCAATTTTATTGGATATTGAACTACAAGTTCCGCTGTTTACTACCCTACGATAATAAGTAGTTATGGACAATGCGGGTGGTTGGTAAGTGGAATTGATTGCATTATTTATAGGGGTAAAATTACTTCCATCGGTGGAGCTTTCCCATTGGTAAGTAAAAGAGCTTGAGCCGCCCGTAAGTACTCCTCCTCTTAACAATGCTGGCGTGCCATTTAAGCAAATAGTTTGATCTGCAGTAATGGTATTGTTGTTTATTGCTGGATTAACCTTTACGGAAATGGCAGTAGGATTACTTTCGCAACCATTAACGGTTTGGGTAACATAATAGGTTAATGTGGCTGCCGCAATGGTTGGGGGTGTTGGCGCAGCTGTTAACAAGTTGGTATTGTTTAACGGCAATGCGCCATACCATTTTAAATCTGTACCAGTAGCAGTTAACTGGGTAGCTACATCATTTAAGCAATAGGTATAGCTTAGCGTTCCTGTTGGCGCTAAGGGCTTAGGGTTTACTTCTATTTTGGTTTCTGTAGAATATAATTGACTACAGCTGCCACTTTTTATTACCGCTCTGTAGTAGGTTGTGCTGGTTAAGTTATTATAGTTTAACGTTGGTGTTTGGTTAAGTGGAGACGTTGCAGTCCAAGTAGTGCCATTGGTTGATTGCTCCCAGAACAAAATCGTACCTACATGCCCTGATAGGGTAACAGTACCTGCTGTCGCGTTACCGCAGTATGTAGCTCCTCCACTGGTGGTACCTGCTACGGTTTTTGGTGCTACGGTAATGGTTATGGTATCTTCGGAATCACCACAAGGTGCATAGCCTTTTACCGTCCATTTTAACACATAAGAGCCTCCATTAACCAAACCTCTAACAATTGTATGGGGGTCTGTTGGATCATCAAAAGTGAGCCCTGTACCGCTAACTACTGTCCATAAGCCTCCAGTTGGAGCAGCTGTGGCGCTTAATTGAGTGCTAGTTACATCGCACTCGGTTAAATTAGCGCCCGCATTTGCTGCAGCCACCGCTGGGTTAACGGTAATGGTAAAGGTTTTGGGTATCCCTACGCAGCCACCAGATGTGGGTGTAACGGTAATGGTTGACGTTATTGGTGTTGTTCCATTGTTTCTAGCGGTAAATGATGGCAATCTAGTTGTCCCATTTGCCTGCAATAGTCCTATCGCTGTATTACTATTAGTCCAAGTATAAGTGGCTACTCCCGTAGTACTAGTACTAAAATTGGTTATGGGCACTATAGTATTACTACATACGGTAATGTCGCTTAATGAATTTAATACTGGAGCTTCGGTAATAATTATATTTCTGGTGTAAACTGTGGAAGAACCACATTCGTTAGATACTTTTAACTTTATCTGATAAGTTCCTTTTAAAGGATATACAATGTTAGTGGGATTAGCTAAGTTAGAACTTGTAGTAGTGGCCCCTGGAAAGTCCCATTCGTAACTGACAACATCAGTCCCATAACAATTCTTAACGATTGCCGTTGGGTTAATACTAGCTCCTTCGCAAATAGAGGTAGGTATGGCATTGCTAATTGCCGCAGTTGGGGGTGCTTTAATGGTTATGGTTTGAGGCGAGGAAGTCACAGAACAACCCGTACCAGTGGCATTGCTGGTAGTTAAAGTGATACTATAAACTCCTGGTAACGTTAGATTAAAAGAAGGATTTTCTAACGTTGAAGTTAATGTAGTAAATGAGCCAATATTATCACAATCCGCGGTATTACCTGTTGTTCGGCTTATACGCCAAGTATACATGTTTGTACCGCAATTAGGCAGTGGACTGTTAGAAGTATTGGTTGGCTTTAAGGTATATGGTGCACAAGAAGTATTGGCTGACAAAGTAAAACTAGCAATTGGTTTTGGATTAACACAGATGGTTTCTTCATAAAAATCTTCTCCACAACCAGCAATATTGGCCTCTCCTCTAATTCTAATTTTAACCTTGTAAGTTCCAGCTTTAACAAATCTTATTGAAAGAGGGGATGTTCCTGTTATCCAAGAATTTGTTGACACAACCTCTCCCATATTACCGCTTACAATAGTGTAATCACCAACATTAGCACCTTCAACACTCCACACAAACTTACCTGTAGTACAACCCGTTGGCTTTGCTGAACTAGCTGTTCCTGTGTTAGTAAAAGTAATAGTTTCCTCCTCGCAAATTATATTACTTTTATTTTTGCTGAAAGCGGCTTTAGGCTTATCATTTACAAAAATATTGCCTATTGCCCCCGTAGAAGAATTACAAGGGTTTTCTGCTATAAAGGTTGCTCCAAAAGAATTATTAATATTTTGTCCACCTATATTAAAAGTAAAACCACACGAACTTTTGTCAAATGTTTTTTTAAATGTCCTCTGGCTATCAGTTAATGGTTCTACTAATTTAATTTCTGGTGTATTGTCATTAAATTTTATCCTGTAAATTGTTCCAGGAGGATTTTTCTTTGTCTCTTCACTTAATTTAAAAGTTAAGAAACCACCACTACAAATATCAGTATACTGATCTCTATCTAAATTACCAGCTGGTCGCTGACCTACGAAAACTGTAAATTCTTGTTCATTTACACAACCATTTTGACCAGCGGTAATAATTTTCATTGTTTTTATTCCTACTGAATAAGTGTGTTTTAAAGATGTGAAGTTATTTGAAACATAATCAGGACTCCCATCTCCCCAAATAATCTTATAAGAGACATTGGTAGTTCTTGTTGAGGAAATATTATCTAATTCAAACTCTGAGTCAGTATCGGAGCATATATATATAGTATTTTTTCCGTCGAAAATCGTGGATTGAAAGTTCCCAGAAATATTTATATCTGGAAGTTTCTTTATCTTTACTGCTGCTACATTCGTAACAACTGCAGTTTTACATACTTCGTTAGTTACTGTAAGCTTAACTGTAAACTCTTGTGTACCTGCTCCTGCTTGTGCCTTAAACTCATGAACAGGATTTTCATCCGTACTGGTGGTTCCATCACCAAAATCCCAAAGATAGGTTTCTCCATTGGTGGAGGTATTAGTAAAAGTCACCGTTTCTGAACCACAGGCATTGTTAGCAGCATTATGCGTAAAACTAGCTGTTGGCACGGCGAAATTTAAGGTAATTGAGTTACTAACTTCAGAATCAGCCCTTAGTTTATATGTTCCCGCTACAGTTGGTCTATATATATTTGAATTTGCTCCAGTAATGGGTCCGTTGGCATCTTCCCATTGAAATGGGCCTGTAGCCGTGGTAAAAAGCTCAATAACATTTCCAGAGCATTTTTTTTCTATCACAATAGCTCTTTTCTTCGCGAGCTTTTTAACAGGTTTAGTGCTATGAATAGGCTTGTGTTCGACAGCTTGAACAGCCGCCGAAAAAAAAAACAGAGTAATAATGAACAGAAAATATTTGAGCATATTTAGTTTGGCGCACAAATATACTAATTTTAAGAAAGTTGCTGCTACGGGAATCCGTACTACACTACATCTCAACATCTTGAAAACAATCAAGAGATTGCTTAGCAAAGTTCGCAACAACGAATAATCTATTAATTACTCCTGCTCTTTTACCAATCTTGCCACAAACATACTATCTGCTTTGTCGCCATAACCCGCAATCAGTTCCTTACGTTCTAGCTTTAAAGGAAAATTATTGAGCAAATGTTCAACCACCTCTTCATTTTCTTCCTTAAATACCGAGCAAGTCATGTAAATTAAAGGCTTACCAAGCTTCAAATACTTTACTACATTTTCGGCAATGGCTTTTTGCAACTTTGCATAGTTAGCCACTTTATACTCTTCAAAAAAGTAAAGCATTTCAGGTGTACGGCCCCAAGTACCCGCACCTGAACAAGGCGCATCTAATAAAATGCCGTCAAACTCATAATGGTGTAAAATCTGATCATTGTTCTGCAACAGGTCAATAGCCTTTTTCTGATAATCCTTAATTCCAGCCAATTGGAAACGCTCCTGTAAGTTACCCAAGCTCGTTTCTCTTACATCACTCACCAATAATTTCACTTTGGGCTCTAAACTATGTATCAATAAAGATTTACCACCAGAGGCAGCACAGCAATCCCACCAATATTCGTAAGGTTTAGGCTCAAAATAGTTTCCTGTTTTTTGTGAGGAGAAGTCCTGTACCTGATACAAACGGGCATCATCAATAATTTGCTCCAACTTAGTGCCATTAGGCAAGGCCAAAGTTGTTTCTGAGAGTTCTTTCACCACAACTCCTGCGTCTTCCAACCTCGCTTTGATAGTAGGTAAATGCGTTTCTTTTACACGGATAAACAAATCAGGTTGTGTAAATATAGAAAGTAGAAATTCCTGCGGGTCTATTCCTTCAGACAATTGCTTTCCAAATGGGAAAACATCTTTCAATTGAAAAGCAGGATATTGTTTTTTTACAAAAGAGACTTTATCGGCTATAGGTGCTGCAACTTGTTCAATTGCTGCAGAAAAAGCATGTTCGGTAATGAGGCTTAAATCGTTATTACACAAGAAATCAGCTATGGCTAAACGTTCAATTGCAGGCAAATCTAAAAGTGCCTTCCCCAACCTAAAATAACTGTATATATATCTACTGGCCCATCTTCTATCCGAAGAGCCCATTTGCTTGTTCTGCTTAAAATAAACAATCAAATGTCGGTGCAAAGGTAGCTTGCCGTCGTAACTTGCTAAAACTTGCTCAAATGCTCGGATGTGATGGTGTACTTTCATTGGTTGATTTATTGTTTTTAGTTGCTCACTGGCTGGTTCATTAGTTCATTGGTTCACTGGTTCATTATGGAAACTGATAACTCACAACCTATAACTTCTTACTTTTCCCTTGCTCTTTCCTAATCACTAATTCCTAACTACTAACCACTAGTTACTAATCTATCTGACTTAGCGATGTATTTTTATATTGCAGTAGCATCAAATGTTTGTTATAAAAACCGTATTCGGCATCATACCCAAAATCAAAATCGTTATGCAATCCTTTATAGTTTTCTTTCACTAAAAAATCAAGATAACTTAAGCCATGTTTAGCCATCAATTTACCGAAATAATAGCCAGTATCAAAACCTTTAAAAGCATACTCCGTAGGTTCAAATTCATATTTAGCTCGGTAAGCTTTAATAAAATCTACTACAGGCTTACTTTTATAATCAATATAGTAAGAACTACTTAATACGGTCTGCAGATTTTGCAACTGATCAATACTATAAGTTTGTTTAGCCCAGTTGGGATGTCCAAATAACTGGATAGGATACCCAGCTACATTTTTCAATCGGTAAAGTTTCGTTAAACTTGGGCTCACAAAAGGCGCATCATCCGAACAAAGAATCACTGCATATTTTTTACCTTTCACCATCTTGGTTTCGAAAATGAAGGTTGAGGTAAATTCCTGTACCACAAAGCTTGGATGCTTTTGAGCAAACTGCTTTCGAATAGGGGCTGCAAATTGTTCGTCAGATGATTTTTTAGTATTGATTAATACCACAATACTTTGATCAGCCTTATACTGCTTGGCAATATAATCGGCAAGCCTAACACCATGTTGCTCAATGTTATTAACTACCGAAATGAGGTAAGGATTGTTAAACTCCGTAGGTTTTGAAGCTGCCAAGGGCGACACCATAGGCATTTTATTCGCTTCTGAAAACTGCGACATGTATTTTACCCCATCAGGAAAAATAGGCCCAATCATCAAATTACTTGATTTTACCGCTTCTCGCTTAGTCAATGCTGCTAACTGACTATTATCATCCCTACTATCAAAAACGTTCACCTTAAAGTTTAATCCTTCATTAGCAGCCGAATCAATGCCCAACATTAGGCCCTGATAAAAATCAAGTGCCATATCGGCTTTGCCTATTTGAGCCTTGGTAACAGTTTTTAAATTGAACTGGTTAAGTTGAAAAGGGATAAAAACACTAATGTTGCCTTGTGTAAACTTTGCAACAGGTTTTTGTTCAACAGGTTTAGCCGGGGCTGTTGCCACCGGCTTAGTTATTTTTGGCGAACACGCAGCAAATACTACGATGAAAGCTAATAAACTTAATAGCTTATTCCCACTCAATAGTTGCTGGCGGTTTCGAACTGATATCATACACAACTCGGTTAATTCCTTTTACTTTATTGATAATTTCATTGGATATTTTAGCGAGCACTGGATAAGGCAAATGGCACCAATCAGCGGTCATTCCGTCTAAAGATTCTACAGCTCTCAACGCAATTACGTTTTCATAGGTACGCTCATCGCCCATTACTCCTACCGAACGAACTGGCAAAAAGATAGCTCCAGCTTGCCAAATTTGATCGTACAAACCAGCATCTTTTAAGTTTTGGATATAGATGTGATCTGCTTCTTGTAATATCGCAATTTTCTCTGCAGTAACCTCTCCTATGATACGGATTCCCAAACCTGGACCTGGGAAAGGATGTCTGCCTAAAATAAACGATTCTAAGCCCAAAGTGTTTCCTACCCTACGCACTTCGTCTTTAAACAAAGTTTTTAATGGCTCCACTACTTTAAGTTTCATAAAGTCTGGTAATCCACCTACGTTATGGTGCGATTTAATAGTTGCTGATGGACCTTTTACCGAAACTGACTCGATTACGTCAGGATAAATAGTGCCTTGAGCCAACCATTTTACATCTTGAATTTGGTTCGCTTCATCATCGAACACTTCGATAAACACACGACCAATAATTTTACGTTTCTTTTCTGGATCTTCAACACCTGCTAGCTCACTTAAAAATCTATCCTTAGCATCAACGCCTTTAATATTTAAACCAAAATCTTTGTATTGCTCTAATACGCCTTCATATTCGTTTTTACGTAACAAGCCGTTATCTACAAAAATACAGTGTAAGTTTTTTCCAATGGCTTTGTGCAACAACACTGCAGCTACACTACTATCAACGCCACCCGAAAGTGCTAATACAACTTTATCATCACCCAATTGTGCTTTCAAATCTGCGATGGTTGTTTCTGCAAAAGCATCTGAAGTCCAATCTTGAACACAGCCACAAATCCCTACTAGGAAATTGTTCAACAAGGTTTTACCATCAACACTGTGAGTTACTTCAGGGTGGAACTGAATAGCATAAGTTTCTTCACCTTTTACTTGGTAACCTGCCACTTTTACTTCTGGGGTACTGGCAATAATTTCGAAATGCTCAGGTACTTGGGTAATTGAATCGCCATGGCTCATCCACACTTGCGAATCAACCAAGATCCCTTTGAACAATGGATTTTCGTTATTTACGAAGCTTAAATTAGCTCTACCATACTCTCTTGTGGCCGATGCTTCTACATTTCCTCCGCCTTGTTGTGCAATGAACTGCGCTCCATAACAAACCGCTAATAATGGATAACCTTTAAACAGGTTCAAGTCTACAAAAGGTGCATCTTCTTGACGTACCGAGAATGGACTACCTGATAGGATTACTCCTTTAACAGTTGAATCTAGTTCTGGAATGTGGTTAAATGGATGAATTTCGCAGTACACATTTAGCTCGCGAACACGACGTGCAATCAGCTGTGTAAATTGCGAACCAAAATCGAGGATAATGATTTTTTCTAGCATGCGCAAAGGTAGGAATTTGAGATGAGATTTGGTTAATTGTTTATTTGTTTATTTGGAACGTAGAGATAATTTCTGTTTTATCGCCTTAGACATTTAAGGTTTGAAACATGAAGTTGTATTTATTTTTAACCACCTTAGACATCTAAGAACATCTTAGTTTTTGAAACATTAAGTCATGAAGGGACATTAAGCTGTATGTGTATTAGATATTTATTTATTTTTCACCACCTTAGACACCTAAGAGCATTTTAGTTTTAGTAACGCTTAGGTAAACTAAGGTGTCTAAGGTGTTTATTTTTAAAGTAATTTAATAATAGTCACATACACCTTAATTATCTTAACTTCTTAATGGTTTATTCTAGCTAATTAAATATTTAAACATCATATTCTAAAATAAACTAAGGTGTCTTAGGTGGTTATTTAAAAGCTAAAACGGCAATGTAAAACAGAACGTAGTACCTCCTGTTGGATTATTTTCGTACCATATTTTACCTTCGTGTGCGGTTATGATTTGTTTGCAGATGGAAAGCCCTAAGCCGTAGGATTTTTCACCCTTGGTACCGAAACGTTTAGATGGGGTAAATAATTGGAAGACGTCCTTACCAATTTGTTCAGGGATACCAATACCTTTATCACTTACACTCACCATCACCTCTTTTTTGTTTCTCACAACAGTGATTTTAATTTCCTTACCTGTATCACTAAACTTAATGGCATTACTGATCAAATTACCCACTACCCTACCAATCTTTTGCCCGTAAATGTTAATTTCCAGATTTTGAGTATCAGCTTCCAGATGAATGGACTGTTTCTTTTCATCAGCCCTATATCTCAATAAGGTTATGGCATTTTTTACAATTTCGATTAGGTTTTGATTTTTCTTCTTCAGCGTAATATCTAAACCTTCCTTATTTTCTGCGGCCTCAATAATATCGTCGATTAAATGTAGTGCATTACTACAAGCCCCATCGATCAGTTTCAATTTATCTAGATTCGCATGATCTTCATCTTCCAAAATCATTAATTTAGTAAGACTTGAAATACCCACCACTGGGTTTCTAAGGTCATGCGCTACCGCACGTAAAATAGTATCTTTCTCCTTATCACTTAAGCCCAATTTGGTTAGGGCTTCCTGCAGTTTATCTTTTTGTTTAGATATTTCGTTGTTCAGCCTAGTAAGCTGCTTGACGTTTCGTTTAGATTTCCGCCAATAACTGTAAATCAACGCTACTATGGAGATGGCCATGCAAATAAATACCAAGGTAATGTACAGGTAACGTTGTTGGATTTCGGCCTCTCTTTTTAAGTTGCTGATTTCGTTCTCATTGTTCAGATTCCGAAAGCGTTCATCAATATTGGTGGACTTGATTTTGTCCAACTCTTTTTGCAGGGAATCAGTTAGGGTGGTGTAACGAAACAAATGTTCAAAAGCCTGCTGACTTTGCCCTACACTACTCAAATATTTGGCATTCAGCAAATGATATGACTGTACATAATCAAGTATTTTAAGCCTTTTGCTATCATTCTCTAAAATTTTAAGATACTTAAAAGCCGAGTCTTTTTCACTGGTTTCCAGATAAACCTTGATCAGCTTTATCTTAGCCGTTACCGCATCTACCGTATCATATTTGGGTTGGTCATTAATAGCTATGCTTTGTTTAAGCAATTTCTCTGCTTCATTAAATTTCCTTTGTGATAATAGTTCACCCCCCATGTTCCCATAAATCACTCCTCTTGCCGACTTATAGTACCAGTTTCTCTCTGGAATGGTATCATTTTTTTCTACAAAGGCCATTGCTTTTTGGTAGAACACCAATGCGCTATCAGCCTTGTTTAATCGGGAATAGCAAAGTGCAATGTTATTGAAAAGCTCCTGCTGCTTATACACTTCCTGAAAATTTTGCTTGCAGGTACGCACTTCCACTAAAGTTTCCTGAAAGTAGTGTATGGCATCTTGATACTTCGATTGCCTATACAAAATCATCGCGATGCGATAGCTATAATTACTATTGGCGCACTGATCTTTAATAACAGGCTGAAGTTTTTTTGCTAAAAAGTAATTTTTATAGGCTTCCTCATAAGCACCAAGCCTAAACAATACATCGCCTTTACAATAATAAGCGCTAGCAAGTTCTTTAATATATTTCTTTTTGTTGTTGGTTGCTTCAATGACATTGAGCATGCTATCGGTGTAGGGCAGCGCTTTTTCATACTTCCTACCAAAGAAATAATAAAGATAAAAAGCATTATAAACATCAAACTTGGATTTTGCAGACAGCTTTTCATTACCATCTAGTGCCTCCCGTAATGTTTGCAAAGCCCTTCTTTTTACCTTTTCATCATTATAGCCCCAAGAGGTTTTATTGGCCACAGAATCTATCAACTGATTGCATCCTTTATTTCCGGTATCTTTACAAGAGGCAAGAGCAATTAGAAAAATAGGCAACCACAAGAGCTTACCGTAAGGTAATTTTTTAGATGATATGATTTGCACACTCTAAAATAGTAAAATTAATTACCATTCAAAAGTGTGGTTTTAACGCCAAATCTGTTCAAAAAATCTACACCTTCGTCGCTTGCCAAACCTTTATAGGCAGCATATGAATCTCTATAAAAAACCTCTCTAATACCTGAAGAAAGTATCAATCGAGCGCAAGCAATACAAGGAGACAAAGTAGTGTATAGGGTAGCTCCTTCTATTTTAGAACCATTTTTCACGGCATACAGAATCGCATTTTCTTCGGCATGCAGCGCCAAAGAGCAACTCCCTTTACTGTCTCTGTCGCAACCTGTTTCTGGCCATTCTTCATCACAGTTATGCGTACCCGGAGGCGGACCATTGTAACCGATAGAGATGATACGAGTATCTTTAGTAAGCACCGCACCCACGTGGGCCCTCACACAATGCGAACGTCCTGCTAGGTCCGACGCCAAGTTCATGTATATCTCGTTAAATGATTTTGCCATGGTTCAATTAAAATAAAAACCTCTCCGATAAATCAGAGAGGTTTCAAAATTAGCATTTTAAAGCTAATATAAAATGTTGATCTATTATTTAGCCGTACCTGCTTTATGGCCTTTTATAGCAAAGTAAATGATGTATAGGTAAGCTGGCAGCATGGTATATAAAAATGCATGTTGAAAATCAATCTGTAAAGTATCTTTTAAGAAACCATAGATAGGTAAAACCAAAGCACCACCTGCAATCCCCATAATCATAATGGCCGAACCTGTTTTGGTAAATTTGCCTAAGCCTTTAATTCCTAGAGGAAAGATTGCCGGCCACATTAAAGAGTTGGCCAAACCTAACAATGCCACAGCATAATAGGAAACATAACCAGAACTAAATGCCGAAACCATAGATAGAATTACTCCCGAGGTAGCGCAAATACGCAATGCCATTTGTTGCGAAACTATTTTAGGAATAGTGACAATACCCACCACATAACCCACCAACATACAAATCAGGGTAAATGAGGTTGAAAAACGCACTAAATTAGGAGCAATATTTAACTCACGGCCATAGGTAGCAATACCATCACCAGCCATTACTTCTGCAGCCACACAACAAAAAATTGCGAAGGCACCCAAAAACAAATGTGGATATTGGAAAACACTTGTCTTTTTAGCAAATTTTATATCAGCATATTTATTCTCTTTTGAATCGACAGCTTTTTCTTCTACCACCTCTTCTTCTTCATTAACCTCTGGCAAATGCATGAACTTAATCACCACGGCAAACAACACAAAAATGATTGCCAAAGCAATGTAAGGGGTATGTACGCGTTGTAACAGTTCATCTAAAATGGCATTCTTTACGTTGATGTCTGTAGTAGCATTAAGCTTAGCAGTTACTTGTTCCGAATTTTTCAAAAACAAAAGTCCGAAAATGATAGGCACCAATACTCCCGCCCCTTTATTACACAAACCCGCAATAGAAATACGTGCGGCGGCACTATCTATTAGGCCAATAATACTTAAATAAGGATTTACCGCAGTTTGCAACAAGGCCATTGCTGAACCTTGAATAAAAATTCCCGTTAAAAACAAGCCGTAGCTTCTGTTATCAGCCGCAGGAATGAAAATTAATGAACCAATACCTAAAATCACCATCCCCAATACCAGACCGTTTTTAAATCCGATTTTATGTAAAATCCAAGAGCTTGGCAAGGCTAAAAAGAAATAGGCGATATACGAAGCAAAGGTTACAAAGAATGCCTGTAAATCCGTTTCGAGATCTAAGGCCAATTTTAAAAATGGGATCAAGGTACCATTGGCCCAGGTTACGAAGCCAAAAATAAAAAACAGTGCACAGCAAATGACCATAGGCAATAACGCCGTCCTGCTCTGGTTTGGAATAGAATTCATCGTTTTAGTTTGGTTTAAATTTCGTCTAACTTAAGCAAAACCACCTGTATTTTAAATATTTTTAATAATTAAAAGCTCGCAAACGTTTGATTAGGCCATAAAAAAAGTCCCACATGTGCGGGACTCTTCTTTATTAAATATTTTTAAGCTTAATGACCACCAGAAACTTTCTGATCGAAATTAATGCCTTGTGCTTTCAAAATAGAACTTGCTTTTAAAGCATAAAATATCAGGTAAGAAAAACACAATATACCTACCACATAACTATATTGAATGCCTATCATTTCGGCAACCAAACCTTGTAACGGGCTAATGATCGCACCACCCATGATCATCATAATTAAATAGCTACTTCCCTGACTGGTATTTTTTCCTAAACCGCTTACGGCTAAAGTAAAGATACAAGGCCATAATGTGCTACAGAACAATCCTACACTGGTAAATGCGTAAACACTCACCATACCATCGGTAAACATACCTGTTAATAGTGCAAAAACACCTATCAAAGAGAAAATCAACAACATTCTAGCTGGATTGCCTTTACTTAAGATATCTGCTGCAATTAACACCAAGATAATTAAGCCATATACATAAAACGGAGCCAAATCATGATCAAAAAATGCATTAACAGCTAAGAAAACACCAAAAGCCAAATATGGAGCCACAAATCTTAAAACCTTCCTCATTTGTACATTATCTGTAAAAGCTTCTACGGCACCAGTCCATCTTCCGATCATCATACTGGCCCAATACAGTGAAATGTAAGGCGCAATTTGTCCTGTAGTAAAGCCTAAATGTTTAATCATATACTCAGGCAAATTACTCGCTGTAGAAACCTCTACCCCCACATAAACAAAAATGGCAATCATACCCAGCACCAATTGAGGGTATTTTAGGGCAGAACTTTTACCTCCCTTAACTTCTGTTTCAGCTTCTGCGATGGCAGGTTTATCAGGTAGTGGAGAAAATTTAAGGAAGATGGCAACCACGATAAAGGCCGCTCCCAAAACTAAATAAGGGATCTTTACACTTTGGATATCTAAAGAATTGGTAGCATGAACAGCCGAACCGAAAATAGCGATATTAACGATCAAAGGGCCAATAGTGGTACCCAAGTTATTGATACCTCCTGCCAAAGTTAAACGCTGCGAACCTGTATTAACAGGACCTAAAGCAATTGCCAAAGGATTGGCTACCGTTTGTTGCAATGAAAAGCCCAATGCTACAATAAACAAACCAGAAAGCATTAATGGAAAAGAACCCGTATTTGCTGCAGGGTAAAATAATAACGTTCCTACTGCTGAAATACTTAAACCTAGGGCCAAGCTATTTTTATAGCCTATCTTATTGATCAAATCTGTCTTCATTATTGCCGAAATACCGATGTAGATCAAAGACCCTACGGTGTAGGCAATGTAAAAGGCAAAAGAGACTAACTGGCTCTCAAATTGTGATAATTTAAATGCTTCTTTAAAAACGGGGATGAGTATGTCGTTACTCGCCGCTACGAAGCCCCAAAAGAAAAACACAGTTACTAAGGGGATAAACTGCGCCCAATTGGTTTTTACATTCTGTTCCATATTTGGTTAAAATTTAAGGTTTGAAAAAAATTGCGCTAAACATAGGTATTTTTTTTCAAATTAGTGTACTAAGTACACTTTCTTTAAAAGCGTAAAAAGAACGGTTATTCTACCTGATATCCTAACTTAAACAGGCTTTTTAAAAATGGAAAAACTAAATAAAAATTGAGCTTTTAGCTATGAAAATTGCATATTAGCAGAAATTACAGAAACAATAAATGTTTGAAGCAATCATTTTGGGTATTGGGGCGGGTCTGATTTCATCTTTTGTAACGGGACCTGTATTCTTTGCCATGATTAAAACCAGTATCGAAAGGGGCTTTAAAGCGGGCTTTTCTTTAGCTTCGGGCGTTATTGTTAGCGACCTTATTTTAATCAGTGTTGTACTTTTTGGCTCCCAATTTTTCAAATACCAGCGAGAATTTGACAAGTATGTAGGTATTGTTGGTGGTATTTTTATTGTTGGCATTGGGATTTACTACCTGTTATCTAACGTAAAAATCAATTATACCGAGGGCGATAACATCAAAGTGAGTAAACGGGGTTATATCCTAAAAGGCTTTTTAATGTGCATTCTCACTCCTTCTACCCTCATGTTTTGGGTGATTGTAAGTGGTATTATCTCCGTAAAACTCAATAGCCTTCCCGAAAAAATATTCTGTTTTTTAATTGCCATGATGGTACAATTGTCTGTGGATGGACTAAAAACCTATTACGCCAGTAAACTTCGTTATCGCATTAAGGAAAATACGTTAAAGAAACTTAATAAGGTTGCTGGGGTGATCATTATTGGTTTTGCCGTGTGGCTGATTGTAAAGACCTATTTGCAGTTTTATTAACAACAACCATCTAGAGATAAACACTTGACACTCCATTATTATCAGCTCGATTCGCAATTCTAATGAATTCTTCCCATTGCTTTAAGAGATTATCTCGATGAGCACTTCGTGGTTCACTACTGCGCGGGATTTACGCACTGGTGAATGATAGAACAATACGAAAGGAAATAGCGCGACAAAACAACCTTCCTATTTCATTGTTAAACTTAAAATATTAGCAATTATGGAACCTTTCGAAATTAATTTAGTTGGACAGACATTGACCATACAACCACGACTAAACGAAACTTACGATGTTTTTGACGGAAACGAAAAATTGGGTGAAGTACATGCCATTTCTGTTAATGGTAGTACAAGATGGACCTCGAACGAGTTAAATGACGATTATGCTGCTCAAATTGGTGAATTGATTGATGAGCATCAGATTTAGTTCTTCTTAGTTCTATCGCCAAACAGCTTGTTGATGAACTCTTCGGTCATGCGCTCTACCCTACCTGTAATTTCACCTTCTTTAATGGTTACCAACACACAGATAGAAACCAATTCTTCTTTTTTTCCTTTGCTTGATGCGGGTTTCCAACCTCTAAAATCATTCAAGGCCATTACAATTTTATCGGTCACAATGTGGCCTTTGGTTTCGGTATGGCTCAATACACAACTTTGTCCCAAGGAATCTACCAATACCTGAACCATAATGTTTCCCTGTAGGTTATTGACATAAGCTTTTGAATTCACTTCCTTAAACATCGCTGCAAATGCTACGCTATCTACACTTACTTTCGTATCGCCACAATCGAGGCAAAAGCGGGAAGTATTGCAATCCTCGTATTTTTTAGGAAAGATATTTTGGGCGAAAGCAGTTGAGAAGGTCGCCAATAGTGCTAGCAGTAAATAGATTTTTTTCATGGTCTGAGAGGATTCAAAGCTAAAAACGAAGATAGAAAAAAGTTGATTAACTATTTTAAAGTGAGTTCAGGAGAAGACATAACCACATAGACACATAGGGGTAAATCTACAATAGTCTATATTTTTTAAAAGACGAAGAATAAATTACAACGTTTTGTTGATGCTATTGAAATTTCTATGTGTCTATGTGGTTCATTTAAATAGCGCCCTCTTTTAGGTGTCGTAAATTACTAATAGTCATAAAACCACATAGACACATAGCGCGTAATTATCTTTATGGATTATAGTAGGCAATTTGTCTAATCGAAATTTAGGTTATTTCAACTTCTTCTTTAATTTCCCTTTGAAGTTTTCAGATTTGATGACTGTGCCTTCATCCGTAACCAATATACAGCTATAAGCAGGGAATTGACGGATTAAAGCCAAACCTTTGTCTTTGCCTAAAACCATGATGGACGTACTGAAACCATTGGCCATTTCGGCACTTGGCCCCAATACTGTTACACTAATTAGCCCAGTAGCTGGATAGCCTGTTACGGGATTAATGATATGCGCATAACGCTTCCCGTTAAATTCAACAAACTTTTCGTAGCTACCAGAGGTAGTAATGGCTTCTCTCTTCAATGGAATAATAGCTATAGATTTCTCTTCATTAAAGGGGTTGGTAACACCTACATACCAAGGTTTGCCATCGGGTTTGGATCCCCAAGTAGTCATATCGCCAGAAGCATTCACAATCCCTGCTTTTATACCTTTTGTTTCCATCAGCTCACGTCCTTTATCGGCAGCATAACCTTTGCCTGTAGCTCCAAAGCCAATCTTCATTCCCTCCACTTTTAAAAAAATAGTACTGGCAGCACTATCCAGCTCTATATTTTTATAACCGACTTTTACTACTGATTTTTTGATCTCTGCCTCACTTGGCATGGCTTTCATAGAACCGTCAAAGTACCAGATTTTATCCATGGCCGCATAGCTAATGTCGAAGGCTCCTTGTGTGATGGTCGAAAAATACAGCGAACGTTTGGTTAAGTCAAACACTTCACGATCTACCTTTATGGGTTTGATGCCAGCATTGCGATTTACTTCTGAAATTTGGGAACTTGCTTTCCAATCGGAAATGAGGTCTTCTATCCGAGCCATTTCTGCAACGACTTCATCAATGTGTTGATCGGCTGTTTGAGCATTTACAGCAACAATACTGATATCAAAGCGACTACCCATAAGCGTAACTGCTCGCTCTCTTAGCACTTGTGCGTTTGCATGAAGGGCAAAGAGACAAAGGAAGGTGAAAAACAAGAAAGATTGCTTCGTCATACTTCCTCGCAATGACTTTTCTATTTTCGTCACTGCGAGTTTACGAAGCAGTCTCTTAAAGTGATGTATGATCAAAGTATTCAAATTAAACTTGTTAAAGAAACGAATAATGAACCATGAGATTGCTTCGTCGTACCTCCTCGCAATGACTTCTCTATTTTCGTCACTGCGAGTTTACGAAGCAGTCTCTTAAAGCTATACATAATCCAAAGATTTAACTTAGCTGTGCTTTCGGTTCTCGGCTTCGTCATTTTCACTAGCACAATTACATAGTCCAAAGATTTCTCGGCTTCGTTTCTCTCCGCTCGAAATGACGGCAGTGCTACCATCTAATAACAATCCGTAAGTAATTGTCCTTTTTCTTTATAATACGTTAACCCTTTACCATTTATTTTCATGCAGATTTCATCGATTACCTTTTCTACGTCCTGCTGCATTTGCAAGGCACCACAGATCATGACTACACCACCATTGCTTAATAACAGTGCTAAATAAGAAGCATCATTCCTAATTAGATCCATTACGTAGCAATGGTTTTGTTCTCTTGAAAAAGCAATTTGATAGTTCTTCAACTTATGGTTTTGCATCTGCTGATCAAGAAATACTTTATGTTGCTTAATGATGTCTGTTTCTTTACGGAAGCCTACATATAAATGGTTATCCGCATTTTTACGGCTTTGTGTAACCATTCCTAGGAAAGGTGCTATCCCTGTTCCATTGGCAATCATGGCCAAAGGCTTGTTTTTAGGTTGATGGAAGGATTCGTTCACTACCATTCGAGCTCTGAAGGTATCACCTACTTTCAGATTGTTCAAATAGCCAGACCCCAAACCTGAAGGATGAAGTTTTACTACCAATTGTACATTCCCTTGGCATTTGGCAACGGAGTACAATCGCTCCCTATTATCATCTGCTGGATAAATGGCCAACAAATCGCCCGAAGTAAATTTGGTACGAGTTGGGGTTCTAATCGTGAGGATAAAAGTTTGTTCGGCATCTGACACTTCAGTACGATCCAACACCATCATTTTATGTAAACCTTTAGGTTTTTTGGCATATAATGCAGGCGTGGTTCCCAATTCAACCGCTACTTTTTCACTCCATGCTTTTACCCATTGTACAAACTGGCTTGCCGATTTATCGTCGACAGTGTGAAGTTGCACCAATTGTTTTGCCCAAGTCTGTTCAGCTAGTTTTTGATCTATCTGTTTAGCAAACTCACAAAAGTCGGGATAGGCATGTGAACCAAAACCGATTACCGAGAAATTCACTTCATGCTTTTGTGGAAATTTCTCTATCAGTTGCAATACTTTATTGGCGTTCGAAGGGGCATCTCCCAAACCATAAGTAGAAGTAAATACCAGTAAATGTTTTGCTTTCGGAAAAACCTGATATTGGTTCAATTGTGCTAAATAAGAAACTTTCCCTTGGGCAATCAACTGCTCATGAATGGCATTGGCAAAACGTAAAGTGCTTCCGTTCTCTGTTCCCACCAATAAAATAAACTCAGCATCCGTGGTTTTATGTTTGTTCTTAATTTTGGTTGCCCTACGCTTTAGGGTAATGGCAAAACCAGAATAGATAAAGAACAGGATATTTAAACAAGCAATTCCTAAAATACCCGCCCAAATCATATTGGTACGTCCAGTGTGCAGATCAAGACTTAGATTTTCAAGCACCAACGTGGTGGGATATTTCACTTCGCTTAGTACTTTACCGCTAAATTGATCAACAATAAGTTCTTTATCGCTTAATTTTAGGTTATAATATTCTTCAGGATCTTCAGCAAAGGGGAACTCTATCTTTTTAACCTCTGCCAGTTTGGTATTTTTAAACAGCGTAAATTCTGCAATCTTCTGCTGTACGGGATCTTCTTTTGGGGCTACAATTTCTTTATGCTCGGCTTTATGCTCTGGAAAAATCTGGAATCTCACCATGCATAAATATGTCCCCGTTAAGGCAATGACCAAAACTGGAATGAGGATTAACCTCCCTGTGATAATATGATAATACTGTGCAAAGTACTCCTTCACCACTTTAGTGAAAAACTTGGATAAGCTACGTTGTCTTTGGATGATCAAAGCCACCCCAGAAATCGCGATCAGCAAGAGCAGGAAGGAAATAATACCTACAATGAGTCGTCCCGTTTCCTTTAAAAATAAAGATCGGTGCAAAGAGGTAGTCCATTCTACCAAGGCACTTTTTTCGATTGGCTTACCCAAAATTTTACCCGTATTAGGGTCTACATAAGCATCTACTTCATTGCCTTCTTCATCAAAGCCTTTTAAACGCACAAAACCATTATGGTCAACATCAAGCTCACTAATTTCAGAGAAATTTTTCTTTAACACAGGAACGGTTTGTGCTACCGTAATTTCATTGAAATTAGCAGCACGGTAAGAAGGCATTTTTTCTTGGATAGCATCAATAGCAAGTATGGCACCGGTAACCGATGCCATAACTAGAAAAAGTGATGAAATTAATGCCAATGCCAAATGGGCGTAGCGCCAAATGGATAGGGTCATTTTTTATTTACGGTTGAACTTTACTAAATCTAATGTATTTGATGTATCCTTTTCCATCGGCTTTACCAGCTAATGCTTCCGCAGTTAATGGAATTTCTACATCTGAAAGGTAATATTTTTGGTCTTCTACAGATGATTCAAAACGTAGTTTATAACCTTTGTCAACCACGGCATCATCAATATCCAAATTAACCATGGTTCTGTCACCGCCACCAATAGAGGCACCAGATTTGGCATCTAATTTTTGGGTTTTAGAGAAAAATTTAAACCACTCTTTAAATCCATTGTACCATTTTTTGTCCTTACCCATCATGTACAAGGTTTTTTCGTAATCTCCTTTTGGATTGATCAAAGAAACTACAATATATGCTCCTTCGCCTGTGTAGGCATTCATTTGCAGCATACATTTATATTTTGAAGTTTGCGCCATTGCTTGTGAGGAGAAGCTCAACAACAAACCTAAGGCAGCTATTTTAAGAAAAGATTTCATTTATATATCTATGGTTATGTTAGTTTTTAAGGAAGTCTACCGAAATTTTCTTTTTAGACAAAAATTCATTTTCAGTCGCTAAATCATAAGCGGTTTCGTCAAATTCAGTCTTTAAGCTCTTATCTGCTCCAGTAGCAATCAGATATTTAAGGATTTGGTCGTCTTTTGAAATTAAAGCTGCTCTGTGCAATACCGTTAAGCCTTCTTTGTTTTTAGCATTGATATCGATTTTTAACGCCGCCAATTTTTTCAACAAACCTAAATCAGCTTTTGCAATGGCGATGTGGTATAAAGTGCTACCATCTTTTTGAGGGCCTTCTACATTCAAACCTTTTGATTTAAGCAAAGTTAGTTTTTCGGTAAGTTCATCTTTAGCATTTGCGCCGCCTTGAGGACCTGCCGGACGATAGTTTTGCACGGCATAATAAGCCAAGTTGTGTCCAGCTTGATCTTCAATTTTCACGTTTGCTCCTTTATCCAACAAGAAAGCAAGCACTTCAGGAGAACCTGTAGCTACCGCTGCTGTTAACGCAGACTCGCCTCTTTCGTTTACGGCGTTGATATTTTTAACTTTTGGCAACAACAATTCTACCACTGCCAAGTTTTTACCACCTGCTGCATTCATAAAAGGCGTTACCCCTTCTCCATCGGCTTTGTTTACATCTACTCCTTTTGACAAGAAATATTTGATGATTTCTTCTTGGTTTGGCTTACGCACAATACTGTGCAATACGTTACCGCTTTTGTTCGCAAAATTTGGGTTAAGCTTCAATTCTTCAACCAAGTATTTATACGATTCAATTGGCGCTGCAGTACCACGGCCTCCTTGCGACATAAAAATTAAAGCCGCACCAGTTGCCTTTACTCCTTTACCTAGTAGGTTTTTCAATACTTCAACGTTACCACTTTTAGCTGCATAGTCAAACGCAGTAGCGCCTTCACTATCTACATCTTTTAACGAAAGTCCTTTTGAAGTTAAGTAGTTGGCAATGGCTAAGTCGTTATCATTAGCAATCCCTAATAATAATAGGTTTGCACCATTTCTATATTTCTTTTTAAGATCAATGCCACCTTTTACAAAAGCATCATAAACCGCTACGTTTTTTTGTCCACCTGATACAGCAAAAACAATTGGCTCGGTTCCGTGGCTATCTGGGGTTTGAATGTCTGAACCTTTTGCAATGAGGTACTCTACCACCTCCACATTGCCTCTTAGGGCTGCCCAGTGTAAATAGATACGGCTATCGTGTGTAATTTTAGCTACGCCATTTCCTGGTTGTTCTACCAAAAATTTAATGGTTTCTGTAGGTGCGTTGTTGTTGATGGCCATTGTGGTGGCATCAAAAGCTCTTGGATCTAATTCTGCAGGATTGTTTCCTTTAGCAATTTCAGCTTTTACGGCTTCTACAGTTGGATTTTGTTTCCAAAAATCAGCTTGTAATAGGGTATTTTTATTTTGTGCCTTTACTGAGCCAAGCCCAAGAACAAATGCGGCAGCGAACATTACTTTCTTCATTTCTATTTAAGAATAAGGTTATGAATTCGCTTGCGAAATTACTTATTTAGACTAAATCTACATAATTACTTGAGTGCTTTTTTTCGTTTTACGTCATTATTTTTATTGATAACGTAAACAACTATCAAAAAAGTGACGAATGACCAGCTTTTGGTCACCATTATTTTATCAATTCTTTGTTCATTCTTGTCTTTACACTACAGGTGAAATATTGAAATAATAAAAGGCAATTCGCTTGATCTAAACACCACATTGAGCATGATCAGCGGCAAAATGATTAATAAGTACATGTTTTTTGATCTTCAAATGAGACGTATTCAGCAATAATTAAGGTGATCACAAAAAAAACCTCTCTCCTTCACACAACGCAAACATTTGAAAAATAGCGGCTTGTATTTTTTTTCAGTTTTTAGCAGAAAAATATTTGTTTCGAATGTATAAAGTTGTACTTTTGTCACACTCAAAAAAACACGGTGGATGTAGCTCAGTCGGTTAGAGCATCGGTTTGTGGTGCCGAGGGTCGTGGGTTCGAGCCCCATCTTCCACCCACCAGTTTTAAAAGCAGTTCTGAAAAGAGCTGCTTTTTTTTGTTTATAGTGATTTTCATTTCGACAACAAGGGAAGTCCATAAGCAAATTATCATAATAGAGTTGTTCAATTAGGTGTATCTTTGGAAATGGACGCTTCTCAACAAAAAATTCTGGAGGCAGCTGAGCGCTGCATTCCATTTTATACCGAACAGTTGAACCAGCGACGAAGGATGCTAAACGAAACGGTAGTTGGTAAGCAGATGTTGCTGAAACTGAATCCAAATTCCGATGTGACCGATCTTGAGGAAGCTGAAAAGCAGCTTCATTTTAATAGTTTGCTGAATATTGCATTAATCGAGTTGCTGGTTATTATGAAGCATTTGATGCTATCTACCAATGAATGGGAGAAAGCCTACTTTTTGAAGCATAGCTATATGATTGTTCATGAAACCATAGGAAGATGCGACAGGTATAACCGAGAACTGAATAAATTTAAAAATCAATATCCTGAGCTAAAGCCGCTCTATGAAAAGGTCTCAGCTGATTTGAAGCTATTTAAGAAAACCTATGACTATCCTTCGGCATTTTCTGCCGTTCGGAATGCTATTGTTGCGCACATTGATCCTGATATAGGTGTTTATTATGATGCCGTTGCAGCGCTTGATGGGGATAAAGTGCTGGCGATCATCAATTCTTTCAGTAGCATATTAATGGATTTTTTACAGTTTTCAGTGCAGATTGCTGCCCTAGAAACAAAGCGGATGGACGATCAGGGCATAAACATCGACCAGCAGATTGAAGACCTGAAAGCAAAGATCGATCAACTCTTTGCCAATGCAGCTAAAGGAATTCTTCCTAAGTAAACGTTTTTTTCCTTTTTGAGTTCATGAAGATCCTTTTTCAGGTTCGATCCCCATCAACAACCAACCCGATTCAATAAAGCTATCCTTACTTTTTCCAAGCATTATTTCAACATTCAATCATTAACATTGCAGCGACGTACGACCGACGTAGGACCGACGGTAGACCGACGGTGAACCAGTACCCCTAAAACGACAATTCCGACAAAAACCGACAAAGGCGACAAAAACGACAAAAGCCGACAGATCCGACATGCTTTTTATTGTATCATCAAAACATCTCAGCGACTTTTTCAAGAATCAAACCACAAACAGTTTTAGTTACTCATCAAAATAGGAAAAACGAGATTTTATCATAGATCAAGATTTACAGCCTTTCGCAAGACTACTTTTGCTAAACAATAAAGACAAAATATCGTTGATCATAAACAAAAACTTTAAAACCATGAGCACACTAAAACTAAAAGACGGAACAGAG
>JAEXHI010000012.1 GCA_023450085.1 Bacteroidota bacterium
CCAACCAACCAACCAACCAACCAACCGACAGTTAACCAATTCAACAACTAAACAGTTAACCCAACCATTAAAAACCCTATCTTTAGCTATCAACAAAACCAACATGCACAAAACTCTTCTCTCTTTACTTTTATTGATCAGCACTAGTACCATGGCACAGCAAACTGATACCACTTTTTTAAAGCAATTGCTAGAAAGCAAGCCTGAACTATTTTCGGGAATACTTAAGCATCCCAATAAAAATGAAGTACAGATCATGTACACCCAAGTAAACCGAGATAAAAACAACCAACCTAGCTTTAAAACTTTCAGTTATCGTATTAACCCTAAACATTACTTTTATCCTGCTAGTACGGTAAAACTAGCTGCAGTTATTTTCGCTTTGGAGAAAATCAATGAGCTTAACGTTAAAGGCCTCACCGCCTATAGTACCATGATCACGGATACTGCTTTTAAAGGGCAAACTGCCGTAAGTAAAGATGAAACGGCGGCTGATGGCAAACCTAACATCGCCCATTATATCAAAAAAGTATTGCTTACTAGTGATAATGATGCCTATAACCGCTTGTTTGAGTTTGTTGGCAGGGCCGAAATGAATGCCAAGCTCAAAAAGTATGGCATGAAGGAAAGCCGTATCCTTAATCGTTTAGCCATAGGCGATGGTGGCGAAAGGGAGAAAAATACCAACCCTATCCGCTTTTACAATGGTGATACATTGGTATATCGTCAAGCGGCACAGTACGACCCAAACAATTATCCACTGGATTTAACTAATCTTATTGTGGGTGTAGGCTACATGGATAGTAACGAACAATTGGTAAATAGACCTTACAGTTTTGAAAACAAGAATGTGTTTACCATTAAAGATCAGCAGTCGCTCATGAAACGTTTGATGATGCCTGAAGCTTTCGCTAAAAAGGAAAGGTTTAAGCTATCCCCTGCCGACTACCAGTTAATTTATACCTACATGAGCAAGTTCCCTACCGAAAGTGATTATCCTAAATATGATGCTAAAGAATTTTGGCCTACCTACGCCAAGATGCTTTTTTATGGTAGGGATAAAAATGCCGTAATTGAACCTCACATTCGTATTTTTGATAAGTATGGTGATAGCTATGGCTTCATTATCGATAATGCTTACATCGTTGATTTTAAAAATGGTGTAGAGTTTTTCCTTACCGCTGTGGTACAAAGTAACGAAGATGGTATCTATAACGATGGCAAATATGAATACGAAACGGTTTGTTATCCTTTCATGAAAAACCTAGGCCGTAGTATTTATGAATACGAATTACAACGAAAAAAAGCTCATCAGCCTAATTTGGGTAAATATGTAATGGATTATAAGTAGGGATTAGGGGCTAGGAATTAGGAGTTAGTGGTTAGTGGCTAGTTTATTTGCACTAGCCAAACACCTAATTCTAACAAATCTAATTTGAAAATATAACCGGTTGTTAGATCTCTCCTAACCTCGAGATGACGACAAAGGTAGTGTGATGAGGCAAAGTGAAAAAGAGATAGGAACCTATTGAATCTAGCAAAGCCTAATTATTCGCTCATTGAAAACTGATCACTGATTTGTTAACTAGCGGTTATAAACTGTTAACTATCAGAATAGTTTCCGTCAAACAAAAGTAACATTATCGATACAGAAAAAACTAGTTAAGATTTTTTTAGCGAATTTAGTATAAGGTTAAGGTATTATTTTGTTTACGCAAACAGCATAATATTCAAAATCATTCTTGTCTCTCAATTACTAAATTAAACGCAAAAACATGAAAAAATTTTTACTATTCTTTGTGGTGTTATTCACCTCGGTAGCAGCTTTCGCACAATTTCCTCAAAAAATTAATTATCAAGCTGTAGTTAGAAACAATGCCGGAGATCCTGTTCCCAGCCAAAATGTTTCCCTAAGGCTAAGCATTCTAAATGGCCCTTCGGGAGCTGCTCTTTACACAGAAACACATAACATAACCACCAACAACTTTGGATTGGTAAATCTACAAATTGGAGCGGGTACTGTAGTTATAGGTACTTTTAGTGGTATCGACTGGAGTAGTGGTAACAGGTACCTAAAAATTGAAGCAGATATTACAGGCGGATCTAGCTACACGGCGCTTTCAACCACGGAACTGGTAAGTGTACCCTACTCCTTAAGCGCTCAACGTAGTCTTGACAATCAATGGACCATTACCGGAACAAACATTAAAAACAGCAATACTGGAAGCATAGGAATTGGAACAGATCCCGCTGCAAGTGCAAAATTAGATATATCAGCTACGGATAAAGGTATTCTTATTCCAAGAGTAACTATGGCCAACAGACCTGCATCGCCCGTTGATGGACTTTTGATATACCAAACGGATAACACGCCAGGTTTTTACTATTACAAAGGTTCTGCTTGGGAACGCATGGCCGATAACTCTTCAATTAACAACGGAGGAGCAATTATTCCCTATGCTTCTGGTTCGCCAATTGTAATGACTACCATTGCTGGTGGGCTCGTTGGAACCACCTCGGTAATTGGCTTTGGTGCCTCCGCCGCTGGTGTAACGTTAACTGGTGGGACTATTAATGCTACTAGTATCTCAAATTTTGCCTTTATAACGCCTAGAAATGGCACTATTACTTCTATATCGGTTTTTTTTAGTAATACTGTAGCACTATCGTTAATTGGCACTACAATTAGTGTCACTGCTCAACTTTATTCGGCACCTGCTGGTTCCAATACTTTTTCTCCCGTTCCCGGGGCAGCAGTGACGTTATCACCTGCACTAACGGGCCTAGTTGCTATAGGATTCACCATGTCTGGGTCTACTACTGGCTTGAATATACCTGTAACTGCGGGTAATCGCTACTTAATGGTATATAGTGCCACTGCCTCAGGACTTACACTAATTAATACCGTTACAGGTCACGCTAGTGCAGGAATTAGTATCAATTAACTCATATAGTCACTAAAAATTAAGCTCATGAAAATTAAATCAAAGCTAGTGGCTGTATTAACCATGTGCGCTATAGGGTTAAATGCCGCTGCCCAAAATACTACCAACCAGACTTTGGCTAGTACTGGGGGCTCTGGCCAGTTAACTAATGGAAATTTTCTTTTTTTTACAGTTGGTGAACCTATCATTACTACAGTTAGTACTGGCAATATTCAACTTACCCAAGGTTTCCATCAAAAGTATTCGCTAACTCCCTTGCCAGTAGCATTTACATCTATTGGTGTAACAGCTCAAGGAAGTCATCATCTACTTAAATGGACCACTTCTATGGAACTAAACAACGATTATTTTTTAGTAGAAAGAAGTGTAGATAATAATGACTTTGTACCGCTTAGAAATGTGTATACCAAAGCAGCAAACGGCAATAGCAATAGCCCATTAAATTATAGTTATGCGAACTACGATATCAAAAATGGCATTAACTATTATCGTTTAAAACAATTTGACCGCAACGGAGACTCTAAATACTCAGACGTTGTAGAAATAAAAAGCGATGGTGTATTAAATGAGGCAGGCATTAGCCTATATCCCAATCCCGTAAATAACGAAACGACTCTTAGCATAGCTGGCAATATCAGCAAAGCCGCCAAAGCGCAAATCGTAAACGTAAATGGACAGGTAGTAAAAGAGATCAAAGTGAGTGAAGCCTCTACATATTTACAACTTCAAAATCTAAATATAGGCACCTATTTTCTTCAATATGAAGATAATGGAATCAAAAAAACAATCAAGTTTGTAAAACTTTAAGCCTGCTATAATTACAAAGTCGGCATCTTTAAATGGGATACTGACTTTGTAATTTATTGTAGCAGCAATGCTATTCTATCCTGCTTAAAGAGCGCCTATGTAATGGTTAGAAATTAGGAGTTAGTAGCTAGTTCATTTGCGCTGGCTAAACATCTAATTCTAACAAATCTAATTTGAAAATACAACAGCTGTTAGATCTCTCCTAACCTCGAGATGACGACAAAGGTAGTGTGACGATGATAATGGAACTTGAAACGATGATAGTCTAATCAGTTTATTTGTACTGACTAGTCGCTCCAAGTCATCTCAACTTTGCATTCTGACTATTTGGTAGTGACCAATTAAGCATTCTGTCATCCAGAGCGTAACCTGTACCGAAAATTCGGTAGCGAAGGATCTTTAACTAATGCTAATGGAGATTCTTCACTGCGTTCAGAATGACAAGTAGGTGAATCCAGCGTACAAAGGAAGTAATAGCAACCAAAATAACGAAATAGCCAAGAAAGTGACGCTAACTAATTTGCATTATGAAACGATGGTAGTCTCATCAGTCTATTTGGGTATTGATTATTCGCTTATTGGTCATTATCACATCATTCAATTAACTCATTATCCGATCATCACACCTGTTCCGGAAGTGTTTCTTCAGTAGGTGTTGATTGGATTTTCTCCGATGGTTTATGCTTCCAACGACGATGGCTCCACAACCAGTAAGCGGGTTCTTCTTTAATAAAATCCTCTAAAAATCTGGTATGGGCTTCAGTAATTTCAAACTCGGCAGTTTCTTTTGGGGTAAGGCAAATAGGTACACAGTCAACCTCATAATAACCACGCTTTACATAACTGGTTTTTAGGTAAAACACTGGTCTGTTGGTTTTCATAGCTATCTTCTCCACCCCCATTTGTATCGCTGCTGGTTGGTTTAAAAGCATGGTCCAGTATTTCATATCGTCTTTTGATGGCGATTGGTCGCTACCGAAAGTAAACATTGTTGGGCGGTCCTTGGTTGATTGGATGGTTCTAATGGTTTGTCGCATAGATACCATATGATTGCCATACCTACTTCTCATCTTTAAAAACCAATTGTCAAAAAATTCATTGCTCAATGGTTTGTAGATAGGATAATGCTCGCCCGAAAAAGCCATACCAATGGCCATGCATACCCATTCATAATTTCCGTAATGGGATGAGCAGAACAACACACTTTCATTATTCTTAAGGTAAGCTTCTACCAAGTCGGTATTTTTAAAGCGTACACGTTTTTGCAATTCTTTTGCAGAGATACTATTCATTTTGATCACCTCTACAATTAGACAGGTCAAATACCTAAAAAAGGTTTTCTCAATGGTAATGATTTCATTTAATGATTTCTCTGGAAATGAATTTGACAAGTTCTCTCTCACTACCTTTTTACGATAACCAAAAACATGATAAACAAGCAAATAGAAAAAATCGGCGATAAGATATAAGAAACCCAAGGGCATCTTTGACAATAATCTTAAACTAAAAACTCCGAAGCGGGAGAACGCTTTTTGTAACATTGAAAAAATATTTTTCCGCAAAGATAACAGAATACTATTAAATAATCTTTACGAAATAATGGTCTAATTTTTATGAAATTACCGTTTTGTCCAACCAACAAAGTCAATGGTATGCAAACAATTAGCCTAGCTCCTACGTTATACGCCATAACATTAACCTTTGCACCTTGGCAACTAACACCTCAACCCAAACTAGTGGCAAATTTAGCTTAGTCAAAATCTCATTGATTTTGGTGCTTTTGGCCATCCTTGTCGCCCAAGCATATTCGGGCTACCAATTGCATCAACTTTCTCATCAACAACAAGTGCTAAAAAAGGATTATGCCGAGATGAACAACATCAACCTAGGGCTGTTCTCTATTTCCCAATGGCAAGATAAAATCCAAACGATTATAGTACGGCAAACTAGGAACCTTGAACTTACCGCCAAGCAAAAAAAGGAACTGCAGAAGGAAATTGAAGGTGTAATTATTGCCCTTATTGACAAAGCGGAGAACTTAGTGACCAAGCCAAAGAAAAAGTCACTTCGTGGTAAGATTGTGAAATTTGCGGTAAAGAATTTCATTGATGTAGATACACTAAAGAAAAAGGTGCCCGGCATAGCCCATACCATTATTGGTAAAATAGATAACCCTAAGGCCAAACGTCAGTTGGGCACCATGGCATTGAAAAAGTTGGATGAGCTGGACGAAATCGAATCGATTGATAGTACGCTAACTGTGAACGCGCAAAAAGTACAAAAAACCTATCAACAATATGGCGTAGCCGATGCCAGCACTTTTAACCAAAAGATTAAGAGCAAGCTCAAAAGCATTAACCGTGCTACTTATAATTATTGTACGGCCATGTTAATTGGGATTGTATTGTTTTTAGGGGCATGGGGTATTTTTCGTAAACAAAAAAAATTATACGCCACGCTTTTCATTCTCTCTTTGGCCATGGCATTTATCTTATTGGCTGTAGGTTTAACTGCTTCTATGATTGAAGTAGATGCACGTATTGGGGCTATTGACTTTACTTTGTTAGGGCAAGACATTACTTTCAGAGACCAAGTACTATTTTTCCAATCGAAAAGTATTCTAGATGTGGTTACTATTCTCATTAGTGGTTCTGCAATTGATTCTATTTTAGTGGGTATTCTGATTCTTATTTTCAGTATTCTATTTCCAGTAATGAAACTAAGCTCTACTGGTATTCATTTATTTGGCAGACAAAAATTGGCTGAAAACAAGTTCATCAAATACTTTGCTTTCCAATCGGGCAAATGGAGCATGGCCGACGTAATTGTGATTGCTATTTTGATGGCTTATATTGGCTTAAACGGTTTATTAGAAGCTCAACTGGCCCGCTTAGACATTCCTGTAAAATCGCTCACCATTATTTCTACCCATAATACAGCCTTACAACCAGGTTATTTGATCTTTATTGCCTTTGTGCTTTTTGGTTTGATCCTTTCCACGATTCTAAAATCTATTAGCCCACACTATAGCCACACCTCAACTACCGAAAAACACTAAACAATTTAACATACGACAGTTTAATCCCTAAAACCTTGAAAACCGTAAGCCAAAAATCAACATCCAAAAAAACACTGCTAAATCAGCTCCTACTGATTTTAGGACTTAGCATTTTGCTTGCTGCAGAGAGCTATTTTGGCTATCAATTATATACCCTGTCTGCACAACAAGAGCAACTTAAAGAAGACTACTCCACGGCCAACAACATTACCTTTGGCGTGTTTTCATTAGACTTGTGGCGTGATAAGCTTTCGAATATTGTAACCCATAAGATTAAAGATTTCAAGGTAAGTGATGAGCAAAAAAAGGAACTGCGTGAGGAGATTGAAAAGGAATTGCATGGCATGATAGACGAGGTAGTGGCACAATTTGATAAACCACAGAAAAGCCTTGGCGACAAGCTCAAAAAATTTGCGTTTAAACAATTGGTAGAACCCAAAGAACTTCATGAACAAGTGCCATCTTTTGCCCGTACCATTGTTAACCGTATTAACGCACCAAGGGCCATCAAAAAATTAAAAGGTATTGCTACTACTGAATTTAACGAACTGGCCGAACAAATTTACGACAGCACTGCTACTGCACATAGCAAAATGACCAAATATTTATTCAAAAAGTATCAGGTAAACAGTATTTCAAGCTTCAATACGCATCTAGAAAAAAGATTGGAAAGCATTAGAAAAGTGACCTACAATTACGCTTACGCTATGCTTGGCTGCGTGGTGGCTGCATTGTGTTTTTGGCTCCCTTTAAGAAGGAAATTAAAGTTGCACACCCCACTTTTTGTAATGTCGTTACTTATGGCTTTGGTATTGCTCATTGTGGGTTGTACGGTTTCCATTATCGAGGTAGATGCTCGCTTAAGTCATTTGGAACTTCATTTACTTGGCGAAAAACTGGCTTTTAGCAATCAAGTTTTGTTTTATCAATCTAAAAGTATTTTAGGTACTGCAGAGGTATTAATTCAACAGCCTAAACCCGATTCGATTACCGTGGGCGTACTCATCATCTTATTTGTTATTATTTTACCCATTTTAAGAATGACGGCAAGGGGCCTGCATATGTTGTGTTCCCCTCCCATTTCCGAAAATAAAATAACCAGATACCTTGCCTTTGATTCTGCCAAATGGGATATGGCCGATGTAATGGTAGTGGGTATATTGATGACCTACATTGGTTTGAATGGTATTTTACAAAGCCAGTTATCTGACTTGAACATCAAAAGTGAAACCTTGGTAACTAACACCATTAACTATACCTCCCTACAGCCTGGATTTATCATTTTTGTAGGCTATGTGGCCTTTACCATTATACTTTCTTACCTCATGAAGAACGTAGCCTGTCCTCCAAAAGAGCCCACTAAATAAGTTTTTACTTTTCAATGGCGAATCAAATTGGATTCATTGCTATATTTGTGCCGAGAGCGTTAATTTAGATGGCGGGGATGTTCGAAAGGGCATCTCCGTTTTTTTTTGCAGTAAAAAATCTCGCTCAAGATATTGTTCGAATAAGATTTCATAACTATACCATCTAGTTATTCGAGCGGATTTACAAAAAGCTAATCTAATAAACACATTCTTTACTCATTTTAGGGGATTACAAATATTGAGATTTTATTATCAGCCTCCACCAATGCAAAATGGTTACGCTTAGGCACTACCAAAATCCGTTGAATATCATGATCAGTAACAACCTCAAACAACAGCACTGCTTTGTTACCGCTAAGTTCATAAACTTGTGCTTTTTGTGCTGCAGCTAACACTACATAATTATTGGGCAATAACTGTACAAGATTGGCAAATAAATCTTGACCAAATAAAGGGATACCAATTACCATTTCTTTTAAGGTGGGCATCACAATCATACAACCTTCTACGGTTAATACGGCTATTTTTAGAGCAGTATGTGCTACACTAATAGAAAAGTTTAACACAAAGCTTTCCATATGTAATATTTGTAGCATACCAATTTCATCTACGCGCATTAAGACATCACGGCCTATAAAATAGAGGTGTTCTTTTCTCCAAAACAGCTTCGAATAACTCAGCGGCAATTCGTTAGCATTCACAACATACCCTTCGAGGGTACAGGTACAGGATGATATGTTTTTACCATTAAGATCGTGTGTATGGAGTAGTAATTCTTCTCCACGAATAACTAATGAGCTAACATTGCCCTCTGTATCTAAGGTGGCCCCTATGGTATTTGGTTCAAGCCAGTTGATTTGATGGAAAGTTGCAGATCGCTCAAAAAAGTTTGTAGCCGGTAACTGTTCTTTCCGGTTAGCTATTTCTGGAGAAATGACCAATACCTCATCAAACAGGCTTGAGTCTGAGATAAGCATAGGCTCTATTTCAGCACTGATGTGGCTAAGATAAGTATATTCGATTTTTTCGTCCCAGTTCATGCGCAACAGCCGCATGTTCCCCTCTTTTTTACCAATAGCAATTAATTGATCATGGAAAGTGCAAAATTCACTCCAAACTGTTCCAACTTCCAACTGGATATGATAGTCTGCTGATTGATGCCTAATTTGTTTGGTGTGCTTAACCACATATCTATGTACATCTTGATCAATTATGCGGTCATCCGGCATAAAACGTCCTAATATTTTTAGGGCATTAAAATCTCCATAATTAATTTGCTGATGGGCAATTTGATAGCAAATGGTTAAAGCTTCCTCTTTAAGCTCTTTATTTTCAGAGCTGGCCACTAAATCTGCAAGTACATTTAAAAAGTTAGTGCTTTTTGTTCGGCTAACATGCGTGGTATGAAACTCCTTTACGGCATCAATGATCGAAAGCTCGCGAGCTACTACTATCTCGAAATAACGTGATAAACATTGTTCGGGCTTATTATTATTTTTCCAGCCGTCCAGCAAAACCATTTGACTTCGCTCTAAATCCTCAAACTTTGTTTTGATTACTTCTGCAGCTTTAAGGTTATCTCTTGCCTCTAGGGCACGGCTAATCACCTCCTCAAAATATTTGGCTGCTTTGTCTGGTTGGTCAAGCTTTAGGTAAAGATCCCCAACCGTCTCGAAATATTCTTGTTTAATATACAGTTCAATAGCTTCATTCAACAATCCGCCTTCTTCAAGGCATTGAGCTGCCCGTAGATTGTTTTTTACATGGTCTTTATAAATGGCAGCGGCCTCTCTATAATGTTTACCATCTTGTAAGGTTGCTGCGCCTCTAAAAAAATCTCCCAGTAAATGAATATAAACGTAAGCAGCTCTTTTATAATCCTGATCTGCTATGGCTTCGCTGGCAACTTTTTCATATCGTTCCCGCAATACTCGTTCGTAGTTGCCAATATCCCAAAAGTCAGTTGCCCCACCCATTCCCAAGTTACCGAAATTGAAATTCAGACGCCTTCCTATTAATTTTGCGGTGGACAATGCCTTGCCTCTATTTAAATAGGCACTATTTAGTGGAATAGCATATTGCAAGGCCTTATTTTTATCTTTATCAAATAGCTTTACCAATCTATTTAGTTCACTGTCACGCTGTTTCTCCAAAGTTCCCATTTGCTTATCGATCCATGAATCAAGACGTTGCAATAGGTTCGGTTGTGCCATATTCCTAATACTAGATGCTGCTTTTGGCAATAAAAAATGGATAAGCTGCAGTATTATCTTACCCACAAATGCAAAAATTAGCATGATCCAAATACCGAGATTGATCAGCGGTCTGAGCATCTTTCTCAATTTAGAAAAACGTTTACCCTGTTGGTCATCTAATGAGGGGATCTCATTTAGTGGTTTACTATCAATCAACGATTTAAGATGTTCAGCAGCATCAAATTTCATATCTTGCTCAAATACAACCGACTGCAACCGAGGCAAGGCTGAAATTGCTGGCCAAGTGTTTATCCATTGGCTTTCTTCTTCAGCGGTGATTTCAATTAAAGATGATAATTCCCTAGCATCTTGGTATTCAAAGCCAACCAATCCAATATGGGGATGAAAAAACTGCATGTCCCACAATTTCAATGTACTAACTTCCTCTGCGGTTATCTCTGGATAAAGTTTTGCCGTTAAAGGGATCAAAAAGCCATCCGACACTAGTTTATATGGATAGCGAATAGTATTTCTTTTGGGAATTTCTCCATTAAACATTATCAGTATTCCTTTGCAATGGGGATTAGCAATGTTTTGAGGAACTAGGTATATTTTTAGGGTAAGAGGATTTATGTGCCACATTGAAATTTCGGCAAACCAATCAGCAATGCTTCCTTCTATATAAGCACCTGAAATATCATGATTTTGATGGGTTTGTTGACGAAGTTGCAGTTGCATATTAGGATAGGCTGTCGATAAATGTTTGAATATATTTTTGATAAAATTGACTTGCGGATATATAATTTACAACAGCATGTCCAGTGAAATATTTAGATCCACTAACATAACCATCTGCACTCCAAGCAGCCGTAGGTTGATCTACAATCATTACGACAGATATTTCCGGAATGGTACTTTTACAACTTTTTAAATGCAGTAAACCTCTGGAATCCATAATTGCCGTACTTCCATTTCTCCAAGTGTATTTGGTAAACTTGATATTGGGCAAATGATTAACAGTAAGTATTTTCTGTGAAACTGGATTTATCCATCTCACAGCTTCTTTTTCATTTTCCTGCCAACGAAGTTCATTACCTGCTAATACCAGTTCCTTTTTATCTGACAAAATCTTACCTGTAGGATTGATATAAATGAGTTTATTGGAATTGATGGGGCTATAGCCATTGTTCAGGTGCTTTTTTATTTGATATGACCCTCCAGAAATATCATGTGGCAAATTGAGCAAATCGATTTTTTTTATTTCTTCTTCTGGAACAATTGCTCCTTTTCCGGCATCTATCGCTACTAATTTGCCTTGACTGGTAAAATAAAAGTATGGGGAAGCAAAATTAAAATCACTTACGGTTTTATAGGACAGGGTTACTTCCGTAAGATAAAAAACCCCAGTAGCTGGATTAATGGTATAGATTTTCACCATCTTACCGGCTTCGGGGATTACCATTAAATAGAGAGAATACTCTGTCTCCCCAAAACGGTATCGTCCCTTGGGCACCTCTGTTATTAGCTCAACCGCTCCAGTTTCACTACTTGGCCAGTATAACAATCTATTGTCAATAGAAACGCAAACTACCGATCGGTCCTTTAAGCGATAGAGATAGGTTTCTTTGTGTCTAACTTTTGAAGTAGGAAAATACATCGGGAATGTTTCTTCATACAAAATGGCTGGTAGATCTTTTTGATCGATAGACAGTTTAGGGCTCCGCCTGCTATACAATAGTCCATCCAAATCAATTTTCACCTCGTGAATTAGCTTAGAACGATTTTTATGGAACTGGGTCATTTGTATATCTCCAGCCGACGATATAGTAATTAGGTATTGTAAACGGTCACGTACTTTATGAAAATAAGAAATATTCTTAGGGTCATTTAAAAAGTGAGAAGAAGTAATTAGAATATATTGTCCGTTGTTAGTTGCGTGTTCCTGTATGGTTTTAAGGAGCATTTCGCCACAGTGCAACGCAGTATCCATTTTTTCTAACAGTGTCACCACATCTTTTTTGGTATGCAGTTCCTGTGCGCTTACATGTTTTCCTCCTAGCGACCAAACTTTTAGTTGCTGATGATTACGCTTACTTTCGTTAAAGGCAATACAGGCTGCAACCGCATATAACCTGGCTGCTCCCCACATTTTTAAGGTACTATCAACAATTAGCCCCAGCTCTTGTGTTTTATGTTTTGGAGCTGATTCCTTTTGCAAAAAAAGTGCTTCGTTATTGGCTAATCTGGCACTCAGCAATAGTTCATCGTTAGCCAGCTCGCTAAGCAACAGCCTATCATAGGTACCTTTGGTTGTAATGTCCGAAATTCCTCCTAGGTTCTGCTCATCTGCTCCATCTAAATGCATGGGAATATATAAAGCCGCCATCATCCTTCTGGCTAGCCCGGCTATATTCTGCGTTTCTTCATGTCGCTGTAGTTCATCTATTAAATTTTCAGGAGGCAAATCTGGCTTGGGCAATTCCAATGGCTTGGGTACAGTGACCACACCTGTACTCAACTTCATTTGCAAGCTCTCTGTATCCTTAAAAACAGTTAGTGCTGCAGCCAACGGCGCAAAATCCTGAATTAGCACAGCATGTTCAAGCGGAAATGTTGTACCAAAAATTTCTTCATCTGCTGTTCCGCTGTTAAATTCCTTTAGTATAGGCAACAGTCCCATGTGATATCCTTTAGTGGCAAGAGCATCAAAAATGCACTGCAACAGTATCGTTCTATTTACATCAGACCTTTCGTGAGCAGGCAAACGGTTTACCATGCATAAGAAATCATAGGCTTCTTGCTTAAGCCTAATATCATAATCATCACCAGCCCCCTCTTTAGCTACTGGTTTAATTGCCATTAATACCGAGCGGGCATTAAACAGTGTTTCCCAGTTATCTTTACATGCACATAAAATCAACAGAATGCTGCCTAAAGAAAGAGATGTAGTATTTGGAAGTGCTCCGAGTATATTAGAAAGGTCTTCACGATAGCAAATGGTTCGCTCATTGACAAATTCAATCACATTGCCCTGTTCAGTCCATCTCCAAAAATAATCTTGATAGGCCCTAAAATATTTGGTTGTTTCTTGAGATATACGTGCCATATACTAAGAAATTTGTCTAACTAAAGCACGATTTGCCGCTGTAAACCCATCCACAGGAATAGTGCTACGTTGACCATCTTCTTTAAAGAGTATAAACCTAGCTGTCTCCGTATCTAAACAACTTAGCAAGAGTTCTGCTATAAGTGGCGGGTTAAAATCAAATCCTATAGGAATTAATAGTTTGTTATTAAGCCAGTAGCCTTTTCCTGGAATAACAGGTAAAGGATTGCCTATGACCAGTACCTCCTGCTGATCTGCCGAAAGTGCAAAACTAAGTTGCTGCAATCTCACCAAAGGTGCACTTTCTATATAGGATCTCCATACCGCTAAACTAGTTTTAAGGGCATAGGCGGATCTTTGAGTTTCCACTCTAACCATCTTAACGGACATAAGTACATCCAACACACCAGGCAATGCTGAAACAGGCATTTCTACCGGCAAAAAATCCTTCAAATTTTGCCATTCCATTTCCTCCATTATTGCAGTTGGTGTTAAACTTCCAGAAGGGAAAAGATGATTTTGTTCATCAACCTCATAACTTTCCATTACTGGCATCGAATTTAACAACAATTGATCTTTACCATTGTTCAATGGGCCTTTTAGCCAAATTTGACCAAGGTGCAATGCTGCCTTCCAGTTTGGTATTGTACGAATGTTACCAATCTGATCTTCAAATTTTACGGCTACTACAAGGACTTTCTCTCTCATGCCTCTTGCATAATTTGCTTCCATAGCTCGTCAATTGGCTCCTGCACATATTTCCGTTGCGTTTCATTGCCAATCCATTCTGCTCGGTTGTTTAAATGTAGCAGTCGGTCTTTAATCAGTGATTTTTCTGACAAAGTAGTTCCTGGCAAGCTCCATTGTTCCATCAATCGCTGCGTTTCTTGATAGATTTCCTCCGCATTTGGAACTGAATTTGATGTTGCTCTAGGATGTTGGTGTTCCGTTGTGTCAGCAGCAATATGGGCATTTACAATATTAGCGATGATCTCTCGCTGTTCTTCAGTATCCCAAATATGTTTCAATATCCAAAGGTCTGATAGGATGGCTTGACTACGTTTGCAAATCAGTGCACTGGCAGCAATCATTCTTTGCAATTTAACAGCTCTACGGTCAGATATAAGTAATCCAGCATTCCTCATCTGATAGACTAATTCGATATAAGCAGACCTTATTCCAGAAAGATCAATTGCCGAAGTGAGTCCTTGCAAAGCCCTGATTTCATCAGCAGAAACACCTAATGGTCTTGCTGCTGTGTTTTTTTCCAATGCCCATCCCGCATTTAGCACTTCCTCCAACAACTGAGGATCAACATTCTCTGATTTTACACGAATTAAAAAGCGGTCAAAAAGGGCTCCCAAAGCTTCATCTTCAGGTAAATGATTACTTGCTCCAATCACCATCAATGCTGGAAGCTTTTTAGTTTCTCTACCTCTTCTAAACACACGCTCGTTAAGTACCATCAAAAGACTGTTCAAAATAGCACTGTTTGCATTCAAAAGCTCATCTAAAAATATAAACGAGGCCTCTGGAAGCATTCCTTCTGTGTTTGTCACCAAGTCACCTTCCCTAAGTTTTCTGATATCAAATGGTCCGAAAAGCTCATTTGGTTCCGTAAAACGCGTCAGTAAATACTCAAAAGTGTGTCCATCAATCAATTTTGAAAGTTCCCTTACCGTTGCGCTTTTTGCAGTGCCCGGTGGGCCTAGAATAAAAAGATTTTCCCTACCTACCAAGCAAAGTCCCATGAGGTCGATAATTTCATCTTTACCCACAAAAACATTCTTTAGGTGTCCAAGTACTTCTATTAACTTATCAATTGTTGAGTGTGTTGATTGTATTTCGTTCATATGTTTTCTTCATTAAGCATCAAATTCAGATTTGGCCATAAGGTTTGTTCATGCATCCCTAAAACTTCTTTAAGCAATGCCATTTCTTCTTCTCCTTTGATTCGGCTGATGTCCTTTTTTGTAATAACCCTATCGATATAAGCTTGCCTTAAAGATGGATGCACAAAAATGTTTTGCATGGTTCCAATCCTAAGACCTTCCATTCCAACAGAGGAAAATGGCCATTTCGCAGCTGTTTCTTTCAATTTGTATACTAGTGGATCTTCCGGTGAAAGGCCGTTAGCCAATTTCAGCACATCGGGTAAAAAACGTAACATCAAGTCTGCAGAATAGATTTCTTCGGCAGTATCCGTTCCATCATAATCGACAAGCAACTGTTGTATTTGCTCCAGTTCTATATCTCTGAGCAATACCAATTGCAGGGAATAATAAATATATTTTGCTGCCCAAAGCGCGGCGTTTGAATGAAAATTGGGAGCTGAAAAAGGCATATGTAAGCTATCTGCCCTATGATATTCAGCTAACAACAGTATAGAATGACTTAGAGATTCCTCATCTAAGTCATTTATTTCCTGCTGCATTGTCGCCTGCCCTGTCTGAAAAAAATCTATTAAAAAAAGGTCTAGTTTCACCCTTGCGAAATCGTGTTAATTTAGGTAGCAAGATATAAAAATAACCTTAAATTTATAACTCAGCCCTTTAATAATCATTGTGAAAGATATCCTAATACATATGATTTTTTTTCAAACAACCATTTGCACCGTACTTCTTATACTAACGCTCCATATCAACGCCAATGCGTGCAGCTGTAATCCACAAGGGGCTTTCCTAAAAGTTGCTCCTAAAACCGAATTTGTGGCGCTGGTTAAGATTGTTAAGTTTACGAGTTTTAAGGATATCTACGAAAGCAAAACACCTATGTCTATGGAAGTTGAGGTGATTGAAAAATATAAAGGAAAAGAAACTAGGAAAACTTTTACCGTTTGGGGAGACAACGGTATGCTATGTCGTCCATATCTCTCCGAGTTTAAACTAAACCACTATTATGTAATCGCATTCTATCCTGCTTCTGATGGCAGCAAAGGTTATGTTCACGAAAAAGAGCGACCTAGTGATTACACCATTTCAATTTGTGGAGATTACTGGCTCAATGCCGATCTTAAAAAACAGGTGGCTACGGGTAATGTCTTCACCTTCCAAAAGAAGATCACGCTAAAAACATTAAAGGAAAAGCTCAGTGAAAGTGATTAAATGGACCTACAACTTCATCACCTTTTGCACCATATCAACACCCAGCCCTTTTAATCTGATAAAATAAACACCTTTAGGATAATCAGTTAAATCAAACACTGCTTCTACCTGCGCAACACCTATGCGTTGTTGTAGAAGCACCTTTCCTTCCACGTTATTTAATAATACTTGATTGTATCTACCCGCCCCAAAAACAATAGTTGCACTGCTTGCGGTTGGATTGGGGTACACAGTGATATTAGCGACTGAAAAATCAAAGTTCAATACCCTTTCACCCAAATCAGTAGGCTTTCCATCTGCATCAACCTGAACTAACTTATAATAGTTATTGCCCTTTAAAGGTTGTTTATCCATGAAAAAGTAAGCACTGCCCACGTTCTTTCCTACTACTTCTCCTAGCTTGGTGAACAGCTTATCTTCGCTACTGCGATAGATTTCAAACTTCTGGTTATCTTGTTCTGAAGCTGTTTCCCATGATAGCTTGGCACTGTTGTTCTCTTTTTTAGCTGTAAAAGAAACAAGCGTTACAGGTAACACTGCTTGATATTCATAAGCGCCCATATCAATATTGGCACCATTCAAGCGTTCATTTCCTGCCAAATCTTTGGTATTGGCATTTAACCCTACAAAAAGGCTATTGTTTCCTGCATTAATGGCTGGTGATGAAGTTTGTAATTTGAAATCTGCACCCAAAAATAATGGATCTTCACCTACCTTATTCTGATCGGCTGAATTCCCTGTGGTAAAACCTTGCGTAATGCTATGTTTAATGATTGTTGTTGCATATTCGTTTTGTATATCTGCTCCTGACCAAGTAGGGATACTATTTTTCTTATTATTCCAAATGATGCTATTGTAAATTTCAGGTGCAGAAGCGTTATTGCTATAAATACCTGCCCCACCGATGCTAATTGCTGGTGAACCTAGTCTATTATCTGCAACTGTGGCGTTAACGATAATGGGCGCCGAAGCATTGGTATTATAAACACCAGCGCCATAAACAGACGAGCTAGACGTTAGATAATTGTTACTAATGACCGAATTGATGATCAATGGACTTGCATGATCGTTATGGATACCCGCACCTGTGCTAGTCCCGTTATTACCCACAATCACCAGATTGCGCAGTATTGGCGAGGCATACACGTTACGAATTCCCGCTCCATTTGAATAGGCACCATTAGTAATGGTAAAGCCATCCAACACCGCGGTATTATTCATGGCCGTTGCAGCATCAAAAACGTTCCAAATCACCGGCCTTGCATTTTGTCCATTTAGAACGGTACCCTGTATATTGGCCGCATTGGGCATCACACGGTGGTGTGTTAAATCGGTAATGGCGTTTTGAGGATCGAAACCACCGTAAATGGCTACATTGTTTTTCATCACAAAACTTTGTGCACCTACGTTATAGTTTCCAGTAGCCACAAAAACCTTTACCACACTACCTGCATGAATAGCGTTATGAAGATCGGCAGTGGCGTCGTTCCAACTGCTTCCATCCTGTTTACCTAATGCCGTTGTCCTTACATAAACGATGCCATTGGCATCGGGCATGATGGTGTATGGATATTCATAAGCACCTAAATCAATATTTGCACCTACAAGACGAGGGTTACCCGCCAAATCTTTGGTGTTCATATCCAAACCTGCAAAAAGCACATTACTGCCCGCATTTAAAACAGGTGAGGTTCTGAGCAAGGTATAGTCTTTTGCTACTGGATTAACAAACAACTGCGTAGAGGTAATTAGGGTACCATTCAAATTGCCATTGGTCCCTCCTGTGTTACCTTCTATCAAAGAGTATTTAGCCGTATAAGTTCCCGTAATACCACCGTAAATGATAGCATTGTTAAGGATAGGCGTGCCACTACCATTCAGGTAAAGGGCATTAGCTCCTACCGCCGTGTTATCGGCAATGGTTACATTGGTAAATACTGGATTACCATTGGCACTATACATGCCACCTCCGTTTACGGTAGCAGTGTTATTGGTAATGGATACATTAGTTAAAATTGGATGAGCATTACTGCTATAAATGGCCCCACCATCTTTGCTTGCTGTATTGCCATTAAAAACACAATTATTCAGTATCGATTGGGAAGAGGTCATTCGCAATGCTCCTCCATTTCCAGCAGCAGTATTGTTGATGAATTTACTGTTGCTCATCAAGAAAGTAGCATTATCACCAAACAGGCCGCCTCCATCATTCCCAAGATTGGTGTTGCTTTCGAAAGTACAATTAGCCATCCTATGCTCAGAAGCTGTGCTGTACATGCCCGCACCACTCCCACTAAAGTAGGCGTTATTGCTTACGCTGTTTTGCTTAAAGCTGCAATTTTCGATCACTGCGTTTGCAATTTCGCTGAACAAGCCACCACCAAGCGTAGCCTTATTATTTTGGAAAGTACAATTACGTACCACCACATTGTTGCCTACATTAGAAATAAACATGCCTGCACCACTATCGTGAAAAATATAGTAACTGTTATCAATCACTTTATAGTCATCAGGATTATTGGCCAAACCATTTGCAATCGTAAAACCATCAACTACCAAACTATCAGTAGTAGGCACTCCCACTAGCAGCATCACGTGATAAGTAGGATCAGCCCCCACATTTCCGCTCAATATGGTAGGGTTAGCGGTAATATCCCTTAGGCCAGTACTAGCATTATAGCCTCCTAGTATTTTCAAATTGCTGCGTGTAAGGGTAAACGATACATCGCTTTGGCCCAACACTCCGTTGGTACCTGTGGGATAATAAGTCCCTTTTGCAACCCTTATTTCGGTAATATTAGCACATTGGTTTGCTAGTGCCAGCGCATCTTTCAACGTTTTGTAAGCCGTTGCCCAACTAGCTCCGTTACCTGTAGTTGGCGTTACCCAAACAGGGCCGCTGCCGTTATTGTTTACGGTAGCATCTACATAAATAACAGAAGTGATGGCACAGGCATCTGCCTCATACACGCCCAAGTCTACCGAACTGCCCCTTAAACGTGGATTACCGGCCAAATCGGTGGTAAGTCCCGCTTCATTGGGATAATTATTTCTGCCCATATTAATGGCTGGGCCACCTATTTTTAAAGTATAATCGTGGTTGGCTGGGTCGTTAAAAATATCCGTAAGTGCTCCTCCAAAGAAAATGTTATCGTTTCCATCAAAACTGGTAGCACCTTGTATCAAACTGGCATTAAAATAATCCAAAGGATTGGCGAGCGACACATCTTTTACAATACCATTATCTCCTAAGCTTGCCGTGTTGCCATACACAATACTATTTGCAAAGGATGGATTGGAATAAGCCATGCTGTTCATTGCTCCACCATACGCGTCGGCATGGTTGGCCACCAAGGTACAATTGATGAGATTAGGAAAAGCATTGATCGCGTTACATATTGCTCCTCCTAAACGGGCTTTGTTATTATACATTAAACAGTTCACCAACTTTGGATTGGAGTAACTGTTGTACATGGCACCGCCACTTCCCAAATTACTAGTCTGATTATTAAAAAACACACAGTGGATAAGTAATGGTGCTGAATTATTTTCGTTATACATTCCCGCCCCTGAAGAAGCCCCGTTATTTTTAAAAACTAAGTTGGATAGCTTTGGCGACGCATAGGAGTTATACATTCCCCCTCCGCTGCTGTTTGCCCCACCACCTGCACCAGCTGTAAGCGTAAAACCATCCAGTATAGCCGTAGCATTCATTGGAGTGCTAGCCGAAGCATAATTCCATATCACCGGCCGTTCATTTCTTCCGCTTAAAATAGAACCCATTGTGGCAGCGCTTCTAGTTTCTAGTATTCTCTGGTCCGTTAAGTCATCTATCCCATTATTAGGATCAAATCCACCATATATGGCCAATCCGTTTTTCATCACAAAACTACTTGCCGATACTTCATAGGTTCCTTTGGCTACCCATACCTGCTGCGCACCATTGGCATTAATGGCCGCATGCAAATCTCCAGTCGCATCGGCCCAACTCGTTCCTTTGCCTGTTCCAGAGGTCGTTACATGTACTATACCGCCAGCACTAGGTGTGGCTGTATGATACTCATAAGCCCCTAAATCTATCACACTACCAATAGCTCTATCTTGCCCCGCCAAATCTTTGCTATTAGCAGCTAGCCCTGTAAACAACAAATTACTGCCTTTGTCTATCGCTGGTGAACCTGTAACAAGTGCATAATTGCCGTTTGCTGGATTAACGAAGACATGTGAAGCTAAAATACCTGTAGCGTTGAGGTTGTTGTTAGCCGTACTGATTCGACCTTCTATCAGTGAATACTGTGAACTTAACAATCCAAATTCAAGAGATACTACTCCAAATACAATCGTATTTCTTAATTGCATTGGGCCATCCATTAAGTATAGCGCACTTCCCCTATTTGCAGTGTTATTGGCAATGGTTACATTGGTTAATACAGGCGAACCAAAAATATGATAAATCCCACCGCCATCATTAGCCGTGTTATTTACCATGGCCACATTGGTGATCACAGGACTTGAACTTCCTATATACATTGCACCGCCAATAGTGGCCGAATTACCTTTTAACAGTAAATTACGGAACGTTGGGGATCCGCTAACACCATAAATTCCGCCACCTGCATTTCCTGCCCCGCCAGTAATGGTAAAGCCATCTAAAATGGCTGTGGCCGTTAAGCCATTATCCGCATTAAAAATCACTGGACGTTCGTTTTTACCATTCAAGATGGTTCCTTGCAAACCTGTACCCGGTAAGATACGAACATCTGTCAGGTCATCAATTCCCTGCTCAGGATCAAAACCACCATAAATGGCCACCCCGTTTTTCATCACAAAGCTATTTGGAGAAGGTACGTCATAAATCCCCTTAGCTACCCATACCTGTTGTGTTCCTACGGCATTAATAGCGCCCTGTAAACTACCAGTGGCATTTGTCCAGCTGCTACCATTACCAATGCCCCCAACTTTTACATAAACAATACCATTGATATCGGGTGTTTGAGCATGAACAGAAAAAGCAGCATATAAAAATGAGGCGATTAAAAAGAGGTAGTATTTCTTCATTAGTGGTTAAGTGGGAATATAAGCCCGAAATTACATTCGCCTACTTAACCACGTTAACAAACAGCCGTAACAAAAGCGTAACAACTGCTCTATAATTGGCCCTTAAGCAATTTAAATAAAGTTTTTAAAGGAATAAAGGTGATGAACGGTTAAACACTTGCAGCACTATCTCCCATATTTTCGATGAGTGTTTGTGGCGTATCATTAAGTGAACCACCCAGCTTTTTACGCACCCTGTTCCAAGTCACTCGTACGGCATCTGCCGAAATGCCCAAAGCTTGCGACATCTCTTTATGTGAAAGTTGAAGTTTACTGAGCATCAAATAGCGCAACTCTGCTTCGGTAATGGCCGGATAGTGCTCTTTTAAATGTGGAATAAAACGAGGAAATATTTTAGCAAAATGTTTTTGGAAATGAAGCCAATCTTCGTCGGTTAATATCTTGCTTTCACGCAGTTCTGCAACGGTCTTTTCTAATAGTTTTCTTTCTTCCGATTCGGAGTTTTTTAGTTTCTCCAATTCTTCACTAAACCTTTCGGTAATTTTACTTTGTTCATTGATTTTTGCAACGATTAAATTGATTTCGTCCTGTGCGTTTTTGAGGTCTACTTCTACTTTCAACTTTTCTATTTCGGTAGCTTGCTGCCGTCTTTTTAAAATGAAATAACCTAATACCAATACAATCACTAAACCCAAGGCAATGGCTATCATTAAGTTCCGCTCATTTACTTTTTTTTGCTTTTCTAAAGTAAACGTTGCCAGCTGTAGTTGCTCTTTTTGCCGATCTACTTTTTGCTGGGCTCTTAGCACTTTTAAGGCGCTAAATCTTTCGTTATATCTGTTAAATGCCACTACCGACGAATCTACATAGCGTTTAGCACTTTCTTTATTACCGTTAGCTGCATACCATTTGCTCATCACCGGATATAGCAGTCGTAAGCGATCAGATTGGTACGACATTTTGATGTAATACTTTGCCTTGGTAATGAAGTTCCCAGCCTGCTCCAATTTTCCTTTTTCACGATAAATATCAGCCAATAGAATAGCAGCACCAGCAGCACAGCCAAAATCATTTTCAATCACCGACCCATTAAAATCTGTCTCTAGCAAAGGAATAGCCTCATCGTATTGCTTGCGTAAATACATGCTATTCCCTAAATTCCCTGTAGCTATTCTTTTCCATACTGCCGATTTGGAAAAAGTAGTATGCTGTACCTGTTTAAAGTAATGATCGGCACTATCTAATTGTTTAAGTTGTTGATAGCACAATCCTAAAGTATTTCTGGCATCATTCAAAATTGCTGTATTAAAATCATCTTCAGGCAATTCCACAACCCTTTTAAAGTATTTTTTAGCAAGTGTATAGTCCTGAAAAAAATAATAGGCTTGACCAATCTGCATTAGGTCCCTAGCCATTTCGGGATAGTCTTTTGGATTGATATTAGTAATCTCCTTATCTAGTAACAGATATTGCTCAAAAGCTAATTCGTAGTTTTGGGCTACCTTCCAATAAAATTCAGCAGCAACTCTAAGGGCACGTGCCCTTAAAAAATCAATATTCTCCTTGCTTACTACTTCCAACAACTCTTTTAAACGAATCATTGATACCGCCTTGGGTTGCCTCTGATAAAGTGCATTCCAAAAAACCTGAAAAAGTTGCACCTCCAATTCCAATCCCTTATCATGATTTCTCCGAGCAAACTGCATGATTTGTTCTGCCTTTTTTGCTCTTTGTACCGAATCAGAAATATTGATCAAATCTTGATACATGGCATGTACTGCTGTTGCCTTTTCTTTATATGGCTTATGCAATAAATGACTGTACTGCGCCCAAGAAGCAAGCGGTAAAAGAAAGCAAAGAAAAAAATATAGAAAGTGTTTTCGTATCATTTTGAGCATCAACGAGGCACACAAAGCTACTATTTAAAATGTAGAAAGCACAGTGAGAAATCTCGCTGGGCTTTTTCATTTTGAGTCTAACGATGTGTCTATGTGGCTCATTTATACAACCACATAGACACATCGAGGTCATTATAAATAGGAAGCTATTCTGCATTCTTACCATCTATATAAAGACGAAAAAATAAAATCAAAAAAAATTAAAATACCTATAGGACCTTTTGAAGATCCTGTTGTCTTGTAAGCAGAAATTTCAGAGAAAAATGTTTTGGAACCTGTTTAACAAGCGAAAAAAAGATCAATATGGATGGTTTGGGGATTATTCATCCTGGAACCAAGTAAGTGCCGAATCGGGAGGTTACAACGCAGATGTGATTCTTGAACGTACCAAAAATGCCTTGCTTAAAGTGAAAAATGGCGAGGCAGTTTACGAACGTGATTCGGTAATTTTTGACAAAAAAGAATACCCCCATGCGCTCATTGCTTATATCCTACTCAGTGCTAAGCTGAAAAAGGAATCTTTAAACATTCTTGATTTTGGAGGTTCATTAGGAAGCACCTACTATCAGGTTAAAGAGTTTTTAACCCCAGAAGTATGCTCAAATTGGAATATCGTTGAACAGGAACATTATGTAGCTTGTGGCAAATCCAATTTTGAAAACGAGCAGCTCAAGTTTCATACCAGTATTGATGCTTGCTTATCGGAACAAAACATTGACTTGATATTATTGTCCGGTTCAGTACAATACCTAGAAAAACCGCATGAGTTTCTTCAGCAATTAGCAGCTTACAATTTTGGTTTCATTCTTTTCGATAGAACTGCCTTCAACCATCAACCCCAAGACCGATTGACCCTACAAAAAGTACCTGATTATATTTACCCCGCATCCTACCCTTCTTGGTTTTTTAATGAAACACTCTTTCTAAACCATTTTTCTAACCAATACAAAGTGGTATCCTCTTTCCCTTCTTATGTACCTGGCGAAGCAGATATGTACATAGATGGCAAGCAGGTGGCTAGCAACAAAGGATTTTACCTTATTAATTTATCAAAATATGCTTAATTTCTGTACTTTATTTAACTCCAATTATTTGTCGCGTGGTGTGGCAATGTATTATTCTTTGGAGCAACATTGCGCTCATTTTCAACTGTATATCTTTGCATTTGATGACCATTGTTACAACACCCTGAAAGCGCTTAACCTTAAACATGCCACCATTGTTAGTTTAAAGGAATTTGAAAATGAGCAACTGCTTGCAGTAAAATCAGAAAGAACGCCTAGAGAATATTGCTGGACCTGCGCTTCATCAACTATAAAGTATTGCATAGAAACTTACGGATTAGATCATTGTAGCTATGTAGATGCAGATTTGTTGTTTTTTAACGACCCAACATTACTCTATAATGAAATGGGTAATAAATCAGTAATGATTACCGAGCATCGCTATGCACCGCATCATGATCAATCCGCTACAAGTGGAATTTATTGTGTACAGTTTATGACCTTTAAAAATACTGAAGCTGGTATGGAAGTACTGAACTGGTGGGTAAACGCATGTTTAGAGTGGTGTTACTGCCGTTTTGAAGACGGAAAATTTGGAGATCAAAAATACTTAGATAACTGGGCTGAAAGATTTGATACCGTTCACGTGCTTCAGCACCTTGGTGGTGGTGTTGCACCATGGAACGTAGAACAATATGCATTCAGTAAAAAATCAGGGAAAATTAGCGGCGAAGAACTTGCCACCGGAAAAAATTTTGATTTAGTTTTCTATCACTATCATGCTTTTCAATATACTCGAAATAATACTTATAAATTAACTTTTGAAAATTACTTCCTATCCAAGCAAGTAATATATAAGATTTATAAGCCATATGTTAAAGCATTAACAGCCGCCGAAAAGAAAATAAAGCAAGCAAATACAACTGCTGTTTCTTACCAAGTAACCGATGATATTGAATGGATAAACCGTGTGATAGGACGTTTAATCACAATTACCTTACTGGGTTATTATAAAAATTTCTACAAAAAAACATTTACAAGCTATGGCCTCTTTAATTAATTTAAAAACTTTTACAGACGAACGCGGTAATCTTACCGTAATTGAAAAGGTAGTCCCTTTTGACATTAAAAGAATTTTTTACATCTATGGAGTGGATGGCTCGGTACGTGGCGGACATCGTCATGTAAAGACGGTACAGGCTGCTATTTGCATCCGTGGCAATTGTGTGATATACAACAACAATGGCACTGATGAATCAAGTTTTTTACTTGACAGCCCCGATAAATGTCTCATTATTAACCCTGAAGACTGGCATAGCATGTACAGCTTTAGCGAAGATGCTATTTTAATGGTGCTTGCTTCTGAATTTTATGATGCACAAGACTATATCGAAACTCCTTATCCAGAATATTTGAATATCGCCGTATAATATATGATCGAGTACGAAAATCTTTATTTACTAAACAAACCCTTTATGGAGCAATATCGGGAGAATTTCGCCGATAGCCTAGATAAGGGATGGTTTATCCTTGGTGATAAAGTAAAGACTTTTGAGCAGCAATTTGCCGACTATTGTGGTGCTGGTTATTGTGCGGGCTTAGCTTCTGGACTTGATGCTTTGGTATTGGCATTAAAATATTTTGAATTTCCCGAAGGTGCTGAAGTCATTGTTCCTTCAAATACCTACATCGCCACCATTCTTGCGATTTATAATAATGGATTGGTTCCAGTATTGGTAGAGCCCGATATCAATACCTACAACATTGACCCTTTAAAAATAGAAGCCAGTATTACCGCTAAAACCTGTGCCATTATGGTGGTGCACTTATATGGAAAATGCTGTGAGATGGACACCGTAATGGAGATTGCTCAAAAGCATGGTCTTAAAGTAATTGAAGACTGCGCACAAGCACACGGAGCGACATTTAAAGGAAAACAAGCCGGTACTTTCGGCAATTTTGGTGCTTTTAGCTTTTATCCCACCAAAAACTTGGGTGCATTAGGAGATGGCGGAGCATTGGTTTCAAATGATAGCTCGGTTATCGATAAAATAAAAGCATTGAGAAACTATGGTTGCCATGAAAAATATTACAACAATTACATCGGAATCAATTCGAGGTTAGACGAAATACAAGCTGGCTTTCTATCAGCTAAACTACCTTTCCTTGAGGAGATCAATGCCCACAAACAAAAGCTGGCTGCCATTTACCAAGAAGGTTTAAAAGCAGATTTTATCAAGCCTGTGGTACACGAGGATTTTAAAGACGTATATCATATTTATACGGTGAGGCATACAGAAAGAGATCGCTTAAGGGAATATTTGCTCAAACACGATATTAAAACAGAAATACATTATCCTGTTCCCCCACACCAGCAAAATGCATTAAAAGATAAAATGAAAGGGAACTATCCTATTGCGGAACTGATTCATCAAACTACTTTAAGTTTGCCCATTTCTTATTGTCATACCGAAAATGAAATTGAAAAAGTAATTGAAGTGATGAATAAATTTTAAAGCTGAACTGCAATAGGCTACAATTTAGTATTTTAGCAGCCGAATAAAATGCTAAAATGAGGGATAATTTACATACACGGCGGCTGATTAAGATTGGTGTTTGTTTTGCGTTGTTTTTAATTGCAGGATGTAAGAAAAAAGAGGATGTAACGGAAGAGGCTAAAGTAAAACCACCGTTAAGAGCTTACATTGTTACTGCCCGAATTGACAAAAAAGGCACAAATAGTAATTCCGAAGGCACTGCAGTGCTAAAAGGTAATTACGATGAAAGTACAAAAATACTGAGCTATGCGGTGGAATTTAAAAACATAGATCCCACACTAATTACACTCAGAAATGGGCCAAAAGGCTCAACAGGTTCTTTGATTAAAGAAATTTACAAGCAGGGAGCTGGGAAAGTGACCACTATGGCACTCACCGGAAGCTTAGAATTGAGTCCGCTGAACGAACGAAATTTACAAAAAGGGAATTGGTTTGTGTCGGTAAATACTTTGGCCTTGAGCCCCGAAATTTCGGGAGTACTCACCTTAAAGCAACAATAGGATGGTGATGAGTGAAGGGCATATATTTAAAACAGATGAGGATTTACAGCTAACTACTGCAATTGGGCAACATGACAAAAAAGCATTTGAGGCTTTATATAAAAAATACTATCAACAACTGTTTGCCGTAGCCTACCGCTATGTTGAACATGTACAAATTGCAGAAGAAATAGTTCACGATGTATTTATAACCATTTGGAATAAAGGAGACCAGTTAAATATTCAGTATTCGATGAAAAGTTATTTATTTAAGTCAGTAGTGAATACTTCGCTAAACTTTATCAAAAGAGAAAAAAGCGAACATGCGAAAAAGGAAGCATATATAGCTGTGCAGGATGAAGCTACGATAAATAACGAAATCATCGACACCGACGAAATACTACTTAAAAATCTGGAGCAAGCCTTGGAAATGCTACCGGAGAAATGTAGACAAGTAATGTACCTAAGTCGATTTGGGAAATTAAAACAGCAAGAAATTGCTACACAAATGGACATTAGTATTAAAACAGTAAAAAATCACTTAACCTACGGTTTTCAGAAGTTAAGGGAACATTTACAAAAACATAAACAACTGAGCGTTACTTTACTATTAATGCTCACAAAAATTTTCACGCTCTAATTTTATCAAGATGAAAGATTTTGACGCACATGAAGAATTTATACACAGCCTGATCATAGACGATATTGATCAGACGATTACTTCAGAGAACAAGGAATTACTTGATCAATGGCGAGCCAGTGATCAAGCTAATGAAAAAACCTATCAGGAGTTTGCTAACATTCAACTGGGGATGGATAAATTGTTCACTAGAAGTAATCAAGATGTGGCGTTATCTTGGGAAGCCTTAGATCGCAAAATTACTGATCAAACCGATCATTTAACCATACACAAACCCAGCAGAAAAATTAGCTTATGGTATAAAGTTGCTGCTGCCGTATTGGTGATCATATCTGTAGGTTATTATTTTATGCTGCAAAGCAAATACATTGTGGTTAGTACTGCAAAAGATGCCTCTATCACCCGTGTAAAATTACCCGATGGCACTGAGCTGAACCTGAACGCTTCTACTGTGGTAAAATATGATAAAGATTTCATTAACAATAGAAAACTGGAATTATTGGAGGGTGAAGTATTTATTCATGTAGTTAAACACGATGGTCCACAATTTACTTTGGGACTTGGAGAATTAGAAGCACAAGATATTGGAACGAGTTTTAATGTAGTTAGAAATCCCAACAAAATAGCAGTCGTGGTTGAAGATGGAGAAGTAGCATTGAAGCATATTTCCTTAAATACAGAGGTACGACTTACCAAAGGAAAATCTGGCACTTATAATATGGATACCAAAAAGCTTAGCTCGGCAGATAACACCAATCTGAACTATAAATCGTGGGTTGACAAAAAATTTATTTTCCAAGATGTTCTTATCGGAGATGTTATCCGTCAGCTTGGTCAAGTTTATCAAACCCCTATCCATATCAATAGTGAATCGTTAAAAAACAGAAGATTAACGGCAAGGTTACATTATCAAACTTTAGATAGTGCACTTAATGTTATTTCTGCATCTTTACAGTGCAAAATAACAAGGGAAAAAGACACCTATGTTTTATCAAACAACTAAACCATTTTATTTTTTAACCATTCTACTTTTATTGCTGATTTTTCAGGAAAACCTTTTTGCACAACAAAAAGATCCCTTAAAAAATCCCATTACCATCACCCTACCAGCCGATTCTTTAATCACTTCATTAAAAAGACTGGAGCAAAAAGCAAAATCCAGTTTTGCATTTGATCCTGATCAACTGAGAAAATTAAAAAACAAGGAACTCAGGTTTACACAAACATCCCTAGGTACAATTCTAGAAAAATTGTTTTTCGGTACATCACTTGAATTCAAGCTAGTAGGTAATGATATTGTAATTACACCCGGAAAACAAATTACATGGACCATTCATGGCTACGTAAGAGACAGCTACAACGGAGAAGAACTGATAGGCGCCATTGTTCAAATTCCTGCACTACAAGTAGGTGTAACTACCAATAGGTATGGCTTTTACTCCATCAGTGTACCGCAAGGAGATTACGAAATACTGATCTCCAATACTGGATATCAATCGTTGCAAAAGCAGGTCCATTTGGATAGAGACAAACAGGAACAAATCGAATTATCACTCAAAGAGCGCCCTTTGGAAGAGGTGGTTATTACAAAAGCTGTCAAATCGCCTAATCCTATATTACTTAATGAAGCCAACTTTACCGCTAAACAGCTAAACAATGCCTCTTATTATTTAGGAGAAACTGATGCCATGAAGCGCCTACAAATGGAAAATGGCATTAAATCCATTACCGAAGGGAGTTCTGGACTTTTTATAAGAGGTGGTAACGCAGATCAGAACCTGATTTTATTAGACGAAGCCATCATTTATAATCCCTCCCATTTGTACGGATTGGTTTCTGTTTTCAATTCAGATGTGGTAAATAACATTCAAGTTTATAAAGATTATATGCCTGCCAATTTTGGAGGAAGGTTATCATCTGTCATTGTAAATAGAATGACAGAAGGAAATAGCAAAGAGTATCATCTGAGTGGCGGAGTTAATTTGATGTCTCTCCGATTTTCGGCCGAAGGACCTATTGTTAAGGACAAAGGTTCGTTTATTGTGGCTTACAGACGGAGCTTGCTTGACGTTTTTCATCGCAAGTTTAAGCTGTTTAATCCCAATTCCGTTTATAATGACATCAATGCTAAGGCCAACTACAAACTCAACAAGAACAACAGCATTTTTTATTCTGTTTATGTGGGCAACGACAATCTTTTATCTGAAAACTCGTACACCAACAAATGGGGCAACTTAACTTCTACCCTACGCTGGAACCATATCATCAACTCGAAAATATTCCTCAATGCATCAGCGATTTACAGCAATTACAATAATCTACTTGATCTTAATGCTGATACGCTTTCGCAAAAGAGCCAGTGGAGCACAGGGGTTAAAGAATTTACCGCAAAGGCAGATTTCACTTACTACAGAAGTCCTAAAAACCAGATCAAGTTCGGAATATCCAGTATTTATCATCAGTTTATGCCGGGTGAAATGTATAAACAGCGATTATTTGAGTTCAATATTTCTAGGGAGAAATCTTTGGAGTCTGCACTCTATTATTCTCAGCAGATCAGTTTAAACAAGTCATTTGAATTAGATTATGGCCTCAGGTTATCTCTATTTCGAGATGCTCAAGAGCAACAGAATTTATTTGACGAACAGGGAAATCCCATTAAGAAAGATCTGGTAAAGACTTTTTTTAACCCTGAACCGAGAGTTAATATCAGTTACCTACTGCAACAAAACCAACGTATATTCTTCACCTATAACCGTAATTACCAATATCTACAGTTGATACAAAACAGTGCGTTGGCCTTCTCCTCTCTTGAGCCTTACATTCCTGCTTCTGTAAATATCAAGCCTCAACATGCGAACCACTTTTCTTTAGGGTACCGCTATGCTCCGGTTAAATATGTATTTTCAGCAAACGCTTACTACAAAAGACTAAACAACCAACTTGATCTCGTTGGACACACGCAGATCATCAGTAACCCCAGTATCAGAAACCAGCTCAGATCTGGAAATTCTGATGCTTATGGACTAGAACTGGAACTGAATAAAACAGAGGGAAGATTTTCTGGCACCATAGCCTATACCTATTCAAGAGCATTTCGCAAAATCACCGACATCAATTTTGGAAAACGTTTTGTGGCCAATTACGACATTCCAAATGAGCTTAAACTTACGGCAAGATTTGAGTTGAACAAGCAGATTTCCCTGCAATCATTTTTTACTTATACCACAGGCCGGCCGCTCACTCTTCCAGTTGGTTATTATCAACATGATGGGCTAAACGTACCCATTTTTGAAGACAGGAATACTTCCAGATTTCCAGATTATAGTCGCCTCGATGTATCTGCACAGTATCGCTTACAATCTAAAATAAGTAGTAAACGTACACTGGGGCACACCATTTCTGTGGGAATATATAATTTATATAACCGAAAAAACCCCTTATATTACCAACTAAGTTCATCATCATTTGAACCTAGAACCAGTACGACAGAATATGGGTTTGGTTTTTATCCGTGGGTGTCCTACAGTTTTAAAATATAGCTATGAAGTATATTCATCATTATTTATGGGTGTTTTTCGTTACTGCAACGTTTATGGGGTGCAAGAAAAACGATTTAGATAACAACGGCTTTTTAAAACCTGGACGTACTTATGATTTAGCTGTAGAGGGTGGTTTCAATACATTTACGACTGCGCAATATATTAGGCTTACCAAGCCCGCCCTGTATCCCGATTCGGCACCTACACCGATCAGTAAAGCTTCTGTAGTAGTAAATAATGGACGGGTAGACATGATTTATAGGGAGACCAAAACACTAGGGGTTTATATGGCAACTAGCAGTGATGATCCAAACTACAATAAAGCCTACACCCTAACCATTAAGTATAATGGAAAAACTTATACTGCGGTGGATACCTTAAGACAAGTAGTGAATATTGTAGACGATTTCCTGCCCCTATCCACAAAAGCTCTTGACAGTAAAACGGTAGAAGTGAATGTTCCCAAGCATACTTTCGGCTATTTAAATTCAAACAAATGGTATATTTCCTATAAAGAAATCCCTGCTTGGAACCCCTCTAAATTTGATCAGACAAAGTATTACAGTTATACGCATTTACTAGGGTCGCCAAATTCTTTATATCCATTGAATAACCTCAAAAGAAAATTTTCCCTTCCAAAGGAAGATGGGGTATTAATTTATAAAATTTCCCTTTCCGAAAATTATGCCAAGTACTTGTATGGCGTATTTATGGAGACGGATTGGAGTGGTATTTTCTCCAGCGTACCCGTTAATGTACAAGGTAATGTTTCTGGAAATGCGCAGGGATATTTTTCTGCAAATGATATCGACGTTAAGAGATACCCAGCAAAAGATTTATAGCCATTTTATTTCTTGATTTTACTCGCAGCTTATAAGCATACGACTCAAGCGTGTGAGCTAAAAGAGTTGCTACCCTTTTTCCTTATTTCAGCTTAAAATAGTTCTTCCAACGTTTTTTATCAGTCTCTAGGCTTGCTATTGTCTTATCAATATTTCAAGTTGATGCGCTACCCCGTTGCATTTTGATTTAATATTGGAATTTTCTCTTTTATGTATTGTTCAACAGTAACATACAGAAGGCACAACCGAACGAATTAATGATTTGTTAATACCAGATGAGAAAAAAGGTAATGCTTGTTGACGCTCTTTGTGGCACATTAAAACCACATTAAAACATGATTAAAAAATTTACTTACCACCTTTTCTTGTTTCTTCTCCTTTCTGGCAGTATACCAGCATTAGCACAGGAGCTTTTTCCCTACCTTCAAGCGCCAGAACCTACTTCGATCTGGATTACTTGGAAAACCTCTTCAGGAACAGAAACTACCGTAGAATACGGTACCTCCGAGAGTAATCTCGACCAAACCCTTTCTGGGGCTAACAAAATAATCAACGACACTGGCTACAGCAACAGCTATTTCTACCACAGTGTACAGTTGACTAATCTTAGCCCTAATACTAAATATTACTATCGGATCAAAACAGGTACACAAACCTCAATCACCCATTCTTTCCGTACCATTCCAGCCAAAGGCGCAGCGTTAGCAGATGGACATCTACGCTTTATCATCGTGGGTGATAACCAACTGAAGGATAAACCAAGATGGGATTCCCTATTGGTTGCCGCGAAGAGAAAAAGTATCGAGAAATTTGGTCCCAACTTTAACGATCACATCAACATGGTGGTGAACGTGGGCGACCAAGTAGATGTAGGTACTTTGGACCACTATGAAAATGTACACTTTAACAAAGCTAAATACCTTTCACCAGTATTGGCTTTCAACACTTTAGTAGGAAATCATGAAACTTATGGCACACTGGGACTTAATGCTTATCGTGACCATTTCTTTTACGACCAATACAAATATCAGGGAATTTCTTCGGGTACTGAAGATTATTACGCATTTCAAGTGGGCCGCGTACTGTTCCTAATGTTATGCACCGAGAACATTAATTCTATTGGTACTGCTCAATTAGCTTGGGCAAAAAGTGTTATAGATGCCGCAAAAACGGACAACTCTGTAGATTTTATCATCACTGAATGCCACCGACCACTACAAGCAGAACAATATGTGGGCGATATTTCTACTTGGGTAAGGGATAATATTGTACCTAAGTTAGTTGAAACTCCAAAAGCAGCCTTGATCATCGGTGCCCACCATCATTTATATGCAAGGGGCCAACACCGTGACAAGCCACTTTACAATATCATTTCTGGCGGATCTGCTTGGGATCAATATTGGGGCATGTCTGTAGAACAAGATTTCGACGATGTTCAAAAAACCATTCCTAACTGGGCCTATCAAATCATCGACTTTGACACTTCTACCAAAGAAATGTTTGTAGAGACCTACTCTATCGGGAGTATCTATCGCACCAAAAACAATGAACTGATTGACACCTTTTATCGCAGATTAGGTCAGCTTGCGCCAAATAAACCATCGCTCATCAATATGCCAACCACAGATGTTACCCTACCGTTGACTTTGGAAAGTAACACCTACGTTAGTTCTACCAACCAGCCCTACAACAGTACGCAGATACAGGTGTCCAAACTGGCCGATTTCAGCAAATTAGAGGTTGATAAATTAAGAGATTATGAAAACCTTTATGGTGCCTCTACAGCACCTGATCAAACTAAGGACATTCACGCTGGAGTAGATATTTTCAAGTATACCATCATTGCCAATAGCTTACCAAATGGTACTTACTATGCCCGTATCAGACACCGCGACCGTAACATCGAATGGTCGGAATGGTCGGATGTAAAAACCTTCAACGTGATCAATAGTGTTACCATTGCAAAACCTACCATTAGCATCGAAAAGAAAGTATTTGCTACATCGGAAAGCATTAAGGTAACCTTCACCTCGGCACCTAACGATCCAAAAGATTGGATTGGCATGTATAAGAAAGGCCAAACGCCAGGTGTAGGTGGAGTAACCTCAACCAAATGGTCATACACCAGCGGTACCTCGGGTAGCGTCACCCTAGGTTCGGGAGCTGCTACAGGCGAATACTATTTGGTTTTGTTGTCAAAAGACGGCTATGTAGAAATCTCCGATAGAATCCAATTATATATCGGTCCAAAGCCGACCATCTCCTCTAACAAAACAGAATATAATACCGGAGATGTAGTGAGCGTTACTTATGCTAATGGATCAGGGAATACCAAGGACTGGATCGGCATTTACAAAGTGGGAGAAAATGGTCCAGACCAAACCTCAAAAGCCTATAAATATGTAACCGGCACGAGCGGTAGCTTGAGCTTTACAGGTCTAGCTAAAGGCTATTACTATTCTTCATATTACTTAAATGATGCCTACTTTGAGCCTACTGATAGGATTTACTTCCAAATTGGCACCGCCATTACCACTGTGAGCGCCAATGCAACTGCTTACGCTTTAAAAGATCCTATTGAGGTAACTTTCGCAGATGGTCCTGGTATCCCTAAAGATTACATTGGTATCTTCAAAAGAAATGCCGACCCAAATAATGGTGAATTAATTGGCTACGTCTATTTCGAAGGCAAAACAAAAGGTAAAATCACCTTTCCAGATAACCAGTTGCCAACCGAAGCAGGAGATTATTTCCTTGCCATGTTTACCAATGATTCTTATACAGAGGTATCCAACAGATATAACTTCACCATCACAGAAGGTACACTTCCAGTAAGCTTGTTAGGCTTTAGTGCAAAGCAAGGAAATGACGGGAATTTATTGACTTGGAGCACCACTTCGGAACAAAACAACGACCGTTTTGAAATTGAATATACCAATGAAACGGAATTCCAAAAGATTGGCGAGATCAAAGCGCCAGAAGGCAATAGCAATACCCGTAAGGATTACAGTTTCCTACATAAAAACCCAAGCGGAAAAATTAGTTACTACCGTCTTAAACAAGTAGACAGGGATGGTAAATTCCAATATAGTAAAGTTGCTGCCGTACGTTCTGATCTTTCGTCAAATACGTTAACAGTGTATCCTAATCCAGTGAAAGAAACGGCTACTTTAGCACTTCCACAGCTTAATAACGGCACCAAAGTACTTGTTGTTCTTACTGATATTAGGGGACAGAAAATACTTGACCGTCAAAGTACAGTTCAAGGGCAGAATATGAGCTTAGATGTAAGAAACTTGGCTACGGGCACTTATCTGTTAAAAGTGGCTGTTATTGGCACCAAAGAGGAATTTACAACTAAAATGATCAAACACTAATGCGAAAGTATTTTTATCTGATCATGGCATTGGTCCTGTTGTTAAAAACGCAGGGGCAATGCCAAGTTTATCATGCTTTTTTGAACTTTGCTGCGCCAGATAGATTACTTTATGACCGATTTGGCTTCAACTATGAAATTGGTGATAATTTGGTGGTGGTGGGTGCTCCCGAAGGCGATTTATTTCCTACAAATAAGTCACAAATATTCGACGCTGGTTATGTATGTATCTATGAAAGACTGTCAAGAGGAGATTGGAAAACTCCGGTGAAACTATACGCACCAATACCGCAGGAAGTTGGACATTTTGGCCAAAGTATTTCCTTAAATAACGGTAAACTTTTAGTGGGCGAACCTTTATACAATACCACAGACTCTGCAAACCACAAACAGGCAGGTAGAGCTTGGCTGTACCAAAGAGATCAATTCGGCCATTGGCGTAATGCGCCCTCTCTTAGCCCTATGAAACAGTCGGGCAATGCTTGGTTTGGCTACGCCGTAGCACTAACAGATTCCAATGCGTTTATCAGTGCACCAATGATGACGGTTAGCCAAAGCCAATCTATGGAGGGTGCAGGAGCTGTTTATGTGTTTAGCTTGAGCGATAAAGACACGAAAGAAACACAATTGTTAACTAGTCCAACCGTAATGGCGGGCCAACAATTTGGTAACGCGATTGCCGCAGATAAGCAAACGCTCGTGATTGCCGCCCACCGATCAGATATTAAGGGTATCAAAAACTTCAATAGTTCTGGCGCTGTTTTTATCTATGAAAAAAATATGGAAGGCCATTGGGTTTTCAAGCAAGAACTCCATGTTCCTAACCCAATTGGACAGGAAAATTTTGGTAGCGCCATTTCACTTTCAGGCGATCAACTTATTGTAGGTGCCAGTCAGGATCAATTGGACGAAAAAAACCTCAACAGGATCAAAAACGCAGGAGCTGCGTATTTTTATAGAAAGAGCAAGATCAGCAAAAAATGGGAACTGGAACAAAAACTCACCGCTCCTTCCAGGTCAGAAGGCGATTTATTCGGTTTTGCTGTAAGTTTATCCGCTGATAGACTTGCCATTTCCAGCCCTTTAAAAAATCAAACTGATCAAGCCAAAGGAACATCGGAAAATGGCTCGATATACCTTTACCAAAAAAATCAACGTGGAAAATTGGAATTGATACAAACCATTCCAGCACCCAATAAAGGCTTGAACTTCGGGAGCGCTGTTAAACTAAATGGCAAATGGCTTGGTATAGGTGCCTATCGCACCGAAACTGATGAAAACGGTAAAGATCCAAAGATCGACGCTGGTTTAGCCTATCTGATGGAATACTAAATACGCTCATTTTTGAACAAATGAATTTTATACAAAAGCCCCTGATTAAAACCAAGGGCTTTTGTTCGATCTTCATTTTAGAAATTAGCATTGAGTACAGCAACAAACCTCACCCACATTTGTCCAGCTTGCTCACCATAGCCAGAAAAGAAAGAAATGCCTTTTTCCTCACCGTATTTGGCCAACATTAGCATCCTGCTGCTCATTTTCTACACCGCCCACAGAAACCCTTTGAGCAGCATGCATGCGAAGTCGTGCGCCCCATACATCTAACTGGTCCCAAATAGGAATCAATTCACGGGCAATAGCCGTTAATTCATAATCTACCCGAGGTGGAATTTCCGCAAAAACGGTTCGTTTAACCAAACCTTCTTTTTCCAATTCCTTAAGCTGCAAGGTCAGCATACGCTCCGTAATACCTGGGATACTTTTTTTAAGCTCACCGAAGCGAAGTGTGCTATTTCTAAGCTGGAAGAGTATGGTCATCTTCCATCGACCACCAATTTTACAAATGGCATAAATTGCATCGCAACTCATAATAAGCTTAGCATTAGCGGTATTTGTTGAAGTCTCTTTTCTTTTTGGCATTACTTACAAAATTGTATGTACCATACATTGGATGGTATAGCGTATAAAGCTAGGTGCTTCCTTCTAATTTAGCCGCCTCAAATTATTTACTTGACACTATGATGGGAAAAAAAATGGCCTACATTGGCGCCCTCGGTTTTATCGGGGTAATTACTACTGAGTTTGGGGTGATTGGTATCTTACCACAGATAGCTGAACATTACCATGTTTCTATAGACAAAGCAGGGATACTGTTGAGTGCTTTTGCGTTGGTTATTGCACTCACCGGACCTTTCATGACCTTGCTCATGTCGGGCTTTGACCGCCGTAAAGTGATGATTGCCTCCATTGCAATATTCCTTTTAACAGGCCTCATTTCTGCGCTTTCGCCACCTTTTTGGCTTTTGGTGGTGGTACGGGTACTGCCAGCCTTTTTGCAACCCGTTTACATTGCTACAGCATTATCTGTGGCAGTAACGGGAAGTGAAAAGAAACAGGAAAACCAGTTGATGGGCATTGTTTTCAGCGGCATTTCAATTGCTTCGGTTACTACGATACCTTTTGCCACCTATTTGGCCAGTCTTTTTACTTGGGAATATTCCTTTATGATACAGGCACTGGTTAGTGCTATTGCCTTATGTGCCATCTATTTCGGTCTTCCCAAAATGCCCGTAGCCGAGAAACGATCATATGGCAGCCAGCTCCTTATTCTAAAAAAGCCTATTTTTTTGATCAGTACGGCGATGAATTTTTTCATGATCTCTGCCTGGTTCTCTACTTATAGCTACTTTGCCGAATATCTGGGGAAAGCCAAAGGGATGGATGAAAAAATGGTTAGTTACATGCTGCTACTATTTGGTCTTATTGGCGTAGTAGCAAACTGGCTTTCGGGAAAAATGTTGAGCAGGCACATTGCAGGCACCACGGCATTCTTTCTCTCTGGCACTTTATTGATTCCTGTGCTGCTCTATTTTTCAGGAACCGATCTTACGGTCAATATCCTTGTATTACTGCTATGGGGCTTTCTATATTCTCCGAGTTTTTTGAACGCTTCTACTTATATGATCTCAGCAGCACGAGACTCGTTAGAATTTGCCAATAGCTTGGCAACATCCTTCGGTAATTTGGGCGTATCCTTAGGAACCACAGCCGGAGGATGGATTATTGCCACCAGAGGCGTTACGGATGTGCCGTGGCTGACTTTTGGTTTTGGTACACTGGCCCTGCTCATGATTGGTTTGAGATATATTTATGAGAGGAACAGGCAATCCAATTTGAATTGATCTTATTGCTAAATCAAATCAAAAAAGCAAGATCTACCGTTAAATTATCCTTATATCAGTACTAAATTGATAAGTAAAGGCACATTCGTCGACAGATAAAGTGGAAACACCGATACTTGATTGTGTAGTTTCACGCAGTGCGTACCTTTGTCTTGAGAGCGTTAATTTAGATGGGGATGGGGCTTCGTTATGAAGCCTCGTCCTTTTTTTATGCAGTAGTCTTGTCATTTCGAACGGAACGCTTGAAGTTGAGCAAATCTTTGAATTTGCTATCTTTTTATACGATGGCCAATTATCTTATCTAGTAAGCTAAATGGTTGGTGATCAAACCAACCGTAGCACATTCACTATTTTATTACTTTATTGCCCCAGCCCATTAATTGTCCATACTGTAACATTTCTAGCTTTACGGTCCCATTTTCTTGAGTGGTAAACTTCAGTACCCCATCAGTACCGCCCTGCCTTATGGCCTGAAATTCATTTGCTGAAACAGGAAAGAAACGCATGTCCCATGCTACCCGATCAGAATTATGGATCAAATGGCCATCTTCATAACTAATCAGCTGTTGCTCATTTTTGTCGTTAACATAGGTTCCAACAAATTTTCTGATTTCCGATGATGGAAGATCGACCTTTTTCTTGTATTCAACAGTAAATGGCTTGCCGTCCAAAATCTCATTAATGTTTTCGTAGGGATAAGCTCCAAGTTTGAAATTCTGTAACACCACTATTGTTCTATCTTTTACCATGTTGTGGTAGATAAATGTGGCATAACCATCCCAACTGCCGGTATGACCAAAAGAAAAACGATCCTTACCTTTCGATACATCTAACCCGAAACCATAGGGAATATTTTTGCCTTCGCTAGTTTTGGTCACTTCGGTCATCAGTTCAAATTCCTGTTTTGAGAAAAGTGTATTGCTTTTAAATGAACTGATCCATCTGTAAATATCTTCCACTGTCGAATTTACTTTTGCGTTTCCTACTACCCCATCCAACTTGTATGATAAACTGTCTGCATGTCCTGTATCCTCAGGGACGACCTTTTTAAAGGAAGCCTTAGCCCACACATAACCTACGGCGTGATTTCTGATCTTTCTCGGGGCCTGTCTGCGATTGTAAACGAAAGTGTTTTTCATCCCTAAAGGCCTAAAAATATTTTGGGCAAGATAGTTAGCATATGTTTTTCCCGAAACCCGCTCTATAATAGTGGCCAACAAGGCGTAATTTGTGTTGTTATAACGATGCCTACTTCCTGGAGCAAACTGTAAAGTGTCCTTTTTTAATGCATAAAAATTGATCAAATCTTGATTGTCCGCAATCCTTTTCCCCACTACACTTTTCGGCAGATCAACTAAGTATTCTGGAATTCCACTGGTATGCCTAATCAGGTCCATAATGCTTACGCTGTCCCAAAATGCCAGTTCCGGCAGAAACTTTGAAATCTTATCTTCATAATCCAACTTACCTTCCCTTTTTAAGAGTACAATAGCTGCAGCAGTAAATTGCTTGGAACAAGAGGCTAACTCGAAAACAGTTTTTTCATCATTTTTCAATCCCGTAGTTTCATTAGCCAGTCCAAAACCTCTTTCATAAATCACCTTCCCTTTATCGGCCACCAGTATTGTTCCACTAAACTGATGTTGGTTGTGCATAAAACTAAAGATACTGTCCAATTTTTGGACCTGTTTAGTCTGTTGCGCATATATATTATCAACTAACCCAAGTAGAATTAATATGCACAACAGTTTTTTAGTTCTTAAATAGTCTTTCATATTACAAAGTCTCCATAAAGTGACATTTGTTGCACCAAATCAAATCATTTTATCTTTCTTCTTATCTAAGCACTACATTTACAAACACTTATTTTTTTTAGAAAGTCCTAGATAGCTATTATATCGTAGGTCCTGTAAAATCATTATTTCTTGGTACTTCCAAAAATAGCCTTGGTTTTCAATTCTATAATATTATCATTAGTTTTAAGTGATCAAGCTATGCCTATGGCCCATTCAAACCTTTTATTGTTAGATAAGCTGCACCAATTGATCTGTTATAACGTAATTGGAGACCTCCAATACCAAAACAGATATGTTGGCTTCAATGGTGAACTTTCATTTATGGAATGGTATAGCGAGCACCGACCGCACCACAACATATTTGATGGAGGCTATTTTATGCCTACGGTTGAGGGCAATAGTTGCTACCAAGACAGTATCTACTTTACCGTATCTTCTGATTCTTTTGAAGATTATCTTCTCATTTATAAACATTTATCCTACTTACAACTAAAAAGGTATTTCTTTATCCAATATGATGATAATATCGCTCCAGAAAATTGGGAACAAATAGATTTACTAGGCACTGGTATCTCCTTGCCAGTACCGGTATTCAAGGTATGGGAGTTCATGACCGATACAGCTAGCTTCAAAGAGGGATCAATCAACGACCTCCTTTCGAACTACGAAAAGATTGAGCAGTACAAACCTGTCAACCGAGTGCCGCACGAGCTTGGCAAAAGATGGATAGCCAAATTGGAAAAATTCGACCATAAGCTAATTACACAGCTTTATGTACAGCGATTGATCTTTGACGGCCTGATGGGCTTCAAGGTAAAAAGAGGTATCCCCAGCGATATTGATTGCATTGTTATGAACGAAAAGGGAAAACTGGTTTTTGTGGAAGTCAAGGAAAAAGATCCAAGCAAAAGGGGCACTCCAGGATTTGGAATGGATGTGCACCGTATCGAATCTCTGACACATTTGGCTTCTGCTACCAAGCTCAATGTAGCCTATGTGGTTCGAAGGGTAAAAGACCAAGTTACTAGGGAATTTGTTGAATGGCGGAGCATTTCCATTCTCGATTTCATCGATAAGCTGGACGAAAATCCTATCGAAGGTGGTACTGGTATGCGCTCGGTGCACTCGTCCAACCCAACCTATATTTGTGCCTTAGCACACTTCACTATAATAAGGTAATTAGTGCTGCTTTGGTAATTTAGGATGTTCCTATTTATCGCAAGATGTATGGTTCAAAATTCTCTAGCAATTCGAAAAGTTCTTGATTACTCTCGGTCGTGGCAATTGCCAATAGGACTTGGTTGTGGATAGTCCTATAAATTTTGCCATTGAGCAATTTGAAATGTTGGCCAACAAAGATTTGCGGATCAATATTCTGCCTTAATTGATAGAATTCAAAGCCACACCTTCCTTGATTCGAAAAATACTCCAAAAACTCCTTTCTGAATGTTTCTCGTACCTGCTTTCTGAATTTTTGTACCGCACCTTGGCTAAAAGTGACATAAGCCTTTAACACAAATAGAAAATTGATCTTGTACTGGTGCACAAATAAAGTGTCCCTATCAAACAACCTATCTCTAAAATGAAAGGATGTTACGACATCTCCATTGGGTCTAAGTTCATTTAGTTCGTAATCATTAGGGTCTCCAATGTGTCCGTAAATAAAAAAATTAGGTGTTAGGTTATATCCTTCGGTCAACTCATCCCTATAGCGTAAACCAGGTCTGCAAGTTTTGCCTCCATCGTTTAGCTGGTCGATGTTGTATTGGATCACATTCTTTGCATAAGTGAATTGTTTATACCTAGAAAGATCATGTGCTTGGCTTCCGGATTTATAATATTTAGAATCTCCAATATAGAAGATACGAGAGTCGTCCAACAAAGATGTATAGTCAAAGAGGTGATCAATAACTTTTCCATCTCGGTTATATTTCAATTGTGAAAGTGTCACGCCGCCAGCCGACTTTTCGTGGAGTTCATCTGAGAATAATCGATCTACCATTTCCTCAAAAACGATATTGTAACTGCTAATCGTGATAAAATCCTCTTGTACTTTTACACTAGCTTCGTCGTATTGCGAGAAAAAGATCATACAGAGATTATGCATCGATTTGAGCATATCATTAAAATATCTATACTTGATTTTCTTCAGCTTCTGTAGGCCACCCTTTTTAAGTTCAACGAAACGTTTGCCTTTGACAATTGGATAAATTCTATCTAGATGCAATCCTAAACTATGCTGCTCGTTGAAATAGTTGACAATCGAAAGAAAATACACAATCAGTTCCTCATCATTATCTACGGCCTTATTTTTACTACGCACTCGGTCATAGACAAAAGTTTTCTCGTCAATCAAAATAGGATTACCCTTTCTTACGGTCTTTTCCCATTTTGGCTTTTTCGGATTGGCATTTACGGCATCAATATGTTTATATAAGATATGACCACTATTTTTCTTGTAGAAAGAAACAAAGCTCAATACTATATCCAAATAAGAATACTGCTGAGTAGTTTGCAGCCCTTTTAACTGATAAGTCGGTGAATAGTTGATCAACTCGGATTCTGGAAATTTCTTCCTGAATAATAGCAAACTTTTATAAAAGAAGATAGAAAGATTCCTCAACCATTCCAGTTGTTTATCATGCTTAACTGAAGTGCCTCGCTCTCCTATTTGACACAGTTCTTCTTTTGATACCCCCCAGACGGTCTGCTCTGCATCCTTCATAAAAACCTTAGGTAGCATGAACACCAATTCATTACTTTCCAATGAATGGTAATAGCCCACAGCTTTGATAATACCCTGATAGCCCTGAGGGTAGTAGAACTGAGCCGACTTGAATATCCTCTCTAAATGCTCAATGGGATATTTCTCTCCTTCAATGAGTATCTTCATTACAGGATATTTTAAGATCCGCTTTCTTTTTCAACAGCAATAGCTGTATGGTCTAAACCTGTATCTCTCTTTCTGATCAACTCATATTTATCAGCCAATGCGTACAATCTTGCTTTACCGTTGGTATCTATTGGGAAATAATCATTATAAGTGTGATCAGCGAAAATATCATTATCCTCGTCCTTAAACACATCATTCCACAAATAGAACATTACCTTATTAATGACCGCTTCGATGCTGATCTCTTGTTTAGGATTTGCCTTGATAAAGAAATTGCCCAGACACTTATCCATTCCTAAGCTTGGGTTATGCATGATATGGCCGTTAATATTCTTCACAAAATCAATCCAATTTATATGATAATTATCATCCAACTTGATTTTGTAACTAAAAGACGGACAGCTACTGTCAGTTTCGTCTACTGGATATTTAACTGGCACATACTCCCAATCCCACCTTCTTTTAAAAGCACTATCCATTGGATATAATGACTGATCAGAAGTATTCATCGTGGCTAAAATGATAAGATTGTTCGGCATAACTAACTTACCATGCCGTAGGCTTTTGTTCACAGAGAACTCGTCCTTTTTGCTTAGGTACTTGAAGAGGTCTTCCGAAGGTGTGATGGAATAATCTGGATTTCGATCCAACAATTGAAAAATGTCCCCAAAAATCTCGGCACAGTTACCACGGTTGATCTCTTCTATAATCAGGTAGTAATTTTGACGTGGATTACGCCATGCCTTATCATAGATATTAACGAATACTTGAGGTACGAATTTATATTTCACTGATTCACTACCCTGATCATCAACTTCTGTAACAGGCTTATAGCCTCCAACAAAAGAACTATAGTCATAATCGGGATGAAATGTAACCCGCTCGACGTTGCTTTCTATAATCTTGTTTTCTTTCAGTAACTGCGCAACTGCATAGGACTTGCCTGTACCCGGTGCACCGAAATAGATTTTGTTATAGCCAGTAACCAAGCTACCAGCAATCTCCTCAGATTTTTGATATTCATGTAGAAACTTTAGATAATTTTCCTTTCCTAAAATAGCTCTGGGCTGGTGATTAGATTTAGAAGCACTATATTCATAAAAATTAGTTGTTTTATCGGAAATATTAGCTTCAACTTTTCGGATTTTACTATCGAGATTATTAAAATCTACTTCAAAAAGCAGATCATCAAATTCCTTATTGTATTCTTCCTCGTATCTATTTAGACCATTAATTATCCTACCTATAACATTTTCAAAATAACTATTGGAATTACTTGCTTGCAACCAGCCAGCAAACTCATTTTTAAGATTCACAACTTCATCTAAACCACTGCTCTCTTCTTCTTGATCAACCTGAAATAAACTTGAAAGTTTTGTGAGATAGCTAATAGTAATTTTAAGCATATCTTTTTCAAGATCAATCTCACTGTCGTCATAGGAATCCAAGTCGTCATTTGCGATAGCTACAAATTTAGCCAAACTAGCGAACAATGGCTTGGTCTGTACCGTTATCATAGCATTTGCCGCACCGTCTCGAAAATATTTTGCACCCAGATCACGCCACTCCTTCTCCGCATAATCATCGTGACCACTAAATTCCGAATGGTTCTCCAGAATATCTTCAAAACTCATAATAATAGACTTCAGTCCAAGGACAAATACTTTTCCTGAAGTGTTATGAAACTCGATAAACCCTCCAGAAGAATAAAAGTTTAGGATAAACTTAGAATACTTATTTAATTCTATAATGTTATTCAACAACTGCTTTATCATATGGCTTACGTTAAGAGTTGAGTAAAAATTTCTTTTGCCAAAGCTTTGATCACAGGAACCGACACCGAATTGCCAAATTGTTTGTAGGCTTGTGCATCCGACACGGGAATCTCAAAACGTTCGTTCTTATCTTTTGCATCAATTGGATAGCCTTGCAACCTAGCGGCCTCAATAGGATGCAGTTTTCTTGGTCTTTTATCAAGCAGGCTCTGGTCTACCAATATCTCAGATCCGTCTTTATTATATCTTGCAGAAATGGTACTGGTATAGGGCGAATCGTCCTTAAAAAGTGAATAGCCAAACCCATTACCCTTTTCTCCGTGCTCTTTTCTTCGTCTTACATGCCCTTCCCATAACTTTTCAGAGATGGTGTAGGTTTTGTTTTGTTGTTGCTCAAACTTGTTTAGCTCTTTCTCATCCAATAGGATATGACCTAATGCTGTTGGAATAGACAGGCTATCTCGCTTTGATTTTTCAAAGATGGTCTCACCTTCTCGGCCAATGCCCCAAGGAAATTTGAAGTCTTCAGCTTTGATCAGTTTTTTGTACCAAGCAACGATGAAAATCCGCTCCCTGTTTTGTGGTACGCCAAAATTCTTACTATTCAGCACTTCTGCCCTTACCTCGTAGCCCAACTCCTCTAAATTGGCCTTAATTACCGCAAAAGTGTGTCCCTTGTCGTGATTCTTCAACCCTTTTACATTTTCTAAGAAAAGCACTTTAGGAATCAAACTATCGTCCTTGTGTTTTTTGGCCTGATCGATTTTGGCCTTCACAATCTGTTCAATATTGAAAAACAGTGTACCTCGTGTATCACCAAAGCCTCTCTTCAATCCGGCATGGGAAAACGGCTGACAAGGGAAGCCTGCACATAGCACATCAAAAGCAGGTATATTTTTGTAATCCAAATTCGGATCGGTAATATCCTGATTGAACAAATTATTCTCAAAAATTTCAGGCGACCACTTCTTGTAGTTATGCTCATAGGTAACCCTGGCAAACTTGTCTATTTCTGAGGCAAACACACAGTGTCCGCCAATAGTATGCATGCCAATATGAAACCCACCTATGCCTGCGAAAAGATCTATGAACCTGATTGCTGTTTCCTGCTGTCCCATCTCTTTCTTTGCGTTTCCTGCTTTCTTGCTCATGATCTTTAGTGCCTTTCGTGTATTCGGATTAAGGCACAAAAATTAGCAAAATTTGAACAAATAGTTCACAAAACGGGATTTTTTTTTGAACGTATAATTCAAGGTCTCTAAGCAATATCTTTTTGCATTTCCCTTCTCTCTTTGATGATCCCTCTGATATTGACCGACTTCTTATAAGATCCTGCTACGTATCTCCAGCAAATACTACTGAACCCATAGAAAAAACAAGGATCTGTAAAACAAAAAACCGGAAACAAAGCATAAAAACTCTATTTCCGGTAGGATGTCTACTTATTTTTTAATTATATATCGAAAAAGATCGATGTTTTATTTACCTACAATAGCAAACTAAAACTTTACTCTCTGTTTCACTTTTAACTTTAAAAGTTTTCAATGCCGCAGGAAGCAAAACACTCTCTCCTTGTTTAATTACATATTCCTCGTCATTCACTCCGATGGTGTAAAAACCCTCTACACAGACGTGGATAACGAAAGAATCAAGAGGTTTATAGTCTAACATTTTTTCGCCAAGAATGCTGAGCATGTGCGTAGTGAAAAATTCAGAATCCACAACTCTTGTATCTTGATTTACTGCTGGGAGATAATCCGTTTTATAGGTTTCGTAGACATTGAAATCCAGTGCATCCAATGCCTGTTCTGTATGCAGTTCTCTCAATTTACCATCTGCATCCCTTCTGTCAAAATCATAAATGCGATAGGTTACATCTGATGACTGTTGTATCTCTGCCAAGAGTATCCCTTTACCTATATAATGAATTCTTCCCGCTGGAATAAAAAATACGTCACCAGCTTTTGGCTCTTCGTAATTCAAAATATCTGGTAGCGCCTTTGTATTTAACTTTTCCAAATACAATTCGTCATTTACCTTTTGGTTGAAACCAACCGACAATTGTGCACCTTCATCTGCTTGCATGACGTACCACATCTCTGTTTTCCCTAGGGATTGATGTCTGGATTGTGCAAGTTCATCATTAGGATGTACTTGTACAGAAAGGTCCTGATTGGCATCAATGAATTTGATCAACAATGGTAAGGTATCGCCAAACTTGTCATAGATTTTAGCCCCTACCAATTCAGCCTTAAACTCCTTAATTAAACTCGTTAGTAATTTCCCTGTGTATGCACCATTGGCTACTTCCGAAACATCTCCATCTACCGTAGAAATTTCCCAACTTTCGCCAATTCTGTCTTCCGCACAATTCTTTCCTAAAACTTGGTTGATTTTAGCACCTCCCCATAAACGTTCTTTAAAAATGGGCTTAAATTTTAATGGATATAGTTCAGCCATTATTTGGTTAATTTATCTAACACTGGTTTTAAAATACCTTCCATAATGTCATATCCTGAGGATAGTGGATGCACACCATCTTTTGCATATTTCTCCGGAAGCCCGTTACGCTCGTCTTTTAAAGCAGAATGATAATCTACAAAAGGAATTTTGTTTTTATCGGCGTATTCTTTGATCATCTTATTTAAGGCAATAATTTTATCTGCCGGATCAGCAATTTTTCTCCATCTAAACTCGTAAGCTGGCAATATTGAAGCTAGAACTACTTTTATACCGTTTACTTTAGCTAATTCGGCCATAGAGATAATATTACCTAAAGTGTTTTCTGGAGCGATATAACCTGCATTTTGTGCCACATCATTTGTTCCAGCGGAAATCACTACCACTTTTGGCTTAAGATCAATCACATCTCTTCTAAACCTGATGAGCATTTGCATAGATGTTTGTCCACCAATACCTCGGCAGATGTAGTTATTTTTCTCAAAAAATTCTGGATGTGTTTTGTTCCAGCCTTCGGTTATCGAATTTCCCATAAATACCACAGCTCCTTTAGGTGCAGTTTTATTGGCATTTTCGTATTTACCAAATTTGGCCCAGTCTTCTTGCGATTGAGCATTTGCCAAAGAAAAAAACATGGCAAAAGCCGCCGTTAGTATCACATACTTTTTCATTTTATATAGTTTTAGATTAATTGTTAATTGTTAATTGTTAATTGTTAATTGTTAATTGTTAATTGTTAATTGTTAATTGTTAATTGTTAATTGTTAATTGTTAATTGTTAATTGGTTATTTTTTCTTGCCTATTATAATTCAGTCGATTTCTTTTTAACTGCATTCCATACCAAAGCAGCCAATAAAAAGGAAATTACCGCTGCACCAATCCAGAATGAATTCACTGTTCCAAAGTTATAATGCGCTTTTCCATTTACGAAGTATTTTCCATTTTCAATAAGGTGCCCACTAACAATATCCTGTAGCCCCGCACCTATATAACTGGCAACTCCTACAACGCCTAGCGCCGCACCTGATGCTTTTTTAGAAGCAATATCAACAGCCATCAAGCCGCCTAAATAACATACCAGTACACCAATGGAAAGTCCAAAAAGCACCATCGCCGTAATATCTATCCAAGTGTTTCCTTTAGGCATATAAAGAAAAATGGCTATAGATGTTGCATTGAGTATACCAAAAATTAAAGCTGGTATATTACGACTTCCGTTGAAAAAGCTGTCCGAAATATAGCCTGATGAAACCGTCCCCAAAATACCGCACACCGAACTTACAGAAATAATAGAACTGGCTTCAACAGTGGTATATCCCTTACTGGTTTCCAGAAAAAATACGCCCCAGCTGTTAATTGCGTATCTACTCACGTACATAAATGAACTCGCGGAAGCCAATATCCATATATATGGATTTTTAAGCACCTTTATTTGGTGTGAAGATACAGAGCCACTCTCCTTTTCTTTAACAATTTGCTGTTCTTGCAAGTACAGACCTTTACTTTCTGGGCTTTCGTGCAAAAATGAATAGATAATGATTACCCCTACCACCCCAAATACACTAGCTCCCCAAAAGCCCCATTGCCAACCCAATGCCGAAACAATAAGGGATATCACAATAAATGTGATGGACTCGCCAATGTTGTGGCTAGCACTCCAAAAACCATAATAGGTACCTCTTTTCTCGGCACTATACCATCGTGTTAATGCAATTACGCTAGGCGGTGCACCCATACTTTGCGACCAACCATTAATCCCCCACAAAATAACAAACATGAGGAACGAAGTAGTAAATCCTAACAGCAAACAAATGATGGAAGAGATAAAAAGGCCAGTAGCCATAAATCTTCTGATGTTTACCCTATCAGCCAAAAAGCCGTTTACAAATTTACCCGCAGCATAGCTGAAAAATAGTGCAGAACCAATAATACCCAACTGCGATTCGGTAAGTACTCCAGCTTTTACCAAAGGGTTTTTGACTACGTTTAAACATAACCTACAAACATAATATAAGCCGTAGCCTAAGGTAGCAGACAAAAACACCCCCCAACGGAGACGGTTTAAATATTTCTTGCGTTCGTTTTCTTCTAATGGTAGTGCATCTATGCCAGCTGTTGGCGCATAATAACTTAATAGTTTTTTTAACATTTTAAGATAAGTTTCTGAGCACTACACGTTATTTTTTAGCTGGATTGGCATTTTTGAAAAACATTTCGGTAACCACGGGATAATGGTCTGAAGGTAATTTCCCTTGATAGTCATCTTTAACAATGCTATAACGGGTTACGCCTAATTTGTCTGCTGTTAAAAAAATATGGTCTATTGGGCTTTCTGGATTTGAATTAATGTTAAAGCCATTATATGATCCTGCGGAAGAGCTGATCTTTTTTGCGACCTTGATGGCATCTTTTAAAATCGAAGATTTAGAGAGGATTTTATAATTAGCACTTGTTCTGTCGAAATTAAAATCGCCACACAATACTGCTGCATTATCTTGAGCTAAAGCTGCTATTTTGGTGAGCAGTAATTTAGCACTATTCGTTTGTGCCAACATTCCTTTATGGTCAAAATGGGTATCAAAAACATATAAGGTTTTTTGAGAAGCGATTTCCTTTAACAAAATCCAACTGCAAACTCTTTTATACTTTGCGTCCCAACCTTTACTTGCTTTTTCTGGTGTTTCTGATAGCCAGAAATGACCTTTATCTATCAATTCAAACTTCTCTTTTTTATAAAAAATAGCACAAAACTCATCAGTACCATTGCCTTCTTTATCTATACCAGACCAAGCATAAACCGGCATTTTTTCTAGCAAATCTTTAAGCTGGTTTGGCTTGGCTTCTTGCGTACTAAAAATATCGAAATCTTGTTTCTTGATTAGATCGGTCATGATTTCTTTTCTGTTGATCCATAGGTTGCCCGTATCTTTTGGATTATCGTAACGAAGGTTATAAGTGGCTAACTTAAATGACTGAGCAAAACTGAATGTAGCGCATAATAATAGTGTAGATAAAACGACGTATTTTTTCATCATTGGTGTTTAGGTTAGTGAATATTGGTTAGTTATTGTATTATTTTTTTAGTTGAGATCTCGCCATTTTCTTTGCGGATAGTGACGATATAAATTCCATTTGGGTAATTAAAAGGCAACTCAATGCGATTATTTTCTGGCAATAATAGACACGAATGCCTGATCAGAACTTTGCCCGACATATCATTCACTATAATTTGCGACTGAGTTCGCGCATCATTGTCAATTGATAAATTGAGTTTGTTGTTTTTAGCATAAGCATTAAAGCCTTTTTCGATTAGCGCTCTTTTAATACTTACCATTTCCGACAACTCGGTTTTACCACTGTAATCTACTTGACGAAGCTGATAATAACTGGTACCAGCAAGAGGCTTCCAATCCGTAAAACTGTAATTGTTGACCACATTGCTATCATGGGCTCCATTTACAGTAGCTAAGAGTTCTGGTTTAAGGCTAGGCGTTAACCTAATGACTTCAAAATGTGAGTGATCATTTTCGGATGCTGTTTGCCAATTAAGCTGTACTTGGTCACCTACCGTAGTTCCTTTAAAAAATACCAGCTGTACGGGAAGTGCATCAAGCGCATGCTCTTCTTGTGTAATACCTTCTAAAGAAAGTACATAATCATTTGTTGTTCCCACAGCCGAGCGTCCTAAAGATGTGGTACCTTCAGTGGTATTTGAGCCGTTTACATAAAGTCTAAAGTACGCTGTAACCCCTCCAGGTATCTGCTGTAAATCTGTAATATTAGAGAGGTCTAACGACGCTTGAGCTTCTCCTTCCGTATCTGTGGCCTGAGTAAGTACTACCGGTAGGGCAATGCGTTCGAAATTAACGCCATCCAAACTGTATTTCCAATACCAAACTTTTGCCCCACCGCCAGATATTCTAATTTTGTAGTTTAACTTGGTTAGCGATAGTTTTTTTGTTGGCTTAACGGTAACACCAAATTTAAAATACATGTCGGAAGCAACAGCTTTTATAGTATCTGTTACCATTGCACTTGTAGGAATATTGGTTACTGAGGCAAATGCTCTTGATAGTAAAACTGGATCGCCATTGGCATTGGTGGTGTTTTTAATTCCAACACCTCGTTGTAGCGAATTACCAGTCAATGCATTGTCTACCAAAGATGGAGCAATTGAAGTTTCGTTACCACTAACTTGAGGTGAAGCAAACTGCCAAGCTAAAACTTTTGGTCCCACTACAACATCCTTAACCGTTCCGTTAACTACCAGCGCATAATCGTTGCTGTTATTAGCCGAAGAACGACCAATTGCCGTAGTACCTGAACTAGTGTTGGAACCATTGGTATACAGCCTGAAATAGATATTCTGCCCTGGCAATACGTTTTGCAAAGCGCTTATTGAGGAAAGGTCTAATTGCGGTTGTAAATCTCCTTCGGTATCAGTTGCTACCGTTAAGACTACTGGATTAGCTATTTTGATAAAATTAACCCCGTCTAAACTATACTTCCAATACCAAACTTTCGCCCCACCAGCAGAAATCCTAATTTTATAATTTAAGCTGCTTAACGATATGGAATAACTTGGCTTAACATTAAGTGCAAAACCAAAATACATGTTATTAGTTATCGCCAAAGTGGTATCGGCTACATTGCCAGAAGTACTCGTACTAGCAACCGAAGCAAAAGCTCTAGCTAATGCAATAGGTGTAGTGTAGGTATTATTTGTCAATTTTAATCCGCTACCACGCTGTAGATCTACAACGGTAATGGCATTGTTGATAACAGATGGCGTGCTTGTAGTTTCACTGCCTGTACTTTGAGGAGAAGCAAATTGCCAAGCAGCCAATTTATTTACCACAGGCGCACTTTCTACAAAACCCGATATTGAAAGGGCGTAATCGTTGGTAGTAGATGCCAATGAAGTACCAATACCAAACTTGCCCGTATTTGCTCCGTTTACGTACAATCTAAAGTAGATAGTCTTGTCTGAAGAGATCTTTTGCAAATCCGCAATATTGGCCAAGTTGATAGTAGCAAGTGATGTAGTTGTTGGATTATTAAAACGAAATGGCTTAGCTAGAAATTGATAGTTTACTCCATCGAGACTATATTTCCAGTACCAAACCTGTCCTCCACCTACGGCAGATAATAAACGAATGTCTATCCCTGTTAGCGAAAGTTGTTGTCCTGATTTTGGATTGATTGAAAATTGGTAGTATAGGTTATTATTTACGGCAAGGGTGGTATCAGCAGAGCCATCTGTTGTAGACACCGATGCTGTGGCTCCAAAACCGCGGGTAATAGTTGCGGCATTAAGTCCGCTGCCTCGGGTTAAGGTAGCGCTGTTTACTTGCTGATGGTTATAGCTGGAGCCAGCACTTGTTTCGTTACCATTGGAAGAAGGATTGGCAAACTGCCAAGCAAGTAATATCGCATTTGCTTTTTCAGTTTTCTTATCGCTACGTTTATAAATGGCAATATCATCTATACTTAGGCGACCATTATTACCGCTTGTTAATGCAAATTTATTAATTCGAAAACGCACGGAGCCTGCTATATCCATGGCTATTGTAGCCTGTTGCTTTACCCCTTGATGAGTGGTAAAAACTGGGCCAATTGCTTGCCATGTAGCGCCCTGATTTTTAGAGTACTCCAATTGCCATCTAGCTACACTGTCTGTAGCATAAATACTGTGCTGAACGGTAACTTTTGAAGCACCTTCTGTGACATCAAACAGCATTTGGAGATAGGCAGAACTGGTATTGTTCTGTGCCATACGCACGGAGTACAAACCACTTGTTTGCCTGTCGTTATTGTAACTGCCGCCAACTATCGCATTGCTCAATAACCAAGAACCCGTTCTAAAAGTAACATTAGCCGCAGCATAAGTTGATTTTAAAGGATTAGCCTCTTCAAAATCTTCAGGAAACTGTCTATACAAATCTCCTAATTCATTATACTTCGAAAACACCTTAGTCATTACGGGATAATGATCTGAAGGGATGCTACCATTATAGCTATCTAGTAAAATATCGTAACTACTTGCTTTTAAGTTGTTCGTTAAAAAAATGTGATCTATTCTGTTTTTCCTGTAATCAATGACGAAACCGTTTCCAGTACCTCTTTCCTTTTCATGGTTAACGGCAGCTAAATTGTAGCTATCCTTTAAAATCCCAGAGTTGTTTAAGGAAAGATAATTTGGCGTAAACTGATCCAAGTTTAAATCACCTAAAAATATAGCAGCTTTGCTTCCTGCTATTTCACCAATTTTCTGTTTAACTAATGCTACACTATTGGTGCGGGCATCAGTACCAACATGATCAAAATGGGTGGAGAACACATAGAAATCTAATCCAGTTAAATTATCCTTGAGATAAGCCCAAACGCAAATACGCTCAAACTTGGCATCCCAACCTTTACTTTGGATATTAGGAGTTGCCGATAACCAGAAATGTCCTTGTCCCTGTAAAGATAACCTATTGGTGTTATACATAATTCCTGTTGGGATTTTTTGGAATACTCCCACACTATCAAACCTTGGCATGGCGTTGATCAGATAACCCACCATACTGGCTTCAGTTTCCTGTAAACCAACCACATCAAATTTATATTTCTCAATTAGATTGACTACCAAGGGCTTTCTTTCATCCCATGTATTCTCCACATCGTCCAAAGTATTTCCGCGAAGATTATAGCTAGCAATAGACAATTCCTGTCCATTAACCCTAGTGCTGGCCAGCCAACACAGTAGGATTATAAGTACCCTAAGTTTCATCAGATTTGATTTGATTTTTTGGTGGAAACCATCTTGATTTCATCACAACTATGAAAATCAAGATGGTTGATAAAAGCAATATTACATCAGCGCTAAGCTTGGAGCTTTTAGCTAGATTTATTTTTTGTATACGGCAAAGTCATCAATACTTAAGCGACCGTTATTGATGGAAGGGTCTTCTTTTTCGTCGCCCAAACCTAGTTTAACAATTCTAAAACGTACCTTACCTTCAAGATCCAGGTCAAACTCAGCTTTTTCTTTCACTTTACTTTTGGCTTCAATTACTTCGCCAGCTGGTTTCCATTTTTTACCGCCGTCTGTAGAGTAATCTAAACGAAACTTGCATGGCTTATCAGCCTTTGCCGAGTAAGAACTGTACCAAAAACTTACTTTAGACACCCCTTCTTCCAAATCGAAATCGGTACGCAAATAATAATCCATTTTGTTGGAACCAAGCATTCTAATGGCACAAGTTCCGGTTACCGGCTTATCATTTTCGAAATTATCGATTTTCGCCCCAAACATGGTCCAAACACCAGTTTTTAGCGTAACACTTTTCTTTTTATAATTATCTTCCTCACTCTTATTCTCAAAGCTTTCTGGAAAATCTGGATATATTTCTCCTTTTTGCGCTTTCACTTTAACAGCTAAGCTTAGCATTAAAACAGATGCAAATAAAATTTTAGCAGCTCTCATCATCTTTCTTATTTAATTATTTTTTTACTTATTGAGATATTATTTCCGCTCAACGAAACCACGTAAATTCCTTTGTTAAGTCTTGTAGGAACCTGTAATTCATTTTTTCCAGCCTGTAAGCGAACGGTGGCTTTATAAACCTGACGACCAGACATATCAACGAGTTTTAAATCTACTGTTCCTGCATTTTCTGCCTCAAAACTTAAATTCAGCACATCATCTTTAAAATAGGCCAGTAGTTCTGAACTGGTTAATGAAACCTTAACAGGGATAACTTCCGACAACTCCGAATCTCCATTTAAATCTACTTGACGTAATTGGTAGTAATTGGTGCCGCTTAACGGACTATAGTCGATAAAGTTGTAGGTTTTGACCTCGTCAGAATTTCCACTTCCAAGTACCTTACCTAAACTCAAAGGAGAATTATTTTTTTGAATGCGAAGAACTTCAAAATAAGCATTTTGTTTTTCTGAGCTTGTTGTCCAATTCAAGCGCACATTTCTACCGCTATTCTCGCCAGTAAACTTGGTTAATTTAACTGGAAGGGTACTTTCTACGGTACCGTTTAAAGAAAGCATATAAGCTTCCTCATTTGTAGATATACCTATACCAGATGAGCCTGTATCATCATTTGCACCTTGTAGATATAAGCGGAAGTAAATAGTTGTTGTTGAGAGAATATTTTGCAATGTTGTTATCCCAGACAAATCAATCTCAGGCATGTAAACTCCTCCAGCTATCGTATTTGGATTATAGTAAGCTGTCCCTAAGTCGGTGAAATTCACATTGTCGGTACTATATCTCCAAAGCCATGTTTTGGCGCCACCTCCACTCGCTCTTACTTTAGCACGAAGTTTAGATAACGAAGCTTTGTAATTTGTCAATGGTTTTATTTCAAAAGCAAAATACAAATCATGGGCTATCGCATCTGCAATATCGCTAGCCGAAACTGCAGTAGTAGCGTGTGTTGCTCCTGCAACAAAGGCTCCTGGATATAATATAGCAGTTATTCCATTCGCTGTAGTCGTACGTAAACCTGCTCCACGAACTAAAGTTGGAACATTCAAACCTGTTTTAATAAAACTTGCAGCATAAGTTAACTCATTGCCATTACTTTTCGGATTACCAAATTGCCATCCAATGATTTTTTGGTCGGGTATTAAATCTCCTGAAATTGAAAGTGCGTATTCTGTATCACTTGCTGATGCTCCCAGTGCGGTTACCGTAGTTGCATTGGTTGATCCACCGTAGTACAATCTAAATGTTACTTTTGTACCTGCACTTATACTATTTAATTCAGCTATATCTGATAAAGCAATAGCTGTCTGAGCAAATCCGCTTCCACCAACATCACCATTAGTATTTGAAACATATTGCTGTCTCGTAGCGGCATTTTTAAAAGTGCCATTTCCCACTTTATATTGTAACAAGAAAAATCTTCCAGTTTGAGATATTCTTATTTTAAAATTTAAAGCACTTAAAGACAAAGTATAATTGGGCTTAGCAGTAATATCAAACTCAAAATACTGGTCCTTACTCAAAGCATGTTGCTCGGCTTGGTCAGCATATCTACCTCCTCCTTCTCCAGCAAAATTAGGAGTAGCTTCATTTTGGACAGCACCAAAACCATTTGTCAAAGTACCACGAGACAATCCCCCTCCTAAAATTATAGGACCAACTGTTAAATTCTCGTTTGAAAGTGAAACTGGTAATGAAGGCTGACTTGCAGTTACACCAAAAGCGCTCCAGCCCGCAATTTGAGCATAAAGGGAATTGTAAGTTAGTCCCATAATAAGCAGCATTAAGACGACTATTTTTTTGTAGAATTTTTCCATATTGACAATTTTTAAGTGTTTTGCTATTTTTTTGATTTAATATGATTTCTAGTCTTATTGCGTTAACTTACCTCCTATCACTAGCACGTCTGTTGTTGTTGAAGTAGGCGTACGGCCTATTGAAAATGAACCAGAAGCAATATTTGTAAAGCCCCAACAATACATTCGTAAGGTTACTGTAGTACCTGCTGGTATATTTTGCAACTCTGGCGTTTGGTATAAATAGTAGGTAGGCATGTCTATTCCTTCTGCATCGGTTCCCTCGTAGTTCATATCTCCTGTACCAATAGTTTCTCGGAAATTAACGCCATCTAAACTGTAATACCATTTATGGCTTTTGGCACCGGCACCGCTTCTTCTCAACTTGGTATTAATTGCTGTTAATGACAGTGTAGTACTTGGCTGAACCACAAACTTTACCTGATAATATAAGTTCTGACTAACAGCCAAAGCTTTAGTAGCTGTTACAATCGTTCCGCCAGCAGTAGAAGCTAAAGCACGTGATAAAGCGGAAGGCGTTAAGCCTACGCCACGATCTAAAACAGCATTAGTTAAGCCTGTTTGCGTAAATGTTGCCGTTTTTGAAACTTCGTTACCGGCAGTTGCAGGTGTACCAAATTGCCACGCTAAAAGTTTATCAAAAGTTGGTATTGGATTGGTAATAGGACCACCCGCTTCTGGGTTTTTGTATACCGCAAAATCATCCATGCTGAACCTGCCATTTTGGTTATTGGTGGTTGATGCGCCTATGCCTACCTTACCAATCCTAAAGCGTACCGCACCGCGAATATCCATCAAAAATGTAAACTGCTTTTTGGTTTTACTAATGGTTAAGATATCGTCTCCTACTTGGCTCCATGTAATTCCTTGGTTTTGCGAATATTCTACCCTCCAAGTTGAGCCCAAATCGGCCGATGCCCCATAAGAACCTGCCCATAACGTTACTTTTGTAGCTCCGTTTGGCAAATCGTAATTCATGGTACACCAAGAACTGCTTGCCGAAGCACCAACCAATCGTAAAGCATAGGCTCCAGAAGTTGGCAAATCGTTAGCAGTGTTACCTAAAAAAATATTCGACAAGGTGTAATTTCCTGATGGGAAAGAACCCGTTTTAGTCGTATATCCATCTGCAAATAATGCAGCATCTCCACTATCAAATTTTTCGGGGAAGCCCTCATAAATTCTTCCGCTTTCTGCTTCTATATTTTGCGCATTTACGATCCAAAGTTGCTTTCTGTTTGACTCTATGGCGGTATTGTTATAACGTGCCACACCCGTATAAGAAGCATTGAGTGCAGCAGCCTTATTGTAAAAACTAGCGGTTGCTTCAGTATGTAAAATGCCCACTCCCCCATCAACTTCTGAAACTGCAATGTCTCCATTCAAAATCGCTCCAGCTTCAGCATCAACATGAGTTACTTTAACCAAAGTTCCTTCATAATCTGCAAATTTGGCCGTAAGCGTTTTTAAGGTTAATAAAGTAGGTTCTACTACTCTGCCCGATGCTACTTTATTCACTTTATTTGCCGTCACCTTAATTTGCAATGCACCATTTGTTCTGGTGATGGTTGCTCCTTCTACTTCAACGGTTACTGAATCTCCGATCGTAAAAGGTACTGCTTGTCCAATATATACTTCAACCCCTCTGGTCAAGGTTCTAGAAGTCTGTTGTATTGCAAATACGCCTGATGGGATATTGCCAGCCGAAGCATCAGAAGTGACAATACCCGTGATTTTATCTGCACCTTGCATATTTTCTTTGGTCAAAATAGCATCGGCACCTTTGTAAACTTTCCTTACATCTAAAATCGAGATAAACTGATTTGGAGTTCCAGAAGCTGGGAAAATATCCTTTTTTATACAAGAAGCTAACATCAACACTGTTACCAACAGTCCAGTGAGCACCTTACTTTTTGCTATATTTTGATTAGTAATTTTCATCATCTTAAATCATATTAAATGGTTGATTTTAAGCTTTACGCAAACAATCGACTTATTTTTGCCACCAAACTTTACTACGTAAATTATCTCCGCCCATACGTGCAGATGCTTCTAGATAACTGCTTCTATTGAGTGATTGTACGGTAACTGGATAGTATAATCTCGACGGCATTTCGCCCCCATTCTGCACTCCCGGACCGATAGGTAACGTAGGTTTCTTGGTACGTCTGTATTCGAACCATTGCTGAAAGTCAGTAAAGAATAAAGTGAAATACTTTTGCACCATAATTCTTTCCATTTGCTCATCGGCAGTACCGGCATCTGGCCAAGCTACTTCTGCATTTGTAGTGAGGTAGTTAGCTGGCATAGTCAAGCCCCAATGCTCAATCCCAGCCTGTACACCTAGGTTGTAATAAGTTTTTGGATTGCCAGTGATGTAACCCTTTAACGCAGCTTCGGCAAGTATGAATTGTAATTCTGCATAGTTCATGATATTACCTAAAAGCGGTTCCAATTTCAGCGTAGTTAAGTAAGATGAACCTCTAGCTGGGATCACACCATCAGCGTAACCACTCTGTATACCCTTGTATTCGTTATCTACTTTTGTTGCCCAAATGGCCAAACGTGGGTCGCCGGCTTCGGCTAGCGTGTTGACAAAAAATTGGCTCAAAGAACCTGTGCCACTAAAATCTACATCGCGATAACCAGCAAAAGGCGAACGTAAAGGATAAGTTTCACCTGTTAGTCTTAAAATAGCCGACTCTGCATTGCTTGTGAATATTGGATAAGCCGTTGGCGCAGCCACCATTTCTGCTATTTTTTGCACCGCTGTTTTGCCATCAATAACCGCTTCCGTTTTTGCAGAAACCCTCATTAATAAACGCAGATAGAGAGAATTACCAAATTTTCTCCAACGATCCAGTTCTATTACGTTAGTTGCCGAACTGCCATAAAGTGCATCAAGCGTTTTTTGCGTTTCATTAAAAAGTTGTGCTGTTACCAGTCCAGTAAGTAAGGTATTTGCTTCTTCAAGCTTTTTGAAAATATCCTTGTAGATAACTTCTTGCGTATCGAAAGTTGCTGTAAAAACATATTCTTTGCCTTTGTTAGCTTGCGTGTAAGGCACATCACCCCAAGTATCTGTAATTAAAGAGGTAGCCCAAGCGTCCAAAATATTGCCAATAGCCATATAAGGCTCAGATTGTCCATTGGTGGTACTATGTTTATCTGCCGCAAGGCGATACATGTCCAGAAAATTTGTTTTTTCTAAGTACCATGCATTCCATATTGGATCCGATTGGTTTGGCCTAATGATGTAGCGATGTATTTCTACTTGCTCATTTAAAGGCACAAAAACTTGTGAAAGTTGGTTGTTGATCGCAAAACTCCTTAAGATGTTATTTTGAACCATGCTATAAAGCGCAGGGTTTAATAAACGCTCTGGAGAAGCCACAGCCACTGCATTCGGATTTTTGTTCAAATCTTGATAGCTTTTTTTGCAGGATACCGCTAACAAGGCAAAGCATCCGATGAGGATATTGATTTGTAATATTTTTTTCATGGCTTAAAAACTTACATTAAGATTAACACCAAAAGTTCTGGTGGCTGGGAACTGCCCGATTTCGAAACCTGATTGAATTTGTCCGTTGTTGATGGTACCAAATTCTGGATCGAACGAAGGCCAATTGCTGATGATCAATAAATCTCTACCGTATACGCCAATTGACGCTCTTTGTAGTTTTATTTTCTTTAAGAATTTGGCCGTAAATGTATAATCTAATCTTGCTTCTCTGAATTTGATAAAATCAGTACTGAATATATTTGCCTCCACATTATCTGGGATAAAGTGCTCTAGGTAATAAGTCCATATTTCTGTAGCAGGCACATCATTTTTCCTATAAGTTCCATCAGGATTTTTAATCACACCATCACCAACCAAGCCGTTATAACGTCCAGGCAGTGTGCTTTTCAACTGACCGCCCATAGCATTATTAGCATGGGTATGCGAATAGGCTTTTCCTCCAAATTGGGCATCGAACAAAACATTCAACCTAAATTGTTTGTATTTGAATTCGTTACCAAAACTTGCTTTCCATTTGGGATAAACATTGGCCAACCATTTTACGGTTTGTGACCTTACGGGATAACCGTTTGAATAGATGATTTGACCATCAGGAGAACGTTCGTATCCTAATCCGTACAAATCGCCCATAGTACCACCAACATGCGCCTCCAAAGAACCCCTACCTCCAGGTCCGCTTTGTAACTGAATGACCTCTACACTATCAGCCAATGACAGTACTTTATTTCTGTTGGCAGAAAACGTTCCGAACATATTCCACGAGAATATCTTCCCATTTTTTATCGGCGTTCCGTTCAGTGTAATCTCAATGCCTCTGTTTCTAACTTCACCAGAGTTTAATACAGCATAGTTAAATCCAGATGCTCTATCTACCGGTACATTTAAAATTTGATCTGTAGTATTATTTTGGTAAACCGCCATGTCTAGGCCCAGTCTTCCGTTAAACATTCTGATATCAGCACCAACCTCTACACTACGGGTGCTTTCTGGACGTAAACCAGCATTTGCTACACTTAATGGATTGGTTAAACCAGATGGGAAATTTGTTTCTGTAGCATAGGTGTAAGTAGTTAAATAAGGTGTAGTACCGCCGCTGCCCACCATTGCGTAAGAGCCACGGAGTTTAACCAATGAAAAATAATGCGGCATCGACAGTTTCTCATTCAATACCAAACTTAAGTTTGCAGAAGGATAGAAAAACCCCGACGGCTCACCATCTGGAGAAAACAGTGTACTCGACCAATCTTTTCTACCTGTTAAGTCTAAGTAGATAAACCTATCGTAGCTAAAAGATGCCATTCCATATAAACTGCTTACACCAAATTGGCTACGATATGGATATGATAATGGTACATCCATACTATTGGCAAAATTGAATATGCCTGGAGCAAAAAGACGCTCAGCCCTAGTCTCTTCCTTATCGTATTTATTTTTCAGTATGCTTCCGCCAAACGATAAATCAAGGTCGAATTTCCTAGATAGCTCCCTTTTGTATTTCAATAAGAAATCTAAGTTGACTTCTTGATTAAAGATGTTTTGTGTACGGTACATACCGTTAAGGTACTTTCTAGTGTCTTTTGGTCGTTGTTGCGATCTAGCATCGTAAGACATATCTATTGAACCTTTTACCATTAAGTTCAAATGATTAGTAAAACTGTAATTAGCTTGCATATATGCCGTTACAGTATTCCTATTAGACTTATTAAGCATCTCGTAGGCAATCACATAAGGGTTGTCTCCCGCCTGACTTAACGGTTTATTTTGACGAACACCTTCCTCTCTTGGATACCAAAGTGTTTTAAACATATCTAAATCTGCATTTGGCACCATTCGTATTAGGCCATACATAATGGTTTGGGCATTGTAACCTACAGCTGGTAGGTTATCACTACTTCTATTGGTATAGTTAACCTTACCAGATAACTGGAGCTTGTTGGTGATTTTTTGATTAAGCGCTAATGAAAATGTGTTACGCTGATAACCGGTATTTGGAACAATCCAAGTATTATTCAAATTGGTATAGCCAAAGCGAATAGAATTCACCTTAGTACCGCCTTCTATGCTTACACTATTGGTGTAGGTCTGTCCGGTTTCAAAAAAATCTTTCCTATTGTTTGGATAGGCAACCCATGGCGTACGCTGCGTACCTGTAGTTAGTGTTTTTGGATCAAACTGATAGAAATATTGACCATCGAATTTTGGCCCAAACGCATTACTGGTAGCTCCACTACTCACCCCGTCTTCAGTTCTTCCATAGGAGTAATATTCTAAACCTACATCTCCTTGGCCATATTCATATTGATAATCTGGCCATCTGGAAACCATTTCAATAGCCGCATTGGAGCTGAAAGAAACGCCAATACCTTTTGCTTTGGGGTTGGCTAGTTTTGTAGTGATTACAATAGCACCTCCAGCTCCCCTTGCGCCATAAAGAGCCGTAGCACCAGGACCCTTTAAAACCGTTACGCTCTCAATATCGTTAGGGTTAATATCGTTTAAACTAGTCCCGTAATCTGTTGGTGAATCATCGCCCATATAAGAAGTTCCGTTACCGGTAGCTCTACCACTTGAACTACTGATGACCACACCATCCACCACTACTAAAGCTTCACTAGCTCCTGAAAGCGAATTTTCTCCCCTTAATATGATACGATTTGAGCCTGCCGGACCACCGTTAGAACGAAGCAAGTTTAAACCTGCTACCTTACCAGACAACGCATCGGTCCAGTTATTAGAAACGGCATCGGTAATAGACTCGGGTTTAAGTGTACTAATGGCATAACCTAGTGCTTTTTCTTCGCGTTTGATATTCAACGCCGTCACCACTACTTCATTAAGATCGTTCTGCTGTGCAACAAGCACTATGTTAAGGCTGGCCTTACCTGTCGCTTTCTTTTCTTGCGACGCAAAACCAAGTGAAGTAAATACAATAGTTACTTCTTTAACTGGTGCAGATATTTTATAATTACCATCATTATCGGTAATCGCTACAATATTGGTGTTTTTAATTTTTACACTTACTGCTGGAATTGGTTGTCCGTCTTCGTCGGTCACTCTACCCGTTACTGTCGTGTTATCTTGATAGATCGATCCACCATTTGTATTTACAGTAAAAACATTTGTCTCATCTAAAAACGGACGATATGCTTTAGCAGAATAGCGATTAGCGGAAGCCTTTAAATTAAATTGGGGCATTATCACAAAAACTGAAGCAAAGCCGATCATTGAAATTTTGCGGGCGTAAAGCATCCTTTTTTGGTAAGTACCAACAGTATTATTTCTACACATTTATATAAGGATTATTTTGGTCTCGGTTCAAACTGATTATTTCTTTTATCACTCTTAATGGGGAGGTTTTTACGATTAGATTATCCCTATCTATTTTTTAAAGCGCATAGAGCCTCAGCATATCTGTATTCTCTCTCGCGATTATTTGCTTCAAACCTAAATAAACTAAATTGATTTAGCAAAACAGAAAAAGGCATTTTATATGATTTAATACATGCTTAAAATTATCTTAACAATAGATCTGGATTTATTAATTTGAGCTACCTTTAACTTTATACAGCTTAGCGCCGAACATGAAAATAACCAGGTAGCAAATGATAGGTAAATAGTATGCGCTTGTGATGCTCTTATCAGCAACCATCCCCATCAAAAAAGGAAACAGCGCTCCTCCTACCACTCCCATGGAGATAAAGGATGAAGCTTGCTGGGTGTGCTTGCCTAAACTTTTTATACCCAAGCTGAAGATGGTTGGGAACATGATACTGAAAAAGAAATTGATAAATAGTAGCGCTATAAAAGAAGTCCAACCCCAGCCCTGAGCCACTAATAAACACATCATGATATTAGCAAGGGCAAAGGAAGCCAACAAAACATTTGCTTGAATATATTTCATTAAAAATGTTCCAATAAATCGGCCAGCAAGCATCATAGCCATAAATACAACCATATAATTGGCAGCCACCTCATCAGAAAACCCCATTACCTCATGGCCATAGTTAATGAAAAACGCCCAAGTACCGCCCTGTGCCGCTACATTAAAAAACTGTGCTACTACAGCCCATTTAAAATGCGAACGACCAAATAAACCAGTAGAAGCATTGGCCGTTTCTACCGCAGAGCTTGCTGTTTCTTCATGTGGATCATTAAGCTGAGGTACTTTAACCAACGAAAATAAAACCAGTATCAGCAAAATCACGGCGCCTATATAGATGTACAAGTGTTTAACTGAGTCTAATCCATTTAGAGGTGAACTATCTTTCAATAAAAAATAGGACCCTAAAGCTGGACCAATCATAGTACCTACCGCATTAAATGCCTGCGCAAAATTTACACGCCTATCACTGCTGCGTTGATCACCAAGCGCCGCCATAAATGGATGTGCTACAGTTTCTAGTGTAGCTAAACCACAACCTAAAACAAATAGAGCTATCCTAAAAAAATCAAATGACCTTGAATTGGCTGCAGGAACAAATAAAAATGAGCCTAAAGCAAAAAGACCTAAGCCCAGCAATACGCCATTTTTATAGCCAAAACGCTTCATGAACAGCCCAGCGGGAACACTCATGATGAAATACGCACCAAAAATGGAAAACTGAACCAATCCAGAATTAGCTTTTGAAACATTTAAAACAGATTGAAAGTGCTTATTCAGTACATCGCCCATGGTAATAGCAATACCCCAAAACATAAACAGTAGCGCTACGAAAGATAGGGTAACCAACAATCGCTTTTCAGTAAAAGGTATCATATTCTTCATTTTTAATTAGATAGTAGCTGTACAGCTAACACTGGTTATTGCAATTATTTTAAAAATTTAAATGATATAAAATAAACTTTGCAGGAAGGCTATATACTCTCGACTAAAAGCTAAATCTCCGAACATTCGAACAACGTTTACATTTGGTTTATTATTTCAAAGCTAAAAAACTAAATTGATTTAGCAAATATTTTAAAAAATTTTTAGTGGGTCTGAAAATTATCTACACGTTTGATTTTCAAATCAAATAATGATACGGCACCCACCATTGCGGCATCTTCCCATAATTTACTTTTTGATATCAATATTTGTTGGTTTAAAATATTTTCACGTACAACAACAATAAACTGGTCCCAACACTTGGCTATATTCCCCCCTATCACAATATGAGAAGCCTTCTCATCCTCCGCAAAAGCATTTAAGAACTTACCTAGGTTATTTGAAAATTCTTTAAACAGGATTTCACGTACCTCATCATTACTCGAGTTCATTAAACCTTTTACACCATTTACCAAGGGCAAACCTGTTAGCTCAAAGTATCTTTTTACAAACCATCTAGAAGAAATATAGTCTTCCGAGATCCCATCATGCATAGGAGTAATGGCCCTAAAAACATCTTTGGTATTTCCTTTGCTGCTTACCGCAGAGCCTAGTCCCGTGCCTAGTGTTACGCCAACCACTTTTTCACTTTCTGGAATTTCTAATGACAGCACTTCGGCGTGTAAAAATGATTCAGCATCATTTCTAAATCGTATATTTTCTGGTAAAACACCTAATTCTGCAGCAAAAGCTTGTTTAATGTTACATCCATATAAAGCCTCGTACTTATCTAAATCTTTGATATAAGAGATACCTTGCTGATAATCAAACGGCCCAGGCATAGCAATACCGATATAAACTTCATTGGGATTGGTATCATTAAGCAACTTCTTAATAGTACCTACCCACTTCTCCATAATATCATCATAAGATGCTAGCGCATTTACTTCCTCCCTAAATCTGCTCCCTGGTTTAACCATTTTCTTAGAAAGATCTACCTCACCAACTGCTATATGTGTTCCACCAATATCTACTCCTATGTATTTGCTAGCTAATTTCATCATAAATATTATTTTCGCAATATTATAAAACGTTTTAGCAAAATCAAAATAGCAATATTGATATCGCCTATAAAGATGATTCGCGTTGGATAAATTTTGTAGGCAGCATTATTTTCTGGGCTTTTTTCTCCATTCCACCCTTTCTTAACCTAGCCAACAGAATATTAATGGCATTTTCGGCTAGTTCCTCAATTGGTTGTGCTATACAGCTAATAGATGGCGTGTACATTTCAAAAAGCTCATAATCATCAAAACATACTACGGAAAGCTGCTCTGGGATTTTCAAATTCAGTTCCCTAATGGCCTTCAAGCCACTAACACCTAAATAGTTGGTCGCAAAAAATACCGCATCTATTTCTGGCTTCCTTTGTAATAAAGAAACAATGTGTTTGATAGAGGTATCAACATTCTCATAAGATACTTCCTTAATATATTGTGGCAAGGAATGTTCTTCGAGCGCTTGTTCGTAGCCAGCCAAGCGGCCCATCATTTGGCTTTGTAATGAATTAAGTGTTACAAATGCAATGTTTTTACGTCCCGATTCTATTAATTTTTTAACAGCTTCATAAACACTCTCTTGATTGTTCACGGTAATGTAGTCAATAGAAGCATCTTCAATATATCGATCTAAAACCACCACGGGCTTGCCGCTAGCTATTAAATCTTTTATTTCTTTATCGATACCGTCTGGAGGTATAATGATATATCCATCCACATGCCTATCTCTATACATATCGATTAATTCCTTTGCCTTTTCAGGATTATCTTCTGTGCTAGAGTAGATGATTCTGTAACCATTCTCATAGGCCTTTTCTTCAATATGCTTGGCTATGGTGGAGAAGAACACATCAGATATATCTTCAACAATTAGACCTATGGTATTGGTTTTTCCAGTTCTTAAACTTCTTGCTATCGAATTTGGCTTGTAACCAATTTCCTCCACATAACTTAGAACAATTTTCACCAATTTATCGCTAATTCGCTTCTCTTCGGCTCTTCCATTTAAAACGAAAGAAACTGTAGTAGGAGATATACCTAGCTCCTTAGCGATATTATTTATTGAAGTTTTTTTGCCCACAGATTTAAATTTAGCTCTTTAACAAAGTTAGTACAAAAGCGTAAATTTTGAACTTAAAACATTCTCCATTTACAACTTCTGCCGATTTAAATATAATGCATGGCGAATAATAGCTACAGCCATGCATGAATTAATAGTTATGTTGTTAACGAAAGTCCTTCGTGTGCAAGTTCAATACTTTCCAAGGCAACTTCATTCGCATCTGATTTCATATCTGTAACAGTGATTTTAACCGGAAATGCGTTGAGCAACGTCCAACTCATCACAACATGTCTTTCTTCGTCCAAAAGGCTGATAAGAATAGTTTCTCTTTTGATAGTATTCATATTAAGAGCCTTAAATTTTTCCCACATCGTCTTGTCATCTTTAAACATCCCTTTTTTCAGGGTAACGTTGCCATATTTAAGCAAACCTGGCATTTTTACTGTGGAGTTCATTTTACTATTCCCACTCCTGTATTCAATCACTTGTGATTCGGCTGTTAAACCGCTTACTTCCGAGAATACGAACTCCGCATCATCCCATTTTACCTGAAAAGCAAACTTGGGTAAGGGGTAAGTTAATGCTGACTGTGCTGTTTCATCTTCTGCCATGATAATAGATATAAAATCAAATTAAGTCTGTCTGTTAATTAAGTTTGTTGTAGTTGTTGCTGGAAAGTAATAACGATAAACTCATCAGGTCTTACGATGGCCAATTTAACAACAATCAACATCTTACCTTCCAAAATATCTGTAGGTGTCATTGTTGAGCCCAATCCAATCTGAACATCAAAAGCCTGCTCGGGAACCGCTCCCATTAATGCTCCCTGCTTCCATAAATTAGTGAGAAAATTTAAAATCATAGCTTTCACGGTAGCCCAAGTATTAGCATCATTAGGTTCAAAAACATAAGCTCTTGCCGCAGTTTTAATTGATTGCTCAATCATGATCAATGTCCTTCTCACATTAATGTATTTCCAATCGTTACTATTTCCATCCAATGTTCTTGCTCCCCATACCAATGTACCAAGTCCCTGAAATGAACGAATTACATTTATAGATTTACCAGTAGAAGGATCAATATTAAATGATTCTTGCTCCACACTTGAGATATTTACCATTGGACTTTTTACTTCACTCAACGAGCAATTTGCCGGCGCTTTCCATACTCCCCTATGGTTATCCACCATGGTATACAAACCTACCAAAGCACCGCTTGGCGGCATTTCATTTGCAAAAGCAACAGCCTGAGCCAAAATCATATTATACTTAGAACTTGATGATTTCAGTGCTAAGTGGTGCTTTTTCTTTAAACTTATGATTTGGTTTACTTTATCCTGATAACTGGCTTCTTCTATTTTCGGATCAATTTTTTCTCTTTCCGCAACCAGTTGATGGTAGTCTAATGAATATTGACTAATGATATCACATACTTCCGTTTCAAGAAAAGGCTTCAAGTCGGAAAAATTTTCAAAGTTGATCTCGTCCTCTGAAACAATACTCGCATTTAACCAAGGATAGTAAGCAGCTCCATAATTCAAATTGTTCTCTCCAATACCATTCCTAAATTCATTGGCTACGACATCTGGTTTTTCAGTATTATCATGTTTTTTTAGATCGAAAACGCCAAATCTACTTTGTGTTTTTGCACAGTGTAGTAGTACATTGCTATATAAAGGATATGCTGCTTTTCCTATTGCAACTATATCGGGCATTACTACTAAAGTTACCGTCTGTTCCTCTTCTAAAATCTCTAGCGGTCCTATTGAATTATCAGTTGTTCCCATAAAATCACTAAGCAAAACTTCTTTTGCTGATGCATCACCATAGGTACCTATAGAAACAATGATACATGGACCACCTCCATTTGCATAAAACAAACGAATACTATTAAAAAAATAAAGCTCATTATTTAAAGCGTAACCAATTTTCTTTTTCTCATCACCCAATTTGAAATAAGGTAAGTTGTCGTCGGCACTTTCAATTTGAAATTTGGGCTTAAAACCACCTCCAAAACTTTCTTTATATTCTGCCAGAGAATTGATTCTAGTTGGAATTCGCAAAAGCGATTTTCCATTTCTTTCTGCCTTGTAAGTGTAACCTATAAATGCGGGGATCGCAGTTTCTACTGCGACTGCAGAATTAGGAAAAGCTGATTTCTCTTCAATATAAACACCTGGAGTTTTATAATTTTTCATCAGAGATTTAATGATGTTGAATAATTATTTCTGGATAACTATATTCCCTTTCCTTCGTCCAATATCCGCTAGTATAAAGCCCTAAAATATTCTTTACTATACCCTTCCAAGCATATTCAAATTGACAGGGATCACCGAAAATCACCAAACAAACCAATTGTGACACTCGTCCTAGAGAAAAAAGTTCAGTTTTTTTATTTGCCATAGTATAGTTTCCCTTTCAAAACAGGCACTACCTTCTTCGAAAAATTTACTTATAGCTAAAAGCTGATTGGAGTTGGGCATCGTGAAGAGAAATAATTTTTGAATTTGCAAAAAATAGATGGATAAAAAAAGTCAGCATATTTTGCTTTTATTAAAACTAATTTCTACATTGCGTTCATAAGTAAAGAAAAAAACACAAATACAGAGAAAATGTTAATCATTAGCAATATATATAGTTGTGCAGTCCAGATACATCATCAGGGCATGAAAACTATGTTTATATACTAAGAGTAAAATATACCATTACAAGAAAAAAAGGATGCCTAAAAGGCGTCCTTTTTTTTTGCTTCAATTTTTCCAAAAAAACCATTTAAAACTCATATTATGGCAACACAAAAAGTTAACAAGACCGCTCAGATCCACTGGCTATTGACCTTAATGGGTATAGCTTTAATTATTTGTTCGATAGCCTCAGATAAGCTATTCAACAATACTCTTTCTATTTCTCTCGGCGCTGTAGGAGGAGCCCTTCTAGGTGTTGGAGCAAGCTGGCTGATCGCAGAAAAGTATAAAGATAGAGATGAACGCGAAACCGCACTTGAACTATTTGCCAAAATAGCGAGTCTTTTGGAAGCGACAATCAACAGCAAGAACAACAGGTCATTCGAAAAATTAACTAAGATTTTCCGTTCAACTAACCTTCACCTCTATCACCAGACCCAGAGTGAGGATGGGCGACTGTTCTGGCACAGTACGATCTTAGATTTCAGATTGAAAAAAGCTATCCGAATTGGAAAGCTGGTAACCGAAGTGGACTTCTATAATCTACAGAGAACCAAAAAATCCAAGCGTCAGGCTGAGATATCTAAGAAAACCGCAAATGATCATACCATATTAAGATTATATAACCAAAATGGTCAAGAATCCAGTTCCATAGCAATCTTTGATTCTTGTAAGCAGCAAAAAGACAATTGTGGTTTTATGGTTTTGGATGACTGGAGCGACAACTACAGATTGTCAGCCTGTATCCTAAGTTTCGAACCTATCATAGAGACCTCTTTCGGTCCCGTAAGCCGAGAAGAAGCAACCAGATTGCAGGAAATATGGAACAAAGAGTTTAAAGATGTATCTTATAGAAAGATTTTTGAGGAATTCAATTAATAATGGCATATGCAATTCCATAAAAATTACTTGGAAATTAATTTACTAGTTTTTCTTATAGAGTGTTAATTTGGATGATGGGGATATGACTTGGGTTGTATCTCCAATTCTTTTTGAATATTAAAAATCCTCTGTTCACAATATCCCATTTATCCTTGTGGTTGGTGTTATCACCAACTACTTCTACTAAGCTATAAATAAACGTTCCGTGAATACACTAATTGATATAAAACGAAAAAAGCCTCAACTATTAACTAGTTAAGGCTTTTAGTACCCAGGGCCGGGATCGAACCGGCACGGTTTCCCACTGGTGTTTGAGACCAGCGCGTCTACCAATTCCGCCACCTGGGCATTTCCTCGTAAGCGGGAGTGCAAATGTATGTATTAAGATTTAATTCGCAAATTTTATTTCTTCTTTTTTTGAGCTTTTTTAAGCGTTTAAATCCCTTAAGGATTTTACAAAAACGCTAACAATAATTGGTTCAATTGTTTAGCTTTATTTTCACCCATGTTAACATCCATAGGCAAGTAAATTAAATTTTCGAGCATCAGTTCATTTTCCGTTCTAAAGCTTGAATCTCCCTCCTTAAACTTTACCAAACTAGATGCTTTTGACGTCGCGTCAAAGCCCACTCCTCTTAATTTCTCAACCAATGAAACTGGATCGGGCACTTGAACAGGCAATACCCAATGAGTGTGCTGTGTATTAGCAACGCCAATCAAGTAACGTTTATCTAAACCTTGTAACAGATGCGCAGCTAACGTTTTTCTATACTGAATTTGCTTGCTGATATCTTGGGCGTATTTGTGATGTAACATCAACAAATTAGCGGCACAAGGCCGATGCCTGATTTTTTTCATCAATGCTGTGCCAGGAAAGCCGCGGGTAAAGCCTGACAGCAAGGCATCAAAGTCTTTATTCGAGCGTTTACAAAGTGTATAAGCCCATTGGAAAGGCAATCTTTTGGTAAACAACTTAATCAAAGTGGCATTTAAAATCTTTTTGAAATAGATTTTAGCGGGCTGTACAGGCAATTGAGCATTTAAGGTCAATACTTCTGCAAAGAGCACTTGGTCGTTAAAATGCAAAAGAGCCCCCGTGAGCGATGTATTGGTTTTAATCAGCCCAAAGCTAAACATCACTACATCTGACTGCGGGTTGCCCTGATAAATGCCGTCATAAGCCTGTGCACAATCTTCTATAACGATGAGGTCATGGGCTTTTGCCTCCTGTAGCAAGGCATCTGTGGACATTACCGCCCCAAACAAATGGGTAATGAGCAGCAGTTTCGTATGGGGTGTGATGGCATCCTTCAATTGATCGGCAGCTATTCCCAAAGTATCTTTATCTACCGTTAAAGGGATTACTTTCAACCCATGTTCGGCCATGATGGCAAACATATCGGGAATGTTGATATTGGTCACCAATATTTCGCTGCCTCGCTCCAGTTTCAGTGCGCTTAAAAGCAAATCAAAACCAGTACGAACAGACAAGCAGGGCAAAGATTGCGCAGGAAAATGAGGTATCGTCTTGTTGAAGCCAACAGCATTTCCCACTACGGCACCAGCAGCTTTAAAAAGTTCGGAAAAACGGATATCTAATCTGCCTCTGGCAATCATCTTAATGTTTGAGAATAAACGCTAAGATAATGATTTATGCCAAGCAGCACTAAGCGGCAGTGTCTTCTGCTTTTAGCTTATGTTCTACCCAAAAAGGCACAAATGGTAATAAAGAAGCGATGAACAACAACACCACTTTACCAAATTTCCATTTTTTCTCTTGCCAAGCCATGATCAAACAAGCAATGTAAGCCACAAACAATAAGCCGTGCGCCCAGCCCACATATTTTACAGCCAAGGGCATATTAGCCCAGTATTTAAGCGGCATGGCAATAAACAACAATACAATGTAGGAAATTCCTTCTGCTAAAGCTACTTTTCTAAAAAGGTGTAATGAAGACATCTGATTTTGAGGTTTTCCCCAAAAATAACCCGATAATTTTAGTGGACCTACCTAATTTATCTTTTTGACATTATATCTACTTTGAAAATCCATTTTATGGGTTGCTATTAAATTTTAAGAAATAAATAAAAATTTTGTTAATACCATTGAGTTACTATGTGTCTATGTGGTTTATTTAGCAATCTTTTGTATTTTTTATAAAAAAAACAACCACATAGGCACATAAGAGTGCGTGCTAAACGGCATCCAATATTAGTAGAACGAAGAGATTTTGATTAGGCCTAAGAAAGCGCTTATCTGAACTCACCTTAATTTGGCCTAAAAGCTAAAATTATCCAAGTACTTATAGGCAGATCCAGTGTTCAGCAATAGTACTTTATGATGTCTTTCAACCTTATTTAATTTGATTAATCGCTTTAATCCTGCCAATAATGCTGCACCTTCGGGAGCAACGAGCAAACCTTCTACCCTAGCCATCTCCTTAAGGTTTTCGGTAATTTCAGCCTCGCTAATTCCTAAAACATCGCCATCTGATTGTGCCATTACTTCTAACATCATCCGTTCTGCAAAAGGTCGTGGTACAGCCAAACCATTGGCTACGGTAGCCTTTCCCTCGTAGTTGGTGGCATTTTCTTGCCAACCGTTCATTGTGGCCACCAAAGGCTGACAGTTTTCGGCTTGTATGGCAACCATTTTAGTAGGGATATGTTTAATCCAGCCCATTTGCTTCATTTCATGAAAGGCTTTCCAAATACCAATCAAGCCTGTTCCTCCTCCTGCTGGATATAAAATCACATCGGGCAGCTCCCAATTAAGCTGTTCGGCAATTTCATAACCCAAGGTTTTCTTCCCTTCTAAGCGATAAGGTTCTTTCATGGTGGAAATATCGAAACAATTGATCTCCTGCTTAATGGCCGCTACTTTCTTGGCACAATCGTGAATCAACCCATCCACCAAAATCAGCGCCGCTCCAAAAGCCAAGCACTCCTTTTGAAAGGCCAATGGCGTATGAGTAGGCATGACCACAATGGCCTGCATTTGGGCCTTGGCACAGTAGGCACTCAAAGCGCCGCCCGCATTTCCAGCGGTGGGCACAATACAGGTTTCTGCACCTAATTCCTTCGCCTTGGAAACAGCCATGCTCAAACCTCTCGCTTTAAATGAACCCGTTGGATTAAAGGATTCGTCTTTCAACATTAGATTTTCTAAGGATAATCGTTTACCTAAATTAGATAAAGGCAAAATGGGTGTCCAGCCCTCCCCTAAACTGATCCTGTTTTGCTGATGGGTTAACGGTAGTACTTTAGAATAACGCCACATTGATCTTTCCCCTTGGTCAATCACTTGCTCAGGCGAGGTTTCTTCCAAAGCATATTTAAGGACGATAGGTGCTGATCCGCATTGTGTACAAAAGGTTTGGAGCTGGTTTTTGTTATATAATTGTTGGCAGTTACTGCACACTAATTCATAATCACTAGTTATAATAGATGTAGGTTCGGCAAAGATTAATTTTTCCATAGCACTAAATTAGCGCAATAGATGACCTAGCGTATATCACAAATAGCCATAGGTTATAACTAAATATTATAATGGTTCTTGGCGAATTTGATAAAGGCTTTGTTCACACCCAAATTTTCATCACCCAATCTTTGGATAAAATAGAAATGTCGTTGAATGTTCAGCTGATCGATGTTCAATCTGACCAGATCGCCCCTTTCTAAGGCCTTTTGCACGGCAGTAAAAGGGAGAAAGGCCATACAATCATCCGCCATTACAAAATTTTTAAGCACTTCTGTTCCCCCCAAACGGATACAGATATTAAGGTCGCTGATTTTTAAATGATGCTCTTGCAATGCTTGTCCTACTGCGGCCAAAGTCCCCGACCCTCTTTCACGGATGGCCAAAGGCAAGGTTTTAAGTTCTTGAATGCTATAATTTGATTGCTTTGCCAAATAGCTACTTGGTGCACAAACAGCAACCACTTCTTCGGTCAGGAAAAACTGGCTATTAATGCCATCCATTTTATTCTTCCCTTCCACAATGGCCAGATCAATTTCGTGGTTCAATAAAGCCGTGGTTACATTTTCAGAGTTTCGGTTCACCATACTGATATGAATCTCCTGATGATGCTTCCTAAAGGCCGACAATACGGATGGAATGACATACAATGCTACGGTAGTACTTGCACCAAGTTTGAGGTCGCCCCGCAAACTATCTAACTGGCGAAAGGCTCCTACATCAAATACAATTTGACTTGCTAGGGTGCTTGCGGTTTGTAAATGCTTTTGTAAAATTAAACCTGCGGGAGTGAGTTTCACCAAACCTTTGTTCCGATCAAAAAGTGACACCCCGTATTCTTGCTCTAGCTTTTGAATGTGTTTGCTAATGGCGGGTTGGCTAATAAAAAGCACTTCACTGGCTTTGGTAAAGCTCAAGTGCCTAGCAACTTCAATAAAAACCAAATGGTTAAAGGAAATCATACCTATTTATTGCTTCGCAATAGCAGCACAATATAACTAATTAGCGTCAGCTCATGACAAAAAATGCTTTCTTAGTATTAAAATTAGACTTTGAGATTCGGGCATTTTGTTAATACCATTGAGTTTACTATGTGTCTATGTGGTTGTATTTTATCTTCATCAAAACCGCAAAAACATCCTAAATGAACCACATAGACACATAAGAGTACATGCTAAACGGGCTACGATTTTAGTAGAACGAAGTGGGCTTGCTAGGTCTAGAGATCTTAAAACATCGCAAAAAACTTATCCCGAACTTAGTTATCTATTTTAGTTAGGCTCTCTTGTAGGCGATGGAGGTATTTACTTCTATAATGGATGTCTTTGATTTTTGCTAATTGAGCGGCTTGCTGCTCGTCATCCAACGTTTCAAAACCTTGGGTGTATTGAGCCAGTTCTTGATCTAAGTTTTGTGCAAAATCAGTAATTTGCTGCTTAATTTCTGCCGTTTTTTCGGGATCTGGATCAAATTGCAAATCCATAATGGCTTCATTAACATCCATCATCTCCATTAAAAAAGACTGCGGTAGCGTATAATTCTCTCCTTCAGCAATCACCTCCTTTAGCGTAAGCACATATTGCAATACTTTTTGAGGATCTTTTAATACCTGAAAAGCTTTGTTATTGAGGGTAGAAAGTTCCAACACCTCTTCCTGCTTCTCTGCACTTTCGTTGATGTAAAAATCCGGATGGTACTTTTTGCTCAAGGCATAAAACTGCTGCTTCACCACATTTTGATCTGGATGAAAGCTCACTGGCAAATCGTAAAGTTCGAAATAAGTCATGAATTAGCTGATTGGCTAATTAGCTGATTAGCTAATTAACCTTTATTTCCCAAAAATCTTTAAAATATCATTTCCGAAGGCAAATACCATCAAGCCCAATAAGATCACAAAGCCCACTACTTGTGCTTTTTCCATAAACTTATCGCTTAACGGTTTACCTTTAATCATTTCTATGATCAGGAACACTACGTGACCGCCATCTAAAGCTGGAATTGGCAACAAGTTCATGAAGGCCAAAGCCATCGAAATTAAACCTGTTAAACGCCAGAATTTTTCCCACTCAAACTCGGCACCGTATACCTTGGCAATACCAATAGGACTACTAATGTTACGGGCACTTACTTTACCAGTAATCATTTTCCAAATGCCTTTTGCATTATCGCTAAAGGTGGTCCATCCTTTATCAATACCAATAGAGAAAGACTCTAAAAAGCCGTAGTTAATGGTTTTTAAAGGTAAATCAAAGCGACCAAAAATAATTCCCACTGTACCTTCTGCAGATACTTTAGGGTTAAGTACCAATTCTTCTCCTCCTCTAGCTACTTTTACACTAATGGTTTTACCTGCATTTTTTTCTACTTCCGAAGTAAAATCGTCCAAGAAACGTACTGATTTACCATTGATAGCTAATACGCTATCTCCTTTTTTAAGGCCTGCTTGATAGGCTGGAGCAACTGCTTTTACAGTGTCGGGCTTAACAAAAATGGCTTTTATCTTTCCAAACAGGCTCACTTTTGGCTGTAAATCTTGTGGTGTTACTACCGAATCAATCTTTTTGGCTACAAACCTAGGGCTAACAAATTCTTTAATACCGTGTTTGCTGATATTGTCCAATACCGATTCTGGCACTTTAAGATCTATTGCGCTTCCATTTCTTGACACGGTCAATTTAGTGTTGCCTAACAACACTTTAGAACTCAATAATTCATCAAAATAAATCAATTTTTGGCCATTAACGGCTAATATTTTATCACCTGTTTTTAGTCCAATTTCCTTACCGATAATCCCAGGACTTACGCCGTTTACCAATTTATCATTAGGGATAAAGGTTTCACCATATTTAAAGGTGATGATCCAGAAGATCACAATACCTACAATGATATTTACGATGATACCACCTAGCATTACGATTAAACGTTGCCAAGCTGGTTTTGAACGAAATTCCCAAGGTTGTGCTGGTGCAGCCATTTGTTCGGTATCCATAGATTCGTCTATCATTCCCGAAATTTTCACATAACCACCCAGTGGTAACCAACCTACACCATATTCTGTATCTCCTACTTTGAAGCTGAATAGTTTAAATCCCCAAGCGTCAAAAAAGAGGTAAAATTTTTCTACTTTAATTCCAAAAGCTCTTGCTGCTAAAAAATGTCCTAACTCGTGTAAGATTACTAGTATCGATAGTCCCAGCAAAAGCTGGCCCGCCATAATCAATCCATCCATATTTTATTGTCGTGTGTTTCTATTTTAGATGTGTTACTACTTGTTTTGTTACCAACTGGTCCGCAAATATACGGGTAAGCTGATCGGTTTCTAAATAATGGTTCAATGTTGGCTGCGCCACAAACGTCATTTCGTTCATGCACTGCTCAATCACGTCACTCATTTCCAAAAAGCCTATTTTATCTTTCAAAAATGCATCTACCACTATTTCATTAGCAGCGTTTAAGATGCATGGCATATTCCCACCTTTTTGCATAGCGATATAAGCCAGCTCAAGGTTACGAAAACTTTTTGTATCTGCCTCGGAAAATGTCAATTCGGGATATTTTAAAAAGCTAAAACGCTCGAAATCTGTTTTTAGCCTGTTGGGGTAAGCCAATGCGTAATGGATAGGCAATTTCATATCTGGAACACCCATTTGTGCTTTGATAGACCCATCTGTAAACTGCACCATCGAATGGATAATAGACTGTGGATGAACCACTACCTCCACCTGTTCTGGCTGTAATTTGAACAACCATTTAGCCTCTATAGCTTCCAAACCTTTGTTCATTAAGGAAGCTGAATCGATGGTGATTTTAGCTCCCATTACCCAATTAGGGTGTTTTAGCGCTTGATTTTTGGTTACTGTCGCCAAAAACGCTCTGTCCTTTCCTCTAAATGGTCCACCCGAAGCGGTGAGCAAGATTTTTTCGATGGAGTTTTGCTCTTCGCCCACCAAACATTGGAAAATAGCAGAATGCTCCGAATCTACCGGAATGATATTTACGCCATGTTGCTTGGCCAAGCTCATTACCAGTTCGCCAGCTACTACCAAAGTTTCTTTATTGGCCAAGCCGATGTCTTTTTTGGCTTCAATAGCTGCAATAGTTGGTTTTAAACCCACTGATCCCATCACTGCTGTAAGCACCAAATGGGTTTGTGGCAACTGAACCGCTGCGATTAATGCTTCCTCACCCGCCATTACTCTAATGTTAGGCAAGGCTTCTTTCACTTGTTGATATAGGCTTTCATCTCCTATCACCACCAACTCTGGTTTAAATTCCAAAGCTTGTGCAATCAGCAAACTGGCGTTTTGTTGCGCAGTTAGGGCATTAACCTTGTATAAGCTGGGGTTTGCCCGCACTACTTCCAGTGCTTGTGTTCCAATGGAACCTGTAGAGCCTAGTATAGATATGTTTTTATATTGCAAAATTTCTAATTATAGAATTGTTTTATTGTTGTTTTATAAATATTTGACCTTTTCAAGGTCACTTATCCGTCTATTTTTAAATTTATCGTCCATCTTCTCCATCCCTAAGGGATGATATATCTATAGACTTTATGCCGTTGTATAGCGACCCCGACAGGGTCGTATTCCCTTTCTATCGTTTAATCTATAGAAATTTGACCTTTTCAAGGTCGCTATACGTCTATTTTTAATTCGCCATCTACCTTCTCCATCCCGAAGGAATGATATATCTATAGACCTTATGCATTTTAAATTCGACCCCGACAGGGTCGTATTCCCTTCTATCGTTTAATCTATAGAAATTTGACCTTTTCAAGGTCGTTATTTGTATATCTTCAATTCACCGCCTATTTTTTCCATCCCGAGGGGATGATATATCTACAGACCTTATGCCGTTGTATATGCGACCACGACAGGGTCGTATTCCCTTCTATCGTTTAATCTATAGACATTTGACCTTTTCAAGGTCGCTATACGTCTATTTTTAATTCGCCATCTACCTTCTCCATCCCGAAGGGATGATATATCTATAGACCTTATGCATTTCACATTCGACCCCGACAGGGTCGAATCACATCTATTCCTTTTACCTCTACAAATATTTTACCTTTTCAAGGTCGTTTAATTCATCTATTCAAACAAATATTCCTCTTTATATTCGATATTAAATTTATCCAAAAGCTGTTTATATTCTTCTTTAAATGTTTTCTTCCGATGATGCTCTTTTTGGTTATTAATATAAGTTATTACATCATCTAAAGAAGAATGACTATAAGTAAATGCTCCGTATCCTTCTTGCCATTGAAATTTGAATTTTGAATATTTCTTTTCATTCACAAACTCATTCGATGACTTTTTTATTTCTCTAACCAAGTCCGACAAACAACAAGATGGCTTCATTCCTATTAAAAAATGGATGTGATCAGGCATTCCATTAATCGCCAACATCTTTTGCTCTTTGTTTTTAACAATTCCTGAAATGTACTTATACAATTCCTCTTCCCAACTAGCATGTATCAAGTTATCCCTGCCTTTTACGGCAAATACAATCTGAATGTATATTTGAGAGAAAGTGCCAGCCATAACAATTCATCAATACTTATTATTTTTAATGTCATACAGAGCGCAGCGAAGTATCCTTGAGATTCCTCGTTCCTCGGAATGACAATCTATTTAACGTATTCCTTTAACCCCTCCGCTATTTTCCTATCATTGCTTAGCCTAGGTACTTTGTTTTGTCCGCCGAGTTTACCTTCGGCCTTCATGTAATTTACAAAAGCATCTTTAGCGAGCGTTCTTATTTTCAAAGGCTGAAGAATATTTCCTTCAATGAGGTCAAAATAGTAAATGTTTTTCTGTTGTAAAGCCTGATCTACCTTTAAACTAAATGCCACCAAGTCTTGTGGTGCTTTAGAAAACTCTACAAACCACTCGTGATAAGGCAATTCACCTTCTGCTGGATTTACCTGTGGCGCTACGGTAAATTCCGTAATCTCTACACCTTCTTCATTGGCCACAGATAACAGCGCATGCTCTACTTCTTCTCCAATCACGTGCTCGCCAAAGGCCGAAATAAAATGTTTGATTCTTCCCGTTACCACTATTTTATAAGGATTAAGGGAAATAAATTTCACGGTATCACCTATGCTATAGCCCCAAAGTCCTGCATTGGTATTTAAGATTAAGGCGTAATTTTTATCGATTTCTACTTCGGCTAAACTTAAGCGAGTAGGTTTATCATTATAATATTCATCGGCTGGAACAAACTCATAGAACATTCCCGCATCGGCCAACAACAACAAGCCTTTTTCGGTTTGACTGTCCTGATAAGCGATAAAACCCTCAGACGCTGGATACGTTTCAATTGCTGCTATTTTTTTGCCAATACTGGCTTCAATTTTTGCACGATAAGGCTCAAAATTTACCCCACCATACACAAACAGCTGAAAATTCTTGAAAATATCCTTGATGGCTTTATCCCCCGATTTTTCGGAAAGCTTGTCGAAATACATCTGCACCCAAGGCGGAATGCCCGAAATCAGCCTCATGTCTTCATGAAGCGTTTCACCTACAATCGCTTCCACTTTTTGCTCCCAATCTTCAATACAATTGGTTTCATAACTTGGCATTCTGTTCTTTTGCAGGTAAGCAGGCACCAAATGTGCTACAATGCCCGAAAGTCGGCCTATTTTGATGCCGTGTTTTTCGGTCAATACTGGACTTCCCTGTAAAAAAATCATTTTGCCATCCACAAATTTGGCGTTACCCGTTTCATGAATGTAGGTTAATAGCGCATTTCTAGCCGCCTTGACATGCTCAGGCATCGACTCCTTTGAAATAGGAATATATTTAACGCCAGAAGTGGTACCCGAAGTTTTAGCGAAATATTGTGGCTTATTTTTCCATAGGATATCAGGTTCGCCCGCTACTACCCTTTCAATATATGGTCGCAGGTCTTCGTAATCCCTGATGGGAACCCGCTCTTTAAAATCTTGATAGTTTTTAATATCGTGGAAACGATGGTCGACCCCAAAAACGGTATGTTTAGCTTCAGCAATTAATTTTTGCAAAGTACGCTCTTGGGCGTTTACCGCATTAAATTTCCAAGCCTCAATACTTTTAACCACAAAAGATGCAAATACCTTGCTCAGCGACGATTTTATTCCCATGATACCTCCCAAAGCCTACAGGCTCTCTTTCTTTCTATCTTTAAACCTAAACATAATTAAAGCGTATTTAAGCTAATCGTACCTAAACAATATTGTGGATAATGTCTGGATGCTCATCCCCTTTATACTCGCTCATGATTTTACGATAAGCTACGGCAAAAAATGCGGTAGAAAATGGTACAATTACAAATGAGCTGAAAACAACCACAATTAACGAACTGTATTGGCTGATATCGTAATCTAAGAAAAGGTTAACCAATCTAAAGCCCATTAATATCACGATGTAAAAGAAACCGAAAACAATAGCCTGTACAATCACCAACCCTAATAAAATCATTAAAAGCTTAATGAAATTACCTTTAGTGGTAGCTAAGCTCAATTTTATAGACTCGAATGGAGAACTGTGCTTGTCGATAATGAAAAATGGGAAAAAGATAATCCTCACGAAAGTGAAGAAAATACTTAAGATGGCAATGCCTACCGCAACATTTACAATGATGGCTCCTGTTTGCGTATATCCTTCTATAATGCCTTGGCTTACCATAAATTTAAGGATCATATCAAGCAGGTAAAGCACTGGCATTAACAACACTCCTACAAAGAAAATACTCAATCCAAAATATACCGTAGCAATTAAAAACTTGATGATTTCAGCTCTGGTAGGTAAAGTTTCTACAATTTGAATATCCGCATTTTGGGTATCCAACAGCTTGAAAATATATTTGATCAGACACAATTCCACCACGCAATAGCTCATCATAAAAATAAGCAGCATCACCAATTTAATACCGATGTTTACTTCCTCCATAAAGAAGGCCATAAAGGTTGAAGTGGAAGCCGTTAGAAAAATTAGAAAGCATAAGGTAGCAATAGAAAGATAGTTTTCTTTGGTCACCTTCCATGCTTGCATGATGACATCCTTTACGGCAAAAGTGCTTTCTTTTAAATAGTTGATCATTTTGCTATTTTTTATCGTCTGGCGATAAGTGTTTTGCGTTAACCTAATTGCCAAACGCTTATCGCTTTACTTTAATTTCTAAATATCACTCTCTTCACAAAATCCTGTATAAAGCCTAAACCGTAGGCCGTTAACTGGATAAATGATGCAATGACACTCAAAAATGCAATTTTTATTGATTTATTGAGCTGCCAAGCATGAAAAAATATCAACAGAAAATATAACAGCACCAAGAAATTGCCAACATAGGCCAAAGGCCTGTAAAAGATGTTGCAAAGAATCACAAACCCCAGTCCAAGCGTAAAAACAGCAGGAAAAAAATGTACCAGCTTTAGCTCAGAAGGAAAATGTTTATAGATATTGATACGTGCCCTGCCAAAAAAATGTAGCTGCTTGTAAAATTGTGTAAAACTGGTACGTCGTTTATGGTAAACTTTAGCGGCAGGTATAAGGCCTATTTTAAATCCGTTTTCATGGATACGAATACTATATTCAATGTCTTCGCCCAAACGGGTCAAGATAAAACCACCTACTTTTTCATAAACCTCTCTGGAAATGCCCATGTTAAAGCTACGTGGATGAAACTGGCCAATGTGCTTTTTATTACCTCTAATTCCACCTGTGGTAAATGGCGAGGTCATGGCATAACTGATAGCCTTTTGCACGGGAGTAAAGCTTTCATGTGCAGCATCAGGCCCGCCAAAAGCATCTAACTGGTGCTCATATAGGTAATCTTTTACCGTTTCCAAATAATCGGAAGGTACGAGGATATCCGAGTCAAAAATAATGAAATAATCCCCTTTGGCACGTTCAAAACCAAAGTTCCTAGAAAAACCCTGTCCTGAGTTTTCCTTGTAGAAATACTTTACATCAAGTTTGTTTTCAAAGGAAGCTACAATATCCTTGGCGTCATTTACCGAACCATCTTCTATCACCAGTACTTCAAACTGCATATAAGTTTGTTTGCACAAGGTAGATAGCAGTTCCTTAATTTCCTGCGGCCTATTGTATAAAGGGATGATAATGGAGAAGAACATGTTTTGAGCTAAAAGCAAAAAGCCAAATGCTTAAAGCTTTTCGCCTTAAGCCTTAAGCTTAATTAAATCTCTTTTTCTATTAAATACTGGTTTCTTTCTGGGGCATTACGGCCTACTAACTCGGCTACAAAACCCGCCAAAAACATTTGTGAACCTACAATAATGGCTACCAATGCCAAATAAAATAACGGCTGATCGGTAGAGTTACGATAAGGCAAATTATTCCAAATCAGCACCTTTTTTTCAATCATGATATACAGTGCCATAATGATACCGATGAAAAAACTCAATACGCCCAATGAACCAAAAAAGTGCATGGGTCTTTTACCAAACTTGCCTACAAAGAAGATGGACATTAAATCCAAAAAGCCATTGATAAAACGACTTAATCCGAATTTGGTTACGCCGTATTTACGGGCACGGTGTTCTACCACCTGCTCTCCAATTTTGGCAAAGCCAGCCCATTTGGCCAATACGGGAATATAACGGTGCATTTCGCCATATACTTCAATGGTTTTCACCACATCATGACGGTAAGCTTTTAAACCACAGTTAAAATCGTTCAGTTGAATACCACTCATTTTACGGGTAGCAGCATTGAACAGTTTGGTAGGAATGGTTTTGGTAATGGGGTCGTAGCGTTTCTTTTTCCAGCCCGAAATTACATCGTAGCTTTCTTCTTTTATTCTACGATAAAGTTCAGGAATTTCATCTGGACTGTCTTGTAAATCAGCATCCATGGTAATAATAACCTCGCCTTGTGCCGCAGCAAAGCCAACGTTTAAAGCTGCCGACTTACCGTAGTTACGTCTAAATTTAATTGCTTTAATACTGGCAAACTTCTGCTTTAGCTCGGTAATTACTTGCCAAGAACGGTCGGTACTACCATCATCTATAAAAACTGCCTCGTAAGAAAACTGGTGCTTTTGCATCACATCATCTATCCAAGCAATCAATTCTGGCAATGATTCTTCTTCGTTATATAAAGGTACTACTACTGATATATCCATTTTTTAGTATTGGGTATAGTATCACTATGGAGACACTAAATTTGAAAGCAAATGCTTACAAAAAACAACGTGCAAATTTCATCAAATAAATTGAGAAAAATGCACGTTTGAATAATATTTAAATAAGGTTTTAATTCCCTTCTATCTTGCTTTCCGCAGGGTCGTAAAATGGATTAGGATTACTGCGTTTAAAGATCAAAGCAAAAATTAACGCCCCAATAAAGTACATCACCGCTGAAATACCAAAACCTACTACTGCCTGTGGTAAAGTAGGTGTAAATTGCTGATCAACATTTTCATGAGATTTTGCCATGGCTTTATTAATTTCTTCATCAGATAAGCCAAAGGATTTCATGGTAGATTCTGTTTTGGTTAAAACAAGCTCCTTCATTTTTTCAGGATAGCTTGGATCAATGAATTTACCAAAAGCGATATTAAAGACAAATACAAGTCCCATTGCTAAAACAAAAGTCACAAATATTGGCCATAATGCTTCTCCAAAAGTCCAATAACCACCTACTTTTTTACGCATATCAATACAAAAGAAAATTGCAAAGGCAATGCCTATTAAAAATGTAATACCTCCGTACCAGAAAGAGCTCATTAAGCTTGGTGCTACATACCAAGTCACTAAGAATATTACAATATTTACCGCTCCCCAAATGAGTCCATTTTTTAGAGCTTCACTTTTAATGTTTACTGTACTCGTCATAAAAAATAAGTTTTAGTTATCTAGATTGATTAAAGTTAGCAATTAAGCAATAAACAGACGCATCAAAAGCCTTATTGTTACTATATTTCTCTAAATCTTTATAAACTTGTTCATTTGAGCTTGGGTGTAGGAAGAAAGTCATAAATGGCACAAACAGTTCTTTCATTTCATCCACCAAGTTTAAAATCTTGGCATTTTCGCTAATTTCCTGTACACTGCTTTCCGCCAATTGTTGATTACTGATCAGGTCTTCGTAGATATGGTACTCGTCCTGAAACTCATCCTCATCCACCAAAAGGAACTCTTTTAGGAAATCTTCCAAATCAGGTTTAATTTGTTCATCGTGACACTCATTAATGTACAACAACAAATTCAACAACTCGGTACCTCTATCAATAGTTTCTTCTTCAATGGCTTCCCATTCCTTTGATTCCAAGTAATCTTCTTCCAATTTGGCAACGTCGCTGGTAAAGAAGTTGATCATCAATAAATCGAAATACACTTCTCTAAGCTCTTCAAACTTAGGGTACTCATCAAAAACAGCGTCAAATTTCTCCACCTTGTCCATAAAATTGGCATCTAATTCAAATGCCTCTACCAATTGATGGCTTAATTCTACACTAGGAGCTTTTTGCAATTCTGCAAACTTTGCCAACGATGCTGTTAAACTCTTTTTTACGATATTGTTCATGGTGTTTTCCTTTATTAGTTTGTCATTCGGACTTTTGTTTGTCATTCCGACGAAAGGAGGAATCTCAAGATTCTTCGCTTCGCTCTGAATGAAAAAAGTGTTAAAAAACTCGGTACTGTTTATGATTATAAACCAATCCTACCCTTCCTTTCAATGTGGTATTGAACAAAGGTGAATTAGCAGCTTTCGACTGGTTGGTTTCACTGTCAAAACGCCATTCTTGTGTTGGGTTAAATGCTGTAAAATTAGCTACTTGTCCTATTTCAATTTGCGGAACATCTAATTTCAACAGCTTACGAGGGGCAATAGCTAATTTCTCTACAATTAATGCGGTATCTAAACCAGCTTGCAATAGCAATGGCAATACAGTTTGCAAGGCAATGATTCCGTAGTGAGCAATTTCAAACTCTACATTTTTAAATTCTATTTCATGTGGTCGGTGTTGCGACGAAATAGCATCGATAGTACCATCTTTTAATCCCGCAATGAGTGCCTTATTATCAGCCTTTCCACGCAATGGAGGTTTTACTTTGTAATTGCTATCAAAATCATTCAAAAGTTCTTCCGTAAAGACCAATTGATGGGCCGCCACATCACAAGTTACCTTCACACCATCTTTTTTAGCTTTTTTAATCAATGCCACTGATCCAGCGGTAGAAATATTGCTGATGTGAAGTGGTGCGTTGTGATATTGCGCCAAGAAAATATCTCTGGATACCTGTAATTCTTCGGCCAAGGCTGGTGCGCCTTTCATTCCCAATAAAATAGTGGTTTTACTCTCGTTCACTTGCGCTTTGCCTACCAATGCTTTATTTTCAGGATGGGTAAACAATAAACCGTCAAACCCTAAAGCATATTGTAGTGCCCTGCTCATGAAACCGTCATCGGCAATGGCCTTACCTGCTTCCGCAAAAGCTACGGCACCCGCCCGCTGCATATCAAACATTTCGGCCAATTCCTTGCCCTCTAGATTTTGACTAATAGCGCCGATAGGTTTTACGTCTACTAAATTGCCTTTTGCTCTGTTAAGGATATATTCTACCTCACCTTTGCTATGCACTACTGGTTTGGTATTGGGCATAATGGCAATCCCCGTAAAACCTCCAGCTGCCGCTGCTGCTGTCCCAGTACTAATATCTTCTTTAGTTTCCAGTCCAGGATCACCGAAAACGCAGTTTAAATCAAAAAAACCCGGAGACAAAATTGCTCCTTTGCCATTATATACTTCCGCCGATTTCGGATTTTCCAACTTACTGGCTATAGCTGTAATGATTCCGTTTTCAACACTTACATCACAAGTTTTCCCGTTAAACTTACTGTTCGGATCGGCAATGGTAATTCCCTTAATTAAGAGGTTCATGAGTTTTTGTATTTTTATTTTGGGTATGATAAAATCTGACCAATAATATTTCCGCCGCAATGAAAACTAAGCTTAAAATTAGGCAAAGTTTCCATAATTCGGTTCCATTATTTTCTTCGGCAATGGCCGATGAAACATTCTCTTTCTGAGCATCAATAAAGTGTATTTTTTGAGCACCAAACTTTTCTTCCAATGCTGTTTGGCTATCATACTTCATTTCTGATTCAGCCCTATTGTCGTTATAAGCAACAACAGCCAAAGTGGTATCTCCATTTTTGATAGTATAAAAACCAGCTTTTTGTATTTGATCGGCAACGTAAAGTAAAGTTTTACCATTCTGATGGTTCACATCTGGGATCACTTCAAATCCATCTCCAATTAGTTTTAATGACTGATTTGCCCCAATTTTCACGGCTGGTAGCTCTATCACATTATCCTTGGCAATAGTATAAAACAACGGCTGGTCTTTTGCACTTTCAAAAGCAATTTTATACATCAAGGGTACAAAAAGCGGGTGCTTGGCTAAATTACCATCCTGTTCATCTAAACCAGTAGCGGCCAAAAACACTTGTCCAGAATTAATGGGATAACGTGCTAAATAAAGTTTACCTGCTGGAAATTGCAGTAAGTTTTCCTTGCTGGTAGTACTGCGTTCGGCATAGGTGAAATATCTATTGGCCAATGGCAGATCCATATTTTTAGGTAACACCTCAAATACATCCTTAAACAAAGGATGCTTAAGCTCTATTTGGGCCACCTTTCCAGGTTCTGTCACTAAATTTTCAACTGCAGGAAGTTTTAGTGCCGTTAAAAAGGAAGAGTATGTTGTCTTGTCGGTTTCTGTAGATGGGAAAATAACCACAGAGCCACCATTATTGAGATAATTTTTAAGTTCTTGCGCCAATCCGCTTGATGGTTGGCTAATGCCATTAAGCACAATAAGGCTGTAGTTTGCAAAACTGGCATAGTTGATATTGTTTTCGGAAACCGAGCTTAATTTAAAATAGCTATCGGCATTGAAAAGCGCTTCAATATACTTAGCTGTTTTAATACCGTTAATGCTCAATACCTGTTGGTTAGCGTTGACGTTAAAGCTAAAGTTCAGTTGATCATCAAAGGTGAGCGGAAAATCCTTAATGCTCAATACCCCACGTTGCCATCCCAAACCTAAACCACTGTAAGAAAGTGTATCAATGGCAGTTTCACCTGCTTTAACATTAATACTTCCCACTGCCTTTTGCTGATTGTTGATCGTTAGTTTCAGTGGTACATTTTGGGCGTCTTCATTACCAAAGTTCTTCAATCTAACAATGATTTTCTCAGAAGTGTTGGCCTGATGTACAGGCGAAAGAAACCAAACGCTATCTACAGAAATGTTAGGCAGTTCATTACCACTTAACTTTACCAGTGCCAATTGTGTTTGTTCTTCTTTTTTTACAGGTTCCTTGCCTACAAAGTTTTGCTGAAAATCAGAAATAACATAAGCAAACCTGTTACTGCTTCCCGTGAAAACACCTTGCTGTCTGTTGATTACCTGTTGTAAGTTTCTATTAGCGGCAGATATTTTCACTTCGTCAACGGCCTGCAAAAACTCTTCGGCATTTAACAGACGTTGATGCTGTCCTTCAAAATCGTTAGTTAATAACTGAAAACGGTCGTTGATTTGGTAGCTTTTTACAATTTCCTTTGCTCTGCGTTTGGCTTCATCAAGTAGGCTTCCTTCTTTATTTACGGCATCCATACTGTAGGAATTATCCAAATAGATGCTTACAATATTTCCGCTTGCTTTATTCGCAGTTGCGTTGGAACTAATAAAAGGACGCGAAAAAGCAAAGACCAAAAACGTGATCGCTAAAATGCGAGCAGCTAAAATCAATAGATTCTTTAACTTTTCTTTAGAAGAATTTTGTTCCTGTACTTCTTTAAGGAAGGCTACATTACTAAAATAAACTTTCTTGAATTTACGGAAATTGAATAAATGAATAATGACCGGGATAAGGACCGCCAAAAGTGCAAAAAGAAAGCCCGGATAGAGGAAATTCATTAAAAATCAAAGGTACAAAATTTATAAGATAAAATAAAGCGTACTTACCTCATGGTATTTACACCTAATGTTAAAAAACACTTGCCAAACATCAACAAAAGCAAGATTAGTTTGTTATGTCTGTAAAATTTTACAGTAATGAAAACTCCAAATAAAAACAAAAAAGGTGTTGATCAAAAAATAGACAAACCTAAATTAAAAACACAGTCGCCTTTAGCTGAAAAAGACGAAGTTAAACAAGCGGAAGCTAAACAACAGAAGAAGCGATAATTAAACCACTGTTTTGAACATGGTCTACGGAAAATCTGCATGATTTATGGAAGGCAAGAAAAAGTGTGGAAAGAAAAGAAAAAATTAACTATCCACCCCTATTTACCTGCTGATTCTGCTAGAGTACAATCAATAAACCCATCTTAACTGCTCCATAATCTCCGCAATCGAAAACTTGGCTCCGCAAATGAATTCATCGGCAGCGCCATAATAAATGGTCAACTCATCACCTTTAACCAAATGTCCATTGGTAAATACTACAGACCCGAAAAAACCGCTCAGTTCATAACTTTCCAGTGGTTCCATGATAGGCTCTTCGGTACGAGCCAGTACCTTTGCGGGATTTTCGAGGTCGAGCAATACTGCTCCTAAACAATATCGATGTTGATGATTAGCTCCATGGTAAATCTCTAACCAACCTTTCACTGTTTTAATTGGTGCTGCCCCAGCCCCTACTCGAGCACTGTCCCAATAATTCGGTCTACTTTTTAAAACACACTGGTGATTACCCCAATGAACACCATCCGGAGACTCTGCTATCCAAATATAATGACCACCAATTTCTTTACTACTTGGCCGATGCAGTGCGTAAAACTTTCCGTTAATTTTTTCTTCAAATAAAGCCACATCTTTGTTGTGTGGCGGCAATATTAGGCCTAGGTTTTCAAACTGTTGCCAATTTGTAGTGGTACGCAAACCTACGGCCACACCATTTTCTGAAACAGCAGTATAAGTCAGATAGTAAGTATCGTCTATTTGACTTATCCTACAGTCTTCAATTCCATATCTCTCTAATGCACCTACTCCATGTAATTGCAAAGATTCAGGCTTAAATTTCACACCATCTTCACTACTAAACAACCTTAAATATGAAATCGTGGTCAAATAGTCTAGTCCTTTGTAGTTTATAATTCGAGCATCGGTATTGATCAAATCAGGATCGTCTAATTTAAGTTCCATCACTTCTAAAAGATCATTGGCCATGCGCATAGGAATAAACAATTTGCCCTCCTGTGGTGCCACGCTTTCTGCCACTCTTACCAATAAATAGGCTTTATGCTGATAGGTAAAAACGCCAGGATTAAGCAAACAAATGACCTGTAGATTAGCTGTACTGGCAGCTAAATCTTGCGGTTTAAGCAACGGATTCTCTTCAAATCTTTTAGCGATATCCATGGAACAGGTTGAATTTAAATTCGAGTTAAAAAAAGAAAGTATTACATTTTCAATAGTTTTTTAATCTTGTTTTTCACTTGATAAATATCCAACCACAAATCCCCTACTTTTTTAATCCTATCTGGCATATTGAAGATATTAAAATCGCCAATACTCAGATTTTCATTAACCTCGTGCCAATTCAGGGGAGCAGATACGGTAGCACCAGCTTTTGGCCTTATTGAGTAAGGAGCCACAATAGTTTGACCTTTTCTGTTCTGTAAATAATCGAGATATATTTTGTTTTTACGTTTGCTTGGGCTTCGCTCTAAACTAGTGATATCAGGATGTTGTTCGTAAACTAAACCTGAAAGATAGTGTACAAAGTTTTTAGACACGTCATAGTCATAAGCAGCCAAAGGTATCACAATATGGATTCCCTTCGAACCTGATGTTTTCACAAAAGAAATCACTCCCATGTCGTCCAACAACTGCTTTGCGGTGAGTGCCACTTTTACGGTTTGCTTAAAAGCAATACCATGTGGATCTAAATCCAACACTGCAAACAAAGGCACATCAGGTTTGCGATAAGTACTCATCCAAGGATTAATTTCAATACAGCCCAAATTTGCCATCCACAACAAGCTGGCCTCATCATTACAAATCAAATAATCTATCTTTTTACCTAGATGCTCAGATTCCAAGGAGGCATATTTAATCCAACTAGGAATTTGGTCTGTATTTAAATCCTTTTGAAAAAAACCAGCTTTATTAATACCGTTGGGATGCCTGTTTAATGACAATGGTCGATTTTTAAGATGCGGCAAAATATAGGGAGCCATTTGTTGATAATAGTCGATCATTTGTCCTTTGGAGATTTTCTCAGCAGGCCAGTAAATTTTATGCTGATTGGTGAGCTTCACTGTTTTTCTACCCAATTTCAAGGTGGTTTCATCTTCCTGCATAACCTTGTTAGTTTGATTAGCGGTGGCTATTTCTTGTTTAACTTCTTCTGGATTTTTATCTTCTCTAATGCCCTTAAATACGGGATGGCGTAAATGGTGCAAATCTGTCCACTCGGAAAAAATGACTTCACAAACCACATTTGGCGCTACCCAAGTAATATTTCTTTGCATGGGCACCTTATCTTCAAGTGGCTTATCCTTGGTTTTTAGCGGTTCTAAAAGTTGAAAAATTTCCTTTAGTGATTTATCTGTAAATCCAGTGCCACAGTTGCCTATGTAGTTTAGTTGATGCGCATTACCTTTAATAGCCAATACCAATGCACCAAAATAGCTCCTACTTCCTGCTGGTTTGGTATAACCTACTATAATGGCTTCTTGCGATTGCTGTATTTTTATTTTTTGCCAATGACTGCTACGAGTTCCGCTTAGATAAGCACTTTCCGCATTTTTGGCCATAATTCCTTCCCATCCATGTTTTCTGGCCTTCTCCAAAAATTCATTCCCTCGAGTTTCAGTTGCCTTTACGATCTCTATATCTTTTTGTTTATTGTTGGCCAGTAGCATCTCCAGAAGCTTTTTACGTTGATGCAAAGGCATAGAGCGTACATCTGAACCGTTAATTTCTAGCACATCAAAAACGGCGTAACGCAAATTGACTTTTTTTTGAGCAGGTTCATAATTCTGCAATGCCTGAAAATTGGTCCTATCCTTTTCCCTTACTATGATTTCGCCATCTAAAACAGCATCAATATTCAAATTCCCCAAAGCTTTAATAAGGATTGGATAATCTTCGCCTAAATTTTTACCATTTCTAGAAGTTAAAGAGGCCTTGTTTTTCTTTACTCGGGCAATTCCCCTATAACCATCTAACTTCTCTTCAAAAATCCAATCTTCTTCCTGTGTAGCGTATTTCACCAATTTAGCTAGCATCGGTTGATAGTCTTCTTTTTTAAGTCTCGAATTTGCTTTCGGAATTTCAGGAACTTCTTTTTTAAAATCCTTCCCCATTTTTTTCACTTTCTCGGGAATCTCATCTTCAGCGTTGTACTTTTTACTCACTGCATACTTATCCTTGTGCTTGATCAACAGCCAAGCATTATGCTCACTATCCTTCATTCGCACTAGCGCAAACTCGCCTTTCAATTTTTTGCCATGCAATACAAACTTTAAGTTTCCGCTATGCAAGCCCTTGTTTAAACTAGCCTGATCTGCGTCGATAGCTTCATAGGTACCTTCATCAAAAATATTGACTACTCCCGCCCCATAATTTCCTTTAGGAATAGTGCCCTCGAAAGATCTATAATCATAGGGATGATCTTCCACCATCATTGCCAAACGTTTATCATTGGGGTTTAAGGATGGCCCTTTGGGTACTGCCCAACTTTTAAGCACACCATTCAATTCTAGCCTAAAATCATAATGTAAATGTGAGGCATGGTGACGTTGCACCACAAAAGAGAGCTTTTTCCCAACTGATTTACCTCCAATAGGCTCAGTAGTTTGTTTAAAATCTCGTTTCTGATTATATTTCGTTAAAGACATTCTAAGCCCCTTTCTTGCTTAAGCTCTGCATCAATTGTTCATACAAATCATCACTCACTCGTTTTTCTGGGCGCATTTTCTTGACTACCGTTTTCCTGCCTTTGGCTTTGGCTCTGATAATCTTTAACAACTCTTTAGAGTACTCGTCCTTAAAGGCAGAAATATCAAAATCGGTACTGTATTGTTTAATTAAAGCCATCCCTACTTCCAATTCTTTAGGTTTTACGGTTACGGCTTCCATTTCCAAATCTTTGGCCGATCTCACTTCCTCCTCAAAACGAATGCGAGTAATCACAATTATATTGTTTAAAGGATGGATAACGCACAAATGCTCATTGCTACGTAACACAAAACGGGCTACTCCAGCTTTTTTTGTTTTCTGTAGAGCCTTTAAAAGTAGTGCATAGGCCTTTTTACCTTGCGGCTCAGGTTGGGTATAGTAAGAAGTTTCGTAGTAAATGGGATTGATTTGAGCAATATCAACAAAGCTCTCCAGCTCTATTAACTTATTTTTTTCGGGCATAGCACTTTCAAAATCCTCATCTTCAAGCACCACATAATTTTCTTTAAGCAAGTAACCTTTTACTATGCGTTCAAAGGGCACTTCCTTTCCGCTTTTTTCGCTAATACGTTGATATCTGATACGAGACATATCCTTACTATCTAGCATATCCAAATCAAGGTTACTGCTTTGTACTGCCGAATATAGTTTTATAGGAATGTTGACCAAACCAAATCCAATTGCACCTTTCCAAATCGCTTTCATTCGTTTTAAAATTTAATGGTAACGGGAATGATTTTAGGCTAACGGTAAGCCTTAATGCTAAATAAACATTAGTAGAAGAAAATGGTTTTTGCAATTAGTTTTGCCACAAATACACAGATATTTTCTATAATTATCAAGCCATTAAACAATATGATATAAATCTGTGTATCTGTGGCTAGTTACCTACTGTATCAACCCATGCAACACCCCATAGCGAATCAGTGCAGCAGAATTTTTAGAACCCGTTTTATCTAAAAGACTTTGGCGATGCCCCTCAATGGTTCTTTTGCTAAGGAATAACTTTTCAGACATTTCCAAGTTAGTAAGCCCCTCGGCAATGAGTTGTAATATTTCCAGTTCCCTTAACGAAAAATCAATCTCGTTATCAGGCATGGTAACTAAGTATTGCTTGCTTTGCAATAAATTATCCATCATGCCCATGGTAAGCTCAGCACACAAGTATTTACTGCCCTGCTGTACAAATTTCACAGCAAAAATAAGTTCATCCGCACCAATATTTTTAAGCAAATAACCATCACTTCCATGCTTAAAAGCTTCCATCACATATTTTTCATTTTCGTGCATCGAGAGCATTACTACCTTAATTTGCGGATGTTTCAACTTTACTTCCTTCAACAATTGCATCCCATCCATTTCGGGCATATTAATATCAGCCAAAATAAGGTCTACCGAAGTATTGGTCATTTTTTTCAATACCTCAAGACCGTTTACAGCTTCGCCTACCACTTGCATCTCTTTATCTGATTCAAGCAGCATTTTAATGCCGTTTCTAACAATATTGTGGTCTTCTGCCAGTAAAATATTAATCATGATATGCCTAACAATGTTTATTTGATGATAACTAAACAAACTGGCTTGCATTCTGCTTCTACATTTGAAAAATCGAGTATTATTTGAAGCTATTGATACAAACTACTTGCTTAAACGTATAAATACTTTAATCACGTAAAAATCACCCAGTCTTATAATTAAAAGCGGTCTATTTTGTTTTAAAAATTTTCACAAGAGCCCCTGTTATCCTGAGCCTGTCGAAGGATAAACCTTGCAGGTTTTGAAAACCTACGAGTTTTTTTTCTGTTATAAAAAAGCTAAACACTTTTATTATGTCTGAATTTCGGGAAATTGCTCACATACTTAATGCAATTCCGCTGGCTTGCTACATGCTGGACCACAATGCCAATTTTATCTATATCAACGGAAAAGCTGAGCAATTCTTTAAGAAAAGAAAAGACGAAATGCTTGGAAAAAATGTGTGGTCTCTATTTCCAGAATCTAAAAAAACAAGTTATTTCAAAGAGGTTAACGATGCCATTGTACATAAAAAGCAAAACACCTTCGAGTATATTTCCATATATACTAAAAGCTGGATTAAGTTAAATATAAACCCCATTGATGAAGGCGTGGTGATTAGCTTTAGCTGCATTGAGAAGGACAAACACAACGAAAATCTATACAAAACCTTGGTAGAAAACACCTCAGATTTGGTAACCAAATGGGATAGCCAACTCCGTTTAATTTATGCCAATGCAGCATTAACCGAAAAAGCAGGCATTTCACCTGAGCAGGCTCTTGGAAAATTACACAAGGAAATTTGGCCACATGCTGACATTTCCTCCCTTATTGAGAAAACCAAGCAGGTACTGAAGAAAGGCCATACACAAACCTTGAACATTTCCTTTAGCACACCCAACGGCACTGTGTTTTATGATATTAAACTAACACCAGAGTTTACGATAAATGGCAAAGTTAAAAGTGTGATTGCCATAGGCAGAGACATTACCGACCTCACTAAAAATCAAGAGAATTTTAATGCTCAACTTCGACATAAATATACCTCTCTCTTCAATTCCATTAACCAAGGTTTTTGTATTATCGAAATGTTATGGGACCAGCAGGGTAATGCTGTAGATTACCGATTTATAGAAACAAACCCAGCTTTTCAGGCACAAACGGGCATTAACAGCCATGAAGGAAGAACTATCCGTGAAATATGGCCGCAACACGAAAGCCATTGGTTTGAAATTTATGGAAACATTGCCAAAACACAAACTTCAGCACACTTTGAACTACCCGCAACACTTATTAATGGGTGGTATGAGGTAGAGGCATTTCCCATTAGCGAATTGGGAGAAAGTGTGGTAGGCATATTGTTCAATGATATTAGCGAAAGGAAAAAAGCCGAAGAAGTCCTTCGCAAAAACGATGAAAGACAGGGCTATCTACTTAAACTGATGGAAGCTGTGCGCTTTCTTTCCGACCCTTTGGAAATTCAAGAAGCCGCAGCTACAATGATTGGTCAACATATTTACGCAGAATATGCTTTTTACGGCCATGTCGTCGACATCAACAATATTCCTCATTTGCAAATAGATAGGCTTTACCAAAAAAATGAACATGCACCATTTAAGGCAAGTTTATATCCCTTGGCTGACCTAGGGATATCTTTATCAGCAATGAAAGCAGGAAAAACCTGCATCACTTCCCAAAATCAAAATGAAGTAATTAACAACGTTTCTTTGCACCAAATTTTGGGCGATTGTGTTTGGGCAGCTGTCCCCTTAATCAAAAATAAAAACTTGGTGGCGGTGTTAATGGTGCATCAAGCACAGCCTCATACCTGGACTGATGATGAAATACTTTTGATTGAGGAAACTGCGGAAAGAACTTGGGCATATATTGAACAAAGTAAAATAGCAGATGCATTAAGTCATTCAGAAGAACAGCTTAATGTTGCCCTAACGGCATCTAACATGAGTACTTTCCATTGGTTATATAAAAACGGAAATGTGGTAGTTTCGCCGCTATCTTCTACTGTTTTTGGATTAAAAAAGAACAGTCTTTCCTATAGTGAAAGTGAGGGTTTTATCATGTTACATCCAGACGATAAAGATAAACACCATAAAGCATTGCTAAAAGCTAGTAAAGAGCAAAAGGAGTTTCATCACACCTACCGTATCATCAGGCCAATAGATGGGAAAGTTGCTTGGATAGAAGAACGTGGAAAAGGTATATATCACCCCATCAGCGGCATTTCGGAAATAAGAGGAATCCATTGGGATGTTACTGTCCAAAAAAACCAAGAAGATGCTATTAGACAGGCTGAAGAAAAATACCTCGTTAAGTTAGAAGAAGATGTTTATCAACGGACAAAGGAATTAAAAGAAAGTAGAGATGAGCTGGCTGCCATTTATAATAATACCTTAATGGCGATGTCGGTTTTAACCGCTATGAGAGACGAAAGAAATGAAATTATAGATTTTAAAATTGCACTTACCAACAAAGCTTTAGAACAGGAAACGGGCCGAACAGATTTAATTGGTAAGCGATACTTACAGGAATTCCCTGGTATAAAAAAAGCTGGCCTGTTTGAGATGATGATTAAGGTAATGGAAACAGGCATGCCCATTAGCACCGAATACTTTTATCCCTATGAAGATTTCAACAAATGGTATTCCTGCATGTTCGTTAAAATGGGCGAAAGCTTGTTGGCGACCAATTTGGATATCAGCGAACGCAAAATTGCCGAGCAGCTTTTCAATCAAAATTCAGCAATGATACAAGGCATTGCCAATTCTGCACCAGACATGCTATATGCCATTAATCTAGATAACATGCAACAATTTTACTCCAATTACCGCATCGAACAGTTAGTGGAAAAAACACATATTGAGATTAAAAAAATGGGGGCTGATTTTTTCGAAAAATTTATCCATCCAGAAGATAAGGCCAGCTTTTACACTAGCCTCAATGAGCTTAAGGGCAAAAACCATAAAGAAATCAAATCGCTTACCTATCGATTGGTAGATTCAAAAGGTAAAATCCATTGGATTAATTCAAAAAGCACCGTTTACATCAGGGATGGCGAAGGAGATTCGACTCATGTGGTTGGTATTTCGCAAGATATTACCCAACAAAAAGCACTAGAAGAAAAAAACCGACAACTGACCATTGAACGCAGAGAACTAGAAAAAAAACAGCAGAAAGAAATTTTAAAGGCAACGCTTAACGCCCAAGAAGAAGAAAGAAAACGTATTGCCGAAAGCCTGCATAATGGTTTAGGACAAGTACTTTACGGTGTAAAAGCAACTTTGGAACGCTTGAATCTAAATGAGGCTAATGCCGACGATAATGCACATATTTTACTTCGTTCCAAAGAATTACTAGGGATGTGTATTCAAGAAAGCCGACGTATATCGCATGAATTGATGCCTTCTATTTTGGAGGATTTTGGGCTTAAAGCAGCCATTAGAGATATTTGCATGCAATTAAAAGGTGAAACGCATTTTAATTGTACGTTTTCAGGTACGGATGTGCCGCTGGATAAATATATACAATTAGCTATCTATAGGATTGTACAGGAACTGTCGCAAAATATCATTAAACATGCCTCCGCAAAAATAGCCCACATCGATATCTCCATTAACAACGGACACGTACATATATTAGCAAAAGACAACGGCAGAGGTTTTGAAAAAAACAATGGGAAGAAACATAAAGGAATTGGATTGAAAACGATTGAATCGAAAGTAAAATTACTAAACGGAACCATCGAAATCACTTCTGTTCCACAACAAACCGTCATTCATATCCAATTCCCTATTTAATATTGATGACAATTAAGCAGGAACCCAACCACCGAAAAAATCATCGGTTTCAAAATCAACAGAATTCCAAGAACTGCGTTTTGTTTTTATTCCTGGAATAACTTTTTCATCATCTATTTCTTTTAAGTCTGGTTGTTTTTTTCCCTTATTACCACCTATTTTCTTTTCTTGAGCTTCTGGCACAGGTATCACCCCAAATTGGTTATGGTTACCTTGTTCACTTTTTTGCTTTTTATTTAAATCTGTATCACTATAGCTTTGGCTTTCCTGGGTTTGACGTTGTACAGAGCCTTGCTCTTTTCGCAAGTCATTTTTTCTTTCTTTCATTGTTTATCTTTTTCAATTTGTTTGATTAAATAAGAATATAAATTATCTCTCTAGCCTTATGTGATAAGTTTCTACCTCTTTCAGTGCCTCCAAAATTCCAGTACGTTGCTTTTGCAGTAAGCTTAAATGGTGAGCGTGGGTCACTTCATCTTCCAATACGGCATCATATTTCTCTAAGGCCGCTTTCTCACCCGTTTCCACCGCTTCTAAAATGGCTTCATCTTCCTTGCTGCTTAAAGCTTGCTTAATATCTATCCAAGTCCGGTGTAAAATGCCCAAAATACCTCCATCCTCGTTTTCACTTTCTCCGCCATGCAGCGCAATATGACTTTTAAGCTCGTTCGCATACCCAATCCTTTGCGAAGCCATACGCAGAAACAATTCCTTTAATTCTAAACTATTTACTACTTCACTGGCCGACAGATAACCTTCTTTTCCATCGTTAAGGATATTCACCAAACCTTTTAAGTCTTCTACTACCTCGTTCATTTATTATCTCCTTTTTTCTATTTCGTCATTTTCTTCCTTATTCTCTCTTTCAGCATTCACATTGGGGTCTTCACCCGATGGTTTGCTTGTGCTACGTGTCGTATTTTGCGCATCGCTTTGTATCCCTGCAACAGCCGAAGAAGTATTATCATCATCTTTCTCGAGTTCTCCGTTTACGACATCAGCAGGTCTACGATTTAAGGTCTTCTCTTCTGTATCTAGCTCTTCTCGTTTCACTAATCGTTGATGAGGGTCTCCTTCTTTACCTTGTGGCTGTTTGCTTTCTTTATCATTAGTGTCTGTCACTGAATTTTCTCTATGAGACTGGTTAAAATCTCTGTTTTGCTCAAATTGGATTTCCATAACTGTACGTATTATTTAGTTTAATAAGGGTTAATTTTTAGCGTTGCCAGGTTTGTTGTCCGACTTTGCTGGGCTATTTCGATACATCGTATCCACTCCAGCCGTATCGGCCACTCCCGTGGTATCAATGTTATCATTCATAGCAGTATCCACCATCGAAGTGTCTACCATTCCCGTATCGTCCATTGCATTATCTCTATTTTCGGAACCACAACTAGCTAGGCTAATACACAATGTAACTCCCAGCAATATGATTATTGATTTCATCTCTTATTTTTTAGTTTCTATTAACTAATCGCTAATACCATCAAAAAGTTCATATTATCTTAAAATCCAGTATTTTGATTGAGATGAAGAAGTATTTAACGCAGTTGGATAATCTCAAACTTTTGTACCCACAAACATTTTTTTGAGCTTCCTATTCAGGTAATTCCCTTTAGAAACCGAAGCTTTAAATTCTTTATAGATTTTTTCGGGAACGGCATGGTACACATAAACATCACCCGAGTTAAAAACTACGGTTAAGGTTTTTTCCTGCCCCTTGTAACTGATATGTGCGATGACCGATGAAGGCATAATCCTTTAAAGCATTTTAAACAAGTAAGTGTTTATACTTGGCTTGATACGTAACTACCTTTTAAACTACCTGATTTAATAATAATTAAGATAAGGGGCTTTTGGTTTGACTATATTTGGGTAAACACGATTAGCATGAGCAACAAAACGGAAAAGAATAAGGAAGAAACCCAAAGCTTGTTGGAAAAGTCAAAGGCATTGCGTGAAAAATCAAAAGCTACCGAAACCAAACTCAATGAGCTAAAGGCCCAAGTTGATGAATTTATCCATGCCGAAAAATCAACTGAAGAAATAAAGAACATTTAGCCACCTCCATCATCAAATCAATTCACAACGCTCTCGCTCTCCTTTTTACACGCTCTTCTTTTAACCGTTCTACCTTCTAAATCAACCATTATTTTTTCTTAGGCACTTTGGCCCCAGCTGCTTTGGCTTCTGATAGTCCTATCGCTACTGCCTGTTTTTTAGAAGTCACTTTTTTACCAGTACCAGTTTTTAATTTACCCTCTTTCATCTCGTGCATGGTCTTTTCTACTTTTTCGCCAGCTTTTCTCGAATACTTTGCCATTTTGATATATTTTAATTCAAGTACAATAAGCAATGGCAAACGATTTTGTTTTTAAAGGCTGCAAAACGAGTATTTGTACCCAAACCGCAAAACTCGAATACCTATTTTTCAAAAAACGCAAACAATATAGCCCGCTTTCGCTTTTATGGATATTCAATAACGATATCCAACAAATATAAATCAAGAAAAATCATGAAAAGTGAAAGAAACGATACTATGCCTAATGCTCATTTGCACGACCTTTTTGTTGACGAGCTAAGGGATATTTTGGGCGCTGAAAAGCAATTGCTAAAAGGATTAAAAAAAATGGCTTCAAAAGCTGCGAGTGCAAACTTGAAGGATGCATTTACGGCCCATCATGCCGAAACCGAAGAACAAATTGAACGTCTTAAAAAAGTATTCGCCAGTATCAAGTTAACACCAAGAGCTAAAAAGTGCAAAGCCATGGAAGGCCTGCTTAACGAGGCCGAAGAAATTATGGAAGATTTTGAAGATAACGAAGCTTTGGATGCTGCCTTAATTGCTGCAGCGCAAAAAGTAGAGCACTATGAAATTGCCAGCTATGGATGTTTAGTGACCTATGCCACTTTAATGCAGCATGAGGAAGCTAGGGACCTACTGGCAACAACCTTAAATCAGGAAAAAGAAACGGATAGTAAACTCACGGACATTGCGATGTCTGAATCAAATGTAATGGCATAAGTTTTCTGTTAGTGTCGGTGTTGATGTAGGGTTAACACCGGCTTTTTATAAACCCGTTCATAACTACTAAAACTAAGAACAATGAAAAACCTATTTTTTCTCATCTACAGCATAGCGTTCACCGTAATGATTGCTTGTAACTCTCAGACAAAAGATGCTAAAGAAACAGCAGATAGCATCAATAAAACTAAAGACACCTCCACCGTAGCGGCGGATATGATTACGGTACGTGATAATGAGGCAGAGTTTGCCACCAATGCTGCCGATGCGAGTTTAACGGAAATCAATTTGGCCAATTTGGCCATTAGCAAAACGGGAAATCAACAAATTAAGGCTTATGCCAATATGATGTTAAAAGACCATGGTGCTGCTAATGACGAACTAATAGCTTTGGCTAAAAGCAAAAATATCACATTACCTCAAGCCATGAGCGAAGCTCACCAAAAACAGAGCAATGAACTTAATGAAAAAACAGGAACTGATTTCGATAAAAAATATGCCGCTTTAATGGAAGAAGACCATGTAAAAGTATTGGCTTTTATGGAGCATGAAGCGAGAAAAGGCACCGACCCAGATTTGAAAGCTTTTGCCAGCAAAATGGTCCCTGTAATTACCGCACACTTAAATGCCATCAGAAAAATTAAAGATGGCCTTAAGTAGCATTAAAACCTTTCACACCATTTGGTTGTTGAACTAAGTATACGATGCAGTACCTCTCTTACAAAATAAATAACGATGAAAATAGCTTATATCAGCACCTCACTGCCTCAGGAATGTGGCATTGCTACCTTTAACGCCAATTTGGCAATTGCTATTAACCAACACGACACCATCTCAAAAGACAGCTTCGTTATTGCCTTAAGTGATGCCGAAGATTTAAAGACTTATCATTATCCTAAAGAAGTAAAATACATCATTAGGCAAAACAACCAAAAAGATTATTTAAGGGCCGCTAACTATATCAACACCAGTCAGGTTGATGCTTGTGTGATAGAACACGAATTTGGAATTTACGGAGGTGAAAGCGGTTTGTACCTACTCACTTTAATGGCACGAATCAATAAGCCCATTATTACCATTTTACATACCGTACTCAAACAACCTAACTATATCCAACAAACCATTATCCAACAAATTGCTAAACGATCGGCTAACATTGTAGTGATGAGCCAAAAGGCAATCGGTTTTTTAACCAGTATCTACCACGTTCCAAAAGAAAAAATCAAGTATATAGAACATGGCGTTCCAGATTTAGAGCCTGCTGCCTACAACCCAGTTAAAGCGGCTTACCCTTTTAAAGACAATAAAGTTTTGTTGACTTTCGGTTTAATTAGTCGAGGAAAAGGACTAGAAACCGTGGTAGAAGCATTGCCACAAATAGTCAAGAATCATCCAAACGTGGTATACGTAGTTTTGGGAAACACACATCCTGGAGTGGTTAAAAGTGCTGGGGAAGAATATCGCGATAGCTTGAAACGGCTAGCAAGAAAACTAAACGTCGAAAATCACTTGGTGTTCGTTAATAAATTTGTAGATGAAAACGAACTGTACCAATATCTTTCTGCTACCGATGTGTACATTACTCCTTACTTAAATGAAGCGCAAATTACTAGCGGTACGCTTTCCTATGCGGTGGGTGCTGGTGCAGCCGTAATCTCCACCCCTTACTGGCATGCACAAGAATTGTTAGCCCAAAAACGTGGCCTATTGTTCGATTTCAAGAATAGTCAACAATTAGCGGGAATGGTAAACGAATTGCTAGAACAACCCGAGAAACTAGATGAACTAAAATACAATGCCTATCAATACGGCCTTTCTTTACGTTGGCCTAGTATTGGCAAAAAATACATTAAAGTGCTACAAAGTGCCATAGTAGATAGGGAAAAATCTGATTTGGAGAGCAAGAGTATTATTGATGTTGATAGCATTCCGACGTTCAACTTAAGCCATATCCGCCGCCTAACAGATGATACAGGTATTGTGCAACACGCCAAATATGGTATCCCTAATTTAAAGGAAGGCTATTGTTTAGATGATAATTCAAGGGCATTAATTATGGCTTTAATGGCTTTTGAACAATATAAAAGTAAAGAATCTTTAGATTTACTTCCTATCTACCTAAGCTATATTCAATACATGCAGAAGGAAGATGGCAACTTCCGTAACTTTTTAAGTTTTAATAGAAATTATTTGGACGAAGTTGGCTCCGAAGATTCTTTTGGCAGAACCATTTGGTCATTGGGTTATCTAATCAATTATGCTCCAAACAACTCTTACAAAGAATTTGCAGATGAGCTTTTCCTAAAATCGGTTCCTCATTTCGCTCAACTTCAACATTTAAGAGGAGTTGCTAATACCATGATTGGGGTGCATCACTATTTAAAGGTAAATCCTCATGACGAGCGTATTGTAAATGAATTTAACCAACTAGCTGTTCCGTTAATTGATGCTTATCTAGATAATAAATCGGGTGATTGGCACTGGTTTGAACAGAAACTTACCTACGACAATGCCATTTTACCTTTGGCACTGCTCTGTCATTACGAAATCAACAAAAACGTACAATCATTAAATATTGCTTTAGAAGCGTTGGAATTTCTTACCGATAAAACATTGGCTTTTGGATTTTTAAATCCTGTGGGAAATGATGGATGGTTGGAGAAAAATAGTCCTATGGCGCTATACGATCAACAGGCGATAGAAACCATGGCAATGGTGCTGGTCTATTTTAAAGCTTACGAAATTACCAAGGAAGTGAAATATATGCACCACTTGTACCAGAGCTACTTATGGTTTTTAGGTGAAAACAGCTTGAACTTGCCGTTATATGACCATGAAACTAAAGGCTGTGCCGACGGATTGCAACCTCATGGTGTAAATAGGAACCAAGGAGCCGAAAGTACTTTGGCCTATTTGATTTCGCATTTGGTAGTGTTTAAAGCTTTAGAAATTGAATATCGTTATCTGGCAGATAACAAGTTACAAGAAGATATTTTAGAAAGCTAGAACATATACCTCGCAGGTTTCAAAAACCTACGAGGTTTGCTAAATATCGGAGATTCCTCGTCATTAAACTTCCCTCAGAATGACAGCAATTATTTACATTATTGCAGAGAACGCCAACTTTTATAATCATAACTCATTCATAAGTATACAATTAAACCTCGCAGGTTTCTAAAACCTGTGAGGTTTGTTAATATAAAAGATTCCTCGTCGTTAAACTTCCCTCGGAATGCCAATATCGATAACAATCACTACACGGCACTACCGTTATTATGCTCCAAAATACGTTCCAATAAACGTTCTAAATTTACGGTAGCAAAAGAGGAACAATAATCAGATAAACCATAAGGAATAATCAGTTCACCATTATGGATAATGGAACCACAAGAGTACAATACATTAGGCACATAACCTTCTCGTTCATCGGGATTAGGCACCAACAAAGGTTCATGCAAACGACCAATTTCAATTGAAGGATCGTTCAAATCCAATAAACTTGCTCCCAAACAATACCTGCGCATGGGACCTACTCCATGGGTAATAATAAGCCAACCAGCTTCTGTTTCAATAGGTGACCCACAATTACCAATTTGTATAAACTCCCAAGGATACAAGGGAGCCTGAAGCTTAATCGGCTGGTCCCAAACTGTAATCCTATCCGAGTACATTAAATAATTGTTCCAACCATCTATCCGCGACATCATGGCGTATTTTCCATTAATTTTTTTAGGGAACAGTGCTAAATTCTTATTTTGTGCCCCTTTTCCATGCAAAGGGCTCACTTTAAAATTATAAAAATCGGTAGTTTGCATCAGTTTGGGAATAATAAAAGCCCCATCAAATGCAGTATAGGTCCCATAGTAAATTACACTCCCATCCTCTTTGGTAAAGCGTACAAAACGGGCATCTTCAATACCTTTTCGTTCAAATTCTGAAATTGGAAAAATGACACGATCGGAAATATCCGTATCCTTAGAAAAACAGATTTCATGATAAGTATCCGACAGCCATAAAATACGGTCATACTCCAATTTATCCGCATCTTCCTTTTGTTGCTCCTTCGCATCCAATACCAATTTCCTAAGTTGAGGATAATCAAACTTCTCACCTAAATGTCCATTCACATCGGTAATCACATTCATCGAAATACTGGCATCGGCAGCCTTTTTAAGGAAAAGACGTTTATTATAAATGGCATTCTTCACCACTTCCGCTTCATCTATGTAACTCCCCGCTGGCATTACATGTATATTATTATGACTATCGATAAGTGCCCTTCTAAATACCACCGAGGAAATATGCCCCTCGCCCACTGCCCTAAAGCTAATGATCACCCGCTTTTCGCCTTCCACCAAATTAGTTTGGTCAGGATCTTCCACAATAGAAGGATTAAAAAACGCTGCTGATTCAATGGAATATTCGTGGGTAAAATAAGAACCGATGAGATATTTGGTAAACTCATCCATGTTTTTATAGTCGATGCCCATTTCCTCAATCAGCCATTGTATCTTCTTACAATGCTTTAAAAACACTTTAGTAATGTTTCTATGTCGTTTTGAAAATTCCTGCAGTAAGGGCGATACAATATCGAAAATCTGCTTATCGCTAAGACTGGTAACTTTTGATACTACTTCTCTGGCTCTTTCATCACCATTGTAAAAAAATCTAGCAATTACTCTTTTGGGATCTGGATAAACCTTTACCGGTTTCCTGCTGACTGTTATCCTCATCGTGAAATTTGTTTTAAAATGAATAACAATTTTTTGGGAATAGGGTTTGGCAAAAACCGATGAGTATTACATAAAAACCAAAATTAAGGGCGAGTTGTTATTAACTAAAAGAACTTGATGATGAATTCACCAAAAACTGATTTTTACATTATAGCCAATATAGAAGGCGAAGAAAAGCATATCAAAGTGATAGAACTGGAAACCACTGACGGGGTTGCCTACTATTCATGCCATATTGGTGAAACTGAAATCACTCAACTTAGAAATGAACTTTACGGAAAGTGGGAACAGCTTTGGGGCGACCTTCCTTCCGAGACCATCGAACTCATTGGAGAAAAAATCTCAGAGAAAATCACACCACCTTAATCAGATAAATGAGATTTTAGCACACCATGAATTAAACAATATTTAATTAATGCAGCCGTGTTGCGCACCCCAGTTTTACTGATCATCTGTAAACGATGCCCTTCTACCGTACGTTTACTGGTAAATAGTTTTTCAGCTATTTCTAAGTTGGTATAACCATCTGCAATGAGCTCTAAAATTTCAATTTCCCTTGTCGAAAAATCAATTTTAACTTGTTGATCTTTCGAACTGCTAATTCGTACCCCCATTAAACTTTTGGTTAGCAACTTGTAGGCAAGTTCAGCACAAACATAAAAAGAATTATACATCACTTGCTTGATGGAAAAAATCAGTTCCTCCTCGTTAACGCTCTTCAACAAATATCCCTTCGCCCCCGCTTGCAAGGCTTGCGAAACATATTTTTCATGATCTAACATCGACAGCATCATTACTTTAGTTTGTGGGTAAAGGTCATTAATTTGCTTACAAAGTTCAAGCCCATTCATTTCTGGCATATTAATATCTGCCAATACTAAATCTATGGGCTCTTCAACATTCTTTAGAATTTGCAAGGCTTCTACACCATTTCCTCCTTCACCCACCACGTTAAAGTCGTTATATTTTAAAAGCAGGGATTTAATGCCATCTCTTACCAAATGATGGTCGTCTGCCAAAAGAATATTTATTTTTTTGAGGTTATTTTGCACCATTTAAAGGAATATTCATTAATACTTTTGTACCACTCTCTGGACTAGAGAAAACTTCGAAAACACCACTTAGGATATGTAATCTATTCATGATACTTTTTAAACCGAAGCCTTTTTTAGCATCGCTCAAAATCGATTTATCAAGTCCTGTGCCATTATCCGTTTGACTGATATATAAGTCGTCTTCTTTTTGCACGACCAGCACATTTACGTGACTAGCCGAGGCATGTTTGATGGTATTGTTTACCAATTCCTGCAAAATTCTGTAGATAATCACCTCAACATTTTTGTTGATACGAGAGGCCTTCACATTAAAACTAAAATTAAAAGAAATCTGTTGAGCATCAAGTTTTCTCTCAAGCATGTCCTTTATAGCTGCCTCTAGTCCCATATCGTTGAGTAATACAGGCGTAAGCTCAAAAGAAATTTCTCTTACTTTTTTAATTGCTGCATTAAGCAAGGCCCTGCTTTCTGTTTCCGAAGAACTTAACTTTAATTGCGCCGCAAACAACAGTTGTCCAATCTCGTTATGTAGGTTTTCGGCGATATTTCTACGCTCTTCTTCCTGCGCATTAATAATGGCTTCAAATAGTTGTTGCTGCTGTAAAACTTTTAGTTGAGACTTTTCGTCTATCAATCTTTGGCGCTCTTCCGAAAGTTCAATTTGCTGGGTAATATCTTGTGATACACCAATGATATGCAGCGGTGAACCATAACCATCACGCTTTAGCACTTTTCTTTTGGTAGCCAGCCAACGTATCTTACCCTCATGGTCGATGATCCGATATTTAAATTCACTAATATGTTCGTCCTCAACCGCCTTTAACTGATCAAGTTCTTTAAAATAATGATACTGATCTGCAGGATGTATTGTTTTTTCAAAAAAACGAAGCCCCATATCATTGATCTCCTGCTTGCTCATCTTAAACAAATGATGTACATGAGCATTAGAGTAAATTTTACGCATCTGCTGTATATCAGTCACACATAGCATGTCTGGGATTGCATCTGCCATTTTAGAAAATATCAGGGAATCTATCTTAAAATCATTGATCACGATTTGGTCCAGTTCCTGACCTGCGAGCTCTAAATCTTTACTTTTCTCCATAATCCGCCTGCTGGAATAGTCTTAAAACTAATATAGGATAAAATTCTGTTGTTTTCGTGCTACTAATCGGCAACAAAACAACTTTCTACACTATCTAAAAAATAACTCAGGTCAAAAGGCTTGGCTATAAATAGATCAATGTGTTTTTGGCAATCGCCAAATTTATGTAGAGGATATGCAGAGATTACAACGAGCGGTATAGATGGATAAAATGATTTGATTTTTTGGCACAGGCTTTCATGATCGGGCATTGGAGCTAATACATGATCCAACAATACCAAATCTGGTTTTAGAAATTGTGGTTTGCTCAAGGTTTCGGTAGAAACAAAAGTGCATTCATATTTTTCAGGTAAAAGTGCTGCAGATAGAATAGTTTGCATACTATCCTCATCTTCAAAAATCAAAAGTTTGCGTTTTTCAGCGTTAGCGTCAGGTAGATAAGCCATATTTAGGTAATTTCGTCGAGCATTGTGCCAGTATCGGCCATGGCCAGTTGTTCTTCTTCTTGTTGTTTATGATGAATAATAATTTTTAACAGGTTAATTACTTTTTGTTGGTTAAGCTCCAAAGCTTGCGCCAATAATGAAGTGTAAGCAGTTACTTGATATTGTTGCGCTTGCTGCATTCCCACAATTAGTCCCGCATCACGAATAAAACTTAACCTCGGGGTTACGTCGATAATATCATAGCATTCTTCAATCAACACTTCCATGTCTTTATTATCGGCAGATAATATCTCGACCCCCAACGCTTCGAAACAGCTTTCTAATCGATGGAGATGATCTCTTCCGTCCTTTTGGAATTTGCCCAATAACTCCAATAAATCTTCGTTCCCTACTGCCAACTGTAAAATAGGCAATACGGTTAGCCATTGCCTTTCTGCACCATACACCAGCTGTATGCTCTCTATCAAAGATTTACTTCTTAAATCTTCTTTGCTGAGCGTTTTCTCTTTTGAAGCATTAGATTGAATTACATTAACCATAACTAACTAATTAAAAATCAAAGAATAACCACCTCATTAAATGATGATTCGCAGGGTCTAATATCCGACAACAAATTTATCTACCCAAGGCAATTTATACTGAAAAACAACGTATAAATACCTGTTTTAAAACCTCAAAATTTCAGTGGCAAAATCTTAAACAATTTTGTGATACATAGTGTTTTAGCATTCTTTAATTAAATGATTTTTATTTTCTAAACAAACTAAATCGTTAGTCTTCCGCCCGTTACAGGCAATACTGCACCAGAAACAAAACTTGCATCAGCAGAAGCCAAAAACAGAAAAGCTGGCGCTATTTCTACAGGTTGCCCAGGACGTTCCATTGCGGTGTTTTGTCCGAAGGTTTTCACATTAAATTTGGTTGCAGGAATTAAAGGCGTCCATACTGGACCTGGTGCAACAGCATTTACTCTAATTCCTTTTCCCTGCTTCAATAAAATCTGACTTAAATTGGAAGTGAAATTAATAATGGCACTTTTGGTAGCCGAATAAGGAAGTAGATCTTCCGAAGGCTCAAAAGCAGTAACTGAAGTGGTATTAACAATGCTACTACCTTTGGGCATATGCGGGATGGCGGCCTTACATAAATAAAATACCGCTTTTACGTTGGTATCAAAGGTAAAGCTCCATTCTTCATCAGGTATATCTTCAATATTTTTTCTACTGATGTGAAAAGCCGCGTTATTGATTAGCACATCAATATGCCCAAATTCCTTAACAGCCTTTGCTACAATAGCTTTGCATTGAGATTCTTTGGTAATATCCCCTTTCATCAAAATAGCGGTCCTGCCCGCTTCTTTTACATATCGCGCTGTAGTTTCTGCATCTTCATCTTCAACATCGGCCAAGTAACTAATCAGCACATCTGCACCTTCACGTGCAAAAGCAATGGCTACTGCCCTACCAATCCCCGAATCGCCACCAGTGATAATGACTTTTTTATCTTTAAAACGACCATAACCAATATAACTGTCTTCGCCGTGGTCTGCTTTCGGTTTCATTTGGTCTTCTGTTCCTGGGTGCTTTTGCTTAGGTGTATTAAATGGAGGTTTAGGAAACAGCGTTTTGGGGTCTTTATTTTCGTTCTTCTTACTCATATTATCTATTTTAATGATATAAAACTGAACGATTAAAACTTAGAAATGTTTACTGGTTTTTGCTTTAGCGGAGAAATACCCCTAGGGAAAAGCGTATTTATACGGCAACAAAAAAGCTGCAAACTTTTATGCCTGCAGCTTTTTTATAAGCTTAATTAAGTATCGAACTAGTTAATTGCTTTTACAAAGTTCATTACTACGTAAGCTGTTTTACCGCTATATTCAATTGGCGACTTAACAGTCATCGTGTTATCATCAGCGCTGGTTAAAACCAAGCGATAGCCTTCAGTCACATTCTTAGCTTTCTCCCCTTCATATAATTTCTTGAATTGGAAAGTTTCATCTGCAGTACTTACCGACCAGAAAATGTTTTGGGTTTTGGCACCACAGCTAGCACTTGCAGGCAAGGCATAACTTCCATTACCACTATTGGTCAATCTCCATGAACTACCCACAAAACATTTGTAAGAAGTTTCTCCTAAAAATGACCTAACGGCCACATCAGGAATACCTTCGAAGGTAATGTTGTTCAACGTCCAATTACCTGTTACATTTCCTCTGCGTACTGCAGGCGCACCTGTAGTCGTTTTCGGAGAGCAGCTTTCTAACACCACCAACGATGTTAAACACAAAGCGATAGCTAAAATTAATTTTTTCATCTGTTTATTTTTTATTTTCCATTTTAACAGAGCGATGGCTGGTTTTTTCACCCCGTCTTCGTCTATGTATAATTTTCGTGAAGCATTAAACATAAATCCTGCCAAAAATAAACTATCTAAAACATTTCAGCTACATTTGTTTAATTACTTATTAACCTTCCTTTTTTATGAAAGCTGAAACCACTGCTATACACGCATCTGACCTTGTAAAATCAAATACTGGCGATGTTACTACCCCAATCCATCTTTCCACTACCTATTATAGAGGTGAAGACGGTGGCTATCCTGGTGGTCACATGTATAGTAGAGTGAGCAATCCAAACCGATCTGCTTTGGAGAAAGTGATTAGTGAATTGGAAGGCGGTGCTGATACTTGCGCTTTCTCTTCAGGTAACACTGCGGGAATGGCCGTTTTTCAGGCTTTGAAACCAGGCAGTCATATTATTGCTCCTGATGACATGTACTGGGGTTTTAAAAAACAATTACTAACCATTTTTGCAGATACTTTAAGCTTTGACTTTATTGATTTAACAGAAATAGACAAAGTAGAAAGCTATGTAAAATCCAATACTGCTTTAATATGGGCCGAAACTCCTTCTAACCCTTTACTGAAAGTATCTGATATTGAAGCATTGGGCGACATTGCTAAACAGCACAAATTAATTTTTGTAGTGGACAGCACTTTTGCTTCTCCTATTTTGCAAAATCCCATTGCTTTGGGAGCAGATATCGTGATGCACTCAACCACCAAATATATTGGGGGCCATAGTGATGTTTTGGGTGGTTCACTTACTTTCGCTGCTAAAAATGAATTTTGGGAGAAGATTAAAAACGTTCAAGAAACAGGTGGTGCCGTACCTTCACCTTTTGACTGTTTCCTATTGCTAAGAAGTATTAAAACATTGGCTTACCGTATTAAAGGACATTGCGAAAACGCCGAGAAGTTGGCAAACTATCTTAACCAGCACCCAAAAGTAGAAGCTGTTTTTTACCCAGGTTTACCTTCGCACCCTCAACATGAAATTGTGAAAAAACAAATGCGAGGCTTTGGCGGCATGCTTTCTATATTAACCAAAGGTGATGCTGAAAATGCTCGAAAAGTGGTAAATAGCGTGAAGATTTTTACTCAAGCCACGAGTTTGGGTGGTGTAGAAAGCTTAATTGAGCATCGTGCCTCAGTAGAAGGGCCTACTACAAAAACTCCTCAAAATTTAATCCGTATTTCCGTTGGTTTAGAACATATCGATGATTTAATCGCCGATTTGGAACAAGCACTGGGTTAAGGTGAAAAAGTAGAGAATGAGAAATTTAAAATAGCAGAAGCCTCCACGACCCCGTCATTTCGACAAGGAACGAGGAGAAATCTAACTACTTGTTATTGTGAGGCACAACTAACTTTGCTCGACTTTTTGGGAAAAGCGATCTCACGAAGTAGAATGAAAATCAACGAAGTTAAATCTTTAAATATATAATCCAAAGATTTCTCCACAAGGTCGAAATGACGAATAAGCTAATTTTTAAATAATGAAAAACGCTCTTATCTCCATATCTATATTATTAATGTTAGGTTGCAGCCAACCTAAAAAGCAAGTTGCCGAATTAAAAGATACCATCAGCGCTCAGCCTTTGGAGAAAACTGAAGAGCCTTTGCTTTTAAAACACGCCAACCAAGAAGACAGTTATACTAAAAAAGCTAACTCGAAAGAAAATCGACTATCCAAGTACTACATCCAAACTGATTCGCTAATCATCCATACTGAAATTGGAGAAACAGCACGATTTTCAAAAAAGGAAATTAATGAAATCATAAGCAACCATCATGAATTCTTTGATGAGTTTGTACGTAATCCCGATTTGACTTATCACAAATATGGTGATGTAGTCGATTTTGGTAGCGAGGTTGGACAAGATGCTTATTACCTACTCTACGCTTATTTTTTGAAGCAAAAAAATGGCACTAAAAAGTATGCATCGCAACGGATGAGATTGATCAATATTTATTCTAAAATCAACTCGTTATTTCAAAAATTTCAATATGGAGGCACTTATTTCGGTCATCAACACATACGGATATTAGGATATGCAGAATATGCGATTTATATCATGCCCAAAGAGGGTGAATTAATTGATAAAAAGTATAATATCAATCAGCAAAAGGCACTTTACATCAAATCACTTAGGCAACTTATAAGAGATGAAAACCAATTCGATTTTGATACTCCTCCCAAAGAAAAACCTGAGAGACTTAAGGAACTTGATCAAATAGTAGATGAATTAGATAAATTGATTACCAATTTGTTTTACCTGAGAAGAGCGCAAGAATTTCAGTATTCCAACTACGAGTATTATTGATACCGTCATTTCGATCCCGAACCTTCGGGATGGAGAACCGAAGCTCTACGAAGTAAAATCTTTGAACGAACCCCTCCATTATAACGAAACGCGTTATACCAGACTTACGAAGTTTTAGAAACTTCGTAAGTCTCAAACATCAATTACTAGTATTGTTTAATTTGAATTAAACAAAAAAATTTGTGGAATTGCAAAGTTATAGCATCTATTAAAAAACTAACGCCAATGAACAGAAAAATACTACATCCAATACTCTTTATTCTCCTGATATGCCTATCCTGCAAATTCAATGAAAATAATCATTTTAATGAGAAAATTATTGGAAATTGGGCATATACAAGAATAGAATACAGTGAAATTGACACCAACAAAGATGGTAACCTTATCCCTCCTACCCCTATCAATTTTTATGAAAATGACAGTGGCTATACCTTTTCAAAAAATAATGTTTGTGAAAACAAACGTGGTTATTTTAAAGAAAACACGAAAAATGAATTAGAGAATTCAGCCTCAACCTATCTGGGAAATACAACGACTTACAAAATTGAAAAAGACAGTCTAAAAATATTTAACATCTCTGATAGTTCTTGGAATAGCCGAAAAATATATTCTATCACTGACGACACATTAACTTTCCAGGCCGAAAAAGGAATACTTATAAAATATACCAAAATAAAAAACAAGCCGAAAGCTAAAGTAAAAGTTGAGAGGATAATTGTTTCTTCTTCTGGCTGCTACGGCACTTGTCCCATTTCTGACGTTAGCATAGATGAAAGTGGAAATGTGATATTCTTTGGTGATCAATATAATTCAAAGAACGGCTTTTTTACCTCCAATATAACAACAGCTGAATATGAAGAATTAACAAAGGATTTACGATTCATTGATATCATGGAACTAAAACCCTATTATCAAGCAAACCGGACAGATGACGAAACTGTGTACATTACCTTTATTTCAGATAACAAAATCCTGAAATCAGTGACGGATTATGGAGCAAAGTCTCCACATCAACTTGTTTGGACTTACACGCCTATCCGATATCTTTATCAAAAATTAACTTTGGCACCTCATCAAAAACCACCACTATTATTAGATGATGTACAGTTTGAAGCTTCAAAAAAATCCTGTGTATTAAGCAGATCGGAAAGTTTCTTTCTTTCAACAGAATTATCAAAGGCCAAGGTGACATCTAAGTCATTTCAGAAAAAATATAAAATCAACTCTTGGGATGACAATACAATTGGATATACAGATGGTAGATTTTATCAACTTAAAGACAAAACGCTAGATTTAGGTTATAATTTTCTTACTAAAAACAACCTAAATCTAAAATTTAAAGAAAGAAATTATAACTAAGACATCTTCAATTAAAGCGCAGCGAAAAAAGAATTGAAAATTATTGAAGTAAAGTCGAGCAATTAGCATTAACATCATGCTAGATTTCTCTCTACGTTCGAAATGACGGTCTGTACCATATCAGACTTTCGAAGTTTTGAAAACTTCATAAGTCTCAGAAAGTCCAATATTCGTCATTGCAAAGTACTACCTGCCAAGACTTTTCGGGAAAGCAATCTCATTGAAAGTAGAATGAAAATCACCAAAGTTAAATCTAACTATGTCCGTCATTTCGACAAGGAACGAGGAGAAATCTAACTACTTGTTATTGTGGGGTACAACTGCAAAGCAACTTCGGAGTAAACCAATCTCATGAAGCAGAATGAAAATAAACGAATTTAAATCTAACAATATGCCCTAAATAATTTGCTAGATTTCTCCACAAGGTCGAAATGACGAAACGTATTAGACCAGACTTACGAAGTTTTAGAAACTTCGTAAGTCTCAAGAGGATATCAACTACCCAAACAAATCACTGCTCAAATACCTGTCTCCCCTGTCACAAGTAATAAAAACAATCAAACCGCTTTCCAATTCTTCTGCCAATTGTAGTGCACAATGCAAAGCACCACCACTACTCATTCCCGCAAATATTCCCTCCTTACGAGCTAAAGCTCTTGCGGCAAGGGTAGCATCCTGCTGCGAAACATCCATAATCCTATCCACTCGTTCAGGCTCATAAATCTTCGGTAAATATTCAATAGGCCAACGGCGAATCCCAGGAATAGATGATTCTTCGGTAGGCTGGCAACCTATAATTTGAATATCAGGGTTCTTTTCCTTCAAATACCTAGAGTTTCCCATAATACTTCCTGTAGTTCCCATGCTACTTACAAAATGGGTAATTTTTCCCTCCGTATCATTCCAAATCTCAGGTCCAGTAGTTTTATAATGGGCCAAGTAATTATCGGGATTAGCAAACTGATTTAATAAAAAGTATCCTGTTTGCGCTCCTTTTTCTTCAGCATAGTCCCTACAAACTTCAATAGATTCTAACAAAGTTACTTTTGCGCCAAAGGCTTCCATCGTTAAGGTACGTTCTCTAGTAGAGCTAGCAGGCATCACCAGTTCAATATCGATACCATAAATAGAAGCAATCATTGCCAAAGCAATACCCGTATTGCCGCTGGTAGCTTCTATCAACTTGGTATCTTTATCGACCTCTCCCCTTTCCATTGCACTTCGAATCATGTTCAACGCCGCCCTATCTTTTACGCTTCCACCAGGGTTATTCCCTTCCAGCTTAGCATAAATTTTAACATTAGGATTGGTATTCAAATATCTGATTTCTGCCAATGGCGTATTTCCAATGCAATCTATAATGGTTTTCATAGTTTCTCTTTTTTACTTTCTCTAATCTTAATTTCAGCTTGGTGATATACCGTTGAGCCTTCAGGCACACTTTTAGTTAGCCATACATTACCGCCAATAATGCTATGGTCGCCAATAATGGTTTCACCGCCCAAAATGGTTGCTCCCGAATAAATAATCACATGGTTTCCAATGGTAGGGTGCCTTTTAGAATAGGCCTTTGTTTTATCCACACTCAATGCACCTAAGGTTACTCCTTGATATAATTTTACGTGATTTCCGATAACAGTAGTTTCGCCAATCACTAAACCCGTACCATGGTCGATGTACAAATACTCCCCAATTTGCGCCGCTGGATGAATATCTATCCCTGTAGTGGTATGAGCATATTCCGTAATGATACGTGGAATATGTGGTACATCTAGCAAATGTAGTTCATGCGCAAAACGATACATGGCAATCGCAAAAAAACCTGGATAGCACCTGATAATTTCAAACTCGCTTTTTGCTGCTGGGTCACCTTCCACAATAGAAATTAAATCAGTATTCAGCTTTCGATATACTTCTGGCAATAAATTAAAAAATGCATCAGCTATTTCCTTAAACTGATTCTTATTACAAGCTTTTGTAGATTTTAAGATGAGTTGTAGTTCTTCTTTCAATTCAAAGAAAACACCCTTTAGCACCTCTTGATTATAATTAGTAGACGCTCCTCTTTCAGGAAAAATCAAATTCAACAGGGATTGTGCCCAATTAGCAATCGTCTGATTAGAAGGTACTACCTGCTGCTGATTTTGTCTTTGTATAATGCTATTTAGAAATTCAGTATTCAAAATTCAGAAAATATATAGTAAGTCCACAAAGTTACTATACTTTATATCACATTCAAGTTTTCTACTGTCAAACAACTGCCAAATTAAAAATAACATTCAAATCAACATTAAATAAAACACTGAAAATCAGAATTATAAATATTTTTCAAAATTTTATTTTGCATAAAAAGAAAAAACACCCTACATTTGAAACATTATTTGGAGCACCAAATAAAAGTCAATCACCTGTTAGGTTATTGATTTATAAAGAAGTGGCGAGAGACTGGCTCAATGACCCACTGGCAACCCTCAAAAAGAGAAGGTGCCAATTCCTGACCAAAATGCATGGTGCATTTTGGAGATATAAATTAATAAGATGAAACTAATTAATTCTATCCCAGTAAACAACTTAGTATCCGAGCAGGTCGGCAAAACCATCATTTGTAATACGATTATTGGCAATTATTGTAATATGCCATCGATTTGTATGTGCTATGGCATGTACTAAATCATAAAATCTTCCATCTTGTAATTCTTTAACAATTCGGAAGGCCCTAAGAAATTAGGGTACGCAACCTCACTATATGCAGCAAGACCAATTGGTCGTCCACTGCGAACAAGCGTTATTCATCATTTAAAATCGTAAAACAACATGTCACAACATAAATTCGAAACACTACAAATCCACGCAGGACAAGAAATAGACCCAGCAACTGGCTCAAGAGCAGTACCTTTATATCAAACCACTTCTTATGGTTTCAAAAACTCAGAGCATGGCGCTAATCTTTTTGCCTTAAAAGAATTCGGGAATATCTACACCCGTATCATGAACCCTACTACCGATGTTTTTGAAAAACGCATTGCTGCATTGGAAGGTGGTGTTGCGGCACTTGCAGTAGCATCTGGACAAGCGGCGCAATTCATTGCCCTAAACAACATTTTGCAAGCTGGCGATAACTTCATTTCATCAAACCACTTATACGGCGGCTCATATAACCAGTTCAAAGTAGCTTTTAAACGTTTAGGCATCACGGTAAAATTTGCCGATGCAGACAATGTATCAGATTTTGAAGCTAAAATTGACGAAAATACCAAAGCCATTTATGTAGAAACTATTGGCAACCCATCATTCAGCATCATTGATTTTGACCAGATTGCGGCCATTGCCAAAAAACACGACCTTCCTTTAATTGTCGATAACACTTTTGGTGCAGCTGGTTACCTTTTCAAACCTTTGGAGCACGGTGCTAACGTAGTGGTTGAATCGGCTACTAAATGGATTGGCGGACATGGAACCAGCATTGGCGGGGTTATTGTTGACGGTGGTAACTATAATTGGGGCAATGGCAAATTCACCCAATTTACCGAACCATCTGAAGGTTATCACGGCCTAGTTTTCAATGATGTTTTTGGACAAAATGGCCCATTTGGCAATATTCAATTCATCATTAGAGCCCGAGTAGAAGGCTTAAGAGACTTTGGTCCATCACAATCTCCTTTCAACTCTTTCTTGTTATTACAAGGCCTAGAAACACTTTCGTTAAGGGTACAACGCCACGTTGAAAATGCATTGGCATTAGCAAAATGGTTAGAAAGTCATCCAGCAGTAACCAAAGTAAATTACCCTGGACTTGAAAGTAGTCCATATCACGCCAATGCGAAAAAATACTTATCCAACGGCTTTGGTGCCGTATTGAGCTTCGAAGTAAAAGGCGTAAAAGAAAATGCAACCAAAGTAGTTGACAACTTGAAGCTCGTAAGCCATTTGGCCAACGTGGGCGATGCAAAAACACTGATTATTCAGCCTTCTGCAACTACCCATCAACAACTAAGTGATGCCGAACAACTGGCTGCTGGAGTTACTCCCAACCTATTAAGAGTTTCTGTAGGCATAGAACACATCGACGATATTAAAGCTGACTTTGAAAACGCTCTTGCTTCCTTGAACTAACACACCACACCACAACCACAACAACCCAACAATGAGTAATTCGTTAACCTATAAATACCCAAAAATATTCAAGCTCGAAAGCGGTAAAAAGCTTCGTAATTTGGAGATTGCCTACCAAACTTACGGTACGCTAAACGCCAATAAAGACAATGTGATTTGGGCATGCCACGCTTTAACCGCTAATGCTGATGTATTAGACTGGTGGAAAGGCTTATTTGGCTCCAAAAATTTATTTAACCCAGAAGAGCACTTTATCATTTGTGCAAATATTTTGGGCTCGCATTATGGCACTACCAATCCACTGAGCATTAACCCAACTACAGGACAGCCTTATTATTTGGCCTTCCCTGAGTTCTCTATCAGAGATTTGGCAGCCATACATCAATTATTGGCCGACCATTTGGGTATCAAGCAGGTGAAAACTTTAATCGGAGGTTCATTAGGTGGTCAACAAGCTTTGGAATGGTCTATTTTAGGAAAAACGGAAATTGAAAATTTGATTTTGGTGGCTACCAATGCTGCACATTCTCCATGGGGAATTGCCTTTAACGAAAGTCAGCGCTTGGCCATTACTACCGATAGAACATTTTTCGCCAATCAGCCTGATGGCGGTTTAAAAGGTTTAAAAACTGCAAGGAGCATTGCCTTATTATCGTACAGAACATACGAGGCTTACAACGAAACTCAATTGGAAAGTGTGAACGATAAAGTGACTGATTTTAGAGCTTCTTCTTATCAAAATTACCAAGGGGAGAAACTTTGCAAACGCTTTAATGCCTACAGTTATTGGTATTTAAGCAAAGCGATGGATAGTCATAACGTGGGACGCGGAAGAAAAAGCATTGTAGATGCCCTTAAGCTGGTAAAGGCGAATACTTTGGTGATAGGTATTGAAAACGACATGCTCTTCCCTATTACCGAACAACAGTTTTTAGCACAACATATTTCTGATGCTCAGTTCAGCAGTATTAAATGTGCTTATGGCCACGACGGATTTTTAATAGAAACCGATAAGTTGACCAACATTATTGGACATTTTTTAAAAGAGAGTAAAAACAAAAAAGTAATTAAGCTACAACACATCGCCTAGCGACGAGCGTTGAGCGTTGAGTGATACATCTCTATACGCTATACGCCTATCGCAATACTAATTAAAAACAAGAAAAGTAAAATCGGTGAAATCCTTTCATCATTTTAATCATCAATAAAAAACATGAGCAAGAAACTTAAAATAGGATTATTTGGATTTGGGGTGGTTGGACAAGGTCTACATGATATCATCAAAGCTCAAAGCCTAAACTTAGAAATCGTAAAAATAGCCATCAAAAACCCTGAAAAGAAAAGGACTTTAGATGCGCATTTGTTTACCACTTCACATGATGAAATATTAGATAATCCTGAAATCAATACCATTGTTGAATTGATTGACGATGCTGATGCTGCTTATCAAATCACCAAAAAAGCACTTAGCAGTGGGAAGCATGTAGTATCTGCCAATAAAAAAATGATTGCAAACCATTTGGAAGAGTTAGTACATCTACAAGAGGAACACGGCACTTCATTACTTTACGAAGGCGCAGTATGTGGTAGTATCCCAATCATCAGAAACTTAGAAGAGTATTACGATAACGAGCTATTGCACGGCATTAGCGGTATTTTCAATGGTTCGTCCAACTACATTCTTTCTAAAATATTCAATGAAGGAGCAAGCTATGACTCTGCTTTGAAAGAAGCTCAGGATTTAGGCTTTGCAGAAACCAACCCTATTCTAGATGTGGGTGGTTACGACCCTAAATTTAAGTTGACCATTGCTACCGCACATGCTTACGGGCTTTTCATCAACCCTGATAAAATATTGAACATTGGTATTCAAAACCTTGCCGATGCCGATATCCAATACGCAAAAGAGAAGAATTACAAAATTAAATTGGTACCTACCACCAGAAAAATCAGCACTAAACAAGTCATCACTTTTGTATTGCCAAAGTTTGTGAAAAGTGATGATTTCCTTTACAACGTAGAGAATGAATACAACGGCGTTACCGTACAAGCAGCATTTGCCGACAAACAGTTCTTCTTTGGAAAGGGCGCTGGTGGTCACCCAACTGGTGCGGCTGTACTTTCAGACATTGCGGCCCTTCGTTACGACTATCGCTATGAATACAAAAAATACCACCAAAAAAATGGTTTAATCCATACCGACCGAGTAAGTCTTGAAGTTTATTTACGCTATCAGCATGAGTACACCGTAGAAAAACTTCAAATTGAGAATATCTCCGAGCGTTTTTCTCGTCATGATTACAAATATGTGATTGGTAATGTGAGCTTGAAGAGCCTTTTAGAGAACAAAGACTTACTCTTGAATAAAGATGTTTTTATTGCTCAAACAGGAAGAATTATCTACACTGAGCAGGATATAAAAGCAATTGCCGAAGAAGGAATACTTGTTAATTAAATTTTTATATTGTTTTGTTTTGATGGTAAAACGCCCAGATGGATGTCTGGGCTTTTACATTTCTATAATAATATCAATTCGATAATGATATCAGTCCTATAATAATGTCAGTCCTTCGGACTTTAACATTAATAATACCAGTTCAGACAGTGCTAAAACCACGAAATGGTGAAATTATTCTAACAAATAAGCAGCGGATAAAAACCCTGAAAGGGTGACATAAGATTCAGAGAATTAACTTTATTGAGCTTCGGGTCTTTCCCGCAAGATTGGAACCATACAGCCAGCCGAGTCAGGTTTAAACTATAATTTCGGATATTTTTTGAAGAGCAGAACATTGCTACTATTTCCCGAAAGTCTGGCTGTTCGTTACAACTCCTCGCCTACGCTACGCTTGGCTGTGGGGTTTTCACTTCCATCCAGTCTATTTAACTTGTTGTAGTGTATTAACCGCCATGCAAATACTATAAAATCTGTGCGTCATTTCGACCGCAGGGAGAAATCTAACAAATAGCTAGGTAAATAAATCTCCATCGTAATATAAATTATTTCATATAATATGAGGCCTAATATTATGTCACCACTTCGTGGTTATGGATTTTATTTCCTTGTATCTAGAATAATATCAGTCCTCCGGACTTTTCGTTAAAAGAATGCTAGGCCAAACCTGCATAAACCAAAAACCACGAAGTGGTGGCATTATTCTAACAAGATAAGTAATATATAAAAACCCTGAAAGGGTGATATAAAATTCGGAGATTTAACTTCGTTGAGCTTCGATTCTCCCATAGGGTCAGAACTATGCAGCCAGTCGAAATGACGCAATAATGAGCGTAACTAATAAAAGATGTAAAAATCAAAAAGCTCCGCAGTTTACATGCGAAGCTTTTATCTATATGATTAAATATCAGATTAAGATACTTCTCTATTGATATCCCAATTCTCTAAATAATCTGCTACACGACGAACAAATGAACCTCCTAACGCACCATCTACCACCCTATGATCATAAGATAGTGATAAGAACATCATGTGTCTAATCGCAATTACGTCGCCATACTCCGTTTCCAAAACAGCAGGTTTCTTTTTAATAGCACCTACCGCTAAAATAGCAACTTGCGGTTGATTAATAATTGGCGTCCCCATTACATTACCAAACGAACCAACATTAGTCAAGGTAAAAGTACCATTTTGCGTTTCATCTGGTTTTAACTTCGAAGCACGAGCTCTGTTAGCTAAATCGTTTACTGCTTTGGTTAAACCTACCAAGTTCAATTGGTCGGCATTTTTAATTACAGGAACAATTAAATTACCTGATGGCAAAGCAGCTGCCATACCAATATTAATATCTTTTTTCTTGAAAATCTGTGTACCGTTTACAGATACATTGATCATTGGAAAATCTTTAATAGCTTTGGATACCGCTTCTACAAAAATTGGTGTGAAAGTAATTTTCTCATTTTCACGTTGCTCGAAAATCTTTTTCACTTTATTGCGCCACAACACCAAGTTGGTCACATCAGCCTCTACAAAAGAAGTAACATGTGGAGAAGTATGCTTACTCATCACCATATGATCGGAAATAAGTTTGCGCATCCTGTCCATTTCTATAATTTCATCGCCACCACTTACGCTTGTAGCTGTTGGAGCAGGTTTTGCTACTTTTTCTTCTTGAACTGGAGTTTCCTTTGCAGGAGCAATAGTCTCAGTTGTTGTAGCGCCACCTTTTTTAGCTTTAATGTGATTAAGAAGGTCTTCTTTGGTCAAACGTCCATCAGCACCAGAACCTTTAATGATATCTAATTCTTCTAACGAAACTCCCTCCTCTTTTGCAATGTTCTTCACCAAAGGAGAATAGAATCTATCAGAAGCTTTAAAATCAATATTTGCAGCTACCGGTTGACTTTCTGTAGGCAATTGGCTAATACCAGGAATCGCAGTTTCAGCTGCAACTTTTTGCTCTGGTTCAGCTTGTGCTGTTTCCACTTTTTCCGCTGCTGTATTAGCTCCTTCTATTTCTATGATCGCAATCACAGCACCAACCTGTACCACATCATCTACCTTAAAAAAGTGCTCTACCAGTTTTCCTTCCACGGGAGAAGGCACTTCAGAGTCAACCTTATCAGTAGCAATTTCTAAAATGGTGTCATCTAAATTGATATGGTCGCCAGGTTGTTTAGTCCATTTAATAATGGTTGCTTCGGCGACACTTTCACCCATTTTCGGTAATAACAATTCGTATCGGGCCATATTTTTATAAGTTTATGTAATTTGGTTTGCGCCAAAAATACGTTTTTTAATGCTTTACATTCAAATCTTGTTTCAACTGTAAAAACAGCATCATCAAAGCTGCCATTGCCGAACGTTCTATATTCTGGAAACGTTGGCTGGCGAATTTATACATTTTAGCTTTTACTTCGGTTTTACTTGCTACAGCAATCCAAACCGTGCCTACTGGTTTTTCTGGAGTACCACCATCAGGTCCTGCTATTCCAGTAATAGCTACGGCATAATCAGTCTTAAAGTTCTTCACTGCTCCTTGAGCCATTTCTTTAGCCGTTTGCTCACTAACAGCGCCAAAGGAAGCTAAAGTAGTCCCACTTACACCCAACACTGATTGTTTTAAATCGTTTGAATAAGTTACGGCCCCGCCTTGAAAAACCGAGGAAGAACCTGGATGTTGTGTAAACAAATGGGAAACATAACCTCCGGTGCAGCTTTCCGCTAGTGAAAGCGTCAACTGATGCTTATCCATCAAATTAAGAACGGCTTGTTCAAAAGGCAAATCTTCAGTGAGTACCACATATTTTTCAACGCGTTCAACAATTTGCTTGGTGTAATAGGCAACATCCGTAAGAATCTGAGCTTCGTTGGTGCCTGAGGCACTTAATCTTAATCTTACCTGCCCAAGCTTTGGCAAATAGGCTAATTTGATATATTCTGGCAAAGCATTTTCAATATCAGCAATCTGCTCTGCTAGAAAAGATTCGCCCAAGCCAGCTGTTAAAATGTTCTGATGAAAAATAAAAGGCATCTCAAAACGCTCCTTGATACGAGGAATGATTTCATCTTCCATCAAATATTTCATCTCAAAAGGAACTCCAGGCATCGAAACAATGATTTTTCCGTGATGGTCAAACCACATGCAAGGCGCTGTCCCGTTTTTATTCTTGATTACCGTGCACCCATCAGGCAATTCAGCTTGCTTAACATTTACGTCAATCATTGGCCTGTTGAGTTTATCGAAAAACTCCTTTACATGTGCCAAGGTTTCTTCATCAAGCCGTAAAGGCATATTAAAATATTTAGCAAGGGTAAGCTTGGTCACATCATCTTTTGTTGGCCCCAAACCACCTGTCATCAGAATAATATCAGCCCGACTTTGAGCTTCCTCTAAAGCTTTTACAATATGTTCAGCTTCATCCGAAATGGAGGTAATCTGTTTTACTTTTACCCCAACTTTATTTAGTTCTGCTGCCATCCAAGCAGAATTGGTATCTACAATTTGACCGATGAGGATTTCATCGCCTATGGTTATAATTTCCGCTAACATCTTTTTAAAATTGTATTTAGGTTGATGAGCCGTAAAAACCTCTCCTAATATCTCGTCCAGAAGCCTTTACGCTTGCTTAGTTTTAAGTCTTGCAATACAGATGCCCTTACTCTGATATCTATCGAATAACTCTGATAAGCCCCGAAAGGAATCCAACTAGCACTCATATCCCAACAGTGCAAATCTCTATAAATTGAAAATGAAGTTTGCGATAAATTCTTTGCCTTAAAATCGTAACCAGAGGTATATTGGATTTTCCACTTTGGTGTAAGGTTAAAATCACCACTAAAGTTTAAGGTATTGGTCACGCTTCTAGTTTCTGGTCTGCCCAAAGGATTATTATAATTGAAGCTATATGCAAAAGAGAAATTCCAAGGAATATTGAAATCAACAAAAGCATTTGGATCTCTGCTTACTGCATTCAAAGCATCCATTTGTTCTTGAGTTCTAGTTGTTGGTGGGTTCTGATTATTGAGCTTATCTAAATTCTCGTTACGCTTTTTAAACGCTTCGGGGTTTAAACTATAGTCAAAAGAAAAAGTAAAAGTAGTTAATCTAGGTAGTTTACCATCTTTCCACACATATCTATCAATTTCTTGATAAGAGTATGTGGTTACTGCACTGCTTCCGGTTCCCGAAGTATAAGGTACCAAATCAACCATGTATGGACTAAATGCACCGCTGAAGTTAATCCCTAATTTTTCGGTAAACTGCGAACGTCCACTAAAATTAATATTTGATAGTTTTTTGTTTTGTCTAAACAAGTCGTAGTTAGCATTGAAAGACAAACCTTGTAGAATAGCCAATTTACGTTCTCCAGTTCCTGTAGTATCCTTACGGTTTCTCACTTTTAGCTCCACATTGTTATCCATTGCAAAGTTAATACTACCGCTTCTATATTGCGGAGGGCCGCCTCCCATAAATACAGAATATAAAAGTGGTTTTCCATATTGATCTAAAACGACCTCATGAGTATTCTCACTCCTTCCTGGTCGGATATCATCTGTATAAAACTCTGCTGTTTTATAGTATCCAAACTTTTCAGCGGCAAACCCTGGTGCATAACTAAAACCAATACTAGGAGTCATCACGTGACGCATGGCCCTGATACTACCATTGCCTCTAAATTGCTTGATACCATAAATTTTGGTCGACATCGAAGTATTGATACTATACTGTGCACCTCTTTTAAATCCATTTACCGTATCAGAACGAACTTCATAACCAGAAGCGGTACGGATATATCTATTTTGTAATGTTTTGAAATCCCATTTTTCGCTATAGTTTACGCCTGAAGAAAAATTCAGGTATTTAAACAAAGTAAAAGGTAAACTGATTGGAACGTTATGGGATACGCTATTAGTGAAACTATTTAAACCACTCTTGGAAAACAATACATCCTCAGTAGTGCTCACTCGGTTATAAGCAGTCATACTATAACCCATCGTCAATTTCTGATACCACTTAGCCTCTCCTACTCTCTTTTTAGAATCGAAAGGACTAATGGTAGACATGTTTAAACTGACATCTGGCAAAGTTAAACTAATACTTCTATTTGCCGTTTGCTGACTATGTGTTAAAGCTGAGGTAAAGTTGAATAAACCATCTCCAAAAACTTTTCCGTAAGCAATACTGGAATTCATGGTATTTTGTAAGAACTTATTCGGATCATAGCTACCATTACCTGCCGTTACCGCATTATGCCTACTAGAACCTGCATTTACAGAAGCACTGAAAGTAGTCCCTGGTCTAGCATTTGCTGCCTGACTATGCGTCCAACCAATCATAATTGTTTTTACAGGGGCATATTCTGGTGTTCCTTCTAAACCGTTACGAGTACTAGAGTAAGTTAAGTTGATATTTCCATTATACTTATAACGCTTAGTATAGTTAGAAACCATATTAAGGTCATAGGAGCCATTGGTATAAATATTTGTAATCAAACGAGCATCCATATAATCATTAAAGGCCATGTAATAACCACCTCCCAATAATGAAAAACCTTTAGTGGCATCTTCTCCTGGTGTAGGCAAAATAAAACCCGATGCTTTTTTATTAGGCTTGGGGAAGAAGGCAAAAGGCAAGCCTAATGGCATAGGAATGTCTTCAAACTTCATATAAACCGGCCCAGTAATGATATGCTTTTCCGTTGCAATACCTTTAGTGATATAAATTCCAAAGTGTGGATGCGGCAAATTACAAGTACTATAAGTAGTACCATGAACGTGGAATTCGTTATCAGGTTGCATTTTTGTCTTTCCTCCTGAGAAAAAGCCTCCCTCTTGTTCGGTAAACACACCATGCACCACCCCGTTTTTTGCATTGAGGTTATAGGTTAACGAATCGGCCATTGACGACCCCTGCTCGTCAGTTTTAAAAATAGGACGTCCGTAATACTTGCCCTTATCATTGGTACTTCCTTTGGCAAAAACAATCTTACTTTTGTTATCAAAACGGATAAACTCCGCGTCCAATTCTAAACCTTCATATTTTACACGTGCACCACCATATAGGTATTGGATTTCGTTCTTTCGATCTACTACTGCCGAATCCTTCGCATAATATTCTAACTTAGAATCTAGGCTACTTTTTTTCATCACCTTTTTGGTAGTATCCCTTTTAGGAGAGTCTATTTGCTGAGGTTTGGTTTGAAAAAATGCAACAGATGTAGATGCAAAAACTTTAGTATCAGCCGATATGGCCAACAACACTAAAAAAAATGAAAAAATGAGTATCTGTAAAAGTTTCAAATTTGTGCGTGAATGTTTATTTTGCAATAATCTTTACCACAAAACGTTCAAAATTAATGAAAAATATACCATTGAACAGAGCAAAACAAATATTGATCATATTAATTTCTATTTTATCACTACTAACCATTGATAATCAGACTTTTGCACAACAATATAAAATTAAAACAATTGTAATAGATGCAGGGCATGGCGGGAAGGACGGATCAACCAGAGGGAACTATTCTACAGAGAAAGATGTTGCCCTAAAGACAGCTTTACGGTTAGGAAAGCTTATTGAGGAAAATTTGAAGGATGTTAAAGTAATATACACACGTACTGAAGATGTGTTTATTCCGCTTTATGAAAGAATTGCATTGGCCAACAATGAAAAGGCCGACCTTTTTATTTCCATCCATTGCAATGACATGCCAGTGTATCCTCAACGCTATATTAGCGGCTATACCCGCAAAAAAGGCAAAAAAGTCCCAATTTATAAAACAAAGTATTCAAAAAGCACTTCTACTAGAGGTACAGAAACATTTGTATCTGGTAGTGGTAGGGTTGATGAGCAAGACGATGCCATTAAAAGAGAAAACGCAGCCATATTTTTAGAGGAAAACTATAAGGAAAACTATGAAGGATTTGACACCAGCGATCCTGAAAGTGCCATTATTTTATCGCTCATGAAAAACACCTTTAGAACGCAGAGTTTGAAATTTGCCAAGTATATACAAGATCAATATATAGCTGTAGGACGGATCAATAGAGGCGTTCAAGAAAAAAGCTTAGCTGTTTTAGCCAGAGCGGGCATGCCTGCGGTGCTTACTGAAATTGGTTTTATTTCTAACCCTAACGAAGAAGACTATATGAACTCGGAAGCTGGCCAAATAGAAATCACCAACTGTATATTAAAAGCTATTCAAGCCTATAAATCAAGCGTAGAAAATTAAATTTTGTATTTTTGCACAAAACACATTTAAATGCAGCCAAGAAACATCCTTTTATACTTCACTTTTTTATTTTTCGCTTTCTCATTTTTCGATGCAAATGCCCAAGGATATAAAATAAAGACCATTGTAGTTGATGCTGGTCACGGAGGTGTGAAACCAGGAGCTAAAGGTGCTTATTCGTGGGAGAAAGATGTAGCTTTAAAAGTTGCTTTAAAATTAGGGGCAAAACTTCAAGAGGAATTACCTCAAATTAAGGTGATACAAACTCGTAAAACAGATGTAGATGTGGATTGGTATCGCAGGGCAGAAATTGCCAATGACGCCAAAGCTGATCTGTTTATTTCTATCCACTGTAATTCTATGCCTAAAGGGAACAACTATACTAAAGGTACAGAAACCTTTGTGGGAGCTTATAGACGTATCAACGAAATGGACGCTGGCTTAAAGGAAAACGAGGATATCATTAAGGATAAAAACTTCAAGAAACACGGCACCTACGACCCTACGGATCCTGAAGAGATCATCTTATTATCACTTTATAAGTCACTTTACCGTTCAAAAAGCTTAGCTTTGGCTAGTTATATCCAAAAAAATTATACCGAAGTAAACAAAAGAGTGAACAGAGGTGTTAAAGAGCAGGGATTACTGATATTACAAAGAGCAGCAATGCCATCGGTACTAACCGAAATAGGCTTTATCTCCAATCCTGAAGAGGAGCGATATATTAACTCCGAAGAAGGACAGGAAGAAATAGTAACTGCTATTGTAAATGCCATTAAACAATATAAAAAAGAAGTAGAGAACTAAATAAACCAAGAAATTAGATGAAACAAATAACACTGTTTCATTACTACTAAAAATCGCTACAACATCAATGAAAATAAAGAACGAAACCAAAGTAGGCATTTTAGCAGCATTTGCCATTGCCCTGCTTATTATAGGCTATAACTTTTTAAAAGGAAACAGCTTATTTTCTAGCGAGACAGTCCTTTACGCCAAATATACCCATGTGGATGGATTAACGGTATCTAAGCCAGTATTGATTAACGGTTATCAAATTGGTAGAGTGGCAGCATTGGAACTACAACCAGATGCTACAATTCAGGCTACTTTAAAGATTAACGGAAAATATGAAATTCCTAAAAACACTATTGCTCGTTTAGAAGGTACTGACCTTTTAGGTAGCAAAGCCATTATATTGACACTTGGTAACGATAAAAATTTCGCTCAAGATGGTGACTACCTACAAACTAATGTAGAAAAAGGTTTGATGGAAACTTTTCAACCTGTTCAAAAGAAAGCTGAATTGATCATCACCAAAATGGACTCGATCCTTTCAAGTATCAATACCATTTTAAATCCTAACCTTCAGAAAAATATCGACCGCAGTTTTACCAGTATTGCAGGTACTTTGAGTTCTTTGGAATCTACTTCTAAAAAAGTTGATGCCTTGGTAGGATCAGAAAGCTCTAAACTTTCATCTATCCTATCTAATGTAGAAGCCATTACTGCCAACTTTAAAAACAATGGTGCTAGGATTGATGCCGTAATGAAGAACTTGAATACGATGACGGATAAGGTGGCAGCTGTAAACTTTGAAGAAACAGTAAATAAGGCTAATAAAGCAATGGCTGATTTACAAGGGATGATCAGTGATCTTAAAAGCGGAAAAGGTACATTGGGTGCGCTGTTAAATGACAGACAAATGTATGATAACCTTACCAATGCTTCTAAAAACTTAGATGCTTTAATGATCGACTTAAAAGCTAATCCTAAGCGCTACGTACACTTCTCGGTATTTGGTGGCGGGAACAAGAAAGATAAATAGTAAACAGAACCTCAATACAACAAGCGAAGAATTCTTAACAGTTCTTCGCTTTTTTTATGACCTCCATTGTCATTTCGAGAGCAACGTAGCCTAGAAATCTTTGGTTCAGTTAGGGAGTATAGACTATTATAGACTTACGAAGTTTTTGAAACTTCGTAAGTCTTACTTTTACCATGTCGTTAGATTTAACTTTACAAGTCTACAAAATCTATACTCCAAACCAATTCAAAGATTTTACTTCGTAGAGCTTCGGTTCTCCATCCCGAAGGTTCAGTATCGAAATGACGAAAGATAAGCAGCTAAGCCTTATATTTCAAAAGTCTTACCTTCTGTTGCTAATACTGTATTTTCGAAGCCAGCTTGTGCTTCCTCTAGCAAACCTTCTAAGGTTTTGTATCTAGAAGAAAAATGGCCAATCAATAATTTCTTAGCCCCTACCTTTTTGGCAATTTCAGCGGCTTGCTGCGCGGTAGTATGATGGGTTTCCAAAGCTCGCTCCAGCATGTCGTGCATAAACGTAGCTTCATGATAAAGCGTGTCAGCTCCTTTGATCAGCTCAAAATATCGTTCGTCGTACATCGTATCAGAACAATAGCAGTACACCTTTGGAGTAGCTGAATCTGTTGTGTAATCTAAATGATTGATTTTTCTGCCATCTGGTAATTCAAAATCTACACTACGCTTTAGCATGGTATAATATTCCACTGGAATAGAATCTTGCTCCAGCTTCTCTATAATAAGCTTTCTTAATCGCTTTTTTTCTGTAAACTTAAAACCTGTACATGGAATACGATGGTTCAGTATTATGGTTTCAACAATGACATCATTATTCTTAAAAATCACTTCTGGTTTAGAAGGATCTATCGAAAAAAAGTTGATGGCATAACGCAAATGCGTGTCAGAATGAAGAAACTGTAGCTCTAAAATTTCTTTTAACGCCGCAGGAGCAAATAAATGCAGTGGTTTTGTACGACCATTGAGATGTAAGCTAGACAATAATCCAACCAAGCCAAAAAAATGGTCACCATGCAAATGACTGATAAAAATAAAATCAATTTTGGAAGCCTTAAAACCATAGCGAATCAACTGCTGTTGAGTACCCTCACCGCAGTCGATTAAATAAAAACGTTCATTACAATTTAGTAATTGCGCTGTTGGATTTCGGTTATAAATTGGCGTTGCCGAACTGCTCCCTAAGATCGTTACTTCAAACTTCATTCAATAATTTTACCCTTTGTCTACTCCGCCACGAAGTTCTTTTTCGATCTCTTCCATAAAGATAAGATCTGTTGCTTCGTCTAGCTTATTAACAAACGTAATAGACTGATGAAGGTTTGACATTTGGATAATTTGTGCGATACTTTTATTAACGCCACACACGATAAAAATACCATCGGCAGCTTTACAAAGTCTATCTCCAGCCAATAAAGAACTTAAATCTTGCGCATCATTACATTCCTTAACAGCTGACAGATCTAAAACGATATTGTGATAGCCTTCTGTGTTTAAAAGAATAAATTCTGATTTCAAGGCGGGGGTATTATCATTAGTGAATTTAGGCTCATCTAATTTCAACACTACATATTTCTCGTGCTTATCTACACTAAATTTCATATTTTTTGGTTTTGGGTTGTTTGGTTTTTCAGTTGGTTAGTTGTTTAGACCCCAAGCTTAAAACTTACAACGTAATACTTATTACCTAATCTATAGGTTCAATAATTTTTCAACAGCTGCTTTTGTATTTGCCTCTATCCTATCCAAGATATTTTCAGAAGGATTTTTTACAAATTTCTCTCCAACAATCTGCTCATAAAGCTCAATATAGCGTTCTGAAATGGATTCTACAATTTCTTCAGTCATTATTGGCACTACTTGCCCATCTTTACCCTGAAAACCATTCTCTATTAACCATTTACGTACAAACTCTTTAGAAAGCTGTTTTTGGGCCTCATTATTGGCCTGTCTTTCCTCATAACCTTCGGCATAAAAGTAACGTGACGAGTCTGGCGTATGAATTTCATCAATCAAATAAATATCATCGCCTACTTTACCGAACTCATATTTAGTATCTACTAAAATCAATCCTCTTTCAGCAGCCATTTCTGTACCTCTTTGGTATAAAGCACGAGTGTACTTCTCTAATTTTTCGTAATCTGCTAAAGAAACAATGCCTTTCGCCAAAATATCTTCTCTTGAAATATCCTCATCATGTCCTACAGCAGCTTTTGTAGTAGGCGTAATAATCGGTTCAGGAAGTTTATCATTTTCTTTTAAACCTTCTGGCAAAGCAACACCACAAACCTGACGTTTACCCAAAGCATATTCACGAGCGGCATGACCAGCCAAATATCCTCTGATCACCATCTCTACCTTAAACGGTTCGCAAATACGGCCAATGGTCACCATCTCGTCTGGCGTATCCATTACCCAATTTGGCACGATGTCTTTTGTTGCTGATAAAAATTTAGCTGCAATTTGGTTCAACACTTGACCTTTGTAAGGAATTGCTTCTGGCAATACCACATCAAATGCTGAAATTCTATCGGTCACTACCATTGCCATCAACTGGTTATCAATAGTATATACATCACGTACTTTTCCTTTGTAAAAACTACTTTGTTTTGGGAAGGTAAATTGGGTTTCTTTTACTGCTTTCATGAGGGTATAAAAATAGTAAAAAAGTCGGGAAAGTCCGAAAGTTGAGCAGCTAACTTGACCTAATAAAAAAGTCCGAAGACAGAATTATAATTTTCATCTTCGGACCTTGACGTATTTTAAAAGACATGCTATTAACTAGCACCTAACCACTATCACTGAATATCTCCGTAAGCTTTTAAGATTTGTTTCACCAATTTATGACGCACTACATCCTCTCCGCTTAAATAAATAATATCGATCCCTTTAATATCACCCAATATGCGAAGGGCGTTATGCAAGCCCGACTGTGCTTTTTTTGGTAAATCGATTTGAGTAACATCGCCCGTAACGATAAATTTAGCCGTTGGTCCCATACGGGTTAGGAACATTTTCAATTGTAAATCGGTAGAGTTCTGCGCCTCATCCAAAATTACAAAGCAATTATCTAAAGTACGTCCACGCATAAATGCCAATGGCGCTACTTCGATAGTCCTGTTCTCTAAATAAATCTTTAGTTTCTCTGCAGGAATCATATCATCAAGCGCATCATACAATGGGCGCAAATAAGGATCAACCTTTTCCTTTAAGTCGCCTGGTAAAAAACCTAAACTCTCTCCGGCTTCTACTGCAGGTCTGGTCAAGATGATACGCTTAATCTCTTTATTTTTTAACGCTCTTACCGCCAAAGCTACCGCCGTATAGGTTTTACCTGTACCTGCAGGACCAATGGCAAATAGCACATCATTTTTATTGATGCTATCAACCATCTTACGCTGGTTGGCCGTACGAGCTTTTACCATAAGGCCATGGTTTCCGTAAACAATTACTTCACCACTACCCACAGGAGCACCAGTAGTCGCTTCTGTAGTGCTCTCCGTATTTTTTTTCGCCCCTAATATGCCATCCACATCATTGTTGGTCAGCGTTCCAATTTTATCTAAATGAGCCACCAAGGCGTTGATTTTTTGCTCAAACAATTTAAGCTCGGCCTCGTCACCTAAAGCCTTCACTTCATTGCCTCTAGCTACAATCTTCAGCTTCGGAAAAGCAGCTTTTATTTGCTCGTAATGCTCGTTATTTGCCCCCCAGAATTGTATCTGATCGGTAGTTTCCAGTATCAATTTTATTTCGCTCAAAATATTGTTTTTTTAGTTGCGCCCTGTGTAATTCGATTTAAAAATTGAATATTTGTAGGCAATTTGCCTATACGCAAGAATAAGCATAAATATTTAATTTTTAATGGCTATAATCACATTAACGACAGATTTGGGTTCGAAGGATTTTTATCAGGCTGCACTAAAAGGCAGTATCCTGAATATCCTCCCAAGTGTTAATATTATAGACATTACCCACGAAGTACCTGCTTTCAACATTTCGTATGCGGCTTTTGTGCTAAAAAACGCCTACATCTATTTTCCAAAAGATACGGTGCACCTTATTGGTATCGATTCGGTATTTAACGAAAACACCAAATACATCGCATTACGCTATAAGGACCATTATTTTGTAGGTGCCGACAATGGAATTTTTTCGTTGCTTTTTGAAGAAAGCCCTGACGAACTGGTAGAACTAAATATTATGCAGGATTTAAAATTCTTGCATTTCCCATTGGTCGATATTTTAGTGAAAGCCGCCGTGCATTTGGCTAAAGGTGGTAAGCTAAAAGAAATTGGTATTCCTGCTGACGACATTGAACAAAGAATGCTATTACATCCTGTAATTGAACGTGATATTATCAGGGGCAGTGTGATTTTTATCGATAGGTTTAGCAACGTCATCACCAACATCACCAAAGACCTGTTTACCAAAGTACAGCGCAACCGAGACTTCACTCTTTATTTTAGGAAAAGCGAAACCATTACCCAACTAAGCTGGCACTACAATGAGGTTCCGGAAGGTGAAAAACTCTGCCTATTTGGCATTAGTAACCATTTGGAAATCGCCATTAATAAAGGTAAAGCTAGCGGCTTGTTAGGTCTGCACCTTAATGATATTGTGAGGGTAGAGTTCCATCCATAAACCATCTTTTTATGATTACCAGACTTGTTAAATTGGAGTTTTCAGAATCGTTCACTGAAGACTTTAAACAGCTATTTACGCAAGTAAACATTAAAATTTCAAGCTTTGAAGGCTGTATAAGTGTTAGTCTATTACAACACGAAACGGACAAGAACGTATTTTTCACTATCAGCAAATGGAAAAATGCGGATGCGCTAGAAAACTATAGGCAATCTGATTTGTTCAAACATACATGGGCACAAGTGAAACCTCACTTTATAAAAAAAGCTGAGGCATGGAGTTTGTTAGATACTATTTAAAGTTTTAACTATGATGAGAAAAGCCATTCTTTTTACGCTCTTATTAGGAAGTTTGATGAGCGTAACTTTTGCGCAAGATAGTTCTGCTTATGAACTACAACGAAATAAAATTAATGCCATGTTAGCCGAAAGAAGTGCTCGCTTTGGACAATATGATGAAAGTTTAAATGCTCGTACAGGTATTTTTGGCTTCCAGACAAAAAGGGACATTAAAAACTCCAATGAGATTTTGAGACAAATTACCCTCAATGACAATAACATCTTCACTGAATTGAAAGTGTTGTTAGATTACAAAGACCTACAGTTTCAACAGGTAAAATCTAATGTAGATAACAGTCAATTGCGTATTGATAGCTATAAAAAAACCATTAGGGACTTACAGGTAAAAAATGATGAATTGCTGGAGTACAATCAGAAAATCAGCAGAAGCACCAATTACCTACAACTTTCGCTAGCTCTTTTTGTTGTCATATCAGCAGTATTATTCTTTATTCTTTATAGGAAGAACAAACTAATGAAATCAAAGGAGCCGCAGAGCGGCATCAAAGTTTTATAACATGAAAAAAGCATTTTTTAAGGCATTGGTGAAATTGAATAAGCTAATGCTCCCATCTTATTATCAAAAAGATCCGATGAGATTGAGCACTTTCCAAAAGGCAGTGTTAGGTTTTAGATATTGGGCGCTCACTAACTCAATGGAGTAACCACTTTCGTCGTTTCAACCGTAGCGCAGTTCCGAATTTTCGGAAGAGAAATCTTTGAAAATGCATTATAAACCACGCCTATAAATTCCTCCAAAGATTCTTCGTAGCTACTTCGCGGTATCCACAAGGTCGAAATGACGTGTTATGGATCCAATTACAAATTTACCAATTGCGTCATTGCGAGCTTTGCGAAGCAATCTTAAAGCAGAATTGTACTTTCTAACATTACTGGAGATTGCATCGTACCTCGCAATGACGAGAAAGCACCATTGCTACCTCCCGCCAGTTTGATCAATGGAGACAGTGAAGCAGCTAAAAGCCCTCTCTGTTAAATTCAAGACAACGTGTTATGAATGGTAAAATCTTTGAATTTATGTCACCCTTTCAGGGTTCTTTGTCTATTTATCTTGTTATAAGATTATAATAATTTCACCACTTCGTGGTTATAGGGCATAGAATCCTCAATAATATTTAAGTCCGAAGGACTGATATTATTCTAGCTAAACGAATTCAATTCATAACCACGTAGTGGTGACATAACATTGAGTCTTTTATTAAATATTTACATTCAAAGATTTCTCTTCCGTTACAGTCGAAATGACGGGTTACGGATGCAACGACACAAATTTACCAATTGCGTCATTGCGAGCTTTGCTACGCAATCTTAAAGCGTAATTAAACAATATTGTTTATGAGATTGCTTCGTACCTCGCAATGACGTGCTATCAAAAACAATGAGAACATAAACGCAAAAAGCCCAAGATTAAAACCTTGGGCTTTTATATGAAGTTTATCGGAAATTAACCTTTAAAATGATCGATGATCAAATTAGCCAACTCCGTACCGATACGCTCTTGTGCTTCATTAGTTGAAGCTCCAATATGAGGAGTTAACGAAATTTTAGGGTGTGATAAAATCTCTGTAGAAGGTGTTGGTTCATTATCGAATACATCTAAACCTGCAAAAGAAACTTTACCTGAATTTAAAGCTTCAATTAAAGCTGCTTCGTCTATAGTTCCACCACGTGAACAGTTCACTACCCCTACTCCGTTTTTCATCGCTGCAAATTCAGCAGCACCCAAAATCGGTTTATCAGCAAATGGGGTGTGTAAAGAGATAAAATCGCTATTAGCAATCACCTCTTCCAAACTTACCGTAGTTACTGGGATATCCACTTTAATTCCTAACGTTAGGTTTAAACTAATGTTACCACTGAATGGGAACAAATCATAAGCCAACACATTCATGCCTAAGCCTAAAGCTACAGCAGCAGTTTCTCTTCCGATTCTGCCAAAACCAATAATACCAATGGTTTTACCCCTTAATTCAACACCTTTAGCATAAGCTTTTTTCAAATCGTTGAATTTAGTATTTCCTTCCACAGGCATTTTACGGTTAGCATCTTGCAAGAAACGTACACCAGTAAATAAGTGAGAGAACACCAACTCCGCTACCGATAATGATGAAGCAGCAGGTGTATTCACTACTGTAATTCCTTTTGACCTTGCATATTCTACGTCGATATTATCCATACCAACACCACCTCTACCTATTAATTTAAGGTTAGGACAAGCATCAATCAGTTCTTTTCTAACTTTAGTAGCACTTCTAACGGTTAAACCATCGTAATTTTGCAATGCTGCTACTAATTGGTCTTGGGGCACTGTTTGTGTATCTACAGTAAACCCAGCATCTTCTAATAATTTTTTTCCTATTGGATCTATGCCATCATTGGCAAGTATTCTAGCCATTTCTTATTTTTTGTATTTTTCTTCGAAACTTTGCATTAAATCAATTAGCGCATGCACGCTGGTAATTGGAAGCGCATTGTACATAGATGCTCTGAAACCACCTACACTTCTGTGTCCTTTTAGACCTTCAAAACCATTTTCATCAGCATATTTGGCGAAAGGTTTTTCTAATTCAGGATCTTCCATTACAAAACAAATGTTCATACGTGAACGATCTTCAACCGCACAAGTTCCTTTGAATAAAGGATTTCTATCGATCTCCGTATATAAAGCTTTTGCTTTTGCGATATTTTCTTTCTCAATCTCAGCAATACCACCTTTTGATTTCAACCAACGTAGGTTTAACATTGCTGTATAGATAGAAAATACTGGAGGTGTATTGTACATTGATCCACCGTCAATATGCGATTTATAGTCTAGCATAGAGGGAATAGCTCTATCGGCTTTGCCTAAAATTTCATCTTTTACAATGACTACGGTTAAACCAGCAGGGCCGATATTTTTTTGTGCTCCAGCATAGATCAAGTCATATTTAGATACATCAATCACACGGCTCATGATATCCGATGACATATCGCAAACAACAGGCACTTTACTTGCTGGTAAATCAAACAGTTCAGTACCATAAATGGTATTGTTAGAAGTATAGTGGAAATAAGCACTATCTGCCGGAATTTCGAAATCTTTAGGGATAAAGGTATAATTGGAGTCTTTTGAGGATGCTACAACATTTGCCTTACCAAAATATTTAACTTCTTTGATTGCTTTACTTGCCCAAACCCCCGAATCTAAATAAGCGGCGCTTTTGCCCTCAGGCAATAAGTTCATGGGCACCATTGAAAATTGTAGGCTTGCTCCTCCTTGCAACAACAGTACGGAATATCCCGAAGGTACATTTAAAAGCTCCTTTACCAATCTTACAGTCTCCTCAACCACAGCCTCAAATTCAGGTGAGCGATGGGAGATTTCTAGAATTGATAAACCGTCTTTAAAATCAAGTACTGCGCTAGAAGCTTGCTTAAAAACTTCCTGCGGTAAAATACAAGGACCAGCTCCAAAATTATGTCTCATTTTTTCTGTTTTTTATTGCTCGTAAAATTAACATTTTGACACTAATTATTTAGGTTTTTTATCAACCAAATAATCAACATGACAAACGTTTGAGAAAAAGACAAAAATATTGCCAGTATATTAACCTAAAGTGATAGCATATTAACCTCAGTTAGTTGCCTTTTATCTTAAAGATCAACTTAAAGTTTAATTGCCTGCCCGTTAAATAATTAGGAATGGCATAATTGACATTGTTCACGTCTTTTAGCCATAAGTAAGATACCGTATTATTGATATTCAGCAAGTTGAATACCTCTACATAAGCAATTACCGAATTAAAATATTTGCTCAAAAATTGAGGTTTTCTTTTAGCACTGGCATCCAAAAAATCATTAGAGAAGCCAATATCTACCCTACGATAGGCTGGAATACTGAAATCATCAGTATAAGTTTTAATTTGAGGAGCACCAATAGGCAACCTAGAGCCATAAAGTAAATTAAGATGCACTTTATAGGTAGGACTTTTAAATAATCTATCTTGAAAAAACATCGAGAAATTCACTTTCTGGTCGGTTGGTCTTTTCAAATAGCCAGGGTAAATGGTTTGATTTTGGCCATTGGCATCCTTGGCCACATAACTATCGTTAATTACATCTTGATTGGCACTCAATAGTGAAACCCTAAAAAATGACATCAAGTCTTTTACCAGCTCACCACCTATTGAAAAATCAGCTCCATAAGTATGGCCTTTGGCAGTACTTGTAGCCAAATATTTGATCCTTACATTATCAATGGTATAAGGAATCATCCTATCTGAATACTTGTAATAAACCTCTGAAGTAAACTTCAAACGTGTGCCCAATCCATTAAAGGCGAAATCGTAACCTGCGGATACATTATAGGAGCGTTGTGCTTTTTGGTCGAGATTTAACGAACCATCCAACCCCCTAATACTTCTATAACTTGGCGCCTGACGGTAAATACCTGCTGTAAACCTCCAAAGTTTTTGTTCATCTGGACGATACAACATCAACAACCTAGGACTCAACAACAATTCACTACTTAAATCATTATAGCTTGCCCTCAAACCAAACTGCACATCTGTTTTTGCAGAAACAGCATAACTATCTTGCAGATACCCAGAAATGGTGTTGATTTTTAAATGGTTGTTGGTGAAAATAGCATCTTCAAAAGTAAATGAATTAGTGTTGGCAGGAAGAATGTAACCAGCTGAATCCAAGTAACTATATTCATTAATCCTATCTGAGTATTTTGCTTGTTCAAATCGCGCCCCATAGGTAAAATCATGCTTGCCAACGCTCTGCTCTACCTTAAGTTCGGTACTTGCCGTACTAGAATTTAGGCTATTTCTGGCGTAGCTATATTGATTACCCAAACCTCTATTTTTACGAATTGGGCCAAAGCCACCTCCAGCATAGTCATTATCCACCTCTTCAAAAACGTAATTGCCATCAATATCAAAACGTTCTCTTTCTTTAATCTCAAAATAACTATTGATCCATTTGATAGACATATCCTTATGAGGATTGAACAAAGCAGTTACTGCACCTCCGTAAGTATAATAATCATCAATTTCCTGACCTTCATAATCCACCTTTAAATGCATTGGCGTAGTAATGGTGCCAAATTGTGTTTCTCTACTTTGCGGAACAAGCCTGAAGCTTCCAGAATTAAAATTCAACAGGGTGTTAATGCTAAACTTCTGACTAAAATTATATTGATAAAGGGCCTGAAAATCATTAAAATTAGGACGATAGCTACCTTTTTGATCTTGCGTACCTAATACGTTCCGATTATCCTTTCTCCTAAAACCAAACAACAAATGACTGTTTTTAAAATTGGTTTTGGTTGTGGCCGAAAATCCCATTAAACCCGCTGTAAGCACATATTCGTTACTGTCCGGCTTATCATACCTTACATCCAATACCGACGAAAGCTTGTCGTTATATCTGGCATTAAAACCACCTGCCGAAAAACGTGCCCTACTGACAAAATCGGGATTAATAAAGCTCAAGCCTTCTTGCTGCCCATTTCTGATCAAAATAGGTCTGTTAATTTCGATATCATTTACATAAATCAGGTTTTCATCGAAGTTACCGCCACGTACACTATACTGCGAGCTCAATTCGTTGTTGGTAGAAACGCCTGGCAATGTTTTCAAAATAGCTTCGAAGTTCATCGAAACTGTAGGCAAACTTGCCAAATCATTAACATTAATGCTTTGGGCATTGCTAAGCTGATTCTGTTTCGCGGTAATCTTTACACCTTTAAGCTCTTTTACATCTGGCTTCAAAAAGATATCCTTTTTCACTTCAGTGCCTTTTTGTTCACTAAAATTAATGGTTTCTGTTCGATAGCCTACCAGTTTAAACCGCAAACTGAAATTAGACAAACGTGATTGGATGGTGTATTTTCCTTGCTCATCACTTATTGTACTTCCAGATAAGCCTACCAACGTGATGCTTACTTTGGGCAAAGGTTGATTTTTTTCATCATAAATGATACCGCTTACTTTAATCAAGGATTGTGCACTGGCACATAGCGATAAAATGACCAAACATAAAAGGAAAAGCGTTTTCTTGGCCATTAATTAGATGTGCTGAGTAGAGGTTTCTATATTTTTCAGTTCTGCAATCATCTGTGTAGGATTTGGCGCCGCAAAAACAGCATTCCCCGCTACAAAAACATTGGCCCCAGCTTCAATTAACGAAGCAATATTTTGGATACCTACTCCCCCATCAACTTCTATATATAAATTAGGATTGGTTTGTTGAGCCATTTGCCTCAACTCCCTAAGTTTATTTAAAGTTTGAGGAATAAAAGCTTGTCCACCGAAACCTGGATTTACCGACATGACCAAGGCCAAATCAATATCCTGCAAAATATCTTTCAAAAAACTAACGGGTGTATGCGGATTTAACGCCACTCCCGCTTTACAACCTACCGATTTAATTAGCTGGATAGTGCGATGCAAGTGAGTACAGGCTTCATAATGCACAGTAATCAAATCAGCACCAGCTTTTGCAAAGTCAGCAATGTACTTATCTGGCTCTACAATCATCAAATGTACATCAAAAGGCTTTTTTGCATACTTTTTTGCAGCTGTAATGACTGGAAAACCAAATGAAATATTAGGAACAAAAACACCATCCATTACATCTACATGGATCCAGTCTGCCTCACTCTGGTTAAGCATCTCTATGTCACGTTGCAGGTTGGCAAAATCAGCCGATAAAATGGAAGGGGCAATCAGGTGTTTCATTTAGTTTATCATTATTGCGAGGTACGAAGCATTTTTTGTAAAAATTATCGCTTTAAGATTGCTTCGTCGTACCTCCTTGCCATGACGATTTTCAATGTCATTACAAGTGTGAAACAATCAAATGCAAGTTACAAATTCTTTTATAATACCACTTATCCTAAACAAAAAACCCTTCCAGTAAAACTGAAAGGGTTTCTATTCATCTTTGTCATTCTGAGTTTTGCGAAGAATCTGTTAAATCAGTGCTAAACACTTTGAGATTTTTCACTGTCGTTCAAAATGACAGTTGTTTTTATCCTTGTGGAGCAGCAGGTGCCGACTCAGGCTTTGGTGGACGAGGCAATAAAACCTTACGAGAAAGTTTCATTTTACCTTGTTTGTCGATATCCAACAATTTCACCTCAATAATATCACCTTCTTTAAGCACACCGTCCATGGTTTCCAAACGTTTCCAATCAATTTCAGAAATGTGTAACAAACCATCTTTACCTGGCATAATTTCTACGAAAGCACCAAACGGCATGATTGATTTTACTTTACCTGTGTAAACCTCACCAATTTCTGGTTTAGCAGCAATGGCACGGATACGACCAACAGCAGCATCAATAGCAGCTTTATTGTCAGCAAATACCTCTACGATACCTTTACCATCAACCTCTTCGATAGAGATAGAAGCACCAGTTTCACGTTGCATTTCTTGGATAATTTTACCACCTGGGCCAATTACCGCACCAATAAATTCTTTATCGATAGTTAACGAAACGATACGTGGAGCGTGTGGCTTCATATCTGCAGCAGGCTCAGAAATCGTTTTGTCCATTTCACCTAAAATGTGTAAACGACCATCTTTTGCTTGCAATAATGCTTTCGTTAATACTTCGTAAGAAAGACCATTGATTTTCAAGTCCATTTGACAAGCTACTATACCATTTTTAGTACCCGTAACTTTAAAGTCCATGTCACCCAAGTGATCCTCATCACCTAAAATATCTGAAAGGATAGCATATTTACCTGATTTTTCATCGGTAATTAATCCCATCGCGATACCAGATACTGGCGCTTTGATTTTAATACCTGCATCCATTAATGCTAAAGTACCTGCACAAACCGTTGCCATTGAAGAAGAACCGTTAGATTCTAAAATATCAGAAACGATACGAATAGTGTAAGGGTTATCAGCACCTGTAGGCAATACTTTCTTTAAAGAACGCATTGCTAAGTTACCGTGACCAACCTCTCTACGACCAACACCTCTATTTGGTCTTACTTCACCAGTTGAGAAACCAGGGAAGTTATAGTGCAATAAGAACTTGTTATAACCATTGATGAAAGCACCATCAATCATTTGCTCATCATCTTTGCTACCTAAAGTAACCGAAGTTAATGATTGCGTTTCACCACGAGTAAATACCGATGAACCGTGAGCTGCAGGCAAGTAACCTACTTCGCTCCAAATTGGACGAATTTGAGTAGTGGTACGACCATCTAAACGAATACCTTCATCTAACAATAAGTTACGTACGGCATCATATTGTACATCATGATAGTAATGCTTAGCTAAAGCCTTAGTTAAATCTTCAGTATCTTCAGGGAAAGCATCTAAAATTTCGTTAATGATAGCTGTAAAGCCTTCAGAACGCTCATCTTTACCTAAACCAGATTTAGCGATAGCATAAACTCTATCATAAGTCTCTGCGTAGATTCTTTCTTTTAAAGCCTCATCATGGTCTTCGTGGTTATATTCACGTTTTACTGTTTTACCAGTCGCTTCAGTTAATTCTACTTGAATAGCACATTGAACTTTAATGGCATCATGGGCGAATTTCAATGCCTCAACCATTTCGTCCTCTTGAATTTCATCAGCCTCACCTTCTACCATCACGATATCGTTAGCAGAACCAGCAACCACAAATTCTAAAGTAGCTCTTTCTAAATCACTTAAGTAAGGGTTAATTACCAACTTACCATCAATTTTCGCTACACGAACTTCTGAAATCGGTCCATTGAAAGGAATATCCGAAACAGAAAGCGCTGCCGAAGCTGCCAAACCAGCTAAGCAGTCAGGCATGATATTTTTATCCGCTGAAATCAAGCTAATCATTACCTGTGTATCAGCATGGTAATCTTCTGGGAATAACGGACGTAAAGCCCTATCTACCAAACGAGAAATCAATACCTCGTAATCAGATAATTTAGCCTCACGACGTAAGAAACCGCCTGGGATACGACCAGTAGCAGCATATTTTTCTTGGTAATCTACCGATAATGGTAAGAAATCAGTACCAGGTTTAGCACCTACGGTTGATACTACTGTTGCCAACAACATGGTATCGCCCATTTTCACCACTACCGAACCATCAGCTTGTTTAGCTAATTTACCAGTCTCAATTTCAACAATTCTTCCATCGCCCAAGTCGAACGATTTTTTTATTACATTCATCTAAAAAAAATTATGGTGTGTTTCCTCTTTTTGCACACCTGAGTTTATATATACGTGTTTTGTTTGCAAAGCAAAAAAGCCACCCTTCTTTTGGATGGCTTTTATTGATAAAAGCTCTTATTTGATGATATCTCTTAGCTCTAAAGCTTTGATGATAGCACGATAACGCCCAATATCTTTTTTGTAAAGATAAGCTAAAATACCACGACGTTTACCTACTAATTTTTGCAGTGCTAACTGAGTAGAGAAATCTTTACGATTTTTTTTCAAATGCTCTGTTAAGTGGGCAATACGGTAAGTGAACAATGCTACTTGACCTTCTGCAGAACCAGTGTTGGTTGCTACTTCGCCATGTTTTGCGAAAATTTCCGCTTTCTTTTCTGAACTTAAATACATTACCTGAATAATATTAAAGTGTTTTTAAATTAATTAATTGCGTGCAAAGATAAGGTATTTTTCTGATTAGAGAAATTGTTGAATTGATTAATTGTCAAATTGTTTTGGTCTGTTAATCGTTGAACTGTTTAATTGTTTAACTGATGCTTTCTTTTTGAAAATGAACATCATCAATACTTGGCAATTGTCCCGATTTATTTCGAGGTTACCTATTGCCATCCTTCTCTTTTGCCCTTGCTTAGTCACTACACTTTCTTCTACACAAACCTCACAGTTTTTTAAAACGTGCAAGGTTTCTTACTCCCAATAAAAATGAATTTATCTCCTTAGAAAAAACCGAGGAAGCTAGTCTTTTTTATTAATGCGCTCCAATTCTTGCACGTCTAATTGGTCTTTTATTCTATTAGTAGCCTTTTTATTTGACAACAAATGGTTGTAATGCAAAAACTTCACTTCAAAATCATCAATGACATCAACGGTAGCCATGGCTAAATATTCATCATATTTTGTTTTATCCAAGCCTGGAATATCTGTCATCAAATCGGCATACATACCATCGTCCATCATTATTTCACAATAACCTGCAATAATTGGAGTATCCATCAGCATATCGTATCTCCCATACCCCATTTCATCAATGGCCTCAATAAGGTTTTTACGGTTTTGCTTAGTATCCCTTAGGTATAAATCCAAATCGCCAGTAGCTCTACTGTAACCATATCTATTTACGGCAAATCCCCCAACAATCAGATAATCAACATTGTGTTTTTGAAAAATGCTCAAAAGCAGCAACATTTCGGCACTTTCTTTATCAAAAGACATCCCTAGCTATTTTTTGCTTTACGAATAAGAATCCCTTTACCTTGTGGTTCTTTTAACGGATTACCTCCGTTTAATTGAACAGAAATACGATTAAGCCGAAGTAATGCATAGAATTTTTGTTCAGCAGATTTACTTAAATACAGAACTTCCCGTTCTGCTAGTATGCTTTCACGGGGAATATCAATATCGTATATTTTTAACCTGCCCATATTCCAAAAATACGAAATTATTGTCTACAATTACAAAGAACTTCCAAACCTCACAGGTTTTATTTCGTCGCCATTAGTCTCTCCTCTTTGTCCCCAGAATATTACCTGTAACTACAATTCGGTAGCGAAAGGTCTTGCAACACTAGAGATTCCTCCTATTGTCGGAATTGTAAAGGTTTAGTAATTCGGTAACAGATTTGATTTTAGCTGGGCATTAATTTATTATTCTTTTTGATTTTCATTTTTAGCCATTTCAATCGGCGTTATCCCTCCTATTCCTTGGTGGGGCCTTT
>JAEXHI010000014.1 GCA_023450085.1 Bacteroidota bacterium
AAAGGCCCCACCAAGGAATAGGAGGGATAACGCCGATTGAAATGGCTAAAAATGAAAATCAAAAAGAATAATAAATTAATGCCCAGCTAAAATCAAATCTGTTACCGAATTACTAAACCTTTACAAGGATGACAATGTTCGAGGGCTCAGGATGCCAACGTTTGGGGAATCATGACGTATCAGCGCCAGCTTGTTCAAAATATTTTCTTCATCAATTTAACCTTTTTAAAGGTCAATGGCAAATAGTAATATCTTTATCAGTCTGAGCCTATCGAAGACCCTGCTGCTTTATCCTTCGACAAGCTCAGGATTACAGCGTAAGTGCTCTTCAAGCCAACTACTAACTAAACTGCTGGCTCCTGTTGGCTTAAGCAATGGAAGCTACCCAGGCCCCAAATAATATCTGTTGAATCAATACCAATTACCTCACGGTCTGGAAATGCCTTTTGTATAATTTCTAAAGCAATTTTATCATTTACATCTCTAAAGGTTGGCACAATTACCGCAGCATTTGCAATGTAAAAGTTAGCATATGAAGCAGGTAATCTAGTATCCTCATAAATCACTGGAGAAGGCATTGGCAGCTCAATAATATTCAGTTTTCTGCCATCCAATAAGGTCATTTCCTTTAAACGCTCCAAATTCTCTTTTAATAGCAGATAATTTTCATCTAAAGGATTGCTTTCTACCACCGTAAGCACCGTATCTTCATTCACAAAACGAGTAATATCATCAATATGACCATCGGTATCATCGCCTACAATACCATCACCTACCCATAAAATTTGCGATGCACCATAAAACTCCATCAAATAGGTTTCTATTTGCTCTTTGGTTAAATGAGGGTTTCTATTCTCATTCAGCAAGCAGGCTTCGCTTGTTAAAATAGTTCCAGCGCCGTTAAACTCTACCGAACCACCTTCCATCACAATATCAGGTGTAAATAATGGCAAGTTGAAATGCTTAGCAATTTTGGTAGGCACTACGTCATCCAAATCGTATGGAGGATATTTATCTCCCCAAGCATTATAACCCCAATCTACTACTGCTTTCTCATTTCCTTTTAACACAAAAGCAGGTCCATGGTCACGGCACCAAGCATCGTTGGTTTCATTAAAATAGAATTCGATTTGAGTTAAATCAGCACTCACCTTTTCCAATTGCGAAACGGCAAAAGCTTTCATTTCCTCATCCTTTACGTTAATCCGTACTTTTTCACCTTTGGCAACTGCCTTAATAAACAAGCAATAAGGTTCGTAAATAGTCTCTATTTTCCCAGGCCATGAAGCTTCCTTGTGTGGCCAGCTTAACCAAGTTGCCTCGTGTTTAGCCCATTCTGCAGGGAATGCGTAGCCTTGCTTTTTGGGCGAATTATCAAATTCTGGTTGCTCAGATGTTTTTATGACTTTAATTGACATGGCATTTTAAAAATATCCTTCGACAAGCTTTCTATTAAAATAGAGCAAGCGAGGATGAAACTTTGAATGGAACTACTCTAATCTTTTCGGACTTACCGACTATAATCTTCCCGACTTTCTAACTATAACCTTCCCGACCAAAAACTAATCTTCGTCGATAAACCTCTTGGTAATCGGTTGGTAAGAATCAATTCTTCTATCTCTTAGGAAAGGCCAGTGTTTGCGGATATAATCGCTTTGCGTAAGGTCAATATCTACTACTTCTGTCTCTTCTTCTTCATGCGAAGCTAGGTACAATAACTTACCTTGGGCATTGGTTGCAAAACTACCGCCCCAAAACTTCATACGCCCTTCTTGCTCAAAACCTACACGATTCACACTAATTACTGGTAAACCGTTAGCCACTGAGTGCGAGCGTTGGATGGTTTGCCAAGCATTATATTGGTCTTTATTGGTTTCTTCATCCTGTGTAGTATCCCAGCCAATAGCCGTTGGATAAAACATAATTTCGGCACCCATCAAAGCGGTAATACGTGAAGCTTCAGGATACCATTGGTCCCAACAAATTAAGATACCAATTTTAGCAAACTTGGTTTGGAAAACCTTGTAGCCCAAATCGCCAGGAGTAAAATAAAATTTCTCGTAATAAGCAGGATCATCAGGAATATGCATTTTGCGATATTTACCCAAATAACTGCCATCAGCATCCAAAACCGCAGTAGTATTGTGGTACAAACCTTGTGCTCTTTTTTCGAATAAAGATGCGATAATTACCACTCCTAATTCTTTAGCCACTACTTGTAAGGCATCGGTAGAAGGACCAGGAATGGCTTCCGCTAAATCAAAATTATCATAGTCTTCTACATCACAAAAATACAACGACGTAAAAAGCTCTTGCAAACACACTATTTGAGCGCCCTTTGCAGCAGCTTCTCTCACTTTTACAATAGCTTTATCTAAATTTTCTTGCTTATTCGCGGTACAGCTCATCTGCACCATACCTACTTTTACTTTGCTCATATTCTTAGATTTGAGTATCGGGATATGAGATTTGAGACACGATGCCCAACCTTACACCCTAAACCTTATACCTTAAACCATTTTCGAGCCGCAAAGTTAGGCAAAAACGTCGATATTTTTTAGAAAAGCAGAGCCTGTGCAAAGCCCCCCGAAAGTCGGGCTTTACGCTACAATCTTTTTGACATCAGCACTGGTCAAACCTCACAAAAAGTATTTCCGCTGCAATCCCGTTTATGTCACAAGCATTACTACATCAAAACCAAACTATTTTATATTTTTATGGAGCGTCAAAGAGCCGTGCAACATTCTTAGCAAAAAAAGCTCTTTAAGATAAAAACCTTTCAAATGAAGAAAACCATCGTACTAGCATTCTTACTATTTGCCAACGTTATTGCATTTGCCCAAAACTTCAAAATCAATGGTACCGTTCAAGGCCTGGAAAATGGCACTTGGCTATACCTAGAATCAAGTTCTCCCGAAGACGGGATAAAGGACTCCACACAAGTAAACGATGGAATATTCACATTCAAAGGAGCCCTGAAAAAACCAGCAACACAAGTCATATTGCGTACGAAGCAATATACAAATTACGTCTTTTTTTGGGCAGAAAATAAGGACATCACCATGTTGCTTAAAGATGGCCAGTTTAAAAGCGGAACGATTAAAGGTTCTACTACTCAAACTGAAAATGAAGAAATCCAGAAATTAATTAAGCCCATTGATATTAAAGATGATAGTTTGAGAGTCGCTTTAAGGAAGAGCGAAGACCCAGCCATTAAAAACGAACTTCGAAAACAAATAGCCGAAATCAAAAACGAAACCTATAATGTCTATTTAAATTATGCAAAAGCACACCCTAGCTCAATAGTTGTAGCCAGCGTGACCGATGTGTACTCAACCACATGGGGTAAAGAAAAGACACAGCGAATTTATCAACTGTTTTCTCCAAACATAAAAGCTAGCGATTACGGAATAAACATCAATAGCTTTTTGGCATTAAGCCAAGAAGTAAAAATAGGTGGTAAATATGTAGATTTTGAACAGACCAACGCCCTAGGCAAAAAAATTAAGCTTTCAGATATCAAGGGGAAATATATTCTTCTTGAGTTTTGGGGCTCTTGGTGTGGACCTTGCAGACAAGACAACCCAGAGTTAGTAAAAACTTATAATGCCTACAAATCCAAAGGTTTCGAGATTTTAGGCGTAGCCGCTGATAATGATAAAGCTCAATGGCTAAAAGCAATTAAAGACGATGGTTTGCCTTGGGAAAACGTTACAGACCTAAAAGGCAACAAAAATGACGTAGTTTTTATGTATGGCATTAGCGCTTACCCAACCAATTATTTGATAAACGAAAATGGGATCATCATTGCAAAAGATTTGAGAGGAAAAAAACTTTCGGATAAATTGGCGGAGCTGTTGCCTTAACAAAAGGCACCCCAATCTTTTAAGGCTGGCTTTTAGCAGTAGTCTTTTTGCCTAAGCAACTTAGTATGCCTCATGCTTTGTCATTCAGAGCGCAGCGAAGAATCTTTTAGCTATTTTAGGGATTCTTCGCTGCGCTCTGAATGACAACAAAGAAAGTTAATTGCAATATGCTACTTTTTAAAAAAATCTTTGACGATACACCAAATACTTTAAAAGTTTTATGAAGTTTTAAAACGGCGAGACCCCAACTTTACTTCTGAAAACAGTAATTAATTAAAGTTGAACCTCCTAAGTCCTAAAACTAAATTAACTGGTTTTAGCCACAATATCCTTCATGATTTGCTCGGCATGTACCCTTGAGTTTTCAATAAACCATTTGTGGGTATCCATACCGCCACAAACTACGCCTGCCAAGTACAAACCAGAAAGATTCGTTTCCATGGTTTCAGCATTGTGGACTGGTGTTTGGTTTTCATCTAAGGTAATCCCCAACTTTTCTAGTAACTTAAAATTAGGTTGATAACCTGTCATTGCAGCCACAAAATCATTCTCAATTTCTATATCTCCTTCTGGTGTTGAGATGACTACCGTTTGTTCCTTTATCTGTTTTAGATTGCTTTCGAAATAAGCTTTAATTGAGCCCTCCTTAATACGATTTTCGATATCAGGACGAACCCAGTATTTCACATTCGGGCCCATGTCATTACCACGAATTACCATGGTTACTTCGGCACCCTTTCTAAAAGTTTCCAAAGCCACATCTACAGATGAATTGTTCGCCCCAACAACCAATACTTTACTGAAAGCATAATAGTGCGGGTCTTTATAATAATGAATAACTTTTGGCAAATCTTCACCTGGAATGTTCATCAAATTAGGAACATCATAAAAGCCAGTGGCAATAATTACATTTTCGGCTTCATAATTTGCTTTGGCAGTTTCAATTTGAAACAAACCATCCTCCTGTTTTTGACAAGAAAATACTTCTTCAAATAACCTCACATTCAGCTGGAATTTTTCAGTTACACGTCTGTAGTACTCCAAGGCTTCATTTCTGTTCGGTTTTGGACTAATGCTTACAAAAGGCACTCCTCCAATTTCCAGACGTTCAGAAGTGGAAAAGAAAGTCATAAACACGGGGTAGTTGTAAAGGCTGTTCACCAAAGTACCCTTATCAATAACGACATAGCTTTTTCCTGCTTTTTGTGCTTCAATTCCACAGGCTAAACCTATTGGTCCAGCACCAATAATTAAGATCTCGAAATGTTGTTTTTCTGATGTTGCCAAGTGATGATTCTTTAAAATTAAACCTGATTACAGTGAACTTGTTTTAATTACAATTGCTAAAAAACCTCGTAGGTTTTAGGGTCACACCATTTAAACCTACGAGGTTTTACCTCTAGCAATGATGGAATAGCTTAAGCTTTCGCTAATTTGCTTGGGCAGACAAAATCTGTTCTTTTCAACGACGTATTTTTAATAGCGCCGTAACCTCCCGCTACATCTACCACCTTATCAATACCACGAGCTTTCAGAATAGAAGCCGCAATCATGGAGCGATAACCACCTGCACAATGAATATAGTAGGTTTTATTATCGTCTATTTCGTGAGTCCAGTCGTTAATATAGTCCAAGGGACGAGGATGTGTAAACTCCAAATGTTCTGATTCATACTCTCCTGGCTTGCGAACATCTAATGCTAAAATAGATTGGTCTTCTTGGTAAGTCTGCTCAAATTCTGCTGCAGAAATAGAAGTCACTTGGTCGGTCTGTTTTCCTGCATCTTTCCATGCTTGGATACCACCTTCCAAATATCCAATGGTATTATCATAACCTACACGTGCCAAACGGGTAATCGCTTCTTCAGCTTTACCTTCATCCGTAATCAACAAAATGTTTTGTTTTAAATCAGGAATTAATGCACCTACCCAAGGAGCAAATTGACCATTTAAGCCAATATTGATGGCATTAGGCACAAAAGCCTGCGCAAACACTTGTGGATCGCGTGTGTCTAGCATTAATGCACCACTTTGATTTGCCAAATCCTCAAAAGCTTGAGGCGACAGTGGATTAAGTCCTTTTTGGTAAACCTCATCGATACTTTCGTAACCACCTTTGTTCATGGCAGCATTTTTTGCAAAATATTGTGGTGGAGGTAAAATACCATCGGTCACTTCTTTAATGAACTGCTCTTTAGTTTCGGCTTTTAGTGCGTAGTTCACCTGTTTTTGATGTCCTAACGTATCAAAAGTTTCTTTACTCATGTTTTTACCACAAGCAGATCCAGCACCATGGCCAGGATAAACAATAACCTCATCCGCTAGCGGCTTAATTTTATCATTTAACGAATCATAAAGCAAGCCTGCCAGGTCGTTCATGGTAAGCGTTCCTTTTTGTGCTAAATCTGGTCTACCTACATCACCAATAAAAAGGGTATCACCTGTAAAGATACAGTGATTTTTGCCTTGTCCATCAGTTAACAAATACGTGGTTGATTCAAGCGTATGTCCTGGTGTATGCAAAGCGGTAATGGTTAATTCGCCTATTTTAAACTGCTCTCTATCCGTAGCAATGTGCGCTTCGAAAGAAGTAGTTGCCGTTGGTCCATAAACAATGGTAGCTCCTGATTTCTCTGCCAAATCAACGTGACCTGACACAAAATCGGCATGAAAATGGGTTTCGAAGATGTACTTTATTTTTGCACCGTTTTGTGATGCTTTCACTAAATAAGGCTCTACTTCTCGGAGCGGATCAATAATGGCTGCTTCGCCATTGCTCTCTATGTAATAGGCCGCCTCGGCCAAACATCCAGTGTAAATTTGTTCTATCTTCATTTCTATAAGTATAAGTTAGATGGGCAATTTACCTGCCAATCCTAAACAAAAATAAGATTAATGCTTTGTTTACGGAATGATGATGATCATAATTGCAGAAGTTTTACTTTACCCCCTACCCCTAAAGGGGAATTTTAACAATACGACAAAGCAATATACTAAGTGATAAGACAAACTCGCCCTTTAAGGAGAACCGAAGCATAGCGAGCTCATGGATACCAAAACATAATGGAAAAACTATCAATAGATGCCCAACGGGCAGAGAGGGTTATTAGTTGGTCAGTTCTCCAGCAATAGAAGTTTCCATTTGCTGCTTAATTTCTTCCGCACTTAAATCGGCTCCCAAAAGATACATCAGCTTGGTTACCGCTGTTTCGAAAGTCATATCGTAACCACTTAACACTCCCATTTTTTTGAGCTCGCTACTGGTTTCATACATTCCTAATTGTACCGAACCTCTTAAACATTGTGAAATATCAACGATAATTTTTCCGTCTTTAATTGCCTCTGCTAAAGCATTGATAAACCACTCAGCAGTAGTAGTATTGCCTGAGCCAAAAGTTTCCAATACAATCGCTTTCACTTTAGATTTGGTAACGGCCATCACTACTTCCTCTGTCATTCCAGGATAAGCTTTCAATACACCAATATTAGCATCGGATTTGGTTTGAATGTAAAAAGGCTCTGTAGGAACAGGTAAAATCTCTTTATGAAAAAAAGTAAGCTGAACGCCTGCTTCGGCCAAAATTGGGTAATTGGGTGAACGGAAAGCTTCAAATTTCTCCGTATTGAATTTAATAGACCTATTGCCTCGGAACAATTGATTATCAAAATAGATACAAACTTCTGGCACCACTGCTTTTCCGTTTTCTTTGGTAGCGGCAATTTCTAAGGCTGTAATCAGGTTTTCTTTAGCGTCAGTCCTAATTTCTCCAATAGGCAATTGCGAACCGGTTAAAATAACTGGTTTAGCCAAGTTTTTAAGCATGAAACTTAATGCTGATGCCGTGAACGACATCGTATCGGAACCATGCAAAATCACAAAACCATCAAACTCTTCGTAATTGTCCCTAATCAGTTCAGCAATTACATTCCAATGGCTAGGATGCATGTTAGAAGAATCGATAATAGGATTAAACGAATGCACAGATAACTGGTAGTTCAATCGAGCAAGCTCGGGAACATTATCTTTAATTTGCTCAAAATCGAATGGAATTAAGGCCCCTGTTGCGGCATCATTTACCATTCCTATGGTTCCACCGGTGTAGATGATTAGTATCTTGGTCATTAAAGTACAGCTATGGTTTTGTTTTACAAATTAAACAACAATCGCACAGCTTTTTAAATCACAAAAAATATTTATCAAATAATTAACCATTTGGATGATAGATTGAGAAATGTATAAACAGAATGGTTATTTATACAGAAATCCATAACTGTTGCGAAATACAAGTGAGCGAACGGGACCAAAAACCGAGCTTCCGAAGCAAAAAATACTAGCAATTGTGTCGTTTCGAAGTGCAAAAAATCGAAATTATTGGCTGCGGATAAGGATATATGTGTAAAACTTAACTATGAAGAAAAATAAAATTTAACCGCAAAGAATAGAGGAGTTACGCAAAGAACGCTAAGACTAAAATTCTTAAGAATCTACTTACCCCATTTCCCAATCCCACCTTTGCGTCATTTCGTAAAAACTTCAAAAACCTTTGCGGCAAAATAATTAGATCTATTTAAATACTCTCCTGTTTGATTTTAATACAAAGAATAAAGAGTTACGCGAAGAACACAAAGATTAAAGATTATTAACTACACGCTTTAACCCATCTTTCAGTAAATAAGAATTAAAATTCATCAGTAGCCCTAGTTTAAAATTACCTAACTTCAAATAAGTCAGCGTTTGAGCAAGGTGCAAATCAGAGAGCTTTTCTACACTTTTTAATTCTAAAACCAATTGATTCTCCACCAAAATATCTATTCTGTAGCCACAATTCAAGTTAACCCCCTCAAATATCAATGGTATTGGTTTTTCTTTCTCGACATAGAAACCTTCTTTTTGAATTTTATAGAAGAGGCATTCTTGGTAAGCGCTCTCCAGTAATCCGGGGCCTAATGCAGAATGCACATCAATGGCCATACCGATTACAACATTTGATAGCTCGTTTACTTCCATCATATTTCATAGTTAGGTAAGTAAATTTAACTTTTTGTTGGTTAATAAAAAACTTTGTGGTGTTTTAAGGAATTCTCAACAAGCTTCGGATTAGAAACTTAACCGCTAAGAAATGTAGGAGCGACGCGAAGATTATAATTGGCATAGTTAAGCCGCTCTCTTTGCGTCACTTTGCGAAACCTTCAAAAACCTTTGCGGTAAATTTTAACCGCCAAAAAAAAAGTGTTACGCTAAGAACGCGAAGACTAGAACTATCAAATAATCAACCTGCTGCTCTTTCTCTAAATATCATCTTTGTGCTACTTTACGAAAACTTTATTCCGTATGTATAGAAAATCTTAACCGCCAAGAAAAATAAGAGCGACGCTAAGACTACAAAGATTAAATGCCGAATATCTTTCTAGAATTCTCCGTCGTAATTTCAGCTACTTCTTCGATAGTTACTCCATAAACATCAGCTACTTTTTGAGCGATATGCACCAGATAACTACTTTCATTTGGCTTACCTCTAAAAGGAACAGGTGCTAAATAAGGGGAATCGGTTTCGAGTACAATATGCTTCATAGGAATATCTGCCAAAACCAAATCCAAACCAGCCTTTTTGTAAGTGAGGACTCCACCAATACCTAAATAAAATCCGAGTTCAATGGCTTTGTTTGCCTGCTCTAAATTACCAGTGAAGCAGTGAAAAATACCACGCATTTTATCGTGCCTACATTCTTCCAACACTTCAAAAACTTCATCAAAAGCTTCGCGGCAATGAATTACAAAAGGCAAATCTAACTGTTTAGCCCATTCTATTTGCTGTTTAAAAGCATCTTGCTGAATGGCCAATGTTGTTTTATCCCAATAAAGGTCAATACCAATCTCTCCAATAGCATAGATTTTTCGGCTTGCAATACTCTGATAAATTTCTGCTAACACTTCTTGATAACCTTCCTTCACATCGCAGGGATGAAGACCCGCCATCGCAAAACAGTTTTCGGGATAGCGCTTCACCATTTCATCGATCATGGCAATAGAAGCCACATCTACATTTGGCAAAAACAAACGTTTTACACCATTGTCAAAACAACGTTGCATCTGCTCTGCTCGTTTATCCAAATCTTTCTCGTAGTACTGATGGGTGTGGGTATCGGTAAGTAACATGGCACAAAGATAGCTGATTGATTGATTTGTTGTTAGCAGAAGAAAAACTTGGACACAAAAAAAGCCGCCCCGAAGGACAGCTTTTTAATATTATTCAATATTCTGATTAGTGCTTGTGACCATCATTTGCAGAGTGACCTGCTGCTGGAGCAACCGGTGCTGGAGCTGGAGTAACCGCACCTGGTTTTGGTTTAATCACATCTACGACTTCAATTTCGAATACTAATGGACTGAATGGTCCGATTGGGCCACCACCTTGATCACCGTATCCTAATTTAGAAGGGATAATTGCAGTTACTTTACCACCTTTACCTACTAATTTAATAGCTTCTGTGAAACCCGGTACGGTACCACCTACAACCATTTTAGTTGGGCCGTATGGTCTACCTGGTTGGTGAACCTTAGCTTCTTTAGCTACTTTCTCATCGCTAGTATCAAAGATTTTGTATTTTTTGTCTTCGCCTTTTTTAGTGAATTTACCAGTGTAGTTTACAGAAACAGTATCACCATCAACAGCTTTTACACCACTTCCAGGGGCAGTAATTACATATTGCAAACCACTAGGAGAAGTTTGTACTTTCAAGTTGTTATCGTCGATATAAGTTTTGATTTTAGCTGGCTCAGCGGCTTTTTTCTTATCCATATCAGCTTTGTAGTCTGCTTGGAAGAAATCACCTGCACGTTTTTGGAAAGTAGAATCAGCCTCGTTAGGTCCTTTCTTGAAAACTTTTTCAATTTTCACGGTAAATACAATGTACTTATCGTTTTTGAACATATCTGGCTTAGGTTGTTTGCTATGGAAAGCCATAGTATCCAAGTTGATTTTGAAAGTTGCACTATCACCTTCTCCGAAAAGGGTCAATACATCTTGCATGTCACCAGCGTATTGTTTTTTACCTACTGGGAAAATTTGCGCTTGTTCATTATCGTAAGTGCTCCCCAAAACTGAATCTCTTTCATTTTTTTGGATGAAATTCAATTTTACGACATCACCTTCTTTAATTTTGTCTTTACCGCCAGACTTGTGGATTTTATACAACAAACCTCCTGGGCCTTTTTTCTCTGTGTTACAAGCTGCTAAACCCACCGTAGCCGCTAGCAGAATTACTAAACTTTTTTTCATTTATTGTTTAAATTGTCTTTAATGAAAATAATTCCAATGAGGTTTGGAATGCTTCATTTATTGGTTTTATATTATTTTAATCTTCGTATTAAAAGCCCGCTAAGTTAACGAGCTTTCTGTTTATTTTTATATTTATTTGTTTATTTTCTAATCTATTGCAAGAGCTGTGTTTTATATTCGGGCAATATGGCTTTAAAATCGGCGATAGTTTCTTCTAAACCTTTATCTGAAGCACCACCAGCTGCATTTCTGTGACCACCTCCCTGAAAATATTTCTTACAGATTTCATTCGCTGGAAAATCACCTGTTGAGCGTAAAGATAGTTTAACACGATCTGTTCTCTCGATGATAAAAGCTGCAAGCTTTATTCCGTTGATAGATAGGGCATAATTAACAATCCCTTCGGTATCTCCCGTAATGATATGGTACTTTTCTAACTCTTCTTTGGTAGCACTAATAATTGCGGTGTTGTATTCTCTCAGTATTTCCAATTTATTAGATAGGCAATACCCCAAAAATTTCAACCTGTTTTCAGACACATTATCATATACCAATTGATGAATGCGCCAGTGCTCAGCTCCTAAATCAATTAAATCGGCAGCAATACGATATACCGTTGAGGTAGCCGACGGAAAACGGAAAGAACCCGAATCGGTCATAATACCTGTATAAAGGCAAGTAGCTACGTCTTTATTCACTTTCTCAGGTTCCTCCATCACGTTTACAATAAAGTCGTAAACCAATTGCGCCGCTGCACAAGCATTGATGTCCCAATGACGGTAATCATCAAAATCTTCTGGCTCCAAATGATGGTCAATCATTATCTTTACCGCCGTGGTATTCCTAATATGCTCACCTAATTCATTGATCCGTCCCAAGGTGTTAAAATCTAGGCAGAAAATCAATTTCGCTTCGTTTACCAATTCAACTGATTTTTGTACTTGCTCAGTGTAAATAATCACATCAGAATTGTTGGGCATCCAATGTAAAAACTCGGGATAATCTGTTGGGGTAATCAAACTCACATGATGTCCTTTTTGGATCAAGTAAGCATATAACCCTAATGAAGAGCCCATTGCGTCGCCATCTGGTTTATGGTGCGTTGTAATAACGATTTGCTGAGGCGTTGAAAGTAGCTTTTTAAGTTCTGGTACCGATATCATAATCTATTGCTTGCGAAGTTAATGATTTATTGGTTAACTGTTAAATTGATGGAATTGTTTAGCCGACGCTTTGGCAAACCTCATAGGATTGGGAGCGAAGAATCTTCTTTAGTTGTTAGTATGTTTAAGTAGTCCTCTCAAGACTTGGGATAACAAATACGAACAAATTGCTAATAAAAGTGTTTTGCTATGACCATTTAAAGTTTTCTTAGGCTCTCTATTAGTTATTTACACCAATAATTGTACTTTTGCAAAAAATTATAAAAATGAGCACAAATAGAACTTTTACTATGATTAAACCGGATGCTGTTGCTAACGGTCACATTGGTTCAATCATAAATGATATCACTAACGCAGGTTTCAAAATTATTGCATTAAAATACACTCAACTTTCTGCTGAAAAAGCTGGTGAGTTTTATGCAGTTCACAAAGAGCGTCCTTTCTATAATGATTTAGTAAGCTTCATGTCTTCAGGACCAATTGTAGCTGCTATTTTAGAAAAAGATAACGCAATTGAAGAGTTCAGAAAGTTGATTGGTGCTACTAACCCAGCTGAAGCTGCTGAAGGTACTATCCGTCAGAAATATGCTAAATCAATTGATGCTAACGCTATCCACGGCTCTGACTCTGATGAAAACGCTCAAATTGAAGGCGACTTCTTCTTTGCTGCTGACGAGCGTTTCTAATTAGCTACAAAGCATATTCCGAAAAGCTTTACTCTTTTTGAGCTAAAGTAAAAAATATCATAAGCACCCTTTTTGGGTGCTTATTTTTTATTGTATCTTTCGACTTTTAACATAAACAATGAAGAAGATTTTTTTAGTAGCATTAGCTTCTGCTGCAGTTTTTAACGCCACTGCACAGACTAAACCCAAAACCACTCCTGCCAAAGGAAAAACTACGGCCAGCAAGCCGGCCGTAAAACCTGTAGCGTTAAAAAGCAAGCTCGACTCGGCTAGTTATGCATTTGGTTTGGCCATGGGCAACAACCTAAAATCCAGCGGCTTGACAACACTTAACTATGAACTGTTAAGTAAGGCGTTAAAAGATGTTTTTACGGGAACTGCTCCTTTAATGACAGAAAACGCATCTCAAAGTGCCATCAACAATATTTTTGAAGACCTCTCTAAACAGAAATTCGGCCCTGCCATTAAAGAAGGTGAAACTTTCTTAGCGCAAAACAAAACCAAGCCAGGCATCAAAACTACGGCTAGTGGTTTACAATACGAGGTGCTGACTGCGGGTACTGGTGCACAACCAAAAGCTACCGACGAGGTGACCGTACACTACAAAGGCTCCCTACTTAACGGCTTTGAATTTGATAGTTCATACAAACGTGAGCAACCAGCAACCTTTGGTTTAAACCAGGTTATTCCAGGTTGGACCGAAGGAGTTCAATTAATGAAAGAAGGTAGCAAATACAAATTTTTTATCCCTTACAAATTAGCTTACGGCGCTAGAGGCATGGGCAACGACATTCCTCCATTTAGCACTTTGATTTTTGAGGTAGAACTAATTAAAGTTAGCCCAAAACAACAGTAATCGTTCTTTGAATATTGTAAGGCACAAAGCAATCCCTCCGGAAAAACTTCACTTTAAGATTGCTTTGTACCTTACAATAAATAATTTAGGCCTAAAACCTTCAATTTAAAAAACTTTAAAGGTTATAAGAGTGTTGTGTGTAGACAAAACTTTTATAATATGAAAAAATTGATGCCCCTTGCTCTCGTAGCCTTATTGGCCACTACATTGAGTAGCTGCGAATTAGTTGAAGGTATTTTTAAAGCCGGCATGTGGACCGGCGTAATTCTAGTAGTAGTAGTGGTTGCTATCATTATATGGATAGCCGCAAAACTATTTGGCGGAAGTAAGGATTAGGCTATAAAAATACGATATCGGTGATGACCTGTGAGCCTGCCTTTTCGTTGAGTTTGTCTACAATAGCACTTTTTACAATCAGCAATTCATTTTTAACAACCGATGATTCTATTCTTACGAAGAGTTTGCGTTGGTGTATATAAATTTGCTTAGTTCTATTGGCAACGGCAGTGCCCATAATTTCGGGCCACATGGCTACAACGCCTGTTTCGTCGAACTTGCCACGTAATTTATAATGAGCCAATAATTTATCAATGGCTTGTTTTAAGGTGATATCGTTAGGTTTACGCATGATTTACACTCCCTTCGCTTACTTCAAATAAATCGACATCGATAGCAATTTGCTCAAACACTTGGGCAACTCTTTGTTTGTCGGTGTCGGTAATAAAAATCTGTCCAAAATCATGATGCGAAACCATTTCCATTAGTTTGTGTATACGGCTTTGATCTAGCTTGTCGAAAATATCATCAAGCAACAATAAAGGCTTAAAATCCTTGAACTTTTGCAGATAGCTATATTGAGCCAACTTTAAAGCAATCAAAAATGATTTTTGCTGACCTTGCGACCCAAATTTTTTCATGGCCATCCCAGCAATTTCAAACAGAAGTTCATCCTTATGGATCCCCACGGTTGTACGTTCTAACAACCTATCTTTTTCTATAGCTTGTGCCAATAACTTTTCAAAACGCTGTTCGTTCAACTGTGATTGATAACTTAAAGAAACCTGCTCGGCATTATTGGTCAAAAACTGATAATGCTTATCAAAAAGGGGAATGAAGTTGTGCAAAAACTGTTTTCTTTTTTCAAAGATGATATTTCCGGAGTTCACCAATTGCTCATCTAAAATTTGCAGCAAGGCAACATCCAAAGTTCTGGTGGCTGCCACCTGTTTAAGCAGCGCATTTCTGTTAAGCAGGTGTTTGTTATAAGTAATAAGCTCGTCGAGGTACTTGCTATCTGTTTGCGAAATCACATTATCCACAAACCTGCGTCTTTCCTCGCTTCCATCCATAATAAGGTTAATGTCGTAGGGAGAAATCATCACTACGGGAAATAAACCTATATGATCGGCCAGCTTATCGTACTCTTTTTTGTTGCGCTTGAAAGATTTTTTTTGATTGCGTTTTAAGCCGCAGGAAATTTTTTCTGGCTTTTCATCACGAACAAAATCGCCCTGCACCAAAAACAGTTCCTCTCCTGTTTTTATCTGTTGGCTATCAATAGGATTAAAGTAGCTTTTACAAAGACAAAGGTAGTGTATGGCATCAAGCAGATTAGTTTTTCCTGCACCATTATTACCCACAAAAGCGGTTACCGAATTCGAAAAAACCAAATCGGCAGCATTGTAATTTTTAAAGTTTAAAAGGGTAAGATTTTTCAGCCACATAACAGAGAGGTCAAAGTTACCCATTTTTACTGTAGCTTATACATCCTACTTTGATAAAATAGCGATACCGACTTTTAAACACATAGACACATAGGTTTTCTGAAAAAAGAATAATGAACAAGCCTCCTGTAAACACCAAAGGATAGTATCTTGGCTATCCTTGTATTTACTTTGGAGGAAATTCTCGCCCTTTCTAATTAAATGATTTAAAAAGAGTTGATACTTTAAATGAAAAATGTATTTTTGCAATCCTTTAATTTTAAACTTAAAATGTCTGCAACAGAGAAAGAAACAGTACAACCAGTAAAAAAAGGTTCATTCATACAAGAAAACACCAAAAGCTTGGCTTTTATTGCTGGAGCTATAATTGTTTTAATTGGTATTTTCATCTGGTATCAAGGAGTGTATTTAAAAAACAGAGCTGAAGAGGCTTCTAGCAAAATGTTCAAAGTTGAACAATTTGTAGGTGTTGACTCATTGGCTAACCAAGCCATTAAGGGCGAAGGTGGCTTTGATGGACTAGAAACTATTGCAAAAGAATACGAGAACACTAAATCTGCTAACTTGGCGAACCTTTATTTAGGTGGTCTTTACTTACGCAAAGGCGAGTACAAACAAGCAGTGGATGCTTTGAGCAAATACAGCGCAACTGGCAGCCCAGTGATTGATCCATTGGCACTTGGTCTTTTGGGCGATGCTTATAGCGAGTTAAAGGATTACAAACAAGCTTCAACTTACTACAAAAAAGCAATCGACAAGTCTTCTAACAAATTCACCTCACCAATGTTCCTTAAAAAATTAGGTTTGGTAAACGAGAATTTGAAAGATTTTAAAGGTGCTGAAGAAGCTTATACCAAAATCAAAACGCAATTCCCTGAAAGCACAGAGGCGCAAATGATTGATTCTTATATTGCTAGAGCAACAGCTCAGGTAAAATAAATCTTCATCGAAAATATTAATGAAAGGCTTCCAAAACTGGAGGCCTTTTTTATTGCCTTTTACTTTCATTAAAACAACGGTTGTCAAAGCGTCAAACTTTTCAAGTTTCCGACAAATCAACAATAAAAAACTATCTTTGTTTCATGGCAACACACCTTAAAAACCTTTCAGATTTTTCACATACCACTATCCCATCGGGCAAAGGCTATAAAATAGCCATCATTGTTGCGGAGTGGAATGCAAATATTACAGGAGCACTTTACCAAGGCGCTTTTGAAACCCTTATTAAACATGAAGTTGAAGAGACCAATATTCTTTCATTAAGCGTTCCTGGCACTTTTGAACTTACAGGCGCCGCTGATATCCTTTTAAATAAAAGAAAAGATATTGATGCGGTAATTTGCATTGGTTGTGTGATCCAAGGCGACACCAAACACTTTGATTTTATTTGTGACGCAGCGGCGCATGGCATCACCAACGTCGGCATCAAATACAGCAAGCCTGTAATTTTTGGTGTATTGACCACTAATGATGAGCAACAAGCTATTGATAGAGCTGGCGGCAAGCATGGCAATAAAGGGGACGAGGCTGCGATTACCGCACTCAAAATGGTAGAATATTCCTCAGGTCTCTAACAAATAAAAGCTTAAACATAGCAGCGCTTTTAAAACTTTCAGTTTTAAATACACAACTTATAACTTTTTTGTAACTTAGGTTTCGAAAAACAATCATTTCAAAATGAAGAAAATAGCTATTCTATTGTTATTTGTGTTCTGTGCCATTGCAGTATTAGAATCATGCTCAAACCGTCTATGCCCTGCTTTTAGCTCTTATCCAGAGGCTAAAGGAAGAAGAAGGTAGTGATGAAGGACTGGATACTATTAAATCAAATTTCTCAAATCGACGACATTAAGGCGGTTCAAGGGTATAGCTTAATTTTTAAGCATAGCACTCGCTGTTCCATTAGCATGATGGCCAAAAGAACCTTCGAAAGGTATTGGGATGTTATTCCTGATGGCGTTAGCCTCTATTTTCTTGATTTGATTAGCCATCGAGACATTTCTGCTTATATCGCTAAAACTTTTCATGTTCATCATGAATCACCTCAAATCCTACTCATTAAAGATGGCGAATGCATTTTGGATGCTTCACATGGGGATATTTCGGCGGACGAAGTTGCTGAGGTGGTTAATGCTTGATTCTTTTTAAAACATTAAGAAATTAAGCTTTAACAAAGGTTATATCATTTCTTATTATCCTTCACTGGGATAGCTACATTTCAGAATTTTAAACCATTAAGGAGTTAAGAAAATTAAGCTTTAGTGAGCTTATTCTTAACTAGAAGTAAATACACTTTAAACTACCAGCTGAACGAAATAAAAAAGTCCCGTCCTGCATTTGCTGGACGGGACTTTTCTTGTATATGTCATAGTGATTAAGCCACTACTGTTTCATTCAACTTTAGTGCTACAGAAGTACGTTGACGTGTTTCTTGGCAAAGTTCATCATCTTCAGCAAGTTTTTGACCATAAGTAGGGATCATTTCCCTGATCTTACTTTGCCAATCAGCTGTTTGCATTTGTTTTTTGAAGCATTTACCTAGCAACTCTAACATGATTGATACCGCTGTAGAAGCACCCGGAGAAGCACCTAGTAGCGCAGCAATTGAACCATCACCCGCACTTACCACTTCCGTACCAAACTCCAAGATACCGCCTCCACTTGGCTTTTTCTTGATTACCTGTACACGTTGACCAGCAATTTCCAACTCCCAATCTTTGATGTTGGCATCTGGCATATATTCTTGTAGTGCTGCAAATCTATCTTCTGGTGATTGACGAACTTGCTCAATCAAATACTTAGTAAGATCGATACTCTTCAAGCCAGCAGAAATCATTGGACGAATATTGCTGAACTTGATAGAAGCGGCTAAATCAAAGTAAGAACCGTTTTTGAGGAACTTGGTAGAGAAACCTGCATAAGGGCCAAACAACAAGGCCTGTTTGCCATTAATGATCCTGGTATCTAAGTGAGGCACCGACATTGGTGGCGCACCTACAGCCGCTTTGCCATAAACTTTAGCGTGGTGACGGGCAATCACCTCTTCATTGGTACATTTCAACCATTGACCACTTACTGGAAAGCCTCCAAAACCTTTGCCCTCTTTGATATTAGATTTCTCTAATAACAGTAGAGAACCTCCACCTGCACCAATAAATACAAATTTGGCCAAACGTTTTCTTCTCTTACCGCTATCTAGATTTTTCACCTTCACTTCCCAACTACCATCATCTTGTTTGTCAAGATCACGGATTTCATGGTGAAAATGCAAGGCAACTTTATCTTGCTTAGCCAGGTAATTGAACATTTCCCTGGTTAAAGAACCAAAGTTAACATCAGTACCTAAATCCATTTTAGTAGCCGCAATCGGTTCCTTTTCATCTCTACCCTCCATCACCAACGGAATCCATTCTTTTATTTCCGAAGGAGTTTCGCTGTACTGCATCTCATTGAACAAGTTGCAAGCTTTAAGATTGTTGTAACGGGTTTTCAGATAATCAACATTCTTTTTACCCCATACAAAACTAAGGTGAGGAATGTTTCTGATGAATGAACAAGGATCTTTAAGAATACCTTTATCCAACAAATAGGTCCAGAACTGTTTAGAAACTTCGAAAGATTCAGCGATAGAAACCGCCTTCTTTACATCAACCGTACCATTAGCCTTTTGCGGAGTATAATTTAGTTCGCAAAATGCCGAGTGGCCAGTTCCCGCATTGTTCCACGCATCAGAACTTTCGGCGGCTGCAACGTCTAAACGTTCGTAAATTTCTATGCTCAAATCAGGGTTAAGCTCTTTGAGCAGTACGCCAAGCGTTGCACTCATGATGCCCGCCCCAATTAAAATAACATCTGCGTCGGTTTCAACAACCGTCTTTTTTTTTCTACTCATTTTAAACCAAATATAAATACCTGCAGTAGTCAGCAGGAGAATATGCTAATAACTAAACGTTATTTCTTGCTTAATATCAGGGTGTAAGCTATATGCTACTGGACAGGTTTTAGCTGACCTTTCAATAATTGCTTTTTCCTTTTCCGTGTAGTTGTTAGCCGGAAAATGAAGTTCAACATGTATTTCACTCACCCTGCGCGGATTTTCAGCCATTACTTTGGTGATTTCCGCTTTAGTTCCATCAATATTAAAACCATGATTTCTTGCTGCTATTCCCACAATGGTTAGCATACAATTGCCTAAAGAAGTTGCCAGCAAATCGGTTGGCGAAAAAGCCTCTCCTTTGCCCTGGTTGTCTGTTGGCGCATCGGTAATAATTTCCTTACCCGACTTCAAGTGTATTGAAGTAGTTCTTAGGTCTCCCGTGTAAGTTATTTCTGATGTTTTCATAGCTCAAATTTTCGCAAATTTAGTGCTTAAAATCAAAAAATTATGTAATAAAATTGAACTTTTATTCACTATTTTACATTCACTAGAAAAAGCTCTCCAAAACCTGATTTCCAACACAGCGCTTTTTTTAACATTTCGGTAAAAATCACCACTTTTAAACCCATATTTTTATTAAAATGGCGGATTAATAGCCACCGTACTATTCGATTTGTAAATAGAGGGTGAAATGCCCGTATATTTCTTAAAAAATTTCCCAAAGAAAGATTGGTCACTAAAGCGTAGTTCATCGGCCACTTGCGAAACATTCATCACATGAGAGGAAAGCAACACTTTTGCCTCATTAATCACCATTTCATCAATAATTTCGCCTGCAGTTTTCCCCGTCACCGTTTTTACCACCTGTGATAAATGCCTAGAAGTTACAAATAGCTGTTTAGCATAATGCTGCACTCGCTTTTCACTTTTAAAATTTTCGCTCAGCAAGTTGAGGAAATTTGTAGTAAGCTCCTCTTGCCTATTCAGCTTTACGGGAATAAAAACACGATACTTGCTATACACAATCAGAATTTCATAGAGCACCGAAATAAAGCTATGGCGTACCACATCTTTAAAATGAGGAGTGGTAGCTGGTAATTTGATTTTCTTTTTTAAGGATTTTAGTGAGAATACCAGATCCTCAAATTCCTCATCATTCAAAGAAAACTTATGAACCAAATCAGTAGAGAACAGATGTACGATTTCAGCCGCGTTCAAAAATACGCCTTGCTCCTTCAGATACTCCTTTTTAAAACCCATGCTAATGAATTCAAAGTCATCAGACATTTCATAAAGTTCACATAAGCTTCCAGGAGTAACCAAATACACATCTTTTGCTTTCATGCAGTTTTTCACAAAATTATTCTGAAAAACAAAAGAACCTTTCTGTACTACGATCACTGCAAATGAATTAGACCTAAAAGGCTCATTAAAGGTCATGAAAGGCTTAATCTCAGCACTGGTAAGCACATTCATGTTACCGCCATTAATTAGCCCTTCCTCTAAGCATCTCTGCTCTACTTTGTGCATCATAGTCTATTGATTTATATATAATAACTGCGTAACTACGTTAAGTGTTATACAAACGCTACAAAATTGAACAAAGAATTACATAATTACCAATATTGTTATCAAAATTTCAAACGTATTTTTTCGTTAAAATATTGCAAAGCACGGTATCTAACAGTGTAGGACGTGCCTTTAGCGGTATAAATGAATTTGTTTACCAAATGTCAGATTTACAGAAATAATACTTTTTGACCAATAAGCAATACTTTTGTACCACTCCCTAGGACTAAAACTTTTATTAAATTTGCGGGATTTTATTAATTCTCATTTATTAAATCGTTAAATTTATGTTATTAAGGAGAGTAACATGTTTAACATGAGTTAAGAATAACATCATTCCAAATGTTATTCTTTTTAATCTCAAAGAGAATTATATCAAACTACAAATGACCTAATTGCATAAAAATATGCGTAAAAAATTACAAGATAGAATAGCTTCGTTTCAAGACGCCAAAATCATTAAAGAAAGGGGCTTGTATCCGTATTTCCGTTCTATTGACTCTGCACAAGATACAGAAGTAATCATTAACGGAAAAGAAGTATTAATGTTTGGTTCCAACTCATATCTTGGATTAACCAATCACCCAAAAATTAAAGAGGCTTCTCAAAAAGCAATCGAAAAATATGGCACTGGCTGTGCTGGATCAAGATTTTTGAACGGAACTTTAGACATCCACCTTGAACTTGAAAGCCGCTTAGCAGCCTACGTGGGTAAAGAAGCAGCGGTATTGTTCAGTACAGGCTTCCAAGTGAACCTTGGCGTAATTTCTTGTTTACTTGACAGAAACGACTACCTTATTTTAGATGAGTACGATCACGCTTCCATTATTGATGGTAGCCGTTTATCGTTTTCGCGTTCTATCAAATATGCACACAACGATATGAACGATTTGCGTGCAAAACTAAGTCGCTTACCTGAAGATGCTGCCAAACTAATTGTTTCGGATGGTATATTCAGTATGGAAGGCGATTTGGTAAACTTACCAGAAATGGTAAAAATTGCCGACGAATTTGGCGCAAACATCATGATGGATGACGCACATAGCTTAGGTGTCATTGGATTTAATGGTGCGGGTACTGCTTCACACTTTAACCTTACTGACAAGGTTGATTTGATTATGGGTACTTTCAGTAAATCTTTAGCTTCACTAGGTGGCTTTATTGCTGCTGATGAAGACACTATCGAATTCATTAAACACAGAGCTCGTTCATTAATGTTCAGTGCAAGTATGCCACCTGCTGCAGTAGCTAGCGTAATTGCTGCCTTGGATATTATTGAGGCAGAACCAGAAAGGATTGACAAACTTTGGGCTAACACAAACTATGCGAAAAAGCTTTTGCTTGATGCAGGTTTTGAAATTGGCCATCCAGAAAGTCCAATCTTACCTATTTACATTAGAGACAACGAAAAAACCTTTTTAATCACCAACATCCTACAAGAGAACGGCATTTTTGTAAACCCTGTGGTTTCTCCAGCTGTACCTTCTGATGCATCATTAATTAGGTTCTCTTTAATGGCTACGCACTCTTTTGAACAGATAGAAAAAGCTATCGATAAATTGAAACTAGCCTTTAAAGAAGCAAGTGTAAACTTAGTTGGGGCATCGTTATAAAATGGCACAAATCGTAGCAGTAACAGATAAGAAGCTGTTAGCAAAGTTCATCGATTTTCCACATGAACTTTATAAGAACGATCCTTTTTATGTACCTGAATTACATATTGCTCAACGTGATATGTTAACCCCAGGCAAACACCCATTTCATGATCACGCTAAAATGCAATTATTTTTAGCGGTAGAAAATGAAAAGATTGTGGGCAGAGTTGCTGCAATTATCAATGGCAACCACAACACGATTAAAAACGTAAAAGAAGGCTTTTTTGGTTTTTTTGACACCATCAACGATAAGGCAGTTAGCAAATTATTATTAGATGCCGCCCAAGACTGGTTGAAAGAGAATGGACAAACCTCGATAATGGGGCCAGTTAATTTCTCTACCAACGATATCTGCGGGCTGTTAATCAAAGGATTTGATGGCCCACCAGTGGCGATGATGCCTTATAACGCTCCTTATTATCTGCCATTGTTGGAGGATTTCGGTTTTACCAAAAAGGTAGATTTAAGAGCTTACAAATACACTGCTGGGAATTATAGCGACAGGTCGGTAAGCTTATTAGAAGGTTTGGAAAACAGACTTCAAAGAAGCAATATCATCATCAGAAAAATCAACCTTAAGAAATTTAAGGAAGAGGCTGCTGCGTTGAGAGAAGTGTACAACAGCGCTTGGGACAAAAACCTTGGCTTTGTACCAATGACCGATAAAGAGTTTGATTATACCGCCAACGATTTGAAGATGGTTTTGGACACTGATTTTTGCTACATCGCAGAGCAGGATGGCAAATTGGTGGGCTTTGCACTGGCCATTCCAGACATCAACCAAATTCTTATTAAAATTAAAAAGGGCCGCTTGTTCCCTACTGGTTTATTAAAACTATTGTTGGGCAAAAAGAAAATCAACGGCATCCGTATTTTATTGTTGGGCGTAGTTGATGGCTACAGAAAATTAGGTATTGAAGCTTGTTTGTACGGTCGAATCATCAAAGCATTTAAAGCAAGAAACTTCCAATATGCAGAAGCTAGCTGGACCTTGGAAGATAATGATATGGTGAACCGTCCGATTGAAAACATAGGCGGTAAACTTTACCGAGAATACAGGATACTGGAAAAAGCAATATAAACAAGCACCAAAGCTCTTAGAGCAGGTGCGATAAAGAGACATGAGCAAAAAGGTATTGATTACGGGCGCAAGCGGATTTGTGGGCTATCATTTAATTGTTACGGCAATTGAATCTGGCTTAGAAGTATACGCAGCCGTTCGTCCCAATAGTAACGTGTCTCACCTTAAAGAGTTAAATGTTAACTACGTTCAATTAAACTTTAGCGCAGTTGATGAGCTCAAAGCTGCGTTAGAAGAAAAACAGTACGCTTACATTATACATGCTGCTGGAACCACCAAGGCTAAGACCTTACAAGAATACAATAGGGTTAATGCTGAATATAGCAGAAACTTAGCGCTGGCAGCGTCGTTGGTAAATTATACCGTTGAAAAATTTGTATTTGTGAGCAGCTTAGCAGCTATTGGTCCTATTGCTGATTTTAATACCACCATTGGTGACGATGCCATTGCCCAACCTGTTACCTTTTACGGTTTAAGCAAAAAATTGGCAGAAGAATATCTCAATGAGATTGACAATTTGCCTTTGGTTACCGTTAGACCAACAGCCGTTTATGGCCCAAGAGAGAAGGACATTTTCATTCTTTTCAAAACGATTAACAGCGGACTGGAGCCTTACATTGGCAGGTTTAACCAACAATTGAGCTTCATTTATGTGAAGGATTTAGCAGAGATTATTATCCGCTTGTTGAAATCGGATATTGTGCGCAAAACCTACAACATTACTGATGGTTTAGCCTACGATAGATATGCTTTAGCCGAAGGACTGAAAAAAGCACTGCATAAAAAAACTTTGAAAGTGCATATTCCTTTGGGAATCATCAAAGGCTTGGCTGGTTTTATGGATACTGTTTACGCCAAAAGCAGCAAAACACCAACCATAAACAAAGAAAAGATAAAAGAGCTGACCGCCCCGAATTGGGCCTGCAATATCGAAAACTTAAAAAGAGACCTGCAGTTTGAGCCTCAATATAATTTGGAGAAAGGCTTAGTGGAAACTGTGAAGTGGTACAAAGAAAACCATTGGTTGAAATAAGCTTGGAGTTGAAAGTATAAAGTGGAAAGTTTAAGGTTGAAAGTACAAAGCTGAGCGTGAAAGTTTAAAGTACGAGGTCTAAAAACTAAGTACTCATTACTAAATACTAATAATAGATTAAACACATAATAAATAACAATAATGAAAAAGCAAGTAGAAGGAGCTAATGGGAAATTAGGTATTATGATGCCTGGCCTAGGTGCTGTAGCTACTACCATGATTGCTGGTGTAGTTGCTGCTAGAAGAGGTCTATCTAAACCTATTGGTTCTTTAACACAAATGGGAACTATCCGTGTTGGTAAAAGAACAGACAATAACGAGCCCTTAATTAAAGACTTTGTTCCCCTAGCGAAATTAGAAGACTTAGCATTTGGTGGTTGGGATGTGTATGAAGACAATGTGTACGATGCTGCAATGAAAGCAAAGGTTATTGATGGACATCTTTTATATGACATCAAAGATGAGTTAGAAGCCATCAAACCTTACAAAGCTGCATTCGACAAAAACTATGTTAAAAACTTAGACGGAACTTACGTTAAGGAAGCTGCAACAAAATGGGATTTGGCTCAACAAGTAATTGAAGACATCAAAGACTTTAAAGCTAAAAACAATTGCGAGCGTATCGTATTGGTATGGTGCGGTTCTACAGAGATTTATTTAGAGCCTAGTGCTGTTCACCAAACTTTAGCTGCTTTTGAGCAAGGTTTAAAAGACAATGATGCGAACATTGCGCCAAGCATGATCTATGCTTATGCAGCGTTGAAATTAGGTTATGCTTATGCAAACGGAGCACCTAACTTAACCGTAGATATTCCCGCGATGTTAGAGTTGGCTAAAGAAACTCAAACTCCAGTAGCTGGTAAAGATTTCAAAACTGGTCAAACCTTAATGAAAACTGTTTTGGCACCAGGTTTAATGGCACGTTCATTAGGTGTACGCGGTTGGTTCTCTGACAACATTTTAGGTAACCGTGATGGTTTGGTATTGGATGATCCTGATAACTTCAAAACTAAAGAAGTATCTAAATTAGGGGTACTGGAAGATATCTTCAAACCAGAAGCAAACCCTGATTTGTATGGTGATATGTACCACAAAATCCGTATCAACTACTACCCTCCTCACGGTGATAACAAAGAGAGCTGGGATAACATCGATATCTTTGGATGGATGGGTTACAAAATGCAAATCAAGATCAACTTCTTGTGCCGTGACTCAATCTTAGCTGCACCTATCGTTTTAGACTTGGCTTTATTCTCGGATTTAGCTAAACGTGCTGGTATGAGTGGCATCCAAGAGTGGTTATCGTTCTACTTGAAATCTCCTCAAACTAAAGAAGGATTACGTCCAGAGAACGACATCTTCAAACAATTAGAAAAATTACACAATACATTACGTTACATCATGGGTGAAGAGTTAATCACTCATTTGGGACTTGATTATTACGAAGAAAACTAATTAAATAAAATGTGGGTTTTGCAGCCCTAAAGAGTGAGACAGCTTAAGTATATTTCACGCTACTTAAGCTGTTTTCCAAAGTATTATCTTTTTGTCTGCAAATTGTAATTTACTTCTTAGCACTAAACAAAACTTGTTCGGAAACTTTAGGTTTAAAAAAAGTTTCCATAGTTTTGAGCCGTTAAAAAATAGAAAGTGAATTACTTTAAACCCTGAAAAATTGAAACAGTGATATTTCACAAAATCATAACAACCACCCTTGGAATAGGATATATAGGCAAAGGAGCTGGCACTTATGCAGCCATTTTCACCTGCCTTTTATGGTACTTTTTTTTGGCTGGCCAATATGAACCGAAACTGGCCCCAGCTTTAGTAACCTTGTTAATTACCATACAGGGAATCAGAAGCTCAAACGAAGTAGAAGTGCTTTGGGGCAAAGACCATAACCGAGTGGTTATAGATGAAGTTGCAGGGATGTGCATTTCATTACTTTTTGTTCCAGTAACCGTTGAATATGTAGTAACTGGTTTAATATTGTTCAGATTTTTCGACATTCTTAAACCCCTAGGTATTCGCAAACTGGAAAAATGGCCAGGTGGCTGGGGCGTAATGGCCGACGATATTTTGTCGGGTATTTATGCCAACATCATCTTGCAAATAATAATTTTCTTCAACATATTTTAAAGAAAATGTTAACCTTTTTAAAAGCACAAGCTTCGTCACTAACGGCAACGTTGGTTGATTATATTACCACATGGTTTTGTGTGAGCTTTTTGGGGGTTTGGTATGTTGCAGGGAGTGTAACAGGAACAGTTGTTGGTGGCTGTGTAAACTTCTACATGGGGCGTAATTGGGTCTTTAACTCTACCAGTAAAGACATTAAGCCTCAAATTGTGAAGTACATTTTGGTGTGGTGCGGCAATCTTATCATCGTAACCACAGGAGTTTACATACTCACTCACTTTTTAAGCATAAACTATATGCTGTCGAAGATTCTCGTTTCTGGGTTAATCGGTACTATTTATAATTACTTCATGCAGAAGCAATTCATTTTCACGCAGTAAAAATGAAAAAGACATATAAAATATTAATTTATGCACTTACTTTTTTAAGTGCTACTGTAATGGGTGTATCATCGGCATTTGCCCAAAAAACCATCATTACAGGAACCGTTAGAGACGCTGTGACTAAGGAAACGCTCCCTTATGTGTCGATTTTTTTTAACGACACCCGTATTGGTACCCAAACCGATATTGATGGGAATTTCAAAATCAGCACCAACGAAGATTACAACCAACTGAAGTTTAATTATGTTGGCTATGAGGTTTTAGTAAAGAACATTGTAGTGGGACAAACCCAAAAAATAGATGTGCTTTTAAAATCCAATGCCCAGTCGTTAAACGAGGTGACCATTATAGCAGGCAAGAGAAGATACTCGAACAAGAACAACCCAGCGGTTGAACTCATTAGGCAAGTAATTGAACACAAAGACGAAAACCAGCCTAAAGCTTACGAAACGGTACAGTACAAAGAATATGAAAAGATGTTGTTTTCTATGAGCAATATCTCTGAGAAATTCAAGAACAAACGCATGTTCAGGAACTATCAGTTTCTTTTCCAAGAGCAGGATTCGACACAAATTGGTGGTAAAAACCTACTTCCTATTTATATCCAGGAAAAACTTGCCGACCAGTATTTGAGTTTCTCTCCAGATAAAAGCAAAACCGTAGTATTGGCCGAAAAGCAGGTACAATTTGATAACAGATACATCGATAATCAAGGGATGAAAGCCTACTTTGATAGGATGTATCAAAACATCAATATCTACGATAACAACATCTCTGTAATGAGTAATGATTTCTTGAGCCCTATCGCTAATTCTGCGCCAACGTTCTACAAATTCTTCATTACAGATACCTTAAAAAATATCACGCCTAACGTCATCGAGCTTTCTTTTACGCCGCGTAACAAGGGCGACATGTTGTTTGAAGGCAAAATCTACATCACCATGGATGGCAATTTTGCCGTACAAAGGGCTTCATTTGGAGTGAACAAAAACATCAACCTTAACTTTGTAAGGGGAATGCAGATTGATTTAGATTTTGAAAAGAATGTAGATAAACGCTATTACTTAAGTAAAAGCACGCTTATTGCAGATTTCGGGATCAACAAAAACAAAGGCTTGGGCTTTACTGGTGAACGTAGCGTAAATTATAAAGAATACAAAACCAACGTCGACATTCCCGATACTGTTTTCTCTGGTAAGAAAATTGAAATTCTAGCTGGCGCAGAGAAAAGATCAGATGATTTTTGGAGGAAGAACCGTTTAGATACCATTCCGGAAAAACAGCTGAAAATTTACAGCAATATCGATACCCTACAGAACCTACCTTCCTTTAAGCGTACTATGCAAATTGTAACCCTGTTATTTGCGGGTTATCAAAATTTGGGGCCTTATGAAATTGGACCTGTAAATACCTTTTACAGCTTTAACAATGTTGAGGGTTTCCGTTTGCGTTTAGGCGGACGTACGACTCCAGAGCTTAGTAAAAGATATTATTTTGAAAACTATGCTGCTTACGGATTTAAGGACGAAAAATGGAAGTTCTTCTTATCGGCCACCTATTCTTTGAACAACAAATCTATTTACAAATTTCCTCAAAACTATATCAGGGCGAGTTTCCAAAGAGATACCAAAATACCTGGACAGGAATTACAATTTGTACAAGAAGACAACTTTTTGCTATCGTTTAAACGTGGTGTAAATGACATGTTGCTTTACAATGATTTTTATCGTGTAGATTACGTTAGGGAATTTGAAAATCGTTTTTCATATACCGTTGGTTTCAAAAAATGGTCGCAAACCCCTGCTGGAGGGCTAGTTTACAGTGATGCGGGTAGCAACTCTTACATCAATAGGTTAACCACTAGTGAGTTTAGCGTGAGTTTAAGATATGCTAAAAATGAAAAATTCTACCAAGGCAAAATATATCGTACGCCTATTATCGATAGATATCCTATCTATAATTTAAAATATACCATGGGCGTGAAAGGCCTTTTAGGTGGTGAATATAACTACCACAATATTATGGGCAGTATAGATAAGCGTTTTTATGTATCGCAATTAGGCTTTACGGATGTACGTTTGGAAGCAGGCTATATTTCTGGAAAACTACCTTTTCCTTTGCTAGCGGTACACCGTGCCAACCAAACCTATGCCTACCAACTTAACTCTTACAACTTAATGAACTTTCTTGAGTTTGTGAGTGACCACTACGCGAGTATAAATATTGATCATAGTTTTAACGGATTTTTCCTAAATAAGATACCTTTGTTAAATAAATTGAAGCTGCGTGAAATTATATCGTTCAAAGCCATTTACGGTGGACTAAGAGACGAGAACAACCCAGAAAAAACCAATACAGGTATTTATAAAATGCCTACTTACGAAAATGGGATGCAAAGAACTTACTCGTTAAACAAAGAACCTTATATGGAAGGTAGCGTGGGTTTAGGTAATATTTTCAAACTACTTAGGGTAGATTTGGTTAAACGTTTTAACTATCTTAATAACCCAGAGGTTTCTGAGTGGGGAATTAGAGCACGAGTTAAACTTGACTTTTAAAAGATGAAGCTAAGAGATAACCTTCAACAAGGTATTTATAAAGTAATCAATCCTTTTGTAAAGGGATTGATCAAAATTGGGCTTACCCCCAATATGGTGACTACCATTGGTTTGATATTGAACATTGGTGTAGCCGTTATTTTTATCATGGGAGCCGAGAAAGCAAACCGTGGAGAATTGGAGTACGTAGGCTGGGCAGGTGCATTGGTGCTATTTGCTGGTTTATTTGATATGCTTGATGGCCAAGTAGCCCGTTTGGGCAACATGAGTTCCAAATTTGGTGCATTGTATGATTCTGTATTAGATCGTTATAGCGAAATGGTGATGTTTTTAGGCATCTGTTATTACCTTATTTCGCACCATTATTTTTTAAGTTCGCTATTTGCATTTATTGCTTTAATAGGTTCTATGATGGTAAGTTACACCCGTGCCCGTGCCGAAGGTTTAGGCGTGGAGTGTAAAGGTGGTTTAATGCAACGTCCAGAGCGTGTGGTAACCATTGGCGTTTTTGCCATTGCCTGCGGTATTGCTTATAATTTTTTAGGTGGCGATTACAAAGTTTTTGTTCCTGGCATTAAGTTCCATGTGTTTGAAACCATGACCATTTTCACCTTGCCTATTGCCATTATGGCGGTATTGACCAATATTACTGCGGTGAACAGGCTAAGAGAAGCTAAAAAGGCTTTAGATGCACAGGACTTCTTAAAAGCTAATCAGAATAAAGCAGCTTTGGTAGCAGGTATCCTTTTATTTGCTGGCTTAGCTTTTGGAACTTCTGCAAACTCACAAGCACAGCAAGTACCAGAGGGCGATCCTTCGCCACTTACTTTCCCCGTACCTAAAAATATCGACAATCAGTTGTTTTATGTACAACGCGACCCTAATATCAATACCATCATCTGTCAGTTAAATTTGGACGAGGATGGCCAACCAATCAAAGACAAGCCAGTTAATGTATTTTGGATGCGCTATGCAGATAAGGAAGGGAAAAAAGACCTGAATTATATCCAACGTAAATTTGCCTACGGCATACAAACCAAGGATATCGGAAATGGAAATTTTGAATTACGTTTCGTATCCTATAAAAAATTCCCTTTGTTACTTACCAAGTCTGCAGTAGATAAAAAATACCACGTATACGTGACTGCTAACAACAAAAAGATTTTGTTGGACAGGATTTTCTTAAGGATTGAAGGTGGTTCATTTTGGCTACCAAATGTTAAATATGTTGAATTGAAAGGTTACGATGCCAATAACCCTAGCAAGGCAGTAACTGAAAGAATAAAAGTGTAATACCATGGCAAAGAATTTTATTTCAAACTCTAAAGAATCCACCAGGATGTTCAAGAGCGACTTGCTAGAGCCGCTTTCGAAAGTAAAGTATTACGTGCCTTTGCTCATTTACGTGCCTTTGATTTTTTTCTTGGCTTGGAAAGGATTATTTGATGTCGGCACTCCAGTATTAGAATTTTTGGGATGGATTGCTTTTGGCCTTTTCATTTGGACCATTACCGAATATGTACTGCATCGCTGGATTTTCCATTTTTACCCAACCAGTAAATGGGGTAAACGCATCCATTTTATTTTCCATGGGGTACATCACGATTATCCTAATGATGCCAACCGTTTGGTGATGCCTCCATCGGCAAGTATTCCATTAGCTTTAGGTTTTTACTTTCTGTTCGATTGGCTTTTACCTGATACTAAAGTGTATCCCTTTTTTATTGGTTTCATTGGAGGTTATCTGTTTTATGACATGGTACACTATGCGCTTCATCACGCCAATTTCAAAAGTGGATTTTGGAAAACGTTAAAACATCATCACATGTTGCATCACTACCAAGATGCTTCTAAAGGTTTTGGAGTAAGCTGGATGTTTTGGGATGGAATATTTAGGTCAGGATTTGAGAAGAACAAACAGCAATAAACTTTAGCTTTTCGTCATTGCGAGGCACGAAGCAATCTTAAATTAATTGTATCGTAAATCGTAGTAGGATTGCTTCGTGCCTCGCAATGGCGGCATTTAATAGAAAAAACAATGACATCAGATATTCCTTCTGAGGAACCAAAAAGAAATTTAAAAAAAGACCTGCCATTAACGCTCGGTATTTCGGCACTCTACCTGATCATTTCATACTTTTTAGTAGGCTACAAAACTGACCAATTGGTTTTAATTGGGATTTTTAATGCCTTATATTACCTATCGGCCACTACTCGAAAATTCATCATAGGCTTTTCCATCTTCATTGTATATTGGATCATCTATGATTACATGAAGGCCTTTCCAAATTATAATTACAACCCTGTACACATTGCCGATCTTTATAATTTCGAAAAGAGTGTTTTTGGTATTGAGCAAGGCAAATTAGTACTTACACCCAATGAATATTGGTTGTTGCACACTAATGCTTTTTTAGATGTACTTACAGGTTTTTTCTACTTGATGTGGATCCCTGTTCCCCTAGCTTTTGCCGCCTATCTTTTTTTCACCAATAAAAAGCACTTCTTATATTTTCTGCTCACTTTTGTTTGGGCAAATTTATTGGGCTTTGTGGTGTACTACCTCTACCCTGCTGCCCCGCCTTGGTATGTGCAACAGCACGGTTTTGACTTTATAGCGGGCACCCCTGGAAATACCGCAGGCTTGGCTCGCTTTGATCACTTCTTTAACATCGAGCTGTTCAAGTCAATTTACGCTAAAGGCTCCAATGTATTTGCGGCAATGCCTTCGTTGCACTCCGCTTATCCACTCATTGTAGTTTACTATGCTTTTAAAGGCAAATTCAAAAAAGCCAATATCTTCTTCGTTATGGTAATGGTAGGAATATGGTTTGCAGCCGTTTATACTAGCCACCATTATTTGGCCGATGTATTGGCAGGAATTACCACGGCTTTAGTAGGCATATTTTCATTTAATTGGTTAAAAGAACGAAAACCATTAGCTAACTTTATTGAGCGCATGTTAAAACTTATTTCCTAATGGAGATTATTCAGCTCAATACCGTTAACGAAAACCAAGCCTTAGAAATTTATGAACTAAGTAATCAATTGGGCTATGCAAATGACCCTGAATTGCTATTTACGAGATTAAAGCAAATCGTAAACTTAAAAGACCATGCCGTTTTTGCCGCACAATTGAATGGGAAAATAGTGGGCTGGTTGCATTGCTTGGTTTGCCTCAGGGTAGAAAGTCCTTTGTTTGTAGAAGTAGCAGGTTTGGTGGTTGATGAAAATGTGCGAGGACAACAAATTGGCAAAAAACTTATTGAAGCTAGCAAGACTTGGAGTCGCAACCAAGAGATTTTTAGTATGCGTATCCGCTGCAATGTAATTCGTACAGAAAGTCATCAATTTTACCAAGCATTAGGCTTCATCAGCAACAAAGCTCAAAAGGTATTTGAAATGACCTTATAAGCCTTATCTCCAACACAACATCCCGAAACATTTCCACCTAGCTATCAAATCATTACAAAGTAATTTATTTCGTTTTAGTTGATTTATAGGCTCTATATTCTTCACACATTCAAGGAATAATTCTTTATATTTAACGAGTAATTCCCAAACAAACGAAGAACCTCTTTATGATGCCTAGCGCCACCAAAAAACAACATTTGCTGTTTTGCATGCTCATGCTTTGTATTGGCGTTACGGTAAAGGCACAAACTTCCAAAATTGACGACTTGCTTGGCCAATGGGACAAAAACAGTCCTGACACTACTCAAATAAAAGTTTTAAGAAAATTGTCAGCGGCTTACACCTCGGTTGATCCCCTTAAAAAATTCTATTATGCCAATCAATATCTGCAGTTAGCAAAGAAAAACAACATCGATTCTTCCATCTCAAATGCCTATTTAGATATGGGAATTGCTTACGCGGTAAGAAGTCAGCTAGATAGTGGTTTATATTATTTCAAACTCGGTCATGAAATAGCTAAGGAAAGTAATTACCTCCCTGGAATTGCCAGAGGCTATGTGAACATGGGTTTTATTTTGGACCGTCAGGACAAGAAAAAAGAATCAGTAAAGTATTACGAAGAATCGTTAAAAATTTACCGAAAGCTCAACAACAGGAAAGGGATTAACCAATGCATTATGAACTTGGGTTCTCTCTATTTCGACTTAGGCGAGTACAAAACTGCTGATCTCTACTTCCATCAGGTATTGGATAACGTAAGGGAAACACCAAACGATCAGGCAGGCTTGGCCAATGCACTTTTTTCATTGGGTAATTCCAATAGGAAACTAGGAAATTCCCAGAAGTCGTTGGAATATTTTCGTCAAAGCTTAGCCATTAGAGAAAAAATAGGTGACTTAAACGGCATCGCTCTTAGTAACTGGGGCATTGGCTTAGTGATGAATAATACCAACAAATTTGAACAGGCCTTAGTTCACCTGAAAGTTGCGCTGGAAAACAATCGAAAAACAAAAAACGTTTACCAGGAATCTATTGTCTTGATGGCAATATCACATGCCTATTTACATCTGGAAGACTATAAAAAGGCAGAAGAAAATATAAAGCTAGCCTTGGACAAGGCGAAGGAAGCAGAATCAAAAACTTTGGTGGTGCAAGCACTTGAGAACCTGGTAAACATCGAAACAGCACAGAAAAAATTTGACCTTGCCCTGAAACATCAATCGGATTACATGGCTATTAATGATAGCCTTAATAATTCCAAGACCAAGAAAGAGGTTATTTTAAACGATCTAAAAAGGGTAAACACCGACAATAAAAATCTAGAAGAACACAACCAGAAAATTTCCGAAAAAATTACTGATTACGCGATCATCATTGTTATTGTTACTGCTTTGCTATTGGTGGTTGCTATTTTGCTGTTGTTATATTATAAGCGTAACTCAGAAAATAAAAATGCCAATATTTTACTGCAAAAACAGAAACAGGAAATTGCCGAAGTAAACGAAGAGCTGAAAACTCAAATGGAGATTATCAACGCCCAAAATGTGGAGCTTGAAAAACTCAATAGGGTAAAAAATAAATTCTTCTCCATTGTTTCACACGATTTAAGGGCCCCTATTAATTCCCTAATGAGCTTGTTTGAAATGTATCGCAATGGTGTTTTGAATGAGGAAGAACTTGGTGAATTATTGAACAGATTGGAAGATACCATTTATAATACCGCCGCCTTCCTGGATAATCTATTGGAATGGTCAAAAAGCCAATTAGAAGGTATTACTGTTAACCCTATTCAAGTAGAACTTCATCAAATTGTGTCACACAACATCAAACTGATGGATTCTCACATCAGAACAAAATCTATTAAGGTTCAAAACAATGTACCTGCTGATGCTTTAGCCTTTGTGGATTTAAATATGATTCACGTAGTCATCAGAAATTTGCTTTCCAACGCCATAAAATTCTGCAAAGCTAATGATGAGGTTGTTTTTGAAGCCAAGCTTGAAGGTGAAAACATTATTTGCACCATTAGGGATACTGGCCCTGGCATTAGCGACACCGACCTAGAGAATTTATTTAATCTGGCCCATACGCCAAATACGGGCACCGCTGGTGAAAGAGGGTACCACATCGGGCTTATCTTGTGTCAGGATATGATTACCCAAAATCATGGCAGCTTGAAAGTAGATAGCCAATTAGGTAAAGGAACCACATTTTTTATTACGTTGCCTAGCGAGTAAAAAAAACAAATTCCCATAATCAAATTTCAATTAGCAGACTGCAAAACGACTGTATTTGCAATATTTTACTTATTTCAATGTAGAATATCCCTCATCAACGCTATAATCTTTAACTATATTGAACTATTTTTGATTGTATCGATGAAAAATTTGTCATTGATCTACTTCAAACCATTACTATGAAAAATCATTTTATAGCTTTTATATCAGTATTATTCTTATCAGTAAGCGGATGTTCAAATACGGAAACTGACGAAGAACTGCTAGCATTAGACCAAGAGAGGCTAACAGAAAACTTAAACTACGACAAAATCACATTTTACAAGTTTGCGAAAATTGCTATGAGATCTTCAGCGGTGCAAGATACTACCAAAGCTGAATATCAGAAATTTGGTAAGCATTTGAATAAAGTGATAAACTCCTTAAGTAATGTTAACACAGATTCTGGCAAACATATTTCTGCCGTAGAAGCGCTAATGCTATATAAAGATTATCGGGCTGTGAAGGGTTTCGTAAAAGAAACTGATGAAGATATTTTTCCAACCTTAACCGAAGGGATAAATAGAGTTTATGGCAACACCAAACAGAAATTTACGCTATTAGCTGGCGATGAAAAAACCCAAGCTCAAAACATTGAGCACGCCATCTTAAGTATGATTGTTCTGGCTACCAGAGATTTGGGGCAGCCATTTGCGCTATATGAATGCTCGAAAACTCAACCCGAGCTTTTACCTGACCACGAAACGAAAACATTATTGGAATTTGTAAGGGGGTTTCTGTTTTTCAGCAACAATTTATTCTATTTATCTGAAGATGGACTTTCTAGAAATATTAAATGGTTAGATAAAAATGAGAAGGTTCCACTGCCGTACACTAAAGCATTTTTTGGTTGGCGAAATTTAAGCGATAGTCAAACGCATACCGCTTTCCATGGCATTAATTATTTATTTAGAGGTTTCGATAGGCTAAGAATGGAAAGAAAAGTAGATGAAGAAAGAGCTTTGGACGATTTTGAAAAATTCTTGGAAGACACTAAAAAACTGGGGCTTGAAACTGAATTGACGTTAACGGTAGAAAGCTATTTATATCTGAAACGTGAAGATAAAACTAAAGCCATTGCTGCATTAACAAAGTTAAAGAAAAGCCCTTTATTGTCTAACAGTGAACGCGAAGCTTTAGAAAAAACCATTGTTTACGTAAATAACCGAGAAGCTGATAAGGCACTGAACGGTGTTTACGACAAAGTTTTTTTGAGCAAAATTGTGACTAAATATATGTTTTCTATTTTGATGAAGGTAGATTGGGAGCGAGTGCTTAGAGAAAATAATGTTCCGCATACCAAAGAAATGTTTGCTACTGTACGCAAAGTTCAGCAAATTTCCAGTTCAGTGGACAGTTATGCTGACAATAAGAATATAGAAAAGGGTAAAACTGAATTGAAGAAAAAAGGTAGTGAGATTTTAAATGGAGCAAAGGGGTTGTTTAAATAACTTTTGTTATGGGTTCTTTGCAGTGAATTAGAATTAGTATCGGATTACGAATTTGCTAGGACTTTTTGCCTATTTGCACAGGCTTTGTTTTCTAAACCTTATTGAAGCGACATACTTTTTGGTTTTACAAAACCAAAAAGATATAGCTGAAAGAAGGACTAACACTAATGTAGGCTGTAACTTGCTTTTCAAATCCAAAGAACTAAAAAACGGGCTACTAACTAATTATCCAAAACATTACAACCTTCCAACATTTCAAGGTTACAACAATTAATAAAGATTGTTTAACTTTGTATTATGATTGAACTTCCAGTTGTAGCGCCAGTTACCGAAAAAGCACGTAAACCTGATTGGCTAAGGGTGAAATTACCTGTGGGTAAAGAATATGCACAAGTAAGAAGTTTGGTGGATACGCATAAGCTGCACACCATCTGCGAGAGTGGTAATTGTCCGAATATGGGCGAGTGTTGGGGTGCAGGTACAGCAACCTTCATGATTTTAGGGAACATTTGTACCCGTTCATGTTCTTTCTGTGCTGTAGCAACGGGCCGTCCTTTGGCGGTGGATACCGATGAACCTAACCGAGTGGCCAATTCGGTGAAGTTAATGGGTGTAAAACATTGCGTAATTACTTCGGTTGACCGTGACGACTTAAAAGATGGAGGCTCAATTATTTGGGCAGAAACCCTACAAGCCATCAGACGTGAAAGCCCAATCACTACCCTAGAAACTTTAATCCCTGACTTTAAAGGTCAATGGGATAATCTATACAGAGTTTTAGAAGAAAGACCTGAAGTGGTTTCCCACAACATGGAAACGGTTAGACGTTTGACCAGACAGGTTCGTATTCAAGCGAAGTACGACAGAAGCTTGGAGTGTCTTAAAAGAATTTCGGAATTTGGTTTACGTACTAAAACTGGTATCATGCTAGGTTTAGGCGAAACAGAGGAAGATGTTTTTGAGGCTATGGACGACTTGGTTGCCAATGGTGTACATATTTTAACTTTAGGTCAGTACTTACAACCTACCAAAGCTCACCATCCTGTGCTTGATTGGATTCACCCAGACCAATTTGCTAAATACAAAGAAGTAGGTTTGGCGAAAGGTTTGAAATATGTGGAAAGTGGTCCGTTGGTACGTTCTTCTTATCACGCAGAAAAACACCTTTTTGATATTGAAGGAATAGCTTAAGAGCAGGATTTTTAGGAATAAGGAGCAAGGAGTAAAGACCGTGTTTTTTATTTTTTAGCTACAAAAATATCAGTAACTAAGATGAGATTAATTATCTTGCCTTTATATACTAATAAGTAGCCTAGAATGAGATTGCTTCTCCGAATGGTCGGAGCTAGCTGTCGTTCCTCCTCGCAAAGACGAAAAAAAGAGCGTCATTGCGAAGAATGAAGCAATCTTAAAGCGGAATCTCTCGCGAGTTTGTTAATACCATTCAGTTTACTAAGTGCCTATGTGGTTCATTTAAGAAGCTTTTACGTTTTTGGCAAAAAATACAACCACATAGTCACATAAGAGTCCATGCCAACAGGTTTAGTTTTTAGCAAAAAAAGAAGGTTTGCCAGACTTGAGATCTTGAAAAATTACAAATCCACTATCCCAAAATCACGTAAAAAAAAAACACCCCTGACATTATTGCCAGAGGTGCCTCCTTCGTTTGTTAATTTAGCATGGGATGAGGCTTACTGCGGAAAAACCAAAACCAGCAATGGCAAGCCCCCACTTATTTTCTGATGATTTTAAGTGTCTGTTTTTTACCCTCGTTAAGAAGGTTGATGAAATATAAACCTTTTGGAAGTGCACTGAAATCCAAAGAAGTACTACTCTCTCCTTTTTTAGCCCACTGGCTTATTTGTTTTCGCCCTTGTAAATCGTAAACTACCACTTCGGTATTTGCGATTAAGGTGGAAAATCTAAGCGTTGCCGCACCTTCCGTTGGATTTGGATAAGCGGCTAAACTCATTCCCAAATCTTGGATTTCTACCAAACTTACTTCACTAAAAGTTACTTTTCCATCTTTATCATATTGCTTTAATTGGTAATATGATTTGCCCAGTAATGGCGAGCGGTCTATAAAGCTATATTGATGCTCACCCATCGTATTTTTGGAGCTTTGTACATTCACTGTTTCAAATGCCGAAGTTTCGCTTCTGCGTAATACTTCAAACTTATCCGTATTTATCTCATTGGCAGTTTTCCAATTAACACTTACCTGTGGATTGGTATTTGTTCCTGATTTTTTAGCTTCAAAAGAAAGTAAATCCAAAGGCAACACACCGTCGTTAACCACTACAAATGGACTAAATTGATTAATGTTGTTGATGGTAGCAGTGTAAGGATTAGTCCCTGCAAGTGTGGCGGCATAACCCACATACGCTCCCGAATGATAGTTAGCCACACTTATAGGCGAACTGGTTGAAAAACCAGCATTATGGTTTGCCGCGGCCCATTGAAACTGAAGATTAGCATTGGCTCCTGCACCCGATGGCGTAATATTCCATTGTAAATTCACCGAGTTGCTAGGGTTAAACGGAAGTGTATTATCTATCCCCGTTTTTAAGCTTACTGAAAAGTCATTGCTTGTTCCCGTATTGCTAATGCTCAAAGGCGAATAACCTACACTTGTACCCACTGGAATTAGGGTATTTGTTGAACCTATATTTTTCACTATCAAACTTCCCGTACCGTTGGTAATGACATAACCTGTAGCGGTATTATCTCTGGTGATGCTATTTACAGTTAGTGAATTATTCCCTAAGGTTAAAATTCCAGCTTCTATGGTAAGGTTATCTGAAACTATCGGTGATTGTAATGTATAATTTCCTACCACATCTACCGTAAGGTTTTTCAACAAAGTAGCGGCATCACTGTATTTATAAATACCCGTTGTTCCTCTCAAATTCAACTTTACCGAAGCGGCCGAATTTGATTCGAACGTACCGCTATTCACCACAAAATCTCCAGCTACATTCAATACCGCATTTACAGTTCCATTTTCTCTAACAACTACCCTACCCCCATTCTGTTCATAACTTCCCAAACCAATGGTGCCATTAGCATTTAACAAAGCTAGATAAGTAGTTCCCGTGCTGTTTACGGTAAACTTACCTCGCACGTTAGCCGTTAAACTTCCTTGAAATGCATAGTAATTACTTTGCCCTGTATTGTTCCAAATTACATTATAATAACTTAATGTGTTTTTCAATATCCCTGTTTGCGAGGTGGTAATTCCCGAAATCAAAAAGGTAGCACCATCTTCGAAAGTAATCACGACCGGCATGGTGTTTGAATTTGCGGCATGTTCGTAAATCCCTCCATCTTTCACGGTTACGTAGTTATAATTCACCGAAGATTTATTAGTTAGCTTTCCTTTAATGAATACGTTACTTCCTGTTTGGTCAACTTTTAAAGTGCCGCTATTAGTCACTAAACCATTGATGATCAAATCGTATTTACCATCATTATTTACGGTTCCATTATTTTCAAACTCTCCGTCTATTTGATAAAGCTGGTCGCGATGCAAACCTAATATTTTACCACTTTCAACAATGAGTTTACCGCCGTCTCTAACTACAATAGAATTGACGTAACCATAAGACCCACTTTGTGCGGTAGTTAAATCGGTCATATTAGGAGCAATAACGGTATGGTTAGCTTGAATGAAAGAGGTTTGTCCAGTACCAAAGTGAGGAATGGTTGGTGCTGCCGACCACGTGCCAGCCACCATTTTTTGCCAAATACTTGGGTCTAGCCAAGCACCACTACTAATTGTTCGGTAATCCCCTTCTTTGGTTGCTAAGCCAACATCTCCTTTGATGTCTACATTTTTAAGGGTGACGTATCTGGTAGCGCTTGAACTCACTGTTCTAAAGTATAGCCTAAATTTAAGTTCCTGACTAGGTAACACGGTGATCCCAGAAGCACCATTTAAGGCAAAGGCATATCTTTTTACACCAGCATTCTGATTATCCAATAACCAAGTGCCATCTACAAAAGTTGGATAGCTGCCTGTAACCACTAATGGGTTACCGTTCAGTAATCCAGCTTTGAGTAAAGTACTCGTGGCAAAATTATCCGTAGAATATTCGATGGCGAAATTCCCCGTAGTACTAAAAACAGCCAAATTGAACAGAATAGAATCAACTCTTATTTCATAATTGGCGTTTGGCTTCACGCTAATTTCAACATGCTTAGATTTATCCGTCATGCTCTTTAAACCGTTATCGGTTTGCCAACTCCCGCCATCTGCAGCAGGTGCGAACTGAACTCCAGAAGCCGTAGAGAAAGGCACATTGCTTCCGCTTACTTGGTTAGATAAAATATAACTCTTCAAATCCAACGAGGCTGAAGTTACGCCTTCCCTCAGGTAAGATGCATTTACATTTTGAGCAAAACTGATACTTGCAATTCCCTTGCTGTTTACCAAGGGCTGATTAAGGGTTTCGCCACTTGCTGCTATCGTTTTATTATGGCTACCCGTTCCAGAAACAAAGGTCACATTACCCGAATAAAGTCCCGCGGTGGTCGCATTTAAACGTATCAAAACAGATTTTGACGCCAATAAACCATTGGTAGCCGTCAGTAGTAGCGGGCTCGCATTGTTTTTCCAAGTCACGCCATTATCTGCACTTACTTCAAAATTAGCTGGAGGAGTCACCGTAACATCAGTCTGCAAGTATTCGCCACTTAAGGTGAGCACTTGTGTTGCCGAAGGCTTGTCTATCCCTTGTTTAAATGCCTGCAATGCACCTGTTAATGTCATTACGGGTATTGCGGAAATAGTCGTACTTTCTGAACGAACTGTTCCACTTGCTGAACTGGCTTCTACATAATATTCGTAAGTAGACATAGACGGAGGAACCATTTCTTTGCCAGTACTTGGCGCATAGGCAAGGTTCACGTCATTGCCTGTAATGGTTTGCTCATTCACCAAAGCTGGGCTGCCACCATCCGTAATGCGATACAATCGATAGGTCACATTATTTTCAGGCCAGTTTAAATTCCATTTAAAAGTAAGTTCTGTTCCTGTTTTAGTATACTTGAAATTGGAAATAGCCAACCTGTTTGCTGGTACTGCATTGCCATCCAAAAAAACAGCATAAGGGTCCCAAACTACATTATTCCTATCCTTAAAAACCACATTGTTATCCAAATATTCGGCAACTTCACTAGCACTTAATTGTTTAGACCAATTTACCCTTGAAGCTACGTTTAGAGGATTACCTGCCATATCCATGGAGTTGTATTCGGCATAAATAATTTTACTTACATCAGTCCCTGCATCCCAAATTGACCATCCTTCTGGCTTCACTACATTACTCATTTTGGTGTTTACAAAAATCGTTGCCGAAGTTGCTTTGGGTTCAGCCGTAGCCGCATCATTTTGCCAAGGTCGGCCCAATACGTATTTTGTAGTACCTCTATTAGCAATAATCTCGCAATTTCTGAACAACAAACCTTTGCTTTCCCTAGTATTAGAGGCCGTGATATAACTACTCGCTTGATTGTCTACACGGTCTCTCGGATAAATGGTACACTCGTCAAATACTGTTTTGGCGTTACCAAAAATAAAATCGACCACACCTTCAATGTAGCATTTGTACAACGACTGCGGGTATTTAGAATTGTAGGACAGAAAAGTATCCTGTCCACCTAAAAACCTACAATTTTTAAAAGAGGCCCTATCGCCACTTACATTAATGGCCAAGGCCTGTGGCGCATCGCCCGTGGTATTTTCGAAAGTGATATGTGCCGCACTAAAATCATCGGCATTGATAATTACCGAAGCCGAATTTGCCGTACCATAAGTACCACCCCCTGGGATGCTCTTCCCGTTATAATTGTTATAGGTGATGATGGTTTTGGCCACATCTTCTCCAATAAATTGGATGAAAGGCTTAGCAATGGTCAGGTTTTCATAATAAACCCCTTTTTTGATAAATATCCGATAGGGAGAAGTGGCGTTAGACGGCGCTGCATTTAATGCCGCCTGAATGGTGGTGTAGTTACCTGCGCCGCTTGGATCTACAGTGGCTTGATATTGCGCCCTCACTTGAAGGACCACCAAGCATAACACCATGCCGAAAATTGTTTTTAAAAGATGCCTTTTCATTTTTTTATGTTCATGAATTTGGAGAAAAAGGGAGCAGCCAATGAGCGCTCCCTTTGATAATGCCGAGAATTAGAAATTTTATTTCTTAATGATTTTTACTTGCTGTTGCTGTCCGTCTATATTTATTTTGACGATATAAAAACCATTAGCTAAGTGGGCGAGATTGATGCTGGTATTCGTCTGTCCTTTACTCAATTTCAGCGAACTTTTTTGCTGCCCCTGTGTGTCGTAAACGCTTAATGTTCCTGTACTTTTAACCGTAGTATGTTCCACCGTAATTAAACCGCTGGTAGGATTTGGATAAGCTCGGAATTCGGTCGCTATTGCTGGAAGATTGATGATCCTGATTTCGCTAGTGGTGGTTTGACCGTCTTTATCATATTGTTTAAGCTGATAATAACTATTGCCTGCTAATGGTGTACGGTCTGTAAAACTATATTGGTGTTCACCTGCGGTATTATTAGAAGCCTGCGTATTGATCACCACAAAATTTCCTTCGTCGCCTTTTCTCAGTACTTCAAATTTGTCGGTATTACGCTCGTTAGCGGTTTTCCAAGTTACATTCACTTGTGGGTTTGTTGCTGTTCCTGATTTTTTAGCTTCGAAGCTCAATAAATCCAAAGGCAGTACATCCGGGAACCAATCTACCTTATCAGCCCCAGCATAAATAGGCACCAATACTCTCACCACCGAAGCAGGAAGTGCCGTATAACTGTAATACGTAGATGGGTTGAAAACACTTCCAGGGTTCAACTCATCAAATTTTACCGACCTACCTCCTGGGTTTAACATCGCAGGATTAATTTGAGCAGTAATTACTGGCAAACCAGAATCGTCATATTCATTACCTACTTGTTTTAATCCTACAGCCGGTTTATTTCCTGTTTTTGAGGTAAAGGTATCATCTGTATTATTACCGAAAACGGCTTTAAAATCTGCTGATACCCGATCGGCATACATTCCCCAACGTGTATTGAGATAGAAGTTGTTTTCGGCAAATACATTGGCACCAATGGCCGCCGCAATTCCGTAAAGTTTCACGCCTTCGCTTAAACAGTTTAATACGTGCACTTCTCCAAATCTCACCCTTGGATTTCTAGAGTTGGTATTTAAGAAATGATTGGCATAATGCGTTACTTTTAAACGGCCTACATCTTTGCTCGCATTGTTATCGGAGTGACCAATCAATCCCGTTTTCCAACTATTGCGATAAAGTGTCCAAGAAATGGTGATATAACTTGCGCCATCTTTAATGTCAATTCCTCCATCAGGATGTTCCGAGTCAGTAGGCATAGTAGTAGGATGTCCAACGGTACAGTGGTCTACCCAAATGTGGTTGGTTTCAGTATTACCGATGTTGATGCCATCATCGTAGTAATCTTGAAAAGAGATATTTCTGATGATGATATTTTGGCTTCTTTTAACATTGATACCGAATTTAAACACCACATTTTTACGTCCAATGATAGTTAGGTTAGCCTGCTCCTGAATATCGAGCATATGGTTGCCCCAAACACTAATGGATGGGCTTAAGGTAACATCTTCATAAACACCTGGCTCCAAAACAATGGTCAGCGGACTGGCATCCATGTATTTATATCTAATCCGATTGTAAAGTGTTTGCGCTAGTTTATTAAACTCTGCTGGACCATTGATATAGATGGTTTTTTTGGTGAAACCTGGCACTATGGCATCGCCTCCTGTAGTTGGACCATTAAAACCATCAGCAGTAATAGATGCAAAACCTACAGGTTGTTTAAAGTCGATATTCAGATTATCGGTAAAGGTAGCCGTGATATTTTTATGGGCATTTACAGTAATCACTTGTGAAGTAGTATTCCCAGTTAAATCACCAGACCAGCCTTGAAAGGTAGAACCTAATACAGAACTGGCCGTAACCGTTACCTGTGTACCATCGGCATATTCGCCCCCAGCTGGGTTAAGTGTCACACTACCAATCCCCACCGTAGTGACATTAATTTTGTAAGTATTGATCACCCTAAAATTAGCCGTCACGGTTTTATTGCTATTCATCACCAAAGTAGCAGGATTGGTATTGCCTGTTAAATCACCTGTCCAGTTATCTAATTTCAACGCGGGCTTTTCTTCTGCTAAAAGGGTTACCGTTTCGCCTGAAAAAAAGTGATTACCTGCTCGGCTTGGGCTTAATGCCACCGTTCCTCCATTGGTACCTGTTACGTTTAAAGTGTAAGATGCACATTGGGCGCCTGATAAATCCAAACGGTCTAAATTTGGTCCATCAGTTGTTTCCCAAGTCAATTTAATTTTATTAACCCCCGCATTTAAGTTTACAGAAACGATGGCTTCTACCCAATCGGTAAATGTTGCAGTACGAGGGAAATCAATGTTCTGTACAAAAACATCGTTTATATATAAGGCCGCAGCGCGATTTTCGTCCTTTGCAAAAGAATATCTCAATTTTGCGGTTTGTACACCTGCCTGTTGGTTACATACCGTGAAGGTAATTTGGTTTTCACCACTTGCTAAGAAATCTATAAAGCCTGAGCCCGTAAAACCTGTATGCTGTGTATCTACTTTACCTGTAAAGTCTGCTTGTTCAGCTTCGTAAGCTGTAAAAGTGAGGTTAGGATCAACAATAGCTACCGTAACAGTCCATGATTTAGTACTACCATTTTGAGCAGTTACCACATAAGTTACCGGAGCACTAAAATTTTGAGCACTATTAGTGGTAGGATTCGCAGAGGCAAACAGAGATACTTGAAAAGTAACCGGTGTTAAAGCTGTTAAGCTGGTACCAAGCGGCATCGTCACCAAAATTTGTCCCGTATTGCTATTGATAGAAGCATTTCCAATTTGGTCGTTAGAAAGTTTAAAGGCCGTAATTTCTTTTTCTGTAGACTGTACCACAGTAGTGGTTACCGTCCAGCTTTTAGTGGTGGTACCATCTTGAGCGGTCACCACATAATTCACGGGAGTTGTGAAATCACGAGCGGCAGTAGCTAAAGGACTAACCGTTGCTCCGCTAGAAATGGTGAAAGTACTAGGCACTACATTAGTTAAATTCACCCCTGTGGCTACATTGATGTTAATGGTTCCCGCGGTGTAGTTAATGCTTTCTGTACCTACTTGACCTGGAAGTTTAAAAGCTGTTACTTCAACATCGGAACTAATGGTAATGGCAGCGGATGCCACCGTTAACCCATCAATATCATTGTCGTTAGCTGTGGCATTTACAATTCTAATTCTTCTGATATCTGCTGCTACAATGGATGAACTTTGAGTAAAATTCACCGTGTACAAACCTGCTGTACATCCAGCAGCCGTAGAAGTGGTCGTAGAAATTTGCACCCAATCAGCTTCTGTAATGGTGGCTAAGTCTGATTTTGTAGTGGCATAAAAAGTAAGTGTCCTTACGGAAGTCCTACTATTATTAAAAGTAAGTGTAGAAACACCATTGACCAATAATGGGGTAATAGCATATGAATTTTCCGCTCCTATAAATCTAAAACCATAAGTACCATCGCATTTTGTAGTAGACCTATAGGCCCCTTTTACCACCCACGTTCCAGAAACCAAGTTAGCGGAGGTTTCGGTAGTTGGTTTAGTAGTGGGCAATCCAGTTTCAAAACTTTCGGTAAAGTAATTCGTTTGTGCCCACGAAAGTTGAGCTAGCACAAAAAGGAGGCAAGTTGTAAATAGTAGTTTCAATTTGTTCATAACAGGGATTTGGTTAGGCCATAGTATTCCTATACCACCTTTAAAATAAAAGGCAGTACAACATGTGCTATGTTAGAGGTTATTTTTTGATAAACTTATGCGATTGTGATTGACCATTGCCCTCGTATACTAACAAATAAGTACCCGAAGCAAGAGATGCCACATTGATCGTAGTAGAAGCAGTTCCTACGTTAGCGTTGGCTTTGATCAGCGAACGGCCATCTAGCCCCACCACCTTTAACACTGCAGCTTTATTGGCATTATCATGATTGACAATCAATTCATTACTTACCGGATTGGGACGTAGGCTTAAGCTGATACCCTCTATTTTTACACGGGCAATTTCGCTGTAAGTATATTTACCATCTTTATCACGTTGTTGTAAACGGTAATAAGAATTACCTGCTAAAGGCGATTTATCCGTAAAACTGTAATCGTGTGTGCCTGCTACATTTTTGCTAAGCACTGTAGTTAATGGTGCGAAATCCGTATTATCTGTTTTTCTCTCTACCACAAAGTCTTGTGTGTTCACTTCATTGGTGGTTTTCCAGTTTAGATTTACGGTTTTGCCTAAGGCATCAGGTTTTGCAGCGAAAGAGAGCAACTCTAACGGTAAAAAATCAGAGGGCAAGGTATAATCAGAAAATCCAGCTGCTACGTAATATAAACGAGCGGTGCTCGAAGTACGCTTGATTTGCACAAATTTAGCTCCTCCGTTGGGGATGGTAAACTCGGCCAATACGCCTGGGGCTGTTGCTCCTGCAGCCATAGCATGGGTTAATGTTCCATCTATACTTGATGCGCTTGCACCATAGGAAATAGTAAGCCCTGATAGGCTTGAGTTTCCAGTACCTCTATATTGAACAGAAATTTTGGTGATATTGCCAGTTGACAATGAGGTTAGCGCAACGTTTCTAGTAGAATTATTTAATGTGTAATAGAAAAATCCAGAAGTACCATCCGCTACAATACCGGTGGTTTCATAATCTAGCTTAATGTTGTTTTGGGTAGTAGTTCCACTTGCTACCTCAGTAGTGGTATTAGTTGCGGGACCAGGAACTTTATAGGTAAGCTCTTGTGCTTTTGAGGTTAAAGAAAAGAGCATACAAAGGCATGCGAAAAAAGGTAAAGTTTTTTTCATAACAATTAGGTTTACAAATTTGGTCAGGTAATTTTGGGGTGCTGTTACCTCGCATGCAAAAGGCTATAAAACACTTCTTTATCCAAAATCTATTACAGATTTAAGAATTTGTTTTTTGTAAAGAAAGAGAAAACTGTGCAATCGTTCTCGGAAAAAAAAGCGCTTTAATGCGCTAAAAACGTGGCAGGAAGGTTCAAAAACAAAGTTAAGAGGAGCGAAACAGCGAAGATTATACCATTATTTTTTTTCAGCCGCTCACAATATCAACAAAAGTTATCCGTTGACACCATCTCTACGGATTGTATTTCTTTAAGATTTTTGGGATGGTTTGAGATAAATTAGAAGCGGCAATTACCCCTTGGTTTTCTGCCAAAGCATCACCAGTTTTGCCATGTAGATATACGCCTAAAATAACGGCCTGTTCGCAGGTATATCCTTGTGCTATAAAGCTAACAATCATACCGGTTAAAACATCGCCCATACCACCCTGCGCCATAGCCGGATTGCCTGTTGGATTAATACAAACTTCGCCCGTTGGCAAAGCCATAAAAGTATATTGATTTTTAAGAACAACTACGATTTGCAGTTCTTTAGCCTTTTGTCTAGCAGTCTCCACCCTTTGCCACCAGTTTTGATGTTCGCCAAACAAACGGTCAAACTCTTTTAAATGTGGGGTAATGATACTTTGCTGAGGTATTTTTTTTAACAAATACTTATTGCCTGCGATGATGTTGAGCGCATCTGCATCCAGGACCAAAGGTTCGTTTTGTGCGAGCAGATAGTCAAGCAATTGGGTTTGTTCCTCGTCTACCCCCAGCCCTGGTCCAACGGCAACCGCTTGGTATTTGTTTAACGTTGTTTTTTGCAGAGCCTCTCTGTTTAAAAACATCGCCTCTGGTAAACTTACGTTTAAAGCGGTTAAGCCACTTTGTGGGATACAGGCAGTTACTAAACCTACACCACTATGCAAACAAGCGCCTGTTGCCAATAAGGCAGCACCCATAGTTTCCGTATTTCCTGCAAGTATCAATGCATGCCCGTAAGTTCCCTTATGAGAAAATTTTTCACGGGGCTTTAAGGTATCACTAACAAATTGATCGGTAATTAACTTCCAATCAGTAGGTAAACTTTGAATATAATCTTCGTCCAAGCCAATAGGCACCTCCTTAAATTTTTTCAAAGCCTTGGCACTTTCTGGGAAGAAGAAATTGATCTTTGGCAATTGGAAACTAATGACTAAATCTGCCTTGATGCCTTGGTAAGGATACTCTATTTCTCCTTCACTGCTGAAACCAGTAGGTACATCTACCGATACAATTGTTGCTCCTGATTCATTGATTGCAGATACTAATATCGCTAGTTCTCCTGTTAAAGGCTTATTTAAGCCAGAACCAAGTAGTGCATCTATCACGATTTCACCTTTCAAAAACCCCAACTCACTCGTATTGTTGAGAATAGAAATACTCGGCATCTCTTTCTTCAATCGCTCAAGGTTAATCTTATAATCGCTTGATGAATTTGGGGAGAATTGCGCTAAGCAAACACGGATATTTGAAAAGCCTTTGTCTGTTAATATTCTAGCAATGGCCAAACCGTCTCCACCGTTATTTCCTTGCCCACAAGCCACCAAAATAGCCTGCTGCTGATTAGGATAAGCTGCTATAAAAGCTTCTACAAATGCTGAGGCTGCTTTTTCCATCAAATCAATAGAAGTAATGGGTTGGTGTTGGACGGTATAAGCATCAACGGCTCTAATTTGTGAAGCAGTAAGCAGGTTTTTCATCCGTGTTAACGATTAAGATTTCTTAAAACAGCTGTAACGTAACCGCTTCCTGTGCATTGGAGCTATTCTCCTGAACTTTCTTTTGTTTGGTTCGTTGTTGAACAATCCATCCTTGATAATCTTCTGTTTTCAAGGGCGTTTCTAACAAGCCCGAACCGATATGCATCAAGGTGATACAGTTATCTATCTGCTGTCTTACTTTTTGCAGCTGATGTTGTATTTGCTGCTGTATTTTATTTTTAGGCTTTACCCTCACCAATTTCAATACTGGATGAAGCGCCTTTACGGTCAGTTCTTTTGCAAAATAGGTATTTGCCGCTACTATCCTCGACTGAAGCGTTGCCTGTTCTACAAAACCACCTTGCTGGTGTAAAAGTTTTACTTGCGTTTGAAACTTTTCTATCAGGACAGTCAAAGCCGAAACACCTTCAATGATTTCAGAGAGTTGGGTTTTAAACATCGGAATATTTGCCCTGTTAATTTCTGGATCATTGTCAATCAAATTAAGCTCATAAATGATATGATTGAAACGGAAATGATTAAGCACCAATTGCAGGATAAATTTTTCTTGTGCCTCCACCTTCATTTGTGTTAACTCTTCCAAATTGAGCGGCTTCATGAAGTTGATCACTTCATTATTGGATCTTAAACTATCCTTATTGATTTTAGATTTAAGCACTAGTCCATCCAAAGTTCTTACCCTACTTAAAGCCACGTAAACCTGCCCAGCAATAAACGACTTTCCTGCATCGATAATGGCGTGATCAAAAGTTAAGCCCTGACTTTTATGAATGGTTACCGCCCAAGCCAGTTTAATGGGATATTGTAAAAACTCACCTACTTGATTTTGGGAAACCTGCTCTTCATCATCTAATTTATATTCAAAAGATTGCCAAGCGCTTTTAGTTAACAGCAAGTCCTCCTCTCCTGTAAAAGAGACATAAATTTCTTCCTGATCTATAGACTTTATTTTTCCAATTTTACCATTATAAAACTTCCTGTCTTCTCCAGTATCATTTTTAATGAACATTACTTGTGCCCCAACTTTTAGCGCCAATTGCTGTTCAGCCTGTAAGCCCAACTCTTTAAACTCACCGTTAACCTCTGCATCAAAGGTGTAGATTTCACCTTCCAATTCATCCAATTTTTGCTTGTTAATCAAGTTCGCTTCTGCATTATGCGAAGTAATGATAATGGGATTGATGTCTTTACTATCTTTAAATTCAGGATCAAATCTTTGGTTAAGCAGTACCAAACCTTCATCGTTAATTTGGTTACTCCTAATGTCATTTAAGATTTTGATGAAGGTTTCTTCTGTTTGCCTAAACACCTTGGTCAATTCGATTTGCAATAAAGGATGTTTACGAACCACCAGTGAATCAAAGAAATAAGGCGAAGGATATGCCCTGCTCAAAACCGCCCAATCTTCCCTTTTGGTTACAGGTGGAAGCTGGTATAAATCGCCGATCAACAAAAGTTGTAGCCCTCCAAAGGGGCTGCTATTTTTTCTCACTGAACGTAGCAGTGCATCAAGCATATCCATGACATCACAACGAACCATCGACACCTCATCAATCACCAACAGCTCCAGCTCATTAAAAAGCTTCAACTTATCATTGGTGTAACTTAAGTCGTTCACTGCCGAACTAATGGAAACAAAGCCTTCTTGTAAATTTTGCAGTCCTATATCCCCTGGGAAAAAAGAACCTGGAGGCAATTGGAAAAAGGAGTTGATAGTAGTTCCCTTTGCATTCATTGCCGCCACGCCCGTAGGCGCTACAATGGCCATTTTTTTCGAACTTTCTTTCTTGATACGCTTTAACAAAGTTGTTTTTCCAGTACCCGCTTTACCTGTCAAAAAAATAGATTGATTGGTATATTCAATAAACTCGAAAACTTTATCTGCGATGGGATTTTCAGCCACTACGTTATCCATAACACAAATCTAGCTAAATTAATTAGCAAGAGGAATAGCGATTTTCAGCTATTTTTCCTTGCCATAGATGCACAGATATATCCTTTTTAAGATTAGATTTAATAATTATAGCTATCAAAGCTGTGCATCTGTGGCTTTACTAAGTTTGTCATAGACAAACAGATAGTCCATGAAATCAAATAATCCAATTTTTTCGTAAAACAGCAAATTGCCAGCGGGCCTTAACTAAGGCTTAATAGTCTCCTTCAGTTTTTTTTCTAGGTCCTCTATGGAACCTTCATCGCTAGCACCTCGATATCTGCCAATTATTTCACCTTGTTGATTAATTAGAATAAGTGTTGGTATGGATGCAATGGAATAGACCCCTCTTAAGGTATCGTCCTCGAAGGAAGTTAAATTTGCCATCACGTGACGCCAAGCCCCAGTACCGTCTTTTATTATGGCCTGTTTCCATGGGCTCGCTTTGAATTCCCATGCAATACTTATAATCTCAAGTCCTAGTTTGCCATAAGTTGTATAGAGTTGCTTTAATCGCGGATTCTCTTCCCGGCAAGGCACACACCAACTTGCCCAAAAGTCTAACAATACATAGTTTCTGTTCCTGAATTGTTCAAGTTTGATGAGTTTGCCGTCAATATCTATTTTAGAGAAAGATGGGGCAATCTGACCTACACCTGAGGCTATCCTTGAATTTACCTGCTGTATGATATTGGTTCCATAGTGACTTTGTTTGACTTGATCGTCAAAGCGATCAATAAACTGCTGGGCAGAATCCAGGCTAAGTATACGTGAACTAAAATAATAGTCCATTAGATAAGCGCTATATTCTGCATTTCGATTTTGCTGTATATAGTTGTAGTCAAGTTGTTTGGAATATCTGCGAAGGTCTTGTATACTTCTGTTAAGTAGCTCAATTTTGTTGGCTATTTGATCGTTCGGGTTTTCTTTAAGCTGTGAATTTAACACGAGCATTTGCTGATGCGCAGCAGCTAGTAGGTCTTTATTCTCCTTTTTAATATTCTGGTGTGCTTGCCATTGTTCATTCAGTGCAGTACCTTTTACAATCGCCTCTTCAAACTGGTTTTGTTTCAGTTTTACTTCAATTTTTCCTTCCTCCAGAAATATTTGCCTGGTATTGTTACCACCTGTAGCCCCCAAAGCAAAGTGCCATTTTAGCGTGGCAAGACGGTGATGTTCTATATCGCCTGCAAATAGAGCAACATTATTTTTAAGGTAGGCCGTATCAATTACTTCAACTTTTTCACTGTTAAAATATTTCAGGGTAAAGAAACCGCTGTCAGTACCCAATAATTCAACATTTATTGTGAAGTTCAATTTCTTTTTGGCTTCCTGGCTGCAGATTTTAGTATAAGTTAATAATAGGACAAGAAATGGAATTAGTCTGTTCATCTCAGATATTTTACAACTAAAAATTTAGTTAAAGATACTAATTACTTTCTAATTATCCATTAAATTAGGAAACCAGAAAATTAATAGAACCGCTACAAGTAAAAACTCTAGCGCTTTTTTTGCAACCAAAAAAGTTTTTTGCCAAAAATGCACAGATAAAAAAGCTATAAGAATAGAAATACCTGTGTATTTGTGACCTCCTACTATTTGTCATAATATCAAAAATCATGTAACAATTAATCACCCCGGAAGTCTCTACTGCAATTGTTAAATGACTAACCAAAATTTAAAACAATGACTCAAAAACCTTCAAATGCCTTTGTTGCAGCCTCTTGGATTGCATTGGGCGTAGGCATGATTGGCTTTATAATTGGCCTTTGGCGCTCAGACATGCTCCTCAACGAAAAAGGTTATTATTTTGCCGTATTAATGTTCGGTATGTTTGCGGTAATTTCTCTGCAAAAAGCAGTAAGAGACAAACTGGAAAGTATTCCAGTAACTGAACTTTACTATGGTATTAGCTGGTTTGCAACCTTGCTTACCATTGCCCTACTCATTATTGGACTATGGAATGCAGATTTGCTCCCTAGCGAAAAGGGCTTTTATGCCTTTGCTTTTCTACTTGCCATATTTGGCGCCATTACGGTACAAAAAAATACCAGAGATGGCCAAATTGCAAAAGGAAAACACCCATTGAATTAAGAAACAACAAAATTAATGGAAGCGCTGCAGGTAAAAACTTGTAGCGCTTTTTTTATGAATCACCGAACATACTTAGTGTAAAAAACACACTTAAGTAAAATTTTGATTACCTAGCACTTAGTTGGCACTTCACTTCCTATTTTTAGTTAACCAGATATAAGACATATGAAACCATTTAAACTGCTCATTTTCCTGCTTGCGCCCATGATTGCCGCAGCGCAAGGCAAATTTTTCTCTGTTAAAGGTAAAGACATTATCGACCCTACAGGAAACCCCATTGTATTAAAAGGAACTAATTTAGGAAACTGGCTAGTACCCGAAGGCTACATGTTCAAATTCAAAGATGTATCATCGCCGAGAATGATCAACCAAGTAGTTACTGAACTGATTGGTCCAGACAAAGCTGCCGAATTTTGGGAGAAGTACCTGAACAACTATGTTACTCAAGCAGACATCCAATACTTAAAACGTAGCGGAATGAATTCCATCCGCATTCCTTTTCATTATAAGATGTTCACTACCGAAAGTTACTTGGGCTCGAATAATTCAAATAGAGGTTTTGAGCTTTTAGATAAAGTGATCAAATGGTGTAAAGAGGAAAACCTACCCGTAATTTTAGATATGCATTGTGCTCCTGCTGGACAAACGGGCGACAATATTGACGACAGTGACGGCTATCCCTTTTTGTTTGAAAGCCCTAAAAGTCAAGCACTCACCATTGCCATTTGGAAAAAAATAGCACAACGCTACAAAAATGAACCCACTGTTTTAGGCTATGATTTATTGAACGAGCCTATTGCACATTATTTTGATGCTAAAACTTTAAATGTACATCTTGAACCTTTTTACAAGGCCATTACCGCTGAGATTAGAAAAGTAGATAAAAATCACATCATCTTTTTGGGAGGTGCGCAATGGAACTCTAATTTTAAAGTTTTTGGTGCTCCTTTTGACAGCAAATTGGTTTACAGTTTCCACAAATATTGGACAGCTACTACACAAGAGGTTATTCAAGAATATTTAGATTTCAGGGATAAATATAATGTGCCTATTCACGTAGGTGAAACTGGAGAGAACAACGACCAGTGGATATTGGAGTTTAGAACTTTAATGGAAAAACACCAAATCAGCTGGCATTTTTGGCCTTACAAAAAGATGGACGCCAAAGCAGGTATTGTAAGTTTCCCCAGACCCGAAAATTATGATCTGATCATTAAATATGCCGATCAGGCCAAAGCAAACTTTGCCGACATTAGAAAATATGCGCCAAAAGACCGTGCAGCTATTGAAGCCGTTTTAAACCAATTATTGGAAAACTGCAAGTTTGAAAAAGCGACTACCAATGATGGCTATTTAAAAGGATTGGGCTTAAAAGAAGGCAAGTAATTGAAAAGACCAGTTGCTTTCCTACTATCCTGAATTCTATTAATACTAGCACTTTAAGATTGCTTCATTCTTCGCAATGACGTTCTCTTTTTCGTCATTGCGAGGAGAAACGACGAAGCAATCTCACTCCAGACTATATCAAAGAATTAAGGATGCCTCCTAGCGCCGGAATGACAAAAAAGATTGCTTGCCTAGTGCGTCATTGCCAACTCGATTGGCAATAGTAATGCAACCGTATAAGTCTATGTCGCTTTAAGATTCCCGCATACGCGGGAATGACGAACTATTAACGAATGTTGCTAAACTAGCATTTTGTCATCCAGAGCGCAGCGAAGGATCTCATTTGAACAAGAATGAGATCCTCACCAAAATACGGCAACAAGCTATAAACTCGGAATCACAAAAGAACGGTATTACTTTCTTAGTTCGTCACTGCCAATTGAGTTGGCAATGACGAACTATTTATTTAGATGGAGAGAAACTACCTTTCAAAGTTTGAAAAACATATTCTTTATAATTAGTCCCAATAGGGATTTCCCGAGCACCAATCTCGATATCGTTCATGGTAAAGGCAGTAATTTTCTTCTGGTTAACGATATAAGAACGGTGAATCCTTAAAAAATGAAAAGGCTTTAACTCCTGCTCCATGTCACTGATTTTATATTTAGCAGTGATTTGCTGATTTACACAATGAATCACGATATAATCTTTTAAGCTCTCTAGGTAAAGAATATCTTCCACACTTAACTTATGAAATTTCCCTCCGGCTTTGATATAAATAGACTCCTGAGCTGTGGGTGTAGTTTTTAGCGGCGGCTGTACCTTCGTTGTTCTCAAATACCTATCTATCGCTTTAAAAAAGCGGTCGAAGGTAATGGGTTTTAACAGGTAATCTACAATATCCAAATCATATCCGTCTACCGCATATTCCCTATAAGCAGTAGTAATAATCACCGCAGGTGGATTTTTAAGCGTCTTTAAAAAATCAATTCCAGTAAGCTGTGGCATTTTAATATCCAAAAACAAAAGGTCTATTGTTTCAGTTCTCAACACCTCTAAGGCTTTAATGGCATTACTACAAGTTGCTACTACCTCAAACAAATCCAGTTTTTCTAGATGGGTTTGAAGCAACTGTATCGCCAAAGGCTCATCATCAACTAAAAGACATCTTACTTTCATCGCTCACTTGGACTTTGTTTGTTTTCAAATCGGCTATGTTCAATAAAGTTACGAAGGTACTTTCACTAATGTAAGTTTTAAATTCGTGGTTTTGCGGGTAGATTAATGCCAATTGCTTTCGCACATTTTCTAGGCCAATACCATCACTTGGCATTTCTTCATCCTTAGCCGCAAAAGAATTATAAACCATAAAAGAGAAGTTGCCATTACTCAATTTAAGATGAATATCAATGGATGGCCGACCAATATCCTCACCAGCACCATGTTTAAAAGCGTTTTCTACGATAGATAACAAAATCAAAGGAGCAATATCCAAATCTTGGTCAATGGAGTGATTAAAGTTAACTTCCAAACGCTCATCATATCGCAGTTTTTCGAGGTCAATATAATTTTCTAGTAAAGCAATTTCAGTAGATATTGGTACCAAATTGCCTCTACAACGATAAAGTACATGGTCTAAAATTTCCGACAGGCCTGCAATAGATTTAGAGGTTACAGGCGAATTGACCAAGGACAACGAATAAATATTGTTAAGGGTGTTGAAGAGAAAATGTGGATTTAACTGCGCTTTCAAGGCATGAAGCTCTGCTTCAGCTTTTTCCTTTTCCAACACCAATGTACGCTGCTTAATCAAATACCTATCTTTAACCAATTTAAGGAAACCAAAAATCCAAGCCAAGGAAAAATTTTGCAGAAAGTAAACCACGATTAACTGTCTAATGTCAGTTAGAATTTCCCAAATAGATTCTTGCTCAAAAGGTGGTTTACGAATAATGGGCTCAAGCACATGCACTACCATAATGCGGGAAAACGCACTAATCAGATAGCTGCCAACAATGAAATAAATCATTGTCACCAAATAATTATCATCCTTAAGCAGCTTTGGAATAATGAAATAGGCTACAAAATAACAGGCCATCATGTAAAATGCCAAACAAAAAGCATTATCAATTAAGGCATCTCTAAGGCTCATGCCCTCTGGAACTTGCGGAACAATGAAAACTACCAGCCAAAATATAATATGGCTAGAAATTCGGTAAACCGCACTGTAACGTATTGCTTTGTCTAAAATGGACATTAATCAAATATACCAATCGTTTAAATGCAAAAGCTAAATGTAGACGGATGTTCCAAAAAAACATCCGAATAAGTGAAAATTGTAGATCAAACAGAATCATCTTCCCTAATAGATTATCCAGCTACATTTGTACATTATCCGGCTTTAATTCTCATTTGACATATCCCTACAACACATCTTTGGCTTATCAAATATCAAAGATGAAGTTTACAAAGATTATTGCATTACTGCTGGTTCTATTTAGCGCTTTACAAAGTGCTGCACAGGAAACCAAAACCATTTACCTTAAAGGGAAAGTACTTGAAAGTGAAACCCAATTGCCTATTGAAGGTGCTGGAATTACTGTATTAAGTCCTATTGACCAGAAAAAAATAGCCAATATAGCTACAGATAAAAATGGGGAATTCGTCCTTCAAATGGCTACAGGCAGCTACCATATCAAAATTGAATTTATTTCCTTTAAAGCCATCATCCTAGAAAATAGATTAGTGGATAAGGATATGAACCTAGGTATCTTATCCTTACAAACTGACGTTAAGTTATTAAAGTCCGTAGACGTGATTGGTGAGAAATCATCGGTGTCGCTCGATTTGGATAAGAAAACCTTCAACGTGGGCAAAGACCTTGTTTCTAAAGGTGGAAATGCCAATGATATCCTCAACAACGTACCTTCTGTAAATGTTGATGCCAATGGTGCCATCAGTTTAAGGGGAAATAGCGGCGTGAGAGTTCTTATCAATGGAAAACCTTCTATGATATCGGCCAACAATGGCTTGGAACAAATTCCTGCCAGCAGTATTGAGAAAGTAGAAGTAATTACCAATCCTTCAGCCAAATATGAGGCCCAAGGTGGCGCGGGTATCATCAATATTGTACTCAAAAAAAACAGCTTATCTGGCTTAAACGCATCGGTACAATTGGGGGCTGGCGACCCTACCAATTACAATGGCAATGTTAACCTCAGTTTCAAAACGGAAAAATTCAACCTGTTCAGTAATGTGGGTGTACGCTTTAGAAATCTTTACCTTAAAGAAGAGCGCTTGCAAACCACGCTGAACAACGGTGCAAAAAGTGTGCTGCGACAAAACAACCTCAATAACAGACGTGACGATGCCTATAACTTCTATATTGGCGGCGACTATTATTTCAACCCTAAAAACACGCTTACAGGGAGCTTTTATCACAGTACACTCATCCTTAAAAACAACATCAACTACTACTACAATTATTTCAATGGCAATAATACCAATGATAGTACCATACATCGTTTTGAACACTATAAGGAACCTAAAAAATATAATCAGCTAGAACTGAGTTACGTGAAAACTTTTGATAAAAAGGACAAAAGCTGGACAACGAGCTTGCGTTACGATTTTTGGAATGACGACGAAAATCAGAACATCAATCAACAGAAACTATTTCCAACTGGCACTCCCGAAAGTAACCTGATTACCAAAAACATTGAAAGCAGCAACGATATTTATATCCAAAGTGATTATAACACCAAACTAGGTGAGAGCGGAAAATTTGAGACGGGAGTGAGAAGTGATCTACGAGCCATCAAAAGTGACTACTGGGCTATTTCCAACGGAGTTGCCTTACCTCAATACAACAACAAGCTTAACTATGATGAAAATTTGGTAAGCGCTTACGTACAAGTGGGACATAAAATTAACCGATGGAACTACCTTTTGGGATTGAGAACAGAAATGTCTTTCATTGGTATTTCTGACAGGACGGGCTCTTTTGACGACAACAAGCGCTACATCGACTTTTTTCCTACCGTTCATTTGACCTACGAACTGCAAAAAACAACCGATTTACAGCTAAGTTACAGTCGTAGAATTAACCGCCCTCAATTTTGGCAGTTAAATCCGTTTGGAGGCCTTTCTGATGCCCGCAACGTTACCGTTGGAAATCCCGACCTAGACCCAACTTACAGCAATTCTTTTGAGTTGGCTCTGCTAAAAAAGTGGGATAAATTCACCATAACTCCTTCTGTTTACTATGCCCATACCAAAAACTATTTCCAATATGTACTGAAACAAACAGATGACGGTTTTTTCTTAAACACGCCTATCAATTTAGAAAAGGAAGAAAGATATGGCTTAGAAATTTCGAGCACCTATAATCCGTTAAAATGGTGGCGTTTATCACTCAACTTTAACTATTATGGCTTTAAGCAACAAGGTGAGTTTGAAGGAGGGCAATATGGCGCCAACAATAAAACTTGGACTAGTCAGTTGAATAGCAAAATAAAATTACCGAAGAATTTGGCCATTGAAACCATCTTTAGCTATAGAGGTAAATTTCAGGATATACAATCCGTCAACAAAGCTGTATACAGATTAAACATTGCGGTAAGCAAGGATATTTTAAATGAGAAGATGACGCTGAATTTAGCAGCTAACAACCTACTCAACACGCTTATTGACCGTCGAGAACTCAATACACCAAGTTATCAATTACAGTCTACTGCTTATGGACTGGGCAGGGTATTTAACGCTACGGTGGTTTATCGCTTCAACCGAAAAAAAGGAGATAAAGACCGATTGCCAGAGGAGAATTAGGCAATTTGATGATTGGATAATTAGCTAATTTCGTTGCTATCGTTGTCACCCAGAGCGCAGCGAAGGGTCTCTTTCTTATTCAAATGAGATCCTTCGCAATGCTCAGGATGACAAGGTGCAAAAACTACCCTTCCATCTCTTTCTTCAGGAACTTACCTGTTAAGCTAATTGGGTTTTCAATCAATCCTTCTGGGGTACCTTCAAAAATGATTTTACCACCACCAGCACCTCCTTCTTCCCCTAAATCAATCACCCAATCGGCTACTTTAACCACATCCAGGTTATGCTCAATTACCAACACCGTATTGCCCTTATCCATCAATTCATTCAGTACACCAAGTAATACATTGATATCTTCAAAATGTAATCCAGTGGTAGGCTCATCCAGAATATAGAAAGTTTTACCTGTATCTTTTTTAGAAAGCTCAGTAGCCAGCTTCACACGCTGTGCCTCACCACCCGATAAAGTAGTAGAAGCCTGTCCCAAACGGATGTAACCCAAACCAACATCATTCAAAGTTTTGATTTTGCGATAAATAGAAGGCATGTGCTCAAAGAACTGACAAGCATCTTCGATACTCATATCCAACACATCACTAATCGACTTTCCTTTATAACGAACTTCTAAAGTTTCACGGTTATATCTTCTGCCGCCACACTCCTCACAAGGCACCTGTACATCTGGCAAGAAATTCATTTCAATCACCTTCATGCCCGCACCCTGACAAGTCTCGCAGCGTCCGCCTTTTACATTGAAAGAGAAACGACCAGGTTTGTAGCCCCTAATTTTCGCCTCTGGCAAAGCCACAAACAAATTCCTGATGTCAGAAAAAACGCCTGTATAAGTAGAAGGATTGGAACGAGGGGTACGGCCAATAGGTGCTTGGTCAATCTCAATCACCTTATCAATTTCTTTTAAGCCCGTCACCTTCTCATAAGGCAAAGGTTTTTTCTTCGCTCTAAAAAAGTGATGGTTTAAAATTGGATATAAAGTTTCGGTAATTAAACTGGATTTACCACTACCCGAAACCCCCGTTACTGCGATAAATTTACCCAAAGGAAAATCTACCGAAACATCTTTTAAGTTATGTCCAGAAGCTTTAATAATCGATAATTGATGGCCATTACCTTCCCTACGTTTTTTAGGAACTTCTATTCCTTTTTTACCATTCAAATAAGCAGCAGTTAGGGTGTCCGACTTTAAGATTTGAGCAGGTGTACCCTGTGCAACCACCGTACCACCATGTACTCCCGCCGAAGGGCCAATATCAATCACATGGTCGGCTTCCAAAATCATGTCCTTATCGTGCTCCACCACTAAAACAGTGTTTCCCAAATCACGTAAGTTTTTCAAGGCGGTAATTAACCTTTCGTTATCACGTTGGTGTAAACCAATACTTGGCTCATCCAAAATGTACATTACGTTCATCAGTTGCGAGCCAATCTGCGTAGCCAAACGAATACGTTGCGCTTCACCACCAGAAAGCGTACGCGAAGTACGGTCTAAGGTCAAATAATTCAAGCCCACATCAAGTAAAAAGCCGATACGAGCCCTAATTTCTTTCAATATTTCTTTGGCGATGGTGTTCTGACGTTCGCTCAATCTCTCCTCTACCCCATCAAACCATTTGTGTAAATTATTGATATCCATCTCCGCCAATTCGAAGATGTTTTTTCCATCTACCTTAAAATGTAGACTTTCTTTCTTTAATCTCGCTCCGTGACAAGTTGGACAAGTTTCCAATCTCCTGAAAGCTTCCATATCATCAGCTGCACCCTCGCCCCTTTTCTCCTGCTGCTCTTCCAACAATTTAATGATACCGTCAAAGGTTACTTGGTAGTTTTGTACGTTCCATTTGTTATAGGCTACTTCCACCGAAATCAAATCAGGGGCACCGTTCAAAATCAAATCAATGGCTTCGTCGCCCAATTTTTCCAGAGGCGTAGACAAAGAGAAATTATATTTTTTACCCAAGGCCTTTAACACTTGGAAAACCCAAATATCACGATATTCGCCCAAGGGCAACAAGCCCCCATTCAAAATGCTGAGCTTCATGTTAGGCATGATAGACTTTTTATCTACCACAAAAATATAACCCAAGCCATCACAAGTTTCACAAGCACCATAAGGCGAGTTGAACGAAAAACTATTTGGTTGTGGCTCATCGTAAGAAATACCCGTAGTTGGGCACATCAAAAATTTACTAAAATGTGCTACGTTATTATCCTTATCGCTAATCTTGATGATGCCTTTACCCAATCTCATAGCGGTCTGAATACTATCCAACAAACGCTTATGGTCTTTAGGATCAATAATCAGGCGGTCAACTACAATTTCAATATCGTGGATTTTGTACCTGTCCACTTGCATTTTAGCCACAATATCTTTGATTTCTCCATCCACACGAACCTTTACATAGCCTTGCTTACGGATTTGTTCAAACAACTCACGGTAATGACCTTTACGACCTTTTACCACTGGAGCCAAAATATTTACGGCTGATTTTTCAAACTTTTTATAGATGTTCTGCAGAATTTGGTCTTCGCTCATACGCTCCATTTTTTCGCCAGTATTGTACGAAAAAGCTTCCCCCACACGAGCGTAAAGCAAACGCATAAAGTCGTAAATTTCGGTAATGGTACCTACTGTTGAGCGTGGGTTTTTACTGGTGGTTTTTTGCTCAATGGCAATTACGGGGCTTAGTCCCGAAACCTTGTCCACATCTGGACGTTCCATCCCCCCCATAAACTGACGCGAATAGGCACTAAATGTTTCCATGTAGCGGCGTTGTCCCTCGGCATAAATGGTATCAAATGCCAATGATGATTTACCACTGCCACTTAGGCCAGTAACCACCACCATTTTATTCCTTGGGAAACTTACATCTATATTTTTCAGATTGTGCACCCTTGCACCGTATACTTCTACGTCCTTTTGCTCGCCCAAATCTACATGCTTGTTCGCCATATATTATTCGCTCCGTTTTAAAAAATAGCTTGCAAAATTAACGAAATAAAAGCACAAAAGCTATTGACTTTCAGAGAATGAAACAAGATGGCCCGTTGTTTTACAACCAGATGAGAAGCGCCATAAAACTGCTCTAAAAAACGACAGTCCCGCTTTCCCTACAAGTCCGCACTCGCTTCGCTCGCTTGCGGGCTTTTCGTCTAATCGGGGCTAACTGGAAAATGTTTTTGCATCCTATCACTCCGAGTTCCCGTCTACCCAATCATAGTTCGTCATTACCGCGCAGGCGGAGAATCGTAATGCAAGATAAACCTAATTATTGCTTTAAGATTGCCAATCGAGTTGGCAATGACGCGTTAGGAAAGGACTGCGCTGTTATCCATCAATACAAATTGGCACCAAATCCCCATAGCACAGCTCTCTCCTTCACAGGGAGAGAAACCGCACAGCGGAGAGAGGGTCGCTTACTAAAATCTTTTTTTTTACCGACATATGGGTCGGGATTAACAGGGAGTAATAAACAAGAAACCTCTCCCTAACCCTCTCCTTTTAAGGAGAGGGAATTGGACAGTATTATAAAACTAACAAAATGCACTTTTGACTGGCAACTCACAACCCGTAACCCACAACCCTACTGCTTAATCACTTTTTTAACAACGCTTTCACCAGTTCCAATCAACTTCACAAAATATACCCCAACTGGATATGGAGTTAAATCAACTTCTACTTCATTGTCTTGAAGTTTTAACGGAACAATATTCAATACTTTCCCTTCTACGCTAGTTACCGTTAACTTGGTGTATTTTCCCGCAGCAAAACTGAGCATCACCCTACCTTTAGTTGGATTAGGATAAAGTTGTAGCTCTGAAGCAGAAAGCTCGAAATTCAACACACGCTCGCCCAATTCAGTAGGTTTGCCATCTAAATCTACCTGCACCAAACGATAATAATTATTGCCCTTTAAAGGTGTTTTATCAAAATAATTATACGATGACCCCATTCCTTTAGCACCCATTTCACCAAGTTTTACAAATTGTTTATCATCGCCACTGCGATAAATCTCAAAACCTTTGTTGTTCTGTTCCGAAGCCGTTTGCCAAGTCAACTTAGCGGCATTCCCTTCTATTTTGGCGGTATAAGTGGTTAACACCACAGGGAGTACAGGTTCCAAAGTAGTCACAGCAATCACTTCCGACAATGCTCCCTGACCAGTAACACTAGCTTTTTCAGCTTTTACACGATAGTAATAATTAGTCAGGGGAGTTAAGCCTGTGATATCTTTATACAAACTATTCACTGTAAAAGGCGAACCCGCAACAGGTTGCGTAAAAGCATTATCTGTAGATACTTCCAATACATAATTTTCGGCCACACCTAGCGCCGGCGCTGTCCAAGTAGCCCTAAATTGTACATCAGCAATATTGCTTGCCGCAGTTGCCAGTGGCACTACTTGGGCATAGCTTTCTACCCAGTTGCTCGTATTTCCTGTCAATTCAAAATTCTTTACACTGCCATTAAAAGCATTGCTTCCCTGGTCGGTAAGCACATCGCTTTTACTATTATTAGCCTGGTCAAAATTATAATAAGCGACCAAGGCTGCTGGATTAGAAATACTATTCAACATATCCACCTTAATCTCCGCTGTCGTTAAAGCAGCACTATATATCTTCACTTCATCAATACTTCCTTTGAAATAGGTATTTTCCGAAGAATTTTTACCAATAGTGATGTAATGTGTAGCGTCAAGCAATACCGCTTCATCGGTCAAGGTGCCATTTCCTACTTCTTTGCCATTGGCATAAATTTTATAACCCGAAGGTGAAACCACATAAGCGACATGCAACCAACGATTAATTGGGTAATTATAATTAGCATCGGCGGTGTTCGTCATCCAAGCAGTACCTTTTCCAATATCACCATGTATCTTATTTCCTCCCGTCAATTGCATATCGAAAGTATTATCGCCACCTTCCCTAGTACTAAAAATATGCATCGCCTTAGTGGCATGTTCGGGTTTCACCCAAGCCATTACCGTAAAATTTCCTTTCACCACCGTTGCTTGAGGCTGCATCACCACATGGTCGTCGCCACCATCAAAATTCAGGGCATTCCCTGGAGGGCTGAAGGTCTGTAAGGTAATTGCTATGGCCGGAGCAAACGCTCCTTGTCCAGTAACACTTTGCTTATCTGCCGCCACTCGGTAATAGTAAGTGGCATTTGCGGCCAAACCAGTAATTGTTTTTGTTTGTGCAGCCACCATAAAAGGTGAGCCAGCCACAGGGGTGGCAAATTCAGCATCAGCAGCTACCTCTAACACATAGCCATTATCTACAATCCCCAACTGCGGATACATCCATCGAGCTTCGAAAGATGACGATGACAAACTGATTGGCACTGCGCCAGATGGCAATACCATGGCATAGCTCTCCACCCAATTGCTACTATTTCCATTTAAATTAAAACCACTCAACACACCATTTCGTGCATTAGCTCCTTGGTCTTCTAATATTGTTTTTGTAGTGTTATTTAGAGATGGGGCACCTTCATCAAAATTATAATGCGCTTCTAGATTAAGCGGTAAAGTAGTGACAGCGTTCATCATTTCTTTATTGATCTCTTCTGCGCTCAACGCTTTGTTGTAAATCCTCACTTCATCCATATCACCTTTGAAATAGGTGTTTTCTGTTCCGCTATAACCCAACTGCAACAAATGATTAGCATCCATTAACAAAGGAGTGCCCGAAAAAGCACCACTTTGCTTAAGGCTACCATTCACATAGATTTGATAACCCGTACCCGATACTGCATAGGCAATATGCATCCATCTGCCAGCACTATAATCATAAGTCACATCGGCCGTATTACTCAACCAAGCATTGGCAGACCCTATATTGGCATGAATGGCGTTACCTTGTTTCAATTGCAGGTCAAAACCATAACCTCCGGCAAACTTGGTGCTCAACACGTGCATGGTTTTGGTAAAATCTGTAGGACGTACCCAAGCCTGTACCGTAAAAGCACCCGACACCGTGTTGTTACTACTAAAGCTAATTTTATCGTCAACGCCATCAAAATTTAGCGCAGCTACCAGTTCTTGGATTTCATAAGCACCCATATCAATACCTGCACCAAGCACCCTTTTGTTACCACCCAAGTCTTTAGTAACGGTAGAGATATTAGGCGTTTCGGAATTACCATAGTAACTTGTACTCCCTGCATCAATGGCTGGACTTCCGCTCCTCAATTGATAATTTCCATTCGCGTCCTTAAATTGAGGGTCGGTAGCAATATTACCAGTTCCTAAAAAGCCTCCCTGTACCAAGCTGTGTTCCACAGTAGTGACACCAGGGTCGCCAATCCCACTATTATTACCCCATATAATGGAGTTACGAATCTTGCTCGAAGAACTGCTGTAATGAAAAATGCCACCTCCAGCGTCAGCGGTATTTTTAGTAATGGTTACATTGGTTAAAACAGGTATGCTGGTATAACCATTATAAATTGCTCCTCCTTCTATCCCCGTATTGTTCGCAAGCAACACATTGGTTAAAATGGGCGATGATTCTTCATTACAAATACCACCACCAGAGTTAAATACTCTTACGGCATGGTTATCAGTAATACTTACATTGATAAAAATAGCATTAGAACCACCCTTATTATAAATCCCGCCACCAGAGTATCCTGTATTTCCGTCTATGATCACATTTTTTATCACAGGAAACGAACTATAATTTACAATCCCCCCACCTAAGCTAGTTGCATTATGTCCAGTAGCTGCATTTCTGGCAATGGTTACATTTTCAATGATTGGTGAAGAAGATCGGTTACTTACCCCTCCTCCGCCTACATAAGCAGAATTACCGATGATTTGCAGGTTACTTAATCGTGGCGAAGAATCGGTACAACTTATTCCACCACCATTCCCCGTGTAAACCAATATTCCGTTTACCGCAATATACTCTGTAGGGCCAAACCTAAGGGCATTACCACCAGAAATCGTAAAACCATCAAGCAATGCTGTTCCTACAGCCCCCGCACTAACCACTACGTGATAAGCATTATCGGTCATATTTTGCATGCTCAAACCTAAACCTTTACCTATCAATATATCATCTCTCTGAAAATCGCCGCTGAGTATAGTCCTATTTGCCTCAACATTTAAATCTCTTTGCGACAAGAACTGCTCAACACCAGCAAAACCGCCATACACCTCTACATCTGCTTTCAACAAAAAGGCATTGTTGCGATCGTTGGCCGTAATGTTATTGACATCATTTGCTTTCCGTTTGGGGATATAAGTCCCTTTTGCCACCCATACCATATCATTCATGGTTGAATTGTTAATCATTAACTGTAAATCGTCTGAAGCATTTGCCCACGATGAGCCATCTTTATTGCCAGCACCATTTTGGGTAACATAACGAGTGGTTGGATTAACCCTATTAATGGATAAAGTATAGGTTCTACTTGCTGAACCATCGGTTACTTTTACTTCGAGGGTATTGACCCCAAAGTTCAAGGGAATTACAGCCGATAAAACGCCACTAGCGAGCGCCGTAAAGCCTCCTCCATTCACCTTCATTTCTATAATTGAACTCGCATTGGGCTGTGCTGCCAATAGCCGAAAGTCAGCATTGGCGGTAATGGCAGTATAAGTAAATTGGGTAGCACTAAAAGCCGGAGAAATATTGATATTGCTGAGAGAAAGTGCATTCAAATAATCGAACGCTAAAGAAGTGGTTACTTTTGTAACGGCACTATAAGCTCCCTCTTGAGCAATGCCAGTATTTTTTAGGGCTGATACCCGATAATAATAATCTGATCCTGATAAAAGTCCCGTAATATTTTGCGACGTTCCTGTAACGGTAAACGGCGAACCTACAATAGGATTATTAAAACTTGAATTAGTGGCCACTTCCAACGTATACTGTTCGGCAACACCAATGGTTGGCGCTTGCCAATTGAGCGTAAAGCCTGAGCTGGAAACATTAGTTGGCGATGCGGAGCCAGGAACAACCATCGCGTAGCTTTCTACCCAATTGCTGGTCGTTCCTGTAAGGGCAAAATTAGTAACCGTGCCATCGTAGCCATTTCCACTTAAATCGATTAAAGTAGTCCCCGATTGGTTAAAATCATAATGGGCTACCAAGCTTGCAGGTACAGCAACTGAACTACTCATCATTTCCGTGGCCACCTCCAAATCGCTTAAAGCGCTACTAAACACCTTCACCTCATCAATATTTCCTTGGAAATAAGTAGTCTCGCTAGCATTTTTCCCAATAACAATCCGATGGGTATTATTTAATAGTAGTGGCACACCACTTAGTGAGCTAGTCACCATCAAATTACCATTCACATATATTTTATAGGACGTTGGTGCGATCACATACGCCACATGCAGCCATTTCCCTAGGGCATAATTGTAATTAGCGTCAGCAGAGGTGGTAAGAAAAGAAGTACCATTTCCAATATCGCCATGTACCTTATTGCCCCCAGTGAGCTGCATATCAAATCCAAATTCTGCAGGTTCCCTAGAACTAAAAATGTGCATAGCTTTAGTAGCATGCTCAGGCTTTACCCAAGCCATTACCGTAAAGCTTCCTTTAATTTCTACATTTTTAGTGGGCACCGTCACATAGTCGTTGGTACCATCAAAATGCAGGGAGGTTCCTTGCGCCTGAAGTTCAATATTGAAAAATAAAATCCATAGGAGTACACATGCTGTTTTGCAATAGTTATTAAAGCGATACATGATCAAGTTTTTAGTTTGCAGACTGTTATCAGTCCATCGTGGTTTACAGGCACAAAAGTAAACTTCACAAAACTTGTCCTGTAATTTTAAGACACAAACTTTGTCCAGTTTTATAAAACTGGACAAAGTTTTTAAAACTACGCATGATGTACCCCCAGAATTCTTGAAGGATTAGCTATCTATAATTCAGATTAAATTATATAGATTATAACGATAATGTGTTTCTATACTCTGCAGGACTTACCCCTACAATCTTTTTAAAGGCATTGTAAAATGCACTACGTGAAGCAAAACCTGTTTGCTTGGCCAGTGCCTCAATGGTGAAGTTACGCATCGCCTCAGTGTCTGCCATTTGTAGTTGGATACTTTTAATTCGCTGTCCATTTACAAAATCAGCAAAAGTCATTTTATAGACATTGTTAAATATTGCGGAAAGCTTGTGGGTACTACTGGACAAAGTAAAGGCGACTTTCTCCAAACTCAAATCAGTGGTCTTAAAAGCTTCCTGCACAATAATGTAATCTTCGATTTTTCCACACCAGTCTTCCGTCTCCCTATCTTTTTGCAAAGAAAGTTGATGTTGTTTCTGTACTCGCAGCAGGGTTTGCAATTTCATGTCCAACATGGAAGCTACCAAGTGTAAGGGCAAACGTTCAATATATCCAGGCTTGGTGTTTACAAAATAAAGATAGCGCTCTTTGGCATTTCCTACCCTAATGATATGTGTACGTTCTTGTGCATCTCTGTAATACTGTTCTACCATTACCCTAAAAAGGTAATTCATGTCAAAGTATTTGGAAAACAGCTCTTGCAAATCATCGTTATGCATGGCAATGAGCTCTGAATCTTCCACGGCAATAATGGCTTCTTGCGATGGCACTACCCCATGCAAACCGGAAATAGAACTTACAAATTCATTATCAATAGAAATATAGGTCACAATTTCTTTTTGCTGATGGATGGTTTGCCCCATCATTGCTCCACGTTTGATAAAATACATGTACTGGCATCTTTTTCCCTCCTGCAGTAAAACAGCCCCTTTTTTCACTTTCAGACTTACTGTTTTTTCATAAAAAGCAGAGGCTAATTCTTTACTGATTGGATAGATGGTACCCAGCATTGCCAAAATATAAGCAACATCTTCCTTGGGAGCTTTTTTGTAACGCATTATTTTAGAGATATCAACAAATATATTCTTTTATTCATGTTTCTTAAAGAAGGACTTCATAGAGAAGCAGTTAGAGACACTTTACAAACTAGCACCAACGCTCCTAAGTATAACTCTCTCGCTCAAAGTGAGAGAAACCTCACAGCGGAGAGAGGGTAGCCGACCAAAACCCTTTGCCGCTGACACACCACAACAAGAGCTGAAAAGAATCAGTAAAATAGACTGAACCTCTCCCTAACCCTCTCCTTAAAAAGGAGAGGGAATTGAACAGTACTAGGTGCAGCCCTCTCGCCCTCTTGATACATCGGGATAAACGCTCAATATTGAATCTTGTGACTTCGAGTTTCAGCCTACCCCATCAAAGTCCGTCATTCCCGCGTAGGCGGGAATCGTAATGCTACCTAAATTAACCACCGTTGTACGATTGCCAATCAAGTTGGCAATGACGCATTAGGAACGGATTTTACCGTCACTCCGAGTTTCAGCCCGTCCCGACACTTCGGTAAGGAGTCTCCTATCACACACCCCTGAGATTCTTCATTACCGAAGTATCGTTACAAGTAAGCCATGAATGACAAAACTCACAACCCGTAACCCACTACTGTTTAATCACTTTCTTCGTCACACTTTCAGTTGCTCCCATCAGTTTCACAAAATATACCCCTACTGGATATTGCGCTAAGTCTATTTGCGTTTCATATTCTTGTGGCTTTAAAGAAATAATACTCAGTACTTTTCCCTCAACACTGCTTACTGTTAATTTTGTATATCTCCCAGCTGGAAAGTTGAGCATCACTTTATTTTTAACGGGGTTAGGGTAAAGCTGAATACTCGAACCAGCAAGTGTAAAATTCAGTACACGTTCGCCCAATTCTACTGTCTTACCATTCAAATCTACCTGTACCAAGCGATAGTAATTATTACCATTTAAAGTCTTTTTATCATAATATGCATACAACGCTCCTACTCCCTTTGCACTTATTTCATCTAACTTTATAAATTGCTTGTCATCGCCACTTCGATAAATTTCAAATCCCTTATTGCTTTGTTCAGAAGTTGTTTGCCAAGTCAGTTTCGCAGTACTTCCTTCTATCTTTGCGGTGTAAGTGGTTAATACCACTGGCAACACAGGTTCTATAACAGTTAAAATCTGGACAACATTGGGAGCGGAGCTATAGTTAGCATCTCCCGCTTGCTTGGCAGTGATATTCGTTGTACCCACCCCATTAATTTTTACTTTCCAAATCCCATTGTCTTCATAAACTTCCGCCACCGCTGTGTTACTGCTAGTATAACTAACTGCTAATCCACTTGTAGCTGTACCACTAAGTACGAAATCTGGACTATTTGTCGTTTTGGTATCTAAAATGGCAAAGGCAATAGTTTGCGCAGTCCATTGATATTCGTAAGCACCTATATCAATAATGCCTCCATTTGGATAATCATACACTCTAGGATTACCGGAGAAATCTTTTGTGTTATTGCTTAGTCCCTGAAACAAGCTGTTATTACCTGCATTAATAGCTGGGCTGGTATATTGCAATCTGTAATCGCCCGCGGTACTTCTTCCAGGCACTTGGGGGCTTACAAATTTGGGATCAATAGTGCCATCAATATTTCCATTGGTAGTTTCATTTAATCCCTGAACCAAACTATAGCTAACAACAGGTACAGAAGCGGCAGATGTTTGAGTAACCCCATAGTTAAAAATTCCAGTATTATTCCCAAAAATAATAGAATTTCGGATTTGCGGATTAGAATCATTCTGATTGTAAATACCACCGCCATATGTGAAAGCGATATTCCCGCTAATGGTTACGTTAGTTAAAATCGGAGACGATAAATATTCATTATAAATACCGCCACCAAAAGAAGCATAACCTTCTGCAGTAGTAGCACTATTCCCACTAATGACCACATTGGTTAGCACTGGATTTGTGTAATAATAATTAACCATTCCACCGCCACTCACAGCACTATTTCCACTGATAATAGAGTTGGTGATGACGGGAGATGATAAATATTCGTTATAAATACCACCACCATAGTAGTATGCAATATTTCCGGTAATGGTAACATTAGTTAAAATGGGGGATGATCTATTCTGATTGTAGATACCACCACCATTGTCGTAAGCTTCGTTGCCACTAATAATTACATTGGTTAAAACAGGGGACGATTTTTGAATGTAAATACCAGCACCATGAGGTCTTTTTACAAGCTCCCCGTTCACTGTAATATCAGCCCCAACATAAGAATAACCGTCTTTTACGCTAAAGCCGTTTAGCAATGCACTTCCCAATGGACCAGTTGCAATTACTACATGATACACATTATCATCGTTTCTTGTAACATTTCCAATATTGCCACTTAATATCGTTCCGTTATTTCCATAAATGCGGGTTTTGGTTAAATCATCTATGCCATTCGCTGGATCAAAACCACCATACAACTGTACATTTTTTACCAGCACAAAGCTACTAAGTCTCGTAGAAAGATTATTGTAACTAGCGTCGGCTGCGTGGTATGCCGGCAAGTAAGTTCCCTTTGCTACGTATATTTTAAGCGGGGTAGTATCAAATATAGTGTTGGATGTATTATATGCTGTTCTTGCCCATCGTAGCGCTTCCGCTAATGAAGGCATTGCATTTTCCCAAGAATTACCGCTACCATTGCTACCAACAACACTGGCATTTACATACAAAATATTATTGCCGTTTGGTGTAGTTTCCCAAATTTCGTTTGAATTGCTGTTCGCCGAGGCTCCTAAACAGGGCAGGCTTAAGCTCAAAAAGAGCAATAAATAAATTAGTTTTTCACTCATAGACAAGTTGTTAAGATTTAAAAATTCAAAAATAGATAGTCTATATGCTATTCTTTAATTTCAAACCCACAACTTTGTCCAGTTTTATAAAACTGGACAAAGTTGTTAATCACCCCCACTTTATATTGAATTGTGGTATAGAGGGTGCCTCGCGACCGAAGTACCGGCACAGGTCTTTTCTGAATGACAGTAGCATAAAAAACCCTGCAAGTAGCAAACTTACAGGGTTCAAAAAGTTAGTTGGTTTTTATTGTTTAATCACTTTCTTCGTCACACTTTCAGTCGCTCCCATCAGTTTTACAAAATATACCCCTACTGGATATTGTGCTAAGTCTATTTGCGTTTCATATTCTTGTGGCTTTAAAGAAATAATACTCAGTACTTTTCCCTCAACACTGCTTACTGTTAATTTCGTATATCTCCCAGCTGCAAAGCTCAACATTGCATCCCTTTTGGTTGGGTTAGGATAAAGCTGAACAACGGAGACAGCAAGCTCAAAGTTGAGGACACGTTCTCCCAATTCGGTAGGTTTACCATCTAAATCCACCTGTACCAAACGGTAATAGTTGTTTCCCTTTAAAGGTTGTCGGTCATAAAAAGTATAACTATTGGCTAGGGCTGTAGTGCCATGACCACCTACCTCTCCCAGTTTCACAAAAACTTTATCTTCGCCGCTGCGATAAACTACAAAGTTTTTGTTGTTCTGCTCACTGACCGTTTTCCATTCCAATTTAGCGGCATTCCCTTCGGCAGTGGCTTTATAGCTAAGCAAATTTACAGGAAGTGGCGGCTTTGTTACTAGCAAAGACTGTATTTGTGCCATAGCAGCTAGATAATTACCATTACCAGACTGTGACGCCGTAATATCTGTAGTCCCTGCTCCTTTTATTTTAACCATCCAAACACCAGCACTTTGGTATACTTCTGCCACATTGGTATCGCTACTGCTGAAACTTAATGACAATCCGCTACTACTATTGGCAACCAATACAAAATCAGGGCTTGTAGTCATTTTGGCACTCAAAGCCGCAAAAGTGATAGACTGGCTTGCCTTACCCACGATTAAAGTCTGCTGAACATTAGCCGCAGCATTATAATTGGTATTGCCCAACTGCGACGCGGTAATGTTGGTACTACCTACACCAACAATAGTTACGGTATTGCCCACAATGGTAGCCACTAATGGATTGGAACTGGTATAAGTAACCGCATTGCCTGAGGCACCACCTGTAGCGCTTAAGTTAAAATCGGCATCCCCGTAAGTTTTATTGGCCAAAGCAGTAAAACTGATTGTTTGATCCGCTTTACCAACTGTTAAGGTTTGTTGAACATCAAGTGCAGCATTGTAATTGGCATTGCCCAACTGCGAAGCGGTAATAGTTGTACTGCCCGCTCCAACGATAGTCACGGTATTGCCTACAATGGCAGCCACCAATGGATTGGAACTGGTATAAGTAACCGCATTGCCTGAGGCACCACCTGTAGCGCTTAAATTAAAATCGACATCGCCATAAGTTTTATTAGCCAAAGCCGCAAAGCTTATGGTTTGATCCGCTTTGCCAACTGTTAAGGTTTGTTGAACATTAGCCGCAGCATTGTAATTGGTATTGCCCAACTGCGAAGCGGTAATAGTTGTACTGCCCGCTCCAACGATAGTCACGGTATTGCCTACAATGGCAGCCACCAATGGATTGGAACTTGTATAAGTAACCGCATTGCCAGACGCACCACCCGTAGAATTCAAATTAAAATCGGCATCCCCATAAACCTTATTAGTTAAAGCCGCAAAGCTGATGGTTTGATCC
>JAEXHI010000023.1 GCA_023450085.1 Bacteroidota bacterium
AAAGGCCCCACCAAGGAATAGGAGGGATAACGCCGATTGAAATGGCTAAAAATGAAAATCAAAAAGAATAATAAATTAATGCCCAGCTAAAATCAAATCTGTTACCGAATTACTAAACCTTTACAAGCAGGACTTTGGGGCCATCCCAGTTAATGGAGCCATGTTGGCCAAGCCGGCTCCGCAACTCACCGTACTGCGATTTCTTTAATTCGGAAACCACCTCTTTTATCACAGGGTCGTTGCCTTGGTAACTAAACAGATTATTTTGTAAGGAAGGGTAGATTTCCTTTTTACAGCCTGACAGGAACAGGCCAAATACCAGCATCAAGGCAATGCCCAAATGCCCCGCTTTTAAGTGAGACTTTTTCATATTTAGATCGTTTTAACAAAAGCCAACCTAAACATTAAAACACTAACAAACAATTAGTTATGATTAAAAATTTATCTTACAACCCCTATTTGTATTACTGGAAAAACTTAAAGAAATATGGAATATCAACCTGAAAATTTTAAGCAAAAAACGAAAAGTTTGCAAACATTTATAGCTTATGGGTTTGAAATCATTTAAATCTCTGGAATTAGGCCATTTAGTGATTTGAAGGTTTTTTTACTTTCTGTAGCTAATGATTGAAAAATCAAGACTATTCTTCTTATTTTTTTGATTTTAACAGGTCCGATTTAGTTTACTATTTGACTATTACAACCACATAGACACATAGAGGTATACTTTTGAAATACATCAACCCTCATCTTTATTTCAAAGAATGATGCTCCAAATAAACTTTAAACAGTTTCTCTCTTTCTATATTCCTAAATTTAAATTATTTTATTTTCAATAATATTTGAAAGTTTAGAAAATAAAATTACCTTTGAATATGGAACTAGCAGAAGGTAAACAAAAATTCATTGAAGCTTGGGGCAGAATAGGCTCTGAATGGGGAATTAACAGAACCATGGCGCAAGTACATGCCTTATTGCTCATTAGCCCCGATGCCCTTACCACTGAAGAAGTGATGGACGAACTCAACATTTCCAGAGGCAATGCCAACATGACCTTACGTGATCTGATCAACTGGGGGTTGATAGAGAAACAACATAAAGCAGGAGAAAGAAAAGAATATTTTGCAGCCGACAAGGATATTTGGAATGTAGCAAGACAGGTAGCCAAAGAACGTAAAAAAAGAGAGCTAGAACCCATGCTTAAAGTTTTAAAAGAACTTTCAACAGTTGAGGGCGATAAAAATGATAAAGCTTATGCCACCTTTAATAAATCGATAACAGACATTAACAAGCTAGCCAACAATGCCGACAGTATGATTGATACCATGTTAAAAGCTGAAGAGAGTTGGTTTTGGGGTTCCGTGCTTAAGATATTCAAGTAGGACCCGAATACAAAGCCTTAATTGGCTTTATTTTTTAACCCAAACTTTCATTTTTTACTGAAACTTCAAAAAATAAAATCATGAAACCATTAGCCAACCATATCATTCTTTATGACGCCAATTGTCCAATGTGCAACATTTATACCGCCGCTTTTGTGAAAACTAAAATGTTAGATGCCAACGGCAGAAATCCTTACCAAGAAATACCCGAGAACCTTTGTCCCTACGTTGACATGAACAGGGCAGTGAATGAAATAGCATTGATCAATACAAAAACAGGGCAAGTAAGTTATGGCATTGCCAGTATCTTCAAAATTTTAGGGAACGCCATGCCTTTATTCAAGCCCTTATTTGCCTTTAAACCTTTTGTGTGGCTAATGAGCAAATGTTATGCATTGGTTTCTTTCAATAGAAAAGTAATTGTGCCCGCCAAACCAAAAGAAAACGAGCATTTACCAGACTTCAAACTGCATTATAGATTAATCTATCTTTTTTTAAGCTGGCTGATTGTGGCCTATATACTTACCCATTACGCAAAAGGAATGAGTCCTACCGTTCCTATCGGTAGTGCTTATAGGGAATACTTGATTTGCGTTGGACAACTAGCTTTTCAAAGCGTGGTCTGTCTACGCTATCGCCCTGCAAAAACTTGGGATTACCTTGGCAACATGATGACCATTTCTCTAGCAGGAAGCCTTTTACTACTTCCCATGTTATGGATTGGAAACCTCTTTAATTTAAGCCCCCTACCCTATATCACCTATTTCATGTTTACTGCTGGCTTAATGTTTCTAGAGCATCTCAGACGGAGTAAAATATTAGAGCTTGGGCTATTATTGAGTATTAGCTGGGTGGTTTATCGCCTTTTGGTTTTAGGTTTAATGATGATATAAAAATGAAAAAGTTCAAAAAAATAGTCCTCGCTGGCGGTAGTGGCTACCTTGGCCAGTTATTGGCAAAACATTACCGTGATTTGGCAGATGAGGTGATCATCTTAGCCAGAAGAAAACAACAAGAAATGGGAAACATCAAGTACCTTAGCTGGGATGGAAAAGCAGCAGGCAATTGGTGCCACTATTTGGAGAATGCTGACCTATTAATTAACCTCTGTGGCAAGAATGTAAATTGCCGATATACTCAAAAAAATCAGGCGGCAATCATCGCATCTAGGGTAGCTCCTACCCTTTTACTCAATAAAGTGATCGCAGAAATGGAAAATCCGCCTAGGGTTTGGACCAACGTCACTTCTGCTACCATTTACCGACATGCCGAAGACAGGCCACAAAACGAAATGGATGGCGAAATTGGTTATGGCTTTTCTATTGACGTTTGTAAACAATGGGAGGAAAGTTTTTTTAGCATTTCATTGCCCAAAACTAGAAAAGTAGCACTTCGCATGGGAATTGTTTTAGGTAGAGCGGATGGAGCTTTTCCTAGATTACTTAATCTTGTTAAATTTGGTTTAGGTGGCCGTCAGGGTCATGGAGAGCAACTGGTAAGCTGGATACACGAACAAGATGCTGCATTAAGCACGCAGTGGATTTTGGAAAATGAAGGGATTACTGGCGTAGTTAATTGCACCGCACCAAATGCCATTAAAAATGCGGAGTTAATGAAAACAATTAGAAACACCTATGGAGTTACAGTAGGCTTACCGTGTCCAACTTGGATGCTCACTATTGGTGCTTGGTTAATTGGTACTGAAACAGAACTGATTTTAAAAAGCAGATGGGTTTATCCAAAGTTGTTAGAAGAAAGTGGATTCAAGTTCCAATATCCAACAATAGCTATCGCTACTAGAGACTTATTAAGTTTAAGGGTGTAAGGCGACTTACTTCACCTCTTCGTAATCCACAAAATCACCTAATTTATCAGCATTGCCTTTTTTCTTATCTTTCTGAGGCATATAGTCGATAGAGATCGTTCCTTCTGGACGACGAGATCTTTGTTGTTGCTGCTGTTGAGCTTGGTTTTGCATATTGCCAAAGGCATTTCTAATTACTGCAGGAAATATCATCCTTACCAGTAACCTAATTACCCATAAAACAATTATCGCTATTAATAGAAAATTTAATATATATCCCATTTTTATACTCTTATTACAAATATAGACTTTGCCTACAGCTTTTTGTTTCAAATAACGCTTTTCATTGCAATTTCATTACAATTGGAGGTTAATTATTTAACTTTTTATTAAGCCCATAACGAACTTATCACTACGTTAAAATATTGATAGACCACTACTTATTATTAATGCGATTGAGTTTTCTATATGTTTATGTAGCTCATTTAAATTGCGCCAATGAGGAAAAATATACCACATAGACACATAGGTATTTTATAGCGAAAATACCTATGATGTAACTATTTTAGATTAGTCTTCCTCTACAATTTCCCAAACCCTACCAATCTGCCCATCTTCCAAGCGTACTTTTATTCCTCTTGAATGAAATGCGGCTGAAGTCAATAAATTCTTCACCACACCATAAGTTACATTCCCACTTCTTTGATCTTTTTTAAGAATAATCCCTACTTCTAATCCTGGGTAGATATCTTTTCTATTTTGTCCTTGCATTTTATGTACGATATGAACTCCCAATTAACTGTTAGGGCAGTTTACTAAAATCAATTTGAGGTTTTTGGCTGGTTTCTTTTCTGCTAAACATGGTTTTTGCAGGGGTAAAATGATTAAAGAAACCTCCATTCATTAAATAAAAACTATCACCGTCTAGGCCTCCGGCGTAGTCCTTACGATAATTTACGTTCCCAGTATTATCAGTAGTGAAACGAGCAGTATTGAGCGAAATCCAATTGCCTTTAGTATCGCAAACCCATTGGTTATTGAACAAGACCTTTCGCGAATGAGCTCCGTAAGCTGGAATAAAATTCTCTAAAAAAGAATGAGGCCTTTTTAAATAGGTTTGGGTTTTCGGGCGCTTAAAAGAGGCCACCAATTGCCATTCGTTAAGCTCTGGTGCAAAAAAATACGCTGCATAAGTAGTCGTGCTATCTTTAACGTTTGAACTTGGTGTGACCCTCAATAAGAACTTATAGGTATTACCCGCTTTCCAATTGTATTTAAGATAGCTTTGTCCGCCTGAGCCTTCATTGCCAAATTCACCAGTATGTACCTCTTTCCCTTTTTTCAGCATCAGGATTTTATGGCTATCGGGAATATCTTTTGGATTATCGGTAGTAAATGGACTCCAAACCGAAAACAACACTCTTCTTTCGGTAGAGGAGTTTACTTGGATGCCAAAATAACCTTCGCCAAATCCATTGGCCATAAAATAAGAACCGATTACATCTTCGCCTTTTGGCACCGTTAGTTCATTGTAAAACCATTCCGCTTCGGTTTGAGCAGGCAATTGATAATTTAGGTGTACTGACGGGCCTCTTCTTCCCCAATGGAAAAAATTACCCTCATTATTTTTCACGTAGGATGTTTGTGCAGTAATGGCGCTCCCCGACAAAATCAAACCTCCAATATCAGGGAATTTCTCACCTGTCTTTTTCAGCCCTTTAATGGTAATGGCCACATAACCTGTGTCCTTTACTTGCCAAGAACCTATTTCTTTAGGAATATCTTTGCCTTCTACCACCTCAACCGTTTGGAATTTGTTGTTGATTCCCACACTAAGCTGGCTACTTCCTTCTACCTTGGAGATTTTATCGAAAGCTAACTTCAACTCTCCAGGTTGTGTTAAGCGAACATATACTTTATAAACGATATCACTATTGTTCCAATTCACAATGCCATTTCGGGTAATAGTTTTGTCGTTATCCATACTAGTATAGGCGTTTCCTCCCATTGGCACAACAATTTGAGGTTCGTTTTGTGCATAGAGCAAGTTGCTTATGCAGATCAATACTATACTTAATAATTTCTTATTCATAGAAACTGTTTAAAATAATTAATCTCTCTGAGATTGCTTTCCCGAAAAAAGTACGGGACCGGCTGTACCTCCTCGCAAAGACGGGAATACAAGTATCATTACTAGATATTAGACCGTCTCCTCTTATTTGCTAAATCTTTCTTCAAAAACTTTTTCCAGCGCAAACATCTCGTCGCGTAAACGGGCCGCTAATAAGAAATCCATATCCTTGGCCGCTTTTTGCATCTCTTTACGAGATTTATCGATGGCTTTTTGCATTTCTGGCTTGGTCATGTATTGTACCACTGGATCAGCAGCCACACTTACCTCATCCACTTCCACATAAGCTTTTGCCCTCGCTTTTTGCTTCTCTGAAACTTCCAATACCGAGGTTTGCTCCAAAATTTCTGATTTAGATTTACCTACTGTTTTAGGGGTAATGCCATGTTCTAAATTGTAAGCAATCTGTTTTTCTCTACGTCGGTTAGTTTCGGTAATGGTGCGCTCCATCGAATCGGTCATATCGTCGGCATACATGATTACACGTCCCCTATCATTACGGGCAGCACGACCAATGGTTTGAATCAATGCCCTATCTGAACGTAAAAAGCCTTCTTTATCTGCATCCAAAATAGCCACCAAACTTACTTCAGGTAAATCTAATCCCTCTCTTAAAAGGTTGATCCCCACTAAAACATCAAACTCTCCCAAACGCAATCCACGTAAAATTTCTACCCTTTCCAAAGTTTTTACTTCGGAGTGGATGTAACGGCATTTGATATTTAACCTATCCATGTATTTGGTCAATTCCTCAGCCATACGTTTGGTCAGTGTAGTGACCAAAACCCGATCTCCTTGTTTGATGGTTTTATCGATTTCATCCAACAAGTCATCTACTTGGTTAATGGCAGGACGGATTTCTATCAAAGGATCCAACAAGCCCGTAGGTCTAATTACCTGCTCAATCACTACCCCATCTGATTTTTGCAGTTCGTAGTCGGCTGGAGTTGCACTTACATAAATGGTTTGAGGGGCCAAATTTTCAAACTCCTCAAAATTTAAAGGACGATTGTCCAAAGCTGAAGGCAAACGAAAACCATATTCAACCAATGACAACTTACGAGATCTATCGCCACCATACATAGCCCTAATTTGTGGTACCGTTACGTGGCTTTCATCAATCACCATCAGATAGTCGTCTGGAAAATAATCTAACAAACAGAAGGGACGCATGCCTGGCGTACGACCATCAAAGAAACGAGAGTAATTCTCAATTCCAGAACAGTAGCCCAACTCCTTCATCATTTCGATATCGAAGTTGACTCTTTCTTCCAATCTTTTGGCTTCCAACAATAGTCCGTCGTTCACCAATTGATTTTTGCGAACCTCCAGTTCTTCCTGTATACCCCAAATGGATTGGTTAAATCTATCTTTAGGGGTAACGAAAAGGTTTGCTGGATAGATAGAAATGTCATCTAATTTTTCAATGGTTTTTCCCGTTACCGGATCAATGGCGGAAAGTTCTTCAATGTCATCTCCGAAAAAAGAAATGCGATAGGCGTAATCCATGTAGGCGGGATAGATATCGACGGTATCTCCTTTTACACGAAAAGTTCCTCGTTTAAAATCATTGATGGTACGGGCATATAAAATTTCTACCAGATGATGTAAGAAAGCATTTCTACTTACTCGGGTACCTACACCAAATCGATATACGGATTTTGAAAAATCTTCCGGGTTTCCCATACCATAGATACACGAAATGGAAGAAACGATAATGACATCTCGACGTCCCGAAATCAAGGAAGAAGTTGACCTCAACCTCAATTTCTCTATTTCCTCGTTGATCTGTAAATCCTTTTCAATATAGGTATTGGTAGTTGGCATGTAGGCCTCTGGCTGATAGTAATCGTAATACGACACGAAATAGTTCACCGCATTTTCTGGGAAGAACTGTTTCATTTCGCCATATAGCTGCGCTGCCAAAGTTTTATTGTGACTAAGGATCAACGTTGGTCGTTGGGTTTGCTCAATCACATTGGCCACGGTAAATGTTTTACCTGAACCTGTTACTCCTAAAAGGGTTTGATAGTGATCGCCAGCATTTACACCTTCAACCAGTTGCGCAATTGCTCCAGGCTGGTCGCCAGTGGGTTTATAATCAGAAATTAGTTTAAACTTCATGGTATACAAAGATACGGTTTAGGGATAATACGTTTTCATAAATCTCATCGTCATCGCGAGGTAAGACGCAACCTTAAAGCTTCAATTTCTATCCGCAAGATATTGCTTCGTCGTTCCTCCTCGCAATGACGCTTATTAAACAGCTGTGATGATAAAATGTTATTCAAAAAAAAGTCCCGCAGATGCGGGACTTTAGGTATTATCCGAGAATTATTATTTGCTTTTTTTCACTTCCAACTGCATTGGGTTCACACCTTCCGATTGTCCTCTACCCGCTGCCCCTTGAGCGGCTTTAAACAACTGGAATTTAGACGGTGCTGCTTCTACTGCTCCCCAAGTGTTATTACTTTCGTTGATATCGGCAGTCTCGCGGAAAGGATCTACTTTAATAGCCGCCACTTCTTTATCTAAAGCATAGAATTTAGAAGTTTTCAGTTCATTGAGCCTCCATATTTGTGCTGGTATTCTATCTACCGTTTTGGTACCATCCTTAAAGGTAAATTCCACAATAATTGGCATTACCAAACCACCTTTATTGCTAAAGTTAAGCTCATAGAAATACTTGTTGCCGTATTTTGTTTTTTCTTCGGCTGTAAATTCTTCAGCAGGTAGTCTTATCTCCTTGGTTTTTACTTTACTGCTATCTACCTGCACCAAACCTCTGGCATATTTCCAATAGAAATCACGAGCTTCTAAATCTTGATCGGTATAGAATTTAATTCGTTTGTCTTCCCTGTTTCTTTGCTTGCTAATATCATCATCCGTTAACATTGGCTTGCCTACCGTTGGTTTTTCTGTTTTAGTTTTTGCTGGCTGAGGGAAATCAGCTTTGGCATATTTCACTTCATCTAAAGAGATATCACAAACGTCGGTGCTGTAAAACCAGCCTCTCCAAAACCAATCTAAATCTTCACCACTAGCATCTTCCATGGTTCTAAAGAAATCGGCTGGCGTTGGATGTTTAAAGGCCCATCTTCTCGAGTATTCTTTAAAAGCATAGTCGAAAAGTTCACGCCCCATGATGGTTTCTCGAAGAATATTTAAACCTGTAGCAGGTTTGGCATAAGCATTTGGACCAAACTGAACAATGTTTTCCGAATTGGACATGATAGGTTCCAATTGATCTTTTGGCAATTGCATGTAAGGTACAATGGCATACGCAGGTCCACGTTTACTTGGAAATTTATTATCCCAAGACGATTCGGTCAAGAATTGGGTAAAAGTATTCAATCCTTCATCCATCCACGACCACTGGCGCTCGTCGCTATTGATGATCATCGGAAAAAAGTTATGTCCCACTTCATGAATTACTACGCCAATCATTCCATTTTTTACCGTTTCACTATAAGTACCATCTTCATTGGTTCTTCCGTAATTGAAACAAATCATTGGGTACTCCATCCCATTAGCCGCTTCAATACTTTGCGCCACAGGATATGGATAAGGAATGGTAAAATCTGAATAGGTCTTAATACTGTGTGCGACTACCCTGGTTGAATATCTGCTGTAAAGGTTGTAGGCTTCTTTTCCGTAGAAACTCATGCAAAGCACATCTTTGTTTGCTACCTTTTGGTTCATGGCATCCCAGATATATTTACGAGAGGAGGTCCAAGCAAAATCCCTCACATCTTTAGCATGGAAAATCCAAGTTTTTTTAGCCGTCGATTTCTTTGCTTCAGCAGCTTTCGCTTCGGCCAAGGTGACAATTTCTACCGGTGCTTTAGCCGTTTTCACCGTGTTAAACCTTGATAGTTGGGCTGGTGTCAATACCTGAGCATAATTTTGGCATTCGCCGGTAGAACCCACCACGTGATCTGCTGGCACGGTCATTTGTACTTTAAAATCACCAAAGGTTAAGGCAAACTCACCCCTACCTGTAAATTGGTGGTTTTGCCATCCCTGAAAATCGCTGTAAACACAAAGACGAGGATACCATTGCGCCATGGTAAATAGGTAGTTGCCATCGCCAGGGAAATATTCATATCCACCCCTTCCTCCTTTAGCAATCCTATCTACAATTTTATAATTCCAATCAATATTGAAAACGAATTTATCTCCAGATTTCAGCACTGGTGTTTCAATTCGCATCATGGTTTTATTGATGGTATATTTTAGGCTTTTACCTTGTGCATCCGTAATTTTCAGGATATTAAATCCAAAACCATTATCATCTGTTTTAAGTGCAAAATTTTCCAACTGCTTATCGGTAGCGCTTGGGGGCATTTTAGTGGCACTTTGATAGTTGGCATTTTTAAGGTTGTTATGTTGGTTCTCATCCAACTGGATCCAAATATAGGTTAATGGATCTGGCGAATTGTTGTGATAAGTAATGGTTTCACTTCCCTTTAAAGTTTGCGTGTTTTCATCCAGTTCACATTTAATATCATAATCAGCACGTTGCTGCCAATATTTTACCCCTGGTGCCCCACTTGCTGTACGTTGCTCGTTAGGGGTAGGTAATATGGTACCCAACTGCTCAAACTTGTTCCCATGATTACTTCCTGGGTTGTTTTGGATGTTTTGTGCCATGGTTGCCGAGGCAAGTAATGTAGCACTTAAACAAAAACCATAAAATCTCTTCATTTATTATTCATTTAAAAAGGTATTCGCTGCAAAGCCATTTGTAAAGCTAATGCAAAAACAGCAGACGATATAAATATGACCCAATCTCGTTGTCTTACTTTAAAAAAATACAGGGCAATGCCTGATATCAACATGGTTAAAATAACAAAAACAATTTGTCCTACTTCTAAGCCCAAGTTAAATCCAAATAAGCCCCAACCTATATATTGGTCTTTTGCCAACATCATACGGACCGAATTTGCGAAACCCATTCCGTGAATTAATCCAAAAAACAACGCCAAATAGTAGTTTAACTGTACGCTTCTTTTTCTTTTATCGTTCTTTAACAGATTGGCAACTGCGGTGATAAAAATGGTACAAGGAATTAAAAACTCTACCCATTTACTTTCAAAACGAATAACATCGAAAGCGCTTAAGGCTAATGTGACAGAATGTCCAACGGTAAATGCAGTAACCAATATTAATATTTGCTTGAGCTGCTTAGAAGTATAAACTGCAATAAGTGCCAAGATAAATAGTTGATGATCTAAAGCATCTAAACTTACAATATGTGACCAACCTAGCTCAAAATAGAACAGAAAATCGGAAAAAGGCATGTAGAATTTTAATTTTAGCTAGTTAATTAAACCTAAGTTAGCTTCTTTCTATTACTTTTAAGGCTTAGTTAAAAAAATGAATCTAATATTTTCAAAATTGTTACTTGTTTTAACGTTCTCTTTTGCCTTTTTTTCAAAAGAGGAAGCAAAAAGACATCCTTTTCATGTAAGCAACACCGAAGTTTCTTACAATACAAAAAGTAAATCCTTGGAAATTACTTGTAGAATTTTCACAGACGATTTTGAAAATGCATTGAACAAACGATTTAAAAGTAAAATTGACCTATACGCCAAAAATCAAGAAAAGGAAATGAATGCTTTTGTAAAAAGTTATTTAGAGGCTAACTTGAAATTTGTGGTAGACGGGAAAGTGGTGAAGTATAATTACGTGGGATTTGAAAATGACCATGAGGCCACCAATGTTTATCTAGAGATTGCCAATTCAACTTCTTTTAAATCCTTAGGAGTATCCAATAGCATTTTGTATGATTTGTTTGAAGATCAAATGAATATTCTGCACGTGGAGAAAAATGGAAATAGAAAAAGTACCAAAGCTAGTTTTCCAGAAAAGAAGATGGTGGTTTCGTTTTAGAGTTATTTGGGTGGTTAGTTTGTTGGTTGTTTGGCTTTAACACCCAGTCTTCAGCATCGCTCTGGAAGAGGCGAATTGCGACCTTCCTTCTCCTCTAACAAAGAGAGACGTATTTATTTTATCCATGATCAAACCAAACTGACTCTGAAATAATTTATTGCATAGCATTACGTTTCGTCATGCGGAATCTGTCGTCACCCTGAATTTATTTCAGGGTCGGTAAAACCAAAAAAACATTATACAGCTACAAATTAACAAAACAACAATTCAACTCAGACTAAAAAAGTCCCGCAGGTGCGGGACTTCACAAACAATATTAATTATTAACGGATGATTCTCTATTGAAAAACTCTAACATAGTCCACAATATATTTCTGAGGGAAAACAGTATTGGCATTTGGAGCTCCTGGCCAGTTTCCACCTACAGCAAGGTTAATAAGTAGAAAGTAAGAACGTCTAAATTCATCTTTGTTTGATCCCGTAGTATCAAAAGTGTAGAACTCTACATTGTCTACATACCACTTTAAAGAAGTGGCCGTCCACACTAGAGAGAACACATGAAATTTATCATAAAAATCTCCCGAGGTTAACGTGGTTGAACCACCAATGTATTTGTGTCCTCCATCTTCATAATGCACAGTACCGTGAACGGTATTGTCTTTTCCTGGACCACCGCCTACCATCTCCATGATATCAATTTCTCCAGAGAATGGCCATGGCGAAGTACGAATATTTGACCCCAAAGCCCAAAATGCTGGCCAAATTCCCTGGCCTTTAGGTAGTTTTGCTCTGAAATCAATACGACCATACAAGAAGTCTTTTTTATCTTGTGTGGTTAATCTTGAAGAGGTGTATTCTTTACCTCCGTACGATTCTTTTTTCGCGGTAATGGTCAGGTAACCATTATGCACTCTTGTATTCTCTTTACGATAGTATTGCAACTCCCAGTTACCCCATCCTTCTACACCATTACCTTCTTCAAAGTTCCAAAATTGGGTATCTAAAGCATCGCCATTAAATTCATCTCGCCAAACGAGGGTCATTCCTGGATAGCTTTCAGGAGAGATATAGCCTGTGTTATCAATTACTTCGTCTATATCTATCGTAATCTTTTTAGTAAGCTCAATTGATTTATCACTTGAGGAATAAGCAGTCACTTTAACCGTGTAGCTGCCTCCTTGGGTATAAATGGTAAAAGCTTTACCGTCATTAGATCTGATACTTTCATTGCCACTTTGACCAAAACTAAAGTAGTAACGATCTGCGTTAGTTGCGGTTGCCACAAAATCTACTCTACCTGAGCCGTCAGTACTCACGTTAGCCACCAATTGAAGATTGCTCGGCTCTATTGCCTTCGCTTCTTTTTTACAACTCAAGCTCATGGTTAACATCAATCCAATGAGCAACCAGTTTCTAAACAAACTCATATCTACTTTCATCTTTTCAGTTTCTTTATATTAACAATTTAGGCCATTACTCTTTCACAAAAAATGGGATATTGGCTGTCGCTATTTTATTTTTTCCATCTTCTACGTACACAAACAAGCGGTAGGCACCACCAGTTTTAGGAGCAGTTAGGCTAATTTTCCCATTTCCGTTATTGGTGTGCACCATTGGAATAGCTTTTGGTTTATCTTCATGATCTCCACCCTCACCAACTTTGGTTGCTTCAGGCAATAACTCCCAACGATAGTTTAAACGGTCATTATCTGGATCCATAGCGATTACCTCTGCTTCGTAGCTAACTCCTGGTTTTAAAAGTACACTTTGATTTGCCTTTTGATTATTTAACCGGAAGCCATACAAGTGTGGTGCTTTGTTTTTTGGAAAAGTTCCTTTCCAAAGATAGTGCATCATGTCCACCACTTCGTTTTCTTCGCCTTTGGCTGTGAAAAGACCATACCAAGTAGGCGTCCTCTCCTGTTTTTGTCCCCATAAAAATACATAAGAACCTAAGCAATTAGCCTTATCTCTTTCAATACCATATTGATAACGATTTTGATAAACCGCAGCTTTTTCGGTACTGGTTTCTTCTACAGGAGCATTCCAATCTGTTTGCAGGCCTTCCCAGTGTCCCGTAGGTCCCCACTCGGTCACCATATAAGGGCCATCCCATCCAGCGGCTTTAATTTTAGCAGGAAGTTCAGCCAAGCCACCGTAAGTGTTAATGGCCAACAGTTCAATAGCTGGAGCTGTGGCTTTAATATGTTCAATTTCCTTTTTGTTAATCCCCGCCAATACTGTCGTGACTAAATGGTTGGGATCAACTTCTTTGATCATTTTAGCAATATCGTTAACGGCTTCCCATACTTTTGGATTTTTATAAGATAGGTTAAGCTCGTTCCCAATACCCCAAGTTAGTAATGCAGGATGGTCTTTGTATTTTAACACTTCAGCTTTCACACGGTCAAACTGCTTTTTTACCGCAACGGGATCATCGTAATCAAAGCCGTGACGTTCTGCAGTAACGGGTAAACCCATCATCACGGTCAAGCCGTTTTTCTGCGCTGAGTCTAGAATATTTTTTGCACCATTGGTGCTCCAAGTACGAACTGAATTACCCCCGTAAGCTGCTACCTTGTAATAATAGGAAGTGCCACCTGCACCTTTAATGAAATAGGGTTTGCCATCTCTAAGTAGCTCAAAACCTTTTTCAGTTTTTTTCACTTCAACTTTTAAGGACTGTAGCGGTTCGTTACTTAGCAATTTATCGGCAGCAAAAAGATTGCTACAGATTGCCGCACACATGACAATAGTGCTATAAAGTATTTTCTGCATATATTCAGGATTAAACCTGTACATTAAAATTTCCCCCAATTGCTGGGGGAAATCAAATGCCATTTTATTAATTGTTACGGATTAGGGGTTAATTTTCTATTTCTCTCTATCTCAATTTGAGGGATTGGGAATAGGTTATAGCTTTCTTTATACACCCTGTTCTCTAACACAGCCTTAGTGTAGATGATGGAACCATTGGTATTTTTGATCACGTTCATTCGGTAAACCGGACCGTTAAAATAGGTCATTCCAGTTTTCCAACGTCGCACATCATAAACACGTTGTTCTTCAAAGCAAAGCTCCACCCTACGCTCATTGCGAATTTTTTCACGCAAAGTTGCTTGTGAGAAGTTTCTAGTCAATGCCGGCAATCCTCCTCTTGAACGTACTTTGTCTAAAGCATCATACACGGTAGCATCTGGTCCGCTAAACTCATTTTTAGCCTCTGCGTAGTTTAACAATACTTCTGCATAACGCATATAGATCCAATCGTTATCACCTCCTTGGTACACCGCATCGGCAGTCATATTTTTCTCATCAATGAACTTACGTAAACCATAACCAGTTTTAGTTCTATCGCCATTGGTACGGCTATTGGCATTTCCATCAGGGAATACTGAAAGATCAGCACTTTGGAAAGTTTCTACCGTGATGCCTTTAAACTGCGAACCATTCATCAACATGGCTTTATCTAAACGGGTATCACGATTTGCATAAGGGTTTTGTGCATCATATCCAGAACCTTGTTCATCAGGACGTAAGCCCGTAGTTCTCATCTCAAAACAATCTACCAAGTTTTGCGTTGCGTGGAAAGCGCCCCAGCCTCCCCAGCCAGTTGGCGTGAAGCTCATGTGCAACATCCAAGCACTTTGATGTGTACGGTTTGGACGACCAAATTTCTTCGCAAAAATCACTTCCTTGTTACCTGCTTTGGTCATGAACAACTGATAGTAATCCGGGTAAAGATCATAAGTTGCAGGAGCTAAAGCCATCACTTGTTGGGCAGCTTTTGCCGCATCATCCCATCTAGAAACAATGTTATTTGGGTTATTTAAAGCGCTGGCATGGTAAAGCAACACTCTTGCTTTTAAAGCCAAAGCAGCTCCTTTTGTAGCCCTACCTAATTCTGCATCTGGGTAGCTTGGCAACAATACCGCAGCAGCCTCATCGCATTCTTTAACGATAAATGCCACACACTCGTCGTAACTATTTCTAGGCACTTCTAAATCATCGTTCACATTTTGTTCGGTAGTGATCAACGGAACCCCACCAAACGATTTTACTAAATCTGCATAAGCAAATGCTCTTAAAAATCTAGTTTCAGCCTTTAAACGATTTCTCAATGCCGTGTTAGTGGTAGGCACACCGTCAACACGAGCAATTAGGGTATTTGCCTTTCTAATTAAACTGTAGTTAACTGCCCATAATTGCGTACCCTCTGAAAAGTGAGAGTTTAAATCGCCTGCTTGCACCCTATTCATTGGCAAATCATTGTGGCCTTCAATATCGTCTGTCATCATATCCAGGTTAGAGAAGCCACGTGCCCAATCTTGGTCGTACCCAAAATCTCTACGTTCAAAACCACTTAACAAGGAGCCGTAGATATCATTCACAAACTGATTGGTTAGGGTGATATCTTGAAAAACGGCAGCATCAGATACGAAATCAATTGGTTTGATATCCAATAGATCTTTTTTACATGAGAAAGTTGTAAACGTAACTACCATTACGCCGATCAACCATTTATATCTTTTGTTCATTTCTTTTCTTTTAATAGTAATCATATCGACGATTGGTCATTAAAACTGTATGTTAACTCCAAAAGTGTAGGTCTTTTGTTGAGGATAGTACCTACCAATACCATTGGTGTTCTCTGGATCGAGGTTAATCAAATCGGTAATGGTGAACAAGTTCTGTCCTTGAGCATAAATCCTCAGGCTATTTGCTCCAATTTTAGATAACAATTTGTTTTTAAGCGTATAGGCGAACTCTACGTTTTTCAATCTGATGTAGCTAGAGTTTTGCACCCAGAAACTGCTTACCAAATAATTATTACCATTGGTATTTAAGCTTAAGCGAGGAAGTGGTGCATCTGGACGAGCAGGTGTCCATCTGTCTAACCATTCTGCATTTACACGACCACCATTATGGAAAGCCCAAGCTGCGTTTTGTGTGAACAACTGTTGAGATTGTGCCGCTCCTTGGAATAAGAAGTTCAATTCAAAACCTTTGTAATTCACACCTCCATTAATACCATAAAGAATTTGTGGCAATGAGCCATTACCTAAATAAGTGATATCGTCATCGTTGATCACCCCGTCGCCATTAATATCTTGATATTTGATGTCGCCAGGACCAGTTGAACTCAAATAGGCAGTGTGTTTTGGTGAAGCCGCATAATCTGCCGCGTCTTTAAAAATACCAATGGCTTTGTAACCATAAATACCGCCGTTTGGTCTTCCTGTGATACGTCTATATTCAGGAATATTTGAGGCTTCTGCCGCTTCTACAATTTTGTTTTTAGCATAGGTAAAGTTACCGCCAATGAAGTATGACAAATCATTTGTTAACTGCTTAGTATGGTTAAGTACTAACTCAAAACCTTTATTGTCAACGATACCGAAGTTTTCAGCAGGCAAAGCAGCTCCAAAACTCAATGGAACAGACAATGATTTTGTGGCTAAAATGTCTTTCCTTCTTTCTTTAAACAAAGTGAAATCAACGCTTAATTGGCTTTTGAAGAATTTAGCTTCGATACCTGCATCCATTTTAATGGAAGTTTCCCAAGTTAAATTTTCGTTGGCAATAGCGCCAGGGGTTAAACCTGTCACAAAATTACCTCCAAATGGATACACATTAGGCACTAGGTTATAACGGTTGTAGTAACCAAAACGGCTAGGGATACGATCGCTACCCAAAGTACCATAAGAAGCTTTAAGTTTTAAAAAGTCGATGAACTTTACATTTTGCATGAAGTTTTCTTTGGTGATTAACCAACCCGCAGAGAAAGCAGGGAAATATCCTGTTCTTTCTTTCGGTGCAAAGTTTTCCGATTCGTCTCGTCTTAAACTTGCTTGGAAAAGATATTTACCATCGTAGTCATAGTTCACACGTACCGCAGCACTTCTTAGAGCTGTTTTATCTTCCCCATCACTCAATACTTCATTTAATGCAGGGCCGAAGTTTAAAATCTGCAAAGCAGAACTTTCGTAAGAATTTCTAGCACCGTAAATTCCTGTACCTTGATTTTGTTTTTGTAATACTAAAGCCAGCGCAGAGATCCCGTGTTTACCAAATCTTCTGTCGTAGTTAATGTGACCTTGCAATTCGGTACTTTGTCCTTCACCATATCCTTTAGAAAGAGATGATTTTGATTGCGAGTTCACGGTATATGTACCATCGTTATTTCTCACGTAAAGTGGCACCCACTGATTCCAAGTTTTATTTTGGTTGAAGTTTCTATCGAAAGCTAAAACTCCCTTGATAGAAAGACCTTCTACGCCGGGTATTTGTTGTACCACTTGAAAATTACTCATGAAATAGCTAGCGGAATTTCTGTTATAGCCACTTTCTTCGCTAATTAAAGCTAGTGGATTTGGATATACCCCTGGAGCAGCTAACAAGCCATTAGAAAATCTGGCAGGCTGTACTGGAGGGTTACGCATGGTATGCTCGAAAATGTTATCGATGCTCGCTGGCGGAGATTGTTTATTTTCCAACCTACCTGATAAATCAATAGAGATTTTGGTAGTAGAAGTGGCTTGGATATCCACATTGCTCCTTACGTTATACCTCTTATAATTTAAAGAACTGTACAAACCATCTTCGTTTAAATAGCCGAAAGAAGTAAAGTATTTAACTTTTTCACTACCACCTGCTAAAGATAAGTTGTGCTGCATTCTTGGAGCAGTACCACCAAGTACTAAATCCATCCAATCGGTATTAGGATTAGCATCTGGATCAGTTCCATTTTTAAAAGCCTCTAAGCGTTCCAAAGAAAACTCAGGTGTTGCATTTGGGTTATCATTTAATTTTGCCTCGTTGTACAACACAGCATATTCATAAGAACCTAATGCATCCGGCAATCTGGTTACCTTTGAGAAACCGTAGTTAAACGAATAGTTGGCCGATAGCTGTCCTGCTTTTCCACGTTTTGTGGTTACCAAAACAACACCATTGGCGCCTTTTACCCCAAAAATTGCTGCAGACGAAGCATCTTTCAAAATACTTACGCTCTCAATTTCGTTAGGATCCATTTGGCCAAAATCTCGACCAGAACGCACTACTCCGTCTATCACAAATAACGGTTCCATACTACCACCACCAAAAGTTGAGTTACCTCTGATGTAGATTTGGGTACCATCTGCTCCTGGTTCACCAGAAGGTTGCTTGGTAATTACACCTGGCGTACGTCCAGCAAGGGCGTTACTTAAATCACCAACAGGTGTTTGCACGAGTTGTTTATTGTTTACGGTAGATACCGAACCTGTTACATTACTTCTTTTTTGAGTACCAAAACCCACAATCACCACGTCGTTAAGTGAGTTAGCACTTTCATCTAGCACCACATTAATCGTCTCTGATTTGGTGATTAAAAACTCTTGAGTGGTCATTCCGATAAAAGAGAATACCAAGGTAGTACCAGCTTTAGGGACAGTGATGGAATACTTACCATCTGTCGTAGTAGAAACTCCGTTAGTAGTGCCCTTAATGATTACAGAAACCCCTGGAACTTCTTTGCCCAACCTGTCCTTCACCACACCAGAAACAGTAAGGTTCTGTGCGAATGCGCTCTGCAGAGCAAACGAACAAATTAGCAATACGATTAATAGTCGAATTTTTTTCATATTATATTTGGTCTTTTAATTTCACAATAGCGTTAGTTGCGCACTATTTTTTAACGAAGCGCATTTGGTGCACTGTTTCATTTGATTTTCCAGAACGCAATACCATTTCAGTAGCTGAAATAGAAATGATGCGATAATTGTTAGAAGCAACATCGGTTACACCAATAAATCTATCTGGCACATTTCCTGGAATGGTAATGGTAGCGATACCTGCACCTTGAACCGTAGTGCTAAACGTAAAGGCAGAATCATAAGATCTGTCTGCTGCACAGCTATAGTTTGGCGCAATGTTTCCCGCATTAAAGGTTTGTCCATTTGCTTTGTAGCTCAGTTTAAATGCATTATTTGCAAAACTGAAAGTGTAATCATCATCCACTTGGCAAGCAGCCAAAGCTCCGCCTCCGAAATATTCAGCAGGATTGTTTTCTGTTCCTACAGTAATAGGCGCCGTTGATGCTGGATCTAATTTCCAAGCGTGTGCCACTAACTGTTGGAAAATGGGATTGTTCAATGTTGGGGTGAAATCATCTTGATCTACCACAACAGCCTGCGTAGCGATGTCATAGCCACCTTGACCGTAAGCATAAAGCTTCACATTGTAGGTGCCCTTAGAAATGAAATAAGCTTCAGTAGAAGCACCGGCAGATTTAGGGCCTTCATTCAAGCCAAAATCCCATTGGTAACGATAAGCATTTTCGGAAGTGCTTTCTAATAGATAGGTGTTTACTTTACCCTGTACTTTGGTGACTTTGAAAGCAGCCTTAGCAGGAGTTCCTAATTTACTGGCATAGTCCTCATCTTTACAGCCATAGCTTAAAAGTGTAAGACAAGCCAACAACAAAAGACAATGATGCCTTACAAACGACTTGTAGTTCATACGATTTTTATTATTTGGTTATTGGGGTTAATTGACACAAATGTATTACCCATGGCCATCAAGCTCCAAATTTACAACCCCATCAAAACTACATCAAAACTGCTTAAAAAGCATCATTACAAAGGATTTCACCTACATCATTTGAAGAAACACAGATTTTACCTACTTTTATTTTGTTAATGAAACGCCAAATATTATTTATTCTATTTTTGTTTAGCTGCTTATTGAGTTTTGCTCAAAACCCAATAGGTATGCCCGACATTGTGAATTATGACAACACCACTTATGGAGGGGGCACTCATAACTGGGATATCCAACAAGACAAAAACGGTGTTCTTTATTTTGCCAACGATGAGGGCCTACTCACTTTTGACGGTAGCCGCTGGAAAATTTATCCGCTCCCGAACAAAACCATTGTAAGGTCCGTTAAAATAGCGGCCGATCATAAAATATATGCAGGTGGCCAAGGTGACTTTGGTTATTTCACGCCAGACGAAAATGGCAAGCTTACCTTCAACAGCTTAAAACCTAAAATTCCTAAAAGCTACAGCTCATTTGCCGACATTTGGAATATTCAATATGCTGGCAAAGCCGTATTCTTCAGAACCGAAAATGCCATTTTCAGATGGCTCAATAATAAGATTACTGTTTTTGGCACCAATTCCAAATGGTTGTACCTTGGGATGGCCAACAACGAAATTATTGCCTATGACAAAGCAAAAGGATTGTTGAAATTAGTTGGCGACAACTGGTTTCCTTTACTCAAAACACCTCTTTCTCCTACCTTCACCATCAGCTCCATGTGTGCCTATGGTAATGGCGGTATACTTGTAAGTTCACTATCGCACGGACTTCAGGTAATTAGCGATGGACAAATGATTCCCATCAAGGAAGCCGCACACATTCCTAATATTACCAATACCTGCGATGTAAACGAAAATAGCCTTGCCCTCGCCACCTTAAACAATGGTTTTTTTCTGATAGAGAAAAATGGCAAAGATTTGTATCATTTGTCTAAAAACTCCGGACTTCAGAACAATTCGGTACTAAGTTTATTTAAGGACAACAACAACAATATTTGGCTAGGACTTGCAGACGGCATTAGCTTTATCGCTAGTGGAAATGCACTGAAGCACATTAACCCTCCTATTTTTGACAATGCTAGCGGGCACACTTCCGTCATTTACCAAAACAACTTATACGTTGGCCTTTCCAACGGAATTTATAAACTTCCTTTAGCACAAAGTAGCGACATTAGTTTGGCACAGGCCAATTTTACCCCGATAACCAATGCTGGTGGTCAAGCTTGGGGTATGAACGTACTGCATGGCAAGCTACTTTTGGGCAGGCATGAAGGTGCTTTTGAAGCGTTGAACAATCAAGCGGCACCGATTGTCACGGGAAGGGGTTATTGGAATTTTGTTGATTTCCCAAGTACCGACCCATCTAGCTTTTCGATACTTTCTGGAAACTACAACGGTATTTCCATATTTAATTACCAGAACAACCAATTCAAAGTAGTTGGCAATATTGAAAAATTCAGCGAATCAGCTCGTTTTGTCATTCCTGATGGCAACAACATTTGGGTATCACATCCTTATAAAGGCGTTTATAAAATCACCTTATCGGGGTTAAAAACCACTAATGTATCGCTTTACACCAACAAAAAAGGATTGCCTTCAACCTTCAACAACCATATTTATCGAGTTAAAAACCGCATTGTCGTAGGAACAGAAAAAGGTATTTACGAGTACAACCCTAAAACCGACCAATTCGAAATCTCGAGCTTTTTTACTCCTATTTTTGGAGAACGGTATGTACGTTATCTGAAGGAAGATTCGCAAGGCAACATTTGGTTTATCGAAGAAAAAAAGCTTGGCGTAGCACAATTTGATGGAAAAAACTACAGATTGCTCTATATCCCTGAATTGAATGGCAAAACTCTAGGAGGTTGTGAGCACATCAATTGTATCGACGAGAACAATATTATTATTGGAGCCCAAAAGGGTTTCTACCATCTTAACTTTGAGAAGTATCTGGGCAGGTATGGGAAACAGCAGGTCCGCATTAGCTTGGTTAAAGCATCTGGCAAAACCGACAGCCTATTATTTGGTGGCTACTTTGGTGATGTAAATGAAAACGCCGCCCAAAAAACCAAACATCGTATTCAACACAGCCTTAACTCCTTCCATTTCGAATACTCCTCTACCTTCACCAAAAACAAGGCAAACACTTTTTACTCTTGCTATTTAAAAGGCTTTGATGACAATTGGTCGGCATTGGATAAAAAGACCGAAAAAGATTATACCAATCTACCTGCTGGCCATTACATTTTTATGGTTAAAACGCAGGACAATTTGGGTAACGAATCACCTGCCGCCACTTACGAATTTACCATTCTTCCGCCATGGTATCAGAGCATTGTTGCCTACGTGGTATACGTCTTGATTTTCATTGGAATCATTTACCTCGTGTATAAAAGGCAGCAACGTAAAATCACTAACCAGCGCATTGCTTTCCAGCGAGAACAGGAGCATACCAAATACATGCACCAATTGGAAATGGACAAGTCGGATAAGGAAATCATCAAGCTAAAAAATGAGAAACTTGAACTGGAAATAGAAACCAAAAACTCAGAACTTGCTTCTAATACCATGCACTTGGTACAAAAGGCAGATTTAATGTCGAAAATTAAAACAGAGCTTTTTAAACTGAAAAAAGAGCTTAAGGATGATGAACAGGCCTCCGATTTTAACAAAATCATCAGACTACTCAATGCAGAGGAAAAATCAGATGAAAGCTGGGAACAGTTTACCGTTCATTTTGACAAGGTTCACGTTGATTTCTTGAAGCATTTGAAAGATGCCTATCCATCAATTAGCAGTAATGAACTACGACTTTCTGCTTACCTTAAAATGAATCTTTCTACTAAAGAAATTGCCAAACTAATGAAGATTTCACCACGTGGCGTGGAGATTGGACGTTATCGCTTAAGGAAAAAGTTGAACATTAATGGGAACGTGAACTTATTTGAGTTTTTCAATGCTTTTTAGTTAGTCTGTCATGTTGAGCCTTTCCCCGTCAGCGCAAGCCATCACCTTTCAGCCTGAGCTTGTCGAAGGCCTCCACTAATGTTTCGACAAGCTCAACATGACAACGGTGCTCCAAACAAAAAACCTCTTAAATTTTCTATTTAAAAATGCATATCACTATCTTAGTGAATATGCAACTGCTCGTTTACTCTCCACAGGTTACCCCACGCACCAAATACATCTTCAATTTTATTTTCAGAGAGGTCCTGCGTTGCGACTTCGATTTCACCAGCGTAGCCCAACAATTTGTAGATTACACCGGCCCAAAGTTCACTTATGCAGATGCTCCTTTGACTGATGAGCTTTTTTTTAAAGCCGACGGCCTCTTGTCAAAAAACAGTGTTGAACCATTAAACATTGAAATCAGTGATTTTGGGAATGATCGTGTACCCTTTGCCGTAAAAGAAAGCGCATTACCTTTTGACATCTTTGCCGCATCATTCTATTTCTTGAGCAGATATGAAGAATATTTACCTTACGAACCTGATGAGCACCTGAGATTTCCCGCCAAGTTGAGCCTACAGTTTCAGCTAGGCCTTTTGAAAGTACCAGTAATTGACCAGTGGGGAATTATTTTAAAAAACCTGCTCATCAACAAACTTTCGGGACTACATTTTGGAAGTAGAAAATTCGAATTCATCCCTACTATTGACATCGACCGAGCTTATCATTTCAAATCTAGTGGAATCATTAAAAATGCTGCTCGTTTAGTAAGAGCATTGACCAAAGGCGATACCGAAAAGTTCAGGGATATTATTCGTACAGGCTTAGGAAAAAGAAAAGACCCTTTTGATACCTATCAGTTTCTACATCAGATCCATCAAAAATATAGTTTGAACGCTGTTTTCTTTTTTTTGCTTTCCTACAAGGGCCATCGAACGCATGATGTGAACATCCATCCAAACGACGATTTATTGCAGCAATTAATCAGAAATACTGCTAAAGATGCTAAGATTGGCGTACACCCTTCTTATGCCTCCAATAACAATATCGCTAAGCTTAAGGAAGAAAAAGAATTGTTGGAATCTGTGCTAAATAAAAGTGTTGATCTCTCCAGACAGCATTACCTCAAGCTACATCTACCTAAAACCTATCTACAACTTATCAAAGTAGGCATTAATCACGATTATACGATGGGCTATGCTTCGCAAGTAGGTTTTAGAGCAGGAACTTGCACCCCGTTTTTTTGGTATGATTTACAGCTCGACAAACAATCCCATCTTAAAATTCATCCTTTTGCAGTAATGGACAGTACCTTACGCAAATATCTGAAATTAAACCCCACCCAAGCCTTAATGCTCATTCACGAGTTAGTGGAAAGTGTAAAAATTGTGGATGGTACCTTTTATAGTTTGTGGCACAACGAAAGTCTTTCGGAAACCGGCAATTGGAAAGACTGGAAACAGGTGTATGAAAAAATGATAGCGCTTTCTAGAACTTAATTTGGTTTATATTTTAAATAAAAAAGCGCTAGCCTTCATTTCCTTTTTTATATTGAACCTCACCTTTATTTCTGTCAAAAAAGAAATATTTTAGGGAAAGAAATTCTGAATTCTAGACTAGATTAAAACAATAGGAGTCCTTTACTTGGCAAACAAATCGTAATTCGTAAATCTAAAATCGTAAATTTAAATCATGATATACGACCTAAGCAAAAACAACAGCATTGCCAACACTTTTATTGCCGAATTAAGAGACGAGCAAGTACAAAAGGATGCCATGCGCTTCCGTAAAAACATGGAGCGTTTGGGCGTTTTCTTTGCGCACGAAATAAGCAGAACTTTAAAATACAAGGAAGTTGAAACCCAAACGCCGCTTGGCATTGCCAAAAGTCAAGTATTGGAACAACCTCCAGTTTTAGCCACTATTTTACGAGCAGGAATTCCAATGCATCAAGGTATGTTGAGTGTGTTTGACCAAGCCGAGTCTGCTTTTATCACGGCTTATCGCAAGACCAAGAAAAATGGCGATTTCGTGATTCAAATGGAGCATATCTCAGCCCCTGATTTAGAAGGCAAAACCGTTATTTTGGTTGACCCGATGTTGGCTACTGGTTTAAGTATTGTGCTTTGCGCAAAAGAGCTCATCAATGCCTACAAAATCGAAAAACTGCATATTGTTGCGGCCATTGCCAGTACCGAAGGTGTAGCCCATGTAAAAGCCAATTTGCCTAAAGCAAGTTTATGGCTCGGTGCTATTGATAGCGAAATGACCAGCAAAAGTTACATCGTACCTGGTTTGGGCGACGCGGGCGATTTAGCTTATGGGATAAAGCAGTAATTCCCTTAAAAATGTTAAGAAACTATAGCTTCCTACTATTAATATTAGGCTACTTATCTTCTTGTAATTATACTCAAGAAAATCATAAAAAAACAAATACGTTCTCTAGCAATGGCGTTAAGCAGGATAAAAAAAGTAAGCAATTAAAACCCAAAAACAGCTCTTGCTTTTGTGACAAGGACACCTTGATGAATACAGCAACAATATCTTGCGACACCACTCAACTATCTAACAAAACCATTATTTATTGGCAATTTAACTGTGATAAAATTTGGCTAACGCTGGAGAATGAAAAGAAAGAAAAATTTATAATAGATGACAACCCTGTAGAATTATACGGTTATACTTACAGACTAGGTTATCATTTAACCAAAGAATTTCAAACTGGCGTACTATTTAGAAGTGGATGTCCTGCAAACGGCAATTGTATTTATACTCTTATTGACAAGTATAATGGAAAAATATTAGATGAATTTCATCAATTAATTTGCATTGAGGGCTATCCTGACGGTCAATATCCATTTGACTTCGTAGTGTACTTTTCAGGAAACAAAGACCATATCATAATAGAATATATAGAAAGCAAGAAACGGCTACGAATACCTTTTCTTGACAAACTAACCTCTGTTTTTCCGGAACAACAGTTTAAAGAGATGTTGCTTGACGGCAAGATATTGACATTAAAATACAACACAGATAAAAACGTTGTAGAAACATTTAAGATTAACCTGGCCGATAAAAAATACCTTTTTTAATCTTTATTCTTAATTTCGTGCGAACATAAAAAAAGAAATGATTAAGCACATTTTCTTCGACCTTGACCATACCATTTGGGATTTTGACCGCAATGCACATGAAACTTTACTAGAACTATATGATTCTTATAAGCTTCAAGAACTAGGGCTTGCCTCAGCAGAGCAGTTCATCAGCACCTATACGGTAAATAATCATCAGCTTTGGGCACAATACCATGTGGGCAAAATCACTAAGCAAGCTTTAAGGGAAGAAAGATTTAGAAAAACATTTATCGACCTTGGCGTAAGCGCTGACCTCGTTCCAGAGAATTTTGAAAAAGATTACGTACGCCTAGGCCCTACCAAAACCAATCTTTTTGAAAGTGCGGAAAAGGTACTTGGCTACTTGCAACAGAAATATCCTTTGCACATTATTTCCAATGGTTTTAAAGAGGCCGTACTGACCAAAATGAGGGTCTCCAACCTCAACCCCTATTTCAAAAACGTAGTGATTTCTGAAGATGTAGGTGTCAATAAACCAGACAAAGCCATTTTTGAATATGCGCTAAATTTAGCACAAGCCAAAAAGCATGAGAGTATTATGATTGGTGATAGTCTGGAAGCAGATATTTATGGAGCTCAAAATTTTGGCATGAAAGCCATCTTCTTTAACCCGCTCAAGGCAGAAAAACCCAATGATGTAAACCAACAAATTCATCATTTGGAAGAACTGCTCAACCATTTTTAACTTCCCTTAACATTTATTGGATTGATTTTGGCATTGTCCAAACCACACACAAATGAATTCATATGAAGAAGTTAATCCTACTAGGTTTAATGGCACTACTGTCCGTTAACCTAAGCTTTGCACAAAGAAACCGCAGCAAAGCTGAAGTTTTTATCCAAATTGCCGACCGTGGAAACTTTAAAGTCTATTTAGATGAGGAGCTGGTTGGCTCAGCCAATGGAAGATTCCGTTTCTATGACGTCTACAATGCCCGTCCTGTATTGACGATCCTTGCCGGCTCAGAAAAAGTTTTTTCAAAAGAAATTACGGCCGCGTCCAATAAGAGGCTCATTTTCAACTTTTCCAAAAGAGGAGGTTTAAGCCTGTTGAAAGAACTTAGCATTTACAGGAACAATGTTTATGCCTTGGATGATTTTGATGACTATGCAGGAGCTTACAATACTGGAATAGTTCCTCCAGACAGACCAACAACACCTCCAAACAGAAACAGTTTTGAGGATTTACTTAGCCGTGTAAAAAACGAAGCTTTTGATGATCAAAAGCTAAAGGTAATTAGTGCTTATTCTAGCCATACAGCACTTAACACTAAACAAATTGCACAATTGTTCCCTTTATTTTTTAAGGATGATAGTAAACTGATCCTGGCCAAACAGGAATTTCAATATGTAGTGGATCCACAGCAATTTTATTTACTAAAGGATGCCTTTACTTTTATGAGTACTAAGGATGAATTCATGAAGTTTTTAGAAGGCCAAAAAACAGGTCAAATCAGAAATAGGCCAATGTCTGCAAGTGATTTTGATGCCTTTTACAAACGATTTAAAAGTGAAGCTTTTGACGACAATAAAACTGAATTGGCCAAAGTTGCGTTAATAAATGTAAAACTTACCAGCGAGCAGGTTAAAGAACTGATTGCTTGCTTTAGTTTTGAAGACAAAGGCTTGGATTTTGCCAAATGGGCATTCAGGGCTACCTTTGATAAAGAGAATTATTATACCGTTGCCGATAAATTTAGATTTCCAAGTAATAAACAGGCATTACTGGATTTCATTAGCAAGCAAAAATAGCATCGAATTAATGACATGAAAGTCGAAAAAGTATATCAATCTATCTTGAAAACCGTTGATACCTATCAACAAATGCTCCACCGCTTTGGCCCAGCTGATTTTCAGCAGGAGCCACCCATTGGCGGATGGAGCTACAGCGAGGTATATTCGCATATTTTCGACTCGAGTTTGCTATCGCTGTTAGCGATGAACAATTGTATTAAGGGAGATGGTCAGGTAAAGCCCACTGCCTTGGCGGTAAAATTCATTTTATGGTTAGGCATGTTGCCTCCAGGCAGAAAATACAAAGCGCCTCCTAAAATGGCGGAGAGGGTAAAAAAAATTACTCCTGCGGCCGCACAACAGTTCATTACCGATTTTGAACTACAATTGGCTTTAGCCTACCCAAAAATCAAGAATGCCGATCTAAAAATCAAGACCAAACACCCAGTGATAGGTTACCTCAATGCCAAACATTGGCTTCGCTTTATTGAAATACACCTTAAACATCACCTGGCACAATTGAAACGTATCGAAAATAGTTTTAAGCAACAAAGCTAATTTTGCATCTTTGAGCCAATGAAGTTGCCACACATTAAAGGTTTTGATCAAGATGCCCTGCATAAGTATTTTAAGAATACAGGTTGGTTGATTCTTGCTCGCGTGGGTAGTTTGTTGATCAAAGTTTTAGTTGGATTTGCTATTGCCAATTACCTAGGTAAAGATCAAAACGGCTTATTAAATTATCCTCAAGCCTTTATAGCCTTTTTCATAGCCGCAGCAGCCTTGGGCCTAGATGGCTTTACAACAAGGGAACTTTTAAAACATCCTGAAAAAAAGAATGAACTTTTAGGAACTGCATTAAGTTTAAAATTAATTGGCGGCCTACTAGCAATGCCTTTGATCTATATCGGGTATCTCGTTAACCAAAACTTTTTTACGCCCACACAAACGCCATTAAGTTATATTTTGATTATTGGGTTAAGCGGTATCACACAAGCTTTTTACATTACCGATAGTTATTTTCAAGCTACAGTACAAGCTAAATACGTAACGTTTACTCAAATATTTGGGAATATTATCTCCGCCCTGATCAAATTACTATTGATTTTAAACCATGCAGCATTAATTTGGTTCATTTGGGCAATATTTTTCGATACCGTCATTTTAGCTTTTGGCTATTTCTATTTTTATCATAAAAAGGCCGGCAGTCTGTTCAAATGGAAATACGAAAAAAGTATTGCTAAACACCTGCTTTCCAACTCTTGGCCTTTAGCTTTCTCCGCTATTCTTGTTTCATTATACATGAAAATAGACCAACTCATGGTAGATAACTACTTAGGATCGGGGCAGCTTGGTATATATTCCACTGTTGTGCAACTAAGCGAGAGCTGGTATTTCATCCCTGTGGCCATTGTTACGTCGGTTTTCCCAGCAATTATGAATGCCAAGCGTGATGACCAAGAAAGGTACCAAAAGAGGTTACAAAACATGTATGACCTAATGGTTTGGATGAGCTTAAGCATTGCAATCGTCACTACCTTTATATCACCTTTGGCTTATCGGATAATTTATAAGGAAGAATTTTGGAGTGGTGCACACGTCCTCTCCGTACATGTATGGGCCGGAATTTTTGTATTTCTGGGCTCTGCAAGCGGCCAATATCTTATTGCAGAAGGCTACACCAAAATTTCTTTAATTAGAACTGCCGTTGGGGCGGCCGTAAACATTGCATTGAATATATATCTTATTCCAAAATTTGGGATTATGGGTGCAGCAATTGCTACGCTTGCCGCTTATTTTGTGGCAACATTCTTCATCCTTGCTATTCCAAAAACACATAGACAAGGTTTAATGATGTTAAAATCAGTATTTTTGGTTTCTTTATTTCAGAAAATTTTTAAACGTTGAACAAACTACAAGCACTAGCAACACTTCTATCTAAACCAAAGCGTTTAGCTGCTCTTTTATCATATGGTCATAAAGGCTATTTAGCTAGCATTGGATGGTTTACAGCTTTCGATAACCGCCAAGCGGTAGATGCGCACAATCAGCCTATTCCTTGGGTAACCTATTCGTTCATCGATTTTATCAAAGACAGATTAAACAAAAACCTATCGGTATTTGAATATGGTTCTGGCAACTCTACTTTATTTTATGCGAAGCATGTAAAACGAGTAGTTTCTGTAGAACATGATGAAGCTTGGTACAATAAAATTGTAAACCAAAAAGCACCAAATGCTGAAATGATTTTCACTAAACTAGAAACCAATGGAGAATATAGCCAAAAGGCGAAACTACTAGGGGAAAAGTTTGAGGTAATAATTGTGGATGGAAGAGACCGAGTAAATTGCTGCAAGTATAGCATTAACGCACTAACCGAAAACGGGGTGTTGGTTTTAGACGATTCGGAACGTGATGTTTACGAAGAAGCGAGAGCATTTTTGAAGGCAGAAGGCTTTAAAGAACTATCGTTCTCTGGTATTTCTCCTGGATTGTTTTACAACAAGGCAACCTCTGTTTTTTACAAAGCAACCAACTGTTTAGATATCTAAGCCTAAAAGTAGAATTAATTTGATTTATGCAAAATCTGGCCCCTATAGCTTTATTTGTTTACAACCGTCCGCAGCATACAGAACGTACAGTGAAGTTTTTACAACAAAACAAGCTTGCTGCCGATAGCCGTTTATATATCTTCTCTGACGGGCCTAAAACGTCAAATGATGAAGAAAAAGTAAACGAAGTAAGAACGTTCATCAAAACGATAGAAGGTTTTAAATCGGTGAAGGTGGTGGAAAGCAAAACCAACAAGGGGCTTGCGAACTCCATCATTGAAGGGGTCACCATGCTTAATCAAAATTATGGGCAGGTGATTGTTTTTGAAGATGACCTCATTACTTCTCCCCATACCCTAACCTATTTTAACGAAGCCCTAAACATTTACAGGAATGAAAATCAAGTAATGCACATCGGGGCTTACATGTATCATTTAAAAGAAGAAAATTTACCAGAAAGTTTCTTCTACAGAGCAGCTACCAGTTGGGGCTGGGCAACTTGGCAAAGAGCTTGGCAACATTTCGAACCCAATATCGATACCTTGCTAGCGCAATTTAATGCCCGTAAAATTCATGAGTTTTCGATAGAAGGCACCATGAATTTCTGGAAACAGATGCAGGATTTTAAACGTGGTAGAAATAACTCATGGGCCATTCGTTGGTATGCTTCCATATTCCTAAAAGGAGGATTAACCCTCAATCCATCTCAATCTCTAGTGAACAACATTGGTCATGACGGCAGCGGTGTGCACTCTGGCATTAACGATATTTATAACGTCATCATCAACCCAAAACCTATTACTGTTTTCCCAACGCAAATTAACGAGGACAAAAATGCTTATGCAGCCATTAAAAATTTCTTGGCGGGCAGAAAAGGTAGTCTATGGGCTAGGGTTAAACGTTACGTTAGAGAAAAGCTAATTAAATAGTTTAAGAAACTGTCCCGCACTTTCCTTTCTATCAAATATTCCGTAGCAAATCATCTGCTTCTAATATAGAATTTTAGTGTTCTTTTACTATCTTAGGGATAACATACGCTGCCGTCTCCCCAATTTGCCCTAAAATCCCTATTACATTACCTAACCGAAAATAATCCTTCATGAAACTTCTTACCTTCACCTACCTAAATTTGGTGTTGTGCACTACTTTATTTGCACAAAACACAACTCCTAAACCTTATGGTGCCATACCTTCTACTCGACAATTAGCATGGCATAACATTGAACTCTATGGCTTAATACACTTTACCCCCACTACATTTGAAAACAAGGAATGGGGATATGGCGATGCAGATCCCGCAAAGTTTAGTCCAACGGAATTTAATGCCGAACAGATTGTTTTAGCGGCAAAAGCTGGAGGGTTAAGAGCCATAATTTTGGTAGCAAAACACCATGATGGTTTTGCATTATGGCCTACCAAAACAACACCCTATAACATTACCAAAAGTCCCTATAAAAATGGCAAAGCCGATATGGTAAAGGAGTTTGAAACCGCAGCCAGAAAACATGGACTTAAATTTGGCGTTTATTGTTCTCCTTGGGACAGAAACAATCCATACTATGGCACAGAAAAGTATCTCTCCATTTATCAGGAACAATTAAGGGAACTTTATACTAATTACGGACCGCTTTTTATGAGCTGGCACGATGGGGCCAATGGTGGCGATGGCTATTACGGAGGCGCCAAAGAAAAACGAGCCATTGATAACACCACCTACTATGATTGGAATAATACTTGGAAAATCACAAGAAAGCTACAACCTACTGCAAATATCTTTAGCGACGTTGGTTTGGACGTACGCTGGGTAGGCAACGAGAAAGGAACTGCTGCCGAAACTAGTTGGGCCACTTTCACGCCCATGCCGCCACAGGGGAAAAATGTTGCAGTACCAGGCCAAGCCAATTACCCTGAAAGTCCAGCTGGCATTAGGAATGGAAAATTTTGGATGCCGGCAGAATGCGATGTGCCTTTAAGAAGTGGCTGGTTCTTCCATGCCAATGAAAAACCCAAAACACCCGAACAGTTGTTTGACCTTTACCTCAAAAGCGTTGGCAGAGGTGCTGGGCTAGATTTAGGCCTTGCCCCTGACCAAAGAGGTCTTTTGCATGAAGATGATGTGGATGCCCTGAATAAATTCGGTGCTATACTAGCCAAAACCTTTTCAAATAATTTGGCTTCCAAAGCAACAATAGTAGCTAGCAATACCAGAGGTTCAAATTTTAAAACTGGCCATCTAAAAGATAACAACAAGAGTACCTATTGGGCAACAAACGACAATGTAAAAAACGCAACCATTTCCCTAAGCTTCAAAGCACCAATTACTTTTGACATCATCAGCCTTCAAGAATATATTCCACTGGGCCAAAGGATTGAACAATATCACATTGAAGCGTTAATAGACGAAAAATGGCAACAAATAGCAAAAGGAGAAAGCATTGGTGCTAAACGATTAATTAAATTGGACAAACCTATCTCTTCGCAGTTGATACGGGTAAATATTAACAAGTGCCCCGTAGCAATTACGCTGAGCGAAATAGGTCTCTTTTTATTGAGGTAAAGGCGACGAGACACGCCCCAAACTGTCTCTAAACTTGGCCTGCATTTTCATAAGGTTATTAATCTTATCAGATACCTGCTCCTTATATAAATGATCATTTTGAACATCTTTTAATAAAAGGGCTGCTGCTTCGTGGGTTTCTTTGGCTAGTTTCGTTTTTAGTTCTTTATCCAAGGTAAAACGATCATTCAGCCTTAGCTTAGCCATTTTTTCCACGATCAGCAAATTTGCTTTACTTGGCTTAATTCCATAACGGTAAACGTATTGAACTTTTTCGGCTTTTGAATAGCCGGCCTTCATCCACAATACTTGGTTAAAAGCATATACGTTTTGATCATACTCACGTTTCAACCCCATAAATTCTTCATGTTGATAAACGGTGGTAAAAGCGAAAATGCCATAATTAAAAGCCCCAAATACTCCCAACACTAAAGCATATTTTGTTACAGGATATACTTTCTTCATTCCCCATCGATGATCGAAAACCAAGAGGTAAGTGATCACAAAACCAGAAATCAAACCACCCAAATGACAGGCATTATCTACCCTAGGGCTAATACTGCCATTAATTAACATAATGGCCAGCACAAAAACAGTACTCACCAATAAAGCCTTGTTCGCATTTCTTTCAAAAAACTTATTCATCAGCAAAGCCATCATGGCACCAAAAAGTCCCATAATAGCTCCCGAAGCACCTACCGTGTAAATATTTTCGTGATAAGCAATACTGGTTAAACCAGCACAAATGCCACTCAACACATAAATCAGTAAAAATTTCTTCCAACCAATTTTATTTTCAAGCATAAGCCCCAAATAAACAAAGGCGTACATATTGAAGAAAAGATGCCTAAAGGAACCATGTAAAAACTGATAGCTAATTAAGCGCCAATAATCTCCTTCCAAAACTAGCTTTCTATTAAGCGAACCCAATATGTCAAGCTGCATAAAAATTCTGGTGATTTCTTCAGGAGGTACGTGTCGCGCAACCAAAAACATAGGTGTAGCAATCAACACGCCAATCCAAGCTAAAAAGCAAAACACATTTAACCATAATAGAATTGGCGAAGCGATGTAACCTTTTCTGGGAGCGAATAGATAAAAGACATTCTTCATTTTATCTTTTACCGCCAGTGGTGCCCGCTCAAAATAGTGGTCATCTTGCTGCTCCGCAAACTCATGAAAAGCCCGTACCTGTTCTTCCCACTGCTCACTCAAATGGTATTGTACATACTCAAATTCGTGAAACAGCTTTTCTAAATTGGCAGCATTTTTCCCATAATCATTAAAAAGCAGTTGCATGCCCACGCATTCGCTCTTCACTACGGCAAAGTTACCGTGAATACGCACGGTTACCTCTTCGCTGTAAGATTGAAATGAAAGTGGAGTATAGGCAATAATACCTGATTCAGAGACATGGCTCAACTTCCAACCGAGGTTTTCGAAAGCCTGCCTAACAATAATCAAATACTTGTCTGAAGGAAAATCAGATAAGGGAATAAATTTTTCAACCTTGGGAGAATATCCCCAACTGATACTCATGAGCCTTAATTCTTTTTAGTCTGTTCTCTTGGCTTCGATTACGATATAAGGCGATAGCTGTTTTGAATCAAAAGGGAATATTTTGGTAAAAACTTTACCGACTAACCAAGAGGCTTTCTTAAATATCCTTACTGCTGCTGACTTTTCCTTTTCGTTCTCTAACCAGATACTAAATTTACCAAAATAATTGGCTTGTAAAACTTTGAGCCCTGCATTTTCTACGATCTGCTTTAACAGCTGAGGATCCATGCAATTGATGTTATGCTTATCGTAATTTTCCTTATCAAAGTTTTTTTGAAACCAACCATTAACCGCCCTAAAATTAGGAAGGGTGATAAATAAAGTTCCTCCTGGTTTTAAAAATGAAATATGTCTTCGGATAATGTCTTCGGTATCATTAAAATGTTCAATCAACCCGCAGCTCAACACCAAATCATACTGCTGTTCAGGCTCGTAATTAAATAAGTCGGTCTCAATGATATGGATATCATCTTTCCCCAATCCATTAGCTTGTAAAAGTTGATGGGTAATAGGCTCATGTACAAAGTAATCAAGCAAAGTAACATCTAGCTTCAAATACTTCTTCAAAAAAACTGCATAATATCCCGGGAATCCCCCCAGCTCAATGGCAGTTTTCACCTGATCTCGTCTAACGATTTCTTTTAACTGTTGATGGAATAAATAATTTTCTGGTATGGTTACGGAAAGATCTGTTTTGCTTTCCCAATATTTCACCCAAAAATCTCTGTCGGTAAGTAAGTTTGCCATTTTGTAGAAGTAAACTTACGAAGTTTAACTTTAATTGCCTGTAGTTTTCAAGCGCTTCATTGTTAAAACTTCGTAAGTTTCATTAATACTCTATATCGGATTAATCAATGCGAACCATCCAACAATTAACCATTGTTATTTCAGGTCTTTCATAATTTCTGCCACAGCCCTTTCCAATTGAGGATCTCTACCCGCTAAACGGTCTTCAAAAGTATTCTTAACTGTAATATCTGGTGCCACACCTTCTTTCTCTAAGTTCTTTCCATCCATGGTATAGCAACCCCATGATGGTAAACGATAAGAAGAGCCATCAACCAAACCCTTAGCGGAGGTAAAGATGATCCAACGGTAGGTTTCCGTACCGATAATTTTGCCCAGCTTTAATTGTTTAAATCCGGCGGCAGTCATCTCGGCATCACTTAAAGACTGTTCGTTAATCAACAATACAATAGGCTTTACAGCCGGGCCAAAATTACTTTGCGTAGTTAGTTTGCCTCCACGATATTTCCATTTTAGGTAAGGACGTTGCGATAAAAAACGCAATACTTCGTCGTGCACATTTCCACCAGTGTTATATCGCAAATCCAAAATAATTGCATCCTTATTATTTTCCTGCTCTACCATATCCAATAAAAAGGTTTGCAATTCGCCTGTACTCATGTTTTTCATATATGAGTAAGCGATGCGATTTTTGCCCCAATCGTCTACATTTTTACGGTTATTGGCAATCCACTCATCATATAGATTAGATTTTAAGCTAACCGTATTTTGTGGGTGTACGTTTACACTTACAGGCTTTCCATTACGAGAAAAAGTCAAGCTCATTTCCCTATCAATAGATGGTTTGCTGAAATAGTAATCCCTATCCATCGCTTCATCCACTTTTACACCATTTACATGGGTTAAAACATCACCAGCAACTACTTTCCCACCTAATAAAGCGGCACTACTTTTGGCTACAATCCTGTCTACCTGATAAGGTTTTTCATTATTAAAAATGATTCCTGTTTCGTTGGTAAAAAAGTTCATGCTTTTGCGTTCTTCGGCACCAAAACTGTTAAAGCCCATATGTGACGAGTTAAGTTCGCCCAGCATATCATTTAACAAAATACGCAGGTCTGAACGGTTGTTCACGTATGGCAAGTAAGCCGCATAACGTGTTTTCATTTTTGGCCAATCTACGCCATGAAAATCGTCATCGTAGAAATTCTCATCCAAACCTACCCATGTTTCATAAAACATCTGATTAAACTCGGCATTCAAGTTTTTGCTGAATTTGTAGCTATAATCCATCGCATCCAGCTTGTTCATATCAATGTTATACTTATTAAGCACCCCCCTAGCCAATACAAAGTGCTTACCCGCAGCTTCGGCAATGCCAAAACCACCAGCGGCAACTTTTTCTGTTTTATTGCTTTCAAAAGGTTCAATAACCGTTCTATAGGTACTCATCGGCATTCCTTCATGGCTTGAAGTGTAAAACACGTAAGTTTTATCTCCCTTCGCCAAAACTTCTGTTAAATATTGGGTGCCAAAAGCTGGACTTACCAGCTCTATTCTATCTAAAATACGATCAGTGTTAATGGTAATCGGTTTAGTTGCCGGTTTAGCCTCTACTTTCTTCTTCGCAGTATCGACAGGTTTCTTGGCATCTTTTGCTGGTGCAGTTTCTTTTGGAGCTGCTGGCGGATTTTCCTTAAACAACTCATCAAACTTATCTGAACGGTAAGGCGTATCATAATAATCCAATGCCATACGATACACATGTGCATCTTGCATTCCAAAAGGATAAGAAGGTTTGGTCCGGTTACTGGTAAAATAGATGTATTTACCATCTGGCGACCAAATCGGGCTCGATTCAGTTACTCCCGTATTGGTTAAATTAATGGTTTGATTGGCCTTAAGGTCATGCACCAAAATATCCTGCTCAAAATTGCGGTAGACCGTAAAAAGCAAGTATTGTTCGTTTGGCGAGAAGCTAGGTGAAGACTCTTGAATAGCCCAAAACTCATCCTTTAGCACTGTTTTGCTTTGTAAGGTTTTCAAGTCCATTAACCGCAATTCGTTCCTACCGCTTAAATAAACCGCTTGGGTTTTGGTTTTGTTAAAAGCAATGGCCCTATTATTTGCTTTGTCATTGGTCAGCTGTTTTGGAGCCGATTTTCCATCACCCACTACCGTAAACCAGTTTTGGTAGCCATTAACGGTTTGATTGAAAAGGATGGTTTTGTTATCTGCCAACCATTTCAGTTCCATCGCACGCTCGCCGCTATTGCTAATCTGGCGAATGAACTTTCCATCTACATCACTTACAAACAATTCCCCTCTTGAAATAAAAGCCATTTTTTTGCCGTCAGGCGATATGTCAAAATTGAAGATATTTGCTTTTACTTCATATTCCTGCTCTTTGGTCAATACCTGATTTCTAAAAGAACTGATGTTGATTTTTTCTGTCTTTTTGGAAGCTACGTCATATACATATAACTGATAATCTTTCTCAAAAACAACGGCATTACCATTAGCAGCTACAAATGGGCGTTTAATAGAAGTATCGAACTTGGTAAGTGCTGTTTTTTTACCACCTACAAAAGTATAAAGGTTGTACTCCTCATTGGCTTCATCCGAAACAAAATAGATATTCCCTTTTTGGTCAACACTAGTCCAAAAATCTTTACCTATATAATCGGTATAACGCTTGTATGCTTTGGTTTTAGGGTTGTACGATTGGATATCTGGATTGAAAGCACCTTTGTATCGCTTGCGGTTAGCAAAGTTTCTACTTTCCCAAGTATCGCTAAAAAACAAGCTACCATCAGGAGCCTCGGCAATATTGTGGGTTGTGTTAAAATAGTTTTCAAATAAACGCACCGCGGTACCACCGTTGACGCCTACTTTATAGCTCGAGAAGTTGTTATAACGGCTAGAAGTGAAATAAATAGTTTTCGAATCCCAACTCCAGTTATCCACTTCATCGGTACCATCATTAAAGGTCAGCTGTTTAATTTCGCCACCCGCCATTGGCATTACGTAAACATCAAAATTGCCATACTGATTGGACGAAAAGGCCAACCATTTACCATCTGGCGAGATTTTCGGATTGATTTCATCGCCCTGCATCGCGGTAATTCTTGAGGCTAAGCCACCTTTAACAGGCACTTTCCAAATATCACCATCGTAACTAAATACTACGGTCTGCGCATCTGGAGATAAGGCTGGACAACTGGCAAAATAGGTTTGGTTTTGGGCATTTACCATTAACGGCAACGACAAAAATGCGAACGCAAGCTTGCTGAATAGGTTTTTATTCTTCATTTTTATAATGATAAGTTTAGTTAATTTGAGTAACGGTTTTACAAACCTAAACAATAAAATGTATTTTTGATCGCTTTGAAAGTAGTACACCTCAACACATATGATGGCAACGGCGGCGCTGGTAGAGCGTGTTTACGTTTAAGCGATGCACTGAACCAAGCAGGCATCGATTCCAAGGTATTGGTATATTATCAATTCGGTAATAATCCAAGTATCCACAATTTAAGTAAAAGCCCCTTTGCTAAGGCCAAGGCGGTTTTTAACATCATGGCCGAGCGATACTTGGCCAAATTATTCTCCAAAAAATCGGTAAAAACACCGTTCTCCCTACAGTGGTTTGGCAAAAGCGTCCTTAAAAATAAATTGGTAAAAGAGGCTGATGTCATTCACATTCACTGGATCAATCATGGCTTTTTAAGTCCTAAGTTTTTAGCACAGCTTGATGAATTGGAAAAACCCATTGTTTGGACTTTCCATGACAGCAATGCCTTTACTGGAGGATGTCACGTTCGTTATAGTTGCGAAAATTTCCATAGACAATGTGGCAACTGCCCTTTGTTGAAAATGAGCGGACCAAAAGATATCTCCCACCAAACTTGGAAACGCAAGCAAAAAGCTTACTCAGAAGTAAATTTCCACGTGGTAGCTCCAAGCAGATGGATGGCACAATCCGTAAAAGAAAGCAGTTTATTGGGACTAAGACATACCTCGGTGATTCCAAATACTATTGAGGTAGATGTTTTTAAACCTTACGTAAAGTCCGAGGCCAAAAAAATCCTCAAGATAGCACCTGAAAAATTTGTGTTGATGAGTGGTTTCATGCCTTCAAAAAATGATAAACATAAGGGTACACAATATCTTATTGATGCATTATTTGAACTTTCTAGGCGACCTGAAATCCCGAATGAGCAAATAGAACTGGTTATTTTTGGCAATAAGAACGAAGAGAATATTCCCAAATTCCCTTTCAAAACCACCTTTTTGGGAACCATCAATAAAGATGAGCACTTAGCTAAATGCTATGCTGCAGCTGACGCTTTCATCACTCCTTCTCTGGAAGACAACCTACCCAACACCGTGATGGAAAGTTTGGCCTGCGCCACACCAGTTATTGCTTTTACTACTGGTGGCATTCCTGATATGGTGAAACACTTGCAGAATGGCTATTTGGCAAAATACGAAGATGCTTCAGACTTAGCAGATGGTATTGAATGGTTGTTTCTGCACGATCAAAAGGAAGAAATCCAAAAGGAAGCTCGCAGAACGGTGCTAAGTACATTTGCGCCAACTGTAATTGCCGAACAACATGCCTTGCTTTATTTGAAGTTGCTGGATGACATGCCAAAGTAGGTTGAAAGTGAGAAGTAGAAAGTTAAAAGTAAGACTAGCCCTTCCTATTACCTTCATTTCGACACCCTACCCCGTCATTTCGACGATAGGAGAAATCTAGCAATTTGAGCAAACGTCAGTTCATAAAGGTATAGTTACTAGATTTCTCACATACGTTCGAAATGACGATTCTATGATCGTCACAGCGAGAGACAACCTACTCCGCCCCCTTAAAGAATCACCCCAAACTTAAAAACGCTCTCCACACTCAAAATAACAGACTAAATCCTTAAACTTGTACCATGCTTCCCAAACTGTCTGTCATCACCATTGTATACAATAATGTAAAGGATATAGAACGCACCATGCTTTCAATCCTGAACCAAACTTATTCCAATATAGAATACATTGTGATAGACGGCGCCTCCAATGATGGTACTTTAGAAGTCATCAAGAAATACGAGGACCGCATAACAAAACTGATTTCGGAAAAAGACAAAGGCATTTACGATGCCATGAACAAGGGCTTGGCACTAGCCACTGGCGATTATGTACTGTTCATGAACTCAGGTGATGAAATATATGAGCTAGAAACCGTTGAAAAGATTTTTGCTAGTGCTCCCAACGCCGACATTTATTACGGCGAGACAGAAATGTACGATGAAAATTGGCAAAGCTTGGGCAGACGTAGACATCAAGCCCCTGAACACTTCACTTGGGAAAGCTTTAAATATGGGATGAACATTAGCCATCAGGCCATTTACATCAAACGTAGCCTAACAGAACCTTACAACCTACAGTACAAATACAGTGCGGACATTGATTGGATCATCAAAATTGCAAAAAAAGCCTCTAGCATTGTCAATACGCATTTATATGTTGCCAAGTACCTAGTAGGTGGCATGAGCAAGAAAAAACATCGCGAAAGCTTAAAAGAACGCTTCCATATTTTCAGTCATTACTACGGTCTCTTCTCAAATGTGATCAATCATGCCGTGATCGCTTTCAATTTGGCTTTCTATTTTTTAAAGCATAGGCGCACCAATGATTAATTATGCCAAATCGAAAAGCAAATATTTTGATTGCATACCTAATATTAATATTTAATATCGCTTGGGCATTCTTTTCTTTACAACTTTTATATAAATACCATTTCACAAACACATTATGGTATTACATGTATCCTGAATGGCAACTTGCAATGAACACCTTAGCTGGGTTAATTGGAATTATTATAGGTATAAATCTCATCAATATGAAAATTGGGTTAAAAAGTGCGCTGAAAATACAGCTTGCTATTCTGGTTATTACCATTCTTACTTCTTGTATTTTTACCATATAATCATCCATTGTTGTTTGATCAATAATGGTAAGGAAGTCTACTTTTCCGAAACAATCCCATCAAATTTCTTGTATTAAATAAGATTGTTTTATTAAATACATAAAGAAAATGGGAAAGTTGAGTAATAAAAATATCGCCATCCTATCAGAGAATGGTTTCGAAGAATCTGAATTATTTGAACCACTAAATAGATTAAAAGAAGAGGGCGCCAGCGTACGGATTATTTCTAGCAAAAAAGGTACTATTAAAGGAATGAAAGACCATCAATGGAGCAAGGAGATTGAAGTGGATAATGCTGTAGAAGAAGTAAACGTAAATGATTTTGATGGATTGGTATTACCTGGTGGTGTGATCAATCCTGATGCATTAAGAGCCAATGATAATGCCGTAGCCTTTGTGAAAGATTTTTTCAGAAAAGGAAAACCTGTAGCAGCAATATGCCATGGACCACAAACACTTATCAATGCTGAAGTAGTGGAAGGTAGAAAAATGACTTCCTACAAATCCATCAAAAAGGATTTGGTAAATGCTGGGGCAAATTGGGTAGATGAAGAAGTAGTGGTAGACCAAGGTTTGGTCACCAGCCGTAGTCCGCAAGACTTACCTGCTTTTAACGATAAAATGGTAGAAGAATTTGCCGAAGGAATTCACGAGAAGCAACACGCTTAATACCTGGTTTTGGTTTTGGACTCGAATGTTCAAAACCAAATTTTACATTCCGCTGAACTGTGGCAATCTAATAATCCTAACTTTGTAAACATGGATATTCAGTTTATCTTAATGATTGCCCTTTTTGTTGCTGCCCTATTTTATGTGGGCAGGGTAATTTACCGTAGCATTGCACCTAAAAAAGGTTCATGCGCAACAGGCTGTGGCAAATGTGGGGCTGATTTCAGTAAAATCCCTGACACCAACACCAAGTAGATGTTAGAAAAATTCCAGTCCTATCTCAAAGAACGTCTTGCCATTACCGATGAGCAAGCAAAAGAAGCTACGAGCTGTTTAAAAAGCAAAACCATCAAAAAAGGAACCGTCTTATTAAGTCCTGGTGATTTAAGATCAGACAACTACTTCATTAATGAAGGCCTTTTACGCTACTTTTCCATTGACGAGAAAGGAAAGGAGCACATTATACAATTCGCTCCTGAGAACTGGATGATCTCTGACCGTAACAGTTCTCTATTTAACGAACCATCAGTTTTCTATATTGATGCCATCGAGAATACCGAAGTGCTTATTGTGCCTAGCCATTTCTTCGCAGATATTCAAAAATTACTTCCGCATATCCTAGAGCTAAACATTCTGATGTTGCACAACTCCATTAGGTTTATGCAAAAACGCATTAACATGCTATTGAGTGCAACCGCCGAAGAACGTTACTTAGACTTCATTAAGTTGTATCCTAACTTAACTTTAAGGGTTCCTCAATGGATGATTGCCTCCTACTTGGGCATTACACCCGAATCTTTAAGCCGTGTACGTAAAGACCTTGCTAAAAAACATTTCAAGTAAAATTAGTTAATTGTCAAATCGATTAGCTGGTTAATCGCTATTACTTGTAATCTAATGAACTAAATTCATTACTTAACATACATCAATGTTCAGCTAACATTGTCGCCGTAAATTTGTTGCATAAAATTTAACAATCTAAAAATTAAAATATTATGGCAACAACAAAATGGGCTTTAGACCCAACCCACAGCGAACTACAATTCAAAGTAAAACACCTAATGATTACTACCGTAACTGGTAGCATCAAATCTTTCCAAGCAGAATTAGAATCTGATGGTGACGATTTTACTAATGCAGCAATTTCATTTTCAGGAGACATCAACTCTATTGACACCGGTAACGGCGATAGAGATGGTCACTTAAAAAGTGGTGATTTCTTTGAAGCAGAAAAATATCCAGCAATTACTTTCAAATCTACCAGCGTAGAGAAAGATGGTGATGACTATACTGTAAAAGGTGATTTGACAATTAAAGACGTGACAAAAGCGGTAAAATTGAATGCTGAATTTGGAGGTATTGCAACCGATCCTTGGGGAAACACCAAAGCTGGATTTACCCTAAGTGGTAAAATCAACCGTACTGAATTTGGTCTTACTTGGAATGCTGCCTTAGAAACCGGCGGTGTAATGGTTAGCGAAGAAGTAAAAATCTTAGGCGAACTACAGTTTGTAAAACAAGCTTAATATAGAAAGGAGGCAAACATGCCTACAACATTCAAAAAAGTTGCTGCTATTCTAAATCCCACCGCCCCACACATAGTTGGCGACGGGTTTAGAGTACACAACTTCTTCCCAAGCGGATATAAAATTAAAATGGATCCGTTTTACCTACTCGATTACAATGCTAAACTCGAGTTTTCGCCAAGCAACACCCCAAGAGGTGTAGGCGTTCATCCTCATCGTGGATTTGAAACCGTAACCATCGCTTATCATGGCGCAGTAGCCCATCATGATAGTGCAGGCAATAGTGGTGTGATTTATCCCGGCGATGTGCAATGGATGACTGCTGCCAGTGGCATATTGCATAAGGAATACCATGAGGAAAACTACAGCAAAAAAGGTGGCCCTTTTCAAATGGTGCAACTTTGGGTGAATCTTCCTGCTAAATATAAAATGACAGCACCCAAATATCAATCGGTTACCCACAATGAGATGGCAAGCTTTGAGCTTCTGAACCATGAGGGAAAAATTGAAGTGATTGCAGGAAACTACAATGGGGTAAAAGGAAGTGCATCAACCTTTACAGAAATAGAACTATATAACTTACGTCTTAAAGCAGGTGCAAAGACTGACTTAGAAACACCAGCCCACTTTAATACTGCACTGTTGGTGATTGAAGGAAGTATTATGGTGAATGGCACTGAAAAAGCTACGACCAATCAGATGGTTCATTTTGCTCACGAAGGCAATGCCATCAATATAGAAGCAAGTGAAGATGCAGTGGTGCTATATCTCTCTGGTGATCCGATTAATGAGCCTATCGCTCAATATGGACCGTTCTTGATGAATAAACCAGAAGAATTACAGCAAGCCATTGAAGATTACAATACCGGAAAATTTGGCTACTTGGAAGAGTAGAAGATATGTTGCATGTTATGAGTTACGTGTTATGGGCTTAAAAGTCCCATAACCTATACCGATACATCGAACGCAGAGACTTTGGACTTTACCGTATCGTTTTTCTAGACCTCAAAGAGGTCTAATCTTTATAAAAAACAAATACTAATACAAATGCGACTCTGTAGGAGTCGTATGTCTTGGGAACGTTTGTGCTATAAAGGTAGAAATCCTTCGGATTTTTGTTCAAATCTCACCGAGTGCGTCCATATCGTCATTTCGATTAAAGCATAAAAAAAGAGAAATCTATGATGTTAGATTTCTCCGTTTTTATTGATGAAGTGTTACGAGATTAGTCTCATAACTCACAACACGCAACTCCTAAACTTTTTCTATCAAACAAACAGCGTAAGCTACTACCCCTTCTTCCCTACCAATAAAGCCCATTTGCTCATTAGTAGTTGCTTTAATTGAAATATCTTCTGTAGAAATACCCATTGCTTTTGCAATATTTTCTTGCATTTGCGGAATGTAAGGGTTGATTTTAGGGGCTTCCAAACATAACATCGCGTCTATATTCCCCACCTCAAAATTTTTCTCCTTTAACAGTTTCACTGTTTCCTGCAACAATATCAAGCTACTGATCCCTTTCCATCTAGGATCGGTATTTTTAAAATGGAAACCTATATCTCTCAAGTTAGCAGCGCCAAGCAAAGCATCACAAATGGCGTGCAAAAGCACGTCCGCATCCGAATGTCCAAAAGCACCTCTGTGATGTTCTAGATCAACACCACCAACAATAAATGGATGATTGTCCTTCAATTGATGGACATCAAAGCCAAAACCTACCTTAATACGCATTACTTTCCTACTTTATCGATATTCCATGCCAAGCTAAACCTTAAAGTATTAGCCAAAGGACTATTTTGAGCGTTAGCAACCAAATAAGAGAAATCTAGGTTGAACATATTGTATTTCAGTCCAGCCCCTAAAGTGAAATATCTTCTATCTCCTTTTTGAGGATTCTCGTAGAAATAACCAGCTCTTACCGCAAATTGCTGATTGTAGGTATATTCAAGACCTGTTGAAATAGCCACTTCTTTAAGTTCTTCCTTAAATCCGCCTGGGGCATCAGCAAAAGAACCGATGATTCCCGAAGGCACTGAACGATATGGGTCTTTTCCAGAAATGATATTTCCATCGACATCCCTAATTGGATCTGTAGGAACCATCAATTTATTGAAATCAAGGGCAATGGTAAACTGGTTATAATCGTCGATGATGAAAGTTGAAGCACCACCTAACTTCATATTAGCAGGTAAAAATCTTCTGTTTTGAGTTTCTGCAAAGCTCATCTTTGTTCCAATATTGGAAAGATTTAAGCCCAAAGATAAGATCGCATCTTTACCAAAAAGTACAGTTGGTTTTTTAAAGAATGCCGAAACATCTACCGCCACTGCACTTCCAGCTTTTTGCTGACTTCCACCAATTTGGCCAGTAGTTAGGTTTGAACGAATATAACGAGCAGTAGTTCCTAGGGAGAAGTTATCACCAAAACGACGAGAATAAGTCGCATCAATAGCAAATTCATTAGGACTAAAAGTTCCTTGGTTATTTCTAAACTCATCAACCAAAGTAATCTCTCCCAATGAGAAATATCTCAACGAAGCCCCTAATACGGTTCTATCATCTAATTGATAATAACCGCTCAAATAGGCTAAGTTAATATCAGGAACCAAGTTTTTAAGCCAAGGGCTATAAGACAAACTTACACCATAGGGTTTTTCCAAAAAGGCAAGCTTAGCTGGGTTAATACTCATGGCGTTACCATCAGGCATTACCGCTACACCAGCCTCACCCATAGCACCAGCACGTGCATCAGGAGTAATCAATAAAAACGGGACATCTGGATAAACACCATTGGTTTGTGTTACGCTACTTCCTGTAGATTGCTGAGCAAGCGCATTCTTTCCAACTAACAACGATAAAAGCAACAAGGCGCTACTTAGGCGGTTCAATCTCATTTTATATATAAATTTGCGCAATTTAGTATAGAGTTCGTTAATTTCAAAGCTTATCGCTACGCTAATTGCATTCTCACACCTTAACGTTTTATAACGGGCAATATTGTTCTCATTTTAAACAGCTTTAAAAACTGAAAGTCCACCTCTGATTTATCTTGGTCAATAGTTTCTCCAAGTGCTCCAAAATGAGCAAAGCGGGCAATTCAAAAATCAACAACCCCACAATTTGGGGAAAATTTTCCTTAATTTATTTTTTTAAAAAGATATTAACAATATACTTGAATTTCTTACGTTTACTTGCTAAAAAAGAGATTGTTCCATTTGCATTTTAGCATTTTGGGCAATGATATTTTTGACAGAAAAATAGCAAATAAAAAAGATTTTTTATTTCTCGCTCTTTTTTTGTGTATTTTTAACGACTAAAGTGCAATTTGCGATATATGAATAAAATTTACTTTTACGCAGTAGTATCCTTATTCGGTGTTGGAGCTTTAAGTTCCTGCGGTGGATCTAAAGGCGGATCTGCAGTATCTGAAAAAACCGGCTACGCTTATAACAAGCGTGAAAATGGCGGTTTCGAAGTAAAAAAGAACTATAAAAGAGGACCAGGACCTGGCTTAATGGAAATTGAGGGTGGTGAATTTATCATGGGTGGTAGTGCCATTGATATTCCAGGACAGGACATGACTGCTTACAACTACAAACGTCAGGTAACCGTAAGTTCGTTCTACATGGATGAAACTGAGGTTTCAAATACTGACTGGTTAGAGTACCTACACTGGATTAGAACAACCTTTAGAGGTAAGCCAGAACTTGCAGAGTATTATTATACTGCACTGCCTGACACTTTGGTTTGGAGAAGACCATTATCATACAACGAACCTTACGTAAATAACTATTTAAGACACCCAGCTTATGGAGACTATCCGGTAGTAGGGGTAACTTGGCAACAAGCTGCCGATTATTGCGTTTGGCGTACCGATAGGGTGAATGAGTTGATCTTAAGAGAAAAAGGATTGATGACCACTTTTAAAGATCTTAACAAACCTACCGCAAAAGGTGGCACACCAGTAAAAAAATCAGACACTATCTTTAATACGGATGTTTATCTTAACGGCCAAATCAAGGATATTGGTAAAAAAGCACCATTAGATTTAAGTGCAGATGCTGCTGCGGCCACTGGTAAAAATAAAGCTCAAAGAAACGTTAGATTAGAAGATGGTGAAATTTTCCAACCATACCGTTTACCTACAGAAGCCGAATGGGAATATGCGGCACTGGGTTTAATTGGAAATACTCAATATGCTAACATCAACGAAAAGAAAGTTTACCCTTGGAATGGCTTGGGCATTACTTCTCCTAAAAAATCTACCAGAGGTATGATTTTAGCCAACTTTAAACGTGGAAAAGGCGATTATATGGGTGTGGGTGGTTCCTTGAATGATAAAGGTAGTATCACGCAATCTGTACACAGCTTTACACCTAACGATTTTGGACTTTACAACATGGCCGGAAACGTGAACGAATGGGTGCAAGATGTTTATCGTCCTAACACTTTTGAGGCTACTGAAGGTTTAAATCCTTTTAGGGGTAACGTTTACTCCGACAAAGAAAGAGATGCTCAAAATAGCGTAATTAAAATAGATGGCAAAGGTCGTCCAGTAATGAAACCAGCTGGTACCGGTGTAAAACAAAGTTGGGCACAATTGCAATCTCAATACGTAGATTCAACTTATAAAGCGGATCAACGTGGTTATAAAGATGCTGAGAAGGCTCTACCAAACGGCGAATTATTAGCGCTATACAATGATAAGTCTAGAGTTTATAAGGGTGGTTCTTGGAATGATCAAGCGATGTGGTTAAATCCTGCGGCTAGAAGATTTTTGCAAGAAGATGAATCTACGGCAGATATTGGTTTCCGTTGTGCAATGACCATGCTTGGTGCATCAGAGGTGAAATCAGCTGGCAAACCTCAATTTAAAAACAAATCAGCTAAACCGTTCAAGGTGAAGTAATAAAGCATTTCGCTTAATAGAAAAAAGTCCCGTAGGCATCAAGCTTACGGGACTTTTTGTTTGTTATAAGTTATTCTTAATATAACGAAGGTGTGACTTCTATCAATGTTTTTTGAGACATCGGATTAACTAAAAACCACTAATAGCTCATTCTTCTCCACCTTATCACCTTGTTTAACTTCTATCCTTTTAATTATCCCATCCGTTGGAGATTTGATCATGTTTTCCATTTTCATGGCCTCAAGTACTAAAAGATTATCTCCTTTTTTCACCTCAGTACCTTCGCCCACCAATACGTTAAGCACTAAGCCGGGCATTGGCGCTTTAATTTGAAGGATTTTACTGCTGGCAAGATTATCCATACCCAGCTGTTTCAAAAGTAAATCTAATTGAGTGGTTACCGCTACTTGATAAACGTTCCCATTTACTTTAATATGGGCTAATTTTTCGGCTTTATCAAAATCTACCACTTCAACCGTATAAGATTTATTTTCGTGAATGATATGGCTAGATTGCGGTCCAGTTTTCAACAAATCGAAATCAATAGGTTGATGATTGACCTGCAAAACCTCTTGTACGATATCCATATCAAACTGGTAATGGCCGTTTACAGTTACTTTATTCATAAGTTAGTTGGTTAACGCGTATTGAATTAAATTTGCGCCCATTTTTAAGGCGTTATTTCTACTTTCTTGAGTGTCGGAAGGGTAAGTTCCATAATCTTCCCATCCATTGCCTAAATCGCACTCATACGTATAAAAGCAAACTACCCTACCTTTATAAACAAGTGCAAATCCTTGTGGACGTTTATTGTCATGCTCATGGATTTTCGGCAAGCCGCTGGGAAATCTAAATTTCTGATTATATATCTTATGGTTTGTAGGCAATTCCACAAAATCAAGTTCAGGGAAAACCTTCTTCATTTGGGGTCTAATGAACTTATCCAAACCATAATTATCATCTATATGCAAAAAGCCACCCCCTACCAGGTACTTTCTTAAATTGGCAATTTCCTGTGCATTAAAAGCAACGTTGCCATGTCCCGTCATATATACAAAAGGGTAATTGAATAATTCGGCACTGCCAACTTCTACAATACCTTCATCTGGAGCGAAATTAGTAGAGATGTTTTTATTACAAAAAGCAATCAGATTAGGAAGCGCAGTCCTATTGGCATACCAATCGCCTCCTCCGGAATATTTAAGTTTGCCTATTTTATAAGTTGGTGGAAAAGTGAAAGCAGAAAGTAGTGAAAAGCTTAGAGATAAAAGAATAAGGATAAAGGAATAAGGACGAACCTTTGCTCTTCCCAAAAAAGAATATATAGTCTTTAATCCTTGTTCTTTGTTCATTAATCCCTGTTAATATAATTGATTTCAAAGCAAGCCGCCAAACCAGCAGTTTCTGTACGCAGGCGGGTGTTGCCTAAAGTTACTGGTTTATATCCATTTTGCAAAGCAAGCTCAATTTCTTTAGGCGTGAAGTCTCCTTCTGGACCAATTAATATCAGGTATTTTTGGTGGGGTTTGATAATTTCTGAAATGGCTTGTTTGCTATTTTCATCAATGCAATGCGCAATCATTTTAACCTCCGCATCACTTTGCTTAATGAAATCTTTAAAGGCAATGGTCGTATTTATTTTGGGATGATACGCAGTAAGCGATTGCTTAACGGCTGAAGTCACTACCTTTACTAAACGTTCCTCTTTTACAATTTTCCGTTCAGAGCGTTCGCAAATAATAGGTGTTATTTCGTCAATCCCAATCTCCGTAGCCTTTTCTAAAAACCACTCAATTCTATCAATGTTCTTGGTAGGCGCAATGGCGATGTGCAGGTAGTGATTCCTTTTACCGAAACCTTGTTGTTTGTCAATGATGTTTAACGATACCGCCTTTTTGGTTGTTTCGGCGATTTGCGCCACATACAATCCACCAACACCATCAATTAAATGAACGGTATCTCCTTGCTTTAGGCGCAAAACCTTATTACAATGATTACTTTCTTCCTCGTTTAGGGTATAAATATCCGAGGTGATATCTGGAGTGTAGAATAAATGCATCTTTAAAGTTAAAAGTCAAAAGCCAAAAGTAAAAATACATTGAGCTAAAAGCATAGCATTTGCATATGCGAAACAGCAAACAACTAACCTTTAAACGATTAAACAGTTAACCAATTTTAGTGCAAATCTACCATATCGCTTTTATTGATCACAATTTCCAGCTTTACAGTTTCAATGTTTTGTTCCGTCTTTTTAAGGATGGTAAATAGGTAGCCATAGCATTCTTCGCTATCTCCTACTTCAGGAATTTTACCAAAGGCATGAGACACTAGACCACCAACGGTATCAAAATCCTCGTCTTCTGGTAAATCATGAGGCAAGTGCTCATTCACATCGTAAACCGTTGCATAAGCATTTACCACAAATTCCGTATCGCTGATTTTCTCTACAATTGGCTTTTCCTCATCGTACTCATCTTGGATTTCACCCACAATTTCTTCTACGATATCTTCTAAGGTTACCATACCAGCCGTACCACCAAACTCGTCCAATACAATGGCAATTTGGATGCGCTTTTGCTGTAGTTCACTTAAAAGATCATTGATTTTTTTCGTTTCAGGAACGAAATAAGGTTTTCTGATGATATCGGCCAAAGCCCACTCTTTTTTGCTCGCCAATAGCGGCAAAACATCTTTGGCATGGATAATACCGATGATCTTATCGATGATATCGTCATACACAGGCATACGAGAGTAGCCTTCAGAGATGATTTTCTCTACTACTTCGTCCTTTGATGTTTCTAACTCAATGCCCGATATTTTAGTACGAGGCACCATGATGTTCTTCACTACACGCTCGTTGAAGTCAAACACGTTCTTAATCAGCTCGTGCTCGTTATCTTCCAACGCACCACTTTCCTTACCTTGATCTAATAGATATTGTAACTCTTCGTTACTATGTATCGAATCGTGGCCTCCAGAAGTATTAATGCCGAAAGGTTTTAAGATAATGCTCGCTAGTCCATTCAAAGCCCATATAAATGGCCTGAAAAGAACATAAAAACCTTGTAGTGGTGCTGCGATAAACAAAGTTGTAGCCACAGGTCTTTGGATAGCCAGCGATTTTGGCGCCAGCTCTCCAAAAACGATGTGCATTACCGTAATGATTGAAAAAGCAACCACAGTAGCTGCTGAGTGTAGGAATGCATCACTAACAGCAATATCTAAGCTGTTAAACATATTAAGGAAAATGGTGTGCATTACACCTTCACCAACCCAACCCAAGCCTAGTGAGGCCAAGGTAATTCCCAGCTGTGTAGCTGCTAAATATCCGTCTAAATTGTGAACAATATTTTTAGCCATTTTGCCCAATCTGCTACCAGACTTGGCTTTGATTTCAATTTGCGAGGCCCTTACTTTTACAATTGCAAACTCGGCGGCCACAAAAAAACCATTTAAAAACACTAAAAACAAAGCAAACAATAGGCGCCACCCTATTGATCCAGCATCTGAGTCAGCGGGAGTTACCACTGCTAATATTGATGTAGGAATATTTGTTAAAAAAGCCACTAGGGGCGTGCAGACGGAGTAAATCATTAAGGATTATCTAAATGTATTATTATAGAGCTCAATACTTTCATTAATCACTTTGTGAGCGTATCTAACGCCTAATAAGTGTTCAATAGTTACTTGTTTGTTCTCTAATGCTTTATAGTCTTGAAAGAATTTCACAATCTCTTTCATGGTATGCGGAGGTAATTCGCCCAAATCATTGATGTGATTAACTGATGGGTCATTTTTAGCTACCGCAATAATTTTATCATCCTGCTCACCATTGTCAATCATGTGCATTACACCAATCACTTTAGCTTCAATAATGGTCATTGGGTAAACGTCAACAGAGCAAAGCACCAAAATATCCAACGGATCTTTATCATCACAATAAGTTTGTGGAATAAAGCCATAGTTGGCTGGGTACATTACTGAAGAAAATAATACTCTATCTAACTTTATTAAGTTCGAATCTTTATCTATTTCGTATTTTGCTTTTGATCCTTTCGGGATCTCGATAATTGCATTTACTGTTTCTGGTAAATTCTCACCAGGAGATACGCTGTGCCACGGATGGGTTTCGTCTTTAATCATCTTTTTCTTTAATCTCTGTGTCTTCTAAATTACTAGTATTCTTTGATATTTTATTTTTAATAAAGGTAATCACCAATGGAATTGTAGTAATCACAATAAAACCCATGATGATGTAACCCAAATATTGCTCTACTTGTTTGGAAAAACTTTTGCCCAAAAAATAGCCCAACAAAGTTAAGGAACAAATCCATAAAAGTGCACCTGAAACATTGTAGAGTACAAATTTCTTGAAGTCCATACGGATAATTCCCGCAACAATTGGTGCAAATGTTCTCACAATGGGAACAAAGCGGCCCATAATTAAAGCAAAAGCACCTTGCTTTTTATAATATTCTTCGGCGGTTTTGAGAAATTTCTTCTTGAAAAAGAAAGTATCTTTTCTGGTATGAAGCACCGGCCCCGTCTTTCTGCCAAACCAATAACCTGTAAAGTTTCCCGAGATGGCTGCAATGATGAGCGAGAACACCAAAACATAAATGTTTACATCTAGCTTACCTGTGGCCACAAACATCCCCGCTAGGAAAAGCAGATAATCACCAGGTAAAAAGAAACCGAAAAAGAGCCCCGTTTCAGCAAAAATAACGAAAACAACCAAGTAGAAACCACCTTCGCGCAGCAGTTTTTCAGGATCAATAAGATGCTGTAGGTGGTTCCAAAATTGCTCCATAGTTACAATTATTTGTAAAACTACAAATAATATTCTACATCGCTAGCTATATAAGGTTTAAAATAAACGACGGATAAACACCTAAAAGTAAGATTACTATCGTAGAAATGATTAAAACCACTTTGTACTGCATTGGTGTATCTAATTCTATTTCTTTGCCTTCTTTAAAGTAAACGGCAATGATTACTCTGAAGTAATAGTAGAAACCAACTAAGGCGTTTAATATCGCAATAACCACTAGAATGATCTGATAGTTCTCCAAAACATTTAGGAACATCACATACTTTCCAATAAAGCCTGCTGTTAAAGGAATACCTGCCAATGATAGCATTGCAATCGTTAAAGCTAGTGCCGCTAAAGGATTGCGTTTAGCCAAGCCGTTAAAGCTTTCAATGTCATCGCTACCTGTTTTTTGTTTTACGTTAATAAGTACCGCAAAAGCCACAATACTGGCAAAGGTATAAGCCGCTGCATAAACCAAAACATTACTTGCTGAGTGGGAAGTTAATACCACCAATGAAAACAACAAATAACCTGCATGAGAAATACTAGAATAAGCTAGCATTCGCTTGAAGTTCTTTTGATACAAAGCTGTAATGTTACCTAAGCAAAGGGTGATAATAACAATGACCATTAATGCAGGCATCCAAAAGTCATGCAAAGGCTCAAAAGCACCAGCAAACAATCTCAAGAAAGCCGCAAAACCAGCAGTTTTAACTACGGTTGACATGAAGGCAGTAATCAATGAAGGTGATCCTTCGTAAACATCTGGAGTCCAGAAGTGGAAAGGCGCTGCACCAACTTTGAAACAAAGTCCAACCATCATCAAAATAATACCTGGATAAAACAATGGAGATACATTGCTCACACTATTTACCAATACATTTTGAATGACATCAATATCAAAAGAGCCTGTAGCTCCATAAATCAAGGCAATACCAAATAGCAAGAAACCTGTAGAGAATGCTCCCATTAGGAAATACTTCAATGACGCCTCGTTAGAAGCGAAATTAAGCTTTCTAATTCCCGCTAGGATATACAAACATACCGACATGATCTCGACCCCGATAAATAACATCGAAAGGTTTTTATAAGAAACCATGATCACAATACCACATAATGCAAATAGAATAAGGGTAAAGTATTCGGCCACGTTTGGACTATTTTCCGCAAAATAACGTTGCGTAAGTAGGAAAATCAAGAAAGTACCAATAATGGAAATACCTGCAAAGGCCAATGCAAAATTATCAATCTGCATCATTCCAAAATGAACAGTTGGTTGGTTCCATGAGCAAATGGTAAAGCCCAAAGAAACCAAAAGGCCAAGCAAAGTTAAAGGCAGCAATGCTTTTTTTGCCTTAAACAATCCTGCATAAAGTACTACTAAAGCCGTTACGGCAATGGTGATAATAATATTCATTTGCTTAGTTAACCCCTGTTAATTTATGATTAATCTGTTCCAATAAATGCTGTACTGAGGCATCTGATATTTGCAATAAAGGTTTTGGATAAACCCCAATTACGATAATCAATGCACAAATGGTGTACAACACTACTTTTTCCGTTCCGTTAATGTCTTTAAAACTTGCTGTAAGTGCGTTCGTTTCGCCCAGCATAATTTTTTGGTAGCTTCTGAACATATATACCGCTCCAAAAATGATGGTTAAGCCTGCTACCGCTCCTAACCAAGCATTGTAGTTGTAAACGCTCATCAGCAATAAAAACTCGCCAATAAAACCGTTAGTACCTGGTAAAGCTACTGTTCCTAATAAAATGATGAGGAAAGTGATGGCTAATTGAGGCGCTACTTTTGCCAAGCCTCCCAGTTCATCAACCTTGTTGGTTCCCAAACGCGATTGGATAATATCCAACACGAAAAACAAACCAATTACATTGATACCGTGGCTCAACATTTGAACCATACTTCCTTGCAAACCTTGATGACTTAAAGTGAAGATACCAGCCGCAATTAAACCTACGTGACTAATAGAAGAATAGGCCACCAAACGCTTAGCATCTTTTTGCATAAAGGCAATGATGGCTGCGTAAACCACACCAATAACTGCCAAAAGCATTACCAAACAGCTCCAATCTTGAACGCCGTGAGGAACAATAGGTAATAACCACCTGATCACACCGTAAATACCCATTTTTAACATGATACCTGAAAGTAACATCGTTCCTGGAGTTGGTGCTGTGGTATAAGTATCTGGCTGCCAAGTATGGAATGGAAAAATCGGCATCTTAATGGCGAAAGCAATAAAGAAAGCCCAGAAAATCCATCCCTGTTGTACCGTATCTAATTCTAACTTGTAAAATTCGGCTAGTTCAAAGTTATTCGCTGGATTTTGTAGGTATAAGTAAATAATTCCCAAAAGCATGAACAACGAACCTGCGATGGTGTATACAAAGAACTTCATGTTTACTTTGATACGGTCTTTACCGCCCCAAGTCGCACAAATGAAGTAAATTGGAATTAAAGCGGCCTCCCATCCTATGTAAAACAAGAATGCATCTAGCGCCGTAAATACCAATAATAAACCTGCCTGCATGAATAAAATCAAGGCATAAAAAGCGCTTGCATTTTTATATTCGTGTTTGTAGCTCGATAAAATGATTAATGGCGTGAGCACATTGGTCAACAATACCGTAATCATACTGATACCGTCAAGACCAACGTGAAAATTAATGCCTAACTGCTCAATCCATGGATAGTTAACGGCAAACTGAGTACTCGCATCTGGAGTAAACTTGCACAATAAACCAATGGCCACTGCCAATGAGAAAATTGAAAATGCTAATGCTGCTACCTTAGCTGTGTTTTGCTTGGCAAATAAAGCGGTGGCAATTGCGCCAACTAAGGGTAGAAATATGAGTATTAAAAGTTCCATTTATAACGTTTGAACAATTTAAGCGATAGACAAATAAGTGTACAGCAATAGTGCTACAATACCAATAACCATCATCATGATGTAGTAACCAACGTTACCCGACTGCAATAAGCGCAAACTTTTACTTCCTTCGTTGGCGGTCCAGCCTAGGCCGTTCACCAAACCATCTATTACTTTGTTGTCGATAATTTTATAGAAGAAGGTAGAAAAAGCATCCAAAGGTTTTCTGATGATGGTATCGTAAATCTCATCCAAATAAAACTTGTGATAAGACAATTTCTCTAAAGCAGTTCTAGGTGCTTCATCGGCTACAGGTACTTCGCCTTTTTTAACGTATTTGCTATAAGCCAATAAAATTGCAACTACTGCTGCCAATACCGATACGCCCATTAAAGTAAACTCGGTGGTATGGTCTAGCTCTAAATGATTTTGGGTAACCTTTGCTCCCGTTAACCAATGTGCCAACCACTCATTACCACCAAATGCGTGTGGAATGTTTAACAAACCTCCAAATGCTGCTAAAATGGCCAATACTACCAATGGAATAGTCATCGCTTTTGGCGATTCGTGAATATGCTCCTCGGTGTGATGCGAGCCTCTGAACTTGCCGAAGAAAGTTAAGAACATCATACGGAACATATAGAATGCTGTTAAAAATGCAGTCAATACACCTACCCCCCAAAGTACTGGACTATGTTGATAAGCGTGTGCTAAAATTTCATCTTTTGAAAAGAAACCAGAAAATGGCGGGATACCTGCAATAGCAATGGTGCCAATCATCATGGTGGCAAAAGTAGTTTTCAGCTTAGCTTTTAATCCGCCCATGTGGCGCATATCCTGCTCATGGTGTAAAGAATGGATTACTGCACCAGCTCCCAAGAACAATAAAGCTTTGAAGAAAGCGTGGGTCAACACGTGGAAAAATGAACCCGTGTAAGCACCAACACCTAAACCTAAAAACATATAACCTAATTGCGATACCGTTGAATAAGCCAATACTTTTTTGATATCGGTTTGTGTCAATGCAATTAATGCCGCGATTAATGCAGTAGCAACACCAACAATAGCAATGATATTTTGTGTAATTGGAGCCAAATCAAACACTACGCTTGAACGAGCAATCATATAAATACCTGCAGTTACCATGGTAGCTGCGTGGATTAATGCTGAAACTGGGGTTGGACCCGCCATCGCATCAGGTAACCAAGTAAACAAAGGCAATTGCGCCGATTTACCACAGGCTCCGATGAACAATAATAAACCGATGATAGCCATGGTATTATTGCCTGGCACCATGTTCGCCGCTTGAGGGAATACTTTGGCAAACTCTAAACTTCCAAAAACTTGGAACATTAAGAACACCCCTAAAAGGAAGCCTAAATCACCAATACGGTTCATTACAAATGCTTTTTTAGCCGCACTTGCATAACTGCTGTTAGTGAACCAGAAGCCAATTAACAGGTATGAACACAAACCTACACCTTCCCATCCGATAAACATCACGATGTAGTTTGAACCTAATACCAATATCAACATGAAGAAGATAAAAAGGTTCAAGTAAGCGAAGAACTTACCAAAGCCAGCATCTTCATGCATATAAGCAGTAGAGTAAATATGGATAAGGAAACCAATTCCTGTAATGATCAAGAGCATGATAGCGCTCAAAGGATCATATAAAAACGATAAAGGAATTTTTAAATCGCCAACACTAATCCAATCGAAAAAGTTAACGGTAATTTGCTTTTCTACACTTGAGCTTAACTCAAAGAAGAAACAAACGCTAAGAATAAATGAAGCTAAAACCACTCCGCTTCCAATGAAGCCCACAGCACCTTTGCTCAATGTATTACGACCTAAGCCGTTAATCACGAAGCCTAAAAGCGGAAGAACAGGTATTAACCAAAGTAAACTTGTAATCATCTTATTTTATTAGAATTACCACTTAAGGCGATTTAATACATTAATATCTATTGATTGTGTGTTGCGGTAAACCATCACGATGATACTCAACCCAACGGCTACTTCGGCAGCTGCCAAAGCCATAATGAAGAATACGAATACCTGTCCCGAAGGGTCATTGTGATGTACTGAAAATGCAGCCAAAAGCAAGTTCACTGCGTTTAACATCAACTCTACCGACATAAAAATTACGATGGCATTTCTACGTGTCAATACTCCTACCACGCCAATGGTGAAGATAATGGCACAGAACCAAATGTAATGGTTTAATGGCACCGATTGCATATTTTCGAATAAACTACCCATTTGCTTTTTCCTCCTTTTTAGTTAAAAGTACGGCACCAACCATTGCGCTCAATAATAGTAACGATGATAATTCAAACGGCAACATGAATGGCCCAAATAGCTCTTTACCTAGATTTTCTACCAATCCCAAATTTGGATTTTTAAGCACCAAAGGATTAGCTATTGCTACCGATTTTAAAGAACCAATTAAAGTAACTACCAAACATCCGCCAGCAATAATGCCCACTATTTTTAACAGCGATGATTTATTTGGCTCGTTATCTTTATTTAAGTTGAGGAGCATGAGCACAAAAAGGAAAAGTACCATGATGGCCCCCATGTAAACAATAAAGTTAACTACTGCCAAAAACTGTGCATTCAATAGCACATAGTGAACCGTAAACGTAAAGAACGTAAGGATTAAGTATAGCACACTGTGGATGGGATTTTTCGCAAAAACCACCATCAGCGCAAATACTACGCTTAATGTTGCTACAAAATAGAATACTGATGTACCCATTAATTTTTATTTAGTTTATTTATTCAACTGCCATGCTGACGAAGGAAGCATCTGTTTGATAGAGATTCTTCGCTACGCTCTGAATGACAAATTATTTTACCTCCAAAACGCTCTCCAAAGGAGCTTCTACCAATTTATCTTTACCGTAAATAAAGTCTTTACGTAAATAATCTGCTGGAACAATCGGGCCGTCCAAGTAAATCGCCTCTTTAGGGCAAGCTTCTTCACATAAACCACAGAAAATGCAACGCAACATGTTGATTTCGTAAACCGAGGCATATTTCTCTTCGCGATACAAATGCTTCTCGTCATTTTTGCGCTCAGCTGCTATCATCGTGATCGCTTCTGCAGGACAAGACAAAGCACATAAGCCACATGCCGTGCAACGCTCTCTACCTTGCTCATCTCTTTTCAAAGAGTGCATTCCCCTCCAGTTGATTGAGAACTCACGCTCTTGCTCTGGATATTTAACTGTAGCCGGTTTCTTAAAGAAGTGACCAATTGTTGTACTCAAACCACTCGCGATAGCTGGAAGGTACATTCTCTCCGCCAAATTTAATGGCTTCGAAACCAATACTTTTTTCTTATTGCTTAATGATTCCATGTCTCTCTTAAAATTTATTTACAATAGCAATAACAATACCTGTAACCACAATATTTGCAATGGCTAAAGGAATTAAAGCCTTCCATCCTAAGTTCATTAATTGGTCATAACGGAAACGAGGAATAGTCCAACGTACCCACATGAAGAAAAAGATGAAAGCAAATATTTTCAGGAAGAATATCAAAGTACCAAATAGCGGTGCCCAAGTTGGCCCTAAAATGGTAGCCATATAATCCATTCCTGGATAATTGTAACCTCCAAAGTATAATGCTGCCATTACCGTTGAAGACACAAACATGTTGATGTACTCTGCAAATAGGTAAAAACCTAATTTCATAGAAGAATACTCCATGTGATAACCACCATTTAACTCGGCCTCACACTCAGGTAAATCAAATGGAGCACGGTTGGTTTCAGCGAAAGCACAAACCATAAATATCAAAAAGCCTAGTGGCTGATAAATCACATTCCAGTGCCATCCATGTTGTTGAGCTACAATTTCTCTTAAGCTAAGGGAGTTGGTTACCAAAAGTAAAGCGATGATAGAAAGTCCCATCGCAATTTCATAGCTGATGTTTTGAGATGCTGCACGGATAGCACTTAACAACGAATATTTGTTGTTAGATGCCCAACCACCAATCATCACTCCGTAAACGCCTAGTGAAATAACGCCAAAGATGTATAACAAACCTACGTTGATATCAGTTACCTGTAGTTTTACCAATCTATCCCCTACCATCATGTCTTGTCCCCAAGGAATAACTGCTGTACCAATACAAGCACAAAGCATAGCTAAACCAGGACCAACCATGAATAACCATTTATTGGCATTAGCAGGGATGATTTCCTCTTTCATGAACATTTTTACCCCATCGGCCAAAGGCTGAAGAATACCAAAAGGTCCCGCTCTATCTGGTCCAAGCCTATCTTGTAAAAAAGCTGCAACCTTACGCTCTGCATAAGTAGAATACATCGCTATTAGCAAGCTAATTGCAAATAGTGCAATAACGAGTATAAACTTCTCTATAACGAAATCGATTCCCATTAGATTTTAAAGGTTTTTTCTAGTTCACGTTGATTAGCTTCTTGTAATGCTAAGTTTTCCTTAATTACCGGAAGCGGTTTAAATGTCTCATAGTGATTTGATGAAATCACTGAAGTATCAGAAATATGGGTTGGATGCTCTAAAGTCCAATCAGCAGTTTTCTTTTTATCGAAACGACATTCGTTACAGATAAACTCTTCTACTTCTCCAAACTGGTCTTTTCTGGCCGTAACACGTAATACATCATCTCCTTTATACCAAAGGGTTACCTTACCATTACATTTTTCATGTGAGCAGTTTCTGTGTGCATCAACAGGCTTGGTAAACCATACACGATTTTTAAAACGGAAAGTTTTATCGGTTAAAGCACCTACCGGACAAACATCAATTACGTTACCAGAGAAATCATTGTCTACCGCATTTTGAATGTAAGTAGAGATTTCTGAGTGGTCACCACGGTTTAAAATTCCATGAACTCGTTTATCGGTAATTTGGTCGGCAGTAAACACACAACGATAGCACAAAATGCAACGGTTCATGTGTAATTGGATTTTATCTCCAATATCTATTCTATCGAACGTACGACGCTCAAATTCGTATCTGGTTTTTTGTAGACCATGCTCGTAACCTAAATTCTGCAAATCACATTCGCCAGCTTGGTCACAAACAGGGCAATCCAAGGGGTGGTTAATCAACAAAATTTCCACTACACCTGCACGGGCTTCCAAAACTTCTGGCGAAGTAATGTTCAGCACTTCCATTCCATCCATTACGGTAGTACGGCAAGATGCTACCAATTTAGGCATTGGTCTAGGATCCTTTTCAGAACCTTTGCTCACCTTCACAATGCAGGTACGGCATTTACCACCACTTCCCTTCAATTTGGAATAATAGCACATGGCAGGAGGTACAATCTCTCCCCCAATTTGTCGGGCAGCATTTAAAATAGTAGTGCCTGGCTCTACCTCTACTGTTATTCCGTCTATGGTTACTTTAACTAAATCACTCATAATTGATGATTTCTATTTTTATACTTCATGCCATTATTAGTAGGCACAGTTTATCCCGATTATTCGGGATAGCAATCTTTTTATTCTCTTTGTCATTCTGAGTGCAACGAAGAATCTATTCAACTAGATTCCTCCTAGCGTCGGAATGACAAAATGCTTTAATTTTAACTTTTTACTTCTTCCGAAGCTTTTTCAATCGGATTAGCATAATTCGCTAAACCGTAGTTAGCGCTTTGGCTCTTCATTGGCTCTTTCACGTGCCATTCAAACTCATCTCTGAAGTGTCTGATTGCACTGGCTACTGGCCAAGCTGCTGCATCACCCAACGGACAAATGGTATTTCCTTCAATTTTACGTTGAACATCCCATAATAGGTCAATATCTTCCATTGTACCGTGTCCGTGCTCTAACTTGTGAAGGATTTTCTCCATCCATCCAGTACCCTCTCTACAAGGAGAACATTGTCCACAACTTTCGTGATGATAGAAGCGAGAGAAATTCCAAGTGTTACGAACAATACATTGGTCTTCATCAAAAGCGATAAAACCACCTGAACCTAACATGGTACCTGTAGCGAAACCACCTTCAGATAATGATTCGTAACTCATTAAACGAGGCTCGCCATTGGCATATTTTAAAGTCAAGTTAGCTGGTAAAATTGGCACCGAAGAACCACCAGCAACTGTTGCTTTCAATCTTTTTCCATTAGCAATACCACCACAATATTCATCCGAATAGATAAATTCTTCTACGGGTACTCCTAACTCAATTTCGTAAACACCTGGTCTCACTAAGTTACCAGAAGCAGAAATCAATTTAGTTCCTGTACTTCTACCAATACCAATTTTAGCATATTCATCGCCACCATCATTGATAATTGGCACTACAGCGGCTATTGATTCTACGTTGTTTACTACTGTTGGACAACCATACAAACCTGCGATAGCGGGAAATGGTGGTTTAATACGAGGATTACCTCTTTTTCCTTCTAGAGACTCTAAAAGTGCGGTTTCCTCACCACAGATATAAGCACCACCACCTGGTTGAACGTAAAGTTCCAAATCATATCCTGTTCCCAAGATATTTTTACCTAACCAACCTGCGGCTTTTGCTTCCTCAATGGCTCTTTCTAATATCCTGATTTGAGGCATCATCTCCCCTCTTAAATAGATATAAGAGGTATTTGCGCCCAAAGCATAACTTGAAACAATCATTCCTTCAATTAACGCATGAGGAATGTGTGTCATTAAATATCTATCCTTAAATGTCCCTGGTTCAGATTCGTCACCGTTACAAACCAAGTAACGAGGCACTCCTTCTGGCTTGGCCAAAAAGCTCCACTTCATTCCCGTAGGAAAACCTGCGCCTCCACGACCTCTCAAACCCGATTTCTTAACTTCTTCAACTACATCATCAGGAGTTAGAGTTTTTAAAGCCTTCTCGACCGCACGGTAACCGCCTTTTTCGCGGTAAACGGCTAGCGTGTTGATGCCAGGCACATTGATATGTTCTAATAATAGTTTACGTCCCATTATTTCTTACGTAAATCGTCAATTAATTGATCTACCGATTGCTCGGTTAAGTTCTCATAGAAAGTATATTCTGGACCAATTTGTAAAACCGGACCAAAACCACAAGCCGCCAAACATTCAACGCCTCTCCAACTGAATAAACCATCAGCCGTAACTTCACCTTCTTTAACGCCTAACTTTTTCTCGATATGGTCCATAATTTTTTCGGCACCCACTAAGCAACAAGGCCCAGTACGGCAAACCTCTAAAACATATTTTCCCTTTGGTTGCAAAAAGTACATGGTATAAAAACTGGCTACTTCATATACTTCGATAGATTGAATTTTAAGGTATTCAGCAACTTTATCCATTGCTGGTACACTTGTCCAACCATATTCAGCTTGTACCAAATGTAACAATGGTAGTAAAGCTGATTTTTGCTTTCCTTCTGGATAACGCTTCACTATTTCATCAAACTTGGCTAACAAAGCTGATGAAAATTCTACAGGCTGTGTTTCTTCTACTTTAAGCATCTAATTCTCCTGCAATAATGTTCATACTACTCATGTTAATAATGGCATCAGACAACAACATGCCTTCGCTCATTTTCGCATACATTTGGTAGTTTATAAAACTTGGTCTTCTAAAGTGCAAACGATAAGGGCTTCTACCGCCATCATTGATCAAATAAAAACCAAGCTCTCCATTTCCACCTTCTACTGCGTGGTAAACTTCAGCTTTAGGGGCATCAATTTCTCCCATCACAATTTTAAAGTGATAAATCAATGCTTCCATATTGTTGTACACTTGTTCTTTTCCTGGCAAGTAAAAATCAGGAACATCAGCATGGAAAATGCCTTTAGGTTCCGATTTCAATTTCTCTAATGCCTGCTCAATGATGCGTACACTTTGCCACATTTCCTCATTACGCACCAAATACCTATCAAAAATATCTCCGCTAGTTCCTACTGGAATTTCGAAATCAAAATCTTGATAAGATGAATAAGGCTCGCTTACACGAACATCGTAATCAATACCTGCTGCACGCAACAAAGGACCAGTCCAGCTGTAGCTTAAGGCAGTATCCGCAGTTACTTCGGCCACACCTTTGGTACGGTCAATAAAAATACGGTTACGATTAAGTAGGCTTTCGAATTCTTTTAAGGCTGCAGGAAACTCTTTTAGGAATTTATTGATTTTTGCAAATGCTACCTCATTAAAATCTCTTTCCAATCCGCCTATACGTCCAATATTGGTTGTTAAACGAGCACCACATATTTCTTCAAAAATCTCGTAGATATGTTCTCTGTACTGGAAAAGATAAAGGAAAGTGGTAGTTGCACCAGTATCCTGAGCTATAATGGTATTGCAGATGATATGATCGGCAATACGTGAAAGTTCCATGATAATTACCCTCAAATAGTCCACCCTTTTTGGGATTTGGATATTCAAGAGTTTTTCTACTGTCATGTGCCAGCCCATGTTGTTAATAGGCGACGAACAGTAGTTCAAGCGATCGGTTAGTGGCGTAATTTGATAAAAAGGACGGTGTTCCGCAATTTTCTCAAAAGCCCTATGGATATACCCAATGGTAGAAACTCCACTTACTATACGCTCTCCATCCATTTGCAGCACGTTTTGGAAAACACCGTGCGTAGCTGGGTGAGTAGGTCCTAAATTTAGGGTTACCAACTCACTTTGAGGATCGTTATCTGTATATACTGGTTGATTGTGACTCATAACTATCTACCAAAAAATTCGTCTTTTTTATCTACCCTGTTAGGGTCTTCCAATGGATATTGTTTAAGCATTGGGTGTACAGTCATCTCGTCCACGTTCAAAATCCTTCTCAAATCAGGATGTCCTTCGAACTTTATCCCAAAAAAATCATAAGTTTCTCTTTCCATCCAGTTGGCGCCATTCCACAAAACAGTGGCACTGGCAATTTTCGGATCTTTTTCGTTCAAGAAAACTTTCAACCTGGCCCTAATACCACTTACCATGCTATGCACGTGATAAACCACAGCAATATGCTCTTTTTCTGGATAATGTACCGCAGTAATATCCGTAAGGAAATTGAAATTGATTCGGCCGTTTTCTTTTAGGAAAGACAGCACTTCAATCACTTTATCCTTAGTGGTGGAAAAGGTCAACAAGCCATAAGGCTCGGAAACATCAAAAAGCTGCTCGCCAAATTTTTCACCCAGCAGATCAACTAATTCAGTATTTGTTGCTTTAGCCATTATTGTATTCCGTAACTCGCTAACAGTTCTTTATATTCAGGAGAATGTCTTCTTCTGCCCGATTCATTTTTTACTAAATCTTGGATGCGTTGGAAGCCATCTAAAATAGCTTCTGGTCTTGGAGGACATCCTGGCACGTAAACGTCCACGGGAATAATCTCATCAATACCCTGCAATACCGAATAAGTATCAAAGATCCCTCCGCTTGAAGCGCAGGCACCAACAGCCATTACCCAACGAGGCTCGGCCATTTGAAGATAAACTTGTTTCAATACTGGCCCCATTTTTTTGGCGATGGTGCCCATTACCATTAAAACGTCTGCTTGACGAGGTGAGAAACTTAATCTTTCGGAACCAAAACGTCCAAAATCATAATGCGAACCCATGGTTGCCATAAACTCGATACCACAGCAAGAAGTTGCGAAAGGTAAAGGCCACAACGAATGTGAACGGGCCAAGCCAATTGCCTTGTCTAGAGAAGTAGCGAAAAAGCCATTCCCTTCTATGCCTGGAGGCGCCTCAACTATTTTGATTTCACTCATGTTTATAAACAAAAAAGCTTGTCCAATTATAACAAGGACAAGCAGCAAATTTACAACATTTAGTAGGATTTGGACGGCATCATCATCATTTAGAAACAATCTAAATAATTTGAATGCAGGCTTCTAATGCCAATCTAATGCTCTCTTTTTCAAGATATAGATAAAGCCTAATAAAAGCGTACCCATAAAGACAAACATCTCTATTACTCCATTCCAGCCTAACTCTCTAAAGTTAACGGCCCAAGGATACATGAAAATCACCTCCACATCAAATAGCACAAACAAAATGGCTACCAAAAAGTACTTGATAGAAAAGGGTTGACGAGCATTACCGATCACTTTAATACCCGATTCGAAGGTGGTTAACTTATCGCTAGTTTTTCTTTTAGGTCCTAAAAGATGTGTAGCGAACAAGGTTACTACCACAAAACCTAAAGCTACAATTACCTGAAATATAATAGGGATGAAATCTTGAGCTGTACTTTGTGCTTGCATAACAATAATGATTTGGTGGCAAAATTAAAATAAAAAGGCAGGATTACAAACCCTGCCTTTTTATTTTACGCCTAGTTTTAGACATCAATAAATGTCCCCCCGCAAAAAGAAGGTGTTACATCTCCATTTGGCAAAGTAAGATAAGAATGTCTTTGGCACTTAAAGCCCATTCCATTCGGATTCGATTCATCTGGACAGCATTCTTCTGAAGAGCCGCAGTCATTATCACTTCTACAGCCCGTTGAGCTTATCGAATTTCCTCCGCCAAACACTTTTCTCATTTGTTCTCTAGATAATTTTTCCATAAATTATTTGCTTATTAAAAAACACTGAATATCAACTACTAAACTATTGTTTGGTTTCTTAGACCGATCATTGAAAACAAAGACGATAGAAAATCAATCGATAATGTTTAATACTCTTAAAATCTAAATTTGATGAGAAACCTAATTCAAAAGAAGTAGCATATCATATTAATTTTACATTATGATTGAGAACAAAGCCCTGGAGTATTACCATTTTGTCCCTTACATACTAGGCCTTCGCAACAAACCTCTTCAGTAATTGTCGAACACAAACCTCTTGAACACCCACCACCCTCATCTTCAAACTTTAGGTCATTAAATGTTCCACCTAGCACATTTTTTAATTGTACTCTCGTTAGCATTTCACCTTGACTAAAGGCGTTGGATAATTGCATTTTTCTCATTTGATTTAGATTAAGTTTAAAGTATTTGAAAGTGAATGTTCACTCCTAGTTATTCTAATTTAAGACTATAGAGGCACTAAACCCTGCATTTTACGCATAAGATTATGCACGAACCTTAGCTAATAATCACTATTTTAGTTATTAAACCCGTTGACTATGCTTTCAAGCTTTTTAAAAAAAGGGAAGTTAAACCGTGATGAGCTAAAAAACATTAGTTTAGGCGATGAAATTCGTAAATACAGGAATGAGCGATGTTATTCCCAAGAGTATTTGGCCAGTCAGCTTGGTATTACACAAAGTACTTACCAAAGAATAGAGTCTGGATCAATTAATATCACAACCAACAGATTGGAACAGATTGCAAACATCTTAAGCCTACCGCTTAACGCTTTTATGAAAGAGAATGAAAATTTGAATGGGGAGTTTTTTCTTATCGCGAAAAAAGAATTAGATAATTTAAATCAAATCATTCTATCTCAAAAAGAAAAAATTGACCAACTAGAAAAACTCTTGGTCATGAAAAAAGATTCATACAAATGAAAAAGGCAGGGTTTGTAACCCTGCCTTTCCACTTATGACATTAAAAATTACTTTTTAATTGGTGCTTTTTTAGCTGGCGTAGCTGGTCCTGCTAAAAATTTCAAGTTGTCTATTGCTAGTGCATTCTGAGGGTCAATAGCTAAAGTTTTGTTGAAATACTCTTTAGCTTTTTCTTTATCTGTTGCAGCAGTAATAGCGCCTAAGTAGTTATAAGCATCAACCAAACCTCTTTGATTTTGAGGGGTAGTTGCTTTTTCTGGCTTGTCAACAGTAACCATTTGAATGTATTTCTCAAAGTGAGGAATTGCAAGACCTTTAGGTTCCTTTGGATCATCTAACAATTTATAGGTACGAGCTCTATATAATTGTGCTGATTCGTATTCTGGAGCTAATTCTAATAACCTCACAAATGACGAGTCTGCTGCTTTCAAAAGGGCCATATCCGTTCCTTTAGAGCTTACGTAGTTAGAAGTTCCTAAATAGAAGTAAGCCATTGCCAAAGAAGGATTTTTTGAGTTAACCTTCACTACTTTGTTATAAACTTTCGCAGCTTTAGGGAAGTTTTTATCGTTAAAATACTTCAAACCAATGTTGGCTAGCTCTTCAACTTTAGTTGAGTCAAGTTCTACACCTTTAGTAACGTTAATTACTGCGAGGCTATCTTGGCCAGTTGCTAACTGAGCTTTTCCTAAATACAAGTAGTCAGAACCGATTACACGAGAAGCATCTTGTGTTCTGCCAAAAAGCTCGTTCATATACTTAAGACCTTGCTCGAAGTTTTTATTTTCAATTGCTGAATAACCTCTCATCCTAGCTACAATAAAGTTTTTAGGATCCTTTGGATCAGGTGCATTTAAAGTTGCTACCTCTTTTTCCAATGTTGCAAAGTCACTTGCATAAAATAAGAACTGTGCATAACGCAAGCGAGAATCGAAAGATTTATCCGTTAAATCTAAATACTTTCTCATGTTCTCCAAAGACTCAGCTTTTTTTGCTGCACCATTTTTTGGATCTGCAAATGACCACTGATTTTGAGTTTCTGCAAGCTCTCTGTAAGCAGGTCCATAATTAGGATCAGCGGCAATTACTTTTTTGATTTCCGCTTCTGCTTCAGGGAAAGCAAATGCATCTTTGTACATTTTACCAATCTGAACGTTAGCTCTGTACAAATTAGGGTTAATATCCAAAGCTCTCAAATACTGAGGATAAGCCTCAGTATTCTTTCTTTGCATTGCATAAAAATCTGCTAAAGCCAAGAAAGTCTCAGGATCTTTATCTTTAGCGTCAAGCTCATCTGCTTTTTGCAAATTAGGCAACGCTAGTGCATAGTCTACATTTTTTTTCTCTACTTGATCAATGTATGCTCTACCTATCGCTAAATAAGTAGCATAGTCTTTAGCTTTTAAGCTTATCGCTTTATCAAAGTTGGTTTTTGCATTGGTTGCATTACCTTGTGATAAATCTGCTTGACCTAAACCTACAAAGTTCAACGCATTTTTTGGATCAGCAGTTGTTCCATTAGTAAATGCTGCTCTAGCAGAGTCAAGATTATCCGTCAATAAATATACTTTTCCTAAGTTAAAGTAGTTATCTCCTTCTTTAGGCTGATTTGCCACCAAAGTTTTAAGCATTGATGTCGCCTTCTGATATTGCTCAGCATCGATAGCTTTTTTAGCATCAGCTAAGCTTTGAGCAAATGAGGCAGTGCTACCCATCAATAATAAGCCTGTGGCCAAGGCTATGTTCTTCTTAATCATTTTCATTGTCTCCATTTGTTAAAATTAGAAATAACTGTTAACTGCTTATATATACAGTATGCTCTATTTCTCTAAATTGATTAAAATAAATTATTTTTTGTTACTAGTTTTAAAGTTAAATTCTCTTTCTGCTACCTTATGAGGTCCTAGACCCGATTTCAGTACGATGAGCTGCCCGCGAGGGCTTGCTAACCAAGTTGCAAAACCCGTGCCTAAACCATTTGTACCTTCTGCATTGATGACGTAAACATTTCTTAAAAAAGGGTATTTCCCATTGATCAAGTTCTCCTGTGTAGGCTTGTAATACGCATCTGACCCGTTTTTACCCGCAATATTTTTAACACCTAACGTTTTAACACCTGATAAAAAGGGTGATGAAACTTTAACATCTTTTAACAACCAATTGACGCCAATTACCCCAATGTAGCCCTTGTTTTCTGCCACATATTTAATCACATCATTAGTTGTTTTAAGCGTGTAAACACCTTCTTTGGGCAATTGTGTTATTCCTGCAGAGTCTATAAAGTATCTAATGGTACTTGAGTAGGCATTATCAAAAACCAATTTCTTCCCTGTTTTTGAGGTTCCTCTCATGATATCATAAGCCTGCTCGGCGGTAATCGTACTATCTACTTCATTCTTGTTTACAATTAATGCTAAACCATCAATGGCAAATCTATCGGTATAGATACGACTTTGTTTTTGCTTATAAAAATTATCCTCGCCAGGTTTTAGCATTCTAGAAAGCACCAACATCTTCACTTCTCCCTTTCTAAACCTCGGCATAATTTCATTCTCATTTCCCGCAATAACATTTACCGTTGTTGAAGGATAATCAGACTTAAAAACGGCTATTTGGTCATCTAGGATTTGAGCATACGTCTCATCAACTAATATCGTTGTCTTTCCAGAAGTCCGCGACTCGCTAACTGTTTCTTTGTTTGTTTTTCTTCTACACGAAATACAGGCAAATGTAAAGAGTAGTGCGAGCGTCAAAACCGATGCTTTTCTCATTCTGTTCTGTTGTCTCTAATTATTCTAAAAAATCTAATCGTTGCGTAAATGATCAACACTATGCCGAAGGCTATACGATATTTTTGGGGAAATCTTTGAGGGTCTAAATTCAGAAGTTCACCCCAAAACATCACCACTACGGCCAATGCACAAAAGATGAAAATCATCGCAACCCCTAAAATAAACAGAAATCGCTGTTGAGGCGATTTCTGTTTGAAAGTATTTGAATTAAACATGCTTAACTATTGTTGCAAGCTAAATTTAATTGGGATGTTATATTTAACACGCACCGGTTTACCATTTTGCATACCTGGGTTCCAACGTTTACTCAGTTTCAAAACACGAACTGCTTCTTCATCGGTTCCATATCCAAGTTTTCTATCAATTTTGATATCAGTTAACGATCCATCTTTCTCTACTGTAAAAGAAACGAATACGTTACCTTGAATATTGTTCTCTGCAGCCATTGGAGGATATTTAATGTTATCTCCCAAGAATTTATAGAACTTATCGATACCACCTGGGAACATTGGAGGGTTTTCCATACTTACAAAACTGTAAACAGTATTATCCTCTACTACCACTGCTTGTTTTGGACCTTCACCTGCAGCTGTAATTTGCACTACGTCAGCAGTAGGGTCACCTTCAATGGTTCTTTGTCCTGGATCAGCTTTTTTCAAATCCTCAATGGTTGGTGGTTTCTCATCACGCACCTCATTATCGGGTTTAACGATTGGAGGAGGGAATTTCACCTGATCCTGCTTTGGTGGAGGTGGCTCTACCGGTGGAGGAGTTTTAACCTCTGGGTTAATTGGTGGAGGAGGTTGCATTACTACCTCGGTTACTGTCTCTTGTGGAGGTTCAGGAACCATTCCTTTCAACAAAGCATATAGCCTTGGCGCAAGGAAAAGGAAGATGAATATTGCCGAAGCAATAAACAATGATTTAGTAGTATTCCAAGAGTTAGTCTGACGAAGCTCGTATGCCCCGTAAGCTTTGTTCTTTTTAGCGAACACAACGTCAATCCATTCCTTATTAAATAAATCTATTTTAGACATTGCTCAATTTTTTATTTGTTATCAACTTATTATAAAATCCCTTTGGATTTCATAAAATCTCTTTCGCTATCTAAAAGATGCTTAGGATCGTCGTCAACAGCTGGAGCGTTGATATTTGTTTTAGTGATATTGATCTCGTCCATGATGTCTACAAAGTTTTTGTAAGTAGCGCCATCGGTAGGCTTAACAATAATCACAATATCTCTACCACTCGCATCTTTTACGTCCTTCTTGTTCTTTAACAATGAAGCTCTAATATCATTAAAACCTTCAATTGTTGGAGCCGATTTACCAGCTTCTCCCATGTACCAAGCAATTCTATCGTTTTTGCCCAATAAAATGGTCATCGTCTGTGACTCTCTAAGTTCAAGCCTGTTCTCATCCTTTGCGTCCTTATCAGGCTTTGCAATATCCATTGCCTGAGGTTTAGACAAAGACGTGGTTAACATGAAGAAAGTAATCAAAAGGAACGCCAAGTCTACCATCGCGGTCAAATCGACCTTAGTAGATTGCTTCTTGCTTCTTACTTTACCACCTTTACCGCCGCCTCCGCTGGAGGTATCTAATTCTGCCATTGCTTAATTTCTATTGTGGTGCACCGCCTTCAGACGATGTAATTAAACTAAATTTGTTAATTTTTTGCTTTTGCAATAAGTCAACAACTTTTCTAACGGTTGGATATTCTTCGTTAGCATTACCTTTAATGCTTAAACGCATATCTATTCCGTGTAGTTCAGAAGTAGCATATCTGGCTTCCTTGATCCAATTGAACAATTCATTGTTAGTGGTTGAATCCATTGGAATGCCCGACTGTATGCCCGACTTTGTGCGTTGCTCTCCATTCATAGCCAAAAACTGCTTCATATTACCCATTGGTACACCGAAAGCAGAAACTACTGCGAATTTTTTAGCCTCCTCTTCAGAAAACGTTTGGCCATAAAGGTTTCCCATTCTCGCAAGTGTTGCTTTTTTCACGTCTTGACCGACGATTTCCAAGAACACTTTGCCTTTACCGATACTCACGATAGAGATATCTTTATCAGGCATTTTAAACTGCACTGAAGAAGATGGTGTAGTGATCTCTAGTGGATCTGGCTGACGAGCGGTGGCTGTTAAGATAAAGAAAGTAAGTAACAGGAAGGATACGTCGCACATGGCGGTCATATCAATCGAGGTACTCTTTCTTGGAACTTTTGCTCTACCCATAATCTAAAAATTATTAATATTTTAACTAATGATGCTATTTGTTCCGGTTTTCCATAAAGCCGGCAAAAGAAAATAAAAAATAATTTTATTTGTGTGTACTTGCGTACGTTTGGATGATGCTGAAACCAGCTTCATCAATAGCATAAGTTAATTTATCAATTTTAGAAGTAAGGATGTTATACATGATGATCGCTAAAGTTGAAGTACCGATACCTGTTGCAGTATTGATAAGTGCCTCAGAGATACCAGTTGCAAGAGCCGCTTGGTCAGGAGCACCTGAGTTAGCTAAACCACCAAACGCCTTGATCATACCTGTTACTGTACCTAATAGACCCATCAAAGTACCTACTGATACCAAAGTAGCGATGATTGTTAAGTTTTGCTCTAACATTGGCATTTCTAAAGCTGTTGCTTCTTCGATATCTTTTTGAATAGCTACTACTGATTGCTCAACATCTAAGTTAGTATCAGCTTCTACTTCGCTATATTTTTTAAGACCTGATTTAATTACGTTAGCTACAGAACCTTGTTGCTTATCGCACTCTGCCATTGCAGATTGGATGTTTCCTGAGCTTAACAAAGATTGGATTTTTTTGATGAATGCTTCTAAGCTTCCTTTACCAGTTGCTTTACCGATAACGATAAAACGCTCAATAGAGAAAACAAATACCATTAAAAGCATACCAATTAGGATAGGCACGATAAAACCTCCTTTGAAAGCCATACCGCCATAGTTTCCTGGATGAGGAAGGTAAGCGTGGGTATCGTCATTATAGAAAGCTAATGATAAAGAGCTATTAGCTTTAGCAACTTCTTCTGGAACGTTAAAGTTTGTTGGTTTACCTAATACGAAGATAAAAAGGGTTACACCAATGATAATACAGATTGGGATAACTAGGGTAGCAAATAAGTTAGACGCTGTTGCGCTGCTCTCTTTTTTAGCTGGTGTAGGTTTTGGTGCGTTTGCCATTTTTTTAATTTTTAGTTTTAGTACTTGTTTTTTAAATTTCTAATGTAAATAAATAAGTTAATACACTCAACGCCGGCATAGGCCGAATTGTTGCGGAAGCAAATTTATAATTTTGATTTAAATTACAAATTAAATATTCACTACACAATTAATTCGTTACTTACGCCGCCCTTGAAAGTGCGCATAACTAAAAAAGATTGCCCCCTCGAGGCAATCTTTTCGCAATTAAAACTAAAAATTTAATCAAATGCAAATTTTTGCAAGAAAAAAAAGCATTAAGCTATAATTTCCGCAAGCTTCGGCATACCCTTTTTCATCTCTTCATCTGCATATTCTTCGAAATCTTTGAAGTTGTCCAAAAATGCCTGCGCCAGCTCATTCGCCTTTGCGTCATAGTGTTGCGGATTGCTCCAAGTGTTTCGTGGGTTTAAAACCTCCGAAGGTACATTGTTACATGTGCTTGGCATTGCCAAACCAAATACGGGATGTTGGCTAAATTCTACATTTTCTAGTGCACCGTTCAGTGCAGCGGTAATCATTGCTCGGGTATATGAAAGCTTCATTCTACTTCCCACGCCAAAAGGCCCTCCACTCCAGCCCGTATTAACCAACCATACATTTACCTGATGTTTTTTCATTTTTTCGCCTAGCAATTTGGCATAGGCTGTTGGATGTAGGGGCAAGAAAGCTTTTCCAAAACAAGCCGAGAAAGTCAATTGAGGCTCTGTTACGCCCGTTTCAGTTCCGGCAACCTTAGCGGTATAACCAGAAATAAAATGGAACATGGCCTGTCCTGGTGTTAATTTAGATATTGGAGGAAGCACTCCAAAGGCATCAGCAGTTAAAAAGAAGATGTTCTTTGGAATTGGCGCTATAGAAGGTTCCAAGGCATTATCAATATGATCCATTGGATAGGCCACCCTTGTATTTTCTGTTTTTTCTATATTAGAAAAATCTACCGTTCTCGTAGCTGGGAAGTAATTGATGTTTTCCAACAAGGCTCCGAACTTAATGGCATTAAAAATTTGCGGCTCTTTTTCGGCAGTTAAATCTACGCACTTGGCATAACAACCCCCTTCAAAGTTGAAAATACTATCTTCTCCCCAACCATGCTCATCGTCACCAACTAAAGCGCGATTTGGATCGGCAGAAAGCGTGGTTTTTCCAGTTCCTGATAAGCCAAAGAATACCGCAGAATCGCCATCCTTGCCCACATTTGCAGAACAGTGCATTGACAGGGTATTTCTTTGCTCAGGTAGTACAAAATTCAATACCGAGAAGATACCTTTCTTAATTTCTCCAGTATAGGCGGTCCCTCCTATCAAAATAATTTTCTTTGAAAAATTTAGGATAGAGAAGTTTTCTTGCCTTGTTCCATCTGTTTGTGGATTGGCTAAAAAAGATGGAATAGCAATAATGGTCCATTCGGGTTGTGCAGGCAACTCCTCATTTCCATATCGAAGAAAAAGGTTGTTTGCAAATATATTTTGGAACGCATACTCTGTGATTACCCTTATGCTGGTGCTATAATCTTTATCAGCACAAGCATAGGCATCTCTTACATATACTTCTTTGTCATTTAAGTAAGCAAGCATTTTTTGATAGAGTGCATCAAAATGCTGTGTGCTTATTTTAATATTGATGTCGCCCCACCACACGGTATCGTTGGTCACTTCATCGCTAACAACAAACCTGTCTTTTGGTGAACGGCCTTTAAATTTACCGGTATCAATGGCTAAAGCGCCTGAATCGGCTAGGGTACCTTCCCCGTTTTTGATTGCCTCCTCAACTAACTCTGGCACGCTCAACTGATATTTAAACTGAAGCGAAGCCAAACCCAGATAATCTAACTGAGGCTTTTGGATACTATATTTGGTCATATTTTTGGTTTAAATATCCCGCAAAGCTAAGGAGTTATTTATCCAAAAAATGCCATATTTAGATAATTTTTTTACTTATTGTGGCAATTACACTAAGAGCTAAACATCTGCCTTACAGCCAGTTAAAAACAAGAATCTAACCTCCAGACTTCTTCACTTTATAACCTTCTTTTTGAAGATATAGAAATGCCTTTTCCTTAAAATCTCCTTGTAAAATGATCTCACCGTCTTTGGCCCCGCCTCCAACACCACATTTTGTTTTAAGCGTTTTAGCCAATTTTTCTAAATCCGTCTCGCTACCAACAAAGCCAGTCACTAAGGTCACTGTTTTACCTCCCCTGTTTTTTCGATCCAACATTACCCTCAAATCTTGCTGGGCATTGGACAAAGTCTCTTGTTCTTCTTCTTGAGGTTTTTCGTATACAAAATCTGGATCAGTAGAAAACATAATTCCACTAAAATCATTAAAGGTATTTTTCTTTTGTTTACTCATATTAGGGACTAGGAACTAGTGGTTAGTAGTTAGGGGTTAGTAATTAGTTGCCAGAGATTGGTGGTTAATAAAGAAATTAGTTACTTAATATCTTTAACGATGCTGGAACTATTTTTATTTCCAGTTCTTCGCCAAGCTTCAAAGGTTCGCCATCTAAATGCACTGCATCGGCGGCATTACGTTTTATTTTAATATGCTTTCCTCTAATGATTTTCACTAAACTTGACTGGTGCGTTTTTGCCGTGATCATCTGAAAAGCCAGTATAGGCAGTTTCACCAAAGAGATAGGATGTATAATACAAACATCGAGATAGCCATCCGTTAGTGACGACTTTGGTGAGATGTATACATTATTGCCATATTGGGACGAATTGGCAATACTAATGGCAAAAGCCGAGTTATCGTATTCTTTTCCGTCAATTTCAATATGGTAAGGTTGTGCTTTATAGGTAGTGATCTCTTTAAATCCCAACTCCACGTAGCTCTTTAACCCGCGTTTCTTGTTGCCTGCAAAAACCGAGCTTAAATGTGCATCGAAACCCATTCCAGCCATATTAAAGAATTTCCGACCATTTAACTCTGCAGTATCTATCAGCTGAGGTTTACCTGTATTAATAAGGGCAATGGCTTTTTTGGCACTCAATGGTATGTTTAAAAAGCGTGCTAAACCATTACCCGAACCAAATGGAATAATGGCCAAAGTTTTATTGCTATGCACCAATTTACTGGCCACTTCATTGATGGTGCCATCGCCCCCCACGGCGACAATCACATCGTAATTTTTCTTTTCAGCTTCCTCTGCCAGCTCCGCAGCATGACCAACGTATTCTGTAAAAGCATATATTGGGGCATACTTCTCCTTATCAAGAAATTGATCGATCAAAGTAGGCAGATCTGCTTTCTTTTTACCTCCTGAGATGGGGTTGATGATAAAGAGGATATTGGACTTGTTTTGTGACATAAATAATTAGCGCACAAAATAATTGATAATTTTTGAGTATTAAAATTTATTGTAGTAGTTTTGCGGCATTAAAGTGGATTGATTTGCTAATACCGAATATTTCGGCACTGATTGCAACCACGTAAAAAAAAGTGCTAATTATATTTCTACACTTCTCTTTTACAACCTTTCGAGGTATCAATTACTTTAATTTTATTGTTTGGTTTACATTAATAAACAAAAATTAGATGTCTTATTTATTTACATCAGAATCTGTATCTGAAGGTCACCCAGATAAAATTGCTGACCAAATTTCAGACGCGTTAATCGATAATTTCCTAGCTTTTGATGCGGAGTCAAAAGTAGCTTGTGAGACACTTGTAACTACAGGACAGGTGATTTTAGCCGGAGAGGTAAAATCTAAAACCTATTTAGATGTACAGCAAATTGCAAGAGATGTGATCAAGAAAATTGGTTACACTAAAAGCGAATACATGTTCGAAGCGAACTCTTGCGGTGTACTTTCTGCTATTCACGAACAATCTCAAGATATTAACCAAGGTGTTGACAGAAGCAGCAAAGAAGAACAAGGTGCTGGCGACCAAGGGATGATGTTTGGTTATGCAACCAACGAAACCGCAGATTATATGCCTTTGGCCTTAAATCTTTCGCACCAATTGTTGCAAGAGTTGGCTGTGTTAAGACGTGAGAATAAAGAAATTACTTACTTACGTCCGGATGCTAAATCTCAAGTTACGTTAGAGTACGACGACAACAACAAACCTGTTCGCATTGATGCGATTGTAATTTCTACGCAACATGATGATTTTGCTGAAGAAGCTACGATGTTGGCTAAAATCAAAGAAGATTTAGTGAGCATTCTTATCCCAAGAATCATCAAGAACAACCCTCAATATGCGCACTTGTTTAACGACAAAATCCAATACCACATTAACCCAACTGGTAAATTTGTAATTGGTGGTCCGCATGGTGATACTGGTTTAACAGGTAGAAAAATTATTGTAGATACTTACGGTGGTAAAGGTGCACACGGTGGTGGTGCTTTTTCTGGAAAAGATCCAAGCAAGGTAGATAGAAGTGCTGCTTATGCTACTCGTCACATTGCCAAAAACTTAGTTGCTGCAGGTGTAGCTGATGAAATTTTAGTACAGGTTTCTTATGCTATTGGCGTGGCACAACCTATGGGTATTTACATTAATACTTACGGTACTAGCAAAGTTGGTAAAACCGATGGTGAGATTGCTAAAATTGTAGAGAGCATTTTCGATATGCGTCCTTACTTCATTGAGCAACGTTTGAAATTAAGAAATCCTATTTATAGTGAAACTGCTGCTTACGGTCACATGGGACGTAAGCCTGAAACCGTGACTAAAACTTTCAAATCGCCAAATGGTGAAGAGAAAACAGTTAGTGTTGAATTATTTACTTGGGAAAAACTAGATTACGTTGACCAAGTAAAAGCTGCTTTCGGTTTATAATAACAATGCGGTCATTTCGGCAAGGCACGAGGAGAAATCTAGCTTATTAACTTATACTTGCTAGTGGCTCCATTTTTTAGCCACAGATACACAGATTGATCTTTACATAGAAATTTGTGCATCTGTGGCTATTTTTTTAACGAACTGTGTCACCTCATGCTAGATTTTACGCCGTAGCTGCTTCGCGGTCTCTCTGCGTTCGAAATGACGGCAGATTTTATATGCCTTTACCCTTCATAAAGCTGGCTTCTTCCGCTAGCACATATTTATCATCAATAGCATAAGTATTAACCTTATTGATGTGCATCTCATCAACCACGTCTACAAAGTTGCGGAAAACAGAAGTGGCAGTAGGTTTAATGATCACATACATTTCTTGGTCTTTTGCCGCTCGATGTGTGTTTGCTACGATTTGCCTATTTGCTAAAATTGCCTTTCTAATTTGGGAAACATCAGCCACTTGCATTTGGCCATCTGTTGCCCTACCAAGGTAATAAACCGCTTTATTGTCTTTACCTAACAAAATGGTAAGGGTTTTAGAAGCTGGCCAAGGTTCCAAATCCTCTACATTGGGTACTGGTACCGGCTTAGCAATATCCATTACATTCATTTTGCTTAAGGAGGTAGTGAGCATGAAGAAGGTGATGAGCAAGAATGCCAAATCAACCATTGCGGTTAAATCTACTCCTGGGATAGGTCTGCGAGTGCTTCCTTTCACGGCCTTGCCGCTTTGAGGAACGTTAAGTGTTGCCATCTTTGTTCAGTTTTTAGGATGATGACCATTTTGCTTTAATTGCATAAAAAAAGAGCGACTAAATTTTAATCGCTCTTTTTTACTACTTAACGGCGGCTATTACCCCGCAGCCTATTCTTGGCCCAGAGTTCCCTGTGGGCTGCGTTTGATAGTCATCAGTACCACCATGTACAATAATCCCTCTTCCAATAATATCTTTCACATCACCATCAGCTATGCTCCATCTGGAGGTGCTTACTGTAATTTTAGCATGGCCCTTGCCATCTAGTGCAATGTTCCCGATATCACCTGAATGGAACGAATCCGAATCCCATTTCCCATGCGGTTCGTTGGTTGGGTTCCAATGTCCATGTGTATTTTCGCCCATGTTCCCACAGTCTCCATGCTCATGAAAATGCACGGCAACGGTACTATCGGCCCTTTCTGGCATGTTAATTTCCAAATCCATTTTTATTTTCCCATCGTTCAGCTGATAAAACTTGGCCGTACCTATGGATTGATTATTCGCTGTCGAATTCAAATTGGCTGAAGCAACTTCTCTTTCTTTATTAGCGCAGCCCATTAATGAGGCAGATAGTGCAAATGCAAAGCATAAAAAATAATGTTTCATAATACTGGTTTAAGTTGTTATTATTTATTTACCTGATGGTTAAGCATTTTTTCAAAGACCTTAGCACAACAACTACCTCGGCTTTTAGTTTGTATGCCTGTTGCTTTTTTTGCAATAAAAAGCAAAACTATTCGATACTTGGGGTGTTTTTAAAGCAGATCAATCTTAAAAGTTATGGAACAGCCAATAGAGATGAACACCCTTAGCCAAATTCTTGAAAAACTAAGAACAAAGGGCATAGATAACGAGCTTAAAATGACCGACCACGGCAAAATGCAATCAAAAACACTTAATAAAATATATACCCCTGAGGATCTCACCATCGTGAAAACGTACCGATTTGAAGGAATGTCGGATCCTGCAGATAGTTCTGTATTGTATATGGTAGAGGATAGCGACAAGAACATGGGCTATATTTTAGATGCTTATGGTGCCTATTCCGATAATGATGGAGCGGCTTTTGCCGACTTCCTGAAGCGCATTAACACTGCCGACCGAGATGAACAAGAGCTTTTTCACTAGAAAAAGCTCTTTTAGCATCCATAAAACCTTAACGCAAACGCTTGATATTACTTTTAGGGGAAAAACATATATTTGCGTTAAAGGGTCAACAATCAATGAAGAAACCGGTAACTATTAAAGAAATCGCGAAAAAGCTAGACTTATCGTTCTCCACGGTTTCAAGGGCATTGCATGCGCATCCGAGCATTAGCTTGGCTACCCAGCAACGCGTAAAGCAAATGGCCAATGAAATGGGCTACGAACCCAATCAAACCGCTATTTTCTTTCAAAAAGGCAAAACCTTCACCATTGGTGTGATTTTGCCAGAGCTGGCCGAAGCTTTTTTTGCAGTAGCTATCAGCGCCATTGAAGACATTGCCTATAAACGGAATTATACCATTTTATTGGCCCAATCGCACGATGATGAAGAACGCGAAAAGCTTTTGGTTGAAAAACTAAAAACGCACCGTATTGATGGGCTTTTGGTTTCCGTTGCCAAAAACACCTCCAATTTTGAGCACTTTGAGCAATTGAAGAAATCGCGTATCCCAACCGTTTTTTTTGATCGAATTCCACCACTTAAAAACATCCACTATGTGGCTTGCAACATAGAGAATGGCAGTATTGAAGCCGTTAACTTTTTACTGAAAAGAGGACATCGAAATATAGGTTTGATTAACGGCCCCACTTCTTTATTAGCTAGCGGACAACGAAAAGAAGGCTATATCAAAGCGCTACACAAAAACAGGTTAAAGTTTGACCCCAGTTTGGTAGTTAACTGCGACCTGACAGAAGAAGGCACTACTGCCGCCTTAGAAATATTGCTTAACCACAAACGTAAGCCCACAGCCATTGTTACTTTCAATGATTACGTTTCGGCTTTTGCCGTGAAGCACGCACTACAAAAAGGTGTAAAAGTAAATGAGGATATTGAATTGGTGAGTTTCGCCAATGCACCCATTACCGACTACATGGCTTATCCCCCATTGGCTTCGGTAGAGCAATTTCCCGCCATACAAGGACAAAAAGCAATTGACACATTACTTGATCTCATCGCCAATAAAGATCAAGAAGAAGAGCAAGCTTTCTATAAAACAGTGATCGAAGCAGAACTTATTGAGCGAACAAAGGGGAGTTAACTTTGACAACCTTCACTTATTAAGCTCCAATTGCCAAAGTTAGTTTGGTATTTTTAATAGCCACTATCATTTAGCGCAAAGGTATTTTTGCGGCTGTTCCATTTCCCTTTGGTAAAATCAGGGAAGGCTTGTGGTTTATTCCCTTCTTTGAGGGATTTAGTTGAAAGTGGCGTAATTACACTCATGGTTACTGAATCGTAAACATCAATAGGTGTTTGTTTCTTATCCTTTACCGCAGTAATAAAGGCATTAAACACAAACCAATCCATGCCACCGTGACCTGCTCCCATGGCTTTGTCTTCATATTTTTTCCAAAGCGGGTGGTCATATTTCTTAAACCATTCTTCGGCTTTATCCCAAGAGTGTGGTTTTGAAACCCCCTCAATATGTACGGATTTGTTAACGTCCATCCATAGTCCATTAGTTCCCTGAATTCTGAACCCTAAAGAATATGGTCTAGGCAAATGGGTATCGTGAGTTAACATTACCGTTTCGCCATTGGCACAATTGAGTAAAGTAGTGGTCACATCACCATTTTTATATTTGATTTTGGCGTTTGGATGTCCTGGCGATTGCTTTTCTACATAACTGGCCAAGCCTAATGCTTTAGAACTAAAAGAAACCAAATTGGTAAAACGGTTTCCTCGGTTGATATCAATGCACTGCATAATTGGTCCTACACCATGGGTTGGGTACAAATCACCATCTACATCAATGTTAAATTGTGTACGCCATTGGGCTTCACTTAAGGCATTTGGGCCAAACTCCACCCCACCACCATAGTATTGCTTTCCGTTGTTAAACAACACTTCTCTTAAATCATGCTGATAACCTCCTTCCAAATGCACCAATTCGCCAAACACCTTATTTCTCACCATATTTAAGGCCGCTAAAACGTCTCTACGGTAACATACGTTTTCCAAGGTCATGTAGGGCATTCCCGTTTTTTCAGACGTTTTAACAATATCCCAGTGTTCGTCAACAGTTAAACCAGCAATTACTTCACAGCCCACATATTTGCCAGCATTCATGGAATAAACAGCTTGTGCGTGGTGAAATTGCCATGGGGTAGAAATGATGATTGCGTCAATGTCTTTTCGGTCGGCAAGGGCTTTGTAGGCATCCAAACCGCCCGTATATTCTTTTGCAGCAGTTCTGCCTGCCTTAGCAATGGCAGCTCTACAGATTTTTAGAGAGCTTTCTTGAGTATCACAAATGGCCACTATCTCTACATCATCCCTCAGCAAGCCTTCTTTGATGTGGTTCATGCCACGGGCGCCTACGCCAATATAGCCTAAACGCACTTTTCCAGTATCTTTAGCAAATAAAGAACCTGTAGGCAGTATGGTTATTCCTGCAGTAGCCAAAGCGCCGTTTTTGATAAAATCTCTTCTTTCCATTTAAATCGGTTTATTTGTATTGGTTGTATTTAGGTTATCTATCGGTGAAATTTCAGGCTCAAGTTAGGGAAAAACTGAAGTTATTTGGAAATATTGAGAACCATGAATGATGCGCAAACGTTTGATATGATACCAATTGCTTTATTTTTAAATGGACAAACCTTATATAAAAACATACTTTATTAAAACTTTACCTCTTGAAGTAAGCTTTAGGCCAAAGGTGATCAGTATAGATTTTAGACCATACAAGCAAAAACAAGAACTCAACTTCCTATATCAGCATTGTACCGGCCTAGTAGAGGAGATTAAACATGACTACCAAGAACATTATGGCAAACCTCTAAAAATTAGCAAGGCGTCTTTAATGGCTGAGATTTGGGGACATTTAATTGCTTACCGTATTGCCTTGGGTTTAAAAAAACACCTTAAAGTTTGGCCGATACCACAATTCGCAAAGTTTGCGGCTTTTAGAAGTGCGGTGATTGATTGTGGAGAAACCAAGGTAGATACCAATCGTTGGTTTTGGGACTTGACTGCTGGAGCCTTTTTTCGCAAATACCGATAGCCATTCTATTACCTAACTGGAGAGCTACGGGCAACGTGAACTTTTCAACAAAACAAAATTGGTCTTTTTAACAAAGCGTTGTTTATTTTTTATGCTGACTTTTGTATCGTAAATTTATCATAGAGAGAAAAAAACAATTCATAACATCTTGAATAACATTGCTAAAAAAGTCATCTTAACAGGTGCTACCGGACTGGTAGGTGAAGGTGTTTTACTAGAATGCCTTATCAACCCCTTGATTACCGAAGTATTGGTAGTAGGTAGAAAAACCTGTGGCAAAACCCATCCTAAACTTAAGGAGCTTTTGGTTCCGAGCTTTTTTGAGCTTAACGAGGTAAAAAATTACCTGAAAGGCTACGATGCCTGTTTCTATTGTGCGGGCATTAGTTCTGCCGGAATGAACGAGCAAGATTACAGCTACATTACCTACGATACAACCTTGGCTTTTGCCCAAACGCTACTCGAACTTAATCCAAACATCGCTTTCTGTTTCATTTCTGGCAGTCACACGGACAGCACCGAGAGGGGTAGAATCATGTGGGCAAGGGTGAAAGGAAGAACCGAGAATGCCTTAACCCAAATGGATTTTGCAACGCTATATCATTTCCGCCCTGGTTTTATGAAACCCACCGAAGGCCAACAAAACGTTAAAGGCTATTACAAGGTTATTGGGAAAATGTATGGATTTTTTAAATTGTTATTTCCAAACAACGTAAGTACCATGAAAGAGGTTGGTCAAGCCATGATCAACAGCATCACCAAAGGATATCCAAAACAGATTTTAGAAGTTTCGGACATTAAACAGTTAGCTAAAGATTAGCGCACAGATATCCATGAAAAAAATACTAAAAATATTTAAAAACACCATGATCATATTGTTAAGCTTGGTCTTGTTACTGGCCATTAGCACCTATTTTTATATGCGCTCGCCTAAATTTGGCAAAGCACCCAGCGGTAAACGTTTAGAGCGTATGCTGCAATCACCCAACTATAAAGACGGTAAATTTCAGAATTTGCACCATACTCCTAGCCTAACGGAAGGCTACTCTATGTTGGGTGTAATGTTCGACATGTTATTCAAAGACCATCCGCGTCGTAAACCTGTGGATAGTTTGCCTTCGGTAAAAACGGATTTGCTCAATTTGCCGGCCAATGAAAATGTGCTAGTATGGTTTGGGCACTCTTCTTATTTTATGCAGATAAACGGCAAACGTTTCTTGGTTGACCCTGTATTTAGTGGCAATGCATCCCCTATCCCTGGCACTACCAAATCATTTAAAGGAGCTGATATTTACAGCGTGAACGATTTACCTAACATCGATTATTTAATCATTAGCCACGACCATTACGACCATCTGGACTATGAAACCATCATGGCCTTAAAATCAAAAGTAAAGACGGTAATTTGCGGGCTTGGCGTGGGCGAACACTTTGAATATTGGGGCTATGCACCTACTCAGCTTATTGAAAGGGATTGGAACGAAGAAATCAACCTAGGCGATGGTTTTAAACTTCATACGGTTCCTGGTCGACATTTCTCTGGTCGCGGTTTTACGCGCAACAACACGCTTTGGACTTCCTACATTTTGGAGACACCAAAAGCTAAGATATATATTGGTGGCGATAGTGGTTACGACACACACTTTAAACAAATTGGGGAGAAATTTGGCCCAATGGACCTAGCTATCTTGGAAAATGGCCAATACAATGTGGCTTGGCAAGCTATCCATACCTTACCGCACGAGACTTTACAAGCCGCTAAAGATTTAAAGGCAAAGAGATTGTTCCCCGTACATTCTTCAAAGTTTACCTTGGCCATGCACCAATGGGACGAACCGCTTAACGACATTAGCCGATTAGCGGAAGGAAACTTACCTTTGGTGACGCCTATGATTGGAGAAAAGGTTGAACTTGATAACGACACGCAAGTGTTTAAACAATGGTGGAAAGGAGTTAAATAATGGCTGCTGTAGAAATTACCTCATGTTATATAGGCCCTGAGATTTCGCCCGAGCAATTTATCCCTGAACATATCTTTATGTTTTTGGCCAAAGGCAATGCTACGGCTTATGACGGAGACAAAAAGTACACCATTAAGGGTGGCGAATACTGTCTCATTAGAAAAAACTATTTGGCCCGTTATACTAAAACCGAAGATAATGGTGCCTTTGAAAAAGTAGTGGTGGTATTTGATGAAGCTTTCCTAAAGCAGTTCCAACAAAAGCATAGCATTAAGAAAACGGGAACGGTAGCTAAAGGTGCTTTTTACGAACTGCAGAAAACGCCTCTAGTACCTCATTTTGTAAGCTCTCTAATGCCATACTATCAAGGTGGACATCAAATAGAAGGGGCTTTTGATTTAGTGAAAAGGGAAGAACTGCTGCTTATTTTACTGCAAACCAATCCTGATTTAGCGAATGTACTGTTTGATTTTGGTATCCCTGCTAAAATAGATTTGGAGGCCTTTATGAACAAGAACTACAAATTTAACGTTGGAATTGAGCGTTTTGCTTACCTCACAGGCCGGAGTCTTTCTTCTTTTAAAAGGGATTTTCTGAAGATTTTTGCCGAAACCCCTAGTCGCTGGCTTATTCAAAAGCGTTTAAAGGAAGCACACTTTCTGCTCACTAAAAAGCAACAGAAGCCAACGGATATTTATCTGGATTTAGGTTTTGAGGATCTGTCGCACTTTTCTTTTGCGTTTAAGAAGTTGTTTGGCTATGCGCCTACTAAGTTGATAGAGGGTTAGGTTACGGGTTATTATGGCGGTTCTCAGGGGTGTTCTTATATCGTCATTTCAACTTTATAGAGAAATCTAACCATTTGTTTAAACTATCTTATAATAGCAACAAATCCAAAGATCTCTCCACTGCGGTCGAGATGACGGTACGGTGCCATTGTCGTGACTTCGATAAAGAGGCATGGCTACGAGAATTGAAAATCAACGGGAATAATCCTGAATACTTTAGCTACGCCTAACTATGATATTATGTCACCACTTCGTGGTTTATTAATTGTTTCATATTTTTAGAATAATGTCAGTCCTTCGGACTTTACATAGTATATAGCGTAAAACACATTCCTTTTAGGTATTATACTTAACCACGAAGTGGTGTGACAATTTTAGCAAATCAAACAACAGAGAAAAAACCCCGAAGGGGTGACATCAAACGCCGAAGATCTCTCACCCGAAAGTTGGGGATCGAGATGAAGGACAAACGGCCAAAACGATTACATAAATGGGGAAACCAGCCTCAACACCCTTTCCAAACCTTTAATCCAAAGCGAGCGTTTGATCCAGCGAGTGTACAATAATTGTTCACTGTGCTGCAGATCATTATAAAAGGCCGTACGCAGTCGCTCTGCAATTTGAGTGTCGTAAATGAGGGTTGATACTTCAAAATTCAAATCGAAGCTTCTCAGGTCCAAATTTGCGGTACCTACAGAAGCCAGTACCCCATCCACTACAAAGGTTTTGGCATGAATAAAACCTCGTTTGTAAAGATATATTTTCACTCCTGCCTGCAACAATTCCTCAAAGTAAATTCGCGACACACTATCCACAATCCTCGAGTCACCTTTTTCAGGTACCAAAAGCTTCACATCTATTCCGCCCATGGCAGCCATGAGCAAGCTTTGTTGCAGCGTTTCATCTGGAATAAAATAAGGGGTGGTCAGTAGTATCTCCGATTTAGCCGTATGAATGGCCTGTAGTGTCGCAAAAAGGATATTAGGTAAATCTGAATCGGGTCCACTAGAGATGACCTGTAGCTTACCTTTTCCGTACATCTCCATGTTTTTAAAAGGAAAGTATTGATTTCCAATTACGGGAAGATGTTCGTCGTTACAAAAGTTCCAGTCGGAAATAAAGATCTGTTGTAGGGCCATGGCCCCCGAACCTTTAATGCGGAGATGGGTATCACGCCAATAGGTTTCATTATTCGGGCCGTTAATGTATTTATCGCTCACGTTAATGCCCCCAGTGTAGGCAATAATACCATCAATAATCACAATTTTACGGTGATTGCGGTAATTGAGCCTGTTAGCCAAAAACAGTAATCTGATTTTATTAAAAGGATAAGCTTCTACCCCATTTTTCTGAAGTTCTTTGGCAATGTTCCTTCGAATGCTCTTACTGCCAAAGTCGTCATAAATAACCCTTACTTTAACGCCTTGTTTGGCTTTCTCTATCAGGATGTTTTTAATGGTATTCCCTATTTCATCGTTATCGTAAATATAATACTCGATATGGATATGGTACTTGGCTTGTTGTAAATCGGCAATAAGGGCCGGAAATTTCTCTTCCCCATTAAACAATAAACTTAAATCGTTATTAGGGAGTAAAAAGGCACGATTAGATTTTCTATTGGCCAATAACTTGATCAAACGTTCAGATTTAAGCAACACCTCATCGCTATGAATGGCTTCTTCTAGGTTATGTGCCTGAAACAACAAATGCACTTCTTTTTTAAACTGGTCATCTACATTCAGTTTCTTATCGTACATTTTACGCTTACGATAGTTCACCCCAAAGGAGAAATAGAAAGCAATACCCACAACGGGTACAAAAATGGCAAATAACAAGTAAGCAAGGGTTTTGCTGCCTGAGCGGGTGTCCAAAACAATGCGAAAGCAAGTAATGCCCAAGATGAGGAGATAGGCAATTTCGGCGATTAAAATCCAGATGGTTTGTTGCTGCAGCATGTAAGCGCTCGTTTAATCAAATATAGGATAAAACAATTTACAGGCTTTATGTTTTGTTGGGAAATGGTTTTTCGTATTACCTATTTGTCATTCCGAGGGCAACGAGGAATCTGCTTCTTAAAACAAGACCGTCATAAAAGATTAGAATAATCTAACCGCAAAGATTTTAGAAGATTCGCAAAGAACGCAAAGATTCATGCTATTGTCAGCATAATGAAAATCAACAGTTATGTAAGCATAAAGCTATGGCATTTGCAGATATTTACGAGATGTGTTAGTTTAGAACTAAATGAAACGCATTTTAATTCCAACGTTATTAGCCTTATTTGGTTGCACAGAGAGAGAAAGACCTATTGAAAAGTCTTCTTTAGACACACTGCATAAAGTGACAACACCCACCGTTAAACCTAGCATAGATACCAATTACACGCCTCTATCTTTTAAGATTGACCGTTTAAACACCCTCACAATCAAGCGAGCATATAATGCTATGGGCAATCAATACCATCAAACATTTTTTTTAAATGATGAAAAAGTATTCACCGATACTTCAAATTATCTCGTTGAAGGAAGTAAATACAGCCGAATTATTATCGACAATGGCCAAGTGCTATTTTTTATGGAATGCGACGGGCGGCCCAATTTTGATTATTTGTCGGCATATAGCATCAATATAGAGGAAAAAAAAGTAACATATTTATCTTCAAGTGTTTTTGAAAACAATTCTAAAAGTAAAACAATATCCTTCACTGACATTGATCGCGATGGTTTTATAGAATATGGCGGTTTTGACACTATTGAAGCTCATCCTCACCCCGACTCTATGTACTATAATCCTTCTAGTTTTTATGAAATTAGAAATGGAAAGGTAAAATTCGATAGTGCTTTAGTAAAGAAACAGGACATCAAACTCAATGGCATATATCTTAAAAACCCTATAAATATTACCATAAGAAAACCAAAAAATTAGAATGACAACCGCAAAGGTTTTATGAGACCCGCAAAGAGCGCAAAGCTTTCGGTTATGGAGCTCATGATGGACAAAGCTTGCTATTTACACAAAACCAAAAATCCCAGCTACTTTACGTAACTGGGATTTTTAGATGATTCACTCTGCCTTTCGGAAGAATTAATTAAAGTTCTATTTACCTATTTTAACCCTTAGATAAACTTCAAAACTTCCATTGGTATAACTACCTAGCTGAGACGTGTTAGAAGTATAAAGGCCACTGATCAGGTATTTCTTTTTATAGTCCATACCAAAACCAAAGGTTGCATTTTTGCTACTGTGGTACATTGCCGAAAGCAAAATCTGTTGGTTAACTACTGCCAGTTGCGCTCCTGCATCCCAAATACTATCATAGCCTGATATCGCTCTATAAGCCACTAATGGCTCTACTATTTCACCATTGATATCGGCACTTAACGGGATTTTATAGCTCACCGAAGAAAAGAACCTCGCTACATCTGCATATCTGGTATCATCACGTTTAAACAACTTGTTCAAATTTGGCAAAGCTGCGTTGATGGTTAACCTCTGATTGGTATAGGCTACTCCAAAATCACCATCAATATAGGTTTCACGCTCGTTATACATTCGTGATTGGGGATCATTTGGGTTACCTACAATGTCTGAGGTATTTAAGTTCTGATTAGCAAAACCTAATGAAACTCCAAAATGCAGTTTATCATTATCGTTCAAGGGCAGGTGGTAGGCAAAACTGCCCGCCACCCTTGTTTGACGTTGAAGACCTGTTTTATCGTTCACAAAGTTAATACCCAAGCCTACCTTGTTGAAACCATGGTCAACGGTAACCGCCTGTGTAATTGGCGCCCCTGGAATATTGTTCCATAAGCTACGGTAACCGAAGTTAAGATTGGTCACATGCTCTGTCCCAGCAAAGGCTGGGTTGAGCTGGTATCGGTTATTGAAGTACTGCGACGACAATGGATCTAGTTGCGCTTTAGCGGTTATTGAACAAGCAATAATACCTACTAAAGCTAAAATCTTATGTACTTTCATTTTATACAAATTAATTCTGTCCTTTATTATTTACTTTCACGAACAATGGTGATAAAACCTCTTCTCTTCGCCTTACCAGGTCCAAAATCAACAATATAGAAGTAAGTTCCTTCCGCTAGCGGTGCTCCGTTCAAGGTTGCGTCCCAGCTATTGTCGTAGCTCTTTTTGCTATACAACACACGTCCGGCCTTGTCGAAGATCTTCACTTCATTGTTTGGATACTGGTCAATATTCTCTATCACCCACTTGTCGTTTATTCCATCCCCGTTTGGTGAAATAATATTAGTTGCCACAACTACCTGGTAATCATCCCTTACTTCGATGGTAATGCTTTTGGTTTCATTACAGCCCGTAGCGTTGGTAACTGTTACCGTGTAAGTAGTAGTTACGCTAGGTCTCACCGTAAGCGACGCAGTGTTTTGCCCGCTAATAATTCCGGCAGCATTTGCCCAAGCATAGGTACTACCTCCAGTTGCGGTAAGCACAGTGATTTCTCCCTTACTTAACGACGCTCCCTTACTTGATGTAATATTTACAATTGGCAGGGCGTTAACGGTAAGCGTTCCGTTCTGGTAGGTAAACGCATAGTTAGCTGACACACCTCCAGTGATACTGATTGGATAGGTATTAGCCACAGCACTTGCGTTAGCCGTAGTAGTCATTGTAGGTGCGGTAGCCACAGCACTTGCTGTTTCTCCGTTTACAAAACCTGTATAGCTTACTGTGAACGCTGGATTTGCTTGTCCATAGCAACGAGCTTTATCATCAGCTTTGGCTACCAACGTAGCTTTGTTCACCGTTAACGAACCATTTACATAATTTGGTTGATAGTTGGCAGAAGCATATCCCGCTGGCGTAATTACATAAGTACCGGCATTGATAGCTCCCTGTGCTGTTCCTGTGTAGCTTAGCGTTCCTGTTAAGCTGTTGGCAGCATTATCGCTACCCACAAAGCCGTTATAAGTTACACCGTTACCACCATTAAAGGCCAAACCATTATAAGTTTTGCTAGCATTTACCGCAGTTACATCAAGCGATTTTTTAGTAATGGTTAAGTTATCTCCCACGTAAGTAATCGCATAGTTAGTGCTTAATGCTAAGCTATTTCTATTGATTGCGTAAGTTCCTACGTTCTCACCCGTAGTACGACTAAGCGAACCAGTAAAGCTATCGCCACTTACTAAGGCTGGGCTCACGGTATAGGTTAAAGCTGGATCAGTACCACCATAAACCTTGCTCTTCGCTTCGGCAGTTACCGTAACCGCTCTAACTCCTACGATGATATTGGCAGGTGTATAGGTAATGGCATAATTGCTAGCGGTAAAGGTACCACCTACAGCTGCACTAGGCGTTACTGCGGCGTTATAAGTTGCTACTGCAGCGTTGGCAGCTGCACCTGTACCGTAAGCCATGCTCACTGTACCTATGGTTTCACTATTTTTCAATCCACTTGAAACAAACGCGGTTGACCCAGTTACGGCAGTCAGCACATCACCGTAAGTTTTATTTACGTTATTAGCTGTAATGGTTAATGGAGCAGGTGTTACTGTACTCGAAACTGTTGCTTGGTTTACTGCAACAGCACCAGCACTGGTTAACACAATGTTTCCATTGTATGAGCCTACTGCGGCTGTGTTTTTCAACCTTACATACACTGGTGTACTGGCAATCATACCTGCTGCACCTACCGTTACGGTATTGCTAAAGTTGGTATTGTTAGTACTTACCTCAAATCCAGCAGGAGGGGTTACCAAGATACCCGCGGTCATGTTTACACCCGAAACAGCAAACTGAGTTGAAGTTGATACTGTTCCGTAAACGGTGTTCAAAGCATTTAAGGTACCCGTTGCCGTAATGGTTGGCACCGTAATTACCGTAAAGGTATTGGTACTGCTGTATACACTTGGATTTCCAGCCGCATCAGTAGTCAATGCTTTTAAGGTATGTGTACCATCAAGCAATGCAGTACTTAAGGTATAAGTCCAGTTACCACTTGGATCAACAGGGATGCTAGTGCTTACTGTTGCTGCATCAATTTGTAAACTTACAGTTGAACCGATTTCGGCAGTACCGTTAATGGCCGGAAGACCAGTATAAACGGTAGCGCCGTTAGCTACGGCTGTGATGATTGGCGCTGCTGGTGCAATACCATCAATCACGATATTTTTATTGGCGCCCAGTGATCCTGCAGCTCCTGGGGCTGGCAAGGTCAAAGTAGCATTATTATTTAGCGGATCTTTAATTGTTCCACCCGCCAAAGTCAAGGCAGTGGTAGAGGTATAATCAAGATTGGCAGTTTGGTTACCTGAAGCAACCGTGTATTGGAATGCAAGGGTAGAAGTTCCAGAGCCCGAATTGTACAAGGCATTGCCTCCCGAATTCAGCGCCAGTTGCGGCGTACCTGTTACGGTTACCGGCATATGGAAATTCACCTGAACATTGATCACATCTCCTATTTTGTAGGTTCCGTTAGCGTTGCTGGCGGTTATGCCAGAAACACCTGCTGGCTGGGTAATGGTAAAGCTGCGTGTGATGCTGCAATTGTTGGCATCGGTGATGGTTACCGTGTAAGTACCCGCAACAAGGCCTGTGGCCGTAGCAGCTGTACCTCCGCTTGGAGCCCATGAATAAGTGTAAGAGCCAATTCCACCACTTGCCGTTACCGTTGCCGAACCATTAGCTGCGCCGTATGCGGTAGCATTGGTCTGGCTTGGCGTAGCCACAATGGCCGATGGCTGGGTCAGGGTAAAGTTCCTCGTCACTGTACAGCCATTGGCATCGGTAGCCGTTACCGAGTAGTTTCCAGCTACCAGTGCAGTGATGCCAGAGGTGGTCGCACCGGTTGACCATAGATAGGTATAAGGAGCAGTTCCACCGGTTGGGTTTATGCTGGCCATACCGGTTGCACCGCCGTTACAGGCAATACTGGTTTGGCTTGAACTTGCACTAAGTAGCATAGGCTGGGTAATGGTAAAGCTCTGTGTTTTTGTACAGCCGTTGGCATCGGTTACGGTTACCGTATAAGTACCTGCTACAAGGCCTGTAGCGGTTGCTGCTGTACCGCCACTTGGTGCCCACGAATAAGTATAGGTACCTGTTCCTCCACTTACGGTAACCGTAGCAGTACCGGTAGCTGATCCGTTGCACAACGCATTGGTTTGTGAAGACGTAATACTAAGTGCCGATGGTTGGGTAATGGTGAACGATTGGGTGGTTTGACATAAGTTGGCATCCTTAACGGTTACGGTATAAGTACCTACCGCAAGACCGCTAGCTGTTGCCGCAGTACCTCCTGTAGGTGACCATGAATAGGTATAGGCACCTGTTCCGCCGGTTACAGCAACCGTGGCAGAACCATTAGTGCCACCATTGCACGATACATTGGTTTGAGCACTAGCCGTAGCCACTAATACCGTTGGTTGTGTAATGGTAAACGACTGTGTTTTTGTACACAAATTGGCATCGGTTACCGTCACGGTATAAGTACCTGCTGCAAGGCCTGTAGCTGTTGCTGCTGTACCGCCACTTGGTGCCCACGAGTACGTATAAGCTCCGGTTCCACCGGTAACGCTAACTGTAGCCGTACCATTGGTTCCGCCATTACAGCTCACATTGGTCTGTACTGGTGTAAGTACCAATGCAGGTGGCTGGGTAATGGTAAAGCTTCGTGTAGTTTGGCATAAGTTGGCATCGGTAATGGTAACGGTATAAGTACCTGCTGCAAGGCCTGTAGCTGTTGCAGCCGTACCACCACTTGGTGCCCACGAATAAGTATATGGACCAGTTGCACCACTTACCACAACACCTGCAGAGCCGGTAGCCCCGCCATTACAAAGGATATCTGTTCTGATGGTGGTAACTGAGAATGCAGCTGGTTGGGTAATGGTAAAGCTTTGGGTAGTTTGACAATTGTTGGCATCGGTTACCGTTACGGTGTAAGTACCAGCCGCAAGACCAGTAGCCGTTGCTGCTGTACCGCCGCTTGGAGACCATGAATAAGTGTATGCTCCTGTTCCGCCAGTAGCGCTAACCGTAGCAGAACCGGTAGCAGAACCGTTACATAACACATTGGTTTGTGCCGATGCCGTAGCTACTAAAGCTGTAGGCTGGGTAATGGTAAAGCTTTGGGTTGTTTGACAGTTATTGGCGTCAGTTACGGTTACCGTGTAAGTACCCGCAGCAAGACCAGTAGCGGTAGCTGCTGTACCACCGCTTGGTGCCCATGAATAAGTATAACTTGGTGTGCCACCAGTTACTACCACAGTAGCAGTACCGTTTGAACCACCGTTGCATGATACATTATTTTGTGTTCCTGCGGTGGCTACCAAAGCCGTTGGCTCAGTAATGGTAAAGCTTAGGGTTTTTTGACATGCATTGGCATCAGTTACCGTTACCGTGTAAGTACCCGCTGCAAGGCCTGTAGCGGTAGCTGATGTACCTCCTGATGGTGCCCATGAATAAGTATAACTTGGCGTACCACCACTTACGTTAACTTTAGCCGTTCCATTTGAACCGCCGTTGCATGACACATTATTTTGTGTTCCTGCCGAAAGCGTTAAAGCTGTTGGCTGGGTGATGGTAAATGATTTTATACCCTGACAGCCATTGGCATCGGTTACCGTTACGGTATAAACCCCAACTGCTAAGCCTGTAGCTGTAGCATTAGTGCCTCCGCTTGGCGCCCATGAATAAGTATACGGTCCTGTTCCACCAGTTGGCGAAACTGTAGCCGTTCCGTTAGCACCGCCATTACAGCTCACGTCTGTTTTGCTGCCCGCAGTAGTATTTAAGGCCGATGCTGGCTGGGTAATCGTAAAAGTTCTTGTAGCTTGACAATTGTTGGCATCGGTTACCGTTACCGTGTAAGTGCCAGCCGCAAGACCAGTAGCCGTAGCTGCTGTACCTCCACTTGGCGCCCATGAGTAGGTATAAGCACCGGTGCCACCTGTTGGTGCTACCGTAGCCGTTCCGTTGGAGCCACCATTGCAGCTCACGTTGGTTGAACCGCCGCCTGTTGCCGCACTCAAAGCTGTTGATGGCTGGGTAATGGTAAAGGTTCTTGTAGTTTGGCAAGCATTGGCATCAGTTACCGTTACCGTGTAAGTACCAGCAGCCAGACCTGTTGCCGTAGCCGCAGTACCGCCACTTGGCGCCCATGAATAAGTATAACTTGGTGTACCACCCGTAGGTGCTACTGTAGCCGTTCCGTTTGAACCGCCAAAGCAGCTCACGTTGGTTTGGCCACCACCTGCTGAAGCGCTTAAGGCTGTTGGCTGGGTAATGGAGAAAGAACGAGTAGTCGTACATGCATTCGCATCGGTGATGGTAACCGTATAAGTTCCAGCCACCAATCCACTTGCAGTTGCGGCTGTACCGCCACTTGGAGACCAAGAGTAAGTATACGGCCCAGTGGCACCGCTTACGGTAACACTAGCTGAGCCATTGGCTCCCCCGTTACAAGCAATATTAGTTTGCGAAGTTCCAACCGTAAATGCAGAGGGTTGAGTAACCAAAATCCCGGTAATTGTTTTAGTGCACGCGTTAGCGTCAGTAATCGTCACAGAATAGCTTCCTGCGGTTAAGCCTGTGGCCGTAGCGGTAGTTTGGCTACCTGTCGCAGCACTCCACAAATAAGTATATGGACCTGTGCCTCCGCTTGGTGTTACCGTTGCGGTTCCATTGGCACCTGCGTTACAACTTACGTTAGTAACGCTTGTCGTGCCTGCTAACACCGTTGGCTGGTTAATGGTAAAAGTTCTCGTAGTTTGGCAGGCATTGGCATCGGTTACCGTTACCGTATAGGTACCGGCAGTCAAGCCCGTTGCCGTTGCAGTAGTTTGATTACCTGCTGCGGCATTCCACATATAGGTATAGCCAGGCGTACCACCTGTTGGTGCTACCGTAGCCGTACCATTGGAACCGCCATTGCAGCTCACGTTGGTTGAACCACCACCTGTTGCCGCACTTAAAGGTGTTGCAGGTTGGTTAACGGTAATGGTACGGGTCATTTGGCAACCGTTAAAATCGGTTACTGTTACGGTATAGGTACCCGTTGCTAGACCCGTAGCGGTGGCATTAGTGCCACCACTTGGTGCCCATGAATAAGAATAAGGTGTTGTACCTCCTGTAGCATTAACTGTAGCGGTTCCGTTGGAACCGCCATTGCAGCTCACATCGGTTTTGCTAATGGTACCGCCTAAGGCAGCAGCAGGCTGATTTACGGTAGTGGTACGTGTAATTTGGCAACCATTAAAATCGGTTATCGTTACCGTATAGGTACCTGCCGCAAGGCCAATAGCTGTGGCATTGGTGCCACCGCTTGGTGCCCATGAATAGGAATAAGGAGTAGTTCCACCACTAGCATTCACCGTGGCGGTTCCGTTATTGCCACCGTTGCAGCTTACATCAGTTTTAGTAATGATACCGCCTAAGGCAGCAGCAGGCTGTGTGATGGTAAAAGTTCTTGTAGTTTGACAATTATTGGCATCCGTTACCGTTACGGTATAAGTACCAGCTGCAAGGCCAGTAGCCGTAGCGGCAGTACCGCCGCTTGGAGACCATGAATAGGTGTAGCTTGGTGTACCACCGGTTGGTGCCACTGTTGCTGTTCCGTTATTGCCTCCATTACAGCTCACGTTGGTCGAACCACCACCGGTTGCCGCACTCAAAGCTGTTGCAGGCTGGGTAATGGTAAAAGTTCTTGTCACTTGACAATTGTTGGCGTCGGTTACTGTTACCGTGTAGGTTCCAGCGGCCAAACCAGTTGCCGTAGCAGCAGTACCGCCACTAGGAGCCCATGAGTAGGTATATCCTGGTGTACCACCAGTTGGTGCCACCGTGGCCGTTCCATTTGAACCACCATTGCAGCTCACGTTAGTTGAACCACCACCTGTTGCCGCACTTAAAGCCGATGCAGGTTCATTAATGGTAAATGTTTTTGTAATCTGGCAACCAATGTTATCAGTAATCGCTACCGTATAGGTACCCGCCGCAAGGCCTGTAGCCGTAGCTGCAGTACCGCCACTTGGTGACCATGAATAGGTGTAAGGAGCAATCCCTCCGCCTAGCCCAGAAACCGTAGCTGAACCGTTTGACTGGCCATAACAAAGCACATCGGTCTTTGATGTTGAGGCCGTCATATTACTGACACTTAAAGTTCCATTGTTGGTATTGGTAAAACAGCTTGCTGTTCCGTTTATCACCTTAGCGCGATATTTGTAGCCGTGCATGGTGCCTATTGCCCCAATAATGTTCAAGGTAGCGGTGGTTGCATTAGAATATACGCCGCCGTTGGCAATGTCTACAAAGGTACCACTTCCCGTATCCACCTGCCATTGATAGCCAGTGGCCCCCGTTGCGGTGGCAGAAAAAGAAGTATTACCGTTTGCACAAATAGTTCTATTTGGTGGGTTCCCAGTAATGACTGGTGCAGTACAAGCGGCGGTTTCAAACAAACGAATATTATCAAAAGCTATCGACCCAGGGGGGCCATTATTCACAAAAAATATGACACGCAAATCTAAAAGAGCTCCTGTACCGATAATATTTCCCGACATTTCTGTCAAAGCAGACGTTAAAATGGCACCGTCGCCAAGTTGATCGCCATTGGTATCCACGGCCAAAGGTCCTCCAACTGCAGTATTATCATTTGGATAAAAAGAAATTGCCTTTACCCAAGCACCCCCATCAATTCTATATTCAACGTTCATGTAGTCTATATTCGGAGCAAAGAATGTCCCCTGAAAGACAGCACCTGAATTACCAGCGAATAATCCTTTAAAAGATAATCCAGTCTTCCCAGCAATGTTGATGCTCGACCAGGTTACCGACTGTTCCGCACCAATAGTCCCGTTGGTACAAGTAGGCCCCTTGTCAATGTCCATTGCAGCAAAGAACTTAGTACCTTCAAAGCTGTTAAAACTAACGGTACTCGTTAGGCCAGTTCCATCCATTCTTTTAAAATAAGCATTTGCATTAGGAGAGTTGCAAATAAACTCAGCTATGGAAAGAGCCCTTGTGCCAGATGAGGGAGCGCCCGAATCCTCGAAGGTATCCGACCAAAATTGTGTCTGTGCCATACTATTTATTGCAAATAGCAACAGCAAGAGCATGTTAAAAAGATATTTTTTCTTCATTTTATATTGGTTTGCAATGATTTAACAATGAATTGATATATTTTTCTCGGTATTTTTCAATACTATTTTAACCTATTGTAGACAATAAAATACTTTATATCCCGCCAACAAAGCGCTCCACTCAATGGTATGAATAGAAAGTATTTTCAGCTAAAATGGTTAGTTAAAGGACCCTTCCTGATCCTAAGGACCTTGGCCTTAACAAAGCTATTTTAACAACATTGGTAGTTGGTTGGGTTAATAAGTTTGGAGGTGCCAACAAAGCCATCATCCAAGCCGGAGAAAAGAAAAATTTTTTAAAATAAAATTTCTGCATAAATATGAGTTTAGTTTGTGTTCTGGGGAAATAAGAGGAAGACGCTTCAACACCAAATGGGTGCTATCTAAAAAGTGGTCAAGCTGAATAAACTTGTGACTTTCGAAAGGTAAATTATTTAGGCAGAGATTGGTTTTAACATAACACACGACAGCACATAATGATCCACAGAAATGGGATTGTTCATTTTTTTGGAGAGCAAAAGCGTGCATGTCAAGAGCTAATAGTTGTAACAAAGATATAGATGTTATGATGAAAAGCAAATTTTAAATAACTTTTTTATACTAAAAACCAATTTGTATCGTTTACATCGCCATGATTTTAAAAATCAACCTTATCAATCGAGATTTTTACCTGTACAATCGGGATTTTCTTACTGATTTTCAATCCAAAAATCTAATCACAACTTATTACCTAGCTCCATATCATCGCCTATTAATGACAAAGCGGTCATAGCATGATCAGTTTGATTGATCGTTATGCTTTGTCCTAGATTTAAAAATCTGTACAACGGATTGCGGCGAGCAAAGAATGATTTGGTGATCACAAAATGAGATTTAGATGGTGTTTTAAGATAGACTTTTCAAACTTGTTGGAGGACCGTTTTTTGAATATTTGATGGGTTAAGATAACTGAAGTTTTATTGCCAGAGGAAAGAGTTATGGCACTTGCACTTTTTACACCAGTGCAAAGCAATTACGGATAGGCACAAGTCATCTTACCCTCAAATCCAAATCACAAGACTTGCGCCAAGTTGGGGAAAACTACACAAAAATGCTTTAGGGACAATTATTAAAAATATATGGTCTTTGATTTACCCTTTTTAGGACGAGGTCATCACCTGCAATTTTAACAAATCCACTATCAATAGAAAATAAAACATAATTATATTTATTGATAACTTTCGGCTCATCTACATTCACAATATAAAATAGGTATTGCTTTCGACCGTCTTGAGTTATTATTTTTGCTGGAACCAGTTTAAAATGATAGTTATCAAAATAAATATTTTTTCTATAAAAATTCCGTTTATCAAAAAACAAGCTCCATTTTTTGTTTTTTAACCTGAACCATACGCCATTTTCGACACGGTAGGTATTTGTTCCAAAAAGATGCTCTTCTGTAAATGCCCCATTAGCATAATGTATCCTGTATACGCAGAACTCGTTTGGCATACTCAAAAGAAAAGTAGTATCTGGCTTATCGTATTTTCTTCTTTGATCAACAAAATATGTTGTATCTCTCTTGTTTTGACATATTGCAGTCTGACTTATAAAAGTCAAGATAAAAGAAAAACTAAGGAATATATCTTTAAATTTCATATTCAAATTTAGTTATGGGTTGTCATTTTTCTTCGTGGAATCTGGCTCTACATTCGATTTCTCTTGAGGGCTGCCATAATCCCTCCTTAGCGCAACTCTTAACACCAAAGGAAAGAACCGTAGCATGACTTGGGCTTTATTTTCTCTCAGCTCAAACAAGGCAAATGCTAACAGGCAGCTCCTTACACGAAACCCCAAAACATAAGACTTGCGCCAAGTTGGGGAGAGATTCGTATTAAAATTCAGAGCTACATATAAAATTGATTTCTTGATCTAGATCTAAATCATTTAAGCAACTTTCATATGAATTTAGATAATGTGTCTGTTGATCCCAAGACATCATGGTAAAATACAGAAATAATCGTTCCCAATATCGCGGATCCAATTCAATAACCGCTCCTTCTTTTGTAATTTTCCCCAAACATTTCGATTTAGTTTTTGCTACAAAATGTATATCAATATGATTGTCATTAAACTTGAAATCTGGTAGTGTTTTCAAGTTCAAAACATTCGCACTCATCGGGTCTGTTAAACTAAGAATTCCTTGGGCCAGAATCTTAAAGTCTGACTCATTACCTAGCAAACATAGACTAGGGCCATGAAACCCAAAAACTTCTTCATACGTCAAATCAACTACCATCATATTTTATACGCCTATTTAGCGCAAGTCTTAACGCCAAAAGAGCCGCGGCATGACTTGGGCTTTATTTTCTACCAACTCAAACAAAGCAAATGCGAATGCTTTCGCTAGAGCGGATATTCTTTTAAAAAAATATCAAATTCCTTAAAAAAAACATCAATCGAATTACAACTATCCGATGAATAAAATCGAATAATACTAGCCCATGAATGTGATGTTTGTATTGAATATTTTTTTTGAATCCATTTTTGAAAACTCTCCATAATTTCAAAATCTGATACTAGGGTTGAATCTCGATGAACCCAACCGTCTAGGTATGATTTTAAACAATCAATATCATTCGGAACATACATTAAAGGACGTTGTTTCATCGATAAAATGAGATCTTTTATAGAGTTCTTTTCCATTAAAATTTTGTCATTTTTATATTTTGTGGTGAATGCAGGTCATCAAGCCATTGTTTATAACGTCCTTCGTATTTAAGTTGTCAAATACTTTAGCGCAAGTCTTGCCGCCAAAGGAAAGAACCATGGCCTGACTTGGGCTTTTGTTATAAAAACTCCAAACAAAATCTGTTAACAGGCACAAGCTCCTTACGCTAACCCTAAACACAAGGCTTGCGCCAAGTTGGGGCTTAAAAACATTCTTTTATTAACTTTTTTAAATCTTTATCCTTTGAAAGAACTTTATCTCGAGCAATAAAACGTTTTGTTTCGACAGCAGAAAAAACCTGAACTTCCTGATCACCAAATTCCTTGCCAGTCTGCATATATATCACTTCATTTAAAATAGCATCTAATACTGGTGTCCACCGATAAATACGAACAAAATCCATATCACTCCTCCCGTTTTTTTTATAAAAACACTGTATTTTTAACATGACAACCGCCATAGCCTTTTTATACCTGTAATCCCGTCTATAGTTCTTCAATTTACACATTAGTAGTTTATTACTCTGCTTGGTTTTGAAATACTGATTGAGGCTAACACTAGTATCTAGTTCTAATTCCTTTGCAAAATTTTCAATGAGCATAAGGCAATCCATTTCAGGAGAAAAGGAGTTATTACTTGTCTTTAATCCTTCTTCTACACAAGTCTTATTATTTATTTTTTCCCCGTCATGAAATGATACTAACATCCCAATTAACAGTACAATAATTATAAAAGACATTCCAATTTTAAAAAACATATCTTCTTAGTTTGATAGTAGGTAAAAGGTATTCTTTTCTCAATTTAGCGTAAGTTTGAATGCCCGAGAAAAAACTCATCGTCTTACCGATTTACCGCTTGCATCGCAAAGATGACTTACTCTCAACAAAAGTTTCAGCTACCTGATATGCTGCAAGTACTACAGCAAAATAAATATTTGACTAATAACATACAAAAATATCGGTAATACGATTCTGATGATATCAACTTAATGATTTAGTTCTTCCAATAATAGCTCCACCTTATTCTATAACCATTCAGTCCAAAGATCATCCATAATTCAGAGTAATGCTTGTCGTTTTCCCAAACAGTCTTCCTTGCTGGATGTTCTCGTTCCCCTATTTTCATATAGACCATTGGTTCTTTATCCTGATACATAGGTTTACCCAGTTGGGTTATTAGTTGCGCCTTGATTTTGTCATATTCATAGCTATATACATTAAGCTTTCTATCCTCTTCTTTCCATATTACCTGTTTTTTGGAGAAATCGCCATACTTATCCTTTTCCCAATCATAGTTTATATACCTAAGAACAGAATCTACCTCACTATAGAAATATTCAGCATACATTGGCAAGAAGCCCGTTTGCTTTCGCTCAATGATTATTGGCTGTGCGATTTTATATTTATTAATCAATGGATAAACACTTTCAGAAAGCGATACATCCATGGAAAGACGTTTGTATTTCCTATTCAGAGATTTTTCAAATTCTAAAGCTTTATCGAACCTTGTCTGTTTGGTCCAGAATTTTATTTTTTCGCCGTAGATTTTAAACCCCAAGAAGACGAAAGATAGTATCAAAAGAAGGAAGAAGGCTTTTCTCATATGTGTTTTAGCTAAATATCATATATACTGTACTCCTTTATATTCAATAAGAACAGCATATTAACACATCCATCCTTACTTACATCGAGATAAATTTTATCAAATCTTATCTTGACCATTGCCTTTATTTGTTTCAGCTTCTATTTATTCCTTTTAACAAAAGAATAAACCAAAAAAACTTCCAATGAAAACGATAAAAGAATAAACATCCAATATATTATATTTTCCATGTTTTTATTCTGATCAAATTCAGGACTATAAGCTGGGTCATATTTTATCATATCCCATGTATCAAACCAAATATTATAGAGATATAAAACAATATAGAAAGCTATAATGGGCCATAAGATTATCAACAACAATACAATCTTGCTTTTCATTCTCACTTTCAACAACCTCTATTTAGGGAAAACAAACAAAATCTTCAAAAAGGGCATCAAGGAATTCTCTTTCATTAGGAAAATCATTATAGACGCTACTTTTGCGCTTTTCAAAATTGTTTGCTAAATATCTTCTACCCATAGAAGTAATATCGTACACATTTATCGCATCTGTATCATCCTTGGTGATCAATTCCGCCTTTATCATCTCCTCCTTTACCGCTAAATCATTCAATATTCCAAATTTCCAATGAAGCACCCTAGTTAAGGAATAACTATTTTTAAAGTTATCGTTCTTGGTCAAAAGCACTAAAATTATAAATATGTCTAACCTAAAATTTTCCATTATCATTAGAATATCTAATAAGACTTCGGTTCAAGCAGATACCTGTAGCCGATTTCATATTTTATGCACTCAATATAGCTATTTTTAGAAGCAGGAAGCAAACTGTAAAATTAAGGGGGTAGAATTACAAGGCGTTAGTAAGTTAAGATCAGTAGAAAGTAGATCAACGTTTTTCAAACTATCCATAAAAGCAAAAAGCTCCAACATTTCTGTTGAAGCTTTTTTGCGGTCCGGACGGGACTTAAACCTGATATAGGATAGAAAAACAAAAACCCATGTTTAAACAAAAAATACTGCCATTTTACTCCTAAAACAAACATTTAAGAAAAGTATAGAAAAATTCATATTTATTAAGAGAAAAGAAAAAGTGGGTGCAAAAGTGGGTGCAAAAAATTATCTTCGTAAAAATTCAAGCTATGGCAGCACGTCCTAAATTTTCTACTAGACCGAAACCTACGAAAGATGGGAAGTATCAGATTATCCTTCGGCTATCTATTAATAGTAAACGTCAAGATTATTATTGTGGAATTAGTATAAGGAAAAGCGATTTCAATTCTGAATATTGGAAAAGAAATAAAAAACCCATTAAAAGCGCTGCTTTCAATGCAGCCAATTTTAACAACCGCCTTCAAAACATCGAAGCAGATGCTTTAAAATTATTATCTGAAACTAAAGGAGAAAACTTAAACTGGGAGTATATTAAAAATCAACTTGATTTAATATATAAACCTCAGCAATTAGAACAAGAAACTGAGGAAGAAAATTTTTCTTTTATTAACTATTTTGAGAATGCTATAAATGATAGTAAAAGCGGTAAAAGAGTAATTAGTAGTGGCAGAACACAATATATCGGCAAACAATACGAAAAGGGTTCTATTATTAGCATTGAGGGAGCATTGGCTGCTATAAAGCGATTTATGGAACACAATGAGATAAAAGATTTAACTTTCGAAGAAATAAATCTTGATTTTTACAAATCGTTTAGGGCGTTCTGTTTTGAAGTTGAGGGAAAAGAGAGGTCTACATTTGGGAAATATATTAAACATATAAAAACTTTGATGCAGGAGGCAGATAAGGGAGAACTTATCAAAGACTTCAAAAAGACTACTAATGAAACAGACAGCGTATATTTAAATGTAGAGCAAATCAAATTAATTGATGATTTGAATCTTGATGATAAAAACAAATACTACACAAACGAAGAAGGTAAACACATAAACTATTCTACATTAGAAAAAGTAAGAGATTTGTTTTTAGTAGGATGTTATTCAGGACTAAGGTTTAGTGATTTTTCGAACCTAAAAACATCTAGTATTGAAGATGGTTTCTTACGCATGAAGCAAGTAAAAACAGGAGATAGGGTAACAATCCCTATTAGTAAAGACTTAAAATCTATTTTGGAGAAGTACGAAAACAAACTACCAACGATTACAAACCAAAAATTTAACGAATATATTAAACATGTTGCAGAACTTGCTGGTTTGACAGAAACAATTACCATCTCTAATAGTAAAGGGAATAAAATCAACACAAATGAAATACAATTATACAGCCTGATTTCGAGCCATTGTTGTAGAAGAAGCTACGCCACAAACATGTTTAAAGCGGGAGTTTCCCCCATGTTAATAATGGCTGCAACAGGACACAAGACCGAAAGTAGTTTTTTGAAATATATTCGTGCAACCAACGAGGATAAAGCTAAATTGTTAGCAGAACAAATGAAAAAATTAGGATTATAAATTTTAGTCATGGATTATAAAAAGATAATAACCCGTTATAATGATTCAGGTATGCGTGATTATTTCCACGATTTTCTATGCAAAACATATAATGAATTAAAAACAAATCACTTTTCACCTGAAGAATTTATCAACGGCTGCATGTTTGTGGTCAACGACTTGGAAAGGGAATTTAATAGAGAACTTGAGATAAAAGCCCGTGAATTTAAAGCACGTTATGAACAGGCTAAAAAAGGTATCGGAATATATAAATCAAAACCTATACCTTTTCCAGATGAAGAAGAAGAAGTAGACATGTTGCATTATCTGAAAGCACAATCGGAATCGCCTGAAAAATTTATTTATGCTAGAATTTCTGATTGGGAAACCTCTCGTTTATACGATTTTAAAATTACAGAGATAAAAGAAATTAAGAATGCAGTTGAAAAATGTTATAAAACCATAAGCAATGATAGTTTCAATAACACACCACACATAATTGAACAATCCAATAAAACTGTAAAGAAGAAGTATAAATCAGGTTATTATGTATTGGCATACATCTACGATATGACTGTAACTAATCAAAAGATACTCCTAGGGGAAAAAGCAGAAATGGAAAGGATTGGGAATGCCATTTTTAGGAAATATGATGCAAAGAATGCTAAAGGCAAATATTACAGTGATAATACCTTCTATCAAAGCATTAATGACCTTTATAAAAACAATATTTTCATGGATGAGAAATACCTTACTGACAACTTCAAAGATTGGCCAGAAGAGCTGTTAAAGCTTTGTAAGCATCCAAAAGAAGTAAAAGAATTTATAAACACAAAAATTTTTCAGGGGAAATAAGAGTAAACTTTTATTTCCCCCTTCAAAATCCCCCCTTGAGATTTGCATCACAATAAATTATTTAATAACGATGCAAAATTTTATTTTCAGTCCACTGGACCATCAAGCTCTAATAGATGCAATATCTGAGCAAGTTACCACCAAAATTCTAAGTGTGGTATGTAAACAAAACGAATCATCTTTTAATAAAGAAGACCGTTTAACAAGAAAGCAAGCTGCTAGTTACCTTAATGTAACTCTTCCCACGCTTGACCGATACAAAAATGAGGGTAGAATACCCTTTTATCAAACAGGCAGAACAATCTATTTTAAAAAAAGTAAGATAGATGAAGCGTTAGCAGTGAATCTTAATAAGAAAGGGGGTAAACATGTATGATTACATCAAAGGACTAATCATATCCCAAGCCTTGGCTAACAAACTTTTAAACAATAAACTATTAGAATTTCACGAAACAAAAAACCTTCGAACGATGAAAGTCAGTGGTAAAAGAGTAGCAGAACTACACGGTTTAAAATTTAGAGTTTATGACAGCGGAGCAATAATTATTACAGGTAGTCTACATAAGTTTTATAATAGTCTTTATGGTGACATCCAAAGTAATTGTGACATATTTACATTAAGCAAACTACTTGCAGTGTTGGATTTCTTTCATGAAGATCTTGAAATAAATCCTAATGAAGTAATTATTCGAAATTTAGAATTTGGCTTTAATATTGTCACTGAAATTGCTGTAAAAGAGATAATTGCTAGAATAATCACATATAAAGGAAAGCCCTTTTCACGCATGAAGAACTTGAATAGTTCAAGAATAGATGGCATTGAGTATTACGCTAGTGAGTTCGCTGTAAAAATTTATGACAAATTTTTACAGTACTATTTAGATGGTAATGTTTTGCGCTTTGAAAAAAAGATTCTTAAAATGCGAAATCAATTTAATCAAGAAATAACCCTTATGGATTTGGCTAAACACGAGGTTTGGGAAAGTTGCCTAGTTTCATTGCATAAGTGTATTGATGAATTAATTATTATTGAGCCCCTCAACATTTCGTTAACTATAGCTGAACAAGAAAAATATGATTTTTGTTCAAATCCATTAAATTGGGCTACCATGAGTAAAGAAGCGAGAAGATCCAATAAAAAAAGCACTAATACAATTATCGAAAAGTACGGTGAGTATCAAATAAAAAAAATGCTCAAACAGTTAATTGACGAGACTTTCATATATGCCTATCACGGGGGAGACAACATACTAGAAAACACTTTTTCACCATTAATGTAAAAGGTGGAAAAGTGGAGTAGTAACAATATAAATCAATACTGCTTAAACATTAAATTATCCAATTTGGATTAGTGATACGTTTATAATCTACGGATGTAGATACATAAACTTAAACAATATTAACTTCTAAAATAAATCACAATGATTATATACTTAGAAATTAATCTACCTTATCTATCCTATAAATAAAACTATTAATGTTTATAGGATAGAATACTACTTTATAAGCTCAGATATATTGACTTCCAATATGTTGGCAATATTTATTATTGTTGTAAGTTTAGGATTTACCCTGCCTGTTTCTATTCTGTAAACTTGAGATAATTCAATATCTGCTTTATTAGCGAGGTATTCCATCGACCATTTCTTAGATAACCTTGCTTGGCGAACATTGTTTCCAAAGTTCTTTATCTGCTGTATCTCTAAATCCTTTAATGGCATGAACCAAAAATGGAATGAATAGATAAATTATATTTAGGCATAAAAGCCTAATTTTTGAACTTATTTTCTATATTCGTTTAAAAATTAAAGTTCAGTTGGAAGATAACGCCGTACCATTACTAATCCTTTTATTCATTATAGTTGGATTTTTTCTTTTTTTCTTACCATCAATTATAGCAAGAAACAAAAGAGACGCACTTTCTATATTCCTTTTGAACTTTTTTTTAGGAGCTACAGGAGTAGGCTGGATTATAGCCCTAGTATGGGCTTGCAAAAAAGATGCTGAACCGACCATCATTTACATAGAGAAAAACGAACAGCCAGGATTAAATCCAGCCTTGAGTAATTTAAAAGCTAACAATAAGTCTTTGAAATTAGATGAACCATTTAATCCTGTAAAGGCTCTTTTAAAAATCATCATAACCATTGCTATCATAATAGCGATGATTACATTAATTTCTTACTTATCTGACCAATTATAGAATTTCATTGCTAACGAAAAATGAAATGACAAATATTATAAGCTTTAAGTAATTTCTCACAAATAAAGTAAACTTACTGCTCTTATTTAATAATCAAATTAAGTTAGTTTTTGAGCATTTAATTAAGGGAAATAGCCAAATTAATCACAACCAAGGAATTATACAGTTTTTAAATTTTTGACCCAAAATAGGCATATGTTAAATAAACCATCTTTAATAATATTCTTGTCTGCAATATTGTCTGCTTGTAATCCAACCATTAACACAAAAGATATCGTTGTTGGAAAATGGGAATTAATTGAACCAATTGACCTTAATCCCTCTATCAGCATCACTCAAATGAATTGTGAACTAACTGAGAAAGGAAATGCCTTTAAGAAAGTCACTATAACTATTAATGGTATAGATACTGAAGCAGACGAAGTCGGCAAGTATGAGGTGGATGGAGATAGGGTTATTTGGGATAATGGTACAGTTTTTACTCTATCTGAAGACGGCAAACTTGTAACCGAGCAAATTTTACCTTCGATGCCTAATAAGAAATTTATCCTCAAGCTTAGAAAGCTTTAATTATGAACACCAAGTGTTCAATGGATGGCATTTTGATTATATCTAAGATTAGCTAATTAGGCATAACATACTGGACAACAAAAAGATTGCACTCAGTGTTAACAACTTATTCTTACTAACCTCTTGATAATATACATTCAGCTTCTATTCAATTTATTTTCAATGCACTGTCAAAGCTCGAGACATACATTAGACTAAATATAATTATGTTGATTTCATAATAATACGGTTTCCCTATTATAATTCTTCAACGATAAGCGGGCAACAAATAAAAAGTGGTAACTTAATGGTCATAAAATCAACCAAATTAAACCATGCCATTAAGAGCATTTTTAGATAATAAGGAAATCATATCAATTGACCTTACAGAAAAACAATGGAATGACCTAACGAAACGAAAAGACGAAGTTTCTTCATTGAAATTATCTTGCTGTAAACAAAATGGAATTTTGAAAAACAGTAAAGGAATAAAGTATTTTGCTCATGTAAAGGATTCTACCTGTAATTGGAAAAAAGAAACAATTGAACAATTGCAAGCAAAAATCGAAATCATCAAAGTTTGTAGAGAAAATAATTGGTCGGTAATCCCTGAATTTTCGACAGAAAGCTTGATGGCAGATATATTAGCAGTTCGAAGTGAAAAGAAAATAGCTTTTGAAATCGAATGGAATCGACAAACCTTCGAAAAAATAAAAGAACAACAAGAAAAATTTTTGGAATCACGTATAAGAGGTTGTTGGTTTTTAAAGGCAATACCTAGAGAGCTTAAGGACTATAATAATGCAGTTAAAGCTACAAATGATATTCCAGCATATAAGATATCTAGAGAAGCCGCATTAAACATATTTGCACAATTAAATCAACATAAGTTATTGCTTAGAGAATTTGTTGACGACCTACTAAACAAAAAAATAAAATTCAACAACGTTTTGCGGTTGATACCACAACAAAAGATTACAATCATTTTCTTTGAAATGCGTTGTTGGAAATGTGGCGCTGAGCAACATTGTTATACCGTTGACCGAAATTTGCTGACTATTTGTAAGCAGAATTTTAGAGTAGCGGGTTCTATGTGGGATGGAGATGACATTGATAAAAATCCTCAGGTATATAACGCCGTAAAAAGCTTCCTAAACACCGAAAAAGGAGAAAAAATAAAAATTGGAGTTTTGAAAGACCGACATAGTAAAACGATCAGTGAGAATTATCTTTCTCATGGATGCTTTTATTGTGACGCTTTATTTGGCGATTTCCCAATGCTTACACAAAAAATGTATGCTTCCGAAGATGTTAACAGCATAAAGTATGAAGTAGATCTAAACTTAGGAGATTATAGGTATAGTGAACACCATTGGTGCTATTCCAAAGATGGTATATTTTGTGAATAATCCAGTTCAAACATAAAATTCATATTAACCTTAAACGTGGAGCAGAATAATATTTTACTTAGCGAAAAGTATTTAAGCTTAATTAAGAGCGATTTTGTCAGTTTTACAGAAATAGCTAAAATGAAAAACATTATGGGTGTGTATATAGCATACTCAGAAAATGAAAATATATTATATATCGGTAGTACAAACAAATTCAACATTCGATTTGGGACAGATTTAAAACACGAATCTACTCATACCTTAATGAAAAAGATTTTGAGGCATAATTTATTCCCCGATAGAATGCAAGCAAAAGATTATCTAGTCACTATATGTAAATTTAAGATTGAAAAATGTTCTACTAAAAGAGAAGCCGAAGCTTTAGAGCATTTTGCTATTTGGGTACTAAATCCAACATTCAACAAGTAGCCACCCTTTTTTTAATTTTTAACAAATAATTACTTTTAATAAGCTCGATAATATAAAATATATTACTCAATGTAACTGATCAGTAGCGGTCAATAATATTATTTTATTTAAATATATTTGAATCGTCATGCCTTATAAATTATTCTCGCTTTACGAGGTAAAGGCATTTAATTTTCTTTGCAAAATGAGCTCTATAATAAAAATCGATAATATTCAATTTCAAGTTTCTGCCGAAATCAATAACTTAAGTGTTCCCGATTCGTTTGTTCTACCAATTAATAAAATGATTGGAAGTGGCAATGGAGAAGCAAAACTCTATTTAGGATATGATGGTGAAAAATTAAATAATTTTTTTGGCTTAAGAGGCTTTCAAATTAACTGTCTACTGATAAAAGATGATCTAATTGAGTTTCATAATATTAGTAGAAAAGAATATTTTAATCCAACACAAGACTACAAAGAAAGAGATAGACTGGTAGAGATTTGGGAAGAAAAAAAGCAAAAAATATTGTCTCTACCTGATGTTGTGTATTTCAAAGTAAAAGATCAGACCCAAATTGGTGGAACGAGGATTTATGTAAACTCTTCTGACGAGGGATACAACTTATTACGTGAAATCCCACTACCAATAGTTTCGCATTTGAATATTATAAAATTAATAAGTCCAAATGCAGAAGTAATTTATCAATTTGTACTTACCTCTGACTACGAAAATGACATTGAGATTGAAGAGGAAATACTTGAGAAGGATGAAGAAAACGACCCTTTTGATCCTGAGTTAATTTCTATTGACACACGAAAATTAACAATGGAAACATTATTGCGTCGCTTGAAGCAGGGAACAATCAACTTAAATCCTGACTTTCAAAGAAATGAAGTTTGGACTTTAGAAAAAAAATGTCAACTCATAGAATCTTTAATGCTCAAGATACCCTTACCAATGTTTTACGTTTCTTCAGATGAGAAAAGTAATTATACTGTGGTTGATGGTTTACAGCGCTTAAGTACGATTAGAGATTACTTAATTGGAAATAAATTCAAACTTCAAAAACTCGAATTTTGGGGCGACCAATTTAATGGAAAAGCTCTTGCTGATCTGCCACCATATATGGAAAATAGAATCCTAGAAACAGAATTTACTTTTACAGTAATAAATACTGGAACCCCCGATGTAGTTAAGCGAAATATATTTAAAAGAGTAAATCGAGGAGGTGCACCTTTGACTGATCAAGAAATCAGACATGCTTTATATAGCGGTATAGCAACAGAGTTTTTGAAAGATTTATCTCTAAATCCAACTTTCAAAAATGCTACAGATGGATCTATCAAAGACAACAGAATGCTCGATAGAGAATTCATACTTAGACTATTATCATTCGTTTTAAGAGAATATCATCATTACCCAAAGAACGGAAACATGGATATATTCTTAAGTCAAACATTGCAGATTTTAAATTCCTCCTCCAACTTAAACACAAATGAATCTAAGAAAAAACTTAAAGGGATTGATTTATCAACTATTAAACAAATAGATTTTCAATCTCTCGAGACACTTTTTGAAAGCGCCATGAATCGCGGGATGAAACTCTTCGGCGAACACGCTTTCAGAAAAAGTTATGAGGGCAAACGAAGAACGCCCGTGAATAAAGCTCTGTTTGAAGTATGGGGCACTATATTAAGTAGTTTAAACCATAAAGACTTTGATGCTTTATTTGCAAATAGATTTAGTTTTCTTGAAGAATACACCAACATGTATCTCAAAAATTATTATTTTGATGAAATAATATCAAGGAATGCTGGAAAATACAATTCTGTATTCGAAAGGCATTCCAAACTTAGGGAATTGGTAAAAAAATATACTAATGATTAAATCGATTACGTTGCAAGGCTTCAAATCTTTCTTGTATCGAGAGATGAATTTGAATCAGTTAACTTTATTAACTGGGCTAAACAGTAGTGGTAAAAGTTCCATAATTCAAGCGCTCTTAATGATGGAACGAGCGTTTAAAAAAGAAAAAAATATTTTCCTAGAAGGCCACGGAAGTGCGAAGGACTTAAAAAACAAATATTCGAAAGATGACATACAGATAGAAATTTCATTAAACGAGTTAAAATTTTCTGTTACCATAGGAGAAATTATACAGGTCGAAACGCTATTAGACGAATTTCCAGAAATTTGGTACATTTCAGCCAGCAGATTTGGTCCTAAAAACTCCATACCAATTTTTATAGGGTCTGATCAAACAAATAAAATTGGACCCAATGGAGAGAATGTGCTTCAATGCATAAAATACTACGATTCCATTTCCCCTTTCACTGTACATGAGTCACTAAAGCATCCAAACGCATCTTCTTTCGGTTTACTTGATAATATAAGAAGTTGGTTAGGTGTAATTTCTCCAAACATACTTTTCGATTTTGAGGTCATCGATAAAAATGACACTTCATATGCTGTATTTGATGGGCATAGAGCAACTAATGTCGGTTTTGGATTAAGCTACATTCTTCCAGTCATCACAACCTTATTGGTGTCGACTATCAGCAGTAAAAATGTAGTTATTATTGAAAATCCTGAAGCTCATCTTCACCCGAAAGGACAAACTGAATTAGCTAAACTAATATTCTTATGTGCGAGAAATGGCGTTCAGGTTATAATCGAAACCCATGGTGAGCACATTTTAGATGGAATAAGGCTTGCTACTAAAGATGATGGAGAATTTAGTGAAAACATCCAAATTCACTGGTTTGAATTAGATCACGATCGTAACACTGAAGTGACATCTCCTATAATGGATAATAGAGGAAGGATAACCGAGTGGCCAGATGGTTTTTTTGATCAGTTTGAAATTAATAATGCTAAGCTATTCTAATGACAGTATTTTACTTTAACAACTGCCACCCTCAGTGTACTGATAAGGAAGAATTAGCAAATGCGTTTACAAGCACACTTTTAGAATATCAAGCGCTCAAAACCAAGTATTCTGATGAGGTTGAAGGTGTAGTTTCACATGAAATCACAAAGTTATCCTTTGGAGATACTTGCTTACCTGAAATATTTGAACTATTAAAACAAAAAGAGCACCGAAACTACGCATATAGAATTTTTAACAAATATCCGATCGAAAGCTTTTTCGACATAGAAAAAGCTTTCGAAAATCCAAAAGAGTATAAAATAGGTTTTGATAATGATACACAGGATGCATTTTTCCTTAAAATCGCATATGATAACAAATCGGTCCTATTTAGTTTAGCTATTAGTGAAGAAATTAAAAAGAATCAATTAGAGATTTTTAGTGATGATGAACCTTCTTTATCGATAGACAATCTTTTTGGGATTAAAGACAATACTGACTATGTTGAAAACATCATATTAAATGAGATAAATTCGAAAAAAAATAACTTGGAGCTTATTAAGACAATCGCTAAAAATGCTTTTACTAGCTCGAAGTTCGAAAGGACTTTTAATAAGGTCTCTTCAGGAGTTCAAATTGAGTTGATTGTAGGGTTTCAAAAAATCATCGAATTAAAGGAAAAAGGCGAACCTATTTCAGAGCAAATCCTAAAGCATAATAATGATGATGCAGAATTAACGTTATCTTATTTGAAAATAAGAGACCCCGAGGCGATGCGACTTTATTTCTCAGTAATAGATGGGCAATACTATTTAGCAGCTTTAGAAAAAAAGCCTTTAAAAAAAGGTAAAACTACGGAACAGAGCACACACATTAAAAATGCTAGGTCGATGGTAATTCAGATGAAAAAAATACTCAAACCCTAATCAATTATGTTATTAAATCTTTAATATCATCTAAAAACACGTATTTACGATGATACCTCAAATACTCTAATCTATTTTCAGGAAATATTCTCATTTTATTCTTAGCATTTGGATTTATACCCAATCTCTCCCAAGTTAATGTGCTAAGCTGCGTACCACAAATCAATTCGCCATCGTCATTGAAAGTAATGTAACCCTGATCAAAAAGTCTATCATATGTAGGTGTCAGAGTAAGTCCATTAAGATAATCTAGGGCTTGATCCTCACGATTTTCCCTGAGGCATACGGAATAAGGCTTAATGTGACTAGCAATCAGCAACCTTTCATCAGTTATTTTAGAAAAAGGGCATTGCGGCATAAATTCTATTACACCTTTTCTATATTTCTCTTGACCAATACGATAGGCCTTTCTAAGCGGCTCAGAAAATACCTCATCAATGTTATTTTCTAAAACTGGGAGGGTACTGGGATGCACAAAAGAACGAAATTGATAATCCAAAAGTATTCTAAAGAAAAATAATGGCTTATTCTGCCCAACCTTGGGGTTGACTGGGAGAAGTTTCAATATGGACAGATAGGTAATTTTAGGAAGAATCAGTTCTCGCCATAATTGCCAAATTTGATCATCGGATCGAATATACCCTCGGCTTTGCAATTGAGATTTATTATCTGACGCATCATAAATACTAAAAAATTCATATTCATTTGAAAGTCCCTGAACTTCATTATATCGAGCATCATAAAAGTTGCTTATATCATTGTGATAAAGCTGCTCTTGTTGAAAATATTCTATTTTAGCATCATCCAAATACTTCAATAGGTTATCCTTACTAAAGAAACATGTACTTTTTTGAACGACAGCACCAGCATTTTCCGCAGAAAAAAAAGTTTTACGTCGTTTTTTTTTATCATAGTGCTCATTCCCCCAATCAAAATACTCGAAAAATTTAGATATCGCTTCGCCTTTAGCTCCCAAGTATGTACCTACATGCTTTTTCGCTTCTCCGTTTCCTTTAAATTGCGCTAATTTATTAGATCGATGGATAAAACTGTCTTCGGCCCTAAAATCCTGAATTGAATCAATGATATTATATTCAACGTCCTTAATTTTAAGTTTCTGATAATCCGCCATTATATCACTCTGTGAATTTCGTAATATCCATCTGCTTCATAATAGCGATAAGCATATCAACTATTATGCTATTGCCTGCCTGACGATAAGCCTGCGTATCACTTACCTCTATTTTAAAATCATCTCTAAAGCCCATTAAACGTAGACATTCTCTTGGTGTAAGTTTTCTAATCCTTCCCATATGTGTAACATAATTGTCTACACCCGCACGATGCATTTTATGCATAGATTGGAGAAGAGGACGAGCAACAGCTAAATCTGTTTTAGTACTGGTTTTCCATTTTTTTGTCCCACCAGCCAACACATAATCTCTAACTTTATCAGAGAGATAATATTTTTCTTCGACATCATTTACATCGAAAACAAATTCATCAAAAGACGCAACGTCAAATTCTGGTTCAAAAATAAAATCTCCATGCCAATTAAATTGCTGATTAGCTTTTTGGCAAAGCGCAATTTCACCATTTACCTGAGTGTACCTTTTTAATCTATTTTTTGTACTTGTAACAAATTTTACCCCTTTCTCTTTTAGGTAATATTTAGTATCCGTAAAATCTTCCAAGAAATCTTGCATAGTGTGTTCTAAAGGTATAGCAGCTGGAAAATCAAACTCAACAGAATGATCAAGAAAGCCTACAACAACAATCCTTTCTCTGTGCTGAGGTATGCCATAATCTTTACCATTGAGTAGTTTTGAGTATATCTTATATCCTAATTCCTCGAAAACATCCTTTACAACCTTCCACGTATTCCCTCCATCATGATTTGTTAAACCCTTAACATTTTCATAAATAAAGACTTTTGGTTTTGTCTCGTTAACAATTCTAGCAAAATCATAAAAAAGTGTACCTCTAATATCGTTAAGACCGAGCCTCTTACCAACCATCGAAAATGCTTGACACGGACTCCCCCCCACTAGCAAATCTATTTTTCCTTTATATTTATTAGCATTGAACTCAGTAACATCATTATGCCAATCGATAGGGTCAATTTCATAATTTGCCAAATAACTTTTTTTAACATGAGCATCAATATCGTTCGCAAATGTTATTTCCGTTTTCAAATCAAGCCTTTTTAAGGCCTGTTCTATTGCTCCAATACCACTAAACAAGGTTCCCAAGCGAATAGTGGATTTTGGATTTGAAAACATCTTTTGCTGCCAATGTCCATCAACTAAATCACTTTCAAAAGGATATCGAGCAGCAAATATTGGATCTATTAAGATGTCAGATGTAATCATAAAATACTAAGTTTACTTTCAAAGATATAAACATTTAGTATAAAACCAGAATATTTAGCATTTTTTTACTAAATATTCTGGTTTTATACTTTTTAATTATCAGTTTTTACACCAAATAGATAGCCCTTTAATATTCTTAGTCTCTCTTTAATATTTGAAACATCATTTGTTCCGTGCTGGCTTAGCCTATCATATTCCAATAAATCATAATCAGCATTTGCATAATCTTCCTCAGCTTTCACCCTGTTTAACATGACATCTTCAGCAAATTTCAGCAACGACGACCTTTTCAAAATAACCTCTTGGCCCTTTGTCCATTTAAAAAGCAAGTAATAAACTACTATACTCCCCTGAGCCCTAAGCAAGCTATCTTTTAACGCAAAACATTTAGACATATCATCGAGACCAACTGTAATTTCCTTTGAGACTTCTTCGATTATAGACTTCATTTTCTTTCCGTACTTTTTCACCATAGCATCCAGGTATACTTTCTTCGTATCTATCAACTTTTTATTTTCCTTCATCGAAGTTTCAACCAATAGCAGTTTTGCCGCAACTTCTTGGTGCTGATATCGATTATTTGAAAATCTGACTTTCTCCTCAAAGAAACTATGCTTAGCTATTTTACGGATTTCAGATATCATATCGCCTCCAAAAGCATTCCGCTTCTCAGCGGAATTAAGTGGAACTGCTTCATTTAGTCTTGAAAACATATCTTCAATCAAATCTAGATCGTCAGTTTGCACACTAATAATAGGAAGGACGAAAGAATCAAAATTTATTTTTATTCTCGGATATTCTTTTGCCATGTCCTCGTAGGTTAAACCCGCCAATTTAATATTGACATCGCTTTGTAATTCGAAATCCAAGGAAAGAGCAAACTTACCTTCAATAAACGCCCAAATTGCTTCAAGCCTTTGCTTACCGTCGATTATAGCGAAAGACTTTCCGATTTCCTTCTTTTCTTCTCTCCCAAATTGATGGAAATAAATCTTGGGAATATCATAATTATTCAATATAGAATCTATCAGCAATTGTTTTTTCTCCAAAGTCCAAATCTCTCCGTTGCGTTGATATTCTGGACTAACAATTATTTCGTCTTTGTCGGAATATATTCGAATAATGGTAGCATGTTGTAGTGGATTATTTTCAATATAGCTCATCAGGGAAAATTTATCTTAGGCTGAAAAATAAAGATTTTTCAACACAAATAAATTAATTTCTTCAAATGATCTTTAATTCCCATAACACATTCACAAATTATAATAGACAATTTGGAAAAGACATCTAAACTGGGTGCAATAATGGGTGCTAAAAAGCAAAAACCCACTCAGATTATCTCTAAGTGGGTTTTTTGCGGTCCGGACGGGACTCGAACCCGCGACCTCCGCCGTGACAGGGCGGCATTCTAACCAGCTGAACTACCGAACCGTTCGCAACGTTAAACAACCGTTTTCCGTTTTGGTGATGCAAATATAGAGCGAATATTTCATTTATTCAACAAAATTTAAAAATAATTTAACACCGAGCAAAAAACACCTCATTTACAATTGATTATTTTTTTTTATAAGCAACCTCACACCAAACAAAAAGCCCCGCATGTGCGGGGCTTTGTATAAATTAGCAGCAGAAATCCTAGTTCACTGCGCCATCTTTCATTTTCTCTGCGTTCTCTGCAAACTGAAGTTTATCAATCAGCTCTTGGATATCTCCATCAACAATAGCGGGCAAGTTGTATAAAGTTAAACCAATACGATGATCCGTTACACGACCTTGAGGATAGTTGTAGGTTCTGATCTTGGCCGATCTATCACCCGTAGACACCATCGTTTTACGTTTCGCGGCAATATCACCATGTTTCTTTTGCACCTCCAAGTCGTACAACTTCGAGCGCAACATCTCCATGGCAAGCTCACGGTTGGCCAACTGTGAACGCTCCACCTGACATACCACCACAATGCCCGAAGGCCTGTGCGTTAACTGCACCTTGGTTTCTACCTTATTTACGTTCTGTCCACCAGCACCACCTGAGCGTGAAGTTTGCAAGTCCACATCCGCAGGATTAATGTACACATCCACTTCCTCAGCCTCTGGCAATACTGCTACCGAAGCTGCCGAAGTATGTACCCTACCCTGAGTTTCAGTATCAGGCACACGCTGTACACGGTGTACACCACTTTCATATTTCAGCGTACCGTAAACATCATCGCCACTTACTTTTAAAATCACCTCTTTGTAACCACCAGCAGTACCCTCCGTTACGTCCATCACTTCAACCTTCCAGCCTTTGGTATCGAAATAACGGGTATACATACGATACAAATCGCCAGCAAAAAGTGCTGCTTCATCACCACCCGTACCACCACGAATTTCAAATACCGCATTTTTCGCATCCTCCGGATCCTTAGGAATCAACATCAATCTAATGCGTTCCTCCATTTCCTCCTGCTGTACCAATAACAAATCCTGCTCCTCCTTTGCCATCTCTCTCATCTCAGGATCCTTCTCATTGCTCAAAATATCTTTGTTTGCCTCAATATTGCTCATTACGTTTTTGTACACCTTGTACTCTTCCACAATTTTAGTGAGGTCTTTATACTCTTTATTCAATGCAGCAAAACGTTTCATGTCCTGTATCACATCAGGATTGCTCAACTGCTCTTCCACATCTTCCCAGCGCAACTTAATGGCTTCTAACTTATCTAACATATATTTTTAAGAAAATCAATATCTAACAATAATCAAAGCAAGCCCCGCTTTGCGCTCTTGTCTTTTTGTTAACTCCTGTCATCCTTAGTCTGTCGAAGGATACCCTCTCGCTTTCAACGCTTCGATAAACTCAGCGTGACACCAATGAACAATCAACCATAAAACAAAAAGTACAACCGCTTCAATCGGGTTTATTTAACCAAAAACACTGCAATAAATCACATGCTTTAATTATCGGACAGCAAAAATACGGCTTTTTCGGTTAACACCGCAATTAATTTGTTGCCCACCGCCACTTGCCTAATCGGACCGCTTACAGGCAGTTGCTGCTTAGATTGCTCAAACGAAACAGGATGGTATTTCACCAAAGTATGACCATTCACAAAAGCAATAACGTTACTGGCAATGTTAAAATCGGTTAAACTATCAATAGGCAATTCCCTCAAATAGCCCCCAAACCTGTCAAATTGTAAAATACCGTTGTTGCGGCGTTGTAAAAATACATACTGGTCAGAAGCGGCTAACTTTTTCGCATCAACCACTTCATCAAACAATTGGAAAAGGCTGGCCGAACGGACATCCTCTGTAAAATTGCTGCTCAGTTTAACCAGTACATTACTGGCCCTATCAAAAATCCACAGACTATTATTATTCCCAGAAGCCACTGCCGACACCAATAAATTACCATTCTTGGCAAAAGAGTAGCTCGTAATTTCGTTTAGGTTATTATTAAGTACCACCACCTGCTGAAAATCAGCATAAAAAAGTACCACCCTTAACGGGTCCGAAACATCTACGCTGTACAATTTCCCAAAACGGTTATTACTATATCGCCATTTCAACACACCTTTTGCATCATATTTCAACAATTCATCCCTACCCGAAAGCAGGTAAACATTATCTAAATTGTCTGCATAAACAGCTTTAGCAACGGTATCTATTTTGGCTACTTGTTTCAATTGCGCTTTTGATTCGCCACTACTCAACAGCAAAATAATTAAACAATTAAGCAATAAAACAATTAACCTTTTCATTGACTATTTCAATTCCCCTTTAGGGGTTAGGGGTAAAATACTCCAACCTTAGTTGCTCTCCGTCAAAAACCCCGTACGACTGGTAATTTAACCACTCGCCAATGTTAACGTAAGTACTGCGATCGTTTAGTTTTATTTCCAAAGGCAAATGCCGGTGTCCAAATACAAAATAATCAAAATGCTGCTTTTGCAATTGCTCTTTAGCATACACCGCCAGCCATTCTTTCTCTTCACCTAAAAAAACTTCCTCGGCTTTACTGGCTGCCCTACTATGTGCCGACCAACCATTGGCAATGCCCAATCCAATACGAGGAGGCAAAACACCAAACAGCCACTGGCAAACAGGGTTTCTAAAAATCTTTCTTAAAAACTTATATTTTTGATCGCCAGGACCCAAACCATCACCATGATGCAGGTAAAATTTCTTACCGTTACGTTCAATCACCAGCTCATCGCTCACAATCTGCATGCCTATCTCTTTGGTGAAATAGTCCTTCACCCACATATCATGATTACCCTTGAAAAAGTAGATTTTAATACCGCTATCGGCCATTTGTGCCAACTTGCCCTGCAACCTCACAAACCCCTTGGGCACTACATATTTATATTCGAACCAAAAATCAAACACATCGCCCATTAAAAACAGTTCGCTGCAAGTAGGTGTAATCCAATCCAGCCATTTTACAATACGGTCTTCACGCAACCTACTCTCCTCGTAGTTAGGAGATCCCAAATGAAAATCTGATGCGAAATATATGTTCTTGGTCATCTAAATTTCAAAGATAGCGTAGTTTTAAGTAATAATTAAGTTTTGCCGATAATACTTCGTTTCTTTGAAAAAACTAAATATAAATGGCCATTAAAATGCAAATCCGATAGATTTAGTAGATTTTTTCACTTTCTATCTAGAATTCATCTAAATAAGTGCCATTATTTAAAACTTAATTTTGTACTTTTGCACAAATTTTTAAGAATATGATCTCTACTGATATAGCTATTATAGGCGCTGGGCCAGTTGGTTTGTTTGCAATTTTTGAAGCGGGTTTGTTAAAAATGCGCTGTCATTTAATTGACTACTTACCTCAGGTTGGCGGTCAGCTATCAGAAATATACCCTAAAAAACCTATTTACGATATTCCGGGTTTCCCATCTGTATTGGCTCAAGAGCTTATTGACAATTTGATGGAGCAAGCCAAACCTTTCCACCCAGGTTTTACCCTTGGTGAGCGTATTGAAGGCTTGGAAAAAAGAGGCGAAGGCGATTTCGTATTAACCACTAACATGGGCACTGTAATTGAAGCCAAAGTAGTGGTAATTGCCGGTGGTTTGGGATGTTTCGAGCCCCGTAAGCCCGCTGTTGCCGGATTAGAAAAATTTGAAAATGGCCGTGGTGTCAACTACATGATCTTAGATCCTGAGAAATACCGTGACCAAAAAATGGTAATTGCTGGTGGTGGCGACTCGGCCTTAGACTGGACTATTTTCCTAGCTGAAATTTGCAGCGAGTTAACTTTGGTACACCGTAGCGAAGCCTTTAGAGGTGCGCCAGATTCAGTCGCCAAAGTAATGGAATTGGCCGAAAAAGGTAAAATCAACTTGATTTTGAACAGTAACCTAAACGCTGTACATGGCGAGGGTAAATTGGAAACGGTTGAAATTATCCATAACAAAACCATGGAAATCATTAGTGTTGAAGCTGATCACTTAATTCCTTTGTTTGGCTTAAGCCCTAAATTGGGACCAATTGAACAATGGGGACTTAACATTAGCAAAAGTGCTATTGAAGTAAATGTTGACGACTACTCAACCAATGTTCCGGGAGTTTATGCTATTGGCGATATTAACACTTACACCAATAAGTTAAAGCTGATTTTATGCGGTTTCCACGAAGCGGCATTAATGAGCCACAGCGCTTACCAGTACATGAACCCTGGCGTAAAATACACCATGAAGTATACCACCGTTAATGGTGTTAGTGAGTTTTAAGAATTATATTGAACAATAAGATGAGCGATATTAATATCACCGTTGAAGACAGAGAAGGGAATGTAGCTGATTTAGTTGCCCCTACTGACATGGGCCTTAGCCTAATGGAGTTTCTAAAAGCTAGCGAGTACGATGTATTGGCTACCTGCGGAGGTATGGCCTTATGCGCTACCTGCTGTGTTGACGTACTTGAAGGAGAAGAAAAGCTTAATGAAATGAGCGATGACGAATATGCCATGCTAGACACTTTGCCTGATCTTTTGCCTAATTCAAGGTTAGCTTGTCAACTTCAATTAAAGCCTGAAATGGAAGGCTTAAAAGTAAGATTACACGCCATGGATTACTAATTGCTAATCCGGTTGATATAAAAAAGGAGTCCCGAACGTTCGGGACTCCTTTTTGCTTTTATACGCTTTTAAATATTAATTCTCTTCGTCTACCGATAGCTTAGCACTACCAATCGTTTTATAGCTACCATCGCCTTTTAAAATAGCCAGCATTTGGTTTTGATTACCAAACAGTGATTTGGCCTTGGCAATCTCCTTATCATATTGGAATGATTGTTCAATTCTTCCTTTCTCGTGAAAGTAGCGACTAATGATCTGTGTTTCCAAGGCTCTTTTAATTTCAGCCTTATGATTTGTCAAATCATCTTTTTTGGCTCCGGTCATTTTTACCTTCAAGGCTTCCAAATCTGCTTTTACAGCCGCTGTTTTATTCTCCCTTTCTGCTTCCGCTTTGAGATCGCTCAACAAGCGTTCTGATTTAGAGGTGTAGCTATAATCTTTATTGGCTAATGAAGCCACAAACTGGGCGTATTGGGCATCACTAACCTGGAAATCTTTTGCCGCAGCCACTTTGTTTACTTTCTTAAATTCATTGGCATAATCAAAGAATAAATTTTTATTGAATAGGGTCAAGGTAATTGGACTGTATTTTACAGGATCTACCACTACATCCGGAAAAATACCATTCCCGTCATAAACGGTCCTGCCTGCTTTGGTACCATAAGCCTTCAAGGTGCTATCTGCAAATTTACCCGCTGTGCCATCTTGCTTTTTATGCGCATAATCTAACGCCTGTATGCATCGGCCAGATGGCGTATAGTATTTTGCCACCGTAACCTTTACTAAGCTGTTGTAAGGCAAATTAAAGGTTTGTTGAACCAAACCCTTGCCATAGCTACGTTGGCCCACCACAATGGCTCTATCTAAGTCTTGCAAGGCACCCGCCACAATCTCCGATGCCGATGCAGATGCCCCATTGATTAAAACCACCACTGGCAAGTTAGCCGCAATAGCTGGCACCACAGTTTTATAGGTGGCACTCTTCTCTGGATTACGACCTTTTTGGCTTACTACCAGCACATTTTTATCTACAAAAAGATTCACGATTTTAACCGCTTCCTGAAGGATGCCTCCTCCATTATTACGCAAGTCTAAAATAAGCCCTTTAGGCTTTTGTTTCATGATGTTTTCTAGGGCATCCTTTACTTCTTGTCCAGAATTTTCCAAAAACTTATCTAAACGGATATACCCTACCTGTTCATCCAGCATTCCTGAGTACGAAACATTAGGTTGTTTGATTTCTTCTCTTACCAAGGACTTATTAAGCTCCGCTCCGTCCCTTAGCAACGTAAGGCTAACAGGGGTTCCTTTTGGCCCTCTTAAAAGTTGACTAATTTGGGCTCGTTGTTTTCCCGTGGTTTCTACACCGTTAATCTTTACTATTTGATCTCCTGGACGTATATCTGCTTTTTGCGAGGGATACCCCTCACTTATCTCGTTCACGAAAAGTTTACCATCAATGGTTAATGTACCCGCGCCAATACCGCCGTATTGAGTGCTCACATATTTTAATTTGTAATCTTCAATTTCCGATTCGGGTACGTATTCAGTATAAGGATCCAAGCTGCCCAACATAGCATCAATGCCATTCTTCATCAGCTCGCCAGCATTGGTTTCCTCTACATAATTAATGTTGATCTCTTTATACAAGGATGCAAATACATCCAAATTTTTCGACACCTGAAACAGGTCTTCATTAAAGGCAAGGGTAAGCGAGGTAACGGCTAGGACAGTGCACAATAGTGCTATTTTTACTTTCTTCATATCGCCAACGTTTAAATAGCGTTCCTTTCAAACTTATTGCTTAAAAAGAGTACGGAAAGTAAATTTAATAAAAAAGAATAAAATAGGAATGTTTAAAGCCTATTTCCGTCTGGATCGGCCAAAGCTTTGCGAATGGTAAACTCAATATAGGCATTATCCCTGTTCACCAGCTTAGCTAACTGCTGCACTAATTGATCTTCCTGCCCTGGAGTAAATGGAATTTCTACTGCGGCCAACTCACGATATTTCCTTAAAAACTTTGTTTTTACTTTGTTCCAGCTTTCAGTTGTAAGGGTAAAACTTGCCATGGGTTAAGGGTTTTGTTGCAAATTTAGGGAATTTATTTGTTTTTACGCATTACAAGGGAGGAACCGAAATAAAGAGCGGCCAACAACCTACATAACTAATTGGTTTTTAAACAAATATTTACTAATTTGATATTAATCGTTAACTAAATTAAACATCATGAAAAATTTAATCGTTAAAGTATTTCTGATTACGCTCTTGTTTGCGGCAACATCGTTCAAAAACAAAATGAGTACTGGTTATGTCACGCTCGAGGTGAGCTACATGACCGTAATGGGTGGACAGGCTACCGTTTACAACACGGACACCAACACCTACTATTACATTAATGCCGTAGACACCTATGGATCAGAAGAGGTCCCTTACGGCAACTACCAACTTGTTTCTGCTGGCACCAACTCATGCAACCCGCCACTTATCCATAGTGTCACCACTTCTACAGGATATACGAGTTTTACCATTGACGACACCAATCCTTCGTTCACCATTTTTGCAAGTTGTTATTAATCATATTCGCCTAAAAACAAAAAAAGGTCCCGAACGTTCGGGACCTTTTTTTGTTAGTATCTTATTCACTCTATACAAATCGAGGTCATTTACCAATAACCTTTCATTGTTATTTCAAGAGAGTTTATTTCAGATAGTTGTCATACTCCTGATCAGTAGCACAATCCCACCAAACTGGTATAGACCATATAAACAACTGATTTACATTAGGATTTACCGCAAGAGCATTGGCTGAATTATACTGTAGCTCTAAAGTAGCTGGTAATCTCCAACGACGCATCCAATATTTAGGATCTGTTTTTGCGCCCCCAGTTAATTCTGCCGTACCTGTAAATAGCGGGCCTCTATCATATCCTGGATACACCACGCCAAAACTACCGATATTACCTGCACTATAATTAAAACGACGCATATCGTTCCAATTCTCAAGGCTACATCCCATTGCAACATATTTTTGCAACATAATGTCACGCATGGTCAAATCACCGGCATTTTGAGCCACAGCAGCACTCGCTAAATAACTTGTAATATCGGCCTGATTCATTGGTCTCATATCAGGATTAGTAGTTCCATAAACACTTTGCCATTCATTCAGTTTAGCTTGCATCATATTAAGATGAGCCTCAATACCCTTTTTATAGGCTAATTGAGCAGCGCCAGTAGCTCCTTTACGCATTTGAACTTCTGCTTCGATAAAACACATTTCATGATAAGTTAAAACTTCAAAATCAGAAACTGGACGTGTTTGGAATGATCCTGTTGAACCAACAACACCTGCGGTATATGCTTGTGGAGTAACATACCAGTTGACGTCATTTTGAGGCTGTGCCGGATTACCTGATGTTGCAATAGCGTTGCTTCTCAAATTTACATAGGCGGTGTCTCCTGCCAATATATAGTTGGTACTATTGATATACATCGACCCAGCTCGATAAGTTACCGTAACATTGTTTCCTGAAACCGTGTAAGTTTTTCCTTTTGCCGTAAGATCCGCGATAAACGTTGCGCGATCAGTGGCATTAGCGATTGCGTATGTAATATTAGTATTAGTTGCGGCAAAAGAAGGCAAAGCAATTGAGGTTGCCGTAGACTTTAACAATCGGGTAGCTGGACCGTATGAATCAACACCAACAGAGCGAGTCCAATCATAACTTTGAACTCTGCCATTACCATCTAATTTTACATTGGTCATCATAGCAGGCACAATTTTAGTCATCCTTGGATCTACAATGCCCGAACCACGCATATTTACCAATAAATTATAATGGAATTGGGAAATACGTTGATTGTTTCCATATGCTGCATAATTAAAATTACCATTAGTAACCACCGGGTCGCCAATTAAATAATCAGTAACCATACTGTTGTTAAGACCAGGCAGAACAGCATTATCAGCATTAGATTGTGGCCCTTTTGACAAACAATATAAGATTGAATCTGCATTATATAAATCTGACTTCTTCGACAATTTAAGCATATATCTTGCCTTCAAGCCCCAGCACAACTTAATCCATTTGTCTACACTTCCTTTATGCATCATGTCGCCAGGCGTTAAAGCTGGCGCTCCCGCTTCTTGCGTTTTACCAAATAAGGCGATTGCTTCATTTAGCTTAGCCATACATCCGGTATAAATGGCCTTACCTTTGTCGTATTTCGGACTAGGATTGCCATAAGTGGCATCAGTATAAGGCATTTCTCCATATAGATCTAGCATCTGCATAAATCCTAAAGCATGGAACACATTCGCCGCAGCCATATAATGATATGCTCCTTTGCTTTTAGCCACATCATACATATCAATAAGGTTTGACGAAACACCTACAAAAAATGTTTGATAAGGTGTCGTAGTCAGAGCAGCTACAGGTTTCCATGTAGTTGTTACCGTATTTGTATTGGCGTTGTTACTGTAATACGCCCCTGCCTGAGCTGCTGTACGAAAATTTGTAACACCAGCAGAATACATATAAAAATGCTCTATCCAAGGCAATCTATTTTCCAGCAACACACTTTTGTTGTTTGGATTATCTTTATCATCATTAACATCTAACCATTTTTTACAAGATGTTAAACCAGCTGTTAGCCCAAGGACCAACATTATATTTCTGATATATTTATTCTTTTTCATGAGCTGTCCTAATTAAAATTTAACATTTAATCCAAATGTGAAAGTTGCAACCGCAGGAACACCAAGGTAATCTATACCTGTTGAACCTGAGCCTCCAGTTCCACCCGCAGCACTTACCTCTGGATCCATGCCTTTATAATTTGTCCAGGTTAGCAGGTTGGTACCTACAGCAGTGGCAGACAACCCCTTAATAAATTTAACCTGCTTAACTAAACTACTAAAGTCATAAGACAATGTCACAGATCTTAATTTTAACCAATTAACATCTGTTATAAAATTATACGAGTTAGCTGCATAGTTTGCCCAGTAGCGCTGAATCATAGCTGTTCCCGCAACGGTGGTAGCCCCTATGGTATACGTCTTACCGGCTTCATAAGTCTGTGAAAAATCAGCACCTGTTGTACTGTTTACCCCTGTTACCGTTACTGACTGCCTGTCATTAAGTAAAGTTCTTTTACTTAAGCCATTTGAAACTAGCGCATATTCCGTTCCGTTAAATATTGCTCCACCTTTTCTGATATCTAACAATACCGATAATGATAGTTTTTTATAGCGGAAAGTATTGCTAAGCCCTCCAATAAAACTTGGTTCGCGATTACCTACAATTGGGTTATTATTATTTATCCTGTATAAACCAGTAGTTGGATCAACTTGGTAACGTCCACCGGCAATTTCTTTTCCATTGCCATCTAATTCACGATAATAAGACTGACCTGTCATTCCAAGGAAAAAACCTCCATTAGGAATCGAAGCGGCTTTTACAGTTCCAAACTGGGCATCTGTTGGATAGAAATAGGATACCCCAGGTAAAAACTCTCCTAATCGACCTTTATTGTAAGAAAAATTCAACGTCACGTCCCAAGTAAAATCTTTCTGATCAATTGGCTTACCTGTTAAGGCTACTTCCATACCTTTATTAATTACAGATCCGGTGTTCAGTGAACTTAAGATGAAACCTCCTGCATTTGATAAACGTGGTTGTGCAATTTGATTTTTAGTTTGACTATGGTAATAGGTATAATCCAAACCAATTCTTCCTTTAAGGAACCTAAATTCACCACCTATCTCCCAAGATCTTTGAATTTCTGGCTTGATTACCGGGTTACCAGCAGTATATTGATTTCCTACAGCAGTATATGAACCTATAACATAAGGAGGATTTACATAAGTTAATGTAGAATAAACATTAGCATCTTTACCTACTTGTGCCCAACTTGCCCTGATCTTACCATAAGAGAGGATGTCATTTTTTGGCATCAACTCTGTAAATACCACTGACCCACTTACGGAAGGATAAAAATATGATCTATTTTCAATTGGCAACGTTGACGACCAATCGTTACGGCCTGTAACGGTTAAGTAAGCAAAACCTTTGTAAGAAACTCCTGCTTCACCAAAAGCCCCTAATAAACGTCTTTGAGTTGACCTATCGGTAAAGAACTTATTTGTATTTGCAATGTTATTTAAGCTAATTGTTCCTGCGGTCACAAAACCATATCCCCAATGGTTTTGAGTTTGCGTTTCTGTATTCTCAGTAGTCGCACCAAGCATCAAATGTGCTTCGAAGTCACCAAACTTCTTATGAAAGTTACTCATTACTGTTGTTGTCAAAAACGAATAACCTACATCATTTTTACTTAAACGACCATTTTGATACAAAGGGGCAAGAGCCGATCCTGGTGCGATATAGGTATAATCATCAGTAGTGTGTTGATCATAACCTAAACGAGCAGTTAAATCCCACCATTTTGCAATGCTATAGTTGGCACTAATACCACCAGTAATACGTTTGGTTCTGGAAGTTAATTTGTTTTGATTTACGATCCAATACGGATTATCCATATCACTTTGCAGATCTAATGTTGCCGCATAAGGTCGGTATTGACTTCCATCAATATTGATATAATTTCGAATATCAAAAATGGTTGGCCAGTTATATAGGGACCCCATACTTCCAACACCACCGCCACCGTACAAGCCCGCAGTAGTTAAAGTTCTGTCCATATCAGCAATAGAATATGCAACATTAGCATCAAGCGTTAGTTTACCATATTTCTGTTGACCATTTAAACGAAAAGTTGTTTTGTTATAGTCCGTATTAGGAACAATTCCTGACTGATCAAAATTAGATGCGGATAAAAAGAAAGTTCCGGTTTTTGATCCCCCAGACACATTGATGTTATTGTCAAAAACGCCTGCATTTTTGAAAAAAGTTCCGATGTTATCATAAGTAGTATTGGCAGAGGTTAATTTCTTTCCCCATGAAGTATACGAATTCAAATCGTCGAAAACACCATTTGTAGCATAAGAACCTACTCCAAATTCAGTTTGAACTTCTGGTAGTTTATTTGCCCAAGACGTACTTAATCTGGTGCTGTAATTAACGGCTGTAGAACCTTCAGAACCTTTTTTCGTGGTAATAATAATCACACCATCAGCTGCTCTTGAACCATACAACGCAGCGGCTGCAGCTCCCTTTAGCACCGATAAATTTTCAATGTCCTCAGGATTAATATCCATCACCCTATTAGAATAAGTGGTGTTGCTACGGGATAATCCATCAGTTCCTGTATTACCTGTACTTGAAGTTGAGTTATCATAAATAATCCCATCTACTACAAACAAAGGTTGATTTTGTCTTCCTTCTGAAGTAGAATTACCTCCCCTAATGGTAATAGAAGCTCCAGCTCCTGCTGATCCACCAAATTGTGTTACATTAACCCCAGGAACTTTTCCCACTAATGAATTTACAACGTTGGTATTTTTGTTCTTCATTAATTCCTCTGCACCTAAGTCAGATACTGAATATCCAACCGCCCTTTTCTCTTTTTTAATACCTAATGCGGTAACAACAACTTCTCCCAAAGCTTGGCTGTCAGAAGCCAGCGCAATGTCCATCACATCCGAAGTACCCACTATTCTCTCAGTGGTTTTCATCCCAAGATAGATGAACTGTAATACATCTCCTGATTTTGCCACAATGGAATAAGTACCGTTGTTGGCTGTTTGAGTGCCGTTGTTTGTTCCCTTGATTTTTACAGATGCGCCAGGTATTGGCATTCCGTCATCTGCAGAAGTTACCTTTCCAGTAATTGTCTTTTGTTGAGCCATTGCCTGAATAGCCAAAAAGAACGAACACAGGAATAGCGTGAGTAATCCTTTTTTCATGAACTGTTTAGTTAATAATTAATAGTTGGTTGATAACGCAAAGGCAAAACCGCATTTACACGCAATTTTCCCTTATAGTAAAGATATGCATTGTTTTTCTATCCAAAGAAAAAAAGCTATAAATGGCAAATTCACGCACATAAACAAAAAACCTCATCAAATTTTAATGTAAAATTGGTTCTTTTCGGAAAGAAAGTTCATAAATAACGAAACCCCCGCTATTTCTAGCGAGGGTTTGTTTACCTGATAAAATTATCTTACGAGGAAGAAGGAGACAAAAGGCCTCCTCACATCAGTAGTTCCTGTAATTCCGGAATACCCGGTAGCAAACACGGTGTAAATTCGCTGATTTAAAATGGTACTAGCACTTGTATAAGTAGCTATAGCGGTAGAGGTTGGTGCCGATCCCGCTGCTCTTATTGTCCATGAAGTTGCCGTTGGCGTGCCAGTAGGCAACGTAAAATATTCACTAGACCCTAAATATGCAATATTTGACTTGATTAGCGTGGTTCCGTTATATAAATCCAATGGTCCAACATTAGGCATCAAATGCACAAATTTAAATTTACAGAACCCTGTATCTGGAACTAAAAAATCATCTTCCAACAATAAACTCTTAGTGGTTGAGGTTCCGCCTGTTGTATCTGAAACATGCAAGGTATATTTCTTACCTGCAGCTACAGCAACATTTGTTCTAAACAATACTACAGAATCTATATTCGTTCCTTTTTTTGGCACCGTAAAAGAAACATCCAAGGTTCCTGGATTAACCACTAAAAAATCTGGTCTAGAATCCCCTCCTGTATTATATCCGCCTCCCGGATAAGGATATCTCGCGGTAATTAATGTACTTACCCTATTTCCGTTGATCTTTATTTGATAACTAGGGTTTGCTCTATATGCGGCATTGAAATTGAACTTGATCAAACTCTGACCATCCGTTAATTTATCAAATTCGCCATAATTGATTTCATTTTTATCGCATGCGATTATAGTAACCACTATAACTGCTGCCAATGATATAATTTTGATAATTGATTTCATCTCTTAATATTAAATTATGGAAGATTAGACCATGTCTCTAAAGTATGGTAATCGCTCTTATTGCCACCCCATTTTGCTAACTCATCAAAATTCCATATGTATTCAGAGTTATATCGTGGGCGAAGTCTGTAAGCATACTTGCCATTATTTCTTTCATCTAATTCACTACCTGTAAGCTGAGTATATTGCTTGTAGATCTGGTCGCTGTAATGGTACTTTCTAAGATCGCTCCATTGTTCCATTCCTGCCCAACCCCATTGAGCAATATATTTTTGCTGCATGATGTCTGACAAAGTCAACGTAGCATCTGTTTGTGCGACTTCTGAACTGGCTAAATATGTAGTTACTTGTGCCGGAGTTATGGCAACACCTGCAGGGCTACCGTTAAGTCCATATAGATTGATAAAATCCATGTGCCCCTTTATACCATTTAGATAAGCTTGGCGTGCCGCAGGTATACTTCCTTTGATAAACAAAGCTTCTGCTTTTGAAAATTGTAATTGAGCGTAGCTCATTACTGGATACCTTGCTTTTTTTGCGAAAATATATTTCTCTGGAAAAGCCGCGGTAGCGGTAAAAGAAAGTGCTCCTAAAATATGCGGTGTAGTAGCATTGCCACCTTGAATAAGCGCACCTTTGTAAATACCTGAAGCAGGGATAGGATTTATCATTCTTGTTAGACGCGGATCTAGCGCCATTGCCGCAGTAGGGTTAACTGTTGGCGTACCTCTTACCCCTCCAGTAAGCAAATTAACGATATTTTGAGATACCCTACCTGTAGTAGTGGCAGTAGAAGCAGTAGCTGTAAATAATCCAAAATCTTGACTGAATGGATTTGCATCAGCCGCCTTGGTGCCTTCAAACCTAATCGTAGCATCATCAGCCGCACCAGTAAAAGAAAGGTCTACATATTTGATCACACTGTCGGCATACTTGGCTGCAAACTCGGGCTTGTTAACCAAGTGGCCATACTGTTGAGCAAACATACCGTAAACGAATTTTCTCCATTTTGTTTTGTCGCCTTTATAGATCTGATCTCCAGAAACACCTTCTAGCAATGCCTGTGTACCTTGTGCATCTGTTTTCTGGAAACACTCTAAAGCTTTTAGACCATAAAATCTAACTTTATCATAAACCTCATTTTGATCTTGATATCTAAATTTTAAACGATTAGTAAAAGCTTCATCTAATACCACCGGGCCATGAGCGTCAGTCAGCAATTGAAGTCCCCAAGCTTTTACGGCATAGCCTATCCCTGCATAAGTCCATTTGTTGGTGGCCTCGGCATCTTTGATCATGTCTTCTAGGTTTAATCCAAAATTTACATAAACCATACGCCACATTGACCCTCCAACATCACTTGCAGATTGGTAGCCATGCTTTTCCCAGTTAAGGGTAAAAGTGGTCATGTCCTGGCCAACCATATCCTGAGTATATTTAAAAATCACCCTATAATCTGTTGCAGTATTATTGGCCATCTGAAATAAAATCGGAGATAGCATATACTCTGCTTTTGTATTTTGAGGTGTTGCTGGATCGATATTCACGTCCAGCCATTTCTTACAGCTTGTTACACTAATAACAAGTGCTGATAATATTATTAATTTTAAAACTTTCATTTCTCTATAGCTTTAAACGGAAACCAATATTTACGCCAAGTGGCCTTCCCATACTTCCGTAATCAATACCAAAACCTCCCGCACCACCTAAAGATGGGTTGTTAGAGTTCGCTTCAGGATCTGTACCTGAATAATTCGTGATCAAAAACACATCTGTTAAAGTCACAAAAGCGCTTAGATTAGAAATTACTCTTGTTTTTGAAAGAAATTTAGCTGGAACGTCATAAGATAGCGTGATATCTCTTAGTCTCAACGTATTTACGTCTTTCTCTACAAACATATCCGGAGCTATACCACCAGTGGTAGAGGTATAGTAGTTTGTATTGGCATAAGGAGTTACCATAATGGTATTCACCGTTGGGTTAGCAGTGTTTTCTAAACCATCTCTTAACACCCCTTTTATTACCCTAGGAACTTCCCTATCCAAAGTTTTTGTACTCAACCCCCTTCTGTAAAGCTCATATTGAGTTTGGTTGTAAACATCTCCACCTACTCTTAAATCAAATAGGAATGACAAGTTAAAATTCTTGTAGCTAATGTTGTTTTGGAAACCTAAAGTAAAGGTAATGGTTCTATCACCAATCACCGGAAAATCAGTATCTGGTCCCAAAACTGGTAGACCCGTAGCTGGGTTGATAAGTAGATCCCCTCTTTGGTTTCTTAAGTTTTTCCAACCCGCAATGGCATAAGTACTGGCTCCTGGGAATACCGCACCTCTTAATCCGTTTGCAACCCAAGTATCCGAATCATAAAGCTCTGGCAACTCATCCGCTAAGGAAAGTACTTTACCTCTATTTTGCGTGTAGTTCAACGTCATATCCCAATTAAGCTGTTTTCCTTTAATAGGCGAACCTTTCAATTGAATTTCTATCCCTTTATTCACCACGTCTCCTCCATTTAGATATCTAATTACCGAACCTGTGGCATAGCTTAATCGTGGGGTGAAAATTTGCTTATGGCTGTTCATTTCGTAGTAATTGAAATCTAAACTGATCCTATCTTTCAAAAATCCTAACTCAATACCAGTTTCGAAACTTCTAGTTTGCTCTGGAACCAAGTCTGGATTTCCACCACTAGCCGAATCATAGTTAAAGCCACCACCTGTACTAGAAACACTAATTAACCTGGTTGCTAAAGCATAAGCTCTATACGGCTCCTTTCCGGTAATTCCGTAGGAACCTCTTAATTTACCTCTAGTTAACCAGTCTATTTTCTTTAACGATTCAAACTCAGTGAAGTTGAATGCCAAACTTGCAGATGGATACGCGAAATAAGGGTTGTTAGGCATTAATCTTGATGCTGCGTCCAAACGGGCAGACAACGTTAAGAACAACAAAGATTTGTAGCCCAAAATTGATTGAGCAAATATACCGGCATTTCTATACCTTGTTTCAATATACCTCGTATCCCTAGTGGTTGGCAAAGTATTGTTGATGCTATAAAAATCAGGATCATACATGTTCTGTCCCCTAGCCGAATATGTTCTATTATTAACGTCAGAGAAGTTTGCCCCAATAATATAGGTATTGTTAAAATCGCTAAACTTGTGGCGAGCAGAAGCCGTAAAAGATCCATCTAACCTTCTGTTAAGCTGCTCATACGTTCCTATAGTTCCTCCTGTAGGAGTAGCCGCATTACCAGAACCTAAATATGATTGTGTATGATAGGCAAGTAATCCAGTTGTGGTAGAAAGGTTGGTTCCCAAAATACCCGTTAACGATAGCCATTTAGTTGGCTTATAGGAAATATTAGCATTACCCAACAAAGCATTTGTTTTATCTTCTGAAAGGTTTTTGTTCACATCCCAAAATGGGTTGTCGCTTTCATTATATATAGTCCCCGTAGTGGTAACCCTATTTCCAACCGGATCGATCCAGTTGGTTACATCAAACCTTGAAGGGAATCTCAACAAGCCCATTAGGTAACCTTGCACCCCTCTGTTTGCTTTTCTGTTATAGGCATTGGTATAGCTGAAACGCGTAGTGATTTTGATTTGGTCGTTAACCGGAATTACTCCCACTAAAGAAGATACAAAGCGTTTATACTGTGTCAAAGGAATAGTTCCTTTGTTGTTGGTATATTCATTAGACCATCGGTATGTTAAACCTTCTTTACCTCCCTCTACTGCTACGTTATGTTTTTGCGCAATACCTGTTTTAAAAAACGCTCCAACATTGTCATAGATCTTAAGCCCTTCAGGATATTTTGGTCCAAAAAAGTTAAATGAACCTCCGTTAAAAATACCATTGGCATCACCTTGTCCATAAACGGTTTGAACTTCAGGAGCATTGTTAACGGTTTCAATCCTTACAGATCCATTATAAGATACGGTTGATTTTCCAGCTTTCGCTTTTTTGGTAGTGATCACAATAGCACCACTAGCTCCCAAGTTACCGTATAGCGCGGTGGCTTCAGGTCCCTTTAAAATAGTATAGCTTTCAATATCTGCAGGGTTAATATCAGCCCCTCTATTGGTATAATCTTGCGCCCTACTTGTACCACCCATAGCCATATTGCCTTGGCTAACTACGGAGTTATCAATTGGCACACCATCTACTACTATAAGTGGTTGATTGTCGCCTGTGATAGAAACCAAGCCTCTTAAAACAATCTGAGAAGAAGCTCCAGGGTCACCTGAAGTTGGATTAACAAATAAGCCAGGTACCCTACCCTGCAATCCATTTAAAAAGTTTTCTCTCCCAGTCTGTGTTACTTCATCTCCACTAACTTTAGGAGCTGAATAACCTAAACTTTTTGGATCCCTCTCCAAGTTATAGGCCGTTGTAACCGTTACCTCTCTTAAAGAACTAGCATCCTCTCGTAATGCCACGTTAATAGTGGTTGCTTCTCCTACAGTTCTTTCTTGTGTAACTGTGCCCAAAAAAACGAACTGCAATACGGCTCCTTTGTTTGCTCGTATAGAATAAGTACCTGTCACATTTGTTTGTGCTGCAGTTGTGGTGCCTTTGATTCTTACAGTTGCTCCCGGTATAGGCTGCCCATCTTCTGCGGAAGTCACCCTACCGGAAATGGTAACTTGCTGTGCAACCGCTTGCAGAACAAATAGAAAAGCCCCCATGAACAACATGAGTAGTTTTTGTTTCATAAATTTGTTTGGTTAATAATTAATTTGTTTGTTGTTTGTTTAGGCCAATTGAAAAACGCAGATTAACGCATTTTAAATAAAGCTTAAGTAAATATAAACAAATGTTATCCGTTAAAAAAAGAAACTTTTAACAAATTTTAACATAAAACAATTTTTTTCGCGTAAAACCCCGCAACAATACGCACAACCCAAACCTCAAAGTTAAACGCTTAATTTTCAATACTTAAAAAACAAAAAAGGCATCCGTAATTGGATGCCTTTTCTGTTTATATTTATTTTAAAACCTATTTTGCGGCTTTAATTAACGAGTTTTCACCAGCAGCGTCTTGAGCCAGCTCCCAGAACATAATCCCATTAGCACTGGTTTGTGCCAACGTAAATTTCTGTTTAATGGTAGGTATTCCGTTATAATAATAAGTAACGCCATTGACTGCGAACTCTGAGCCGTTTTTATCGGCACCAGCTTTTAACAAATCCTTGAAAGCCATTGCTGTATTTCCAGCAGTTTTTCCATAGGCAGGCACGCCCAGTACCGCTTTTTCTTTTGGCAAGTTTTTATCAGTAAGCCAAATATTCAGTACTCTTTCAGCCATCGCATACGAAGAGTGATCGTTAGGCCTTGCAGCATCGGTTCCAATACCATCATAAGCCATTAAATTCACAAAATCACATGCATCTATTGCCGCTTGGTTAATTCCATCTTTTACCGGACCTGCAAAAATACCTGCCGTAACCGCCATGCTTAACGTTTTATGCCAGCTGTGCAATTCTGTTGATAGCTCCTGCATAAATACCCCAAAAGTAACATCGTTTCCTTTGGTAGCATTAGGATATTCCCAATCCATATCTACCCCATCAAATTGATTTTGGATAGCGTAATTCACAATGCTCTGCACCAACGCCTTTCTTGTAGTGGGATTTGAAATTAAGGTTGTGTAAATTTTGCTATCGCCGTTTAAAGCAATTACAATCTTACACTTATGTCTTTTCGCCAAAGCCACTACATTTTTCACACTCTCTCTTGAATCATCCAAAACCAACACACCATCTGCCCTAGGTTTTAGGAAAGAAAAAATCACGTGCGTTAAATGATCTAATGAAGTAGTATCAATATCACTAATTGCCCTATAAGCAGGGAAGTACGCTACCCTTTTAAAGCTTTTGTCTGCCACATAGGGTGTTGATGGCTTCACAAATTCTTTCGCACCGTAGCCATCTGGCACTTGTGCAATGTCCTTTTGGCAGGAAGCCAGCATCATCAAGGCCGCAACCCCTAATAAAAAATATCTTTTCATAATCTATCTAGCTAACCGTCCATACCGTTAGATATGGACGGTTATTATTTTTATCGTTTAACGTGATCTATCGCAATACCATAAGGTGCATAGCCTTTAATTAAGAAACTAACCGCCTGGGTACCGTCTAACTTATAGCGTAAAATACCCGAGCTTGCTCCTGAACCTACAGACTGAGGGGCATTTGTTCCGAAAGAATCGGCCCTGTTCCTGTAACCAAAGTACAGATAGCCTTTTCCATCGTCGTCTTGGTCAAGCTCCATTCCAGTAACATAAATAGACTCACCAGTTGGGAAAGTTCCAGTAGGAACATAGCCCTGATCACTAAATGAAGTTGCAGCAGCAAAGCCCATTACAGAAGGTGTATTATAAATAGGTGTAATGTTTCCACCATTCATATCACATCTATAGATACCTGGCTCGTAAGCAGTAGCGCGGTTAATCGCCAAATAGATCATATTGTTTTTGGCATCTACCACAAACTGCCTGATACCGATATCTTTTAGCGCAGTTATTTCACTCACGAACTCTCCTGTTTTCTTAAATTTATGCAATCCTCTTCCTCCGTTACCAGTGAAAGAAACCCAAATCTCATCCCCAACTTCTCTCACACCAGAATAGAAGTGTGAACTAGAACTAAATCCTGTACTGGTATTTCCTCGGATCCTGAAAGCTGGATATGGCGCCTCTGTTGAAGCCGCATTGATCACGTGAACACCATTGTTTCTGGTTCCCCACCATAAATTACCATCTTTATCAACAGTGTGCAACCAAGGGTCCAAATTATAGGTACCTGTTCCAGTGTTTTTAGTAATTAGCTTTTCACCAGAACCGTCCAAGTTAAACGATTTCAAATACCCGTCGCCATCTGCTGCCGCTCCACTACTAAATCTTAAACCAAGTCCTGCCTCTGAATAGTACAGTTTGTTACCTGCTACAGAAAGGCCCAAAGGACTAGGGCCTGTGGTTACTCCTGGTAGGGCTACCGGAACCGAAGGGCTTAATACCGTAAGTTTATAAGCGTAAATTTTCTTGGTGATTACATCCGTAAAGTAGATGGTTTTTGCCAACTCACCTTTCACCTGAACCTTAATTTCGGTGGTTAAAGTTTCTTGGCCATCATTTACAGTCAATTTAATGGTATGCTCTCCGTCTGTTGTAAATTTAACTACCGGATTTTTAACATTAAATGTCCCAGCAGCACCAAAATCCCATGAGTAGGTTACCGCTTGACCTGGATAGCTAAAAGCACGAGCATCGAATTGAACGTCTTCGAACACCGCAATATTTGCAGGTGCAACAATGCGTGGTTGCATTTTCACCAAAGTAATCTTTTTACTGATTTCTTGTGGCTTATCTCCTTGCCAAGTAGTCAACTTTACAGTGTATTCCCCTGGGAGTTCGTACAAAATAGTATCTGGCACCATTTTTTCTGACACCGACACGTTACTTACACCACTTTTATTTAAAGTTTTTCCACCGGTATATTCCCAACGATACTTATCCGCATTTTTTGAACGGTTAGTAAGTACCACTTTTGCTGGTGCATTGACCACACCTGCTGGAAAATCAAAATTAGCAGCATAGTTCCCTTGCTGTCCAATATTGCTTATCTCTTCTTTAGAACAGCCCCAAAAAATAAGGCCAATCAAGAGTAGTAATAATTTAAATTTCTTCATGATCTTATTATTATAAGGTAATATCAAATGTTCTGGTAGCAGCCGTAACGGTATTGGTTGGCGTAACCGCATTTACATCAATAGTAATGCTGTAGTTACCTACTTTTTTAATCGTATTCACGATGGCTATCAACATGGCTCTTGTACAGTTATCTCTCAAGTTCTTCATTCCTGTAGCACTCAACACATAAGTCCCCCCTGTGGTGAAATGTGTAGTTGGAGCTGTTGGAAATAATGCCAAGTAATCATTCCTGGTCATGGTGTAAGCCAATAGCCCTTTTAGGGTATTAAACTCATTATCACTCATTCCATTGATTAGTGTAGCATCATTTGGATATTTACCTGTTTTTCGCTCTACCTTGTAGGGATGGTTAATCACATAGTTATTGGTTGAAGTCACCCAATATTTATCCAAATCAGTTGCTTTTACTTCGAAAGCCACTTGCTTTTTAGCAATAGAATCAACTAAAACTAAAGTAGCTTCATCATTCGTTTTGGTAATGATCGAAGTTCCACTATTTAAGGTCAACTGTATTCCTACATTTTCAACCAACGTTTCGTAGAATGCCACTTTCTGAAACTTATCATCTCTCTGCCAAGTTGAAGCGCTTACAATTAAAGTATCCCCAAAAACTGGTCTAGTGTTATTATAGGTAACCCTAAGTTGGCTGGCAAATTCGTTGTTGGTTGAACCCAACTCTGTAATGGGATCGTTCTTTTTGCATGAAGTCAAAGCCAACAAACAAATCGATAAAATGCCTATATATCTTTTCATATTGTTTTTCATCTCTTTTTACTTTAAAGTTGAGTTTTGAACCCACCAAACTGGCTTAAATGCCCAATCTCTAGCTTTTGCTCCCAATCTTTCTATCTCCTTAGGGTTGTAAACATATTCTGTTTGTGGATCATAAGGGAAACGCTGAATATATTTACCGCCCCACTCCGCCAAAGCGTATCTTGGATAATAGATTGCATAGGTTACTCCATTTAAATCATTTTTGTATACAGATGGTTTGTAGCCATATCTTTTCATATCTGACCAAGTTTCTCCTTGCAGATAAAGTGCTATATATTTCTGCATCATGATTTTGGAAAGATCCAAGGTTGCTTCACTTTGCGCCACTTTTCTTTGATCTCCCAAATAGCTGATGATTTGCCCCTCTGTTACTCCTAAACGCTCCATGTTAGCACGGATACCTTCTTTATAAGAAGCTAAGGCTCCCGTTAGATCATTAAGATGAAATTGAGTTTCTGCTTTGATAAACAACAATTCTTCTTTAATCATTACAGGATAAGGCGAACCGTCTTTAGTCCAATATCCACCGTGAAGTTTAGCAAAATCATCAAAAGTAGTTCCAGTAGGCAAGTTCACATCTCTCAATCCTTCCGACATTTTTGCACCAAGATATTTATTGTTCTTTCCTGGGGTAGTTAATTTAAGAAGCCTAGGATCATACACCACAGTGCTACCTGCTGGCGTAGTACCATCATCAACGGTTAGCGCTCTCATCAAGAAATCTGTAGGCAAAGTATTTACCAAGTCACTTCTGATATCGGCAAACTGGAATGCTTCTCCTGCCGGAGGAGGATCTGAAGGACCCCAAAGGTTATGTGTCCAACCAGTGGTGCTTACTTCTGGATATTTGAAAACCGCATCACTAAAGTTAGTCAATGCATCGTTCACGATGGTCAACAATTCTTGGTTTCCATTTTTGAAGTTGGCTGTTCTCAATTTCAATCTTGCCTTAACACCTTTGGCCAATGCTTTCCATTTAGCCAAGTTACCATCATATATTAAATCTGATTTTGCATCCATGGTTTCGGCCAAAGGGCTTACGTTGTCCAAGGCGGTAATACCTTCATTTAATAAAGTCTCTACTCCTGCAAAAATTTGCTCTTGAGGATCGTAAACTGGATTAAAAGAACCAATATAGGCTTCTTTAAAAGGCATATCACCAAATACATCGGTAGCAGATAAATAACTTAATGCTAATATAATTTTACCTACCCCAACATAGTTGTTTGAGCTTTCTTCTGTAGCTCTCTTCACCATTTGGTTGATATTTGAACCCACATCAAAATAATGCCATCTCCAAGCACCCATACGGGTAATGCTATTATAGTTCCAGGTATCGGTAATGGCATTGCTATTTCCAGTTCTGGTGGTAAAATAATAACTGTGGTAAGCACCAAAACGTGCCTGCGAATATAGCGAATAGGCTAAATTGGCCTGAATTGCCGGAAGCCTTTGCTTAGGTGGTACAGTTACTGGCTGTACTGGGTTTACGTTTAAATCTAATTTATTACAAGCGCTTACTGTAACTACAGCAAGTATCGCTAGAATGTTTCTTACTATCTTCTTCATAACTCCTGTCTCTTAAAGCGTGATGTTTATACCCAATGAAAAAGTACGTGGCAAAGGAATTGCACCATTGTCAACCCCCATAGTACTTGCACCAGAGCCTCCTGCATTTGGACCTGCACTATTTACCTCAGGATCACCGCCTGAATAGTTGGTAATTACAAATGGGTTTTGTGCGCCTAACTCAAATCTTGCGCCTTTAAGACCTAACTTGTTGGCAAAAGAAGTTGGCAATTGGTAGCCTAAGTTAATGTAGCGAACTCTAGCCCAATTTACTTTCTCTACGAAATTGGTTCCTACCTGGTAGTAGTTGTTTGCAAAGTAACTGTAGTCTAACACCACTTTCTTGGTATTTTTAACATAGGTACCATCACCTTGTTGTACTACACCGTTAAACACAAATTCTTTATCTCTCCACTCCCCGATATCATAAGCAATACCGTTAGACATCATTCCTTGACGGCTTGCGTTCAAGATATCGCCACCGATTCTGAAATCCCAAAGGAATGACAAACTAAATTGCTTGTATTTAAAGTTATTGATTAAACCGAAGTTGAAATCTGGCTCCCTGTTCCCAATATAACGTTCCTTGGTGCTGTTATCAATAATTGGATAACCATTCGCATCAACTACAATGTATCCATCAGGGTTCCTTCTATAGTCGGAACCTACGATACCTAAAACTGGCTTGTTCAACGTAGTTGCCGCGGCACCCGCATTAAGCTGTGCATTGGTGTAAATAAAGGTTACGATATCTCCAGCGAAATTCAACATCTTCGATCTGTTCTTCCAACCGTTTAAGGTTGCAGTCCAAGTGAAGTTCTCTGTTTTAATTGGAGTTCCACTTACTGAAAACTCTACCCCTCTGTTTCTTAAAGAACCTGCGTTAAAGGTCATAATTACATATCCAGATGGCAAAGGTACCCTAGGCGTCATGATCATGTCAATACTTTTTCTTTCATAAACTGCCACATCAATGTTCAATCTATTTTTGAAAAAGCTCAATTCTGTACCAAACTCAAGCTCTTGTGTTTTTTCAGGACCTAGGTTTGGATTTCCCCCGGTTGGGTCATTCACAAAACCACCGCCAACAGTATAAGCTTGTCTCAAATTGCTATTTGTTCTATAAATAGGCGCATCCTTACCCACACGTGCATAACTCGCTCTTAATTTACCATACCAATCTTTACTGTTTTCAAAAAGCTCTGAATAGGTTAAGCTTGCCGAGTAAGATGGAGAGAAAAATGTCCTGGCGTTTGCCGGCAAAGTAGAAGTCCAGTCATTACGACCAGTAACACCAATGGATGCGATGTTTTTATATTCCAATCTAACATCTCCAAAAACAGCATAACGTTGTCTACGTGCAATGGCCTCTGTTACGATAACATTCTCTCTGTTTACCACGTTTGGCGAGAAAATATCACTCACTAAAAAGCCTGTAGCTTCATAATTCACTCCTCTATTGTCATAGTATTCGCTACTACCACCTACTATTGCGGTTAATCTCAAATCTGTTGCGATTTTTTTATCGTAAGTAGCCGTTAAGTTAGAGGTAATGAACTTCGTTTCCGAGTTATTTTCAGCAACAAATCCGTTAAAGGCAGTTGAAGAAGGTGTACCAGGAGTAATCACTCTTCTATATTTAGTAGAAGTAAAATCCTGACCTAATCTGTACGCTAAGGTTAATCCTTGAATTGGCTTATAGGTAATATTGTTGTTTACCAAGAACCTATCCACATTGTTATTTCTAGGATTGCGCATTACTCCCCACATAGGAGAGATTCTTGCCTGATTTTCGTTACCTGGCTCCACATAAGCATACAACGGATCGCCATTTGGTTTTTGATAGCTCAAGATATCATAACGACGTGGATACAATAAGATACTATTGATCCAACCACCAGAACCAGCGCCAACCAAACCCTCTTGAATATCATTTTTGATATAACTAGCCGAAGTGGTCATTTCTATTTTCTTGCTCAACTTAGCCGTACCCTTCACCATCAGGTTAATTTTCTCCTGATCAGTATTCGGAATCATAGATCCCGCGTTACGGTAGCCTCCAGAAACATAGTAGTTCAATTTCTCAGACCCGCCGTTTATGTTGAAGTTAGCATCATGAGTGATTGCTGTTTCAAAGAAGCGATTGATGTTGTTATAGATTTTCTCATCATAACGAAATTTTCTTCCCCATGAGCTACCCGAAGTTTCGTCGTAAATACCACCGGTACCTGTAGTATAAATGGATTGCTGACGAGGGGTTCTGCCCATTGTTTCTACAAACGACTTGTATGAACCGGCAACTTGCAAAGTTCCCGCTTTTCCACTTTTTGTAGTGATGATAATCGCACCCGAAGCAGCATCAATACCATAAAGCGCAGCAGCTGCCGCCCCCTTCAAAATGGTGATATCTTCTATATCTTCAGGATTAAAATCCGATAAGCGGTTTACTGTTCCGTTAGAAGCATTATTGTTCACTCGAATACCGTCGACGATCATTAAAGGTTGGTTGTCACCAGAAAGTGTAGTTGAACCCCTTAAGATAATTTCAGAAGGCAAACCTGGGGAGCCGCCCGAAGCACTAATTTGAGCTCCAGCAATTTGCCCTTGCAACGCATTGATAATATTTGATTGATTTGCATTCCTCAAATCATCACCTTTTACAGTTTGCACTGAGTAAGTTAATGATTTTTTACTTCTTTCAATACCTAAAGCGGTAACCACTACCTCGTTAAGCACTTTAGAATCGGACTTCAACTCAACATTGATTGTTTTTGCGTCACCAACTGTTCTTTCTTCAGAGATAAAACCGATGTAAGAGAATATAAGGACTTCCCCCGCTTTTGCACCGATGGTATAGGCTCCATCTGAATTGGATTGAACCCCATTGGCTCCTCCTTTAACCCTCACAGAAACACCCGGAATCCCGAGCTTATCATCTGCAGATGTTACCTTACCCGTAATCGTTATTTGCTGAGCCATTAAATTCATTGTCAGCAAAAACGCACTCAAGAATAACATGAGTAGTTTTTTTTTCATAAATTCAAATTTGGTTAATTAATTATTTTTGTTTTGTCGTTGACCAAAATACCGCAAATACATGCAATATTTTTTTTAAACCCTTGTAAATATCTTAATTAAATTTCATTTAAAAAATAAAAAATGCGGCATATTGCAAAAACTAAGAAAAAACAGCATAAAAAATAACGCAACAAACAGCATTTTAACTATCTTAATCAAATCAAAAACACTCCAATAAAAAATGTTAAAGAAAGAAAGACATAACATCATTATGCGTCAGATCAATTTGCACAACCGTGTATTAAGTTCTGATCTGGTAGAATTATTAAATGTATCAGAAGACACCATCAGAAGAGATCTACAGGAGCTTGCAGATGACAACCTACTCAATAAGGTACACGGAGGTGCATTATCTAAATCTTACCAATCTACTTTTGACGACAGTAAGGTTTATGCTAAGGATGCCAAAATCAGTATTGCTAAAAAAACTGCTTCGCTCATTAAAGATGGCATGGTAGTTTTAACAGGTGGCGGTACCACTGTAATTGAATTAGCTAAACAATTGCCTCAGCACTTGCATGCTACCTTCATCACCATTAGCCCTTTGGTAGCTGTTGAATTAGCCAAATATGAAAAAATAGAGGTTATTCTAATTGGCGGCTTATTTGCCAAAAACTCACAAATCAGCTATGGAGGTCATGTCATTAGCCAACTGGCTGATATCAGGGCGGATCTTTGTTTAATGGGAACTAGTGCTCTGCACCCAACGGATGGCGTTACTGATACTGATTGGGAGATTAACCAACTAAAGAAAGCAATGATTGCTTCTTCTAAAAAGACGGGGATTTTATGTATTTCGGAAAAACTGGGAACTACCTTACGCTTAAAGGTGGCAGGCCTAGAAAACATTAGCTACCTAATTACCGAGTTAGATGCAGATGACGAAATGCTAAAGGCTTACCAAGCGAAAGATTTACAGATCATTTAAACACAGAAATAAAAAAGTCCCGTAGGTACGGGACTTTTTTATTTTAGAATGCCGGGTTAGCCGGGGTGTTAGGGTTATTATCTCTTTCTTGGAAAGGGTAAGGCATGAAACGTCGTTTCATCTCTCCAACTGGCCTTCCAAACCTACGCATATCTTCGAGCTTTAGCCCTGAAGCAAATAGCTCAATACAACGATGCTTATAAATAAGATCCAACAACTGAGGCTGGGTATAAGGGCCAGTTAACGCGGTTAAGTTTGCACCAACACCAAAAACATCAGTTGTTTTGGTTATTACCTTATTCAATTCCGTTAATGCGCTATTCAAATCTGGAGTGGTTTGACGTGCGTAAGCTTCTGCTTTAATCAAAGGAATTTCTCCAGGCAAGAAAATAGGGAAAGATCCTGTTACAGAGGTAGCAAAACCTGCCATACGCAAGGAAGCAGGGCTGCCTGCCATTACTGTGTAAAATGGAATACGCTTATCATTCACATCTGGAACTAATGTTCCTGCCAAGCCCAAATTTGCATCTGTTGGCTGAAAAACGTTGTTTGAGCTCGCCACGGAAGCTATGATATTAACGTTGGCCGCATCAAACTTGAATGGCGAAATATCGGCAGAACTAATTGTGTTTTTATTTGGAGGAATCACTGTTGGCGTAATCACCGCATTAGCCTCACTCAAAGCAATCGCATATTGCCCAGAAAACAAAGCATATCTGGCTTTTAATGCGTGTAGTGCATTCACAATGTTAATATTATTAACGGTACTGTTAAACTGTGTAGAGATAGGATTAGCCGCTATTTTGGTCAAAGCATTATCTATTGCAGCAATAGCAGCCTTATAACCATCCATCCTATCAACAAAAGGTACCGCCTTGCCTACAGTTACGGGTACTTTCTCCCAAAAAGAAGAAAGCGTACCTAAAGAAAGAGCCTTAAAAACAGTCACATAACCTATTAAGCCTGAGGCATAATTTTTATCACCTAATGCTTCAGCACCTGCGATCACTTTGTTACTTTCGTCAATCACCTTCAACGAAGATGCCCACATATTAAACAAAATAGTATTTGTTCCATCGACAGCACTTCCGCCGGTGCTCAATTGCAATTCGGGAATGTTACCTGCATTTAGCAACCTAAGCTCATTACTCACAAAACCCGAAGCAGTAACCGAGTTAAACAAAACACCTGTTCTACTCAAAGTATAGGTACGATTAACACCCATTGCTACGGCAGATAGGGCCTGACTAGAACCCAACGCTACGTCTGTACTAGCTCTTGAAGGGTCTTCAAAATCCTTTTTACATGAAGACATCATGCCTGTTAGCGTTAAGAGGCTACAGGCTATATATATTGAATTTTTCTTAATATTTTTCATCATTTATCCTCCTAACCATTAAAATTTAACCTGTAAACCTAAGCTAAAGGTCCTAGGGATTGGCACCGAACCAAAATCGATATTTCTTAAAATCGTAGATTGACCTGCCGAATTTAATTCAGGATCATAACCTTTGTATTTATCCCAAGATATTAGATTTCTTCCGCTCAACACTACCGTCAAATTACTGATAGATTTTACCTTACCAATATTGTAGCTCAATGAGATCTCTCTTAATTTCACAAAAGAACCGTCATCTATCCTCCATTCTTCAATAGCGTACACTCCGGCAACGTAGCCTCTTGGCAACTGGCCCAATTGCTCTTGCTCGGCCACTTTACCGTTACCCACTCCCTGTCTGGTTCTCCAGTCGGCATTCCAAACATCTCCACCGTGCACGCCGTCCAATTGAACTCGCAAACCAAATCGTTTATAACTGAAATCATTCACGAACGACCAATTGTAATCTGGATTAGGATTTCCCAACACTTTCCTTAGTGGATTACCGGCACCATCTTTAGCTTGTTGAGGGATGCCTGCGGCGTTCGTAACTAAACTTCCATCGTTATTTCTAGCGAAGTAAGTTCCATAGAATACCCCCAGCGGCTGACCATCAATGATAGCTACAGGCGCTCCTGGATTGGTACTCAATAACCTCATCGCTCCGATATTGTAAGCCTCATTTCTATTTCTATTGAAAATTACATTGGTGTTCCAGCTAAAATCATTCGTTTTAATTGGTGCCCCACCTAAAACAACTTCAAAACCAGTATTTTTTAAAGAACCGATATTATTTAAGAAGCTGGTGTAACCTTCTGAAGGTGCAATTACCTGTGGCAACAATAGGTCCTTCACTTTTTTATTATAATAGTTGAAACTTAAGTTTAATCTATTATTGAAAAACCCTAAATCTGTTCCCACTTCCAATTCATCCTGACGCTCTGGTTTGATATTCTCATTAGCTAGCTGAAATGGACTGAACAAGGAAATGTATTCTATAAATGCCTGACCATTATAGGCATTGATACGGTCATAAGGGCCAATACCCGTTAAGTTACCCGACTGACCATAAGCAGCTCTCAACTTAAAAGTATTCCACCAAGAAGACATCTTAGTATTCTTCCAATAGTCTGCAGAAGAAAGTACATAACTTAAACTTGCTTTTACATAAACCTGGTTCCTATTATCCTTTCCAAACACAGACGATTCGTCCATACGTAGAGCTCCTGTCAAGAACAAATGGTCTTTGTATTTGAAGTTTTGTTGTACATAAGCTCCGCTGATCGACAATTCTGTTCTACCATCAACCCCAGGCAGCGCTGTAGCGGCGCCATTAACTGTAGATATTTTGGGCGCCATACCTCTTCCTTGCAGTAATTGATACCTTCCTCTTTCATATTGATAAGAGTATCCTACTTGAGTAACCGAGGTCAACAGGTCCGAAATCTTACCTTGATAGGTTGCATTGATCTCGTTATTGAACATAAATGCTTTATTGGAAGCCGTACTCGCGTAACCATTTTGAGTCCCGTCTAAACTTGTTCCTCCTCCAAAAAAATCTACGTTAACATTATAGGTATATGGCGGAATATAGGTTGTTCCGTTTTGTGAAGAATTATCCGCACCCAAAGTTAAATCTATAGTAAGATTCTTAATTGGGTTCAGCTTCAAAGTAGCATTGGCAATAATTCTGTCTACTTCCTGTCTTTGCTTAATATCTTCAATTACAGAGACTGGATTTACACGCCCTCTCTCTCCCACAGCCATTAAGTTCCCGTTGGCATCTCTTCTCCAAATATCGTGGAAGTTACCGATAATAGTTACCGAGTTCATTGGCGAAAAGAAAGAGTTACCATCTGGCTTTTCGTTAGCAGCACTTTTGACATAGTTTAAGCCTGCAGATAAACTGGCCCAATTATTTAATTTCTGGTCTAAATTTGTTCTGAAGTTATACTTCCTAAAATCAGTATTCTTGATAATCCCTTGATTGTTAAAATAACCAAATGATGAATACACTTTTGTATTTTCATTACCGCCAGAAATAGACAAGTTGTTATCTGTACCCACTCCAGTTCTAAATATATAGTCCTGATAATCGTATCTCGTCACAGGGCTAGTGGTCGTTAATGTCGGCGTAAGCACATCTTGAGTTACTGCATCAACACTTCCTCCAAATTTTACTGGCGACTGGTTTACTTCTATTTTCTTACGCAATTCACTAATAGTAAAATTGGTATTAAAACTCACTTGGGTTTTACCTGCAACACCTTTTTTGGTGAAGATTTGAATAACCCCTGCGTTTGCCCTCGATCCATAAATCGCAGCGGCCGAGGCCCCGTTCAATACCTCTACTCTTTCGATATCGGCAGGGTTAATATCTACCATTCTATTTTGGCCAATATTCCCTACAAAACCGCTCCCATCATAGTTACCAGAAGTGTTGGTCACCCTTGTAGTGGTATTATTCATAATAACCCCGTCAATAATATACAAAGGCTCCGTAGATGAATTCGCAGAACTGATACCACGTAATTTTACAGACATTCCACCCGCGGGGTCGCCTGAGTTCTGGCTGATTTGCGCACCGGCAATTTTACCCTGCATAGAAGCTAGCACATTCCCACTTGGCGCTTTGTTCAAATCATCACCCTTTACAGTAGAGATATAGTTACCCAACTGTTTACGTGTTGTTCCCTGTGAAGTACCTGTTACAATCACCTCATCAAGTCCCATGGCATCTTGGCCTAAGGTAAAATTAGCGGTAACGTTGTTATTTGAGCCGAGCGTAATTTGTTGACTTGCCGTTTTATAACCAATAAATGTAACCGAAACCTGATAGTTTCCTGGTGCTAAATTGGCCACTAACGAATACGTACCATCGCTACCTGCAGCTACTGCAAAATTGGTTCCCTGCACCTTTACTCCGGCTCCCGGAACTGGTGCATTGGTCCCCTCTTCGGTGACTTTTCCGCTAATAACGTAACGATTGGTTTGTGCATTTGCCGTTAAAAAAAACAGCAAAAAGATGGGCGACATACAGAGTATCCTCCATTTTGACCGCCATGAAGTGTAGATTCTCTTCATACTTGATGTAAATAAGTGGTTAGTTTTCAGCAATTTTGCCGTTTTAAAATAGACACAGGTCTATTCAAGCGTAAATATCTGCAATTGTTGGCATTAAACCGCAAATAAACTTCTAAAAAATCCAAAATTTATTTGGGCAAACTAATCTTACCCATACAGATAGATGGCACGCCCTCCCTTTCACCGAAAAAAGTTTGGCTGCCGCTTAGAGTTTCATTAGCCAATAATGCAAATAAAACTGCCTCCTTGGCATCTGGATCAATCTCCAGATCGGCAGTGGTTTTAAAAGCAATTTGAGGAAGTTCTGCTTTTAACAGCGACAACAATAAAGGATTGTGCATGCCGCCTCCACTCAAATACAGTACTGGGTTAGATAATTTTGCCAAAGCACGTTTTATGGCCTCAATAATGCCATAAGCAGAACAATGGCACAGGGTTGCCATTACGTCTTCAGGACTTAAACTTTGCGTGTTGCTTTTTTGCTGCGCAATTTCCAAATAAGCCAAACTGAACAGCTCTGGACCTGTGGTTTTAGGGAACTCGGCCTTGAAAAAGTCGTTTGATAATAAAGCCTTCAATAACGCTTCGTTCACCTTACCCTGTTTTGCAATAGCTGCATCTTTATCATAATACAACCCCTCAAAATGCTTTTGAACGTATTGGTCCATCAAAGTATTGCCTGGGCCAACATCTGTAGAAAACACCTTCGAGGCATCCAAATCACCTGGCAAGTAAGTAAAATTAGCAATTCCTCCAATGTTCAACATGATCCGATCTTCGCCTGTTTTTGAAAAGATCAGATAGTCGCCATAAACTGCCAACGGAGCTCCTTCACCACCTGCCGCGATATGTTTTTGCCTAAAATCACTTAACGTGACAATTCCTGTATTTACAGCAATATGATCACCATCGCCAATTTGCAGTGTTCCGTTAGGCAAACCTTCTTGCTGGTGCAAAGACTTAGGCGCATGATAAATGGTTTGACCATGACTGGCAATAAAATCCACTTGAGAATTCTGGTAGCCCCATTCAGCAATGGTTTCATTAATCAAGGCAGCATGCGTAAGCGCTACCTGTTCATTCATTAAACATACCATTTCCAAATCAACCTCTCGTTTTGAAAAAATACCCTTTACCTGCTTGCGGAAAGTTTCCGAATATTCTCCCGTTTTAAAATTGAGCAACTTGATTTCAGTATTACTCCCATGTCCTTTAAAAGAACAAAGCGCAATATCCAGTCCGTCCATTGAGGTACCAGACATTAAACCGATGATAAGTTTTTCTTCTTTTTGAGATTTTTGATAAAAGTCTGTGATCTGATTTTTCATAACGAAACAAGCTTAAGATTTGGGTGGCGTAATGTACAAGATGTTTGGTTAAAAACCTCAAGCATTTTTGATTTAGACAGCTCCATTTTTGCTTAGACACTAGGCAAACTGAATGTTTTTTAATTTTTTTAAAAAGTAAAAAGCCCCGAAAAGACCTTTAAAGGGCGTTTTTTTTGCGCTTGAGGGTTTTTGCAAGTTTTTGCTATTTTTTTTTCTATATAACTGTTCTATATTTACTGCTCCGTTCAATAAAAAACCAAAGATTAATGGCAAGATTAAATCTATTAGAAGAAACGAGGTTCGAAAAGCTTCCCGTAAGTATTTTTAAAAATCCAAAGGAGGCTTCTTTAAGTGTTGCGAACCGCATCGCTTCGCTAATCAAAGAAAAACAACAAAAAAATGAAAAAGCCGTATTAGGCCTAGCCACTGGAGCAACCCCAGTTGCGGTTTATGCGGAACTGGTTAGATTGCACAGGGAAGAAGGTCTTAGCTTTAAAAACGTAATTACCTTCAACTTGGATGAGTATTATCCAATGCAACCTAACGCGGTGCAAAGCTATGTTGTCTTTATGAATGAAAATCTTTTCAATCATATCGACATCGACAAAAACAATGTGCACATTCCTGACGGCACCTTAAGTCTTGAAGAAATTCCAGCTTTCTGTTTAAATTACGAAAAGAAAATAGAAAGTGTTGGCGGACTGGATATTCAGATTTTAGGTATTGGACGTACGGGACACATTGGTTTTAACGAACCTGGTTCGGCGCCAAACTCAGGTACTCGCCTAGTTACTCTAGATGACCTTACCCGTAGAGATGCTGCCCGCGATTTCGGTGGTAAGTCTAACGTACCAACCAAAGCCATTACCATGGGTATTGGTACCATTTTCAAAGCCAAAGAAATTATCTTGATGGCTTGGAACAAGAAAAAGGCTTCGATTATCAAGAAAGCAGTAGAAGGAGAAATTTCAAGTGAAGTTCCTGCAACTTACCTTCAACTTTCGGATAACGTAGAGTTCATTTTGGACGAAGATGCAGCATCAGGACTAACCAGATTTAACACTCCTTGGTTAGCTAGAGACTGCGATTGGCAACCTGCACTTACGCGTAAAGCGGTAATTTGGTTAGCTAGACATCTGAAAAAACCAATCCTTAAATTAACAGAAGATGACTATAACAACCATGGTATGGCACAATTGGCTACTGAACATGGTCCTGTTTACGACATCAACATTGATATTTTCAATAAATTACAGCACACCATTACTGGATGGCCAGGAGGTAAACCAAATGCCGACGACAGCCAACGCCCTGAAAGAGCAAATCCAGCAAAGAAAAGAGCGATTGTATTCTCTCCACACCCTGATGATGACGTGATTTCAATGGGCGGTACCTTTATTAGGTTGGCCGACCAAGGACATGACGTGCACGTAGCTTACCAAACTTCAGGTAACACTGCTGTTTGGGACGATGATGTATTGCGTTTCGTTGAGTTCAACATTGATTTCTCTGAAAAAATGGGAATCGACCAAACGAACATGCGAAAAACTTACGAAGAAATGCGTGAGTTCATGGCAAATAAACGTCCTAATCAAGTAGATACCGAAGAAATCAAATTGGTGAAAGGACTGATTAGAAAAGGTGAAGCAATTGCTGGCGCCCGTTTTTCAGGATTACCAGATGAGCACATCCATTTTATGGCACTTCCTTTTTATGAAACAGGTAAGGTGAAGAAAAATCCAGTTTCTGAGATTGATGTTCAGTTAACCATGGAATTGCTACAACAAGTAAAACCACATCAAGTTTTTGCGGCTGGAGATTTTGAAGATCCACATGGTACTCACATTGTTTGCTTTAACATTATTGTAGAGGCTTTAAGACGTTTAAAAACAACAGAAGATTGGGTAAATGATTGTTGGTTATGGATGTACCGTGGCGCTTGGCACGAATTTGAACCACACGAAATTGAAATGGCCGTTCCATTGAGTCCTAACGAAGTAGAGCGTAAGAAATTGGCTATTTTCAAACACCAATCTCAAAAGGATATTCCTGTATTCCCAGGTGATGACCCTAGAGAATTCTGGCAAAGAGCAGAAGACAGAAATCGTGAAACGGCTCAAATCTATGACGATTTAGGTTTAGCTGATTACGAAGCGATGGAAGCTTTTGTGAGATATCATTTTTAAACTTCATAATTTGTCATTCTTGTAAAGGTTTAGTAATTCGGTAACAGATTTGATTTTAGCTGGGCATTAATTTATTATTCTTTTTGATTTTCATTTTTAGCCATTTCAATCGGCGTTATCCCTCCTATTCCTTG
>JAEXHI010000008.1 GCA_023450085.1 Bacteroidota bacterium
GGAAAAGATCATTTGAAAATTCAGGTATTTGCAGAGGGCTTTGCAACAGATGAATTGTTGAATTTAGCAGTTGAGATAGATCAAAAATTAGAAAAGTTTTTGGATTATTCATTTAATAAGAAATATGGATATTTAACAGTGTGCCCAAGCGATGTTGGAACAGGATTAAGAGTTTCTTCAATGCTACATTTACCTGGACTTACGCTTACAGAAAATATAGGAACGATACTTAAATATGTAAATAATTTTGGTACTTCTGTAAAATCAGTATATAGTGAAGGAAATAAAAGTGTTGGAGACATTTACGAGATTTCAAATAATCAGACACTTGGATTTACTGAGCAAGAAATTGCAAAGAATGTAAAAGCCGTTACTCAAAAATTGATTGAACAAGAAAGAACTACTAGAAAGTATCTTGGAAAAGACAAGCTACAGTTTGAAGATGGAATTTATAGAGATTTTGGTATTTTTACAAATGCTAGAATAATGAATTCAAACGAATGCATGGATTTGTTATCAAGTGTAAAACTTGGTACTGATATGGGTGTTATTTCTGAATTAGATGATTTGAAAGTAAAGAAATTATATCTTTATACAAAGACCGCAAATCTTCAAAAATATTTTGGAAAAACAATGGATTCTGAAGAAGAGAATGTAAAAAGAGCAGAACTAATAAAGCAAATTATAAAAGAATAGTAAAGAAAGAAGGGATTTTTATGGAATATAAGTTTACAAACAGTGCACAACAAGCATTAGAGATTGCAAATGAATTAGCATCACAACTTGGTCACAATTATATTGGGACAGAGCATATCCTATATGGCTTGGCTACAGAGGCTAATGGTGTTGCTAGCAAGGTGCTTGAAAACCAAGGTGTAACTGGAGAAGATATATTAAAAGAAATCGAAGTCTTAATTGGAGTAAATGAAGAAATGACTGACATTGAAACTATTGGTTTCACACCAAGAAGCAAAAGAGTTATAGAAAATGCTTTTGCAGAGGCTAGAAGACTAAATAGTCAATACATCGGAACAGAGCATATTCTTGTTGGAATCATGAGAGAGGGAGACAGTGTTGCTGTAAGGATTATGATGGATTTGAATGTAAATCCTAAAAAACTATACAGTGAGATTGTAAACACTATCAATGAGGCAAATACACAGGAACAAAATGGCAAGAGAACATCAAACAGTGGAAGCTATAATTCTACTCCAACATTGAATCAATATGGTGTTGATTTAACAAAGAAGGCGACAGAAGGAAAGCTTGATCCTGTAATAGGAAGAAGTACAGAAATTGATAGAGTTATCCAGATTTTATCAAGAAGAACGAAAAACAATCCTTGCTTAATTGGTGAGCCGGGTGTTGGTAAAACTGCAATAGCAGAAGGACTAGCAGAAAAAATTGTTGCAGGAGATGTGCCTGAGACTCTTAAGAATAAAAGAGTTGTAAGTATTGATATTTCTAGCATGGTAGCAGGTGCTAAATATAGAGGAGATTTCGAGGAAAGAATAAAGAAATCTCTTGAAGAAGTTAGAAAAGCAGGAGATGTAATTTTATTCATAGATGAAATTCACACTATTGTTGGTGCAGGTTCTGCAGAGGGTGCTGTTGATGCGGCAAACATCTTGAAACCACTTCTTGCCAGAGGAGAAGTACAAGTAGTCGGTGCAACAACAACAAACGAATATAGAAAATATATCGAAAAAGATGCTGCACTTGAAAGAAGATTTAGTCCAGTACTAGTTCAAGAACCTTCTGAGGAAGATACTATAAAAATACTAGATGGATTAAGAGATAAATATGAAGCACATCATAATGTAAAAATTACTGATGAAGCTATAAAGTCTGCAGTAGAGCTTTCTACAAGATATGTAAACGATAGATTCTTGCCTGATAAAGCGATAGATTTAATAGATGAGGCTGCATCAAAGGTTAAAATGCAAACTTATACAAAGCCAGATTCTATGAGAAAATTAGAGGATGAAATTGAGAAAACTCGTAAAGAAAAAGAAGAAGCTATTGCAACTCAAAATTTTGAAAAAGCTGCAAAATTAAGAGATACAGAGAAGAGCAAGAAACAAAAATTAGAAGAAGAGCAAAAGAAATGGAAAGAAGATAATACAAAAAAGGTTATGACTCTTGGCAAGGAAGATATCGCTGAAGTAATTGCAACTTGGACAGGTATTCCTGCTTATAAGATTACTGAAACAGAAAATGAAAAGTTAAAACATCTTGAGGAAAATCTTCATAAGAGAGTGGTAGGACAAGACGAAGCGGTAAACAGTGTTGCAAAAGCGATAAGAAGAGGAAGAGTAGGACTTACAGATCCTAACCGTCCAACAGGTTCATTCTTATTCTTAGGTCCTACCGGTGTTGGTAAAACAGAACTTGCTAAATCTTTGGCAGAGGCTATGTTTGGTAGCGAAAATGCCATCGTAAGAGTTGATATGTCTGAATTTATGGAGTCACATTCAGTGGCAAAATTAATTGGTGCTCCTCCAGGATATGTAGGTTATGATGAAGGTGGACAATTAACTGAAGCAGTGCGCAGAAAACCTTATTCAGTAGTATTGTTGGATGAAATTGAGAAAGCGCATCCCGATGTTTTCAATATCCTATTGCAAGTATTGGACGATGGTCGATTGACCGATAATAAAGGTCGTGTGGTGAACTTTAAAAACACCATCATTATCATGACTTCCAATATTGGTTCTCATTTGATCCAAGATAATTTTAAAAATCTGGATGATGAAAACAGAGATAGCGTGATTGCAAAAACGAAGAACGAACTGTTTGAGCTATTGAAACAAACCATTCGCCCAGAGTTTTTAAATAGGATTGACGAGCTGATTATGTTTACTCCGTTGAACAGAAGCGAAATTAGGGACATTGTAACCTTACAATTTAAACAGGTACAACATACCTTGGCCGAGATGGGCATTACCATGGAAGCCAGCACTGAAGCTTTAGACTGGCTTGCGGAGTTGGGCTACGATCCTCAGTTTGGTGCACGACCTTTAAAACGTGTGATCCAGAAGCGAATCTTAAATGAGTTATCTAAAGAGATTTTAGCCGGTAAAGTAGATAAGGATAGCAAAATCAAATTAGACATGTTCGACCATAATTTTGTATTCCTTAACGAGGATAAATAATATTCGTAAACTCTATCATATATCAAAAAGACAGGCTAAGCCTGTCTTTTTTTGTGACAGCAATCTGCCAAAAAATGTCAAATCGACAAATCTAAAATCACCAAAAATATCACTCAATTGTCAGCAAAGGCCACTTTTGTCAAAAAAATCTAATATCGATATTTCCCTATATACCATCAAAATATTATTAATCAATCGATTAATTAAATAAGCCGTTTTTAACGCGGCTGACATTTTTTCAAAGAGGAACGGTAGTTGAAAAGAGTGTGTCAGATGGTCATAAGATCATCGTAAACATAACACATATAAAAATGAAAAAAGTTCTATTATCGTTATTGGCTGTAGCAGCTTTAACATTTGGTGCAAAAGCACAAACTGAAAAAGGTAAAATCATTCTTGGTGGTAACGTAGGATTTAACAGTACTAAAGTTGACGGTGCTGCTAAAGCTGATATTAATTTTAGCGTTGTTCCAAGTATTGGATATTTTGTAGGCAACAACTTTGCAGTAGGTACTGGTGTTGGATATGAGTATGATAAATCTGTAAGCACAACCAATCAACGTGAAGCTTTCGTAGTAGCTCCTTTTGGCCGTTACTATGTGAACTTAAGTGAGCAATTCAAATTCTTTGGACATTTATCGGTTCCTATGGCTTTTGGTACTCAAAAAGATGTAAATGCTAATGGCGATACAGGTGCTAAAGAAGCTACCACTACTGCTATCGGCGTAAACTTGGCTCCAGGTTTTGCTTTCTTCCCTACTAAGAAAATCGGAATTGAGTTTTCAGTAAATGGTTTAGGTTACAATAATTTATCTGTAAAATCAGAAGCAACCGGTGCTAAGGTAAAAACCAACAGCTTCGGTTTAGATGGTAATACTTTTGCCCCTAAATTGGGTGTACAGTTCCACTTTTAATTTGAGCTAGTTACTTATGAAAGGCCGCCCATTGGGTGGCCTTTTTTATTTTATAATGATTTATCATCAGAAAAAATCCGCTAACTTAGTTGATACACAACAACTAACCTGTTATTCGTTTCCATCTCTACTAGGGATGAGCGAAAGATGAAGATAAATCAACAGCAGATGAAATTCGTTTATATTTTGGTTTTTTTTGCTCTTTTTATACTAGGTAATAAGCATGCCCAAGCGCAGAATAGCCCCATTAAGAAAAAGCAAGAGTTGCTTTGGACTACTGGCTGGAGTGCCGATAATCAATTTATTGCTGTGGGAGGTGATGGCAGTGTGTTGCGAATTTATGATGCCAAGCTTCTTAAACCCATCATGAGTTTTCCACTTCATAGCATGATTAGGCAGGTAAGCTGGCATCCCAAAAGGAATATTTTAGCCATAGCAACCAGTGCTGATCATATCAGTATTTTAAATATCGCCACAAAAAAAATGGTTAAACTCAATGGCATTACCAGTGGTGCTAGAGGAATTGGATGGAATTTTAATGGTGATTTGCTTGCTACTGCAGATAATGATGGATTAGTAAAAATATGGAACGTTGACGGGAAGTTGTTGAGAACGATTAAAAAGGAAAGTGATGATAATAGTTACTTCTCCTTACATTGGCATCCTCACAAAAATTTGATTGCTGTTAGTGGTGATGACCTGCGAATCGTAGATACTTCTGGCGTAACTTTAAAGATAATTAAGCATAGAAAAGAAAATACTGGAATATTGGCCGTTCGTTGGCATCCGTCTGGAGATTTTTTGGCTACAGGTGATTATGGACAGGACAAGGAAGGCATTCCATCTATTATTCAGTTTTGGAAACCTAATGGTACACTGATCAAAGTTTTGAATGGCAGTAAAGCGGAATACCGAAACATTCAGTGGAATAAGGAAGGAACACTTTTAGCAACCGCTAGCGATGCACTGCGTATTTGGAATAAAAACGGTGATTTGTTGTTTACTGGAAAATCTGGAGATTTATTGTGGGGCTTAGATTGGAATAATTCTTCTAGTCAAATAGTTACAACGAGTATCAATGGACAGATTAAACTTTGGACAGCAAAAGCAACATTGATCAAACAAATCTCGGAATAAAATTTTGTCGCAAATTTAATTAGCATGATGGTAGAAATACATTTCAAGTACAACGAGACCGCGAAACAACTACGAAGTAAGCCTAGCCAAACTTGATTATTCTAAAAGCCCATTTGCTAGTTTTTATATTTGCGCTTGTTATAAGTAATCAATCCTTATGTTAGTTTTAAGCCATCAATTTTAATTAACTCATTTTCAATTAGTAAAACATGAAAATCTTCATAATGAAACGATTAGTCTTCATCCTTATATTTTTCAGTTTTTTAACTGCTTGTGGGCAAACAAAAAATAGTGACTACTGGAGCAACTTGCCTCAGCCTATTGGATGGGTAAATGACTTTGATCATCTTTATACCGAAGCGCAAAAAAAGACCTTGGACAGTTTAATTGCCGACTATGAGCAAAAAACAAGCGTCGAGATTTCTCTTGTAACTATTCCTGCTACCGCTACAGACAAAGAACATTTTGAAGATCTCACTCTTCATATGGCTCAGACCTGGGGTGTGGGTAAAAAGGATAAAAACAACGGCATTTTAATTGGTATTTCGAAAGAATACAGGGTAATAAGAATACAAAATGGTTTAGGAATTGAAAAGCTAATATCCGATAACCAAACCAAACAGATTATCGATAGCTATTTTATCCCAAATTTTAAAAAGGGAGATTTTTTTAAAGGATCTTATGATGGCATCATCGCTATTACTAAAATGTTAGATAAAGCAAAGTGATAATTCTTCCCTACCCTGTTCAAACTTGATTAACTGCTATAATAATACTCAACATAAATAACATACCGCTAGATCTCTCTACCGAAGAATCGGCACAGGCATTGTCGAGATGACGGAAATTCAATAGTCACTGCCATAAATCTAAGTTACTGGCAGCACATCATTCGTCATTTCGATCCCGAACTTTCGGGAGAGACCGCGAAGCAGCTACGAAGTAAATTGAAAATCAACGAAGTTAAATCTAGCAACTTAATTAACTACTTTAAACGAATAACATAACCTTAGCCCCCTATAGAAGAATCGATATAGGCACCGTAGAGACGAGAGTAAACAACAAATAAAAAATCCCTACGCTAAGTAGCATAGGGATTAATTTAGAGAGCAATTAAATTAGGCTGTAATTCTAGGAGGCTGAGGCACTATTGGCTTTAATCCTTCTTTAGCCTTTCTTTTACCTCTGAAAAAGAAATAGAGATTAATAAATAGCATTAGTCCTAAATAAATAGAGAAGCTTCCTACTTTATAGCTCAAGGCTTCTACTAATTCCTGATAGTTGTTATTATATAGATGGATTTTCAAAATCATCAAAGCAAAACCAAGATTTAATAAGTAAAAACCTGTTTCAAAAAGCTTGTTGGTGGCAAAGGCAATTTCCTCCCTACCCTTAAAAATATCCAACATATAGATTTTGCTATTTCTAAAAAGTGTTCTAGAAACATATAAGGTAAGTAATAAAGCTATTGGCAAATAAACTGCATAACCGATGAGAATTTTTGTAGTGTCCATGATGTTAAAGTTTATGATTGTTTAATTAGTTTGCGTAAAAAGGTTGTCGCTGTTAGAAGGTATTTTTCTTTTCCATTTCAGGTAACGCTTCATCTATTCTTTTAGCAAGTTTAGGGAGCTTAATTGTTGGAACAGCTGGAAATAAATGATGTTCTAAATGATAAAACATGCTAAAAGTTATTTTATTTTTCCACCAGCTCCTTTGTGTTCTCGCATATTCTGGGCTTTCATGCGTATCGTGATGTACTGTCCAAACAGCGAAAAAAGCCATTAAGAATTCTCCTAAAACCATCACGATAACGTGATAAATTAAAAAGTCTATCTTGAAGTATAAAACAATAGAAATAAAAACCAAAATAGAAGACAGCTCAAGTATCATATTTCGTTTGTAATTTCTATTTCCGAACCTCCATGTTACTTTATGTATCAAGAACATATGAATTGGCCCATACAAAATAGCTCCGTACCAAGTCATATTCGCGGATTTTCCTTCGTAGTCGTCTTCAGACAAGCAGTATTTATGATGTCTTATGTGATTAAATTTAACAGCATGTATTGAAACTAGCATTAAAATACTGTTGCTGTAAAGAGACAGCCAAGTCAAAAATTTATTTGTTCCAAGTGAGTTGTGAAATCCATTATGGACTTGCCTTAATCCTGTTAAAAAGAAAAATGCAGAAAAGGGTAAGGCTAAAATGTAATATCCAAAATAAGCTAGCATAATTGAAATCACCAACCAGGGAATTGTCAGATTGTTCTCTATTAACATTTCTGTAAATGTCAATTTTTTCAAATCTTTCCATTTAACTTTCGTTAATAGTTCTTGATGTGTCATAGTAGAACATTTTTTCGGTGTAAATTGTAGATAACATAAATATTTAGATAGTGTAGGGCGGATAAGATGATGATAATACTAGCCATCTTTATGGCTATAATTTCTACTAGCATAGGCGGGCTATTAATCGTTTGCCAAAAAGAAAGAGTTACAGCACAATAGCCTATGTTTACCAAATAATAGCCAATCAGTAGCATTCTATTAATTTGCCGACAAAGCTCCAAATGATCAGGGATTAGTTCTGCCACAAATACATTCCCATTTCGGTAACATATTTTACCCACTACTGCGATAATGAAAACCATTAATCCTATAAAAATGGTATAGCCTATTAAGTTTAAGTTCTGCATAACCTTTCTATTTATTTTAAAATTTCAGAAAATATTGAAATTTTATTTCAAAAAATATATTACTTCAATATTTTCATCATTAACTTACCTAACCAATTATCTTTATACTCAGTCACTTTATCAATCATTTCATCCGCTCTTGATACAAAGTCGTGTAGTTTTTTTGTTTGTTCCACAAAATGTTTTGCCTCTGCAGAATTGTCTCCCTCTACGACACTTACTTCCTTCAATACTTTTAAAGCTGGCTTAATTTCGCGTTTGCTCCTCTCCTTTGCAATTTTGGTAGCCAGCTCATCCAAATCTTTTTCAGCCACAAAAAACTCTCTGCGCTCTCCTGTCTTATTGGCCTTATAAACGATTCCCCAATCCATTAAGCCTCGTAAATTCATACTTGCATTTCCTCGTGAAATCTGTAATTCCTGCATAATATCTTCCATGGAAACAGGTTCTTTAGATACCATCAGCAAAGCATGTATTTGCGCCATCGTTTTATTGATGCCCCATTGAGAACCTAATGCTCCCCATGTTTGTACAAATTTATTTTTCGCTTCGTCAAATTGCATGGTCAAATGTATAGATAGTTTTTAAACTTTCAAAAATAATTGAAATTTTTTTTTATTCTATCTTGAAGACCTCATTAAATAGCATATCAAAACTACTTTCATTAAATATTATTTTTCAGCTAAAACCCTATTGTATATTGGTTGTTATGTAAATAGTCCAACAATGTTATATTTGCGTTTATGAAAAAAATTATTGTAGTTGACGATGATGAAGAAGTACTAGATACTATTGAGCTCGTTTTGGAAATTGGCGGTTATGAAGTAGAGCCGCTTAGTGATGCAGAGGGATTACATGAAACTATTGGGGAATTTAATCCAGACTTGATTATATTGGATATTGTATTGGGCAAGATCGATGGCCGTACGCTGTGCAACGAGATTAAAGTTAACCCCAAGACCAAACACATTCCTATTTTAATGATGTCTGGTCTTTATAAAGCAGAAGAAATTAACCTTTTGGCAACGCCACCAGATGATTTTATGCCTAAACCTTTTAAAATGGATGTGCTTTTAGAGAAAATTGAAAACTTGATCAACAAAAAAGCAATCAGGCAAAACATCAACTAATTATTTGTTTTCTTCTCTTGGACCACGTTTGTAGATCACCAATCCGTTTAGGAAGTTTCTTAAAATTTGGTCGCCACATTTCTTAAAATTGGGATGATCTTCTTTTCTAAAGATATCACCCAATTCACTTTTTGTAACGCTAAAGTTTACCAATTTACAGATGGCCATAATATCATCTGTAGTGAGCGATAAGGCCACTCTTAATTTTTTCATTACTTCGTTGTTGCTCATATACCTTTTATTCGTTTATTAGGAACTAGGAATCAGGGGCTAGGACCTAGTAATTAGTAAAATAGCCTATTTCCTACCCAACCACTAGCTACTAGTCCCTAACTCCTATCTAGCTATTTCTACTTTTATTTTCTTGCCTTTCATTTTTTCGGCAGAAAGTTTCTTTACTAATTTTTGCGCTAAGTTACGCTTTACAGCGGCATAAGTACTTAAATCTTTTACTTCTATCAAGCCTACTTCCTCTTTATTCAATCCTCCTATTTTGATAAGGAAACCAACAATATCTATTTTATTGATTTTCTGTTTTTTGCCCGCCGCAAAATAAACGGTTTGCCATTCGCTATCTGGTGGAATAGGGTAATTCCCTTTGAGTTCTTCTTTTTCAATGTCCTTATCTAGGTAAGGAAACTCTTCATCGTTAGCAAAAAGAAGATAAGCTGTTCCTTTGGCTTTCATTCGGGCAGTGCGCCCATTACGATGCACAAAAGCTTCCTTAGTAATAGGTAGTTGGTAATGAATAATGTATTCTACTTCTGGAATATCTAATCCACGGGCAGCCAAATCAGTAGTGATTAGAATTTTCACACTACCATTTCTGAACTTAAGCAATGCCCGCTCCCTATCATCCTGCTCCATTCCACCGTGGAAAATGTCATGCACTAAATCTTCGTCAATCAGTAAATCGCTAATTCTATCTACAGTTTCGCGGTGATTACAGAAAATGAGCATAGAGTGGTCGCCAATTTTACAAATCAGCTTGAATAAGGTTTCTAGTTTTTCTTCCGCAAGTGTATCAATTCTTTTTAAGGTTAAATCAGGGACCACCTCTTGCTGGCCCAAATAGTTAACGGTTTGATGCTCCTTAATTCCTGTAAAATCTGGCAATTCATCCATTTTAGTAGCCGAAGTGAGGATACGTTGTTTTTGCCCGTGCAAACAGTCTATAATGAAAGACATGTCATTAGTGAAACCAAATTCCAATGATTTATCAAATTCATCCAATACCAAAGTGCTAATGGTACTTTCTTCGAAATTGTTCTCTCGCAAGTGAAAAGCGATACGTCCTGGGGTGCCAATTAATACCGCTGGGGCTTCAATTAGGTTATTGCGTTCTATTTTTACCGAGTGACCTCCGTAACAGCAAATCACTTTATAGCCAGTAGCCATTTGTTTAAAAACCTGCTCAATTTGTAAGCCCAGCTCTCTTGACGGCACCATGATTAAGCACTGTACTCCTTTTTGCGCTTCCCTTAAATTTTGGAGTACTGGGATAAGAAAAGCCAATGTTTTTCCCGAACCGGTAGGCGCCAAAACCACCAAATCGCTTCCCGTATTGGCTTTTGCCTTTACTTCTTCTTGTAGTGGATTGAGTTTTTGAATATTGAGATTGGTGAGCAGCTTTTGCAGATTCATAGTGCAAAGGTAGGGATTTAATAAGGAGTTACATGTTACGAGCTACTAGTTACAAGTGGACATAAAACACATAACTTATAACTCGCAACACAAAACAAAATATAACTTGTTGATAAACAATAAAATGTTAGCAAATAAACAACATACATTTAAAGAAATTTTAACAATAAGCACTTAATTTTAGGAAACCTGATTTTAGGTTGCTTTATCTTTATTACAATAACTTATGACCTGGAAGAAATTTAGTGGCGAAGTTATTCATTCGTCAATCTTAGCAGAGGTAGAAAAAGCAATTCTTCGCGAAACCGAAAATGGCTTCAAATTAAAAGTCTGCATCGGTACCGACTCTCAAGTAAAAGGCAGCTACACCGATTTTGCCACAGTAATTGTACTGTTAAGGGAACATCACGGTGGCTTCATGTACATTTCCCAAGAGAAAACCACTCAAAAAATGGGAATTAAAGAAAGAATGCTACTGGAAGTGCAAAAATCAATTGAAACAGCTTATTCAATTTGCGATTTATTGGACATTTATGATGTGGATCTGGAAGTGCATGCAGATATTAACACCAATCCATCGTTTAAATCTAACAAAGCGCTAAATGAGGCTATGGGTTATATTTTAAGCATGGGCTTTATTTTTAAAGCTAAGCCCGAAGCTTTTGCCAGCTCAACCTGCGCAGATAAGATGGTACACTGATTAGTGGCTAGTAACTAGTGGTTAGTAGCTAGTAGTTAGAGACTATTTTAATGGTTAATTGTTAGTGGTTAATGATTAATATTAGGTACTAATGATTAGTAGTTAGTGACTAGTTTAAATGATTGGGTCAGTCGCTTTTTTACTAATTCCTAGCCACTAACTACTAGCCACTAACCACTACTTCCATGTTTTAGTAATCACTTTCTTTTCGGGAGGTTGGGGTGCTTGTACTGTTTCATAAAGCAAATGGTCTTTTAAGCGGGTTGCAAATTCGGCAGCGTATTTTGAGGTTTGTAATCGATAGTCCTCCCACTGGTCGGCGTTCCATTTTTTTGGTTCTATTTCAAGTGGAATACCCACCATCGTATTTGGCACAAAATTGCCATACCTGTCTTTTTGATAAGGAAAAAATTCAAAGTTACTCAGCCAAAAACGATATTTACCGCCATTGACTTCAAAATAAAGTCGATAAGTAATTTCACCAGAAGGATGCGATAACATCGCCATACTTTTTCTGATGATCAGCTTACCGTTAGCTACCAGCTCTTTGTTATTCGCTACGGCGGCAGGCTTAAGCTCTTTCTTTTGTTTTTGGATAAACCGTTGTATCCTCGCCTGCAGGCTATCTTGCGGAATAGCTGTATTCACAACTTCATAATAGGTGTATTTCCCTGTTTCGTCTTTGGGCAATTGAACTATTTCTTGTGCTTGCAACGATATTGAAAAACCTAACAAAGACACTAACAACGGTAATATTTTCATAAAATATGCTTTAAAGAATGAAGCGCCCCGATTTTCGGGACGCTTTCGGTTGTGATTAGCTTATCGTAAAGGCTAAAAGCTATAAACTGCGGCTAATGAAAATTGCGCTGCAGATTTGTTTAATGTGGTTCCATCGCTCTTAACGAAGCTTTGGCTAAAATCCTTATCGTTATCAAAACGAACTTCTGGGATAAAGGTTAATCCTCCAGATTTGATATTACCTGATAGCGTGAATGAAGTCACACTAGCGCTTGGCCCACCTGAAATTCCTTTATAGTTAAAATACTCGGCTCTTAAACCTAAAGCTACTGATGGGGTAAAAGCATATTGCGGATAAAGTGCTACGCCTGAATAACCGAATTTATCGTCTCCAGCGCTTAAATCGGCAGCATTCAAGCCAATTTTCACTTTATCAGTAATTTGATAAGCAGTAGTCAAATCAATTACGGTGCTGTAATTACCGTAACCATCCAAGCCATGCAAACCATTGATATAGGCTGTCCAACCTTTCACAGGTGAAATCATTAACTGACCTCCTAGGCTAGATACACCTCTAGAAGCACGATATTGGTTCCACTCGTTAAATAAACCCACCATTAGGCTTACTTTGTCGGAAAAAGTGTAGGTTCCTTTAATCCCAGCATTTTGAAATGGACCAGAACCGAATAAATAAGAAGTTGAATAGTTAAAGTTAGCGGCAGGCGAAATCACTTCGTAACCAATAAAGGTACCCATATAACCTGCTGTCATACTGAATTTATCAGTAAAGGCATAGTTCACATACAAATTTTGGATATTGAAGCCATTAGCCGTTGGAGCATAACCTCCCGCTGCATCTGGTATGGATTCGTATTGACCTCTAGGACCGAAAGAAAGTTCACCTACAAAAGAGGCTTTACCTGTTGTTTTCTTCAAGGCTAAATCAATCATTCCAAGGGAAACAGAATTTTGCTCGTTTGCAAAAAAAGTTTTGATATTGCCCGATTTATTGAAATCGTATTTATAATAGGTATCTACCGAACCTGATATTTCAAGTGGAGAAGCTTTTTCTTGAGCAACAGCTACGGTTGCAGTGCTTAATAACAAAAAGGATAGTGCGGCTATATTATTTTTCATCTTGTTTATCATTTTTATTTGAAAAGTGAGGGTGCTATCAGATTTTTCACTGTCTGAAAAACCGTGATGGTTTCATCTTTTCAAAGGATTAAAAAATTAAATAATTGATTATCTCTTCTATAGGTAGAAGATCATCATATAGCATAGCGCAAAATTTAATCAAAGCAGTCCCACCCGGCTCCAGACTCGGAGCCGTATTCAAAAAATTGTCTTGTTTAAGAAATGTTCATCCAAACATTTCTCGCATTCTCTAATCGCCCCAGCCTGTGTTTATAGCAGACCGGGGAGACAGAAATTATATATCAAAACAATTTAACATCATGATTTTTAACTTAGCCTAAGCGGGGAAATTAGTTTTACTCATTTGGAACTTCTTGTCCAGATACGATCAAGGTACCTTGACTATATTTCTCATTGTGTTGAGAAGCATCCAAACCTTCTTCTTCTTCATCGGCACTAACGCGGATTGGAAGAATTAAGTTGATTACTTTAAAGATGGCGAAAGAAACAACAAAGCTGAATACTACCACCAATACCATTCCTTTTAATTGGATAAGGAAAAACTCTGGATTACCGTAAAGCAAGCCATCAACACCTGCACCGTTTACCGTTTTGGTAGCGAATACACCTGTTAAAAGCATCCCTACAATACCGCCAACACCATGGCAAGGGAATACATCTAAAGTATCATCTAATGCAGTTTTTTGTTTCCAAGAAACGACTAAGTTAGATACGATAGCGGCAAATACACCAATGAATATACTAGATGGGATACTCACAAAGCCAGCGCCCGGAGTAATGGCCACTAAACCAACTACGGCGCCTATACAGAAGCCCAACACCGATGGCTTTTTACCTCTAGCGGCGTCAAAGAACATCCAAGACAAACCTGCAGATCCTGCCGCAACGTTGGTCGTTACAAAAGCCGATACTGCCAAAGCGTTAGCTCCTAAAGCCGAACCTGCATTGAAACCGAACCAACCAAACCAAAGTAACCCCGTACCAATTAACACGTAAGGGATATTTGCTGGCGGCACTTCTTTATGTTCCAAATGTGATCTTCTGCGTTTTAACACCAAAGCACCTGCCAAAGCAGCCATACCCGCAGAAATGTGTACCACTGTACCACCTGCAAAATCAAGTACGCCCATTTTAAACAGGATACCATCTGAATGCCAAGTCCAGTGTGCCAATGGCGAGTAAACGAAAATGGCGAACAATACAATAAATAAGATATAAGAGGTAAAGCGGATACGCTCTGCTACTGCCCCTACTACCAATCCTGGTGTAATAATGGCAAACATGCACTGGAAAATAGCAAATAGCGACAATGGAATAGTGCCCCAAGCTGGTCCCGAGTTTACGCCTTGGAAAAAGAAAAAGGTTTTAGGGTTACCAATTAAACCGCCAATGGAATCACCAAAAGCTAGGCTAAAGCCCACGATTACCCAAAGTACGGAAATGATCCCTGCGGCTACCACACTTTTGATCATGGTTGACAATACATTTTTGCGATGTACCATTCCGCCATAGAAAAATGCTAAACCTGGGGTCATTAAAAAGACCAGTGCTGAGGCTACCAAAACAAAAGCAATGTCTGGCGCACTGTACTTGCCATCATCAAAATTTGTTAATGGCTTAATAAATAATGCGGCAACTGCAACTAACATTAAAATTGCGAAGGGTGCCCACTGTTTAAATAAAATTTTACTCATAATTTAAATTTTAGTGTTTGATTTCAAACCTAAATTATAAATAAGATTCCAATTTTCATCACATTTTTTACAATTTTTTAATGATTTTTTAATTTTAATCGAAACAAAACAACAAAAAATCAACAAAATACCATATAAAATCAAAAAACAAACAAATCAAAACACAAAACAACATTAAAACATTGGTTAATTTCAAAAAATAAAGACAAAAACATCATAAAAAACCAAAAACACACAATAAAAAATATAAAAAAATCAAAATAACTGATTAAACACGTAAATATTTTCAAAAAAAACACCATTAAACAGAAAACCATTAAAACACCCCGCCAGTTGGGCACCCCTCTAGAAGAGGGGAATTTGGAATACTGAAAACAGAAAGCATAGAATATCCGTCCAACAAAATGGATAGGATGAAATTAGCTTAGGAAATTAGAAAAAATTAGATTTTTTGATAGGCCGAACCTTGGACAACACCCCTACGCTCTATTTCTTTATCAATATAAGATTGTATTGATGATTTTTTAATGCCCCAGTTTGGCGCAATGAGCAAGTCCCAATCGGAAATACCAAAAAGACGTTGGATCACAATATCTGGGCGCAATAAAGGAATTAATTCACAAAGCAAATCGGTATATTCTTCTAAACTGAATAGCTTAAAAGGATTTTTTTTGTATTTAACGCCCATAATAGAACCTTCCACAATGTGCAAATGATGGAATTTCACAAACTTAATTTGCGGAAACCTATTGATTTCATGAATATAGCCATGCATCATCTCCCTAGTTTCCCACGGAAAACCAAAAATGGTGTGCACACAAAGGTTAAGCTTTGTATTTTCCAACAACTTTACCGCTTCCACAAATTCCCCATGGCTACAGCCCCTATTGATTTGATTCAATGTTTCATCGTAAATGGATTCCATTCCCATTTCTAAATCCACATCATATCTATCGGTATAACTTTCCAATAGAGCTACCTTTTCAGCGTCAATACAATCAGGGCGTGTACCTACCGCAAAACCCACCACTTCTTCATTGTTGATTGAAAGGGCCTCATCATACATCATTTTTAAATAATGCGTTGGCGCATAAGTATTGGTATTAGGTTGAAAGTAGACAATAAACTTTTCTGCACGGTAAGAGTTGCGCGCTCTTTGCATGCCCTCTACCAATTGCTCCTGAATGGTTGGAAGTTTACGAGAAAGCTCAGGGGTAAACGAATCGACATTACAATAGGTACAGCCACCATAGCCTTTACTGCCATCACGGTTTGGACAGGTAAAGCCGCCATCAACAATCACTTTAAACACACGTTGACCATTATAATGCTCACGTAAATAAGTACCGTAGTTGTTATAACCCTTTATGCCCGAATCCAATGCTGTTCCCATTGGGGCAAAAATACAGAAAATAGATTTTAGATTTACGATTTTAGATTTACGATTTTGAGAAGCAGGGATTTTGAGGTAAGGTAAGGTAACGCAAAGAAAGGAAGGAGTTGGCTGAAAAAACCTTATAGGTTTATATGCGTTATGCAAATTAAACCTATAAGGTTTGTACTAGGGGTGACAAAAGAAAACCTCGTAGGTTTTTGAAACCTACGAGGTTTAGCCTAAAAAACAAAGTAGCTCAAGAGATTCCTCGAAACTCGGAATGACAAGAAGACTTATTTGTGTTTATTTAGTTAAGTCTTAATTATTCAGCAGCTTCCTTTTTCTTATTAATCAACAAGTAAATAGGAAGGCCAAGCAACACAATAATGAGCCCAGGCCAAGTATATTGTTGTTTATAAATCAGTAATAAAATACAGAAAGCTGCACCAATCAACAGATAAATAATGGGTGTAACTGGATACAACCATGTTTTGTAAGGTCTTTCCAAATCTGGTTTCTTTATCCTTAAATAGATTACTCCGAATACGGTAATCATGTAAAAGACTACAATTACAAAAGAAATCATATCTAAAAGGTTGCCATACTGCCCACTCAAACACAATACCGCGGCCCAAATCCCTTGCATCCAAAGTGATTTCGCTGGTACACCATTTTTATTATTATGTAATGCAGCTTTAAAAAACATTCCATCTTTTGCCATGGTCTGGAAAACCCTTGCTCCCGCCAACACAATCCCGTTCACGCAACCAAATGTAGAAATCATCACCAATACGGCCATCACGATGGTACCAATACCACTTCCGAAAATTTGTTCAGAAACCACTACCGCTACCCTATCATTAGGCGCAAAAGCAATCCCTTCTCTATTCAAGGCATTGAGGTATACAAAATTCACCAATAAATAAAGAATCATTACCGCAGTAGTTCCTAAAACCATAGAACGTACCACGTTTCTTTTAGGGTTTTCAATTTCTCCCGAAACAAAGGTTACGTTTTCCCAAGCCACACTTGAAAACACTGAGCCCACCATAGCAGCCGCAATACCACCCAATATGGCCATCCCAGAAATGGATTCCCATCCAGATTTCAGCAAATTACCACTTCCATCAGTTTTAAGGTTATTGAAAGCTCCCCATCCATAACTCATATTTTCTGACCAGAAATTACTCTTCACCAAAAGAAAGCCCAAAACGATTAGACCAATTAAAGCTACAATTTTAGAGCCTGTAAACACATTCTGCAACAGTTTCCCGCCTTCAACCCCTTTGGTATTGATATAAGTCAGCAACAAAATAACCACAATAGCTAAAATCTGTATCCATGTAATTTTATATCCACCACTTTGAAAAATTGGGGCAGCATCATTTAGCGCAGGAATCAAATAGGCGGTAAATTTACCAAAAGCCACGGCCACCGCGGCAATGGTACCGGTTTGGATTACCGCAAACAAGCCCCACCCATAAAGAAAGCCCATCATTTTACCAAAGGTTTCTTTTAAGTAAGTGTATTGCCCTCCTGCTTTAGGGAACATCGAGGAAAGCTCCCCATAAGAAATTGCAGCGGCCACCGTCATTACCCCAGTAATTAGCCATACCACAATTAACCAGTAGCCTGAGCCAAGATTTCGCATGATATCTGCGCTTACGATAAAGATACCGCTACCAATCATTGAACCCATTACCAGCATTGCGCCATCAAAAAGACCCAATTTTCGTTTAGAAGAGACTTCTTCTTGTTGATTCTTCATTTGTTTAGTTTAGTTTTTGGTTGTTACAGCTAAGATAGAAAAAGCATGTTAATAATTACTTTACCGCCAAGCATATTTAAAACATATGGTGATATAGAGGCTCATCAATCAAGTAAATTGTTACATGTAGCCGTTATATCCGCTTGGCTTTTACACCTTTTACAACTCGAATGGCAAGCGGAAGTTTTTTAGAAGCAAAGCAGAAAATATATTGACAACCAACTATTTTTTTTTCTACCTTGTAGATTGAATATCAACTAAACAACTAAATATAAATTTAAACTATGGATTTTTTACAAAACAATCTTATTTATGCTGTTCCTCTACTTGGCTTAGTAGGCATTTTGGTAATGGCGGTAAAAAGCGCCTGGGTAAACAAGCAAGATGCTGGTGATGAAAACATGAAAGAGTTAGCCGGTTACATTGCAGATGGCGCTATGGCCTTCTTGAGAGCAGAATGGAAAATTTTGAGCATTTTTGCCGTATTAGCCGCCTCACTACTAGCCTATTCAGGAACTGTGACCGAGGTACATGGCAAAGCAATTCATTCCAGCTGGATCATTTCTATCGCCTTTATTATTGGTGCTGTATTTTCTGCTACTGCTGGATACATAGGAATGAAAGTAGCAACCAAGGCCAATGTTAGAACCACACAAGCGGCCAGAACAAGTTTAAAACAAGCACTTAAAGTAAGCTTTACCGGCGGTACGGTAATGGGCTTAGGCGTTGCGGGCTTAGCAGTGCTCGGTTTAGGCGGCTTGTTCATCATTTTCTTAAAGTATTTTAATGTAATAGGTGCCAATAGCCATGAAATGAAAACCGCTATCGAGGTGTTGACTGGTTTTTCTTTAGGTGCCGAATCTATTGCGCTCTTTGCTCGTGTAGGCGGTGGTATTTACACCAAAGCTGCCGACGTTGGCGCCGACTTAGTAGGTAAAGTAGAAGCAGGCATCCCTGAAGATGATGTACGTAACCCCGCTACCATTGCAGATAATGTGGGTGACAACGTAGGTGACGTAGCAGGTATGGGTGCCGATCTATTCGGTTCTTACGTAGCTACTATTTTAGCAACAATGGTGTTAGGACAAGAAATTACAGTGACAGATAACTTCGGGGGAATGTCGCCTATTTTATTGCCAATGGTTATTTGCGGTTTGGGTATCGTTTTCTCTATCATCGGTACTTGGTTTGTAACCATTAAAGATGAAAAATCTAACGTACAAAATGCCCTTAACCTGGGCAACTGGTCGTCGATCATCATTACTGGGATCGCTTCTTTCTTCTTAGTGAAATGGATGTTACCAGAAACTTTAAGTTTACGTGGCTACGAATTTTCTAGCATCAACGTGTTTTATGCCATTTTAGTAGGTTTAGTAGTGGGTACTATTATGAGTATCGTTACCGAATACTACACGGCCATGGGCAAAGGACCTGTTAACTCAATTATCCAACAATCTTCAACAGGTCACGCGACCAATATTATTGCCGGTCTTTCAGTAGGGATGAAATCAACCGTAATCCCAATTTTGGTATTGGCTGGTGGTATTATGGCCTCTTATTATTTTGCAGGCTTATATGGTGTAGCTATCGCTGCCGCAGGCATGATGGCTACTACCGCCATGCAATTGGCCATTGATGCCTTTGGTCCTATTGCCGATAACGCAGGTGGTATTGCCGAAATGAGCCAATTACCCCCAGAGGTTCGTGAACGTACGGATAATTTAGATGCTGTTGGTAATACCACTGCTGCCACAGGAAAAGGCTTTGCCATTGCTTCTGCCGCTTTAACTTCTCTAGCCTTATTTGCTGCATTTGTGGGCATTGCTGGCATTTCGGCCATCGATATTTACAAAGCACCTGTTTTAGCGGGCCTATTTGTTGGCGGGATGATTCCATTTGTATTTTCTGCACTTTGTATCCAGGCAGTAGGTAAAGCAGCCATGGACATGGTACAAGAAGTTCGTCGTCAGTTTAGGGAAATTCCTGGCATTATGGAATACAAAGCTAAACCTGAGTACGAAAAATGTGTGGCCATCTCTACACAAGCCTCTATCAGAGAAATGTTAATGCCTGGTGCCATTGCCTTAATTACACCTGTAATTGTAGGTTTCTTATTTGGCCCAGAAGTATTAGGCGGTCTATTGGCAGGAGTAACAGTATCTGGTGTTTTGATGGGAATTTTCCAATCTAACGCTGGCGGTGCTTGGGACAATGCTAAAAAGTCATTTGAAAAAGGTGTAGAAATCAACGGCGAGATGTACTATAAAAAATCTGAACCACATAAATCATCGGTAACTGGTGATACTGTTGGAGATCCTTTTAAAGATACCTCTGGTCCATCAATGAACATTTTAATCAAATTGATGTCGATTGTTTCCTTGGTAATTGCGCCTTACATCGCTATTAATACTTCGCATGCTACAAATAGCACTGGAATGGAAGTTAAAAAAGAAATTAGGGTACAAAAAAGTGTTGATTCACTTGGTAACGAAACTATCGACACTTTGGTAAATGAAACCGATACAGTGATCAAAAACTAAAATGTTACTCAATAAGAGGGATTTTGCAAAAAATCCCTTTTTCATTTATAGATATTTTTTTTTAGGTTTGGTCCGTTAATTTTTAAATCAACAAACTAACTAATCAACTAATTATTAATTTATGAATTTAAGAAAGCCTATTGATGTACTTGTTGCCGAATCGGCAGAAAGTGGCGAAGGCACTCTCAAGCGTACCTTAAGCAATAAGAGTCTTGTTGCCTTAGGTATTGGAGCAATTATTGGAGCAGGTTTATTCTCTTTAACAGGTATAGCTGCTGCAGAACATGCCGGACCCGCTGTAACATTATCATTCGTATTAGCAGCTATAGGCTGTGCTTTTGCGGGATTATGTTATGCAGAATTTGCGTCGATGATACCTGTTGCAGGTAGCGCCTACACTTATTCTTATGCAACTATGGGCGAATTTATGGCTTGGATCATTGGCTGGGATTTGGTACTAGAGTATGCGCTAGGTGCCGCCACGGTAGGTGTATCTTGGTCTGGATATTTCAATAAACTATTGCACGAATTTGGCGTAGAACTACCATTGTACCTCACCAAATCATTTGCTGAAGTTGACGGTGGCGGTATCAATTTACCTGCTATTGTGATTGTATCTCTACTTTCTTTATTATTAATGCGTGGTACAAAAGAGTCTGCAGGTCTTAACAATTTCTTGGTAATTGTAAAAGTAACCGTAGTAATTTTGTTCATCGCTTTAGGATGGAAATTCATCAATCCTGAAAACCACACGCCTTATATTCCTAAAAACACGGGCGTTTATGGCGAGTTTGGTATTTCTGGTATTGCTGCTGGTGCTGCCTTGGTATTCTTTGCTTTCATTGGTTTCGATGCCGTTTCTACCGCTGCACAAGAAGCTAAAAACCCACAAAAAGGGATGCCTATCGGTATCTTGGGTTCTTTAGCCGTATGTACCATTTTATATGTTTTATTTGCTCACGTAATGACTGGTTTAGTACCTTTTGAAATTTTCAAAGGTGACGCTTCTCCTGCCGCTACCGCATTTAAAGTAACGGGTTATGGTTGGTTACAAATGGGCTTGATCATCGCTATTTTAGCAGGTTATACCTCGGTAATCTTGGTGATGTTAATGGGACAATCGAGAGTATTCTATACCATGTCTAAAGATGGTTTGTTGCCAAAATTCTTTGGTAGCATCCACGCTAAATACAGAACTCCTTGGAAAACCAACTTGTTCTTCATGGTATTCGTAAGTTTATTTGCAGGTTTTGTTCCAGTTACCGACTTAGGCCACATGGTATCTATCGGTACCCTACTAGCCTTCTCACTGGTTTGTATTGGCGTAATGATCTTGCGTAAAACAGATCCTGATAGAGAACGTCCTTTCAGAACCCCATTAGTTCCTTTAGTACCAATTTTGGGTATTGTTGTTTGTGTTTACTTAATGTATTCATTACCTATTGAGGCTTGGATCAGGTTAGCGATCTGGATGGCATTAGGTGTAGGCATTTACTTCTTCTACGGCAAGAAAAATTCGGTTTTAGGAAGAAAAGCTAGTGGTCATAAAGAATAATTTCAACCATTTTTCATAGGTTTAAAAGCCCCGTACGTACGGGGCTTTTTTTATGCCCTATATTTAGTTAGCAAAGATACTCCCTTCACTATCGAACAATTCAGTCCTGCTTTCGCTCATAGTCCTCGTTCGCTAAAGCTCACTGTGGGCTAATCCGCTCAATCAGGTTTATAAAACTAAAAGCTCTACACAACACTAAAACCCTCATTCTTAACAAAAATTTAATCTTTTAAATTTCAATTGCTGCACTTTTTTCCATAACATTAAGGACACACAAATTGAAATTTTAATTATGAAAAAACAATTATTAACCGCTATTGCGGTTGCCCTGTGCCTTTATGGCCACGCCCAAACAGAAAAAGGTAAAGTAGTTATTGGTGGAAGCCTAGGCTTCGGTTCAATGAATTACAAAGGGGACTCAGAACAAAAAGTAACTTCTTTTAATTTAGGTCCCTCCACTGGATTTTTTGTAGGGAAGAATGCTTTATTGGGTATAGAATTAAGATACTCGTACGAGAAAAGAAATCCTCTTAAAGTAATTACGGCTGCAAATGGAACGGTAATCACTAATGAAATTGGAGGAGATAAAACCCATAATTATCTCATTAACCCTTTTTTCAGGTATTATCTAGATCTACACGAGAAGATAAAACTGTTTGGGCAAGTAAATGCTGGTGTCATGCTAGGTAGCACTAAAGAAATTATACCAACTGGCTCTTATAGTGCAAATAGAAAAACAACAAGTTATTTAGCAGGCATTCAACCTGGAATTGCTATTTTCCCTCATAAAAACATCGCTATTGAATTAAAGGTTGGATTATTCAACTATTTAAATCAGAAGTATAATTATACAAATCCAAATACTAAAGATTCTCGCATTCATCAATTTTCTTTTGGAAGCGACTTAAACCAGCCATCTCTGGGCATTAACTTCCATTTTTAATATTAATTACTTACACGCTTCCTTTTGGAGGCTTTAACCATCCTTCGTTACAAGCTGTTTGTAACGAAGGATTTTTATTTTTCAAACGATCTGATAGTTACTCCAGCCTCGGTGCCAAATCGTCTTCTGAACTTTTTTATTCTCCTACTTTTTCTTCAACTTTGTTGTATTCATATTTATGCCAGCAGAGAAAAGAAAAGCCCCCATACGAAAAGTAAATCCAAGACCATCCACTCCAAGGAAAAAGAAAGGAAAACCTTTTCCAATGGCTTTAAAAATGGCCATAGCAGGCTTATTACTTATCCTGCTCTCCCCTTTTTATTATGGCTATATCCTAAGCGGTTTTGTATCTGCTTGGCGCTGGGTGAAAGATTATGGTCAGGACCCAAATTACAGAACGTACCATAGCTTCAATATCAAAATACCTAAAAAGCATACCGTGCATGGCATTGATGTTTCTTATTACCAAGGTAAAATTGATTGGCCTAAGGTGAAGGAAATGAAAGAGGATGAGGTGAAGATCAGTTTTGCATTTATTAAAGCTACGGAAGGACTTTTACTGGTTGACCCTTATTTTAAACGTAACTGGAGAGAAGCACCTAAAGCTGGTTTAATATGCGGTGCTTACCATTTCTTTAGACCACGAAAAGATGGAAAAGCACAAGCTAAATTCTTTTTACAGGTAGTGAATATCGAGAAAGGTGATTTGCCTCCAGTGGTAGATATTGAAAGTCTTGATGGTGTTAGCCCCGCTAAAATGCGATTGGAGCTTTCAGATTTCATCAATTATATAGAGATGAAAACCAAGGTGAAACCAATTATTTATACAGGCTTGAAGTTTTATAAAGACTACTTAGCGGGTGAATTTGACGAAAATCATCTCTGGATTGCACATTACTATCAGCCTAAATTAAATCTGGATAAAAACCTTTGGAAATTTTGGCAACATTCCGACAAAGCTAAAATTAATGGTATTGGCCATGTGGTAGATTTTAATGCTTTTAATGGGGACAGTACGCAATTGGCCAACATGTTGGTGAAATAGGTTCAACGATTATTTTCCTTTACATCAGTTCTAAATAGGTATTTTGAAAGCTACCTATTTGTTAAAATTGACTTGCAAACCTTAAAGCGAAGCACTAGCTTTGATCCATTAACGCTCGGACTTCTCAAAAGATTTTCCGAAAAATTTCATTAAAAACAACAAGGTCTTTTTTATAGTGTGTAAGCCGTCTACTTTACGAGGTATTTGCACCGTATGAATGAGAAATATAAATAAAATGGTAGGCAAGGCTGAAAGAAAAACAACAATGAAAAAAACAGTATATATATTAACTTTCTTTTTGCTCAGCTTGATAAGTTGTTCAACAAATACTAAACCGTCTTCCAACTCAACAATAACAGAAAATGAGCAGCAGGTCAATTCAGGAAACAATTTTGAGAACTACTTAAAAACCTTGGATCAAATTCCCCTACCTCTTTTACATAATCCACATGGACAACTTCCAGCACTTTCGAAACATTACGACAAGCAAGCTTTTGAAAAATACAAACACGTTTGGACAAGTCAGCCTTTAGGCATTTTGTTTAATGATGATAAATTTGTAGCATTAATTGACTGTTCAATTGGAGACTTTGGACTTGCTCCTTTTATAATGACCTATGACAAGAAAGGCAACAAAATTGACTCATTGGGGCCATACAAAAAAACTGCGGAAGATATGGGCTATAGTGCTATTGAATATTTGACGATAACTAATGATAAAACAATTATTGTTAGGGACTCCATAACGAGTTATGACTTAAAGCCGGATAGCTCAGACATTGACAAAACTAGTAAGAAAGTGACCACTAGCATTACTAAATACATCATAAATGCTAATGGCTATTTTAAACAACAAAAACCATAAAGGCCACCCACCAATAACAGCGTAATTTTATGGTAGCTGCTAAATACACAATTTTCGAACCTTCCACTACAAATTTTAGTTTAAATCGAAATATCATCGCCTATAGTCTAGTGTTTTTTGGATTTGCTACAATGCTAACCCCAATTGAAGTCAATGAAACTTTTCGGATTTTTTACATCCTAATCACCTTCGTTGTTTTTCTATATTTTCTCATCACAAATTTATGGTCTTACCAACCTCTTAATGGTGAGCTCAAAGGCGAACTAGAATTTAAACTGAACGCTGTAATTATTAATAGTCAAGAATTTAAGATTGCTGAACTCAGCAACATTTACCTACATTATGAAGACTATTTTGGGGAAAGAAAGCATTATACAAAAGGAGACTTAACCCAAAATCTTCGACAAGGGGTAGGAAACTATATTACTTTTTCAGATGCCTCAAACGTCGCACACATTTACTATTTGAAAATTGAGAATAAAGAAGACGCTTTAAACTTATTACCTTTTATAAATAACTATAATTCTTAAGTTTAGCAAAAAAATTCTGCTAAGAATTAACTATAAAAATATAAAAAGCAGCAAAACACAATGAGCAAACTATTGACAATCATATTAGGACTTTTAACCATTTCAACCTTTGGACAAACAGTTAACCTTAAATGGAAAATCGGAGAAAATGAAAAACTAAACTACCTAACGGTAATGAGTGATATTGACACCTCTAAAGTTGAAATAAACTTTAATAACCTTTTTAAAGCACTTTCTGACAGTACAGGAAAAGGATTGTCAGAAACTAAAAACCTCTTTAAAGAGCTGAATAAAGCTATGCAAAATATGGACTATATTTCAACGCTTACCAATAAGGGTAACAATGTTATCGACATCGTAATGACTGCCAGACCGAAAGAAAAAACAAACCAAGATCCCAAAGACAACAGTAAACAAAATGAAATATCGAAAATGATGCAATCGATTAACCAAGGTGTAGTGCTTAGGGGCTCAGTTTATGCAACTGGGGGTATTCATAGCTTTTGGGTAAAAAGTAATCAGAAAAATTTAATCTCAACTTTTTTTGAGCTTCCTACAAAACCATTAAAAATTGGCGACACATGGAAACTTGACATTAGTTTAATTGCCAACGACCAAAATTTCACTTGTGACAGTTCATATAAAATCAATGAAGTTACTTTAACAGATATTAAAAAGTACAAAGGAGAAACACTTGCAGTTATTAAATACAATATAGTCGAATATGTTAACGGAACGTTCAATTCGCCAAGTTTTATGGGTAGTGGCGGCGAACAAAAGACAATGATGAAATTTACACATCAGGCAATTGCTGAATTTTCCGTCGACAAAGGACGATGGATTTCATATGACGGAATTATGAGTTTGGATGCTACAGGCTTTATGACAACAAAAAAGAAAACCAAGTTTACATTAATCAAAGAATAGAATACCTACAGGTAAACACCAGTTTTGCATTAAGCACTTTGATGTATAAACTTTGCATCTCTTTTTACTTTGCGCTCTTCAAACCTACCCGATTGCAAAGTCTAAAATATAATAACAAATAGTAAGATGGCACCAGAATCAGATAATTACGTTAAAATATTAATCCGTTTTTATAGCGACATTTTTGACGAAGAGATTGTAGAAACAATGTGGGCTGAAATTATTGACAAGAATAACGGCCTGTACAAAATTGATAATATCCCATTTTATGCTCCACTTGCCTCAGACGATATTGTATTTGCAGAATATGACGATATCGAAGAAGTGCTGACATTTCGAAGAACAGTTGAATACTCGGGAAATTCAACTATTCAAGTGGTAATTTTCGAAAAAGATAAAGACACCAATTCGGTAAGAAAAGTATTTGAAGATCTTGGTTGTTCTACAGAAAAATTTAAAGAAGGATACTTTGTAATAGAAGTACTTTCTACGATGAATTACCAACCTATAAAGATTATCCTCGATGAGCTAAGGGATAGTAAAGTCATCGACTATGCTGAACCTTGCTTGGCAGAAGGACACAGAAAATAAGCCTAGTTACATTAAATCTCTAACGAGAGAGAACTTTTTATTTAGTTTATAGCTAATTTGAACATTAAATTAGATGAGACCTTCAAACCCTTAGTATCAATTTTATGAGAACACAGCTAATGATATTGTTTCTATTCAGTGGTCTATTTCACAAGGCATTAGGGCAGTCTAAAAATGAACACATCAATTTAAATGCTAAAGACACGTTTGAAAAAAGCTATATTAAACAAGACTACGGAATTTTTGAAGGAAAAATAGAAATTATAAATGAAAACACATTTAAACTGGGAGAAAAAACCTTAATAATTAATAGTACAGACAAAAATTTAAGGGAAATTTTCAGAAAAGGAATTTTTAATCCAGACATTGTTTTTGGAAAGGAAACAACCAAACCTCTTAGTAAAGTTCAGATTGAAACGTTATCTAAAGAAAACCAGATCTTTTTAAATTTATTAAGGAACGACAGCCTAAACATTAGCTCCGTAGAAGAATTGGCTGAATTAAATCCAAATCCTCAGACGAAACGATTTTCATTTTGGTTATTCACTAAAGGTTTTATGAATCCTACGGAATATTATTTTGAAATTTACAACAAAAGCGCCACTAAAAAGACAACCTTTAGTGAATTTCTAATTAAGGCTAGAATGACCTTTTTTCATAAAGGAACCGTCATCATTTAAGTATATCCTTTCGACGTTCATTGGTTATGGGTTTATTGTTTTTTAACCACCTTAGACATTTTAGTTTTAACCATTAAGTTTTGCTCGATATAGTCTTAATTATCTTCATTTCTTAATGTTTTTTTTCAATCACCTACTCATCTAAATATGACCAAACAAAAAATCCCCAGTAACCTAAGCCACTGAGGATTTCTCTATATCTAATACTTTAATTTTTACGTTCTACTTCCCTATCCATTTCCGTCATGTTCACGTTGGTTGACTGAGAAAAATCATCTAAAAGATAGTTGTTGAAATAATCAGCTAAGCGCCAGAACATGTATTCCGTCATATCGCCAAAACCATGACGTTGACCAGGCACAATGATGAAATCAAAACGTTTACCTGCTTTAATTAGTGCATTAGCTACCCTAACACTATTAGCTGGGTGTACGTTGTTATCAATATCGCCATGCATCAACAATAAATGTCCTTTTAGGTTTTTAGCCAAATCTGGGTTTTTATCAATCGAATATTTGAATGAAGTATCTCCCTTTAAGGAAACAATTTCTTTCACCCCATGGTGTTTTTCACTCCACCAACGGTTGTAAATGCTATTATCATGGTTACCCGCTGCAGAAACTGCTACTTTAAAGAAATCAGGATATACCAACATGGCAGCGGTCGACATAAAACCACCCCCAGAGTGTCCTGTGATACCTACTTTATTGACATCAATAAACGGATACCTATCTGCCAATTGTTCTATCGTCGCTTTTTTATCAGCCAAACCATAATCACGCAAGTTACCGTAACCATAAGTATGGTACCATTTTGAACGTGCTGGGTGACCACCTCTATTACCTACAGTTATTACCACATAACCTAATTGCGCTAAACGGTCCATCCTGTCCATGCTACGACCAAAAGCTTTATTTACCGCTTCAGTTTGTGGACCTGGATACACATACTCAATTACAGGGTATTTTCTACTCGGATCAAAGTTGAAAGGCTTATACATTACGCCATACAAATCGGTTACACCATCATCAGCTTTCACCTTAAATGGTTCAGGAAATTTATAACCCGCAGCCATCAATAAAGATAAATCAGTAGTTTCCAACTCCATCACTTTGTTACCGTTGTTGTCGTACAAAGTAGATTTTGGAGTGGTATTAACTCTTGAATAATTATCTACAAAGTAACGTCCATCATCGTTCATACTCGAAGCGTGGTCAAAATCGCCAGCGTTTAATAATCTTAAGCCTGAACCGTCAAAATTTACACGGTACAAGTGGTAATAATATGGATCTTCTTTAGCTTCGCGACCATTGGCCGTAAAATAAAGCACTCTAGCTTTTTCGTCAATGTTTACGATGTTCTCGCAATGGAAAGAGCCTTTAGTGATTTGGTTTTTCAATTTTCCGTTTTCGTCAAACAGGTAAAAATGCCCCCAACCATCACGCTCACTCCAATGGATGAGCTCCTTACCACCGTTCACCAAACCAGGGCGCTGTACTTCCACATAGGTATTAAAACGTTCTTCGATTAACGGTTTTACGGTGCCACTGGCTACATCTACCACACAAACATCAATACGTTTTAAATCGCGACTGGTGCGGCCCATGTAAAATTTACCATTATCACCTAACCAAACCGCTGGATTAAATTCATTATCTCTATCGGCATTTAATGCTGGCTTGCTATACGTGTTTAAGCTTTGGTCTTTAAAAGCCGCAACATTTAATTTCTTACTTGTTTTTTGTGCAAAATTGAACAACCAAACTTCATCTTGTGGCGCTTCTGTTTCACCTGGCATTTGGTATTTATAAGTCTCTAAGGTTGGTCTGCCAGCACTTACGCTATTGATTACCCAAAGGTCTTTAACTTTTCTGCTATCTGAACGTTGTATTACAAAGTATTTCGAATCTGGCGACCAAAGCACAAATGCTCTTCTGCGCTTTTTATCATTCTTAATAATCTCCTCGTTGTTCTCTCCACTACCGTCACTTCCAAAAGCATATGATTTCACCCCATCTTTAGTCAGTTGGTGTTCAACAATAGTGCTGTCTTCTTCATTTTTTAGGGCCTTTTGGTAATTGGCTTTGTCCATCCAAAACAAGTTGTAATTACGGGTAAAGATAATGGCAGACGAATCTGGTGCTACAGCTCCCCAGCTTGGTTTGGTTTTGGGTCTCTTAAAATCTTTGATTTCTAGGAGTTTGCCACCAGCTAATTCATATTGGAATTTGAAGATTTTTTTCTGCATCGAATCCGCTGCTTTTTTATCTTTTCTATCTGGCTTTACCTCATCGATGGTACTTTTTATTTCGAAAGTAATCAACTTCTCGTCGTTGCTAAATTTCAAATTCTCAATTGGCAAATGTTGCGCATCAAATGGGTCACGGGTAATCAAAGTGATTTCTGCAGCCAACTTTGCAGGATCGAAAAGTTGTTTTTTATTTCTGGAAGCAGGCTCAACGATGTACCAGTTTTTTCCGCTAGGAGTTTCGTATTCGTACCAAAAACGGTTGCTTTGTTTTAACCAATGCGGGTCTACACTGGTGGAATAAATCATTTTTCGCAATTTGCTAGGCGAAAAACGGGCTGCCATTTGATAGTTGGCCTTTTGGGGTACCTGAAGCGTTTCTGTAGTGGTAATTGTTTTGGTTTGGGCATGAACAGCCACTCCTGAAAACAAACCTAACAGTGAGAACAAGTAGAGTTTTTTCATGTATTTAGTTAGTTAAGTAATGGAAATTTGAATGAGCTAATTTAAACCAAAAAGAGGTGGGTCTAAGGGTTTTTATGTAATAATTGAGTGAGTTTACCGTGCTACATTTCTAGTTTTCAAAGGGTCAGGTAAATATTTATCAACACCACTACCAATTTTGATGTTATTGATTAGTTTTGTTCGTATTTATAGTACTTTATGAAAAGATTTTTCTTACCTCTTATGGCATTGGCACTGGTTTATGGAGCTGGATGCCAATCAAAATCTCAAACTGCCCAAACTAGTGAAACAAAGGACAGCGTAACCAATGTGGCCAGTACTGAACCCACTGAAAATCAAAGCGCCCCTATTGACACTAAAAATATCAAGGTAGCTGATGCCAAAACAATATTGGCAAGACCACAAGTGCCTATCCTTTGTTACCATCAAGTACGTAACTGGAGAGCTACGGATGGTGCCATGGGCAAAGACTATACTGTAGAGATCCAAAACTTTAAAGACCAGATGAAAATGTTGTCGGACAGTGGTTATCACACCATTTTGCCTGATCAGCTTTACGCTTATTTAAACGAGGGCAAAGCACTTCCAAAGAAGCCTATTATGCTTACTTTTGATGATACGGTTTTAGATCAATACACGGTGGTTAACCCAACCCTAAAGAAATATGGATACAAAGCTGCCTATTTCATCATGACGGTTTCTATTGGCAAAAAAGGCAAGTTTGTAAATTACATGAGTGCAGAACAGATTAAAGAACTTTCTGACGAAGGCAATACCATTGGTAGCCATACGTACGACCATAAGAACTTCAAAAAATACACAGGTAAAGATTGGGAAGAACAATTAGATAAACCAACCAAAAAACTGGAAGAAATTACTGGTAAAAAAATCGAGTACTTCGCTTATCCATTTGGTTTATGGAACAAAGAAGGCTTTCCTGAGTTAAAGAAAAGAGGCTTTAAAATGGCTTTCGCTTTGGCTGATAAACGTGATGAGAATGATCCTTTAATGTGCGTTAGAAGAATTATTGCCAGTGGCCATTGGAGCCCTAAAACTTTGCACAATAATATTGTAAAAAGCTTTTAAGATAATTTAAACTACATAGACACATAAGTTTTTTATTAAGCACATTTTGCTGAATTAATAATGAAAAAAATTCTAGTTGGGGCATTATTTTTATGCCCCTTTCTATTTTCGGGCTGCCAATCTACTTCTGGCGAAAGCAATTTAAGCGCTACCACCAAAGCTACTGATACTTCTTCTGTTGCCACCGCACCAAAAGCCGACACTTTAAAAGCGGCTGATGCAGCGACTATTTTAGCCAAAAAAGAAGTACCAGTGTTGTGCTACCACCAAATAAGGGAATGGCTACCAAGCGATGGTAAACGAGCAAAAGATGACATCATCTCTCCTGCTAAATTTAAAGAACACGTTAAAATGTTGGCCGATAGCGGATATCAATCGATACTTCCCGACCAGCTTTATGATTATTTGGTTTACGGTAAAAAACTTCCAGAAAAGCCAATTATGTTCACTTTTGATGATACTGACTTGGACCAATATACCGTGGCCTACCCTACCTTAAAACAGTATGGGTTTAAAGGCGTTTATTTCATCATGACGGTTTCCATTGGCAAAAAAGGAAGAATTGCCTACATGAATGCTCAACAAATCAAGGAGCTTTCTGACCAAGGGAACGTGATTGCCAGCCATACCTACGACCATAAAAACTTTGCCAAGTTCAATGAGGAGGATTGGAAAACACAGATTGATGAACCTACCCAAAAACTAGAGAAAATTACGGGTAAAAAAGTGGAATATTTCGCCTACCCTTATGGAGTTTATAAAAGTAGCTCGTTGCCAAAATTAAAAGAGCACGGTTTTAAAGCAGCTTTTATCCTTTCTACCAAAAGAGACGAAAATTATCCTTTGTACACCATTAGGAGAATTATTGACCCAGGGAATTACACCGCCAGAAATTTACTACACAGCATTAAAAAGAGTTTTAAATAGGAATTATCGTCGTTTTATAAAGTAACTTTTTTAGTTTAGCATCTCACTAAATTATTCTTGATATGCTTTTTAGATTAATCACCTCTGCTCTTTTCTTATTTTGTGTTGTCCAATTGAATGCTCAGGTTCCTCATTTAAAAGGTTCAGTGGTGATAGACATGCAAACTGGGCAAATTACTAGTGATTTTACAATAAGCAATATTCCAGATTTAGGTAAAAACTACCAAATACTGCTCAACAAGGGTTTTAACATAAAACACATTAAAAACGCTACTGGACAAACACTTAAATATAGCGGTTATTATAATGGAAAGATGCGTGGCGAGGGTTTAACCTATGTACCTCAAGAAAAAAATGAAACACTTGTTGATCCTAAAGAATTAAGCATTAGTTACACAGGTGCATTCCCCATTTACAATAACGAGTATAATTTTACCGATTTTAAAGGCCTAATTGCTTTTAATGGCACTACGCTCCGAGCAGCCGAACAGTCAAAATGGTACCCCATTATTTACGACGAGAAAAATGACCAACTGATAGAGCAGGTTACTTTCGACATTTCCGTTGAAGCCAAAGGTGTACAACAGATTTTTGTGAATGGCGACATTCCCAAACCAGGACCTTCGGCAACCTTTAGCTCCAAAACGCCTATTGCCCCCTTGCTTTTTGTAGGTAACTACAGTGTTTTACAAACATCAAATGCCATGTTTTTGAACACCAATATGAATAAACAGCAATTAGCGGTATTTGAAACAGAAATTGCGGAAATCAAAGCTTACTTTAATAAAGCTTTATCTATTCCATACACCACAAAAAATGTATTTATTGAACATACCGCAATAGAGAAATTTAATGAGGGAAGAGTTTGGGGTTTTGCGTCTTATCCCACCATTGCTATTGCTGGTGGTAAATTAGGCGAAACCGTGGATGAGGTGAACAAAAAGTTTAAAGATTCTACCGACTATCCTTTTTATGCCCATGAAATTGCGCACTATTATTTCGGTAACGTTTTACAACCTAACTCCACTTTATTTTGGTTCTTCTTAGAATCCACAGCTGAATATCTATCCGTAAAAGCCAGTGAAGCAAAATTTGGAAAAAACTACGGCCACACCTATTTTAAAAATGCAGTGAGCAACCTTAAAAACATAAAGGTAGTACCCTTAAATAAAGTAACTGAAACTGGCCAAATTGGTGGAACGTATCGATACAGCTATGGGCCTTTAATATTAAGAGGTTTAGAGCAGCTGATTGGAGAAAAACGAGCCCTCGGATTTTTAAAGCAATGTTTAAACACTAAAGGTAAACCTACTGATTATGCCTTTTTTAAAGAGCAAGCACTAAAATCGGGCATTAGTAATAAGGAGTGGGATGAATTTGAAAAAGATTTTATCATTAGTGAAAATGTTACGGCGTTAATCAAGTATTAACAGCACATTCAAAATAAAAAGCTCAAACTTAGATGGTTTGAGCTTTTTATTTATGCTACTATGCTTAATACTTCGCAGCAAATTCTTTCGCAAAATCAGCAATCTTGATAGCTCCCGTTACTGGAGAACCTTGATTTTCAAAATCATCTGTCAATTTATGAGTGTTGATGCCTTGTCCCATTTCTGTGTAAAGGCCTGCAATTTCTTGAGGTATTCCGGCTTGCTGCATCCCTTCCAATGCTTGTTCGTCTGTAAATTGAACCCAAGGTAAATCTGAAAGACCAACGGCATTGCCTAACACTTTAGCATAATTTTTCGGTTGTTGTACATCACTCACAATGTATCTTACCTTTTTGCCAGTTACTTCTGAATTCAATTCTTCGGCTGCTGCTACTGCAATATCTTTAGGATGTACCAATGGCAAGTTAACTTCTGATGAATAATTACCACCAATAATCTGTGCATGCTTCAACAATGGAATATCATTGAAAAAGTTAGTATAGAAATATCCCGCTCTTAAAAAAGTAACCTCAACATTTTCCAATTCCTTGTATATGTTCTCTATGTGATGTAAACCCAAAATTGGTCCCGTACCGTTTTCATAATCAGCACCTACGCTGCTTAACATCACTACTCTATTTACTCCTGCTTGAACAAATGCTGCTGCAAAAGCTTTTCCAGCGTTAACCGTATTTTGAATAATATTTGCACCGCCCAAGTTTGGAGGCGTCATGGCAAAAACAGCGTCAGTTCCTGTAAATGTTTCACTTAAAAAAGCTACATCACTTACCGAACCTACTGCAGCATTTGCGCCTAAAGCTTCAATCGCTTCTTTCCTATCTTCATTGCTTGTCACTACTGTAACATCATGTCCTTGCGCTACTAAAATTTTGGTCAGGTTACTGCCTATATTTCCGAGAGAACCTGTAATGGTTATTTTTTTCATTTTCCTTTTGTTTAAATAATAAGACAAAGCTACATTTGTACTTACTTTTAGACAAGTACTTACCCCAAAGTATGTATCATGGCACAAATCAAAGAGAGCTCTACCGTTCAGGAAAACAAGAAATATGCCTTAGAAAAATGTCCCGTAACTTACGTGATGGAAAAAATAGGCGGTTATTGGAAACCTATTATCATGTACCATTTAATTGGCGAGCAAAAAAGATATAGTGAGTTAAGAAGAGCTATTCCTGCTATCTCAGAGAAAATGCTGATTCAGCATTTGAAGCAATTGGAGCAAGACCAGCTCATTATTAGAAATGCAAGACCCGAAGTGCCACCTTATGTAACTTACCATTTAAGCAAAGCTGGAAATGGCTTGGTACCTATTATTACCTCCATGGCCGAATGGGCTTTTAGGGATATCAATGGAGAGTTTAAATAATGTAAGTCCGAGATTCTATTTAATAACTCAGGCCATAAAAGCGGAGTTTGTTTAATTTAACCACATAGACACATAGCAAACTCAACAGTGTTAACATCTCTTTAAAAGTTTCTACCATAATTGTAAAACAATACCCCTATGTGGCTATGTGGTTGTATTTTATAGTTTATAAAATCATTAAGGCGGAATTTGTCTAATTGAACCACATAGACACATAGCAAACTCCCTATGTGTCTATGTGGTTTTATTTTTTCTTTAAATATTTTCTAAGCGATTTCCTGAATAAGATATGTTTTTCCGTTGAAAAGAATCTGTTCACCTACCGGTTTACCAATCAGCAATTTACCAATTGGCGATGCCGCTGAAATAGCAAAATAAGTTTTACCTTCCAACTGTAATTGACCTGCACTGATACTGATGTAGAAACTCCCTTGATTGGTAATAACCAAACTACCATTTCGAGCAGTGTTTGTATCTCCTATATCCTTTAAAGATTGCAAGATGGCCCTTTGCTGTTGCGCGTCAGCCAACAACTGCTTATTACGGTTAATATCCTGCTGAGCCATTTCACGACCTGTTTCAAACTTATCCCCTGCACTACTTTTGGTGTCGTCATTACTGGCTTCCTGAGCTTGTAATAAAGCTTCGTTAGCCGTGGCAATGCGCTGTTCTACAAAATTTAAGCAAAGCTGATAAAGTTCGTTTTTTAATTGCATCAAGTAGTTAATTAGTTGTTTGGTTGGTTAGTTGTTTAGGAACTCAGCAAGAAAGCACATTAAATATGCTTCCTTGCTGATTTAACGGTGATGAAAGATGTACTTACTATCCTTCTATCCATTTTACCTTATCGGCCATTGGCGTACGGTTAGCCTCACGTGGTTCGGCATTATGGTAGCCCATATAGAACAAGCCATAACATTTCTCATTTTCGGCCAAACCTAAAAAATCTCCTAGGTGGTCAATCAATGGAGGTGAGCTCCAATAAGCACCCACATTTAAAGATTCTGCAGTTAAGGCCATATTTTGTACGGCACAACCTACTGCTGCAATTTCTTCCCAATTTGGCAGTTTGTCTTCATGAAATTGGATATTGATGGCCAAAATCACCTCAGCTTGCGATGTTTTTTGTCCAAAGCTGTCGTACTTTTTCTGAAGAAACTTTTCGGCAGGAACGGTTTCTTTGTAAATCCTACCCAACTCGGCACCCAATTTAGCTTTACCTTCTTTTCTGATGACGGTAAAACGCCAAGGTTGCGTTAATTTGTGGGTTGGGGCGTAATTGGCACTTTCTAAAATCTGCTCAATCACTTCCTTCGGAATTTCCTGCTGGGTGTAACTTTCAGGAAAAATACTTCTCCTGTTCTTTATAATCGTTGATAAAATCTCTGCTTTTGAACTCATTCCCAAAAGTAGCATTTAAGCGCAGCTTTAATGTTTTGTGTTTGTAAAATTGAAAATATTAAAAGAAAAATAATATTTATTGATAAACAATAAATATTTAACTATAATTGCAATATTAATTTTGAATATCATGAAAAATGAAAATTCTATGCACAAGCTAGTTTTACCTATATTGAATGTATTATTCTGGATTGTTTTTATTGGGTTATGTATCAACACAGGAACCCTTCTTTTTTCTTTTATCATTGGTTTAATGGGGAATAGCGTCCCTACCGAAAAACTCTATTTGGAACTCAATCTCTCTGAATTGTACCAACTTGGTATTTTTCACTACCTCAATATCGGTCTAGTTTTAGTGATTTCATCGGGCTTAAAAGCTTATATGGCCTATTTAGCAGTTAAAATTTCGATGAAGTTCAATTTAAAAGAGCCTTTTAGTACAAAAATTTGCAAATGGATTGAAAACATTAGCTATTTCGCACTGATGGTGGGTATTCTTCAAGTTTGTGCAGAATCCTATTACAAAGGTTTAATTAAGGAAGGTTTTGTTTTGAACAACCTATCGGGATATTTCGGTGATGGTGGAGAATTCCTATTTTTGGCAGGAATTATTTTTATTATTGCACAAGTGTTTAAAAGAGGATTGGAAATCCAGTCTGAAAACGAGTTAACGATTTAGCGTATGCCTATAGTAGTGAATTTAGATGTAATGATGGCCAAGAGAAAAATGTCGTTAAACGAACTTTCCGAAAAAGTAGACCTTACGCTTTCCAATCTATCAATTTTAAAAACAGGAAAGGCAAAAGCCGTACGTTTTAGCACTTTAGAGGCCATTTGTAAAGCATTAAACTGTCAGCCAGGAGATATATTGGAATACGTAGAAGAATAATTATTCTAATGTGAATCGGATTAAGAAAATACTTTCTACACATCATAATCAGACTTTTAGAACAAAAACTACTATACTACTGTCCCGCCGTTTGAAACCATTGTAGATAGTGCTTACTATGTGTCTATGTGGTTCATTTAGGAAACTTTTGTGTTTTTAGTAAAAAAACAACCACATAGGCACATAAGAGTGTATGCCAAACAGGTTCCGATTTTAGTAGAACGAAGAGGCTTTGCTAAGGCTGGAGATAATGAAAAAATTACAAAACGCTTATCCCGAACTCACGCTATTTTACCTTAAGTTGCTTTCTGATTTGCTTTACCTTTGCAAAAAAGGCAATACTTTCCTTATCTACCAAATAATCCATCGTTTGCAAAAGTTCGTCTTTAATCCATGGATGAATGGTAGTGAAATTGGCCAAAATATTTAAGCAATGTGATTTGATGGCTACGGGCACTTCTTCGTCAATTAACCACTGAAAAGTAGTTTCCGCTAGCTTCTCGGTATCATAATCCGTCAACACTTGCTTTATTTCCGGCAATGCATTCTTTTTACTGAGCAGTGCCAGTATTTTAGAGAAGTGCCTGCGTGCCGATAAGTTATTTTGCTTTGAAAACCCATCAAGGAAATAAGCCACAAACGGCACGAAGTTCTTCGGATTATTTTCATAGATATTCTCTAGAATCCAAGCGGCCCTGAAAGCGATTTTTTCCTCTGGATGAAACGTAAGGTCAATCACTTCTTTAATGGCCATCTCATTTTGCATAGAAATAGCCGCAAGTTTGGTTACCTTACTTTTTTGAAGGGTTGTTTTGATTTCGTTAATCAGTTGCTCGTTCATGGTAATAACGAAATTAACAATTGTAAGCTTGTTGCCGAAAAAGAGTTTTAAAAAAGCAAGTTTCGGATTTAATAAACCATTTACTGTGGGGATATTTGTATAAATTTAAAACACATGAAAACGCAACAACAGCTTAATTACGAAAGAGTAGCCAAAGCAATTGACTATATCAGCACGCATTTTAAAAACCAACCTGATTTAGAAGAGGTAGCCGAAAATGTGAGCCTGAGCCCTTTTCACTTTCAACGTTTATTTACCGAGTGGGCAGGTACCAGTCCTAAAAAATTCTTGCAATATGTAAGCGTGAGCTACGCCAAAAGTTTACTGCAAACGGAGCAGGCCAATTTATTCGACGTAGCTTTTGAAACCGGACTTTCTGGAACCAGCAGGCTACATGATTTGTTTGTGAACATTGAAGGGATGACCCCTGCAGAGTATAAAAATGGTGGTGCCGAACTGACAATCAACTATAGCTTTACGAGCAGTCATTTTGGGAATTTATTGGTGGCCTCTACTCCTAAAGGTGTTTGTTATATGGCTTTTTATGAAGATGAAAACCAAGCATTGGAGCTATTGAAAGCTAAATTCCCAAATGCCAATTATAAACAGTACTTGGATTCATTGCAACAAAACGCTCTGTTCATTTTCCAAAACGATTGGTCTAAACTACAGGACGTAAAGTTGCATTTAAAAGGCACTGATTTTCAGTTAAAGGTTTGGGAAACGTTACTCAAAATTCCTATGGGTAAACTTTCTACTTACGGCCAAATTGCCAGCGAGCTTGGAAATCCCAACGCTTCAAGAGCAGTAGGAACCGCCATTGGCAGTAATCCCATCGCTTTTCTCATTCCATGTCATCGTGTAATACAAGGCAATGGCTCATTTAGCGGTTACATGTGGGGCACTACCCGTAAAACGGCCATTATTGGTTGGGAACAGGCTTTTGTTAAGGAGGGGATTAGTGGTTAGTGGTTAGTGGTTAGTGGTTAGTGGTTAGTGGTTAGTGGTTAGTGTTGGAAAATCTCTAGTGCATTTTGTAACTTCGATTTTAACAAAAACTACTATCTATGCGTATTAAATGTTTTGAAGATATTGTGGCTTGGCAAAAAGCACAAGATCTAGCAGTCGTTATTTAAATAGATAACAATAAACCTATCCAATAATGATACAAATATGAATTCGATTAATCATCTCGCCTTTTTTTAAGCCTTGAGTGAGATTGCTTCGTCGTTCCTCCTCGCAAAGACGAAAAAAAGAGCGTCATTGCGAAGAATGAAGCAATCTTAAAGCGAAATATCAGGAAAGTTATTTATTGTACCCTGAAATAATGGAACTCGGTTATAATGCATTTCCCAATAACTAACTCCTAGCTCCTATCCACTAGCAACTAACCACTAACCACTAGTAATGAATCTATTCAACCAAGAACTCCCTGCTTCAATCAACCTTCTTCCAAAAGAGGGAACGGTGAATTACTATGGCAAAATCTTTAACAGAGCCGAAGCTGATTTCTTTTACCAACACCTGCTCGAAAATATAGTTTGGGAAAATGACCAAGCGGTAATTTTTGGAAAATTGATTGTCACTAAACGAAAAGTAGCTTGGTATGGCGAAAAACCATTCGAGTACACCTATTCGAACATCACCAAAACTGCCCTACCTTGGACAGCCGAACTGCTTAAACTGAAACAAAAAATTGAACTCATTTCGGGAGAGACTTTTAACTCCTGTTTATTGAACCTTTACCACAATGGTAGTGAAGGAATGGCTTGGCATAGCGATGGAGAAACAGACCTAAAGAAAAATGGCGCCATTGCTTCCGTAAGTTTCGGTGTGGAGCGTAAATTTTCGTTCAAGCATAAGGTCGATAAAACGAATGTTTCACTTAACTTGGAACACGGTAGTTTATTAATGATGAAAGGCACCACGCAAACCCATTGGTTACATCGCTTACCTCCCACCAAAAAAGTACTTACACCACGAATAAATTTAACTTTTAGAACAATTGTAGAAGTTTAGTGATTGCGAGCTTTGTTCATCTTCGCTTTTTCACCACTGCTATAATTAGTTGTTTTAGCATTACTTTCCTTTTTCTGTTGAAAAGCCGCATTTCTAAAAGCTTCCTCTTCCGCTTGTTGACGCTCTAACTCTTTCGCCCGTTTGGTTTTCTGCTTGGTAGCTTTACCCATGTCGTCAATTTTGAGGTCTTCAGGCAATTCTGCTTCTTCCAATTTATGACCAATAGCTTGTTCTATTTTACGAAGTTGTGGCAACTCTAAATCAGTAATGAAATTCAAGGCAACCAAATCTACCTCATCCTTTTTAATCACCCTATTGATGTAAAGCATTTTATCTTCAGGCAGCTCAAAATGAATGATGAAAGGAATATTTGTTAAGCTAGTTTCCTCGTAGTTTTCGTTGGCCACAATCAGTACGCGGGCTTTCTCATTTACTTTAAAAGCTTCTAAACTTTCAAAACCCGCTTCATCAAAAAACAACGGTTTATACACAAATATATCTTCGGCTTTGCCATCAAATAAGTCTTTAGACAAGGTTTGGGCAGTCAATCGGGTATTTACAAAAACCACCACTTTATCAAATACCTCTGTATCCTGCAATAACAAATTGAGCAAGTTCAGTTTGGTACGGAAATTAGGCACCTGATAAATTAACTGAGGATAAGTTTCCACCTTGGTTTCCGAAAGCTCTTCTACCTCAATGGTAGCCGGCATGAACATAAAATCGGCAATCATTTTATCCAACCTGTCGTGCATCACCTCGGTAAACACCAAATGCTGACATTTCTGGATACTGTTCGCCAGCTCATTGATCGGCAATTGCAACCCTTGTTTCACCATATCAGCCGCATCATCAACCACCATCATCTGGATTTTGTTGGTATTTAAACCTAGTTTAAGGTAAATAGCCCTCGCTCTTGATGGGATGGCCACTACAATATCAACGCCATCGGTCAATTCTTCCACTTGCTCATCTATAGGTGTATCAGCGTGAATACCCACAATGTTGAACGTACTGTTTTTGTTCAACTGGTTGAAATACTCTAGCACCTCCAACACTTTCTCTTTAGTAGGCACTAAAATAAGTGCTCTCGGCGCATCACCTCCACCTGTTTTTAAGCGCATTAAAGTGGCCAGCACATAGGTGGTTGTTTTACCACTTCCTTCTGGACCAATGGCAATAATATCTTGTCCACCTAAAATACGGGACATGGTTCTTAATTGCATTTCTTTTGCCGACAAATACCCCAAGGCACTCATGGTTGAAACCAATGGCTTACTTAACTTTAACTGCTCTAACGACACGTTTAAAAATTTAATTGAGGGACAAATTTACGGATATTAATTGTTTAACAGAAAAATAAGCCTGTAACCAAATTTATTTCAGTGCTTGTAGCGTTTTCCAAAATGTGCACGTATAGGTGTCGATTAACTGATTTTATTTACCTCTCATCAAAGAGTATTTGAAATCATTTTGTACGAAAAAAGAGGTATATAGCTTATTTTTATAGTCCCAAGAAGAATTAATTTAGCCAAAACAACCGTAGTGCATGCGTGAAAAGCAAGGCCTTGATGAGCTGATATCTTATTGCAAACAGGGAAACCTGCGTTATCAGGAATTGTTGTACAAACAGTTTTATGGCTACGCTTTGGGTATTTGTATTCGCTATTTGAATAACCGAGATGATGCTTTGGAAGCCGCCAATGACAGCTTTATCAAAGTATTCAAGTCTATTGGGAGTTTCAATGAGGAAAATGATTTCAAGCCTTGGTTCAGAAAAATTTTGGTGAATACTTCTTTAGACCATAAAAGAAAATCGATGCGTTTTAGCGAAGCTTTGGAACTTACCGACACCATTCCGCAAAACATCTATACTTCTGTGATCGAAAAACTTAGCGCTCAAGATATTTTGGCACTAATGAAACATTTAAATGAATTGCAGCGTACCGTTTTTAACCTTTACGAAATTGACGGCTACTCGCATAAAGAAATAGGCAGCATGCTTAACATCCCTGAAAGTTCTTCGAGAACGTATTTAACCAGGGCAAAGCAGGCTTTACAACAATTATTGGCAACCCACTCCATTTACACAAGATAAAAGAGCGATGAAAGCGAGTGACGAAGAACTAATAGAACAAATAAAAGTCGTTTTCGACGATTACGACGACAGTCTGAGCGAACAGGGCTGGGCTGACTTACGCAAGAAATTTCCTGAAAAGGAAAACAAAAAGCTACCCATTTGGTGGTTAAGTGGCATTGCTGCGAGCTTACTTTTGGTAATGGGATTATATTTTGGAGAGGTATTTAACACTAAAAAAACGATTTTACAAAACGCTAACAACAAAAAAACGGAAACACCTTCTACAACCCATAGCGACCACATTAACCCGCAAAATGATTCAATTTCTGGCCGTAATATAGCGACTGTTGAAAATCAACCTACCGTACAAAAACCAATTCAGCAGGCTACTCCGTGTGCTGAGCATGTAATTACGGAAAATCCGCTTGTTGCCAGCAAAGTTACCGTTGGTGAGAAACAGCCTGAAAAAAATGTCGTTTCTCCTGTAGAAACTATCAAAAGCAATCCACCAACAACAGCAGCGGTGGTAGATAATGGAAATATGGTAAGCAATACCAAAGTTGAAAATAACCAAGTTGCGGGAACAGTTCAAACCGAAGTTCCCAAAAACACCGTAGAAAAGGAAACGCAACCAACTAAATTATCTACCGAAGAGTTTTTTAACAAGGAAAGCCAAAAGATTGCGAACAACAAAAATAAAAACACCGAAAAAAATAATAGTTCAACAACAACCCTCGACGTTTTTACAGGAACTTTCTTTAATTACCATGATAACAATGAAGCCAAACTAAGTGCTGGTGTTGGTTTAAATGCCAATGTGAAATTAACCAAAAACTTAGTGTTTAGCTTTGGTGCGGGTATTAGCCAAAACAAGGTAAGTTATGAGAATAAGGTTCCGATGGATGTTGCAATGTCAATGTTTTCTGCTAAAGATAATGCCCTGAGTTTAGCACCATCTTCTACAGCGTATTCGGCTACGGCTACCAACGACGTAAGTTTTAATGGACAATTGTTAACCATTGATTTGCCTATGGCAGTGAAATTTTATCCTACCAAAAAGCAGGATTTCTATATCTCTACGGGCATCAATTCTACTTCTTACCTTTCGCAGAAATATACCTACAATTACAACTGGAGTAATTTCCAATTTAAAAATGGAGAAGCACAACAACGTCAAGAAACCGAGAAAAGTTCCTTAAGAGGCTTTGATTTTGCCAATAGCGCCATCATTGCCATTGGTATTAACCAAAACTTAGGAAAAAACACCCTGATTTTTGAACCATATTATAAACCGGCCTTGGGCACCATGGGTGATAAGAACTTAAGGATTAGCTCGGCTGGACTTAACCTTAAATTTAACTTTAACGGAGGCAAAAAATGAAAAACGCTCTAAAACCTAAATTGCTATTCCTCTTTATACTTTCATTGGTATTCATAACGTCCTGCAAAAAAGAAAATAACTATTTAGATGCGATAGTGGAGGCCAACTGCGGAGGGTTATTTCTCAGAGTTGATGACAAATTCTTGTTGGTATGCAACAAAGAAAAGCTTTTGCAATTTGAATCCGGTCAAAAGGTAAAAGCATCTTTTAAAACAGTCAAAAACTGTGAAACTCAAGGCATCACTTGTACTTTATATGCTGCAGATGAGACCATTCAAATTATTGAGGTAAAGAAACAATAGTATTAACCGCTATGATGCGGCCAGATTATATTGTAGAATCGATCCTGCCACTGTTTTTAGCAATGCCTTTGTTGGCATGTATGAAATCGATGACATTATTGTTGTACTGAATATTACTTAGGCTTGGTATAGCTGGTGATAACATCAACCATAGGTTAATAAATCAAATTACTTCGTAGTTCATTTAAAATATATTACTATAGAACCTACTACCACATAATTGTTGATTTGATTTTTCACATTAAACTTTCTAACCTCTAAAGTAATTGATTTCGAAGCTCTTATTTCATCTAAAGAAAGGATGAGTCCTGCGTAGGATTTACCTAGATATGTATTATCATAATATAGTCCATAGTGTTCATAAAATTCATCCATAGTTAAAGAATGAGATTCAATACGTAAGATTAAATTATATTTCGTTTTATCAACACTTTCGAACTTCTCACCTAAATATCTAGGCTTATACTCTAACCATCCGTTGAGGTCATCAATTCTTGGAAAATTTTTAATATCAATTACTGCCTTCCTAAAATATTGAACCTTAGAAATCAAAACTTTATTAAGTTCAGATTGCGCAACAGTTCTAGATTCACCATGAACTTTATCATCTATGTTGCATCTTGAAAAAAGAATAATTAATAGAAAGGTTAAAATAGTTTTCATAACAAGTTTATGTAATTATCATAAGTATCAATATGTTAATGCTTGTACTAAATAAACTGCTTAGGCAAAAAGGATCAATCGAACTCTTTCTCAATAAAGCTATTTATTATACCGAACTCCTTTTGGTGCTCGCTTGCAATTACCCAGTTAGAGTACAAGCGACAATAAGCTAGCATTTTAGACGATTTCATTCTATCAAAAACACCTCTACGTTAACGCATGCACCAGAAAGGGTCTATATTTCATTTTCCTTCAACAAATTCTTTAAAATGTGTTATTAACAATTGAAGTTTCATAGAATCGCCTACAGCGGTAAACACCTCTCCATCTGCATTAATTTCATACCAATCATCTTCGCTTTTTTCGGATTTTATAGCTATTTTCTTTCCTTCACAGCTTGTTTCAACCAAATCTATTTCTACTAGCCATCCAGGATTATCCAATGTCTCTATTCTAATGCCGTATGTATGCTCCCAATCTCCATTACAATTTAATTTATACCAGTTAGAAAGCCAATCATTCATTTCCATAAACGTTAGTTAAGTTTTTTGTTTTTACCTCTCTTTTCTACAATACGTCCTGCCCTTTTAGCGTAAGTCTTACCACTGGGATAGAGCCAAGGCCTGACTTGTGCTTTAGTTATACCAACTTAAAACCAAATAGCTACAGAAAGGCACAAGTCTCCCTCCACCAAACCATATGCATGAGACTTACGCCAAGGGGCAAGCCCATAACAGATAAAGGCCCTGTTATTAATCTCTTTAACAAGAATAATATAAATCGATTAATATTTTACTTCCTTCTCTCCACTTCACCCATCCTTTCAGCTTTTTTTTGTCATGAGGACAACCTTCACATTCTTTTAAACATTCTACCTCTAACCATTCTCCTTCTACCTTAACCACTTTATAAGAGTAGGTGTTTTTATCAGCAAGAACTTTCGATTTAAGATTATTTTTCTCATACAAAGGATTTTTGCTTGCTGAAACGATATACACGTCATTGATTAAATGCTGTCTCCATGTTTTATAGGTTAAATCTTTGCTTACTCTAATGTATTTCCAAGATCCATTTACAAAAACTTTATATCCTCTTTCGTCCTTAAGCGCATCAAAAACAACAATATTATAATTAGGATAAAAAGCTCTAATTGATATCGTTGGTAAAGGGATACCATATTTTTTATATTTTACATCATAAAAAGGATAATCATGTTTTATGCTCTCTAACACTGAGCTACTTTCCTTATTATCTGAATAAACAACTTTCATTTCTCCAGCTTTATCTCTTATTATCTTCAAATATGAGCTACCGTCTTCATTTAGAACAGCAAGACTTTTAAAGTTATCATCAATGGTCACAACTCCTGAACTGAAAATACGATTACCTTTTGCCGAACCTTGGCAAGCTTGAAACAAAAACAGGATTAATATTAAATTCTTCATACTACTTATTTAGTTAGATTAGGTTTCCCCCTCTGGCACAAGCGCCACTATGCTAATGCTTGCATTAAACGGTATACACTAAAAGCCTCTTAACAATTCTTCAATGGACTGACTATTTTTTACCTGTCTATAAATTTCATTTCTTGCTGCATCACTTTTAATTTGTAAAGTTCGTTCTGTTAATAGCTTCTTAAGCTCTTCTAATTCTATTCTCCTTTCTATATCTTCAAAATTTAACCTATAACGTTTAGGTAAAAAAAAGCTATAAAATGACTTGATTGGGGTTTTACCAATCAGCTTAAAGGTGTTACCGTTACAGTCTACAAAAATCTGATGGAGATAATAGGTCTTGAAAAAATCTTCGCCTCCCTTATATATTTCATCATAAAGAAAGAAATCTCCCAGAATCACCAGATCCCAAGCTTTATATCCAACATTAAATATTGGATACTTCATACCATTAATTTTATGTTGCATCACCTAGTTTGATCATTTTTGATTTATTTATGCTATTATTTCCCCTTCTGGCGCAAGCGTCCGCTTGGGACTACTCGATTACCCTAGCATAAGCATCACTAAGCTAATATTAACACTAGAAGCACAGGACAAGCCAAAGCAAAATAGTAATATTAAAATAAAAAGCTCTAGTACAAAAACTGTTAAACTAATGCTTGCCCTACAAAAGCATGACCAGAAAGATCACCGATGCATGTGGCGTTACAATTGACGTCTTTATTCTATGTACCAGCTAAAGAAGCCTGTTTACATCATATAAGTATGAAAATCACCCCAAGCCAATTCAGCTCCTTTTTCTATTCTTTTCAACAACAATATTTTTTCAGAGTCATCAATGTTTTCTATAGTCACCTCTGGTAATCTTTCTATCTCATCAAACCCCAAGACTGTGAAATCATATTCTTTAAAAGAGTCTGATACTTTTTGAACAAAAGCATCTTTTGATTCGGCTTTATATGCTACATTCACAAAAGCACCTTTTGCTTTTCCAAGGTCTCTATTGTTATTAACAGGTTCAACTTGTATTAGTGCAAACCAAATATTCGTTTTCATATTTTTAAATAGAAATCAATACTTAATAGTTTTTCATCTCTTCACTCAAGTCTTTCGCAAACTCACTGATATTAACCACAAATCCGGTATGCAGGCCAACAGGGAAAACATTTAAGAGGTAGCCTTGGAAATGAATGAAATCTAAGAGTTCATCCTCAAATACATTGATATCAATTTCTTCTATTTCAAAGCCTGCCCATCCCGATGTCAAACATTGTTCCGCAAACTCCCTCGCTGACCATAAGGGAAACAACTTAGAAGTCTCAACCTCAGATATGGCCCAATTTCCTTCTGGACTTTTGAGCGAATACATCAATTCTGTATCGGCCACACGTTTAATAAAGTATTTATACCGTTCAAAAGGGGGTAAAGAGGAAACGGTCTCCTTTTCTTTTTCTGTAATTTTCATCATTGTTAAAGTGGCCTTTCTTTATTTTTCTTACCGTTATGATCATGCTTGCGCCATACAGCCCCCTTCTGGCACAAGCGTGCACTTGTGATTACTCGACTACCCTAGCATAAGCATCACTAAGCTAATATTAACACTATAACCACAGAACAAACCAAAGTAAAGTAGTAATATTAAAACAAAAAGCGGACATTTAACCGTCCGCTTTGTTATAATTAAACTAATAATTTGTTAGTACCATATGCCATTTCTAAATTTCTAGCACAAACGCCGCTTCGCTAATACTATGTAATAGAGGGCTTTTGTTGCAGAAACACCATCTTGGCGCACGCGTGTCGCGTGTGACTATCTTAATTAAAGCACAAGTACCACTAAACTAATATTTACACCAGAACCACAGAACAAACCAAAGTAAAATAATAATATTAAAACAAAAACTTCTATCACACACCGTTAAACTAACGCTTCCGCCAGAAAGACAAAGGTATCCTTTAAAGCAATCAAAAACTGCGAACCTGAAAGGAATATTTTTGCTTGATATGCCACAGATAAGACCATTCAAATTATTGAGGTAAGAAAACAATAGCATTCCCGATAAGGGGATTACTATCCAAAATTTTTGATACAAAAAGCTAAAACCATTTAAACTATGTAAGTTTATCCTATCAATTAAACTTACATATTGTAAAATGAAAAAAATCATACTTAACCTATTCCTTTTAGGTTTTGGAGGAACAGTTTTAGCACAGGATGCTATTACCTACCAAACACCGTCGAAAGTGATGGTAGATTTGTTATTGGCTAAGCCTACCCCAGGCGTTAGTATCGATAGCAAAGCAGAATGGATTTTGTTCAGCGAACGTGATCCTTATCCTTCAATTGAAGAATTGGCCATGCCCGAATACAAAATTGCCGGCATGCGTATCAATCCAAACAACTACTCGCCAAGCCGTCAAACTTATGTTAACAGCTTTAGCTTAAAAAATATCAAAACGGGAAAAACAAGTCCAGTTACCGGTCTTCCGGCTACTTTATATGCAGGTAATGCCCGTTGGAACCCAAGCCAAACCAAAATTGCCTTTACCCAAACGGCTCCAGATAGAATAGACCTATATGTAATTGATGTAGCTACTGCAAAGGCTACCAAAATTAACAAGCAAGCTTTAAATGCCATTTTAGGCGCTGGAATTGTATGGGTAGACGATAATACGTTGATTTATCAAGTAGCAACTAAACCTGCAAGTGCGGCACCAAAACGCCCACTGGCACCAAAAGGCCCAACCGTACAAGAAAATTTAGGTAAAGTAGCACCAAGTGCTACCATCCAAGATTTAATCAAATCACCTTACGATGAGCAATTATTTGAGTTTTTTGCCACTTCTCAATTGGTACAAAACAAAGCTGGTGTTGAAACCCCAATAGGTGCTCCTGCTATTTATAGCTCGGTAAGCCTATCGCCAGATAAAAACTACATGATGGTGCGCACCATTAAAAAGCCATTCTCTTATTTAGTGGCTGCTTATGGTTTCCCATCAACCGTTAAAGTGATTGATAGAGCAGGAAAAACCGTTAAAGTATTGGCAGAATTACCTTCTAGTGAAGTTCGCCCTTCAGGATACGATAACGTACAAAACGTTCCTCGTGGTTTTGATTGGAGAGATGACGAAGCTGCTGCTGTAGTTTGGGCACAACCATTAGACAGTGGTTTGATCAAGAAAAACGTAGAATTCCACGATGCCGTTTATGAATTAAAAGCACCGTTTAATGGCGCAACCAAAGAGCTTTTCAAAACCAAAACACGTTTTTCTGGTGTAAGTTGGGGAAATGCCAATTTAGCTTTGGTGAGAGAAATTTCTAGAATTAAACAAAGCAGTAAAGTAAGTCTTTTTAACCCTACCACAGGTACTTTAGAAACACTTTACGACTTAAACACTACTGATGCCTACAATAACCCAGGCACACCAGTAACCGAGAAAAACAAATTTGGCCGTCAGGTAATTTTAACGACCGACAATGGCACCAAACTTTTATTGAACAACACCACTGGTGCTTCTCCAAAAGGCGATTTACCTTTCTTAGCTAAATTTGATTTAAACACCAAGAAATCAGAAATCTTATGGCGTTGTCAAGAAGGTACTTTTGAAGTAGTTACCGATGTGTTAGACCCTCAAAAACTGGTATTGTTAACCCGTAGAGAAAGTAAAACCGAAGTCCCTAACTATTTCATTAAAAACTTGGTGCTTCGTGTGGCTGACAGACAAATCACCAACTTCACCAATCCTTATGCCGCTTTAGATGGCGTGAGTAAACAAAAAATCTCTTACAAACGTGCAGATGGTATTGATTTAACTGGCGATTTATACTTACCAAAAGGTTACAACAAAGAAAAAGACGGACCACTTCCGGTATTGATATGGGCTTACCCACGTGAGTTTAACTCGGCAAGTGATGCAGCTCAAATTAGAGGTTCAGAAAATAAATTCATCACCATCAGCTCAGGTGGACCTATCTTTTACGTAACCCAAGGTTATGCGGTATTAGATAACGCCGAAATGCCAATTGTAGCTAAAGAAGGTAAAAAACCTAACGATTCATTTGTAGAACAGTTGAAACTGAATGCCGAAGCTGCCATCAACAAATTAAGCGAAATGGGCGTTGGCGACAGAAACAGAATGGCTGTTGGTGGTCATAGCTACGGTGCTTTCATGACGGCAAACTTATTGGCACATACCAATTTGTTTAAAGCAGGTATTGCCCGCAGTGGAGCTTACAACAGAACTTTAACACCTTTCGGTTTCCAAAATGAAGACCGTACTTACTGGCAAGCACCACAATTGTACTATGAAATGAGTCCATTTAGCTATGCCGATAAAATTAAAACCCCTATCCTATTGATTCACGGTGAAATGGATGATAACCAAGGTACTTTCCCAATCAATAGCGAGCGTTTGTTTAATGCCATTAAAGGCCATGGAGGTACTACTCGTTTTGTTTACCTACCTTATGAGGCACACGGTTACAGAGCTAAAGAAAATATCTTACACATGATTTGGGAAACCAACAAATGGTTAGATACTTATGTGAAAAATGCTAAACCAGCAGCAACAAAATAAATTAATCATTTGTATATTTAAAGGGCGGTGGAAACACTGCCCTTTTTTGTTAACCATTTAATTGAACATGAACCGTCCCCTCTCTCCAAAACTGTTACTTCTCCTCCTTATTTCCTGTTTTTCGTTTACCGCCATGGCACAAAAGTCGAGCAAGTTTAAAGTCATTGCTTTTTTTACGGGCAAAAACGACATGGCACACGTGAGTTATGTAAAGGAAGCCAATCAATGGTTTCCAGAAATGGCTAAAAAATATCATTTTGAATATGATACCACTAGCAATTGGAGTAATATGAACACCAATTTCTTGGCGAAATATCAGGTAGTACTTTTTTTGGATACCCGACCAGAGGACAGTGCCCAACGTAAAGCCTTTGAAGACTATATGAAAAATGGTGGCGCATGGATGGGATTTCACTTCTCGGCCTTTGCCCTTAGCCCATCAGCTTATTCACAAAATTGGAACTGGTATCATGATGAGTTTTTGGGTTCTGGACAATATAGTGGCAATACTTGGCGACCAACTTCGGCCATTTTAGCCGTTAATGCAAAGCATGATGCCACTAAAAACCTACCCAAAACATTCAAATCGCAACCTAACGAATGGTACAAATGGGAAAAAAACCTACGCACCAATCCAAATATCACGGTACTGCTTAGCGTAGATTCCACCAGCTTTCCATTAGGTACAGGACCTAAAGCACATGAAATATGGCATCAGGGCGATTATCCGGTAGCATGGACCAACAAGAACTACAAAATGATTTATGTAAACATGGGACATAACGATATGGACTATGAACATAAGTATGGCAAAGACGTTAAAACACTATCCCATACTTTTGACAATGAGCAGCAAAACCAATTTATCATTGATGGTTTATTATGGCTTGGAAAGCAACAGAAAGCCAAACAAAAAAAGTAATTGATTTACCGCCCTTTATTTAACCGCAGCCTTTTATATTTACGATACCATGGACAAAATATTAGAAATCATTAGAGCTAGCCGCAAAGCATTGCTATTCTTAATTGAAGATTTAAGTACCGAACAACTGAACAAAATCCCTACCGGTTTTAACAACAATTTAGCTTGGCAAATGGGCCACTTAATTGTAAGCCAACAATTGTTATGCTACAAGTTAAGCAACAATGAATTGGTGATAGACCCTAGTTTAGTCGAAAAATATAAGAACGGTTCCAAACCTGAAAGCTTCATTTCAGCAGAAGAAATAGCACAACTTAAACACGATTTACTGGCCGTTATTGACCAATTGGAAAGTGATTTGGCTACCGATAAATTCAATAACTACTTCCCTTACACCATCAGTACTTACAAAGGCCTAAAACTGGAAAGCGTACAAGATGCCGTAAAGTTTATTGCCTCTCATGATGGTTTACATTATGGCTGTAGCTTGATGATGAAAAAACTGGTGTAATCACCTTGGAATTCCTATTGCCTAGCCCTGAGTAGAACATTCTGTACTTTTCATTTGTTAACTAAGCAAATCAAAACCGAAGAACAGATGAATATCACAGGAAATACAAAGGGCGGCAATACCGAACCAGAAAAAAAAGACAACAATATCAAACCTCTAAAAAGTATTAAAAACGAAATTTACGAGGTAAAAACAAAACAGGTGAAAACCAAAAATCCTGCAAAGCAACGCGAAGAAAGCGAGCAACCCGTGCATCCAATTAAAAAAGCACCAAAGGAATAAGCTTATTATAGCACAAATCGCTATATTAGGCTTAACCACCAACAGCTCGCCAATGATTGTCAGAAAGTTTTACCCCTCTTTACTCCTACTTTTTTTATTTGTTTTTGGGCTAACCAATGCCACTAATGGTCAAAAACCTGCCGACACGAGCAATAAGAATTCGGACCTTAACGTAGCCGTACTAATACGAGACCAAGAGCAGGCCAATGTGGATTCGCTGGTAAAGGAACGTTTGGAAAGGGAACTGAAAGCGGCCAGCGGAAATGTGCAGAAAACCTTAGAGCTAGAGAAAAAACTAAGGGAAATAGAAAGAACAGATTCCCTACGCAGGGTATCCCAATTACAAGAAATTGCCAGTTTAAAAAAAACCACAAAAGGTTATCCAGTAGTTTTAAACCTCGATACACTTTTTTACATCTACACCCGTACAGGCTCTTTTGATGCCAAGGAAAGAGCGCAAGCCATTTCAGAGAAAATCAGTAAAATATACGAGGATGCTTTCTACAATCCCGATTCCCTGCGCATTAACTCACTAAACGATAGTTACGATATCATTTACAAAAAAAAGCTCATTATTTTAACCATCAGCAATTTAGATGGACTATGGCTTGGAAAAAGCAATGCAGCACTGGCCAAAGACTATCTTAACATTATCAAAAACAGTGTAGAAAGCGAGAAAAAATCACATAGCTTAATCAATTGGGCCAAGCGGATTGGCCTATCGTTATTAGTGATTTTAGTGCTTTTTATCATCATTAAAGTCACCAACTATTTCTTCCGAAAAACAGCCAATTACCTTGTTAACCGAAAAATTTTAATGGGTAATGGATTGGTCATTAAAAAAACACAAATCCTATCCCCAAAATATTTGGAAGGGATTCTGCTAAAAATCAATAGCATTGTAAAAGTCATTGTTATTCTTTTGGTGATTTACCTTTCCCTACCTATTCTATTCAGTATTTTTCCTGAAACAGAAAGCTGGACCAATACCCTCCTAAAATGGATATTAAGTCCCATTAGGGCTACAGGAAAAGCCATTGTGGATTACCTACCCAACTTGTTCACCATTATTGTGGTGTACTTTATTTTCAAGTACATTTTAAAAGCCATCAAGTTTTTCTTTCGCGAAATTAGGGTGGGCAATGTCAAAATAAGAGGCTTTCACCAAGATTGGGCAATGCCTACTTTCAATATCCTGAAGGTTATTTTATATGCCTTTATGTTGGTGGTTATTTTCCCTTATTTGCCAGGCTCCAGTTCGCCCGCCTTTCAAGGAGTATCCGTTTTCTTGGGTATACTGCTGTCCTTGGGTTCATCAAGTGCTACCAGTAATTTAGTGGCAGGCTTGGTGATTACCTACATGAGACCTTTTAAAGTTGGCGATAGGGTTAAAATTGGAGAGGTTACGGGTGACGTGATTGAAAAAACCATGCTCGTTACCCGTATCAGGACCATTAAAAATGAAGATGTTACGGTTCCCAATTCCATGGTACTGTCGTCAAGCACGGTCAATTACTCCGCTCGAACAAAAAATAATGAACCTGGGCTAATCCTCCATTACACGGTAACCATTGGTTATGATGTTCCTTGGAAAAAGGTATACGAGCTTTTAACCAATGCAGCCTTAGCAACTATCCATATTGAAAAGGAACCCGCACCTTTTGTTTTACAAACAAATCTTGATGATTTTAGCATCTGCTACCAGATTAATGCTTATACCTTACAGGCTAATTTACAGGCAGGCATTTATAGTAATTTACTGGAAAACATTCAGGATGAATTTAATAAAGCAGGGGTTGAAATTCTATCTCCACAATACAACGTGATCCGTAAGGAAGAGAAATAAAAAAGGTTGGTTTTGTTAAACCAACCTTTTATAACATTTCTAAAAAACCAAGTATTCGTTTAAACGCAATTGGATCATTAGGCTTATGTTTTTAGCCTAACTTTTGAGAGCGCAGGGGTTAGATTAAAGTATTTTTCTTCTTTTTCCAAGAGCCTCTCTCACTTTTCTAAGTTCTTCTCTCACTTTTCCAAGACCTTCTCTCACTTTTCTAAGACCTTCTCCCACTTTTCTAAGGCCTTCTCTCACTTTTCCAAGAGCTTCTCTCACTTTTCTAAGGCCTTCTCTCACTTTTCTAAGAGCCTAGAATCTTTTTCTAAGAGCTTAAAATCTTTTTCCAAGGGCTTAGAATCTTTTTCCAAGAGCTTAAAATCTTTTTCCAAGAGCCTAGAATCTTTTTCTAAGAGCTTAAAATCTTTTTCCAAGAGCCTAGAATCTTTTTCCAAGAGCTTAAAATCTTTTTCCAAGGGATTAGAATCTTTTTCCAAGAGCCTTTCTTACTTTTTTAAATAGTGTGGTGGCAAGCTAAACCATTGTGTTGTGCTTTTGTCGGTAGCCCGAAATCAGAAATATACCAACGGTAATTAATAACAATACCATCATCAGTATGGTAGCCATCAAATATCCTTGGTTGAAACCAAAATATACCCTACCAACTAGGCTTACGCCGAAACCTATCGAAATTTGCTGAATGGTTAAATATACTCCTGTACCAATGGAGGTAACGGCAATGGGCAACTTTCGTATGGCATTGGTAAACATAGATGGCAATACAATTCCGCAACCTATGCCATAAAAAAACAGAATAACGCCAATCATTTGGAGCTCAATTTCTGTTCGGTTAATGGCATAAAGATGTCCAGCCAGTCCTAGGATCATTACCGCTAAACCAAAAACAATGAACCGCTCTTTGTATTTATTCAGAAAGCGTACAGATAATACGGAGGCCAATACATACCCAATGCCTTGGCAAGCAAACAACAAGCCTGTTTGGGTAGAACTCAGTAAATGCCTTTGTTCGAAAAAATTGGCATTAATGAAAAAGTAGGCATCTTGCACCAAGTAATAAGTAACCGCAGCCAAAAGTGCTATTTTAAAACTCGGGTAGTGAAACGGTTCCATGTTAATTAATACAGGTTTGCCTTTATTAAATTGCTTGTTTTGATTGGAAACAAAGGCAATTAAACCGCCGAGCGCTAAAAAGATGAACAAAATACTGGTCGTGCTCCATCCTTCTTCGCCGGTCATTACCACTTCATACAACAAAACCACCAACAAACCAATGAACACAATTTGTGTTAAAAATGGGATGGCCTCCTTTTCTTTAACTGCAGTTTCTTTGAGGTATTTGTTCGCCAAAACGATCACCGTAAGCGCAATGGGAATATTGATGAAAAATACCATGCGCCAAGCAGCTATACCAAAGTGCATATCCGGAATGATCCCTCCCAACACTTGGCCAATTACAGAAGCAATACCCGCAATGGCACCGTAAATACCCAATGCTTTCACTCTTTCCTCTTCGGCTTTAAATATGCCCGCAATAAGTGTTACGCCTTGTGGCACCATCAATGCCGCGGATATCCCTTGAAATAGCCTACTGATGTTTAATACCTGTGCAGAGCTTGCACTGCCACAACAAAAAGAAAACAACATGAAAAAGAACATGGCAACAAGTAGGGTTTTCTTATGGCCATACCTGTTGCCAATCTTACTTCCAGAAATTAAAAATGTGCCGTAACCAACAATGTAAAACACAATGATGAATTGCGTTTCTGCGGTAGTGGCATTAATGGAGTTTTTGATAGAGGGAATAGCCACATTAACGATAAAAAGATCTAATACGCACAGAAAAATGGGCATCGATACCAATAATAAACTTAACCATTTGCCAAAACCTTCAATTTTTCTCATGTTTATGGATTATCCTTTACCTTTATAGCGGCCAAAAATAAGGTCATAAAAACCTGCAATCAAGTAGGTAGAAAAACCGTACCCAGTATGAATTTTAATACTAATACTGATAATGAAATGCTTAGCTGTACAGAAAATTTTCTTTTTTTAGCGAATAACTGCTATGCCGAGCACGCCTTGAAAATGATTAACGGCAAATGGAAGATTTCTTTGCTCAAAATTATAGGGAATGAATGTCCAAAAAGGTTTGGTGAGCTTAAAAGGGAGTTAGACAATTTAGCGCAGGGCACATTGAGCAGTATTTTAAAGGAATTAGAAATTGACGGGATGATTTCGCGAATTGCTTACGCAGAAATTCCACCAAGAGTAGAATATAAATTGACTGAAAAAGGGATTGCTTTCTTACCCATCATCAAATCCATGGAAGATTGGTGGAGGGCTTTTTCAAAGGAGAAATAGAGAAGTATTTGAATACCTCCACACGCAAGATTGAAGAAAAAGAGGTAAGCACACTTTGGCTAGTTTATCAGATGTAACTTCGCCACAAAACTTCTCTACGCAAAAAATGCCATCATCTACGACGGCATTTTTCTAGCATATTTTTTTGATCCTTTTAAAGGTATTATGGTGTTCCCGAAGGGATTCGAACCCCCATCATCAGAACCGGAATCTGACATTCTATCCATTGAACTACGGAAACAAAGAGTGCAAATATAATTATAAGGCTAAGGAATGAAAATTTTATTTGTCAATGTTACCCAAAAGCCAACTTAGCCTATCATTGATAAAAGGCTCAAACACTCCACCTTAATATTTAAAATCCGCCAAACAAAATCGTTAAAATACCCTTTATGATATAGTAACATTAGAAAAAATAGGATAAAGCCGTGCAAAAAATTGTGTTTGCTAACCCAATTTTCAAAATAAAAAGCGCACCTTTACACGCCCATAAAGTACAACCCCAAAAATCCAACGCTTATGGAAGAACTGCAAGTAGAAGAAGTATTAAATTTGTTGGAAAACGAGAATGATAGGCAACTAAAAGCCTACCTCAATGAGCTCAACATCTCAGATGTGGAAGAGCTTATTGATGAACTTCCTCAACACGCAGTTAAATTTATCGAGACCCTATCCATTAAACGTGCAGTAAACGTTTTCCGTATCCTCGATTTCCCAACCCAAGAGCGTATCATTAAAAAATTACAGGCCAATAAGCTTACCGAAATCATTAGGCAACTACCACCCGATGATAGAACGGCACTTTTTGGAGAATTGCAGGGCGAAGCCGTAAAAAAGCTATTGGTACTCTTACCAGATAACGACCGTAAAGAAGCACTGAACCTTTTAGGTTACGAAGAAGATAGTGTGGGCCGTTTGATGACCCCAGATTTTATCGCGGTAAAAACCGACTGGACCGTAAGCAGGGTGTTATCACACATCCGCAGGTACGGTAAAAACTCCGAAACCATCGATGTAGTGTACGTTATTGACAAAGATGGTGTACTGCTAGACGATATTCGTATCCGCGAAATACTCCTATCCGATCCAGAAGCGAAAATTGGAGAATTAACGGACAACCGCCTGATCTCGTTAAACGTAAACGACCCTCAAGAAGAAGCCATCAATGTCTTCAAAATGAACAACAGGGTAGCTTTACCGGTAGTAGACGACCAAAATATCCTTTTAGGGATTGTAACCGTAGATGATATTTTATGGATTGCCCATGAGGAGTACACCGAAGACATGCATAAAATGGGGGGTACGCAAGCGCTTGACGAACCTTACCTAGATGTATCGGTATTTGAACTCTATAAAAAACGTGTAGTATGGCTTATCGTGCTGTTTTTTGGCGAATTGCTCACCATTACCGCCATGGCCAACTTCGAAAGTCAAATTGCCAAAGTAGTTATTCTAGCTACCTTTATCCCCTTAATTATTTCCAGTGGAGGTAACAGTGGTTCACAAGCCGCAACCCTCATTATACAAGCCATGGCCCTTGGCGAAGTCACCATTAAAGATTGGTGGAACGTGATGCGCCGCGAAATCATTTCAGGTATTTTCTTAGGCACAACCCTATGTTTGTTAAGCTTTTGCGTCATCCTAGGCTGGCACATTATCATGCCGTTTAGCGAGCATTATGTTCGCATTGGCTTAGTGGTAGGCTGCTCCCTTGTAGGCGTAGTGCTATGGGGCACGCTCATGGGATCTATGTTGCCGCTTTTACTCAAACGCCTCGGTGCCGACCCTGCCGCATCCTCTACCCCATTTGTAGCCACACTGGTCGACGTAACGGGGCTGATCATTTATTTCTCTTTCGCGTTATTGTTCCTAAGCGGCGTCTTGCTTTAATTTTTTCGAAAAGCAATTTCAGTAGCAATTATTAAGTGATAGCCCTGCTTTGCGCTGCAATCTTTTTGTGAACGTCATCCCCTAAACCTTATAGGTTTGACAAAGCAAGGGCAACAAAAAGTATTTCCACTACAATCAGGTTTAATTAGCAATTGCTGTCCTTTTTTGTCATTCCGAGGAACTGCATACCCCAATACAGCCGGGAGGAATCTACTCCTCCTGTGCTCTTGAGTTTTACGAAGTAGCTGCTCCGCGGTCTTCACTACGCTCTAGATGACAAAATCAAACCTCGTAGGTTTTTAAAACCTACGAGGTTTCCTGTTCAATTCAAGCTCAGACTTACGAAGTTTTAGAAACTTCGTAAGTCTCCCTCGTGGCCAACCAACCAACCAACCAACCAACCAACCAACTAAAAAATCAAAAACATTTGTGTAGCTAAATAACTACATATATATTTGTAGTCAAATGACTTCATAATGAATTTACGTAGAGATGTATTTCAGGCCATTGCCGACCCTACCAGACGGGCAATCCTTATTTTGGTCGCCTCCCAATCCATGACCGCAGGAACCATAGCCGCAAACTTTGATACTGCCCGACCAACCGTATCCAAACACCTACAAATCCTTACCGAGTGCGAATTGCTCAGCAAGGAACAAAACGGCCGAGAAATCTTCTACCAGCTAAACCCTCAAAAAATGAAAGAAATAGCCGATTTCATTGAGCCCTTCAGACAAATGTGGGACGACAGGTTTAATCAACTAGAAGCAGTAATGAAAGCCTATCAATCAAAATCATAAACCAACCATGGAACTAAAAACCAAGATACATGCCGAAGACGGCAAACAAGAAATTACCATTACTCGCGAATTTGACCTTCCCCTAGCCTTACTTTTTAAGGCCTACGAAGACCCTGAACTGGTAGCACAATGGATGGGAAATACCGTCATCAAACTGGAAAACAAAGCACATGGCGGCTATCAATTTGAGAAAAGAGATCCACAAGGTAACTTATTGTTTAGTGCTCATGGCGTAATCCACGAATTTAGCCCTAACCAACAAATCACCAGAACGTTTGAAATGGAAAACACGCCATTTCCAGTACAGTTGGAATTTTTAACCTTCGAGGCTTTAAACGAAAACACCAGCAAGCTCACCATGCATGTCATTTACAAATCGGTGATCCACCGCGACCAAATGCTTCAATTACCATTTGCACAAGGCATCAGCATGGCGCACAACCTTTTACAAAAATTACTTAACCAATTCAAATAAAACATTTATGTCAAAGCGCAACAAAATTATTTACTGGATCGCTACCCTTTGGCTATCTTTAGGTATGCTATCCACTGGCATCGTACAGATCTTAAAAAGAAAGGAAGAAATTGAAATGATGAAGCATTTGGGCTATCCCGAATATTTCCTGATAATACTGGGGATATGGAAAATCCTAGGTGTAATTGCAGTCCTATCGCCAAAACTCCCTTTATTAAAAGAATGGGCTTATGCTGGCTTCTTTTTCGCCATGTCTGGAGCAATCCTCTCCCATATCATTTTAAAAGATTCCTTTGGTGATATAGCTCCGTCATTATTACTTTTAACCTTAACTATTATATCTTGGTGTTTCAGGCCAGCTAGCCGAAAACTGGCTCCTACAAGCACACCAATCAACCTTTAAAACCTCCGTTATGAGCAATAAATCAAAATTACCTCAAGAAAGAAGCGAAGAATTAATTGGCATTTTAAAAAATCGCTTTGCGAAAAACATGGACCGTCACAAAGGCCTGTCTTGGGACAAGATACAAGAGAAACTAGAAGCCAAGCCAGAAAAACTATGGACCTTGGACGAAATGGAAGTCACTGGTGGTGAACCCGATGTAGTGGGCTATAATGAAGCTAAAGACGAATACATCTTTTTCGATTGCTCGGCCGAAACTCCAAAAGGACGCCGAAGCATTTGCTATGACCCAGAAGCTTTAGAATCGAGGAAAGAACACAAACCAAAACACAGTGCCATGGGCATGGCTGCCGAAATGGGTATCGAAATACTGACGGAAGAAGAATATCAACAACTACAAACACTGGGTAACTTCGACGCCAAAACCTCTAGCTGGCTGGCTACGCCTCCAGAAGTAAGGAAACTAGGTGGCTCCATTTTTGGTGATTGGCGTTTTGGACGGGTATTCATTTACCACAACGGTGCCGAATCCTATTATGCAGCCCGTGGATTTAGAGGTTCTTTGAAAGTTTAAGTAAACTCACCATTCAAAGAAGATACACGGACGGCGAGGACGCCGACCTAGGCATCAATGTAGGGTTTGGTGTCCCGCCAAACTACAAAAGCATTATCCATAAAAAATCCCGCATTTACGGGATTTGAGAAATAATTTAGAGTTCATCCAAGGGAGATAAACGGACGCAGAGGACGCCGACCTAGGCATCAATGCAGGGTTTGGCGTCCACGCCAAACTACAAAAGCATTATCCATAAAAAATCCCGTAAATACGGGATTTGAGAAATAATTTAGAGTTCATCCAAAGGAGATAAACGGACGGCGAGGACGCCGACCTAGGCATCAATGCAGGGTTTGGCGTCCCCGCCAAACTACAAATACATTACCCATAAAAAAATCCCGTAAATACGGGATTCGATACAAACCTCGTAGGTTTTAGAAACCTACGAGGTTTAAACAAAGTATATCTTTACACGTTAAATCTAAAGTGCATGATGTCGCCATCTTCCACTACATAGGCCTTACCCTCTACCCCTAACTTACCTGCCTCTTTACAAGCATTTTCAGAGCCTAGGGTTACAAAATCATTATACTTAATTACTTCTGCACGGATAAAACCTTTTTCAAAATCAGTATGGATAACACCAGCTGCTTGTGGAGCAGTAAAGCCTTTAGTAATAGTCCAAGCTCTTACCTCCTGTACACCTGCAGTAAAGTAGGTATATAAATCTAACAAGCTATAAGCAGCTCTGATCAATTTATGCACGCCCGATTCGTCTAAACCTAAATCCTGCAAAAACATCTGACGCTCTTCGTAGCTTTCCAATTCCGCAATTTCCGATTCGATTTTAGCCGAAATCACTAAAACCTCTGCATTTTCACCAGCTACTGCTTGCTTTACCAAGTCTACATATTTGTTGCCCGTTACTACCGAACCTTCATCTACATTACAAACGTACATCACAGGCTTTTGGGTTAACAAACCTAAACCAGCAATTTCTTCAAATTCTTCAACACTTAAAGCGGCTGAACGAGCTGATTTGCCTGTTTCCAAGTGACTTTTAACTACAGACAAAAGGTCAAATTCTCTTTTTGCGTCTTTATCGCTCTTCGCTTGCTTCTCTATTTTTTGGATACGCTTGGTTACGGTATCCAAATCTTTCAACTGCAATTCAGTATCAATAATCTCTTTATCACGGATAGGATCAACAGAACCATCTACGTGAATAATGTTTCCATCGTCAAAGCAACGCAATACGTGAATAATAGCATTGGTAGCTCTAATATTACCTAAAAATTGGTTACCCAAACCCTCACCTTTCGAAGCGCCTTTTACCAAACCTGCAATATCTACAATCTCAATCGTATTTGGAACCACACGTTGAGGCTTTACCAATTCAGTTAGCTTATTTAAACGCTCATCAGGTACTGTAATTACACCAACATTTGGCTCAATAGTACAGAAAGGAAAGTTAGCAGATTGCGCCTTAGCGTTAGATAAACAGTTAAATAAAGTAGATTTTCCCACGTTAGGTAAGCCTACTATACCACATTGTAATGCCATTTTATATTTACGATTTTTATATTTACGATTTCAAACAGACAAACAAAAGCTTATCCATCAAGTTTTTCAAGCCGCAAAGATAGTAAATAGATTTGCGATTTTAGGGATTACCCTTTTAGTTAACCCTAAAATGAATTCACTTTCTTTGCAAATACATCAAACATAGATCAAAACTTTATCGTTTATTTATTAGCTTAGTGCAATCAAACAAAAATTATGGACAATAACATCGAACAAACAACAACTTTTGAAGAACAGAATAATCCACCTCAACTGATCGTTACCGAGAACATGCGTAGCTATTTATACGACATGGCCGGCTGGACCAAGTTTTTGGGCATTGTAGGTTTTATCTTTTCGGGACTAATGGTTTTGGTAGCCCTCTCTATGGGAGCTATGTTTGGCACTCTTTCGCAAATGCGCGGCATGGAAATGTACAGCGCCCTTGGAAGCGGCGTACTTACCTTTGTTTTGTTATTTTACGCCCTGTTATTTCTTTACCCTAGCTTAATGCTTTTTAGTTATTCAGTAAAGGCCAAACAAGGTGTTTTATATGGAGATCAGCTTAGCCTAGAAACCAGCATTAGTAAACTTAAATCATTTTTTAAGTTCTACGGCATCATGATGATCATCGCTATTGCTTTTTACATCCTTATTTTCTTGTTTGCGATAGTAGGTAGCATGGCTGGACGTTAGTGATATTTCTCCATGCCCTTGGCAGGTTCCCACTTGCTTTTGGGCTCAAAATAATTCCATAACAGCTTACTTGTTTTTCGTATCAGCACCTCGGCCTCATTGTCGTATTTCCATGAAGTATCTTTTTGGTTCTTGGTGATGATACAGAAAACATAATCTCCATGTGGTGCATTTACCAATACCACTTCTGAACGTGAAGCATTAACCGCTCCTGATTTTGAAGCCACCTGCACATAAGGTGGAATTTCCGACAAGGCCTCTTTATCATAGTAAATACGAATAAGATTTCTATAAATACGTTCCGAAGCCGCTTCGCTAATCATTTTGCCTTCTCTTATCAAAGTTAACAAAGTAGCCATTTCCCTAGGTGTGGTTTGCCCCCATCCGTATTGGCGTTGGTTAGCTTGTCTATCTGGCGTTCTTGAATTTACACGGGTATGTTCCAAACCATATTTCGCCATCAGTTCATTAATGGCAGTTCCGGTACCCGCCAAACTTTGGCTCCATAAACTCGCCGTATTATCGCTGGTGGTAATCATGAGCATAAGTACTTTGGCCAACCATATCTTTTCACCATTTTTAAAAGAACCCAGAATATCCTCACCCGCATACAAAAGACTGTCTTTATAAATCAATTGGGTGTTATAAGCCAACTCACCTTTTTCTATTTTATCAAAAACACCACAAGTAATGGGCACCTTGATCATGCTTGCTGTTGGAAAAATGGTGTCAGCGTTATAAGCAACAACCTTACCTGTTTTTAATGATTTTACATAAACACCTACATCACCATTAAAACCTTTCATTAACTCGCCAATCATTTTATTCAGTTTGGCGTCTACCTTCTCCTGTTTTTGGGCGAATGAATTGATAGCAAAGCATAAGGCCAATGCGAATAGTGGTGTTCTTTTCATTATATAACTATTTTATAATTGTTTAACGATATTAATGTATGGCAGACCCTTAAATAAATTCAGGGTGACGTCAGATCAGCGGTTCGTCATGCTGTCCCGAACATTCGGAATCAGCATCAGTTTTATAGGTTGATACCAGTCGAACTCAGATTGACAAATAGTATCAGCGTTTTTTTCATCTTCAAAACATTTAGAAACAAAAAATCCCTCCCGATTTTCGAGAAGGATTGTATGTCTTTTTTCTTTAATTCCTAGAAAGTGAAGTCATCATCAGATTTAGCCGCATATTCTTGGTTATCTGAATATTCATAGCGTTTTTCTACCACTTCTTGGCGAGATTTGATATAATCAACAGTTTCGGTTAAACCTTCTGCAAACTTTTCGAAATCCTCTTTGTATAAAAAGATTTTATGCTTTACGAAAACACCATCTTCTAATCTTTTCTTACTCTCGGTTAAGGTCAAATAGTAATCACCCGAACGCGTCGCTTTTACATCAAAAAAATAAGTGCGTTTACCCGCTCTCACTTTCTTGGAAAAAACCTCTTCTCTCTCTTTGTTGTCGAAATCTCCCATTTTTTTATTGTGTGTAGTGTGGTTTTGGTTGGGGTAAATATAATGTAATAATTATCAACTTTCAAAATAGAAATGACAGTAATTAACGTTTTTTTAATATTTTATACATTTTCCTCTTCCAAAAGTTGGTTTTGATACATTTCTGCATAAGCTTTACCACTGTTCAACAACTCTTCGTGGGTACCTTCTTCAATAATCCTTCCGTTATCCAATACCAGGATTTTATCTGCATTTTTAATGGTCGAAATACGATGCGCAATCAGCACACTGGTTCTTCCTTTCATCAGTCTGCCCAAATTACTCAAAATTTCTTCTTCTGTTTTTGTATCTACCGCCGACAGACAATCATCAAAAATCAACATCTGTGGCGACTTGATCAAAGCTCTGGCTATGGAAACTCTCTGCTTTTGTCCACCCGACAAAGTAATGCCTCGCTCCCCTAGCATAGTCTCAAATTGCTGCTCAAAACCAATGATATTTTGATAAACTGCCGCGTCTTTTGCTGCTTGGCTTACTTCTTCATCAGTTACCGCATCCAGTCCAAAGGCGATATTATTTTTAATCGAATCGGAAAACAAAAACACCTCTTGCGGCACAAAACCAATTTGCGAACGATAACGATGCAAATCAAGTTGATCCAGCGATTGCCCCTCTATTAAAATATCGCCCGAAGTAGGATCGTACATTCGCATCAGCAAATTGGCCAAGGTAGATTTACCCGAGCCTGTTTTACCAATAATGGCTACAAATTGTCCTTTTTTAATTTCAAAACTAACATCTTTAATGGCTTCTATCCCAGTATCCGCATAAGTAAAACTTACGTTTTTAAAGCTGATATTCCCATTCAAATCAATTTCTTGACTTCCACTATTGATATCTGGCTGCAATTGTAAAAACTCATTGATCCTTTTCTGGGAAGCCGCTGCACGTTGAATGAGTGTGGTTACCCACCCCAACATGGTTACCGGAAAAGTCAATTGGTTCACGTAAACAATAAACTCTGCAATATTACCAGGAGTAATGGCGCCATCAATCACTTGTTCGCCGCCAATATAAATGGTCAAAATCGTACTAATGCCCACCAAAAGCAACATGGTTGGATAAAAGAACGCCTGTACCTTCACCAAGCCCATCGAATTATTTTTGTAGGCATTGCTTTCTTCGGCAAATATGGTTTGGGCGTGTGCTTCCCTTACATAAGACTTCATCACACGGATCCCCGAAAAACGTTCCTGTACAAAGCTCGACAAACGTGATAACTGCTCTTGTATTTTTTCACTCTTTTGGTTGATGATCGTATTTACATAATAAATAGCAAGCACCAATACTGGCAAAGGCAACAAAGCATAAATGGCCAAAGTGGCGTTTACCGAAAACATAAAGTAAATCACTAACAGAAAGAGCACAGTGGTATTAAAGGCATACATAATGGCTGGGCCAACATACATACGAACCCTATTCACATCTTCCGTAGCTCGGTTCATCAAATCGCCGGTATTATTTCGTCTGTAAAAACCTAAACTCAACTTTTGATAATGCGCATAAATTTCATTCTTCATATCGTACTCAATATGTCGCGACATCAGGATGATGGTTTGGCGCATAAAGAACAAGAATAATCCCCTTAACAGGTAGAGGAATAAGATTAACGAACCAAAAAAGAACAGGCTATAACTAAAAATATCATAAACAATAGCTTGCCTATCAAACCCTTCATACAACCTATAAATAGCCGCATTTTCTACAATTAGGTCGTAAGCATTCCTAATTACCTGAGCGGGTACCACGCCAAAGATATTGGAGATAATGACAAACAGAACGCCAGGCAAAATCCTCCATTTATATTTCAGAAAGTACTTATTGAGATATCTTAAGTGTTTCATTGCAAAACAAAGTTAACAGAAATTACTGGAGTTGGTGGTTTTGACGATTTCTTCTTCCTGCTTTCAAATGTGATCAGGTTACAACAATAAACTCTATATCCAACAACTCCGCAAAATTCCATTTTATTTAAAATACGCCTAGATTTAATGGTTTTTTTGTCTTAGTTTTGCGGAGTACGTTTCAACATTGTTTTGTATGCCAGAAATAAGTTCTTCTAACCCTTCTATTTTAGAGCAATTAAGCCAATCTGGCCACAAAAAAGTTGTTTTCTGTAATGATCCTTCTACAGGATTAAAAGCCATTATTGCTATTCACGACACTACGCTTGGCCCTGCTTTAGGTGGTGTAAGGATGTGGAATTATAGCACTGAAGCCGAAGCCCTAGAAGATGTACTGCGTTTATCAAAGGGCATGACCTATAAAGCTGCTGTTGCCGGACTAAATGTTGGCGGTGGTACTGCAGTAATTATCGGCGACTCACGCAGACAGAAATCTGAAGCATTGATGCGCAGCTTTGGTCGTTTCGTTAAAAACCTTAACGGCGAGTTTATTGCTGGTGAAGATGTGGGCACTACGGTACGTGACATGGAGTATATCCGTATGGAAACACAACATGTAACTGGCGTTCCAGAATCTTTAGGTGGTGCAGGCAACCCAGCTCCATTTACGGCAAAAGGTGTTTATTTAGGCATAAAAGCTTGCGTTAAGGAAGTTTTTGGCACTGATGAATTGGCTGGCCGCTCTGTAGTGGTACAAGGTACGGGTAACGTAGGCGAACACTTGGTAGAATTGCTAAGAAACGATAACGTTGAAGTTTACGTAACCGACATTAACGAAGACCGCATGCGGGTAATTGCCCGTAAATACAAGGCAAAAGCAATTGAAGCCGATAAAATTTTCACCATAGGTGCTGATATTTATGCTCCTTGCGCATTAGGTGCAACGGTAAACGAAAGAACCATTAAAACCATGAAATTTGCCATTATTGCGGGTTCGGCCAACAATCAATTAGCCGATGAGCAAGCACATGGACAATTATTACACGATAAAGGTATTTTGTATGCTCCAGATTATCTGATCAACGCTGGTGGGATCATTAGCTGTTACTCAGAGCTTACGGGTTTTGGTAGAAAACGTACCATACAACTTACCGAGAATATTTATGAGGCGACGAAGGAAGTAATTAAATTATCGAAATCAGAAAATATTCCAACCAATTTAGCTGCCTCACGTTTGGCAGAAAAACGCATTGAAGACATTAAAAAAATCAAATCATCATATTAATTAATAACAATAACACACAAGAGGTAATTTTACCGCAATCGTTCTTACATTCATGTTAAACAGAAGGCACTTAAGAGTTAAGGCTTTGCAAAATATTTTTGCATGGCAAAACACCGAAAAAAAAGACATCGTTAGTAGTCAAAAGCTATTAATGAAAAGTATCGACGAAGTATATCAGATGTATGTATCTATGCTAGCACTGGTTGTAGATATCACTGAATATACTGCCCACGACGCCCTGGAGAGAGCAAACAAGCATTTGCCTACCGCCGAAGATTTAAATCCAAATCAAAAATTACTACACAACAAATTTGCGAATGTACTGAAACACAATCCAGAGTATGTTGCTGCTGTAAACAAATACCAAATCAACTGGTTTTCAGACCCTGAATTGGTAAAATCTATCTTCAACAAATTAAAAGAAAGTAAAGAATACGAGACTTATTTAGCTGAAGATTTTGAGGAAACCTTGGAAAGCTCAAAAGAGATCATCAAGTTCATTTTCCGTAAAATGTTGCTGAAAAACGTAAACGTAGTACAAGCTTTTGAAGATAAATTCATCAATTGGCCAGTAGACCGCGAAGTAATGCAAGGCATGATTGCCAAAACCATTAAAAACTTCGAGTCGGAAAACCCATTGGACAACAAGTTGACACCAATTAGTGCAGACTGGAGCGAAGACAGCACGTTTGTAAAAGATCTTTTTACTTACACGCTTAAAAATGATGATAAATATCAGGAACTGATTGCCGAAAGAACAAAAAACTGGGAATCGGAACGTATTGCATTAATGGATACTATTTTGATGAAAATGGCCATTTGCGAAATGATGAATTTCCCATCTATTCCTGTAAAAGTAACCATCAACGAATATCTTGAGTTATCAAAAGATTACAGTACTCCGAAGAGTAATACTTTTATAAATGGTATCTTAGACAAAATTTTAAACGATTTAAAAAGAAATAATAGTATTAAAAAAGTAGGTAGAGGTTTGATTGAGGAATAATTGAAGAAGAAATTGATTGAAAATTCCAACCTTTCAACTTTTCGCCTTTTGAACAAAAAACAACAGTTTAAATGAAAAAACTTTTCTTAATTGCGTTATGTGCAGCCGCTTTTAGTGCTTGCCAAAGTAAAAGTGCCGAAAGCAACACCACGGATAGTACTTCAACAGAAACTCCTGTAATTGCAGAAGCAGATGCTCCAAAAGTACAAGTAGAAAAAACAATCTATGAATTTGGAGAGATTACCCAAGGCGAAAAAGTAACTTATACTTTCAAGTTCAAAAACGTTGGTAAAACACCTTTAATTATTACCAATGCTACTGCAACTTGTGGTTGTACACAACCTGAATATCCTACTGAACCGGTTAAACCTGGTGCTGACGGAGAAATTAAAGTAACCTTTGACAGTACTGGCAAATCAGGCTTACAAGATAAAGTAGTAACCATTACCTCAAATGCGAATCCAAAATTCGAGGAGCTTCATTTAGTAGGTGACGTAAAAGAGAAAAAGTAGTTAGGAACTAGGGATTAGGAGCTAGGAATTAGTAGCCAGTAGCGAGTGATTAGTAAGCCATCCAAAATCCCAGTAACTCATTTAAATAATTAACCGAATTTCACAAATTAACAACAGAACAAAATAATGTTATCAACAGTAATTTTACAAGCCGCTGGAGGCAGCAACTTAATGGGAACAGTAATCCCTATGGTATTAATCATGGTTGTATTTTATTTCTTCATGATCAGACCACAAGTTAAAAAAGCAAAAGAGCACAAAAAATTAGTTGCAGAATTAGGAATTGGAGATAAAATTGTAACTACTGCTGGAATCCACGGTAAGATTGTTGGATCTAACGATACTACTTTCTTGATCGAGGTTGAAGGTGGCACTAAGATTCGTTTCGACAAATCTGCTATCTCTTTAGACGCTACTAAAGCTTCAGCTCCAAAAGCATAAGTTTTAAGCCGCAAATACACCAACTGAACTATTCTTTTCATAAGGCCATCAGTTTGTGCATTTGTGGCTTCTATAAAATAGAGCCATTTCGTTTATTCGGAGTGGCTTTTTTATTGTAATTTTACCACATGCCCTTTATTAAACTCACCCGATTAGAACAAAAGCGCTTTGGCGCGATTTTAATCTGTGCTTTATGTGCAGTTGGGGCATGGCTATTTCTAGCACTCAACAAAAAATATCCCTACACCGTACAAACAGAGTTGCTTTATAAAGACGAACCTCAAGGAAAAGCTTTTAAGGCACTCCAACCTGATACGGTGGATTTAAAGGTAGAAGGCACAGGTTGGCAATTGCTCTTCGCTAGATTAAGGATTAAACCTCCTTCTATTACCGTAAGCTTACAAAAACTGAACACCAGAAGCTACGTGGTTTTTTCGGAGCAACTGGAACAGGTAAACAAGCAGCTAGAAACTTCGCAGAGGGTAATCTCAATCAAGCCCGACACTCTTTATTTTGATTTTTCGAGACGTACCAATAAGCGAGTGCCACTGAAATTAATTTCTAAACTCGCCTTTGCGCCGCAATACGGAATTTCAAAAGAAATCAAACTCACCCCCTCCTATGTAAACATTTCGGGTCCACATGAGGAGCTGGAAAAAATACATGTATGGCATACGGATAGCTTAAAGCTTAGCGACATTAAAAGCAGTGTAGATGCCCGTATCACTATCTTAAAGAATGCCATTAGCAATGTAAGCATCTACCCTAGTAGCGTTGGCGTTAAAATTCCTGTAGACGAGTTTACAGAAAAAACAATTGAAGTGCCCTTAAGCATCCTCAACAATAGAGAATACTATGATGTAAAGCTTTACCCTAAAAAAGTAAAAATCACTTTATTGGTGGCTTTGTCTAACTATACTAAAGCCGATGAGGATTTACTAAAAGCTGCTGTTGATTTAAATGAATGGAAAGTACGAGGCCATCACAAACTCTCGGTGAACGTTACCAAACTGCCCGAGTTTTCAAAACTAGTAAGCATTGTGCCTAGCAATGTCGACTTCATCATCGAAAAATAATGTTAAAAATTGGAATAACTGGCGGAATTGGGAGTGGCAAAACCACGGTGTGCAAAGTATTTGAAACTTTGGGAATTCCTGTTTTTTATGCAGACACGGTTGCTAAGCAAATCATGACCATCGACTCTATTTTAATCAAGGGTATTAAAGAAACCTTTGGCGAACAGAGCTATTTCGAGGATGGCAGCCTTAACAATAAACACATTGCCAATATTGTTTTTGCTAATGAAAATGAGCTGGCCAAATTAAATGCATTGGTACATCCGGCAGTATTTAGGGCTTTTGACCAATGGGATGCAAACCTGCCTAAAAACACCCCCTATTCTGTAAAAGAAGCCGCGCTTTTATTTGAAAGCGGGTCCTACAAAATGTGCGACAAGAACATTTTAGTAACTGCACCACATCATTTAAAAATGGCTTGGGTAACCCGCCGAGACCAAGTGAATGAAGCGCAAGTATTAGCTCGTATGGACAAACAGTTTAGTGATGAGCAGAAATTAAAAATGGCTGATTTTGTGATTCAGAATAATCCAAACACCTCTATTATTTTACAAGTTTTAGATTTACACCAACAGTTTTTGAAACTGTAGTTCCTATGATACTTCAAGATTTTATTACACTCACCAAAACAGGTTTATATTGTGCTTACGGTAACTTTTACCTCGACCCACAACAAGCCGTAGAACATGCAGTAATTTCCCATGCCCACGGCGACCATGCCGTAAGTGGCAACCACTCGGTTTACTGCACTAAGGCTACACAGTATTTTATGCAACATCGCTATAAGAAATTTGCTGCTGTTGAGTTTGAAATCAAAGACTATCACGAGCAATTTGAAGTAAATGGTGTTAAAATAAGCTTTTATCCAGCAGGACATATTTTAGGTTCGGCAATGATACTAATGGAATACAAAGGTATCCGCTACCTGTATACCGGCGACTATAAACTGGAAACTGATGTAACTTGTGAACCCATTGAGTTTGTACAGGCCGATGTATTGATTACAGAAACCACTTTTGCCGACCCAGCAGTTTCGCATCCCGAAGCCGACGAAGAGATCAAGAAACTGAACAACATCGAAAGCAACATTATGCTTGGTGCTTATGCACTGGGAAAAAGCCAAAGACTCATTTCCTTAATGAGCCAACATTGTCCAGATAAAAAAATTCTTGTACATCATAGTATCATGCCTTTCGTACACATTTACGAACAGCTCGGTATTTCGCTGGGCAATTATCAGGTTTACGACAGAAAAATCATGAAACAGCAATTACAGGGCAATGTTTATTTAGTACCTCCTATGGTGTTTAACAGCTATATTAGGGCTATTAATGTAGTAAGGGTGTTTGCTACAGGATGGAAGTATTTGCAACAAGGTAACGGCCTTTCGCTATACATATCAGACCATGTAGATTGGGACGACATTATACAGACCATAGCACAAGTTAAACCACAGGAAGTTTGGACTTTGCATGGCGACGGCAAACAGTTACAGACCTACTTCAAAGACCAGCTTACCGTAAAAATTCTTAATTAATTTTGATATTTGCCAAGACAATAATATTATCATCTGAATAAAATGAAGGAAGGGGAAGATTTTTATTTTAACGAAGATGGCCTGATGGTGTTTACGAAAGCTTACCACCTTAAACGCGGCTATTGTTGTAAAAATAAATGCAAACATTGCCCTTGGAATTTCGGGAAGAAGAAAGAGAAAAAAAGCTAGCTGGCTTACTGCTTAACGTGACTTCGGGATAAACATTTTATGATTTTTCATTATCTCCAGCCTCAGCCCCCTTCATTATACTAAAACAGTTCCCGTTTAGCATGCACTCTTATGTGCCTATGTGGTTGTATTTTATCTTAATCAAAAAGGCAAAAGCTTCCTAAATGAACCACATAGGCAAATAGTAAACAATGGTATTAACAAAATGCTCTAATCGCTGTTAGCCATGGATTTTTCGTCATGATGCCAAATAATGGCGTCCATGCCGTTATTATAATTTATGTAAATAAATTAAACAGTTTTTCAATCTACTTCTAAACACTTTATCAAAATCGTTGTTAAGTTTAGTGTAAGTAACCAACATGACAAAGAAAAGTTCCTCTGCAACTATAATTACTTTTTTAATTTGCCTTGCCATTCCACTTTTAATTGGCTTTATTGGCAGTCAGTTCACTATAGAATCAGTAAAAACATGGTACACTACCATCAACAGGCCATCATTCAATCCGCCTAACTGGGTATTTGCACCTGTATGGACCACTTTGTACGTGCTAATGGGCATTGCTTCCTTTAGGGTTTGGCAAAAGCGTAAAACCGCCGAATGGTTTCATTGGGCAGTGATCATTTATTTCGTACAGCTGATCTTTAACCTCATGTGGTCTTTCATCTTTTTTGAACTGCACCAAATTGGCTTTGCGCTGGTAGAAATCATCCTTTTGCTCTTACTTATCATCATTAATGCTTTCATCTTTTATCGCTTCGATAAGTTGGCGGCTTGGCTGTTCCTACCCTATTTTTTATGGGTAAGTTTCGCCACTTATTTAACGTATTCCATCTTTATTCTTAACTAAAAAACCAAAAGAAATAGGTACTTTTATGAACCATGCGTCGTAAAAGTATATTTTTCCTATTACTCACGATTACCTATTTTCAACTTAGTGCACAAAAAGTTGGCTTGGTTTTTAGTGGTGGTGGGGCAAAGGGCTTAGCGCATATTGGCACCTTAAAAGCATTGGAAGAAAACAATATTCCCATCGATTACATTACGGGAACTTCCATGGGGGCTATTGTAGGCGCCATGTACGCCGCTGGATACTCTCCTGCTCAAATTGAGAAAATTGCAACCAGTAAAGACTTTCAGGATTGGGTAAATGGACGCTATCAAAGTGATTACAATTTCTATTTTCAGAAATCGAGCCCAAACCCCTCTATTTTGACGGCTAAAATGGCTATTGATACGAGCTTACGGCTTAGTTTCAGGCCCAACTTGGTGAACGATATCCCGTTAAATTTTGCACTGCTGGAATTCTTTTCTCAGGCATCAGCCATTGCCAAAGACAATTTCGACAACCTATTTGTGCCATTCCGCTGCATGGTATCTGATATTCTTTCGCAAAAGAGCATTACCGTAAGCAAGGGAAGTTTAGCAGAAGCCGTGAGGGCTAGTATGACCGTTCCATTAATTTATCGTCCTATTAAGCTGGATGAAAAATTTATGTTTGACGGTGGGATTTATAACAACTTCCCTGCCGATGTGATGCAAAAGGAATTCAAGCCTGATTTTATCATTGGCGCCAATGTGTCGTCCAAAACCTTTAACGAATATCCTAAAGACGATGACCGTTTAATGAATAGGTTCTTGGTTTATATGTTTCTTTCCAAGTCTGACTCTACGCTGGTAGGCAAAAATGGGATTTACATAGAACCTAACTTAGCAGATTACAGCTCTACAAATTTTTATGCAGTAGATGAGCTGATCAAAAAAGGCTATGAAGCTACCATGGCCGAAATGGATAAGATCAAAGAATCGATAAGCCGTAGGGTTTCGCCACAAGAACTCTTAAAAAAACGCAGCAATTTCAACACTCAGAAATCGGAATTGATTTTTAGCAACATTATTGTAAAAGGGGTTAATTCGCAGCAGAAAAAATACGTAGAAAGGCTTTTCAAAAGTGACCAAAAAACTTTCAACTTAAGCGATATCAAACGAGGGTATTATAAATTGGTAGCTGATGAAGTTTTTGAAACCGTTTATCCCAAAATCAGCTATGATGCGGGAACAGATAGTTATGATTTTGAGATTGTTGCCCAACAACGAAAGAGCTTGAAAATAGATTTTGGCGGTAACATTTCTACCCGCCCCATCAGTAATGTATTTTTAGGCATCCAATTCAACTACCTTAACAGAAAAGCTTACACTTTTGCATCTAACTTTTATTCAGGTCGTTTTTACGAATCGGCCCAAATAGGTGGCCGTGTTGATTACCCTACTAAATTGCCTTTGTTTTTAGCGGCTGAGCTTACCTACAACCATTGGAACTTTTATAACACCAGTAAGATTTTTGTAGAAAACCCCTCACCTACTTATATCGACCAATCAGATCGTAAGATTGACCTTAAACTTGGGATGCCATTAAATAAAAATGTAAGAATTGTCCTCAATGCTGCCTTTATCAACAACAGCGATAATTACAGTCCAACCAACACTTTTGTAGTGGGCGACTTATTGGATAGAACTGTTTTTAACGGATTTAGAACAGGACTTACTTTAGAGAAAAACTCACTGAACAGAAAACAATACCCAACGGCAGGACAAAATATATTACTAAGCTTAAATTATACCACTGGTAAAGAAAATTATCGTCCTGGCAATATTCTGTCTAATCAATTAGGAGTTAGCGCTACGCCAACACTTTCCAGAAATTTTAGGTCGTGGGTACATGCAAAGTTTAGCTACGAGTATTATTTCCTTCACACCAACAGATATAGTTTAGGTTATTTGGTAGAGGGAGTCGTTTCTAACCAGCCTTTATTTAATAACTTTTATGCTAGTTTACTGGCCGCTCCTGCATTTTATCCTCTTCAAGATAGTAGGTCTACTTTTTTGGAGAACTTTAGGGCTTTCAATTATGCGGCAGGCGGCATCAAAAATGTAATTAATCTGAAAAGAAAATTTGATTTACGTATAGAAGGTTATGTATTTTTACCTTATCAGGAATTTAAGAAAATTGGATTGCAGCAAGTAGGCTTTGAAGAAACATTGGGCAAGTGGCGCTACGCAGGTACCGCAGGCTTAGTGTATCAATCGCCATTGGGTCCAATTAGCTTAAGCTACAATTTATACGACCAGAATAAACGCAGGCACGGAGTGCTCTTACATATTGGATATTTAATTTACAACAAACGCTCATTAGAATAATAAATGAAACATCTTTTCCTTTTCTGCTCACTTTTTATTTCAAGCATCTGCTTTGCACAAAACACCAGTATTAATAATTTTATGGTGAAGGAAAGCTTATTGAAAAACAGTAAGGTTGCTATTATAGCTACAGACAGTTTAGAAAATCCAATTGAGAACATTAACGGCACCTATACTTTTAGCGTGAGTGGCTTTACCCAGCAACTCACCTTTCATGATGGCGTTTCTATCTTACCGCTACCGATAGACAAATCAACCTTTGTTTATATTAAGCATGAAAACGAAAGTGGAACGCACAGTAAGCTGCTTTACATTTATAAAAAGGCCAACGACCTTAATCCTATTACGATTAGCCGTGTTTTCTTCATCATCATTCCCCTCATCATCATTATTTTAGTCTTTGCCTTTAAAAAGTTTATCTACATGGGAATTATCCTATTCCTCATTTTCTTCTTTTTTAGTTATAGCAAAGGATTAAATATCTCTACTTATTTCGAAACGATATTTGACTATTTGAAGAACCTCGTTTAGATTGACGATTATGGAGATTAATATTTACCTCAGTTCGATTATTAAATTTGTCAAAACAGCCTGTAAAACTGATGCTGATCCCGAATGTTCGGGACAGCATGACGAACCGCACATCTAACGTCACCCTGACCTGTAGCGAAACAGAAAGCTATGCAATAAACCGAGCCTTAGCGAGCTCACCGAAGGTAATTTATTTCAGGCCAGCAAAACAAAGCTCGCATCATCCAGCTATCCAGTTGAATTTAGTTTAAAAACCTCATTTAGCTTTACAATTAACCAACTTCAACCGACATGAGCTAAGCTTGGGTATTGAACGGTAAATCTAAAATCGTAATTCTAAAATCATAAAATTAAAAAGGCATTCCGATACCAAAATTGTACTGTACAAAACGGTATCTATCCGGACTGTGCGTAGCTAGATAATTAGCTTTAAAGGTTTTTCCACCAGTAAGGAACTTGCTGATGACCCATTGCTCGTCTCCCACAAACTGAGGATCTTTCAATTTCAGGCCAATATCAAACCTAAAGACAAAAAATTGCACATCATATCTAAAGCCAAAACCAGTACCCAATGCGATTTGCTGGCCCAATTGATCGAATTTAAAGTAGGTTTGTGGTTGTGGGTTACCTGAAGCAATGTTCCAAATATTTCCAGCATCTAAAAATGTTGCACCATTGAGCTTGCCACCAAAAAACTTATTCGCTAAAAGAAAGCGATATTCTAAATTGGCTTCAATTTTCATTTGACCCAATTGGTCGATACCAAAAGAAGATGCCCTAGCTTCAGGACTGGTAATTACTTCACGATTGTAATTTCCGGGCCCCAAAGTTCTAGCTTGCCAAGCCCTTACACCGCTTGAACCTCCTGCATAAAATAATTTCTCAAATGGCATTGCCGTAGAGTTTCCGTAAGCATAACCTATACCAGTATTTAATCTTACTACCAATTGCGATTCGGCTCCCAAACTCTTATACCATCTAATATCTATCTCTGGTCTAACATATTGGTTAAATGGCAATCCCAAGACCCTTCCGTAGTCTCCCTTAGCAGGATCATGCTTTCCTCCCATTAACTTTGACAAACCTTGCAACATATTACCCGCAATATCTATATTCCCCCTGAGATAAATAAAGCTTCTATTTTGTAACAGTTTATCAGCATTTAAAGAATAGGCATACTTCATTCCTAGCGTAAAATCTTTACGGCCCAAAAGTGTAATATTATACGAATTTTGTTCAAAAAGCTGTTTATTGGCTTCATACCTATCCATATTGCTCTTATCATTGGTATCAATAAGTATGTTACCAAAACGATACTCAAAATTGAGCGGGGTAAATGAGTGCAATTTTGACTTTGTCTCTACCCAATCATAGGTAATGGAGTTAATGAAAATCCTACGTACGGTGATGTCTTTTTGCAGGGCATACAAATAGCTACTCGAAAAAGTGGTGTAAGGAATGCCATTTTTACCCATCAATGGGATGCCAAAAGGCACCAATAACCTAGGCACCGTTAAGCTTGCACTCAAAGAAAAATCTCTTTGGTAAATGTCAGAAAAGAGTGATTTTCCATCGATAAAGCGAGATTGCAAACCGCCCTTTACCTGGAACTGAAATTTTTCACCTCCTTTTAAAAAGTTATTATTAGTATAGGTATTACTTAGGGTAAAGCCAACGGTAGCATTGTTAAAAGGAATCTCCCCTTCTATCCTATTGCTCATCCGCTTTTGCGGAATAAGTAAAATTACAGGATCTATCACATCGGCAGTATCTTTATTCTTCAGGTAATCGATTTTAACATTTTTAAATACATTAAGTTCATATAACCTATTGTAAGTTAAAGTTTCATTATCGATGTTATATTTGGTACCTTGTTTAATATAATCGTAACGTGTAATTGGATTTCTCCTGAATTTCCCAGAAAGGTCTGTAAAACGTATTCCGTTAATGGTACGCTTGTTAAAAGTAATCGAGTCTGTGAAACCTTCGGTATTGGGAGCAACCAAAATATCCGTTTTACCAATTCGATAGATGGTGTGTTTTTTGGTACTATCTAGCGGGTTTTCAATAATAAGTTTCACGCTTACCTTATTATTATTCTTATTCGAATCAGGAGCAAATCTTACATAAGGCCTTACAAAATCATAATAGCCGTTACGTCTCATCAAAGTATAAATCTCTTCTCTTTCGTAGGCCAATGAATCCTCATCGTACTGCATCCCCTCACTAAGTTTAGTAAACTTAGGTTTTGCTGCCAAATACAGTGACTTTATGGCTTCATCAGGAATTTCGGTAGTGATTTTATCCACCATAAAGGGCTTGCCAGTGGTAGCCGTAAACTTTAATTTAGCTTTTTTCTTTTTTACAGCAATTTCCGAAGTTACTTTTGCATTAAAGAACCCCTTACTTTTCAGAAATTTCTCGATTTGACTTCTTGAAATCTCCACTAAAGTGGTATCTAAAATTGGTGGTGGGCTACCTAAAGGCTTAATGTTGTTCTTTCTATACTTACCATCTTTAGTATTAAAGATATTGTAAATAGCCACATTGATTCCCAAGCCTTCAATGGGCTTGATATCTTTCTGTACATAGGCATAGGCAGCTTCCTCATACTCTTTACCAATACTATCTATATCTACCTTTTTAACAATGGCTTGATAGTCTTCTATATATTTTGTTGAAGCACATCCTGCTATAAAAACAAGAATAAATAGTAATATTGCAAGAAGTTGAATGTCCCGTTTATTGTTGTTAGTATATGCTTTCAAAATCCCAAATCAGTTTTATAAAATCACTTCATCAAAAAAAGTACCGTAAAGAAAACGGAATTTTCATTATTGAGGGTATAAAATCTATCATAGAATTTTTAAAATCTGATTATCAAATACATAGCATTTACTACACCTCAAAAATATCGGCCACTTTACCTAAAGTTAGTGCAAATATAAATTTATTTGAAGTAACAGAAACTGAGCTGCAAAAGATTAGTACCCTGCAAACCCCGCAGCATATCCTAGCTTTGGTACACCTACCGTCTAAAAAAGAGGTAGATTCAAATGCTTTACGCAATGCCTTTTCTTTAGTGTTGGATGATGTGCAGGACCCTGGCAATTTAGGTACCATTATTAGAACCGCCGATTGGTTTGGCATCAAAACCATTATTTGTTCAGAAAATACAGTAGAAGCTTACAATCCTAAAACGGTACAATCAACTATGGGCTCGCTGTGCAGAGTAAATATTATCTACACTTCTTTAGTTCCATTTTTGAAAAACACAAAATTACCAATTTATGGTGCTTTGCTTGATGGCGAAAATATATACCAGACCAATTGGGGCAATGAAGGATTGATTTTATTAGGCAACGAAGGCCATGGCATTGGTAAAGAGCTCATTGAGCAAATTACCGTTCCTGTTACTATTCCTCGTTTTGGGGAAGCGGAGTCTTTAAACGTGGCCGTATCGGCGGCAATCTTCTGTAGCGAAATCAGCAGAAAATAACTTTTCGATAAAATAATTAAACAATTTAGTCAATATAGTTTGCAAGCTTGCTTTTAATTGTTATTTTTGCAGCCTTGAAAAACAAGAAGGGTCGAGTGGCCGAGTGGCTAGGCAGAGGTCTGCAAAACCTTGTACAGCGGTTCGAATCCGCTCTCGACCTCAAGATTTAAATTTTTAAAAAGAAATAAAGCTTATTATCATGGCAGTTACCAGATTAAAAAGAAAAGACAGATACAACAAAACTGTTTCTCGCTTAGAAGTAAAAAACTTGAAATTGGCAACTAACCTAGAATTAGGTAGCCGTTCTAAACAATCTACAAAAGATCAATTAGCAAAAAACAATGCTGTATTAGCATCTTTAGCTAAATAAGCTGTAGATTACAAAAAACTAAAAAAGTCCCGCCATGGCGGGACTTTTTTCTTTACAACCAATTTTTAACTATGCACTAGTTCGTAAACTTTGTGCATGTACATCGCTTCGTCAATAGCATGTACAAAATCATTCAGCTCAGCCCTGGTAAATTTTAAGCAGATATCTGGAAAGGGCGTGGACAGTATCACAATCCTATTTCCATCAGGACCGTACTCAAAATACTTATCAAAGTTAAGCTTCTTGGCCACTTTCGTAAACTCATAGAACTGACTAAAAGAAAAGCTAAGCAATAGCCCAGGCTTCCAAATATTAATCATTTTACAGTTATTACATTGGGTAATCTGTATATCCCCCGAATTTGCGATCATGGTTTTCTTGCACATATCTCTTAAAAGCTGATATGCAAATATCAAACTATTTAGATTAATTCCAAATAAGAAAAGAAGATATTTGATTCAATACTGAATATCAATCATTTAAAAATAAATCAATCAAAACCCCTTGGCTTTTGTTACTTTTTAAAGTTAACCTACAGAAACTTAAACTCTAAAATCAATGAAAAAGGACCATATTTTAGTTGAACGCACCTTTAATGCTCCCATTAACAAAGTTTGGACAGCATTAACCGACACCAATGAAATGAAACAGTGGTATTTTACCATCGAGAACTTTGATCCAAAAGTAGGCTTCAAATTTGATTTTATAGGTGGACCAGATGGCGGACCACAATATTTGCATCTATGTGAAATTACCGCAGTAGAGGAAAAAGAAAAACTAGCCCATACCTGGCGTTACGATAATTACCCTGGCAACTCTGAAGTGACCTGGCAACTGATGGATAAAGGTGACCAAACGTTAGTTAGGCTTACACATGCTAATGTACATACCTTAGAGGAAGGAGGTCCTGATTTTGCGAAAGAGAATTTTGTGGAAGGCTGGAACCATATCCTGCATACCAGCCTAAAAAATTACTTGGAAAAGCAAGAAGACTAGGTTAAGGATTTACAAATATCCTTAATTAAGCCTGGCCCTTCGTAAATAAAGCCTGTATACAGCTGTACCAAAGCTGCACCTGCATCCAGTTTTTCCTTTGCATCTTCGGCAGAATGGATACCTCCTACGCCAATAATCGGAAATGCCTGGTTTGATTTTTCAGAAAGGTAGCGGATTACTTCTGTAGAACGTTTGGTTAAAGGCTTACCACTTAAACCACCCATTTCGCCCTTCAGTTTTTCTGGCGAATAAAGGCCATCACGGCCTATGGTGGTGTTGGTAGCAATTACCCCTGCAATGCCTGTTTCTTTTACAATCTCAATAATATCATCCAGTTGCTCATCTGTTAAATCTGGCGCTATTTTTAAAAGAATTGGTCTAGAAATATTGTTTTTGCAGTTACGTTTTTGCAAGGTATTTAAAAGTTCCATTAATGGTTCTTTTTCTTGCAAGGCCCTTAAACCTGGAGTATTGGGCGAGCTTACGTTCACTACAAAATAATCTACCACGTCAAAAAGACGGTCAAAGCATTTGATATAGTCGTAAACGGCGTCTTCGTTTGGTGTATTTTTATTTTTACCGATGTTTCCGCCCACAATAATATCTGGGTGACGGTCTTTCAATAAACGTAAACGTTCGGCCATCGTATCAACACCTTTGTTGTTAAAACCCATTCGGTTAATCAATGCGGCATCTTCTGGCAAACGGAACATTCTCGGTTTATCGTTTCCTGGCTGAGGTAGTGGCGTAACGGTACCCACTTCAACAAAACCAAAGCCTAAATTGCTCAAGGCTTCTACGTATTCTCCATTTTTATCAAAGCCCGCGGCTAAACCCACTGGATTTTTGAACTTTAATCCAAAAACCTCTCGCTCTAATCCCTTAAAGCTAACATCATAACTACCTCTTAGCACTGATTTGCCAAATGGGAAAAAATCATTGAACCACTTTAAACGCTTTACTACAAAATGGTGTACATTTTCAGGGTCAAATTTGAAGAATATGGGCTTTACTAAACGATACATGATGCGAAGATAACAAAAAAGCAAATCTTAATATTTTCCATCTGTATAAAATATGATTTCAATGCCAAATACTCGCGTCATTTCGACGATCGAAGGAGGAGAACCGGAGCATTGAAAATCAACGAAGTTAAATCTGACGCTTAATTATATAAAGAGTAAACATCATGTAGAATATTCAACTCGCTAGATTTCTCCCAAAGGTCGAAATGACGGTAAGGGTAACCGCACTGCCCACCATCTCCCCGTCATTTCGACGATCGAAGGAGGAGAAATCTAGCGATTAGGTTTTTATGAGCCATGATTAGAACTCACTTGTATCTAACGTTTAATATTGGCAACTGCTATTTTTGTCATTCTGAGCGTAGCGAAGAATCTATAACAAATACGATAGAGTTTTCTTCACCTAACCATTCATTAGATTTCTCCTGAAAAGTCTAAATGACGACAAGAGTAACCGCACTGAACAGCCGTCCCTCGTCATTTCGACGATCGAAGGAGGAGAAATCTAGCTCATAGGTTTTATTTTATCAGAATACTCGACTTGTTAGATTTCTCCCAAAGGTCGAAATGACGGCAAGGGTAAACTCACAGACCACTCATCCCTCGTCATTTCGACGACCGAAGGAGGAGAAATCTAGCTCATAGTAACCATAAAAGAGATTCCTCGTGCCTCGGAATGACAAGAAAGCTAGTGTAAACAAATCGAAATGATGGCAAGACAAATAAAAATAAGTAGATTAAAAATTTTTAATTAATATTAGCTTCCATAATAACCCCTTAAAATAAATGGGAGTTTATTCTAATTAAAATGATTAACGACAAACAAATAACGCATATCAGCAAATTTCTAAGTTTGGTATTGAGACACCAGCCAGAAACAATAGGTATTCATCTTGACCAAAACGGGTGGACAGACGTTGATGAATTAATAAAAAAAGCAAACCAAAATGGAGTAAATTTTGACAGAGAAATTCTAAATCATGTTGTTGTTACAAATTCAAAAAAACGTTTTGCATTTAACGACGCATTTGATAAAATAAGAGCAAGCCAAGGACATTCCCTCGACATTGAATTAGGATATACTAATCAAAAACCCCCAGAAATACTTTTTCACGGGACAGGAACAAATTCTGTTCAATCAATCTTGGAAACGGGACTTAAAAAGTGCGACAGGCAACACGTACATTTGAGCACCGATTTTGAAGTGGCCGTCAAGGTTGCACAAAGACATGGGAAACCCTTTGTTTTTAAAGTACTTGCCGAACAAATGTATCATGACAAATACCAGTTCTTCATTTCCGACAATGGCGTTTGGTTGACAGAAGAAGTACCTATAAAATATCTAAAACAGCATGAGAATTAATGAAATGCTCAAGTTATTATTTCATGAACACTCAACTCGTTAGATTTCTCCGCTACGGTCGAAATGACGACAAGGGTAATTTGCACTGCTCCACCATCCCTCGTCATTTCGACGACCTAAGGAGGAGAACCGAAGCGCTACGCAGTAAATTGAAAATCAACGAAGTTAAATCTGACGCTTAATTATATAAAGAATAAATATCATGTAGAATATTCAGCTCGCTAGATTTCTCCGCTATGGTCGAA
>JAEXHI010000010.1 GCA_023450085.1 Bacteroidota bacterium
CCACTAAAGGCCAGTTGTCGAGTAAGGAAGACAAATCTATGAATCTAACCAATCTCTCAATACTTCAGTTGCCGTCATTTCGACGAAGGAGAAATCTTTGCAGATGTTATAAAAAAGAATTAAAAAACACTCTTTGCCAAAATTATATCACCACTTCGTGGTTTATTAACCAATCCTATATTCTAGAATTATATCAGTCCTTCGGACTTTGTTCCGTTAACGTCCATAGTACATTGTTTAGACCTTGCGGAGACCGAGGAGCAGCTACAAAGTAAATTGCAAATCAGCGAAGCTAAATCTTTGGATAATCTCGTCATTGCGAGGTACGAAGCAATCTTAAAGCGATAGTTGTAGGATTGGTTTACTACGTAGCTGCTTCGTGGTCGTGCCTTGCAATGATGTGAGAGATATAAAAACGGCGTTTGAAAAAACAAAAAAGCCTCACAACAGTCTGTCGTGAGGCTTTTATAGTCGATGGGCAAATCTAAAATCGTAATGCTACAATCGTCAATCTCCTTAGTCTTCTACAGTTTCGTTATTAATGCCAATCTCATCTTTCACCTCTTCCTTAAAATAAGTTTTCTGGAAAATTAAGATGGTGATAACACCCACAGAAATGGCTGCATCGGCAAGGTTAAATACTGGTCTGAAAAACTCGAAAGGTTCGCCGCCCCAAACTGGAAACCAAGTAGGGAAAGTGCCTTTCAAAATCGGGAAGTACAGCATATCAACTACACGGCCATGAAACAACGTTTCGTAGCCGTAAATCAGGCCATAAAAAACGGAGTCGATGATATTTCCTAAAGCACCTGCAAAAATCAAGGCTACATTTAGGATTAAGCCACGGTGGTATTTTCGTTGAATCAAATAATGAAGTCCGTAACCAATACCGCCCACTGCAATAATTCTAAACAGAGATAATGCTAGTTTCCCAAACTCGCCACCAAACTCTAAGCCAAAGGCCATTCCATTGTTTTCTGTAAAATGGATGATGAACCAGTCCCCTAATACTTTGTACTCTTGTTGCATATACATATGCGTTTTTACCCAAGTTTTAGAAGCTTGGTCAAGCAAAAGCACGATAAATATTAAAAGTAAGGGTTTTGTATAACCTTTCATTAACCTTGTTTCAATTTAGCTTCCATACTTAGCGTGGCATGTGGTACTGCACGTAAACGTTCCTTTTGGATTAGTTTACCTGTTTCTCTGCAAATGCCGTAAGTTTTGTTCTCAATACGAACTAATGCTGCTTCCAAATTATCAATAAACTTACGTTGACGTGCTGCCAACTGGTTGATTTGTTCTTTCTCTAAGGTAGCAGAACCATCTTCCAAGGTTTTGTAAGCACCAGAAGTATCTTCTGTGCCATTAGAATTCGGATTGCTTAATGATGAAGTTAACGATAGTAACTCTTCCCTTGAGCTTTTTAATTTTTCTAAAATCAGCTCTTTAAATTCCTGCAATTCGCTATCTGAATAGCGTGTTTTTTCAGCTTTTTCCATATGGTTTATATTTTGGCAATCAAAATTTCAAGTTCAACATCTTCAATTACAATTTTGTTTCCGTTAAGCGGTTTTTCCGACAGTAATATATCGTCGGCCAAAATTTCGGTGCAAATGTACTGCTTGTTTTGTAATACCGCAGGTGTAATCAGGTTATCCTGTTGTAAACTTACGGTTATCCTGTCGGTTACTTCAAAATCCATTTCCTTGCGCAGGTTTTGCACTCTGTTTACCAGTTCGCGTGACAAACCTTCTTGTTTAAGCTCTGTAGTGATGTTTACATCCAACGCTACCGTTAAACTGCCCATGTTTGTAACCTGCCATCCTGGAATATCTTCGGCAATAATCTCTACATCGCTCAATAGTATTGAGTATTGAGTGTCGAGTATCGAGTATGCGCCTTCTTTTTCAAATTTGGCAAGGTCTTCTTGGCTCATGTTGTTGATGACTTCGGTCACCATTTTCATATCCTTTCCTACTTTTGCACCTAAAGCCTTAAAGTTTGGTTTTACCTTTTTCTTGATGAAACCTGCGGCGTCGGTAATATAGGAAATTTCTTTAATATTGGTTTCAGACAAGATAAGGTCTTTCACCAATTCTACTTTATCTTTAAAGTTGTCATCCAAAACTGGAATCAATACTTTGGCCAACGGTTGACGTACATTGATGCCCATTTTCTTGCGTAGTGATAGCACCATCGAAGAAATGTTTTGTGCTAACTCCATACGCTCGTTCAAGGCATTGTCTACTAATGATAAATCAGCCTCTGGCAAAATGGTTAAGTGCACCGATTCTGATTTGGCAGCAGCAGGCAAAATCTCTGTTAGGTTTTGATATAACCAGTCTGAGAAGAAAGGCGCTATTGGCGACATCAACTGTGCGATGTTGGTTAGGCAGGTGTACAATGTTTCGTAAGCTGCTTTTTTATCTTCAGTCATTTCGCCTTTCCAGAAACGACGGCGAGATAAACGGATGTACCAGTTGCTTAAATGCTCATCAACAAAGTTTTGGATCGCTCTTGCGGCCTTGGTAGGTTCGTAAGTGTTGTAGCTTTCGTCAACTTCGGCAATTAGGTTTTGCAATAATGATAAAATCCAACGGTCTAATTCACTGCGTTGTGCCACAGGAGTTTGATTGTTTAAATCAATCTCGAACTTATCAATGTTGGCATATAAGGCGAAGAAAGAATAAGTGTTGTACAAGGTTCCAAAGAACTTACGACGTACTTCATCTAATCCTTCTAAGTTAAATTTCAAGTTATCCCAAGGAGATGCATTGCTAATCATGTACCAACGAGTAGCGTCGGCACTGTAAGTATCAATGGTACTAAACGGGTCAACAGCATTGCCTAAACGTTTAGACATTTTGTTGCCGTTTTTATCCAATACCAATCCGTTTGATACCACATTTTTAAAGGCAATACCTGGGTTGTTTACACGCTCATTGATGGCTTTGATTTCATCACTAGTTTCGCTTAACATTACCGCAATGGCATGTAAAGTAAAGAACCAACCACGAGTTTGGTCAACACCTTCTGCAATGAAATCAGCAGGGTAAGCGTTTTCAAATTCTTCTTTGTTTTCGAAAGGGAAGTGCCATTGTGCATAAGGCATAGCACCGCTATCAAACCAAACGTCAATAAGGTCGGTTTCGCGGGTCATTTTCTCTCCTTTTGAGGAAACTAAAAATACATCATCTACATAAGGACGGTGCATGTCTTTTAGTTCGAAATCAGCAGGCATTAAACCTGCTTCAATAGCCTTTGCAATTTCGTTGTTCAACTCCTCCACAGAACCAATACATTTCTCTTCCAAACCATCGGCAGTACGCCAAATAGGTAGTGGCGTTCCCCAATAACGAGAACGAGAAAGGTTCCAGTCTACTAAGTTTTCTAACCAGTTGCCAAAACGTCCAGTTCCTGTAGCTTCAGGTTTCCAGTTGATGGTTTTGTTCAGCTCGGCCATTTTTTCTTTAACGGCAGTAGTTTTAATGAACCAGCTATCTAGCGGATAATAAAGCACTGGTTTATCGGTACGCCAGCAATGAGGATAGCTGTGTACATATTTTTCTACCTTAAAGGCTTTGTTTTCTTCTTTTAAACGGATGGCAATTTCTACATCTACTGATTTTTCTGGTGCTTGACCTTCAGTGTAGTATTCGTTCTTTACGTATTTGCCACCAAACTCTCCTAATGAAGCTACAAATTTACCTTGCAAGTCAACCAAAGGAACCGCATTACCTTTTTCGTCCAAAATCAACAAAGGTGGGATTTCAGGGCTAGCTAGTTTAGCTACACGAGCATCATCAGCACCAAAAGTAGGAGCAGTGTGAACAATACCAGTACCATCTTCAGTGGTTACAAAATCGCCACTAATTACGCGGAAAGCATTTTCTGCATTTTGGTAAGGCGTAGCTAAAGGTAAAAGTTGCTCGTATCTAATGCCTACTAACTCTTCGCCTTTACATTCGGCTAGAATTTGATAAGGGATTTTCTTGTCTTCAGCTTTGTAGTCGGCAAAAGCTGCTTCATCTTCCGCTGCGAAAAACTTGCCTCCAAATTGTTTGCCTACTAAAGCTTTCGCTAAAATTACGGTGATAGGTTCGAAAGTGTACTGGTTAAAAGTTTTGACCAATACATAGTCGATTTTAGGACCAACGGTTAAAGCTGTGTTACTTGGCAAGGTCCAAGGTGTGGTTGTCCAGGCTAAAATATCAACTGCTCCAAAGCCTTGTAAAAACGAAGGTAATGTTTCAGCAATTGCTTTAAATTGTGCTACAATGGTGGTGTCGCTTACATCGCGGTAAGTGCCTGGTTGGTTCAGCTCGTGCGAACTTAAACCTGTACCTGCTGCTGGCGAGTAAGGTTGGATGGTGTAACCTTTGTATAAGAATCCCTTGTTGTAAAGTTGTTTTAAAATCCACCACAGGGTTTCGATATATTCGTTTTTATAGGTGATATAAGGGTTTTGCAAATCAACCCAGTAACCCATTTTTTCGGTAAGGTCATTCCAAACATCGGTGTAGCGCATTACCTCTTCTTTACAAGCGGCATTGTATTCGTCTACAGAAATTTTCTTCCCGATGTCTTCTTTAACGATACCTAATTTTTTCTCCACGGCAAGCTCAATCGGAAGACCATGAGTGTCCCAACCGCCTTTACGTTTCACCTGATATCCTTTTAGGGTTTTATAACGGCAGAAAATATCCTTAATCGCACGAGCCATCACGTGGTGAATGCCAGGCATGCCATTTGCTGAAGGAGGTCCTTCGTAAAAAGTAAAAGGTTTGTTTTTTGGTCTGCTGTCTATACTTTTCTCAAAGATATTTTCCGCTTTCCAAAATTCCAGTATTTCTTTACCTATTTTCGCTAGTTCTAATTGTTTAAATTCCCTATACATCAATCAAGTATCTCAAAAATTAAAGGTTGCAAAGTTAAGATTTTAGAATGAATAATGGTAGTTTTGGGGCTGAAATAGTTTTATGGATAAATTTCTGAAAAGAGGGCTTTTTTGTATGCTGGGGGCGGTATTGCTGATGCCTTTGGCGTTGTTGTTAAAGAATAGCAACGAAAATATAACACTAGGAGTACTTTTTTTAAGCATGGTTTTAGAACTTATTGGGCTCATCTTTGTTGTGTTAAGCATATTGCAACAAAGAAGGGTAAGAAACCAATAAGTTATGATTAAAAATCTGAAGCTAACTAAAGCTATTGTAGCAATAGCTTTGGGAATTACGGCACTTATTGCCGCCAAAATCATGGAAGCCTATAAGGTAAGTGGAAGCCAAGTTGTACTGGCTATTTCAGGAGTGTTGTTTATTGCGGGAGCGTTGATTTTTATCTATCCGATATTATTTGCGACAAAAGCAGATAAAGATGGTAAGCATGTAGAGCTCAAGCCCGCAGCAAAGGAGCCCATCACTGAGGAGTTGGCTTCTTGAGGGAGGCCCATTTTTCTTTAGTCATCTCAAATTTAAGTTCGTCTTTTCCATGGGTGCCATTTTGTGTCCAGCCAGCGGTTTGGTAGAATGATGCTGCTCTGGTATGAGGTGATGTGCCCAACCAAACGTAGGTTCGCTGCTGTTCAAAATACCAATCTAGCATCATGTCGTGCAGTTTTTTGCCAATGCCTTTCCCTTCAAAGGTTGGATGGACGAATAGTGCCCAAATATTCTGCTCCTCGAGGTCGGCAATGGCAAAGCCAACAATTTGATTGTCGATTTCACAAACCCAGCCTCTACCTCTGGAAAATAGGAAGTCTTCGCAGTCGCTATTTGTTACCAAATTTGGGTCTGATAAGGTGTTTTCTTTTACCGCATTCCTTACAATTTGGATTTGAGGAATGTCTTCAAGTCTGGCTTCTCTGAACGTCATTTGTGTAAGATTTAAATTTGATAAGTTAAAAGTGCGTGGTAAGGGTTGCCTTCCAAATCTAGTAATTTCGCGAAAGCAGGCTCGGTTTTATATCCGTTTTTCTTTAATTCGATAACCTTTAAACGGAAATCTTCACCTTCTCTTTTCAGGATTTGATGTTCTATCAGCATATGTCGGTAAGCATTTTGATTTTCCGAAGGAATGTTTTGCCCAAAAACCTCAATTTCAAAAGTGTCTACTTTAAAGTTGCACACGATGGTTTCTTGGTCCCCAACTAGGCTTTCATGAAGATGGAAATCTTCTTCAGCAGCAAATAAGGTGGTAAGCGCTTCTATGAAATTTCCTTTGTTTTCCCAATAGCAGATGATATCTAAATCGCTTGATTCGATATCAATATTAATTGGAATAGTGCCTGTTAAAATGGGAGCGTAGGCTTCAAGCTTTTCCATGATTTGATGGCTAATCAGCGTTTGGTAGGCTGACTGCTGTCGCTGGTTGCCATGCTTGAGGTAATAGATGTTGAGGAAGTTCATTTTTATTCTTTTGTTCCTAGACCTGCAAGGTTTTTAAAACCTTACAGGTCTTAACTTTTTTCTTTTGTTCTTAAACCTAGGTTTTTAAAACCTTACAGGTTTCTTAAAGTATTAATTAAAAGAAATCTATTTCTTCATCAAAATGCCTGTTTTCTTGATGGAGAGACAAATTGTTCGATTCCTCCAAACCAATCGAAAATAGTGTTTCGTTCTAGTTTTGTGCTTTTGGTGGTGCTAATCATAGAATTAAAAGATGAATATTCCCATTCATTTGCTTCTTTGCAAAATCCATGATGGATAGGGTTTTGGTGAATATAATTGACTACTCTAGTAAAATAAGAATTATTCGTAATTTTTTTCCTTTTGGTATAATCGATGAAAAGAGCACCTCTTCTCGAATGCTGTTTATTAAAAGCCTTAGCATAGCCATTCAGGAAGTTACTCAGCTTTTGCATGATAAATTTATGAAAATCTATTTTATCTTCTGGTCTGGCAATCAATGAGCTAAGTGCGTGCTCGTCTCTAACCTGTATCAACAGATGGAAATGGTTGGGCATTAAGCAATAGGCGAACGTCTTAAGTACTGTTGAAAGGTGTTGGTCGTATTTGTTTAAGAAGAATAGATAATTCTCATGAGACTTAAATAGGTTTTCGGTACCTACAGCATGATTGTAGATGTGGTAGAAAGCATTTGGAAGAAAATTTTCACGGGTAGACATGATTGTTATTCTTAAACCTGCAAGGTTTTAAAAACCTTGCAGGTCTGAAAATAATCAATTTCTAATGGTCGTCCAAATTCTCCAAATTCTTGGCAACCTCTGCTTCAGATAGTTTTTTACGCTTTTTATTCTTGTCTAGCCAAAGCATTAAAGCAGGCAATAAGGTTAGATTGAAAATTAAAGCAACAATTAAAGTGATAGACAATAGGAAGCCCAAAATTACCGTCCCTCCAAAAGTAGAGGCGGTAAAAATGCCAAAACCGAAGAATAGGATTAAGGCAATGTGTGTCATGCTTACTCCCGTTTCGGTGATGGTATCGGTAATTACTTTGCTTACGCTATAGTTGGTAAGGTTGAGTTCTTGCTGGTATCTGGTTAAGAAATAAATGGTTTGGTCGGAAGCCAATCCAAAGGCGATGGTAAAAATCAATATGGTAGACGGTTTCAATGGGATGCCAAAGAAACCCATCAGTCCAGCAGTGATGATTAAGGGAACTACGTTAGGAAGGAGGGAAATAAACATGATTCCCAAGCTCCTAAACTGCGCCAAGCGCAATAATGAAATCAGCACAATAGCTAAGCCAATGCTTTCAAATAAATGCTCCAATAGATAGTCAGTTCCTTTAGAGAAAATAATGCTAGAGCCAGTTAAGGTAACGTTAAAACGTTTTGGAGAAAGGATAGAATCTATTCGAGGTTTCAGTTCTTCCAATAATTGGTCTAAGCGTTTAGAGCCCACATCGGCCATTTGGAAACTTACGCGTGCCGTTTGCTTGTCCTTGTCTACGAAATTGGTGAGCATATTCCCATTTCCTTTACCCGAATTTGCAGCATAAATCAGAATGAAATTCTTCTCAAAATCCGATGGCAAACGATAAAATGAGGTATCTCCGTTATAAAATACCTGTGTGGCGTATTTTAATCCAGTATTTAAAGAAATAGAACGAGAAAACTCTGGATAAGCGGCAATCATCTGTTCCAATTTGTCGATTTTGTTGAGCGATGATAGGCTTAAAATACCATTCTTTCGTTTGGTGTCAACACTAATTTCCAGTGGTAAAATCCCCTCGAAATTCTTCTCGAAAAACTTAAGATCGGTTAATATTTTAGAGCTTTTCGGTAAATCATCTACCACATAGCCATTTACATTGATGCGATAAACGCCAATTAGCGAAATAACTGTTAGAATGATGGTAATGATATAAATTGAAGCACTTTTATGTTGAACCAGTTTGTCTGTTTTGGCTAGTAACCTATCCAAGAAATTTGGTTCGTGTGTTCCTTGTGTTTTGCTTTTTGGCGCAGGTAGATAGCTGAAAATAGCAGGAATTAAACATAAGCTCATCAACCAAGTAAACATTACATTTAATGCTGCTACACTTCCGAATTGCATTAGTAGTTCACTTCCTGTAAAATAAAGTACACCAAACCCAATAGCAGCGGTAATGTTCGCAATTAAAGTGGTTACCGAAATTCTTTCTACGGTAACGCTCCATGCTTTTTGCTTATCGCCATGCTTTTTAAGTTCGTTGTGGTATTTGTTTAATAGCAAAATACTGTTCGGAATGCCGATAATTACAATAAGAGGAGGGATTAATCCCGTTAAGATGGTGATTTCATAACCGAATAATACCAAGGTGCCCACGCTCCAAATTACCCCCATAATCACCACGAGTATTGGGAAAAATACGGCCGAGAAACTGCGGAAGAAAATAATCAATATCAAGGCCGAAACCAGAATAGATAGGCCAAGGAAAAGCACGAATTCGTTGGAAACGAGCTTACTGGTTGCCGTTCTGATATAAGGTAATCCTGATAAGTGGACCTCTATGTTCTCGCTCTTGCCAAAAGCCAAAGCTTTTTCTTCTATTTCTTTTAGAATAGGATTTCTAGCGGCCGAGTTAAGGATTTTCTGGTCGAAAGTAACGGCCATTAACGTGGCGTTAGTTTCGGTATGATACAGAAGGCCCTTGTAAAAAGGCAATTGGTTTAACTTGCTTTTCAACGAATCCATTTCCGCATCGGTAGCAATGATTTTGCCTGGAAGTGGTTTTACGGTAAACTTCTGGTTAACGGTGTCTTTTTCCAATTCAAAAAACTTGCCGATGGAAAGTACGCCTTTAATACCTTTAAGTTGTTGTAGCTCGTTAGAAAGTTTCGCCCATTTATTATAGGTGTCTTTTTGGAAGATTTTATCGTCTTTAATACCAATCACTACAATACTGCCGTCTTCTCCAAACTGCTTTTTAAAAGCATTGTATTTGATGAAAACCGAATCGGTTAGCGGTAGGATTTTGCTTCCTGCATAAGAAAGTTTAATGTTTTTGGCCTGCCAGCCCATAAAGATGGTAATGGCAATAAATAAAAGGATAAGGAGAACGCGATTTTTTAAAATAGCATTAGATAGTTTTACCCACATATAGATTTATAAAAAAATGTAAAGAACGCATAAAATTGACGGATTACAAAATAACCAAGCTATTTATGCGGGGTCTTTGTTTATATAAACAGTGATTTTACTGTAAATGTTGTTTAAAAAATGAAGTAACTTTAAAACTCACAAACTTCCATTTGATGAATAGGTTTTTGAAGAGTTTTAAGTTTGCAGCGAAAGGATTGTCCTACACCATAGCGACACAGCCGAATTTCATATTTCACCTTGCTGCAGCATTGCTGGTGGTTATGGCAGGTTGGTACTTTGGTGTCTCAAAAGGAGAGTGGCTGGCTATTATAATTTGCATAGGATTGGTAATGGTGACCGAATTGCTGAATACGGCCATCGAAGTTTTGGTAGATTGGTTGTCGCCAGAATATAATGTGAAAGCTGGTTTGGTGAAAGATATTGCAGCTGGGGCAGTTTTGGTGGCCGCTTTGGTGGCATTAGTCGTTGCATTCGTTATTTTCGTGCCCAAAATATTTTAAATGCTACATAAAACCCGAGGGATAGTGTTGAGAGTAACTACCTATAGTGAAAGTAGTGTAGTGGTACAAATGTTTACCGAAAAGTTCGGTATACAGTCTTACCTAATTAACGGTGTGAAAAAGCCCAAGGCTAAAATCCCGATGAATATCCTGCAACCACTTCATTTGTTGGATATGGTGGTCTATTATAAACAGAATACACAAATACAAAGAATAACCGAAGCCAGGCCAGTGCCCATATTCAAAAGTATCCCCTATGAGGTGATTAAAAATACCATCATTCAGTTTTTGAATGAAGTGTTGTATAAAAGTATTAGGCAGCAACATGTGGATGAGCAGTTGTTCGAATACCTTTACCATGCGATTAGCTGGTTTGATGAAGCCGATGAGCTGAGTGTAAATTTCCATTTATCGTTTTTAATGAAATTGACCCGCTTTTTAGGTTTTGCCCCGCAAGCTCAGGTAAGAGCCGATCAGAAATATTTCGATTTGCAAGAAGGGAGCTTTACTTCGGTTGCTCCTGTGCACCCTTATTTTACAGCTGATGTAGATGGAAACTCCCTAATGCAGCTGTTGAATACCCCTTTTGAAAAAATTAATGAAATTAAATTTTCGAATGCCTATAGGCGCTTGGTTTTGGATAAAATATTGATTTACTATCAATTGCATACGGCTTCTTTTGGCCAAATAAAGTCACATCAAATACTTGAAGAGGTTCTTTCCTAAAAAAAATAAAAAAAGAATTGCAATGAAATAATATAACGCTATATTTGCATTCCCAAACGGAATTAGAGGGTTCGCTCAAAGGTTCAATAAGGGGAAAACGAGAGTGCTAGTTCAGTTGGTTCTGAACATCCTGACTGATATCGGGAGGGTCACTCAAATTGAAATAATAAAAAACTCTGGAGGATTAGCTCAGCTGGTTCAGAGCACCTGCCTTACAAGCAGGGGGTCACTGGTTCGAACCCAGTATCCTCCACTAAAAGTTTACAGGATAGTAAACAATTTCAAATAAAAACTATTGAGGATTAGCTCAGCTAGTTCAGAACATCCCGACTAACATCGGGAGGGTCAATGGAATTTGAAATGTAAATTGAAGAAAATGGAGGATTAGCTCAGCTGGTTCAGAGCACCTGCCTTACAAGCAGGGGGTCACTGGTTCGAACCCAGTATCCTCCACATCAAGCCTTATTAGTTTTGCTAGTGAGGCTTTTTTGTTTTCGGATATTTTAATAAATCCTTTTAGGATTAGTTCGGCTGGTTCGTGGCATCCCGATTTACCATCGGGAGGTTTATTGGTTCGAACCCAGTATCCTCCACATCAAGCCTTATCAATTTTTCTGGTAAGGCTTTTTTGTCTTTTGGACATTTTAATAAATCCTAAAAGGATTAGCTCGGTTGGTTCATGGCATCCCGATTTACCCTCGGGAGGTCCACTGGTTCGAACCCAGTATCCTCCACATCAAGCCTTATTAGTTTTGCTAGTGAGGCTTTTTTGTCTTTTGGATATTTTAATAAATCCTTTTAGGATTAGTTCGGCTGGTTCGTGGCATCCCGATTTACCCTCGGGAGGTTTACTGGTTCGAACCCAGTATCCTCCACATCAAGCCTTACTGGTTTTTATTGTCTTTTCTTATTATCTTGAGGATATGTTCTATACCTATGTTATTTATTCTATTTCTCGTAATCGCTATTATGTTGGTTCAACCTCTAATTTGCAAGAGCGCTTGTTAAAGCATAATACAAATCATAAGGGATTTACAGGAAAGGCTAATGATTGGGAAATTGTTCATTCGGAAGAATTTCCTTCAAAAGAAGAGGCACTTGCAAGAGAGAAGCAAATTAAATCATGGAAAAGTAGAAAGATGATAGAGAAGTTGTTTTGTTAAGCTGCTCCATAGCATCCCGATTTACCCTCGGGAGGTTCACTGGTTTGAACCAAGTATCCTCCACACTAAGTCTTATTAGTTTTTCTGATGAGGCTTTTTGTTTTTGGGCGTTTTGTCTTAAAGACGAGTTCGATATCCGCTAAGGAATTTTGAAGGGGAGAAGTTAGATATCTTCGTTAATAGTTAAAAGGTTTTTTTGCACATTAAAGTGGTATCGGCTTGTATGGGTCTCAAACCAATCATGCCAGCCTGAAATCCAAGAAGTGCTGAAATAAGACTTAAGTTTGTAGGGGTCGTCACTAAAGTCTAACAGTTGAATGTAGATGATCTCTTCTCCATTTGCATTTCTATAACCGATATATTGTTTGTATTTATAGGGTAGTTGAGTTTGCCATTTCGGGCAGAAAAAATCAAATTGCTTCCGTTGGTCAGCGTGTTGTTTTTTCGCAATCTTTAGGGATTTTTTATCATTACGTGCTTCAAGAGCCTTAATCGTGGCATCCCAATTATTTTGGTTAAAACTGAGTTTGGCGATACAGAATTGTTCGACCATTTGAGTATCAATTTTCCGGATAAGTGCGGTGTCTGGCATGAAGAAGGTTCTTTGTTTATCGATAGGTCCGTTGTCCAGTATTCTTTTAGCGTAAGTGGCTGGAAAGATAGTTCCTTCCGCTTTCCCTATGGTGAAAACTATAATTTGTTCTTTTTCTTTGGCGTCTAATTTATCTAAGGAGATGCCATAGTTGTCTGATTGCGCTTTGACGGAATTGCAAAAAAAGATGATTGGGATAAGATATTTTAACATTATTAAAAGTAAGTGTTTGGTCCAAGTTATGATTTTGGGCGCTTTGGTAGAAACTATGTTGAACTTTTTTGAAATGTTGGTTAATGCTCATTTGAATTTTAACCATGTTTTGTTGTCTAAAATTAGCAAGAGGTTAGGTTGGCCATGTAAATCAATTGTGCCAAATTAGCTGTTTTTAGTGGTTTTTGTTTGATAATCAATTTGTTGTATCTATTTTTTTTAAAAAAAATTGGAAGTAAAACTTCGTTAAGTTAACTTTATGTTATCTACTAACATGATTTTTACAGCCTATGAGAACGCTATCTATCTCTTGTGCCGCTTTATTATTAAGCTGCGGCATTAGTCTTTTTGCCCAACAAACTGGGGTGAATACTAAAAACCCACAAGGACCATTACACGTTGATTCTAAGAAGAACAATGCCTCAAGCGGTACGCCCACTGCAGCGGAAGCTGATGATGATTTTATTGTAGATGCCAATGGCAAGGTGGGTATTGGAATATTAAGCCCTAGTACCAGGTTACATATTAAAAGTGCCACGCAAGGTGCAATACGTATTGTAGATGGTCGTCAGGGTATAGACAAGTTGTTGGTGAGTGATGCCTTTGGCGTAGGAACTTGGGTGACACCCGCAGTAAAAAGGGCTTCTGTAAAGGGAGTTTTCCCAGCGGCTACAACAATTACAAATGCCTCACCATTTACTGGCGTTATTAACACAGGCCAGTATATTACCCTTAGTCCAGGCAAATGGGTGGTAAGTGCTGGTATTATATTTGAAAGTACCCCAACGGGTTCGCCAACCATGGGTTGGGTTCATGCCTATCTTTCAACAAATACAGCTGCCGTTCAACAAATTGGCTTTACCCACTTAGGGCTTGCTGGTCCTAACACCACTTACGCTGGCGTATTGTATGGTAACTTTTTAACCTATACGCCTACAACGCCAAGAAAGAGCTTTATTTCGGGAAGTTCATTGATAGAGGTTACCGGTACTTCACCCTTAACCATTTATCTGGTAATTGAGAAGTTTAGTTATACCTACAGGACTAACGCTCCGCAAAATTATTTTTATGCGGTGCCAATCAACTAGCGGTGCTTATTTGATTTATAAGATTTTTATTTCGCTAAAGACAAAACTATGAAAGTTCAACATATTTATTTAACAATTTTGTTTCCCCTATTTGGTTTTGGCAGTTTTGCCCAACAAGCAGGTGTGAACACCAAAAATCCAAAGGGTGCATTGCACGTTGATGCTAAAAAAAACAACGCCGTAACGGGCACGCCAACCACAGTAGAGGCTGATGATGATTTTATAGTAGGTACTGATGGAAAAGTGGGGATAGGTATTTTGGCACCAAGCGTAAAGCTGCACCTAAAAAGCTCCATTAGCCCAGCCATTACCATTGTGGATGGTACCCAGGGAGCTGGCAAAGTATTGACCTCCGATGCCAATGGGGTTGGCACTTGGGTAACACCGCCATTGACCAAAACGGCAAAATTGGGTAATTTCCCAAGTGGCTCTTTTGTTTACCCTGTGCCAAACGGTACAGCTAGTCCCGTATATTCTTTATTGAGCATATCCCTGCCGCCAGGTGAATGGGCGGTAAACCTAGGGTTGGTTTTTGATAATTTAGGTACTAATACATTTTGGCAAGACATATACTTGTCAAGTACTTCGTCTGGGAGTATAACACGTACTAATTTTACGCATTCGAGTTCTGCCACTGATCCCTTGTATGGCGGCGTATTAACGGGCTCGGTAGCTTTTACACCAAATACGGCAGTTAACAGAAAAGGTTTTGTTACAGGTCGTGCTATAATAACAGTTACAGGAAGTTCAACCAGTACTATTTATTTGATGTTGCAAAACCAGACGTCGGGATATTATCGGTTCGACCCCTTAGCTCCTGAAAATTATTTTTATGCCTTTCCTTTGAATTAGTAAAGGAAGAATATTTAAAGATACCCTAAAAAAACAAAACTTAATCACTCTTACCTTGGAAAATAATGAAAAAATACCTTTTGATATTGATATTGTTAATGGGTTTTATCCTTAATGGTTTGGCCCAAAAAACTGGAATAAATACCAAAAATCCGCAGGGGGCATTACACGTTGATCCCAAAAAGAATAACGCTGCAACGGGTAGCCCAACAGGAACAGAACCCGATGATGATTTCATAGTAGATGCTAATGGTAGTGTAGGTGTTGGAGTCTTGGCACCAAGTACCAGGCTGCATCTGATAAGCACAGGTACGCCTACCGCTCCTATTTCTGCCCTGCGTATAGAAGATGGTAGCCAGGGCCGTAATTATGTTTTGATGAGTGATGCTAGTGGTAATGCGAAATGGGTCAACCATCCAGTGATGACACCTAATATTGTGGGTAATGTAGTTACTCCTGCAACCGAGGTTGTTTCCGATTACGTTGCAACAGGCCCAGGTGCAACTCCCCTTTACCGTAAATCAGGTTTTAGCATTACCCTAACCGAGGGCGATTGGATTGTAAGCGCTGGTCTTACTTTTGTGGGTATAGGAGATGGAAGGTCTGCAGATTCTGATCTTGCTTTTTGGCAAAGAGCTTACTTGTCATCAAATGATTCTGCGATTGAGCAAATAGGTTTTAGTCATTTGGGTGTCGCAGGGAATAATACTTGTTATGGAGGCCAAATGCTCGACAATCCTGACCGTGGCGGGTACTCCATCGGTTTTGTTACGGGTAGTTCGCTAATTAACGTGCCTTTAGGAGCAACTACTACCATTTATCTGTTAGTCGAAAATAAGCCTCAATATTACTATAGGTATCGTTCTGATTTTTTGGAAAACTATTTTTATGCCTTTCCTATTGTTAAATAGGTTTGCATATGCTATCCCTAGGGCTATGCTTTATAAAGTATAACCCTAGGGATTTTACTAGTTTAATTTTTATCGCTATTTAATTTTCCTAGTAGTGCTAATATTGGGTAAAAAAGCAGTAATCAATCCTATTAAAGGGAGATAAGCACAAACTGCAAATACATGATTGATGCTCGTTTTATCAGCAAGGTTTCCAATTAACGCCGAGCCAAGACCGCCCATGCCGAAGGCAAAACCAAAGAAAAGTCCAGCAACCAAGCCAACCTTGCCAGGGATAAGTTCTTGTGCATATACCAATATGGCCGAAAATGCCGAAGCCAAAATCATCCCGATAGGGACGATAAGAATACCAGTCCAAAACAGATTGGCATGAGGCAACATCAATGCAAAAGGCGCAGCACCTAGAATAGATACCCAGATTACATATTTGCGGCCAATTTTATCTCCGATAGGCCCGCCCAGCAAAGTGCCTGCGGCTACAGAGAACAGAAATACAAACAAATAAATCTGCGAAGTTTGTACCGAAACATGGAACTTGTCAATCATATAAAAAGTAAAATAGCTGGTTAGGCTGGCCATGTAAAAATATTTTGAGAAAATAAGTATTAGTAAAATCACAATGGCTGTAATTACCCTCGATTTTGAAAGATGGTGCTTTTCTACAACAGCACTTGCTTTTTTCGCTTCGCGATTTAATACGTAGTTTTTATACCAATTGCCCACGTAACTTAAGACCATAATAGCTAGCAAAGCAATTACCGAAAACCAAATCACACTGAACTGCCCTTTTGGAACAATGATCCAAGCGGCTAGCAAAGGACCGATGGAGCTGCCTGCATTGCCGCCTAGTTGAAACACTGACTGCGCCAAGCCTTTTTTTCCGCCAGATGCGGCATGCGCCATTCTGGATGCTTCTGGGTGAAAGATAGAAGAGCCTGTGCCTACCAAAGCTACTGAAAATAAAATCAAGTAAAAGCTATTTGATAGTGAAAGGGTGATGAGGCCCACTAAAGTAAAGCCCATGCCAATGGCTAGCGAGTAGGGTTGGGGCTTCTTGTCGGTATATAAACCAACAAACGGTTGGAACAACGATGCTGCTAGCTGAAAAGTTAGGGTAATTAGCCCAATTTGTGAAAAGTTAAGATGGTAGGAATTTTTTACCAGCGGGTAAATAGCTGGGATGAGAGATTGGATGGTGTCATTAAGTAGATGTGAGAAACTTAACGCAAATAAAATGGGGAATACGGTTGCGTTTGTTTTACTAAAATCAGAAGGGTTTGCGTTCATAAACGAAAGGTTTTAAGCAAAGCTACATATTTTATGATAGGTTAATTGTTTAATCGTTAAACTGTTTAATTGAATGTTGGTGCACTGCGGGTTGTTGAGGGAAATGTTAAACCCAAGAGGATCCTTGTTTAAAATAATGGAACCACATAGACGTATTGGTGTTAATAATGTTGAGGACCTATGTGCCTATGTGTTTAAAAAGGTGCGGCTGGAGCTGCTTTCAATTCAAATTGTAAATCGTTCCTATACATACGGGATAAAATCATAAATCATTTGTACTTTTGCGGGCGAAAACAAAATGAATATAAAATGAGTACTAACAGAGGACCAATATCGAAATTTATGGAGACCAATTATCTCCATTTTAACGCGGCGGCTATGATGGACGCAGCCAAAGGTTACGAAACGCATTTAGACGAAGGTGGTAAAATGATGATTACCCTTGCCGGAGCGATGAGTACTGCAGAGTTGGGTATTTCTTTGGCAGAAATGATTAGACAAGATAAAGTTGCTATCATTTCTTGTACAGGAGCCAACCTAGAGGAAGATATCATGAACCTTGTTGCTCATTCACACTATAAAAGAGTTCCGAATTATCGTGATTTAAGTCCGCAAGATGAGTGGGATTTGTTGGAAAACCACTATAACCGTGTTACCGATACCTGTATTCCAGAAGAAGAGGCTTTCCGTCGTTTGCAAAAACACATCCATGCAATTTGGAAAGATGCAGATGACAAAGGTGAGCGTTATTTCCCGCACGAATACATGTACAAAATGTTGTTGAGCGGAGTGTTGGAACAATACTATGAGATTGATCCTAAAAACTCTTGGATGTTGGCTGCTGCAGAGAAAAACTTGCCAATTGTGGTTCCGGGATGGGAAGATAGTACTATGGGTAACATCTTCGCTTCATACGTCATCAAAAATGAATTTAAAGCAACAACCATGAAAAGCGGTATCGAATACATGGCTTGGTTGGCAGATTGGTATGTGAAAAATTCAGAAGGTAAAGGTGTAGGCTTTTTCCAAATTGGAGGTGGTATTGCGGGTGATTTCCCTATTTGCGTAGTGCCTATGCTTTATCAAGATATGGAGATGGAAAACATTCCATTCTGGAGCTATTTCTGTCAAATTTCTGATTCGACTACTTCTTATGGTTCTTATTCGGGAGCTGTTCCTAATGAGAAGATTACTTGGGGTAAACTAGATATCAACACGCCAAAATTTATTGTGGAGAGCGATGCAACGATCGTTGCACCACTAATATTTGCTTGGATATTAAAACAATAATTAATATCAAAATATCAGGGTGTAAAACCAACCCAAATTAGATCAGCGATTTCTAACAAAATCGCTGATTTATTTAGCGCTAGACGCTAAAAAGGCAATAGTTTAGAATGATTATAAATTGTATTTCACTGTCATTAATATGTCATTGGTATCCTAATAAAGATTACTTTTGTCCAATTATTTCTGAGAGGTAAATCATCATTCATCACTTAGATAAAAATTTTTATTTCAAAATAAAGCATAAAATACTCATTATGAGGAATATCTCATTCGGACTTAAAAAATTTAGAAAAGCAACGTTTGTATTGGCTGCACTATCTTTTTTAACGGTAAATGTATCGAAAGCGCAAGATGTTGTAGAGGGAAGAACGTTATTTAAGTCGAAGTGTGCTTCATGCCACGCCTTAGATCACGATGCTACTGGACCAGCTTTAACCCCTAAGGTTAACGAGTTGGAAGAGTCGTTTTTAATCCCTTGGATCAGGAACAACGTTGAATTGAGAGCTTCGGGTAACAAGCAAGCTATTGAGGCTGCTAAATTCTCTCCATCAGAGATGACAGCATTCCCTACTTTAACTGATGATCAAATCAAAAACATCATCGCTTATGCAAAAGCTGGAGAGCCTAAAAAAGGTCCTGAAGCTGGTGCGGCTGTAGCTAAAGATGAAGGCGCTTCTAGCCTTTCTATCGCAGGTGTAATCGCAATTATTGCACTTTCTATCGTTGTTTTGGTAGTATTAGGCAGGGCGGTTAAAATGCTTGAGCGCTTAATCTTAGAGAAACAAGGTATTGTGGTTACGGAAGATGAGAATGTTTCTTTAGCTACTGGCTTAAAAGGATTATTCAAAAACAAGAAATTTGTTTTCTTCTCAGTATTATGTTTGGTGATTGTATTAGGTTCATTCGGTTGGATGGGCATGTGGGAAACTGGTGTTCACACAGGTTACCAACCAACACAGCCAATCAAGTTCTCTCACGAATTACACGCGGGTATCAATCAAATTGATTGTCAATATTGTCACACTGGCGCATTCAAATCTAAAAACTCAACTATTCCTTCATTGAACGTTTGTATGAACTGTCATAAAAACGTACAGGCAAGAACTGATGATGGTTTGATTTCTCCAGAGATTCAAAAAATCTATAACGCTTTGGGCTATAACCCAGACACTCAAACTTACGACAAGACTAAAGAGAAACCAATTGAGTGGGTGCGTGTACATAACTTGCCAGATTTTGCTTACTTCAACCACTCTCAACACGTAGTAGTAGGTGAGGAAGCTATCCGTAAAGAAGCAGGTTTGAAACCAACTGATCCAGTTTGTTTTGCTTGTCACGGTCCGGTTAATACAATGGAAGAGGTTTACCAATACTCTCCGTTAACCATGAAATGGTGTATCAACTGTCACAAAGATGCTGATATCTCAGGTAAGAAAAACGATGCTTTTTATGCTAACGTAATTGCTGCTCACGAGAAAATCAAAAAAGGTGAGAAAATTACCCCAGCATTGTTAGGTGGTTTAGAGTGTGGTAAGTGCCACTATTAATAAATAGAGTTTTTTTAGAAAGTTCGATAAACAGTAATATAGCTTAAATGGAAAGCAACAAGAAATACTGGAAAGGTTTGGAGGAGTTGAATAAAACTCCCGAGTTTGTTGAGAACAACAAAAGCGAATTTGCCGAGCCGCTTCCAATAGAAGATGTTTTAAGTGAAGCAGGACTAAGTACAGTTACCCCACGCCGTGACTTCTTGAAGGCACTAGGTTTTGGATTGGGAGCTGTGACTTTAGCTGCATGTCAAAAAGCACCAGTACACAAATCAATTCCTTACTTGGTTAGACCAGAAGAGGTAACTCCAGGGATTCCTAACTTCTACGTTTCAAGTTTCAAAGGAAATAGCGTAATGGTTAAAACTGTAGTAGGTCGCCCAATTAAAATTGAGGCAAACCCTAATGCAGGAGCATTTAACTGTGGTACTGATGCGCAAGCTCAGGCTTCAGTTTTGGACTTGTACGATGTATCTAAACTTAAAAATCCTTTATTGAAAAAGGATGAAACAACTTGGGCTGATTTGGATAAATTCGTGAAAGGCGAATTAAACAAAGTTCAAGCATCAGGTAAAAAAATTCGTGTAGTTGCTAGCACTTTAAATAGCCCTTCGGCTAAAGCGGTAGTTACCGAGTTTACCGCTAAATATCCTACTACTAAATTGGTTCAGTACGATCCAGTTTCTTATACAGGTATCATCAAAGCTAACGAAAACAGCTTTGGTAAAGCAGTATTGCCTAAATACAACTTCGAAAAAGCAGATTTAATTGTAAGTTTTGCAGCAGATTTCTTGGGAACTTGGATCAGCGGCGAAGAATTTACTGCTCAATATACTTCTAACAGAGATTACAAATCTTTAGAGAAGAAAAAAATGTCTCGTCACTTCCAGTTTGAGGCAGGTATGAGTTTAACAGGTACTAACGCTGATACTCGTATTGCTTTGAAATTATCGGAAGAAGGACCAGCGTTAATTGCTTTATATAATGCAATTACAGGTGCTAGCTTGCCAGGTGCAGGTTTGCCAGACAATGCCAACGCTGATAAAGCAATTAAATTGGTAGCTAAAGAATTAACACAAAACAAAGGTAAAGCACTAGTAGTAGCTGGTTCTAACGATGTTTCTGTTCAAACTTTAGTAAATGCCATTAACGTTGCGATCGGTAGCTACGGTACTACTATCGACTTAGATAATCCTTGTAAACGTTACGAAGGTAATGATGCTGAATTTGCATTATTAGTTGACGAAATGAATAAAGGTGAAGTAGGTGCAGTGTTCTTTTTGAACTCAAACCCTGCTTACGATGCCATTAATGCTAAAGCTTTTACTGAAGGCTTAGCGAAAGTAGGTTTGAAAGTTTCTTTCTCAGATAGAGAAGATGAAACAGCTGACCTTTCTGATGCAGTTGCTATTACTCCTAACTATTTAGAGTCATGGGGTGATGCAAATACTTACGAAGGTTACTATAGCATTGTTCAACCTACAATCAATCCAGTTTTCAACTCTCGTCAAGCAGAGCAAAGCTTATTAACTTGGGCTGATGCTCCAGTACAAGATTACTACCAATATGTACGTAATTACTGGGAGAGAAACATTTTACCTTCAGCAGGTAAAGCATGGAAAGATGTTTTACAAACTGGGGTAATTATTAATGCAGCTAAACCAGCTGGTAGCTATGGCTTTACTTTATCATTAGATGCAGTAGCAGCCGCTATCGTAGCAAGCAGCAAAGCATTAAAAAAAGATATCGAGCTTCAGATTTTTGAAAGCATTCCAATGCGTGATGGTAAACAAGCTAACAACGCATTCTTACAAGAATTCCCTGACCCAGTAACTAAAGTAACCTGGGATAACAGTTTAGCTTTAAACCCTAAACAAGCAGAGAAATTAGGTTACAAAGAATTTGATGTAGTAAGCATTAAAGGCGAAAACGGTTACTCGGTTGATTTACCAGTATTGTTCCAACCAGGACAAGCAATGGGGACTGCTTCTGTAGCTTTAGGTTACGGACGTACTAAAGTTGGTAAAGCAGGTAACAACGTAGGTAAAAACGCTTTCCCTTTTGTAAACTATACTAATGGCACTTTAAAGTATGCAACTACTGCTACTTTAACAGCTACTGGCGCTTGGGAAGAATTAGCTCAAACACAAACTCACTACTCTTTCGAAGGTAGAAACATTGTACGTGAAGCTTCTTTCAAAGATTTCTTAAAAGATCCAGCGGCTGGTTCAGGTAACCACCACAAGCATAAAGTTTACGATTTGTGGACTACTGATAAGCACGAAATGTTGGGTAACAACTGGGTAATGGCGATTGATTTGAACGCTTGTACTGGTTGTGGTTCATGTATCGTTGCTTGTAACGTAGAAAACAATATTCCAGTAGTAGGTAAGGATGAGGTTCGTCGTCGTCGTGAAATGCACTGGTTACGTATCGACCGTTACTATAGCTTTAACGATGAGCAACATGGTGCGGTTACTAAAGAGAAAGAAATTGCTCATTTAGATAACTTAGAAAATGTTTCTGTAGTGCACCAACCAATGTTGTGTCAACATTGTGATCACGCACCTTGCGAAACAGTATGTCCGGTATTGGCAACAGTACACTCTTCAGATGGTTTAAACCACATGGCTTATAACCGTTGCGTAGGTACTCGTTACTGTGCAAACAACTGTCCATACAAAGTACGTCGTTTCAACTGGTTTAACTACTGGAACGATTCACGTTTCGATAACTACTTGAACAACGAGTTTACACAATTAGTATTGAACCCTGATGTTACCACTCGTTCAAGAGGTGTAATGGAGAAATGTTCAATGTGTATCCAACGTATCCAAGCAGGTAAATTAACTGCCAAAATTGAAAAACGTGCATTGAAAGATGGCGATATCAAAATGGCTTGTCAAGAAGCTTGTTCTGCAAACGCAATTATCTTCGGTGATAAAAACGATCCAAACTCGGAAGTTTCTAAAGCATTACGTAGCGAGCGTACTTACTACGTACTTGAAGAGATCAACGTAGAGCCAGGCATTGGTTACATGACAAAAATTAGAAACATAGATTCAACAACAAAAGAAGTACATGCGTAAGCTATTACTTACAGCAATATAGAATATGGCAGGACATAACGAATCAATTTTAAGGGAGCCTCTAATTACCGGAAAGGACATCACGTATGCCCAAATTACGGAAGAGATCTTGTCTCCAGTAGAAAATAAACCTAACAAGGCTTGGTGGATTGGATTTATCCTTGCACTATGTGGAGCTACTTTATGGGTAGTTTCTGTAGGCTATACCTTCTGGTTTGGTATCGGTGCTTGGGGTTTAAATAAAACAGTAGGTTGGGCTTGGGATATCACCGGTTTCGTATGGTGGGTAGGTATCGGTCACGCTGGAACGCTAATCTCCGCAGTACTATTACTTTTCCGTCAAAACTGGCGTAACTCCATTAACCGTTCGGCAGAGGCGATGACAATTTTCGCCGTTATTTGTGCCGCAACATACGTAGTATCACACATGGGTCGTCCATGGTTAGCATATTGGGTACTTCCTTTGCCAAACCAGTTCGGTTCACTTTGGGTAAACTTTAACTCTCCACTTGTGTGGGATATGTTTGCGATCTCTACTTACTTCTCGGTATCATTATTATTCTGGTACACAGGTTTATTACCAGATATCGCAACTATTAGAGATAGAGCAACAGGTATCCGCAAAAAAGTATATACAGTTTTCTCATTCGGTTGGACAGGTAGTGTAAAAACTTGGCAACGTTTTGAGGCGGTATCATTAATCTTAGCAGGTATTTCAACTCCACTAGTACTTTCGGTACACACCATCGTATCTATGGACTTTGCAACTTCGGTAATTCCGGGATGGCATACTACCATTTTCCCTCCTTACTTCGTTGCTGGTGCGATTTTCTCAGGCTTCGCCATGGTATTAACCTTATTATTGGTTGTACGTAAGGTATTAGGTTTAGAGAACTATATCACCATGTTCCACATCGAATCAATGAACAAGATTATCATCTTAACAGGTTCGATCGTAGGTGTGGCTTACTTAACTGAGTTATTCATTGCTTGGTATTCAGGTTCACAATACGAGTTATACGCGTTCCAAAACCGTATCGCTGGTCCGTTTGCTTGGGCATACTGGTTAATGATGACCTGTAACGTAATTTCTCCGCAGTTGCTTTGGTTCAAGAAAATCCGTACCAACATTGCCGCAACTTGGGTACTATCTATCGTAGTAAACATCGGTATGTGGTTTGAGCGTTTCGTAATTATCGTAACTTCATTACACCGTGATTACCTTCCTTCAAGCTGGACCATGTTCTCACCAACTTGGGTAGATGTGGGTGTGTTTGTAGGTTCAATCGGTGTATTCTTTACCTTGTTCCTATTGTTCTTAAGAGTTTTACCTTCAATTGCAATTGCTGAGGTGAAAATGATCTTGAAGAGCTCAAGTGAGCAATCTAAGATGAAGTTGATTAAAGAAGGAAACTTAGATAAAGAACATGTACAAGAGTACATTGAATCTTTAGAGAAATTTGATAGTGTTAAACAAGAAGATTACGCAAAAATATAACAATGAGTAATATCAAATATATTTTAGGCAGCTTTGGAGATCCTGATGAGATGCTAAGCGGCATCAAAAAATTACAGGAGAACAACATCTCTATATATGATGTTTATACCCCTATGCCTATTCACGGTATCGAAGCGAAATTGGGAGTTAAAAGATCTAGATTAGATATTGCCGCTTTCTTTTTCGGAATTACGGGTACAATAACCATGCTTACTGGAGTTTATTTAGCTACTGTAGTAGATTGGCCAGTAAACATTGGTGGTAAAACGCACTTTGCATTACCAGATTTTATTCCAATTACTTTTGAGTTAACCATTCTATTCTGTGCATTTGGTTTAGTAGGTTCATATTATGCCTCAACCCATTTGTTTCCAGGAAGAGCACCAAGAGTAATGGACTTACGTGCAACTGACGATCGTTTTGTCATTGCTATTGATGCCAAACAAAATACAGAACACGAAAAAATTGACGAACTTTTAAAAGGTGCAGGCGCTTTAGAAGTTAAGCATAATGAAAGGAAGTATATTAGCTATGAATAAGAATAAGATTGTTTTAGGAGCATTTAGCTTACTAGCTTCTGTAGCAATGCTTTCGGCCTGTAGAGACAACAAAAGTACAGGTTTGGAATACGCAAGGAATATGTATGACCCGATTGCATACAATCAGGATCAGCCTAACAAAAACTTTGCGAACGGAGCAACGTCACAAACGCCACCTCCAAACACCAACCCAGTTGATTTTATCAGATACGAATATCCAAACACAAAAGAAGGATATGAGGCTTCTGCAGCATTGGTAAACCCATTAGCTTTAACAGAGAAAAACCTGGTTCAAGGAAAACACTTCTATACTGTTTTCTGCTCACCTTGCCACGGCGAGAAAGGCGACGGACAGGGCCATATCGTGAAATTGGATAAAGGTATTTCAGGTGTACCTGCTTATCACGGAGCTGATGCGAATTCATCTCGCGGAGGTTTAATGAAAGATATGCCGGCTGGAAAAATTTATCATACCATTATGTATGGTTTGAACGCAATGGGGTCTCATGCTTCACAACTTAGCCCAGAAGAAAGATGGAAAGTGGTGATGTATGTTCAACAATTACAAAAAATACAATAAGAAAAGCAGATATAAATGGGAACTCATCATTATAATTTAAGTGAACAATTTGAGTTTACTGGGAAAGTAAAAACCCTGAGTATTGTTGGTATCGTTATCGGTATCTTAACCATAGCTTACGGCTTATTCTTTAACAGTGACGAAATTACACATGAGCGTACTTTTGCCAATCTATTGTTGATGGGCTACTACTTTGCATGTGTTTGTATGTCTGCAACATTCTTCTTAGCAATACAGTTTGTTGCTCAAGCAGGATGGTCAGCATCTATATTACGTGTACCGCAAGCCATGGCAAAAAACTTGCCTTGGGCAGCTTTAATCTTAATTGCCATCACTGGTTTTGGATTATACACACATAACCTTTATCACCACTGGCATGCAGAAGGATTAACAGATCCTAACTCGCCACACTACGACAGCTTAATTGCAGGTAAAGCAGTATTCTTAAACGTACCTTTCTTCATGATCAGACAGGTAGTGTTTATGGGATCATATGCAATTTTTGCTCATTTTGTAACCAAGTGGTCGTATAACGAAGATTTAACAGGAGGATTAACTTCTTACAACAAAAGTTTTAAATACTCTTGTATCTTCTTAGTAATCTACGGATTTACTACACCAATCTTTGCTTTTGATAACATCATGTCATTAGAAGCACACTGGTTCTCTACCATGTTCGGTTGGTACAACTTTGCTTCAATGTGGGTAAGTACTTTGGCTATCATCGCTATCGTAATTATCTTATTAAGAAAAGCAGGATACATGAGCTGGGTAAACAATAGCCACCTACATAACTTAGGTCAGTTTATCTTTGGTTTCTCTATCTTCTGGACTTATGTTTGGTTTGCTCAATTCTTGTTGATCTACTATGCAAACATGTCAGAAGAGACTGTTTATTTCTACAAACGTTTCAATAGCTACGAGTTCTGGTTTTACCTTAACTTAGTGTTAAACTTCTTATCACCTTTATTATTATTAATGGATCGTGATAACAAGAGAAGTGAAAATATCCTATTAGTGGTTTCTATCATTGTAGTATGTGGTCACTGGGTAGATTACTACCAAATGATTATGCCAGGTGTATTTGAGTTTGGTGCGAAGAGCGGTAGTGGATTCGGTATTTTAGAAATCGGTATCACGCTTGGCTTTGTGGGCTTGTTTACTTACACAGTATTAAGTGCATTGAGCAAAAAACCTTTGGTGGCGAAAAACCATCCACTTTTACAGGAGAGTTTAAACCACCACCTATAATAAAAAATACGGTTTACAATAAATAAGTAATATAACTACGGTACATCGTACTACTTTTAAAGAAAATGAGTTTAAGAAAATTAATCGTTAATAAAACAATGGCAGCGTTAGCAGTATTATTTACTGTTTTCTCAAGCGCTAATGCCTTTGCTCAAGAAGCAGCAGCAGCCGCTACGGCTAAACCTGTAGACATGGGTCCGGTACATAAAAATGCATTATTTTATGTACTATTGTTCTTGCTTCTATGTTTATTCATTGCAATTGTTGGTAAAGCATTAAAAGTATATGAATTAACCCGCGAAACGCAAGGTAAGCCAGAAGGAATCAACTGGAATACTGTAAACGCTGTAATATTTGCTCTATTCTTAGTCGTAGGTCTATACGGTGTATATTGGGAATATACAGTACATGGTACAATGATCACTCATATGCACGAAGCGGCATCTGAGCACGGTCAACGTATTGATGAGATGTTTAAATTAACATTGATCATTACTACCATTGTATTTATTCTTACGCACATTGTTCTTTTTGCATTCGCTTATTTCTACAGAGCTTCTGACAAAAGAAAAGCTTATTACTATCCTCACAACAATACCATTGAGAAAATTTGGACAATCGTTCCTGCTTTGGTATTAACCTTATTGGTATTGAAAGGCTTCTTGACTTGGAGATCTATTTTCTACAAAGTAGAAGATCCTAAAAATAGAGCAATCAACATCGAGGTAACCTCATCTCAGTTCTTATGGGAAATTCGTTATCCAGGAGCTGATGCTATTGTAGGTAAGAAAAACTACAAGTTGATTACTGCAATCAATAGCTTAGGTATTGATTTTACAGATAAAAACAGTTTAGACGATTTAACGGCTGATGAAATTGTAATTCCGGTTAACAAACCAGTTCGTTTTATCTTGACCAGTAAAGATGTTATTCATAGTTTCTATATGCCTCATTTCAGGGTACAATTAAATACTGTACCAGGTATGACCTCATATTTTGAGTTTACACCTACTGTTACTACTGAGGATATGAAAACTAAGCTTAATAATCCTAAATTCAATTACATTTTATTGTGTGCTAAAATTTGTGGAGCAAACCACTTTAACATGCAGAAAAATGTAAGGGTTGTAAGCGAAAAGGAATACCAAGAGTGGTTAACTAAACAAACACCTTATTTAACCAACGACTTGAGAAAAGCATTTAATTTGCCAGTTCCAGTAGAAGCAGCTGCACCAGCAGCTACAGAAGCTCCTGCTGATACTACGGCAACAGCTGCTAAAGTAGCATTAGATGTAAAAAACCAAATAGCTTTAAAAAAATAATAATACTGGAAAAACCTTATTATGTCAACAATATCATTACACGATACACACCACGACGATCATGGACATGGCCATCACCATGAAACGTTCTTAACTAAATACGTATTTAGTCAAGATCACAAAATGATTGCCAAGCAGTTTTTAATAACTGGTATCATTATGGCAGTTATCGCAATGCTTTTATCTATCCTATTTAGGATTCAGCTTGCTTGGCCAGATAAATCTTTTCCTTTATTAGAAACATTTTTAGGTAAATGGGCTGAAGGCGGAAGAATTAAGCCAGACTTTTTCTTGGCTTTGGTAACCATCCACGGTACCATCATGGTATTCTTTGTATTAACTGCTGGTTTAAGTGGTACTTTTAGTAACTTGTTAATCCCATTGCAGATTGGTGCTAGAGATATGGCTTCGCCATTTTTGAACATGCTTTCTTACTGGTTCTTCCTAACTGCATGTTTAGTGATGATGGGATCTTTCTTTACGCAAACGGGACCTGCTAGTGCTGGTTGGACGATTTATCCTCCACTCTCTGCAGTACCTAAAGCAATGCCTGGTTCACAAATTGGTATGACCTTGTGGTTAATCAGTATGGTTCTTTTCGTAGCATCATCTTTAATGGGTGGTATCAACTACGTAAGTACTATCTTGAACATGCGTACAAAAGGAATGGACCTTTGGAAAATGCCTTTAACCATTTGGGCTTTGTTCTTAACAGCAGTACTAGGTATTTTATCATTCCCTGTATTGGTAGCGGGTGTAGTACTTTTAGTATTCGACCGTAGCTTTGGTACAAGTTTCTATTTGTCAGATTTAGTATTCGGTACTCAAATTTTACCTAACGAAGGTGGTTCTCCAATTTTGTGGCAACACTTATTCTGGTTCTTAGGTCACCCTGAGGTATATATCGTAATCATGCCTGCTTTGGGTATTTCTTCAGAGATCATCTCTGTAAATGCTAGAAAGCCGATTTTTGGTTACCACGCGATGGTTTATTCATTGATGGGTATTACTATTCTATCATTCATCGTTTGGGGTCACCACATGTTTGTAACAGGTATGAACCCGTTATTGGGTGGTGTGTTTATGATCACTACATTGATCATTGCGGTACCATCAGCGGTAAAAACCTTTAACTACTTGGCTACTTTGTGGAGAGGTAATATCAGATTTACGCCAGCGATGTTGTTCGCTATCGGTTTGGTATCTTTCTTCATCTCTGGTGGTTTAACAGGTATCTTCTTAGGTAATGCTTCATTAGATATTAACTTACACGATACTTACTTTGTAGTAGCTCACTTCCACTTGGTAATGGGTTCTGCAGCTATTTTTGGTATGCTTGCTGGTGTTTACCACTGGTATCCAAAAATGTTCGGTAGAATGATGAATCCTAAGTTGGCTTACTTACACTTCTGGGTAACTTTCATTTGTGCTTACTTGGTATTCTTCCCTCTACACTTCTTAGGTTTAGATGGTGTACCACGTCGTTACTATGCATTTACCGAGTTTGAGTTCATGAACAAATGGTTAACGGTTAACGTATTTGTAACGTGGTCTGCAATTGTTGCAGCATTGGCTCAAGTAGCTTTCTTGTTTAACTTCTTCTACTCAATGTTTAGAGGTAAAAAAGCTCCTCAAAACCCATGGAATGCAAATACTTTAGAGTGGACAACTCCAGTAGAACATTTACACGGAAACTGGCCAGGAGAAATCCCTACAGTATACCGTTGGCCATATGATTACAGTAAGCCAGGAGCTGAGGAAGACTTTATTCCTCAAACAGTTCCTTTCTCTCAAACAATGAGCTCTAACTTACCTCATGACTTTGAGGGTAACGAAGAAGCAGAGCGTATACAAAAAGAGTGGGAAGCAACAAATAAGCCAGTGCAAGAATAAGCACTGAGCTGACCTTTGTCTAAAATATGTAATAAGGTATCTGCAAAGTGTTTTAACATTTACAGGTACCTTATTTTTATAAATCTATCACATATTCAATGATTGCTAAATCTGAAAGTAGATTTATTAGAATAAATTTAATAACCATTATAGCTACTTTGGTAGTTATTTTGGCGGGCGGTATTGTTCGTAGTACAGGTTCAGGTATGGGCTGTCCTGACTGGCCTAAGTGCTTTGATCAATATATTCCACCCACTTCCGTTAAACAACTTCCTCCTGATTATGAAACTAAGTACGTAGAAGGAAGGAAAAAGAAGAACGAGAAGTTTGCCAAATACTTGGAAAGTATGGGCAAGCACCAATTAGCCGATAGTATCAGAAATGATCAATCGATATTGGTGCATGAAGAGTTTAATGCCGCAAAAACGTGGACAGAATATGTCAACAGGCTTACCGGAGCAATTCTAGGGATTTTCCTATTGTTAACTGCAATTTTTTCATTTGCGTATAAGAAGAAAGCCAAACGAATTATTATCCTTAGCTGGTTGAATATCCTTGTCGTTGGTTATCAGGCTTGGTTAGGTTCCATTGTGGTTTCTACCAATTTAACACAATGGGTGGTAACAGTACATATGCTGTTGGCCTTGGTTATTTTGGGAATAGCCATTTATACTTATAACTACGCTAAGCAATTGCACAAGGAGCCAACGGTAATCATGTATCGCATCATGTGGTTGAAAGGGTTTTTGTTATTTACCATCATCATTTCTATCCTACAAATTATTTTAGGAACAGAGGTTAGGGAAGCGGTAGATAGCATTGCAAAGTCACTTCAATACAATGGACGAAATACGTGGGTAAGCAAAATAGGCAGTGTGTTCTCTTACCACAGAGACTTGGCTATTTTGGTAGGCATTAGCAATTTTATTGTTTATAAAATGGTAATTGACCGCTTTAGTGGCAAAGCTTGGCCATTAATTACGGCCAACTACTTAATGGTAACATTAATTGTTCAGGTGATCTCTGGATTTTTGTTATCGTACTTAGGTTTACCACCATATGCGCAGGCGATACATATTTTGTTTTCGACCATTATGTTTAGTCTGCAATATTATTTGTACTTGTTGGTTTATAGGACTAAAACTTATAAAGCCGCTTAAATATTAAAAATTGAAACAGTTTTTTTCAGATTTTTCAAAACTCATAAAATTCCGACTAACGTTCTTGGTGGTGTTTTCTGCGTCTGTTACGTTTTTAATTGGATCTAAAATCCAAGTAGACCGCGCCATTATTGATGAAATTAACTGGACCAATTGGTTGATTTTAATCGTAGGGGGGTTCTTAGTTACTGGAGCAGCAAACTGCTTTAACGAGATTATTGAGGTTGATTTGGATAAGCTCATGACCAGAACCAAAGATAGACCAATGCCAGCAGGTCGTATGACTACTGGACAAGGTTTGGTATCGGGTTTGGTAATGGGGATTGCAGGTACTTGGTTATTAGGCAAACTTAATTTAGAGACGGGCTTGATTTCCGTATTTTCTATTTTGTTATATGCTTTTGCTTATACCCCATTAAAAAGAAAATCGCCCATTGCAGTTTTTGTAGGTGCTATACCAGGCGCTTTACCACCACTAATTGGCTATTTAGCGGCTATTGGCCATTCTCCGGTAGGTTATGTGCCTAGAGATTATCAAATTGCCATTATTCTATTTTTGGTGCAGTTTGTATGGCAATTCCCTCATTTTTGGTCAATTGCTTGGGTATTAGATGAAGATTACAGTAAAGCTGGCTTTAGGTTGTTGCCAACCAAAAAAAGAGATAAAACAAGTGCCATTTTTACTTTGGCCAGTACCTTGATATTAATTCCAGTAAGCTTGTTGCCAACTTTCTATGGCTTTGGCGGCTATTATATTGCCGGTGTTTCCGTAGTGCTTGGTTTATTGTTTAGCTGGTACGCTTATCAGTTGGTGGTAAAAATGGATTTGTCAAGTGCAAGAAAAGTGATGTTCTGTTCATTCTTTTACATCCCTTTGGTACAATTAATTTTATTGTTTGATTTAGTAGTATAAAGATGGTGAGTACAATGCAACAAGAGAACGTAGCGTTCAACTTTAAGCCCAAAAAATTTGTGGTTTGGTTGTTCGTGGTTTCTTCTACCATTATGTTTGGCGGATGGACCAGTTATTATCTTGTTTTTATGGCCTCAAAAGGTAAGGGGCATGGTTTAGTTTTACCAGAAGTTTTTACCTATAGCACAGCGGTGCTAGTGCTTAGCAGTGTCTGTTTGTTCATGGCTGCAAGAGCTTTAAAAAATGGCGATAAGTCGAAACAGAGAATGCTATTATGGCTAACTTTTGTTTTGGGTATCGTTTTTGGCGTATTACAATTCCAAGGCTGGGTAGGCCTTTACCATACTGGAGCAGTATTGGTGAACAATAACGCAGCTATTTCCATGATTTATGTAGTATCAGGTTTTCACTTGTTGCACATTTTGGCTGGTTTGGCATTTGTGATGGGAAGCCTAATAGGCAGTTATAGAAATGTTTCTCCGGAGGTTGCTACCTTCCGTCAGGACATTACCTCAATATTTTGGCATTTTATAGATATCTTATGGATATATCTATATGTTTTTTTACTTTTGAACAGTTAATTTTTTAACAAACTATTATACTAATTATTAAATGGATTCATTATCGAAATTAGACCAAGTTAAAACAACCCCATGGGCCGGCGGTCGTTCGCCATGGTCGGTAGAGTATGGTAAAATAATGATGTGGTTTTTCTTGTTGTCAGATGCATTCACATTCTCATCGTTATTGGTTTATTATGGAGCGCAGAGATTTAGCAAGTTTGCTTGGCCAGATCCAGATTTGGTTTTCCAATCTATCCCAGGTTTTGCAGACCACGGTTATCCTTTGGTTTTTGTAGGTATAATGACTTTTATATTGATCATGAGTTCTGTAACCATGGTATTAGCCGTAGAAGCAGGACACAGAGGATCTAAAAAAGAAGTAATTGGGTGGATGGTAGCCACTATCATCGGTGGTTTCATGTTCTTGGGCTGTCAAGCTATAGAGTGGACTCACTTACACCACGAAGGTTTCTGGTGGGGACAAATCCCTAAAGAACTAGGACATTTCTTTGAAGGCGAAGTCTCCGCAGTATCTGCACAGCAGTTTGCCAACTTGTTCTTTACCATTACGGGTTTCCACGGTTTCCACGTATTCAGTGGTGTGGTGATCAATATTATCATTTTATGTATGGTAATTAACGGTACTTTCGAAAGACGTGGACATTACCTAATGGTTGAAAAAGTAGGTCTTTACTGGCACTTTGTAGACTTAGTTTGGGTATTCGTATTTACCTTCTTCTATTTGGTTTAATTAGTTTTAAAGAGATTTATTATGTCAGAACATCACACACATACATCAGAAGAGCACGGTCACGGAGAGCATGCTGCAATGACGAAGGGCAAGATTTGGAAAGTGTTTTTCATTCTTTTGTTCATCACTGTAATTGAGTTTATCATTGCATTATGGGCAATCCCTGCGCATCATATGTCACAATCGGTTGGTAATTATGTTTACATTTTTCTAACCCTGTTAAAAGCTTTTTATATTGTGGCGTATTTCATGCACCTTAAATACGAGAAATTAGGACTGCAATTATCGCTAACAGTTTCCTTCGTATTTATCATTTACTTTATTGTATTGATGCTAATTGAAGGTGGCTATCTTCATGTGCACATGCCAAGAGTATAGATGAAATATAATCATATCAAAAAAATATTAATCCTGGTCACCATATTAGCGGTACCAGGATTTTTATATTATTTACTACAGGACAAGGGTAAAAATCGATACAAGCCTTTACCCATTTATGGTCCAAAACAGGTCGCATCAACCTTCCATTTGGTAAGGGGAAAGCAAATTCCAGATACCATTTATCACCTTGTGGATGATTTTGCCTTAACGAATCAAAATGGTGATAAAACCACTTTGCAAACTTGGAAAGGGAAAGTAGTGGTGTTGAACCTTTTTTACACACAGGTGAATTCTGACGGCGCTAAAACGTCAATGAAAGCCATGCAAGGTTTCAATGAGATGTACCAAAATAACCATATGGTACACTTGGCCAGTATCAGTGTAGATAGCAAGGACGATCTTAAAGCAATAGCTGATATCGCTAAAAGCCAAAATGCAATAGCGCAAAAATGGGATTTTTTGATAGGCGATTCAACAGCAGTAAATCAACTGGTAAAACGCTCACTGCTATTGGATGCGGTTGATAATAGTACTCAAAGTGAGCGAAAATTTTTGTACAGCAATAAAATAGTACTATTAGACTCTCAACATCGCATCAGAGGTTTCTACGAAGCCAATAATCAGGAAGCCTTATCTAAATTAGACGACGAAATTAAAGTACTTATCGCCGAAGAATTAAGAAATATCAAAGACGGTAGATAATAGCATAAAAAGAGTAAGGAATAAAGATGGAAAATACATTAGAACAGAAATATAACAAATGGATTGTAGTGCTTTCGGTAGCTATTCCGTTAGTAGTGGCTTTGTTATTTGGCGTTAATTTGAGAAAGTTAGGGTATGATGTACAACCGTTAAGCTTTTTGCCACCTATTTATGCGACCATTAATGGAATTACCGCAATCGTATTGCTTGTAGCGGTTTGGGCAATTAAAAACGGGAAACGCAAGCTGCACGAAAACCTGATGAAATTTGCCATCGTATTATCGGTATTGTTCTTGGCCATGTATGTAGCCTATCACATGACTTCTGATTCTACCAAATTTGGGGGTGAAGGTGCTATTAAATATATTTACTACTTCATTTTAATTACGCATATCTTATTATCTATCATCATCATTCCATTTGTGCTCATTACTTATGTGAAAGCTTTGGCACAACGTTTTGATAAACATAAAAAGATAGCCAAGATCGCTTTTCCAATGTGGCTATATGTAGCCGTTACTGGCGTGGTGGTTTATCTCATGATTTCTCCTTATTACGTTCACTAAAAGGATTACGGCAGTATATAAAGGCCGTTTAATATACGGTAAACTGAATTTTTAGCGCTCGATTTTGTAAAAAATCTGTAGCTTTTTGCTATAATTCTTATCTTAGAACATAGCAATTTATAATTATTCAGAAGGGTGGGAAAAGGAACCGTAGAAAGTTTACAACTAATGTTGGACAAAGGCAATAAAAGAGCCTTTACGGATTTCTATAGCCAATATTTTAAGCGACTATTAATTGAGAGCGATAAATATGTAAAAGATATTTACGTGGCAGAGGAAGTGGTGCAAGATGTTTTCCTGAAAATATGGGAACGTTCAGATGACCTTACTCAAATACAATCCATTAAATCTTATTTATACCGTTCGGTAATTAACGCATCTATCAACTATGTGAATAGGCAGAAAAATTTGGAACTGCATCATCAAAAAATTGTAGATGAGTTTACTGAAGACCAAGCCGATCAATTGGATGAAGAGAATGAATTAATTGTATTGTTGTACGACGAGATTGAAAAGCTTCCTCCAAAATGTAAAGAAATCTTTAAGATGAACAGATTCGAGCGATTGAAATATAGAGAAATCGCCTTAAAGTTGGACCTTTCCGAAAAAACGGTTGAAAATCATATTGGCAATGCATTAAAACTTTTGAGAGAGGCCATGCTCAAAAAAAGAAATTCTGAAATTGGCAATTCTATAAGATTATTTCAGCTTTTATTCTTTTTTTAAAAAAAGTTCAAGATTGACTAGGGGTTTTTTCTTGGGTATTTGTCTTAGAGAATACCAAACAAACAAGATGACTAACCAGCCAGAAATACTTGCTCTAATTGCAAAGCATTTGGACTATCCAAATGACTTAGAATGTAAAGCCCAAGTTGATCAATTTCGAGAACAATCTGCAGAAAATGAGGCATTCTACCTTAACCTAGAAAAGGTATGGCATTTGTCTGGTAAAGCGGCTCTATTATCTAAAGTAAACGATAATCAAGTAGCCGAAAGATTTGAAAAACGACTAACTAATGAAAAGCAAAATCTCCCAGCTAAGCAAATTAAGCTTTCACGTGCCACAGTAATACTAAGATGGGCGGCCGCTGCAGTGATTTTATTGACTTTAGGTTCGGTGATCTATTTATATTCTGGCAGTAAAAATCTATTTCAAAAGCAAAAGAATTATGCTTCCGATGCTGTCCCAGGAAGTAATAAAGCAATATTGGTCTTAGCTGACGGACGTAAAATTTCCTTGAGCGATATCAATAACGGTGACGTAGCTAAAGAAGCAGGTTTATCGATCACAAAAACAGCCGATGGACAGTTGGTTTATCATTTGCTAGAAGCCCCTAACTTATCGAAGAAAGACGGAGAAGATATTTATAACACCATCGAAACGCCAAGGGGTGGGATGTGGCAGGTGCGTTTGCCCGACGGCACGTCTGTTTGGCTCAATGCCGTTTCGTCTATCACTTATCCATTATCTTTTTCAAAAGGTAAAAAGAGAATAGTGTCGTTGAAAGGAGAAGCTTATTTTGAGGTGGCTCAAGATAAAGAGCATCCTTTCGTAGTAAAAACCTCAAAGCAAGAGGTAGAAGTTTTGGGAACACATTTTAATATTAATGCTTACGATGATGAAGCTACGGTGGCAACGACTTTGTTAGAGGGAAGTATTAAAGTACAATCATATCAAGCTGGGCAGCCAGCTAATATTTTAGTTCCTGGGGAACAATCTATTTTAAGTGCTAATGGAATCAATATTAAACAGGTAGATGCTACGGAGTCTATAGATTGGAAAAATGGATATTTCATGTTTAATAACGAAAAGCAGGAGAGCATCATGCGTAAAATATCTAGATGGTATAATGTGCAGATAGAATATGCTGATCCAAAAGCAAGAGAAGTAGTGTATTATGGCAGCGTAAGCCGTTTTGACAATGTATCCAGAGTGCTGAGGAAGTTCGAGCAAACTGGAGAAGTAAGATTTGAAATCAACAAAAATAAAATAGTTGTGTATCGAGATGAAGATGCTGACTAGAAGATTAACCACCTTTTAGTTTAAAAATATATACAACACAATAAATTAATCAACTAAATCAAAAAACTATTAAGAATGAAAAAAAATCAACAAAGCCCCTAGCAGAATGTCTCTGTAATAAACAGAAAAGGGGTGCTACCAACACCCGCTTTCCGTTTATCTGTTTAACCCTCGCCGGCTGAGCCGGAAATCGATTGGGATCAATTTTTATTGGATTAACCGCGAAATACATTTTAGCGCTTAAACAAATCTGTATTTCGCAAAAAACAGACTATCAAATGTATAGAAATTATACCAAACTTCTATGTAACCATCCCGGCTACATACCAAAATTATTATTTATGATGAAGTTAGTAACATTCATATTGCTTGTATCCTTTGTACAGGTGAGCGCTGCTTCGTTTGGTCAATCAGTAACCCTTAAAGAAAAAAGGGTAACGCTTGAGAAAATTATTAAAGAAATAAAAAAGCAAGCTGGTTATGATGTGCTATTATCTACCAACAAAATTAAAAGCAGCACTGTAGTAAATGCCGGATTTAGTAACACACCTGTACAAGAGGTGATGGACAAAATTTTGGCAGGTAAGGATCTTACTTATTCTATTGAGGATATGACCATTTTGGTCAAACAAAAAGAAAAATCTTTTATAGATAAAATTGCTGATTTTTTTGCCGCAGTTAAAATCATGGGGGTCGTTAAAGACCGAAAAAATGGTCAGCCCGTACCCGGTGTTAGTGTAATCATTAAAGGCACAAACAACGTGGTAATAACCAATGAAAAAGGAGAATACCAACTTACTGCGCCAGATGATGCAACTTTGGTTTTCAAATATATAGGTTACAAAACCGAAGAAGTAGCTGTAAATGGAAGAAGTAGAATTGATATTTCTTTAGATGAGGATGCTAACGACCTTAAAGAAGTAAACATCGTATCTACTGGTTTTCAAAATATCAATAAAAAATTATTTACGGGTGCGGCTACGGCACTTAAAGGTTCAGATGTAAAACAAGATGGTATTACGGATGTTAGCCGTATGTTAGAAGGGCGTGTAGCAGGGGTATCAGTACAAAATGTTTCGGGTACTTTTGGTGCGGCACCTAAAATCCGTGTTCGTGGAGCAACCTCAATTACCGGAGAAAACAAACCACTATGGGTTGTGGATGGTGTGATTTTGGAAGACGTTGTGAATATTTCCAATGAGCAACTTTCATCTGGAGATATCAGTACTTTAATTGGTTCATCAGTAGCAGGTATTAATGCCGATGACATTGAGAGCTTTAATATTTTGAAAGATGCGGCAGCTACAGCACAATATGGTGCCAGAGCGATGAATGGTGTGGTAGTAATTACCACTAAAAAAGGCCGTATCGGTAAGCCGTTGGTTTCTTATACAGGAAATTTCTCTACCTATCTAAAGCCTACCTATAGTGACTATAATATCATGAACTCCTCTGACCAGATGTCGGTTTACTCGGAGTTGTCAAGAAAAGGCTGGTTAAATCATTCCGATGCTTCAAGAGCTGCTGATGGAGGAGTTTTCACCAAGATGTATCAGCTCATTAATACTTATGATGCTACTTCAGGCCAATTTGGCTTAGCCAACACCCCAGAAGCTAGAAATGCTTTCTTGTCTCGCTATGCCTTAGCCAACACTAATTGGTTTGATGTGCTTTTCAAAAATTCTTTGATGCAAGAACATGGGATTAGCGTTTCTTCTGGAACTGATAAATCTCAACTCTATTTCTCAACAAGTTATTTGAATGATAATGGTTGGGCAGCAGGAAATAGCGTAGAACGTTATACTGCTAACGTGAATGCACTTTTTAATTTATCAGATAAATTAACGCTTAACTTTATTACTACAGGTTCTATTCGTAACCAAAAAGCTCCAGGTACCATTGGACGTGTGAGCAATCCTGTGGAAGGAAAATATTCGAGAGATTTTGATATCAACCCTTTCAGTTATGCTTTAAATACCAGTAGAACTTTAACGGCTTTTGATGAAAATGGAAACAGAGAGAGTTTTACCAGAAACTTTGCGGATTTTAACATCTTAAATGAACTGGATAATAATACTCTTGATCTTTCAATGCTTGATTTTAAGCTTCAAGGAGGATTGGGGTATAAATTTGCGAAAAACTTCAAGTATGATTTTTTAGCCTCAATGAGATATGTGAAAAGTGGAAACGAGCATAAGGTTAGAGAAAATTCAAACATGGCTAATGCTTATAGAGCCAATGGAGACTCTTATATCCAAGATAACAACCGTTTCTTATTTAGAGATCCAGAGCATCCTGAATTACAGCCGGTTGTAGTACTTCCTTATGGTGGTTTTTATAATACTACTGATGATTTCTTAAAATCTTACATGGTTCGTAACTCATTAGAATTTGATAAAGCGATTAATGATAAACATCTGATTAACGTTTATGCTTTCCAAGAAATGAGGATGGCTAACCGCCAAACTAGAGGAATGATCGGTTACGGTTATCAATTTGACAAAGGTGGAGTGCCTTTTATTGATCCAAATATTGTAAGACAAGCCATCCTGAATAATCTTAATTATTTTTCAATGAATCACAGATATGATCGTTTTGCAGCATTTATGGCAAGAGCGGCATATTCATATGATGGAAAATATTCGTTCAACATGACAGGAAGGTATGATGGATCAAACCAATTGGGTAGCTCAGCTACTGCTAGGTGGTTACCAACTTGGAATATTTCAGGTGCTTGGAATATCGATAGGGAAGAATTCTATCAAAAAGAAACTGGATTAAATAAAATCTTAAATCGTGCAACGATTAGAGCTACTTACGGTTTAACCGCAAGTTTAGGTAGTGCAACTAACTCGGCATTAGTGTTGAGAAATGCAAGTGCTTTAAGACCATACTCTAATGAAAAAGAGTCGGTAATGAACATCGAGTATATCGAAAACAGAGACTTGACTTGGGAAAAACAATATGAAACTAATATTGGTGTTGATTTAGGTTTTTTTAAAGACAAACTGAACTTAACCGTTGATTTGTATAACAGAAATGGCTTTGATCTGATCAGCCCCTTGAGAACATCTGGTATTGGTGGTCAGTATCTAACTACGGCAAACTATGCCAATATGAACTCTAAAGGTATTGAGGTAACCATTAGTGGACCAATTCTTAAAACCAAAGATTGGAGCTGGAGAAGCAATCTGAATTTTGGTTATAATAGAAATAAAGTAACTAAACTTTCGAGCCCTCAAAGGATTTTTGATTTGGTAACTGCAGACGGTGGACCTCAGGAAGGTTTCCCATACAGAGGTTTGTACTCAATTGATTTCGTAGGTTTAAATCATGATACAGGTATTCCAGAGTTCATCAATGAAAAAGGAGAGAGAAGCCGTAATGTTTATTTACAAAGCTTAGATACCAAATATCTAAAATATGAAGGACCAACTGATCCAAAATTGACCGGTGGTTTTTACAATTCAGTGAGCTACAAAGGCTTTACATTCACTACCCTATTTACCTTTTCGGCAGGGAATAAAATTAGGTTAAACCCAGTATTTGCTACTTCTTATTCAGATCTGGATGCAATGCCAAATGAATTTAAAGATCGTTGGACCTTACCTGGCGACGAACTTAAAACTAACATCCCTTCTATTTTAGATGTAGAGGCTGCTAGCAGAATTGGAGGTACTTATCCTTATAATAACTATAACTACTCTACCGCAAGGGTTGCCGACGGAGGGTTTATCCGATTGAAACAATTGTCACTTTCTTACGCGTTGCCAGCTAATTTGCTGAAACACTTTGGTGCTAGTAATGCTTCCATTGGTGCAGTAGCCAATAACTTCTGGTTAATTTATTCAGATAAGAAACTTAAGGGACAAGATCCAGAATTTTTTGCCTCTGGTGGTGTGGCATTGCCAATTCCAAAACAATACACATTATCGTTGAAAATAGGGTTTTAATTTAAAATAGGAAACAATGAAAAGTAACAAGATATTCATATATACAGCACTTTCAGCCCTGTTTTTCTCTACAGGCTGTAAGAAATTTTTGGAACATCAACCCGATGACCGTACAGAGCTAAACAACCCAGTTAAAGTTGCTGAACTTTTGGCAAACGCTTATCCGCATGGTAACTATATTACGATGGCCGAGTCGATGAGCGATAACGCTGGAGATAAAGGTACTACTGGTAGAAGCCTTCCAAATTCATTAGCTTGGAACTATACTGATCAAGTGGATGCTAATTCTTTAGATACTCCGCCATTTTATTGGAACGCTTGCTACAAGGCTATTGCAGCAGCTAACTACGCGTTAGAGGCGATAGAAAAGGCGAGTGATAAATCAGCTTATGCTGCAAGTAAAGGCGAGGCTTTGGTGGCTAGAGCTTATGCTCATTTCATGTTGGTGACTTTCTTTGCAAAAGCTTATGATCCTGCAACAGCAGCAACCGATCCAGGTATTCCTTATGTAACCACTCCCCAAAAAATTGTAGAGGGAAAGTATACCAGAGGTACTGTAGCTAGTGTGTACGAAAACATTGACAAGGACTTGACAGAAGGACTTCCACTCATTAGAAACAACTCTTACAAAGTGCCCAAATATCACTTTACCACACAAGCTGCCAATGCTTTCGCAACACGTTTTTATTTGTTTAAAAGAGATTACCCAAAAGTAATTGAGCATGCCAATGCAGTGTTCCCCGGAAATACAGCAGTAGATAATTTAAGACCTTGGAACACCACTTATAGTGGTTTAGGGTATTATGAGCTTCAGGCTTTGTATACCAATTCAACTGAGCCAGCTAACTTGTTATTACAAGAAGCCAACTCAGTATGGGGATCCAGCTATGCAGGTTACAATTATGGTTTGAGTTCAGGAGTAAGAGCTGCCATATATAATGCAGCGAACAATCCAACTGGAAAAGCTTTGGCAATGACCACCAAAATTTTTGGAGGAAATGAAACCGTTTATAATATTCCTAAGTTCAGAGAGCATTTTGTAAAAGAAACCATTAGTGCAAACTTTGGTGAATCTTATAATATGGTACCACTATTTACGAGTGAGGAAGTTTTGTTCAACAGAGCTGAAGCTCAAGCCATGAGAGGTAACAATGCAGCGGCTATTGCAGATTTAGATGCTTATTTATCGAAGAGAATTACCAGTTATTCGGCAACAGCAGATAAGTTTACTGAAGCAAAAGCGCTTGCCTTCTTTCCAAATACGCCTATAAAAGATGCGTTAGTGGGTACCGTAATTAATTTTAAACGAATGGAATTTATGCATGAAGGATTGAGGTGGTTAGATATCGTAAGATTGCAGATCCCTATTGAGCATGTCAGCTTTGATGGAAAAACCAAAATTACATTAGGAGCAAATGATCCACGCAGGGTAGTACAAATACCACAAGACGCGATAGCGGCAGGTTTAGCTCCAAATCCTCGTTAACCATAAAAACAATAATGTTATGAAAAAGAATTTAATTAGTTTATCAATAGCCTTAGCTGCCTTTATGTTTAACGGATGCAGTAAAAAGGAAAATTTAACAGCTAATATTGTTGGCCTAGGAGGTGATACTTGGGCAAAGGGACCAATAGACGATTGGATCAGTACAAACTATACCAATCCTTACAATATAGAGATTAAATATAAATGGGATAGGTCAGAACTAGGTGAAATCAATAAGAACGTAGTACCCGTAAAAGAGGACCTTGTAGTGCCAATCATGGATGCGATCAAGAAAACTTGGATTGATCCATACGTATCTGTGAAGGGTGCTGATTTCATCAAAAAATATGCGCAAAAACAATTCTATCTCGCTGGTAGCCCTTCCTATAATAGTAATGGTACCATCACTTTAGGAACAGCAGAATCGGGAAGGAAAATTGTATTGTTGGATCTGAATACCTTTAATCCTGCTAATAAAGCAGCTGTAAAGCAGATTCTACATACTATGCATCACGAATTTGCCCATATTTTACATCAAAATATCGCATTTAGTACTGATTATCAACGTATCACTCCAGCAGATTATACCGCTACTTGGTTTAATATTTTCAGAGGAGCATATAATAGTAATGCTGCTTTGGATAAAATATTATATGAAGCAGATTTTTGGGGAAAAGGTTTCATTACGCCTTATTCTAGGTCAAATAAAGATGACGATTTTGTAGAGATGGTATCAACCTTATTAGAAGGTGGACAAGCCAATTTCGATAATATCATCAATAACCTTTTCCTTTATGATGGGTTGTATATCAAGAGAAATGGTAAGGGAGTTTATGAGCAAAATACTGATGCTAGGAATAAGCTGTTAAGAAAGAAAGCAATTGTAACTTCTTATTTAAAAGATAGCTGGGGAATTGATTTGACTGAACTACAACTCAGAACTCAAGCTGCCATTGAGGCTAATTCGCCAACAGCAGATTTTAACAGTTTGCTAGGCCCTGGTAAAACTTATAATACCATTACGATTAATCCACAAAAACTAACTGGGTTATCTGCAAAGTTTCTTACGGCTTACAATACGGCTAATACCAGTATGCAAACAGGCAATACTACTACATTGAAAAGTTATTATATAGATAATATTTCATTGCTTTTTACAACAGCCAATAAACTAACCTTAAGAGTGAACTTCATGGATCCAACAGCAGCCTTAGGTGCTGGATTTAACGCTGATTTTGATTACTCAATTAGTAATGTAAATGGGACTTTTACCATGACCTATATTACACCTCAACCAACAACAACAACGTATGCAAATGCTAGAGTAATCGAAACTTATCTTACGGCTTTGTTGGCTTACTTTAACAATCAACAGTTTACAGTTCGTTGGATAGACGATATCGTTCCTCAGTCAAAAAGTATTTTTGGAGGCTTGGTAAAAACAACAGATCCAACCTCATACTTATTTGGAACACTTTAGTAATTTAAAATAGACAAGATGAAAAAGTATTTATTATATCTATTCTTTTTAACCATAGCATTTAGCGCCTGTAAGAAGAATCAAAGCGACCCAATAATTGGCAATGTTGATGAAAGGTTATCGGAAGCTTTAGCTCAGTACCAAAAAATATTGATTAGTGCAGAATTTGGATGGAAAGGTTATTTGTTGACAGACAATAAAACACCAGCTACTTTCTTATTCAATTTTACTGATAAAAATAGGACGATAATGTCTGCGGATTATCAACCAACGCCTAGCGAAAGCTCTTACCGTCTAAAATCATTACAACGCCCTACTTTATTATTCGATTCTTATTCAATCTTACATTTGTTATCAGATCCAACGCCAAGCGTGGCAGGAGGTTCTGTTGGACAAGGTTATTTTTCAGACTTTGAATATGCTTTTCTATCAGCAAATGCTGATACCATTAAATTGGAAGGAACTTACAATCAAAGCAAACTGATATTGATTAAATCAAAGTCGGCAGCAGAAAGCACCAATATATTTACTTCGGTAACCAATATTGGTAATATTGCTTCTAAACTTAAAACTTATTTCAAACGTACCACTATTGGTGGAGTGGAGTGTGAAGTGAAACTAGATGGAGCTGCACAAATCATTTCCTTTTCTTACTTAGATGCCAGTAACCTTAAAACTTTGAGTTCAAACTTTTACGTTTCGGGAACCACCATTGTATTATACGATCCTTTAGTAGTAGGAAATACTACGGTTAGAGAAGTTAGTGGTGTAAGCTATGATACGGCAACTGGTTTTATTAATGGAACGGTAAATAGTGCAAACATCCAAATTAAAGAGGCAACAGCACCATTAAAATTAGATGCAACCGCTGCACAAAGATGGTATAACCAAATGGCCGCCAACTTTAATGGCTGTTGGGTGTCGGATAGGGCATTTCATGCCAATGGTGTAGACGATTTCTGCAATTTTAGAAATATTGCAGGCTATCAAAATCTTTGGTATGCAGGAGCAGCTGTTTTTGGAGGCACAAGTGAGGGAATGATCACTTTTACAGGTGCTTTGGGAGCACCGTATACGCTGTCTAGAGTTCCATTTGCAGTAAATGCGGGTATTGCACGTTTCACCTTGAACAGCAATGTGGGAACCTTTACAGGTACAACTCCAATTGCCCAAGCAATGACTGCGGCGAGAGCAATTCTATATGGAGGTGCTGCCGTAGGAAGTGCTCAAGATTGGTACCTTATTCCTACTTCTAATGATGGAAGAACTTATGATATGGTAAGATTTGGCGATGCGACCGCTTGGATTAGCTGGAGGCCAAGATAGTTAGTTTAATAGTTAATTATCATCGCACCCCTTGGCCATCGGTCAAGGGGTTTTTTGTTTACCTATGTAAAAGTAATCAATTGATAAACAAAGATCCTTTTCCATTATTTACCTAAAAATGAAATAACTTGTGCCAATTTTAACTTAAATTTGGGGCATGAAAAAAATACTGGCCATATTGCTTTTCTTTTTTACGGTGCTAACCATTAGCCCAGATGCCAATGCCCAATGTGCCATGTGTACTGCAAATGCCGAAATGGGTGTTAAAAATGGAAATACACAAACTAAGGGTTTAAACTCTGGTGTTTTGTATTTGTTGGCCGTTCCATTTTTGTTAGCTGGTGGCGTAGGATTACTTTGGTACACTAACTTTCGTAAGAAAGATACCACCAAACTTGCTTAATCCTAATAAGTATTAATTTTAGGAATTGGTGCATAAAGTATCAATATAAGATACTTGGATTCTATTTGAAGAATAGTTAGATTTAATATATCAAATGTAATGATATGAAAACTAAATTAACTATGCTTTCTCGTAAGGAAATGAAGCAAATTTTTGGGGGTTCTGATGAGGGCGAACAAAAGCTCTTACAATGCCCTATTTGTATTGATAATCCATTGTACCATTCAAGCTTTTATACTTGGTGTGAAGCTTGGGAGTGTGCGGATGACTCCACACCAGGAGATGACTTTTAAAAAAATAGGCCCTTCAATATACTGAAGGGCCTATTTTTTTAAAGTGTTTTTATTTTTATGCTTTAATTTCCTACATTGGCGGCAATTGCTGATAAGACAATCTTATGCTTAAAAAATCCACCTTTGATTTCCTAAGGGAACTGGCAGACAATAACAACAGAGAATGGTTTGCAAAAAACAAACACCTGTACGAAGAGGCTAAACTTGATCTTTTCGCCTTGATTACTCCCTTGATTAAGGAACTTTCGAGTATCGATCCGCAATTTTCGGCAGATACCGAACCTAAAAAATGCTTGTTACGTATTTACCGAGATATCCGCTTTAGCCCAAATAAAGCCCCTTATAAAAAGAACTATGGAATAGCCTTTGACGTGAAGGGATATGGTCCAACTACGCCGAGCTACTATTTGCACTTGGAGCCAGGAAGCTGTTTCTTTGGGGCAGGATTTTGGATGCCCGAGAGCAAAGTGGTAAAGAGCATTAGAGAGGAAATTGACTATAGTGCAGATGAATTCTTGGAAGTGGTTAATGACAAGGAATATAAATCGATATTCTCGTTAAGCACAGAAGACAGCTTGAAAAAAGCACCAAAAGGATATGAAGTAGATCATCCAATGATTGATTATTTGAAATTGAAGAGCTTTATTTCTATCTATCCCTTAAAAGAAGAAGACTTTTATAAAGATAACATCGTGGAAAAGTTGAAAAAAGCATTTCATACCATTCAGCCGTTCATTTTATTTTTGCGCAAAGCAGTAGATCAGTAACACCTTAAAACATACATTGATAAACACACAAATGAGGAAATTCAATTTTTTAGTTGCTCTTTTTTTAGTTATTGCCACCTTAAGTTCATGTGTGGTGCTTTCTACCAAAAAATACAAAGCGCTTTTAGCCAAGCAAGATTCCCTGAACATGGGATGGAACAACTCACAATCGCAGAACGAAAGTTTAGAGCAGCGCATTAAACGTCTACAAGCCGATACTGCGGCACTTCACAGTCAATTGGCAGCCCTTAACCAACGTTATACCGATTTAGATGGTAATTACAGCAAGTTAAGAAGCAACAGTTCTTCGGAGATTAACAAGCTAAGTGAAAACCTTAAAAAGAGAGAACAGCGCTTAAAGGAAGTAGAAGAGATATTGCGTAAACGCGATGAAGCTACCAACCAATTAAGAGCTAAATTACAACAGGCATTACTTGGTTTCACTAAAAATGGCTTGACCGTAGAAGTCAAAAATGGTAAGGTATATGTATCGCTAACTGATAAATTGTTGTTCCCGTCGGGAAGTATCATTATTGATGAGCGAGGAAAACAAGCATTAACCCAGTTGGCCGAAGTGCTAAAACAACAACCAGAAATTAATATTGCTGTAGAAGGTCACACAGACTCGCAACGTATTAATAACTTAGGACAGATCAAAGATAACTGGGACTTAAGTGTGTTACGCGCAACTTCTGTAGTACGTTTCTTAACTGAGGAGCAAAAAGTAGAAAGTGTAAGGATGACTGCAACAGGTAAGGGGCAATATCAGCCTTTAGGAGAAAATACTAGTGCCGAAGGAAGAAGCAAGAACCGTAGAATTGAAATTGTACTTTCTCCGAAATTGGATGAATTGTATGATTTGATCAAACAGTAACCCCCTAAATCCCCTAAAGGGGACTATAAAAAAGCCACAGATACACAGATTTGATTTGTGCATTTGTGGCTTTTATAATTGATGACGTTGATAATCGGTTAAAATGGCGATTGAAACGAAGCAAAATCACCTAGTACTAGATCTTTATCTGATAAAGAAAACTCACTAGAATCTAAATAAGCAGCCCAATCAATGTTGAGTGTTGGGTCATTCCACATAATGCCTATTTCCGAAGCCTTATCATAGTAGTTGCTTACTTTGTAGGTGAAAATGGTATGGTCTTCCAAAGTTAAAAAGCCATGTAAAAAACCTGGAGGTACCCATAATTGTTTATGGTTTTCGCCACTTAGCTCAATGGCAAAATGTTTTCCATAAGTAGGAGAGTTTTTTCTAATATCTACGGCAACATCAACCACACTACCTTGTATTACCCTTACCAGTTTGCCCTGTGCAAATGGGTTTGCTTGAGCATGTAGTCCACGTAATGTGCCTTTTTTAGAAAAAGACTGATTGTCTTGTACAAAAGTGACATCAATGCCTGCCTGTTCAAAAATTCGTTGGTTAAAGCTCTCGTAAAAGTAACCCCTACTATCTTGCCATAGTTTTGGCTCAATTACAAAAAGGTCTTTTATTGGTGTTTCTATTAAGTTCATAAATTATCCTACAAATTCCATTAATGTGCTAAAAGTAACCAGCTTATTGGGGTACCTGTTGTACATCTCTGCAATAAAAAACTGTTCGTGTAAATCTAAAAAAGTCTGATGGCGAGCTTCGTCCTCGGCAATAAATTGTATAGAATAACTCACACCCTCATTAGGAGAGTCTACAATTTTTAATACTCTGTGAGAAACAAAACATTCCTCATCCATGAGTTGAGGGATATGGCTTTCTTGCATCCATTGCAGCCAATCGGTCGCCGAAGCTTCTTCAATAATTACGGTTACATTAAATAATAGCATGCTGCAAAGATACACTTAAGCACCTAAATTATCCCCACGCATATTGCGGTATCTTTTTCTGGCTTCACTGTTAAGCATACTGCCTGGGAAATCTGTGATCAACTGTTGATAGAGCTTTTTGGCTGCTTCAATATTGTTGAGTTGATGTTCGTAGAGATCAGCTAGTGTAAAAATGGCATCATCAATCCAAATACTGGTCGCGTGATTAGCAATTAATTCTTTTAAATTCTCTTCTGCCTTAGCAAACTCACTAGTCTTGATAAAGATTTTGGCTTTCGACATCAGCACGTCATCTGTTAAGCTATTATTTGGAAAAGCAATATCGATGCTGTCCAATTTTTTAATGGCCGCGGTGTTGTTGTTTAAAAATTGCAGCATTTCGGCATCTGCGTACATCATCAGTGCCAAGCTATCATTTTTGCTTTGCAAGTTGTCTGAAATTAAAAGACTCAAGTTCAAGGCATCGTTGGCAATGAGTTGTGAAGTAGAAGCCTTAAGTACATCAGCTTGAGATTTGGCATATTTAAAATTCCCTTGGTAAAAAGAAAGTCGTGCCGAACGAAAGCGTGCTTCGCTGGCAATTGGGAGATTTTCGTATTGCTTGGCTACTTGCTCGTAAATCAACACCGCTTCCCAAGGCTGTTTGTTCAGCAAATAAATATCGCCCAAATCTATTTTAATTTGGCCAAGTTCCATGGCGGGTAAGCCGGTAACTTTTAGGGCTTGTTCCAAGGTTTTCTCGGCTTCCGACAGATTATTCAAATAATAAGCCTGTAAGTATGATAACTTTTTAAGCGCAAAAATGGTTTGATTGCTAATGCCGTACCGACTAATGATTTGGGTAAACTCATCGGCCAAGGCTTTAATGGCTACTGGGTCGGTTTTGCCTTGCATTGCTAATTCGTACTTAGCATTAATGAGCTGTATTTTTGCGGCAAGGTAAAGCTCCTGCTCTGGGCCTTTGCTCAATAAATATTCATAAGCCTTAATAGCCGTGGCATAAGCTTTATTGGCTACAAAGGTATTGGCCGTATTGAAAATCAAATCAGAAGCATTTTTAGCTCTTTTATCTTGGGCTATTAGTTGCCTCAATGCCATTTCATATTGTTGCTGTTGAATATATTGCCAAATCAGCAATTCAGTATAAATCTCATTTTGAGGGTCTTTTTGTATCTTTTTGAGCAAAGCCGATTGCAAAAGTTGATAATCGTTATTGCCTTCAAAAATGCTCGAAAGTACGCTTTGTGCTTGGGGTACCAACTGCGGATTGGCTGGTAATGCATTAATGTATTCGTCAATAAGCGCCTGTTTATCCTTTTTAAATCGATAAATGCTTAATAGCTCAAAAGCGAAGAGCTGCTCGTCGCCAAGTACCTTACGTCCCTGTAAAAAGGTATTAACAGCCATATCGTAGGTTTCAAACCTATAAAAAGTGTTTGCTAAATCCCTGAACTGAAATTCGTTTTTGGGTACATTCTGTATGGCGGTATAATAAATCTTATTGGCCTCGGTAGTTTTTCCGAGCTCCTGATATATGCGTCCAAGAGCAATTTGATAGTTGAGTTTTTGAGGGAATTGTTTAACAAGCCTTTTGACTAGATTTTCAGCCTCATCATACTTTTTAATTTTAAGCAATGAAGTATAATAGAGGTCAAAATAGCCATCATTTTTAGTGCTGTTGAATAGCTTTTCAAGCAATGACGCCGCTTTCTCATAGTCTGCCTGCTGGTAGTACTGATAGGCCAGTGCTTCATCTATATTTTGCTGGGCAAAGCCAAAAGTAAACCAGCAACAACCAAGAAATAATAACATCAGACGTTTCATCGACAATTTCGCTATTTGCTAAAATTAAATTTTTAAGCGTATAATTACGAATTGAAAATAAAATAACGCTGGGATAGATACTGTATTTTAAATGTTACGGTCTATTTTCCATAAAATGCCAAATAGTTATTTTATTTGGATATAGCTAAAGCCTTTGATAAAGTAACAATGTTAATGCTAATAGCCCAACAGCTATAGGGTTGTGTAATTTTGCGACATGATGATTGCAGTGAAAAAATATGTATGGTTGTTGTTGGTGGTAGCGCTTTTTGCATGTAATCGTGATGCACAAGTGAGGGAAATCCCTGTAAACGACTTTTTTAAAACCCAAGACAGGGCCTTGTATCGCCTATCACCAAATGGGAAATACCTTTCTTATCTGACGCTTAAAGATAAAAAACAACATCTGGTAGTGGAAGATTTGGATAAAGGAAGCATCACCGAAATTTCTAAACTCGAAGAACGTAACATCAATTTTTATTGCTGGGTAAGTAATGACGAGTTGATTTATTACAAAGAAAAAGAAGGTAGTCGATTTCAAACCGATTTATACATTGTAAACAAAAATGGCACCCAAGAACGTGTTTTAAGTAATGATGGCAAAAGCAAGGTGCGTTTGTTGGAAGACCGATTAATAGAAGACAAGTTTCTATTGGTGAGTAGCAATAAGAGAGACTCGACTGTTTTTGACGTTTATAAATTGAACGTACGTGATGGACAAATGATTGTAGCGGCCAAAAATCCAGGTAATTTTACCGATTGGCTAACCGATAGCAAAGGCAAGTTACGAATGGCCATTTCTACTGATGGGGTAAACGAATCCGTATGGTACCGTGAAAATGAAGCCAGACCGTTCCAAAAAATAATTACCAATAACTTTAAAACTACTTTGTGGCCTGTAGCCTTTTCAGAAAATAAGCCTAATACCATTTATGCCATTTCTAACGTAAATAGAGATAAAAACGCTTTAGTAGAAATTGATTGTATCACAGGAAAGGAAAAAAATGTGCTATTTGCTGAAGATACCTTGAATGTGGTAGAGGCGCAATATTCCAAACGCCGTGGTAAAATGGATTTTGTGGTATACGAAACTTGGAAAAAGGAGAAACACTATTTAAGTGACGAGGCAAAAAAACTTTACCAGGGATTGGAAAAATTAATTCCTGATGCAGAATCAAAGATTATTCATCAAGATAAAAACGAACAGCATTTTATTGTAAGAACTTTTACCGATCGTAGTCCAGGTTCTTATTACCTATATAATTCGGAAAATAACTCACTGAAAAAATTGAGCGACATTAATCCTTCCATTAAAGAACAGGAAATGTGCGAAATGAAACCGATTAGCTATATCACTAGCGATGGTTTTAAAATCAATGGTTACTTAACCTTACCCTTGGGGGTACAGCCAGAAAATTTACCTGTAGTGGTAATGCCGCACAATGGCCCAGGTCAACGTAATTCATGGGGTTTCAATGCCGATGTACAATTTTTGGCAAATAGAGGTTATGCAGTACTTCAGGTGAACTATAGAGGATCTACCGGTTACGGCAAGGAATTTTATGCTGCGGGTTTTAAACAATGGGGACAAAAAATACAGCAAGACATAGACGCTGGAGTACATTGGCTTATTGCACAAAAAATAGCTGACCCGCAACGTGTGGCTATTTATGGTTATGGCTTTGGTGGTCTTATTGCGATCAACAGTGCGGTAGGTAACGGGAAGCTATACAAATGTGCAGGTTCAAGCACTGGGATTTTAAACTTGTTTAGTTACCTAAAAGCAATTCCGCCGTTTTTAACCGCTAACCTTCAAATGTATTATGAAATTGTAGGTAACCCAGATAAAGATGCGGAATACATGAGACAGGCGTCTCCAGTTTTTCATGCCGATAAAATAAATATACCGATATTCATTACGCAAAATACCAAAGATCCTCGTATCAATGGAAATGATGCGGTACAGTTTGTTAAGGAGCTTAAAAAGCTAAATCTGCCTGTAACCTACATGGAAAAAGAAGACAGCAAATCACCATTGAATAGAGAAGAAGCTCGTAAAAAATCATATGCAGCGCTTGAACTTTTTTTACAAGGTAACTTAAAAAAGCGCTAAGTCATGGCCATGGAGTCTGTTAAAGAAAGCGGTTACCGTAAAAACTTTTCCCTAATCGTTGCATTTATCGGCCTAATCTCGGTGCTGTTTGTGCTTTCGTTGTTTTTGGCATTTAACTTTAGTAAAAAGAAGATTGAAGGGGATTTTATCTCGGCAAAAACGAATGTGCTCGAAGAAAGTATCAAGCCCTACAATGATTTCTTTTCGAACAAGCTGCCCGAAATTTCTTATTATAACGGTTTCCTTGATTCGGCTACAGCTGCCAAATTTGTAGATACGATTTTACTCAAATATCCCTTCGTTAAAAAAGTGGTTTTCTTTGATGCTGAGGTACGCAATATGCGTTACGAAGACAACGGGCTCAACGTAGGAGAGTTTTCGGTAGGGATGAAAAATGCTTATCAATTTGGCACCTATATCCCCGATGATTCGATAAAGATTTTTGGTCCAAACGCGGTGCAAAGCAATGCTACCTTGGAGAGTTTTAACGAGCTGGCGTTGAAGCTTTATACTTTTGTGAATAAATTGGATACCACCAGAACGCCAACACAAGAGGAATTATTCAATATTTTCTCTAACATCAAGCATAACAGGATAGATTATTTCAATATTCCGCGTTTCGAGGATCTGAAGATTTACAAGCAGATGATTACCAAAAAGCTGCCATCGGAACCGGTATACCAGCAGGATATGCTTTCTTTTGAGCTTGATCCCATGAAGATTAAGATCAAGAATAACCGTCCATTGCTTTACCAGTCGGTACGTATTGAGCCCATTACCTACGATCCCTTGGAAACTTCTTCGGAGTATGAAACTGGAGAGATTACCTTGGGCGGTCCATTTTCGGCCTATAAACTATACTTCATCTCTGCCAAATCATTTATCAAGAAAGAGATTTTTGGCTACTTTTTCCCTATTGCGGCACTGATCTTGATTTTTTATGGATTACTATTGCTCGTTGCCTTTTTAATTTACCGTAACCTGAACATCAACCATAAAATGTTTAAGCTACAATATGACTTTTTAACTAACCTAACGCACGAGTTTAAAACACCTGTGAGTGTGATAAAAATTGCAGGGAATAATATTAAAAGTGCTGCTAGCATTTCCGAAAGAGAGCAAAAGCTATACGGCAAAATTTTGGATGAAGAAGCTGATAAGCTGAATGGTTTAATGAATAAATTGTTGGCCTTTACACAAATTGAAAATAAGGCCATTAAGCTCAATGAAGATCGTGTTGATATTGTTGAGTTCATCGAAAGTACTATCGATGTCCATCAGCTCAAACATCCCGATTTTAAGTTGACCTACGAAGTCACGGACTTTACTCATTTTGTGACAGATCCAGTGCTATTGGGTAGTTTGTTTGATAACTTGGTAGAAAACGCTTATAAATATTCGCCAGCAAATAAAAAGCAGTTGCACATTACGGCTAGGTTAATTAAGGATAAAGTAGTTTTACGTTTCAAAGATGCAGGTATTGGTATTCCAGCTTCGGAAATTAACAATATCTTTAAGAAATTTTATAGAATTCAAAATCAGTACAACCAAGCAGGAAGTGTAGGCTTAGGTTTGGCTTTTTGTAAGGAACTTGTTAATTTTATGAAAGGTGAAATTAGTGTACGCAGTGTGGTAGACAAAGGCACCGAGTTTAAAATCGTATTACCTTTTAATCAATGATAGAATGATAGAAAGAGTGAATAGCAATATTCAATCATTCAAAATTTAATCATTTAAATTTAGATAGTTATGTCAAAAGATATTAAAATACTAATTGTTGAAGATGATGAAAACTTACGTTTTTTAGTGGTTCATAGACTAAAGAATGAGGGGTATCAGGTTTTAGAAGAAGGCGACGGTCTTGCGGCAGTACAGACCATCAGTGCTGAAAAACCTGACATTGTGCTTTTAGATTGGATGTTGCCTGAAAAAGAAGGGTCTGAAGTTTGCGAAGAAGTACGCAAGCAGGGTTTTGAAGGGCTTATTATCATGATGACAGCTAAAGCACAAGATGTGGATAAGATAGACGCTTATCAATTTGGAGCATCAGATTATGTAACTAAACCATTCAATATGGATGTTTTGGTAGCTATGTTAGAGAGCAAGGTGAAGTTCTTATTACATGCTGATCGGTCGGAAATACACCGTTTTGGGAATATGGAGCATCATCCAAATATCCACACACTTTTCCGTGACGGTAAGAAAATAGAGTTGACTATTTTAGAAAACAGGATATTGCTTTATTTCCTTCGTAACCCTAATCAGGTAATCAGTAGAGAAGATTTGATGTTGGAAGTATGGGGCTACAATTCAGACGTGAACACCCGTACCTTGGATATGCACATTGTGCGCCTGCGTAAGAAAATAGAAGCCAATGCTGATAATCCACAGCTATTACAAACTGTAAGAGGCGTAGGTTATCGCTTTAATGCTGGATAAAGAAAAATGAAAAGCCTCGCATGTGCGGGGCTTTTTTGTTACTATTTGTGAGGGTTCATTAAAATATCCTCTCTCCGCTGTGCGGTTTCTCTCCCTTTCAAGGAAGAGAGTTGTGCTTGGTGGAGTTCATAAGACTTTTAGCGGAAGTTAATACGCTATGTGTCTATGTGGTTTTAATAACTTACAGTCTATTTATTGACTAAAAAGCAATCGTTCCAATCCAACTGAACAAAATTAAGATAAGGTACTGTAGCAACATGGTGCCATCTAAGTAAAAGAAATAGTAGTATTCGTTTCTTTTAAAGTTAGATTTAAAGATGAGCCATCCTGTAAGCAATACGGTTAAGGTAAGCCCTATTACATCAAGGTTAATGTTTTTGGTGAATAGCACCAGTAGCAAGAGGTAAATTGCTAATAGGGCTTGGCAAAACATCCAAGCTTTTTTTTCACCTAGAATTACCGGTATGGTTTTAAGCTCGTAAAGTTTGTCTTGAAATAAATCTCTAATATCAAACGGAATGGTAATCGCACAAACGAAAAGAAATCTCTTGGCTACCAATAATACCGTTTCGCTCAAAGGAACTTGAATTTGATGTAAGCTTTCCAGTTCCACAATAGGTAAAAGTACACAACTGCTGGCCCAAACAAAGGCAATAAGAAACAGTTTAATACCTGGAATATTCCGCAAGCCTATTTTCTTTTGGTTAAGGCTTAAAAAAGGAATGTTATAGGCAACAGAAAGCAAACCCACAAATACCATCAATAACTTAGACTCGAAGCTGAGGTAAAGCAAGCCCAAAGGAATGAGACAGAGCGCAGAAATAAGTGTGGTAGAGATAGTGAACCTGTGATGGGCAAAAATCCATCTTACCCGCTTAAATGGAGAATTTTGAGGAGCTTTTGGCTTAGAGAGCAATACGGCTAAATTATAAATCAACAAAGTGGAGAAAAACAAAAAAGCCAATACATGCTCGCTAGGTTTTGCTTTGAGCAAATGATAGGTCACCAAGCCTTGAGCTACCGCACAAATAGCAATAAAGAAATTGCTAAACAGCAGAAAATCAAGAATGGATAAACCTATTTTTCGAATCATGAACCTTTAGTTATGGGTTACGGGTTGTGGTTACGTAATGACCCACAAAGTAACAAGCAAGCCTTAAGCCTTGCTTAACGTAAATATCGTGATTTCTGGCAAAATACCTACACGTCCAGGATAGCCTAAAAAGCCATATCCCACATTTACATACAACTGCTGCTGCTGTTCGGCATATAAACCAGCCCATTCTTTGTAGATATACTGTACAGGGCTCCATTGCATTTCTTTTAGTCTTACGCCAAACTGCATGCCGTGGGTGTGTCCACTAAACATGGCATCTATTTGTGGATATTTTTGCAGTACCTCGCCACGCCAATGCGATGGGTCGTGTGATAGTAATAGTTTTACAGGCAAATCGTCGGTGTTTTGAGTAGCTAATTCCATTTTGCCATATTTTGGAAAACGGCCCATTCCCCAGTTTTCAATGCCCAGAATACCTATCTCTTCGCCATCAACTTTTAACCTGCGGTGATCGTTCATTAAAAGGTCCCAGCCCATAATTTTATGGGTGGCCACCATATCCTGTAGGTTCTTTACTTTAGCTGGTGAGCTGCCTTTGCCAAAATGGTAGTCGCCATAATCGTGGTTACCCAATACCGAATAAACGCCCAACGGGGCAGTTACTTTACTGAAAATATCTTGATAGTCTTTTACTTCGCTGGTTAAATTGTTTACCAAATCGCCAGTAAAGAATACAAAATCTGGCTTTTCAGCTAAAAGCATCTCTACACCACCTTTAACGGCTGTTTTATTATAAAAACTTCCTGAGTGGATGTCCGAAACTTGTGCCATGGTAATGCCATCAAAGGCACTAGGTAAGTTTGGAAGCTTTAGGTTTACTCTTCTTATTTGATAATCGTAGGCACCAGAAATGATGCCCCAGCTCAATGAACTTAAAGGAACAGCACCTGCAATTAAACCTGCTTTTACCAAAAATGAAGAACGGCTAATAGGTTCGCCTGCAATGGGTTCTTTTGCGGGCTCAACAGTTTTTTTACGTTTCAATAATCTGCTAAGTTTGATCACTAAACGTCTTAAATCGTCTATCAGTAAAAAAGGCAACATGACCGCTTTGCTGGCTGTAAGTAGAAAGAAAGCCACTAAAATGATCGCTCTGGCGGTGAGGAACAGATTAAGGTAAATGGCACAAAAAACGCCAATGATCAAACTGATGTTGACGATCCACCAAGCTCTTTTAAAGAATTTTTTGGTGCTCGTTTTCCAGTTTTTGAATACAGCTAAAATGGCATTGTAGCAATAAATGTCGAATAAGATGACAATAAAGCAAAGTACCGTAAGAAATATCGTTCGTCCCATAAGGGGTAAAGTTAATTAGTTTGAGTGTTTAGATGAATGAAGTTTTCAAATGTTTCGCTGCCCTTGCCATTTCTTTGTCATACTAGGTGCAATTAAATCATCTGACATTTTTACCCCGTCATTTCGGCCAAAGGAGAGATCTAACAATTTGTTATTGGGCGTTGGATTTCTCTCTCGCTTCGCTTCGTTCGAAATGACGGTGTATTATTGGCTTGGGATCTTCCTCATTTTCGTTCATTTGTTTATGTTTTCCGTCATTTCGACCCAAAGGGAGAAATCTAGCAAATTGTTATTAAGACGTTAGATTTCTCTCTCGCTTCGCTTCGTTCGAAATGACGGCGTATTATTGGCTTAAGGTCTTCCTTATTTTCGTTCATTTATTTATGTTTTTCATCATTTCGACCCAAAGGGAGAGATCTAGCAATCTGTTGTTAGGGCGTTAGATTTCTCTCTCGCTTCGCTTCGTTCGAAATGACGGTGTATTATTGGCTTGAGGTCTTCCTCATTTTCGTTCATTTATTTATGCTTTCCGTCATTTCGACCCAAAGGGAGAGATCTAGCAATTTGTTGTTGGGGTGTTAGATTTCTCTCTCGTTTTGCTGCGTTCGAAATGACGGTGTATTATTGGCTTGAGGTCTTCCTCATTTTCGTTCATTTATTTATGCTTTCCGTCATTTCGACCCAAAGGGAGAAATCTAGCAAATTGTTATTAAGGCGTTAGATTTCTCTCTCACTTTGCTGCGTTCGAAATGACGGGAGGTTATCTATCCGAAATCCTCATCATCTTCGTCAATATCCGCATTGAACAAACTTTCAAACATATCCGAGAAGCCAAAACCGCCATTGAGGTAGTTTTTATTCAACTGAGAGAATTCCGATAGCCCATGCAATACAAATTCCATCAGCAATAAAGTTTGGTTTTCGCTCAACTTAGGATGGAACTTTTTAATCAGTTCTTCTAAGCCTTTTACCTTATGTAGTTCTTTTTTATAGGCTGCCAAGGTGAGATTATCATCTACATCAATGGTATTGCCTTCGGTAAACCATTCCGTAATCTCAGTATACGGGTTAGCTGTTTTGCTTTTCTTCGCCCTAGTTGGGTCAGGGAAATAACGTACAAACAAATGCTTGATTGCTTTGCCAATTAAAGTATGCGCTACTTTAGCAGGACCTTCCAATTCACCTTCATACACCAATTCTATCTTTCCCGTAACTGCTGGAATAATACCGCTGAAATCGGAAATGCGCACAAAAGTGTCCTTCTCCTTGTTGATAAGCATTCTTCGTTCGGCATTGCCAATTAAATTTTCAAATGCCGAAATCGTCAAACGAGCCGAAACACCCGATTTTTGGTCGATATATTCACTTTTTCTGGCCTCAAAAGCCACTTGTTCTACCAAGTCTTTCACCAGTCCATCAGCCTCTATAGAACGTTGTTCAGGGGTAAGCTTAGCTTCTTGGAAAGTAATCTTTCTCGAAATCTCTATCGACTTTGGATAATGGGTTAAAATTTGGCTTTCAATACGGTCTTTCAAAGGCGTTACAATACTTCCGCGGTTGGTATAATCTTCAGGATTTGCCGTAAACACAAATTGAATATCCAAAGGCAGGCGAAGTTTGAAACCTCTGATCTGAATATCCTTTTCTTGTAGCATGTTAAATAAAGCCACTTGAATCCTAGCTTGTAAATCGGGAAGCTCATTGATCACGAAAATACCGCGATGTGCTCTTGGGATCAACCCAAAGTGGATTACCCTTTCATCGTTATACGTTAATTTCAGGTTGGCCGCTTTAATAGGATCCACATCGCCAATCAAATCGGCCACGGTAACATCAGGAGTAGCCAATTTTTCAGTATAACGTTCGCTGCGGTGTAACCATGCAATAGGCGTATCATCACCTTTGGTGGTAATTTCATGGTGGCCGTACCAAGAAATAGGGTTTAAAGGATCATCGAAAATCTCGCTACCAGCAATGTATGGAATGTACTCATCTAGTAAATTCACCATTAAACGGGCAATACGAGTCTTTGCTTGTCCTCTTAGTCCCAGTAACAATACATTATGTCGAGCTAAAATAGCTGTTTGCAATTCAGGAATAACGGTTTCATCATAACCCAAAATCCCTTCAAAACCTGCTTCTTTTTGCTGTAACTGTTTAATTAAATTTTTCCTAAGCTCGTCTTTTATACTTAACGATTGATATGAGGTTGCTTTTAGTTTTCCTAGAGTTTTTGCTTTTGTCATAAAGGTATAAGCTTTAAGGTGTAGGGTATAGGGTTTTGGCCGCCTTAGGCCTTCAACCTTACTCCTTACACCTATCTAACTGTTCTTCTTCTGTTTTTAATATAATCTTCAAAAATGTACTCGCCTAGGCCGTTGAGCGAGCTGTAAAATGCCCTGCCACCATTAATTTGTGTAAACTGTCTTACAAATTGTTGTAGATATGGGTCTTTGGCAATCATAAACGTGGTGATGGGAATGTTCAATCTTTTACATTGAGCTGCCATGTTCAACGTTTTACCAATCACTTTCCTGTCTAATCCTACACTGTTTTTGTAATAGCGGCCGTTTTCTTTTAAGCAGGTAGGCTTGCCATCCGTGATCATGAAAATTTGCTTGTTGTGGGTTTTGCGTCTGCGCAGTAAATCAGTAGCCAGTTCTAAGCCCGCAAAAGTATTGGTATAGTAGGGGCCAACTTGCAAGTAGGGCAGGTCTTTAATAGTGATTGGCCAAGCATCATTTCCAAAAACGACAATGTCTAAGGTGTCTTTTGGGTACTTGGTTTTAATTAGTTCCGCTAAGGCCATAGCTGTTTTCTTGGCTGGAGTAATGCGGTCTTCCCCATATAAAATCATGGAGTGCGAAATGTCAATCATCAATACAGTAGAAGTTAAAGTTTTATAATCCTTTTCTTCCACTTCCAAATCGCGTTCTGTAAGGGTGAAATTACCAAGACCATGGTTAATCTGAGCATTATGGATAGAGGCCGTCATGTCAATTTGATCTAAGCTATCCCCAAAATTAAACTCACGCCTGTCCGCATTTTTTTCTTCACCAATTCCCGAAATATTGCTGTTGTGATTACCCTTCCCAGCTTTCTTCAGCTTTCCGAAAATCTCTTCCAAAGCCGATTTACGAATGGTCTGTTCTGTTTTGGCGGTAATTTTTACTTCCCCGTCTTCTTCTTTCAAATAACCTTTTTCCTTCAGATCCTCAATGAAATCGCCCATGCCATAATCATTGTTGGTGAACTTGTATTGCTTATCTAACTCATTCATCCAAGCCAGAGCTTCGCCAGCATCCCCTGCGGTATAGTTGAGTAACTGCGTAAATAATTTTAGCAATTCCTCAAAGCCACCTTTGGGCAATTCGTTGGGTAAAAATTTAGAGAACTGATAACCTTTCATATTGATTTTAATGCATTCACACGCTGAGCACCTTTACGATCTCCACTCGTTTAATTAACGTAACAACTAAGGTAATGGTTTGTTAATGGAGTATTTTAAGGCAGATGTCATATTCTTTTAAAGAGGATTGCTTCTCGCAGCTGGTTTAGCATTCCTGTCATTCCGACGAAAGAAGGAATCTCATAAAGTATCCACTCTGAACAGCTGGCAAATAAGATCGTCAATAGCGCTGGTGCTCGCTACAAAAAAGCCTCGCAGGTCTAACTCCCATCTGTTGTTGTTCTTCAATGGTAAACTTGAGGGCTTCGCCGTTTAATGACCTGCGAGGTTTGGATATCTAAAGCCTATAACTTCCCTCGCTCTGCCAGTAAAATAATCACTGCCCCAACCGTGTAAGCCAATATATCCTCCCAAGCAAAATAATTTCCAATCACTACATTGGCTAACCTAGAATGTTCCAAACCTATTCGTTTTACAAATTGGAAATACTGTAGGGTTTCTATCAGATAAGAAAAAAGTAATACGCCGATAGTGGTTTTTAAAACGGGCAGGTTAAAGAAAGCTTTTACAAAACAGTAGATGAGAATAACCACGAGCACATCGCCAACATAAGGACGTACGAATTGATCATTAATATAAAGAGCAATCAATACTTCGATGATAAAAAGGATTACAGCGAAGGTAAAATATCTGATGTTGAACTGTAGTTTCATTGGCTTTTGATGTTTATGTTACATGAAAATAAATTTATTAGATTTGTTAACAAAGGTTTTTTATGAAAAGATTATTAGTGATCCTATTTTGCTTTGTGGCTAGCAACTTAATGGCCCAAACTTCTCAAGATCGAACAGCGATTTTAAAAGTGCTAGAAGAGCAGCGCCAAGGCTGGAACAAAGGAGATATGGATGCTTACATGCAAGGCTATTGGAAAAGTGATAGTCTGCTGTTTGTTGGTAAAAGTGGGCCGACCTATGGCTGGCAGAAAACTTTGGATAATTATAAGAAAGGTTATCCTGATAAAAGTGCCATGGGTTTTTTAACCTTTGGAATCAAGAAAGTAGAATTTTTATCGAAAGATAGGGCTTTTGTATTGGGTAGTTGGAATTTGAAGCGAGAGAAAGATGAGCCTAAAGGATATTTCACTTTGTTGTTGAGAAAGATCAACGGACAATGGAAAGTAGTTGCAGACCATAGTTCTTAATCATCCAACCAATAAATTCACGATAAAATGCTTGACGTGGTAGCCGTAGTCATATTCGAATTATTCATCCCCTTAGTTAGGGATGTTTTACTCGGAGGAATTGGCTATGGTGTAAGACGTGCATATTATTTTTTGAGGGGCATGCCCTATCATAAGATAAAAAAGCATCGCCTAAATAATCAAGGGTTTGACAATTTGGCTGTTGGTGTTGTAACGGTAGTCTTTATCATGTTTCTTTGTGTTGTGATGTAGTAATCACTGCTGTTTTGACACGCAGCTTTCACCGACTAAACTAAGCTAATAAATTTCGAGTAATCCAGTTTCTTGGTCGTCGAATAGGTTATAGATGTCCTTTGCATGCTTAATTAAGATTTCTGATAAATGGTTGGTAGATTGGTTTCCTGTCCTTAATAACACAACCTTCGGCGGAAATCCATAGAGATTAGAAAAATGATAGAAATCATCATCATTAGTAATAATAACAGCATTTTCTAATTTTGCCCAATTCCAAATAGTAATGTCCGTGGCTGGTTGTTTAGTATTTATCCAATCAACATGTTCAATATCAGCGAAAAACTCAGATAATTTTTTTTTGAGTTTAAATGAGATGTTCGCATCAAGCAAAATTTTCATTGTTTTAAGCAGAAATTAAGCGGGTTCTTGTTTCGCTATTTGCGGCAAAGGCCAATGCTGCCATAATGTGTTCATTTTTTAATTGAGGAAAATCTTCGGAAATTTCTTCGACTGACATGCCGGAGGCCAACCAATTTAATATATCTTGAACTGTAATTCTTGTTCCTTTAATACAAGGCTTTCCAAATCTTATATTTGGATCAATGCTGATGTAACTAATGAAATTTTCCATAACTAAGAATTTTAAACTAAGTTAAGAAAATTAAGATGAATTGTTTAATGCGCCTCTTACTTCAATAAAGACATCTTCCTATACTTCCTTGAAAAATAATACAGGGAGTAAATCGTAAGTGCAACACCAATCACAGACAATACCATCACGCTGCTCGAAAAGAAAGTTACCCAGTTCAATTGTATTCTGAAAATTTCCTTGCTTAGCAGTACCCCAATGCTCCCAACGTATCCAAAAGCATCGGCAATGTAAATTAAGAAACCAACATTACTGGCATATTTGAAGGTAGAAATCAATCGGTCGAAGAAGATGGCGTTAAAGGGGATGTAAACCATGTACAGGCCAAGCCCTACTAAGGTCATCCAAGCAATGGGGCTCAATTGTCCCGATTTAAACAATAAAGTACAGGTGCCAGCCAAAATAAAACCTATTAAAATAAAGTAATGGGCTGTTTTTAGTGCCACAAAATTATTCTTGATCATCACCATACTTCCAATAAGTACGAGTACAATCAAGGTAATTGGTGTTTCTGTTTTAGAGAAAATGGCTGGTTGGTTAAAAAAGCCCATTTCCTTCCACATCTCCGCACTAAAATTATCTCTAATGTCTCTAAAAATAGTCGCAAAGCAATAGATGATGACGCAGGCGATAACTCCGCCCAAAAAATCACGGATAAATTTTCTTCGATCATTTGCAGTCATTGCTACCCGTTGTGACCTAAAGGCAATGTCCTCGGCATCTGGTTCCGGAATTCTTTCCATTAAATAAACAAACAGGAGCAGAGGAAGGCAAAAAACCAGCCCAGCATAAAAAGGCATCCAAAATTCGCTAATGCCAAAATTGTTCATCAATAGGGCGCCTACAGATTTTACAAAGCCAGAAGCGAAAATAAAACTAACGGCAAGAGCTGCTCCAATAAAATCCGTACTTCGTCTACCTTCCACATAAGAAAACACTACGCCCCAAAGCATGCCCAACGGAAAGCCATTTACAAAAAGGAACACAATATTGTAAGGAGCAGGAATGATGGCAAACAGGAGCCAGCTTAACCAAGCAATACCTGTAAGTGCCAATATGATTTTGCCGCGGCCTGTTCGTTTTAACTCAGAAATGTATTTGATGCCATAAAATTTTGCCAATAAATATCCTAGCATTTGGCTAATGACCAATATTGTTTTATAGCTGTATCCAGCAATGTTTAATCCATCAAAAGTGGCTACAGTGAAGGTTTTCCGATAACCGAAAATCATGGTGTAAGCTAAAAACACAACCACTGCAGCGTAAAGCCCAGTTTGGATAGATTTACTAGTATTTGTTTGGCTCATAAAAGGTTAATCTTAAATGAAGATAACCTATTTTAATATGAGTTCGTGATAGGCATTTTGTAATTTTTCATTATCTCCAGCCTTAGCAAAGCCTCTTCGTTCTACTGAAATCGGCCTTGGCCTGTTCGGAATGCACAAATTGGCCTTATTTGTTCCTTTAATAGAACAGGGCGCAGCCGTGGATTTTTTTGCAAACTTTTTTCATCTATAGGAAACCTGAGCTTGCGAAAGCATTAAGACAAATAAAACAACAACAAACTACTTAATAAAAGTTTGTCCGCGAAGCGACAGGCCGTAAATAGTATTAGAAAACTGATTTTTTGATATGAAATCTGATTGTGAATAATATTTGCAATTTTATTCAAATAAGCGTCCAAACGGCGAGGACGCCGTTTTTTGGCAACAAGGTGATGCTGGACGTCCTCGCCAAACAAGATCTGTTAAATAAATAACCGCTTGAAATACTAAAGAAGTCGTAATGAAGTTACACTACTTCCGTATTGCGGATTTGCTCAATCTCTTTGAGTGCCGCATTCCATAAATTAATACGTTGCTGCAAGGCTTCTTGCACCGCGGCTGAAGCTTCGTTCCAAGCATTTTCTTCATTGCCACAAAGCTCGCTGGTCATTTCCAGAGCCAAATGACTATGATGATCACCATCTACCTCAATATGCCTATCTAAATAGTATTTGAAAATAGTGACCTGGTCAGGATGTTTACTGTTCAAATCATTCACCATACTATGGAACATGTTGGGAATTAAATCTTCGCGACCGAAAGTAAAAGTGGCAGCGGTAGCATGATTTTTACCAGCATTGATGATAGCAAAAGTACTATTGATGAAGTCTTGTGCTGCCAATGGAACATTTGCCAAAGTATATGCTTCTTCGAAACTTTTTCCTGATTGGAGCGATTGGATAAACGTTCTGATAGGCTCAGTGTTAGCTCCCACTTGCACCATTGCATCAATATATAATTCAAAATGGCTTTTAATATCACCTTTTTCATCCACATCCGATTCTTCGCCAGCCACAATTTCATTGATCAATTGTCTTGTTTTGGCATTGCCTACTGGAAACCAAGGTAGGGTAGTGCAAGTAAGATTGATCTGTAAAGCTTTAAGTAAAGACATGAAGTCCCAAACCGCATAAATATGATGCTCCATGAAAACACGTAACTCTGGGAGCTCGCTAATTTGAGTATAAACGCCATGGTTTACAATTTGATTTCTGAGCGTTGCTGTGGTTTGGTTGATTTTCTCGATATGGGAATTCATTTTGGGGGATATTTTTAAGACTTATGAAGTTTAAAAAACTTCGTAAGTCTGTATATAAACGTTTTTTATTGTTCTAGAGTGAAGTTCTTGTAGTAAAAGTCTTTGTCGGCGTCGGTAATTTCACGGATTACTTTACATGGATTTCCTGCAGCAAATACGTTATCAGGAATATCTTTGGTCACTACGCTTCCTGACCCTATCACCACGTTGTTGCCTATGGTCACTCCAGGATTGACTACTACGTTGCCACCCAGCCAAACGCTATCACCAATGGTAATGGGTTGTGCCCACTCATATTCTTGGTCGCGTAAATGCAGATGTAGTGGGTGCCCGGCAGTATAAAGAGCTACGTTAGGCCCAAAAAAAGCATGCTTGCCAATTTTAACCTTGGCACAGTCTAAAATGGTTAGATTGAAATTGCTATAGAAATGCTCATCAATTTCGATGTTATAACCATAATCACAACGGAAAGGTGGCTCCACATAAAACATAGTACCTGTTTTGCCAAAAAGCTTTTTGATTAATTGCTTGCGTGCCTTGATTTGTTTAGGGGCTAGGTTGTTGAACTCGAAAACAATTTCCCGAGCTTTTAAACGCTCACCAGCAAGCTCATTACCTCCAGCTTGGTAGGCCTTGCCAGCCAACATTTTATCCTTTTCGCTTAACTGCTTTTCTTGCATGGCTGCGAAGTTAAGCAACAACTTTACGATGCGGTAAAAATTTTGACTTTATGAGATTTTGGTGTTTTTTCGATATGCCTGAAATGTGAAATATTAGGGCGAATTCTGAAAAATAAAAACGGGGCTATCGTTACCGATGCCCCGCTGTATATATTTTTAGCGCTAATTGTTACAAAGTACCTTTAGCATAAGCTTTTTCAGCTCTTTTTACTGCTAATTTTTCTCTGTAAGAAGCATATTTTCCTTTAAATGCCATTTTAAGCAAGCTGTCTACAGCACCGTGTTGAAACAAGCTCCATAAGCTGGCTGCTTTACCAGGAATTGATTGGTCCCAAGCTCTTAAGCTAAGCGAGAATGATCCATCTAGGTATTTCATCCAATGCCACATTCCGATAGGCATGAATAGTGTATCGCCGTGTTCTAAAATAACTTCGTAGCCTTCAATACCATTTAAGGAAGGGAATTTTTCAAAATCAGGTTTGCCTACGTTAAAATCTTCCAGTGCATAAGTAGCATTAGGCAAGCAATACAAACGCTTTTTCCATTTGTAATCAAACAAAATTACATGTTTACGACCACCAAAGTGGGTATGTAAAATGTTCGGTAAATCGATGTCATAATGCAGGAATGTCTCAGAGTTGGATCCTCCAAAGAACATTGCTGGTATACTTTCCATTACACCGCCCATCAAATCTTTAGGGATTTTAACATCGTCAATTAGCCCAGGTACTTTTTTGAAAAGGTTGAAAAGGAAAATACGCAATTCGGTAGGTTCACGTTTGATAAGGTCTAAATACTCACCAAATTTCATGTGTGTTACAGCAGAGTTAATTGGTTTGCTTGGATCTGCTTTTGAATTGTCAAATAATGGCACTTCTACGTCGCCAGCAATTGACTTCAGATATTCGGTGGTCCATTTATCTCTAGCGGCCCAATCTTTAGTAAGCCCTTTCATCACTAACGGACGTTTAGGGTCTAAGTAGTTCTTTTTAAAGTCTTCTTTACTTATAGTATCGACAGTATCGACAGGTTTTAATATAAAGCTCATTTGTGGTTTGGGTATAAACTTTTAATTAAAATTAACAAAAAGTTAATCATCACAAAATTGTGATTAAAAACGTAAATATAGGTGCGAATTAAAATAAAATGTGAAAAAAATGATCTAAATCACATTAAGTCACTTTTGCTTTCTTAATCATTTTGGCAAAATATCCTGGGAAAAGACGCTTTAAAAGCACTCCTTTGGTTTCCTTGCCGCCAATATAAACTTCGTCTTTTTTTTGTTTGATAGCATTGATGATTTGTTTGGCGCACTCTTCTGGGGCCATGCCATTTTCTTGAGCGGTATCCATGGTGCCTTGTGCGCTGCCATCTGCAGTAAGGGCATTAATGGTCACCTTGGTTTTAATAAAACCAGGACAGGCCAGCATGATATGTAGGTTAGGATTGTCTAATTCTATCCTTAAAGATTCGAAGTAACCGTGTAAAGCATGTTTAGATGCTGAATAAGCAGAACGTAAGCGGGTGCCAAACTTGCCCACCAAGCTACTAACGCATACAATGGTTCCCGTATTTCTTTTGATCATTTGGGGTAATACAGCCTTGCTTAAAATTACTGTTCCCCAAAAATTGACATCCATAAAACGTTGTTCTGTTTTAAGATCGGTTTCTAAAGCCAAGGCTCTTTGGCTAATGCCTCCGCTGTTGATCAACATATCAATATGTCCATAAATGCGCAGTGCTTCTGTCGCTTTAGTAGGAAGGCTCTCGCTATCTTCAAGGTCCAACGAAAGTACGTGTACATCAATTTGGTTACGGCATTTTTGCTTTACACGGAATAGTTCATCTCTGTTGCGAGAAGAAATAATGAGTTTAGCGCCAGCAGCATTTAGTTCGTACACTAGTGCTTCGCCAATTCCTGATGATGCACCGGTGATCCATACTATTTTATTGTTCATCATATCGTTTTACGATTTTGCTTCTCAATTTAAAGCAAGGTTTTAATTCAATTCATCTTCCTCTAAGAAAAGTGCTGCGGCAATTCCATCCGCAAATAACTTTCCTTTATTGTTAAGATAAATGTTATGGTTATCGATATAAACTTTTTCGTCGGCTAGATAAGGTTTGATGTTGCGAAGAATCAGCTCCTTTGGCCTGTTGCCAAATTCTGCACTCACTTTTTCAAGGCTAATGCCCCACATGGTGCGTAGTGAAGTCATCACATATTCATTAAATTTATCGGCATTGCTCAGTTGCTCAATGGTTTCTGGCAGCTGTTTTTTACCAATGCTTTCTAAATATTTTGCGTTGTTGGCGATGTTGATATAGCGATCGGTGCCATCAAAACCGTGTGCAGAAGGTCCAATGCCCAAATAAGGAACACCTTTCCAATAGTTGGTGTTGTGTACGGCATATTTGCCTGGTAAACTGTAATTGGAAATTTCGTAGTGCTCAAATCCATGGTGGGTTAAGGTGTCCACCAACATGAGGAACTGTTCGGCACTTTGGTCGTCGTTTACCATGGGTTGTTTGCCTTTTTCAATGGCATGGGCAAGAGCCGTACGTGGCTCAACGGTAAGCGAATAAGCAGAAATATGAGGCACCTCTAGCGAAATGGCTGTTTGAATATTGTGCTTCCATTTTTCATCGCTTAACATCGGATAACCATAAATAAGGTCAATAGTCAGCTTTTCAAAACCAGCGTCTTGGCTTCTCTTAATGCAATCTGTAGCTTCTTGCGCATTGTGGGCACGGTTCATCCAAATCAAATCTTCATTAAAAAAAGATTGTGTACCTATGCTAAAACGGTTGAAAGGCAATTGCCTCAATTCGTTGATTTTTTGAGCGGTAAGGTCGTCTGGGTTAGCCTCTATGGTTATTTCGGCATTAGATGAAATAGAGAAGAGCTTTTCTATTGTCGCCAGTATTTTTTGTAGTGCGGCACTTGGCAGTGTTGTAGGGGTGCCACCACCAAAGTAAATGCTGTCCACTTGTTGGTTTGCCAACCTGTCTTTCTTCATCACAATTTCCATACAAATTGCTTCCACCATTTCATCTAAATATTTAGTAGAAGTGGTGAAGTGAAAATCGCAATAAGTACAAGCTTTTTTGCAGAAAGGAATATGGATATAAATACCTGCCATTTTTGCAAAGGTAGGTTAATTTGAAATTAGGCCATCACAGAGTAGGGCTAATTTTTTATAATAGGAGAGTCAGATTAATTTTATGTTGTTATTTTAGCGATATGATAGCTGTAAATGAGTATTTTGATGGAGCCGTAAAATCACTGGCTTATGAAAACAATGGAAAATCAACCGTAGGCGTGATCAATGCTGGCGAGTATGAATTTGGTACATCCACGCATGAAACGATGACGGTAGTAGAAGGTGCAATGGAAGTGCTGCTCCCTAACGAAGATCAGTGGGAAACTTATACCGCTGGACAACAATTTGAAGTGCCGGCCCACACCTCATTCAAGGTGAAAACCGCACAGCAAGTGGCTTATTTGTGCAAATACAAATAGAAAAGCTAAGAATAAGCCCGTCTCTTTATTTATTTTTGATGCGTATGAGATGCTTAGTTGTATGGCTTTTAATTTGTTTTAGTGTAAGCTCATCGGCGCAGCAGGTCTACAAGGTATCGGTGATTTTACCGGATACAGCTAAAGCTATTGCCAAAAAAGTCTCCTATCAAAAAGAAGTGGCTGATAGTTTGTCTGTTTATCGAGAAGCAGAAAAGGTACTGTCGCAACTGCAATTTAAAGGTTATTTGTTGGCCGAAATTAGTACACTAAATTTCAAAGGGAAAGAAGCTTACATCAATATTTTGCCCAATCAATTGTACCGATGGGTCAGCTTATTTAGTGGAAATTTATCCGGTGCAGCCAAGCAAGCAGCTGGTTTTAGGGAACGAAGTTTTGAAGACGCCATTTTTAATGCAGATAGATTAAACCAACTTTTTGAAACGCTTTTAACCTATTATGAAAACAATGGCTATCCATTTGCCAACGTGAGCTTGGAAGGGATCAATATTTCTAGTAGTGCCATTTCTGCAAGTGTTCATGTAAAGCCTCAACAACGACTTTTTTTTGATACCATAGAAGTGGTAGGTAGCGGCCAAATTGCACAAAAATACATACAGTCATACCTTAATATTAAAGAAGGTTCGCCCTATGTCGAGAAAACAGTCCAAGCCATAGAGAATCGTTTACGCGAGTTGCCTTTTTTAACCGTAGTAAAGCCAACAGAGGTTAGGTTCTCGGGAGAAAAAGCCAAGGTGAGCATCTTTGTGAATAAAAGAGACGCGAATCAATTTGATGGGGTGGTTGGTTTGCAACAAAATGCTGCTACAGGGAAAACACAATTGGTAGGTAATTTACGATTGCACCTGCAAAATGCTTTTAAAAGAGGAGAGCAGCTTAACTTTAATTATCAGGGGCTTTCCCAGCGTAGTCAATTGTTAGATGTAAAAGCCGTGGTGCCACATGTATTGAATACAGATTTTGGTTTAAGCCCAAGCCTTTATTTATATAAACAAGATTCGTCTTTTTTAAATGTAGATACCAAGTTGGGATTTAATTACCTGATGAAGGGAAACAATACTTTTCAGTTTTTTATAGAGAATAAATCTTCGAGACTTTCATCGGTAGAAGCTTATCAAAATGCCACCACATTGCCACCAGTACTTGATGCCAATACCATTTTTTACGGACTAGGGCTAAATATGGAAAATTTGGACTACCGTTATAATCCACAAAAGGGCTATAGCTTAGTTTTAGATGTAGCTGTAGGAAGTAGAAAGATTAAGCGCAACGCGGCCATTCCCGAGCAGCTCTATCAAGGGGTATCATTAAGCAGCACTTCTTATCGATGGTTTAGTCATGTTAATTACTATGTGCCTTTGGCCAAACAGCTTGTTTTTGCCTTAGCTAATCAAACGGGAATTATCAGCAGTAAGCAACTGTTGGAAAATGAGGTGTTCAGGCTTGGTGGACAGCGAAGTTTGAGAGGATTTAATGAACTTTCGGTGCTGGCTACTCAATATACTTATGGTAATGCCGAACTGAGATATTTGTTGGAGCAAAACTCTTTTCTTTTTGCTTTTTACAATCAAGGATATTTACAGTATAAGGCCTCAAAGCAAAGTTACACTGATTTTCCTTTGGGATTTGGAGCTGGGGTAAACTTCGAAACCAACTTAGGAATACTTTCCATTAGCTATGCATTAGGCAAACAAAGAAATAATCCCTTAAATTTGCGCAACGGAAAAGTGCACTTCGGCGTTACTGCTCTATTTTAATATGTCAAAAAAAAGCTTTTTGTTTTTCCTTCTGGTTGCTGTAATGACTGTTTTCTGCCAGGCGCAAGTTCCGGTGCAAACAGATACGGTGTTGAATGTGCAATCTTTGCCAGATAGTTTGCTTGCGGATACTGCGCAGGTAAAAGCGATAGATACTTTAACACCCAATATTTTAAAGATTAGAGATTCGTTGACCAATGCGCTATGGTTAGACAGTTTAAACCGAGGTTATGGTTTTGAAGTGTTCTCTTTGCAGAAGATCATTGCCCAAGCAAACAATCCTCATGAGAAGGTGAGCTATCAACATGGTCAACTTTTGCCCAAGGGAGATGTTTGGGTTTTGGGTATTATTGGTTTCTTGCTGGTGCTTTTTGCCATTTTAAAAAATGCTTTTGGCAAGCAGCTTAGCTCTGTGGTGCAATCTTTTTATAGTAATAGAGCCCTTACCAATTTGAATAAGGAAGACAATCTGGTCACCTCTTGGTCGTTTTTGTTGCTGTTTATCCAATTTGGTTTTACCATAGGGATGTTTTTTTACCTTGCTGCCCAGTACCAAAACTTGCCGGCAGCTAATCAGGGAGGATTTAGTTTCTTTGTAACAGTTTCGGTAGGTGTGATCTTTTTATACCTGCTTAAAATAATCTTTTTAAGGTTTATTGGTTTCGTATTTGATGTGCAGCGTCCGCTTCACCAGTACATTTCAATATTATATTTAAGTTATTTTAATACCTCTTTATTATTCATTCCCATCATCATAGCCTTTGCGCTATCAGCTAAGAAATACGGCGCTAGCTATATTGTTTTAGGGATATCTGCCTTGTTGCTCATCTTTGTTTTTCAGTTCATAAGGGCAGCAATAAATATTTTATCGCAATATAGGTTTCCTAAATTGTATTTATTTTTGTATTTTTGCACCCTCGAAATTTGCCCTATATTGATATTAATCAAGGCAGTAGGTATATAAGTGCTAACTAGGAAAATGCAAGAAAATAAAGACGAAAGACTGCGCAAGGTAAAAAGTATATTGGTAACCTTGCCTAAGCCAGAAACTGAAAAATCGCCATATTTTGATTTAGCCAAGAAGTATAATCTTAAGATAGATTTCCGCTCTTTCATTCATGTTGAAGGCGTTCCAGCCAAAGATTTTAGGAAAGAGAAAGTGAATTTGGCTGATTATACTGCGGTGGTTTTTACCAGTAGAAATGCTGTTGATCATTTCTTCAGGATTTGTGAAGAAATGCGCTTCGAAGTTTCAGTAAACTTGAAGTACTTCTGTATCTCGGAATCTACAGCGCTTTATCTCCAAAAATATATTCAGTACAGGAAACGTAAGATTTTCTTTGGAAAACAAACTGCTGCTGATTTGGCTGAAGTGTTGAAGAAACATGCTGGAGAAAAATTCCTTTATCCTTGTTCGGATGTAGCGACAGAGGATACCATGAACTTTCTTCAGAAGAATGGCTACGATGTAACCCCTGCGGTGCTTTTTAGGACGGTAGTAAGTGATCTTTCTGATCTTGCTGATGTGTTTTATGATATCCTTGCTTTCTTTAGCCCGTCGAGCATTCAGTCGCTGTATATAAATTTCCCCAATTTTCTACAGAACAATACTCGCATCGCAACTTTTGGTTTAAATACTCAAAAAGCGGTGGCTGATAAAGGGCTGATTGTGGATATCGCAGCGCCAAATCCAGAGGCTCCATCAATGATCATGGCCTTGGAGAACTATATCAAGAAATCCAACAAATAATTGCTTCAAATACTTGTTTATAGGTATTGATATGCAGTCGGTTATCATTTAGCTTGCAAAATAAAAGCTTCTTAAATAGCGATAACACAATAAAGCAAAAAAAATAGCGTTAACTTCTACTGGTTGTCAGGTAGGTACATTTAAAATGTACCTATTTGATGGCCTTTGATAGGTTCTAAGGATGAAATAGCTGCTTTGGAAGCGCTTCAATTATCTTTGAAAACCTAGGGTTTTGAAATAAACAGAATGTTAATAAAATATTTCGACACAAAAAGTGTGGATTTTTTTGTGCGAATAGTTGTTAATCTCAATGTTAATTGATAAAATTGCTATAAAATTGCTTAGACAACATATGAAGAAATTATACTTTCTTGCGATTACCGTGCTTTCTTTGATGCTTTCCAGTTGTGGAAAGGGCGGTAATGGGGAATTAGTAGGGGCTTATAACAGGAAATTTAAAAATAATGCGATCCCTTTGGGGATGGTTTATATACCTGGTGGTCGGAACCTTTTGGGGATGACTGATGAGGATATTACCTTTTATCAAGGCAAACAAAGTAAGATGGTTTCGATGAGCCCATTCTATATGGATCAAACAGAAATCACTAACGCTGAATACAGACAGTTTGTAAATTGGGTAAGAGATTCCATTGCCGTTACTAAAGGTAATATTGATGATTATTTCATTAAGCCAAAAGGTGGTGCTGCCGCTGGACCTTCTACTTTTAAAACCATCGATTGGAAAAAAGTTGGAAATGGTTCTAATCTTTGGAGAAACAAAAAGCCAGATGTACAGAATAAGTTAAAAGCAATGTATATCAATGATAACCTTTCAAGCTTTACCAATGGTAAGAATGATAAGGACATCGATATTAAACTTTTGCGCTATGCTTATGTAGAAAAGAACATGGATATGGCTTTGGAAAATGCCTCGTCTCCTAACAGACAACGTATTGACGATTACGATATCTATACTGATAATCCAACCCCAGGAAAAGTTAATGAGCACCCTTCTGTAATGGTTTACCCTGATACCTTGGTTTGGAGAAAAGATTACACTTACGAGTATAACGATCCAATGGTTGAGGCTTACTTTAACCACCCTTCATATGATAAATATCCGGTAGTTGGTGTTACTTGGGATCAAGCAAGAGCATTTAGCAACTGGCGTACGCAATTTTATGAAAATGTAGCTCGTCAACGTAAGCTACCTGCAAACTCTAGATTAAAATATGATTTGCCAACAGAGGCTGAATTTGAATACGCCGCTCGTGGTGGTAGAACCCAAACCAAATATCCTTGGGGAGGTCCTTACATTATGAATGCCAAAGGCTGTTTACAAGCTAACTTTAAAGTAGGCAGAGGTAACTATGTAGATGATGGTGCTTTATACACCGTTGAAGCCAAAGCGTATTTGCCAAACGATTACGGTTTGTATAACATGTCGGGTAACGTAGCAGAATGGACTTTGAACTCTTACAACAGTTCACTACCTGAAGATAAAAACCCAATTTTTAGAAAAGGTAAACGTAAAGTAGTTAAAGGCGGTTCATGGAAAGATATCGGATTTTTCCTTCAAAATTCCGTAGCTCAACATGAATACCAAAACGTTCCTAGATCATACATCGGTTTCAGATGTGTGTCACACTTCCCTGGGAACAGCTTAATGTAAAAACAGAAATTAAAATAAGAAAAACCACAAACTAAAAAATTAACTATTAAGAACTATGGCAGGAAAATATGCTACTAATGAGGCGAAATTACACTTAGCAACGTCAATCGGAGCTTCTATTGTAATTGTTGGTGCGTTGTTTAAAATCCTTCACTTGGGAGGTATTTGGGGAAGTATCATGATCGGGGTGGGACTTGGAGTGGAGGCTCTTCTTTTCCTGTTAACTGGTTTGTTCCCTCCTCATGCAGAAGTAGAATGGGATAAAGTTTATCCGCAATTGCGTAAAGATGGTAAACCTACACCTGCTGATGCAATTCCTCAAGTTGCTGCGGTTAGCGGAGCTTCTTCTACCGGCGCATTGGATAAATTAGTGAACGAAAAAATTGGTCCAGAATTAATCGAAAGCTTAGGAAACGGCTTGCGTACTTTTGGCGATAGGGTAGCAAGTATCTCTAATGTAGCTGATGCTTCTTTAGCTACCAATGAATTTACTTCAAACGTAAAAGGCGCTAGCGCTAGTCTTGGTAACATGAACGCTGCTTTTGGTAAAGCTACTGAGCAATTGGCTGAGCTAGGTGCTAGCAATGCAGATTCAAAAGCTTACCACGAACAAGTAAATAATTTGGCAAAGAACCTTTCGGCGTTAAATGCAGTGTATGAATTGGAATTGCAAGATTCTAGCGCTCATTTAAAATCAATGAATAAATTTTACCAAAACTTAGCCTTAACTATGGATAATTTCAACGAATCTATGGAAGATTCAAAACAGTTCAAGGAAGAAGTTGGTAAGCTAGCCAAAAACTTATCGTCGTTAAATGCCATTTATGGTAACATGCTAACGGCAATGAATCAACCACGTGCTTAATTGGTCATATTATCTAACTTATAAAATATTGATATAATATGGCAGGAGGTAAGGAAACGGCAAGGCAGAAGATGATCGGTATCATGTATTTGGTACTATTAGCGATGCTTGCCCTAAACGTTTCTGATTTGGTATTGAAAGCTTTCAAGAACATCAATGATAGTTTGAATACCTCTAAGGAAAACGTTGGAAATAACATCACCCAACTTTTAAGAAATTACGAAAGCACAAAGGCCAAAGAGAGTGGCGATAATTTGCTTAAGTTAAATAGAGCAAAAGAAGCGCAAAAGATAGCTGAAGATTTAATCAAACATATTGATGGACTTCAGGCGAAAGTTGCTGAAGAGGGACTTGACGAAAATGGCGAGTTAAAACAAAAAAACAACCTTGATATTGGTCAAAATATCATGGGTAGCGATACTGAAAATAAAGAAGGTAAAAAACTACAAGCTAAGATCAACGAAACAGGCAAGAAATTAGCCGCATTATTGCAAGCTGACGAGGGTAAACCAACCTTTATGTTACAGGCACTTGATCCAGCAAAACCTAGAGCTGGTGAGCCTAAGACTTGGACGGGCAATAATTTTGGCGAAGGAGTTCCTTTGGCAGCTTTCAGAACCATCTTGACGATGTTGCAGAACGATGCTAAAAACATGGAAGCAGATATCATCAACAAAATTTTGGCTGATAAACCTATTGTAGTGCTAGATCAGTTTGAAGCTGTTGCGGTAGCACCTTCTTCATATGTGATCCAAGGTCAGCCATATAAAGCTGAAATTTATCTAACTGCAAGTGATTCTAAATCTAGCCCAGATGTTAGCGTGAATGGTAATAAAGTGCCTACCGAAAACGGAAAAGGTGTTTATACTGGTGGTACTGGTAGTGTTGGTACTTTCACTTGGAAAGGTACAATTAGAGTTAAAGAAAGAAACGGTAACATCAAGACTTATGAGACCAAGCCACAAACTTATCAAGTGGCAGCCCCTTCGGCAACGGTTTCATCAGATAAACTGAATGTAATTTACGCAGGTATTCCAAATCCATTTACTATTTCTGCAGCAGGTTTCCCTAATATTAATGCGAGCATTAGTGGTGGCGGTTCCCTAACTGGCGGCAATGGAAAATATATGGTAAATGTACCTGGTTCATTGGTAGGTAAAGAAGTTTCTATTAGTGTGACTGGCAGCAATGCTGGTAAAACGGTAAACTTGGGAGCGCCTACATTTAGGGTAAAAGCCATTCCTGCACCAGTGGCTAAAGTTGGTGGTTACGGAGGTGGCGATATTGCTTCGGTACAATTGAAAAGCGAATCGGAAATTGAAGCTGATTTAGATGATTTTCCTTTTGATGTGAAGTTTAAGATCTTACGCTTTGAACTAACCGTAATTAAACCTCGTGCTGATGCGATTACGATATCAGGACAAGGTGGTAATTTTGCTGGAGCGGTAAGAAGTGCAATCAATGCGGTATCTCCAGGAACAAGGGTTATTTTTGACCAAATTGTTTCTCAAGGTCCTGATGGTAGACAAAAGGTTTTACCTGCGTTGGTATTTAATGTAAAATAATTGAAGATGAAAAAGATTGCGTTGTCGTTGGTATTTATTGCGGTAATTTCAATTACTGGTTTTGCCCAAAAAAAGGCAACTACCAATAAGAAAGGTGTAAAAACTCCTCCTAAGGTGGTGCAAGAAGCTCCTAAAACAGAGGCCCCAAAAGTAGATACTACCAAAACGGTGGTTAAGAAAAAGCAGAAAGTAAGGCCGAAAGATGGCTATGCCATGGAGAAGGAACTTAGAGATACTGCTTCTGAAAAAGCTTTTTTGGCTGTAATTAAGGATGAAGATGTAGTGCTTACCAAACGTGTTTGGAGAGATATCGATTTACGTGATACCATTAATGGTGTACTTAATTTCCCTAAGTCAAGGTTAATAGATGTACTGCTTACTCAAGTGAGATTAGAAGAGCTTACTGCTTATAACCCAAAAAATCCAACTACTTTGGATGATGATGATGCATTTAATTTCCCTTTAGATACTGCAGAAGCAATTAAATTGGCAAATGGTGTGGTAAACGTAACCAATAACAAAACAGGTACGGTTACACAAGTGCCAGGTGAGTTTAATCCTGCTTTGTTCTTGAAATATAGAATTAAGGAAGATTGGGTTTTTGATGGTAAAAGAGGTGTTTTCGAACCTCGTATCATTGGTTTGGCTCCGTTGAAGTTCAATGAGCAAACTAAAGATTGGCAACCAGTATTTTGGATTGCCTACGAGGAAGCTAGAGATATTTTGGCAACCAAAAGACTTTTCAACGCTTTGAACGATTCTTCACCATTAAGCATGGACGATTTCTTTATACACCGTTTGTTCTCTAGCCATATTGTTAAGGAAACCAATTCTGGTGATTATAAGGTTAAAGATTTGGTGACCGATCCTAGATTACGTTTATTAGAAAGTGAGCGTATCAAGAAGAAAATGGCTGATATGGAACAAGGTCTTTGGGAATACTAACCTAAGCTAGTTTTATAAAATATAAAGTCCCGATGTTTGTTCATCGGGACTTTTTTGTTGTGAGGTATTTTGCCATTCTTAAGCATCACGGATTGCTTCGTACCTCGCAATGACATCAAAGAGACTTGTTTTATCCTGCTTCGGTATCGTTAAAGTAATTTACAAGCGTAGCCACTTGTTTTTTGTTCAGTATTTTAGATAGCTCTTCAGCACTAGCATCCTTAATTCTTTTCACGGATTTGAAGTGCGTCAACAATTTTTCAGCAGTGCTTTTGCCAATCCCTTCAATCTCTTCCAATTCCGTTTTTAAAGTTCCTTTGTCCCGTTTTTTTCTATGGAAGGTAATTCCAAAACGATGGGCCTCATCACGGAGATGTTGAATGATTTTTAAAGTTTCCGACTTTTTGTCCAAGTACATCGGTAAACTATCGTTCGGATAATAAAGTTCTTCAAGCCTTTTGGCGATACCAATTACTGTTACTTTCTTGTCGATACCTAATTTCTTTAAGCTGCTCACTGCTGATGAAAGTTGGCCTTTACCACCGTCAATAATGATCAGTTGAGGCAAAGATTGGTTTTCCTCTAACATGCGCTTATATCGTCTATAAACGGCTTCCTGCATGGTGGCAAAGTCATTGGGGCCTTCCACCGTTTTCACGTTAAAATGTCGATAATCTTTTTTGCTCGGTTTGGCATCCTTAAAAACGACAATGGCAGATACGGGATATTTACCCTGAAAGTTAGAGTTATCAAAACATTCAATGTGATGAGGCAATTGAGTAAGTCTCAAATCATTTTTCATTTGAGTAAGTACACGCTCAGTTTTCAGTTCTGGATTTAGCTTCTCGTATTGGTTAAGCTTTTCCTTTTTAAAGAATAGTACATTCTTCTGAGATAGTTCTAACAGGTTTTTCTTTTCGCCAAGTTTAGGTACCGTCAGCTTTAAGTTCAGGTCTTCTAACGGGATTTCAAAAGGTACAATGATTTCTCTGGAAGTACTTTTAAATTTCGTCCTAAATTCAGCAATGGCAATGGATAGAAGCTCTTCATCGCTTTCATCTAATCGCTTTTTGATTTCAATAGTTTGCGTTTGGATGATGGCCCCGTTCATTACTTTTAGATAGTTCACAAAAGCATAACGTTCATCACTGGCAATGCTTACTACATCAATATTACTGATGGCACTACTTACCACGGTAGACTTGCTTTGGTACTTTTCCAAAATACCTAGTTTCTTCTGATAGTTATGTGCCAGTTCAAAATTAAGTTCCTCGGCAGCAGTTTTAACTACTTGCTTAACATCCTTGATCACATTGCCTATTTTACCATTTAAAATGTCTTTAATTTCTGCAATGTTGGTTTCGTAATCTTCTTTACTTTGATAGTTTTGGCAAGGTCCTTTGCAGTTCCCGATTTGATATTCCAAGCATACTTTAAACTTTCCTGCATTGATATTCTCAGACGTTAGGGGAAGATTACAGGTACGTAAGGTATAGGTTTCCTTAATCACTTCGAGTATAGTGTGCATCATGCCTACAGAAGCGTAGGGACCTAGATAAGTGGAACCATCTTTCACCATTCTTCGGGTGGAAAAAACACGTGGGAAAGGTTCTTTTTTAATAACAATCCATGGATAGGTCTTGTCATCCTTCAGCATAATGTTGTAGCGAGGCTGATGCTTTTTAATCAAGCTGTTTTCTAACAACCAAGCATCAATTTCAGTATCCACAATGGTAAATTGTATCCGTCTTATTTTAGAGACCAGTACTCTCGTTTTTCCATTGAGTTGTTTGTCCTGTACAAAATAGGAGCTTACGCGATTTCGGAGGTCTTTGGCTTTACCAATGTATATGAGTTTATCTTCAATATCGAAATATTGATAAACGCCAGGTTTGTGGGGGATATCTTTTAACGCTTTTTTGTAATCGAAACTGCTCATCTAGATTACAAATTTACACTAAAAAATTAGACCTCGTAGGTTTAAAACTTACGAGGTCTATTCTGTATGACTATTAGCATTTAAAAGCCTAGTTTTTTATCTAACTCTGTTGTTGTTTGTTCTTGTGGTTGATATTGGTTACAGTCGTAAATGATATTCACTCCACTGGCAGGAGGATCAAAATCATTTCTAGTCACCTTCAGATTTGGATTGGCATATACTCGTTTCATAAAGCCAGCATAAATAGGCAAAGCCGAGTTGGCTCCTTCGCCATCTCTGGTACTAGTAAAGTGAAAAGCACGGTCTTCACAACCTGTCCAAACACCCGCAACCAAATCAGGGGAAATGGCCATAAACCAACCATCAGAGTTGTTTTGTGTAGTTCCGGTTTTACCACCTATAGCCCCGTTGATTTTATACTTATAACTCAAGCGAGAACCTGTACCACCCGTAATTACACCACGTAACATGCGGGTCATCACATAGGCCACTTCTTCGTTCATGGCTACTTTAATAATTGGTTTACTTTCGTAAAGTACTACACCGTTTTTGTCTTCAATTTTGGTGATAAAATTAGGTTGTGTCCAAGCACCCTTATTAGCAAAAACACCATAAGCACCTACCATATCGTAAATAGAAGCATCAAAAGTTCCCAAGGCAATAGAGGGTACTGCTGGTACATCACTGGTGATTCCCATCTTTTTAATTTCGTTCATTACTGCCGTTGGCCCCACTTCTTTCATTAAAAATGCGGCAATGTAGTTCTGCGAAAAGGCCAAACCTTTTTGTAAAGTGATTTTGCCAGGAAGAGGCGTGCCCGAGTTACGTGGGGTCCAATCTGGACTGCCTGGGTTAGAAATGGTCACAGGCTCATTCAACACTTCGAAGCAAGGAGAATAGCCGTTTTCGATGGCTACAGCGTAAGTAAAAGGTTTAGCGGTAGAGCCTACCTGTCTTTTACCCATTTTTACTTGGTCGTATTTGAAATGCTCAAAATTAATACCACCCACCCAAGCTTTAATGTTGCCTGTTTTTGGGTCCATGGCCATCATCGCATTGCGCAATAACAACTTGTAATATTTTACGGAGTCAATTGGCTTCATCAAAGTGTCAATGTTGCCATGCCAAGTGAAAATCGTCAACTTAGAAGGTGTATTGAAGTCAGTGTTGATTTCGTCATCTGATTTACCTTCTAATTTTAAAGCTTTATACCTATCAGATCTTTTAATACCTTGATCAATAAGTTGGTCTAGACCTTTAAACGGATTTCTGCCTTTCCAGCTTTTAGTAAACTGCGCCTGCAAAGTCTTCATGTATTCTTTTTGGGCTTCTTCGGCATACACCTGCATATCGTAATTGATCGTAGTATAGATCTTTAAGCCGTCTCTATCCAAATCATAAGGAGTACCATCGGCCCTGTTGATCGAACGTTCTTCCAAAATCTTTTTAACCTCTGTTTTTAAAACAGATCTGAAATAAGGAGCAATGCCATCATTGGTAGTGGCCGCATTGAAATGTAGGTTAAGTGGTTTTTCCTTTGCTCCAGCAAACTCATCTTGGGTAATGTAACCTTCTTTTACCATTAAAGCCATTACGGTATTTCTACGGTCTAAAGATCGTTCAGGGTTTTTAGTGGGCGAATAACGGGTAATCCCTTTTTGCAAACCAATCAATACTGCGGCCTGAGGTACCGTTAATTTATCGGGAGTAGTATTGAAATATACTCTCGCTGCAGATTTAATGCCATATGCATTGTTCCCAAAATCAACCGTGTTAAGATACATGGTAATGATTTCTTCTTTGGTATAGTTACGCTCCAGTTTAATGGCAATTACCCATTCTTGAAACTTTTGGATGATCCTTTTTGCGAAATTTTTGGCTCTTCCTTCTTCCGAAAAAAGATTAAGGGCCAATTGCTGTGTAATAGTACTACCACCTTGTTTTTTACCAGTAATGGCATATAGAAAAATGGTGAAAGTACGTTTGAAATCGATACCTGAATGCGAACGGTAACGAATGTCCTCCGTGGCAATTAGCGCGTTGATTACGTTTGGTGAAATTTCATTGTAATTAACGTTGGATCTATTTTTTACGAAGTAAGTGCCCAGAACTTTTCCTTCTTCAGAAATCACCTCTGTAGCCTCATTGCTTTTTGGATGTTCAATGGCTCTAAATGAAGGGATCTCTCCAAAAACACCAAAACCTATCATGATAATGAAAATAGCAAAAGCAATAATGCCCGCAATTAGCACTTTCCAAATGCGCCAATTATATTTTTTGATAAGCTCCGGAGATAATGAATTGTTTTTTCTATAGTTCATTGCTACTGATGTATCTGATGTACCTTTCTAGGGTATTTCGATTGGTGATTTTTTCTAGATTTTCTTTACTAATGGCAAAGGTAACATAATTAGCGGCAGGAATTTTCATGATTTTGCCTAATTGAGATTTTATGCTTTCCTCATATTGCTTCACATCGCCAACACTGTTAAAGTCGCCTACAATAATCAATTGGTCTTCATTAAGTTCTCTAAGTTGGTGTCGAAGATTAGTGCCTGAATAGTTGCCACGGTTAAATTGTCCAATGCCAAAACGAGAAGTACTTACATTTAATGCTGCTGAATTTACCGCCACCACATAATAGTAAGTGCTTGAAGAAGCTGGGTTAAATAAGGTTTCCTTTACAGGTGCTGGAACTACAGGTTTAGGAACAGTATCTGCTGGTTTTGTAACCGCAATTGGTGTAAGAACGGTATCCTTTTTGGTTATCGGTGGAATAATTACACTGTCTTTCTTTATTGGTTTAGGAACAATTACTGAATCTTTTTTAGGTTCAACCACTGGCTTTTTGGTGACAACAGTGTCTTTTTTAACCTCTTTAGGTATAGGTTTTACTTCTGGTTTTGGTTCTGCCACGGGTTTCTGCACTGGTTTTTCCTCTACCGGTTTTGGCGCAACAGTTTGAACAGGAGTATAAGTTTTTTTGCCTGTTGGATCAAGTAAATTGGCAATGATAGGCTCGTTAAATCTTATTCTTGTTTTGTTCTCAGCAAATGGAATTTCGTTGGTGTCATAGTCTACCAAAGCAATCTTTCTCTTTTTGAATTCGCTTAAATGAGCATTGATGTATAGCAAGTGTTCTTCTACCAAAGGCTTAATTAAACGGTCACTTTGATACTTCTCTGTGATTTGTTTGAAAGCAGTAATCAATTGGTCAACATGTTCGGTACGACCAATCGCTATTGCCTTAAGGTAATCGTACTGAGGTTCCATGCTATTTCCTGGGAAACGCTGGCTAATATTGTTTGCATCAGCAATTACAGCTTTAAACTCTTTTTCTTGTAGTTTTTTGAACAAGCTCTCATACTCTCTATTTAAGGTTGCTTCTAGCTCATTTTGCTTAGCAGAAAAATTAGGGTCGATGATAGTCTTCGCATAAACCGAATTAGGGTACTTGCTTAATACCAGATTTTTGTACTCGTTTGATTTGGCGTTATCGCTACCTTGATAAGCCAGGTATAAGCTATAATAAATCATATCCAACTTGTTGTTGTTGGGGAATCTTTTGAGCAAAAGTTGATAGGTCTTAATGGCCTCTGGTTTATCGTGCAGTACCTGTTGGTAAAAACTGCCCATATCTAAATAAGCATCTATAATCTTTTGGTTCGATTTTTCTAGTTGTGCAGGACTAAGCGGAATGGAATCAAGATAGGAAGTTACTTTGCTGGCATCTTTAGGTGCATTATTTGACGTGACTGCATCTGGATTTGTTGGCAATGAGCCAGGTCCGTTATCTGTTGCTGCACTGAGAGCATCCTGTTGGTCTTGTGATGATTTTACACTTTGTCGCCAGTTAGGAGCTAATTTTCTGTTGCCCCAACGTTTTTTGAATTCATTAAAACCTCTGCTAACAGCATTTGAATTGGCAAAATAAAAGGTGCCGCCAGTTTGGTTCTGATAGTTTACGTTTGCTCTTCCCGTGTTGCTGGTAGCACTGCCATTTGGGTCAGTAGAGCTACTTGCAGCGCTAGGAGCCATTGCCGAAAAATAGTTGTTTAATGCTATAGCACGATCATTAGCTGGAAGTAGAGCTATTTTCTGTAGCGTATCCTGTAAACTGATGGTTTCATAGCGTTGTTGTAAATAAGCTAAGTTTTGGGCTTTATTGGCTATGGATTCGTATAGCGGATGTGTTTTAGGCAACGTTAAAGCAGTACTATCGTAATAGAGCTTTGCGGTTACATAATCACTATAGTGCTTAAAGTTTAAATCGGCAATTTTTAAGTATGATAATGCTTTTTGGGTTTGATTAACTGTACTGCTTTTAATGGAAAGGTTATAATATTCCTCTGCTTTGGCATATTGGTCGGCTGCGTAATAATCTTCGGCAATTTCATAGTAAATCTGATCTTTGAAATCTACGTTTTTATCATCTTTAAGCATTCTAGTCAGCTGTAGCTTTCGGTCAAAGTTTTTGCCGTCCAACATTTCTGCAATTCTAATTTTGCTCAACTTGGCATTAAAATACATATCAAAAGGGGCATTGCTTTTTTCTACCTTTTGGTAAGCCGCCATGCTCTTGGCATATTCTTTTTCATTTTCGTAAAGCTGGGCTAGGGTGTAAGTCCACCTTATTCTATTTAAGGAGCTTGGTCCTGCTTTTAAAGCACGTTCCAAATAATCAATGGCCTGCTTGTCGTTTTCTTTGATAATGTTGAACTGAGCGATGGTAGCTAAAGGCTCTGATTTTTCCCTTTTTACCGAATCAAGCTCTATTTTAACCGTATCTAAAATCTTTTCTGCGTTTTCTAAATCATCTAGCTCTATAAAACTACGTGCTTTCCAATTAAGGGCATTTAGATAAACCTTGTGGTCTTTTTGATAAGCTTTGGCCACATAATCAAAGTAGGCCATCGCATTATAATATTTGCCTTGAAGAAAATTTGTCTTTCCTAAAAGGATGTAGGCATCATCTATATAATTACTGTAATTCTTTTCCGCAATAATGGTTCTTGCCTTTTGGTCTATCAGGTCAAGTTCTTTGATTTTACTGCCGGCGGTAGTCGCATCGGCAATTGCGGGAGCATAGTAAAGCGGCAAAAAGCTGCTAAAATTATCTATTCTACTTTGATTAACACCTTCTAAATACTCTTCCAATAAAACATTAGAATTGTAAATAAGGTTATATCTTGCAGACAGATTTTGAAGTTTTCTGTTAGCAAGCGTGTCTTTTTGAGAAGAGCAGCTTACGATTAATGTGAGCGTTAAAAAGCCCAATAAGGCTCCGTAGCCATGTTTTCTGTAGGAGTTCAATTGGTTTTGAGTTATTTATACTATAACAAAATATTTGCAAAAATATTTTATTCGGCAATATAATCTTAATATTTGAAATGTAATTTACCAAATGTAACCTAAACAATGGAAGAGGAGAAAGATAAAACTGCATTTAGTTATGCCAAATATACTGGGCTGGCTTTTCAAATGATGGCCACTATTGGCCTTTTTGCTTTTATTGGTTATAAAATTGATGAACATCAAGGGATCAAAAATTTTCTTTTTACCGCTATATTGGGAATAGTAGGGGTGGGGGCTTCATTATATCAGGTCGTGAGATCACTAAATAAGAACAAATCGTAAAATTATAGAGCAATGGTTTAACTTTGCCACAAAAAATCTGTTTTGAGCTTAAGAAAATTTATTGTTGCCTATTTTATTTATACCTTAATATTGGCCGGTGTGGCAGTTTTATTGAAGAACTTATTGCCAAGTGTCATTGCTGAACAATTTTGGTTAGTCTTTGGTTTTTTGGCTGGACTAACTCTGATTGCCTACCTATTGGCCCATTTGGGCATTCAAAAAAATCCTCAAACTGGAGTTTTTGCAATTTTGGGCTCTGTAATCATCAAAATGTTATTCGCTATGTCTTTTGTGTTGATTTACAGCTTGAAACAAGTTAAGGGGGATTTGGTTTTTGCCCTCAATTTTTTTTCTTTATATTTATTGTTTACCCTCTTTGAAATATTAGGTTTGTTACGTAACTTGCGCCACCAAAATAAATAGTAAAAATCTGCGAGTAAATGGATTATAACCAAGTTTTTGTGTCAAAAGTTAAAAGGCTAATTGTTGTTTTTACGCTTTTTTCTGTGTTTTTAGGTTTTAGAACTGCTGCTTTTGCACAAGCTGATACCGTGGCTGCTCAAGGCCATGAAGTGAGTGCTCCGGCTGCACACGGTGAAGAGCATGGAGAAGAAAAAAAAGGATTTGATATTACTTCATTTATTTTTCATCACATTAGTGATAGCCACTTCTTCACTATTTGGGGACATGGCGATCATGGTTTGACCCTTCACTTACCGGTAATTCTTTGGACTGATAACGGTTTGGTGACTTTTAGTTCATCTGCTTTTCAGTTTGATGATGCGGGTAAAGTTGTGGTAGAAAAAAATGGACAGCGTTTTGCGATTGCCCATAACAAAATCTATTATGCGAATGCTGCTGCTGATGCTCACGGTTCTTACGTTTCTCACGTAACTGATGAGAAAGGTGAGGAAAAAGTAACCAATGCACGTCCTTTGGATTTTTCAGTTACCAAAAATGTATTCAGTATGTTGTTGTCAATTGTAGTGTTGATAATCATTTTTACTACGGTTGCTGCAGGTTATAAAAAGAGAGCTGGTAAAGCACCAAAAGGAATTCAATCTTTCTTGGAACCTATCATTCTTTTTGTTCGCGACGATATCGCTAGACCAAACTTAGGCCATAAATATGCTGCTTTCATGCCGTACTTATTATCGGTATTTTTCTTTATCTGGTTAAATAATATGTTAGGTTTGGTTCCTTTCTTTCCGGGAGGTGCTAACGTAACTGGTAACATTGCTTTAACTGTAGTTTTAGCCGCTGCTACATTCTTGATCACTACCTTTAAAGCAAATAAATATTACTGGGGACACATTTTGAACCCTCCAGTGCCATGGTGGTTAAAGCCATTAATGATCCCTGTAGAGATTTTCGGTATGTTTACTAAGCCTATCGCTCTAGCTATTCGTTTGTTCGCAAACATTACAGCAGGTCACATTTTGGTAATGTCGCTATTATGCTTGATTTTTATCTTTAACTCTATTGCTGTAGCACCAGCATCAATTTTCTTTGCGGTGTTCATTGGCTTGATCGAGTTCTTGGTAGCATTTATCCAAGCATTTATTTTCACTATTCTATCAGCGCTATTTATTGGTATGGCGGTAGAAGAGCACCATTAATTAGAACATAATTGTTAAACAATAATAAATAAATCAGAAAAATGACTGGAACATTAGCTGCAATCGGCGCAGGCTTAGCTGCAATTGGCGCTGGATTAGGTATCGGTAAAATCGGTGGATCTGCAATGGAATCAATTGCTCGTCAACCAGAAGCCGCTTCAAAAATTCAAACTGCTATGCTTATCGCTGCTGCTTTTATCGAGGCGGTTGCTTTATTCGCGGTAGTAGTTTCTTTGATCGCAAAATAATCAAAGAAAGATTTTAAGATAAGCACCTTTTCGGGGTTGCCGCTAAGGTGCTTATTTAAAAGAAAGTTTAACAAAGAAAAATATTTAAATATATACAATGGATTTATTAGTTCCTGAAATTGGTTTATTAACGTGGAATACTATTTCTTTCCTAATATTGGTTTTCTTATTGGGCAAATTTGCTTGGAAGCCAATCATGAAAGGTATTCATGATCGTGAAAAAAGCATTGATGAGGCTTTGAACAAAGCTGAACTAGCTAGACAAGAAATGGCTCGTTTAAGTTCTCAGAACGAAGAGTTGATGAAACAAGCTCGTGAAGAACGCGACCAAATTTTAAAAGAAGCTAAAACATTAAAAGATAGCATCGTTAACGAAGCAAAAACCCAAGCGCAAACTGAAGGTGCGAAATTGATCGAGAAAGCTCGTATCGAAATCGAAAACCAAAAGAAAGCAGCTTTGGCAGAATTGAAAGGCCAAGTTTCGGCATTGTCATTAGATATTGCAGAGCGTGTATTACGTAGCCAATTAGATGACAAAGCTAAGCAACAAGAGTTGGTGAACAATTTGTTAAAGGACGTTGAATTAAACTAAGTTATAAGTATTACGTTTTAAGTTTTAGGTTTTAGTGCTTAATGTTTTAAGCAACTTATAACTTACCACTTACAACTTACAACTAAAATATATGTCAAGTAAAGCAGGAGCTAGATACGCAAAATCATTATTAGACCTTTCTAAAGAGCAAAATTCTGTAGAAGAGGTAAAGAATGATATGGTGTTTTTTGAAAAAGTGGTGGATGACAATTCGGAGTTAGAGGCGATTCTTAAAAACCCGATTGTGCCTTCGGATAAGAAGCAAGGCATTTTAGATGGTATTTTTGCTGGAAAAGTACATGCCATTACCCAAAGCTTCTTTAAATTGGTAGTAAACAAAGGTCGTTCAGCTATCTTGTTTGATACGGCTAAACAGTTTGTACAACAATATAACACCATTAACGGTATTGTAACTGCTGAAGTGACTTCGGCAAGTCCGCTTACTGATGCGAACAGAGCTGAAGTAGTTGGTCTTGTGAAAAAGGAATTGAATGCTAGCCAAGTGTTGATTAAGGAGAAAGTAAATACTGATTTAATCGGTGGCTTTGTTCTTAAAGTTGGCGATAAGCAATTCGATGCAAGCATTGCCAGTGGCTTAACAAAACTGAAAAAGGAATTTGCGCACTAAGTTTTGCGCATAGCGATAAGTGTTAGAGCGTTGCTTCGCTTAACGCCAAACGCTTAACAAAGAAAAATTTTACAACAAAAGATATCAAAATAACATAAAATTATGGTAGAGGTAAGACCAGACGAAGTTTCGGCAATTATCAGACAGCAATTGGCCGGCTTCAAATCAGAAGCTGAACTTGAAGAAGTTGGTACTGTATTGCAAGTGGGCGATGGTATTGCTCGTGTTTACGGCTTAACTAAAGTTCAAAGTGGTGAGCTTGTTGAGTTTGCTAACGGCTTGCAAGGAATTGTATTGAACCTTGAGGAAGATAACGTGGGTGTGGTATTGTTAGGCCCATCAGACGAGATCAAAGAAGGTGATACCATTAAACGTACTAAGAAAATCGCTTCTATTAAAGTTGGCGAAGGTATGTTAGGTCGTGTAGTAAACACATTAGGTGAGCCAATTGATGGTAAAGGACCTATTGCTGGTGAAACTTACGAAATGCCTTTAGAGCGTAAAGCACCTGGGGTAATCTATCGTCAACCAGTAAACGAGCCTCTACAAACTGGTATCAAAGCTATCGATGCGATGATTCCTATCGGTCGTGGTCAACGTGAGTTGGTTATTGGTGACCGTCAAATTGGTAAAACTGCGGTTTGTATCGATACCATCATCAACCAAAAAGAATTTTACGAAGCAGGTAACCCTGTATTCTGTATATATGTAGCTTGTGGTCAAAAAGCAAGTACAGTAGCAAACGTTGTACGTACTTTAGAAGAGAACGGTGCAATGGCTTATACTGTTGTTGTGGCTGCTTCTGCTGCTGAACCAGCTCCTTTACAGTTCTATGCTCCTTTTGCTGGTGCTGCTATTGGTGAGTTCTTCCGCGACACAGGTCGTCCAGCTTTAATTGTTTATGATGATTTGTCTAAACAAGCTGTAGCTTACCGTGAGGTTTCTCTATTATTGAAACGTCCTCCAGGTCGTGAGGCTTATCCAGGTGACGTTTTCTATCTTCACAGTCGTTTGTTAGAAAGAGCTGCGAAAATCAACGCTAACGATGATATCGCTAAAAACATGAACGATTTGCCAGAGTCTATCAAAGGTATCGTTAAAGGTGGTGGTTCATTAACTGCATTGCCAATCATCGAAACTCAAGCTGGTGACGTTTCTGCTTATATCCCTACTAACGTAATTTCAATTACTGATGGTCAAATCTTCTTGGAGTCGAACTTGTTCAACTCTGGTATCCGTCCAGCAATCAACGTAGGTATCTCAGTATCACGTGTAGGTGGTAATGCACAAATCAAATCAATGAAAAAAGTTGCTGGTACTTTGAAATTAGACCAAGCACAATACCGCGAGTTAGAGGCTTTCTCTAAATTCGGTTCTGATTTGGATGCGGCTACTAAATCTGTATTGGATAAAGGTGCTCGTAACGTAGAGATGTTGAAACAAGCTCAGTTCTCTCCATTCACTGTAGAGAAACAAGTTGCAATTGTTTACGCTGGTACTAAGAACTTGATGCGTAGCGTGCCTATTAACAAGGTAAAAGAATTTGAAAATGACTACTTGCAAGCATTAGAATTGCGTCACCCAGAAACTTTAGCAGCATTAAAAGCTGGTAAGTTTGATGACCAAATTACTGGTGTTTTAGAGACTGTAGCAAAAGAAATTTCAAGTAAATATTAATTAGATTATAAGTAGTCGGTATTTAGTATTAGATTTTGGTCTAACTACTAAATACTAGCTACTAAATACTAACAAATGGCCAATTTAAAAGAAGTAAGAAATCGTATTGCCTCCGTGCAGTCAACTCAGCAGATTACCAAAGCAATGAAAATGGTATCGGCAGCGAAGTTGAAGCGTGCTACTAATGCGATTATTCAATTACGTCCTTACGCAACCAAATTGAAAGAAATCTTAGGAAATCTTTCAGCAAGTTTGGAAGGTTCTACCTCTCCGTTTATCGAAGAAAGAGAGCCAAACAAAGTATTGATTGTTGCGGTATCTTCAAACAGAGGTTTAGCTGGTGCGTTCAACATGAACGTAATTAAAACCACTAACAACTTAATTGCTGAGAAATACAGCGAGCAATTGAAGAAAGGTAATGTAAGTATTGTTGCTATTGGTAAAAAAACTCAAGATTTCTACGAAAAACGTAATTACAATGTTATTGGTAACAATAATGAAGTTTACGCTAATCTGTCTTTCGAAAATGTAACTAAAATTACAGAAGCGATTATGGCAGGCTTTGTAGAAGGTAAGTACGACCGTGTAGAAGTAGTTTATAACCAGTTTAAAAATGCTGCTGTTCAAATTTTAACTTCAGAACAATTATTACCTCTTCCAAAATCTGAAGAAGCAGTAAGCACTAAAGAAACCAATGTAGACTATATCTTAGAGCCTAGCAAAGAAGAGATTGTAACTCAATTAATTCCTAAGTCAATCAAGATCCAGTTGTATAAAGCAGTATTAGACTCTCATGCTTCTGAGCATGGTGCTCGTATGACTTCAATGGATAAAGCAACAGAAAACGCAGGTGATTTGTTGAAATCATTGAAATTAGCTTACAACCAAGCACGTCAAGCTGCAATTACTACCGAGCTTACAGAGATTGTAAGTGGTGCGGCAGCATTAAACGGATAATTTTTGGTTCATTAGTTCAATAGTTTATTGGACGATTAACTAAGAAAATATATTAACCCTCATCGTTCTTCGGTGAGGGTTTTTTGTTGGAATTTGAATCTTCCTTTGTGACTTCGTCATTTCGAGCGCAGCCGTGAAATCTTTGGAGCTGTTATTATCAAGGAGGAATATTTAGTTTAAATTTCAATCGGTAAATCCAAAACGATTATGTTTTTTAACTTTGCACCTTTAACTTATCAGATATGAAACTTAGATTTTTAATCATTGCCCTATTTGCTTTTCCAGTATTGGTTTCAGCACAAAAGGGAGCAGCACCTGAGAGAGATTGGACAAATGCAGTGCTGTGGCAGCAATATAGTGGTGAGTACAGGGCTTTGGCCTTTCAAGCCTATAACTTCGCTAGATTGTCTTTAAAAGAGGCGCTATGGGAAAATCAAAATGGTAAACCTAACTGCGTTATTGTAGATGCAGATGAAACCATTATAGACAACTCCCGCTTTCAAGGTTATGAAATTCAACATGGCGTAAGTTATGTGCCTGCTCATTGGACTGAGTGGACTTCAAAAGCAATGGCAGATACGGTTCCTGGGGCTTTAGCATTCTTGAAATTTGCGGCGAGCAAAAATGTAGAAACTTTTTACATTACCAACCGTGACGGAGCTGACCGAAAAGCGACCATGGAGAATTTGAAAAAACTTGGCTTCCCTTATGTAGATGATGCTCACGTAATGACCAAAAGCACCACATCAGACAAACAGGAGAGAAGAAATAAGGTGTTGGAAAAATATAATGTATTGTTGCTTTGTGGAGATAATTTGAGTGATTTTTCGAATGTTTTTTACAGAGAAGGGAAGGATACTAAGGAGCAGGTAGATGCTAATCAGCACTTGTTTGGAACCAAGTTCATTGTGCTCCCAAATCCGATGTACGGCGATTGGGAAAAATTGCTTTATAAAGAGGGGAAATTTAGCGAGCAGGAAAAAGCAAAACAACGCCTAGAAAAACTTAAAAGTTACTAAACCATAGTGGTTTTTATATAAGAAATATTATTTTTGCGCAAGACAAAATTAAAACGATAAAACATGGATGCTAAAGAAAGAGAAAACAGCATGAAAACAGCCAACGATTCGGCTATTTATTCTTCACTTGCTTTATGGGCAGTTGTAACTGTAGTTGGTGTATTTTTGCGCTTCGCTTTTGACTCTTTGACACTTTCATTAGTTTCTTGGGCTATATTAGCTTTCGGCTTTGTAATGTGCTGCGTTACGGCCTTCAAAATTTTAAACGCAAAATAAATTAATAAAATTTATAGATAAAAAATCCCTTCATGGCAATGCTGTGAAGGGATTTTTTTTGTTTGCTACAATCTGCAAAGTAAAAACTGCAAACTGAAATGGGTTACCTTCGAGCGTTTTTAGCATTAAGCTAAAAAGAGATCAAATTAAACCTCGAAACAAATTGTCTGCCTTAAGGAAATAGCATGCTTAAGACAATTTTGTGAAAGGAATAAGTTCAACACTTAAAACCTATTAACAAAATGAAAAGACATTTTGCCATCGTGGCATTGGCTGCAATTGTATTTGCAGGCTGTAATGCCGAGCATAAAGCTGAAAGTGCTGATTATGCTTCCACAGAAGCTTTAGATACCGCATCGAATAGTCAACTGGTTGAAAAAATGACCAAAACTGCTGATATGCGTTTTAGGGTGAAAGATGTTCAGCGCACTAAAGCTGAGCTAAGTAATACCATTAAAAAGCAAGGAGGATTGGTGATGGAATTTTCCTTAAATAGTACTATCCAAAAAACCGAAAAAGTAAAATTAAGCGCAGACTCGCTAAAGGAAATCACTTCTTATCGTAAAGAAGGTTATCTAGTGGCTAGAATACCATCTACAGAATTGGATGGTTTTACAGACCAGATTGCAGGTATGGCTGTTTTTGTAGATAACCAGTCGTTGAAGATGGAAGATAAAAGCTTGGCCTATTTGGAAAACGCAATGAAATCTACCAATAGGCAAGAAGCAGTGGAGCAAATTAAAAAGGTAGCTACAAAAAAAGGAAGTAATGTAGAAAGCTCGCTTTACATTAAGGATGATTATGTAAACAAGAAAATCGAAAACCTAAGTATTGATAAGCAAGTTAAATTTAGCACTATTACCCTTAGTTTTTATCAAGACAATACCGTGAATACAATGACTGTAGCTAATGATAATTTGTACGATTATCAACCAGGGTTTTTCAATAGACTGGCTTTGAACTTCGCGGATGGATGGATGTATTTCAAAGAATTTATCCTGTTCCTATCTAGATTTTGGTTGTTTTTTGCAGTTGGTTTGGGAGCTTTCTTTGTGATTAGATATTATACCAAGAAACAAAGCGAAAAGACTTTCTTGCCTCCACCAAGTAATTAATGTACTCCGTCATCACAATTACGCTCTTATTTCCCGTCATTTCGACCTTGTGAAACAATCTGCCAGTTAGCTATGAGTTAGATTTCTCCTCTTTCGATCGTCGAAATGACGGCGTAGGAAAGGAGATGCTGCCAAGTCTTTGCAATGGCGCTCCTATACACGTCATTTCGACCTTAGGGAGAAATCTAGCAATTAGTCAGGAGTTAGATTTTGCTTCTTCATCTGTTGAAATGATACCTTGGACTTCAAACCACTAAGAAAGCAAAGTATGTTTTTAATCATCATTTATATTGTTCTTTTCCTAATGAGTGTCCTATTGTTTTATGTAAACAATCGGTTGTTTTTCAAATATAAAAGGTATTTAGTTCGTATACATCTTATCTCATTTGTGTTGTTATTGATAAATGTTGTACTAGTAATAGGATTTGAATCGTCATTTAAAACTTTTTGGTTTAATAGGCTGGCACTGCTGTGTTTTTTAATAAGCGGTGCATTTATTTTTGCAATCGGCCAAGGTCATAGCAAATTAAGAGATAAGTTTTATTTTGGTTTTTTCTTCTTCTATCCAATCTTTACGGCTTTGACCATGATGATGGATAGAATATTTTTTGTACTCGTTGCTAGTCCATTCCTATGGATGTCAATAACCCCAGAAATATATTATCATGATTCAAATTATGATATACGGCGAGTAAGGGGAATTATGGCACCAAGAATATTAGAACTTGTTAAGAATGGTGTATTCTTGGAGACAAGAGTTGGAATGTATCACGGAGAAGATATCGAAAATAAAGCTTACCAAAATCTCAAAATCATCACTCAAAATAGCGATAGTATTTCTGTTTCAGTTGATATCGCTGGGGTCACGAAAAAGATTACATTTCTAAAGTGATTGAAAGGATTTGCTTAGCCTTGCCTACTTGCAATTACGCTCCTATTTCCCGTTATTTCGACCTTGTGAAGCAATCTGCCAGTTAGCTATGAGTTAGATTTCTCCTCCTTCGATCGTCGAAATGACGGCGTAGGAAAGGAGATGCTGCCAAGTTCTCGCAATGGTGCTCCTATACACGTCATTTCGACCTTAGGAGAAATCTAGCCTTAGCTATGAGTTAAAATCTAGTTTAAGGTCTATAGGAATTGGTAAAGAAAAGTATTTGAAGTGATTGATCGGGATTGTTTCGTCCTACCTTCTCGCAATGACGCGTATAGGAGCGTCATTGTAACATTAGGTGGATTTAGACGATAATATTATTTGCCAAGTTGCTAGATTTCTCCTCCTTCGTTCGTCGAAATGACGGAATACGAAAAAACATTGCCACCTTCTCGCAATGGCATTCCTATACACGTCATTTCGACTTTAGGAGAAATCTAGCAATTAGTCTGGAGTTAGATTTTCCTTCTTCGTTTGTCGAAATGATACCTTGGACTTCAAACTACTGAGAAAATAAGGTATGTTCAGAGAAAGCCATGACCAGATTGTAAAATTTAAACTATAGACTGTAGTTGTGATAATAAAATGTTAATTTCATTTAGCTAAACTATAATCATTCAATGAAGAAATTAACCCTTATCGCGGGTCTAGCTTGTGCTGTTTTAAGTGCAAGGGCTCAAGACTTTTCTGCCGTTTTTAAGCAAATTAATACTGAAGTACAATCAAATTCTCAGGCCTACAAAAACCTAAAGAGTGCTACTGATAAAATTGGGCATCGTTTAACGGGCTCAGCTAATGGTGCAAAAGCAGAAGAATTTGCTTTTAATCTTTTGAAATCATATGGTTATGATGTACGTTACCAGCCTTTTGAAGTAGAAAGTTGGGACAGGAAAAGCTTATCGGTTAAGGTTGGTGATGATAGAATGAATTTGTCGCCAGTTAAAGCGGTTACCTTAGCACACTCGCCAGTAAGGGCAAATGTTACTGCCGAGATCATAGATGTGGGAAATGGTTTGGAAGCAGACTACGAGCCAATAAAGGAAAATGTAAGAGGTAAAATTGCCTTGATTTATTTAGGAGTGCTTCCAGGTTCTCCCGCAGGCACAGCTTCTTTGCACCGTTCCGAAAAAACGGCTATTGCCACAAAATATGGTGCTTCTGGCGTCATCATCATCAATAAAGTAGAAGGTGGCGTACTACTTACTGGAACGGCATCTGTTACCGGAAAATTAATTCCTATTCCCGCAGTTTGTATAGGTTTGGAGAGTGGGATGGTTTTGAAGGCAAAACTAAAGTCGGGGCAACAGTTTGCACAAATTGCGATGACCAATTTTTCAGGGATGATTAAAGCCAGAAATGTAATTGCTACTTTGAAAGGCACAACTTTACCCAATGAAAAAATTGTAGTAGGCGGACATTTAGATAGCTGGGATTTAGCTACAGGAGCTATTGACAACGGTATCGGTTCTTTCTCCATTATTGATATGGCCAGGACTTTTAAAATGTTGAATTTACAAACTAAACGTACTGTTGAATTTGTGATGTTTATGGGCGAAGAGCAAGGTCTGTTAGGTTCAAAAGCTTACGTTGCTCAAGGATTAAAAGACAAAACTTTGAGTCAAGTACGTTTCATGTTAAACTACGATATGACCAATGATCCTAAAGGGTTTTCGACTACTAGAAAAGAGATGGAGCCTCTATTTAAAAGCTGGGGTGCCGAAGTGGTGAAGATTGATACGGGCTTTAAAAACCTTTTCCAAGCCGGAGCTGGCTTGCATAGCGACCATCAACCTTTTATGTTGGAAGGGATTCCAACTGGAGGTGGGGCAGGTGGAAAGTTGCCAAATAACTCGGGACCTTTTTATCACTCGGATGGTGATGGTTTTCACTTGGTGGATGAACAAGGCTTGAAAAATACAGTGCGTTATTCGGCCATGCTAACTTATGCTTTGGCCAATACACCTAGTATTCCGGTGACGAGATTTTCTGATGCGGATTTGAAAGCATTTTTGGAAAGTCAAAAACTTAAAGAGCCACTAAAAATTGCTGGCGAATGGAAATGGGGAGATTAACTCCCCATTTTTTTATCTCCCAAAGCTGTCGTAGTTATCTTCGGCATATTTTTCAAATCGTTCTAGCAATTTGATGTTCTTTTTTTCCAGTGGTGTAAGTGTGCCGTTTACATCGTTGCTTACTGGAATATACCAATCAGCGTAATCAAAAAACTGTCTATAAGTCTTCTTTTTAAAGGAGTAACCGTGACGAGCAAAAATGGTATTTCTTAATATTTGAAGATCTAGTTTACGTAGGTTTTTTAAATCACTTTCTTTTAGCTCTTGAGTGGAGGAGTTGATGGTGAAAACAGCGTCAGAAGCACTTCTATAGTATTCATCTTTAAAAGTTTCTGTTTTACCATCAACGGTATCTGTAACTATTTCGACCTTGCTAGATTGTCTGTCAGTATAATCCCCATTTTTATCTAACATTAAATTAGGGTTATACGCAAATACTTTTTTTAATAATTTGAAAGATCTTTTGGTGACATTGATTCCTTGGTTGTACGATTTCCATGTACCTACTAAAGTATCATTGCGCAGCTCAAATTCAAAACGCCCGTCATACTTTTGGTCGCCAGGTTCATCCAATACAAAACTGATTTTATTGCCCGAATTTGTAAGTATTCCTTGTAAAGGTCTATCGTTCCCTACTACCACACTACGGCCAATTACTTTATCCTTGTCAATACTTTTAATGGCCAAGCTGATCTTATTTTCGCTGTAGGAGCCGTCTTGATATTCTTCGGCGACAAAATCGCCTACCCACATGCCTAATACATGATCATAGGTAGTGTTTACGGTGGTTGCCGAATCAACGGGGCTTTTTTCGGTCTTCTTGTCATTACTGTTACAGGAAGCGAGCGTTAAAATTGATAAAAAGGCGATAACAAGATTTTTCATTTTATTCATTTGATGTTTAAATATTTTTTTCTGATCAACCATTCTACTAAAAGTAAATTTGGTATCCAACCAAGCCAAGCAATAATTTGATACACATCCATAGGTGCTGGATGGAATAAATATACCAAAATTACCTTCCATAGGCGCAAGGTAATAGCAGAACATGTTAAAGCAAAACTGCGTAGCATAAAATGGTAATGTGCTTTAAATTGTTGCTTTTTGGCTAGTAATAATGCTTTTAAGGTAAACCAAAACCATAGGATCGCTAAAAAGCTAAAAGCAGCTTTGGCAATTAATCCACCATTTGCGAAAAAACCAATAAATAAGCCTGAAGGTGCAGCGAATAATAAAACGACTACAACATATAGATAGCCTAGGTTTCGATGTAATTTGGGACGCTTATTTAAAAGTGTTCTGTTAAACTGGGTGAAGCCGGCCAACAACACGAGAATAGCGCTGTATACGTGGATATAAAAGATAGGCAGATATAGCTTGACACTTTCTACTTCTGTTTGTTTAATCTGCAAAAAGGCCACGTCGCTACTCATCGGTAAATAGCGTAGTGTAATTTGCAACATGAGCAGAAAGAAAAAGAAAAATAGCAATAGCCAAGCTAAACGAAAATAATTAATCCTGATGTTCAACAGCATTTGCATAGGTTATTTAAAGCCATATCTTAAAGAAATGGTGATATCATTAACATAAGGGAAGGGCATCTAAAAGCTGTTGATTATTGGAAAGCGGTTCATTTATTTTTAACTATTGATATAGCTTTCTAGTTGCGAAATGGTCTGTTTTTGGTCTGCAATAATGAATTTCACCACATCACCAATGGATACCATTCCAACGGCTTGATTTGCGGTCACCACTGGTAAATGCCTAATGTGCTTTTCGGTCATCATTTGCATGCACAAATCAATGCTGTCAGCTAGGGTTACCGTAACTGGATTGGAAGTCATAGCTTCACTAATAGGAGTGTCCTTAGAAGCTTTTCCTTGTAAAACGATTTTTCGGGCATAATCTCGTTCCGTGAAAATACCAAGCATTTGTCCCTCTTGCATAATTAACAAAGCACTAATGTTTTTCTCTGTCATTAATTTTAGGGCATCTAAAACCGAAGTGTTTGGGCCAACACTAAAAATTTGCAGCGGTTTGGTGTCGAAAATTTGTTGAACTGTTTTCATGGTCTGCTTTTGGTTGTTTACTTAAATTTACCTAAAATAACAGTAAATCCAAATAGACCTTTTTGCACTACATCATCTTCAAAATATCATCCACATATTCTCTTGTATTAGCCAAACGAGGTACTTTGTGTTGTCCGCCAAGTTTACCTCGGTTTTTCATCCAGTGATAGAAAGTGTCTTGTGGAGCATTATGTACTTTAGGGCGTCTTAAAGCCATGTCCTTAAAGCGTTTGGCATCGTAATCAGAGTTTACCTCACGTAAGGTTTGATCTAAAACATCTATAAATTGTTCGAAATTGGAAGGCTGTTGCTCAAATTCAATGATCCATTCATGTCCCCCAGCTTCGTCGCCATTAAAATAGATAGGGCAGGCGGTGTAGTCTTTAATTTTGGCATTGGTGGTAGCGCAGGCTTTGGTTAAAGCATTCTCGGCGTTATCAATAATTACTTCTTCTCCAAAAGCATTAATAAAGTGCTTGGTGCGTCCGCTAATTTTAATCCTAAACGGATATAAGGAAGTAAAATGGATCGTATCACCAATCATGTAGCGCCATAAACCCGCATTGGTGCTAATGATCACTGCATAATTTTTATGTAGCGCTACTTGATCTAAAGAAAGTGTTTTGGGATTTTCATCCTCTAAATTTTCTAAAGGGAGAAACTCGTAATAAACGCCATAATCCAACATCAAAAGGAGTTCTTCTGAATAAGATTGATCTTGTATGCCAAAGAAACCTTCGGATGCATTGTAGGTCTCCAAATAATACATGTCGGGAGAAGGAATCAGCTCTTTAAATTGCTGGCGGTACGGACCAAAATTTACGGCACCATGGAAATAGGCTTCTAAATTGGGCCAAACCTCTAATAAGTTTTTTGCGCCAGTAATTTCCATCACCTTTTTCGCTAATACGATGGTCCAAGTAGGCACGCCCGAAATATTAGTTACGTTTTCCCTGATGGTGGCTTCCGCCATGCGGTCCATTTTTTCCTCATAATTATCCATGAGGGCAATGGACATATCAGGTGTCCGATAATACTCGGCCCAAATAGGCAGGTTTTTGATCAATACGGCCGATAAATCGCCATAGTGAATGTCTTCGCAAAGCTGATTGATCTGATGGCTTCCGCCTAAAACCAAGCCTTTTCCCGTAAACATTTGCGTGTTTGGTCGGTTGTTGCAATAGATGGATAGCATGTCTTTACCACCTTTAAAGTGGCATTCTTCCAAGGCTTCTTCGGATACTGGAATAAATTTGCTTCTATCGCTGGTGGTACCTGATGATTTGGCAAACCATTTAATTTCGGATGGCCAAAGGATATTTTGTTCGCCTTGCAGCATACGCTCAATGTAAGGCTTCAGCGTATCATAATTTTGGATAGGTACCCGTTCTTTAAACTGTTGTACGTTCAATATCGACCTGTAGTCGTACAGCTTGCCCCATTCCGTATTTTCAGCACTTGAAATTAAGGTATGTAGCCATTCATCCTGTACATCTAAGGGATATTTCATGAAAAGCTCAATCTGATGGATGCGCTTTTTCATGTACCACGTAAAAATAGAATTTACTATCGCCATCAGTTTTCCTTATAGATTTTTCTTGCGTAGAATGAAGTTCGAGCCTAAATATACCTTCCTTACCATTTCGTTGGCCGCCAATACCTCTGGCGTGCCCGATTCCAAGATTTTCCCCTCAAAAAGCAAATAAGCTCGGTCGGTAATGGAAAGCGTTTCCTGTACGTTGTGGTCGGTAATTAAAATGCCAATATTTTTTTTCTTAAGCTTAGCTACAATGCTTTGGATTTCTTCCACGGCAATAGGGTCAACCCCTGCAAATGGCTCATCCAGTAAAATAAAATTAGGACTTGCCGCCAAAGCTCTAGCAATCTCTGTTCTACGGCGCTCCCCTCCAGAAAGCAGGTCGCCTCTATTTTTGCGTACTTTATGTAAACTAAATTCAGTAAGTAGTTCTTCCAGTTTTTCCTTGCGTTCCTCTTTGTTGAGCTTGGTCATCTCCAAAATAGCCATAATGTTATCCTCTACAGATAATTTGCGGAAGACACTAGCCTCTTGTGCTAAATAGCCGATTCCTTTTTGTGCCCTACGGTACATGGCATCTTTAGTAATGTCTTCGCCATCCAAAAAGATATGACCCTCATTTGGCTTAATCAAACCTACAATCATATAAAACGACGTGGTTTTTCCAGCACCATTTGGGCCTAGCAAACCCACAATCTCTCCTTGGCTTACTTCAAATGAAACATCGTTAACAACGGTACGCTGTTTATACTTTTTAATGAGATGCTCGGCTTTTAAAATCATTTAGTTTTAGTTTTTTGGGTGGTTAGTTTTTAGTTGTTTAGTACTTTTAACTCACAACTTTTAACTTTCAACTCAAAATTTAATTCCTTTTATGTTTAGTTGCAAACGTTTTTTGTCTCTCCAATTATTTTCTTCTATCGTATAACAAATAGAAAATGCTTGGTTTGGTTTTAATAATTTTTCGAATTCTCCAAGGTTAAAACCAATAGCTTCAAAAATAGTCGAATTTTGTTGTTTTACATTTATTTTTAGGTGATTTGTCCCTACAATTTGTGGGGCACTTGCCAAAATTACCTCGTGAGTAGTAAATATCGGAGCCATGTTCTGTGGACCAAAAGGCGCCATTTGATTTAGTATTCTAAAAAACTTTGGATTGATCTGTGCAAAATCAACGGTGGTATCGATATTAATTTCGGGTATGAGCAAGGCTGGATCGATACTTTTTGAAACGACCTGCTCAAATCGTTCTGAAAATAAAGGTAAGTTTTCAGGACTAATGGTTAATCCAGCAGCATATTTATGTCCGCCAAATTGGATCAGTAAATCACTACATTCTACCAATGCTTCATATAAATCGTAGCCTACCACCGAGCGGGCAGAACCAGTGTAATTGCCATTAGATTCGGTAAGGACAATCGTTGGACGATAATATTTTTCCGTTAATCTAGAGGCTACAATGCCAATCACTCCCTTGTTCCAACTTTCTTGAAACACCACGGTGGTTTTTCGATTCATCAGCACTTCATCTTGTTCAATAATGGCCAGTGCCTCAAGCGTAATGTTTTGGTCGAAACTTTTGCGTTCGGTGTTTTGCAAATTGATAAGCGAACTTTGTTCATCTGCAATGAACTCTTCTTCGCTTAAAAGCATTTTTACGGCCTCGTTTGCATGTCCCATTCTGCCCGCAGCATTAATACGGGGCGCCAACATAAATACTACATCCATAATAGAATAGTTGTCTGTTTTGCCCGAAATTTGCATTAAGGCTTTCAATCCTGTAGAAGGGGTTTCGTTCAACTTTTTAAGACCGTAATAGGCCAAAACTCTATTCTCGTCAACGATAGGAACAATATCTGCCGCAATACTCACCATGCACAAGTCAAAATATTGCTCATACAGCTCATCTGGAAGATTTTTGAAGGTGCAGTAAGCCTGCGCAAGTTTAAAACCAATGCCACAGCCAGAAAGCTCCTTGAAAGGATATTCGCAATCAGAACGTTTTGGATCTAGCACCGCAACGGCTTGTGGAATTGCATCGCCAGGTAAGTGGTGATCACAGATGATAAAGTCTATGCCTAAGCTGTTTGCGTAATCAACTTTGTCGTTAGAACGGATGCCGCAATCTAGCGCTATAATTAAATCAACACCGCTGGTATGCGCATAATCAATTCCCTGTGTAGAAATGCCATAACCTTCTACATGCCTGTCGGGAATATAAAAATCAATATGGCTAGTGAAATTGCGGAAAAACTGATAGGTAAGCGCTACAGCCGTTGTTCCGTCTACGTCATAATCGCCGTAAATTAAAATGCGTTGTTCCAATTGAATTGCCTTTTCAATTCTTTCTATAGCGGCTTCCATATCCTTCATCAGGAATGGATCATGTAGGTGTGCTAACTGCGGCCTAAAGAAATATTTGGCTTCCTCAAAAGTATTAATGCCCCTTTGTACCAAAATTTCTGCTAAACTTTTGTCAATAGTTAACAGATGGGAAAGCTCCTCAACCTTTTCCTGCTCAATGTTTTCACTAATAACCCATCTTTTCTTCATTGGTATCTGCTCCATTAACGAGCTTGTTTGCATTAATATTACAAAAAGCCTCGCCTTGTTCTCTATATTTGTAACCCGTAAATATATCATTAAATTTCTTTCGTAAAAAGATGGCTATTCAAGTTTTCACGTTATCAGAGGGTTCATATTCGGTAGATGCCAGTAAAAAATTTGTCCCTTTTGATCCTGCTAAGGATAATCCAAAAGATAGACCTGCGTCGTTATTTATTCATGTGCAGCCTTTTCTGGTTAAGCTCGAAAACAGCCTGATATTGTTGGATACAGGTTTGGGCTACAGTAACGAAGAAGGTAAGCTCCATTTACATGAAAACATCCGAAAAGTGGGGTTTGATCCAGATGATGTAGAACTGGTATTGATGTCGCATTTGCATTTTGATCACTCGGGAGGAATGGTGCATCATTATAATGGTAAAATGGAACTAAGTTTTCCTAATGCCACTTATGTAATGCAACGAGGAGAGTGGGAAACTGCTTTCAGTAGTAAATCATCTTCATACCATACAGAGATTTTTGATTTTGTTCAGCGCAATGCTCAAATCCATTTGATAGAAGATAGTGGTAAGCTTACCAACGAAATCAGTTATGAATTTACAGGAGCGCATTGCCCATATCATCAGGTTTTTTTAATTGATGATGGAGAAGATAAGGTGTTTTTTGGGGGCGATGTATTGCCTGAGCCAGAAGAGCTCATTAGGAAGTTTATAGCCAAATATGATTACGATGGTCGCAAGGCTATGGAATTAAGGGACGAGTTTGGACATAAGGCAGCAGCCGAACATTGGAAATGTCTTTTTTATCATTCCAAGTCTAAAACACAGGCCTATGTGGAACTACAGGACGATAAGTTTATAATCGTTTAATCTATAGCTGCCAGTAACTCTTTTAATCGGTCGATAGATAACGGTTTTGAAATAAAGCCTTTTACTGATTTGTAGCTTTTGGCTTTCTCTATGTCGTTTTCATAAACAGATGAAGAGAGCATATACATGTCATTGGTTGCTTTGAGGTCTAATGCTTCAAAAGCTTCAATAAATTCCCATCCATTGAGAATAGGCATGTTGATGTCAATTAAAACCAGTTGGGGTAGGGGTTGTTGGCTATCAACTAAATCCTTGATATAGTCAATCGCTAATTGGCCATTATGTTTGGCACAAATCTCCACGTCATACCCGGTTTTTTCAACAATTTTACTGATGATAAAGATGTTAATATCATCATCATCAATGACAAGGAGGTTAATCTTAGAAGAGGGTGTTTGTTGCATCGGGCTTTAATGAAATACGTTGTTAACCGCTGCGAAGGTATATAATTCGTAAGTGGATTTACATAAAGTTACATTAATTTATTTAACAAAAAAAATCCGAGTATTACTCGGATTTTCTAATCATCTATTTAATAGGAGGTTATTTTTTTGCTACCAATTTTACGTCAATGGTAAACTCATCGTAGATGAAGTTATCACCGATGCTGCTGAAGATAGACTTAGATTTGTACTCAATACCATATTTGGTTCTATCAATAACAACCTTCTCTGCTACCGCAGTAACAGTTTTGTCAGCATTCCAAGTAATCTTTGCAGGAAAAGTCACTGGGTTGGTTTTTCCTTTAATGGTTAAGTCGCCAGTAATTTTTACATCGGCACCGTTACCTTCTACTTTTTTAATAACAAAGTTAGCCGCAGGGAATTTTTCAACACCAAAAAAGTCGTCATTTTTCAAGTGCTTATCTAAGCCAGCATTTGGTTTGCCACCATCTAAGGTTTGGATAGTAGTCATGTTAGCCACAAAGCCACCTTCTGCCAATTTTTTACCATTGAAAGCCAATGTTCCAGAAGTTAAAGCCACAGTGCCAGTGTGTGAACCAGAGAATTTTTTGCCTTCCCAGTTGATGGTAGACTTAGTAACATCTACAGTATAAACATCAGCCTTTGGCTTAAATGCGAAAAAAGAAAAGCCAGCCACAAGAGCTAACGTTAAAATAGAGGTGATTTTTAATTTCATTGTTGATTAATTTATAGTTAGCGTAAAGGTATTTAATTTTAAATCTAGTTTGTATTGACCTATGTTAAGATTTTACAATTTTATGTAGATGGTTGGTTAGATGGTAAACAAGTATAATGGTTTAGTGAAGGATGAAATTTTTATTTGGATAAGCACTTTGTTGTTTTTCATTATCCCCAGCCCTAGCATTCCTCTTTCTTATCGTAAAAAGGAACCTATTTGCAATGTACTCTTATGTGCCTATGTGGTTGTACTTTTATCTTTAAGAGTTTAAAATTGCCAAAAAAATCTAAATGAACCCATAGTAAACTCCAGAGTAATTTGACAAAATGCCCTACCCATAGGTAGCTGAGGATTTTTATTTTATTTGTTTCGATGGTAATCCAAAATTCTTTCCTTCAATCATTAGAACACAAATCGTAAATATTAAGTCATTTAGTATCAGTTAAGTGGAAACATGCTCCTTTTGTAAGGCTTATTTTCGTTAAATTAGCGGCTTTACTTAACGAAATAGATGTCTGATATTATTCAACTTTTACCCGATAGCGTAGCCAACCAGATAGCGGCAGGAGAAGTAGTGCAGAGGCCAGCCTCGGCAGTAAAAGAATTATTGGAAAATGCTTTAGATGCGGGTGCCGATAAAATACAGCTCATTGTTAAGGATGCTGGAAAAGCATTAATTCAGGTGATAGATAATGGCTGCGGAATGAGCATTACTGACGCCCGCATGTGCTTTGAGCGCCATGCCACTTCCAAAGTGCGTAAAGCAGAAGATCTTTTTGCTATTAGAACCATGGGTTTCAGAGGTGAAGCAATGGCATCTATAGCGGCAATTGCGCAGGTGGAAATGAAAACCAAGCGTTATGAAGATGAAGTGGGGACCTTGGTAGAAATAGAAGGTTCTACGGTGGTGAAACAAGAACCCATAGGAACGCCTAACGGAACAAGTATTAGTGTAAAGAACCTGTTTTACAATACGCCTGCGAGACGTAATTTCCTGAAGAGTAATCCTACAGAAATGCGTTATATTATTGACGAGTTTCAACGTGTAGCTTTAGCCAAGCCTCATATCTCTTTTAGCTTGCATCATGACGGGAATGAAATTTACCGATTGCCTGCAGCAACCATCAAGCAACGTATTGTGCATTTATTTGGCAACAATTATAACGAACGTTTGATTCCGGTAGAGGAAGAAACCACAATCATTAACCTTAAAGGATATATTGGAAAGCCCGAATTTGCCAAGAAAACCCGTGGTGAGCAGTTTTTTTTTGTGAACGATAGATTTATTAAAGACAATTACTTGAACCATGCCATCAATAAGGCTTATCAAGAACTATTGCCTGATGATAACTTTCCGCTTTATGTACTGTTTATAGATATCGATCCGGCTAAGATTGACGTAAACGTTCATCCAACCAAAACAGAAATCAAATACTTGGATGAAAAATCCATCTATGCCATTATTCATTCGGCAGTGAAAAGATCGTTAGGTAGATTCAACATCAGTCCTACTTTAGATTTTAACCAAGAAACGGCGTTTAGCAGTATGATTACGCCAAAAGCGCCTGAAGACATTGTGCCGCCTAGCATTTCTTTTAATCCAGACTTTAACCCTTTTGGGGCAAGTAAGCCTGTGGCTGCCAAAGAAACTTATTTCAAGGAACAGTATCATCCGAAAGAAAAAACACAAAATTGGGGATCTTTATATGAAATCACCAATTATCAGCAAGCAGAGCAAGCCAGTATTGATTTAGGAGAAGAGGAAGAAGAGACTTTGGTCGCTTCGCCAAGTAAACATTATATGCAGGTTCATAACCGTTATATTGTTTCGCAAATTAAATCGGGCATCATGCTTATTGACCAACAGGCAGCTCACGAACGTATCTTATACGAACGTTTTTTATTACACTTGGAAGATCGTAAAGGAGCTTCGCAACAAAGCTTGTTTCCACAAACGGTTACTTTAAGTCCTAGTGATTTTGAATTGGCAAAAAGTTTGTTGGACGATATTAAGAGCTTAGGTTTTGATGTGCGGGAATTCGGGAAAAATACATTGGTGATTGAAGGTATTCCCGTTGATTTAGGCAGCACAAATATTAACGAAACCCAACTTTTTGAACACCTGATAGAGGGGTTTAAAAATTCTCAACAAGAATTAAAATTAACGAAGAGAGATGCTTTGGCAAGAAGTTTGGCCAGAAACAGTGCGATTAAAGCAGGTACAGTGCTAAGTCAACAGGAGATGAACACCCTGATTGATGAGCTTTTTGCGTGTAAAAGCCCTAACTTTAGCATCAGTGGTAAACCAGCAATACAGACCATTACTTTGGCTGAATTAGCACAAAAATTTGAAAAATAACCATGAATAACATCAATATCCCACCAGTAGTCAAAAACCTGTTAATCATTAACGGGATAATGCTTTTTGCTTCATGGATTTTAGGAGACGTTGTAACAAGATATTTAGCAGTCTTTTATTTTGATTCTCCCTTTTTTGAAGTATGGCAGCCTATCACCTATATGTTCATGCATGGAGGGGTTGCACATTTGTTTTTTAACATGTTTGGTCTGTTTATGTTTGGAGGTGTGTTAGAACAACGTTGGGGCCAAAAAAAATTCATTAATTTCTATTTAATAACTGGTTTAGGAGCATTGGCATTGCAATGGGGAGTGCAGGCTTTTGAAGTATATCAAATAACAGGAAGAATATTTAATGATCTAAACGTTGTAGGCGCAAACCCAGACTTAAGAGCAATTTACAGTAGCCCAATGGTAGGTGCTTCCGGAGCGATTTTTGGAGTGCTAACAGCTTTTGCGGTGTTGTATCCAAACGTTGAGCTCATGCTGATGTTTATCCCGTTTCCGATAAAAGCGAAATATTTTATCCCCATTTATATCGTTATAGAATTGTTCTTGGGCGTGGCACGTATACAAGGCGATTCGGTAGCTCATTTTGCTCATTTGGGTGGTGCGCTGATCGGGTTTATTTTGGTTAAACTATGGAAAGATAAAGACAGATTTTACGATTACTATGAATAACAGTAGCTTCAAGGATTTATCTTACCGTTTATTTAAGTTGGGTAATCCCGCCATGTTTTACATTGGCGTAAATACAATAGTGTTTTTGGTTTTGGGTATCGCCAATCTTTTTACCAGAGGAGCGGTCGACAGTTTGGTTGCGCAATATTTAGCTTTTCCATCTGATATTTCTCAATTGCCTACTCGTTTTTACACTTTGGTCACTTATGCTTTCTTGCACCAAAATATTTTTCATATCCTTTTTAACATGTTGTGGTTGTATTGGATGGGAAACTTATTTCTTGATTTCCTTAAACCAAGGCAGTTTCAGGTGGTATATTGGGGAGGTGCTATTTTGGGTGCTTTAACCTTTGCCCTAATTTATAATCTAAGTCCGCAACTGAATGCCAATGGTTCTATCTTGCTAGGTGCTTCCGCAGCGGTAATGGCCATTTTTAGTGCAATAACTACTCTAATTCCTAATTATAGTATTCGACTGATTCTCTTTGGAGATGTTAAATTGAAATACTTACTGTTAGTATATATTATCATCGATGTGATAGGGACCTCTCCAGGCTCTAGTAACATAGGTGGAAACTTAGCGCATCTCGGTGGTGCATTTTTCGGATTTGTCTACATCAAACTTTTGCAAAATGGCACTGATTTGAGTAGTTTTTTGGTGAAGAAGCCAAAGTTGAAAGTCGTGAAAAATGAAGCACCTAAAAAGAAAACAAGTCAGGTAAATCAAGCAGAAATAGATGCTATACTGGACAAAATTTCTAAAAGCGGTTATGAAAATCTTACCGCTAAAGAAAAACAAACCCTTTTTGATGCAAGTAAAAACTAATGTCTAAACTACAACTTTCCATATTCGATAAGTTTATGCTCTTTTTAGCGGTATTAACCGTTATGGGCCTTGCTTTGGGAATGGTTGCTGGACAAACTGATCCGCAAAATGATATTTGGATTGCCTTTGCTGGATTGGCATACCCGTTCTTTTTAGTGGCCAATTTAATTTTTGCCATTTTTTGGGCATTCCGTCGCAGGTTTATTTTTACTTTGGTTACATTGGCCATTATGGCCCTTGGATGGAAACCCTTAAACGCTACTTATCAGTTTTTTGGGGAGGAGGGATCTTCTGTAAAAGAAAGTGAGCATTATGTGCGGTTAATGACCTATAATGTTCATCAATTTAAAAAATATGGAGAAAACAATGACGTTTCTACCAGAGACCAAATTTTTAAACTGATAGAAGGTCAAAACCCTGATGTAATTTGTTTTCAAGAGTTTTTTACGCGACGTAAAGGCGAATTCGATTTGATTGATAGCGTTAAAAAAAGGCTTAAGCTAAAACATTACTATTTTGTGCCTACTATTGATAATAACTATGAAGCTGCGGGTTTAGCTATTTTTTCTCGTTATCCTATTGATAACAAAGGCGAAGTGCCGTTTAGCCAAATACCGGGCAATGGAAGTATCTATGCTGATATTAAAGTAGAAGGACAGCTTTTTAGGATTTACAATGTACATTTCCAATCTATTTCTTTCCAGAAGGAAGATTACGATTACATTGACAAAGTCACTTCGAAGATGAATACAGAGTATAAGTCATCTCGAAGAATTGCCAGTATGCTCAAAGCTGCCTTTGAAAGAAGAAGCGAACAGGTAAAATTGATGAAGGCAGAAATGCAGAAATGTAAACTCCCTTTTGTGATTGCTGGCGATTTTAATGATACACCTGCTTCTTATTGTGTTACCCAAATTACCAAGTCATTAAAGAATGCCTTTATCGAAAAAGGCAGCGGTTTTGGTAAAACCTACAACGGTGCATTTCCCAATTTTCAAATCGATTATATCGCTACTACCAAAGACTTTGATGTCATCAATCACCATGTTTCTAAAGAAAAGCTGTCTGACCATTTTCCTGTAAGGAGTGATTTGAGATTAAATTTTTCCTTAGAAAGCGATGATGGATATTAACCTCTAAAAGTTTTACATTTGCAACCATGATACAAGAGTTACAGTTATACAATACGCTTACCCGTAAAAAGGAAGTTTTTGAACCCCTAAATGCTCCACACGTAGGAATGTACGTTTGTGGACCAACCGTTTACAATGATGTGCATTTGGGTAACTGTCGTACTTTTATCTCGTTCGATTTGATTTTTCGCTATCTAAACCATAGTGGTTATAAAGTGCGTTATGTACGTAATATTACGGATGCAGGCCACTTAGAAGGTGACAGAGACGAAGGGGATGACAAATTTGCAAAGCGTGCAAAATTGGAGCAATTAGAGCCCATGGAAATTGTACAAAAGTATACTTTGGGTTTCCATGATGTAATGCGAATGTTCAATACCTTGCCGCCAAGCATTGAGCCTACTGCTACAGGACACATCATTGAGCAAATTGAAATGGTAAAAGTCATTTTGGCCAATGGTTATGCCTACGAAATAGATGGTACGGTTTATTTTGATGTAGAGAAATACAGCCAGAAATACAATTATACCATTTTAACTAACCGCAAGTTAGAGGAGTTGTTGGAAAATACTCGCGAACTAAGTGGTCAGAATGATAAAAGAGGTCGTTTGGATTTTGCGCTTTGGATAAAAGCTAAGCCAGAAACATTAATGCAATGGCAGTCGCCTTGGGGAATGGGTTTTCCAGGTTGGCATATTGAGTGCTCGGCAATGAGTGCTAAGTATTTAGGCAATGAGTTTGATATTCATGGTGGAGGAATGGATTTGGCAGCAACACACCATACCAATGAGATTGCCCAATCGGAAGCTTGTTCAAGTCACCAGCCGGCTAAATATTGGATGCACACCAACATGTTAACCGTTAATGGTACACGTATGTCCAAATCTGCGGGCAATGGTTTCTTGCCACAGGAGCTTTTTACTGGTAACCACCCTTTGTTGCGTAAAGGTTATAGCCCTATGACGGTGAAGTTTTTTATGCTGCAGGCACATTATCGCAGTACGCTTGATTTTAGTAATGATGCACTGGATGCTTCTGAAAAAGGTTTCAGGAGATTGATGAATGCAGTGGCTTTGTTGCCGAAACTGTCTGCCTCAGTAGAAGGAAATATCGCGATAGCACCAATTAGAGAAAAGTGTGTTAATGCGATGAATGATGATTTCAATAGCCCTGTAGCTATTGCTGAGTTATTTGAGGCAGCTCGCATCATTAATACCGTTTATGATGGTAGTGTAAAAATCACAGCAGCTGAATTGGAAGAACTGAAAGCATTAATGAACGATTTCATTTTCGATATTTTTGGTTTGAAAGATGAGGAGAGCAGCAATACAGATATGAACGAAGTGCTCGAAATGATTATCGCCCTGCGCAAGGAAGCTAAGGAAAATAAGGATTACGCGACTTCGGATTCTATTCGTATTGGGTTGCAAAACATAGGTATACAGTTAAAAGATAGCAAAGAAGGCACTACTTGGAGTAAAATATAATTGAGCCATTATTGGCATTAAATTGCAATTCAAAATAGAATGAAAGTTAATCAAATATTAGCAGTATCACTTTTGACATTGGTTGGCTTTCAATCTTGCCAACAAAACAAACCTGCAGATACGGAAACAACGGTGGAGCCGGTTAAATTAACCTCACCAGAATTTAACGCCGATAGTGCCTATGCTTATACCAAAGCACAAGTTGATTTTGGACCACGTATTCCATCTACACCTGCTCATGCAAAGTGTGCTGAATATTTAGTGGCTAAGCTAAAATCTTTCGGTGGACAGGTGACGGTTCAGCAGGCTCCTGCTAAGACCTACGATGGTAAAGCACATCAGTTAAAAAATATTATTGCGGCTTTTTATCCTGAGAAAACTCAAAGGGTTTTAATTACTGCTCACTGGGATGCCCGTCCTTTTTCAGATCAGGATCCTGACGAGACGATGAAGGATAAATCTTTTGAGGCTGCTAATGATGGGGCTAGTGGTGTTGCGGTAATTTTGGAGATGGCCCGTCAAATTAAAGAAAAACAGCCTGAAGTAGGAGTGGATTTTATTTTGTGGGATATTGAAGATTACGGTAGTGCCAATGACCAAACTCCTAATGAAACTACTTGGTGCATTGGTTCGCAATATTGGGCTAAAAATCCTCATGTAAAAGGCTATAAGGCATTATATGCTATTAATTTGGATATGGTTGGCGGTAGCAATGCACAGTTTACACAAGACGAGCTATCTAGAAAGTACGCTCCAAATGTAGTGAGCAAAGTATGGGGTATTGCAGGCGAAATAGGCTACGGTAATTATTTCATTAACGTGACTTCTGGTAGCTTGGTTGACGACCATTTTTGGATTAACCAAGCAGGCATTCCAGCAATTGATGTTATCCACTATTCAGATGCAGCAGGTTTCTATAGTAATTGGCATACGCAATTGGATAACCTGAACAACATTGATAGGAATACCTTGAAAGCGGTAGGACAAACCATGTTAGAAACCATTTACCGAGAAAAACCCTCTGCTTAGTTGAGCTATCTAGCTTTTTAGTTTTTGACTCATCAAAATGTGCAATTGTTAATTACTTTTTTGCCAACTAATTTATTCAACATTTAAATTCGTACACTACAACAATAAATTGTTATGAAAAAAATATATCTGTCAGTTTTAGCCCTAGCCATAGGTGCCAATGTATATGCACAAAAATCGGATGGCACCGTAAAATCTTTAGTTAACGCAGAAAAAGCTTTTGCACAAAAAGCAGCCAAAGACGGTGTAAATGCCGCTTTTACGGAGTTCGCAGCTCCTGATGCTATTGTATTTCGCCCGAACCCAGTTAATGCTAAAAAGTTTTATGCCACTGCAGTGGATACTAAAAATTTGACTTGGGAACCTAATTACGCCCGTTTATCAAAAAGTAGAGACTGGGGTTTTACTTCTGGAACTTATGTAGCAGGTACGGATAAAAAAACTTATGGACATTACCTTTCTGTTTGGAGAGGCAAAGACGGTGAATGGCAATTTGTGATTGATTTAGGTGCCGAAGCGATGAAGCCAATCAAAGGCAAAGAACCTAAAAATACTTTTGTGGAGCCAACTGGTACCCACAGTCCAAAATTTGCGACCTCAAAAGACCTAAAAGCAGCAACAGAAATTATCAACAATACAGAGAAAACACTGAATACAATGTTAAAAACTCACGGTATTCAAGCTTTTTCTGGTTTCATTAATCCTGATGCACGTTTAATGTTCCCAGGAACAGATGTGATTGTCGGTAAAGATGATATCTTGGCATTTAATAACAGAGTGATTGATAAAATCAACTTAAAAACCACACAAGCTGATAAAGCTTTAGGAGGTGATTTTGCTTATACATATGGTGTTGCTACCATTGATTATAAAGCTAATCTGCGTGAAAGTTTTAACTATGTATTTATTTGGGAGCGCCAAGCGGATGCAAACTGGAATATCATAGCCCAAATTTTTACAGTTGCAGAGAGGTAGTCATTAAACCAAATATCAAATATAAACCAAGGATTTTAACCACAAGTTGAAATCCTTTTTTGTTGAATGGTACTTTGCTTTTTGAAGATTTTAAACTGAAAAACTTTATACTTGCAATTCACGTAAGGTTTAGCCGTTAACTAATTGTCATATGAAGAAGATCTCATTTCCCATTTTATTTTTACTATTTACACTAACAGTTGCGCATGCACAAAAAAAGGTGACCTTTGACATACAAGGTAATCGTGGAGCACGTGGGCTGATGCCCGAAAATACTATTCCAGCGATGATTAAAGCATTGGAAAGTGGAGCAACTACATTAAAAATGGAGGTGGTTATTTCGAAAGATAAGCAGGTAGTGGTTTCACAGGAGCCTTATTTTAACCATGTCATTAGTACTTCTCCAACAGGTGAAGAAATTACGCTCAAAAGCGAAAAGAAGTTCAATATCTACAAAATGGATTACGAGGAGGTGAAGCAGTTTGATGTAGGTTCTAAACCACACCCTCGTTTTCCGCATCAAGAAAAATTTAGGGTAGAAAAACCTCTCTTGTCAGATTTGATTGATAAGGTGGAGTTTTTTGTAGCCAAAAGGAAAATGGCAAAACCCCATTATAATATTGAAACTAAATTGATCAGAAAAGGCGATGGGGAATTTCAGCCAAGTCCTGAAGAATTTGTAGAACTGATTATGGAAGTGGTAAAGGCTAAGAAGCTAGAAAAAAGAGTGACGATCCATTCCTTTGACATCAGAAGTTTGCAATATGTTCACGAAAAATATCCAGAAATACAAACCTCACTTGGGATAGACGAGAAAGAGGATTTTGAAAATAACATCAAAGCATTGGGTTTTACACCCACTATCTATAGTCCTTATTTGCCTTTGGTGGGTAAGGGTTTGGTAGACAAATGTCATGCTGCAGGCGTAAAGATTATTCCTTGGACGGTGAACACCTTTAAAGATTTGCAGTATCTTAAAAATTTGGGGGTAGATGGGATTGTTACCGATTATCCCGACTTAATGACGGGAAATAAATAAGCATTTGATTTTTTTATGATAAAGTCGTCATTGCGAGGTACGAATCAATCCTACAGCGAACTGCAAACAATTAGTAATTCGAGATTGATTCATACTTCACAACGACATAATAGTCTTCTAAATTTTCTCTGCTTTAAAGCCAATCTTTTGTAATGATTTGACAAGATCTGCTTCATCAAGATCATCACTATTAATAGTCAAAATTTTATCTGGATTCGTAGTGTCTACGTCCCAGTCGTGTATGCTTTCTTGTGCGTCAAGCACTGGTGTAACTTTCGCTACACAAGCACTGCAATTAATGGTTGTTTTAAATTTTAAAGTATTCATGTAATATCAGTTAATTGTTTTTTATATGTTTAGAGCGTCGCATTTAGTTTTAAATTTTTTTCCATTTTAAGCGGAGGCTATTAGCTACCACACTTACCGAACTGAATGCCATTGCTGCCCCAGCCCACATAGGGTCTAATAAAAACCCATTGACGGGGAATAATATTCCTGCTGCTATTGGAATACCAATTACATTGTAAATAAAGGCCCAAAAGAGATTTTGCTTAATAGCGTTTACGGTATATTTTGATAAATGTATTGCGTCGGGAATCTTGGAAAGATCAGACGAGATAATGGTCATTTTGGCTACATCCATAGCAATGTCACTTCCTTTTCCCATGGCAATGCTCACATCTGCTTGTGCAAGGGCGTTGCTATCGTTAATACCATCGCCAACCATCGCCACTACTTTGCCTTCCTGTTGTAGCTTTTTGGTGAATTTCCCTTTGTCTGCAGGAAGCACATTCGCATAAAATTCATCAATACCTAATGTAGTAGCTACTGCTTTGGCAGTTTGTTCGTTATCTCCAGTAAGCATATAAACCCTAATGCCGTCTTTTTGCAATTCCCTTATTGCTTCTTGTGAGGTTGATTTAATCTGATCGGCAATAGCGATAATAGCTAATAAAGTGGTCTTATTACAAAAGAAAACTACGGTTTGTGCATTTTGCAGTTGAGTTGCTGCCCAGTTTTTGGCTTTCTCAGAAATGGTAATATTTCTTTCTTTTGCCAGCAGCTCGTTTCCTATGAAGTAAGTATGTTGGTCATAGCTTCCTTCAATGCCTTGCCCACTGAGATTCTCAATACTAAGCTCATTTAAAAATTTGGCGTTGTTTGATAGGTGTTCAGTAATCGCATCTGCTAAAGGATGCTCAGATGATTTCTCAATGCTATAGAGAATATCTTGGTGAAGCTGATCGAACTCTTCAAACCATTCAATAGCTGTAACTTTTGGCTTTCCTTCGGTAATGGTACCTGTTTTATCTAAAATAATAGCATTTACTTTTTTCGCCAGCTCTAAACTCTCCGCATCCTTAATTAAGATCCCTTGTTCGGCCCCTTTTCCTACGCCTACCATAATGGCGGTGGGAGTGGCCAATCCCAAAGCACAAGGGCAGGCAATGACCAGTACGGTTACAAAGGCAACAATACCTTGTGCCAATCCGTTTTCTCCTCCAAGAAATATCCAAAGCAGCAAGCTTAAAACCGCAATGCCAATCACAACGGGTACAAAAATAGAGGCAATTTTGTCCACCAGTTTTTGTACAGGAGCTTTGCTACCTTGTGCATCTTCCACCATTTTAATGATATGCGCTAAAACAGTATCACTGCCAACCTTATCAGCCTTAAACTGAAAACTTCCTTTTTGATTAATAGTACCTGCAAATACAGTGCTTTCTGCTGTTTTGACAACAGGAATAGGTTCGCCGCTAATCATGCTCTCATCTACATACGAGCTACCGTTAACTACAGTGCCATCTACCGCTACGCGCTCTCCTGGTTTCACCAGCAATACATCGCCAACTTTTACACTACCAATGGCAATTTGCATTTGATGTCCGCCCTCGTGTACAATGGTTACATGTTTTGGTTGCAGGCCCATTAGTTTTTTAATAGCAGAAGAGGTATTGCCCTTTGCCTTTTCTTCCAGCAATTTTCCTAGTAGGATAAAAGCAATCACAATTCCAGCAGCTTCAAAATACACATGCGAGTGAATCCCAAAGCGGTGCATTAAGTCAGGAAATAACGTAATCAAAACGCTATAAATGTAGGCAGTTCCAGTACTTATGGCCACCAAAGTATCCATATTGGCAGAGCGATGTTTGGCTTGTTTCCAGGCGCCTACAAAAAACTGTTTCCCAAAAACCAGTAGCATAGGGGTTGATAATGCCCACATGATGTAATTGGCATAAGGAATGTCCATAAAAAACATCCCGATAATAAAAAGAGGAATAGCCAGTATTAATGCACTAATTGCTTTTTTTCTAAGCTTTTGATATTGATTAGCCTTGATCTCATTTAACGATTCTTTGGCTTCGTTACCCTCTTCTATAAGTAAATCATAACCGCCCTCCTGCAACGCCTGCTTTAATGCCTGTGCAGTGACCAAACTAGGGATGTATTCTATCTTTGCAGAGGTATTGGCATAATTTACTTCCGCTTTTACTACGCCAATCTGACCATTTAAAATGGCTTCTGTATTGGCGGCGCAAGAAGCGCAGGACATATCAGTAACGGGAAAAGTCTGCTTCACGGTGGTGACATCATAGCCTAAATCCCTAATCTGTTTTACGGCTTCTTGAACAGCTTCTTCGGGATATTTTTTAGCCGTAATCACCGCTCTTTGGTTGTTGAGTTCTACTTGATGCGTATTAATTTCTTTAACGTTTTCAAGTCCTTTGTCAACAATCAAGGCGCAATGTTCACTCTCCACATTTTCTAATGGAATATATATAGCGTCTGTCGTTTTCATCTTTCAAAAATTTCTAATACAAAATTAGTGAGGGCCAAGCGCTTAAATGTTATAGGATTTTAACAATCTATTACATCATTTTTCTTTTTCTGTAGCAGAAATTTAATATAAAATTAACACTATACCGATTTGGTTTTTGGTTCATTTATTTTATATTTGTAAATATAGAAATGGAATTTATGAGTCAAGAAGTGTTAGAGATTTCAGTGATGGTAGACGAACAATTTGATGTGAATTTTAATCTTGCAGACGGTATTTTGGGAGTAATTCTGAGCATTTTTGAAGGTTAAACCACATCATTGATTTCGATTTTACCTATGCGGGCAGCCCTGCCTGCAAGCTATCCCTTTGCCTAATTTATCCGTAGCTATTCTTTTGATTTAACTCACTAAAGACTTTCCGTATATTTGCAGCAATGAGCAGAAAAAGAAAGAATACTGAGCCCATCAGAATTTCGGGTTTAAGTATTATTGATATTGCCGAAGAAGGCAAAGGAGTTGGCAAAGCCGAAGAATTAGTAATTTTCGTGGATAAAGCCGTTCCTGGTGATGTGGTAGATGTGCGTTTGGTGAAGAAAAAGAAAAACTTTGCCGAGGCCGTAATCGAAACCTTACATACCCCATCCGCTTTGCGCCAAGAATCATTTTGTAGCCACTTTGGTACTTGTGGTGGTTGTAAGTGGCAACATATGCAATATGAAGCCCAATTGACCTATAAACAAAAAAGCGTTGAATCTGCTTTGCAACGATTAGGTAAAATAGATGTGAGCGGTATTGAGCCAATTCTAGGTTCTGCCGAAAATCAATATTATCGTAATAAGTTAGAGTTTACTTTTTCTAACAAACGCTGGTTAGATAGTAAGGATATGGATGATGAGCCTGAAGGCAGAGAGATGAATGCGCTTGGCTTTCACGTTCCTGGTAGGTTTGATAAAATTTTAGCGGTTGAGCATTGCTATTTACAGGCTAACCCAAGTAATGATATTCGTTTAAAAGTGAGGGATTATGCATTACAGCACAATTTAAGTTTTTACGATTTGCGTAATCACGAAGGAGCTATGCGTAACCTGATTATTCGTACGTCGAGTACAGGAGAAGTAATGGTAGGTGTGGTTTTTGCTTATGCTACACCAGAACAAATTGAAGGCTTGATGGCATATCTTAAAACCACTTTCCCAGAAATTACTTCTTTGCAATATATCGTCAACCATAAAAAGAACGATACTATTTTCGATCAAGAGGTGGTGACTTATGCAGGTCGTGACCATATTTTTGAAGAAATGGCTTTGGGAAATGGAAAGAGTGTAAAATATAAGATTGGTATTAAATCATTTTATCAAACCAATTCAGAGCAAGCTTACGAATTATACCGCATTACCAAGGAATTTGCCGATTTAAAAGGCGATGAATTGGTTTACGATCTATATACTGGTGCAGGAACCATCGCTAATTTTGTGGCGCATAGTGCGAAACAAGTAGTGGGGGTAGAGTATGTGCCTTCGGCCATTGAAGATGCGAAATTCAACTCTGAATTAAACGGCATTAACAATACTATTTTCTACGCAGGAGATATGAAAGATATCCTTACAAGGGAATTTATCGCTGAGCATGGAAAACCTGACGTAGTGATTACTGACCCGCCTAGGGCAGGGATGCACGCAGATGTAGTGGAGCGTTTACTGGAGATGGAGGCAGAGAAAATTGTTTACGTAAGCTGTAATGCGGCTACACAAGCGAGAGATTTGGCGCTGCTCACCGAAAAATATGACGTGATTAGAATCAAGCCGGTAGATATGTTCCCTCATACGCAACACGTAGAGAACGTAGTTTTACTTCAACTCAAATAAGATGAAAAATTGTTGTTTTTTGTTCTTGTTGATGATGATTTTGTTGGCCTGCCAAAATAAGGAAACTAAAAAGGTAGAAGTCACAAGCAAAACTTTCATCATGGATGCCGAGAAACAACAGTTGGATACCATTATCTTGGGAGAGAAAGATACCGCTATTATCGTAAAAGATAAGTTGGATACGGCCGATACTGGGGGTAAAAAACAACGATACGAAATTAATATCATGTTCAGTAATAAAAAATGGCCAACATTAAAATTCAGTGAAGCCATTGGTGCTGATTTGTATATGGTAGATGATATTGATGGAGATGGTAAGCCAGAATTGTTACTTAGACCTGAATGGTTTAGCAGCTGCTGGGCAAGCATTAACTTGTTTAGTTTAAAAGAAGGTGCTTGGAAGTTAATTAGAAAAGGAAGTATGTACTTCTGTGCAGATGAATATCCTTTGTCGAAGAGAATAGAAAAACAAAATGATAAATATTATCTGTTGATTGATACCTTGGCAGACGATCAATTTGTGATACAAAAAAAAGAAATTAAGTTTTAGTATATGGAATCAGAAGAGTTGTTAGGAAACTTAAATTCCAACGGTAATGAACCTAAGCAGGAGAAAAAACAAAGTCCGTTGGTAAGTTTAGAGAAAGACTTGGAGTTTTACGCGGAGTCAATCAAAGAAGTTTCGGTAGAGATTATGGTGGAAGGAATTTCCCAAGCACCTATTTTCATTGCGCATCAGCATGAGGTTAAAATTGGAGAAATGATTTTAAACAGAGAAGAGCTGAATACGAATTGGACTATCCAAGCCTCAACTCTCGAAGAGTTTATTGAAAAAGGGATTATTTTGTCCGATAAAAAAGAACATTTTCTGAAAAACTACAAAAAGCCAGAAGATTTTATGTGTGTGTTTGTAGTGGTACCCGAGGGTGCTAACTTTATTTATTATCCCTATGTGAAAAAATAAACCAATGTCGTATCCGCGACATTGGCTCTACTATTAACCAAACTAAGCAGTTTGTTTCTTTAAGTGGTAGGCAACAATCTTTGTGAGAGGTTGCCTACCCTTTGTTTTTTTAACTAATACTAATTGGCGTGCGTAATGTCACCGCTTTTTGAGTTAGAGATTTTCTTTAAAGCCGCATTTCCTTTATAGGTAATATCACTGCCACCAGTTGCCGAAGCGGTAAGTCCTTTATTTACATAAATATCTACATCGGCACCGCCACTACTATTTACTTGGGCATAGTCTACTTTGAAATTAAAGGCATTAACATCTGCGCCTCCGCTAGCGCTAACGGTCATGTTTTCAGCAGAGCCCTTAAGGTCAATATCAGCACCGCCACTTACTGCAATTTTAATATCCTTGCAAGTAAGTTCTAGTTTGATGTCGGCACCGCCGCTAGCAGCGATTGAAAAATGGTCTGTTTTTAATTGTCCATCGATATATACATCAGCACCGCCACTGGCAGCTAAACTATTTAGGTTCTTAAAGGTAACGTATACATCAATAACCCTCCCTTTAAATAAACGAGACCAGTTAATGCCTTCTTTGTATTTAATATTAATGCTGCGGTCGTTTTTTTCCACAACAACATCTTTGATCAGTTCTTCTTCCCCTTTAATTACAAGGCTTTCGGTATTGCCTTGCTTTAAATGAAGGTTAATGCCGCTGCTTACCCCTATGCCGTTAAAATCGCTTACAGAAACTTGTCTGCTATTTTGAGCAAATACATTAACGTAGGCAATACTACAGATGAAGAAAAGGACAAATGTTAGATTTTTTTTTAGTGCTAGTGATTTTTTCATGTTCAAGTGGTTTTGTATATAAGACGTAGGTGATATGCGAAACGTTGCGCTAACGACTAAAAAAAAATAATATTTGTATGAAGGTTAAAATGTTTAACCGTTATTGCCTACTGATTAATGGCTTGCAAGGCTAGATGATAGTGCTAATTAAAATATGAAAATCTTAATAAACTCTTTGTTAAAGCTGATTGAGGAAGCAAGGCTTCTCGGATTAAATGATCATGATTTAAATAATGCTAAAGATTTCTTAATACAACATGAGTTCGAATTATGCTTTGATACAATAACAACACAGATGTACGAATACGATATCGAGATAGATGGTAACTTTTATGAATTGATTGTTGGGATTGGGGAAATGATGAATTTGGAGCAAGAGAGCTATTCTTTTATCAGAGAATTAAAGAAGATCTAAGAAATTAGATGCGAAAAGTTATATTGAGTAGATTTTTAAAAGAAAATACTCATTGGGATTAAGTTATAAAAGATGAAAATCAATATTTGATATTGAGGCTTAAAATCGTTCTTTTGTAAATGCTAAAGCACCATAACATGCCCCAAAATCAAGTCCTTATTTTAGACAAAAAGCAGATTCAGCAAAAAATCAATAGAATTGCTTACCAAATCCTAGAAGATAACCTAGATGAGAAAGAAATTATACTCGCCGGAATTTGGGATAGAGGCTACAAATTGGCAGTCAGATTGCAGAAAACATTAAATGAAATTTCTGAATTTAAAACGACCTTATTGCGTATTGATTTAGAAAAGCAAAGCAGTAAACTGGTGGCAAAAACCGACCTGCCAGAAAGTAACTGGAAGAACAAGGTCATTATTTTGGTGGATGACGTATTGAATAGTGGGAAAACCCTTGCTTATGGTTTAGGTGTTTTCTTAAATACCCCTCATAAGAAAATAAGAACGGTGGTTTTGGTAGATCGAAGCCATAAAATATTCCCAATTGCTACTGATTTTGTTGGTTTAGAGCTAGCTACAATCTTAAAAGAGCACGTGGATGTGATCATGGATGTGGAGGGAGAAGAGGATAGGGTTTATTTAAGTTAATTGATTGGAGTACGCGATATTGTTTTGTGGTTTTTCGCTATCTCCAGCCCTAGTAAAGTCTCTTCGTTCTACTTAAATCGGCCTTGGCCTGTTCGGTACGCACAGATTGGCCTTACTTGTTACTTTAACAGAACAGGGCGCAGCCGTGGATTTTTTTGCATACTTTTTTCATCTATAGGAAAAAAGTTTGTCCGCGAAGCGACAGAACTGTGAACAGTAGTAGAAAATTGATATTTTGAATCTTGAATTCTGGTGATAATACGTAAAAGATTTTATTAACCCGATTCGCTAATTAAGAAAATTAAAAGTTCGACATAAAAAAGGTAGGCTCAAAGCCTACCTTTTTCTTTTTCTATTCACCACATATTCTTCTACAGCTTCTTTGGTGGTAAGCCAGTTTTTGCCTTCTTTGTATGCGTCTATTTTACCTTGCCTTGCCAATAAGCTAACGTATTCTTGCCCGTAAGGAAAGCTAGGCTCAGAAACAATGCTTGAGATGGGTTCATAATCATCATAACTTTTACCGGGTAGCGAATTGATATACATGTTTAAAGATCGTTCGGTTGCCTGTAGCATCAATAAGCAAAGCTTATGATAGCTTCCTTTGTTTGCTTGATTAAGCGCCTCATAGTATTTTTTCCTGTCATTTTTAAGGATAATTGCAGGTGGAAATCCTTTTCGCATCAATAAAAGATTCATTGCTAGCCGAACAGTACGGCCATTCCCATCAAAAAAAGGATGTATCCAAACTAGTTTGTGATGAAATAATGTGGCTAAAACTAAATCATCAACATTGATAGGATTGGTGTTCGCAAAAGAAACCAGTTCGTCAAAAAGATCGGGAACTATTTTAGCGTTTGGAGGCGTGAAGTTCGCTCCAACAATACGAACACCGCCATTTCTTAATCGTCCGGCAAATTCATCTTCGATATTTTTTAAGATATAGCCATGCAGGTTTAAGATGTCAATACTTCTTAAAGTATAGGCAGGATTTACTAAGCCATACAGGTAGTCTATCGCTTTTTCATGGTTAACTACTTCAAAATGTTCTCTTAAAGATTTGCCGCCAACAGTAATCCCTTCTTCTAAAATAAGTTGTGTTTCACGAAGATTGAGGGTGTTGCCTTCAATACTGTTGGAGTTGTAAGTCCATTCAAGGCTAAGTTGATCCTTAATTTTTTGCAATACAGTGTTAGGCAAAGGCCTCGATTGGTCAATCTTTGCTTTTTTCTCGTATAGCCGTTCTATTTGCGGCTTTAATTCTTCTAAATCTTTTAAGTCAAAATCCCACATCTTTTTAACATCGTTATCAAATTTATTTATTTTATCCGATATTAAAAATTTTATTTAATTTAAACTTCTTCTGTGTACCTTTGTATATTCATTATGAGCTATAATTTAAAAGTTACGATAGACAAATCATCAGGTTTCTGTTTTGGAGTGGTTTACGCCATTGATATGGCAGAAGACATTCTGGACAGGGAAGATTATTTGTATTGTCTTGGTGATATCGTTCATAACGATGAAGAAGTAGAGCGTTTGAGAGCAAAAGGTCTTCGTATCATTGATCATGAAAAGCTCAAAGAACTTCATAATGAAAAAGTGCTAATTAGAGCACATGGCGAAGCACCTTCGACTTACGAGCTAGCTTTGGCAAACAATCTTACGTTGATTGATGCTTCCTGTCCAGTAGTACTCAAGCTGCAAAATCGAATCAAAAATTCTCATGATGATGATGAGCAGATCCTCATCTTTGGGAAGCATGGTCATGCTGAAGTAATTGGTTTGCAAGGTCAAACAGATGGCAAAGCCTTGGTTTTTATGGATATTGCCGAGTTGGACAATGTTGAACTGCCAAATAAATTTACTTTATACAGCCAAACCACTAAAAGTGTAGATAAATTTTATCAGATTAAAGACGAGCTGATCAGAAGAGGTTACGATGTAAAGGCAAATGATACCATCTGTAGACAAGTTTCTAACCGCTACGAAGAGCTGGAGGAATTTGTAAAAGACTTTGATAAAATCATATTCGTTTCTGGTAAAAAATCTTCGAATGGAAAAGTGCTTTATGATGTGTGCAAGAAATACAACGACGAGTCTTATTTCATTTCGAATGTAGAAGAATTGGATAAGGACTGGTTCCAGCCTAACGATCGTATAGGTATTTGCGGCGCAACATCAACCCCGATGTGGCTGATGGAAAATGTGAAAGCAGAGATCGAATCTTACTAGACTTTTTTGTTGTAAAGTTGAAATGTAGTAAAGCATGAAGGTTGGTTCGGGTGGTCAACTGGAAACTGTTAATTGAAAACTGCCAACTGAAAACTTATGTCTCCTCTGTGTCTTAAAATCTAAAATCTTTCCCGTACATACAGGATAAAATTGTAAATCAAGTTATATTTGCGGCAAATAAGAAATTAATGGCCAAAAAAGGTATACTATTAGTTAATCTGGGTACTCCAGATAGTCCTGAAGTAAAAGATGTAAGAAAGTATCTTGATCAATTTTTAATGGATGAACGGGTAATTGATATCCCGAAACTTAATAGAACATTATTGGTTAAAGGAATCATTGTACCTTTTCGTAGCCCTAAAACGGCGAAGCTCTATCAAAAAATATGGGATGAAAATGGCTCGCCTTTGCTGTATTACAGTGAGCAGCAAGCCAAAATGCTCCAAGATAAGCTAGGAAGCGAATATCAGGTTGAGTTGGCAATGCGTTATCAAAGTCCATCTATAGAAGGCGCTTTGGAAAATTTAAAAAAGGGATTGGTAAGTAGTATCAAAGTAATTCCTTTATTCCCTCAGTATGCATCGGCTAGTACAGGTTCCGTGTTGCAATTAGTGATGGAGTTGTTGAGTAAATGGCCAACAATACCTCCCGTGTCTTTTGTGAATTCGTTTCACGACAATGATTTGATGTTGGAAATATTTGCAGATAATGCAAGAAAGCATGGTGTTGAAAATTATGATCATGTGTTGTTTAGTTTCCATGGTTTGCCACAAAGGCAAATGACTAAATCAGATCATACAGGAAAGTACTGCTTGAAAGTAAATAACTGCTGCGAAAATTATAATAATGCAAATAAGTTTTGCTATTCGGCGCAATGCCACAATACTGCAAAACTTTTAGCAGAGAAATTACAGCTTTCCCGTGAAAATTATTCAGTTTGCTACCAGTCGCGTTTAGGAAAGGAACCTTGGATACAGCCATATACTACGGATGTGTTGAAGAAATTGGCTGCTGAAGGTAAAAAACGTCTTTTGGTGTTTAGTCCAGCATTTGTGGCTGATTGTTTAGAGACCATTTACGAAATCACGGTAGAATATAACGAAGAATTTAAAGAGCTTGGCGGGGAGCATGTGCAATTGGTAGAAAGCTTGAATACAGATGAAAGATTTATAGAAGTCTTAGCCGAAATGTCGATATAATGGATAGCAAACACTTAGAAAAACTTGAGCTTTTAACCAAAAGAACGGAAGGTGAATATCAGGCCTTCTTGTACGATTGTGATGGGACCTTGGCGGATAATATGATGGCGCATAAGTTGGCCTACAAAGAAGTGGCTGCAAATTATGGCGTGGGATTAGATTTGAATATGGTAGATGAATTTGCGGGGATGCCAACTGCTATTTTTGCTAACGAAATTACCAAGAGATACGGTGTTCCATTGCCTGATACTTTTGCAAGCGAAAAATCACAAATCTTTATCGATAAATATATTGAACAAACCCAGCCTATTTCTTACGTGGCAGAACATTTGAAGAGTCACGTTGGGAAAGTTAAAATAGCGGTGGTGTCTGGTGGTAGCAGAAAAACGGTGACCAAAACTTTAACGGTACTTGGGCTAATTGATTTGATTGATGTAATGGTTTGTGCAGGAGAAACACCAAAAGGAAAGCCAGCACCAGATCCGTTTTTGGCTGCAGCCGAAGCACTTGGCGTAGATCCTAAAAAATGTATCGTGTTTGAAGATGCGGAGCTAGGCGTACAAGGTGCTATTGCTGCCGAGATGGATTGGGTACGTATAGATCAGATCTAATCTTCAAAAATTTTCTTCATAATCATTTCTGTTGCACCCTTTTTGTCGGCTACATAGTTTTTTGCTAGCGTTCCGCTTTCATGTGCTACGTAATACTCAAAAGCAGCGGTAAGTTCTTCGGTATTGCTAATGCTTTTTGCAGCTCCAATTTCAATAAGGTCTTTTGCCTCTTGAAATTTATGATAATTTGGGCCAAATATTACTGGGAGGCCAAATGCTGCGGCTTCTAAAGTATTGTGTATACCTACGCCAAATCCTCCACCTATATAAGCTATTTTGCCGTATTGGTACAAAGAGGATAACATACCTATATTGTCAATGATCAAAACCTGCGAATCAATTTTGGTAGTTTCATTGGCATCTAGCTTAGAAAATCTCAGCCCATTTGGAAACAGGTCGGTAATAGTATTGATGTGGCCTTCATGGATTTCATGTGGTGCAATAACCAATTTCCAGTTTGGATTTTTTGCAACTAAATCGACGAGTAGTTTTTCGTCCTCTGGCCAGGTACTGCCTGCTATTAAAACAGGTGCTTCGCTACAGAATTTCTCAATTAGTGGGAGTTTTTTTGGAGCTTGTGCGTTCTCATAAACGCGGTCAAACCTAGTGTCGCCACTAATATCAACATTATCGATTCCAATGCTTTTCAGCAAAGCGGCACTTTCTTCATTCTGCACAAAAAAGTGTTTCACACATTTCAATACATTTCTGTAAAAGCTACCATACCCTTTAAAAAAGATCTGGTTAGGGCGAAAAATGCCTGATATGATATAAAGGGGGATGTTTTTGTTCGCTAAAGCTCTAAAGTAATTTGGCCAAAATTCATATTTGGTAAAAATGGCCATTTTGGGATTTACCAAGTTCACGAATTTTTTGGCTTTTGAAATGGTATCCAAGGGAAGGTAAAATATGCCGTCGGCCAAAGCATAATTTTTTCTGATTTCATACCCAGAAGGAGAAAAAAAAGTGACTATTATTTTTTCATTAGGCTTTAAGGCCTTGATTTTTTCTAATACAGGTCGGCCCTGTTCAAATTCACCTAAAGAGGCGAAATGAAACCAAATGGGTCGGTCATTTCCATTAAATTTAGCTGAAATATGTTTAAAAATCCCTTTTCTACCCCTTATAAAAAGTTTGGCCTTGGCATTAAAAAGCGATGCTAATCTTACCAAAAGGCCGTAAATTAACATACTAATGTTGTAAAGCCAATACATATTGCTGCATAATTTGTTATCTTCGCTCGAAGATAGATATTAATGTTAAAAACACTCCAAAATATATGAAGATAGCTGTAATTGGTACTGGTTACGTAGGTTTAGTAACAGGTACATGTTTGGCCGAAACAGGTAATAATGTCATTTGCGTGGATATTGTGGAAGAGAAAGTAAATAAGATGAAGGCGGGACAACTGCCGATTTACGAACCTGGTTTAGATGTGCTTTTTCATCGTAACATAGCGCAAAACAGATTGTCTTTTACGACTAATTTAGCGGAAGGCATCAAGGAAGCGCAAATCATTTTTATGGCATTGCCTACTCCTCCGGGGGGTGATGGTGCTGCTGATCTTTCTTATATTTTGGGAGCAGCTAAAGACATCGCTCAATTAGTTACTGAGTATAAAGTAATCGTAAATAAATCTACGGTGCCAGTAGGTACTGCAGATAAGGTAGCGGCCGTTTTCGCAGCTCATACCAATGTAGAAGTGGATGTAGTTTCTAACCCAGAGTTTTTGCGTGAAGGTGTAGCGGTTGATGATTTCATGAAACCTGATCGCGTGGTGATTGGAACCACTAGCGAAAAAGCGAAAAAGTTAATGGGTGAGCTTTATGCACCATATGTACGTCAGGGAAACCCAATCTATTATATGGATGAGCGTTCTTCTGAATTGACGAAATATGCGGCAAATTCCTTTTTAGCCACTAAAATCACTTTCATGAATGAGATTGCTAACCTGTGCGAAATTGTAGGGGCTGATGTGGATATGGTTCGTAAGGGGATTGGTTCTGATGATAGAATTGGCAAAAGATTTTTGTTCCCAGGGATTGGCTACGGCGGTAGCTGCTTCCCTAAGGACGTACAAGCTTTAGAAAAAGCAGCTGTTGAACATCAATACGATTTTAAGATTTTAAAGGCCGTAATGGATGTTAACGAAAAACAAAAAATTGTTTTAACCGAAAAGGTTTTAAAATATTTTAAAGGTGACCTAAAAGGCAAAAAGTTTGCACTTTGGGGCTTAGCCTTTAAACCAGAAACGGATGATATTCGTGAGGCACCAGCTTTGTATATCATTAACGATTTATTAGCTGCGGGAGCAGAAGTTACAGTTTTTGATCCAGAAGCAATAGAGAACGTTAAAGCATTGATAGGTGATAAAATCAACTATGCTAAAGATCAATATGAAGCTTTAGAAGGGGCTGATGCTTTGTTAATTGCTACAGAGTGGTCGGTATTCCGTAATCCAGATTTTGAAAAAATGGATGAAATCCTAAAAAGCAAAGTTGTTTTTGACGGACGTAACCTGTTCGATTTACAAAAAATGATAGATCTAGGTTATTATTACAATAGTATTGGTCGTAAAATTGTTAGCTAAATGGAACGTAAAAGAGTATTGATCACAGGCGCTGCTGGATTTTTAGGTTCGCACCTTTGTGACAGATTTATTAAAGAAAATTGTCATGTGATTGGGATGGATAATCTAATCACGGGTGATTTGCAAAATATTGAGCATTTGTTCAAGTTGGAGAACTTCGAGTTTTATAATCACGATGTTTCCAAATTTGTCCACGTTCCAGGAAAATTAGATTATATCCTGCACTTCGCCTCGCCTGCGAGCCCTATCGATTATTTAAAAATTCCAATCCAAACTTTAAAAGTTGGGTCATTGGGTACGCATAATCTACTGGGATTGGCTAGAGCAAAAGGTGCAAGAATGCTAATTGCTTCCACTTCTGAAGTATATGGCGATCCAAATGTAAATCCTCAACCAGAAGAATATTGGGGCAATGTAAATCCGGTTGGCCCTCGTGGAGTTTACGATGAGGCTAAACGTTTCCAAGAAGCCATTACCATGGCCTACCATACTTTTCACGGTGTGGAAACGCGTATTGTCCGTATTTTTAATACGTATGGCCCTCGTATGCGCCTAAACGATGGTAGAGTTTTACCTGCATTTATTGGCCAAGCATTAAGGGGAGAAGATTTGACGGTTTTTGGAGATGGTAGTCAAACACGTTCTTTTTGCTATGTAGACGATTTGATCGAAGGGATCTATCGTTTGTTGCAATCGGATTATGCTAGCCCAGTAAATATTGGTAACCCTGATGAAATTACCATCAAGCAGTTTTGTGAGGAAATCATTAAATTGACAGGCACTGATCAAAAGATTGTTTATAAACCATTGCCACAAGATGATCCTAAACAACGTAGACCAGATATCACTAAGGCAAAAGAATTGTTGAAGTGGGAGCCAAAAGTGAATAGGGCAGAAGGTTTGAAAATTACTTATGAATATTTCAAATCACTATCAGCAGAAGCTTTGGCCAAAATAGAACATAAAGACTTTACTACTTACAATAAATAAGCAAGCACATGGCGAAAATATTGGTTACTGGAGGCATAGGTTACATCGGTTCACATACGGTGGTAGAATTGCATAACGTAGGCTATGAAGTATTAATTGTAGATAATTTATCGAACTCTAGCATCAAAATACTTGATCAATTACATAAGATTACTGGTAAATATCACGAGTTTGTGGAATTGGATTTGCAAGATACTTTAGCGGTTAACAACTTTGCAGAACAACATCCGGATATTGATGGGATTATCCATTTTGCGGCATATAAAGCGGTTGGAGAATCTGTGCGTGAGCCTTTAAAGTATTATAAAAATAACTTCTACAGCTTAATCAATCTACTTGCCGCTTATCCTACAACGAATTTTGTTTTTTCTTCTTCTTGTACCGTGTATGGTCAGCCAGATCAATTGCCTGTAACAGAAGATAGTCCAGTTAAAAAAGCAGAGTCTCCATATGGAAATACCAAGCAAATTGCTGAAGAGATTTTAGTAGAAACCGCTAAGGTAACCCCAGGTTTAAATGTAATTGCCTTGCGTTATTTTAATCCGGTAGGTGCACATGAAACTGCTTTAATTGGGGAGCTGCCAATTGGTGTTCCACAGAACTTAATTCCTTTCATCACTCAATCTGCTATTGGTAAGAGAGGTCCAATCCAAGTTTTTGGAGACGACTATGATACCCCAGATGGTTCGGCCGTTCGTGATTATATCCATGTCGTTGATTTGGCAAAAGCACACGTGGCTGCTATTAAAAGACTAGAGGATGGAAAAGTAGATAGCTACGACGTTTTCAATTTGGGAACGGGAAAAGGTTCGTCAGTATTGGAAATCATCAACGCTTTCGAACAATCTACAGGAGAGAAGTTGAACTATCAAATTGCGCCTAGAAGAGAGGGAGATGTAGAGAAAACTTATGGCGATGTAACCAAGTCTAAAAATGTGTTAGGCTGGCAAACAGAACTGGATTTAAATGAAATGATGCGTTCTGCTTGGGAATGGGAAAAATACCTTCGTGATAATCCGTTTTAAATAAAATGAAGTTAAGTGAGCACAAAGATCTGAAAAAAGAAATCTTAGCCTTGCCTGTAAAAGAGAAAGACAAACTGCTTTTACGCTTGGTGGCTAAGGATAAGGTGCTTACTGAACATTTACATTTTTTATTGTTAGAAGATGAAAGCAACCTTAATGATAGGGTTGCTTTTATTAAAAATGAAGTCACTGAGGTGTTGGAAGAACTAAATACTACTCCCAAAACCAGTGCAAAAGATACCTTGTTGTTGCTTCGTAAGCTTGCTAAGCAAATCAATCATTTTTATAAGGTTACCAAAGCCGATGTTGAAGAGGTGGAATTGAAGCTTTTGATGTTTAATCTGGCTCCCATGACCTTTAGATATAAGGTTTATTCTTTATCTAAAAATCACGAACAATTGCTGGCAAATTATGTGGTGAAGGCCATATTGATGTTGTTGCGTAAATTCGAAAAATTACATGAAGACTTGCAATTTGATTTAAAAGAAGAATTAAATGGATTGCTTACTAAAGTATACAAGAGCTACATTTCTAAAACAGCACTTGATTTAGGCTTGCCTAAGCATGTTGATTAATAATTTTGGTCAATTATTTTAACTTATTCCTTTTAACTTCACAAAGTGTTTGGTCTGTTTAAAAAGCAAAGTAAATTACCAGAAATCGATTTTTCCTCGATAAGAACCGATATGCATTCTCATATCATTCCAGGAATTGATGATGGCGCACCTAACTTGGAGGCTTCATTGGCGATGGCTAGGAAATATGTGGCAATGGGTTTCAAAAAGGTAATAGCAACGCCGCATGTAATGGCCGACTTTTACCGGAACACTCCTGATAGCATTCGCAAAGGCTTGGATATTTTGAAAGAAGGATTGCAACAAAACCAGGTTGATCTGGAAGTAGAAGCTGCAGCTGAATATTATTTAGATGAAACCTTTTTCAATAAATTGGCAAGGAAGGAAGTGTTAAGCTTTGGGAATAATTACTTGTTATTCGAATTGTCTTACGTTAATCAGCCACCAAATCTAACTGATGTGCTGTTTAGAATTCAAGATGCTGGATTTTATCCCGTTTTAGCACATCCAGAACGTTATCCTTATTATCACGGTAGTATCGAAAATTATCAACAGATCAAAGATAGTGGTTGCTTTTTGCAATTGAATACTATTTCACTAACTGGCTACTATGGTAAAGGCGTGAAAAAGGCCGCGGATAATTTGGTTGATCAGCACTGCATTTCATTTCTGGGTAGCGATATGCACCATTTAAGACATGCAAAAGCCTTAGAGGAAAGCTTAAGTTTGCCGCGAGTGGAGCAATTGTTGAAACAAGGTCAGTTGAACAATCTGCTGTTATAATTTTGCCAATAGCTTCGCGTTCTTTGCGATGCCCTTCTTTTTCCTTTGCGGTTTTTTAGTGCAAAATGTTTTCGTAGTTAAAAGGCTAGCTTAAAAAACTACTCGTAACGTAAAGCCTCTACCGGATCAAGTTTTGAAGCTTTCTTAGCAGGATAGTAGCCCGAAACAACTCCAACTAATACACATAAGCCTAAGCCTAGTCCTATAAAAAGCCAAGGAATAATGAAGCCGCCGCCCATTACCAAGGAGATAATATTACCTATGGCAATGCCCAGCAATATTCCTAGCACACCGCCTAGTAAACAAATTACAACTGCTTCGATAAGGAATTGCCTTCTAATTACTGCAGGGTTAGCGCCAATAGCTTTTCTGATGCCTATTTCTCGCGTACGTTCTGTAACAGATACTAGCATAATGTTCATCAATGCAATGGATGCGCCGAGTAGTGTAATGATCCCAATAGCTACGCCGCCAATCACTACTACTTGCAGGTTTTCTATTAACGTTTGAGCAACGGCATCACTTTTGGTAATTTCAAAGTTGTTGCCCTCACCAATTTTTATTTTTCTAATGCTTCTAAAAGTAGCCGTAGACTCTCCAATCACATTGTCTACAAGGTCAGCGTTGGGAACTAATACGGTAATGGTATAAGAAGGATTAGCATTGGCATTAATAACTTTGGCCTTAAATAGTGGTACATATACAGCCCTGTCTACATTGGCCCCCATTCCAGAGCCTTTGCTGGCTAATACACCAACTACTCTCAAACGATTATTACCCGCATTAATCACCTTGTCCAATGGGTCACTATCTTTAAATAATGTCTTTGCGATTTCTGAACCAATAATGCAAATATTAGGACCGCTTAGTGATTCGGGACTGTTAAAGTTTCTGCCTTGGCCTAGTTCTAAACCTTGTGCCGCCAAGCCATTCTCGTCTATACCCCTGATGTTGATGTTGGGGTTGGTTTTTTCCTGTCCGTATTTTACGGTAGCACCGTTGCTGGCAAATACACTGATGGATACACTTGCAGGAGCATTTAACCTTTCCTTGAATTTAAGAGCATCTTCGTACCGGATAGGTTTGTAGCTCTTGGGTCTTTGCCCTGGGCCACCAATACGAATATTTGTGCCTCTATTCCTGATGGTAAATGCATTAGCACCCATACTAGAAAAAGCATCGGTCATTTTCTTCTCAATAGCATCAATGGTGGTTAGTATGCCCACCAATGCCGATATACCAATGGCAATGATAAGTGCAGTAAGAAAAGTACGCAAACGGTTACTTTTAATGGATTGCATCGCTAGTCGTACGTTTTCTCTATAATTCATTTTGGTATATTGGAGTATAATTAGACCTCAATTAGCATGAAGACTCTAGTTTACAATATTACAACCTTTGGTTGATATCAATTAACCTTATAGTAGTAAAAATAAAAAGTCCCGCTGTTAAGACAACGAGACCTTTTAAAATGTTACAATATTTTTATGTTTATACAGAGAAGCTTGTTCCACAACCACAAGTGCTAGCAGCATTTGGGTTATTAAAAGTGAAGCCTCTTGAATTTAAGCCGTCTTGCCAATCTATTTGCATGCCTAAAAGATACATTTGGTGGGCCTTGTGCATAAACACTTTAATGCCTTCAATGATGAACTCTTGGTCACCTTCTTTCTTTTGGTCAAAGCCTAACACATAATTCATTCCTGAGCAGCCTCCGCCCTCAACGCCAACGCGAAGTCCAAATTCATCAGCAATCTCTTGTTGGTCTTTCAGTTTTATCAGTTCTTTTACAGCACCTTCAGTGAAGGTTACAGGCGCAAAGCTAGTTTCAACAGTGTTACTCATCTTATTTAAAATTATGACAAACAAATATAAATATTTATGTACATTTTTGCCTGTCGTAACGGCTAATATTACGATGCATAAACAAAACTGAAAATGGATTTAGGCAAATTTCTTTTAAACTCAGCAAGCTTAGCGGCAGGAGGGATACTGATAGTGGTGGTAGCTTACTACATGATAAGGAATGATATCATGAGGTATTTAGATTCGAGAAAGAACAATGCCCAGCCCACTGATGATAAAAGTAGTTTGCTGAATTTACGACTGCAGGCGCATGAAAGGATGATCATTTTTGTAGATAGAATTAATCCATCTAATCTACTTTTGAGGTTACATCAGCAAGGAATAGAAGTTGGTGCCTTGCAGGTCATAGCAATTAATGAAATCAAGACTGAATTTCAGCATAACATTACACAACAACTGTACATCGAAGCGACTACTTGGAATGTGGTTCGTAAGTTAAAAGATGATACGATTGCCATGGTAAATAATGCCGTGAAAAACTTGCCTGCCGAAGCGTCGGGTAGGGAATTAAGCAAAAAGGTGCTTAATTACATGAGTGAGATAGAGGAGAATCCTTATGAATTGGCCATTGGCTTAATTAAACAAGATATACACAAGTTGTTTTAATAGAATATTGATTGTTGGAATGGGTATTTGGTTAATTGAAGCCATTCCAGTAATGATTTAATGAGCCGTCAATTAACCGATAACCAAATACCATTTAAACCATGGACAAAAAACATACTACCACATCCGGAATAGAAATAAAGGATGTGTATACTACTGCACCAAAAAACGAGGAGTTGCCTGGGCAATTTCCTTTCACCAGAGGTATACAGAAAGACATGTATCGAGGCAGGCTGTGGACTATGCGCCAATATGCTGGCTTTTCTACCGCCGAAGAATCCAATAAAAGGTACCATTATTTATTAGCACAGGGAACCATGGGGCTATCTGTGGCTTTTGACTTACCCACCCAAATTGGTTATGATTCGGACGATGATATGGCAGAGGGTGAAGTAGGGAAGGTTGGGGTAGCCATTGACTCGCTAAAAGATATTGAGATTTTGTTTGATGGGATAACGTTGCAGCAGATCACCACTTCTATGACCATTAATGCCACGGCATCTATCTTGTTGGCTATGTATATCGCCTTGGCGAAAAAACAAGGTGCTGATTTGAAACAGATATCAGGAACGATACAGAATGATATATTAAAGGAATATGCGGCTAGGGGTACCTATATATATCCACCTAAGCCATCTATGCGTATCATTACCGATATTTTTGAATATTGTAGTAAAGAGTTGCCAAAGTGGAATACGATTTCTATTTCTGGATACCATATTCGCGAAGCAGGTTCAACTGCAGTACAAGAATTGGCATTTACCTTAGCTAATGGTAAGGCCTATTTAAATGCAGCACTTCAAAAAGGATTAGACATTAATGTATTTGCCAAGCGTTTGTCGTTCTTCTTCAATTGCCATAATAATTTCTTTGAAGAGATCGCTAAATTCAGAGCTGCCAGACGTATGTGGGCGCATATCACTAAAAGTCTAGGTGCTACAGATGAAAAAGCCATGATGCTTCGTTTTCATACACAAACGGGAGGCTCGACGCTTACGGCGCAGCAACCTTTAAATAATGTGATCAGGGTTTCAAACCAGGCTTTAGCTGCGGTATTGGGTGGTACACAATCACTACATACTAATGGTTACGACGAAGCTTTATCGTTGCCAACAGAAGCTGCTGCTAAAATCGCATTACGCACTCAGCAGGTGATTGCTTTTGAGAGTGGGGTTACAGATACGGTAGATCCTTTGGCGGGTTCCTATTTTATAGAGACATTAACCGACGACATAGAAGCGGCCGCCATGATGTACATTGATAAGATAGACGTGATGGGTGGTTCGGTAAATGCCATCGAAAATGGTTATATCCAACAGGAAATTGCCAATGCTTCTTATGAATATCAAAAAGAGGTGGAGAATGGGGAGCGTATTATTGTTGGGGTGAATAAGTTTACGCAGAAGGAAGAGGGAATAGAAGAGGTATTTAATATCGACGAATCCATCAGAACCATACAAATAGAGAAGCTAAAGAAGCTTAAAGCCGAAAGAAATAATGAAGCGGTAGCTAAGGCACTTTTGAATTTAAAAAATGCAGCCGGAGGAAATGAAAATTTGATGCCTTTTATCTTGCTTGCTGTCGAAGAATATGCTACCTTAGGAGAAATCGCCAATTGCCTTAGAGAAGTGTTCGGAGAGTACTAAAAAGGGGGTGGAAAAATAGTTATTAACATTAATGATTGAGGTGGGCTTGTATATGCTGTTGCAGTTTAAGTAGTTACGAAATAATTCAAAAAAATGTTCGGAATGTTGATAATTTTTTCAATATTCGAAGTCTCGAAAGTGCGCATTCAAATCGCACCTATTAGGACTGAAAACCAATAAATTATAGAAACGATATGGAAAAAACTTGTACCGAAGTGTGGAATAGCTGTCTCCAAATTATTAAGGATAATATCCCGAATCAAAGTTTCAAAACTTGGTTCGAACCGATATCAGCCCTTAAGTTAGAAGGCAAGGTATTAACCATACAAGTACCTAGTTTATTTTTCTACGAATGGCTTGAGGAACATTATGTTGGTTTACTCAGAAAAACGGTAAAAAAGCAGTTGGGAGATGAGGGTAGATTGGAGTATAACATCGTGGTTGATAAATCGTCGAACACAGGATCTCCGTATACGACTAATATGCCGTCAAATGGGAATGGTGCTGAAGCAAAAACACAGTCGATGCCAATTCCTGTATCTATCAATAAGGACATTAAAAACCCTTTCATTATCCCAGGATTAAAAAAGCTGAACGTAGACCCTCAGCTAAATCCTAATTATACTTTTGATAACTACATTGAGGGAGATTGCAACCGTCTTGCCCGCTCAGCAGGTTACGCCGTGGCTGCAAAACCAGGAGGTACTTCCTTTAACCCTTTAATGATTTATGGCGGTGTAGGTTTAGGTAAAACCCACTTGGCCCAAGCTATTGGTAACGAAATTAAACGTAGTGTACCTGATAAATTGGTGATTTATGTTTCTTGTGAGAAATTCTGTCAGCAATTTGTTGACTCCCTAAAAAATAACACCATCAATGACTTTGTGAACTTTTACCAAGCCATGGATGTGATTATTATGGATGATGTGCATAACTTTGCGGGAAAAGAAAAAACACAGGATATTTTCTTTCATATCTTCAACCACTTACATCAATCAGGAAAACAGATCATTTTAACTTCTGATAAAGCGCCTAAAGATTTAGCTGGTTTAGAGGAAAGGTTGTTGAGCCGTTTTAAATGGGGCCTATCGGCAGATTTGCAAGTGCCAGATTTGGAAACTCGTGTGGCTATCCTTAAAAAGAAGATGTATGCCGATGGTATTGAACTGCCGGGAGAGGTGATTGAATATGTAGCACACAACATTGATAACAACGTACGTGAGCTAGAAGGAGCAATGGTTTCATTGTTGGCACAATCTACTTTGAATAAGAAAGACATTGATTTAGCGTTAGCTAAACAGATGTTAAAGAACTTTATCAAAAACACCTCGAAAGAAATTTCGATGGAATACATACAGAAATTGGTTTGCGAGTACTTTGAAGTACCAGTGGAAATGGTGAAATCGCAAACACGTAAACGCGAAATTGTACAGGCCCGTCAAATATCGATGTACCTGTCTAAGAGCCATACTAAATCCTCTCTAAAAACAATTGGCGCTTTCTTTGGTGGTAGAGACCACTCTACAGTAATTTACGCTTGCCAAACCGTTGAAGATTTGATTGAAACAGACAAGAAATTTAAAGCATACGTGAACGATATTCAGAAGAAACTGAAAATGAGCTAAGCTTTAAGATATACATAAAAAAGTCCCGAACGTTCGGGACTTTTTTGTTTTAATGATTGGCTGAAATCAACTGATAAAAACCATCTCGATAAACATCGCCAAGTGGAATAACCGCATCGACAATATAAATCCTACTTCTTTCAATGCTGTTGATTTTATTGAGGGCTACCATATAAGATTTGTGCACCCTGGCAAACTGCTTTTTGGGAAGCTGTTCTTCCATCTTCTTCATGTTTTGCAAGGAAATGATCCTCTCTGTTGTGGTATAGATGGCCACATAATTTTGCATGCCTTCTATGTATAAAATATCATCGTTGTTGATCTTAACCAGTTTGTATTCCGTTTTTACAAAAATATAGTCAGCTGCAGGTGCAGTCTCCACAATTTGTTTGACTATTTGAGGTTCATTTTTGGCGTTAAAGTAATGCTGCGCTTTCTGGACTGCTTTGTAAAACCGTTCGAAAGAAATAGGCTTCAACAAATAGTCGATGGCATCATTTTCAAAACCATCTAAAGCGTACTCACTATAAGCGGTAGTTAAAATGATTTTACACTTGCCCTGTACAATTTTCATGAATTGAACACCATTTAGTTGTGGCATTTGGATGTCCAGAAAAACAAGGTCTACTTCATTTTTCATAATGTATTCCAACGCTTCTAAAGGATTGGTACTAGAGAAAACTAAACTCAGATCGGGCACCTTACTGATGTAGTCATTTAAGATATCAATAGCAAGGGGTTTGTCATCTACAACTATGCAACGAATCATGTCCAGTTTAATTTTAAGGTTACCGTAAAAGTATCATTCTCATCTGTAATTTGAAGCTGGTATTTTTCTGGATAAATTAAAGCAAGCCTTCTTTGAACATTTGATAAACCAATACCACCAGTTTGGTCTTTTTGGTCATGATTTTTTTTGTTCGATACTTTAAAGTCCAAATGATGAGTATTGATAGAGATTACAATAAGGATTGGGTTTTCTGGATCATTGATTACTCCATGTTTAAAAGCATTTTCAACAAAGTTGATCAGTATTAATGGTGCAATTTGTTGTTGACCTACGGTGCCCTTAATTTCCAGATCGATAAAGGCATTTCCCTTTTGCCCAATTTCAAATAATTCGATAACGTTTTTGAGGTAATCAATTTCTTTTCCAATCAATGCAAATTTATCATTGCTCTCCTTTAGCATGTAACGCAGCAAAGCCGAAAGTTTTAGAACTGCCTCGGGAGCTTCCTTAGCCTTTTGATAGGTGAGTGCATAAATATCATTTAAGGTGTTGAACAGAAAGTGCGGATTGATCTGTGATTTTAAATATGCTAATTCTGTAATGGCTTGTTCCTTTTCTAAAGCTTCTTGTTTCTGTTGTGTTTCAAAAAATGCGTTGACATAACTAATAGCTAAGCTAAAAAATACGTACACGTAGTTCTCAAAAATTAAAGTTTGAAAAGAGAGCCAGAAATTTAGTTTATCGAGATAAGCATAGGAATACCAACCAAATTTTTGAGGTAAGATTACGGCATATACGTAGTGATGTGCAGGTGCTAGAATTAAGAAGAGTACAAAAACGGAAAGGATGTATAAGAATATTCTTTTGGTCTTAACCAGTTTTGGAACCAGTAATAGGAAATTGGTGTAAAATATACAAAGTGGAAATATTAAAGTGATCAGCTTTACAGTTAAAATACTGGCCACCGCCGAAAAAGTAAGCTCATCTATATTATAGGTTTGGAAACCGAAGAGTAATTCTTTAAGCCAAAGAATTAGCCAATAGCCAATATGTAAGTAAACAAAATGTGATTTCTTCATGAATAAGTTTTGCTAAAAATAGCATAATCAATGCTGAAGTAGATTAACTAATGTACCAATGCCCAATATTTATACATCAAAAAGGTTTAATTGAGGTTGAATTGGATTTTGGTAGTGTTGGACCTTTTGTCAATAAAAAATAGAGGTTGGTCAATTCTCTTAATACAAAGCTGTTTTGAAACTGCAGTTTTGAAGGAAATAAAGAAATTAAATTTATGAAAAAGATCATCTATACCTTATTGTTATGTTTCGCTTGTTTCGTAACACGTGCCCAGAACATTAATGAAGCCGACAAGTTTTTGCTCTTTATCAAAACTTGGAATTTCCTGAAATACAACCATCAGAAAATTACTGCTGGAAAAATCGATGCTGATTCTTTTTTCTTGGCCAAATATGAGCAAGTACAAAACATTAAAACACTGGAGGAACTTAATCAGGTGTTTATTCATACCATCCAATCGCTTGGCAGCTTGAAGGTCAATTCAGCATTGCCACAAGCTAACATGAAAAATATCATAAAAATTAATCCATTACATCGTTGGTATGTGAAAAGTAAAGACTTGAATGATGCTCTAAAAAGGCTATTACTTGAGGTTTATAATGGCAGAGATATTGGCAGTAATTATTATGTGCCCAAACTCAACTATCACACAGAGATTCCAAATGAAAAAAAATACGTTTTCGAGGCATCTGTGAATTTACCGGAGCCCATGCGGCTTTTAGCTTTGGCAAAATTGCAGGGGGTAATTGATTATTTGGATCCGCATCATAACTTGATGAAAGAAAACTGGGATGTGGTGATCAAAAGAAATATCCTGCTGTTTAAAAATTGTGTTTCGAGAATGGAATACGAAGTTTTGATCTTGAAAATTGTAGCAAACTTAAACGATTCGCACTCCTATAATCGATTTTATGCAGACTTAAAGTTTAAGGGCCAAATTTTTAAGAATATGTTTTATCCGCCTTTCGATTATCAAATTATGGACAACCGTATTCTAGTAACGGGAATCATTTTACCTGAAGTTTGCAAGGAAGCGGGAATCAATGTTGGAGATTGGATTATAGAAATTAATGGACAAACTGTTAAGGCTAGAGTTGATACGTTGAGTGGATTGCTGTCTACATCCAATAGGAATACCTTAATTACAAACTTGAATAACTACAGTACCAATTTCATTTGGGGTTCAGACGTCTCCGATGTTAACTTAAAAACCTCAGGTGGTAAAGCGTCTGGCGCTGTAGCAGTAAAATTCGTTGCTTTAAGCGATAAGCCCGCTCTAGAAAAAATCAATGCTTTTTTCCAAAATAAAGCGGAAGCATCTAATAAGGTGAAAGGTTTTATGCTGTTGGATAATGACATTGCTTATTTCAATATTGATAAAATTATTCAATTGATAGAAAATGTAGCGGATGGTAAAATAGAAGGCCATATCGATTCTATTTTGAATTTGGCGGCTAAGCAAAAGGCAATTATTTTCGACATGAGGGGTTACCCTCAATGGTCTGGGTTTATGTATACTTATTTATATAAGAAATTTGGTTCATTGGACGATCGCTTTGCTAAATATGTTAAAGCTGATTTAAATAATATAGGAACTTATAATTGGATCAATTCGCCTGAAGTTTACAACAATGCTAACGTTGTGCCTGAACATGTGGTTTTTAAAGGTAAGGTAGCTATTATCGTGAATGCCAGAACACGCAGTTTGTCGGAATGGAATACCATGGGTCTTCAATCGATGTTCCCAAATGCAATTACCATTGGTGAACAAACTTCGGGAGGTGATGGTGATGAAAAGCATTTTAATATTCCTGGTAATTATAAAATATACTTTACAGGTAATGCCATTTATTACAACGATGGTACTCCTGCCCAAGGCGTTGGAGTAAGGATTAACCATAAACTTAAGCCAACGAAAGCTGATATTCTTGAAGGGAGAGATACTTTTCTAGAGTATGCGATTGAGAAAGTTGGAAAACCATAAATAGGAGATACAGAAAATGAAAAAAAATATTTTAGTCGTGCTTTTCTTGCTCGTATTTGTAAGAACTAACGCACAAGAGAATATGGTTAAACTGGGGAAAAGTAAAGCCGATAGCATTAAGCTTTATTTAAAAAAAGCATTGGATCTAATGAAAAAAAGATCTGTGAACAGTAATAAATTAAACTGGGAAGAAATTTATAAAGAAGCTAATATGGCTGTTGAAAATGCGAAAACAATAACAGATACCTATCCGATCATCAAAAAGACCTTGCTTAAGTTGGAAGATAGTCACTCTAAATTCTTTTCACCTAAACAGGTGGAAGCTTATTTGTTGGGGTATAGAAAAACAGGACAACAATTCCCAGAAATGAAGTCGGCTATGTTAGAAGGTGGCTATGCTTATGTCCAACTGCCTGCTTTTGCTAGCTTTAACTTTGAAGAGTGGGATGAATATGTGAAAACCTTTTGGAATAAAATTGCCGAATTGGAATCGAAACATCCAAAAGGCTGGATCATTGATGTCCGCGATAATGAGGGAGGAATGTTTGCACCAATGTACGCTGCCATCTCGCCATTTTTAAACCAAAGCAAAGTGATAGGTTGGAAGGATGGATTTGGAAAGTATGTTTTTATGAATTTTAAAAACGGTAAATTCTATGAGAACAACTTGGCGAGGTATCAATTTAGATTAGGTGATCAGAAAATCAAGATAGCGAAAGTCCCAGCGGTAATACTTATTAACCAAGGAACGGGAAGTAGTGGGGAGTTTGCAGCAATATCCTTCGTTGGACAGAAGAATGTTTCCTTTGTTGGAACAAAAACGACTGGATTAACCTCCGCTAATCAGGAGCATAAATTAGCTGATGGCGCATTTTTAGTGCTAACAGAAGGAAATACGGTGGATAGAAATAAGAAAGAATATGCAGAAGTAGGAAAGGGATTACAACCTGACTATGCGGTTGATAATATTGGTTCGCCTAAAAGCAATGAGGATGCCTATTTAAAAAAGGCAATAGAAGTGATTAATAAAAAACGAAGCACTCCTTAGTAGGGTAAGGAGTGCTAATTATTAAAGATATGGTTCTTGCAAAGCTGCTAATCCATAAAATAGAGCAGCAGTATGCAAAGCTTGATCAAGCTTGTTATCTTTTAGCAACTGCTTTACCTCATCAATACTGTAAAGTTCTACATTTAAAATTTCATGCTCATCTAAATGTTGTTCGTGGGTTTTTACACCACCTTTTAGTAAATAGGTAAAGGTTTTATTGATTGATGTTGCTGGGTTAGGGTATAAAGTTGCAATTAATTCACAACTATCAAAGCTATATCCCGTTTCCTCCAACAATTCCCTTTTAATGGCTGCTTCCGGTGCTTCGCCATCATCAATTACACCACCTGGTATTTCTAATGAGATGATGTCTGCAGCAAAACGATACTGGCGGACCAAAATCATTTGATTGTCCTCAGTTAATGCCACTGCATTTACCCAATCTGGATATTCTAATACATAATAATCGTCTTTAACGGCACCATTCTGAAGTTTGCAGGTGTCTACCCTAAGTGTAGCCCATTTTTCCTGCACTAAATATTTAGAGGCAAGTTTTTGCCATTTTTTTATTTCCATTGATAATTTTCGCTTTATTCTTTGATCTTTCGTCTTTGTTCCTAAAGGTACTGCTGTATAATTTCCTGTCTGTGAAAATTAACCAAATGCACAATCTTATGTTTTTCGGCCAAAACTTTATAAATAAGGTTTAACCTAGGGGCAACTAAAGCGTTTCGTTGAGGGCTAATGCCTAGCTCATAGTAAAGAAATTCACTAAGAGAATCTAGTTTTTCAGCAGGAAGATCTGTCTCGTTCAGCCAATTTTCAAATGCTGTAATATCACTATCCTCTAAAATAGCAGGAGATAGCTTAAATGAATTTTCTATGGTTTCGTTAAAAAGTGCATTCGCCTTCGCTAAATCCCCCTCTAATTTCAGTCCCATAATTCTGGCCAAAACTTGAGCAAGTCTTTCTATCTCTGCAGTAATTAAATCTTTTCTGTACATTTTAGTTTAAATGTTTGAAAGCTGTAATGTTGTGGGCAATCGTAATTCTAAAATCGTAATTTGGTTTTACCAACTACCACTACTTCCGCCACCGCCAAAGCTTCCACCTCCAAATCCTCCGAAGCCGCCACCTCCGCTTCCGCCACCGAAACCTCCACCAAATCCTCCGCCTGAGTTGCCACGACCACCGCCGAACAATAAGCCCCAGAAAAGTGCTTCAGAAACTCCGCGACCTCCTATGACTTGACCGCCTCCGCCGCCACCGCCTCGTTTGAGGAGAAGGATAACGACTACGATGATGATCAGTACAATTAAGCCAGAGCCTGCACCGCCAACACCTTTTTTAGCTTTCGGCTTGTCGTTTTTGTATTCACCTTTAATCAGTGAAATGATGGAATTTGTTCCAGCCTCTATGCCTTGATAATAATTACCTTCTTTAAAAAAGGGCTTGATGTCATTTTCTATAATCCTTTTGGTATAGATATCAGGTAATGCCCCTTCTAGTCCGTAACCCGTTTGGATAGACATTTTGCGATCGCCGAGTGCAATCAGCAGTACAACCCCGTTATTTTTTTCTTTTCCGCCCACGCCCCATTTCCGCCCAAGCTGGTAAGCATATTCGTTAATGTCATAATCTCCAACAGATTTGAGGATAACTACGGCAATTTGGTTCGATGTCGAGTCGTCAAATGCCACCAACTTTCTTTCTAAGTTTGCAATTTCTCCTGAAGATAAAGTATTGGTATAATCGTTAACTAGGGTGCTAGATTTTTCTGGAAATTTTTGAGAAAAACCAACTACAGACGATAACAGCAGGGTTATTAAAAGAAATATTCTTTTCATCTTATTATAAGTAGGTGATGATAGATAAATTCAAAATGCCCTAAGGACGTTGATCTAAGAAGACAATGTCGTTAGGTAATTCGTTCACATCATCGTTTTTATGAGGGAAAAATGTAGATAGCTTTTCGCCAGCTAATGCAATCCCTGCTATAATGCCATCACAAAGATTGTTAGACATAAAATGAGCTTTCATTGCCGTTTTGGTCGTTTCCCAAAAATCGGGAGGAACTAAGTTGTTAATTCCCTGGTCGCCAATAATGGCAAATTTATGATCTTCGGTTGCAAGGTAAATCAGCACACCGTTATGCTGCGAAGTTTGATCCATCCCCAATTCGTGGAAATAAACAGTAGCCCTTTCATAAGCATCGCCCTTGCAATGTTTCTCAACAGCAATTCTGATCTCGCCAGAAGTAGCTTTTTCAGCTTCGGTAATGGCGTTGGCAATTAGTTCTTGTTCTTTGGTAGTGAAAATAGACATCGGATTAAATAAAAATTAAGGGTAATGTATGCTTAAACAATGTAAGATATACATTACCCTATAAAAAGGTTGCTTTATAACTAAAATTCTACTTTTGGAGCATTTTGTGCACCAGCGTCAGCTTTAAAAGCTGCTTTTTGCGAGAAGCCAAACAATCCAGCAGTAAGATTATTAGGGAATGATCTTACTTTGGTGTTGAAAACCTGTACCGCATCATTAAAATCTTTACGGGCAACAGTAATTCTGTTTTCGGTTCCTTCCAGTTGTGCAGAAAGATCGCTAAACTGTTGTGTAGCCTTTAATTCAGGATAGTTTTCTGTTAAAACCATTAGTTTGCCTAATGCTTGAGTAATTTGACTTTGTGCAGCTTGATATTTTTCAATATTTTCCGCATTCAGTTTATTAGGATCGATAGTGATTTTGCTAGCATTAGAGCGCGCTTCAATTACGGCTGTTAAAGTGCTTTGTTCAAATTTAGCGGCTCCTTTAACTGTGCTTACCAAATTAGGGATTAAATCGGCCCTGCGTTGGTATTGTGTTTCTACCTGTGCCCATTTGTTAACTACCGTTTCATCCAAACTAACCAAATTATTGTAACCATTACAACCGCTAACCACGGCTAGCAAAAGGACAATCGCAACAATTCCAATGATAACTTTTTTCATGTTATTTCTTTTTTAGGTTTTTATTTAATGTTTAGATATCAATATTCGTTCCTTGTTACCAGAACAAACAAAAAACTGACAACTTGCCATATTTAATAACAAGATAAGCATAAAAACAATTTTACCATCAAGCTAATTTGCTAATTTTGCAGTGTTCGAGATAAAAACTCGACTCACCATTATGCAAAAAGATATTGAAATAACACTTCCTCCCCATGAGGTTGCCAATGAAAAAGCAATTTTAGAAACGCTTTCAAAAAACTTGAAGGTAAGTCGCGATCAAATTAAAGACTTTAAAATCCTTAAGAGATCCATTGATGCCCGATCCAGAAAAGTTGTTTATCGCATGCAGGTGAGAGTCTTCGTTAATGAAGATTACATTCCAGAAGAAATTTCTTTTAAATACCCTAAAATAAGTGATGATAAAAAAGTCATTATTGTTGGGGCAGGCCCAGCAGGATTGTTTGCTGCTTTGCAATGTATTGAGAATGGCTTGAAACCAATTGTGGTGGAAAGAGGTAAAGATGTAAAGCAACGACGTAGAGATTTGGCAGCCATAAATAAACAAGGCGTGGTAAATACCGAGTCTAATTATTGCTACGGCGAAGGTGGGGCGGGAACCTATTCCGATGGTAAATTATATACGAGGTCAAACAAGCGTGGCGATATTAATAAGGTATTGCAAATTTTTGTGCATCACGGTGCCGATGAGGACATCATGATAGATGCACGACCGCATATCGGTACGAATAAATTGCCTCACATTATTACGGCTATTAGAGAAACCATTTTGGAGGCAGGTGGGGAAGTGCTTTTCGATTCAAAACTCACTGACCTCATTATTAAAGATGGAGTGGTGCAGGGGATCATCGTTAACCACGAACAAGAAATAGCTGCAAACGCTGTTGTCTTGGCAACAGGGCACTCTGCAAGAGATATTTATGAGCTGTTAAATAGCAAAAACATTTTGATCGAAGCTAAACCTTTCGCCTTGGGGGTTAGGATAGAGCATCCACAAAACGTAATAGATCAAGCGCAATATCACTGCGATGTGAGAAGCGAATACTTGCCGCCAGCCTATTATAGTTTGGTTGAACAAGTGAAAAACCGCGGTGTATTTTCATTTTGTATGTGTCCTGGAGGTATTATAGCGCCTTGCGCAACTGGGTTGGATGAAATTGTGGTCAATGGTTGGTCGCCTTCAAAGCGAAATAATCCATATGCCAATTCAGGAACGGTAGTTCAAGTAACTTTGGAAGATGTTCAGGGCTATGATCCTTTGAGGATGCTTAACTTTCAGTCGGAGATTGAACAACTGGCATTTGAAGCTGGTGGGGGAAATTTGGTAGCGCCTGCCCAGCGGATGATTGATTTCGTAGAAAATAAATTATCTATCGATTTGCCGAAAAACTCTTACTTGCCAGGAACAAAAAGTGTGATGCTTGATAATATCCTGCCTGAATTTGTTTCATCGAGTTTGCGTTCAGCATTGCCATTATTCGGTAGAAAGATGAAAGGCTATTATACTAACGAGGCGATTTTGGTTGGTGTTGAAAGCAGGACTTCTTCTCCAGTTCGTATACCGCGAGATAAAGAAACATTTCAGCACCCACAAATAAAAGGACTTTACCCTTGTGCGGAAGGTGCCGGGTATGCTGGTGGAATTGTTTCTGCTGCTATAGATGGTGTAAATTGTGCTAATGCCATTTTAAATCAGCATAAACATTAATTTTATAAAACCGTTTTATCTTTTAGATATTAAAATCTGCTTAAGCAATTAAAAAATGAAAAAGACATTAATTATAGGAGCAAGTACCGATCCAGATAGATATGCCTACAAAGCAGCTCATATGTTAACCAGTAGGGGCCATCAAATTGTTAATATTGGCATAAAGAAGGGAGAGGTGGCAGGAGTTTCTATAGAAAAGCCAGATACCATCTATCACGATATAGATACCATTACTTTATATATAGGGCCAGCAACCCAACCGCAGTATTTTGATTATATCGTGGCCACAAAACCAAAAAGAGTGGTTTTTAACCCAGGAACTGAAAATGAGGTATTGGAAGAATTACTAGATAAACATCAAATAGAATACACAGAAGCTTGTACCTTAGTCCTATTAAGCACTGGGCAATACTAACGTAAATTGGAAAACATCGCTCCTATTAAAATATATCACGCCGAGCCATTAGACGGCACCCTCTTTTTTGTTGCTCAAAGTAACGCTTATCAGCCTGCATCCTTAGAAGATTGCGACTTGGTATTATATCATGATCTCTATAAAGATGCCAAGCAAGTTGGAAAGTTTCTTAAGCAGCTATCGGATAAATACAGGCCTTTGGGAAAAAGGGTGCTCGTTTTTATCATGCTCGATGATGAAAGTGATTACGGGCATTTCGATAATTTGATTTTGCTGCGGGTAAGCGCCAGAGCAAGCAAGTTGAGAGATCACGAAATTATTCTTCCTTATTTATGGGAAGGGAAAAAGGAGCCTTATTCCTTATCTTCAAAAAGCGAGTTGCCTGTCGTTGGTTTTTGTGGATTGCTTTCAAAACATCGTAAAAAACTGGTCAATGCATTTCTGAAAAGTAAACAAGTCGCTAGTGATTTTTTAGTTAGGGAAAAGTTTTGGGGAGGAAAGCCACATGATCCGTCTTTGATCAACGAGTTTTTCGATAATATAGAAAATACCCAATTTACATTATCTAATAGAGGGGCGGGTAATTTTTCGATGCGATTTTATCAGGTGCTTTCCTGTGGAAGGATACCAGTGCTTGTAAATACAAATATGTTATTGCCTTTTTCGGAAAAGATTGCTTGGAATGAAATTTTGGTTTTTGAAAAGAGTGTGGAAGCATGTTTGAACCGTACATTGCAAATACATGAACAGGGCTTAACACAAGAACTACAATTAAAGTGTAGGCAAGTTTATGATGATTTCCTGTCGCCATCAGTGTATTTTTCGCAACTGATTGCGGAAATTAAACAGAAATCATTGTTCCAAGTGCATCAAGAGCAAAAAAATACGACCTCTTTTAGTGGTTTGGCCAATCATTTATATAAGAAACTATTTAAATCCTAGGTGGTTTTATTTTGTAACGCTTTCTCCATTCCAAAATTCCTTCCTTATACATTATATATACAATAACGCTATTGGGGGAGCAAGCCCAGAATCTGATAGGTCATTGCTTTATTCTATTATATATGGTGTGTTAATATGCCCAAGTTTCATTCTTTGTTTTTGGGTTGATTAAATATAAAACCTGTAGTAGTAGGTGCGATATAGATGCTATTCCTAAAAGTTTTAAATCAATTTCCATACAAGTTGCGATTTTTTCTTGTTGTTTTCCAGCGCCTTGCGGTTTTGTTTTGGATAAAAATCGGTCCATGTGTTGCGTACGGGATATATTTTCCTACCTTTGCACTCCGCTTCGGAGGAAGAGGGGACGACTGAAGAGCAATAACAACCACGGAGAAAAAAAGTTTTATTTTTTTCTTGCAGAAGGGA
>JAEXHI010000034.1 GCA_023450085.1 Bacteroidota bacterium
CCTTCCCGTGAAAGTTTTTTTCATAGTGATGTTATAAGTAGAAGTATGTGACACCAATCTACAAAATCACCTGTAAATCAGCAAGAGAAAGAGAGGAAATTTAATTTCGACAAGACACCATCAAAAAATTCTGAAGGGCGCTATGTTTTTGTAACAAAATTTAATCAAATGATTAAATGAGATTTCCCTGACTTTTAAAAGACATCCCGAATCTACTTTTGTTAACAAAATTGTTAAACATCAAAGTTAATCGGTAGTCTTGAACAAAGAAGAACTCATCAAACAAACGGCAAAGGACCTATTCTTTAGCAAAGGATACCTGCACGCGACTACGCAAGAAATTGCTGATGCCGCTGGCGTGAACCGTTCGCTTATCAATTATTACTTTCGTTCAAGAGATTTACTTTTTCAAACCGTATACCGTGAAGCTGTAGAGAGTTTGAAATCTCAATTGGACAAGGTGCTATATGATAAAATCCCTTTCAAGGAGAAGCTAAACCTTTTTATAGATGTTTATATGAAGGAATTGCTCAAATATCCTTATCGGGAGTCGTTCCTCATTACCGAAATATGCAGCAAAAACTTTGCACTTAAGGAAAAGAAAAAAAGTGCTGCCTTAGCCCACTTCCTTAAAGAAATTGCAGAAGAAATGGAAAAAGGCACCATTAAAAAAGGAAATCCTATCCATTTCATGTTTGACCTCTTTGCGCTCCTATCTTTCCCAGTAATCATGACACCATTGTATCAGAAACTGCTCGACATCTCCAAAGAAAAATACAAAACCCTGATTTCCGAAAGAAAACAATTGATTTTAGAAAAAATTTTTAATTAGAAAAACCTTCAATTCTCAACATATAATGAAACAATCCTCACTTTTATTCTCGCTAATGGGCATTACAGGCCTATTTATAGCATCATGCAGTTCAGGTGGCAAAGACCCTAAAGCTGCGGCGGGTAAACCTACGGGTCCGCAAGCCTACCCAGTGGTGGAAATCAATGAATTCAATACTACTCTAGAAAGCGATTATCCAGCTACCTTGGAAGGACAACAAAATGTAGATATCAGACCAAAAATTGATGGCTTCATCGAAAAAATATACGTAGATGAAGGCGCAACCGTAAAATTGGGCCAACCATTGTTCAAAATCAATGCACCACAGTACGAACAAGCAGTTAGAACTGCCGAAGCGGCTATTAGAAGTGCCGAAGCTGACGTAAACGCCGCACAGCTACAGTACAACAAAACTAAGCCATTGGTAGAAAAGGACATCATCAGTAAGTTTGATTTAGAAAACGCAGCCTTAACCCTAACCTCTAGAAAAGCAGCATTGGCACAAGCTAAAGCGGCATTGGTAAACGCAAAGGTTAATTTAGGCTATACCGTGGTAAGCAGCCCTGCAAATGGGGTAATTGGAACTATTCCTTACAAAGTGGGTGCTTTGGTTAGCAGTACCAGTCAGCAAGCTTTAACTACAGTTTCGAGCATTAGTAAAGTTTACGCATACTTTTCGCTAAACGAAAAACAATTGCTGCAAATTTCGAGAGATACCAAAGGACGTACCTTGGAAGATAAAATCAAGCAAATTCCAGCCGTAACGTTAGTCTTGGCAGACGGTTCTATTTATCCGGAGTTGGGTAAAATTGAAACCATCAGCGGACAAATCAATACGCAAACAGGTTCATCTAGCTTAAGAGCTACTTTCCCGAACCCAAATGGTTTGCTACGTTCGGGTTCTAGTGCTTCTGTTCGTATTCCGCAGCATTTGCAAAATGCCTTGTTAGTACCTCAAAAATCAACCACAGATATTCAAGGTAAAAAGTTTGTTTATTTAGTGAATGATACTGGCGGTGTAAAAAGTACCAATATCGAAATTATGGAATTAACTAAAGGTAATTTCTACGTGGTTACGAAAGGCCTAAAAACAGGAGATAAGTTTGTTTTGGAAGGTTTTGCTTCTCTAAAAGACGGAGACAAAGTAAAACCTGCGCCTAAGCCAGCTGACTCTGTATTTGCCGATGCTAAAAATAAATAAGTTTAATTGTTGTATTGCTTAATTGTTGGAATGGCATTCAAGATTCGATCATTCATTGGCAATTAAAATTGTAAACCGATAGTATGTTTAAGAAATTTATCGAAAGGCCCGTACTTTCTACCGTAGTCTCTATCATTATTTTAATTTTAGGGGTTTTAGGTATTGTAACGTTGCCTATTTCGCAATATCCAGAAATTGCGCCACCAACGGTGCAGGTTTCTGCCTCCTACCAAGGTGCCAACGCCGACGTAGTAATGAGTAGTGTGGTGGTTCCGTTGGAAGAGCAAATTAACGGTGTAGAAGACATGACCTACATGACTTCTTCTGCTGGTAATGATGGCTCGGCAACCATTACCGTTAACTTTAAATTAGGTACCAATCCAGATTTGGCTGCGGTAAACGTACAAAACCGTGTGGCCCGTGCTACCAGTTTATTACCTGCCGAGGTAACAAGAGCAGGTGTAATCACAGCCAAAAGACAATCTAGTAACGTATTAATTTTTGGTTTGTACAGCGATGACCCTGCCTATGACCAAAAGTTTTTGCAGAACTACGCGGAAATCAACATCATCCCTCAAATTAAAAGGGTAACTGGTGTGGGTGACGTGAATGCGTTTGGCCAATCTATTTACACCATGCGTTTGTGGTTAAAACCAGATGTAATGGCTGCTTATGGATTAGTTCCTAGTGATATTAATGCTGCCCTAGCCGACCAGAATATTGAAGCTGCTCCAGGTCAATTAGGGGAGCAAGCTCAACAATCTTTCCAATATACTTTAAAATATACTGGACGACTTAAAGACGAAACCCAATTTGGAGACATTATTGTTAGAACTGCCGATAATGGACAGATTTTAAAACTAAAAGATGTTGCCAGAATTGAGTTGGGAGCTCAAAGTTATGCCTCATCAGTAAAATTGAATGGCAAGGCGGCGCTAGGTTTTGCGGTAAACCAAACAGCTGGTTCAAATGCAAAAGAGGTAATTGACGGCGCTTTAAAAGCACTAGAAACCGCTAAAGGTGATTTCCCTAAAGGAATCAATTTTGAAATCTTAACCAACGTTAACGATTTCCTTGATGCTTCGATTGAAAAGGTACTCCATACTTTGGTGGAGGCATTTATCCTCGTATTTATCGTAGTATTTATTTTCCTTCAGGATTTCAAATCTACTTTAATTCCAGCCATTTCAGTACCCGTAGCTATTGTAGGTACTTTCTTCTTCCTAAGTTTATTTGGTTTCACCATTAACTTACTTACCCTTTTTGCACTCGTACTCGCCATCGGTATTGTGGTGGATGATGCGATTGTGGTGGTGGAGGCCGTCCATGCCAAGCTCGACAAGGGCTATAAATCGGCCAGAAAAGCAACACTTGATGCGATGGATGAGATTACAGGTGCTATCATCTCTATTACCTTGGTAATGGCGGCGGTATTCGTTCCCGTAAGTTTTATCAGCGGTTCATCAGGTGTATTCTTTAAACAGTTTGGTTTAACACTGGCCATTTCCATTATCCTATCGGCCATTAATGCCTTAACCTTAAGTCCAGCTTTATGTGCCTTGTTATTAAAACCGCATAAGGACGACCATGACGAGAAAAAAGGCTTCATGAAACGTTTCTATGCAGCTTTCAATACTTCATTTGAAACGATGACCCGCAAATACAAAGGTTCCGTTTATTTCTTCTCAAAGAAAAAATGGCTTGCAGGTTTAGGGCTATTAGCCTTCGTAGTTGCATTTGTTTGGGCATTTAACACCACGCCAAAAGGATTTGTACCTAACGAAGATTTAGGTGCGATTATGTCTGATATTTCTCTTCCTCCAGGAACTTCACAAGAACGTACGGATGAGGTGGTGAGTAAAATTGACAGTATTGTAAGAACTGTTCCAGAGGTAAGGCTTACGCTTAAAGTAGTAGGTAGAGCCATGATTAGTGGTTCGGGAAGTTCATACGGAATGGTTATTAGCCGTTTAAAACCTTGGGATGAGCGTAAGCGTGATGTAAAAACCATTATTGGAGAACTGTTCGCCAAAACAGCGAACATGAAAGAAGCTAAAATTATCTTCTTCGCTCCGCCAACCATCCAAGGTTTTGGTACTGGTGGTGGTTTCGAGTTCCAATTGCAGGATAAAACTGGTGGTACCATCAATAACTTCTCGCAAATTGCCAATCAATTTTTAGCAGCGCTTAATCAGCGCCCAGAAATACAGTATGCGGCAACTTCATTTAACCCTAACTTCCCTCAATACTTAATTACAGCTAATGTGGCTAAAATTAAGCAGGCTGGTTTAAACGTAAATGATGTAATGAGCGTAATGCAAGGTTACTACGGTGGGGTGTATGCTTCTAACTTTAACAAGTTTGGTAAGCAGTACAGGGTAGTTTATCAAGCCGACCCTCAATATCGCGCTAACTTGGAAAGTTTGAACAAAGTATATGTACGTACACCTAGCGGTACCATGGCGCCAATTAAAGGTTTCATTTCTACCGAAAGGGTTTACGGGCCTCAGGCTATTTCGAGGTTTAACCTTTACACGTCTATTGCCGTTACAGGAAACCCTAAACCAGGCTACAGTTCTGGTGATGCCTTGAAAGCGGTACAAGAAGAAGCTGCCAAAATATTACCGCAAGGTTATGGCTATGAGTTCTCAGGTTTATCAAGAGAAGAGCAATCAAGTGGAAACCAAACGGTATTTATCTTCTTATTATGTTTGATATTTGTTTACTTCCTACTTTGTGCACAATACGAAAGTTATGTGTTGCCTTTAGCGGTAATCTTATCACTTCCAGTTGGTTTGGCAGGGGTATTCATTTTCGATAAGATTTTTGGTATCGACAACAATATCTACACCCAAATTACCTTAATCATGTTAATTGGACTTTTGGCCAAAAACGCGATTTTGATTGTGGAATTTGCCGTAGAACGAAGAAGAAAAGGAATGACTATACTACAAGCAGCACTTGAAGGAGCAACGGCAAGGTTAAGACCAATCTTGATGACCTCATTTGCCTTTATCTTAGGTATTTTACCTTTGATGTTATCTTTTGGTGTAGGTGCCGCAGGTAACAACTCTATTGGTACGGGCGCTGTAGGTGGTATGTTATTCGGAACCATATTTGGGGTTTTCGTTATTCCAGTACTATTCATTGTTTTCCAAACCCTACAAGAGAAAGTGAGCAGTAAACCTCCTTTTGACCCTAGCGTGTTGGAACAACAAACTCACCTGAATTTTGAACAACTAAAAGACCCTGAAGCATAATTCAGTTTATTAACATGACACGAAATCAGAAAATATCGATATTTATCACAGGTTCCCTACTTTTAAGTTTAGGGGCCTGTGTTACTCAAAAATATGAGAGGCCTGCCGAACTGAAAACGGAAGGGTTATATAGAGATGCAAATAGCACTGATACGACCAGTATTGCAGATTTGCCGACCTCAACCTTGTTTACCGACCCTCAACTACAGGCCTTGATTAAAGAGGGAATTGAAAACAATCTTGACCTTAAAAGCGCTATTGAACGCATGAAAAGTGCCGAAGCAAATTTAAGATTGAGTAAGGCGGCATTTTTGCCTAGCTTAAGCGCCGACATTTCCGCAGCAGACAACAAGCAATCTAGGGCAGCATTGAACTTTCCTCCAGGAATTAATATCAATACCGAAACCCAGCTATATAGAGCACAGTTAAGTGCCTCTTGGGAAATTGATGTATGGGGTAAATTAGGAAGCGCAAAACGCTCGGCAGTGGCTTCGTTTTTACAAACAGATGCGGCAAAACGTGCGGTACAAACACAGTTGGTAAGTTCTATTGCCAATAACTACTATACTTTGTTAGCACTTGATTTACAACTGAAAATCACAGAGCAAACATTAGAAAGCCGCATCAAAAATGTGGAAGCCATCAAATCTTTAAAAGAAGCAGGTATTGTTACTGGTGCCGCAGTGGTACAAAGTGAGGCTAACAGATATGCTGCCGAGGTAACCATCCCTGATTTAAAAAGAAGCATTAGAGAGACAGAGAATGCACTTAACCTTCTTTTGGGTAAAGGTTCAGGGGCAGTAAACAGAGGTACTTTAGAAGCACAACAAGACTACAAAGACTTAAAAGTAGGCATTCCATCTTTATTGCTTAAAAATAGACCTGATGTGGAACAAGCAGAGTTTGCTTTTAAAGTAGCTTTTGAAAACACCAATTTAGCAAAGACTTATTTCTATCCGCAGTTAACTTTAACAGCTAATGGAGGTATTTCATCGTTAACTATAGAGAACCTTTTCACCAACTCTATCTTTTACAACTTTGCGGCAGGCCTAACACAACCTATTTTTAATAGAGGTCAAAATAAAGCGAGGTTAACCTCTGCCAAAGCAGCACAACAGGAATCTTTTTACACCTTCCAAAAAACCATGCTAACTGCAGGTTCAGAAGTTTCCAATGCCCTTTATGCTTATCAAGCGGCAGTAGATAAAGAAACTTCTAGGTCTAAGCAAATTGCATCTTTGGAAAAAGCTGTTGACTACACCAAAGAATTATTAAAATACAGTTCTGCAACTAACTATACCGACGTATTAACTTCGGAACAAAGTTTACTAGCTGCACAATTAAGCGGCGTAAACGACAGATTGCAAAAACTACAATCTATAGTGAACTTATACCGTGCACTTGGTGGTGGTTGGAAAGAGTAAGCGCAAATACACCCTATTATAATTTAAAGCTCCGAGTTTTGCTCGGAGCTTTTTTGTTTCTATGCGTCTCTCTAAACTCCACGTCACTTCGATCCCGAACTTTCGGGAGAGAAATCTTTGATTTTGCCAGACTTACGAAGTTTTAAAAACTTCGTAAGTCTTACTACTCCCCTTCAGCCAAAAAAGCGGCAATAGCGATTTTGATTTCGCCAAAATCGTAAGCTTTACCTACATGGTCACGGATTTCGTTAAGCTTCACACTTTTTAAATCTCTGATGGCTTTTAACAGCACCTCCAGTTTTTGTTTTGGAATGACTTTATCAGCACTGATTTCTTGTTGTACAATATAATGTGCCAAATGTCCTTCAATAGTTCCTCGGGTCATTTTTCGTTCCAGCGCAATTTCAGTTGGCGTTTTACCTTCCTTAAATAAAGCCAAGGTTACCTCCTTCGTATCTACTTTTGGCTGCTTCTCTTTAACCGTCTTTTTCTTGGCACGAGGTTTTTGCTCATCTCCCGCCCTTTCCAGTTCTTCTTTATTAGGCATGCTATACGCTTTGCGCATTTGCTCTTCCCGTTTTGCCAAACCGTATAACTCGTTTAACTCGTCCTTACCAATATCTTGATTGTTGGCTTTGGCATTTAGCATCGCATTTGCCCGTACAATTTTCTTGAACTGCTCATAAAACATGGCCTCCACATCTATCAGTTCATACAAATATTCCTTGGTTTGCTTTTGCTGCTTTACGGTTTCTATATGGTCAAAAACTGCCGTACTTTGCGACACTAAAATGGGGCTAAAATAATTTCCAGCGGCAGTAGTACGCTCTATCATATGGATTAAATCAGCCGAGTGTCCCAGCTGTATCCATTTATCAATCTGCTTCAAAAATTTATCGGCATGCACTTTAGCAGCCATCAACTCTTGTTGCAACTTTATGGCCCAAGACAAGTGAGTTTGCTTGATGGAACGTTTTTCATCTTTACTGTAACTGAATACATGCTCGTAAACAAAATTATCCAACAGCGTAAAATCAAAAGCCTGCACCAACAACTGTTTCAAAAACAGTTCAGCCTCTTTGGTAATCTGACTATGTAGGCTTTCCTGTTGGTCTTTGGTGCGAGAATAGTAAGCCACATTCTGGTCAGCCTTTAAGCCCCTACTATTAAGGTTGGAAGTCAATATCAATCCATCCAAAGAACGTAATCGTGATAATGCTACATAAATTTGCCCTGGAGCAAAAGCATCTCCAATATCTACAATAGCCCTATCAAAAGTTAAACCTTGGCTTTTGTGTACCGTAATAGCCCAAGCCAGCTTTAGTGGATATTGGGTAAAAGTCCCTATTTCCTCCTCTTCTATTTCGTTAGTATGCTTGTTGGTGGTATATCTAATATTTTTCCAAGCATACTGTTCAATCACGATGGGATATTTGTTCCCTTCGGGCAGCACTTCAATAAAATCATCTCCCAACTTACTCACTACAGCAAGTTTCCCATTAAAAAATCGCTGTTCTCCCTTTGGGTCATTTTTAACAAACATCACTTGCGCTCCCACTTTTAGCTCCAAAGTTTTTTCAATGGGATAAGCACTTTCCGCAAATTCTTTATCGATGGTAGCTTGATAGAAATACGATTTACCTTCCAGCTCATTCAAACTGCTACGGTTCATGGCATCGGCCTTACTGTTGTGCGTAGTAAGGGTGATGTAATTGTCGTTGAGGTCGGGTTTAAAATTGGCCTGATAATGTTGCTTTAGCAAAGCGATATCCTGCTCGGTGGTAATGTTATTTCGCAAGTTGTTCAACAAATCCACAAAAACCTGGTCAGACTGACGGTAGATTTTCTCCAACTCGATATAAATTGGCGGATTGGGTTTTAAGCTCAAGGCATCAAAGAAAAAAGGGCTCTGATAAAATTTGCTCAATAGCTCCTGTTCCTGATTTTTAACTACTGGTGGAAGTTGATACAAATCGCCAATAAAAAGCACTTGTACTCCACCAAAAGCGTGGTTATTCTTCCTTATAAAGCGTAGCACAAAATCAATGGCATCCAGCAAATCGGCACGGAGCATACTCACCTCATCAATCACCAAAAGCTCCATATCTAACAAGATACGTCGTTTGATGGCGTTCATGCTTAAATGTCTCACCAAACTTTTAGGCGTATTGTAAGGCACACCTGATGGCAAATGCTGACCAGGAACAATACGCGGCACAAAAGCACCAAAAGGCAATTGAAAAAGCGAATGAATAGTCACGCCTGAAGCATTAATTGCTGCAATACCCGTAGGTGCCACAATAACCGCCCGCTTATGTGTTTTGGCAATAATGTTCCTTAAAAAGGTTGTTTTTCCAGTCCCTGCCTTTCCCGTGAGAAAAATATGCCTCGAAGTATGGTTAATAAATCTAGCGGCAAGTTCGGCAGGTTGTTGTAGATGTTCGTTTTCTTCCAAATCAGTTCTTTTTTATCAATAGGTAGCCATCGAAATTTAGCCAGTTGAAAGTCCTCTCGTTCCTTCTGTAATTTCCACTAAGATTTCTTGCCACAAAAGTAAAATTATATTTTCGGGTTTTCTGCGTAAGCTGCAACAAAGCCGATGGTACGGCAAATGTTTCATGTCCAATAGCTTTAAAAGGCTGCTGCTCGTTTTTCAGCACTAATTCCCTCGTTAAACTATCTATGTTAAATACTGCCGCTTCTTGGCCAGCAATTTTCAAAGTCAATTTTTCCACTTTCATCTTGCGGTGCACTTTGGTCCCTTCTCTTAACCCTTTTTCAATTTCAAATTTCTCGCCATTGAAAATATTGGGTTGTTGCGAGTAATCGTTCAGATCAATCATCGCCTCATACCCTAACAGATTAACCACACCATCAGTACTGTTAAAGGTCACATATCTGGCCGAGACTAAATCATCAACATCTTTTACTTTCAGAAGCGCAAAGGCAGTATCAATCTTCTCATTATCTATCTCGTAACTCCGTGATTTGTTCTTTTCCGCTTTAGCGTAAATCTTTTCTTCGGCCTCTTTAAGATTTGCAGAGGTAAAACCTTGCAGCGAAGTAAGCCCATGCCTATCTACCAAATAACGTACTACAGCAGGAATTTCTTCTTTATCAACCACCTTTTTACTAGCGATCAGTTTTTTCAGCCTAGCCGTTTGCGACACTCTAGAAATAGAAAATGCACTTTGCGGTCCATAAATAGACAGTATGGCGAGCACAAACAAACTAACAGGGATTACTTTTATATTTTGCTTTTTACTAAATAGAAAATAACCCGTAATCCCTATAAGCCAAGTAGCTAAGATGATTAAAATATACCTCGACTCCGTAATTCCATAATTGCCTACTCGTTTAATTACTGCCAAAATGAGCAATACAATTAAGGGAATCATCATCAGGTAAAAGAAGCGCGAAAATAGTCGAATCCAACCATTACCCTCTTTCTCCTTAATGGGATAAATTAAAAGCAACGACAGCATCCCAAATACCGCATAGCCTAAAATCAACGTAGACACCAAACCTTTGGGTAACTCCCAATTGATGGCTATTTTAACTTCGTAAACTAATAATATAGCCAAGTAAATGGTCATCAAAGGAATCAGCACGTATTGGGTAAATATTTTTAATCCCTTTGGATAACTCTGTTCCTCATCTAGCGATTGAAAATTGATGGGCACACCCGCCAAAAAGAAAATAGTTGTAAACCCAGCACTCAGCACGATAAAAAGTCTGAGGTAAACATCTGAACGAATGGTGACACTAAACAAGCCATCAATAGCAACCAGCGCAATGGCTAAACCCGCAAAAAGCACTGCGGCATAAAAAGCCGATATCAGAAATCTTAAGAACAAGGTTTTATTATACTGCCAAAAACCATTCAAATTTCCACGATTGATGAAAGGAGCAAAAGCGACCAGTAAGTGAAAAGCGAAAGCAAAAAGTGCCACCCTGAAAACATCTATCAAATATTTGAAAGGGTCTAATAGAAAATACAAAGCGACTAATAACGCTAATCCTGATGCCCGCATTAACCATTTAGATGTTGAATTTAGGGACCGACTCTCCGCATAAGTATCTAATGCCAACAATAAGGTTAAACCTAAATTACAAAGGAGCAATAGCTTAAGCAGATTTTGATTCAGTTCCATTGCGATACCTGGACCAGCAAGATAACACCAAATACCTGTAGCTACTAAAGCAATCAGCACCTGTAAAGGGAAACGGAAAACAACACTTTTAAAGTTTTGCCAAAGCACACTTACCGAAGGTAATTTCATAAGCTTAAGAATTTTAAATCGTTCACACTAAGATAGCTAACTCCTTCAACTATCTTAAAAAATGTTAAAAATAGAGTTTCAAGTTGTAAACTATTTTTTTAGTTCATAATTTAGTGGCACACCAAATTATTAAGATGAAAAGAACGTTACTCCTATTAGCGCTGATACTGACATTCTCCGTAGCTCGTTCACAAACCAATTCTATCAAAGGCGTTGCAGCCGACCTTTCTTCAAATGCAAAGCTTCACAACGCAACCGTTAGCGTTTTAAACGCAAAAGATTCGACTTTGTATAAGTTCACTAGAGCTAATGCAGAAGGCAATTTCAGTTTTCAAAACATGAAAAATGGAAACTTTATTCTTTTGATTACCTATCCTGAATATGCGGATTTTGTGAATAAGTTCACTTTAGATTCAGCCAACAGGTCTATCGATTTTAAAGCAATCGATATGAAAACCAAAGCCAAATTATTGAATGAGGTCATCATTAAAGGACAGGCTGCCGCCATTAAGATTAAAGGCGACACCACTGAATTTAATGCTTCCGCCTACAAGATACAGCCAAATGACCGAGTAGAGGATTTATTAAAAAAATTCCCTGGGGTAACTGTTGATGCTCAAGGCAAAATTACCGCTCAAGGTAAAACAGTAGAAAAAGTACTCGTTGATGGTGAAGAATTTTTTGGCGATGACCCTACTTTGGTGACCAAAAACCTAAGGGCAGATATGGTTGACAAGGTACAATTGTTTGAGAAATCAAGCGATCAAGCTGCTTTTACAGGTGTTGACGATGGCCAAAAGAAACAGACCTTAAACATCGTATTGAAAGAGGATAAAAAACAAGGTTACTTTGGTAAAATTGATGCAGGCTATGGCACGGATGATTTCTATCAAGTGCAAGCGATGTTCAATAAATTCAAGAAAAAAGAGAAAATAGCGGGCTATTTCACTTCGAGTAATACAGGCAAAACTGGATTGGGATGGGATGACGCAGGCAAGTATGGTTCCAGCAGCAACATGGAGATTACTGATGACGGGATGATTTTCATGTCGGGCGGTGACGATCTTGACGGTGGCGGCCGTTACTGGGGCGAAGGTATTCCAGTTGCACATAATGGTGGCATCCACTATGAGAACAAGTGGAATAATGACAAAGAAAGTATCAATACCAATTACAAGGCTGGTTCTCTTAATGTGAAAATCAATAAAAATACCTTAGATCAAACTAACTTCCTTGGTAAGGTTCTGAACACCAATACAACGGCTGACACCGAAAATGACATGTTCAGGCAAAAAATTGATGCGACCTATAACATCAAACTTGATACCACTTCTAACTTAAAAGTAGTTATTGATGGCACCTTAAAGAACTCACAAAGTGAAGTAATAACCAATGCAATTAGGAAAACAGGAACCGGCTTATCGGTGTACAACTCTGAAAGGAATACAAGCAACGACAGCAAACAACAGCTATTTAACCTAAGTGCTTTTTATACCAAAAAATTAAAAAAAGCAGGACGCAATTACTCAATAAGTTTAAGTCAAGCATATAATAAAAACAAGTCAGATGGTTACTTATACGCAGATAACGAACTTTTTAAAGAAGATGGTTCATTTGACGAGCGAAGTGTTACCAACCAGTTTAAAGACAACAATATTGTCACCAATAGACTTTCGTCAAATTTCACCTATAATGAACCGTTGAGTAAATTTTTCACTTTGGTTGCCAACTACGGGTTAACATACACCATGAATAATGCAGATAGAAGAACCTATGACGCTTCGCCAAGCGGTGCTTATGACAACCTGAACATGACCTTTAGTAATGATTTTGAAGCAGACCAGCTAATCAATCAAGTGGGAGCCATTTTCAATTATAAAAAAGGGAAAACAGTTATCAACTTTGGAACTAAAACCAGCTTTGTAAATTTTGACCAAAAAGAACTGCTTAGCAACCAAAGTTTTAGTAGAAATTTCATCAATTGGATTCCTCAGGCCTCTTACCAGTATAAATTCTCTGCTCAAAAATCTATCAGTATCAATTATAGTGGAGCAACAACACAACCAACGGTTACCCAACTACAACCAGTGCGAACCAATGATGACCCACAAAACCAATACGAAGGGAATGACCAATTAGGTCCATCTTACACCAATAGAATTAGCTTTAGATATAACACTTATAAAATCATTACCAACCAAAACTTTTATGTAAGCGGCGGCGTAAATTTCACCAGCAACCAGATTGTAAACAATAATACAACAATAGGAAGTAATACTACTTTCCGTGCGGTTAACCTAGAGGGCAAACTGCCATACAACTACTATGGTTATGTAGGGTTTTCTAGAAAACTTTCATTCCTAGGCGATATCAATACTGGTTTAAACCTAAATTTAAACGGCTCAGCACAATACAACTATGCAAACAGTGTGCTGAATAAAACCAATAGTATTGCTGCTAATCCTGCTATTAACTTCAGTAAATACAATGATAAAAACAGCTTTTATCTTTCTTTTGGGCCAAGCTATAATTCACAGGTATCTTCCTTGTCACCACAATCTAACAAAGGATGGGGCTATACTGGCTATATGGACTTGAGCTTAAAACTTCCAAAGAAAATAACTTTAACGTCTAACGGAGAGTACACTTACCAACCAAGCTCTGATTCTTTTGACAATAGCTTTGACCGTTTAGTCATCAACGCTTCGCTTACCAAAGCATTTTTTAAACAAGAGAGTTTAAAAGTAATGTTGAGTGCAAACGATATCTTAAATCAAAATGTTGGTTTCAGAAGATACGCTTCTTTAAATTCAATTACCCAAACCAGCTACAACAACATCAGCCGCTATTTTATGTTCTCGTTAATATGGGATTTTAACAAAATGGGTGGAGCTCCAAAGACAAACTAATTTAACCTACAGACACATGAAAATGCTAAAATATATCATCGCCGCTTCTTTCACTTTTTTGGTATTGAACAGTAGCGCACAACATGCCCGCTTTGTAACCCAAGGAACCATTGAATATGAAAAACGTGTAAATGCTTATGCCTTAATTAAGCAACAACTTAAATCATGGGGAGAAGACAACAGCCTCAGTACTCAAGCGCTGGAAAGTTACCAAAAGAACAATCCGCAATTTAAAGTACAAAAAAGCAAACTGTTATTCAGTAATCATACTACCGCATTTGTACCTGTCGAAGACAATACACCGGTGTCAAATAACTGGTTTTCCAATATGATTGAGTTTCAACAGGCCAACAGTATTTTGAGCGATTTGAGTACAGGCACCAGTAAGACGCAAAAGAAAATCTACGAAGAGACTTACCTTGTGAGCGATAGTATCAGAAAAATCAATTGGAAAATTACCGACGAGTTCAGAAATATTGCGGGTTATAACTGTCGCAGAGCAAATGCCTTAGTAATGGACTCAGTATATGTAGTGGCTTTCTACAGTGAAGAAATCGCGGTAAGTGGAGGTCCAGAATCTTTTAGTGGTTTACCTGGAATGATATTGGGTTTAGCACTTCCGCATGATCATGTAACCTGGTTTGCCACCTCAGTAACTGATGAAACGGTTAGCCCTGATAAGTTAAAGATACCTACCAAAGGCAAACCAGTGAACCAAAAACAGTTATACGATATTTTAAAGGGAGCATTAAAAAGCTGGGGAAAATCAGCTTACCAAACCTTTAAATGGGCAATGCTCTAAAGCAAGTTTTACAAAGAAATACAAAAAGGCTATAGGCTAGTTAACCACTAGCTTATAGCCTTTTCCATGTACGTTGATAATTTCCACCTTTGGGTCTTCTTTCAGATACTTGCGCAGCTTACTCAAAAACACGTCCATACTGCGCCCGTTAAAGTAATTATCGTCATGCCAAATGCTAAGCAGCGCTTCTTCTCTGGTAAGCACTCCATTTTTCTTTAAGCACAACAAGCGTAACAATTCAGCCTCTTTGGTAGACAGCTTTTGCTGAGCACCATCAAAATGGATAATTTGAGTAGTATAATCAAAACGATAACTACCAATATCAAACTGACTTGGTGCCTCTTCTTGTACAGTATTTTGTTTCGAAGATGCTCTCTTTAACAGCGCGTTGATGCGTAGCAGCAATTCTTCTATCCTGAAAGGCTTGGTAATGTAATCATCTCCTCCTAAATCATAGGCTAACGACTTATCTTCCATCATTGATTTGGCTGTGGCAAAAATGATTGGCACTTGTTCATTGGCCTTTCTAATTTCCTTCCCCAAAGTGAATCCATCCTTTTTAGGCATCATCACGTCCAATATGCAAAGGTCAAAATTATCCTTGCCAAAAGCCTTATATCCCTCGTCGCCATCAGTGCATAGCACTACTTCAAAATTGCCTTTAATCTGTAGGTAGTCCTGCAATAACAATCCCAAATTCGGATCGTCTTCAACCAAAAGTATCTTCTTCATATCAATTGTTTAATTTAAATGGTATATGAATGGTAAACGTCGTCCCTTTATCTTTTTCACTATTCACTTTGATGCTTCCATTCATTTGAGCAACAATGTCATTCACATAGCTTAAACCTAAGCCAAAACCCTTTACGTCATGTAAATTACCTGTAGGCACTCTATAAAACTGATCAAAGATGCGTTTAGTTTGCTCTTTGGTCATGCCAATACCTTCATCGCTTATTTCTATGTCAATGCCGTTTGCGTGGTTTCTAGTTTTAATCGTAATCTTTGGATTTGATGGGCTATATTTATTGGCATTGTCAATCAAGTTATAAATCACATTCGACAAATGCAATTCGTCACCAATCAGCACGTCATTCTCCGCCTCCAACGCTAAAATAACTTCGGCATCTTTTTTTTGCAATTGAAGACTCATGCTATCCACCACTAAAGCAATGAGTTCATTCATAGCTACCGGTTGACTCTCTAACTTCAATTCCTTCTTTTCCAGTTTCGCAACGTTCAATACGCGTTCAATGTGATTTCCCAAGCGTACATTCTCATCGTAAATAATGCCGGCTAAACGATTGATCCTAGCTTTATCTGCATTCAAATCGGGATCTTTTAAGGCTTCACTAGCAATCATGATGGTAGCCACAGGAGTTTTAAACTCGTGGGTCATGTTATTGATAAAGTCCGTTTTCATCTCCGTTATCTTTTTCTGCCTGATAATGGCGTAAATAGTATAGGCAAAAATGAAAACCAATACCAGCAATAGGCCAACGGAAGAGATAAGGGTAACAAACATGTTGTTAAAAATCAATGAGTTCTTATTCGGGAAACTCACGTACAACATCCCAGGATCTTTGATCATTAAATCATTACTGAATATGATTTTACTAAAAGTATTTTTAGGTAATGCTTCGCCTTCCTGTAGAGACACATTACGATAAATGACCTTATCTGTATTTTTAGAAGGTGTTACCCAATAGTTATAGTCTAAATTGATATTCTTACTTAACAGTTCCCTTTTAATCAGCGTATCTACAATTTCCTGACTTGGGATTCTCTCTTCCAAAGGGATATTCTTATTGGCCATCTCTTTGGCTACATCTTGCAATAGCATTACATTACGTCCATCGTTTCCTACCAACGTAACGGTATCTGCATAGAGCCTTTCTAGTTCCATTTTGTACCTGTGCTCTGCTTTTACATCCTCCAACTCAAATTTGGTTTTTAGGTCGGGATCCATCGTAGGCAACGTAATAAACTGAGGCCTCAAATCGGTTGGGCTAAAAGCTAGATATATGATGGAATCAGGTAATTTATCAAGCCTAATAATTGGACGTTTCCGTTCATAATTAGACGAAAGTTTACGACTAAGTACTACCCCATCAGGCGTTCTAAATTCGTCTATTTTATAATTTAACGTATTTTTATTATTCGGATTTGGATTAGACAAAATTGCATAATCTTCCTGACTTATGATCTGGGGCTTAACATAGTTAATATGAATGATGCTATCCTGCTCATTTAAGTATTGTAAGATCTGTTGCTGTAGTTTCATTCGCCTACGAGCCTTATTCTCTTTATACCTCTCCTTAAAAGCAACAATGCTATCCGTTTTACTGCGGATATTGCTTACTTCTAGTTCCTGAAATTCTACGTCTTTTCGATTGATATGCCGAATGACATTCTTCTTCTGTATCTTATTCACCACAGCACTTAGTGCTTGATTTACATCTTGCTCAAAAAGCTGTGACTTAAGGTTATAAGACTCCCTAACGTAATACATCTGCATTACAAAAACACCTAATAACGCGAAGGTCATTAGCGCAGTAATTATCCAAAGGCTCCTCTTTTTCATGCCGTTTCAATTCAAAGTTAACGAACACTTTAGTAAACACCGCTACCCTTTAACACTTTTTAACAGTACAGCAAACTCATGTAAAAGCTCATTTTCAGCGATTAACAATTTTAAAAGGCTGCATTGAAGCTACAACTTTTGGGGTTAAAAGAGCATAAAAAAAGCCACTTGGTTATTCCAAGCGGCTTCTAATTATCATTGTTTTCTTAAAAAGCGATGTTAAAAAGGCAAATCGTCATCCTCACCAGCAGCGGTATTCACATCAACTGGAGCAGCATATTGTGGTGCATCACCAGCTGCAGGAGCAGTACCTGTTAATGCCGTAAGACGCCATACCACCAAACTGTTAAAATATGAAGTCACCCCATCTTTGTTAGTCCAAGGACGACCACGTAAATTGAATGAAACTTCAATCTCATCTCCAGGCTTCAAACTATCAAATAAAGCTGTTTTATCTTGTAAAGCCTCAAATCTGATATATTCCGGATAAGTCGGATTTTCTGCGTATTCTACAATTAAATCACGTTTCTTAAACGTTTCGCTCACTTGCTGTGTGGCACCAATTTCGTGTACCTTCCCTTTAATTTCCATATCAATACTAATATATTTCTCTTCTTCCATCCAAATCTCTATATTTTTATTGATAACTTCGCAAATCATATGACACAAGTTTTCCACACCAAGAGCAAGGTAATTATCACCTGTAATAAAAGACTATCGTCTTATCTCCAAACAGAAGTAGAAGAACTAGGCTACACTATCGAAAGAGCCTTCCCTACTGGCGTAGAGCTTAACATTACCCTCACCGAGTGCATAAAACTTAACCTTAACCTACGTTGTGCTAGTCAAATTTTATATAGCTTAAAAAACTTTAAGGCAAAAGACCCAGATGAGCTTTACCAAACCTTAGCAGATATTGCCTGGGAAGAACTCATTGATTTTTCGGGCTATTTCTCAGTGACCTCAAATGTTGACAATCTTCATATTACGACCCCACTTTTTGCAAACCTAAAAGTGAAGGATGCCATTGTTGACCGTATTAAAGCTAAAAAGGGTATTCGTCCAAATAGCGGCTCTGATGCGAACAAAGCAGTGGTGCACTTATACTGGAAAGATGCAGATGCTACCATATTTCTTGACACCAGCGGAGAAACATTGAGTAAACACGGTTATCGGAAAATCCCTGGGAAAGCGCCAATGTTGGAAGCTTTAGCTACCAGTGTAATCATGGCAACCAAATGGGACAGAAAATCGCCTTTTGTTAACCCTATGTGCGGTTCAGGCACGCTAGCGATCGAAGCTGCCTTATTAGCCACCAACCGTCGTCCAGGTTTATATAGGATGAACTATGGTTTTATGCACATTATGGGTTACGATGAAGAAGTGTTTTTTCAGGAGAGACGGAATTTAAAAGATCAAGTAATTAAAAATATAGACCTACAGATTATTGCTTCTGACCTTTCGCCAGACGCTGTTGACGTAAGCAGGAAAAATGCAAAAACTGCAGGTGTTGATCAATTGATTCAATTTGAGGTGGGAGATTTTGCAGAAACAAACGTACCTGAAGGCCAAAAAGGAGTAGTTGTTTTTAACCCTGAATATGGCGAAAGATTAGGTACTCACAGTAAATTGGAACTCACCTACAAACGTATGGGCGATTTCATGAAAACTAACTGTAAAGGTTACCATGGCTATATTTTTACAGGAAACCCTGATTTAGCCAAAAAAATAGGCTTAAAGGCTGATAAAAAGATAGAGTTTTACAATGGAAAACTAGATTGTAGAATGCTGGAATATGAGCTTTACGATGGCAGTAGACGACCAGAAAATGAGCGTCCGAACCGATAAAAAAACACTATTTTTCGATACTCAAAAAAGTTGTAAACAGATGATTACTAGGTATTAAACTTGCAAATTGTAAAATATTTGTATAGTTTTACCAAACTAACTATCTGCCCCATGATTGAAAAATACAAAAAAGAGATGCACCGCATCGCTAAAAGAATCAGAAAAGTTCGCGAGTATAAGAAAATTTCGCAACAGGACTTAGCTTCCAAAATTGGAATTTCCCAAAATGCTTATAGCAAAATTGAATTGGGTTACAGCAAAATCAGCCTTGATCGACTTTTCCTCATCGCCAAACTGCTTGACGTAGACACCTTAGAGTTATTAGCCTCAAAGCGCACTGCCTATTAGCAATTTGTGGAACCAAAAAGAAATGCTCAAAGTTAGCTACAACATTGAGCATTTCTTTTTATTTAGCAGTCAGTCTATTATCTTTATGTGATTTTTTTTCACAAGCCTAAGTTCAAGAAGCTAAAAGCTAACCCTTACTTTAGCGCCCATGCAACAGATTTTAGACCTTACCATCAACTTTGTAAAAGCCACCCTTGCCGATGCTGAAGCTGGCCACGACTGGTTCCATATCGAACGTGTTTATAAAACGGCAAAGCACATCAACAGCATTGAGAAAGCAGATGAATTAACCGTAGCCTTGGCTGCCCTTCTACATGACATTGCCGACAGCAAATTTAATGGCGGCGACGAAGAGATTGGCCCTCAAAAAGCAGGTGATTTCTTAGCGAGTATTGGCCTTGACCCCAAAATTATCGAGGAAGTAAAGCTGATTATCAAAAACCTTTCTTTTAAAGCCAGCTTTGGTGAAATTTCATACTTCTCTAAAGAATTAGATGTGGTACAAGATGCTGATAGGCTAGATGCCATTGGTGCCATTGGTATAGCCAGAGCGTTTACTTATGGAGGTTTTAAAAATAGGGTATTGTACAATCCCGAAATCAAACCTAACCTGCAAATGAACAAAGAGCAGTACAAAAATACCACCTCTCCTACCATCAACCATTTTTACGAAAAACTCCTTTTACTAAAAGACTTGATGAAGACAGAAACGGGCAAAACGATGGCGGAACAAAGACATCAATTTATGATCACCTACTTAGAGCAGTTCTATTCGGAGTGGGAAGGTAAAAAATAACTAAAAATATTAGCTATTTTACTATATTTGTTAGCAAAATAGCTGATTATGTCTGAAAGGTTAATTCAAAAACTCAATATACTGGCCGATGCCGCAAAATACGATGTATCTTGTTCATCAAGCGGTAGCGACCGAAAAAACACGAATAAAGGCCTTGGCAATGGACACCAATCGGGCATTTGCCATACTTATACCGAAGATGGCCGCTGCGTATCTCTATTAAAAATACTCCTTACCAATCATTGTATATTCGATTGTGCCTACTGCGTTTCAAGGCGCAGCAATGATATTGAACGGGCTGCTTTTACAGTTGATGAAGTTGTGGAACTGACCATGAATTTCTATCGAAGGAACTACATTGAAGGCCTGTTTTTAAGTTCCGGAATTTTTAAGAATGCTGATTTCACCATGGAGCGACTGCTGAGGGTTGTGAAAAAATTAAGGCTCAAAGAAAACTACAATGGCTACATCCACCTAAAAACTATTCCAGGGGCTAGTGACGAATTAATTACAGAGGCAGGGCTTTATGTAGATCGGATGAGCATTAACTTGGAGATGCCTACTGAGGTAGGTTTAAAACTTTTGGCACCCGAAAAAAGCCACCAAGACGTCATCAAACCTTTAGGTTTTGTCAAAAACCAAATTGTACAGTTTAAAGAGGAAAAGAAGCTGATCAAAAGCGTTCCCAAATTTGTACCTGCTGGACAAAGTACTCAGATGGTAGTAGGTGCCACGCCAGAAACCGACAAGGATATTATGTACACCGCAGCTAATTTCTACAAAAACTTTTCTTTAAAACGGGTCTATTATTCTGGTTATATTCCTATTAGCAATGATAGCAGAATGCCAATTTTAGGTTCGCAACCTCCACTTTTACGTGAAAATAGGTTATATCAAACAGATTGGTTAATGCGCTTCTACGGATTTGATGTGAAAGAATTGCTTAATGATAATAATCCACATTTAGATACCGACATTGATCCTAAATTAAGCTGGGCGCTGCGCAACATGCACTTATTCCCTATCGACATCAACACCGCCGACTATCAGATGATTTTACGCATTCCAGGAATCGGTGTAGGTTCTGCACAAAAAATTATACAGGCCCGCAAATTTGGAAGACTTTATATTCATCAGTTGAAAAAAATAGGCATTGCTTACAACAGGGCTAAACATTTTATTACTTGCGCCGACACTCCATTTCAATTGAAGGATTTTCAGTCGCACCAAATCAAGGGATTTATTTTAGCCGAAAGCCATAGTAAATATTTAAAGACGCCGAATGAGCAGCTATTGCTTTTTTAATGATGATCAGCATTAAGTTTTTAGGCCGGCCCCGCTTTATTACCACCTTAGACATTTAAGAACATTTTAGTTTTTGACTGTTCTTGAATGAACTTAGGTGCCTTAGATGGTTTATAATATTGTTTACAACGATGACCTACATTTCCCAAATTCCAGAATGCTTTAAATTTTAACATTAAGGAATAAAGGAACATTAAGTTTTTCGGTCTACCCTGTGCTTTATTACCACCTCAGACATTTAAGAACATTTTAGTTTTTGACTGTTCTTGAATGAACTTAGGCGTCTTAGATGATTTATAATACTGTTTACAACTATGATATACATTTTCGATGGAACTTTAGAAGGCTTGCTCACTGCGGTTTTTGAGTGGTTTGAGAGAAAACCTGGACCAACAATACTGAAATCAAAGGCAGTCTACCAACCTGATGCTTTTACACCCAGCTTTGAGGTATTAAACGATAGAGAAAAAGCAGACCGAGTTTGGAAAGGCTTAGCAAAAAAAATGGATAGAACTTGGATGCGCAGAGTTTATTGCACCTATCTCTCCGAGATCCCCGAAATATACGACGACCTTTTTCAATTCATCATCTATATTTTTCAAAGTCCTAACGGTGCTGAACAAAATTATGGGCATCCACAAGTATTAAGCATTACACAAACTGCCAGAAAAGTAGAACGAGAAAAACACAGGATGGAGGCTTTTATTCGTTTCCAAAAAACTGCCGATGGAATGTTTTATTGCGGCATAGATCCCGACTTTAACGTGATTCCTTTATTGATCAATCATTTCAAAAACCGCTACGCCGACCAACAATGGATCATTTACGACCTCAAAAGACGTTATGGCATTTTTTACGACCTAAAAACGGTAGAAGAAATTGAAATGGATATAGACATTAACTTGCTCAAAAAAACGAACCAAAATCTACTAGATGAAAAAGAAAACCTATACGCAGACCTATGGAAAAACTATTTTAAGAGCACAAACATTGTGGCAAGAAAAAACACCAAACTGCATACCCAGCATGTACCCAAACGCTACTGGAAATATCTGACAGAAAAATTATAGCTAGGGTGTTAACATTATCTTAACTTATTAGCTGTAATTTAGCAATATGAAACCGAGGTACGGCACTCATTTAATCAAAAAGAATTACGCCACACCGAGCGCTCATCAAACATCGAAAAACAAAAAAAGAAATAGATGAAATTTAGTGTACTGGTTTTAATTACAGCATTGGCTGTGGGCTTATCTATTGGCTTGGTGAACTACCATTTTCAGGGGAGCTGGTACTACTTGCTGATTTCGTTCGGAATTTCGTTCGGAACCAGTTTTTTGGTATTTTACTATTTACTCGAAAAATATATCTACAGTAAAATCAAGCTCATTTACAAACTGATCCACAACCTTAAGCTTGGAAAAGATTTGAAAGAAGCACTTGGCGAATATGTGAGTTCAGACCCTATTAATGATGTACAACAAGAAGTAGAAGAATGGGCCGGCGCCAAAAAGAAAGAAATTGAACTGTTAAAAAAACAAGAACGATTCAGAAGAGAATTTTTGTCCAATGTGTCACATGAATTTAAAACACCTTTGTTTGCGATTCAAGGTTATATAGAAACGCTCCAAGACTGTATTTCTGATGACCCAGAGATGGCCATGAAATTTTTAAAGAAAGCTGAAAACAACATTGAGCGTTTAAGCTATTTAATTAAAGATTTGGACTCAATCTCAAAATTAGAGACGGGAGAAATCCCAATTAACTATGTTCGTTTCGACATTGTTCCTTTAATTAAGGAAGTACTTGACATTTTAGAAGACAAAGCTGCCGACAACAAAACCAAATTCATCTTTAAAGACAAATACACCAATCCTACGATGGTTTATGCCGATAGAGAGAAAATTAGACAGGTGTTAATTAACCTTATCCAGAATTCCATTAAATATGGTAAAGAAAATGGTTCTACTTCGATTAAAATCTTTGAACTTCACGACCAATATCTGATAGAAGTAACCGACGACGGAATGGGAATCGAAGAGAAACACCTCCCTCGCTTATTTGAACGTTTTTACAGGATAGATTCTCACCGTTCGAGAAAAGAAGGTGGAACCGGCTTAGGCTTGGCTATTGTAAAACACATCTTGGAAGCACATCAACAAACCATTTCGGTACGCAGTACGCCAAGCATTGGGACCACTTTTGCCTTCACGCTTCAAAAAAACAACGAACCTTTGTTGAACTACGGTAAAAAATAATGCTACGCATTTCCTTATTTAAGTTTAATGGAGGCCATTTTGTTAGGCTACAATCCGTTATCACTTAACAATCAAGTAAAATTGTCGCCAAAGTTAACATTAACTTAACATTGCGGTTTTACTTTTGCATCATATTTAAAATAAGTATGAGCAATATATTCAGCTTCTTTACCCCTAAAGACAAAAAGTTCCAGCCATTATTTGAACAAGCAGGAAGTAACGTTAGGAAAATTGCAGAAGCACTTTTAGTAGTAGTAACTACCGACGACATCGAAAAAAGAAAAGAAGCCATTAAAGAGGTTGAGCGTTTAGAGCACGTAGGTGACGACATTACGCACACGATTTTTATTGAGTTGAGCAAAAACTTTATCACTCCTTTTGATAGAGAAGACATCCACTCATTGGCTAGTGCTATTGACGATATTGCAGATTATATTCACGCGTCAGCAGGAAACATCGAACTTTACAACGTAACCAATATTGGCGAGCCAATGGTAAAACTTGCGGAGTTATTGGTTGAAATGTGCGGTGACCTTGAAAAAGCGATCAAAGAATTGAGAAGCTTTAAAAACATCAGGGTAATTGCAGATGCTTGCGTGAGAATCAACAGTGCAGAGAACCAAGCTGATTACACTTGTAACCTTGCCATTGCCCGTTTGTTTGAGTTTGAAACCAATGCGATAGAATTAATTAAGCAAAAAGAGGTATTACAAACCTTAGAAATTGCGACTGATAAATGTGAAGATGCGGCCAACGTGCTAGAATCTATCTTGGTTAAAAACGCATAAGACCATTATGACCATACTTCTCTTAATTATTGTTTTAGCGCTCATCTTTGATTACATCAATGGTTTTCATGATGCTGCTAATGCAATTGCAACCATCGTAGCTACTAAGGTGCTTACACCTTTCCAAGCCGTGGTATGGGCTGCATTTTTTAACTTTTTGGCCTACTGGGTGTTTGGTTTCGGCGTGGCCGATACTGTTGCAAAAACAGCCAACACCATGGAAATTAACCTCACTGTAATTTTAGCGGGGGTGATTGCGGCTATTATTTGGAATCTACTAACCTGGTGGTTCGGTATACCTTCTAGTTCTTCTCACACTTTAATTGGTGGTTTTGCAGGTGCTGCTGTAGCTCATGCGGGCTTAGATGTAGTAAACTGGTACAAAGAAGGCAAGGCTGGCGAAATGCCAACAGGCGTTTTGGTAATTGTAGGCTTCATTGTATTAGCGCCTCTAATTGGTGCCATTGTTTCCTACTGTATTTCCGTTTGGCTATTACACTCGGCCAAAAAGAGTATTGGGCCAAAGCTTTTTACGCTTGGTTTGATGATTGCCACCGTTGTTTTTGTATACTTTCAAATGATTCCTTATGACAAGATTCACAAACCTCGTTTTGAATCTCATTTTTGGAGCATCGTATTTGAATCGCATAACATCAAATGGTTCTTAGTCGCATTCATTGTACTTACCATTAGCTCGTTCTGTTTAATCTTCAGTTTCTTAAGCCACCACCAATCGACAAAATGGCTTAGAAAAATGCAATTATTATCATCTGCAGCCTTCAGTTTAGGTCACGGGGGTAACGATTCGCAAAAAGTAATGGGAATTATTGCCGCAGCGGTATTGGTTTATGTACACCAAAGTGGTGTTTCTATGAGCAGCATGCCCGACTGGTTACACGTAGTATTGCCTTCTAAAGATGCCAACGGCGAAGAGATTGCAGCACACATGCCAGCATGGATTCCTCTAGCTTGTTATACGGCCATTTCAGTAGGAACTTTAAGTGGCGGATGGAAAATCGTAAAAACGATGGGTTCTAAAATTACCAAAGTGACCCCATTTGAAGGAGTAACCGCAGAAACTGCCGGTGCGTTAACACTTTACTTTACTGAGCACTTGAAAATCCCTGTAAGTACCACCCACACCATTACTGGTTCCATCATTGGTTCTGGTTTAACCAAAGGAACCTCTGCGGTTAAATGGGGAGTTACGGTTAAGCTTGTTTGGGCATGGGTATTAACCATTCCTGTATCAGCAGCTTTGGCAGCAATCTTATATTACATTTTAGCGTTGTTCATCTAACAGGACACAACAACATAAAAAAGGCGGCTATTGCATAATAGCCGCCTTTTTCTTTTTTAAACTTTTTAAACAGATCCCAACAAAAACTCATCAATGGCTTCAACAGCATGTTTAAAACGCTCCTCTCCAATACCTGATATTACAGTATATTTAGCATCCAAAGCTTTTAATTCCTTGTGCCAAACTTCCATGAAATGTTCTCGCTGGTTAGGGAAATCTCTCAAAGGGTCATCTTGCCAAGGCAAATCAATATCCAGCAGAATGTAAAAGTCGTAAGGACGATTTTCAAGTGCATCTAATACTATTTTAGGAGTATTTCCAAAAAAAGCATCACTCCAAATCTTTACCGTTAAAAAAGTAGTGTCACAGATTACAAAGTCTGTTTCAGCCATCGCCAAAACCGACTCTTCAAGGGCCAACTGTCCATGAAACATATTCACTTCATCTTGCAATGTGCAAGGTTCCGTTAAAGCCTCACAATAATAACGGGCATACTCTGGCACCCAAGGCACTTGATAGTATTTAGCCAATTGCAACGAAATGGTAGATTTCCCAGTACTTTCAGGACCAACAATGGCCACTTTTTTAATCTGCTTGTTCACGATAAGTCTTTCTCCAATCCAAATATCCCTTTAAAGCTATAATAACCAAAATAGCATATAGTATAGCATATAAATTAAGCTCTTTATAAATTAATAAGGGTACATAACAAATATCAACCACTATCCACAAAATCCAATTCTCAAGAATTTTTCGGGTAAGCATAATTTGTGCGACGAAACTTACTGCCGTGCAAAAACCATCTTCATACGGCACATTGGAAGGTGTGTAGCGATCCAAAAAATATCCTAGTACCGCCGTAAGAACAGCAATGGACAAAATGGCATAAATCCAGTGTTTCCAACCTATACTCACTACAGGCTTGCTATCCTCCTTCTTTTTCTTTATCCAAAACCACCAACCGTAAAACGCAGTGAACAGAAAATAAAACTGTAACGCAAAATCTCCAAACAAATGACTCTTGTAAAAGAGTACTGCGCTAATCACAATACTAAGTATAGAAATCGGCCAATTCCATATATTTTCTTTAGCTGCCAAATAAATGCAAGCTAAAGTACTTACAAACCCAAGCCACTCAAGCCATGAGGTGTGCTGAAACTGTTGAAGCAATTGTTGCCAAAAATTGGCTTCGAGAATTAACATTAATCAAATATAGAGGTAAGTTATGTTTTAGCCACAAATGCACAGATTTTTTCTTGCACATTCTACAACCTAATAAATATCCAGTATCATTTATTATGAAATAAGAATTTTGTATATCTCCGGCAAACCAAAAGGGCTATAAAAAAGAATTCCGGTAGGGAACAACCCCTACCGGAAAATAAACCAAACAAACTATTTATGAAGAATACCCTCTTGCGAGGATGCTTTAGATCAAATTTTCAATTTATTTTGCTGTCTTAATCATCAATCTGTTTCAACAACAATTATAAAACTCTATTTGTTTGCTTTTATTACAACATTTTTGCCAATCTTTAAAAATCACCTATTTCATGACGCTTACATGACCTTTAATGGTGGTACATCGTGTTTAAAGCACACTATAGCATTTTTTATTTTTTCAAAATCTCAAAAGATTATTTTATCGTGGTCTGCCGTTATTGCATTATCTACAGAACACCAGCTGACATATAGCCCTATAAAACGGACAGTGTAGCATAAAATATACAAGTGTATTGTTCTATTTCACGGCCACTCGCCAAATAATGCCACTGACATCATCTGCCACCAAAAGCGACCCGTCAGGCAAAACAGCAACACCTACAGGCCTGCCATAAACCTCGCTCTTATCACCATCAGCGATAAAACCTGTTAAAAAATCCTGCAATGCCCCAGCGGGCTTACCATCTTTAAATGGGACAAAGGCTACTTTGTAACCACTAAATTTCGAGCGGTTCCAAGAGCCATGTTGTCCGATAAAAGCACCACCCTGATATTTCACAGGAAATTTATTATTGGTATAAAAAGCCAACCCAAGAGAAGCAGTATGCGAACCTACTGCCACATCAGGCACAATGGTTTTCTTTACCAACTCCGGATTAGCTCCCTTCAACCTAGGATCCTCATGCTGTCCGAAATATGCATAGGGCCAGCCATAAAACGCCCCTTGTTTCACACTGGTGATATAGTCAGGCACCAAATCGTCACCCAAACCATCACGTTCGTTTACCGCAGTCCATAACGCATTAGTGGTAGGCGCCCAATCCATTCCAACCGGATTACGCAAACCGCTCGCAAAAATACGTTCACCTGTACCATCAGGGTTGACCTCCAAAATGGCAGCCCTTCTCACTTCGTGTTCCATGCCATTTTCGCCCACATTACTTCCAGACCCTACCGAGATATAAATTTTATCCTTGTTTTTACTCACTAAAAGATTTCTTGTCCAATGGTTATTATAGCCACCAGCAGGCAATTCCACTATTTTTTTACCTACTCCAGTAATTTTCGTGTCTCCAGATTTATAAGGGAAAACCCAAAGCCCATCGGTGTTGGCCACGTAAAAGGAATTTCCAACGAACGCCATTCCATAAGGTTGGTTCAACCCAGTTAAAAAAGTAGTCCTAACTTCTGGTACGCCATCTTGATTGCTATCCCTGAACAGTAAAATGGTATTTACACTTTTGCCAGAGACTTCAGATTTGGCTTTCCCTGAAATTTTATTGACCACCTGTTCGGCCGTACTCCGCTCAGAATTGGATAAAGCCACAAGAATATCGCCATTAGGGGCAACCACAATATTACGAGGGCTTTTCATTTGATCGGCAAATTTACTGACAACAAAACCATCTGGTGCCACTGGCATTTTATCGGCAGGCCAGCCAATCACTTTACTAAAATTATTTTTAGAAGCAGTAGTATCTGGCGCTGGCAGATTTAAGGTATCTACATCAGCAGTCGCATGCACCGTATCAGCAGTTTCACTTTTCTTATTTGAACTGTTACAAGCCGCAAACATTGAAGCTGAAAGGATTAAAAAGGACAGGTATTTTGTTGTCATATCTTTAGTTTTTATTTAGCACTGCCTATTTAAACAGCCAAGTGATAAAGTTGTTTTCACTATATCAACAAGTTAAGCAGCCAAGCTTCACCATCACCCACTATTAAAAGCCTTTGGAAACACGTAAAAACATCCTTGTCAAATCGCATATTCTGTATCATTTCAACCGATCAATATATTTTAAAATAATCGCCAAAAATTTGATCAGCAAATTGTATCTTTGCATCCCGACAGAGATGTTGGGATTTTCGTTTTATAGCAAGAGGAATTCTCCCAGCTATCGGTCAGTTAGACTATCACTTTAGACTTTTTTAAAAATCCCACATGCCTAAAGACACTTCCATCAATTCAGTATTGATCATCGGATCTGGACCTATTATTATTGGACAAGCCTGCGAATTTGACTATTCTGGTTCACAAGCTGCACTTTCTTTAAAAGAGGAAGGAGTTAAAGTTTCGATCATTAACTCTAATCCGGCTACCATTATGACCGACAAGGTAATTGGTGACCACGTTTATTTAAAACCTCTAACACTCGAATCAATTGACGAGATTTTAACGGAACACAAAAACAATCCCAATTTACCTACTATTGATGCGGTTTTGCCTACTATGGGTGGACAAACTGCACTGAACCTTTGCGTAGATGCCGAGGAAAGAGGTTTATGGAAAAAACACAACGTTAGAATTATTGGTGTTGATGTTGCTGCAATTGACAAAACTGAAAACAGAGAGTCTTTCCGCCAATTAATGGTTGATATAGGCGTTGGTGTTGCTACTTCAAAAATTGCCAATTCATTTTTAGAAGGTAAAGAAGCCGCACAAGAAATTGGCTTTCCATTGGTAATTCGCCCTTCTTATACGCTGGGTGGCTACGGTGGTGGCTTTGTACACAAAAAAGAAGAATTTGACGCAGCCCTTAAACGCGGTTTAGAAGCTTCACCAACCCACGAGGTTTTGGTAGAGCAAGCGGTTTTAGGCTGGAAAGAATACGAGTTAGAGTTACTAAGAGACAGCAATGATAACGTAATCATCATCTGCTCTATCGAGAACTTCGACCCAATGGGTATCCACACTGGAGATTCGATTACCGTTGCTCCTGCAATGACTTTATCAGATCGTTGCTACCAAGAGATGCGTAACCAAGCCATCAAAATGATGCGTGCCATTGGTAATTTTGCTGGTGGTTGTAACGTACAATTCTCAGTGAACCCTGATAACGATGACATCATTGCGATCGAGATTAACCCACGTGTATCTCGTTCATCAGCATTGGCAAGTAAAGCTACCGGTTATCCAATTGCTAAAATTGCTGCTAAATTGGCTATCGGTTACAACTTAGATGAAATCGAAAACCAAATCACAAAAACGACTTCGGCTTATTTCGAGCCAACTTTAGATTATGTGATCGTAAAAATCCCTCGCTTTAACTTCGACAAATTCAAAGGTGCCAACATGGAACTTGGCTTGCAGATGAAGGCTGTAGGTGAGGTAATGGGTATTGGCCGCAGTTTTAACGAAGCCTTACAAAAAGCTTGTCAGAGTTTAGAGATTGGCCGTGCTGGTATTGGTTCAGATGGTCGTCAAAAACGCGATATCGAAGAGATCATGCATGGCTTACAACATCCAAGCTGGAACCGCGTGTTCTTAATTAAGGATGCGATGAGCATGGGTGTGCCATTAGAGTCTATTCGCAAAGCGACTAAGATTGATAAATGGTTCTTAAACCAAATACAAGAGTTGGTAACGTTAGAAACTGAGTTGAAACGCTACTCGTTAAATAATATCCCTAGAGATTTCTTCTTCAACCTTAAACAAAAAGGTTTCTCTGATATTCAAATTGCCTTCATTTTAGGCAACGTAACCGAGGACGATGTTTACAACCGTCGTAAGGAACTGAACATTAGAAGAGCTTATAAAATGGTTGATACTTGTGCTGCCGAGTTTGCTGCACAAACGCCATATTTCTACTCTACTTTTGAAGAGACTCCAAAACAAATTTCTCTAGTAACAGGCGAAGTTCTATCTGAAGGAGATGAGCTAGGCACCAACGAATCAATCGTTTCTGACAAGAAAAAGGTAATTGTATTAGGTTCAGGCCCTAACCGTATCGGTCAAGGTATTGAGTTTGATTACTCTTGCGTACACGGTTTGTTGGCGGCAAAAGAAAACAACTTCGAAGCCATCATGATCAACTGTAACCCAGAAACGGTAAGTACAGACTTTAACATGGCCAACAAGCTTTACTTTGAGCCTGTTTTCTGGGAGCACGTGCGTGAAATCATCGACCTAGAAAATCCAGTTGGAGTAATTGTTCAATTAGGCGGTCAAACTGCTCTGAAAATGGCAGAAAAACTGCACGAAAACAACATCCGTATCATTGGTACTTCTTATGAAGACATGGATATTGCTGAGGATCGTGGTAGCTTCTCTGACTTATTGAAAGAATTAGATATTCCTTATCCAAAATACGGTGTTGCCGAAAATGCTGAAGAAGCGATTAAAGTAGCTAATGAAGTAGGTTATCCGGTATTGGTTCGCCCAAGTTACGTATTAGGTGGCCAAGGCATGAGCATCGTAATTAACGACGAGGACTTAGAAAGTGCGGTAGTTAAATTGCTAGGTGACCTTCCTGGAAACCGTGTGTTGATTGACCACTTCTTGGACAGAGCAGAAGAAACTGAATCTGACTCGATCTGCGATGGTGAAGACGTGCATATTGTTGGTTTAATGGAACACATTGAACCTGCAGGTATCCACTCGGGCGATTCAAGTGCAGTATTGCCTCCATTCAGCTTGTCTGACAAGGTAATTGCCGACATGGAGAGTTACTCTAAAAAAATTGCCAAAGCACTTAACGTAATTGGCTTGTTGAACATCCAGTTTGCAGTTAAAGACGATAAAGTATACGTTATCGAGGCTAACCCTCGTGCATCTCGTACTGTCCCTTTCATTGCTAAAGCTTACGATGTTCCTTACATCAATATTGCAGCTAGAATTATGCTAGGTGTAAACAAATTGAAAGATTTTAACATCGAGCGCAAGCTACAGGGATATGCCATTAAAGAGCCTGTTTTCTCTTACAACAAATTCCCTGAAGTGGCGAAAGAACTAGGACCAGAAATGAAGTCTACTGGTGAAGCAATCCGTTTCATCAAAGATTTGGAAGATCCTTACTTCTTACAACTTGTGAAAGATAAATCAATGTATTTGTCGAAATAAAACAAAGTATAATGTCAGTCTGAGTTTATCGAAGACACAGCATAAAGATAAAGTCCCTTAGCGCAAGTTAAGGGACTTTTTTTGTTATCAAACCGAGGAAGTTGTCAAATTGAGCTTGTCGAAATGTAATTCGAAGCGCAAATACAGCAAACTATTTAAAAACAGTCCTGCTTTCCGCTGTATCTTTTTTGTCTTCAACAGCTCATCCCAATTATTCAGGAATCTCCAGAAGACAAAAAAGGATGCCGCTACAATCAGGGCTATTTAACTTTAGAAACTTACGAAGTTTTGAAAACTTCATAAGTTTTTATTGATGTGCCAGAACTTTGTTGGCAAACCTCACAGGTTTTTGAAACCTGAAAGGTTTTATCTAAACTATTAAATTGTCAATCTGTTAGTTCTCTCCTATCGTCGAGATGACGTTAATCGGAGCATTCCTCATTTGGAGGAGTCAGAGGGGACGATTCATATTTTTGTTGTTGACTAAAACCTCATAGGTTTAATTTGCATCATGCAGATAAACCCATGAGATTTGCGGAACTTGAAAGCTTTTACCCCTTCTTTTTGTGCTTTATGAAACTTACGAAGTTTTGAAAACTTCGTAAGTTTAAATTGGGCTAGGCAGCAAGCAAACTACTGTTTAGTCCAAATACGAGTGTTCAAATCCAATTCCTCCACTACGTGCAACATTAGTTTCAAAATACTCAAATCCTTTTGCAGCACATCTGCATTGAGCAGCGATTTAAAAATTGGCGCTTCGAAATAATTATGATTTAAAGGGAATGCGATATAAACGTTAGACCAAATGAATGATACTGAAATGGTAGAATTGGCATATTGGTTCAGCTCCAACAACTTCTCCATTAATGAAGGCGTTAAAATATACCTAGCTTCTATCTGGTCGCCGCTCTCAGTAATAAACATCTTGTCGAAGTTTACATTTTCAAGCTCAACAATACGTTTATTGCCCATTACGTTTTTCGAAAGCCATTTCCCTAATGCACCTCCAAAACCTCTTGGCCTTACTACGGTTAATCCGTTAAAGTTCTTGTTGAAATCTGCACAAAAGACAATCCCTTTAAAAATATCATGCCACTGGGTCTGCTTCCCGTTTTTAGTCTGGGTTTCCGTTTTATACTCAGCGTGAACTTCGGCAAAATGGATTTGTGTTTTATCTATCTTGCCGTACACCAAATCTTCGGTTTTATATCGGTCTGGAGTTTGCGAAAACAAATAGCTATTGATAAAATCGTCCTCACTTATTCCTGATAGTGGATTGATTTGTAAACTATCATTAAGGTGTCTTAATACACCACCAATGATTTTGTATTTGAAATCTAGCTTATATTCCTTGGTTTTTTTATTGACCAGAGCAAGCATTACAAAGCCAACGATTAAACCTATAATTAGTAAAAGTATACCCGCTTCTATTACGCCCATCAGAGCAACTACGAGTAAACATGCAGCACCTATCCCCATGCTCCAATAAGCCCTAGCATGTCGTTTTGCAAGGTATAGTCTTGATGTTTCCAGCTCGTTAAAAACTGGACCCATTTCTGGTAGGCTATGAAATTGCATTAGTTATTGAAAAGTTCCTTTGCGCTAATGTTCTTACGTTCTTCGGCTGGGATTTCTAATACAGGCATCGTTTGGTACCCCATCATTCCTGCGAAAATGCTGCTCGGGAACATCATTACTGCATTGTTGTAACTGGTCACCGCAGCATTATAAGTTCTACGGGCGGCAGCGATTTGTTCTTCGCTTTCTGTCCACGTACTTTGCAAATTAATAAAGTTTGTATTTGCCTTTAGGTCTGGATAATTTTCCACGTTCACCATTACTCCTCTTACCGCTGTACCCAATTGTAGGTCTAATTGTACTTTTTCGGCATCAGATAAGTTTGCATTTGTACCCTGCGTACGCATTTGCGTGATTTTGGTCAACGTTTCGCTTTCGTACTGCATGTACTGCTTAATGGTTTCCACTAAATTTGGAATCAGGTCGTAACGTTTTTTCAGCATAACGTCAATAGCAGAAAATGCATTGGTCACTTGGTTTTTTTTACCAATTAATGAGTTGTAAACACCTATACCGATAAGCAATACAACAATGGCGATAATTCCTAAAATAATCATAGTAAGTTGGTTTAATTGCTAATATACAAGATTGAGACGTAAAAATTAAGGATTTATTGATTGCTTTTATGCTCTAGGAAACTTACGAAGATTTATGTACCAAAACTTTTTGGCAAACCTCGCAGGTTTTTGATACCTACAAGATTTTATATATAACTAGCCCACTATTCTACAAAGTTGTTAGTTCTCTCCTATCGTCGAGATGACGTTAATCGGAGCACTTCCCTTCTTTTGGAGTGGGCATGGGGAGGATTTTAGCCACTGGAATAAACCTCGCAGGTTTTATACCTAGCCAGTGTACTATTAGGCAAAATTGTTAGTCCCCTCCTATTGTCGAGATGAGGTTAATCGGAGCGCGTCCCTTCTTTTGGAGGGGACATTTTTACAGTCATTCCTATAGCTAGTAAAAGAAAAAGTTTAAACTGTTATAAAACCTGATGTCCAACTATCATTGTCAACCTTATGTTTAGAAATTTCAAACCCCTCCAAATTATCCTTAAAACCAATAAGCAAAGATGTCCGTATTTGTGCCTCCTCGGCAAGATTTCTTGTACTATAAACACCAATCAGCTTCACGTCCTCTCCATTAGTAAGTTCTTCGGACGTATGAGTATGCCATAATAAGTATACAAAATCCATAATTAATATTTATTTCACGAATAAACACATTTTCAGCAAAATCACAAATTAACTAAACCCAATAAAAGTGCAAATACTTTTTGAAGCAAAAGCCAAGACTTCGTAAGTTTTAGAAACTTACGAAGTCTAAAGATGGCAATACCATTCATAAAAAGATTGAACGGAAAGCGGGACTTTTGGAACAGAAGAACCACAGGCTTTGCTTTTCTAAAACAAAGGCATACACTCGTTTTCTACCCTCATGCTTTTTACTTACCTTTGCGCCAATGAAACATTACACGGCTATATTATTCGCATTAAGGTTTTTATAACCATTGCCGTATTATTCTAAGTTTCAAAAATCCAATTTTGTATGCTTCACCCAGAGATAGAGAAAAGAAAAACATTTGCTATTATTAGTCACCCCGATGCTGGTAAAACTACCCTTACAGAAAAGTTCCTGCTTTTTGGAGGTGCCATTAACACTGCTGGTGCCGTAAAAAGGAATAAAGCCAACCAAAGTAATACTTCCGATTTTATGGAAATTGAGCGCCAACGTGGTATTTCGGTAGCCACTTCGGTAATGGGTTTTGAATATAGTGGCAAACGCATCAACATTTTAGATACCCCAGGTCACAAGGATTTTGCGGAAGACACTTACCGTACGCTTTCGGCAGTTGACAGTGTAGTTTTAGTAGTTGACTGCGTAAAAGGTGTGGAAGAGCAGACTGAAAAATTGATGTCGGTTTGTAGAATGCGTAACACGCCGGTAATCATCTTCATTAACAAAATGGACCGTGAGGGTAAGGAAGCCTTTGATTTATTGGATGAAATTGAGGAAAAACTAAACATCAGTTTGTGTCCGCAATCATGGCCTATCGGACAAGGACACACTTTTAAAGGTGTTTATAGCATTTACCACAACCAATTGAACCTTTTCCATTCCGATAAAACCAAAGTAACGGATTCGGTAGTAAAGGTGAATGATTTGAATGACGATGCCCTACTTGATTATCTACAAGAAAAAGAAGTAAGCACCTTAAAAGACGAGACAGAGTTGGTGAATGGTGTTTATGGTGATTTGGATATCTCCCTATATAAAGAAGGTTTGCTAGCACCAGTATTTTTCGGTTCGGCTATCAACAACTTCGGGATTAAAGAGCTTTTAGATACATTTATTGAAATTGCGCCTAGCCCAAGACATCGTGAAGCTGAACAGCGTGATGTATTGGTGGAAGAGAAAAATTTCAGCGGTTTTGTATTTAAAATCCACGCTAACTTAGACCCTAAACACCGCGATAGAATTGCCTTTTTACGTATTTGCTCAGGTAAATTTGAACGTAATAAGTTCTATTACCATACCCGTCAGGATAAGAAAATGAAATTTGCCAACCCTATGGACTTTATGGCCAACGAGAAAAGCTTGGTAGAAGAGGCTTGGCCTGGAGACGTGGTAGGTTTATATGACAGTGGTAACTTTAAAATTGGCGATACCTTAACTGAAGGAGAAAAATTGCAGTTTAAAGGTATTCCAAGCTTCTCTCCTGCGATATTTAAAGAGGTTGAGAATATGGACCCAATGCGTACCAAACAGTTGGAAAAAGGTATTGAGCAATTAACAGATGAAGGGGTTGCCCAACTTTTTGTGATGCAGCCAGGTAACCGTAAGGTAATTGGTGCGGTGGGCGAATTACAGTTTGAGGTAATTAACTTCCGCTTGGAACATGAGTACGGTGCAAAATGTCGTTTCCGTACCTTAACTTATAGCCGTTCACGTTGGGTAACGTCTGATGACAGGAAGAAATTAGACGAGTTTGTAAAACGTAAGCAACAACATATTGGAACAGACAAGGAAGGAAATCCAGTTTATTTATCAGACAATGATTTTATGATTGAGATGACCAAACGTGATTATCCAGATATTGATTTCCACACTACAAGTGAACACAAATAAAAAGACTGGCCTTTCGAAATTTCGGAAGGCTTTTTAGTTCGAATTCTATTAATCATCTTGCTTTATGGTCTACAAAGAGATCGCTTCGTCGTTCCTCCTCGCAAAGAAAAAAAAAGAGCGTCATTGCGAAGAATAGCTTGTTCCGTTTTTTCGGAAAAGCAATCTTAAAGCGGAATATTTATCTAACTAATATACAGACAAATAAAACTGAAGCTTTTAGTTTTTCAAAATCGTTACACTATCTGGATACCTCAATAAGATACTGCTTTCGTCTATCAGTTTTTTCAAGGTCTCATCTTTGATGGTATCAAGCAGCTCATTTCTAAGGTAAAAGGTCCTATCGCCCTTGCCGTTTTTCCATTGCACAATCTTACAATTACAAGCGTGGTTATCCATGGTATTAATCACTTCCTTTATTTCGCCACCACGCCCCTGTTTAATGTACACCTCACGTATGCCTATAATATCGTTGTTTTCGCCTGCATCAAAATTCCAAGAGGCGGAAACTACCATGATCTTATCTTTATTTTGAGACAAGCGCATTAACGAAAGTCGTGGTGCCTCTATTTTATTTTCGCTGCCTTTCACGTACGAGCGGATAGAAACTACTTGCGGGCTTTCATATTGCATGTATCCGTAATGGTCAAATCCAGCGCCATATCTCGTAAATGTGAAATAGCCATCTTTATATTTCACGTTCATGATGTTCCTCACAAATTTATGGTAACGGTTCTTGTCAGACTTACGGGCTTGTGGAGAGCCGATGTAAACCATCCAAATCCCTTCCAAGCTATCTATTTCTGCTTGGCTGGGTTGATAAGGTGTAATTACTAAATCTTTTTTTAAGGATGACATTCTATTATTAGTATCTATCCATTTGAAAATAGCTACACCAAGTAACACCAATAAAATAAGAATAAGGGAAAAACTGCTTTTTCTTTGACGACCAGAGGTTTTAGTACCGTCAGTTAAATCATCCGACTCAGTAGCGATTAAATTTGGGTCTAATATGTTTTCCTCAAATTTGTTGCGAGCAACGCCATACAAATAAATATAACAGGCATCTACCAAAAAAGGGCGAGGTTTTGCCACCAATCCATTAAAGGCGTCCTTAATCTGTCCTCCAGTGATGTCGTACTTTAAATAAGGATATTCTGTGGCTTTGGAGTTCCGGTCTTCTGGATAAGTACTATGGCCAAATTCTTCGGAAGTATAGGGCAGTTGATTACTAATACCACTCAGCATCTTGGCGATGTCTTCATAGTTCCTGCGATTGGTATTTAGGTTCAGTTTATTTCCTGTGGCTAATTCATATTTCTTAAAAACTTGTCCCAGTAAATACTCAATCTCATCCTTCCCAGATTTTAATGCCATACGTGATATTCTTCTATTCAAAAATTAAACAACTTAGCAAATCGGCTCGTGTTCTCTTCTTCGGTTTGGTTATTGAACCTTAAAGGTATTAATAAAAAGTACAAATTAACAATACTACCACATCATCTAAAAACACACATAAACTATTATATATCAAAAAGATATAAATATTTCCGAAAAATATATCTGATTTTCTGAAATCAAAAATAAATTTTCTAAAACCAATTGGATGGCTAAACGGGCCGCTACTTCTCTAACTTTAGTTTAAAACCGACTAGCCAAAACAGCATCCAAAAGCTGACAACTCGTTGGTCAAACCAAATATTAACCTAATAAAAAAGAACTCCATTGAAGTATCTTAAAATCTTGTATGTACAGGTCTTAATAGCCATTGTATTAGGCGTAATTGTCGGGCATTTTTTCCCTGGCTTTTCCGTAACTGCCAAACTGCTGGCCGATATGTTTATTAATATGATTAAGATGATTATCGCACCTGTGATTTTCATTAGTATTGTATTGGGCATTGCGGGAGCTGGCGATTTAAAAAAAGTAGGTAGAGTAGGTGTAAAAGGTCTCATTTATTTCGAGATCGTAACTACTGCCGCTATTGTAATTGGTTTAATTGTAGGTAATGTGATTAAACCTGGTAGCGGTGTTCAAAGCAACGCTGTACATGCAGAGCCCGCAACAAAGGCAGCCTCTTCGGTAGGTATTGATTGGACAGAATTCATCAAACACATTGTGCCCGACAACGCCATTGCCGCTTTTGCCAAAGGCGATATTATCCAAGTGCTGTTTTTCGGGATTTTATTTGCTGTAGCACTCGCAAAAATGGGCGAGAAAGGTAAATCGGTGATTGCTGGTTTTGAGAAGATCAACAAAATCCTGTTCAACATATTACACATGGTGATTAAAGTTTCACCTATTGGTGCCTTTGGCGGGATGGCCTACACCATCGGAAAGTTTGGCTTTTCTACGCTGTTCGTACTGGGTAAATTACTCATCACTTTCTACATCACAGGCTTCCTGTTTATTTTCGTTATCCTTTACCTCATTTTAAAATTCAATGGTTTTAGTTTATGGAAACTGTTGGGCTACATTAAAGCAGAACTATTGATTGTACTGGGCTCCAGCAGTAGCGAAGCGGTGTTGCCAAACATCATGGAAAAACTAGAAAAAGCTGGCTGTAGCCGTAACGTGGTTGGTTTAATCATCCCCTCTGGATATAGTTTCAACTTAGATGGCACCAGTATATACTTGAGTTTGGCCATCATTTTCCTAGCCCAAGTTTTTGGCGTTAACTTAACCTTGGGACAAGAGCTTACCGTAATTGGCATTTTATTATTAACGAGCAAAGGTGCCGCTGGTGTAACAGGAAGTGGTTTCTTGGTGCTTACCTCTACCCTAACCATTTTAAATATTATCCCCCTAGAAGGTATGGCCTTGCTGGTTGGTGTAGACCGATTTATGAGTGAAGGAAGAGCCATCATTAACGTGATTGGTAACACCGTAGCTACCGTAATTATCTCCAAAAGCGAAAAAGAAATTGATATGCAACAATATCGACTAATTGTGGAGAAAGTAGAGCAGGCATAAAACCATTGGTTATTTTTATCCTTTAAAAATAAAAGTTATGAAATATTTTTTGTGTTTAACATTCATCGCCTTATCTAGTATCGCCTCTTCATTTGCACAAATCAACAGCAGCACTGTTGGCAAACAAATGTTCTATTTTGATAATAAGGGAAAGCTTAAAAGCCCAATCAAGGTTTTTTACTTTAGCCCAAAAGCCAACAATCCCGACATGCCCATTGTGGTGATGTTACATGGTGCAAACCGAGATGCATCAGCCTATATGGATGATTTGGTAAATGCCGCAACGGTTTTTGGTTGCAGGATTATAGCACCCGAGTTTGACCAAGAAGATTATCGTGGCGCTGAAAAATATAACCTCGGCAATGTTTACGAAAAGAATAAAAAGACTTTTTTAAGTCCTGAAAAATGGAGTTTCTCTTTGATAGAACCTTTGTTTGACCATGTGGTGGGGCAAATTAAAAGCAACAACAAAGGATATTATCTATACGGCCACTCTGGAGGTGCACAGTTTGTACATCGCTTTTTAATGTTTGTAAACCAACCCCGTGTCATTAAAGCAGCATTTGCTAATGCAGGTTGGTACACTCTTCCTGACATGAATACCGAATTCCCTTTTGGCATCAAAAATTCTCCTGTAGACCAAGCGCAGCTTGCCCGCTTTTTTGCTACCAAAGTGTATGTATTACTAGGGATGAACGACACCTTAACTGACGAAAAATCTTACAACACCACCGACGAAGCAGAGGCACAGGGGAAAACGCGTTTTGAGCGTGGACAATACTACTACAAAGCGGTAAAAGCCAAAGCTGAAGAAATGAAACTTCCTTTAAACTGGACAGAAATATATGTCCCAAATGTGGGCCACGACAATGGCAACATGGGGAAGTTTGCCTTCGCTAATTTCTTTATGAACATCCAACAATAACCAAATATGACCAAACAAACAAAACTCATCACACTGATAGGGATATGTCTTTGTTTTTGCATGGCACAATTTGCTTTTGCGCAAAGCGATGAACTCTACACCAGAGATTCGACCTATACTTTCAGTGAAACCTCGGGGAACGTAAGTCTCTTGAGGTTAAAAAAAGGCTATCTCCTAGGCGATGGGATTACCTTTATTTCTGGAAAGGGGAATTTTAACCTTAGTCCTTCCCTGCAAACACTTTACTCGGTTAACACCACCAATAAAAACTTATCGTCGCCAAGCTCCACTTTTGCCATTAACAGAGCGAGGTTAAATGTGTTTTCAAATCTGTTCGACAACAAGGTAAGTTTATCTGCAAGGTTAAATTTTGCTGCAAACTATGCCAGTGTCACCACAGGCAACAGGTCCTTTAACACCGTACTTCAAGAAGCAAATATCGAGTATCGCCCTAATCGTACACACGTATTCAATTTTGGCTTGAGAGCCGATTATATTGATGGTAGAGAAACAAGAATAGAAGGGGAAAGTATTGGCTTTATTGACCGAAGCTTAGTATCTGATGCTTTTGATGCGATATTCGATTTTGGTATTCGTTATAAAGGAAATTATAGGTTGGGCGGAAAGCATTTACTGAAACCTTACCTGTCGTTTACTACTGGCGACGGCAGAAGTGCCTTACAAAAAAACTATGGTGGTTTTAAATATGGTGTCCGATTAGATTACCTTCCTTTCGACAAATTCTCCCGTGGTGGCGAATTCTATATGGATGATTTGTATAGAGAAGAAAAACCAAAACTGGTAGTTGGGGTAGTTTACAGTTATAATGATGGAGCAACCTCTGCCAAAGGAACTAATGGCGGTCGCTGGTTATACGGCGATGCCAATCAGAATATATTATTGCCAAGTTATAGCAAATTTGGTGCAGATTACCTTTTTAAATACAACGGTTGGTATTCGATGGGAGGCTTTGTACTTACTCAAGCCAAAGTTCCATCGAACATTGCAGGCGAGTTTAGGTTAGATGGTTCTTTTAATGCTTATGCTACTTCGCAAACAGCACAGCAAATTAAAGACAGGGTGCTATCTAGGCTGAATTTAGGTAAAGGCTTTAATGTGCAAGCTGGTTATCTATTCCCTGTTGATTGGGCGGTTGGCGCAAGATACTCTACCTTAAACGAAAATAATGTTAGTGCTTCTTTTTCTGATTACGATAGGAGCTACACTTTCGTGACCACCAAATATCTATCAGGCCATGCGTTAAAAATACAGTTTGAGCTAGGATATAGCCAATTGAAAGAAGCCTTAAAAACAAGTACGCAAAACGGCAATTACTACAGCCAACTACAATTTACCATTCAACTATAACTCTAAAATATTCTGAGATATGAAAAAAATATTATTTTTCTTCTGCCTTGCATTAACATTCACCAATAGTGATGTAATGGGGCAACTTGTGCAACCCGATTCTACTTTTACCTACGTGAATGGTGAGGGTACTTTTATCAAATTGGGCAAAGGCGAGGGTACAGTGATTAATTTACTAAGCGCACTTCAATCAGGCGTACAGTACGGCCGTATTGACTCGCTATCTAAAAAAACGAACAACAGCAAAATGAGCCTAAACTTGGCCAGAATATACTTAACAGCTACTAATGCAAGATATGGTGTATCGGCTGGTATGGTGACCGATTTTACAGGAACATCACCAATATTGGAAGGTTGGATTGCTTATGACTTTAATAAAAGAGTTAAAGTTGTTTTAGGGCAGAAACAAACCCATACCAATAATCGCTTGGCCATGGCCGATGAACGTTATGCTCAAACGATGGGACAAACCATTGCAGGAAAATCTAACGATGGCATTGCCTATGGTGGATTGATGCAAAACTTTGTAGGTGCTACCCGTGAAGGAGGTTTGTTTGTAGAAACAAATTTCAGCATTAACACCGTGAGAATTTACCCTTCTTTTTCCATCACTACTGGCGAAGGACAGAACTTTTTTACCTCACAAGGCAACATGGGTTTTAAATACGGTGGTAGGTTAGACATCATGCCTTTAGGAGATTTCACTAAAAACAATGCTTATATCGCTCATGATATTTATCGCGAAGCAAAACCGAAATTAGCCATTGGAGTGGCTGCAAGCTATAACCAAAAAGCGAGTAGCCCAATAGGAAGTGAAACTGGATTAATCACAGGCATTTACGACAATGCTGGGGTGGCCAAATTTGCAGACTACCGAAAGTTGGTTGCAGACTTCGCTTTCAAAACTTCAGGTTTTGCTTTAATTGGTGAATATGTGGTGAGCACAGTAACAGGTAAAGATTTATTTACCAATGTTGCAGCCACGAATCAATTAACTGCAGAAGTAGCCAGTTCTTATTACAACATTGGTCATGCCTTCAACGTCCAATCATCATATGTGTTTAAATCTGGATGGGCTGTAGATGGCAGATATGCAATAGTGAAGCCTGAGTTTAACGTTGCTGGTTCAAAAATTACCGACCAAAAATGGGCCAGCTTTGGCATCAATAAATTCATTAAAAACAATGCTTTAAGAATTGGTATCAACACCAATTATATTGAGAATAGCTCGCCTACTTTTAGCGCTAAAAAATGGATTAACAACTTAGCCGTTCAAATTCTTTTATAAGCTATCAATTGTCCTATTTATCATTATTAAAGAAACAAAACATGAAAACATATTTTCCAATTATACTTTTCATTATCACTATTTTTTGTGGTTGCTCTTCTGAAATTGAGTTCACGCCAATTACTCCTCCAGCAGCTACCGACAATTCCGATTTATTGATTTCAGAAATCTCTACCGCAATCAATACGGATGCAAATGCGGCAGGTACACGACCACATTACGTAGAAATTTACAATGGCACCAGCACCAGCGTTGATTTAACCAATTATGCCATTGGCTACATGGCCAGTACGGATGCCAGTACCTTAGTGAATTGGACCTTCCCTACTGGAAACTTTTTCTTGCTATCTACTTCTATAGCAAAAGGCAAATGTTATGTTATTGCTTCGCCTCAAGCAGACCCTACAGTAATCAAAAGCGACATTACTTGGGGCACTACCAGCGCCACAAATGCCAATGCCAGCGTACCCTTACAATTAAGTGGAAACAGTGCTATTGCCTTGCTTAAAAAAGATGCCACAGGTACCATTACATTAAGTGGTAATACCTACAAAATTATTGATGTATTTGGTAGTCCGCAGGTGGCTAGGGTAACCAGCACAGGTTCAAGCAGTGCCCGCAATAACTTTATGTGGACCGTAGCTGGAGAAGTTGCAGATACACGTAACAGAACATTTTTCAGAAAAGCAACTGTTCATAATCCTACTACAGATTGGGCAAAAGCTAAAGGAACAACCGTTACAGACAGCGAGTGGCAACTTTCGGGTGATAGGGCTTGGGATTATACCAACCTTGGCTTACCGACTAAATAAGTTGACGGATGAGCGTTTAGCGAAAAGCGAAATCATCTCAAAATGCGAAAACGAATAAATTTCGTTTTCGCATTTTGTTTTTAAAACCAATAACGATAAAGCAAAATATTCCTACAACTTGAACAATCAGACTAAAAATAAGCTCTCACTTGCATATTGCCTGTATGCACGGTATTTACCGCTGGCGATTTACGACCTTCGTAGCTAATATTTAGCTGTACACCATTGCCAATGGTTCTTTGCAGTGCCAAGCCCCAAGTATAGTTATTACCCACCTGCAATCCTGATAACATCTCATAGCCAATAGTACTATTACCGTTGCCCGTGAACTTATTGTTGATGTAACTAATTTTCCCTGTAAGCACACCTCTTTTCAATACGTTATAACGGCTCTCAGTGGTGAAAGTTATATTGGTGTTCTTCTCTCCTCCCAATTCCGCAGCATTACGTTGGTTGCCATACACGCCAAGAAAAGTAAGCCTAAAATCTGTATTAAACTGATAGTTGAACTCGGGCAACAAATCCAAATAAGTGATTTGGTAATTACGCTGTGAAAATAGTTCCGATTGATATTTTTTACGCCCTTGATTAACAGTCAAATTAAGATTGGCACTTCGCACAGGCGAAGTTCTTATCCGCAGTCCTGTCTCGTTACGCTTACGACTATCAAAGCCATTGCTCAAAAAGCTCCTTCCGCCATCGGTAAGGTAATTAAAATCTATGCCAAACTTTGGGTTATTTCTATCAAAAAACAGTGTATTCCTCAAAAAAGAACTTAACGAAACTAGATTTTCGGCATCAATTCCTGTATTAAAGGGATTATAAACCTCCAAGCCTTTGCTTGCTAAAATCTTTCGGTCTATTTTATAAGAAAGTTGGTTGGTGAATTTGCTCAATAGTTTGTTAAATCCTTTTGAGCCTTTCAAAATAGCACTCGGGGTAATCCTGATGCTTTGGTTAATCCCTGTGAAATTGGTGCGAATATATTCTGTACCAGCCGTAAAAACACGGATATACTTGGCTTGGTCTGGAAAGCGGGAAATCTCAAACTCGTTCAGCTCCTTAATACCATTACCATTGTAATCATTCCAAGCGTAAACACCCTGCCCAGGCAGCACTTCCAAATAGGTAATTTCTCTTCGAGGTTCCTGTCCGTTTCCTACCTCGTAATACAACGAGGTATTGATAAAACCTTTCAAGGCATTCAAGTTATAATCCAATCTGCCCACCAGGCTTTCATCGCTGTTCACCGAAGCAAAACCGTTGGTATAATCTGTTTTACGGTAGCCCGAAGTTAGGCTCAGCACCGAATTGGCATTTTTGGTTAAATCCACCCCAAAATTTACATTTTGAGAATGGGAACTATTCAGCAATTGAGTACCTCTAGGCAATTGGTCTTGTCGGTAACTATAATCCAGCTTGTATCGATTGTTTTGACCTGCCTTACTTTGCAGATACAACTTATAGATGTGATAAGAGAAACTATTCCCCGTTAAAACATCAGTTTGCTTGTCGCTAGTGAGATTATGCTGCTGTTCAAATACAAATCCGGCAACTAGACTATAAACCTCCCTATTCACGTCTAAATAGTGCTTAAAGAAGGTACCGTTGTTCGCCGTAGCATCAGAATTCAGCAAACTACCATCGTACTTTAAACCATATTTCCCTTGCCTATACATTGCACTTACTTTATGCAAATAACCTTGATATTGAGTTTCTCTGTTAAAAGTATTCAGTGTATACGAAATATGTTGTCGCTGATTGTTGTACAACTGCACACCTGCCGAAAAAAGATGTTCTGTGGCAGGAACAGTAGTGGCATCAAGGTTAAAATCGCGGTTAAACTCCACCATCCTATACCTTTCAATAGGTTTAAAAGTTTTGCTCACGTACTCATAATTAGCCGATGTATTGAGCTTTAAACCCTTTTGGTTAAGCTCAAATGGATGTAGCGCGTCTAACTTTAAACCGTAGCCACTTACGTTGGCAACACTTTTATCAGCAAATAAGTTAACGTTGTTATTGCTGATGGCAAATTCACTACTGAAAATACTCTGTTTCTTAGGTTTATAATCGGCCGCAATGGTAATCAGCTGCTGTTGTTTTGGAGTAATCAACAAAGTAATGGGTTCATAGCTTCCTTGTGAGAGGCCACCCACTGGTTCTACAAATTCGTAGACCTTTCCATTTGCCGCCGATTGGTTATTGATACGATAATTACCCTTTCCTTCGCCCACATAAGAAAAACCTACCCGATACTTGGCCAAAGCTGGGTCGGTAGAATAGCGATAGTATTCAATACTGCCGACAGACACTAGCTTTTCATACAAAATTTCATTTTCATTAAAAGGTACTTCGGTTACATTTGGATAGTAGGCTTGCGAAATATCCTGGCCTAAGCCTGCCATAAACTGCTTTTGAGCATCGTTTAGGGTTTGAAGGAAAGGCTGGTTCCGATTATCTTTCTCGTTATAATAGTTCATTCTAAAAGCAAGTTGTTCCGTTTCTATCCGTTGATTCAAATAGGTTAACGAACGGGAATAATTCTTATCAGAATATTCAAACTCCACCGAAATACGGGTATTGAGATTGATGAGCTGCTTGGCGGTAAAGGTAATTTCGGCGGTATTATAGTCAATCACATAGTCATTGTCCTGTCCGCGCAACAAAGGCACCCCATCAATGTAAACACGCTCCGTTCCTGCAATCACCACAATGTAAGTTTCACCATTATTTCCCGTGAGGCGATAAGGTCCCTGATTTCCTTCTTGCCCCATAATTTGGTTGCGGGCGGAACGTCCTTTAGCTACCGCAGCAGCAACCGTAGTACTAAAACGAATACCTTTCTCCGTTTTAAACTGATGGTTAATCATAGCGCCCTGCGTGCGTTTATAAAAGTTCATGAAATAACTATCGGGACGCTTCAACTCATAATCACCTGCAGTGAGCACGGTGCTGTCTTTTTTGATTTGTACAAATACCCTATCAAATTCATTCAATTGTTGAGTATTCCCTTCGGGCTGGATAGGGAGATTATCGTCGGAGATAGCCGCAAGAATTTCAATGTCGTTGGCAATTTTACCCGACATTTGCAGTACCATATTGGAGTTAACGGAAAGGTTTTGATTATTGCCAAACATAATCCCTCTAGAAATACTTCCGCTTTTGTTCAGCCCTTTCATGGAGAACAAGGTATTTTCTACCGTTTGAGGTTTATAAACATAACTGTCGCTACCACTAATCACCGATTGTTCTAACCGCTTAATGTCTTTGTGCTGATAAGTTTTGGAGAATAGAATCGGAAAAACCTTGTAACGTAGTTCCAAAGAAATACCTTCAGCTCCTTTCCATAAGAAGGTTGCTTTGGCATAATCTATCTGATAAAGTGAGGTATCGGCATTGACGTTTTCGTTATACCTAACGGTGACTGATTGCGGAACAATACTTAAGCTATCCAGTGAGATAATGGTATGGGAGCTGGTTATTTTTTTGAGCCTTTGGTTGGTGTTGAGCTGCGCTTTTAAATCAGTACCCATCAACATCACTAAAAGCGATATGAAGCCCCACTTGAACATTTTACACCAAAGGGAAGGTAAGGTAGAAGATTGTACCATTGTTCAATACCGAGGTGAATTCTACTTTTCCGCCAGCATTTTCTATCGCCTGTTTAACGAAGGCTAAGCCCAAACCTGTTCCAGATGATTTAGTAGTAAAGTTAGCCCTGAAAATACTGCTATGTAAGCTTGGGTCAATTCCCTTTCCATTGTCTTCCACTTCCACAAAAGCCTTTTTTTCATCGTTGGCAATATGCACCTTAATCACACACTTTTCTTTACCATCCGCAGCTTCTATCGCATTTTTGAATAAGTTGTTAAACGAACGTAGCAATTGGTCTTTATCACCCAATACCAAAACTTCTTTGTTGCTTCTATTCAACACATGGATTTCCACACGGTCTACCGAACTGAAAACCTCTTTAGCTTGCTCAATAATTGGAACCAGTGCAATATCTTCCAATTTGGTATCTGGCATTTTTGCAAAATTGGAGAACTCCGAAGCGATGGTAGCCAAACTATCAATTTGTTCAACAAAAGACTTGTTAAAACTGGCAAATTTCTTTTCAAAATTAGGGTCTTTTTCCTTCCACGATTTTTCTAGCAACTGCACACCCAATTTCAATGGCGTCAATGGATTTTTAATTTCATGAGCTACCTGCTTGGCCATTTCTCGCCATGCACTTTCCCTTTCGCTTCGGGCCAATTTATTGGCACTAATTTCCAGTTCGGCAATCATTTTATTATACGCCTTAATCAATACCCCTATCTCATCTTGCCTATGCCAAACAATGGGCTGGTTGGCCTGTCCTAATTTTGTACGCCTAATATTCTCTTGGATAAAGGTAAGTGGGCTGGTAATTTGGTTAGCCAAGAAAACCGCCAATACTCCAATAAGCACAAAAACAAGCGCATAAATATTGATTAAGGTATTGATGAACAAGCCAATTTTAGCCTGATAGTCTTCTTCATTAGAATAATATGGAATACTTAAGTAACCCACTACTTGGTTATTGGCATTTCTTACAGGCGCATAAGCAGCGGCGTAAGTAAAATCCCCAATTTTTTCAACGGGATTAATGTACTCCGATTTTTGCTGCACCGCCAACTGCATATAAGCCATTGGTCCCATTTTACGTCCAATAATTCCTAAATCATATAGTTTTGGCAAGGAGGTTAAATATAAATTACCTTCAATATCAAAAAGGTTGAGGTAAACGCCATTTACATCTGCAAACTGGTTAAATTCAAATTGCGATTCGCTATTGTTACTGATGGTGCCAGGCAAGGCAATATGTTTTTCGTAGGCCAACTGCACCTTCCGTAGCTTCTCTCTAACCTGTTCGGTTTGCTGCTCTAAATATTGATGCCTGATATTAAAGAATGTGGTCCAGCCAACAATGACCAAAGTAGCCACCACCGAAAGTACAATAGAAAACTGTATACGTGTTTTGTAAAGGATTTTATTGGCATTAATCATCAAATACCTGTTCAAATTAAACAGGCCTCCACGACTATCGCTAATATTTACCGCTAGCCAAGTGATGATGTAGACCAATACACCAAAGATGATAAAAATCAGGAAAAAGAAAGATAGCGTAGCCAAGCGGACAGTGAAATCTACTTTTTCGATACTGATGACAATTAAACGATTATTTGCAGGTTTATACACCGCATGACTATAAGAACCAGCTTCGGTGTATTCATTTACAAATTCGATATTATCTCTCTCACCCTTAAACACGGCATTAAACATTGGATAAACATATTTACCCGATTGTCCAAAAAGCTGATTTTGCTTATAAAATGCTAACGAATACTTACTCAGGTCTTCATCACTTTTCAGTTTACCATCAATCAGTAGATCTGGAAAAAAGCTGCTATAATCATAAGGTCTTGAGATCAACTCTACCACCATGGTTCCCAAAAAGGTATCGCCGTCAAAGACTGGAATGATCCCGAAATAATTCTGAAAACCAAAAGTATCGTTGATACGGTAAAAGTAATTTGCCTGCTGTGTTTTTACCGCCCCAAATTTCACCAAGTTTTTATACTTGTTAATAGGTAAACTTTCAGCACTTTTTAGCGACTGATCACTACTGTTATACTCAAAAATCTTGTACTCAAATCTCGACAAATAGCCATCGAGATAGTTCTTTGAAATATAATTATGGAAATTAGAAGTTTGGGTAAGTAAAGGCTGCCTAAAATAACTCACCACTTGCGAATCGATGGTTAAGCCATGCTCCAAAATCTCTATGGCATTCATCACCTTAGGATCATCTTCATTCATCAATTTCCTAGCAATGCCCGAACGAGTGGTCCTTTCTTTGATATCTTCAAACTTGATATACTTGATAGAAGTGATGGTAGCCATGCATAGAAATATCACCGCCATTACCGACACCGATAACCTATTTTTTTGAGTATGCTGATGATAAGCGATCATAAAGATCAGCAAGGCATATATCAGATAAAAAACGGTATAATCTATCACCAACATATAGATGGTATAGCCACTCAACAAGCTTAGGAAAGTGTATAATTTTTGACGAGTACTAATTACAAAATGGCTGCAAAGCGCCACTATAGCACTCACCATCAAATAAATGTTAAGCCATACCAAACAAAGAATAAAAATACTAAGCCAGCTGACCCATCCTAAATTGATGATGTTACTAATATTAAAATCTATTTTTGAATAGTACACTACGCCGAAAAATAGGTCTTCAGTTAAAAAACCTATCCCGCCCAGTATTACCGCAAAAAGAACAAACAGCAAATAGTTGGCAAATCTGTTACGGGCAAGCCAATTAGGCAATCGATACTCTTTTCTATGCGCATAAATAAATACCCAAATACAGGTAAAAGCCAACACATTTAGCAATAAATCACCCAAGGAAGGCAAGAAATCACTTTCTGCATAAATACTCGGGTCAAATACACGAAGGTCAAATTGATGATTGAACCAAAAGAATTTTAAATCGGTTACTCTTAAGGCAACAAAGTAAAGAATAATAAGAGCCGTCCCCCACAACAATCTTCCGCTTCTAGCCAGAGCTAACCCACATGAGTTGATAAAAAGACTGACAAAAACGACCCCAATAATCCAAAGCCATAGCTCTGAGCTCGTATAAATATTATCGGTATAGTTACTACTTAGCTTAACGGTAAAAAGGTAATCCTTATTCAAGCTAAAAATCTCCGTAGTTTCCTTATCAGTAAACGAAGCAATTTCCAGTGTTTTTTTATCGTAAAGCCCTGGCCAGATTTCGTTTTTCAGGTATTGATTTTCAATAGCATATTGTGCCTTTACGGTAATCATAAAAACAAATATGTATTGGCCTACCGTCTTTTTTATTAGTTCGTAGTGTCCATTTGGCAGCAATACAAAAGAAGTGCCTTCCTTTAACTTATCTATATTAGAAGGAAGTGCCCTATAGGTGCTCCAATATTGTAACTCATGATTTTTATAGACAAAAACATTAATGCCACTGGTGCGATAGGTCGCAATAAAACCATTGGCTAAACCTTCGTCAACATTAAACTTTTTGAGCTCTTCTAATTTTACGGGTAAAGTAAGGTAGTCGTAAACAATTCGCTCTCTAGCCAATAGATTTTCTTGCAGCTCATTGGCTTCATGGTGTAACAGGTCTTGACGGGTGATCGAGTTACGCAAGGATATTGCCGTTACAAAACAGCAAAGACCCAATAGCAACATCAATAACCTAATTTTTAATCCTGTATTCAAATTCGGCAGCTTTAAAGTATAAATATACAGAAATGGGGTTGTCTAAAAAGCAAAATCTTTATTCCCAACGTATAAACACAGAAAAAGTTATCCATTAATTGAGGATAACTTTTTCCATATCGATTGAAGTTGCCAAAGCAACTCATGATTAACTTAGCAATTAGGCAATTACTGCACTACTGGTTTGAACTTCTCTGCTCACTTTCTTCACCAATCCTTGTAGCACATTACCTGGCCCTACTTCCACAAAATCATTGCCACCGTCTGCAATCATATTAGTAGCAGTTTGTGTCCACCTAACTGCTCCAGTAAGCTGGGCAATTAAATTTTCCTTAATCACCGCAGGGTCACTAGTTGGCAATGCATTTACGTTTTGGTATATCGGGCAAACTGGTGCATTAATGGCTGTTGCTTCAATTGCTGCTTGTAGTTCTACTTTTGCTGGCTCCATTAATGGCGAGTGAAATGCACCACCTACATTTAATTTCAATGCTCTTTTAGCACCTGCAGCGGTTAATTTTTCACAAGCTTTATCTATTCCTTCAATAGTTCCAGAGATCACCAATTGACCAGGGCAGTTATAATTTGCAGGCACGACTACCTCTTCTACTTCTGCACAAATTTGCTCTACCACCTCATCAGCCAAACCTAAAATAGCAGCCATAGTAGAAGGTTGAATTTCGCAAGCTTTTTGCATCGCATTAGCACGAGCAATCACCAATTTCAATCCATCTTCAAAAGATAAAGCATTAGCGGCAACTAGAGCCGAAAATTCACCTAAAGAGTGTCCAGCAACCATGCTTGGTTGAAAATCATTGTCTAAAACTTTAGCCAATATTACCGAGTGCAAGAAAATTGCCGGCTGAGTTACATTGGTTTGTTTTAATTCTTCATCAGTTCCGCTAAACATGATATCGCTAATACGGAAACCGATAATTTCATTTGCCTTTTCAAAAAGTTCTTTAGCTAATGGACTGTTTTCATACAAATCTTTGCCCATGCCTACAAACTGAGCGCCTTGCCCAGGAAAAATATATGCCTTCATCTAAATAAATTTGATTATAAAGTTTTTTTGAGAATTAAGTAAAGACCCTCCAATTTTCAATGGAGAATAGCTAGAAGTAACATTAACGTCTTTTAGGTTTTTAATCACTTTTTCGAAATTTATTAAACTGTAACCATAGTGCGAAGAATCATACACTTGACTATGCGGTCGGTAAGAAATACCAAAAATGGTTTTAATGATATCCTTTGTTCTTTTAATGGAGACGTATCCTTTTAAAACCCTATAACTAGATTTCAGAAAGCCTACAACTCCATGTTCTACCGGTACAGAAATAATTAATGTTCCCTCATTGTGAAGCCATCCCACTAATTTTGCAATCATTTTTGTTTGTTCTATGGGATGAAAATGTTCCAAAACTTCCAAACAAGTAATTACCTTAAATTTTTGATGATTATCCTCCAGCTCAGATACAATTTTTATATTCTTAAATTCTTTCGTATTTGCTTCTGCTTGTTGAATCATAACTTTTGCTGGATCAAGCCCTACCATTTCACTATCGGGAAATTTTTCACTTAATAGTACCAAAAACAAACCTGTTCCCGTACCAAAATCCAGCACTTGATCTTCCCTACTTATATGAATGTTTTTAATGACATCGACAAAACGCTTTTGGTGTACAAATCGCTTAATACCATTAGCAGACCTGTAGGTCAATTCATCATATTTATCATTATAGTAAGTAAGCCTTTTAGCCATACTTAATCTAAGCTTGCAGTAATTAACCTTAAAAACTCTGCTCTGGTTTTATCATTTTTCATGAACTCGCCAGTAAAAGCAGAAGTAGTAGTTACCGAATTTTGCTTTTGCACACCACGCATGGCCATGCACAAGTGTTTACATTCCATTACCACTGCAACTCCTGCAGGAGCTAAAGTATTTTGGATACAATCTCTGATTTCGTTGGTTAAACGTTCTTGCACTTGCAAACGACGAGCAAAAGCATCCACCACTCTAGGGATTTTGCTCAAACCTACGATATGCCCATTAGGGATATAAGCGATATGCGCCTTACCAAAAAATGGCAACATATGGTGTTCGCACATCGAGAAAACCTCGATATCCTTTACCACTACCATTTGGCTATAATCTTCCTTAAACATAGCCGATTTTAAAATCTGCTCCGGCTTAAGATCATAGCCATGGGTTAAATATTGCAAAGCTTTGGCTACGCGCTCTGGGGTTTTAATCAAACCTTCACGTTCTGGGTCTTCACCCAAACGCTCCAAAATATCTTTGTAATGTACCGCTACTCCATTAATTTTATCTTCGTCATATCGTTCTATTTTTTGGTAGCCCAATAGTTCTTCTTCGTGGTCGTGTTCGTGTGCCATAAATGAGATGTATTAGCCGAAGTATTCGACGTAGTTGTTATCTGTTTCGTAAATTTTAATGCAATGAAGCTGAGCGCCACTTTCACCAACATGAGGTGCTAATATATCCCAAATGGCAATCGCCAAGTTCTCTGTAGAAGCTAGTTTACCTTTCATGAAATCTACGTCCAAGTTTAGGTTCCTATGGTCTACCTTATCAATCACGTGTTTATTGACCACCTGTTTCAACCATTTTAAATCTACCAAAAAACCAGTTTCTGGATTTACTTCTCCTTTAACGGTAACAAACAGCTGGTAGTTATGTCCATGCCAGTTCGGGTTTGCACATTTGCCAAACACCGCTGTATTCTCGTCTTCGCTCCAATCTGGACGAGCAAGTTTATGAGCGGCATTAAAGCTCTCCCTACGTGTAATATAAATCATCTTAAAAAAATAAGACGCAAATATACAGATAAAGTCAATAGACTACCGTCGATATTGACCCGAAGTTGAAATATGAAAATGTACTTACTATTTTGAAAAGCAATGTATATTCGCCAGAGCAACGTCAGTCCCGCTTTCCGCTACAATCTTTTGCTTCAACTTTTATCATCCTGAGCCTGTCGAAGGATCTGTTTCATCGGAGACAAACGCTTCCACAAGCTCGGCGTGACAGCATATTAAGGGCATTGATAGCAAAAGTATTTCCACTTCAATCGGGTTTAGCTCACCAAATACCCTGCTACGATCATAAAACCTCATTAATCAAACAACCAGAAAATAATCGTTACTTAGTGCTATGAAACTCCTGGTAGTAGCAGCAACCCAAGCTGAAATAGCGCCTACGCTAGCACATTTTGGAATTGCTTCAAACAGCTTTATCGAAACCGAAAATTTTGACGTACTCATTACAGGAGTAGGCATGGTAGCCACTGCTTTTTCATTAGGAAAACAGTTAAGCAACCAATATAATCTAGTACTTAACGTAGGCATTGCGGGTAGTTTCGACAGAGAAATTAGTTTAGGAGAAGTGGTAAATATCACTCACGACACTTTTGCCGAACTTGGTGCCGAAGACCACGATAATTTTATTACGTTGCCACAATTGGGTTTTGGCGAAAACACTTTTTCTTCCACCAACGAAATCGTTTTGGACTTGAAAAAAATGAAGGGCATTACTGTGAACAAAGTACATGGCAATGCACAAAGTATAGAGAAAACCATTCAACGATACCAACCCGAAATAGAAAGCATGGAAGGTGCCGCTATTTTTTATGCTTGCCAACAATTAAATATCCCTGCTTTACAAATCCGCAGTATTTCAAATTATGTGGAACCTCGTAACAGAGAAAGTTGGCAAATAGGTTTAGCAGTAAAAAATTTGAATGACTGGTTAGTCGATTTCATCAATAAGTATTACAACTAAAACATCATGGCAAACCAAAACGAACTTAGCCCAATTATTAATGTAGATGAACTAAAACTGCTCGCCCGCAAATTTACAGATGTAGTTATTGTAGACGTAAGCAATGAAAAAAATGCCAAAGAAAACTACCTCAAAAAACATTTAGACAAGGCCATATTTTTAGATCTAAATAAAGACCTCGCTGATATTAAAACAGATTTGGCTCTCGGTGGCCGAAACCCATTACCACAAATAGCAAATTTTCTGGACCTTCTATCGAATATCCGCATCTCACCAGATACCCACGTCATCATTTACGACCACAAAAATGGCGCAAATGCAGCAGCAAGATTTTGGTGGATGATGAAATCGGTTGGACATAAAAATGTACAGGTTTTAGATGGAGGCTTTCAGGAAGCGGAAAAAAGAAATTACCCCATCAATAACCACCTCCCTACCCCTAAAAAAGTGGGCAATTATACCACTATTACGGATTGGCAGTTGCCAGTCGTCAATCTGGAAGAAGTTGATTTAGCATCAAGAAATAAAGATCATTTAATTATAGATGTACGAGAGAGGCCTCGTTACAATGGAGAGTTTGAACCTATTGATTTAATTGCAGGACATATCCCCAATGCTATAAATATTCCTTTTTTGGACAACCTTAATGAAGACGGATTGTTTAAAGCTCCCGAAAAGTTAAGAGAGAAATATCAGGACATATTTAATGAATTCAACAACAGTCAAATCATCGTCCATTGTGGCTCTGGTGTAACGGCATGTCATTCACTACTGGCCATGTCCCATGCAGGGTTTAACATTCCTAAATTATACCCAGGCTCATGGAGCGAATGGAGCAGAAATAATAAACCCATTGAAAAAATTTAAAGAAGAATAATTGAAGCTCAAATGACGTTTAAATTTATTTCATCACGTAAATTTACCGCATGGAACTTACACTTGGTTTTTCGCCCTGCCCTAATGACACTTTCATTTTTGATGCTTTAATCCACGGCAAAATAGATACTGAAGGCTTAAGCTTTAAAGTATTTTTTGACGATGTTGAAACCTTAAACCAAAAGGCTTTAAAGGGAGAATTAGACATTACCAAATTGAGTTTCCATGCTTTTGCCTACGTTGCAGAGCGATATGCCTTGTTAGATGCAGGTAGTGCTTTGGGATTTGGCGTTGGCCCTTTGTTGATTTGCAAAAAGGAAAATGCCGAACGCATAGAAAGTCAATTGAAAAGTGGAAGCTTTGAACTAAAAACTGGTATTCCAGGCAAATACACCACTGCTAATTTCCTATTGGGTGTAGCTTATCCGCAGCTTACCAATAAACAAGAAATGGTATTTTCGGAAATTGAAGATGCCTTGTTAAATGACGAAATAGACCTTGGTCTGATCATTCATGAAAACCGTTTTACTTACCAAGCTAAAGGACTACATAAAGTCATTGATTTAGGTGCTTATTGGGAAGAATTTTCAGGTTGCGCCATTCCATTGGGTGGTATTGTAGTAAACAGAAATTTACCTTTGGACGTCCAAGAAAAAGTTAACCGACTAGTCAAAAAATCGGTAGAATATGCTTTTGAAAATCCTAAATCAGGCATTGAATTTATTCGTGAGCACGCACAAGCTATGGAAGAAGAGGTGATGTACAAACATATTGAATTATACGTTAACCAATACTCCGTAGATTTAGGCACTGAAGGCCGCAAAGCTATTGACACCTTGTTTGATATTGCCACTAAAAACGAAGTTATTCCAGCGATAGGGAAAAGCCTTTATGTAAGCTCGTAAGGTTTTATAGGATAAAGGAACAAGGATTATTAAAGAGCAAAGACGATGTTCTTACTAATAGTCCTCGTTTACTGTCACGCTGAGTTTATCGAATAATCGGGATAAGTGATTTAAGCCTCCTATCACTAATGAGAGATATCCTTCGACAAGCTCAGGATGACAGCGTTAATGCTATGAGTAACCTGCGATGACGATTATTCTTGCTATCCCAAAAACTAACCCCTAGCAACTAGTTACTAACCACTAATTACTGATTACAAGGCCCCTCTGGTATTTCCTTACTCATCTTGAGTACTTTGGTCACCACCATAGTCGAATCGTAACCTCCAGTAACGGTAGTAGTGTCTGATTTTACCAAATGGCATTCCACTTCTATATACACTGGTGTGTAGGGTTTTTCGAAACCTAAATTGGTATATTCCAGTTCCAAGTTTTTTGCGCTATCGGCCACCCAGTACTCACGACCTTCGTCGCAATCAGTAAACGATTTCACTTCAGGGCCATAACTATACAAACCTTTTAAAGTTAAAGACTTGCCTTTTTCCTGCTCTGAACCTTTGTTACCACTACAAGCCCATAAAAGACCCATGGCCAACAATACTACACAAACTAACTTTTTCCTGGTACACATATGCTAGAGATCTTGATTAATACGATCTATCTTTTTAACGCTTAAATTTGATGCCAAACCTGCCGCTATAAAAGAAAAAAAACTTACCGTGGCAAAAACCAGCACAAAATCTTTCCACTTTAGGGCAATAGGATAAGCATTAGAAAACATAAAATTTGCATCGCCCATTTTAACCCAGCCAAAACGCTGTTGAAGCAAGCAAAAAATCAATCCTATTAACACCCCAAAGATACAACCTGTAAGTGTTATCATCATGCCTTCTGCTAAAAAAATTCGCTTTATCAGCTTCTTTCCCGCCCCAAGGCTGCTTAGCACCGATATATCTTTTTGCTTATCAATCACTAACATGGTTAACGAGCCAATGATATTAAAAATTGCGATGATCAGAATAAAGGTCAGTATAATATACACCATCCATTTTTCGGAACCCAATACATTATAAAGTGCCTGATTTTGCTCAATTCTGTTTTTCACCACATAACTACTGCCCAAATCACTCTCCACCTTTTTCTTAAAGGCTTCGGCATCCACTCCTGTATTTACATTGATTTCAATAGCAGATACATTTTTTGGCTCACCGAGCAACTCTCTGGCGAAACTCAAAGGAACAATGAGCAAGTTGTCAAAATCTTGCTGCACTTCAAAAATACCAGCGGGTGAAATACTCAACATGGTGAAATCATCCAAAGGATTCACCGAATTTCCCTGAGCACCTTTTTTAGGTGAATAAATCTGCAATTGTTCAAAAGGATCTGCAGGATTTACGCTTAGAAACGCCTGTAATGCCGACCCTAATACCGCCTGTGGTTGACCCAGTCTACTCTCCAGCACAAAAGTCCCATCTACCATAATGGTATCCAAGCTTTTGTTTTTAAGGAAATCATTGCTCACCCCTTTGATCATTGCTGGAGTTTGCTTGGTATCGTATCTTACCAAAGCATTTTCACTCAATACCTCCGTAAATGAATACACCTTTTCATCTTTTCTTAGCTGATTAAAATAGGCTGTATTGGGATTAAAAGTTTTCCCTTTAACGGGTGTAACTACCACCTGTGGCGTAATACTATTAAACATCTTTAATACCATTTCCTCAAAGCCGTTAAATACGGAAAGGATAATGATCAAAGCCGCACTACCCACCAAAACACCTACCATTGAAATGGCCGAGATAATGTTGATGGCATTGGTAGATTTCTTGGCAAAAAGATACCTACGGGCAATATACAGTGCAGTGTTCACTTAGTAAAGATAAGTTTAGCAACAATAAGATGTTATACCAAAAATGGATTGTTTAATTTTTCGTAACCAATGGTGGTACTTGGACCATGCCCTGGATGCACTTCGCAATCATCTGGCAGTACAAATACGTTATTTTTAATGCTTTCGATAAGCTGTTGATGATTACCACCTGGCAAATCGGTACGTCCAATGCTTCTAAAAAACAGCACATCGCCACCAATCAGGAAATTCTCATTTTTAGCGTAAAAACATAAGTGTGCAGGCGAATGTCCTGGAGCAAAAATTAGTTCTAGTTGGCTATTACCAAAAGACACCGTACCTGTTTCTCCCAAAAACACTTCGGGCTCGGGCGAAACCTCATATTGAAATCCCATTTGCGGAGCATAGCTCACCACTCTATGCAACAAAGGCAATTCACCTTTATGAAACTGCGGCTTCAACCCCCATTGGTCAAACACAAACTTATTGCCCAACACATGGTCAATGTGACAGTGCGTATTTAACAGCAATACAGGTTTTAATCCTTTATCCTTAATAAATCGAACCAATTCATTCTGCTCACTTCCTTCGTACATTCCGGGGTCAATGATAACACACTCACTAGTTTCATCAAACAAAACGTAAGTATTTTCTTGATAAGGATTAAAAGTAAATTGCTGGATATTGATCATTGGATTATAAGTTTTAAGTAATTAAGTAATACGGCAGAAAAATATCAAAGTTAGCTCTTAAGCTCATCATAAGTTCTACAGTTTATATATGATACAGACTTAAAACCTATAACTTAAAACTTTCATTTCTTCCACCTAAAGCTAGCAATCAAGCTATCAATATCTTTCTTGATAAATTTAACTACTGGCTGGATAGAATCGTATTGCGGACGCTCATTGAAATATAACGCTCCACGTAGGTAATGGTTTACACTATCGGTGAGAAAAAACTGTACGGAGGAAGCCGTATTGCCTTCTATACTATAATAAACGCCATATACTTTCTTATCAGGATAATTGATGATCCGCTGATCGATAGCATCGGCCTTTATGGTATGCTTCATGGCCAAACTACGAGCATTTTCGGTCATTTCGTTATAGGTATCTGGCGAAAAAACATCGTAATAAGTGATGTGCAATACCCCGTTGAAAGGCGTAAATTCAAGATTTTTCCAACAAGGCTGGGCGTTCTTATCCGTATCTGTCGTTAACTTGGCATAGGTAGGATAGCTGAAACTATAAGCGCATCCCTCATTAAAAACCTGATATTTTCTTTCAGGAAAATGAATCCGAAAATAGCCTTTGGGTTTAGGTGTAGCTACCTTTTCGCCATTGCAAGCAAATAAGCTAGCCAACAATACGGTCAGACAAAAATTTCGAATCGATGTAATCATATCCATGTAATCATGTGACAATACGAGAATGTGATGATGAAAAGTATTTTGCCTCACATTAGCCCATTGTCACATCTGCTAATTATCAAATTTCTGCATTCCAAATATCCCAAGAACGCTCTGCCTGTAAATGTAGCATTTCTAATCCGTTCTTTATAGCTGCCCCCTGCGCTTTAGCCTTCGTTAAAAACTGAGTTTCTTCAGGGTTATAAACTAAGTCGTAAGCTAAATGTTGCTCACTAAGATGTTGATAAGGAATTGGCGGAAACGAATCGATGTTAGGAAACATTCCCAAAGGAGTGGTATTTATTAAAATGGTATGTTCCTCCAACACATCTTTGGTTACACTAGAGTACAACACTGCATTTGGCTGAGCATTTCTAACTACCGAAATAAATGGAATCTGCAGTTTATTGAATACATATTTCACCGCTAATGCAGCTCCACCATCGCCAAATATCAAAGCCTTTTTGTGATGAGCCTTTAATAATGGTTTTAAAGATTCTTCGAAACCATAAACATCAGTATTATACCCCTTTAAACGAGGCTTATCTCCTGATTGATCAATAGAGATACAGTTCACCGCACCAATTTTTTCAGCGGCATCATCCAACTCCGTCATAAAAGGCATTACACTCACCTTATGCGGAATAGTTACGTTCAAGCCACAAAGCAAAGGATCAGCTTCAATTAAATCGAGCATATCTTTTGCCTGAGGTACAGGATGAAGTTCATACTTGCAATCGGTAATTCCCTCAGCTTTAAATTTATCAGCAAAAAACTGCTTGGAAAACGACGCCGACAGCGGAAAACCGATTAAACCAAAAGTTCTCATAAAAGTAGTTTGTATTGCACCAATTTCTGCGGGAGCAACTTTAGATTTTAAAGCCACTTCTCGCAAAAATGCATTTATTATTTGTTCAAGAAATAATCAAAAGTATCACCACGTAGGCCCAAACGAATTGTTTCCAAAGGAATCACCTCTGCAGGAGCAATATTCCCTAAGTTAACATTGGTACCAATCAATTTAATGAACCACACTTGTTGCTCTTTTTGCGGAGCTTCCCATATGATACGTTCATCAGGGATTTGCGTTAAAATTTCATCTACCAAACCTTCCCTTACTTCTCCCGTACCACGATAGATCCCTACATTTCCACCCTCTCTTGCTTCGGCAATTACCTTCCAAGATCCTGCTTCAATTTCGGCCTTCATCAACTGGATCCACTTGTATGGAGCAAAAATTTTAGTAGCATCTTTAGAGCCTACTTCAGAAATTACGGTAACCTGTTTAGCCAATTTAGCAATGTAATCGCACTTTTCTTCGTGAACAATATCCATTGAACCGTCAGAAACTTCTGCATATTCCATTCCGTATTGATCTAATACACGCTGATAATCTTCAAATTGGTTTCTAATGGTAAAAGCTTCAAAAAGGGTTCCTCCAAAATATACAGGAATACCTGCGCTACGGTATAAAGCCAGCTTTTCTTTTAGGTTTGGGGTAACAAAAGAGGTTGCCCAACCTAGTTTTACAATATCCGTATGTACGCCAGCAACTTCTATAAAATCTTCAACTTGCCTTAAACTTAAGCCCTTGTCCATTACCATGGTAATTCCTTTTTGGCGTGGCTTGCTCGTACGTTCAGGAATGTTGTTTAAAGTATAATTCATCTATTCTGTGTTGTATTTCCATCATTGATGATGGAGCTTTCATTGAATACGCAACAACACAAGGGTTTATTGCATATCCAATCGGCTGCAAAGTTAAAAAACTCTGCCTTTTTTTAGGCACACACCAAGTTTAAGTTTTTGTTTTTATTTGATGTATTTACTGATAATGGTAACAATTGTGCTATTATTTGACAATTGCGGCAGGTATTCGAACAAGATGTAGTGCTTTTGCGGGTCTATTTGCAAAGCATTTTCCAAATAATCTACCCCCTCCTGACTTTTGCCCAAAGCAAACATATAGGCTACCATTCTGTAATAAAGTTCCGCAGCATCTGGATTGTTCTTAATGGCCTCGGCCATGGTTTCAGAAGCTTCAACCAATTTGCCTTGCTCATAAAGCACCGTCGAAAAATCCAACCATGCCTCTACATCTACTGGATTAAACTCTACTACTTTGTAATAAGCTTCTATTGATTCTTCTATCTGACCAAGTTTATAATGGGCATCAGCCATAGCAAACCAAAAATCTGCATTTTCTTCATCAAGATCCAAGGCTTTTTTATAGAAATGCAACGACTCGAAATAACGTTCCTCAAAGTTCAAGGTCACACCAATCCCAAACCAAGCATCTGCCATTTTGGGATCCATTTTCACCGACTTCTTATAGTAAGACCTAGCCTCCCCCATTTGCTCCAACTTCTCATAGCATTCGCCAATGGCACAGTAGGTATCGGCATTAGGTGGTTCGTACTCAAAAGTCTGTTTATAAACTTCAATCGCCTCTTCGTATTTATCCAACTGCACTAAAGCATTTCCCTTATTAAAATAAGCCGAAGCAAAATTCTCCTTAATCAAAATGGCATAGTCATAAGCATCAATAGCTTTTTCAAAAAGCTCCAGCTTGTGGTATGAATTAGCTAAGTTATACCAAGCAGCATATGAATAAGGATCATTATCGATATACTCCTGATAAAACTGGATGCTTTCTTCCTGTTTATCTAAAATATCGTAACAGAACGCCAACTCATAAAGCCCGTCCTTGTTCTCCATATTCTGTTCCAAGCTGCGCTTGATGTAAACAATTGCATTCTCATAGTCGTGCATGTTTTGGTACACGTATGCAATCTGCAATAAAATTTCATCAGTAGTTTCCGCCAAAGCAAGCGCCTTCTCATAATTCTCCAAAGCTTCAGAGTGACGATCCATATTCTGGTAAATATTCCCCCTCAACACATAAATATCCGCTTCTGAAGGTTCTAGCATTTCCGCTTTTTCAAGCGCCGCAAAAGCACGGTCTACCTGATTGGTAAACAACAGCAATTGTGCTTGTTTCACCAAAAAAACAGCGGCATAAGGATGCTGGCTCAGGGCATAGTCAATTACTTGCAGCGCCTTTACAGGGTCATTTTTCTCGATATAATTATCAATTATATATTCAAAAGCTTGCGCATCAAAAAAGTACTGATCCTCATTACGGATCATTTCTTCATAACGTTCTACCGAGTTCTGCGCATCTTCATTAAAATCAAATTCAAATTCTTCTTCCATAACTTTGAATATTTAAAAGAACACTCCTGTTTGTTTAGCATTACATCATAAGTTTACGCTATTTATTAAACAGGACGGTAAAATAATTATCAACATACACACAATATGTAGCTCAAATATTTATAAATAAAAGATTTAGGCAATTTAAGGTGTGGATGTCTTGTAACGCCAGAAGGGCTCTCTTTTTATTACTACAAATTTCGATATATTTAGTCTTAAAACAGTAAAACTAAAGTCATGAATTACCTACGCATTGCATTTATTTTGATACTATTTTGTGCTACAAACATTGTATATGGACAAAAGAACGGTGAGGAAGAAGGTGTTAAAAAAGCGGTGAACCTGTTGTTTGATGGCATGAGAAAATCGGACAGTACTTTGATCAGAGCAGCTTTTAACCAAGGTGCCATTTTACAAACCATTGTTAAAACCAAGGCGGGAGATAACGAGGTAAAAAGCACAGACCTTAATCTTTTCATTAAAAGCATTGCCAAACCTCACCCCAACATTTACGATGAAAGAATTGTATTCACGAAAATTTTAATAGATGATGGTTTGGCCAGTGTATGGACAGACTATCAGTTTTACATTGGGGATAAATTTAGCCATTGTGGCGTAAACTCTTTCCAATTGGTGAAAGTAGGGAATGACTGGAAAATCGCCTACTTGATTGATACGAGAAGAAAAGACAATTGCAATTAACAACAATTTGCAGCTACAAATACACTGATTTAGACTTTAAATAGCTCTAGTAAATCATCTGTGCATTTGTGGCAAATTCATATAAACTCCTAATTATCTCTCTTATTTTTTGTTGATTTGTATTATCCATATCAAAAACAGCATATATGAAACCAGATATCAGTTCAATCTTAGCCCAATTAGGCATTGCTGGATTTAATCCATCATACAGTACAGGAAGTAAATGGAGCCATGCAGCAGATGGTGCACATATCCATAGCATGTCGCCCGTAGATGGTGAAAAAATCGCTTCGGTTTTTGCAGCTTCTATGAAAGAGTACGACCAAGTGATTACTACTGCACAAGAAGCTTACAAATATTGGAGTAAAGTACCTGCACCAAAACGTGGAGAAATAGTACGTCAATTAGGAGATGCTTTAAGAAAACAAAAAACTGCCCTAGGCACATTGGTTTCTTATGAAATGGGTAAAAGCCTGCAAGAAGGTTTGGGCGAAGTACAAGAAATGATTGATATCTGTGATTTTGCCGTAGGACTTTCACGTCAGTTGTATGGTTTAACCATGCATAGCGAAAGACCAAACCATCGCATGTACGAACAATGGCATCCGCTAGGCGTAGTGGGCATTATTTCGGCTTTTAACTTCCCTGTAGCAGTTTGGAGCTGGAATGCTGCATTGGCATGGGTTTGCGGAAATGTTTGCGTTTGGAAACCTTCAGAAAAAACACCTATCACGGCCATTGCTTGTCAGCGAATTGTAGAAGAAGTTTTTTCTGCTAATGATATTCCGGAAGGCGTTTCTTGCTTAATTATTGGCGATCGAGAAATTGGCGAATTGCTAAGCAACGACACCAGAGTTCCTTTAATTTCGGCCACTGGCTCAACCAGAATGGGCAAATCAGTAGCCATGTCGGTAGCCAATCGTTTAGGCAAAAGCATTTTGGAGCTGGGCGGTAATAACTCTATCATTATCTCTAAAGATGCCGATTTAGACATGTCCTTAATTGGAGCGGTATTTGGAGCCGTAGGTACAGCTGGTCAACGTTGCACCACTACTCGTAGATTGATTATCCACGAAAGTGTTTATGAAACCTTTAAGGCTAAATTGGTAAAAGCTTATAGCCAATTACGCATTGGAAATCCATTAGACCAAAACAGCCACGTGGGACCACTCATTGATAAAGATGCAGTGAAGGCTTACCTTGCTTCTATTGAAAAATGCAAAGCCGAAGGTGGCAATTTTGTGGTAGAAGGTGGTGTATTGGAAGGCGATGCTTACCACTCTGGTTGCTATGTAAAACCTTGTATAGCCGAAGTGGAAAACCATTACGAAATTGTACAGCACGAAACTTTTGCACCTATACTTTACCTCATTAAATACAATGATTTGGAAGAGGCCATTGCCCTTCAAAACGGCGTACCTCAAGGACTGTCTTCAGCCATTATGACCTTAAACTTAAGAGAAGCAGAACTTTTCCTTTCGGCTCAGGGTTCTGACTGTGGTATTGCCAACGTAAACATCGGTACTTCGGGCGCCGAGATTGGCGGTGCATTTGGTGGTGAAAAAGAAACTGGCGGCGGCAGAGAAAGCGGTTCTGATGCTTGGAAAGCTTACATGCGCAGACAAACCAACACCATCAACTACTCTGATACTTTGCCATTGGCGCAAGGCATTAAGTTTGATTTATAGCAAAATAAAGACTTACGAAGTTTTTAAAACTTCGTAAGTCTTTTCTATTTATAATGCTGATAAAACTTATTGCTAAACAACTCCTCAGGATCGTATTTCAATTTCAGCTTGAAAAAACTGTCGGCCTGAGGATAAGCCTTCCTCATTTTATTTCGATCGATATGTAAGCGGTAAGGCAGGTAAAACGCACCTTCATTTTTCAATGCCACATCTACCAACTGATTTGTCAATACTTTCATTTGTTGCTCTTGTTCATCTGTTTTCTTTTGATTAAACAAAAACACAAAGCCAAAAACATCTTCCCTCGCATAATTCAAATAGCTATCTTGATCTTTATGAACGCCACGTATGGTGATGTTCAATAAATCTATTTTGGATTTTTTAAGGATGGGCTTTATTTCTTTAAGGTATTGATTAAAGTTTCTTTCGGGGATAAAGTACTCTTGGAGTAAATCGGTAGAGGAATGATCTTTATTTTCTATCAACGAAACATGGTCATTAAGCAACTCATTCCGCGAGAGAACATGGTCTTTTGAAATCTTACTCATACCTGTCTCTAAATCCCAACGAAGCCTTTTCCCATACTCACTATCCACACTTCCCCTAAAAACCAATCTTTTTGCTTCCACACTTGCTTGAGCCGATAGCGGCGCTACAGGCGAATCCATTCTTTCAAAGAAATTCAAAGTGGCTTCTTCTAAAAAATGTTTATCCGAAATACGCAATCTTCCAAACACCAAATTCACATTGGGATTTCCTGAAACGTATTTTTTGTAGTAACCCACATAATTCTCGGGGCTTAATCGAATGTATTTGTACTTGAGCGCAATGTTCTCGACCACTCTCAATTTCACATCTAAAATAACTCCAAACAAGCCATAGCCTCCAAGCACCAAATGAAAAAGCTCTGCATTTTCTTCCCTACTACAATTGACAACTTCTCCATTAGCTTTCATCAAGGCAAAGGAAATTACACTGGAGGAAATAGGGGGAGAGTCTTTTTGCCAGCCATGTCCGTTTACGCTCATAGAACCCCCAACCGAGAAAGAGCTAAAGGCCTGCATTACAGCAATAGATTTTCCATACTTGTCCAAATACTTAATTGCATCTTCCCACAAAGCTCCAGAGCCAATAGTAAGCACATTATTCATGGTATCAAGGCTCATTTCCTTATAAGCGAGCATATTCAACACCACTCCATTGCGGTAAATAGTGTGCCCACCCATACTGTGCCTTGCCCCAGCAATGGATATTTTCAACTTATTTTCTTTGGCGTAAACTAAAACTCGTTTAAGCTGCGCTTCTATTTCTTTTTTACCGTTGGGGACTTCAATAACAGTATCTACCTTGGTTAAATTCAACTGGCTCGCATCATTTGCATAACCTTTAGGAATGGCAATTGTATCACCATCTTCGGCCCATTTTGTTTTTAGGATATGGAATGCAGGGATGGCAAGAAAGACAAGTATGATTAATATGCCAGTGATCCAAATATATTTTTTCTTCATGTGATTTTAGTAAGCGCTTGTTATAATAACTTGCTTTTGAGCAACCCCAAATAGGCCAGATAATAAAAACGATAGGATTAATAAATATTTCATAACACTTAATGGTTTCCCTTGTCACCTGTTAGTTTAACCGTATCCTTTATATCAATCGGTGGAACAGTAAAGCCCACACGCCCCTTACCTCCTTTTTTCATGTACAGATCTGTTCTTTCAGGCAATTGGCTCTCATTTTTCTCAAACAAACTACGCTTGATTACTTTATAAGCTTCCAAACGGGGTAAAAAATACAGATCCCAATCATTACTGGATAGGGACTGGTTAAAATAATTGTAAAGAATTCTTTGTGCCCCATCGTACTCTACCTTTCCTGCTTTTATGGCCTTGTTAATATGCACCAAATAAACTTCGGGGGTATTCTTTACGGCTTTAATCATCCCTATATAAAGCTTATATACAGAATCTCGCTTCTTCGCATAAGAAACGTCCGATGGTTCCTTGGCAAACTCTCGCCATCTTTCATATTGTGCTTTTCGGTCAACTAGCAACCAAAGTTGATCATCAATGGGGTTATTGGCTGGCTTTTGAGCAAAGCCAAATAGGCCAGATAGTAAAAGAGATAGGATTAATAAGTATTTCATAACACTTAAACTTAACGGTTTCTCTTATCGCCCTTTAGTTTAATCGTATCTTTTGCATCAATTGGTGGGACAGAAAAACGAATACGATCCTTGCCTCCCCTTTGGATATATAAATCTGTTCTTTCTGGCAGTTGGTTTTCGTTTTTCTCGAATAGACTACGCTTAATTACCTTATAAGCTTCTAAACGAGGAAGAAAGTACAGATCTCTATCAAGATAAGATAGGGACTCATTAAAATAATTATAAAGAATTCCTTTTGGCCCATTATATTCTACTTTCCCTGCATCTATGGCCTTGTTAATATGAACCAGATAAATGTTGGGAGAGTTCTTTATAGTTTTAATCATTCCCATATAAAGCTTATATACAGAATCCCGCTTCTTTGCATAAGAAACATCCGATGATTCCTTGGCAAACTCTCGCCATCTTTCATACTGTGCTTTTCGGTCAACTAGCAACCAAAGCTGATCATCAAGCGGATTATTAGCTTGCTTTTGTGAAAAACCAGTTAAGCTAAATAACAAAAGTGATAGGGTTAATAAATATTTCATAATCTTTAAAATTAATATTCTATTTCTTTCTAAAATAAATTCTTGATGGGTAAGTGGTACCATTTGCTATGTAAGTGGCCTCGTTACTGCCATAGCTTACTGGAATGTCTCTTGGATGATGGCTAATGATTTGGTAAACCCCCATTTTACTGCTAATTAATGTGGCATTCCCCTGTGCATCTACCCCCACTACTCGGCCAGAATGGGAAAGTGTATTGGGCCCATTAATACCTTCCCTAAAATAAAGAACCACATCGCCTACTTTAATGTTGTTGGTTACCTTTTGCCAGTTTTGCAACAGTACATTGTTAAATATTTTTGGCCAACCATTATAGGCATCTGATTCAATCAACGCACTAGGGTCTATCTCGTAGAATGTATAATAATGACAATTGAAAGATTCTGGATTAGGAATTTCTACTCCAACTCCATTACGTATTGTGTGTGGAGGTTCTTGGTTAAGATATGTACTCCAATTAGTTGAGGTCAATTTATTACGCCAATTATAGGATGCAGGTTCTTCATCTCCTCCCGCCTTCTGTCCACCATTATCACTGCCACTACCTCCGCCCTGATCTGGAGGACTAGGCGGATCGGGAAACCAAACGTATTCGCAAACATCCACCATATCATAATCGGTCAAAATCCAAACTGCATTCTGGCAATAGCTTGGCCAGCGGCAATTCTCACTATATTCAATAATAAGCTGTCCTCCACAAAGATAGGACGCTGTGACATAGGTGCACCATTTCATCTCATTACGGCATCTTTCTTCCCAAGAGGACACACTGGGTGTTTGGCTACCATTAGCTTGCTTAGTAATAGAAAGCTGCGACTGGAGTAAGGTTTCATCCCTTTTCCCGTTAACATATTTCAACAGGTAGTTTTCGCTACTTTTAAGGTTGGTCAGCAATAGCTTCCCACTAAAAGCACTCATATTTAGCTCCTTGGCTTCAGCAGTAGTAACTTCTGGCCGATAAAATGCCTTGTAAAAATCCTGCTCATTTTTTACCATCAGGTAGGAGGCTGCATCCACCTCTTTGGCTTCCATCAATTTGCCATCCTGTTTCACATAGGCCAAAAGCTTAAAAAAAACGTAAGAGGTGCTGTCGTTAACCGTTTGCACTTTCGGATGCTTCCAATCGGGCTCCCAAACCAATTTCTGGTCAATATTTGGGATCAGCTTTTTATCCAGCTCATTTTCATAAAACGCTTTCTTTAATTGTTCAAGTCTCTTGATTAAATCAGGAGATTTATCGGAAAGCACTTTCTTTACAAACCGCCCTTCGGTATTCACCACGTCCTTCCTACAGGCCCAACCCACCACCATCAGGAGCAGGAAGAAACTGGTCTTCAATAGATGTTTTTTCATATTTAGAGATTTTTGTATCTCAAAATTAAGTGAGTACATCTACCTATTTTTTGACAAAAGTCAAAAAATGAAAATAACTAAAGTTGGCTTCTGATACGGCTTAAGGTTTCGGCAGAAATGCCCAAATAAGAGGCAATGTGCCCCAAGGAAACCCTTTGCAAAATTTGTGGCTGCAATGTGATGAGCTGACGATAGCGTTCCTTTGCCGAATGCATACGTAGGGAGTTGGCCTGCGCCTCGTTACGGATATAATAATATTCTGTGAGTTTCCTTCCAATAATATTAAATGATACAAACTTCTCGTAAAGTTGCTCTAGCCTACTCCTGCTTAGTACAATAAGCGAGCAATCTTCCATCGTTTTAATATACTCGAAGCTTGCATACATGGCAAAAAAACTGTGCACCGAAATCACCAGTTCATTTTCGAACAAAAACCAAGTGCTTTTCTCCTGTCCATCCTCATTAAGATAATAGATCCTCACAGCGCCCGTCACAATAAAATAAATCTTGTCACTTTTCTCTCCCTCGCTTAACAATAATTGCTTTTTGGCAACATTCATCAATTTGCTATGATCAACAATAGCGTCTTTAAGCTCTTGGGATAAGGGATGGAATTGTGAAAACACAGCGAACAATCGCTCGTAGCTTTCTGAGGCTGATAAGTTTAGCATGATTTCAAGGTAGTTTTAACGCAAGATAGCTAAACAGGCTTACAAAACCAATCTTACCTGAGCGTACTTTGGCTTTAACACCAAAAAGGGCTGTTCAACAACTGAACAGCCCTTTTACGATTTATATGGAGTCCTTTGCGGGGAGCGGATTTTATTTTGCCAAATCATCAGCAATGCTTTCCAAAGTAGGCGCTACAACTTTAGCTTGTGCCACATATTTAGGAGCAATAGATTTGATATCTGAAGTACTTGCGATAAATTGTCCTGTACTCATTTTTGCTGATGTTCCCATTAAAGCAAAGTGCTCTTCAGTTGAACCGCTTAATTTTAAGCTAGCGTTATCAGTTACCGAAGTGTTTAAGCTCACTGTTTTAGCGTTGATATCCGCTGAAGCTTTATCTTTTAGCACTACATCTAAAGTCAAGAAGCTTACTTTTCCGAAAGTTTTTACCGTAGCATTGTCGCCAGCCTCAATAGCGGTTAAGTTGCGTACGTAAACCGTTACCGATAGCGGCTCTTTTTCGAAAGAGCTGATGCGTAACACACCATCTTTTTGCTGTACCAACGCATTTTTTGAATAGTAGCTATCGTACACTTTTACACTTTCAGTTGGCGCTTGTACTACAAATACTTCAACATTGCCCGATGCTACAATTTTGTTGATGTTTTTCACCTCATTCAAAATGGTGAAGCTTTTTTCTTTAACGTTAGTATTGTTGTTGTTTTTACCGCTTTCGGTTGCGAAAGCTGAGCTGCTCATTACGACTAAACCTAATACAGCTGCGAATAAATTTTTAATAGAAGTTTTCATGATGTTCTTATTTTAATGTCTTTAATTTCTTTTTTGGGTGCCATCCATTTTGGAAAGCTTTCGATAATAAGACATGCTGAACACCAAAAAGTTGCACGCATATTTAGCGTTTTATACCACAGGCAATTAACCTTAGACCAACGCCTGTAATTTTTCGACGAACGCCCTGTAATTTTTTAAGATTTAGCTTACAACTTAAAGGATTAAGACGAGGATAGATTCTTTTTGGAAAAGAAAGCTGGTATTCAATGGCCAAAGCAGTCCCGCTTTCCATTACAATCTTTTTGTGACCATTATGCTATCATTCCTCGTTCCTCGGAATGACAAACAGGATGCAGAATGGGGGAACGCTAAAACGAAGGAAAATTAGGATGTACCATCTCTTATGCACCTTGTCATCCAGAGCGTAGCGAAGGATCTTTTTAATGTCTCTCATGAGATTCCTCCCCGATATATCGGGGCAGGCTGTTACTCGGAATGACAAACAGGGTGCAGAGTGGCGGGACTGAACTTAAATAGCAGTAATTTGCTTTTCAAATGAAAACCTTTAACTACCTCTCAATGAAATCATCACATCAAACCTTGCCACCCCCATGGTAACATAATTTTCAGGCATTGCTTTGAAAAAACAAGTATTTGCTGTAAGTTTAAAATTTTTTAACAGCTTACCTTTTAATTGTTTTAGCCTTTAATTAATGTTACGAGTAAATAGTTCAGCACCCAGTCAAATTGTGTATTCTTTATGCAAACACGATTATCTGGGCTATTTAATTGAACCACATATTGTTCAGCTCAACCCACAAGGCGATTTTTCGTTAACCTACCAACGCTTATTTACGCACACGGCGCAAGAGTTTGCCAAACATTTAACTGAGCTAGATTTTAAACTGATTAAAATCCTTGATGAAACCGAACAGGATTTCATCATCAAAAAATACCACAAAAAAGCCATTAGGCCCTTTGAGTTCTTCAGCAAGTTTTACGACCAAAAGTTTTATGACTCGGTACGTCCTAAAATTGAAAAAAAACTGACCGAAGTACTGGAAATCCTTAAAGCAAAAGGAGGCCTTTACCTGATGGACAAAGACGGTTGGCCTGCCGAGCGAAAAATTGAACTGGCTACCGAAGCCTCCACCATTCTATTCCACTTTAGAAGAAACGAGGTAGAAACCCGCTATTTCCCTACCATTAAATACCAAGGGATGCGCATTGATTTTATGTTTAAAGATGCGCAGGTCATTTGTAACCAACCCGCTTGGCTACTACTTAATGATGTGCTTTACTTTTTTGAACAGGATTTTGAAGGCAAGAAATTGACGCCTTTCCTAAATAAGCGTTACATTACCATTCCTAAAGCTACGGAAGAAACCTATTTTGAAAAGTTTGTAGCTCCATTAATTGAAAAATACCACGTATATGCCGAGGGCTTTGAAATTAAAACCGAAAAGCACGAAGCAAAAGCCACGATTAAGGTCATTTACGTAGAAAACGGTGTTTCGCAAATACAGCTTTATTTTAAATATGGCAGCTATTCTTTTGCCATGGGCAACGAGCATAAAGTAACCGTTAGGCTACAAAAGGATGGCGACAACTATACTTTTATCCGCATTAAGCGAAACATTGATTGGGAAAAACAGCAGTTTGATTTCTTGACAAGTTTGGGCTTGAAAAAAGTGAGTGCACTTTTTCACCATTTAGAATTGCCCAACCTTAATGAAAACCATAATGCCTCTTATGCCATCATCAGCTGGGTAAATGAACACATCGACACTTTAAAGGAAAAAGGTTTTGAAATAGAACAGGCCAGCAGTGCCAAACGATTTGTATTGGGCAGCAACAAGATCGATTTCGAAATTAAGGAAGACAATGACTGGTTTGACATCAATGCCATCGTTTACTTTGGCATCCACCCTATTCCTTTTATTTCCTTAAAACAACATATCCTTCATAAAAAAAGGGAGTTTATTTTGCCAGATGGCGATATTGCGATTATCCCTGAAAAGTGGTTTACGCAATACAGCAGTTTATTTAGTTTGGCCGATGGCAACAAACAGCTTAAACTTAAGAAATTCCACATTGGCTTAATCAACGATTTGGCAGAAGACAGCATTGCCAATGTAACGCTTGACCGCAAACTGCAAAAGCTGAACGATTTTGAGCAAATCGACGACTTTTCGATGCCAGAAAACTTCAAAGGCGATTTGCGTCACTACCAAAAAGCAGGCTACAACTGGTTTAGTTTTTTACGTGAATATAACTTTGGTGGCTGCTTGGCCGACGATATGGGTTTGGGTAAAACCATTCAAACCTTGGCCATGCTACAGAAAATAAAGGAGGAAGATGTATTGGCCGACAAGCATAGCACGTCGCTCATTATTATGCCTACTTCCTTAATTTACAACTGGCTTAATGAAGCAAAGAAATTCACACCATCTTTAAAAATATTATCTCATACCGGTACCAATCGAAATAAGGACATTGCCCATTTAGACAAATACGATGTGGTGATTACCACTTATGGCGTTACCCGTGTAGATGTAGATTTACTGCAAGGGTTTTATTTCAACTACATCATTTTAGATGAAAGTCAGAACATTAAAAATCCTTCTTCTAAATCATTTAAAGCAGTTAGGGCCTTAAAATCCAGACATAAATTGGTACTGAGTGGTACACCGATAGAAAACTCGGTGAGTGACCTTTGGACACAACTTACCTTCTTGAATCCTGGTTTATTGGGTACACAATCCTTTTTTAACGAGGAATATGTACAAGCCATCGAAAAACGCAAGGACGAGGATAAAGCCAGAAAGCTACAAGCCATTATCAAGCCTTTTGTGTTACGTCGTACCAAAGAGCAAGTAGCTGCAGAGTTACCCCCTAAAACCGAGCATATTTTCTATTGCGACATGAGCGAGGACCAAGCCAGTTATTACGAAAAGACAAAATCGGCTTACCGTAACGACTTGTTAAGCAATATGGACAATGGCACTTATGCCAAAAAGCAGATTCAAATTTTACAAGGATTAACGGCATTGCGTCAATTGGCCAATCACCCTGTAATGATTGATGACGCTTACACCTCTGATTCGGGCAAGTTTGAAAATGTAATGCACACTTTGGACAATGTGCTGGTAGGTGGACATAAAGTGCTTATCTTTTCTCAGTTTGTAAAACATCTGGACATCTTTAGGAAGCACCTAGACAAACAGCAAATCAACTATAGCTACCTTGATGGCGGCACCAAAAACCGCGGAGAGATTGTAGCCGATTTTCAGCAGAACGAAGACATAAGAGTATTCCTGATTTCTATCAAAGCGGGTGGCGTAGGTTTAAACCTAACTCAAGCTGATTATGTGTTTATTTTAGACCCTTGGTGGAATCCTGCTATTGAACAGCAAGCTATTGACCGTACCCATCGTATTGGGCAGGATAAAAAAGTGTTCATTTATAAATTCATTTCTAAAGATACCGTGGAAGAAAAAATATTGGCCCTGCAGCAACGCAAAAAATCATTGGCCAGTTCGTTAATCACCACAGAAGAGAGCTTCTTTAAATCGCTAAGCAAAGAAGATATCCAGGAACTTTTGGCCTAGTAGTAGCGCTTAACTTATTTGTTATTTTTACCTTTGATTTTAAACTTTTTATTTAAAAATGCAGCCTTTCGATTTAACATTCAACAATACTGATTACGCCGTTTTTCCAGAAGGGGATGAAACCTATACCATCTACAAAGACGGGAAGGAATATCTTCAAATTCAAAAGGATGATGGCGAACAATGGATCAAATTCGATAAAGAAACAGGTACTCCTGTATTTGAAACCGATGAAGAGGTAAATGCTTTGGGCAAGCTTATTACAAGCTACAAAGAGAACCCCGAAGAGGAAGAAGATGAAGATAATGAAGAGGAGTATTAATGACGGAAGAATCATTTCATTTTAAACTCCGTGGTGCCATTTACGAGGTAATTCCAGAAGAAGAAAACACCTACACCATTTTCAAGATGGGTGCCGAGTATTTACAGATTTTGAAGAACAGCAACCATAAATGGATGCGCATTGACTACAAAACAGACCTTCCCGTAGTAGAGGAAAACGACGAAGTAGAAGATATTGGCGCGGTGATAGATAGACATTTTTTGAAGTAATAGTAGCTAACACCCGTCATTTCGAGCGTAGCCGAGAAATCTTTGAAGTTTGCTAACCATCATAGTTTTTCATTTGCATATCCAAAGATTTCTCCACAAGGTCGAAATGACGAAATAATCGCCGCCATCCACTACCATTCCAATATCTCAGGGACTAAATCCTTCCATTCCTTATTTACTTGATTAATCAATACTTCCTTTTTAGATCTATTCCATCTTTTTAACTGTTTCTCTCTAGCGATAGCCTCTTCAATAGTCATAAACACTTCGTAATAGATACAAAAAGTCAAACCATACTTCGCCGTAAATGATTTAGGATAGGCTTTAGTCTGGTGTTGATATACTCTATTTTGTAAATCAGAAGTAACACCAATATACAAGGTGCTCCTTTGATAATTTGTCATGATATAGATGTAACCACCTCTTACCATCGCTCTTTTTGCATTAAAAGGGTGTCTTTATTCTTTCCATTTTTACGATTTGCATTACCTAACCTATCATTTCAACCTTATGAAGAATTGAAAATCAACGCAGTTAAATCTTTGAACTTTGCTAACCATCATTTTTCATTTGCATATCCAAAAATTTCTCCACAAGGTCGAAATGACGAAGCAACTGCTTTTATGACGAAAAGCCTACCCTGCCCAACTGTCCCTATCCAAGCTCCGATAATGGATGGCTTCGGCTAAATGTTCTATCTCGATCTTCTCACTGTCGGCCAAATCAGCGATGGTACGGGCCACCTTTAAAATGCGATCATAGGCTCTGGCCGACAAACCTAATTTTTCCATGGCCTGTTTAATCAAAGAACGTCCCTGTTCGTCTATTTGACAAATTTGCCTCACCATGTTTGCACTCATCTGTGCATTGGCATGAACTTCTTCCATCGCTACAAACCTAGCATCTTGAATAGCTCTTGCCCTCATTACACGTTCCCTAATCAAGCCACTTTTTTCCGCTAACCTAGAAGACGAAAGCTCCGAAAAATTCACAGGAGTAACCTCCACATGCAAATCAATTCGATCCAACAAAGGCCCCGATATTTTACTTAAATACTTTTGCACTACTCCTGGGCCGCATGCACAATCCTTATCTGGATGATTATAAAAGCCACAGGGACACGGATTCATAGAAGCCACCAACATAAAGCTAGCCGGGTATTCTACCGAAAACTTGGCCCTTGAAATACTCACCTTCCGATCTTCCAAAGGTTGTCGCATCACTTCTAAAACCGTTCTTTTAAACTCAGGCAATTCATCTAAAAAAAGCACTCCATTATGTGCTAAGGAGATTTCTCCTGGTTGCGGATTAATTCCTCCGCCAACCAAAGCCACGTCTGAAATGGTATGATGAGGCGAACGAAAAGGCCTTTCGGTCATTAAGGCATTATTGCTTAACAAGCGACCAGCTACCGAATAAATTTTAGTACTTTCTAATGCTTCGTTTAAGTTTAATGGAGGCAATATGGTAGGTAAACGCTTAGCCAACATGGTTTTTCCAGCTCCTGGAGGACCAATCAAAATCACATTATGGCCGCCAGCCGCGGCAATCTCCAATGCCCTTTTGATATTTTCCTGTCCTTTTACGTCAGCAAAATCTTGTTCATAGCTATTGATCTGCTTAAAAAATTCTTTTCTGGTGTCGATGGATACTGGTTGCGGCTTTTCTCTCCCATTGAAGAAATTAATTACCGACAATAGATTTTCCATTCCATAAACCTCTACGTCATTCACAATGGCTGCTTCATTGGCATTTGCTGCCGGCAATATCAATCCTTTAAAGCCTTCTTTTCGGGCCTGTATAGCAATAGGCAGCGCACCTTTAATACTTTGTACGCCGCCATCCAAAGATAGCTCACCCATAATCACATATTGTTCCAATAAAGTAGCATCAAGTTGCTTAGAAGCGGCCAAAATTCCGATAGCGATAGGTAGATCATAAGCAGAACCTTCTTTCCTAATATCAGCTGGAGCTAAATTAACAAGTATTTTTTGACGCGGCATATGATAGCCCGCAGTGCGGATGGCACTTTCTACCCTAAAAAGACTTTCTTTTACGGCGTTGTCGGGCAAGCCTACCATAAAATATTTATTGCCAGGACCAATATTTACTTCAATAGTAATGGTAATGGCATCTACGCCGTAAACGGCGCTTCCATAGGTTTTTATAAGCATAGACAGATGTTTTTCGACAGTAAGTTATGAAACCAAGCCCACTTTCGCAAACATCTAGATCTTAGCAGGTTAACAACAACAAACAAAAAAGCCCCGCATGTGCGGGGCCTTAAAACATTTTGCTCTCAAAAAACTATAGAGATAAAATCTCTGCCAAACGTAACCAACCTGGTGTAATTTGGGCAGCATCAATATGTTTAATGGCTTTAGCAAATGGCGTGAACACAATTTCTTTATTGATTTGTCCTACCATTACCTTCGATTTTCCTTCTAGTAAACCTTCTACCGCAGCCACACCTAAACGGCTAGCTAATACCCTGTCCATGCAGCTAGGCTTACCACCACGTTGGATATGGCCCAATACTGAAACACGGATATCATGATGAGGGAATTTTTTCTTCAAGGTTTCTCCAACGTTGTAAGCACCTCCAGCTTCATCACCTTCAGCTACTACAATAATTTTTGAGGCCTTATCCTTACGACCATGTTCTATACGATAAACCAAATCAGAAATTGCTGTTTTGGCTTCTGGGATTAAGATCGCTTCAGCACCTACACCAATTCCACTTCTTAGTGCAATCAGCCCAGAATCACGCCCCATTACCTCAACAATAAACAATCGATCATGTGATTCTGCAGTATCTCTAATTTTATCTACGGCATTAACTACCGTATTAATTGCGGTATCGTAACCAATAGTTAAATCAGTGCCTTCTAAATCATTGTCAATGGTTCCTGGTAAGCCAATGATAGGCAAATCAAATTCCTGTGAGAAAATATCTGCACCTGTAAAAGTACCGTCACCACCAATCACCACCAAAGAATCAATGCCATTATCAATTAAGTTTTGATAAGCCTTTGCTCTCCCCTCGGCTGTTCTAAAATCATCACAACGAGCAGTCTTTAAAATAGTACCTCCACGTTGTATGATATTGGCTACCGATTTACCATCCATTGGCATAAAATCGGCATTGATTAAACCATCATAGCCTCTTAAAATACCGGTCACTTTTAATTTGTAATATAAACTACCTCTAACTACGGCTCTAATTGCGGCATTCATTCCGGGAGCATCGCCACCAGAAGTCAGCACGCCTATATTTTGTATCTTACTCATTTGGCTAAGTTAAACTTATCTACTCCACTTTGCAAGAAAGCAGCGTATTCCTTTGCATTAAAAATAGCACCTTGTGCCGGCACTAATGGGTTTAATTGATGATCCACAAGCACATAATAAGGTTGAGAATTAGCCCCATATTTAGTTGCTTGAAAATCTTGGTTCCACCTGCCTAAATTATCCGTATCACCTTTCAGGTATTTTGAATAGTGTACTTTATCTGCAGGCATTTTCACTTTTCTTTCATCCACGTAAAGTTGGATCAAAACATATTTTTCACGGATGATATTTCCCACCGTTGGGTTTACCCAAACGTCATCTTCCATTTTTCTACAGTTCACACAGGTCCATCCTGTAAAGTCAAGCATAATTGGCTTACCTACCTTTTTAGCATATTCTACACCTTCATCCAAATCAAAAAACACGTTGAAACCATGAGGCGCTGGGAGTACTTCTCCATATTTAACCTTGCTAGGGAAATCTGACGACACTGCTGGTCGCTGTTCATTATTGCCAAGGATAAAATCCTGGGTATGCATTGGGGGAGCCAAACCACTTAATACTTTTAAAGGCGCACCCCATAGTCCAGGAACCATATAAACAGCGAATGCAATAGATACAATGGCTAGTACTAATCTAGGGACACTGATATATTCTAGTTTACTATCATGAGAAAACCTGAGTTTACCGAGTAGATAGAAGCCCATCATGGCAAATATCACGATCCACAACACTAAGAATATTTCTCTGTCAAACCACTCCCAGTGCCAAACTAAATCTGCAGACGATAAAAACTTAAGTGCTAAAGCTAATTCCAAGAAGCCTAAGCAAACTTTCACGCTGTTTAACCAACCACCTGATTTTGGCATACTATTTAAAAAGCCAGGGAAAATTGCTGACAGTGTAAATGGTAGTGCCAGTGCTAAAGCGAAACCAAACATACCAATTGCTGGCGCTAAAATTTCACCTTTAGAACTTGCTTGTACCAACAATGTACCGATAATAGGCCCAGTACATGAAAAAGACACTAATGCCAAAGAAGCAGCCATGAAGAAAATACCACCCAATCCTCTACTATTGTCCGCCTTTTGGTCTATTTTATTAACAAAAGAGCTTGGAAGAGTAATTTCAAAAGCTCCGAAAAACGACATCGCAAAAACGACCAGCAGCAAGAAGAAAAGGATATTAAAAATGCCACTGCTACTTAACTCGTTTAGTTTCGAAGAACCGAATAAAATGGTAATCAATAAACCTACGGCTACATAAATTAAAATGATCGACAGGCCATAAATAATGGCTTGGGCAATCCCTTTTTGTTTGCTACCAGCTCTTTTGGTAAAATAACTCACCGTTAGTGGCACCATTGGAAAAATACACGGCATTAAAAATGCCAAAAAACCGCCAAAAAGACCTTCAATAAATGTTTGCCAAAGCGTTTTCTCTTTGTTCTGAGAAGAAACTGGTGCTGCCTCAGTCGCTTTCTTAGTTGTATCCGCTACAGCAGTAGTCATTGCAGCCGAAGAATCTGGCTTAATGTTATTAGCAATACTATCTTCTTTTGAGCCAATAGTAGTAAATTCTAGATCACCAATGTCTGCACTTGTGGCTGTGGTATCCTCCTGGGCTTGCAGGGCGTAGCCATCTGTGGTATAGAGGACGGCAAAAAGCGCTATAAAAAGCACCAATAATAAGTTAATTTTTTTCATTTGTGTGTTTGTGTTGTGAGCGTGAAGTTAGCGATATTTTTCTATTTATCACCTCAACGCATAGACTATAAGCACCTAACGGGAAACGGAAATCTGAAAAGAAACCTCCTTCGCTGGGAGACAACTTTTGTCGTTGCAGGCCATAAACTCCAAAACTCCGTTAACGGCTGCTTTTGGCTTAAGCAATTTTATTTTTTGTGTAAATACAACTTCCTTTTCAAAAAAGTAAAGATTCTTTTTAAAGTTCTTATCGTACTTGGCTACAGATTTAGGTTCTTTAACTTTACCAATTAAAGCAAATGATGGAGATGGCTTAAAACGAAAACTAGTGCTCATTGGTGGTTCATTAAATTGCATTGCATAAACATGCCACCCAGGAGCAATGCTGGCTTTAATATATAATTCGGCTTCGTTGTTTTTGAGCTTTTTTGACAGATAAGACCATTTAACTGGTTCAAGCAACTGCGCATGAGCAAAAAAGCTGCTTAATAAAAGAAAAAGGAACAATCGTGTTTTCATGATAAGCACTAGATAAAAAATAAGGAACACTATCAGCGTTCCTTATTTCATTTTAATTATTTTACGGGGATGCTAAAGCTCACTTCACTAGGTGGCAAACATTGCTTGTCGTCACAAACCATAAACTCAACCTTACCTTTTACCGTAGTGGTTGCTTTATTCAATTTTATTTTTTGCTGAAAAACAACTTGATCCTCAAAATAGCTTACATCCATTTTAAATACTTTTTCATATTTGGTAATGGGCTTAGGCTCTGTAGTTTTACCTACCAATGAGAAATCTTTAGAGGCTACAAAGGTAAACTCAGTTTTGTTTGGTCCTCCAGGTTTAAGATTTTGAGAATAAAGGTGCCAATTTGGATCGATGGTAGCTTTGATGTAAAGCACCGCTTCATTTTTGTTGATCTTTTTTGCAGCATACTGCCAATTAACTGGGTTCTCCAATTGAGCAAATGCACTAACGGTTGCCATTACAACCATCGCTAAAATTAAGCTGATTTTTTTCATTTGTTTTTTATAAGTTAGTTCGTTAAACGTTCAATATTACAATGTTTCTTTCGAATCTCTAAATAAAAGCGACTTCTTTAAATCCAAATTCGAGCGTTTCCCCATGCAAAGGTTTAATTCTCAACAAGCCCGTCTCACTAATTCCTTCTATAACACCTTCAAATAGCTCCCCTTTTTGCTGATAGGTTGCTATTTTATGGAGGCGGTAAAGGTTATTAACGTACAATTCTCTAAGGTTTGTACTTTTACCAAGCTTCAGTTTAAGATAAAGTTGCTCAATTTGAACACAAATCTCATTCAAAAGCACCATTAAATTCACATTTTGATGTAAAATTTGCGATAAAGACACTGGCTTGCCCGCCAACTCTTCCTCAAATTCGCCCTGATTCACATTCAAACCTATGCCAATAATGCTTTGTTTTAACTGACTGCCAGCTATGACATTCTCAATCAGCACACCTCCTATTTTCTGATTAGCCACATAAACATCATTTGGCCACTTAATACTCAAATGATCTTTCAAATATTTCGACAAAACATTGTTTATGGCTACTGAGACCAACATATTCAGCTCAAACTGTCTATCAGCCGCGATAAATGTTGGCCTTAACAACAAACTAAACGTAAGACTTTTACCCGGTTGCGCCAACCAAACGTTGCCTTGCATCCCCCTGCCCGCATATTGATGGCCTGCCATTATTACAGTTCCTTCAGGCAATGGCTCGGAATTTGAAGCTAATTTCTTCAAATAATTATTAGTAGAATCAACCGCTGATAATTTGATAAGATTTTGACCAACAAATAATGTTGAAAAAGTGTTATTTTGCAAGTGTTGATTTTATAATTTATTGAAGACCAAAATTAATTTTTTTAATGGTAAAAAAGAAAAATGCAAACCTTTCTACATACCTATCTGAAATAGCCGTACAAGGCATTCAAGAAAAAAAAGGAAGAGATATAGTGAGATTGGATTTAAGGGAACTGAACAGCTCAGTTTCTGACTATTTTGTCATCTGCAATGCAGATTCTTCTACCCAAGTTAAAGCAATAGCCGACAGTGTAGAAGATGAAATCTATAAATTAACACAATCCCAACCTTGGAGAAAAGAAGGACAAGACAATGCCGAATGGATTATTTTAGACTATCTTGACATTGTTGTTCATATATTTAAAACCGAGAAACGTGATTTTTACGGAATAGAAGATTTATGGGGCGACGCTGAAGCAACCACATACAAAAGCGCATAACCCTCTTAAAAATATTTTACTAGCATGAAACAAGAAAATAATTCAAACGATAAGCCGAACAAACCTGGAAAACGAATGCCAAATATCCCTAAACGCCCTCAAAAAGCTCCAAAATTCAATATATTTTGGGTTTATGCGGCAATCATTATTGGTCTTTTAGCTATTCAGTTTTTGTTTAGCTCAGATAACGCTCAACAAGTAAGCTACAAAACTTTTGAGCAAGAAATGTTAATCCCAGGTGATGTACAAAAGATCGTCACTTATAAAGCTGATGACATTGTAAAGGCTGAAGTTTATATCAAGGACAGCAAAAAAGAAGATCCTAAATACAAAAAATATAAAAACAGAAGCGGCTTTGGTCGTGATACTGGACCTATGGTTACCTTCAATGCACCATCTGCAGAAATTTTAAGCAAGCAATTGGAGAAATCACAGGCAAATATCCCTGCCGAGAACCAAATCCCTGTAGAAACCATTTCTAAATCGAGTGCATGGACCGGTATCTTCGTTCAGGTGATATTACCATTGCTATTATTCGCTGGTCTTTGGATCTTCATGATGCGCCGCATGAGTGGTGGCGGTGGCGGCGGTGGCGGCCAAATCTTCAACATTGGTAAATCAAAGGCAACTTTATTTGATAAAGAGAGCCAAGTAAACATCACCTTTAACGATGTTGCTGGTTTAGAAGAAGCAAAAACTGAGGTAATGGAAATTGTAGATTTCCTTAAAAATCCTAAGAAATACACCAACTTGGGTGGTAAAATTCCAAAAGGGGCACTATTGGTAGGCTCACCTGGAACGGGTAAAACCTTATTGGCAAAAGCTGTAGCAGGTGAAGCACAAGTACCATTTTTCTCTTTATCAGGTTCTGATTTTGTGGAAATGTTTGTAGGTGTTGGTGCATCCAGAGTACGTGATTTATTTAAGCAAGCCAAAGATAAAGCACCTTGTATCATCTTCATTGATGAGATTGATGCGATTGGACGTGCACGTGGTAAAGGTAGTGTAATGGGTGGTAACGATGAGCGTGAAAATACCCTTAACCAATTACTGGTAGAAATGGATGGTTTTGGTACCGATTCAGGGATCATTATCCTAGCTGCTACCAACCGCCCTGATGTATTGGACTCAGCTTTAATGCGCCCAGGCCGTTTCGACAGACAAATTTCTATTGACAAACCTGATTTGGTAGGTCGTGAGCAAATTTTCAAGGTACACTTAAAACCTATTAAAATTGCTTCAGATGTTGAGGCTAAAAAACTATCAGCTCAAACCCCTGGTTTTGCAGGTGCAGAAATTGCCAACGTATGTAACGAAGCGGCGTTAATTGCTGCTCGTCGCAATAAAGAGATGGTAGATATGCAAGATTTCCAAGACGCAATTGACCGTGTGATTGGAGGTTTAGAAAAGAAAAACAAAATCATCTCTCCTGAAGAGAAGAAAATTGTTGCTTACCACGAAGCTGGTCACGCCATTGCTGGTTGGTTCTTGGAGCATGCCAATCCATTGGTAAAAGTATCTATTGTTCCTCGCGGTGTTGCCGCTTTAGGTTACGCACAATACCTGCCAAAAGAACAGTTTTTGTACACTACCGAGCAGTTAATAGACGATATGTGCATGACCATGGGAGGAAGAGTTGCTGAGGATATCATCTTCAACAAAATTTCAACTGGTGCGCTAAGCGATTTGGAGCACATTACACGTATTGCTTACGGCATGGTGAAGATTTATGGCATGAACAAAAATGTAGGTAACGTATCTTTCTACGACCCACATAACGAATATAATTTTGACAAGCCTTATTCTGATAGAACGGCAGAAATGATTGATATTGAAGTGCGCAACTTGACTAATGAAGTTTACGAACGCACTAAACAATTACTAATTGCTAATCAAGAAGGTTTAGAAAAACTTGCTCAGAAACTATTGGAAAAAGAGATTTTATTCCAAACAGATTTAGAGGAACTTTTAGGCAAACGTCCGTTTGATACCCGTACTACTTATGATGAGTTTGTAAACGGTACTAACGCGATTGAACCAAAACCAGAGGAAATTGTGGTGAACCATACAGAACAAGCTGATGAGAGCGCTACAAGTATTAATCCAACTGAGGAAAGTAAATAAGATTTAATTTTTAAATAGAAATAGGCAGGCTTTTATCACAAGCTTGCCTATTTTTGTTTTTAAATTCAGCCGTTGATGAAAGATAATATTACCCCAAAGGAGCTTATGCTCAAAAAGATTAGGAAGGCGCTGCTCGAAAAACGGGATAACCCTTATCCTTATCTGGAAGAGACCCCATTATATCAGCAAAATGAAGAGGAGTTAGAAATCTTGTTTGCCGAACAATTGGGAGCTGTTTCTGGTAATTTCATCTTTTGTGAAAACGGTGTTGATTTCATCGAAAACATTCTGGTGCTTGCCGACCAGTTTAAATGGCGAAAAATTTACTGTTGGGAACCTGAACTACAGGCGCTGTTGAGCACTTATGAATTCCCATTTTACCAAACTGATAAAGATTTCGACCAAGCCGAAGTAGGTATTACCATGTGTGAAGCATTGATTGCCAGAAATGGTTCGGTAATGGTAAGCAATCAAAATGCAGCAGGCCGAAGACTAAGTATTTTCCCACATCACCACATTGTAATTGCTAGAACAGGGCAATTGGTTTTAGACCTAAAAGATGCTTTTCAATTACTGAAAACCAAATATGGACATCAGATTCCATCCATGATCAGTACCATTACGGGCCCTAGTCGCACAGCAGATATTGAGAAAACTTTGGTATTGGGTGCACATGGTCCTAAAGAGCTTTTTGTGTTTCTAATTGACGATTTCAGCTAAACAATTTTGTTTAATGGTTCACAAGTATTAAATTTATACTAAATACCAAATTGGTTTAAAGTGTAATTTAATAAATATGAGCAAAATTCGATCGGTGATTACCGGTACGGGCAGTTATATTCCTGAAAATACTATCTCTGGCAAACATTTCCTTGAGCACACCTTTTTTGATGGTGGAGTAAAAATTGACAAAGACAACGAAGAAATTATCCAGAAGTTTAGTGATATCACCGAGATTAAAGAACGACGTTATATTAATGATGACCAGCTCAATCATGACATTGGCGTTATCGCAGCGCAAAGAGCTATTGAAGATGCCAAAATTGACAAAGAAGAATTAGACCACATTATATTCTGCCATAATTTTGGTGACGTAAAACATGGTAGCAACCGTGTAGACATGTTGCCGGCCTTAGCAGCAAAAGTAAAACTCCAGTTAGGCATTACCAACCCAGATTGCGTGGCTTTTGATTTGATTTTTGGATGTCCTGGTTGGGTTCAAGGCATGATACAAGCAGATTACCTGATCCGTTCTGGAGATGCAAAACATGTATTGGTGATTGGCTCTGAAACCTTATCAAGAATTGTAGATTCTCACGATCGCGACAGTATGATATTTGCAGATGGCGCAGGTGCTACCATTTTAAGTGCGTCAACAAATGACGAATCTAAAGGTATTTTAGCACACAAAGCACAAACGCATGCCAGTCACGCCGATATGCTCATTATGGGTGGCAGCAACAATCCTGCAGAAAATAACGGCAATACTTATATTAAAATGAAAGGCCGTAAACTTTATGAATTTGCGGTAATTACCGTACCTCAATTGGTAAAGCAAGCGATAGATAAGTCTGGTGTTGATGTTAAACAGATCAAAATGGTGTTTATCCATCAAGCCAATGGTAAAATGGACCATGCCATCATGAAACGTCTATTTAAACTTTATGGAGAAGATACTATCCCTGAAAAACTGGTTCCCATGACCATCTCTTGGCTGGGAAATAGCTCGGTAGCTACAGTACCTACTTTGATAGATTTAGTATTAAAAAACAAAGTGGAGGGTTACGAAATCAAAGAAGGCGACCACGCTGTATTTGCATCTGTAGGTGCAGGGATGCACATCAACGCCATCGTTTATAAATTTTAAAAACAAGGAATAAAGAGCAAAGATTAAGGACTTGATGTAAATATCTTTAATCTTTGCTCTTTTATCTTTAACCCCTATCCATCTATTCTTTTCAAAGCCTGTTTCGCCTCATTCTCAATACTGTTTTCGTATTCATGACCTTTCATGTCTATCGCTAAACGGAAACAAGCTTTAGCCTTCGCAAAATTCTTTTTTCTTTCGTAGATATTCCCTGCAAGTACTGCCGACTTTGCCGCATAATAATATTTCAATCCTTTTCCCAAATTAATGGCGTTCTGATATTGAACAAGCGCCGCATCATCTTTCCCTAGGTCATCATTTACTCGAGCCAGTCTGTAGGCGTATTCTGTTTTGTCCTTATTATTGTTAAATTCATCCGCTTTACTGGCGTTTAATACTTCTAACGCTTTACTTAAATAACCACCATCGTATAGTAAACGAGCTTTTAACAATACCAATTGCGGCCTAGGAGCGTTAGCTTCATTAAGAGCCTGTTTATCCTTTTCAGCATAAGTATTGCCTTTACTTTTTACCTGACTAATGAAATTGTTAAAACCAACAGTATCTTCTTTCAGTAAAGAAATCCAAGCTAGGTGCAAATAGGTATCTTTAATATAGTTAACGCCTTTGTTCTGCTGCAAAAACTGATTAAAATTAGAAGAAGCCCCCATATCCAACTTATTTAAACGGACTACGCCAAGCAAATAATCTAAATAGGCAAAAGGCTGGTAAGCACTCCCCTTAGGCCTGCTTTCCAAAATTTCAATGGCTTGTTCACCTTTCCCATTTCTAGCACACACATAGGCCTGCATATAGCTTTTCAACAAACTGCTATCGGCAATACGAGCGGTATACTTCATGGTCTTAGCATAAGCTTGCGGGCTTTTGGCTACATCAGATAGCAGATAGGCATAGTAAAAAATCACCTCTTCATAAAAAGGTTCGTAAGTAGACTTGGGAAGATTTTCTGCTAAACGGTCCAATTGCGCCAACCCTGTTTGCACATCCCCTTTCACTCCAAAAGTTGATAAAGCTGATTTCATGAAGCCATCTGGCAGGGAGCCAATAACCACATTAATCAAGCCTAAGCCTTTATCATTCAAATGAAATGCAGGGAATTTTTTCTGATTATCCTTCAGTAGCCCATTGGCTCTATTAATTTCACGTGAGGCCGCAAAATAAGCACCATATCGGCTTCTAATTAATGCCCACTGTAAATTAATCTCAGCCTGGGCGTACAAATAGTATGGAGAGCTTTTATCGTCTCTACTGATCTGATCTAAACGGTTGGCTTTATTTGGCTCCAGTTTTTCAAACTCCGCCTTACTCTCCGTAGTAAGCAAGTAAAAATAATCTACATAATTTTCTAAAAGAGGGATAATGGAATTATTAGGTCTTGCTTTTTTCTCCGCAGCAATGAGCTGTTTTGCGGTAGCAAGTTTTAGTTCAAAAATACTCTGGTAAGCTTTTACGCAATTCGTATTGAAATCAAAATTGGCTGATGCTACAAAAGGAGATAAAAAGAAGAAGAGAATGGAAAGACGGGAGATCAGTTTCAAGGGTGTTATGGTTATGGATTACAATTTAGCTAAACAAAGCTATATAACGAAAAAGCTATGTACTTGTTTTTCAAATAGAGAATATTTCACGAATGAAAACAAAAAATATCATCTCTCAAATAGTTGAAAATAGAGATATAGGTTGTTGGAGGTGTAGAATAATATATTCAATTTTATAAAACACTATCTCTGTACAACATGGCCTACCTCGATGACAAAAACTACAAAGACAGTGCCGTTGCTTTCCTTCATCAAATTGGAGCGCCGAGCCAAGTTATCTATTGCATATGCATTACTTTTGTACTAATTTCCATAGCATTACTACCATTTATACAAATCACAGTAAGTGTAAAAGGCCAAGGCACTTTAAGAAGTAACCTGGAGAAAATAGAAATATTTGCTCCCATCACGGGCATAATCAAAAATATTTCAGCAGAGGACAATAAAAGGACCACAAGAGGCAAAATACTATTGACTATTGACCAAACATCATCTCACCAACAGAAAAATGTCCTAACAACACGTAAAAAAGATCTTTCATTATGGCTAAGAGACGCACAGCAAGCTGCCAAAATGTTATCATTAGATCTGGATAACCCTAGCTTATCTTCAGGTTTATACCTAGCTAGTTGGCAACAATTTAAGGAACAGCAAAAAAGTGCGCTCAATGCAAAACATCAAGCTCAAAAGATATTTGATCGTTATGAAACACTATTTTTAAAAAAAGTAATTACACTGTCGGAATATGAACAATATCGGTTCAACCTTGAACAAAGCTCCTCAGAACTTAAGCTAGTATCAAAGCGGTATAAAACACAGTGGCAAACTGAAGCAAAACAATATCAACAAGAGCTAACCGAACTAAATAGGCAGCAGATCCTATTATCAGAGCAACAATTGATGCATAAGGTCATTAGTCCATCTAACGGCTTCATGCAAAATCTAACTGGATTACAAACAGGATCTTTTGTTTATGCCAACCAAAAACTCTTTGAAATTTCGCCCGATACCACATTAATTGCATTTTGTTACCTCAGCCCTTCTGACATAGGGCTCATCAAAAAAGGACAAACTGTTCGCTTCCAAATAAATGCTTTCAATTATAATCAATGGGGCATGCTAACTGGGAAAGTAATTGATATTAGCGAAGATGTTGTACTGCAAAATCAAGCCTTATACTTTAAAGTGAAGTGTAGCTTAGACCAAAGCCACTTAAAATTGAAAAATGGCTATAAAGGCTATTTAAAACAAGGTATGACTTTCACGGCAAGTTTTACTATTGCAAAGCGTAGCTTATTCCAACTGTTATATGACAAAATAGACAACTGGGTTAACCCCACTATTCAAAACAAATAAATCTACCTCAATGTCATCAAGAAATATAAAACAAAAAGATTTAACGGATTGCGGTGCAGCCTGTCTAGCTTCGGTGGCAGCTAATTACAAACTCAAAATGCCTATCGCACGGATCAGGCAATTTGCTGGAACCGATAAAAAAGGCACTAATGTATTGGGGATGATAGAAGCTGCGACCAAACTAGGCTTCGAAGCGAAAGGCGTAAAAGGAACCCTTGAAAGTTTAGCAAAAATACCGTTGCCAGCAATTGCTCATGTCGTATTAAAACAACAGTTACAGCATTATGTGGTCATTTACAAAACGCAAAAAAATTTCATCACAATGATGGATCCCAATGATGGGAAAATGCGCCGCAAAAACCTCAATGATTTTTTAGCAGAATGGACAGGGGTGCTTATCCTTTTAGTACCGAGCGAGGCTTTCAAAATCAGTAACGAAAAAAAGAGTTTTACAAGCAGGTTCTGGCAGCTATTAAAGCCACATAAAGCCATAGTGCTGCAAGTACTTTTTGGGGCGCTAATTTATACTATAATTGGGTTAAGCACCTCTATTTTTATACAAAAAATAACTGATTACGTCCTGGTTGATGGCAACAGAAATCTTTTAAACTTGATGAGCATTGTGATGATTCTCTTATTGCTACTACAGTTGTTTATTGGGACAGTTAAGACCATTTTCACCATGCGAACTGGACAGCATATTGATGTAAGGCTAATTTTGGGTTATTACAAACACCTTTTAAAGCTACCACAACAGTTTTTTGACAGCATGCGGGTGGGTGAAATTATTTCCAGAATAAATGATGCCGTAAAAATAAGGGCATTCATTAATGAGGTCTCCATCAACCTTATCGTCAACCTGTTTATTGTAGGTTTCGCTTTTATATTGATGTTCACTTACCATTGGAAGCTTGCTTTACTTATGGTAGCAGTACTCCCTATATATTTGGGGATTTACCTGATTGCAAATAATCTTAATAGGAGAATCCAACGTCAATTAATGGAGCAAAGTGCTGACCTTGAAGCCCAATTGGTAGAAAGTTTAAATGCTGTTGGCACCATTAAACGTTTTGGCTTGGAAGAATACAGTAACCAGAAAACGGAGGCTCATTTTATTAGATTATTACGAACGATTTACAAATCAGGACTCAACTCCCTATTTTCTGATACATCCACTGAACTGACAGCTCGCTTGTTAACCATTATGCTGCTGTGGATTGGCGCGGGATATGTTCTTGATCGTCAAATTACACCTGGCGAACTATTTTCATTTTACGCACTAGTTGGTTATTTTACTGGTCCTGCCGCTTCTTTAGTGATTTCCAACAAATTAATTCAAGATGCTGTAATTGCCGCCGACCGTCTCTTTGAGATTATGGATTTAGAAACTGAAAATGATCACCAAAATATCATGTTAAGCCCAGATATTGTGGGCGATATACGTTTCGAAAATGTTATATTTAGATATGGCACGAGGACAATCGTTTTCCAAGAGCTAAATCTTAACATTCCGTTGGGTAGCTTTACCGCAGTTGTAGGCCAAAGTGGCTCAGGCAAAAGTACACTAGCGGCATTATTGCAAAACATTTATCCAATACAGCAAGGCAATATTTACATAGGAAAATATGCTATAAAACATCTAAACAATCAATCTCTGCGCCAGCTGGTAAGTGTTGTACCTCAACAAATAGATTTATTTGCAGGAAATGTAATTGATAATATTGCCGTGGGCGATTATGAACCAAATTTAAAACAAATTGTAGATATATGTAACCAATTAGGCATTTTAGAATTTATTGAAAGTTTACCAGAAGGCTTTGATACTTATTTAGGCGAAAATGGCGCCATCTTATCTGGAGGACAAAGACAACGCATTGCCATTGCAAGAGCTTTATACCGCAATCCCGAAATTCTAATTCTTGACGAAGCCACGTCATCACTTGATTCTTCCTCTGAGCAATATGTACAACGTACTATTGATATGCTTCTTAGCCAACAAAAAACCATTATTGTGATTGCGCACCGACTAAGTACCGTTAAAAATGCTGATCAAATTATTGTGTTAGAGGATGGTAAAGTAGCTGAAACAGGCAGGCATCATGAATTGATACAACTTAAAGGGCTTTACAGCAATTTATGGGGTCAACAAGTTGGAGAACCGTCCTCCTGATTTCTGCAAAAAATCTATTTACTAAGATTGCTGGAAGGTTTTGCGCATCTCCTAACCAACCAAAATATCTAAAAACCACTTACTATGAAGCTATTAGAATACATTGAACGCATTAACCTAATGCATAAACTTATTAAGGAGCAACGCACGGGCAATCCCTCAAAGTTTGCAAAAAAGCTGGGCATTTCTACCGCACGGCTATACCAGCTAATAGAAGAATTAAAAATAATGCAAGCTCCCATTTGCTATTCAAAAAAAGATACAACCTACTATTACAGCTATAATTATGAAATTTCAGCACATTTAAAATTTAGGCCTTTAAACAATGATGAAATGGGAGAAATAAGTGCTGGGCACCAGTTTAAACACTCCCGCTTAAATATATTCCCCAAACTATAACTTTTCTATAATAACCACCTTTAACTTTAGATTGTTGCAATAAAAAGGCGCAAACCGAAAAGCCTTAAGAGAGTAGGTATAAATTTAAATTTCTAAAAATGAAAACATTGAATTTAGAAAATCTTGGTGTTCAAGAGTTGGACACTAAAGAAATGAGGGAAGTTGATGGGGGTGGCGGCATTAATGGATGGTACTGGATAGCATTAAAACGTGATTTATCAAAGTCTTTCAAAGAGTTTATAGACGGTTTTAACGATGGTTCTGGCGCAAATTGCAAGTAAAATTAAATATCATGAAAAATTTAGATGAACTAAATGTAACTAATCTCGATGTAAAGGAACAGTTATTGGTAAATGGAGGCACAGATAATTGCCCTGCGAAAAAGGGGAAAAGCATATCTTATTACATTGGATATGCTATAGGCTGGCTTTTTGATTAATTCAAAACGAGGGTGTTCAGTTTTTTGAATACCCTCTTAATCTAAAACTTTATGTCGTTTATAAGAAATATAAGAGGAGTATTAGTCAATCCAAATTACCCTATTAATAATAAAGGAAAACATGTAAAAGAATTAACTCAAGCCTTATTTATATATTTTGGATTGATGGTTCTATACGTCATAGTCTTAAAATATATGGATCAATTTTTTGGGCTTCCTCCGCATAAAGCTTTTGATTTTTTCAGCAAAAAAAATTGGCAAACCATCATAGTAATGGGCGTGATAGTTGTGCCAGTGATAGAAGAGCTAACTTTTCGGCTTGCTTTAAAATTTAGCCCTTTAAATCTAAGCTTAAGCTTATCTTTATTACTTTATCTTATCTTATCAATCCTAACCAAATCATCATTTTACGCATTTGACAGCGCCTTTATAATCAAATTATGCATAACAAGTGTATTTTTTAGCACCGCATACATTTTTTTTGGAAGAAGTGGAATAACCTCAGCACTAAGTCGAATATGGCAACTGCATTATAAGTTTATTATTCTAGGGTTTGCATTTATTTTCGCTTCCCTACATATCCGAAATATGGAAGGTCTTTCTACCAAGCACTTACTTTTTACCCCCTTACTCTTATTCCCTCAGTTACTCTTAGTAGTCCTAACATCATATTTTAGGCTAGCATATGGTCTTTGGTGGGGTATTATACTACATAGCATTGTAAATGCCATACCTATTCTTTTTATACTAGCTATAAAGCATTTTGGCTAAAAACCCCTAAAAAAAATGAAAAAAATCAACAATAGAGAACTGGTAAACGTTATAGGCTTTTGTCTTTTATTATCTATTTACATTTATGATAATAGAAGTGAGTTTATATATGGTGTTTATAATGGGCTAAAAGACCTTGGAATTTTTATCAAATAAACTCACGCGATTAGAAATAGATGCTTGCAATATTATCTTGAGAATCTTTAACATATTTACCAAACTATAATTTTTCTATAATAACCAACTTTAGATTGTTGCAATAAAAAGGCGCAAACCGAAAAGCCTTAAAAGAATAGGTATAAATTTAAATTTCTAAAAATGAAAACATTGAATTTAGAAAATCTTAGTGTTCAAGAGTTGGATGCTAAGGAAATGAGGGAAGTTCGTGCAGGTTGGTTTGGACCATTTAACGCAGGTATCAATTTATCTTTGAGGCTTGCAGGTGCAAAATGGAATACTTTCAAACTACATGAAGAACTAAGCAAACCTACTATAGTATAATTGGGGTATGAGAGAAATAATCTTCGTATTTGTAATAATAAATATCATTAACATTAGCTGGCTGCTATACAAGAAAGTTGTTAGAAAGCAAAAAATATGCTGGAATGAGTTCTTCTTTATTTGGTAATTAATTTTCCATTTTTTGCCAACTATTATTCGATAAAAATTTAACTCCTAACTAGGCCTTTTAAAACTTCTCACAGCCAAAACAACATAGGTAAAAAAAACAAACATTATATGTTTTTGCACCTTATTATCTATTTACATTTATGATAATAGAAGTGAGCTTATAGATGGTATTTATGATGGGCTAAAAGACCTTGGAATTTTTATCAGATAAACTATCCTAATGTCAGAGTTAAGCAGTAAAAAATGCTATGATCTACCCATTTAGATGTTACTTAAAACAAAAAGTCTCGCACATGCAGGACTTTTTTTATATTTGGTTGGTTGGGTACTAAATGAAGCTTCTGCTAATTCGTGAATAACCATGGAAATGTTTACCAATAGTTAGCGCAAACTAGCTTCCGCTCTTAAAAACCATTCCTCCTTTGAAGAAACGCTTTAAGTTTTCTTTGTCAAGTACACTTCTATGAAGTGAATTACTATAACGCTCGTAATAATCGAAATCCCTTCTCATAAGAGCTTTAAATATTTTTAGATTAGTTGTTTTTAAAAACCAGCCAAATTTTAGCTTCTAATTTGCCAAAATCCAATAATCCATTATTTTTCAAAGCAATAATTTTTATCAAAATGGCGTCTCTATTCAAACAAAAGCAATCGTTTTGGACTTAATATTTTGACGTAAAGCAATTTTAAACCTTAATATATAAATATGCAGATGCTAAATTTTAAAAAAAACCTTTTAATGATGGTGATAGTGGCGTTTACCTCATTAACCATTGCCAGTTGTAGTAAGAAAGATGACGATGCGACTAATGAAGGTAGTTTCCACTTGAGTGCTAAAATTGGATCGAAAGATCGAACCTTTAGTGATGTTAGGGCAAGATGGGTAGACGGAGGCAATTACCTAGAAATTACAGGAAGGGTTTCGAGCAACGAATCACTTACTATTACCGTGTTAAACCAAACGACAAGAGTACCGTTAGGTAAGTACACCTTAGATGATAACACCCCTTTCTCCCTTTTAAGCATTTACAACTTGACTGAAAACAACGCACAAAAAAACTATACGGCATCAAGAGGAACGGTATGGTCTGATGCATTCAATTTAGAAATCACCAAAATTGACAACGCTGTTGTGGAAGGCAAGTTTACAGGAACGTTGGTGATTGGCTCTGGTCTAAACACCTTAGAGACGATTACGGTTGAGAATGGTTCATTTAGTGCACCTTTCAAATAGTCTTCGACAGGCTCAGACTGACAAATTAGGGCTGCAAATAAAATGTAAAAGTTGGACTTGCCCTATTCTATAAAAACAAAAAGTCCCGCACATGCGGGACTAATTTTATATTTGGTTGGTTGGATACTAAATTAAGCTTCTGCTAATTCATGCGTTAAAGCCTCATCAACCAAGATACGACCGCAGTGTTCGCAAACGATTACTTTTTTGCGTTGACGGATATCTAATTGACGTTGAGGTGGAATTTTGTTGAAGCAACCTGAACAAGAATCTCTATCGATAGTTACTACAGCTAAACCATTTACTGCATTTTTTCTCAATCTGTTGTAAGCAAACAACAGACGCTCTTCGATGTTCTCTTGTGCTTTTTCTGCTTTTTTCAACAAAGCTTGCTCTTCTTTCTCTGTTTCAGAAGTGATGGTTTCTAGCTCAGTTTTCTTCGCCTCTAAATCACCTTTTCTTAAATCAAGATTAGCTTTAGCTTTCTCGTAAATTTCAGTTTTATTGTTAATATCGAAACCAAACTCTCTAATCTTTTTCTCGCTTACCTGAATATCTAAGTTTTGGATTTCAACCTCTTTGGTTAAGGCATCGTACTCACGGTTGTTTTTTACATCCTTAAGTTGTGTATCATATTTTTTGATCAAGCTTTGAGCTTCCTTGATCATGTTTTTACGATTTACAATAGCATCTTCCGTATCATCCAACTCTGCTTTAATCTTTTGGATACGGGTTTCCAAACCAGCTACCTCATCTTCCAAATCGGCAACCTCAATTGGCAATTCACCTCTAATTTGGCGTATTTTATCAATCTTGGTATGTATGTTTTGTAATTCGTATAAAGCCTTTAGCTTCTGCTCTACTGTTTGTTCCATTAAATGAAATAATTTATGGGGTTTGTGTTATGCTCCGTTAAACGGATTGCAAAGTTAGGAAATTTTTCTTGAATATTATCTATCAACAAATTAGATGTAAATTGTTCACTTTCAAAATGTCCGATATCTACAATCACAATTTTATCTTCCGCATCGAAAAATTCGTGGTACTTAAAATCGGCCGTTACAAAAGCATCGGCACCTGCTGCAATGGCATTTTTTAGCAGGAAACTTCCAGAGCCGCCACACACAGCTACTTTTCTGATTTTTTTGGGCAACAGGTCGGTGTGTCTTAAAACACTTGCATTCATTTGTGTTTTTACTAAATTAAGGAAATCTGGACCATCCATTTCACTTGATAAAGTACCCACCATACCCGATCCTACATTTTGAAGTTTATTCTCCAAAGCATAAATATCGTAAGCTACTTCTTCGTAAGGGTGGTTCTCAAACAAAGCCGACAACAACCTGCGTTCGTCCTGAGACTTAAAGATAACTTCAATACGGGTTTCGTTAGCATACTCTCTAACGCCAGCTTTACCCAAAGTTGGGTTCGACTGCTCGTCGCCTTTGAAAGTACCCACACCTTCTAGGCTAAAACTGCAATCGCTATAATGACTGATATCTCCCCCTCCCGCAGCAAACAAGGCATTACGCAATGGCTCCGCATCTTTATGTTCGCAAAACGTTACTAGTTTTCTCAAAATACCTGATTTAGGCACCAATATCTGCGTATTTTCAATCCCTAAACGTTCACATATCTTTGCATTCACACCAGTTGCCACACTGTCTAAATTGGTATGGATGGCATATAGCGCAATGTTATTCTTGATCGCTTTGATCACCACCCGTTCCACATAGTTTTTCCCGTTCAGCTTCTTCAAGCCTTTAAATACAATCGGATGATGGGAAATAATCAGATTGCAATTCTTTTCAATGGCCTCGTCTACAATCTGCTCGGTACAATCCAGTGAAACCAAAGCAGCTTGGATTTCATCATCTGGACTTCCCACAATCAGACCAGAGTTGTCATAATCTTCCTGATAATTGAGCGGTGCCCATTGCTCTAAACTTTCAATTAGCTTCTTTAATTTCATTGGTTAAAGTTAACCATAAGCTTTCAATTAAAATATATCTGCTTTTAGAAACTGCTTTCTCGAATAATGGGGCCGTTCGCTAAAAGCTATGTGTCTATGTGGTTCAACAAAAAAATAAACCAAATAGACACATAGGGCATAGTATTTAAAGGTTGCTTTGCCGAGTAATAGAAATAGGTACGACTAAGCAATCTCAATACATAAATTTATTTTGAGCGAGCAAATTGTATCTTTGACACTAAGGAGATAAGTTTCTGGTGTTCCCCATGGCTACACTTATTCTTCCAAACCAAATTAATGAGAGATTCAATCCTGCTCCACCTCAAACTGTTTCTTTTACAAGCGGTCTTTTTCACTGCTTTTGGGAATGCCTTTGGCCAAAAAACAGTGTGGCTTACAGAGAATACCAAGCAACACATCTTCTCCTTTAAGGAAATTGAACAACTTGAAGATCCTACGGGCAAGCTGACTTTCGAGGAAGTTTTATCCCCTCAACATTCGCAATCTTTTAAGCCAAGCATCTCGAGCACACCTAAAAAAACCAGTAAAGCCGCGGTGCATTGGTACAGAATTTCTATCAACCAAAACAAGCAACTCCACAAAAGCTTTTTGCTAGAGTTTTTCGATCAAACCATTGATGATATTGTTGCCTACGTGCCTAATCAAAATGGTGGCTACGACAGTTTGTTTCTAGGCGACCGTTATGCTTTTGGTGAACGTGCACTACAACATAAAAATTTTGAAATCTTCCTTGAAAATATCCCCAATCAAAATAGGGTATTTTACTTTAGGATACAATCGCAACAAACTGCCGATGTAATATTGGTTTTACGTTCGATCCATTGGTTTATACAATACGCTATTAATGAATATTTTTCGTTCGGTGTTTTTTATGGCATGATTGCCATTTTCAGTTTTTACAACCTATTAATGTTCATTTACATTAGGAAAAGGCAGTATTTGTATTATGTTTTCTACAACATTAGCATTGCCATTTATGAGATGAGCACCGACGGCATTGCCTATCAATACCTCTGGCCCAACAGCCCACAATGGAACCAAATTGCCTATGCCCTTGCCTTATGTACAGCAAGTGTTTTCGCCTTGTTATTTTCGCAACGACTTCTGCAAGTAAAAGATAAAGCACCTTCCCTGTATCGTATCATCAATCTGGTGATTATTTTAAGGATTGCCTTGTTCGTATTTTCATTTTTCTTTAACCAAGATTTGTTCAAATACAAAGTGGTTGAAATTATCCCACTAACACTTGCTTACGCCACAGGAATTTACATCTATTCAAAAGGGTACAAACCAGCAAGGTACTTTGTATTGGGTTACAGTTTTCTGTTTTTGGGTTTCTTGCTCAAATTCCTAATCTCTATTGGTTTTGACTGGCTCAATGTAAGCGCAGTAAGTTATTATGGTTTAAGCATCAGCTTTGTATTGGAAATGATGTTTCTTTCTTTGGCCATTGGCGATAAGGTAAGATGGCTGAAACAGCAAAAGGATTTGGCCCAGCAGGAAACGATTAAACAAATGACCATTAATGCCGAGCTTAAGGATACCCTTAACAGGGAGCTGGAAGGAAAAGTAGCAGAACGAACCAAGGAAGTATTTGAAAAATCGGCAGTAATTGAGGCGCAAAACATACAGCTCACGGAATCAAATCTTCGCTTGGCACAACAGGCAGAAGAAATCAGTAAGATGAATGCGCTACTTACCAACGACAACCAAGAACTTAAGGTAGATATTGCAAAAGTAACCAGAGCAAGGGTGATGTCAACCGAGGTAGGTTTTGAAGAGTTCAGTAAGATATATCCAGACAAAGAAAGCTGTTTCGAGTTTTTAGCGAACTTAAAGTGGAGCAAAGGCTATCAATGTAAAAAATGCAGTACCAGCGATTATATTCCTGGACATACCTCACATAGTCGACGCTGTAAAAAATGCAGCTATGAAGAGTCGGTACTCATTGACACCATCTTCCAAAATAGCCGTATTTCCATCACCAAATCATTCTATATGGTTTTCCTTATTTATACTTCTCAAGGAAAAATCTCTTCGCATAAGCTTTCCGAGATTTTGGGCATTAGGCAAAACACTTGCTTAAACTATGGTAACAAAATCAAAAAAGTGATGGAAAGCCGTAAAAAAGAATTAAAAAATGCTGGAGATATGGGCTGGAGCAAGCTCGTACTTAGCTAAAATTCGAAAAAAATCACTCAGGTACTCAAACGTATCAACCCCCTTTAATCGTTTCAGCAAAAAATAGGCTTGGCAATAGGTTTGGCAGGGAATTTCATCTGCTGGGCTTTCGGCAACAAAACGTATCAAAACAAACACAACAAGCTGTATTACAGATAATTAATTAAATATTTTAAGCTAAAACACTTGGTTTTTAGCAATAGTTTAATCTACTTTGCATAACGCAACGGCAAAAAAAGCCTTTAAAAGCACCGTTAATCTAACCAAATATAAATCCTAAATAAGCCCTTGTCCGTAAACCTCAAATTGATCATTTACGGGCGTGGGGCAACAATTTAAAAAACACCAAATATTCCATCATTAATCAAATATGTATCAAGCCAATCTATTTACCTTAGTGCTTGCTTTTCTATTAGTCTCTACAGATAAGCCAAAAAACAGCACAAAACAAGCGGAAAAGTTCACCACTGCAGAGAACTCCAACCTACGCATTAGTAACGAGGGTAAGCTTAATTTTACCCCGTATAGTCAACCGCTAGAAACCGAACCTACGGTATTCATCAACACCAGTAAAACCTTCCAAACCATGGTAGGCATAGGCGGAGCAGTTACTGACGCTTCTGCTGAAGTTTTTGCCAAACTACCCGCGGAACAGCAAAAGGAATTTTTAACCGCTTATTACGACAAAGAAAAAGGCATTGGCTATAATTTATTACGTACCAATATCAATAGCTGTGATTTTTCTTCGGGCAGTTACACCTATGTAAAGGAAAACGACAAAGACCTAAAAACCTTCAGCGTTGCGCCCGATGAACAATTCAAAATTCCTTTGATTAAAAAAGCCATTGCAGCAGCAGGAGGAAAGCTAACTACCTATGTGAGCCCTTGGTCGCCACCAGCTTTTATGAAAACCAACAACAGCATGTTGCAAGGTGGTAAGCTAAAAGCCGAATACCAACAAGCTTGGGCTAATTATTACATCAAATTCATTCAAGAATACGAGAAAAGGAATATTCCCATTTGGGGACTCACCATGCAAAATGAACCCATGGCTAAGCAAAGATGGGAATCGTGCATTTATACTGCCGAAGAAGAGAGAGATTTTATTAAAAACTATTTGGGCCCAACTTTACATAAATCTGGCATGGCCAATAAAAAGCTAATTGCTTGGGACCATAACCGCGATTTAATCTACCATAGAGCTAGCACTATTTTGAACGACCCTCAAGCGGCAAAATATGTTTGGGGTATTGGTTTTCACTGGTATGAAACTTGGACAGGCAGCAAAATGCAATTCGACAACGTAAGAAAAGTAAACGAGAGCTTTCCCGACAAGCAATTGATTTTCACCGAAGGTTGCAAAGAAAAATTCAACCTAGACAGTATCAATAATTGGTCTTTAGGTGAACGATATGGCCATTCCATGATCAACGATTTCAATAACGGAACCGCGGCATGGACAGATTGGAATATCCTTTTAGATGAAAAAGGAGGACCTAACCATGTACAAAATTACTGCTTCGCACCTATACATGCTGACACCCGCACAGGCAAGTTGATTTACACCAATGCTTATTACTACTTAGGGCATTTCTCTAAATTTATTAAACCTGGTGCTAAACGCATTATCACTTCTTCTACCAGAGATATTTTACAAACATCGGGTTTCCTTAATCCTGATGGCAAAATCGTTGTGGTAGTGATGAACACAAGCGATAAAAAACTCGACTATCAACTATGGTTAAATGGAGAAGTGGCCAAAACACAAAGTCAGCCACATTCTATCAGCACCTTTATTGTCAACTAATTAATTAACGCACAATTTGAACACCCAGATGAAGAAATCCTTTATCTTGACCTTGAGCGGCCTTTGCTGGGGCAGCTTACAGGCTCAAAAGCAACCCCAAGTTTGGCTTACCGATGTAAAGCAAAACATTCTTTTCATACAGCAAACCAACAAAGCTGAGAATTTAGCCACTGGCGAAAATACCATTACCATAGACCCTAGCAAAAGCTACCAAAGCATTGATGGTTTTGGCTACACGCTTACCGGTGGAAGTGCCCAGCATTTGCTTGCCATGGAAAAATCGGCTCGTAAAACAATTTTAACGGAGTTATTTGCTACCGATAAAAACAACATCGGCACTAGCTATCTTCGCTTAAGCATTGGCGCATCTGATCTTAATGACCAAGTATTTTCCTATAACGATTTGCCAGAAGGTGAAACTGATTTATCGATGAGCAAGTTTGATTTAGGGCCCGATAAAAAGGAAATCATTCCAGTACTGAAAGAAATCCTCGCTATTAATCCAAAGATTAAATTGATGGGTTCTCCTTGGTCGCCCTCAGCTTGGATGAAAACCAACAATGCCACAAAAGGCGGTAGCCTAAAGCCTGAGTTTTATGATGCTTATGCTTTGTACCTGGTTAAATACATTCAATCAATGAAAGCAAATGGTATCACCATTGACGCCATCACCGTACAAAATGAACCTTTGCATCCAGGCAATAATCCAAGTTTATTGATGCTTGCCGCTGACCAAGCTATTTTTGTTAAAAAGCACTTAGGTCCAGCTTTTAAGCAGCATAAAATCAACACCAAAATTATTATTTACGACCACAACGCGGATAGACCTGATTATCCTATTAGTATTTTGGATGATAAAGATGCCAAACCTTATATCGATGGTTCCGCATTTCACTTGTACGGCGGTAAAATTGAAGCCCTGAGCAAAGTACATGAAGCCCATCCTGACAAGAACATTTATTTTACGGAGCAGTGGGTAGGCGCTCCAGGAAATATGGCGGGCGATTTCCCATTCCATGTGAAGCACCTCATTATTGGCGCGACCAGAAATTGGGCAAAAACGGTATTGGAGTGGAATTTGGCTGCAGATGGAAACTACAAGCCACACACGCCAGGTGGTTGCGATAGATGTTTAGGAGCCATCACTATCGAAGGCAATAAAGTCACTAGAAATCCAGCTTATTACATTATTGCACAAGCCGCAAAATTTGTGAGACCCGGTTCGGTTAGAATTGCTTCGAATGAAATTGATGGATTGGCAAATGTTGCCTTTAAAACTCCAGAGGGTAAAATTGTATTAATTGTGCTCAACACTGGAAAAGAGCAAAAGGCTTTCACCACGAACCTTAAAAATGAAAAAAGCGCTTATTCTCTAGCGCCTAATGCTGCAGCCACGATGGTATGGTAACTGCCGCGAATAAAAACAGCCCCGTTATTTGCCAACAACGGGGCTGTTTTATTTATTATGAAGTATGCTTAAAGTCGCTCATTCTAACCATTTGCATGCTTTCAAAAACCATACGTTGGTTATGTTCAAAGGCTAAAGTTTTATGGTTAACAATATCGATGATTGAACCAATTAAACAAAGTCCACCTGTAAACAAATAAAGGATACCCATTCCTATTTGACCGATAATAAAGCGCTGTAAGCCTGGCACTAGAAATAAACCAATGATACAGAACAACAGCATATCGCTTGGGTTTTTACGTTTTCCCGAATAAATCATCAAGAAAGTACGCAATTGTTGCTCGTTTAAACCTTGTGTGGCAGATTGTAAGTAAGAATATTCTTGTGGGGTGATGCCTGGTAATGACATAAAATTTTGATCGAACATGGCTAAATCTCCTTATATTTTAAATGCTTGTTTTGTTTAATAATTAATTGTTTACCTAACTGATAAATGCGGTAGAGGATAATCAAAAGGGCTGGAATTCCAAACCAATGATGCCTAAAACTCGCTTCAAAATCAGCGTTAAAGATGGCCGTGATTGATCTTCCTAAACCACATCCCGGACACCAATCGAAACCCAGATTAGCTAAAGGGCATAAGGTGAAATGATGTTCGTGAGGATTAGCAGTGGCCAGTAACGTTAGTGCTAAAACCCAAAACACAAGTTCTACATATTTTCCCTTATTGCTCATCATTTGTTTCGCGTTTTGTAATATTTAGAAACAATAATAAGTTTTATGTTACTTGTTTTGAAACCAATTTCGACAAACTGGAAATAAATCACGACCAAACCTAAAATGAATATGACAATTCAAAAATTATGACAAGATGTTTATGGCAACCACAACCTTTACAGCTATCCCAACCTACCTGCTTTACCTACTTACAGACTATTTGACAATTTAACAATACAACAATAATACAATGCGTATCTTTGGATAGTGAACGTTAGAGATTTAATTAATAGATTTAAAACCGACCAACGAGTTCTTGCCATCGCAAAATCGCTGAACAACAGCAAGAGCAAAACTCAAATCAAGGGATTGGTGGGTTCTTCCGATGCCGTAATTGCGTTAGCCACCTATTTTTTACAGCACAAACCACAACTTTTTGTACTACCCAATCGGGAAGAAGCAGCTTATTTTTCTTCTGACCTTGAAAGTATTTTGGGCAAGGAAATTTTGTTGTTCCCTTCTTCGTTCCGTAAGCCCTTTGAATTTACCCAAGTAGATACCTCCAATGTATTGGCACGTGCCGAGGTGCTCAATGAACTTAACCACCAATCGGAATATGGGCAAATTGTAGTTACTTACCCCGAAGCCTTGGCCGAAAAGGTAATTGACCGCAGCGTATTGGAGAAAAACACCTTGGAAATTACCGTAGGTGCAACCCTTGGTATAGATTTCATCAATGAGTTCCTTTTTGAATACGACTTTGAACGTTCAGAATTTGTTTATGAACCTGGCCAGTTCTCTATCAGAGGTGGTATCGTCGATATTTTTTCTTTTTCTCACGACCTTCCCTATCGTATTGAGTTTTTTGGCGATACCGTAGAAAGCATTAGAACCTTCGAAATTGAAAGCCAATTATCGGTAGATGATGTAAAAACACTCACCATTGTACCTAATGTGCAGGCGAAGTTTCTTACGGAAAACAATATTAGCTTACTAGATTATATAGAAAAAGACACTCAACTTTGGTTCAAAGATGTTGCTTTTGCATTGGATGTAGTGAAAACAGGCTACAAAAAAGCCACTGAACTTTGGAAGGCATTGCCTGCAACGGAGAAACAACAAAATCCGAACTGGCTTGACCCTAAGTTTGCCTTTTCAGATGAGAAAATGCTTTCAGATCTGCTGCATGATTTTACCCTTGTGGAATTTGGAAAGCAATTTTTCTATCAAACAGATGATGTTTTCCATTTTGACACCAAACCGCAGCCTTCTTTCAACAAAGATTTCAACCTGCTTATCCATAACTTCAAGGAAAATGAAAAGCAGGGAGTTAATAATTTCATCTTTACCAACTCGGCCAAACAAGTAGAACGTTTATATGCCATTTTAGATGATATTGATAAAACTGTAAAATTTATCCCAATCCATATTCCTTTACGTGAAGGCTTTGTGGATTTTACACAAAAGGTTGCTTTTTATACCGACCATCAAATTTTCGACCGCTTCTACAAATACCAATTAAAGAAAGGCTATCAACGTAGCCAGGCCATTACCTTAAAAGAGCTAAGGGATTTGAAACCTGGCGATTTTGTAACGCATATAGACCACGGTATTGGAAAATATGCTGGCTTAGAAAAAGTAGAAACCAATGGCAAAATGCAGGAGATGATTCGTTTGGTATATGCAGATAATGATTTGCTATATGTAAACATCAACTCCTTAAACCGTATTGCCAAATATAGCGGCAAGGATGGCACGCCTCCTAAAATGAATAAACTAGGCACCGAAGCCTGGGACAAGCTAAAAAAAAGCACTAAAAAAAAAGTTAAGGACATAGCCCGCGACCTTATTAAGCTATACGCAATGCGTAAAGCACAAGTAGGTACTGCTTTTGCTCCCGATAGTTATCTGGACACTGAGCTGGAGGCTTCTTTCATTTATGAAGATACCCCTGACCAAATGAAGGCCACCAACGATGTAAAAAAGGATATGGAGGCTCCACATCCTATGGATCGTTTGGTTTGTGGCGATGTAGGCTTTGGCAAAACCGAAGTAGCACTACGTGCAGCTTTTAAAGCCGTAGCCAATGGCAAACAAGTAGCCGTTTTAGTGCCTACTACCATTTTAGCTTTACAACATTTCAAGACATTTTCTTCGAGATTGAAAGATTTTCCTTGTACGGTAGATTATATCAATCGTTTTAAAACGAGCAAACAGGTCAAAGAAAGTCTGGAAAAATTAGCTCAAGGCAAAATAGATATCATTATTGGAACCCATCGCCTGCTAAGCAAGGACGTTAAGTTTAAAGATTTGGGTCTAATGGTGATAGATGAAGAACAAAAGTTTGGGGTAGCGGCGAAGGAAAAACTACGTGCTTTACGCGTAAGTGTCGATACATTGACCTTAACAGCAACACCAATTCCGCGTACCCTTCACTTCTCATTGATGGGGGCTCGAGATTTGTCCATCATCAATACACCACCACCAAATAGGCAGCCGGTAACTACCGAACTGCACGTTTTTAATGACAAACTATTACAAGAAGCCATACAGTTTGAGCTTGACCGAGGTGGCCAAGTTTTCTTTGTGCACAACCGTGTTCAAGATTTGCAACAGCTCGCGGGCTTGATACAAACTTTGGTACCAACGGCCCGTATTGGTATTGCCCATGGTCAGCTAGACGGCGATGCATTGGAAGACGTAATGCTTGATTTTATTAATGGGGAAAAAGATGTTTTGGTAGCTACCACCATTATCGAAACCGGATTGGATGTTCCCAACGCCAATACCATTATCATTAACCATGCACACATGTTTGGGCTAAGTGATTTGCACCAAATGCGTGGCCGTGTAGGTCGCTCCAATAAAAAAGCATTTTGTTACTTATTGAGTTTGCCTTTATCTACCTTAACAGATGAGGCTCGCAAACGCCTGAGTGCCATTGAAGAGTTTTCAGACTTGGGCAGCGGTTTCAATATTGCGATGCGTGATTTGGATATCCGTGGTAGTGGAAATTTATTAGGTGGTGAGCAAAGTGGTTTCATTGCCGAAATCGGGTTCGAAATGTATAACAAAATTTTGGATGAGGCCATTCAAGAGTTGAAAGATGATGAGTTCAAGGATTTATTTAAAGATCAACCCGAACGCCCTTACGTGAGCTTTACCCAGGTAGATACTGATGTAGAGATGCATATTCCAGATAGCTATGTGACCAATATCACCGAACGTTATAATCTTTATACCGAAATATCAAAGTTAGAAACCGAACAACAAATCAGTAGTTTCGAAAAACGTTTACGAGATAGATTTGGCCCAGTGCCTGCACAAGTATTAGCTATGTTAAAAGTGGTGCGCCTACAATGGATTGCTAAAACACTGGGTTTTGAAAAGGTAAGTTATAAGAAAAACATCCTACGAGGCTATTTTGTGAGTGATAAGCAATCAAAGTTCTTTGATTCGGAGACCTTTAATCGTGTGTTGGCTTTCGCACAATTACATCCTCGTTTGTGTAACCTTAAGGAAGTAAAAGATAGCTTGCGTATTTCGTTCGACAACATCAACAATATTGATGAGGCGATAGAGATGTTGGAATTGATTTAACATAAACTCGGGTTAAGAAAATATTTTCTACGAAAAAAATCATTGATAGATATGGTTTCCTATGTGTCTATGTGGTTATATGTCTTTTTTATAAATACAAACACATAGACACATAGTGAGTCTCCTCAAGGAGCACTTTTTCTGATACATCGGAGAGGAATCCATTAGTCTAAAATAGATTCTTCACTCCGTTCAGCATGACAAAGACCATTACAACTGTTGCCTTGCTTTAATGGCCAGATACCTATTGATCACGTTAACGGTTAGATTTTGCGGTGCAGTGAGTAGTGTTAAAATACCGTGCTTGCTCAGCTCTTTTACCATTAAGCGTTTTTCGTAAGCAAATTTTTCGGCAATGGTTTTAATATAAATCCCTTCCACATCTTTGGCCTGGTCATCACTCAAAGTTCTAAGTGTGGTATTTTCAAAAAACACCACCAATAATAAGTGATATTTCGCAATTCGTTTGAGGTAAGGCAGCTGTCTTTCTAATGCCGACATACTTTCGAAATTGGTGAAGAAAACTACCAAGCTGCGTTGTTTTAACGCCGAACGTAAGCTTACAAAAAGTGCTTCCATATCTGTTTCCAGATAACGGGTTTTCTCCTTGTATAGCACCTCCATTATTTTATTCAACTGTGTTGGACGCCTATCGGCCAATACCACATTTTTGGTTTTCTCGGCAATGGTAATCAACCCCGCCTTATCTTGCTTAATTAATGCCACACTTGATAAAATCAAACTGGCATTGATGGCATAATCCAACAAACTCATTCCTTCAAAAGGCATTTTCATTGCCCTAGATTTGTCGATGACGCAGTAGATATGCTGTGAACGCTCCTCAGTGTAGGTATTCACCATAAAATCGGACTTACGAGCAGTTGCTTTCCAGTTGATGGTTCTAAAATCATCACCAGCTACGTAGTTTTTAACTTGGTCAAACTCCATACTGTGTCCTACCCTTCTAATTTTCTTAATGCCAACATCGGTTAAACGGTTGGAAATGGCCATCAGCTCATACTCTCTGAGTTTGAGGAAAGAAGGATATACAGGCACCATTTCTGCGCCGGCCACATTAAACCTCCTACTCACCAAACCCAATGGCGATTTCACAAACAGACGTGTAAAACCAAAATTGTATTGACCACGCTTGGTTGGACGTAAAAAGTAGCTAATGATTTTTTGCTCCCGCGATTTTAAGGTGGTGTTAAACCATAAATCTCGTTTTTGAAACTGAAAAGGGATTTCATCAATAATTCCAATCGTTACTTGAAAAGGATAAAAGTTTTCGAGATAGATTTTAAGTTCGTTATCATCGCCGTTACTTAATCTTTCTGGCACATCCCTTCTCAAAAAAGCTGCTTTTTTAGACGAATGAAGTAAGTAAACATCAATTAAGATCAACAATAGTAAAACACCAGAAGCGATGTAAGGTAAATCACCCAAAACGGGTAAAAAGAAGGCAAATAGAAACATGGCCGAGCAAATGCCCAGAGCAATGAATAGCCTGTTTTCTAGAAACAGATCGGTATAGAATTTTCTAAATAGTTTCTTCATTATTTTATACGCTTAAAGCTGTAACGTGGTGCTTAATGATACACCTCCTCACTTTGCGCTTTAGGCACTAAGCCTTCCATCTATCTCGGCACTTCTATCTTTTTAATAATTTGGGCAATGATATCCGTAGTCGTTAGCCCTTCCATTTCTTTTTCTGGGCTCAACATCACCCGGTGTGCCAATACTGGTGTTGCTACCTTTACAATATCATCTGGTGTTACAAAATCTCTACCCGCCATGGCTGCCATGGCTTTAGCGCTATTGATCATTGCTAAAGATGCTCTTGGCGATGCTCCCAAATACAAGGACTTATTCTCACGGGTTTCATGTACAATTTGCGCAGCGTAAGCCAACAATTTAGGCTCTACAAACAACGATTTGATCACAGCCCTTAAAGCAATGATCTGCTTAACATCCAATACTGGCTTAACATCTTCTAACTGATGCTGGGTATCTTGTTGATGCTGTTGGGTTAAAATTTCTATTTCCTCTTCTAAGGTGGGATATTTGATTTCAATCTTGAACAAAAAGCGGTCTAGCTGGGCTTCCGGCAAACGATAAGTCCCTTCTTGCTCCACTGGATTTTGTGTGGCCAACACCATAAAAGGCTCTTCCAGCTTGTAAGTATGCCCATCTACCGTAACTTGACGTTCTTCCATTGCTTCAAACAACGCCGATTGGGTTTTTGCCGGTGCTCGGTTGATCTCATCCACCAAAATAATATTGCCAAATATTGGACCTTGCCTAAATTGAAATTCCGCAGTTTTTGGACTAAAGACAGCTGTACCCAATACATCGGAAGGCATTAAATCTGGCGTAAACTGTATACGAGAGAAAGTAGCATCAATACTTTTTGCCACTAATTTTGCACTTAACGTTTTTGCTACGCCGGGTACTCCTTCCAATAGTAAATGTCCATTGGCCAACAAGCCTGCAATGAGCAAATCAATGGTGTTTTGCTGCCCTACAATTATCTTAGATAGTTGCAGTCTAATTTGTTCTACCGCTTGGCTCAATTGGCTTAAATCGGTACGCTGGTTAAACATCTCTTGTTCCATGTATGTTCATTTAATAATCTTCAGCCTTTATAAAGGCAAAAGCTTTATTTGTCTAGTTTATAAAATTGTTCTATAAGTTGATTAAACGCAATGAGGTACTGGTCGTCAATCTTGGCTTTTTGATCCCTTTGATTGAAAGCTAAAATGTAACCCATCAATTGCGAAATTAGTGCTGAATCAACGCCTGTAATATTGATCAAAGTCTCCACAAATTCCTGATCCAGTTCAGTGGTTTTTATTCTGTATTTATTCCTTAAGTACTCTAGAAAATAACTGATCTTTTTTTCGATGATATCATGATGATTTCGTTGCTGGTAATATACTCTACCTATGGTTTGGGCAAATTCTACCGAACTGTTTTTAAGAGGATCCAAAATTGGGATGATTCGTTGCCTACGTTTCATCTCGTACAACACAAATACCACCAATCCAAATAAAGCCAAATAGTAAGCCCAACGTAGCGATTCATAACTAAATAGCACCCGCAATACCGATTGGCTATTAACGACTGGCCTGGTATAATACTCATCCCATATCAGTGTTTTACTTTGCGGCAAATAAGAAAACACCTTAGCCACATAATTTGCTCCATTTTCGTTCAACAGGCTATAATTAGTAAACAATTGTGGATTTGGACAAAGTAATAAGGCGCCTTTACCAAAACGATATTGGATAAGATTAGGATGTTCATCGTATTTTCTACCAAGCACTAGTGCTTTGGCAGTATCTATGCTACTAAAATACTGTGCTGCAATCCCCTTTTCAAAATAATAGTCCATATCACGTTTTAAATATGGCGATGTAAAATTGATAGGGTATTTGGTTTTATTTTGCGCATCAAAATTAGAACCAAGTTCAATATTAAGGCTATCAGCCAAGGCACCTTCCATGTGAAAAGCTGCAATTAAAATATAATTGCCGGCCTCCATGTATTTTCGCATGGCTTTAAAATCTGACTCGGATACGTCAAGGTTTGATGCGATAATCAAATAGTTCGAACTCCCTTGAGGGAGGCTTCCTAAGGTGTTATAAATATTAGTTTGATAAACTTTTTGTACTGTTTTGGGGAATATATCCTTTGTATGCTGGCGTAAGATATAGGTCCCAAAAGGGTTTTTATCTTCAGGCAAATAGGTGGTAGTCCAATCAATTTCAGCTGGCTTAGTATATTGGGCAATAAGGTATAGCACCAACAAAAGGCCTCCAAATATCATATATCTTTTCAATCCGTTCATTTCAAGCCCTCATTAAATTTTTGAAAAGATTGTTGGATATTGGCAAAAGCAGTTTTGTCGACACTGAAATCGCCATACCAAATGTATTCGAATTGATTGGTCAAGTGGACAAACTCTTCGTAATCTTTATCTGCTTTCAGCACTTCTTTCACATAAGCAAGATTTGTTTTATTTGGCAACCAATCGATAATGCCCTTATCACTCAAGCGCTTTAAAGTTTGCAGATAAAGCAAGCGAACCGCAAGCCGGTAGTTACCATTTTGAAGGGTATTCCCAATTTCATCATCAAAGCTAATTTCATGTATATTTTCTAGGCTTTCATCGTAAGGCACTTCAATGGCTTTGGATTTACCTGCTAACCATTTAAAATCTACGCCAGCTAGTTTAAATATCACAAATATGATGACTCCTATACAAACGCCTATTGTTACATATTTTAAAACCGCAGGCCAAACAGATGCCTTTGAACCATTGATCTGTCTTTCTCCAAAAAGGCTTTCTATCCAATCCCAAAAGCTTCGCCAAAACCTGTCCCACCAACCAAGGTCTTTTGAGTCTTCCTCACCATATTGAAACTCCTTTTCTGCTTTATATTTTTGAATAGATTCATTGTCAAATTCATGGAGTTGAGTTTTACTACTGTCTAATTTCAAGGCAATAGTATCTTTAGCTGGCTTCCCAATCACAAATCTTGGATTCTTCTGCGCTAGCAAATCCATCGAAAAAAACAGCAAAACAGCCAACACCAATATGCGCATACTAATAATCCTCGTCGGGGTGTGACACTGGAGCCGTTTCAGTTCCAAATGCTTCAATTCTACTCAATAAACCTTGACTTTCTTTTCGTTCAGCCAAATTAGCGTAAATAAGGGCCATTGAAACCATTGGAATAATCATAAACACTTGTGACAAACTTTGTGAAATAGAAGTAAAAATCTGATAGCCTTTTAAAACCTGTAAATCTCCTCCAGAAAAAGAACTGATCATCATTAAAATGTAGGCTGGCGCATAAACAGCCGTCATAAATATAGTGGTGATGATCCCCACTACCAGAAGTGTTGCAAAAGTAACCCACCAATTTTGTTTTACCAATGCAAAGGCACGTCCAAAGGCCGTTCCAAAATCTGCATTTTCTAAGATCATGATTGCGAAAAAGATAGAAAATGCAGGGGTTACAAATATGCCTGGGATAAGACATGCCATTGCGCTGATGATCCAGAGCAAATAAATTAGCATACAACTCCACATTACCCTAAAAAAATAATACTTAAAATAACCCCACACTTCTTCTACCGTTGGTGCTACATTACCTTTGGCAATATATAATGCAATAAAACTGAGTATAGCGGTATATGTTGCCGTATAGTTAAGTAACGAGAATACAATTACTAAAAGGTAGCGCCAACTTGCCATATAGCTCCAAACCCCAAATCCGTCGTAATTTCCAGCTTGGATATTCTCCCGCACATTTGTCATATGCAATTGCATAAAAATGTTAGAAATCAATCCACCTAAGATGAAAATCCCGCAAAGAGAGAAGAATGTTTTTAATAACGGCTTTAAATTTTGCTTGATAAACAAAAGCGTCCCAGAAATTACTCCGTCAAACTCTCTTATTTTCCTAAATTCTATATGCTCTTTCATTATAAATTATTTGAATTTGCTTGGGTTTGTGTCACTAATTTTCTAACTAATTGATGTGGATAAATGATGACATACCAAACCATAAATGCCAATGAAGTTGCCAGTATCAAAATACTTAACCAAATGGGAATTCCAGTATGTCGAGTAACAAAACCTTCAACAAAAGCCGCCAACAATAAAATAGGAACAATGCCAATGGCAATTTTGGTCGCATCTTTTCCGCTTCTTTTAAAAGCCTGTAGGCGAGTGTAGGTTTTTGGAAAAAGCAGTCCATGCCCCAATACCAAGCCAGCTCCACCTACAACAACAATCGAAAGTATTTCTAAAGTTCCATGTATCCAGATGACCAAAATAGACTCCATACCTAATCCCTTACTGAAAAAGTAGTATTGAAAAGCGCCCAACATCACACCGTTACGTAATAGATAAAACACTGGTCCGATAGAAAACAACACCCCGCTAACAAACATCACAAAGGACACGAAAATATTATTCACCGCGATTTCAAAAAACATCCTGAATTCATTTGTTTGCTTGTACACACCGAAAGGATCTCCTTTAGCGATATTCTCGTTGGTCATATCTACATATCTATCACTTGTAACCAATCTGATCATCCTGTCATCATATTTGGCCGAAAGTACGCCAATGCTTACCGCTAATACAAAAAAGATAAACGAATAGAGAATCTGCTTACGATAAGTATGAAAAAGCAAGGGCAACTCGAATTTCCAATAACTGAAAAACCTTCCTTTTTCTTCTTTCTTATTCTTATAAATTGCTTGATGCAACACAGACGCCAAACCATTTAGATATGCCGTAGTTTTAGACTTCGGGTAAAAAGTTTTCGCATAGGCCAAATCGTTGGTGATGTCAACAAAACGCTGGGCAAGTTCATCGGGACTATCTGTGACTAGCGTCTCGTAATTCTTCCACTTTTCAGTATTTTGCTTAACAAAGAGCGCTTCTTTCATAGCTAATTTCTGGTTAGATAGATATTTGCTGTTAAAATAAAACAAAATTTCTACCTTCCATAAAAAACATAAGCAAATTTGGCTTTTGGTTACAGATGACCAGATAAAAACCAACTTGATTTTTGTTGAATTTAAAAATCTGTGTACAGATGGTTAAAATTAGAGACAATTCATGCTAAAAATTTATATTTGAGCCAATGGAAACCATCAAAATTAACACTAGCCAACACATCGAAATAGATTATCCTGTAGCGGGTTTAGGAGAACGAGTGGCAGCCTATCTCATCGATTTCGGAATGTTCCTCATTATCTATTTTTTTGCATTGATTGCCCTTGCCATTACAGGCTTAGAAGACAACCTTAACAACAGCACGGTGGTCATCCTGATTATTATATTTGGGGTTTGCTATGTATTTTATGACTTGCTATGTGAAGTGGTATTTAATGGACAAAGCCTAGGCAAAAAACTGTTAAAAATAAAGGTGGTGAGCTTAGATGGTGGACAAGCCAGTATTGGACAATATTTCATACGTTGGGTATTTAGAATTGTTGATTTTTCGCTGACTGCTAATTTACTGGGATTTATCAGTGTGGCTGTTTCTGACAAAAAACAGCGTATTGGTGATATCGTTGCTGGCACAACACTCATTAAAACCACTCCTGCAACTAAAATGCAACATATTGCATTTCATCCGGTAGAAGATGAGGAATATACCGCCACCTTTGAAAACGTTACCGTACTAAGTGATAGAGATATAGAACTTATTCATGAAGTAGTTCAAACTTATTACACCACTCGAAACGCACAGTTGATTTATCAAATGGCAGCAAAAGTTTGTGGGCACCTGGGTGTAACTATTCCAGAAGGGATGAATGAAATGCAGTTTTTAAAGACTATTTCCGCCGATTATATTTATTTAACTTCTAGGGCAGTTTAAGGACAAGCATAACAACTCACTTAAATGGGCCATACGGAATAAGGACTTTATTGTCTAATTATTTTCCGAAAGCTTATCGGCAATTTGTTGTGCCCACTCCGCATACATTTTACCAGATGGATGCAAACCGTCTGATGCAATCAGTGTTTGCTTTTTCTGGGCCTGTCTAGAGCCTGGTGTGATATCTACATAACTAACATGCTTAGCTTCGGTTTCTTGTCTATTGATTTCGTTAAAAGCATCTATTTCATTACTGATACTTTTTAAGTCTCTACCACTTTGTTTAGCAAACTCAGTTACGCCCCAATCAGGAATAGACACTACATATACATTTCTCTTATTTCCATCAGCAAAATCAATAGCCATTTCTAGTAATTCAGCAAACTCCTTACGATAGGTATCTTGAGAATAACCTCTATATTGATTATTCACTCCAATTAGCAAGGTTACCAAGTCAAAAGTATCAGCAATTTTCTCCCCCTGTACAGCATGACGCAATTCATCGGTAGTCCACCCTGTTTTTGCAATAATTTTTGGTATTGAAAAATCAAAATTCTGAGCTTTTAAAACTTCCACCAATTGATAGGGAAAAGATTCATTTGCTTCTACCGCTTCACCTATGGTATACGAATCGCCAAGTGCCAAATAAGAAAGTGTTGTCATGCTAATTGTTTAGTGAATATGCTGAAACAGCATCTTGTAAATATAATTGAAGAAGATGAAAAAGCCCGTAACAAAATACATCACCTTAAGTACCAAAGCATTTTGATTAAGTTTCAATAACCATGTACAGCCCACAGCAATGAAACAGATCAATAGTGGCACAGTTGGTGGATAAAGCTTAAAGCTCAGCGAAAAGTCGCCTCTCAACAGTGCCAATACCGAGCGCTGAAAACCACAGCCTGGGCAATCAATCCCAAACAAGTACTTGAAAGGACAGGGCAATAAAAAAAAGTCCGCCTTGCCTAAAAGTAGCAACGCGGACTGGTATAAATTTAAAAAAAACAAGTTGACTAAGGTTGTTTAAATGGTGGATTGTTTGGATTGCCAAATGGATCATTACCAAAACCTCCTTGTTGTGCTTCAGCTGCTGATGGGCCAAGGTATTTAGCACTTCCAAATCCTAAAATTGGCCAGAAGATGAAACCCAACAAAACCAAACCCACTGTAAATCCCTCTTCTTTACCAAAACTTTTACTCATTAGGTTAATCAACCAAATTGAGAAAACTATATTTACACAAGGAAGGATACACCACAGCAACCAAATACTTGGCTTGCCCACAATTTCAATCATAATGTAGATATTATAAATTGGGATGATAGCAGCCCAGCCTGGTTTGCCGGCTTTTTCAAAGGTCTTCCACATTCCAGCTATCGCTACAATTGCAATAGCCAAATAAATAAAAAAGAAAGTTACACCGATACCTGCTAAGATACCAATGCCTCCAGAAGAGTAATCAGATGAGTAATCCATATTTTTAGCTTTTAATTTTAGTTTAGATAAAGATAGTACTTATGCCTAAAAATCAAAATCTTAGCTAACACTTTTTCGAATACTATTTTAATTCCATCCCAAAAAGCTTGGCAATATGGTTTTTCAATTTTCCTTTCACCTCATCCATATCCAACACTTGGCCTAATTCACGCTGCATAGAAGTGACGTCTTTGTCATCTATTCCGCAAGGGACAATATTTTTGAAATAACTCAAATCCGTATTTACATTAAAAGCAAAACCGTGCATGGTTACCCAACGACTACAGCGCACCCCCATGGCACATATTTTACGAGCTTTTTCATTATCTGCATCTAGCCAAACACCTGTATAACCTTCATAGCGACCAGCTGCAATCCCATAATCGGCCAAGGTCAAAATAATCGCTTCCTCTAAAGTGCGCAGGTACAAATGAATATCGGTAAAGAAATTATCTAAGTCTAATATCGGATAACCTACAATTTGTCCTGGACCATGATAGGTAATGTCGCCTCCACGATTAATTTTATAGTAGGTAGCTTCCTTTTCTTTTAAGCCCTGTTCATCTAGTAATAGATTTTCTGGATGGCCACTTTTACCTAAGGTGTACACATGTGGATGTTCACAAAAAACGAGATAATTTGGCGTAGGCTCTTGTGTGTTCTCGGTACGGTTCTTCACTTTCAAGGCAACTGTTTGTTCAAAAACTTGCTCCTGCTTATCCCAAGCTTCTTGATAATCTGTTAAGCCCCAATCAATAAATTTCACTTTTTTATTCATAGTATCCTTACGCAATCACATAGCCTAGCATATAGCCATCATCCGTCTTAAAATAATTTACACTGAGCTCTTTGGTTCCTTCTGGCAAATCAACTACCGCCGTAAGCTCTCCTTCGTCTCTTAATTTAAAAGGCTTGATATGGATATCTCTTTTGAACTCCAACTCTTTACGACCATGCCATTTATAGATAGCTTCTTTGGCACACCAACAAACGTACAAACCATTAATATTATCGCCAATTTGCTTTTGGGCAAGTTCTATATCTGATAAAAACTTATGTCTAATCAGCTTGATTTTATGCTTAATGATCTCCATATCCAACCCTACTTTTTTTTGTGGATCTCTACTGATCATCACTGCGGCATAATCATAAGAATGGCTTAAAGAGATATGGTAGTCGTAGTTTACCAAGTAAGGTTTTCCTTGATCATCCATTTGGCAATCGATATATTCCTTGGTATCCAACATGGTCCTAAGTAACAAACGCGTACTTAACCACTGTAGCGCCCTCTTGTCACTCTTAAACGAATCGATAATTTCAAGTTCGTGCTGTTTTAATTGTAGACCAGCCATCAGTTGATCATGGCTCTCTTCAATTTTCCATACGGCGAGTTCGGTATGGGCATCAATTTTTAAATCAAAAACTACGGGCATCCTCTATTTAGAAAATCAATACAAAAGTATCTTAAATTAATCATAATTTAGACCAAAAAACTTTAAAAATGATATTATCAGACAAACGGATACTTGAGGAGATAGACAAAGGCACCATTATTATAGAACCTTTTAAGCCAGAATGTTTGGGCACCAATTCATATGATGTGCATTTGGGAAAGTACTTGGCTACCTACAAGGACCGTGTTTTAGATGCAAAAGCTCATAATAAAATAGAACATTTTGAAATTCCGAAGGAAGGTTTTGTACTTCAACCAGGAACTTTATACTTAGGTGTAACGGTAGAATATACAGAAACTCATGGCCATGTGCCTTTTTTAGAAGGTAAAAGCAGTACAGGTCGCTTAGGGATTGATATACATGCTACTGCAGGCAAGGGGGATGTTGGATTTTGCAACACTTGGACTTTAGAAATTTCATGTGTGCAACCGGTAAGAATTTATGCAGGCATGCCTATTGGCCAACTCATTTATTTTGTTGTAGAGGGGCAAATAGAGAACATGTATAACACTAAAAACAGCGCTAAATACAACAATAAAACCACTCGCCCTGTAGAAAGCATGATGTGGAAAAATAATTTCTAAGCCAATTTTGAACCTTGTAACTAAAATAATAGTCTATAGTTTGTTACAAGGCTAGCTTTTTTTGTATCTTGAGTTACGATAAACATCAATAGATCAACACAAAAGAGGAAGCTCTAACACCAATGAACCAATATAGCGTAAGGAAGCTTTCATGGGTTTCTTTACCTTTTAAATGAAAATATCCCAATGAAAATTAAACTCCTAACGCTAGGCATCGCTCTTTTAAGCATCATTAGTACTTCTTCAGTTCGGGCTCAAGATGCTAATTTTAGTAATTTCCTTAAAAAATTAGACGAAACCACAAGCGAGCAAGCACAAGAAAAAGTATACCTGCATTTAGACAAACCTTATTATGCCGTAGGTGATGACATTTGGTTCAAGGCTTATACCATCAACGCAAAAACGGGGCTACCATCAACTATTAGCGGATTGTTGTATGTTGAGTTAATCAATGAGAAAGATTCGGTAACCAAACAACTTAAATTACCGATGAAAAGCGGTATTACTTGGGGAGATTTTAAGCTAATTGATACATTGAGGGAGGGAAATTATCGTATTAGGGCTTATACACAGTGGATGAGGAATGCAGGACCAGAGTTCTATTTTGATAAAACAATCAAGATTGGAAATTCGTGGGCAAACAAAGTATTTACCAAATCCAACAATGTACTTACCACAGAAAACAACCAGCAAAAAATAAGTACAACTATACAGTTCTCAGATAAACAAAATTTACCATATACCAACTGCCCAGTAAACTACGAAGTAAAGCTTGGTCAAAAAACCATAGAAAGAGGTAAAGGGGTTACGAATAGCCAAGGTGAAATTATCATAGAAGCGACCAACAAGCAACCAGATGTTTTAAAAAGTGGTTCTATTATAGCCAATATCACACTCCCCAACAAACAAGTAATCAGTAAGGAAATCCCATTGAAAACCACTTCAAAAGATTTTGATGTGCAGTTTTTCCCTGAAGGAGGCAAATTGGTGGAAGGCCTACCAAATAAAGTTGGTATTAAAGCGATCAATAGCAATGGTTTAGGAGAGCTCACAAAAGGAGTGATTGTTACCACTGATGGCACTGAAATATCTCAATTTGAAACCAACAAATTAGGTATGGGGTCTTTCTTTCTAAATCCTATTGCAGGCCAGCCTTACAAAGCCAACCTTAGTTTTGCAGATGGCTCGAAAAAGACAGTTGACCTCCCTACAGCAGCAAAAAGTGGTTTGGTCCTTTCGGTATCCAACATTGATAGTGCAAAAATGTCTATCAAAGTGTATATCTCTGAAGATTTGGTAAACAAAGAAGAATACAATTTAATTGCACAACATAATGGTGTAACCTACTTTTCTACCAAAATAGCTTCCACTAAACAGGTGGTTGCACTTACGGTTCCTAAAGACAGCCTGCCGTCGGGAATTGTACAAATTTCTTTATTATCTTCTACGTTTGCTCCACTAAACGAACGCATTGTATTTGTTAACAACTTAAAAGATAAAATCGAAATTACGCCAGAGACTTTAAAGCCAAGCTACGGCAAACGAACAAAGGTAGATTTGTCATTAGCAGCTTCGAATGAACATAAACCTGTACAGGGAAGCTTTTCCGTGTCGGTTACCAATACTTCAGCGGTTAAACCAGATCCAGAAAATGAGACCAATATCCTCACAAAGCTTTTACTTACTTCGGACTTGGTGGGCTATGTAGAAAAACCCAATTATTATTTTCTAAACAATGACAGAAACACTCGATATGATTTAGATAACCTTTTACTTACCCAAGGCTGGAGAAAAATCAACTGGAAGCAAATAGCTGACGGCACCCCACCTGTTGCTAAATACCCTATAGAAAAAAGGCTGCAAATTAGTGGAACGGTTACCAAAGGAGGAAAACCAGTGGCTAAAGGTAAAGTTTCTTTAGTCTCTTTTTCTGGAGGTTTCTTTATGACCGATACCTTGACAGACGACAAAGGCCGTTTCAATTTCGACAAGATAGAGTTTTTAGATAGCACCAAATTTGTGGTGCAAGCGAGAACTGATAAGGACAAAAAATTTGTTGACATTGTAATGGATGCTGTTCCAGGTCAGGTAGCCACTAAAAACCCAAATACTGGGGATATTGAGGTAAATGTAAATCAATCATTAGCATCTTATTTACAAGAAAGCGGCAAGTACTTTGACGACCAGACCAAAAGAGGCTTGTTGAATAGAACTATTTTGTTAGATGAGGTGACTATCGTAGAAAAACGTAAACCTACATACAACTCTTCTAATTTGGGTGGCGCCGGCAATGCAGATGCCGTGATTACCTCTAAAGAACTAGAAACCGCTTTTTCACTTTCACAATATTTACAAGGTAGAATAGCAGGCGTACAAATCAGAAATGGACAAGCCTTTGCTCGTGGCAGTCAGTCGCCAATGTCAATTATTGTTGACGGCATGAACTTAGGCGGAGAAGACTTTAATTTAGACGACATAGTAGTACAGGATATTGAAACAGTGGAAATTTTAAAAAGTATTGCTAACACAGCTATTTACGGAATGCAAGGCGGAAATGGCGTGATTGTAATCAATACCAAACGTGGTGACGGATTAAGATCTACCAATACCTATACTCCTGGTTTAATTAATTTTAACCCTAAAGGTTACGCAGTAGTAAGAGAATTTTACTCACCTAAATACGACGTAAAACCAGATAGTAGACCAGATTTACGGACTACCGTTTTCTGGGAACCTCAAATGACAAGTGATGCAAATGGCAAAGCCAAAATAAGCTATTTCAATACCGATGTACCTGGCGTTTATCGTATTGTTATAGAAGGGATCGATATTAATGGAAGTTTGGCTAGAAAAGTGTTGACATATGACGTAAAATAATATAAAAATGCTCAAAAAAATCTTCTTCGCTTTCACGCTGACCATCCTGTGCAAACCTGCTATTGCCCAGGATGCTGCGCTGACCAATTTCCTGCAAAGATTTGACCAGGAAAGCACTAAACATGCACAGGAAAAAGTCTATCTGCATTTGGACAAGCCCTATTACGTGGCCGGAGAAGATATATGGTTTAAAGCCTATGTGGTTAATGCAAAAACAGGACAACTATCCACCATTAGCGGCCTATTGTATGTAGAGCTAGTTGAGCAGCAGGGTTCAACTGTCCAACAGTTAAAGCTGCCCATTAAAAATGGAATTGCCTGGGGCGACTTCAAGCTCCCCTATTCGATTCGGGAAGGCAGCTACAGGGTAAGATCGTATACACAGTGGATGCGAAACGCTGGAGAGAATTTCTTTTTCAATCAAAAAATCGAGGTCATCAATCCCCAAGAAAATGTAATGCTGGGCAGCATTGAAAAGATTGACACTTCCCCGGAAAGCCCCTCAAACACACGCATCAAAATAAAATTTGCGGATTTAAAGAATAGCCCCTGCACAAACTGCGCAGTGGAATACAAGATCAAACAAGGGGAATCACAGGTCCATAGTGGAAAGGGCATTACCAATTCAGATGCGATATTGACCATTGATATACCAAAAAAACTACAAAGCGAGCTAATTCTAGCGAGCATTACCCTTCCCAGCAAACAGGTTGCAAATGCCAGGATCCCCTTCCAGTTATCCGATGAAAAACTGGACATACAGTTTTTCCCCGAGGGGGGGACCATGATGATGAACGTACCCAACAGAATTGCGGTAAAGGCGATCGCAAGCAACGGAAAAGGATCATTTATTAGCGGAACGGTAGAGAACCATTTGGGCACCCAGGTTGCCGATTTTAAAACCAACCACCTGGGAATGGGATCATTCTACGTCACCCCTGCCAAGGATGCGGGCTACAGGGCCATCATTAATCATGGGAACAGGACTGATACCCTGCCACTACCGGCCGCTTCCGGAAGTCGCACTGCCCTGGCGGTGGACAACCTGGATAGCCTGAAGATGAGGATCAGGATCTACAGCTCGGCCGACCTGGCGGATGAAGACAAGTACCTACTGGTCCATCAAAACGGCCTGGTATACTACCAGATAAAAGTTCCGCCACTTAACGGAACCCCAGCAACGCTGACCATTCCAAAGGATTCCCTTCCCAACGGCATCGTACAGGTCTCTTTGCTGTCCAACCACTTCATCCCCCTAAATGAACGTATCGTTTTCATTGACAATACCGGAAATAAAAAAGTAGCATTAAGCATAGGGAACATAAACCCCAGCTACCAAAAAAAGGAGAATGTCGACCTGTCGGTCTTAGCAACAAACCAAGAAAGACCCGCAAATGGGAGTTTTTCGGTTTCAGTGGCCAGCCTTTCCGTATCCGATGGGCAAAATCTCCAGGACAATATCCTGACAGGCCTACTTCTCACATCAGAGATAGCCGGCAACGTGGAAACACCGGGCTATTATTTCTTGAAGAACGACCAGAATACCAGATATGACCTTGACAACCTGCTCCTATCACAGGGCTGGCGCAGAATAAACTGGAAAAAAATACAAACAGATACGGGCTCCATGGCCTACCCCCCCGAAAAAACGCTACGGGTTACCGGAAAAGCGGTTAGATCGGGCAAACCGTTGGCCAACTACAGCATCAGCCTTATATCGGTCAACAACGGTTTCTTCGCCACGGACACCCTGACCGATGCCAATGGGAGATTCACCTTCGACAACCTTGATTTTTGGGGCGCCCAAAAGTTCATGGTACAGACCAGCGAGGAAAAAGACAGGGCATCTGTAGATATTATCATCGATCCTATCCTCGGACAGGATAAAAGAATTGAAGCAGTGCCTTACACCAGTATCTCCGCACCGCTTAAAAATAACACCTCGCAATATACCGACAATACTCCACCAGAAATAGACCCTCAAAAAAATAATATAAAAAGGGACCTACGGCCCGATGTTATTCAGTTAAAGGAAGTAAGTATTGAGAAGAAACAACCTATTTCAAAATCTTCCAAGCCAACCTATGCCTCCTCTAATATTATTGGGCCCGGTAATGCAGATGCCGTATTTACTTCAGAAGACCTTAAACATTCTATGTCGCTTATCCAATTCCTACAAGGAAAAGTTGCGAGCGTACATTTTAGGCAGGGCAAAGCCTATTCAAGAGGAAGCAGAGAACCAATGGCAGTCATCCTTGACAATGTATATTTGGGAGATAGTGAATATTCTTCATCCAGTTTAGATGATGTTTCTATTGACAATATAGAAACCGTAGAAATCCTAAAAAGTATGGCCAATAGTTCTGTATATGGTGCCTTAGGTGGTGCAGGAGTTATAGTGCTCACTTCAAAAAAAGGAGGTATTGTACATCAGGACAGCCCACCCCTTCCTGGATTGGTTAATTATAGTACTGAAGGATACAGCGTCAGCAGGGAATTCTACATTCCAAAATACGACGTAAAACCAGATAATAAACCTGATGGCAGAACTACCGTTTTCTGGGAACCCAACCTAATTACAGACAAGGATGGAAGAGCAAAGATCAGCTATTTAAACACCGATACCCCAGGCACCTATAGTATCATTATTGAAGGCATTGACGTAAATGGGAATCTCGCCAGAAAAGTATTGACCTACGAAGTAAAATAATTTTATGCTTGCATAATAAATTCGAACCTCTTAGCTTTATAAAAATATAAATGTAAAAGCTAAGAGGAATGAATACTATTACAACCACGATAAAAGACAGACTTGCGATAATTACCCTAAACCGCGGCAAATCGAATTCGTTAAACCGAGAAATGGTTACCGAATTACAAGACATGCTACACAACATCGAAAATGATGACAATATTGGCGGGGTGATGATTACAGGCAAGGAAAATTTCTTTTCTGCTGGCTTGGACCTAATTGAACTTTATCATTATAACGAGCAGGAAGCACTTAGTTTCTGGCATCTTTTCTTAAATTTTACTGCAAAAATCACGGCCTTTAAAAAACCATTGGTTGCGGCTATTAACGGACATAGCCCTGCGGGCGGTTGTGTAATTGCTTTAGCCTGCGATGCTAGGGTAATGGCAGAAGGGAAATATATCATTGGTCTAAACGAGGTCCCTGTAGGCATTATTGTTCCTGATAGTATTTTTAAATTGTACAGCTTTTGGTTAGGAAATGCCAATGCCTACCGTAATTTACTAGAAGGCAAACTATTTTCACCTGAAGAAGCATTATCCGTGGGTTTGGTTGACGAAGTGGTAAAACCTGAGAGTATTTTAACTGCTGCCGAAAGAAAAGTTAGAAAATACATGGCTTTTGAAACCAACACTTGGCAACAAAGTAAACTGAACCTACGCAAAGATTTAATTGCTACAACTAGCGCCGACCAAAGTGCCGATTTAGAAATCATGCTCAAACAATGGTGGTCTCCAGCTACCAGAGCCATTTTAAAATCATTGGTGGATAGTTTACAGAAAAAGTAATATGCGCTTTCTCCGCTTATCGCCATATATAAAATATATAAATACGAATATCTAACCACTAAACACAAACAAATGTACAACCAACCCATGTTAAAGGACGATGCCTTAAAAGGCAAAACCATTGTTGTTACTGGAGGCGGTACAGGCCTAGGCAAGGCCATGGCCACCTACTTTTTAAAATTGGGTGCCAACCTAGTCATCACCAGTAGAAAAATAGAGGTATTGCAAAAAACCGCTCAGGAAATGGAGAACGAAACTGGCGGCAAGGTTTTGGCTGTACAATGTGATGTAAGAGAATATGAACAAGTAGAGAATGTACTTGCAGCAACCATATCTAAATTTGGCAACGTAGATGTGTTGGTGAATAATGCTGCAGGAAACTTTATCTCCCCCACCGAACGTTTATCTGCAAATGCCTTCTCTAGCATTATAGACATTGTTCTGAAAGGAACCGTTAACTGCACCTTAGCTTTTGGCAAACATTGGATCAAGCAGAAACAACCTGCGAGTGTATTAAACATTGTCACCACTTATGCTTTTACAGGTTCTGCTTATGTAGTTCCCTCTGCATGTGCTAAAGGCGGTGTATTAGCATTAACCCGATCATTAGCGGTAGAATGGGGCAAATACGGAATTAGAAGTAATGCCATTGCGCCAGGACCATTTCCAACCAAAGGGGCTTGGGACAGATTGCTGCCAGGCGATTTAGCGGAGAAATTTGATTTTAAAAATCGGGTGCCTTTAAAACGTGTAGGCGACCATCAGGAACTGGCAAACTTGGCCGCTTTTTTAGTGAGTGATTTCTCTAACTACATCAACGGGGAAGTGATAACCATTGATGGTGGTGAATGGCTGCAAGGCGCAGGACAAATGAATGGTTTGGAAGCGATCCCCTCTGAAATGTGGGACATGCTAGAACAAATGACCAGATCTGCAAAAGGAAGTTAAGCTCATTGAGCAATAAAAAAGCCCCGCAGTGCGGGGCTTTTTTATTGCTTTACTTTTTAGGCGGACCTTGCCTAAATTCCTTATTTAATTCTTTAATCAATTTTATTTTAAAGAAAAGAAACGCTGCCAATGCAGCAATTAGAAAAATGGCAATTAATGGACTTTTATTCTCAAAAGCCCAAAAAGCGCCAAGAATACAAAGGATCAATGCCAAGTTGTAAAAGGCATTTAAAAATATTTTCTTTTTCATAAAAATGATGGATTATCTACGATGGCCTTCGGGTTTGAACTAGAGAACGAATGACACGTTGATCATTTCAAACTCAGTCTTTCAAAATTTAGTACACTGGCATGTTAGGATCAAAAGCTTCCTGCCAAGCTAAAATTCCACCTTTAAGGTTGTAAAGGTTATCAAAACCGTGAACCTGCTCCAATTGCATAATAGCAGCAGCACTGCGTTTGCCGCTACGGCATTGTACAATTACAGGTTTATCTCTATCAATTTTATCAGCCTCAATTAAAATACCTCCCAAGGGGATATTCAAACCATCTAGGTTAGAGGTTTCATATTCAAAAGTCTCTCTAACGTCAATTAGTTGGAAAGGCTCATTGTTATCTATTTTCTGTTTTAAGTCTTGAACTGTAACTTCTTTCATTTTTTCGTGTTTTGATCAAAGATACGAATTACGTTATTAATTGACACCTGCCAAATTCTTCAATTATATTTTTACTTAGCAATGTATAAATGTTGTTAAAGGCACTTTATAAAATAGCCGCAGATGCACAGATCTCTTTATAGCATTTCAATAGTGATTAACTGATAATGATTTGTGCGTCTGTGGCCACTATATAATAATTTGGCTACAACTGTAACATTTGAGATTTCCAGTCGTTTAACTATAGAATTTTAATTTTGGTTAATATGAACCGCGTTTCCCGCTTCCTTTGGTTTTGCTCTGGAGCTCACATTGCTACGCTCGAAAAACATCCTACGGATCATAATAAATATATAGGCATTGGCGCCACTATCTTTTTTACAGGTCTTTTTGCAGCCCTTTCGGGCGGCTATGCCATGTATTTTGTTTTTAAAGGCAGTGACTTTGCTTGGCTATTTTCTATATTTTTTGGTCTAATATGGGGTTTGGCCATTTTTAACATGGACCGCTATATTGTAGGCAGTTTGGACAAAAATGCAAGCTCCAATAAACAGTTGTTACAGGCGACACCGCGTATTTTATTGGCCATTATGATTGGTATCGTGATCTCACGACCTTTGGAGCTGAAGATTTTCGATAAAGAAATCAAAGAAAAATTAAAGGTGAGCTATTTAAATGGCCAACGTTCAAAAATTGACACTTTAAATAAGGCTTTTGATAAAAAATACACCATTGAAATAGGAAAATTAAATGAACTGAAAGCGCAACGCGATTCGTTAGCTGCAGCGATTAAGAGTGATAGACAAAAACTTAACTATGAGATTTTTGGCAATAAAACTACCGAGACTTCAGGAGTAATGGGTTACGGGCCCTATGCCAAACGCAAGGAAGCCGAGCTGAAACAACGCGAGCAAAATCTGGACACGCTCAACGTTGATGTGAGGCAAATGGAGAAATTTGTGGATGGCAGGAAACAATTTGACGGATTGATGAGCGAAAAACTTTTCACCACCAAACAGCTGGATAGCTTGGCCGATATTGCAGGCTTTGCAGACAGAAACTGGGCCTTAGGACAATTGAGTTTTAATCCTGACGGCTCCAAAGATTTCAATACATCCTTGGCTGTCACCTTTATTGGACTACTCTTTATTTTCTTTGAATGTTTACCCGTTTTTGTAAAGTTGATGAGCGCTAGGGGTTCTTACGACCATGCGATTGAGAATGCAGAAAAGGTGCAAACTCATCTTTCTGATAAAGATAGAGATGCCGACATTACCGTAGCTGACCAAATTCAAGACACGAAAATTAATGTAAAGGCGCAACAAAAAATAGATGAGTTGAGATCTGTTTAGATTATTGCATATCAATGATAACTAAGCCATCGAAAAATCGATGGCTTTTTTGTTAATTCCTTATAAGTATAGTAACCTCTAAAATAGCCACTTGTGACCTCAAAACATACGGATATTTATTATATTTGGTTACCTATGACTGAAAAACAAAATTTGGCAATAATATCCGGGGATGCTGTTGTGAACAAAATCTACGAGATAAGAAATCAAAAAGTAATGTTAGACCGAGATTTGGCCGAACTTTACGGGATTGAAACAAGAGTATTAAATCAAGCGGTAAAACGTAATATTAGTCGATTTCCAGAGGATTTTATGTTCCAGCTTAATTCCGAAGAACTAGAAAATTGGAAGTCACAAATTGTGATATCCAATCGTGAAAAGTTAGGCCTCCGAAAACCCCCTTTCGTTTTTACGGAACACGGAGTATTAATGCTGTCAAGTGTTTTAAATAGTCCCCAAGCTATACAAGTCAACATTCAAATTGTTAGGATTTTTGCTCGCCTACGTAAATTACTAGATAACTATAGCGAATTGAAGTTTGAGATTGCGGAAATTAAAAAGCACCTACAAAACCACGACAAGAACATTGAATTGGTTTTTACTTATCTACATGAACTCATGGAAAAGAAAGCCGAACCTAGAAAGAGGATTGGTTTCAAGCCAGACCATCTCTAAGATTTCACACAATCTTCTTTTTGTAAACAGGTATTACATTTCAAATTCGATTGAAGTGGAAATACTTTTTCACCACGTCATTTCGAAGAAGGTACAACAGAGAAATCTGTTAACTAGTAGCGCACACCTTTGAGATTTCTCTCTGCGTTCGAAATGATAACAAGAGGGGTCAAAAATGATTTCAACGAAGTGGGGCTTTCGGCAAAAAAGCTACTGCATTTGCTTTTCAAATAACCAATCTTATTCCCTACCTGCAACCCTTAATTTAAAACTCGCAACTTTTTTCACGCCAACTATTTGGTATTTAAAGTATTCTCCGTATCTTTGCAGTCCCTAAAAAACCGGGGAATAATAAATTTTTTAACAAATTAAATAAAAGCAAGTGAATACGTTAAGTTACAAAACTGTCTCTGCGAATGCTAAAACCGTTAACAAACAATGGGTTGTAGTTGATGCTGAAGGAGAGATTTTGGGGCGCTTGTCTTCTAAAATCGCGATGATTATTAGAGGTAAAAACAAGCCGGAGTATACCCCACACGTAGACTGTGGTGATAACGTTATTGTTATCAACGCAGACAAAGTTAAGTTGACAGGCAGCAAAATGGTTGATAAAACCTATGTGCGTTACACTGGTTACCCAGGTGGTCAACGTTTCATTTCTCCAAAAGAGTTATTGGCTAAGCACCCAGCACGTGTTGTTGAGAAAGCTGTTCGTGGTATGTTACCTAAAACCAAATTAGGCAAAAAATTATACACTAATTTATTTGTTTATGCTGGTTCTGAGCATCCTCACGCTGCACAAGCGCCTAAAACCGTTAAACTTTAATTAAAAGAGAAAAGAAATGTCAACAACAAATACTTCTGGTAGAAGAAAAACAGCTGTTGCCCGTATCTATTTAAAAGATGGCAACGGCGCTATTACCGTAAACGGTAAAGATTATAAAGTATATTTCCCAACCCTACCTTTACAATACATTGTTAACCAAGCTTTCGAAGTTGCGGAAGTTGCTGGTCAATATGATGTACAAGTAAATGTAGCTGGTGGTGGTGTTAAAGGACAAGCTGAGGCTGTTCGTTTAGCAATTGCTAAAGCTATTGTTGAATTAAATGCTGAGAAAAAATCTGCGCTACGTGCTAAAGGTTTAATGACCCGTGACATGCGTATGGTTGAACGTAAGAAACCAGGACGTGCGAAAGCTCGTAAGAGATTCCAATTCAGTAAACGTTAATCTTAAGGAGACAATACAATGGCAAGAACAACATATCAAGACTTATTGGATGCAGGTGTACACTTTGGTCACCTTACCCGCAAATGGAATCCAAAAATGGCTCCTTACATTTTCATGGAGCGCAATGGTATCCACATTATAGATTTAAACAAAACTTTAGCTAAAACTGAAGAAGCTGCTGCAGCGATTAAACAAATCGTAAAATCTGGTCGTAAGATCTTATTTGTAGCTACTAAGAAACAAGCTAAAGAAATTGTTGCAGAACAAGCTAAGAAAGTAAACATGCCTTTCGTAACCGAGCGTTGGTTAGGTGGTATGTTAACCAACTTCGCTACCGTACGCAAGTCAATCAAAAAGATGGCTAACATCGATAAAATGACTAAAGACGGTACTTACGCTATCCTTTCTAAAAAAGAGCGTTTGATGATCCAACGTGAGCGTATCAAATTAGAAAACCTTTTAGGTGGTATCGCTGATTTGAACCGTTTACCTGCGGCTATCTTCTTAATCGACGTGAAGAAAGAGCATATCGCTGTTGCTGAAGCTTTGAAATTAAACATTCCTACTTTTGCAATGGTTGATACTAACTCTGATCCTTCAAACATCGATTTCCCTATTCCAGCGAATGATGATGCTACAAAATCAATTTCTTTGATTACTGACATCATGGTTAAAGCTATCGAAGAAGGTTTAGATGAGCGTAAACGTGAGAAAGACGAAGAAGCAGAGAAAGAAGCTGTAGCTGCTAAAACTGCTGCTGACGCTCCTGAGGCTCCAGCTAAAAAAGCTAAAAAAGAAACTGCTGAAGCAGAAACTTCATCAGAAGATAACACAGAAGCATAATTGAAGTTGTAAGTTGTGGGTTGTAAGTTATAGGTTGAGAAACTTGTAGCCTATAACTTACAACTTATCACATTTTATAGAAATTCTAAATATTTAAAAAAAATGTCTACAGTACAAATTACTGCCGCAGATGTAAACAAATTACGCCAACAAACCGGTGCCGGTATGATGGATTGCAAAAAAGCATTAGTAGAAGCCAATGGCGATTTCGAAGCTGCTGTTGATTTATTGCGTAAAAAAGGCCAAAAAGTATCAGCTGCTCGTTCTGGCAATGCTACTTCTGAAGGTTTAGTATTAATCAACGTTTCAGCAGATGGCACTAATGGTAAATTAGTTGCTTTAGCTTGCGAAACTGAGCCAGTTTCTAAAGTTGAAGATTTCCGTAACCTAGCTCAAGCTGTTTTAGCTGCAGCAGTTGCTAATAATCCTGCTTCAGCTGAAGAATTATTAGCGATTACTTTGGAAGATGGACGTACAGTTGCTGAAACCATCACTGAACTAACTGGTAAAATCGGAGAGAAAATCGTTATTCAAGAGTACGCAAATATCTCTGGTGAAAAAATCGTTTCATATATCCACTCTAATGGTAAAATGGGTGTTTTAGTGGTATTTGAAGGTGCTAATGGTGTAGATATTACTGAAGCTGGTAAAGATGTTGCAATGCAAATTGCGGCAATGAACCCAGTTGCTGTTGATAAAGACGGTGTTGATCCTGCTACTGTAGAGCGTGAAATTGAGATTGCTAAAGACGTTATCCGTCAAGAAGGCAAACCAGAAGAAATGGTTGAGAAAATTGCTGCTGGTAAATTGAACAAATTCTACAAAGACAGCACTTTATTAAACCAAGAGTTTGTTAAAGATGGTTCTATCGACGTTCGTAAATTCTTAGATAACACTTCTAAAGGATTAACAGTTACTGCTTTCAAACGCGTACAATTAGGCGCTTAATTTTTAAGCAAAACAATATAGAAAAGGGCTTCCAAATGGAAGCCCTTTTTGTTTGCATCAATTCTTCGCCTTTTTAATAACATATATAATTATCCCTACTCCTAGACCGAAAATAGCTAATCCGCCAAGGAAGAATAAATTTGGATTAGTAGCATCTGCAAAGCCAAAGCCTATGCTATACCAACCTAGCGCTATTAATACGAGTCCAGCTAAGACTTTAATCACACTCAATATCGCTTCTCTCATTTGCAATTAATATTTCTAGGAAAGTAAACAAATTATACAATAATCTATAACTTATCAAACGTCAACTTATTTTTTGGTAAACTTGTATTATGCATTCGCTACAAAATCAAAATCTATATCTCCCAACAGGGATAGCGGCCCAACAAGAGATTTCATTTGAAAATGGTTTGATCAAAGAAGTCAAATCCAACAACGTTCCTACTGATACAACAGAAGACACCTACCTCCTACCAGGCTTTATTGACCTGCAGATTTATGGAGCTGCTGGTAAACTTTTCTCTGCGGAGCCCAGTTTGGAAAGCATCAGGATCATAGAAGACCAGCTTTTAAAAGAAGGCACTACTGGCTTTCTAATCTGTCTAGCCACTAATACGCCAGAAGTATTCAATCAATGCATTTCGGTAATCAAGGAATACAGAAAAGATGCCAGAAATTGTATGGGACTGCATTTGGAGGGTCCTTTTATCAACCCCGAAAAAAGAGGAGCTCATGTAAAAGAATATATTCGGAAAGCTAGTCTAGACGAAATTAAACAGCTTTTAGATTTTGGTGATGGTACCATTAAAATGATGACGCTTGCACCCGAACTTCAGGATGATAACGTTATCCAATATTTGCTAGACCATGATGTTATCTTATCACTGGGACATAGCAACGCAAACTTTGAACAAGCGACAAATGCTTATAATAAAGGCATACAAACCACTACCCATTTGTTTAATGCCATGTCACCTATTCAACATCGCGCACCAGGTATCCCTACTGCCGTGTTTAGTCACTCAAAAGCCATGTCTAGTATTATTGCTGATGGACTGCATGTAGATTTCGAAGTGGTAAAAATTGCGGCAAAAATGATGAAAGAACGGTTGTTCATCATTACCGATGCGGTGGCCGAATGTAATTTAGGCCCATATCAGCACCATGCTATAGATGGTAAATTTGTAATGCCCGATGGCACTTTGTCCGGTTCGGCAATGACCATGCTGCAATCGATTAAAAATTGTGTAGAGCATTGTGACATCCCACTAACTGAAGCCATCAACATGGCTACAATTAATCCCGCCAAATTGATCAAAAGAGAAAACGAAATGGGTCAGTTAACTGTTAATGCTCAAGCAAACTTGGTGAGGGTAAACGAAAAATTGGAATTGCAACAAGTATTTTTCAAAGGAGAGGAAATTAAACTGAATTAAGCACCAGCAAATTAAAAAAACTTAATATTTTTGCCTTTTATGAAATATAAACGGATTTTACTTAAACTGAGCGGCGAATCGCTAATGGGCGAAAAGCAATACGGCATTGATAACGAAAGAGTTAAACAATACGCAGAAGATATCAAAGCAGTACACGACGAGGGACTAGAAATAGCAATTGTAATAGGCGGTGGTAATATTTTTAGAGGTTTAAGTGCTGAAAAATCTGGGATGGACAGAGCTCAAGCAGACTACATGGGCATGTTGGCTACCGTGATTAATAGCATGGCATTACAAGATGCTTTGGAAAAAGTGGGCTTAAAAACCCGTTTACTTTCTGCCATTAAAATGGAGCAAATATGTGAACCATTTGTGAGAAGAAGAGCTGTTAGGCATTTGGAAAAAGGACGTATTGTAATTTTTGGCGCTGGCACTGGTAATCCTTACTTCACTACCGATTCTGCAGCAGCATTAAGAGCGATCGAAATCAATGCAGACGTAGTACTTAAAGGTACTCGTGTTGACGGTATTTACACTGCAGACCCTGAAAAAGACCCAACAGCGACTAAATATCAAACATTATCTTTCAAAGAGGTTTATGACAAAGACCTTAATGTAATGGACATGACTGCCTTTACATTGTGCGAGGAAAACCATCTTCCAATTATTGTTTTTGACATGAACAAGGCCGGCAATTTCATGAAAATTGCTAAAGGTGAAGAAATTGGCACTTTGGTAAAAGGTTAATTTTACCCTTTATTTTATATTTTTGCATATAAATCACTCAGAACAATGAATGACCTCATAAAGAAACAGATCACTGATGCGCAGGCTAACATGGAAAAAGCCATTGCACACTGTGAGGCTGAACTGACAAAAATTAGAGCAGGAAAAGCTTCTGCTGGCATGTTAGATGGCATTATGGTTGACTACTATGGTAACCCAACACCTTTAGCACAAGTTGGAGCAATTAATACTCCTGATGCACGTACCTTGATTATCCAACCATGGGAAAAAAACATGTTGATTCCGATTGAAAGAGCAATTATGGAAGCTAACATTGGGATCAATCCTCAAAATGATGGTACAATTATCCGTTTGGTGGTTCCTCCTTTAACTGAAGAACGTAGAAAAGATTTGGTGAAAAAAGTGAAGGAAGAAGCTGAAAAAGGCAAAATCGCCATCCGTAATATTCGTAAGGACGCTAACGAGAAAATCAAAAAATTGAAAGCAGAAAGCGTATCTGATGACGAAATCAAAACAGGAGAGGCAGAAGTGCAAAAAGTTACCGACAGCTACATTGTTAAGGTAGACAAGCATGCCGAAGTGAAAGAAAAAGACATCATGACGGTTTAACAATATCGTTAAATTGTAATATAAAAGGGAATGTAACTCAGCTACATTCCCTTTTTTTATTTTTGCATCCCAATCACAACAAAACAAAAATGAATTTATTACTCGAGTATCTCAAAACACATAAGTGGGTAGTAGTACTTGCACTATTTTTAGCTGCAGTAAATATAGGCTTCTCCCTTATGGACCCATATTTTACAGGTCAAATTGTTGACCGCTTTATTGAAAGGAAGGACAACCTTGAACGCACCGAATATATTTGGGGCGTACTAGGCTTAGTTGGCTTGGCTATTGGCGCAGCCATGGTGTCCAGAATTGCCAAAAACTTTCAAGATTATTTCACCAATATCATTGTACAAAAGGTAGGTGCCAAAATGTATGCTGATGGTTTACAACATTCATTAGAGTTACCCTATCAGGTTTTTGAAGACCAACGTAGTGGTGAAACTTTAGGTGTTTTACAAAAGGTTAGGCTTGATTGTGAAAAATTCATCACCTCTTTCATCAGCATCCTTTTTGTAAGTTTAATCGGGATGGTTTTCGTTATCGTTTATTCTTTATCGGTAAGCTACAAGGTAACGTTAATTTACACTGCTTCTATTCCAGTTATTGCCTTTATCAGTTGGTTTTTAAGTAGAAAAATCAAGACTATACAACGTTCTATTGTGGCTGAAACTACCGCATTGGCAGGCTCCACTACAGAATCACTTAGGAATATTGAATTGGTGAAAAGCTTAGGTTTGGCTAACCAAGAAATTGAAAGGCTTAACAAAACGACTTACAAGATTTTGGGCCTAGAGCTTAAGAAAGTAAAGTTTGTTAGAAGTATGAGCTTTGTACAGGGTACTACAGTAAATTTGGTACGCAGTATCATGATCGTGGTACTATTGATCCTAATTTTTGACAATACTATTTCTCCTGGACAATACTTCTCCTTCTTGTTTTATTCGTTCTTTCTATTTGGCCCACTTCAGGAGCTCGGTAACGTGATTTTAGCTTGGAGAGAAGCAGAAGTATCGTTGGGCAGATTTAAAGCAATCCTAAGCACTCCTATTGACAAAAAGCCAGAAAACCCGAAGCCACTTCATAAAATAGAACAACTTACCTTTAATGACATCAGCTTTAAACATCTTACAGGTAAGAACAATGCCCTGAACCATATCAACTTTAGCGTAAGCAAAGGAGAAACGATTGCTTTTGTTGGTCCATCTGGTTCTGGTAAAACTACTTTAGTGAAATTATTGGTTGGTCTTTATCAACCTGTAGAAGGAAATGTATTTTACAATAACATCTCCGGCAAGGAGATCAACCTTGATCAATTGAGGGAAAAAATTGGCTTCGTAACGCAAGACACCCAACTGTTTTCGGGAACGATTAGAGAGAACTTACAGTTCGTAAAGCCTAATGCCAGCGATGAAGAATGTTTAAAGGTACTTAGACAAGCGGCTTGCCACACTTTATTAGCTAGAGCCGATAAAGGTCTGGATAGCGTTATTGGCGAAGGCGGTGTAAAAGTTTCGGGCGGTGAAAAGCAGCGACTATCCATTGCTAGAGCTTTATTGCGTAATCCAGATATTTTGGTGTTTGATGAGGCTACTTCGTCACTAGATTCAATTACTGAAGAGGAAATTACGGCAACGATTAAAGACGTTTCTAAATTGAGTGAACAGATTACCATTTTAATTGCTCACCGCCTATCTACGATTCGCCATGCCGATAGAATTTATGTTTTAGAAAAAGGTCAGATTACCGAGCAGGGAAAACACGAAGATTTACTAGAAGAAAAAGGATTGTACTACGCCATGTGGAGACAACAAGTTGGAGAGAGGTAATTAACAATTTGTCATTCTTGTAAAGGTTTAGTAATTCGGTAACAGATTTGATTTTAGCTGGGCATTAATTTATTATTCTTTTTGATTTTCATTTTTAGCCATTTCAATCGGCGTTATCCCTCCTATTCCTTG
>JAEXHI010000024.1 GCA_023450085.1 Bacteroidota bacterium
CCAAGGAATAGGAGGGATAACGCCGATTGAAATGGCTAAAAATGAAAATCAAAAAGAATAATAAATTAATGCCCAGCTAAAATCAAATCTGTTACCGAATTACTAAACCTTTACAGGAATGACAAAAAGTATAATAATGAAGACAATTTCAGTTCCTTTAATTTTAGTGAACTTACAAGACAACGGTTTCCACATTTTAGTGGAAATTGTTGTTTTTGGGGAGAAACAATTTGCAGTAGTTGACACTGGAGCTTCTCGCTCTGTTTTTGACAAAGGCCTTGTAGAAAAACACATACCCCATTTACAAGAAAACGAAGAACAACAAGCCGCCACCATCTTTAGCAGCGCCACCACTTTGGTAGGCACTATTCCCCTACTGCAAATAGGCAAGTTAAAGTTACCCAACTACGAGACGGTAGCCATTGACCTGCAAAGTGTTTCGGACACTTATATCCAAATGGGCCAACCTTCCATTGCGGGAATTATTGGTGGTGATATTTTAATGCAGTTTAACTGCAAAATTGATTACCAGAAAAGGGTATTGAGATTTTACAAAGACTAACCCAACATTAGGATCAATTAAAAAAAGTCTTAATGTCCCTTAATTTCTTAATGGCTTAAACACAGATTGACTATGCGAAAAACTATCCTGCTTTTAATACTCAATTTTATTTCTATACTAGGGTTCTCCCAAGAAATAAAAATCATAGACAAACCCATTACCTACGATTCCACTCGGATTAGGCTATCTATCGAATATCTGAAAGAAAGACATGGCATTGTCCAAAAAACGCCAACCATACAACCCAAAATAATTGTATTGCATTGGACAGCGGCCAAAACTTTCTCTTCTACGTTCAATGCTTTCAACACCTCAAAACTACCTAACGGCGACAGAAAAGATATTGCCAAAGTGAGCAGCTTAAATACATCATCACAATATTTGATTGATAGAGACGGTACTATTTATAGGCTTATGCCCGACAATTATTTTGCCCGTCATGTCATTGGTTTAAACTACTGCGCTATTGGAGTAGAAAATGTGGGCAGCGCCGATTTTCCACTAACTGATGCCCAGTTAAAGGCAAATGAGGAATTGGTAAGATATCTAGCCAAAAAATATAAAATCGAATACCTCATTGGACATTACGAATACACCAAGTTTAAAGGGACTTCTTTATGGAAAGAAACCAATCCAAATTATCAAACAGGCAAAAATGATCCAGGAGTAGATTTCATGCAAAAGATTAGAATAAACGTTAAAGATTTGAATTTAAAGGGTGCCCCTAGGAAGTAAAAACCTAGTAGATAATTATTTACAATAATTACTTAACTTTAAACTAATCAAACAAGATAAAAGCATGAAATTTTTAAAGATCTTCTTAGTGGTAGTCGTGGTACTGATTGCCATTTTTTTCATTGGGGGCATGTTCCTTCCAAAAACCTATTCGGTAAACAGGTCTATCAGCATCGCAGCAAAGGACACTGTAGTTTACAACAATATTGCCGACTTCAACAATTTCCTAAAATGGAACGCTTGGTCTAAAATGGATACTACCACAAAATACGTGGTTACCGGAACAGCAGAACAAGTGGGCCATCAATACCATTGGACAGGCGATAAAATGGGAGAAGGAGAAATGAAGATTACCGAAGTAAAGCCTTTCGAACAAATAAAAATGGATTTGAAGTTCATCAAACCCTTTGAAAGTTTGGCAAATGTTGTATTTGATTTAACGAAAGAAGGAGATGGAACCAAAGTAACCTGGACCATGAGTGGCGAACACAGTATGATGAGTAAATGGATGTGCGTTTTTAAAAGCATGGACTCAATGATTGGTAAAGACTTTGAAGATGGCTTAAAATCATTAAAGGAACAATCAGAACAGAAATAATCATATTATTTCAATAATAGACTAAGTCTCGCACATGCGGGGCTTTTTTATTTGGTCCGGCTTAAAACCTTTTGCTCTTTATGCTGTTAGTTAACGAACGGTAAAATTTCTGCCGATTTTCAAATAATATTTTTTTATCTGCTTTTTTTTAAACTATTTGCCCCTGATGAATTTATTACTAGTTGAAGATGAACCCAATGTAGTATCAGTAGTGGTACGTGGTTTGGCTGCCGAAGGATTTAATGTGAGTGTGGCTCCTGACGGAAATACGGGAGAAAAAATGGCCTTGACCAATCATTTTGATCTCATTATTCTCGACATTATGTTACCAGGTATTAATGGACTGGAACTTTGTAAAATCATCAAAAAAGAAAAACCTAACGTGCCCATTATTATGCTTACCGCATTAGGTAGCACCGAAAATATAGTTGCCGGTCTTGATAACGGTGCCGACGATTATTTGATCAAACCTTTTAAATTTGCAGAGCTTTTTGCAAGGATCAGAATGCTCCTTCGTAGGTATAATGGCTCAATAAGTCCAGACCAAGTGATCAACATCAGTGATTTACAAATTAACCTTACGGCTAAAAATGTAAAACGTGGAGATCAAGAAATCACATTAACGGCAACCGAATACAGACTACTTGAATTTTTGGCAAAAAACAAATCAAAAATCCTATCCAGAATTGATATTTTAGAAAATGTTTGGGATATAGACTTTAACTTAGGTACCAATGTAGTGGATGTTTATGTCAATTATCTCCGCAAAAAAATAGACAAAAATAGCAGTCAAAAACTAATACATACCGCCGTGGGATTAGGTTATGTATTGAAAGAAGCCTAATGCATATAGCCAAGAAAATCACTTTACTGTTTGCCATTCTATCCGCCGTTATCATTTCTTTGCTAAGCGGCTTTGTTTGGTATTTTTCTAATGAATTTGCTTTTGAGGACTTTTACAAACGTTTGGAAGCAAGGGTAAATATTGCCGCCCAAATTAAACTGGTAGAAGACGAGAACAACGACGCCTACTCTAAAATGCGAAGCCAATATTTAGAGCGCCTGCCGTCGGAAAAGGAGTATGTAATTAAAGCCGACACCAATAATCATCCGACCATTAATACCGATGACGTACTCCCAAAAAGTTTTTACGATCGCATTAAGGATGGCAAAATGGCTCGTTACCGCAAAGAAAACCATTTTTATGCTGGCAAGTACTTTGAAATCAACCAGCAAGGCTACATTGTAATTATTGCCGCTAACGACCCCTTCGGCTTTCGTGAGCTGAAAGACCTTCAAAAGATCTTAATCGCCGGTTTTTTTCTTTCCATCATCCTTTCCTTTATTGTAGGTTGGAAGTTTTCAAATTATACTCTTGATCCCCTTCGAAACATTATTAAGAGTATGAAGAAAATCAAGGCCGAAAATTTACACTTACGCTTAGATGTGAAGAGCTACGGAGGTGATGAGATGTCAGAATTGGCACAAACCTTTAACAATATGCTCAATAGGTTGGAAACAGCATTTGAGACTCAGAATAATTTCATTAGCAACGCTTCACACGAGCTAAGAACCCCCCTCACCATCATTAGTGGTGAAGTGGAATTGGCTATGGCTGCAGAAATGGGTTCCAAAGAACACATACAAGCTTTGGGCAAAATCAAAAGCGAAGCTGATAGGTTAGAGCATATTTTAACCAGCTTGCTAGGGTTAGCACAATCGGGTTTTAATGGAAAGGTACAACCACGGGAAGAAGTAAGAATTGACGAATTACTTTGGGAAATTAAAGATGCCGTTTATCAGGTACACCCCGAAAGCAAAATAGAACTAGACTTAAATAAGCTTCCAGAAGACGAAGCCGCGGTAACCTTAAAAGCAAATAAGAACCTGTTGAAGCTTGCCATTACAAACATTGTAAGCAATGCCTGCAAATATTCTGATTTTAAACCCGTAAGTGTAAAGCTCGAAAGCAACAACAACTTACTATCCATTGCCGTAGTTGATCAAGGGATAGGTATTCCTCAGGATGATATCCAGCACATCTTCGAACCATTCTTTAGAGCTTCTAATACCAATAACTTTAAAGGTTACGGAATAGGTCTACCCTTATCATTAAATATCATCAGGTTACACCGTGGCAGCATCGGCATTAAAACACAGGAAGGCTTGGGAACAGAAATTAAAGTAATGCTTCCGATAAATTAAAATTCTAATCTCATTCTAATCTCGCTCTTAAACGGCTATAATTTCCCTACCCTAATATTGTATTAAATATTTATTTATTCATTTAACAATAAGGGTTATGAAAAGAGTATTAGTTCCAACAGATTTCAATGTAGAAAGCACTAAAATAATTGACGCCATTGCATTACACCAAGGATTAGAAGAAGTAACCGTTATCTTTTTACACGCTTTCAAATTATCAGATTCCATTACAGATATGTTGATGTTAAGCAGAAGGAGCCGCGACTACGAACATATCAATGATGAATTCAGTAAAAAAATAGATTCTTATACCGCAAAATATCAAAACAAGATTAAAGGCATTGGTGTAGAATTCTTTTACGGAAGTACCGCAGCAGCTTTTAGAAACCTAATTGAGGGTTTGCAAATAGACCTTGTGGTATATCCTCAACGTTACAATTTCGCTCCAATTAACAAATACAGTATCGATCCTAAGTATTTAACTGCCCGTTGTGGTCGCGAAGTACTTGAATTGGATACTGATGTAATTGCCAAAGAGCAAGAGCTTTTCGAAACTAAAATGCAACCAGAGAAAGTTGCCAAAACGATCAGTGCTTAAGCTCATATTATTTAACAATTAAAAACCCAATATCATGCTGTTACGAAAAAACATACCTATTACTTACATATTTGGGAAAATTAAACAAGAGCTAATTTTCGTTGTATTATATTCGGTGGCCGTAGTTGTACTTTATCACAACTTCCATTTCACTCGTATATCTATTCCCATTGCAGTGCCTGCCTTACTAGGTACGATCATCTCATTACTATTAGCATTTAGATCTAATCAGGCTTATGACAGATGGTGGGAAGCTAGAATTTTATGGGGTGCCATTGTAAACGATTCAAGATCATTAGCTAGACAAATCATGTCTTTTGTGGATAGTCCCTACGCTTCGGAAGAAGTAGATGCTTTTAAAAATAAGTTCATTAAACGACAAATTGCTTGGTGCTATGCCTTAAGCCAATCTTTAAGAGGCTACAGTTCTTCTAAAGGTTTAGAACGCTATTTAAGCCCTGAAGAGCTAGCTTACATTAAAAGACAGAACAATGTCACGATGGCTTTATTGGAATTACATGCCATGGACCTCAAAAAGGCTTTACAAGAGGGCTGGATAAACAAATACCAGCAAATTGAATTAGACAAGACACTTAATGCACTTTGTAACCACATGGGTGGATGTGAGCGCATCAAGAAGACGATTTTCCCTGTAACTTATAGCAAGTACATCCATATGTCGATCTTTCTATTCATCATGATGTTGCCTTTTGGCTTGATCGAATATTTTGGATTTATGGAAATTCCAGTAGTGATCTCTATCTCAGTGTTCTTCCTATTGGTAGAAAAGATGGCGGTACACTTACAGGATCCTTTTGAGAATAAGCCCACAGATACTCCTACTACTACCATTTGCAGAACGATAGAAAAAGACCTTTGTCAAATGCTAGATGACCATAAGCTTTTCGAAGACAAAGCTCATGTAGATATGGCCCCAGTAGGCTCTTACTACATCCTGTAGGAAAGATTTTCTTAATGTTTGTTTTTTATCAAATCAGGAAGCCCTCCGAAGCGTAATGCTGGAGGGCTTATTTTTTTATTAGCCATATAAAAGCTTCAATTTATCAGCGATGGCTTTACTCTCTAAAACACCGTCTTTTTCCGTTTTAAGTGCAGCCATATAGTACACAGCGAAAAGAACAGTCAAAATAGATACAATTAGATAACCTTTATTTAAGCCAAACAACAGGCCAGTTGACGGCTTGACAATAGCCTGAAAAACCATCATTAAGAATACACCAAAATATCCAGCATACGTGCCAGAAATCTTATAAACCATGTATCTTTTATAAGCTAACGGCTTAAAACCTCTATATGCCTGTATGGCGAAAAATATAATGAAGGCTAAAAAAAACACCGCAAAGAAACTATCTTTATTGGATATTAAATTTTGCAATTGATATATTCCAAAAGCCGACAAAAAAACAGCCCATATATATTTAATACCAAAAAATGAGGAAAAATGCTGTAAAAAGAGCTTCCAGTATTTTTTATTCAATCCTTTTACAATTGATTTTTCAATTTTAGTAAAGCCAGCCTTACCAAAAGATACTCGTGTTTGATTTACGGCATCCTGAAATGCCAAATTGGGATCTTCTGTCATCTTTTCTTCTACGGCAGAAGCAACGTGATCCAAAATCTCCATTTGAACGTCAATATATTTAAATCCAATCTCATCAAGATAGACTCTTATTTTCTCTAACTGTATTTTGCTTAGGTTCATATTAGCCGGTTAATATTTTCATTTTAGAGTGATAAACCAATATCAAGTTGTAGGTTTTAAGTTCAATAATAATTGCAATTGGGCAATAAAATCTTTGGCCTCTTGTAATTTGTTAACCATTTCCTTGTTCCCGCTTCTCGATAAGGAATAGTATTTTCTGAGCCTGTTGTCAACTACTTCGGTAGTAGTTTCCAAAAAACCCTCCGCTTCAAGTTTATGTAGCGCAGGATATAAAGCACCTTCTTTCAACGTTAGCTCACCTTTGGTAATCTGCTTTACTTTCTGGGTGATTTCATAGCCATACATCCTATCATTTTCAGACAATAGCTTTAGCACTATAGTTTGAAGTGTGCCCTTGAACAATTCATTATTTGTCGACATATCCAAATATATAAATTTTTATATACATAAGAAAATTATGTATATAAAAATTAAACAAAAAAGCCTCCTCTACACAAGATAGAGAAGGCTTTAATTTTATATTTGATTTTAGAAAAAGAGACTAAGCATCAATTTTTGCATATTTGGCATTACGCTCAATGAACTCTCTACGTGGTGCAACCTCATCGCCCATTAACATAGAGAAAGTATGGTCACATTCCGCAGCATTTTCAATAGTCGCTTGCATTAGGGTACGACGAGCAGGATCTAAAGTAGTTTCCCACAATTGCTCTGCATTCATCTCTCCCAAACCTTTATAACGTTGTACGTGTACACTATCCTCTTTACCTGCACCTTTTAAACGTTGAATTGCAGCATCACGCTGTGCGTCGTTCCAAGCGTATTCAAAATCTTTACCTTTCTTCACTTGATAAAGTGGTGGCGCAGCAATATAAACGTAACCTGCCTCAATTAATGGCTTCATATAACGGAAGAAGAATGTTAAAATCAACGTAGTAATGTGCGACCCGTCGATATCGGCATCCGTCATGATTACGATTTTATGATAACGCAGCTTGTTTAAATTTAAAGCCTTATCGTCTTCCTCCGTACCAATGCTCACCCCTAACGCGGTAAACATGTTCTTGATCTCATCATTCTCGTAAATCTTATGCTCCATCGCTTTCTCCACATTCAAGATCTTACCTTTTAATGGAAGAATAGCTTGATAGTTACGATCACGACCTTGCTTAGCGGTACCACCCGCCGAGTCACCCTCAACTAGGAAGATTTCGCATTTTTCTGGATCACTGTCAGAGCAATCGGCCAATTTACCTGGTAAGCCAGAACCACCCATCACGCTCTTACGTTGAACCATCTCACGAGCTTTACGAGCAGCTGCTCTTGCGGTAGCGGCCAAAATCACCTTGTTGATGATCATTTTAGCTTCCTTCGGATTTTCCTCTAAGTAGTATCCCAGAGCTTCACCTACAGCCACGTCAACCGCACCCATCACCTCAGAGTTACCTAATTTGGTTTTGGTCTGTCCCTCAAATTGAGGTTCTGCAACTTTTACAGAAACTACCGCAGTCAAACCTTCTCTAAAGTCATCACCAGTAATTTCCATCTTAAGGTTCTTTAACAAACCAGATTTATCAGCATACGCTTTTAAAGTACGCGTTAAACCACGACGGAAGCCTGCGATATGCGTACCTCCTTCATGAGTATTGATGTTATTTACATAAGAGTGAACGTTTTCCGAATAACTGTCGTTGTATTGGAAAGCTAACTCTACCGGAATACCATTTTTAATCCCTTCAACGTAGATCGGCTCTGGCAAGAATGATGCACGCGTGCCATCTAAAAAGGCAACAAACTCTTTCAAACCGCCATCAGAATGGAAAACTTCTTGAAAGAAAGTACCGTCTTCTAAAACCTCACGTTCATCAGTTAGGGTTAACTTAATACCTTTGTTCAAGAAGGCCAATTCACGTAAACGAGCAGCTAAAGTATCATATTTGTACTCTGTAGTTTGGGTAAAGATGGTCGGATCTGGGCTGAAAGTTACAATTGTACCTCTTTTGTCGGTTGTACCCACTTCTTTCACATCATACTGAGGAACACCAATTTGATACTCCTGCATCCAGATTTTACCTTCACGGTGTACCTCTGCTTTTAAGTGGGTAGATAATGCATTAACACAACTTACACCCACACCGTGCAAACCACCAGAAACCTTATAGGTATCTTTATCGAATTTACCACCTGCGTGCAAAACGGTCATTACAATTTCTAATGCCGATTTATTTTCTTTTGTATTGATACCAGTCGGAATACCACGACCATTATCTTCAACCCTGATAGAGTTACCTTCTAAAATATTTACATAGATCGTATCTGCGTGACCGGCCAAAGCCTCATCAATAGAGTTATCTACAACCTCATAAACCAAGTGGTGCAAACCTTTAACTCCAGTATCACCAATATACATCGAAGGACGCTTACGAACAGCTTCCAAGCCTTCTAAAACCTGTATATTATCGGCCGAATAATTTGAGTTTGGATTTTTTTCTTCGCTCATATTTTATGTTCAAATTTAAGAATCAAAAATACGCAATTTTTATGGATTTCAGGGTATTGTGGATAACTATTCGAGTGTTAAAATCATCTAAAAAGTGTCACAATTTCATCGACTTACAAAAGCGTTTTTACATACTCAAAAAAAGACTTTACACCCAACAAAAATGTTTAATAAGCACCTACTTTTAGGATGTTCGGATTTGATTTTTATATTTGCTAAAATTTAGAAGGACAGAATGAAACTAAACACAGTAAAATTTAGCGGATTAGCTACTGCAATTGCCATCGTTTCTGTGATGAGCGCTTGTGGAAACAAAGAGACAAAAACCGAAGGTACTACGGCTAAAACCACCGTAAGTGTAGATGCCAATAAGGATAAAATTGTATTTGTAGATTCAGATTCATTGCTGAACCAATACGAGTACTTTAAAGTGTTGAAAAACAAGATGGAAGCTAAAGGAAAAGCTGCCGATGCAGATCTTAAAGCAAAAGGACAAGCTTTCCAACGTGACATGGAACAATACAGAGCACAAGCCAATAACCTAACTGCTGAACAAAGAGCTTTAACAGAAGAAAGACTAGGCCGTAAACAACAAGAATTGCAAGCTTACCAACAAAATGCTGGTGCTGCTTTCCAAAATGAGCAAGCAAAGGAACAAGAAGCACTTTACAACAAAGTAGCAGATTTCCTTAAAACCTACGCAAAAGAAAAAGGCTACAAAATGGTATTGAAATACCAAAAAGGAATGGGTGATATTCTTTTTGCTGATGAAAGTTTAGATGTAACTAGAGAAGTAATCAAAGGCTTAAACGAAGCTTATAACAAAGAGAAGAAATAAGAATACTTTAAAGCCCCGCTACCGCGGGGCTTTTTTTTGGAATTTAATTCTAAATGGTTTAAATTGGGTTCTACCTATGGAACCACGTCAAAAATTATTTTGGGAGATCAAATCACTCCTTCAAAACGCGTTTGCCGATCGCTTAACTACAAGTAGCGACGGCTCTTTTTTACATATCGAAGAAACTGAATTTTGGATTGGCAGCAACCCTAACAGTCTGTTAATTGGCTTTGGATACTGCCATGAAAACTATAACAATAGTGATATTGAAGCAGACTCTGAACAGATATATCAGTCTATCTTCAAGTTATTAACCAACAGGATAAAGATTACCAAGTATTTTAAAGGCAAGCAAATGTTTAAAACAAAATTAGAGGTTGAAATTAATGAAGATCAATTAGAAGAGATAGGAAGCGAATCTGCCCTGCTATTTTATTATTGGAGAAAAACAACCACAGAAATAGAGTTTAAACCAAAAATAATAGAAAAAAGCCTTTTAGAGCACTATAGAGATAAGTACTAGACATATAAATCTATTTCAACCGCAGCTGCCAAACACAGTAACTTTCCCCAACTTCTTTGACTCTAAGCTGTTATTATTCAACAATGATGAACAATTATAAGCAGCAAGCAGCCTTAGAGCTTCAATTCTGGAAACTGGAGGTGATGAAAAAGCCATCATTGGCAGGAAATATTGCAACCAAAGTTCAGGAAAAAATAAACAGCTATATTCCTCAAAAAGTACATGATGCCATTACCATAACCATAAAACAGATGGTAAAAGCAGTACTTTTCGGTTCGGAAATAACCAGTCCCAATTTACCTCCTACAGAAATGAGCTTGATTCATCGAGAGGCTTTGGTAAAATCCAAAATTGACAGCTATTGCAAAACCGGTGCAGCCGAAGGCGGGGTTACCGGTGCAGGTGGATTTTTAATGAGCATGGCTGATTTTCCCATATTAATCGCCATCAAAATCAAACTGCTTTACGAAATTGCCGCACTTTATGGTTTCAACACCAGCGATTTTAGAGAGCGCTTGTATATCCTGCACATCTTTCAGTTAGCCTTTTCGAGCAAAAAAGGAGCTCAAAAAGTATTGGCACAAATGGAGAACTGGGATGAAAAACTATTCTTACTCCCAGAAAGTGGTGATGATTTTGATTGGCAAACTTTCCAACAAGAGTATCGTGATTATATTGACTTAGCTAAATTGGCGCAATTGCTTCCAGTAGTAGGTGCTGCCGTTGGTGCAGTTGCTAACTACCAACTCATTAAAAAACTTGGAAAAACAGCAATGATGAGTTATCGGATGCGGAAATTGAATGATGCAATGATTGGATAAGGTAATGCTGGTACGAACTTCCCTTTGTTCGTTGTCACGCTGAAGCTATCGAAGCGTCTGACAAATAAGGAATGCTCTTCAAAAAACTATATTGGTTATCTGGGGCTTCTCATAGCCTTGTTTAATTGAACTTCACATAAAATTGGCTTTTATTAATTGCATTTATGGATTTAGCTGCAAATGAACATCCTTAAAACACTATCTAATTATTTAAACAATAAAAGCTAAGCAATGCTCAAAATCTTTTCAACCGCTTTATTTTTATTTACAGTCACTATTCAAAGTCAGGCTCAAAACTTCTCATTAAGTGAGAAAAATTTAGATTCACTAAATGCGAAGATTGCCCTATTAAAAGATAAATACAAAAAAAGCACCCCTCAAATTATAAAGTCATTTCCCCAGACTACCGCTAGCTATTTTGAACTGATCACACAAGATCCAAAAACTTTTCTCATTGCGCTCGAGAAAGCCAAGAGTTTCGAAGAACTGGCAAAATCATTTCCAGGTCTTTTAATTGACAAAGACATATTAATCATCAAAAACATCTATCGCGACTACAACAAAGCACTTAAAATTGACATAAACAGCTTTGGCATTGGACATAGTGGAGACCATAGAATAACACTAAAATACACTGACTCCTTAAATAAGGATGACTTGAAATATTTTTATTCTAGCTATAGCTATAAAGGAAAAACTACCGTAAGCGGATTTTACTTAAAAACAAAATTCAATATTACTGAAATACCCTCGAAATATGCAGACTGGGTAAATTACAATGACATACTAATCGAGCCTGAAAAACCAATCTTTTTATCCAAACCTAAAAACCAACTAGATCAATTAAAATTTAAAAAAAACATATTCGATTCCCTAAATAACTACTTTAACAACCAAACTAATAAACCCAAATATACTCAAGGGCATGATGACAAATTGTTGCTTCAAAACATGGAAAAATGGGAAGGCCAACATAAAAAATTCGCTGACAGTTTATACCAAAATGACACAAAATTCAAAAAACTACTAAACAGCGCACTATCTTATGCGGAGAAAAATTCAGCAACAAATGAAGGATTAGAGAAACTCGCATTGCTGATATTCCCTAAACAAAAAAGCCTCAACCTATTAAGACAGCAGCAAATCATTGGCACTTGCAGTTATGATGACAGGCCACTAGATCAATTAAAAAACATAGCATTTCTTTCTGCAGAAACTTCAAATTGGAGTTTATACATCAAAGCAACACTAAACGTACTTAATGATCATGTTTCAAGAGTTGCGAATAGCAATATTGCCTCAGAAAACAGGAAAACTTATGTTGAGGATTTAGCAAGACTAGATTTAAATATTAATCATTTACTAATAGGTTCTAATTTGAGAATTGCAGACACCAGTAAAACACATTACTTTTCTGACGGGTCAAAAATTGCACAGGCTTATGCAAATTTAGATAAGGAAAAACAAAAAGAATTTGAACAAGCTGTTGAGGATATTATAAAAACCGCAGAATTTGACTCTTTCAACAAACTTCACTTCTACAATACGCTTTTAAACTATAAGTATTTTATAAAAGATAGCTTAAAAGTTATTGAACTCAATCATAAAATAAAAACACTCATTCCATTTCTTCCAAAAGAAATAAAGTCAAGAATAGAAAATCCAAACAAGCTACTAACGGACATGCTTCACAATGAAGAGAGTCTCTTAGCGAAGTTCGACATTATCTCCTCAACCGTAGGTGATATTTATTCTTACAATTACGGAGGCAAGTGCTGGAAAGCTAAACTAGTTGAAAAAAATACATCGAAAAAAATCATTTATGATTTAACGATGCCCATAGGAGAAAAATTGACGCCCTTAAACAATTTCGTTATCAAAATGGATAGTTTAAAATTTGCGGTGAATCAAAATCCTTTCTTAAAAAAACAATTAAACAAAAACATAAAAAACAAACTTCACATTGAATTTACAGATGACAAATCGTTTACTAATCATAATAACAACACAACTGATGCCGTACCAGCAGCGTTATTATCTAAACTAGATTTCCAAAATGCTATTTCTACTTATATAGATTTTTCTGATCACACCTATATCCGATATATATTGTTAAAAAACAATAATGTTTTAGCCATAACACCTTCAAAAAATATTGACGCAAAAGAGAAATGTCAGTTATTTGATAAGAATGGAAAATTATTGCAATAAAACAAATACCTATGTATCAAATGCTTTTTTTATTGCTAAATACACATGGTCAAACCTCATGAGGTTTTAGTGGCCGCCACAACATTAAAACCTTTAACTTTCAACTCTTAACTTAAAAACGTACCTTTGCGGCTTATTTTTCAGCAACATGATTTCAGTTTCAAACCTATCGTTACGTTACGGAAAACGTACACTATTTGAGGACGTTAACCTAAAATTCACCCACGGCAATTGCTATGGCGTAATTGGCGCAAATGGCGCAGGTAAATCTACCTTCATGAAGATTTTATCTGGCGACGTACAGCAAACTAGCGGTTCGGTGGCCTTTACTCCAGGCGAACGCATGGCGGTACTTAAGCAAAACCACTATGAATTTGATGAATTCCCAGTGATTGAAACCGTAATGATGGGCCACAAGCAATTGTACGACATCATGAAGGAAAAAGACGCCATCTATATGAAGGAGGATTTTACCGAAAAAGATGGCGAGCGTGCTGGAGAATTAGAAAATCTATTCGCTGAAATGGACGGCTGGAACATGGAAAGCAATGCTGCAACCATGTTGAGCAACTTAGGTATCAAGGAAGAATTCCATCACAAGTTATTGAAAGAATTAGATGGTAATCAAAAAGTACGTGTATTATTGGCACAAGCTTTATTTGGCAATCCTGATATTCTATTACTGGATGAGCCTACCAACGATTTGGACATCGATACCATTGCTTGGTTGGAGAATTTCCTAGCTGATTACCAAAACATCGTATTGGTAGTAAGTCACGACAGGCACTTTTTAGATGCCGTTTGTACGCATATCGTGGATATCGATTTCAGTAAAATGAGCATCTACACCGGTAACTATAGCTTCTGGTATGAAAGTAGTCAATTAGCGTTGAAACAACGTTCAGACCAAAACAAGAAACTAGAAGATAAAGTAAAAGAATTACAGGAGTTTATCCGCAGGTTTAGTGCAAATGCTTCTAAATCTAAGCAAGCAACCTCACGTAAAAAAGCTTTAGATAAGATTGATATTTCAGAAATCAAAGCATCTAGCCGTAAATACCCTGCAATCATGTTCAACAACAATGGCGCTCGTGAGGCTGGGGACCAAATTTTACAGTTAGAAAAATTAAGCAAAACTGTTAACGGTGAAGTGATGTTCAAAGACATTAGCTTCATGGTTAATAAAGGCGATAAAATTGCAATTCTTTCTCAAAACAGTTTAGCTACCGCAGCTTTTTACGAGGTATTAAACGGTAACGACAAAGATTACACCGGTGAGTTTAAATTTGGGGTAACCATTAGCATCGCTGATATCCCTAATGATAATACTGAGTTTTTCGCAGACAAAGATGAAAATTTGGTAGACTGGTTACGTGAGTACTCGGGCACAGACGCTGACGAGCAATTTGTACGCAGTTTCTTAGGCCGTATGCTATTCTCAGGCGAGGAAGTAATGAAAAACGTAAAAGTGCTTTCTGGAGGGGAGAAAATGCGTTGTATGTTCTCTAGAATGATGTTGCAACAAGCAAATTTCTTATTGTTTGATGAACCAACCAACCACTTGGATTTGGAATCAATCACCGCTTTAAATAATGGCATGAAAGATTTCAAAGGCACAATGTTGTTTACTTCTCGAGATCATGCCTTAACAGAATCAGTTGCTAATCGTATCATTGAAATTACTCCAAAAGGAATGATCGATAAGTTAATGACTTACGATGAATACATCAACAATAGTGATGTAGCGAAATTGAGAGAAGAAATGTACAAATAATCAAGGTCCTATCATTACGATCTAGATCTTCAAATCAACATCATTAAAGTATAATCTAAATGATGGAAGCAAATAAAAAAAGCCCCGCACGTGCGGGGCTTTTTCGTTTGCTTGGTTGTAAATATGGTTATGGGTTAAATGCTAATGAAACATAATACATTGCACCAACTTCTGGGTTACCATAAGAAGTGATATAGTATTTGTTCAAGATGTTTGAACCACCAATTTTAATTACTGAGTTCACTGAAGGAATTTTCAAATTCACCTGTGCATCTACCGTACCAAATGCTGGCACTTCGCCACCTGCAAATGATGAGAACCAGATGAATTTATCTTGCCAACGATAGTTCACGTTAAAACCAACATTTTTGAATACTTCACGGTTGCTTAAACCAATGTTATAACGGAACTCTGGTGTATTGAAATCGTTATTATATTGCGCAGGCAAATCACCAATCTTATTATAAGAAACGTTACCTGAGAAAGTGTATTTACCAGTTACATAATCTAAACCGAAAGCACCACCCCATGCTTTAACTTTACCCATCGCATTTACAGGAACACCAAATTTAACAAAGGTGTCACTATTTGCCGCAGTCTCTTGCTGAAGGTTAACTGCGGTAATAAAGTCTTTATACTCGTTATAGAAACCATAAACGTCCAACAAGAAATTTGATCCTAACAAGCCTTTATAACCCAATTCATAAGCTGTTACGCTTTCTGGGCGAACACCCCTTGGATCAAAGGTATAAGGCACTAATAAACTACGATTACCTGTACCAGTTGGCGAGGCTATTTTTGAAGCCATATATGCTCTGTGGCTAGCCTCTGTGTAACCTTTGTTTCCAATTAAATTATATTTATTTAAGAACTCTGGAATACCACCAATTAAACGCTGACTACCTCCTCCTACAGACAAATCAATGTATTGATTTTGTGTTGTTGGGTTTCTGAAACCTGTTTGGAATGAAGCCCTGATATTTGAATTTTTAGCTACGGTCCATACACCAGTCACACGTGGCGTAAAACGTCCTTCAAAATTTTGGCTCTTATCAAAACGACCAGCAACAGTTAATTTAAATGCTTCTCCAAATTTCTTGCCTAACTGTCCAAATGCAGCATATTCATCGATATCTATTTCTCTGTTCAAGTCATCAAAGATGGTTCCTCCCGAATTCAAATCAAATCTACGGGCAGAGGCGCCAACTTGAAATTCTACTACATTATTAAACAATCTAGAGAAATTATACATCCCTTCATAGTGGTACAAGTTAGATTTGTCGTTGAATTTAGCACCATATATACCTTGTGCCATGTTAGTTTGACTAATGTAGGTATTTTTTATACGGCTAGCAGTATTATCAAAAGCAGCAGTACCTGGCTGAATACGAGTAGCATCTGATTGTGCTCTCGCAGCTGCATGAGCGGCCTCTTCACTTGCACCTTGTGATCTTGCGGCACTATATACCCCCGCATAGTTTACAAACCAACCTGTAGCACCACCTGATGGCTTGCTAACCTCATTCATATAACTTCCCAAAATAGAAGAAATATAAGAATCGCCAGAACGCTCCTGTGTAGTATAAGCCTTCACAGAAAAGTCTTCGCCTTTAAGTTCTAATTTATATAAACCTATATTAAAATTACGTAAAGAATAACGATCGGACCCAGTATAAACTGACGTACCAGTACCCCAATTCGCTTGGGCTACCAATTGAATTGTAGGAGTAAAATTATAATACAATCCTCCTGACATTTTAAGTGATTTTGTATTATAATCAACTAAATCCATCTCGTTATAGCCTGTCCTTGAAACAATCTGATTTGAAGTACGACCTGTGGCTAAACTATATATAAATGGAATATATTGTCCGGCAGGAGTTGGACCGTAACCAGCCATAAGTTGAGCGAAAGTTGCTCCTCCACCAATTGAAGCAAGGATATTATTATAGGTTGTTGGAGAAGCAGCAGCGAATTGCCCTACTACTGTTTTCGCAACCCCCATTACACTTTGATTAACTTCATCTCCATAAACGTTAACGCCGTCATATCCAGGATCAGATGCACGAGTACCTGCTTTAGGCATATTACTTGCTCTATCGAAGTTAGAAGTATTTGTTCCATACCAATCTCTCGCTTGCAAAAATGAGAAAGCAAATTTAGCACCGAACTTATTATTCCAGCTTTTGGCCATTCTCACATCTAACTGATTAAAAGGTTGAGCTGAAGAATTATTATCATTCACATGGTTAACACCTGTTTTATACTGAAAACTAACACCTGGATATTTAAACGGATCTTTAGAAGTCATTAACAAGGTTCCACTAATACCACCCGCACCATACAAAGCAGATGAAGCACCTGGCAATAATTCCACATTGTCTACATCAAGCTCCGTAATCCCAACAATATTACCTACAGAGAAGTTCAAACCTGGTGCTTGATTGTCCATTCCATCAATTAACTGATTGAAACGAGTGTTACCATTGGCATTAAAACCACGGGTGTTGTATGATCTAAAAGTTAAACTTTGAGTACTCATCTCAACCCCTTTAATGTTTTGGATAGCATCATAAAAAGATGGCGCTGCAATTTCTCTGATCTGGGCCGCTCCCATACGCTCAATAGTTACAGGAGATTCTAAAATACGCTCCGGTGTTCTTGATGCGGAAACTACCACCTCTTGACCTAAAATAGCGCCAGACTCTAACTCAAAACTCAAATTAGTTGCAGAACCTGTGACCTCTCTTTCAACGGTATTAAAACCTACAAACGATACAGAAAGTGTAAATGGAGGTTTTTCTGTAGTAGTGAAAGAAAATTTACCATTTTGGTCGGTAGAAGAACCTATCGTTTTTCCCTTCACTGTTACACTTACTCCCGGAATCGGCTCTTTAGTTAGTTTATCGGTAACAGTACCGCTAACTACAATACTCTGCGCAATAGCCGCGAACCCTGTCCACAGCAAAACACAAAGCACAAGAAATACTTTAGTAATAGTTTTGTTCATACGTCTGTAGTTTATATTGTTTATTTTAACATAAACTTAATACATTTTTTGGTACTTACAAATTTTTATTCTGCCGAGATTAAAGCATTAATTAAAATTAGATTGTCATTCATTTCATTTTTATAATTAAATTGGCTTCGGCCTAAAAGCAAACCAAAAACAAGATCCAACACCGATGAACAGAGTTAAAGCGCTGATATGCATTCTTATTCCTATTCTATTGGGATATTCCTTAAATACGAAATTTGGTGATCTTCCCCCTATCTTAAAGTTCTTAAATCCATTTACGGGATTTTGGCAAAATGCAGAAGGAATGTCGCCATCTAAAAACAAAAAAATTGTACTGAAAAATGCTACAGACAAGATAGAAATTGCGTTTGACGACCGTATGATTCCCCATGTGTTCGCTCAAAATGATCATGACTTGTATTATGCACAAGGTTATGTCACTGCCATGCACCGCCTTTGGCAAATGGATTTTCAAACTCGTTTTGCTGCTGGCAGAATATCGGAAGTAGTAGGTGCTAAAGCCATCGAAGTAGATAAATATCAGAGAAGAATGGGCATGGTGTATGGTGCAGAAAATTCCTTGGAAGGGATGATGGCTGATCCACATGCGAAGGAAATGCTTTTAGCCTATACGCAAGGGATTAATGATTACATCAAATCATTGAATCGTCGCAACCTCCCTGTAGAATATAAGTTGTTGGATTTTAAGCCCGAGCAATGGACACCAATAAAATGCGCTTTGTTACTTAAGCAAATGTCGGCCGTTTTAGCCATGGGATCCGACGAGTTTTACATGACCAACATTCTTAAAAAATACGGACCAGCAATTACTAAAGACCTATTCCCAGACTATCCTTTTAAAGAAGATCCTATTATTCCTGTAGGAACAAAATGGGATTTTACCCCCTTGCCTATCCCAGCTACTCCTCAATCTTTTACCGATATGATGAGTACCAACATTGCTACCAAGCAAAAAGAAGAAGGTATTGGGAGTAATAACTGGGCGGTATCTGGTGTAAAAACGGCTTCGGGCTTCCCTATTTTAGCTAACGACCCGCATTTAGATTTAACTCTTCCTTCTATTTGGTATCAAATTCAGTTACATGCTCCTGGTGTAAATGCCTATGGTGTTTCTCTTCCTGGTGCGCCTGGAATTATCATCGGTTTTAACCAAAATATCGCTTGGGGTGTAACCAATGTAGCAGCCGATGTACTTGACTTTTATCAAATAAAATTTAAGGATGATAAACATCAGAGCTATTGGTACAATAACAAGTGGCAAAATACAAAGCCTCGTTACGAAAAAATTAAAATAAAAGGTGCAGCCGACATTGTGGATACTGTGCTTTATACTCACCATGGCCCTGTGGTTTATTTCCAGAAGCCTAATTACGGCAGAGCCGCCAACGTACCTACAGGTCACGCCTTACGATGGATTGCCCATGACAAATCAAACGAACTAAAAGCGTTTTACTTACTGAACAGAGGAAAGAACTACAACGATTATCGTAAAGCCTTACCTTATTTCACCGCTCCTGCGCAGAACTTTATTTTTGCGAGCGTAGATAACGATATTGCCATTACTCCTAATGGTAAATTTCCGTTGAAGTGGAAGAATCAAGGAAAATTTATTCTTGATGGTACGGATCCAAGCAATGATTGGCAAGGCTGGATTCCCGCATCCCAAAACCCAACCGTTAAAAATCCACCGCGAAATTTTGTAAGCTCTGCCAACCAATCATCAACCGATCCGAGCTACCCCTATTATATCAATTGGGAATTTTCTCCTTATGAAAGAGGAAAGCGAATTAACGATAAGCTGAAAGGGATGGAAAAAATTACCGCTGACAGCATGCGCAACTTACAAATGGATTCGTACAGCATTATGGCTGAGAATCTGATGCCTTATCTGCTTCCATTGGTAAATGCGACGAGCTTAAATGCTACCCAAAAAGAAGCGTTTAACCTCACTTCAAAATGGAATAAGTATTTTGATACCAAATCTGTTGCAGCGAGTGTTTTTGATTTATGGACTAAAAGACTATCTATCGAAATTTGGGATGACGAGTTTAATGATAAGCAAAATCCAATGCGTTATCCATCTAGAGATAGAACCATCGAACTGATCCAAAAAGATCCAAACTCCAAATGGTTCGACAATGTAAATACCGCTAAAAAGGAGACCTTATCCGATTTAGTCAACAGCTCATTCAAATACGCTTGCGATAGTTTGGAAAGAAAATATGGACCTATAGGCGAGCATTGGCAATGGGCAAATGTAAAAAACACCAATGTACCACACTTGGCTAAAATACCTGGATTTGGTTCGAAAAAACTACTTATCGGTGGCTCTAAAAGTACCGTGAATGCTTTGAGCGAAAGCAATGGACCTTCATGGAGAATGGTGATAGAATTGGGTAAAACTCCTAAGGGACATGGCGTGTATCCAGGTGGACAATCTGGCAACCCTGGTAGTCCTTTTTACGACAATATGATTGACACTTGGGCTGAGGGCAAACTGTACGACCTCTTCTTTATGCAATCGCCAGACGACAAATCAGGAAAAATTATCTCACGTTATAAAATTTCAAAAAAATAAAATGGTCTTCATCGTTATTCTCATTATATCATTTGCCTTACAATCATTTTTCCCTTGGTGGGTAGTGATCGTAGTATCATTTGCTACCTGCGGCATTATTGGAAAAACTGGAAAAATTTCATTTTGGCAGCCATTTTTAGCCATCCTCATACTATGGGCAGGCATGGCTCTGTATAAAAGCATGCCTAATCATCATTTATTAGCCTCAAGAGTGGCGGAAATGTTTGGATTAAAAGTATGGCCAGCCATACTAGCAGTTACCGCTATTATTGGTGGATTGGCAGCTGGCATTAGTGGCTTATGTGGTTATTATTTCAGAAAATCAACGATTACCTCAAAAGCCAAATCGTAATCAGTTAAAACTTTGTATTTTTGCCCAGTGAATTCAAATCCTGGGCATTTTTTTTCGATCAGCAACGAGCAAGATTTCAATGAATCGGCTTTAGCTGTATTTAGGCATCAAGCGGTTAATTGCGAAGTTTATCGTCAGTATATTTCACATCTTGGCGTAACCCCACAAGAGGTAAAGCATTACCAAAGCATTCCCTTTTTACCTATTAGTTTCTTCAAATCACATGCAGTAGTTTCTTCTTCAGCACCAACGGAAATTACTTTCAGCAGTTCAGGCACTACTGGTCAAATCACTAGTAAACACTTAGTACAAGAGGTATCCATTTACGAAGAAAGCTACAACAAAGCCTTCGAACTTTTTTATGGTAAACCGAGCGAGTATTGCATTTTGGCCCTTTTACCTTCCTATCTTGAAAGAGATGGTTCTTCTTTAATTTACATGGTTGATGACTTGCTTAAGCAAAGCACCCACCCTTTAAGTGGCTATTTCCTGCATAACCATCAAGAGTTATTTGAAACGTTGAATAAACTCAAAGCCGATGGCAAAAAAACACTTTTAATTGGCGTTACTTATGCCCTTCTGGATTTTACCGAGCAATACCAAATTGAATTTCCTGAGCTGATTGTAATGGAAACAGGTGGTATGAAAGGAAAAAGAAAAGAAATGGTAAGAGCCGAACTTCACCAATTGCTTTGTAACGCTTTTGGGGTTGAGCACATCCATAGTGAATATGGCATGACCGAATTGCTATCTCAAGCATATTCTAAAGGCAATGGCATTTTCGAGTGTCCACTTTGGATGAAAATATTATTACGAGACACTTCTGATCCCTTGAGCATCCTTTCCCAAGCAAATACCACTGGGGGAGTGAATGTTATTGATTTAGCGAACGTAAACTCGTGTTCATTTATTGCCACTCAAGATTTAGGCAAGATACATGGAGAAAATAGGTTTGAAATTATGGGCAGGTTTGACAATGCCGACATTAGAGGTTGCAACCTATTGGTTCAATAGCTTATTCTTTTAACCTTCTATCAAATTTAAAAACTCGCTTCGAAATCAACCTAACCCTATCTGCATCCTCATGATTCGGGTTCATTAAAATATTGTTTTCTTCTTCTACTAAAACTGAAGGCACTTTCAATACTAGCTGACTACCATCAGTGACAAATCGCTGTCCAATAGCTTTCAAAAAGGGTTCGGCTTCATATCCTTTCCAATGATCTGGCAAATCTTCAATGGCTACTTGTCCCACTTTGTCATCAGGTACATCAAAAACAGCCAAAGAAAAATCTCTATCCAAATCATCACCACTTAAGTGAACCAAAAGTTCCATAATGGCCATTGCTCTCGATGAAGCAAAATAAACAACTGCAGTACCCTGTTCATTCCAGCGCCCGCCATAAAGCTTAGCCCCAGTTCCACTAAGGTCTTCTATATATTCAGGTAAAGCAATACGATAAACCAACATTAGCTGAATACCCCGTGAGCAATCCTACCTAAAATATTTAACACCATCGTAAAACCAATAGACGTATCCAATAATGTTAACGGAATTTGGTGACGCAAAGCTAAATTTGGATGACGCAGCCATCTGTTAAAGGCTTCGTGGCTACCTAGAACTTCTGCACCACGTTCATAAAGCTTTGCCAATTCAATGGCTCTATCAGCATGTTCGGTTTTGATTAGAGTACTAGGCTCATAACGTTGCAAAGTACGTTCGCTAATATGCAATATATCAGCTAGCTCCTCGATGGTTAAAGAGAGTTTTTTTGCCAATGCAAGTAGCTTATTTTTTGCAATCCCTTCCCGTGCAATGGTTACTAAATCATAATCTGATGGATGAACGGTTTTACCGCCCATAATAACAGCAAGGGGGCTCTGTACATTAGATAACCCATAAGCTACGGCTGCTTCCTCCAACTTTGATGATTCTTCGGATTTCTTTTTCATATCAGACAATTATACCCTAATATATACATTTTGTCTGGAATTTCAAAAAAAATACCGCACTTTGGATGCGGTATTTTCTATTAAAAAAACCTCTTTATTATTTTGCAATAACCAAAAAATAGCTTCTTCTTCCTTTTTGAACTACTAAAAACTCATCATTAATTAAGTTTTCAACAGAAAAAGTAGCACTCAAATCGGCAATTTTATTCTTATTAATGCTTAATCCACCACCTTGCACCGTTTTCTTTACTTCTCCTTTAGATGGGAAAACAGCAGTTTTTTCGGCCAATAAAGTAGGCGCATCAATTCCGTTAGCCAAATCAGCTTTTGAAATATTAAATTGAGGGATGCCTTCAAAAATATCCAAGACCTCTTCAGAACTCAGGCCATTTAAAAATTCCAACGAACCATTACCAAACAAAAACTCAGAAGTCTTAATTGCTGCTTCTAAAGCCTCAGCGGAATGTGTTCTAACGGTGATATCTTCCGCCAATGCTTTTTGCAAGATACGTAAGTGCGGTGCTTCATCATGCTGCTTTTCTAAAGCCTCAATTTCCTCTTTACCTTTTAAAGTGAAGATTCTAATCCAAACCTTTACATCACTATCAGATGAATTTAACCAGAACTGGTAGTATTTATATGGTGAGGTTTTTGCAGGATCTAACCAAATAGCACCACTTTCAGTTTTACCAAATTTAGTTCCATCAGCTTTTTTAATCAACTGGGTAGTTAAGGCATAAGCAGTTCCTTGATCTTTTCTTCTGATCAACTCTGTTCCAGTAACAATGTTCCCCCATTGATCTGAACCACCCATTTGCAAAACACAATTATGGTGTTTCCACAAGTAATAAAAATCGTAACCTTGAATTAATTGATAACTGAATTCGGTGAAAGAAAGTCCATTATCTCCTTCCAAACGCTTTTTCACGCTGTCCTTTGCCATCATGTAGTTCACGGTAATATGCTTACCTACCTCACGGATGAAATCTAGAAAATTGAAGTTTTTGAACCAATCACCATTGTTAACCATGATGGCTCCATTTCCGGCTTCCTCAAACTTTAGAAATTTCGCTAGTTGCTTTTTCATCCCATCAAGATTATGGGCAACCATTTCTTCTGTTTGCAGATTACGTTCATCCGATTTTCCAGACGGATCACCCACCATCCCTGTTGCTCCACCAACCAAAGCAACAGGTTTATGTCCCGCTCTTTGGAAATGAATCAAGGTCATGATTTGGGTCAAATGTCCTACATGCAAAGAATCAGCTGTTGGGTCGAAACCAATATAACCAGCACACATGCCTTCATTTAGTTTCTGCTCAGTATCGGGCATAATGTCGTGCAACATGCCTCTCCAACGTAATTCTTCTACAAAATTTATCATCTTTTTAACGATTTTAGGGCACAAAGATAACAATTAGCTGATTAACTAATTAGCCAATTAGCTAATGATTTAAGGGTTTTAGGCTATATTTACGAAATGAACTTTCTTTCGCATTTTTACTTCGACAGAAATACGCCAAACGCCAACATCGTTTTAGGCACTATTTTGCCCGATCTTTTGAAAAATGCCAATAAGAGCTGGAATGTTCACCCAGAGAAACATCCAGAATTATTTGACAAAGATGGTTTAAACACTTTACTGGAAGGCTGGAAAAGACATCTGCAGGTAGATCTCTTATTCCATTCATCAGATTTTTTCAATACCAAAACGCAAGAGCTGAAACAGCTGCTCATTCCGATACTAAAGGACACTCCAGTACGCCCATCTTTCTTAGCACATATTGGAGTAGAATTACTTTTGGACCATTTACTCGTCGAACATCAAAAAATAGCGATCAACACGTTTTATGATCATTTAGAAGCTGTAGAGGAAGAGGACTTGACAAATTTCCTCAAAGAAAGCAACATTGATGATATCGAACTTTTCTTTAAGTTCTTCAACAGCTTTAAATCAAGCAGGTACCTATTGAGTTATCAAAAACTGGAAAATATTAGCTATGCGCTACAACGTATCTGTATGCGTTTATGGGAACGTCCTTTTACCGAAAAAACCACTCAGGAACTCACCACCGTATTGGAATTTTACAAAAACCAATTGGAAGTAGATTTTATGATTATATTTGAGGAAATTGAAAATCGGTTAACATAACCATGCGCAAATATCAGCTACTCATCATTTTAGCTTTTCTTACGGTTTCCGCCAACGCTCAAAGGAAATACAGCAATGAATTTTTGAACATTGGCGTAGGCTCTACAGCTTTTGGTTTATCTGGCTCAGTAGTAGCTAGTGTAAATGATGTTACCGCTGGATATTGGAATCCTGCAGGTCTTGCCCGTATGGAAACACCACGCCAAGTAAGCTTTATGCACTCGGAATATTTTGCTGGAATTGCCAAATACGACTACGGTTCTTTTGCAACCTCAGTGCAAGATAACACCGCAGTAATTGGTGCTTCAATTTTACGTTTCGGGGTGGATGACATTCCTGACACCTCTGAACTCATCGATGCCGACGGCAACATCAACTATGATAGGGTAAAGAAATTTTCAGCTGCCGATTACGCTTTTATCTTTTCTTATGCCAGAAAAAAAGGCAAAAAAGGTATCGGTAACGAAGATGGGCTAAGCTACGGTGCCAATGTAAAAGTGATCCACCGTTTGGTAGGTGAATATGGTAAATCATGGGGTTTTGGATTAGATGCTGGGGTACAGTACAAAAAAGGGAAATGGATTTTCGCGGCAGTGGGAAAAGACATTACTTCTACCTTCAATTCATGGAGCTATAATGCCGATAAGCTTTCTACGGTATACGCGACCACAGGAAATGACATTCCTAAAAGTTCAACTGAAACCACTAATCCTCGTATCGTATTAGGCGTTGCTTATACTACTCCGCTAAGTCAAAAATTCAATATCATGGCCGAAACCAATGTGAATTTAACTACCGATGGCAAAAGGAATGTTTTGATGAGCGCTGATCCCGTAAGTGCTGACCCAACCATTGGTCTTTCCGTTGATTTCAAGAAAACCATCTTCCTCCGCGGTGGATTAGGCAACATTCAAAAATCAACCGATTTTACTGGAAAACAAATCTATACTTACCAACCTAATATGGGTGTAGGTATCAAAATCAAGAACTTTTCTTTGGATTACGCACTAACCAATGTAGGCAACAGCTCTGATGCACTTTATAGCAATGTATTTTCTATTAGGTTAGATTTCGAGAAAAAATAATTCCATTTTATTCTCCTTCTAAACACCTTTGCGTTCTTTGCGACTTCTTCATTCCGTATATACGGGATTGCGGTTTAATGATCAACCTAAAATGACAAAAGATAAATCATAAACATCAACGCAAAGAAAACGAAGAGCTTCGCAAAGAATACAAAATGCTAACGAACTAAGATCCCCCCTATCTAAAAATAAAACAACTTTCTAATGACAACCGAATTACCCTTCTCTTATAAATTTGCCTTAAACCTTTAATCATTATGAAAGCAATAGGATTTAAAACTTCCCTCCCTATATCAGATCCCAATAGTTTTGTTGAATTTGAAATCGAAAAACCCAGCCCAAAAGGAAACGAATTACTTGTTAAAATTAAGGCCATTGCTGTTAACCCTGTAGATTTTAAAATCAGACAAAATTCTGCAAAAGACACCATACTAGAACAGCCCAAAATTATTGGCTGGGATGCTACCGGAGTAGCAGAAGCAGTAGGAAAAAATGTTACGCTATTTAAGATTGGTGATGAAGTATATTATGCTGGCGATATTACCAAACAAGGTTGTAATGCCGAATTTCAAGTAGTTGATGAAAGAATTGTAGGCAAAAAGCCTAAAAGTTTAAGTGATGAAGCAGCCGCGGCAGTTCCACTTACAGCACTTACCGCTTGGGAGATTTTATTCGATAGAATTCGTATTAGTGCCGAAAAAGACAAAGGTAAAACCTTGCTTATTATTGGTGGTGCAGGTGGTGTAGGCTCCATTGCCATACAATTAGCCAAAAAAATTGCCAACCTTAAAGTCATTGCAACGGCATCAAGGCCAGAAACTATTGAATGGTGTAAAAAAATGGGTGCTGATGTAGTCGTTAACCACAAAAATCTTTTAGAAGAAGTTAGAGCCACAGGGTTTCAGTTTGTAGATTTCATTGTAGATTTTGTAGACACCAATAGCTATTGGGACGTGATGGCAGAGCTTATTAAGCCACAAGGACATATTGCTTCCATTACAGGTAGCGCCACCCCAATAGCGCTTAATAAACTAAAAACAAAAAGTGCTAGCTTTTCTTGGGAGTTCATGTACACCAGATCAACTTTCCAAACAGAAGACATGATTGAACAACACCACATTTTAAATAAAGTTGCTGACTTATTCGATGAAGGTATTCTTTTAAATACGCTTACACAAACTCTACACGGACTTTCCGCAGAAAGTTTAAAGCAAGCACATCAACAATTAGAATCTGGAACGACCATTGGAAAATTAGCCATTAAGTTTTAAACGATGATCAATTACAACCAAAAAACCTTTAGGCCGATCAGCAATACAGAAAATGGGGAAACTTCTAATGAAACCATTTTCGTTTATACCCAAATTGGCAACATTATTACCTCAACTTATAGCGGTGGTAAAATTATCAGTGGGCATTTAATTGGCTTGGTTAATGAACAGGGTAATATTAATATGCGCTATCATCAAGTTAACAATAAAGGCGAATTGATGACAGGCCAATGCCAATCAACGCCGGAGATATTACCTGACGGAAGAATTAGATTACACGAGACATGGGAATGGACCTCGGGCGACTACTCCAAAGGACAATCAATAATTGAAGAAACAGTAGCCTAGAAAACCTCGCTTAAAGTGCTGAACACTTAGGACATAAGCCCGAAAGTGTAAAATTCACTTCCTTAACTTGATATTTGTTGGGCAATTTGAACGAAGGCACTACATCTTCCAAACAAGTAACAGATTTACATTTTTCACAGCTAAAATGCAAGTGATTATGATGATGCTGGGTTTCGCAATCGTGACACTCAGCATATTTTATTACCCCATCTACATTCACAATTCTGTGAATTGACCCCTCATCTACTAGACGGTCCAATACTCTGTAAATGGTTACGCGGTCACATAAATCGTTTAATTCGTGCTGAATTTCAGCATGCGATAAAGCCACCTCAGAATTACTGATGAGCTTTTTGATTTCTGTTTTCGCTATGGTATTCCTTGTAATCTTCATTCTATAAAAAGCTGATACAAATATACGAAATATTGGCCATCAACTTATTGATTGACCAATCTAACACCCCAGCCGAAATTTTAGAATAAGTTCTTAATGATTTGCTCTGTAGTTAAGCCTTCTGCTTCCGCTCTATAATTACGCACAATTCTATGGCGCAAAATAGCTTCCGCTACAGCTTGTACATCTTCAATATCAGGAGCATATTTTCCAGAGATCGCGGCATGACATTTAGCCCCCAGCACCAAGAACTGCGAAGCTCGTGGTCCAGCACCCCAAGAAATAAAGTTATTGATTTCATTAGTAGCGAATTCGCTATTAGGACGGGTTTTAGCAACAAGCTTAACCGCGTATTCTAATACATTATCCGTTACTGGGATATTTCTAATCAACTTTTGGAAATATTGAATTTCGCTAGCATTGATGATCTTTTGCAAATCAACAGTTTGATTACTTGTTGTATTTTTCACAATCGTCAGCTCATCAGCAAATGAAGGGTAATCTAACGAAATATTGAACATAAAACGGTCTAACTGCGCTTCTGGCAATGGATAAGTACCTTCTTGTTCAATTGGGTTTTGAGTAGCCAATACAAAAAATGGCTGAGGCAAACGATGGGTGACACCCGCAGCGGTTACTGCCTTTTCCTGCATCGCTTCTAGCAATGCAGCCTGCGTTTTAGGCGGCGTACGGTTGATCTCATCCGCCAAAATAATATTGGAGAAAATTGGCCCTTTAATAAATTTAAAGTGTCTATCCTCTCCCAAAATCTCTGCCCCGATAATATCGCTAGGCATCAAATCTGGAGTAAACTGAATTCGATTAAAATCAAGGTCTAACACATTTGCCACGGTTTGCACCAAAAGAGTTTTGGCTAATCCTGGCACACCTACTAACAAACAATGCCCATTGCTAAAAATAGCAATGAGCACTGATTTTACAATTTCGTCTTGTCCAATGACAACTTTACTGATTTCGGCTTGTATATTTTTGAACGATTGATGCAGGGCATCAACAGCTTCTACCTCGTTTTTAAACTGCATTGGCTATTTACTGTCTTTATCTTTCTTTAACCACATTTTTAGTTCGTCACAAGTGGCAAACTCATCATCAACTTTAATGTAGGTAGTTTCTCTTCTTTTTTCAAACCACTCACTAATTTTCTTACTCTTCTTCTCCCCTTCGGCCTGTTCCTTAAATTTAGGATAATCTTGTTCTAAACTGGCTTTATGCGGTGGTATTTTAGATTTAAGGAAGAAAATTTTATATCCTTCTTTACCACTTTGTGGATCACTAAATTTCACTGGTCGTGAGATTTCCCCCACTTTCATCGTATCAATGACAACGAAAACTGAAGGATCTAGTTTCTCAACAGGAACAAAAGTGGTTCTAGCCGTTTGATTATCTGCATAAAGCATCATACCACCATTATATTGAGTTTCTTTATTATCTGAATAAAGAGATGCTGCTGTTGCAAATGGCAATTTTTTACCGATAATATCCTGATAGATACTATCAGCTTTCAATTTAGTACGGTCTAAACTTTGCGGTGTATTCTGTGGACGGATCAAAATATGTCTCACATGCGCTTGCTCTCCCCTACGTTCGATTACTTGTACAATATGATAACCATATTCCGTTTCAAAAACAGGGGACATTTCTCCTGCTTTTAACTTAAATGCCCAAGCGGTAAATTCCTTTACCATGGTTTGTCTGTCAATAAAACCATAATCGCCACCTTCTGATGCCGAACCAGGATCTTCTGAATAGGATTTGGCTAGGAAACCAAAATCCTCACCACTTTTAACACGTAAACGAAGCGCTTCTAACTTATCATAATATTTCTGTTTTTCAGCTTTGCTTAATTTAGGTTGTAGCACGATTTCACCTACTTCTACCTCCGCACCAATATCCGGCAAACTATCTTTAGGATAACTTTCGAAATATTTTTTTACTTCTAATGGGGTCACTGAAGTGTTTTCGGTAATTTTTGCTTGCATTTTTTGAGCAATCAGACCTTCTTTTACATCCGATCTCATCTCATCTTTATATTGCAATAACGACTTTTGCAAAAATTGCTCTAAACGTTCTTGTCCTCCCATACGTTGAACCTGATAACGCATTTTTCTATCCAACTCGTCATCTACTTGGCTTTCTTCCACTACAATCGAGTCAATTTCTGCCTGTTGTTTCAAAAGTTTTTGGATGAGCATTTGCTGTAAGAAATAACATTTAGCTCTTGTATCGGCAGGATTACCTTGATTTAAATAAATCGCATATTGTTGGTTAAGATCCGAAAGCAAGATGATATTGCTACCTACTACCGCTACCACTTTATCCAAGTTAGGATTCGTATTTTGCGCCTTAACATTCAAAAACAAGCACATTAAAAGGCCTGCTATTGATAAAAATCTCTTCATTAGTATGTTAAATTCTGTTGTATAATTTACAAAGTTAAAATTATTGAGCGTAGTCCGTTAACAAAGCCGTTATTGCTTAGTCAATTTTTTAAGCTCAGATTGGTTCACCTTAATTTTATATTTCGACCTTAAGCTGCTAATCCAATCATTTTCCAATTGTTGCTGGTAATCACCGATCACCTGTCCCCTTACTTCACTAAACTGTTTGCCTTCATATTTTTTGGCATTAGCATCGAAATAAATTTTAATCTGTTCTTCATCATCTTGTGCTTTCGACCATATTTTTTGCTCACAAACATTGAACATCAACACCCCTTCTCTATATTCGTTCATGATGTAACCATATTCTGGCGAACTCACAGGAATTTTATTTTGGGACTTCAACGCTTCTTCGTAGCCAGCAATTTCTTGCTTATAAGCTTCGTCTGTATCTAAACCCAATGCCCTAGCTTCGGCAACCTTCAATTTAAAATTAACATACAACTCCAAATAAGCTGCCAAATCTTTATAATCTAGTCGACGTTCACCAGCATGATTTTTCTTGTAAACCCATAAAAATTCTTTGCTGTTAATTGGATTTCCATTGATTGACGCCACATTTTGGGCATACAAAAGATTTCCAGCAACAGTAAAAATTAGAGCTAAACAGGCTTTTTTCACAAAAGATGCGTTTTTAATTATTGGATAAAAGTAACAATTTAAGGTGCTATAATAAGATATTTAACTAATTTTAACAGAAATTTTTCCATAAAAATGAATAGCAGCCAACTTATTAATAACGCAGAAGCTTTACGTTTATTTTTTACCGAGGACGTTTACTTGGCTGGCGATATGACAACCATGGAAAATCAGCCCGTGGAACATACAAAAGAGGCTCCAATAGTTGAGCAAGCTATTGTTGAAGTACCCAAACTGGAAGAACCTGCACCAAGCTATGGTCAAGTTTTCGATTTCAAATATTTGGGCAAAAACGAGAAAAAGATTTTGATTCTTGTAAATGATGCCGAAAATCCAGTAAGTACTGAACAAGGAAGAGAATTACTGAGAAAACTGGTACTTTCTATAAACCTTAAAAATGCCGATTTTGCATTAGTCAACTATTCAGCCTATACTACTGCCAAGTTTGAGCACCTGAGTGCATTTTTCTCTTGTAAATTTCTCCTTTCGTTTGGTGTATCGCCAAATGCATTGGGCCTTGCCGAACATCAATTACACCAATTACATGTACTCCAAAACATCAATATGATTTTCACCCATAACCTTCATGCATTAGATGCGGATATGGCATCGAAGAAAACACTTTGGGGAACATTAAAAAACTTGACTATATGACCAAAAAATTGGTTTTTGCGACCAACAACACTCATAAAACCGAAGAAGTTGCCAATATCCTAGCTCCTGAATACCAGGTACTGAATTTGAAAGACATCAATTGCTTGGTAGACATCCCAGAAACAGGAGATACTTTTGCTGAAAATGCTACTTTGAAAAGCACCTACGTGTTCCAAAACTATCAATTAGATTGCTTTGCAGACGACAGTGGACTAGAAGTAGAGGCTTTAAATAATGAGCCTGGTATTTTCTCTGCAAGATATAGCGGCGTAAAAGATGATGCAACCAATTTACAGCTATTATTGAAAAACCTAGAAGGTGAAAGCAATCGAAAAGCTAGGTTTAAAACGGTCATCTCCCTACTTAAAAATGGAGAAAACCATTTATTTGAAGGTGTGATTGAAGGCACTATCAGAACCGAGCCCACAGGCTCCAAAGGTTTTGGCTACGACCCTATTTTCCAGCCAGATGGTTATGATATTACTTTTGCAGAAATGGACATGTCTGAAAAGAACAAAATAAGCCATAGGGCTTTGGCCATGCAACAGCTGATAGATTTTCTAAAAGAAGACAGCTAGGTTTCTTGGTTTTACTCACCCTTTATTGTATTGACGGGAAAGTTGAATTTTATAGACTTACGAAGTTTTGAAAACTTCGTAAGTCTATCTGCTACGGAGAGATTACTTTTTACTTTTATCGATTGCTCGGTTAACCACATCCTGTATACGTGGACGGATATTCAACTTTCCTAACATTTCACTTACCGTAGGATTTACGCGGTTAGTTAAAATGATATAAACCATGTTACGAGACGGATCTACCCAAACTCCAATTCCAGTGTAGCCGGTATGTCCAAAAGTTTGAGGTGAAGCCAATTCTGAAGGATATTTTTTACTCAAATCTGGATCCCATCTATCAAAGCCCAAACCTCTTCTGCTTACATTCGATTGTTTGCTGGTGAACATTTCTACTGTTTGAGGCGTAAAATATTGTTCTCCTCCGTAAGTTCCCTTGTTCAACAACATCTGGTTATAAATAGCTAGATCGTTAGCGGTACCAAATAAACCTGCATGACCGGCTACCCCTCCTTTTAGGGCAGCTCCTTGATCATGTACATAGCCTTCTAGCAAGGTTTTTCTAAATACTTTATCGTCTTCAGTAGGTACAATCCTATCTTTAGAAAATCTATTTCTTGGTAAGTATCCTGCAGTTTGCATTCCCAATGGCACATAAAAATTTTGCTGCACATATTGATCTTCTGGCATTTCCGAAATATGCTCTACAATATCTTGCATCACATACATGCTGATATCACTATACACGTAACTTCCTCTGGTTTTAATTGGAGAGTTCAGCATTTTTGGCCACATGAAATCGTTAAAAAAACCTTTTTTAATATAATAGTTGTCGGCCACTTTAGTTGGATAAGCCGCTGATGAATCTCTGCTATAATCACCTTCTTTCACAAAGTTATGAAACGGGATATAAGGAATAAACCCTGCCTGATGCAACATCACCTCTCTCACGTTAATTCCACTCATAGGGGTGTTACGTGCCTTTGCAATATAATACCCTACGTTAGTATCTAATTTCAGCTTCTTTTGCTCTACCAAACGCATCACACTTGGGGTAGTAGCAGTGGTTTTGGTTACTGAAGCCAAATCAAAAATATCCGTTACTTTATCGGCAATTTGGTTGTCGTAAGTATGGTAACCAAAAGCTTTATTATAAATTACTTTTCCATCTTTTGCTACCAATACCACCATTCCTGGGGAAGCTTTTTTTGCAATTCCTTCGGCTACAATATCATCAATCTCTTTTAAGTCGTTACTATTTACTCCCGCATCTTCGGGTACCGTATATTTCAAACGGGTGGCTTGGGTCAAATAACCTGTCCCTTGCACATATTTAGTAGAATAGGTTTTATCTAACATCTGTGTAGCCCCAATGCCACCAAATATAAACTGTGGAGCTACCAAAGCAGCTTCTTCATTATCTTCCGAACTCCAAATCAACGGTGCATTCAATTGATCAAAAGACGTTAAAGCATTTCCGTTACCAAACAACGCCACTACCACCTCCTTACTTTTTGCCATATTACTAATGAAACTGATATACTTCGCATTTTTGGCCATATCGCTATTTAGTGCGACTATGATGGTGTTGTAAAATTTCACATCATCTTCCAAGTCATTTAAAGTAGTTGAATCTTTATACTTAATTGCACTTAGGCTATTCACTGGAGCATACTTATTTAAAAGACTATCAAAGCCTATTTGATAAGAATAACCCAAACCAATAGATACTATTTTTTTCTCGGCCAGTCCTATTACTGGAATGAAATTTTGATAGTTATTAAGCAGCACCGTGTGCTTTACCACATCATTTATTTTATTTAAACGATTTTGGTTTTGTTTATGATCTTGAGCGCAGGCAGTAAAGGAAACAACAGCAGTTAAACAAATGGCAATTACGCTCAGCAGGTTATTTTTTCTCATAAACTTTTTCTCCGTTAATGTATGTTCTAATTACTTTATTTTCTAAAATTTGTTTTCCGTTTGCTTTTAATAGGTCGTTTTCCATCAATACAAAATCAGCAAGTTTACCAACTTCCAAACTACCCTTTTCTTTTTCTTCGAAATTTGATTTGGCAGCCCAAATGGTCATCCCCCTTAATGTTTCTTCAGGTGTTAAGGCATTCTCTACCTGAAATCCCTTAGTTGGCCAACCCGCAGCATCTTTTCTAATGGTTGCTGCATAAAAAGTAAGCATAGGATTGATCTGTTCTACAGGAAAATCTGTCCCTAATGGAAGCCAACCATTTTGTTGCAACAATTGTTTGTAAGCATAAGCACCTTTTATTCTATTTTTCCCCAATCGATCTTGCGCCCAATACATATCAGAAGTAGCATGAGTAGGCTGTACTGAAGGTACTATCTTCGCTTTTCCAAACAATTCAAAATCCTCCGGAGCCACTACTTGAGCATGCTCTATACGCCAACGTTTATCATTATTAGGCCCTAAAACCTTATTATATATTTTAAGGATGGCCCGATTTGCAGAATCACCAATAGCGTGTGTACACATTTGGAAATTATGTTCATTGATTTTCTTCGCCACCTTTTCGAAATGAGCTAAATCGCTCAGCAAAAAGCCTTGCTTATTAGGCATATCACTATAAGGATGCAAAAGGCAAGCACCTCTAGAACCTAAAGCACCATCTCCATATACTTTAAACGACATTACATTTAACCGATCTGTTTTGATCGCCCCACGCTTAATGAGATAGTCGTAGTTTTTTTCATTATCTGAAAGCATGACATAAAAGCGCATTTTTAAATCGCCGCTTTTTTGCAACTGTTCAATCCCTTCTACCGCATCATAGTCAAGTCCGCAATCATCAATCGTAGTTAAACCTACTGCAAAACAATTTTCCTGTGCCTGTTTCAATAAAGCTTTAATTTGCTCTTTGGTAAGCCTAGGAATTTTACTGTTCACCAAATCCACGGCATTATCAATGAGCACTCCAGTAATTTTACCATCCTTTTCAACAATCTCACCCCCTGTAAGTTCATAAGCTTTTGTAATTCCAGCAGCCTCCAGTGCTTTTTGGTTGGCAATTGCGGCATGACCATCAATTCGGGTAAGCAACACCGGTCGATTTGGAAAAAGTTCATCTAATTTATCCTTAGTAGGAAATTGCTTTCCAGGCCAATCGTTTTGGTCCCAACCCCTACCTGTTAACCAACCTTTTGGATGAGTTCTTGCAAATTCCTGCAATCTGGTCAATACTTCTTCCCATGATTTTGCTTCGGTTAAATTGGCATTGTTGAGACTTTGAGCATAACCAAAAAAGTGTGCATGTGCATCAATAAAACCTGGATAAATGGATTTTCCTTGGCCATCTAACATTTCCTTAGCAGGATATTGTGCCTTAATTTCTTCCGATTTTCCCAAAGCCAGAATCTTACCATCTTTAATGGCCATAGCCTCAACCACCTCAAATCCTTCATTTATGGTGTAAATATGGGCATTATAAACGACCAGGTCGGCCTTTTGATTTTTACAGGACATCAGAAATAAGGCGATGGCCACAAACATTACAGTGGTGAGTTTTCTCATGCAAGATAATTTTGGTTTTCATTTTAAAGATAGGAAAGTTTAAGATAAGCAGCCCTATTTTTTCCATCCATCGGGGAAAAAAGACCTCATCAACAAAGACCCAAAATTGCAAAAACCTGCTTTAAACCTTTTAAAAGTACTTTCCAATTGCGGCATATTTTTAGAGTTAAAAGGAGTATATCAACCCACAGACATTTTCATCTGCTTATGCATGACCCCTTGTCTACTTAAAAATCCTTAACACTCTCCTCTACCTATGGAAAACTTAATATTCGTAGCGTAAAAACTTGTTTTTAAATTATATAACTTTGCAGTATCCATCAACATCCCATTTTTTATAATGCCCATCCTCAACAAACATGTCTTCTTACTAGCCTGTTGCTCCTTGGGATTTCTGCTATTTTTTAATTCCTGCGGAAGACCCTCGCCTATGGAAACAAGTATCAATTTTATGGGCCATAAAGGTAGCGGCAACAATAATTACAATGATTTTTTGATAGAGAATACCCTTCCTTCGGTTCAAAATGCAGCTAATAGATTAGATGGTGTAGAACTGGATATACAAATGAGCCTTGATGGCACGCCTTGGATTTGGCACAATAGTAATTTGAGCGGTTTTGTTTGTAATAGTTCTTCTCAAGATATCATTCCAGAAATGAGAGATGTGGACATTGAGAAGATTAGAATTTGCCACAAAACCAAATCAGACCGTCTTTATAAGCTCTCTGAGATTGTTGATTGGAACAATAACACAGGTAGAGGTCTTTATCTTTCACTAGATATTAAAATATCATTTAGTGCTAGCACTTTCAGTTTATACGGGGATAGAAATGGTTACCTCATGCAATTAGCCGCCAGCTTGGCACAAGTGTTCCAAAACTATAAGTTTATTGACAGAACCTTGGTGGAAGTGGACAGTCAGTTATTCTGCACCCGACTGAAATCAAATAATGCCACCAAGGGAATTACCACTTGCTTTATGAGGTATGAACCTATGCCCGAAAAAATAAACAATGCCCTTAGGTTAGGTTATGATGGCTTAAGTTGCAACTACACCGATGCTACGGTAACCAAAGAAACCGTTGCCGCAGCAAAAAAAGCAGGTTTAAAAGTGCAACTATGGACACCCTATTACAGGGACGAGCTTAGGATTGCCTTTGCCATGAACCCTGATTTTATCCAAACCGATAACATTTACGCCAAGCAGGCCTTAAATGTTAAGTAATTCCAGCCAGCCTGTCCTCTACAAAAACAAAAGGCAATAAGCTTCTAATCCCTTCCACTTTCATAATCTGCCCATTTAAGCAATAGAAAATTACGGTAATTGGTGATTTCTGCTTTTGCTCAAATTCTGCCATTACTTGCAAACAAGCTCCACATGAAGTCACTGGGTTTTTAATATCGAAACTTTCGGTGAAAGCAGTAATGGCCATCGCTTTTACTACTGCATTTGGCTTTGAAGAGCCAATAGCAAAAAGTGCTACTCTTTCGGCACATAAACCTGAAGGATAAGCCACATTTTCTTGGTTACTTCCCAAAACAATTTCCCCGTCTGCCAATTGTATTGCTGTGCCCACTTTAAACTTAGAGTAAGGCGAATATGATGTCTTTAACGCGTCTTCTGCCCTCATACACAAAAGTTTGTCCTCCACAGAAAGCTCGTTGATATGTTCGTAAGTTTGGTAACTGATATTGAAATTATGTACATTCATAAACTAAACATACAAATTAGAATTAATAATTGAATGTAGACGCTCAAACTTTATGGAGCTAGTTTTGTTTGCTTTAAGTGGCCAAAAGCCATTTTAGAATAAATAACTATATTAAACCATCAAAAAACAACTACTCTTGAACAAATACTTTAGAAAAGGTCTTAAGATTATTTTATGGGTAATTGCCAGTGTTATTTTATTGGTAGTACTTATTGCGCTTTCTTTAAATATTCCAGCTGTCCAAAATTTTGTGAAGGACAAAGCCATTAGTTACCTTAAGAACAAAACCAAAACAGAGGTAAGACTGGAAAGCATCAAAATTGCACTTCCTAAAGATGTAGTACTTAACAAGTTTTACATTGAAGATCTTAACAAAGACACCTTACTTTATGCCGAAAAATTACAGGTAGACATCAGTCTTTTCAAGTTATTAAAAAACACCGTAGAAGTTAATTACCTTGAACTTAAAAACATTAGGGCTAATGTAAAAAGAGTTCATCCTGATACCGCTTTTAACTTTTCTTTTTTGGTGGATGCTTTTATGAGCGACCAGAAAAAACCAGATGACAAAGTAGAAAAAGACACCACTTCTACTTTAAAATTTTCGGTAGACAAAGTCCGATTTGAAGACATTGGCTTAACCTACAGAGACGATGTGGCTGGCAACAACGTGAAGTTTTATCTAGGGAAACTGGAAACTAAAATCAAAGACTTTGATTTGGCCAATCAAAAGTATGTGATTAAAAACTTTACGGTAAACAATACTTCTTTGGTTTACCTACAGCAAAAACCTTTGACGCAGCTGGTACAACATTTGACCAACAGCGTAGATAGTGCACAAAAAGAACAAGGCAAATTACCCACCATTGAAGTACAAAAGTTTGAGTTCAATAACGTAAAGGTTAATTATGATGACCAATTGACCACCACTAATGCCGTGGCAAATGTTAATAAACTTGCTTTTGATAATTTAAAGGTTGATTTGACCAATGGTCACTACGTTACGGATAATGCAGAACTGGCCAATTCCTTTGTTAAATTTGCATTTAAGCCTGCCCCGAGCAATGATTTGAGCAAAGTTAAAGATACTGTGGTGGCTGAAGAATCGACTTTGGCATTAGCTATCAAAAAAATCAACCTCATCAACAATCAATTACAGTTCGACAATTTAGCAGCCAAACCGCTTAAAAAAGGAATCGACTTTAATCACTTGAACATTAAAGGCCTTAATTTGGGCGCTGAAGAAGTGAATTATAGCAGTAAAGGTATTACTGCCAAAGTAAAAAATGGTTCATTAAGTGATAAAAGCGGCTTTGTGCTAAGCACGCTAAGAGGCGATGCCATTTACAACGATAAACAAATCAAACTGGACAATTTTGTACTGAAAACTCCCAATACCAGTATCGAAAATGCAACAGACCTCAGTTTTACTTCTTTAGATGATTTGACCAAAAATCCAGAACGTGTAAAACTAAAAATCGATATCAAAAATACAACCATTGGATTAAAGGACGCTACTTTTTTCAGTGATGCGCTACCACAACAATACGCTAATCAGAAAATCAAGGTAAATGCAAAAGTTAATGGGTATTTAAACAGCCTCAACATTCCTCAACTGCAAATTAGCGGTTTAAGCAATACCCAAATTGATGTGAGTGGGAAAGCCAACAATGTGATGGATGTTAATAAAGCTTATCTTGATTTAAACATTAAAAAAGTACACGTTACCAAAGGCGATATTTTGGCTGTTGTTCCTAAAAAATCCCTGCCACCAAGCATTCAACTCCCTAACGTTATTGATGCCAACGGTAAATTCAAAGGTTCAATGAGTGATTTCAGCACCAATTTGAATGTAAGGTCAGATATGGGTGGAGCCGTTTTAGCCGCCAATATGAATGGTCCAAAAGGCAAGGAAAAATACAAAGCCGACATCAGCTTGAACAATTTTAACGTAGGACGATTGTTAAAGCAAGAACCAACTTTGGGCAAAATTTCAGCAAAAGCGACTGTAGCAGGTACTGGCTTAGACCCTAAAAAAATAAATGCGCAGTTTAATGCGACGGTGCTAAGTGCTTATTATAACAAGTACAACTATCGCAACTTGAAACTGTCTGGCACTTACGCCAATCAAAATGTAACCGTTAAAGGTAACATGCCCGATAGCAACGTGAACGTAGAACTAAGTGCCAGTGCTAATTTAGCGGGAAAATATCCCGCGGTGAAAGCAAATGTGGCTCTAAAACAAGTTGATTTACAAAAACTGAACTTTAGTAAAACCGAATTTAAATTTGCTGGAAACATCAAAGCGGATATCAAAACTGCAGATGTTGACTACTTGAATGGCGATGTGTTTGCAACTGGCTTACAGTTGGTAAAAGAAGGCAAAAAGTTTAATGTAGATACTATTCGATTAAACGCTGTTTCAACTGCTACCGAAAATAAATTGATGCTCAAATCAGAGCTGCTTAGTGCAACTGTAGATGGCAAATATCAATTGAGTAAAGTTGGCAGTGCCATCATCAACCAAATCAACAAATATTACCAGTTTGGGGAAGTCACCAAAATCCCACCACAACGTATTCGTTTTACGGCAAACATTTACAACCCTAAATTTTTACAGGATTTTGTACCGTCCCTTACCACCTTTGCCCCTTCCAAAATCAGCGGCTTAATAGATACGGAGAAAGACAGTTTGTTAATGAATGCGATGTTCCCAAAAATCACTTATAACAACATCAACTTAGATAGCATTAAGTTGAATGTAGGAAACGAGGACCAAAAACTTAATTATCGCTTATTTGTCAACAGCATTACCAATCCGTCCATTGCTTTATTTAACACCGAAGTTTCTGGTTCCGCAGCCGATAACAAACTGGATTTAAATATCTTTTTACGTGATAGGCAACGTAAGGACAAATATGTGATTGCAGGTATTTTCCAATCCATCAACAAAGACTTCCGTTTCAATTTAGACCCTAATAAGTTATTGCTGGATTACGAGAAATGGACCGTAGCTCCAGAAAACTATATCCAATTTGGAGAATCAGGTATTTTGGCTCATCAATTCAATATCAGCCAAGGCTCGCAATTATTGAGCATTAACAGCACTTCTGATACTCCAAATTCACCGTTAAAGGTAGAGTTTAAAGATTTTCAAATTGAAACCCTTACCAAATTTGCCGAAACCGACACCACTTTAGTTGGAGGGGCCATCAATGGAACAGTAGACGTGAAAGATTTGGTTTCTAATCCTAAGTTCGAAGCTGATATTACCATTTCTAAACTACGCTACCAAAAAGATGAATTGGGTGATTTAAAAGCTGTTGTTAACAACAATACCGAGAATGCATTTGAGGTGGATGTGAGTTTAAAGGGCGTTCATGAACTTTCGGCCAAAGGCTTTTATTACACTGCTCCCCAAAGTAATTTAGATTTGAATATCGACATTAATAAAATCGATTTACGACAAATAGAAAGTGTAAGTCTTGGGCAAATTAAACAAGGAAAAGGAACCATTACGGGTCAGTTTACCGTAAAAGGCGAACTTAGCAAACCACAAATTTTAGGAGCTTTAAAATTTAATGATGCTGGCTTTAGGGTGGCTTACATCAACTCTTATTTTACCATGCCTACCCAAGAGATTGCTTTCAACAACGATGGTATCCGTTTCAATAACTTTACCTTGGTTGATTCTTTGGGCAAAAAAGCGACCGTTAACGGAATGGTCTACACCAGTGATTTCAGCAATGTACGCTTTGGACTAGATATCAAAACAGACAACTTCAGAGCAATCAATTCGACCGCTCAAGATAATGACATGATTTACGGAACGGTATTTTTAAGCAGTAACATTCGAGTACGTGGCGATTTGAACCAGCCCGATGTAAACATGAATATTACCGTTGAAAAAGGTACCAAGTTTTATTATGCAATGCCTGTTGATGACCCTTCTGTGATTGACCAAGAAGGTATTGTACAATTCATCGACGCCGATGCACCGCCTTTCAATGGACAAAAGGATTTAAAGGCTGACAGTGTAAGTAAATCGCCAATTAAAGGAATTAACCTAGTTGCGGATATTAATATCGACCCAGAGGCAGAACTGAACGTAGTAGTTGACCCAGCCAATGGCGATATGCTAACGGTTAGAGGCGATGCCGACTTAAATGCGACCATGGACCCTAGTGGCAAAATCAGCATGACTGGTCGTTACGAAATTGTAGATGGCTCTTACAGCCTATCCGTAGGGCCACTGGGCAAAAAACCTTTCAAATTAGTTAAGGGAAGCACCATGGTTTGGACAGGCGAACCTACCGAAGCCAACATCAATTTAACAGCACTTTACGAAGTAAATGCCGCACCTATTGATTTGTTAAATACCCCAGACGACCCCACTACTAAAACGAAACTCCCATTTCAGGTTTATTTATACATGAAAGGCGAATTGCTAAAACCCATTATCTCTTTCAAAATTGATTTGCCTGAAAATGAACGTGGCACCGCCGTCGGAAGTTTAGCTTACACCAAATTGCAAAGCGTAAACCGCGATGAAAACGAATTGAATAAACAGGTTTTTGCTTTATTAGCCTTGGAGAGATTTATCGCCAATAATCCTTTCCAAAGTTTAGCAGGTGGCGGCGGAGGCCTATCTACCCTAGCCCGCTCAAGTGTAAGTAAATTATTGACCGAGCAATTGAATAACCTTGCTTCAGATTTGATACAAGGGGTAGATGTGAATTTTGGAATTAACTCTTCCGAAGATTACTCTACAGGTAGTTTAGAGCAAAAAACTGATTTAGAAGTAGGCTTATCTAAAAAACTATTGAACGACCGACTCACTGTAACCGTAGGAAGTTCATTTGCATTAGAAGGTCCACAAAATGCCAATCAAAGTGCGACCAATATTGCAGGAAATGTAAATGTAGAATATGCCCTATCCAGAGATGGACGCTACCGTTTGAGAGCTTACCGACGCAACCAAAACGAAAGTGTAATTGAGGGACAGATTATAGAAACAGGCTTAGGCTTTACCCTTGTAGTAGATTATAACAGATTTAGAGAAATATTCCAAAAACGTAGAAACAGAAATAGAAATGAAGCAGAACAAAAACCAAAAAATGAAAAAGCTAATTAAAATAAGTGCTTTCATATTGGCTTGTTTTCTGCTAGCCAATTGTAGCAATACCAGATTTCTTAAACCTGGTCAAAATCTCTATACCGGAGCCGAAGTAAAAATCAATCCCGATTCCTCGTCTAAAATAGCCAATGAAAAACAGGTAAAAAAGACGCTGGAAGAAAAAACACGACCTCGCCCCAATAAATCCATTTTAGGATTAAAGCCAAAACTGTACATCTATAACCTTGCCGGTGAGCCTAAAAAACCTAAGGGTTTTAAACATTGGTTGCGCACTAAAGTAGGCGAAGCACCTGTATTAATGAGTGAAGTAAAACTAAAATACAACAGTGATGTATTGAAAAGCTTCCTGATTAGTCAAGGTTATTTACAGGCCGAAGTTACTGGTGATACTGTGATCAAGAGAAGAAGAGGAAAAGCCATTTACACTGCTTCAACAGGTACACGCTATAAAATTAATGAGATTACATTTCCACCTGACACAGGTGATTTGACTCACAATATCAATCAAAACAAGGGCAAAACATTATTAAAACGTGGTGATTTTTATGACCTGGAAACTTATAAAAATGAACGCATGCGAATTGACAATGACCTGAAGGAAAGTGGCTACTTCTATTTTAGCCCCGAGCATTTGATTTTACAAGTAGATAGCACCATTGGCAATCACTTGGTAAATGTGAATGTGCGCATTAAAACCATTGCGCCAGATGCCGCACTAAAACCTTATACCGTAAGGAACATTAACATTTACCCAAGCTACAGCTTGCGAAGAGATAGTGTTTTAAGGCGATTAAAACCATTACAATACAACGATTTCAATATCTACGATAATCGCAACACTTACAAACCGAGGGTTTTTGACAGGCTGGTTTTCTTTAAAAAAGGAGAAAGATACAATCGTAAAGACCACAATCAATCTTTAAACAGGATGGTGAACTTAGGCGCTTTTCAAGATGTAAGGGCAGAATTTTTACCGATAGATAGCTTCAAGAACAACCAGCTTGATTTAAATATCTACTTAACCCCCTTGAAGAAAAATTCATTGACCTTTTCCGTTACGGGAACTCAAAAATCCAATAACTTTATTGGGTCAGAGCTAAAAATCACCCAAACTACTCGTAATATTTTTAGAGGTGCTGAACAGTTAGACATTAGCGCTAGTGGTGGCTTTGAAACCCAATACAGTGGACAAGCCAAAGGCATTAACTCCTACTCGCTCACTGGAGAAGCAAAACTTACACTTCCACGCTTTATTGTGCCTTTTTATAAACCTAGGAGCACTAATGCATTTACGCCAAAAACCATTATCTCGTTAGGTTATCAATTGCTCAGTAGAGATACCGTTTACAAATTGAACTCTTTCAAAGCGCAGTATGGTTACAATTGGAAAGAAAACCAGTTTAAAGAACATAATTTTTTTCCAGCCTCGATTAACTTAGTGACTTCAAATAAGGACACCACTTCCGAAGCTTATAAAACCCTTATTGAGCAAAACCCAGGCTTGCAGTATACTTTAGAAAATCAGTTTATTATTGGTAGTAATTATAACTTTACCTACACCAACCAGATGCAGGAAAAACGCCGCCATAACTTATATTTCTTTGGAGGTTTAGAAACCAGCGGAAATGTTTGGGGGCTATTTGCAAGTAAAGGTCCAACTGGTGACCGCAGGGTATTTAATACTACATTATCCCAGTTTGTAAGAATAGAAACCGATTTAAGAAGTTATTATAAGATTAACCCAGGAGTGATTTGGGCCAACCGATTAAATTTGGGTTACGGTTATGCCTATGGCGGTAGTAGTTCCCTTCCGTTCGTCCGTCAGTTTTTTGCTGGTGGCACCAACGATATTAGGGCTTTCAGAGCTAGATCCTTAGGCCCAGGAACTTACCAAGTACAAAACAATAACACGGGCTTTGCCGACCAAGGCGGTGATGTGAAGATGATGCTTAACTCAGAATTAAGATTTAAATTAGTCAGCATTCTTTACGGTGCTGCTTTTGTAGATGCTGGAAATATTTGGTTACGCAAAGGAGATTCAAGGCCAGGTTCAGCATTCAAATTAAAAGATGCTTTGGATGAACTTGCAGTAGGTACAGGTGTAGGTTTAAGGCTTGACGCTACTATATTTGTAATCCGCCTAGATGGCGCTTTTCCTATTCGCAAGCCTTATTTACCTAAAGGCCAGCGTTGGGTAATTGATGAAATAGACTTTGGAAGCAAAGGCTGGAGAAGAGATAATCTTGTTTTAAATATTGGCATCGGATATCCGTTTTAATAAAATGAAAAGAATTCCTAGAAAGATAAAATCGTTATTTGTAAATACCTACCACTTATTTATTGCGGCAGGCAAAGGTTTTATGGAAGACCGTGTAATGAAGCTTAGCGCCGCCTTGGCTTACTATACCATCTTTTCACTTACTCCTTTAATCATCATCGTAATTTCTTCGGCTTCTATATTTTTGGGAGATAACATGGATCCTAACACTAAATTATTCGGAGAAATTAGCGAACTGATTGGCAATAGTGCAGCCAATCAGCTAAGGAGTTTTGTGAATAATGCCAATCTATCTGGTCGAAGTACCATAGGCCTAGTTATCGGTATTTCCACTCTGATCATTGGTTCTACAGCCATTTTCATCGAAATACAAGATAGCATCAATCTGATTTGGAAAGTAAAAGCCGTTCCTAAAAAAGGCTGGAAAAAATTGATTACTAACCGTTTGTTATCTTTCTCATTAATTGCCTCTCTTGGTTTTTTATTACTGGTATCATTAGTGGTAAATAGTGTAGTAGTGGGCATTGGAGGAAAGCTAGATACCTATGCCGCTAAGATTGGTATTGAAGAAGTATCGGGATGGTTAATGCTCATTGTAACTAATGCCTTAACCCTAGCCGTAGTGACCACCATTTTCGCCATTATTTTCAAGGTATTACCCGATGTAAATTTAAAATGGAAACCAGCATTGGTGGGTGCGTTGTTCACGGCACTACTTTTCAGTCTAGGTAAATACATTATTGGCATTTATATCGAAAAAGGTAATCCAGGTTCGGCATTTGGAGCAGCGAGCTCCATTATTGTAATTTTGGTTTGGATTTATTACACTTCCATTATTTTATATTTTGGTGCAGAGTTTACCCAAGCTTATGCAGAGAAGTTTGATACCAAAATTACCCCTTCTAAATACGCTGTACACTTAAAAACCATTGTGGTAGAAAAAGAGGTAGATAAATTACCGCCGCAACATCCAGAGGATACGGTGAAGGCCGATCAAGAAGTGTAAATTTCCCTTAAACTAGCTAGAACTTTCTCAATTAACGACAAATTAATAATAAGAAAATGTAGTTCAAGATATAGGCTTTTGCTATTATTTAGTGCTCTGTCGCTTCGCGGACAAACTTTTTTCCTATAGATGAAAAAAGTATGCAAAAAAATCCACGGCTGCGCCCTGTTCTATTAAAGTCAGCAACTAGGCCTATTGGTGCTACCCGAACAGGCCAAGGCCGATTTTCGTAGAACGATAGGATTTGCTAGGGCTGGAGATAATGAAAAACTACAAATTGCTTATCCTAAGCTCACGTTAATTAAGCCCCACGTCTCTTAGGGAGGTATGGCAAATAGTCGAAATTGTTTCGTTTGAGTCTAATCCTCAATATCAGCCCTATTACGCTACAATATAGCTCACAATTTTGGCAATCAATTCCTTTTCTGAGTAAGGTTTAAGGACCAAATCGTTCATTCCCGCAGCAAGATACCTGTCTCTGTCTTCCTCCAAAACGTTAGCAGTTACGCCAAGCACTGGAACTTTTGATTTTACTTTATCCTTGTCTGCCCTGATCATACGAGTAAGCTCTACCCCACCCATGATTGGCATTTGCACATCGGTAAGTATCAAGTCGTAATTGTTTTTGGTAAAAAGCTGAAAAGCCTCCGAACCGTCATAAGCAGTATCAGTAATGACATTATATTTTTTAATTACTGTTTGGGCTAATAATACGTTCATTTTATTATCATCAACCAACAAGATTCTCTTTCCTGCCAAATGTCCAACATCTGTAATGGCCAAGCTCTTTTGTTTACTAGCCACCTCATCACAAAGTTCATAAGGAATTTCAAATGTAAAGTTCGAGCCTTTATTCATCACACTGGTTAAGCCTATTTTACCTTTCTGTAATTCCACAATACGCTTACAAATGGCCAAGCCCAAACCTGTTCCTTTTTGAGTATTTTTAGTAGTGGAATAATTTACCTGCGAAAATTCATCAAAAATCACTGCGGCATCCTTATCTTCTATCCCTACTCCTGTATCAATCACCTGTATTTTCAAAGTCCCTACTTTTTTAGATACCGCTATCATATCTGCTTTGAGGGTTACAGAACCTTTATCCGTAAATTTAATAGCGTTACTCAACAAGTTCATAATTACCTGTTTTAAACGTAGCGAATCTCCGACAATGGTTAAACCAGCATTAAATGATATTTGTTTCTCTAATTGAATTCCTTTTCTAGAAGCTTGAATGGCAATGCTATTAAACACTTCATTAATGGCATCCGCTGGTGCAAAAGCTACCTTATCAAAATTGATTTTGCCTACCTCATATTTAGAAAAATCGAGAATGTCGTTTACTAAATCCAGCAGTAGTTCCGAAGAGGTTTTAATCGCCTCTACCTGCTCCTTTTGTTGTGAAGAAAGATTATCCTGACTCAACTGTTCAGAAAAACCAATTACCGAATTAAGTGGTGTACGGATTTCATGGCTCATATTGGCCAAAAATCTACTTTTGGATTGGGCATATTGCGAAGCCCGATGACCATAATCAATCAATCGACCTTCGTTACGATAAATTTTCCATAGGTTAAATAGGATAATAGCTACCAACGCTAGCAATAATCCAAATATGATGAAGTAGATCTTATCAATGCTCTTAAAAGTACTATCCAAATTATATTGAATGCTTTTCTTGGTTTGTGAAGCAAGAGCAATCTCAGAAGTCTTGAAATTTTGAAGGAGGAACACAATCTCATTAATGATACGAGAATTGATACGTAAGATGCCTATTTCACTATCTTTTAATATTTTATTAGCTGCATACAGATTTCTAAAATAGGTATTGATATTTTTGATCTGCATTTTATTGTAGTTCCTACTTGATAAGGAAGTATCTAAGGTGATTTCCTTTTTCACCAAAACGGCATTAGTATCCACCTTTCCTTTTTTCCTTGAAAAGGCAGCTGCAATCCTACCGAACAATCCTTTTTCCTTTACTTCCACCTTAGGCTTTATGGTATCAATGACCACCATGGTTTTAAACCGACCTTGCGTAATCTCCATTCCCTTAGTGAAAGTTCTTTGCTTAAGCGTATCAATATTAGCATTGATCAAAAACAAACTATCCGTAAGCTGTTTAAGCTTTAAATAGATTTGCATTTTCGCTTTTTTCTGTGCCACCAATCCTTTTACATTTTTAGAATAGGACTGGGTATTTTCACGAAATTGTAGTGTATCCAAGATTTTAGAAACGCGACCAATTTCACTTGAAAATTGCTTCATATAAGCCCCATTACCCGTTGCCTCAAATAGCCTACAATTATTGTCGGCCTTATATAAAAGCAGCACGCAAGTATCTAATTGCGAATAGTCACTTTCAATGCTATTAAGTTGGTTTACATTCTCTGACAGTAAATGAATGCGGTTATTACGGGTATAAAAAAAGATTGCTGAAATAAAAAGTGCAAGTAATAAAATTACAATAAGCCCATAGCGAGAAGCACTCTTTTTGGTGTTGATAGTCATACGTTGCGTTAATGCGGATCGTCTAAAATGCAAAATGCCACATAAAGGCAAATATCATGCCCTAAATAATGTTGCTTTTACATTTTAAATGTAAAGCACTTCAGCACTTCAAACGAAAGCCATAATTCACTGAAAACATTAATATTACGCTGTTATGCTACTTCTAAATCTTCTACATCCTTTTCTTCAGCTTCTTCAGCGTCTACTTCATCTTTTTCAATACGTAGATTTTTAATGATATGTTGTTGCCTATCGGGAGTATTTTTCCCCATATAATATTCCAACAAGCTTTTTATCGTTTGTTCTTTCAAGATTACTGGATCTAAACGAATGTCTTTGCCAATAAACAAGCCAAATTCGTCCGGAGAAATCTCTCCCAAACCTTTAAATCGGGTAATTTCTGGTTTGCCTCCTAATTTTGCGATGGCATTTTTACGTTCTTCATCGCTATAGCAATAAATCGTTTCCTTTTTGTTCCTTACCCTAAAAAGTGGGGTCTGTAAAATATAAACGTGTCCAGCTTTTACCAAATCAGGGAAAAACTGTAGGAAGAAAGTCATCATTAACAAACGGATGTGCATCCCATCCACATCGGCATCCGTAGCAATTACAATGTTGTTGTAGTGCAAACCTTCCAAGCCATCTTCAATATTTAAGGCATGCTGTAAAAGGTTAAACTCCTCATTTTCGTAAACCACTTTTTTAGTCAATTCGTAGCAGTTTAAAGGCTTGCCCTTCAAACTAAAAACTGCTTGTGTTTCTACGTCCCTTGATTTAGTAATTGAACCAGAAGCTGAGTCACCTTCAGTGATAAACAAAGTAGTTTCGTATCTTCTTTCGTGGGTAGTATTAAAATGAGCTTTACAATCTCTCAACTTTTTATTGTGCAAAGAGGCCTTTTTTGCTCTATCATTCGCTAGTTTTTTAATACCTGCAATATCCTTACGCTCTCGCTCCGATTGTTTAATTCGAGTTTCGATGGCATCGGCCACATCTTTATGTTTGTGCAGGTAATCATCCAATTCCTTTTTCAAGAAATCATTGATGAACGTACGAACGGTTTGTCCTTCTGGGGCTATTCTTTCCGAACCTAATTTGGTTTTGGTTTGCGATTCGAAAACAGGCTCTTGAACCCTAATGGCTATTGCAGCAATAATAGACGCTCTAATATCTGAAGCATCATAATCTTTATTGTAATATTCCCTTAGTGTTTTAACCACAGCTTCCCTAAAAGCAGCTTGGTGTGTTCCACCCTGAGTAGTGTATTGTCCATTTACAAAAGAGTGGTAATCCTCACCATATTGCTGACCATGGGTCATGGCCACTTCAATATCATGGCCTTTCAGATGGATAATTGGATAGCGAATTTCCTCAGGCTTATTTTCCCTTGAAAGCAAATCGTATAAACCTCTTTCCGAGAAATATTTTTGGTTGTTGAAATTAATCGTTAGTCCTGTATTTAAGAAAACGTAGTTCCAAATCATGGTTTCTACAAAATCAGGAATGTAGCGGTAATTTCTAAAAATAGTTTCATCAGGATAAAAAGTAATAGAAGTACCGTTACGCTGTGTAGTTTCAATTTCTGGATGCTCAAGCGTAACCAGTCCTTTGCTAAACTCCACACGTTTAGTTTTTCCATCACGATAACTTTGTACCACAAAAATAGTAGAAAGCGCATTTACCGCCTTGGTACCTACCCCATTCATTCCCACCGATTTTTGGAAAGCACTACTATCGTACTTACCTCCGGTATTCATTTTAGACACACAGTCAATCACCTTGCCCAAAGGAATACCACGGCCATAATCCCTAATGATTACCTTATGCTCATGCAAACTAATATCAATGGTTTTTCCAGCGCCCATCATGAACTCATCGATAGAGTTATCGAGGATTTCCTTTAACAAAACATAAATACCATCGTCCTGTGCCGAACCATCACCCAACTTACCAATGTACATACCTGGACGTCTGCGGATGTGCTCTTGCCAATCTAAGGACTTAATACTGTCTTCGTTATAGATAGGTTCTGCCATAATACTGTTGTTTTACTTGTGGATTGCTTTGAAAATGAAATAAGCCATACAAATTTAATCAATTTCGGCCGTTTTTATTCGCTAGATTTCCACATTTGAACAATCCCTTGACCATTTGGTATTTTTTTGATGACGGAATTGCCGAGCGGCTTTTTATTATTAAATTGTGCATTGAAAACCGCTTGCCTACTAAACTCGTCATGCTGACCACGAAGTAGCTGCGAAGCAAATTTATTTCAGCATCAGCTAAACAGATCCTGAAATAAATTCAGGATGACGAAATAACAAAGGTACAGCACCACAACCTAAACCAACAAACTAAACTATTTAGATGAATCCAGAAAAGAAACAACTCTCCCTTTTCGACCTTTCCATGATTGTGGTAAGCCTAGTCATAGGAATGGGTATTTTTAGAACTCCCGTAAATGTTGCCGCTAAAGCCCAAATCCCCGAGCTATTTTTTCTAGCTTGGATTATCGGTGGTTTTGTGGCCCTTTGCGGTGCATTAACCTATGCAGAAATTGGTTCCCGTTATCCCGTTACTGGGGGTTATTACAAGATTTTCTCCGTGTGCTACCACCCTTCCATTGCTTTTGCCATCAACTGTATTATTGTGGTGAGCAACGCGGCTTCGGTAGCTGGCGTTTCTTTAATTGGAGCCGAGTATTTGAACAAAGCACTTTTTCCTGTAGAAATGCAAACCAACGAACATCGCATACTCATTGGCTTGGTCAGCATCATCATTTTTTACACCATCAACCTATTGGGATTAAGAACCAGCTCCAGAACCCAAAATGTGCTTACGATGATTAAACTGGTGATGGTAATTACTTTAATCTGCGCTATTTTCTTTGGTGGCCAAACGCAACAACTACCTTCTGTTTTTAATACTGCAAATGGACTACCTGCCACTTGGAGCGATTACGGAAAGGCATTAGGCATTTGTTTAATTGCAGTTTCCTTTAGTTTTGGGGGCTATCAGCAAACCATCAACTTTGGGGGCGAAGCCAAAGAAGCGAAAAAAGTAATTCCACGTTCTATTTTAGTGGGCTTGGGCATTATCATTACGCTTTACATGGCCATTAACTACGCTTATGTAAAAGTGATCGGTTTTGAACAACTGAAATCGGCACAAAGTATTGCCGCTATTCTTGCAGGACAGATTTTTGGTCCAACAGGCTTTACCATTCTTTCGGTACTCATATTCCTATCGGTACTCGGCTATGTAAACGTGAATTTATTAAGCAACCCAAGAGCCATGTATGCCATGGGCGAAGAAAAAGCATTACCGCAAATATTCACTAAAAAAACAAAGAAAAATGATGTGATGGTGGTTAGCCTTACGGTGTTCACCCTCTTGTCCATCATTACCTTATTTTATGCCAAAACCTTCGACAAAATCTTAAACTATACCATTTTCATGGATGGTGCAGGAATGATTTTCTCGGCCGCCACCATCTTCTACTTACGTAAAAAAACAGCTCATCTGGACAAGAACACTATTTACACCATGAAGTTGTATCCTTTAATGCCCATCATTTTTATTGCGGCATATTTATTCGTAGCCATCAGTATTTATAATGATGACTCAGAAGCCGCATTAAATGGCATTTATATTTTCCTTGGCTTTGTAGTAATCTATTTCATCAATAAATTTTTAAACAGAAAAAAAGCAACTTTATAAGATTAAAAGGATAGAAAGTCAGCTTTTTACTTTAGACTGTTAACTTAAATGGATATTTCCTACATTTTAAATGAACTTGGAGAAGAAAGGGAAAGTTACTTCAATGCCATTGCTCCTCCCATTATCCAAACTAGCAATTTCAAATTCAACACGGTTGATGATTTTAGAAAGGCTTTGGCAGATGAATATCAGGGCAATTTGTACTCAAGGGGTTTTAATCCAACAATTGATATTTTAAGGAAGAAACTTGCCGCTTTAGATGGTGCTGAAGATGCCTTAGTTTTTGGCAGTGGCATTGCTGCAGTAACCATTCCTGTTTTGACTTTGCTAAGCAGCGGCGATGAAGTGATATGTGTAGAAAATCCTTATAGCTGGACTATTAAATTATTCAATGACTTTCTCCCAAAATTTGGCGTAAAAACCACTTTTATAGACGGAAGCGATACCTCAGCAATTGAAGCGGCCATCACACCACACACCAAACTGATTTATCTAGAATCTCCCAATACTTTCAGTTTTGATGTACAAGATTTGGAAGCCATTGCTAGCTTAGCAAAAGCCAAGGGAATTATCACCATGATAGACAATAGCTACTGCTCCCCACTCTATCAACAGCCAATTGCTTACGGCATTGACTTGGTAGCACAATCGGCCACTAAATATTTAGCCGGCCATAGTGATGTGATGGCAGGAGTAGTTACAGGCAAGCAGGAATTGATTAAGCAGATATTCGAGAAAGAATACATGAATATTGGTGCCTCTTTGGCCCCTCAAAATGCTTGGCTATTGCTGCGTAGTTTACGTACTTTACCTATCCGCTTGGAAAAAATTACAACTAATGCCAATAAGGTAATCGATTATTTGGAACAGCACCCCAAAGTGGCAACGGTGCTTCATCCTTTTAGCGAAAAAAGCAAACAGCTAGGCTTAGCCAAAAAGCAGATGAAAGCTTGCGGCGGGCTATTTAGCATTACGCTTAAAAATCCAAGTCTGGAAAAGATAGAAACATTTTGTAATAACCTAAAACATATCTTAATGGCCGTATCATGGGGTGGCTATGAAAGTTTGATTATTCCTGCTTGCTCTGGTATTAGCAAAGCTGATTTTGATGTAAATAATCCCAGACATGTTTTAATCAGAATTTATGTAGGTTTGGAAGAGCCTGAGTATTTAATTAAGGATTTGCAAGCGGCACTAGATAAAGTATCCTGATGAAAACAATAATTTATTTCGGTATTATTATAATAATGCTCGGTTGTAGGCAACAAAAGTCACAGGAGAATTCGATTGACGTCAATATAATAGGTGAACGTACTGAAGGTAGTGTCGATTTGCTAAACGAACGAAGTAAAATAATTGCCGTTTTAAAAGATAATGTGTTAATAGAAACAGATTCCTTAAGTAAAGGCAAAAAAGAAATATGTATTCAAATAAGACTAACTGAAAAACAGGAACGCGAGTCTAAAATTGAGCCTAATCAAGAGCTAATTTCTTTAGAAGGAAAAATTGTTGGCAAAACTAAAGATACTGTTGAATTATTTATGGTTAGTAATAAGGAGGCCTATATTTTCGCATACATAAATGCTAATAAAATAAAGAAAAACTCTATTCCAGAACTTGTTTTAAAAGAGTTAGTTAGCGAAGGTCAAATAACTTTAAAAGAATTAAAGCCCTATTTATCCTCATTTAATTTTGAACAGAATAAAAACAATACAAAATTTAAAGAATATTTCATTTACGAAAGTACAGTGGTAGACGTTTCAGCGAGAGATAGGATATCACTATTATTCAACGATAGTGAAGAATTGATTGGTATTATACACAGTAGACCATTACTTATTAAAAACAAAAGAAGCTATCCTCTAATAAGAGGCCACTCATTTACATCTATCGCAAATCTTAAAGAAGAAGAGATAAAAAAAATCACATCCGACAGGATTAATTTATATTCCTCCTCGGATTAAATTATTTGGGTAAGATTAGTAAATAGAAAAAGGAATATTTATAACAGAACCTTTCTGACTATATTGTAAAATGGTTACAGGTCTTTACTAAACACCAACCAACAATTCAAAATGGATATTGAAAATTATCTAGACAAATTTCAAAAAGCCGCAAACCGACTTAATCAAAATCAGCTTCACCAAAAACAAGTTGAAGTTGCGGTAGGTGTAGTTTTAAATTCCGTTTTTTTAAAGCTCTATAAAAAATCTTGGGCAAATGCATCCCAAGACCCATTGACTACTCCGTCGAGAATATTCTTCTCTATTTGGATAAATGATTCAACTATAAGAGAACAAAAAATATACTATAACATCCACGCCTTGAAGCTACGACAACTAAAAGGTTATGCTATACAGAGTAGAAAATTTGCAGAAACCTTTAGGCACAGTTTTAAAGATTTTGAGCATCAATGGCAAAATGTAAGCGTAAACTTTGGACCACTAACTTTAATGGAAGGCTGGATAAAAATTGATTTAGAAAATTTTCAAGCCGAAATTCTTAAACTGGCGAACAACTTCTTGGAAATAGACCATTTGATTGACCATACACTCGCTAAATTTAAATAGGTAAAGAGCGTAAATAGTTTAAACAGACTTACGAAGTTTGTTAAACTTCGTAAGTCTAATGGAAGCACCTCCCTTTCGTAGGCTATCACGCTGAGTTTCCCGAATAATCGGGATAAATGATCAAAGCATCTGACACCAACGAAACAGATTTACCTTCCACAAACCTCGCAGGTTTTAAAACCTGTGAGGTTTACAAGACCACGAAAAACCTATCAAATAAATTTTAACTACCTTTGTGGCTCGAAGCAGAATTTCTTTAATCATTTAAAGCAACTCAAAAGTTAGTCCTTCAACAAATGATTGTTCTAGCTTCTTCGTAAGTAAACCTCCTTTTGGGTTGTTTTACTTTTTATTTTTTACTTTTTACTTTAAAAAAATGTTGTTTTCACAATTAAGGCTTATTGAGCCTATATTAAAAGCTGTTGAATCCGAGGGATATCAAAATCCAACTCCTATACAGCAAAAAGCTATTCCCAGTATTTTAAAACTAAAAGATTTATTAGGCTGTGCACAAACAGGCACGGGGAAAACCGCCGCTTTCGCCATTCCTATGTTGCAGATTTTGCACATGAGGCACTTAAAGACCAACAAGAAAGCAATTAAGGCTTTGGTTTTAACGCCTACCAGAGAGTTGGCTATTCAAATACAAGAGAGCTTTAGCGTTTATGGCAAAAATTTACCTGTTAAAAATGCCGTGATTTTTGGAGGTGTAGGCCAACAACCACAGGTTGATGCATTAAAAAAAGGAGTAGATGTGCTCGTAGCTACGCCTGGTAGATTATTGGACTTAATGGGCCAAGGACATATTAACCTCAGTGAGCTAGAAATTTTTGTATTGGATGAGGCCGACCGTATGTTGGATATGGGTTTCATCAACGATGTAAAAAAAGTTGTTGGTAAATTACCTCAAAAAAGACAGACCTTATTCTTCTCGGCAACCATGCCACCTGAAATAGAGAAGTTGGCCAATACCATTTTAAAAGATCCAGTAACGGTAGAAGTTACTCCTGTTTCTTCAACTGCTGACACCATCAATCAATCGGTTTATTTTGTAGATAAGCCAGACAAAAGAAAACTTTTAAAGCACTTGCTTGATGACCTCAAAATCAACCATACTTTGATTTTCACCCGTACTAAACATGGTGCCGACAGAATTGCAAGAGACTTGGTTAAAGACGGGATAAAAGCCGCCGCTATTCATGGCGACAAATCACAAGGGGCCAGACAACGTGCCTTAACAGAGTTTAAAGATAGAACTTTGAGGGTATTGGTAGCCACCGATATTGCAGCTAGGGGCATTGACATTGATGACTTGACGTATGTTTTCAACTATGATTTGCCGAATGTACCTGAAACCTATGTACACCGAATTGGTCGTACGGGTAGAGCTGGTGCCAATGGAAATGCCATTTCATTTGTGGATGCAGAAGAAAATGAATACCTGATTTCCATCCATAAATTAATTAAAAAGGTAATTCCTATTGTAGAAGATCATCCTTATCCATTAAGTTGGAAAAGCATGTTAGCTGGAAAAGAAGTACAACGAAAGCCCCAAAAAGACTCAAAGGGCAATAAAGATAGCGCCAAGAACAAGAACAGAAAGTTCCACAAAAGCAGAAGATAATTCAAGAAAGCCTATTAATTAACTTTAATAGGCTTTTTGTTACCTGTTAAATCTACTTTATACCAGTTTCCTTTCTCAAACAAAGCTGCTTCATGCTGACCTTCGTGTTGGTTAACATCAATGCCTAATATTTTACCACCGTAGTAAAATCCAACATTCGTTTTAGTGATGGTATGGCCAACAATAATTCGCTGTACCTGATATTGAGCTAATGTTTGGTCTACAATAGTTTCATCGAGCACAGGCTCTTTAAAATAGCCTCTAAACCAAAACAGACCTAGCGTACTGTTAAATATCTTGAGAATTTTATCGTCTTTAACGGTATTCTTTAAATCTTTCCAACCGATATAAGGTTTTGAAATAGCATTGATTTGCTCTACCGTCAACTTTAAATCGTTAATTTCTGGAGAAATGCCACCATGTAAACATAAGTTATCTCCAATTTTTTCAATCAGGTTTTTACTTCTTAACCACTTACCCAGTTCTGTATTTTCATCATAGAGTTCCATGTAAGATTGGCCCATAGCCTCAGCCGCCGACAAATATTTTTGATCTAAATATTTCAAGTTGCCTGCCAAGTTCATGATATCGTGATTACCTAATATAGTATGTACGTAGCCGCCTTTTAATTTAGCTGCTTCTTCCAATTTATACAACAACCATAATGTAGCAGGTACATCTTTCCCCCTATCGAACAGATCACCGCAAATCACCAAGTGTCCTTTGCCAAAAATCCATTCGTATTTTTTATTGATCACTTTGTTAGCTAACAACAGGTTTCTCAAAGCATCAAACTCTCCTTCAATATCTGATAGGAATAATAATTTATCAGGTTGTGCCCATACGCTTGGTTCATCTTGTAAAGAAGATCTTAGCTTTACATCAAAATTTTTCTCTGGAGCATCAGAAAAATTAACTCTTATGGTAAGCTTCTGTTTTTCCGATAAAGTATAAGTTTTTTCTGTAGCAATGGCTTTTTTCGATGAATGGGTAACTTCCTTTACCAAAATCTGATTGCCTTTGTAAAGCAGATAAGGTCCATCAAAAACATTACCTAAGGTATCTTGCGCACTTACCTTAACTATTGAAAATAGCAAGATAGCAAATGACAACAAAGTTGGGGTAAATCTAATCACGGCTAACAAAATGTAATACTATACTTTTCTTAATTTAATGATACGCAACCAATGCATCACTTTCATCATTGGATAAGTTGGATCAAATTCCCACCAGCGTGTTGCAAAGTTTGGTGAATTTGGTCTTTTGTGGTGATTATTCTGAAACAATTCTCCCATCAATAAGAAATCCCACGGCAATGAGTTTTTACTGTGATCGTCGTTATCGTGGTTAGAGTAACCGTATTTATGTCCACACCAGTTTACGATGGCACCATGAATTGGCCCCATTAAAAAGTGAATTGGTAGTAGTAAAAACATCCACCATGAAGTAGCAAAAGTTACGTAAAACCAAATGTAAAATAAACCACATGCAATACGCCAAAACCATGAATCACCTATTCTATCAATGATTGGCCACTCCGGATAATTCCCTCTAAAGGCTGGCTCCGGCTCTATTTTATGCAACAGGTAAGCTAGGTACATATTTTTAGTAGCGATCATCATTCCAAAAACATCCTTAAAAAAATGTGGTGAATGTGGATCTTTCTCTGTGTCACTATAAGCATGATGCATACGATGCAAAATAGCATAGGCCCTAGGATTTAAAAAAGAAGAACCTTGTGAAATCAGCAATAGTAGATAGAAAAAACGTTCCCAAAATTTATTCATCTTAAACATTTTATGCGATGAATAACGGTGAAGGAAGAAAGTTTGGCTAAACAATGATAGGAACCAATGTGCCAAAAAGAAATACAAAATAATCATACAAAAGAGCAAGAATGGTCTTTCTTGCCATAAATTTTAATTTAATAATATTGGTTTGGAGGTAGGATTATCTCCCGAAATCATCTTGAACGCGTACAATATCATCCTCATCTGATGGGTTATTGGCATCCGTATGTTGCCATATTTCTGCTACTACACCCCAATCATCTAGGCCAATCAAACGATGACGCTCTCCTTGATGCAACTTAATTTGGTTATTTGGCGAATAGGTTTTAAGTTCTCCCTCTTCGTCAGTCTCACTGGTTTTGATGCCAACGGTACCTGTTACCACTTGCCAAATTTCAGCTCTACGGTGATGGTATTGCCATGATAATCTAGCATTTGGTGCTACGATTAAAATTTTCGGGCTTAGTTTACCACCGATTTTTAAAGTGGCGATATCTAATCCATCAAAATAAGTATCGGCAAATTGTTGCGCTTGTGCTTCATCTATTACAAAGAACCCACCCCAAGGTCTGTTCTCGTCTCTATTCACAACATTAAACCCCTCAAGTTTTAAACGTTGTGCTACGCTATCAAAAATATCTCTCTTTTGAGTATCCATAAGGGTCAAAAATAACAGTTAAAAACTAAAACACACATAATGTCAGCTAGTTTTAATAAATAACCTAAATTTTAATGCTGTAAATGAAGCCTTTTAGCTTGCCATTTTCCGATGGCAACAAAGGCTAAAAACAGTGTTAAGAATAATAAAGTAACGAATATACAATTCACCATTACCTGCTGCAGTCCCAATTTGTTTATGTTTAAAAATGGATAGGGATAAAAATTAGCATAACTGCCTCTAACCAGCACAAAACAAATATAAACTAGTGGAAAGGCTAACCACGCCCAGATATTCTGCCATTTTAATGACTGTTTTGGCACAAAATAAATCCAGTAAACGAGAAATAGAATCGGTACAATGACGTGCATCAATTCGTTCAATACAGCCGACCAACCACTTACCACAGATAAAGACCTTAAAACCGAGTTGTAAACTAATGCAACCACAGTGATATAAACCGTGATCGCTGTAATTACACTTGGCCTTTTAAAAAAGCTACCAAAAGCAGTTCTTGGGATTAAAAATATAGCAGCTGCACATACGCCAACCAACAAATTACTATCAATGGTGAAGTAGCTAAAAAACCTAATCAACAATTCGCTGCCAGTATTTGTTCCGCTTTTGATATGCAAATAAAATTGAAAAACAAGGGCAAACCAAGCAACGATGCTTAGTAGGCCTAGATATACTTTCTCTGTTTTATCTTTCATGACTTCTCATAAAAAAGCCACTTACTTTGGCAAGTGGCTATTCTTTTTAAGCTTGGGCTGTTGGCCCACCAAATCCCATTGGATATGGCGTTTCGTCCTGCGTTTTGATACGTCCGTGTGCTGCTTCAAACTTTTCGATGTTATCCTGCATAGCATGCATTAAGCGTTTAGCATGTTCTGGAGTCAAAATAATCCTCGATTTTACCTTTGCCTTCGGAATACCAGGCATTACTCTAATAAAATCTAATACAAACTCTGTATTAGAGTGCGTAATGATGGCTAAGTTTGAAAAAATACCTTCAGCTATTTCTTCTGACAATTCTATATTTAATTGATTTTCGTTCTGTTGTTGTTCCATATTAACAAAGCTAATACTTTAATTTAAAAGTGCTAGGCTTCTTAAAAAATGTTTATCATCAATAGTGTATTATCAAAGTATTGAATACCCTAAACGCTCCCATACCGTCATCTCAACTTTAAAAAGAGAGCTAATAACTTTGTTCGTCAGCTTATATCTTAAAACCTCGAAGAGGTCAAATCTCCATAATATAGCCGAATATCATTGATACGACTCCTACAGAGTCGTATGTCTTTGGAACGTTTGTACTATAGCTATTGAAATCCTTCGGATTTTTGTTAAAAACCCACTGATTGCTAATAGACCGTCATCTCGAACTTAAGGAGAAATCCAACAACTTTGTTCTTCAATTTATATTTCTTAAAACCTCTAAGAGGTCAAACATCTATAATATGGCCGAATATCATTGATATGACTCCTACAGAGTCGTATGTCTTTGCAACGTTTGTACCATAGCTATTGAAATCCTTCGGATTTTTGTTAAAAACCCACTGATTGCTAATAGACCGTCATCTCGACCTTAAGGAGAGATCTAACAACTTTGCACTCCATAAAACTTATAGAGATCAAGTATTTTTATCAATTCATCTCTCACTTCCTCGAAAACATGACCTACAAAAAAATCCCTAGCGAAAACGCTAGGGATTTATATTTACAAATGCCTTTCAGCTTTGTGCTGTTATTAAGCTTCTACTTCTTCTTGTTTTGAAGCTAATAATTTGTCGTACTCTTCTTGAGAACCTACAATGATACGCTCGTAGCCACGTACACCGGTACCTGAAGGAATCAAGTGACCAACAATTACGTTTTCTTTCAAGCCTAACATTCTGTCTTTCTTACCTGCAATTGCAGCTTCGTTCAACACTTTTGTAGTTTCCTGGAATGATGCCGCAGAAATGAATGACTTAGTGCCTAATGAAGCACGAGTGATACCTTGTAGTACTGAACTAGCAGTAGCTGGTTTAGCATCCCTTACTTCGATCTGAGCTAAATCTTGACGTTTCAATTGAGAATTTTCGTCTCTTAATTTACGTAAAGAAATAATCTGACCTGGTTTTACAGTAGTCGAATCACCTGCTTCAACAACAACCTTTTTATCAAAGATTTCGTCGTTTTCGATCATAAAGTCCCAACGATCTACAGAGTCATTTTCTAAGAAACGAGTATCTCCTGGATCTTCGATGTGAACTTTTTGCATCATCTGGTGTACAATTACTTCGAAGTGTTTATCGTTGATTTTCACCCCTTGTAAACGGTAAACCTCTTGGATACCATTTACTAAGTATTCTTGTACTGCAGCTGGACCTTTGATCGCCAAGATATCCGCTGGAGAGATAGAACCATCTGACAATGGCATACCTGCTTTCACGAAGTCATTATCTTGTACTAAGATGTGTTTAGAAAGTGGAACTAGGTATTTTTTAACCTCACCATCTCTCGATTCGATAGTCATCTCACGGTTACCACGTTTGATACCACCTAACGTTACCACACCATCAATTTCAGTAACAACTGCTGGGTTTGAAGGGTTACGAGCCTCGAATAACTCAGTTACACGAGGTAAACCACCGGTAATATCTCGGGTTTTACCTGTAGCACGAGGAATCTTAACCAATACCTGTCCGCTTTGTACAGCGTCACCTTCGTCAACCGCAATGTGTGCTCCTACTGGAATATTGTAAGTTCTGATCAACTCGCCTTTTTTATCCAATACCTTAATAGCAGGGTTTTTGGTTTTATCACGAGTATCAATAATTACTTTTTCACGGTGACCAGTTTGCTCATCAGACTCTTCTCGGAAAGTTACACCTTCAATGATTGCATCAAATTCGATTTTACCTCCAAATTCAGAGATAATAACCGCGTTATATGGATCCCATGAAACAATTTTATCACCTTTAGCAACTTTATCACCTTCTTTTACATATAAGAATGCACCATAAGGGATATTGTTGTTTACGATTACTTTGTTAGTTCCTGGCTCAACAATTCTGAACTCACCTGAACGACCTAGAACGATATCAACCACACCATCTTCAGTAGTAGTTTGTACGGTACGTAAGTTTTCAAACTCAATTACACCATCAAACTTAGCGTTGATTTGCGATTCGTTGGCAATGTTAGATGCCGTACCACCCACGTGGAAGGTACGAAGTGTTAACTGTGTACCTGGCTCACCGATTGACTGTGCAGCAATTACACCTACAGCCTCACCTCTTTGAACACGTTTACCAGACGCTAAGTTACGTCCGTAACACAATGCACAAACACCACGTTTATTCTCACAAGTTAATACAGAACGGATCTCGACACCTTCTAACGGAGATTCTTCAATTGCTTTTGCAACATCCTCGTCAATATCTTGACCTGCACCTACCAATAACTCACCATTTAATGGATTGTACACATCATGTAATGATGTACGACCCAAAATACGCTCGTATAAAGGCTCAACAATGTCTTCGTTATCTTTCAATGCTGTAGTGTACATACCTCTTAAAGTACCACAGTCTACATCATTAACAATCATATCTTGCGCTACGTCATGTAAACGACGAGTTAAGTAACCCGCATCCGCCGTTTTTAACGCCGTATCCGCCAAACCTTTACGAGCACCGTGGGTAGAGATAAAGTACTCTAATACCGACAATCCTTCTTTAAAGTTTGATAAGATCGGGTTTTCGATAATCTCACCACCAGAACCTGATTTTTGAGGTTTAGCCATCAAGCCCCTCATACCTGCCAACTGACGAATCTGCTCTTTAGAACCACGGGCTCCAGAGTCAAGCATCATGTAAACAGAGTTGAAACCTTGATTATCTGATGATAACTGGTTCATTACAAACGTAGTTAAACGGTTGTTGATACGAGTCCAGATATCGATAATTTGGTTGTAACGCTCGTTGTTGGTAATGAAACCCATGTTATAGTTGTTTCTTACCTCTTCAACTTCGTTAGCAGCTTGTTCTAATAAAGTGTGTTTCTCTACTGGAATGTTTACGTCTTGTAAGTTAAACGATAAACCTCCACGGAATGCACTTTGGAAACCTAATTCTTTGATATCATCTAAGAATTTAGCCGAACGAGCCATACCAGTCATTTTTACTACTTCACCAATGATATCTCTTAAAGATTTTTTGGTCAATAGTTCGTTGATATAACCAACTTCTTCCGGTACCATTTGGTTAAATAACACACGACCTACTGTAGTTTCAATTAACTTGTTTACAATAGAACCGTCAGCTTCTTTAACGTTAGCTTTAACTTTAATCCAAGCGTGTAAATCTACTCTTTTCTCATTATAGGCAATAATTACCTCTTCTGCCGAGTAGAAATTCATATCCTGACCTTTTACTACTCTGTTCTCATCAGTTCTGCGGCCTTTAGTAATATAATAAAGACCCAAAACCATATCTTGAGAAGGTACTGTAATAGGCGTACCGTTAGCAGGGTTTAGGATATTGTGCGCTGCCAACATCAATACTTGGGCTTCCAAAATTGCAGCATTACCTAATGGTAAGTGAACTGCCATCTGGTCACCGTCAAAATCGGCGTTGAATGCGGTACACACTAATGGGTGTAGTTGGATAGCTTTACCTTCAACTAATTTTGGTTGGAAAGCCTGGATACCTAAACGGTGAAGCGTAGGTGCACGGTTTAGCAACACTGGGTGTCCTTTCAATACGTTTTCAAGGATATCCCAAACTAGAGGATCTTTTCTATCAACAATTTTCTTAGCTGATTTTACGGTCTTAACAACACCTCTTTCAATCATCTTACGAATGATGAACGGTTTGTAAAGCTCTGCAGCCATATCTTTTGGTAAACCGCATTCGTGTAATTTAAGGTTTGGACCTACAACAATTACCGAACGAGCAGAATAATCCACACGTTTACCTAATAAGTTTTGACGGAAACGACCTTGTTTACCTTTCAAGATATCTGAAAGTGATTTCAAGGCACGGTTACCTTCAGTTTTAACAGCGTTTACTTTACGTGAGTTATCGAACAACGAGTCAACAGCTTCCTGTAACATACGTTTTTCGTTACGTAAAATAACCTCTGGTGCTTTAATCTCAATCAAACGTTTTAAACGGTTGTTACGAATAATCACACGACGATATAAATCGTTCAAATCTGAAGTTGCGAAACGACCACCTTCCAATGGAACTAATGGACGTAACTCTGGTGGAATAACTGGAACAATCTTGATGATCATCCACTCAGGGTTATTCTCGATATTCTCTCTTGAGCTACGGAAAGCCTCAACTACTTGAAGACGTTTTAACGCTTCGTTTTTACGTTGTTGAGAAGTTTCGTTAGCTGCTTGGTGACGTAGGTTATAAGATAAGCTATCTAAATCAATACGTTTCAACAAATCTTCTAATGCCTCTGCACCCATTTTGGCTACAAATTTATTAGGATCTTTGTCGTCTAAGTATTGGTTTTCTTTAGGTAATTTATCTAAAATATCAAGGTACTCTTCTTCAGTTAAGAAATCCATGAACTGGATACCTTGCTCAGCCATTAAACCAGCTTGGATTACTACATAACGCTCGTAGTAAATGATCAAGTCTAATTTTTTGGTTGGCAAACCTAAAAGATAACCGATTTTGTTAGGCAAAGAACGGAAATACCAGATATGCGCTACAGGAACCACCAAGTTGATGTGTCCCATACGCTCTCTACGCACTTTCTTTTCAGTTACCTCAACACCACAACGGTCACAAACAATCCCTTTGTAACGGATACGCTTGTATTTACCGCAATGACATTCGTAATCTTTTACAGGACCAAAAATACGCTCGCAGAACAAACCATCACGTTCTGGTTTGTAAGTACGATAGTTAATGGTTTCTGGCTTTAAAACTTCACCGCTTGAACGCTCCAAGATATTCTCCGGAGAAGCCAAACTAATGGTAATGGAAGTGAAGTTACTTTTTAATTTATTATCCTTTTTGTAAGACATATTCTTTTTGAGTTGAAAGTTAAAAGTGGAAAGTTGAAAGTGGCCGAAGCCTTAAACTTTCAACTTTTTACTTTATACTTTAGTCTAACGTAATATCTAAACCTAAGCCGCGTAGCTCGTGTACCAATACGTTGAACGATTCTGGTACGCCTGGAGTTGGTAGGTTTTCGCCTTTAACAATGGCTTCGTAGGTTTTAGCTCTTCCAATAACATCATCCGACTTAACGGTTAAGATCTCTTGAAGGATATTAGCAGCACCGAATGCCTCTAATGCCCAAACCTCCATCTCACCAAAACGCTGACCACCAAACTGAGCTTTACCACCCAATGGTTGTTGTGTAATTAATGAGTATGGTCCAATTGAACGGGCGTGCATCTTATCATCAACCATGTGACCTAATTTCAGCATATAGATAATACCTACTGTAGTTGGTTGGTCAAATTTCTCGCCTGTTAAACCATTGTTTAAGTAAGTTCTACCAGAAGCTGGCAAACCTGCTTTAGCGATCCAATCTTCCACCTCATCGCTCTTAGCACCGTCAAAAATTGGAGTAGCAAATTTAACGCCCAATTCTTTACCAGCCCAAGCCAATACGGTTTCATAGATCTGACCCAAGTTCATACGTGAAGGTACACCTAGAGGGTTCAACACGATATCAACTGGAGTCCCGTCATTTAAGAAAGGCATATCTTCGTCACGTACAATACGTGCTACAATACCTTTGTTACCGTGACGACCCGCCATCTTATCACCTACTTTTAGTTTACGTTTTTTAGCTACATAAACCTTAGCCATCTGAACAATTCCTGATGGAAGCTCATCACCAACACTGATCGCAAATTTATCACGTTTGTAAGCTCCTAGTTCTTCGTTTACACGGATACCATAGTTGTGCAACAACATTTTGATTTGCTCGTTTTTGTCATCGTCAGTAGTCCATTTGTATGGATTGATATGAGCATACTCTAAGTCCATCAACATTTTTTGCGTAAACTTAGCGCCTTTAGCAATTAAAAGCTCTCTGTATACGTTAAATACGCCTTGTGAAGTTTTACCGTTCACAATTTGGAATAACTTGTCAACCAATTCGTTTTTCAAGTTCTCCATAGCAAGGTTGTATCTCTTGTCTAATTTCTCGATTGCTGATTTTTCTTCTGCTTTAGAAGTTTTCTTAGCTCTTGAGAATAATTTAGTATCAATAACTACACCCTTGATTGATGGAGGAGTTTTTAATGAAGCATCCTTAACATCACCAGCTTTGTCACCAAAGATGGCACGTAATAATTTCTCTTCTGGTGAAGGATCCGACTCTCCTTTTGGTGTAATTTTACCAATAAGGATATCACCTTCTTTAACTTCAGCTCCAATACGAATGATACCATTTTCGTCAAGGTCTTTAGTAGCCTCTTCAGAAACGTTAGGGATATCTGGAGTTAACTCCTCTTCACCACGTTTAGTATCACGTACTTCTAGTTCAAACTCTTCGATGTGTAATGAAGTAAAGATATCTTCTCTAACAATACGCTCGTTAATTACAATCGCATCCTCAAAGTTATATCCTTGCCAAGGCATGAAAGCTACTTTTAAGTTTCTTCCTAATGCCAACTCACCATCTTGAGTTGCATAACCTTCACAAAGTACTTGTCCTTTAGTAACTTTTTGACCTTTCTTAACGATCGGTTTCAAGTTGATACAAGTATTTTGGTTGGTTTTTTTGAACTTGGTTAATTTATAAGTTTTGCTATCGCCTTCGAAAGAAACCAAACGATCGTCATCGTTTCTTTCATATTTGATCACAATTTCATTAGCATCAACATACTCAACAACACCAGCACCTTCTGCATTGATCAAAGTTCTTGAGTCACGTGCAACACGACCTTCTAAACCTGTACCTACAATTGGAGCCTCAGGACGTAACAATGGTACGGCCTGACGTTGCATGTTCGATCCCATCAACGCCCTGTTCGCATCATCATGCTCCAAGAAAGGAATCAATGAAGCCGCGATAGAAGTAATTTGGTTAGGCGCAATATCCATCAAGTCTAATTTCTCAGGCTCGATAATCGGGAAGTCACCCTCGTAACGTGCTTTAACACGTGGCGTAGCGAAATTACCTTTATCATCATACTGAGCATTAGCTTGAGCGATAGTTTTACCATCCTCATCCTCTGCAGATAAGTAAATTACATCTTCGTTTACAGAAACCTTACCATCAACTACCTTTTTGTAAGGAGTTTCGATAAAGCCTAAGCTGTTGATTTTTGCGTGAACGCAAAGTGACGAGATCAAACCAATGTTTGGACCCTCTGGAGTTTCGATAGTACACAAACGACCGTAGTGCGTATAGTGAACGTCACGAACCTCGAAACCTGCACGCTCACGAGATAGACCACCTGGACCTAAAGCTGAAAGACGACGCTTGTGCGTAATCTCTGCCAATGGGTTGGTTTGATCCATGAACTGTGATAGCTGGTTGGTACCAAAGAAAGAGTTGATTACAGATGACAATGTACGAGCATTGATCAAATCTGTTGGGGTAAATACCTCGTTATCACGAATGTTCATACGCTCACGGATAGTTCTAGCCATACGAGCTAAACCTACACCAAATTGTGCGTACAACTGCTCACCTACCGTACGTACACGACGGTTTGATAAGTGGTCAATATCATCCACCTCTTCTTTTGAATTGATCAATTTGATCAAGTATTTAACAATCGCGATAATATCCGCTTTCGTTAATACTTTTACATCATCAGGGGTATCCATTTTCAACTTACGGTTGATACGGTATCTACCCACATCACCTAAGTCATAACGTTTATCCGAGAAGAACAAACGCTCAATGATACCTCTTGCTGTTTCCTCATCAGGTGGTTCTGCGTTACGCAAAGCACGGTAGATGTTCTCCACAGCCTCTTTTTCAGAGTTTGAAGTATCTTTTTGTAAAGTATTATATATAATGGTATAATCAGCTTGCGATGCACCGTCATCTTTAGACAAGATAATGGTTTTAACACCAGCATCGATGATTAGATCAATATGCTCGTCTTCTAAAATGGTATCCCTGTCTAAGATTACCTCGTTACGGTCAATAGAAACTACCTCACCGGTATCCTCATCCACAAAATCCTCTACCCATTTTCTAAGTACCCTTGCAGCTAGTTTACGTCCGATGTATTTCTTTAAACCTGATTTGCTAACTTTTACTTCGTCAGCTAAATCGAAAAGCTCTAAGATGTCTTTATCAGAATCATAACCAATAGCACGCAATAACGTAGTTACAGGGAATTTCTTTTTACGGTCGATGTAAGCATACATTACGTTGTTAACGTCTGTAGCGAACTCGATCCAAGAACCTTTAAACGGAATTACACGGGCAGAATATAACTTGGTACCGTTAGTGTGGCGGCTTTGGCCAAAGAACACACCTGGTGACCTGTGTAACTGCGATACAATTACACGCTCTGCACCGTTAATTACAAACGTACCTTTAGGAGTCATATAAGGAATGGTTCCTAAGTATACATCTTGAATAATGGTTTCAAAATCTTCGTGCTCAGCATCGTTACAAGAAAGCTTCAATTTAGCTTTCAATGGAACGCTGTAAGTTAGCCCACGGTCAATACATTCTGGAATGTCATAACGAGGTGGGTCAATAAAATAATCTAAGAATTCTAAAACAAAGATGTTTCTAGAATCTGTGATTGGGAAGTTTTCAGCAAACACTTTAAACAAACCTTCTGTGTGACGGTTGTCTGATGTAGTTTCGATCTGAAAAAATTCTCTAAATGATTGCAACTGCACATCCAGAAAATCTGGATAATCGATAATGTGCTTACTACGTGCAAAATTTACTCTTTGGTCGACTTTATTTGCCAAGGGACTAAATTTAATTTAGTTTAAGAATAAACTATTTTTTGGTTTTTAAAAGGGAACATTTCATAAACCAAACAAAATGAAATGTTTATAAACGGGAATAGACTCCAACTTTACAGTCGGAGTCTTTTCTTTTGAGTTTTGTTAAAATTAAGTGATTACTTAATCTCAACTACAGCTCCAGCTTCTTCTAATTGTTTTTTAAGAGCTTCTGCTTCGTCTTTAGCAACACCTGATTTCAATTCTTTAGGTGCACCGTCTACTAAGTCTTTAGCTTCTTTCAAACCTAAACCAGTTAAGTCTTTAACCAATTTAACAACTGCTAATTTTTGACCACCAGCATCTTTCAAGATTACATCAAAAGATGTTTTCTCTTCAACTGCAGCAGCTTCGCCACCAGCAGCAGGAGCAGCAACAGCTACTGCAGCAGCAGCAGGCTCGATACCGTACTCGTCTTTTAAGATTTGAGCTAACTCATTAACTTCTTTAACTGTTAAGTTTACTAATTGCTCAGCAAACGCTTTTAAATCTGCCATTTTATTAAGATTTTAAAATTTTACGTAATTGTTGTTTGTTTAAAATACGAACTTATTAGGTGTTCGTTAACCTCTTTCTTGTAGTGTTTTAACAATACCTGCGATTTTACCGCCGCCTGATTGTAACGCAGACACAACATTTTTAGCTGGTGATTGTAATAGACCAATGATTTCGCCAATAAGTTCTTCTCTTGATTTAAGACTTACTAATGCATCTAATTGGTTATCTCCAACGAAGATTGCTGTATCAATGTATGCGCCTTTCAATTGAGGCTTGTCTTCGCCTTTTCCTTTTCTTAGAGATTTGATCAGCTTAGCTGGACCATTACCTACTTTAGAAAATAATAAAGCTGATTGACCTTTTAATGCTGGGAAGATATCTGATGAGTCGCCTTCTAATCCATCAATCGCAATTTTGATCAATGTATTTTTCGCTACTTTCATTTCGATACCACTTTCGAAACATTTGCGACGGATGTTATTTACTTTTTCAACAGATAAGCCAGAGGTATCAGCAATGTAAAAATTGCCATACTCTTGCATTTTCGCTTGTAGAGCTAAAACTACTTCTTGTTTTTCTTCTCTGTTCATAATTAGATCCCCGCTACTGATTTAGTTTCTACTGAAATTCCAGGACTCATTGTAGAAGACACGTGAATGCTCTTGAAATAAGTACCTTTTGCTGCAGAAGGTTTTAATTTTGAGATCGTTTGAAGTACTTCTAACGCGTTCTCGTATAATTTCTCCGGAGAGAATGATACTTTACCTATTGAAGCGTGAATGATACCAGTTTTGTCAACTTTAAAATCGATCTTACCACCTTTTACATCAGTTACAGCTTTACCAACTTCGTTAGTTACTGTACCTGATTTCGGGTTTGGCATTAAGTTACGTGGACCTAAAACACGGCCCAACTTACCAACTTTTGCCATACACGCAGGCGTAGTGATAATAATGTCTACATCTGTCCAACCACCTTCAATTTTAGCAACATACTCGTCTAAACCTACGAAATCTGCTCCTGCTGCCTTAGCTTCTTCTTCCTTATCAGGAGTTACCAAAGCTAAAACGCGAACAGTTTTACCGGTACCGTGAGGTAAAGTAGCTATACCACGAACCATTTGATTGGCTTTACGAGGATCTACTCCCAACGCTACATCGATATCAACCGATGCATCGAATTTGGTAGTAGTAATCTCTTTAACCAAAGCAGATGCTTCTTTTAAGGAATAAGACTTACCGGCTTCTAGTTTAGCGTGTGCTATTTTTTGATTTTTTGTTAACTTAGCCACTAGTGTAAACTGTTAATGTTAAATAATTAGTTAAAAGGCGCATCACCTGAAACAGTGATACCCATACTACGTGCTGTACCAGCAACCATACTCATTGCTGATTCGATAGTAAATGCATTTAAATCAGGCATTTTATCTTCAGCAATTGCCTTAACTTGATCCCAAGTCACCGATCCAACTTTTTTACGGTTAGGCTCAGCAGAACCACTCTGTAATTTAGTAGCATCCAATAATTGGATAGCAACCGGAGGGGTTTTGATGATGAAATCGAAAGACTTGTCAGCATATACAGTAATTACAACTGGTAAAACTTTACCTGGCTTATCTTGGGTACGAGCATTGAATTGTTTACAAAACTCCATGATGTTCACACCTTTAGCACCTAATGCAGGTCCTACTGGTGGCGATGGGTTTGCAGCTCCGCCTTTGATCTGTAATTTGATCATCGCACTGACTTCTTTTGCCATTTTTTGTTTTTGTTTAATTAAAACTCAATGTTAAATTTTGGAAGCAATGTAACATTTAAGATCCCTTTGGTTGTATTATAACGCAAAAAGGACTGCAAAGATATAAATTATCTTGCAGTCCTACAATACTTTTATAAAAAATTTTTATTATTCTTTTTCTACTTGCATATAGTTAAGTTCAAGTGGCGTTTTACGTCCGAAAATCTTAACCATTACTTTCAATTTTTTCTTCTCTTCGTTAACCTCTTCAATGATACCGGTAAAACCGTTGAAAGGACCATCCATTACTTTTACGTTTTCTCCAACATAGTAAGCAACGTTCATGGTTTCACTTTGCTGGCTCATTTCATCAACCTTACCTAAAATACGGTTAACTTCAGCCTGTCTCATTGGAATTGGATTACCAGCTTTATCACCTAAAAATCCAATTACACTGTTAATTCCTTTAATGATGTGCTCTAACTCACCATCCAAAGCCGCTTCCATCAAAACATATCCTGGGTAATAATTACGCTCTTTAGCGATCTTTTTACCGTCTTTCATTTGATAGTACTTCTCTGTAGGGATAAGTACTTGCGGTACTAGATGAGAAACTCCTAAACGGCTAATCTCAGAATCGATATACTGTTTTACTTTCTTCTCTTTACCACTTACCGCTCTAACAACGTACCATTTTAGCTGATCGTTCATCTAATAATCTAATTTTAAAGTGAATTGTAAAAAGTTTCAAGAACAAAATTCGCACCTTTATCCATAGCTAAAATTACTAGGGAAATAATAGCTGATGCTACAAGCACCAATACTGCCGAATTTTGCAAATCACCCCAAGTAGGCCAAGTTACCTTCTGGGTCATTTCTTCGTACGATTCTTTTATAAACTGAACTAACTTAGCCATATATTAATTGTTGAAGGTGTGAATGACTAAATGAGTGAATGATCATATCTGAAAATATCTTTCAAATCAATCATCCACTCATTCAGATTTTCAATCATTATTTAGCACGGGAACAAGGATTCGAACCCTGATCAAAGGTTTTGGAGACCTCTATTCTACCATTGAACTATTCCCGTGGGTGAAAATTAGCTAATCAACGATTGCTGATTAGCTAATTTTATTTATGCTATAGCTATTAATTAAGCTAAGATTTCAGTTACCTGACCAGCACCTACTGTTCTACCACCTTCACGGATAGCGAAACGTAGACCTTTTTCCATTGCGATAGCGTTGATCAACTTAACAGTGATGGTAACGTTATCACCTGGCATAACCATTTCAGTACCTTCAGCTAGTGAAATTTCACCAGTTACGTCTGTAGTACGGAAATAGAACTGAGGACGGTATTTGTTGAAGAATGGAGTGTGACGACCACCTTCCGCTTTTGACAATACGTAAACCTCTGCTTTGAAATCAGTGTGAGGAGTTACTGAACCTGGTTTACAGATTACCATACCACGACGGATATCAGTTTTCTCAATACCACGTAACAATAAACCTACGTTATCACCAGCTTCACCGTAATCTAAGATTTTACGGAACATCTCAACACCAGTTACGGTTGATTTCAAGTTCTCAGCACCCATACCTAGGATCTCAACTGGATCACCAGAGTTGATTACACCACGCTCAATACGACCAGTAGCAACAGTACCACGACCAGTGATTGAGAATACGTCTTCAACAGGCATCAAGAAAGGAAGATCTGTCAAACGTGGAGGGATTGGGATGTAGTTATCTACAGCTTCCATTAACTCCATGATTTTAGCTACCCATTTTGGATCGCCGTTCAAACCACCTAGAGCAGAACCTTGGATAACTGGAATGTCATCACCTGGGAACTCATAGAATGATAATAACTCACGAACTTCCATTTCAACAAGCTCTAACAACTCAGGGTCGTCAACCATGTCAACTTTATTCATGAATACTACAAGTGCAGGTACACCTACTTGACGAGCCAAAAGAATGTGCTCACGAGTTTGAGGCATAGGACCATCAGTTGCAGCTACTACGATGATAGCACCGTCCATTTGAGCAGCACCAGTAACCATGTTTTTCACGTAATCCGCGTGACCTGGACAGTCAACGTGTGCATAGTGACGGTTAGCTGTTGAGTACTCAACGTGTGCAGTATTGATAGTGATACCTCTTTCTTTTTCCTCTGGAGCAGAGTCAATTGAATCGAATGAACGTGCCTCAGATAAACCTGCATCAGCTAACACTTTAGTGATTGCTGCTGTCAAAGTTGTTTTACCGTGGTCAACGTGACCGATTGTACCGATGTTTAAGTGCGGCTTACTGCGGTCAAACTTTTCTTTTGCCATTTTTTTATACTTATTAGTAGGTTAAAATTTTTTTTATTTAATTATTGCTTTGATACAATTTCAATACAAAAAACCCTGTTCCTTCTGTATTTTCAACAGACTAAACAAAGTTATTTAGTTGTTTTTGAGCCAAAGATGGGACTTGAACCCACGACCTCTTCCTTACCAAGGAAGTGCTCTACCGCTGAGCTACTTCGGCTTTTTAACTTTTCAGCTCATTAGTTCATTGGCCATGTTTAACTAATGAACTCCCAAGAGCGGAAGACGAGGTTCGAACTCGCGACCTATAGCTTGGAAGGCTATCGCTCTACCAACTGAGCTACTTCCGCTTATTAGATTAGCTAATTATCAAACTAGTTAATTAGCTAATAAAATATGGTGGGGAGAGAAGGATTCGAACCTTCGAAGTCTTGCGACAACAGAGTTACAGTCTGTCCCATTTGGCCACTCTGGTATCTCCCCCCTTTTACTCCAAAATTGACATCCTGAAATAAAAAAGAGCCTCCTATCGGAATCGAACCAATGACCTACTGATTACAAGTCAGTTGCTCTACCAGCTGAGCTAAGGAGGCTTTTATCTTTTTTTTAATGTGGCGCAAATATATAAAAATTTATCTTTTCACCTAAATGCAATCACATTTTTTTTATTTTTTTTAATCTTTCACAGAACTAACATTTCTCCTGAGGTTGCTACCCCGTTTCCGAAATGGAATGCAAATATACACGCATTATTGTTAGCTGCAAATATTTTTTCAAAAAAAAATGGCGGGAAATTCCCGCCATTTTTTTGTATTGATATTATTGCAAAATATAGCTCTAATAATCAGCCACTTCTCCGTTGGCCAAAATTGTTTTGTGCTCACTTAATTTTGCTCTTGTTTTGTCTTTATGTTTAGTGATTTGTTTTTTTAACGACTCAATTGCCAAATCCGTTGCCTCTTCAAATGTTTTACATTGCTCCTTGGCAAACATTGTTCCGCCCGGTACAATAAGTTTAATCTCACTTATTTTATTGGCCTCGTCTTCTACGTTCTCTAATTTTAGATATACTTCGCCACTTATGATCTGATCAAAAAATTGATCCAATTTATCTACTTTTTTCTGAATAAACTCCAATAGCTTCTTGTCTGCATTAAAATGGATAGACTGCACTCTGATTTTCATTTTTCCTCCTTTTTTACGCCCTAGGATGGGCTTGTTTATAAATGGACTTTAATCTTTCAACTGAATTGTGTGTATACACCTGCGTTGCGGCTAAACTGGCATGCCCTAGCAATTCCTTAATTGCATTTAAATCGGCTCCACGATTTAGCAAACTGCTCGCAAATGAATGCCTCAGCACGTGAGGACTTTTTTTATCTTGTGTTGATATCAATTTCAAACAACTATTCACAATACGATAGATGAGCTGTGGGTAAGCTTGGCTACCACTATTGGTAACGATTAAACAAGGGCTTTTGTTGTCAAAATTTTGCAAAGCTTTTAAAGCGATGAAATCTGTCAATGCCTTCATCAATGGTCGATGCAAAGGAATGATTCTTTCTTTACTCCTTTTACCCAGCACTTTAACCGTAGATTCGTAGGTGTTTACATCCTCATCTTTGAGATTGATCAGCTCCGCCAGACGCATCCCCGTACCAAATAAAATTTCTACCACTAATTTGTCACGTTGCCCTGAAAAGGAATCATCAAAGCTGTGCTCATGGTCCAATAGCTCATCCATTTTTACATCTTCTACAAAAACAGGGAGCTTTTTGGGTGTTTTTAAGGTTTTCACCAATCGAGCGGGGTTATCATTGATTACCCCTTCCCTATGCAAAAACTTGTAGAAACTTTTTAGGGAGGACAATTTCCTATTGACAGCGCTCTCGGCCAATCCTTTTTCAAGTTGGGCCACCATGAAATTTTTAATATTGAAGCTGGCTGCTTTTTCTAGTTGGTCAATCGATTCTTCTTTTAAGAAATCTTCATACTGCAACAAATCCGTACGATACGATTGTAAGGTGTGCGGCGAGTAACGCTTTTCATACTGTAAATATGTTAGAAAATCGTTGATTGACATATTACATTTTCAGATTGGTTGACGAGTCAATTTAGGAAAAAAACAACATCAAACAAGTTTTTTTGACAAAAAAAATGCCCCCAAAAACTTGGGGGCATTTATATATCTGTGATCCAGACTAGAACTATAGCGTTCCTTCTTGATTTAAGCCTTGGATATATCTTGCTTTTTTGATTTCAGTACGACGAGTTACAGATTTTTTCTCGTATGCTTGACGGCTACGTAGCTCTCTCAATACACCAGTTTTCTCAAATTTCTTCTTGAAACGTTTTAGCGCTTTATCTAATGACTCGCCATCTTTAATGTTGATAATAATCATAACGTTGAAATACCTCCTCTCGTTTTTTTAAATTCCCAGCTTTAACTTGGGGATGCAAATGTAGATATTTTATTGGATATGAGAAAGTTTTTTGAGCTTTAATTTAAAAAAGACAAAAAAGGATGCTTTTTACAGACATCCTTTTGAACCAAAAAATAAAATGATACTTGCTTTATCTTAATTTAATGAGTTTAATACCGCATCTATTTGCGCTGTTGTTGCAGGTGCCACAGCTACATCAACATTTAGATTGGCACTTACGGTAAAATTGGCATGGCCAAAATAAACCACATTATTTACGTCGGTAGAAAGGATAATGAGTTTTCCTTTTAAACCAATAGGCATAGAGTTTTCGTAAGAGCGGTGTTTATTGATAGATAATATAAATGGCAACCCTGCTACGGTTTTAATGTCGTCAAAAACCATGTAAGCTCTTTGGTCTTTAATGCTAGGCACTGTACCTGCATATACAGGAGTAGCCGTAATAGTAGTTTTTGGATTAGCGTTGGTATAAAAGTAATCGCAGTTAACCCAACCAAAGCTTGGCAAATTAAATTGATAAAAATCTGGACTAGATACTACCCTAGCTTTTTGATCTAGCACCCAAGTACTATCTGAAACTACTGTTGGTCCCCAAACAAACAAATTCATTGGATCAGTATTAAGCGTAGTTGGCACTTTTACGTTTACAGTAACGGCTGGGTTTAATCTTAAAGCTTGTCCGTTTTGACTAGCCAATATTTGGAACTCTCCACCGGTAATTAATAACTGTCCGTTAGATTCGGTTACTTTTCCCGATAGGACAATATCTTTTTTGCTCAGCACTTCTTTTAGACTTACCACCACGTTTCCGGCTACTGGGTTTCCATTATTATCTATAAAGGCGTTTGCGGGGAAATCAAATTTCATTCCCTTTGCCCCAGTAATGCTAAATGCTGCCCCTCCTGTCCCATTGAATTTTTGAGTAGGCACAGTAAACTTGCTGTTAAATTCGGCAAGGGTAAGCGTGGTATCGTCATTTGTTTTGTCTTTTTTGCAGCCAAAAAGAATGCTTACGAATAATAAAGTGATTAAGGTTAAATTTTTCATGATGCTAGTTTTAATATAATGCTTACTCTGTTTATGGCTTTTCTGCTGCCGCCTTTCGTAAGCATATCAACTAGCTTTATTTTTTGTTACCTATGTTTTTGAAAAAAGTTTTTAGGGTTTATATTCTGCCACAAATACACAGATATTGTTATTATCCATATATCGTTAAAAATAAAATATTTGTGTATTGTGGCTAAAACAAAAAACCGCAGCTTTTGGGCTACGGTTTCATTGATTTTAATTGTAGGTAGATGATTTAATTTCTATTTCAAGATTTCTCTTGCGATCACTATTTTCTGTATTTCCGAAGTTCCTTCGCCAATGGTGCAAAGCTTACTGTCACGATAGAACTTCTCTACTGGAAAATCTTTCGTATATCCGTATCCACCAAAAATCTGTACGGCCTCTGTAGCACATTTCACGGCTACTTCAGAAGCGTAGTATTTCGCCATTGCCGACTCTTTTGTCATTGGTAAATGACGGTTCTTTAAATCTGCTGCCTGACGGATCAGTAATTCTGCGGCTTCAATTTCCGTAGCCATGTCTGCCAATTTAAAGCTGATGCCCTGAAAACTCGAAATACTTTGACCAAACTGTTGTCTTTCTTTCGAATAAGCTAAGGCTGCTTCGTAAGCTCCTTTGGCTATGCCTAAACTTAAAGCTGCAATAGAAATACGTCCGCCATCTAATACTTTCATGGCCTGCTTAAATCCTTCACCCTCCAAGCCTAACAAGTTTTCTTTGGGTACACGGCAATTGTCGAAAATCATTTCAGTAGTTTCCGAAGCACGCATTCCCAATTTGTTTTCTTTTTTACCCGCACTGAAGCCAGGCGTACCTCTTTCAACCACAATGGCCGAAATTCCTTTAGAACTACCTGTTTCCCCTGTGCGCACCATCACAACCGCAACGTCTCCAGTTTTACCATGGGTAATCCAGTTTTTCGAACCGTTGATTACATACTCATCACCATCTAATACCGCGGTAGTACGCATACGCAAAGCATCAGAACCTGTATTAGCTTCCGTTAGTCCCCAAGCACCTATCCATTCTGCGGTAGCTAGTTTAGGTAACCATTTTGCTTTTTGCTCTTCATTTCCAAAGGCCATGATATGACCGGTACACAATGAATTATGCGCTGCAACGGATAAACCAATAGAACCACATACTTTGGCTACCTCTACAATAACGTCTACGTATTCTTGGTAACCAAAACCTGAGCCTCCATATTCTTCAGGCACTAGAACGCCCATTAAGCCTATTTGTCCAAGTTCTTTAAATAATTCAAGGGGAAAATGTTGGGCTTCATCCCACTCCATTACGTTCTTGCGGATGTTCTTTTCTGCAAAGTCACGTACCATGTTTTTAACCATGGTTCTGTTTTCGGTTTCATTGAAACTGATTCCTATGTCCATATTGATAGATTTTAAAATAAAAAACTGTTTAAACACCAGCTAGTTTAGCTTCGAGCATTTAAACAGTTTAGTTAAATTTATATTTGGTTGAGGGCAATGTTAAGCAAATTAAATTACACTTTCAAAGCCTTTTCCGTTACTTTTTGATAGAATGATTTGGTATGTGGTTCAATTACTTAGCAAGCGATAGCATCGACATAGAAATAGCCATAACTATTTTAGCTAAGTTTTTTTGAGTTTTTTTTAACGCGTTTAGGTTTCAGGTTGCTTTTTGGCTATTTATATGGTATTCGTTGTCATTTCGAGTATACGAGGAATCTCATTAATAATAGTAAGTGAGTAGCTCATTTAAGTTCCTAGAGATTCTTCGCTTCGCTCTGAATGACAAGTAGTATAAAATGATACTGCTAACAATACTTGTAATACTAGTTTTGAATATTAAGGGTTCCCAATTGCCAGCGGTCATGATTCCACCTTACGACTTCTTCTCTTAAGATTCACTTTGCTTGTCATTCCGAGGAACAGCCTGCCCCGATACATCGGGGAGGAATCTCATTAATATAATAAGTAAGCAACTTGTTTAAGTTACTAGAGATTCTTCGCTTCGCTCTGAATGACAAGTAGCATAAAATGATACTGCTAGCAATACTTGTAATGTTAGTTTTGAATATTAAGGGTTCCCCAATGCCGGCGGTCTTAATTCCACCTTGCTATTTCTCCTCTTAATATTCCTTTGCTTGTCATTCCGAGGAACAGCCTGCCCCGATACATCGGGGAGGAATCTCATTAATATAATAAGTAAGCAGCTTATTTAAGTTACTAGAGATTCTTCGCTTCGCTCTGAATGACAAAAAGGCCTAAAGGTATTCCCATACCAAAAAACCAACCATCCAAAAAACTAACCAACGAACTAATAATCTGCCAAAGAGAAAATATGCTCGCTAAATGATTTCAATCGCTCTTTTCCGTTCAAAAAATCTAAGTTAATGAGAAAAGAATAACCCGCTACCTCAGCATCCAATTTTTGTACCAACGCCGATGCCGCCACTACCGTACCTCCTGTAGCCAATAAATCATCGTGGATCAATACTTTCTGGCCAGGTTCAAAGGCATCCTCATGAACTTCAAGCGTAGCACTGCCGTATTCTAAATTGTAAGATTGCTGAACAGTTTTATAAGGAAGTTTCCCTGCTTTTCTAATAGGTACAAAAGGCACACCCAGTTGTTGAGCAAGTGCCAAACCAAATAAAAAACCTCTACTTTCTATTCCTGCTACAACATCTATTTGTAATGAAGATAACTGCTGCGCCAATGCTTTGGCAATCTCATCACACAAAGTTGGATTTTTGAGGATAGGCGTAATGTCTTTAAAAATAATTCCCGGTTTTGGGAAATCAGGAACATCTCTAATGACTTGTTTGATTTGGTCTTGTATCATTTTGAACGTGGAATAGTGTGCTGCTGGTTGTAAGTATAAAGTTAAAGGGCAAAATTAAAAAACAGAAACATTATTCCTCTATCCTATTTAAAACATTAAAAACTCAAATAAGGAGCAATCCGCTGTATGGTTTCTGGCTTTAAGATAAGTACTTTATTTAAATCGGCAATGCTTTTATATGGGCCATGCTGTTTTCTATATTGTATGATGGCATTCATCTGTTTAAAACTGAGGTAAGGATGTCTTTTTAAGTCATCAAACTCTACTTCATTGATTTTTAGCTTATGGATAGCTTCTATATCAATCCTGATCTGATCTTTAATTTCATTGAATTTAGGCGTGTCAATCCCAAACACTTCAAAAAGCTGTTCCTTGCTGTAAAAACCTCCCAAACGTTCTCTATATTTCACAATTCTTTTGGCAAAAGCTATTCCAATTCCCCTGATTTTATCCAACTCCAAAGTATCTGCATTATTTATCTCTATGATTACAGGTTCTCTTTTAGGATAAGTTGGCATCGTTTTCTTTTCAAAAGTACTGTTGGTTGCTATCGCGACATAAGGTAGTAATGCTTCATATTTCTCAGGAGAAATAGTGTACATCCTCTCCAGGTCTTCGGGTTTGTAAAACCTCCCTCCTTTTTTCACATAGTTCACTATGGCCATCGCTTGCTTATAAGAAAGTCCAAATTGCTGCCATTGTTTTTCATCAATTAAATTGGGATCAAAAGTTTGATAATGTACGGTAGTCTTTGTTGGTAAGTCCTCTATCTCGCTACGGATATTTTTATCATTGCGCTTCGTATAGCGATCCACTACTTCCAACCGTTGCAAGGCTAATGCTTCATTTGGGTCAATGGTAGGTGGTTTCAAAAAGTAACGCCTATAAATGGATGGCGCAAGCGTAGCTACCAATATCAGTATTAATAGCACAAGTAAGCCATTGAGATTTCGCTTACTAAATCCATAGTGATTGATCAGCCATTTCTTCATCTTTTATTAATTATCTTTAATATGGATGAAAGTCATCTTGACTAGTGTCGGCTCAAAGAAATGAAAGGAAAATCAAGATGTTTTCATAGTTTAGGTGTTTAAGCTAAATATAAATCTTATTTTTGACATTGCTTTATACTTTATCCTCATTATCTATACATGAAGATTATTACCACTAAAGAATTTGCGCAAGCAACAAAGATTGATAAGTTAGGTGTTCCTGGGCTTGCGGCACTGTTAATGGAAGTGATGAAACTGAACGACATTAACAAGGTATTTTCTAAAAACCAACATTTTGAAGGTCTAGAATTTGTAGACAAGATATTGGAAACCATTGGCGTTTCTATTGACTTTGATGAAGACGACCTCAAAAACATCCCTAAAACAGGAGGCTTTATTGCCATAGCCAACCATCCTTATGGTGGTGTTGAAGGCTTGGCCTTGGTAAAATTACTTTGTACGGTTAGACCAGAAGCGAAAGTAATGGTGAACTTCATCCTTAAAAAAATTCCTAACCTGAGCGAGTTTTTTGTGGCGGTGAACCCATTTGAGAATGTGCAGCACTCTTCTAGCATTAGTGGACTAAAAAGCACTTTTGATCTTTTACAGAGCGGCACTCCTATTGGCATTTTTCCAGCGGGCGAGGTTTCGACCTTCAACTTAGAGAAGCAAGAAATTACCGACAGACTTTGGCATCCAGTAGTGGGTAAGCTAGTGGCTAAATCAAAACTACCGGTGGTACCTATTTATTTCCATGGCAATAATGGGATCTTGTTCAACATCCTTAGTTTTATTCACCCTACTTTAAGAACAGCTAAATTACCTTCTGAGTTTTTAAATAAGCAGGGACTGAAAATTCAGGTAAGGATTGGCAAGCCTATTAAAATCGAAGATATTTCTTACAACAGAGATACTAACAAGTTATTGGACTTTTTAAGAGCCAGAACTTACGCCTTAGGCACCAGCATTGAACAGGAAAGAAAGCTTTTCAACCCTATCAATCTGTTTAAGATCAAGAAAAAACCTGCTGAGATTGTAGAGGAAACCGAAAAAGACCTGATGGTAAAAGAGGTGGATACTTTAAGCGAATACAGGGTTTGGGAAGAAAAAAATTACGAGGTGTATATTGTACCTACCACCAGCATCCCTAACATTTTAAGAGAAATTGGCCGTTTACGCGAAATTACTTTCAGGGAAGTTGGAGAAGGGACCAATAAAAAAATTGACCTCGACAACTACGATATTTATTACAATCACCTTTTCATTTGGGACAAAGAAGCTCAAATGATTGTGGGTGCTTATCGTATTGGTAAAGGCGATGAGATTTTGAATACCATGGGCAAACGTGGTTTCTATATTTCGGAGCTATTTAAAATCAAAGAACCTTTTTACCCTGTTTTAAGACAAGGTATAGAATTGGGTCGTTCGTGGATCAGGAAAGAATACCAACAAAAACCGCTGCCCTTATTTTTGTTATGGAAGGGTATTTTGAAATATTTGATTTTGAACCCTCAATACCGATACATGTTTGGGCCGGTAAGTATCAGCAATAACTTTTCTAAGTTCAGTAAATCATTGATTGTTGATTTTATTACCAAAAACCATTTCGATTATGAAATGGCCCATTATGTAAAACCAAGAAACAAGTTCAAGGCTGACCTTACTCCTATCAATACAGATCTTTTGATTGAGCAAAGTGAAAGCTTGAAAGATTTGGACAGTTTGATTGGCGATATCGAAAGCAGCCACATCAAAATCCCTGTGCTATTGCGTCAGTACATGAACTTAAATGCCAAAATCATTTGTTTTAATATTGACCCTAAATTTTCGGATTGCTTGGATGGTTTCCTTGTAGTGGATACCCAAAAGATTCCTGCAGAAATGCTGGAAAAGATCGGAAAGAACTTTTAGTCAGTTCACAGTTTTCAAATAACAGTTTACAGTTATGTATAAATAGCAAAAGCCTCGACATCCATCGGGGCTTTTTGCGATCAACTAACCTAAACTGTATGATAAATACTAACCAAATATTTAACGTCACAAATGTAGGGCAGCTATGTTAAGTCCTTGTAAAAACAAGGTTATTTTATATTCACTTAATAAAGAAAAGTTGTTGATCCTATCTGCCCACAGCGGGAAAACATTGATAACTGTTTAACATGCCATAGGATAAGTGTGATGAATAGCCATCTTTATATGATGAATCACAAAACAATCTTTCAGTTTATTTCTGAGCCTGCCGATGTAAATTATGGCGGCAATGTACATGGTGGCAGTGTAATGAAATGGATTGACCAAGCTGGATATGCTTGTGCCAGCTCTTGGAGTTCTAGTTATTGCGTAACGGTTTATGTAGGTGGCATCAGATTTTACTCACCTATTAAAATAGGACATATTGTAAAAGTAGAGGCGCAGGTTATTTATACGGGATCAACTAGTATGCATATTGCCATCAATGTATTTTCTAGAAACATTAAGCGACAAGGGTTTGAAAAGAAAACGCATTGTATCATCGTATTTGTAGCCGTTGACGATGAAGGGGCACCTGTAAAAGTGCCTAAATTTAATGCGACAACTGAAGATGAGAAACAGATGGAACAATATGCCATTAAGCTAATGGATTTACGCAAGCAAATTGAAACCGAAATGCAACCGTTTTTGTAAGGTCTTAACCCAGTAATTGGTGATCACATAAACGTCACTAACGCAGAAGCCCTATGTTAAGCCTTTCTAAAACCTAGGTTATTTCATATTGACTTAACAGCAAAAATCAAATTGAGGTAAAAACCATCTTTTTTTCAAAAAATTCTTGCCATTATCATGTTAATATTGTTTAAATTTAATGTTAAGCCAATATTAACAACATGTACTGTCTCAAAAAATACAGCCTGCTTTATTTATCAGCTTTGCTGATCAATATAGGCGCTTTTACTAGCGTAAAGGGACAGTTGTATAGTTTTGACTTTTATGAGGGTACTTTTAATTTTAAGGTTGATACTTTATTACAACGCAATTTCTCTGGCGAACTTTCCGCCAACCATATCAAGCAATATTACCAACAATTAGAGAGTGCGCATAGTAGCGATTTGATTACGGCACTACAAAACTACCGTAAGCAGCATCAGTTGAATGATTGGTTATACTACCAACTGATCAGAAAAACCGCCGAGCAATTAAGTCCAAAGGCCAAAAACTATCCTAGTTATACCTTATATAAATGGTATTTGATGGTGAAGTCTGGCTACGACGCCAGGATTGCCATTGGCGACAACCAGATTATTTTTTATGTGAAGTGCGATGAGGATATTTCCGATATTCCTTATTTTATGATAGACGGAAATAAATACATGTGCCTTAACTATCATGATTATCAAAAATTGTTTAAAAAAGCTGATACTTATATCCCCGTTAAAATAGACATTGCCGAAGCCAAAAATGATTTTAGCTATAAGGTAACTAAAATGCCCGATTTTAAACCCGAGGATTACCAGGAAAAGCAAATTGCCTTTAACTATAAACATAAGGCCTACCATTTTAATGTAAAGGTTAACACCGAGGTCTCGCGTATTTTTGCCAACTATCCTGTCGTTGATTTTGAAACTTATTTCAACATCCCGTTGAGCAGGGAAACCTATCAATCGTTAATTCCGATATTGAAAGAAAACGTGAAGAAAATGTCGACCAAAAAGGGGGTTGACTATTTGATGCAATTTACACGCTATGCATTTTTATATGAGGATGATGAGGCTTTATTGGGCAAGGAAAAAAGATTTTCGCCAGAGCAAACGCTTTTAAATGATCAAAGTGATTGTGATGACCGTGCCGCTTTATTTTTCTTTCTGGTAAAAGAGATTTACAACTTACCAATGATTGCTTTGCTTTACCCTACACACATTACCATGGCCGTAGCTTTTGACAAACCCATTGGTGAAGCCATTTATTATAACGGAAAGGCTTATAGCGTGTGCGAACCCACTCCCCAAAAGAAAAATCTTAAACTAGGTGAATTATCTGACAACCTGAAAAAGCAAAAGTATGAGGTGGTGTATGCTTATCAACCACGCTCACACTAGGCTTTAATTATTTATGGTTTGTTATTTCCCTGTATCTTGATTCACCACCAGTTAGGGAATTCCCTTCTTTTAGCGAAGTGCTCAAAGGGAGGGATGTTTCTGTAAGTGGTTGGCAAGCTCAAACGTATATCCCTTTTTATGCCTTGCATTTATAGCAATGAGGTAAAGGAATATGGCTGGTGCTCACAACACGCATCGCTAAGCCCGCAAAATTTGAATAACTAGAGGTTTTCTGAATTTCTTATTACTTTCCTTTAACAACCTTCCCGTTAATGATAATTTTCTCAAAGTTTATATTCCAACCTCTACCTTTTATATAAGTCTCAGTACGTATTTGGCCTTTTAGATTAGGATGATAAATCATATCAAAATTGAAAGACATCGCATTTTCAGTCTTATTTGCAACTATTACCTTGTAATCATTAACTGTCTGATCATTTAAAGTGTAAAAAACATCACCTACTTTCGCATTGAAATCTGCACGTACATAAATCCTAGAGGGGTCTTTCGGGTAACTTTCCACCAATCTATTTTGTTCATCAATCCTTAAATAAGATATGGCAATGGCATCCCCTCCTATCAAAGAATAGAATTTATAATAAGTTTTACCATTGATCTGTACCTCTTCTTGGATTTCTGTGTAGTTATTTTGTTGATTAGCGGTTCCCCAGTAATTACCTACCTTCATTGGCAAAAAAGAATCAATCGTTGGATTTGGCTCATTTTTCTTTTTACAAGATGAAAATAACAATAATAAACAGGTCATTAAGCTTAATACTTTTAGCATCGTTTTTTGGACTTTCATATTCATCAATTTAGTTTAAACCAATACGTTGCCTCGAAATACTTCGCTACAAGGAATATATTAAGTTTATGTTAAGTCTGTTGAGATTAAAAACCATAAAAAAGAAAAAGCCATCCTAATTAAAGGATGGCTCTCTATAAAATTATTATCAATGATTATTTTACAGCACCTGGAGTGGTGTAAGGTAAGTTCTGAGGATCAAAATGAGCCCAGCTAGCAGCCCAGTTTTCTGTACCGAATGCACCTCTGTAAGTTACTTTATCAAAGAAAGCATCAGCTACTTTAGCATTTGTAAACAATGCACCTGTTGCTGCTGGAGAACCAGCTTTGTAAGTAAAATCAGGTGTACCTGCAGATGTTCCAGCAGCGATATCTGAAGAGTATTTGAAAGGAGCATTCAATAAAGCATCACCCCAAGTACCAGCTAAGAAAGTGTTTGTCGCTCTTAAACCAGCTTCGATATCAGTTTTGTTCGTTCCTTTAATATCTTGGCCTGTAATTCCATAAACCAAGTTATTTTCGAATGACAATCTTCCAGCTGTATAGTTCAAAGTTGTTGCTTTTGCTACAGAAACTTTAGTATCATCAATATAAATTCCATCAGGGAAACCTGTAAAAATTGAGTTGAAAGTACTGATTGATGAATTTCTTCTGATTTGAGCAGCGTGTTGGTAAAAACCATTGATTTTAGTGCTAGCTGCTGCTAAAGGACCAACAATAGTAACGTTAGAGAAAATTGCAGAAGTTTGTGGTGTTGCAGCAGTTCCATCTGGATCGTTATCTGATTCGAAACCATTTGAACCTGATTGGTCAGCTACCAACGGATAGCGTTGAGCTAAAGCAAACTGGATTTTACCAGAGTAACCGTTGTCAGTATCAAAATCATCATCCCAAGTACCAGTTGCGATTAAGTGTTTTGCATTTACTGTACCACCAAACCATTCAAAAGCATCATCACCTGAACGATAAACTTGAACATAGTCAATAGTAGTACCAGAACCTACAGCACCAAATGTGATCCCGTTGATTTCGTTATCCACTGAAAAAGGAATACCTGCATATTCTACACGAACGTATTTTAAAACACCTGAGTTGTCAGCAGCATCAGTACCACCAAATTGGATATATTTAGCTTCTTGACCAGCAACTGTTGGGGTTAAACCACCTTCAATTGTATTATTTACACCTTTATTATGTGGTGCTTTACCTAAGATAATCAAACCACCCCAATCACCTTCTCTACGACCACCTGCCGCTACACCAGAAGTAAATACAATTGGTTTATCTGCTGTACCTGTAGCGTTAATTTTCGCTCCTCTTGTAACGACCAAAGTAGCTTTAGTAGATTTATCACCTTTAATGATAGTACCTGGTTGAATAGTAAGGGTTGCTCCCTCTGTTACATAAACAAAACCTTTTAATTGGTAGATTTTGTCAGCAGTCCAAGTAGTGTTTGTGCTGATATCACCTTTAACTTCAACTGAAGTTCCAGACTGAGGCGGTTCAACCACATCATCATTGTTTTTAGAACATCCTACCACAAACGTTGCCAAGGCAAGACAAAAAAGAGTTATTTGTTTTTTCATTTTTGTTTTAAAATTTTATTTATCAAAAAAAGTATTTTGTATTTAACTGATTATAAACCAAAGATTAAATTATCGTTAACCTAGAACCTGTAAGACAGTGACAATGAAACATTTGTACCCAATTTATACCTCGAAAGTAACTCATCTTTAGTAACTGCACCACTTACCGGATCAACAATTACATTTGCTGGGCTATATTTTTTGTCTTTATTATTATCAAAATAGAATACCGCAGGATTATTCATGATGTCGTTAACGTTCAATTTAATTTGGGCTTTCTTTTTATAGAAGCTATAGCTAGCTTGGAAATCCACTACATTTCTAGGTGCTTCCCAAACGTTATCAAAACGCTGACCTCCAGCATTCGCTATTCTTCTGCCAATCCTATTGTAAAGCAAGCTTAGGTTTAAGTTGTTATCTAAAGCATTGTACTGTAAACCTGCATTTACCGAATATGGCGCCTGCCCAACCATCGGTCTTTCTTTGGTAATGAAATTTTGGTCTGTTGGATTGGTTATTTTCGATTTTACAAGTGTACCGTTCGCATAAAACATTAAGTTTTTAAGGAAATCACTCTCTCCAAAAATTCTCAACGAATGACGGAATTCAATTTCTACCCCATAGTTTGTAGCTTTTGGCACATTAAAGAACGAGAATGCCGGAGTAGAGTTTTGATCGTAGATATTTGGCTCAATGGCATTTTTAAATTTCTTGTAGAATGCAGAAACTGAAAATATCTCACCTGCACCAGGATAAATTTCATATCTGATGTCTGCATTATCTATTAATGTTCTCTCTAAAGATGGATTACCAGAAACATTACCTAACAACTCATAATCATAATAATCAAATGGCGCCAATTCTCTAAATTCTGGTCTAGCCAATGTACGGTAATATGATGCTCTTAAGTTTGCTTTTTCTGTTAAGGCATAAGTTAAATTTACTGAAGGAAGGAAATCTAGATAATCTTTTTTAACCTTAACTGGCGAACCGTCATTGCCGCGAGAATTCAAGTTCAAATCAAATTTCTCGGCCCTTACTCCATAAACGGCCCTTAACTTATCTGTAATAGGCTGATCTAACATCACGTAACCGAAACTAGTTAATGAATTAGCATCGTACTTATCTGAATTTGCGGTAATTTCAGAAAGTTCGTACAAACCTTGGTTGATTAAACTTGTTGAATATAGTGTCTCTATTGGTCGAGATTGAATATCTTGATCTGCTTGCTTAAGCGTTAATCCCATTAAACGAGCGGCAAAATTACGTTGACGGTAGTTAGAACCTACTCCGAATTTAAGATTAGCATTCTTGCCAAATAATTTCACAGTCTGCTGATCATTTACCGTACCACCAATAAGCGTTTCATCCATATCAGAGAACAAGCGATTATTTTCTTTGGTAAGAGCAGTATTTACTGCTAAGAATGGGCTGTTGGTATTTCTTAAGCCTACATTTCTTAAGTAACCTATTTTACGTTGATCAGGTTGACTATTGATGATATTGGCATAAGATAAATTCCAGTTCAATTTGTTGTTTGCCGATATTTTATGATCTCCGTCTAATGAAGATTTCAATACTCCTTTTTGAACAATATCAAACGCATAATATTTAATATCGCTAGATCTACCTACATCTGTTCCTTCACGATAAACAAATCTATCATCTAATATTCTGTTATAAAGGTTTTTGAAGCTAATTTTGTTGTTACCTTTTACATAGGCAAAGTTAGCCATCGCACCTATGTTAGAAGAGAAGGTATTCACCCTATCGGCATAGTCGTAAGTGTAATATTCTCTCTCAACAACTGGTCTAGTTTGCTCAGCATTACGATAGGTTAAAGAGATTATCGCCCCAAATTTTGATTGATCTTTGAAATTTTTCACCCTACCTAAGGTAAACTGGTGATTTTGGGTTAATGGAGCATCATGTTGTCCAATCTTCCAAACCTTTGGCATTTGATTTACTGCTGCAATCATTGCTTGTTGGTTACCCCTTAGGGCTTCTGTAGCTGCAGTATTTCTAGGGAAAGTAGATGACGACGGTAAATCTCTTTTAGTATCGAAACCAAAATAATTTTCAGTGTAACGTGGACCATTAAAGAAATCCTTAAAAGTAGATAAACTATTGTAACCTGTTCCAAGACTTATTTCCATGAAATTTTGATCAGGAATATCTTTTGTGATGATTTTGATAGAACCACCTGCAAAATCGGCTGCTAAATCTGGAGTCGCCGTTTTATTAACAACAATATTATCTACTAAACTAGACGGAACAATATCGAAAGAAAATGCCTTTTTATTAGGTTCTGTACTTGGCAAACTAGTATTATCCAAGCTCGCATTGTTATAACGATCCGCTAAACCACGAACAACAACAAATTTGTTATCTTGTATAGTGGTTCCACTAACCCTTTTCAAAACGTCTCCAGTACTTCTATCTGGACTTCTCTTAATCATATCTGAAGAGATACCGTCAGATATTAATGCGCTATTTTTTTGCTGTGCATATAGTGCATTTATAGATTCCTTTTTATAATTACCAGTAATTACTACTTGTTGCAAAGTTTGTGAGGAAGCTTCTTCCATTACTACATTCAATGTCGTCACTGCTCCAGCTTTCACCTCTACATCTGTAATTTTTTTAGTAGCGTAGCTTACGTAAGAAATTTCGATAGTATATTTTCCTTCTGCAAGACCACCTAATAGATACTTACCGTCTACATCAGTGCCTACCCCTCTAGTTGTACCTGCAAGTTTAACAGAAACGCCGATCAGCGTTTCTCCGGTTTTTTTATCCGTTACAGTTCCTGAAATTTTTCCTGTTCCCTGAGCGAAAACAAGCACACTCGCTAACGCAAACATGATGGTTAGTAGTGCTTTCTTTAGAGTTAATTGTGATTTCAATTTGCCTTATTTTTAATTAGGGCAAAACTATTACCACAATGTTAGCTTCATGTTAGCATGAAATTACCATTTGTTTACCGATAGGTTAACAAATTGTTAAAGCGCATTGGTAACGCTTTTGTATTAATATTTTAAGCCGATTTTTTTGCATATAAAGTGCAATAACCAAATTGGGCCAATTAACAAAAACTTAACATCTTCTAAAAATGACGGCTTTTTACCTTCTATTTTATGACCAATGAATTGCCCTACCCAAGCCAATACAAAAATGGCCAAAAAGATGATCCAAGCCGCTGGGCCATTATGGTACTTCTCCCACATCTCTATCTGTACAATGCCGTAGCTCATCCCCGCAATGATCCAGATCATCATAAAGAACAAGGTAGGCGACAGCGTAAAATAATAGTACATGGCAAAGGCAATTAAAAACGATGCCCAGTTAAAGAAGGTTTGGTATTGGCCCAAAAAAGATAACTGCGGAAATGGAATTAACCAAACCAAGCCTAACAAGCTAAACACAATTAAGGGCACACAAATCCAATGGATGAGCTTGTTTGTGCCATTTTGGTGGCTTTCGGCATATTTATCAAATAAAATGTCTACTGGCTTTCTTGCTGGGGCTTGTGCTGTTTTGTTCATATCCGGTAATTTTGGAATGATAAAAATAAGAAAAGCGATAGAATTCTATCGCTTTTAGTTTTAGTATCTGTAATAAGTCGTCATTGCGAGGCACAAAGCAATCTATGATGAATTTATAAATCGCTTTAAGATTCTTCGATTTGCTCAGAATGACAAGAAGAAAAATTGCTTCGTCGTCGAAATGACGGTACTATTTATGTAATGCCTAAATCAGTTTAATCCTGAAATCGGCGTAGTCATCAACTTACTTCGCAAAGGCTACCGAACGGGTTTCTCTAATTACCGTTACTTTGATTTGGCCTGGGTAGGTCATCTCCGTTTGGATACGGTTAGAAATATCTGCCGCTAGCAATTCCGCTTGCTGATCACTTACCCTTTCACTTTCTACCACTACACGTAGCTCTCTACCTGCTTGAATAGCAAAAGTTTTTTCTACACCTGGATAAGACATGGCTAATTCTTCCAATTCTTTCAAGCGCTTGATATAACTTTCTACGACTTCACGGCGGGCTCCTGGACGGGCTCCTGAAATAGAGTCACAAGCTTGAATGATTGGCGAAATCATTGAGGTCATCTCGATTTCGTCGTGGTGGGCACCAATAGCGTTGCACACTTCTGGATGTTCTTTATATTTTTCAGCCAACTGCATCCCCAAGATTGCGTGTGGCAATTCTGGATTATCATCAGGCACTTTACCAATATCGTGTAAAAGTCCGGCACGTTTTGCCAACTTAGCATTCAAGCCTAATTCAGCTGCCATAGTAGCACAGAAATTAGCTACCTCACGTGAGTGCTGCAACAAGTTTTGTCCGTACGACGAACGGTAGCGCATACGGCCTACCATTCTGATCAACTCAGGGTGTAAACCGTGAATTCCCAAATCAATGACGGTACGCTCACCAATCTCAATGATTTCATCTTCGATTTGCTTTTTGGTTTTAGCCACAATCTCTTCGATACGAGCTGGGTGAATACGACCATCTGTTACCAAACGGTGTAAAGCCAAACGGGCAATTTCTCTTCTTACTGGATCAAAACCTGAAAGAATAATGGCCTCAGGGGTATCATCTACAATGATCTCGATACCTGTTGCAGCTTCTAATGCACGAATGTTACGTCCTTCTCTACCAATTACACGTCCTTTAATTTCGTCGTTATCAATATGGAAGATAGAAACCGAATTTTCAATAGCAGCTTCAGCAGCAGTACGCTGAATAGTCTGAATGACTACTTTTTTAGCTTCTTTGCTTGCAGTAAGTTTAGCTTCGTCAACAATATCCTTCACTTGCATTAAAGCTTGTGAACGGGCTTCCGACTTCATGTTTTCTACCAATTGGTTTTTAGCTTCTTCAGCACTTAAACCAGCAATAGTTTCCAATTGTTGTACATGCTGGTTTTTCAGCACATCTACTTCTTCTTGCTTTTTAACAGCTAATGCCGTTTGCTTTTCGAAATTGTCTTTTTGCTTATCTAAATCTTGTTCTTTTCTGCTTACATTTTCCAAACGCTGATTAAGCGATTGCTCTTTTTGCTTAATGGAATTTTCGCGTTGTGAAACTTCGCTATTGCGGCTTTGCACTTGCTGTTCGTGCTCGCTTTTTAATTGTAGAAATTTCTCTTTCGCTTCTAATAACTTATTTTTCTTTAAGATTTCAGCATTGTTTTCGGCATCTTTCAATATTTTCTTTGCCTTTGATTGCGCCGCTACTTCCTGCTGCTTTAAGAGGTTACGCAGCAGGTACCTGCCAATGACCACACCCACAATTAAGCTGGCCAGTATGCATCCTACTATTCCTAATATTTCCATTGTTCCTTGTTGTTTTTTAAGGAGCTATCATCTAGACAGTTCCATCGTTTGTTGTTTGTTGGTGATAGCTTTGATGCCATCGATATTCTTCGTAAAAAAAAAGCCGTAGCTAAATTATTATGTTCATTAACCCATTGTTAGTGCAAATTAAATGAAACATAAAAATTTAGCCACGGCCAAATTTATAGCTATAGTGAACCCTAGGACAGTGCCCTCAGGTTAATAAAGAACTTTTTTTTTATTTAGCGAAAAACCCGTTCAATAAACTATCTAGCTCCTCTACCTTATCGGCTACGCTTGTATCCTGATTTTGAACCTTATGCTCAGCCTTTAAAACAGCCGTGGCATAGTGCAAAACCGCCATTGATAACAAGTCTTGTTTATCCCTAACCGCATAATTTTCCTGATAGTCTTTTATACGCTCATTGATAATCTTTGCCGCTCGTCTCACAATCTCCTCTTCTTCCATACTTACCTTTAGCGGGTAAATGCGGTCGGCGATAGTTATTTTAATCGAGATTTCTCCCATTTTTAGCTTTGTTTCAATTAATCTGTATAGCTTATTTTTTAAGCAATACTACACACTTATCAATTTCACGCACAAATTCGTTAATTTTTTGCTTTATATCAAGTGTCTTTTCACTTGTTCCTTCAATACTCTTCGCTAATTTGAGCACTCTTATTTTTTCATCTAGCTCTAAATGTGTGTTTTTAGCTACATCTAATGCTTGTTTTTGCTGCTTATTTTCGGCTTTTAAAAGTTCATTTTCCTCTTGTAACGCTTGACAAAGAGCAATCAATCTATCCGTTTTTTGCAGTACACTATTAAGTTGATCTACTACAGCAGCCATTTAAATTTTAATTTTGAATGAAAAAATATTGAATGAGTGAATAATTTTAAGAACATCAATTCAATCTTTTCACTTTCTACTTTTAACTTATTTTATCTTATCTCTGCGTTAGCAGTTTGGGCTAAGTTAGCAATAATCTTTTGCATAATTGCATCGATCTGCTTATCGGTTAAAGTTTGCTCTTCGTCCTGTAAGGTGAAATTCAAAGCATATGATTTCTTTCCTTCAGGCAGCTTATCTCCTTGATAAACGTCAAATACCTGCACGTTTTTAACCAATTTACGTTCAGCTTTGAAGGCAATGGTTTTCAATTGATCAAAAGTAGTAGCCTGATCTACCAAAAGCGATAAATCTCTTCTAACGGCAGGATATTTTGGCACTTCTTTATTGATGATCTTGTTTTTCTTCAGTGCATCCAATACAAAAGCCCAGTCGAAATCAGCATAGAAAATATCTTTGCTCAAACCGGCATTCTTTTTATCTGCATTGGTTACCGCACCAAAACTCACCAAGGTTTTATCACCTCTAAAGTATTTAAGACCATAAGCAAAATTTTCGTCACTAACTTCATCTGTTTGATAGTTAGCCAAACCTAAGCGGTTCACGATAGCATCTACCGCCGCTTTTAAGTTATAAAAAGTAGACGGTGTAGATTGTTGGTTCCATTGCTCGCCTTGTTTAGCACCGCTTAACACTAGCAATAAACGTGGACGCTCTACATATTTTTCGTTAATGAGGTGATAAGTTTTACCGAATTCATAAAACTTAATATCTGCATTTTTACGGTTAACGTTGTAGGCTACGCTTTCCAAAGCAGGTTGCAATAGGCTCTGGCGCATGGCATTTAAATCAGAACTTAACGGATTTAAAATTTGTACGGCTTCTGCCTCATTTTTTGAATTAGCTAAACGAGTCAGTGAATTACACCAAATTTCGATAAAGCCATTTGCGGTAAGCATATCAGCTACCAAGTTCTGAACATTCTCCTTGTTGGGCTTCACCGTATAAGCCAAAGAAGCGTTTACTTTAGTAGGAATATGAATATTATTATAACCATAAATACGAAGCACCTCTTCGGTAATATCGCACTCACGGGTTACATCCACCTTATAGGCCGGTACTCGCAAATCTAACCCCTCGGCAGTTTCAGCAGCAATGGTGATGCCTAAAGCAGTAATAATTTCTTTAATTTCTGTAGTTGGGACATCTTGCCCAATTAAATCAATCACATTTTGGTATTGAATAGCCACTTCAAATGGGCTAGTCTTTACCGGATACAAATCAGAAATAGTCGACGAAATTTGTCCACCAGCAATTTCCTTAATCAACAATGCAGCACGTTTAAGCGCAAAAACTGTCATTTCTGGATCGGTTCCACGCTCAAAACGGAATGAAGCATCTGTTTTTAAGGCATGTCTTTTTGAAGTCTTACGTACCGAAACGGCATTAAAGTAAGCACTTTCTAAAAAGATGTTAGTGGTTTGTTCGGTCACACCCGAACCAATTCCACCAAATACACCTGCAATACACAAAGGTTTTTCGGCATCACAAATCATAAGGTCTTCTACAGAAAGCTTACGCTCCACATTATCTAACGTGATAAATGGTGTACCTTCTTCACATTTTTTAACGATGATTTTTTTGCCAGCAATTTGGTCGGCATCAAAAGCATGTAAAGGCTGTCCCAATTCATGCAATACATAATTGGTGGCATCCACAATATTATTAATTGGACGTAAGCCAATCACTTTTAACTTATCTTTTAACCAATCTGGAGATGGTTTCACCGTAACTCCGCTAATGCTTACACTGCTATAACGTGGACAAGCATCGGTAGCTTCCACTTCTACCGCAATATTTAAATTTTCATTTTCAACGGCAAAAGCATCTACATTTGGCAACTCGTAGCTCGTACGTAAATAGGCCGCTAAATCTCTAGCTACCCCCAAGTGAGAGGCTGCATCGGCACGATTTGGCGTTAAACCAATTTCAAACAGATAATCATCCTCAACATTAAAGTACTTTTTTGCTTCAAGTCCCACAGGTGCATCTTCTGCAAGCACCATGATTCCTGCATGTGAGCCACCCAAACCAATTTCATCTTCGGCGCAAATCATCCCTTCAGATACTTCACCCCTAATTTTAGATTTATTGATTTTAAAAGGTTCGCCCTCGTTTGGATGCACGGTAGTACCCACAGTAGCAACTACCACTTTTTGTCCAGCTGCTACATTTGGCGCACCACAAACAATTTGTAATAGTTCTGGTCCGCCCACGTTTACTTTAGTTACACTTAATCTGTCGGCATTAGGATGCTGTGCACGCTCTTCAACATATCCAATCACCAAACCTTCCAGTCCACCAGGAATAGTTTGTACTTTCTCCAAACTTTCCACCTCCAAACCTACATTGGTAAGGATTAAAGAAATTTCCTGAGGGGTTTTATCAGTTTTAATAAGTTGTTTAAGCCAGCTATATGATATTTTCATTTTGGGGTATTTAGTATCGAGCATCAAGACATTGGTCAATGCCTTCACGTCTAAAAAATAAAACGCAAAGATATTATTTATAAAGCTAAAGGAGAAGGAATGAGGAATAAGACTTGCGAAGTTTAGCTTTTTTCAGACATCAAAACAGGTTAAAAAAATAATTTTGCAAAAACAGGCAAGTGATCTGAAAAATAACGTTGCTCTTTACTGTCTGTAATTACCCCATATTTCTGTACTTTGAAACCTTTATTGACAAAGATATAGTCGATTCTATCTTTCAAAGGACTATCAAATTTGAAACCGTTAAAAGTTCCTTCTGGACCATAGGGTGTCTCTATACTCACTTCTTTACTATCACTCAAAAATGATTTAATAGTAGCAATGGCATCGGTCTCGGGTGTTACGTTTAAATCTCCGGTATAAACCACAGGAAGTTTCGGTGCAATTTCTTGTATTTTTTGTTTAATCAGCTTGGCCGATTCTATTCTTGCCTGCACACCAACGTGGTCATAATGGGTATTAAAAACCAAGAATTCCTTTTTATTGATTTTATCGTACAAACGCACCCAGGTGCACACTCGGTTAAACATGGCGTCCCAACCTATACTTGGCACATTTGGCGTTGGCGACAGCCAAAATACCCCACCATCTTTTTTCGTGAACCTATTTTTATTATAGAAAATAGGCGAAAATTCACCCTTACGTTGCCCATCATCACGACCAGCACCAACGGCTTCAAAATCAGAATTTTCTAAAATGGCATCAAATTGTTCAGCCAATGCTTCTTGAGCACAAAGAACATCTACTTCATGAAACTTCACCAATGCTTTCACATTATCCTTTCTTTTGCTCCAAGCATTTACTCCGTCTTTCTCTGTACTGTACCTGATATTATAGGTCATTATGTTTAAAGCAGTATTTTTTTGTGCATTTAACTGAACACTCAGGAGTGCCAACAATACCATCGTTAAAATTTGTTTCATTTGTATCTTAGATTTACAACCAAAGCTAAAAATTCAAATTCTATATTAGGTTAAACTTATATTAAAAAGTTAAAAGCTTTACAATTATCGTTAGATATATCCCTCATCGGCCAAACTCAAGAAACTATTATTACAAACAATCACATGATCAAAAATTTTAATCTCCATTAGCACCCCCAATTCCACCAGTTTCCTGGTGATATCTACATCAGAAGCACTGGGCTTTAAGTTGCCCGACGGATGGTTATGTGCCAAAACCATAGAAGCCGCACCGTGCTCTATCGCAATTTTAAAAATCATTTTTGGATCCACTACCGTACCAGCTTGCCCTCCTTTACTCATAAGGTGTTTTCCAATTACTACGTTAGCCCGATTGAGCAACAACAACCAAAATTCTTCGTGTGGCAAATCGGCCAATTCAGTTTTGATGATGTTAAAGGCATCAATAGAAGAAAGGATTTTCTGTACCTCTACGCTGTTACCAGAGCCGTTTCGTCTTCGACCAAGTTCTAAAGCAGCTACGATAGTAATGGCTTTTGCCTCACCAATGCCCTTGAATCTTGAAAGCTCCTTCACTCCTAGCTGAGAAAGCTTGTCGAGGTCATTTTGACAGGAAGACAAAATACGCTTGCTAAGGTCAACAGCCGTTTCGTTTTTATTTCCCGAACCTATTAAGATGGCAATCAATTCTGCATCGGTAAGCTGCCTTCGCCCCTGTTGCAATAATTTTTCACGTGGCCTATCGGCTTCAGCCCAAGATTTAATGCCGAGTTTGTTTTCATAGTTAGACATAGATAGAAAATTATAGGCACAAAAAAACGGCATCATCTTACGATGATACCGTTCTAATATCGTTTAAAAAAGCGATTATTTCAAGTTGTTAACGAACTTGGTTAATTTTGCTTTATTGTTTGAAGCTTTGTTTTTGTGGATTACGTTCTTTTTAGCTAAACGATCTAACATTGAAATTACTTTAGGAAGCAATTCCAACCCTGTTTTTTTATCTTCAGCAGCACGCAATCTTTTAATGAAAGTACGTGTAGTTTTAGCTTGATATCTATTACGTAAACGTTTTGCAGCGTTTGCTCTAATTCTTTTTAATGCCGATTTATGATTTGCCATTGTTTAGCCTTTTATTTCTTCTCTGTTTTATTTTCGGACTGCAAATATAGAAGTATTATTTTTAAATACAAAATGGTTTTGAAAAATATTTTATTCTAATCATAACCAGAAGAAATGATTGAGTTTTAAACTTTTGCATCTTCGGCCTGTTTTGAGAATAAATTTAGTTTTTTGGCACAAAATTAGTGCAAAAAGCATCAAAGTATTATTTTTGAAAAAAACATAAAAATCTAGTGAAGAAACGTATCGCCATTTTTGCTTCAGGTTCAGGATCAAATGCTCAAAAAATCATGGAGCATTTTAAACGTAGTACAGAGGCAGAAGTTGCCTTGATTTTGACCAACAATCCAGAATCATACGTACTACAACGGGCCGACAGCTTTGAAATACCCTCTCACATTTTCGACAGAAATGAGTTTTACCACACAGATGAGGTGGTTGATTTATTGAAAAACTTAGATGTAGACCTTATTGTGTTGGCTGGCTTTTTATGGCTTATCCCTCAGAACCTGATCAAGGAATACCCAGGTAGAATTATTAATATACACCCTGCCCTATTGCCAAAATTTGGTGGCAAAGGAATGTATGGCGACCGTGTTCACCAAGCGGTGATGGCGGCCAACGAAACAGAAGGCGGAATTACCATCCATTATGTAAATGAGCATTACGATGAGGGAGAATTTATTTACCAAGCGAAATACCGCGTTGAAAAGGACGACACTTTAGAAATGATCAAATTTAAGGGACAGCAACTGGAACACCTTCACTATCCTCGCATTGTAGAAATGTTGATCAGGAAGATAAAGAAGTAACTAGGAACTAGTGGCTAGGGACTAGTGGTTAGTGACCTAGGAATTAGGAGCTAGGAATTAGTGATTAGTAAGCAGAAACCGATGATTGAGTGCTTTGGGGATTTATAATTTCCAAAAAACAAAACAACTAGTAGTTACGGATTAGTGGCTAGGAACCAGAGATTAGGCACTCTCAGACCTTACAATTTCCAAATAAAAAAACGAAATAACTAGGACCCAGTGACTAGAGGGAACTCTTTCGGACTCGTTAACTTACCGACTTTCGGACGTACTAGCTCACGGGCTTTCCTTTTTATTTATTTATCCCTATTGCCTTTGTAAAATCATGATGGTTTTCATACCTTTGCGGCTCAAAACAATACCCTCAAAATGAGCCAATCAGTAAAGATCAAAAACGCCTTAATTTCAGTTTATTACAAAGATGGTTTAGCGCCATTAGTAGAGTACCTTGGGAAGCAAGGTGTAACCTTATTTTCTACCGGTGGAACCGAGCAGTTTATTAAAGACTTAAACGTCCCTGTTACTGCTGTAGAAAATTTAACTAGCTATCCTTCTATTTTAGGTGGACGTGTGAAGACTTTACATCCTAAAGTTTTTGGGGGCATCTTAAATCGCAGGAACCTTGCGGGTGATCAGGAGCAAATTGCTCAGTACGAAATTCCAGAAATTGATTTGGTAATCGTAGATCTTTATCCTTTTGAGGAAACCGTAAAAAACGGCGGTACTGATGAAGAGATTATTGAGAAGATTGATATTGGCGGTATTTCTTTAATTAGAGCAGCAGCTAAAAACTTCAATGATGTAGTGATTATTGCTTCGAAAGATGACTACTCGACCTTATTAACACAATTAGAGGAGCAAGATGGTGCTACTACTTTAGCGCAACGTAAAGCTTTTGCTAAAAAGGCATTCCATACTTCTTCACACTATGATACGGCTATCTTCAACTATTTCAATAACGAAGAGCCTTTAAACGTATTTAAACAAAGTATTGCAAGTGCACAAACTTTACGTTATGGTGAAAACCCTCATCAAGCAGGCGTGTTTTACGGCGACCTGAATGAAATGTTCACCAAGCTTAACGGTAAAGAACTAAGCTACAACAACTTGGTTGACGTTGATGCAGCAGTAAGCTTAATTGATGAATTTGAGGAGCCTACTTTTGCCATCTTGAAACATACTAACGCTTGTGGTGTAGCTTCAAGAAGCAATATTAAGCAGGCTTGGGTTGATGCTTTAGCTTGCGACCCAGTTTCGGCTTTCGGTGGTGTTTTGATTGCTAATAGAGAAATTGACTTGGCGACTGCAGAAGAAATCAACAACTTGTTTTTTGAAGTATTAATTGCGCCTAGCTATGAGCAGGCTGCTGTAGACTTATTTAAGACTAAGAAAAACCGCGTGATTTTGAAACGCAATTACGTAGAATTGAACAAAAAGCAATTCAAAACTTTATTGAACGGCGTAATTGAGCAAGACAAAGATTTGATTATTGAAGGTCCTGAGCAAATGACTACCGTAACTGAAAAAGCTCCAACTTCTCAAGAGCTAAAAGACTTATATTTCGCTAATAAGATTGTAAAGCACACTAAATCTAACACGATTGTGTTGGTTAAAGATGATGTTTTAATTGCTAGTGGCGTTGGTCAAACTTCTAGGGTTGATGCTTTAAGACAGGCTATTGAAAAAGCTGCTTCTTTTGGCTTTAGCGTTAAAGGTGCTGCGATGGCTTCAGATGCGTTTTTCCCTTTCCCTGATTGTGTGGAAATTGCTGCTGACGCTGGCATTGCTGCTGTTTTACAACCTGGAGGCTCTATTAAAGATGCTGATTCTGTAGCGAAAGCTAATGAAAAAGGCATTGCCATGGTAACTACTGGGGTAAGACATTTTAAGCACTAGTTTAGGAGCTAGGGGTTAGTCTTGAAGATTAAGGAGTAAGGAAAATCATTTTCGCACCTAAATCTTTTTCTCCCTTGGAAGATACCGAAAGACCTGTCATCTAGAGCGCGACGAAGGATCTAATGATGAACACTATCTAAAATAGATTTCTCGAAACTCGGAATGACAGTAGGAAATACTAAAGAAACTATAAATTAAACCACTCACCATTCCCTTTTTGAGGGATAGAGTGGTTTAGCTTTTAAAGCCTGAGTTAATTGTAAAGGCTTTAGTAAAATAAACCCGATTGAAGCGGAATATTTTTTTGACTGGGGTTCATATACCTGTCATGCTGAGTTTATCGAGGCATGTGCAACCGATGAAAAATCCTTCGACAAGCTCAGGATGACAAAGGTTCTCAAAAATATTAGAGCGTAAAGCGGGACTACCTTTGAAAAGTACCACTGGTTTTGATTTTCGGACAGAAAAAAGAAACTTAATATAATATTTTGTCTAATTTTACATTTAGGATATTAGACATATTTGTTTTTAAATACAATAACATACCTCATACATGGGATTATTTAATTGGTTTACGCAGGAAGTTGCCATTGACCTTGGTACCGCGAACACCCTTATTATACATAACGATAAAGTAGTAGTTGACGAGCCATCGATTGTGGCTTTTGATAGACAAACCAATAAAATTATCGCCATTGGTCGCCAAGCGATGCAAATGGAAGGTAAAACCCACGATAACATTAGAACCGTAAGACCTTTGAAAGATGGTGTAATTGCAGATTTCAATGCTGCTGAAGCCATGATTAAAGGAATGATCCGCATGCTAAACGGCGGTAAAGGATGGATGTTCCCTTCTTTAAGAATGGTGATCTGTATTCCTTCGGGGATTACAGAGGTAGAGAAACGTGCGGTAAGAGATAGTGCCGAAATTGCAGGGGCTAAAGAAGTTTACTTGATCCACGAACCAATGGCTGCTGCTGTGGGTATTGGTATTGACGTGGAAGAACCGATGGGTAATATGATTATCGATATTGGTGGTGGTACTACTGAAATTGCGGTAATTGCTTTGTCGGGTATTGTGTGCGACCAATCTATTCGTGTAGCGGGTGATAACTTTGACTCGGATATTGTGAACTACATCCGTCGTCAGCATAACATTATGATTGGTGACCGTACGGCAGAAAAAATCAAAATTGAAGTAGGTGCGGCATTGCCTGAGTTGAGCGATCCTCCTGCTGATTTTGCTGTTCAAGGTCGTGATTTAATGACTGGTGTACCTAAACAAATTACAGTTTCTTATACTGAAATTGCACACTGTTTAGATAAATCTATCTCGAAAATTGAAGAGGCAATTTTGAAAGCATTGGAGATCACTCCTCCTGAGCTTTCGGCAGATATTTACCAAACTGGTATTTACCTTACTGGTGGTGGTGCGTTGCTACGCGGTTTAGATAAACGTGTGGCTGCTAAAACTAAATTACCTGTACACGTTGCTGAAGATCCTCTTCGTGCCGTAGTACGTGGTACTGGCATTGCCCTGAAAAACATTGGTAATTTTAAATTTTTAATGCAATAAGGGGATTTACGTCCCGAAAGTATCGGGATTAAATTTACGATTGATGAATAGCGAAATCCTAAAAGCGAGAACTAAAGCATATTCAATATCGATTGGCAAATTAATCATCGACCTCCCTCCTAATGTATTAAATAAAAATTATTCGAATCAGTTAGTTAGATGCTCAAGTTCTGTTGGCGCAAATTATAGAGCAGCCTGCAGAGCAAAATCGACAGCTGATTTTTTGAATAAACTAAAAATTGTTGAAGAAGAACTAGATGAAACGATATTCTTTCTTGAATTGTTACTAGAATTTAATCCTAATTTAAAAGTAACCATTCAGAAAAATTGGGATGAAGCAAGTGAGCTTCTAGCGATTATTGTTGCTTCTATTGTTACTATTCGCAAGAACGAACAAAATCGTAAATTGTAATTCTAAAATCGTAAATTAAAAATGCGTAACCTTTGGATTTTTCTTAGCAGATATAACGCATTTTTCTTCTTTATTATCTTTTTTACCGTTGGGATTATCTTAACCATTAGGAATAATTCCTACCAACGAAGCGTTACTTTTGGCTCAACCAATGAAATTGTTGGCACCGCTTATAAAAGGCTAAATGTAATTAAGCGCTATTTGAACTTGGTGCAGGTGAATGACAGCTTGGCTGCCGAAAACGCGGCTTTAAAAACGCAGTTGCTTGGCCTTGCCAGTATAGACAGTACACAAATCACGAAAGTAAAAGATACGGTTAATCATCAGCAATACACGCTAATTGCGGCTAAAGTATTTAAAAACTCCGTAACACTAACCAATAACATCCTTACCATCAACAAAGGTTCGAAAGATGGTATTGCGAAGGATATGGCGGTTATTTCTCCAGGCAAAGGCGTAGTAGGTTTTGTACAAAATGTATCTGAGAATTTTGCCACCATTCGTCCGTTGCTCAATCAGGAAACAGCGATTAGTGTGGTACTCAAAAAAGACAACGCTTTTGGCAGCTTGGTTTGGGGCGACAATAATTTCGACTACCGCAAGGCTTATGTTAAAGAAATTCCTAATCATTATAAAGTAAAAGTTGGCGATACAATCATTACTTCGGGTTCTGGTGGTTTCCCTAGAGGAATAGAAGTTGGTAAAGTAACTAATACCAATGTGAGTACGGGCGATAGCTTTATGACCTTGGAAATTACATTGTTTAATAATTTTAGCACGTTACAATTTGTTTACGTGGTTAAGGATAAATTTGCGGAGGAAGTAAAATCTCTGCAACCAGAAGTTAAAAATGAACAGTAGAGTTATACTAGTCAATATATTTAGATGGATGGTGCTGTTGTTTATACAGATTTTTCTGTTGCGCAACATGGCCTTTTACAATCTGTCTACCCCCTTTATTTATGTACTGTTCATTTTGGTATTGCCTTTTCACATTCCAAACTTGCTACTGTATGTGATTGCTTTTATTACAGGCTTAACACTCGACTCGTTTTACGATACTTTGGGTGTACACACCAGTGCTTGTATTGCTTTGGCTTTTGTAAGGATACTTTTTATTTCTGTGAGTTTAAACAGAGAATCTATCGATGAACCTGAGCCTTCTTTGGGAAATATGGGCTTTAGGTGGTTTTCTTTATATGCGGTATTGTGTATTTTTGCTCATCATGTCGTGTTGTTTTTCCTAGAAGCTTTTAAATTTACATCACTAACTTATACTTTGGGAAGAACTTTATTGAGCGTGGTATTTACACTATTTACCGTGTTATTGGTTGAGTTTATCTTCCACAATAGAAAATCGGCTTAATGGATCAACTGTTTAACAGAAAATACATTGTACAAGGCTTATTTGTACTTGTTGCGCTTATTTTATTAGGCAGGCTTTTCTATATACAAGTGGCCAGCGACAAATATTTTCTAGACGCCAACAACAACGCATTACGCAAAAAATTCATTTATCCTGCTCGTGGTGTTATTACCGATCGCAAAGGCAAGGTGTTGGCCCAAAACCAGCCTACTTACGATTTAATGGTTACCCCTAATGAAGTAAAGCCATTTGATACCCTTTCTTTGTGTAATATCATTGGTATTACCATGGAAGATTTCAGGAAGAAATTTCACAAGGCGGTAGTACAATCCAAGTATCAGGCTTCTATTTTCCAGAAACTGCTTTCGGTACAGACTTACGCTACTTTACAAGAGCGTATGGCAAACTACAAAGGTTTTGATGTGCAGAAAAGAACCATTCGCTATTATCCAGACAGTATTGGCGGCCAATTGCTAGGTTATATCAGAGAAGCCAATCAGAGGGAAATAGATAAGTTTCAAGGATACTACAAACCTGGCGATTATATTGGAAAGTCGGGTCTAGAGAAACAATACGAAGTTGATTTGCGGGGAACAAAAGGGGTAAAAAACATGCTCTATAACGCCCATAACGTAGCTCAAGGAAGTTATGCGGATGGAAAGTTTGACTCGTTAGCCATTGCTGGAGAACAATTGACTACCACTATTGATGTAGAAATACAAAAATTAGGGGAACAACTTTTAACGACCAAAGTAGGAAGTATTGTCGCCATAGAACCTTCTACAGGAGAAATATTAGCTTTTGTAAGTAGCCCAGGATATGACCCCAATTTAATGGTTGGTCGTGAAACGGGAAATAATTACATGAAGATTTTTTCCAATCCTTATCGTCCTCTTTTCATTCGTCCGCTAAAAGGTCGTTATTCTCCTGGTTCGGCATTTAAACCATTAGATGCTTTAATTGCTTTGCAAGATGGTGTGGTAGACGAAAACTCTACTTTTAACTGTCCGGGTTACTACATTGCAGGTAACAGAAGATTTAAGTGCGAACACATTGATGGAAACATAGCCTTACGTAAAGGCATTGCCCGTTCTTGTAACACTTACTTTTGGAGCATTTTTGCAAAAATGATGCTGAAAAAAGGCTATAAAAATCAGCATAAAGCCTATGATGAGTGGCAAGAGAAAGTACGCAAATTTGGCATTGGAGATACTTTAGGAATCGATTTCCCTGGAGAAAGTGCTTACAAATTATTTACAGCCGAAGATTATACTAAACGTTACAGTAAATATTGGGGCTATACCACTATCTTATCAGTAGGTATTGGGCAAGGCGAAATTACCACCACTCCTCTTCAAATGGCCAACATTATGGCCATTATAGCCAACAGAGGATATTATGTAAAACCACACTTGGTAAAGGGGATTGGTGATGATAAGCACATTGACCCCAAGTATAAGGAAAAGCATTACGTAGGTATTGACGCTAAACACTTTGGACCTGTAATTGACGGGATGCAAGATGCGGTAAATAGTTCCATTGGAACTGCAAAAGAATCGCAAATACCAAATATTTTAATGTGTGGTAAAACGGGGACGGTGCAAAACGTACATGGTAAAAACCACTCGGTGTTTATCGGTTTTGCCCCTCGCGACAACCCTAAAATTGCCATTGCGGTAATTGTAGAAAATGGTGGTTATGGTGGTGCTTATGCTGCACCAATAGCCAGTTTTATTACGGAGAAGTATTTAACGGACAGCTTAAAAGGTAGAAGAATTAATGGTGCTACCATTGACCAATATAAAGCGGCCAATTTACTTCCTGTTTTGAAGGACAAATTACCGAAACAAAAACTTAAAACAGATACGAACAAAGTAGACAGCACTAAAAAGACGGCTCCATTAAAAACTGCCGCAGCAAATAACAAATTCAACAAAGTAGCCATAGCACCTAAAAACAATGCAACAACAGAATAGTAGATTTTTCTTTAATGTTGATTGGGTCACTATATTGATTTATATGGCTTTATGTGCCATTGGTTTCATCAATATTTTCTCGGTGCAATATGACCCCGATAAAGCGTCAGCGTTTAGTTTTTCTGCTGAGTATGGGAAACAGCTAATTTTTATCATCTCTGCTTTAGTTTTAGGCTTGTCCATCTTACTATTTGACTCCAAATTCTTCAGTGTTTTTGCCCCTATTGTTTATGGAGTAACCATTGTCCTGCTATTGGCAGTTTTGGTAGTTGGTAGAAATGTGGGTGGTAACCAAGCTTGGATTCCGCTTGGTTCGTTTAGATTGCAACCCTCTGAGTTTGCCAAGTTTGGTACTGCCCTTTTATTGGCCAGATATATCAGCTCTTTTAACGTGAAATTAAATTCGTTAAAACCCATTTTAATTTGTGCAGCCATTATTGTATTGCCCATGGCATTGATTATGCTGCAGCCAGATGCGGGTTCGATGCTGGTATTCCTTTCTTTTATGTTCCCTCTTTACAGGGAAGGTTTGCCAGGCAACTTGCTGATTATTTTTTGGGGAGCAGTGCTGTTATTCATCCTTAACTTATTTGTAGCTCCATCTATACTGATTTTTTCTATTTTGGTGATTGGGGGATTATTTGCCTACAATGCCAGAAAAAGAATGCAAAAGGTGATTAACATAGGGATTATTACCTTGATTGCCATTTGTTATTTATTTGTAGCCAAATACTTGTTTGAAAACGCATTAAAACCTCACCAACGTACGCGTATTGAATTGATTTTAGGCTTAACCAGCGACAATAGAGGTGCGGGTTATAATGTAATCCAATCTAAAATTGCAATAGGTGCAGGACAGCTTACTGGCAGAGGGTATTTAGAGGGTACACAAACCAAATATGGTTATGTGCCTGCCCAAAGTACCGACTTTATTTTCTCGACCATTGGAGAAGAATGGGGCTTTGCAGGATGTTTTGTAGTGATTGGTCTCTACTCGTTTTTATTACTCCGTATTGTGAACATGGCCGAACGACAACGTTCCGTATTTTCGCGGGTGTATGGCTACAGCATTGCTTGTATCTTATTTTTCCACGTCTTTATCAATATCGGGATGACCATTGGCATTATGCCCGTGATTGGCATTCCACTACCGTTTATTAGTTACGGTGGTTCATCGTTGTGGAGCTTCACGATATTGCTTTTTATCTTCCTGAAGCTGGATTCTAACAGGATGGGATTTATTTAAAGCTGTGGCTAGGAATTAGTGGCTAGTAGATAGTAGTTAGTATTTTACTAGCGATTTAACACTTAAAAACTAGTACATAAGGATTTAAAGTATATCTAATACTTAAACATCCAAACTAATACCTAATCCCTAGCTCCTAATACCTAGTTCCTAGTCTTTAAACCTCCTATTTAATAACAGATAAAATTTATCTACGGTGGCTTGTTTATCGGCCCAGTTGTTTTTTACAGCGTAGTTTTTTTGGAAGAAATTATCCGCAGCATCAAAATTTGGCATTTTGTTGGCAATGTCTATTGCTTCGGCATAAGCTAAGTTATAACCATTAAAAAGGTCTTTGATGTATAATAGCTTGTCATTAAGATTAATGGCGGCTTTTAAATCGGTGATATTACTGCCAGAGGTTTCGTTTAATCTCGTGCCTGTATTTTTCCCCGCTAAAATATCATTCAAGGTAGGCTTGTAACTGGTTTCAACCTCTACTTCTACCTTAGTGGTCTCAATAGTTACTTTGCTAACAGTTTCCGTTACTGGCGGCACTTCTTCCCTCACTGGCTCCGCAATTATTTTTGGTATTTCATATTGGGGTGCTTCTTCTTTATGAACCAAAAAGGGCTCTGGACCAATCTCATCTTCTTCTAAATCTTCGGGGTTACGAACCAGATTTTCTTTTACCTTTTTCTTTTGTTCTAAAATCAATTCTTCTTCTTTGCTCAATGGCCTGTCGAACAATTGTTCCGCTGTTTTTTCTTCAAAGTCAAATTTATCTTCCTCGGTATAGCTCTCGCTATTTAAGATGAACTCAAAAGTTTTGGTTGGTTCCTCTTCTAATCTGAATAACTCCTTTTCGTGTTCTACCAATGGAGCAACTTCTTCTACCTCGTCTACCTTCTCTTCCTCTACCGTTACCTCAATAGTGGGAGGTGCTTCTTCTATCTTCTCTTCTATTATTATTGGTGGCTGCTCTTTTATGACCTCTTCTTGAAATAAAGGCGCTACTTTTTCTTCAACATTCGCAAAGGTAATGGCTTCCACCTGCTGCACATCTTTTAACTCATCTACAACTTCCTCATCCATAACAGGCTCTACTTGTACAGGCGGAGTTGTGAGTGCTAAAGGGGCCTGAAAAGGCAGGTTTAATTTTTTGATGATTTGGATATGGTCTGCCAAGAAATTCGCATTTGCTAAAAACAGTTCCAGCTCCAGTTCGCTCAATTGCTCAGGGTTTTGAGACAAAAACTGATATTGGTCGTTCAATTCGTTAAGTATGTTCCCTAGTTTCCTGAAAAGAGCTTCTTGTTTCATCATAATCTTGTAACGAAAGTTTTGGCGTTTTATGTTAATAACTGATAACCAAAAATACTATAAAAATCTTTTATATTTGGCTAAAAATACCTTTACAATGTTATTTAGCGAGCAAAATTTTAGACGGGGAGAATTTAGTGGAAGTATTGAAGTTATTTGCGGTTCTATGTTTTCTGGTAAGACTGAAGAGTTGATCAGGAGGCTTAAAAGAGCACAAATCGCTAAGTTGAACGTAGAAATTTTTAAGCCTAAAACCGACACTCGCTATGATGATACCGCTGTGGTATCGCACGATTTAAACTCCATACAATCCACACCAGTAGATAGCTCTTCTGCTATTTTGTTGTTGGGTGCTAATACCCAGGTAGTGGGCATTGATGAAGCACAGTTTTTTGACGACGAACTTCCCGAAGTATGCAATACACTTGCTAAAAAAGGCATTAGGGTGGTGATTGCTGGTTTAGATATGGATTTTTTGGGTAAACCTTTTGGCCCAATGCCCGCATTAATGGCCATTGCAGAGCATGTTACCAAAGTAAACGCAGTATGTATGCAGTGTGGTAGTCCAGCAGTTTATTCTTACCGTACTGCCGCCAGTGAAGCCAGAGTGCTTTTAGGTGAAAAAGATAGTTACGAACCTCGTTGCAGAGCTTGTTTTAATACTTTAGGATAATCATTACTCCTTTTTGGATTATTCCCTAACTCGCGTGAGCTCAGGTTAAGAAAACCCTTTGAAACCTTAGAAACAAATAAATAAAAATCCACGGCTGACTACAATTAGTGCATTTGTAATACCATTTAGCTTACTATGTGCCTATGTGGTTCATTTTGGAAACTTTTGCTGGTAAAAAAATATAACCACATAGGCACATAAGAGTGTATGCCAAACATGTTCCGTTTTAGTAGAACGAAGAGTCTTTGCTAGAGCTGGATATAATGTAAAATCACAAAACGCTCATCTCGAACCTACGTTAATTACTATTTCGCTACAATCATTTTTTTGGCTTGCTTATAATTGGGCGTATTTAATTTATAGGTATAAACCCCACTAGCAAAAGTACTCAAATCAACATAAAATTGATAGCTACCCGCTTCAACAGTTCCTTCGGTTACCTTTCTTATTTTTCGACCCATTACATCATAAATGGTCAAATCAACTTTTGTTTTTTCAGGTAGGTCTACTGGGATATAAGTGAACGCTTTACCCTCGTTAGGATAGTTCTGCCCTAAAGCATATTCAGTAGGAACTACACTGATTGGCTTCTTGCTCACTTCTGTATATTTAACTTGCGCTGCATCGCCAACAGTCGTCAATTCGCTTTTATTATCACCTGCTAAAAAAGCATAGGCTAGTCTTATCGATTGATTTTTAGGAATCTTATAAGGTCCGCTTCCCACGGTAAACATCACATCATAACCATTAGCCGTATTATGCCCCAAACCTGCCGCCTGTATTCCAGAAGTCAGCGTTTTGTATTTCTCTGATGTATTAAATACATTATCAGAAAGAAAGCTATTTGGCAACTGATAAGACAATGGATAGTAGGCAGGTGCAGCCGAAAGGCTCAACAACCGTATACCAGCATAAGGATAAGAAGCATTTTTCTTAGCGTAAACGTAAGCCGTTTTATTTGGCACATCATATTCGGTTGCATTGGCAGATGATTCGTCTAAATCCCAATCGGTAAATAAACCTGTGTAAATGTTCTCCAAATCGGCATTACTGGTATTTACAATTTCGTATTCTACCAGCACATACTTATTATCGGTAATGGTATTAAATGCCCAAGCTCTAGAAAGCACTTTTAAGCCAATGGGATTAGCTGCTCCAGCATCGGTAAAAATACTAGTTCCTTCAAATGGGGCGGTCGTATTAGCCACGATAGCTGCTGTTTGTTGCTTCCTAAAATCTTCGCTGTAATAGCTATCGGTACGAGCATTGTTCATCACCTGCGTTTCTGATTTGGCAATGAGCAAAGCCGCTTCATAAAGCATATTTTCGTCTTTATAAATAAAACCCAAACCAGCCGTAGCATTGGCTTTACTATAACCGACCCTACCGTTAGAAGTAAACGTAGTACTCACCTGATTTACGGTTACATTCAAATAATCGAGTGCAACGATGGTTTCAAAGCTCTCTACATCGGTGTATGTTCCAGCATTTCCCGAGTAATTAAGGGTAAAAATAACTTTATGATTTTCTGGTGCAGTAGCTAATACTTTTACTTTAATAGGTGTTAAACCTGTTTTGGTCTCTAGACTATTGAAATTTCCAGCATTAATGGTTGGGTTTACCACTTGTACAAAGGGACTGCTACTGGTTACGTTTACGCTCAATCCGTTCACAGGCGTTAAAAAGTTTTTAAGAGCAAACTGCAAAGTTATTTCTGTCCCTGGTGCTCTATTTCCCAAGCTTTGGTCACTAATGGTTAGCTGTTGGTAACGAACAGATGCACCTGCCTCAGTTAATGCTCGATAGATATTTAGCCGTCCTTTGCCCAGTAAATTAGCGTAAGTAGGATTTTTACTATCTACGGGGTCTGCTGTGGTACGCAACAACTCTCCTATTTGTAAACCCGAATAAGCAGGGTATTTTGCTTTGAGCAATGCCGCTGCACTCGACACCAAAGGAGCCGCCATAGAAGTCCCCGATTTATAGCCATAAGCATTTCCGTAAACGGTATTATAAATGCCCGTTCCAGGAGCTGAAATATCTACGTAGGTCCCAAAATTAGAAGTACCCGCCTTCACATCATTTTGGTCGAGATTGGCTACTGCAAGTACGCCTTCAAATGCTGCTGGATAAACTGGAATATCATTACCTGAATTACCTGCCGCAGCAACTACCAAACAACCTTTGCTAATGGCATAATTCACTATTTCCTGTCCAAATTGACCACCACCTACACCACCCCATGAACAGTTGATAATTTGTGCACCTTTATCGGCTGCATACTTGATTCCTTCATAACCTTTGTAAATAGAAGTAGGATTATCGTCGGCGCCCGCCTTTACAATTAAAAGTTTTGCATTATAAGCGATACTTGCCACTCCTATTCCATTATCTGATACTGCCGAAGCAATCCCACTAACGTGCACACCATGGTCGGCAGCCGCACTTTTTACATTCGGGTCATTATCGGGAATCATGGTACTTGCAGATTGACCACACAAATCCCAGCCATAATAATTGTCTATGTAACCATCGCCGTCATCGTCAATTCCATTTATCGGGTCTGCTGTATTTAAGTAGATATTTCCAGCCAAATCTGAATGTGTCACTTCAGACCCCGAATCAACAATCCCAATAATTACGTTTGAAGCACTTTTTAATACATCCCAAGCTTGGGGAGCTTTTACCTGTGGCAAATAAAATTGTGTACCATAAGAAGCATCGTTAGGGGTATACCAAGTAGTATGGATATAACTAGGCTCTGCATAGGCAATGCTCTCATCTTGCAGTAAAGTATTGATGACACTTTCAATATTAGCGGTTCCTGTATATTTTGCCCGAAAATAGCTTTCGGCATGAAAATCTATCTCGCCATTTATAGAACGTTGTTCAACATTTGAACTTTCATTGAATATCGGTTCAAACATCGTCAACGAAACGCCTTGAGCGCTCAACTGCTTTTCGGCACTTTGCGTGGTAGCATTGCGTTTAGCACCCACTTTGAATTTAATGACCAAAGTATTGGGCAGATAATCCTTTTCGGTAACTCCCGCAGGTAGTTTAAACTTTGTTTTATTGAAAGGCAGCTGGCCGTTATCCCGCCTAAAAGCAAACAGGATAACCAGCACCAAAACGAGCAGATAATTCTTCTTCATCCTATGGGCGAACTTTAAACGAAGATATTGATAATAAAGCGCTAAGACAAGAAAAACAAGTTGCTGCCTATCTACCAATTTTTAGTTACGCACCCTATTTTGTTCACTCTGCGCTCCGTCTGCATTATGTCTACGCAAATTGCTAATCGCTTTTCCAAATCTGTAACTATAGCTAAGCATTACCGAGGTAAAATCACCTCTGTTTCGCCAATTGGCTTCGGTTAAATTAAGGTTATTGATGATGCCATTAATAGCTCTGGTTTGGAAAATATCAGTAGCGCTTACTCTCAAAGTACTAGCTGTACTTAATTTCTTCTGCAATGCAAGGCCAATATCATATACCTTACCTATTTCGAACTGTACATTTCTTAGTTTAGTTTGGTATCGATAATTTACTTCTCCACTCCAACCCTTATCAAATTTTAATTGTAGGTTTCCATTACTCGAAAAAAAGCCGCCTTTGGTATTCAAAAAGCCTGTATAAAAATTACTTTGCGAATGGATATAGGTGTATTGTCCAAACCAATTAAAGCCTAACCATTTGGCCAAATCAAGGTTGGCATTAACAGAGGCATTATACACCTCCTGTTTGCCAATGTTTGCAGGTCTGCTAAAATAAGTTCCATTCACTATTTCGATGGTTTCATTTACTTGGTCTTTGCTGTGGCTATAGCTTAAAGCTGTAGTAATTTTGTTTTTATAGGTATGCGAAAGCTCTATAGATTGGGTAAATGATGGTCTTAAATACGGATTACCTACATAGTAAGTAAACTTATCCAATGGAGAATAGAATGGATTCAAATCCTGATAAACAGGTCTATCTATCCTTCTTCCATAATTTAAACCCAGCTCATGCGTAGAAGTAGTATCCAGCTTATAAGAGAAATATAAGGTTGGGAATGCGTTGATATAACTTCTCTTAAAACTCGAATCAGATTTCATGATGTTACCCAATTGGTGACCTTTAGAGATGGTATTTTCGAGCCTTAAACCTGCCTGCAAAGAAAAACGTTTGCCTTCTTTACTCAAATTCAAATACGTTGCGCTGATGTTTTCGCTGTACACAAAATGATTGCTCTTGTCGTAATCTGGAGTGGTGACATTGTTTGCCGTATAAAAATAACTAGCAATGTTATTGGTTTTGATGTAGCTTGTTTTCACTCCTGCATCCATTTTCCAAGTTCCCATTAAAGGTTGCGAATAGTCAGATTTAAAGCTGTAAATGTTTATTCTTGCTGGCAACTGTCCTTCCAACAAATCTTGAGATTTCAAAGTACCATTTCCTAAATAAGTATCATTAAAGTAATGCTGGTCTGTACGGGTGTTATAATTGATATAATCTGCATCAGCAGTGATTTCCTTACCTGTTTTACCAAATTTATGACGGTAGTTGGCATTCACACCCCCATTTTTAAAGGAAATATCATCCATGTTTTTGGCAACAATACTAGAGTCCTTTACCATCGCTGGATTAAACAAGTTACTGGTATTGTCATTTACATTGTTTGCATTCCGAATATTGCCTCTCAACAAAATACCCCAAGTAGTATTTTCAGACTGGTAATAATCTACCCCTGTTTGTCCATTAAAAGTATTGGCATGTCGCTGAAAATAGGAGTTTTGATTAAAGAAATAATCTGTGCTGCCATCAGGCTTTTTGTACCTTCTATTCAAGTCCAAATCGGTAAAACTGTTATTGAGGTTATAGCCAAAGTTTCCAAAAACGTTCCATTTATTTTTTCGATAATTAAAGTTGAAACTATCATTTGAGCGTGTTTTTTTACCACGGGTTAAGCTTAGATTTACCGCACCGTTAAAGCCAACCGCTTTATCCTTTTTAGTTTTAATATTAATCACCCCTGCATTCCCCGCAGCATCATACTTTGCTGGTGGATTGGTCATCAACTCTATTTGGTCTATCATAGATGATGGCAACGAACGCAGATAACTTTCCAATTCTTCCCCCGATAAAAAACTAGGCTTATCATCAATAAATATCACCACTCCTGGCTTCCCTTTCAAGCTAATGCTACCATTTTGGTCTACACTTACTCCTGGCGATTTTTCCAAAACATCAAGGGCAGAAGTTCCTGCATTGGAAATCAAAGCGTCAACATTTACTACGGTCCTATCAATCTTTTTTTCAACAAAAGGTTTCTTTGCCACCACATTCACCTCTTTTAAGGTTTTGGTAACTGCTGCCAATTTAAGCTCGCCGAGCTCAATGAGATTACGACTTGCGTCAACCACAATTGGCTGACTTCGAAAATTAGCATAGCCTACCAACATCACCCTAATTTGATAGTTGCCTGCAGGGATTTTATCAAAAGAAAATTTACCATCTGCCTCCGTGAAAGAAGTTTTCAGGAGTACGCTGTCTTTATCTTTAAGAGAGAATAGGGCTACAGTGGCTAAATCAATAGGTTTTAAACTGCTATCCGTAATTTTTCCGCTAATTACCGCCGTCACATTTTGTTGCGCATAGGCAAAAATTGAGGCAATAAGTAGCCCATAGGTTAAAATAACCTTAAGTTGAAGTTTCATTAAAAAGTGGTTTAGGTTTATTTGTGTTTAGCGACTAATCCGATACTCTATATCTGGTCGCTTAATGTATTTTTCTTTATATTTTTGATGTATACTGGCATCCTGTGCAATCCCATTCACCAACAATTCATTCTCGGTAAGGGTATAGTTCATTTTTTTGCCTCTTACCAACAAACTGTCCTTTATCATTTGGTCCCTTATCTCTTGACTGGCATCAGTACCATCATGGACAATATGCTCCACCACTTTACCGTCTACCTTAACGGTACTGGTAGTTGTGGTGATGGTGGTTGTAGTGGTAACACCCACAGGCACATTTATGATATTTGAAATGGGCTGGTTAATAGAGATCACATTTTTTAACGGTGCAACGGGTTTCATTGGAGCAAAAGGCTCTTCTGGTTTGGCTTGTGGTAAATCCGAAATGGGTTCAACTTCCACAACGGCAGCTAAATCTGAAAAATCATCCTCTTGCGCTTCTCCCAAGTTTATTGCAGATGGTTTAGCTGGTTCGCAATTTTCATGAGGCGGTGGCTCACTGATTGGTTTTGCTGCTTTAAATTGATGGTTCAATCCATTAACGTAGGTCATTTCTTTTTCCAATGACGATTGTTTCATTGGCGATTGGCCCATTTTAAAAGCTGCACCTACCATTAGAAAAAAGCATAAGGAAACGGCCAAGGTCGTCTTCTCGAAACCAGACAAGGTGCTTCTGTTATTAAAAGCAATTCTTCTGATGCGAGCAATCAACTGACCTTTTCCATTAGCCATTGACATGGCAAAACCTGTTGAGTTTAAGCTGAATTCTTGACAAGAAACCAATGCTTTTAGATAGCCATTTTTATCATTTGTACAGGCAATAGCTAAATCATCACAGCAGTTTTCACGCTCTTCCCTAATGATTTTAGACAACCATAAAACCGCTGGATTAAAGAAGAATAACACTTCTACAATGTTTTGAAGGATGTTTACCAGATAATCTCTACGTTTAATATGTGCTAATTCATGGCTCAAAATGGCTTCTACTTCGTTTAAACTTAAGTGGTTTAACAAACCAATAGGCATTAAAACAACGGGTTTGAAATGCCCAATTACCATTGGAATTTTAGCCAAGCCCGACTGAAAGATAGTGATGCTTTGGTTAATATTCAGCTGACGAGCAAGCGTAGCAACTTTTTGCTCCCAATAATTGCCTGCTGCGAAGTTTTTGGTTCTTTTTAAATAGCTCACCCCATGCAATCCAACCAACAGTTGTATTGATTTAAAAAGAATGATGAGGAGCCAAACCAAAATCATTGGACCTGCATAATGCTTCAAGACTTCAAAAAACTGATTAAGGGCAGTGAAAATATCCAGCTGGAACTTAAATATTGCATTTTGCTGCGATTGGCTGAAACCGAAAAGGCTTGCAATGATATTCATCTTGTTTAAGCTTTGTACAAAAACCACCATCATGCTTAATGAAAATAGACTCAACAAGGCTACCAGCAAATTGTACCTCAAAACCGGTTGACGGTTTTTAGTGCCAACAATAAATAATGCAGCAAGCAAAGCTGTTACTAAACCTATCCATAAAGAATGGAGTAATGTACCGAACAATGCTTCCATCAAATCAGGTGGCAGAAAGTTAACCCATTTAAATTCCATAGTTGTGGTTCTGTTTATTTGGTTTTTTATCTACTTTTCAAGTTCATCTAGCAATCTCTTAATTTCCTCCAACTCTTCTTTCGACGTCTTTTTATTATCTAGCAACTGCATCACCAAGTTAGCTGCCGACCCTTTGTAAAGCGTATCTACAAATTTGTCCAACAGTTGTCCTTTAGTTTTTAACTCTGCTTGTACTGGTGCATAAATATGCTTCATCTGGCTTGCATCACGATTAAGGATGCCCTTCTCGTCCATAATTTGCATTTGTTTTAAGGTAGAAGTATAATTCACTTCTCGTTGTTTGTTCAGCTCGTCATTTACAAAACGTACTGTACTAGGGCCAAATTCCCACAATACCTGCAATATCTCCAACTCGGCTCTGGTAGGCTCTGGGATTGAATTAATAGATTTCTTCTCTTCCATATCACAAAGGTAGGATAACTTTCGTACGAAACAAGACTTACTTCATTTTTAACATTTATTATCGAAAAATTCATGAACATTTACTCTGTTTATTTTGGAGATTGTCTTTTATGCGCCCGTTTGTTGTCATATTTAACCCCTTGCAAGCCAACAATTTTGATGAAATTTGGTTATCACTTAAACAATCAGACCATGACAAAAGAAATTTGGCTTAACTTATCTGTTAAGGACATTCCACAAACCATTGCATTTTTTACCAAAATTGGCTTTAAACTAAATGAACATGCTCCTAAAAGCGATTCGATGGCTTCATTTAAGATTGGCCAAAAGGATTTTATTGTGAACTTTTTTACGGAAGCAGTGTTCAAAAGCTTCACTCCTTTTCAAATTGCCGACTTAACCGACGCTACTGAGTGTTTGATTTCTATTGATGCGGAAAACAGAGAAGATGTAGACAATATTCTCAAAAAGGCAGCAGAAGCAGGCGGAAATGTATTTGCCGCAGGCGGAGAAAAGGATGGCTGGATGTATGGCGGAGGTTTTATCGACCTTGATGGTCACAAATGGAACGTATTGTTCATGGATTTTAGTAAATTCCCTAAATAAAAATCAAGACTATGGAACGAATTTATTTTAAAATTGAAATCGATGCTCCTAAAGATAGAGTATGGGGAATTCTTTTGGGAGAAACAACTTACCCACTTTGGACTGCAGTTTTTGCGGAGGGTTCAAGGGTAATCACCACTTGGGAGAAAGGTAGCAAAGCCTTGTTTTTGGGTGCAAAAGATGAAGGAATGGTATCGAAAATTGCCGACCATATTCCCAATGAGTTTATTTCTATTCAGCATTTGGGCTTTTACAAAGATGGTGTGGAGGACTATGATAGTGAAGAAGCGAAGAAATGGGGAGAAGTTTTTGAAAACTATAAAATAAGCACCAAGGAAGATGGCAAATCGCTACTAAGCGTTGAGATGGACACTACTGAGGAGTATAAATCATATTTTGAAGAAAACTGGCCTAAAGCTTTGGAAAAGGTTAAAGAACTGGCGGAGGGTTAGGCACCTCCCGTCATTTCGATAGTATGTGAGAACACCACTATTATCGTCATTTCGACGACAGGAGAGATCTAGCATCATATTAAAAAATTACCAAGTTGCTAGATCTCTCCTCCTTCAGTCGTCGAGATGACGAGAACGAAGGAACATTGCTATTTGTACCGTCATTTCGACGACAGGAGAAATCTAGCATCATACTAAAAAATTACCAAGTTGCTAGATCTCTCCTCCTTCGCTCGTCGAGATGACGGAGTACGATGGAATATTGCTATTTGTACCGTCATTTCGACGACAGGAGAAATCTAGCATCATATTAAAAAATTACCAAGTTGCTAGATCTCTCCTCCTTCGCTCGTCGAGATGACGAGAACGAAGGAACATTGCTATTTGTACCGTCATTTCGACGACAGGAGAAATCTAGCATCATATTAAAAAATTACCAAGTTGCTAGATCTCTCCTCCTTCAGTCGTCGAGATGACGAGAACGAAAGAACATTACTAACCTATTAAAAACTATGGAAAGAGGTGGAGCTGTTTATATCCTTACAAACGTTAACCGCACCGTGCTCTACATTGGCGTTACTTCCGATTTAATTTTTCGATTAAAGGAACATGAGCAGAAAGTATACCCAAAGTCTTTTACTGCAAAATATAATGCCATCATTTGTGTGTATTATGAAGTCTTTTCACACATAGAGGAAGCCATTGCTAGGGAAAAGGAAATAAAAAAATGGCGTAGAGAGAAAAAGAACCAGTTAATTAATTCCTTCAACCCTTCTTGGAAAAGCTTCAATGATGAAATTGCCGAATGGTAGTTCGCGTGATGTAGATACTTTCCTATTCGTCATTTCGATAAGGAAGCACGACGAAGAGAATTGTAAATCAACGAAGTTAAATCTAACTATATAGTTAATCAACTTCGAAAAGTAGCTAAATTTTATTGTATAGAGCTAGATTTCTCCTCCTTCGGTCGTCGAAATGACGAGGATACGAAGAAACATTGCTATTATCGTCATTTCGACGATAGGAGAAATCTAGCATCATATTAAAAAATTACCCAGTTGTTAGATTTCTCACATGCGTTCGAAATGACGCAGGATAGCAGAATAATCATTGTCATCTCCAATACAGATGAGCTAATTTTTACCAACTATTTTTATATTTAGGTAAAAAACACAAAATGAAAACAGATTTATACACCAAAGCAGTACTCACAGTGATTGCTGTTTGCTTAACCGTTATTGTTCTTAAACAAGTTGAAATTATCCCAAGTGCGCATGCGGATGCTCCAAAAACCAATTCAGCACCTAACAAGCAGTATGCGTTAGTACCTCTTAATGCAGATGGTTCCATAGACGTGAACATCAAATCTACTTCGAGTAAAATGGATGTGAATATTGCTGGCGTAGGTACTTCTGACAAACTGAACGTCGCTATCAGGGAAGTACAAAGCAGTGCTTTCTCTTACACAAAGCTACCCGTAAAAATAGAAGATGTTAGTTATGGTGCGTTTTCTAATGCAATACCTGTAAAGATTAGTAAGTAATAATGGAAATTCCAGCTTCTAACATCTAGCATCATTCTTTATATACATCAAAACTGAAAACCAATTGTGCTATATACATATCGTTAGATTTTACTGCGTAGAGCTTCGGTTCTCCTCCTTCAATCGTCGAAATGACGGAAGGAAAAACCATTGCTATTACCGTCATTTCGAACGCATGTGAGAAATCTAGCATCATGCCATAAGCGTCAAAACGGAAAACCAATAGAACTAAAACTATACATCGTTAGATTTCTCCTCCTTTGGTCGTCGAGATGACGAGAACGAAGAAACATTTCTCTTATCGTCATTTCGACGATAAGAGAAATCTAGCATCATATTAAAAAATTACCAAGTTGTTAGATTTCTCACATGCGTTCGAAATGACGGGGGACATAAAAAAATCCCTGCTCAAAACGAACAGGGATTTTTTATATCAGTAATTAATTACCAGACTATAAACTAGTCAAAGCATTGTTTAAAGTAGCACTTGGACGCATTGCCTTTCCAGCCAACTCATCATTAGGGTTATAGTAACCTCCAATGTTTTGAGCATTTCCTTGAGCAGCGATTAGCTCTTCAGAAATTTTAGCTTCATTTTCTGCTAATGCTTTTGCCAATGGCTCAAATTTAGCTTTCAATTCAGCATCTTTAGTTTGTGCAGCCAAAGCTTCAGCCCAATATAAAGCTAAATAGAAATGAGAACCACGGTTATCAATAGTACCTAATTTTCTACCTGGAGATTTATCTGTAGCCAAGAATTTAGCGTTAGCTTCATCTAAAGCGTCAGCCAATACTTGTGCTTTAGCGTTATTTTGAGTTTGAGCTAAGTGCTCTAACGAAGCTTGTAAAGCCAAGAATTCACCTAATGAATCCCAACGTAAGTAACCTTCTGTTACGAATTGCTCAACGTGCTTAGGAGCAGAACCACCAGCACCAGTTTCAAATAAACCACCACCGTTCATTAATGGTACAATCGACAACATTTTTGCAGAAGTACCTAGCTCTAAAATCGGGAACAAATCCGTTAAATAATCACGCAATACGTTACCAGTTACCGAAATGGTGTCTTCGCCTTTACGGATACGCTCCAAAGTGAATTTAGTAGCTTCAATTGGAGAAAGAATACGAAGGTCTAATCCATTGGTATCGAAGTTCGGCAAATATTTATTTACTTTCTTGATGATTTCTCTATCGTGTGCTCTGTTTTCGTCTAACCAGAAAACTGCTGGTGTATTTGATAAACGAGCTCTGTTCACTGCTAATTTAACCCAATCTTGGATTGGAGCATCTTTAGTTTGGCACATACGGAAAATATCTCCTTTTTCAACTGCTTGCTCGAAGAATACGTTTCCAGAAGCATCTGTTACGCGAATAGTACCATTTGCCGCAGCTTGGAAAGTTTTATCGTGTGAACCATACTCCTCTGCTTTTTGTGCCATTAAACCTACGTTTGGTACCGAACCCATTGTTTTAGGGTCAAAAGCACCATGTTGTTTACAGTCCTCAATAGTAGCAGTATATACGCCTGCATAGTTTCTATCTGGAATTATAGCCAAAGTATCTTGAGGCTTGCCGTCTTTGTTCCACATTTGGCCCGAAGTACGAATCATTGCAGGCATTGAAGCATCTACAATCACATCAGAAGGAACGTGTAGGTTAGTAATCCCTTTATCAGAATTTACCATCGCTAAAGCTGGTCCATTAGCAATTGCCGCATCAATAGCAGCTTTCACTTCAGCCTCTTGCGCATGACCAGCAATTTTTGCATAAACATCACCTAAGCCATTACGAGTATCAACTCCTAAAGTTTTAAATAACTCCGCATATTTCTCGAAAACATCTGCAAAGTAAACTTCTACAATCGCCCCAAAAATGATAGGGTCTGAAACCTTCATCATGGTTGCTTTTAAGTGAGCTGAAAGCAAAACGCCAGTTGCTTTGGCTTCTTTAATTGCTTCGGCAACAAATGCTTTTAATTTAGCAAGGCTCAATACCGAGCTATCAATTACCTCACCTGCTTTTAAGTTAGCTAAACCTTTAAGTTCAGTAACGGCACCATCAGCACCTACAAATTCAATTTTAAATTGTGAGTCGTTTTCTACAGTCGTTGATTTCTCTGAACCATAAAAATCGCCTTCGCTCATGCTTGCTACGCTAGTTTTAGAATCTGCAGACCAAGCACCCATTGAATGAGGATTTGCTTTTGCATAATTCTTCACCGCTTTTGGTGCCCTACGGTCAGAGTTTCCTTCACGTAATACTGGATTTACAGCTGAGCCAAGCACTTTTGCATATTTAGCTTTAATCGCTTTTTCTTCTTCAGTTTGTGCATCTTCTGGATAGTTAGGCAATGCAAAACCTTGAGATTGCAATTCAGCAATAGCTGCTTTTAATTGAGGAATAGAAGCAGAAATGTTAGGTAGCTTGATGATATTAGCCTCTGGCGTATTCGCTAATTGGCCTAGTTCTGTCAATGCATCTCCAATTTTTTGGTCATCCTTTAAAAACTCTGGAAAGTTTGCTAAAATCCTTCCCGCCAAAGAGATGTCCCTTGTTTCTACTTCGATACCCGCCGAAGCCGTAAAAGCTTGTACAATGGGCAATAAGGAGTAGGTAGCTAACAATGGAGCCTCGTCTGTTTTGGTATAGATAATTTTTGATGAGTTTGACATGTGTTTTTATTTTTTAAGAAAGTTTGAAATAAAAATGTCCAAAAAAGGACTGGTTTGATAAAATCGCCTAAAGATAAAATAAACAAGCGAATTATATAACAGCTTAGTGTTATTTATACATTAAAATCACTCTTAATTGGTAAGCAAAGTGTAACAATTCAAAGAAGAAATCGTTCTAAACTAGAAACCAAAAAAACTAGACCATGAACAAGGAAGAATTATTGAAATCTAAGTGGTTAAAAATTGCTTTTCCCATCATTATCTTTATCCTTATTATCGCCATTTATCAAAATGGATACGCTTTTGGTGAATGGCTATATGCTAGGCTACACCCTTAAACTGAAATTTTCTTTTTAAGATTTGTCCCCTTTTATTAGCCTGGGTTGTCTTTGATAAAAAGTATTTTAATAACTTAACAAAAACAACATCATGAAAGAATTTCTATTATTAATCAGAGAAGATGCCAACTATGGACAACTCTCGATAGAAGAAATGCAGGCCGACATTGAAAAACACATGGCTTGGGTAGAAACGCTCATTGCTAAAGGTCATTTCAAAGATGGCAACCCACTTGAAGCCAATGGCGTACATATTAAAGGAAAAGAGAAAATAGTTACCGACGGTCCTTACATCGAAAGCAAAGAGTGTATTAGCGGCTACTATTTCCTGTTGGCCAATTCCTTAGAAGAAGCAACCCTAATTGCGAAAGGCTGTCCTTCGCTTGAGCTTGGGGCTATGATAGAATTGCGTGAAGTAATGGCCCACGATGAACAATCAGGCGAATAACGAAATTTTCCAAAAAACAGCACATCTTTTCCGAGCTTATTCGGGGAAGATGGTTGCTATTTTAACCAGGTATTATGGTATCGGTCAGTTGGAAAATATTATGGATGCCGTTCAGGAAAGCTTTGAGGCGGCCCTAAAACATTGGCGTTACAAAGGCTTACCAGATGCGCCCGAAGCTTGGTTACTTAAGACCACCAAAAACAAATTGATTAACCTCATCAAGCGTGAAAATATAGCCAACAACCTCAACATCCCTATTCCCGAGAGCTATGACTTTTCACCTGATGAAAAACAAATCGCTGATAGTCAACTGCAATTACTATTAAGAATTTGTGAATTAAAACTACCGTTAAAAAGCCAAATCATTTTCACACTTTATACGTTGTCGGGTTTTGGAGTACCCGAAATTGGCAATGCCTTATTGATGACCAACGAGGCGGCAAAAAAGCATATTTTCAGGACCAAACAATTGCTGCAAAATACTAGATTCAATTTTGATGAACTTCCAGAAAAGTACCTGAACACGAACTTGAATCAATTGCACCTTGTTTTATACCTGATGTTTAACGAGGGTTACAAAACTACTAGGGCAAAGGAGGGTTTAAACATAGACTTGTGCTATGAAGCCATGCGACTGGCTAAGCTCCTTTTGCAATTACGACCAAATGACACCGCTACCAATGCATTGCTGGCTTTGATGTTTTTTAATGCCGCCAGATTTTCGGCCCGTATTTCCAGTGAAAATTTTTGGATATCGTTGGAACAGCAAGACCGCTCACTATGGGACCCTGCTTTAATTAGGGAAGGGATGTATTATCTCCATCTTTCCAAAAACAGTCAACAGTTAGGTAAATATCATTTAGAAGCCATCATTGCCTCCATACATTGCTGCGCTACTAATTTTAAAGCCACTGATTGGCAAAAAATCATTTATCTATATGAGCAAATCGAAATATTGGAAGGTCCATCTACTACCTTATCGTTAAATAAAATCATTGCCTGGAGTTACCTCTCTCCTTCTGAAGATTTATTAGAACAACTCCATGCCTTGGGCAAAACCTTGAACCCTGAGCATCAGCTTTTCTTTCACCTAGCAAAAGCTCATTTAAACAGCCTACTACACCGATATTCGGCAGCTGAAAATTGTTATCGTGAAGCTTTAGATTGTGCCCAATCACCAATAGACAAGCAATTCATCTTAAACAAGATAACGAACATTTCTGTGTCAAGTAAAACGACACGCTCTTAAAAACGGTCTCCTTTTTTGTACCTTTGCAATCGAAATTTAATCCATAAAAGCCGATGTCGATTAACAACGAAGCCGAATTACAGGGAATGCAAAAAGCTAGTGAAGCAGTAGCGCTTACACTAAAAGCGATGATAGATTATGCCAAAATAGGCATGAGTACCAAAGAGCTAGACGATTTTGGTGCTAAACGTTTATCTGAGCTTGGTGCAAAATCTGCCCCCTATCTTACTTATGGCTTCCCTGGTTTCACCTGCATTAGCGTTAATAATGAATTTTGCCACGGCATTCCTTCTGAACAAAGAATATTACAAGAAGGAGATTTAATCAACATTGATGTTTCTGCTGAACTGGATGGATTTTGGTCTGATAATGGTTGTTCTTTTGTATTGGGCAATGATATTCATGGGCATTACAAATTGGTGAATGCTTCCAAAGAAATTCTGCAAAAAGCCATCGCCAATATCAAAGGAGGTGTTAAAATTTCCGATATCGGGCATTTGATTGAAACAGAAGCAAAAAAACGTGGCTACAAAGTGATTAAAAACCTTACAGGTCATGGCGTTGGTCGCAGTTTGCATGAAGAACCACACGAAGTAGCTAATTACAGAGACCGTTTTAACCAAACCCGATTTAAAAAGAACTCAGTTGTAGCCGTCGAGACTTTCATTTCCACCGACTCTACTTATGCCGAAACTTTAGGTGATGGCTGGACCATGGTTGGCAACAGAGGAGGTTACATGGCTCAACATGAACATACCATTATGGTTACTGATGGAAAACCTGTTATTCTTACCGAAAAAAACGGCGTTTGGGAATAAACCACTTCTATCCTCTTTTATTGGGAGAAATCTGCCTAAATGAACTACATAGTAGCACTAAATAGATGTAGTCGCTTATACTTTACTCTTATATAGAACAAAAGGCTTCGCACTACCCAAATCGATAAAATAATACCACTATGTGACTATGTGGTTATATTTTATAGTTAGCTGTCCAAATGAACCACATAGGCACATAGAAAATCCATATAGTACTAAATAGATGTCGTGGTTTATACTTTCTCTTAATAGAACAAAAAGGTTTCCACTACCTAAATCGACAAAAAACGATGCCCCTATGTGGCTATGTGGTTATATTTTCCATTTATATACCATGTCGAGCGACCTAAGCACACCGGAAATTATATAAACCTTTATCATTTTTTTGTAAAACAAATGAGTTGTGCTACTGATTTAATCAATCGTTTGATTAATTTTGGCCCGTCAAAAAAATCAAGATGGAAAAGACCGATAAAAAGACTGATATTATTGTCGCTGCTGAGAAGCTTTTTTGTGAGTATGGTTTCGAAGGAACTTCTACCCGTCAAATTGCTGCCGAATCAGGTGCCAACATGGCAATGATCAACTATTATTTCGGAAGCAAAATGGGAGTTTTCCAAGAAATTATGGAAGAAAGAGTGATGAGCTTTAAATCTCAACTCAATCAAATTAAAGAAGAAAAAATCCCTGCAAAAGAAAAACTGCTAAAGGTAATTGACAAATATGCTAGCCGTATTTTGAATAATGCCAACTTTCATAAAATGATGCATCGCGAGCTTTCGCTTTCATTGCGCCCAGAGGTTTTTGATCAGATCAAAGCTGCCATGGGACAAAACCTTCTGGTGATTGAAGACATCATTAAAGAGGGCATAGATGCTGGAGACTTTAGACCTGTAGATATCAGAATGACTATTGTAAGTGTCATGGGAACGATATCGATGGTAACCACTTCTCCAAACAAAATTGCGCCCGACACTAACTACGACCTAGAAAACGAAAAAGATAGGGAAATCATTAAAGCCAGATTAATTGACCACCTACAAGAAATGATCCTCACGCACTTAACACCCAAAAAATGATATCAACAAAAATCAGGTTGCTTTTTATAGGTTTGGCGATGCCCTTCATCCTTCAAGCTCAAACTACAAGGCAATTAAGTTTACAAGAAGCGGTGGATTTAGGTATTGCCAACAGTAAAAACCTAAAACTATCGCAACAAAAAATAGATGAAGCTGTAGCAAAATTAGCTACGGTAAAGGATAATGCCTTACCAAGTGCTACTGCCAGTTTTATGTACAACCATGCCGAAATCCCAACCAACACCCTAAAAATTGGTGAGGGAAATCCTATCCATTTACCTAACAGGGCCGATGCTTTTATAGGTACTGCGGCTGTACAAGAATTGGTATATGGTGGTGGCAAACTGAAATACGCTCAAGAATCAACCAAACTGTTAAAAGAAGTAGCGGTACTTGACGCAGATAAAAACAAAGAGGAAGTAAGCTACGCTGTAGTTAACGGATACTTTTCGCTTTACAAATTGCTACAAAGTAAAAAGGTAGTAGCGCAAAATCTTGCCGCTATTGCTAAACAACTGAAACAAGCACAACGCTTTTACGATCAGGGTTTGGTTACTAAAAATGATGTATTGAGGTTTCAATTACAGCAAGCCAATGTTTCGCTAACGGAAATGGAGATTGAGAATAACAGAAAAATCGTGAACTATAACCTCGATATTTTGTTAGGCCTGCCTGAAAACACCGATATCGAAATTAAAGGTGCTGATGATACTTTGCCGCAATTGAGTTCGCTATCCAACTACTTGAGTAGCGCGATGTCTAACAGACAAGAACTACAACAATTAGGCATACAACACAAAGTTGCCGATTACAACATCAAATCTATTAAGGCCAATATGTTGCCTACTGTAGGTTTGGGCGCTAACCTTTACTATGTAAACCCAAGCGGCAAGTTTATTCCTGGCAGCCAGCAATACATTATGCCAATTACTTTAGGTGCTAATATCAGTTGGAATATTGCTTCTTTATGGACCAACAAAAACAAAGTATCTGAAGCCAAAATACAACAATTGGAAATAGATACCCAAAAGGAAATTTTAACCGATAACGTTAAAACTGAGCTGAACAGAAACTATCAGAACTACCAGTTAGCCGTACAAAAAATTGCGGTTTTGGAAACTTCTATTGCCCAAGCAAGTGAAAACGACAGATTGTTCGAATCTAAATACCAAAACAACATTGCTTCTGCCATTGATAGAATTGACGCAGAAACATTGCTTTATCAAGCTAAAATCAACTTGGAATTGGCAAAAGCCGATGCCAAATTAGCTTACTACACTTTATTAAAATCCACAGGAAAAATATCACAAAATAACTAAGCATAACCATGACAAAGCCAGCAAAAAAGAAAAATAAAGTAATCCCGATTATACTTGGCGTACTAATCATCATTGGCGCCGTATTTGGTTACACCGAATATAGCTATTACAGCAAACACGTTGATACTGACGACGCTCAAATTGACGGAGATATTAGCCCAGTAATTGCAAGAGTAAGCGGTTACGTAAAAGACATCAACTTTGAAGAAAACACCAAGGTAAATCAAGATCAAGTATTGGTTACTCTTGATGATAGCGACTATAAAATTAAGTTAGAGCAAGCACAAGCTGGACAAGTTGGTGCCAATGCTAGCGTAGGTGTTTCACAAGCACAAATTGTGGCTACTGCTGCTAATACCAGCACTGCAAAAGCCAACATAGAAGCTGCCAAGGTAAAATTAGAGCTTGCCAAAAAAGATTACGACAGATACGAGAACCTAGTAAAAGATGGTTCAATCACCAAACAAGCATTTGATCAAGCCAAAGCACAAAAAGAAACTGCACAAGCAACTTATGATGCTGCCGTTGACCAGTATAATGCTGCCGTTAAACAAGTAGGTACTACTCAATCACAATTAAGTGTAAGCAACTCAGGTGTTAGCCAACGTCAAGCTGATGTTGATTTTGCCAAACTTCAACTTTCGTACACTCAAATTAAAGCACCGGCAACAGGTATCGTTTCTAAGAAAAATGTACAAAAAGGTCAGTTGGTACAAGCAGGACAATCGTTATTCTCTATTGTTAACGAAAACAGCATTTACATCACTGCTAACTTTAAAGAAACCCAGTTAGATAAAATCCACTCGGGACAAAAAGTAAAAATTGATGTGGACGCTTACCCTGGTCAAGAAATTGAAGGTGAAGTTTATAACTTCTCTCCTATTACAGGTGCAAAAGGTTCGTTGTTGCCTCCAGATAATGCGACTGGTAACTTCGTAAAAGTAGTACAACGTGTTCCTGTAAAAATCAAAATTACCAACAAAGATAAAGCCGTATTGGAGAAACTACGCCCAGGAATGAGTGTAAAAGTATCTGTTGCGATATAATGAGTTGTAGGTTATAAGTTTTAAGTTATAGGTCTGGATTAGTATTCCAATAAATGTTTAATCACTTTAATTAGAAACTTGTCTCAAATCTAAATACTCATATCTAAGTACTAAATAATGGCCGAAGTAGGTTTAAAAAAATGGATAATCACGTTTACGGTAATAACTGCAGCTCTTTTGGAGCTGATAGATACTACCATTGTAAACGTTGCATTACCCCAAATACAAGGTAACCTTGGCGCCACGCTAGAAGACGTGGCCTGGTTATCCACTGGCTACGCTGTAGCCAACGTAATTGTTCTGCCCATGTCTGGCTGGTTAGGTAGCAGATTTGGCCGAAAAAATTACTTTCTCTTTTCTATCATCCTGTTTACCATTGCCTCATTTTTATGTGGTAATGCCGATAATTTATGGGAACTGGTAGGCTTCCGTATTTTACAGGGTCTAGCTGGCGGTGGTTTGATTTCAACTGCACAAGCTATTCTTATTGAAACTTGGCCACGTGAGGATGTGGGTATTGCCACAGCCTTGTTTGGTTTAGGAGCAGTAGTTGGTCCAACCGTTGGTCCTACCATTGGCGGTTACATCTTAGAAATTACCACATGGCCTTGGATATTTTACGTAAACATTCCCGTCGGTATTCTGGCGGCCTATTGTGCCTACATGTTTGTCCGAGAGACGCCCAAGGATGGCAAGGGTGCGCCTATTGACTGGTGGGGAATTGTTTTATTGGCGGTGGCCATTGGCAGTTTACAAACCGTATTAGAAAAAGGTGAAAGCGAAGACTGGTTTGCCACGCCATACATTACGGCGCTTGCCATTGCTTCAGTTTTCGGCATCCTGCTTTTCATTTGGCGTGAGCTCAGCACAGATCATCCCATTGTGAATTTCAAAATCATGAGACACCGAAGCTTCTCCATTGGCATGATTACTTCATTTGTACTTGGTTTTGGACTATATGGTTCCGTTTTCGTGTTCCCTATTTTCTGTCAAAGTCTATTAGGTTTCTCGCCGCTACAAACAGGTGAGCTATTTATTGCTGGTGGTTTGTGTACCATTGCCATGATGCCTTTTATTGGCATTATGCTTAAAAAAGGTGTACCTGCTCAATTTATGGCCACTGGTGGAATGGTTTTGTTTTTCATCTTCTGCCACATGCTCAGCAAATCAACACTTTCTTCAGGAACGGAACAATTTTTCTGGCCTTTGGTAATTAGAGGATTTGGAATGGCGTTGTTATTTGTGCCATTAACCACCTTGGCTATCCAAGATCTTAAAGGAGCAGAAATTGGTCAAGGTTCTGGTTTGAACAATATGATGCGCCAGTTGGGAGGTTCTTTTGGTATTGCCGCCTTAACGACTTTAATTCACGTAAGACAAGGTTTCCACCGAAATAATCTTTTAGTAAATATTAACGAAAATAATCCAGCATTTACCGAACGTTTAAACGGGCTTATCCACAATTTCATGGCAAAAGGCGCTGCATTTTTAGATGCTAAGCTAATGGCGATGAAAGCAATAGAAGGAGCCGTAATTAAACAGACCCTGCTGCTTACCTATAGCGATGCATATTGGGTAGCTGGAGGCGTAATGTTATGTTCAATCCCGCTTTTATTCTTGCAGAAATTCAAGAAAAACGTGAACATGCCTGTAGATGCGCATTAATACTCCAACACACAATGAAACGAAAAAGCCCTGCACAAGCGGGGCTTTTTTTTATCTATCCTCTCTGCCCTGTAGGGCATCTCTCCCTTTGAGGGAGAGAATAGCTATTATGATCGCACCTTGTCATCCCGAGGAACAGCCTGCCCCGATACATCGGGGAGGGATCTACTCCGTGACGGTTAAACTTTGATAGCTCCACTACACCAAAGGATTTGAAAAGCTAATCTCTACATCATCGCTTGCTTCAGTCCCACTTTCCACTACAATCTTTTTGTTTAACCACTGTCATTCTGAGCCTGTCGAAGAATCTGTTCCATAGCAGAAATGCTTCGATAAACTCAGCATGACAAGTAAACGAAAGAAGTAGCACCAAAAAGTATTTCCGTTACAATTGGGTTTATTGTTTTACGCCAAAGCAATAAACTCCTTTTCCTATCTTAGCTAAATGAAGCACCTTCTTATTGCTACCCTACTACTATTCACTTTTGTCTGTTCATCATGGCAAGAAACACCAAAAGCAAAAACCATTAAAATAGCGGTGATTAGCGATTTAAACTCTAGCTATGGTTCTACGGTTTATCACCCAGATGTAGCAGCTACTTTAAAAGCACTAGACAGCATTAAACCTGATCTCATTTTATGTGGTGGCGATATGGTTGCTGGCCAAAAAGCTTCACTCACCAAAACACAGCTTCAAAATATGTGGAGCAGCTTCGACAACCATGTACTAAAACCAATTCAGGAGATGAAAGTACCTTTTGGTTTTACAGTTGGCAATCACGATGCTTCCCCGAGTTATCAAGAGGATAGACAAACGGCGAAAGATTTTTGGAATACAAAACGAAGCGAACTAGGTTTGAAATATGTAGACGATAGGCACTTTCCTTTTTATTTTAGTTATCAGCAACAAGATATTTTTTTCATTAGCTGGGATGCTGCTGGATCTAAAGTAAACCAAGAAGTATTCAATTGGATGGAAAAGCAACTACAATCAAAAGTAGCGAAGAAAGCAAAATTGCGGGTGCTACTAGGTCATTTACCTTTATACGCTATTGTCGCTAGTAAAAACAAAGCAGGCGAAGTTTTAGCTGATAGCGAGAATACTGCCAATTTCTTTAAGAAAAACGGCATTGATCTGTATATCAGTGGTCATCAGCATGCTTACTACCCAGCCAGCGAACAGCAGCTACGTTTATTGAACGCTGGTTGCATTGGCGAAGGACCTAGATCTTTATTGGGACACGATAGCCCAGCTACAAGGGCTTATACCATTATCGAGATTCCAGCAAATAGCCCAAAAATGTTTAATTACAAAACCTTTATCCCCAATACTGGTAAGCAAATTGAACTTTCGCTTTTACCTGATTCAGTAGTGGGTTTTAATGGTGTTTCTAAAAAGGATAGGAAAGCTAACGGCTTGTAATGTATATAGTTTTTATTTATGCAAAGACAGATATACGATACCGTTTTATCAATCAAAACCCTAGAAATCCTTCGCTACGCTCTGGATGACAAAAGGGCTATTGCAGAAGCCAGAAGTACAGTTTAACGAATGAATAGGCCATTCCAAGTTAAAACCTTGATTTAAACATCATGCCGTCATCTCGAACGAGGAACGAGGAGAGATCTAGCTACATGCAAAAACAATTCTATACTGACAAGTTCTCGATATGCAAATAGCCAATCCAGAGCCTCCCGAATAATAGAAAGAAGTTGTCAAAGGATAAAATATAATTTTATAGAGATCCTTCACTGCGTTCTGGATGACAAGCAAGGCAATAACTGGCATAAAACACGATTAGTCTAGTGCCTTAATCTCTTCTAATAATTCCTTTGGACCTAAATCAAAAGCATTGATAATAAGCTTAGATTGATGATAGAATACATTTCTTTCTTCTAGCTTACCTATAATGAATGCCAACAATTGCTCATCATCCATCCCTTTCAACAACGGGCGTTTATCCCTATTGTGCAAACGCGATACCAATTGAGGAGGTGTCATCTCTAAATAAACGGTAATGCCATTTTGGTTCATCCATTCCATGTTGTCAAAATAGCAAGGTAAACCTCCACCCGTAGCAACCACACAGGTATCAGGATATTCGAAAGATTTGAGCATTTCATTCTCTAATTGACGAAAAGCAGCTTCTCCATTAGACGCAAAATAATCGGCTATGCTCATCTGTTGCTGTTCTACAATTACGGCATCAATATCAATTACAGGGCAGGCCAACAAATTAGCTAACTGTTTTGCTTTGGTACTTTTACCGCAGCCCATAAATCCCACTAAAAATATTTTCATTTAAGGTTAAATAGGTTATTTGTTCACTGGTTCACTGGCTCATTAGTTCATTTGTATTGAACATTAGTTCCGTCATTTCGACCGTAGCGGAGAAATCTTTGAAGATGGTTATTTTTTTCAACGATTACCCCCCTATATCAATCCCTGCCTCTTCAACATAATATAGTCTGTAAGTGGCACTGCATAGCCCGCTTGTTTTAACATTTTAGCCAATTGTCCACGATGGTAAGTGCCATGGTTACAAACGTGCATTAATATTTCGCCAACGGTACTGCTAAATACCTCACCAGCAGAGTTAGCATAATTAATCACTTCATCTAAGGGTTTTGTAGCCGCAACGTCTTCCAACAAAGCCAAATTAGCAGCATAAATAGCTTCAAAATTCTCCGGAAGCAATACCTCCCAAACGGCATAGGTTGGTTGCTCGTTCAACATTCGTTTTGCCCAAATGTGCTGTGCGCTCAGTATATGACTTAATAAAGTGTTGGCTTCTGGGATAGAAAAACCTGTATCCGACAAAGCCCTCATCATGATTTCGTCGGCCTTTTTGGTGTATTTGATAAATTCCTTAATATTCATCTGCTAAGCTAATTTCACCCTTGGATCAATCCAAGCGTATAACAAATCAACCAAAATATTTACCACTACAAAAACAAAAGCAATAAATAAGATAGAGCCCATTACTACAGGAAAATCGGACATTTCCAAAGCATATACCGTAGTACGGCCCAAACCATTATATCCAAAAATATATTCCACAAAAAATGATCCTGCCAATAGTGAAGCGAACCAGCCTGAAATAGCAGTAATTACTGGATTTAAAGCATTTTTTAACGCATGCTTATAGATAATCGTTTTACGAGAAAGCCCCTTTGCCCTAGCCGTTCGGATATAATCTTGGGAAAGCACATCCAACATGGCGCTACGGGTAAGCTGCACAATAATAGCCAAGGGACGAAGCCCTAGGGTAATCATAGGCAACCATAAATTTCTCAAAGTAATCACCTCGCCTTTAAACGGATCGTAGCTGTATAAACTCCCGCTCATATTCAGTCCCGTATAGTCTGACAATACAAAACCAAACAACCAAGCAATGATGATTCCCGCGAAAAAAGCTGGTGCCGAAATACCCAGGATAGCGAACATATTAGCCGCTTTATCTATCCAAGTTCCTTTGTAAACTGCCGACAGTACTCCTAAAAACACGCCAATAATGGTTGCAAAAATCATGGCCGTTAATGCTAGCACAAAGGTATTGGGTACGGTTTCCGACAAAATGGTGGTTACATCTCTTTTGGTTTGATATGACCTACGTAAATAAGGTTTCTTAAGCACCAAGGCATTATCCCCTATTTTAAATAGCTTGAAGTAATGATATTTCTCTTGGCTCTCTGTGTTATTGGGATGAATGCCAATAGGCGACAAATCATTCACGTACAGCAAAAATTGCTCAGGTTTTGACTTATCTAAACCAAATTCTTTCCTTACTGCTTCTAAAGATTGTACATCTGAACGCTGACCCATAGTCATACGAGCGGGGTCGCCTGGCAAGATATTGAACAGTACAAAAACCACTGCCACTACACCAGCCATTACGGCTAATCCATACAATAACTTTCGAAGTGCATAAATACCCATTATTTACTGAAATATTTTTCGGTGAACTGATCAAACGACGGTAACGAATGGTAGTGCCATTTATTCACAATGGTTCCGTTTTTAAGTAAAAGCACTCCAGGATTGGCCCTCACCATACTTTTCAAAGGTACGCCATCCGCATAAAAAACCTCCATAAACAATTTCATGCTTTTACTGAACTTTTCAGCATCACGTGCTGAGCTAGAGGTAAGCAATACTGTTCTGACATTAAACTGTTCCGCAGCATTTAAGGCCAAAGCATTGATGTTAGCGATGGCATTTTCACTGGTTTCATTCAAATTATAGGCCACTACCACCAAACTGTAATACGGATTTTCTACAATTTCTTTGGTATAGTCAGTCCCTGAGGCATCGGTAATGAGCAAGTCTTTTATCTTCACATCATAGCCTTTTTTAATCAACTTACGCGATGGAGAACCTGTCACTTCCCAATTATCATCTTTCCAAACTTCTTTCCCCATGTATTCCTTATCACTCATCGTTTTGGTTTCACCTGTTTTTTTGTTCTTCAAATCGTACATGATGAGGTATTCATCTACAGGTGCTCCCTCAGGAATTTTCATATTCTCTGGAATATTTGAACCCACTTTGTAGGGAAGGAAATCAATGATAGGCAGGTAATTATAGGTAAAAGTCCCGAATAACAGGGAAGCTGCAAAAACCCCAGCAAACAACGCACTTTGCAAACCTGGTTTTTCAGTAACAGGTTTGATCCATTCCTTTTTGATATACAAGTAAACAATCAACAGCAATAAAACCACGTCTTTGCTGAACGATTGCCAAGGAGTTAATGGAATAGCATCACCAAAACAACCACAAGAAGTAACTACCTTAAAAGCAGCTGAAACAAAAGTGAGAAAAGTGAAAAAGATAATGGTACCTAGCAAGCCTTTGACCACAAGATTCCTGAAAATCCCCAATAGTAGCAGCGCACCAAACACAATTTCTAGCACACATAACAAAATGGCTATGCCTGTTGCCCAACCATCAAGAAAGCTCATATGGAAAACAGCAAAATATTCCTGAAGCTTATAACCAAAGCCAATAGGATCATTTGCTTTAATTAATCCCGAAAAGATAAACAGGATGCCAACAAACCATTTCGAAAAATTGAAAAGTGCTTTCTTCATATCTAAATCGTTAATTTAATCTTTCCGACCACTGCAAGCAACCTGGCAGTTCAACATCAGAAAATTCTATATGTATAACTCTCCTTTTTTGACCATTAGTTGTTCTGCTTGAACTGTGCAACAACAAGGGCTTCATGAACATCACGCCCCCTTTATCCACTTCACAAACAACTTCCCGTTCGGTTTCCCAATTGATGGTTTCGGGCCTATAAACTCCCTTTAAATGTGATGTTGGAATAACTTTTAAAGCACCATTATCTACATTGGTATCATCTAAGTGAACTCTAATGGTAAAATTTCTTTCTAAGATACCCATTGGAGGCTGTACCGCAAATTGATTTTGCTTCACCGTCCAAGGTCCAAAACCTTCCACTGCTATTTTCTGATCTACCGAAATGGTCAGATCTTGGTGATAGGCAACATACCAATTGGATTTTTCAGGCTTATCAAAATAAATACTTTTTACCACAAAATACGACTGCCCGAAAACATCATTAAGTAGTTTCTTTAAAGTATCATTAAAAACAAGCGCTGTGATTTCTGGGAGTTCCTTCAAAAATTGTCTAATAGCAAATAGGTCTTCTGACTTTCTAAAGGTAGTCCTATCGCTATCGGCAGCAGCAATTACTGCTAAAATCTGTTCGATTTCTTTATCGGTATAAATATCGTTTATGGTTGAAAATCCAAATTCATCAATCTCCTGCTTTAGCAAAACACTTGCTTCTTCTATTAATAAATTTGAACTTTTTACTTCCAACTTTCTACTTTTAAGCTACTTCCAATTTAATCAATGCAAACACGGCATAGTTCAACATATCCTGATAATTAGCCTTGATACCCTCTGAAGCAAGTGTTTGGCCATCATTATCTTCTATTTGTTTCACTCTCAATATTTTCATCAAAATCAGATCGGTTAACGAACTGATACGCATATCACGCCAAGCTTCTCCGTAATCGTGGTTTTTATCGAACATCAAATCCTTGGTTTCCTTTACACGTTCGTCATAATAAGCTTCTACCACTTCTACACCCAACTCATTTGGTTCATTTTCTCCAAGTTCCAATTGCAAAATGGCCATCACGCAATAGTTAATGATTCCAATGTACTCTGAAGAGATGTCCTCTCCTACTTTAGAAACCTTTTTCTCTTCTAGCGTTCTAATTCTCTGTGCCTTGATAAATATCTGGTCGGTAATAGAGGCAGGACGGAGAATACGCCAAGCAGTACCATAATCTTTGGTTTTTTTAATAAATAATGATCTGCAAATCGCAATCACCTGATCGAATTCTAAAGAAGTATTTGATGCCAAAACAATTAAAATATTTAAGGTTATAGCCAATAAAAACGGCTATTTTTGTTTTTTGTTAACTGATGGCTAAAGATACATTTTTAAACCGAAAACAAACGCTAAACTGTATGGGCAAAGTTGTTGACATCAGCAAGCCCTCGGTCATGGCAATCTTAAATCTAACCCCCGATTCCTTTTACCAAAATAGTCGTGCAAAGAGTATTGACGATGCTTTGAGTAGGGTTGAGCACTTTGTAAAAGCTGGCGCAAAGTTCATAGATTTAGGCGCTTATTCTTCCCGACCAGGAGCCGCGGAGGTGAGCGAAGAAGAAGAATTAGAGCGAATGGTGCCTGCCATCAAAGCCATCAATGAGGCGTTCCCAGAAGTGCTTTTATCTGTGGATACTTTTAGGGCAAAAGTAGCAGAAGAAAGTATTTATGCTGGCGCACATTTGATCAATGACATCGCCGCCGGCAACCTCGACGAAAAAATGTTTGAAACAGTAGCCAAGCTGCAAGTGCCTTATATCATGATGCACATGAAAGGTACTCCGCAAAACATGCAAGATAGCCCCACTTACGAAAATGTAACCAAGGAAGTTTTCGCTTATTTCAGTGAGAAAATCAAAACATTACAAAACCTAGGCGTAAAGGATATTATTTTAGATCCTGGATTTGGGTTTGCCAAAACGTTAGACCATAACTATCAACTGTTGAAAGAAATGGAACTACTTAATTTCTTTGAACTGCCATTATTGGTAGGCTTTTCAAGAAAGTCGATGATCAGCAAAGCCCTTGGCATAAAAACAGAAGAAGCTTTAAATGGTACCACAGTGCTCAACACCGCAGCTTTGCTCAAAGGCGCAAATATTTTGAGAGTTCATGATGTAAAGGAAGCGGTGGAATGTGTTGAATTGGTTAATAGAATTAGTTCATCGGTTTATTAGTTTATTAGTTCATTAGTTCACTGGTTCATTGTTCACTAGCTTTTTTAACTAGTACTTAGTCACTGGTACCTAACACCTAAAAAACATTAAGAAATGAAGATCATTAAGACGATAACCAAACTTAATGTCTCTTAATACCTTAATGGTTCAAAAAATAAAATATTAAGAGATGATGATCATTAAGCACTATCACATAAAATCTTAATGTCCCTTAATGATTAAGATTAAAGGCGCTGGAGTCCTTGGAATTTGTTAACCGTTTAATTACTGAATTACGGACGACCAACCTCTACTATACAATTAACCAAATCATCAATTTGAACAGTTAAACCTAAATAGCTATCTTGTACAACAATGAAAAACCTTGATTTCGATTTCCTTAAAATTACCTGGATTGATGCGATAGATGTGATCTTGGTCGCTATTATCATTTACTACATTTATAGTCTTATACGTAACACTTTAGCCGTAAACTTGATACTGGGCATGGTGATTATTGTGTTGGTATACTATATTGTGAAGGGCCTACACATGGAACTGCTGGAAGCCATCATCAATAAGTTCATGAGTGTGGGGATTTTGGCTTTGGTGATTATTTTTCAACCTGAAATAAGGCGTTTTTTATTACACATTGGAAAAACCACTTTTCTACAAAAAAACAAAGCTTGGTGGGGCTATTTATTTGGCAGTAAAAATATTGAGCACGACAATTTATTAAGGATAAAGCCCATTATTGATGCCTGCAAAAGCATGAAAAAATCCCGTACTGGGGCCCTAATTGTGTTTGTAAAGTATTATGATGACGAGTTTTTCACTAATAGTTGCGAAATCATTGACAGTAAAATATCCAAGCGCTTACTGGAAAGCATCTTCCAAAAACACAGTCCATTGCATGATGGTGCGGTAGTCATTTCCGAAAACAAAATCAAAAGTGCCAGCTGTATCTTACCTCTTACCGACAATAATAAACTTCCAGCACAATTTGGATTGAGACACCGTGCGGGCATTGGGGTTTCTGAATCTACAGATGCTGTTGCAGTAATTATTTCCGAAGAAACGGGGGAAATTGCCTACGCTAAGCAGGGCCGTGTAAGAATGAACGTTTCTTTTGGGGAACTGGAGAAATTACTTAATAAAGATTTTTAGGGAGAAGGGGCTAGGAATTAGGAGCAAGGATAAAGACTAAGAGCAGAAAGCTAAAAGCTAAAAGCAAAAATTGCAAGCAAATAAAAAGGAGCAAAGATTAAAGAGTGATCTCTAATTTTTGCTCCTTTATTTTTTATCTATGAACTAGCAGTATTGCTCAAATGCACCAATTAGGTTTTCGGCAATCATTTGTGCTGGTCTGCCTTCAATTTGATGACGCTCAATGATGTGAACCAATTTACCATCTTTAAACAATGCCATTGAAGGTGACGATGGAGGGAAAGGTGCCATGTATGATCTTGCTTGATCTACCGCATCTTTTTCCATACCTGCAAAAACAGTTACCAATTTATCTGGGTGTTTTGCATTGGCAGCAGCTAATTTAGCTGCAGGGCGAGCATTGGCAGCAGCACAACCACAAACAGAGTTTACCACTACAAACACAGTTCCTTCGCTCTTAATTGCAGCATCAACCTCTTCAGGAGTTTTTAACTCATCAAAACCAACGTTCGTTAATTCGGCACGCATTGGCTCTACTAAATATTCTGGATACATAACTATTTTTTAAAATATGGCTACAAAAATAATCATTTTGTCTATCATTCTATGACTTTGGCTATTTGGCAATTAAGTTTAACATTCAAATGATGTTTACCAAACCCCATTAATTGCCAATTTTCACCATTAAATCCTATTGCAATTCTTGCAACAATTGTTTAATTGCTTCTTCATTGGTAAGCATATCAAAACCGAAGAAAACAGCTATCACGATACAAAACAAAATTACAATTCCACTTAAAATTAAACCGATAATGGCACAAACACGTCCAGCATTTAAATTCTTGTAAGAGCTTAGTGTATAATAGTTCATGTTAGCCAAATAGTTTTGCTTATCCTTTCTGCTCAAAATTAAAGTAACTACACCCAATACCAAGCCTATTATACCATAGTAGCAGCAGCACATCACAATTGATAAAATACCCAACACTAAAACGATGGTTGCGTTTGGCAAAGCCATCTGCATTCCACCAAATCCACCGCCGTATGGCGGAAAAGGGTTATTTGGATTAGGCTGATTAAAATCCTTATAACCTTGTGGATTTTGTTGCCATTGTTGGTTTTGCGGATTTTGCTGGCTCTGTGAATTCTCTTGATTTGGCTGGTTATTTGGCACTTGGCCTTCTTGTTCCTCTGACATCGTTTTTTTAGAATAATTGGTGGTGATAAATCTTATAAATATAATTGGTTAGGATAATCACGGTAGCAAAGATATACATCCCCTTGATGAGCAATGCACCGTTTTTAAAATCAAATTTTAAATGTAAAATGGTAAAAATGAATAAGGCCAAAATAGGCAGAGTAGCCGGATAAAATTTAAACGAAAGCCAAATATCGCCCTTTAGCAACGCCAAAAATGACCTTTGCAAGCCGCAACCTGGACAATCAATACCGGTCATTTTTTTAAAAGGGCAAGACAACAAATGCTTTTCAAGCCAATGGATCAAGCCACTACCCTCACCTATTAGCAATAAAAAAAATACGACTGGCACACCTTTCATTTAACTGCTAAAATATTAAATTGCCTGTTAATTACACCTATGCTGTTTATTAATTATTGGATTGTTTTTCTATTAAATATTTGAAATAATGAAACGTTTGATCTTATTAGCACTACCTTTTTTAGCATTTAATGCCAATGCTCAAAAACCCGAAGATACCGAAGTTTATAAACCCATACCTCCAAAGGTGAGCGCAGGCGCCCATTTTGCTGATGCACCTTCTGATGCCCTCATTCTTTTTGACGGCAAAAACCTAGACCAATGGGTTTCGGTAAAAGACAATAGCAAGCCTGCGTTATGGACTATTGCCGACGGGGCATTTACGGTAAAGAAAGGCACTGGTAACATCCAAACCAAGAAATCATTTTTAAACTACCAGTTGCATTTGGAGTGGAAAATTCCTACCAACATTACAGGTAAAGGTCAAGGAAGAGGAAATAGTGGTCTATTTTTAGCTTCTACCGGTGGCGGCGATGATGGTTACGAACTGCAAATTTTAGACAACTACAACAATGACACCTACGTAAACGGACAAGCGGGAAGTATTTATAAGCAGTTTGTGCCTTTGGCCAATGCCAATAAAAAACCAGGCGAATGGCAAACTTATGATGTGGTTTGGACCGCTCCCACTTTTAAAGCAGACGGTTCCTTAAACACACCAGCTAGGGTAACGGTATTTTTTAACGGGGTATTGGTGCAAAACAACACCACACTTACTGGTCCTACGCAATATATTGGTGCGCCTTCTTATAAGAAAGCACATGGTGCATGCCCTATCAAGTTACAAGACCATGGCGATCCAAGTGAGCCCATTAGCTTTAGAAATATTTGGATAAGGGAGTTGTAGTAGCTTCTTTAATTTTATATGTTAGCTTTTCTAAATTTATAAAACATGGAACAGATTCAATGCTCTAACTGCAATAGCTTTAAAATAAAAATAAGTAATGTGCAAACCCGAGTTACATACTTAATTATTGGTATTATAATGCTATCTGTAGCAGTACTTTGGATGAATTCCTCTAGAAGTTTTGTTGGTGTAATCGGTTTCTTTTTATTGTTAATATCAGTAATACCGATTATTTCTAATGTATATTTTTTGATCAAGAAAAAGGGAACCGCTTTCAAATGTAAAAATTGTCATTTTCGTTGGAAGAACTAACCTAACAAATGATTTAAAACATTTAAGACATTATTGGTTTATTAGCTCATAAATATTTAGCACTTAACGCCGATGTTTAAATTGCTTATTCGTTTTAATGATCAAATTAGTTTACTTAACCTCCTATTCCAAACCAAACAAAAACACTGTAAAACAAACACTTAAAATGCTTCTTTTTGTGGTTTATCGTTGACAAATGGAAACGTTTTACATTTTGCTTTCACAACCATATCACGTAACTTTGCTGCTCAAATTTTAAACAAAAACAATATGTCATCAGTAGAGACAACTTACGTACCTTACAAAGTTAAGGACATTTCACTGGCGGAATGGGGCCGCAAAGAGATTGAATTGGCAGAGGCAGAAATGCCAGGCTTAATGTCATTAAGAAAAGAATTTGGTCCAACAAAACCCCTACAAGGTGCTAGAATTGCAGGATGTTTGCACATGACTATCCAAACTGCAGTTTTAATTGAAACTTTAGTAGAACTTGGAGCTGAGGTAACTTGGTCTTCATGTAATATCTTCTCCACACAAGACCACGCTGCTGCTGCTATTGCTGCTGCTGGTATTCAAGTATATGCTTGGAAAGGCTTAAACGAAGAGGAATTTGACTGGTGTATTGAGCAAACTTTACACTTTGGTCCTGAGCGTCAACCGTTGAACATGATTTTAGATGACGGTGGTGACTTAACCAACATGGTATTTGATAAATACCCAGAGTTAATTGCTGCAATCAAAGGTTTATCAGAAGAAACTACTACTGGTGTTCACCGCTTATACGAGCGTATGAAAAACGGTACTTTGCACTTGCCTGCAATTAACGTTAACGACTCAGTAACTAAATCTAAATTTGATAACAAATACGGTTGCCGTGAGTCATTAGTAGATGCGATCCGTCGTGCTACTGACGTAATGATGGCTGGTAAAGTTGCTGTAGTTGCTGGTTATGGCGACGTAGGTAAAGGTTCTGCCGCTTCATTGAGCTCACAGGGCGTACGTGTAATTGTAACTGAAATTGATCCAATTTGTGCTTTACAAGCGGCAATGGAAGGTTACGAGGTGAAGAAATTTGCTAACGCAGTTAAAGAAGCAGACATTGTAGTAACCACTACTGGTAACTGCGATATCGTTCGTGGCGAGCACTTCAAATCATTAAAAGATAAAGCTATCGTTTGTAACATCGGTCACTTTGATAACGAAATTGATATGGCTTGGTTAAACAAAAACTATGGCCACACTAAAGTAGAAATCAAACCTCAGGTAGATAAATATACCATTGATGGCAAAGATGTAATTGTATTGGCTGAAGGTCGTTTGGTAAACTTAGGTTGTGCAACTGGTCACCCAAGCTTTGTAATGAGCAACTCATTCACTAACCAAACTTTGGCTCAATTGGAACTTTGGACTAACTCAGGTCAGTATGAAAACAAAGTTTATGTATTGCCTAAGCATTTAGATGAGAAAGTGGCTCGCTTACACTTAGAAAAAATTGGCGTTGAATTAGATGTTCTTGATCAACACCAAGCAGAATACATTGGCGTTTCGGTAGAAGGTCCTTACAAACCTGAAGCTTACAGATACTAGTTTTGTAAAACGTTAACAGAAAGGGATGGAGTTTAAACTTCATCCCTTTTTTATTGAGGCATTATTTGGGACTGACTTATCATCAATCTCACTATATTTAGGTTTGATGTTTAAAATGAATATTGACCTTAGCCGAAAAGTTGCACTCATTACTGGAGCAGAATCGGGCATTGGTAAAGCCATTGCTATTGAGTTTGCAAAACTGGGCTGCCATTTAGTGCTTACTCATTACCATGATGAAAATTTGGGCAAGCAAGTCCTTGCTGAAGTAGAGAAGTATGGAAACAAAAATCTTCTTGTCAGAGCAGATGTGAGTAAGCAACAAGAAGTTGAACACTTGTTTGAAACTGCCATAAAAACTTTTAATCAAATCGATTTTTTGGTAAATAGCGCAGGAGTAAGGAGTGTAGACAAGCCTCTTGCTGAAATGTCCCCTACTGAATTTGACCATACCATCCAATCCAATTTATACAGTGTGTTTCACTGTTGCAAATGCTTTTTAAAACACCGTTCAAGCTCTCAACAGGAAGGTAGGATCATTAACATCACTTCTATCCAATCAAAAGTAGTGAGTGCCGAAAAAACCGATTACTGTTCATCCAAATTTGCGGTAAAAGGATTTTCAGAAGCTTTATCTTTAGAACTTGCTCCACAAAAAATCACGGTGAATTGTATCGCTCCAGGAATGATTTTAACACCGATGAATCAACGGGCCATAGACGAGCCTATCTACAGGGAAGAACTGGAAAAAAGGATTCCTCTTCAAAATGCAGGCTTACCAGAAGATGTAGCTAATGCGGCGGTATTTTTAGTTTCCGACTATGCGAGGTATATTACGGGAACCACACAAGTGGTTGATGGGGGCTTGATGTTAAATAGAACAAAGGGAGCCAAATAAACACCTCCCTTTATCCATCATTATTTTGCTCCTATGAATACATCTACTTCGGCATTGTTCCAATCGAAACTTTTAGCACTGTAGATCTCGAAATCATATTGGTAGTTTCTTGGATATTCAGTTTGCCAAATTTCCCTCCAAACATTGGCTACGCAATCGGGCATTTTACCTTTGGCTATATAATGTACATATTCCTGTTCAGGGATTTGTAATGCTTCCAAGCCCTCGGGAACTATAGCATCAGCAGTCACTTTACAGCCAATAAAATAAGCGAAAGGTTGGGTATGGTCGCCGTCATAATCATAGTAAACGGCATAGCAATCATCAGCTATTTTATCATTGATTTGATTGAAGATTTTCTCTTGTTCGAAGGTTTGCCATAGTTGGCCACAATCTATACCTGATTGACCGTTGGCGTTGTAGGTTTTGCGGCCTAAACTGATACCGACCAACCTAAATTCGGGGATGCTTGTTTTGTTCATAACATGATTTAGTGGATGCCAAATTACGAAAAACATTTAGGTGGAACATCAATCATCGGTCGTTGATTTCATGCTATTAGTCGTTAGCTCTCCTAGCTATGCTGTCGTCGAGATGACGTCAAAGCGTATATAAGATACAAGACTTACGAAGTTTAACTTCAAATTATGTTTTGTTTTTTAAGTTGAAGTTGAGGGCTTCGCCGTTTAGAAACTTCGTAAGTCTAATTAAGAGCTATTTGATTGACCGAAAAGAACAAGACCTATAAGGTTTTAAAAACCTTATAGGTCGGTCCCCCTTCTACTTCAGTTCAAAAGAAGATTTCAGCTTGATATCATTTGAGGCCGCACCTACCATCACCTTAAATTCTCCTGGTTCGGTAATCCATCCTTTCTCTTCCTGATAAAAAGCTAATTTCTCGGGGCTCAGTTCAAAACTGATTTCTCTACTTTCTCCTGGTTTTAGTTTCACTTTTGCAAAATCCCTCAATTCTTTCACAGGCCTTACTACCGAAGCAAACGTATCTTGGATATAAAGTTGTGCTACTTCCTCCCCTTCTACCTTACCTGTATTGGTTAAGGTGAAACTAACCTTTACACTTTCCTTTTGGTTAACGGTTGTACTAGATAGTTTCAAATTGCTATAACTAAAAGTAGTGTAGCTCAAACCATGACCAAAGGCATATTGAGGATCGTTAGACACATCGATATAAGCAGATTTGTAGCGGATATCCCCTGATTTAGTTACTGGACGACCTGTGTTATAATGATTATAGAAAATAGGAATCTGTCCTACGTTTCTTGGAAAGCTGATTGGCAATTTACCTGAAGGATTGTAGTCTCCAAACAATACATCAGCAATGGCATTACCTCCCTGATCGCCCAGCAACCAAGCATATACCACGGCATCAGCTTGTGCTGCAATGGTATTAAATACCAAAGGACGGCCTGCCATTAACACTACAATTACAGGCTTGCCTGTAGCTTTAACGGCTTTAAATAACTCTTCCTGCTTACCAGGCAAAGAAATGTCGCTACGAGATTTAGCCTCTCCACTAAAGTCCCAAGTTTCACCAAGTACCATCACTACTGCATCTGCATTTTTTGCTGCATTTACAGCATCGGCAAATCCGTTGGTTAAGCTATCTTTCACTGTTGTTCCCTGCGCATAGCTCAACTTCGTTTCTTTAACTTTCTGCTTAACGCCTTCATGAACGCTTACCATATTTGCGGTATCAATATATACCGTCCAGTTTCCAGCCTGATCTCTTTTAGCATTTACCAAAGGGCCAATCAATGCTAAGTTTTTAATGGATTTGCTCAGTGGCAAGGTGCTATTATTGTTCTTTAACAATACGATTGATTTTTGTGCAGCGGCCAATGCAACGGCTTTATATTTAGGATCGTTCATTACCTTTTGCTCTCTCTTTTCATCAGAGAAACGGTAAGGGTTATCAAACAAACCTAATTCAAACTTTTTGTATAAAATCCTTTTTACCGCATCGTCAATATATTTTTCCGCTACTTTACCGCTTTTCACTAGCTTTTCAAGTTCCTTTTTGTAGGCTTCACTTTCCATATCCATATCGCTACCTGCAACAATAGCCTTTTCAGAAGCTTCATTTAAGTTTTTAGCAAAACCCCAAGGAATCATCTCGCCAATAGAACCCCAATCGCTTACTACAAATCCTTTGTAATTCCAGCTTCCTTTAAGGATGTCGCGTTGCAGATAAGCATTTCCAGTGGCTGGAATTCCATTTAACGTATTAAAAGAGTTCATAAAAGTAGCTACTCCAGCATCAGCCGCAGCTTTAAATGGAGGCAAATAGATTTCGTGCAATTGTTGCTTGCTTAAGTCCACCGGATTATAATCTCTTCCAGCCATTGAAGCCCCGTAAGCAGCAAAATGCTTGGCACAGGCCATAATTCTATCTAATGCTCCTAATTTCTCGCCCTGAAAACCAAGCACCCTTGCTTTTGCAATCTGCGAACCTAAATAAGGATCTTCACCAGCGCCTTCCATCACTCGCCCCCAACGTGGATCACGAGCAATATCCACCATTGGCGCAAAGGTCCAGTGAATACCCGAAGCAGCTGATTCTTCTGCGGCTACTTCTGCCGATCTTCTGATAATACTCAAATCCCACGAAGCGGACTCCGCCAATGGAATTGGGAATACCGTTTTATAACCGTGTATCACATCTAAACTAAACAACAAAGGAATTTTTAAACGAGATTGTAAGGCGATAGCTTGTATTTCCCTCGTATCCTTTACTCCTTTTACATTTAACATGGAACCTACCATGCCACTTTTGATATCGTTCAGCAAATAATTTTTCCTGTCGCTGGCTGGTCCAGTTACCTCTCTTCCCGAGTATTGGTTCAATTGTCCAATTTTTTCGGTGAGGGTCATTAACTTCATCACCGAGTCTACCCTTTGTTCGATGGTTTTTCGCTGTGCAAATGTTTGAGTGGCTACAGCTGCACTCAATAGAAGTGTAAGGCTTAAAAATTTGTTCATTTGTTGTTTTAAGTTTTATGGTGTTAACTGCAAATTAAGTCCGTCTCTAAAGTTCCAAAAATTTTGTTTCTTTTGGTAAGTGGTGTCAAATAAAGTTGCTTCGGCATTCAAGCCCCAAGCAGAATCGGCATCGCCAATATTCCACAGGGTAATGCCCCATCTTTGGTTTACAGGTACGATTTCCTGATAGGCTTTGGCTACATTGTAATACAACGATTTTTGTAAGTTTCTACGATTGGTTAAATCTGCTGCGGGCACTGAAGTTTCGTTAGGTCCCAAAAGGGAAATATCCAGTTCAGCGATATGTACCAACAAACCTGTTTCTTTCATTTTCTGTATGGCAGCTCTTATACTCGTTAAAGGGGTATTATATCTGATGTGCATTTGCAAGCCTACTCCATTAATGATGGGGTCGCCACCCTCGGTCATCGGTTTTAACTCCATTACTTTATTGTAAATCGCGTTTAGCTTAGCTGTGGAATATTCATGACCATAATCATTATAAAACAATTTCAACTTCCAGTTTTGGTTGGCTCTTGCCGCTAATCTGGCATATCTAAATGCTTTCTCGATATAAATTTCGCCCATGTATCTTTTCCAAATACTGCCGATATCATTGCCTTGGCTATCTAAATTTAAATTCCCTCTAAGGGTTCCATCATCATAATAAGCTTCATTCACTACATCCCATGATTTCAACAGGGGCAGCAAAGGGTTTCCACCTTTATAATATTGACTGTAAAAGCCTACTGTTTTATCTATATGTCGTTTCATAATGGCATTAAGGGTATCAGCCCTTGCCGCTAAGGGTGTATTACTCTCTACATTGGTTACCCATTGTGGCAATGCCCTATGCCAAACCAGGGCATGACCATGTATCCGTTTTTCGCCGTAGTCTTTTGCCAAATTGGGTATCTTTTCGTTCTTCTCTTCTATGCCATTTCCTTGTATGCCAAAATCCCATACAAATTTTGAAGGGTTTAGGCTATTCATCTTCATATCATTCTCCGCCGTAATACTATTGTATTGCTCTTTCGTCAAATCTTTGTACGCCGTCACACTAAACTTATTAGAGTTTACCGCCGCTCCAACAATGATGTCGGGATTTACTTCCTGCAATATGGTACTTACCGCAGCAGCACTCATTGCCATTGTTTTTTCGGGAGATAGATTGACTGTTTCCAATGCTTTCTCTTGTTTTTTACAGGCACTAAGCATGCTGCCCAGCACCAGTACGGTGATAGTTACTTTGTTCATGATTTATATTTGGTTAAGGTTGACTAAGTAAAGGCTATCTAAAAAATCCTTTTTTAAAACTTGTTAGATAGCCTTTTGAGAGCGGCTAGAGCGATAAGAGCGCATTAGACCTTTAGAGCGGGAGATTAACGGTAGGTCAAAAGCAAGTTATAAAACTGTCTTTTTAGCCAATTTACCCTCACTAGTGTTCAAACTGATAATGGCTAAGCCTTTAGATAGTTTGCTCGAAGGCACCGTCACTTTGTTATATCCCTTTTCTAACTGCACTGATTGGCTGTAGGCTATTTTCCCATTCACATCAGCTAAGGTTATTTTTCCATTTTGCACTTTCACTGAATAGATATGCAGTTCAATGTTCTCTCCATATTTTGCTATTTCGAAATCTGTTTTAGGCACAGGAATAGCCGCGCTTACTGGTCCAAAATATGCCTTATCGCCATTAAGATCCACTTGTTCCAATTGATAATAGTTAGTGCCTGGCATCGGTTTTTCATCAACAAAGCTATAGTTAGATTCACCTTTAGCACTTACTTGGTCTATTTTTTGGAAATTACTAGCTGTTGATGAACGTAAGATATTGTAATGGGAAGCATTAATTTCGCTAGCCGTAGCCCAGTTTAAACGAATGGTCCCATTTTTTTCATTGGCATTAAATGCCGTTAGGGTTACTGGCAATACATTAGTTCCTGGTGCCATGGTTACGCCGCGAAAAGTAGTGTTGGCTGGTGCCGTAGCCAGTTCTGTTAAACTTCCCGATATTGAGGCTACACTGCCTTCTGTGGCTACCGTGAAATTATCACTATAGGTGTACAACTTTGAATCGTTTCCTCCTACCGTGCCATAACTGGTTAAATATAGTTTTACGCCTGTTGTGCTCGTATAAAGTGCTGTAATACTTCTCGTGTTGGCAGGAATGGCAATGCTTCCGAAAGATACCCAATCTGTACCTGCGGCATTAGACCTATATTTTTTTAACATAGGCGCGCCATCTGCATCGTCAATTACATAAACAAGGGTTCTATTATTAGCTGTTTTGATAGCAGCTATTTGGTGCGCTTTTGCCAATGGAGCAGCTCCAGGAATATTGGGTGCAGTGGCAAAAGTTACCGAAGTTGTTGGCAATGGTGAATTGGGAATACTGGTCAATGCGTTTGGTGCAAATAACTTAAGGCCATTGTTGGAAGCTGAAAAATAGGTATCGGCAATGGTCAATACACGCGGAGCATCCAAACCCGAGGAAACCCTGGTAGAGGCGGTCGTAGTCCCCAATGTTTTATACCTTACCCCATTTTGAAATCCATTGAAATAAACCGAAGTTCCTTCTACCACCGCTGAACGAGGAGTCCCAATCGCATCAACCACTAAGGTATTTGCGGTCCAAGTACCTGCGGCGTTTAATGTGCCAATTACAAATTCTCCCGTTTGTGCTGGGTTATAACCAATAATCGACATGGTAGTACCATCTTTGGAAAGTACAGGATAACCTTCGTTTTCAAATGCATTAGAAGCTGTTAATCCCAAACCTTCAAAGCCATAATTGCCACCTACAACAGTTCTGGGTATCGTATAGGTTCTTACAAAAGCTCCCGATGGTGTGTATTCATCAACAAAAACGGCCACACGATTGCCGCCTGTCATTGCAGTTCCGTCGCCATAACGGTAAATGGCTAAATTGCCAGTTGCAAATTGAGCCCAGGCACTTAAGGTACCAAAGGCTGTAAAAATAATAGTAAGTAGTTTTCTTTTCATACGCTATTCGTTGGTTTTTAATTAGGAATTAGGAGTTAGGTACTAGTGGTTAGTTGATTTAATTTGATAATGGATTAATTCGATGATTTGATAATGCGTTGGTTAGTGCTGTTTGTTAATTATCTAATTGGCTAATTAGGAATTAGGTGCTAGTAGTTAGGCGTTAGTTGATTTAATTTGATAATTGGTTAATTTGATGATTTGATAATGGTTGCGCATTTACGTTTGTTAGTGCTATCTGTTAATTATCTCGTTAGCTAATTATCTTGTCATCTCATTAAACCTCATTTAGTCTTTGTTTTTAAAGTCCAGCCTAGACCTATCTCAAAGTCGCCGCCAGTGAAGGAACGGATGGCCGATGGTCCAATGCTGTAAATTCCGCTGATGTTAAATTGATCGTACTTGAAACCCAAGCCTACGGTAGCGTTTTTAGTGCTATGATACAAACCAAAGAGATTGATTTTCTGTTGGTAAGAAAAGCCTAATCCTCCTTCTACAATATTATCCATGCCTTTAATGCCACGATAAACCACTTTAGGTTCTACGGTCAGATCTTTACCTGCTGGAATTTTATAGGAAGCGGCTGTAAAAAAGGTAGCGTAGTTAATGCCGGCCACAAAGTTGGGATCGGTATTTAACTGGTTATGCAAATTAAGCCAAGTGGCTTGTACGTTTAGTTTTTCATCGGTGAAGGCAACTCCAAAATCACCATCCAATCTGTAACCTCTGTCGTTGAATCGGTTCACTACCGGATCATAATTTTCGGCAGTGATATCGGCTCTATTGATTGATTCCCTGGCCACACCAACGGACAAACCAAAGTGTAACTTTCCGGCGTCGCTTACAGGTAAATGGTAAGCATAGGTTCCCATGATACGGGTATAGCTGATCAAGCCACTTTTGGAAAGATCAATATTTAAACCTACCGCAGCTCGATCTGTATAGGCAAACTCGCCCGTAAACATTTGATAGATTGGGGCATTGGGCACTTCATTAAACTGCTTACGGAACAACAAATTGAGGTTTACCTTTTCTGTAGCTCCCGCCATGGCTGGGTTACCCAAATACTGGTTGTTAAAGTACATGTTTCCCATGGGACTTAACTGCGCTAAAGCTGTATTGATATTGATAAGCCCGAAGAGTACAAACAGGTATTTGATATTTATATTTACTTTCATTCGAGTAATTTTAATTTTCGCTAAACCTTCCTTTTCTAATCATTGGATTTAGCTTTTTTCTTTTTGACTTTTACCTTTTAACTTATTGGGATTAATTGTTCATCATGGTTAGTGCCCCCTTTTTTTTAGGTAAGCCCGCACCAAAATCAATGATGTAGTAATAGGTATCTTCTTTTAGGGATGAACCTGCCACTCTACCATCCCAATCATTTTGGTAGCCTTTTTTGCTAAAGATTACTCGACCTGTTTTATCAAATACCTTCACCACACTTTCTGGATACATGTCGATGTTTTTGATGACCCAAAAATCATTTACCCCGTCGCCATTTGGCGAAACCAGATTAGCTGCGGTAACGATGTTGTAGTTATCATTCACATTTAAGGTAAACTCAGCCACGCTAGCACAAGCACCTTCATTTTGCACGGTCACTTTGTAAACAGTATTTGCTTGAGGCCTAACGGTAATGCTTGCCGTATTGGTTACGCCAATGATGCTACCATTGCTTTCCCATTGATAGGTACTGCCACCTGTTGCGGTAAGCCTTACGGTGGTACCTTTATCTACATTAGCACCTTTATCTGAGCTGATGGCTGCTGTTGGATATTCGTAAATCTTTAACTTAAAAGTCTCGGCATAAGTATCAACCCCGCCATTAGCTGTACCACCATTGTCTTTCAATGTCACCGTAATTTGAGGCTCTCCTGTAGCGTTGGCATTTAAACGATAGCGAATTTCTGCATTTCCGCCAGTCAACAAGTTAATTTGTAAGCTTTGAAAAAGTGCTGCTTGGTTGGAACTTATAGCTGCCGTCAAGGTTTGTGCCGTCTCTGGACCTGGAGTTATTCCCGTTAACGAAATCACATGTTCATCAGTTCCCACACAAATAAACTTATCGCCAATGGCAGCCATGGTTGGTGCTTCGTTTACATCATTAATGGTAATGGTGAAAGTTTCTTCATAAATAAAATTTGAAGCCGAAGTTGCCCTTACCCTTACTTGATAAGTTGCTTGTGCCTCATAATCTAATTTGACACTGTTTTGCAACTTATCTCCCGCAATCATGAATTTAGCATTATCAGCATCTCCATTTCCAGCTACCAAGGTGTAAACCACATTTGCAGTGTTGGCTGGCAGTACGGAAAGAGTTCCCACCAATGTTCCAGGGTTTTGATTTTCATACACCGTAACACTGCTAAAATTAAGGTCAGTAATCATTCCTGCACCAAGTTCAGCTTTTGCAGGATTGGTGTAAATGGTGCGGGTACTTCCTTCAATGCCTCGTATTCGGTAATAATAGGTTGAACCAGCAGTAATGGTATTATCTATATATTGAATAGCATTTGCAGCGGTAGTAGTTAACAAACTAAAATTGGTTCCATCGGTTGAGCGCTCAATTTCATAGCCACTTTCGGTTGTTGAATTGTCTATCCATTTTAACCTTACTTCTGTTAAGGAAATCACATTTGCCTCCAATGCCGATGGCGCTTTACGATAGCCAGGCGCTAAGGTTACGCCCCTAAAAGAGGTATTGGCTGGAGCAGTAGCAATAAGCGTTGGGGTTCCCGTTAATTGTTTGGTATCGTCGTTGTCATCGTTAAAGTCATCATTTAGCAAATACAATTGCGAGTTTTGCGTACCAGGTGTTCCCAATGTGGTGAAATAAAGCTTCACTCCTTTGGCATCGAATTTTGCCGCCAAGTTTTTGGTATAAGCGGGTACATTTACACTGCCTAAGGATAACCAATCCGTACCGCCTGCATTGGTACGATATTTTCTAATCACTGGCGCTGTGCTTGTGGCATTTCCATCGTCAATTAGGTAAACAATGGTGCGTCCGTAAGCTTTTATAGCAATAGCTTGGTGTACATTGAATGGTCTAGCGGTAGATGGAAAATTAGGTGTAGTAGCAAAATTGACCGAAGTAGTAGGTAAGGGAAAAGCATTTGCCAGCACGGCTTGCGAGCTTCCTCCAATAGGTGCAAATAAACGTAGTCCATCACTAGTTCCAAAAATGGTTTCACCGATAGATAATACACGAGGTGCCGCTTGTCCTGCCGAAACCCTCACTCCTGCATTGGTAGTGCCTAAGGTTTTATACCATACCCCATTTTGATAACCATTATAGTAAACGGCTGTGCCTTCGGCTACTGCCGAACGTGGTGCGCCGATATCATCTACAATAAGGGTATTGGCATTAATGGCCCCTGCACCGTTAATGGTGGCAATTACAAAATTATTGGCTATGCTAGGGTGACGACCAATGATGGATAGGATTTCGCCATCACGAGATAAGGCTGGAAAACCTTCCGTTTCATAAGCTCCCCCAGCGGTTAGGCCCAAACCTTCTAAGCCATAATTGCTTCCATTAGCCGTTCTTGAAACCACAATGGTACGCACTTTCTCTCCTGTTGAAGGGTTATATTCATCAATAAATACTGGAACCCTACCACCGTTTACCAAGGGGCTGCCATCGCCAAAGCGATAAACCACAATGTTATCGGAAGTAAATTGTGCAAAGGCTGTACTAATGGTAGCCAAAGCACCTATGATTAAGAGTATGGTTTTCTTCATATTGTTTTTACTTTACGCCATCCAAAATGCCTTGATAAGCTGCTTTTCTTTTGTAATTATCATCAAAAGGCAGTGGCCAATCAGGTCGGTTATACTCGCCCCTGATCCAGGTATCTGCATCGCCCACATTCCAAGTAGTAATGCCAAACTGCTGGTTTTTAGGAATGGCATTGTAGGTACGTACAATGTATTCGTATTTTGCTTTTTGCTGTTCGGCCAAACCTGCACTATAGGTCAAATCTTGGATGTTGTCGGGATTCATGGCAATATCCAATTCGGCAATGTGCACTTTTAAACCAGTAGCTGCTGCAGTGTTAATGGCTGCGGCAAGATTAGCGTTTGATTGCGTATAGCGGGTGTGCATTTGCATTCCGATACCGTGGATAGGCACTCCTTTTTGTTGCAAACCTGCAATAAGGTTAAGGATCGCGGTACGTTTGGTTGGCCCAAACTCGTGGCCATAATCGTTGTAGAACAGCAAAGCATCTGGATCGGCCTGATGAGCATAAATAAAGCTCTTATCAATATACTCTGGACCTAATTTCTGTAACCAAATACAATCCCTTAGTGTTCCGTTTTCTGCCACGGCCTCGTTCACTACATCCCATGAAGTTACTTTGCCTTTGTAGCGTGTTACTACGGTTTGGATGTGGTCTTTCAATAATTTATCCCAAGCCGCTGCATCACCTTGATAGTTCAACACCCAGTTTGGCGGGTTTTTATACCAGATCAGCGTATGGCCGTGAACTCGCTTGCCATTTTGCTGTGCAAAATCAACCAAGTAATCTGCCTCTGTCCAAGTGTAGGTATTTTCCGAAGGATGTAATTGGGCAAACTTCATGGCATTTTCTGCCGTAAGGCTATTAAATTCCTTAATCACCACATCGCGGTAAGCTGCTTTTGAACGCAACAGACTGTTGTTTACTGCTGCACCAAATTTAAAAGGTAATGCCTTTTGCAGGGTTACGCTTTCATCAATGGGAATGGTTAATTCTGGAGATGGAAACACAGGGTCGTCCTGTCCTTTTAAGCAACCTCCGAAAATTAATCCGAGTGCCAATAATAATATGCTATGCATTTTCATCTTTTTTAGTGTTTAGTATTAAGACTCAGCTCATGGCTTCTCAAAACCTGATTTTTGTCTCTGTAACTGCTCTATTTATATTTTGCTTGGGTTTGATCGTAAAATTCTTTCAGCACCCAGAATGCTTTCTTTTTCTTTCCGGTTTCAGAAATCAAGCCTTTCCTATTCCAGAAATCCTGGAAGAAAGGATGTTGTCTGCGAGGGGAACGGAAATCGGTTAAAATCCAAGGCGTCATGCCACGTAAACCACTCATAGTGTTCATAAAAGGAATTTGATATTTATACAATGATTCCTGGAACTCTTCAGTCCAACGGGTATCTTCATCACCATGGTATCCCGCTAAGGCATCTCCTCCTACTTCGGTAATGATTACGGGCTTGTTGTATTTGATTTGGAACTTATATTTTGGTAGTTCTTTTGGCAATTCCCAATACCAACCACCATATTGATTGAAGCTTACTAAATCTAATTTTTCTCCCAGTGGATCGTCCACAATGACATCGTAACCTTTGCGGTGTACTTCCAATGCTGCGCCTACCAAACGGGTGTTATCCAATTCACGTACTTTATCAGCCAGTTTGCTCATGAACTTAAAGCGAGGCTCGCTCAATGGTGTTTCGTTACCTATCGACCAAATGATTACCGCAGCTCTGTTTTTATCACGTTCAATTAAATCGGTTAATTGTTGTTGTGCGTTGTTGTAAGTATCCTGATTTTCCCAAGAAATGGTCCAATACACAGGTACCTCTGCCCAAACCAATAATCCCATTTCGTCGGCCAAACGGTTCATCTCTTCGTTATGCGGATAGTGGGCCAACCTCACATAGTTACAGTTAAGTTCCTTTGCCCATTGCAACATCATGCGCATATCACCCTGTCCACGTAACCTACCTTGCACCAAGGGGTTTTCATCGTGCAGGGAAATTCCTCTTAAAAAGATTGATTTTCCATTTAGCAAGATGTCTTGTCCTCGGGTTTCGATCGTTCTGAAACCAATTTTCTCTTCTACTTTATCGGTAGTAGAACTGATCAGCACTTGATAAAGCTTAGGGTTTTCGGGACTCCACAGGCTTATTTTTTTTACTGGGATACTTACTTTAGCCACACCATTGGCATCGGTTTTTACCGTAGTTTTTAATCCAGCTTCTGGAATGCTTACTTCCACTGATTGTCCTGCCGAAGCTTCGCTCAATTTTACAAAGCCTTCAATTTGCTTCGCATTTGAACGGCCCAGTTGAATTTTATAATCTTGGATGTAATTGCCAGGTAATTCTGCCAAAAGTACATCACGAGTAATTCCTCCGTAGTTCCACCAATCCGTATTTACAGTTGGAATTTCGTCCTGCTTACGGGTGTTATCTACTTTTACTACGACAAAGTTTTCACCTTGCTTCAATTGATTACTTACTTCAAATTGAAATGGCGTAAAGCCACCTTTATGTGTTCCCAGCTTTTTACCATTTAAGTACACATGTGCTTCGTAGTTTACCGCACCAAAATAAAGGATGTACTTTTTTCCTGCTACTGGATCCGCTTGGAATTTATTCCTGAGCCAAATGGTTCCTTCATAAAACTCTAGTTTTTCTACTTGCGAGTTCCAGTCGCCAGGCACCTTTAAAGTTGGCGATAAATCAAAATTATATTCGATTAACTCTGATTTGTTGACCTGTTTCCGATCATCATAAAAACCGCCCTTTCCAGATTTTGATTGGTCAAATGGTTCATGTCTGTAATCATAGTAGCCCATTTCATAAGGGTCGATGATGTAGTTCCATCTGCCATTTAAGCTTAAATGTTTACGGCCAAAAATATTTTGTACCAACTGGGCATTAGCCGATAAAAAAGTAACGGAAAGTAATAGGAGTAATAAGTATTTTGTTCGCTTAATCATAATTAAATTTTAATAGCCAGTGTTTTGGATCAATGCTGGTTGACGGTTAATGGTATTTTGTGAAAACGGGTATAAATAGTTCTTTTCTTGGAAGTAACGCTTTTCTACTTCAAAGCGGGCATAGGTGGTTACCCCTGCCCCATCAATGGTGATACGCATACCGGTAACGGGTTTGTTTAAGAAAGTTTCGCCAAGCTTCCATCTTCTTACATCATAAAAGCGGTGACCTTCAAAACAAAGTTCAACACGTCTTTCATTTTGGATACGCTCACGAATGGCTTCCTTAGTTGGAGCCACATAGCCGTTACCCGTTGGATTGGTGGTTTGCAAGGCAGGCATGGCTACCCCAATACGTGCCCTTACTAAATTCACTTGTTTCAATACTTCGGTCATGGCGGCTACTCCCTGTGCTTCGTTAAGGGCTTCGGCGTAATTCAACAAGATTTCAGCATAACGCATCACTACCCAAGGTCTGCGGGCCAAGGTGTTGGACTGCTGGTTCCAAGTAGCAGACTCGCTTAAAAACTTACGCATATAGTAACCCGTTTTAGTGGCGTTGATGTTGCGATTCAAACCATCGGCCCCGCCCACATAAGTTTGCACCGCTTTACTTTTAAATACTCTGCCATTATAGTTAACCGTTAACGCCAATCGTGGATCTCTGTTCGCGTAGGGATTATTTGCATTGTACAAAGTATTGCTAGGATCAGTTACCAGTTTACCGTTGGTGGTTTCAAAGGCATCAATCATTTCTTGCGTGGGATTGGTGCGGCCTGTAGCACCATCATAGCTAATTGGCGCTTGTTGTTGTTCAATATCGTTACGATTTTGTGCTCTGGTGGCAAACAACACTTCATTGTTATAAGGATCAGCTCCAAAGTTGAATACATTGGTGTAATTGGTACGCAAGCTGTGCACATTCAGATCAATGATGGCCTTTGCCACATCAGCTGCTTGCTGCCAGGTAACACCACTTTGCGTAGCAAACAATGGACTTGCCGCATATAGCAACAACCTTGATTTTAAGCCCATGGCCGCTGTCTTAGTGGCACGACCGTAATCGCCCGTACGCCATGGGTAAGGATTGGCAGTGGTAGCTGTTTCTCTCGTAAATAATGGAAGCTTGGTTGCAATCGCTTTATCGCAGTCGGCAATAATTTGATCTAAACATTCTTTGTAAGTGTTTTTGGGCAAGTTCAAATTTTCATCTCTACTAAAAACTCTGGTGGCCAAGGTAATGGCACCATATCGTTTCATCAATTCAAAATGAAATAATGCTCTCAAGAAATAGGCTTGTCCTTCTAACCTACTTTTATCATCTTGTACACTTAGGCCATCCGTTGGGATGATTTCACTTTTAGCTAAGTTTTCTAAAAATAGGTTCACTTTTCTCAAGCCTTCGTAAAGGTTGCTGTATTCATCATCAACGGTACGTAATGGACTCCAAGTGCCATTGTTAAAGATACTCAGGTTAGCATTTACTCCGGAATTTACGGCTTCATCGGTACCTGAGGCCAACATGCCGCCTCCGCCATCAATGCTAAAACCTTCGGGGATATTGAAATAAGCACTGTTAAGCACTCCTCTGGCATAAGCATCGTTGCCCCAAACTTGGTCGCCGGTAATCGCCCCATCGGTAATGCTTCCATCTTGTAAGTAATCTTTTTTACAAGCGGAGAAACCCAAGGCCAGTACAGCAATCATCAAAGCTTTTGAAGATAGGCTTCTGTATTTTTTTAATGATAGGATATGTGTATAGTTCATGGCCATGTGGTTAAAATTTTAGGTTTAAACCTAGAGCAAAAGTTGCCAAGGCTGGGTAAGATGAATTGTAACCTGCATCAGGCATTTCAGGATCTATCGGGAATCCGTTAAGCTTATCGAAAGTGAGCAAGTTAAATCCTGTCACATAAAACCTACATTGCGAAATTTTCAGTTTTTTAAGTGTATTGGCAGATAGCGAATAACCTAATTCCACATGTTTTAATCGGATAAAATCACCGCTACGCAACCAAAAATCAGAGTTTTGGGTGTTGTTTACGCGATCATTAATGGTTAAACGTGGATAAAGCGCTTCTTGGGCAGTAGCCTGTGTCCATCGGTATGCACTAAACTGATTGATATAGCCCGTATTTGAGGTTCCTGCATTCACCAAAGTATTGATTTGGATGGTTCTGCCCGCTACGCCATGGAACAAGAAGTTAACATCGAAATTTTTATACTTCACGGATCCTCCAAAACCAAAATATGAGGTCGGAATATCAGAATAATTGGTGCTCACAAAATCTAAATTGTCGATCACGCCGTCACCGTTAATATCCTTGTAGCGGATATCTCCAGGCTTCACACTTCCTGAAAAACGTTGTACAGGTGCTGCCGCAATTTCTTCTTCTGATTGGAATAAGCCTTGTGAAATCAGAAATCTTCTTACAGTTCCCGTGCCATTTACCACTCCACCGATAGGATAACCTACTTGTCGCTGATAGGTAGGAATGCCCGCTTCTTCGTTTAGTTTTAAAATTTTGCTCTTGGCATAAGTGTAGTTTCCATGTACACCAAATGTAAACTGGTTAATGGTTTTGTTGTAATTCAAATTGGCTTCTAGTCCTTTGTATTGAGCTTCACCAGCATTAATGTTTACCAATGGCTGTCCGATAATAGATGGTGCCAAATCAGCAGTCAACAGATTTTTGCGATGTTCCTTAAATAGATCCACACTTAAGCTTAGCGATTGCTTTAGGAACTGTGCATCAAAACCTACGCTTGATTTGATGGCTTTTTCCCAAGTAAGGTTTGGGTTAGCCAAATCTAACTGATCCGTATTGGCCACGGCACTATAACCTGTACCAAAAAAGTATTGGGAACCTCCTCTGGTAAAGTAATTGTTAAAGGCAAAACGTCGTGACGCACCAATGGCCTCATTGCCCACAATACCATATGAACCACGTAGTTTAAAATAATCAATGACTTTATTGCCTTTCAGGAAATTTTCTTCCGAAACAATCCAACCTGCGGCAATGGCTGGGAACCAACCAAAACGTTTGCCTGGCATAAAGTTCTGTGAACCCGAATAAGTAGCAATGGCATCTGCAAAATAGCGTTGCTTATAGCCATAAGATAAGCGGTTGGAAATTCCTTCTTTTTTATCATCCAAACGGGTAGCTGAAGCCGAAACGGCTCTTTGAAAACGAGTGGAGAACTTAAAGCTGTGATTACCAAAACTGTTATCATAATCAAAACCGCCCCAAAATTCGTTATTACGCAAATTGGCACTAAAGGCACTTGCAGCATAGTTCAATGGTGTTTCTGTACCATATCCTTGATAGCTATTGCCCCCTTGCCATTCGTAAACAATATGGTTTTGGGTAAAGCCATAGGTGTATAAACCTGTCATGTCGTAGGTATAAGCCACATTAAATGATAGGCCTGGCAATACGGCATCTAATTTTTGACGTGCCGTCATAGTGGCCAATAAAGTACGGTAAACATCCGTAATGTTGCCTCTTGCCTGTAGCATACCCAATGGATTGGTACGGAATAAAGAGCTACCACCATAAGAACCATTTGGATTAAGCAATGGAAAGGCGTTAGCCGGAGTATTAAAAATAGCCGTTAAAAACGCCGAATTACCATCACGTGGATAACGCAAATTAGATACACGTCCGCCAACATCTAAAGTGACATCCAGGTTTTTGTTGAGATGTAAATCTAAATTCGTACGGAAATTATATCTCCTGAAATTAGTGTTCGAATTAAAATTAGGAGTTTCACCACCTTTGTACAATCCGTCTTGATCATAAAAACTTACTGAAGTAAAATACCTTGCAAAAGCATTACCACCACTTACAGTAGCCACGTAACGTTGCACGGGCGATGCTTTTTTAAGGAACTCCGATGGATAATCTACATCTGGATACAAATATTTGTCTGACTTGGTATAATAACCAATTAGGCTTTGCTGATTATATTGAGGCGCTTGTCCATCATTTTGGCGAGCCTCGTTGTATAAATAGGCATAGGCATAAGCATTTAACGGATTGATAAGGTAAGTTGGCGTTTGTACACCCCCTTGTGCATCAAAAGTTACTTTGGTTGCACTTGCACTACCTCTTTTAGTGGTTACGTAAATAACACCGTTTGCACCATACATACCATACCAAGAAAGGGAGGCAGCATCTTTCAATACACTAATGCTCTCCACCTCATTCAAATCCATGTCTACAAAATCACGTGCTACTCCATCTACCAATACCAATGGCGATTGCCCACTGTTATAAGACGACCTACCTCTGATGAGGAAACTAGCGTCATCGGTACCTGGGCGATTACCAGTTTGCTGAATGTGCAAACCTGATAAACGACCTGTTAACACGTTGTTTAGTGTAGAAAGTGGTATTTGTGGCAACTCTTGATTGTTCACCGTCGTAATGGTTGCCGTTACTTCACGTTTTTTTCTTACTCCAAAAGGGATGTATACATCGTCGTCATCGCCTGCTTCTATCTGAGATTTTTGGAGTTTAATGGGTTTGGTTTCTGACACTTCATAAGCAGGTATAAAAGCCGTGTTGTAACCGTTCATTTTAAAAACGATACGGTCGTTAGAACTGGCTTCTATCGAAAATCTACCTTCGGCATCACTGCTTACCCCACTTGTTTTTTCCTGCACAATAATGGCCACTCCGGCAATGGGCGCACCAGTTTGGTCTACTACCTTACCTTTTACGGCAATCTGCTCAGTTTGGCCCCAAGCGTATGGCATGGCGGCAATGCTCAACAGGGAAAGTAAAAGATATTTGGTTAAAAACTTTATCATATTTTCTGTCGTAAACGGATTATATTTTTCAATTCTCTGCATTACCATCCCTGATTTTGCTTTAAAATTCCATTGCTTTTAAATACTTCTCTTCTTGGAATTGGGTATAAATACATATGGTCATCAAATTTCTTTTGGTAAATGGTAGGTAGTGTAATCACATTGTAGGTAAAACTTCCATTGGTGTTACGCACGATATCTATTCCTTTTACAGGTTGGTTCAATACTTCTTTTGCTTTTTTCCAACGGATCAAGTCATACCACCTGAAATCTTCAAAGGCCAGTTCTACCGCTCTTTCCCTCACAATGGCGTCTCTTAATTGTGCTTGGGTTAACGTGAGGGCTAAATTTGGCATGCCTACCCTACTGCGTACTTCGTTCACGTATTTCCGTGCTTCTGCTTTATTAGCGGCATTGTCGCCACTTTCGTTAATGGCTTCAGCATAATTAAGCAACACCTCTGCATACCTGAAGAACACAAAATTGAACAGTGCTCTTTGAGTGGCATTTCTTACGTACACCTCAGGCCACATTTTACGGCAGTAGTAACGAGTAGCCGAGTAAATGATATTGTTAGGTCGAAAATCGGCACCATAAGTGTAGGTATTGCTAGTAGCATTGTACTGCGACCACATGCCCATGTTACGGCCTTGCCATGATACATTGTTGTATAAAATATTTGCATAAAAGCGTGGATCACGGTTTTCGTAAGGTTTTTGTGCATCATATCCTGAGCCCGAAGTGGTAATTGGAGCACTGCTCACAATCGCACCGGTACCATCTGTTTTAACCGCCTCATACATATCTACGTGGTTTTGCGTAGGATTCATAGAACCTTGGGCACCACCTGATCCAGGCGACATCACAAAGTCTAACAAGAAACCATCTATCACACGTGGTGGTCGTATTTTGATCATGATGTATTCTGGTGAGGTGGACATATTCATAATGTCGTTGTAAGTAGCCTGTAAGGAATACTTGTTCATGTCAATTACCGCTTTGGCTGCCGCAGCGGCATTGGCCCATTTAGTTAAATCGTTGGTTGGATTGTTTAATGGGCTAGCCGCATATAACAATACTCTCGCCCTTAAAGCCATGGCCGCACCTCTGGTGGCTCTGCCATAATTAGATGCATTGTAATCATCTGGCAAAGCATCTACCAGTACGGCTTTGTCAAGATCAGACATGATCAAGTCTACACATTCTTGGTAGCTGTTACGAGGAATATCAATATCGTCGAAAATGCTGGCTGGTTTGTCGTATATCGGCACACCACCAAAACGTTTGATGAGTTCGAAATACAAGAACGCTCTGATGAAGTACATCTCCCCTGTAATTCTTTGGGGAGTTTTAGCTTGTATTTGTGAGTCGGTCCAAGGAATGCTGCTCATTTTTGAAAGCATCACGTTAGCAATCCTGATGCCGGCATACGATCGGTCCCAAATGTCGCCAATATCATTTAGCTGCGCCCCGCCACGTTCATAATGGTCGTGAAACAAGCCTTGATTTAAAGTACGTACCGAAACGTCGGTATTACCCGAAACAGCCTCATCAGAAGCTTGAGCAGTAGTTCCACGATGGGCATTAAACCTAGCATAATCATCTATTAAATGGTTATAGGCGTTATCTGCATAGGCAATGGCCAGTGCTGGATCTTTAAATACTTTTTCTTCATCTAAATCTGCCGAAGGCGTGCGATCTAGGAAATCCTTTTTACATGAGCTAATTACAAGAGCAACAAAAAGGAAAATAAAGGTATATATGTTTCTCATGTTCATGTTATAATTGAATGTTTACACCTAGGTTGTATATCCTCGAAGTAGGATAGATAGATTGCTTTGAAAAATCAGCATTACTGGTATTGATATTTTCAGGATCTAAGTACATTTTGAAGCGGGTCCAAGTTGCCAAGTTTTGTCCTGTCAAAAAGATCCTCAGCGACTGTATTTTGAAAGGCTGCAACCATCTAGCAGGCAATGTGTACGAAATTTCGGCATTACGTAATTTGATGTAGGAAGCATCCTGCAAAATGAAATTGTTCAGTTGATAACTGATAAAAGTATTTCCTCTGGAGTGCAGGGCTGGCCAAGTAGCAGTTGAGGCAGTTTGTGGTGTCCAACGGTTCAACATAAACTCATACATCTGCTGCCCATTGTTCTGCTCTGTTAAAATTACATCTGAGCTTACATTGGTAACACCTTGGAACATCAAGGAGATGGAAAATCCTTTGTAAGAAACGCGTGGAGAAATACTGAAAATATATTCAGGTACCCTAGAATAACCAATGGCAGTTCGGTCATCGCTATTGATACGTCCATCACCGTTAATGTCTACATATTTTAAATCGCCAGGAATTGGCTTACCCAGTTCATTAGGGATGTAACTATCAATATCTTGTTGCGAAGTATAAAAGCCATTAGTAACATAGCCAAAGAACTGCCCTACTCTTTTGCCTTCTTGTTTTTGATAAGATGGTGCGCCAATAGGTTCATCTCTGCTGATGATCTTATTACGAGCAAAAGAAACCTGTGCATTTACGCCGTAAACCAAGTCGCCTTTTTGTTTACTAAAATCAAGTTCTACCTCATAACCTTTGTTATATACTTCACCTACGTTAAGTGCCGGATAGCCCTGTCCCAAACTGGTTAATCCCGAGTTTCTAGCCGTTAAAATGTCTTTACGGGTTTCATCAAACAAATCAATATTTACTGAAAGGGAGTTTTTGAAGAACTTACTTTCTACTCCAATGTTTCTTTTTAAACCTGTTTCCCAAGTAATTTCGGGGTTACCAATACTGCTGTTGGGCAAATAAACCACCGGATAGGTAACTACACTGGTTGGGTCGCCAAAATGTACGGGCATTCCTGGACGGCTATAAGCAGGTGTTGAAGCGGTAAAGCCTGCTGCATTACGCAAATAACTGGTGATGTAAAGGAAACGCTGTCCAATTTCGTCACTACCTACCAAACCATAACTACCACGAATTTTTAAGTAGTTAAGCCACTTTACGTCTTTCAAGAACTCTTCATTACTTGCTGTCCAACCGGCCGAAACCGCTGGGAAGAAGCCATATTTCAGACCAACTGGAAAATTCTCAGAACCGTTGTAAGCAGCATTAAATTCTGCAAAATATCGGTCAGCATAGTTGTAAGTAAGTCTAGTAACTATCCCTTGTGATGCCCTAGGTGGAGCAGTAGTAGCCGTTGAGCCTTGAACATTAATTAGCTGACGAGTACCCAAAATCAGGCCTGTAAAATTGTGCTTAGCAAAACTTCTATTGTAGTTAAAACCCGCTTGTAAATTCGTATGAATAGTTCCACCATTTTCACTCACCAAACCACTCAAAGGTTCATCACGAGGTCTATCACCTGCAATAGTCACTTCTTTGGTATCTCTATCAATGACATAGGCAGCCCAACTAGCGTTACGACGGGTAGTATTTTCGAAATAAGAATCGTAACCCAAATTGGCTTTAAAGGATAGACCTTTTACCAGCTTACCTAAATTATAATTGATGTTGAAGGTACTTTGTACGTTATTGAAATCGTCGTAACGAGTTCCCCAGCGGGTGAGCACTCCAAGAGGATTCCAAATGTTGGTTCCTACGCTTGGGTTTTGCGCCAAGCGTCCATCAGGCAATGTCACTGGATAAGCAAAAGCAGGCACCTGCAAAATACGGGAAATCATTGCTTCTACGTTATCGTAAGAAAAGGAACCTGTACCAGAACGTAAGCCACTAGGCTGATAGCGTTTTTGCAAACGACCGCCCAATTTAATCCCTACTTCTAAATCTTCTGTAAGTTTAATATCCAAGTTGGATCTGAAGTTGTAACGATTGTAATTGGGTACAGAATTGATTTGGTACGGAGAATCGAATTCCTTGAAAATACCATCTTCAAAAAGATACCCTACCGAAGCAAAATATTTGATGATCTTAGTACCTCCACTAACGTTAACATTGTGTTGGGTTTGGGGATAAGATTTTCGGGTAACATAATCAAACCAGTTGATGTTTGGATAGCCAATTGGATCTGAGCCATCTTTGAACTTTTGCAATGCGGCATCGCTCCAGGTCACACTTTCAAAACCGTCGTTCCTATTAGCTTCGTTAATCAAGTAGGCATTGGTATAGGCATCTAATGCTTTTGGAATACCCGTATAGCTTTGAATACTTGCATTACCACTATAGCTAATTTTTGGTTTACCTTCTTTCCCTGATTTGGTAGTTACAATGATTACACCATTAGCGCCTCTGATCCCGAAGGTTGCAGTAGATGAAGCATCTTTAAGGACGTTAATGGTTTCTATTTCGTTAGGGTCGATATCACCAAAGTCTGGACGCTCTATCCCATCTACCACGACAATTGCGCCCGAACCGTTGTAGGTAGCCAAACCTCTGATATTGATAACCGAACTGTTGGAGCCTGGCTGTCCGCTACGTTGTACAGCGCCTAATCCTGGGGTTCTACCAATTAGGCTATTGGTGACATTGGAAGTTGGCGATTGCAGAATTTCCTTACTGCTAATGGTACTGATGGCTCCTGTTAAGGTTGATTTTTTTTGTGTACCATAACCTACTACTACTACCTCGTTCAAATTGGTGTTGTCTTCTTTTAAAGATACATTTTGTACGTTGTTGCCAGGAGTTACGGTAATTTCTTGTGCTACAAAGCCAATAAAGCTATAAACTAAAATTACTGGGGTTGAAGGCACTGAAATGACATATTTTCCATCGCCATCACTCACAGCTGTAGTGCCGCCTATTTTAAGTTTAATGGAAGCGCCAGGAATAGGTAAGCCTTGATTGTCTTTCACCACTCCTGTAACGGTGCGGTTTTGTGCATAAAGTAGGCAACTAAACGTTGACAATAGGAATAGCAGTAATGTCTTTTTAACAGGACTAGCTATTTTGAAGATGCAACGTTTCGAATAAAAACTAAAACTTTGGTAAAGTAGTATCATTCAATTGGGTTAATATTGGTTGATTATAATAATATAGTAACTGCCACAAATAACTTGCGGTAGCTGCTAAATGGATTTGAAGAATGCAGTAATAATTTATTCGTTTGCGAATAAGGTGTAGGATTAGGTAGTTTACCCCGCGTTTGGTTCAGTAGTGGTATCATCATACAATATTTGGTTATAGCAAAGATGTTTGAACGAATGGAAATATGGAGGGTAAAATCTTCCTTATTTAGGGGTAAAATTGGTTTAAACAATGGTTAATTAGCGAATGTGATGAGGTAAGATGAGATAATTTGATGATGCGCCAATTAGATAATTAGATAAAGTAAGTGCCAACTACTAGTTAATAAAGCTGCGGAAAAATTAGCGTAGTCTGTAGGGATGAGACATAGCCCAAAGATCTCTCCACTACGGTAGAGATGACGGAAGGATAAACGATTGAGGCCACCTATCCCTAAAACTGATTCCTAGCTACTAATTCCTAACTACTAACCACTAGTAACTAGTCCCTAATTTCGCAGCCATATATTCTGAGGGAGACATTTCATACTGCTTTTTAAACTCCTTGCTGAAATATTTACGATCGTTAAAGCCTACAGCAAAGGCAATATCTGAGATGCTCATCTGGTTTTTCTCCAACAAATAAGCTGCCTGTTTCAAACGTACAGTTTTTATCAAATCGGCCACAGATAAATTGGTAATGGCCTGTACCTTTTTGTAAAGCACTGTTTTGCTCATGCCAATTTCCTGCGTTAAGGCAGTTACATCAAAGTCCGTATTATCCAAATTGTCTTCAATGACTTTCATCAATTTCACCAAAAATTTATCGTCAGCAGTTTCAATTTGAACGGGCGCTGGATTTAGCAAAATATCTCTTACAAACTTTTGACGAGTTGCCTCTTTTGTTGCCAAGATATTTTTAACATTCAGTGCTAAAATCTGAATACTAAAAGGCTTGGTGATATAAGCATCGGCACCTTTCTCATAGCCATTGATTTGGTGGATATAAGCAGCTCGGGCAGTAAGCAAAATAACTGGAATATGGTTCACACGTTCATCCATTTTAATATGTCTGCAGAGCTCTAACCCATCCATTTCGGGCATCATTACATCGCTAATTACTAAATCAGGAAGTTGGGCAATGGCCATTTCTAAGCCCTCTACCCCATTACTAGCTTCTATGATGCGGTATTGTTGTTGCAAAGACTCTTTAATAAAGTTCCTCAGTTCCAAATTATCTTCAATGATCAATAAAGTATAAACCTGTGCTCCTGCTTCCATTGCCGGTGGAGCAATCACTTCGTTCACCGCCGATTGCAAATAGTAATGAACAGGATTATCACTATTCATATACTCAGGAATAATAGCCTGCTGATCCAAATGAGCACTACCCAACGGCAAAGTCACCGTAAAAGTTGTTTTTCGGTTAAACTCATCCGCGATATCACTGCTCACTTCAATGGTTCCTTGGTGTAATTCTACAATATTTTTAGAGAGGGCCAGTCCAATACCGTAACCACTGTTAGAAACCTCTTCATTATACACCTGAAAGAATTTAGTAAACAATTGGCTGATATTCTTTTCTGCAATTCCCTTACCGTTATCCGTTACTTTTAAGGCTACCTTTTCTCCGTCCTGCACTATGGCTACCACAATTTTCCCTTTTTCTGGCGTAAACTTAAAGGCGTTAGAAAGCAAGTTAAAAACCACCTTTTCTAAATGGTCTTTATCAAAAAATACTTCTAGCTTTTCTACATTACTTTCAAACTCATAGGTGATCTGCTTATCCTGTGCTAAGGTTTGAAAAGAAAGGTAAATCTCTTCTACAAACTGTACCATGTTACAGGCTGAAAAAGACAGTTTCATGTGACCGCTTTCCGCCTTTCTAAAATCCATCAGCTCGGTCACCAAGCGCATTAACCTACTGGCATTATGCTGCACCTGTTCCAATTGTTTATGCAAAGTGGCATTCAGCGTTGAGCCCATCAACATTTTTTCCAATGGGCCTAAAATCAAGGTCAAAGGGGTTCTAATTTCGTGCGAAACATTGGTAAAGAAATCAATCTTCATTTGGTGCATTTCTTCTTGTCGCTCTTTCTCCAGATGTTCTAGGTAAAGTTCTCTTTTAAGTTTTGCACGGTTTTTTTGGAACTTATAAATGGTAGCAATAATATAATAAAGGATACCACCATAAATTAAAAATGCCCACCATGTTTGCCACCAAGGCGGTAATACCGTAATGGCCAAAGTAATGGGCGTGGTATTCCACAAACCATCATTGTTGGCAGCCATTACCTTAAAAGTATATTTACCAGGACTTAAATTGGTATAGTTGGCTTCTCTTTGCGTACCTGAGTAGTGCCAATCATCACCCCTTATGCCTTCCATTTTGTAAGCATATTGGTTTTTTTCGGGGTTGATAAAATTTAAAGCCGCAAATTTGATGGTGATATACCCTTCATCATATTTTAGTTCAATATGATCAGAAAAGGTAATCGATTTCTCCAAAGGCGAATCTGCCGAGTCGATTAGCACCGGTTTATTCCTCACCAAAAAATCTGTAAAAGCTACCTGAGGTTTGATCTTGTTTTTAATCAGCCTATTTGGGAAAAAAGAAGTCAATCCGTTAATTCCACCAAAAAGCATTTCGCCGCTCTTTAATCTTAAACCGGCATTAGTTTGAAATTGGTTACTTGCCAAGCCATCATCGGCATTATAATGCGTGACCTCAACATTTTTGGCATTAAATGGAACCTGAAAGTTTTTAAAACGAAGCTGGTACAAGCCATTATCGGTACTGACCCATATATTTCCTTGTTGATCTTCTACAATGGCATGTACCACCTCATCAACGAGGGGTTCTTGCTCATTCAGCGCATAAAATTTTTGGGTAATAGGGTTATAATAATTCAGTCCTCCCCCATCGGTGCCTATCCATATCCTATTTTTCGAATCCTTAAATAAGGTAATGATACTGTTATTGCTTAGCGTGTTGGGCTGGTTACGTTTTACAAAACGCTTAAAGCTATCCGTTTTTCTGTCGTAATAGTTAAGCCCGTTTTGTGTACCAATGTAAATATTGTTCTGGTTATCCTTAATTAAAGCCACCACAAAGTTATCGCTAATGCTTGCCTTATCTTTTGGTGAGTGTACAAAAGTTCGATACGAACCATCTGGACGCAGATAACGTAAACCACCGCCGTTGGTACCTACCCAAACGCCTTCTTGCTCTGGAATAATGGAGTTGATCAGGTTCTCGCTAAACTTCCCTTGGGTAACGGCAAACTTAAAAAAACGGATCTTTTTCGTTTCCTTGTTAAAATGGCATAAGCCATCTAAAGTACCAACCCATAAGTTTCCATCAGCATCTTCAGCTAATGATTTCACCCCATTACGGGTTTGTTTTTGATCATTTCTAATATCATAATAACGATAGGCTCCTGTGTTTCTGTTGAGGTAATTAATGCCTCCACCATAAGTACCAATCCATAGTCCCCCGTTTTTATCTTCAGAAATGGCATTCACCACCAAATGCGACAGCCCCATTCTATCCCCAATACGTTCGCCAATATTACCAAAGTTGGAATTAGATGGATAATACACATTTAAACCTCCTGCAAAGGTTCCAATCCAAATGCCGGAAGCATTGTCGTGCATAAAACTCCAAATGGTGTTATCGCTCAAACTATTTGGGTTCAGCGCACTGTGAGTATGATTGCTAAATTGCTGCGTGCGGGTATTGAAAATACTCAAACCGTTGCGGGTACCTATCCAAATCTCTTGCTGATCATACACATAAATATCCCTGATCCAATTGGAAAGAATACTTTTACCATCGTTTTCTTCATGCTTAAAAATGCGCAGTTGATCAGTTTGAGGTTCATATTTAAATAAACCAGCCGTTTCAGATCCAAACCAAAGGTTGCCAGACAAATCTTGCTTAATGACAATGATTTTGGCTGCCATTAATTCCTTTGAATTGGCAATGCTTTTAGGTAGCGGAAGTATTTTTTTTGTTTTGGGATCAAATACCTTTACCCCATTTTTTGAGCCTGCCCAAATTCTTTTGGCCTTGTCCTGAAATAGGATAAAAGTAACGGCACTGTACAAACTAGTGGCAGTGGTATCTTTTAATCCAACCTGCTCTTTTAACACCCATTTTTGGGTATCTACCTGTTTAACACCATCAAAAGTGGCCACCCAAGCATTATGATAACTGTCAATCAACACAGAGGAAATATAATTCCTGCCACCTTTTACATCCCTAATATCTACTCGTTTAAACACTTCGGTAGCTGGGTTGTAAATATTCAATCCATTGGAAGTTGCTATCCAAAGCTGACCATCCTTATTTTCTACAATGGCATTGACCCTATTATTACTAATGCTTTTGGGTTGGTGGTTATCGTGCTTAAAGGTGCGAAAAGTGTAGCCATCATAACGGGTAAGGCCTTTCCAACTGCCCAGCCAAATGAAACCTTTGCTATCTTTTACAATGGTAGCAATAGGGCTTTGCGCCAATCCTTCTTTAAATGATAGGTGATTAAATTTGATGGATTCTTGTTGCGCATTTACATTGGTAAAGACACAAAGTAGCCATCCCAAAAGGAAAATTATAGTAAATCTAGATATCAACAGGAAAGTGGTTAGCTGTTGTAAAGATATTTATTCCTTTGATAATCACGCAATATTTGATTAATTCGATCATCAACTAGTTAGCTGGTTTGATAATGTCGTCCAAAAGAACTAGTCATCTCTCCTCACACAAACCTCGTAAGTTTCGAAAACCTACGAGGTTTGTGCCAATCAAAGTTTGCTTTACAAACATTATTTTTAAAGCACTAGAAATAAATCCATTATTCCTTAAAAAATTATGATATCTTACGTACAAATTCTTTGAAGGAATTTGTAAACCTAAAACAACTATACAGCTAATGCATTTCTTTGAAAGAATTCTACAGCCGCCAGCGTACGGCTGGAAGGATCATAATGGTCATTTGATTACACCCAGCCCTAAACAAATTTTCAAAGAGTTTTTTAACAGACTAAATATCTTTAAGGACAAAAAAAATTGGTTACCCCTTTTAAGCTGGATTAAAATCTTATGCTTAATCCCCTTCTTCTTTATCTTTATCATTTACTTTTTAGAATGGTGGACCATTTTAGCTGCCTTTATTTACAGCATGATCATTATGGGTACGCATGGTACCATTTGGCATCATCGTTATTGCACGCATGGCGCTTATACTTTCCGTAATAAATACTGGCGGTTCTTTACGCAAAACTTAACCATCAACGTTATTCCAGAGGAGATTTATGTGATTTCCCATCATGTTCACCACTCCCTTTCAGATAAACCTGGAGATCCTTACAATGCGCAAGCGGGCTTTTTATACTGCTTTTTAGCTGACGTTAATCACCAACCTATTGCCAAAGACCTTAATGAAGCCGAGTTTACCCGTGTTCAGCAATTGATGGAGCATACGGGCGTTACTTCAAACACCTATACGCAGTACCTTAAATGGGGCTCATATGTTAACCCTAAATCGGCCATTCTTTCATGGATCTTAAACTGGACATTTTGGTATGCGGCATTTTATTTCATTGGTGGACATGCATTGGCTTGTACCTTATTTGGCGCTGCAGGTTTTTGGGGAATCGGCGTACGTACTTTCAACTATGAAGGACACGGCAAAGGCGACGACAAAAAGAAAGCTGGCACAGATTACAACCTGAAAGACAACTCCATTAACCAGTTATGGCCTGGGATTGTAGCGGGCGAATGGCACAACAATCACCACTTATATCCTAAAAGTGCAAGGAGTGGTTTTAAACCTCACCAAATTGATTTGGCCTGGTATTACATCAAGATGATGCATACTTTGGGTGCGGTGAAACAGTATAAGGATTTCAAGAAACAGTTCTATATTCAACATTACTTACCAAGCAAAGCGAAACCTGAACTGCTCCAACCGATTGAACAAACAGCCCAGTAATTGCGGAGCTGTTTGCGAAAATTTTAAAGCGACTTTAAAAAGTCCATATAAAGCGGTACACTTTTCTCTACCCAAGCTGCGGAAGTGTCAAACTCCATTCCGTAGTAGGCGAAGAAAGGTCTGTAATCGGCCTTTACATATTCGAAGCTTAGCTCAAAAGGCCTCAGCAGTTCTTCCATCGTATATTTATATCGCTGGCCATGCTGGTAATCTTCTGCGTCTACCCCAACAGATAGTGCCAAAGCAATTTTCTTGTTGGCCATTTTGTAGCCGCTTTTGCTTCCATAGGCCCAGCCATGAAGTACCACCACATCCAACCACTTTTTCAATAATCCAGGGCAGCTGAACCAATAAAATGGGAACTGAAATACCACACGATCGTGTTGCTCTATCAGTTTTTGTTCTGCTTCTACATCAATCTGCTCGTCAGGGTAGGCCTTATGCAATTGGTGTACGGTATATAAATCGGGGTATTTGTTCAGTTCTTCTATCCATCTTTTATTAATTACCGAAGTTTCAATATCAGGATGGGTAACGATTACTAATGTTTTCATCTTTTCTTTACCATTGTTTTACAACACAAAATTAAGAAGCATACCACTATTTTGGTAGCTTAGCAACCCAATGTAGGGTACTATAAAAAATGTAAGTAATGTCTAAAATCAAAGAAAGCTCTACCAATTTTGCCAACAAACAGGCCTTAATGGAAGAATGTTCGGAGGTATATGCCGCTAACATTATTGGTGGGCAGTGGGGATTGGTCATCTGCTCATGGCTACTGAACGGCAAGCTTAGATTTGGCGAGCTAAAAAAGTTGTTACCCACCATTACCGAGCGCATGCTTACGCTACAACTACGTAAATTGGAGGAAAACAAGATCGTTAAACGTATGGTATATGCAGAAGTACCTCCACGTGTAGAATACGAACTTACCGAGATTGGTTATGACCTTGGCCCTGTGATTAAACTACTTGAAAAATGGGGCGAAAAGCACAAAGGGTTGTAAAAAAAGACATATAGCGCTGTAAAATCTGGCTCTATGATTACGTTCCAAAAACAAAACCCTAACGAACTGTCTTTTTGGCAAAAAATAATCATCACATAGACATGCAAACATTGGTAGCAGGATTGCATAAAGGAGCAGAGCAAGGGAAACAAACCATTTCCCTTACCTGACCTACCAAACAAACTGTTGTTAACCTATTCTCTTAAGGTCGACTTTCAGATGGAAGAAATGCTATGCTACTGATGAGAAGGCAGCGCAGCGTCCATTCTATCCGATCTTTTTGAATATCCATTCTAAGAGAACCAATTGAGAGCGTCAATCGTGAGAGGGTTCACTATTTTTTTAACGCATTGTAAAGATGCAACCCATTGATGTTATTCCCCAATACATTATACCAAACCCCCAGAATATTATGTCAACCCGCCTATAACAATGATCATTCACTTGAGTTTCCCAAATGATTGCACATTTATAATATGGTTGCTGTACGATCATGTTGGTATTTTTTATAGATTAGCAATGATCTAACACAAGTGCCGAGATTATGGAGATATGGAGTATAATAATTGACGACGAACCACACGCAATTGCAGAACTAGCTGATATTGTGGCTCGTGTGCCTGGCATTTCGGTAAGTGGTGAGTTTGATAACGTTGCGGAAGCTTTGGATTTCGTTAAGGAAACTGGGCACATTGATGTCATTTTTTGTGACATCCAGATGCCCAAACTAAATGGACTGGCCGCAGCGGAAATGCTAAAAGCCTATTGCGACCATCTGATTTATGTAACTGCCTATAGGGATCATGCCTTTGAAGCTTTTAGCGTGCATGCCTCAGGTTATCTGCTTAAGCCAGTAAGTACAGAGGCCTTAGTAAATACCATGCTAAAGGTAGTGCAAAAGCGTAGCCGACATACCGAACAGCGATCAGAGGAACCATTCTTCATCAAAGGTGGCCACAAAAACACCTATACTAAATTAGTATTGAAGGAAGTATATTCCATTGAGGCGATGGCGAACTATGTAACGATACGGAGCATAGAGGGTGAGCTTGTCACCTATATGACCCTCAAATCGGTGGCGGAGCAGTTGCGCAAATATGAAAACTTCTATCGGATATCAAAATCGGTGATCGTTAACGTTGATCATGTGAAAACGATAGACGGATATGTGATCAGAATGACGAACGATTTGGTTTATACCGTAGGAGAAACACATAGGGGTGCATTCCACGAATTCATTCGGAAACGCACCCTTAAGCCTTAACAACGGCTATTTCCTTCCGCCAAGAATAATGGTAATGGCATCGGTGAAGGTCATGTAAGTGGTAGTAACCGTAGTAGAAGTGGCGGTAGTAGGATCAGTACTAAAACTCTCGTTAGAAGTTTTTCTGAATGCGAACCTTGTTCTCATTTTGATTTTTTTGCTAGTTGAATTCATGGTTTTTTTTTACCAAGAATATTTTTAAGATCTAGCGCAAACATTTTTATTATAGCAAATGCTGCAAACATTATATGAACCCTGAACATCGCTCATTCGGAACCCTCAAAATACACCTGATCTGTTGGACAGTGTTCATCGCTTATGAGATCCTGGTAGCAGGTATGATCAGTGGCCAGTACGCCAACATTGTGTATTACATTGTCTTTTACGGGCTCAACATTTCACTATTCTACCTGCATGCACAGGTGGTTATGCCAAAGTCATTTGACAATGTAAATAAGACCATATGGCGCTTGCCTTTTCTTTTGGCTACTGAAATTGCTGCTTATGTGGGTATCACCATCCTGTTGAGCTACGGCCTAGAATTACTGCACTTACGCAGGTCACCACTTCAGCTAGACAGCCGCTTTTTTATTACCACCCTCTGGCGTAGCGGCCTATTCCTCATGTTCTCCTCCGGCTATTACTTTCTGCACACCTATCTTCGCAGGGCGAGAAATGAAATGGAAAGGGCATTGGCAATGGAACAATTGAATGCCAAATTGGTACGAACCGAGCGTGATTTTTTGAGGGCACAGATCAATCCACATCTACTGTTCAACATGCTCAATTTTATACGCTATGCCAGCAAGCGCAAGCCCGAACAGGTTGATGAAGCAATTCTAGGACTATCTGAACTGATGCATTTTGCAATGGAGAAAACCGTTGACGGTCTCATTCCCATCAAACAAGAATTGGCACAAATCGACAACATTATCAAACTGAACCAAATGAGATTTGGAGGCAAACTGCATATCATTTTCCAGACCAAACTAGATGATGAGGAAGCGCAACTGATCCCCATTGTTTTATTAACCTTGGTTGAAAATGTCTTCAAGCATGGTTACTTAATGGATGCCGCTTCTCCAGCAGAGATCATGTTCCAGGGAGATAGTGAAGGCATCATGTTCACCACTCGCAATCTTAAAGAAGGGGGCAACGAGCACTATCGAAGCACAGGGAACGGCTTGGTCAACATCCAATCTAGGTTGCATGACACCTATGGGGAGAATGCCCAATTGCAACACGGCCCCGACGGCAAATATTACCTAACAAAACTAACTATCCGCTTTGCATCAAATGGTTAATTCTCAATGATACTATAGCCCAAAAATTATCGCAACTATGATTTCTTAGGCCATCTGATCATCGATGAAATGGAAGATCTCCGCTAGCAGTCGTTAATGAGCAATTCCTTTAAACGGTACGTCACCTGATTTACCTTAAAACTTTGTGACCGCTGAAATCAATCTTGAAAGCGAGACTTTTCATCTCTTCAAAAGCAGACCAAGCCATCCAATTCTTCCCAATTATTAGTATGATTGATATACCAAACGGTTATGTTTGTAAAGGTTTCTTATCCTAAACTATGAAAGCCGAAAACCAAAGCCCACTGCAGGTACTGAGCCAGGCAATCTGCCGTAGCCCATTGTTCCCAACAGACACCAGTATGATTGATGCTTGGCCTATATTGAAGCGACTTATTAAAGAAAGCGCAGTGGAATTTTATCCCATCATTGCTAAGCTTGATGCGGCAGACCTTCAAAACCAACCGGAAAAAGTACGTTTTACAGTTTGGAAGTACTTTAACCGCAGCCGCTACCGTGCTACCCCATTTGGAGAATTTGCCGCAATTTCAGTTGTACCGATACAAAAGGCTGCCAGCTCCATTGTATTGCAACAGCAGATGAATAAGTTGTCTAGACCCGATTGGAAGGCAGTACAAGATATCAGTTATGACAACCAATCTCTTGAAAAAGCAAGCTACAGAACCAATCCGCTTTGTTATGTTTATCACGAAGAATTCCATTACCTGTTCCGAAGCGAAAAGCAATTTGAACTAAATGCTATTGAACGCAGGCAGGACATCGACTTACTGCTCAATTTTTGTAAAGAACTTCGCTCTTTCGACGTTATTGCGACGCTAATGTTGGCCCAGCTGAACATGAAGAAAAGAACCCTGATCTCCTTAATGAAACAACTGCTGGAACTACAGGTATTGGAATGTGACTTACAAGCAAACATTACAGGGCAGGATTATTTTGAGCGCAGGCAGCTTATACAAAATACTGGGCAGCCCTACACCATTGCCAGTAGGCCTTGCCTCAGTGGAGGATTAGATCAAAGGATTGCGCAAGAATTAAAAGAATATGCAATTTTTATGAGCCAATGCCTGCAAGCACCACTCAATACACAACTGGAACAGTTTAAAAATAACTTTCTTCAGTTATGGGAACAACGCCATGTACCATTGAGCTTAGCACTAGATCCTATCTTGGGCATTGGCTATGGACATGATGCTGAGCTTTCACAAGCTACGTTGGTAGGAGAATTACAGCATCGGCCGCAGCAAGATCAAGGCAAGCAGCTATCCTATGGAAAATTTGAACAGTTTCTTTTGTCAAAAATGCTGAAAGGCAAGTCGATCCAATTGGCAGATTTCAAACCAGAATCTCAATACACCCCATTACCCAACACCAGTAGTACCCTATTTCACCTTTACGAAGGACATCCCGTTATCCATCATGCGGGCGGCGCCACTGCAACCGCATTACAAGGGCGTTTCACTGCGATAGATGATATTAAGGACCTGTGTTTGCAATTGACGGCTGTTGAGCAAAATGCCAATTCCGAAACTATATTTTTCGATATTGCCTATCAATTTGAGGGACGAACGGATAATGTGAACCGTAGACAGCACCTTTATGCCACCGAACTAGCCATAGGGAGTTGGTCTACCCTTGAACAGCCGCTACGCCTAGAAGACATCTTGTTAAGTATAAGCAATGGTCAAATCTTACTTCATCATGCGAAAAATGGTGCTAGACTAGTGCCACGTTTAGCATCTGCTTATAACCACCGACGTTCCGATCTAGATCTGTTCCGCTTCCTTTGCGACCTGCAATATCAGGACATCCAATCTAAATTAAGCGTCGACTTGCAAGCAATTTTCCCCAACCTAGACTACTATCCGCGTGTCTACTATAAAAATACAATTGCCTGTGCTGCTAAATGGAAGTTGCCAAAATGCGAGAATGTAGAAGACTTGCTCAACTGGTTAACCGAACAACAATTGATGCAACCATTTACTGTAGGCCAAGGTGATCAAACCTTAGTGATAGATCCCAAAATAGCTGAAGACCTAAGTTTTCTACTTTTATACCAGAAACAACAAACCACGGATAGCTATCTGACCGAAGCATTGATCAACCCTGAGGCATTAGCAATTAACGAGGATGGCAAGAGTTTCCATACGCAGTTTATCGTACCATTATTCCACTCTCATGAGGTTTACCGATCTTACGCAGTAAAAGGAGCTCCAATTCTTAGAAGGGACCTACAGATGCCGGGCGGAGAATGGTTTTATGCCGAGCTGTATATGCGTCCAGAAATCATGAACGAATTTTTGACAAATGAAATCCGCATCTTAATTGATCAGCAAAAGGCATTGATCAAAGAATGGTTCTTTATACGCTACAACCAACCCGAACCACACCTCCGACTGCGACTGAAACTTATAGATGCTAAGCAGTTGCCTTCGATCTTACTCTCCATACAACAACTGATGGATATCAGCGGACATTATGGTTATTTAAGGCGGTTAGAAATTAAGTCTTATGATAGAGAAATTATTCGATATGGAGAACAACAGATCGAGCTAGCAGAATATTTCTTCTACTTGGACAGTATCTGGGCATTGAAACAATTACACTTTTCTGTAGAAGATCTTTACGCTCAGACCCTAGCCTTTGCTCAAAAGCTCTGCGAGATCTCATTCAATGACCTCTCCGAACAAATCGCTTTCTATCGCAGGTCAGCAGAAAGTTTTGCTGCTGAAATGAAATTTGGACAAAGTGATTTCAAAAAGATCAACCAGAGCTACCAAACTCAAAAAGTAAGTGAAAAAACCAATGAAAAACTGATCAGGTATTTTGGAAAATTGATCAAACACTATGAACCCCAAAGGCGAGCAGCATTACTGGCCGACCTGATCCACATGCATGTGAACCGACGGTTTAGCGGAGCGCCAAGATTGCACGAAGCCGTCATCTATCAATTTTTGTACAAACGAAGCCAAGCCAAACAACACCAAAACAAAAAGCTAAGGCCATAAAATGAAACTGCTATTTAACGCATTAGGGGGGCTTTGAAACACAAAAGTTCAACATAAGAATGAATGCTGAACTTTCTAAAAACACCTAATCAAAGGCTTTTGGGAATATGATGTTGGACGCTGCTCTTCTCCAGATTTAGTTTTTTTGCTTTAATCCCTTGATTTCCTCTTCAATTTTCTGAAGCATTTTTTCCGCATTTCCGTTCGTTCCGCCAAGTTTTATTGCTTTGTTATAGCTATCCAATGCTAAATCGTATTGTTTATTGGTATAAAACGCTTCACCTAAACTATCAAATAAATTTCCATTACTTGGGAACTCTTTTGTTGCCAAAGTAAAGATTTCTATAGCTTCATTCTTTTTGCCCGCTCTTAATAATTCATATCCTAAAGTATTCAGCTCACTCGGGTTCTCAAAACTGTATTCCTCTTCCGAAGTCTTCTTAAGTAAATAGTAAGTCTCTATGGCCTTATTTAAATCGTTAAAAGCTTCTTTTCTTAATGCTTGATAAATAGATTTTTTAGGAATTTCGTATCCCTTTCCCAACATTAAGTTGTGAATAGTATGCCCTAAAAACCAAACCTTATTTAGATTATTGGATACTAGAATTATCGTTATGTCATTTTTAAAATCATTTAAAAAAATGGATTCAAATTTATACGATATGCCATTGTGTTTTTGTAATTCATCTGCTTCATAAAATCTACCCAGCGAACCACCTTCCTCTTTCGCATATGGATTATTCAACAAAGTTTGAAAAGATGCTTTGGATATTAAACGGTTATGATTCATCGCTTCTATCCATTTATATAGATCATTAATGTCTACCCAAAGCCATCCACTGATAAATTCCAGCTCTGGACATCTCACATGGTCCATATCATAACAAGACGTCCTGTTTTTGTAACCAAATTTTGGATCAAACACAGCATTGTTCATTTTCAATGGTTTAATTATGTTTTTAGCAACAAATTGCTGGTACGTCATGTTAGTTACCTTTTCAATGATTCTTCTTTGCAAAAAGACATTACCATTGTCATATCGGTAACCAGTTCCAGGTTCAAACAATAAGCTATCATTGTTTCTCAAAATCTTCCATGCTTCCTCATCATTTTTCGGGACCATGAGTTTGTTCTCAATTCTGGGAATACCACTTGCATAATTAATCAAATGTCTCGTAGTCACTTTTTCCGACCATTTCGGCAGTCCCAAATTAAATTTAGAAATGGGATCATCGAGATTAAGAAGCCCACGCTCCACCAAAATCATTATGGCAACAGCATTAAACTCTTTTGCAATAGAACCAATGTTAAATATCGACCTGCTACTTAATTTAGTTTGTTTTGTTTCGTCTGTAAAACCAAATGATTTTTGATAGATGATTTTGCCTTTTTTAGCAACAAGCACATTTCCATTGAACAAATCCCTTTCGTAGGATTTTGTCATTAGCAAATCAATTTGATTGATTTCTATTTTTTGTTCAATTGATTTTTGATTGTTATTCTTTGCCTTTTTGAAATCATTTAACTCTTGGGCAGAAAGAAAATTTGTAAATAAAATAGCTATTAGTAATAACAAAATTCGTTGCTTCATTGAAATGGTATTTTAGAAAACTTTCTGCAAATGTGCTTCAAAAAGCGCTAACAGACGACCGATTAAAAAAAGTCGAACGCATTTGTTAGAAAAGGAAGCGTTAAAATGAACCTTTTCTAAAATCTGTTGGTGTAGTTCCAGTATACTTTTTAAAAGATGTACTGAATGAAGATTTAGAATTGAAACCAATTTGATAGAGAACTTCTAGAATGGTAAGGTCTTTTTGTAAGGGATCTTTCAATATTTCTTTGGCTTTCTCTATTCGATATTCATTAATGAAATCAAAAAAATGTTTGTTCATGTACAGATTAATCAGCACCGACAAATCTTTCACAGGCATTTTCAATTGTTTTGCCAAATCCTGTATCGTTAATGAAGAATCTAAGTAAGGTTCATTCTTCAACATAAAATCTTTTAGAGATTCTATTTGTTTATTTTTTTCGTCATCAATGATGGGATCAGACTTTGGTTTGGGAACTATATCTCCAATAGGCTTCAATTGAGCATTAACTCCTCTAAAAAATTCTGGCTTATTGAGCGCAACAAACAGATACCAACAAGTACAAAAGAAAAAAGCAAATCCGTCAAGGATAACGATCCATTGCCTAAGTTCTCCAAAACCAAAGAGAAAAGTAACCAACCATCTAATAAGTACTAAGAAATGTAAGACGTAATATAGAATTGTTATTTTGGAAAGTGCATTTAAGCTTGAAATATTTGGATTGGTATAATTTTCTAGGTAGACGGTTTTAGACTTTCTAATCACCAAGAAGGAAGCAATAAAATAGACTTGAAATAGAACTTCGAAAAGAAAGTAAAAAAACTGCATGGTAGACGTGTGATTCATCGCATTGATGAAGCTCACTTTCCCCGCTCTATCTTCCAAGTATATCCCCAACATCATATAAAAGTTGAAGGCAACAAACGGAATAGTATGCAATAAGTGTTTCGGTTTTAATCGAAATTTGGAAAAACAAACCGATAACACATAGAGATAAAATAATGCTGGAACCAAGTAATTAATACTCCAACGAAATGCCTCGAGGTTGATATAATTAACCGGAAAATCACGCATCAAAAATTTACAAGCATCTACGGCATTTGTAAAAAGAAAAAAAGCAAGCAGCCAATTTGCCAGTTTGTATTTAGTTTTTACAGTCAATAAAAACAACGCAAGAAAAAGTACAAGAAAAATTCCAACAAAAGCGGCTATTTCTAAAAAACTGTATTTATCCATACGTATAAGCCAATACCGGCAAACTATATTTTTGTTAATTCTCGTTGATGTGGTAAAGATTATTAATTTTTAAACAAAATCTGTTGCTAATTCCGAACCAAAAACAAACCACTATCAGAATGTTAAACGCATAAAAAAACGAAACACCAATATTATGATGTTTCGTTTAGTGGAGAATGCCGGATTTTACATTTACAGAATTTTTACCATATTTACTGCTTAAGATGGTTTTGTTACCTCCAAATCCTTCTCTGGTCTGTCCCTTTTCTGTCCCTTTTCTGGAATTATTTAGCATAAAAATCTTTAATCAATTTATTGACCTTACCGTTTATGGATTCAATCTGAGAAGAAAGTGCTTCAACGCTAACAAGCATATCTGTAAGGACGTGCATTGTTGTTTTCTTTTCCGCTTCCTTTATTACTGGATTACCTACGCCGCTGAAAAACCAATTAAAACTTAACTTATATTTATTGTGTAAATACTTAACAAGGTCTATTGGTACTCCAGTAGCACCATTCATGTATTTACTCATAAGTGATTTACTAGTTCCGTACTCTTGGCACAGTACAACAGCTTTCAATCCCACAATCTTCATAAAATACGTGAGGCGCTGTGATTCGTCGCTAAGGTGTTTTGCCATCGTTAAAAGGTTTGTAAGTTGCAATTATCTTATTGTCTTCGTAAGCCTCTAGTTCGTCCATTTTATTCACTAAGTAAGTTACATAACCATTATTTATCTCCCAGCCTTTACTTGTTTTGTGTACTTTTACAGTATCATTGTACACAAAATCTTTCGATACTCTTTTTAAAATCCAGACGTCACCTTTGTCGTTGAACAGAAAAGAATTAGAATGTCCTAAATCCGTACCTTTCCAACCGAACAAGGCTGATTTGGAAAGTTCCCTAGAATTACGTTCCATAAATGTCTCTTGATTTCCATTATTTAGGTAAGTATTAGTCGTTGATCTTGAATTTATCGCATCTTTGTTATCAGGACTAAACGCTAAATAGCCTAAAAAAATCGCAATAGCCAAAATCATTGATCCTACAAGCACCTTTAATTTACTCGGGTCTTTTTTGTTCATTGTATTTATTTTATAATCATTCCATGCTTTTCGGCAATTTTCAATATATCATCCTGAAAAGCTTTAATATTACCGTACGCAGCCTCAGGTATGGAGAATTCGTAAGTTAGTTTTGGCATATTTGTTTCTTCTGTTTTTGCATCTAACGTTGCATCAGTTGAAACAGGGTTAATTCTTGCTGAATAAATTGTTGTCGCATATTTGGTAAAATCGATACCAGAAGCTTTGGATAATTCACTAAGAATATTAAAATCAAAGTTTTTCCTGCGATCGATTTGGTTTATCACTTGCTTACTAACATTCATTTTTTTAGCTACATAAGCCTCTTTTATCCCCTTTTCTCGCAACGTCCTTTTAATAAGTTCTCCTAAGCTTTCCATGTCTTTTTAACTAAAGTCAAAATTAATCGACTAATTATCAATAAATTAAAGACTTTAGTTACAGTTTTACGTATTAAAATCAATTAAACTATTGCAAAAGTCAATCATATTATTGACTTTTGTTGAGAAACAAAGAAACAACAATAAAATAACAGTTAACACTACACTTTACTGCGAAAATGTATAGTACTAGAGAAAGAAAAAAGATACAACGCAAGTTAGCTTCCATTGGAGGTTATAAAACAATGGCTGAAAGACTAGGGAAATCAGTCGATGCGGTTAAAATGGTTTTTTCATCGGCAGATAGATATAACAAAGATGTATACGATGTTGCGTACACAGTAATTAAAGAATATAACGAAAGTGTACAGAAACAAAAAGAAGGTCTAATGTCTCAGGTCAGCTAATTATGAAAAACGTAAAGCTACATCTTTTAGATCACAGACAAAAACTACCTGGCGGTACTATCGGCAAATCTGTTGAGTTTTTTGTTCATGAAAACGAGATGCATTGCCGTACATTGGGAAGAACATATTCATTCTACGAATTTCCTAAATGGGTAAAGAATATTGTAAAATCTGACATGGACCAAAACCCTCAAAAAATCGCCCGTCTCTTGATGTGGGGTCTTACAACTTTAGATGACCAGATGCGACAATATCTTTTCTGCCTATATGGTGGTCATGATGACAATCCAGATATCTGCGAAGATGGTACCATGCAACCAACAGAGTATGTTGACTGCGGGTTGCGTTGTGGGAAGTGTGAACATGAGGGCTTTCTGTGCAATAGTTTACAGTTGCCAAATGGCTTATTGAATTCTCAAGAGATAAAGGCTTTAATTTTAATCGGAAATAGTAAGCTGGACAAGGAGATTGCATCTGAGATGTGCGTAAGCAAGTTTACGGTTAGATATTACAAGGATGAAATTATGCGTAAAGCTGGTTTTGAAAATGAGCGTAAAACAGCTTTAGTTGGTTTGGCTTACAAATTAGGGCTTGTAAAATGATGAGAGTTGTCCACATCCAAAATACCGACGTAAAAACTAGCAGAAAATCTGCTAAAAAGACATCAGCTGAATTAATGCTAAACGAGGCTATTTATACATCCCAAAGGGAAATGCACAAGAGACGTGTTGATTTAGAAAAACTATTTGCTAAAGAAATCAATGTCTTGACAGGACTTAGAAATGAACTAGCTGAACTAAAAAAATTGAATAATGGACAATTATAGGTTAATGCTTTCTGTATCCAATAAACTTAAATCATTAGTGCAAAATTCTTTTAAAACCAAGTTAACACTAAATAAAATATTACATCATGAAAAATTGTTACGTAAATCCCAAAATTACAGAACGAGATAATTTCAATATTGGTTCCTGTTTCAACAACCAGAAATTATTGGAGTATCAAAAGGACATGCTTTTTGTAAAGAAGTTGACTGATAACAGAGAGAGTGGAGTTAGGAGACATTTAATTGCCGCTGTAAAATCCATCATTTTATGGGTACTTATCATGTTATTCTTTTGGTTTGTTTTAATCTTAATAGTTTAATATTATGAAACTTATTCAACTAGATAAACAGGCACTAGATGGTCAATTGTCAGCAGAAATTTCAAATCTTTTCATTAGCACATTTAACCATGTAACAAGAGCTGTAAAAACCAACGACCTATTGAAGCAACTTTCGGTAAAATGTCTACCTCAAACGTTTAGGGACATATTAGGGGAAATAAGAAGAAATGGTGTATTAAAAAAGGGCTTTATTGTAAGTGATGTACAGCTTGGTTACTGGTATACAGAAGATCAGCAGGAGCTAAACGATTTTTTACAGAGGCAACTTAACAGAATAGCAAACCAGTATGCCAACATACAATACCTACACAATTCACTCAAAAGCAAAAGATCAAATTCAGAAAATGTTAAGCAGTTGATGTTTGACATCGATACAAAACCAAACAACCCGTAAATAATATGACAACCTATTCTCAACCAATCCACAAAAACGATGAGGGTTTGTTCAATACGCAGTCAGGTAGGCTTATTGACCTTTTGAACCCGAAACCAGAAATGATTTCACTGGAGGATATCGCATTATCGTTATCCAACTATTGCAGGTTTGGAGGCCATTTAACAAACCACTATTCAGTTGCGGAACATTCGATTTTGGTGTGGCAACTTTGTCCTTCATCACTTAAACCAGCAGCCCTTCTTCACGATGCATCAGAGGCTTATCTAGGAGATGTAATAAAGCCGTTAAAAAACCTACTTGGCAAAGTATACAACGAACTTGAAGATGCTTGGACAAAGGTCATATTCGAAAAATATGGAGTTCCTTTAAACGACCTAATTGCGGTAAAAGAGTACGACATGAAGGCCCTGGAGCTGGAGCATAATTACTTCAGGCTTGGCAATATGGACCTTATTGAGCACCAGTATGATTACCGCCAAGAATTAGGATGGTATGAGAAACCATACAATCAGTACCTAAAACTTTTGAATTTCCACTTCCTACAAAGGGAAATATCCTATAAATCATAACCATTAAACCATTTAAATCATTCCAGATGAAAACTTTAAAAGATTTCACACCAGAAATTCAGGCAAAAGTACCTCAATATATCAAACAATATACGGAAGGTGTATATGATGGTGGCCGTTACAAAACTTTCAATTATGATAACGCAGCAGCGCTTATCAATTGGAACTATGAAAAGTGCGGTTACAAAAAACCAGTGGTACTTGTGGCTGAAAATCCTTACGAAAGTCAAATTTTCTTTAATTACATTAAAGAAAACGAAAAAATCTTTACTCCTATCCTTTATATTATTTACTGCCTAAAAAATGGAATTGAACTACCAAAAATTGACGATAGCCAACTGTATAGCCAACTGCGTAGCCAACTGGATAGCCAACTGTCAAAATATAGCTACGACTATTTGTTTACCACAAATGTGTTTTCGAACGCTTTGTTGGCTTGGTGGAAGTTCATGAAGGATGAATTTAACCTAGATGCAGCCATTGGGGTTGAGCTTGATTCTTGGAATGACATGTATGTTAACTCAGGAGTTTATTCGGCTATATTTTCGGAACTAGTATGTGTAGTGTCAAAGTATCCAAAAATGGTGCACCGAAATCCTAACAATGACCTACATAATGTAACAGGTGATGCTGTTGAATGGGGATTTTCAACCGACCTTACAAAATTTGATTGCAGCTACATAAATGGTAGACAGGTTCCAAGATGGGTAATTAACGAATACGGGGCACCTGGTTATTTCTCTAAATTCCTTAAAGAAGAAAACGAGGACATTAAAGCGGCTATTATTACCCTTATAAAAGATATGGATGGCAATGAGGGCTTACTAAAGTTCTTAAATGCTTCTTTGGTTGACGAAAAACATATAACCCATTTTGAGGGGTATACAGAAACAATAAGGCTTTACAAAACCAAGGAACGCTACACTTTCCTACAAGACCGTAACGGCAAGATGAACCAACCATACTGTTGGTCAGAAATGGTCTGCCCTTCTACAGGCAGCACATATCTAATCGACAACTCTGCAGATTTTACGTGTGCGATAGAGGCGGCAAAATTCCTTAGACCATCATTCGTGCCAATGGAACTCACCTACCAGTGGGCATTATCAGCTAATTAATCATTTCACTTAAAAAATTAATACAATGAAAGTAACAAAACAAGTAGCTCACCAAGGTGACACACAATTTTTCGCAATCGATGCTTTGCCTAAGTCTGCCAAAAAAGTTGAAAAACAATACATCGCTGCATCAGAGAGAAGCGGTAGTTTCCATGCTCTATTTGGTGATTACGATATGTACGAGGTTGAAGATGGATTTGTTATTGATGCAAAGGAAGAATGCATTCTAAACCATTCCCTAGAGCAAGAATTAAAGGGTACAGGTGTGACAATGAACGAAGCTAAGGTTTTAGCGAAAAAAGACCATCGTCATACCGTTTTGCCAAAAGGTCTTTATGTAGTTGGTATCCAAAATAGGTTTGATCCTATGGAGAATATCAAAAAAAGGGTAATAGACTAAGCTGCGGTTATGAACTGGCAAGTAATTACAGTAGCTCAGTCAAAGGAGATTGAGCTACTTGGTGTAAAAGAACCAGCATCGTTAACCTGGTTAAAGGCTGGTGAAAACGAATACGATCTTGTTCAACAGGAAGGCTTCAATGATTTTATTCAGCATAACGCCTACAACCTTGCTGAGATTGCTGCTATGCTACAGTATTCGTTCGTACCATCCAATGTAAAAGAGGCTGGTGATAAGCTAATCGAACATTTGAAAAACGGCCTTTTAAAAGCGAAAGATGCAAACGAAAATTTAAAAGAAGCAAAACAACAATCATTTTAATAATCATTTAAACAAAAACCAAATGCCATCACCAAAAACAACAATGCGGGGTATTGTCCATGAGATAGGCCCTATCGATTACATCGGAGCAAACAACGACTTTCCACGTCAAAGAATCCTGCTCTATTGTCCCGGTCAAAGGGACCAAGTAACCAAAGAGCCAATAAGAAAAGACGAGTTTTTTATGCTGGACATTTTAGGCAAGAATGTAGACAACCTGAACATACACGACGGTTACCATAATAAGGTAGTTGAAGTAGAAGTGAGATTTAGCGGCAATGTCTATCAAAAGGCTGATAATTCAGGCAGGGGCTACGCAGTCAACTGTAGTTTATTCAATATGAAAATTATCGCAGAAGCTACCGAGGACTTCAAGCAAGCTGCGGTGGATTTGGCAATGGGATATTAAACCTTACTATCATGAGCGAAAATATATTACCTGTTATCAACACAGAAGTACTGCAACAAAAAGCCAACGAGTACGCAATGAAGGGTGCCGAAGATGCTTTGAAGGATTTTTACACCAGTTATGATTCTCCTTATAAAAAAGCAATTAAGGCAAACTTAGAAAACAAAGGTTTAGACTATTCATTTAGCATCCCTGATATCATCGGTGTTTTGAATGATAAGTTTTCAGAAGAAGTTGATCAGATTGCCAACCAAGCAATAGCAAAATCCTTTTTACCCATTGTTAAGGAATTTTTAACTAGGGAAACTCCAGAAGTTAAATTCTCCTACATTTTAAAGAAGTTCATAGAGGCCACAAATTTTGAATACAACGATTTAGATATTGAAGATTACCGAGTAGAAAAAATTGAGGAAGAGAGACGTGATAGCAGCTTTTTCACTTACACGATTTCAAACGGAGCAAAAGGCTATGAATTAAGATTTTACAAAAATTCTAAAGATAGGAATGAGATAATGGCACTGCCCTATATGCTTTCCGAAAACGGCAGGTTTCAAACGGGATATAAATCGCAACAAACGATGAAGATTTCATTAGAGGAAGGCGCAACTCTTGAGTTGCCATTTACCAAATCTATTCTTGAAGATCCTTTCACTTCGTTCATTGCTAGGCTTGTAATAGGCAACAACAATATCATTTTCGATGTGGATTACTTCGATGAAGATATGTTCCCAAGAAACGATTGCCATTGTCACTAGTAAAAACATGCAAAAATTTTCTATTCCAAAAGTAAAGTGCATAGGCTGTATTTACTACGAAGGCACTGCAAACAAATCAATCATGTATTGCCATAAAGCAAAGATGCCTATGCGCTATTTGGAAACTAGACAATGCGCATTTAAAACAGAACAAACTAAAAAGTAACCATGTCAAACTATACAGGATTCCTAGAGAACAAGATCGTTATCGCTGAAAAATACGGTGTGGACATTTATCCAAACCAGCTATCAGAAGTATTGATGGACCACCAAAAGGTAATTGTGCCTTGGAGCATTTCGGGAGGTAGACGAGCTGTATTTGCCAGCTTTGGTTTGGGAAAAACATTGATGCAACTGGAGATAGCAAAACATGTAATATCCATCACAAAAAAGCCTTTCCTTATCTGTATGCCCTTGGCGGTTGTTGGAGAATTTAGGCGTGACAATGAATTGCTACAAACGGGCCATGATGTAATCTACATTACCGACAGCGACCAAGTTGGCGATCTATCACCACAAATCTACGTTACCAACTATGAACGTGTACGGATGGGCGATATTGACCCACGTCAATTTGGCGGTGTTAGCTTTGATGAGGCTTCGATGTTAAGGAACCTTAAAACGGATATTACAAATTATGTACTGAAACATTTCAAGGACGTTCAATTTAGGTTTGTTGCAACCGCTACGCCAACCCCTAATGACTTTATAGAAATATTAAACTATGCCGATTTCTTAGGCGTTATCGATAGAGGCCATGCGCTAACACGCTTCTTCCAAAGGGATAGCACAAAAGCTGGGAACCTTACACTTTATCCCAACAAGAAAGAAGAATTCTGGAAGTGGGTAAGCACTTGGGCGGTGTTCATCAACAAACCATCAGATCTGGGATTTGATGATACTGGCTACAACCTTCCAAAAATGAACTTCTACGACGTTGAGGTAGAGGTGATCAATCCCGATGGCTACACAGATGAAAACGGCCAGCCTAAGCTATTCAAAAAACTTGCAAAGGGTGCGAAAGGTGCCCAAGAAGAAAAACGCACATCGATTGCCGAGCGTGTAGCAAAGACCGTAGAGATCGTAAAGCAAAACCCAGGCAAAAGGTTTATCCTATGGCACCACCGTGAAGCCGAAAGGGATGCGCTGGAAAAGGCGTTCAAGGATTATAACACCGTTTCAGTATTTGGGTCCCAAACAACCGCCGAAAAAGAAAAGCGCCTGATAGATTTCAGTGAGGGTAAATATGATATCCTTATCACCAAGCCACAGATAGCGGGTTCAGGTTGCAATTTCCAGCACGTATGCCACAATATGATATTCGTTGGTATTGACTACAGGTTTAACGATTTCATTCAGGCAATACACAGGATTTTTAGGTTCAGGCAACAATTTGAATGCAATATATGGGCCTTGTATACCAACAACGAAACAGATGTACTTAAAAAGCTCATGAAAAAGTGGGCACAGCACATAGAGCTTAACGAGGAAATGATAAACCTGGTTAGGAACTACGGACTAAACGATAGCAAAATAGCTGCGGACATGAAAAGACAATTATTCTCAAAACCAAGGATGGCCGTAGTAGGTGATGCGACCGTATATAACAACGACACCGTACTTGTACATCAGGAAATGAAAGACAACACATCGGGTATGATCCTTACTTCTATCCCCTTTGGTGACCATTACGAGTACAGCGATAACTATAACGACTTTGGCCACAACAACGGCAATGCTGAATTCTTCAAGCAGATGGATTTCCTAACACCTGAACTGCTTAGGACATTAAAGCCCGGACGTATTGCCGCCATCCACATCAAGGACAGGATCCGTTACAGTTACACCACTGGCCAGTCGTTTACCACGATTGAAGATTTTTCCGCAGATGTATCACATCACTTCAGGAAACATGGCTTTTGGCTGGTTGGAAAGATCACCATCACCACGGATGTTGTTAGGGAAAATAACCAGACCTATCGCCTAACGTGGGGCGAACAACGTAAGGACGCTACAAAAATGGGCGTGGGATTGCCTGAATATGTTTACCTGTTCAGAAAGGCCCCTACTACTTTCAATAATGCCTATGCAGATGATCCAGTGGTAAAAAAGATAGACGATTATCTGTTGAGCCTTTGGCAGCTGGATGCACATGCCTACTGGAAGTCGAGTGGTGATCGTTTTTTGAGCTTTGATGAACTGAGCACAATGGACATGAAAACGGTATTCAACAAATGGCGTGAATATGATCCATCTACCATCTACAGTTTTCAGGAGCATTTAAGGATTTGCGAGGACCTTTCAAAATCTGATCGTTTGAGTAAGTTGTTTATGACCATTCCACCGATCAGCAACAGCGATATGGTATGGACCGATATCAACCGAATGAACACTCTGAATGCCAACCAGGCCAACAGAGGCAAGGAAAAACATATCTGTCCCTTACAGCTGGATATCATCCAAAGGCTGATCTACAGGTTTACAAATGAAGGCGACACGGTAGACGATCCTTTTGGGGGGCTGTTCAGCACTCCATACGTAGCCCTAGATATGAACCGAAAAGCAACAGCTGCGGAACTTAAGCCAGAATATTATGATGATGGGCTTTTCTACCTGAAATCAAAGGAGTACAAAGTAGCAGCACAATCATTATTTGACCTTTTAGAAACCAATTAAAACCCCTATTAAAATGCAAGATTTAGAGGAAAAAATCGACGAATTGAATGATTTATTGATCGATTCAAATTCAAAAGTTCGTGAGCTTGAAAACGAAGTCGAAGAACTAAATGAAAAGCTTGAACTAAGTAACACTTTTACAGATGATCCAGAAGATTGCCGACGTTCCCTATACTTCGCCATTACCGAACTGGAAGAAGTTGAACGTGGTGAAGTAAGCTTAACGGATAAGCTTCTCGACCTGCGCATGAGACACTGCAGATTTTTATAAACCATTCAAAACTTAATCAAATGAAGTTCACAGTAAACAGAAAAGAGCTTTTAGAGGCATTAACCTTGACGGGCAGAGCCATTAATAAATCGATAGTTCCCGCTATCATGGGATATCGCTTCAACATCAACCAGAGCAAGCTAACGGTTACTGGTGGCAATATGGAAATCTACATCCATAACACTATCGATATCGTAAGTACAATTGACAAGCTTTTGATTGTACCAAAGGACAAAATCTATAACCTACTTAGGGAATTGAACGATCCTAGCCTTGAATTCGAAATTACCTCTACGTCTACCCAGATTGTGACGGAAAAAATAGAGGTATTGAGGCTGGTCATTACTTCGCAAAGTGGCAAGTATAATATCCCTGTCGAAAAAGGTGATGATTACCCTTCTTTTCCGGTCAGGGAGGCAATCAGCTTCAATGTGAAATCCACAGATCTGGAAAATGGCATCGACAAGACATTGTTTGCCTGTGCTTCAGATGATCTCAAACCGAGCCTAACGGCCATTTATCTAAATGTATCAAACGGCAAGGCTGTATATGTTGCCGCCAATGGTGCCGTACTGAGCTCACAACCTATAGGAACACCAGAGGTTGGCGATTCACAAGAGTTCCTGTTGCCGAAATCATCAGCGGCCATTGTTAAGGACCTGCCGAAGGATGATGAGGTAAGAATTGAGGCGAACGATAGTTCAATTACGTTCCATCTATTTGACGGGCTTATTTTCCAATCACTTCTGGTGGATGACAAGTTTCCAAGCTACAAACCGAATATACAGGTCAAAAACGACAAACACCTTCACATCGATAGAAGTCTGCTAATGTCTTCCATCAAAAGGGTAACCATGTTCTCATCTGAAAGACAGAACTACGGGATTGCTTTTAAGTTCTCTGAAAATACCTTACAGGTACTCATCAACAACAACGAAGATGGAGCCGCAATTGAAACCCTACCAGCTACATACCAGGGAGAACCTATTACAGTTGGCTTTAACGGAAAAACATTGCTAACGGCATTGGACAAGGTAGATGGCGAAGTGGTCTATTTCGACTTTACCAATGAGAAGCTTGGCGTATTGCTGCACAATGGCAATATAGATCTTAAGGAAAAGGAAAATTTCATCCTTATCATGCCAGTATTGCTTCACGAAACACTTTTGAAGGTATCGTAATGAAGATAGCAACGGTATGTAGTGGAATTGGCAGCCCTGAGCTTGCGGTTGAAAACCTATCAAATGAATTTGGATTTGAATACGAAAATGTATTTGCCTGCGAGATCGACAAGTTTGCAAGGGGAAGCTACAACGCTATCCATAGCTGCGGGACCATGTACAATGACATGACCAAGGAACAATGGGACCAGTCAAGCCAATACGCTGACCTTTTCATTGGAGGCATTCCCTGTCAGGCCTTCAGCTTGGCGGGTAAACGGTTAGGTGAAAAGGATAAGCGGGGCGTGTTGTTCTACGACTTCTACAGGTACGTTAAGAACCAGCAACCAAAGGTTTTCATTATCGAAAACGTAAAGGGCCTTTTAAGCGACAATAAGGGGCGTACATTCAAGAACTGGTGTTCATTGTTGGGACAGACTTTAAACTACGCCCACAACTTCTTTAAACATCCTGATTGCCTCGATTACCATTTACATTATATGGTGCTCAACACAAAGGATTTTGGTTTACCACAGAACAGGGAACGGGTGTTCCTTATTGGGATACGTCCGGATATCACTTTTGAATATCAGTTTCCGAAAGGATGGCCATTGGCCAAAAGGTTAAAGGATGTGCTTGAAGCGGTTGTTGATGAAAAATATTTTCTAAGTGATACGGCGTTAGATTACTTGTCTAAACCAGCAAGTGGGGGTTATTCAGATAGGCTTTCTTTTTTAAACAACGAGAACAACGAGACTGCTGGGTGTATTACTGCAAACCACAGTAAAGGTGTTCCTTATAATTGTATGGTTGTCAATGAACCTAAAACACTACAGGGCAATACAATCGTTAACACAATTAGAACTGGCGGCAAAGGATCGTTGACGGCAAAACATAGCTGGGATGTTATTGTAGATCATAAAATAATACAGACAGCAAGAGGTTTTAATAAAGGAGGGATGCACAAGTTGTGCCCGCCAATAACTTCTAGCAGCTTCCAAAATAACAATTATTTGGTTTCTAATAGAATTCGCAGACTTACTCCTTTGGAGTGCTGGCGTCTACAAGGATTTCCAGACGAAGCCTTCTACAAGAGCAAATCAGTAAACAGTGATACCCAATTGTACAAGCAAGCCGGAAACACGATCAGCGTACCCGTTATACAGGCTATCATCAGAAACCTATTACCAATATTAAACGATTAAACCAAACAAAATGGCCAGACCTACAAAGAACAATGCGGAATACTTCAGCCATGATGCTGGCATGCGCAATGATCCGAAGATCCGTGCATTAAGGAAGCGCTTTCCAGCAAGCTGCGGAACTTGTGGCTACAGCGTTTACAATATGCTTTTAGAGGTGCTTACTGATGCTGAATTCTTTGCAATAGAAATAGACGAAGTACAATTGGAATTATTAGCTGGAGACTTCGATACTGATACAGAAATGCTATCAAAAATCATTGAATTCTGTGTAAAGATCAAGCTGTTTTCTCAAAAAAACGCCTCAATTAGTTCCTGTGGATTAAACAAGCGTTTGCAAGGGGTTATAGACAAGAGAAACCGTTCAAAAGAGAAGTTTGAGAAACAGAAACAAGAAAAAACAAATGTTTCTGCGACAGAAACTACACAAAGTAAAGTAAAGTATAGTAAAGTAAAAGAAAGTAAAGATAATAATAGTCATTATTATCCTTCTACTACTGCTACCGCAGTCGTTGTAGAAGCAGCTGCGGAAGATGATTTTTCTAAAAAAAATGAAACAGAAAATCTTGAAAAAAAACCAGCTGTCGATTTTGATGAAAAATCGGAAATAAAGAAAGATGTTCCGCTCGATTTTCCGGAAGAAGAATTTATTGCTGCGTGGGAAGGGATTAAAACTTCTGGCACGATGACGCTCATCAAAATGCAGCACGAAAAAGATATCGGAACTATAGAAAAATTCTTCCGTGTATTCTACGAACAAAAGCTTTTTGGAGACGAGATGAAGCAATACCGGAACAAAGATCAATTCTACAAAAACTTTTACTTCTGGATACCGAAATACAAACTTTCACTGAAACAGAACACACCAACAGATTACAAAAATGGAAACAAGAGCCAACGAAATACAACCAGTGTCCCAGCATATCAGCAAAATTTCTAATGTGAAAGCTGATTACAGCCACATCACCTTAACCGAAGCGGAAGAAGCTGCGGCAATACATGAAGCAAAAGCCAAAAAAGATGCTTTGTTGCGAATGGAAGCCTACAAACGCAGGCTATACGAAAAACCAGTTTACAAACAGCTGAGCTACGATGAACTAGATGCTATAGTTCGTGAAAAACACCATGTGGTAGATGTGCATGATCAAAATTATTCAGCAATGATCGAAAGATATCGTGAACAAAAGGTTTTGCCGTTCATTCTTAACGATACCAACCGAACCATCTACGAGCAATTATGCCAGTATTTCAGCAACGATGAAGGATTTGAAATGTCGGATAGTTTATCGTTACAAAAGGGAATTTTGTTACGTGGCCCTATCGGCTGTGGCAAAACAACCTTAATGCAGATGTTCTGTGTCAATTCATTTCGACCATACGAACTAATTTCCGTACGTGTAATCGCAGATAGCTATAGCAAGAATGGTTCTGACGCTCTATACAATTTTTCGAGCTTACAGCGAGCTTATGCTCAGCAAAACTACGGACACACTGAGATTGGTTTATGCTACGATGATATCGGTACAGAAAACCTCAAAAAGAATTTCGGTAACGAGGTCAACGTAATGCAAGATATCGTTTACAAGCTTTACGATCTTAAAAATTTCAGTTTCTTCCACGGAACTACCAATTTGGGATCGGACGGTATCGAAGAAATGTACGGTCCACGTGTAAAGTCTCGCATCTACGAAATGTACAATGTGATATCATTCCCTGGCACTGCAAAAGACTGGAGAATAAGCGGCTAAGACATGGATTTAACAATTCAATTAATCACAGTAGTAATCGGCTTAACCATCATTTGTGTGGTTGAGCTATGGAAAAAGAGAGTGAGAAAGAATGTCAAATAAAAAACAGTGCACTTGCGATATCCCCTTTAGTGATTGTCCTTATGCTATGGAGTTCCCTCACGGTGATAAGTGGTATTGCACATTGCCTAAACCAAAAGAAGAAATGCAAGAAAACAAAACACAACAATTTAATCCATCAGAAAGGCCGAAGCTTCAAGAGGATGGTGATTTAATGATTGTAAAGCTGACTATTGACGGCGAACAATATGATGGTTTCTATGAAGATGGATGGTGGGTTCACTACGGAGGATTAAGCGTAGGATATCGGAATATTGATGAAAATGAAATTGAATACTGGACTTATTAAACCGCTTTAAATGAACTCAATTATTAATTCGGGGTTAGTTAAGGCCCGCAAAGATTACCCAACAGATGGTGCTTCTTATTTCGATTTTGCATACAATCACAAAACCAAAGAATACGACATTGAAGAATTTAGGTCCATTGAAATGACCGAAGAAGAAATAAAAAGCATTTTAGATGCTAAAGATAGGAATTGGACTATCGCTAAAGGTGAGTTGTATTACTCACAGATAGGTAAGTTCGAAGGCAATATCTACCACTTTCAAGCAATCAGTGCAATTCACGATATATGTGTTAAATACGATCTATACGAGGAATAAGACCATGAAAGACCACTTAAACAAAAATGTTCTCGTAACAACATCAGCTTGGTTTTTAGCTCCAGATGGCAAGGAGTATAAGGCTGTATACGGAAAGCTTAAAGCTGTTCACGAAGCTGGAAAAACGCTTGGATTTATCCCAAATCGATCGCATGCCAACTGGTTTATTGAAATTGGAAACATGATTATCATGGGATGCCAGGTAATGTATTTCATCCAAACCGACAATTGCAAATTTGACAAATCAGATCATTGGAGTACTGATAATAACGGAAAAGTTTTGGAGCAAAAAGCACCATGCAAAATCTATAATGCAAATGAATAAATCCGACAGACAAAAAGTATTTGACAAATATGGCGGCAAATGTGCTTATTGTGGCTGTGAGCTAACCAAAGGTTGGCACGTTGACCATTTCAAGCCTATTGTTAGAGATTGGATTAAAGGTGGATGCGAAAGGCCAGAAAACGAATGCGCAAGTAACTACATGCCATCCTGTGCGAGCTGTAACATCATGAAAAGCTCAGAAACACTTGAGGCGTTCAGGAATAAGATTGCGGCATTTGTTAACTCTCTCAACCAATATCACACACAGTACAAATTTGCAAAGCGATATGGCCTTGTAGAAGAAACAAAAAAGCCAGTTGTTTTCTACTTTGAAACAATTAAATAATTAACCTTTTAAAACCTTAAATCAATGAAAGATAACAAGCACCCACTATTAGCGGGATTGATAGTCCTTTGCGTAAGCGGCCTGACACTTGGCGACATTATTGCAACAGTCGACGATAAGCAGACCATCACCATCACAGAATTGGCATTTATGGTAATCAATGTATTGTTCATTATTTGCGGCATAATACTGCTACTGCAAAGAAATACCAGTGAATATGAGTAATTTCCTTACGAGTAGAGAAAAGAGCTTCCTGAGCCTTGTTAACCGAGACAAATCGATTGATCAATCAGAAAAGCTAGAATTGGCCGAAAAAATAAAGGAAAATGCACGGCTGCGGTCCGACGGCTTTAGGCGCAACGTAAAAATTGCGCTAACCGTCATTGCCAACCACAACAACGAGAAATTATTCAATAAGTACATCAAATGAGTATAAAGCCAAAAACAGGCGAATGCGTTGATTGCGGCCCCGATGAACCGAAACGTTTCATTATGGCTGAAAGATGCTGTGTAGAGCCTTATTTCCACTATCAGAAGCATAAATCTGCGAAGTATGCAGAGAATAGCAAAAAAAGAAAAAAGGCCAAATCGCTGCGGACACTAGAAAAAGGCGGCATGACCGTAGGTCAATGGTACAATATGCAAATAGCCCAAATGACCCGTGAATGTGAAAACTGCGGAGCGTATTTAAGCCCCTACAATCCTACGGGGCAACGCTCCTATATTGCTCATATCGTTCCTAAACGGAATATTGAGAGCGTAGCGGTACATCCGCTAAATAGAATGTTCCTGTGTGTAGACTGCCATGCCAATTATGACAACTGGTTGAACAAGGATATAATTAAGATGAAGTGCTGGCCGTTAGCTGTCCATAGGTTCGATTTATTTAAGCATCTTATTGAGCCAAACGAGTACAAGCACCTACGTGATTGCTTTAAAGCCTTAACATAAAGTTGAATTTTATTAAACTATTTCAACTTGTAAAAATTAGTTGTACTTTAGCGGAAATACCAAAGCAACTTTATGATTGAAGTTAACGTAAAATCGAATATTGAAGAATTTTCAGCTTTAGCGTCTAGGCTTTCCAAAAAACAGATTGCAAAAGCGACTAGTGATGCTATAAACAAGACATTGTTACTTGGCAGAAGTGAATCAAGAAAGCAAGTAAAGCGCATTTACAACATTCCAAACCGATATCTTAACTACATAGACGTAAAACGCTCAAAACCTTCAAATTTAATAGGAAATATTTTCGCTAGAACCATTCCGTTACCGATGGATGCATTCAATCCAGTTTTTAACCAAGTAAGAAACGGAGCCATTGTCGGTCGATTACGAATAACTAGACGAGGTCAATTAAGACAGTCATCTGCTAGGGGTAAAAACGCTACTGGAGGTGTGACGATTGAAGTAAAAAAAGGTCGGAAAACAATCGTTCCATACGCATTTTTGCTGCCAGGCTCAAAACCTAGGGTTTTTGCCCGTGGTGACTACGAAAGCGGGGGCCGATATGCCTTTGTAAGAAGGCACCACAGAGAGGTTAATAGCAATAATAATGATAGGGTTACTAATATGCTCTCTGTGACGATATACGGGGCATTGATAAACAACTCAGTACTGCCTACCGTCGAAAGACGTGTAGCTGACAATTTCAATAGATTATACGAAAATGCACTCAACAGGCTCATATCCAATAGTGTATAGTAATCTATACACTACTACCACCACATCAAAAAGTGTACTAAAAAATATACACCCATACATACCATCAAAAAGTGTATGTTTTTTAGTACACTTTTTTTGGGTCCTCCCGAACGTTAAAGCTTGCGGTCACCCGTGATTTCGGGTTTTGTTTAGTGACAGCGATTTTCTAAGTCCGAATTTTTGAAAAGTAATGGCAAAAAAAGAAGTAGAATTTTTATCAAAGAATGCGTACGCTGCCTATCTCGGAATAAACGAGAAAGCGGTACGTAATGCCATTACTACTGGTAAGATAAAAAAAGGTTGGGATGCCGAAAAGAAGAAGATTATTAAGCATATCGCTGATAAGGAATTTGGTGTGCTTCATCAAGTTGCGAAGGTTCAAAGAGGTGTTAGTAAAGCGGATGTTTTTAATAAAATACAAGTCCGAAAAAAATCTGAAAATTCGGAACAAAATCAGCCAACTTCGGAAAAACTCAACAAGTCCGAAAAAACTGGTGTAGATACGGTATTAAACTCGGACAATTCCATCGATGTTATTCGACCAGATGGCGCAACAAAAATAGTGATTGTAGGTGGTAAGAGCCTGCAAAATGAATTTGAGGTTAAGGATGCTACAAACGAAAAATATAGCAATCGGAGAAACAAAAATGCTGTAATGGGCAAACCAAGCCGACCATCTAAGAAAGCAAACCAGGAAGCAGATGAAGATGATAGTGATGATGACCTAGAGCTAATAGGATTAGATTTTAATCCGAACGCAAGTTTGCAGGATGTGATTAAGCTAATACAGGTAACACCATACCTAAGTTATGCTGATGCACTTACAAAACGAGAGATTGTGGGGCTGGCAATGGACAAAATTAAGCTTGAAGAATTAGATGGTCTGTTGGTACGTAAAACAGAAGTTGAAAGAAATCTTTTCACGATTGGTGATCGGCTTAAAAAAGCTCTTTTAGCAATTCCTGTAAGATGTGCCGATGAACTTTTAAATGCTACTAATAAAGTGGAAGCTGTCAACATAATGACTGAAGAAATTAATTTGGTATTAAATACGTTTGCAAACTTTGAAAACTCATGAGTTCGGAACAATTAGACTATAGTTTGGTTGCAGGATTTTTACGTGGACTTCGTCCGGACCCTGTTTTATTGGTTTCTGAATGGGCCGACAATTATCGTATCCTACCCCCTACCGTTGCTGAACCTGGACCATTTAGAACATCACGCACGCCATACCTTCGTGAAATTATGGATAAACTATCATCCACCAATTCAGCTCAGGTGGTGGTGTTTAAAAAGTGCTCTCAAATCGGAGCTACTGAAAGTGGTAATAATTGGTTAGGCTACATTATCGATGTTGCTCCAGGTGTGCTACTTTATGTCATGCCAACTGATGCGATGATGAAGAAAACATCTAAAACCCGTATCGCTCCAATGATTAAGGAAAGCGAGAGACTTTCTGCTAAGATCAAGCCAGCAAGAAGCAGGGATAGCGGTAATACGATTTTAGAAAAAGAGTTTGAAGGTGGTGCAGTTACTATGGTTGGCGCAAATTCTCCTGTGGGCTTGGCGTCTACTCCAGTTAGGTTTGTATACCTAGATGAATGCGATAGGTATCCGTTAGATGTTGGCGGTGAGGGAGATGTAATTTCTTTAGCCACTACCCGTACGGCAACTTATGGAGAGCGCAAGAAAATATTTATTACCTCTACACCAACCTTAGAGGGTGCAAGTATCATTGATAGAGAATTTGAGAAAACTGGCCAGCGTTATTATATGGTCCCTTGTCCACATTGCTCTACAATGATTGATTTGAAATTTGAGCAACTTCGCTGGGAAGCCAACAATTACAAAGATGTTTATTACCAATGTCAAGACTGTGGAGAGAAAATCACCGAACGACATAAAAAGCGGATGCTAGAGAATGGAGAATGGCAGGCATCTGTCCCATCTGCAGAAGATGGTGTAACTTTCGGATACCATTTAAACGCACTTTATTCACCTGTCGGTTGGTATTCTTGGTCACAGATGGCAAAAGAACATGACGAAGCACAAAATGATTTACCGAAATTAATCACATTCACTAATACAAAATTGGGTGAAGTTTTTCGAGCGCAGGGTGATAGCCCAGAATGGCAAAATATTTATAACCGCCGTGAGCAATATATCACCAATAAACCGTCAAATAAGGTCGTATTTCTTACAGCTGGTGTTGATGTTCAAAAGGACCGTTTGGAATTAGAGATCGTAGGCTGGTGCAAAGGAAAGGAGAATTTTTCAATTGATTATCGTGTGTTACTTGGTAATACAGAAACATCAGATGCTCCAGTATGGAAGCAATTAAGTGCTGTTCTTGATGAAACTTTTATTAGAGAAGATCAGTCACAAATGCAAATTGCGATGATGGCTGTAGATAGCGGTTATAATACATCAGTAGTTTATGAGTTTGCCAGAAAGCACGTCGGCAAAGTGATACCAACTAAAGGTCAAGATACTCAAATATTAATGGTTAGTGCGCCACGAGCAGTTGATACTTCAAGGTCTGGAAAAAAAATTGGTGCTGTAAAGGTTTGGAATATTGGTGTATCAGTAATTAAATCGGAGGTTTACGGCCACTTGCAGCTACAACAAAATGAAGATGGTACATATCCAACAGGCTATTGCCATTTCCCGCAATACGATCAGCATTATTTTAAAGGGATTACTGCTGAAAAATTTACGAAGACAACAAATAAAAAAGGTCATACAGTCTATGCTTGGATTAAAAGCTTCGAAAGAAATGAGCCTCTCGACTGTAGAGTTTATGCACGAGCTGCCGCGAATGTTGTTGGTATCGATCGATTTACAGATCAACAATGGGACAGACTGTATAATGATACTATGCTTTTGGTCGCAAAAAAACAGGATACACCTAAAAATAAACCTACGACAAAACCAAAGAAAAAAAGTTCCTTTTGGTAATAAAGTTTCATAATATTAAACCATTTCAACTAATGAATAGTACTAGACCAGACCAAATCATTAATGCCGTTTGTAATCATTTCGGTATTGAACGCCAAGAATTGGAGAGCAGAAAAGATCACCAATCAGCTTACATGCGTGACATTTGTTTTTATCTAATTAAAAAAGAAACTTACTTGTCTCACAAAATGATTGGGGGCACTCTTAAACGTGGGGAATGCGTAAGTCGTGCAGGTCTCGTTAAAACCGAGAACCTCTTATCTATAAAAGATAGAAGAATTTTAGCGGATTTAAACAAAATTAATACACTGTTGGGTACATTTACCCAATAATCACAAAGCATGTACACCCAGGAGCAATATAACGCATTATGCGAAGCAATTTCGCAGGGCGCACTTCGTGTGCGGTATGGCGATAAGGAAGTTGAGTATAGAAGTTTAAGTGAAATGCTAACTATTAAAAAGCTAATGGAAGATCAGTTGTCCAGCAATAAAATCCCTAACAATAGAACTTTCGCAAAATTTAGTAAAGGAATTAGATAATCATGGATTTAATAGCCAGCTTTTTACGAGTTGTAGCGCCAGGTGCTGCAGTTAGAAGGGTACAAAACCAAATAGCTTTTGATACGTTGACTAAGGCTAAAAGACGCTTTGAAGGTGCAGGCCGTGGCAGAAGGTTCAATGACACAGGTATTGTGACGGGTTCGCAAAATACGGACATTAATGAAAATCTGATCACATTAAGGCAACGCTCACGGGACGCTGCCAAAAATAATCCGTACGCTAAGAATGGCGTACGTAGAATTGCTAATAATGTGATCGGTACTGGTATTCTTGCTAATCCTGTAGCTCCAAATAACACGGCCCTTAAAGCTGCTAAAAAAGTATGGCAAAGTTGGGCTGATTTTACCCATTGTGATTTTGACGGTTTACAAAATTTTTACGGTATAGAGCACCTGGTTATGAAAACAGTTGCCAAATCTGGCGAATGTTATGTTAGACGAGTTTGGAAGAAGAAGAAAAAAAGCAAATCTATTATTCCGCTCAGACTGCAGGTATTAGATCCAGACTTCATAGATCATGGGAAAAACTCTCCATATCCTTTAGATAATGGTGAATACACGGTAGCTGGTATACAATACAATAAAGACGGTGAGCGTATTGCGTATTGGGTGTTCGATAGGCATCCAAATGAAGTTTATGCGGAAAGTAAGCCTGTCCCAGCAGCTGATATTATACATGTGTTTGAGGTAGATGACCCAGGACAAATGCACGGTGTGCCATTCGCATCATCCATATTGCTTCGAATGCAAGATTTCGATGATTTCGAAGATGCGCAATTGATGAAGCAAAAAATAGCAGCTTGTTTTTCTGCGTTTGTGACCCAGAGTGCCGATAATGGAATAGGTGCATCAGATGGTGAAGAATTAACAGAGCGTGTCGAACCAGGTATCATACAACGATTAAATCCTGGTGAAGAAGTTACCTTTGCAAGTCCGCCTACTGTAGAGGGGTTTAGAGATTTTTCACGCCAAAATCTGCAAGGACAAGCTGCAGGAATGGGAATGAGCTACGAAGCGTATAGTGGCGATTTAAGCGGCGTTAACTTTTCTAGTGGTAGAATGGGCTGGCTTGAGTTCCAGCGTGGTGTAGAAATTTTACAGTGGAATATGATTATTCCAATGTTCTTGAATAAAGTGTGGGACTGGTTTATCCAGGCAGCATATATAGCGGGTGCCATTCGTACAATGGATATTTCGGTTACATGGACCGCACCACGCCGTGAAATGATTGATCCATTGAAAGAAATACAAGCCAAAATAAAGCAGATTAGAGCTGGTTTAATTTCTTGGCAGGACGCAGTTCGTGAACTTGGCTACAATCCAGATGAGATCATAACTCAGATGTCACAAGATAAAAATCGTTTTGATAGTAATGGACTTATGCCAGAAAGTGACCCCAGATATGATGCGGACAAACTATCGAAAGTTGAAGAAACTGAAACTAATTAAACATGATGTTTACACTATTATTCCGCTAAATATTGTTTTAACCGCAAGTTAATTTTACACCATGCACAAAGCGTTACAAATTCCATTATCTCGTCGAGCTGCATTTACGCAAGAGAGCTATAATGAGGCAGATCATACTATCGAAGTAGTGTTTGCCACTGAGGCAGAGGTGCGCCGTCGATCTTGGGATGGTGTAAATTACATTGAAATTTTAGAATGTAAAAAAAACACGGTCCGCATGGAAAGAATGCAGGCTGGTGCCAATTTAGTTGACAGCCATAGGACTTATGGCATTGACAGTATTCTAGGTGTAGTCGAAAGGGCTTGGATTGAGAATAATGAATGTAAGGCTTTAATTCGTTTATCAAAACGTGACGATGTTCAAGGTTATGTACAGGATATCATTTCTGGTATCATGCGCAATATATCTGTTGGCTATGCCATTCACGAAACAAAGATCACAGAAGATGCAGATAACAATGTAATTACGGTAAGGGTCACAGATTGGGAGCCTGCCGAAATTTCTATTCTTTCAGTTCCTGCTGATTATAAAGCAGGTACTAGGTCACAAGAGCAAATACAAAATTTTCACGAAATTAAAATTGAACAAAGAAATATGGAAACTCCAGAAGTAACGACAACAGAAGCACCTGTAACAACTGGAAGCCCTGCACCAGCAGCACCAGCTGCTCAGGTAGACGAAAACGCTGTACGCACAGAAGCGACTACTGCTGAGCGCACACGTGTTAGCGAGATTACCAAAGCGGTAAGGGCTGCCAAAATTGATGATGCAGATTTCTTAAACAACTTAATCGAAAAAGGTAACACAATCGATCAAGCGAGAGCTGCAGTTTTAGAACGTTTAGAAAAGGAACAGGTACCTGTTACTCGTACGCAAACTACAGTCACTGGCGCACAAGAGTTGGAAAAAACACGTAGCGGCTTGGAAGAAGTTCTTATGCACCGTCACAATCCTTCCAATGAGTTAAGCAGTGAACAAGGTAAAAAGTACCGCCACGCTACCTTATTAGATATGGCAGGTATTCTGTTACGTGCTAAAGGCGACAACATCGATGTTGGCAGCTTAAGCCGTACTGATTTAGTGAAACGTGCGTTAAGTACAACGGACTTTCCGTTAATGTTAGCCAACACGATTAACAGATCATTACGTGCTTCCTATGATCTGGTTACACCAGAATGGCGCAAGTTTGCTCGCAAACGTAGTGCTTCTGATTTTAAAGAATTGTCATCTGTTGGTGTTGGGGGTGACTTCAAATTGAAGAAAATAGAAGAAGGTGGCGAGTATAAAGAAGTTAACATGCTTGAAGAAGCAGATGGCTTTAAACTTAATACTTACGGCCGTAAGATTGTTATCACCCGCCATGCAATTATTAACGATGATTTAGGTGCATTCATGCGTATGACTGAATTATTCGGTCGTGGTGCTGCTGAAATGCAGGCTGAAATAGTTTATAACCTGTTGGCTGGAAACAACGGCAATGGACGTGTGCTTTCAGATGGCAAATCTTTGTTTCATGCTGATCATAAAAATTTAGCTACTGGCGGTGGATCAGCGTTGAGTGCTACAACCTTAACAGCGGCACGTGTTGCGATGCGTCGTCAAAAAGGTTTGGCTAACGATAAAATTTTAGTACGTCCTAAATACTTAGTGGTACCACCAGAATTGGAAACACTGGCGTGGCAATTAGTAAACGCCCAAACAAACCCAACTACTCCATCTGAAGCAAATCCATTCAAAGGTGCTTTCGAAGTAGTTGTAGATGCGTTTTTAGAAAATACTTCAGCCTGGTATTTAATTGCTGACCCAGCAACTATTCCAGTTATTGATTATGCTTTCTTGGATGGCAACGAAGGTTTGTACACCGAGCAACAAGTAGATTTCAATACAGACAATTTGGAGGTCAAAGTACGTACGGATTTTGCAGCGACAATTGAAGAATACAGAGGCGTTTACAAAGGTAAAGGCTCTTAATAAGATATTCTGTTTAGGTAGATAGACGGTTTATTTGGTTGATTGAAAGCCTGTCGAAAGGCAGGCTTTTTTAAAATTATTATTATGAAAAATAAAATCCAAAACGGAAAAGTAATTGATTACCTCAACACGGGTAGCGATCCAATTCTTGGTGGAGATGTAGTAATCTCAGGTATCTTGGTTGGAATTGCAGTTACAAAAATCCCTGCAGGGGAAAGTGGAGCTGTAGAACTACAAGGTGTTTTCGAATTACCAAAAGTTACTGGGTCAGCTATGGCTGCTGGTGACAAGGTTTATTGGAGTGCTGCAAATGGTTATGTTACTAAGACAGCTACAGATAATACTGCTATTGGAGCAGTTGTCGATGCTGAGTTAGCCGCCGCCACAACGGTAAAGGTACTGCTTATTCAGGGAGCTTAATATTATGGGATTGTTTGACCATTTTCAACGGACCGCATTTAATGTGGTAAGTAAGACAATGGGATACAATTCCATTTGGCAACCTTTGGCGGGTGGAGAACCACAATCCGCAAATGTTCTTTTTAAGGATGCCACACAATCCGCTAAGCTTTTGGATCAGCCATTCGATCCGAAGTTACATTTAGCTGAATATCAGGAAGGGGATTTTGTTGGTCTATTTGAGGCTGTTGATTCTGGTTCGGAAGAAAAGATAACTGTTAATGGTAAAAACTACGGGGTTTTAGAAGTGACCAGCAAATTTGACGGGAAGACTTACATAGCTGCTTTAACATTATTAAAATGATCTTTGACGAAATTGAAACTGCTTTAGCTACATTTCTTACCTCTAAAATGGGTACTGATCATGTATCAATAATCCCAAATCCAGATAAGGATGAAGAATTTGAAAGAGTTTTTGGTAAAGAATTAATCATAGTAGCTTTTAGCGACGAAGAACCTTCGCAAGATCAAAAGTCTTTAGGAATGGTATACCAAGAAGCAAGTGTAACATTTGCATTTTTGATACAAAGCAATAGCTTGAGAAGCGGATCAAATAAGCTTGGTGTTTATGGCCTTTACAAAGAACTTAAAAAGTACATTATCGGCCACGTGCCTAACGGTGGACAAGCTTTTACTTATGCTGGCTTTAAATTTTTAGCTAAAGAAAATGGTGTATTTCAATACGCAGCTTACTTCAAAACTAAAACTTTTGAAGCGCAACAAACCGATAATGATGATGAAATAAAATTTAATTTGAGGGAAGTATCAATTAAATAACAATCAAACTAAGTTAACTATGAAGGAATTCAATTACACTGGAACTGGCATTTTAAGCTTTACCCACAAAGATCAAGATTTTATCATTATTGGATACGGTCCACATAAATTACCCTCCGATAGCAGCTTGGTAAAAGCGTTAGTGGACCAGGGATTATTAACAGAGGTTACAATTAAAAACAAAAAATAATGAGTTTCCTACACGGCGTTGAAACCATAGAAGTACAACAGGGCAGCAGGGCTGTCAACATTGTCAAGTCTGGAGTAATAGGTTTAATTGGCATTGCGCCGAAAGGACCGAAAAACCAAGTAATTTTGGTGAACAGATCAAATGATGCTTTGCAGTTTGGCGAACAAGTGCCAGGCTTCAATATTCCGCAAGCATTAGACGTGATTTTTGCGCAAGGTGCAGCGACCGTTTTAGTAGTAAACGTGTTTGATGCGGCAACTCATACTGCACAGGTTACTGCTGAAAGTAGAACGGTCGCAGATGGAAAGCTAAAATTAGATTATGCACCAATCGGCTCGGTTACAGTTTTGGATAGTGCGGGGGCAGCGACATCCTACGTTGAAGGTACTGATTTCAGTATTGATGCGTATGGCAATTTCAAAGTACTGAGCAGTGCAATTGCTAATGCCACAGTACTTAAATTTACTTACAAGCGCTTGGATTTAACGCTACTGACAGGTTCGCATCTAGTGGGCGGATACAATACCGGTACACAAACCAGGACTGGTATGAGGTGCTTTGATGTTGCCTATAATACTTTTGGATTTAATCCGAAACTATTCATTGCACCTAGCTTCTCATCATTGACTGGTGTATTCGATGGGCTTGTAGCTTGTGCGGAAAAATTCAGAGGTATCACGTATATTGATGCTCCTGTGGGTACAACTGTGGCAGGTGCAATAGCTGGTAGAGGTCCATCTGGCACTATCAATTTTAATACCTCTAACAAACGTGTAGAATTGTTATACCCCCATCTTAAGAAGTACGATCCTGCAACAAACGAAAACGTAAACTTTGCATATAGTGCTTATATGGCAGGACTTCGAGCTTCGTTAGATTTAACGGACGGATTTTGGGTGTCATCGTCCAATAAGGAAATAAAAGCTACTACAGGTTCGGAAATCGCCTTAAGTAGTAGCACTACGGATACTACTGCCGATACCAACATTCTCAATGAAGCAGGTATTACTACAGTATTTAATACGTTTGGCACAGGTATTAGAACATGGGGGAACAGGAATGCTTCGTTTCCTTCAAGCAGCCTAGCAAGCAATTTCACCAATATTGTTCGTATAGATGATGTGGTTACTGAAAGTTTGGAGCAAGCGGCATTGCAGTTTATAGATCAACCTATTACTCAAGGTTTAATCGACAGTATTAGGGAGAGTGGTAATTCATTTATTCGTACGCTTATTGGCAGGGGTGCTTTATTACCAGGTTCAAAAATTGTTTTCAACAAAGCTGATAATCCAGTTGAAGAATTGGCAAATGGCCACATCACTTTTGAACGTCAATACATGGGGCCAACTCCAGCTGAGCGTATTACTTACAAATCTGTTTTGGATATTAACCTATTAGCAAGCTTAATATAAGATGGCAAATTCAATTAAAATTAACAGGCTTACCAACGCTAATATCTACGCCGATGGTTCTAGTCTACTTGGCCGAGCTGAAGAAATTACCTTACCTGTTGTCAACTTTAAAACAGCTGAACATAAGGCTTTGGGTATGGTTGGGGAAATGCAATATCCTTCTGGTATTGCTGGTATGGAAGCCAAAATAAAGTGGAATTCTTTCTATAAAGAAGTTTACAAAAAGTTTTCTAACCCATTCAAAGGGATCAAGCTACAAGTACGTGCCAGTCTGGAGAGCTACGAAAGTGGCGATCGTGTAGAGCAAGTGCCAGTTGTTTGCTACTTAACGGTAAGACCTAAAGAAAATCCGCTAGGTGCATTCAAATCGCAAGATAACGTTGAGCTTGAAAACACCTTAACAGTGTCACACTTCCGTTTAGAAATTGATGGTGAGTTGATTACAGAAGTAGATGTGGAAGCAAATATTTGGATGGTAGACGGTGTGGATCTGCTTAAGGAGTATCGAAACAATTTAGGAATTTAAAATATAGCCTGAGTGGTTGGGTGCAGATTGATTTCAGACACCCTTCCATTTTGGGCTAAAACAACTAAAGTTATGTCTGAGAAAAAAGAGATTAAATTAAGCACAGGAAGCGTTGCGGTGATCGGCGAATTTAAAGGTCGCCATGTTTTAGAAGCGCAGAAGGCAGTCGGTAAAGAGACCGAAAAAATGATGTTTGCCCTGATGGCGCAATGCGTTACAATTGATGGCAACAAAAAAGTGTTGGAGGATTTCGAGGAAATGCCAGGAAGTGATGTATTACTTCTAATGGGAGAATTCGGCGAAAATTTTCAATAAGGGCCGAACACATATTGTTTTTGGCTCACTATTCTTCAACATCCCTAAAAGATTTACTAGACATGGATGTAGTAGATATATCCATTTTTTACGACCTCGCAGTAGAGGCTAACCGAGAATAACATGTCCAATCGCCAAACTAGAATTGCCATTATATTATCCGCCATCGACAGGGCGTCAGACGTTATCGACAAGGCTTCAAAAAAAGCAAAAGGAGCTTTCGATATCGGTAAAAAATCTGCTATTGTCGGTGCGGCCCTGGCGGCACCACTAGTTCTTGCTACAAATAAGGCTATTGCCTTTGAGGATAGTATGGCAGATGTAGCAAAGGTTTATAACACCAAAATTGGTGATACGATGTTCCTGCAACTTGGCGAACAAGCCAAGGATTTATCTTTTATGCTTGGCAAGAGTGCAGAAGAAAGTGCGAATCTTATGGCATCTTTAGGACAGGGTGGCGTTGAGCAGTCTAATCTGAAAAGTGTTGCTGAAACTGCTGGAAAAATGGCGGTTGCTTTTGACCTTACAGCAGAAATAGCAGGTGATAGATACACTAAGCTCAAGAATGCATTAAACTCATCTTGGGAAGACACGGCAAAACTCGGCGATGCCATTAATTATTTATCTGACAAAAACGCTTCAAAAGCTTCAGAAATTTTAGAGTATATGGCTGCTGGAGGTGCTGGTGTTGCTAAGGCTTCAAAAGCATCTGGTCAGGACTTGGCTGCTATGGGTTCTTATCTTCTTTCCGTTGGTAAAAGCGGCGCAGAAAGTGCTACTATTATGGAAAGATTCTACAAGGGCATTATGAAAAATGAAGGTTCTCGTAAAATTTTTATGAATGCGGGCGAGGGTGCTAAAGGGTTTATAGCCGTACTAGAAAAAGGAGCTTCGATATCTGATCCAACTGCGAGATTTAAATATTTCCAAAAATTTGGAGAGTATGGGAGTGAAATAGCCGCCATGGCTGGAAACCTAGATCAATTCAAACAATCTATTGCATCTGTCGCAGATGAAACGGAATATCTAGGGTCTGTAAATAAAGAGTTTGGAAACCGGAGTCAAACAACCGCATTCAAAATTAAACAAGCGACCGAAAACTTTAACAATTTTTTAATCGATTTTGGTAATAATGGTTTGCCGATATTAACAAGTCTACTTAACAAAGTAATTTCAATTACTAATTCTATCAGATCTTTTATCAACAACAACAAAACAGCTACTAAAATAATATTTGGAACGTTAGCGGCATTTTCTGGCCTAAGTCTGGCGGTAAGTGGATGCTCATTTGTATTCGGAGGCGCAATAAAGATGTATACTCTTTTCAAAGCTGCGGCTTTAACTAATGTGGGCATCATTGGAAAACTTAAGTTTGCTTTCTTTTCTCTGCGGTTTCATCTAGTTTATACAGTATGGCCAGCGATTGTTTCGGCTACTACTGCTGTTTGGGGTTTTACCGCTTCTCTTCTGGCGAATCCCGTTACATGGGTTGTAATTGGTATAATGGCTTTGGCTGCGGCGGTTATTTGGTGTTTTAAAAATTTCGATAAACTAAAGGCTGGCTTTATGGGAGTTATGGCCGTCGCAAAATTACTGATGCAGGTTTTTATCGGAATGGGAAAAGCATTATTGGGAGCGCTTACCTTTAACCCAAAAATGGTATTAGAAGGTGTTACGCAAACTGGTGCTGCGATACAGTCCATAATGAATGGCGGCATTAAAAAATCATTCAATGCCGCTTATGATGCCTCAATTAAAACGAGCAACGCATCTAAAGCTGCAGATAAGGTCTCTCCAACTGCGGCACGTCCTTCTGCACCATCAACTAATAACAAAAACTCTACGGTTTTCGCACCTACAATAAACCTATCAGGTGGTGCGACTAAACAGGATGGTAAAGCCATAAATGGCGCTATAACACAAAATTTTAATAAATTAATGCAGGAACACGAAGCTAAAAAAGCGAGAGTAGCTTATTGATTATGTTTGCACAACTAGGTAATATTGTTTTTAATGGGCTTTTTGGTTTCAATAACCTTAGGTTTGATGGCGAAGAAGTAAACTATGCCGAATTTGAGCTATTTTCCAGAAAGCCAGCACTTCAAAAAACAGGTGTTTCATTGTTAGAAGTATCCACTTCCATAACTCTAAATGTTGATTTTTGTAAAATAAACGATAAATTAAAGCCTCTGCAAGACTATAAAAATAGCGGTGAGGTAGTTCCATTGTTAATGGGTAATGGACTTTTAATAGGTAACTTTGTTATAACATCCACCGCTTTTACTGTTGATTCAGCTTTCCCAGATGGAACATTTCAACAAATAACGATAGACCTTAGCTTAAAAGAGCATATAAATTCTAATACAATAGCACAACAGCAAAAGATTTCTTCACAAAGAAATGCTTTTGCGGTGGGAAATAAAAAGCCTGTAATAAGACAGTCTGCTCAGCAAACATCTAAAGAAAGACAAATATCACAAGATATAACAGCGATAAAACAACAATCTGACAAAGTTAACAATGCTGTTTTAGCATTTCAAGCCTCGCCGTCTCAGTTCAATTCTGGTACTATTAGAAATCTATCTCAACCAGGGGTTTCAATGGCTACTTCATTGCTCCAAAAATTTGAAGCAAGTCCAGATTTGACTATTGCATACCCAGCAATCAAAACAGCAACAAATAAAATAAAGCAGGATTTTTCAACTATGTTTTTTGAATATCCATTTTTTACCCTCCCACAAACTATAAATCGAAATAACTCACTTCAAGCAACTACACGACAACTTACATCCGCATCTACCTCATTGAACAAAAAAGTAATATCCAGAAAATAATGGCAGTTTTACAGTATACCACACTAGAAGGAGAACGATGGGATTCTATCAGCCAAAAAGCATATGGCACACCGCTCTTGTCAAATCTGATAATAGAAGCAAATCCATTGATTCCAATTAGCGACGTTTTGCCCGCTGGAATACTTTTAGATATTCCTGTTCAGGAAGTCATAACAGAAAACATGGATCCTGATTTGTTACCACCTTGGAAACGATAATATATGTATGCAAGAAAACCAACTGTTAAGGTTATTTACAACAACAAGGACATAAGTGCAGATATTAGCGCTAGTATGATTAGTCTTTCTTATAAAGACAAAGTTAGCGGCGAAGCTGATGAATTAGAGATTACCGTTAGTGATGACGCAGCTAGATGGCAAGACGAATGGTATCCAGAAAAAGGGGCTACATTAATTGTTACAATATATTTAGACGGATCTCAACTAGACTGTGGATCGTTCCAGTTAGATGAAATAAAATTATCTGGACCTGCTGATGAAGTAACAATAAAAGCTATCAGCAGCGGCTTCAGACAAAAGACAAGAACCAAACGAAGTTATGCCCATGAAAACAAAACATTATCCGAAATAGTAAGATCGATTGCAGCAAGAATTGGTTATATTGTTGTTGGAGATTTAGAAAATGTCCAAATAAATAGGTCAACACAACATAGAGAAAGTGATTTGCATTACCTGAATAGGTTAGCTTTGATGTATGGTTATAATTTTTCTGTAAAAGGTAAGCAATTAATTTTTGTAAAACAGAAAGAGCTTGAAGGAAGAAATGCATCGTTATCTTTAGATAAAAGTGATATAACAGAATATGATTTTACAGATAAAACAAGTGAAATATTTTCTGGAACTACTATTAAATACCATAATCCGAATACAAACAAGGTTGTAACAAGCAGTAGGAATGCAACTTTCCAGCAACAGTCAATTGAGTATATAAATGAGCTGGATACCTTAGAGCTAAGAACCAAGGTAGAAAACGAAGAACAGGCCAACATGAAAGCCGAAGCTGCTATCTATAGGACAGTAAGCAAACAGCAAACTGGCAATATCAGCTGTGAAGGAAATGTTCTGTTGATTAGTGGCAATAACGTTGAACTAACTGGATTTGGCAAATTCTCTGGAGTTTGGCACGTGTTAACGGCTACGCACACGGTTGATAATGGAGACGGCTATGCATGTAGTGCTGAACTTAAAAGAATAGGTGCAATAACTGACCCAGTAAAGAAAAAAGTTTCAAAAAATTAAACAAATTCAACATGCTTAAATTTGGTATCATATCAGAAATAGACTTTGCTAACGGTTTGGCCCGTGTTAACTTTGCAGATGATGATTTTGTATCGGCACCTTTAAAAATGGCTGTTTCAAGAAGCGGTGTAGATAAAGTATCGTTTCCGTTCGATATTAATGAGCATGTATATTGCATCATGGATGAAAACATGGAGTTTGGAGTAATTGGCGGGGCTGTATATGATGAGAGCAACAAACCCACTTCTGATGCAGGAAAGGGAAAACTCACGCTAAGTTTTGGCGATAATTCCACTATAATTTACGACCGAATTTCACATACTTTGAATATTGATATTAAGGGCAAAACCACAATCAAATGCGAAGATGCGGAAATTGAAGCCAGCACGGTTGTTAATATAAAATCGCCATCAACTGTTATTGATGGTGTGTTAACTGTAAATGGGGCCGCTAAAATCACAGGTGTTTTATCGCTTGGCGGTTTATCAGGTATAAGCGGAGCTTCGATACCAGGTGACAGCACCGAGTTGTCACTTAAAAAGGTGACGGCATCTGATGATGTGGTTGTCGGTGGTATCGGATTGAAAACACATAAACATACGTCGGCTGTCAGTGGTAGCCCAACTAGTACACCAATACCGTAGAATGACAGAACAAAGTACATACCTAAGCTATCAGTTGAGCACCATCGGTATCGGGGTGTTGGCTACTGGATTGGCAGATGTACGACAAAGCATTGACATTATTCTCCGTACCATTCCAGGTAGTGATCCTTTAAGACCTAGCTTTGGCTGCAACGTATGGCGTTTCGTTGATGCCCCCGCCCCTATCGCAATACCAAATATGAAAAAGGCTATTGTTGAAGCCCTACAGCAATGGGAAAAACGCATAACAGTCAATAGCATTGATCACGAAGAAAAAGTATCTCAGATAGATTTCTTAATAAACTATAATGTAATTGACACAGATATCCGTGAAAATATTTTGTTATCTACAACTGGCTATGTTGGAATTGGTGGAGGTAGTCAAGGAATAATTTTGAGTGCTGTTATACCTCTGCACATAGCCAATGGCCGTTATAATGTTTCTTTGATCATAAATAATAATTCGTCATATCCAACACCTCCACAGATCGGATTTGGAAGCACAACAGAAATGCTAACTTGGCTACAAACTAATTGGCAAACCTTTGGCAATTGGTATTTGGCAGCTGGTAAATTGGTGTTATATCTTAATAGCCAAATTGAGGCTAAATCAGCTACATTACATGTAATACAAACCGCCATATTGACGTGTAAAGTTTTAATACCTACACTCGGGCCAGGCGAATTCTATAGCCTTTCGCTCTTACTTAACGGTAGCTTAATTTCTGGGTTTCCTCCTAATATATTTAATGTAGAAGCTCTTTTATTCTGGTTAGAAAACAATTGGAACGAATACGGGAATTGGTATATCCAAAGCCAAGCAGATGTCAATACTGATGCTGACTTTAATGAAGACTTCGGAGGTGATTTTGCCACTGGCGGCACAACCCCAATAAGATATTTGGTTTTTCAAACCAATAAATATGAAACTGCAGAAATAGCTTTTAACTAATGGAAGTAGCACAACCGACATTTTTCAATACAGATGCCCAACTAATTATAGACGAGATGGTGTCCTACTACGAAAATTTGGTAGGATTTAAGCTATCGCCTGGACAGGCTGAAATGCTGCTAATTAATGCTTTTGCTTATCGTGAACACCTATTGAGAATTCAAGGTAACGAAGTGGCTAAACAAAATCTTTTGGCTTTTTCCAGTTATCCAATGATAGATTATCTGGGTGATCTTTTAGGCGTCTACCGTTTACCTGCAGCTTCAGCACAGTGCACAATACGTTTTTATTTAGAAAGCGGGCATCCTGCGATAGCATTGCCAGAAGGCATCCAGGTTCAAAGTCTGGATGGGAAGGTGATTTTTAAAACACTGGAAAGTAAATCGGTTAGCATAGGCGTGTCATCCGTTGATGTCAAAGCTGAATGCACAACGGCGGGCGCAACTGGAAATGGCTACAATGTTGGCGAAATATCTATTATCCTAGATCCTCAAGCATACGTCAGGGCTGCAACTAATCTCGCAAACACAAATGGTGGGGCAGATGATGAAAAAGATGATGCTTTACGTGAGCGCATTAGGTTAGCACCTTCCAGCTTTAGTACAGCGGGGCCTGATGATGCCTATATTTATTTTGCAAAATCGGCCCATCCTTCTATCATTGATGTTGGTATCAAATCTCTGATACCAGGAACGGTTAACGTTTACCCTCTTTTGCTAAATGCGGAAACTCCAACAACTGAAATACTTGAAGCGATTGAAGCAAAATTAAACCCTACCAAGACCAGACCATTAAATGATAAAGTAGTAGTATCTGCTCCTACTAAACTTGAGTATGAGGTAATAGCTAATGTGGTACTACTAACTGGTGCTTTAACTGATCCCGTTAAATCGCAAATTGAAAAAAACGTTAATGATTACGTGGCACTCCGTAAAGCAAAACTAGGTAGAGATGCAGTGCGAACACAGCTAATCGCAAAGATAAACATTGATGATGTTTACGAGGTAGATCTGGTAGAGCCGTCTTCCGATGTTGAGGCTGACAAAAACGAAGTGGCATACTGCACAGGTGTTACTATTAATATAATCGGCTATAGCGATGAGTAATATTTTAGCTAGTGCAATTAAGGACACTCCGCATCTGGCCGCCTTTGACGTCCTTGCAAAGCATAGACTTGAGGGTATAGAAATAGATGCCTTGTTGACGTACGTGATTGATACAGTTGATGTATCGGCGCTACCTTATTTAGCTCAACAGTTTGATGTATTGGGATACAAAGGCATGCGATTGGCAACTACTGAAGCTCAGCAGCGTGAATTGATAAAGCGGGCAATTGAACTCAAGAGGTATAGCGGCACTGTGTGGTCAGTCCAAGAGGCTTTGAAAAGTATCGGTTACCCAGACGCTGTGATCACTGAAAACGTTGGTACGGATCCCGATCATGGATGGGCAGAATTTAGAATTTCAATTGATGGTGGTATAAACCAAATTAGTGCTGAGAAGCTTGATGAATTGGTGAAGATGATAAACGTGTACAAAGGAACTAGAAACCACTTAAAGGACCTGAGCTACACAATAGATTTAGGCGATGATAACATTAATCTAAATGAAGATAGTAGCGAAAGCCCTAGTGTTGACGATACAGATACCATAATTGCAGGTGGCAACTTTCTTCACAATGGTTTAGAATTAAGAAATGGCTCTAAAAATTATTCTTCCGACAGTGATGTTCTGGAAGTTCAAATAATAAATGTATGATAAAAGATCTTTTAAATGCCAAAGGTGTTTTTGGCTTTACCATCTTAGACGCAAAAACTGGTGACATTCTTCAAAAGTATGAAGACAATAACCTGGTTGTAACTCTTGGACATGGAAACATCGCAAAGTTGTTGGGCGGCAATCCTTCTGGATTGGCAATTACCAAGATTGCCTTAGGTACAAATGGAACTCCACCAGCATTAACCGATAACACAATTACTGGTGCATTCACTAAATCCATCACAGCTGTTAGTTATCCAGACACAAATTCTGTGAGGTTCAGCTGGGAAATAGATGCTACTGAGGCCAACGGGATGACAATCAGAGAATTTGGCCTTCTCACCAGTAGTGATGTGTTATGTGCTCGAAAAGTTCGTGATGGCGAAATAGTAAAAACAGCTGCCGTGCGTTTGGTTGGAACTTGGAAGATAACAATTAACTCGTAGCAACATGGGACAATATCAAGGAGAAGACATTTGGAGGCAAGATGTTTATCAGTTTGAACTTACTGACGTTGTTCAGGGCGGGGCTGATGGAATTGACAACAAGCCATTGAAGGAACTTGCAGACAGAACAACGTTTCTAAAGGCCGCAATGCGGGGTTATTTTAGTGCGACAGTTGTAAATGCCTCCAAGTTACTGACGGTAGACGAGATTAACAACAGACTAGTTTTCATTACTGGAACTACTTCTTTTGTTGTTTCGTTGCCTGAATTATCGGCATCTCTTGCAGGACTACGTATTTGTTTTATCAGCCACAATACTAAACAAATTACCATCAACGCTACAGTAAAAATAAATAGTGAGGCTGCAAAATCATCTATAGTTATTGCAGAAGGTGAAAAGGTTGAGCTGTTTTTCGATGGTTCATACTTGTATTTGTTGGACCATACTTCAAACATTTTGAACGTTGGAGACTTCGGATATGGCTATAAAGTTAAAAAAAACGCTGTAGTCGCAAACGGTGATTTACTGCTAAGGGCTGACTATCCAAGATTGTTTGAATATGTATTATCATTACAAGGACAAAATTCAGTAGTCAGCGAAACCGCATGGAATACGCAAGTGGGAAATAAAGGATTCTTTACGTTAGGTACAAATAGTACGAATTTTCGTGTTCCAGATTTGCGCTCCATGTTTATACGAGGCCTTGATTTAAGTGCTGGAATTACATATGGCCGTCTAAGCGAAAACCCTGGAGGTTATGAATCTGACGAAATTAAAGCGCATACACATTCCATGACCAACAAGGTAGGAGCATTAACCGCCAATAACATTACTGGGTTGGATGTTAAGTCTGGTGGTTCTGGTAGGGGGCCAGATTTAAATGGTAATGCTTCCCTAGAAAAAAACACATTGCCTACTGGTGGCACTGAAACCCGCCCAAAAAACATTGGTTTGATCCCTTATTTATTGGCATAATGACTAAAGAAGAATTGTTTTTGATAATTGATCAGTATTTTAATACACCAAAACTGCCGCCTGTAAAGGGTATGGAAGCGAACAGTGTATTAAAAGCTATAGCTCAATTTAGGGATGAACAAATAACAATTAAAGATTACGATACCATTTCCGAAAGGGATGCGGATATTGAGCCACCTATATTTGCATTGGTACTTGATGCTAGTGGTGATTCTGAAGTAGCTTCTGGTGCTGCTCTTTATTATTATAAATTTACTGAGTGGCAACGTATTGCGGAATACGATACGTTGAGCTTTGCTGCTGAATGGGATACTTTGATAGGTAAACCGATTTCTTCCCCTATTGCAATCGATGATGCGGTACTTAAAAGAAAGTTTACCGAAAACTTTACAGTTAATTTTCCAAACAATAATTCTGGACTTCCAAATGGAACAAGCCTGACTACTGAAGATGACGTTGAAACCGCTTTCAGAACGTTCTTAAGAAAAGCAAGTCCAGCGGTATATATTGCTCCGCAGGTTGGAATTTCAGCATCACCATCTATCAGAAGCTTTGAGGTTGGAACAGAAATCGATGTTGTGATTGATACTAGCTTTGTACAGAATGATGCTGGTGCAGTGTCAGCGATTGCCATTAAAAAAGATGGTTTAACAGTAGGCACATCTGAGCCTTATACCGAAGAAGGTTTGATTATAGGTAATAGCGATATTAAATATAAAGCGGCTTATACATATGCTCAAGGACCAATCAAAAACAATACTTTGGGAGAGCCAGATCCTTCTGGGAGAATATCAGCAGGAACATTAGAAACAAATGAAATTATTTTTAGTGGTTTTAGGAATGCATTTATAGGTTTTATTCTTGCGGATGGCAGTTCCGCAATCCGTGGCTTACCTATCGTATGGAGCAATGCGACAGAAGGTACAAGTTTATCAGTAAACGTGCCATCTGGAGCACAACGGGTAAGCATCTTTTTTAAAGATACGATCCGTGATCTATTTAGGGTACTTTATGTAGATGATAGCAATAAAAACATTACTGGAAATTTTGCAAAACGCCCTATGACAATTAACGTGGGAGGTGCAAACGGGTTTACAGCCATAGCTTATAAAGCTTTCGACTACATCCCTGTTGAGCCTTTCCCTTCATCGGTCACCTATCAATTTACATTATAGATGAATGTTGTAATATTACCATCGGCCAATCGGGTTATAAGACAGTTCTCCGACTATCAAGATGTGGACATGAAGTTTGCTAGTAAAGCTGCATTTGAAACAGCAATCGCTAGTGTTGCTCGCATTCCCGATGGTTGGATGGCATACTGTGTTGCTGAAAAAAAATGGTTTTTTGCAAATAAGACAACGGGTGTTGCAACAGAATTTGGAAATGGTGGTGGATCAACTGTACCAGAAGCAAAGGAAGGTTACAATATTTCTTTCGAAAAACCATATATCTATAATAACTATGATGTAGTCGATAGCCACACATCACCAATAACATTTGATTTTACAAATGCAAAGCTAGGGCAGGTACAGAAGATGTATCATAACGGTTTATACAATATTGATTTACCATCTCAATCCGTTAGAGTGGGTTCTGCTCCATATATGGCAGGTCAACTGAATATAGTTTATCTAGAATTTGTAGATACAGATAGAGTTGAATATTGGATAGTACAAGAGGGATAAGGTTATGAGTAAATATTGGAGTTTATTAGCTAATCAGAAAAGTATCTCTTTTATATTCAAAATAGATACGACACTTACAAGTAGTAGCACTTCTGCGAATAATCAGTATTTTCTACCGTTAGGTGGAGGTACTTACGATTTTGTTATAAAGTGGGGCGATGGCACGGAAGATAGGATAACCTCTAATTTACAGACCGAACGATTACATACCTATCCTGAACCAGGTGAATATTTAATCACGATGACAGGAGTAATATCTAATATTACACATAACACTGGTGAAAGTTTAGATAATGTAAAAATCAAACAGGTGTACAATTTTGGTACCGCAACCACTAATGGTTACATGTTCTATTCGTGTCTAAATGCCGATTTTTCAGAGGTATCGGACATGCCATTGATCGGAACAGCAACTATTTCTTATATTCTTTATGGTGTCAATGGAATAATCAAAAACATTGATAAATGGGATACTTCAGCGGCTCAATCTACTAATGGAAGTTTTGTTGGGAGTAATTTTAATCAGGACATAACGAATTGGGATGTAACTAACGTCGTAGATATGAATTACATGTTCTATTATGCTTATTCTTTCAACCAAGACATTTCCAAATGGAACTTTAATAAAGAAGTTTATTTCGGCCCTAGCTTTTTAGCGGGAGCTGGTTCATTCAGTACAGATAACTATGATAAGTTTTTAATTAAACTCGCATCAATTGACTGGACTGGTAGGGTTGCGGCTAAAGAATTGGGTTCATCAAGCAAATATTCTTCTGCAGCTGTAGCAGCTAGGGCTGCTTTAGTCGCTGATGGATGGAGTATAACAGATGAAGGAATGGTTTAGGGCCTTACTTAAAGTAAAAAATTATTAAATTTTAACTACATAATTCATGGAGACGCTCTTGGCTATATTAGGTACAGCTGGATTTACAACATTAGCTGCAAGTTTATTTACAAAAGGAAAAACTAAGGCAGAAACCGCAAAGCTTATAGCGGAAGCTACTAGTGAAGCGCTCGAAAATCTTCGGGTACAAATCAAGTTCCAAGGGGATTTGATAGCGACCCAAGCTGGCCAGTTGACGATAATGCAGGAAAAGGAAAAAGAACTCCTAAAGATTATTGGCCAACACCACGAAGAAAAGAAGGCGCTGATTGAAAAACATACTCTAATCGAAGCGGAACTAAGAGGACAGATCAAGGCCCTCGAGAACAAATTAGCAAACCGTTTAACCAAAATCGAAAACAAATTTCAATAGATATGGCAAAATTTGGAAAAAGGAGCTTGGACAGCCTTAATGGTGTTCATCCTAAACTTGTATTAATTATGCAAGAAGCAATAAAAGATACTCCTATAGACTTTACGGTTATTGAGGGTGTACGGACGGTTAAGAGACAGCAGGAACTCTATGCTCAGGGTAGAACTAAAAGCGGTGCTATAGTAACTTATGCGGATGGTCTTACTAACAAATCAAATCACCAGCCTAAATCTGATGGATATGGCCATGCAGTAGATATATATCCTTTTATCAATGGCAAAATTGACTTCAATAATGTTGGCGCACTCAAAAAAATATCTGACCACATCAAGGCGGTTGCTAGAGATTTGAAATTATCGATCACCTGGGGCGGTGATTGGAAAAAGCCTTTTGACCCACCTCATTTTCAATTATAATGAGAAAACTAATTAATTATTTAAGACCTTCTTTTGAAGGTGAAGATGGCAAGCTGAGCTACAGACGTGCCAGTGCATTTGTCGTGCTCACGTTAATTGTTGGTATGACAATACGTGGCTTCGTAAATGAATACGATATAAGTGCTCTTTATGGCCTTATAGCATTCTTCTTGATATTAACAGGTATTATAACCGCTGATCAGCTTATCAGGTTTAAAAATGGAGAAAAGCAGAATGATAGCTAGATGGTTGTTTTGGATTTTATTGCTAACATCGATATTAAGTTGCGGTATCCGTCAGGTAGAACTGGAAGCCAGTAAAACAAAAGTTTCAGCAAAAAGCTCGAGAGAAACGGATATCGAAATCAAAAACAACCTAAAGACTAATACATCCGTAACAAATATGGATCAATCTAAGTCTGTTGACGAAGATGTTGAGATTGTTGAAGAATTCGGCGATAACGGTAATTTAAAAAAAAGGACGTACCGCAAATCGTCCCATCAAAAAGAGCAGTCCAAAAAGAAAGATAGCTTGGGTACTACTATCGATCAAAGTTCATTAAAAATTAAAGAACGGGAAAAAAGCAAAGCTGATAGCCTTCATAAAGAAAAAGCTAAAAAAACATCATCGGATAAAACTGTAGCTACCAACGTTGGTGGTGCTGGCTGGCTTTATGTAACTGTTATCTCAATAGCAATTCTTTTGCTTTTTTATTTTTGGATACGGAAACCCGTAAAAAAAGAACAAAAAAAGAAGATAAGTTTGACAAATGAAAATAAATGAGGCAGAGTGGACAGAGATCAAGCCTGACGGAAGCAACCTACCGGATGGGTATGAGCAGTACGATACGTACAACTCAAAGAACTATTGGATTTTTCCAAAAAGTAAGCCGGGGTATTTTGTCCGCAAAATGTGGATGGCTGGTGAAGCAACACATTTTCGCCCTCAACAAAAGAGTTCATGATTGGTAACCATGATACATTTCCCAAAATTTAAAGTTGAATAAAAAAGCCCCTAGCTAGGGGCTTTTTTTGTTTTTTAAAACATTACAATATAATTGTTGTTATTTCGTATATTAGTATATACTTTTGCACGCTCAAATGAAAGGATTTACTCATATCGCAGAAATATATGGTTTTAGGTGTTGGTACAATGAAAACACAGGCGAAATAAAAGGTACCAATTGGCTAAACGATAAACTAATTGACCTCTTCATCTGGATTGACGTTAAGTTTGAGATAAACGACGAGTTCGCTATTAAACTTATTGAAGAGATTTGAAAAAAGTAGAAACCTACTCATCCAGGTCAGTATTTTTGGCTTCTACTAAAAGAAAGATAATAATCTAACGTGCCGTTATTTTACTTTGATTTTAAACACTTTAGATTTCTTTGGGTATATTCTTTTCCCGTTTTTCGTAATCCACGGGCGATAAATATACTCTCCATCATCTTCTTTTTTGGGTGCAAAATTATTTTCCATTTTGGAATTGATATTTCGTCAGGACATCCTTTTTGCCCTCAATCTCTATTTTTTTCTCCCATAGAGAAGGGATTACTCAAGAGTTTTGACCTATAAAAAAGCCTCGACCATCTCTCGAGGTGTCGAGGCAATTCTTTGCGTTTCCACTAATCTGTCTTTGTTTTTAAGGAAACTCCAAATGGATATTTTAATTTTGCGAGACAAATATAAATTTAATTTATATTAAATTAAAAATATTTTTTCGCTATAACTTTCATGAAAAAAATAGATAAGACAATCTTATATAATAACTTCTTTGTACTGCTTTAATATATGTAGCTCCTTGTAGGTGCCGAATCCGCTCATGTCGTTCAACAGCCATAGTTCTTTATAGAACACTGGATCAGTCAATTTTACCTTAACATCTTCCTCTCTAACGAAGTGCACTGTCATTCTACGGGGATGAACCTTCAGATATCCAACATACCATACAGAAGGCCAAGCTGCGGTTCTAAAGGCAATCATAGTGCCATTTAAAAGTACAGGCAGCTCAAATCCCATTTCGCCATCTTTGACGTGGTAAGATCTTAAGACTTCGTATTTATTTTTATAGATTTCCAGTTCCAACTTTTGTTGAGCAAATAGCTTTTTATATATAAAACGTCAGATCTTCCTTTTGGTATACGTTTCTTAATGTAAGGTCGAATCCCCTCATGTAGTGTTGAGTTTCTTCCAAGGAAGAATGTCTGCACAGATACTGTATTTCATAAGGATCCGTTCCTTTCATCATCTCGTGTACAACTCTTGTGTGTTTCCATGAATATAATGTATACTCTACATTAAGACCCAGGCCGTCTTTAATAATTCTGTATTGGTTAGCAAGCCAATTTACGCCAATTCGATTTGGACCGGGCAGTCCAAGCTTTCCAAAAACAAAATAGTCTTTTGGATAGGTACTGAGCTTCATTTCTTTGATAACTTCATTAAATTCTTCTGGCCATTCCCTAAATGCCTCCCTTCCATTTTTGCTAACTTCTTTTCTAAACCTCAACCGACCTAATGTAAAATCTAAATCACCAACTTTAAGTTTCATTATCTCTTGCTGACTACGAACGGCCAAATAATAAGTAAATGCTGCAGCATAGTAAACAGGTCTACATTCATTGTACATTTTTAGCTTGACCTTAGAGGCTAATTCTCTATCATACCACCTATTGATAGATGTTTTTGTTTTAAGTCGCTCGATCTTTCCCTTTGCAGGGTTCTTAAATATCAACTCCTCTGTTTCAAACCAATTAAATATGGTCATTAAATAAGTACATTGATTATTGTAAGTAACATTAGACCACTTTCTGGTTATTTTGCAGGTCCTTAAAGATTGTGAAATGTGATTTCTGGTTACCTCGGTTATTAATATATCGAGACTTTCTATTGATCTCAAATACTCGATAAACCAAGTGGCGGTTGCCTTCCACATTGAAATGGATTTTTTGTTTTCTGTCCGAGATTCCCTGTCCTTAATAAACAAATCAAGTGCGTTAGTAACGGATATTAAGTTCCTGCTATTTTTTTCCCTTTGTAGATCAATTTCCTGCTTCACTTCATTGATCTGAGATTCAACACTATTTAATTCATTCAGTTCCTTTTCAAAATGATTGTATAGATTATTCTTTATAGCTATTTTCCAAACCTGCAGCCTTTCATTTGCATATTTTAGTCTTTCATCTCCTTCTATCCTATTTATATCATCATATTTCTTTACCCTTACCCTTTTGGTTTTGAATTTATGCAACAATTGCGTGGGTACATCTATGTTGAAATAAATGAACCACTTTTTGGGGTTGGAAGTATTTAGTTTAGGTGTCGCTGGTTTCATAGTTAAAAGTGGCATTAAAAACCTGTCCCTTTTCTGTCCCTTTAAATCTCTACATACAGAAAAAGCAGCTTCATCAGCTGCTTTTACATGTTCGTGGAGAATGCCGGATTCGAACCGGCCACCTCTTGCCTGCCAGGCAAGCGCTCTAGCCAAATGAGCTAATCCCCCAGATACGGTGGCAAAAGTAAATATTTAAAATTATTATGCAAGTATAAAATGAAAAAAGCTATTTCATCGCCGTTAGTGTTATATCTTAGAAAATTAATCGTGGAATAGTTTGTAGAATAACAAAATTAAAAAAGCTAGAATTATTAATTAACTCTGAAGAATGTATATAAGCAGTTACACTTTTATTTTGATGACATGCATAAAAAAGCATTAACTAAAACGTCTAAAGTTGAGAAATGATTTTTCTTGATAAAGAAAGATTTTCGATAATGATTTATATCTTGTCGAGATAAATACGTTACTCATTCACATGAAAAAAAAAACAATTTATTTTCAGAACTGCCTAGGAGTTTTCCAAGGTGGAGGATGTCGAGCATCTGCCTATGTTGGAGCTTATAAAAAAGCTGTAGAGTGGGGTGTATCGTTCTCAGAAGTCGTCGGAACATCAGCAGGAGCCATAATTGCTACATTTATTGCCGCTGGAGCTTCTCCTAATCAGTTAGAAAAATACATAGGCGAGCTTGACTTTTTAAGTCTTAGAAATAAACCCGAGAAAATAAAAGAAGTAGCGAAGCAAAAATATGAAAGCATATTACGTTATATCCCTTCTAAAACTGTAAAATCATATTTACCCATATATACCAGTTTAGGGTTATATAATTCTCAAGGAATAAAAAATTGGGTAAATGATAAGCTATCAGAAATAACAGGAAAACGAGCACCAATAAAATTCAAAGATTTAATAATAGAAACCCATGTTATCGTATCTGACTTAAAGACCAAAAAGGTTGAAATTTTCAACAAAGAAAATAGTTCAAACATGGATGTAGCTGAAGCTGTTCAATACTCATGCAACATACCAATCTACTTTCAACCAATTAATCTTAGATATGTAGATGGAGGTATGCTAAGTAATCTAGCCACTTTTGTTTTTTCAAACAAACATGATAGATATTACAATAAAATACTAGCATTTACACTAGAAAGCAATATCGTAGATAATAACATAAGTTCATTCCTTGATTATGGGAACTCCCTCATAAGCACAATTGTCGACGGAGGTTCAGACATACAGGTTAATTTAATAGAAGACACCCACATAATCAAAATTGACACGGGCAATATCCTTGCGACTGATTTTGATAAAATGACACCTACGATAATAGAAGAATTAAAAAACAATGGAGCTAATGCTGTAGAGCAATTCTTCAAAAATGAGTTAACAAACATTAAGAGCAATTGCAAAAACCCCAATATTTTAAAAGATTCCTTTCATACCTATAACAAAATCACTCAATTAACTGAAAAAAAACATGAAGAAATAATAATTATAAATAACGACAATAAGTTTGTTTACGAAATTTTCCCAACATTAGTTAAATGGATTAATGACGAAACTCAAGTATATTATTTATATGATTCTTGTGAATCAAAAGATGGGGTTCACCATTTTGATTTTAGAAATAGATTTTTAGAACACAGTGGTGTTAACATAATTAAATTAGAGAAAGATATACCTTTCAATGGCTTTATTCTGGATGGCACTTCTCAAGAATTTTGCCGAGCAATTATATTAAATAATATTAATGCTCATTTTCATTCTAAATTTTATGAAGGTGAAACAGATTATATTGCTATTACATTAATGAGAAATGAGATTAAAACTTACCTATCAAAGTCAAAAAAACATAAACTGATAGCCGAAAAGATAAAAGAAGAAGAGTTAATTACCGCGCTAAGATCGGTTAATCAGTATAATAACTCTTTGACAAAATTGGCACTAAAGAATCTTGAAATTGAGACCTTAATATTTATAACCCAATTTGTTAGAGGTTACAAATACAGACAAATATCGGTTTTATATAAAATGTATGAAAACTACAATATAGAACTTTTTGATTCAGCAAAACTAGTATTGCGAAACAATCAGTTCACGATGATTACACCTCCCGTTATTGAAAAAATTGGAGATAAATATTTTGTAATTGAAGGAAATACTAGATTAGTATATGCATATAAGAATGGTATAAAAAACATGAATTGTGTTGTTGTGGAAGGGGTTGAAGAACCGTTACCTGCAGACGGCAGATTCAGCATTAAAGAAGTAATTTTATCTGACAAGGAAGTAATCGGAGAAAATAGATACGACAAGTTTGATTACAAGTATTTTAGAAAAATTGAAAGTGCCGTTAGAAATCCCACAAAATGTTTATTATGATAGAGATGACAAATTTAGAAGTATTAAAGAACATTATTTCCAACAATAAAGATATCTCTTCACTTAATTTTTTTGAATTTAGTGGATATGGTTTGCTACAAGATAGAATAGATATTAATGGAGAGTTAAAAACTTCCTATCTCAGTGCTTTGACTATAAGAGAAAAATATCATTTACCGTTTTGGGACTCTTTTAATTTAAGCTTGTTTGAAAAGAAGATTAAAGATTTTACATTCTTAGACGAGATTAAATTTCATAATATTCCGACGGAAGAATTTCTAATTAATAGAGAGAATTTCTTGAATGAAGAAATATATTTTGAAAACTATACGGCATTATGCTCCAAAACAAATCTTGAAAGACTACATATTCCACTTTTAGACTTTCATATCCCAGTTTCAAAAGAAAATCAAATGATATGCGCTAATATATTAAGTAAGCTTTCTTTAAAAGGTTATTTATTTGATAGCGGAAAATCATATCACTTCATAGGAAAGGAAACTATTAATGAGAATGATTTATTCGAAAAGCTATATTATGCGTTATTATATTCTCCTATAATTGATAAATCTTGGATTGCGCATCAACTGATACAAAAATTCTGCTGTTTAAGAGTATCAAGCAAATATGGCAGACTGCCTATACTTGTACAAGAAATATAAATTAATACACAAATAAAATTTTTCTAAACGAGAAATTGTCAAAGCCTAAAGGAGAGTACAAATATTCTCCTTTCTTAAGCAATTTAAATACACAACGTCAGCAAATGGCTTATAAATTATAGTTAAAGAATTAAAGATTTCTTCATTCAAAATTTCAGGTTTTCAGTTAGCGACAAAAAACATTATAATTATTATGCAAGTATAAAATGAAAAAAGGGAAGACTATCCAGCCCTCCCCAACACAATAACATAGTTAAGCGGAGATTAGACAAACAAAATCCTATTGACTTAACCTAAATTTTCTCAAATGTATTGCTAGCTTCCAAGTATCACAATACCTAGAAGTAGGTATATTAAAGCTATTTTAAATAACCGATCATGAGTTTGGCGACCTTTTCAGACGCACCTGCTTCTCCCATCAATTGGTGTAAATGAGCATAGCCCTCTAGCATTTGCTCCCTGCCTTTTCCTTCAATGATCTGTGCGAGTTCCTCCGTCACTTTTTGCGGGTTGCAATCCTCTTGAATAAGCTCGGTCACTACTTTCCTATCCACAATTAAATTCACTAAAGAGATGAAACGGATTTTAACCAATAACCTAGCAATAGCAATGGAAATAGTGCCACCTTTATAAACCACTACCTGCGGTACGTTAAACAAAGCAGTTTCTAGAGTAGCCGTACCCGATGCCACTACCGCTGCATGGGCATGATGCAACAATTGATAGGTTTGATTAAAAACCAAAGCTACTTTGTTATTACCCATAAACTGCTGATAATAATCTGCGCCAAAAGTGGGTGCCGCAGCAATTACAAACTGGTAATTCTTAAATTGATTGACCACGCTAAGCATTATCGGCAACAATCGTTCTATTTCCTGCTTTCGGCTACCTGGCAATAATGCGATAATAGGTTGTTCCGTCAATCCCTGTTGCTTCCTGAAACCAGTATTCGGTACAAATTGCGCAATTTCATCTAGCAAAGGATTTCCTACATAATCTACTTTCATACCCCACTCTTTGTAAAAAGCTACTTCGAATGGCAAGATGCAGAACATGTGGTCAACAATGCGTTTGATTTTGAGTACCCGCTTTTGGTTCCATGCCCAAACTTTTGGCGAAATATAATAGCAAACCTTAATACCATGCTGCTTGGCAAACTCAGCAATTTTAAGGTTAAAGCCAGGAAAATCAATCAGTACCAATACATCAGGCTGGTAGGCCAACACATCGGCCTTACAAGCTTTCATGTTTTTCAAAATGGTGCGTAAGTTCAGTAGCACTTCAGTAAAGCCCATAAAAGCCATATCCGCATAATGTTTCACCAAATCGCCCCCTTCGGCCTGCATTTTATCGCCACCAAAATACCTGAACTCCGCTTGAGGATCTTCGACTTTTAAAGCTTTCATTAAATTCGCTCCATGTAAATCGCCCGAAGCTTCACCTGCTATTAAATAGTATTTCATTTTTTTATTAGGAGTTAGGGATTAGTGGCTAGGAGTTAGTACCTAGTTGCCGATGAAACAATTAACCATATCTAAACAATTCAACGATTAACCTAATTATACTTCTTGCATTATTTTGTAAAAGAAAAACACAAAGGCACAAATAAAAGTAGCGCTTACTACTCCCCTGCCTGCATTTTCCTTGTTCACTTTAAAGAAATAGTTCATCCATAGCAAGTTTACTGATACACAACCAATGAGCAATAAATCTGCTTTTTTAAACACTGTGGTATGGTTCATCAGGTACCAAGCAATGCTAGCCAATATTCCTGGGCTAAGCAAACCAATACCCAGCCCAACCAATACATGGTTTTTAATGGAAGAAAAAATTTTAGCCATCTTAACCTAGGTTTACGCCATCGGCACTATGTGAAGTTTTAGATGGTTTGGCTTCACCACCGTTAAAATCCCAAGTATTTAAAAATTGGATAGCATGATGTGCCGTTAAGTCAAACTGAACAGGCACCACCGAAGCATAGCCATGATCCAAGGCCCAAACATCGGTATCTTCGCCTTTGTCGTAGTTTTCGAAAACCCCTGTTAACCAATAGTAAGGCCTACGATAAGGATCTTGACGTTCCTCAAAGTCCTCAGCCCATTTGGCATTCGCTTGTCTGCAAATTTTAATGCCTTTAATTCCATCCCCTTTCGGGAAGTTAACGTTTAACAATGTACCTTCTGGCAAACCATTGGCCAACACTTGCTCTGTAATTTGCTTAATATATTTTTTGCAATGTGAAAAATCAGCATCCTGCGCAAAGTCATCCATCGAAAAACCAATAGAAGGTATTTTTTCGATAGCACCTTCTACTGCTGCCGACATGGTACCTGAATAAATCACATTGATGGAGTTGTTCAATCCATGGTTAATTCCCGAAACACATAAATCAGGCTTTTTGCCTTTAAAAACCTTGTTTACAGCCAGCTTCACACAATCAACTGGGGTACCTGAACATTTATACATCTCAATAGGAGGATATAAATCTACCTTATCAAAACGTAATGGCTTGCCAATAGTAATGGCATGGCCCATTCCAGATTGAGGTCCATCGGGCGCTACTACGGTAACATTTCCAATTTCACTCATTACCTCAATCAGTGCTTTAATGCCTGTAGCGGTAATACCATCGTCGTTAACAACCAATATAGAAGGTTTTGCTTTCATGTATTTATTATTTTGGGGCTTACTTGCCAAAAATACAGAAAATATAGCAATAGCCCTTGGCTCTTTTCCAAGCATCAAACACTACAATTTAGACACTTCTATTTTTTGTGGTGCAACATCTCATTAATATAATTGTCTTTGTATATTTGAATGATAACTTATTTCGATATGAAAAAAATACTACTAGCTGTTTGCCTACTTTTTGCAGGTTCAAACTTAGTGGCCCAAACCGCTACCTATCAGTGGAAAACGGCCACAGCAGGAGGTTACACCTACAAATATGTAACCAACGACCCCTCCAAAACTCGCTTTTACACCCTAAAAAATGGCTTAACGGTTATTCTTTCTCCAAACTACAAGGAACCTAAAATTGAATACCGAATGAGCGTTAGAGCAGGTAGTAACACCGACCCAAAAAACGCAACGGGTTTGGCGCACTATTTAGAGCATCTTTTGTTTAAAGGAACCGACAAATTTGGAACCGCTGACTGGGCTAAAGAAAAGCCATTGTTAGACAAAATTGACGCCCTTTACGAAAAGTACAACAAAACAACTGACCCTGCACAACGTAAAGAGATTTACAAAGAAATCGACAAAGTATCTGGCGAAGCATCTAACTTCTCTATCGCTAATGAGTACGATAAAATGATGCAAGGAATTGGTGGTAACTCAACCAATGCGCACACTTGGTATGAAGAAACCGTTTACAATGAAGATTTCCCTTCAAATGCAGTAGACAAGTTTTTAGCCATCCAAGCTGAACGTTTCCGCAAACCTATCTTCCGTATTTTCCACACCGAGCTAGAAGCAGTTTACGAAGAGAAAAACAGAGGTTTGGATAACGACGGCTGGAAATTGGATGAGGCTATGATGGACAAATTGTTCCCTACACATAATTACGGGCAACAAACCACTATTGGTACCATTGAGCACCTTAAAAACCCTTCGTTGATCGAAATCAGAAACTACTACAACAAATACTATGTGCCTAATAATATGGCCCTCATTTTAGCAGGGGATTTAAATCCTGATGAGATGATCAAAAAAGTAGATAAAGCTTTCAGCTACATGGTGCCTAAACCACTGTCGCTTTATAACCCAGCACCAGAAAAACCATTAACACAAGTTCAAAAGGTTGACGTGTATGGACCAAGTGCAGAGGCTTTAGAAATTTACTACCGTGGTTATGCTGAAAACAGCAAAGAGAGCCTAATGCTTTCACTAATTCGTAGTATTTTAACCAATGGTAAGGCTGGTTTGTTCGACATCAACTTGAACAAGCAACAAAAAGTGTTGAAAGCGAATGCCACCTATCAACAAATGAAAGATTATGGTGTATTCAACTTATCAGCACAACCTAAACAAGGCCAAAGCTTAGATGATGTAGCCAAATTACTAATGGAGCAGATCAAATTACTAAAAGAAGGAAAATTTGAAGATGAACTGTTAAAAGCAATCGTGGCCAACAGAAAACTAAGCTTCTTACAGGCTTTCGACAGCAATGGCAACAGAGCTGAAAGCCTTTCAACCGTGTTTATCATGAACAGAGGTACCGGTTGGGATAGAGACTTAAGCGAAAACAACGACATTGCTAAAATCACCAAAGCACAAGTGGTAGCTTTTGCCAATACTTTCTTTAAAGACAACTACGTAATTGGCTACAAACACAAAGGTGAAGATAAAAACACGATTAAAGTTGATAAACCTGCTATTACGCCTATTAACGCTAATGCTGGTTTAACTTCTCCGTTTGTGAAAGATTTATTGGCTGGTCCAGTAAAACCTATCGCTCCTAAATTTTTAGATTATCAAAAAGACATCACTTTTGGCAAATCAGGTATTGCTGAAGTATTGACCATCAAAAACACAGAGAATTCTATCTTCAGAATGACCTATCGTTTTAACATGGGAAGTAATAACTATAAGCTATTACAGTATGCAGCTACTTACTTGCCTTACCTTGGTACAGATAAATACACTGCAGAGGAACTGAGCAAGGAGTTTTATAACATTGCTTGTTCTTACAGCCTAAACGTGGGTACCGAAACGACTACCATTAGCGTTAGCGGTTTACAAGAAAACTTTAATAAAGCAGTTGCATTAGTTGAGCACATTTTTGCCAATGTAAAGGTTAATGACAAAGCATTAAGTGAGCTTAAAAATAGCATCCTTAAATCAAGAGAAAACTCGAAATTGAACAAAGGAGCGATCATGAACGGCCTTACTTCTTATGCTCAATATGGCAAACTAAATCCTTTCAACAATGTATTAACCAATGATGAGGTTAAAAACATTAAAGCGGAGGATTTGATTTATTTGTTGAAAAACTTGAATAACTACGAGCATGTAGTAACTTACTATGGTCCTAAAGATTTAGCAGCATTTACTGCCGATATCCAAAAAGCACACGCATTACCAAAAGAATTTACTCCTGCTGCTCCAGCTAAAGTTTATACTTACACCGTTCAAGATTCAAACAAGGTTTACTTTGCTAACTACGATATGGTTCAATCTGAAATCCGTTGGTTAAGAAACACTGGTTTATACAACAAAACTGACGGCGCAACCATCGAAGTGTTCAACAACTATTTTGGTGGCGGTATGGGTTCTGTAGTTTTCCAAACCATCAGAGAATCTAAAGCTTTGGCTTACTCAACTTACGCAAGCTATGTTTCTCCAGACAGAGCAGATAAAGAATACAGCATGATTGCTTACGTAGGTAGCCAAGCTGATAAAATGAATGAAGCAGTAGCGGGTATGAACGAGCTATTGAATGTATTGCCAAAAAGCGAAAAAACATTCGATGGAGCTAAAGCTAATTTATTGAGTAGTTACGAATCTGACAGGATTTTGAAGGACGCCATCTTTGGTCGTTACTTTGCTGATAAAAAACTAGGTTACACTTACGATTCAAGAATTGACAGGTACAAAGAAATTAAACCAATTACTTTTGAAACCATCAATGCATTCCATCAACAAAAAATAGCTAACAAGCCTTATTCTTATCTAATTGTTGCTTCCGATAAAAAGGTTAAACAAGAAGACATGGCCAAATTCGGCGCTGTTAAAACGTTAACCTTAGAGGAAATTTTCGGTTACTAACCGAACTTAGCCATAAAAAAAGCCCCGTACGAACGGGGCTTTTTTTATAAACTCATAGGTGATTATAATGAGTTAATCCACTTCACCAATTCCTCTCTCCCTTTTCCAGTTTTCTGTTGTAATTTACCTAACATCTCATCGTCTTTCCCTTCCTCATATATCAAGTCGTCATCAGTTAAATCTGCATAGGCTTGTTTAATCTTTCCTTTAAGTTCGTTCCATTTTCCTTTTAATTCCAGCTTGTCCATAATTAATGTTTTTAAGTTAAATTCTGATTATAGAAAAACAACAAGTAAACCTGCCAAATGTTTCACAAAACAACAGCTCACTGGTAAACAATTATTTACAGGGGAAACACAACAATTTTGAATAGCATTTTCTAAATTTATGGATGCGCATTTTTCTCCTTCTAAATTTATTACTGCTTTTTTCGGCTAAAACTTATAGCCAAACAGATATTACCGAGAAAATAATTCTCAATAACCTAGCAAATCCAACCACCAATTTATTTATCCATTTTGACAAGAATGTTTATTCTAATAATGAAACGGCCTATTTCACCGCATACCTATTAAAAACGGGAAAAATCAAACATAGTGCGCATAAAATACTAGCCGTTGCGTTAATCAAAGACATGGATAGTTCTCTCGTAAAACTGGATAAGTTTTCGATACAAGACGGTCTTGCTTTTGGGAACATGACACTCCCCGACTCGATCATGACTGGCGATTATCATTTTTTGGCCTACACCGATAAACTCATCAATGGTAAACCGGAACTCACTTTTAAGCAACGAATCACCATTAAAACCAATATCGATTTACCTTTCAAAGGAAACATTGCTTTTCTGGAAAAACCAAACAACAAGGCCAAAGAACACAAGCTTTTAATTTCTGTCACTTCAAACGACAACAAGTTTTTACCTAAACCCACTACCGTAAATTATAAATATGGGAAGGAACAAAAAACTGCAAAAACAGATGCTTCTGGACAACTATTACTTACCCTTCCAAAGCAGGAAAACCTCATGGACCCTAATATTTATGTAAGATTAAAATATTTAAAAGACAGCACTTTTTTGAGCTTAAACCTGCCACCGAACAAAATAAAAGCAGTGGTTAAATTTTTTCCAGTAGGCGGCAACTTAGTGAACAATGTGTCTTCTACCGTTGCTTGGGAAGTAACCGACCCACAAAAAAAGCCAATCGCTATCAAAGCTTTTCTTTACAAAAACAATACAGTTGTAGACACCATAGAAACCAGCAGTTACGGTATTGGAAAATTCAAACTAATACCTACTTCTGATGCCGTCTATAGCGTGAAATTAGCTCATGAAACTGTAACCGATAGCACTTATATTTTACCCAAAGTGCTCCAAAGGGGCTTGGTCATGAATATCACCAATGTACTTCCTCAAGACACTTTACAATTACTGTTACGAAGCACTGGTGAGCGGAAAGTATTTATACGGGTACACAATTTCAGAAAGTGTTATATAGATTATCCATTTGATACGGAAGGCTATCGTACAAGAAGCATCAAAATTCCCTTAACCGAAATTCCCAAAGGAATACACACCATTACCATTACCGATAGTTTAGATAGACCGTTGGCCGAGCAGATTTTCTTTGCACATTACGACAACAAAGAAGCCATTAAAATACAGACGGACAGCCCTACTTATCTTCAACGAGAAAAAGTAAGCTTTAAACTCAGTCCTAATGAGCTAAAATCTAATGCCGTTATCTCTATAGCGGTAGTGCAAGAGAATAGACTCACCCTAAAAAACAGCAATGATATTGAAACCTATTCTTACATTAAAAACGAACTAGAAAATGCACCTGCTAGCTTTAACGGTAATGGTTATAAGGATAGGAACTACTTCGAACAGATTTTACTAGCCAAAGGATGGAGAAGGTATACCTGGCAGCAAATGTTGCAAACAAAGCCCAGCGACACGCTGAAAAAAATGGACAGCCTACTGATCGTTGGCAATGTTAAAAAAGGCACCAAACAAATTTCCAAGCCAATGAGCTTAGCCATTTTTGGAGGCAACCAAATTAAGACGGTTGAAACGTCACCACAGGGTACTTTTACGCTAAATGAGCCAACCTATATGATGGAATATGGCAAAAAAACATACTTATTTATAAATAATGGAGAGAAAGGGAATTTTGAAGTTAGCATTAATGATTCATTTGAAAAAGCGATCGGTGAGTTAGCAAAAACCGAAACCTCTTTTGAAGACATTGTACCTGTTATTTTAACCAACAACTCCGATTTGGCACTCAAAACCAATGAAAAAGCCATCAGGTTAAAAGAAGTAACGATTACCAATAAAAAAGACAACAGCTTTAATTATCAAGGTGCCTCTGGCGCAAATGCCTGCGGAGATTATGTTTGCAGATACAATATTTTAAATTGTCCAAACCATGTTGCTGATATAGGCAATACCCAGCCAATACGTGGCAGAACTTACGGTGGCACCATGAAAGGCCCCTACATGGGCTGCACAACCTTTGATAAACAAGACAAATCTTATGTACAATTTTCAGGTGTAAGTTATCATAAAGAGTTCTATTTAGATGATTATAAAGATCCCGCAGAACCTGCTCTTTTCTCAACTATTTACTGGAACTATGGCACCATCTTAAATAAAGACAAAGAAACAGAACTAAACTTCTACACAGGTGATATCACCGGAATGTTCAAAATTATCGTGCAAGGAGTCACCGATAACGATGTGATTTATTCAGAAAAGAAATTTGAAGTGAAAAACAAAGGACAGGCTAATTAAACCTGTCCTTCATTTTTCCACGTAGTGGATATTTATTTCTTAGCAGCTTCGATAATTTCATCAACTACTGCTGGATCTAATAAAGTTGAAGTATCGCCTAAATTCGATGTTTCACCTTCCGCGATCTTTCTTAAAATCCTACGCATAATTTTACCTGATCTGGTTTTAGGCAAACCAGATACAAATAAGATTTTATCTGGTTTTGCAATCGCACCAATCACTCTTGTAACAGTTTGCAGAATATCTTTTTTGGTTAACTCTGCATCTTGATGGTGGTTTGGATAAATGATAAATGCATAAATACCTTGTCCTTTCACATCGTGAGGATAGCCTACTACCGCACTCTCAACTACACCAGCATGCATATTAATGGCATTTTCTACCTCGGCAGTACCAATTCTGTGGCCTGATACATTCAGTACATCATCAACCCTACCTGTAATTCTATAGTAACCATCTTCATCTCTCAAACAGCCGTCTCCTGTAAAGTACATTCCTGGATAAGTAGAGAAATAAGTTTGACGACAACGCTCATGGTCACCATAAGTAGTACGCAACATTCCCGGCCAAGGAAATTTAATACACAAGTTACCACTTACGTCATTACCTTCTATTTCAGTACCATTTTCATCAACCAATACGGGTTGTATCCCTGGCAAAGGCAAAGTAGCATAGCTAGGCTTGGTTTTGGTTACATTAGCAATTGGCGAAATCATAATTCCACCCGTTTCAGTTTGCCACCAAGTATCTACAATTGGCGCTTTGCCATGACCAATTTTTTCATCAAACCAGTGCCAAGCTTCTTCGTTAATTGGCTCTCCTACAGAACCCAGAACTCTCAACGAGCTTAAATCTTTCCCTTCTAAAGGCTCATCTCCAAAACTCATCAATGATCTGATGGCCGTTGGTGCGGTATAAAGAATATTTACTTTATGTTTCTCCACGATATCCCAGAAACGAGAAGGAGTTGGATAAGTAGGTACGCCTTCAAAAATTAAGGAAGTAGCCCCTTGAGACAATGGACCGTAAACGATATAAGAGTGTCCAGTAATCCAACCGATATCTGCCGTACAGAAATATACTTCATCAGGTTGATAATTGAACACATTGCTAAAAGTATAACCTGCGTAAACCATATAGCCACCACAGGTATGCACTACTCCTTTTGGTTTCCCTGTAGAACCAGAAGTATATAAAATGAATAGCAAATCTTCTGCATCCATCTCTTCCGCTTCGCAAACCGCATTAACGTGTTTTACTTCATCTTCCCACCACACGTCCCTACCTTTCAGCATACTTACTGGCGTTCTTACATGGGTAAGTACAATTACTTTCTCTACCGTAGGGCAACCAATTAACGCATCGTCAATTACATCTTTCAATGGAATAGGCTTCGCTCCGCGATACACCCCATCTGCAGTAATTACCAACTTACATTTAGCATCGTTAATTCTATCCGCAATTGACTTTGCCGAAAATCCACCAAACACTACCGAATGCACTGCACCAATACGAGCACAAGCTAATACGGCAATGGCCAGTTCAGGCACCATTGGCATATATATACAAATGCGATCACCTTTTTGCGCACCGTTTCTCTTGAGTACATTGGCAAAACGACAAACCGCTTCATGCAACATTTTATAGGTTAGCGTTACGCTTTCCTCTTCTGGGTTATTAGGTTCCCATATAATAGCAGGCTTGTCTGCGTTGTGCTCCAAATGCCTGTCTAAACAATTTTCAGTAATATTAAGCTTAGCGCCTTCGAACCATTTGATATTTGGCTCTTCAAAATTCCAAGAAAGAACTTTGTACCAAGGTTTGCGCCAACGGAAATTTTGGGCTACTTCACCCCAAAACTGTTCTGGGTTTTCAATACTTTTTTTGTAGCTTTCTTCATACTGCTCCAAAGATGTAATTTGCATAGTAATTTATAATAGGTTGTGGATTGTTCGGATGCTAAAATAAGTATTTATATACTATAAAAACATCAAAATCGTCTCAATTTTACAAACAACATATCAACAAAGCGCCGCTTTTATTCAAATTTTCCCAATTGCCAACTAACTAAAAATAAAAAGCCTTTACCAATAAAATGGCAAAGGCTAATTTTGGAGCTAGTAACTTAGTCTTATCTCTTTAAGGGTAGTACACAGATTCGGCTAACTACAAATTTACCTTAGCTATTGAAAATATAAAATACCCAGAACTGAGTATTTTTAACCTAAAAACGGCTATTAAACGCACTTTTACATTCCCTCACCATATACATTAGCTGCTAGTGATTTAGCTTTTATTCGGTTCACAAAAAATAACTTTAAAATATTTTAGCAGCACACTTGATGATTAGAAAAATTATTCTGATATTTGCAGGCTCTTAAAAAGAATTAAGCGACGAATAACAAATAACAAAATAAAGTCATGTCAAGAGTTTGTGATTTAACAGGAAAAACCGCGATGAAAGGACATAACGTTTCTCACTCGAACGTTAAAACTAAGCGCAAGTTTTATCCTAACCTACAACTTCAGAAATTTTACATCCCTGAAGAAGATCGTTGGATAACACTAAAAGTATCTACTTCAGCTATTAAAACCATCAATAAAATTGGTGTTTCTGAAGCGATTAATCGTTTCATGAAAAAAGGATATTTGTAAAAACATTTGCCGTAGCTACGGCATAAATAGATAAAGAAATGGCAAAAAAAGGTAACAGAGTTCAAGTTATTTTAGAATGCACAGAGCATAAAACAAGTGGTATGCCTGGTATGTCTAGATATATTTCTACTAAAAACCGTAAAAACACTACTGAGCGTTTAGAGTTGAAAAAATACAACCCGGTTTTAAAGAAAGTAACCGTACACAAGGAAATTAAGTAAGGATTAAGGTTGAAGGTGTAAGGCAAAGAGCGATATACTTTAATTATCAAATTTGCTAACAATCACATTCTCTCATTAACATTTAAAAACATGGCAAAGAAAGTAGTTGCAACCCTTAAAACAGGTACAGGTAAAGAATATTCAAAAGTGATCACAATGGTTAAGTCTCCAAAAACTGGTGCTTATTCATTCAAAGAATCAATTGTTCACAATGATCACGTTAAAGATGCTATTGCTGCTAGCAGCAAATAACAATATTTTAAGAATAGCTTAAGAGCCGTTCCGTACTAACGGAATGGCTTTTTTTATTTTATAAAACCAATCCTAAATTGAATTGGGATAAGCTATCATCAACCTAGGCAAACGATTAATAAATTGATGAAATTATGGGTTTATTCGATTTTTTCAAAAAGAAAGAAACCGCACCTGAAGCTCAGGAAGCGCTAGATAAAGGACTTGAAAAAACCAAGGAAGGTTTTTTCAGTAAGCTTACCAAAGCCGTTGCCGGAAAATCTACCGTTGACGATGATGTACTAGATAATCTTGAGGAAGTTCTGGTAACTTCTGATGTTGGTGTTAGCACTACGTTAAAAATCATCGACAGAATTCAGGCTCGTGTTGCTAAAGATAAGTACCTGTCTACGGCCGAACTTAATGGCTTATTAAGAGACGAAATTCAGTTATTACTTGCCGAAAACAATAGCAACGACTTTAGGAACTTTGAATATGGCGACCACAAACCTTATGTAATTATGGTGGTTGGTGTAAATGGCGTAGGCAAAACTACTACTATTGGTAAACTTGCCCATAAGCTGAAAAAAGAAAACCTAAATGTGGTATTGGGTGCTGCCGATACTTTCCGTGCTGCCGCAGTTGATCAAATCAAACTTTGGGGTGAGCGTGTAGGTGTACGTGTAGTAGCACAAGCAATGGGATCTGACCCCGCTTCTGTAGCTTTCGACACTTTACAATCAGCTGTTGCCAATAAAGAAGATGTGGTTATTATTGATACCGCAGGTCGTTTACATAACAAAGTGGGTTTGATGAACGAATTAGGTAAAATCAAAAATGTAATGCAAAAGGTTATTCCAAATGCACCTCACGAGATTTTATTAGTATTAGACGGATCAACTGGACAAAATGCTTTTGAGCAATGCAAACAATTTACTGAAGCTACCGATGTAAATGCTTTGGCTATTACTAAACTAGATGGAACAGCCAAAGGCGGCGTGGTGATTGGCATTTCAGATCAATTTAAAATTCCAGTAAAATACATTGGCGTAGGAGAAAAAATGGACGATTTACAACTGTTCGATAAGAAAGAGTTCGTGAATAGTTTATTTAAATAATTGCAAAGGTGCACAAGAGTGGTTGATTACACAGATTTTAGGATTACAAAGATGTAATAATGGAAACTGAAGATTTAACAACTTATGACGAGCTTACTCGAAAAATAATAGGTTGTTGTTTTGAAGTTCATAATACACTTGGCCCTGAATTTCTTGAAAAAATCTACGTTAATGCACTAAAAATAAAACTACAACAAAAAGGAATATTTTTTGAGACGGAGAAAGAGTTTGTCGTCAAATTTGAAAACATCATTATTGGCAAATTCAGATGCGATATATTAGTAGAAAACAAAGTAATTGTCGAACTAAAATCTGTAACAGGCTACCAACCCAAGCTATTTCAAAACCAACTCATCTCCTACCTAAGGGCAAGTAAAATTAAAACTGGATTATTGATTAACTTTGGAAATACCAGCTGTGAAATCAAACGTCTATCAGTATAATCAAAAAGTAAAATCGGTGTAATCTCACAATCTGTGTCATCATACCGAAGGAATAAAATCGGTGAAATCACTCCAATAAAAAAAATGATTACAAAAAACAAAACAACTACAAAAACGGCTCAACCAAAAATCAATGTGATTACTTTGGGTTGCTCTAAAAATACTTACGATAGTGAAGTACTAATGGGACAACTAAAAGGTAACAATTTGAATGTTGAGCACGAAGCGAGCAAATTAGGGAAAGATGATATTGTAGTTATTAATACCTGCGGTTTCATTGATAATGCAAAGCAAGAATCTATCGATACCATTTTACAGTACAGCCAGCTTAAAGACGAAGGCAAAGTAGGAAAGGTAATTGTTACAGGCTGTCTTTCTGAACGCTACAAACCAGATTTAGAAGCAGAAATCACCAACGTTGATGCCTATTTTGGCACTAACGATCTTCAAAATATATTACACACTTTAGGCGCCAACTACAAACATGAATTGATTGGCGAACGTTTGCTAACCACTCCGTCACATTTTGCTTATTTCAAAATTGCGGAAGGTTGTAACCGCCCGTGTTCTTTTTGTGCTATTCCTTTAATGCGTGGCAAACACGTTTCTAGGGACATGAGTGAGCTGGTAAATGAAGCAAAAATACTTGCAGCAAACGGCACCAAAGAATTGATCCTTATTGCACAAGATCTTACCTATTATGGTTTAGATTTATACGGTAAAAGAAACTTAGATGAACTTTTGCGTCGCTTATCAGATGTAAATGGCATTGAGTGGATCCGATTGCAATACGCCTACCCTTCTGGTTTCCCAATGGAAATTTTGGATGCTATGAACGAGCGTGAAAATATCTGTAAGTATTTAGATATGCCTTTACAGCATATTACCGATAATATGTTGAAATCAATGCGTCGTGGAATCACTAAGCAAAAAACCATTGATATTGTTAACGAGATCAGGGCTAAGGTTCCAAACATTGCGATGCGTACGACCTTAATTTGTGGCTACCCAGGTGAAACTGAACGTGATTTCGAAGAAATGTACCAATGGGTTGAACAAACTCGTTTTGATCGTTTGGGCTGTTTCACTTACTCTCATGAGGAAAAAACCCATGCTTACGACTTAGTAGATGATGTTCCTGAAGAAATCAAACAAGAGCGTGTAGATGCCATTATGGAATTGCAGCAAGGCATTTCTTTTGAGATTAACCAAGAAAAAGTAGGCAATACCTATAAAGTATTGGTAGATAGAAAAGAAGGTGATTTCTTTATTGGCCGTACTGAATTTGACTCTCCAGAAGTAGATAATGAAGTATTAATTGATGCCAATTCTGGATATGCTGCTATTGGAAGCTTTGTAAATGTAAAAGTTGACAGGGCTGAAGATTTCGACTTGTACGGACAGATCGTAAAATAGGTTATATTTGCCTATATGGCAGACAAAAATCTTTACATTATTGCAGGTTGTAATGGCGCTGGTAAAACTACCGCCTCATTTACTATTCTACCTGAAATCATTTTGTGTAAAGAATTTGTAAATGCTGACGAGATAGCTAAAGGGCTCTCCCCTTTTCAACCAGAAAAAGTAGCCTTTGAAGCAGGTAGGATTATGCTAAACCGCATTAACGACCTATTAATAAACAATGAAAGCTTTGCTTTTGAAACTACATTGTCTACTAAGAGTTACAAAAACAAAGTATTGGAAGCCAAACAAAATGGTTATACCGTAACTCTGCTATTTTTTTGGTTGCAGAGTATAGAACTCGCAAAAGAGAGAGTTAAAACTAGAGTGATGGAGGGTGGGCACAATATCCCTCCTGATGTAATTGAAAGAAGATATATAAAAGGCATCAAAAATTTATTCGATATTTACTTGCCTATTGTTAACGGAGCCTTTATTTTTGACAATTCTAATGGTAAGCATGAACTTTTAGCTCAAAAAACTGTTGATGAAAAGCTTACGATTATAAATAATATAAAATTTAACCAACTAAAAGAATTACTATGACAACAGTAGAAAAACAAATAGAACTACGAGATAAACTTGTCTTAGGGCTTGAAAAGGTTTATGAAAAACTGATTGAATTTAAAAAACAAAAAAAATCAGAGTTAGTGATAATAAAGGATGGCAAAATTGTAAAAATTAAGCCCTAGTAAATCCAAAACATATTATAGAAAAGTCGAGATACTATATCTCGACTTTTTCATTTAAGGCCATTTTTGACGCAAGTGTATAAAACTCGTTCTTAGACCCCGTACCTACGGGGTCTTTTTATTTATTAATCTCCATGTAAAATAATTCCATCAGCTACACTTGTTTCAAAATTTAATTTAATTTCGAAATGTGAAGGCTAAATACATTTCTTATCAGGATACCCGCTCCTTTTCGAACTTAGTTTTAGACTATGTAAATGATGCGGAATTCCTAAAATCTTTCTACAGTTACAGACCAGATATGGATGGACTGAAAAAAGCAGTAGACAATCACCAATTCATTGGAGATAGAAAGATTTTAGTTCAAGTACTGCAACAACAGTATCAGCAAATTAAGGTCAACAAAGCAGTTAGCCATAATATCGAGTTATTACTCAACCAAAATACTTACACGGTTACCACTGGTCACCAGCTGAACTTATTTACAGGACCACTTTACTTCATCTACAAAATTGTAACCACCATTAATCTGGCTTTAGAACTTAAGATTGCTTATCCAGAGAAAAACTTTGTTCCTGTTTATTGGATGGCTACAGAAGATCATGATTTTGAAGAAATCAACCATGTAAATGTAGACGAAAAAAACATCAGCTGGATACAACAAACCAATGGCGCTACCGGCCGACTGAATACCAAAACCGTAGCTGCTGCAGTGCAAGCTTACAAAGGCTATTTGGGAATCAGTAAAAACGGGAAGAAACTAGCTAAACTGGTAGAGCAAGCCTATCTAGAAAATGATAACTTGGCAGATGCGACTAGAGTATTGGTGAACAGCCTGTTTGAACAATATGGCTTGGTGATCATGAATGCAGACGATGCGCAATTGAAAGCAGAATTTGCGACCATTATTCAGCAAGACATTACCCAGCAAAACAGTGCAAAGCTCACGGAAGAAACAAGTCAAGCATTAGAAAAACAAGGTTACAAAACCCAAGTTAACGGTAGAGATATTAACTTCTTTTACCTAAAAGATGATTTAAGAGAACGTATCATCAAAGAAGGTGAGACCTATGTGGTAAACCATACAGAGATTAAATTTAGCGAAGCTGAGATCATTGCTGAGATTAAGCAGCATCCGGAAAGGTTTAGCCCCAATGTAATCATGAGGCCACTTTATCAAGAAGTGATTTTGCCTAACATTGCGTATATCGGGGGTGGTGCAGAAGTTTCCTATTGGATGCAATTAAAAGCCAATTTCGATTTTTACAAAGTTGATTTTCCTGTGCTTTTATTGAGGAACTCGGCTTTGGTAGTAGATCAAAGAAGTTTCGATAACCTCAACAAACTCGGCTTTAATTTCGAAGATCTTTTCCTATCTACACAAGCCCTACAAGAAAAATGGATCAAGGTCAACAGCAATGCCAATATGAGCTTAAGCGATGAAAAGGCGAATATCATTGCGGTATACGATAAAATTAAGCTAAACGCTTTCAAAATAGATAAAACCTTGGAAGTATCTGCAGATGCAGTACTTGCCAAAACAGAAAAGTTGTTGGACAAGTTAGAAAAGAAATTTTTCAAGGCCGAAAAAAGAAATCACGAAGTATCCATTACGCAGATAGACAACCTTAAAAAACGACTGTTCCCTAATGGCACTTTACAAGAAAGAGTACTTAACCTTGCTCCCATGTATGTGAACTACGGAGATGATTTTATTGCTACCTTAATTGAAAACTTTGAGCCTTTAGGTGGAGATTTCACGTTGATTCTTCCGTAGAAATGATTGAATTTTGAATGACTGAATGAGTCAATTTATCACGATAACTAATTCCTAACTCCTAATACCTGTTCACTACAAATATGAATTTCCTTACTTTCACCGAAGAAAAATTACGAACCTTCACCTTTGCAGTTTTTAAAAAAATGGGCTGTTCTGATGAGCACGCCAATCTAGCAACCGATGTTTTGGCTCGTTCGGATTTAAGGGGAATAGATTCGCATGGTGTAGCTCGTTTAAGTGGTTATTATCGCCTTTGGGAGAAGAACAGGATTAACGCTACCCCAAACATCAAGATTGTACACGAAACACCAACCACTGCCACCGTAGATGGCGATGCAGGCTTAGGCTTGGTGGTTGCACCTTTCGCCATGAAAGTAGCGATAGAGAAAGCCGAGAAATATGGTAGTGGATGGGTTTCCGTAAAAAACTCTAATCATTTCGGCATTGCTGGCTATCATGCATTAATGGCGGTAGAAAAAGATATGATTGGTATTAGCATGACCAATGCTAGCCCTTTGGTAGCCCCTACTTATGCTAACGAACGTTTGCTAGGTACCAACCCAATGTGCTATGCTTTTCCAGCAGGTAAATATCCAGCAGTAGTAGTAGATATGGCAACTGCTGCCGCCGCCAACGGAAAACTGGAAATTGCCCAACGTGCCAACACCCATATTCCCGACGGCTGGGTACAGGATAAAGATGGACAACAATCTATCAATCCTAATGAGTTAAAGGCAGGTGGTTCTTTGCTTCCACTAGGTAGTGATAAAGATCACGGCAGTCATAAAGGTTATGGTTTGGGCGCTACTGTGGATATTCTTTCGGCAGTATTATCAGGAGCTAATTACGGTCCTTGGGTCCCTCCATTCGTGGCTTTCTTAGAGCCCGATCCAAATCCAGTTGGCGAAGGAATTGGCCATTTCTTAGGCGCTATGCGTGTAGATGGCTTCCGTCCGGCACAAGACTTTAAAGATCATTTAGACAATTGGATTGAGCGATTTAAAAGCGCTAAAACCGTTGATGAGAACAAAAAGGTCATCATACCAGGCGAACCAGAATATCAGTTCGAGAACGAACGTAAAAACGCTGGTATCCCTCTAATTGATGTAGTAGTGAATGACCTGAATAGTTTAGCAGAAAAAATTGGCGTAGAAAAGCTTTAAACCTGAGTTAGGTTATAGTTTTTTTTGCACTGACTTTGTTCATTAAACCTGATGGTAGCGGATATCCTTTTTGTTTGTCACGCTGAGCCTGTCGAAGCGTTTTTGCCAACATGATCCTTCGACAAGCTCAGGATGACAACTATGAATGGCAGCGACGACCACAAAAAGATAACAGCGTACAGCAGGGCTATTGAAGCCTATGGAATGCAGACTTTGCTTTTCAAATTAATTTCACTCCAATAAGTAATTGTTTGGAAGCTCTATTTCTTCACTTTAAATAACTTAAAGCTCTCTTTATAAGTAAGGAAAAACGAATGGTTAAACTGCAACTGTTTTTCTGAGCGATCTAAGTCGAAATGTGGCTCAAAACGTACATCAAGATATAGGTTTGGCAACAACTCTTTTTGATAGATATACCTCAACATCAAAATATTTCGATGGTTTTGGGTATAACCTGCGTCATTCATCGTTTCAGATATAGATTGGTACAAAGGCATACCTTTAATACTGATGAACTTATTTCCTTTCCAATAAGAAGCCACTAAATTACCCCAGCGTGTATCAATCCCAGCATTTAACCAAAGGCCAAGCCCGCGTTGATAAGCCCTTACTTTGGTAGGCGAAAAATCTTTATAAGCCGCTACATAGTTTTGCGTATACACTTGCTTTACATGGTAACCAATATTTTTACTCAATGTAAATCCAGTAGCACCATTAAATAAAGTAGTGATGGGAATTTCTTTCAACACGTCTATTTGTCCGCCAGCGTGGTAAAATAGCGATTGTGCAGGAATGGTCAGCTTCCAATCGTTATTTTTGATCAAGGCAATTTCGGTAGTAAAACCTCCAACAATCTGCTCTTTGGCAGCATCTCCCCTATAAATCATCTTCTGCCAAGCAATCCAAGCATCTAAGCTAAATTTTTCCTTGTCTATCAATAATTGCGTTCCGTACTCAACAGGGTTGGTAATTTTGCGCTCAAAGTTATACAATGGCTCAATGTAGTTATGTTGGATATTTCCTTCCAAACTACCAAAAACCAAGGTTAAATCCTTCTTACTATACTTTACACTGAACAAAGGTTTTGCATCAACCAAGCCTCTTTCGTTTCCAAAATCTTTCCTTAAATAAGCTCCAGCGGTAATGGCTAAATTGGGATGTGCATAGTACACCAATTGTGGCTCTAGCTGCGTGCCGTAAAGCGTATAACCATCGTGGAATTTATTCGAATATTCGTAATTTCTAACGTAATTGAAGTTGTAGAAATTAAGGTGCAGCTCGTTAGTCAAGCTATCTGCAGGGCGAATACGGTTATAGAGATAGTTGTTGTTTAGTTGGGCATTAGCTGTAAGAGCAGCAAGGGAAATTAAAAAAGAAATTATATATTTTTTCATCTAAAAGATTGCTTCGTACCTCGCAATGACGTAACCATGATCGTCATTGCGAGGAGGAACGACGTGGCAATCTGCTTGTATTTTTACTCTTATTCTCCCTTTTTCTCTCGAGCTTTCTTGTACAGTTTCACAGCAATCATGATCAGTAGTGCCACTCCCATGATTCCGATTAAACCATAAACCCAATCTAATGCACTTTTAAGGATCACTACAAATACAATCGCAATCATAAAAATAGTAGCCAGCTCACGCCATAAACGCAATTGAAAACTACTCCAACGATAACGGTCATTTCTTAAACCAACGATGATCCTGCCACAAATAAAGTGGTAAATAAGCAAGCCTAGTACAAAGCCCAACTTCACCCACATCCAGTCCATTTGCAATAAGCCACTGTTGATATGGAGCATACACAATCCAGCCACTAAAGAGATCAGCATTGCTGGTTGACAAATGATCTTCCAGAGCGTGGCCTCCATTTTGGTGAATTGTTTCTTCAACACACTTTTTTCAGGCTCATCTTTATCATTTGCCTCTGTATGATAAATAAACAAACTGAGTAGATAGAACAGCCCCGCCATCCAGCTAATTACGAATACGATGTGTACTGCCTTGAAATATTGATAATATTCTGCCATAAAAAATCCCCATTCGGGGATTAAAGTTATTAATACTTAAACTCTTTCACTACTTCGATAGCATATTTTACATTATCGAAAGGAATATCTGGCATAATGCCATGACCTAGGTTAAAAATGAAACCATTTTCGCCACGCATGCGCTCAAACAATTTATGTATTTGTGCTTTGATTACTGGTTGGTCTGCATATAAAATATGAGGATCTAAATTTCCTTGTACCGCAATACCAGCAGGTAGCGCTTTTTTGATATTCAATAAATCAGCATTCCAGTCAATTGAAACTACATCTGGTTTAGCCTCAGCCATAATTGGAGCAAATACAGAACTTCCTTTACAGAAAGAAATTACTGGAATATTTGTTCTGTTTAGGCCAGCAATAATTTGTGCATTGTATTGGTGCGAAAATTCTTGGTAATCGTTCCATGACAAAGCCAGAGCCCAGCTATCAAACAATTGAAGTGCATTTACGCCAGCCTCAATTTGTAAGTTCAAATAATCGATAGTTACCTTCGCAATTTTAGCTAAAAGTTTATGCGCTAATTCCGGGCGGTTATGAATCAATAATTTGGTTAGCTTAAAATCTTTAGAAGAACCACCTTCTACCAAATAGCTCATTACCGTAAAAGGAGCACCCGCAAAACCAATTAAAGGAATACTGCCATTTAAACGTTGCTGTATTACTTTAATCGCATCAGCAACATATTGCAACTTATCCAAGCAGTCTGTAGCTAAAGCATCAATATCCGCTTCTGTACGCACTGGGTTGGCAAACTTTGGACCAACACCTTGGGTAAAGCTCAAATCGCCGCCCATAGCTTCTCCAGTTACCAAAATATCAGAGAACAAAATGGCCGCATCAATTCCCAACAAATCCACAGGCAACATGGTTACATCGGCAGCAATTTCTGGGGTTTTACACATCTCTAAAAAAGAGTATTTGTTTTTGATTTCCCAATATTGTGGCATAAAACGGCCTGCCTGCCTCATCATCCACACCGGTGGTCTTTCAGTTTGTTTTGAAAATGCTGCGTCTAAAAATAAATTGTTCTCCATGTTTTTTAATTTGCCAGTTTCTTGGCCTCTTTCTCAATATTTGTAATAATTTCTATAGCTTTTGATGATGTAGCCAGTTCTTTGGCCTTTTCAACGTAAGCCAAAGCTCTTTCTCCATCCTTTTTTCGGAGCGCTAAGTTAGCCAAATGAATTAAAACATAAGCCTTATCATTTTTACCACCTAAAGGGAAACGGCTAGCTACCTGAAAGTGAAATTCTGCTTTTTCAAAATCTTCTCTTTTTAAAGCAATGTTGGCACGCATAAACTCGTAAAATCCTCTTCTGCCTTTCGCCAAGCGATCAGGGTTAGGCACTTCATCTAAAATTTTCTCCGCCCTATCGTAGTCCGAGTTTTTAAAATACTTAGATGCTAAAAGAACAGAGCTATGCTTAAAATGGCTCCATAGTATAAAACAGAAAAGCAGGCCCGATATTGCGGCCAGCTGATACTGCTGATAATTGATACTTACCAATGCTGAGAGCACAAAAATGCCCATCAGCACAAACCTACCCAGTTTATTATACATTAGTGGATATCCGTAAATTTATAACCCACTCCTCTAATTGAATGGAAGTACATTGGATTTTTTTGATCTGGTTCAAAATACTTACGGAAAGTAAGGATAAAGTTATCGATAGTCCTTGTTGAAGGATAAACGTCGTAGTTCCAAACCGTCTCCAAAATCTGTTCGCGGGAAACCGCTTCATTTTTACGCTCAATCAAAAGTTTCAACAACATGGTTTCCTTTTTGGTTAAAGGAACTACCGTACCATCATCTTGCTTTAATTCAAAAGAATTAAAATAAATGGTTTTGTCGCCAATTTTGTAGGAGTTAAGCTCTTTTAAATCGTCTGATTTCAAGCTACGTTTTACTAAAATACCTACACGTAAAATCAGTTCTTCCAAGTTAAAAGGTTTCACCAAATAATCATCAGCTCCTTTTTTAAGACCCATTACTCTGTCTTCGCTAGTATTTTTAGCGGTTAAGAAAAGAATTGGCACTTCAGTATTTTCTAAACGGATGGTTTCACAAACCTGAAAACCGTCCATCTCAGGAAGCATTACGTCTAAAACAACCAAGTTAAAGCGTTCTTCTTTAAATACTTTTAATGCCGTTTTGCCGTCTTTAACAGCGTGAACTTTATAACCTTCAAGTTCGAGGTTTAATTTGATGGCATCCAACAAGTGATCTTCGTCTTCAACCAGTAGTACTCTTAATTTTTGTGACATATTAGTTAAATGTTACTTCAAAAATTGCACCGTGAGGTACGTTATCTTTAACGCTAATATCAGCGTCGTGGTTTTGTAATACTTCCTTAACAATAAATAAGCCAAGTCCTGTTCCTTTACTTTTACGCACATTTTCATCGCCCACACGGTAAAATTTATCGAAAATATGCATCTTTTCATTGTCTGGAATGCCCAATCCCTTGTCTGAAACCACTAATTTCGGCTTTCCGTCATTTTGGCACAATTTAACTGTAATTTCGGCACATGGGCCTGAATATTTTACGGCATTTTCTACCAAGTTGTTCACTACCGACGATAGGGCAAATTGATCGCCTTCTATCACTACATTATCCTCTATATCCGTAGAAATAATTTGCTCACAACCGCAGGAATGCACTTGCAATCTATCGGTGATTCTAGTCACCAAATCCGAAAAATCAAACTTCTCTTTTGGAAAAGAATAAGTCTTGCTCTCAATTTTAGTAGCCAACAACATGTTCTCCACCAAATCATCCAAACGTTCTACATCCTTTAATGAATTTTTGATCAACACCGTACGCTGTTCTTTATCCAATTCTCTACGCACAATGGTTTGCAAAGAAAGTTTAATGGCAGCAAGCGGAGACTTCAATTCATGGGTCACCGAAAGCAGGAAATTCTGTTGGTTCTCATGCAGCTTATCTTCCTTTTTAATGGAAGCATGGATAAAATAAGCACCAATTCCAAGTAAAAACAAGAAAACAGCCCCTTCGCCCATAATCATCGGCATACGGCTAGGATCAATCTTTACCACCAACATGCCCCAACTAATGAGCTGTCCTAAGGCGTAGAACAACAAAATGTAAAATATGATAATGGATTTTTTCATATCTATAACCCCGTAACGTGGGACTTAAATTTAATTATTATTATTTGAAAAGCAGTTTCTGTATTCCTTCGGTTACAACAGTCCCGCTTTTCGTTTCAATCTTTTTGTTGGCATTGCCTTTTAACAGTTGTCATGCTGAGTTTATCGAAGCATCTATTCGCCTAAATCCTTCGACAAGCTCAGGATGACACACACAAAAAGTATTTCCACTTCAATCGGGTTTAATTTATAAGCCCTCTCCGTCCTTTGGACATCTATTGATCGTTATTAATTGCATTTGGCCTCAATGAGCTCGCTACGCTTCGGTTCTCCCCTAAAAAGGGAGAGAATAGCTCCTATGAACGTCATTGCGAGCCTAGCGAAGCAATCCTAGAACACATCAAAGAAACTATCGCTTTAAGATTGCTTCGTCGTTCCTCCTCGCAATGACGACTAGCCAGCTAAATCTTTAATCTTTGCTCCTTTATCTTTGTTCCAATTATTTCTCAAAAACAATATCCAATGCTTCAAAAATAGCTTTCTTCGCTTTTTCTAATTCTACTTCGGTATGTGATGCGCTTACAAAACCCACCTCATAACCTGATGGGCCAAAGTAAATGCCACGGTTCAATAACTCACGGTGCATGATTTTGAATTTCTCCATACTTGTTGGATCAATATCATCAGCAGTTTTAATATCCTTGTTTGTAAAAGCCAACCAGAAAATTGAACCTACCGTAAATATTTTAAGTTCGTAGCCCTTTTCAGTAATGTATGCTTTCAATTCATTCACAAAAGCTTGTGCTTTGGCATTCAGCTCTTCGTAAAAACCAGGACTACTTAATATACTTAATGCCGCAATACCCGCCGCCATAGCTACTGGATTACCCGAAAGGGTACCTGCTTGGTAAACGCCACCATCAGGTGAAATATGCGCCATAATTTCGTTTGAAGCACCGTACATACCCACTGGCAAACCACCACCGATGATTTTTCCATAAGTCACAATATCAGGCTTAATGTCGTAATAAGCGGCTGCACCCTCGAAACCTACCCTAAAGCCAGTAATTACTTCATCAAAAATCAATAAAGCGCCATTGGCAGTACAAGTTTCACTTAAAAACTCAACGTAGTCTTTATCTTGAAGCAACAAGCCATTATTTGCAGGAATACCTTCAATAATTACCGCAGCTACATCACCTTTAAACTGAGCAAAAGCTTCGGTTACTGCTTGCTTATCGTTCAAACCAATCACAATGGTTTCATCAGCAAATGCTTTTGGCACCCCCGCCGAAGATGTTTCTCCGAAAGTCACCAAACCTGAACCCGCTTTTACTAAAAGTGAATCGCTGTGACCATGGTAGCAGCCTTCAAACTTGATGATTTTGTTTCTGCCAGTATAACCTCTAGCCAAACGAATAGCCGACATTACGGCCTCTGTTCCAGAACTTGTGAAACGAATTTTCTCTACAAAACGATTGTTTTTAATGATCAGTTCTGCCAGCTCATTTTCCAAAGCTGTTGGTGCACCGAAGCTCATGCCATTTTGCATTACTTCAGTTACTTTCTCTCTGATCTTGGCATTGTTGTGGCCTAAAATCAAAGGTCCCCAGCTCGCACAAAAATCAATAAACTGGTTACCATCTGCATCCCAAATGTAAGGACCATCTCCTTTTTGGATAAACAATGGCGTTCCATAAACTGATTTAAAAGCTCTTACTGGCGAGTTTACCCCACCTGGAAAATAAGTTTTCGATTTCTCGTATAGTTCTGCCGATTTGGCTCTTGATATGTCTTGCATTTTTTTAAGCTAAAAGCAGAAAGCCAAAAGCTAAAAGCGACTTAGTGCTTTAAGCTTTGAGCTTTTTGCTCAAATTACATCCATTTATTCTCTACAATATCTCTAATGTGGTAAGTGGTGATGATGCTTGCTCCTGCTCTTGCGAAAGCGTACATCGTTTCCATTACTACTTTTTGTTCATCTATCCAGCCTTTTTCTGCGGCAGCTTTAATCATTGAGTATTCACCCGAAACGTTATACACCGCTATAGGCAATTTGGTATTTTGTTTAAGCTTGGCAATCACATCCAAATAAGCTAAACCTGGTTTCACCATTAACACATCTGCACCTTCGGCTTCGTCTAACAAAGCTTCTCTTAATGCTTCCGCTGGGTTGCGGAAATCCATTTGGTAGGCTTTTCTATCGCCTTTGTTTGGTGCACAGTCTGCCGCTTCTCTAAAAGGGCCATAGTAAGCCGAAGCAAACTTGGTGGCATGGCTCATTACCGCTACATTTTCAAATCCAGCGCCATCTAATTTTTCACGGATAGCTGCTACTCTACCGTCCATCATATCTGAAGGGGCAAGCATATCTGCACCTGCTTCCGAGTGATTTAAGGCCATTTTAGCAATTAACTCTACGGTAGCATCATTTTGCACATAATCGTTATGCATAATGCCACAGTGGCCATGATTGGTGTAAGAACACACACAAACATCAGTAACGATATACAAATCATCACCAAACTGCTTTTTAAGTTCCCTTACCGTTACAGGCACTAAAGAATTGGTATCGTAAGCAGATTTTGCATCTTCGCTTTTTTCATCGCCTACACCAAACAACATGATTTTGTTAACGCCTAGGTTTAGGCCTTTCTCTACGTCTTTCAATAAAGTATCGGTAGAAAAATGGCTGATGCCTGGCATGGCATCTATGGCATGGGTTACATTATTTCCTGGAACTACGAAATAAGGATAGACAAACATGTCTTTCGACAGCTTAGTTTCGGCCACCATTTCTCTTACAATGGGATTTTTCCTTAGCCTACGTGGTCTGTGCAACATAATTGGTATTTTAGATATGAGTATCTAGTATTGAGATTTTGATAGTACAAAAATGCAAAGACAGAAACATTATATTCTTATGTTTCTGTCATTTGTAAAGTCTTTACGTTAGGTTAACATTCTTTATGGTCATACTTTAGAGATTCCTCCTATCGTCGGAATGACAAAAAGGACAATGCTCATTTCAGATCCTTCGAAAGCTTGCCCCAATTACTCTGGAAGCTCAGGGATAACAAAGAAGAAAATCTATTTCACCTCAATACCAAAAACGGCTTCCGCTAAACCAATTTCGTCTGGCGAGTAAGGCAACGCATATTTCACACCCATCTCATCAAATTTCTTACCTGTGGAGTTACCAATGGCAATTACTTTTTGCTCTGGCTCCAAAAGGTTTTCAACGAAATAAGCATCTACATTACTTGGACTGGTAAAAATCAACACCTCTGCCGATGAACCGTCCACATTTTCCTCTGTTACTGTTTCGTAAATTGGCAAATCTATTACCTTGGTTTCAGGCGTTAAGAATTTCTGCATGGTCAATAGCGAATCCTGCGCACGAGGGAAAACCACCGTCTGTCCATCTGCTACCGCAGCGAAATCTTGCGCTACTTCTTCTATTTCTCCACCTTCACCTACAAAATCAGCTAAGTGGCCAAATTTACGCAATGAGTCTTCTGAACCACGACCCACTACCCCAAACTTTACTTTTTTAGGCAATACAGGATTAAGCTTAAAGAAATATTCTACCCCATTTCTACTGCTAAAAAATACCCAATCGGCATTTTTAAGGAAGAAATCATCTAATACATTTACAATTGGGAAGGTACGGATCAATGAACGTCCGTCTATTTCGATATTTTGTTTTTCTAATGCTTTACGGAAATAACTGTTCTCGCCAACTTCTCTTGAGATGAAAACCTTGGCAGGCATTTTTCTATCCGCAGCATATTTTGCTACAATTTGTTCCGCCAAACCTTCAGTAGAAGCCGCTCTTAAAAACAGTCGATCTGGAAAGTCTTCATCAGTCTCTGCTTTAGAGGTCCACACTTCAAACTCTCCGTCTTCCTTTCTGCAGAAACAGCCCAAAGGCATGTGACAACCACCTTCAAAAAGGTTCAACACTTTACGCTCTACAGCAATGGTCTCTACGGTTTCCGCATCATTTATTTTTTGAAGCTCATTAAAAAGCTCCGTATCATTTTCTCTAATTTGAATGGCCAAAGCACCTTGAGCCGGTGCAGGAACAATCTCCGTAGGATCAATCACTTCTACGTGGAATTCGCTCAAATCTAAATTCAAACGATTTACGCCAGCCCTTGCCAACACAATGGCGTCGTAATCTTCATCACGTAGTTTTTGAATACGGGTTGGTACGTTACCTCGCAAATCTTCGATGTTCAAATCCGGTCTTAGCGCTAAAAGTTGTGCCTTACGACGATTGGAAGAGGTACCTACCATAGCGCCTTTCTTTAAGGAAAGTTTATGGCTTACATCCACACAGTCTTTCAAAATCAAAAGCAGTTCTGCAGGATCTTCTCTTTCAGGTACTGCAGCGATAATTAATCCTGGAGGGTTGGTAGTTGGCAAATCTTTATGCGAGTGAACAGCAATATCAATAGTGCCATTCATCAATTCTTCTTCCAATTCCTTGGTGAAAAAACCTTTACCTTCTAGCTTGTCTAGCCTTAGATTGAGGATTTTATCGCCCTGCGTTTTAATGATTTTCAGTTCTGCCTCAATGCCAATACTGGCTAACCTGTCCTTGGTGTAATTGGCTTGCCAAAGAGCCAAATCACTACCGCGTGTTCCGATAATTACTTTCTTCACTTTGTATTAAGATTTTGCGCTAAAATAAGAAAATTGATGTGATAATTTGATAATGAGAAGATTTGATCATGTGATTGTTCGATTATTTGATCATGCGATATGATACGCCTTATCATCAAACCCTCAAACTTTTCCGGCTTTACGGACTACTAGCTGTTTTTAACCAGAATTTCTTTAGCCATTACCATAGGTACGCTAATGTATTTTTTTTCCATGTAGCTAATCACCTGTTCTAAAATGGCTTTTGCTTCGTCATCAAGAGAGTTTATTTCCTCAGCAAATACGGTATTCACCGCTTTTTCTTTGATCTCTTTGATTTTCTTTGGAACTTCGCTCATGGCCAATTCAACACGACGTTGACGTAACACGGCTTCAAATTCTCTGATATTTTCTTCAATGATATGCTCTGCATTCACCAATTCGTCGTAACGCTCTTGGATATTTTTACGAGCCACTTCTTTTAAAGATTCTACTTCGATGTAGTGGATTGGAAAGTTTTCGCGTACTTCTAAAGCGGTATCATTAGGTACAGCTAAGTCTACAATTACTTTTTTACCAGTTTCGCCATTCAGCAAACTGTTATAAATCTCGGTAGTTAAAATAGGTTCTGTAGCACCTGTACAGGTAATGATCACATCAAAACCATCTTTATAATTAGCCAATTCAGTAAGCGGATAGGCTTTACCATTCAGCTCGCTAGCTAAAGATTCTGCTTTTTCTATCGTTCTGTTGAATACCGAAAAATTAGAGTACTTGTGTTTTTTAAGATATTGGGCAATGTTATTGTTGGTTTCGCCTGCACCAATGATCAACAAGCGAGAATTGCCACACATATTAAGTTCGCGAAGTTTTCTATACGCTAGAGAAACGACTGAAACTGGATTTCTTGAAATGTTAGTGTGTGTATAAACCTCTTTGGCAGTCTTCACTACTCGGTTCATGATCATGCGCATATAGTCGCCTGTAAAGCCAGCTTTTTGGCAAGCATCATAAGCTTTACGCACTTGGGCTAAAATCTCTTTTTCACCAACCACTAAGCTTTCTAACGAACATGAGGTACGTAACAAGTGGTTAAATGCTTCTTCTTTTTCGTAAGTAGAAACATTGTTGATGAAGTTTTCCATGTATTCTTCGGGAAGCCCCATATCCAACACATGCAAAAATCTAGAAATAAAAGATTTGTCTAACTCGGCTGCAGCGGTAAAAACAAACTCTACGCGATTACAAGTACCAACGTAAAATATCTCTTTAATATTCAGCTCAGACTGGATATTCCTCAACCTATCGTCCAACGTTTGCTCACAAATAACCAATTTCCCTAATGACTTTAGGTCAATTTGCTTATGTGTAAATGCAATAATCTTTAAATACTCCAAAATGGTTAGCCCCTAGTTATTTTAGCGCAACAAAAGTAATAACGCAATTGGGCTTATCTGTCATTATGCTGTAATTTAGGCTAATTTAGAAAGGTTTTAAATAATGAAACGAACAAATAAACTTAAACATAATAGTTTTATACTGAATTAAAAATGCTTCTGAGATAGCTAAAAAGAATGCTGAATTGATGAAACTTGTACCTCAAGGGTTCATCGTTCCATCTAAAATGTTAAACATCCTACCTTAAAGATTCGACGTCCTACCCAAAAGATCAAACATTCCACCTAAAAGGTTAAACATCCTACCCTAAAGGTCAAACATCCTACCTCAGAGGTTCAACGTTCTACCTAAAAGGTTAAACATCCTACCTAAAAGGTAGAATTTCCTACTTCAACAATCAAAAACATCATTTATTTTGTTATTACGGATAGAAACTCAATATTTGAAATGCACTAAAACCTTTCACTATGCGTAATGAACTTTTTTCGCTCATAGGAGCTAATGAACAACCCATATTTGGAGATTTAACCTACGACGAGAATAATAGCAATACTCCTCTCATCATTTTTATTCATGGATTTAAAGGTTTTAAAGATTGGGGCGCACATCATTTAACTGCACGTTTTTTTGTACAAAATGGTTACCGCTACCTTAAATTCAACCTTTCGCACAGTGGTGTAACTGCCGAAAAACCAAATGATGTAACTGACATGAATGCGTTTGCATCGAATACTTTCAGCAAGGAACTGCTAGATGTAGATATTGTAATTAATCATGCAGTGAAATATCTTGGGGTGAATGAGGTTTATTTAATTGGCCATAGTCGCGGTGGCGGATTGAGCATTATACAAGCTGCTACTAATCCTCATGTAAAAGGGCTAATTACCTGGAGTGCCATTGCCGACTTTAGCAGTTTATGGAAAAAAGAACAGGAAAAGGAGTGGAAAGAGAAAGGTAAAATTGAGGTAGTGAATGCACGCACCAAAGAAAAGATGCCTTTAAACATTACCTTGTTGGAAGATTTTGAAGAACATAAAGACAAATTGGACATTTTAGCTGCCGCCAAGCAAATCAATATTCCGTGGCTTATTGTACAGGGTGATGATGACGTTAACGTTCCTTTTGCTACTGCCGAGAAATTGGCTAATGCCAATCCAGCGAGTAGGCTAGCGAAAATTGAAGGAGCCAATCACGTTTATGGAGCTTTACATCCTTACCCAGGAGAAACCTTGCCGCCACAATTATTTGAAGTTTGTGAGAAAACTTTGAAGTTTCTAAATAGCCTATCTTAATCGCTCTCCAATGAAAAAACACTATTTCATCGTATTCTCATTTGCTATTTTTTGCCTTTCCTGTGGACGATCTACTGGTCAATCTGCCATAAAAGACACCACTGCTGTTGCTAGCTTGGCTGCTGATACTTTTGCCAAAGAAGCAGTTGCCGATACTTCCCTAAATTTCAATGAGGAGGAATCCTTTGCCAATTATGAAGTCATTGTGATTGACACCAATAAAAGCTACAAACTATTAAACCAAAAAATGTTTTCGTTGAAAGAAAAACTGGGCATGACCATAGACTCCATGGGCAGATACTATAACGCGAAAAAAGACCTCATTGTGCTTCCCGAAAACGACGAAGACGAAATGTATGCCGGAGAATATTTCCCGAGAAGGGAACTGTCCAAAACCTTAAGCTTGGAGTACATGAACCAATACCAACCCAATTCAAAACCTAAAACCATTGGCATTATTGCGGGTATTTATGCCAATGCCTTGGAAGCAGACAGCGCCCTTACTGCAGTTAAACAGGTTGCACCAAATGCTTTCAAGCTTCATTCTAAATTATACATTGGCTGCATGCACTAAATTTAACCCTATGCATTTTTTACAGAAAACAACACGTTTAAGAGCCCGCAGCAGAGGTTTCCATTTGGTAACGGAAGAGGTTTTGCAAGCCATCCCCGAATTACGGAACATTAAAGCTGGAATGTTACAGGTATTTATACAGCACACTTCGGCTTCGTTAACCATTAACGAAAATGCTGATCCAACAGTGAGGGCTGATTTTGAAACTTGGATGAACAAAGCCGTTCCTGAAGGCGACCTCGATTACTTGCATGACTATGAAGGTGATGATGACATGCCTGCCCATATCAAATCATCATTAATGGGAGCCTCTGTTTTAATCCCCATTACCAACGGACATTTAAACTTGGGAACGTGGCAGGGCATTTACCTTTGCGAACACCGCAACCATGGTGGCAGTAGAAGTATAGTGATAAGCGCTTGGGGCAATTAAGCAGTTTGCAAGCTTTTCAATGCATGCTGCTTGTAGTTTCGGCCAATAGGCAATTCCTTCCCTAAAATTTCTACGGCGTAAGTATAGTAGCTCTCTACTTTTTGGATATTGACGATAAAAGATTTATGGATCCTACAAAATTGGTCCTCGGGAAGCAATTCTTCTAAAAGTGATATTTTTTGTTTACTCACCAGAACTTTATCTGCCAATACCACTTTTACATAATCTTTAATACTTTCAATCCAGAAAATATCTTTCACATTTACCTTTACCGTCTTTCTTTCTACTTTAAGATAAAGGAACTTATTCAATTCGGCAGATGAGCTGGTTTCGGGCACTACCAATTTTGGCTTGGCTTCCCCTAGTTTATTAAAAGTTTTGTCCATTGCCTTTAAAAAACGATTAAAGGATACGGGCTTTAACAAATAATCAACGGCATCTAACTCAAAACCTTCTACGGCATATTCGCTATGGGCTGTGGTAAAAATTACTTTTGGTGGATTTTTAAGGCTTTTTAACAGCTCCACGCCAGTAATACCAGGCATTTGCACATCCAAAAACATCAAGTCGATGTTCTTTTGCTGCAGGGTATGGAAAGCACTAATTCCATCATTACAGGTGGCTATCACATCTATCTCTGGAAAACTCTCTAGATATTTACCTATCACCTCAATAGCATGTGGTTCGTCGTCAACTATAATGGTTTTAATTTTCATTGTTTTTATAAACTTACTCTTTGACTCAAATCTATTTTGAGAATTACAGCAAAAACGTCTTCTTCATCAAATATTTTCAATTCATAGGCATTTGGGTAAATCATTTCCAAACGCTTTTTCACATTTTCCAAACCTATGTTCCCTTCTTTTCTTTCCATTACCACTTCGGCTTTGCTATTGTTGATCTTAAACTTCAACATCCCTTGCCGCACCACTAATTCAATGTTGATCCAAGCCTGGCCAACTTTTTCTCCTGCACCATGCTTAAAAGCATTTTCTACCAATGGCAGCAATAGCAGCGGTGTAATTTCATATTGAGCCAAATCACCCTCCTTAATAAAGTGGAAATCCAAGCGGTCCTCATAACGGAGACGTTCCAAAGTGATAAAGCTTTCCAATATTTCTACATCTTTTTTTAAGGATACGCTGTCAACATTGCACTCGTAAAGCATGTACCTCAAAATTTCCGATAAGCCCATTACTATTTCGGGAGATTTTGGCGAGTTATTTAGGGTAAGTGCATACAGGTTATTAAGGGTATTGAAGAGAAAATGGGGATGAATTTGAGCTTTTAGTAAGTGTAGCTCTGCTTGTAAGGCCGCACGATGCCTACGATACCAAAACAAGAAAAATTTGATGGCTACAGCAAGCCAAACTACCAAATTTGCGCCCTTAAAGGCATTGAGATAATAAATCACATTGGTAAATCGCTGCCATTTAGTGCCTTTAACTTTATCCCATTCATAAAACCCTTTACTTTTTAAAAAAGCGTCCAGTTGAGGCTCTACCAAAAAAATATCAAAAGCCCTGGTAATGCCCGGCATGATAAACACAAATGCAAGGAGCACAAATACAAACTCAAAATATTTCCGTTTCAGCAAATACTTGGGAATAATGATATAGGCTACCGTATAGAAATAAATCATGTGTACGGGTAAAAGCATGAGATTGTTAAGCATAGCCATATAAACACTTTGCTTCTCATATCCATACACAAATGCGGTAACGAGCCATACCATGCACCAAAAACAGATGTGCAATACCAGTCTTGCTTTTCTACTATTCTGCTCTTGATAGGCTTGTATAATTTGCATGATTAAAAATACATTTCCTATGCATTCTTCAATCAAAAAAAAGACAAACAACGTTGTTGTACCTACAAACAACAACCAACAACTACTCAACCCTAAAATACTGAAGACGAGTAGCCTTGGCGCCAACATAAGTGTTGTTTACCACACTACATCCTATTTATGGCTTACCTTATTTCTTCTGTTGCCAAGTGCTATTAATTTGGTAATCATAAACTATAAACGCACATGAAAATTTTAGCACTTAATGCAATGCTTTGGTTGTTTGCCACAGCAGCATCAGCACAAGAATTAGCACCTACCTCAAAGGTTGATTTTGCTAACTGGGTTATTGAAAGTAACGTAAAAACTCCAAAGATATCTACGGTTAAATTTTACAACGCCAAGCAAGAGTTGATTTACGAGGAAGTAATAAAAGGCAGAAAATTAAACGTACGCAGAGAAAAGGTGAAAAAGAAACTAAATGAAATACTAGTTCAATTGGCAGAAAAAAACACCAAAATTAACCAGTACAATTTAGTAGCGTTAAGCCTTTAAGCAACGTAATGATTTAAGAGAGGATGCGAAACCAACCAACCTAAACTGTTCTACTAGGAATGATATTGTTTAGCTAAGCGTTAAAAATACCAAATCAACACTTAAGGTGGCATCCTCTTTTTATTCTTTCTCTATCCAATTGCCGTCTTCACGGATAATGCCAATCAGTTCGTCAATGGCATCGGCAGTTTTCACATTTTTCTTTACCACTTCCTGTCCGCGGTAAAGTGTAATCCTGTCTGCTCCAGCACCTACATAACCGTAGTCGGCATCGGCCATTTCCCCTGGGCCATTGACAATACAGCCCATAATTCCAATTTTTACGCCTTTAAGGTGCGATGTTCTGGCTCTGATGGCCTGCGTAGTTTCTTGTAGATCAAACAAAGTTCTGCCGCAGCTTGGGCACGAGATATATTCCGTTTTAGAGATACGTGTACGAGTAGCCTGTAAAATCCCAAAAGAAGTTGAGTTAACGACCGACACGGGAATACCATTAGCATTTATCCACACGCCATCACCAAATCCGTCAATGAGTAAACCACCTAAATCAGTAGCACTGTACAATTGGAAATCTTCCAAGTTTAGCCCATCAAAATTACGTTCGATAATTACAGGGAGCTTCAAGCCAGCATCCAACAGTTGTACAAAAGCTTGGCGAAGGGTTTGCATCGCATTATCCGCTTTGGTAGTTAAAACCAATACTACTTGTTGCAAGTCTTTTAATTGCGCTACCACCAGTTCTTCCGCCAAAACTTCCACGAAATTCAGCTTGGCGTCTTTTTGCTCAGTATTTAAATATTCCGTTAAATTAAATAACGGGTGGCAGTTTTGCTGATCAGCCAATTGCAGCCAAGTATTATAATTATAAAGCTGTTTCAATCCGCCAGGGAAAGAAAATGATGGCAATTGGTTTCCAAGGTAAACCATATCACAAGCTTGGTCCGTTAGGTTATATTTGTCCAGCAAAGCCGAGTAATTAAATCCTACGGCATTAAGGATAGCGGGATCTTTTAGGTTTTCATTTTCCAGATTGATGATAACCCTAGGCACTTGATGTCCACCAAGGTTTTCGATTTCATCGGTCAATCTACGTTTATGTTGGAAAGGGCTATAGCCCCCTAACCCCCTCAAGGGGGAATTAGTAGAAAGCTCCTCCTTCAGGAGGCGGGGGAGGTATCTATCTGCTAATGCTTTGGCTACTGGCGCTTCAAATTCAGGATCTTCTGTTAGGGAAACCCTAATGGTATCGCCTAAACCATCAGCCAATAGGGTACCAATACCCACTGCCGATTTGATACGGCCATCTTCGCCATCACCTGCTTCGGTAACTCCTAAATGTAGTGGATAGTTCATTCCCTCGGCCACCATGGTTTGTACCAGTAATCGATACGCTTGTACCATTACCTGCGTATTGCTCGACTTCATGGAAATGACCAAATTGTAATAGTTCAAGTCTTCGCAAATGCGGATAAATTCCATGGCCGACTCCACCATTCCGTGTGGCGTATCACCGTAGCGGCTCATGATTCTATCAGAAAGCGACCCGTGATTGGTACCAATACGCATGGCAGTTCCATATTCTTTACAGATTTTCACCAGCGGCGAAAACTTATCGTAAATACGGCTCAACTCTCCTTGGTAGGCAGCGTCGGTATATTCTATATTTTCGAATTTCTTTTTATCGGCGTAATTGCCTGGATTTACCCGTACCTTTTCAACAATACGTGCTGCAAGTTCGGCAGCATTAGGGGTAAAGTGGATATCGGCCACCAAAGGAACATTGTAACCACGCAAACGCAGTTCCTTTTTGATATTGGCCAAGTTCTCAGCTTCCTTAATGCTAGGGGCCGTGATCCGTACATATTCGCAACCGCTTTCTACCATTCTGATGGTTTGCTCCACCGTACCTAAGGTATCCATGGTGTCGGTTGTCGTCATCGACTGGATACGGATAGGATGATGGGCACCCATTGGGGTATCTCCTATTTGTACTTCGCGAGTAATAAACCTCGAATATTGGGTTAAACTATTACAGTAACCTCCCGCTAACATAATCGCTTCTTTTTGCATGGACTACAAAGATAGGTGAAATGTTGGATTGCTATATTGTTGGATTGTTAAAAGTTAAAAGTTATAGGTTGTAAGTTAAAAGTAATACGTTCGAGGTCTGAAGTCAAAAAAACTGATTAAAAAAATAAAGCGTTGGAAAGTTACAAATCAGGCCATATCCCATTCACTCATTCAAAACTCTATCATTTAATCATTTTTAGACCAACCTGTCTTTGATGACCAATGTTTCGGCAATGATGTCATGGAAACAGCGACGTTTTTTATCGATAAAGGAATAGATATAACCAAAGCCTAAACTGACAACCGAAAAAATTTTGCTTGCATTGCGAAGCAACGAAACCCCAATACCAATTCTAACAGCATGGTTATCGGTCACTTTAATGTCCATTAACTTTTTGCCTATGGTACCCTGAGTTTTGGAAGCATCGGCAAATACGCTGTACACAAATTTGGTGAGTGGAATAAGAACTGCACCAATGATCAAAATCATGATTCGTTCTTTTTGAGTTTCTAAAAGGAGAAAACCAGCGAACACTAAAACGGCATAAATCAACGTGATTAGAAAATAATCGATAGCCGATGCCATAAGGCGTTGATCGAAAGAAGCGAAATACTGTGGTTCAAATTTAGGTACAGCAAAACCAAATAGCTCTCTAAGTTCAACCATTTCATGGGCCTCTTTATAGTCGTCCATTCCTGGCTTTCTAACAAAAGTACTTGGCGAAAGCTTTAATTCCTTTAATTCTTCCAAGGTATATGGACCTTGCGGTTTACCGTTTACAACAATTGTGTACAATGTGAATAAGTTAGAAGTCAAAATTAAAAATTAAAAACGGCAAAGTATGATATCTCATTCTTTAAAAAATCAACTTTTAATGAGACATCTACCAAATTAAAAAGCCTGCAATGAAGATCATCATTGCAGGCTTTTTAACTTTTCAATTCAACTTTAAACTTTTAACTTAATAAGTGTCTACTTCAAAGTTGCTCAAACCGCCATCCAAAAAGATGAACACTTTATTTTTGGAAGTTTGATAATTAGGTGTCTCGTAGGATCCGTCGTCTTTTTTAACAAAACCTTTAAAGTCTTTTGAAGCTAAGCCTGTATGGGCCTTTATTCTGCAGCCCGAACCATGTGGCACCTTAATTTCAACATTAGCCACGCCAGTTTTCACACGTACATCAGCAATAGGGATTAAATCACCTACTTTAATTTTCACATCAGCTGCGCCACCATCAAAATTGATGCTTCTTACTTTATATTTGGTTAAATCAAAATCTATTTCACCTGCTCCCATGGATAGGTTCATGGTCCAAGTTGGTTGCGTATTTAAGCGAACATTTACTTCATTACCACCCGTATTAAAAGACCAGTTATTCTTGTCTCTGCCTCTACGCTTATCGCTCATTTTAAAGGTTAGGGTATTGGTGCTATCTGTAGTTGTTTTGGTAAGCGAGAAATTACCTCTCTTTTTGTTCACAGTAGCTTCGAACAAGCTGTCGGTAGTTTCATCCAATTTAAAAGAAGTGCCGCCTCCAGACAAATTCAACACTGTTTTCTTGATGGAGTCTGCTGGGTTATAAAGCTCCGCAAATTTCATCCCCTCATAAGTGGTGCCGCTGGTATCGCTATCGTCCCAATCCATATTGGCTTCAATATCTTTGTCTTTCCAAAAGTTTAACCAATTACGGCTATGGGGTCTTTCTTGTCCCCTAACAAATAAAAAGGCCAAAGCAATGATCAAAATCCCAAGGGAAACAACACTACCTGTTTGAGAGCCATTTCTGTTCAAAAGCATGTTAACGCCTCCAATGATCAGAAATATCGGCCAAAAGCCCCATACGTTTCTCCAGTAAAACTCGATCACATTTAAATTATCTAGCAAGAGTACACCACCTACAAAAAGCAGCACTACTCCCCATATTATTCTTTCGTATTTCATATCCGTTGGTTTTAAGGTAATTGTCCCAATAATTAGGCTTGGGTATTATTTTGATGATTATCTTCTGTGGTATCGGTTGTCGTAGGCGCCTCCGAAGGTTGTTCCGTTTTACGTTGAGCTTCTTCAGTAGTTTTCTTGAAGTTCTCCCATTCGTTTTTGCGTTGGTTTCTAAAAATCAGACTGATTCCGAGGGCAACAATTGCCAAAGGCCAAAGTTTATAGATATGGAAGATATTGAACCAGTGTGGCACGAAACCTAGCTGTCTCATTAAAAAGTAAACGCCTAATACCAGTAGGATTAAGCCTACTACCGTTTTACCAGTATCATTTCCTTTCATTTTATGTGGGGTTTCAAATTTGGTGAAAGCATCAGCATTTTGGGTATTCCATTTGGTTTGCGTTGCTTCTTGTTGGGTATCCGCAAATGCCTCAGGCGAATTAAATACCGAACCGCCTTGAGGGTTGTATTTATAAAAATCGTTAAACTGTTTAAATTTAACTCGCGGATCATTATTTACAGGTGCCACAATCCATAAAATGATATAGGCCAATATACCGCTACCTGCCAAAAATATGGTAGTCAATACGAACAATAACCTTACAATGGTTACATCTATCTGCATATATTCTGCCAATCCGGATGCCACTCCTGCCACTGTTTTATCGTGCTCGTTTCTATATAGTTTCTTTTCCATTGTTTGTTCTCCTTTCTAAAAATTCAAAGGTTTTAGCACCAGTTCATCAACGTTTGCACCATCACTAAGTTTTAAAATGGTACCAATTGCTTTGGCTACGTCCTCTGGTTGTACAAACTTACTTTGATCTAGTGTTGTTCCTTCCCAAGATGCAGTGTAAGTTGAGCCTGGAATAATTGCCGTTACCTTTACGTGGTGCGGTGCTAATTCGCTTCGCAATACATCATTAAGACTTAGCATCGCTGCTTTTGTTACACTATAACTCCCTGCATTTTGTACAGGCATTTTACTGGCCACCGAGCAGATGTTAAAAATATGGCCAAATCCTTGACTACGCATCTTTACACCAATATGTTTTCCCACATAATATGCGGCATTTACATTTACATTTTGTTGCATTTCAAAAGCTTCGTCAGTTTCGTCCAACAAACTTCCAGGTTTGAATACGCCTACATTATTTACCAAAACATGTACCTCTGGTACAAAAGCCAAAGCCTTTTCAATGAACTGAAACACTTCTTCCTTTTTACTCATATCGGCTTTAATGGCCAACACTTTTACGCCGAAACCATCCAGTTCATTTTCCAACTCCTGTAAGTCTTTGCCATTGCGGGCACAGGCTACAATATCATAGCCACTTTGTGCCAGTTCAAGAGCCACAGCCCTACCTATCCCTTTGGTTGCGCCAGTTACAATTGCTTTCATCTCATTCTATTTTAATACCTGCAAAAAAGGCAATAATATTTCAATCGAGAATATTTTTTCAATAAATAAGTCCTGCCAGAACATTTTTGTTGTTTCTTTGTATAATATTGAGTTAACTTAAGCAAATTGTTTATTAGATGAATTTTACCAATTTTGGCCGATATATACTACTGCTAAAAGCCGCTTTTAAGAGGCCTGAAAAATGGAAAATATACATGAAAGCCATCTTTCAACAGATGGACTTCATTGGTGTAGGTTCTCTTGGACTGATTGCCATCATTTCTACCTTTATTGGGGCGGTAATGACTTTACAGATTGCTTTCCAGTTGGTGAGCGATTTTATTCCCAAAACTATTATTGGTTCCGTAAACCGTGACTCTACCATCTTGGAGCTTAGTCCAACCATTAGTGCTATTGTTTTAGCTGGTAAAATTGGCTCTGCTATTTCTTCGGAAATTGGTACCATGAGAGTAACTGAACAAATTGACGCCCTTGAAATTATGGGGATCAATGCTCCTGGATACCTGATCCTTCCTAAAATTTTAGCAGGGATTACCATGGTTCCTATGTTGGTAATCATTTCTATGGTTTTGAGTATCACTGGTGGATATTTAGGCGGTACTTTATCTGGCGCAGTTTCTCCTACAGAATATATCCAAGGGATCACTACTGATTTTAATCCATTTACCATTGCGGTAGCTTTAGTTAAAGCTTTTGTTTTTGGTTTTATCATTACCTCTGTACCTGCCTACGAAGGTTTTTACGTAAAAGGAGGTGCTTTGGAAGTAGCGCAAGCTAGTACCAGAGCAGTTGTGGTAAGCTGTATCAGTATTTTAGCGTGTGACTACCTTGTAACTGGTTTAATGTTATGATTGAGATTAAAGACATCCATAAATCGTTTGGCGACAACGAAGTTTTAAAAGGGATTTCGGGCAAGTTTGAACCAGGCATCACCAACTTGATCATTGGCGGATCTGGCTCAGGAAAAACCACCCTACTTAAGTGTATGATTGGTTTGCACCATCCTGAACAAGGCAGTGTAACTTATGACGGCAGAGATTTTACCCAGTTAAATACCGAAGAACGTATTGAGATTAGGAAAGAAATTGGCATGTTGTTCCAAGGTTCTGCCCTGTTTGACTCCATGACGGTAGAGGAAAATATCATGTTCCCTTTGAACATGTTCACCGACCAATCAAGAAGCGAAAAGCTTGACCGTGTTAATTTTTGTTTAGACAGGGTTAATCTGGAAGGCAAAAACAAACTTTTCCCTGCGGAGCTTTCAGGAGGGATGAAAAAGCGTGTGGGTATTGCCCGTGCTATTGCCATGAACCCGAAATATCTTTTCTGTGATGAGCCAAACTCTGGCCTAGATCCTAAAACTTCTATTGTAATTGATGAATTGATCAAGGAAATTACCGAAGAGTACAACACCACTACGGTAGTGGTTACCCATGATATGAACTCGGTAATGGGCATTGGCGACTATATCATGTTCTTACACCAAGGCAAAAAGTTTTGGGAAGGCTCTAACAAGGAAATTGCCAAAACCGATATCCCAGAGCTAAACGACTTTGTATTTGCCAGCCGTTTCATGAAGGCGGCTAAAGACAAATTTTAAAATTCTTATCTTTGCTGCCGCTATCGTTCAAACGTAAGTAAGAACTGATTAGAAAGTTAGCTATTTCCTTAAATTAGGAGATTAGCTAACGGCATATTATTATGGGGTATCTAATACCTCTTTAAAAACCATTCCATTACATGATACAACTGCTTAACCCTATCCACTGGAAAGATTATGAACTGATTGACTGTGGCGATTTTGAGAAATTAGAACGCTTTGGCAATCTTGTACTTTCAAGACCTGAACCTCAAGCAGTTTGGAAAAAAGTATTATCTCCAGAGGAATGGAAAAAAAGAGCACATATCACCTTTAGAGGCCGCTCTGCTACGAGTGGTGATTGGGTGAAGCATCAAAAAAATGCGCCTGATCGTTGGAATGTGAACTATCAAAATGATGAGATCAGCATTAACCTACGCTTAGGATTAACCTCCTTTAAGCACGTGGGTGTTTTCCCTGAACAAGCGGTAAACTGGGACTATATTTCTTCTTCCATCAAGAGGTTTAAAACACCTAGCCCCAAAGTACTTAATCTATTTGCCTACACTGGCGCGGCATCTTTAGTGGCCAAAGCAGCAGGTGCTGATACTACTCACGTGGATTCTATTAGACAGGTAGTGACATGGGCTGCAGAAAACCAAGAACTTTCTAACCTTAAAGATGTTCGTTGGGTAGTGGAAGATGCCTTGAAGTTTGTAAAACGCGAACTTAAACGTGGCAAAAAATACAACGGTATTATTTTAGATCCTCCTGCTTATGGCCATGGTCCAAATGGCGAGAAGTGGAAATTGGAAGACCATATCCAAGAAATGATGCAGGACGTAGTACAGCTTTTAGATCCCGAGGAGCACTTCCTGATCTTAAACACCTATTCATTAGGCTTTTCTTCGGTGATTGTAGAGAACTTGATTAGAACCTCATTCCCACAAGTAAAGAATTTAGAATGCGGAGAGCTATTTTTACAAGCAACCTCTGGCATTAAATTGCCTTTGGGTGTATTTGGAAAGTTTAGGAGTAACGCATAAGTAAACGGGTTATTTGTTTAATTGGTTATTCGTATCCAGCGACCCAACCTTATTGGAAGTATTTAATTTTCATTAAATTTGTGATTATGGAAAGCCTTTTAATACATCCGGAAAACAATGAACAGCTTGCTGCTGTTAAGGCGGTATTAAAAGCTTTAAAAATACAGTTCGAAGTAAATACTCCTTCTTCTGAACTACCATCACACATTAAGCAGCTTGCAAGTAAAAGTATAAAGCAATACGAAGAAAATGGCGATGCTATTTCATTAGATGAATTTGCACAGCAATACTTTGTCAAAAAATAAGCTTTACGCTTAAATTTGGATCACAAGCAGGGGTAACTTATCAAGCCATCATTACTCAACTTAATGAAAGATGGTCAGAGAAAACAGCTCTAAAATTCGAAGAAAAAGTTAAAAGCTGTTTATATCTAATTAGCGAAAATCCACTTTTACATCCACTTGTTGATGAAACCTTGCAGCTAAGAAAATGTATTGTCCATAAAAATTGTTCTATCCTATACAAGGTTTATGAAAAGGAAGTACTTGTAGTTTGCTTTTGGGACAACAGACAGGAGCCAATGTTTTGATCTTTGGCTAAGGCGATAATAAAAACACTTAAACAAGAGAAGCCTCCACATCCATGGAGGCCTTCCCTAAACAAAACAAACTATTAATAATTGATACTAACCTAAGATCTTTTTAATAATTGTAGATATAACTATCTGAACCAGAAACCCATGTAGGTACAATACCAGCATCAATACCATTGCTCGAATATATAGCTACACCTAGAAAATCACGTGCGACATAAAATTCATTAGCACCATTAGGTGTTAACCAAACTGGGTCATCTCCATCTGGACCAATCAGTAATATACTAAAAGTTATGTTAGGACTAGATTCACCTAAAACAATTTTCATAGTATTCCCAACAAGTTGATTTGAAGCATCAAACACAGGAGTCTTTTGTACTGTAAAAGTAACTCGTGACTCTCTTTTGAGAAGAATTTCATTACTATAACTCACTTTTGAACCCGATGTAATTTTTCTCCTTATTGTGCTTCCATCCAAAACCTTATTAAGAAATTTTAAAGAGCCAATTGACATATTTGCAATATTCGACCCTACTAATGAATAATTTCCATTTTCTTGCTTGATTTGCCACTCAGAAATATAGTTCCCAGTACCTCCTGATGGGTTAGATCCTGCAATATTTATCTCACTTCCTACAACTGGATTATATTGTAGCGTAATTGTATTATTGCTAATTTGAGGCACCTCCACTACTGGCGGTGGGTTAAAAATGGTAACCAACAAATTTGAATTGGTATAATTAGGATTATTATTTGATGGGTTATTATAATAAGCTTGTAGCTTACGTCCATCTGGCAATTTAGTATTCGCTATGGTTGCTGAAAACTCTTTACTGGTACCACCTTGTCCAGACGTAAAATCAGAATCGGTAATGGTGTAAACTGTAGAAAAAAGTTCACCATATTCAATACCTAATTTAAAATTCATCTTAAAAGGGTAGTAGGTTGATCCATTAAGTATCCTGCTCACACTTATTTTAACTTTAAATGTGGTTGAACTTGCTTGCTGATTAACTACCAAATGAGAGTTACCTACTACTTCAAAGCCAATTATAGATCCTTGATATTGAGCATTGGCTTTTGGCAATGCTAAAAGCATCCCAAAAAACAGAAAGATTATCCTAAAACTTTTCATTTTTGCTTCACTTTTTGGTAGTTGAAATAATATTTAGTTAAATCTTTTCTAGTGTATTGTTCTACGTCTAAAAAGAAGAATTTTTCTGTTTTTGGATCGTATACAATTTTATCAATGGGGAACCTATTGATCTCGTACATAAATGCCTTTAAAGTATCAATACTAACCTCATTGACATTACTTACAAGCTCTTTCTTTACGGGTTCCTCCACTTTTAATTGTTTTCCTTTTTCACATGCCGATAATATCGACAAGCCTACTGCAAACAATGCGTAGCATAGTAATTTGTTTTTCATGATAAATATATTTTTATTGTTATGATGCTTTCTTAACCAGCTTGTACTCGATAACTGGTTTACCTCTTTCACCACCATCTGAACCAAGTCCCATGCTCACAAATTTTAGCTTATACACATTACCTTTTGCATCTTTAATAACATAAAACTGCTTTCCTATAATTCCTGTACTTGTTGATCTCCAAGAAGAACCTATTATGTGTCTACCTGATAAAAAAGTAGTTGTTGCTATGTCTGCTTCAGAATAGGTTGAATAAGTGTCTGTAGCAATCTTCGCCACTGTTACTCCTCCCAAGTTATTTGTAACAACAAAATCTTGGTAATAATAAGGGTTGGCTTGTAAGTCACCTGTAAAAGATGATGTATAGATACTATAACTCCAATGCAAATCCCATTCTGCTTTTTTAGGCTCTGCGCTAACAATTGCTCCATCATTATTATTTCCTAATGAAACAAATGTTAAATTATAATCTGCATTTTTAGAAACATTCACCGTTTTAAAAGTAGTTTCCTGAACTTTTGCATACTGTAATGTGTAACCAGTAGTACCATTTCTTAGTATTCTTATTTTGTATAAATTAGGCTCAGTGAACAAATTATTCACTCCCAAAATATAAACTTTGTTTTCTGCATCTGTAGCGGAGATTGTTGCAATTGCAGTACGAGCTAAACTTCCATCATAACTATCCACCATATTTACACCGTTCGCCACAGGGGTATCACTCTGAGCATTATATGCGTAAACTGGATTAGCTTTGGCATCATCCAGAGTAACCGCATTAATGTCTGTTTTATTAACGACCGAAGCGAGTACCTGAAAAGATTGATTTAATACAACTTTAAAATCTGCTCCAGAATAAAAACCCAAGGCCCAGCTTTTTCTATCAACCTTTGTTGCTTTATCAAGGCTCAAATCAGCATATGCGACATTTGCATAGTTAGATTCAGCAGTTTTACCTTCTAAGGTCATTGTACTTCCATCAGAAACAGGAACAACAATTTCCGGCTCCTTGTTATCTTTTTTACAAGCCGTAAACGTGAATGCTAAAAGAGCAACGGCCATCATTGAATTAATCTTATTCATTACTGTGATAATTTATTTAGTTATTAGTTATTTATACTTTTTAATACTTGTTCCAGTTAAAGTTTAAGCCAACTACGTAAGAACGTCCGTAGCTATAGGGCACTACTCCACCCCCCGTGGTATGCGCACCGCCACTTGCTGTAGCCGTATTGGTTAATTGGGTAATATCAAACAGGTTTTTAACGCCTGCGTTCAATGTCAAATATTTATTGATGGTTTTATTTAGCAGCAAATCTGCCCAAGTGAAGCCTCCAATTTTAACCAAATTAGTAGTGTTAGGATTGCTAGAAGAAATCTGATAGCTTGGACGACTGCCGGTGTACTTAAAGGCCAAGCTTACAGAACCTTTAATTTTAGTAAGATTATAAATTACATTACTGAACAGCTCAGGCGTCCACGAAAACTTGGGCACTTCGCCTTGAAAACCTCTTTCTTTCAGGTCATTATACCTACCGATATACGAAAGACCAAAGTTCACCTGCAAATCCTTGTAATTAAGTGTATTGTCTAAAGAAAAGCCTGTCGTCTTATATCTACTGATATTAATCAGTGTAGTAATCGAATTATCCGTCTCATCCTGACCGTACTCTATCCTATCAAAAAAATCATTATAAAATCCTGCCAAAGTGCTTGTTAGCCTTACCCTATCTTTCTTAATGGCTATCCAAGATACTGAAGCGTCAAAACTGTTAGATTTTTCGGCCTTCAGATTTTCATTTCCCCTAATAGAATGACTGGCGTCAAAGAAATCAAAATAAAGTTCTCTTAGTGATGGCGCCCTGAAGCCTCTACCATAACCAAGTCTTAAATCCAAATCACTGGTTAAATTCCACATGGCATTGAGTGATGGAACGGCCAACGGAGCATCGTATACTGAGTTATTAATAAACCTCACCCCAGGACGAACTTTTAATGCACTATAAGGTTTTATCTCCGCAGATACAAAAAAGGCGTAATCGTTAATTACTGGAGATCCTTTAATCCTTTGACCAGAAGAACCCTCGCTATTGATTTCGACTCCAGGTTGCAGCGCAATAAAATCTGAAATTTTATATTGTAAGGTAGTCCTTACCAAGGTAGAGTTAAATTTGGCCAAATCTTGTTCGCCTGCCCCTAAAGTCAATGATTCCTTACCCGTAGCAAAATCGTATTGAGTGGTTTTGGTTTTACGCTTCAGGTCGGTATAACCTCCCATCATGGTTAAACTTAGCTTCTTATTAATATTCCAATTAACATGTAACTGGTTATTAAATCTATCAGTTTTATAAGCCTGGGTAACCACAGTATAGTTTGGATTGATTCCACCCCTTGAAGTAATTTCTTCATTTACAAAATCACCTCGGTACCAAATATTAAATTTAGCACTGGAATAACCTACACGTGCATTTGCTAAATATTGATCTTTAGGTTTCCAAAACTGTATGCCACTTACCTCATCGCGGGTTGCGGTTTTAGCAGGAACATTCCACCCTCCAAAGGTATTATTGGAAAAACCTGCCATGGCATTCCAACCATTATTTTGCCAGTTGACGCTGACATTTTTGTTGTGGTTACCCTTCCCGCTGAATGCTTCATATTCATCACCAACAGTTTCTTCTTGCACACGGGCTGAAACTCCCAATTTCGCATTACTTTTGCCTTTGGTAATGATATTGATTACCCCAGCAAGTGCATCAGTACCATATACTACAGACATTGGCCCTTCAACCAATTCAATTCGTTCAACACTGTTAATATCAACCTGATTAAGCGCCTCTTTTAATTCTATGCGATCTACTAGAGGCACACCGTCCACCAATATTTTCACATTACGGCCCGACATTCCCATCATTTCTACATTAGAAACACCCAAAGTAAGGTCATTGCTAAACCGGAAGCCAAATTCTGTATTTAAAAGTTGCTGCACGTTAGTTGCCGCACGTAGTTTTATTTTTTCTGCACTGATTGTCCTTACTTTATAAACCGCATTTTTCATGGATTGCGGCTCATACTGACCTGTCACTACCACTTCGTTAAGCTCGTATGATTTTTCTTTAATGGTAATTGGTGCTAAAACTTTATCAGAAGTCGCTTCAACGGCAACCTCTTGTTCTTGGTTAGAAACACCAGACCTGATGACAAGTACCGAATTGCCCGCAGGAGCCGAAATGGTAAAAGCGCCCTCCCTATCTGTATAAGCTACATTTTTTGTGTTTTTGATTGACAAAGACAAACCCCAAGCAGGTTGCCCGTCAGCTGTTAAAATTTTGCCACGCAATTTTACAGTTTGTTCTTGTGCTAAAGCCAAGTTCAAACCTAAAACGAAAGTAAGGGCTAGTAGTAGAGTATTTTTCACCAACTATTTAGAATAATTATAAATAATTGCGCAATATTAATTATTTATTTAGACTAATTACAAATAAATGTAAAAGTTTTTTGAACTGTCTATTTTAATTCACTGAAAAACATCTATTTTAGGAGATTATTTAAGGAGTGCCCATGTTGATAAGTTAGCACAGCTACTTATCATAAATGATGTACTTTTGGCATATTGGAAAAATCTAACAGAATTGTATGACCATTATGTTTGCAACATTGTTAAGAAGATAAACCTTCTTCAAAGGCAATAGAACAACGTAATAGCTTTACCAAATTGAAAAAATTATTAAGGATGAGAATCACGAAGATCGCAAGTATGATCTTGGTAGCAGGAGCTACCATCTGTACATTTGCCTATTGTACTTCTGACGCGAAGGATAAAAACGGGAAACAAACTGCTAAAAAGACCGACTCTACCGGTGTAGCCGTGGAAGAGGAAGAAGTAAATTTACGTACTCCCGTAGATACTGCTAAATATAACGAACTGGTAAAAAGTAATGCCAACGGTGATACCACTGGCAAATGGCCGGTAAAAAATCAACCCATTCCTTTGGATGGTGCTATTTTACCTTTTAAAAGAATTGTAGCTTATTATGGTAATCTTTATTCTAAAAAAATGGGTGCTTTAGGTGAGTACGAACCTAAAACCATGTTGAGCATGTTAGATAAAGAGGTTGCTAAATGGGAAAAAGCTGACCCTAGTACACCTGTACAACCAGCCTTGCACTACATTGCAGTAGTAGCTGCTGGTGACCCTGGTAAAGATGGCAAGTACAGAAACCGTATGCCATTTAAACACATTGATTCGGTATTGGCTATAGCTAAGATGCGTAAAAACATGATCGTGTTTTTAGATATCCAAGTAGCGTTGAGCACAATTCAAGCAGAGTTACCTTTATTGGAAAAATACTTATTAATGCCTAATGTACACTTGGGAATTGACCCAGAGTTCTCTATGAAAGGTGGCGTTTTACCTGGTAGAAAAATTGGCACTTATGATGCTGCCGACATTAATTACGTTTCTGGTTATTTAGCTGATTTAGTGAAGAAACATAACTTACCTCCTAAGGTTTTTATCGTACACCGCTTTACCAAAAAGATGGTAACCAACTCACAAAACATCAAATTACGTCCAGAAGTTCAAGTGGTAATGCACATGGATGGATGGGGCGAGCCTGATTTAAAATTAGGTACTTATCGTCACTTTATTTACAGTGAGCCCGTACAGTTTACCGGTTTCAAATTGTTTTATAAAAACGACTTGAAAAAAGCTCCTCACAGGTTAATGACTCCAGAAGAACTTGTGAAATTAAAACCGCGACCAATCTACATACAATATCAATAAGTCGGATGACTTGTTGGATCAGGGTGTCGAAAAGAAGTTTGTCGCCATTTGGTTAATGGTGTAATGGAACTCCTTTTTGGACACCCTTTTCTTTTGCCTTATACTGTATTGTCATTTCGAATGAAGTAAAACGAAATGAGAAATCTCCTTAAATCTGAATCTGCTTTGATATTCCCGTCTATATGGTTCATTTAATTAAAAAATATAACCACATAGACACATAGGGGTATTTTCAACAGTTATAGCTGCTAGTTTTTAAAGAAGGTAAACCCTGCTCTTTTGCTAATTCCATTCTATCTGACTATGCGGTTAAATACCTATCCTCGCTTTAAGATTCCCGCCTGCGCGGAACAACGCTATGAGGAAAGGAGTCGTTTTCCCAAAGCTAAAAAGTCAATAAAGCGTGTTGGCTTGCGGTATGCAAATCTCTCCAAACCCTATTTAATTCCGTTTCCTTTTTAGCGGCTTCTAAACCTGCATAAGGATAAAGTGTATCTACGATAATTCTCGATTGATGTGATAACTCCCTACTCAACCGGCTCACTTCTTTAAGCACTTCCTCCTCTATCTTTCCATGGTTAATCAACTGATGCCACGAAAGATCAAAGGCTTCATAAAAATGCTCTCTAATGGTGGTTAAGGTATGTTTGCCTTTGGCTAGCTCCTGCTCAAAATGAGTAACCTGCGCTGGACTGTAGCGTTTAAATCCTGAACGATTGAAAAAGCTCTCTCCTACCAAATCAACAAATCTACGGGCCATCCCCAAATTGTTTACCGTTAAAGTAGTTTCAGCCAATTGCAGAAAAGGATAATTAAATCCTTCATCGGCCACTTTTATTTCCGTATTGATTTTAAATGAGCGATTGGAGGGAACTTCTACATGGTGTACATCAAAAGCATGACTTCCTGTGGCTACCAAACCAAAGTACGACCATCCCGACAGGATCTCTACTTCATCCTTCTTTAAAATAAATGATTTAATGATCGGGTTTCCCTCCTCATCAAACAAATCGTTCCCTTGCTCATCTCGCAATAAACAATTGGCCGTAAAAATAGTAGCATGTAAAGCACCACTTGCATATTTCCAATGTCCGTTAATAAGATAACCTTCTTTTATTTTTTGTGCGGTACCACCAACCGCTCCACTACCTGCGAAACAAACTTTTCTGTCCGCAAAAATCTCTTGGGCCAATACAGGATCCAAGAAACCAGCAAACCAAGCGGCGCCACTACACAAAGTTACGGTCCATGCGGTGCTTCCATCCACATAAGCCAAATCTTCCTCTATCCTTAAAATCTCTGGGAGCTTCTTCCCTGGTCCACCATAAGCTTTAGGTACATAAAGCTTAAACCACTCCTGTTCATAAGCAATTTCTAAAATATCGGGATGTAACTCGCCCATTGCTTCTGATGGAGCTGCCAATGCTAGAATAGCTTCTTGCCAAGTTTGTGTGAATTGTTCCATATTTTGGTGTTTGGTTGGTTTGTTTTTTCGTTGTTTCGGGGTAAGCATATGCGAACGGAATTTTTTACTCCTTAATCATTATTCCTTTTATCCCGAAAAATCGGGATTTAGCTACGCTCAACTTTTTACTTTTTACTTAATAACTGTCTTTTGTATATTTTCTTCCAATCGAAATAGCCGAATATGGCTACAATGAACAGGAATAGAGTGAGCAGTGCAAACATTACAAAGTTTTTATGCCACATCAAAGGAATAGCTACAATGTTAGACACATTCAAAAAAATCCAGTTTTCTATTTTACGACGGGCCAATAGCCACATGCCTGCCCAAGCGGTAGAAGAGACAAAGGCATCCAAGATAGGTACATCAGAATTGGTAAAATAAACCAAGGCAAAGTACAGCACAAAATAACCACCAATGGCAATGGCAAAAGCAATTTGTAATTCCTGCTTAGTAGTCCAACTTACGGTTACTGCTTCCTTTTTGGCTAAACGTTTGGACCAAATGATCCAACCATAAACGCTCATGACCAAATAGTACATACTCAACAAGCTTTCCGCGTATAACTTTGCGTTAAGCTTCAGATAAAGCGATAGCAAAATACCGATGATCCCAGCGGGATATAGCCATATGTTGTTACGCTTGGCCAAAAGCACTTCTGTTACACCAAAACCTACGGCAAACCATTCTAGATAAGTAGTTGCCTTTACTTGCTCCACAAACAAACGGAGCATTTCCTGAATTTCCATTCTCAATACATTTTGCCACAGGGCAATTAAAAAATCATTGAAAACTGTTTTCAGGGCGAAACAGTAAACGGCTTAAACCTCTTATTTTATCCCTACGTCGGTATTATCCGCATCAGGTGCGTTTGGAGGTGTAAGGTGTAGGGCTCGGAAAGGTATAAGGAAAACCTTACATCTTCAGCCTTTAAGCTTAAACCTCAAAACTGGGTATAATCTCAGCCTGTTATTTATTGGGTTAATTAACAAGCACCCCTTTGAGTAGGGCAAAGATATAAAAATATGATATTGAAGACTTATGAAGTTCTGAAAGATTTTGCTAAAACTTATGGCATCCTCTGAAATAGTCTTCGACAGGCTCAGACTGACAAACTAAGAAACAGTAAACTTACGAAGTTTCGAAAACTTCGTAAGTCTGTCTAGAAATAAAGCTCTAACGGCTTTTAGTTCTTAAATTTCCTGCAACAGGAGGGGGATTTCCACGTCCTCCAATATTATCGAAATTAAAATACCTAAATTTATATTCACTATCAACGACTATCGTAACATCAGCCTCTATCTGATTAGATTTAGCATAAAGTATGAATTTATAGTATTGACCATTAAAGGATATGAACTTAACTGTTTTAATGTTCCCCATCATTCCATAGGCCATCTTCATATTCTTTGATAAAACGTCCAAAGTAACTTTATCCCTATAAAAGCTAGCATACAAATCATATGCCTTTTGGTATTCTTGTTTATTGAAACAGTCAACCCATTTTTTTAAGACGCTGTCCACTTTCTCATTTTGAGCATACAAGCTGAAACTAATCAGGGAAAACAACACTACAAAAACTATCTTTTTCATTTTTATCAAAAGTACTTTCAATTAATCGCGTTTATCAGAATAGTCTTCGACAGGCTCAGACTGACAAGTCAAAAAGTTAATGGGGAACTAACAGACTTACGAAGTTTTCGAAACTTCGTAAGTCTATTTAAGAAGTGATCTAAAACATAGAACTCTGTCCTTTGTCATCTATTTTAATATCACCTGGATTGGTGATTTCGAATGATATTTTCTTTTTCTGAACAGGTGGCTCCGCTCCTTCAGCTGCAGGAGCTTCTGGCTTAGGTTCCTTTTCAGGTTCTTCTACAATTAAGGGTTTAGCCGCCGATTTAAAAGTAGGTTTTGCTTTTTTAGGAGCTTCTTTTGGCTCATCTTCCTTATTCTCAAAAGTAGGACTATCTTCATTCGGTTCTGGGCTTACTTCCTCTACCTGAATTTCATTCACCGTTTCTTCCGTGCCTTCTTCTGGTTCCTCACCTTCTTTGCTTGGATCGGTGTGTACCTCTACCACTTCAAAATGCGACTCTTCTAAATGGTCAATACCAATTTCTAGTTCCGCGTCAACCAAAGTAATATTTTTTACCGTGTGGGGTGTTAACCTGTTTCCATTAGCTTTCCAGCCTTTTACGTCAATTAAACTGGCTAATTCCAATTCCAGCGTTTCCGGTGTTTTGGTTTTACCTTTTTCTACATCAACGGTTAGCTTAGCATCTGCTTTACCAGTAATGAAAACCATTTTCGAACCGTTCTCCTCACTGATAAAGCTCACCACTTTACCTATTGGCTGTATATCAAACACAAATCGTTTTACGAAATAATTTTTGGCCTTGCCATCATAATGCACCACGCCATATACGTGTTCAGCGTTGAATTTCTGCATCAGCACAATGCCCTCGTCAAAGTGGTTGTTCAGCTCAAAAGTGCTTAATTCATAGGTACCGTTACCATACACTTGCAAGATTTTATCATCGCCATCAAATTCACCTAGGTATTTTCCTCTACCGTCTACATTCAAACGTTTCAAAATATCATCGTACCAGATCTTAATGCCTGCTAACGTAGAAACCCCCTTAGATTTTAACAACACTTTCTTAATAGGGAACTTCACTACGATATTACCCATTGAACCACGCCCCTTAATAGCGATGTTGGCAAAATCAATATCAATGGCTAGTTTCTTTAATTTAGAGTGAGGTTTTAATTGTACACTCACAATTTCAGCTTCGCCATTAGGGTTGGCTGTAAAATACAAGCTCTTAGAACCTTTGGTGCCTTTAGTAAGGTCGTACTCTTTATCGCGGGTTACCCCAACTACCGAGAAACGTTTGATATAACTGATGCCGCTTCCGCCATCTTTATAGATCATGTTGTAAACGGTACGTTCATCGCCCTTTTTAAATACTTGGGCATGGATAATCTGTTTACCCACAAAAGTTTTATCCGATACTTTGGTCACAATAAAACGACCATCTTCACGGAACACAATGATTTCGTCGATATCTGAACAATCGCCAATGTATTCGTCTTTTTTCAAGCCTGTACCAATAAAACCATCTTCGCGGTTCATGTATAACTTTACATTGGCCAAAGCTACTTTTGCCGCCTCTACCCTATCAAACAATCTGATTTCGGTTTTACGCTCACGACCTTTGCCATATTTGGCTTTGATTTTCTCAAACCAAGCAATAGTATAATCCGTTAAATGACGTAAATGACCACGCACCACTTTCATCTCATCTTCCAAAGCCCTCATCATTTCATCCGCTTTTTTCACATCAAAACGGGTGATACTACTCATCGGTTTATCGATTAGCTTTTTGAAGTCTTCAGGTTGAATTTCTCTGTAAAGGGAAGCCTTGAATGGGTCAAACAAACGGTGTAAAACTTCTACTACCGTATCAAAATCTCCAGAGTTTTCGTACTCTGAATTTTTGTACATCCCCTCTTGGATAAATATCTTCAATAAAGAGCTAAAAAATACACGTTCTTGTAGTTCGTGCAAACGAATTTCCAATTCCTGCTTAAGCAAGGCCTTAGTGAATTTCGTGTTCTGCTCTAATATATCGTTAACACTTAAGAAATGAGGCTTATCATCCTTAATTACACAGGTATTTGGAGAAATAGAAACCTCGCAATTGGTAAAAGCGTACAAGGCATCTATGGTCACATCTGGAGAAATACCAGGAGCCAAATGCACTACAATTTCTACATTGGCAGCCGTGTTATCCTCAATTTTCTTGATTTTGATCTTCCCCTTATCATTAGCGGCCAACACACTATCAATTAATGATCCTGTGGTAGTGCTATAAGGAATTTCGGTAATCACCAAGGTCTTTTTATCACGTTCGGTAATTTTGGCACGAACCCTAATTTTACCGCCACGCTGACCTTCGTTATAATTAGAAAAATCGGCCATACCACCCGTAAAGAAATCGGGTAGGATGTTACTTCTATTTCCTTTCAAAATTTCAATAGAAGCATCAATTAACTCCACAAAGTTGTGAGGCATAATTTTGGTGGCCAAGCCTACGGCAATACCTTCAGCACCTTGCGCCAGTAACAAAGGAAATTTTACAGGCAAGGTAAGTGGTTCGTTATTACGACCATCATAACTCAATTGCCAAATCGTAGTATCCGCGTTAAAAACTACATCGTTGGCAAATTTCGACAACCTCGCTTCTATATAACGTGGCGCCGCTGCACTGTCACCAGTAATTGGATCGCCCCAGTTTCCTTGGCAGTCAATCAGCAAATCTTTTTGACCAATTTGCACCATCGCATCCCCAATAGAGGCATCCCCGTGCGGGTGGTACTTCATGGTATTACCAATCACATTGGCCGCTTTGTTAAAACGTCCATCATCCATCTCCTTTAACGAGTGCATGATACGGCGCTGTACGGGCTTAAAGCCATCGTTAATGTGCGGCACCGCTCTATCTAAAATTACGTACGAAGCATAGTCCAAAAACCAATTTTCGTATAAACCATTGATAGGGATCACGGTATGTTTGTGTTCCTGCTCTTCGGGTAAATTGGTCTCGTTTAGGTCGTCCAGTTCTTCACTCATGTGCTAAAAAAGTTTTTGGGATGCGTAAATATAAGATTTGATGCCCATTTAAAAGACATAAGTTTTAAACAACTGCATAAAAAACCCTGTTGCAAGCACTTGCAAACCACAAATTCTCACCAGTTGGAAAAGCATTGAACCTAAATTAAGGCTAATTATTTTTTTTCGAAAAGAAAGGTTACTCGTACGTAGGCTTCCATCGTCCCCGCTTTTCGTTGCAATCTTTTTGTATCAACTTCTGTCATCCTGAGCTTCCCGACTAATCGGGACAAGTTGTTGAAGGATCTGTTTCATCGGTCTCAAACGCTTCGATAAACTCAGCGTAACAATAAACGAAAGACAACAAATACAAAAAGTATTTTCACTGCAATCGGGTTTAATAGGCAATTGTTGTACTTTAAACTAAACCTCGTAGGTTTTTAAAGCCTACGAGGTTTTCACGCCATCATTCAGACTTACTAAATTTGGGAAATTTCGTAAGTCTCCAAATCCCAAAAAACTACTGGAAATACTTACATTAAAATACTAATTTTAGGTACTTTAAATAACCCTCCTATTCAGATGAAAAAATTACTATTCTTACTACTGCTTCTTCCTTTCAGCATTTTTGCGCAAAACATTCCATTTCAACTTACTCCCGCCGGACATATTTTGGTAAAAGCCAAAATAGAAGGCAAAGAAGGCAATTTTATTTTCGATACGGGTGGTGGAATTAACCTGTTTTTTAACGACTTCGCCAAAGACCTATCCCAACAGCAATCCTATAACTTCTTTACCGCCTTTAGAGCCACTGGCGAACGTATTGACTGTCCTATTTTCCATAGCAAAGAAATTAGCTTTGGAGGAAAGAGCTTCAAGAATACAGTCTACACTACTTTCGACATGAAGATTAATGGCATTGATGGTTTAATCTCTCTACCCATGTTAGAGGACACGGACTTTATTATCGACTACAACCAGAAACAAATCATTTTGGGAGAAATCAAATCCACTAAAAACATCAAATCATTCGATATTCAACTAGCTACCATAGCAGATAATGCCACTGATATTTTCACTTATGTAGTGTTAAACGGCAAATACAAAATCAAGGTATTGTTGGATTCTGGCGCAGGCAGTAACTCTTTTTGGTTGAGCGACAAGTTAATAGCCACACTGAACCTGAACAAAGAAACATTTGTAACGACTGAGAAGAAAAGCGAGTTTAATGCCGACCAAACTACTAAAATATACACGGGCGACATCGCTTCCATTGCTAATGACTATGCTACGGTGAATAATCCCAAGGTAAATTTTATAGAGGGGCTAATTTACGAGGGAAAAACCAGCATCAACTGGTTAGGTAACAAAATTGGATTCAGCTTAAAGAAAAAGAAAATCTACATTTTAGATTAAGAAATAACTCAGAGGTTAGCTATAACGCCAGACTCACATTTAATTATTCCTCATTCTAAAAACTTCTTCACTATTCGAATTAGATGCTTGGTAAAACTGATCCTAGATTAAATGTATTGCATAGCTTTCCTCTGCGCTACAGGTCAGAGTGACCACAAAATCAACACTTCGCCACTAAAGACTAGATTAATAACCACGAAGTGGTGCCATTATTCTAACGTACTATCTCTGCAAACCAATAACCCTGAAAGGGTGATATAAAAAACACCGTTTTTTGTGAATTAGTTCTCCTCTCTAAATTCAGACGGTGTCATTTCAGTTAGGGCTTTAAAAAACTTGGTAAAGCTGGCATGATCATAAAAATTCAAATCGTAAACAATATCCTTTACCGACATTTCTGAAACTTTGAGCAGTCGTTTAGCTTCCAGTAAAACCCTATCCTTGATCAAAGAAGAGGCCGTAGTATTCAAGCTTTTCTGGCATACTACATTTAAATAATTGGCAGATAGATGAAGCTGTTCGGCGTAAAAAGACACAGAACGTTGTTGTTTAAAATGCTCTTCCACCAAACTCAAAAAATTAGTGATCACGTTGTTGGAATGGAACCTCTCCACATCCCCATAATTAGCATCGATCACTTTGCTAACCAATAGACCTATAATTTTACATCTTGCCTGAACAAGCTCCCAAAAAACGTCATTTATTTCCTTTATTTCAGCCTGAATAGATTTAAACTCGTGCAAAAGGGCTTCGCAAATGGCTACTGAAATGTCAAGTACAGGATGATTTTGATAATATGAGGTAGAATATCGCAAGGACGACCAAAACATTTCAAACCATTTTTTGCTAACCATCAGCTGATAGGCTATAGTCCCTTCCTTAATATCCCATTGGTGTACTTGATTGGGAAAAACCAAGTGCACTTGCTGGTCTTTAATTTCATAGCGATTAAAATCTATCGTATGCTCGCCATTTCCTTTCTCAAACAAAATAATGATAAAAAAATCGTGCTTATGCGGCTTAGCGATATAATTACTTCCCCTTAACTCATGAAACAACAAATCATCACCCTTGGAAGAATGTGTGTTAAACTCTTGAATATTTAACAGTGGGAAATGATCAGGATGTAGCCCCATGTGTTTCGGTTTTTTGCTAAATATAACAAAAACCGAAAATCATTCTACTAAAGGACTACCCCTCTAATATTCGAATAATTTCTTGATGACCTCGGTTTTTAGCATGCTTTAAGGCGGTAACACCATCTTTATCTGCAATGTTCACATTAGCCCCGCCGTCTTTCAAAATCTGTACAATTTGTTGGTATTTTTTACTGCCATCACCCAAAATAACGGCTTCCAACAATGCAGTCCATCCCAAACGGTTTACATGGTCTACCGGAAAACCTTTCGTATTTACTAAAACCTTTACAGTTTCCACATGGCCACGCTCGCAAGCAGGAATAAGTGCCGAACCATTATATCGATTAAACACATCAAAGCGGGCGCCGTTTGCCAAATACAATTTAACCAAAACCGTTTGCCCACTGGCGCCAGCGTATAAAAAAGGACTATCCAAATTATCTGCTTGCATATTCACATCCGCTCCATGGGCAATTAATAGCTGGGCCATTTCCAATTGCTGATTGATCGTAGCAATTAACAACAAACTTCGTTTATTTTTATCTTGTGAATTCGCCTTGGCACCGTTCTCTAAAGCGATTTTAACTGCTGCTAAGTCATTACGCTCAACTAAATCGATGATATCTTGTTGCATGATCTCTTTTTTAGATTTTAAATGGTTGCTTGGCTGACAAACACCAAGCAGGCTATACGACAATAGGATTAACATCATTTTCATCATGTCTTTTTTTAAAACACTTGGTTTCCTTCGTAAACCAAAGATTTTACATCTGAAATTCTCGAAACCGCTTCTGCCGAACAGCTCGCATCAAGAAAGATCAAATTTGCCTTATCTCCCACTTTTGGCCATTGTTGCTCGCCCTTATCATTAAGAGGCAATACGTTTGCTGTAGCTAAGCCTAGCATTCTCGACAACTGAAATTCAGTTGAATAACCATATAATTGAGCTGCCAAATTTACTTTTTGTAGCACACTGCCTGTTCCAAAGGTATTCCAATGGTCTACAATGCTGTCATTACCCGTTAAAACCTCCACTTTATATTTCATTAAAGCTGGAATAGGCATCACTAAGTTTCCAAACGGAATGGTGGAAACAATACCAATCTTCGCTTCAGCAAGCTTCTCGGCAAGTTCCTCTTGCTTGGTTTTGCTTACCTTAGCCAAAGCAAAACAGTGACTTAAATACGTTTTACTTTTTAAAGCTGGGTTTTCGTTTACTTTCTTGATCAAATATTCGATGGTTTGCACACCCGAATCACCCGTTTCATGCAAATGAATATCAATACCTTTTTGGTAATCCAAAGCCAATTGCACGGTAAAATCCATGGTTTTCTCAATAGCCCCATCTACATTAAATGGGTCAAGCCCACCAATGAAATCAATGTCTGTTTGAGCCGCTTCTTTCAAGTAAGGAACAGATTCTGTATAGAAAACACCATGTTGTGGAAAAGCCACTAACTCCGCACCAAACCCTTTCTTTTTGCGCTCTAAAGCAACCTGAAGGTTTTTCAAAGATTCCAACTTGGATGTTGGCTCAACATTCACATGGCTACGAGCAAAGGCAGTACCTTTAGCTTGCAAAAGCTCAATTAACTTTTCTGCTTTATGAGTAGAATTCTTTAACATCTCCGGTAGCATTTGCTGCTCCAAAGCTATCATGCCCTTAATGCCACCTGTTCTTCTTTTTACCGCTTGCCAATGATCGCCATAAAAAGTTTTATCCAAATGGATGTGCATATCCCTAAAAGAAGGCAACATTAAATAACCCTTTACATCAACCGCATTTTTTAAGTTAGGCTGGTTAGGGCCAATCTTCACGATATTACCCTTATCAATTTCTATACAAAATAAATCCGTTTTAGTTGTAGCTACCTCTCCCTGATTATCGTATACAAAACCCGTTTCCAAACGCACATTCTTAAATATCAGTTTACCATTTGCTACAGCGGTTACTTCTTGGTGTTCCCCATGAGCTCCAGCAATTTCAGGAGCCAACACTAAACCAGCCATAGCAAAAGAAGCGTTCTTGATAAAATTTTTGCGTGATATACCGTCCATCATTAATACATTTTGAATACAAAACTAGTTGAAGCCGACTAAATTATGTTGTACATTTTATCCCAAAATCTGTACATTTCATTTCAGCAAAATTCAATTGGGGAAATAAATCTTCTTACCACCCTAAACCGCTTTTTCTTATCTTCGTAGCTATGTCAATGTTTGAGATAAAAGATAAAATGGATGCGCTGGTTACCGAGCTCAACCAACATACCTACAACTATTATGTTTTGGCCATGCCAACCATAGCCGATTACGAGTTTGACAAGAAATTGGAAGAACTGGCTAAGCTGGAAAAAGAGTATCCCGAGTATGCAGACCCCAACTCACCTACTCAAAAAGTTGGTGGAGATATTACCAAAACCTTTAATACGGTAAGGCATAAATGGCCTATGCTATCTTTAGGGAACACCTATAACGAGCAAGACCTTAGAGATTTTGACGAGCGTGTACGCAAGGCTATTGGAGATGAGTTTGAATATGTTTGCGAATTGAAGTTTGATGGTCTTTCGATGAGCCTCACCTACGAAAATGGGGTATTGGTACGTGCAGTAACTAGAGGTGATGGTACACAGGGTGATGAAGTAACGGCCAACATTAAAACCATCCATTCTATCCCTCACAAAGTTAAGGGCGAGAACATTCCCGAAACTTTTGAGATCAGAGGCGAAGTGTTTATGCACCGAGCAGCTTTTGATCGCTTAAACAGAGAACGCGAAGAACTTGGCGAAGTTCCTTATGCCAATCCGCGCAACTTTGCTGCTGGAACGGTAAAAATGCAAGACTCCAAAGAAGTAAAAAAACGTCCATTAGATTGTTTTCTTTACGGCCTTTACACCGACAAGCAAATTTTTAAAACTCATTGGGAAAGTTTAGAAGCAGTAAAACAATGGGGTTTTCATGTTTGCGAGCATACCAAATTAGCGGGAAGTATTGACGAGGTTTTAGATTTCATTCATTATTGGGACGAAGCACGTTTTAAGCTAAGCTATGACATTGACGGCATTGTGATTAAAGTGAACAGCTATGGCCAACAACAAGAACTGGGCTTCACGGCCAAATCACCACGTTGGGCTATTTCCTATAAATACAAAGCGGCCGAAGTACAAACGGTATTGGAAAAAGTGACTTACCAGGTAGGACGAACTGGGGCCGTTACGCCTGTAGCGAACCTAAAACCAGTAGTACTAGCCGGAACTACGGTAAAAAGAGCCACACTCCACAATGCCGATGAGATTACACGTTTAGATTTACATGAAGGTGATACCGTTCTAGTTGAAAAAGGTGGCGAAATCATTCCGAAAATCATTAAGGTAAATTTAGAGCTACGCAAACCAGATACAAAAGCAATTCATTTTATTGAAAATTGCCCTGAATGCGGAACGCCATTAATTAGAAAAGAAGGAGAAGCGGCTTACTATTGTACTAACGAAGACGGTTGTGGTCCACAGATTGTTGGAAAAATACAGCACTTTATTGGTCGCAAAGCGATGAATATCGATGGCTTAGGTGATGAAACTATCGAAACCTTTTACAAACGTGACTTGGTTAGACATATTAGTGATTTATACAAACTGCATGAAAAAGCAGATGAATTAAAAGCTATCGAACGTTTCGGAGAAAAATCCATAGAAAATATGTTGAAGGGTATTGAACAATCGAAGCAAATGCCTTTTGAAAAAGTATTGTTTGGCCTAGGGATCAGATACGTAGGTGAAACAGTAGCTAAAAAACTGGCCAAGGGTGTAAAAAATATCGACAACTTAGCAGCGGCATCTTTAGAAGAACTTACTGCCATAGATGAAATTGGTGTACGTATTGCAGATAGCATCAATGAATATTTCGCAAAAAACAGCAATGTTGCGCAGATAAACGAATTGAAAGATGCGGGTTTATGCTTTGAAGTCAAAGAAAGTTCAAATAAGCCCCAAAGCGATAAATTAAATGGAAAAACATTTGTAATTTCGGGCGTTTTCGAAAAATTCAGCAGGGATGAACTAAAGAATTTGATCGAAGAAAATGGAGGTAAAATTTTAAGCAGTATCTCCGCAAAACTCGACTTTTTAGTGGCCGGCGATAACATGGGACCTTCTAAACTGGAGAAGGCTACCAAGCTGAACATTAAACTGATTAGCGAGGATGAGCTAGAAGAAATGATTGGTTGAAAAACTTAATTTTGAATGAGTGAGTTTTGAGTGAGCAAATAATTAGCAATGAGTATAGCCTATTCAAAATTCCATCATTCAATAATTCAATAATTAATAATATATAATGAATAAATTTCACGGAACAGGTGTAGCAATGGTCACACCGTTCAACACCGATGGCTCGGTAGATTATCAGGGCTTAGAGCGCCTGATCAATCACTTGGTTAATGGAGGTATAGATTACCTCGTGTCTTTAGGTACAACTGGCGAAACTGCCACATTAAGCAAGGACGAGAAGAAGAAGGTGTGGGAATTTACCGCTGAAATTAACAATGGTCGTTTGCCTTTAGTGGCTGGCATTGGTGGGAATGATACTTTAGGTGTTGCCCAAGAAATTAAAACTTTTGAAAGCAATGGCTACAGTGCTATTTTATCTGTAAGTCCTTATTACAACAAGCCTAACCAAGAAGGTATTTACCAACATTATAAACACTTAAGTGAAACAAGTGCATTGCCTATCTTGCTTTATAATGTGCCAGGCAGAACTGGATCAAATATGCTACCAGAAACTACTTGCAGGTTAGCGCATGATTTTAAAAACCTTATTGGAATTAAAGATGCGGCTGGATCATTTGATCAGTTTAACCAAATTATGAGGGATAAGCCAACTGATTTCATGTTAATTTCTGGAGATGATCCTGTAGCGTTACCCATGATGTCTATTGGCGCGGTAGGTGTCATTTCTGTAATTGGAAATGCATTGCCTAAACAATTCTCTGATATGATCAGATTGTGTTTAAATGGTGAATTTGCAAAAGCAACACCGGCACATCTAAGTTTATTAGAATTTACAAGATTATGCTTTGCTGAAGGCAATCCAGTAGGTGTAAAATCTGCTTTGAAACAACTTGGCATTTGTGGCGACGATGTTCGTTTACCATTGGTGAAAGCTACCGAAGGTTTAAACACAGCTATTGCCGAGCAATTGAAACAATTGGCATAGAAATTAGCCATTACCAAATAGATAAGCCTCGGTTGAAAATCAATCGGGGCTTTTTCTTTGCCCTCTCGTTATTTCGATCCCGAGCTTTTGGGGAGAGAAATCTAACAACTTTGCAAATAATGTTATGCCAGATTTAATTTTGCCGTAGCATGACGTTAGATTTCTCTCATGCGTTCGAAATGACGGAAGGAGCAAGAACAATCCATTAATCACTTCGTCATTGCGAGTTACGAAGCAATCTCCTGCAACTTTAGAATAGCGCTTTTTTAGATTGCTTCATAACTCGCAATGACGGATAGCCGCCTAGTTAATTTTAAAAACCTACGAGGTTTGTGTACGAGGTCGAAATGACTGATTAGAGACTATACAAATCTTTAGAATCAAAAAAGCGCCTTGGTCAGGGGCGCTTTTTCTTTGTTTTAACAATGCGTTTAAAAATTAAGCTTTGTTTTTAGTTTCTTGCACTTCTAAGCGGATGCTTTGAGCTAAGTTTTTTAAATCCTGCATACCTTTACGTACACGTGTTCCAGCAGCGCTGTTAGATTTGTTGTAAAATTTGTCCACATCAGCTTCTAAAGCTGCAACTAGTGCCTTTACTTCAGCAAATTTTTTCATTTTTAAAATACTCCTATTAGTTTTTAAGGTTTTGATTAATACTCTATTACTAATGTAAGAGGTTTATTTTAATAAAAAAATTTTTGTCAAAATAAAATAATGAGGGTTTATGCGTTTTTTTCCACAAAACCAACACTTATAAACAGCAATTCACTGTAAATCAAAGCTTCATCAAAAAAGCCCCGTAAGTACGAGGCTTTTTTTGAAATCTTATATTATTCTGCTGACGAAAACTTATTCTGCTGATAATAACCACGTTTCAGTTTTTCAGCCACTTCACTAAAGGCATCTAAAGTACGTTGTACGTCTTCTAAAGTATGTACTGCAGTTGGGATCAACCTTAACTCAATCATTCCTTTTGGAATAACAGGATATACTACAATAGAACAGAAAATACCATAGTTTTCTCGTAAATCGTGAGTAAGCGCCGTAGCTTCCAACAATTCACCTTTTAAGAAAACTGGCGTTACTACCGTATTGGTTACCCCAATATCAAAACCACGCTCACGTAAGCCATTTTGCAAAGTAGTGGCAATAGTCCATAATTTCTCTCTTAGCTCAGGATTGTTTTTAAGCAGTTCTAAGCGCTTCATTAAACCAATTACCATTGGCATAGGCAATGCCTTTGCGAAGGTCTGTGAACGCATGTTATACCTAAAATAATCTGTTAATTGCTTGGTTGAGGCAACGAAGGCTCCAATACCCGCCATAGATTTGGCGAAAGTGGCAAAATAAACATCAACACCTTCGATACTATCTTGTGCTTCGTGAGTTCCTGCACCCGTTGGTCCCATAGTACCAAAACCATGCGCATCATCAATTAATAAACGGAAATTGAATTCCTTTTTTAAATCAATCAGCTCTTTCAATTTTCCTTGAGCACCCGACATTCCGAAAACACCTTCAGTAATTAACAAGATACCACCGCCGGTTTGCTCCACCAATTTAGTAGCTCTTTGTAATTGCTTACGTGCGTCTTCTACATTATTGTGTTTATAAACAAAACGCTTGCCCATGTGCAAACGAAGTCCATCTAAAATACAGGCATGCGACTCGCCATCATAAACTACCACATCATTACGATCAAGCAAAGCATCAATGATTGACACCATGCCTTGGTAACCAAAGTTTAATAAAAACGCATCTTCTTTACCTACAAACGCCGCTAAGTCTTGTTCTAATTGCTCATGATATTTAGAGTTACCCGACATCATACGTGCACCCATAGGATAAGCCATCCCAAATTCGGCTGCACCTTGCTCATCTGCTTTTCTAACCTCTGGATGATTGGCCAAACCTAAATAGTTGTTTAAGCTCCAAACCAAATGCTCCTTGCCTCTAAATTGCATATGAGGCGCAATCTCTCCCTCTAGTTTTGGAAAAGAAAAATACCCATGTGACCAGCTTTGGTGTTGACCAATTGGCCCCATGCGTTTCGCTACTTTATCAAAAATATCCAATGTTAAATGTTTATGTAAGATGTTATTATACTGTGTTAATAGTGGCGCAAATTTAAGTTTTAAATCACGATTTGACAACCCTTTTAATCAATCGTTTAAATGCTATTGGAACGGACCATAAAATGAACGTATACCTCAGCAACGGAGACTTCTTTTACTTTAAACACAGAAAATCCAAAGTTTAAACTTCGTTGATTTTCAATGCTCAACTTCGTTAGTCTACACTAAATGACGAACCAGCGTGCCAATTTAATTATAAAAAAAGCCTTAGCAATATAAATTACCAAGGCTTTAAAGTTATTTAACTGTTATCATTAGTCCACATTATCGTGTAAAAATGAGTTGTTAGGTCTAATTCCTGTTTCACCATCTTCATCGTTAGTCAAAGTAAATCTAGATACTTGTGACTCAGATGAGTGTTGGATTTGTTGCAACTGCATCTGTTTACGTTGATAAGCAGGTACATTTTCCAATTCTTGTAGGCCGTTGGTTGTTCTCAACTTCATGCTCAAGTCTTTCAACCTCAAGATTCTTTCTTTTGATTTCCTCAATTGTTCTTCAATTGATTCGTCTGTTTTATCTTGATCAGCGCTGTAAGCTTCTACTGGTGCTACAGGCGCAGGTTGCTCTTCTACAATTTCTTCTGGAATAGAAGCAATAGGCGTTTCAAAAACGAATTCCGTTTCGGCTACCTTTACCTCAAATTCAAAACCAAGCTCATCAGTATGAGTAGGCTCTTCTGCACTAATTTTTTCCTCCACTAACTGGTGAAAAACAAAACCAGGTTCTTCTGTCACTGGTGCAGGGCTAGGCGCTGCTGCTACTGGAGCTGGTTTAGCGATATTAAACAAATCGCCAAACAAATCTGGCTGTTTAGTTTCCTCTGGTTGAACTTTCAATACCGGCTCATTGCTCACTGGCGCCTCTTTAGGCGTGATGAACGAATTTACAGGCTCTACTGGTCTTACCAACGGCGCTTCTTCTGGAGTTAACAAAGAGATTTTCTTAACGTTTTGCTTGTCTTTTTCTCTTTGCTCGGTTGTTTGGAAACCAGTAGCAATAATCGTTACTGAGATCTTATCTCCCAAGTTTTCGTCGATACAGTTACCCCAAATTAAGTCGGCACTTAAACCTGCTTTATCTTGGATATAATCTGTAATGATCGAAACCTCATCCATGGTTACCTCTTTAACACCAGAACTGATGTTTAAAAGAATATATCTAGCACCTTCAATTTCGTTATCTTTCAATAATGGAGAAGCCAAAGCACCTTCAACGGCTGCCAAAGCACGGTTATCACCATCGGCAGCATAACTACCCATGATACACACACCGCTTTCTTTCATCACGGTACGCACATCTTTAAAATCGACGTTGATATAACCAGGTACTGTAATGATCTCTGCGATACCCTTAGCTGCTGTGGTTAAAATATCATCTGCTTGAGCAAATGCAGAACCTAAGGTTAAGTTTCCGAAAATCTCACGTAGTCTATCGTTAGAAATCACTAAGTAAGAATCGACGTACTTCTTTAATTCTTCCAAACCGTCATCAGCTTGCATCTTACGTCTTTTTCCTTCGAAAGAGAAAGGCGTAGTGATGATCGCTACGGTTAATATATCAAGTTCTTTTGCAGCTTTAGCAATAATTGGACTAGCACCAGTACCAGTACCACCACCCATACCTGCTGTAATGAAAAGCATTTTGGTAGTTGGGCCCAACATATTTTTGATATCCTCTATATTTTCTATAGCGGAGTTTTTTCCTACTTCCGGAATTGATCCAGCTCCCATTCCTTCGGTTAAGCTAGCACCCAATTGTACTTTGTTAGGAATAGGGCTAAACTCCAATGCTTGCGCATCAGTATTACAAATAATAAAGTCTACACCAGTAATTCCTTGACGGTACATGTGGTTTACCGCGTTACCTCCACCACCTCCAACACCAATAACTTTGATGATTGAAGATTTATCTTTTAACATTTCGAACTTCATATTGTTATGAATCAGTAGTTTAAAAATCTAATTTTTGCTGTTCATTCCTCTTGTAATATTAACACTTTTTTAACAGTCGTTTTCCACAACTGTTAAGAATGTGGAAAATTCCCAAATTGTGGAAAAATATTACGGTTTGATGTAATCTTCGTCGCTAACATTCATATCATCTCTGATAAATTCCGATGCTTTACCTAGTAATTTATCAAACAATCCACTTCTTTTTGGCTTCTCTTTTACTTCACGAGGTTTCTCAACAAAAACGCCTGGTTGTTTCATTTCTTCCAACAATTCTTCGGCTTTTTGAATTCCTTTGATCAGCAAACCTACAGAGGTTGCATACATTGGGCTCTTCAAATCGTCGTAGATATTTTTAGGCATTTCTTCGTATTTAGACAAGTGCTCATTTGGATAACCCACACGGCAATCTAAACCTGTTACATACTCTACCATTTGGTTAAGATGTTTCAACAAAGCACCACCTCCTGTGATCACCACTCCGCCAATCAAACGTTTTTCGTAACCAGATGATTTGATCTCGTAATAAACGTGCTCTACAATTTCTTCCATACGGGCCTGGATGATGTAGGCAAGGTTTTTAACAGAGATTTCTTTTGGCTCACGACCACGCAATCCTGGAACACAGATAATTTCGTTTTCCTTATTCTCTTCGGCCAGGGCTGAACCGAAACGAGTTTTCAATAATTCAGCTTGGTTACGCATTACCGAACATCCTTCTCTGATGTCTTCGGTTACACTGTTACCTCCAAAAGGAATTACTGCGGTATGACGAATAATACCTTCGTGGAAAATAGCCACGTCGGTAGTACCACCACCAATATCAACTAAACAAACACCTGCTTCTTTTTCCTCTTCGCTCAACACCGATTCAGATGAAGCCAACGGCTCTAAAATGAGCTCTTGGGTTTGTAGTCCTGCATTGGTTACGCAACGCATGATATTTTTAACGGCAGTAACCTGTCCAGAAATAATGTGGAAGTTAGCTTCTAAACGAACACCCGCCATCCCTACTGGATCTTTGATCCCAGGCTCATTGTCGATGGTAAATTCCTGCGGTAATACATGAATAATCTCTTCCCCTGGAGGCATCACCAACTTGAACATATCGTCAATTAACTTTTCGATATCCTTCTTGCTGATTTCGTTGTTCAGCTCCCTACGGGTTAAAATACCTCGGTGCTGCAAACTCTTGATGTGCTGCCCCGCAATACCCACGTTTACTACTCTAATTTCGACGTTTGATTGCGCACTCGACAGTTCAACAGCTGCATTAATGCCTTGTACGGTTTTTTGGATGTTGGACACAACTCCACGGGTAACGCCCGCTGATTCGGCTTTGCCAATGCCCAAAACTTCTATTTTACCATGATTAGTTCTGCGGCCCACAATTACGCAGATCTTGGTAGTACCAATGTCTAATCCTACTACGATTGGAGATTGAATGGTAGTTTTCTCTTTGCCCATAACCATTATATTTATTTGTTGAGTTTGATATTATCTGTTTGTTTTTGTCACCTGCTTTTCTTTGGTAGCTGGTTTCTCTTTACTTGTTGCTTGCTTCTGCTCTGTTTTCGCTGCTGTAGTCTTTTTCTCGCTGTCCTTCTCTACACTTTTCGAAGCTTTATTTTTGTCTGTAGTACTCTCTGCTTTCTTAGCATCTGTTTTCGCTGGGACTGGTGCGACTTTCTCCTTTTTCTCTTCTTTCTTCCTTTCCTCCGTACTTATCTGTGTTGCTTTATTAATCTCGTCTTGTATGGTTGCCTTCACCACATGATCAATCACTTGCCTTTGCCTAGTTACCGAATCTGGAATCAGTGGTTTCTCTAGCTTTTTAATACTTGTTGAATCCCTCTTCTCACAAACAATTTGGTTAACATATTTTAGGTTAATGGTGCGATAGGCATTCCAACCTACCTTTGGCATGGCTTGTTTGTAAAAGGCTAACAAATTGGCCATCTTTACTTCTATATCTTTAGCACTGCCAAGTACAATCCTTTGATTTCCCACCCTAGGCACCATTTCTATATCATTTTTATCATTGATATACAGTTGCTCCACTTGTGCATCCCAAAGCGTATCTTGTTTGATGAACAATGCTGCTTTATACAAATCCTTTGCGTTAGCTGTCATCAGGGTATCTACCCTTCCATTAAATCCTTCCAAGATATTTCCTGTAGCCACCAATACGTTTGCCGTAAAGTTTGGCGACACCGGCATTTTCAATCCATCGCTATCCACATAATAATCTTGCCCGCCTGCATTTAAAATCCTTAATACCGGCTGACGTTGTCTCACCTCTACATAAACCGTTCCGTTCATATCTGCATACACCTTTACAAAACCTATGTAAGGATTTGCAGCAATGCTTTTTTCTATCTCATGAAGATTGATCCCTTCCAAGTTCCGACCAATTAAATCGCCTTGGTTTTGCTTTAAAATGGCATCAATTTCTTCTATCTCGATAAAGTTGTCCGCTCCGGGAATCAATATTTCAATTTTGGCGCATTTTACCGATTGCTTTTTCACCTCGATAAAACTCATCAATACCACCACACCTGCCAAGCAAACCAGCCAGGCAAACCCTTTAAATATTGCTTTCCAGTTTATCCTTTTAAGCATGGGTTAAATTATTTTTTAATGGTTCAATAATGGTATCTATATCTCCAGCACCAACGGTTAAAACCAGCTCTGGATTTTTATCTTTAATTAGCGCTACTACATTTTCTTTGGCGCAAACCTGTTTATGTTCATTGGTTATTTTATCCAATAGCATTTGAGAAGTCACGCCTTCAATTGGCAATTCTCTCGCTGGATATATCTCCAATAAAACGATATCATCAGCGGTCGACAATACTTTCGCAAACTCATCTGCAAAATCACGCGTACGTGTAAACAAATGCGGTTGAAAAATTACCGTCAGCTTTTTACCGGGATGCAATTGTCTTACAGCATCAAAACAAGCCCTAAGCTCTTCGGGGTGATGTGCATAATCATCTATATAAATATGCTCATTGGTTTTCACGATGGTTTCGAACCTACGCTTAACCCCTTTAAAGCTTGCCATTGCTTTTTTCACACTTTTAGGAGGAATGCCCAAACTTAAAGCTACTCCAATAGCCGCCGTAGCATTCTCTACATTATGCTTCCCAGGCATGGCCAATTTCAAATCTTTAATGGTAGTGTAACCATCTTCAAAATCGAAGACGAAACAACCTTCTTCTACCCTTATATTTTTAGCATTAATTGCTGAATTTCCTGTGGCGCTATATGTAATTCCCGCGATAGGCAAACCATCCTTAATGAACAAACGGCCATTTTCTTTTAACTGCCCCGCAAACAAATTGAAGGATTCGTGCAAATGGCTTTCATCTCCGTAGATATCTAAATGATCAGCATCCATTGAAGTGATTACCGCTACATCTGGATGCAGAGTCAAAAATGACCTATCGTACTCATCAGCCTCTACCACTACCACATTGTTTTTACCGTAAAGCACATTGCTGTTATAGTTAGTGGTAATTCCACCCAAAAATGCCGTACAACCAAAACCCGTATCGGTCAGTAGGTGCGCCACCATTGATGAAGTGGTGGTTTTACCATGAGTACCCGCAACACCAATGCAGTACATCCCTTCGCTGATGATTCCCAATACTTGGGAACGTTTTTTCAGGTCAAAGCCTTTAGCCTGGAAAAAGTTAAGGATATGCGAATCTTTAGGAATAGCTGGTGTATACACAATTAAGGTATCGTCATATTTCTCCCTAAAGGCAACCGGAATCATCTCCCCTTCATCTACAAAAGAAATCAAGATTCCTTCTTGCTCCAATTGGGCCGTCAAAGCAGTACGAGTTTTATCATAGCCACAAACTACGCAACCACGTTTTGCAAAATAGCGGGCAAGGGCACTCATGCCTATACCTCCTATGCCTACAAAATAAACCCTATTGATGTTTGACAATTCCATTTCCTTGGTTGGTTTGTTTTTGGTTGTTTAGTTTTTTAGACTGCTACCAAAACTTTTTACTTTTAACTTTCTACTTTATTAATTTTAACACTTCTTTCGCTATCACTTCATCGGCATTAGCAAAAGCCATTTTTCCTATATTTTCACTCAGCTGCGCTGATTTCTCTTTATCATTTAACAAGCTTAGCGCTTGGGTCACCAACGTATCTTCGGCAGAGGCATCCGTAATTAAGATGGCCGCATTTTCTTTCACCAAAGCCAAAGCATTTTTAGTTTGGTGGTCTTCCGCTACATTTGGCGAAGGCACCAAAATCACAGGCTTTTTAATCAGGCAGAGTTCTGCAATAGTTCCCGCTCCAGCTCTTGAAATAATCACATCAGACGCTGCATAAGCCAAATCCATCTGATTTAAAAACTCCAGAATGCGAACATTAGGATGATAGTCTAATCCCAAACGCTCCACAATCCCTTTGTAATAAAATTTACCTGTTTGCCAAATCACTTGCACGTCTTGCGCAATGATTTCGGCCAAATGCTTTTCAATACTTTTATTTAAAGTTCCAGCTCCCAAGCTGCCACCAGTTACCAAAATGGTTTTCTTTAGCGGATCGAGCTTCAACAATTCAGCACCTGCATGTCGGCGACCTTCAATCTCCACGATATTCTTTCTCACGGGATTTCCAGTCTTCAAAATCCTATCTGCTGGAAAAAACGCTTCCATTCCTTCAAAAGCCACGCAAATTTTTGATGCTTTTTTTCCCAGCAACTTATTGGTAACTCCTGCATAAGAATTCTGTTCCTGTATCAAATAAGGTATTTTCTTTAGAGACGCGGCGTAAAGCAAAGGCCCGGATGCATAACCACCAACACCTACTACGGCATCGGGTTTAAAATCGGCAATTAGTTTCATCGCTTTTCGCACACTACCTATAACCTTAAATGGCAGCCCAAGGTTTTTTAAAATTGAACCTCGTTGAATACCGCTAATATTTAGTCCCACAATTTTATATCCAGCCGCAGGAACTTTTTCCATTTCCATGCGCCCTTCTGCACCAACAAACAGGATTTCGCATTGTGGCGAAATTGCTTTTAGCGCATTAGCAATGGCAACGGCGGGAAAAATGTGCCCGCCTGTGCCACCACCAGATATGATAATTTTTGGGAAATTATTCATGTTGTTAATTAATTATTGAGTGATTGAATTTTGAATGAGTGAATATTGACAATATATTCAGCCTACTCTATCATTCAAAAATTCAGTCATTCTATTATTTTTTATCGCTTACTGTTTTTCTTGCTTTTGCCATTATCGCTAGTATTTCATTTACCTCACTCAACAGCTTATCTGCATTTTCATTATTTGTTATTTCTGCTTCTATCAAAATCTCTAACCAAAAAGCTGTTTCATCAGCTTCCTCTATCACTATGCTCAACTTTGAAAAGAACTCCGCTTTAGATCTTGCTCTACACGCGGCCCTATAATTTGCACCTACGGATGAGGAAGATCTCATAAATTGCCTACCTATTATTTTCGCCTCTTCTGTTTTAGGTAATGATTGATAAAATTTGATGGCTTCTAACACAAACGATTTGGTCCTATTTTTTAGGTTAGCCACAAAATCGACCTTTGTATTAACTCTATTCTCCATCATTCAATCATTCAAAACCCAATCATTCTATCATTTTATTTAAGCCATTGCAGGAATCTCACCTACAATTACTTTATCTTCTTTTTTAACGCTACTACCATTTTCTTCCACATCCCTACTTACACTCAGGATAATGCCAAACGCAATACTGGTAAATATCATTGAGGTACCCCCCATACTTACCAAAGGTAAAGGCACCCCTGTTACGGGCCCCAAACCTACTGCTACAGCCATGTTTGCAAAAGCTTGAATGGTTAAACTAAAGCTCAAACCCGCGGCCAGCAACGCCCCAAAAGCCTTGGGACTTCGGGTTACAATACGGACGCACCGATACAACAGCACCAAGTAAAGTACAATGATGGCTAAACCGCCTACCGTTCCATATTCCTCAATAATAATGGCAAAAATGAAATCGGAATATGGATGCGGTAAGAAGTTTCGTTCAGTACTGTTGCCAGGTCCCTTGCCTAACACGCCGCCAGTAGCCAATGCAATTTTAGCATGGTCAGACTGGTATGTCTTATCAGAGTGTTGCAACTCTGGGTGTAAAAACGAGTTGATACGTGATTTGTATGTTTCTCTACGTGGCCCTAAAAACACCACAAAAAGCAACAACACCAAACCACCTGCACAAACTGTCAATATTTGTTTAATACTAATACGGCCAATAATCAACAGCAAAATACTTACGCCAAATAGCATCAAAGCAGTGGATAAGTTAGCTAACGCAATGAGGATAAACACCACGCAAACGGAGCCCATGATTGGCAAAAAGGCACGTCGTACATCTTTGATATTTTCCTGTTTACGGGTCAACATCCTAGCCAAAAAGGTAATTAAAGCTAATTTGGCTAAATCGGAAGTTTGGAACGTCAAATTAATCACTGGAATTTTCACCCAACGTGACGCATCATTTAACGATTGTCCGAAAACCAAGGTATATAGCAATAAAGGCAAGGTAACAATCATCAAAATTTTGGAGATACCTGCGTAATACTTATAGTCAAGTAAGTGCGCAATGTAAATCATGGCAATACCTAGCAACACGAAAATCACGTGTTTGTACAGCAGGTATTTTTCTACCGTAACACCTTTTTTATAGGCAATAGCTCCGGTAGCGCTATACACCGCCATAATGGAAACCATGGACAACAGGATGATAATGATCCAGATCCAACGGTCGCCTTTGGTACGTTCTAAAAGTGCGTTGATGTTAAACATTTTACTTCCTTAATTTGATTTCACTGATTTTATGATACCACTGATCTCTATTCTTTAATTTCACTTTCGGTTGATTACACAGATTTTGTGATTTGACCGATCGTATATTATATTTTTCACCACCTAAGACACCTTAGGTCATTTAAGCTTTTATCCCGACAAATAGGGATTTTGCTACTTTTAACTTTCTACTTTTTTATAGTTCTTTTACCGCTGCTTTAAATTGATTGCCGCGATCTTCATAATTTTTAAACAAATCAAAACTTGCACAAGCTGGCGACAACAATACTGTACTGCCCTTTTTCGCTAAATGATAAGCTACCTGTACTGCTTCTTCTGCAGAAAAAGTATTCACAATCACCTCCACATCATCTTCAAAAGCTTCGTGGATACGTTTGTTGTCTTTACCCAAGCAGATAATTGCTTTTACTTTGCTTTTCACCAAGTCTTTTAACATGGTATAATCGTTTCCTTTATCAACACCACCCATGATCAACACTACATCGGTATTTACACTCTCAAGTGCATACCATGTTGAGTTTACGTTTGTTGCTTTTGAATCGTTGATATAAGTTACGTCTGATATTTTGGCCACAAACTCTAACCTGTGATCAATATTCTTGAAATCACCCATACTTTCGCGGATAGTTTCGTTACGCAACTCCAATACTTTTGCAACGATACCTGAAGCCATTGAGTTGTAAATGTTGTGCTTACCTTGTAAGGCTAGATCCGAAATTGACATGGTTAGTTTGTTGTTTAATTGTGTGTTGATATAAATTGTATTCTCTTCTAAATAGGCTCCAAGCTCTACCTTTTCAATAATGGAAAAAGGATACTGCTTGGCTTGTATGTTTACGGCTTGCAAGGCCTTCTTAGTTTCTTCATCGTCGACGCAGTACACAAAAACATCTGCGGCAGTTTGATTTTGCACAATCCGCATTTTTGAGGCCGCGTAATTTTCGATTTTGTATTCGTACCTATCCAAATGGTCGGGCGTAATGTTTAACAATACGGCGATATCGGCTTTGAACTCGTACATATCATCCAACATAAAACTGGATATTTCGAGCACGTACCAATCATAATTTTGATCTGCCACCTGTGCTGCGAAACTATGGCCAATGTTTCCTGCCAAGCCTACATTCAATCCTGCTTTTTTTAGGATATGATAAGTCAACATACTAGTGGTCGACTTGCCATTTGAACCTGTAATGCAGATGGTTTTTGCCGTCGTGTATCGCTTTGCAAACTCAATTTCCGATATCACAGAAATACCTTTCTCCACCAATGCTTTCACAATAGGTGCTTTTTGGGGAATACCTGGGCTTTTCACCACTTCAGCGGCGTTTAAAATCAACGCTTCTGTATGTTGGTTTTCCTCAAAAGGAATGTTCATTCTCTGCAAATCAGCTTTATAAGCATCGGCAATACCACCAAAATCCGACACAAAAACATCGAAACCTTGCTTTTGCGCTAGTTTTGCTGCACCTACACCACTTTCGCCTGCACCCAAAATAACTACACGGGCACCTGCCGCCATTGTTGACGCAGTATTGCTTTGTGATATGTTATTTATTGAGTCCATTTTTATTTTATTAGTGATTTCACAGGTTTTGTGATTACACCGGTTTATTTTTTTTAAACACCTAAGACACCTTAGGTCACCTTAGCTTTCATTTTTAATCTTCGACAAGCTCAGACTGACAACTATGCTTTTTTCACTCCTTACTTTCTACTTCAAACTTTTTACTCTAAACCTTCTATCTTAGTTTCAGTGTTACAAAGGCGATCACCGCCAATAAAATTCCAATGATCCAAAAGCGGGTCACAATTTTAGCTTCATGATAACCTTTCTTTTGGTAGTGGTGGTGCAATGGCGACATCAAGAAAATTCGCTTTCCTTCACCAAACCGCTTCTTCGTATACTTGAAATAGGTAACCTGTAAGCTTACCGACAACACCTCTACTAGAAACACTCCACATATGATTGGAATTAGCAATTCTTTTCTAATCATGATGGCGAAAACAGCGATAATTCCACCAATGGTTAAACTACCGGTATCACCCATGAAAATTTGTGCTGGGTAGGAATTGTACCATAGAAAACCAATACATGCTCCCACAAATGCACTGGCAAAAATGATCAACTCGCCACTGTTAGGGATATACATGATATTCAGGTAATCGGCTATGACGGTGTTACCAGAAACATAAGCGAATATTCCTAAACTGATACCGATAATAGCCGAAGTACCCGTTGCCAAACCATCAATACCATCTGTTAAATTAGCGCCGTTTGACACCGCAGTAACAATGATGATCACGAAAGCCAAAAACACAATGAACGCATATTTCTCATATCCCTCTCCCAAGAACTTCACCACTTTTGCGTAATCAAATTCATTGTTTTTATAAAAAGGAATATTGGTTTTCGTCGATTTTATATCTTGTGTATAGTAATAAGTTTCACCTTTTTTGCGCAACACCATTGGCGCAGCACTTTGAACCTTTGCAGTATCTATTTTTGCCGTTTCATCAACAGTTTGGCGAACTACAATATTTGGATGAAAGTACATCGTAACACCTACAATAATAGCCAACCCTACTTGACCAACCACTTTAAAACGACCTGCTAAACCTTCTTTATTTTTCTTGAAAACTTTGATATAGTCATCCAAGAAACCGATAGCCCCCATCCATAAGGTGGTTATGATCATCAAAATCACATAGATATTGGTGATGTTCGCAAAAAGGATGGTTGGAATTAAAATCCCCATTAAAATCATGATACCACCCATAGTAGGGGTACCTTGCTTTTGCATCTGTCCTTCTAAACCCAAGTTACGAACAGTCTCGCCTACTTGTTTCAAACGCAAATAGTCAATAATTCTTCGGCCATAAACCGTAGTGATAATCAGTGAAAGAATGATAGACAACGAAGACCTGAAGGTAAGATACTGGAACAACCTCAACCCTGGGAAATCGTAGTGTTTATGTAGATATTCGAATAATAAATATAACATTAGCTGATTTGGTTTAGTTGTTCATTAATGATTTCCTTATCGTCAAAATGATGCCTTACACCATTAATTTCTTGGTATTTTTCATGTCCCTTGCCAGCAATCAGGATAATATCTCCAGGCTGAGCCAAATGACAAGCGGTTTTAATCGCCTCTTTTCTATCTAAAATGCTAATAGCTTTACGCTGATTGCTCGGTGAAACACCAGCTTCCATATCCTTAATGATCGCTTGTGGGTCTTCAGTCCTTGGATTATCCGAAGTTAAAATCACTTTATCACTCCAATCACAGGCCACTTGAGCCATTACTGGACGTTTAGTTTTATCTCTATCTCCACCACATCCAATCACCGTAATGACTTGCTCCGTTCCCTTTCTGATATTGGCAATGGTGCTCAATACATTTTGTACTGCATCTGGCGTATGTGCATAATCTACAATTCCCACAATGCCAGTTTTAGAAACGATATAATCGAAACGACCTTCGGCACCTGAAAGGGCACTTAAAGTAGTCAACACTTTCAATTTATCTTGCTCCAGCAATACCGCAGTAGCATAGGCCGCCAGCAAATTATAAGCATTGAAAGATCCTACCATTTTGAAAAACACGTCAGTTTGATCTATCTCTAAATGCAAACCGCTAAATTTATTTTCAATCACCTTCGCTTTAAAATCAGCCATCTGCTTTAAAGCATAAGTTTTTTTATAGGCCTTGGTATTTTGCAACATTACCATCCCGTTCTTATCATCGGTATTGGTTAAGGCAAAAGCCGATTTTGGCAGCGAGTCAAAAAACTGTTTCTTCGCTTTTAAATAGTTATCAAAGGTTTTATGAAAATCAAGATGGTCATGAGTGATATTTGAGAATACCGCTCCCGCAAAAGTTAAACCCGAAATACGGTGTTGCGCCACTGCATGGGAGCTCACTTCCATAAAGCAATATTCACAGCCTTCATCAACCATATCCCTCAATAACTGATTTAAGGCTATTGGATTTGGGGTGGTGTGCGTTGCAGGAACCACTTTATCTTTTATTTGATTTTGAACCGTAGAAATTAAACCAGTCGCATAATTCAGACCACTAAATAGTTGATACAATAAAGTAGCGATAGTAGTTTTTCCATTAGTACCAGTAATACCTACCAATTTTAGTTCAGCAGATGGGTTACCGTAAAAATTACAAGCAATAATTCCAAGCGCTTCAGAAGAATCAGCAACTTCTACATAGGTTACCACCTCATTTAATTGAGCTGGCAATTCTTCACAAACAATCACACTTGCACCAGCCGCAATGGTTTGCTCAATAAATTGATGACCATCTACCACCGTCCCTCTAATGGCAAAGAACAAGGTTCCAGGATTCACCAAACGAGAATCAAAAGTCAAAGCCGCCACCTCTACTTGAGGCAACCCCTTTAAGCTTTTAACCGAAACTCCGTAAAGTAAATCTTGTAAATTCATTTCTATAATTTGATAATTGGTTAATTAGCTAATTCGATAATGCTGATTGCTAGTAATTATCACATCATCACATTGGCTAATTATCACATTCACTATTGCAATAATATCTCCACCATTAAGCCTTTGCCTATCTTGCTTCCTGCTTGAATAGATTGGCTAACGACTTTTCCACTTCCCTTTACACGGGCTTTTAAACCCACATTCCCCAGTAAAAACATGGCATCTTTTAATCCCATACCATTCACATTGGGCATCACTCCTTTTACTGGCGTATTCTCTTCGTAAGCTACACCGTTATTGGTATCAACCGAGTTAAAATATTCTGACTTAGCAGCATAAAGCGCCTTTACACCAAAAGCGTTGTACACCTTTTTAGTGGCTTGGCTTTGCCCAGCTTTTGCTTCTGGTGCTACTGTATTTCCAGCAAGATGCTCTTCCACTTTGTTATACATCTTCACATCGCTAGCATAAATACGATCAGCCACTTCTCTAAATACCGGTCCCGAAACCAAGGCACCATAGTAAGCACCTTTCGGATCATTAATTACCACGATCATAGAATATTTAGGCTTTTCGGCAGGAAAATATCCCACAAAAGAAGCTTGGTATTGTCTTTTTGCCTTATAGCCCAAATTGGCATCAGCAACCTGTGCAGTACCTGTTTTACCCGCTATTTTATATAAAGGATTATAAACAATTTGTTTACCACTACCATTGGTCACCACTCCCTCCAGCATCACTTTCAATTTGGAAAGAGTTTCATCTGAACAGACTTTTTCATTCATCACTTTGGCCTTAAACTGCTCAATAGGGTTACCCAGTCTTCTAATTTCTCTTACAAAAATTGGCGCTACCATTTTACCATTATTAGCAATGGCATTATACAACGTCAACATTTTTAAAGGTGTTAACTGCATCTCATAACCATAAGCCATTTGAGGCAGGGTCATATTTTTATTCCAACTTTTAAAAGTTTTCGGATTTTTAACTACAGGCCTCGCTTCTCCAGGGATTTGCAAACCAGTTAGTTCATTCAAATGCCAATTGTAAAGATGATCCGTAAACTGTTTTGGGTTATCACGATAGTTATTATTGATCAACTGTGCAATCGCCGAATTTGAAGATTGCTCAAATGCTCTTTTCACCGTTACCACCCCAATACTACCATGCGAGTCCTTAATCGTATGACCTCCAGGAAGCCTATAATTTTCAGTTCCGATCAAGGTATTGGTATCTACCTTTTTATCTTCCAACAATGCCATGTATGAAGCCAACTTAAAGGTTGAACCAGGATCTTGATTACCTGCGATAGCATAGTTAAACTGCTCTTTATAAACACCTTCCTCTACCTTTGTAAAATTGGCTACCGCCCTGATCTCACCTGTCTCCACTTCCATCACAATGACAGACCCATGGTGCGCCTGGCTTTTGATCAATTGCTTCTCTAGTGCACTTTGAGCCAAATCCTGCATATTGATATCAATGGTAGAAATAATATCAGCACCATCTTTAGGTGCCACTTCTGCTTCACTATTTACAGGAATCCAAACCCCGCCACTAATACGCTGCATTAGCCTTCTGCCTGTTTCACCATTGATATAGTTACCGTAAGCACCTTCCAAACCCACCCCATTTTTCACATTCTCATTTTTGTAACCAATGGTACGCGCCGCCAATGCCTTAAATGGCAAAATGCGTTTGTTCTTTTGAATCGCCATTAAACCACCGCTATGCTTACCTATATTATATAAAGGAAAAGCTCTAATGACTTTTAAATCCTGATAAGAAACCTTACGCTTAATAAGCACATATCGAGCACTGTCTTGTCTCGCTTTACGCAAATAACGAGAGTATTCTTTAGCACTTTTATCCTTAAAGAAAGCAGACAGCTTCATCGCCAGCGAATCCACCTTTGAGTTGAAGATCTTATCATCCTGAATACCACCAGCGAACATATCCATCCTCAGCTCATACTCCGGAACAGAAGTAGCCAGCAAACTACCGTCTACAGAATAAATATTACCACGGGTAGCTTCAATATCAAATTCCTTGGTCGACAGGCTATCAGCCATGGCCACCCATTTGTGACCTTGCCTAAATTGCACATCAATTAACCTAACGAAAACGGCAAGCGCAAAAAGCACAATTAGCCCGAAAGCTAAGTATACCCTCATTAATATGTTTGCCCTGATATTCATTATTTAACTTCTACTATTATTTTTTTGGGTGGCTCTATCAATTCCTTCAAACCAAGCGTATCAACTTTCTTAGCCACCTCAGTCATTTTGCTCTTAAACATTAAATCTGCCTTCAGCGATTTATACTCCCAACTCAACTCCTTCACCTCTTTACTTAAGCCATCTATGTTTCTTATATTTTTCACCGCCATATGGCTGTTAGCGATATAAATCATTCCCAGCACACACAAAAAAATCAAATAAGGCAACATATCCGTTGCTGTTTCTTTCGAAACCGCACCCTCCACAAACAACTTTCTAAAAAAAGCAGTAGCACTCCCTTCTTTAGCCGGCCCCTTTAACCTAGGTTCTTCTTGCGGCTCAATAGGTTCTTCTTCTGGCTCTTCTACTTTTACCCTAAATTGATTCACAGCCGCTCTCCTATTCTTAATTTCGCACTGCGAGACCTACTATTACGAGCCAACTCTTCCGAATCCGCCACGATAGCTTTTCTGGTAATTACATTAAAAGGCTTTTGATCATTCCCAAAAAAATCCTTCTCCACTTCACCCTTAAATTTTCCTTTAGCCAAGAAATTCTTCACCGGCCTATCTTCTAGCGAATGATAAGAAATCACCACCAGACGGCCACCCGGCTTTAACACCTCGGCAGTTTGCTGCAAAAAACGCTCAAGCACCTCTATCTCGGCATTAACCTCTATACGCAAAGCCTGAAAAACCTGCGCCATATATTTATGCTCTTTCCCACGGGGAATGTGAGCTGCTATCACACTTTTAAATCCAGACAACGTTTGGATAGGACCATCCAAACGAGCCGTCGCTATTGTTCTTGCTAGCGATTTTGCATTTTGCACCTCACCATACAAGCCAAAAATTTTATGCAAATCCTCTTCCGCATAAGTATTCAACACCACAGCAGCCGTCAAGGCTCGCTGCTGATCCATACGCATATCTAAATCCGCTTCGAAACGCGTAGAAAAACCACGCTCAGGCTCATTGAACTGATGAGAAGAAACACCCAAATCAGCCAACACACCATCCACCTGCTTATAGCCCAACAAACGAAGGTTATTTTTCAGATAGCCAAAATTTTGATCCACAAAACGAAATCTAGGATCATCTATTTTATTCCTTTGCGCATCAGGATCTTGATCAAAAGCAATCAACACCCCTTTATCATTCAAATGCTTTAAGATCTCTCTAGAATGGCCACCCCCTCCAAAAGTCACATCCACATACACACCATCAGGCTTGATCGCCAAACCATCCATGCATTCTTGCAGCAACACCGGAACATGGTAATTATTCTCCATCTGCACCTCCTTTATGCTTACCGCCCATCACCTCTTCCGCCAATGCGGCAAAGTTTTCAGGAACATCATCAAATAGATTATCGTAAGCTTTTTTATCCCACACTTCAATTTTATCCAACTGGCAAGCCAACACCAAATCCGAATCAATTCCAGCGTATTCCACCAAGGTCTTCGGAAGCAACACACGACCCGCAGCATCCAATGTCAGCGGCATGGCCCCACGCTGGAACGCCCTTACAAACTCACGGTTTTTACGCTCGAACATATTGAGCTTATTTAGCTCGGCCACCGTTTCATCCCAAACTTTTTTAGGATAAATGACCAAATTCCTCTCGAATCCTCGATTCACAACCAACCCATCTCGCTCTACATCAAGCAATTGCTTCTTCAGCAAAACAGGCACCATCAAGCGCCCTTTCGCATCCAATTTGCAATCAAATTCTCCGATGAGTTGGTTCATTATAGTAGCTACACTTTTTATGTAGTGTAAAAGTAAGTCACTTCTACCACTTTTTACCACTTTTTACCACAAAAAAGTTTTCAACATACATTTTCTACCACTTTAACCCACTTTAAATATACTAGAGGGCATTTTCAGGAGTGGTAAAAAAAGAAAGCGGCCCCGATTTTTACATCGGAGCCGCTCACCTACAAGGAGTTAACCTTAATTTATTTTTGAATTGCCGCTACGCCAGGCAGCTCTTTACCTTCCATATATTCCAACAAAGCTCCACCGCCTGTAGACACATAACTTACTTCATCTTCTAAACCAAACTTAGCAATAGCCGCAGCCGAATCACCTCCGCCAATTAAAGAAAATGCTCCATTTTTAGTCGCCTCTACCACTGCTTCCGCAACAGCCTTAGTTCCTTGCTGAAAGTTCTCCATTTCAAAAACTCCCATTGGACCATTCCATAATAAGGTTTTAGATTTTTTAATGATATCGCTAAACAGTTCTACCGTTTTTGAACCAATATCCAGACCCATCCAATCCGCAGGAATATGGCCGCTATCTACTTGGTCTTTTTGAGCTTCATTATCAAATTTATCAGCAATTACGGTATCTACCGGCAATACCAGATTCACACCTTTTGCTTTCGCTTTTTCCAAAAGCTCTAAACACAAAGCCATGCGATCAGCCTCCAATAAAGAAGTACCTATCTCACCACCTTGCGCTTTTGCAAAAGTATAAGCCATACCACCACCAATAATTAGATTATCAACCTTTTCCAATAAATTCTCAATCAATAAAATCTTATCAGAAACCTTTGCTCCTCCCATAATTGCGGTAAATGGTTTTTCAGCACCGTTAATTACTTTTTCTGCATTTTTAATCTCCTCCGCCATTAGGTAACCGAAGTATTTTGCCTCAGGAAAAAACTGAGCAACAATTGTTGTAGAGGCATGCGCTCTGTGGGCTGTACCGAAAGCATCGTTTACATAAACATCAGCCAGTTTCGAAAGCTTTTCTGCAAAAGCAACATCACCTTTTTCTTCTTCTTTATAAAAGCGAAGATTCTCCAACAACAAAACTTCTCCAGGGAACAGGTTCTTTGCTTTATTAACCGCATCCTCACCGATACAATCATCCGCAAATTTCACTTGAAGATCTAACATACGAGACAAATCGCCCAAAATATGTTTTAATGAATACTTGTCGCTAGGGCCATCTTTTGGTCGGCCTAAGTGCGACATTAAAATTACCGCCCCACCATCATTCAGTATTTTCTGAATAGTTGGCAATGCTGCACGCATTCTTTTATCATCGGTAATGTTGAAATCGGCATCTAAAGGCACGTTAAAATCTACTCTTACGATAGCTTTCTTGTCCTTAAAATCAAATTGGTCTACTGTCTTCATTTTCTATATTAGGTTTAAAATCATGATATAATGCGGGCCAATACCAGCCACTTCAAATTCATCGGAAACAATTTGGAAACCTTGTTTTTGATAAAATTCAATCGCGGAAGCACGTGCATTGCACCAAATATACTCAGCTTTTGCATTTTTAACATACGAAACCGCGTATTTTAATAAGGCAGCCCCATAACCTTTTCCAAAAAACCGCTCATCGGTAGCCATACCCCTTAACTGATAAGCGGCCCCTTCTCTTCCCTTCAGTGGTTGCGGAAAGAAAGTTGCCACACTTGCTATTTCCCGATCGCTCACATAATAGGCCAAGTGAAAAACACCTTCTATGTCATCTGTTGGAAGCACACAAGTTTCAAGTGCCGCACCGTTTCTAAGCATTTTGCTCCTCAAAGGCAAAACCACTTCTAATGGGACAAACTTAATCATAGTTCATTTTTATTTTTTCGACCACATCAGCCAAGCGATTGGAATAGCCAGACTCATTATCGTACCAACCCACTACCTTAACCAAATCGCCTACAATAGAGGTTAATTGCGCATCAAAAACACAAGAATGCGGGTTATTGATAATATCTACAGAAACAATTGGATCTTCTGTATATTGTAAAACCTTATTCAGTTTCCCTTCGGACGCAGCTTTAAAGGCAGCATTAATTTCTTCAATGGTCGTTTTCTTTTTCAAGATGCAAGTAAAATCAGTTAAGGAACCATTCAATACCGGAACCCTGATCCCGGCACCACCCAACTTACCGTCTAAATGCGGAAAAATATGCGTAATTGCTTTCGCCGCACCTGTAGTGGTAGGAATAATGGACGAAGAAGCAGCTCTAGCTCTACGCAAATCCTGGTGAGGAGAATCGTGCAAATTCTGATCTCCCGTCATCGAGTGAACCGTAGTGATATACCCATCTTCTATACCCCAAAAATCATCCAATATTTTTACCATTGGCGCCACATTGTTAGTAGTGCATGATGCATTTGAAAGTATAGCCGAAGAAAAATCAACTTCTTGGTCGTTCACCCCCATTACCACCATCGGCACTTCTTTATCTGCCACTGGGGCAGAGACCAACACTTGCTTAGCACCTGCTTGAAGATGTTTTTCGGCAGACGCCAGGTTAGCAAACTTACCTGTTGACTCAACCACCAAATCTACTTCCAAATCTTTCCAAGGTAACGTTTCCGGCTTTGAATTTGAAATGATGTTGATACGTTTACCATCCACCATCAGACATTGCTCATCAAAACTAATTTCACCAGGATAAACACCATGAACAGAATCATATTTGAACAGGTGCGCCAAGGTAGCAGGGGTAGTTAAATCGTTGATAGCAATGACATCGAAATTTCGTTCCAACGCAGTACGCAAAAACATTCTTCCAATTCGGCCAAAACCATTTATGGCAATTTTCATTTGGTATTGATTACAGATGAAACCAACATGATTTCATGGTGCAAAGCTAGCCAATATCTAGAGAAAGAAAATCTAATTTTTTAAATAAAGATGAAACTATGACACCTTAAGGGTATCCTTCAAAAAAACATCCTTAACCGTATAAGTTTTGGTTCTTTTCCGACCTTTTACATAAGTTAGTATGGTATTAAAAATCACACAAATGCCAATCTGAAGAAATATCAAAACAAAATTACCCAAGTCCTGCAGCATCACCGTCAAAGCGATCATCCCTAAATTAAAGGATATGGTGACCATTAAGATTTGCTTAGCATTAAGCCCCAAGCGTAACAAACGATGATGAATATGATTTCGATCCCCTCTAAATGGCGATTTTTTATTAATCACTCTGATAAAGAAGATCCTTAAGGAATCAAATATGGGAACAATTAGCACCGCCACAGCAATAGAAGGCGCCGAATAGAAATAAGGCTCTGGTGTTGACCCAAGCTTATTAATTTCAATGAATTTAATGGCCAGCACTACCGAAACAAGGCCTATAATTAAAGAACCGGTATCGCCCATAAAAATTTTAGCTGGCGGATAGTTAAAAACTAAAAAGCCTAATATAGCCCCCAGCATAGAAAAAGCAATAAATGCATAGGCCATGTCATTACCTAATGCAAAAAAGATCCCAAAGCACAAACTTACCACAGCTCCCACAGTACCAGCCAAGCCATCGACACCATCAATTAAATTAAAACCATTATTGATAAAAATAATAAGCGCAATAGAAAAAATGCCCCCAGCAATTGGATCTACATCCCACACATTAAACACTCCATATAAGCTAGACAACTTAAAATCTCCTAGTGTCACCAAAATTAAAGACACCAAAATTTGAAGCGCAAACTTCGTAGATGGGCTTACTCCATAAATATCATCCTTAATACCCAAAGCAAACAAAAAGATACTTGAAGCAATTAAAAAATTAGCCTGCTCATAATGTACGGTGGTTGCGAACAGTAATACGGTAATTGTAAAACCACAAAAAAGACCGATACCTCCCAATCTTGAAATACCATCTTTATGTTCTTTTCTATGTAGATCAACACTATCGAACAATTTATGTTTGTTGGCCACGTGTATAATAGAAGGTATAGAAAATCTCACCAGCAAAAATGCTAGTGTTACAATAGAGACATAGAATACCAAAGGATATTCTGCAAATAGTTGTTTGGGCATGTCTTTCTTAAATGATTGACAGTCAAATCTATGAATTATTTAAACAAATTGGTTGTATTTTTTTCAAAACAATAGAAAACAGACCAATACTACAATCCATATTAACAGGCATTTAATTAGAAGAACTGCTTTATTTTTCTAAGCTTTTTTAACAGTAACGCTAACAAAGGCACAGGAATTTGATTATGCCTTAAAGCAGCATAATCATTTTTCATGGCCGCATAACGATGTTTCAAAGACTGATTGCTCATCCCTCCGTTACGCATATTTACCATTAGCATTGGCAGATGAACTGAAGAAATGCGATTTTTATACAAAAACCTAAGCATCAATTCATAGTCAGCTGCAGAACCATAATTCAACTGGTAACCACCCAGCCTTTTGAAAAGTTCCCTTCTCACATAAAGTGTAGGATGGGCAGGCATCCAGCCCAATGCTAAATCAACAGGTTTAGCCTTAGAAGAACGCCATTTACGCAAAATACGAGCAACGTTATCTGGAGCAACGTAATTCAGATCACCATAGAGTGCATCCACCTTAGCTTCTTCAATTTTTTTCACGACCTCTGCAATCACCATATTATCGGCCAGCATGTCGTCAGCATTTAAAATACCTATTACTTCTCCAGTAGCTAAAGTAATTCCTTTATTCAAAGCATCATACATTCCCTTATCGGGCTCAGAAAGCAAAATCGACAATCGGTCTTTGTATTGTTGTGCTATTTGATAGGTACGGTCGGTAGAACTCCCATCGATGAGTATATATTCGATATTGGAATAACTCTGCGACAGAATCGATTCGATACAATCTGCAATGTGCTGTTCTCCGTTATATACTACTGTAATGATGGTTACTTTCAATGAAATATTATTTTATGCTCAAAAGTAAGCCAAGTATTTTTCCAAAACAAATGAAGCTCAACATTACCCATTGTACTGTAGTCAAGCCATATCACTTAAAGCCAATGCAGTTCAAGCAAGGTATTTACAACGGAAACACACTTATGAAAGGTAAAAAAAGCAATACCTAGAACCGTGTATTTTCAAAACTATAAGTTGTTATTTTTTCACTTTATTAATTTGACTAACAACAAAAAGTTGTAATTTGCACCTTCATTCAAACTAATGAACTACAACAGATTATCCTTAACAACAACTCTCATCTTTATTGGCTTTGCCGTCTTTTTTTTAAGCTCTTGTTCCTTCAAAGGGCGACAAGCTTTATTAAAAACACCTTATGATGCAGACACTGTAAAAACGGTTAGGATAATTAACAGCAATACGGATGCTGTAGGTTATTACAATCTCATTAAACCAGAAGATGAGCTTGCGATTAGAAATGTACAAGACATGAGTTTAATTGTTAAACTTCCTGAAAGCAACAATAACACTGCGCAAACATATACCACTTTTAAAGTAGATGCCAGTGGTGAAATTGTACTCCCTAAAATAGGCTCCATAAAAGTTGGAGGCCTCAACCGCATTCAAGCAGCACAAGCCATCCAAAAAGCTTACGAAGCCAAAGAGTTAAATGCCCCACTTATAGACGTACGCATTGCTAACGCCTATGTAGTGATGTTGGGAGAAGTTAAAACTCAAGGGAAATACATTATTGAACGTGAAGATTATCAACTCATTGATCTTTTGGCTGACGCTGGAGGTTTAACCCCCAATGCAAACAATAAAATGTTACGCATATTTAGAGGCGATAGGGCTAACCCAGAAATCATTATGGTTAACCTAAACGATTACAACTTCTTAAAAGACCCAAAACTAAAGCTTCAGGCTAAAGATGTCATTTATATTGAGCCGCGTAGATCAGCAGTGAACAGTCAAAACTTCCAAGCCTATTCTACTTTCATACAAGTGGGTTTTGTCATTGTCAATACTTTATTATTAATTTACAGTATCACTAAATAATGGAACAGCAAGTCGCGGGGAACGCAAACGTGCAGCAAGATATCGACTATGTTAAAATAGTAAAGATTGTATTGAGCAGATGGTACTGGATGGCCAGCACCGTGATCATTTCATTAATTGCCGCCTACATTTATTTATGGTACACTCCCGAAACTTTTAGTACTGGTGCTTCTTTAAAATTTGAGGAGAAAAAATCGGAGATTTCGGAATTACTGAATGTGCGAAGCGCTTATGACCGCAACAACAAAATGCAATCGGAGCAATTTGTAATTCGCTCAAGAGACGTATTGTTAAATGCAGTAAATGATTTAGATTATCAGATTTCTTTTTATCTAAAAGGCCGTGTAAGAACTTCGGACATCTATCCTCAAAAGCCTTTGGACATCGCTATTATTGAACAGGATTCTGTAAGATTCAGCAGAGAACTTTTTGAATACGAAGCTCAAGATGCCAACTCTTTTAAGTTGAGCTATCACGAAAATGGGAAGGAAATTAGTAAAACCTTTCAGAATGGGCAAATCATTACTGCTCCGGGTATCAAATTCAAAATCAACAATAATACTTTTACCAAGGCCAACAATTCTATCTATTGTTTTAGATTTAATTCTAAGAGTAGCTTTTTAGGCCGTATTGCTTCTGGTTTGAATATGAGTGAAACGAAAGGCACCAACATTCTTTCGTTATCTCAAACAGACATTAACCCTTATTTTGCCACCGACATTTTAAATGCCATTCTACGTTCTTACGTCAATTATGATCGTAACCAGAAAACTATTTCTGCAACACAAACTATCAAGTTTATTGATACGTTACAGCAAAACATGTCTAAGGTGGTAAAATCTTCTGGTTCGGAATTAGAACAGTTTAAAGTAGCCAACAAAGTATTAGACATTTCGGCCGCAGGACAGGATGTAATGAAAAGACTGACCGAACTGGAAACCGAGAAAAACACCCTCAATCTGCAAGGCATCTTTATTAACCAATTGGAAAAGGAAATTGTAGGCAATAAAAATCTAAATGCCGTTAACTATAATTTGCAAGGGATTACTGACCCAATGCTGGCATCCTTGTTAACACAGTACAACAGTTTATTACTAAAAAGAGAAGAAGCACTGGTCACTTATAAGGTAAGTTCTGATGTTGTACAACAAATAGATAAACAGATACTAGAAATAAAATCCGCTTTTGTAAGCAATGCCAATAGTCAAAGACAAAAGAACAGTAAAACTGCTGCTTTCTTAGATCAACAAATTGCTTCTATCAAACAAACTTTCAATTCTATCCCTAAATCGGAGCGAGACCTGATCAATCTTCAATCGAACTTTACCATTAACCAAAAAGTATACAGCTATCTATCCGAAAAGAAACTAGAAGCACAAATCAGTAAAGCTGCCATTACACCTGGTGCGACCATTGTAGATTTTGCGTTGTACAATACCAATGCCATTTCGCCAGTTCATAAAAAAACTTACATCAGCGCTTTAATCATAGGCCTTGTAGCGGGCATTGGCTTGATCTTTTTGGTAAGGATGCTCAACCCTTTCATTTACGATAAAGAAACGATCGAAAGCCTTACTACTATTCCAATCATTGGTGTTATTAGGAAATATCAGGATGCTATTGATGAAGACAATCGTCAGATTCTGTCCATCAAAAATCCGAAATCATTATTTGCCGAATCGGTAAGATCTGTAAGGACCAACCTGAGTTTTTTAGCTGCCGAAAAGGAAAGTAAAGTAGTATGTATTACTTCTGAAATTTCGGGAGAGGGAAAATCTTTCACTACGGTAAATTTAGCCAGTACATTAAGTTTAATTGATAAAAAGGTGATTGTGATTGCTGCCGATTTAAGGCGTTCAAAACTGCACCATACTTTTAAAACAAATAATTTAAAAGGCTTAAGCTCTTATCTATCTAATCAAGCTGATCTGTCGGAAATCACTTTTGATACAGAAGTAGAAAACCTTACCTTTATCCCTGCAGGCCCAGTGCCTCCAAACCCATCAGAACTATTGTATTCAGATAAGATGAAGGCTCTTTTAGAACTCCTTACAAAGTCTTACGATTTTGTGATTGTCGATTCGGCACCAGTGGGTTTGGTTTCGGACGCTATTCCTTTGATCAGGATGGCCGACGTAAATTTATTTGTAATTCGTTCGGGTGTATCTCGCTACCAAGCAGCTTCCGTCCCTGAACGACTTTCTAAAGAATTCAATTTATCTAACATCGCAATTATATTAAACGCTTTCGACAATGATATTCTGCATAGCAGATATTACACCACCAATTATACGGGCAGCTATTATGCTAATTACTATTACTATTCCGATTATTCGAACACGGGATATGGAAATGGCTATTACAGCGATGGCCCAACAAAAAAATGGTGGGAATTTTGGAAAAGGAAATAAACAATGATCGACAATTTGTACAGATGGTATCCGGTGTATACGAATTCTAGAGCGGAGAAAAAGGCTTATCAAGAACTACAAAGAAAAGGTATTGATACTTATTTACCCCTAAAGAAAGAATGGCGTCAGTGGAGCGACCGTAAAAAACTAGTAGAAGAACCCCTATTTAAATCTTATGTTTTTGTTCGCATCTCCAACAAAGAGCATGCGGAAGTACTCATGACCCAAGGCGTAAGTCGTTTCCTTTATTTTTCGGGTAAAATTGCCGTGATGCCTGATAAGCAAATGGAAGACTTAAAGCTTCTACTTACTTCAGGCGAAGACCTGACACTTATTGAACATGAAGTTCAGCCAGGTGAAAAAGTATTGATACATGCGGGGCCATTTAAAGGAATGATTGCCGAGCTTGTTTCGATAGAGAATAAAAAAAGCTTGGTATTAAAATTAGAAAATTTAGGCTATGCCTTAGAAGTGAAAACTTCGATGGCTTACATTGAGCCTTTAAAATAAAATCAAAAATTAGCTGATGTGATGACCAGCTAATTTGATGATGAAAATATAATCAACTTCAACACGTTAGGTGCCAAAATGGGACTGAAAGGGCGAAGCTGTGAACCAAACACAACAGAAACTCCGTTAAAACATTCTGGAATAAATGTGCCGTATAGCTGGAATTATTAGTCAAAAGCTAAACGACAAAGAAATAAATGCGGCCATACAGCGCATGTGCAATGCCATGCATAAAGGTGGACCTGATGGAGAAGGATATTTGCTGCTACCCAGCTTTAACTTAGCATTTGGTCATCGCAGACTGTCTCTCATTGATTTGAGTGAGAATGGCAAACAGCCTATGCCTTATCAAAATCAGTTATGGATTACCTTTAATGGTGAAATTTATAATTATCCAGAGCTAAAGGCTGATTTGATAACCAAAGGATTCAGCTTTAATAATGAAACCGATACTGAGGTAATTTTAGCAGGTTATAAGGCTTACGGAGCCAGCTTTTTTAAAGCGCTCAAGGGCATGTTTGCCTTCGCCCTGCTAGATCAAAATACAAAGCAAACATTTTTAGTTAGAGATGGTTTGGGCATCAAGCCGCTATACTATGCGCTAAATGACGATCAGCTTTATTTTGCTTCTGAGGTAAAGGCTTTTACAGCTTTCGATAAAAACTGGAAAGAAAACCCAGATTGGCCCATATATTTTCTTTCTTTTGGTTTCATCCCAGAGCCATATACTACTCTTGAGGGAGTTCAAAACTTACCAAAAGGTCACTTTTTAATCTGGGACCATGAGAAACAGCATGCTACTGTGCAAAAGTTTGCAGACGATTACCCATCGACAAAAGAAGTGGAACAGCTGGCGGCCCAACAGGAAATTAAGGTAAAATTAGATCAGTCCGTTAAAAGGCACCTTATCGCTGATGCACCTATCGGCGTGTTTTTAAGTGGAGGAATTGATAGTAGTTTGTTAAGCCTAATTGCTAGCGAACAAACCAAACAGGTTATCAATACAGTAAGCATTAATTTTAACGAGCCTGAATTTTCTGAACAAAAATATCAGGAAATTATTGCCGAGCAAATTCATAGCAAACACATCAGCTACACGGTAACCGCCAATGATTTTAAACAGCATATTGACCAGATTTTTAAGGACATGGACCAACCATCTAATGATGGGGTAAATTCATGGTTTGTAAATAAAGTTGCTAAAGAAAATGGCTTAAAAGCAGTACTTTCTGGTATTGGTGCCGATGAACTTTTTGGAGGTTACCCCTCTTTCAAAAGACATCAACTGATAAGGAGACTAAAAAAGACTCCTCGTTTTCTATTAAAAAGTGCTAAACATCTCCCTTCAGACAAACTTAAACGTATCAGCTTTTTAGCTTACAACAATCCTGTTGGCGAATACCTTTTTTTAAGAGGCTTTTACACACCAAACATAGTTAGTAAACTTCTAAACGTTCCAGAAAAGAAAATAGAAGAAATATTGGCCAATTATCCTTTAAACAAAGAAGTTGAACAACTAAGTGCCGAAGACCGAATTTCTTGGTTTGAAACCAATGTTTATATGCAAAACCAATTGCTTAAGGATACGGATTATATGAGTATGGCACATGGTGTAGAGGTACGCGTTCCTTTTCTGGATCAAGATTTAGTAGCGGAGACACTAGCTTTATCAAAAAATGCGAGGTTTAATGAGCAGCCCAAATCGTTATTGATCAGGGCCTATCAAAAAATACTACCTCAGGCAATTTGGGACCGACCTAAAAAGGGATTTACTTTTCCTTTTCAACGCTGGTTTACAAATTACCAGCCAATGTTAAATGAAGCGCATTATCACAAAAACCAACAAGCTTTAGCACTGTTAAAGCAGTTCAAGAATAATCAACTACACTGGTCAAAGCTATTTGCCGTTTATCAAGTATTTCATGCCAAAAAAGCGTAGCGAAATATTATTCCTGAACCTTTATGCCTTCAGTTTAACCGGTGGTGTGGAGAAAGTGAGCAGAAAGTTCATTTATGCAGTAGGTAAATTATTGGACAGGGACAATTGGCTAAGCTATTCCATGCACGATGTAGCAAAAGATACCGACACCAGATATATTTCTCCTGACCAATACCGCACATTTGGAGGAGCTAAATTAGCTTTCGTTATCTCCAGTTTTTTAAAAGGAATTAAAAGCAACATCGTAATGCTTTCCCATATCAATTTATTGCCTGTAGCTAAATTGATCACATTCTTTAAGCCTAAGCAAAGGATCGTTATGTTTGCTCACGGTATAGAAGTTTGGGATCCATTGCCAAAATGGAAAACAAAATTCTTGCAAGAAAGAGTACAGGTTTGGGCGGTGAGCAATTACACTCGTGATAAAATGATTACTCAACATCAAATATCACCGCAGCAAATCAAAGTATTAAATAACTGCTTGTCTCCATTCCTTCAATTACCCACCCATTTCGAAAAGCCAAAAGAGCTATTAGAAAAATACCAAATTGGCAAAAACGTTCCAGTAATCTTTACTTTAAACCGTCTATCGGCCTCAGAGAAATATAAAGGTTACGACAAAGTGATTATGGCATTGGGTAAACTCAAACAACAAAATCAAAATTTCACTTACCTTTTGGCAGGCAAAGCCGATGAGGCAGAGCATGCTAGGTTAACTAAACTAATTGAAGATAACAACCTTGTTAATGAAGTAAAGCTAATTGGCTATCTTTCTGAAGAAGAATTAACGCCACATTTTTTGCTGAGTGATTTATTTATCATGCCTAGTAAAGGCGAAGGTTTTGGCATTGTGTTTATTGAAGCCGCAGCACATGGTTGCAAAATTATAGGAGGCAACATAGACGGAAGTACAGACGCCTTGTTAAATGGTCAATTGGGACAGCTAGTTAATCCTAATGAGGAAGCTGAAATTCTGCAAGCCATTCAAAATACCTTAGCCAACAAAGAACATCAGCCTCATCAACAACAACAAATCACCGTTGAACATTTTGGCTTCGATAGTTATCTGAAAAAAGTAAAAGAATTATTAAATCATTCTGTAGTTAATTAAGCAACCATTAGGTCGCTCGCATAATATAATGAACAACCAACAACACGATTGGAACATAGAACCAAAAAACTCACTACTTGACCTCAAATTAAAAGATACCTGGGCCTATAGAGATTTGCTTTGGCTTTTGGTCCGCAGGGATTTTGTTTCCTTCTATAAACAAACCATTTTAGGACCACTTTGGTTTTTTATACAACCACTACTTACTACCATCATCTTTACCTTTGTGTTTGGGAATTTAGCAGGCATTAGTACAGATGGTTTACCACAACCACTTTTCTATATGGCTGGCATTACCGCTTGGAATTATTTCGCCGACTGCCTAACCAAAACCTCTACCGTGTTTAAAGACAACGCCAACATTTTCGGCAAGGTATACTTCCCCCGTTTAATTATGCCCCTCAGCATTGTGGTGAGCAATTTGGTGAGGTTTGGCGTACAGTTTTTATTGTTTTTAATGGTAATGGGCTACTATTACTTTATTGCAAAAGAAGATTTTAGCATTACTTGGGCCATTTCTCTTTTTCCGTTGGTAGTGATATTAATGGCTTTATTAGGCTTGGGTTTGGGAATGCTCATTTCTGCAATGACTACCAAATATCGTGACTTGGCATTCTTAGTTACTTTTGGCGTGCAGCTATTGATGTATGCCACCACAGTAATTTACCCACTCAGCACGGCCATAGAGAACTATCCTAATTATGCTTGGATCATTGAATATAACCCTATGACGCCATTAATCGAAACCTTTAGGTATGGTTTTTTAGGCAAAGGAGCTTTTAGTTGGAGCGCAATGGGTTACACTACAGCCGTTACTTTGGGAATTTTGCTGGTAGGCATTGTAGTATTTAATAAAGTAGAGAAGAATTTCGTAGATACGGTTTAATCATTAAAATAAGCAAAGCATTTTAAATGTCTAACATAGCCATCAAAGTAGAAAACTTATCTAAAGCTTACCAACTTGGTGAAATTGGCACTGGAACCATTAGCAGAGATCTCGAACGTTGGTATGCCCGCATACGCGGTAAAGAAGATCCATTTTTACGCATTGGAGAAACAAATGATCGTACCAGTAAAAGTAGTTCTGACATCGTATGGAGCCTGAAGGATATCAACTTTGAAATTGAACAGGGTGATGCCGTGGGCATTATTGGGCGTAATGGCGCTGGTAAAAGCACTTTGCTGAAAGTGTTAAGCAAAGTGACATCACCAACTTCTGGACGAATCACAGGAAAAGGTCGTATTGCGTCCTTATTGGAAGTGGGCACTGGCTTCCATCCTGAGCTAACTGGTCGTGAAAATATATACCTTAACGGTGCCATTTTAGGCATGCGCAAAAAGGAAATTACCCGTAAGTTTGATGAAATTGTAGATTTTGCTGGTGTCGAACGTTATATTGATACGCCAGTAAAACGTTACTCCAGCGGCATGTATGTGCGTTTGGCCTTTGCCGTTGCTGCCCACTTGGAAAGTGAAATTTTGATTGTAGATGAAGTATTAGCTGTTGGTGATGCCGAGTTTCAAAAAAAATGTTTGGGTAAAATGGGTGATGTAAGTAAAGGAGAGGGCAGAACCGTATTGTTTGTGAGCCATAATATGGGTAGCGTAAAACAGTTATGCAACAAAGGAATCTTATTAAATAAAGGAGAAGTAGAATTTAGTGGTTCATGCGTTCAAACCATAAAATCTTATGAAAAAATTGAGATAAACCAAAATTTAGGGATTTGGCAAAACAAGTCTACTAGAATAGATACGATAAAATTACACAGTATCTCAATCCGAAATTCAGAAAATCAAATTCAACAGGATTTTAGTACAAATGAAAATATAATAGTAGAATTTAATTTTGATGTGCTTTCGAAAGTAAATGACTTGAAAATTGGATTTGATCTGATGAAAAACAACGAAGTCATTTTTAGAAGTCAGCAGTTGGATACTTTAGAGAATTATAAAGCCATTGAGAAATCTAATTGTATCTTACAATGTATAATACCATCAAACCTTCTATATATTGGAAATTACATGATTAAACCTTTGGTGTCCATTCATTGCGAAAGATCCTTAATAGAAATTGATGAACCGATTTTAGAGTTCAAAGTTTATCTAGAGACGACCAATAGATATTTATCTATACTAAATGAGAGAAATCATCCTGGATCAATATTCCCACTTTTAGAATGGAATTCAAAATAAAATTCTTAGTAATTTGTATCAAGATCTACTATGGTCTGAAATCAAGAATCAAGTTATTCTACAACAAATTTTTTAGCAAAGCATTTACTTATGCTTACTTAAAATATCATGGTGTTGAGACCCAATACGGTTACGTAACATTAGTGGGATTACCGATTATCAACAGACATACAAATTCTAGGATTTTAATAGGTAATGGCGTAACTTTAGTTTCTACTTCTAAGGGCAATCTAGCTGGCGTCAACCACCCTGTAATTCTGGCAACATTAAAAGAAAATGCCATTATTGAACTAGCAGGCGAAAATGGAATTTCTGGCAGTTCTATTGTTGCCAAATCTAGAATATTAATAGGGAAAGGGACTGGCTTAGGAATAAATTCATCAATCTATGATACAGACTTCCACCCAGTATCTCCATTACTAAGAGAACAAGATTGGAGCATTGGTGATAAAACTGCAGAAGTCATAATAGGAGAAAATGTATGGTTAGCTGCAAATTCGATCGTGTTAAAGGGTGTGAAAATTGGAAAAGGAAGCGTTGTTGGTGCTAACTCATTAGTTAATAAAAGTATTCCCGAAAACTGTTTATATGCAGGGAATCCTGCTTCTTTTGTGAAAAAAATAGAATAAGAGCATAAAAACTAAGCAAGTTTAGTTCTTTAAATTCTGACAAACAACATATTATATTTTTAGATGATACAAATCTTAAAAAAAATAATTAAGAAAAATAAGGCTATCTATAGTTTAGCTAATTTATCAAAAAAAAGCTATGACATAATTGCTTGGAGGTTAAATAGACCAAAAGCACCAATTAACGATGGTATATATCTACATCTAGGATGTGGAGACATTAATCACCCTAAAATGATCAACGTTGATTTAAGACCAGGTGACCATATTCACTATTTAAGCAATGTAGAAAAACTACCTATGTTCCCAGCTAATTATGCTGACTTGATTTATGTATCGCATTGTTTGGAACACATTTCATATCAAACACTCGATAATGTGCTAAAAGAGTGGCATAGAGTTTTAAAACCCAAAGGAATTTTAAGGGTATCTGTTCCTAACTTTGACACGATGATTGCAATGTACAATAATAACGATCAGGACATTACTCAAATATTACCGCCATTATTAGGCGGTCAAGATTATAAATATAATTTTCATTACGCTGCTTTTAACGAGAAATACCTCAAAGATCTTTTTGCAAAAAATGGCTTTAATGATGTAAAACTTTGGGATTACAATGAAGATGAATTTAGCAAGTTTGATGATTGGGCTAACAGAACCATATTTCTACATAACGTCGATTACAAAATAAGCTTGAACATTCAAGGCAATAAAATTTAATCCATGTGGCCATTTAGTAATCCGATAGACCCAAATATCTATAATGTTCAAAATTTCTGGCCCAAAATATCAATTGTAACTCCAAGCTACAATCAGGGGCAGTTTATTGAAGAAACGATCCTATCCATTTTAAACCAAAATTATCCAAACTTAGAATACATTATTATTGACGGTGGAAGTACTGATAATACAGTTGAGATTATCAAAAAATATGAAAATAGGATAACCTATTGGATAAGTGAAAAAGATGAAGGTCAAACTGACGCCATTTTAAAAGGGTTTAAAAAAAGTTCCGGAGAATGGATCAATTGGCTTAATAGTGACGACCTTTTGCTTCCTAATGCTTTATTTGATGTAGCAAATAAAATTATTTCATCCCAAAAAGAAACAAATGTATTGATCTTCTCCACTGAAACATTTATAGATAATCAGATCATAGGTGTATCTAAAGCTAAAAAGCCAACTACATTAGCTTCATTCTTTCAAGAAAAAGATTATCCTGTAATTCCACAACCTAGTACTTTCATACGTAATCATACTATCTATCCCGAAAAGGAATATCATTATGTTATGGATTGGACACTTTATATTAATTTCATTTTAAAATATGGAAATTGCTTTGAAAACCATGATGCAATAATTGCGAAATTTAGATTACATGACAACTCTAAAACAAATAGTTATCAACGATTATTTGATTTTGAAGCAATTAAATATCTCGAGAAAACATTTGACCAATCTTATCCCATATCTGCCCAAATCAAATACAAAATAAGCGTAATCAAACTTCGGCATTTACTAGAAAAATTTTCCAAATCTCAACCTTGGAAAATCTTAAAAATACTGTCAATTTTTGCTAAAAATCATCCTGAAATATTAAAAAATAGAATCTTTTTAGGAGCTATAAAAAAAAACCTAAAAAATTCTCTACTTTAAAACCCACCTAATTGATTTCAATATTAATTACATATTTTAACGAATTCGAGCTTTTAAAAAGGTGTTTGGAAAGCATTAACAAACAAACCTTATTACCCCAAAAAGTAGTTGTCTATGACGACAAATCCACAAACAAACTCCTAGTATCAGATTTACCGACTTACAATTTCCCTATAGAGATTGTTAATGCCGAAAAAAATAGAGGACCTGCTTACGGCAGGAACTACTTGATGAACAATTGCGAGAGCGAATACTTTAGATTTCAAGATGCTGATGATGAACTTTTTGAAGATGCAGTTTTTACCATTCAAAAATCAATAACAACGAACAATCATCCGCAGCTGGTGATTAATGAGATCTCATCATTTAATGAAAATGGAACATTAAATACGGAAAATGTCATTGGTCTAGCTAGTTTGAAGGAAGATCTCGTGGGCTTTTCCATTAGCAACGTATTACTGATTCCTTCAGTGACTTATAAAACTTCTTTTGCAAATAGTATTACTGGATTTAAAAGTAGGGAAGAACTTGCTCAATCGGAAGATTCTGATTTCATTAGACGCCTAAGCTTGAACTGCACTTCATTTGCCATTGTACATCAGTCAATAGCCAAACAAAACTTACGCTTGCATAGCCATTCACATAGCAATCAGAATGACGTTTGGATTTCTGGTTTAAAATCACTGATAGAAATTAAGCCGTTCTTAGATAAAAAACATAAGTCTGCATATGCAAATCGAATTTTGTTTATCGCCAAACAGTTAGTTTCCCTTAAGGAATTTGAACATGCAAAGCAGGCTTTTAAAGAATTTAAAAAACAAGAAGTGGCTTATTCGGAAAAAAACAAAACTAAACTCCTATTAATTAAATTGCTAGGCTACTACAATGCTGAAAAAATAGCTTTAGTATTACGAAAAAACAATGATTAACGTTACAAAATCATACCTACCCGAATTCCATACATACAGTTCTTATTTAGAAAAAATTTGGGCAAATAACCACTTAACCAATCATGGTCCACTAGTTCTGGAACTTGAGGAAAAATTAAGAAATAGGTTCGGCGTTAAACATTTCTTTTTCGTGAACAATGGCACTATTGCGCTACAAATTGCATTAAAAGCCATTGGAGCTTCTAATCAAGTCATTACTACGCCATTTTCTTACGTTGCTACCACATCTAGTATTCTATGGGAAAACCTCCAGCCAGCTTTTGCCGATATAGATATAAATTCTCTATGCATCAATCCAGATGAAGTGGAGCAGCTTGCAAAACAAGGAATAAAATATCTATTAGCAACGCATGTTTATGGAAATCCGTGTGATGTAAAAAAATTACAAGAGTTAGCTGAAAAGTATAAATTAAAAATCATTTATGATGCGGCTCATGCCTTTGATGTTGACTATAAAGACATATCTATTTTACAATATGGCGATATCAGTACCCTTAGCTTTCATGCAACCAAACTATTTCATACCATAGAAGGAGGAGCCATTGTTACTAATGATGATGAACTAGCTCATAAAATTTCCTACATGCGAAATTTTGGTCACAATGGCCCAGAGCAATTTTGGGGTATTGGGATCAATGGAAAGGCCTCAGAATTTAACGCCGCCATGGGTCTTTGTATTTTGCCCAACATGGAAAAAATTATTTCCGATAGAAAAAAGGTTGATGCTAGTTACCGAACAGGATTAGACAGAAAGGAAATTTCGTTTCCTGTAATTAGGTCTGCCACCACTTACAATTACGCCTATTTTCCTATCTTATTACAAAGTGAAGAGATGCTTTTAGCAGTATCCGAAAAATTAAGAGAAAACCATATTAATCCGAGAAGATATTTTTACCCTTCCTTAAATACCTTACCTTTCATTGAAAATCAGCATTGCCCTATCGCTGAGGACGTTTCAAGAAGAGTACTTTGCCTGCCTCAATATGCAGATCTATCTCAAGAAGAAATAAATAAAATCATCGGTGTTATTAACCAGACCATTGATCATGGATAAAGTATTTATCATTGGTAATGGCAGACATGCTTCCGAAGTTTTTAATTATCTTCAGGAATTAAATGAATACGAGTTTGGAGGATATATTGTTGATGACAAATACATAGATCCATCACTTAAAAATACACAACCGCTATCCGATTTTATCAACTCAACCGTCGATAGATCGTTTAAAATGATTGGAGCATTAGCCAGTTTAAACCGAAAAACCATCATCGAAAAAATGGAGAGTAAAGGTTTAGAGTTTATCAATCTCATACATCCAACAGCTTACGTAAGTAAAATGGCACGACTAGACAAAGGCATTTGTGTAGCTCCAATGTCTGTTATCAACGTAAACGTTCAAATTGGTGCACACTCCATAATCAACAGTAATTGTAATATTAGCCACGACTGTATACTTGGGAAATACACCACGCTATCTCCTACTGTTACTCTGGCTGGTGGAGTTATTTTAGAAAATGGCGTTTTTATTGGTGCTGGTGCTACCATTTTACCTGATGTAAAAATTGGAGAAAATGCTATTATAGGTGCTGGGGCATGTGTCATTTCTGATGTACCAGCTAACTGTACAGTAGTGGGCGTACCGGCAAAAATCATAAAAACCATAGGGTTTTGAAAGTTAGTGTTTTAATCACCTGCTATAATTTCGAAAAATATATCGAGCGGGCTATCCAGTCACTTCTAGATCAAGATTTCGAGAAAGAATATGAGATAATTGTTACTGACGACGGTAGCTCTGACCGCTCAGTGCAAATATTAAAATCGTTCCCAAAACATCAGCAGTTAACCATCATCATTAATGATAAAAATATTGGGGTAGCTACAACGCTTAATAATGCATACGAACTCGCAAAAGGAGAATACATCTGCAGATTTGATGGAGATGACAGTTGGGAGCCTACGTTTCTTACAGAACTTTCTAGTGTTTTAGATGAAAATACAGATGTAACAATGGCTTACTGCGACTGTTCTTACATTGATGAAAATAATTCGATCACCAATCACAATGTAAAAACACTTCGAAAAACTGAACTGGTAAAAACAAATGAGTTCAAAGATATATTGAAATCTTACTACATTACTGCCCCAACTTTAATGTTTAGAAAGAATGCACTAGATAAGGTTTTTCCGTTACCCACCAATCTAAAATTTCTTGATTGGTTCATCAGTCTATCCGTTAGTCAAACCTCCAAGTCTTATTACTTAGAAAAGTGTCTATCTAATTATCGGGTACATTCTGCGGGAATGCATTTAACGATGATCAGAGATTTTAACGGAGAAGAAACGACAAAAAAAATATTAGATCAATTTTTATCCAACGATCAATTTACGCAGAAAGAACAAAACGATATCATACATGGCCATAACAAATTCTTCATTTTAAGATACTTCGAAAATAAAATGTATGGCGATGTCAGAAGAAAGACGTTGGATAATGTAAAAAGAGTTGGATTGGGAGCTACAGCGAAGGATAAAATCATCCTAAAATATTTCTTTGGGAGCTTATTAGGGTCTAATTACGACAAAGTGAAAAGATGGATACGCAAATAGCGAATAGCGCTCAAGATAAAATTCATTTTAAAAATTTAGATGGAATTAGAGCCATGGCCGCTATTATGGTAATTTTAAGCCATTTGCCTGTTGGGCATACGTTTCCCAATGAAATCATTCAAAAAATATGGGAGTTTGCAAAAAATGGTAGACATGGGGTTTATATTTTCTTTGTTTTAAGTGGTTTTCTAATTACACGTTTAATATTATCAAATACAAACTTCACATTAAAAAAATTTTATTTAAAGCGCATTTACCGAATTTGGCCTTTATATTATCTTGTATTGGCAATTAATTTTCTAATTATTTTGCCATTACTAAACATTAATAATCAATATCCAGGTAATAATATATGGCTACATTTATTCTTTCTTAGCAATTTTAACCTTTATGATTTATTAATCAATGGCACAAAACTTCTCCCTGCATTAAATATTGGTTGGTCTGTAAGCATAGAGGAACAGTTTTATCTTTTTTGGCCACTTATTTTTATCTTTTTCACCAAGAATAAAACTAGAATAGTATTTATCTTTATACTAATGGTGATATCCATGTACTTTACCAACAATATAGTTTCTAAGAACGGAGCACATAATTTCACCACAACATCTGCAATTTGGGATCTCGGTTTTGGTGCCCTACTCGCCTTTTTCCATCTTCATCTAAAAAATCAATTGATTAAAATCCCTAAATTATTGAACATTGCTATCTACTTTTTCATCATTTCTTATCTAAGTAAGATCCTTGATTTTAATATACATCTCCCCTTTGAGAGATTCTTAAATTCTCTTTGCTATGGCTATCTCATATTTGAGCAATGTACTAATAGTAAAAATATATTTCAACTCGACAAAATTCCTTTGTTTAGTTATTTAGGTAAAATATCTTATGGCATTTACTTGCTACATCCTTTATGCTTGTTAGTAGTGGATTCTATTCTTGTCTATATTTTAGGTTATGGCTTATTGCGAAATTTATTAATAATGGGAATTGGCATTCCTTTTATATTTTTTACGAGCCATATTTCATATAGGTATTATGAAAGTTATTTTTTAAGGTTAAAAGAAAAAATTGGCTAAAAAGATATTAATAGCATGCTCTAATTATTTCCCTCATAGTTTTGGTGGCACTGAAATTTATGTCGAGAACTATACAAAGTTCCTGTTTAAACAAGGTATCGAATCATATATTATTACAGCTACTCCGCAAGAATACTTTACTGATGAGAACACTATTTACGTTGATGGCACTATAAAAGTATGTAAGTACATACACTCAAATACGATTGTTTTCGGGCTAAGCTATCAAAAAAAAATAGATACAGAGCTCATTTATAGCAAACATAACCCTATTTATACTGATAGTTGGGAGCATTTTATTAGCCAAAACAAGGAACTTGCTAGTTTAGACTTACTACACATTAACAGCTCTACAGCAACTATTGGCTTAAATCTATTTGAAACAATTATTAAGTTAAACACCGGTGTTAAGGTAATTACCAGCTACCACACTCCTATTTCATGTCCAAAAGGCACATTAGTATATAAAAATACCCTTACAGAGTGCAACATTAGCCCTGACCCTATTGTATGTACTGATTGCCTTCTTAGAGCACAGGATCAACTTCCTTATTCAATAACTAGATATATTAACAAATTAAATTTGAGCGGTAAAAAAATCCCTTCTGTATTTAGAAGCAGATATTTAGTTCGCTTAGAAATACAATCTTTTCAATATTTAAAAAAAATAACTAGTGAATGGTGGTGTTATTCTGAAGGGATAAAAAACATTTTAAAAATCAACGGCATCCAAGATTCCAATATTAAAATGTTTCGTCATGGGATAAATGAAATTTTCCCTCAACAGAACATTGAAAAATCACTAGATAAAACTATATACCTTTTTAGCGGTCGCTTAGTTAAAATAAAAGGGATTAACACCTTGTTAGAAGCTTGGCTAAAAACACCTTTACAAGAAAGAAAACAGTTATGGATTACCGCTACACCGCAAAGTGACAATAGCGAAATAAATAATTTAGTACAGCAAGCAGTTTTAAGGAAAGATATCTGCTTTTTAGGCGAGAAAAATCAAAAAGATATTGCTGAACTTTATGCACAAGCACATGTTGTAGTGATCCCTTCTGAATGTTTTGAAATCGGACCATTAGTGTTTCATGAAGCCATCGCTTGCAATTGTTTAGTAATCGCATCAAATATTGGTGGTAATAAAGAACTTAGTGAGTTTTATGCTCCACAAGCTGAAACTTTTGAAGCAGGTAATGCCAATGAATTAGCTAAAGTTATTCAACGGGGATTTACAAAAATAGGCTCAGTAAGAAAACCAATCTCATTTAAGGAGCATTTCGAAGATATGCTCGCTAAGTCGAAGATTTACCAAGCATTAACAGTACACCATCCGCTTCCATGAAAATAGCGATCATCATTCCCACATATAATGCTTATAAAACAATTGCTGAAACATTAGTTTCGGTTCAAAAAAATATTCAGCTCAATCATCAGCTAACCATAAAAACCATAATAGCTGATGATTGTTCAAGAGATAATACACTGGATATTGTTCAAAATACGTGGTATTTATCACCTGAATTAATTGAGATCTTAAGGTCTCAATTAAACCAAGGAGAAAGAGCAAATGTAAACCATGCTATTGAAAAAATAATTAATGAATTTGATTGGATTTATATTCTTCATTCAGATGATATTGCAAAAGAGAATTGGTTAAAAGTTTTGTATGAACAAACTTTAATTTACCCCGATGTTGCTGCTATTTCCACAAGCTATGATGTATTATATGAAGATGGAAAAACCGATAAAGGAGAAAATCATGAACATACATCATTAATAAAGTCCTCAAAAGAGGCCATTAAAAACACTTTAAAAAACGGCACTTGGTTTCATATCTCTGGTTGTGCGATAAGCACGTCAACCATAAAAAAAATAGGTTATTTTCAAAAAGATCTCCCTCAATATGGCGATATGGAATATGTTCTCAGGATACTATATAATCAGCTTGATATTTTGTACATCCCCCAGTCATTAACCATTTATCGCCAAATTAGCACAAGTGTATCCTCAAATTCCTTTAAAATCAATTTAGATATTTTAGAATCTTCTAGCCTAGTCGCTCACTTTAAAGAATATTTTAACGAAAGTGAACTCAAGCTTCAGAACGAAAGATTTCAAACTTATTTAAATAAACGAATCGCCAGATCTATTGCCACGTTGAATATAAAAAGGCTGCTAAACGCTGTAAAACTTAAAGGCTATGTTAAAGATATACTTCTAAAGAACAGGGCAAATAAATATCAATTCCCTTTTTTAAATATCCAAAATGGCTAAGTCGATATTAATTGTGGGTAATTTTAGTACAGGGGCCTTAGAACATCAATATGTAAAAAATCTAATAAGTTTTGGTTGGACTGTATATACTTTTGACATACAAGCGCCTGTTCAAAAACTAAAAAACCAAAACTTAATCAGTAAAATTAAATTCAAAATTACACCTAGAGATTTCTATTCGAATGTAAATAGCGCATTATTAAGTTTCTCAAAAAAACTACAACCGCTGGTAACTTTGGTATTTAAGGGAATGGAAATTTTTCCCGAAACACTAAAAGAAATTAAAACCTGCTCAAAGCTCTTATGCAACTATAATCCAGATCATCCTTTTAAATTCTACTCCAGTGGCTCTGGTAATAGAAATGTTAAAGATTCTATCAAAATATATGATATGTATGGAAGCTATTCCGAAAAAATAGCGCTAGAACTTAAAAGTATTTACCAAATAAACGCATTCACTTTACCTTTTGGTTACGATGCGGATATAGCTATTTCAAGGAACTTAAAACCAATAGATAAGTTTGGATTTATAGGTGCCTTTGATAAAGAAAGACAAACAATACTAAAACAACTTAGCAGTTTTCCTATTGAAGTGTACGGGGAACAGAAATGGGTTCAAAAATTAAAGCCCGATACTGTAAGCCAAATCAATATCATAGGTAAACCTTTATTTGACAATGAATATGCGAATTACTGTAGTGCAAGTTTTGGCGTATTTAACTTTTTACGTCCGCATAACATCTTAGAGAACTCACACAACATGCGCACTTTCGAGGTTCCTGGCTATGGAGGATTATTGATCGCTAATCGTACGGCGGAACAAAGTGTATTTTTTGAAGAGGATAAAGAAGCTATTTATTTTGATGACATTATCGAATTAAAAGAAAGGCTTACTTATTTTTCACATCATCCATTAGAAATAAATAGACTTAAGCAAAATGCTTTAAAAAGAGCTCAAAGTAGTAACTACAGTTACAATAAACGAGTAAAAACATTCAGCAATCTTTTAAATGAATATCTTTAACAGCCAAGTAATTGCAAAAATGCCCAACGCAGGATTGGGCAATATTTTATTTGTATGGGCAAGGGCATTAATTTTCTCAAAACAACATCAACTACCTTTAACAGTATTAGGCTTAAATGGCATTCACTTAGGTCCTTTTTTAAGGAAAGAAAAAGTCAAAAGGTTCTATTTTGGCCAATTCAAGTTCCCTAACATTAGTAGTTATATAGCGATCCCTGTAGCAAAACTATTTGTTAAAACGATTAAGGAACCTACAGTTATTGAAAACGATTCCAAAATCTATGTATTTGATCAAATACCCGACTGGGCGCATTTCTTTAAAGATCTAAAGCCGCATCGCCAATTAGTAATCAACGAATTTTACAATTTGCTTTCTAAAAAAAACCAATATCGGCTAGCACAGCTAAAAAATGAAGAATATATTGCTATTCATATCCGCATGGGAGATTTTAAGCCTTTAGGTGAACATATAGATTTTAAAACTGTTGGAGCAACTCGCACACCATTTAAATATTTTATTGACATCATTGAAAAATTAAAACATAACGGTTTTGCTAACACGCCCATTAAAATATTTTCTGATGGCCATGAACATGAATTAACAGACATACTAACGATACCTAACGTTTCTTATACACCCCCAGAGCAGGATGTAATTGATCTTGTAAAAATTAGCAGAGCAAAATTAATTGTTACATCAGCTAGCAGCACATTTAGCGAGTGGGCAGGCTTCCTTTCTGATGTACCCATTATCAGACACCCCGACCATATTCACAGCAAAATAAGAGATGAGGCAATTTTTTTTGAAGGTTCTATAAATGACTTTTTACTTTATGAAAAAAAAATTACGGAAGACCATAACTAAACTTCCCCACTATATTCGCAAAGACATTATTGAACCAATCGGTTCTTTCTTAAATGGCGTTATCCCCATTAAAGAAAAAAAACAAAAGATAGAAGATTTAATATTAATAACAGGATCAAATAGCTCTCACTTTAAATCTAGTTTAAATTTTCTAAGAAGCGTTGGGCAGTTTGAAAACTTGGCAAGTACCTATTACTTCGATTTAGGATTAAAAGATGATGAAATTAACGTTCTAAAATCTACTTATCCCCAAGTAACAATTAAGAAATTTGATTACAATTTGTATCCAGAGTATTTCAACATTAATGTAAATGCTGGAGAATATGCTTGGAAACCAGTCATTATTAATCAAATCGCTAAAGAAAATCCTAAAAGCTTAATCATGTGGATGGACGCGGGGAACTTAATCCACGCATCTCTTTTAAAAATAAGAATGCAATTAAAAAAAGTGGGCTTTTACAGCCCTTTTGCTCCTGGCTTATTGATCGAATGGTGCCATCCCGACTCCTATAAATATATATTTGGCGACAACAAAAATTTTTTATATCAATCTAATTTAATGGGGGGAGCCGTTGCTTTTAATTTAGAACATAAAAATGCTCAATTATTATTAGATGATTGGGCCAATCTCGCACTCGTAAAAGAATGTTTCGCACCAGCTACTTCTAATAAAAGTAACCATCGTCAAGACCAATCTATTTTGACTTTACTTGTTTGCAAGTATAATTTTGTCAATAAAACGAGATCAACCCTAATTGGTTTTTCTGTTCACAACGATATAGATTAAATGAAAATATCAATATGTATTCCCCAGTACAATCGGATAGCATTTTTAAAAATTGCACTGGAAGAAATTGAGCAGCAGAATTATAGAGACATAGAAATATGTATTGCTGATGATGCAAGTAGTGACAATACTCAACAAGAAATCGAGCAGTTAAAAACATCCTATAAATTTCCAATAAACTATCATCGTTTTGAAACCAATCAGGGCTATGATAAAAATTTGAGAAAGTCAATGGAATTAGCTTCTGGAGACTATTGCTTTATTTTAGGAAACGACGATTCTCTAAGTGACAATGCTGCTATTTCACGCTTAGTTGATTTTTTAAAAATCAATAACCTACCAGATGTTGGATTTTGCAATAGTAGCGATTATATCAACACGAACGATGTACAAATAAGGGCAAAAAGTACTCAAGTGATAGGAACTGGAACTGAAGTTGCGCTTAAATACTACTCCAGTTTTAGCTTTGTAGCGGGTTTAATATTCAAAAAAGATGTATTTAACTTATACAATACCGACGCTTACGACGGAAGTATTTACGTGCAAATTTTTTTAGCGACAGCAATCATTACCAATGGAGGAAGCTTGTTCACTTTCGCCGAAGCTTTAGTTAGAAAAGATATACGCGTTAATGAGGCATTAGCAAATTCATACAGAGACACACTCCCTAGAAAATGGAGAGATTTTAAAGCCTTAGATGCTGGTTTGCCGAGTTACAGTAAAGTTGCTTTTGAAGGGATTAGCCAATCAGATACAAAGAAACCAGAGATTGCTTATAAAATCATGAAACGGATATATTTGTTTACTTACCCCTTTTGGCTAATAGACTATCGTCAAAACAAAGCTTTTGTAGCCAGTACAGGCTTGGCAAATGGGCTAAAGCCGTCCAAATTTATTTTTTATAAAAAGTTAACTTTTGGTAACAGAATTAAAATCAACATGCTATATGGACTAAGTAGCCTTGCAGGTCTATTAACTCCCATCTGGATTTTCACCAAACTAAAAAACAATCTTTACAGCATTGCAAAAAGTTAAGAAAAACGTAATTCTTATTACGATTTATGATCAGCCAGATAAATTTCCTCCTACGCTGAATGCAATACAAGAACTGGTGAAATTAGGTGAAAAAGTAATTGTTTTGTATAGAAAAGATGCTAAAAAAACGCCAACCGAAAAAAAAACAGATCACATAGAAATAGGCATAGTTGATAAGAATACCCTTTATGCTGCATCTTGGCGTAAGCTATTATTTTTTTTACGTTTCAGCTTAAATTTATGGTACTATAACATCAAATATAGGCCTAGTCTTAATTTAACATACGATAGCTATTCATTTGGAGCATTCATTTTGATTAGACGATTCATCCGCCATACAAAACTATGGTACCACAATCACGATGTTACAGATTTAAATTATGTGAATAAAAAATCATTAACTTATTGGTGTTGGAAAATAGAACAGAAACATCTTATCAAAGCCTCTATTTTCTCTTTGCCAGATTTATCTAGAAGTAAGTTCTTCAAATATCAAAATGTTCCAGCTTTTTTGCCTAATTATCCAAACCTAGCTTTTAATCCTAATCCAGTTCATTCCTCTCAGCAAAATTTAAAAGGTAACCTGAAAATTATTTACCAAGGTAAAATATCTCTAGGCCATGGAATTTTGGAATTAGTTACATACCTAAAACAAACCAAACATTCAATAACCCTAGACTTAATTGGTGATTATGATCAAACGTTTAAAAAGGACTTAAAAGCATTCGTAGACAAAAATAAACTAACAGATAAAGTTTTTTTTCATGAAGCCAAACCCTATAATGATCTAATAAGGTTTGCAAAAAATTTTGACCTAGGTATTGGCATTTTACAACCAGTAAATGCGGCTTATAGTACAGCTGCAAGTGCTTCAAATAAAATTTACGAATATGCTGCTTTAGGCATGCCCGTTATACTTTTTGACAACGAACATTATAGAAATGCATTGAAAAAATTCAGTTGGGCTAAATTTTCCGATTTATCCACTGAATCTTTTGATACGATCTTTACTGACCTATTGAATAACCACCAATATTATTCGGAACAGGCGTATAATGACTATCGCAATCACTTGTATTTTGAAAAACACTTTTCGCCCCTCTACCAAAAAATAAGTCATTGAAATATTTTTTATTATTTATTCCACCCCTAGCCGCTTATTTACTTAGCAATAACGCTGTTTTAAGTTTTTCTATTTCATGGGCATCTAGCTTAATTTATATTATTTTAAGTATTACTGGTAAAATAACGCCGCTTCCTTTGGATAAGAAATGGAGTGAGCAATTGTTTAGGCCATTTATTTTTTCTCAAATATTATTTTTTGGTTATAATTCAATTGCCAATATTTTCTTTTTTGCGGATACTTTGGGATACTATTATTTTGAAAAAACAAATTTACCTGTAGATAGCGCCTTACTCCAAAAATTATCGGTTATCCAAAATTATAGTCTTATAGCACATGCCGCATACTTATGTGGCTTGCTCCCAAATATCAAGCATTATGCTGCTAAAGCAAAGTATAGAATCAATCTAAAACAACATTCTTACTTGATTTATGCAATAATTTTACTCGTATCTGCCTATTTATTGAAAAGTTCTCCTTTAGCTTTTTTAGCGTTCTATCTCAATAGTTTAGGATTATTTTTAGCTTTATTTTATTGTATTTATAGCCTTAAGAATAAAAAACACCTGCCACTTGCCATTGTATTTCTGGGCTATCTAATGCTAAACGCGCTATTATCTGGCATGAAAGAAAATATAATCGTCATTATAATTTTCCTGATGACGAACTTATATACGCTTTATAGATGGAGACCAATTATCATTTTGTCTCCCATCATTCTCATTTTCTTTTACTACTATCCATCTATAAACGGAACTTACCGTAAATTAACATGGGATGAAGGAGTGGATAACTATGATGCGGCGTCAGAAGTTCTTAAAGAGGATTATGTAAAAAATCTAAGCATCGCAGAAAATAATTGGGACTTTTTAACTACAAGACTCTCTGAAGTTTCGATGGCAGTGTCATATTTTGATTATGTTCCTGAAAAAAGAGACTATTATGGACTTGATATTGTTTATGATGGACTAAAGTTATTAGCTCCTAGGATACTATTCCCAGATAAAGGCTCGCCCGATATTTCCGCAATGAAAAGAGCTACTGATGCAGGTGCCATTTCTTTAAATGAAAAAGATTACACCTCTGCTAAACCGCAAACGCTTCCAGATGCTTATATGTCAGGTGGATTATTTGGCGTTATTATTACATTTCTCCTCTTTGGCTGGCTTACCACAAAAATTTCTTTATGGTGCGAAAATCTATTCGGTGGTTATGAGTTTGGTTCAATATTAATTTTCCAGTCCTTTTTTAGTTTATTTAGCAAAGGTGGATGTTTCGAAAATTTAATAGGCGGGCTATTTTGGTCGCTAATCTTAATAGTGATATTACATCTATTCCTAGTCAAACAGAAAATATTAATCCGAAAAAAATAAGAACAAATTTTGTGCAAACTTTTGTTCGTCAATAAGTGTCCATTATTTAATAAATATAAAATAATATTTTTTTGAACTTTTTAACGTTCAAAACATACAACATTTGATACCATGAACACAATCATTAAAAAACAAAGAACATATATCCCACAAAACCTCGAAATTAAATGGGAAAACCTATCTCCTATTTTTGAGGAACTACAAAATCGAAGCATTGATAGTCAAACGGAACTCGAGCAGTGGCTTCGCGACAAAAGTGAGCTTGAAGCAGCTTTAGAAGAAGATTTTGCTTGGCGCTACATCAAAATGAGCTGCGATACTGCTAATGAGCAATTGGTAAAAGACTTTCAATACTTCGCAACTGATATTGAACCTAAAATAGCACCAATAGCAAACGAGCTAAACAAGAAACTAGTAGAAAGTCCTTTCGTGGAAGAGCTAGATCAACAAAAATACTTTGTTTACCTACGTGGTGTACGTAAAGCTTTAGAGCTGTTTAGAGAGGAAAACATTCCGTTATTTACAGAGTTACAGGTAAAACAGCAACAATACCAAGGTGTTACTGGGGCAATGAGTGTTACCATTAACGACCAAGAATATACTTTGGAACAAGCTGGTAATTTCCTAAAGGATACCGACAGGAACGTTCGTCAAAACGCTTGGGAAACCATTCAGCAAAGAAGATTGGTAGATAAAGACCAATTGAATATCCTTTTTGATGAATTGGTAAAACTACGCCATCAAGTGGCCTTAAATGCTGGTTTCGAAAACTACCGCGACTATATGTTTCAAGCCTTAGGCCGTTTTGACTATACACCAAAAGACTGTTATGATTTTGCAGAAGCCATCGAAAAAGAAATTGTTCCTATTTTAAGAGAACAGGCCGAAAAACGTAAAGAGGCATTAGCTTTAGAAGATTTACGCCCTTGGGATTTGGAGGTGAGCACTACTGGAAAACCAGCACTGAAACCTTTCCAAAATGGCGACGAACTCATTGACAAATCCATTGCTTGTTTTAACCAAATAGATACTTCATTAGGCGAAAAACTTTCCATCATGAAAGCAAACCAGCTATTTGACGTAGAAAGTAGAATGGGTAAAGCGCCTGGAGGATACAACTATCCCCTAGCAGAAACTGGCGCACCTTTCATTTTCATGAATTCTGCCAATTCTTTCCGTGATTTAACGACAATGGTACACGAAGGAGGTCACGCCATACATACATTTCTAACCGCTAATTTGGAGCTGAACGACTTTAAGCACTGTCCTTCTGAAGTGGCCGAATTGGCTTCAATGAGTATGGAGTTAATTTCTATGGACCAATGGTCGGTTTATTTTGACAGGGAAGAAGACCTCATTAGAGCAAAAAAAGAGCAATTAGTTGATGTGTTAAAAACCCTACCATGGGTAGCCGTAATTGACCAATTTCAACATTGGATTTACACCAATCCAGACCATAACGCCGCCGATCGCGAAGAAGCCTTCAAACAAATCTACAACAGATTTGGTGCTGGATTTGCCAATTGGGAAGGCTACGAAAAACAATTTGGCAATGTATGGCAAAAGCAATTGCACCTGTTCGAAGTACCTTTCTACTATATCGAATATGCCATTGCCCAATTGGGTGCTATAGCTGTTTGGAAAAATTATAAAGAAAATCCTGAAAAAGGCCTACAGCAATATCTAGATGCCTTGGCATTAGGTTATACCAAACCCATGAACGAGATTTATGAGACTGCTGGAATCAAATTTGATTTTAGTGCATCCTATATCAATGAACTAGCAGCGTTTGTAAAAATCGAGTTAGAAAAACTAGGCTAAACAATATCGTTTTAGCCAATCTATTTCGAAACAGGTTCGATAAAAAATCATTTTACGAACCTGTTTTGATAAATATTCAAAGAAACATCAACTGAATTTCCTCTTCATTAAAAAGATACAATTTCGATTCTCGTTTCACTCTGAATGAAAAGAAGTCTATTTATTTTTTTAAGTTTGAAAGATTACCAACCAAACAATAGCGCATGCTAAAAAACCTGTTCAGAAAAAAATCAGTTAGTAAAATATTGGCCGATGCCGCAAAAGGCTACGGCGACCATGAGGCTTCGTTACACAAAACACTAGGTGTAAGAGATCTTACCGCATTCGGAATTGCCGCCATTATCGGTGCTGGAATTTTTAGCACCATTGGTAAAGCAAGTGCTGATGGAGGTCCTGCAGTAATCTTTTTATTTATCTTTACTGCCGTTGCGTGTAGCTTTGCTGCTTTTGCCTATGCTGAATTTGCTTCAATGGTACCTGTTTCGGGTAGTGCATATACCTACTCATATGTTGCTTTCGGTGAATTGGTAGCATGGGTCATTGGCTGGTCGCTCATTATGGAGTATGCCATTGGCAATATTACGGTAGCCATTTCGTGGTCCGACTATTTTACGGGACTGCTCTCCTCCATTAAAATACCCACTCTGGGCATCAATGGTATTCATGTGCCTGACTGGGCCAGTATGGACTACCTAAGTGCCTACAATGGACACAAACATGCAGAAGCCTTGCTTAATGCCGGCAAAAGCATGGCCAATATAGACGAAGCCACTCGAGTTGCTGCTAATGCCTGGAACACTGCACCGCAAATTGGTGATTTTCACCTCGTAGCCGACATTCCTGCACTAGGCATTATCATTTTCATTACTTGGTTGGTATACCGAGGAATGAAAGAATCTAGAAACGCCAGCAATGCGATGGTAATTGTTAAGCTTGCCGTAATTTTATTGGTACTTGCAGTTGGTATTTTTTATGTGGATACCGAAAACTGGAACCCTTTTGCCCCTAATGGTATTTCGGGCGTACTTAAAGGAGTATCGGCAGTATTTTTTGCCTATATCGGATTTGATGCCATATCTACGACTGCCGAAGAATGTAAAAATCCGCAACGTGACCTTCCTAGAGGGATGATGTGGGCCATTGTAATTTGTACCATCCTATACATTGCCATTGCTTTGGTTTTAACAGGAATTGTGAAATACAATACACTAGCCGTTGGCGATCCTTTGGCATACGTTTTTGATCAAATAGATTTAAAACTCATGAGTGGCATTATTGCCGTAAGCGCAGTGTTTGCCATGGCATCGGTACTATTGGTTTTCCAAATGGGACAACCTCGTATTTGGATGAGCATGAGCCGTGATGGGTTATTGCCAAAATCATTTTCTAAAATCCACCCTAAGTATAAAACACCTTCTTTCTCTACTATCGTAGTTGGTTTTGTAGTAGCTATTCCTTCGTTATTCATGAACCTTACCACCGTAACAGATTTGTGTTCCATTGGAACTCTGTTTGCTTTTGTCCTAGTATGTGCTGGAGTATTGGTGCTTCAAAACAGGCCTGATGTACAACGTGGAAAATTCAAAATTCCTTATGTGAATGCAAAGTTTGTAATTCCTGTACTTTTTGTAGGGGCAATTATTTTAGCTTTTACCGAATTTAATAAGGAAGCAATGGGCTTTATTTCAAACACCCCTAAAGTGGTAAATCCAGTATCCTTTGTAACCTCTTTAAACAGTGAAGAGCTAAGCACCATTAAACAAGAAATCAGTGCTAGCCCTGTAGTATTACAAGGTAAACAAATTGATGCCGAAGCCTATTTAAGCAATCTTAATTCCGAACAATACGAGAGTTTCTTGAGTAAGTCGTCGGTAGATTATCATAAGAAATACGAAAGTGGTTGGCATTTATTCAAACACAAAATTCCAATGTGGATTTTCTTGGTGATTTGTTTGGTGATCACCTATTTGTCCATTGCCAAAAACTTATCACTTATCCCTGTATTAGGCTTGATCTCTTGCTTATACATGATGTGTGAATTAGAATTAAGTAACTGGATTGGTTTTGGAATATGGTTGGTAGTAGGATTGGTTATTTACTTCCTTTATGGTTACAGAAATAGCAAGCTTGCTCAAGAACAAAGTAATCCACTAGCTTAAAACGATACGAGGAAAATTACCGCTTCCTAGTCAGAAAAAATGAAAATCATTCAAATATGTGCAGCTTATAAACCTGCATACATTTATGGTGGACCAACTATGTCCGTATCTAAGTTATCGGAAGAGCTGGTTAAAGCTGGTGAAGATGTAATTGTTCTAGCTACTACCGCTAATGGTAAAGCAGAATTAGATGTTCCCACAGGTATTGAACAGATTGTTGATGGCGTAAAGGTCTTTTATTTCAAAAGGCTAACTAAAGACCACACGCACTTCTCTCCTGCCCTTTTTAGCTTTCTACGTAAACTGATCATAGCAGAGAAAAAAGCGGGTCGCAAAAATGAGCTGATCATACACATTCATGCGTGGTGGAATTTAGTATCTATTTTTTCATGTTTAATCGCTAAAATGTATGGAATAAAAGTTGTTCTTTCTCCTAGAGGAATGCTAAATACTTATACGCTCAGTCATAAAAATTCATTGAGTAAAAGGTTTATCCATCAGCTATTGGGCAAATACCTACTGAAAGAGATAGCCTATCATGCCACGAGCAAGCAAGAACATAATGATATTTTTGCATTTACCAATAAATCGCCCGAAACAATTCCCAATTTCATTCAGCTTCCAATACAACACGCTGTAGAAACTCAAGCAAATGAACAATATCAATTGCTTTTTCTCGGACGAATCAATGAGATAAAAGGTCTAGAAAACTTGTTTTTAGCTTTAAGTTCACTGACCATTCATTGGTGCCTAACCATAGCAGGTGAAGGTGATTTAAATTATGTGAATCATCTAAAGCAGCTTGCAACACAAAAAAATATTGCAGAAAAAATCAAATGGGAAGGATATGTGAATAACACTCAAAAATTTGATTTACTTGCATCGGTTGATGCTTTGGTCCTACCCTCTTATAAAGAAAATTTTGCAAATGTAATTATAGAAGCATTAGCTGTAGGAACGTCTGTAATTGTAAGCAAGGAAGCTGGCGTAGCAGAATATGTAAAAGAAACCAATTTGGGATGGATTACCTCAAATAATCCCGAACAGCTAGCAGCAACTATTTTTCAATCTTTTAAAGATGTTCAAAAACGTACTCAAATTAGAGCCAGTGCACCAACAATAATTAAACAAGATTTTGACGAAACAGCACTGTCAAACAAGTACATCAACATGTACCAAAATCTCTTAAAAATCAATCCCTAGGTTGCGGAAGATTACCCTATCTTTGGAAATCAATGGTGATTAGAGCCACGATTTAATGAACCCAGCATTTAGTTTCATCATATTAACTTTCAACGAAGAACAACACCTTCCTCGTTTGCTCAATTCTATTGCTCAATTAAATGCACCGATCTTTATATTGGATTCGGGAAGTACAGATGATACTTTAAGAATTGCAGAAAGTTTCAGAGCCTTTGTGAAGTACCATCCTTTCGAAAATCATCCCAAACAATGGGATTATGCCCTTAAGGACTTTCAAGTACAAACTCCTTGGGTCATTGGGCTAGATGCCGATCAAATTGTAACTCCAGAGCTTCTCGAATTGCTCCTAAATTTCAACGAAGAAGCCTATAGCAATGTAGAGGGAATTTATTTTAACCGTAAGAATATTTTCAAAGGAAAGTGGATCAAATACGGTGGCTATTATCCAAAATACCAATTAAAAATGTTTCGCTACGGTATTGGTTATTCCGACCTTAACGAGAATATGGATCACCGATTTATCGTTACAGGAAATACCGTCATTTGGAAAAAAGGGCATATTATTGAAGAAAATCTCAAGGAAAACAAAATCCGTTTTTGGATAGAGAAACACAACAGATATAGTGATTTGGTGGCCAATGAGGAAATAGAACGAATGGAAAACTTACGCAAACAGACCATCAAACCAAAATTATTTGGAGATCCTTATCAACGTACAGCCTATCTAAAAAGCATGTGGTGGAAACTGCCCCGTTTTTTTCGGCCCTTTATTTATTTTACTTACCGAATGACTTTTCAATTAGGTATTTTAGATGGAAGGACAGGCATCTTATTTCATTTCCTACAAGGATTTTGGTTCAGGCTGATTGTTGACGTTAAGATTGCAGAAAAATTAAACCAGTCTAAAAATGAACAAGCTTAGTCAGAATATTAAAAGCTTTTGGGCTGAACCTTATTTTCGCTTCATCATTTATTTCATTCTACTGTATCTGCTATTCTACGGATTTAATACGGCTTATATTGGCATTACAGCAAAAGGTGGATTATACATACCGTTTCTAGACCAACACCTCAATTATATTAACTGGTGGCGTAATTTTACGATAGATAGTGCTGCTACGGTTTTACGTTGGATGGACTATATCGTTTATACCAATGACTATCAATTAAAAGTAATTGGCAGGCATGGCTTTACCATGGTATATACCTGTTTGGGTTATGGGATCATGAGTGTTTTCAGTGCTTTTGTCATTACTTTTCCTAACCATATCAAAGCTAGATACGGCTTTTTAATATTTGGCTTAGTCCTCATCCAGTTATTAAATACATTAAGATTAGTCGTATTGTCCCTATATTGGGATAAAAGAAAACCACTACTCGCCATTGATCACCACGACTTATTTAATATGGTGGTTTATGCAGTTTTAATACTATTGGTTTACGTATGGCTCAAATATGCAAACAAGTCTGGTAAACTCTAGCATTTTACTCCTTTTTTAGCTATAAACATATTCGTTTTAGTTATATCTTCGCAATCAATTATTTAACCCACAAATCATTATGTATATTTTAGGAATTAACGCCTATCACGGAGATTCGTCGGCCTGTATTTACAAAGATGGCCAGTTAATTGCTGCTTCAGAAGAAGAGCGTTTTAGACGAATAAAACATTGGGCAGGCTTTCCTATTGAAGCAATAAGATTTTGTTTACAGGAAGCTGAAATTAGCATAGAAGAAGTAGATCATATTGCTATCTCTAGAGACCCTAAAGCTAATCTCGGCAAAAAGGCCTTAACGGCTTTGAAAAATAGGTTAAATCTAAACAACATCATCAACAGAGTTAAAAACCTTAAAAAAGCAGCCTCTATTGAAGAAGAATTCATCGAATATTTCAATTTAAAAGCCGGTGAATTAAAAGCAAAATTCCATAACGTAGAGCACCATAGAAGTCATTTAGCAAGCGCCTTTTTTGCTTCTCCTTATGAAGAATCCGCGTTATTATCTATCGACGGTTTTGGCGATTTTACCAGTACCATGACAGGCATTGGCAAGGGGAACAAAATTGAAGTGCTGGAAACTGTTTCCTACCCCCACTCGATTGGTGTTTTTTACACCACCTTTACGCAATGGCTTGGCTTTCCACACTATGGCGACGAGTACAAAGTAATGGGTTTAGCTCCTTACGGCCAGCCTATCCATTTAGAGCAGCTACGAAAAGTAATTAAGTTTAAGGATAACGGACTTTTTGAGCTAGACCTCAAATATTTTAACCACCCTACTAAAGGAGTTAATATGGTTTGGGAAGGCGGCATCCCAGCCATGGACAGTTTGTTCAGCGAAGCTTTGATTGATGAATTTGGCCCTGCAAGAAAAACCGATGAACCTTTAACCCAAGACCATAAAGATTGGGCAACCTCTGTTCAGCGAATCACCGAAGAGTTGATTTATCATCTACTTACCCATCTACAACAAAAAACAGGCTTAGATGCCATTTGTATTGCAGGTGGTGTAGCCCAAAACTCTGTAGCAAACGGAAAAATTTTATTGAATACACCATTTAAAAAAGTATATATTCCACCCGCAGGACATGATGCAGGAACTTGTATAGGCGCTGCCTTATGGGTATACAACCAATTGCTAGATCAACCTAGAACCGATCCAATGCTTCATGGATATCTTGGCAGCCGTTTCAGTAATGAAAATATCGAAGAGCTACTTCAACAAAAAAACATTAGCTACCAAAAACTTGAGGGCGAAGCACTTTTCAGTAAAGTGACCAATTGCTTGATCAACTCTGGAGTGGTAGGCTGGTTTCAAGGTCGTGCAGAATTTGGTCCAAGAGCATTAGGTCATCGTTCTATCATTGCTGATCCTAGAAGAGAAGACGCAAAGGAAATTCTCAATGCCAAAATCAAAAGAAGAGAGTCATTCAGACCATTTGCCCCTTCGATTCTAAAACAACACATACCAGATTATTTCGAGCAGGTTGACGATGTTCCTTTTATGGAGAAAGTATTTCTCATCAAAGAAGAGCAACGCTCAAAAATCCCCGCCGTAACCCACGTTGATGGTACTGGCCGATTACAAAGTGTGGAGCAAGAAATTGAGCCAAAATACTACGGACTGATCAATAATTTTTATGAGAAAACAGGCGTACCTATTTTATTGAATACTTCATTCAACGAAAATGAACCCATTGTAAATACTCCTGAAGAAGCTCTAAATTGTTTCCTTCGCACAAAAATGGACATGTTAGTACTTGAAGATATTGTCATTGAAAGATAGCCAGCGTTAACTTACATATAAGCAAAAAGCCCCGCATGTGCGAGGCTTTTTGCTTATATACTGAATGATATTTAAAATCTACTCATTTTCAACAGGAGCATTAATCACTTTCCACAGCATATCTTTCAATTCAACCAAACCCTGTTGGGCTACCGAAGAAATAAAGATATGTGGTATTTGAGGCAATTCCTTTTCCATTTCCGCTTTTAACTCCTCATCAAGCATATCCGATTTGGTTATGGCTAATAAGTGAGGTTTCTGCATCAACTCCGGATTAAACTCCCTTAATTCGTTCTTCAATATTTCGTACTCTTCCAAAATAGTCCTACTAGTATCAGCTGGAACCATGAATAACAATACAGAGTTACGCTCAATATGCCTTAAGAACCTAAATCCAAGCCCTTTGCCTTTAGATGCTCCTTCGATAATCCCAGGAATATCAGCCATAATAAAGGACTTCGAATCGCGATAAGAGACAATTCCCAAATTAGGCACCAAGGTAGTAAAGGCATAATCTGCAATCTCGGGCTTAGCAGCCGACAATACCGAAAGCAAGGTAGACTTTCCTGCATTAGGGAAACCAACCAAACCTACATCAGCCAATACTTTCAACTCTAGTACTACCCATTCTTCTTTTCCTGCTTCACCTGGCTGTGCAAAACGTGGCGTTTGTAAAGTAGCAGATTTAAAATGGGCGTTACCCAAACCTCCACGGCCAGCTGCTGTTAAAATCTTAGTTTCCCCGTCTTCTGTAATTTCAAAAAGCACTTCTCCTGTCTCCGCATTACGAGCAATGGTACCCAACGGAACTTCTAGAATCTCATCCTTACCTTGTTTGCCAAATTTATGTCCGCTACCGCCAGCTCCGCCATCTTCGGCAATAATGTGCTTACGATATTTTAAATGTAGCAAAGTCCAGAATTGAGTATTACCCTTTAAGATAATATGCCCGCCACGGCCACCATCGCCACCATCAGGACCACCTGTAGCAGTATGCTTATCACGATGCAAATGCGCCGAACCTGCTCCCCCTTTTCCTGAGCGACAACAGATTTTTACATAATCAACAAAATTGGAACCTTGAGACATGGAGATTTACGATTTTTGATTTACGAATTACGATTGCTAAATAGCTAAATTGCTTTTCACAACACTTAACGTATTAAGATTGTTTAGACGCCTAGTTAGCATTTAATTTTTCATTTAGCGATTAAACTAAAAAACAAACATCCGCAAAAATAACTAATGTATTTTATACGGATGCTTTATTCTTGATTAGCTAATTATGGAATTAGCTAATTATTAAATTTAATATTGGTCAATTACCTCACAAAGGCTATTGAAAATCACTTCAATTTCGCCAATACCATTTACCTTTATCAATTTATCTTGACCTTGGTAATAAGGCAATACATGAATAGTTTTGTTAAAATACTCGTCGATACGTTTTTTTAACTTTTCAGCATCATCATCAGGCCTTCCACTAATTTTATGACGTTCTGCAATACGACGGGTCAATTCATCTTGATCTACATCTAAAGCAATTACACCATTAATTTTTTCTCCCTTAGCGATTAAAAATTTATCCAATTCCTCTGCTTGAGGAACTGTACGAGGAAAACCGTCGAAAATAAATCCCTTTGCATCAGGATTTTTATCTACTTCCTCTTCCAACATTGCAATAGTAATGCTATCTGGCACTAATTCGCCGTCAGCAATTAATTTGCTTACCTGTTGTCCTAGTGGACTTTGGTTTTTAATGTGGGCTCTGAATAAATCGCCTGTTGAAATGTGTACTAACTGATATTTATCAATTAACTTTTGAGATTGGGTGCCTTTGCCTGCACCTGGAGGGCCAAAAAGAACTAAATTTAGCATCAAATTAAGTTAACTACGCTCCTAAAAGGAAATCTATTTATTGTATTGAAGTGGCTCATCTTAAGCCATTTCTTTATGAGGTTGCAAATATATAAATATATATTAGCTCCACGGCCATTTTTTTCAATTTTTGGCTCTTTTCCTTTAAAAAGTGTCAATCAAAACCTTTATGTTTTAATCTCAATCGCAACCAGTTACCTAACCAATTCATATCAACATAAATCAACTGTCCTGCAAAACAAAAACACAAAAAACACCAATAACAAACTAATTATAGCACAATTAAACTAAAATCCTGCTTTTTTCAACCGATAAACCTTGTTGCCATTTTCATACATCATTAACTCTGAAATTTTTCCATGAGCGTCCCTTACAAACCTAAAACTCAAGTTATCTGGTTTTTCCGTAATTCTAAAAGTACCATCTGCCAAACCATACAATTTAAACTTCCTTGAATTCCCCTTTTTTTCAAAATAAAGCTGACTCTTTATCAAAGAGATCACTAAGGCACCTTCTCCCAACAACTGATAATTCCCAATATACTCCTCCGGATTATTAAGCTCAACAGGATAAAAGCTTTGCATTATTGGCCATTGATAAGCATTTGCTATACTTCTTATCACATCTAAAGCCAACCATTCCCCTCCATCAGAATTAGTGAGCACCACCGCTCCCTGCCCAGTTTCAGTAACCCCAAAAAGCACTCCGGTATATCCAGCATTATTTCCAGCATGCCAATAGCCCAAAACTTCATTCGATCCTTTTAAAGGAATACCCAAACCCATCGAATTAATTTGAGGAACCAACACCTGCTTCCAAAGCGAAGAATCCAAAGGTATATTGATCTTTCCATCATGAATTTGCTGTAGGCCTATGATTAAACGGGCTAAATCACTAGCGGTTGTCCAAGGCCCTGCTGCCGCCATTTCTGGATATATTTTATACTTGAGCTTTTTCTGTGTTTTTCCATTACTGTAATGTCCCCTCGCCACACTTAGCTTCATCTCTACATCTGGTTGATAACAATAAGTGGTGTGTGATAAGCCCATCGGCAGCAAAACCACCTTTTTAACATATTCAGCAAACCCCACACCTATTACATCCTCAATTAACTGCTGGATAATTAAAAAGCTAGCGCCCGAGTATCTCTCTACCTTGCCAGGCACCGTCATTACGACTAACTTCTTTTTGATATTGGCAGGTCCCTCTCCATTTAACATTTGCAATAAAGTAGGTAATGTATTACCAGGTTCATAGCCTTCAAAACCATAATCATCGGCAAAACCTGCAGAATGAGAAAGTAATGCACGTAGCGTTACTTTGTGTTGTGCCGTAAATTCATTTTCTGGAATTTTCCAGCTTTTTAATTTTTGGTTAACATCTTCATCCAAATCTATTTTACGTTCTTTCACCAAATGCAAGGCAGCTATAGTAGTAATTACTTTACCTATCGAGGCGCATTGAAATAAAGTAGCAGTATCTACTTTTTGAGAAGGAAGATTCACATCAACCACCCCGTAACCTTTGGCCCAAGCTAACTTACCACTATCAATAACTGCTATACTTAAACCATTTACCTTTCTCCACTGCATCTGGTCTTTTAAACTTCTACCAGACATATTCTTCTGAACTATTATTTGATCATAAAAACCATGCTCTACCTCGGAGATTTTTTGAGCGACATTAGAAGATTGCGCCTTACACCAACCCAAAGCGGCAAACAACAAACAAATAATTAATATGTGCGATTTCATTCGACAAAAGTGTGGTTTTGAGACAAAGCTTAGGGCTTTTAACTATACTCAAATTCGGATTTGAGTACGATAATCAGCATTTTCAGAAGGTTTCAAACTCAGATACTCTGTAGGCGAAACTCCAGTAAACTGTTTAAAGACCCGTTGAAAAGTAGCTTGAGAATTAAAGCCACATTCTTTGGCAATTCCCTGCAAGCTTAAAACCGACTGTCTATTTTGGGCCAACTTTTGTTTAAAAACGTTGATCCGATAGGTATTGAGATACTCATTGAAATTTTTATTCAAATATTGATTCAATACATAAGAAATCATTTTCTGCGGCACGCCAATATGTTTAGACAAAGCAGCTAAATTAAGTTTAGGATCCAAGAACAGTGATTCCTCCATTAATGCCTTCTCAAGCTTATTGATAAGCTGTCGGGCTTCAGCTTCAGAGAGTTTTACTCCGCCGGTCTTTTTATATTCCTTAGCAATTCGATACCCTATCCAGCCAAGTACATAAACTAATGTGGTTAAAGGAACATAAATAGTAAACCACCCCGCTGTTTGCAAAAGTGTCGTTTGAAATTTGGGCCACAAATATGGGATAAGGAAAATAAGCCATACGAATTGAAAAGCAGAAAAAACAACAAGTAATTGCTTGGTGTAGGCAACCATTTTTTCCCGCTGGAGCGATTTCATGCAAATTCTCCAAGACATCAAAAGATAAGCCATTATGGAAACCCAGCGTAATATATCCACATACATATTATAAATATCTATCCATTCAAAAACCCGCTCCCTATTTCCTATTAAACCAATATAATAAACCGAGGCTACTAGATAAGGGATCAAATCAAATATTACAGGGATGAAATGAACAGCATCTTTTCTATCAAATTTTCCGCCATTCAAACTATTTCGCACATAAAGCCATAATAGCGGACCAACTGGCATAAACACCAATAACGGCAACATATCGCCTACCTTTTGCCAAAATGGAGGAATAGACAATTGGAAAAAATAGATATTCAAATTGGCCAAGGCAATGAGTACGGTCAGTATTCCCAACAGCCAATTGGGCTTAAATTGTTTAGAAGTTTTAAAAAGAAATATCGCATTAACTATCCCTTGAAAGAACCCAAACAATATAAAAGCAAGCAAGAAATGATGGAGAATAGACATAGCCGACAATCTGTTAACCAAAGATAAGAAGAGGCTATAAACAAAAAAAGGTAGAAGCGATTAACTTCTACCTTTGTGCACTCGTAGGGATTCGAACCCCAAACCTTCTGATCCGTAGTCAGATGCTCTATCCAATTGAGCTACGAATGCATTTCCCCGTAAGGGACTGCAAAAGTAATGTTTCAAATTTAAATTCACAATTTTTATTGCAAATTTTTAAACAACAACCGCTAATTATCTGAAAAGCAATTCATTTACTATTATTTAATTTAGTCCCGCTACCGGCTCATACTCCACCGGCCTTAGCCACAAGGCCGGTATCCGCCCATATCGGGTTTAGTTAGCAGGTGCCGTGCACAGGTTAAAGTTCCCTAAACCCGATTGAAGTGGTAATACTTTTTGTTTTACTTTTTATCCTGAACCTAAGTAAAGAGCCCATTTGCTCGTTCAAACCATAAACAGATTCTTAGTGCCTCGAAATGACAAAAAAGTAAACAAAAAGATTAAAACGAAAAGCGGGACTATGCTTTAATAACAGCAACAGTCCCGCTTTTCTAAAATCTTAATAGCAACGATTATCCAGCAACTACTTTATTAATGGCTGCAAAATCAGGCAAGTTGCCTGCATCTTCCAAAACCTCAGCGTAAATCACTTTACCTTCTTCGTCAATCACAAAAGCTGAACGTTTAGCGATACCTTTTAATCCTAAAAAGTCTTCATATAAGGCACCGTAAGCTCCCGCGGTTTCCTTATTAAAATCAGATAGCAATGGGAACTGATAAGCCTGGTCTTCTTTAAACTTGGCCAAGGTAAACGGCGAATCAACCGAAACACCTAAAACTTGTGCATTTAAACCATCGTAATAACCAAAATTATCTCTCATGGTGCAAAGCTGCGTAGTGCAAACACCCGTAAAAGCCAGAGGAAAAAAATGAAGTACCACTTTTTTGCCTTTAAAATCGCCCAAAGAAACTTCTTTTAGCTCTGTATTCTTTAATTTAAAATCTGGAGCCTGATCTCCTACTTGTAATGACATATATTTATTAATTTGATAATTTATAATTTGATGATTAGCTAATTTAGCTCATTATCGCGTTAGCTAATTGTGCTATTCCAATTATTGGTTAACTGAAGACTGTTTACTGACCACTGCTAATTGCTAACTGTTCCCTCACCAACGCTAATCCTTCCTCAAAACTATGCGGTTGGTAATTCAAATCAGTCATGGCTTTGTCTAAAATAAAACCAGTTCTTTGCGGACGCTTCGCTTCTTGGGCCAAGGTGTCAGAACTTACTTCCGTAATTAAGCGTTCATCCAAATCCCAAAATCGAGCTACCCTCCTTACCAGTTCAACAATACTCATCATATCTTTTCCAGAAATATGATAAATACCTTTCGCCTTGTATTCAACAATCAACAAACAAGCCTTTGCCAAATCTTCTGCCAAAGTAGGCATGCGCCATTGGTCGTTCACCACATGAATAGGTACTCCTTTTTCCAAAGCACCTTTTGCCCAAAGCACAATATTGCTACGGCTCATATCCTTTAATATACCATAAACCAAAATTGTTCTCACAATTGTCCAGTTGCCTTTTGTTTGCTGGGTAACCCGTTCACCTTCCAATTTACTTTCTCCGTAAAAGCTCACTGGATTTGGCTCATCATCCTCTTTGTAAGGACCATTCAACCCGTCATAAACAAAATCGGTAGACATATATATAAAATGTATCTCTAGCTTTTCGCAAAGCGATGCTAAAAAAGCGGTTGCCTTCACATTCAACTCGCGGCAAGCCTCATTTTGTTCGTGGCACATGTCTACATTGGTCATGGCAGCGGTATGAATAACTGCATCAGGCCTATACTTTTCCAAAACGGTTGCCACTTGTCCCTCATCCAAAATATCCATCTCTTCATACACGTAGCCTTCTTTTATAGGATATTTATTTTGCCCCCTGTTGGTCGCAATCAAATTCACGCTCTGATCAGCTAAAACCTGTTCGGTTATTTTCTGCCCTAAAAGGCCATTACTACCTGTAACCAAAATATTTTTCTTCATTTATTAATCGCTAGCATCTGATAAAAATATAAAACAACATGTCTTTTTTCTACATACACACACACAACCAGCAAAAAATCACTCCAATATCGAAGATAAAACCTTAATAACCACACCTTATCTATCATTTTTATCAAATAGGTTCCCCAACTGCCATTGGCAAAATTTCAAAATGTCCATTCCAGTCTATTTTAAGAATTGTTGGAATAGTTTTCACCTATAATCCTGCTTAGTTTCAGGTAAATCATATTGTATTTATGATAACACTTTGATTCAAAACCATGAAAACAAACAAAAAGTGGCTGTTAACAGCCAGTCTAGCACTTTGGTGCCTTATCCTTGCAGTTTTGCCTGCATGTCGTAAAGATAGTCCAATCACAAAACAACAAAAAAACCTTGCAACAAAAGCCCAGGCGAAAGATTTTATTAAGGAAAGATTGCAGAAAATAGCAAAAAAGATTGCATTGCTCAGTAGAGATAAAAGAGCGGTGGAAATTATAAGGCTAAATGTGGCGGCAAGGTTTGATGGTGATAATAATGTACTGACAAAAGATCTTTTTGAACCACAACTGGAAAATAAGAAGCAATTGATGACTCGATCTTTGGCCAATTTGCCAAAGCTTAACAGCCTATACAAAAAAGAAAAAACTGCAACCATGCGGGGTACAAATGAAGGAGGGCCATCCATTGAATTTGATATGGCGGCTATAGAAGCAGAACTGACCACACCAATTGAAGTTAACGGAGAAAACTTTTATCCGCAAATCTATATCCCGTTTTATGAGGAACACATGGGATTGGTAGAACAAGATACCCCATGCCCTATTCCTGCAGGCTCACTTGCGATTGACTATCCTAATCCAGTAATTGTGGCACACGATGGCGAGGAGATTTCTGGACAAGACTCTTTTATTGGCCATAGTTACGATGCTAGCGGAGCACTAATAGACGGCATTGTTGTAGATGAATGCTTTGCACAGAAGCATGTGGTATGGGCTATTACAATTAATGAAAGAGTCACGAGCAGTGGATTAATGATAGCACCTCCTAATTATAATAATGCGCCAATAACATCTTCTGGTATTGACACCATCTCTCAAGCTCCTCACATTACCGACATGACAGTTAAAAAAGACAAAGAAAGTTGGATAAAAGGAGCTAATGATGTAGCCATAGCTTATGCCATCAGCTGGATTAATGGAACTGACCCCTCAAATAACCAAATTTCCTTTACCCCGTTTAACTTAAAAATACTAAAAAGCTATGACAGCTATGGCTTCCCAATTTATGATAATCTTTATTGGTTAGACCTTGGTAAATTTACAAATAGAGATATCCGAAAAAAGAAACAAAAGACGATAAATAAAGTCTATGCTGTTTTTGGCAATCTATCAAACGTAAATGGAACTTCCCTAAACTGGACTGAAACTAAATCACTTTACCCAACCAAAGGAGATTACATTTACTTTGTTCTTTTTGAGAGAGATTGGCCTTTTGGCTATGGTCCAAAAAATGTAGCCTTAGCATCTAGCAATAATCCGCAGAATAGGACTCATATACCTGTTTACATAGACTCTTACAATTCGCCTTATATGACCGGCTATATAAAAATTGTACCAAATAACTATCCATATTCTGTAGTAGTCAATACCACAAAAATTGTTATGCAAAGTAACGATCAAATAGCTTTTTCTGGAAATTACATCCCTTTGTAAAATGAGAGTAAAATATCTTTTAATAAGTTTACTTATTGTTAATACGATTTGCAAAGCCCAGGGGGAACGAGCTTTAAACTCCATATATTCTGAGGTTGGAGGAAACGCATTGTTTTATTCGTTTAATTATGATAGGTCTTTTACGCTGACCAAAAACATCAAATTGGCCTCCAGAGCTGGACTATCTTTTCTTCCAGATATAGATAGGAGTGGTCGTTTAGGAAACTTTATCATTCCTTTTGAACTTAATTTACTATACGGAAAAAATGAACTGAGCAAAAATTTTGCTGAATTGGGGCTTGGAATCACCTTTTTTGAAGCTGCAAAAGGCTACTACAGAGACACAAACAACATTGACCACACTGTTACAGGTTTTTTAAATGTCCGGCTGTTAAGAGTTGGTTTTAGACACCAGAAACCTAGCGGCGGTTTGATGTACAGAGCAGGCTTAATGGTTCCCATATCACAGGACGAATATTCTAAGCAATACATTGGTGATGAGATTTTCTTTAGAATTTGGGCAGGCTTTAGCATTGGCTACTCATTCTAAACAAATAACCACGAGACAAGCTTCAAGGTATTACCTCCGAATAAATTTAAAGACTAATCAAAAACCTTCATTAAAAACAACTTAAACAATCTATGAAAAATGCATTATTCTTAACCTTACTCTTAGCAATAACCAGCAACACTTTTCACAAAATCCAACCAAACAAGAAAAAGGCTATTTTAATCTTACCGAGCTTAAAGTCTACCTTGGTAATCACGTATCTGAGTATCAATTTAAGGAGAACATAAACTATGGCGACACAAATAGTGCCTACTCCATAGGCTTATACAATATTAATGGTTGGTTTATCACCAATAACAATAAGTATTGGCCTAGGCGTTGGTTTAGAAAATTACACCCTTAATAAAAACAGTTTTGCCTACAACAATCTTTTTCTGGCTTTTGCGGATGTAAGGTATTATTCTAAAAATATAGCCAACACATTCTTTGTTTACGGCAACGCCGGCAAATCACTAAAGCTAAGTCATAATTTTGATAAGGGGGACATGTATGGCCTAGGTATAGGATATAAATTCAAGGCAGCTCAAAAAACAGCAATGACCGCTGGCTTAGGCTATAATGACCAAACGATTAAAAATCCAATCCCTGTTGTAAAGGACAAGTATTATGGTTTTGCATTTAAAGCAGGGCTGCTCTTTTGAGCAAATGACAAAGAGGTATAAACTTAGTTTTTATGCCTTTTTTGGCTTATCATATAATCATTTATTAAACTGTTGAAAAACATTTTATTTCTATATAAAATTTACATTAAAATTTAATAACTTTGCCATCCGAAAAGCAGGCGCACAAAAACGCCTTTAACATTTTGATTTTTATAATTTTACCAAATACAAAATATGCCTAATATTGGAAAGATAGCGCAAATTATAGGTCCGGTAGTTGACGTGAGCTTTGTTAACGATGCCACTTTACCTAAAATTTTCTCTGCTTTAGAGATTAAAAAAGAAAATGGTCAAAAAATCGTTCTAGAGGTTCAACAACATCTTGGTGAAGACCGTGTACGTGCCATTGCAATGGACTCAACCGATGGTTTAGTACGTGGAATGGATGCGGTTGATACTGGTGCACCTATTAAAATGCCTGTAGGCGATGAGATCAAAGGTCGTTTATTTAACGTAGTTGGTGAAGCTATCGACGGAATTAACACTTTAGATAATTCTGCTGGTAAGCCAATCCACAATGCTCCTCCTAAATTTGATGAGCTTTCTACTGAAACTGAGGTACTTTTCACAGGTATTAAAGTTATCGACTTATTAGAGCCTTATGCAAAAGGTGGTAAAATTGGATTATTTGGTGGTGCGGGAGTAGGCAAAACCGTATTAATCATGGAGTTGGTAAACAACATCGCTAAAGCTTATGCTGGTTTATCAGTATTTGCTGGTGTAGGTGAACGTACTCGTGAGGGTAACGACTTATTGCGTGAGTTTATCGAGTCTGGCGTAATCAACTATGGTGATGAGTTCTTGCACTCAATGGAAAAAGGTGGATGGGATTTAGATAAAGTTGATACTGAAAAATTAAAAGAATCAAAAGCAACATTGGTATTCGGTCAAATGAACGAGCCTCCTGGTGCACGTGCTCGTGTAGCATTATCAGGTTTAACTGTTGCTGAATATTTCCGTGATGGTGATGGCGAAGGCGCTGGAAAAGATATCCTTTTCTTCGTTGATAACATCTTCCGTTTTACTCAAGCAGGTTCTGAGGTATCAGCTCTATTAGGTCGTATGCCTTCAGCGGTAGGTTACCAACCAACCTTAGCTACTGAGATGGGTTTAATGCAGGAGCGTATTACTTCAACCAAACGTGGTTCAATTACATCTGTACAAGCGGTTTACGTACCTGCGGATGACTTAACTGACCCTGCACCAGCAACAACGTTTGCCCACTTAGATGCAACTACAGTACTTTCTCGTAAAATTGCTGAGCTAGGTATTTATCCTGCGGTAGATCCATTGGATTCAACTTCACGTATTCTTTCTCCTACAGTTTTAGGCGATGAGCACTATAACACTGCACAACGTGTTAAAGAAACTTTACAACGTTATAAAGAATTACAAGATATCATCGCGATCCTAGGTATGGATGAGTTATCTGAAGAAGATAAATTAACTGTACACAGAGCTCGTCGTGTTCAACGTTTCTTGTCACAACCTTTCCACGTTGCTGAGCAATTTACAGGTTTAGCAGGTGTATTGGTAGATATTAAAGATACTATCAAAGGCTTCAACATGATCATGGATGGTGAGGTTGATGAGTATCCAGAAGCTGCATTTAACTTGGTAGGTAGCATTGAAGATGCTATTGAAAAAGGTAAAAAATTATTGGCAGAAGCTAATTAGTATATAGTAGCTAGTACTTAGTATATAGAAAAGCTCTTTATCTAAGTACTAACTCATTAATTTATTTAGTGAATTAGTCTAACTACTAATTACTAAATACTAACTACTAAAGAATGAACTTAGAAATATTAACTCCAGACAAGAAAGTTTTCGAAGGCGAAGTAACCGCAGTTACTGTTCCTGGAACTTCTGGTTCTTTTCAGATTTTGAAAGACCACGCTCCTATCATTTCTACTTTAGAAGATGGACCTGTGATTGTAAAAGAATTAAAAGGCGAAAATATCTACAACATTAAAGGTGGCGTAGTAGAAGTATTGGATAATAAGATTATTGTTTTAGCCGAAGCAGTAGTAGCTTAAGCTAAACATCAAATAAGAAAAAGCCCCGTCCCGCCCTTGCGGGACGGGGCTTTTGTGTTATCATTCCATACCGTCATGCGAGGCATAAAGCAATTCTTAGATAGTAACGAACTTCTAGTACCTTTGGAAGTTACATCCGCTTTTTAAAGACCTCGAAGAAGTCAAATATTTATAAAATTACCGACTAACATTGGTGCGACTCCGTAGGAGTCGTATGTGCTTTCTACAAATTAGCACTATAGAAATTTAAATCCTTAGGATTTTGTTTAGTCCTGCGAACGTCATTGCGAGATGGGAAGCATTCTATATGTTACTATGCGGTGCTTCGTACCTCGCAATGACGAAAAACCTAACCTTCCCTTTATTACCATACATCAATAGGTAAACAGCAATTTCTCGCTAACTTCGTTTATATCATTTAAAACTAAATAAAATGAAAGACGAATTTATCAACCTGCCCCTATTTAAAAACGAAGAAAAACAACGTTTCGAATTATCAGTAGACGGACACACGGCCTTTATCGATTACGAAGAAAATGAAAAAATCATTAAACTCATCCACACGGAAAGCCCTGAAGCTTTAGCAGGAAGAGGAGCAGCAACAGCATTGATTAAAAAAACCTTGAGCTACTTAGAAGAAAATGCCTATGCATTAGTCCCTTTATGTCCTTTAGTTTTTGCTTATGTTAAAAGACATCCAGAGTGGAAAAGATTAGTACCTTCTAAATATCTAAGACTTTTTGATAGGGAATGATTTCATGGGCATTGATAGGCATTGAAGAATTATTACCTTTAAACTAGAACAAACCTCTCTAAATAATGCTCAATAAAAAGAATATACTAGACTTTCTAAAATGGATACTGGCAATATTCTTCTTGCTGCTTATTACCCTTGATATACCTCATGCCAAGCATAGCTCCAACACCCAAGACCGAATTATGGTGCTAATAGCACTGACTATAATTTTGTTATATAAAAATCGATATACTTGGATTATCGGAATTATCTTATGCTCCTATGCTTGGTATTACCTTATAGCTATTGCAGGTAAATACTCCGAATATGTTGCTTTTGATTTGACTGCTCGATTAAAATACATATTTCATACTTCAAACAGAACAACTTTTGGCGCTATTATCTACTGTTTCCCATTCTATTTCTACTTTGTTTCTTTCGTCATTTTCATTACACCAATGGGAAGAAGGTGGTACAGTATTTCATTCAAAAAACAACCCAAAATATCTTCCACAAGCTAGTGCTATATTTTTCATCTTTTTCTGACATTTCTCACTTTTAGGCAGAAAATTGCAAAAATTACAATGCAAGCATAACATCTATACCGAATACCGATTCCATATTTGGTCTACCATTGATAATGTTTTAGTAGAAAAAAGAGTGCTTATTCAAAATTAAAATCTGAAACAACAAAATAAAACAGAATTATATTTCAAATTAAATATTTTCATTTTGCCTATTGCTATTTTTTGAACCGAATACTAAATTGGTATTTATAAAAACAGTACAAAATAATTGAACTCGTCAAAAATGAAATTAATCACTTTAAATAGCCATGTCAATCTTTCCGATAACATCGGAATACTGCTACTTAATGTGGTACTTTCAAAACAGAGTAAGGGTTCTTTTTAAGATATGATGTAGCAAACTAAAAAAGCGTCCCTTTCTTCAAAAAATGGGACGCTTTTTTTAAAACAAAACAAGATGAATTATTACAATTCGAACACGGTAATTTATTTAAACGGCCAGTTTGTAAAGGCTAACGAAGCCAAGACCGATTTATACGGACAGTCGCTTCACTATGGCTTTGCAGCATTTGAGGGCATAAGGGCTTATAAAACCCACAATGCTACTCGCATTTTCAAGGCTCGTGAACATTTCGAAAGGTTAAAACGCTCCTGCGAATTAACTGGAATTCCATTTAAATGGAACATTGAAGACTTGATTAGACAAACTTACCGCCTGCTCGAACTGAATAATTTAAAAGACGCCTACATCCGTCCTTTAGTGTTCAGTGAACCGCAGATGACCTTGGTTACTCCTGAAAAAGTATCTATTATGTTATGTGCTTGGGAATGGGCGGCCTACCTTGGCGATAGGCAATTGAAAGTCACGATCTCACCTTTCGAACGTCCTAATCCTAAATCAACTCACATTGAAGCTAAAATTAGCGGCCATTATGTAAATTCTATTTTGGCTACCTCTGATGCTAAGAACAAAGGTTTTGACGAAGCACTGTTATTAGACGCCAACGGAAATGTAGCCGAAGCGCCAGGAGCCAACATCTTTATAGAAAAAGGCGGTAAACTTTATACACCTGTCAAAGGAAACATTTTACCGGGAATTACCAGAGCAACCATTATGGAGCTTTGCCGTGTATTAGACATTGAAGTGATTGAAAAAGAAATCAGTGTTGATTTCCTAAAAAATGCTGATGGTGCGTTTTTCTGTGGAACTGCAGTAGAAGTAGCGGGCATACACACCATTGACGAAGTAGTATATAGACAAAGATGGAGGGATAGCATTGGAGCTACCTTGCAAAGAGCATATAAAAACCTAGTACTGGAGAAAGTGAACTACGAAGTAATCATTTAATTTCTCTTCTTGATAATTTGTTAGTATGTTTGGCTGAAACAAAAACCACACATGCGTTTAAATACAGTCATTATTAACAACATTATCATTATTCCTCACCAGAGGGAAGGCAATCGTTGTATATAATGAAAAATACTATAGCGAAACCGCCTCCCCAAAAGAGGCGTTTTTTTTTTGACCTATTTTTTAACCTAAACAGAACAAACAACAATATAAATGGAATTAAATAAATACAGTAAGACTTTTACGCAAGACCCCACTCAACCTGCAGCACAGGCCATGCTTTATGGAATTGGTTTAACCGATGCCGATATGGCAAAAGCCCAAGTAGGTATTGCGAGTATGGGTTACGATGGCAACACTTGTAACATGCACTTAAATGATTTAGCCGCAGTGGTTAAAAAAGGTGTCTGGAACAATGACCTAGTCGGTCTTACTTTTAATACCATTGGCGTAAGTGATGGCATGAGCAATGGAACTGAGGGCATGCGTTACTCCTTGGTAAGCCGCGATGTAATTGCTGATAGTATCGAAACCATTTGCGGTGGACAATACTACGATGGTGTAATTGCCATTCCTGGTTGCGATAAAAATATGCCAGGTGCAATTATGGCCATGGCTCGCTTAGACCGTCCTTCTATTATGGTTTACGGTGGAACCATTGCACCGGGCCACTACAAAGGCGAAGAATTGAACATTGTTTCTGCTTTTGAAGCCTTAGGTCAAAAAATATGTGGCAATTTATCAGATGAAGACTATCAAGGCATTATCAAACATACTTGTCCAGGTGCGGGTGCTTGCGGTGGAATGTACACGGCCAATACTATGGCCTCTGCCATTGAAGCTTTAGGCATGAGCTTACCTTACTCAGCCTCTAACCCAGCAGTGAGCGAGGAAAAGCAAAATGAATGTTTAGATGCTGGTAAGTTTATCCGTATCCTTTTAGAAAAAGGCATCAAACCTTCGGACATCATGACCCGCAAGGCTTTTGAAAATGCCATCCGTACTATTATTGTTTTAGGTGGAAGTACCAATGCGGTATTACATTTTATTGCGATAGGTAAAGCTATTGGCGTTGAAGTTTCACAAGATGATTTCCAACGCATGAGCGACATTACTCCTGTACTTGCTGACTTTAAACCTAGCGGTAAATTCCTAATGCAAGATTTACATCAGTTTGGTGGAACTCCTGCAGTAATGAAATATATGTTAGATGAAGGTATGCTACACGGTGACTGTTTAACCGTAACGGGAAAAACTGTAGCAGAAAATCTAAAAGATGTAAAATCAATCATCGATTATAACCAACCGATTATTCAAAAACTAGATAACCCAATCAAAGCTACTGGTCACTTACAGATTTTGTACGGAAACCTAGCTGAAAAAGGCTCTGTAGCTAAAATCTCTGGAAAGGAAGGCGAAAAATTCGAAGGCCCTGCAAGAGTTTTTGATGGCGAGCAGGATTTAGTAGCAGGCATTGCTTCGGGAAGAATCAAAAAAGGCGATGTAGTGGTTATTAAAAATGAAGGCCCAGTGGGTGCACCAGGCATGCCAGAAATGCTAAAACCTACTTCTCTAATTATTGGCGCAGGCTTAGGTAAAAGTGTTGCCCTAATTACCGATGGACGTTTCTCTGGAGGAACACATGGTTTTGTAGTAGGCCACATTACACCAGAGGCTTATAAAGGTGGTTTAATTGGTCTTGTAGAAGATGACGACACTATCTTGATTGACGCTGTAAACAATAAAATTACACTACAGGTTAGCGACGAAGTCATTGCTGAGCGCAGAGCGAAATGGCAACAACCAAAACTGAAGGTCAGTAAGGGCGTATTATTTAAATACGCCAAAACAGTAAGCGATGCGGCTGGAGGTTGTGTAACCGACGAAGCCTAACAATTAACCTAAACCGAAAACTTCCATTCATAAAATATAGAACTATGGAAACCTTACAAGATACAGAGACGAAAAAGACAACTACAAGTTCCCCTACCTTTAAAGGTTCGGGTTCGCAAATGTTGTTAAATGCCCTTATTGAGGAAGGCGTAAGCACAATTTTTGGCTACCCAGGTGGTGCAATTATGCCTATTTACGATGCGCTTTACGATTATGCAGACAAGCTTGAACATATTTTGGTACGCCATGAGCAAGGTGGTATTCATGCCGCTCAAGGTTACGCCCGCACCAGCGGAAAAGTAGGTGTAGCTTTTGCTACTAGCGGACCAGGCGCAACCAACCTAGTTACTGGTTTGGCTGATGCGCAAATAGACAGCACTCCTATTGTTTGTATCACGGGACAGGTATTCGCCCACCTTTTGGGAACAGACGCTTTCCAGGAAACGGATGTGATTAACATTACTACGCCAGTAACCAAATGGAACTACCAAATTACTGATGCAAAGGAAATCCCAGAAGTATTAGCGAAGGCATTTTATATTGCTAAAAGCGGCAGACCAGGTCCCGTTTTGATTGACATTACTAAAAATGCGCAATTACAAATTGAAGAGTTTGAAGCTTACGTAAAATGTAACCATATCCGCAGTTACCGACCTAAACCAAAAGTTAGGGTTGAGTTTATTGAAGAGGCGGCCAAACTCATCAACAGCGCTCAAAAGCCTTTTGTATTGTTTGGTCAAGGAGTGATTTTGGGCAATGCCGAAAGAGAGTTTAAAGCTTTCATTGAAAAAACAGGCATTCCTGCAGCTTGGACCATTATGGGCGAAGGTGCTATTCCAACCGACCATCCGCTAAATGTGGGAATGTTGGGTATGCATGGCAATTACGGGCCAAATGTTTTAACGAACGAAGCGGATGTAATTATCGCCATTGGAATGCGTTTTGATGACCGTGTAACTGGTCGTTTAGACAAATATGCTAAGCAAGCAAAAATTGTTCACTTAGATATTGACCCTGCTGAAATTGATAAAAACGTTAAAGCCGAAGTGGGTGTTTGGGGCGATTGTAAGGAAACACTTCCAATTTTAACCAACTTGGTTAAAGAAAACAAGCATGAAGCTTGGGTTGCCCTTTTCAGAGACTACAATCAACAAGAAATAGACCAAGTTATTACACCTGAGTTGTACCCTTCTGGTGAAGAAATGACCATGGGTGAAGTTTTACGCACCTTAAATGAACTTACTGGTGGCGATGCGGTAATTGTAACCGACGTTGGTCAACACCAAATGGTGGCTTGCCGTTATGCAAAGTTTAATAAAACACGTAGCAATGTTACTTCTGGTGGTTTAGGAACCATGGGCTTTGGCTTACCTGCTGCTATTGGTGCAAAATATGGTGCTCCTGAACGTACGGTAGTTGCGATTATTGGTGACGGTGGTTTTCAAATGACCCCACAGGAATTAGGAACCATTATGCAGTTTGGTGCGGCTGTTAAAATCTTGATTTTAAACAACCAGTTCTTGGGAATGGTACGTCAATGGCAACAGTTATTTCACGACAAACGCTATTCATTTGTGAACATTACCAGCCCTGATTTTGTAGCCTTAGCCAAGTCATACTACATTGAGGCGAGCAAGGTTGACCAAAGAGCTGAACTTAAAAAAGCATTGCAAACCATGATTGAACACGAGGGTTCATACCTTTTAGAAGTAATGGTAGGCAAGGAAAACAATGTTTTCCCAATGGTACCACAAGGTTGCAGCGTAAGTGAAATTAGATTGAAATAATTAGAGAAAAGAATAAGGATAAAAGAGCAAAGACGAAAGTCCTTCATCTTTATTCCTTGTTCCTAATCCCATAAAAATGAGTAACGACACCATAAAATATACCCCTGGAGATGCCAGTTACGAAGGCAAGCAGGACTTCACCATCACTGTTTATGCCGAAGACAGAGTTGGTTTGTTGAACCGTATTTCGATTATATTTTCAAAAAGAAAAATCAATATCGACAGTTTGAATACTTCTCCTTCGGAGATTGCAGGCATACACCGTTTTACCATTTTAATTAACGAAAGTTACGAAGTGGTAAGGAAATTAGCTCGCCAAATTGAGAAGCAAGTTGAGGTCCTGAAAGTATACTTTAATACGGATAGCGAAGTCATTTGGCAAGAACTAGCACTTTACAAAGTTTCTACCGAAGAGATTACCGAAAAAGTAACCGTAGAGCGTTTGTTGAGACAGTACGGTGCTACTGCGGTAGTGATTAGAAAAGATTATACCGTTTTCTCGGTAACTGGTCATAAAGAAGAAACTGATGCCTTGGTAAAAGCGCTTGAGCCTTATGAGCTGATTGAATTTGTCCGTTCTGCAAGGGTAGCAATTATTAAAGACAGTGCTGGTTTCCACGAAAAATTGAAAGAATTTGAAGCCGAGGAACCAGGAGAAGAACGTGTAGAAAACGAGTTCTTGGATAAGGGTGATAAGATTTTTACGATGTAGCAGCTTCGTTCGTCATTTCGAACGCAGAGAGAAATCTAACTTCCAAAACCTAATTGCTAGATTTCTCCTCGTTCCTCGTTCGAAATGACGGGATAACAAAAGGGCTGCTAATCCGAAAAAACTAAACCCGATTGAAGCGGAAAGCTTTTGGTCTCATGTCAGTCTGAGCCTGTCGAAGACAAATGAGCCAAAACTTGTAGCAGAAAGCGGGACGACAATAACCGAAGAGCACAGAACCATGCTTTACGAGAAAAAAGAGCAAGGCTTAAGGAGCAAATAACAAAAATAATTAATCGGTGAAATCACAAAATCTGTGTAATCAACTCGATAGAGAAAAAATTAAAACTTAAAACAATAAATCAGTGTAGCAAATATCGGTGAAATCATAAAATCTGTGAAACCACAATAAATGCAATCACTAAAAAACTAAATAGAACAATGGCAAATTATTTTAACACATTACCACTTAGAGAAAAATTGAACCAATTAGGCGTATGCGATTTCATGGAAAACGACGAGTTTTTGGATGGCGTAAATGCATTAAAAGGTAAAAAGTTGGTAGTTGTAGGTTGTGGTGCTCAAGGCTTAAACCAAGGCTTAAACTTGAGAGACAGCGGTTTGGACGTATCTTATGCATTACGTAAAGAAGCTATCGAGCAAAAAAGAGATAGCTGGAAAAATGCGACTGATAACAATTTCAAAGTAGGTACTTACGAGGAATTAATTCCGTCTGCTGACGTAGTGATTAACCTTACCCCTGATAAACAACATACCGCTGTAGTAAGTGCTGTAATGCCATTGATGAAACAAGGTGCTACGTTATCTTACTCTCACGGTTTCAACATTGTGGAAGAAGGGATGCAAATCCGTAAAGACTTAACTGTAATTATGGTGGCTCCTAAATGCCCAGGTTCTGAAGTTAGAGCTGAGTATTTGAGAGGTTTTGGTGTTCCTACCCTAATTGCGGTACACCCTGAAAACGACCCTGAAGGTAAAGGTTTAGCACAAGCTAAGGCTTACTGCGTAGGTACAGGTGGTCATAGAGCAGGTGTTTTGAAATCATCTTTTGTGGCTGAAGTAAAATCTGACTTGATGGGTGAGCAAACTATTTTGTGTGGTTTATTGCAAACAGGTTCTATCCTTTCTTTCGATAAAATGGTGGAAAAAGGAATTGATGCTGGTTATGCTTCTAAATTGGTACAATACGGCGTTGAAGTAATTACCGAAGCCTTGAAACATGGCGGTGTAAGCGGTATGATGGACCGTTTGAGCAATGTAGCAAAGGTAAAAGCTTTCAAAATTTCTGAGGAATTGAAAGACATCATGCGTCCGTTGTTCCAAAAGCACCAAGATGACATTATGAGCGGCGAGTTTAGCAGCACCATGATGGCTGATTGGGCAAATGGCGATGCGAACCTATTGAAATGGAGAGCTGAAACTGGTGAAACTGCATTCGAAAAAACACCTGCTGGTGATATTAAAATTGGCGAGCAAGAATACTTTGACAATTATACTTTGATGGTTGCTTTTGTGAGAGCTGGTGTTGAATTGGCTTTTGAAACTATGGTGGAAGCGGGCATTAAACCAGAAAGCGCTTACTATGAGTCGTTACACGAAACCCCACTGATTGCGAACACCATTGCTCGTAAGAAATTGTTTGAAATGAACCGTGTAATTTCTGATACTGCTGAATATGGTTGCTACTTATTTGACCAAGCTTGTAAACCTTTATTAACTGATTTCATGAAAACAGTAGATACCGATTTAGTAGGCAAAAACTTTAACGAGGGCAAAGATGGTTCGGTTGATAACGCTGAACTAGTAGCTATTAATGAGATTTTACGCGACCACCAAGTGGAGGTTGTAGGTAGAAAGTTGCGTAAAGCAATGACTGCAATGAAGTCGATTAAGACTGCTTAACATTAAAAAGAATGTCGTCCTGAGCTTGTCGAAGGAATTCTTTTCTAATTTTACAGGAAAGTCTTCGACAAGCTCAGACTGACAAACTAACTAAAAAATAATTTATAAAAAGATGGCGAAAACATTAGTAGAAAAAATATGGGATGCACATGTGGTGAAACGCGAAGAGGGCTTTCCTGATATTTTGTACATTGATACGCATTTAATTCACGAGGTTACTTCGCCTCAGGCTTTTGATGGCTTGAGAAAACGTGGCATCGGACTTTTCCGTCCGAAACAAACCGTAGCGACTGCCGACCATAACGTACCTACTTTAAATCAGCATTTACCAATCAAGGAAGAGCTTTCGAGATATCAGGTAGACATGTTGACTAAAAACTGTGCAGAGTTTGGTGTAGAGCTTTATGGCTTGGGCCATCCTTTCCAAGGAATTGTACACGTAATTGGCCCTGAACTGGGCATTACCCTACCAGGTAAAACCATGGTTTGCGGAGATAGTCATACTTCAACCCACGGTGCTTTTGGCGCCATTGCTTTTGGTATTGGCACCTCGCAGGTGGAGCAGGTTTTTGCAACACAATGTTTGCAACAATCGAAACCTAAAACCATGAAAATTGAGGTAAATGGTGAGCTGAGAAAAGGTGTTGGTGCAAAAGACATTATCCTTTACATCATCTCTAAAATTTCTGCTGCTGGCGGTACTGGTTACTTCGTAGAATTTGCAGGTTCGGCCATTCGTTCATTAAGCATGGAAGCTCGTATGACAGTTTGTAATATGAGTATTGAAATGGGTGCCCGCGGAGGTTTAATTGCGCCAGACGAAACTACTTTCGAATATGTAAAGGGCAGAAAATTTGCCCCAGCAGGTGAAGAATGGGATAAAGCTTTGGCTTACTGGAAAACTTTGTACAGTGATGAGGATGCTACATTTGACGCCGTATTAACTTACGATGCCGCAGATATTGCACCAATGATTACCTACGGCACCAACCCAGGAATGGGCATTGGTATTGCCGAACATATTCCTGCAACCAGTGCACAGCCCGAAACAGAACAAGTTTCTTACAAAAAGGCCTTAGATTATATGGGCTTTGCCGATGACGAAAGTTTGTTGGGCAAACCTGTAGATTATGTTTTCATTGGAAGCTGTACCAACTCACGTATTGAGGATTTACGTGCCGTGGCCGAATTTGTAAAAGGCAAACAGAAAGCGGATAACGTTGAAGTTTGGATTGTTCCAGGTTCTAAACAAGTAGAAGCACAAGCCATTGCAGAAGGTTTGGATAAAGTTTTTGAAGCATCAGGTTTTCAATTACGTGAACCAGGTTGCTCAGCTTGTTTGGGAATGAACGAAGATAAAATTCCAGCGGGAAAATATTGCGTTTCTACTTCGAACAGAAACTTCGAAGGCCGTCAGGGACCAAACGCAAGAACCATGCTGGCAAGTCCTTTAACAGCGGCAGCAGCAGCGGTTACAGGTAAAATTACAGATGTAAGGGAGTTGTTGGAAGAAGTTTAAATAGGACTTGTCATGCTGACGAAGGAAGCATCTGTGACCTATGAAACAGATTCTTCGTACCTCGCAATGACGAAACTAAAAAACTAACCAACGAAACAACCAACCAACAAGAACAATATGATTTTAGAAGTTGCCATATTAAACGTAATCCCCAACCTAACTGCCGAATTTGAAGCAGCTTTTGCTAAGGCTCAACAAATTATTGCAGGCATGGAAGGTTATGTTTCGCATCAACTTCAAAAGTGCATCGAAGAACCTGCCAAGTACATCCTATTGGTAAACTGGACAGATTTAGAAGCACACACGGTTGGATTTAGAGGTTCTCCCGAATATCAGGAATGGAAAGCTTTGCTGCATCATTTTTATGATCCTTTTCCTACAGTGGAACACTTTGAAAAAGTGAAAAGTTAAAAGTAGAAAGTTGAGCGTAGCGAAACTCCGATTTTTCGGGATAGAAAGACCAAAGCTGAAATATTAAAATAGTGGAATTATAACTTAAATGCCCTTAGGTGTCTAAGGTGATAAAAAAGAAAAATTAAAATCGATATAATCACAAAGTCAGTACAGCAAAACCAAAGGAATAAAGGAACAAAGATTAAGGAGTAAAGACCAAAAAACTAAAAACAAAACAACTAAAAAACCAGCAATATGCCAGAAATACATTGGGACAGCAAGCTTTACAACGAACAACATCGTTTCGTATCTGATTACGGAGCAGATGTTTTGCAGTGGCTTGACGCAAAAGAGGGAGAAAACATTTTAGACGTGGGTTGCGGTACCGGTGATTTAGCCGCTAAAATTCAAGAGGCTGGAGCAACTGTTTTGGGAGTTGATGCTTCTGCAGAAATGGTTGAACTGGCCAAACAAACCTACCCTAACATTTCATTTGAGCAAAAAGATGCCGCTCAGTTAGATTATAGTCGTGAGTTTGATGCCGTATTTAGCAACGCTACTTTCCATTGGATAGAAAACCAAAGAGGACTATTACGTGGCATTTATAAAAGCTTGAAACACGGTGGACGTTTAGTGGCCGAATTTGGTGGTAAAGGAAATATCAAATCTATTGTTGACGCGATTGAAAATGCCGCCAAACAATTGCATTTAGAACACAGAATTATTTCAAACTTCTGGTTTTTCCCTTCAATTAGTCATTATGCAACGCTGTTAGAATCTGCGGGTTTCGAAACGGAACAAATGTGGCTATTTGACAGACCAACAAAATTGGTGGGCGAAGATGGCATGTTGAAATGGATTAATCAGTTTGCACAGCATGCCTTTGTAAACCTGAACGAGGAAGAAGCCAAAGCAGTAACAGATTCAGCAGTAAGCATCCTAAAGCCTAACTATTTTAAAGATGGGGAGTGGACCGCAGACTATAAAAGATTAAGGATAAAAGCTTCTAAAAGATAAAAGAACAAAGAGTAAGGAACAAAGACATAAACATATGCTGTCATGCTGACGAAGGAAGCATCTGCAGCCTATGAAACAGATTCTTCGCTATACTCAGAATGACAGAAAAAGAAAAAATGAAAAAATTTGAAAAATTAAGCTCATCGGTAGTACCCTTGTCGATTGAGAATATAGATACCGACCAAATTATTCCAGCAAGGTTTTTAAAAGCCACTACCCGTGAAGGCTTTGGCGAAAACCTTTTCCGCGATTGGCGCTACAATAGTGACAATACCCCTAAAGCAGATTTCGTGTTAAACGACCCTACTTACAGTGGTAAGGTATTGGTTGCTGGCAAAAACTTCGGTTGTGGTAGTAGCCGCGAGCATGCTGCTTGGGCCATTCAAGATGCAGGCTTTGATGTGGTAATCAGCAGTTTCTTTGCCGACATTTTTAAAGGCAATGCACTAAACAATGGACTATTGCCAATTCAAGTAAGCGAGGGATTTTTAGCTGCAATTTTTGCACAAGTGGCTAAAGATGCCAAGTCGGCATTAACCGTAAACTTAGAAGAGCAAACGGTAACCATTGATGCAACGGGTGCTAAAGAAAGTTTCGAAATCAATCCATACAAAAAATCTTGTTTAATTAACGGATACGATGACATCGATTTTGTTCGCAGTCAAACAGATTTAATTGAAGAATTTGAAGAAAACAAGGTTTTTAAGTTTTACTAATCACAAAACATAAGGTTAAAGCCAATCGCGACATTATAACAAGCTTTTGACTTTTTACTTTACACTTTTGACTTTAACAAAATGAGTAATCCAATAGTTCAAATCTCCAATTTCAGTTTAAAATACGGCAATAAAACCGTGTTAACAGACTTGGATTGGACTATCTCTGAAGGAGAAAACTGGTTGTTGACTGGCATTAGCGGCAGCGGCAAAACAGCCTTGTTGAAAGCCATTGCAGGCATAGAAAAAAGCACCGAAGAGATTGTCGTCAGTTTTGATGAACAAAGCAGTGCTAGGCCCGTCTGTCAATACATTGCACAATGGTATCAATTTAAAAATGTAGAAGGCGTAGCCAATTTCTACTACCAACAACGCTACAACGCACAACAAGTTCAGGACACCTTAACCGTGAATGCCGAATTGGTCCATTACGCTAAGGAAAATCATTTGAACTTGGCCCAAGCAGAACCTATCTTAGAAGCACTTGGTTTTGCCCCTCTTAAAAATGCACAGCTGATCGAACTATCGAGTGGCGAACACAAAAAGCTGCAACTAGTAAAAGCCTTATTGTTAAAACCGCAGCTGCTGTTACTAGACCAACCTTACACTGGTTTAGACATCCAGTCCCGTCAAAATCTGAATAACTTATTAGATAGATTAACCAACAATGGTGTACAAATCATCTTGATCAGTAATGAAACCGAAATCCCTGCTTGTATTAATAGGTATGGAGAAATCATTGATGGACAACTGGAAGAGCATTTCACTTTTTGTACCAGAAACGAAATCGTCATTGAAGACCGACCTATTCCCGAGTTTTTACATGAAGCGCCTCCTTCGAGCAGTGATACCTTGATCAAAATGGTAGATGTAAACATCAACTATGGCGAAAAGCAAGTGCTTAAAAACGTGAATTGGGAAATTAAGGCTGGTGAAAAATGGCTGTTGCAAGGTCATAACGGATCGGGGAAATCAACTTTGTTAAGCCTGGTAAATGGCGACCATCCACAGGCCTATGCCAATGAAATTTATCTTTTCGGCAACAAACGCGGCTCGGGTGAAAGTATTTGGGACATTAAAGAGCACATCGGTTTAATCTCTCCTGAATTGCATTGGTATTTTGATTTTAATGCCACCGTTTGGCAAAGCATCGCCTCTGGCTTTTTCGACAGTATCGGATTGTACAAAGAAATTGGCTGGCACAAACGCACTCAAGTGGACGAACTCATTGAGTACTTTGGACTAACTGCCAATAAAAACGATTTACTGGCACAACTGCCGCTTGGTAAACAACGCTTGGTTTTATTGGCCAGAACAGTGATTAAAAACCCTGAACTTTTGGTGTTAGATGAACCTTGCCAAGGCTTGGACGCCCATCAAACCCTTCAATTTAATACCCTAATTGATGGTTTGTGCACCACCAACAGAACCTTGATTTACGTGTCGCACAGCGATGACCAATTACCGAAAAACTTAACACATCAGCTATTGCTCAGCAAAGGCGAAGTGATACATAACAACATTTATAAAAAGAAAGAAGAATTAGAAAGCGTGGTTTGAATTCCCGTCATTTCGAACGAGGAACGAGGAGAAATCTAGCATCCAGTAACCACTTGCTAGATTTCTCTCCCGAAGAAAAATCGGGATCGAAATGACGCCCCACACCTTAACGCTTAAAAACATACAATAAGAATGAAGAAGCATATATTAGTAATACCTGGTGATGGCATTGGCCAAGAAGTAACCCAATGGGGAAAAGCAGCCCTAGATCAAATCGCAAAAAACTACGGTCACGAATTTACTTTCGATGAGGCTTTAATGGGACATGCTGCCATCGAAGTAACTGGTAATCCACTACCCGATGAAACTTTAGAAAAAGCACGTAAAAGTGATGCCATTTTATTTGGTGCCATTGGCCATGCGATGTACGACAATGATCCTTCTTTAAAAGTTAGACCGGAACAAGGTTTATTGAAAATCAGAAAAGAACTAGGACTATATGCTAACCTTCGCCCTATCCTATTGTTCGACGAATTACTAGAAGCGTCAAGTATCAAAGCGCACATCTTAAAAGGAACTGATATTTTATTCTTCAGAGAATTAACAGGCGATGTTTATTTCGGAGAGAAAAACCGTTCTGAAGATAGAAATACCGCTTCAGATTTGATGATTTACCACAAATATGAAGTAGAGCGCATAGCCCACAAAGCTTTCCAAGCCGCACAACAACGTAGTAAAAGATTGTGTTCAGTGGATAAAGCGAACGTATTGGAGTCTTCTCGCTTATGGCGTGAAACCGTACAGGAAATTGCCAAACAATACCCTGATGTAGAGACCGAGCACATGTTTATCGACAATGCTGCCATGCAGTTGATCAAAAATCCGAAGAAATTTGATGTGGTATTAACCGCCAACCTTTTCGGTGATATCCTTACTGATGAAGCCTCGCAAATTGCGGGTTCAATGGGCATGCTAGCTTCTGCCTCTGTAGGCGATGGTGTTGGCTTCTACGAACCTATCCACGGTTCGGCTCATGACATTGCAGGTAAAAACTTGGCAAATCCATTAGCGTCTATCCTATCGGCAGCACTCATGCTCGAAATTAGTTTCGGTCTACCAGAAGAAGCAAAAGCCCTAGTGAGCGCTGTTGATCAAGCCCTAAAAGATGGTTACAGAACTGGTGACATTGCCGACCAAAATACCGAAGCCAGCAAAGTATTAGGCACCCAAGAAATGGGACAATTAGTATTAAAATATTTAGCACAATAACCTAAACCTAAAAACTTATGTTACACGACCCAAATAAAGTACACATTTTTGACACCACCTTGCGTGATGGCGAGCAGGTGCCAGGTTGCCAGTTGAGCACCCCTCAAAAAATTGAAATTGCGAAATCGTTGGAACTACTAGGTGTAGATGTAATTGAGGCAGGATTCCCTGTTTCTAGCCCTGGCGATTTTAATAGCGTAATTGAACTTTCAAAAGCAGTAAACGACCCTATTATCTGTGCTTTAACCAGAGCCAATAAAAATGATATTGATGTAGCTGCCGATGCTTTACGCTATGCCAAAAGACCCCGTATCCACACAGGTATTGGTTCTTCTGATATGCACATTAAAACCAAGTTCAACAGCACTAGAGAAGAAATTTTAGAGCGTGCTATTGAGGCAGTAAAGTATGCCAAAAAATATGTAGAAGATGTAGAGTTTTACGCTGAAGATGCTGGCCGTGCAGATATTGAATATTTGGCTAAAATGATTGAAGCGGTAATTGCTGCTGGTGCTACTGTAGTAAACATTCCAGATACGAATGGTTACTGCCTACCAGACCAATACGGCTCAAAAATCCTTTACTTAAGAGAGAACGTAAAAAACATTGATAAGGCCATCATTTCTTGCCACTGCCATAACGATTTAGGTTTAGCCACCGCTAACTCTATTGCTGGTTTACAAAATGGTGCCCGTCAAGTAGAGTGTACCATTAACGGTATCGGCGAGCGTGCGGGTAATACTTCCATGGAAGAAGTAGTGATGATTTTAAAGACACATAAATCTTTAGGACTTCATACCAATATCAACACTCAAGGTATTTATGAAATTAGTCACCAGGTACGTAGCCTAATGAACATGCCAGTACAACCTAATAAAGCCATTGTAGGGGCTAACGCTTTTGCACATAGCTCGGGCATTCACCAAGATGGTTTCTTGAAAAACCGTGAAAACTACGAAATCATTAGACCAGAAGATGTAGGTTTCCCTGATGCAACCATTGTACTTACCGCTAGAAGTGGCCGTCATGCTTTGAAACACCACTTAGACCGATTAGGCCATGCTTTGGATAAAGAACAGTTAGCAATAGTTTATACCGCATTCTTAGACTTAGCTGATAAGAAACAAGGCATCGAAGATGGGGATTTAAATGAGCTAGTAGCTTTGCACCTAGCAACCAGGTTAAACTAATAGAGACTGCTTCGTCTCCTCGCAGTGACGCTCCTATTTTCCTCATTGCGAGAAGGAACGACGAAGCAATCTTTGACAAATAAGATATACTAATGCTTAAGCGCCATGTGTCCACCTTTGGAGGGCTAAGGGAATTTGTCATCCAGAGCGCAGCGAAGGATCTAATTTAAAACAGCGTCGAAATAGATTCCTCGTCGCTACGCTTCCCTCGGAATGACAGAGTTTCTTACAATGGCCAGGTAAGCAAAAGTTACCACAACCAATGAAATGCCAAACGGCTTTTCAAAAAATCAAAAATTAAAAGTCCCGTAAATACGGGATTAAGAATATGGATACGACGACAACACATACTTTCGACTTCGACAAAGCTTTTGCCACCTTACAAGGTGTGGTGAAAAGAACTCCTTTGGAGTATAACGCAGGACTTTCTTTAAAGTACAATGCCAATATTTATTTGAAGCGAGAGGATTTACAAATTGTACGTTCTTATAAATTACGTGGTGCCTACAACAAAATCAGTGGTTTAAATGCTGATCAATTAAAAAATGGAGTAGTATGCGCTAGTGCCGGAAACCATGCACAGGGAGTAGCTTATTCCTGCAAAAAACTAGGAATTAAAGGCGTAATCTTTATGCCCGAAATCACACCCAAACAAAAAATTACCCAAGTAAATATGTTTGGTGGCGATAACGTAGAAGTTATTTTAGTAGGTGATACTTTCGACGATTGTTTGAAAGAAGCATTGGCTTACAGCGAAGAAAAATCGGCTATTTTTATTCCTCCATTTGACGATGAAAAAGTAATTGAAGGGCAGGCTACCGTAATGATGGAGGTTTATCAGGACCTACCAGAATTGGATGCTATTGTGGTACCAATTGGCGGTGGAGGCTTGGCCTCTGGCGTAACCGCTTACCTACAAACCGTAAAACCTAATGTAAAAGTTTTTGGCGTGGAGCCTTTGGGTGCGCCATCGCTAAGTGAAGCCTTAAAACATGGTGGTCCAGTAACGGTAGAAAACATCGAACGTTTTGTAGATGGTGCAGCCGTAAAAAGAATGGGCTGGATTACCTACAAATATTGCAGCGATTTACTAAGCTCAACCTATTTAATTCCAGAGGGACAAATTTGTACCACCATTTTAAAACTATATAACGAAGACGCTATTGTAGTAGAGCCTGCTGGTGCTTTATCTGTAGCAGCCTTAGAGCAGGTTAAAGATCAGATTGTTGGCAAAACGATAGTATGTATTGTAAGTGGTGGCAATAACGATATTGAGCGTATGCAGGAAATCAAAGAGAAGTCGTTACTTTTCGAAGGACTAAAGCATTACTTTATTGTACGTTTTCCGCAGCGTCCAGGAGCTTTAAAACTTTTTGTGAACGAGGTGCTAGGTCCTCATGATGATATTACCCGCTTTGAGTTTATCAAAAAAACTAACCGTGAAAACGGACCTGCTTTAGTAGGAATTGAATTAGCCAAAAAAGAAGATTATGCAGGTATTTTACAACGCTTAAAGGAATTTAAGTTTGATGTAATTGAACTGAACCAAGACGCAACTTTGTTTGAGTATTTGGTTTAAGACATATTTCGTCATTGCGAGGCACAGCCTGTCCCGCACTTTTTTCGGGAAAGCAATCTTTCTTTCTGTCATTCTGAGCGAAGCGAAGAATCTGTATACGAGTAGCACTAAATAAAAGATTCCTCCTAACGTCGGAATGACACAATGCTGTAAGATTACTTCGTACCTCGCAATGACGAGCGTGATAACAGAAGCTTTTCCATTATTTTTTTATACTAACCAATAGGAGACTAATATTGTCTCCTATTCTTATTTAATACACTCCAAAAAAATATTCATTCTACTACAAAATTGTGTATCAGTTAAAAATAATTACACATTTTTTCTGTTACAGAACATCTGAAAAACTGCCCAAAACAATTAAAAACAAAGCTTATTGATTTTTGTTTAACAAAATTTATTTTTTGGCACGCGTCTTACTAAAGTTTTGGCAACAGTTTTGATATAAGCTTAACAACACACAAATGAGACTTGAATTTGAAATATCCTACTCACACAAATAGGAGTTTCTAAACCAAACACAAACCACACACAAGATGAAAAAACTAACCCTACTCCTACTTTGCGTTGCCACACTAGGTTTGGCTTCATGCAAGAAAGACACTTACATCACCCAAGAATTAAAAGCAAAAACATACAACTACGAAATTAAAACGTCAGATTGGAAGAAAAATGCTAATGGAAGCTACACAGCAACATGGCTTAACAAAAAGTTTGATGGCATCACACTAGAAGATGAAGGTGTAATGGTCTATTTCGAACATCCAGTAACTGCAAGTAGTTTTATTCAGTTGCCTTACACTTTTAATTATAGCGCCTACAGTTATGAGTTGTTTAATGGCGGGATTAGATTTGATGTACAGGACACTAACAATTTAATGAACAGTGTTGCACCAAATTACACCATACTTGTAAAGGTTGTAGTAGTTCCTTCGGAATACGAACCTAATTAAACAATAAAGGAATTAAAACTTCAAAAACGGTCAATGTTTACAAACATTGACCGTTTTTTTTATTAAAACTCTATATTTGGAAGACAATCTTTTAATTATCTAAATATTAATCTATGAAATTCAGAATCTTAAGCTTAGTTTTTCTTTTCACTATTTTTCTTTTTTCTTGTAAAAAGCATAAAGAAAATAACCCTCAAAGGATCAAAAATCAAGTTACTGGAACTTGGCAAGCCGTTAAAACGGAAACAAGTGGTCCAACGGCTAGTGGCTTTGCTACTATAGTTGACAGCTCAGCTTATATCAAAGCATTCCCTAAACTGACGACTAGTAAAAAAGACTTATCTCCAAACAACTTTACTATAACTAGTAATGGGAATAAAGCAGATGAAAAGTACTTAAAAGAAATTTTGAGTAATGCTTCCTACTTTAATTTAAAAATCGTACTAAAAGGGAAATATCTTTTATTCCAACTAAACGAATATCCACAAAATCCAAAACGAATAACTACCTACTACTATGAAAAAGCTAATCAGAAAAATCTATCAAACGGCCGTAATTAGCGGTACAGTGTTATCAACTAACATAGCTACAGCTCAAACTACTGTTATAGACTTTACTACAAATCCTTATATCAATACTGGCCCAAACACTTGGAATCCTAATTATTTTAACAATACAGGATGTTCTCATAATAATTCAGCCTACTATAAATATTTTGGGCCGAACCCAACTCCCTTAAATGGTCATAATATTCGTACCGCTGGAGGGCTTGGTTTCAATATGCTAGACCGACATTTAGAAATGGATACCCATAGATTTGTGAATGTCTCAGGAGTTTCAAATGGGTCAAGTAATGATATTTTATCGATTGAATACCCATTTAAAGCTAATAAAAATTATGTTATTGAACTTATTGGATATTTAAACAAGCATATATCGTCATATTATATACCAAATACTCGCGCTGTTTACAATGGAGTATTTTGGATAAAATTAGATGACAGTCCGGAAATCGATTCTCCATACGACAAATGTAATGGAAGTTCACATCCCGTGTTTAAAGTTGTTAATAGATATTCAAAACTAGTGGCGGATCCTGATAGAGCAATGAGAACTGTAAACTATAGTGTCAGCTTTTCCGTTTTAGAAAATAAAAATGCTGTAAAAATAATACATGATTTTGGCCCAGCTGACAACAGCATTGCTATAGCCAAACAAATTGATCTTGAACAGGTCAAAATAACTGAGATGGATTTTGTTGATGATGGCCCTAGCTATGTAGCATCATATACCAATCTACCTAGACCAAGACCTTGGAATCCTTCTTACGAAATTCCTGGCGTTGTTGTCAGGCCAGAACGGGGCAGTCCTGAAGGCAGACCCAAAGCTTTAATGACAAGCATCTCTCCAGAAAAATGGACTTTAAATTCAGATGGTTCGGGATATTCAGTATATCTAAGCGATATTATCGCAAATCTAAATGTTTCAAAAGTTCACTACCTTGATCTTTTAGGGGATGTAGTACCTGCTGCGGGACCCAGAGGGGGGACAGGAAGACAAACAATAATATTGCCAGGGTCTTACCAAGGAAACAATTATTCTTTTAATCTATTTAATAAAGATATAGTCATTACGGTAAAAAACACTTCTACTACGCCCCCGACTTCAACTATTGATTTGTCATTGGCTTATTATGAATAGTGATAATAAATTAAAGATAAAAAGCGGCCAATGTTTATAAACGTTGGCCGCTTTTATTTTTTGTGCCTTTCTCAACTTCTCCCTTCCTCTGCACAACCTATCAAAGACTCTAATAACCAACAAAGAGTTCTTCAACAAACGTGTTCTCCAGTCTATAAAAATCAAACGTTTGCGTTCAAAAACACACGGAAAAGTTACACTCCCATCCATAGTAGGCTATAGGCATGCTAAAAGCATCTATCCTATCAATTGTCATCTAAAAAACACGACTCATTGCGCAAGCGTTTGCGCTAAGTTTTAACCCAAGCCATACTTTTTCATGCTTTAGATTTGCTAATACTTACTAACCAAACTATTAGCTAAAACCAAACCTTCGTAAACCTATGACCTGAAAATTCTTTTCATTCTAATTAATCTTAGGAATGAATAAATCATTTACGTATACGTCCACCAATGCTCTCCAAGGCTTTCACCTATCAGTGAAAAACAATACGCAAGCAAACAATAAAAATATCCATACAACCATCATTAATAAAAAAACAGACTTGAAACAAACCCTAACCAAAAATCCTGATCGACTTTGAAGCATCACACTTCACCAAACTAACTAGTGCATTAAGAACAAAACTTCAGTTCCAATGAAACAAAAAACTAACCAGACAAGAAACAACCAACTGCAGAGATCAAAAGGCGAAAAACCTTTCCATCTCTTTTTTGCGACAATGAAAGTTGCCACCCTCCTTACCGTAGGTATTTCAACTTTCGCCAATGCAAAAAACATTGCTATCCACAAAAATCTAGGTAATACAGAAGAAATGGTAGCTCAACAAGCCATTTCAGGTACCGTTAAAGATGCCAATGGACTTGGCATACCAGGCGTTACCGTAACTGTGAAAGGCACCACAAAAGTTACTTCTACCGATAATGCAGGTAATTTCAGTATACAAGCCAAAACAGGAGATATTTTGGTCATCAACTTTATTGGATATACCACCAAAGAGGTAACCGTTACTGGGGCTTCTTTGGGAAATATCACTCTTAATGAATCTTCGGAGACTTTGGGCGAACTGGTAGTGGTAGGCTACAGCGTACAAAAAAGAGAAAGCCTTACGGGTGCTTTGAGTACCATCAGCGGCGAAAAACTGAAAAACGTAACTTCACCAAACGTACAAAACTTACTTGCCGGTAAAGCTCCTGGACTTTTCGTTGCACCAGGTTCCGGTAGACCAGGCAGTGCAGGCTCAGTAATTATCCGTGGGCAGGCTACCTTAAGCGGTACTACCAATCCTCTTTGGGTAATAGACGGAGTAATTGTAGGTTCAAGTCCTGGCGAATTAAATCCAGAAGATATTGAAAACATTACCGCCTTAAAAGATGCGGCTTCAACCGCTATTTATGGTTCACAAGGTGCGAATGGGGTAATTATTGTAACCACTAAACGAGCCAAAGCTGGACAAATGACGGTAGATATTGCCTCAAGAACTGGTTTTACTACCCTTACCAATGGCAATTTACAAGTAATGAACGGGGCAGAATTGTATGATTACTATGCTTCTTTCGCCAATGCAAGTACCATTACCTTTCCACGTTGGAAACCTGATTTGCGCAATAGCAATTTCGACTGGTGGGATTTAGCTACCAAACAGGGCTTTAATCAAAACCACAACATCTCTTTCCAAGGAGGAACCGAAAAACTTCAATCATTCTTATCTATTGGTTTCTATGACGAATCAGGAGCGGTAAAAGGATATGATTATGAACGTTACAATTTTAGGTTAAACACCACTTACAAACCTTTTGAATGGTTAAGCGTTAGGCCTTCCATCGTAGGTTCACGTCGTGCAGTTACCGATAAACAATACTCGGTCACTTCCATGTATTCTAATTTGCCTTGGGATAGCCCTTATGATGCTAACGGCAATTTAGTCCCGCACCGTTCTAGCTTATGGGTAAATAGTGTAGGAACCAATTACCTATATGACTTGCAATGGAACAAATCTGCCAATACCAATTATGAGTTTATGGGCAACTTTGATTTTGATATCAAAATCACTAAAAACCTAACCTTTGCTTCAGTTAACAATTACAGGTTCAACACCTATTCATCTAATAGTTATTCAGATCCTCTTTCGAGTTCAGCGCAAAGCGTAAACGGACGTATTACGGAATACAGGTCAGAATATGCCCGACGTTACACCAACCAGCTTTTACGCTACAACAATACTTGGGGCAAACATAATTTAAATGCTTGGGCAGCTTATGAATTTAATGACTACCGCAGCAAAACACTAGATGTTTATGGCACAGGCCTAGCACCAGGGTTTGAAGTATTAGATGTGGTAGCAAAACCAGAAAGAACCAAAGGTGCAATTAATGAATGGGCTGTACAATCTTACTTTCTAAACACTAGTTATGCCTATGCAGACAAGTACTTAGCACAGGTATCTGTCCGTAGAGATGGAGCTTCCAATTTTGGTAAAAAATATGGTGATTTCTTCTCTGTAAGTGCAGGCTGGAATATCCATAAAGAAGATTGGTTCAAAGCCAGCTACATTAACAATCTTAAACTTCGTGCAGCTTATGGTACCGTAGGTAATCGTCCTAGCTCTTTATATCCTCAATTTGATTTATATGCCGTAAACACTTCCGCGAGCTATAATGGCATTCCTGGTTTGCTAATTAGCCAAGTGGGCAATAAAAACTTAACATGGGAAGAAACCTATACCACAGGACTAGGCTTAGATGTAAATGCTTTTAACAACAGAGTGAGATTAAACCTAGACTACTACATTAAAAACACCGACAACATTTTGTATAGTGTGCCTATCTCTGGCTTAACAGGTGTTACCTCTATGTGGCAAAATATAGGTAAAATGAAAAACCAAGGGATTGAAATAGCTCTTGGAGGCGACATTATCCGTAGCAGAGATCTTACCTGGAGCCTGGATATGAATCTTGGGCACAACACCAATAAACTAACTGATATTTACAAAACCCGTAATGCCGATGGTACTTATACTGCTAAGCCCATCATTGTTGGGGATCAATTAGGTGTGGCTGGATCCGCTAGTAGGCTATTGCAAATTGGTATTCCTGTAGATACTTACTACATGCCAGAATGGGCAGGTGTTAACCCTGATAATGGAGCGCCAATGTGGTATAAAGTAACCAGAGATGCGAATGGCAACGAAATAGAAAGAACAAAAACATCTACTTACGCTCAAGCTACTTATGAGAAAATGGGCAAAGCATCACCTGATGTATTTGGAGGAATTACCACTTCTTTAAGATGGAAAAGTTTTGACATGAATGCGGTATTTGGCTATTCAATAGGAGGAAAGCTATTTAACTATTCACGTAGAGAATATGATTCTGACGGTGCTTACACAGACCGTAACCAAATGAAGTTAATGGATGGTTGGAGCAGATGGCAAAAACCAGGAGATAACGCTACCCATCCTGTGGCAAGATATAACAATACCAGTAATAGCAATGCCATGTCATCACGCTATTTAGAAAGCAATGACTTTTTTAGAATGCGTTCATTAGCCTTAGGATACAATTTTAACTTAAAGAAATACAAAGTGAGGAACCTAAGAGTTTACCTTTCTGGAGAGAACCTATTTGTCATCACCAAATACTCAGGTGTTGACCCAGAGATTCCTGTATCTGACGATGGAAACATCTTGTTTTCTGCAGGGCCAGCGGTCTACCCAATGACCAGAAAATTCATGTTTGGACTTAATGTTTCATTCTAATTAAAATAAAAATGAAAAAGATATTAGTGATACTTTTCGCCATAATCAGCTTATCAGCTTGTAAAGTTGACAGAGAACCTTATGGCTCAATGAAATCTGAAAAAATAATTGCAAATCCAGAAGAATCTATAGATGCTTTATTAAATGGGGTATATGCACAACTTAAAGCATGGTCTGATCCTATGCACCGTTTAGGAGAATATGCAGGAGACAATATCATGATCAGAGGTTCTTCTACTGATGCCTTCTATGAATTTATCTCCTTTTCTAGAACACCAAACAATGGACGCCTAACCACTTTTTGGGATAGCGGATACAAAGCCATTGCACAGGCTTCCAATATCATTAACTTGGTTCAGCAGGGTAAAAATGCAACACTAGATAGTAAGCTAGGCGAATGCTACTATGTTCGCGGAATGATGTATTTCTACCTGGTTCGTGCATTTGGACGTCCATACTATCAAAATCCAGAAACCAATTTAGGCGTGCCAATTGTGAACGGTACTCCAGATGATGTTAAAAATGCGACTTTCCCAGATAGATCAACCCTTAAGGCTACTTACGAACAAGTTATTGCTGATTTGAAAAAAGCAGAAGAATTGATCTCGGTAAACAAAGGTCCAATTTTCGCTTCAAAAGCGGCCGCACAAGCTATGCTGTCAAGAGTATACCTTTACATGAGCGGTACATACGAAAATCCTAATCAGACCTATGCGCAATTGGCAGTGGATTACTCGACCAAAGTAATTGGAACAACCAACTATAGCTTATTGCCAAGAGATCAATTCATGAAGTACAATACCTATACACCAGAGAATAACAAGGAAACTATTTTTGCGATCAAACGTATTGCTGCTGAATTCTCGGGCTTTGACCATTATTATGGAGTAGGTGGAATGTACTCGAACATTGGCGGTATGGGCTGGGGCGAAATGTATGCCAGTGCCAAATACATTAGCTTGTTAAATGAAACTGGCAGAAATGATTGGAGACCTGACAGCTATAAAATAGTAGATGCTAGGGCGGCATTTATTGAGCCTACCTATTCCAAAAGCACTACAGGCGCCTATACAGAAGTTTTCAGATTCATTAAAGATGATACAGGCAACACTTTAAACTATGTGCAACTGAACACTACGCGTAATGGCGGTACCATTACTTGTACAGAAGGAACTGCTCCAAATCAGGTATCTTATACGCTTACCGCTGTTGATGCTACGCAGGGTATTTATTCGATCAATTACAAAGATGGAAAAACGTATACGGGTTATATCGATTATTTCATTACGCTAAACCGTGCTTACCCTCAATTTTACATTGTGAAATGTTCTAGAGAAGGAGAAGACTCTCAGCTCCATTCGCCAGTAATTAGCAGGTTGGGTGAAATTTACTTGAACAGAGCAGAAGCTTATGCCAAATTGCAGAATTATGGTTCAGCACTTACTGATTTGAACACCATTAGAAATCGTTCTATCGTTAACGGTGGCTATACTTCTTTAAATGCCACTAATGCGGGTGATAGAATCGATAAAGAAAGACAATTAGAATTGGCGTACCAAGCGGAACGTAGTTTTGATGTTTTTAGAAATGGAAAGCCACTTACTCGTGCCTATCCTGGTCCTCAAAATCAAACGACTAGCATAGCCGCTACCGATTATAGAGTGGTTTATTACATTCCTCAAAGTGCCATTAACTCGTACCCAGGAAAGCTTACCCAAAACCCAACTCAATAAAAATGTAGTCGAAGCCACAGATGCACAGATAAAATGGTTGATCAATCAGCATAAAATTTGCTAAGTAGTTTCTTAGAAAATCAGTGCATCTGTGGTTAATTAATAAATAATAGTGTTAAAATTCCAGAAAGCGGCCAATGTTTACATAAACTTGGTCGTTTTTTTTATGTTCACCGCTATTCAATTGCAAAGCCCTAATGTAAACGCCATTTCTTTCCAAAAGCAATTCATCATAAAAGCCTTTATAATAAATATCTCTCACATTAAACTTTTTGGCCGACCAACTTGCTTTTAGCTCTACCCATTCGGGATAAAAGCAAACTTGCTCCTTGGTTACCTTAAGCTCTAATTGTTGTGCTTCTTGTTTAGAAAGTACTACTGCATTACCAAGCATTTTGGCAGTATAAGTACTTGTTGGATGATTGTATACCTCTCTTGGCCTACCTTCTTGCCGTAATTTTCCTTCTTTTAAAATCACCAAACGATCTGCCATAAACAAACCATCTGTAGCATCATGCGAAACCATGATAATAGTAAGACCCGTTTCTTTAGATAAACGTTTGATATCTGCCCGCAACTGATTCTTTAAAATAGCATCCACTTGCGAAAAAGGCTCATCAAGCAGTAACACTTTGGTATTGCTCACTAATGCTTTAGCAATAGCTACTCGCTGCTGCTCTCCCCCGCTCAATTCAATAATCTTTTTGTTTTTTAGGGCGGTAATGCGCAAATGCTCCATCACTTCCATAGTCTTTTGCTGTTTTAACGCCACATTGGTGTTTGAAAGCATGGAAGCAATATTATCGTAAACCTTGGCATAAATGTTCAATGAAAAATCCTGTGTCACCATTTTCATATCAACATGCCCAGGAATAAGCTGTTCATCTGGTCCCTTTACACGCTTTCCATTGAGTAGCACCTCGCCCTCATCTACTTTCAATAAACCGTAAATAGATTTTAGCAAGGTTGACTTACCACTGCCACTTTCGCCAATAATGGCTACAATTTCGCCTGCTTGAATATCAAAACTAACGTCAGAAATACCTGATAACTGATCGGATTGGTGTTGCTTAGTTAAGTTTTTAACACTAATGATGATTTCGTTCACGTGCGTAAAGATAGAGATAATGACGTTTGGAAAAAAGAGGAATTACGGAAGCCATCTCAGGTTGAAAATCCACATATAGGCGATATCATGTCCTTAAACAACCTGCTTACCCTTTCAAAATACTCATAAATAGGTATTTTTTAATCAGGTGACACCAGCTAATTTTAAAGTATTACTTGGACTAAAAAATCTCCAATCTTTTCAAATCGATTTTAAAAATACCACTTATTCCATAACTCACAACCATTGATAGATATAATTAAATAAATAGGTATTATGCTCATTAAAAAAATACTCCTCCCCATTTTACTGATGTGCTGTAACAGCATAAGTTACGCCCAAAATACAGCACTCACTAAAGAGGAAGCTGTAAACTATCTAAATAAAAAAGTTAAAGAAGCAATTGGACATTACATTACAGTAGACTTTGGAGGTACGCTAGGGAAAAAAACACTTCACTTCTGGAGTTCTTCGGTAAGCCTCTCAGGAGATAAAATAACCGTTTTTAGGGATAGGGCAAACTACAAAGAAAGACAATACGCCCAAAAAACATGGGTAAGTGGCCATGGTTATCAATATTTCTATCCATGTGATTATTTCACTATAAATGATCAGTTAACCTTCAACCCCATACACATTCTAAAAATAGAAAAATATGATGGAGATGTAGCTGGAGAGCCTGTAGGGAGTGTTAAAGTTACCTTAAAATCCAACAGTGGCATTTTTAAACGAACAGCAGGGAGTGTAACCTCAAAGTTCACCGATCCCAATTCTAATTTCTATGGTAGATGCGTAGACTTTAAAGAGCAATCTGACTCACAATCAACCAACACCATCTATATTTCTTACCTAAAAGCAGATGACACTAATTTCAATAAAATAAAGAAGGCATTAGAATATCTACGCGACCTCTTAAAAGCAGAAGACGATCCATTTGGCCCATAAAAACCAGACAATGAAAACCCTCTCTATTGGATTTCTAATTGTTGTGTTCTTTCAAATCAAGTCCTATTCACAAACCGTGGGGATTTCTTACGTAAGATCACTTGAAGCAAAAGCACTTATCTACGACCAAAACAAGACTAAAATCTCTCAAATCAAATCTGAAATCCCTGAACTGGAAAGGTTATGGAGATTAAAAATCCAAAAAGTAAAGGATGAAATTTCTGCCCTGATCAAAGAACGAGATGCCTTAATTGCCGATATGAAAGTAGGGGCTAGATGCAGTCAGTGTAATGGATGGAAGTCTGATTTTGAAAAAAAGGGCGAAAACTTTGAAAAACATTTGGGCGATGTTAAAGGCTACGCCGTACCAGCCACCACTTCCGAATTAGAGGCTACACGAAAGCAATTTGCCGAAAAAATTGCCATAAAAAAGGTGCAACTCCAAAATCTTGAGAAAGGAGATGAAGCCATACACAGAAAGCTGAAAGCGGCTGAAGAATTGGAAAAAGCAAATGTAAAAATCTGCAAAGACATGACCGAACTTAGTAAAAGCTATGAGGAAAGTGTTTTTACAGATGCCAAAAGCAAACATGAACTTTGGACAAAAGACTTATTACATTATGCAACAAATATCCTTATTGCTGATGATAAGATCACCATTTTTAGAAACCAAGTAATTCGTTATGAAAAAGAATTTCAAAAAGAAAGTGAAAAAGTAAGAGAATTAGTTAAGAAAGAAAATCAGTTCACTGTTGAGCAAAAAAATAATTTAATAGCTACCAACGAACAACAGATCAATACCATTACCGAAACCAGAGATAAAGACATTTCCATTAACAATATAGAACTGAAAAAACTATATCAATTAAAATCCGAAGTTGATAAAGAGCTCAGCAAAAACCTTCTCGATAGTATCAAATCTATTCAAACCTCAAATCAGAAGCAAATAGTAGAGAAAATAGCAACGCTCGAAAAAAGCAATAAAGATCATGCGTTTAACGCGGCAAGTAAAATAGCTATCTTAAAAAACACCATTTTAAAGCTTAAGGAAGATATTTTTCAATTAAACGCCAATCTTCCAAAAGTACAGGAATTGGCAATTTTGAAAATCAAGCTCTCCTTTGATCAAAAAAAATCAGCCGCCAGAACATCTGAAAATACAGCAGTCCTCACGCTAGCCAGTGCAAAAAAGCTATACCTTGAAAAGACGAATGAATACAAGAAGAAAAATGACGCCTTTACCAGCGAAATCACTACGGAAAGCAATCGCATGTTAATAGCTGGTCAAAAAATAAGCTGTCCCATTTGGAACCAAGTTAGAGGAATGGTTTTTACCAATTGGAACCAAGTTTTCCCTTGCGTAAATAACTTAACCACCATGGCCAAACCTTATTCCACAAACGTGTTCAACGCTTATTGTTCGGGAAAGTCTTTAGCTAGCTATATGTCAATCTATAAAAGCTTTTTAATGGGATTAAGCAAAGAAGATAGGGAAGTAGTAAAAGCCAACAGCAACGCGGGTTGGTATGATCAACTAACCATGTAACACCACTCTTTAATGACCTGTATCAGAGCTAACTACTGATTGTCCTTACACTATTTCATATCCACAGACTTTGGAGTATGTATCAACAAAAAAATCCCGTCTCTATACTAGAAACGGGATTGATTTCATTTGTGTGTGTATTTTCATTCAAAACATTAAGCATAATTAAGACTTAATGTCTCTTGATGCCTTAATGTTTAATTCAAGCCAAATGTTAAACCAAATGACATGCTTTTTAATCCTTTTTGTGCATCAGTATCAAACATATCGTTGGCATTGTATTTAGCAAATAAACCCAAGCCACCATAGCCAATTCTCACAGTACCTCCGTAACGGAAAGGAGCAAAATGGTAGTCGTCTTTTATTTTCACCTTACCAAATTCATCGCTAATTTGTTTAACCTTTCCGCCCAATAAAAATCCTATTTCAGGTCCAATCACAAATCTAAAGCGCTTGCCATGGTTATTCTCTTTAGTTCTAAACTCAAAGTTTAAAGGTACATGCACATAGCTGCTAGAAAAACGGTTTTTGCTGAAAATCACATCCTCTTCCTTGTACTCTAAAGTTGGTTTGTTTTTTTGGATGGTAATGTCTCTATCTAAACGGATATGTGTCCAATCAAAACCACCCGCTAAATAAATTTTAAAGTGGTTGTTAAACCTATAACCAAACTGCAAAACATCAAAAGAAAGTGTACTGGTTTTCCAAGGCTTATAATCTAGAAAATCATTAGCTCCAGACAAGGTAAAACTGCCATTATCAATCAATTTGGCTAAACCAATATCCAAACGTGTAAAGGTAATCCCACCTACAAAACGGCCTTTACTTTGATCAACTTTACCTGTGCTATCTTTCTTCTCCCCTATAGTAATGCCAACACCGTAGTTAATTTCAAATTTTTTACGTTTAACGCTATCCTTAACTTCTTGTGCTTTTAAACTTCCCGCTGCTATAAAAGTAAGTCCACTTACCAATACTGCTTTTAAAATTAGATGTTTCATTTGTGTGTGTGTTTATATCGTTGTAAGGTTGGAAAGTTGTAAGATTAGAAGGTTAAACCACCAGTCAATCCCAAAATCCTGTCCCTATTTATTATTTTTCTTGTTCAATTTAACAAATCCTATGTTTAATCCAATAATCGAGGAATTGTCATCATCATCTGTATTGAACTTAATGAGCTTTTTATCTCGTTTATCTACTTTTTCAACCACATAGTTGATTAAATCGCCCATGTTACGGATACCTTTTTTATTCGTTTCAGCAACTTGCTCGGGAGTATCATCATCAGCTAAATTTCCCAAGTTAGCCATCATTGCTCCGTTGTTGTTGTCCGAAGCTGTATTCACCACTGGAACCACATTTGCTGTATTGGTTACATCCAAGGTTTTAACTTCAGCTCGTTTAATAGGTAGATGCTCTTTTGAAGTAGATGGTTGCACGGAGGCAATAATATTTTTTTGATCCTCTACCAATTGCGCCACAGCCTCTGCCGGCACTTCCCTTTTAGCAAGGTTACGGTTAGTTACCGTATGTACTGTAGGCCTAGCAGCAGGTGCAGTGTCCATAGCAGTTGCCACCACAGCCGAAACTGGTTGCTCTATCGCAGGTTGTACTGCCGCTACCTCTACCGTTGAACCTTGCAGATAAATCTTCTCTCCACTTTGCGTAAACATCATCACCGATGCCACTACAGCTACGCTAGCAGCAGCCACCCACATCAACGGGAACTTACGTTTTGGTTTGGCAACCAGCTTCCCCTCAATATTGGCCCATAAATTTGCTGAAGGCTCAACCTCAGCGTTCATAAATTTGTCTCTAAACAAATTATCAAAGTCATTATCCGGCATGTGTTGCATAACCAAAGCCCTCCAATTTTAAAATTTCCTGTTGTAAAATCGCTCTAGCTCTCGAAAGCTGCGATTTGCTTGCTCCTTCTGTAATCCCTAAAGTTTCGGCAATTTCTTTGTGCGAATAGCCTTCAATCACATACATATTGAACACCATTCTGTAACCATCAGCTAGCTTTTGTATCACCTTCATCAAATCCTGCATCCCCAAACTGCTAAAATCAAAACCACTCGATGGTTGTTCATAAGCATCTTCAATAGGTACTACATTTAATGAGCGTAAATTTTTGCGATAACTTTCAATGGCGGTATTTACCATAATGCGGCGTATCCATCCTTCAAAAGACCCTTCCCCTTTAAACTCCCTCACCTTTTGAAAAATCTTTACATAGCCCATTTGCAATACGTCCTCAGCCTCCATCCTATCTTTAGCATAGCGCATACAAACCGCCAACATTTTCGACGCAGTTTGCCTATAGAGCATTTCCTGCATCTGCCTGTTGCCGGCCTTACAGCCTTCCATCAGTTCGTCTAACGTATATATTTTAGCCACCTTCATTTGTTCGCTTGCTAAAAGGTAGATGTGAGTTTCTAACCAAAGGTTGCAAGCACGTTAAAAAATATTTTCTTTTCAGGGGAGATGTGGCTATACCACTATTAGGTGTAGCACTTTTTTGTTTTTCGAAAAGCAAAAATAGAAGTTCTTTGATTATTTCAGCCCCGCTTTTGTTACAATCTTTTTGTTTAACGTTTATGAGCAAACCTCATAGGTTTATGAGCATGGTGCAAAGTAAACCTATGAGGTTTTTGGAGGGAGGAAAAACAAAAAGGATTTCCATATCATCGGTTTAGTCAACTTAATCAGTAAGACCGAAAAGTCAATAAGATAACTTTCCGTCTTCCCATCTCTAGGCTATTTCATTCCACCTTACTTTTAGCTAACTTTAAGTAAATCAAAAACTAAGAACTAAACTAATGAAAATTGTAAAACTAATTTTATGCGTACTATTTGGACTGATGTTCATTAACGCAGGACTCGACAAGTTTTTCCACTACATACCCCCACCAAAAATGGAAGGTGAAATTTTAGCCGTAGGAATGGCTATGGGAACCATCAAATGGTTAATGCCTTTAATTGCGATAATTGAGATATTAGGTGGTTTACTATTTGCCATCCCAAAAACACGTGCCTTGGGGGCCATTGTTATTTTACCTGTCATGGTAGGGATTATTCTGCACAACGCCACTTACATGCCCCAAGGTTTAGCTATTGCTGGCCCAATGCTATTGATTAATCTTTGGATTATTTTTGACAACTGGGACAAATACAAGCCAATGGTCAAATAATTAAAAATACCTTAAGACTTACGAAGTTTCAAAAACTTCGTAAGTCTAATAAAATCTTTATTCAATATTAACAGGTCTGTTTTTCGGGTACTTCACCTGATATTTAAGGTCTAACTTTTTCTGTTCGTTAGGCTGCAATAAAAACTGCCAAATCAACTTACCAGTAACCTCATCCAATTTAGCTTTCGAAAGCTCTTGCTTCTCTACACTAATATCGCTATTGGTAGCCACAGGAATCTGGTCTTCTATCGTTAAATTAATGGCTTGACTTTTTCTATTTTTCACCTCAATTACAAAATGCCTGCTATCCTTTTGCGACGAACCAATAAATTGTCTTTCTGTATATCCCTTTTGCTTTTCACGCTTTACCGAAACGTTTTTATCAACCCCTAAAGATATGGTCAGTGTATCCGCTTGCTGTACATCCAACAAGGTTTTGCCCAAATAAGTTCCCTCAAAGAAAATATTGGCCTCGCCACTAATCAAATTAATATCATTAAAGTCGGTGATTTTAGCCGTTAAAAAAGCATCAGCAGACACTTTAGGAACAGCGTAATATTCGTATGCTGCTTTAAAATCGTAGTTACCAATATCTACAGCAGCCTGTTTGCCATCACTCAAAATAGTATAAGGCATCTTTATTTCGAAACTAACATTGGTTTGTTTTTCAACGCTTGCCACTTCCAATGGAACCGAAGAAATTGAATTGGCTCCTCTAATACGAACTTGAGCCGAAGAGCTGGTGGTTCTGCTGGACTTAGCACTTCCATATCCTGCCACCACCACTTCCTGTAAAACCTTGGTATCTGGCTTTAATCTCACGTTTAACTGTCCATTGGAAGCTATCAACTCCTGTGAATCATAACCGATGTAAGAGAACTCTAGTTTATTTGCACCAACAGGCATTTGAATGGAATAATTACCATCTGGATCGGTCACCGTGCCTACCGATGAATTTTTAACCCTTATCGCAACTCCAGGCAAAGCAGCGTTATCAGTGTCATCTACTACTTTACCTTTTACCAAATTAGAAGTAGCCGTTACGGGATTAAAAAGAGAATATCCAGCACTTAAATACCCCAATAAATAAGTAGGCAATTTTGGTTTTTCATTATTATTAGATGGGTTTCCAGAAGACAAAGTTAACTTTACATTTCTCCAATCTTCCCCTGAATTTTGGCTCACATTAGCCTTATACACCAGTTGGATTGGACTAGCAACATCAATGGCTCTAATGTCGTAGCTTGGATACCAGCTGGCATTTTTCACCAGGTAAGTCAAGGTAAATTTACCTTTTGTAGCCGTTTTGGCAGAAACCTTAACCACCACATCACTCGCGTTGCCAATCGGCTTGCCATCTACCTCTGCAATTTGTCTGTTTAACTTATTGAGCTGTTCCTGTAGCTGATTGATTTCTTTTTCTATAGAAATTTGCTTAGCCTTGGCTTCGCTTAAACGTTGTTTCTGAAAATCCAATGCCGCTTTAAGTTTAACCAAATCGTAATTTACATTTGGTCCCATTACTGTTTGGTTTTTCATCAACATTTCCTCTTCAGATTTGTAAACGGCTATATCATTTCTTAAGGCGATTATTTTATCAGCAATTCCTTCCGCTTTGTTTTCTAATGCTAATTTTTGGTCGGACTTTTTCTTTTCTAACAAAAAGTTATTTTGTCGTGTAACCGACAAAATGGTAAAGTTTCCTTCGCCCTTAGCTTGTAAGCTTTGGGTTTCGATACTGGAAGAAAGTCCCGAAAAAACAAGTAAGCTTACTCCTTGAGGTAATTCCACCAAGTCTGACTGGCGTAGTACTTGCGCTCCATTCATGAACACCGTAACACCAGCGATTTTAGAATTTAAATTGATATGATTGTCTTGTGCAAAAACTGCGAAGTGTATGAAGAGCAGTAATGCAAATAGTAGTTTCTTTCCCATGTTTAACGAATTTGTACTACCATGATGCAAGACCATTCCAATTTGCATAACGTACCATAAAAAAACATCATTTTTTAGGTTTGTTAGTCTTATGAAGTTTTAAAATGGCGAAACCATCAACTGTACCGTTGAAAACAAAAAACAATTGAGGTTAAACTTCGTAAGATCTTTAACCTTTTGGCAACGTAAATTCACTCCAAAGATTTAACTTCGTTGAGCTTCGGTTCTCCATTCCACGTTACTTCCGTCCAAATGATGATACAGGAACCTGCAGAAACACTTCATCAAAAATCCGAAGGATTTCAATAATTATAGCACAAACGCACATAAGAGCATACGACTCCTACAGAGTCGCACCAATGTTAGTTGGACATGTTATAAAGATTTGACCTCGTCGAGGTCTTGAAAAATATAGGATAAAGTTATTAGGTTTCTCTCTCGAAGGATCAAGACTATTCTGAAGTCGAAACGGCGATCAAAATAATTTAAGACTTACGAAGTTTTAGAACAGCGAATCACTCAGCAACTTTAAGACTTACGAAGTTTTTAAACGGCAAAGTCCTCAACTTCACCTTTAAAAACAAAAAACAGTTGAAGTTAAACTTCGTAAGTCTGGCATAAATACAGAGCAAAAAAAGCATCACCTGTTGAAGTGATGCTTTTTTTTTATTGGATTAATATGCTTTTTAATGGATGCCTTTAAAAATTCTGCTCCATCTAATTTTACTGAAGAATGAAGCTTCGCTATCCAAACTCAACCAAATAAATAATGCTTTGCCTACAACGTGGTCTTCAGGCAAAAAACCCCAATACCGTGAGTCTATAGAATTATGCCTATTATCCCCCATCATCCAATAATAGTTCATCTTAAAAGTATAAGATTTAGCAATTTTATTATTGATGTACCATTCGTTTCCCCTTTTTTCAACCTTATTTCCTTCATAAGTTCTTATTGCCCTATAATATATCGGCATTGTTAAACTGTCAAGCTTTACTGTCCATCCTTTTTTCGGGATAATTACAGGACCAAAGTTGTCTACATTCCATTTGTAATTTTTATCATTTGGGAATAGATCATCATCTTCTGTTTCAGCTTTTACCTCAAGCGATACCGTTTCTACAAAATCATACCTTTTTAACTCCTTAGCCATTTCAGCCGTTGCATTGGCTATATATTGCCTTTCATCCAATTGTATCAACTCACCTGTTTTAATCCCCAAGTCTTCTAATACTTTTAGATTAACATCAGCAGTTTTAAATCGAATTCTATAAGGCATTTGTGCTGTACTGCTAAAAATGGAAATCTTTCCATTTACACTTACAATTCCATTTTTAGAGCTCACTGTATCTCCACCAATCCCTATACATCTCTTAATAATATTTTCTCTTTTATCAACAGGCCTCGAGGTAACGTGATATTGTTCATTAACAGATTTCCAACCAGATTCTCTAATCAACTTATAATAACTTATCTCTTGATTTTCGAGAGCTACAGTATCGCCAACAGGTAGGTTAAATACGACAATATCATTACGTTTGATATCCTGAAAACCAGGTAGCCTTCTGTATTTCCATTGTACGCCATCCCAATAGGCCTTGGTACCCGTTAATGGCATGGTGTGATGGGCGAATGGAAAAGCTATTGGGGTAATGGGTACACGAGCCCCATAGTTTACCTTACTTACAAAAAGGAAATCGCCCACCAAGAGCGAACGTTCCATAGAACCAGACGGGATAGTGTAAGCTTCAATAAAAAACACACGAATAATGGTTGCAGCTACTACTGCAAATACAATAGCATCAACCCATTCACGGGTTCTAGTTTTCTTTTTTTTAGGTTGATCAGAATTCTTCTTCTTTTGCCAGAATTTCAAGTTCATAATGGTAGTTTATTTCTCTTTTAGAGCATGTTAGGTATTTTTTGTTACAAGCTTTAAGACTTACTACCATCAGACTTACGAAGTTTTGAAACGGCGAAACCCTCAACTTCACCTTTAAAAACAAAAAACAATTGAAGTTAAACTTCGTAAGTCTGATCTAAATCCAGTGCACAAAAAAAGCATCATTTTTTAGAATGATGCTTTTAAAACTTTCGTCATTGCGACGAATGAGGTTATCGCCTAATGAATGCCTTTAAAAATTCTGCTCCATCTAATTTTGTTAAAGAATGAACCTTCACCATCCACACTTAACCAAATAAACAGTGCCTTGCCCACAATATGATCTTCAGGAACAAAGCCCCAATAGCGAGAATCGGCAGAAGCATGACGGTTATCACCCATCATCCAATAATAATTCATTTTAAAAGTATAAGTAGTCGCTTTTTGGCCATTCAACATCCAATCATTTCCTACTTTTTCTAATTTATTTCCTTCGTAAATACGGATAGCTCTCTCATACAAAGGCATATTTAAACTATCTAACTTAACTGTCCATCCTTTTTTAGGTACTACAAATGGTCCATAGTTATCCAAATTCCATTTTCTATTTTTATCATGAGGAAAAATCAACGGATCAAAATCATCTGCTGGGGTCAATTCTTCCGTCACTGATTTCACGTAAGTAGATTTTTTTAATTCCTTAATCAAATCTGGCGTTCCTTCAAATCTAAAAACGGTTGGTAATGCTGTAGCTCCAATTTTAAAGCCCATGTCTTCAAAAAGCTTCAAATTCACTTCCGAAGTATTGAACTCCACATTATAACCAAAACCTCCTGTGCCTACTAAAGGCGATGGTGTACCATTTACTACAGCCAAGCCATTTCTCATCGCAATGGTATCACCTGCAATGGCAATACAACGCTTAATAAAATTCTCACGCTTGTCAACAGGTCTGCTAACTACGTGAAACTGCGACCAAATTGATTCCCTACTTTCGCCCCTTAATTGCATTTGGTAGTAGTTATCATCTTGCCTTTCCAGTACTACAGTATCTCCTTCGGGGAAATTGAATACTACTACATCATTACGTTTGATATCCTGAAAACCAGGCAGCCTTCTGTATTTCCATTGTACGCCATCCCAATAGGCCTTGGTACCAAAAATTGGCATGGTATGGTGAGCAAAAGGGAATGCTACGGGTGTCATTGGCACACGAGCACCATAATTCACTTTACTTACAAAAAGGAAATCGCCAACTAAAAGTGAGCGTTCCATTGAGCCAGAAGGAATGGTGTAGGCCTCAATAAAAAATACACGAATGATGGTGGCTGCCACTACTGCAAATACAATAGCATCAACCCATTCTCTTGTTTTCGTTTTTTTCTTTTTAGGCTTATCTGAATCTTTTCTTTTTTGCCAGAATTTCCAATTCATTGCTTAATCTTTAAAATTAAATATATCAGCTATGCTGTAAAAACCTTTTTTATTTTGCAGCCACTCTGCGGCTACTACTGCACCTAAAGCAAAACCTGCCCTACTATGCGCAGTGTGTTTAATTTCAATATCATCAACCTCCGAACTGTAAACCACCGTATGCGTTCCAGGTACATTCTCTATCCTAAGCGATTCGATAAGGAGTTGATCATTTTTTAGTTTTTCCGAAATTGGTGTTCCTTCCAATTCATTAACCCATTCCTTTTTAGCATCTATCTCCTCAATAATCCCTTCGGCAAGTGTCATTGCCGTACCGCTCGGAGCATCCAACTTTTGGGTATGGTGTATTTCTTCCACCTGTACTTCATAAGCCGGATAATTGTTCATCAACTTAGCCAATACTTTATTCAAATGGAAAAAGATATTGACGCCGATGCTAAAGTTAGAGCCATAAAGCAAAGTATTGTTACTGGCTTCGCAGTCATTCTTAATTCGTTGCAATTCTCCGTACCAACCTGTAGTGCCTACTACTACTGGCACATTTGCTTCAAAACATTTATAAATATTATCTACAGCAGCATGTGGCGCACTAAAGTCGATGGCTACATCTGCCTTCTCTAAATTTTCTACGGTAAAATCATCTAGATTTTCTATTCCTATTTTAAGCACAATTTCGTGCCCTCTTTCGATGGAAAAGCGTTCGATAATTTGGCCCATTTTGCCATAACCTAAAAGCGCTATTTTCATAATTTAAGCGTAAGTTTTAATGCAGGCACAATATTAAGGCCGTACATAGTGTTTGTGTTGATAATAGAAGGCGATAACTTGATGGATAAAGTTTCGTCAACGTTAAAATATTTTAAACGAGCGGTCACATAGGCATCCAAAACATTCAGGCCGTATAAACCTACCAAGGAAATCAGCACGACTTCTCGGTTACGCTTGTAAATCCCTTTTGCTAAAGTAAGTCCGTTAACATCATATTGGCCTAAACCATTTTCGGGATTAGCCCGGCCATTTACCTGACGATATTGAAGCTCCCTTAAAAATAGTTTGTAATTATTGTTATTGTCGATATATGACATGACCAACATGGTTCCTCCTGCATAGATCGCCGCAATTTTTCCGATTAGGTAAATTTTTTGCCCAATTCTTTTGCCTTCAGTCCTGCCATGTTTCACATCATCCACCACCAGGCCATAATTATACATCTGCCCAAGTCCAGGGAACATTAATGATCGATAAACTGCTTTTTTTCCCGCTATTTTGCCTTGATTAACATATTTTGCAGGAGCAATGGTATCTAGTTTAGCTGTTGTATCTTGCTTTACAGGGTTCGCAGGTTTCTGCGCATTTACTTGAGCAAATACGAAACAAAGGATTACAGAAAGCAATAATGCTCGCATTACCAATCTAACAGTTCTAAAATTCGATTAAGATCATCGCTGCTTACAAAAGGAATTTCAATAGCTCCTTTACCATTGTCTTTTACTTTTAGCTTAACGTTAGTTGCAAATTTTGATGCCAAATCATTCTGTAATTTTTGATATTCAAAAGAAACGGCTTCAACTTTAACAGGTGCTTTAACTTGAACCAAGTGAATACCACGTACCAGCTCTTCTACCTTACGTACAGAAAGTCCTTTATCAATAATTTCTTGATGGATAAAAAGCTGTTTTTCTTCATCATCTACAGAAATAAGTGCACGGGCATGTCCCATGGATATTCTATTATCACGGATGGAAGCTTGAATAGCCGGAGGTAATTTTAATAAACGCAGATAGTTAGCAACCGTAGTTCTATTTTTACCTACGCGTTCTCCTAATTGTTCTGCTTTTAGATTACATTCATCAATCATTTGCTGGAAACTCAAAGCCACTTCAATGGCATTTAAATTTTCACGCTGTATGTTTTCGATCAATGCCATTTCCAACATTTGTTGGTTATCGGCAGTACGAATGTAAGCTGGAATTTCTGTTAAGCCAGCAAGTTTAGAGGCTCTGAACCTACGCTCACCAGAAATCAATTGATATTTATCGCCGTTTTTACGTACGGTAATCGGCTGAATTAATCCTTGTACTTTAATTGAATCCGCTAACTCATCAAGTGCTACCTGATCAAACTCTGTACGCGGTTGATAAGGATTGGTTTCAATATCAGCAAGGCTAATATGGCTAATACTTCCTACCTGCGGCGCTGCCGGTGCAGTAGGTTCTACGGCAGGCTTAACGGCATTTACCGTTTCATTGTCATCCAAAAGAGCACTTAATCCTTTGCCTAATCCGGTTTTTCTTTGAAAAGATGTCATCTATATATTTTAAATACTTGCTGTTTTCACTTCTTGCTCTTCGTCAAGCATTCCATTTTTACGAACAATTTCTCTTGCTAAGTTTAAATAGTTGATTGCGCCCTTACTGTTGGCATCGTGCATAATTACCGATATACCATAACTTGGGGCTTCACTTAAACGTGTGTTACGTTGAATAATGGTTTCGAATACCAAATCTTGGAAATGCGTTTTAACCTCTTCAACCACTTGGTTTGATAAACGCAATCTTACATCGTACATGGTTAAAAGAATTCCTTCTATTTCCAAAGCTGGGTTCAACCTATTTTGCACAATTTTAATGGTATTCAATAATTTACCTAAACCTTCTAATGCGAAATACTCACACTGAACCGGAATAATTACCGAATCAGCAGCAGTTAAGGAGTTAATGGTAATTAAACCCAATGATGGAGAACAATCGATAATGATAAAATCATATTGATCTCTTACTTTATCCAATACCGCTTTCATTTTATACTCACGGTTGGTCAAGTTAATCATCTCGATTTCGGCACCTACTAAATCAATATGTGCTGGCAATAATTCGAGGTTTGGCGTTTCCGTTTTAACAATGGCTTCCGACGGTTCAACATCATTGATGATGCATTCGTAAATGCTATTCTTGATGTTTCTTGGGTCAAAGCCAATACCCGAAGTAGAGTTAGCCTGTGGGTCTGCGTCAACCAAAAGCGTTCTATATTCCAAAACGGCCAAACTAGCTGCTAAATTAATAGATGAAGTGGTTTTACCTACTCCTCCTTTTTGGTTTGCTAAAGCAATTATCTTACTCATTTGTTCTCCTTGAAAACGCCACAACTTGTGATGGCTTAATTTTAAACTAAAAATCTTTAAAAAATGCTATTTTTGTGATGTTTAGGCATTTTTTAACAATTAGCTAAGATACAAACTAAAACTAAATATTAGTATCGGTGCTGTTTGTGTTTTACACATCTTATTAACAATTTTCCCATGGTAACCATCATCGCCGGCACTAACAGAACCAATAGCAATACGCTAAAAGTTGCTAAATATTATCAAAAACAACTGGCTAAAAAGGGCTTACAAACCTCTTTGCTTGATTTAAAAGATCTTCCAGCAAATTTTATTGCCGAAGATTTATATGGAAAAAAATCTGAAACCTTCGAAAAGATACAGGAATTGATGACCAAAACCAGTAAATTTTTGTTTGTGATTCCCGAGTATAATGGCAGCTATCCTGGCGTATTAAAAACCCTAATTGATGCCTGTGCTTTTCCTGAAAGTTTTTACGATAAAAAGGCTTGTTTGGTAGGCATCTCTTCTGGAAAATACGGCAATATCCGAGGAATTGAGCATTTCAATGGGGTTTGTGCCTACTTACATCTTCACGTAATGCCCTTGCGCTTACACATTTCTTACATCAAACAAGAAATTAATGAAAATGACGAACTGTTTAAAGAGGACACGTTAAAATTCACCGACCAACAGATGGATAAGTTTATTGCTTATTAGGCTAAGTAAAGCCCCTAACACTAACCGTTATTTGGTTAATTGTTTAGTTGTTTAATCGGTTAACTGAACTGGCCACTAGCCACTAACGACTAGCTCCTAACTACTAACCACTAGTTCCTAGTGCCTGTTAATGCATAAACCGCGAATGAGGCCAACCAGTGGTCGCCGCCATAGTTCCCTTTAAAAATCAGCGGCAGCGCATTCGCCAAGAAATGATTGGCGGTATCTTCAAAATGTTTCTTAAGCGGATGGCTTTTTGGAAGCTGGGCAGCAACCCCTTTCATACACCAAGCTCTAGTGAACGAAAGTCCAACCAAATGCACTGTTTGATAATCGCTTAAATCGCTAACGATAGGCATCTCACTGATGCGTTTGAGACTTCTCTCTTCGTAGAAATTATCCAGCCATTTGATAAAATCATTTTTAGCCAAAACCCTTCTCATCAAATCGGCTATTTCCAAACTTGGCGAAAAGAAATCAGCACCATCAGGCTCCATATAAGCCGGCGTTTTTTGATTATCAAGATAAAACGCCTTGGCTTTATCCATCAATTGTATTTCAAAAAGCTTGTCATTAACCGCTCGGGCCCAATCTATGGCAAACACCAATGCAAAAGCGGTATTACCATGCACGCCTGTACGGTTTGGATAAGTTTGCTTAGGCAAATACGCCTTCCACAATTCCAAAATTTGTTTGGTGAGTGGTTGTAATGCGGCATGCCATTTTTTGGCCATTGGGTTGTCCCATTCGTACAATTCCTGATCTAACTTTAATAACCAGGCCCAGCCATAAGTACGTTCAAATATTTTAGCCAGCTCATATTTCTGAAAATAATCGGCTTCGGCCTGCATATTTTGCAGGGTAAATGTCTTATTAAGCTTGGCAATGATCTCTTCTTTATTTTTGAGATTTGGATAAGTACGTAATAAATGCACCAACATCCAATGTCCATGTACCGAGCTATGCCAATCAAAACAACCATAAAATGCTGGATGTAATTCTGCTGGGGTCAGCTTGGCATCCGCTACCGAATTAATACTATGCGCTGTTTTATTAGGATATTCTTTATCCATGCAACCTAAAGGCAATACAGAAAGCTTCTCCGCAATATCCTTATCTAGTTTAGGAACACTTTGAGCAAAGCCCAAAGAAGAAAGCATCAATAAAAACAGTAATATTTTTTTCATACAGCAGCTATTTTATCTCACTAAGTAATCTATTTAAGCAATTAGCATCGTTGCCCCTTTATCTTTATTCCTTGCTCCTTTATCCTTATTCCAATTAAACCGTAAACCTGATCCACTTATCTCCTTCGTAACCAAAAATAAAGTGGCCTGGGTGGATCATTTCGGCAATGTCTTCTACCAAAGTAACCGCTTCAAGTACTTTGTTAGTTTTATAGTCATCTGCCAAAAGGCAAACCCTGTTAAATTTCACCGCTGGCCATTCTTCACTCATCAATACTGGAGCTGTCCTCATTAAATCACCTAGTTCCTTCCCTTGCTCGTGGAAAATAATGTAAACGGCTTCCAATGGCGAGGTGGTAAGCACGGCCCCTCCTAATTCGGCAAAAGACGACAGCTCAATATGCGGCTGGCCTAATGTATCCAAAAAACAAACTGGCACCTTGTCCATGAACTTGATTTTGTGTTCAACGATGGCCAAACGTTCCAACAATTCCTCTTGCAATGCGGCATCATTTTCGGCATTTATAAGTTCACTTAAAGAAGACATCTATTTATATAATTAGTTTACGAAAAAAATTAAGCACTAGGGGATTAGAAAATATTAAGAAAAAGTAGTTTTGTTACGTCGAAAACTTAATGTACCTTAACTTCTTAATGTTTCTAATTGTACAAAAATAGTATTTCCCCTTTCGATGCGTACCATTAAGCTCAATATATTTTGTTTTTGCTGTATCATTATTCTATTCTCGTGTAAAAGCAATAAGGATAACGACAAGAAAGTATTCAACATTAACCTTGATCAGAACCTTACCTCTTTAGATCCGGCCTTTGCTCGTAACCAAAATGCTGTTTGGATGATCAACCAAATTTTTAATGGTTTGGTGCAGGTGGATAAAGATCTAAACACGGTCCCTTGTATCGCCAAAACTTGGCAAATCTCTAACGACGGGCTGACTTATACTTTCAACCTGCGCAACGATGTTTTTTTTCAGGATGATCCCTTGTTTAAAAATGGCAAAGGCAGAAAAGTAGTGGCTGATGACTTTGCTTATAGCTTCTACCGACTGATCGATCCCAAGGTGGCCTCTTCTGGCGGGTGGATTTTTAGTGACAAGGTAAAAGACCGTAGTAGTTTCAAAGCTTTAAATGATAGCACATTCCAAGTAACATTGGTAAAACCTTTTCCTGCTTTCATGAACTTATTGACCGCTCAATATTGCTCGGTTGTTCCTAAAGAAGTGGTAGAGCATTACGGAAAAGATTTCAGAAATCATCCCGTGGGTACTGGACCTTTTAAGTTTAAATATTGGAAAGAAGATGAGGTGTTGGTATTGCTTAAAAACGAAAACTACTTTGAGAAAGATAGCTTGGGCAATCGCATGCCTTTTTTAGATGCAGTGAAGGTGACCTTCATCAACGATAAACAAAGCGCCTTCATGAATTTCCTTAAAAAGGAACTGGATTTCTTTTATAGCGTTGATGGCAGCTACCGTGATGATATTTTAACCAAAAGTGGTCAAATGACCAGCAAATACAAAGGCGAATTCCAATTGATCAAAGGAGCCTATTTGTGCACAGAGTATGTAGGCATCTTGGTTGATACCAGCAAAAGCATCGTTAAAAACTCACCACTACGGTTAAAAAAGGTTAGGCAGGCTATTAACTACGCCATTGACCGTAAAAAACTGATCAAATACCTGCGTAATAGTATTGGTACGCCAGCCACTTCGGGTTTTATTCCCAGAGGGATGCCTGGTTTTGACAGCACCAAGGTAAAAGGTTATGATTACAATCCTACCTTAGCGGCCAAATTACTGGCTGAAGCAGGTTTCGCGAATGGCAAAGGAATGCCAGAAATAAAATTGAGCACTTCAACTACCTACAAAGACCTAATTGAATTTATCCAAGGAGAACTAGGCAACATTGGCATTAAGGCAAAAGTGGACGTAAGCCCAAGTGCTAGTTTAAGAGACTTGATGTCGAAAAATGAGGTTGGCTTTTTTAGGGGATCTTGGATTGCCGATTATCCCGATGGAGAGAATTACCTTTCAGTATTTTATTCCAAAAACAAAGTTCCTTTTGGCCCTAACTATACAGGATACTTTAACAAGGAATTTGACAAGCTTTTTGAACAAAGCTATTATGAAAATGACCCGAAGAAACGCTTTGAGCTTTACCACAAAATGGACAACATGGTGTTGGAAAATGCTTCGGTGGTGCCAATCTTATATGACCAATCTGTAGTGATGCTACAAAACAACATTAGTGGCTACGTGATTAATCCCTTAAGTTTAATGATTTTAAAAGGAGTGAAAAAGAAATAGACGGATTGTTGTAGCTATCCTAATTCTTCCCGATATTCTTGCTGTAGTTCCAACAGGCATTTTGCACAAAGACAGCCGTCATACAATTCGCTCACGTATTGTACTTCGTTTATGCTCAACTGTACTACGCTGCACTGACATTTAGTATAGGCATTGGCCTTGCACTCAATAGCAGTCCCACATCGCTCGCAAGCAATAATTTCGTGTTTACTATGGCTAACTGATTTGTTCATTTGTTCATTAGGTTCACTAGTTCATTTGATATGGCGTAAAATACTAATCAACCAATGACAAATGAACCAACGAACTAAAGGCAAAAGTACGGACAAAAAATAAGGTTCTGAACTTTCGCCCAAAACCTTACTTTATTATTGCGTTCGCCTATCGCTTTTCGCTTTCGGCTTTAAGTTTAAAATTAACCTGAACAGCTAATGCAACCTTCTTCCATTGAACAAACTGGTCCATCTACAATTTCCTCGGCAACTTGGTCTTGAGGAATATTTGCAGGAATTACAGCTTCAATAGCTTTACCGCCTTGGTTTTCTACCGTAAACTTAACCGCTTGAGAAGCTGCTTGTGTACGTAGGTAGTACATACCTGTTTTCAATCCTTTTTTCCAAGCATAGAAGTGCATTGAAGTAAGTTTTGAAGTATTTGGCGCATTGATAAATAAGTTTAACGATTGAGATTGGCAAATATATGCACCTCTATCCGCAGACATATCAATGATGTTCTTCATTTTGATCTCCCAAACTGTTTTGTACAGTTCTTTGATATAATCAGGGATTTCTGGAATGTCTTGAATAGATCCGTTAGCCAAGATAATTCTATCTTTCATTTGAGGACTCCACAAACCTAAAGCTACCAAGTCTTTCAACAAGTGTTTGTTCACCACGATAAACTCACCACTTAATACACGACGGGTGTAGATGTTTGAAGTGTAAGGCTCAAAACATTCGTTGTTTCCTAAAATTTGAGAAGTTGAAGCGGTTGGCATTGGTGCTACCAATAATGAGTTGTACACTCCTGTTTTTACCACACGTTTACGTAATGTATCCCAATCCCAACGATTGCTTTCTGGCGTAACATTCCATAAGTCGAACTGGAATTTACCTTTTGACAATGGAGAACCTTTGAAAGTTTTGTATGGACCATGTTTCTCCGCCAAATCAGCCGAAGCAGTCATTGCAGCAAAGTAGATGGTTTCAAAAATATCTTTGTTCAATTGCTTAGCGGCATCGCTTTCAAAAGGATAACGCATCAAGATAAATGCATCAGCCAAACCTTGCACTCCTAAACCAATTGGACGGTGACGGAAGTTAGAGTTTTCTGCCTCTTTTACTGGATAGTAGTTATAATCGATGATTTTATTCAAGTTCAAGGCTGCTTGATAAGTTACCTCATATAATTTTTGATGATCAAACTCACCGTTGATTACGAAACGAGGCAATGCCAATGAAGCTAGATTACAAACTGCTACTTCATCTTTAGAAGTATACTCGATGATCTCAGTACACAAGTTAGAAGACTTGATCGTTCCTAAATTTTGTTGGTTCGATTTGCTGTTTGCAGCATCTTTATATAACAAATAAGGTGTACCTGTTTCAATTTGCGAATCTAAAATAGCAAACCAAAGCTCTTGTGCTTTTACTACTTTACGAGCTCTTCCTTCTTGCTCATATTTAACATATAGCTTGTTGAATTCTTCGCTATGGCAATCTGCTAAACCTGGTGCCTCATCAGGAGAAAATAAGCTCCAATCGCCATTCTCTTCTACACGTTGCATGAACAAGTCAGAAATCCAAAGTGCATAGAACAAGTCACGAGCACGCATTTCTTCTTTACCGTGGTTTTTACGTAAATCCAAGAATTCGAAAACATCAGCATGCCAAGGTTCTAAATAAATAGCAAAGGCACCTTTACGTTTACCACCACCTTGATCTACATAACGAGCGGTATCGTTAAATACACGTAACATTGGCACAATACCATTGCTTGTACCGTTAGTACCGCCAATATATGCTCCTGTTGCACGGATATTGTGGATGCTTAAACCAATACCACCTGCACTTTGAGAAATTTTAGCTGTTTGCTTTAAAGTATCGTAAATACCTTCAATGCTATCGTCTTGCATGGTTAACAAGAAACATGATGACATTTGTGGCTTTGGTGTAGCTGCATTAAACAAAGTTGGTGTAGCGTGTGTAAACCAACGCTCACTCATTAAGTTATAAGTAGCAATAGCACTTTCAATATCCTCTTTGTGAATACCAATAGCTACACGCATAAACAAATGTTGAGGACGTTCAACAATTTGTCCGTTAACTTTTAAAAGGTATGATTTTTCTAATGTTTTGAAACCGAAATAGTCAAATCCAAAATCTCTATCGTAAATAATGGTGCTGTCCAAAATTTCCGCATTGTCTTGAATTACTTTCCATACATCATCAGCAATTAAAGCTGAATCTTTTCCAGTTTTTGGGTCAATGTAGTTGAACAACAACTCCATTGTTTTAGAAAACGACTTTAACGTGTTTTTATGTAAGTTAGAAACAGCAATACGTGAAGCTAACAAAGCATAGTCAGGATGTTTTGTGGTTAAAGACGCTGCTGTTTCAGCTGCCAAGTTATCCAACTCAGAAGTGGTTACCCCATCATACAAGCCTTCAATCACTTTTCTAGCTACATCAATTGGGTCTACCAGTTCAGCATTAAAACCATAGCACAGCTTCTCTATCCTAGCTGTAATCTTGTCAAATTTCACCGCTTCACTGCGGCCGTCTCTTTTTATTACAAACATCCTTACTAAATTTTATGGTGCATATTTTCATAGCGGCACCTGGTTTCAAAAATTTTATTAGTATTAAGATGAGATGTGAGTATAGAGCGTAATACTTTACACCTCAATCATCTTTTTTATATGATTAAAAATCCTCGTCTAACGAGAAAGCTTGCGCTTTATCTTCTGAGGCTGTTAATACACCACTTTTTTGGTAATCGCCTACGCGTTTCTCAAAGAAGTTGGTTTTTCCTTGCAATGAAATCATTTCCATGAAATCGAAAGGATTGCTAGCGTTATAAACCTTGGCGTAGCCTAATTCAGCTAACCATCTATCCGCAACAAATTCAATATATTGTTTCATCAAATCTGCATTCATACCAATTAGTTTAACTGGCAGCGCATCGGTAATAAAGTCTTTTTCAATTTCTACCGCATCTTTAATGATGGTGTGAACTTGCTCTTGGCTAAGTTTATTTTGCAACATACTGTACAATAAACATGCAAATTCACAGTGTGAACCTTCATCTCTAGAGATCAACTCATTACTGAAAGTTAAGCCTGGCATCAAACCACGTTTCTTTAACCAAAAGATAGAACAGAAGCTACCGCTGAAGAAGATACCTTCCACTGCTGCAAAAGCAACCAATCTTTCTGCAAAAGTTCCGTTGTCTATCCAACGCAATGCCCATTCTGCTTTCTTCTTCACCGCAGGTACAGTTTCTATGGCATGGAAAAGTCTGTCTTTCTCCTCTGGATCTTTTACATAAGTATCAATCAACAAGGCATAAGTTTCAGAGTGGATGTTTTCCATCATGATTTGGAAACCATAATAACAACGTGCTTCTGGAATTTGAACCTCGCTCATAAAATTAACCGCTAGGTTTTCATTCACAATACCATCACTAGCTGCAAAGAAAGCTAAGATGTGGGAAATGAAGTGGCGCTCGCCGCTATTCAAATTCTCCCAATGCTTGATGTCGTCTGATAAGTCGATTTCTTCCGCCGTCCAAAAGCTAGCTTCTGATTTCTTGTACATTTCCCAAATAGCAGGATACTTAATTGGCAATAGTACAAAACGGTCCTTGTTTTCCTTTAATAATAATTCTTCTTCCATAAACTCTCTTTTTACGTTGTTAGAAAATGTCTTGCTGCAGCATATAATGATATCCTTTAACAGTGAAGTCGCCTAAAAAACCGTACTTAGTTTACATTATTAAAAAAGTTGAGGTTATCTGCTTTTTCAAACGAACTAAATAGCAATCAGTTATAACAATAATTAGGGTGCTTTCTATTAAAGAACTTCGTATAACAAATATAAAAGTTAGGCCTTTTTTTGAGTTACAAAGTTGTTAACATGTGTCTGATTTTGTGGGGATTTCCAATCAAAATTCTGTCATAAACAGGGAGTAAAAAAGCTAATTATTTCTTTTTAAGCACTTATGAAATCAAAACGAGTGTTAATAATTTTAAAAAGAGTCTAAATTCCAGCACTTTTACTCTTGCACATAAGAGATTTCCACACGGGCGTAACCCAGTTTATAAATCCCTATTTCTTTGGCTGCAGCAGCCGAAATATCCAATGCAAATTTCTTGCTGAAAGGCCCTCTATCGTTTACCCTTACCTGAACGGATTTCCCTGTATGAAGGTTACGTACTGTAATGATGGTTCCGAAAGGAAGTGTACGATGCGCGGCAGTAAATTTCTTGGCCCGATAGCGCTCACCACTCGTGGTTTTACGCCCTTCAAATTTTTTAGCGTAATAAGTAGTGAAAATGATTTTCTTGATGGTATCTGGAGCTTTAGCAACAATGTCTTGCGCCTGAGCGGCAAACACCAATAAGCATAAGCAAAGTAATAATCTAACAGGTTTACAATATCTCATTAATACTCTATTTAGATTGCGCCTTTTTCTTTTAAAGAGGAGATAGCAAATATAGCAAAACCCTTCATTTATAAAAAGATAGACACTCTACATAAAACAAAAGCCCCCCGATAAATCGGGGGGCTTTGTATTTTGTATAAGCTAAAATTACTCAGCTACTACTTCGAAAGGAACTTTTACTTTCACTTCTTTGTGTAAATTCAAGTTCGCGATGTACTCACCTAAAGTTTTAGGTTCAGTTTCGAAAGTAATACGACGACGGTCAACTTCAAAACCTTTAGCTTTTAATGCGTCAGCCACTTGGATTGTGTTAACTGCACCAAAGATTTTTCCAGTTTCACCAGCTTTAGCACCGATGCTTAATTTAACATCAGCTAATTGAGCTGCGATACCTTCAGCGTCTTTTTTAATTTTCTCTTGTTTAAAAGCAGCCTGTTTAAGGTTTTCTGCTAATACTTTCTTTGCAGAAGGAGTTGCTAAAATTGCAAAGCCTTGTGGAATTAAGTAATTACGACCAAAACCAGGTTTTACCGTTACGATATCATCTTTTTCACCTAGTGATTTGATATCTTGCTTTAAAATAATTTCCATTGCTCAGTTCCTATTTTAATTGGTCAGTAACGAAAGGCAACAAACCGATGTGACGAGCACGTTTTACCGCTTGAGCCACTTTACGTTGAAATTTCAAAGAAGTACCAGTTAAACGACGAGGTAAAATTTTACCTTGCTCGTTAACGAACTTCAATAAGAAGTTTGCGTCTTTATAATCAATGTATTTGATGCCATTTTTCTTGAAACGGCAATATTTTTTTCTGTTATCCTCCACTTTTGGAGCAGTAACATATTGAATTTGATCTCTTGCCATTACGCTGTAGCCTCCTCTTTCTTAGTTTTGTTAAAAGCTCCGCTACGTTTTTTCTCATTGTAGGCAACCGCGTGACGGTCTAATCTTACAGTTAAGAAACGTAAAACACGCTCATCGCGTTTTAATTCTAGCTCTAACTTGTTAATGATTCCACCATTAGATTTGTATTCTGTAAGGTGAAAGAATCCGTTTGCTTTTTTGTCAATCGGATACGCTAATTTTCTCAAACCCCAATTATCTTCTGCGATAATTTCGGCTCCGCTATCAGAAATGATGCCTTTAAATTTAGCAATTGCCTCTTTTGCAGCTTCTTCTGACAACAATGGGGTAAGAACGATAACAGTTTCGTACTGATTCATTGTTTTTATTTAATTAATTTTTTAATCTATTCCGCTTAAAACGGGCTGCAAATGTAACAATATATTTCTATAAATCAAAACGTTGTTTTAAAAAACAAGCGGCTCGATCTATACCATACCACCAACCCTACAAGCTATTGGCAATGCTTAGCTATAGGCCTGCCCTAACTAAAATCTGTAATTCAATCCAAATTTCAGTTTATTTAATTTAACAGCAGAAGCGCCAGCATTGGTAAGAGAACTAGGCAAAACATAAGTGAATGAAGCATCTAATTTTTTAAACAGGACAACACCCGCTGATATTGGCACCTGAAGTACCGTATTTTTAAGCTCTAGCCCAGGAAGATATAAATCAACCTCAGGAGTATAGCTAAAAGTCCTCATATTCTTTTTGGTTGAAGCAAACCTCATCGCAACTCCCAACCCCGCATAAAACCTTTGTTTATCTGAATTATTCAAGTTACGCAACAAACTCACAGAAAAAGTTCCTGAATACTGCTCAAACTCATATTTATCTCCATAATGCTTAAGTTCGTACACATCATTTTCAGGCGTACTAAGCGTGTGTTTTGACGTAGATAGACTTACTTCTGCTTCCAGCCTAAAAAAAGTTTTTCCAGAAGCTGGGTTAATATATATATCTGCTCCGGCAGAAATAAATGGCAGCATTACATCTTTTGACGTAACCTCGCTACCTACAAGAAAGCGTTCGCCACTAAATTTTGTAGCAAGGCGTGATAATCCAACTCCTCCATAAAATGTAATTATTGTATACTTCGACTTAGATTTTGGCTTTTCTTCCTCTCGATAATCATTCACGAGACTAACGATCTTTACGATACTCTCTTTACTGTAAGTACTTCGCTCTAGCCTAAACTCATCAACCGGAACATTGTATTTTTTAGACAGCATCAATAACTGCGATTGGTAGAGCGATCTATTAATAATTTGTGTCTCTTTATTAGGGTTGTAATAACTATAAAACAAAAGCTCTACAGGCTCAGCAACATTATGTTCTTTAACATAAAATCGAGTTTTAATTTCATCCGTATAAACGTAAAGAGCTATATTTTTCCCTTTTTGTAACACTTTCAAAAATACCGCATCACGCTTACTTGCCGTATCAATACCTGCTGATAGCTCTCTTATTTTTGTTCGAGACAAACTTACCTCTACAGTATAGCGTTCATAAAAATCTCTGCCATACAAACCAAAAGCAACACAATTACCCGTAGAAAATTGCTGTATGGGAGCAGTGTCATTTACCTTAAACTGAATTTGTTTAGGTGTGCTCCCTACATCATTGGCCTTTACATAACCAACTAAAGTATCTCCCTTAAGGGTTACCACATAACCGTCAAAAAAATTATTTTGTGAGAAAGAAAAAAAAGGACAAATCAATAGTCCAAGGAATAAAAAACGTAATTTGAGCATATTAGATAGGTTTAAGGGCGCAAATATATACAAAGACGCTAAAATGCAAAAAGCGCTGTCAAACATCAGCGCCTTTATCTTCTTTTACATTATACGGCAAAACTCAACAGCTCTTGAAAACTCTTGAAGACAGATTCAATCACAAATGTTAATTCTTTCTGATTGGCTCTAAGCGCATCAAACTCCCTAAGTATACGGACCTTAACCGATAAGCTTTTGCAGTGAATTTGCTGCCCTCCTTATTCACCAACACACTACCCGTGCAACACATAAGTGGTTTTAAATAGCTTCAACATTTTTTCATGCCCTACCTAGCCATTTTATATAAATAGATAAAATAACCCACCATGATTTTTGTAAAGCGAATGCAACCTGAAAGCGTTTTCATGTCGCAAAGAAACACACTTTAAAACAATTAAGCCAGACCGCAAATGCAGTATTTATGATACAATACCCCATTTATTACTTAATTAGTCCATAAACGACAATGAAGCTTGACATATATCATGCTATTTCCATTTCCCGTAAACAAAAAAGCATCTCCCCTTAGGGCGATGCTTTACTTATCAGAGTATATAGTTGTTTAAAGATTGATGGTTTCTGAGAATTCTTGGTTGCCAGTTCTAACCACAAAAGTAAGTTGTCTTGAAGGTGTTTTGCTTACATCGTATTTCTTAATCACCTTCGCTTCATTAGTATAAACATCCTCATGAAGTTTTTCATTAAACTCGTTGTAGATATCTACTTGCACCTCTCCTTCTGCCACGCCATTTAAATTAAGTGTTACCACATCGTTCTCTTTTGCCAAACTTGGCTTTTTGAACAATTTCACTACCGGAACTGCCACTATTGCGCTGTCAGCAGTAATGTTAATTTGGTAAGTCACCGTTTTTAAAGGCGATTCCATTTTAAGGGTATAAAGCCCCTCTGGCAAAGCACTTAAATCATAAGTATTGAATTTGTTTCCTACCGTCTTTAACCTTTGCTCGTAAAGTACCTCGTCAGTTGCCGAGTACAAAGTAAGGTCAATATGCTGGGATTCGTTGGTGATGAAGCTCACCCATTTGTTATTTTCTTTTGCTACTTTAACTACAAGTTCCATGTCATCGGCTTTGGCTACATTCACCATCAATACCGAGAGGATTACTAAACTAAATCTGAATAAATTTTTCATTGCTGATTTATTTAAAACGTTAACACTTATTTAACAAGAGCAAATTTAGCTAGTAATCAGGCGCTTATTATATTTCATATTTCCCAGTATATATGCTATTTTAACCATCATTATTTAATTAAGACAAAAAAAAATCAATAATCCATATAATTTGATTAATTTGGCCTTAAGAAAATGAAAAAGATCAAACCTAGTTTCGAAGCGATTGAACCTTCTTTTGGAAGTTCCTTTTATTATTCAAAATACCTACAAAACACCAACAACAAGGCACACGTTTGGCATTACCATCCAGAGGTGGAAATGGTGTTTGTAAATGGAGGCTCTGGAAAAAGACAAATTGGTAGCCATATTTCTTATTATACTGATGGCGATTTGATATTGATTGGCAGCAATCTGCCACACTGCGGCTTTACCGACGAAACTACGGGCAACACCAATGAAGTAGTAATCCAAATGAAACCAGATTTTTTGGGCACCGATTTTTTAACGCTTAAAGAAACCAAGGGCATTGCTACCTTATTTGAAAAAGCCAAGTACGGCATTGCTTTTGGCGAGGATACCAAAAAGCTTGTGGGCCCTATCCTAGAAAAGATGAATAACATGTGGCCTTTTGAAAAATTACTGGCTTTATTAGGTGTATTGCGAGAACTGGAACAAGCTATTGATTATAAATTACTGAACGCACAAAATTTCTCACTGGAAATGCAAGCCCAGGACAACGACCGTATCAGTATGATCTTTAACTACGTAAAAGACCACTTTACCGAAGAAATAAGCTTGGAACACGTCGCCGAAATGGCCAGCATGACCGTCCCTTCTTTTTGTAGGTACTTTAAAAAGATGACCAAAAAGACCTTTACCAAGTTTGTGAATGAATACCGAGTGGTTCATGCTTCAAAGCTTTTGGCCGAAAAGAGAACCAGCATTGCCAATATCAGTTACGAAAGCGGTTTCCACAACTTTAGCCATTTTAATAAAATATTTAAGGAGTTTACGGGAAAGAGCGCTTCGCAATACAGAAAAGAACTGAAGTCTATTATATAATATATATAGTAAGCAGTTTTCAGTTGGCAGTATGCAGTTTTCAGTTGCCAAAAGACAATGGCTTTGTTAAATAAACCCGACTGACAGCGGTACCCAATTATCCTGAGTTTATCGAAGGGAATTGGGTTTAGCAAAAGGCGGGGCTAAAATTGCCGATATTTACTGCGTTTACCTTTTCGAAAAACGATTCAGCAAAGCAACTTTTCAACATTCAAACTTTTCAACTCTGCAACAATCAAATTTTTGCTATTTTCGTGCCAATGGAAAATTTCATCGTTTCAGCCCGTAAATACCGCCCCGCCACGTTCGAAACCGTGGTTGGTCAGCAGCATATTACTGGAACTTTAAAAAATGCCATTAAAAACAACCAACTGGCGCAAGCTTTTTTATTTTGCGGACCAAGGGGTGTAGGTAAAACCACCTGTGCTCGTATTTTGGCAAAAACCATTAACTGTACTAGTTTAACACCTGAGCAAGAGGCCTGTGGCACTTGCGAAAGTTGTCAATCATTCCAATCAGGACATTCCTTTAATTTTCATGAGCTTGATGCTGCCTCTAATAACTCTGTTGACGACATTAGAAGTTTAATTGAGCAGGTAAGGATTCCGCCACAAGCTGGAAAATACAAGATTTATATCATTGACGAGGTTCACATGCTATCAACAAGTGCGTTCAACGCTTTTTTGAAAACCTTGGAAGAACCACCTCCCTATGCTATTTTTATTTTAGCAACCACGGAGAAACATAAAATATTACCCACCATTTTGTCTCGTTGTCAAATTTTCGACTTCAACAGAATTCAGGTAGAGGATATTTCCAGCCATTTGGCAAAAATTGCAGAACGAGAAAACATTGCTACGGACAACGACGGCTTGCATATTATTGCACAAAAAGCCGACGGTGGTTTGCGTGATGCGCTTTCGATGTTTGACCAAATTGTGAGTTACACCAATAGGAATGTAACCTATAAGGCGGTAATTGACAATCTGAACATTTTAGATTACGATTATTATTTTAAGCTAACGGACTACATTACTAGTAGCGATGTAAGCAATACCTTATTATTGTTCAATGAGATTTTGAATAATGGTTTTGACGGCAACAACTTTATTAACGGTTTAGCTGGCCACTTCAGGAACTTATTGGTAGGTAAGGATAACCAAACCATCAAACTGCTTGAAGTTAGTGAAAATATTAAGCAGAAATATTTGGCACAGAGTAACGGTACCAATTTGGGCTTCATTTTAACCTCGCTCAACTTGGCCAACCAGTGCGACCTTAACTACAAGAACAGCAAAAATCAACGGCTTCAGGTGGAGCTGGCACTGATAAAAATGTGTCACATTCCCTCTGTAATTCAACTCGCCAACACAGCAACTGACCTAGATCAGGATAAAAAAAAAACTTTAGTTAAAAACGATGTTCCTGCTTCGGCACCTGTTCAACAGCCTGCCGTTGCTCCTGCTCCACAAGCTGCTGTTGCTGCCCCAGTAGAGAAAAAAGAACAACCTGCAGTCGCTTCCAAACCAGCAGAAGCTATTCCTCCTAAAATAGAAATTCCTAAACCCAGTGCCCCTACCGCTTCGTCTATCAAGATAAAGCCTTTAGTAAAAAGCACTTCAGGCTCGCTAATTCCTTCGCTTACCGATTTAAGTAGCGGAATGGGTGCAGATGAAGAAGACAAGGGACCACAATATGTAAGCGGCAACGAGAAACAGGCTTTTAGCCAAGCTCAATTTATGGCTTGCTGGCAACAGTATGCCCAAAAAGCTAGGGAAGACGACAAAATACACCTGTTTACCTTATTAACGAGTAATGAGCCTGTTTTAGACGGCATAAATGTGACCGTTCTAATTGAAAACATTGCATTGGAAAGCACGTTACAAGACGAAAAAATCGACTTGCTTAATTTTCTTCGTGGAAAGCTGAACAACTTTGATATACAGTTAACCCCTAAACGAGTAGAGGCTAAGCAAAGCGACCGCATTTACACCAATAAGGATAAATATGCTTATTTGGTCGAAAAAAATCCACAGCTGGAAGAGTTCCGCCAACGTTTTAATTTGGATTTGCTCCCTTAACTAGGCAAATCATTTTTTGGATAGCCTTCTTCGTCCAAATCATCCCTAAAATCTTCTTCGGTTTGTGCCAAAATTTTATCTGCTGGATCAAGCAGCACACTTTCGCCCGTTTCATCTACCCGCATCCCATTATCTTCCAACTGTTCGTCAACCTGTCCCTTTTGGTCATATTCATTTCCAACGTACGGATTGGATTCGTCGTAAGTAGAAATGCTATCCTCGCCGTTAGGCGCTGAGGTGTCATAAGGCAACGGATGATCGTAATTGGCTTCATCCCCTTTTACATCAAACTCAAAACTATTTTTATCCTTATTATAAGACAGTTCGTTGAAATCTTTGGTTTCGCCCAAGTCGCTATTATGTAGCTTATCTTTGGCTGGTTTTTGATTATCCATGGTCCATTTATTTAGTAATAGATAAACCTCAATCAATTCAGTTTTGTTTTGAGAATGACGTTAATCATTTTTCTAAATAGTAAAGCAATACCCGTAGCTTTTTTGTAACTATTGCCCTGCTTTACGCTGTAATCTTTTTGTTCATCTCCAGTGCTGTCATTCCGAGGAACAGCCTGCCCCGATATATCGGGGAGGAATCTTTTTCTTTCCTTCTGTGTCCTGAGATCCTTCGCTGCACTCTGGATGGACAAAAAACAAAAAGTATTTCCGCTACAATCAGGTCTAGATGGCTAGGGCGCTGCACTAATCCAAGTTTTACAAAGCAATATGCCTCCTTTAAACCAAACCTCGTAGGTTTTGAAAACCTACGAGGTTTTAGAACCTAGGGCTCCAAATTGTTTAAATAAAAAAGATATCCTACATTTAACTAAATAATTAGTTCGAAATGAACAAGGCGAAATATATCCTCATATTATTATTGTGTTTATTTAGCTATGTGATATTTACGCAAATCCTATTTGCCGAAAACAACCTAATCGTTTTAAAAGGTTCTTTAAATAAAACGCATCAATTTACAAAGAAGGAGAAAAGCGGTGAGCGAGAAACGGAATACGCTTACCTAACCTTCATGTTAAATGGCAGCAACAAATTTTTCATCCTTAAATTAAATGTCGACTCGGTAAAGCAAGGTTTCAACATTTTCTCTGGGGTCAACAAATCATTGAAATACGCTGGACAGATTAAGGTCAAAATAAAGAAATCTGATATCCTCCAAGTAAGGCCAGCGGTGTATGAAATATATGCTGACGAGCAAAATATTTCCCAGCGAAACAAAAAGCCTTTTAGCAATACCTATTTATTTGTCATCCTGGGTTTAAGCGTACTGATCATCGCTGTGCTTTCTATTCCTCGTCTCCAAAGAAATCACAAGAAGGCATACCCGCATAGTTTTAATCTTTTTATTTGTATTAAATCTAAATAATACTACTTTTGTATAAATATTTAACTCACTGTGCAAAAAATAGAAGAAGCATTATTTCCTGTTGCCACCTTTGAAGAAGTGTTCGCTACCCAAAATGGCGCTATTTTTCAATCGGATTCAGAAAATTGCTGGTATATTGATTTTGCAGGAAAGTTAGCCCGCTTCGATTACAGAAATCTTCTTAAACTTAAAAAAGCGGTTTATCAGGTTGACATTGAAGAAAAACTTTTGAGCAGCGATAAAACTGCTGATGTAGAAATCATCTTCATTTGCGCATGCGACCACTCTTATGTGCTTTCTTTACTGGAGCTCATCAAACTTAAAGAACTGCTGCAAGGTACTTTTGTAATGTTGGAACTGAACCACATTATTCACGATTGCCTTTATCGCTTAGCTTCTTAAAACTCAGACTTAGACTGTTTCCATATTATTAATAATTTCTTTTACAGAACATTATAGCTGTAACTTTGTAGTGTCAAAGGGAATAATTAATGAAACAACATGACCTTTAACGCAGTTGAAAAACTGGCTCTATCATAGCGTTTCACTACCGTACAAAAACTAAAGACACAAGAAATGAAAGATATTATGCGTGTAAAGTGTTTACTATCATCAGATGTAGAAACACTGATCAACCAACAAATAAAAAAAGAAGCTCATTCCTCATCTATCTACTTATCAATGGCTTCATGGTGCAACAGAAATGGTTATGATTTTTCTGCTGACTACTTCTTTAAACAAGCAGAAGAGGAAAGACAACACCAATTGAAATTCTTCAAATATGTATTGGATATGGGCGGAACCGCAGTTTCTCCTGATGTAACCAATATCAAACAAGAGTATAACTCTTTCCGTGAAGTATTTGAGGAAGCTTTAGAGCAAGAAATTAGCGTGACGCAATCTATCAAAAACATTGCAGCTCGTTGCCATAAAGAACAAGACTATGTTACTTTGGAATTTTTGAACTGGTTCTTTAGAGAACAACGTGAAGAAGAATACAAAGCACGTAGAGCGCTAGAATTATTCGACGTAATTGGCGAAGAAGGAACTGGAAGATGGCAAATTGACAAGCACGTTGGTCAAATTTCTTACGACAGCGAAGCTTAGTTAAACTTAGAAGTAGAAAGTTGAGCTTAACTAAACACAGAAAATTCGGGGTAAAAGCCAATTAGCCTACTCACAAATCGACAACAAAACAAAACAATAATTGAAGGTGCATACAACAAGTATGCGCCTTTTTTGTTTATTTTGAAAGTTAATAAAGCCACAGATGCACAAATGAAAATGTGCTATTATGTTCAAAATCTGTGCATCCGTGGCTAAACATCACTTATGTCTAAAAAAGATAAAAAGAAAAAAGGCTCGAAACAGGACAAAAAAGACAAGAAAAAGAAAAACTGTTGCGAGAAATACCTAAGGGGCAAGCGTTGCAGAAACTGTCCTTTTGGCTAGGGCATCGCTATGGGCACGTTGTATATTTTTAATTTGATGGATATGACGCTCATTATGCATCACCATAAAAGACAACACATCCCCCAATCTTAATTTAACCCACTTACTGATTGAAATAGGGATTTTGATTTTATTCACATCTACCTTTTCAAATGCTTTAATGTACTTCAGAAGTTCTTCCTGCTGATCAATGAACTCAGTTACCACTGCATAAGCATTTTCTACCTGAGGCTGGTGTTGTTTGGCCGCTTTGTATTTCTTATCCTGTTTACCTACATCCATCATCCCTACAAAATAATTCCCCAACCAACCAGGCACATAGGCCGCTAAAGACATTTCATTAGGTTTAGCTAAAATGGCTTTCATTTTGGGCAGGTAATAATCTCCGTAGGTATTCAAATGTGCTAAACACTGTGCTATATTCCAACTCTGTTCGTTTATTGAAAACGTCAGCGACATTTCATCTAAATTTTGGTATTGTCTGATGGCTAGATTTAAAATTGCTTCAGTACGTTGGTACAAATCTGCTATAAATGCTTTCTTCTCTATTGCGCTCATTTATTTATTCATTAATGGGACAAAGATATTTTAGCATAACAGCCTAATTGTTGGTATTTACCAAGATTATATTTTCACTTTATTCATCAACTTGCTGAAGTTGGTCGCATCTATTCCCAAATAACTAGCTAGGTATTTATGAGGAACCAAGGTAAGGATGTGTGGGCTTCGCTTTAACAGGCTTCTGAACTTTTCTTCGGACGACATCAACTGTAGCTCGGCCAAACGATCTAAAACCCCTCCCAGTGCCCCGCTTACTCCTAAATTAATCATTTGAGCGATTTCACTGTTGGCGAGCATTATTCTTTTTATTTCCGAGGCTTGAGCCCTTAAAAAAGAGGAAGCTGTTAAAGTTTCATAAAAGAATTGTGAGGGTTGCTCAGTTAACATAGCGTTAAGTACACCACCAAAAGAAGGAGCATAAGTAAAAATAAGTGTAGCTTCTTTACCCTCACTATTTAAGGCATATACTCGCTGTACACCTTCCAATACAAAATAAAGATACTTTTCCTGCTCCCCTTGAGCAGTCAATACTTCCTTTCTTTCTGCATGAAAAATTCTCCAAGGTGACAGAAATTCAGTAAGGCTGCTAGCAGACAATGAGAAGTGCTTTTTCACATAGGCTTCTAGCACATCGATGGGTCGGCCTAGTTCAGCGCTTCCCATAAAATCTCCACTGGATGTTTCGCAATCTTCTGCGCTCCGTCTTTAATTTGATGTCGGCAGCTTGTTCCCGCAGCAGCAATAATCGTATCATCATTCTGTTTACGCACTTCGGGCAATAGTACCAACTCTGCCACTTTCATAGAAACTTCGTAATGCTCGGCTTCATAACCAAAAGAGCCAGCCATCCCGCAACAGCCCGAAGGAATTAATTCTACTTTGTAATTGCTCGGCATCGACAATATCTTCTCCGTTGGTGTAAGGGCATTTAATGATTTTTGATAGCAGTGACCATGTAATTTAATCAATTGGTAGTCTGAAGTAAATTGGCTAGCATTTATCTTCTCTGCTTCAAATTCGTTCAACAAAAACTCTTCCACCAAAAACGAATTTTGCGCTAGTTGTTTGGCTTTCTGTACCAAATTCGCATCTACCAATTCAGGATATTCATCCCTAAAAGTCAGCAAAGCCGATGGCTCAACACCTAATAGAGGCGCATTCGCAGCTACTAAATCAGCCAATAGTGCTACATTTTTATTGGCCAAAACTTTTGCTTCGCGTATCAAACCTTTTGAAAGATAAGTACGCCCACTTTCTAAATGTTCAGGAATAACCACTTCGTAGCCTAATTTCTCAAGAAGTTTAATGGTAGTCATCCCAATTTCTACATCATTATAATTGGTAAATTCATCGCAAAACAAATAAACCTTACGGTCTTTAGCTTGTGAAACCTGCTTTTTATCGTGTTGTTTTTTCCAACTACGCAAAGTCATCTTCCCTACTTTTGGTAAAGAACGGTCTGGAGCAAAGCCCACTACTTTCTTAATCAGCTTTCCTGTAAAGCTATTGCTGATTAACGCATTATAAATAGAAGGAACAATAGCAGCCAAACGTTGCGATTTGGTAAAATTAGCAATCATTTTAGTACGAAAAGGCACACCATTCGCATCGTAATAGTGTTGCAAAAATTCTGCTTTCATTTTGGCCACATCCACACTTGAAGGACATTCGGATTTACAAGCTTTACAGCTCAAGCATAAATCCATCACCTCCTTAATTTCTTTATGGTTGAAAGGGTTATCGCCTGTATCGTTACTTAAGAATTGTCTTAAAATATTTGCACGGGCCCTTGTGGTATCTTTCTCTTGGCGAGTAGCCATATAAGATGGACACATGGTACCACCACTGATATGGGTTCTTCTACAATCGCCAGAACCCGAACATTTTTCGGCTAATCGTAATATACTTTCGTTCTTCGAAAAATCAAAAATGGTTTTTACAGGTTTAATTTGCTTGTCGGCTTCATAACGTAAAAACTCGTTCATTGGTGGGGTATCCACTATTTTGTTGGCATTAAATACGCCAAGTGGGTCGAACAATTGTTTTACCTCTTTCAAAAGCTCATACACCTCCGCTCCTAAAACATCTTTGATAAACTCTCCTCTTAACCGACCATCGCCATGCTCACCACTTAAAGAACCTTGGTGCTTTTTCACTAATGCCGCTGTTTCTTTCAAAACTGTTCTAAAAAGCTCCTTCCCTTCCGAAGTTTTAAGGTTAATCATGGGCTCCACATGCAATTCGCCAGCACCGGCATGCGCATAATAAGATGCCTTTAGGTTGTATTTATCTAAAATCTGTTGAAGTTCTTCGATATAAGCAGGTAAATCTTCCGGAGCAACAGCACAGTCTTCTATCAGGTTTACGGGTTGGTTATCCCCAGGCAAGTTCCTGATCAAACCTAGTCCCGCTTTCCTAACATCCCAAGCCAGTTTGGTTTGTTGGCCATATACAATTGGATAGGCATAGCCCAAACCTGCCAATTTTAAATCTGCAATTAAAGCAGAGGTTTTAACATCAATCTCTTGCTGGGTCTCCGCGAAAAACTCTACCATCAGTAAAGCTTCGGGTTCACCCTCGATGAAAAAGCGGTTGTGTTGATATACCGGATGGCCCTTGGTAAAGTCCATGATATATTTGTCTACCAACTCGGAAGCCATTGGCTGGTGTTTCAAAATGATAATATTTGCCAAAAGTGACTCTGCCAATGAATTAAAATGCACACAAACCAGTGCTTCTTGTTTAGGCGGCAAAGGCAATAACTTTAACTTGGCTTCGGTCACAAAAAGCAACGTACCTTCTGATCCAGCAATCAGTTCGCACATATTAAAGTTTTCTTTTCCTTCTTCGGGAATTAGAAAATCTAAGGCATAACCTGTGTTTCTCCTGGTAAGGGTTTTCTTAGGATAACCTTTCTCTATCGCCTCAATATTTTTGGGGTTATTCACCAGTTCGGAAACTCCTTTATAGATGATACCTTCTAAGCTATTCAACTGCGATTTTTCAGCAAGCTGGGTAAGTGGCATCTCTTTAAACTCCACTTCTTGCCCATTACTTAAAAAGCCTTTTACTTCTAGCAGATTCTGACGGGTATCCCCCCATACGATAGAATGTAAACCACAAGAATTATTGCCAATCATACCGCCAATCATAGCTCTGTTAGCTGTAGAAGTTTCTGGACCAAACATTAGTCCAAAAGGTTTCAGGGCAACATTTAAGTCATCTCTAATTACTCCCGGCTGTACCCTTACATATTGCTCCTCTTGATTGATTTCCAATATTTTGTTCAGATACTTAGAAATGTCGACCACCAATCCATTACCTACTACTTGACCTGCCAAGGAGGTTCCCGCAGCTCTAGGAATGAGGGTGAGGTGATGCTCATTGACAAAGTTGATCAACGTTTTTATGTCGTCTACGGTTTTGGGCACAGCCACTGCTAATGGCTTTTCTTGATAAACCGACGCATCTGTTGAATAAACAAGCTTTTGTGCTTCGTGAGCAGCTGATTGGTCGTAAAATAATTCTCCGCTAAAGCTGGTTGCTAGCTGTTGAAATGGGGCCGAAAGGTGGGTATGATTTGACACAATGTAAAATTAAGCATTTTAGTAATGTTTTCTAAAAATAAAAACTGCAAAAAACTGCACAAACCAGTAAACAAGCTGAAACATTTAGTTTCTTGATATTGTTTCGAAACATTAAGCATAAACTACAAATCTCAACTACCTTCATTTCTTAGTATTTTAATTAATTTACTTTGAAACATTAAGACATTAAGAAACATTAAGAACATATCCCCAATCTTAATTACCTTAATCTCTTAATGGTTTATTTTAGACTACTAAGCCATCCTACTTTGAAACATTAAGGCATAAAGAAACACTAGAACATATTTCCAATCTTAACTATCTTAATCTCTTAATAGTTTATTTTAGACTACTAAGCCATCTTACTTTGAAACATTAAGGCATAAAGAGACGTCAAGCTCGTACTCAAAATCTTAATTACCTTCATTTCTTAATGGTTTTATTTTTAGCCACTAATCTGGAAGCTCATTAAAATGCTGATTTACAAAAGGCTTCATCGATTTAATGATATTATCCGTAAAAAAATTAATCAACAATCCCTGAGGTTTTTGAAGAAGCTTCATATAGGTAAGCAATTGAGCTTCATAAACTGGATGGAGGCTTTCAACGGCTTTCAGTTCTACAATGATCGTATCGTTCACAAGTAAATCCAATCGAAGTTCAGCATCTATAATGATATCACCGTAAACAACAGGCACACAAACCTGCTGATATACCGTATATCCGTTTTGCAATAACTCATAATGTAAACACTTTTCGTACACCGATTCTAGTAAACCTGGGCCAAGTTCTTGATGAACTTTTATTGCCAATCCTACAATATCATAGGATAATTGCGTAATGTCTTTCTTGGTCATGATGTTTTTTATTGAATTTAGGGATATTGATTCACTAAGTACAAGAAAATCTGCTTTTCATATTTCAAGGATATTTTGAACCATTAAGGAATTAAGAGACATTAAGCTAGTATTTCCAATCTTAACTACCTTAATTTCTTAATGGTTTATTTTTTTTTGATTACATTTTGGGTTAAACCATTAAGGAGTTAAGAAACATTAAGTATATGCGACAAGTCTTAATTATCTTCATTTCTTAATGGTTTATTTAACACCGATATGTTTTTGAAACATTAAGGTATTAAGAGACATTAAGTTCATACTCCAAGTCTTGATCAACTTCACTTCTTAATGTTTTTATCATTATTTAACACGGTTTATAATTGATTTTTGCTAATTTGAGATTTCAAAATAAGCTTATGAGTACCAATCAAAATACCTTTATTGAAAAAATAAAAGCCTCTTACTCACCTAGTGGCGAATATATTTATTTGGGTGCTGCCATGTTAGATGGTTTAGCTTTGGCCGAGGCCGAAGTAAATCTGCCCTTGCGCATGATGAACAGACATGGCCTTATCGCGGGTGCTACTGGAACGGGAAAAACCAGAACCCTGCAATTACTGGCCGAACAATTATCTGACAAAGGTGTGCCTGTTTTCATGCTTGATGTAAAGGGAGATCTTTCGGGCCTGTATCAAGCTGGCAGTACTAATCCCAAAATTGAAGAACGAGCACAACAACTGAATAAGCCTTTTGCCCCAAGTGGTTTCCCTATCGAAATATATTCCCTAACCGGAAAGTTAGGCGCTCAAATGCGTGCAACCGTAACGGAGTTTGGACCTGTGCTACTTTCCAAAATATTGGAACTTAACGACACCCAATCTGGTGTTTTAGCAGTGCTGTTCAAATACGCTGACGACCATAAAATGCCTGTAGTTGACTTAAATGATTTAAAGAAACTACTTGGTTATCTTTCCGAGGGCGAAGGAGCAAAAGAAATCAAATCAAGCTATGGATCTATCTCCACAGCGACTTCAAGTACTATCCTTCGAAAAATAGTAGCGATAGAACAGCAAGGTTTAGGTGGAATTTTTGGGGAAACTTCTTTTGATACCGAAGACTTATTCAACCGTGTGGACGGCAAAGGGGTAATTAGTTTACTGAACATTGCCGATGTACAAAATCAACCCGTACTTTATTCTACTTTCTTATTAAGTCTTTTGGCCGAAATTTACCAAACCATGCCTGAGGCCGGAGATTTGGACAAACCTAAATTGGTTTTCTTTTTCGACGAGGCGCATTTGCTTTTCAACGATGCACCAAAAGCTTTCTTGGAACAAATCAATACCATTATCAGGTTGATCCGTTCAAAGGGAATTGGCGTGTTTTTCTGTACACAATCCCCTATGGATATTCCAGAAAGTGTATTAGCGCAATTAGGCAACAGGGTACAACATGCCTTAAGGGCATTTACGCCTAATGATGTAGATGCCTTGAAGAAAACGGTGAATACTTATCCAAAATCGGAATTTTATGCTATTGATAAAGTGCTAACCTCCTTAGGTACGGGCCAAGCACTCATCACGGTATTGAACGAAAAAGGCATTCCTACTGAAGTGGCTGCGACCTTACTTACTCCCCCTCGTGCAGTAATGGGGCCGATGGCTGCAATAGATTGCGAAAAGTTGATGCAAGCAAGTCCACTATTTAGCAAATATAAAGAAACGGTAGACCCTATCAGTGCCTATGAAATGCTAACTGATAAGATCAATGAAACTCAAGCCAACGAGAATAAGGCAAAGGCCGAAGAAGAGGAACGTAAAAGAATTGAACAAGAAAGCAAACCAAAACCAGGTGAAAAGAGTTTAGTGGAAGAGATTATGGGAGCCACCATTACCCGACAGATAGGAAAAGAAATTGTTCGAGGTATTTTCGGGATGCTTAGTGGTAAAAAAACCCGATCAACTAAATCGTCTGGGGGTGGGCTTTTTGGATTCTAAAAGTTAACTTTGGCGACAACTAAATATTCATTTAAAAACTAAACAGTTAATGAAACCTACGTTATTGATTTTGGCTGCTGGTATGGCAAGCCGCTATGGTAGCATGAAACAAATCGACGGTTTTGGACCTAACGGCGAAACCATCATCGATTATTCTATATATGACGCAATTAAAGCGGGATTTGGAAAAGTTATATTCATCATTAAAGAAGAGTTTGCAGAGAACTTCAAAGCTATTTTTGATGAAAAATTAAAGGGCAAGATTGAAGTAGATTATGTTTACCAGAATTTTGACCTTAAGCAATTTGGCATTGACGAAGAGATTTATCGCGAAAAACCTTGGGGAACAGCACATGCCATTCTTTCGGGCAGAAAAGTGATCAAAGAACCTTTTTGTGTGATCAATGCTGATGATTTTTACGGTTATGATGCCTTCAAAAAAATGGCAGATTTCCTTACTTCGGAAATAACCGACACTAACTATTCTATCATTGGCTATAAAATTGGCAAAACTTTATCTGACTTTGGTTCGGTATCAAGAGGTGTGTGCAAGACTGATGAAGCTGGCAATTTGACTGAAATTGTAGAACGTACAAAAGTTTATAAGAAAGATGACGCTATCGTTTACGAAGAAGACGGCAACGAATTCCCATTAGAGTTTGACACTCCTGTATCTATGAACTTCTGGGGCTTCACTCCTGCAGTGTTTAAAATCACCGAAGATCTTTTCAGAACCTTCGCCATGGAGAACAAAGACAAGCCTAAAGCTGAATTTTTTATCCCGTTAATAGGCGAACATCTGGTAAGTACCCAAAAAGCTTCCTTTAAAGTAGTACCAACCGACAACCAATGGTTTGGTGTTACTTATAAAGAAGATAAGCCGTTGGTTCAGGCATGTATTGATGAACTTATCAAAAATGGCAACTACCCAGAGAAGCTATGGAATTAACAATTGATGAAAGTATTTTAAAATCTTACGGTTTAAACAACCAAAACATTAAAATACAACAAATAGGTTCTGGACACATCAACAGAACCTATTTGCTCATACAAACAACGGGTGAACAGAGAAAATATGTACTGCAAGAAATCAACACACATGTTTTTACCAACCCAGAAGCTGTTGCCAATAACATTCAACAAATTGCAGATTTTTTAGGAAATAACTTTCCTGATTATCTTTTCCCAGCTCCAGTGGCGACCCATACAGGCAGCACTATGGTAGAACATGAAGGTGCTTTTTGGCGTTTAAGTCCTTTTGTTGATCACACGATTGCACTGGATACTCTAACTGCCCCAGAACAGGCCTATCAAGCGGCAAAGCAATTTGGCAAATTGAGCAGGTTGCTTGACAATTTCGATAGTAGTACGCTACAAGAAACCATTGTAGGCTTTCATGATCTGCATCTTCGTTTCGACCAATTTCAAACCGCTTTGGCCCAAAGCTCTCCGTCATTAAGAGAACAAGCTGCAAAAGAAATTGAGACAGCACTTGGCTTTAAGTCTATCTTAACAGAATATCAAGCGTTAAAGGATAGCTTACCAGATAGGGTAATGCATCACGACACCAAAATTAATAATGTGCTGTTAGCCCAAGGTAGTTATGAGGGGGTATGTGTAATTGACCTGGACACTTTAATGCCTGGTAAATTTATATCCGATCTTGGGGATATGATGCGGACCTACCTTTGCGAATTTTCGGAAAATGAAACAGACCTTTCGAAAATCACTGTACGTATGGATTATTTTGCAGCCATGATAGAAGGTTATTTATCTGAAATGGGTGATATCCTCACCGAAACAGAAAAAAAAGCCATCTTGTTTAGTGGTAAATATATTATCTATATGCAAGCACTTCGCTTTTTAGCTGATTTTTTAAACGGAAGCATTTATTATCCAGTTAGCTATCCATTACAAAATTTGGATAGGACAAAGAACCAATTCAAATTATTGATACAATTGGTTAAGAATGAAGAGCAACTACAACAACTGATCTCCAACTGCTTAGTAAAAAGCTAATCTACAAACCTCAGTTCGATTATTAGATTTGTCAAAACAGCCCGTAAAGCCGACATTATTCTACGGAAAATCAACATAATAATAATCGAACTCAGGTTACAAGCTCTTCTAAATCCCTAAAACACAACGACATTAAACCTTATACATGTTCTTTAGGAGAGATAAAAGGGTGAGCTAAATGCTATTGACAAGGTTATCAACTACTAAGTTCCGATCTTATCTTTTAATTCGTGCTCCATATCCCTTATAGCATCCTCTAAAGAATCAATCGAATCTTTTAAAGCCTCTTTCATTTCTTCAAATGAAGCTTGCTCAATCTCACTGGCATCGATCACGATGAAAATACCTTTAATATTTCCCAAATACCTACGTACTTGGTGAGAAATCATTGATAGCAGTCGCTCTTCGATCTTATCCATATCCAGATGTTTATTGCTTAACGATCTTAAATTCTGTTCTACGATTGAGCTGGTGTTGTTCCTCTGTACAATTAACCCCATTTACACATTTATTCAACAACCTCGTTTCACCATATCCAACTGCCATAAGCCTGTTCTTATCAACACCATTATCAATTAGATATTGAACCACAGCATCTGCTCTTCTTTGAGACAGTTTTAGATTGTATTTATCATTTCCACGGCTGTCTGTATACGATCCTATCTCTAACCATATTGTTGGGTTATCCTTCATCATTTTCACCAACTTGTCCAGTTCTTTCGCCGCGTCTGGCCTAATCTCTGCGTTATCAAAATCATACCTAAAGTATGTGCAGATAATGGTGTTGGAGCGGCAGTTGAACTGAGCGCTATTCTACTTATCAACAAAGCTTTGTTTCTACTTTCAAGCTCCAGAATAGCATCTTTATTGGGCAATTTATTGCCGCTGGAAGATCCATCGCCTATTTTCTGTTGAGCAGAAGCGGAGAGAGCGGAGAAAATTCCGCTTGTGATTGCGAGAAGAAAGATCAATCGTCTTTTCATTTCATTGGTATTTGGTTGTTTTCCTTAATAGATATTATTGTAGACAATAGTCCATTCCTGCTTTTAACTAAACAGAAATCAGGACTATCTCTCGGCTCTTCAGCTAGAGATTAATTATCTACTTTCCATACAGTAATGACACAAGACTCAGCACTTAAGGGGGGGGATAGAAAAAAAATAATTTTAATTATGGTGCGAGCTCAACTGGAAGCGAATTTTCCGAAGTGCTATTTTGATATACTCATGTAGGGTGTGCGCAGAAACATTCATTTTTTCAGCCGCCTCCTTGTAGCTTAAACCTTCTTGATGGCAAAGAATATAAGCCCTTCTCTGGTTGGGAGACAATTTTATAAGTGCTTTACCAAGTAGGCTCTCAACATCTTTATAATATAAACGCTGTAGCGTACTATCCTCACCATTTTCAGTTGAAGAAAAGATCAGTTCTTGCCTATACTTTTCTTGTTGGGCAAGATTACGGAGCACATTAAAACAATGATTACGTACCGTTTTTCCCAAATAGGCATTGAAGTTATCTATGGTTAAAAAGATCTCTCTCTTCAGCCATAGCTTTAAAAAAATTTCCTGTACTAGCTCTTTAGATATTTCATCATTATAGGTTATTTTTTTCCCGAAGGCAAAAACCTTTTGATGATAATGTTTAAATAAAATAGCGAACGCTGCCTGATTACCGTCAGCGATTTTTTTTAGCAAATCGCGTTCGTTTAACAATTGTTCAATTGCCATAGGTTTATGTTTTTCAAGGTAAGTATTTTGCTCTACGCAAAAACTAAGCCGACACCAAAAACACATAAAACATAGACTATAAAGGAGTTACCGATGTTTAGGTGACGATTTTTTTCCACTCAAATATCCAATTATGAGCAATTATGTCTACAAGTCTTAAAGTTAAAAAACAACAATACTATAGGCTTAGCATCAGTCGAATTTATCCAGTAAAAAGTTTCAGAAAAATAGATATTCTTATTTATGCTTTCTTCCAAAAATATTTTCGAGGATAGCATTTTGCTCTTCTTCTTCGAGTGCCTTAGGTTCAATTTCTTCAAACAACATGGATAATTTCTCCTTTATTTCGTGTTCAAACAAAGGGTCCTTAGCATAATCTAATAATTCACTTAGCTCTTTAGGGGAGATTGCTTGTTGTAGGTGTAGCTGGATCAGCTTTTGAAGTCTTAAGAAAGTTCTTTCCATATAATACGAAGGGGAACGAAATATAGTCAGCGTGTTCGACTAAACAAAAGTAATGAATTATATATAACGCTAATAGATGATTAAGATTATATTAAAATTGAAAAAAATGATATTTGAAAAAGTTTTAGTCTATTGATCAAACAATTTACTGATATTCCTTAAAAATCGCTGTAGCAATGAACTCTCTTTTGTAATGATTTCTGCATCAGCCATCATACCTTGTTTAAGTAAAATCGATTTGTTTGAGTCATTTTTCCGAAATTCGTTAAAATCAATTTTTGCAAAAAACACACTGTCTTTTAGGGCCACCTCGGTCACATAGCTTATCTTTCCATTAATTGCTCCATATTCTTCAAATGGGTAACTGTGAAGTTTTATTAGTACTCGTTGTCCCAGTCCAACCTTTCCCATATTATATTGGGGAATTTGCATTTCACCAAAAAAATTAGCGTTCCCTGGGTTAATGATGAATAATTCTTGATTAACAGCAACATTTTGGTTTTCTTGTAAAATACCTACATAACTTACCGTGCCAGCTGTAGTAGCACTAATTACATAGTTACGCAACCAGCTTTCAGTTTCTGTAATCATACTGTTCAATGACTGTATAAATTTACTCTGTTCTTCTCTAATGGTATTTTCAAGTGTAGCCAATTCTTTTTGCTTGGCCAAATAACTAGTATTGTTGTTAATTAATGCTGTTGCTGTTTGCTCTAAAGGATATTTCCCTGAAAGGTATTTATTTTCCTGTTGTTTAAATTCACTATTGGAGATTACATTTTTGCTCTTAAGCTTTTTATAATTTTCATACTCTTCCGCTATATTGGCAAATTCTTGTTGCTGAATCTGCTTTTGTTTCAATATCTGTTGTTGCAGTTTACCGAGTTCATTTAGGTCTTGCTGTAGATATTTTTTTTGCGACAGGTAAAAACCTCCATGTTGGGTAGCAGAAAACCTTAAGAATTCTTGGTAAAAACTCTGGTAAGCGCCTTGAAGTTCACCTAAATTCAAACCCTCGGGTAGCTGCTTTATATTAACTTCTTCTATACCTACTTTTTGGCTCAGTATAGCCAAGTAAGCTTTAAGTTTAAGCACATCATCATGCTTTGCAGTACTTTCAATATAGGCAAGAGCTTGACTACTTGCTACCGATTGGTCATCGTTCACCAAAATTTTAACCAACTTACCTTGCTGATGAGCAATTACACTTTTAGCAGCATTAAGCGCATTTACTTTAAGTGGCGCCTTTATAATATCAGGATAGCGAATAAAAGCGGAAACCAAAATAATGGCGAATAAAATACAGAAAACCAAAGTAATTCCCCAACGCAATATCCATTTTGGAACCGCCGTGATAATTTCATTAATTTCCTCACTATTCCTACTTAATATTTCTTCCCGTACTGGCATATATGATATTGTTTCTTAAAAGTTTTGAAATGGTTTAATTTCCCAGCTCCAATTGATTTTTAACTAAATGATAATATTCTCCACGTTGCTTAACTAGCTGTTCATGCGTCCCTTGTTCAATAATTTTACCTTTATCTAAAACCACAATATTATCTGCATTTTTAACTGTGCTTAAACGATGTGCTACCACAACAACCGTTCTTCCTTTAAAAAATGCCTCTAAGTTCTGCATGATTACACTTTCATTATTGGCGTCCAAAGCGTTAGTAGCTTCGTCAAAAAAGATATAAGCAGGATCTTTATAAACTGCTCTGGCAATAAGTATCCGCTGTTTCTGTCCTTGACTAATTCCATTACCCTCTGCTCCAATTTTTGTATTTAGTCCTAGCGGCAAACTTTCTATCAAATCACCAATATTGGCTATTTTAATGGCATGAAGCAACTTTTCCATATCTGGATATTCATCTGCAACAGCAATATTTTTGGCAATGGTGTCTGAAAAAATAAAACCATCTTGCATCACCGTTCCACATTGATTGCGCCAATAACCATAACTAATTTGATCTAAGTAACCTGCCCCCACCTTAATCTCTCCTTTTTGAGGAATATAAAATCTCAACAATAGTTTTAAAATAGTAGTTTTACCACTACCGCTCATTCCTACAATGGCAGTAGTTTTACCCTGTGGGATATGCAAATCAATATTATTTAATACCGGTTCGTTACCTGCTCCTGGATAGGTAAAACCAATATTCTGTAGGCTAATGGAATGATTGATGGGTAATGTTTTTACAAAGGTCTTATCCGTAGGTTCCTCGTCTTCCATTTGATGAACCTCATTTAATCTTTCCAAACTGATTTTCGCATCTTGCATTTGCTGGATAAAACCAAGTAGTTGTTCAATAGGACTGTTTACCTGACCAACGATATACTGAACGGCCATCATCCCTCCCAAAGTTAGCTGGCCATCTATTACCGCCTTGGCAACCAAAAAAGTAATCAATATATTTTTACCTTCATTGATAAAAAAAGCGCCCGCTTGCTGCACTTGCCCCAACGAAAGGCTTTTAATGCTAAACCTAAACAAACCTGCCTGCAAATGTTCCCATTCCCAACGTTTCTGTTGTTCGCAATTATTCAACTTTATTTCTTGCATCCCCCCTATCAATTGTACAATGGAACTCTGGTTTTTAGAAGAAATATCAAATCTTTTAAAATCAAGAGCTCGACGCCTCTTTAAAAAGGCAATTACCCATAGAGAATAAAGTACACTGCTAACTAGAAAAACAAAAAATATATTGGTGTTATAATAGGCCAAAACCAGTGTAAAAAACAACAGGTTAAATAGCGAAAAAATAGTAGTTAAAGTAGAACCAGTTAAAAAACTTTCAATACGTCTTTGATCATTCATGCGCTGCATGATATCCCCTGTCATCTTGGTATCGAAAAAACCCATCGGCAATTTCATTAGCTTAATAAGAAAATCCGTAAGAATGGAGATATTAACCCTTGTACTAATGTGAAGCAATATCCAAGAACGGATAAAATCTACGCTCATGCGTCCAATAAACAACATGGTTTGTGCAATTAGCACAATGTAAACAAAGTTGAGGTTCCTCGTATTAATTCCAACGTCAACAACTGATTGTGTAAGAAAAGGGACTATCAACTGTAGCAAACTACCGACACCAAGACCTATAAAAAGCTGTACAATGAGCTGTTTATAACGATAAAGATAGCGTAGCAGGAAACTAAAATTTAAAGCTTCACTTTTATCCCCCTCTTGTTCGTAAAATTGTGGGGTAGGCGACAACATCAAGGCAATACCTTGGCTATGTCCGTTGTTATGGGTACTCAGCCAATGTTGCAAAAATTCTTCTTCAGTATATTTAATCAGGCCCTTGGCAGGATCAGCAATATGCCAAATATTTCTCTTTGAAGAAGACTTCAAAGAAGCTTTAAAAAGCACTACAAAATGGTTTTGGTTCCAATGTAAAATGACCGGCAGTTCTGTTTCTCTTAGTTGCTGTAAGGTTAAACGACTACCCATAGTACGAAATCCTATTTTTTCAGCAGCCTCACTAATGCCAAACAGGGACACTCCTTCTTTATTGATACCAGCAATATCCCGTAATTTTTGCAAGCTGAAATTTTTACCATAATGCTTGGCTATCATGCGTAAGCACGTAGGACCACAATCCATTTGGTCGGGTTGTTTATAAAAGGGGAAGTTTTTCAAATTCAGTAATTATTTTCTATTTGCTTTAGCTAACAAAGCTTCGTAACGTTTTGCATACCCTGCATTATCATCTGCATTTCTAAGTCCTATTGCCCATTTTAAAGCGTAATTGAGGTTTTGATAATCTTCACAAAATGATATGAAGTATTGTGCCCAAGTATCGATTAGTGATAAATCGACCTGTGCATTTCCATTATAATACTCCCATAAAGAGAGGTTTAGATTCTTCCAGTCCTTTAGCCATCGATAATAAGTGGTTTTAGTATTGATCATCATTCTTGCTGCTTGCTCAGGATATTTAGAACTGATCGTGTTTTTTATGCTATCCCAATCAACCTCATGATTTATTTGCCCTACATACGTTATCATACCAGAAGATGTTATTTCTTTTTTCCCTCCTTTTCTAAGTACGGGAACAATTTCTTCATCAAATACAATATCGTTTATAATTTTAATCCTTGAGTCCCTACCGATAATCGAATCTACCTTAGCCGGATAATTAAGAAAAATACTATATCCAACGTCTTTACTGCTCGATAGACTTTGACTGATAAGCTCTATATTTTTTTTAGTTTGTAGGTTACTCTGTATTTTAAGATAAGCCTGAATATATTCGGATAATCTTTTAAAATCATATACAGACCTTGCAGCTCCAATTAACTTCTTTAGAAAAACGGTATCCCTACTACCTTTTTCAAACGATTTCTGCATATTGATATATTGAGTCTCTTTATGCAACGCTTTACTTGCTTCCGCTATAAAACCATCAATATTATTATTTCCGCCTTTTATTACATGAACTAGCTCTCCATCAGCATCCAAGAACAGGTAGGTAGGATATGAAGCTATAGCATATTCTTTTTCTATTCTCTGTGCCTCTTGATACCATTTTTTTACAATTTGATTATCCTTTGGAGTTCTGTCAATCTGAACTGCTACATTAATAAAATTTTCATTGAAAAAATCGCCAACCCGTTTATGAGTAAATACCCCCTCGGCCATTTGTTTGCATGGAGCACACCATGTAGTATAACAATCTACAAAAATATACTTGTCTTCTTTTCTTGCTTTCTCTGTAATCTGTTTCCAAGTTAATTCGCTTTCAAACGCTATACCCACAACCTTTTGTGCCAGACAATTTTTTCCAAAGAATAATAGCAGTAGAAAAAACTTCAAACCTATAACAGTCCGCTTTTTAATCATCTTCTAAAAAATAAAAAACATAAGGAATAAGCGTAAATGCTTATTCCTTATTGCATGCTATGAGCACTTAGTCAATGTTCCTCCGCTAGGACAAGTATGAGTTTCTGGGGTAGCACTGGAATCACAAGTGCTACATCCAGTTGGATTTGTATAGCAACATTTATATCCTTTTCCTCCTACTCCATCATCCTCCACCATTTCAGGAATAGTATTACCACCTAATACCTTTTTCATCTCAGCTCTGCTGAGCAAATTTTGCTTGTTCATAATTTTTATAAATTTGATTGTTTAAGTTTTTGCAGGCCTTCCACGCTGGTCTGCTTACGGCGGTAAAGGTGAACGCCCTTACTCGTGCCAGGGCAGTGTCGCTTGCAATCGTGCTGCCCCTTTTTTTATATAAAAAGCTCTAAAAGTATATACCAGCTATTTTTTCAAACTTATTTGCTTATCCAAATAAGCAATCAACTCCTTTAGCCCTTTTTCTCCAGAAGCGCGAAATACAACTATACCTTTATCATCTACCAAGATAGAGGTGGGAAATTCCCTAATTCTATATTTGGCTATAATACCTTCCCTATTAGCACCTATTTCATCCAGTAATTGTGCCCAAACCATATTGTTATCTTTAACGATTTTTTTCAATTTTTCTTCGTCGGCCTTTTTATCATAAGCTACACTTATAAATTCTACATTATCTTTATATTTTTCATATAAATGTTCCAATTCTGGCAATAATGCAATACAAGGCTTACACCAAGTACCCCAAAAATCAATAAGGCTATATTTACCTTTTTTACTTTTTAATTTTACAGATTTACCGGTTATTATATCAAGTTCATTTACCTCTAAGGCAGGAGTACCCACTTCAGCGCCAGCATCAATATTTTCTTTAATGAACTTTAAAATAAGCGTATCTCTTTTTAGAGATAAGACTTCGTATTGATGATATCCTATATCGAGTTTTTCTAAAGAAGTATATTTAGAATAACCATTCTTTTTATTAAGAGGTAATTTTTCAACCTCAATAAAAAATGGATTTCTCTCAAATAAATGATTATAGTTAAGTACTTTCAAAAAATAATCATTCCCATTCACTTTTAAACTACCTTTCAGATTTGGATTTATTTTATAGATTGTTAAATCTAGTTTTTTTTCCTGTTCGGATTCATAGGAAGCATCTGCTAAAAATGTATTGTATGGATCTAACAATACAGGTATATATTTCTCCAATACTTTAATTCCATTGAAATATTCTATCCTTAGGTCCAATTCAATCATATCACTTTTTTTCGAAGATAGATTGACAATATATTCCTTATCTCCTCTAAAATCTTTATCATTATTTGCATCAACAACCACATGTTTACGCCCCAAAGAGTCGATACCAACTGCAACATATATAACGTTTCCAAGTAAATTTCCCTTGAAAACATAAGTAGTATCCGAATTATTTAACTTAACAAAATTTTGATACGCCTCTTTGGACATACGTTCGTAAACGCTTTGTAAAGGATTATAAGGGAATCTTCTTAACGAATAAGAAGTATAATTTTTAAAAGGAAAATTCTTACAAACAGATGTATCCTTTTGGACTCTCGAAACCATGATTTCTTTAGAGTTTTCACCTGTCTTTTCTAGTTTAACCTCTACTATTTGTGCACTAGATATTTTTATAATCAAGAAAAATATTACGGCAATACATAAGCTATATTTTTTCATACTTTTTTAATTGACCACTTACACAAAAAAGAGCGTATTTCATCGTAAAGTCCTTGATATCAACCTCAAGGACTTTAATTAATAACGATAAAGCTTACTTACCCACAAGCTGTTGCACAAGACATGGCTGTAAATGCACCATTTACATAGCAACTGGCACTTGAGCCAGAGGTATCGCAAGTACCGCTATCACATCCTTTAACCACAGCAGCCTCTGCACATCCACAATCAGTCTTCTTACAATCATCTCCTAACATCTCAGGATCAACTCCTCCCAATACTTTTCTCATTTCAGCTCTGCTGAGTAAATTCAACTTGTTCATAATTTAATTCTAAATTTGGTTGTTTAAGTTTTTGCAGGCCTTCCACGCTGGTCTGCTTACGGCGGTAAAGGTGAACGCCCTTACTCGTTGCTGGGGCAGTGTCGCTTGCAATCGTGCTGCCCCTTTTTTCCCTTTCAAATGAGGTTGTTCGAACAAGGGATATTTTAATTGATCAAATATTGGATATCTTCTAGCCTATATGGTTCTGGCAGTTTATATCCGTTAATCAATATGGTAGGTGTAACCGTAATTTCGGCCATTTCGCACCATTGCTTTTGCTTTTTAGTTGCATCATTCACTTCATCTCCAATATCTACTTGATAATCTTTTGCCCAATCTTCATATTTTTTCTCGCGTTGTGCATACCAATGATTCAATGCTTTTTCCACTAACGCTACATTATTCATCAAACTTAAGGCAGTTACATGGCGTGCTACTTTTGTTCTTTGGTCATCATCATGGTCTGCAGTGGTAAATACAATTTTAAGCTGTATATCATCTCTAGTTTTTAGCCATTTGTCTAAAGTTTCGTGCGCTTTTGCACAAGGGCCGCAAAACGGATTGCTCACCATGGTTATAATTGTAGTAGCTTCAGCATTGCCCAAAGTAATTGGCGCCAATTCATCAGGTACTGCATAGCGCGGCTGCTGGGTTAGGGCATGGGCAAACAGTTCGCTGTTATATTTAAATTTCTTCAATTGTTTTTTAAGCAATTTATATTCTGCCTCTTTTTGTAGTATTGGCTTTAAAATATACCATAATAATACTGGAGCTATGAAACATAAAGCTAATAAAGGCAAAATGGCAAAACTCAAAGCAGAGAAACCAAAGCTTAATGGCGAAACACCAAAACTCAGAGCAACAATCAATTCTAGCCACAAAACAGCCTGTACCGTGCAGCACAACACGCACCAATTCTTATGGTTGTATTGGTAAAAGATAGACCAAAAAGTATACGGTAAAGAGAGTACGTTCAACCAAACAATAAGGGGTAACGACGAGGGAACCAAAAGTAAAGACAAAAAACTACCTGCAAAATAGAAAAAACCTACTTCACTCCAGCTTAACCATGAAGTAGCCTTTGCTGCATCAGATTTTAAAATGCCATTGCAATTGTTCTTTTTCCCTAAGCTACATAAATTTTGTATGAGAGGATTATTAGCATTTATACTATGAGCCAGCAATAAAACAGAAGTACCTATTCCGATAATTTTGAGCAACAACAACCATCCATAACCTACACCCGCTTCTTTAAAGTTGGCCGCTAGCAAAACTGTAATAACAATTGCTAAAATTGCCGCCGGTATTTTTAAATTCGAAATGGTTTGCTGTAATTGTTTACCAACATATCCTTCTTCGCCGCTTTCCTTTCCTACCTCTGCATAAAGTAAAATACCACTCCATTTTTTTAAAAATTCCTCTTCAGTTATTTCCTTTCTCTTGAAATTTTCATCACTGTAAACGACCTTACCATTTACTATTTGATGAACCAGCATAAACATACCGCCATTAACTGGAGTTTGTGCAATAAATGGGAATTGTAGCTCTTCAGCTTTATATTCTTCCTTAGCTATGCGGTAAGCCGCATTTGGAATATACCATTCATTAAAACGATCACTCACCGCCATTAAGCTCGGGAAGTCTGGATGATCTTCTAATTTATCGATTAAGGTTTGAGTGCTTATTTTTACACCTAACTCTTTTAACAAGAGCCTAGGTACTTCAACCGCGTTAGCGATAGGACGAGCAATTAATTTCATACGATTTGGTTAGTTAATCCAATTTACTTAGTTAAAAACGAAAATGGCAAAGTGTGCAAAATTTGCACACTTTGCCATTCAACATCTTAAAACCATCACTTACAAGCTTATAGCAAACGTGATTAAACAAAAAAAGTCCCGCACTTGCGGGACTTTTTATATCGACTAAAAGCGATGTTTATTTTTTATCGTCGTCTTTTACTTCTTCGTAATCAACATCAGTTACAGTATCACCACCTTGTTGAGGCTCAGCTTGAGCTGCACCCTCTTGAGGTTGTCCTTCCTGACCTGCTTTGTACATTTCTTCAGAAGCAGCATTCCATGCATTTTGCAATTCAGCTTGTGCAGCATCGATCTCTGCAAAATTACGAGCAGCATGTGCATCTTTCAATTTCTTCAAACCATCTTCAATTGGAGCTTTTTTATCAGCAGATAATTTATCGCCAAACTCTTTCAATTGTTTCTCGGTTGAGAAGATCAATGCATCAGCAGCGTTGATTTTATCTGCCTCTTCTTTAGCTTGTTTATCCGCTTCAGCATTAGCCTCAGCCTCTTGTTTCATTTTTTGGATTTCAGCATCAGTTAAGCCAGAAGAAGCTTCAATGCGGATTTTTTGCTCTTTACCAGTTGCTTTATCTTTTGCACTTACGTGTAAGATACCGTTAGCATCAATATCAAAAGCTACTTCAATTTGAGGTACGCCACGAGGTGCTGGTGGAATTCCATCTAACATGAAACGACCAATCGTACGGTTTTGAGTTGCCATTGGGCGCTCACCTTGTAAAATGTGGATCTCAACAGAAGGTTGGTTATCAGCCGCAGTAGAGAAAGTTTCTGTTTTCTTAGTTGGAATGGTTGTATTAGCCTCAATTAATTTAGTCATTACACCACCCATGGTTTCAATACCTAATGATAATGGCGTAACATCTAATAATAATACGTCTTTCACATCACCAGTTAATACACCACCTTGAATAGCAGCACCAATAGCTACCACCTCATCAGGGTTTACACCTTTAGAAGGCTCTTTACCAAAGAAAGCTTTTACCGCATCCTGAATAGCAGGAATACGAGTTGAACCACCTACCAAGATAATCTCGTCAATATCACCTACTGATAAACCAGCATTTTTCAAAGCAGATTTACAAGGATCAATTGTGCGTTTAATCAAATCACCAGCTAACTGCTCAAATTTAGCACGGCTTAACGTACGTACTAAGTGTTTAGGACCGCTAGCATCAGCAGTGATATAAGGCAAGTTAATTTCAGTTGAAGTAGTGCTCGAAAGCTCAATTTTAGCTTTTTCAGCAGCTTCTTTTAAACGTTGCAACGCCATTGGATCTCTATGTAAGTCCATACCGTTCTCGTTTTTAAATTCTTCAGCCAACCACTCAATCAAAACATGGTCAAAGTCATCACCACCTAAGTGAGTATCACCGTCAGTAGATTTTACTTCAAATACACCATCACCAAGCTCCAACACAGAAACGTCGTGAGTACCGCCACCGCAGTCAAACACTACAATTTTCATGTCTTTGTGAGCCTTATCTAAACCATAAGCCAAAGCCGCTGCAGTAGGTTCGTTAATGATACGTTTTACCTGCAAACCTGCAATTTCACCAGCTTCTTTAGTTGCCTGACGTTGTGCGTCATTAAAGTAAGCAGGTACGGTAATTACAGCTTCGGTTACTTCTTGACCTAAGAAATCTTCAGCGGTTTTTTTCATTTTCTGTAAAACCATTGCCGAAATTTCTTGCGGTGTATATTTTCTATCGTCAATCTCAACACGAGGCGTATTATTATCCCCTTTGATTACTTTATAAGGTACCCTTCCAACTTCTTTCTCAACTTCGTTAAAGCTGCTACCCATAAAGCGTTTGATAGAATAAATCGTTTTTGTTGGGTTTGTGATTGCCTGACGTTTTGCAGGCTCGCCTACTTTGCGCTCGCCGTTTTCCGTAAAAGCAACAATAGATGGCGTAGTACGTTTACCCTCACTGTTTGCAATAACCACAGGCTCATTACCCTCCATTACAGCAACACAAGAGTTCGTAGTTCCTAAGTCTATACCAATTATTTTTCCCATTTTAATATATATTTTCTTAATTATTTTTTCGTTCTATTTCTTATTAACAAGCGATGTGCCAATAGAGTTTTGGCAGAATTTTGTCAAAAAAAGCGGAAAAAATGTAAACAGACATCCAAAATCATGCTGACAGCTTGGCAGAAATTGAGGTAAAAGGCGGAAGGCTAAAAGGGCAGACTAGTAAAGCCTAAGATGATTTGGAAATGATTGGCAGTATTTCATCGCTACCCCACTCCTGCTGTCCGTTGCTATCTTTTTGTTTGACTCCAGTGCTGTCATCCCGAGGAACGAGGGATCTGTAAGTTAGAACAGCTTAGAAGTAGATTCTTCGCTACGCTCAGAATGACAAACAACAAAACAAAAAGGATATCCACTGCCATCAGGTTTATAGTACAATGGCCTGTACAACAAAGCTTGGCATCTTCTTATCCTTTTAACTTCCTTTTGTTATCGTTCTTCAATGGTAAAGTCGAAGGCTTCGCTCTTTAAAAAGCCACGAGGTTTGAAAAAAATACAAATCACTATATTTAAGCATGCTAAACCTATTACTGCTACTCCTATCCTTCTGGTCATCGCCCACAACAAACATCAAAACAGAAAAGCTTACCGAAGCTTATGCTTTTTGTAAGAAAAATAAATTAGACACTACCCTTTGTATCATGGTAGATATGAGTATTCCTTCTGGGAAAAACAGGTTATTTGTTTACGATTTCAAACAAAAGAAAACCATCATCGCTGGATTATGTGCACATGGAGTTGGAGGAGGAAGCACCGCGGCCAAGCCAGTTTTCAGTAATACCATAGGGAGCAACTGTACTTCGTTAGGCAAATACAAAGTTAAAAATAGGTCATATAGTAACTGGGGCATCAATATCCATTATAAAATGTACGGACTGGAAAAGACAAATAGCAATGCATTCAAGAGAATTATTGTACTACATTCCTACACGCCTGTTCCCAACTATGAGATTTATCCGCAAGCCCTATTTGGCCAAAGTGCTGGCTGTCCTGTTATTGCCGATGATCAGATGACGCAAATAGATCGCTTACTGATCAAAAAGAAAAAACCTGTGTTATTGTGGATTTATAATTAAAATGTTTTAACCAAAATCGTCGGCGAGGACGCCGCCGAAGCACTTAAAATTGAGTTCCTCGACAACATTACAAACGCGTTAAAACTCAAATAACCGCTCCAAATGATGATAACCAATACCAAAATAAGCCTTGGTATCTTTAATTTTTTGTAGAATCTCGTCCTTGCTCTTTAATCCCTGCTCCTTATTCCTTGTTCCTTGCTCCTTACTCCTAATCCCTACCACCAACACATTCTTCGGGGTATGCACATCCGACACAAATTCAAACACCTTCGTTTTATAGCCAAAATATTCCAAAATCAAAGCACGCAATCCATCAGTCACCATTTCTGCCTGGCGCTCCAAAAATATCCCATGCTTGGTCAAGAAATTTAGTTCGTTCTGCGCTTTACCTTTCTCTATTTCCCTACGAATCTGCTTATGGCAACACGGGGCCACCACAATTAAATCGGCATCAGCTTTAATACCTTTATAAATGGCGTCGTCTGTAGCAGTATCGCAGGCATGTAAAGCAATTAAAAGGTCTATTGCTTTGGCATTATAACTTTCAATTGTTCCTTCTACAAAAGAAAGCTGTTCAAATTTTGCATTAACTGCAATTTTATTGCACAAATCCACCAAATCCTTTCTAAACTCCACCCCAACCACATTGGCCTTTTGTTGATGGTTAAGCAAATAATCATACAGTGCAAAAGTAAGGTAGCCTTTCCCAGACCCCATATCCACCACATTTTTAATCGTGCCCTCAGGAAGCTCCCTAATCAACGAGCTTAAAATTTCAATGTATTGGTTAATTTGCTTGTACTTATCCTGCGCATTTTTAAATACTGTTCCTTGCTCATCAGTAAGCCCCAGTTCATGAAGGTAAAGATTATCTTTTGCTAAAATCAACCGCTTCTTTTCTTTATTATGAGCTAAGTCGGCTTCCTTTTTCTCTTCCAGTTGCTTAGTTCTTAATCGAAAGCCTCCTTTAGCACTTCTCTCCAAAATCATTTCTTGATAGGTAGAAAATAAAGTCGCTACATGAAAATCATGATTTAAAAATCCCTCAACAAGTGACATCCCTTCTTCAATTTCAAAGTTTTTGAAAATGTCTCGTGTTTTGTAGCGATAATTGAAAGCCAGTTGTTGCTTGTTCTTAATCAATACAGGCTTAACGTACAATTGTTTCAAACCTTCTTCAGTGCCTTTATAATTACCCAAAGCCAACTTTACAAAAGCCGATTCTGTGATCACTTTTTTGATTTCATTTACAAAGGTTGTTGCGTGCTGATCCATCTTGATTATTAATGAAGTGCAAAAATACGATTATGCGAATAATAAATCGTCATGGGATGGTAGTCATAGCACCCACTTTGATTACCGTCATTGCCAGCTCGACTGGCAATCGTAATACACAATACAATATTAAAGCCTCTCTAAACCTTCCAAAGATTAGAACAGGCACTATAAAACCTCTCTCTAACTCTCTCCTTGAGAAGGAGAGAGAATAGGTAGTGCTTTATTTTGTTACACGCTGCAAGTATTAATGTTATAACCTTTCCTATTCACTTTTCTCTACCTTTTTTAAGTACAACCTAAACGCAGTGAGCTCCTTTATACCAAAATGCAGTACCCACCTATCAATAGATCCCTATTATTTCGGGAGAGAGGCTCTTTACTTCTTTTAAAATCACCCCTAATTAAACACAGTACCTCTAGCTTCCTTATATTTGACAAGAATTAATTAAACCGATATGAATATCATTCTAGCCTCTACCTCTACCCTATTTGGCGAGACCTATTTGGCCTATCTTAAATCTGAACTAATTGACCTATACAAAGGGGTAAACGAAATCATTTTTATTCCTTTTGCTCGTCCAGGTGGAATTTCTCATGATGATTATACAGCGAAAGCCGCTGGTTTCTTCTCGGAATTAGGAATCAAGGTCAAAGGCCTCCATGAATTTGAAGACAAAGAAGCAGCCATCGAAAAAGCACAAGGTTTTTTTACGGGTGGTGGCAATACCTTTCTACTGGTTAAAACACTGCACGAACTTAACTTGATGGGCACTTTAAAAACAAACGTAGAAAAAGGAAAGCCATATTTGGGATGTAGCGCAGGAACGAACATTGGAGGTTTAAATATGAAAACCACTAACGACATGCCCATTGTTTATCCTTCAAGTTTTGACTGCATGGGTTTGGTTCCTTTCAACATCAACCCACACTACCTTGACCCTCAACCAGAATTAAAGCACAACGGAGAAACCAGAGAAACTAGGATATTAGAATTTCTAACCCAAAACAACATTAAAGTAGTTGGTTTAAGAGAAGGAAATTGGATCAGAAGAATTAACGATCACATTACCGTAGAAGGCAGCCTTCAAACTAGAATATTCGAACAAGGCAAAACTCCTTACGAAATAGAATCTGGAAGTGTTTTAAGTTAAATATAGTCCAATATGTTAGTTAGAAAAGCAAAACGTGAAGAATCCAACATCATCGCAAACTATATTTTCTTAGCGATGGAGGAAATCGCCTATCAATTTATCGGCGAAAGATCTGCAGAAAAGGCTTTACAATTTCTCAACAGCTTAATTGAAGAAACGAACAATCAATACTCCTACGAGAACTGTTGGTTGGTTGAAGCTGAAAACGAAATTGTAGCAGCGGCATTGGTATACGATGGCACCAAATTGCACGAGCTAAGAGAGCCAGTAGCCCTAAAAGTAAAAGCCATGTTTAATAGGTCGTTTAATCCGGAAGACGAAACTCAAGCTGGAGAATATTATATTGATTGTGTCGGGGTAAATCCAAATCAGCAAGGCAAGGGTATTGGATCAAAAATATTTCAATTTCTAATTGATGAATACGTTTACAAAAGAAATGAAACGCTTGGTTTGTTAGTAGATCAGGAAAACCCCAACGCCAAAAGATTGTATTTAAAATTAGGCTTTGAAGTTATTGGCGAGAAAAGCTTAGTAGGCAAAAAACTCGAACACCTACAGTTCAAAAAGAAGAACTAACTCCTCCTAGTTAGTGTGGATATGGGATCTCTGCTTTAGCTTTGTTTTTAGGGAACCTCGAAGAGGTCAAATCATTATAAAAAACGATCGTATAGGTGTTCGACTCCTACAGAGTCGTATGTCTAGCCTATGCTTATTATAAAGATTGAAATCCTTCGGATTTTGAAAAGCAAAAAACACTATGATAGCGTAGTTTGTTTGCAGCCCCCTAAGAGGTAAAACCGAGCATAACGATTAGCATTGGTTCGACTCTTACAGCGTCGCTTATCCAAACTATGGCGCTCTTTTTCGTCTTTGCGAGAAGGAACGACGAAGCAATCTCATTATCGACCATGTAAAGGCCCGATCATTAACCGAACGCTAGTGCTAAATATCAAATCCCTTCTCATTTACTCCCTTAAATCACGCCAAATAAACACAGTAAAATTAGCTTCGTTATATCGTTATATTTGGCAAGAATTGTTAATTATTAAAAAGCACATCTCTTTGTTAAATCACTTTTATTGTTGAAATAATGATATATACCCTAATAGGATTATTAATTTTTTTCTGTTTAATCTGTCTTTCTGTTTTTAATCAACAAAAGAGAAAAAACAAACTCGCCTCGACAATCAAAGAGAATTGGGCTAAAGTAAAAACGGATAACATCAATATCAGCAAATTAGAATGGTATGCGCCCTCAAATAGCAAAAAATTTCATGAAATTGGAGTCCAGACCATAACAGACATTGACTTTTATCCCCTTTTTGCGTTTATCAACAGAACAGTCAGCAAAGTTGGAGAACAATTTTTACATAATAAACTTAAAACACCAACCAACTGCAAAGAAGAACTTAGCAAGCTAGACGAACAAATTACTTTTTTTGAAGAAAATTCTAAAAAAAGAGAAGAGGCACAAATTGAACTATCAAAGTTGAGCAGTGATGATGCCTATCATATAGCGATATTATTGAATAAAAAACTTATCCATCAACCAAATTGGTTCAAATGGCTTTACGTAGATGTTATCTTGCTTATCGTTTCAGCCATAGCTTCAATTAAATATCCATATTTCTTGCTATTAACCATACTAATAGCTGCTTTTAACATCATCTATCTCAACTATTGGAACAAAAGATATATCCTATCTCTTACGAAAGCATTAACACAATTAAACTTATTGATTAATGTATCTAAAAAACTAAGCAAACAGCAGCTTCCATTCAAAAATGAGGCTGTATTAACAGGAGTCGATATTTTTGCAAAGTTCCAGAGAAAAATCAGAATATTATTTATCAACGTTAATCCACGCTCGCCAGAAGATATCAGTCAAGCCTTGATCTATCTTTTCGAATTATTCAAATCTTTATTTCTAATTGACATTTTCACGGTTTTTAGCCTAGCTAATGCTATAGAGAATAATCAATCGCATATTTCTTCACTTTTTGAATACGTTGGAAGTATCGACTCTGCACTATCCATAGCATCATTAAGAAGTTCAGCAATTAATACCTGCAAACCTATCTTTACTACAGAAGGAAAAAGTATTTCTGTTAAGGGAATAATCCACCCCTTAATTGAAAACTGCATACCAAATGACATTCATCTACACAATAAGGGATTACTTTTAACAGGCTCGAACATGTCGGGAAAAACTACATTCCTACGTACATTATCCATTAACTCACTACTTGCTCAAACCATTTATACATGTTTTGCCGACGAGTACAAAGCGCCATTCTTAAAATTATTTACCTCAATAAGAATCGAGGATGATCTATTCCAAAGAAAAAGCTATTTCTTAGAAGAGGTAACCATTATGGGGAAATTAATAGAAGAAGCTGACAAGAATACATCAAATCTATTTATCATGGATGAGGTCTTCAAAGGTACAAATACAATAGAAAGGATAGCCGCGGCCAAATCAGTTTTGTCTTATCTAAATAAAAAGAACCTTGTATTTGTAGCAACGCACGATGTAGAATTGCTAGAAATGCTTTCTCAAGAATATGACTTATATCATTTTACAGAGACGGTAGAAGAAGGCAATCTTATATTTGACCACAAATTAAAAAAAGGCGAGCTAAAAACTAAAAATGCTATAAAAATACTTGAAATCTCAAATTATCCAGCTGAGATTATCAACGAAGCTATACAAATCAGTCAAAATATATCTACATATAAACCATGATTTTCTCTTAATCGAAGGTTTAAAAAATGTTAAGAAACAAAAAACCCTTTAGGAAATCCTAAAGGGTTTAAGCATAATAAGTTAGTTAGATTACGCTTTTTGCTCTTCTGCATCATCAGCAGCTGGTGCTTCAGGAGCAGCTTCTTCTGCCGCAGGGGCTTCAGCAACTTCTTCCTTAACTTCAGCAACTGGAGCTGCTTCTTCTTTAACTTCTGCAGCAGGAGCATCAGCTTTTTTAGCTTTTGTTCTTCCTCTACGAGTAGTTTTCTTCTCAGCAGCAGCTGTGTCTTTTCCGTATACTTCGTTGTAATCTACCAATTCGATTAGCGCCATCTCAGCGTTATCACCTAAACGGTTGTTTAACTTGATGATACGAGTATAACCACCTGGACGGTTAGCAACTTTAGCTGCAACGTCACGGAACAACTCTGTTACTACTTCTTTGTCTTTCAAGTAAGCAAATACTGTACGACGTGAGTGAGTAGTATCGTTTTTAGATTTAGTGATGATTGGCTCTACATAAACACGTAAAGCTTTAGCTTTAGCTAATGTAGTAGTGATTCTCTTGTGAGTGATCAAAGAAGAAGCCATATTAGCCAACATCGCTTTTCTGTGCGAAGTAGTTCTTCCTAAGTGATTGTGTTTTTTACCGTGTCTCATTTTTTTGTTTATAAAGTGTGTACCGTCTCTTTGAACTTAATCTGAGGGAATTACACACAGTGAATTAATTTTAATTCTTTAAGTAATAGTTATAAGTGCTACGTAATACGTAGAACTTAAAACCTATAACTTTTTATTCTTCGTCTAACTTAAATTTAGAAAGGTTCATTCCAAACGATAATTGTTTAGATTTTACCAATTCTTGGATTTCAGTTAATGATTTCTTACCAAAGTTTCTGAATTTTAACATATCAGCAACATCGTAAGATACTAAATCAGCCAAAGTACGGATATCAGCTGCTTTTAAGCAGTTTAATGCACGTACTGAAAGATCTAGATCTACCAATTCGGTTTTAAGGATTTTACGCATGTGTAAGATTTCCTCATCAACTTCCTTAGTTTCTTCTTTAGCTTGAGATTCCAATACTAAGTTCTCATCAGAGAATAACATGAAGTGTTGGATCAAAATTTTAGCTGCCTCTTTCAAAGCTTCTTCCGGATGGATAGAACCATCTGTAGAAATATCTAAAATCAATTTCTCATAGTCAGTTTTTTGCTCAACACGATAGTTTTCAATCGTGTATTTTACATTTTTCATTGGGGTGAAAATCGAATCGATTGCAATCACACCAACTACACTATCAGAAACTTTATTCTCTTCTGCTGGTACATAACCACGTCCTTTGTTAACTGTTAACTCAACTTCCAAAGTAACGTTTTTCTCCATGTTACAAACAACCATTTCAGGGTTCAACACCTCGAAATTGTTTGAAAACTTGGTAATATCTCCCGCTAGGAATTGTTCTTGACCATTTACAATGATAAAGATTTTCTCAGAATCACCAGACTCACCTGTTTTCTTAAAACGAACTTGTTTCAAGTTAAGGATGATTTCTGTTAAATCTTCAACTACACCTTTGATAGTAGAAAACTCATGAGAAACGCCTGAAAAACGAATGCTGGTAATAGCATAGCCTTCCAAAGAAGAAAGTAAAATTCTTCTTAGGGCGTTACCAATTGTTACACCGAAACCGGGCTCTAAAGGACGAAATTCAAATTGACCATCGAAATCAGTTGATTTCTGCATGATTACCTTATCTGGCTTCTGAAATGCTAAAATTGCCATTTATTAATGTTTTTAGATCGTTTATTAATGTTGTATAACGTAAAAACAGTTAAAGCCCATAAGGGCTTTAACCAAATCTATTACTTAGAGTACAACTCTACAATAAGGTTTTCCTTAATGTTTTCAGGGATCTCATCGCGGTTAGGGTAAGATAAGAATTTACCTGATAATTCTTTAGCGTTCCAATCTAACCAAGAGTGCTTGTTGATTGCTCTGCCAGCTACTGAATTTGAAATTGCTTCAAGAGATTTTGATTTCTCTCTTACTGCAACAACATCACCAGCTTTTAATTGATATGATGGAATATTTACTAACTCACCGTTTACAGTAATGTGCTTGTGGCTAACCAACTGACGAGCACCTGAACGGCTAGGAGCAATACCTAATCTGTATACTGTATTGTCTAAACGTGCTTCTAACAATTGTAACAAGTTATCACCAGTGATACCTTGACGTGAAGAAGCTTTAGTAAACAAGTTACGGAATTGCTTTTCTAACACACCATAAGTGTATTTTACTTTTTGCTTTTCCATTAACTGTACTGCGTACTCAGACTGCTTTCCTCTTCTTTTTGAGGCACCGTGTTGCCCTGGAGGATAGTTTTTTCTTTCTAATGCTTTATCAGGGCCAAAAATTGGCTCTCTGAACTTACGGGCGATTTTGGACTTAGGTCCGGTATATCTTGCCATTGTTTTTGATTTTAAAGTATCATGCAACCTGTAGTTGCAGACTCTTAGCTTTAAAAATTAATTGATTAAACTCTTCTTTTCTTAGGAGGACGACATCCGTTGTGAGGAAGTGGAGTGATGTCTTTAATAGACAAAACTTCAATACCTGCTACTTGTAAAGTTCTGATTGCAGATTCACGACCTGAACCAGGACCTTTAACAAAAACCTCAACTTTACGTAAGCCTAAATCATGAGCTACTTTACCGCAATCAGATGCAGCTTGACCAGCAGCATAAGGCGTGTTCTTTTTAGAACCTTTGAAGCCCATTTTACCAGCTGAAGACCATGAAATGGTTTGACCGTTGTTGTTTGTTAAAGTAACGATGATGTTGTTGAACGTAGCATTGATGTGAGCTTGGCCAACTGGCTCAATCACAACAAGACGTTTTTTGGTAACTTTTTTACTTTTAGCCATGTTATTTTTTAACGATTTGACTTACGAACTTGAACTAACTCAGTAATCCCCTACCGTAAATCTGTAATCTAATTATTATTTAGATGCTTTTTTCTTGTTAGCAACTGTTTTTCTCTTTCCTTTACGAGTACGAGAGTTGTTTTTAGTACGTTGACCACGAACAGGCAAACCTTTTCTGTGACGAAGACCTCTGTAACATCCAATATCCATTAAACGTTTGATGTTTAATTGAACCTCTGAACGCAAAGCACCTTCTACTTTAATGCTGTCGTTGATGATGGTACGGATTGCAGACAATTCGTCGTCTGACCAATCTTGTACTTTTTTGTTGAAATCGATCCCTGCTTGGGTCAAAATGTCTTGAGCAGTTGATCTACCTACACCGTAAATGTAAGTTAGTCCGATCTCACCTCTTTTGTTTCTTGGTAAATCAATACCTGATATCCTTGCCATATTTGTAAATTGTTTTTAATGAACGACCGAACGGCGGGCCACCGTTGTACGGGATCGATCCAAATGTTTTTAATTAACCTTGACGTTGTTTAAACTTAGGGTTTTTCTTGTTGATTACGTAAAGTTTGCCATTGCGACGAATAACTTTACAATCAGCACTACGCTTTTTAATTGATGACCTAACTTTCATTTTATTTGTATCTATAAGTGATTCGACCTTTTGTTAAATCATAAGGCGACATCTCCAGTTTTACTTTATCTCCAGGTAAAATTTTGATGTAGTGCATCCTCATTTTACCTGATATGTGCGCAATAATCTCGTGCCCGTTTTCAAGTTCTACCCTGAACATCGCATTCGATAATGCTTCTTTTATTACTCCGTCTTGCTCAATTGAGGCTTGTTTAGCCATATTCTATTGATTTTTACTTAATTAGCTGTCCACAAACAGGGTTGCAAAATTAAATATTTTTTTTGAAATTTTTAACTTTTTTCTTTTAAAACTTCTTCTATGACCGAAAAAGTGCTTAAAACGTCTGCTTTACCCTTTTTTATGGCTACAGTGTGTTCAAAATGTGCCGATGGCTTATTGTCTTTTGTAGTTACCGTCCATCCATCTGACCAGAATTTAACCGCTGCTGTTCCCGCGTTGATCATGGGTTCAATGGCCAACACCATTCCTTCTTCCAGTTTCATTCCGCTTCCGCGTTTACCGTAGTTTGGAACTTCTGGCTTTTCGTGAAGCTGAACGCCAACCCCATGTCCTACCAATTCCCTTACTACTCCAAAACCATTGGCTTCGGCATGTGCTTGTACTGCATGGGCAATATCGCCTATGCGCATACCTACCACAGCCTTTTCAATGGCAAAAGCTAAACACTCTTGTGTAACCTTTACCAGTTTCTTACGCTCCTCATCTATTTCGCCAATAGAAAAGGTGTAAGCTGAGTCGCCAAAATAGTTGTTCTTAATTACGCCACAGTCCACCGAAATCAAATCACCCTCTTGGATGACATAATCATTAGGGAAACCATGAACGACCTGTTCGTTAGGAGAAATGCAAAGAGAATTAGGGAATCCACCGTAATTAAGAAAAGCTGGCACAGCTCCGTGATCTTTAATGAACTCGTATGCCAGCTTATCTAATGATATGGTTGTAATTCCAGGCTTGATTACCTTTGCCACTTCGGCAAGGGTTTTCGAGACCAGTAATGAACTTTCCCTAATTAGCTCAATCTCTTCTTGAGATTTGTAATGGATCTTCTTAGACATGCAATATTATCGTCGCTTGCTTATAATGCAGCTCCGCTGGTAGTGGTTACAGTTGGAACTCCCGAACGTCCGGTTACTCTTCCTGTTTTCATTAAACCATCGTAGTGACGCATTAACAAATAGCTTTCAATTTGTTGCAAAGTATCTAACACTACCCCTACCAAAATCAACAATGAAGTACCACCAAAGAAATGAGCGAACTCTTGTTGAATACCAACTTTAACGGCAAGTGACGGAAGAATAGCGATAGCTGCTAAGAACAACGATCCAGGGAAAGTGATCTTAGAAATTACCTCATCAATAAAAGATGATGTAGCCAAACCCGGTTTTACACCTGGAATGAAACCACCATTTTTCTTCATGTCATCGGACATTTGAGTTGGGTTAACGGTAATTGCAGTATAAAAGAATGTAAATGCAATAATTAAAAACGCAAACGTTAAACTGTAAGTTAACGAAGTAATATCCGAATATTGGTGTAACCAACTTTCCTGCAAATTAGGGAATAATCCGATTAATGCACTTGGCACAAACATCAAAGCCTGAGCAAAGATGATTGGCATAACACCAGCTGCATTTACCTTCAACGGAATGTATTGTCTAACGCCACCTACTTGTTTGTTACCTACAATACGCTTAGCATATTGCACAGGCACTTTACGAACACCTTGTACAATTAGGATAGTGAACATGATGATTGCATACAATGCTACAATCTCCAATACCAATCTAATTAAACCGCCGTCATTACCTGCAAATACAGAGCTAATCTCTTGGCTGATTGCAATAGGCAAACGAGCGATGATACCTACCATGATGATTAAAGACGTACCATTACCGATACCTTTATCAGTAATTTTTTCGCCTAACCACATCACAAATAAAGTACCTGCTGTAAGCACTACCGCCGACAAGAAATAAAAGGTAGTATGATCCATCACAATTGCCTCAGGGGTAATTTGTGTTTTCACATAACCAATTGCTTGTACAATAGTAATAGCCACCGTTAGGTAACGAGTATATTGCGTTAATTTTTTACGTCCGCTTTCACCCTCTTTCTGCATTTTTTGGAACGTAGGTACGGCAATTCCTAATAACTGCACTACAATTGAGGCAGAGATATAAGGCATTACACCTAACGCAACGATTGACGCTTTAGAGAATGCACCCCCAGCGAACATATCTAATAAACCTAATAGACCTGATTTCTGTGCATTTGATAATTGCGCAGGATCAACACCTGGCAATACCACCTGACAAACAAGTCTATAGATTACAAGAATCATAAGCGTAAATAAAATACGCCCTTTTAATTCTTCGATTTTCCAAATATTACTTAAAGTAGTAAGTAGCTTCTTCATTTTATAATTTTACGATTGAGCCTCCAGCAGCTTCGATAGCTTTTTGCGCACTTGCAGAAAAAGCGTGAGCTGTAACTTCTAATTTAGCTTTAACTTCACCACGACCTAAGATTTTTACTAAGTCATTTTTAGAAGCTAAACCATGCTCCTGCAATGTAGCAAAATTTATGGTTGTTAAGCTAAATTTTTCTGCTAATCCTTGTAATACGTCTAAGTTTACACCAACGTACTCTGTACGGTTAATTGGTTTGAAACCAACTTTAGGTACACGACGTTGTAAAGGCATTTGACCACCTTCGAAACCAACCTTAGTTGAGTGACCTGAACGTGAACCAGCTCCTTTGTGACCACGAGTTGATGTACCGCCACGACCAGAACCTTGACCACGACCTATTCTTTTACTAGTTTTTACAGAACCTTTTGCAGGTTTTAAATTACTTAAGTTCATTTTTGAAACTTATTGTGTTGCCCCTTCGCTTTCACTAATCAGGAAACAACGATTAAACAAAAAAAATTTGCCTAAGATATAAATCTTAAGCAAATTCCAATAATAAATTTATATAGCTTCGATAGCTACTAAGTGATTAACTTTTCTAACCATGCCGATGATTGCTGCATTAGCCTCAACCTCAACACTTTGGTTTAATTTACTCAAACCTAAAGCTTTCATGGTTCTTTTTTGGCGCTCGCTTCTGTCGATAACGCTTTTTACCTGAGTGATTTTAATTTTCGCCATGTTCTTATCCGTTAAAAACTTTGTTTAAATCAACACCACGGTTTTGTGCTACGGTGTAAGCATCACGCATTTTAGTTAATGCATCAACTGTAGCTTTTACCACGTTGTGAGGATTTGATGAACCTTTTGATTTTGCCAATACGTTGTGGATACCAGCACTTTCTAGTACAGCACGCATCGCACCACCAGCAATTACTCCAGTACCTACAGCTGCAGGCTTAATTAACACAAAACCTCCAGAATATTTACCGATTTGCTCGTGAGGTACAGTACCGTTCAAAATAGGAACTTTTACCAAGTTCTTTTTTGCATCGTCTACACCTTTTGCGATAGCCTCAGTTACCTCTTTAGCTTTGCCTAATCCGTAACCTACAACGCCGTTTTCATCACCTACAACTACGATAGCTGAAAAGCTGAAAGTACGACCTCCTTTGGTTACTTTAGCAACACGTTGGATGCTCACTAAGCGATCTTTTAACTCAATCTCGCTAGTTTTTACTCTTTTTATATTGATAGTTGACATTATATCTTATTTAATGATTAAAATACTAGACCAGCTTCGCGGGCGCCTTCTGCCAACGATTTTACACGTCCATGGTATAGGTAACCATTTCTGTCGAAAACAACTTCTTTCACACCAGCTGCAATCGCTTTTTCGGCAACTAATTTACCTACTGCTACTGATTGCTCAGATTTGTTTCCTGTAGCACTGAAATCTTTAGATAAAGATGATGCTGCAACTATAGTTCTACCAGTTTCATCGTTAATGATTTGAGCATAAATACCTTTATTGCTTCTATAAACTGATAAACGTGGACGGTTTTCAGAACCAGTAAGTCTTTTTCTGATACCTTTTTTAATACGCTCTCTGCGTGATAATTTTTTTCCTGCCATTTTAATTATTTTTTAGAAGCTGATTTACCTGCTTTTCTTCTTAACACTTCACCTACAAACTTGATACCTTTACCTTTGTAAGGCTCTGGTGCACGTAACGAACGGATTTTCGCTGCTACCTGACCGATCAATTGTTTGTCGATGCTCTCTAAAATAATTTTAGGAGTTTGACCTTTTTCTGATGTGGTCGTTACTTTAATTTCTTGAGGCAATTGGAACACGTAGTGGTGAGAATAACCTAATACTAAATCTAAGGTTTGACCTTGATTTGAAGCACGGTAACCAACACCTACTAATTCTTGCTCTAATTTATAACCTTCTGTTACACCTACCACCATGTTGTTGATCAATGAACGATACAAACCGTGTAAGGCTCTGTGTCTTTTTTGATCTGTTGGACGTTGTACGGTTAAAACACCTTCTTCTTGTGAGATAGTGATATCTTGATCTACTAACTGGGTTAACTCACCTTTAGGACCTTTTACGGTTACTAGGTTATTGTTATCAACGGTAACGGTTACTCCAGCTGGGATGCTAATTGGGGCTTTTCCTATTCTTGACATTGCGTTATCCTCCTATTAATAAACGTGACACAATACCTCACCACCAATATTCAATTTGGCTGCTTCTTTATCGGTCATTACACCTTTAGAAGTAGATAAGATTGCGATACCTAAACCATTTAATACTCTTGGCATGTTTTCAACGCCTGCATACTGTCTCAAACCTGGCTTGCTGATACGAGTTAACGTACGGATAGCTGGGATTTTAGTGATTGCATTGTATTTCAACGCAATTTTGATCACTCCTTGAGCATTAGTGTCTTCAAACTTGTAGTTTGCAATGTAACCTTTGTCGAAAAGAACTTTAGTGATTTCTTTTTTAAGGTTAGAAGCGGGAATTTCTACGATTCTGTGATTTGCTTTAATAGCATTTCTTAATCTTGTAAGATAATCCGCTATTGGATCTGTATTCATTATTGTTGAGTTGTGATAGTGGTTTCCGTACGCGTCACCCGACTTCTGGACCTACTATCGGTTAATATTCTATTTTGTAGCTATATGCTAATGAGCTATAAGCTGTAAGGGCTGCAAAAATACAACTTACAACTTATAACTCAAAAACTTATATCACTTAAATAATTACCAGCTAGCTTTTCTAACCCCTGGGATCTTGCCTTCTAAAGCCATTTCACGGAAAGTTACCCTTGAAATGCCGAAAGTACGCATGTAACCACGAGGACGGCCAGTTAACTTGCAACGGTTGTGTAAACGCACAGCCGAAGAGTTTTTAGGTAATTTATCTAACGCTGCGAAATCGCCGGCTGCTTTCAATGCTGCACGTTTCTCAGCATATTTAGCTACCATTTTCTGGCGTTTAACTTCGCGAGCTTTTACTCCTTCTTTTGCCATTATTGTTCTGCTTTTTGATTTTTAAATGGTAATCCAAATTGTTTTAAAAGTTCCAACGCTTCAACATCAGTACCGGCAGAAGTTACGAAAGTAATGTCCATACCTAAAATCTTGTTGATTTTATCGATGTTGATCTCAGGGAAAATGATTTGCTCAGTAACACCTAAAGTGTAGTTACCTTTTCCATCAAATCCTTTATCGTTGATACCTTTGAAATCACGGATACGAGGCAAAGCTACAGAAATCAATCTGTCTAAGAACTCATACATGTTGTTGTCACGTAAAGTTACACGTACACCAATTGGCATACCTTTACGTAATTTAAAGTTTGAGATATCTTTTTTAGACTTCGCTCCTACTGCTTGTTGACCAGTGATGGTAGACAATTCAAGGATAGAGCTATCAATGATTTTCTTGTCAGCTACAGAGTAACGACCAACACCTTGGTTGATAGAAATTTTCTGCAACTTAGGAACCTGCATAACAGTTTTGTAGTTGAACTTCTCTTTAAGAGCTCCTACAATCTCCTCTTTATATTTGCTTTTTAATCTTGGTACGTATGCCATTATTTAATTTCCTCCCCTGAAACTTTAGCAACTCTAACTAATTTTCCGTCGGCATTTAATTTACGGCCAACACGAGTAGTTTTACCAGATTTTGGATCAACCAACTGAACGTTTGAAATATGAAGAGCAGCCTCTTTTTTAATAATACCGCCATTTGGGCTAGCAGCACTTGGCTTAGTGTGTTTAGATACAAGGTTTACACCTTCTACTACCACTCTGTTTTGAGATACAAGTACTTCTTGTACTTTACCTTGTTGTCCTTTAGAATCGCCAGCAATAACTTTTACCAGGTCACCTTTACGGATCTTTAATTTTGCCGGTTTGTTAACTTTGTTTCCCATTTTATAATACCTCCGGTGCTAATGATACAATTTTCATGAATTGTTTTTCACGCAGTTCTCTTGCTACTGGGCCAAAGATACGTGTGCCACGAGGCTCGTCTTGGTTGTTTAACAATACGGCTGCATTATCGTCAAAACGGATATAAGAACCATCTTTACGACGGATTTCTTTTTTAGTTCTAACTACTACTGCTTTAGAAACAGTACCTTTTTTGATATTGCCTGAAGGCAAAGCACTTTTAACTGTTACTACAATTTTATCGCCAATTGATGCATAACGTTTACCAGTACCACCAAGTACACGGATAACCAATACTTGTTTTGCGCCGCTATTGTCGGCTACGTTTAATCTTGATTCCTGTTGTACCATCTTATTTAGCTTTTTCTAAAATTTGTACCAATCTCCAGTTCTTGTTTTTACTCAATGGACGAGTTTCCATGATTTCTACAGTATCACCGATACCGCATTCGTTTTTCTCGTCATGAGCCATAAATTTGGTAGTTTTCTTCACGAACTTACCATAGATTGGGTGCTTCACTTTACGTTCCACTGCAACTACAACAGATTTATCCATTTTGTTGCTTACTACCAACCCGATTCTTGTTTTTCTTAAATTTCTTTCCATTGGGCTCTAAAAATTATTTAGTTTCTGTAGCTACTGCTGCTTTTTTAACAGCAGACAATTCAGTGTTTAAACGGGCTATTGTTTTTCTAGCCGCAGTGATGCGGTTAGGATTTTCGATAGCCGAAATGGTATGCGCAAACTTCAACTTTGTTAAGTTTTGTTTTTCTTCCGCAATCTTAGCTACTAATTCTTCTTGAGAAAGCCCTTTGATTTCTGAGTTTTTCATCTTCTTGTTTTTTATATGATGGGTCTAGCGGTTATAATAACAAGTTACTTACAACATTGATCCCATCTAAATTTTTATGCTTCTACGTAATCTCTACGTACTACAAATTTCGTTTGAACCGGTAATTTCTGAGCAGCAAGTCTTAATGCTTCTTTGGCAATTGCCATAGGCACACCTTCTGCTTCGAAAAGGATACGTCCAGGTCTTACTACTGCTACCCAGTATTCAGGAGCACCTTTACCTTTACCCATACGTACCTCAGCTGGTTTTTTCGTTACCGGCTTATCCGGGAAAATTCTGATCCAAACTTGACCTTCACGTTTCATGTAACGAGTTACTGCGATACGTGCTGCCTCGATTTGGCGACTTGTGATCCAAGTAGCTTCTAAAGACTTGATACCAAAAGATCCGAATGATAGCTCAGCACCACGAGTTGCTAAACCCTTCATCCTGCCTTTTTGCATCTTTCTGAACTTGGTTCTTTTTGGCTGTAACATTTTATTTAAATATTATCGTTGAACGATTTGTTAACTATTTGCGTGGGCCTCTGTTGTTGCCACCGCCTCTATTATCTCTTCCGCCTTGACCAGGACGACCGCCACCGCGTTTGTCGTTGTTCCTTCTGTCGCCGCCGCCTCTGTTATCTCTTCCGCCATCGCGTCCACCGAAGTTACCTTCTGGTCTGCCACCTTTACCAGGTGCGTTGTTTGCAGCGCCGATGTTTGGAGAAAGATCACGTTTACCGTATACTTCACCTTTACAGATCCATACTTTGATACCTATTTTACCATAAGTAGTTAAAGCTTCTGCTAAAGCATAGTCGATATCGGCACGGAAAGTATGCAAAGGAATTCTTCCTTCTTTGTACTGTTCTGTACGAGCCATCTCAGCACCACCTAAACGGCCAGAAGTCATGATTTTGATTCCTTCTGCTCCCATTCTCATGGTTGATGCGATAGATGATTTCATTGCTCTACGGAACGAAATCCTAGCTTCTAATTGTTTTGCAACACCTTCTGCTACCAATTGAGCATCAAGCTCTGGACGTTTGATCTCGAAAATGTTGATTTGAATTTCCTTTTTAGTCAATTTCTTCAACTCTTCTTTGATCTTGTCAACTTCTTGGCCAGCTTTACCGATTACAATTCCTGGACGTGCTGTGTGGATAGTAACAGTGATACGTTTTAAGGTACGCTCGATTACTACTTTAGAAACACCGCCCTTTGCAATACGTGCTGAAAGGTATTTTCTGATTTTTTCGTCCTCAACTAATTTATCAGCATAGTTGTTGCCACCGAACCAGTTAGAATCCCAACCTCTGATGATTCCTAACCTGTTACCTATTGGATGTGCTTTTTGTCCCATTTCTGTTAATTAGTTTGAGTTTCAACGTTTTTACTATCTACTACAAGAGTTACGTGGTTTGAACGTTTACGAATTCTATAACCACGACCTTGAGGTGCTGGTCTCAATCTTTTCAATTGACGACCACCGTCTACCATAATCGATTTAACGAATAATTGGCTTTCTTCAGGGCGAGAACCAGAGTTTTTTTGCTCCCAATTGTTGATGGCAGACAATAAAAGTTTTTCAACTCTTATAGCAGCTTCTTTATTGGTGTACTTCAAAATCTGTAATGCTTTCTCTACACGCTCACCTCTGATAAGATCCACAACTAAACGCATCTTACGCGGTGAAGTTGGGCAATTGTTTAATTTCGCTACTGCTTCCATCTTTTAATTATTTTTTCTTTTCAGAGTGGCCTCTAAAGGTTCTAGTTGGAGCGAACTCCCCTAGCTTGTGGCCAACCATGTTTTCTGTTACGTATACTGGTATAAATTTATTGCCGTTATGCACTGCAAATGTGTGACCAACGAAATCTGGTGAGATCATTGATCTACGTGACCAAGTTTTGATTACAGTCCTTTTGCCTGAATCATTCATAGAGTTTACTTTTCTCTCTACGTTATGGTCAATATAAGGTCCTTTTTTAATTGAACGAGCCATTATTTCTTCCTTTTCTCTATGATGAAACGATTTGAGTATTTCTTAAGTGAACGTGTTTTGAAGCCTTTAGCTAAAACGCCGTTTCTTGAACGTGGGTGACCACCAGATGATCTACCCTCACCACCACCCATTGGGTGATCTACAGGGTTCATCGCTACTGGACGAGTACGAGGACGACGACCAACCCAACGGCTGCGACCTGCTTTACCCAACACTTCGTTTGCATGATCAGAGTTAGAAACTGTACCAATAGTGGCTAAACAAGCAACTAAAATAGATCTTACTTCACCTGAAGGCAATTTGATGGTAGCATATTTACCGTCTCTTGCTGCTAATTGAGCATAAGATCCAGCGCTACGTGCTAACTGAGCACCTTTACCTGGGTGTAATTCTAAATTGTGGATGATAGAACCTAAAGGGATATTAGCTAATTTCAAAGTATTACCTACTTCTGGAGTAGCTTTATCACCCGAAAGCACTGTTTGTCCTACTTGCAATCCTTCCGGTGCAATGATATAACGCTTCTCGCCGTCAGCATAGTTTAATAATGCGATACGTGCGGTACGGTTAGGATCGTATTCAATTGTAGCTACAACTGCAGGGATATCAAACTTATCACGTTTAAAATCAATTAAACGGTAAGATTTTTTATGACCACCGCCGATATAGCGCATTGTCATTTTACCTGTATTGTTACGTCCTCCCGATTTCTTAGAAGATACAACCAATGATTTTTCGGGCTTGGTTGCTGTAATCTCCGTAAAGCTTGCGCCTACCCTAAAACGGGTTCCCGGAGTGACTGGTTTAAATTTTCTTAAGCCCATAGTTATTAATTATTCAATTTTTATATTAAATATTCGCGTAATAATCTATTGTTTCGCCATCTTTCAATGTAACAATAGCTTTTTTGTATTTAGGGCTACGGCCAGTTACTAAACCTGCTTTAGTGTTTCTGGTTTTTGCCTTACCTTGAACTACCATTGTGTTTAGGGCTACGATGGTTACACCATACATTTGCTCAATGGCTTTCTTGATCTGCAATTTGTTAGCTCTGTGATCTACTTGGAAAGTAAAACGGTTAGCTTTTTCAGTCAATGCAGATGCTTTTTCGGTTAAAATTGGTCTTTGTAAGATTTCCATATTACTTGGCAAATGCCTCCTCCAATGTTTTAAGCGAGTTAGCAGTTAACAAAAGTTTACCAGCGTTCAACACATCATAAGTGTTTAAATCACCAGCAGTAATCACTTTAGTTTTCTGGATATTTCTGCTTGATAAATAAATATTGTTGTTTTGCTCTGGTAACACTAACAAAGTTTTTTCGTTAGCTAAGTTTAGTGCGTTTACCAAGTTCACATAGTTTTTAGTTTTGATGCTATCAAAGTTGAAATCTTCCAAAACAACAATGCTGTTATCTTGAGCTTTATAGGCTAAAGCTGATTTACGAGCCAATGATTTTAGCTTTTTGTTCAATTTAAAACTATAGTCACGAGGTTGAGGACCAAAAACACGACCACCACCATTGAACAATGGAGATTTAATGCTTCCGGCACGTGCACCACCAGTACCTTTTTGTTTGTATAATTTACGGGTAGAACCAGCAATTTCGTTACGTTGCTTAGATTTGTGAGTACCTTGACGTTGGTTAGCCAAATACTGTTTTACATCTAAATAAATCGCGTGGTCGTTTGGCGTTACACCAAATACCGACTCAGGAAGTTGCACCTTGGCACCTGTCTCTTTTCCTGAAATGTTTACTACTTTAACTTCCATCTTGCTTACTTATCTAAGATTACGTAAGAACCTTTAGCTCCTGGAATGGAACCACTAACTACCACTAGGTTTTGCTCAGCGTAAACTTTCAATACTTGTAAGTTTTGAACTTTCACTCTATCACCACCTGTTCTACCAGCCATACGCATTCCTTTGAATACACGTGAAGGCCATGAAGAAGCTCCCAATGAACCTGGGGCACGCATTCTGTTGTGCTGACCGTGGGTTTGACCACCAACACCACCAAAACCGTGACGCTTTACAACACCTTGAAAACCTTTACCTTTTGAAGTTCCCACAACATCAACATAGTCACCTTCACTGAAGATGTCTACAGTAACTGTGTCACCTAAGTTCAAAGCATTTTCGAACTCAGAGAACTCAACAAGCTTACGTTTTGGAGTTGTGTTTGCTTTAGCGTAATGACCTTTCAAAGGTTGCGTTACGTTTTTTTCTTTTGCTTCATCAAATCCCAACTGGATAGATGAATAACCGTCTTTTTCTTCGGTTTTAACTTGTGTAACTACACAAGGTCCAGCTTCGATTACAGTACAAGGAATGTTTCTTCCTTCTGCATCGAAAATACTGGTCATTCCTACTTTTTTTCCAATAATTCCTGACATTTCTTTAATTAAGTTAACACCCATCGAAGCAGTAGGGCTTCGTTCAAGGTGGATATACAATCCCCGCAAAGGGACGGCAAAGATAGACAAGAATTATTAATTTTCAAATAGTTAGCTAAAAAAAAATTAGCTATTGATTAGCCCATATTTAAAGCCTGTAAAACAAATTGGCTTTAATTTGGCTTAAAAGAAGGTTTAAAAGCTAAAAAACTGACTTTTAAATATTTACGAGGCAAGTATATTTTTATGGAAAAGCAACAAATGCAACACTTAACTTCACTTATTCCAACTCTTCGTTCGATGTCACCAAGCTAAGCTTAGCTTTCTGCTCGCAATAATAGCCCCATATTACAAAATGCTCCGCTTGAAACCCAAGGAAACTCGTTGAAACTTTGTGTTAATGCGCAAAGCCTCCGCTCAAGCTTACCATAATAATGGCTAAAACAATCAATCCTATTACAACATATAAATAGTCCTTTTCAATAAAGAAACTAATTACGGCCATCATTACCCTAGCAATTGGGGTAAATATTAACATCAAAAGTCCAAATTGTACAATTGCCGCACCCTTAAAAGTGATGACTTCCTCAAAAATAGCAGCAACAGTTTTAAGCGACACTTTATTCATATCAAATACAGCGTAGTTTATTTTCTCACTGCTGTGGTCAAAAAGATAAATGATACCACCTAAGATCACAATACCCATAGAAATATAAACGCCAGCTCGAAGTAAATTACCTACGAGAGATTGGATGTCTTTATCTGTTATATTTTTAGTTTGTTCCATTTTTCTTACTCTGCCACTCAAAGAGAGAGACTATTGTATATTTATATTAAAATCCGCCAGAGAGCCCTTTGTAAATCATTTGTATGGCCAAAATAGTTACAACCACAGCAAACACGATTTTCAATTTATCTGTTTTGGTTCTCACTAATACTTTAGCACCAACGGTTGCCCCTATTAATACACCAATACAAACAGGCATCGCAATTCCTGGATCTATTTGTCCACGGTGCAAATAAACTACCGCACTTGCCGCAGCGGTAACTCCCATCATAAAATTACTAGTAGTGGTAGATACTTTAAAAGGCAAACGCATGATGTTATCCATCGCAATAACCTTTAAGGCGCCACTGCCAATTCCCAACAAACCCGACAAGGTGCCCGCAAACAACATCATGAAAAAGCCACCCGCTACATTTTTCACCGCATAAGGTGTTTCTACCCCTTGATTTGGATAAGAACCATTCAGTTTAAAAAACTTAGCTCCTTTACTGGTATAATCCAGCGTAGTGTGATCTACCTTCTTTCTTAAAGTCATCATTGACGAGAAGATAAGAATACAGCCAAAAATAACGGCAACATAAGCTGCGTTGAGATAAACTGCAATAACCGCTCCCAAAATAGCGCCAACCGTAGTGGCAATTTCTAGGAACATACCAATACGCATATTGGTTAATCCTTCTTTTACGTATGCTGCTGCCGAACCGGTAGAAGTAGCAATTACTGAAATGATAGAGGCCCCAATGGCATAATGAATATCAACTCCTAAACCTAAAGTTAGTAGGGGGATAATAATTACTCCTCCGCCAAGACCTGTTAACGAACCTAAGAAACCTGCTAAGAAAGCTCCGAGAAGTACAATTAAGGTAAATATTAATACCGACATGCCGGCAAATATAAACCACTTCAACTGGCTTTATGCAATAAAAAAGTAATAAAAGAATATCTATAGAATACTTAGATTTTATAGGCTAATCGTTAAAACTGTTGATTTGGTTAATCGAAAAAGATTTATTAAGCTATTCTTTTCCTTGTTTACTAGCTAACTAATTCAGGTCATTAATTGCTTAATCATTTCTGAACTAAGTTCTCTTCCGGCTAATAACCTGTTGCTAAAAAATGATTTTGCGGCTTCGAAATGCGCCTTGTAGCCTTTCATATCTCCGTAGCCAATAATAGAAGCCCACTCATGTACTGCTGTATGAAATTCGAGGTCGTCTTTTCTCATGCCCTTATTGTAAAGTGCTGCTTGTATCGTTTCTTCCAAGAGCTCTTCGTTTTTAAAGAGATACTCGGCAATGCCTAAGCGTAAACGGAAAGGTGGGGTTTGACAAATCAAATTATCGTAAGGATTAACATCCATTGCATGCCAAGCGCAAACCATACTCAAAATGCTTAAATGTGAATTTGGCTTTCTCTGATGTGCCCTATCCGCCAAACTAAAAGTCTCCATCACTTCTGCATTTAACAGCATGGGTTTCTCCAGATCACTAAATATAAAATCTTTGGCTGCATAAATCTTTTCTCTAAAGGCCGTTTCGTTTTCCCCTATCATTAAAGCGAAAAGCTCACTTTCAGTTTTGGCATAGGCTCGTACTTGAGATTGCGCATAAGGATTTAAAATGGCCAATCCGGCATAAATGTGCGACTTATAGCTAAAGATGCGAAGTGTAGTCAATATTTTAATGTTATCAATTCCTCCGGCATACACAGGGTTATCCCAAGGATAAAAACCTGCATTTTTCCAAGCAGACCCCATACTCTCAAAACCCATATGCGTTACCGCTTGCGTATCGGCCACTATTTTATCATGCTGTTGGTAGCTATCCATTTCAATAATGTTAGAGCCAAGCGCTTCGTAAACCTTTAAAGCTTTTTGATAAACCTCATCGGTAGCTCTGTGACGAATGACCACCAATGTTTGCCCCTCAGTACTAAAGCCAGGACCGTGCAAAGAGTGACTGGTTACAATATGTGTATCCGTAGGCAAGTACTTTTCAAAAGCGGCTATTTCGGGATGCTTTACCGAAGTTTGCCCAGCAACGATTGCTCCATACTTGGTGGATTTTGCAAAACTTGAAACTACTTCATCAATTTTTTCGGCCTCCACGGCATAGATAATAAAATCTGATTTTCTGGAAACCTCGTGCCCATCTGCCAATATTGTTATTTTTTGAGACGAAAGCTCTTGTTGAAGTTCCTGCAATCGATGAGGCATGTCAGTTCCGCAAACTTCATAACCAGCTTTAGCAAAAGCCAGCGCGTAAAGCTTGCCCATATCTCCCATACCTATTATTCCTATATACATTTTGCAAATTTATTATCGCTTAACCATAAAAAAATGACCCGAATCAATTGATTTCTTGATTAAACATCCTAACTTGAGCAAAATTAACGAGACACGCCAAGCGAATTGGCTATAATATTTATCTAAATATACTGTTTTAGTATAAACGATATTTACTAGATTATGAGACAAACCATACTTTCTATCACTAGCATTTTATCTTTTACGCTTTGTTTTGGCAATGCTTTTGCCCAAACGCAACCACCTACCACTACTCAAAAACCAGTTGTAAACACTGTTAAAACAGGGACTTGGGAACGCGATTCGGTAAAAAACACCGATCCTAGCTTAAATGGACAATACCAATTTATGCTATCACGTACCAGAACGTCGGCGGATGGCTACAAAATGGTAGCAAAATATAGATTAGATCAACTTTGGAAAAATGTAAGCGATACGCTAAGAAAAGAGCGGGCTGAAATGAAAAGTTTGCAACAAAAACTTACGGACCAAGGAAAAACAGTTAACTACCTAAAAACAGAAATTTCTGGCAAAGACGCTTCACTAAACGAAAGCAACGACAAGTTAAATGAGATTAAGCTTTTGGGGATCTCTTTTGATAAAGGCACTTACAGTATTATCGTGTGGAGCATTATTGGAGTTTTAGTGATTGCTTTAATCATTATAGTGGCTCGTTCTGGGAAAAGCATCAGCGAAGCCAAACATCGTTCACAGCTTTACAACGAGATTTCGGATGAGTACCAAGCTTATAAATCCAAAGCGGTAGAGAAGGAACGTAAATTAGCTAGGGAATTACAGGACGAAAGGAACAAGTTGGACGAGTTGACAAACGGGAAAAGGTAGTATTATATCCGTACTTTGTCTTGATACAAAGTACTGTAAAAATCAAGGCTGTATTGCCTTCCTTGAACTACGCTAGCAAAACTTTAATGGCGAAATTAGGATGTCTTTGCTCTTCCCTTTGCCAACGCTCGACTGCCTAATTTCTTAAGTTAGAATAAACATTTGCGCAAATACAAAAGTTTTACTGGGTATTTCGTCGGAATCCAATAAGTCCATTTGATGCTCTTCGCAAAGCTAGTAATTTAAGAAGACACTACTTCTTCAACAACTCTTCCATTAATACCTCTGCTACCTTGGTAGCCTTTTGCTTGATATATGCTCGTGGAGTATTGTCTCCAACTTCATAAGTTAAAGCTTCTGCATTTAATACTTTCCCCAGCCAAGCTTTAGAAACATTACCGCCATTGCCTGATGGTTTGACAGTGGTTTTATTTTCTCCCTCAAAATCATGTAGCCCTTTTACCCATGCATTGGTGAGTCCTGGGCTATTGGTATCAAGTCTATCTTCATTGGTGTACAATACGTCATTATAAGTAGAATGAAAATCCAATGCAAAGTAAACTTTAGCTCCTTGCTTTTTCACCTTGCTTAACAGATAATCTTTAATCGCTCTGGTTTCGGGCTGTTTAAAGTCAATCCAGTCCCTATTTAAATCTACGCCACCAAAGCTGTGCCTCCAATTACCTTCATCTATCCCATCTGGATTAATCATTGGAATAATCACCAATTCATAGTTTTTAATAAAGTTTTTGGCTAGTTCACTGTTTCCTAATAAAGTTTCTACAAATTGAACCATGGCAAAGTAGCCAGAAATTTCAGGTGGATGTTGGCGACTGAGCACCACCACCATTTTCTTTCCGTCACTTTTTTTGGAGTTCAAGGCAATGATAGGTTTACCACCGATGCTATGACCAATGATATTTTTTTCGAGCGAGTATGCTTTGGCTATTTGATCGATCCACTGATAAGATTGTCTTGAAGAAATAATTTCCTGCGCTGCCACTAACAGCGTATCTTTTGACAATGCCAGTTTGAAAGATGCTTGGTCCTTTTCTTTATTTAATTTAACCCCACTTAGGTTTTGCCACGTCAAACCATCAGTACTTATTTTGGGTTGATAACGATGTTTATTTTCGGGATAAACTAAATTAACATAAACATTTTTGCTTGCTTTTGCCCACACCTTAAATGCAAACCAAGGGCTTTGATTAATAGGCTTGTTCTCTGGCTCAATGGTAATGTTAAAGGTGCTATCATTTACTTTAGTTAATTGATTGAGCCTTGCCGAAAGAAAATCATTACTGAAACTTATCCCTTCTTTTTCAAAAGTAAAGGTCTTTTTTTCCTGTAACTTGATTTTGACCAAGGACAAATCAGTTGCAGCACCTTGGTTGAGTACAGGCTTTTTAACAGCACAACTGTGCAGCATCAATAAAAATGCGGCACTGATATAAAGGTGAGGGATGGTTTTCAATTTCATTTGCCTATAAACAATCCGTAATGACTTTGCATGTATTTGATAATAGCATCTGCAATTTTAGCACCCGATGCTTTACGTTCTGTTGCATTATTTCGCAAATTGGGTCCATGAGTTTCCAATTGAATAGCCGAAACTCCTCCACTAGTTTTTGACCCATAAGTTAGCGTACAATAACCCCCATTAAAATAATCATCGTTATTAGGCTTTGGGTCTTGCTTACTTGGCACGGCTCTAATTCCCTCGTTTTCCAGTAAAGTTCCGAAAGCATAATCACCCCTAATTAATTGAGAAAAAGGATAAGCAGAAATAGTAGATAGGTGATAAATGCTGGAAGTGGTGGCCAAATTGTTCAAAGCGGCATCTGTACCATTTAAATTAGTTTTTGATACGATATAACCTACTTCAATACGAGGGATAGTATGGCCATGACCATGCATGTCTAAAAATAAACCTTTGCCTACATTTTTCTGAACCATATCCTGTGCTCCTTTTAAAAACGCATGGTATTCGCGCCAAAGTTGGTTAGCTGCCTCTGTTTTATGATAAGCTTCTTCTAATGATCTGTTGGGTTCCATTCTAGATCTGGCTACATCATTCACAATCATGTGCGGACGTAAACCTGTTCTGCTATATAGGGCATTGGATATCTCAGTAGTTAAAGCCGTTACGTACAAATCCCTCACAATTACCGCATCAGGGTTATCTCTTTGCGGCCAACCATCAGGAATAATGGTTCCATCATGTGGAGAAGCCAAAATAATTGGCGACTGTAAATCTCCAACAATAAACTTGACATAGTTGTTACTCCCATACACCGTAGTATTAGGTTTATAGTCAACGATGGTTGGTGGCTGTTGATCATCTTCTTTATTACTACTACTCTTTTTACAAGATAAGATAAACAGACAGGTACTGAAATATATTAATAGGCTAATCTTTTTCATTGTTTTAAGCTTTTGATTTAAATAAGTGATTTCTTGCCCCACTCTGTTAAAATTTCACCAACAATGTTTCCTACACCATAAGCTGGATCTTCTTTAACATCCCTACCCCATTTGAATTCTTTTGGCACTTTATTATCGTGCCTGTAACCTCTGATATGCGTAAATTCATGTGCAATATGACGAGCTAATCGTCGTGCCAACTCTCCTTTTTCCTGTAGCCAGTAATCGTAGGTGGTGAACTGGTAGCTGCAAGCATAGGAAGCGCCCATGGTGCCTTTTTTATCGCCATTGTTTCTAATATTGAGGAGGAGCTTTACTTCCTTTTCCTTCAATAGGTTTTGATAAACAGCCTCTCCACTAATACGACCTGTTTTTTCATCATAGACGGTTAAAAAACAAGCTTTTTTTGATTTACTATAGGCAGAATCGTTATAGCTTTGTTTGAATAGCGCTTCTTTAAATTCCTTTGATCGAAAAACTTTTGTCAGCAGCTCCTGAGCCTTTTTTACAGTATCGGCAAATCCGTTGGGCACTTTGGCTCCCTCTTCCACGGTATAGGAAACCAAAAGATTGAATTCGGCAACATTGGTTTGCTTTCTTGAGTTACCTAATAGGGGCTTAGCAAAAATATTGATGGCTAATAGCGCCAGAATGATTAATAATAACAGTCCTACTTTTTTCATTTTCCTCGTTTTAAAATGATTCAATATTGTTTTTTAGAGGTAATATGAGGTAGAAATTAGGCAATGAAATAACAAGGAGGAGCATTTTACTCCCCCTGTTAAAAACATATTTGACTAAATATTAAGCGGTTTTAAGGATTTTGGATCATGTATGGATTGGCCTGCATTTCGCGTCTTGGAATTAAGAACTGCCAAGTATTACCGCCTGCGGCAGTAGTAAGAATACGGGCCAAAGTAGTGGTTGAACCACTTCCATTTCTATCTAAAGGCAAGTTCAATCTTTTGAGGTCTAAAAAGCGGAAGCCTTCGCCCCATAGTTCAATCCTTCTTTGCATCATGATCAAACCATTGTTATCATTTCCAATATCTGAGATATTATCTGGACGGGTATAATTAGGATCTCTATTTTTAGCCAAAGCATCAATAATATCGGCAGCTTCATTAAGCAAACCAAGTTTTGCCTTTGCTTCGGCAGCAATCAGGTACATTTCCGCTACACGCATATAAGGAATATCACCTGCACTTACCGCTGGGTCAGAAACCACAAACTTCTTCTGCATATAAAGCGCTCTGGTTTGAGAAGCTACAGGTTGTCCCGTAGAAGCATCTATCACTCCTGGGAAATTAACGTAATCATTAATGTTATCACAGAATAATTTCCTTCTGATATCTGTATTGGTTAAAGAATTATAAAGCGAAATACTGATTTTCTTTGGGTTTGACCTGGTATGCGACGAGTTGAAATTCGAAGACATATAAGCATAAAATGAACCATAACTTGGTAATTGTTCCGGCAGCTGGTGTGCTCCCCACATCCACTCAGAGTTTTTCATATCACTAAATCCATCCAAATATGCCGAGCTCGACATTAATGGATAGCCTTTTAATGCTTCTTGTGCATAATAAGCGGCATCCGTCCAGTTTTGTTGGGTTAAAGCTACTCGAGCTTTAATTCCTTGGGCAACACTTTTATCAATATGAGTTCTATATAATCCTCTTGGTGGTGCTCCATCCAATAAAGTAATTGCCTGATCAAGATCTTTGTTGACTTGGATGTATACCTCTTCAACGGTATTTCTAGGCTGTGGATCTAATGAGTATTTAGTAACTACTGGTACTCCTAATTGAACTCTGGCCGAAGTAGTGTTTGGAGATGAAACATCTGACAGTGTTGCCTTATCATATCTTTTTCCAAAAAGTTGTACCAACATGAAGTGCGCCCAACCTCTTAAGGCCAAACATTCCCCTTTTATTACATTTTTTTGTGCTTCTGTAGCATCTGGAACTCTATCGATACCTTCTAAAAGAATATTAGCATTAGCGATGATGCGATAATAAAGCCTGTAAGAAAAATAAGGCAAATCATTCAATTCCGAACGATGATCAGACCATCTATAGGCACCTCTAAAATATACGGTACCGGTAGCAGTATGTACAATATCTTCGCCCATGAAATCCATCACAATCATTATGGCAGGATGCCCATCTTGTTCCTGATCTGAGTATTGCATGTAAGTAGCGCGGTAAATCCCATTAAGCGCAACTTTTACGTTGTTAATGTTATCGAAGATTTTGGCTGCATCTATTTGGTCAGATGGCGTAGTATCTAGATAGCTCTTTTTGCATGAACCTAAGGTGAGCAAAAAGACAAGGACTGTTAAAACTGATAAATATCTTTTCATTATTGACAAATTCTATAATGTTATGTTAAGACCAAAACTTACGATACGAGAAGGCGCATAGGTATACTCGGCATCCCCAGTATAAGTTTGCGTTGGATCCATCCCTTTCCTCGCAGAGGTAATAAATAAATTCTCACCATTTACGTAAGCTTTAACATTGGTAAGCTTTAACCTGCTCAATAACTTTTTAGGGAAATTATAGGTTACCGAAACGGTCCTTAAATTCAGGTAATCAGATTTTGTTAACCAACGATCTGTATCTGAAATAGTGGTAGAAGTACTTAAGGCAGGGATGTCTGTTACATCTCCTACTTTTTGCCAGCGTTTCAACATGTCTACATGTAGTGCTCTACCGTTGGTGGTGGTTCCACCTCTAAACATTAAAGAGCGGTAGTCATTATCAAAGGTATACCCACCTACTTGATAGATCAACAATGCTTGCAATGACCAGCTTTTGTAAGTAAATGTATTATTGATACTACCAAAGAAATCAGGAATAGCACTACCCGCGTAATAATAAGCAGCATTGGTAATGGAAGTGGTATAAGTTTGACCATTATAAGTGGCTGGCGATACCGTTTTATCAATAGGCACGTATAAATTGCTACCTGTTTGCGGATCTACAGCTACCCAGTCTCTTAGCCAAAATTCGTACAGTGATTTACCTGTCTCATATTTTTTAGTTCCACTAACCCTTCCTTCATAAGATGATGGCAGCGAAAGAATTTTGTTCCTAAAGGTGCTCCAGTTCACGTCAACATTCCATCTGAAGCTTTTGGTTTTAATTGGAACGCCATTCAGTTGTACTTCTATCCCTTCGTTACGCATGCTTCCAAAATTATCATTGTAGGTAAGCAAACCAGAAGTTAACGGTAAGGTTACGGCAAACAATAAGTTGCTTGACTGGCGACGGAAAGCTTCTACCGTACCTCCCAATCTATTTTTAAGCACTGAAAATTCTACCGCTACGTCGGCATTTTGGTTAGACTCCCAAACCAAGTCGTTATTACCTGCTTGCGTAAGCAATGCCCCAGGTTCGGTTCCATTATTATAACCTAAATCATATAAACGTTGATAGGTAAAGTAACTACCGGTACGATCGTTACCCACCTCGCCATAGGACGCTCTTATTTTAAGTGCATTTACCCATTTCACCTTAAAGAAAGGCTCCCTATCTATGTTATAGGCACCACTTACCGACCAAAAATTACCTCTTCTACTTTGTGGAGAAAATCTTGAGGAACCATCTCTTCTGAATGAGCCAGAGAACAGGTAACGTCCTTTATAGCTATAGTCTATTTTAGAAAGGTAACCTTCTGTTTTATAATCCCTGTCATAAGAACTTAAAGCGGTAGTAGTAGTCATATTGTCCAACACTGGCAATCCTGAAACCCCTTCACTACGTCGAGAACCTGAAAGATAATCGTAATAGTTCAAATAGTTCTCGTGACCAACTAATACACTAATTTTGTGTTTATCAATGGTTTTGCTCCAAGTTAAAAGCTGATTAAAGTTTAAATAGGTGGTTAAGGTGTTGGTTCTGGTGGTTCTTCCTACCCCCACTGCATCGCCCATTACACTGTTATCGTAAACATTACTGCGATAGTTTCCAAGGTTAAAGCTAAAGGTTGAAGTAAATTTGAAATCCTTCCAAAAATTAGCTTCTACATTGGTTACCCCATTTAATGAATTTCTTCTTACCTGGTTTACATTATATAATGTTTCGTAAACCACGTTTCTTCCTGTAAAAAGAGGTCTGTAATCTCCCGGATCGTAAATTTTATTTCCATTTCCATCCAAAATATAAGCGCCTGTAACCGGATCATGCTTGAAAACTGGGTAAATTGGAGCTAGAATAAGATCAGTATAAAATGGGTTTTCGTTAATTCCACTGCTTTCGTTCGCTTGATCTGATTTAGTGTAAGTTCCAAACAAGTTCAAGCCAAACTTCAACCAGCTCATTGGATTAGAATTAACCCTTAACCTACCAGAAAAGCGTTTAAAATCTGAACCAATTACGTAACCATTTTCATCTAAATAATTTAAAGAAACATAATGGTCTGTTTTACCAGCGCCACCACTTAAAGAAAGTGATAAATCAGTTCTCATTCCTACCCTCTCTAATTCATTCCTAAATCGAACATCGTCTGGATAAAGTAACCTGGCTTTAGGGTTAATTAAACCATTTTGCAATACAATCTCATCATCTGCCACATTGAAAGGATTCCATCCCACATAGCCTTTCAAATCATTAGTAGCGGCGGCAGCGCTTCCAGAAGTTCCGTTTTTTAGCGCTTCCCAAACCACAGGGAAATATTGATAGGCGTCTAAAGTCTCATAATTAGGAAGTCCTCTTTCCGAGAAAGCGTGGGTAAGTTTTGCAGAAATATTACTTTTTCCGTTATTAATTCCTTTTTTAGTGGTAATTAACACTACACCATTTGCTGCTCTAGAACCATACAAGGCAGTAGCTGAAGCATCTTTTAGGATAGAAATATTATCAATATCTTCAGGATTGATGTTACTAATTACACCTTCATATGGCGCACCATCCAAGATGTAAAGCGGAGCATTATCTCCAGTAACGGAACCGAAACCTCTAATACGAATATCCGGTCCTTCTCCTGGCTGACCATTACCCGCAGTGGTTTGTACCCCTGGCGAAGCTCCCACAATGGCAGCATTAAGGTTACTGATTGGTCTTTGCTCAATATCTTTTGCCGAAATTTTAGTTACCGAGTTAGTCAGTTCATTTCTGGTAGTTGTACCAAAAGCAATAACCACTTCGTCTAATTGTTTACTGTCTTTGGTTAGTGCAACTTCATATTTATTAAGTGCCGTTAGGGTAATCTCCTTAGTTACATAACCAATGTAGGTTAATACTAAAACCTTATCATTGGCCTTAACGTTGATCGAAAAATTTCCGTCACCATTGGTCATTGTCCCTACTGTAGAGCCTTTAACTCTTATAGAAACCCCTAGTAAAGGTGTCCCATCTTCAGCATCGGTAATGTTACCTGTAATGGTACGATCCTGTTGTACAACTCCCGACACTATTGCGGTTTCGTGGCCCTGTATAGATGGTTTCAAAGAGATGATTTTCTCGTCGATAGTATAACTTAACGACATCCCTTTCAATACCGAGCTCAACACCACATCAATAGGTGTATTTGAAAAATTTGCAGAGACTTTCTTGTCGTCGGACACTTCTTTACTGTTATAGATAAAGTAGTAGCCCGTTTGCGACCTTAGCTCCTTAAATACTTCTTTTAAGGTGATGTTTTGTTTCTTAATACTCACATTTTGCCCTAGGGTTTTGGCACTCACATGTAAGCTAAAAACAAACACAATTACGGCAATGATTCTCATAACCAGTAAGGCTTTTTTAAATAGTTGGTTTTGTTTGGTCGAAAAATCGCTGCTAAAAATAGCGCACGACAATCTACAATGTATTTTTTCTTTCATACATTTGTATATAAGGGATTTGAATAAATAGTGTTCGTTCTAGTTTATTATTTGTTTGGCCCACTGCTTTTCTCGGTTGCCGCCGGGAAAAGCTCTTTTGCCTTGATTATTTCTATTTTGTCATTTTCTTTTGGCAAGTAATTACATCGTTTTCTACTCCAAAAACTACATCACCAGTCAATTCAAGTGCTTTTAATACCTTTGAAACGTTCGCATTTCTTGGGATTACCCCCGTAAAAGAAATATCTGGTTTCTCGCCTTCGTATTTAACCTTTACATTATACCAGCGCATTAGCTCTTTCATGATTTCATCGATATTGGTATTGTTAAATACGAACAAATCATTTTTCCAAGCCATTACTTCTTCGATATTGGCCAAACGCTGCTTGGTATCCTCACTTCTTTCAGTATACAAAATTTGTTTTCCTGGGCTTAGCAATTCTGAGTGGCCACTTTTACTAAATTGTACAGATCCTTCCAATAAGGTAAGTTCCGAACGATATTCGTCTGGATAGGCCATCACGTTAAAATGAGTACCCAATACTTTGATCTCGGCACTGCCATTCACTACATAAAATGGTCTTTTTTGATCTTTCTCAATTTCAAAATAAGCTTCGCCTTTAATTTCTACTTTGCGGGCATCCTTATCAAAGGCTACAGGAAATTTGATAGATGATGAAGCGTTGAGCCATACCTTACTGCCATCAGATAAAACCACGCTAAACTTCCCTCCCGCAGGGGTTGCTAAAGTGTTTATTTTTTGAGTCTCCTCTTCGCTACTGCCTTTTACCAAATAAACGATTTGTCCTTTGGCATCTTTCTCAATAGAAATATCACCTTGTGTAGCTAATTTTCCACCAGTGTTATTATCCAAGGTAATGGTAGAGCCATCTGCAAGGGTTAAAATCGCCTTATTGCCTCCTGGTAAAATATCATTATGATAGGCTAACGGCGCTTTTTTATCTATGTCATTCTGGCTAATGTAGTAAAGTGTAAAACTTCCAAGTACAAATAACGCAGCGGCCGCAGCATATTTCCAAAAAGGAGATTGCTTACGACCATCCGACTTTTTTGGGGCAGTGATGTTTGCGTACATACTATCCCAATCTATTTCATGTACCAAAGCATCAGATTGAACTTTTTTATTATGTTCATCCATAAAGGCCAGTACCTGCTCCTTCGTCTCTGGATTATTGATGTAAGCAAACAGCTCTACATACTCTTCCTCCGTAATGCTTTTATCTACATACTTTTGGAAAAGTTCGTTTAATCTGTTATTTGCTCCTTGTGTCATCTGATGCGTTTGATTGTTCATGTTTACAATTATTGTCGTTAATTTATTTCACAACCAATAATTTCTGCTTTTCTGCATTAGGTTTGCCTTTATTGATCCACAAAATGTAAGTGCCGGCTGGGATGTTAGCCAGATCGAACTTCACACTTCCTTGTGTCCCCGTTTGAGCGTAGTTATTGGTTAATAAGGTTTTTCCTGTCAAAGATATTAGATTTAGAGAAGTGATCTCATTTGATGAAGATGGATCTACCCAAATATATGCTTTGGCAGGATTAGGATATACGGTGTTTCTTTCTTCGATTAAGTCAAAAGTTACAGCTTCAACTCCTAAAATTGTTGGCGTACCATTGTAATCGTATTGTGTTAAACGGTAATAGTTAGTACCCGCTAAAGGTGCAAAATCAGTTACCGAATAGCTTAGGGCAGTAGTGCTATTTCCAGCACCAGCAACTTCTTTTAAAAAGGTGAAATTGCTTGCTGAGGTCCCTCTTTCAATCACAAATTTTTGGTTGTTTTGCTCGCTAGCCGTTTTCCAAGTTAACAAGGCCGTTGAACCACTTTTAACCGCATGATAAGAAAGTAAGCTAACAGGTAAAGTTCCTTGATATTCATACGCTCCTAAATCAATTTCGCTATGCTTGAGACGAAGATTTCCTGCTAAATCTGTATCAGTAGTCACATCACCTATTTCATTATACAAAACTTGGCTTCCTTTTTCTGTTGCAGCTCCTTCTACTAAATTCAGAAAATTCGGATCTGTTGAAACAGTACTGGCAAATAATGAAGTTGGTAAAGGATTGACGATATTTCCCTCGACACCATTAGTTCCGTAAACTTGGCTAAGTGTATTTTTTATACTGAATGTAACCGTATTTCTATAGATATCGCCATTTCCAGTTACGGCAGTATTAGCATTAAAAATACTGTTATATAATTTAACGCTTGATGAAGCAGAATTAGCTAAATGTAATGCCCCCCCACTTGTTCCTACTTTTACGTCATTGGCATAAAAAGTGGCATTTGAAATAGAAAGTATGGAACCTGAAGAATTAAAAAACGCACTTCCTCCTAATGTACCATTTGATTCATTAGCTGAGAATACGGAGTTGAGTATCTTAATTTCATTTTGTTCTCCTGTGGTAGTAACTCCTGCCGAAAACACCGCTCCTCCATTACCTCCCGAGGTATTATCAATAAACCTACAGTTAAAGAAATTTAACTTGCTCAAACTAGAAGCATAAATTGCCCCCCCAGCTGAGCCAGCTTGGTTCTGAATAAAAGAAACGTTTTTAAATGTGGCACTAACTATACCTAGTGTTGTCGATCCAAAAGTATATAAAGCACCTCCAAAATTATTGGCACATACATTATTTTTGAATTCGACATTAGTAAATGATACAGAACCACTATAGAAAAGATATACTGCTCCAGAACTTTGATCTGAAGAGTTGTTATAGTTATCTTCTATTTTTAAATTAGAGAATGTGGCATTATTAGCGTAATATAAAATGATCCCTGCAGCCCTAGAACTAGGAATGCTACGGCCATTTACGGTTGCGGTAACCGCATTACTTGGAGCTGTACTGTTGGTCCCTGTTCCTGTTGCATAGCCCTTAGTAATGGTAAAACCATCCAAAGCAGCTCCAGTCATATCATTTGCACCGATCACCACGTGGTAAGCATTATCGGTATCAATAGCTGTGTTCCCTATGTTACCGCTCAATATCGATGGATTTGCTGCAAAATCTCTGGTAGCTAACGAAGTTTGACCTGTTGCGAAACCACCATAAATTTTAACGCCAGCTCTCATCACAAATGAGTTACGTCGATCATTAAGTGTGATTGTTCCAGTAGCATCTGCTCGGCGAGTTGGCAAATAAGTACCTGCGCTTACCCAAACCTGACGATTAGGGAATGTAGCCTCATCAAGTGCAGCCAGCTCATCTATCATCAATTGCAAATCACCGGAAGCACTGCCCCAGCTTGTACCATTGCCAGTGCCACCAGCCGTAACATAGCGGATTGTTTGAGCATAAATAGAATGACAACTGAGCGCAATTAGAAGTAGTAAGTAAAATTTCTTCATAAATTGTTGGTTAGTTTTGTTGTTTGTCCTATATAGACTGCCAACTTTTAACGATGGACCGTTAAAAACCAACTTTTTGAAAAAAAATTATTGAACACTGTGTTTTTAGTACCAAACGGATCAAAAGAACAATTGAACTTTAGAAAATTAGCTTCCAAAGTAATAGCAATGACACTACAATGTGGTGTTTTGAAATATGGTATTTGAGGTGCTTGAGTACTTCGACAATCACATTTTTAACGCGACTTTTAGAAAGTCCAACCGCTTGGGCAATCTCTTCATGGCTCATGTGCTGATTACGGCTCATGTTAAAAATTTCCTGCTTTTGTAGCGAAAGGGTCTGTAAAACTTTATTGATTAAAAAAACGCTCTCTTTAAGATTGATCTGATCTTCGATATTATTTAAACTAACTGAAGTATTTATCCAAGCGTTGGTAATGGTTTTTTCCGTTCTACTGACTTTGTTGAGATAATCATACGTCTTGTTACGGGCAATAGTGTAGATATAATTACGTGGATGCTCAATGGAAAGTAACTTCTCCCGATTTTGCCAAATGACCAGAAAAGTTTCTTGCACTATTTCCTCTGCATCAGCCTTGCTGTGGACAAAGGAATCTACAAATGCCAAAATCTTGCCCCGATAAAGGCTGAACATCTTGTTAAATGCCAAAGAATTTCCATCATAGATCTCCTTTAACAATAGCTTTTCTGCTGTTAAATCGTACAAGGCCATTAAAATAAAATATGAACTGATATCCTCAGGAAAGTTTATCAGCTAGTTTGTTGGTTTAGGTTATTATAAAATTAGCAATCCTTATTCAGTATCCAAAACATTTTTGTTCTAACAATATAACTTTTTTAATAAAAACGCAAAAAAGCAGACAGATTTCTCCGACTACTCAAATTGCTTTCAAAAAAAAGAGAACCTTGCAAAAACAAGGCTCTCCTTGGAGCTTTTATTTAGATAGATTTACTTTTAAGCCTAACTCTACACCGCCATACGTGTATTTTTTTAGGTTATTATTTATTGGCAACGAATATGAAGCCTGCATTTGATATTTTTTCAATATGTTAAAGCCCATTCCAAACGACAGGCTATTACTGCTGTGATAAAAAGCCAAAAGATTAAACTTATCTTCAGCAAATTGAGCGTTCACTCCAACATCAATCACATTATCATAACCATCAAGACCACGATACAGTACTTTAGGTGTTAATTTGATGGGTCCATCTAAAACTTGGTAAGCTGCAGAAACATAAAATGTACTATAATTATAGCCATCGTTCACATTTTCTGAATAGATCAGGCTACGCAGATTAGGTGCTACTGCGCTTAAGCTTAACTTGCCATCTTCATAATTCACGCCTAAATCTCCATCAAAAATATAGCCTTGTTCATTAAATTGCTGAGGGATTAGATCTGTTCCGTCGCCAATAATGTCATTCATGTTTACTTTTAATGATGATACGCCAGCCGACAATCCAAACCTTAAGTTCCCAGTTTCTGAGGTCTTTACGTTATAAGCATAAGAAGCCGAAAATCTATTCACGTTTAAAAGTCCATCCTTATCAGTGACTACTGATAGCCCGAAACCATTTTTACCTAAACCATAATCAACAGTAATGGTATTAGCAACGCTTTGTCCGTTACTTCCGGTCAAATTATTTTTGTAAGAAAGGCCCACATTTAAACCTTGTCTTTTTCCCGCCGCTGCCGGATTGTACAAGTACTCATTCAAATAGTACATGGACATTGGCGGACTTACTTGTGCCTTCAACTCAGACGAGGCAAAAAACAAGATGGCAGCAATAATGATATATGTAGTTTGTTTAGTTTTCATTGTTGTTTGGTTAAGCAAATTCCTTAATTCTAAAGCAGCTGATCGTATTATCTTCCTTTCAAAATGGTTAACGTTCCTTTAATTGGTTTTAAACCCGCACCGATATTGATTTCGTAATAATAGGTTCCCGTGTTTAAAGGACTACCATTGTAGCTTCCATCCCAATCATTTTGATAATTTGCCTTTTTAAATACTGTTTTACCAGTTTTATCATAAACAGTTACCTCATTTTTAGGGTACATCAAACTCAAATCTGTAACAATCCACAAATCGTTCTTTCCATCGCCGTTAGGTGTAAGAAGGTTATTTGCAACGACCGAACCACTGTATAGTTTAAGGGTAACCGTAGTTTGTGGACTAGGATTACTAGTACCCAAGCTATTACTAGCCACTACATGGAAAGTGTGTGCTCCTGGAGATAGTTCATCAGTAAAAGTATAAACCCATTCGCCTCTATCGTTAGACGTAGCTGTTACCGGATATTCCTTATTATCTACATAAATGGTAATTACACTCAGCGGCTCTGCCAATCCACTTAATTTTGGTCTGAAACTAGTTAGCACACCATTTGCTACTTTGGCAACAATAGGTGCCTGTGGATCTTCCATCAGGTTGTTCAAGGAAATGATTACCCTCATCACCTGATCATCACCGATATCATTAAATACCTTAACCGTTAAGTTGAAGCTTTTTATTTTTTCATAATCTACTTCGGTGCTTTTATTCACGGTAATATTTCCCGTAGCCGCATTAATTGCGAAAGCATCATTAACGTTACCACTCATGATGGTCCAGTTGGAAAGTACGCCAGGTAAACTTGATACGGGCTTTGCCACGAAAGTTCCATTCGGAGAATTCTCGTCTATAGACACTTGCAATGGTGGAACCGGAGCCGCTCCATCAAACTCATAAGCGCCCAAATCCAAAATGAGATTGTTAATCCTCGAATTACCAGCCAAATCTGTAGTAATGCCAGTAGGCAACAGGTTATTTTGTCCAGCATCTATCGCAGGGCTGAAATCTTGCAAACGTAAAAAATCAGGACTATTAGGATCTTCGCTTTCAAAAACTGGATCCTGACCCACCATGTTATCATCTACTCCATTGGTGCCGTAAGCATCGGTCATAGAAGATCTAACGATAAGGTTTGCAGGTGTTGTAGCTAAAAAATCAACAGTAGTGGCATCAGTAGCTTGGTTTTTATATAAAATACTATTATAAACCGTAGCTTGTCCTGAAGCAGTTAGATAAATTGCACCACCTTTAAAGGCAGTTGCTTTATTTGAATAAAAAGTAGCATTGTGAATTACTGGTGCAGCATTGGTAGAAATATAGATTGCTCCACCGCCACCTGAACTACTTGCCGCTTCATTGTTATAAAATAAATTATTGATCAATATAGGACTTGCTAAATTACCCGCCACACCAAATAGATAAATGGCACCGCCACTGGTTGCCGCCTTATTACCTGCAAACTTATTATTATTCATTTGTGGGCTGTTGGCATTTAAATAAAGTGCACCGGCAGTAGTGGTGGCTTCGTTATTTAAAAATGTCAGGCTATTTAATACAGAAGGCAGCGTACTTGTTCCCAAATAAATTGCTCCAGATGAGTTAGCTTTATTTCCAGTAAAGGTACTTTCCGTTAAATTAAGCGTACCCGCCGTAAAATAAACCGCACCGCCTGAACCTATTGCGCTATTATTAGTAAAAGTAGATTTGCTAATGGTGATGGTGGTCGCTAAACCATTGTTAATTGCCCCACCATTAGTAGTAGCCGTGTTATTTATGAAATTACATTCGTTAAGCGTAATACTTGACGATGCAGAAAACATATGAATAGCACCACCAGTAGTAGTCGATTTATTGCCATCGAAAGTACATCTCTCAAAAACTGGAGCAGCAGCCGTAGAAGTCACTACGGCACCACCTGCAGTTGACTCGTTACCAATAAATTCAACCTCAGTAAATATAGGCTTAGAAGGAGTAGCTACAGCACTGAAGATAAAAATTGCGCCGGCGTTTGTACTCAAAGTTTTGTTATTGATAAACTTCACTTTCGTATAAGTTGGCGAACCGTATAAAATGTATATCGCACCAGCACTTTGATCGGTTGAACCGTTTACGTTATCTCTGATGATTAAATTTTCGTAAGCAGCGCTACTATAATAATTAATGATACCAGGAGAACGGCTTGGAGGAATCACATTTCCATTTACCGTAATACCACCAGTAGTACCTGTTCCACTCGTATAACCTTTACTTACCGTGAAACCATCTAACTTGGCAGTTCCCAAGTCGCCCGAAGCTACTACTACGTGATACGCATTATCGGTATCAATGGTTTCATCACCTAGGTTACCGCTCAAAATAGTCACATTGGTATTGAAATTTCTTTGCAATCTCGAAGTTTCTGTACCTGCAAAACCACCATAGATGGAAATATCTTTCTTTAAAACAAAGGCATTGTACCTGTCATTCGGTGTAACTGTTGCTACCGCATCAGCTTTACGATTTGGCTTATAGGTACCTGCCGCTACCCAAATCTCGTTTCCCGCTGCCGAAGCATTAATCACCGCCTGCAAATCTCCCGACGCTGCTGTCCAACTAGAACCATCGCCAGTACCTCCTGGTTTTACATATCTAATCGTTTGTGCTGCCGCATCTGCCCCCACCAATAGCGAGAAGAAAATAAGCAATAAGTAAAGTTTTCTCATATGAACTGCTAGTTTGTTAGTTGTTAGGTTGGTTCTGAAAAAATTGCCCGTTCTATTTTCAGACGAGTTTTTTCTTTCAAACTATATGATAGACTGTTACAAAATACAACAGGACCATTTTTATATGATTTTTTTTCAGAAGATATAAAATCGACAATTAGCGCACTATTTTCGGTACCTTTTGAAGCAGCGAAAGTCTATAGTAAAAGCAATATGCTTTGATAACCTACTAAAATTTACATCAAATGAGATTTTTTAAACTAAGCTTATTTCTATTATTGATTTCGAGCTTTGCTTATGCACAAAAATGGGAAGTTGGCAAAACCTACACCGATCAGGAAAAATGGACGGAGTTTACTGTCGGCAATTTACCCTTAATTATCAGCGTGCCCCATGGTGGTACCATTACCCTAGAAGATGGCGCCACTCGTGATTGCAAGGGCGCGGTGACAGTTACCGATTCGAAAACGATTGAATTGGTAAAGGAAATTGAAAAAGTGTTTTTAGAAAAATACAATGCAAGACCTTTCATTATTCTTTCTAACCTTTCGAGAAAACATTTAGACCAAAATAGAGATATCGACGAAGCGACTTGCGGTAACAAAGCTTTAGAAAAAACTTGGCACCAATTTCACGACTATATCGATACGGCTATCTCAATGGCTACACAAAAATTTGGCAAAGCCATTTATATCGACTTGCATGGACATGGACATACGAAACAGCGGTTAGAAGTTGGATACAATTTAACCGCCAATGAGCTAAGAAAAACAGATGCGGAGAAGAACCAATTGGCTGAAAAATCTTCGATGGTTAACTTGCTGGCTACCGATAAAAACCTGGACCTTGCACAATTGTTGACTGGAGAGAATGCATTTGGAACGTTAATCAGTTCCTCAGGTTTTGATGCGGTGCCCTCCAAACAAGATGTTGCACCTTTAGATGAGGATAAATATTTTAATGGTGGCTACAACACCAAAAGATACACTTCTACTAAATATCCCAAGGTATTTGGCTGGCAGATAGAAAGCAATTTTAAAGGGGTGCGTGATGCCGCTGGCCGACCAGCTTTTGCAAAAGCATTTGCCGATGTAATGGCCAAATACTTAAAAACATATTTAAAAACTACCCTTTAGTTTCTAGGAGTGTTAACTTTTACTTAAATAAAAAATCCCCGATTGAAAATTCAATCGGGGATTTTTTATAGTGGTATTAAAATCATTAAACTTTGATTTCTACTTCAACACCGCTAGGCAATTCAAGCTTCATTAAAGCATCAACTGTTTTTGAGTTTGAGCTATAAATATCTAAAAGACGTTTATAAGCACACAATTGAAACTGCTCACGAGCTTTTTTGTTTACGTGTGGTGAACGCAATACAGTGAAAACTTTTTTCTCTGTTGGCAACGGAATAGGTCCGCTAACTACTGCGCCTGTAGGCTTTACAGTTTTTACGATTTTCTCAGCAGATTTGTCTACCAAGTTGTAATCGTAAGATTTTAATTTGATTCTGATTCTTTGGCTCATTTTACTTTTTAATTAAACCGATAGTTAGAGCTATTAATAACTAGCGGTGGGTTTATTTTTTGTAGCAAGTATTTAGTATCGAGTATCAAGATGGGTTAACATTCTTGATACCTGATACTTTTATCTTGATACTTAATTAGTCTTCAGACTTAACTTTACCTTTAGCTTTAGCTACAACTTCGTCTTGTACGTTACGAGGCGCTGCTTCGTAATGATCAAACTCCATTGTAGAAGTTGCACGACCTGAAGTGATTGTACGTAACTGAGTTACATAACCAAACATTTCAGAAAGTGGTACTAATGCTTTGATTACTTGAGCACCGTTACGAGAGTCCAAACCTTGCATTTGACCACGACGACGGTTCAAGTCACCCATTACATCACCCATATTTGCTTCAGGAGTTAAAACTTCTACCTTCATGATAGGCTCCATCAACACTGGTTTACACTTAGGCAATGCCTCACGATAAGCCATTTTAGCAGCTAATTCGAAAGATAAAGCATCAGAGTCAACCGCGTGGAATGAACCATCAATTAAACGAACTTTCATACCTGATAATGGATAACCAGCTAATACACCATTGTTTAATGAAGCTTCGAAACCTTTTTGAACTGAAGGGATATATTCTTTTGGAATAGCACCACCTACAATTTCGTTAATGAACTGAAGTGCAGATTTAGAAGTATCGTAATCCTCATCAACTGGAGAAATAACAACTTTGATATCCGCGAACTTACCACGACCACCTGATTGTTTTTTGTAAACCTCACGGTGATCAGCAGAACCTGTGATAGACTCTTTGTAAGCTACTTGAGGTGCTCCTTGGTTAACTTCAACTTTAAACTCACGTTTTAAACGATCAATTAAGATTTCTAAGTGAAGCTCACCCATACCCGAGATAACTGTTTGACCAGTCTCTTGATCAGATTTTACAACGAATGTAGGATCCTCTTCAGCCAATTTACCTAAACCAATACCTAATTTATCAACGTCAGCTTGAGTTTTAGGCTCAATAGCTAAACCAATAACCGGCTCTGGGAAAACCATCGTTTCTAAAACGATAGGGTGTTTCTCATCACACAAAGTATCACCAGTTTTAATATCTTTAAAACCAACTACTGCACCAATATCACCTGCCTCGATAAAAGGAATTGGATTTTGCTTGTTAGCGTGCATTTGGAAGATACGAGAAATACGCTCTTTGTTACCAGAACGAGTATTTAACACGTAAGAACCAGCATCTAGTTTACCAGAATAAGCACGGATAAAGCACAAACGACCTACAAATGGGTCAGTTGCGATTTTAAATCCTAATGCTGCAAAAGGCTCTTTAACATCTGGTTTACGGGTAATTTCTTCGCCAGTATCTGGGTTAGTACCTTTTACAGCCTCTTGATCAAGTGGCGAAGGCAATAATTCCATTACTAAATCCAACATTGTTTGTACACCTTTGTTTTTGAAAGATGAACCACAAACCATAGGAACAATAGCATTATCTAATACAGCTGCACGTAAAGCATCTAAAATTTCACGCTCAGTTAATGAGTTAGGATCTTCGAAAAATTTCTCCATCAAAGACTCATCGTAAGAAGCTACTGCTTCTAATAATTTCTCACGGTATTCAGCAACCTCATCAAGCATATCAGCTGGAATTGGCACTTCGGTAAAGGTCATACCTTTATCGTGCTCGTTCCAAACAATACCACGGTTGTTGATCAAATCTACCACACCTTGGAAAGAATCTTCAGCACCGATAGGCAATTGCAAAGCAACAGCATCAGAACCTAACATTTCTTTAACTTGCTTAACAACTTTTAAGAAGTCAGCACCTGAACGGTCCATTTTGTTAACGAAACCAATACGAGGCACTTTATAGTTATCAGCTAATCTCCAGTTCGTTTCAGATTGAGGCTCAACACCATCAACTGCCGAAAACAAAAACACTAAACCATCTAATACACGTAATGAACGGTTTACCTCAACCGTGAAATCCACGTGTCCAGGAGTATCAATTACGTTTACTTGGTATTTATTTTTGCGATATTCCCAGAAAACTGTTGTTGCAGCAGAAGTAATGGTAATACCACGCTCAGCTTCTTGCTCCATCCAGTCCATGGTAGATGCACCTTCGTGAACCTCACCAATTTTGTGGTTTACACCAGCATAATAAAGGATACGCTCGGTAGTAGTTGTTTTACCAGCATCGATGTGTGCAGCGATACCAATATTTCTTGTAAATTTTAAATCTCTTGACATCTTTAAGTATAATGAATGAATGAAAAAATGATTGAATGAGTGAATGCGCTTAATGCCTCACCCAAAATTCAATCATTCAATCATTCAAAATTCAATTATTTGTTATTAGAATCTGAAGTGAGAGAATGCTTTGTTGGCTTCAGCCATTTTGTGCGTATCCTCTTTTTTCTTAACTGCTGCACCTTCACCTTTAGCTGCTGCTACCATTTCACCAGCTAATTTCTCTTTCATGGTTTTTTCACCACGCTTACGCGAGTAGTTGATTAACCATTTCATACCTAATGCAGTTTTACGCTCTGGACGCACCTCTGTAGGTACTTGGAAGTTTGCACCACCCACACGACGAGATTTAACCTCTACAGCAGGGCTGATGTTTGCTAATGCACGTTTGAAGATCTCCAATCCGTTCTCACCTGATTTTTTCTCAGCCAATTCTACAGCATCATAAAAAATAGCGTAAGCGATAGATTTTTTACCGTCAAACATCATGTTGTTTACAAATCTTGTAACCTGAACATCGTTGAATTTAGGATCAGGAAGAATAATTCTCTTTTTCGGTTTTGACTTTCTCATTTCTTATTTCCTCCTAATTATTTCTTTTTACCTTTTGCAGGAGCTGCTGCTGCTTGTCCTGGTTTAGGGCGTTTAGTACCATATTTACTACGACGTTGGTTACGACCAGCTACACCTGATGTATCTAAAGCACCACGGATGATGTGGTAACGTACACCTGGTAAATCTTTAACACGACCACCACGGATCAAAACGATTGAGTGCTCTTGTAAGTTGTGACCTTCACCTGGAATGTAGGCATTCACCTCTTTACCATTGGTTAAACGTACACGGGCAACTTTACGCATTGCAGAGTTTGGTTTCTTAGGGGTAGTAGTGTATACACGAGTACACACGCCTCTTCGCTGTGGACAGCTGTCCAACGCTGGAGATTTACTCTTAAACTCCAGTGCTACTCTACCTTTTCTAACTAATTGTTGAATGGTTGGCATTTCTTGCTTTTTGTTTCTATTATTTATTTAATTTCCTTGCCGTTAGCAGTTTATAACTAGCCTACATTAAGGGACTGCAAAAGTAGAACAATTTCTTTTAACTATCAAGAGGTTACGACAAAAATTTTCTCATTTAAGAATACCTTAACACAAAATTTGCCTCAACTTAAAATAAGTACGCTTTTTGGATGAAAAGCAACAATGGTGGTTCTTTGTTTCCACAGCCTTGTTTTGCACTGTGATCTTTTTGTCAAACCTCACAGGTTTTAAAAACCTGCGAGGTTTCTAAGCGAAAAAGTATTTTCGCTTCAATCGGATTTAGCTGGCAAAATCAATATAAAAAAAACCCCGCAAATTGTTGCGAGGTGCTTATTAATTTTAAAATATATACTTAAGGTCTTAGAGTTGGAACCCTAGTTTAATACTTAATTCAAAATTCAATGTCCCTTTCTTTTTATACGGAGTCATGGCCTCATAAAATCCAGAACCACTGTTACCTGCCATATACTTTTCGCCCTTGGCACTCCTTATCCCAACACCAGTAAAATATTCTAAACTAAGCCTGTCATACAATCTTTGATTTCCGAAATACACCATTAAGCTGGTAACGGTTTCATGCTCTTTTTTAGTTGCTCCGGTAAATGTTAAATTCCCCGATTTTTCAACCAAGCCCGGTGTACTATAATTGAAGCGAAGGGAGTTAAAGCCCAAAGCAAAATAAGACCCTTCTAGTGCTTCTTCGCTAATGTACACCTTAGGCTGTAAAGAAAACATATAGCCCAAGTTTGCTTTTCTATGGTCGTAGTTATATAGTACATCTGTTTCATCCTGGTAGCCTTGTGGCAGACTAGTAACATCAAAGTCAACCTTAGCATTTATATCAGCATCGGCTATGGCATTTTGCAAATAATTTTTAGAGGTTAAACCAAGATTCACTTGCACACTAAAAAGATCAGAAAGTTTACGTTCATACGAAACTGGAATTTTCCCCGAGATAAAAGCCAATGGATCAACCTTAATGATCCCTTTGAATTCAGTGTAATTACTTTTTTGCGTGGTAGTAGCTCCCGAATTAAAGATGATCACAGTTTTGGTAGAATCTTTAGAATCCTTTTTTGTTTGAGCATTTAGATTAAGAGAGAGAGTAGCAACAAGCGCTACCATAATCGTCAATATTTTTTCCTTCATAAAATAATTAATTTGCGGCGAAAGTAGTAGTTTTGGCGCCAAAAAACCATCATGCTCAAAAAAATTATTCTCTCCTCAATTGCAGCTACTGCAATATTTTATGCCCAAGCCCAACAAGTAACCCTTTCATGGAGTCCCGAAAGCAAAAACGATGTCACTTATAGCGGATTTGTGAAAGGTTCTTCGAATGAACTAATCAAACTTTGCTTTGAAGAGGATAAAGATATTTCGTTGTTTAAAAGCAAAAGTATTACACCTATCATGACTAGTTACAACGAAAAACTCGCTGAGGTCCGTAGCCAGTCAATTTATGTTACCGAGAACGACGTTAAATTCAACAAATTCCTTAGCATTAAAGAAAACCTATTTTTTTTCACAAACATTTACGACAAAAAATCCAAAAGCACTACTTACTACTGCCAACCTATAGATATTAAAACGCTCAAAAATAATGGGGAGAATATTAATTTAGGTACAATGCAGGCCTTTAAAAAGTCTGAACAATCTATAGTTAGCTATCAACTATCGGAAGATTCGACGAAGGTATTGATGATGGGACTATCTCCCTACTCAAAGGTAGACGTAGAAAAATATTTTTTGAGTGTGCACGACCAAAAAATGAATAAGCTTTGGGACAAAACAATTGAACTGCCTTATAAAGACAAGGATATTGTCATTTTCAACCAACTGGTGACCAACGACGGAAAAGTTGCCGTACTGATTAAACATTTTGACAGCGGTACTGAAAAAGAGCAAATTAAAAAAGACGGAAAAAAAGTACCCTCTTACACTACAAAGCTGCTCCTATATAGTAAGGATGAAGTTGCTCCACATGAATTCAGCATTAACATAGGAGATAAATTTGTCCATTCGTTAGCTATTGCAAAGGAAAAAAACAATGAATTGTTTCTATTTGGCTTATATCAACAAAAACCAGAAGGCAATATAAATGGCTATTTCCTAACAAACATTAACACCAATACCAAAAGCATTTCTTCTACAAACATCAATAGTTTCCCAACGGGCTTATTGGAAATCATTAAGAAAGACAAACAAGGAAGTGACAGTGAAAAAGATGGGGGCTTGGGTTTACATTTTAAATTTGTTAAAATGGAGACTAGGGAAAATGGCGATCGCGACTTCTTACTAGAATATAGGGAAAAATACTATGTCAGCTCTAAGTATGGCACCTATGCTATATATAAGCATGGAAACATTATCGATATTAATGTAAAGGCCAATGGCACAAATGTGATCACCAGAATTCCAAAACTTCAAACTTCTATTGAAAACCCAAATGCTTCTAGTTTTAAAACGATGGCTTATAAAGATAAACTATTGCTCTTTTATAATGACAAGGACGATAATATAGAACAGGATTTAGGTAAAAAACCTAAAGAAACCAGCTTGGGAACTGGAGGCAGAAAATTACTGGGAAGCACTGCTGACGCATTTTTCACTATGGCCGCTATAGATGCTGAAGGAAACTTGACAAGGTCTGTTTTAATGGACAAGAAACAGAGCAAGTTTATTACCGCGGTAAATGTGTCGTTACCTTTAGAAAAAAACAAATTAGCACTTTATGCCATTAGAGGCACCAAAGATATGATTGGTTTGCTTGAGGTAAAATAAGCAGGCCTTCCACAAAACTTTTTAAATAATACCTAGCGGCGCACTGCTAGGTATTATTTAAGACTAATTGCAATCTTTAAACCCGTCTTTAATTTCTTTCAGCTTTACGGCCAATTCTTTTATGGCGTTTGGAGCCTTGCCATATTCAAAAGTTACTTTTTTCATCTTGCCGTTTATTTTCAAAGCAATCCATTCCGCCCCACCATCAGCACAATCTGGGCAGCCAATTACAGCAGGTAGTTTTTCAAAATCACTTTGCTTTACCAAGGACTTCAACGCATCCAATTCACCTTCCGTGATTTTTTTCACACAAGTTTTAGTATCGGGAGTGGGCCCGTTTTTGCTCTTAGAAAATTTCACTTCTTCCGTTCCCAAGGAAATATTACTCACACAATAATCTATACACATTCCAAAAGAAGTTCCGTAGGTTATTTCCTGAACATTACCATTCTTTTTACAAGAACTGAAACTAAAGGTGGCCGCAGCCAAACAGAGTAGAGCAAATTTATTTTTCATTTTTTTAGCGTTTTAAATAATACGCTTGATTTATCTCAAACGCTACAAAAGATTTACTTGAACTTTTAGCGACAAGCTGCTTACTTTTTATATATTTAGCTCATAAACCATAAAAACCGCTCTCCTATTACGCTCAAATGAATGTTGTTGTAAAATCAACTAAGCGCATTATATATAACTATGTAATCTGCATCTTTATTTCGATTTCACTAATTGTAGGGCTCAATCATTATGGACTTAAGGCCATAGACGGCATCAGGTCATTTACCTCTGGCGAATCGGTTTACATGAAAGCCCAGCAAGAAGCATCACGGCAACTGACAAACTACGTCTTCACTTCAAATCCTGAGTATTACACTAACTTTAAGACACAGCTTCAAGTACCTATCAATGATAGCTTGGCTAGAATTTCCTTAGATAATAATCAACATCATAAGATTGCAAAAAAGCATTTACTGCTTGGTAAAAACATCTCCGAAGATGTAGACAATATTATTTGGGTTTATCGCAACTTTAAATCGCTATCCCAGTTTAAAAAAGCAATCTCCATTTGGAAAGCAGCTGACCAATTAGTCATCGACCTCGAAAATCAAGGCAAAAAAATTAATGAGCAACTCAAACGAAATGTCGTTTTTAGTGCGGCAGAAAAAGAACAACTTGCCCGTGATATAGATAGAACTTGTAAACTACTGACACAAAAGGGTAATGAGTTTGATGCTTCCTTGACTGAAAATTCGAGGCTAGTTAACAAAACCGTACTTACCATTAACACCTTAATGGCCTTCATTATCTTCATTTCCATTGTTGGCATATCTGTAAAGTACATCCATAAACTGTCGGTAATACAGAAAAAAACCATGGCGCAAAACGAAATCCTTCTGAAAACAAATGAAGAAATGGATCTTTTCACCCATAGTGTATCGCACGACCTTAGGTCGCCTATTACCTCACTAATGGGTATTATTACCTTGGCCGAGGCAGAGCAGGAGCCAAGGCAGCGTCACGAATACTTTGCTATGATGAAGCGAATCCTTTTCAGACAAGATGAATTTATCTTAAAAATCATCCAATTCTCCAAAAACAAAAGGACAGATTTGCACATCCAAGAAATACACCTACCTTCTTTTTTTGAATATCTTGTCCAAGATCTCGAACATAGCGGCGAGATTAAAGTAGATCTTAAGCTTGACATTGAGGACGCTACCATTTGTATTGATACCTTTAGGCTAGACATCATTTGTAAAAATCTAATTTCAAACGCCATCAAATATGCCGACCCTGAAAAAGAAAAGGCGTTCATTAGCATTTCCGTAAAAGTTGCTCAAGGGGTATTAAGTTTAATATTTGAAGATAACGGCATTGGCATTCACCACAAACACCAATCGAAAATATTCAACCTATTTTATGTAACCACGCATCACAATAAGGGAAGCGGCATTGGACTTTACTTAGTGAAAGAAATGATTAGCAAACTAGATGGGGAAATAGATGTACATTCATCTAATGGTGAAGGAAGTGTATTTTCTATCAAAATCCCAACCTTAGCTTAGCTATTTTTTAACGGTAATTATTCGACCGGTAACCAGCGTAAAACTATAAATACGGTATAAGCCGTCATCAGTCATTGCTATACTTTCTACCAAGCCTGTTTTGCTAAAAGTATCAGTTACCAAGTCGCCTTTTTTTATGTCGTTGAGCACCTCTAACGGTGTTTCTTCTGTCAATCTAATCATTGTTTTATTTGGTAAATATTAACCCAAAGCCCACATAATCTGCATCAGTTTGGTGAATGTATCCTTTAGCCTGCAAGCCTACCCAATTATTTAATTTATACCTTACACCTGTAGTCCAATAAGTTTTAACGGGCAACAAGCTATCATAGTGTATATAATAGCCATATTTCGCCATAATGCCTAATTTCCCCATCCATAAATCTGGTCCTATTGCAGCACCTACTCTCCAACGTCCAAAGGAAGATGCCTTGGATTGGAAAGTTTCTAAATTTCGATTAGGGTCATACACGGTAAAATAATATATGGCATCAACACCCGCCCCTAAAGCCAAGTAAGAATTTAAACGATAGTTATATCCTCCATAAAGCCCTGTTTTATACAAACCGTTTCTACTTTGGTACGCCCCTCTTCTACCCACATTTATCCCCAGTTCAAAACTATGCTTGTTATAATTTTCGTTTTCAAAAGTAGGCTTTGTCACTTCAACATCACTATTTAAAGCTCTAGTTACACTTAAACCAACACTTACGGTATTCAATCCATTATTTGGCACACGGGTACCACCATTTGAATAATGTAAAATATCAAGATTAGCTGAAACTGCTGTTTTTTCACTAAGAGGTACATTAGCTTTCAAACCTGCTTTAAGGCCCAAATTAAGTCGGCTGCCAACTATTGGATTTTGATTACTGAACCAAGATTCCCCTGCATATAGCAATCCTAAGCCTGGCGTAAATACAAGTTCAACTTTGTTTACGCTAAGTATCGGAAAAGTAAGTCCTCCCAACAAGCTAAAGGTATCTCCAAACTCTCCCTTTTGCGGATTTGCAACGAGGGTAACATTACTCATGCGCTTATAGTTGAAAATAAGATCAATACTTTTTATGCCCAAGTCACTCGACCATTTTTTGGGGTTCCTGTTCACATTGTAGTGATAAATCAATTCGCCACCATAGGCGTTACCTTGTAGAAAATTCTTGTCGGCGCTAAAATTATCTATTGAACGTTGCAGGTTCAATTCTAAGCTATGTGCATTATGCTGCGCATAAACAGGAGATACAGTACCGATAAAAGCAAAGAGAATGAAGAATTTGAGAAAGGCAAAAGAATGGAAAGGCATTGTTTTAAATGGATTTACAGCTTTCAAAAATATAAATTATTTGCGCATGGCCCACTTAATGCCCATTAAAAGTTGTTTTAAAAACCATTGATCGGTATAAGCTTCTGCCGTATGGCCAAGCCCTGTGTAAAACACTCTGCCTCCTTCAAATTCGTGAGACCAAACGATGGGATGAAAGTCGCCCATTTTTCCACCTTGATAGGAGCTTTCATCTACCCTTACCAATACTTTCACCTTAGGATTAAATGATTTGAAGTTATACCATTCGTCAGTATGCAGCCAGCTTTCCGGCATTCCTTTCATTAATTTATCTTTAGGTTTTACCGCTATCAGTTTAGCTTGTTGCACCTTTGGGTGATCGGTAAAAAAGGCACCTATCATTTTTCCATACCATTCCCACTCAAAGCAAAAATCAGTAGCCGCATGTATGCCCACCAAACCTCCACCTTTACTGATATAGCTTTTAAGTGCTTGCTTTTGTGCTTCTGTAAAAACATTTGAGCCTGTTGGGTTCAAAAAAATCAATGCTTTGTATCTCGATAGATTTTCCAAGGTGAAGCTATTTACATTTTCTGTAGTATCTACCTCGAAACCATTATTTACTCCTAAATTTTTAATGGTGGCAATACCTTCTTTAATGGATTTATGACGAAAGCTGGTGGTTAATGAAAACACAAGTACCCTATTTTCTTTTTTCCTTTTTGCGTGAAGCTCTTTAGGTTGAAAAAATAAGGCAATAGCCACCAATACGGCAAGTACAAATTTCATGGGCTTAATTTTTAAAGGTGTCGAGATAAAGCTGTTCCACCTGTTTTCGGGCCCATTCTTGTTTACGCAAAAACTTTAGGCTTGATTTAACACTGGGATCTTTAATGAAGCAATTAAACCGCAAAAGATAACCTAGCTCCGGCCAGCCATAATGTTCGCTTAAGCGAGTAACAATATGTTCTAGCGTTTTACCATGCAATGGATTGTTCTTCTGTTCGGGTTGGCTCATACACAAAGTTAAAAGGATTGGTGTAAATGTAAAGCTGCATTACCAATCCTTTTTTAAGCTGTGTATTTTAACCCACGGTATTACGGGAATTTGAACGCAAACCAGCTAACGATGTAACTTGTTTTTCCGAAGATACTGAAGTAATTCTTGTGGTCGATCTGTTTGGATGATGTTTACTCCTTTACTAATGATCCAATCCCAACTGTCTTTCAAATTCCCCTCTTCAACAGCTAAATCATCATGGTGGCTAGCATTTAGGCTTGGCCATAAGGTATTCACCCAAACTCTAGATCCTTCATTTTTAATTTGATTAAACTGATTAATGATTTTTGAAGTGTCGCTGTTAAAGACAAGTTCAAATGCTACGGGTTTCATTTTAGTACTATAGTCACGAATAAGTGTGGCAGCGTCAGGTTTATCTAAATTTACTACAGGCATAAAAACCACTTGATTGAAAAAAGCCTTACCTTTTTCTGAAGTAACCTTTTCATAATCGCCACCACTTTTCACTACGGTTTGTTTCAAGGTACCCGTTCGTTCCAATATTTTGTAAACTTCATCAAAATGATTGTAGCCTTTATCAATGTTCACCAAAATTTTGCCTTTGGCTACCAACATGGCCTCTTCCAAAGTAGGTATCCTGTGATGGGTTTCTATTCCAATACCGCTTTTAAGATATAACTTCTTAATTTCATCTAAGGTAAAATCTGCCACGTTTCCTTTTCCATTGGTGGTACGATTTAGGGTTTTGTCGTGCATTAAAATTAACTGGCCATCTTTGGTTTTCTGGATATCAATTTCCACCATATCTGCTCCCATTTTAATGGTATTTTCAATAGCTCTGATAGAGTTTTCTGGCGCATTTCTCCAATCGCCCCTATGCACCACTACCAATACTTCCTTACTTTTAGACTCGAAAAGCAATTTTGAAATGATTTCTATTTCATTGTTGTTTTGTTGGGCATAGCAAAACGGGCTTGCCAATAGCATTAAAATGCCAATCAATTTAACTCTCATATTTTTTATTCGTGGATGCAATACTAAACAAATGGAATAAAGTTCGGCAACAATAATCGTTATGAAATCTTTAACAAAAAAATCCCGCAAGTAAACTCACAGGATTTAAATATGATTGTTTGGTGGTATTAATTACTTATTTCTTTACAATTTTAAATTCAGTTCTTCTGTTCAACTGATATGCTTCTTCAGAACATTTCACACCATTAGTACAGTCATTTACGGGAACACTTTCGCCATAACCCTTGGCAGTAATCCTACTTTTTTCTATGCCTCTGTTTATAATGTATTGTACTGCTGAGTTTGCTCTGCTTTGCGACAGCAATTTATTGTATTGGTCATTGCCCCTACTATCTGTATGTGAGCCAAGCTCAATCCAAATGGTTGGGTTTTCCTTCATTATTTCAACCAATTTATCCAGTTCTTTAGCGGCATCTGGCCTAATGTTGGCCTTATCAAAATCATACCTGCAACAGGAGTACTTCCGGCTGCCAAGCCCCAAACAGTAGTGCTAGTTAAGTTAACACGGGGAAATAACAAGCCCTTGTTTGTACTTTCTAATTCGAGTATAGCGGCCTTATTAACGGTCGTTGGATTATCACCAATTTTGACCTGAGCATTAGCGAAATGCGCATACACGCTTAACATCACGCATAGCGTGAGCCCTTTTGTAAAATTTCCCATAGGTTTAGATAGATAAAAATTTAACGCACCTAAAATACTCAGCACGTAAATCTATTCTTGCTAAATCTATACCCAATGTCAAAAATCACCAAAAACCTCGTTTAAAAGCTCTTATCAGATTTTTCAAACTTCATAACATCGGATTTGCCGTTGGCTTTTTTACACATATAGCGCAAATTGCACCACAAAATGCAACAAATGACTAAGCTTATAAAGCAGAAAAAAACAACAAATAACTAACTGATATTAAACACAATAACAATCAAAAAAGAAGTAATTACAACTTATGTATCTGAAACAAAAAATCCCGCAAGTAAACTTACGGGATTTAAATATGATTGTTTTGCGGTATTAATTACCAGCCGTCCATTTGTTATTTTCTACGTTACTATCTGGTAACACCTGTTGTGGATCTAATACCACCTCCACTACTTCTTCGGTAGTTGGATATCTCACGATCCAACTGGTGTTTTTCATCCAAACATCTACCGGAACTTTTACGATGTCAGTTTTACCACTTTTGGTTTTAATCCCCAATATGATTGGCATTGGCATTTTATCTAGGTTATCAACTTTAATGGTGTAACCTGTAAAGCCATTGCTATTCACTTGTTTTACCTCAGCAATACCTTGATCCATTTTCCAGTTGTTAAGGAACCAGCTTTTCCAAAACCAGCTCAAGTCCTCTCCTGCTGCATTTTCCATCGTGCGGAAAAAGTCATAAGGTGTTGGATGCTTATAGGCCCAATTGTGGATATATTGCCTAAAAGCGAAATCAAAGCGATCTTTGCCTAAAATTTGGTCTCTCAACGTATGCAATGCCCAGCTTGGTTTAAAGTATAAATTTGCGCCAATGTTAGGTTCTGCCATTCCATCAGGCATTAACATCATGTTTTCGTATTTTGGATTTCCTATGATCGATTTGCCCACTGCGTTCATGTTCATGGTACGTGGTTTATATTCGCCATTGTTAAATTCAGTGCTTGAAAGGTCGTTGATAAAGGTATTGAAACCTTCGTCCATCCAACCAAATTTACGCTCGTTAGAACCAACAATCATTGGGAACCAGATGTGGCCAAACTCATGATCAATTACTCCCCAAGCGTCTCCTTTTTTAGCTTTCCATCCGCAAAAAACGATACCTGGGTATTCCATACCGCCAACATTACTGGCTACGTTTACCGCCATTGGATATGGGTATTCGAACCACATTTTAGAGTAATGCTCAATAGAAGCCTTTACATATTCAACGCCTCTTCCGTAACCATCAGCACCATTACTTTCCACAGGATGGGCTGAAACGGCCAAAGATTTTTTACCACTAGGCAAGTTAATTCTAGCTGCATCCAACACAAACGCCTTTGAAGAAGCCCAAGCCGCATCACGAGTGTTGGTCATTTTAAATCTCCAAGTTAATTTGTCTTTCGCTGGACGAGATTTTGGATCAGTTACTTCTGCTTCAGAACGGATATGAACTGTTTTATCACTATTTTTTGCTTCATTCCAACGTTTAA
>JAEXHI010000029.1 GCA_023450085.1 Bacteroidota bacterium
AGCGCTACGCAGTAAATTGAAAATCAACGAAGTTAAATCTGACGCTTAATTATATAAAGAATAAATATCATGTAGAATATTCAGCTCGCTAGATTTCTCCGCTATGGTCGAAATGACGACAAGGATAACCGCACTAACCAGCCGTCCCTCGTCATTTCGACGACCGAAGGAGGAGAAATCTAGCGTTTAGTAATCATAAAAGAGATTCCTCGTGCCTCGGAATGACAAAAAAGCAGGTGCATGCAAATTAGTAGATTTGTCATCCAGAGTGAAACGAAGGATCTTTAGAAAACATGAAAAAAGGCCATACTAATATCTAGCACAGCCTCTTTCATCAAATGATAAAACAGAAAATTAATACGCCGCGGTAAAACGTTGACGTGGGTGTTTATTACTTTCTACCTCATCGGCAATTACAATAGCTAAATCCTGTACAGAAAGTACACATTTACCTGCTTCATCAAAAACTGGGTTTTCTAATCCTAAACGGTATTTTCCAGTACGACCAATGGTGATGCCTGGGTGCATTTCTATTGCAGGGCTAAAGAAAGTCCAATTCAAATCTTTTTCTTCTTTTAGCGTATTCAAATAATCTCTAGCTGCCGTAGCTCCTGGTTTAATTTCAGCAGGGAAATTCTCGCCATCTACCAATTGCTGACCATCAATAAACAAACTACCTGCACCACCTATCACAATTAAACGTTTTACGTTTGAAGCCTTCACCCCTGCTTGAATAGCTTCAGCCCCTTTAATAAAATCGTTATAAATATTTGGGTTAGTCCAACCAGGGTTAAAAGCACTTACTACCACATCATAACCATTCACCGCATCCGCTAAAGCTTGTTCGTTAGTAACATCTACCTGCTTTGCTACCACATTTTCTTTTTGAATAACTTTTTCTGTGTTTCTGGCTATCGCCAATACTTCATGACCTCTCTCGGCCAATTCATTTACCAAATTTTGTCCTACAAAACCTGTTGCTCCAATTACTGCTACTTTCATATAAATCGAATTTTATTGTTTTATTGTTAATTTGTAACTAATTTTATTACAGTTTAGGTTAAAAAAATATTAAGCAAACCTATTGCTAAAATCAGCAAGGGTCTGTTTATTCAACTCATCAATTAATCTCATTTCTGTTTCACTGTACAAATCGCTCAAGTGCCTGTTAATGTCCTTTCCTACTTCACAAAGTGGATTTGGGTCATTTTTATGGCTTCCCAGCAAGTAATTTCCCTTCACACTTTGGTATAACGCTCCCAAGGTAATTTTGTTCGCTGGTTTAGCTAAAGCACTTCCTCCATTTTTTCCCTCTTTACTGCTCACAAACCCATGTTCACGTAAGTTCACCAATTCTTTTCGAACTAAAACTGGATTAATATTGATACTTCCAGCCATATAATCAGACGATAGCAGCTCTCCTTTCGCTTTATCAAGCAAAACCAAAATGTGTAAGGAAATGGCAAACCTACCGTTGTTCATTCTGTAATTTTATTTATTACAGTACAAAGGTACGTGATTATTTTTCATACTTCCAAATATGTTGTTATTTATTTGTTAAAATCCGTGTTCAAACTATCATGGCATTACTTTAAAAACTATCTTTGTAGCCAACGCCAAAAATTCTATTTTACATTGAAAAAGTTTTTTAAAATACTCGCCATCAGTATTGTTTCCTTAATTGCATTATTGTTTATTATCCCTTTTCTTATTCCCAAAACGATTAATGAACAAATCACCAAAGCCATTAACCACAACATTAAGGGCGAAGTGAGTTTCAAAGGTACTGGGCTGTCTTTCTTCTCTCATTTCCCTTCATTAACTTTAAATTTAGATGAGTTTTTATTGAAAGGCTCCGAGCCTTTTAAAAACGACACGTTGATTTATGCGAAGCAAATGGCTTTGGGCATCAATTTGTTCTCACTATTCAGCAAGCAAATTAAGGTTGATGAATTTTACCTAGACAATGCCAAAATCAATATCCTTTCTGATGAACAAGGGCATGCCAACTACAATGTTTACGAAAGTAAAGACGACGGTAAAAAAAGTACCGACACCGCTAGTACAGCCATCAAAATTGAGGGGATTTACATCAAAAACAGTGATTTAGTTTATAACGACAAATCAATACCAATGATGATTGATGCTAAAGGCGTTGATTACAGCGGGACTGGCGATTTAAGCAAGGCCATTTTTGATTTAAAAAGTAAGCTGTCCATTAAAGATGCCGACGTGTATTATGCTGGTACACCTTACCTACTCCACAAAAAGCTAAATGCCAAACTCATCACCAAAATCAACACCAGCTCTTTGGATTTGCTGTTTGACGAAAATGATATTAAAATCAACTCCCTCCCTATCCGCTTTGTAGGTCGTTTCTCTTTCTTAAAAGATGGTTACGATATGGACTTTAAAACGCAAGCGAAGGAAACCGATTTACATAACATTTTTACGGCATTACCTCCAGAAATTGCAGACAAATTAGAGCGCACCAAGATTAAAGGTTATGCAGAAATTGATGCTTCGCTCATTGGAAAATACATTGCCGAAAGCAACACGATGCCTAGCTTAACTTTTAACATGAAGATACGTGATGGTGAAATTACCAATCCCAATGCTCCCGAATCCATCAAAAACCTTTTCTTAAACTTACAAACCAAGGTACCAAGCTTAAATCCAGATAGTTTAGACCTCAACATGGACAGCTTGTTTTTTAACATTGGGAAAGATTATTTTTCTTCAACTACCAAAATAAAAGGCTTAAAAGAACCTCAAATCTTCACCAAAACCCGTTCTGATATTGATTTAGAGAAATGGGCCAAAGTGGTTAATTTGGATAGCACGGTAGTTAAAGGCCGCTTGGTAATGTCGCTTAATGCTAATGGAAAATATAGCAAAAAAGCGGTTAAAAGTGGTATCAGACAAGTAGATACTGTCATTGCTACCGTTCCTCAGTTCGACGCGAAAATCAAATTGAGCAATGGCTATTTCAAATATGCTGCATTGCCTTCTCCTATTGATAAAATCAATTTTGACTTTGTGGGCAATAACAGCAATGGCGACTATAAAAATACCACATTAGCCATTACCAACATTGATGTAAATGCTTTATCCAATTACATCAAAGGCCACTTGAAACTGCAAACCATTAACAACATCACGTTAGATTTAGGCTTAAAAACTGAAATCAACTTTGCAGAAATCAAGAACTTTTATCCTATTAAAGACTTGGTATTGAATGGCAAACTTTCTATCGATGTAAGCAGCAAGGGTTCTTACGATAAATCGAAAAAGATGTTCCCTGTTACCAATGCACTCATTAAGCTGAACAAAGGTTATATCAAAACGGCCAACTTTAACGAGGCTATTGAAAAAATTGATATTGATGCTATAGTGACCAATAACAACGGCAATCTAAAAGGTACATTATTAAATGTTAAGCCAATTTCTTTCGAAATGGCAGGACAACCGTTCCTATTGAAAGCCAATGTGAGCAATCTTGAAAACGTTTCTTACAATGTTAGTTCTAAAGGAACTTTGGATATTGGCAAACTTTACAAAGTATTTGCTATCCCAGGATATCAAGTACACGGTCTTATTTACACCAACGTAAATTTCAAAGGTTTGCAGAGCGATGCCTTGGCTGGACGTTACAACCGTTTGAGCAACAAGGGAATGATGAGCATTAAGGATTTGAACATCTTAACCGATATGTTCCCTAATCCTTTCATCATTAAAAACGGAAAATTTTCTTTCACATCTTCTGCTTTAAAATTTGATGAGTTTAATGCTTCTTATGGTGGTTCTGATTTTAAATTGAACGGCGATTTGAACAACTACGTCAACTTTATTTTTGATGAAAGAGAGAAACTGACTGGGAACTTTGCACTCCATAGCAATAAAATCATTGCGGATGAATTTATGGTTTATGCTCCAAGCAGCAGCAGGACTTCTACTCCTGCAGCTAAAGGTGTGATTTTGATTCCTACGAATTTAAATGTGACTTTTAATGCCAATGCTAACGATGTAGCCTACAGTGGTCTTAACCTAAAAAATGCCAAAGGTACAATGATTCTTAACAATGGCAAATTAAGCTTATCACAAACAGGTTTTGACATTATCGGCGCCAAAGTAGTGATGGATGCGACTTACCAAAGTACAAGCACAAAATCGGCCAATTTCGATTTTAAATTAAGTGCAAAGGAATTTGATATCGCGAAAGCGTACAAAGAAATTAAGTTGTTTAGAGAAATGGCTACTTCCGCATCAAAGGTGAAAGGGGTTGTTGGCTTAGATTATCAAATAACAGGTCGTTTAAATGACGAAATGTACCCTGTATTCCCGTCTATTAAAGGTGGTGGTTCACTTACTTTAAAAGATGTAAAGCTGGCTGGCTTTAAAATGATGAATGCGGTGAGTAAGGAAACTAAACGTGATAGCTTAACCAATCCAAACTTAAAAGATGTAGTGGTGAAAACGACCATTAAAAATAACATCATCACCATTGAGCGCACCAAAATGAAAATTGCAGGTTTCAGACCTCGTTTTGAAGGTCAAGTAAGCTTTGATGGCAGATTGAATTTAAGCGGCAGATTGGGCTTACCTCCTTTCGGTATCATTGGCATTCCGTTGAGCGTAACAGGTACCCAAGAAAAACCTGTGGTTAAATTAAAACGCAACAAAGAAGGCAAATTAGACGAAACGGAAGACTCGGATAGCAAGTAAGTCTTTCTTTTCTAGTAAAGCCACAGATACACAGATTAATTCTTATTTGTGCATCTGTGGCTTTTATATTTACATATTGTTAAGGTTATTAGACAGACCTCGAAGAGGTCAAATATCTATAAAACAACAAACTAATTTCTATACGACTCCTACAGAGTCGCATATCATGCGTAATATTTCTTTTCTATCAATATTGAAATCCTTCGGATTTTCCCACAAATCGAGCTCGAATCAGGAGATATTTCTAAGCCACAAATACAGAGATTAATCTCATTTGCGCATCTGTGGCTACTTAACTTACAGTCGTCTTTGCTCCTCGGTTTTACTAGCCGCTTTGGCATCTTTTACCTTTTGGTTTCCAAAGTGGAACTTTAGGTTAATCATAAAGTATTGCGTGTCTCGGTAATCTTTAAAATATTGATTTTGGTTAGCATAACGTGTAGAGATGGTATTTTTATCGGTCTTAAAAATATCGTTCAATACCAAGCCAGTCTCAAAACGTTTATTGAACATTTTCTTATTAAGCACAATATTGGTTCGCTGCGAAGGACTGATGGTAAACGAACCTTGTACTGATTTTGAATTATAAGCATAGCTAGCACTCAAATCCCATGTTTTTGCTTTATCCAAAGTAATTTGCGTAGAGATATTGGCATTATAAAAGAACGCATTGTTTTTATGCAACTGATTATCAACTCCTATAAAGAAATCCTCATTATACTCTCCCATCACAAATAAGTTCAACCTCCAAAGCTTGGTAATACTAAAGCTCTTGGACATGTTCACCCCTACAATTTCACCCTTACTGATATTGGTATAGTGATACCTTGTTTCAAAAGTTTCGGGATTTTGGATAGAGATTTCCATTGATGGATCTTTGATATAGCTGTAGTAAGCTTCAAAATTCCAATCCTTAAGTGTATAAGTTAAACTGAGATTATGGAACATGGTCGATTTCAAGTAAGCATCCCCTTGAAAATACGCATATAAGTTATAGTAAGACTTGGATGGATTGAGGAAACTGTAGTTTGGCCTACTGATTCGCTTTCCGTAAGAAAAACCTAACTGTTGGTCTTCTTTTAATTGGTGCATCAAATAAAAAGTAGGAAAGATGTTTGTTCGGGTATTCGCATTTTGCGTCACTGGATTATCCGATTCCGTATTAATTCGAGTAGTTTCTGAACGCAAGCCCAACTTCACTTCCCATTTTTTCCATTTGTATTCTGACGAAACATAAGCAGCATAAATATTTTCTTCGTAGTTGAACAAATTACTTCGTGTAGGGTCAAAAACAAGTGAACCACCATTTTCACTTAAAAACCTTAAATCATTGCGGTTATTTACGTGGCTATATTTCAACCCACTTTCAAAAGTAAAGCTGTTTTTAGCCAAACGGTAGTCGAGCTTTGTTGCATAAAGTTTAATATGCTGATTACTGTTATTCGCAAAGCGGCGATATTCCTCGGGTTGGTTAATGAATCGTAAAGTAGTAGCTACGTCTTGGTCTTCCTTGTGAGTATTGTTACTATAATTATTGCTTAAGGTGAGGTTATGGTTCCCAAACTTTTTATCAAGTACCAAATAAGCATTAAAATTACCATAACGTTGGTCTCTCTGGTTTAGGGTTACATAATTAGACTCTAACTGATTGGTTAAAGTGTTGTAAATATTAGTAGGCACATTGTATCTCCCTACCAAATTAGGATTAAAATTCCCATCAAAACCCAATTGAAAAGTGGTCAGGCTATCCAAAGTATACTGCGATGAAAAATTATAGAGGTGTTGCTGATGAGAATGGCTTTTTCGAACCATATCACTTTCCCAGCGCGTATTGTTATTGTCAAAAATCACGACATCGAAATTCTTGCGCACATAATCGCCCGAAACAAAATCGTAATTACCACTCACCTGCAATTTATCTGTATTGAAAGATTGCGCTAAGCCCAAACGTCCCTTGGCGTAAATAGATTGATGGTACCTTGAGGATAGCGTCCCCTTATACCCCAATAGCTTGTTTTGTTTCATTTTAATGTTAAGTACTGCACCGCCTTGGGCTTCATATTTTGCTGGCGGATTGGTAATCACTTCTATGGAACTAATGTTTTTACCATCCGTACTTTCCAGAAACATTTTTAACTGTTCTTGGGTCATCATTGTTCGCCTATCGTTAATAGTTACTAAAATCTGCGAACTGCCTCGAATGGTCAATTCTTCATTCTTAACAATTACGTTTGGAGTGTTTTTTAAGATATCCCATCCGCTGAGATTTTGTAATGGGGTGTTCTCAATATTAAATTCCAATCTATCCGCTTTGCGTTTTAACAACGGCTTTTTGCCCGAAACACTAACCTCATTTAAAACTATAGTAGTATCTTTTTCTTTAGGTTTTTCAGGGGTTTGCGCCCAAACAATTACAGGCAACAATAGCAATAAGGTAAAAGTGTTTTTAAGTTTCATTTCAAGTATTTTTTTCACAAAACTCCACCGAAAAATCCAAAGGCTTGGTTAATGAAAGGTTAACGATGAGTTAATGCAATGAAAAAGAAAATTAGCTTTGTATTTTTGGATATGAATAAGAAACTAAGTGCCACCTTGCTTTTTACGACCAGCTTTTTGGTACTCATTGGCCTGCAAAGCTATTACCTGTACAATTCATACCGCTTTGAAAGAAAAGAATTGAACAAGCAAGCCAATAACATTGCCGATAGTGTACTCAGTGATTTGAATCGATATAACGATGAAGCCAATGAAGAAGTCTTGATTAAAAAGTTAAAAAAACTGAACAGCAATGACAGCCTTAGAAATGAACAAATTAACCAACTGCAACAATGGTACGCTTTCAGAAAGCACTTTCAAGAAAATGTAGACAAACTACTGAAAAAACAAACTGAAAACACCCCCTACGACATTGCCTTAAGAAGTGAAATCTATTCCATATACGATGAAACCGAGAAAAGAGAACTGGTGTCTACCCAATCACCATTAGTACTTTTTAAAACCCAAAAAGACATCAAGAAAGGATACGTTTTCAATGTAGGTAAATGGAATTCTAATTTTACAGAAAAGGATACTGAGTTAAAACTTAATGCGAGGTATCATTACACCATCAAATCCAGAACAGTTGTAGAGCTACTTAACCTACGAATGCTGATTTTCAAGCATCTGCTACCTTTATTGCTCATTAGCATTTCTATTATTGCCTTGCTGATGTATTTATTCTGGAAAACACTTAAAAATCTACGATTGCAACAGGAAAAAGTAGCCCAACTTTACACTTCTATCGATTCTATTGCACACGAGCTCAACACTCCATTAACCACTTTAAAATTCACTTTGGCCAGTACGCCAAACAGCGATACCAAAGCCTTATTGGAAAGACAAGTGCTACGCTTGGAAAAGGTCATTTCCTCTATCAACACTAAAAATACCGAAAGCGAAATAGCCGCTCAGCATGATATCGAAAGCTATCTATCCAATCTAAAAACGCAGTACGACTCGCTACAACTAAACATTCAAGTAAGTTTTAAATACAACCATGTGCTTTCTCAAAAAGACTTGGAACAAATTGTCGGTAATTTGATAGAAAACTCTTCGAAATATCGTGCAACCATCGTGGATTTAAACCTAAACTTCGACCAGCAAATTACCATTCAAGTAAGCGACAATGGTATTGGCATTCCCGAAGAAGCACAAGCGCATATCTTTGAAAAATATTATAGAGTAAGTAGACAAGAAAACCTACAAATTAACGGGCTTGGACTTGGTTTATACATTGTTAGGCAAACTGTTGACAAATACAAAGGCAGTATCAAAGTAGTTTCTAATCCAAAAAACGGGGTAACATTTAAAATCACTTTAGCTAATGAGCACTAAAATTATATTGGTTGAAGATGACGCTGATTTGGGAATGGTACTCAAACAATACCTTGAGTCATCCGATTTTGAGGTGAAATGGTATACCAACCCTAAAGCACTTTTGGAAGATACCGAAGCTTTGCAAAACAACCAATTGGCCATCTTAGATGTGATGCTTCCAGAAATGGATGGCTTTACTTTAGCCAAAACTATTCGTCAACAACATCAAATTCCTTTTTTGTTTTTAACTGCCAAAGGACAAAGTATTGATAGAATTTTAGGACTAAAACTTGGTGCTGATGATTACATTACCAAACCCTGCGAACCCGAGGAGCTGCTGCTTAGAATTCACAATATTTTGAAAAGGCAGCTCAGTGCTACTCCAAACAAAACAGTTAATCTTGGGGTCTATGCTTTTAATCCAGCGTTATATCAACTAGTTTATAACGACACCATTATCCAACTTACCGAAAAGGAAGCCGAACTGTTATCGCTTTTTTTAAACCACAACCATCAAGTGGTTAACCGTAAGGATATTTTAGAAAAACTTTGGGGCAAGGATGATTATTTCTTAGGCAGAAGCCTTGATGTTTTCATGACCCGCTTGCGTAAATACTTCCAACACGATTCTCGAATAAGCTTTGATTCTATTAGAGGGATAGGTTTTAAGATTGAATTCCCAGAGTAGAAACCACTTCCTCCTTTTTGCGTTCTTCGCGTAACTCTTCTTTTTCTTAGCGGTTAAATAATCTTAACGCAAAGGATTTTGAAGTATTCGCAAAGGGACGCAAAGGCAAATAGCCGCAATCCCTTCTTAACGTTCTTAGCGCAACTCTTCCTTTTTTCTTAGCGGTTAAATAGTCCTAACGCAAAGGATTTTAAAGTTTTCGCAAAGGAAAATAGCCACAATCCCTTCTTCGCGTTCTTAGCGCAACTCTTCCTTTTCTTAGCGGTTAAATTTAACACAGAGCTACTCGAACCACTTCTTTCTTATCCGTTAAAACACCGTACTTTTTGTTTAATAAGCCCAACACCCTAAAATCGTAAATCTATTGCTATCTTTGCCTCACAATGATTTCGATTAATAACTTAAGTTTTTTGATTGGCTCTAGGGCCTTATACGACGAAGCGGATTGGCATATTAAGCCAGGCGATAAAGTGGGACTGATTGGTGCAAATGGTGCAGGAAAATCTACACTATTACGATTAATTGTAGGTGAATACACACCTAATTCGGGCAGTATTTCAATGGCCAAAGATTTACGTATTGGCTATCTGAACCAAGATTTGCTTTCGTACGATAGCCACAATACCATTTTGCATGTCGCCATGGAAGCTTTTGACCGCCAGAACAAATTGCACCATGAAATTGAAGAGCTTTTAAAAGTTATTGAAACGGATTATAGCGAAGATGTGTTAAATAAATTAGCTGAAAAACAGCATGAGTTTGATGCGTTGGACGGTTATAATATTGAGTACAGAGCCAATGAGGTTTTAGCAGGTTTAGGCTTCAGTGCCGAAGACCAGTTACGTCCATTGAACACCTTTTCGGGAGGATGGCGTATGCGTGTAATGTTGGCCAAAATCCTTTTGCAAGACCCTGATATTCTTTTACTGGATGAGCCTACTAACCACATGGACTTACCTTCCATTAAATGGCTGGAAACCTATTTGGCGGGCTTCGAAGGCGCTATTGTCATTGTATCTCACGATAAATACTTCTTGGATAAAATCACCAATAAAATTGTGGAAAGCCGCAAAGGCAAATTGACCATGTATAGCGGCAATTATACTTTCTATTTGGAAGAGAAAGAACTAAGGGCTGAAATTCAACGCGGTGAATTTAAAAACCAACAAGCTAAAATTAAACAAGAAGAACGTTTAATTGAGCGTTTTAAGGCTAAGGCTAGCAAGGCTAAAATGGCGCAAAGTCGTATGAAAGCCTTGGATAGAATGGAGCGTGTAGATGATGTGGATGACGATAACCCAACGGTAAATTTCAGTTTTAAATTTTCTAAACCTTCGGGCAGACACGTAGTACGTTTAGAACATGTTTCTAAAGCTTATCCGAATGTAAGGATATTGAAAGATGCGGAGGCCGTGATTGAAAAAGGCGACAAAATCGCGTTGATTGGTGCCAATGGTAAAGGTAAATCGACCTTGCTACGTATCATTGCAGGTGCCGAAAAGTACGATGAAGGAATGTGCGAAACAGGTCACAATGTAACTTCTACTTTCTTTGCGCAACACCAATTAGAATCGTTGCATTTGGGCAATAGTATTCTGGAAGAACTGCAAGCTTTTGCGCCTAAGCATTCGGACACCGAATTGAGAGGTATTTTGGGCTGTTTCTTGTTCACGGGAGATGATGTGTTCAAAAAAATCAAAGTACTGTCTGGAGGTGAGAAATCGAGGGTAGCGCTGGCCAAGTCCTTAACCGCTGACAGTAATTTCCTAATGCTGGATGAGCCTACCAACCACTTGGATATTCAGTCAGTAAATATTTTAATTCAGGCTTTACAGCAATATGAGGGTACTTTTATTTCAGTATCCCACGATAGGTATTTCTTAGACAACGTAGCCAACAAAATTTGGTTTATTGAAGATGAAAAAATCAAGCAATACCCAGGTACTTATGCCGAGTTTGAAGAATGGGATTCTAAACGTGTAAAACCTGTTCCTAAACCTATCCCTGTAAAACAAGAGGAGAAAAAGCCAAAAGCTGCCGAGCCTGCTCCAGCCAATGTACAGCAACAATTAAAAAAGCTGAACGAAAAACTTAAACGCGTGGAAGAGGAAATTTCCACTTTCGAAACGAGTGTTAAGGCCTGTGAAGCTGAATTAGCGAAAGAAGAAATTTTCAGCAATCCATCGAAACTGCAAGAGGCCAACCAAAAATATCAGTCTGAAAAAGCATTACTTGATGCCGCTCAGCAAACTTGGGAAAGCCTTGCAGGAGAAATTATGGAACTGGAAGGATAAGAAAAATGGCGTACTGTCATTCCTGTAAAGGTTTAGTAATTCGGTAACAGATTTGATTTTAGCTGGGCATTAATTTATTATTCTTTTTGATTTTCATTTTTAGCCATTTCAATCGGCGTTATCCCTCCTATTCCTTGGTGGGGCCTTTCCTGATTATAATAGAGCATATATTGAAATAATTCGTCATGAAGTTCCCCAATGCTATCAAAATCGGTTTCTTCGATCAGGTCCTCTTTTAATGTTCTCCAGAATCTTTCCACCTTCCCATTGGTCTGTGGCCTGTAGGGCTGGGTATATCTGTGCCTGATATCCAATTCGATAAGCATCCGTTCGAAAGGGTGGTTCATTTTATTTTGGCTTTGCCGTTGGCCAAACTCTGGCCCATTGTCAGAGATGATCTCCTCGAACCTTATCCCATATTGGCCCTGCAGCATATTGATGCACCTCA
>JAEXHI010000004.1 GCA_023450085.1 Bacteroidota bacterium
TCATATGCCTACATCGACGCAAAATATAAAGAAGCAGATAATCCTATAAATGTGGGTCGCACCAAACCAAACATCCCTGAGCATAATTTTACACTTTGGAATAATTTCAAGCTCTATGACACTGACAGTTTTGGTCGTGTAAATGCAGGGATTGGTGTAAAAGCATGGAGTAAAGCCCACGATGCATGGGTACAGGACAGTTCAACTGAAGAAATTCGCAGCAATATTAATCCAGGTTACACCCTTGTCGATTTATCCCTATCATGGACAAAACAACTAACAGATAAACAGAAAGTTAATCTTGGATTTACTGTCAAAAATGCTTTGGACAAAACCTATTATGACCGCAGTCGTTTTGCTAATAGTGGCACGATTATCTGGGGTGATGAACGTCGTTATTTGCTTACTGCAAAGTATGATTTTTAAGTTAGGTGGCGTTCATGCAATTCAAAAATTTTAATCTCCCCCTATTTCATCGATGGTCAAGTCTATCTGTACTGACTCGTTATCGTCTCGCCGTATTTTCTCGTTGTACAGCAGCAATCTTTGCAGGCTATTTACTTGCTGCATTATTCACAATGGTACTCAGTCTAACCTTACCCCTAGAGAAACCTGACATGGTACGGGTGGCAACCATGTTGTCATTTATCATCCACACCATTGCCATATTGTGGGTTTTTTTATGCCGTAATGCGCTACAAGCTTGGTTGGGACTTTTAATTCCCAGTCTGTTCTGCTGGTTCATCTATTTAATTCTTCAGGTGGCATGACATGAGAATAGACAATAAAAAAGAAAGTGTACGTCAATCCATGTCATGGCTGCATACATGGTCAAGTCTGATATTAGGTTGGCTACTTTATGCAATTTTTGTGACAGGCACGTTAAGTTTTTTCCAGAATGAAATTAGTATCTGGATGAAACCTGAATTGCATCAGTCCCTCAATAATCATAACCCAGTACAACAAACAGAGCTTGCGCTTAATTATTTACAGGAACATGCACCTAATGCTTCTGCATGGACGATTAATTTACCTAATGATCGACAAACCACACTAGAACTGAGTTGGCCTAAACAAGGTAGTGACGGAGAAAATCGTCGTGGTGGTGAAAGACGTACTTTAGATGCTGTCACAGGCGAAGAAATTCACGCCAGAAAAACTCAAGGCGGAAGTTTTTTATATCGTTTCCACTTTGAATTGTATGCCATGCCCCGTACATGGGCGAGATGGATTGTAGGCATCGCTACTATGTTTATGCTGGTTGCCATTATCAGCGGTATCATTACCCACAAAAAAATCTTTAAGGATTTTTTTACGTTTCGTCCAAAAAAAGGACAGCGGTCATGGCTAGATGCTCATAATGCTACAGCCGTAATTGCCCTACCTTTTCATATCATGATTACCTTTAGTGGATTACTGTTACTCATGTATATGCTGATGCCTTGGGGTATCACTGCGGCCTATCAACAAAATCGGGATGGATTCATTGCTGATTTGCGTAGTCAGGGTAAGCCACCTCAAGCAGCAGTACGAAATGAAGACAGGCAAAGAAATCGTTCAAAGGAACATCGAAAAAGTGATCGGTCATCTCAACCTGTGGCATTCACTCAAATAGAAGATATCACGCCTTATATTCAAAAAGCTCGACAGGAATTCGAAGATATTCCTCTTAGTAGCATGACCATTAAAAACCCAAATACAAAACGAGCTGAAATTGAGCTACGAGCAGCTTATTCACAAAGTTTACTAAAACGGGGCTCTGCTGAAACAGTCAGCTTCAATCTTAGTAGTGGTAAAGTAATTGAGCCAGAGTATCGAGCAACTACTGTGGCCCGAGAGGTTTATAGCGTTCTCACCACATTACATGTTGGGCGTGGGGCAGAAAGTTTATTACGCTGGCTATTATTCTTGTCTGGAATCCTAGGTACAATCATGATTGCCACAGGATTAATTTTATGGGTGGTTAAACGCTTACCTGAACGGAAAAAATTAGGCGGTACACCTGTTGGTCATGGCTGTGTTGAGGTAACAAATATAGCAGCAATTGCTGGACTTCCTTTGGCAATTGGATGTTATTTCTGGATAAATCGCCTGCTACCATTACAGTTGGAAACTCGAACTTTGTGGGAAATCCGCTGTTTCTTTATTGTATGGTTATTGTCTTTTATCCATGCCGCCTTACGTCCTACTCGCCATGCATGGCTTGAACAACTTTTCATTACCACGTTATTGTTTATCCTGATTCCAATTTTGAATCCATTGACTGGTGGGCGTGGGCTATGGAGTAGTATTTATCACGAACAATGGACTGTAGCCTCTTTTGACTTGATGTCACTGGCTCTGGCCGTTGTCTTCCTGATTTGTTTTATCAAAGTCAAAAATAAACCTGCTCCAATGCCCAAACAGCAAGTTCAAGGAGGAACATGTCTATAATGTTCCTTATCCTAATATTTTTACAAATCATTGCGTTAAGCTTTATTGCCTTTAGCATGGGTAAACATCAAACTCAAATTTTTAATCGTAAGTTTTCAGATGTAGCCAATCGTACCTTATGGTGCATTGGATATTTACTCTTGTGTGCAACAATATATTTTGCATATTACATTTGGCAACTGAGTGTTGGCATCTGTATCTGGTTTGGAGGCTTAAGTTTTGCTGCTTTAGGCGTAGGTTTATTCATTACTTACTACCCTAAAAAAATAGCTAATTGGCTAAATCGATGATAAGAATAAGATAGAGCTAGGGAAAATCAAACTTGCAAAACCTTTCAAAAAAGAAGCTACTTTTAAAGTAGCTTCTTATAACAAGAGTTTTGGTGAGATAGCATCAATCAAAATGGACTGCTCCCAATATCCTAGACACAATACAGCCTCATTTTGAAGTTGCCTTAAATGCTTATGGGCTCATTCCATCAAAATGTGAATGACGTCTGATTCGATTGTAAAACATCTCGATATAAATTATTACAATTCCAATCTACGACACCCCAACTATTTTTTTACTTTCGCAAAAAGCCTATTAATCAAATATAACCCTTTTTAAACAAATATGCTTCAGCAACAAATAGTGCTTCTTTTTCAAGATCTTCAGTTATTTTTTGATATTTATAATAACTATGTTTCATTATTGCAAATATTAATTCGATTAAATAATTAATATCATTTTCATTGTTTAAAACAATTGGATTTTTTTTTGAAGTAAAAACCTCTGCCAAATTTTTGGAAATAATTTGAATGACCTCTTCCTGCAAATTAA
>JAEXHI010000020.1 GCA_023450085.1 Bacteroidota bacterium
CAACAGATACCGATACCCAAAACAGCATTGCTGATTTAGCGGTAACCTATACTGACGGTAAGACTACCTATACCCCAGGTACTTCTAATACCTATACCTTTACGGTAACCAATAACGGACCAAGTAACGCACCTGGTTCGGTAATCACCAACACCCTACCTACCGGTATCACCGGAGGAACCTGGACCGCTGTTTACACAGGTACTACTGGCCCAGCAAGCGGAACTGGTGATATTAACCAAACCATTGACTTGCCAAGCGGCACTTCGGTAACTTACACTTATGTAATTGACGTACCATCTAGCTTTACGGGCAACTTTGTAAGCACAGGTTCGGCAGCAACCGCTACAGGTATTACCGATCCAACTCCTGCCAATAACTCGGCAACGGATACGGATACGCCTAACAGGATTGCAGATCTTGTGGTAACCAATACCGATGGCAAGACTACCTATACCCCTGGTACTACCAATACCTATACTTTTGTGGTAACCAACAGCGGACCAAGTGATGCACCGGGTTCAAGCATTACCAACACCCTGCCTACTGGCGTAACCGGTACATGGACTGCCGTTTATGCAGGCGGTGCTACCGGTACAGCAAACGGAACGGGAAGCATTAGCCAAACGGCCGATATACCTAGTGGTGGTTCAGTAACCTATACCTATGTCGTGAGCGTTCCATCATCATTCACGGGTAACTTCGTGAACACTGGTTCGGCAACAACGGCTACGGGCATTACCGACCCTACTCCGGCTAACAATACAGCAACGGATACCGATACCCCTAACAGGATTGCGGACCTTGTGGTAACCAATACCGATGGTAAGACCACTTACACTCCTGGCACTACCAACACCTACACTTTTGTAGTGACCAATGATGGACCAAGTGATGCACCAGGTTCAACCATTACCAATACCTTGCCTACTGGCGTAACCGGTACATGGACTGCGGTATATGCAGGCGGTGCTACAGGTACAGCAAACGGCACAGGCAGTATTAACCAAACCGCAAATATTCCTGCTGGTGGATCAATCACTTATACCTATGTGGTGAGTATCCCTGCAAACTTTACAGGCGATTTCGTAAACACGGGTACTGCAACTACAGCTACTGGTATTACCGATCCAACCCCTGCCAACAACTCGGCAACGGATACGGATACCCAAGCAAGCGTAGTAGATTTAGCAGTAACCAATACTGATGGTAAAACTACTTATACCCCTGGTACTACTAACACTTATACTTTTGTAGTCACCAACAACGGACCAAGTAACGCTCCAGGTTCAAATATTACCAATACCCTACCTGCTGGCTTAACTGGCACATGGACTGCCGTATATACAGGCGGTGCTACAGGTACAGCATCAGGTAATGGAAATATTAACCAAACGGTTGACATTCCAAGTGGTGGTTCAATTACCTACACCTATGTAGTAAACGTTCCATCTAACTTTAAAGGAGATGTGGTTAATACAGGTACTGCCACTCCAGCAACCGGTATTACCGATTCGAACACGGCAAACAATACCGCGGTAGATACCGATACCCAAAACAGCATTGCTGATTTAGCGGTAACCAATACCGATGGTAAAGTGACCTACACCCCTGGTACTACCAATACTTACACTTTTGTAGTAACCAATGGTGGGCCAAGTGATGCACCTGGTTCAGTAATTACCAATACCCTACCTGCTGGCGTAACGGGCACTTGGACTGCAGTATATGCAGGCGGTGCTACAGGTACAGCTAACGGAACGGGAAGCATTAACCAAACGGTTGATATTCCAAGCGGAGGTTCAATTACCTATACTTATGTGGTAAATGTACCATCGTCATACACCGGTAACTTTGTAAACACAGGTACTGCAGCAACGGCAGCAGGTATTACCGATCCAACCCCTGCTAACAACTCGGCAACGGATACTGATGCCCCTAACAGAATTGCCGACCTTGTGGTAACCAATACCGATGGCAAGACCACTTATACCCCAGGTACCACCAATACTTATACTTTTGTGGTCACCAACAACGGACCAAGTGATGCGCCGGGTTCAAGCATTGTAAATAACTTACCTGCTGGCGTAACCGGTACTTGGACAGCAGTATACGCAGGTGGTGCAACAGGCACTGCAAACGGAACGGGCAGCATTAGCCAAACGGCTGATATCCCTAGCGGTGGTTCAGTAACCTACACCTATGTAGTTAACGTACCATCGTCGTTCACTGGTAACTTTGTGAACACAGGTACTGCAGCAACTGCCGCAGGCATTACTGATCCAACTCCTGCCAATAACTCGGCAACCGATACGGATACCCAAGCAAGTATCACAGACCTTGCGGTAACCAAAACGGCTAGTTCATTAAGTCCATTGGTTGATGGTCAGGTGACCTTTACCATTGAGGCTAAAAACTTTGGTCCAAGCCAAGCTAATGGCGTAACCGTAACTGATTTATTAAGCAGTGGCTACACCTTTGTAAGTGCCAACACTAGCAAAGGAGGTTATACCGCCAACAATGGCGTTTGGAACATTGGTCAAATGGTACCAAACAGTACTGAAACTTTAACCATTGTGGCCATGGTAAATGCTAACCAAAGCAACTACCAAAACCAAGCGGTTATTACTGGCTTAGAAACAGATCCGGTTACCACCAATAATACTTCAACGGTAACACCAGTTCCTACCAAGATTATTGATTTGGCAATCACACAAACCATCAGTACCACTACCCCAAGCTATAATGGTTTGGTAACCATGACGCTTACGGCCAGAAACTTGGGTCCAAGTAATGCTACTGGCGTACAAGTAGCCGATTTGATCAAAGCTGGATTTAACTTGGTAAGCAATACACCAAGTGCCGGTACCTATAATGCCACTACAGGCATTTGGACCATTGGCAACTTAAATGCGGGCGAAACCCAAACCCTAGTATTTACGGCAAGGGTAAATACCACTGGCGCAACGGCCGACTACGTTAATACTGCGGTAATTAGCGGAACGGAAACCGAAACGACTTTAGCCAACAATACGGCTACGGTAACCGTGGTTAAACCTCCAATGGCTAACAATGATAGCGGTACCACTATACCAAATACCCCTGTGGTGATTGATATTTTGGCCAATGATGTACCGGGCGGCGCAGCATTACGCAACCAAACGGTAACCATTACTACTCCACCATTGCATGGTACAGTAACCATAGATCCAGTAACTGGCAAGGTAACTTATACCCCAGCCTTAAATTACTTCGGACCTGACGAGTTCTATTACACCGTAACAGATGCCAATGGTGCAGTAACCAACATTGCTAAAGTAACCATCGATATTAAGGATAACCCGAAAATTGGGGTGGCCAAACAATTGGTTTCATCTACCAAAGCGGTTAATGGTTCTTACAATATCACTTACAGGCTAACTGTAGGCAACTATGGTGTGGCACCACTGAACCAAGTGAGCATTAAAGATGACCTTAGAAATACGTTCTTGGGACACACCATTAGGGTAACCAGTATCAAATCATTAGGTGCACTTCAGGTTAATACAGCTTTCAATGGTTCAACTGATATCGAAACCCTAGCGGCAAACAACAGCTTGGCAGTAGGTCAAAAAGAACAAATTGAATTCACCGTAAACGTAACCCTAAACAATGGCGGATCTAAATTCCTGAACATCGCCAATGCAGCAGGTACTTCGGTAACGGGACTTAAAACCACGGATGTTTCTACCAACGGTTTAATCCCTGACCCTAATAACGACGGTAATGTAAGCCCTTCTGAGCCTACCCCTGTGGATCTGCAAAGACCTAAGGAATTTATTCCGGGAGGTTTCTCACCAAATGGTGATGGTACCAATGACAAGTTCGTGATCGAGAATACCGGTTTCAAACGCCTGTCATTAGAAGTATTCAACAGATGGGGAAATCGTGTTTACAGAAGTAATGATTACAAGAATGATTGGGATGGTAGATGTACCGAAGGCATCTCGATAGGACAAGACCTTCCAGAAGGCACCTATTTCTACATTGTCATTCTTGATGGAAAAGAAAAATATGTTGGTCACATTACTTTAAAACGATAAACAATGAAAAAGTATATCATTATCACCTTTATAGCCTCATTATTCGTTGGACAAGTTAATGCACAACAAGAGGCAATGTATTCGCAATACATGTTTAATACCTTGGCCATTAACCCGGCTTATGCGGGCAGTAGGAACGTTGCCTCTGCCACCGCATTATACCGTAGCCAATGGGTGGGTATTGATGGCGCTCCAGAAACACTCACTTTTACCATAGATGCTCCCGTACACAACAAAAGAGTTGGTTTAGGATTGCAGGTATTTAGTGATAAAATTGGCATCACACAAAATTCTGGCGCCCTGGCCAGTTATGCCTATAGGTTACGCATGGAAAAAGGCACACTAGCCTTTGGTTTACAGGCGGGCTATAGTCAATATCGTGCAGGGTTAAGCTCGGTTCCACTGAATAGTTTCAGTGGACCTGATGCGGCCTTTGCCAATGATATTAACAAAGGCCTGCTTAATTTAGGTGCCGGTATTTACTATAACAGCGATCGTTTTTACGTGGGACTATCTACCCCACAATTATTGAACAACCAGTTGAATAATTTCACGGTAACCAACGACAATGTTTTTAGAGGACAGGCCCTTCACGTGTTTTTGGCTTCGGGCTATGTGTTCCCACTAAGTCCTGATTTTGATTTAAAACCTTCGTTCTTGATCAAAGGCGTAAAAGGAGCGCCAATAGAGGCCGATTTGAATGCCAACCTTTGGATCAAACAAGTATTCTCTATCGGCTTTCAGTACAGAACCAGTGCCGATGTTGCGGCCATGGTAGAAGTACAGGCTAGTCCACAATTTAGAATAGGCTATTCTTATGATCGCAGTACCACCAAATTGGTACAGTTCAACTCAGGCAGCCACGAGATCATGTTGCGTTACGAGTTTGGATTTGAAAAAGGCAGAACCATTTCCCCAAGGTATTTTTAAAAGACGGTAAAATGAACAGATATCTAAATAGATTAATCATATTGATTGGGCTTGTGCTATGCGCTCAGTATAGCTTTGCCCAGAACAAGCAGGTTGCTGAATCTTTAAAAAGAGCAGAAAAGGAATATACCTCACTAAGGTATGCCTATGCCATTCCTTTGTTGGAAAAGGTACTTAAAACAGCTCCTAATGAAGCCAAAGCCATTGAACTTTTGGCCGATTCGTACCGCAGAACAAAAGATTATGCCCAAGCAGAGGTTTGGTATGCCAAATTGGTACAACAACCTTCTATTAAACCAGAGTGGGCCTTGCGTTATGCCGAAGTACTGGCCAATAACCAATCCTATGTACCATCGGAAAATTGGTATAAAAAATACCTGGCACTGGCCAGCACCGACAGCCGTGCCATGGCGTTTACCAAAGCTTATCCAAGCGTGGGTACTTTCATGAAAAACAAGAAAAGATGGGACATTGGATTTGCCAACATCAACACCGCTTTGGCTGAATATGCGCCAATGTACTATCAGGAAGGTCTTTTGTTTGTGAGCAACCGCAAAACAGATAAACTGACCAAAAATGTTTTTGGATGGGACCAAACGCCTTTTTCTGACCTTTACTTTGTAGACCGTGTAGAGAAAGTGAAAACCGTAAATGTAGACAGCGTAATGCAGGCTGCACGTAAGGATGCTTCTCTAGGTAAAAAGTTTTATAGGATCAACGATGATGATACCCGTTACACCAGTAACGATAGCAGGACAATTGATTATAGCAGTGCCGCTTTAAACGACACTTTGGCCAAAGCATTAGGTGCTGACCAAATTGTAAAACCTTTTTCAGGTCCTGTAAACACTAAATACCATGAAGGCCCAGCTGCTTTATTACCTGATGGGACTTTGATGTTTACCCGTAACAACTATTTCAAAGGAAAAGCGAAAAAGAGTGCTGAGGGCATTATTAAATTAAAGATGTTTACCGCAGCAGCTCCTGGCTTGGATGACGTGAAACCTTTTCCGTACAATAGCGACGAATACTCGGTGGGCCATCCAGCCTTAAACAGTACAGGTACACTTTTGATTTTTGCTTCGGATATGCCGGGCGGCTTTGGTGGTACCGATTTGTACTATTGCACCAGAGCTTCGGTTAATGACGAATGGGCCAAGCCTGTAAACATGGGTAAAACCATCAATACCGAAGGTGACGAGCTCTTCCCTACCCTGTATCAGGATCAACAGCTTTTCTTCTCTTCTACTGGCCACGCTGGACTAGGTGGATTGGATATTTTTGAAATCACCTTAAATGGTACTACTCCTGTAGCAAGCCCTGTAAACTTGGGCGCTCCGGTAAACTCATCAGTAGATGATTTTTCATTGGTGCGTAACCAAACCGGACAACAGGGATTTTTCACCTCCAACAGAAGAGGTAACGATGATATCTATACCTTCAACTATAGAGATTATAAGATCATCTTAAAAGGTACGGTAAGCGAGAAACTTTCTGGAAAACCTTTCCCGAATATTAATATCGCGGTTGCCAATCAGGCGCAAAAGCTAAACATTAAAACTGATGCCAATGGTCAGTTTATTTACGAGCTGCCTAAGCAAAGTGTTACTGCACTTAGCGTTGATGTACCGAGCTATACCAAAAAGGAACTTAGCGTGTCTACCAATGATATTGATACCGATACGATCCTGATCAGGAATATCAGTTTGGAAAAAATCGAACAGATCGTAAAAGTACCTGCTTTGGCTAAAAATTGTGATTCGATCCGCCAATTGCTGAAACAGTTCATTCTTTACTATGACCTGGATAAATCTTTCATCCGTAAAGATGCCGCAGTAGTGGCCAATAAGCTAGCGATTTTCTTAAAACAAAATCCGCAATTTGATTTGGTAGCGTCTAGCTATTGCGATAGTAGAGCTTCGTTTGATTATAACATTAAACTATCGTTGAGAAGATCTACATCGGCTAAGCAATATTTAGTGAACAAAGGTATTGCTGCTAACCGTATCCAGATCCGCTACTTTGGGGAACAGGATTTAGTGAACAACTGTACCGATGGCGTAAACTGTACTGAACAACAGCAACAGTTAAACCGACGTACACAATTCTTCCTGTTGTACAAAGGTAAAAAGGCCACTGACCTAGATTGTGAAACACTTTCATCAGTGAAATAATTAAATAAGCAAAGCGAGCTTCCCCAACAGGAAGCTCGCTTTTTTTAGTAACAATTTTTCTTATTTCTAGCCTGACTTTGGCGCACACGTGCCGCGTGTGACTATTCAAAATAAACAATATAATAATATCCTTTTGGCGCTAAGACGTGCGCTAAACGGGGATCACAAAATCCGTAGGATTTCAATATTTATAACTACTGACGATCACCTATGATACGACCCCCACGGGGTCGAATAACCCTAACGTCCATTTACTATCAATATTAGACCTCGTAGAGGTCACCTGCCCAACTTCGGCGCACGCCTGCCGCGTGTGACTATTCAAAATAAACAATATAATAATACTATCCTTTGGCGTTAAAACGTGCGCTAAATGGGGGATCACAAAATCCGTAGGATTTCAATATTTATAACTACAAACGATCACCTATGATACGACCCCCGCGGGGTCGAATAACCCTAACGTCCATTTACTATCAATATTAGACCTCGTAGAGGTCACCTTCCCAACTTCGACCCAACTTTGGCGCACGCGTGCCGCGTGTGACTATTTAAAATTAAACCTGACTACCAACGTGTGTCCATTCAAAAGATCAAACGATCACAAGTCTCTCCTGCCAAACGTTAAACACAAAACTTGCGCTAAACGAGGCCAATTTTAGTAGAACGAAGAAGCTTTGCTAAGGCCGGAATCGCTAAACGCTAAGCGCTTAACCCTCTGCCTGTCAAATAAATGTTAAACTCTGTTAATTTTGGGTTTCATTCTTTGCTAATGGCATAAAAATTGACTTCATTTGTGCAACGTAATCATTACACAAATGAAAAGAGTACTCATTTTATTGGCTGGCTTTTTATTAAGTCTTTCGTATTCTTCGGCAGTTTATGCTCAAAATACAAGTCTGGTTCCAGATCAAAACCCAAATTACGAGGTTTCGCGTAGTAAATATGTTCGATTGGCCGATTCGCTGACCAGAACTCAGGGCACAACTGTTCAAAATACCTACAAGGCTTACGATTGGTATACGGCCAGAGAAGAGCGCCGTGCCTTGCGCAGGGAGCGTAACCACTTAGAGCGTCTTTATAGCCCTTCTTATTACCCTAGTTCTTATTTCAATTTTGGCTATTCCAATTATTATTCGCCATGGGGCTTTAATTACAACTGGAACTGGAACAGGCATCGCTATAATCGCTGGTAAAAGCACAATCAACAAAAATTAACACACATAAAACAAAATGAATACTCAAAAATTATTCTCCATCTTTTCTATTGCTGTTGCGGTAGTAGTGATCTCTTCATGCTCGCCCAGAACGGTTACCCGCGTTAATTCAACCGATACTATCGACATTAGCGGAAATTGGAACAATACAGACTCAAGAATGGTTGCCGATGAAATGACGCAAAGCATTTTAAGCGCAGGATGGCTGTCCACTCATCTTGAAAATAAAAAAGGTGCTAAACCTGTAGTCATTGTTGGCATGGTACAAAACAAAAGCCACGAGCATATTGATGCAGAAACATTTGTAAAGGATGTAGAACGTGCTTTTATCCAAAACAGCCGTGTACGTTTGGTACAAGGAGGTAAAAAGAGAGAAGAACTTCGTGCAGAAAAGGCTGACCAGCAAAACAATGCTTCGGTATCCACCATGAAAAAATTTGGTTTGGAAAATGGTGCCGATTATATCCTTCAAGGCTCAATCAACTCTATTGTTGATTCGCATAAACGCCAAAAAGTAGTTTACTATCAGGTTAACTTAGAATTAACTGATATCCAAACGAATGAAGTAGTATGGATTGGCGACAAGAAAATAACTAAATATGTAAAAAACTAATTGGTCTTTTTTAGGCTAATTTAGATATGATAAGTTTAAGAACATTAAAGGCATCACTTCTTTTCGGATTGGTGCCTTTTCTTTTCAGCTGTGCCACTTATAATCAACGAAGCGCTATTTATTATAAATACATAGCTGATGGGGATTATACTACCGCCACTAAAGAGCTGGACAAAATTGGGTTGTTGCAGAAGCCTCGTAACAAGCTTTTGCTGTTAATGGAAAAAGGCAGGGTAAATCATTTAAATAAAGACTACGAAAACAGCAACCTTTACTTTAACCAAGCAGATTCGATGCTCGAAAATGGTGCGGGTGGCGGTGTGATGGATGCAGCTGTAGGCACCTTAGTAAACCCAATGGCGCAAAGCTATAAGGCCGAAGATTTTGAAAAATTCATGATCCACTACTATAAAGCCTTAAATTATTTGTACCTGGGCAAACGCGAGGACGCCATTGTTGAGGCAAGAAGGATTACTTTACAAGCACAGGAACAAGGCGATAAGTTCAACAACAAAGATAGTCGCTATTCTAAAGATGCATTTTCATTAAACCTACAAGGATTGATTTATGAAAGCGATGGGGATGTAAACAATGCCTTTATCGCTTACCGAAATGCAGCCGATGTTTATTTAAGCAAGAAAGACAGCATTTGGTATGGTACCAAAATACCCGAGAGGCTTAAATATGATTTAATGAATACCGCTTATTTGAATGGCTTTACCTCTGAATTGATGCAGTATGAAAACCTGTTCAATACCAAATACCAAGCAGCACCCAAAGCAGAGGGTGGTGAACTGGTGATTTTCTGGGAAAACGGACATGCACCTGTTAAAATACAACAGGAGATTACTTTTACCTTGATCAAAGGGGATCATGGAAGCTGGTTTTTCACCGATTTAGGTGGCACGATACTCGTACCGTTTGATGTTTCCATTGGTGGTAATTTTAACTTCAATTCTATTCAAAGCTTAAGGGCTGCCTATCCAAAGTATGCTGAAAACGTTCCCTACTACAGCAGCGCTACCATAAGCAGCGGCAATTTTGAAAATGCCGAAAATATTAACCAACTGGCCACGGCTACCATGCGCCAACGTTTCGCCAAAGAAATGAGCAAGGTATTAACCCGATTGGCCGTAAAAAAAGCAGCAGAGTATGCGCTTAGGGCAAGTTCAAAGTCGAAAGACAAAGATGGTAAAAACAACGGCCTACTCGAAGGATTGGCTTTTGGGGTACAGCTCTATAGCTTAATATCTGAAAAAGCCGACACCAGGAACTGGCAATCTTTACCTGCAGAAATCAATTATACCCGTATCCCACTGTTAAAAGGTGAAAACAAAATCAACATTGAGCTGAAAGGGCCAAATGGCGCTGCCGAAACGAAAACCTTGACCATCGAAGGCAAAGGTGGTCTTCAGTTTTACAACTACGCTACTTTAAAATAGCTCAATGGTTTAACCATATTATACATTCCACTTTAGCGCAAGTATTAGCGCCAAAGGAAAGAGCTATGGGGTGACTTGTGCAACAACAAGCCACATAAAGTTACATTAATTGTGCACAAGTCTCCTCAACTAGGCTCAAAACAAAAGAATTGCGCTAAGGGAGGGAGGTAAGGTTCACTAACATGGTCTCGGGATTTGGTTAGACCAAGGCTAGGAAAGTTGAAAATGAAAAAAGTTACACATCTATCTTTAACGGCACTTATTCAATTAGGACTTATTATTTCATCTACAGCTCCAATGTTCAGAAACTTGACTATATTGGAGCATAAAAATCATGAAACTTAGCCTGAACCTACTTGCCTATATAATGCTTCCTGTAGTGACAATCGCACAGGAACTGGTCCATAAAACCTCCTTCAAGGATATCGAATATGTAAGTTCCATCACCTGGCAGGGACAAAACATTTACTGTAGCGGCACTACCTACCGGACCAAGTATGATGATGGCTATTCTACAAATGCCTACCTAATCAACTATAATCTTTCGCTCAAGCCACAGTGGACCCTTAAGCTAGCCGACCACAATACCAGCGACATCAATTCGGTTATCCGACATCAGGACAGGATCTATGCATTAGTTAGTCAGGGCAAATCAGATCGTGCGGGCAAAGATATTATTCTTAGCCTGTATGTCATCCGTCCCGACGGCAGTATCGAAAAAAAGGTCACCATTGGCAAGACTTTTTATACACCTACCAATATCTCCATAGAAGGCAAACAGTTAGTTTTTGGCCACACTACCAAAGAAGGAAGAGACTATACCAGTCCTACCATACCCGAGCTCATCCGCTACGACCTCGCTACTGGAAAAATTACCCGAAACAAGGGCAGCCAAGTCACTTCAGCACCAAAGAGAACCATCACCTCACCAAAGGGAATTTTCCAGATCACCTCGCATCTGTTACCGGGCAAGCCCAATATCATTTCGCTCAGAAACGGCAGCTATTCCGAACTTAGCCTGAACGCTCCCAAAAAGGAATATTTCCTAGACAGCTATATTAATGGAAACATACTGACCGTAGTTTGCACATTTCCTGGCGTCTATGGCGATATGCAACAGTACCTAAAATACTACTACTTGGATCTGAGCACCAACAAAGTCACTTCTAACGCTATCCTACTCGCAGATCTGGGGTGGAAGCGAATCAGGTTTTCGGCGGCCAATCATGGAAATGCCTCTTGGCTGACCGTAGAAGAGGCTTCAACAAAAACAGTGAAATATGTTCTTGTAGACAGTAAGGGAACCATCAAGAAAACGATGAAATTTGATATATCCAATGGAGATGACGATACAGAACACTTTATAACCGAACAGGACCAATTGCTCAAAGCCAGTTCCAACGGCATCTATCTATACAGGAATCGATAGCAAATCCCTCATTTGGCGCACGTGTGCCGCGTGTGACTATTCAAAATTAAACAATATAATTCCTCCCTTAGCCGCAAGTCTTAGTGCCAAAAGGAAAGAGCTATGAGTAGACTTGTGCGACAACAAACTACATAAGGTTACTGCTAATACACCCCATCTTGGCCCCACCTTGGCGCACGCGTACCGCGTGTGACTATTTAAAATTAAACCTGACTACCCGTGTGTGACTATTCAAAAGATCAAACGAGTACAAGTCTCCCCTGCTAAGGCCGGAATCGCAAAATACAAGACCTACGCTAAAATCTGCGTTACAAACACAGGTTGTAAGCGAAAAAAAACATCCATAAAACATTGAAATTAAATAACTTAATTTATAAATTAGGTTAATTAACCATTATACCATATGAAAGTATTATTCAACAAAACCCCAACATTGGCACCTTATCGGTGCCCAAAAGCCTTAGCTGCTTTAGGTGAATTTTAAAATTCACCATGATTTTGGCGCCATCACTAGGTGATGGGAATGCCTCTCTCTTCTTCAATGTTTAATTTAATCTAAAACGCCAACCTATGGAAAAGAAACCACGCAGGGTAATTTTATACCCTCACGATTTGCTCAGCTTTTGTGCAACCAAAAAAGCCTGTTATAAACTCTATAACGATATCCGCGATGAGTTTAAGCTACGTAAACCAAAACGCATTACCATTTTTCATCTACGGATTTATTTTAACCTATCTATAGAGGATGCCTGCCTAGCTGTTTTTGGATATTAAGGGCTGATCGCTAAAGTACTTTTGTATCCAGTAAAGATTTTTCTGCTGTTGCAAAAGTACTTTGCTTCCTTTTGTAAGCGCTTAGAATCTTTTTCTAAGGGCTTAGAATCTTTTTCCAAGGGCTTAGAATCTTTTTCTAAGGACTTAAAATCTTTTTCCAAGGACTTAAAATCTTTTTCCAAGGGCTTAAAATCTTTTTCCAAGAACCTTTCCTCTGTTGCAAAATACCCTTATTACAATTTAAAGGCCTATACTGTCCATTAATGTTACCCAATATTGGCTGTTATTGTATTATTTTCCCAACCTTAAACCCTTTTTTTACACTTTACCCCAGTTGAGGCCAATGCTACCCAGTTTTGACACTTCTTGTCCTGCGCTAAAGTTTGCTGACGTAAATTGCCTATCTGCCTGGAAAATGGTTTTCAGGAAAAAACATTTTTTTTATGAAAATTCCAAAACTGTTATTAAACTATGGCAAGCTGGCTGATGCAAATCTTAGCCTTAAAGCCATCGACATTAGAAACTCTTTAACGGACAATCCAAATTTTACGCCTGCTCCACCTAGTTTTGCCAATTTCATTACCGTAATGGACGATTATGAAACGGCTTTGGGACAGGTTACCTCACGCGACCGTGTTAAAATAGCACTCAAAAACCAGTCGCGTTTGCTATTGCTACAAGGCATGTACCAGTTGGCGCTTGAGGTGAATGCTCTGGCCAATGGGGATCGAGCCAAATTGCTATCTAGTGGTTTCGACTTGGCCTACGCTGGCGAAGGTAGTGCTTCAATTACTGCCCCAACTGATTTTAAAATTGTGGAAGGCTTAAATAGTGGTGAGTTAAAATTTTCCTGTAAAAAGGTAGCTTCTGCCCTTTCTTATGTATATGAATATACGGACGAAATGCCCACCGAAGAAACAAAATGGACAGCCCTATCGGCCTCCACCAGAGAGCTCACCATTAAGGGGCTTCGCAGTGGCACCCGCATTTATGGTCGTATTAAAGCCATAGGTACTAAAGGGCAAGAGGCTTCTTCTGAAATTCTTACTAGAATTGTACAGTAAAAGGGGTGATAATGAGGAAAATGCATGCTTGTTTTAGGACGAGCGTGCTTTTCTTTTTTTGAAGGGGAGGTTTCGGTGGAAGCCTCTTCAGCCAACCGTAAAACACAAGACTTGCGCTAAAGGGGTATTGAATCAAAACTTTAGCTTTTATAATATTAAGTTTTTGAATAATTACATAAGATTTAAGCCGCCAATCTCGTCGAGATATCCTATATATAGTTTTACGTTATTGTTAGGAATCCCTAAACTGCTAAAGTATTCTATTAACTTACTATTAACATCTTGAAGATAGGGCTGTTGCGACCTAAAAACAATAACGACATCAACAAATTGTATTTTCAAGTAGTTCATTTTGTCTAAAAGTCTTCTGATTTTGTCTTTAACAAAGAAAATTGAGGCTCTAAAATCGTCCCGAAGAGATACTACATAGATACCTGTTTCAATAGAATCACCATCAAAATATGTAAAATCAAATACATTACCTCTTCCTTGATTTTCAATTATTACCGACCCAAATCTATTTTTATAAAACTGGTATACAGCTTTTTCGGCAACCATATATAAAGGTGTTGCGAAGCGTTCAATTTCTAATTGTTCTTCAGTTTTTACTTCTGACACAACTTGTTCATCAGCTCCCATAACGTTTAATAATTCTGATAACCTTATGATGTGAAATGATTTATTACCTGAAATATTATTAAATTCTGTCAACAGCTCAAATCGAGGATATAATGGTAGCTTATCGCTTTTATGATACCAATCAGGTTTTTCATCGCCAGAAACGAAAACAACATTTTTCTTATATTTTTCCCCAATATCTTTGATGGCTAACCAGATGAGATAATCACCAATTCCACTATCTTCTTTTGAGTTATCCTTATACCCAGGGGGAATTTTATGCTTATATCTATATTCCAAATCTTTTTCTACTTCAAGCTTATCAAATTTGATCTGATGAATAATATCTGGAGTAAATATTTTTTTATAGATAATACTTACGGGATCGTCCCAAGACCAACTCTTTACAGTATCTATTACCTTTCCAATTGAAGTACGATATTTTTTTAAAAGTTCGTTAATCTCTTTTTCAAAAGAGAGTGCTTCACCATATTCCTCCAACTTTTCTAAAAGAGGATATGAACCGATAGTCGGGCTATTCATACCATTCCGTTTCTGATTCAACGCATGAAACATTTCTCCGATTTTTTTTGGCCTATTATCGGCAAACTCCCTAGCTACTTGATCAGGAACTTTTAGCTGTTTTTTTTTCTTTAAATTATTGAATATTTTACTTATTTCATCTAAACTTTGTGAACCTGTTGAGAACGGCACTAATAACGCATTAGTATCTAAAACAAAAATGCAGTTATCTTTTATACTATTAATGCTAGGCAGCTCGGTAACAAAGATTTTGTCTGCATTAGGATAGACTTCTGTCTGATGAAAAATATCGAACTCGTTTTTAGACATGTAATAAGAGCTATTAAATTAAGATTGGTAAAAATGGATAAGTTATGATAAAGTTTCTAATAAAAGGTAAATGTGATTGTTACAATTAAAAAAAGAAAAACTATTATATTTTTAAAAGCTATTACAATCAACAATGATTTTAAGACGGAGCAACATCATAGATAAAAAATCTGCTTATGTAATATATTAGCGGCAAATATTTCATATTATTTATTATAGCTGAATATTATCTTTTAACCAACTACTCGGAATAAGAGCATCTACTATTTCATCAGGCCGCCATCGTTCAGTTTTTACAACATTTTTAAATTCTTTCCAACTATCTTCACCAGCATGCTCAAGTACAATCACTTGGACTTTACCCTTTACGTTTTCGTTAAATTTAGCTAATACTTCGAAGATTTTTTTCAATCTCATCAAATCTTCCTCTTGAACTGACATATCATCTTTTATTTCAGGAAAATATGCCTGACTGGGTTGATCAAATATTATAAATGTAGGAACTTTATTATCATTTAACCCTGATAGAAATTCATGTATACCTAGATATGTAGACAAATGATATGCCATGTGATTATGTCCACTTCCAACCTCCCAAAAATAAGTTTCACTACCTAATTTATCATAAAATCTCAGTGTCATGTTGTCACTGATATCAAGATCTATTGTATCATCACTTTTTTCCGCCTCGAAAAGTACAGCGTATTTTTTTATATTTTCAGAAATCTTATTAAGAGCAAATCTCTCTTTATTCTTCAATTTAGCACTACCAACTTCATTTTCTATACGTTCAATCTCTGTTTTTAGATTTTCAATTAACTCTTCCTCATTATCGACATTATCACTAAATTCTTCAAATTGATTTAAGGTTAGCTCCACTTGTCCCAAGTAGCGATAAATTGCATTTTGATTTTGTTTCAATCGCTTAAATTCGCCGTCTTCTCTTTGCAAGGCACTAATCTGATTCCGTATTGAATTTATTTCAGCCTCTTTCTCACTTATCTGACGCTCAATTTTTCTACGCTCATTTAAGTATATCTTTGCTGAATCTGCCACCCTATCCGATACTTTTTCAAATCCTTTTAGAAGTCCAGAAAGATTCTGCTGATATTCATGGATATGACTAGTCACAGAATGACACATTGGACAAGGTTTATCAAAATCGATCTTCTCTTCAAGCCAGTTGACAGCAGAAAGTCTACCTCTTTTTGTTAGCGTATTATCTCCGATTTCTTTGTTATTGGTCTGTATGTTCTTGATTATGGCTAGCCTTCTTCCAAGATCTTGTAATTGATCAGAACTGTTTAGCTCTCTTTTACCTAATTCATAAAGTTTATCCGCCGCTTGTTGAGTCGCTTGTTCTGGGACTCTTATGTGTTCAATCTCTTTGGAAACAATTGCTTTCAGCTCTTGAATGATAAATTCCTTATCAATAGCAGACTCATCTGTTAAATCAACCTCGATTAACCCAAATTCACGTCCCAATCGGTAGTAATTAACTAATTCACTATTTAGCCTTGATAACCTATATTCTTTTAGATCTTTGTGCTTGACCAAGACATTCAACTGTCTTTTCAACCCTTTTAATTCTTCCCTTAACTCTAAAATCTTATTACTTATAACCCCTAGCAAATAGGGAAACAAGATCTTAAGTTTCTCCTTGTGAGCAGGAGAATCAGCTTTAAAGAACATTGTAGATTGATTTGCTATGATGAATTGAGGTTGAAAATTCAATGATATAGCATTTCTATAACTAGGTTTTTGGGCATCATACGATTGAACGTAATCGTTAGATACTAAACCAACATCTGCAAAACCAAGAAAAGAATTTAGATACTGCTTTATTTGTAATACGGTAAGCGGGAAATCATCTATTACGATTGGAATATTGATTTCGACATCTTCAATCTTGACAAAATTATTTGACACACCAGCTGCACCTGGTTCCTGACGAACGATCAGTATTTCTTTTCCATCAGTAGCTACAACGATTCCAAAAGCTTTTACACTTTTTCTGATTATACCTGCAGGTATCATACATCTTGAACTACCTAGACAATAATCGATTATTGAAATAATAGATGACTTTCCCTTACCACTTGCACCAGTGATGACATTGACTTTATCGATATCAAAATCGATGGATCGGGGACCAAGTTCTTCTTTATTAGGCCAAAGCACAACTGATTTAATTCTAAAATCCATCCCTATCAATTATAAATTTAAATACATAAAAAACTCAACATCGGTAAGATTAGAAAACCAGCCTCCCAACTTCCTTGCTGTCCTAATCATCTCCCCAATTTCTACAGCCGAGGGAGCAAATTTCTTTTTAGTTTGACTTAAATTCGTACTAACCGTATTGTCGCTAAAATTAATTTCAAGCAAATTAGCCTTTGAGCAGATCAATAGCGAATCCATTGTTCTATCGAACATCTCTTTTGTTTTAACAGGCAAAATCTCGAACAAAACTCGATTATCTTCAAGGATGTTATAAAACCCCTTAATGTTGTTTGATCTACCCTTTGCACTTTCTAAGAAATCTTTTGTGAACAAAATTGGTAGTACTGGCAAAGTACGTTCGATACTAGGAGATGCTTTATCCTTACTTATCTTTTCATATGAGGAAACGAATTCGCTTAATAATAAAGCTCCCAATGAACTGTTCTGATAAATATCAAATACGTTTTCAATCTTCATTACATAATTATTTTTTCAATTCAATTTTCCAATCTGGATGCCAGCCGATATCTAGATTATTTGAAAGAATATGCAAACTCCCTAGGATAGTGTATGGTTGAGTTACGGGATAACCCGCTAAAGAATAACCAGATGTTTCACTTGCATCGATATAAATTAGATTACCAATATCTGCTTTGGTTAAGGCAGGCTTTGATTTAGATTCTAGTATGTGCTTCTTAGAATGACGTCTCCAATTCTGCTTAATTGAATCTTCTAATTGGTCTATATCTAACTTACAGGGTATCATGCCATTTTCTGCCCAACGATCTCTTTCTTTTGTAGCACGCAAAAAATGATCAATTGCGTCAATGATATCATCATCTTCAGATTCTATCAACTCCATTTGTTTAATAAACAACTTATGCTGTTGACTTTCTCTTTCATATTCGAATACAGGGATTAATGAAACCGCCTGTTCGATGAACGGTCTATCCATCACTTCTCGAATATATATATCTTTAATATCGATCAATAAATCCGACCGTAAAGTAGCCTCTTCTCCGCTAGCCCATTTATCAATAACCGTATTAACCAGCCAACCAAATATTTTATCATATACGGAATAGAAAGGAACTTGTGATCCTACACGCAAATTTTCCCTTACCTCATCTTTAAATTTACTTCTATCTGGCCAATACTCATCAGCTGAGAGGATAATTTTGGATAAAAGCGACTTAAACTCTTCTTCAGAGAAATCTGAGCTAATTTCATCAAATATTTCCTTAGCTGTTCCCTTTAATTTTTTTCCTGATTGGATTAGTTCAATGTAACAAGATTCAATTACCGGATTGGATGGATTATAGTTAGATACAAAATTTGCCTTATGGATTTTATATACAGTCGAACTGGTAGGTACTCTCTTGTTTGTGGCTAAAACAAACCTAGCATTCTCATCAGGATATTTTTTCTGAATAGAAAGCCAGATTGCCAAGGTCTTCCAAAGATTAATATTTGCATTAGCAAACGGATTAGTTTTACTGATTGAGCTTTTATCTTGCTCATATATTACAGAGATTTCCTGACCGCTCTTTAATTTGGAAACAACATCATCATCAGTTTCGATAGAAACAAAATCAATTTCTGATTTAGAAAGCCAGAAAATAGCCCTCTCGAATTGATATAAATATCCTAGTGCCTGTGCAGCAGCTGATTTACCTAAAGCCATAATTTACAGCTTAGCATTCACTCTTGAGATCCTTTGATGCAACCTACTGGATAAAAGAAGTGAAAGCGTTATTATTATAATTTTATCTAGCTTACAATGATAATAATTTTTTATACAAGTAATACGCATTCTATTAAACTAAAAAAGTAGGATGATTTCAGTGCTTTACTTATTATTAGTTCCAAAGTTATTAAAGGATCAACCTAGCGGACGTCTAATCCCAGTTTAGCATAAGTCTCAGAGCTAAGCGGAAGAGCTATAGGATGATTGTGTAACACATTTCAACATCTATTACCTTAGATGGTTTGTAAATAGTTATACTAACGCTTTTACCAATACCGACTAACTTTAGTTACTCTGTGGAAAAGCGTCTGATGCATTATAATTAACAATTAGTTTACGCATATGACCCTTATTACTAAAGTGTTTACTCACATTAATTGCTCTGTCATGAAAATCGTTATTGTAGTGAAATAACCGAATAGATTTACAATTCTCGTGTTCAAATATTTCTTTAAACATGGTACGATCTGATAAACCGCAAGAGTGTCCCATTACAAATACTTGGTACTCGCCACTATTTAGGTAATTTATCAAATTACGATAGTTAGGTGTTTTTAAATATTGATAAGATTTTATATGTTCAAATAGTTGGTTATTACGGTACTCTTCAAAAGTTGTATACTGTTTATCATGTTCATCACCAAAACCAAAAATAATTGGATTATCAAGTTTATTTAATTGTCCGTGTATATAATTTATTTCTTTTTTCAAGAAAACTGTAGGTGTTGTATTTAACTTATCAAGGTACTTTTGCACCGTATCCGTATAATTGAAGTTTAAGAAATACAAATTATGCTTTATCTCTGGTAGTGTCTTATCATAATTTAAGCTTAATCTAGCATCATCATGCCCCATTATAGGTTCAAAATCCGAAATCTCATATTTTCCATCTATAGCCTTAAAAAGCTCTGGTATAATTTCAATATTAGCCTGTTCTTGTTGCAAGGTTAAATACTCTTCTAATTTTTGCTTTAGATAAGTAAACTCATTATTTAACTGTTTTACTTTATCCTCATTAAACATATCGTCTTTATTCCTGCATTTTTTAAGCTGATCGAAATACTCATTTTCAATATCAACCCAATTGCAATCTTGACAGTTGACAATTAAGCTATTTAAAAAAGTAGATTTAATACTTACATCAAAAGGGTCATTGAGATTATAGCTTCTATTAAAACCATCTTTATCGATTGGAGTGATAACATCGACGGATCCATCTTTAAAAATCTTATTTATAGTTTGCTCCTTAAATAGATTTGTAATAAAATTAGCTAAATCACCTTCTTCTAGGTTTGTATTAAAAAGGCCTGGCTTATGAGCATTAATCATACTTATAAAAGAATTAATATCATTAAATCTAATCTTCAATAATTCGTCCTCATAAATCTTAGGAGAAAACCCGACATTACTCAAGCAGTTAGCCAAATACCAAATGATAAAATCCTTATAGCTTGTTTTTAAGCCATGGGCCAAATCGAAACCATTGCCAATTAGTATTAATCTGTTCATACAAAGGCGTTAAATAAAAAATTCAAGTAAAAATCTTCTTTATTAAAAATGTAATATAGTAAAATAGGGCTATTAATATGAGTAATCCTTTGCATCCTTTAATTCCCATTCTAGCTCAACCGTATCGCCGCGTCGGTCTCATTTCTCTTCCACTCTTCCCTGATGATTTCATTGGTAAAGATGATCAGTCTTCCGTTCTGCTACCCGCCTCTTGAGTATATCAAAGATCTTAAAATGAAGATCTAGATATTTTAAAAAAAACCTAGAATCCGTTGGAAAGGTAAATCCAGGTATTAGAATCGAAAAAGACAAATTTAGGAGCCATAAAAGACTTTATATTTTATTTTATTTCAGTTCAGTTTTTTCAATCATCTTGATATTCCAAGCTACTTCACCTATCGTACTGAAAAGCATCTCATGCACTTGATCAGATGTAAGTTTACCTTCGGTAAAGGATAAATAGATGTCTAAAAGTTGGGTTGTTGACAACAGGCATTGTTCCCTTCCTTTTGAATACTTTAGCATTTGTTGGGGAAAAGTTTTTTCTTTTCTTTCGTCCAGTGATTTATCCCTAAATGCATTCACAATCAATATACCCTTTGGAACAATGTCATGGTCAATAGTGTACTCAGCTACCCATTTTTCCAATTGCGCCGCCTGCTTTTCTCCCGAAGATCCATTAACGCCCTTGACTTCGATTACACCAATCTGCTCTCTATACTTGATAATTACATCATCCCTGTTCGCCACCGACTCCAGTATTTCATATCCAAAGGATTTGAAGATCCTCTCCACCATCTCCTCCAAATTTCTACCGCTTCCGAACAGCAAGATTTTAAGTTGGTTATATTGTTCCATTTTGGCCTGCTGCTTTTCGATACGTTGGCGTAGTTCATCAGCTTCGCTTATTAGGTCATGAAGTGCCAGTATGTCTTTTTTTTCATTTCCGATATGATACCCCCTTACCCAGTCTGGCAAGCTAATAGCACTTACCGATGCTTTTTGCTCTTTCAGTTCACTATTAAGTCGTTCAAGTGCCGCGAAAAGTCTTTGAAAACGATATTCATCGTCATCTTCATCTTTATAATGCAACTCTATTTTGGGAAGGATCACTATATTTCCATTTTCTACAGGAATGTTGAGTGCAACAGGCTCGCCTGTTTTCGCAACCTGTGCAACAGCCTTGCCTTCATATGTCATATATACCACCTCATAGGTAGCGTAGAATTCTCTAAAGAAAAAGTCATAGGCAGGATGATTTATGATGTTATGACCAATTACCTCTTTTGTCTGGAACTTTTTTTCATTCAAACCAAAAATGCTCAGAAAATCAAATGCACTGTCGCTCAGGGCTTCTCCATCAGCGACCTTGAATTTTTTTAAAGAGCGGTCACTCTGGAACAAAAGAAGGTTTCCACCAGCTTTGAAATACTGATGGAGTTCTAGTTTTCTTTTTTGGACCTGTTCAATAAAACTAATAAAATCATTCTTAGCAATCACCTTTCCCCCCATTCTCGAATGTTCGAAAAGCCCATAGAATTCCATGAACACCGCATCTAAGTCGATAACCAACATATCTGCATCCAAGAAATAATTGTTAGAAAGAAAATTTATTTTTCTTGTGTATTGCGGCTTTAGGCTATGTCCAATTTCTAGAATATTCATATTGCTAAACTATCAAATCTTTGGGAAATAAATTTCTTGCCGAGGATCTATAGAGCTAAAAAATTTGTATTTCTTCTTTAGCGCAAGCGTCCGCTTGTGTTAAACTTGCCAGACAAACCCTACTTCTAGGCTACAAACTATCTAAATTCCAACTAAACAACCCCCTTTGGCGCACGCGTACCACGTGTGACTTTTCAAAATTAAACAATATAATTCCCCGCTTAGTGCAAGCACCCGCTTGTCTAAATAATTTCTAAATTCCAACTAAGCAAACCCCTTGGCAATCACACTTAAATAATCCTTCCTATTGGTTTTATCGAACCTAATATGGTAACAGCCATTGAACCTCACAAAATTCATCAGCGCTACAATCAGCTTGGCTATGGTTTCTTCATCCAGTTTAACCTCCTCAAAATGGATATTGTGTACTAGTAGGATCTTGTTCTTGCGGTCAGCTTTGGAATCCATTCTGGCAATAAAAACCTCGCCAGCCAAAATAGGCAAGGAGAAATAGCCATATAAGCGCTTAGGTGCCGGCACAAAGCATTCAATTTGGTAGTTAAAGCCAAAAAAATCTTTTAAGCGGTGCCTAAAAACATTCAAAATATCAAAAGGAGAAAGAATAAAAACCTCGCCCGAAATTTGGGGATTCATGTCCTGCGTGGGCAGCATGTATAGCGGTCCCTTTACCCCATCCACACTCACGGGAATCACTTGGCCCTGTTGCACCATGTTTGCAAGTTCCGCCTTGATCAAATTTCCCTTTACCCGCCTTGCCCGCCATGCCATTTCCTTTACCGAGCAAATGCCCAAGGCACCCAAAACCCTCTTGATGGTAAAGTTGGCAAACTCTTCGGGCGTGGGCATACGCAGGTCAATATCAGGTGGCACTAGGTTCATGGGTACATCGTAACGTTTATGGAACTTTTGGTCACGACTGATCATCAGCTTTCCTTCCAGGTACATCCTTTCCAGCGCAATTTTCGAAGGCCTCCAGTCCCACCATCCGGTACTGGCCTCGGTGCGGTCGTTTTCGAAATCACTGAGCATTACCGGCCCATCTCTTTCTACTTGGTCCAGTATGGCCGACATCAGGTGCTCCATCCGTTTATCTACCGGCCTAAGCTGATGCGCAAAGGCTTGCTTTACCGGAAGCGAAAACCTGAAATCCTCCATCGGCATAAAGCCAGCATCAGCCGTCATGTATTCGAAAATACGACCATCATCACTAAGTTCGGCAAGCCAGCCAGGCTCGTAATCGGGAATACGCGAATGCATCACATGATGATGCGCCCGCTCCACCACATAATTGGTATCCAGCTGCACAAAGCCAAGTTTGTTGATCACTTGATAGGCGGCCGCCACACCATGACCGAACTGGGCTGGCTTGGCTAAACCTGCCGCATTTAAGATGATGCGTCGGGCGGTGGCTAGTGACAATTTGATGCTTTCCATGGAGATAAAGATAGCAAACTCCTTATTTGCCCAAACAAAACTTTGTAAAGAGATGATCCGCACCTTGGAGCAGTTCGAGCGTTAAAGCAAAGCGTTATAGCCTAGTACTTGCGCCAATTATTTTTGTAGGATTAGGATAAGGTTCCCAACAATTAACTTAAACAGCCTACTGATGCTGTTGCCTAAATACAAGTGGCGTATTATTTTTGAGTTTTTTAAAGACCCGATGATAGTAGGGTATATCGTTAAAGCCAGAGGCCAGGCATATTTCTGCCACAGAAAGATTTGTTTTTAACAACATCTGACAGGAGGCTTCTATCCTAAATTCGGTGAGATAGGTAAAAAAAGATTTTCCCGTCATTTTCTTAAAGAATACACAAAACGACGACTTTTGCATGCCTACGGCCTTCGCAACCGCGTTCAGTGTAATCAATTGCTGATAGTTGCTTAGCACATATAGATAGATTTCCTGAATCTTTTTCTCTTTTTTATTGTCCTCTATAGGACGCCCAACCACTTGCATGTCCTTAGCATTGGCCATTAATTCCAATACTTTAAAAAAAGAAGCAATTCTAGCGATCCCGCTTTCAGCGATCATTTCCTTCATCATTTGTTGGAGCTGCTGCAAAGTACTACCGCTAAAAGAAACCGCATTCTTATGAGCTAATATGGCCGTAACTACAGGAACAAGTTCAGGGAATAAACGCTGGATCTGTTTTAAAAAATCATCATCAATCACAATGGTGATGTTTTCTATTTTACCATGTTGATCATGGTCTTTTTCGTCAAATGACCAGCAATGCGGAATATTTGGCGGAATAAGAATAACTTCTCCCCTCACAAAATTTTCTACGGTATTGCCAATAATCCTGGCACCACTGCCCGTAATGATATAGGACAGTTCCCAAGTTTCCTGCTGATGCAGCGGAACCTGTTGGTCCCACTTGATGTGCACATGATCAAAATGGAAAGGACTATCGCTAATTCTTGGATAATATTTTATATTTTTCTTCAATTAAGCTATCAATGGCACAAACTTAACAATATAAGACAATAATAAAAAAATATACAACAGACGGCACTGCTCACTAGCCCCTACTTTTGTAGGAAAATACGATGCAATGAATTCTTCCTCTAGCCAATTATCTACCAAACCACATTATCCCATTTTAGATGGCCTTAGGGGCGTGGCGGCCTTAATGGTTGTTTTCTTTCATATCTTCGAGATTTTCTCTGGCGGAGACCATACCAAACAACTCATTAACCATGGTTATTTGGCGGTTGATTTCTTCTTTCTCCTATCTGGGTTTGTAATTGGGCATGCCTATAACGACCGTTGGCAACAAATGTCGTTAAAGCAGTTTTTTAAACGTAGGCTAATTCGTTTACACCCCATGATTATCATGGGAATGACGATTGGAGCTATTTGCTTCTATTTCAGTGCTTCCAAAGATCTTTTTCCCTTGGTAGCGGATACTCCATTTTGGAAACTTGGTGTAATGATGTTGATTGGCTACTTACTGATACCGGTAACCATTCCCTTGGATATTAGAGGTTGGCAGGAAATGTATCCGTTGAACGGGCCTGCTTGGTCGCTATTTTTTGAATATATGGCCAATATCATCTATGCGCTAGTGCTTAGGAAAGCATCTACCAAAGTACTAGCGGTACTCACTGCACTAAGTGCAGCTTGGTTATTTTACTATGCTGTAAATGCTACCAGTGGTGATGTGATTGGGGGTTGGTCTATCAGTACAGAACAGTTGAAAATAGGTTTTACCAGGTTAGCTTTCCCTTTTTTCGCTGGCCTTTTGCTTTATAAAGTATTCAAGCCCATCAACATCTCCAATGCATTTTTTTGGTGCAGTGCACTTATTGTAATCATCCTCTCTATTCCAAGAATTGGTGGACATGCCTATCCATGGCAGAACGGAATTTATGATGCCCTAGCAATTATTTTTTTATTTCCTTTACTGGTATTTCTGGGAGCAAGCGGCACAATCAAGCATAAAAGAACCGCAAAATTTTGTACACTTTTAGGTGAACTTTCCTATCCCATTTATATGGTTCATTTCCCAATAGTGTATGTTTTTTACGCATGGGCAGTTAATCACAATATAGGACTTGAAGAAGCTTGGCCAATTGCCATAGCCGTTTTTATCATTTCTGTTGCGCTAGCTTACTTGTTGCTTAAAGTTTATGATATCCCAGTTAGGAAATGGCTGACGAAGAAATTTGGCAAATAAGCGCTTTAACCATCTCCCATTTTAAAAATAAAATACATGAACAACCACTGCCAATTTAAATGTATCATATTCGATTGCGACAATGTATTGGTTGACACTGAAACGGTATTTGTTTCGGTACTGATGGATATGGCAAGCGCTTACGGTGTAGAAATGGAAGTAGAGGAAGCCTTGAGATTGTTTTGTGGCAGAAAGATAGCTGACACTATCAAAATACTGGAAGACCTCTGTCGACAAAAATTTCCAGCCGACTTTGAAACCTCCTTCCGCAAAAGGCTTTATGATGAATTTAGGCTTGGGATCTCTCCGATTGAAGGAGTAGAAGATTTATTAAGTGCTTTGACCATTCCTTACTGTGTTGCCTCAAGTGGTCCAAGGGAAAAGATATTACTGAATTTGGGGCTCACTGACCTTAAAAGATTTTTTAGGGACGAACATATCTTTAGCTGTTACGAAATCAATAGCTGGAAACCGGAACCGGAAATTTTCCTCCATGCGGCAAACATCATGGGACATTTACCTGAACAGTGCGCAGTTATTGAAGATAGCATTGCAGGGGTACAAGCCGCTGTGGCTGGTGGTTTTACGGTATTTGGCCTGAGCAATGGTGTGAATGCAGAAGAGCTCGAACAACATGGGGCCATTGTTTTTGAATATATGGCCGAACTGCCTCAATTGTTAGGGTTAAAACCTCATACGAATCATTAAAGCACCTTTAAAAAACGCTATATGTTGAGTAGCGCATGAAAGAAATGGGCCCTTCAATAATTTTACCTACCTACTTGCCGATACAGAAACTAAAATTCATTGATTTACAATCAGTTAAATGCATTAAGGGACAAATATGGGACAAGGCTACGTATACTATTTGTAACTGTCTGTCGCTAATAGTAAGTATCGGTTTTCGTCGTTTTATGACGCTATTTTTACAAAGCTAAGACGTAATTTAATGTATTTGGATGCTAATTGATAGAATCTAGTTGAAACAAAATAGTATATAACTTATATATGCGACCCGCTGCCACGAGGATAGCATACGGCCCGCAATAATTAACGCTCGTTCAGACATAGGCATAATATAGCTCTCTTCTGAAACGGCCCCCTTTGTATTTACTCATCAATTAATTAGTATGTATGTTTGGAAATAATCCCTCAGGCTAAGCAACAAGCGCGCCATAGATACACTGGGTAATGACTTCATATTCCTTCCATTCAAGTCCGTTAGTTTTAGGCATTTTCGGTATTTGGCTTAATTTGCAGGTCTCACCTATAGGTGGACATACTGCTCGGCGATACTTTATTAGCAGGGACTATTACACAAACAACGCCGTCTGGATAGTTGCCGCCAAGTGTATAATGAGATTTTAAGTACTCAAATCGGAAAAGTTCCCTGATATCATTGAGTGGTGTGTTCTGAGCCGTCTTGTCAGATAGTTCAAAGACAATAAATATTCCTAGCTGGTCGTAAGAATTGGTGTAGGTCTGTGCCTGGGCTAAGTAATCTGCCGCTATATCTTTCCAGGTCGGTTTTGTCTTTGTTTTTTTGACCTCAACAGGGAAGACCAGGCCATTGTCATTGTAGGTAACATCAACTCTTCCGCCACCTGACTGATTGGGCTCATATAGATAACGGAAGCCTGATGTTGTTTGGCGAAGATTTCGAAAAAGGCTCTCCTGAAAAATGTGCTCGGTTTTGCCTGTAGCCAGTTTTGGGTCGTATAATTCTGGGAAAAATTCCTTTTTCTCTTGCATGCTCCGTACTACATAGGTAATTACATTGGTAAGCACGATTGAAAAGGAGTTCAACTTCTCTGCGGGATACTGTGGTATGAAACTCTCGATTGCCCGGCGCAACAACGAAAATACCTCATCACCCTGGGGATATCCGGTCATTAAATAAGTTGCATCTTTAGCGGCATAATTGCTTATCAACCCGGCCAGGGTAAGTGGATCATCGTCCGAAATCCCGGATATATCGGCCTCAATCTGCTGCAACGGAATATTCTTATATCTCCTCGCAAGAAAGGCAATGATCTGAACGTTGTCTTTTTTTTTAATTATATTTTGGTTCAAAGCGCCCTGTATCTCCTTCAGGAACTCCTGGTATGCTGAATCTGTTTCTTTCTCGATTAACACTTCGATTCTGGCGGAGGATGCAATCAGATTGTTAGAATAGAGTGGGGAGATTATCGAAGTGGTAACCTGCTTAAACCGTTCGAGAAACGTTTGGTCGATAAGGCTTCCGTTTACCTGTACATTGATCAGTTCCTGGTGAAGAGCAAAAACCTCCTTCAATTCTCTATCATAATCGTACCATTTACTTTCCTCATTCACTTTTTTTACGATGTCTACACTTAGGCTTAAAACCTGTCCCAGGTGCTGGGATAAACTCAGATTTTCACCATTGCTGAATATTTCGAGTCTCCAGAGTAAGACTAGGCACTCGGCCAGTAGTTTCTGGCAGTCTTCTTGTTTACCGGTAATCAGGCCCAGGATAAAATCACATGTGACCGCGAAATAAGCTGCATCTACGCGGTTTTCAACGATGCTACTGGATACAGAAAACAGCGAATGGCAAGATTGAAGACCTGTTATGAGATCTGATGTTCCCTTTTGAGGGATGGCAAGAAAGGCCAGAAGCCCTTTTCGGTATAACGCTTCGCTGGAAACATCTGCGTTCAAATGCCTACTCAGTTTCTCGAAAACCTGATCAGCGTCAGCGCTCGCATCATAATGGAGAAACAACAACCGGATACGGGATATCTGTACAAAAGGATCCGCATCATCTTCAATATCTTCGAGCAAAATCCCCAGTAAGGTCTGCCGGCTTAGCTTTGCAATGAGTACCAGACCACTACAGATTTCAAGCGCACATTGCCGTAGATAGGCGTTGGTTTCCTGTACGATAATGGATTGCATAAGTATTTTCAGTACAGGTGGGGTATAGCTCTGAAAATAGCCTTCATCACAAAAGCTATCCAAAAAATCCGATTTCTCGTCTTCGGATAAATTGACAAAATCTTGATATTGTCTAGGAATGTTCATTAAAAGACAAACTGACCACTTTCTTTAACTTCAATTCTTTCGGCAGACGTTATAATGCTCGTCAGCTCCCGATTGGCCGTTCCCACCATCACCTGTAGCTGCTCGCCAAACTTTTCTTCAATATGCAACAATGTTTTCTTCAAACCCTCCACGAAGTGAACATCCGCCTCCTCCTTGGTTGGAGAGTCCAGGATGATTAGCCTCGGGTGACGCCCCAGCCCCTTCTCTAGATCCAGTTCGATAAGGCTCAGGTAGAGCGCTAGTTTTGCCCGTAACTGCTCACCTTCAGATATGTCATTGAAATTGTTTACAATATTTCCCTGGTAATAATGGATAATAAAATTATCCGGATTTATCACGACTTTGGTATAGCTGGAAAGTCCGAGTGAATGTAGCTGGCTGAGCATGATTACCTCAAGTTCGGATAGCGTGGCTTGGCCAAGTTTCTTTCTGCTTTTGAGCATCAGTTCATGCCCGGTTCGAAGCACCTCAGCCCTTTTTTTCATTTTTTTGTCCAACTGCATGGTTGCCTGTTTTTCTGCAATTGTGATCTGGCTCTCCAAATTGATTTTCTGCTCAAGAAGATTTTCGAATTTACTGAAATAGTCTCCCTCAGCTAACGCTCTGAGCTGGTTTCTTGTCCCCTCGGCTTCTTCGATCGATGCGTCCAAGGTTTCAAGGTCATTTGACAATCCTAATACCTTAGTTTCCAAGCTGGCAAAGTTCGTATGATGAATCTTAGCCTTAACTTCAATATCATTTAAGGCCTGGTTTTCTTTTTCGGTGAGTAACCGGTTTCGCTCAATCTCACCTTTAGCTTCCTGTATTCTCATCTGCCATATTTCTGTATCGTTTTCTTTCGCAGTCATTGTATGGTCGCAGAGCATGCATATTTTAGACTCCTTCTCCTGCAAACGCTTGTCCTTGTCCACTTCATGATCACAGTGGGGACATTCAGTCACTTCCAGGTTGTTGAAGAATATACCCGAGTCGATATAGTCCTGATATTCAACGACCAGCTTCCGTAACTTATTAATCTCCTTTGTGGCGTGCTCGATTGAATGCTGTTTCTCTTTTATCAGCAACTGGGAAGAGTTGAGAGCAGTTTTCATCTGATAAAGCCTGTCCTCTCCTTCCATTTTCTCCTTTCTCTTTGTCTCCCTAGATTGCTGAAATGCATGAAGTTTTTCTTCAATTGCCTCGATTGCTTTTTTTTCGGGATTAGTTTTTAATTTAAGAATCTGCTCATTTATGGCGATCAGATTTTTATTTAATTTTTCCAAATCCTCAACGCTTGTGGATTGGTTTTTTTCCTGTTCTGTCTTTAGAATCCATTCACGTTCCGCTTTTTTTGCTTTAGCCTCAAGAGCATGGATCGAGAAGGTATATTCGAGTCCCAAGAGCATCTGGAATACCATTGCGTGCTGATTGCCAATTTCCAAATTTCCATAATCCTTCGACTGATGGTATATCGAGGAATAATAGCTTACCCAGGTTAAATCTGCATCACTCAGGTTTATACTGGGCTGGGAAGCCTGCACCCTTTTGATTGGATAATAATCGAACTCTTCGAAAAAAAGTTCCTGCATGAAACCCGCTAAAGCGTCCTTGCTTCTAAATGATTTGATCGGCTCTTCATCCTCAAGACCGTCAAGGGATGATGCATAAACAGCAGCTTTCAGTTGTGCACCGGTGAGATTCAGTACTACCGAATAAACCGCATCTTTGATGGAAAATTCTAGCGCAACGTGTTTCAACCAAGTTCTTACCAGAGGTGTGAATTTATCTCTACCCGTCAGAGCAAATCCGATTGCCTTGAAAATGGTTGATTTTCCCTTGAGGTTATCCGCTACCCACATACTTACCCCACTGTATAACAGGCGGTCGTACCTAAAAGCGGTATCGTCGTTTTTCTTGCCTTCAATGATTATCCTCCTCAACAGTAGCCTTTTCTGAGGGGAATCCGGAACACTCTTGTTGTAGCCATCATCTTCAAGAAAAAGTATTTCTTTAACCTCTTCCAGTGTGAAATCCGCTGCATAAATATCGTGTACATATTTCACAAATTCATCGAACTTAAAATTCATAACGCTTCGTTAAATTCTTGGTTGAACATATTTCGGGTTTCTTCCGCAATATCATGTATATACTGATTGATCATCGCATCCTTGTATTTTGTATGCCCATATTGCAGTGCCTTAAGTTCACTACCCTTGAGGTCACCAAAATATTTCTTGATTATCCCACATCTGTCACTGTACCATTTTAGGCCTTCAATCGTGTTGAGACCATTTTCAACCTTTTCTCTGCCAAACGAGGTGAGAAAGTACTCTTTGCTATACTGTTTCAGAGAGCTGTCGATTTTGCTTTCGAAATCTATCAGACCATGGGATTTTAGGAAATTTATGGTTCTATCCAAATTCTCCCAAGCACCATACAAGAATTTTTTCATATCTATCGTTCTTATTTCAGGCTCATGGGAATCCATTATTGCACTCACCAAGTTTTTGATCTCAGATCTATCAATCGATGAGTCTTCATTCATTTTAAGCATCAGTTCGTAGCAGAGATAACTTGGATAGCGGATCAGAAAATCGAGCTTCTGAACCTTAACCTCACTTTTAAGACGAGCTATTATTTTGGGCTTTTCATTATTCTGGAATGGCTCTGAAAAGAAATAAATTATCAGTAAGATGCGTAACCTATCCCTATATCTTTTATTGAGGTTTTCCTCCATTGTGGTTTGAGTGCATTAATAAATATATCGTCTAATATAGTAAAATGGAATTAGTTTTGATAAAAATCAAGCATTTGTCTAAGACGCAGGGTGCTTGCGGTTCAAACTGCGGAATGATAAAAAAGTGGCGGCTTATTTCGCTTCGAATTAACAATATACTCCGAAAACGATTCAGGTGATTGGTCCAGCACAAGCTGGAAAAGAAAGCTATTCGCAGGGTATATTACTGATACTAAGTGAAATTTAGCCTTTAGTTGTCAGGTTTGAATTCACCTTCCAAAGCCGATAGTTGAGCTGATATAGAAGTTTGAACGCATCGGACGCGCATAGTATAAGTCGTTCCCAATCATTTTCCATTTGATCACAAGCCTCGGATATTCCCAACTGCAGTTGCCATCGTTCATAGCATGGGTCTGATTGATCATAAAGGTCCGTATCAGTTGGAATACAAAACTTGTTTTGTTCTCGAAATATGGTCGCTGGCTTCTATCGAGTCCTCCTCCGCCCAAAAGCTCAAATTCACCAGTGTCCCTAAGTTTGAGCAATGTAAGCCAAAAATCATCGGTCATGTGCCTTATGTTCTCTGCGTGCTCCAGATGAGTTTCTAAGTAAAAGCAGTCCCTATCAACTCCCCAATGGAATTCAATACCCATTTTTTCCGAACGGAGTATAAGATATTGACCGTAAGGGAAGACCGAGCACAAAGAGGTGTCCCAATTGTTCCTAAACTTCCCAACCGTAAAAAAATTAGCAGCGATATTCGACAACATTTCGTTGGTCTGTAAATGTTTTTTTTGATTCGCACAATATTTGATCGATTTCAGATTCGGTCAGTAGGACTTCCTTCATCTTTGACTTTAAAGCTCGCGTAGAGCATATCCAAATCTAAAAGTAGATACAATTCTGCGCATTACAAATTTGTATTTCGCAAGTCGGAGAAGCAAAATACAAAAACCAGTTTTTAAGAGCGGAAGGTCTTGCTATCTTTACTATCACAGACGGAACTTGAGGTTTGCGATCCGAGCGCAGGACTGTTTTCCAAAAAAGATTTACTAAGATGGGCAATAATAAAAAGATAGTCGCTCCAGCAGCTGGTGACAGAATAGATATTGGTGGAAAAAAACCGCAATTTGAAGCCTTTGCGCATTATATCTACCAGCACCTACTTAAGGGTGACCTTGATTGGGTTAAGATCGCCGATGATAAGGCAGATAAACTAGACGATATCCAGTTCGCCACAACGTCGGAGATTCATGCCTTCCAAATGAAGTGGAGCAATCAGTCCAAGCTTCCCGCCTTTACGTATGCCAATTTCAAACAGTTATTGTTGGAAATGATTCCTGGTTGGAAAGCGCTAAAGGCTGCCAATGCAGGTAGCCACAAGGTGCTGCATGTACATATGATCACCAATAGGCCAGCCTCCACAAAAGATAGGATCCCCGATCGCAAATCAAACGATGTAGGTTCGCTACATGATTTTATGCAACACGTAATTTTACCATTAAAGGCAAACCAAAAAATAACGGGTAAATGGATAGAGGTCCTTGCACTGCTAAGGAAGGATACAGGGCTTTCAAAGCATGAGTTCTTTCAGTTTATGGATGATTTCTATGCAACCCTGACGTTTGCACTTCCCGACCTCAGTGGAATCAAAAAGGAAGATGCGCAGAAGCGTGATGATTTTAATAAGCTAAAACTGTTCATCATTGATGAAATCGCAGATAAGAAAAAAAGGATCCACTTTACCTTCTCGGATCTTATTAATGAACTGGGTTGGCAGTATAGGTTCAGGACAACTTTCAACCACGAATTTATTGTAGATAAAGCAAGGTATGAGCCCATCACCGCAACGATAAGCGAACTTGACGCAAAAATATCCGACTTTAGTTCTGGTTACATTTATCTTAGCGGCACACCTGGATCTGGAAAATCGACCCTTCTTACCCAGTGGTCCAAGGATAGTAGCCATATCGTTGTAAGATATTATGCCTTTTCCAATACGTCCATTTCCCAGAATTTTAGTGACCGTGGAGAAGCTGAAAAACTATATTTCGATCTTGTTGTCCAGTTAAACGCATTTCATTATACAAAGCCACAGACCATACTTCCCCATCACGATGAAGCCTACCTCCGCGGAATATTTTTTAAACAGCTTGATGACCTTTCGGAACACTATGCTAACACTGGTCAGAAAACTTTGATCATAGTCGATGGACTTGATCATATACCAAGGGAGTATCAGACGACAAAGAGCCTGCTTCGCAACTTACCATCCCCAGAAAGTATTCCCGAAGGTGTCCTCTTGGTATTGGGCAGCCAGACTTTCGAAATTGACAATCTTCAGCCAGATGTTAAGGCACAATTTCGGAATGGTGGCCGCAGCATTGCTATTCAGGCATTAAACCTTCGAGCGGTGCGGAACTATCTGCAAAAGCATGAGCCAGCGCTATCACTCAGTGATGACGAGATGGAAAAGATCTATCACCTGAGCAACGGCCACCCACTGCAGCTCACCTATGTCGCAGAGGAGTTATCCAGTTATCCACAAGAGAAAAGCACAATACTGGCCCGCGAAGGCAACTATCAATCTATCGAAGACTATTACTTCAAGATCTGGGGCGAGTTATCAGAATTCGACAGACTTCATGATGCACTTGCATTGATGGCGAGAATACAGGGAGAGATCAAGCTGGACTTCGTTTCCGAATGGGCACTTGACCAGAAGACCCTGACCGCATTCCGATCCAAGGCCATGCACTTGTTCAGCCGATCTACCAACATTCTTGTATTCTTTCACAATTCGTTTCGTCAGTTCATCATAAGGCAAACTTCACTTAATATCCTGCTTGACACTTATTCCAAAGAACTTGACCAGTCCTTCCACCGCAAGCTCGCTGAGCTATACAGTAAAAGCGTTGCCGAACCCCAATGGAACCGACTTTTCCATCTCTATCAGTCAGATCAAAAGGAGTTGTTTCTTAAGGAGGCGAACAGATCGGCATTCACCGATCAGATTCTTTCATTTAGGCCCATTGAAAAGGTCATCCACGATGTAAGGCTCGGACTAAACATCGCAACGGAACTAAATGATCCAGTAGTGCTGTGTCGTTTCCTGTTTTTACTCACAGAAATGGAGTATCGCGAAAACAATTTCAATCCGATCAATTTTGTAAAAGAACACTTGTTGATCAATAATTATGACATAGCGATCAGATATATGCGCGATGATCATATTCTTCAAAGCTCTAAACAGTTTGCAATAAGAATCAGCCACGAACTATATCTACTTGGTCACGCCGATGAAGGTGCTAAATTATTTGGTCTGGGCGAACCTGCCGAAGTCAGGGAAGAAAAAATACTGGTTGACGCTAGCCATGAATTCTGGCGGACAACGAGGATCTTGGAAGACTGGGCCAAAAGCGCGGCACTTTACTACGACATCAACAAACTGGTTCAGATCATAGAATGCACCGAAATCACCGAAGCCGAACGTGCTCAAAACGCCAACGTAAATGATCTTAAGTCAAGATTATTTTTCCGTGCTGCCAGGACACTTGCACAGCAGATGAAATGGGAGCAGTTTGATACCCTCTTGGAAAAATTTGATCTGAAACGTAAAAATGATCAGCAGCTATTACTCGTGCTGTTGATTGATACTGTACATATCGCAAGGAAAAATCGCTTACAGGAAAAGGAGGCAAGCTACTATGCAAGGATGATCAGCAGTTTTGAACGAAAACAATGCTCAGCCGAACAAAGGGTAAAGATTGCAATGCTCATATTTCAACGGACTAGAGACGTTGGCCAGACAAAGCGCTGGATATCGGGAGTGGTCCAGCCACAGCTGGCATCTAATGATCACCTTGACAGGTACTCGGACTTGCGCGAATATGAACATAGGATCGTCTTAAATGTGCTCTTGGAGATCTGTGGAATGGGCATTTCTCCCACCATTGCAGTTCCCAGCACTGGACGTGACTACGACAATACGATGGTCAGCTTCGAACGCATGCTCTGTACTTTCGCTTCGTTCAGGGCTGATGTCATTCTTAAAAAATTTAGCGATCTGCCCATTCACAGAATAAGGCCATTGATCGAGTTTTATTACATCACTCGAAGGATCAATGATACGAGCAGATATAGGGTCGACCGCCTTAGGAATGCATTCCATGCCAAATTGGTAGCTACAGTGGCACTTATTGGCCCCCACGCACTGAAGGAATTTTATACCTATTTGGTACAGGAATTTAACGATTTCAATGACAAGTGGCTTCCAATGGATCAGGTAAACATCCTCTTTGATCTTATTGATAACGGCCTGGAAAAAAAATTGATACTTCCTACCATCAACGATGCCGCTGCTAACATCATGCGTCAGGCAGATATGGCCCAGCGGGTTAATAATGCGCAGACGATGGTTTCAAGACTGATCGGCATCGGTGAACATGTCCGTGTGGAGTATTGGATGCGTAGGGCAATCGAAGAATCTCTTGCCATTGGCTATTCCAGCGATGGCCAGCTCAATACATGGATGGACTGGCTTTCTCGCATCAATTCTTTGGAACCCGCCATCGCAAGAGATAGGATTTTATTTTACTTGGAAAGACTGGACTATGTCCGTGATGTATCCGACCATCGCCAATATTATTCCGCGGGTAGAAAGCTGCTTAATACCACCTTAAGCTGGAATTTTGCAGCAGGCGTTGATGTATTCACTTTCTTGATGGAAAACGGACTGATCTATTATGACGATGCAATTTCCGAGTTGGTGCGGGCGGCTATGGTACATTGTCAAAAGGATGAAATATCTTTTTCCGTAGATCTTTTTGGAGAACTATTGATCTTTCTATCTGATAAGTCGTATCCCTTCATCCTGCGCGAGCTGATTGTTTCCCTCAACGACATTGGAATGGACGACCAACGTGCTCTGGTCAAACATTTAATTGATGCTGTACACAGGAATGCCTTGGATACATACCGCGACGAATATTTTGCCGAAATCATAAGGTTTGCCTCCAAGGCTGGAATCGACGCTTTTTCTATGGGAGTTCCGATCGGGACCAAAGCCGCGAAAGACAATGATGATGATAAAAATGAGTTCCGTTTTAAAGACGGTTCCAACCTCGATGAAGCACAGGTACTCGAACAGATTACAGATTACGAATCTTTAAAAAAACTGCTCACGACAGAAGATTCAAGAAACTCCTATTTTGACTGGCATAAAGCCATACAAAAGATAGTTGGAGTTCTAACCAAAGAGCAGATTTTGGATGCAGCGCAGATCATTACTCCCAATAATCGTCCTTCGGCCCTATTTACCGAATTAAGCATAGCAGCACATACCATAGGCGAATTTAGTACCAGTGAAATGCTCGCAGATCTCGCTATCAATCATTCGTGGGGATCTGGCTGGGACAAATTTTATGATGGAGGTTCTCGGATAAATGCCTTTAGTGCACTACAGCTTTCCAAGCCTATCGAAGGACGGGCAAAGGCTTTTCAAACCTTCGCTTCGGACGTGCTTTCAACCGATCGCCCATCTTCCTATAAGAGTTTGATAGATGATGTACTACCTGTACTTGTACAAGACATAGATTTAAGGCAGATCTACCACGAGATCGAAGAATACACCAAAATACTACTTGCCAATGCTATACCAGACCCACGTGCTTCACTGGCATTAAAAGAGGTTGACGAAAATTGGCGTACTTCAATGTTTAGGGCGCTTGTTTACCTAAGCCATTTCGAAGCGGTGCCGATAAAGAAGGAGGCAAGAAATTTCATGGTAAAACATCTACCCTTTTTTGAAGGAACCAACATCGCAAGTCTTGCCTCCTCAGAAGAAATTGATCAGGAGCTTCTTTGCGAGCTGCTCTTTGGCAATCGCCACGATAAAATTTTCCTTCAGCAATTTGAGCAACAGATTGCCATGCTCTCAAATTCGGAAAGCTATACCATTCGGAAAGTAGCCCATGGACTGCAGGACTTACTTGATCCAAAGTCCACTTCTCCTACAACTAAAATAATCACTAGGACATTAAGCCCGATTTACAGCTTAGCATTCAGCAAAGTATCAAAGCTTCGAACGATCGACCACATTGACGCTGATGGGAATATTGTTGATACAGACGATGTTTCCATACTTACGAATATCGTAAGTCTACAGGCAGCTACTATTGCAGGGATGTTCAATTTCAATGAGCTGAATATACATCATCGGCTTTATGCGATTATGCAGGAAATTGCTCAACCCTTTGTTTGGTCTTCTGTCAATGAAAAAGCTATTAGAAGTAAACTGGAAGCCGTAGGCTGCCAGATGGCATTTTATAGGCCAAGGATCGAAATTGTTTTCAGGGCACTTTCAAGAATGATAGTAGAACTGGCTGATAGTGGCTATGTAATTTCGGACCAAAGCCTCCGATACTTTTTCCACCAGGACTTCGACATCGCACGGATTCCGATCGCTCCGAAGCCTTTCTATATTACCGCAATCGATGATGGGAAATTCGGAAGAGAGGAATGGGTAAACGCTCTTAGCGAAGATCATTTACTTTCCATTCCTATACATCGCGAACCCGATGGATGGAAAGTTATCGCAGAAGCATATTCGTTAAAAAAAATGGAATGGGGCTATCCAGAAGAAATAGTGCAGTGGCAGGTGAAGGCGAGCAGGGCAGAACCTGGAGCGACCGAATACTATCTTTTTGCTGGCACCTTTGAAACTACAGTCGCCAACTACCCATATAGCGAGGATTATCCAGCTACTGCAAATGTTGTCATTGTAAATGAAAACCAGATGATCCTCAGCGACCGTAGACATGCTTGGATTGCCTTTAATCCCAAACTCGCATCCGAGCTGGGATGGACACCTATAGTTGGCTATCAATTCGCTTGGATGGACACCAATGGTGAACTTACCGCAAAGTCTACATTCTGGAGAAGCGGTAACATACAATTGGCACACAAGGTAACCGATGGTATCACTGGCGATGGTTGGTTCGTAAGTATTTCTCCCAATGGAATGGCCCAGTTAAAACAGAAATACCCTCAGCTCCTTTTGGAGCGAAGGGCCGAACGCACCTACAACCATTCGGAATTTAGCAATAAAGAAGTCAGCAACACCCAAAAATTCTAAGAGATATGACGTATTTTTTTTTTTTTGGGGGGGGGACTGAGTAGACAAACCTTTTGAAATCAAAAGATTGTGGCATATTTAGATGCCATTGGATTTTTTCCTAGGATTTCGCAGTTGAGCATAATTAATCCTCACTTTCGCGTAGCAAAAGCAGTTTCGAAACGTTTATTAGTTGAAGCTCGATAGATTGGAAAAAAGTGCCTTAATTATTTGTAAGTTGGGCTAAAAAAAAGAGCTTAGTATTTGGTCGGGTGGTCAGTTTGGAACGAAATGGAGGCTACTTTACCGAAATATATAGTTTATAATGTCCATGTTATTTTAAAAAGAGATATCTCACAGTAGAAATCGTAAATCTAAATGCTATTGCAGCTAACAATAGATTCGATTATATTAGCTAATCGAATCTATTAGAAATTAACTTAACGCTCAATATCTGCTCCTATGCCATTCCTATCTTTTTTTTAAAAAAATCAAGCCTAAACCTGAATGGCAATTTTGAAAAAGAAAATCTTAAATTATTCCAAACATGACTCCAGAAACCATATCCTCGGAAGTAAGCATAGTACTCGAAGACAGTAGCCATGCTAAAAATTTCACGCAAGAAACTTCTATACATCAATTCGAGTATAACCAAATTACAAGGTTTATTGATGATTTAATTCCGAAAGAATTGGAGGAAAAAAGCAAAAAATATCTACACAACACCATCACTGTTTTAGGTACGAGAGGGAGCGGAAAAACCTCTTTCTTACTGACGCTTCGACAAGCATATAAGTCCCATAAAAGATTAAAAGTGTTGCAGATTATAGACCCTACGCTTATTGAAGACAAAGGGCATGTATTTGTAAATATAATCGCTGCAATCAGAACTGAAGTTTTTGAAGCACTTGAAGCTAAGGAACAGAATAACGAAACCCGAGAACTAAGAAAAGAATGGAGACATTCAATGATGGCATTAGCTGCAGGGTTGCCGTCCATCGATGGTATGGGAAGTACCGCACAAGAAAGTTGGCAAGATCCCGAATATGTCTTAGATAAAGGTCTTACAAATGTGTACTCCGCATTAAATTTGGCCAAAAACTTCGACAATTTCCTGAAAATTTCGTTAAGTATTATTGAAAGAACCTCTTTCCTTTTAATTTTTGACGACATTGATGTAGACGCTACTAAAGGGTGGGCAGTTTTGGAGACCATCAGAAAGTACTTCACTACCTCGAGGTTGATCACAATACTCAGTGGAGACTTAAAATTATACTCTCTAGTCGTGAGGCAGAAGAAATGGAAAAATTTCGGAGCCGAAATTTTAAAATATGAAGGTCAAAATCCGGATAAACTTGCATATTTCAATAATATGGTGACCGAACTTGAATCGCAATATCTTCAAAAAATCATGCAACCCAAGTTCCGCATTCATTTGTTATCCCTACAAGAAAAAAAGCTGATCAACAGACTTCCCAAAATCATTGTAAAGGAAAGTTCCAGAGATGAAAAAGGCAATGAGATACAAGAGCTTTACAGCCATATTTTCAATCGGTTCGGCATAAGAAATATAGGACAGACTGAAGTATTCAATACTTTTATACTAAGTCAGCCCTTCAGGACGCAAGTACAATTTGCTTCAATCATGGACAATAAGATGATTGACCGAAAATCAACGAATTTTCTCACCATGAGTAATAGCGAGAAGATTACAGACATCTTTCTATCAGATCTTTTAGAACAAGAAATAGACGTTAACCTTGCTAACAGTACTTCTAAATTCTTGAACAGTATCGCACTTAGATTTCTGTTGAAACGTAATCAGTTGAAAGACCTCTACCAACTTCAGCCTTCTACAACCGACAGTTCTCTGAACGCTTGCCTATTATCACTTAATCTACTGATTTCTAAATCTTTGCTAGAATCCAGTTTTCATCTTTCATTTGATTATTTTATAAAGATAGGCTATACACGCAACCTATTAAATCATTTAAATGAACGTGCGAGAGGTAACGAACCAAACCTGAATGATCTTTGTGAAAAAAGTGGACTTTTCCATGATGGGGTGCTAAGAGACACTGTAGGTAAAATGAATGCCTATTTAATTGGCAGCACACAAGCTAGGAGCTACAGAACGGACCACACGTTGTTCAATATAAGTTTGTTGGGGTTGAATGGTCCGGCAAAAAGAAAAATTGTGGATAGACTAGATTATATTTTTCCAAATGCAGGTTCGATTAAATCCATCTTAGGAACACTTCCATCCTATTCAGCAGTTTTCAGTTTTAAGAACTCTTCTACGGTAGGTTATTCGATTTATCTAGTAATTGCCGCAATCGGCGAGTTGGTCAGAATATATGAGAATCAATCAGATCTTCCCAATAGTGATCACCTCAGATTACAGTTATGTTCCACACTCATGGAACTTTCTCAACATCGTCAATATCCAGCTCCAGATTTTAGAACAGGTGGAAGTGCGAACAACCCGAATGAAGACAAGGACATTGAAGAGGAAATTGATTTCGACGATTTAAGTTCAGGAAGTGAAACGGATCAGGAAACTACAGATTTTATTACTGGATTAATTAGTTGGTTAGAAAAAATTCCGAGAACAGCAATTGCTCCCCATGTGTTGGGAAAGGTATCTACCCGTTTTTACTATGCACTTCAAAACATATTTGACCGAAGAGCTGCAGGTCTGCCATTAGGAGAATTGTTCCATTACCAAACGGTAGCTTTTATGAATGCCATTCTAATTGAAGATATAAGGGAGAACCTCGCTGATTCGAGCTATCTAAATATCAACAACACTAACTTTTCTGACAAACTATTAATTTCAAATATCCAAAAGACACTCAAACGAAAAGACATTGATTCTAAAATCGAAGTTTTGGCATATTCACAATGGATGTTATCCTGTCCCATCCTAAGAGGATATCTTCGCGATGGCAAGGAAAGTGGCCTAACAGAAGCCTTAGAGAAATTTTCAGGCACTAAAAATAAGGTTTTCCTCTCAATTACGGACCTACTAAACCAAGTCGCACTTGAAGGAAATCAAAATCGAGAGGAAAATACATTGAGTAGAAGGAGGCTATCGAATGAGCAACTTGCAAAGAAGGGTAATGAAAAACTTCTTATAAGCAAGATAAAGTTAGAACTTGGTAATATCCTACCATTAATTCAAGATAAAAACATTGGTGAAATGGCTCGAAGAAATGAGGCTTTGAAAAGAATAGTGCCGAACCTTTTTCCACACGACGAAAGTTACTCGAATAAGGCCCGTGATTTACGTACTAGACTAAAAAAATTAGGCTTGACTGAATGATGCTAAAGTTTTTGTTGAATGATGAGGAGTCACTTGAAAGATATCTCAATGTAAAAGTAGTTGACCTGGCCGGAATTAAAAGGCGGATGCTAAAATCCGCACGAAAAACGGATTACAGAATTACAGATAGCCATCTTTTCCTGCAAGCTGAAATGACGTTTTCAAACATCGGAAGTGTCCCAGACGTATTTACTAAAGGTCTGCCCTGGATATCAAATCAATTTATTGGCGAGGATAATAAAAAGCTATTCATTCTAAAGGATATGCAAAACTCCTATCAGGAAATTTTAACATATCTAACGCCTTTAGTGCTACAGGCAGGGAAATTATTTACGTATCTAACGCCAGATTATGATCCAAAAATCTTTTTCCACGATTTTATATTACCCAATAATAGATATACCGCAATTCTAAGTGAACGTATACCTAAAATCGATTCGTTTATAGAAAATGATGGCGGGCTACACGATTTGCATATCCATCTGAATGGCTCTCTAGAAACCGACACGGTATGGCAGGACTTTCTAGCAGACCCCGATTATGTCCGTAGGGAAATAAAAAAAGCTTTTGATAATAAGGAAAAGGTGAAGCAACAATTTGAACAAGAATCCACGCTGCTTGAACCACAGAAATATCAACGTCTGCTCAGAATCGCTCAATACCTTAGGGAAATATTCTACTATTCTTTGTATCCAAGTGGAAAGAGTCAACCAATACCGAAGTTAGCTTGGTTAATGGAGCAAGTTGACAATGAAAAGGCTAAACATGACTACAAACATCCTTTTCTATATTTGATTGATGAAGATCAAAATGAAAAATTTGTCCACCTGCCCTCCGTTGAATGCTTAATGTATGTGCTAATACTGGATAAACTGAAAGAAAAAGGCGATGAAACGCTTGCAGGACTTTTCCATTTTTATCTATTGATACTTGGACTTACAAACCGGTTTTTGGTACAACAAATTCATCAACATGGATTTGAACAGTTTCAGAAGATTACGATTAACAGCTTTAGACAAGGTAGTGAAAAAACATACTTTCGCAGATTTTTTCAGTTTCACGGCAACAATTTGAACAACCTAAAATTCTTAGAGGGACGTTTTGCGCCAAAAAAGGATGGTAATGAACTTTTAAAAATAGCCAGCGAGATTTTGAGTGGATGGAAAAGTTTCCAAAAAGAAGTCACTTTGCAAAAAGATAATGAGCCTAAGCCAATTACAGAAAACTCACTAAAATTAATAGCGCACTATATCAAAGAAGCCGACAAGGACTTGGACGAATATATCAGACATAACAGTTTAAGACGCAGGTTAGTTAGTGAGTCAAGAGCAATTTCAAAACTAATGGAAGAAAATGAGGCTTTTAGGGATAATTTGACTGGCCTAGATGCGGCATCAAGTGAATTCGATACTCCGCCAGAAGTTTTCGCACCAGCATTTAGAATTGTTAAGAAATCAATACTTCCAAAAAGAACATTTCATGCTGGCGAAGATTTTTATCACCTTATAAGTGGTCTAAGGGCTATTTTCGAAGCGATTACTTTCTGTGGGCTCAAAGAAAGCGACAGAATCGGTCATGCGACCGCAACTGGAATACATGCAGGTCAGTGGTGCAACATCGTTGGAAAAAAAATATTGATTCCGCAAGGCGAATACTTGGATAACCTTTTATTCTGCCGTTACCTTATCAATAACAACCAGTTGGCAACCTTTTTACCGGATTTAGGAAAAATCGAAAATAAAATTTCGTCCTTATTTGTAGAAGTTTATGGTACGAACGATAGTGTCGATGACTATGAAGCATCTTGGCTGATGAGAGATATATGTCCATTGCACGCCAATCATAAAGATCATCTACAGGCGTCCCAATTAAAATATTTCGATCCAAACGAATGGGATTACATTGAGAGTAAAATTGATCGTAAAAGTCGTGATTTTACACTATTTCAAAAATATCATGAACTACCGTACAGGAAAAAGTATGAAATGATTATTGAAATCGAGACAGAAGATTTTTTTGACAGAGATAAAATGACGCAGCTTCAGTTGGCTGTCCTAAAAATAATGAGCGAAAAAGGCATCATAATCGAGACCCTACCGACAAGTAACGTGAGGATTGGGATACACAAGGATTTTTCAACTTATCATTTTTTCCGATGGATTCAGTGGGCTAGAAAGGGACACGCTGTACCAAAAATAGTTCTTGGATCCGATGACACTGGAATATTTGCTACCAATATTTATAATGAATATGCGAACATTTACGGGCATTTGAACGATCAAGAAGATTGTACTGACACACAGAGGGAAAAAATAATGGATGACCTTTATAATAATAGTCAGCATTTCAAGTTTTCCTAACCATCATCCGATAATGAAAAAGTCCAACATGAGATTTTACTAGCAGGGCTTTATATAACCAAACCTTAAATAGCTCACTAACAAAAAAAATGCCCACAATTGCAGGGTGATCTCAATCATAAAAAACAAGTGGCTTAACAAACTTTTCATCTGAGCAATTAAAAGACAATCATCAACGAATGTAGAAACATGGAGATTTCGCATATTCAACTCTTGAAGTGCTATGAGTATCCATCATCATAGTTCCTATGATAGCATCTCGAAAAAAAAATTTAAAGAATATTCAGTCAAAATCTTAATAATGCAGCATCCGTTCCAAATATATGTGTAAAAGAAGACAAGCACTTTGGGCTTTGCAGACCGAAATCGTGAATTGAAAAAAATCCAACTTTACAGAAATTTTAATTGTCTCTGTCTTTTACTAGATTCGGGAAAGCAAATCCAACAATGGCAAAAAACTTTCTTTTTCTTGACACAAATATCCTCCTCCATTGTAAATCACCAAGGGAAATCAATTGGAAAAATTACGTAGAAGGTCCTTGTATCATGGTAATTGCCCCTATCGTTATCGATGAAATAGACAAGCACAAGCGTAACTCTAAAAAAAAGATAGCCACCAGGGCTAGATCCATCACCAAGCTTTTTGAGCAGATTATGGATAAAGAAGATCCTGATTGGATCCTTATTGACAAAAGACCCACATCTGCAACATTTTCAGAAAATAGCCTTGAGAAATCTGAACAGGACGATTGCCTGTTGGCGGCGATATTGGAGTTTTCTCCTGAAAATATTGACGACCAAAAAATATTGATTAGTGAAGATTTTGGCCCTAGGCTGAAAGCAAAAAACCTCAATATCAAAACGATAAAGCTATCAGATAGCGAATTGCTTGCAGAGGAACCCGATGAACTCGAAATCAGATTACAAAAATTGGTCAGAGAGAATAATGAGTTGAAAAACCGCGTTCCTAAAGTTGATTTGTTCCTTGGAGATAAAAGCAAGTACGTCAATTTTCCTGAGTTTCAAGGAACAGTGACGTTCGATCAATATTGCGCCCGCAAGATGCAGGAGCTGAAAAAAAAGCATACCTACCACAAAATTCCTTTTAAAATGCCCACTCAGAGAGACCTAATATTTCAGAGCAACCTTATGGAAAGCATGATGTATACTGAAAGTAAAAGATATAATGAAGATCTTGACTGTTTTTTTGAAGATTATCAGCATGAATACCTCCCTCTAGTCCACAACTGGCATATCCGTCGACTTTTGTCAATCGAGATCCAATTAGAAATTTATAACGAGGGACATGTTCCCGCAGAGAATATTGATCTACGTCTTAGGTTTCCCGAGGGAATTAATATCGAACTTGCCGACACTTTCAATCCACTTCCGCTTTCTCCTGTACCTCCTGAGAAACCACTTCCATTTAACGAGCTTATCATGAAAGTTAATAAGCTGCAAAACGAATTATCGTCCCATGTGCCGTCCACACCATCTTTATCGAAGCCTTGGATATCAATTCAAAAGGTAAATGGCTTACATGTAGACATGAAGTGCAACTACCTGAAACATCATCAATCGTATAAGTTTAGTAAGCTTGCCCTAAGTTTCCAAACACTAGACGATATGAAGGGCTTTGAATTTGAATACGAGTTGATGATTGCCAATGCCCCCAAACTGTCCAACGGCAAGCTGCAGGTAAACTTTGTTCCAACATCAACTAAGACGGCAGTTCCTTTCAGCAAATCCCTTGATAAATTTCTGGATTACCCACATAACCTGCAGTAAATATCGAAAACAATTGATTGATATCTCAAACAAAATTGTCACATAACTAAAACTGATTAGTGTTTATAAACCCAATAGTTAAAGATTTAGGCCGTATATCTCTAGCTGTTTTTTAGCTTTCAAAGTCTCTGCAAGTCCAAGTGTATATTTATTAAACTGCCTTTCAATATCTGTCTTAGGTCGACTATAGATATGCATTTTTAGATAATGCTTTCTGGTTAATTTTCCAGTTTTTGGATTTTCAATAGGTGGATAAATATCTAAATACAAAGCAATCCTGCCATTGCCAATTTGTTTTTGCCTTAATGTCACTCTTCTCATATCCTTCTCACAAATTTAAACTACTAACAAATCTAATTCCCTACAGAAATCCTCCGTAAGTGCTCACTTCTAAATATACGATTTTAAACGCGTTTGAAAAATAGCATCTTCTATATTTTTTTGATATCAATAAAAATTCTGGTTGCAGCTTCAATCTTTTTCGCATCAACTATCTTGGCATAAACCTGGGTGCTTCTTAGGCTTTTGTGGCCAAGCATCTTTGATAGTGTAAAAACATCCGTACCATGCGCCAGCTGCAGTGTAGCATATGTGTGTCTAAAGCTATGAAACGTTATATTCTTTTTTATTTCAGCGCTAGATAACCAAGAGACAAAAAATGGTTTGAGCTTAGAATATTTTAATCCCTTAAAAACCAATTGTTCTTGCTTTCCCTTATTTTTCATTAGTGCTACTGCTTGGTCCGAAATCGGAAGTATTTCTGCTGCATCTGTTTTTGACTGCGTATATTGTAGGTAATAGTTTCCCTGCCTCCCTTTAACTTCTGAAAACTTCAATGTTTGCACGTCAGAAAATCGTAGACCAGTTAGACCTGAAAACAAAGCCGCCCTTTTCATCAAATCAGACGTTGAAGCTGTATCTGCCAATTTCTGCAATTCTTCAATATCTAAACGATGCCTATGGGTTTCTTTTACCTTTATCGGCGGGACAATCCCGTATAGATCAAGATCGATGAAACCATTGCTGAACGCTTTACGGAGAGCCGAGCGAAATTTGGCAAAATAGTTTACAGCGGTATTTCTACCAATTGGTTTTCCTCTTCTACTTATCCCAGGTCCCCCCAACAGGAAATTTTTATAATCTTCGCATAAAAAATCATTCAGGTCGCTAAACCTAATGCTTTTATCCGCAAATGCCATAAAGTAGCGAAGAGACATTGCATTATTATCCGAAGAAGATTTCTGTCTTTTTGAAACATAATTCCTAAAAAAATCTATAAAGCTAGAGTCTCTGACTGTCTCCGAAAGAAATCCAAATCTCTTGTTTTGAATATCTATTTGACGACTTGCACGAATAAATTCTATGAGGCTTTTTGTTTCTTTGTTATGCAACCTATCGGGCTTACTAATGGGCTTGTCGAATAGGAAAAGCTTCAAATACTCTTTTCTCTGGAACTTGCCTTTATGCGGGTTATAAATTGGCGGCGAATAGTCTAAATAAATCGATTTTCTTGCTTTTGATATTGACCTGTGGCGTATTGTTACTCTTGACATAAAACTAGCTTACATCGAAAATAATGTCAAGCTCTCTTTTGGCCACGTACACGCCTCTACCGTTTTTACATTTGGGTATTTTGTTTCTTTTGATCAGTTGATACAGGCCAGCTTCAGAAATATTAAATTTTTTCTGCGCTTCCCCTATTGAATAGCTATTATTCAAACTGGGCTTGACCATAGATATATCAATTACGTTCGACCCCTTTGTAGGCTCCTCGTCAAACAACCTGTCGATTTCCTTACGATGAACAACCGTTTTTCGTACCGATAGGTTTACTGCTTTCAATTTTCTAGCCGCAATCATCCGATAGATCATCTTCCTGGAAACTCCTAACAGTTCAGCTACATTACCTACACTCAAGAATTCTCTTGCCTGTAAATCGTTTATCGGTTTTTCTATCAGGGCTTGGATCTTTAGGCTTTCGTCTTTCATTAGGATTGACCTTTGCCTCAACTTGTAATTCCTTTTATTACATATTCGACTGCAAAAACGTGTCACTGTTGTTCTCGCATCAAATATTCCTTTACAATGCTCGCAAATCTTTTTAACCGTGAAATTGGAACTCATACTAATTGTAAAAATGAAAGCCCTTCTAGGTTAATCAGTGATCTTAATTGGATGATTTATTCATCGAAAATTTAGAATCTAGAAGTTAATAGAGGGGCCAACCTTACTCTAAATTATAATAAGCGGGCAAACATATATAAAAAAAACAAATTACAACACATCCGTTGTACAACATCCAAGTTGTTTATTATTCTTTTATGTTTCCAATGAACAAGGAAACACTGCTCAGAAATCTCGGTAAAAGAATACGCGAAATGCGTAATAAGAAGGGTATTTCTCAAAAAGAGCTGGCGCACTCCATTGGCAAGGATCAACAGTCTATACAGAGATTAGAGGCGGGAAATATAAATCCCTCATATTATTATCTCTATGAAATCTCAAAGGGTTTGGAAATTGATTTTGAGACTTTAATTAAGATTGACAACTCAGACACCAATCCGTAGACACCCCCCATTGCAATAATTATTCCAAGCTTCTTTAGTTATCTTCCCCCTGACCTAAGTATTAGGGTATACATTGGTCGTTAAGTATCCGTAAGGGACAGAAAAAATGGGCACTTGTTAATTTCCAATTTGATACTCTGGGGGGACAATTCAGGGACGAAAACGCTTTAAATTAGATACACGAAATGAAAGACGAAAAACACAAAACACTGGAAAACAGTAATTTAAATACAAAAACAATAATTAGAAATATAAAAAATCAAATATTTAAAACACTGTAAATCAGTTAGTTAAAAAAATAATTGCCAATGCATAAATTACATACTTATTGATAATCAACAGTTTAAATAACATTCAGGAACAAATCATGGACAAGTTTATATATCAATATCTGTGACTATCTATCACTAACAGCAACTAAGTAAAAAGAAATAATTTGACGGTATTTTTACAAAGCACATGGTTATTTTAGCCTTATTCGATCGTCCCAATCACTTTTTAGTAGCTATCTTAAAAAAAGCGGAATTCAAATTATACCTCTAACTCCTGTATATATAGATAAGCCGGATGATATCGCACCAATCAAATCATAAACATTTCTTAGTTTATCCTTCGGAACATCATCTTCAAGTTTTTCCAATTCACGGACTAGTTTGTCGAATTGCAGTCTAAAAATATCTTCTTTGAATTTGTGTCCTCCATGGTTTAAAAAATCGTCGGCTTCCAAATTGACGTAAACTATGAATGTATCATCTTGTTTTCCAGGGGTACTCTTTATCTCTACCAAGCCATTTTCACTGAACTGTTTGATTAGCGCGTTGGTAACAACAGTGTTCACCCCAGTATATTCGCTATTAATGGGGAGCCACTCACGCCTAACATCACCAACCATTTTAATGAGTATTGCGTCCTTTTGTTCTGGTGTAATCATTTGCTTTTTCTGAGTAAAAAATCAATATGCACTGGGAATTCACCTTCTGCTTTTAAATTCCATTTCTGCATCAAAAATAAACGAGCCACACGTTAGAGGAAAGTGAACGGCCGGTAAAAATTAACGCTCGACCAAATATACTAAACGCAACGGCCAGAAACAAAGTGATTAACATCAAAATTTGCGGTCAAAAAATTCAACTTGTTGGTCATATATGGTCCAAAGTGTAGATGTAGTCAAAAGTAAGCACCTGCTTTCGTTCCAAACTGCCACCCAACCGATTGTTCAGCCTTTGCGAACCTATCCCATTGGTAATACGATATTCATGATCTTGAATTCCGAGAATTCCAAGTAGCTACTCTTTCTAAATCTCTTTTGCTACGCAAAAGGCTACACCTCCTTCGTTTATAGGCAAAATCCTTAAAGAGAATCGCACTACATCAGAGCAGCCAACAATCTTTCGATTTTATGCAAGTTTAAGAATTTATAAAGCATGTAAAACATAGTGGTTGCATTGTCATTCTGGATTGATGTGTAGTCACGATTATCCAAAATAACAATCCCTCATCAATTCCGTTTTCCCGTTGCCGCTCAGACGGACAGAATAGATGCCCTGTGGGAAGCGTGAAATGTCGAACGTGATGCGCTGGTCAAAAAAAGAAATGCCCTTTAACTTGGCAGAATCCATTGTCATCCTCAGCCCTCCCTACCACGTAATATTAACGTTACAAACAGCTAAACCCCGGAATATCTTTTTAGAATTAGGTTAAAATTAACCACTCTATATGAAAAAACTTCTTTTGCCCGTGGCGCTGCTACTGGTGGGAGACCGCGGCCACCTATGGCGGTACTTCTTTCAGGGTTGTAGATGCCAATACGGTCGAGGTAATAGACCAGGCATATCACTATAAGTATCGACCGAACAACAGTTTCAAAAATGTTGGCCGAAATATCTTGACGCTTATTGGCGATCCCCAAAACACTATGATGCACAAGACAAATGGGACTCCATTTAAAATTATTTATAAAAACCCAACCATTAAAATAAAGTGATGAAAAGTAAATTTTATGTATTGGCGATGGTGGCGCTATTGTTCGTCTCATGCAATGGAGAAGGAGACAGAGACCTGGGAAATGGTTATTACTATTTGCCGGCCAATGAAGCTGTTGATATGGGATACCCCTATGGAAGCATTATCTACCGCTCAGGTGCGATTGACCAGTTCACCAATATCCTTGTCTATGCCGATATTGACAGGATCGTGCATAATAGTGAGCATATCCTACTGGTGCAGAGACCAAATGTCACCTTACTCCTCGATCGGATAGATGATGACATCGATTTTTGGAAGAAACAGTACGCTACAAATAACAGGGACACCACAGTTTCCCTGCTGGACCAGAACGTAAAGATCAGTCGGCTATCGGAACCAGACTCAGATGGCAAGATACTGGACAGCCTGTTATCCAACAGTCCCGCCTACAAACTGCTGAGCAAGAATGCCTCTATTTACTACCTTATTGACAAAAGAAATGGAATGGTCAAACCTTTTGTTGCAAAGAATGATTTGGACGTCTTTTTGCAGAACAACAAAATCCAGTTAAAGCTATAGACATTTTCAGAATTGTCTCGGCAGTGCCGAGACAATTCTGAAATTATGCAAAAAGTAAACACAACTAACTATCAATCAGAATCTTGAATAATGAGACATATATGATACAAATTTCAAACCCTATAAAAAGTTGTGAAACAGAAGCTTCTACTTTCTTTTTCCGTCAAGTGCAAACAACTAAAATACAATCTGTTGAAAAAATCCTTCGTCCCTCATTGTTTTCAAAAATAAACAAATAAGTTCATGAATATATAATCTAAAGTTTTAGAAAAATATTGAATTAGATACTATGCAAGATGCATCTTAAAGATCTAACAACTGAAAATAACTAACTTCTCATTACTTCCTAAGGCTAATCAATTCTTTCAATTACATTTCCTATCATTCTCAATTAAGGCATTTTCCAAGATTGTATGATACACTTTTGTCAAACCAAATATAGGGGAATAAGAATATCCCTATCCCCTTACACTTTTAAACAGCATTTTTTCTTAAAAATCAATTATCCTCTGGGCACAAGAAGAACCGCATCTGCTACAGTGGCCCCACCACTTGAAGCTATGTCAACATACGCCTTTCCAGAAAACTCATAGGTACCCAGACTTACCCATTCGCCATAGGTTTGTCCGATTACCTTTACATCGCCATCTTTAATAGTGAGTTTCTTTTCTTTTTGTCCATCAAATATCGTGATTTTACTTTCTGTAGCTGTTTTAGCCCGCTTAGGATAATACGTAAAAACTTCATATTTTCCTTTGGTAGATTGGTCAAGATTGTAGCGTATTGATTGTGGCTGACCAGTATTTTCGGAAGTAACAAGAAAATCTGGACCGTACCCACCGTAGGTTTGACTGTCCCATTTACCAGTTAAGGTTACCAAACTTCGGTTGCTATTGTCTATTACAATTTCTGGTCTACTGCCGTTTACCAAAGGATTCTCCTTCAATTGCTTTTGAAGTTTGGCAACATCTATTTGCTGTACGGCAACCTTACTATCGATAGCTTGTGCTGCTGCTGTAGCCGCAGATTGTGCCAACACCATAAATACAGGTTCCATACGGATTGAACCATAAGCGATATGCGTAGCTGAAAGGCAAACAGGCACCAATAGGTTTGCAGCCTCTATTTCCTTTGGAACGATGGCCCTGTAAGCAATTGGATAAGGTCCAAACCCTCCTTCTTCTACATTCCCCTCATTTCTTACTTCACCTTTAACTACAATTCTGTCGCAGTTGTGCGAATCCATTGTGTAGGCGGCGATTCCAACGCCATCCTTCACAGTTTCTCTGCCTTGACAGTGGTGTTGTGTCATGACCAGTTCGCCCTTCATCCTTCTTGCTTCCCTCACATACAATTGATGCGACCAGTTGCCGTTAGCTGTATACTCATCTTTTGGGTAGCCCCATTGTGCAACTTCTTTTCTAATATGCTCTGGCACCCTAGGATCGTTCCCTACAAAAAACAACAAGCCCTTGGTATAATCCACATGAGCTTTCCAAATTTCGGCACGCTTGGCGTAATCTGCTTCTGGATAGTCCCAATTCATCCCGATCATGTCCGTGGAAAAACCATTTCTATTATTGATGTCTGTTTTTTGATTGGGCATACCGCTCCATATAAAGACATCCTGTAAAGATTTCCATGTACGTTTTTCCATTTGGCGAATCAACAATTCATAGCGCTCTGGCTGATAATTCTCGGGCTTTGTAATCGGGATCCGATTTTCGGGATTACTGGTCAAACAAATCCTGAAGTTATAGGCCTGAACTTTTTTATCGCCACTTCCCGTTGGAGCAAGGTTTCCTTCACCTATTCCCCATAAAAGACCGCTAGAAGGATCTCCTTTGGTTTTATAAGGATCAATACCTTGTGGCATTTGATGACCGTTCATCAATTGTACACCATTAAACGTTTCGCCATACTCGGCATTTGATTCCCGACCAACTGCATAAGATACTCCAGCACGGGCCATTAAATCACCTTCGTAAGAACAATCGATAAATACCTTTGCATTTACCAAAGTAACTTGATTTTCTATAGGATTTTCAAGTTTGATGGAAATTAGCTGGTTCCCTTTCTTGGCAGCACTCACAATACGGCTCTGGAAAAGTACGGGTACATTTCCATTTTTCACGTATTCATTAAATAGATTTTCAGCTACATGGGGTTCAAATACCCACTGTTCAAAACGCCCGTAATGTCTACCTATTCTGCGATAGAAATCTAGTGCTAGGCCACTGATCGCGTATTTGTTCCCTATGTCTGTTAAACCAAGGCCGCCGGAACTCATTCCACCCAAGTTTTTCCCAGGCTCTATCAAGATCACCGATTTGCCTAATTTGGCAGCGGTATAGGCAGCAATTACTCCTGCAGAAGTTCCTCCATAAACACAGATATCATATTGTTTTGATTTTGATTGGGCAAAACCAACTTTGATACTTAGCAAGATTATCACCAGGCAAAGTACGTTCTTCCATTTAGCTTCTATGCACATCATTAATAATTGGGATTAGGTTTCAGAAGAGGATTGGTAACTGTTTCAATATTTGGAATAGGCCAAAGGTAATCTCGGTCTTTGTTAAAAGTACGGACCTCCACCACACGCAAATCCGCACGGTTTGGCACCAAAGTATAATCGGCTAGGCCATTATTATCAATTTGTGGTGCGGCAGCGACCAAACCACGTTGTACACGTCCATAAAAATTACCATTCATCGCTTTTTCAGCAATCTTCCATCGACGCAGATCACTCAACCTAAATCCTTCCATAGCCAATTCATAAAGACGTTCTTTACGTACCAAGCTTCTAAATTCAGCTTCAGTCTTACCCGATGTGATAGTCGGCATGTTTACACTAGGACGTGTTCGTACCCTGTTGATAGCATCATAAGCAGTTTGGTCGAGCTGTTGCAACTCATTTTTCGCTTCTGCATAAATCAGTAGTACTTCTGCATATCTTATTTGTATAATGTTAAGCTCCGAATTGGTACGGTCTAGCCTATCGTCAAGATCTACGTATTTCTTCCAGCAATATCCTGTAAAAGTTGCGAAAGCATTAAGTGCATCTTGGTTATCTACCCTAGTTGCAGGCGTGGTATTATAATTCCAGCATTTCACGCTATCTCTATGCGTTTCAAATTGATAGTTGTAAAACGTAGAACCCGGTACAGCAATGGTAAAAGTTAGCCTTGGATCTCGGTTCTGATAAGGGGTAGCTGGATTGAACAGTGGTGATTCATCAATATTTAATCCATCGGTGCATAGATATACATCTACCAGTGATTGTGAAGGCACCTTGTTGGTAAAGCCCAATCCATTTCTTGACACCAGATTGTTGGGTGTCGAGTGGGTTTTGGTCCGTGATGCTTTCAGGTACTGAAATGACCATATAATCTCTGAAGAACTTTGACCGGCATAACCAAACAAAGTGCCGAAATTGTTATGTAAGCTGTATACGTTCAAGTCCATTACGGCTTTTGCCGCATCTGCAGCAACGGCCCAACGTTGGTTATACAATGCGGTTCTTGCTTTAATGGCCAAGGCCGCGCCTCTGGTTGCTCTTCCTACATTTGCACCGGTATAGGTAATCTCCAGATCTGGTGCCGCTTCAGTGAGCTCCTTCAATATAAAATCTACTACCTCGGTCTTCGGATTTTTAGGCACCTTCATTTCTTCAAGCGCAAGTACCCTGGTTATAAGTGGCACATCGCCAAAATTATCCACGAGGTAGTGATAGGTATAGGCCCTTACAAATCTCGCTTCTGCCCTAGACCGATTGAAGATAGCTGGCGTGGTTTTATCTTTAACCTTATCTATATTATCCAATACGAAATTGCACTTGGAAATTACTTTATAGGCCTCTGTCCAAATGGAGAGCGCAAAACCGTTCGCGCTGTCGTGGTTCCCCTTTCCAATAGCCTGCAATGCGCTATTGTTACGGTCCCAACCAATATCACTGGCATTGTCGGTGAGTATATTGAGCGGCATGTTATCCAATGGGGTATAATTGGCATAGCGATAGATACCATTTACCGCCAAGATCAGTTCGTCCTGATTGGTAAAGAATGAATCATCGGAAGGTCCATTCAACGGATATTTGTCCAAATAATCTGACTTGCAGGCCCCAAACATAGCCAACGTTACAATTAATACCAGAAATTGGAATTTCGTTTTCATCTGTATATTGTTTTTACGGATGTTAAATATTAAATACTTTTTCATAGCTCCTCCTAAAATGATGCTTCTAGCCCGAAACTGTAAACCTTTACTTGCGGATAGACATTCCCGGCACCTACCGGTGCTTCTACGTCATATCCGGTCCAAAAACGGTCAAAAGAAGCGAGATTAGATCCATTGGCGAAAACTCGCAGTCGCTTAACAGATGCCTTTTGACTAAATTTCGCCGGAAGCGTATAACCAATCTGCACATTTCTTACCCTTAGATAAGAGGCGTCTTTTAGATAGAAGGTAGAAATCTGTTCATTATTGGTTTCGCCAAATGCCAACCTTGGAAAACTGGCGTTAGGGTTGTCAGGTGTCCAACGGTCTTTATTGTCTTCGCGGATAGTGCCACCAATTACACCCCCTACGTTGAAAGGCAAAATACCAGGACCACTTAGATAGCCATTGGCTTTGCCTACACCTTGCAGCAACACTGCCATATCAAAGCCCTTATAGGAAGCGGAAAGGTTGGCCGCATACGTAAATCGAGGTATTGTACCGCCAATCACTACTTTATCAGATTCATTGATGATACCATCGCCATTTTGGTCACGATATTTGATATCTCCAGCCTTAACGGCACCGAATTGTTTGGCATGTGCCGCCACCTCGGCATCAGATTGGAACAGACCTTCTGCAACATAGCCAAATAACGATCCAATGGAATAGCCTTCGCGGTTTACCGTAGTACCTGTTTGGTTAATACCTCTTGTATCCACTATTGTATTTCTCACGTCAGATACGTTCAGGTTAACATTATAAATAAAGTCCTTGACCTTTCCTTTATAGCCCAGGCCAAGTTCCCAACCATTGTTATCTACCACTCCAGCATTTTGAAAGGGTATTCCTGATCCGCTAAATCCTCCTAACAATGGAATATTCAATTGCAGTAAAATATCACTTGTACGACGGCGGTAGTAATCGGCAGTAATGGTCAGGTTATTGAACAGGGTAAGGTCTAGGCCAATGTTCTTCTCTTCTGTGCTTTCCCAAACGATATTTTTATTGGCAAGATTATTCAAAGCCGCAGTATTTACAATCTGCTTACCTAGAGTATATGATTCCAAAGCTATAGCCGTTACAGAAGGGTAGGTACCGATATTCTGGTTACCTAGCGTTCCCCAAGACACCCTCAGCTTAGCTTCATTTATCACCTTCTTCAGTCCTGACATAAAACTTTCTTCAGAAATACGCCATCCAGCCGATGCTGAGGGAAAGAAGCCGTACCTGTTACGTGGAGCAAAACGAGAGGATCCATCATAACGAGCATTAACTTCCAAAAGATATTTACCGTTAAAAACATAGTTGACACGACCGAAAAATGATTGTAATGCCCACTCTTCTGCACTTCCTGTAGCTTGTTGATTTAAAGCAGAACCTGCATTTAGCAGATCGTAATTAGGTAAGATAAATGTATCTCGATAGGCGTTCACCCATTCATTATAATAATCTTCCCACGAAGCACCTATCAAAAACTTCAGTTCATGATTACCGAACTTCTTTTTTGCGGTAACCGTTGCTCTTGTATTATTGAAAAAAGAATGACTATTGTTCTGTGTCAACATCGTCATAGCGGGAGTTAAGAAACTAGGCGTTCCATTTGGCAAGTATGACTGGATGGCGATACGGTAGTTCTTTCCTGTAGAAATTGCATATTTTGGCGCATAAGCTACTTCTGCCTCTAACCAATCTAGCGGCTTGTAGTTTAACACCGCATTGATACTTCCAAAAGGTGCACGTGTGCGATTGGTTCCACCAGCCACGCTTGCCGAAATTGGATTAAAACCATTCCATCCTACCCCCCATTGCCCAGCTTGCGTAATCCCAATTTGATTGGCTGGTATGCCGTTCATCCATTGAAAAATTTCTCCCGATCCTGCGGCCGGATCGGTAGTGATCGCATTCACATATTGTAGATCGATACGTGCATTCAATTTTTCGGAAAATTTGACATCAGCATTCGTCCTGATAGTGAAACGTTTAAAACTTGAATTCTGAATTACACCTTTCTGATCAAATAATCCGAAAGAACCTAAGAGGCGAACTTTGTTAGTGCCACCCTGAACGTTAAGAAAGTGGCTTTGTTGTAAGCCCGAACCCGTTAATGTTTCCTTTTGCCAGTCGGTATTTGGAAAAGCATCGGAGCTTACACCATTCTGCGCTCTATATTGTTCAATTAAAGATGCTGGATATAAAGGCGTACGCCCAGTATTCACGTAAGCTTCATTCGTCAATAGCATGTGATCTACTGCATTTACTATATCAGGTGTGTTTGTTGGATTTTGCCATCCGATGTAATTATTATAGGAAATACCGATTTGATCTGCGCTAGCTCTCTTGGTCGTGATAAGAATTACTCCATTCGCAGCTCTAGAACCATAAATAGAAGAAGATGCGGCGTCTTTCAGTACTGAAATGGATTCGATAAGGTTGGGATCAATATTGTTCATCGAACCTTCGATACCATCTATCATCACTAAGGGATTGGGATCAACAAAGGTACCCACCCCACGTATACGTATCGTTCCCGCATCGCCTCCCGGTCTGCCAGAACTCTGCCTCACGGTAACACCGGGGGCCATCCCTTGCAATGCTGCCGAAGTTTGACCAACAGGCCTTACCGCTACATCTTTTCCTGATATTTGAGATACAGCACCGGTTAAATTTACTTTTTGTTGGGTACCATAACCTACAATCACCACTTCACCTAGGTTTTCATTGGCTACCTGCAGCTTAATGTCAATGGTCGACTGCGCATTATAAACAATTTCTTGGGAAGTATATCCCAGATAGGAGAATACCAAAATATCGCCACTATTGACAGTAATCTGGTAACGGCCATCATTATCTGTCGAGGTTGCCGTAGCCTTGCCTTTTACTTTCACACTAACACCAGGCAATGGTCCATCGGTTTCATCGGTAACTTTACCACTTATTTCTGCCCTCGAGTTGGGGACCAGCCTAGGATCTCTTGACGGCGGCGTTACGGACGCAGATTTCTGTAATAGAATGTATCTGTTCTTTATCACCCAATCAAGGCCCCGTCCCTTAAGTGCCACCGTCATCACCTCCTGTAGTTCTGCCGCCTTAAAGTCTACGGTAATGGTCTGCGAATCGTCCAACAATGCATTGTTGTAGAATACAGTTAGACCAGTCTGTTTCTTTACACTTTTAAAAAGCGACGCTAAAGTAATGTTGTTGCCTTTTAAGTTAATTTTTGCTGAACCTTGGGAAGCCCTTGAGGTAATGACAAAGAAAAGCATCAGCGAAATTGCCGGTAAGGATAACCGGCCCATTCGGGTAAGTTTTTTGATCATGCGTTTAGGTTTATATTTAAGTTAAACCTATGATGCATCAATTCCTAAAAAGGGTGAATGATTATTTCAAAAAAATTAATAAAATGTAAGAATCCCTTTTTCCAACCTGCTATTGATACCTGATGTTAACTGTAAATTAGAAAGTACTACATCTAGAGATTGGTTCTTATCAATCTCGCCAGTGAAGATTTGAGTACTTGTAGAAGTAGATTTCCAATCTAGCTTAACATCATACCAGCGCACCAAAACCTGCGCAATCTCGGCCAGAGGCTTACGGTGAAAATAGTAAGTCCCACTGCGCCATGAAAGTAATTCGGGATCAAAACTTCTAACACTTAGCCCACCGGATTTAGAAAATACCTCTTGCCCTGGCAGCAAAGGAATTTCTTTATTTCCTCTAACTGCCGAAACCGAGCCTTCTACCAGCGAAGTAGAGAAAACTTCATTTTCATAGGCGTTCACATTAAAGGAGGTACCATGAACTTGGATATCTGCATAATCGGTATGTACTACAAAAGGCACCTTTGCATTTTTGGCTACTTCAAAATAAGCTTCCCCAGTTAGGTAAACCTCTCGTTTTGAAGCACCGAAACGAAATGGGAAACGTAAGGTAGAGGCTGCGTTAAGCCAAACCGTACTACCATCATCCAACCTTACCTTATAATCTTTTGTATGTGGAACAGTCAGTGTAGCCCATTTTAATTTTGCTCCAGCATCTGCTGTATAGCTCAGTTCTTTAGCATGATTGCTGATTTCTGTCCCTTCTACCTCAATCTGTTTTTCTGATGATAAATCAACCGTTTGCCCACCATCTATTTGGAGTCGAACTTGATTGCTTTTATGCGGAAGTTCAGCAATTTTTGATTCTCCCATCCTTAATAAGATAATGAGCGCAAAAGCCAATATGGCAGCCGATGCAGCTAAGTAATGCCAAGTAGCTAATTTTTTAACTTTAGGAGTTATATCATCTCTATTCTCCTTATCAATAATCTTATTATTCACTATATCCCAGCTTTTATCTTCATCTATGCCAGCAAGGAAATCAGATGGTAGGCTGGTTGCGTTGAACTTTTGCTCCAAAGATTGCCAATAGGCCAAAGCTTCGGGCGATTCGGCAAGTGCAGCGTTGGCAACGACCTCATCTTCTGTACTGATGGTACCAGCGAGCTTTTCCACCAATAGTGCCTTGATATATTCGTTATTATAATCCATCTCCTTATTCAGATGCATGTTAGTCGCTATTAGGTGAATGTTATTTTAATTTAATTAGCTTACGCTGTAAAACCTTTACAGCTAATTTAAGGTGTGTCTTCACCGAATTGATGGAAACGCCCATTTCATCTGCCGCTTCCTGATATTTTTTATTATCGAGATGTACGAGTTTGAAAGCTTTTTGACGTTGAGCCGGAAGTTCACTGAATGCCATTTGAACATCCCTTTCATGCATTTCTTCAAATACTTCGATATTTTCAGCAGCTTGAGGGACTAATGACCTGGTATAAACGTCTAGCTTTTGCTGGGTACTTTTACGACTTCTCAACGCCATCAGGCATTGGTTATGCACAGCACGGAATAGATAAGCCTTTAGGGAACTTTTTACCGATTGGTAATGGTTTTTCTGCCACATATCCACAAACAGGTTCTGCACCAGGTCTTCAGCTTCCATTTGGTCATCGAGCATTAAAAAAGCTTTTAGCGCAAGCGCACGATAATATGTTTTAAATACAAGCTCGTAGGCATCTTTACGGCCCGCCTTTAGTTCATCCAGTAATATTTGGTCCTCTTCCTCCATTTGCAAATAGATTAAAGTCAGCTAAATATATCACTTTATATAAAACACACCTAAAAAATTTTGATTATCGGCCATATAAAACAAGAAGCGACCCTAGTTTAGTAAAGCATATCCCTAAGCATCCCATCTTAAAATGATTAATCAAAGCGGGTAGAATTGTCAAAAAAACAATTACTACATCCATCAAAGACCTATGTCCAAACTTTAGCAGCAGATTATGAGGAAAGCTGATTATCGTTATTTGACGCCACAATTGCTACTAATGAAAAACGGAAAACGATACTGTTTACAAGTTCTTAATTAATTTATGAGCGTGATCCGATATTCATTAAATAATAGTTTAGCAAAACTATGGAATGGCTACAGCAATCCTATCAATACCAGAACACGTTCCAAAAAACTTCCCCGCAATAGGTGCGAACTATGGAAAGATAAGTTCTTTACCGAAATTGTAAAACTTATACTGCCAACGGGAAGCCTTACCCTGATTGCTTCGCTTATTATAGGATTTCGTGCTCATAACATCTAACCGCTCTTGCAGATCTAATTGCTTTCGTATCAATCATCATTGTTGTGTTGAGCAAGTTCATGTCCCTGCCGCCCATGGTAAACAGGATTACCCTCGGCAATAATTGTGTCGTCATCATGCCCTAAGTATTTTGGGTCTGTAATAGGGATAATTGTTGGCTACGTTCCCTTAACGCCTTGCGCAATCCGTCGAGTTCGGTCGCCTTTTCGGGAAATTCCTCGTTTGTCGGCAGCAGGGCGAGCGCATCGGTATATTTGCATTGTCCGTTCAGCTCCTTGGCCTTGGCGATAATATCGTCATAGCGTTTCTTCTTCTCGGCTTTGCCCTCAGTCTTGGGCTTTGCCGCAGCGGCACTTGCCGATTTGGCTGCCGCCCGATTTCTAAGGTCGTTCTTGGCATTTTCCAAACTCTCCAAATGCGCCTGTAATTCCACAAACAGCTTCGCCGTATTCTCCGCAGGGGCGGCAATCGCCCTAAGAAATCCTTTATCGAGTTCGGCGGCCGTCCCCTTGAACACCAAGGGAGCGAGGGCGGTCGTCCCACCCTCGAACAGCACCGACACCAACAGTCCCTGCTCCCCATCAAAATTGATGGTCAGCTTCCACGCCCCTGCCCTTGGCAGTGCGCAGACCTGTGTAAAAAAATTCGTTTCCATCCTAATCTTCCTCGTCCTCCATCGGGAGAACCTGTTCGATATTGATATCCACCTGTGCGAGCCAGTACTTGGTCACCTCCTCCAAATCCTCCAACCTCTCGGCATAGGGGCGCAACCTTTCGGTCAACAGTTCCAAGTCGTCCGAACGCCAATCGTAGCAACTGGCGCAATAGTTCCCGTGCGTCTCAAAGCTTGCATCGTTCTGAATGTCAAAACCCGTCAAATCCTCAATCTCCTGCCTTGCACTTTGCAGCACCGCATCAAAGACCACATAGCAGGGGTCGACATCCTGCAATTTCATCCCACATTCCTCGGCAAAAGCCTGTACCTGCTCAAAAGCCCAATCCGCATCCTCCCCAATCTCCAAAGCCACCTCTATTGCCCTTTTCACATCTAAATAACCATAGGGACAGAAACTGTCCCTAAAGTCCGAAATCTGATTTTTCAGATAGTTTTCATCCATCGCCATCACATCCCCCTTTCTAGAATGGTAGATCATCATTCCCTGCATTCCCTACTGTGCTTTCCAAGGCAGACGGCACTTTCTCCGGCAATACCTCGGCAGCCACCACCGCACCATTGCTTTTAGCCACCGCGGTAGCCGAAGCCCCGAACAGCTTAATGTCCGACACATGGAAGTTCAGTCCCGCCTTCGGCTGCCCATCATTCCCCATGTAGGCATTGATGCCCACACGCCCGAAAACCTGCACCACATTCCCCTTTTTAAGGAAATCGGCAATGCCCACGCCCCTAAAATAGCCACAGTCAAAAAAGGTCGAAACCTCCCTTTTCTCTCCGTCTACCATAAACCTGTCGTTCACGGCCACCGTAAACCCTACCACTTTTTTGTCACCCTTTACCGTTCTTACCACTGCATCAGCGGTCAATCTTCCCGTAATTTCCATCACATTAAACTTTTAATTAAAAAATTGGTTAATTGGCTTCCTTTCAGTCGTGAATTCTTTTCAAAAGAAAAAACGGAAAAAAAGAAAGCAAAGAAGTCCAGTGGGCGGAGGCGCCACGGAGTACTATAAGTCCCGAAGGGTGGTCCCGATGATATCGGGACCATTATGCGTATGCAGTAAGCGGACGTACACGACATTCGCCGCCTTTTTGTCCGTTTCGTTGAAAAGATCGCCTAATATCACTTCTATATCATCCGGGAGCCGATCCAATCTTGGAGAAAAAAGTTCGCTGTAATAACAATACCGACCAGCAACTGCTCGCCAAAATAATACAATTGGACGACCTGGTTGCTTAGCAGATCTATATGTTCCATAACGAAGGTATCTTTTATCGAGATAAGAAAAATGTAGCTTGGAATTGCCTTTTGCATAACAAAATACAGGCTTAGCGACTTGCTCCCGCCCAAAGTCTAAGTAAGGAAAATAAAAGAGTGGCTTTTGAGGAAATGTACTACGAGCTATGTACAGTTAAGACCAAATTGAAGCGCCTACTTTTTCCGCCAGACATACGCTATTAAAAGGTAGCGGCTTGATAAACAAAAAAACGAAGGCGCCATCCAGCAGCCTTCATTTGCTTAATTAACTATTCCTAAAAATTAATACACTAACATACTAGCAAACATAAAGCGCCAAGTGAACCAGTGTATTAATAATAAAACGAGTGTAATTTGAATCGCTTTGGATTTAATTATGACCCAAAACGTTGCTTTTGTATCCTATCGTACTCCTTTACGTAATCCGGGTGCTCTGTTTTCATCAACCGGTCCCAAACCCTGAGGTATAAACCATAATTTCCCTTAAACTTAAGGTGATGAAAATTATGGAAAGTGGAAGTATTGATAATTTCGAACAGAAATGACTTCCGGAACCATTTTGGCATAATTTCATAGCCCAGATGCCCGTAAACATTGATTACAAAAGAAGAAAAAGCAAATAGCCCTAAGGTTAAAGGATGCAATGGCATCACTAAAACCAGCACAATCATCACCCCTCCTTCTGCAATTGCTTCCAGAAAATGGAAGGAATAAGAGGTCCAGGGAGAAGGATTGGTACTCTTGTGATGCACGAGATGGGTGAGTTTAAAGAGCTTTTTATGATGCAAAACGCGGTGCATCCAATAAAAATAAGCGTCATGCACCACTAAGGTTAACAACAAACTTACCGGAATCCATATCAATGGATAATCATGAATATCTGTGTAAATTAGTGTGTAAGGTCTCAATGCATCGGAAAGTGCCAGGATAGCTGTAATGGCCAGCATGATACTTGATATAGACGAATGCAAAATTTCGCGGAGAAAATCGGCCTTGCCAGCCAGCCTGCTTTGAATTTTATTTCGCAGCAGGCTTTTAGGAAAGAGCAGGTAAAAAACTAAAAAAAACAAACCTGCAATGGCAAAATAACGGACAATGGTAAAAAGAAATGCCCAACTAAAAGTTTCAAATAAATGACTCATGATTATTTACGTTTTCTTCTTATTAATATCATCATACCAAAAAGAAACATTATACCTGGGATGATGCCGTAATATAAAACCTCTATCGTTTTTACAGCTGTTTTGGGAAGTGTTGAACTATTATCTTTAGGTGCAGGACGACTTACATCTACCGGAAATTCTCCGTAAGAGAACCAGCGGAATATACTCATAATGAACGTAGAATTAAAAACCTGCATATTATTTCTACTCAGTTCTGCATTGCTAAAGAAATCTGCATCAGACGATATAATAATGCGTTGTTCTTTATTACTAACATTTCGCGTCAGCATAAGTGCCGTAGGAAAACTCCCCTGCTGATCGCCATTTATCGGATCAACTGTCAGCGCTGCCGAATCGAGCACAAACTTTCCTTTTTTTATCCAGCTAACCTGATCGTTGCTGATCAGTAAAGGGTGAACCGTAAAATTATTTTTAGGCTCGTAACTTAAAGCAGCTACACCTGGCATTGACACTGTTGCCTTATATTGATAAAATTGTTGTAGACTTTTATCCATGGCCACTGTTCCGGGGGCAAAATTAGGAGTCACCAGGTCGTAAGAATATTCTCTGCTGCGCTGTAGAATAGTGCCATTCTGTATTTCTACTCCCAACGATTCCAACAATGGATTAACCACATGTTGCTTACCTGGTTCTCCAGATATCATCAAGTTTCCGCCCGCAGCAATGTATTTTTGAAGTTTCGCTTTTGCTGCAGCTGTATATGCTACCCTCGGGTCGGCAATCACCAAAGCTGCTATTCCTGTAGGGATTTCGTCCCGTTCCAAAGAAATGCTATCCACGTCAAAACCCTGGTTAATCAGTGAACGTCTAGATGTTTTACTGTTGAATAGTACCTTATAATCCCTATCGCCCATTTTATCCATGCTCCGCTGATAACCATCGGTGGCAAAAACAACTTTTGGGGGCGTAACAAGCATTCGTTTCAAAGCTGCACCAGTTTCACTTTCTGATGGCCAAAATTCGGTATCAGGAGGTGGAAATGTTCTTAAAAAGGTGCTTTTGTTTTTATATTTCAACTGCATCACCAACCGGGCACTTTCACCGCGTAAATCCACCTGTTTTTTAAGTTCCTGTGGGCTTATGAATTTCAGAAGATCTAGTCCCTGTATATTCGCTACCGTATTTACATACCTGTTAAAACTTATTTTCTGTTCGATCAGAAAAGGTGTGACCCCAGCTACTGTATCGTAATAATAAACCCATTTTAGCTTGATATTAGGTTTGTAGCGTAAATATTTTTCCCAACGGGCAATGTTAGAAATACGATCAGCAGGTGAGGCTTTAAAATAAGAATCGTCCATCCCATTAATGTAAGTGGTTACCTCTACCGGATCGTCGCCCATATCTTTCAACATTTTTTGATCATTTTTGGTAATGGTATTCACTTTGGTTGCTGTGGCATCATAATAGGCAATCATCGGTTGACGCGAACTGAGGTAAGCAATGCCCAAACTGATCATTAGAATAGAAAAATACCTTAAAGCTTGCTGCATCGCCGTTTTTGATTGCCTTTCGAGCTCCAATTTTGTGATGGTAAAGGCCAGAAACATCACCATTATCACCACATAATAGATCACATCACGTGTATTTAACAAACCAGCTATCATGCGCTCGGTACGGCTTGGCATAGAAAGGCTGTAGGTCAGGTCACGGATAAAATCTATATCCTGTCCCACGGTTCCAATGTAATTCATCACGGCAAGCATTACAAAAGTGCTGATGGCCGCTACTGTCTGGTAGCTGGTTAAACTGGATATAAAAATCCCGATAGCGGCATAAGCATTTAACAGGAGAAATATGGATAATAAAGCGACAAGTATATGTGGATAATCGAAATTGCTTACATACAGCGCACCTAACAGCACAAAAGCGATCAACACCCCAATAATAATGAGGTTATAGATGAACATCGCCATAAATTTCCCATAGATCACCTGGCTTAATTTAACAGGTGAAGAATACAACAGCCTGATGCTTCCGCTGCTGATTTCCCTACTGATAATGCCCATTGTAATGAGCGGAATATAGAGATACAGGTTTTCGAGGATGCGAGACAAAATCCCAATATTTTCAGGGTTCGTGTATATAAAACTTGTTAAAAACTGAATAGATCGCCCCTTTGCAAGTTCAGGAACAAATGGCATTAACATCAGGTTTAGCTGTACAAACAGTGCAATGATTAATAGCCAGGCAATCGGGGAATAAAATAGCAGACTGAGTTCCAGCCTGGCTATCTGTATTATTTTCTTCATAATTTAAATCTCAATGTTTAGTTTTTTCTGGCATAAGCACCAACTGAACAAAATTTTTGTCGCGGATGTAAGTTGCGGCAACCTGCTGAATAGATTGTACAGTTAGCCCGTTGATTACATCCTGGTATTCCAACAACTGTGTCAATGATTCGTTATTGATTGTTCTTGAGGCCAAATAATCTAACCAATAGGTATTGTTAGTTGAATTTGTTTTTAATGCTGATAGACTTACTGCTTTAAATTTCTGCAGGTTTTCGGCAGATGGACCAGCAGTTCTCATTTTATTTAATTCGTCCTGTGCTGAAGCAATCAGTTTATCTACATTCTGCGGAGCACAATCAAAGGAAATGGTTAAACTAAACCTGCTGTTCAGGTATTTGGTTAAAGCCATTTGAACATTTGGGGTATAAGTTCCACCTTCCTTATCGCGAAGCCTTTGAGTGATGTTTATTTTGAGTGCATCGGCAATGGCATTCATTTTAAATACGTTAATATAATTGTATTCGAATGGGCCAGAGTAAACCAACATTACACTTGATTTCTGTGCTTTACCACTATAAACAGTCTTAACAATCCGTCCCTCAGGAATGTTAATCCTGAGGTCACGAGCATTTTCTTTCAATCCTTTGGCCGGTAATGAGCCTAAATATTTCTCCAATAAGGGCTTCATCTTTTCTAGATCAATGTTGCCCACAAAAAAGAAAGTAAAACCTGAAGCATCAGCAAAACGCTCTCTATAAATCTGATAAGCCCTATCGAGCTTAATGCCACCAATACTATTCAAGCTTTGTGGCTTTCTACGTGGATGATAATTCCCTAGCACAACATTTACAGTATCTGCAAATACCTGAGCCGGGCTATTCACCTTGTTCTCCAGTTCCGATTTACTGCGGCTGATCAATAGGTTAAATGCTTCTGCATCTTTTCTTGGCGCTGTAAAATAAGCATGCAGCAGTTCAAGCGCAGTAGATAGTTCCTCTTTTGAACTGGCACCACTAAAGCCCTGATAAGTATCGTTGATAAAAGGCGCCACCTGTACCTGTCTGCCGGTCATCTGTTTATTAAGTTGCTGTGCACTATAATTCCCGGCCCCAGCACCCACAATGATATTTGCCGCATTTATGGCATCAAGATAATCTGTATCCGAATATAGAGAAGCACCTCCCGACGAAAACCCCTTAAATAAAATCAGGTCATTCTGAAAATCTGTTTTTTTCAATAAAACCTTCACTCCATTGCTTAGTGTAATTTCCTGAACGCCTATTTTATCAAAATTTTCTACAGAAGTAATTTTGCCTGGAACAGGTGCTGTTTTCAACAGAGCAATATCCTGCAACTCATCTACAAAAGGAGTTAAAGGCGCAGTGTAAACAGCCTCTATCCAACTCATTAGTGTAGCTTCATCGGGTAGAAAAGCTTTGTTTTCTGCTGAAGATTTTACAATAATGTCGCGGTCTGTATCCTTGATGTAAGATTTAAGCAAGTCGTTGATTTCCGACAGGCTGATGTCAGGCAGCATCTCACTGGTCAATTCGTATTCCTTTACAATTCCCAGCGTAATATCGCCCGTAAGAAAGTGTTGCAAATAAGGCTTAATGAGTACTTCTGAAACGGTTTTATCCTTTTCTTTTAGCACGTCAGCCATATTTTGCAGGTAACTTTTCTTCACACGGTCAAGCTCGGTCTGCAGGAAACCCTGCTCCTGCATCCGACGGATTTCTAGCCACACACTTTGTACAGATGGCTGTATTTCTGCTGGCTGGCTGCTCAAGTTTACCGAAAAAGAAGAGAGCCCTCCTATAACAGAAGTGAAATTAATGAATGGCATTTGCCTAAACCTAGCATTAACCATCTGGCTCAGCAGGTTTTTCATCAGGTTATTCCGATAATCTACAGTAGTGGCCATTGTAGCCTTCTTCTGTTTCATCAAAATTTCCAATCCAATACCGCCAAATTCAGGATCAATGAACTGCATATACTGATTTTTACCCGTCAACTCCGAACGATAAACGATACGCTCTTTCTCATTTTCAGGATTCTTCAGATCGGAAAATTTGGCCTTGATAGCTGTTTCCATCTGATTCACATCAATATCACCTACCACAATTAAAGCCTGCAGATTTGGCCTGTACCAATCTTTATAAAACCTGCGAATTTCCTCGGGCGTTACCTTAAGCAGCACTTCTTCGGTACCAATAGGCAAGCGAGAGCCATAACGTGAACCATTGGTGCAAAAAGGAATACTTTGCTCTTCGTAACGTTGTTGCATACCTTCACGTACTCGCTTTTCTTCAAGTATTACATGACGTTCCTTTTCCACATCTTCGGCTGCTATAGTTGCTTCCTGTGCCCAATCTCTCATAATCTGTAGGCCGTTGCGCATTAATTCAGGATCATCTGAAGGTAAGGGCAACTGATATACCGTTTCATCAGGGGCTGTATTGGCATTAAGATCAGCTCCAAAACGTACACCAGCTTTTTCTAGGTAATTGGAAAGTTCCATCTTAGGAAAATGTTTGGTGCCATTAAAGCTCATGTGCTCAATAAAATGGGCCACCCCTCGCTGTTGGTCGCTTTCTAAAATCGAGCCCGCTTTAACAGCAAGATACATCATCACTTTTTTTTCCGGGCTTTTGTTTTTGCGGATATAATAAGTAAATCCGTTAGGCAGTTTTCCTGTCCTCACTTCTGGATCAAGTACTAAAGGCTGATCATCTAGCTGCGTTCTACATGCCAAAGGGATACACAGAGCCGCGATAGACAAGAGGCTTAAAAATCTATATTTAAGTAACATTTTATTTTATAAATGAGGTGAAAGGCTTACTGGATTACTAGACTGAATGATTTCCACGATTTTTTCATTTTCAATGATGATCATTCCCTGCCTGTCGCTTGTAATTCCGGTGGCAATGGTATAAGGATAAGTTGGCACACCATCTTTCATTACCGTTGGTAGGTATGAGAATTGTACATTATCAGCAATTTTGCCTAATGTTTCCCCTACCTCAATAATGTGGGTAGATACCACAAAGAAACTGTTTCTGTTCTCTCCAAAAGCCTGTGTTACCGCCAATGTAGCATCATAAGCATCTTTAACATTGGTTCCTTTAAAAAGTTCATCAAACAACACATACAAATCCTGCGATTCGCTAACAGCCTGAGCCACTGTTTTGGTACGTAAAACTTCTGCATAGAAATGACTATAGCCCATATCCAGGTTATCAGATACGTTAATGGAGGAGAATAAACCGTCTTTTACCGAAAACTCCATTCTTTTAGCGGCAACGGGGAAACCCATGTGCGCCAGGTAAACGGCTATCCCCATAGATTTCATAAAAGTGGATTTACCTGCCATGTTTGCACCTGTTAAAAACAACATGTTGCATTTTTCAGATAACTTTAGGTTATTGCTTACTGCATTTCTCAATCCTGGATGGCGGAAGCCTTCCATTTCCAATAACATTTGTGATGCTGGTAATGCATTAGCATATACAAAACCTTGGTCTGAAGCAACCTTGGCCACACTTACAAATACATCAAGCTCATAAATCATCTTAGTGAGCATTTCCATCTGTTTAATCATGGCGTGGCGGATAACATAATCATTCCTGATGAGTTGCAAGAGCGAAAGCTGCCCTTCCGGTGCATCTAAAATTGCCTGAAGCCTTGAATCACTCAGCACTTGCTGTATGGTATCTAATTCTTTTTGATAAATCTGAACACCATCCTTTGTAGCTAATGTTTTAAGGAAATCGCGGAAGGACTGTAAAACTTCTATCGTTACCGATTGCCCCGCCTGTAGCTGAAGCAATTCTGCATTGTGAAAAAGGATTTGTTTGAATTTTTTAGCAAAAATACCCCATGCCACTAAAGGTAAAGCAGCACCCGCACCACCAGAAAGGTAATCTTCCATTGACTCTACCTGTGAACGGATGACAGGAAAAATCATGTTATGCTGCTGAAAAAAAGCAAATGTGGCGCTTCTTTTATTAATTTCTTCGGGCTTATTTAATGGCCTGGCAAACATGCCTTCCAATATTTTTTCGCCACCACGTGTATTTAAATGGTTAAATAAACTATAAATGGATTGTTGCTTAAACTTACCCTGCAGGTTTAAGTCTTCAACAGTCTGCTTATCTGCCAAAAAATCCTGATGCTGTTGTTTTGCTTTCTTTTCATTCCTGATCATTTCAATAACCGCTTCGTTATTGATGATGACCATCCCATGGCGGTCATCTGTAATGCCTTCGGTAAGCGTATAGGTGTAAATTGGTTTTCCGTTTTCCATACGTGTAGGCAGGTAACGGAAAATCATGTTTTTACATTTTTTCCGCAACACTTCCCCCGCTTCCATAATGTGCGTGGAAATCACAAAAAGCGAATGCGGCTTGCTTGCAAAAGCTTCCATAATCGAAATTGTACCTTCGTAAGCATCTTTTACGTTGGTACCTCGAAACAATTCATCAAATACCACAAAAAGATTTTTGCCAGCACCAAGTTCTACTGCCACTTTTTTTACACGGAGTACCTCTGCATAAAAATGGCTCGCGCCCATCGCTAGGTTATCCGGTAGGTTTATGGTGGTATACATTCCATCGCACACCGAAAATCTCATACTTTTCGCTGCTACCGGGAAACCGAGGTGCGCCAGATACATAGCAATACTCAACGATTTCATGAAAGTAGATTTACCACCCATATTGGCGCCAGTGAGAAATACAATATTACTGTCTGGCGTCATTGTAAGCGAATTGGCTACGGGTTTCTGCAACAAAGGATGATAAACCCCTTCCAATTGCAAACGGTTGGCATCACGCTTCAAGGCTGTAGCAAAGGTGTATCCATGCGATTTTGCTACACCTGCAATGGAAATGTAAACATCTAACTGATAAATGTGTTGCAAGATTTTTTCGAGTAATGCCCTTTGCTCGAAACGCAAAATATTGTCGTATTCAACAATCTTTCCTGAAGATATTTTGCCTTTGCCATGGTCGATAAACAGCAGTTCGAGTTCTTTGGAATTCAGCAAAGCCAATACTTTTTCTACTTCAAAATGGTAAGGATTACCCTCAACTTTAAGCTGAATTTCTTGCATAAACTTTTTCAGTCCCTGCAAAATCTCCATCAATGCGGTTACACTTTGTGCGGCAGCATTAAAATCGGCCATACTAAACCCCTGATTGGAAAGACGGCTTCGCGAATCAGTGTTCGACAAATATCGTTCAGCCTCTTCAAACCGGTTACCCTGCAATGGAAAAGTGGTTTGACTATCCAGAAAATATTTCAGTACGGCTACCCTTTCGTTAATCGATTTTTCGTCTGAAAGTGGGTTTCTAAAAAAATCCTCCAACAGGGAAGCTCCTCCCTGGGTATAGGTTTTGTTAAAAATATGGTAGATCGAATCACTCCCTGATCTGGAGAAAATATTCAGATCATCAATTGTTTGTTTATCGGTTATAAAGCTCATTCTTATTTACGTTTTCTTCTGATCAGCAGCACCATCCCCAACAGGACAATAGCGGCGGGAATCACACCATAAAAAATTGTTAGTACAGTTTTAAAGCCGGCTTTGTTAAGCTGAAGCGTATTGTCGCTACCTTTCGGCCTAGAAATATCTATCGGAAACTCATTATTTGAAAACCAGCTGAAAACAGAAATTGCAAAAGATGAATTAACTGTTTTAAGATTGCTTCTACCCATTTCTTTATTGCTGAAGAAATCGGCATCGCCCGAAATCAGGATTCTTTGTTCTTTGTTGTTTATTTTTCTCGAAAGGCTTAAAGCTCCTGGGAAAGTGCCATGCTCATCACCATTTTTAGCTTCAAATACCAAAGCAGCCGAATCTAGCACAAACGCACCTTTTTTAATCCAACTGGTTTTTGCATCTGTTACGAGTATAGGCTTTGTTTTAAATCCATTTTCGCTTTCATAGGCTAAAGCCGCAAGCCCTGGCATTGCAACCACAGCCTTATCTGATTCAGGAAAAACCATTCCAGCACTCATCTCTTCAGCATCTTTGGTTAGTTTTGTGGTCACCAAACCATAAGAATAATCCCTGCTTCGCTGAACAACGGTACCGTTAAGCATTTTAACACCAAGCATTTCGAGTAAGGGATTTACCACCACCTGTTTACCGGGCTCTCCGTTAATCATTAGATTTCCACCATCGGCGATGTATTTTTTGAGTTTGGCCAATGCCGAAGGGCTAAAAGCTACCTTTGGATCGCCGATAACCAATGCAGCTATTCTGGTAGGAATTTCATCCTGTTCAATGGAAACACTATCAATATCAAAACCTTGATTAATGAGTGAAGAACGAGTCAATTTAATGTTCATCAACATCTTATAATCGCGATCGCCTATTTTATCAACACTTCGCTGATAACCATCAGTAGCAAAAACAATTTTTGGTGGAGTAACCACTAGGCGTTTTAGTGCCGCTGCTGTTTCGCCCTCACCAGGCCAGCCATCAAAAAAAGTGCGCAGAAAAGTGCTTTTATTTTTCCATTTCAGTTGCATAACCATTCGACCATCTTCTCCACGCAAGTCAACCATTTTTCGTAACTCATCTGGCCCAATAAACTTTCCCGTATCAAGGTCTTGGTTTTTTGCTCTTTCTATAAAAAGTGTACGCAAACTTTTCCCCTGGCTAATGGCATAATTTTGCATGCCCGGAATGCTATCGTAATAATAAACCCATTTAAGTTTAATGTTTGACTTAAAGCGCATGTAAGGTTCCCAACGTGTAATAGAACCGATGCGATTAACCGGAGCACCATACCTGTAACTCTCATCCATGGCATTAACATAGGCTGTAATTTCGAGAGGATCTTCTCCCATATCCTTCAGTGTTTTCTGAACAGAGGTAAGAATTGTATTAGCATCTGTTTCGGTAGCATCGTAATAAGCAATTATTGGCTGCCTTGAAGTGGTATACGCAACTGCAAGACCTACAACCATAATCAATACATAACGGCCAAGCTGGTACAAAAAAGGCCTTGAAGTTCTGGCCAATTCTAACCTAGTGATGGTAAAAGCTAGAAAAATACCACAAATTACCACGTAATAAACTACATCGCGAGTATTGAGTAAACCAGCAATCATGTTATTTGTACGTATACCTAGCGCAAGACTATGGGTAAGGTCACGTACAAAATCTATTCCCTGTCCATAACCACCAATGTAACTTAACAAGGTAAGCACTAAAAAAGTACTGATTCCAGCTACAACCTGGTAAGTGGTTAGGCTCGACATAAAAATTCCTACTGCGGCATAAGCACACAACAACAAGTAACAGGCTAACAATGCCACCAGCACGTGTGGATAATCAATATGATCGATAAAAAATATACCAAAAACAAAGAAAAGCCCCATTACACCTATAATCACCAGATTATAAACCATCATAGAAAGGAACTTCCCATAAATCACTTCGCTGATTTTTACTGGTGAAGAAAAAAGTAACTTAATGGTTCCGCTATTTGTTTCCCTGCTAATAATCCCCATGGTTAACAGCGGAATGTACAAGAACAAACTTTTCAGAATAATTAAGTAAACACCTCCTAATCCCTTTGTTGAAGCGGTAAAAAGATAGTCGGTAACGAACGAAAGATCTAAACCTAATTGCTGTAACTGCACCAATCCTTTTAGGTTTGGAATAAAAACCAGGTTCATTTGCACCAGAAACACCATAATGAGTAACCAGGCAATGGGAGAATAAAATAGCAGGCTAATTTCCAGCCTGGCTATCTGTATTATTTTTTTCATCTGTGTACTTTAATTCTAATTGGAGATTCTGGACAGTTGAGCGAATGTTTCATCTAAAGAGTTCTTCTCCATGTTTAACTCACGCAAACGCCATCCTTGTTTTGCACTTTCCAGCACAACGGCTTCTGAAATATTGCGATCACCGTTAAAATAAATCCTGATTTGCTTCTCGGTCAAAAATTCTACCCTCATAATGCCTTCTATACTCATTAAGACATCGGCTGCTGGGGCATTTTCCATGATCACCATCATGCTGTGGGGAGCGATGTAATTGTCAAAAGCTTCCATCGTATCAGCAAAAACAATTCTTCCACTTTCAATCATCACAATATCCTTGCAGAGGTATTGTACTTCGGTTAAAATGTGTGTAGAAAGAATAACGGCACGGTCTGATGCGATTTCTTTAATCAATCCACGTACTTCGATAATCTGATTAGGATCAAGACCATTGGTTGGCTCATCAAACACCACCAGTTTTGGGTGATGGATAATGGCCTGAGCAATACCTACACGTTGTTTATAACCGCCAGATAAATTCTTGATCAGTCGTTTACTGATGTGTGTCAGTCCGCAGCGTTCTTTTACTTCGGCCAAAGCATTTTTCAGTTTACTTTTATCCACCGAACGCATTATGGCTGTATGTATCAGGTATTCATCCACGGTTAAATCCATGTATAACGGTGGTGTTTGCGGTAGAAATCCGATTTCCTGTTTAGCCAATTCGGGCTGCTTTGCCAGGTTAATACCATTAATAATAACTTCTCCGGTTGTTGGCGTAAGTACACCACAAAGAATGTTCATGGTGGTTGATTTACCTGCCCCGTTAGAGCCCAATAGCCCTAAAATTCCAATACGTGGGATTTCTAAATTAATGTCGCGTATAGCCCAGCTGGTACTATAACGGTGCGACAGCCCGCTGATGCGAACGATCGGTTCCATAGTAATAGTTTAAATTATAAATTCGGGAAAAGCCTGTTTAGCTTATTTTCTAATAGTCGTTGATTTTAAATACATCCTGAGCATCAGCAGCATTGGTTGCACCAGGAAGGCCTTTGAGGGCAAAAGTGTAATTACGGTAACGCCATGGGTTATCGGTAACTGTGCCCCCTACCGCATTTAAGGCTTGGCTGGCGATTAGTTGACCAGAAGCCTGATCGATAAACTCGACGAGCAAATTTCCAATTTTTGAATTTGCAGGTATCGAAAGATAATTGGTAATGCCTTTGTAAGCCAGGTTATTGGTGGTAATGGCTGTAGTTAACCCCTGCCCGGAAACTTTAACCTGCACCGGGCCACTACCTGCGGAAAGGTTCACAAACCTTAAGCCGACAAGACTATCCTTTACAGAGTAATAGGGAGGTTTCATATTCACCACAAAATGTTCGGGTTGGCTTTGCGTTCCGGCTATAAACAAGGTATTCATTTCTCCTTCCTTTGGACTTACCGTGAGTTGATACAAAGACTGATCTCCTTTAACAAAAGGATACTTGTAAAAAATCATCTTTTGCTCCCTTATCTGAACAGACAAACGGCTGTAGGGGTCGTACAAACCATAATACAACATTAACCCAGCAGAATTAAATTGGTCGGCAGTTTTATTGGAAAAATCAGCCAACATAATCCGGTTTCCTGGTAAGGCATTGATAATGGTTAAGGAGGCGATGCTTTCAGGCTGTAGTGCTTTTTTACAAGAAAGTGCAAATGATAGGCACAAACAAGCAGTAATATATAGAGTCAATTTTTTCATAACATTCAATTGCTAATGATGTAATTGTTATTAATATTTTGGATTCTGTATCAAGAAATGATCTTTTCTAATTTCTTCAACAGGGATGGGATACAATAATTGGTAATCACCTAGCCAAGGCTGTTTTAAAGGCATAGCCGAGAGTACTGCAGATGCTTTACCAGTCCTTTTCAAATCCATCCAACGGTGCCCCCACTCTACAAAAAGCTCGGTCTGTCTTTCTTTAGCTACTGCGGCTAGCAATGCATCTTTAGTAAGTGTTTTTGGCAAATCGCCTAATCCAGCACGTTTTCTAATGACATTCAAATCATCTATTGCAAGATCCGACTCACCGTTAATAGCTTCTGCTTCTGCACGGATCAGGTATTGTTCGGCTAGCCTTAACACCATGTAATACTCCGTTGTTGGAGCACTAATTACACGGTTATTCACGCCAACTTTATATTTATAGGGATAGACATAAGTAGTTCCTCCGGCAGGAAAAACAGTGCTATTTATCCACGAAGACCTACGTAAATCTCCAGATTCAAACGCATTGATGAGTTCGTTGGAAATTACAGTATAAATTGCGCCAGTAGAGTTCGGTTGAAAATAATATCCCTCTGGAGTAGCATTACCAAAATCTCTATTTTCGCTATTTTGTGCCAATTGCCAGATGGCTTCAGTATTATTCTTTAAAAACACTTGGTTCAAATCAGTCATTTGCAACTGATAAAGCGAATTTTGCGCAATAACATCAGTTGCTTCCTTAATTGCACCTGTATTGTTCCCCGTAAATAGGTAAACTCTGGCCAATAGCGCTTTTGCAGCCCATTTATTTGGTCTGATTCTTTCGCCTCCCCCTGTAGCATAATCCGCTGGTAATCCATTTACAGCATCGGTCAGATCACTAATCATTTGCTGATAGATTGTAGCAACTGCGGTTCGAGGTAAGTTTACGGTTTTATTGAAATCTGTAGTCAGCACAAGCGGCACATCGCCATAAGTATTCACTAAATAGAAATAACTGAAGGCACGTATAAATTTAGCTTCTGCAGTGAGTGTTACTCTAGTTAGGGGTTTCAGCATAGCTGAAGTTGAGGCTTCAATTCCTTCTACAATGGCATTCGCATCGTAAATTGAACGATAAGCTGTTGGCCATATCTGATCTTGAACACCAGCTACCAGTGTATTGGTGTTAAATAGATTTTTACCAGCACCACTTGCAACAACTGTTAATTCATCTGCAGAAAGACCATTAAGGTAAGTGACTACACCGTTACTAAAATTAGCTGGCAGCACACTGATAATTGCAGAACCATTGATCATTGTACTCAACAAACCAGACATGGCACTTTGTGCCTGCGCATCGGTTGAAAATACTTTTGTGGTGGTAAGTGTATCTTTAGGCTCTGGAATTTCGACCAGTTTATTACAGGAGAAAAACAAAGCAACAACTACAAGCACTAAAATTCTTTTGATATAATAATATTGATGATACATGGTCGTAATTTTATAATTTAAGTGATAATCCCGCAGTAAACACTTTAGCTGTAGGCATAGAACCGAAATTCTGCGTATCAGGATCTAAACCTTCATAATTAGTAAGTATCCACAGATTTTGTGCATGCATGTAAATGCTTAGGCTTTTGTTTTTAAGCAACTTTTCTGGAAGTGTATAACTTAAAGAAACATTATTCAACCGCAGATAAGAAGCATCTGTGTAGTACAAATCAGATCCACTAACAAATCTGTCGCTATTCGCTGGAACAGTTGTAAAACGGGCATATTTAGCTTGCTGACCTGGCTGTGTCCAACGGTTGTTGTAAATTTCTAATGAGGTGTTGACCATAGCACCAGCCGACTGACCAGCGTAGTTGCTGTTATACCCCATTTGGTTTTTATATTGGAAAAAGAAACTAAATCTCCAGTTTTTATATTGAAAATCGTTCCCGATACCCCCAAAAAACTTAGGATCCAAATTAAGAGTAATATACCTGTCGTCATTTCCTTCACCAGGCATGCCTGAATAATTCATCGTTAAGAACCCATCACCATTATAATCTTCATAAGAATATTCTCCCGTTAAAGGATTTATCCCTGTATAATGATATAGGTAAACAGCATTCAATGGTTTGCCAATGTAATATTGAGTGGCATAAGGAGAGTGCTCTATATCTGGATAGTCGATTAATACATTTTTATTAAATGAGCCGTTTAAACTAGCCGACCACTTAAAGTCCTTTTGATTGATCAGCTTTGTGCTAAGCGAAAACTCCCAACCTGAATTTTGAATGTTAGCCGGCCAATTGGCAGTAACTGTAGGGAAACCAGTAAAAACTGGCGTTGGATAATCAGTAAGTTGATTGTTACATCGGTTGCGGTAATAGGCTGTTTCAAAATTAATACGGTCATTTAAAAAACTGATACTCAAACCACCTTCTAATTTTTTATTTTCCTGCCACTGGTAATTTGGATTTACACCATGTAAGCTCACCAATGGTTTTACACCTCCATAAGAAAGAACGGGGTTATAGTTTAATGAACTCGACCATTGCGTAAGGTATTGGTAATCTCCTACACCATCACTTCCAGTAATACCATAACTTCCTCTTAATTTTATAAAACTGATGAACGATGGAAGGATATTTTTAATCCAGGTTTCCTGAGAAGCAATCCAGGCCAAACCTATTGCGCCAAAATTACCATACTGTTTACCTTTACCAAAACGCGATGATCCATCTCTTCTTCCACTTAAGTTTAGTACATATTTATCATCCCAAGTGTAATTAAGACGACTAAATAACGCCGCATATTTATACTGACCAGATTTGTCTGTAACCTGTGTAAAAGGTGCGAGGCTAATTGAGCCCAAAAGATCATCATCTGTATAGCCATAGCCCATAATTGTTTTGGAACCAGCGACAGTGGCTTGCAGTGTGGCACCTAGTAATGCGGTAAAACGCCCCTTCCCTACATCGGCTTTGTAAGAAAACTGGGGTTCTATAATCCAGTTTTGATTATCGCTGCTTAATACGGTTGCTATTCCCATTGGACTATATATCGGATTTTGAGCTTCAATCGTTGTGCCTCCACCTATATTGTTGCGACTGTTGTTATAACCAAAATTACTACTCACCTCCAAGCCCTTAAACAGTTCGTATGCCAGATTTAGGTTTCCTGTAAGTAAATTGGTTTGCGAATTTGCAATCGCTTTTAAAGATGCAAATGGATAAGAATCAGGAAGGCCTGCATCGTTCCACTCCTGGTAGTTTAATCCACCATCGCTATTGTAAATGGCCGGGGCATTAGGTGACAGTGTAACAGCAGCAGATGTATTAACATTATTGACATCAGTATAAGAGTAGTTGACCGATAAGTTGGTTCTTAATTTACGGTTTGCAGAGAAATTGGTTAAATTAAAAGCTAAGCTAGCTTTTCTATTGGCGCCCGTAGCTGTCAATATCTCCGTTTGGCGGGTATAATTACCACTGATACGGAACTGCGTATTTTCATTTCCGCCAGATATAGCCGTTGAAGCAGAAGTTAATTGACCTGTATTGCCCCACAGTTCTTTTTGCCAGTCTGTATAACGTGTGGTATCCCACACCACCAAATCAGGTGCGTTAAGTGCTGTCGGAACAATACCATCATTTTTAAAAGCCTCCTTTCTCATCGCCACGTATTGTTCTGTATTTAGCATGTTCCAATGGCTGGCTACTTTACTCAATCCCTGAAAAACATCGGCCGTTATGGTAGTTCCTCCTATTTTTCCTTTTTTGGTTGTAATCAGAACAACGCCATTAGCACCCCTTGATCCATAAATGGCAGTAGCATCTGCATCCTTTAACACCTCTATACTTTCAATATCTGCTGGGTTTATGTTAAAAAAGGGACTTTGGCCAGCTCCTCCGGCAAAACTTCCAGATTGGTTAACACCTGTCGATCCATTTTGATAACTGGATATTCCGCCAATTTCGAGATAAGTTAAAGGCACACCATCAATAATATATAAAGGATCTGATGTAAAGTTGGAATTGATGGCGCTTCGTCCGCGGATTTCTACCTTAACTGTTCCACTTGCATAACCACTTGTAGGCGTGACAACCATACCAGGCACCCGGCCTTGTAAAGCCATCAAAGGATTCATTACAGGCTGTTTTTCTATTTCTTCGGCAGTTACTTTCGAGATATTTCCAGTAGCCATCCTCCTATCGGTAACGCCATAACCCTGTACAATCATTTCGTCGAGATAAGAAACTGATGGTTCCATTTCAACCTTTAAGAAATAGCCATTATTTACTTTAGTAATGGTTACATTTTTAGAAAATGCATTACTGCCTTCTCCTAATCCCCGCAGAGCGTCGAGCTTTACCTGTACAGAATCGAAGCCTATGTAGCTAAAAGTAATGATACTGTGTTCATCCAGTTTGGGTAAAAAGAACTCTCCTTTACTGTTTGTTCCAGTACCGATTCTTTTGTTCAGGACCTTCATGGTTGCTCCAGTAAGGGGTTCGTTGGTCTTTTTATTAACCACCTGACCCCTGATTTCAACATCGCCCATAAACACAGCTGCAATTTTATCCAATAAAGAAGGTTCTTTTGCCTTCAGTAAAACCGTTTTATTATCAATTTTATAGGTGATGGGCAGATCTGAAAAACATTTCTCTAAAGTTTCTTCGATAGAGGCATTGCGTACAGAAAAAGAAATGGTTTTATTTGATCTAATCAGGTTTTCGCTAAATAGAAAATCATATCCACTTTGCTGGCGAATATCTTTCAATACCTTTTCCAAAGTGCTGTTTTTAGCGTTCAAGGTAATGCGCTGGCCAAAACTACTGGCGCTTACCTGCATAAATGTAGCTATTAAAATAACGGTGGTTAGTCGCATCATTAGCAATAGTTTCTTCACATACCTTTTGGGTATGAATCGGTTAGTGTTTAGTTTATACATTTCGTCATGGTTGACGACAAACGACCAGTAGGCAATGAATACCCAATATTGCTTTAACGGGCAATATTCGCTAAGTTTGTTTGTCTGGTTTGGTTGATAAGATCTCAAAGTTTTATAAAAGCATTCCGGCAATCGGCCAGCAGTGTTCTCAGCACTTCTGGCTTTTTTTAAGGAATACGTATCGGTTAGTAATTATTTTTTAATGATTACCCTCCTTCCTTCGATTTTAAAATGTACGTTCCCTGTAAATTCCAGCATATTCAGGAGCTCAGAAAGGTTTTTATCTCTCGAGATTTCTCCTTTATATTTAAATTCCGGATCGGGTTGAATTTCATACCTAATATCTACATCATACCATCTTGATACTTTAACCATAATGGATTCAAGGTTTTCATCAAACTTGAAATAGCCATTTTTCCAGGCCATTACATCTTCTAGATCTACTTTTTCCACTAAACTGATATGGCCTGATTTTACCTGTGATTGTTCTCCTGGTTTAAGGATTAAAGCATTATTCCCGGCAGCTATTTTTACACTTCCAGTTAACAAGGTGGTTTTAACCAATTTATCATCAGCATAAGCCGAAATGTTAAAATGTGTACCCAATACCTCTACTGTTTGTCCTTTTGCCAACACTTTAAATGGTGATTTTTCATCATGAAAGACTTCGAAATAGGCTTCGCCATTCAATTCTACTTTCCTTTCTTTTTTTGAAAAACCCAGCGGATATTTTAAACTGGATAAGGCATTTAAAAACACCTTTGACCCATCTGGTAAAATTACCTGCCACTTGCCGCCGCTTGGTGCCTCAATAGTATTGTACTGCAGCGTTTCCTGTTTTGAAGTGTTGCCAACGACCTGGTAAACCAATTGTCCTTCCGTATTTTTAGTAATCAATACCCCTGCTTCATTAGCAACAGTATCATTTCCGGCATCTGTAAGGTTTATTTTCCGTCCATCAGCCAAAGTAAGAACCGCTTTGTTTTTACCAGGTTTTATGTCGTTTGCAACAATTTGAGGCGTAGCTATATTTTTATGATCCAGATAAACCCATATCGAAACTAAAGCAACAATCAATATGGCGGCAGCTGCAGCAATATTAAAACTGCTGAATAAACGATGTGTTTTTTTGACGGGGCTAACACCAGCTGCAACATGGTGCCACATCTGTTGCTTAATGGCCATATAATCTACATCCCTTGGCTCTTTTTGACCAATAGCAGATTGCTGAACAAACCAATGCTCTACTACACGGATTTCTTCTGCTGAAGCATTTCCTTCATTATATCTTTTTAGTAACTCTTTTGATTCTTCCCTATTCATGCGTCACCGCTTAATGCGGATTTAATAGGTAATAGCCATGAAAATGATTGAGGGCGTAGATAAAAAACAAGAAAAATAACAACAAACTGATTTTCAGACAGATTATTTTCAATTCCGTTTGGAGAGTTCCAGAATAATCATGCCTAATGGAGCATAAACGGATAGCTTTGTACGAAGTATCTTTAAAGCATTATTGACTTGCTTTTTTACCGTTTGATCTGACAGTCCTAATTTTGCGGCAATTTCCGCATGGGATAGATTATCCTGGCGGCTCATTTCAAAAATCTGCTTCATCTTTGGAGGAAGATTATCAATTTCTCGCTGTACAATAATCTTCAGTTCGCGTTCATCAATATCATGTATCGTTTCCATGCTTACTTCAGAAGCATAGGCAGCAAGGGAAGCCAGATGATCGTTATGTAGATTGTTCCTTTGAATAATTTTGAGCACTCGGTTTCTGGCCCCTACATACAAGTAACCAGAAAGGTTATTGTTTTCCTGAATCAGGTCAGCTTTATCCCAAATGCTTATGAATAGATCCTGTATCAGGTCTTTCGAAACTTCTTCATCCCTCAGCATCTGATTTACTTTATAAAACATCAATACTGAATAACGATTGTAAATTTCCGTAAAAGCACGATGATCTTTTTTCTTTAAAAGAACAATCAATTCAGCATCATCAAGTTCAGTATATATTTTCATCAAATGATGTAGAGATCCGCAGTTTGTTTACAGGTTCGTAAATATATAAGATTTTACACTTTTATCTGCGACTTTTTATATGAATGTGTTTTTTAGTGACTCACTATTATAGCATTTTCTATAAATAAAAAACTTTAAAAATTTGAAATTGCAATCGATGTTCCTATTACCATTATTTGTCTAACTCTTAAATTAGTTTTACTTTTTGAATGTTAATACAGGAATTAGTTTACATTATTTTTTAATAATGATCCTACTTCTGCTTTAAAAATGGTTACGAGTAAGCGGACTTACAAGGCATTTGTCATCTTTTTATCCATTCGTTGAAAAGATTTACCGCAAACTACCCCATAAAAAAAGACATCTTTCAGGCATTTGATTATATTGGTACTACCAAACCAACAAGCTAAGGATGACAGATAACGGACCATTGCCCAATACCAATCCCAACGAGGACCTGGAAACCATTTCAAGACATAAGTTCTGCCTTGCGCTTGACATCAAGAGATTTGAACCCAGAGCAGAGGAAAGAAGGGACAAAGGCGTAGACTTTCTTGTCGAACTAAAATCCACAGACAAATACCTGAACTACCGGTTTTCGGTCCAACTGAAATCCACAGCCTCGCCCTCAAGGAACAATGACGGCTCCATATCCTTTCCGATCGAGCTCAGTAATCTCAATTACCTGCTATGCTACCCAACAATCGCCTATTATGTGCTGTACGACCATGAGCAGGATACATTCTACTATGAGCATGCTTGGGAAGCGTATAGGCAACTACGTGTCAAGTACGGAAATCAACCACTACCGAAAACCTTTAACATAAGGTTCCATAAACCACTGGACGGGGAAGCCCTCTCGGAAATCTACGAGATGAACCTCCAAAACGGTGCTATCCTTCAACAGCTCCATCCATTACTCGGCCAAACCAAGAACGGGCAGAAAAAATCGGACATCATCATCGATGCGGACAACAATGTCTATAGCGTAGAGGATATCTATGCCTATCTCAACCAGTTCGGCAATTACCTGATCAACATGGCAGCCTTTGACCTGATCATCGAAATGGAACAGCGTTGCCGTCCAAGAAAAAATGCGAGTACCCATTTCAACCTGATCTGCGGAATCGCCTATTACCAAAGGGGAGACCGGATGTACGAGGCATTGACACTACTCACCAAGGCACATAAGGGGATCACAGAACTCCAACCGGAAATGGCAACCTACCTGAAATTCATCATACTTGACTCCAGAAAGCAAACCAACAACGTCAGCCAGGAAGAGTATGAGGAAGAACTCGATCAACTGCTCGAAAATGACGGGATCGGCCCCTTTATGGAAATCGAAAAGGCATGGAGAAAATGCCAAAACAGTGAAGGGGAAATAGAATCAAAGCTAAAAATGCTCCGCTCGGAACTACAGCAGATCGCAGACAATGACACCGTCGACCCGAGAATATGCTCCTTTGCCTATATGAGGATCCATGATATAGAAACGGGGCTTTCGATATACGAACTGACCAAACTTGTCCATCAGGCCATATGTGCCAACGACAGGGATAAATTTGTCCTGATCCGAAAAGAATGGGCCATATTATCTAGCAAGTTCAACAAAAGAGTGACCGATCTCCACGAATTCACCATGGCAACGGGAAACCTACAGATGGCAGGGAACATCGCACTGAGCCGTATCCGCTTGGACTACGAACCGGCCTATATCTTCGCATTCTATGACCACTGGGATGCCATTACCCGCAGTTCAAAGCCCGAGGTCTCCGCTGCCGACCGAGCTGTACTGAACAACCATTGCGGTTTCCTCCTGGCCTCGGCAAGACCACTGGAGCTGGCCAGCCAATACCAGATCCTGATGCAATCCCTGTTCCTACGTTATCAGCTACTTGCACTGCTAGAGGAAGGGGACGCTATGGCGATCACCGAGAAAATCATCCGAGACACCTTGGAGAGACACGGTCTAGAAGCACTTGCCGAAGAGTTTGAGGACCTGCTTAACAACGGCATGTACCATGAACACCTGTTCTGGGATTCCCAACAGCGTATCATCCAAGCTTATGAGATTGCTGAACAGACGGACAGCGAAACCATCGAAACAAAAACACCAAAGGACCATAACCCATTGGAAGGTATTGTTACCAAATGGTCTATCGAAGAACCCTACCCATTCCGGTTTCCACCCATCAGTAGCTACCAGACCGGTCCTCCGCAATAAGATCAACAAATCGAGCAAACTCCATCAACCGATTGTCCTCCTGACCATTTCCATCACGGCAACCACCATTGCCGATTTGGCTTCACCGATACCGCTGAACAACTGCAGGCGCTCACAGCTCGCACGCGAAAGCCCATCCAGTCCACCAAAAGCATGCAACAGCCGCTGCGAAAGCTCCAGCACCGATTCATCCACAGAACCAGTACCCAACAAAATCGCCAGCAGTTCCGCATCGGACAATGCTACAGCACCTTGCCGAAATAATTTTTCCCTCGGCCGCTGCTCCAAGGGCATCGCCGCCATCCCCCTTAACACCGCATCAGGAACCACCTGAGGCGGCAGCTCATCCACATGTGCCGCGTGGTGGCATAACGAAGACAATCCCTGTATCAACAGTGGCAGATCCTCCTCGAACACGATCACATGATTGCGCACAAAACTGCCATCTAACTGCCGATCGCTACGGGTGATCTGGATAAATAGTGTATCATTCGCCGCCCTTTTAAAATCCAAGAAATAATGTTTCCTACCAGCGGAGAACGACTCGCTGGCCATATTGAACCTTTCCATAAGCCTCCTTTTTCATCCAAAGTTCCCAAAACCGGAAGCAATAGCCGTACGCAAAACAACTTAAACGATTTAAACGTTTATAAAATGGATAACCAGCACATCATCAAATGGATATAAGAGGCAGACAGCTCATCGCAGAACCAATCCCGTGCGGGTACTGTGGCAAGGAACTTTTCGGCAGGGCGGACAAAAGATTCTGCAACGATACCTGCCGTAACCGCTACCATGCCCAGTCACAAAAACGGAAACAATGGGCAGAGCCACATTTTGTGGCCAAGATCACCAGACAACTCTTGCGAAACCGCAAGTTATTGCAAAAATCCATTCCCTACAGCGAACAGACTACCATCGTCACCAAGAACGATCTGGCCGAACAGGGCTTTGACTTCCGTTTCTATACCAATAGCCTTGAAACCAAAAAGGGAACCTATTATTATAGCTACGAATATGGCTGGCTCCAGGTCGAACCCAACAAAGTACTCGTGGTACGAACCAACAGCTATGATGATTTTACTTTCGCCTCCTAAACTTTAAGACGAAACAAGAATGTAAATAGGAAAAACCTAAAAATAATAAACTGGTAATCAGCACAAACACCAAAAAATTCAAAAAAAACACCCAACATCGTCAAACCTTTGCCAATTTGAATTGTTCCAGGGACTGAACCATCAAACATGCTATGCCTCCACATTCCGAGCCGATACTCATTGATACCAAAGACTTCTTACTGCATCCCTTCGGTGCCAGCGACATCAAACGTTTCGATAGCCTGAGCAAAGATATCTTACAATTATTCAGCCAACAGCAGACCACCACCTACCTGCCCCATAAAAAGCTACAGCACATCAGCCACGCAGAAACACTTTTACAGACCGGGCTGCTCAACCAGTACAGCGGCCTGAGCCAACTCTATTTCATCACCAGAAAAACAGATCAAAAGACGATCGGTATGATCGAGCTTATCAGTCCAAAGAATGCCGAACGGCATTATCAATTGGACCAATACCCCTACTTTCTGGAATTCTGCATAAGTACAGAGCACAGCGGGAAGGGGATCATGGGCAATATACTTCCAAAGCTCATCCGTCAGCTCAAATGTCATGGTATCCATCAACTTGCGGCAGTGGCCAACCCCAGAAACCTATCCGCCATCAAAGTATTACAGAAATCCGGGATCACCCATCAAAGCCATTTCGACAGCATCAACAACCTTTACCACAATTGACACCCTAATAAGGACCGCCTGTGGATAAGTCCTTAATATCCTACGTGCTCAAAGCTGTACATTTGTAACATAATGAGCACTCTATCTTCGACACGATCTATTTCCTTGAAGCGGAACATTTCTATCTCCTAGAGATCAGGAGGAATGATTTGGCGGAAGATGCGCCCGTGGAACAAAGGTTCAAATGGCTAAGGATCGAAAAGCAGACCGACGTGATCACAGCGCTTACCTTCAGCTCGATGGACAGTTCTGAGGAGATCGAGGAAAGGTTCTTCGAACAGGGCTTCCTTAAATTCAATACAATATCAGGCACCTTTATCGAAAAATACAATTCTGCCCAATATCCATTGAAAAAACTGACATCAAAAGCTATCCCAATCGAGATCGATAAAATTGTCAAGGATTTTCTCCAATAAACAGCATAAAAAAGCCCGACCAGATATATGGCCGGGCTTCTATCATTCCCAAAAATCAGATAGCTGATCTATTTTGCGTTTTTCTTTTCGGTTACCTCAGTTCTGATCTCCTGCGCCAAAACCTTCAGGTCCTGCATACCCTTGCGTACACGTGTACCAGCGGCACTGTTACCTGCATTATAGAATTTTTCCGCATCAGCTTCGATCGCCGCTACCAACTCCTTTACCTTTTGAAACTTTTCCATCTTCTTAATTAAATGTGTTAGTTAAACAATGATTAATAATTGGGGACGAATATAGCATTTCCGTCCCTACCGCCAAACAAAAAAAGGGCGGCAACACACCGCCCGCCCCAAAAACAAACACTACACACCCATTCCTTTAGCCTTGGACCTGCTTTTTTCCTTATCCTGAGCCTGCCCCTCAGCTTTGTCCATCTTAGGCACCGATTTCAGGAACTGCTCCCTCTTCTCGCTTCTGCCCTCGGGCGTAAACATATTGATCTGGCTATAGCGCGGCGAGGCCTCGATTTGCAGCTGTACCGGCTTGCCATCCTTTTCGACGGTCACCGTAGGCCTGTTGCCATTACGGATGCTCGATTCCAAAAGTTCGCGTTTGGCAGGATCTTCCAGTTCCCTGATCTCGAACTTGTCCAACACCCTGGATAGGTCAAACCCATAGGCAGGGTCCGTATACTGGTTGAGCAGGTAATTACCGAACCTGTCCTTGGGCACATCAAAGTCCAATTTTATCCAGGCCTTGTACTGCTGCCCCGCCTGGGAAACCATGTCATCACGGTAGACCGCGCGTCCCTGTATCAGATTAGCGGCCTGCTCCACCCCGAAGCCCCTGCCCTTTTCGACATAGATCGTCTGGTTGATCGGAGAGGAACGATAGGTCGAAGCAAAATCCTTCTCGACAAAATTCACCTTTCCATTGACCATCGTGGCCAGCTTCTCCGGATCTTCCCTATCGCCCACACAAAGGTTACTGACGAACTCCTGCCCCTTCAGGCTTTCCTGCTGTCCCTTGAAATAGACCAAAGCTTCCGACACCAACACAAAATCCTTGCCCACACCTTCCTCTTGACCGACCTTGGTAGCCACCATCAGGTGATCGCCTTCCGCCAATGACGGCCCCTTTTCATGGCACACCTCGTATTTGTTAAAAAAATAATAGTCCGATTTGCCCGACTGCTTGAAATGCAGCGTCAGGTCCACTCGTCCTTCCGTCGCCGGCAGCGAGCCATAAAGCTTAAACTCCGGCAGGTCCGCCTTCATCTGTGCTTCCATCTGGTCCATCAGCTTTTCCGAAAAGCCAAGTCCAGCCATCTCCTCACGGAGCTTTTCCAAATTGTTCAAATTCATAATCTCTCTGTTTTTAGTATCCTTAAAATCCGCCAGATCGCCCAAACGCTCCAACTCCGGTACATCCCCGATCCTACGGCCCACCACGGCCGGTAAAAGGAACGGCGGAAAACTCAGTTCCCTATAGTAGAGCTCCCTCAGGTCAGGCCCATCGGCGATAATCTTCCGGGTCATCGGCCCCTGACCAAAATATTTAAAGCCTAGGTAATTGACCAGTTCTCCTCCACGGATCACCCCTTTCAGATCGTTCCTGCCCACCAATTCCCTGAACCTGTACATCTCCCAGAAAATCCTACCGACCGGATGGTCCCTATACGCCCCGCTCAGGTATTCGTCCTGCGAACGCCAGTCGATATCCGCCTGCCAATCGATCTCCTTCATCCTTTCCTCCAGCGCCGCACTGTCCACCCCATTACGGACGAAATGTTCCGGAACCTCGTAGATCGCCGGCACATACACCGTGTAAAAGTGCAGGAACATCCCCCGCTGCCGGTCAACGTCCGTAGAGATCCTGAAATCGACCTGCTGTCCACCATATTCCCTCTGCACCAGGATGGGATCTTCATAGTCCGGCTGCTCGTAGTGCGACCTGAGCCGCTCCTCAAGGGAAGGTTCGTAAAGCCCGATCGTCCTGAGTTCCCGCAGGATATTGCGCACCGCCTTTTCCGTTTCCATTCGTCCCGCCATTGCCATTGTCCTTTTTGATGGAACCTAAGTCCCGTTAAAAAACCCTTCCTAAAGCTCCAAGCCTTTCCCCTTGGCCCTTGTCCTTTTTGGTCGCAGCTCCACTTCCCGACCATTTGCCCGCTCCCTACCCAGGCCTGCCTCATGTGCTCTTTTCCGCTCCAACAGCTCCACCAACGAAATCCGTTTCCCATCCCCATCGAGCACCGCCAGCTGCCTAGCCGAGGGATCCGCTTCCAACAGCAGTTTGCCCCCAAAGGCCGCACCGCCGTCAAAAGCAACCTGGTTTCCCTTTTTCAGCCCGTCCAACAGCCGTACGTCATCCAGTCCGGCTATACCGGTCTGACGGGCAAAATCCCCCAACAGCCTACCTGCATCAAAGCCATAATCTGGATAAAAGTTCCGCGGGTAGCTGTCCGCATGCTCAAAATGGATCTGCAGCCATTTCTCCGAAACTTCGCCATGAGCATCCCTTTCCCCCACACAGACCGCCCTGCCCTGCATCAAATTAACCACCATCCCAGCATCCAGCGGATCGCCCAAGGGAAACCCATGGTTACGGCTCGTCCCATCAGCCCCTACCAGCGTCGCATCGATCAACGTGGGATGGTAGCGTCCGTTCAGGTCACGTGCCATCTCCAACTCCATTTCGATCCTGGCCCCACCATCAAGCGCCGCCGACATCCGCATCGCAAACCAGTTGCGCTCAAAATCCAGTTCACGTTCCAATCCGGCCACCAATACCCCGAATCCGCGATCCGACAGGAACCGTTTCAATTCCAATAAATTATCCTCTTTCATCGCCCTAAATTCTTTGATCATCTTCGGCCGCTCCAATACCGCGGCCCGCAACCTGGCCCATAACCGTAATACCACATTCGACCGGAGCTGACGTTCCATCCGAGCCAACGCCCCTTTGAGCAACTGCAGGTTCGCCTTTTCATTTGGTCTAACATCCATACCCAACCTCCAGACCCCGGCCCGCAGGAAAATATATCGTTGGCGCAGTAGCTCCCTGTAGGTGGAACCATTGTGCTCCCCAAATTTGGCCAGCCGCTGTTCCTGCTCCCTCCAGTTCTCCAGCAGCACCTCCGCCCGATTCACCCTGGTTTCCATCCCCTAATTCCTGCCCACGCGCAACAGCACCTTTTCGCCCGTACGCAGCTTGACCTTGACCGCCTTCACCCTGCGCCTGAACAACGACCTGGCCGCATCCACGCCCGCACCGGCCACCTGTCCGGCGATACCTTCCATCCCATAGACCGAGATCCCACCAGCTGCATCGACCGCACCACTCCCCACAGCCTCCGAAAAGACCGCATCGGGCGCCGAAAGCCCCGGCATCCCATCCATCCCGTACATCGTCAGCTCCACCGGAATGATCGCATTGCCCAGACGCACATGCTTGATCTCCAACAGCAGCCGCTGGTTGACCAGCCTGCACAGCCCATAGACCAGATGCCCCTTCGGGATCCACACTTCCTTCAGGCGAACACTGTCCAATAGGCGCAACTTGACCGTTGCCCCCTGCAACACCTTGCCACCCGAGGCCAGCTCGGCTGGTACCGCCAAAAACTCCCTGGACACTTCCCCTCCATAGATCGAGGCCACCACCTTCTGCTGGGCTCGCCCCGGCTGCTGGATATCCAGCAGCTTCTCCAACATCCCGTTCATCTGCTCCATCTCCGGGTCACCCTGTCTATCCTGCTGCATCGATCGCATCATTTGTTCCAAGCGGTCCACCTCATTCTTCATTCCGGGATTAGGCATATTGCCCCTCTTCACTCCCGATCCACCACTGCTGGCCACCTCCCTTGGCGCATTCATTTCCCGATCCAATGCCGCCAACTTCTGCTCGATCTGCACAGTCTGCTCCTGCCCCCTGTCCAGCCTCCCCGTAAAACCCAGACGTCCCGCGGCCTCCGATAGCCTATCCCCAGCTACCGTATCCTTTCCCGCCCTGGCATAGAAGGCCATCTTATCTGCCGGATCCTCCACCTTGAAATCCGCGTCGGGCAGTACCGCATTGATGCCCGAAAGTCTTTCTTGCTGACCGGCATTCTCCACCGATCCCCCGCCCAGCACTTTAAAGCAAAGCGCCAACAGCGGAAAGATCACCAAGGGCATGACCAGCAATATCTTCTTCTTGTCCCTTTTGTTATTTCCCTTTTCCATAAAACCTAATTTTTTAAATGATCCAAACTGCTATCTGAACAGCGCCAGTACCAGCCAGAGGCAATAAGCCCCCACACCAACGCCAATGAAAAGCATACAGCCAAACAGGACCCTAGGGTCTATGCCCCTACATCGACTATTCAGCCATCCGGCTGACTTTCTCTGCAAACTGACACATCCCAAGACTACCCTCTCCAACAGCCCATTATCCCATTCCGTCACTCTTTTCCTTTCCATCGCCTACCTCTCCAGGTCCACGTTCTCCACCGTCTCCCATCGCTGGATCAGGAACCCATGCGGATTATTGTCCGAACGGGACACATTGCGTACCTCTCCCCTGGTCACCAGCCGCCTACGTACCGTAGAGGTCGATCGCACCAGCGTCTGCGTGGCAAAACATTTGAACCCGAAGGGATAGACATCCACATCCAATGCCACCGAATCCACCTCGATCTCCTGTGAGATATTCCCCGAGACCAGCCCCGTGAAATAGCCCTGCTCCTTCAGGTTGTCATAGGATTTCTTGGCACTCTGATCCGCCAGGTTCAAGGCCTTGAGCATATGACGCTGGATCACCTTCTCATCGGGATCCAGCGTAAAGAACCAATGGTGGAACATCTTGATATGGTCCCGTAGCTCCACGGCAATATTATCCTTCCTTTCCCCCGCAAAAGCCTCCAAGGCCTTGCCATTGGCCAGGATGTAAACCCTTGACTGCGCCTTACCAGCCACCTCAAATCCCTTATAGATCGCAAAGCCCGACACCAGCACACAGGCCACTATCATAAAGAGCGAAAAGGTCCTGATATGCCTAAAGGCAGTATCTATATTCCTAAATTGTGTAAACATCATTTCCCGATTTCATCCAATCCCACTTATTTGCCCGAGACCTTGTCTTTCTGGTGCCCGCCATCCGGGAAATAATCCCCCGTGGCCGCGGCCATATGTCCCTGTTTCATCTCCCTTGCGGAATCGCCAAAGGCATCCGCCGCCATTCCCGCACCTGCCGAAGAGGTACGCATCACGGTATTGCCCGTACCCACGATAATGGAATTAACCTTCTGCACGATCGCATTTCCACCCCCGGCATGTACCACATAATTGGCCACCGATGGCACGCAGAAATAGCCCACGATCCCAATGACCAGAAACAGCAGGTAGGCAATATCCCCAGAAGAGAAAAAAGTCTCCCCCGCTCCATCCAATTGGGAAATATCCAGCTTGAGCATATTCTCCTGTATCTTGCCCAGGATGCTCCCATAGATATTGGCGATGGGCAGCCACAGGAAGATGTTGATATATCTGGCGATCCAGACCGTCAGCGTCTGCTGGAAACCATCAAACACGGCAAAGCCGAACACCAAGGGCCCCAGGATCGCCATCACGATCAGCATAAAGGTCCTGACCACATTGATACAGAGCGCCGCCGCAGCATACAATACCTCCAATACCTCCGACATCCACTGTTTGATCGAGTTCCTGAAATTGTAGCCCTGACGTTCCATGAAAAAGCTCATGTCATTGGAGATCCCCTGCAAAAAACTCTCATCGTCCCCATTAGGATCCTTGGGATTCCTATACTTGTACCAGGCCTCCCGGTTCCCCGAACCGCTATCCCCGATATACATCTGCCACTTTTTCGTCTTCTTCAAGGCCGCCTCCTTCTGTGCGAGCAGCCTTTCGATCGCCCTGCCAGAATCCTTCACCATAGCGCCCGTGGCCGAAACGATCGGCTGCATCACCCCGTTCATCATCCCGATCACCAGCGGAAACAACAGGATTGCCAGCCCCAGCCCAAAGGGACGCATCAGCGGATAGAAATCGATCGGCTCGGCAGCGGCAATCTGCCGCCACACCCTGCTTCCGATATACCACAGCGCCCCAAAGCCCGCCAACCCACGGCCCACATCGATCAGCTTGCTACACAGCGGCATCATCTCCCCATAGACCTTTTCCAGCACCGGCTGCATCCCATGCAGCGATCCCGATATTCCCTGCGCCAAAACAGCAACCGGCAGCATAGCCCCCAACACCGTCACCAGCACAGCCACTAAATATTTCCTCTCCATATCCAATCCCCTTAATTCCCCAAATAAATCCTCAGCCTATCCAGCTCCGATTTTTCCCGCTGTTTCTGCCCCATCAGCACCCTTGCCTCCGCATTGAAGTTCCGTAGGAACAGCAATTTGCCATGCATATCCAGAAAAACCCTATCGATCGCTGCCAGCCTTTCCCCATCGTCCATACGTAGCTTCGACGAAGTGATCACCATCGCCAGGTCCTCCAGATTCTGTAGGCTCCCTTTCAACAACTGATCATAGACACTGGCCATATAGGACAGTTCCCCCGGGGAAAACACATCGGCCCCACCAAAGGCCTTCATCGCTCCCTTGTACTCTGAAAGCAGCGCTCGCTGACCAGCAATGATGTCCCCAATCCTGCCATACTTCCGAACCTCTGGAGAGACCAGCATCAGCCCGTCCAGAAATACCTCATGCAATGAAAAATTGCCCTCGGCAATGTTCTTCACCGAACGATAGCCATCCGACACGATGGTATAGCCCCGCTTCATGTCCCGAAGGATATTCTTCAGCTGTGACAGTTTCTCCACGTTCAACAGCAACTGTTTGGCATCGTGCGACTGCCCATAGGCTCCGCCACCCCAACATAAAATCCAGCACAGCAACCACACCCAAACCATACCCCAAAACCTATTCCCTTCCATAGAACCTCCCCAGCCATTTCAGTTCCGACAGTTCCTTTTCCACAGCCCCTTCCAGCGACTGCACCTCTCCATAGAATCCCTTGGTAAACTCCAATTTCACCAGCATCGAAGCATGCAGCCCTGCCAACCTTTCCAGCCGCTGCCCATCGTCCATCTCCAGACGGGAGGAGGTCACCAGTTGTAAAAGTTCATCCAGCTCCAAGCCACATTCCCTGCGCAGTTCCCTGCACACCGCCGACACGTACGCCATGGATTCCCCCGACAGCTTCGACCGCTCTACTGCCCTGAACAGTCCCGAAAGCTGAAGCTGCATCTCCGCAATCTCTACGATCCTGACATCATTACGCACCACCGGACTGACCAGCTTCAGCGAGGCAAAGAAGGCCTCATGCAATCCCATCTCCCCCGAAGTGATCCCACGGATCGTCCCCAGTCCGGAACTGGCCAGCTCATAGCCCTTTTTCAGATAGCCGCCATAGAGCTTCAGATAGGCCACCTGTTTGAGCAGATACCTTTCCTCGGTCTTCTTCTGGCGGAACCACTCCGACCAGGTCTGTGCCCTTACGGGCTGAAAGCTCAAAGCCGAAAGCAAAAAGCACAGCAACATTCCTCTCGACCAAACTTTCCAATGCAAAGTTCCAAAGCCGCACTTCCAATCAATCGACCCCATAAAGCTCCCTTAATTTGGCCGCCTCCTCGACCGAGGCCGCACGCTGTACCGACAACAGACTATTCTCCCTATTGAACCTTTTCAGCTCCGCCCAATTACGTTCCATCTCCGCGGCCGCCCCCGAGATCAGCTCCAGCCTGGCCGCATCGGAAAGCTGCGCCTTAAAGGAATTGACCACCAGGAACAACCGGTCCACATTCTTCACGCTCTCCTGCAGGATACCGCTGTACACCTTGCCCATCACCTCCAGGTCATCGGCCGAAAAGTGCCCACTCTTATTGAACAGGTTCCACGCCCATTTGTACTCCTCCACGATCTCCAGCTGGCGTGCGGTCAGTTCCCTCAAACGGTTATAGTAGACAATGGTCGACTTGACCTCCCAGAGTTCCTGGTAATACTTGCCATACAGTTCGCGCTGGCGCTCCGTCCAGTCCGCAATCTCCCCCAGTTTCAGCTTGGACAACTGGTTCTCCAGCACCTTCTGCGCATTCTGCAGCCAGATCGTCTCGTTCTGCAGCCGCTGCACCTTCAGGTCCATCGCCCTGATCACCTTTTTTACCCCCGCCCTGATCACCTCGATCACCGCCACCTGTGCGCTCGCCCTAGAGGGCAGCGAAACAAACAGCGTCATCGTACTCAAGGGCAGGATCACCATCAATTTTTTCATGATTCCCCACATTTTCATTTACCGTTAATCCTACCATTATCTCCATCTAATTTCCGATAGACCCTGCGCCCGATCTCCAGACAATTACATTTCCGATCGAACCTCAGCTCCTTTCCCCAGCGCTGCTCCAACAATACTCCACGCTCCCTATCCAGCACCGCATGCCACTCCTCCCTTTCATACTGGCGGGGCCCCAATCCATCTCCACCAGCTAGCCTCAGGTTGTAGCCTGTACGCCGATGGATGGCATAGCGACTTTCCGAAAGCTGCTCTACCGTTAGCGTATCATCGGCAACCGCATATCCACCACCAGCCGAGTTCACATAGGTCCCGGACATATCACCGTCAATTCCTTCACCACCCCTACAGCCCAGCAAAACCCACGTCAGCACAGCCAATCCGCCGATCATCCTTTTAAAATTTCCCATCAACCTTTTCATTAACCTATACCTCCCTTCCCCTCTCTCATTTCCTGCGCCAGGACAGCTATTCCTTTCTGCATCGAGCCATAGCGCTGCGCGTATTCCGCCACCTTGACCTTCTCCCTTTCCTCGGTCGTATAGCACAGGTATTCCTCCATCGATACCTCTGTCCGGTAGACCTTCGAATGCTGTCCCCCCAGCGAGATGAACACCTCCTTGTACTTCCTGTTAGGGTCATTGTCACGGTTCATCGAAAGGATCAATGCCTTCTCCCGATCGGTCAGCCCGAGCAGCTCCTGGATCTCGTCGAAACGGTGCTGGTACTTGCGCTGGTCGAGCAGGATCTTACAGTCCGAATTGTTGATGATCGCATTCTTGACCACCGGAGAGGAGATGATATCCTCGATCTCCTGGGTCACCACGATCGGCTCGCCGAAGAACTTCCGCATCGTCTTGAACAGATACTGCACGTAACTGGCCATCCCCTCCTTGGCGATCGCCTTCCAGGCCTCCTCGATCAGCACCACCTTTCTTACTCCCTTCAGCTTGCGCATCTTGGAAAGGATCAGTTCCATGATCACCAGCGTCACCACCGGAAAAAGGATCGGATGGTCCTTCACATTGTCCAGCTCAAAGACGATAAAGCGCTCGCCCAACATGTCCAGATTCTCCCTGGCATTCAGCAGGTAATCGAACTCCCCGCCCCGATAGAAGGGCGACAGCACGTACAGGAAACTCGAAAGATCGAAATCCCTTTCCTTCACATCCGCCGCGGCCAGTACCTCCCCATAGCCCAACTGCACATATTCATAAAAGCTGTTGAAACAGGGAAAGATCTCCGGATGGGCCTCCAGATGCCCAAAGTACAGCCCCAGCGCATTGGACACCGCCACATATTCCGCCCTGGAAAAGGGCTCATCGTCCTTCTTCCATAGCGCCAGGATCAGGTTCTTGATGCTCTCCCGCTTTTCGGTATCCAGCACCTCCCCCTCCCCCAGATAGAAGGGATTGAAGCGGATCGGATCGGCCTCACTGTAGGTAAAATAATAACCGTCCACCAGCTCGCACAACCCCCTGTAGCTGTGCCCGATATCGATCACCACCGCATGCGCCCCCTGCTCATAATAGCTCCGAAGGAAATGGTTAAAAAGGAAACTCTTGCCCGAGCCCGAAGGCCCGATCCCAAACTTTGACCTATTGGTGATCCAGCCCCTTTCCATCGGCTCGTCCGAGATGTCCACATGCACCGGCATCCCCGTCAGCCTGTCCCCCAACCTGATCCCAAAGGGCGACACACTCGACCTGTAATTGCTCTCCAGATTGAAGAAACAGGCCGCCTGCTCCAGAAAGGTATCAAAGGTATCGTTCATCGGAAAGTCCGCCCCGTTGCCCGGCAGCCCCGCAAACCAGATCTGCGGCGCCCCATCGGTCTGCTGCTTGGCCACCGCATCCATCGCCGCCATGGCAGAGGACACCTGGTTGCGCAACTGCCCCGAGACCACACCTTCCCCTTCCCAGACCATCACATTGAAATGTGCCTTGACCGGCAAGCGCTGCTGGGCGATCGCCTCGTTCAGGTAATCGTTCACCGCATCCCTGCCCACCGCATTCTCCCGGGAATAGCCCGAAAGCGAATGCAGGCGTAATTTCTTCGCCTCCAGTTTCTTCAGCACCGCCGACGGCTCCCCCAAGAAGACATACTGGTTCAGGATATGGTTACAGGGCAACAGCTGCCCCAAGGGCGAGGCAAACCCGATCGAGAACTTCGTCCTATCCGTCGAATACTTCTCATGGTTGATCCTCGGCCCGCAGATGCCCGGCAGGTCTTCCAGGTCCGAAAGACTGAACACCTCCAGCTCCCTGTCCCCGATCCTGATCCCATCGCGCAGATGCACATCACGGATCACCGAAGGCTGCCCCTCTCCCAAAAGAAAGCAGTAACGCTCCATCACCCCCGGCATATTCGCATTACCAGCCAATTCTTCATCCGACAGACGAAGCATCGACACAAATCCAGAATCCGACAGCACCTTCTCGAACTGCCCCACACTGTCCATGAAATCCCTAAAAACCAAAGGCGAGACCGTCTGCACCGGCACCAAAGATTTCCTCAGCACATTCGACCAGGACGAAGAGGCCAGACGCCTGCCCTCCGGTTTCTTCGTCAGAAACACATAACAGCTATGGTCCAATCCCTCCCTTTCGTTAAAGAACCGCTCCGAACTCCTGGACAAAAAATCCTCCCCCGCACGCTCAAAGTCCGCCCTGAAACTGCCCGAAACAAACCAATCCTGCTTATGGAACACCGAGTGCATCGGCAACAGCCTGATCGCCCTTACCCAGGCCTGGTGGTAGGCCTCATAGTCCCTGTCCGACAGCGTAAAGATCTCCGGGAGCTGCACCCGGAAGCCCACCGTGATATCCCCCTGACGCGAAAGGATACAGCCATGCTCCACCTTGTAGATCGGGAACATATCGCTAGCCAATACCATCACCACCTCCCTTCATGATCAGTCCCGTAAACAATCGCCTCGAAGAAAAACGGATATAACGAGGAACACCACGCCTGGCCAACCACTTGCCCAGCCCATGCTCCCCGAACCTGCGCGACAGGCTGCCCACCGAAAAGAACAGTCCGGCACCCAGACCCAGCACCAGCGGCAGCACCACAAAAAGCGAAAGCCCCAAAATATACAGTACCGCAAAGAGCACCAGCAGAAACACCAGCCCCACCGCCAGATAGGCAATATAGACACCCACCAGCCCATTGAACGTGATCGGCCTGGACACCCCCTTGTTGATCTTAAATACACTCGCCATCATTCTCCCTCCTATCAGATCCCAAAAAAAGACTTCAGCACCGTGGCCACCACCACCAGAAAGATACAGGAACCAAACCAGGAAGCGGCCACCTTGTTGGTATCCGGCTCCCCCGCATTCCACTTGTTGAACACCTTCACCGCACCCACGATCCCTACCACCGCTCCGATGGCATACATCAGGTCACAGCCCGCGTCAAAATAGCCCTTCACCCGATTGGCCGCCTCCTGTATCCCCTGGTTGCCATCCTGCCCAAAGGCCTGCATCAATCCCACCAACAGCATGACCAGCACCATACAAGCAAAACACCAGCACTTCCAGACCAACATCCTCAAACCCATCATGACCAAGCCCCTTCCATCTCCTGCATGCTTACCTCAAACGGCGCATTTTCCACCACAAAGGCATTGATCGCCCCGATATTCGGGTGACCAGCAATCCCACCAAAAGTTTCCTTCAGTCCCGACAACAGCACAAAGAACTCCGGCCTGCCGCCACCTTCCCTTTCCAGCTGCGCAAAGATCCCCTTCAGCTCCTCGACCACATCGGCCACCAGTCCCACCTGATCCACACGGTCCACTACAACAGGCCCGGCCACAAAGGATACCTGGTCCATCCCCAACACCGATACCCCGACCGGCAGCGCCGGCCTGCCCATCAGGGAATCTTCCTCCAGCTCAACAGCACCCGAACCGCCATCAACATCCTTCTTTCCCATGATCCCAACTGGCCCAATCCCAACACCGGAACTAGATCCAGCCAGACCAACCGTCCCGACCCCCAAAAAAGCCATCAACTCCTTTCGGTAGCACAACAGCGCCACCGCCCCATACCACAAAGAGCCCAAAACGGCCGAGAACCAACAGAACTGTTCCCACGTCAAACCTTTCAACATCACCTCAAACAATTACCCAACAGCTCCATTGCCGTTGACAGGTCAAAGTTTGGAAGGATACAATGGGATGTTTGACAAGCACATAGGGAGGCACTATCAAAAGGGATCAAATTATTTTGAAGAAACGGACCTGGACCATCAAGCCTCAGTTTCGAAACAAAGCAGCCAAGTAAAATGCCCGCGACCCGTGAACGCGCTACCCCAATCAAGAGCTGTTGATAGCAAAAACGGGTGCTGCCCTATAAATACATCATCTTAGGATTGGATTTGCTATCAATAATTGATATTTTTGGAGAAACATAGATATTCTACTATCATCATGAAACCTGAAAATCGTATTTCCAAAAGATTCGCACATCTTTTTCTGTTAACGGAAAGGAAAGATTTTATACAGGTTTCCGACCTCAGGAAAGAATTCCGGAAAGACCTACAGAACTTTATCATTGGAGAAACCCTTACGCTAAGGGAAGGAAAAGTGGTCATTGGAAAGAATACCTACAAAAAATGGTTAGAGAAGATCAAGACCAAAGGTTTTGACTATGACATCAGCCTGATCTAAATGGCCATACCAGAATTTTTCAAAAAAATCAAGCGCCTTAAAAAGGACATAGACAAGTTACAGCCAGACGCTGTACATTGGGATATGGCCTATCTTGAAAAGCTCAAGATAGACTTTACCTATACCTCCAATCACCTAGAGGGCAATAGGGTGTCGCTAGGGCAAACCGTACAAATCCTCAAGGAGTTCGTCAGTCCCCAAAATACCTCAGTAGCCGATGTTCTGGACATTGTGAACCACAAGGCAGTCCTGGACATTGTTTTTGAAGACTACAATTCTCAACAACTTAGTGAAAGCAACATCCAAAAGCTCCACAAAGAGCTGATGAAAAACCCGCTCCAATGGGGCGATGAAATCCACGTTGCTCCAGGAAGATATAAGATCCTGGAGAATTTCACCTATCGGGAAAAAGGCAAATTGCATACCTATGCACTACCTGCGGATGTTCCTATGGAAATGTCCCTTTTGCTCCAACAGACCAATAGCGAGCTGGCCAATTATGACGTCGACACTGTTGACCTCCATCCTTTGTCCATCGCCACACGCTTCCACTATGTCTTTCTGAACAAGATCCATCCCTTTGGCGACGGAAATGGACGGATCGCGCGTATCTTCATGAATCTCATCCTGTTAAAGACTGGTTTCCCTCCAATCTTCATCAGCGAGGTAGAAAAATCAAAATATATGGGCACCTTCTCCAAAGAAGAAAAGCAACCGGGAGCAATGCTAGAGTTCATGGCCGAAAGATTGATCGAAAGCCTCAAGGACAAGAAAAAGTTTCTTAGCATGCAAAAAAAGAACGAAAAACAAGCTTAGAAACAACTATCTCATCGCAGCCGGCACATAGGCATCCCCCTCATCGATCCTCCTGTTCACCGCCTCCACCATGGAGTCCAGATACCTCGTCTTGGACACCGTCTTACGCCGTTTGATCTCCGAAAACCGCCTAAAATACCTCGACAGGTTGACCTGGAACACCTGCTCGAAAACCTCCATGATATCCGACAGGTCCACCTGTCCATCATTCAGCTGTCGGGTATCGAACAGCCCATAGGCCAGCTCGATCAGGTTCACCGTATCCCCAGTCCAGCGCAGCTCGCGCCCTTTCCTGCTCCTCAGCAATTCCCCAATACCATTCTCTGGCCTTGACATCACTGCCAGAATCTCCTCCCTCAACTTCTCCAAAGCCATGAACTTCGAGAACAGGTACTCCCCATAAGTCGCAAAAACCGGATAGATTTCAGGCAGTCCCACAAAAGACAGATCGTCGGCAACATTCTCCCGAACAAAAAGCTTCCCATCCAGATCCGTCCCCTGCAGCCTGTAATACTGGTAAACCAACGCATGCTGCCTGAAAAACTGCCCGATACAGTCCAGCTGCAACCGACAGTAGCGGTCCATTTCCTTAGCTCCCCTGAACGGTCTATGACTTTCAAACTCAAAACGCTCCTTGGCCAGGATCAACAGCGAATGGAACCTCGGCTTGACCTCCTTAAAAAAAAGGATCTCCTCGGCCACCGTTGCAAACCCATTCTCCAAGACTTCCAAGCGAATACCCGCTAAAGCCCTGCCCACCATCTCCACTTCCCTGCGCATCCGTTCAAAGGGATCCGCCACCACCAAATCCTTCAGCGCCATTTCCAGGCGCTCCAATTGTTGTCCCATCTTTTTTTCCATAACATCTTCATTTAACAGAGCGCCAACGAAAACAAAGTTCCGACAGCCGCCAGACAGCGGCATTGACCAAACTCACAGAATCCAAAAAACCTCAGCTGCCGCCAACACGCACATGACTATAGCCATAATCAGAAAAAGAAGCTGTGACGGACATCACAAAATAAAAAACGCTGCAAAAAACAACACAACAAACTCACCACAAACCACTTACAGGAACAAGGCGCAAATGTCGCAAAATCTCCTTCGGTAAAACATCCACCAAAAATCAACCGTTATAAACCAAGAGTCCCAGACTGCCCTACAGCCAAAATACAGTAACCTAAATACAACAACATGACCGAGAACAATCCAACAGCAACCATGGACATCCTCGAAGTCCTTGGCAAGATCGCCCCCTTATCAGCGGCCTATCACGAACGTTTAAAGGAACAGTTAGAAACCGTTCAATATCCCGCAAAACATCTCCTGTTGCGGCCGGGCGACATCGCCCGTCACCTACACTTTGTCAGCAGCGGACTGGTCCGCATCTTCCAGACCGATGACCTGGGCAGGGAGAAGACCATCATGTTCATGGGCCCGGGCGAACTGGTCGTCGACGTATCGAGCTTTTTCGACCAGACCCCCGCCACCGAGTACCTGGAGACCCTACAGGAAACCACCCTACAGAGCATCTCCTGGTCCAAGCTCAACACCTTCTATGCGGACTTTGCCGAAGGCAACTACATCGGAAGGATCATGACACAACAATACCTCGTGCTCGCCGTTGAGAAATATACAGAACTGCTCACTTACAGTACCGAACACCGATACCTCAACCTGCTGGCCAAATATCCCATGATCGAACAACAGGTCACCCAGACGCATATCGCTTCCTATCTTGGCATCTCCCGTGAGACCCTTTCCCGGCTCAAGAGCGAGCTACTCAGGAAGCGGCTCTAGGTCCCCTTGCCCATACAGCCATTCCTTGAATTCCTGCACATTCCGTCTGGACACCACTAGGACCACCCTTACCTTGAAGACACAGCAGACCTTGATCCTACGTCCCGAAAGGTGATGTATCGACCCGATCGCCTTCCTGTGGACAATCCATTGACGCGAGCATTTAAAATACAGTTCCGGATCCAAAGCCGCCATCGTCCTGTTCAACGATTTCGGCCAAAGCTCCCTATCGCCCCGGAAGTTCTTCTTCCAGACCTCCCCATTGTGGATATAGAAAAGGGCAGGTTCACCCGCCCGCTCGGCAGCCTCAACCTCATCAGTCTTTTCCGGCATCACCAAAGGCACCGGCACATAGCGGACCATCGGCACCTCTACTTCACGCCTTACCCGCTGCATAAAGAACAACAGGTAACAGGCGTTGGCCAAAAGCACAAAAAGCACCGTCGGAAGAAGTATTTTGTCGAAATAGGCAGTATCCATAATCCAATATCCATGCGCCCAGAACAGCAGGGCTGCCAATATAAATCCCAAGCCCAAGGCCAGGAAAACCCCGTATACCAATTGGAAAAGCAGCCACCTCCCGTTGGCATCCCCTCCAGCATACCTGGCATTGCCCGTGAAGCTCACCACATAGACCATCAGCAACAGCAGAAATGCAATTACGGCACTATATGCCGTAGAACTGAAAAGTCCGGGATGATGCCATAGCTCGAGAAGCTTCTCCTCTCTCCCATGGGTGACAATAAAAAAGCCAGCGGCCATGGACGCCAAAACCATGATCGAAAGGTTCCATAGGAAAAATGCAGAATTCAGGTGGGAGAACAAACGTCGCATAACATTAGGATTAGTGTTAGCAGGACAGGCGTAGAACAAGTTTAACCAAAATCAGCTTAGCTCCCCCAAAACGTAACAGACCAGTTACACGCAAAGACCAAAATGTGCAAAAAAGTCACATTTTTTTACCGCTCGCAGAAATCGATGTACCGTTCACCAAATCAGTTGCCCCCTTCCAAAACAAGCTTCAAAACCGTTCGTTAACTTGATTTTAGCAATCATTGTCCACCAAAAACCAAGAAAACATGGAAAAACAAAATTTCGATGAAACCGGACTCCAAAATCTGCTCGACGAACTCTACGCACTGCCCAACCACGAACTGGCCGAACACGCCTACGCCCTGCGCAACCAGCCCAAACTCTGGATCAACGGCCACTTCAACCTCGACACCGACCAGCTCGACTTCCTACAGGAAATGCCCAATCCCGCGGCCGACTTCCTCGGCCTACAGGGCGGCTTCGCCATCGAGAACCGCCTGCCCATCACCCTGACCAAGACCCACCTGCCCCAAAGCCAATCCGGCGAGCCCAAGCAGGACAAGCTCTTCAAGCCCACCAGCAACCTCTCCTTCCAGACCGACAGCAACGGAACCGCCACCGCAGGTGGGACTTTGGTACTAGAGATCACCTATTATGACCAGCCCTAAGTACCATCTAAACTAGAAACAAATCAAGACAACAAGTCAATGTAAAGAAAAACCGAAGACCATGGAGCGGACAACCATAGCCCAGCACATCCAACAGCTCACCCATTGCGGCCAAAGGGAAAGCAGTCAACTGGCCGAACTCTTCCTGCCACACCCACTCAAGCCTAGGGAACATCTGCAGCTCAAAAGGGACTATTCCCGCTCCATCTTCTTCCTGTACTCCGGACTACTCCATATCAGCCAGTCCCACTATAAAAAAGACACCACCCCGCCCAAGACGGAAAATAGTACACTGGCCATTTACCAGCCCAACGAATTCTTCTTCCTGCCACCGACCCAGACCGAACCCTCCCTAAACGTCAGGGCCATCGGCGACAGCCAGCTCTACATCGCAGACTACCCACGGATCGAACAGCTCATCCACCAGAAGACCACCCTCATCCGTCCCTATATCTCCTTGGGCGAACAATACCTCAAGCAGACACTGGAACACCTACAACTTCTCCAACTGCCCACCGCCCACCAAAAGTACCAGATCATGCAAAAACACTTCGGAAAGCGCCTCTACCTGATCCCCTACCAATACCAGGCCTCCTACATCGGCATCAGCCGGAAGCACCTCTCGCGCATCACCTAGCCCAACGCCGAACCTGCAATCAATCCCCAAATAAAAAAACCAAGTAAAAAAATGAACCACAACCAACCACCAAAACCCATCGAAGACCTGCTCGCCCTGCTCGACAGCTGGCTACCCCTCAGCCCAAGCTTCCGTAACGAGCTCAGCCAAACGCTCACAATACAGAATGTCCATCCCAAACAGCACCTGAGCCAACCCGGACAGCATATCAGCCTAGCCTGGTACAGCGTAGACTGTATCCTCACCGCCCAACAGCCCCTGGCCAACGGACTGGAAGAGGCCGTAGCCATCTACCTTCCCAACACCATCTTTACCGACATCCATAGCTTCCTCCAGAACAGCCCCACCCAACAGCGGCTCACCCTACTGGAAGGCAGCCAACTGCTGGCCATCAGCAAACAGCGCTTCCAAAACCTCAGAAGCCTACCGGAAACCACCCTACTGCTCGAACACTACCTCCTCGAGCAGCGCCAACAGGACCTGTGGCGCCTCAACCTATTGGCCATGAAAGACAACGAAAAAGTAGCCACCTTCGCCCAAAGGTTCCCGATCAACCACCTGCCCGCAAATATTTCTGCATCCTATCTCAGGATAGATCCATCACGTTTCAGCCGGTTACGGGCACAATACAATAAGTCTAGGTAATCAAAGAATATTAAAATCTTTTCAGATTAAAAAGTACAGACACACATTTTTCCAGTTTTCCTACAACCGAACTTTGTGTAGCCCAACCATTTAAAGCATGAACATCCAAAAAAAACATATCCTTAATACAATTGCCGCGCTCCATGCAGGGCTTCTATTCTACGCCGCTTTCAGCAAACTGATCAACTACGAACAGAGCGCAAGCGAAATGCTCAACCAGATCTTTCCAAGAAACTGGTCCATAATACTTACATGGCTTGTCCCTACAGTGGAACTGCTCATCACCACTACGCTACTTTTCAGGTCGACTCTACGCACCGGACTGTGGGCATCCACTCTGCTACTTGGAGCTTTCACCATCTACATCGGCGTAACCATGACCGGTATATTCGGTAGGATACCCTGCAGCTGTGGTGGTATACTCAAGAACATGAGCTATTCCGCGCACCTGATATTCAACCTGTTCTTTGTCATCACAGGTATCATCGGCATCCGATTAGCTAACCACAACGATACAAACAACACCGATCGCCCAACTAAAGAAAGGAGGTTTGGAAAACTTGCATGAACCGAGACGGCAGGAAACAAGTCCCCCTGCCAGAAACAAAAAGAAATCAGCACCAAAGATCAGGACTTCAAGGGATCCGAGGCAAACCATAAAACCGCCCTTAAAACAACAGGGCAACAATAACAAGATTATGAAAACTCTAATCACCGCCTTCAAAGGCATCAACAAATTCGGATTGGCACTGATATTAGCTGCCGTGGCTTTAGTAGCTACACAAAGTGCATTTACGCCAAAACCTGTCCATGGCGCGTACCGCTATAATCCTTCCCTAGAACAACAGGACTGGGACAGCGAAAACATTGACCAGGAGCCATCAAACTATAGCCTAGTAGGCGGCGGACCTGTAGATTGCCAGAATACAGACAAAATCTGTACCTATGATCTGATCAACGGAGAATTTGTACAAAATAGCATGGGCACCCTACAGTAGAAAAACAGCCAAAAAAAGGGGCGCCCTATAGTCGCGCCCCCTTTTTTATAATTCCATTTTTGAGAGGATAAATCTGACCAATGAACCGGGATCATAATCTGGTCTTGGAGGAGTTTCATCGATCAATTTTCCATCTGCGCCGAACATCAGCAATTTGGGATAAACATTCCTGGGCACCATTTTTCTGATAAAATCGTTCTCATATCCCGTACCATCGGTATATAGCACAATGGTCCCTTTGTAAGGAACATATCTTCCAGCCCAAGGATTCAATTTAGTCGGCTTAGCACCCGGGGTAATGCTAGCTAGCCACTTATCCCTGTTCTTGTCTACGGATATACTGAAGAAAACCACATTACTGTCCCTGAGTTTTTCGTGAACTACACTCAATCCCTCATTTGCGGTAATACATCCGCCACAGCCCGAGTACCACAAATCAACAAACAAAAACTTCCCTTTGTAATCAGATAAGCGAACCTTTCGGTCAAGGCTATCCTTAAAAACAAAGTCCAATAAACTGCCCATATCAATGGCTGTAGAACCAACCTCTAGTTTTTTTACAATTTGGGCAGATAAGGTGCTATTCAAACCGAATATCAATAACATTCCCAGTATTTTTTTCAAACAATTATTCATCATCACTTAGTATTTAAAAATTTATCTATCATTTTGTACAATTCCAGAAAGCGCAACCACATCTGGTGGAATAGGCAGGGCATATCTTCTATCATTGGGCAACAGCGTATAGGCCATTCCATTTATGTTCCTAGACAATTCAATCCCCCTCCCTTCCAAGTTGAGCCGCCTGATATCATTCCAGCGAAGTCCCCGCCATACCAGTTCCTTCCGTCGCTCAGTTAAGATCAACTTTAATAAGGTTTCCTGATCCAAACCTGAAACTGGCACATAGGTACCCGACTTGTAGCGCTTTATCAATAAGGTATTGATATCACTTCTGGCACGCTCCAACTGCCCAGATCTTGCATTTCCCTCAGCACGGACAAGATACATTTCATCGGTGGCCAGACCATTACTTAAGAGCGTACTGCCAGAGTAGCCTCTTTTTTTATTGATATTCTTTCCGGTCACCTGAAAAAATATGGAACGCCTCAGGTCATTATTATGATAAGACTGGTACAACAGGCTGTCAATGGAATAGCCTATGGTCGTGATCACATTGCTGGCAGGGTTCGCCTGCGCCAAATAACTCTGAAAAATCATCTCGTCATGGCTGATCCCCATGGGTGCCACCGCAGTAGTACTGAGCGTATTATAATCTATCAACACAGACCTGATCATCAGAGCGCTGTCAGCATATCTTGTAGCCAGTTCATAATTTCTCATGGTAAGATGTACCCTGGCTAAAAAAGCGTAGGCAGCATTTCTGGCGGGGACTGATCCATAAGGCAAGGCCACCGCAGAAGGCAGTAGCTTCTTCGCCTGATCAGCATCTGCCAAGATCTGGGCATAGGTTTCAGCGAGATTCGCCCTTTTAGTAGACACATTGATATCCGACTTGAGCCTAAGGGGAATACCTAGATCAACAGTCGCACTTTGCGGTTGGTAAGGCATTGCAAATACCTGAGCCAGATCGAAAAATGACCATGCCCTTAAAAAATGTGCAGTTCCCTTGATGCGATCGAAATTAGCGGCATTAGCAGGTGTCCGTTCGATATGCTGCAACTGCTCTAATATGACATTGCTATATAACACCTGTGTGTAAGGCTGATTCCAGTCATTGATATTGACACCACCGGCAAAAATATCGGCAGCCCATACATAGGTATTGGCGTAATAAGGCAAAAATTGGTTGCCAAATTCAGCACTTGTCATATAGTAGTCGTCGGCAGAAAGCTCTCCCAATACGGGACTTCGATTCAGCGCATTCGAATTGTTAAGCAGCAGTTGCAGCTCATCAAGGTTATTGGGTACGCTGATGTTGGTGGCTGGCTTCTTTTCCAGAAAATCTTTCTGACATCCAAATATGCCTATTAAAAAAAGCCAGTAGCATAGTAATGCCAAGTTGTTCTTCAGATTCATGTTGATCAATTTTATAGTGTTAATTTCAACCCCAGCGCATAAGTGCGGGGATTAGGATACATGAGAGCTCCAGTCGGAACCAGGTCCGGATCTATACCCAAAGAATTTGCTCTCCAAATAAGGCCTAGATTATTTAGATAGGTATAGATCGTGGTACCCGCAAACGGCCAACGCTTTGACTTTTTAAGCGTGTAGCCAACATGAAGATCCTGAAGCCTGATCAGGTCTCCCTTTTCTATGTGAATACTGGTATTCCTATAAAAGACATCCCTTGCATTATTTGCGGGATAGACCATTGCGGGAATATCTGTGATCCCTTCATCGCCAGTTTTTTGCCAACGTCTGTTATATGCACCGTCTGGCTGATAGAACACGCCTCCAAAAAGGTCTCCATAGCTGATAGACCTATTTCTGAAATAGTGCCCAAACTTGTAGGTAATATTGATAGACAAGGTCAACGACTTCCACTGCAGATCATTTCTGATCGAACCAAAAACTGGGGGATTCCTAGGTCCCATGTATTTGAGATTGGCCAGATCTGTCGAATTATTAACCTGGCTGTAGTTCTTGGATGTCTGCCCGTTAAAATATACCTGGGGATCGCCATTGGCGTCAAGACCAGCCCATGGGAGGGCATAGATGGCGTATACTGGATATCCCTTGATGGGGCCTATACCAGCCGTGATCGCGGAACTTAAAGTCGTAGGCTGATAGGTATAATCACTTACCCTATCCTTGGCATAACTCCATAACAATGTAGTCTGCCACTTGATCACACTTTTCAAGTTTTCACTGGTCAGACTAATGTCAACACCCGTGCCCCGCATCCCCGCGACATTCCCCTTAAAGGTACTTACCCCGCTTGTAGGATCTACATTGGTGATCCCAATCAGGTCTTTGGCCCTTTTAACATAATAGTCCACGTTTCCAGAAAGAAAACCCAACAACCTGAAATCAAGTCCCAGATTAATGGTATTTACCTTTTCCCATCTCAGCTCCTCGTTAGGAGGATTGGAAAGTGTGGAATAGGGCAAGTTGTAGTAATTGACCGTTAAAGGATTGATCGTCGAAGTAACCAGTGAAGACAAACTCGGATCCGTATTACCCTGATAGCCATTGGTAGCCCGTAGCTTCAGATAGGGCAGCCAATCCAATTGGAAGAATTTCTCCTTCGATATGATCCAACCTGCTCCAAGGGACCACAGAGGCACACCTTTTTGGTTTGTGCTTACGCCAAAAATATTGGACTGATCTTTTCGAAGACTGGCAGAAGCCTGGTATTTACCAGATAAGTCATAAGTCGCCGAAGCAAACATAGACCTGAACCGACCGCTATTTCCCTGTTGTGACACGTTATTTGCGATCTGGGCCAATGCACCATTGGGAATCAACAAAAAATTTGTCGCATAATCAAAAGAGGCAGTGCCCGATTCACCATTGTAGCCATACAGCCTCCCCGTCCTTCTCCAGTTTTCCACCCAGCGCTGTTCGTAACCCGCCACGAAATTAATACTGTGCCCGCCGGCAAACCCGCGTTCATACGCCAATTGCAGCCTAACATTATCACTCTGATAATCCATATCCGTCCAATCGAGAATTCCACCCATGGGCAGCCTACTCCTATAGTTATCAGATGACTGTATATACTCCGTGTACTGATTAATGTAATTACGGGCGTAGAAACTTTCCCGGCGATAATATAGATCGTTCTTACTATTTGAAACATTCCACTGGTACTGGGCCGAAAGTTGAAGTCCCTCTAGGATCCTGTAGCTCAATTTCCCATTTACCCTGTATTCCCTCAAATTCGTCGCATTATCGTTAAGTCCAAGCTCATCCAAAGGGCGGTAGCGCCAATCCAACAACTTCCCCCTACCCAAGGTATCTATATAACTTTTTCGAAAATTCATCGGAAGGGCGGCCGAGTTCCCATCCCCATCTGTAAACGAGATATAAGGATAAGGCGTGCCACCTGTAGACATCCCGTTGCCCTTTGTGCGATTGTCGGCAACTCCTATGGTATAATCTAATACTATTCTCCTGTTCCGAAACTGGTGGGTATTATTTATGGTGAGGTTGAGCCTATTGGAGCCATTGCGTTCAATTTCATCAAGGTTCCTATCAAATCCACCTGCAATGTAATAGGTACTCGTAGCGGAACCGCCACTTATAGACAAGTTGTAACGCTGTTCCATCGATCCTCGATAGAAAAATTGTCCAAGTCCATCCCTGGTATCCGTCTGTTTAAACAAATCCATTCGAGCTGCAGAATCGGCCTTACTAACCTGACCATTCCTTCTTTGCAGCAACAACTCCACTACAGGTGAGAGTACCTGACGTGCCGCACTATTTATGCGGCTGTTGTAATATCCCCTGTTGAAAAGTAGTTCTTCGAGTTCTACGGCATTCTTTGAACTTAATCTAGGGGAATATCCAAGATCTGGACGTTCACCCAAAGCTATGCTACTGTTTACAGCTATGTTTGGTCCTCGGTTGAAACTGCCCTTCTTGGTCGTCACTACGATTACCCCATTACCAGAAAAAGCTCCCCAGATTGCAGCCGCCGCAGCATCCTTCAATACCGTCACACTTTCTATATCGTTCGGGTTGATCGAATTGATGTTACCGTTAAATGGAAAATTATCTACAACAACCAGGGGGTTCGGATTGGCGAAGATGGTACTCCTACCCCTTATCGATATGGGAGCGGCATTAGTCGTTACAGTACTTCCCGTATTCTTATTAAACAACATTCCACTCACTACTCCATCCAAGCGGTCCAGCAAACTCGAACCGACCCTCCGATTGAAAAGTGCACTATCCACAGCCACATAACTCCCCGTAGCCTTTTCCATGTTTATCTTCTGGTAACCAGTGTTGACGACCTGCACCTCATTCAAAGTATTTTCAGTTGCCGTTAAAATAAAAGAAAGTTCCTCGGCTGACGGGACCGTAAAGCCGCGTCCCTGATGGCCATAACCCAAATATTGAACAAAGAGTTCATATTTGCCATTCGGCAGATTTAGCTCAAACTCCCCCTTGTCATTCGTGACTACTGAAATGGCAGGAGATTTAACCTTAACCAATACTCCCGCCAAAGGCTCCTTTGTTTGCGCATCGACCACCTTACCTCTTACCTTTTCCTGCAAAGATTTCTTAGCTGGAGGAACAACAGGACTGGATACAACCTTTCTTTTAACCACAACCGTTTTATCAAACACCTGATAGGTTAAAGGCTGCCCTTTCATACAAACCTCCAATACCTTGACCAGATCCGCATTTTTAACGTCGATTGTTACACGAGACAGATCAACAAGATCCTTCTTCTCATACCAAAAGCCATAGCCAGTCTGTTTTTTGATCTCGGCAAAGGCAGCCTCCAATGGTACAGATTTTAGGTTAAGGGTAACCTGTACCGCATGAGCAACAGTTGACACAAATAGAAATATAAAGAGCAATAAGATACGCAATAATGTAGGTGGCCTAAAGAAACGGCCTAACTGCCTGAAAATAGACAGCGACTGCTTCTCCCCCAAATGGGAACAGCAGTTATCAAAAAAAATCATAAGTTTGTAGTTTAGGGTTAGAGATTACAATTCATAAGCCAATTGGGTATCCTGGACACCGATCCCCCTAAAACCGCCGGAAGTGCTCGAACACCTCCGGCTTTTTTATGTATGGGGTAATTAAATTAACTGTACTAAATTTTAAAATTTACTTCATTGGCACGTATCTAGATTTAAGGTTCAACAATTAGTTTTTTGGTCGGAGAGCCATCCGACTCGATCCGAAATCTGATATCCGAATAGGACAAAATCTTTAACAGCACCGACAAATTGGAATGACGGGAAACACTTCCGTTGAAAACACGGTCAGGAACTTCCCCTCTATATTCCACCTGAAGATCATACCACCGTGCTACTTCATTCAGGATACTTTTTAATGAGGCATCTTTAAACTCGAACACACCATTCTTCCACGCCAAGGCAAGTTCCGGATCAGCCGCCCGAATTACAGTACTACCATTTCCAGCCATCAATTGCTGCATCGGCTTCAATAGCTTAGCTCCTTCATTCTTACCTGCTAACGAAACACTCACACTACCCTCCAATAAAGTAGTAGTCGTTAGACCATTATCCCCATAAGCGTTCACATTAAAGTGCGTACCCAACACCCTGACCACTTGCCCATTGGACACGACCAAGAAAGGCTTAGCCCTATCCTTTACCACTTCAAAATAGACCTCACCAGTCACTGAAACTCGACGCTCTTTCTTCCCGGCAAAGGAAGACGGATAGCTAATGGACGAAGCCGCATTGAGCCACACCTTCGTACCGTCCGATAGTACGACCTGATACTGTCCTCCCCTAGGGGTCGAAAGCGTCTGCGACATTTGTAATGTTATTTCATTCTCAAGTCTGGAACCGTCCAGATAGGACACCGTATTTCCAGCGACAACCAATCCATTCTTATTCCCAGTCAGCGTAACAGACTTCCCATCCCCATAAGTCAGCGTTGCCTGATTTGCTATAGGCGAAACATCGGAGATCACTTTCGCCTGATCCATCAACTGAAGATTCTCTTCCAACTTCCAGTGGGCAATCGCCAATACCGCAATCAGAATAGAGGCAGCCGCCGCTGTCCAGAGATATCGTTTCCTCCTTTTATATCTATGGATTGGAAGTTCATTATAAATATCTTCCTTAAGCTGGTCAATCCTGTCCTGATTTATCTCTACATCAGCTTCGTTAAACTTCAAAAAGGAAGACTCCACTAAAGCCTTCTCAGCTTCAGTACATAGACCAGCATTATATTTTTCAAGCAATAGTTCTGCTTTTTGATTATCCATAGCCTCAAGGTTATTTGGATATAGAAAAGCTAAGAAATATTAAAATTAAGTACTGGAAGAAAATATTTTTAGAAAAGAAAAAAGAGAACCTGAAGCTTGGTCTTTAAAATCTTTACAGCAGCTTTGATATGCTGCGAGACACTGCTCTCAGAGGTATCGGTTAATTTGGCAATCTCTTTATTGGTAAAATGTTGTTTTCGGCTCAACTCTAAAACAGCTTTCATCTTAACAGGTAATTTAGCGATCTGTTGCTCTATGTAACCATTCAACTGTTTTTCACGAATCACATGATCAGTACCTTCCTCGTACGAGCTATCGAAGCCCGCAAGAAATTCAACATACTTATTCTGCACTTTCTGATGATCAAAATAGTTCAACAGCCTGCTTCTCATCGTAATATACAAGTACTGCACAAAATTTCCTTCTTGAACTGTAGACCGCTTAATCCATAAGCGCTCAAAAAGATCCTGCACAAAATCTTTTGCCAGTTCCTCATCACGCAACTTCTTATAGGCAAATACAAACATTAACTGAAAATACCGATCATAGATTTCTGTATAAGCAGCAGCATCTCCTTCTCTTAAAAAGGAAATCAACTCATTGTCCGAAAGGTTCTGATAAACAGGCATGCTCGTATCTGGTTACACGAGCCTTAACAAAGGGAGCAGCAATTGAAATACAATAGGGCCGGCGCCACAAAGCTTAATGTCACAAGGCTCTGGTAAGCCCGCCTTTTCCGAGGAAAAAGCTCCCACACTAAACATAAGTGAGCACCGGCCCTATCACATGTATAGGGATGGATACTCTACTTACACTCGCGGGATAAATTTACCAGATTTAGTGACGAGGCTCGTAAGCAATACTTCTTATAATAAGAATTGCTAATTTATAACTTTTTATTCTTTTTAACTTTTTTAAAATTAATAAAAAACAATATAAAAACTAAATTAATTTATATTTTACATTAATAAATTAATCAAAAAGCTAAATTATTTTAATTTATCGATATTTTATGGCTTATTATATTTGTTTTACAGCAACAATTAAATGGGTAAGACAGTATATAATCGCATCAAATCGGTGTTAGCAGAAAAGGGAAAATCGAACATAGATTTGGCCGAAGCTCTCAAGATTACTCCAGAAACTGTTTCAAGTTGGTGTACTAATAGAGCACAACCTTCTATAAAAACACTTTTTCAGGTTGCAAAAGAGCTTGATGTGGAAGCCCGGGAACTTTTAGTCTCATCAAAGTAAATCAATTACAATAAACAACTTACTGCCGATATCCCCTAGTTCTTAACAAAAACCCTGTTTTAAGCTTCATCCTACCTCTATTCCAAAAATCTTAAGATCCAAGGCAACGATTAACGCGATAACAAAAAGGATAAAACCTGTTTTAGCTTGCCACTCTAGATTTCCATGTGGCTTATATTTCCTTTTCATAAGTAAGTCTTGATACATAAAGATAAACTTTAGTCGCATAAATTCTTGCTCATGAATTAACCTTCTATAGAATTAACTACGTAATGTAAAACAGTAACCTCTTTATAGCATTATTTAAAGGTCTTTCTTTAAATACACAACAAGAGCAGAAAAGACTCCGAGATTTAGAGAAAATAAGAGTGCTAAAAGGAAGTAAATTCTGCTAGACTTCCATGCGTTTCATATTCATTATTACTTCTCCAATTTTGTCTCGAATACCCCTAAAGTCGTCATTTTAAACCCCAATACATATCCCATTTTTATAGAATTTGGCTTTTTTAAATGTCTATCTATTCCGATAGCTACAAAATTTAACCTTCTATCTATTTCCGATCGAAGAAATAGAATTTTATGAACGACATGGGAATAATTTATACTTGGATCTTCATCAGCATAACCTGAACGGCCGCGTATTTTTTATTTTGGGCACAAAGGGACTGAAAAATGAATTTCTAATCTTTCTGCTGTGGAACATAGTGATTGGCTTTCTGTCCAATAGTGGTTTTTTCAAGGATACCGAAAGCATACCACCCAGAATGTTATTGGCTATTGCACCCGCAATTTTATTTGTCTTTCTAAGCTATCGTAAAAGACAGGAAACCATCATAAAGCGAAGCATTCATTTTGCACTCCATTCTCTCAGGCTCCCCATAGAGTTAATGCTCCACCTAATGTTTCTGCAAAATCTATTCCCCAGACTTATGACCTATGAAGGATTGAACTTTGATATAGTCATTGGAATTTCTGCTATCGTATTATTAGCACTTCGAATATTTGGAATAAAACCATCTTTTATTAAGATTTTAATTTGCTCCGGACATTACTTTTTAGCCTTGTTCTTAAGGAGCTGATCAGGATTGTGAAACCTCCAACATTGTATTTTATGGTTATAGTTCATGCATGTATTAATTAAAGCGTATCAATTGTTTAATTTAGCGGTTATTCTTCAAACACTTAATTTACTAAACAAAGTATTTGTCCATGATTGGAGCAATTTTTAAATCGAATTGCTTTCCGTCATTCCCATTTATAATTAACTTTTCTAAGTTAATTAATGAATTAAGATCATTTTCTAGTGGATGCGGCAAAAAAACTGCATATTTGAAGGTCTTGCCATCCAGTTTAAATTCCAAGTTTACATAGAGTGAGCGATAGTGTTTTGGTTCCGTGATAAGTCCAATTTGCGGAGTGTCTTTCGGCGAATGTTCGTTCAGATAAGGAATTGGATATTCGTCGGGCGCTATTTCCGAACGTAATACCTTCCCCAGAATACCATATGTTGATTGACTATACCCATTTTTTGAAAAAAAAAGATTATAACCTATTTTGCTAAAAGCCATGAGGTATGCACATTTTAAAAGTGTTCGTTTTTCAATCCGTTTCTGAAGTTTAATACTGAATTTAAACTGGGTTCCATCCCAAAGATCAAATAGTTTCTTATGCTCCAAAACTTTTAAATTTTTTGTAGATGTCAAAAATTGAATTTTTGGACTTCCACTTGCATCTATAGAAACTTCTGATGTAATTCCTTGAAAATTACGATCGATAGACAAAAGTTTAGCTGGTAATTTCCCTTTATCATCATTGAATAACTGAGTTTTGAAGAAGCCAAGCATTTTTTTGTCAGAAGAAGCTCCATCAGTATTATTTATACTTTTGCATGTAAGTATAATAGGTTTTCCACCTAAGCTTTTTGGAGGCACGTGTTCGAGTGTCAATTTGCCATTATCCGCATTAATTTCGGAAAAGTAATTGAAAGAAATAGGACAAAGGTACAGTTCAACCGGTAATTCATTCAAATCCGAATGAATGGTTAATTTATTATCAACCAATGTCTTTTTTAGGTTCTTTGAAAATACCTTGAATAAGGTATGATGTTTTGAGCTCACGTATTTTAGTTTAATTGAGTATTATTTTCTGATCTGCATTTGCTTTATTTCTTCATTAGTGTGATTATCAAGGATTTTAGAATAACGGTAGAATGTAGCCCTAGTCAACTGTAGACCTTTATAAATTTCTTCAGGCGTTTTGGATGTATCTTTATAAACAGCTCTCATAATTAACAATTTCGAAACAGTATCTTTTGTAAATCCTTTGGGTCGCCCACCAGTTCTACCTCTTGCCCTCGCGGAAGTTAAACCTGCATTAGTTCTTTCCCTTATCAATTCTCTTTCGTATTCAGCCAAGGACGCCATTAAATTAAGGAATAGCTGACCATTAATTGTAGAGGTGTCTACACCATCAGTTAAACCTTTTATGATGATACCTTTTTCATTCAAACTTAATACCAGGTCAATTATGTGTTTTAAACTCCTGCCCAATCTATCAAGTCGCCAAACGATTAATTCATCATCGCTCCTAAATTGTTCAATCATCTTATCAAGCTCTGGTCTGTTTTTAGTTGAACCCGAGATTTTTTCTTGGTAAATTTTCTCACAACCTGCTTTTCAAGAGCTTCAATCTGTAATTCTAAATTTTGGTCTTTTGTTGAAACTCTTGCATATCCAATCTTCATAAAAATTTACATTTAACTTAACTATTATAAATTTATGAAACTTTGATTACTGATACAAGTTTTTAAGAATTCTGTAGAAATAAAATTCTAGGTCGCACATAATGCTTTTATAATCTCATTATTCCACCGTTTTAGAAAGCAACAAAACAGGTACGAACCCGAATCCTAATTACCATAAGCAAAGCCATATTTGGTTCCAAATCTTAAAAACAGAAACTTAAGAATGTTTCGTAAATGCTTTAAGATATATCTGCCCTCGCAAAATTATGCGACAAAGCTCATTTTCGCTGTCAACCAGCTTGGATAAATTTGATCAAAAAAAGCCATGAAAGCAACAGAGAAAAAAACCGCTAAACTATGCTACGAACACATCGGCGGCAAACTGGGCAATCTGCTATTGGAACAATTTGTAGACAAGGGCTGGCTAGCCAAAGAGCACCTCACAGACAAAAACTTTTACATCACCGAAAAAGGCACAAAAGAGTTTAAAAAGCTGGGCATCGATCTCTCCCTGATCCATTCGTAAAAAATGATAACCTCTAATAACATCAAAGAAAGACCTAATGGTACCAAACTTACTACTACAAAAAAGAGCAGGTTGGCCAACCTGCTCTTACGACTAAACTAATCCATCCTGAACTTGAACCCTGCCCTGGTTAATCCTGATGACCGAAGACAAACTACCTGTAGCAATCAGCTCCCCCGAAAAAGAACCCTCCAGCACACCATTTTTGAAATCACTATCAACTAAAAAGTTGGTATATTTGATCTCCGGCCCTAAATTGGCATAATACAGTTCGCGGACCGAATGACTTGGATTCTTTTGCGTTACCTTTTTGATGTTCAATTTCTGAACAAGGCATCCATTATCCACAGGCATCAGCACGAACATGATCGAGTAAGTGATATCGCCTAGCAACTGCTTTCCATAAACACCCCGCCAGTTCCCAGTTCAAAATCCAAGGAAGCGTCGAAGAACTCGAGATCGGAATATCCTAACATCTTTCACGTAAACGACACCAATCGTACGAAACTATATGGCTACTACTTTTTTGATAAGAACAAAAAAGATCGCCCAGTCTCCAACCCACAGCGCAATTAGACAAAAATAAATTATCAGATTACAAATCCATGGTACTAACCGACAGTTTGGAACGTAAAGGAATGGATAGTATTTCCTAACTACACACTATATCGGCTTACTCCTTTCTATAACCCAAGCAAGACATTGTTGTTCGAGCAATACATCTTGATAAAATGCATTGGGCAACATGCCAGAACGTCTTTTAAAGTCTTTGATAAAATGTGCCTGATCATAGAACATCGCTTGGTAGCTCAACTCGGTAAAGTTCCTGAACTTGCGTTCCAACAATAATTTAAGTGCATTCCTAAACCGCACAGTCTGAATAAAATCTTTCGGACTTTGACCTAATACTTCCTTAAAAGAACGATACTGTGTCGATTCATTTATTTTTAAAAGGCGAGATAGTTCATGTACAAGGATATTTCCTTCGGTCTTGTAGATATAATCCAGTGCCAATTGTATTTTATGGTCGATGTTAGTCGGCTTTAGCCTTTCCAGCAAAAAAGCCTCTAACAGATCGGATCTCTTTCGAGGATCATTTTGCTCAAACAATCTTTCAAGCATGAATTTTTGATCACCAAAAATACACTCAAAAACTTCTGATTCGTTAAGCAGTTCTACATACGGTACTTTGGTAAATGCCCTTAACCCTGATGGATGAAACAAAATACAAATCTGATCAAGCGTATCTTTGATATCAACTTTAAAAGGTAGCTTATGAAAACCATATAAACGGCTCGAAAATTTATTTTGGCTGATAGCTATAGTGCAATGATTTTCATTCCTATTCCGTTTATATTCAATTTTATTATCCTTATATATTGTTAGGCAAAGATTAGTATTCGGGAAAGTCTGGTAGGAAAACTGTTCATGAGATTTATGATTAAAAAAAATAAAATATTGAATATAAGCCTTCAATGCTGAATGCTGAACATGGACAATGATTGTATTCATATAGAGACCTTAAGAAGTTATCAAGCTTAGTTTATTCTAACTTTTTATTAGATAGACACGCCAGATATCGATATGTTGCAATAGACTAATAAGATATATAATTTTAACGAATGAGACCATTATTCAATGGTTTTAATTAGGCATCATTACATTTGTCCCAAATCCAATTCTTAAAACGATATTAAAATGACCTTAAATAGATTTGCGTAGATACCTCTGCACGATTTTTACAATTTTTAATATCTAGCAATGCTTTTCTTTGTTGCCCATAATATAAAGTAGATATGAAAATCATGATAATCTTTACAATATCACTAATTGCCCTAACCAATATGGCTTATGCACAAAGCACTTGCGAATGTAGTCAAGCGTTGGATCAGCTCAGTAAAAAAATTGAAACTGAATATCCGGGATTTGAAGAAAAAACAAAGGATAAAATCCTGTATGATAGTTTCAAGCAACGACTTAGGGCACAAGCTGCAAATACAAATAAGGCAAATTGCTTTGACCTTTTAAAAAAATACACCTCTTTTTTCAGAGATGGCCATATCTGGATATACCCTGCAACTTCGATAAATACGAATGGTTCAGGCAGTACAGATTTATTCAATATCGATATTGAACAATTTAAAGTGGCGCTAAAAACCACAAGTGATCCATTAGAAGGAATATGGAAGAACAAGTTTGAATGGACTGGAGGTACAAGTTATGAAATCGGAATTACTAAAGATAGTGATGGCGTACAGGTAGGTTTTGTGATCAGCGCTACATCTGCTTTCTGGAAGCCCAATGAAACAAAATTTAGATTGTATCCTGACGGTAAGTACGAGTTTTATACCTTTGACAAGACGCTAAAGACTGGAAGTTACGAAATTTACGACAACAGTATCATCTACTTTAAAGAGGCAAGATCTGCTTTTACAAAAGAATTACCTCTATCGGGTTCAGTACCTGAAAAAGTAAGAAAAAAAATAGGTGAATTTTATGGGTTTGATGTCAAGAAGCTCAGCAATCAAACAACGCTAATCACCCTTCCGTCTTTTGATTATCCTTTCGTTAATATTATCCAAGATATGCTAGCGAATGATCGATCAATAATAGAGGGGAGCAAAAATCTCATCATCGATATCAGGGGAAATTCAGGAGGAACAGACAATGCCTATGAATTGTTTTTTCCATACATCATGACCAATCCAATTAGAAATATGGGGGTTGAATACCTGGCTACCCGAACTTTGGTAAATGGTTTGCAAAATTATATCAAAACAGTAAAGAACAACAAAGAAAGGCAAGGGGAAATAGACACAATCAAGCGGTGGATCGGACTTTATGAAAAAAATATGGGCAAGTTTGTCAATTTGAAGGACAGTGTTTTTTCTACCCAAAAGGTAAATCCCGCACAAAGAAGTCCTAGCCATGTGGTGATTTTGATTGACAAAAGGGTTGGGAGCGCCGCGGAGAGTTTTGTTATGAAGGCTAAGCAAAGTAAAAAAGTGAAATTATTGGGGACGGTAACTTCTGGAGGTCTGGATTATGCGGCAGCCCGGATGTTCGATTTTGGCTGCCCGGAATACCTATTGCAATTACCTACATACCGCTCGTTAAGACTACCAGACTATCCGATTGACAACATTGGTATTCAGCCAGATATTTACTTGGACAAAAGTATAAAAGACTGGATTAAGTTTGCGTTAGAGTATTTGGATTATTGAGGTGAATGCATTGGTTATGATATTTCTATCACGTAAACATCATACTGCAAAAACCAATTCATTTGACCTTTCAGTCAAACCACTGAATATAGACAAGCAAAACTGTACAGCAAATTATTAACGGTGAGACGGAGTCAACTTTTTTGGTTTATTCAGGTATGAAGCCATTTTTGTACAAATGCGAAAAATCCGCTAAAGCGAGGTACGAGTAAAGCGGTTTTCACCGATGAGTTATCATTTACAAAAAATTTGAAAGCATAAAACCTATAAACAAATTGACATCAAGATGCTTCACCGTTTCCAGTCAGGCATTTACCTTAAAACAGTTTTACTGTTTGCTTTCTTTCTTTTTGGCTGTAAACTTCGTTACGGATATACTTCGCATGCTGTAATGCGTTTCTAAGCCTTGTTCCATCTGCTTCATTGTTCTCAACAGCTATCGACAAATCTAAAGCGACGTATCACGAACGTATGATCGATGGTAGATCAGCATACACCAAACGACAAAAATACTTGACAATAATTGATTTTAATGGTATCTGCACTGCATTGAATTCGACAGCATGCACAAGATCCACGCCGAGGAGTGGCACTGGTACCCGGCCAGCACCGAAGCAGAAAATCAGGTAGTCTTCGACGATGAGACCAGATTGGATATCTTTACCCAAGTCTTCTACAACGTCGAGGGAAACCAAAGCGACTTCACCGATTATAGACTGATCCGACTGGACCTGCCAGACCATCCAGAACAACAAATAGCGGAGAAGCCCAAAAAGAAGGAAAAAAAGAGCAGGCAAATATCACAGTTCCCACTAAACGAACCAGACCGGAAAGAAATCCTGGAAGTGGCAAATGAAGCCTTTGAACACGTGTTCGAACGCATCGAACCGGAGAACCCGGAACTTACACGCCAGCTCTGGAATGCCGAAAAATATATCGAAAAAGAGATACTGAGGCCCGAGATGTTGCCGATAGATTGGGATTACCTACGCTCGCTGGCCGAAGCTTTTATGATGCAACACGCCGTTGGACTTGCCGTACAGGCAGACGAACAATCAGGGAACAGTTAACAAATTCAAACCTCATTTTAATGGAGATGGCAATTATCTGCCATCTCTGTTACCAACCTCCGAGCACTGACGGCACGAGATGCTACCATCATAAAGCATAATCGATACCTCAATTTCCAATCACACTGCAGACTGGCCTGCAAATATGGGCAAGTAAATCCATAAGCGCTTTAACCAAATTTACAATACGGGCGTCCTAAAAAATTGCTCTCGATGGGAATGAGTCCATGCTACAGTTCCTTTTTGTCACCAGCTTCTGCTTCAGCGACCAAGCTTTTGATAATGTTGTCCAAATCTTCGGCTGCCCGTTTCAGCAAGAGCGTTTCCTTACTGAACTTGGAATTTCCGCTGCCCTGCATCAACGTGACCAATCCCATTATGGATGATAGCGGTCCACGAACATTGTGGGATTGTACAAAAGCTATCCGATCCAGTGCACGGTCTTTTGAATCACTATCCATCTGTGACTTCTTCAGTTCGGAGATATCTGTTGCAGTGTACGAAACACCTATGATCTGGGCGGAACTGTCGTAAGCTGGACTAAAACTGAAATGCCACCAGATCTCCAAGCCATCATGTCTAAGGCTATCCTCAAACCTTACCCTCTGGCCACCCAGCGCCCTGTTAAAGCTCGCTATAAAAATCTCACGGAATTCATCACCCACATAATTCAATACGTCGGCACCCACCTCCATTTTCTGGCCATGCCTATCCAGCATAAACTCCGCCAAGGTGCGGTTGAAATATTTAACATCCAGATCTTTTCCTATCAGTAGATGGCAGGCATCGGAACTCTCGAAAAGAGCCCGTAACTTTATTTCGTTGTCCTTGGCGTCTAAAAATTGGGATTTCAGGACTTCCAGGCTATAATCGAATTCCAGGATGCGTACGACCTGCCTAGATAGCATCTCCAATATCCGCTGCTGGACCTTGCCCAGCTGCTTGGGCCTGTGATCGACCACACAGAGACTCCCCAGATTGATGCCATCGACGGTGGTAAGGCTCGCCCCGGCATAAAACTGTATATTAGTGGGGCCCGTCCGATAGGGATGATTGACGAAGCGTTCATCCTGTCCGGTATCCGGAACGACCATTACACCCTCTTCCAGTATGGTATAATTGCAGAATGCATCAGCACGCGAGGTCTCCACCAGATCAGTTCCGACACGATACCTGATATACTGGGTATGGGCATCGATCAATGTTATCATGGCAATTGGCACTTCGCAGACCTCGGCGGCATAATCTACGATCTCCTGTAGTTCCCTATCACTTCCAATCTTCAGTTTCAGGAACCTGTCCACGGCCTGAAGCCTCTCCAATTCTTTTCTTGGCATAAAATCAAATACCGCATAATTAAATGTTTAGAGCGCACACCTAGATAAGGCTACTAATATAACATATAAATATAAATCTAAACTTATTCCCCGGTAATCTGTTGATCAATCATGGAGCACAAGCCTTTGTTTGTAATTACCTATCTTGAACATCGATGAAATCTGCATGTACACGACTGATTATATCAAACTTTTTGCCAGATGCCTATTTTTTGTTAGATTTATCTAAATCTGAAATTTCTATCGGCAGACGTAGTGAAATTATCCTTGCCGAGCAGACCGACCATCTTATGAAAAAACAAATATTTTGAAGCCACCTTCGCTAAAGCCCGAAAGACTCCAAAAGTCGAAAAGCCTTATCGCCTTCGCAGTCCTGTGCATTTTATTTATGTGCCTGCAATCCCAACCTGCCACCGCCAGATCGGAGGGCAAGGCCGCCAACAACATTTTCCAAATCCGCCCTGTGGAAAATAATTTCGAAAAGGAAATAACGTATTTCCGTTTCTACAAGCCCGATTCTGCCATCCATTTCATCCACCTCGGATTAAAAACTTCCCTGGAAACGAAGAATTTCAGACGATTGGGCCAACTGTACAACCATTTGGGCATCATAGAGGAAAATCGGGGAATGCTCGATTCCGCCAAAAAAAATTACCTGAAAAGCATCTCGTTTTTCAAAAAAGCCGGAGACACCAAGGGAATTGCCAATGAGCTCAACCGTCTTGGCGTCCTATCGCTCCGGAAGGCAAACTATCCAGATGCGGCCAGCCACTTTTACAGGGCACTGAAGATCTATCAGAACAACCGCTATCCATCAGGCATCGCAGATACCTACCTGAAGATCGGAGCGGTCCATGATCGGCAGCAGAACTTTCCTGCCGCCATAGCCTATATACGCAGGGCAGAAACGATTGTCGAGAAACTTCCTCTTTCCAGCGTCACGCTATATGTTTACAGTGGCCTGGGGAATGCCTATTTTAAGCAGGGACAATATCAGCGGGCCGCCTCCTACTATCTGCAGGGCCTGAAGCTCAGCAACAGGGCGGAGTATCAGAGCCTGAACCTGTCGATGACGGCAGGACTGGCCAGTTGCCTGGCAAAGTTGGGAAAGAGTGATCAGGCCCTGCGCCTGCTCAAAGGCGTTCTTCAGAAAGCCGTCGGCACCGGACTCTATGACCGGGAAATACAGATCATCTCGGCCCTCGGAGATGCCCATTCGGAAAAGAATCCCGACAGTGCCCAATATTATTATGAAACCGCGGTAGCCAAATCGGAATTCCGGGGAGATATCGAAACAGCCATCAGGAACCTGAAGGCCCTCTATGAACTTCATTACAGCCGTCGAAACTACCAAGCTGCACTAAAGACCAACCAAAGGGAGCGGCGGCTATCCGACAGCCTGTTCAACATCCAAAAAATGCTACAGATTGCCGATCTGGAAGCCAACCACCAACTGCAGGATGCGAAGACCAGTATCCAGAACTTACAATTGCGGGAGAAGTCGATACGCACCGAGAGGTATGGGATCATCTTTATTTGTATCATCGTCCTGGTATCGATGCTGTTCATCATACTTCTCTATCTACGCAAAAGAAAGCTGAACAAACAGCTCAGGGCGGCCGTTGCAAGCCTTAACACCCTCAATTCGGAACTTGACCAGGCCAATCAGGCCAAGGATAAGATATTTTCCATCATCGCTCATGATTTCAGAAGTCCGCTATCTACCATTATCGGAATCCTGGAACTTTTCCGGTCTGATATGCTCGGGGCAACTGAGCGCCGTGAAATTGCAGAAAAACTTTTCCTTCAGAGCACCGGCGCCATGGAGCTGCTCAACAACCTGCTAACTTGGGGACAGGCCCAGCTGAAGGGGATACAACTTGACAAACAACCATTGGATATGGCAGAAATTGCCCAAAGGAATATCCAACTCCTTGAAGCGCAAGCACAAGACAAGGGCATTAAGGTATATAGTTTCCTTCCCAGTCCCACAATGGTCTTCGCGGATTACCCGCAGGTTGATTTTGTGGTCAGAAACCTGCTGGCCAATGCCATCAAATACGGCTCCCAGGGAGGAAAGGTTACCATAGGAACAAAAGAAGCTCATAACCCACAAGATCTATCCCTGTCTGTATCAGATAATGGCATCGGAATGGACCGTGAGACCGTTGAGAAACTTTTCAGGTTGGATGTTCGCAGCCAGACAGGAACGAAAGGGGAAACGGGAACCGGGCTGGGGCTGATCATGTGCAAGAGCTTTATAGAAGCCAACGGTGGCTCCATTAGTGTCGAAAGTAGCAAGCACCATGGCACAACTTTTACAATTGTCCTTCCGAGGATGCTCAAATAGGTTTCTATACACCAAATCGTTCAATAGCTGTGCGGCCTTTAGCTCAACTTACCCAAGCGAGATACGAATAGAAGATAATGACCGCTTAAACTATAGGTAATCCCAGATCTGCAAATTACTAACGATCAAACTTATGTTATGAAAGCAATAGGATACATGCGCTTAAGCTTGAAGGACTAATCAAGATATTCATTAAATGTCCAAGAATCTGCAATTATCACTTATTGCAATAATATAACCTTGAGTTAGTCGCGATTTTTAAAGACAATGGACAGCGAAGTTCAAGATCTAGATAAATACTTGAATTATTGCGCTATTTTTTACTGTTGATATATTCCAAAGCACGCTGTAACGCCTCCTCGGGCGACGAATATATATCAGGAATTACGCCTCTCCAGTAGTTTTCATTGGCTCCTATGTTGTAGTAAAGCTTACTCGAAACCGTTAATTCGAGCCCGCTGTGTGGTAAACGCGCAGTTACAATATCGCCATAGCTCTTAATTAACCCACCAGTCTCCTGGCCGATCACAATACCCCTATTGTAGTATTTAAAGCACTGCGCAAAGTCTGATGCTGAAGAATACGTTTTAATATTTACTAATAATATAACCCGCCCCTTAAACCGTAAAGGATTATCGCTAACGTTTATCTTGTCGACATATACGGTATCCAATGATCCATTGGGCCGGGCAAGTAATACTTTATCCGCACTATCAAGCGGTTTCCCCAAACGGTGTTCGCGTAAGCGCTGCTTTAACAAGGCACTATTCTTTTCAAGCACCTTGGAATATTGCGCAAAAGGTTCATTTAAAATGTATTGAAAAAATGCATCCCCAACATCGGAGTCGCCACCCTCATTATTGACCAGATTGATGATAAGGTTCTGAACATGTTTTTCTTTCATCACCGTAAATGCCGAATCAGTGAAAGCTTTAAATCCATCCCAATCAAAGCTTTTAAAGTCAATGACTGCCGTTTGACCGTGATTTAAAAGCCTGAGTGAATAGGTCTGTTCAGATCGGGCACTGGCATCTTCACCCCGCCCCTTAGCCATTTCATCAAGGATGTTTTTATGGATACCTTTTAAAGTGATCTCATCAATTACGCCATTGTTTTTGTACTTTATATGATAAATACCATTGGCTTTATAAAGCGCTTCGAGATAAAAATAAAAGCGTGTTGCGCCGAACTCCGCCCTGAACAAACGGCTTTCGCCTGTATTTAAGTCTATAATATCGTTTACTATTTTTTGAGCAGCAATGTTATTTATACTGATGATCTCCGCGCCGGTAGGCAATGCCGTCGTAACTCCTGTATAGGGTCCTAAGCATTTAATAAAGGGCCTTTTCGTCGATAACTTAACATTGTATGGAAGAATGATCGGATCAAGGCTATCATAAAATCGCATGATATGAAGATCGGTATGGCCATCATCCAAATTTCCCAGCAACGGCGCTATTCGTAAGTAAAGATCCACCTTATCCAAATTTCTATTCAGATGGCTTTTGACACGGGAAACGTCTTTAAAAAAGGAAACTTTTGGATACCTGTAAAAAGGATCGGGATGGGCTTCAATTAAGTATTTAACCAGGCTATCTATATCTTGCCTCATTTCCAGTGGCGAATATTCCCTGTTAGTTTGCCCCAAAACATTATTGAGAAAAAAAAGAATAAGCGTAAATAATACGATTAGTGGCTTCATGTCTTTTAGACGTAATTTATAGATCATCGTTGCGACAAACATCATTCCTTTATCAAAAGTTTCCGCTGCGTTCCAGCCGCATGACCGTCATGCAGGTAAACGCTTTGGTGCACGCAGTTGATCGGAAAGATCGTCCGGTTATCCACCGGAAACTATTCTGCAGGTTGGCAAGACGCGGGAACAGCTCAACCCGATCCGAGGTCATCATTTAGATCGGTCATTCTTTTTGATGAGTTCCTTTGCAAAATCCAGCTGTACATCATCCCCCCTTAGATATTGTGTGATCGAGCCCTCTACCGGATAGTCAGGCATAACCCCATGTCCAAAAGGAATAGTGTCATTTGGCGTATCTAATACAAATTTGAGCAGCGGTATGCCGATCTGCAGCTTGGAATAAGGCAGCTTCAACACAATTCGGTTACCGCTGGTGTTACCATAGTAGCCGCCGCCGGTTTCTTCACCTATGAAAACAGCTTTTGTGTAATTTTTAGCCAGCGCCGCAAATTCGGAGCCGCCGGAATACGTTAAGCCACTGGTTAATATATAAATGTCCCCGGTAAACGGATCGGGTTGTGGCGGCTCATGCCCTTCAATACCTGCTTTTCTTAATATCCTGCCATCCTTATCAAGATAGTGTTCCCGCTTCAGCATTTTTTCCAGCTTATACCAGTCTTTTTTATAGTCTGAATTGGCATAGAATGAATAGCTGAAGGCAGAGGCCTGCACGTATTTATATTTAGTATAATCCTTAGCAATTAAAAACGAAAGCAAGTAATCCTCAAAACCTTCGTCGCCTCCGCCGTTGTTCCTGATGTCAATAATCAAGTGACGAACGCCATGCTTCTTAATTTGTGAGAAAGCGTTTTTCACGAACTGATGGAATTCCATTTTAGCGGCATCATACTGATCGCTCGAAAAAGAATTAAATGTCAAGATACCTGTATGAGTAACCGTATCAAGGTTAAGTATAGCGGGTCGCGTGTAAGTACTATTAGGAATGTTGCTTAATGTTTCGCGGTAGCTTTTATAAAATGAAGCATAAGTAACAGAAGGTATAGCTGAATAAGTAATTTTTTTACCGGATGATGGTTCAACCGCCTCGATCGTAAACCGATCAACCATCGGAAAGCTGTAAGCATAATAACTCGAAAACTTACCGTTCTCCTCTATCCACCGGTACTTACTGGTGGTATTGAATCCATCGGACGGCTCGAAACTCAAAAACCGCTTCATGATATCTCCCACTGAAACACCATTGATACTGGTCAACACAAGGCCTTTGGTCTTGATGTTTTGTAGATCATTGATAATAAATGGCTGGTTATTTATAAACTTAATATGGATGGGAAAATATTTAGCACTGAATTTCATATACGCTAGAGCCTGATCTCCTAACTTGGTATAAGTATGCCCTTCCTTGGTAAAAGCAATAACAGGGGCAACAATATTGTAGAATTCCAAACTATTCATTACGCCGGTAATTAAGCCCCGCTGTGTATTACATATACTGTCAAGAACGGGTTTGGAATTATACCAGTACAGACCGGTATGCGCTTCCTTTAAAGCGGATACGATCAGATCAAACTCCTGATACAGTTTGTGTTGATTGAGTTTTTGCAACCTTGTCTTTTTGATCTTATCGAGCAAGGGCATCCAACGCTTATCATTTCTTAGCGTAACCAGATCCTGATCGGTAGTTAACAGGGAATATTTAAAGAAATTTACACCGACAATGCCCTTTAGCTTTGCAAAAGCGCTATCTGGTTCTGACGCTAACGCCCATGAGCAGGCCTCGTTATAAACCTCGTCCCCATCGGGATCGGTCACTGACCGGTTGGCCCTTGAATAGGCAACAGCAGCATTCTTATAGTCTTTAGCATCATAAAGTTTTTTTGCGCTGTCGATCTGCTCGCCATAGCTTAAAGACTGGCTGTGGGCCACTTGGCCAAACAGCACCAATAGGAGAAAAAGGAAAATTGATCTGAATGGAATACTTTTCATTTGCGACAAGCCTTATCAATTTGGCTACACCCCAAAAATAGGCAGACCAAGGCGAGGAAAATTGTATATAATTAGCCTTTTTGTATGGCGAGCTCAGATCTTACGGAGATCTTTTGGCACGAACCCGGTGTGCGTTTTGAAAGAACGTGTGAAATGGGCCTGGTCAGCAAAACCGCAGACATAAGCGATCTCCGTAAGCGACAAGGACGTTGTATTGATCAGGTTTATCGACTTTTCCACTCTAACGGCCCTTAGATAACTGCTTAAGGTAGCACCAAAATATTGCGAAAAATATCTGGAGATAGTTACCGGGTGAACACCCGCCTTACGGGCAAGAACATGAAGGTCAAAGGAGGTATTCCATTCATCGTTAAGTATTTCTTTTAAACGTAATGCCCAAACCGGCAATTTGCGGGAAGGACTTTTTGAGCCGGCGTTCACGGGATGGAATAACTGATACAACAATAATTGTAGAGATGCCTCACCATACCTGTTTTCATCATGAATTTCATGATACAGCTTCAGTAAAGTAAACTTGGTTTGACGATTTTGAAGCAGCCCTTCCAACAGGATATCGCCACTTACCTCCATTTCCTGCAGCAAATTCCTGTCCAGGTCTAAATTGATCTTCTTCGTGCCGGTAGCGTAAACGCTACAACGGTGCATTTCACCAGCCGGAATGAACTTGATGTCCCCCGGCACCCTTTTATAGTGTTTACCTAAAAGATCTTCTTCATGCCCCCCGTTCAAAAGAAAGCTGAGGCTGGCATTTTCATGGCTATGCCACTCTTCAAACGTCCGGTCATCACTATATGCTGTCAGTGCGATCAAACCGCCGTCTATGGCTTTTGAAACAGAAGTGTTTCCTAGGAATATTTTTGAGGGCTTTTTGTTCATGTGCATACCTGTAATAACAGCCTAAAATACGTTTATTTTATAAATTATTGTGCTTAATATCAATGAATTTCCAAGCTGAACGCTATGGCTTTGTCGAGCGATTGTTCAGCTTTTGCGAACCTATCCCATTGGTAATATGATATTCATGATCTTGGGTTCAGGGAATTTCAAGTAGCTACTCTTTCAAAACCTCTTTTGCTACGCAAAAGGCTACGCCTCCTCCGTTTGCAAGCAAAACTATGAACAAGAATCACACTACATCAGAGCAGCCAATCTTTCGATTTTACGCAAGTTCAAGAAGTTATAAAGCATGTAAAACATAGTGGCTGCACATCGTCCAGAACAACAGTTTTAACACTTAAAACCCTTTAAAATCAGTCAAATGGTCACTTTTAAGCGAAATTACGTGAATACTTTAGCGTGTAATTTGCGGCCACTTTTGGAATATCCCCCAATACAGGAAGATGTAGCCGTCGCTTTGTTTAATAATAACATCCTCAAATGATCGTTTCATAACCGTGACCGACAATGCTATAGCTTTAACCGCGGGCCAATATTCGGGCCGGATAGATCAAACGATGGCCCTTGATGGCCTGATCACGACGATCACCAATTATTCCGCCGGCGATTGTTTCCAGGACTTTCACTATCATGAGCATGCGGTGGTCAGTTTTGTGCTGGAGGGCGGAAACAGGGAAAGCAGGAAAAACGGCAGTTTTGAACGAAAACCCGGTGATATCGCCTTTTTCGCGCCGGGCGAATGGCACCGGACCATACCTGGCGCACCTTCGTGCAGGAATATCAACCTGGAAATCCCGGAACATTTTCTAAAGTCCTATGACCTGAGCACCTTGCATATTGCGGATCATCGGTCAACGATGCTGCGTATCGTCAGCGATATGCACCGCGGTGGTCCCACAGCGGGAACCTCAATTATGATGTCGGTGCTCGACCTGCTCAGTGGCGCGGGAGATACCTATACCGGCAAAAAGCCGTTTTGGGTCCAAAGGCTGGAGGAAATCTTGCAGGATGAATGGAACACAAACTTAACCCTGCGTGAACTGTCAGCGACGCTACAGGTACATCCGGTGACCATATCGAAGAACTTTGCGACTTATTTTGGTATGTCATTCGGCGAATACCTGCGTAAGGTCCGGATCGAACGCAGCCTGGCTTTGCTGAAGGATAAGGATATGCCCTTAGTTGCCGTCGCTTTTCAATGCGGCTTCGCCGATCAGAGCCATTTTATCCGGAATTTCAAGCAGTTCACCGGCTTCCTGCCCAGTCATTTCCGCAAACTTTAGGCTAATATCGTTCTATTTTTTTAATCGGACCATCTTTAGTTTTGCGAACAAAAAGACATGCGTTTTTCAAGATTAACATCACTTTGGCTCCTGGCTTTGGGCACGATCATTTCCGGCTGTGGCAAAAACGACCTGCAGGCACAGGTCCTCAAAAAACACGCGCCCGTCACGGCTGAGGCGATCTCATTTGTTGCAGCGGACTATCAACATACCCAACCGCTAACCGGACCGCTAAAAGATTCCCTGGATGCCACCATCAGCCGATTGTTCCCGGCTACCCGGATGCCGGGTATCACCGCAGCGATGCTGATCCCGGGTAAAGGCCTTTGGCAAACCACGAAGGGTTTCCTATCCCAGCCGGACCGGCAAAAGGCAGACAGATCCAGTGTGTTCTACTGGGCAAGCGTGACCAAGCTGATCACAGCCACGGTCATCGACCAGTTAGTGCTGGAAGGAAAGCTAAGCTACAACGACAAGCTGGCGAAATGGTTCCCGCAGTTTGAACAGGCAAAGGCGATCAGTATTGGCCAATTGTTGGAACATACCAGCGGGCTGGCCAGTTTTAATACAGACCCCGCCATCTTCAAAAAAGAAAAACATTATACGCCCGAGGACCTGATCCATATCGCCTTGCAGCAAAAGAACCTGTTCCCGCCGGGCAAATACTGGTCGTATAGCAATACGGGCTACCTGCTATTGGCGATGATCATCCGTCAGGTGGACAACCGCAGTTATGCGGAAACTGTACAGCAGCGCATTGCCGTTCCCCTGCATTTATCCTCTTTAAAAGTTTTAACAGACGTGCGCATGCCGGCTGATCTCGCGAAAGGCCATAACGCGGACGGATCGGCGGTAAATGAGGATTATTCCGTGCCACTGGGCGCGGGCGACATCGTATCCAATGCCCAAGACATGGCCGTGTTTTTATTTGGACTGCTGAATGGCGCGCTCACGCCCAAATCGACCGTCATCTCCCGCCTGCAAGACCTGTACCCCATGCCCGATCAAGGCATGTTTTACGGACGGGGCGTGATGTTGACCGACTTTGCGCAGATCACCGGGCAGCCGGACCAGTGGGTGGGCCATACGGGCGGCACGGAAACCTACCGCGCTTTGCTGATCTATGATATGAAGACCAAAATCTTTCTGGCAGTCTCCGTGAATGCCCATGTACCGGTCGAGGCGATCAGCCGCAAATTATTAAGTGTTGCTGCCCAACAGTAAGTGAATCGTGCAATTCGTTTTGCACATAACCGAACGTAGCGTTCATCATTTGCTTCAATTGGATTTACAAACCCTCATTAACTCCCAAGATATCAGATATCAATGGCGTATTTTGAATTATTACACGAAGTAGCGTCCCAGTTATATTTGTGCAACATTCTGTTATACCAATAAGTCTGGTTCTGACCGGATACAACGGAAGCTTTGTATTATGATATACTATTGAAGGACCTATCGATCTTTATCACGAATGCTCTTTGTTACGTGTTTTGCCAATTACAAAGATATTCCCTTCCTAGGTAGATATTGCTCACCAATGAGATTACATCCTATCCAAACGAAAGTATCCCAGATAGATCTCGTCCTCTTTGTCATCTACGGCAGGAATCAACCTGATGCCATATTGTTCCCTATCCTGTTGCTGCCAAATGTCCTCTATACGATGAACATCATCCACGTCGATGCCATATTTCTCATCGATGTGTGCATTGGCCCCCTTCACGCCAGCAATGGTAGCCGACCTAAAAAAAGCAGCTTTCTTAGCCAATTGCGTTGCTTCCGCTTTATCGCGACAGACAGCTAAGAGCGTGTAATGCCGTTCCTCCAAGGTGCCTGCCGTGTAGCCACCCAGATTGATAAAGAAAAGCCTATGCTCAGGCAATTCATCTTTTTCAGCCTTCCGATACACTTGCACCTTGAAGCCATCTACAGTGGTCACTTCCCGCCACCCATCAATATGCAGGCTTTTTCCCGCTTCGGGCCAAAATGCTCTTAGGGCGGGAACCAGTTCGGCGAGTGAATGGGCCACGCCGAAAAAAAAATCATGTTGTTCCACATTCCTAGCTTCAGCTTTGGAGCCCAAGAGCACCATATAAAGTTTTAATTCTGCCGTATGGCGAGTAGTTTCCGTTATTTCCATAGCCAGTTTTGTTATTTCGTGATGATTTGGTTGTCAATTGCCCCTGCAATTCTAGTAGCCGCAGTTTCACAGAAGTCAAGGCCGGAATAATCAGGATTATAGCCTCCGATAAAAGGCACAGCCATAACGTACAACCTTGGATTAAGCGCAAGGTAGGCATCCACCACCTGAAAATAATCGTTGATGGCCAGTCCAGGCACTTTTAGATAAAAATTTCCGTTGGCGTCCAGCTCAATGTCCGTATTTTCATCGACCATCTTTCTAGCGATTTCCTGTTTTCGAAAGGAAACTCTCGCCGGAGCGATAGTACCATTCTCCCTCAAACCTGGATAAGGTATTTGCTCGAATGAAAGGTGCGGTTGTCCGATGCAATCGATAAACGTTCGATAATGGTTGCTTTGGGCAGTTCCATTCTCATCTTCGATGTCATAGTCGACGCCACCATTTTCCAAGGGCTTCACCTCGCTCGAATTCCCAACAGCTACCAATCGGAGAATGTCCGCATCGTAAAGCGCCAGTAGTTCTTCGGCCGAACTCTGTGGCACGAAGGCAATGATCAGTGAAATGAGCGGCATAAGCGTCTGTTTCAGACGTAGCATATCCTCAGCAGAGAAATACTTAGCCGGATAGTTCAAGGTATAACTCAGGCCGCAGAGCATCTCCTTCCAATGAACAGAGCGATGTTGCTTGATGGATCTGGCGGCTTCCCTGTATTCAGACCTAAATAATAGGAATGGGTCTATACCCTCCCTGAGCGACATCATCTTAGCAATGAATTCTTCCACGCCCATTGTTGCAACTTCTTGATAGAAATCAGGATCTGTCTCCGACAACGGTCGCTTGAACTTTTCCTCAAAAATCAAGTCTAAGGGCACGAAACCATCATTTTCGCCCCTGATTTTCTGTAACTCTTCCCGGTCGAAAAGGCTGTCCTTTCCCAAGATCGGTTCTTCCAAGTGGAAACGTATCCCGGGAAGCAAGCCTTCACGGGAGTGCATCACTATACGGAAATCCCTATTCCCTTTGTTCAATACATAGGTGAGTGTCCCATCGGCAGCACGTTGGTAATGGCCATGCTGTCTGGCCAAGGTCCTCAAAGCATCAATAGCCGTCAGCGATGCCCCACGAATGGCTACCGGATGGTTAAAAGTCTGCCGGAGTTTGACAGGCGGATAGGGCGAATCGAAATAGCCATCAATTTTTCCTTCGTGAAGCTTTGGCCAAAGGTGTCCCGTGCAGATGACTACGCTTTCAAACCTGAATTTTGTTCCATCGGCAAGTTCGAGCTCCACCTGCTCAACTTCGCTCCAATCCAGAATATCCACCACTTCAGCATTATAACTTACCTCCAATGCAATTCCAACCTCTATTGCCCTTTTTTGTAACAAGTGAAACTGATCGGAAAGATACTGTCCAAAGAGCAACCTCGGCAAGACCTTATATTCATGGAAGTATTCCAGATCGATCCCAAAACGGGCTATCGTATCTGGGTGCACTTTGGAAATCCATTCAGTGATAGACTGCTGAAGTTTTGGAATCTCATTTCCCGATACGTTGGTGACATGCTCTTCATTAGCCCCCTGTGGACTATAAGGCATTCCCGCCCCCAATTGTTTGCCCTTTTCAAAAATATGCACAGAGAATTGCTTACCCCTATCGATCAGTTTCTTCAACATAAAAAGTCCACTTGGGCCTCCGCCAATAATGGCCACTTGATGTACCGCTGAGCCTTTACCCTTCATTATCTTTTAATCAATTTGAAATAAAATGCCAAAAAGAAACCACCTCGAAAGAGGTGGTCTAAATTAATTTTTCAGTGGAAGAGAATTACAGCTTCGCTGCGTCTCTTAATGCCTTGATACTATCATGGGCTGCCAAGATATCCTGCGATTGCTGGGAAACTTTCTCCAATGCCTCACCCTGCAAACCGCCATCGGTCAGTGCCGTCTTGTAAGCTTTTTTAATGGCATCTTCCCCTCTTTCTGCCTCAGAAAGGATGCTTTCCCTATCAGATCCGCCAAACAGGGATTTCACGTCAATCCAAGCCCTGTGCAAAGTACCAGCTACGCTATTACCAGTTTCTGGCTCGCCAGCTCTTGCTGCTACCAGTGCGGTAAGCTCCTGACTAAATTTACGGCTCTGAGTGGCGTACTCTTGAAACAACCCTTTAAGATCGATGTTCTCGTCATTAATATCAGCAATTGCTTTTTCGAAGCCTGCGATCCTGTCGTTGTTGATTTCTATCAGCTCGTTGAGCACCGTGTTCGTTGTTGACATATTTCTATGGTTTTTTTAGTTAAAATAATCATCAATGGAAATCAGTTTCCCATTTTACTAAATACAACACGCTCCCAGCTCTTTTGTTTTAAAGATTCCTGCAAGATTTATACGCTTAATTCTGGAGCAGCAAGCATACATAAATGGCGAGATACCTGTTTAACTAATCTGGAAAACATAACTAGATGAACATTGTTAAAGCCCAATATTAATGAATTAAGCCAGGGGTATAAAAGCCCGATAGAACGACCAAATGACCTACACTGATTTTATAATGCTACTAAAAAAATATATGAACAGCAGATGTCCCTTTTAAAATCAGCCACGTTACTGTCATGCCTCCGCTGAAATCAGCTCGGATGAACATCACATAAATATCAAATTCCATCAAGAGCCAAATATTTCCTCGGGAGCAGAAGTTATTCAGTTCCTGCTGAAACCTATTGGACTTGACCAGATCGACTGCGAATATACACTTAGCGCCGTCACTCCCAGTATAATCTATTAGGCTAGAAAAAGAGCATCGCCATTTATCCTTGTCCATCATTCAGGCCGGGGAATACAATATTGTTCCCAGGATTATACCGCTATGCTGAACGAAGATAGGATTGCCATAAGCATGACCCAAACTGGAAGTCCATATGAAAATGCACTCACCGAGCGTATCAATGGATCATAAAGAACGAGTTCTATCCAAGGGGAATTTACCAGGACGATAGGGAGGCTAAGAAATGTATAGCTGCAATAGTCCGCAACTACAACGAAAAAAGGCCCCATTAGCGCCGTGGACTACTTCACGCCTAATCAGGCACATGGTATGTCGGGAGAGATCAGTAAGAGATGGAAACATTACCCATACAGGAAATCTTCAGCGAAGGAAGCCCATGTCTTGGAGTTCCCTAAAGTATTTGTGATAGGTCGGTATTGTAGCTATATGTGAAAGCGCCATCAGTTTTATCCTGCTGACCCTTACCAACTTTTCCTGTTTCTGCAAACAGGAAATATGCAGGATCGCACTCATTGTCTCGTCCTAGAATTACTTGTCGTTTTTGAGTGTTAATACTAGAATTAGTTTACATCATTTTTTTACTAATCCTGCTTTTACTTTACAAGTGTACAACTTGAGTTTCATGAACTAAAGAAGTTCCTGGTTTTTATTTCTTTGGTCAGGTAACCATTAGCGGATCTTCCTTCACTTTCGATTTCTTGTGTGGATAACGTTTCCATCGCTTCAACGGATAAAGAAATAGAAGAATCTCTTTTTAAATTTTTAGGGTTAATGAAAAAAGGACCTGATTGGTGTAACGAAGTTGTAAATTTGGAATTAGAGTTTAATAAAAAAATGTTAGAAGTATTAAAGGAAACAAATAAATTTTTATAGTAATAAAAACTGCCTATAAAACAGATTTGTGTCAGGAGGGCAGATGTGCAAACATAGAGCTTTGTGCTCCGAAGCCCGCCAGAACGCAAAGCCCTAAACCGTGATTTGTAAGTTCCGACATCTTGAATGATGTGAATGGAATTTCTAATAGAATGTTTAGCAAAGAATTAAAGGAACTCGAAACGAATAAATTAATAAAACGAACCGTTTTAGATACACATCCAATAACTGTTAAATATCAACTTACGGAACACGGTCTAACATTAAGGACCATAATTAATAATCTTACAACTTGGGGAATAGAACACCGCAAAAAAATTTTAGAAAAATAGTCACATCAACTGAATCCTAATGCATTTTGCTTAACGAAGCGATGCATCGTAGTATTGAGCTGCACACAGGTTTAATGAAAAACCAACTATTTCATTTCAACTACAGAAATAGTCATTTTGGATACATCCGTTTTTTGACTGCGCGGTAATTTTGTACTATAAGTAATTAAATAAAAAAATGAATAAGAACATCGTCATCGTTGGAGCGGGCCCAAATTTAAGCCAAGCAATTGCCAAGAAGTTTGCAGAGAACAATTTTTCGATCGGACTTATTAGTAGAAATGAAGAAAAGTTAAAAGCACAGGTAGCCGATTTCAAGGCAAACGGTATTGAGGCTAAGTATGCTGTAGCTGATGCTTATAACACTTTGCAATTAGAAGATGCTGTGTTCAAATTGGCATCGGAAATTGGAACTGTCGACGTGCTGTTATATAATGCTGCTGCAATGAAGTTCAAAAACATCACTGACGAAAAGTCAGAAGATTTAACTGATGATTTCAGAATGTCAGTTGCTAACGCATTTCATTGCGTAAAAACTTTACATCAACATCTCAAGGAAACAAATGGAGCGGTATTGTTTACTGGTGGTGGACTTGCACTTTCTCCAAATGTTCAAGTCGGTTCTTTATCAATTATGAAAGCTGCATTAAGAAATCTGGCGTTTCAATTGCACGAAGTTCTCAAAAGCGACAATATTTATGTGGGAACTTTAACGGTCAATAATTCCATCCAGCCGGATAGTGAAACACATTCGCCAAAAATTTTGGCAGAAAAGTTTTGGGAAATGTATATGAACAGAGCAGAAGCCGAAATCCAGTATTAACCGGAATGCTTTTTTGCCGAAAGAATAACGCTAGCAAAATGGCAAAATCAATTATCGTATTAGCCGTTTTAATAAGTATAATTTTATTATTTCTTCGCAACAAAATGGAAAAGTCGAAAGTTATAACGGAGATAGAATGTGCCATTCTAAAATGGGACGAAACGAGTATCGGAGATGGTAATTTTGGAGCCATAACCTTTTTGCATAGGGGTAGAGAATTTGGTCACATACACAAGAATGGGGATCTGGACATCACGTTCGGCGAACAAATGACTGAAAAACTACTCAGCAAAGGCCTTGTAGAAAAACATCTTTATGTGCCCAAAACAAATATCACTTACCCAGTAACAAACGATGAAAGTCTACCATTTGCCATTTCTTTATTGCGGATGTCCTATCTTATTCGTTTTATTGATATTAATAAGGGGAATACAATTTCGGAGGAAATCTTTAATAAGGAATCGGCTAAACTTCCACAAAGTTTATCATCAATATACATCAGACAAGAATGAAGCAAGGCAATAGAATAAAGACCATAACAGAATACCATCGCTTACGGGGATTTGGACAACCATCACATCCTTTGATAAGCGTTGTCGATCTGGGAATAATAACGCCCGAACATCATTTAACGGGTGTGATGGTAGATTTCTATTCGATTTGCATTAAACGAAGTTCACATATCACGCTTAGATATGGACAACAGGACTATGATTTCGATAGCGGTGTAATGTTTTTTATGGCTCCAAATCAGGTTTTTAATCTTATTTCCAGCACATCTGAAACACCCAAACAATCAGGTTGGTTATTATTAATTCATCCTGACTTCTTTTGGAATACATCACTTGCGAAGACTATTAAACTATACGATTTTTTTGACTATTCAGTTAATGAAGCACTATTTCTCTCCGAGAAAGAAGAAAAGACAATTAACGGCATCATTGAAAATGTTCGGAAAGAGTATGATTCCAATATTGATACCTTTAGCAAACAGATTATCATTTCTCATATAGAAACGTTGCTAAGTTACTCCGAACGGTTTTATAACCGTCAGTTCATAACTAGGGAGAAAGCCAATCATCGAATTTTGGAACAGTTAGAGACTCTGCTGAATGATTATTTTAATAGTGATGATCTGGTTCTAAAAGGACTACCAACAGTTCATTATGTTGCAGAACAACTCCACGTTTCTTCAAGTTATTTAGGTAGCCTGCTTCGGACACTCACTGGGCAAAATACCCAGCAACATATTCACGAGAAATTAATAGCCAAAGCAAAAGAAAAGCTTTCTACAACTGAATTATCTATCAGCGAGATTGCATTCGCATTGGGGTTTGAGCATTCTCAATCATTTAGCAAGCTGTTTAAAAGCAAAACACATATTTCTCCTGTAGATTTTAGGCGATCCTTCAATTAACAGGTTTGAGTGCTTTTGGTGGAGGTTCCAGTACTAATATTATTGGTCAGGGCAGGTTATGGATGAAGAAGATATATTACTAAGGATAGAGCTAAAGTGCCGACATCTGATTAAATCAACGCCCAAGCCCTTTACGCCTTTTTTGCTTGGACACTTCCTTTGGCCTATCTGTAACACTAACATTCTCTCTTATTGAACTTTGCTTCATAGAATTTTCATCACTATTTTTTAGCCGTTCAAGGAAAGATAAAAGGGATATAAGGGGTTCATCTGAGCTCCCAACCCTCAGGAAACCCAGGCCAAAGCCGATGCCAAAAAAGCAGACTGGATACTTTGCTAATGTGAAAAATCGATTAAAATACTGTAAAAAACAACTTAAACAACAAGAAATTCAATAAATTACTCTACTTTTTATCTTTATCAGTTGTCCAAAAATATCCGATGCTACAACTATCTACAACTCCAATAGTGTGTTCAATTTCCTTTTAGTTACCATGGCCCTTCGATTTCTTACATTACCTTGCCAATAAATCCGCAAAAACAAAAGCCATTAATCGCTAAAACTGTTCATATCAAACCATTTTCTATAGCCATCTTTACCAATGAAGCAACATTTTTGGCCTCAAATTTTTTCAGTAAACTTTTGCGATGAGTGTTTGCAGTGGGTAGGCTGATAAAAAGCTTTTCGGCAATCTCAGGGTTGGTAAGTCCGTTGCAAATTAAGTGTAGTATCTCTAGTTCGCGCTTGGTAATGATTGGCTTTTCCGTTCGTGGGTATCTTAATGATCCCGCAGCTTCCAAACAAAGGTATTCGCCACCTGCAGTTACCGTATCGATAGCATCCAATAACTCCTCCTTAGAAGCATTCTTCAACAAATACCCAGATGCCCCATTGCTCAACATGTTGTTGATTACAGATTGTTGGTCATAGGTACTCAATCCAAGCACCTTTATTTCGGGATATCTTTCCTTCACCAGTTTGCAAAGTACAGTGCCTTTTTGATCGGGCAGGTTAATGTCCATCAATAGTACCTCGGGTTGTTGGGTTTCCAAAAAAACTAAGCAATCTGCTGCCGTCATGGCATGTCCCATCCATTGCATATTTTCTTCATTCTGCAACAGCGAGCGGATGCCTTCAATCACCATTAGATGATCATCAACAATAAAAACCTTCTTAGTCATGTGAGCGGTATTTCAATTAAAACAGATGTGCCTTTGCCGAGAGCAGAATTAACGTCTAACCGACCTTTGATTAGCTCTATTCGGTTATGGATGCTTTTCCAACCCATTCCTGTTGATCGTTCAAGTGCCATAGGTTCAAAACCTTTACCATCATCTTCAACAGTGAGATGTAACAGCTTTTCTTCTGCTGAAGCATTTACCTGCACCAATAAGTTTTTAGCGTTCGAGTGTTTAAGAGCATTGTTTGCCAGTTCCTGTACTACTCGGTATGCGGTTACAGAAATGCTTTGTGGCAGCGTAACCGTATCCATATCCATCGATTGGTAAGTCACTTCTAATGGACCGTTGCGATCTAATGCAATGCAGAATTCCCTTAGTGCGGTATCCAGTCCAAATTGCATCAAAATCTCGGGCATCATGTTGTGCGCTACCCGCCTCATCTCCTTAATGCTGCCATCAAGCAGGTCGATTCCCCTTTCGAATGCCCGAGCATTATCGGGCGTCATGATCAGATTTTCCTTCATATTGGTAAAAGAATGTTTAATACCGCTCAACATACCACCTAAACCGTCATGCAAATCTTTGGCAAGGCGAGCACGTTCCTGTTCTTCTCCTTTTAGTACTGCTTCGGTAGCAGCCAATTGCTTTTCGGTTTCCAGCTCCATGATGCGTTGCTGCTGTAGTTTTTGTTTACTGCGATAATTACGATAAGAAAGCGAGAGTATGATGAGCAAAGCGATAGAACCGCCTATCAATATGATATTGAGCGTATTTTTCTGTCGCATAGAAAGCTGTTGAATTTTTTTGTCGTCCTGTAACATCCTAATCTCATTATCCTTACCCTGCACCTTAAATCTTGCCTCCATCATGGCAATCTTCTCTTTTGTTTCTTCCGAAGAAATACTGTCGGCGAGATTCATTTTATGCAGTAGGTATTCATTAGCCATTTTGTAATCACCTTTTTTGGCATATAGCTCAGCACCGTTTGAATAACCATACAATCTCGCAAATTTCATTTGGTATACGTCACCTTTTATCAGCAGCGTATCTATGTAGAGTTTTGCCTCATCTAAGCGTCCTGTTTCTATAAGTATCTTACATAGAGGGTCAAGAATAGTTAGGTACTGGTATTTATCGTCACTTGATTTGGCATATTCCTTTGCCTTAGTGAAACTTGATATAGCTCCTTCGTATTTCTTTTGATGCAATAACAGATACCCCCTGCTCTGATAAAAAATAAACCATGTAAATGAAGCGTCTACTTCCCTGATCAAAGGCTCAATCTGATCAAGCTCTCTTTTCACCTCGTTAAACTTTCCCATATTGCTCAGTTTCAGGATATAGTTAAGCCGCCTTTTGGCGATGGCATTTTTGTTACCATACTTTTCAGCAGATGAAATGGCTTTCTTATCATATTCAATAGCTTTTTTGGGCTGCAGCAACTTTTCATAGACCAATGCTATTCCACTGTAAATGCTGGATAAGGTTTCGGGCTGGTATCGTTCCAATAAGGCTGCTGCTTGGGTATAGTGGGAAAGCGATTTAACATAATCTCCCATTTTTAAGTAATCTCCACCCACGTTATGATGAAGATAGGCCTTTTTAATATTCACCTTTTTTCCCGTGTCTGTTTTCAACGATGCAAAAGCAGAATCTGCATAACGCATTGCCTGTTCAAAATCGCCCCTATCCGAATAATATAATTGTGCCGTAACAAACCCAGACTGTAGGCCATTTTTAAAACGCAGTTCTTTACTTATCGAGATCATCTCTTTCAGGTAAGGCAGTAAAAAACTGGTATTCTCATTGGCCGACGCTACTACATATGCCATTATCTTTTCAATGCGAACAGTATCCCGCTTACCATACCGATTGATTTCATCGCGTAAACTATCCAGCTTCCTTGTTTGGGCAATGCCAATATTGGACCATAGCAATAGGGCAAATACCGTTATGGCCATAGCGCACCCTGTCAATATTATCGAGTTTTTTTTTAACATACTACCCGTAAATTTCTATGCTAAAGATAACAGAATATCTAGCTATCTACCTATCATCCAAAAGGATGATTTTTTATTTATAGCAAAAAATCATCCTTTCGGACGATTGACCAGCCTAAGCATAAGTCTCAACTTTGTGATATAAAACTAAAGGAATTTCATGATGAAAAGAGCAGTACTCATTCTATTGTCCATCACCTTTTTTACCAAGTTGGCCATGGCGCAGGCCACAAACATATTATTAAACCGTGCTCTTGGAGGAACCAATTACGATGCCGCCGCCTGTATTTCAAAAACAAACGATGGAGGTTATGTGATTGCGGGAATAACCTATTCCAACGATGGCGACCTGTTAAATTCAGGGTTGCATGGTTGGCAAAGTGACTGTATGGTAATGAAATTTTCGGCAGGCGGCATTTTGCAATGGACAAAGGCATATGGTGGTTTTGCAGGTGAACTTTTCAACGCCATACAGCAAACCAGCGATGGCGGTTACATTGCGGTTGGAACAACCAGCTCTTCAGATGGAGATGTAACGACGGGACCAGGTGGTTGGTTGGTGAAAATGGATTCTGACGGCACCATACAATGGCAGGCAAGAGCGGGAACCAGCGGGAATGCCGTTACGCAAACTACAGATGGCGGCTACCTTGTAGGCGGCGATTACCATCTTACTAAATTTAATAGCGTTGGCATACAAGAATGGATTTACACTACGCAACAACACATCATTAGATCTTTATGCCAAACCACAGAAGGAAGCTACGTAGCCACAGGCGAAGCCAGTACCCTTAGAGGTCTTGATTTTAGAGTAGTAAAGCTTAGCAGTAATGGTACTTTACTATGGGAAAATGATTACGGTGGATTTGGAGATGACAATCCCAATGTGATCAGGCAGACTTCGGATGGTGGCTATATAGTAGCGGGAAGCACCGCTACCCGAAACGATGGCAATGTGACCGGACATCATGGCCAGAATGATTTTTGGATTGTTAAACTGAACAGCAATTTTGAAATTGAATGGACAAGGGCACTGGGCGGCACTTTAAATGATTTTGCATATGACGCCGTACAAACAAATGACGGCGGCTATATGATCATTGGTGAAACCTACTCTACCGACGGTGATTTGACAAGAAATGATGATGGTGGCTATGCCGATGGATGGATTGTGAAACTGAACAGTAGCGGCAGTTTACTTTGGCAAAAATCATTAGGTGGAACTGATCACGATCATTTCAGGGGCATTATCCAAAACGCAGATGGCAGCTATCTCATTACGGGGTTCACCATGTCGGCTGACGGTGGTGTTTCCGGCTTTCACACCAATCCATCTGGAAACACCGTACCGGATGCATGGCTGGTAAAATTGGCGGCAGAAGGTGTTTTACCTATCACTTTTGGTAATATTGAAGCCTCCATTAAAAACAATGTCCTTACTGTAAATTGGACATCAATTACTGAAATCAATAATGACTACTATCTGATAGAAACATCTACGGATGGCAAAACCTTTACTTCGGTTAGCGACAAGATTCTGTCCAAAGCGAACAATGGAAACTCATCCGTAGTTCTGCCATACAGCTTTTCTAAAAACCTTCCAATACAGGGCCTAGCGTGGCTTCCGCTTTGCATAATTATAGGTATAAAGAGACCAAAACAACTAAGAACATCGGCTCTTTTGGCCATGACAGGGTGTTGCCTCTTGATATTCTCCTGCAAAAAAAACATCGACAGTTTAATCAATAATGAAAATCAAAAGCTATACATCAGGCTTGCCCAAATAGATAAAGATGGCCATAAAGCGTATAGCAAAATAATCATTGCAAACCATAAATAAATTTATCTAACATGAACACAAAAAAACTTACAGTGATATGGGCCATGTTAATTTTGGTCTATCTCCTTTCTTCATGCAAGAAGAAGGATATAAATTCACCAGACACTACCTCTACCCTTTCCATTTCGCCATCTGTCATTCATTACAATGAGCAACTGACCATTAACGGAAAAAATTTTTCAGCCAATGCAGCCGACAACATTGTTACCATTAACGGTAAGGCTGTTGCAGTACATTCCGCTTCATCTACCCAACTGGTGGTGTATGTTCCAGCTCTAGAAAGTCCTACAGGCGAAGTTACTGTTACCACAAATGGAAAGACCGTTGCCAGTGGAAACTTCACCTATGTACCCGATATTTTTGTAGGCGGAATGTTATATGTTGGCGTTGATGAAAACTATATATCAAAATACTGGGTAAACGGCAAGGAAACACAGGTGAGCAATGATAACAGTGTAGTTCGCTCCATTTTTGTGGAGGATAAGAATGTTTACCTCTGCGGCGAAAATGACGGGGTAGCGCAATATTGGAAGAATGGCACACCGGCTTCAATGGGCACCGGCCAGGCCTACAATATTTTTGTGGCAAACAGTGAAGTGTATGTTGCCGGCGGTGGCCATTTTCCTGTGTACTGGAAAAATGGAGCCAGAAGAGAGCTTGCGAACGCTTACGGTGCAGCAGCATCCATCTATAACAAACAAAATGATATGTATGTAGCAGGAAATCTTGGTGGTCGAGCCTATTATTGGAAAAACGGCACACCGGTAAAGCTGAGCGATCGTCCATCTTATGGAAATTCTATTGCTGTAGCCGGTAGTGACGTGTATGTAACGGGACATGAGCAGGAAGCAACTGCCGGAAAATGGAAAGCTATCGTCTGGAAAAATGGAAATGCCTCAACGATAAGCGATGAGTATTCTGTCCCTTATACGATTGAAGTAAAGGGAAACGATGTCTATGTAGCCGGATTTACGCAGACTGCCGGACAAAAAACGCTAACCTATTGGAAAAATGGCAATGCGGTTCCGATTGCTTCGCTCGGTACCGCTGAGGTTGTCAATATAGGCATAAAAGTATTTGGCAACGATGTGTATGTAGCGGCATTCGAGTATGCAGGAGGCAAAAAAACAGCTAAATACTGGAAGAACGGTACTGCGGTCACTTTATCCAACATCGCTAATAACACAGAAGCTACCTGCATTTTTATCCGGTAGCGACAAAAACTTCGAAGAAGTATTCAATCAAAATATATTCTAATGAAACGTACATAAAATTTTTCATTCATCAATTACACAAAGAATGAACGAAAAATTTTATGGAAGTTCCTATTGGCCAAAAAACAATAATAAATTCTCAGGAGAAATGAGCATAAAAATTATCGAGCTAATTTATACACAAAGCGATGATAATTTTTATGCGAATTCCATCTGACCATTAAAAAACAATAAAAAATAAACAGATGAAAAAGCTAATTATAATGTTGATGGCCACAATGCTTTTCACTACGGCATTGCAGGCACAGTTCATAAAAAAGCTAAAAGATAAAGTAGAGAAGACCGTTAACAAAACAATAGATCAAACTACGGATAAAGTGGTAGATAAAGCAGTAAAGAAGCCTATGGACAAGGCCGCTGAGCAAATATTAACTGGCCCTGCTATAAAAAAGGAAAAAGAAGAAGCAGTAAAGAAAGCTAACGATAGCGCACAAGAGAACCAGTCTACTCAGGGTAAAAATGTTACGGACATTAGTCAAGAAAAAATTGGGCCGCTCACTACTGATAACAGAGGTTGGTATCAGGGAAAATCTATAGAATACGCAGAAATTGGCTGGATGAAAATGCTGGACTTCAAAGATCCCGCAAAGCCATTTATTCAGAATGGAAGAAATTATCCTGCTTCGCAGATGGAGGTTTCGCAGAAATTAGCCACCTGGATACAACAAACCTACAGTCCCAGAGGATTGTTGGGAGAAATGGTTCAGTCCGTTTATGCACTTCCGGCAGGACAGCCGGGAACCAGCACTTCCTACAACTACAACGAAGCGGAAAAGAACAACCGCAATGCCTTGCCCAATACCTACGGCGCAACGGGCAAAATGTATAGTAACCTACAAAAAACAAGCACTAAAAAGTTCTGGCCTATTGACGGACTGGCGGGTTATTATGTATGGCAGGTCATGGCCAATAATATCGAACTGATCAGCAGGCAAATGATAGGGCTTTCCTCACCGGATGAATATTACTGCACCATGCCACAATATAGCATGGGCATGAAAGGCGAATACCAGGGCTCCGATAAGATGGCCAACTATCAAAATTTTATGACCAGTCCCAATCTGAAGAACTATACGCATTATTGGATACCTTCTGATGCGCTGAACAACAATGAACATTTCTATGTGGTAGTGATGACCAAAGACCGACAGCCCCTTCCCTTTGAACAAGTAACAGTAGCTGAACTGATCGCAAGGTTAGAAAAACAATTGCCTCTGATGGAAAAAATCGACAGAAACAGTGGCGGAAGACTGGGCAATATGCCGGAAAAGGCAAAAAATGGTTTAAACATCATGAAAAAGAAGTTTAAGGATAATTATAATGATTATGTGTATCTGAAAGCAGGAAATGATATCCGGATTATTGACTTAGCCAACCTGGACGAGAAAAGCAACTTTTACTGGATACAGACAAAGCCCAGCACCTCCGACAACTACGGAAATACGAACATTGGCTTTCCGCTTCTTCGCTTGAAAAAGGGAGTAAAAGAAGCCTGCGCCAACAGTGGTCCACATTGGATCGTATTCAAGCTATACAAGGGAAAGTTTAATGACCACGCCGGGGCAGAACACCTGATGGCCAACTTTGTGAGCCGCTTTAATTACGACTATGTATATGATTATTTTTTTGGAACAGAAAAAGTAACAAAACCTTATCAACCTAAATAAATTGACCATGAAGTTTTTTTTGTTATTCGCAACATGCCTTATTTCCTATTCAATTGAAGTATTGGCACAACAAGAAACCTACGATATCGTAAGTTATACACCTCCCAAAAACTGGAAGAAAGAAGACCATAGCACTGCAGCTGTTTATAGTCGTATTGATGGCGGTAGCTGGGCGCAAATGGGCATTTATAAAAGCACAGCCAGTAAAGGGAGCATAGCTGAAGATGCCGATAGTGAGTGGAATGCCATTGTTTTGGCTTTGCATGCGGTAGAAAAAGAAGAAAAGACAACCATTGAAAGCGCAGATGGTTGGAGCGTAATGAGCCGCAGTGGTGTTTGGCGGTACAATGGTGCAAATGTGGCCGTTATCCTTACTACTTTCAGTAATGGCAAAACTTGCGTAAGCCTACTCTGCAACGCTACCGCAAAGCCTTACCTAAAAGAATATCAAAAGCTCGTTTCCTCCATCACACTAAACCAAATGCCACAAAACCAATATTCCTATGAACCAGGTACTAGTGCCGAAAACATCACAGGCCTGTGGGCAAACAACATGAACGAAACATCGGGCTATATGAGCGGCGGGTATTTTAGAAGAGAATATCAGTTCAATGCCAATGGCACTTATCAATACAGGGCCAAACATTGGTCCAATTTTATAAAAGACATTCAGTTTATTCGCGAAACTGGTACTTATACCATCAACGGCAACCAATTGACCCTTGTGCCGGGACAAGCAACCGGCGAATGGTGGAGCAAAGCGAAAAGTGGCAGAACCAACGAATGGGGCAGCTACCAGAAAGCCTATCAGCATCCATTGGAAAAAACCACCTATACCTTTGAGCTCAAATACCTTTCGGGTATGGAAAATACATACCTGATCCTTAAAACCAACAAGCCTACTGCACGGGACGGCAAACAGAGTAATCAGGGCAATGCTAATGAATTTAACTACAGCAGTACCCCAATCGGAAAATCACTGATAGACAACCCACCCGGAAAATAGAAACCGGCCTCATCAATAAAAATAAACAGATGAAACAATTAATCATAGGAATGGCATTGCTGATGTTGACAACAACCATTCAGGCACAGAAAAAAACAACGGGCAAAGAAAAACCGCCTACGCAAAAAGAAATGGATAAAATGCTGGAAGCGGCAATGAAGCAGGAAGGATTGAGCAAGGAGGAACAGGCGGAAATGAAAAAAATGATGGGAAACGTGATGCCGGCTATGATGGAAAGCAACACCAAAACAGCAAATTATAGCGAGTTTACCAAAAATGCAAGTTTGGTGCCTGCCAGAAATACCGGAAAGATTGCCATTGCGTTGAGTAAAAAAATGCCGCAAAGCGAAATAAAAACCTTTGCCGACCTGTTATATTCCAGGATGATGGCAAAAGGCGATGCCGCTGAAATGGCTATCGCCAAAAAGGCCATCACGCAAACGCCCAAAGCCGTCGATATAAACGCCGCCGCTATTTTAGCGATGGTACAGGGACATTCCGAAACAGCACTGGCACTCGCCATCAAAGCGGTACAGGTGGAGCCGATAAATACAAATTACCAGAACAATATGGCGGCGTTGCTTACACAATACGGCTATCCTGAACAGGCTATCCCTGTTTTAAGAAAATTGAACCTCGAATTTCCCGGCAACAGTACGGTACTGAACAACCTGGCCCATGCATGGCTCAGCCTGGGCGAAAAGGACAGTGCTGCAGTGTATGCCAATGCCGCTATGCGCATCAATCCCTTGCACACCGAAGCCGCACAGGTTGCCGGGCTTATCAAAGAAATAAAGGGCAATGATCCGTCTGACGATTACAGGCAGGCCATGGCAAATGCACCCAATCCCTTTACACAGCAAATGCTCAAAAACAAAGGGGGCAGCGCTAAGTTACAGTGGGATGACATCAGGAACAACCTTACCATTTACGAATATTTTCCTTTTAAATGGTTGAAAATGCCCCAGTTGAGCAATAGGGTAAAGGGCTATGAAAACGACAGGGCAATTCAAAAGGCTTACACCCAGGTCAAGGATAAAATAGAAGAGCAAATCAGCATGATGACAGAACAAACAGAGAAAGAAATGGATGCACTGGTTGATAAAGGCGATGCTGCCTTTGTTGCTGAAATGGCCAGTGCAACGATGAAAGGCCAAAGCTGGATGAGCAAACCTGCCGCCAATGTATTGGAAGTATTACGGGCTTACCAAACGCAAAACCAATTATCCTTTGCCGATACGATTAAAAAACTGGAAAAATGGAAGGATGAATTGAGGAAAGAAAAGGACATCAAAATCAGGAATATTTATAAAAAAATAGATGACCGTAATCAAACATCCTGCCAACAATATAAAGCACAATTGGATGCCCTGGAAAATGAATACCTGTTAGAGGTAAATACCCGGACATACAAAACCATGTTCCGGCATATAAGCAATTACCAATCCTGGCTTAACGCCTGGGTTACCTGGAACTGGTATGTAAACGGCAATGTAAAAAACCTGGTGATGATGCAGGATTTGCAGGCTACCCAACATCTTGTTGCCCTGTATGACCAGATGGCGCAGTTATTGGAAGCCCTGCCCGAACATTGTGGGGTGGCTACCAAAGAAACACAGTATAACCTTCCTGTTCCCGCCATCCCCAACTTTACTTGCCCGGCGGTGGTAAGCATACCCGACGGTGCCGAATGGCGGCAATTAACGGCAGGTGCCAAAGATTTTAATAAAAATGTATATGGTATCATTAAAAGCGCAGCACCGGTACCCAATGTGTCCGTAGCTTACGGCATAGGTAACCAGATTGCACAGCCCGGAAGAGCTCCATTTCTTAAAACGGCAAATGGCAGCATCCTGCCCGGAGGCATTAATAGCGATAATGATGAGTTGGCTCCTATTCCAAACCTGCTGCCAAAAGGTGAAGAGCTTGCAGCCATACCTGATGTGATGAGAGATCTGGTAGCCAAAGACCTGATGCAGGCAATGTTATCAGCCGATTGCAAAAATATAAAAAGCGATAAGGAGAATTTTAAAGCATTGATAGAGCGACTGGAGAAACACGGGCGATTATTAAGAATACCGAAAATTATGGAAAGTTTAAGCGGTTATTTAAGAAAAGTAAGACAGGCAGAGATAGATGCGACCGCACGAAAAACCTATGAGGTTATAATAAAAGATGAAGTGCGGCAGAAAGGCCTGCAACCTACCATCAGCAATGGCTTACAGCCTCGGGGAACATTTACCCTGAAACAGTTTTTTTAAGGAACGTATAGGAGATTTAATAGAAAATCCATCAAATCTACAAAATATAAAAGCCTCCCTGCATTGCGTAGAGGGGCTTTTTAATTCTTTTAATTGATATCTAGACCACTTTCACGTTAACTGCATTAGGGCTTTTTATCTTGGATGTCATAGCTTACCTGAGCATTCTGTTGAATTTGGTCGATAAGTTCTGATGTGCATACTTCGTTGCCACCATTAGCCGAGGTGGTGAAACCAAAACCCTTGGTCCCACTAAAAATTTCACTGTTCCTTATCCTATTCAAATAAATTCTATAAGTTTCGGTTATTCGCTACTAGATGTTCTAACACAAACGTATGCCTGCTTTGTACCACAACATTTTTAAATTAGGAATATCCACTTGGAGCCAAACTTCGATTAAAACCAGTCTTCTAATCACAGAATTTCTACCCTTTGGTATTATTTATTTATTTTTATACTTCCAAACAAACCTAAACTAGACATCTTGAAATCCATTTTTGTCATACTGTCTTGTCCTGAAATAGCTTGTCATTAACGCAAGCCAAAAATGAAAGCAAAAACAGAAAAGACTGTCAACCCTACCATTGCCGCCCGAAAGCCTTGGGGAAGGCTGAATGAAGAAACCAAAGCAAAGATTGTTAGTGAAATTAGCAGCGGCCTGCTAAGCGAGCGAGCGGCAGGACGAAAGTACGGCCTACCAAAAAGCACCATAGGCAAGTGGCACGACAAGCATAATTTAGCTAACTTGCTTAGCCCGCAAATTCCAGACGGGCTTTTAGCCATGGATGAATCCAAATAATCGAAGCTGCTCAAGAAAAAGATCGAAGAACTTACCAAGGCGCTTGCGGATGCCCAGCTCAAGAATGTTGCACTGGAAACAATGATAGAGGTTGCTGAGAGCGAACTGAAGATCAAGATCAGAAAAAAGCGTGGTACCAAACAGTCTTAAGAATGAGGCAAAAACTACCAGGGAAGCCCCTGATGGAACTTTGCGCACTGTTTGGTGTAAGTCGCCAGGCCTACTATCTGGCACACCAACATGCGGCCAGAACTGATATTTCAAACATGGTCATATTAGCTTTGGTTGCTGAATTCCGCTCTTCTGTGCCCATGCTGGGTACCCGAAAGCTGTTGCATATGCTTGGCCCAGAAATGAAGAAGCACGATATTAAAATGGGCCGGGACCAGCTCTATGACCTTTTGAGGTTCCATGGACTGCTCATGCGCAGAAGGAGACGGCATGTGCAGACAACAAACTCCCACCACTGGCTGAGGAAATATCCTAACTTGACGAAACATATGGTATTGTCCGCGGCTGAACAATTGTGGGTCAGCGATATTACCTACATCCGTACGTTGGAAGGTTTTAGCTACCTGAGCCTGATCACAGATCCATACTCCCGAAAGATCGTAGGATATGCACTTCATCACAGCCTAGAAGCAGTTGGCTGTATAGCTGCATTGCAGATGGCCATCAAGAGCAGAAACAGAGCGTCGCCATTTATCCTTGTCCATCATTCAGGCCGGGGAATACAATATTGTTCCCAGGATTATACCGCTATGCTGAACGAAGATAGGATTGCCATAAGCATGACCCAAATTGGAAGTCCATATGAAAATGCACTCACCGAGCGTATCAATGGATCATAAAGAACGAGTTCTATCCAGGGAGAATTTACCAGGACGATAGGGAGGCTAAGAAATGTATAGCTGCAATAGTCCGCAACTACAACGAAAAAGGCCCCATTAGCGCCGTGGACTACTTCACGCCTAATCAGGCACATGGTATGTCGGGAGAGATCAGTAAGAGATGGAAACATTACCCATACAGGAAATATTCAGCGAAGGAAGCCCATATCTTGGAATTCCCTAAAGTATTTGTGATAGGTCGGTATTGTAGCTATATGTGAAAGCGCCATCAGTTTTCTCCTGCTGACCCTTATCAACTTTTCCTGTTTCTGCAAACAGGAAATATGCAGGATCGCACTCATAAGTGCCTGATGCCAAACGTTTAGCTTGTTATCATTTTCCAACAGGCATATGCAGGTTTTTAATACTTCAAAATTCATAGAAATCTATCTATTTAAAAGGGAACTTGAAATCTTCCTCACAGTGATAATATGACCCCAATACCTTTTTGTGCCTTACCTTCCCAGAAATCCTAAGATTTTGCAATGTACCAGCGGACATGCGTACAGTAGATTGATACAAATGTCTTTTTTATTGTCCCAGACTAAAAGGCCCACGAAACTGGGGGATATTCCAAAATTGGCCACCTTAGCATTTAACTATACTACTTCCTTTTGATATTCTTCTTTCCCAATCTTGCCCAAATGGGTATTATTAAAACTATCTTTGAATTTTAGTCCGTAGCCAAATATTCTATCCATCGATGAATGGGCTAATAATATCACCCCAATCAGGGAAATAACAGGAATGCCGGACCAATATCCTGAACCCATAATGATAACAGCTACTAACTTATGATGAAAAAAATTATATGTCCAGGCCCCAACCCTATCGTTAAGGAGATAACCAATCATCGATAGATCGGGAAGCAGTAAACATGCGGGAAAAAACCACCAGGGATAATTCAATTGGACAAACAATACTATTGCAAGCAAAAACTGTCCAAACTCTTCAAGTTTCAAAAGTCTTTTCATTCCATTTTCCATAATTTATGATTTTTGTGTTCAGAGTACAAAAATGGAGAATTCTGGTGGCACAGTCTCTTGACTAAAATCAAGAATTTTCAGCTTGGCGTTTCCTTATCCTACTTAATGTTTCCGCTGTCATTCCCAGAAGGGAAGCAATGTATTGTAGCGGAACCCGATTAAACAGATCCCGGTTCTGTTCAAAATACAGGTTATACCTCTCTTCAGCTGTCAACGATAAATGAGAAAAAACCCTATCCTCAATCGTCGCAAAGCATTTTATGATAATTTTTTTTCTCGATTTCGTGCCATCTTTCAAGCTCACTGCAAAGTTTAAGATAGTTGTCCCTGGTTATCGTTAGCAGTTCAACATCTGTAAATGCCTGGATGCTCCATCGGTTTGGCTGTCCTAAAAAGAAACCCGCTATCTCGGTGATCAACGAATCTTCGGTAGAAATCCACTGGGTAACTTCTTTCTCACCTGAAAAGCCATATACTCTTAGGATTCCTGATTTAATGAAGCTCAACCTATCACAAAACCCTCCAGATCTGGTAAAAAAATCATGTCTACAAAGTTTTTCTTTATAGAAATAATGGCTGTTAGCTCATCTTCTGTGAGATGTCCAAAATACTCTTGTATTAGTTTGTCGAATTCTTTCAAGATAAACAATTTAAAACCAACAAATATACAAAACTGTTAGTTGCTTATTTTTCCAGACCAACCAAGGGCTCTTATTTTATTCCCTTAAAAATAAGTAGACAACAATCTCCTTTAAGATGTACTATATGCCAGGTATTCTCCCTCAAACCAGGTGAAAAAGAAATTTTATCCACTTACTGATATTGTCATTGAAAGATATCATACGGGAGTCGTAAAGCTATCCCATCCGACTAATTTTGTTTCTGCTTTTCGCAGTCGTATCAAAACACAATATTTAGTAGATTTTCTTTAGATGCTTCAAAATATATAATCTCTCCCGCCTTTATCTACCAAGTGCCTTCTCACTGCTCAGGGAAATCCCAGTTCCCCAGCACAACATGCATATCAGCCTCATCTACTATGTACACAAGACATATTCGGACGGCTCCCATCCTCTGGGAGGAAAATCCTAAACAAGCTAGATTATTAGAAGGTATAGAATCGTTGGCAAACAGATTATTGGCAACAACATCATTAATGCCGTAAGCCATGATACATATCACTACCTCTTGCTTGTTAAAGAATCTCAACATGGAATTGCCCAACAGACAGCCAACATTATAAGAGAAGGTCTCATCTTTTGAGTAAATTGCGCGCTATTATATATTATCTTTGCAAATTATCTTATAAGGCATTCATGCCAATAAACTTTAGCCGTCCCAGACCTAAACTTAAACCGGAAAATGTTTGGCTAAAACAAAACTATAAAATAATGCCATCCGTCCTTATAGTCGTAGGAAATGCGGAATTGATGCAGTTCCACAATCTGCTTCACTATGGCAAGGCCAAGCCCCAGTCCATCAGACGAGGGCGATTTGTAAAAACGTTCAAAAACGGCAGTACTATCCAACGCCCCTCCCGCACCCGTATTGCTAACTGAAAAACTGTTCTTATCCAACTTCACTATCATACGGCCTCCTTCATGATTATGCCTGATAGCATTACCAATTAGGTTGTCCAATAAAATATCAGCCAGGTACCTGTTCATCAACAATATATGTTTTTCCAACTGCGCATCAACGGAAATATTCCTCCGCTGTGTAAACTCCTGAAAATAAACCAGCTTTTCGCTTACCATTTCTCCAAGTTCCAATTGTTCCCTATCATTAAGAAGATTGTTGTCAATTTTCATCAAAAGTAATAGTGACTGGTTGAGCTTAGTCAATTTAGCTGTGGCCCTGTATAGGTCTATAAGGTCTTTACTTTGCTGCTCATCCAGATCGTTCGATTGCAACATCGTATCCAATTTGGCATTGATCACTGCGATAGGTGTCATCATCTCATGCGAGGCGTTTTCGGTAAATAACTTGATCTGTCTATAATCGGAACTTACCCGCTGTGAAATATCTACAATGGCATCATTAAGTTCCCTAAATTCGGCAATGGGGGTAGATACTTGTTCAAAACCATGTTCCTGATTTAGATTGAACGATTTTAGGTTAAGCAGCAATTGTCTGAAAGGTAGCCATATCCTTCTAATCATGTAGCGGCTAACCAGCAATAATAACAGGAGTAGGCCAAATACAGGTAGGATAATCACCAGGAAAATACTTTTGGCCTGATCGATATGGGCAATCTTCGAAGCAATGATCTTCACACGATAGGTCTCCCCTGCCATCTCTAGGTCTTCTTCCAGATACCTACCGGTTTCACTAAGCTTTTTTTTGGTATTATAGAAAACGGTATCACCGAAGTGCCGCTTTCGTTTCATTTTGGGAATACGATGATACTCGATGACCAGGTCCTCAAATGCCACGTGTGCGGGAAAACTCTCCCTTTTGGCCGTGTAATCCCTTACCTCCAACAGTTCCTCTACCAGATAGTTGTCGATCTGCCTATTCAGATAATCGCCCAAGGTGTGGTAAAACAAATAACCAATGACCAAAAGGCCTAAGCTACCGGTCACCAACAGGACACGGTTATATGCGGTAAAAAGCTTCACTTGTCCACAAATTTATAGCCTACACCATATACCGAATGAAAGTAGTCCTTACAACCGGCATCAACCAATTTGCGTCGCAGGTTTTTCATATGGGTATAAACAAAATCAAAGCTATCGGCCATATCCGCGTGATCTCCCCAGATATGGGTTACCAGGGCCGATTTGGAAATTACCTTTGCCTTATTGGACATAAAATAGACCAGCAGGTCGAACTCTTTCTTGGTAAGGCCGATTAGCTCGGTATTGACCTTAACTATTTTACTTTTGATATCGATACTCAGCTCATTGAATACCATCAGGTCATTACCTTTGAACCACCTTCGTCTTACCACGGCCATTATACGGGCACTGAGCTCAGAGAGATGGAAAGGCTTTACCAGATAATCGTCTGCGCCCAAGGCCAGCCCATCTATCCGCTGATCAACCGATCCCCGTGCCGTGATGATGATCACTCCCTCTTCTCTCTCCAACTTTTTTAGTAACTGCAGCAATTTCAGTCCATCCCCGTCGGGCAAGGTCAGGTCCAGCAAGATACAATCGTAGTCGTATAATGTTATTTTTTCGCAAGCGGTATCAAAACTGGCGGCTATATCGCATACGTTTCCCTCTGATTTCAGGTAATCTACGATATTCTCCCTCAACAGTTCCTCATCCTCTATTACCAGGATCTTCATAAGCTATCAAAGCATTAGGTGCTCAACAATTTAGCTATTTATATTTAATATTAAGTGAAATGATATCCGAACTCATGTTGATATTCTTACTATAATGCCCGTATCGTAGCTCTAGCATGCTCAGGTGCTGAAACCCCAACACCCCTTTGGGAGGTGCAATACGTATACCGGCTCCGTAAAAATTACTGTTGAATTTTGACAGATCATAATTGCTATTATAGTATTGATCTGCAACGGTATGGTTCTGGTACGGTGCAAAATATTTGGCCGCCGTTTGGGTATAATAACGATAAAATGGACTGATAGAGAAAAACGGACTGATCTTTACTGGCAATTCAATTTCTGCCGTATGGGCGTTAAGTCCCCAATTATCGGTATAGAAACGGTAATAGGACCTCAAGATCACGTTATCCCCCAGAAAGTAATTGGCCCTAAAACCCAAGGGCAGTTTAAAACGGCTATTGGGCAACTTCTCCTGGTGTACACTTCCGTCATTGAAAAATACACGATGAAACGGTAAACTGAGGTAGCCGTTCTGTTGTACCAGATCCGCTAAGAACATTACCTGTAGGCGCTGATTGATGACCTCCGAATAGGATAGCGAAGCGGCAAAGGTATTTCTTGCCGCTGTTCCGACAGTTTCATGCTGGCCACCTCCAGCTCTCAGTTCTATTGGTAAAATCAACGTAACCTGATCTAGATAAGTTTGCAGTTTAGCTGTAAATTCCCCGCTTCTATCTTTTGTCTTTGCCGAAAATGCAATATTGCCTCCTAGAGAAAGATAATCAAATTCTGCAGAAGAAGATAGACCCGCCGCGATGGTAGTTCCTTTTTTCTCGTTCTCCATGCTCCAACTTAGGGACGGATAAATACGGGTATCGGCATGCGAAGCTGAAGAATTGGCCTGTAGATCGATCTTATCTGAAGAGGCGGAGGTATAATGGTCTATCCCCACATCTAGGCCATAAGTATGCTTCCTTGCCTTATTATCATATCTGGTTAGCCTTACGTCAAAAACATTAGCTATATCCGTAAGTTTTTGCGAACCGATGCCACCGGTCACGGCAGCATTGTTCCCATCTTGCGTGTAATAACTGGAAACCAGATTTATCTCTTCCAATTTTAGCTTACGGCTTTGGTAACCTGTATTTTCCTTTTTCGGCTTATCTTGCGCAAGAGCTGGATGCAACAATGCAAAGGCCATGGCCATGGTTAGAAATACTTTCTTCATTGCTTTTCTTATTTACTTTCGAAAATTATGGTGCTATCCTGTGTGACTTTTCTTGGGCAGCTCCATCTGCTGTTATATTGTGGGCAAAATGATTAATTACACCCACATCCGCCGCCACTTTTACCAGCATTGGCTCCCGAAGCGCCTTCCCGATATCCCTGAAAACTGAGCTCTGTTTTCTCTACCTTGCGGTTGGCCAAAGCCATTTCGGCATCGTTCAATCTATTTTTTTGGTACTCCTTTACCGTAGTACAAGACGCTGCCGTACCTAACAGCAGCGAAAAAAGCAATAATTGCTTTATCGATCTTTTTGTCATTTGAGATTGATGTTTTTACTGGTGTATATTTTATTGTTATCATCTATAATGATACAGGCTAAATGATGGATCTGATCAATCATTTCAATGCCCGCCCTTATTCCCATAATAGTAACTGGCGTAGCTATGGCATCGGCTATCTCAGCATTAGGGCTGATAATCGTCACACTTTTAACTCCCCTTACAGGCAAACCTGTTTTGGGATTGATGGTATGCGAGTATTTTACGCCATCTATCATCACATATTTTTCATAGCTGCCAGAGGTGGCCACGGCCATGTCCGTTACGTTGAGATACGAAAATGGCAAGTGCTTGTGGTCTGGATCAACGATACCTATGGTCCAAGGCTGCCCATTGGGTTGGGTACCCCAAGCCGTCAGATCGCCGGAGGCGTTGACAATACCACTGGTCACTCCTTCACTTTTCAACAAGGCTTTCGCCATTTCTGCCGCATAGCCCTTTCCAATCCCCCCAAAACCAATGCGCATGCCAACTTCGCGTAACATTACCGTACCAAGCTGATGGTCCAAAATGATATTTTTGTAATTGATCAGGCGTACCATAGACTTGGCATGCGCCTCACTTGGCATAGCGATCATATTTTGGTCAAAGTTCCATAACTTTTTATCTACAGCTCCATAAGTGATGTCGAATGCACCATCGGTTATTTCGGAAATCCTGATAGAACGTTCAATAAGATTAAAAACCTCTCTATCCACTTCAGTGGCACACAGACCTGCATTTTTATTGATCCTATTGGTCTGGCTATCTTCATTAAAGGTCGTTAATAATCTCTCGATCCTTCTGATCTCCTCAACAGCCATATCCAACTTGATATCGGCCCACTTTGGATCTTGCCCTACTACCGTAATTTCGAAGGTATTCCCCATCAACCTTTCTGTACGCTTGAAAGATTGTATTTTAGAATCGGGACTAGCGATTAGCATCACAAATTTGTTTAATGGATGCTGCAAACTGCTCTGGGTTTTGTTCCGGCAAGCCTTCCCAAGTTTTGATCACCTTGCCTTCTGCATTGAGCAACAAAGTATAGGGAAACCTTCCATTTGGGTTATAAAGATCGGCCAATGCTTCATTCTTCTTTTTTACATCGGCAGGTAGTTGGTTTTTCTTGCTACGGGGAAAATCGGCATTAACCATTACCAAATTTTGTTGCGCCATTTTCATGAAACCGGCATCGTCAAAAATTTCTTTATGCATCCTAATACAGGGACCACACCAATCTGAACCGGAGAAGTTCAATAAAATGAGCTGATTTTTTTCTTTGGCAACTTTCTTTGCATTGGCGAAATCCGGTTCCCATTTGGTTGGCAAAAGACCAAAAAAGAATGTGGCAATCAATAAAATAGTTTTCATACGCTAAAGTTGATTTTTTTAATACAATGGCTACTCCTTTTAATGTTGCTCATAGACATTACCGCCATTTATCATATGGGAAACTATGCCTGGCTTGTCCGTTTTTTCGGCAATGATTACGCCTATGATGTGCACCAAAATAAATGACAGGATCAGGTACATGACCAGCCCATGTGCCTCCTCTATATTATGCTTTAGCGGATTGGAAAGGCCCAGCTCCAAATGAAACTTTAGGCTAAGCCCGCTAACGGCCATGAACAGCAACATGCTATAAAAAAGAAAATAAAGGAACTTAACCGCTACTTCTTTGCCCCTTATCGGGCCTTTTTGAAGATGGTAAAGCGTAAGTGCCAGTTTAAGTTTATACAACAATGTACGATCCTTACGTTCCAAAAGCCCGGCAAACAATCGGTAGGCCAAAAGGACAACTATGAGGTATCCTGCATAGACGTGTAAATCCCACACCTGCTCACGAAGCCCGTGCAACACCATCCCGGCAGGTTGCTCGGCAAGCTTGGCTCCAGTTTCATCAAGAGCTTTGGAAACCGATGTAGTATTCGCCTTTTGATCAAGCAAGGTAGAGTTAAGCAGCACGGTTGACAAAGAGCCACTTATGGCAACCACATTCAGCCAGTGCCAAAATCTAAGGCCAAAGGAATATTTATTGGTTATTTTTTCCATGTACTTGCTTATTTAATGCCAAGCTAAATATAGATTCTGAAGAAATACTGAAGATTAGGAGGATTACTTTCCCAACCTTATTTTATCAATAGCAACTTATAGGCATTGGACTTGCCGCAACCATGTTTCTTGGCTTGCAAATACATTGTCTCGATACGGAAAATGGCGATATTATTAGCAAATGGTTTCTTTTCATATTTAATTTCATATTTGCAAGCTTGGTCATTGTATCCATAATAATATATATCTTCGACTGTTGCGAAAAGAAAATAGAAAAGGCGGAAAGATTGTAAAACATCAGAAGGGGAAATAAAAAAAGCATATTCGATAACTGATGCCTGATCAAGACTATATACGAAACGCCGCTAACGCCCCAATTTAACTAAGTGGAATTTTACACCTCGCCGTTAGATTTCCGTTTTTTTGTTTGGCCAATACAAACCTATGGCCGAAACCTGAAGTTCAAAAGTAAGTTCGGATAAAATTGTTTTGAATTAAATTTAAAACTGCAATAACGAACAATTATGTTATATTACTGTTTAACTCTTTGAATAAAAAGCAAATATGTCCAATAGAAGAATATTAACCATTGAAGATGATCCAGATATCCTAGCTATACTTAGAATCATTTTTCAGGAGGAGGGCTTCGAATTCATTTCAAACAGCAAGGGCATGAACGTCGACGAAATTGCCCAGGTGCATGCAGACCTAGTCCTTTTAGACGTGAGGATCGTCGGATTCGAGAAAACTGGCGCACAGCTATGTAGGGAGCTCAAAGAGAATGCAGAAACCTCTAATTTACCGGTCATCCTACTTTCGGCGGAACGGGACCTCGCCCAACAGGCAGAAGCATGTGGTGCAGACCATTACATCAACAAACCTTTCGACATTGATCATGTTGTTGAAATAGTGAACCAATTTGCATTACCAAACTAACTGCCTACCATCCCATGGAAATCTCACCAAAAAAAATACTGGACTTTTTTATTGATCATCTGGACAAAATCTATTTTGCAAAATCCCATCTGGTTGCCAAACTCCCTGTACTGAACGAATGGACACATTACCCCGACCTGAAAGATGCCCTAGACCAGACACCTGAAAACGTAAAAATGGAAATTTCCAGAATGGATATGATCTACGCAATACTCGATGCTGCTTATTCCGACTGCTCAACAATTTCAGCCCCGACTACCAAAGATGGCTTATTTTACGTTAAAATGTAGATAAGGCCATCATCTTCAGAAGTAAAAATGGCGCAAAGGGATGTGTTGGCTGGCTTTCAGGCCATATTCCATTCGCTTAATCAAATTTACCGTCACAATTATCTGTTACTGACTGTCATTTGCCATTTCAAAATAGAAAAACTAAAAATCACTATTATTAGCGATTGTTTCTTTTTACAAGTATCATAATTTTACCCCTAAACAATAGAATTATGAAAGCGACTGCAAAAAACACAGGAAAATTATTAGTTGTCATTTTATTTACAGTTTTAGGAATGGGTGCAAAAGGGCAAACTCATGTAAAGAGTGCCCCAAATTGTGTTTTACACGATGCCTATCTGAAAGAAACCAGCAAAACAAAAAATGCGGTTTCCTGCGTAGACTGTTATTGCAAAGTATGCGGTGACAAAAAGATGAAAGAAAAAGAAGCCAAAAGGAAATCCGAAGAACTGGCGAACCAGAAAAAAAATGCCACACCGCAAAAAAATACAACCGTAAAAACCAACACAAAGACAAAGGACAACGAAGTGATTTTGGTTGCGCCAAAACCGAAAGTTACGAATACAGATAATGCCGAAGCCAAAAAAAATATAGAACCAAAAAAAGAAACCAGAATAGTCAGCAAGAAATCGAAAACTGTTGACAGAGAGAAAATCGAAACCTTACTGAACGAAATAAGCAAGGTATATGCTGACAATAAAAATTTTAAACACAGGAATGACTTCTATTGCAAGTTCGATTTCTCTGGAACAAAAGTAACGATCACCAGGACTGATCAGGGAGGTTCAAGAGATTATACTTTTAAACATACATTTGATCTGGCAGATATCAAATCCATATATCATATCAATCAAGGAAATGTATCTGTAAAGGTAGCCAATGTAGCTTACGAAGCTGGTTATTTTCACTATAAGGAAGGAGAAAAAGATCTAAAAAAAGCAGATTGGGAAATTGACCGAGGATTCGCAATCACCTACAGAAATTATGGATGGGGAAGTGTTAATTATAATGATGCAAACGATAAAGTTTTCGATCTGTTAAGACAGGCTGCATTAGAAGCGGGTGCAACATTGGAAGAAGAAAAGTAAACATTCAATATCTCTGTGCTCCATAAGGCTAGGATGATATAAAAAACAAATTAGACGGAGAAGTAAAGATTTATGGAAAAGCAGCGATTTAAACAGAATAAACATCATTAAAAACGACTGGAAAGCATTGACAATTTACAGGCTAATATTCTTATTTCTAATAACTTCTATACAAACCAATGCACAAATAGCGGAAGTAGACAGTCTATCCACGGTACGGAACTATCTGGTGGAAATAAGAAATACCGTGAACGCTAAAGAGCTGCGCAGGCATAAACTGGAAAAATTAGGGAGTCTGATAAAATCTGCGGCCATGCAAAAAGCCATTTTTAACAGAAACGCAGTAAAAATCACAGCAACTCTACGAGAAGCGGAACAACTGAAATCTGCTCTAAATTACATTTTGCAGTCCATGATCTTATATCGATCGGATATTAAGAACAATCACGAAAGCCAATCCGAAATCGTATTCCTTAACAAGAACATTCCCGTTTTGATATACAAAATTGATTTCTATTCCAAGAGGGCAAAGATAAGATTGGAAGAAAACACCCATTGACAATGGAAAAACGCTTCACAGACCAGAATAAAACCATTACTGAATTTCAGGACGAAGTTTGGGTGAGATGTCCTTCGTGCGGTAAAAGGGCCATCGCCATTGCCGATTACGGATCGAAAAAATCCCGTCTATCGTGTACCAACTGTAGTTATCACAAAGAACTTGCTACCCAGGTCGAATCTTCCGGTACTATGGGAAATCTGATAATGGCTGCAAACCGATATTTCGGTGCAGAAATATGGCTGCAGCATCCTTTTAAGAACGATATTTTCTTTGCCTACAACGATAGGCACCTGAATTATCTGGAAAATTATATTTCTGCAAAATTAAGGGAACATAAAGACCGTACACACTTTACACTTCTGGAAAAACTGCCGAAATTCTACCACGAAGGCAAAAACCGTAAAGCGCTTCTAAAGATTATCGAGAGGTTGAAAACTCATATTTGATCATTTTCTCCCCAAAACATGCCATTATAAAAATCCAGAATCAACAAAAACTGGGCTCACTACCCTACCTTTTTGTCCCGGAAATCTAAGACACAATTCAGAAATATATCATTCAATTTCACATTCTAATACAGGAGAATTACAGCCAGCTTTCCAAAACAGCTTTTGAGCCAAGTTCTGCGAGCGAACTGCAACCCGATTTGGAGAAAATATTTTTACGGTGGGAGTTTACCGTATGTACCGAAAGGCACAAAACATCAGCTATTTCAGGAGTGCTTTTACCAGCAAGTACAAGTTTGAGCACTTCCTTTTCCCTTTTGGAGAATAACTCTTTACTTGATAATAAAAAGGGCGCATTAATAGAAACATTAAAAAAAGAAGGTTCATCTTCCAGACCTATAAAGGAAAGTTTGGGCGCGGATTCGCTTGGCAGCAGATGACTAACGTCTGTATGGATCCCCAGTGATCTAAGTAGATTCTTATCCGAGTCAAATTCTATGATGGCTAGTTGATGTAGGATCCTTATGTAATGATCATCCTTATTTTTTATTCGGAAATCATACTGTACTTTATATTTTGTGATCTTATCCGGAGCTAGCTCCCTAAAAAAATAATGCAATTTTTTTTCGAATTCGATAAAATAAGGTTGATCGCCGGGATGTATCCTTTGCAAAAAATCATTGGCTCTTATATTTTGTTCATAGCCCAATACTTTTTTGATATGAGGACTGACATATTCAAACTCGCCATCTCTCACGTGGAAGATAAAGTAGTAATAATCACCCGGCTGAAAAAGGTTTATAAGCTTCTTATGAATTTCTATTTGGAAATCGAGAGGTTTATATGAGCCGTGCTTGGCAATCTCTTTCCAAACTTGCCTGGCCTTATCATAAAAAATAATGTCATTATTTTTCATAGTCTCGCTTTTTTCAAAAATACAAAAAACTCAAAACAAACACTACCATTAACGATTGTTTGAGTTTTATTTTAAATGAAATCTACACCACTAGTCTGTATATAAATATCCAACATTGAGTATAAATCATAGGCATAAATTCTGGCAATGCCGTCGTTAGCTGATGTTTTCTTTTAGGTCATTAGTCATTTTTTTAATAAATCCTTCCCTGTCCTTTTTTACCTCTCTCAACATTGCTTTTCTGTCGTCGGGCAAATCATAGTATTTTTCTGCCCATAGATTTATTTCAACCATTAAAGGCAGTAGGTCTATTCCCTTTTGTGTAAGTTGGTATAAAACTTTTGCCTTACTTCCCGGATGGTCAGATTTGGTAATGATTCCGTTCTCTTCCAGCGTTTGTAATCGGGATGCTAAAATATTGGTAGCAATTTTTTCTCCTGATTTTAAAAAATCGCCATAGGTACATTGTTTTGCAAACATTAAATCCCTCACAATTAACAGCGACCACTTATCTCCCCATACCTCAAGGGAACTACTAATAGGACAATCCGATCTTTTTTTAATATCTGCCATAGAAAATTTTCAAAACAACTTGCAAAAAGAAAATGATTTTACATCTCTGATGACATCGTTTAGAAGAATGCCAAACAATAGAAAGTTCCGTTCAGCAACAATGAAAAAATGCTGCCAGCGGCGCGCTAATTTCGACTAAGGCAATTTTGCCCGAACGAAACAGCAAATATTAAAGTACTCCCATGATAAAATTACAACGGTGGAAATCGATTGCAAAAACATAAGGTAGTTTAAAATATCAAGGGACACAACTACGTTTACCGCTACCAAATTTGAACTAAAATACGTCATTCAAAACGGAGTGACCATCCGGCCAAACTCCGTTTACTTATTTACTACCTAAATATTAATTTCTATTCCTTTTTTTTGTGCAATTACTTATTCTTAGTCTATCAAATGCTTAGCGAAATATGTCCTAAGCCGCTTTTGAAAATAGGACTTGGCTGCACCTTCGTAGCTGTGGCTTTGCCCCGGCAGCACCATCAGGTCAAAATCCTTTTCAGCTTTGATAAGTGCATCTGCCATCCTATAAGTGTTTGCTGGGTTCACATTCTCATCTACCTCTCCAGTAACCAACAGTAAATGCCCTTTCAGATTTTTGGCTATATCCTGGTTAATCGGCATTTTATTTTCAGCGCCCTGATAAGTCTCGCCCCAAGTGCGATTGTAGATTCTGTTGTCGTGATTACCTGATGAAGCTACCCCAACCTTATAAAAATCGGGATATCTGCACATCGCCGCAACGGTCATCATTCCACCACCAGAGTGACCAAAAATACCTAATCGTTTTAGATCCATATAATAGTATCGATCTGCCAATTGCTCTAAGGCATATTTATCGTCGTCGATGGCATTATCGCGAAGATTGCCATAACCATATTTATAGTAGGCCGCATTGCGGATGGGCGAACCACCACGATGACCAACCACCACTACAATAAAACCCAGTTGTGCCAAAGCGGTATTGTTGTACCTATCCAACACGGTAAAATCAGACCAAACAGTCTCGGTCTGCGGCCCTGGGTAAACTTGTGAAATGACCGGATATTTTTTATTCGGGTTGAAATCAAAAGGTTTCCACATCAATCCATATAAATCGGTTATGCCATCTTTAGCCTTTACTACAAATGGCTCAGGATGTTTCCAACCATAGGCATACAGCTTACTTGCATCGGTTTTAAATATTTCGCTCACCAAAGTGCCATCTGTTTTGCGCAGCACTGTTACTGGCGGTGTATCAATCCTAGAATAAGTATCTACCAAATATTTTCGGTCTGGCGACATGGAAACTTGATGCGTAGCACTTTCAGGCGTCAGTAATTTTTCGGTTTTACCATCAAGGCTAAGCTTATAAAAAAACGCATAATACGGATTTACACTAGCCTGCTTGCCATAAGCATACAGATAGGCAAAACCTTTTGCGGTATCAATGGCCGTAATTTTGCCAGCTGTAAAATCACCATTGGTAATCCGGTTAAGCAATTTGCCATGGGTATCATATCGGTAATATTGTCCCCACCCACTCCGATCGCTCCACCAGATAATCTCGGTCCCCGATTTTATGATGTAAACGTTAAAAAGATCTTCGTTGATAAAAGGCCTACTTACTTCATGGATAATGGTACGAACCTTACCATCGGCTAAATTTATGGCACAAAGCTCCATTTCGTCTCGGGTGCGTTTACGCCGCAATACAAAAAGTTCCCCTGTATTACCGGGCGAAGCTACCACCTCCAATTGCTGGTCTGGCCATCGCTGAAGGTCAATTTTTTTCATCGACCTGCGCTGTGCATCTCCAATAAAAAGCTCAAACTGTGCAACGTCCTTATCTCCTGGCAGTTCATATTTGTAGGTGGACACCCTGGGTCTGGGCAAAGCTGCAGAATATACAACAGACATGGTTTGTACCTTTCGTTTATCACCGGTAGGCGTCAGTCAAAGTCAGTTATAGGCAAAAGAATACCGCTACCATCCCTTAAAGCTAATGCAGATATTTACCCAAATAAACCTCTAGCATAGATTTTTTATAGTCACCAAGGCCATCCAACACCAATCCGATATGCTTGCCGGCCTCACTTTCCTTTGACCATTTCCTGTATTCCCTTGCCATTTCCAAGCGTATCCGTTTGGCTAGAGGTAGGTTACCGAAGGGATCAAAATAGGAATCTACCCTTGAACCGTCCCTTACTCCATTCCAGGTAAAGACCTCCTTATCAGCCCTTGCTAATAGTTTGCCGTAAGAATCCACTGCTTGGGCAGGCGACATCCGGCCTGTCAGTACTGAGTGCCTGGCTCTGAAAAACGCCGCCTCCACGGAAGGATCGCCGACCAGAAATTTCAGCGCCGTATCGACCAATCTGGAATTGGTGCCATCCAACTCGGCTTGCATACCCAACAAATTGAAAGCCAGCACCGCACAGGCATCTTCCCTCCTGAAATTATTACGGATTTCCTGGTCGCTCACCGGTCCAAAGGAACTAGGCTGGATAACCTGATAACCATTCTGCTCAAGGTTTCTTTCAATATCTTTTTTGTGGAATGCGCCAATGACTACCAGCACCGTGTCCGAAGGCCCATGGCCTTCCAATACCTTTTGTATCCGTTTGGACTGCAGAAATGTTCGATAAAGGAATAAACGTCTAGGGAAATCAAATGCTGTTGCCTTGGGGTAGGTCCCGTACCAAGAGGCAATGCTGTCGGCAAACTTCTGCTGGTCCGCAAAATATAGCCCTTCCTCAAGCTCGGAAGCCTGTGCAAATGTGGTAAAGCCTAAAAAACCAGATTTCTGCCTAACGAACCTAGGTTTTTCCAAATCCTTGAGCCCAAAGGCCAAATCCATTTCAGCTTCCGAGGGAAGCCAATCTATAGGGTACAGCCGCTTATTCAATTGCTTTGCAAAAGGAACAATCAAGTATTGCTGCTCATAGGTAAACTCATAGAAGTCGTTCTTAGAAAATTCCTCTGGTGACCTTTCAATACAGATGGAAACTGGATCTACCTTGGTAATAAAGGCTCGGATGGCGGCGGGCTGCTGATGATAGTTAACCAGCTGACTGGAGTGTCCAACGCCTAGCACGACGACCTTAGCCTTCTGGCCATACAACGAATAAATAGAAAGAATTAGCAAAATAAATGGAAGGATAGCCTTTTTCATCAAGTCGAATTTTCTGTTATAAGTTATCGGAAAGAACATGTCCGTAAGAGATCACAAAACGGCCTACTTTAACACTTTCCTATCCTAATTTAAACTCGCTAAGTTAGAAAAAGCCGATGACAAATCAGAACCCGAGTAGATTTAGCACCCATTAGCCCCTTAATCAGTGGTACGAGCCTGCTACCACAGCGGCATATACCATCTCCCGCAAATACTATTTCCTAAAAATCCCTATTTATGGAACAAAGGACATAATCGTAACTTAAAAACAATTATTACACTTTTGTCTACCAGCGTTATATCTTCCCTCCTATGCTACCTTTGATTTTGACTTTATGAAAATGCTCCACCAGAGACTTCAATAATTTGAGGCTGAATCAAAGCAAGTATACAGGGTAAAATCTGAACCATTTAAGTTTATTGAAATTTTATGAACTTCCTGCCAATCCTGAAAAAACTAAAGAATTCCATCTCACCAAATGAGATAAAATCAGTATCCATATCATGCCGACCACCTATCTAACACATTTAATTAACCTGATGCATCCCAAATCGATTATTCTTTCCACAAAATAGCGAAACGAGGAACAGGGCATATAGTAATTTAGCTTTATCATTTCTCTTAAATGATAATAATATAAAAGTATCCCAAAAGGAAATTCGAACGCAGCAAAACTGGTCTAAAACATATTCAGGATTTGATTTTTGGGCTTTACCTTGAAAAGTCCAAATAGACGTCTGTTTAATTGTCGAACATAAACTAGGCAGATAATAATCATTTGGACCACAGGATTTTATTGACATAAAAAAAGGAAATACCGTAAGTGTGGTATTTCCTTAAGTAGGGAACTTGCAAAGTGTCGAACCCCATCGAAGATATACGGGCGATAATGGATGTCAAAAGTATTCTCAATAATGGAAAGAAAATGGTTAGTCGTAATGTCTTATATCATAAGACAGGAAAGAAAGGTAAGGCCAATAAGTGTAGACTGTGATATCAAAGCAAAATTAGCAAACAACCGTTTTTAGTTTAAATTTATTTCTGCCATATTTTGTTCTAGAACCTGATTAAGTTTGCCTACAAATGGAAATATATTCCTTTTGAAAGCACCTATCCTGCCCTACACAGGTAAAAATTCGAGAAATCAACTTAAAGCGGATGGCGTTTAACACGCTCATCTTCGGTTTACCTTCTGTATTAACTTTCCGTAGATAGTAATCCCTAATCTCCGAATCATTACGCGAAGCGTTCATGGCGCAGTTATGGAGAAGTGCCTTAATTTTCTTATTTGCCAAATTGGAGACCTTGGTTCTCTGACGGACTGATGAACCAGAATTATAGGGAAAGGGCGCGACTCCAGCATAACACGCAAATTTTCTTGCACTGGTTATTTTCTTGAATTCATTCGTGGTCAGGATAATCTGTAAGGCGGTTACTGGGCCTATTGCAGGAACCGAACAGATGATACTCATTAACCTGGCCAATCTTTCGTCTTCCTGCCAACATTTTTTAATGTAATCCTCTAGTAGCGCTACATCCTTTTCTAGGGAATTAATGGTACCATCACAAAAATGTAGATTAAGAGCTGAAGAAGATTTATCTATAAAAGCGCTTTCCTCCTTAAGCGGAGTTTTCAGGGCGATCTTAGTCGATATCAATCTATTTCTCAAAGAGCTTAACCGAACAAGCTTATCTATCAAAGGTCTCTTTAGTACCAGGAGATTTAAGTTTTCCTTATTCGCCACTAGGAACTGGGCAATCCTTTTGGCATCTAATTTATCCGTTTTACCCCTGATCAGCCCCATGGCACTTTTCATGTGCCGCGGATCCCCTACTACTACATTCGCTTTTAAATCTTCTAATATCTTTAGTATATGGTTACAGTAGTATCCCGTATCCTCCATTCCAAAGACTGTCGAGGGAATTGTCAAGCCATATCTGGTTTTGAAATCCTTTACAAGCTGCTTGATCTCAGCAAGACCGTTCGCTATCTCGAAATGCTCAATAAAGATGCCTCTCTTCACAAGCGCCACATCAAGTTTATTCTTAGATATGTCTATACCTACGAAAAAATTAAACTTCCATGATTTTGACTTTGTCATATTAAAAAATATAGCGCTTCTTCAGCCGGAATACTTTTCTTGGGATTGGTCTTACCTAGGCATATATTAATTCATTCCGACTGCGTCCTCATTCCAGAAATCAATTAAGTCTTATCTTAACGATAATTCTACTCTAATTTCCCTGTTAGTTCACTCAAAAGATAATTGTCAGTCAGACCCGAAAGGCTTATCTTGACTTATTTTGTATAAATCAAATAAGATCACTAACTTACAATAACAGAAATATTTGCATATTGTTTCAATCCATATCTTGGTTTGCCCGAGATTGGAAGCATTTATTAAAATTGGACTAATAAACATTAGATAGCCCCCGTTTCGGACCGATCCCTGTAGTGAATCTTAACAATCTACTATTGAAAAAGAAACCTTGTCCCGATTGTAGAAGATCTTGAAAAGAGCGGTAATACCAGTGTCAATTACAGGATGCCTGCTATAGCGTGGACAAATAGCATTAAAAATCAAAACTTACCACTATGACCAGATTAAACAATTGGCCCTATGCCTATTATATCGGCATAGACGTTTCCAAGCTCACCTTAGATATCGCCGTCCGCGAATATCGAACATTTTTAAAGCACTATCGAATAGGCAACAATCCAACTGAAATAAAAGCTCTATTCCAGGAGCTAAGGGAAGCCCACAAAATTGTACCTTCCAAGTGTATTTTCGGTATGGAACAGACAGGTGTGTACTGCAGGCCCCTATTGGACTGCCTTTCAAAAATCAAGGCCAATATTGCCCTAGAAGATCCAGGGCACCTACAAAAATCCATTGGTAAAGTAAGGGGAAAGAACGACAAGACCGACGCAGGAAGGATTGCCATGTATCTCGTTAGGAACAAGGACAGCCTAGTCCTTTGGAATGCTAAACGTAAAATTCTAGATGAACTGGCAGGGCTATGTACACTTCGTGATAGACTAATATCCGTACAGCATACACTATCAGTACCATTAAAGGAGGAAAAATCGTTTATGTTTCCAACCCTCACCGAAAAAAAGGCCAGCATTTGCTCTGATAGCCTGCATGCTTTGCATAGCGATATTAAAAAGCTCGAAGTATACATCGAATCCCTTTGGAAAGATGATGAACGTCTCAATCACCTGATGATGCTTATCACATCAGTTCCGGGAGTGGGGCCTATTACCGCACTTCGAATACTTATATCTACAAATGAGTTTCTTACCATCAGCGACCCACGCAAGTTCGCCTGCTATTGTGGGGTGGCTCCCTTCTCCCATAGTTCTGGTACATCTATCAGGGGTAGGATGAAAACCTCAAAGATCGCCAACAAAAAACTCAAGGCCCTGATACATACATGTGCCTTGTCCGCCAAACGATTCGTACCTGAAATATCATCATATTATCAAAGGAAGACTACTGAAGGCAAACACAAAATGAGCGTAATGAACGCTATACGCTTCAAGATAATAGCAAGGATATTCTCATGTGTAAACAGGGGGCAGCCTTATATCACAGATTACATACCGAAAGGTCAAATGATACGGAAACCACTACCTGAGTTTACAAAAGCAGCATACAACGACTAGAACAATCCAGCTTGGGCATCAACAGAATATACAGTTATTGATTAATTCTTCATACATGTGGCAGTTTCGTACCGATCAACTGTCCCCAGTCCAGAGAGACCATCGGCCACCCAAAGACCTAAATAGACCACCAAAAAGGATTTAGGGTATGATTAAGGAATGGGCAGCCTTAGGTTTTTTCTCTTGACTACCGCAGATGGCGGAACTAATGTCGAAATAAGGCTTTTAGGCCCACATTATGATAAAGTTCCATCTGTGGCCGGGACAGCTTTCTAACGTTTCTTCTTTTACCACAGTAAAACGAGACCATGACGGCTAAGTTTTTTCACCCAACTGGCCTAGTAAATCCGGAAAAGTCCAAATAACTACGGCCCATAAAAATCTTGAAGATAGTTCGGCATCTTGTCTCCACACTAGTTCACTTTAACGATAATTGTCATTCAGCCCCGAAAGGCAAATCCAAAAATATTTTATACGAATACTATAAACTTAAAAATAACATAAATGTTTGCACGGTGTAGAACAATCCAGCTTGGGCATTAACAGAATACACAGTTATTGATTAATTCTTCGTGTATGTGGCAGTTTCGTACCGATCAACTGTCCCCAGTCCAGAGAGACCATCGGCCACCCAAAGACCTAATATGCAACCAAAAAAGGATTTAGGGTATGATTCAGGAAAGGGCAACCGTCGGTTTTTCCTCTTGACTACCGCAGATGGCAGAACTAATGTCGAAACAAGGCTTTTAGGCCCATATTACGATAAAGATCCATCTGCGGCCGGGACAGCTTTCTAAGATTTCCTTTTATTGTCCTGGTAAAACCAAGGGGCTTCGGCATCTAAGTTCCGTACCCAGCTAGCCTAACAAATCCGGAAAGTCCAAATAACTACACCCCATAAAAATCTTGATTGAGCAGTCGTAAAAATTACTGCCTTTCTACAGCCGGAATTCTTTTCTTTTGATTGGTCTGACCTAAGCCGATATTAGTTCATTCCGACTGCGTCATCGTTCCAAAAAATCGTCTAAGTCTTATCTTGAAGATAGTTCGGCATCTTGTCTCCACACTAGTTCACTTTAACGATAATTGTCATTCAGACCCGAAAGGCAAATCCAAAAATATTTTATACGAATACATAAACTTAAAACAACATAAATGTTTGCATGGTGTTTCAATTTTGGGCAATTCCATAGCAAATTTGGATTGCTCAGGTACAGGAATACTAAAAGAAGCCACCTAATCCACTGCCCCATATTCTATTGAGATTTAAAATCCCGAGGTTGATTACTCCATCGCAATATTCCATTGCCATCTTTTTTCGTTAGATGATTAAAGCTAATACCCAACTATGAAATCAGCTTATCTATATGTCCGAGTAAGCACGGATGAACAAAAAAGGAAAGGCTATCCCCTACCAGAACAGGAAGACCGGCTATTAAAATATTGCGAGTTTAATAATATTGACATGCAGCGCCGATTAGATTACGGAGCAACGATGGATATTTTTAAAAATATCGCCAATATGGATATCGCAGACAGGAGACATCTAGTAAAGCTGTTCCCGCCAGGGAGTGTTGATCTTCAAACTGGAGATGTTTAATTGGAATTGCCACAGGCATTAAGTAAAATACTAGTACATAAAATGGCTATTTTAAGGAATGAGTTTTAACGAAAGAAAAATATCGGGCAGTCAAACAATTTCAATTTTGGCTAAACATGGTATTGAGCTAGACAGGATGAAGCGAATATTATTCTTGATTTTCTTTATCTTATTGCAAAGAATCACAACAAGAATGAAAAAGTGGAAAAAGCTATAACCCAAAAGAGAAATCGAACTCACTAGAATTAGTTTTAACAAGCCTGAAATCCGAATTTTTGGACTATTTAAATCAACAGTCTAAGGGAAATATTTTGCGATTGTCGAACACCAATTGACCTGGTTGCAATAATTTAGTCCTCAGATTTTTATCGCCATAAAAAAAAGAAATACCGTAAGTGTGGTATTTCCTTAAGTAGCCTGCTGGGATCGAACCAGTGACACAAGGATTTTCAGTCCCTTGATCTAGTATTATCTTTCACATTTGAAAAACTCTTAAAATAAAGCAAAGTTTAATCCCAATACCTTTTTAAAAAGAAAGACTTTCTCCGTAATTCACCTTAGGAACCTGACCAGATTTATTAAATTTACTTGTACATAGCACCTTATACAATAACTCTTCAACTTCCCTTTTAATCCTTAGGTAATTTTCATGCACGTCCTCTTCGGTAACTTTTTTCACTAAAGGAATAGGGACGTACTCCCCTTCCTCATCTGCAATCGCTTGATGGTCGTTCTGTACCTCGCTATGGAACATCTTCAGCTTAATCTTCTGCTCCGGATTATCAGCTACCACCCCCACGAATTCACCAGATGATAACGTTGCGATCTTACTTGCTGGAATGGCATAGTCCATCTGTGTAGACTTGGTCACTGAGGTATCGGAAGAATTGATGCTCATCGAGTCCTTTTGCTGGGCAATCTTCCCGAAGTTCTCCGAAAGCGTCTTGGCAGTAGCCCCGGTTACCTGCCCACTGATGATATTTCCCACGATCCCGACGATTACTTCGGACTGCTCCGTCCCGTAGTCCTTTTTGAGTTGGCTAAAATCCTGTACCGCAAGTGCCGTGGACACCTTATTGCTCCTGGCCGTGGCGATCAGGCTGTCCATGTTATTAAAGTAGATCGTCGGAAATTCGTCGAAAACCAGACTGCTCTTTAGCTGTCGCTTACGGTTGACCAGTTTGATCATCGTCGAGATATAAAGAGATAGCACAGCTCCATAAACCTGTAGTTTTTGCGGGTTATTGCCAACACATACAATCTTCGGCTCTTTCGGATTGTTCACGTCTAAGGTGAAGTCGTTTCCGCTGAGCACATAGTATAATTGTGGCGAGGCCAGTCTGGCCAGCCCGATCTTGGCCGAGGCGATCTGCCCCTCCAATTGCGGCATCGCATCACTTTTATAGGCAGAAATAAATGGGTTCATCAGCACCTTGATCTCCTCCTGTGTTTCCAGTACGGCGAACAGCCTGTCGTAGTCCGATTGCATCAGTTCTATCACATGCGGCAATGTACAGAATCTTCCATCCTCGTATCTCTTCAGGTACCAGATACATGCCGTAAGGAAATTGATCGGGCTCTCCACAAAGAAATCACCCTGCTTTTTGATCCAGTCCCGGTTCAGTCCCATCATGATGGTACGTGAGGCTTCCGTGGCATCGGTAATATCCTGCATATTTTCAGGATGGAGCGGGTTACAGCGATGTGTGCGGTCCAGATCGTCGAAATTGATCACATAAAACCTTGGCGCTACGGCATAGTTCCGATAATATCGCAGCAGCTTGTTATAGGCCAAACGGCTTAGGTCGTCAAACTTGAAATCATAGAGGAACATCGAAAACCCCTTCCTGATATGCTGGTCGATGATATGCCTGATCACAAAATAGGATTTTCCCGCCCCTGGCGTTCCTGCGATCAACACCCCCCTAAATGGATTGACCACATTGATATAGCTGTCTCTATACTCCTTCCCCAGCCGATACCTCGCTGGTAAATTAATCGAATATTCATTCTCCAACAGCCGCTCCTCCTGCGGGAAAGTTTCATTCTCCTCGTTAAAGATGTCCTTGTTCAACCTTTCCTTTAGCAACCTACTCAGCCTTCCCCCTCCGGTTAGTAACAAAAGGTAGCCCGCCGTAGCAACGGCCATATAAGCAAATGCCACTGCTTTAGCCCCAAACGGAAGGAAAAAGGCAAGCACACTGCTGCCGTACAGCAGCAGGCCCGTCAGCAGGTAGGCCAATATGCCATTGAGTTCCAGCGTCTCCTCCTTCTTTCCCTTGACTCCCAAAAGCGAAACCGCCAATAGCAGCAGAGCAGCGAACTTCGCCCGCCATAGCCCATCGAACAGTCCCGTCCTCAGCAGTCCCGATACCAGCCTGTCTGTGATCTGGTCGACGAACTCCCATTCCTCAAATGCACGATAACAGCTGAGATAAAAATGTATAGCTAGCACAAAGATGCTGAGCAGCCTTGTAAACTCGGCGATCTTGCGCAGTCCCTGGATATCCTCTCCGGTGTTCATAGATTTCTTCCCTTTCTCTTCTTCCTTTTTTTCCTTGCGAACGCTAATCCATCCATCTCAGGTGATTTCTGCAGTAGGCTTTCCAGAGGATTTCCTATAATAAGCTGTTCACTCTTCTTATCCTGAAAAAACTGTAGCTTCATCTGAGTTGCGTTCACATGTCCTGTCCACAGTTTTGCCATCACTTCACTTGCCGCGTAAGCCTTGCCCAAATCGCTACCGTTATATACCAGTCGTTGCTTATGGTCCACGTAGGTCATTCCAAACACCTTCCCGTCTCCATTTCTCCTGATAACCAAGTCTATCCCTTGCCCAGCCAGTTCCTTCTTCAACAGGTCGCCCGTGGGAATACCCTTTTTCATGGACTGGTCGATTCGGGCCTTGAGCGCTTCCCTAAAATTCTTCTTCAGTACTTGTTTTTTTTCAAACTCCTGTTCCAGATTGGCCAGTGTAGGCTTAAAATGGAAGTTGCTAGCCTTTATCGGTACTCCTATCGGACTGCCGTTAGAGTCCAGTACAGTATACAGCAATCCTCGCTTTTGGAACATGACCGAATCCTTGCTTCCAGTTTCCGCCCTTATATTGAATCCTGCGAGTATGGCGTTGAATTCCGCAATCGAAGAAAAAAGGTAATTCCCGATCACAGAGGCCAAAACTGAAGCCATCGCCTGTTTGATCGGTTTCTGTCCATAGGCTACGGGCCTGATGTAATTTGTAGGTGCAAGCTTTCTACCCTCCGCCCTTACCAGTCTGAACTCCTTTTCGATAGATTTTCTGGCTGGCTCTGAGACCAATCGGCCGATATCGTGCGTATGTAGCCGTTTGCCATCGGGACGGATGAGGCTCGTGGCGATATGCAGGTGCGGATGGCCCGCATCATTATGTCGGTAGACCAGAAAGGGCTGGTCCCCAAAGCCGATCCCTTCCATATAGGCTTGTGCCACCTGCTGCATCTTGGCAGTATCCAAACCGTCCGAAGGATCGAAGTTCAGGCTGATATGCATGGCATTCGTCCTTACCGTCGGGTTCAGCTGGCTGAGCTTGGTGAACCGCAGCAGCTTCTGGTGGAAATTGAGTTTCTCTATCTCCAGGGCGAAACCACTCGCCATGATGAGCTGGGCAGTACCCTGTTGCACTTTGTTTTCATTATACACCAGTATCCCACGTATGCTCTTGCCTGTCACAATCTTGGCAACCATTTCGCTGCAATCTTCGAGATGATCTCCAATAGAACATCTACCTTTCCATCGATCTTTGCGTAAAGCTCACCGGTCTTTCCAGCATAGTAGCGCTTCTCGATATCGGACTTACAGGCATTGAAATACCTGGTCTGCTGGTTGATATTGATCCCGATCGCCTTGAGCTCCTTACGGATCAGCGCCATCTCTTCCATGGGACCGTCCAGCCGGGCATCTTTGTAAAAGCATTTGATTTTCCGGTTGGCCAAGATGTCCCGTACGATCTGTGCCATATTCTGACGGTCGCCCTCCCTGAGGAGCTTTTCCAATTTCTCATGCGTCGCCTTGTTGATCCTGATGATCAGCGTATGTTCTAGGCGCTCCTTTTCGTCAACTTTTCTCTTTGTCATGACCTATCCTTCCAGAATTGCGAGTTCCGAGTAATTCCCCGGCCTAAAGGACGGCAAGATGCCAATGCGCATGCATGAGTACATCTTGCTGCCAACCCGGGTTGGCCAGACCTCGTCCATAAACTAACCCTAACCACCACATTGCCTACCACCATTACCCCTACTTTTATCAGCACTTGAAACCATGGGAAAAGACCTGAGCAGCCGACGGATCCTCAACCGCAACTGACTCTTCCCCGGCTTTGCCCTTAACTGCGTCCGATAGCCTTGTCCCTTCCCTACTAAATTGTTTTTGTTCTCCATTCATCTGAATTTAAGTGTCTTTATAGGGACTGCCCCTTACCGCTCTTTAATTAGATATTTTTGTCGATAAGCCGACTTCGTTGTACCTCATTTTCGTCCAGCGCTTGTCCCTATAGATCCCAACCTGATTAATCTGTCGGTTGTAAAATCGATTTCATACCGGAACCAACCTATATATTAACCCCTTTTCCATCCTGCTTTTATTTAAATCCGATGTTCAAAATTGGGAAACTACTAGCGCGAGCATTGACAATCCCCAAGGGAGGCACTAGCAAAAAAGTGATTAACTTTTCCTGGGAAGGATTTACGCTGGAGACAGAAATCTTTTGCATATGATTTTGAAACTGGAGTCTATCGAATTACACCTGCCTCCCTAAGGGATTGTCAAAGATCTGCATTGATGTAATATAACTTGGATCAAATTTATTGGAATGGACAAGTTGAGCTTTGAGGACCTGCCGGAAGCGGTAGCGATGATATTGGAAAAACTGGATGCCCTACAGGCTTACATCGCTGGGCAGACGGCTGGTGAAGCAAATGAGCAGGAGCCTATGAATATTGATTGTGCAGCCGCCTTTTTGGGCTTGGCCAAGGCCACCCTATACTCAAAAGTCTGCAGGGGAGAGATACCCGCCTTCAAGCTCGGCAAAAAGCTGCTTTTCGATCGAAGGGAACTACATTCCTATCTTCTGGCAAATAGAACAAAGACAAACTTCCAGTTGCGAATGGAAGTGGATGCCAAACTCGCTGGACGCAACAGAAAAAGGACCTACACCTACTAAAGATCAAGCTTGATCCTAGTCGCGGCTTCACGTTTCTTGGCGTCGATGATCTTCGTATAGATCTGTGTGGTCTTGACATTCTTATGTCCCAACAGTTTCGAAACCGTAAAGATATCGGTTCCCATATTAAGCTGCAGCGTGGCATATGTATGCCGAAAACTATGAAAGGTTACGTGTTTATAGATACCAGCTTCTGATAGCCAGTGTGGTAGAAAAACCCTAGTTCGATGGTAATCCAGCTCCGGAAATATATTTTCGTTAATACCCCTTCTAGTACCGAGCAGTGAAAAGGTCTGATTGGAGATAGGCAGTACTTGGATACCTTTGGTCTTTTGCTGACGGAACTGGATATAATAGGCACCTTCGCTGCCCCTGATCTCAGACCATACCAGTGCCTTGATATCCGAAAACCGCAGGCCTGTCAGGCCGGAAACTATCGCCGCTGTCCTGATCACCTCACACCCACATTGGGTAGTCGCCAATTTCTGAAACTCCTCAATGGTCAGGAATTCACGGTTGGTATCGTGCTCTCGAATCGCCGTCGTCCGGTCGTAGATGTTTTCGGTGAGCATTTGATGCCTATATGCTTTTCGAAGTACATAGCGGAACATGTTATAATATTTCAATGCAGTATTATTACCGATTTTCTTCTTTCGACTATTGATTGCAGGGGCACTGAGAAGGTACTCCTTATAATCCTCACAAAATCCAACAGTAAGGTTTGAAAACTTCAGGTCTTCGCCAGAAAAACTCAGAAGGTATCGTTGGGACATGAACCAAGTATCACAGTTCAATCCTCCTTTCTTGCGCACCACATCCCGATAAAAATCCATGAAGCTGCCCGAGAGCCGCTCCCTGTCCAAAAAACCGTAATCCTCTGCCTGAAGGGCCATCTGCCTTTTGGCACGGATATTCTCCGCTAGTGCAAGTGTCTGCTTGTTGAACATCCTGTCCGTATCACTCTTTGGGTTGGGCACCATGTGCAGCTTCAGATACTCCTTACGGAGCGGTTTCCCGGTTTGGGGGTTGATCAATGGTGGATAGAAATCCAGATAGAGTGTAATCTTTCCAGAAACCAGTTTTCGTTGTCTTAATGTTACCTTCGGCATAATTTTACTTTTTGATAGGTCCTAAAATTCGATCGATTTCTTCCTTGGACACATATACGTGCCACCCTTTTGTCAGCTTCGGTATGTTATTTCGTTTGATCAGCTCGTAAAGTGCCTTTTCCGAAATGTTGTATTTCAACTGTATCTCAGCCATATGGTAGGCATCGGCGATCTTTACCTTTTTCTCCTTTACGGTGGGACGGAGATCCAGTTCGGGAAGAACCGCTTCGAACAGCATATCGATCTGCGCACGCATGATGAGGGTCTTCCTCTCTGCAAGATTGATGGCTTTGATCCGGCCGCTTCCGATCAGGTTATAGATTGTCTTGGCCGAACAGTTTAATAGCAATGCCGCCTGCTTGACGGTAAGTATCTCCTTATGCTTAAGATCTTGCAAGGGCTGCTCCTTTAACTGTTTGGTCTCTACTTCGCTGGCGATCATCTTCTCCCTCCTCTTGATGGCCTTGTAGGCTGCCTTGCCGCACCTTTCCGAACAGTATCTGGTTACCGTGGTCTTAGCTTCAAATTCGTTCTGGCAATACTGGCAGATCCTGTTCACACGGATATTGGAACTCATAAGTCTTGGATTTAGGTTTAATTCCTATCCATCCCATCCGATATCCTCAAAGTAACCAAATCTTGAAGCCAAAAATTGTGACGAACGTCACAAGATTCAAATAATCCAGCGAAGTCCGAGGACAAACATTCATCGGTCGTTACCCACCCCTTAATCTCTCTTTTGGCAATCCACTTCTTAACAAAAAGGTAATTAAGTAGAATTAAGAGTAAATAAGTGAAGTAATATCTCCCCTATGTTTTTAGCATTTACTATGGTCTCATAAAATGGGACAAATATGATTTAAAAATAAGCAAAAAGGGACAAAAATCCTATAAGATTAAGGCATAAAAAACTGCTTAAGATATTGATTTTAAGCAGTTTCAATTTGTTTTTATTTGTGATGTTTTGTGTGATTATTTGCCGATACAGAACTTGGTGAAGATATTCTCCAACAAATCATCCGTGGTTACGGTACCTGTGATTTCCCCCAAATAATGGAGTGCCTGCTTAATATCCATGGCCAAAAAATCAGACGTTACCGGGTTATGAATATTCTCCAATACGCGATCGAGCGAGTTTTGCGTTTGCTTTAAAGCCTCCACATGGCGTATGTTGGTTACCAAAGTTTCGCTGGTGTTGATATGGCTCAGGTTCACTTTTTCTAACAAGGCATTCTCCAATACATCCATGCCCTGCTTGGTTTTGGCAGAGATGAGTAAAGCGCCATGCTCCAAATAAAAATCCTTTTGTTCGGCAGTTAACAACTCCGCTTTGTTGACGATGAATAAATAAGGCGTTTGCTGTTGCGCTAAATCTTGCAACTGTTTCAATACTTCGGCCTGTTCCTCTTGCGCATCCACCATGTAAATGATCAGTTTGGCCTGTTTCATTTTCTCCAAGCTACGCTCCACCCCTTTGGCCTCAATTACGTCGGCCGTTTCGCGGATACCGGCGGTATCAATAAACCTGAACACTACCCCATTAATGTTGATTTCATCTTCAATGGTATCGCGGGTGGTGCCTGCAATGTCGCTCACAATGGCACGTTCCTCGTTCAACAAAGCATTTAACAAGGTCGATTTACCTACATTAGGTTTCCCCGCAATCACTACCGGAACGCCATTTTTGATCACGTTTCCTACCTCAAACGAATGGATAAGCCTTTGCAGCACTTTGTTGATCCGTTGGATGAGGTCGCGCAGTTGGTCGCGATTGGCAAACTCTACATCCTCTTCCGCAAAATCGAGCTCCAGCTCAATCATGCTCGCAAAGTGGATCAGTTGCTCCCGTAAATCTTTTAGCTCATTAGAAAAACCACCACGCATTTGCTGCATGGCCACCTCATGGGAAGCCTTACTGTCCGAAGCAATCAGATCGGCCACCGCTTCAGCTTGGCTCAAATCAAAAGCACCATTCAGGAAAGCACGTAAGGTAAACTCCCCAGGTTTGGCCGCTCTAGCCCCTTTACGGATCAGCAAGCTAATGATCTGCTGAATGATATAGTTAGACCCGTGGCACGAAATTTCGACCACATGTTCCTTGGTGTATGATTTAGGCCCAACAAATAAAGACACTACCACTTCATCAACCACTACCTCGCCATCCTTAATTAAACCAAAGTGTAAGGTATGCGTAGCCTGTTTAGCTAAATCCTTGCCACTAAAAACACTGTTGGTTAAAGTAATGGCCTCAGGTCCCGAAAGACGAATTACGCCAATGGCGCCACTGCCCGGAGGCGTTGATAAAGCAATAATGGTATCGTTGGTGAACATCATGCCGCAAAAGTACGGATTTTTGGATTGGGAATGAGTTGCGAGTTGAGTTACGGGTTGTGAGTTGCGAGTTGCAAGTGGAATGATCGTGAATACCGAACGACTAGCTCCTAATTCCTAGCTCCTAACTACTAACAAAGTTCAAAGATCTCTCCCCAAGGTCGAGATGACGATGTAGGAACGGAATGAACAAGTGAACTAATGAACTAGCCACTAACCACTAACAAAGTTCAAAGATCTCTCCGCAAGGTCGAGATGACGATGTAGGAATGGAATGAACCAATGAACTAATCACTAACCACTAACAACTAGCCACTAATTCCTAACCACTAGCAAAGTTCAAAGATCTCTCCACAAGGTCGAGATGACGATGTAGGAATGGAATGAACAAGTGAACTAACGAACTAATTACTAGCAACTAACAACTAGCCACTAGCCACTAACAACTAGCAACTAGCAAAGTTCAAAGATCTCTCCCCAAGGTCGAGATGACGATGTAGGAACGGAATGAACAAGTGAACTAATGAACTAATTACTAGCAACTAACAACTAGCCACTAACCACTAATAAAGTTCAAAGATCTCTCCACAAGATCGAGATGACGATGTAGGAATGGAATGAACAAGTGAACTAACGAACTAATTACTAGCAACTAACAACTAGCCACTAACCACTAACCACTAATAAAGTTCAAAGATCTCTCCGCAAGGTCGATATGACGATGTAGGAATTGAATGAACAAGTGAACTAATGAACTAATTACTAACAACTAGCCACTAACCACTAACCACTAACCACTAATAAAGTTCAAAGATCTCTCCCCAAGGTCGAGATGACGATGTAGGAATGGAATGAACAAGTGAACTAATTACTAGCAACTAACAACTAGCCACTAACCACTGACCACTAATAAAGTTCAAAGATCTCTCCGCAAGGTCGAGATGACGATGTAGGAATGGAATGAACAAGTGAACTAATGAACTAGCCACTAACCACTAACCACTAGCAACTAACCACTAATTCCTAACTCCTAGTTCCTAACCCCTAATAAAAACAATTTACCTACTTTAGTGTTAGGCATTAAAAATTTATACCATCTTATAATTATGAAGGAACTACCCTTGACCGTAAAGCGCTCAATCGAACTACTTGGTTTATGCCTATGCATCGGTATTTTTGCCATTGCGAGCGACATTATCATGCCGGTAATCATGGCATTTTTCATCAGCATCCTCCTATTGCCTATCTACCGTTTTTTAAGGAAATACCGATTTCCAGAAGCCTTGGCCATAGTATTGCCCATTTTGCTGGTCTTTATTTTCATTGCAGGAATCATTTGGTTTTTCTCGGCACAAATAGGGATTTTGGTGAACGACTTTCCGCAGATCAAAGCCAACGTAGCTAAACATTTGCAATCCTTACAGGAATGGATCAGTAGTTTTACCGACTTCTCCATTGGCAAACAAAAGAAATTCATCACCGAAAAGAGCGACGATTTACTGAACATGGCGGGCAAAGCGGCCAGCGGTGCTGCCGTAACGCTAAGTGGTATTTTTGTATTCTTGGGTCTTATCCCTATTTACATTTACCTTATCCTTTTTTATAAAGATATCTTACTGCGCTTTTTGTTCATGTGGTTCAAAGCCGAACACCATCCCAAAGTAAAAGAAGCCTCGTACGAGGCCGAAGCCATCATTAAAAACTATTTGGTAGGCTTGCTCATCCAAATCACCTACATGACCGTTTTACTGGGTGGTTCGCTTACTTTGTTTGGCATTAAACATGCTTTGTTGATTGGGGTTATCTTTGCCATCCTTAACCTTATCCCTTATGTTGGGGCCTTAATTGGTAACATTTTAGGTGTGCTTATCACTTTAACTTCTTCTACGGAATTAGGTCCGGTAATTACCGTATTGTTGGTCATTGCCGTGGTACAGTTCTTCGACAACAACATCCTGATGCCTCGTATTGTAGGTTCCAAAGTGAAGATCAATGCACTCGTCTCCATTTTGGGCGTGGTAATAGGTGGTGTCGTCGCCGGTATTTCGGGCATGTTCCTGTCTATGCCGATCATTGCCGTACTTAAGGTTATTTTTGATAGAAGCGAGGGCTTTAAACACTGGGGGGTACTCTTCGGCGACGAACGTCCGGCTAAAAGCCCCATGAGCTTTGCCATGTACAGAAGAAAAGGAACAGTAAAAACTAAATCGGGAACAATAGAGAAGAAGTAGTTGGGAATTAGTTGTTAGTGGCTAGGAATTAGGAGCTAGGAGTTAGTTCCATTCCTATTTGTCATCCTGAGCGTTGTCCTGTCCCGACTATTCGGGAGAAGGATCCCTTCTTTAGGAGTTAGTTGTTAGTGGCTAGTATTTAGCAGTCCCAAAAATTCCCCTCTTTTAGAGGGGTGCCCAACGGGCGGGGTGTTATTTAATGGTTCATTAGTTCAATTGTTCATTAGTTCATTTCGCCCCATTCGTCATCCTGAGCACAACCCTGTCCCCAACTATCCGGAAGAAATCTTTAAACTTAGTCTATTATAACGAAAAGACTTACAAAGCAAAATCTTTATACATATTCAGGATGCTAATAAAAGCCGCTCGCTTTAACGCAACTAACTACTAACTACTAGCCACTAATTCCTAGCTCCTAAAAAATACATCATACGCAAAGCGCAGAATAGTGCCAAACACCACAATCAAGAAAAAGATACGGATAAACTTATTGCCTTTAAGCAGGGCCAGCTTTGCCCCTAAAAAAGAGCCCAATACATTAAAGATAGCCATGGGAATAGCGTATTGGAATAAAACATGCCCCGTAGAACTGAAATAAATCAGGGCGGCAAGGTTGGTACCTACATTTACAATTTTAGCATGGGCACTGGCACCCACAAAATCAAAACCTAAAATACCCACAAAAGCCAAAATCAAAAAAGAACCCGTACCAGGGCCAATCAAACCGTCGTAAAAGCCAATCATTAAACCAAACAAACAGGCCAACAAAATCTGCTTGCTCAAAGTATGGCTTTTATGCTGTTGCTCTCCAAATTTCTTATTAAAATAAGTATAAAGCGCTACCGCCACAAGCACTACTAAAATAACAGGCTTAATATGCTGGTTGTTAATGGTACTCACCAGATATGCCCCACCCAACGAGGCAATAAAAGCAGCAAGCGTACATCCAGCCAAAACAGCCACTTTAAATTTTACCTGTTTGGCATACTTTACCGCCGCTACCGCAGTTCCCGCCAACGAAGGAATTTTTACCGTACCCAACAAAGTTGCCACAGGATATTGAGGTAAAATAAGCAAGGTAGCAGGCGTTTGCAACAAACCACCACCGCCCACAATAGCATCAATAAAGCCCGCCGCAAAAGCTGCCAAACAAAGCAGAGCCAAGTCGGCGCTGTTAGTACTAATAAAATGAATGATTTGGTCCAATTGACGTTACTGGTTACAATTAAAAAAATGAGCGTTTAGAAATGTAATCTGAACGCTCAACTTTTTACTTTCTACTTTTTACTGCTCTACATTCTTTCAGGCACTTTAATGCCCAATATGGTCATACCCGCTTTAATTACATCAGCGGTAATTTTACAGATATTCAATCGGTGTTGTTTTACAGCCGCATCCTCCTCCTTAATGATTGGCGGAACCTCGTGGTAAAACTTATTGAACAACTTAGCCACTTCATACAAATAGTTGGCAATAAACGCCGGACTATAAGCCTTAGCTGCATTAGATATTTCCGTAGGATATTTAGCCAACAGCATAATCATATCCAGCTCGGTCGAAGTCAGTTTGATATTGGCATAATCGGCCTGTGCAAATTGGTACGAAGCCCTGCTCAATAACGATTTGATACGAGCATGGGTATATTGAATAAACGGTCCCGTATTTCCTTGAAAATCTATCGACTCCGCAGGGTCAAACAACAAACGTTTCTTAGGTTCAACCTTTAACAAAAAGTATTTCAAGGCACCTAAACCAATGGTATCGTACAATTCCGCTTTCTCAGCTTCAGCAAAATCGTTGGTTTTTCCCAATTCCTCTGTTTTCTGTTTAGCAGTATCTACCATTTCAGCAATCAGATCGTCGGCATCCACTACCGTACCTTCCCTGCTTTTCATTTTTCCGCTAGGCAAGTCAACCATACCATACGATAAGTGGTACAAACCCTTAGCCCAGCTTTTGCCTAATTTCTCTAAAATCAAGAAAAGTACTTTAAAGTGATAATCCTGCTCGTTGCCCACCACATAAATGGATTTGTCCATTTTAAAATCGTCGTACTTCATTTGCGCCGTACCCAAATCTTGGGTAATGTACACCGAAGTACCATCCGCACGCAGTACCAATTTTTGGTCTAAACCATCCGCCGTTAAGTCAATCCAAACCGAGCCATCCTCTTTTTTAAAGAAAACACCTTTGGCCAGTCCCTCTTCAATAGTATCTTTTCCAAGCAAATAAGTATTGCTCTCGTAATAGAATTTATCAAAATCAACGCCCAGTTTTCTATAGGTTACGTCAAAACCAGCATATACCCAGCTGTTCATCTTTTCCCATAAACCTACCACTGCCGCATCGCCCTGCTCCCATTGCAAAAGCATTTGTTGTGCTTCCTTAATCAGCGGAGCATTCTTTTTCGCTTCGTCTTCAGTTTGGCCAGTGGCCATCAAAGCATTAATTTCCTTTTTATATTCCTTATCAAAAACCACATAGTAGTTTCCAACCAATTTATCACCTTTCAGGCCAGTACTTTCGGGCGTTTCGCCGTTGCCCCATTTTTGCCAAGCCAACATCGACTTACAAATATGGATACCCCTATCGTTTACCAAATTGGTTTTAATCACTTCGTAACCATCGGCCTTTAACAATTCCGATACCGAGTAGCCCAACAAGTTATTACGTACGTGGCCCAAGTGCAAAGGCTTATTCGTATTTGGCGACGAATATTCCACCATTACCTTTTGTCCATTTGGCTTAGCTACCAAAAAGTCCGATGCCAATAAAGTACCATTAAACAAATTTACCCAGTAGCTTTCGGCAATGCTCAGGTTCAAAAAGCCCTTCACCACATTAAAGCCCACCACTTCGGCTACGTTTTGTTGCAAAAAGGTGCCAATGTCATTGCCCGTTTCCTCAGGAGATTTCTTCGAGAACCGCACCACAGGGAATACCACAATGGTTACCTGTCCTTCAAATTCCTTACGTGTTTCCTGTAGGTTAATTACATCTTCGGCAATATCTTGCCCATATAACTCTTTAACGGCCTTAACTGCGCCAGCAACAATAAAATTCATAATCGCAAAAATACATTAATTGTTCGGTTTTTTAGAAATTAGTAACTAGTGGCTAGGGGTTAGTAGTTAGTTGCGTTCCTATTTTGTCATCCTGAGCGTGTTTTGTCATCCTGAGCGTTGCCTGTCCCGACTATTCGGGAGAAGGATCTCTTCTTTAATGGCTAGGAATTAGCTCACTTGTTCATTGAACATTACTTATTGGTAATTGGATATTGATTATTTAGAAAAGCAATTACAGTGCTACTATCATCCGCAAGCCCCGCTATCCATTACAAGTCCCGATAAATCGGGAGCTTTTCATTACTATCGGGTTTAAGCGGCAAATGCAGTAATACAAAACATCAACACCCTCTCTGCCCTTTGGGCATCTCTCCCCGCCAGGGAGAGAGCAGCATTTGGCAACATTTCTACTTATACCAAGCAACCCATCTACGGAAAAATCAGCGCAATCTACGCGGAATAATCTAATACAAAGTACAATCAAACCAAAAAGCCAACCAACCAACCAACCAACCAACCAACCAACCAACCAACCAACCAATCCCTAACCACTAACCTCCCTTGCGTCTTTCAAAAAAAGAATAG
>JAEXHI010000035.1 GCA_023450085.1 Bacteroidota bacterium
TACCTTTTTGCACTGTCATACCTATATCGTCATCTCGACTCGGGAGAGATCTAGCAATATAGTATTCAACTTATAGGTCGTTAGATTTAACTTCGTTGATTTTCAATTTACTTCGTAGCTGCTTCGCGGTCTCTCTGCGTTCGAAATGACGTGATTAGCATAGGAATTAGCTACACGTTTTGTACTGCTGTTCCTACATCATCATTAAAATCCAAAACTAGCATTCCAAAAAAGTCGGAATTAGCCCTCGATTAAGATTTTTTTGGGATAAAATAGTTGTTGAATTAAAAATTTTCTCTTTGATATTCAATCTGTTATTTGATTTTTTAAAAAAAATACTAAAATTTTTGAGAGGGTCGTCCTAGTAAACTGTCTTTACATCAAACTACTAAACAAACAAAAGCTGAAGGGAGGAAAACAAAAAAAAAGATACACACAAGAATGACCCCTACTGAACTATGATATGAAAAACAATATTTACCTTGTCTACGGTACCAACTGTAGGCTAAGGTGGAGTTTTAAACCAATTCCTTCCTTCGCCATTCTCTCGGCATTTATCAGTATGATATTCACTTTTCAGTAAAGGCGGTCAAGCCTTTATATTAAGACAAAGGTGTTTTAACCAACCAAATTACTAAAACTATTTTTTTGCCATTTAAGCAAAAAGAAAATGAAGACATGTCTATGAACAATTTTCTATCAAACCGCAGCATTAAACTACGGCTTAATGTTCGCATTTACTTGGAAATTGGATTACTGCTAGTATTGCTATTGCAACCTGTAATTTCATTTGCCCAAAAACTTACCCTAAACTATCAAAATGTGCCTTTAGAGCAGGTGCTCAGGGAAATCCGCAAACAGAGCGGCTATGATATTTTTTTTGACCAAAATCTCGTGGACCAGCAGCCATTAGTAGCTGTAAAATTAACGAATGCTAATGTAGAAGAAGCGCTAACGTCTGCCCTTAAGGGACTGCCACTATCATATGTGATAAATGGTAAGACCATTTCCATCAAAAAGCAAGATAGGGCTGTTACGGCAGCTCGACAGCAGAAGATCACCATCACGGGCACGGTAATTGACGAAAATGGTCTGCCCAAGGCTGGTGTGAGCATTTCTTCGGCTACCATTAAGCCAATTTATACCGATGGTGAAGGGAAGTTTACCCTCAAGGACATTGACCCATTAGCCACGGTACGTATTTCCTTTACTGGGTACAATCCCGTGGAACGTACCGCCATTGCCATCTCGCTAATGAGCGAAATCCATATAGAGCTTGGTTCAATCAATTTAAATACTACCATTATACAGGGCCAAGGAACTAAGGCTACTGCAGCAATAAACAAGATTAACCTTACCAACCGTAGGCACCAGACTTTAGCCATTGTTTTAGAGGGAACTATACCTGGTTTGGTGCTTAAAAGACAAAGAAGTACAACTAAAAAGGAATTAATTAGAATTGATGGCTCTAGTCCAGTATTTCCCGCCGGTGATTATACCTTCGAAGAGTATTACCAACTTGTTTTGAAAGCATCAGCGAGTTTGGGTCTTTATGATGAGGCAGCTGCTAGAAAAGCAACGGAGGACCTTTTTATAATCGGCCGAAGAGATGGGAAGGTCATTTCACAGACCTCCATTAATGACGAGGGTATCATTCCCGAATTGCGTGGAGCGGGGGGATTTGGTACAGGCAACAATGCCATGCTGGTGGTTATTGATGGCTTTGTGCAAAACAGTTTTCCCTCAGATTATCCTATGAACAATGTGCTTTCAGTAGAGGTGATTAGAGATCCTGCCGAAACCATCAAATGGGGTCCGGGTGCTTCCAACGGGGTTATTATCATTACTACCAACGGGGGTAAACCGGGGCAGTTGCAAATTTCCTACAATTCCACTTTTAATTTTTCGGGTGCGCCTGATAATGGAGCTAAAGCTTTGCAAAGAGCTAATACTAGCCAAATTTTAGATTATTACTTGGACGAGAACAAGGCTATTCCTACAAGCTTTACAAGACCCAATCCGGATTTAGCCTCATTCGTTCCAGCTAGGGTATTGTTGGAAAAGCGTTATAGGAATCGGATTAGTGCAGAAGAGTTTCAAAACAGCTGGAATTTATTGTCGCAGCTTTCTAACGAAGAGCAGTATCGAGAGCAACAACAGAGTATTTTTAATCAAACCCAAACCTTGAACCTCTCTGGAGGTGGAAAATACCATCGTTTTTCGCTTAATGGCAATTATACTACCTCCCAGACCGAGGTGTTGGGCAATAATACCCGTATTTTTGGGATCAACTTTCGCGATCAGGTATCGCTGCTTAAAAATAAGCTCCAGGTTGCGATACAAGTAAATGGAAACCTGACTAGGAAAACTTTAGGTAAGGCTTTGGATCCAGCAAAACTGGATCCTTACCAAATGCTATACAAATCCGACGGTAGCTATATTTATGATTATGTTATGGGCGGGCTTAACCCAGATCGCAATAAACAGTTCAAACAGACTTATCCAGGTTTGCAGGATTATGGTTATAATCCTTTAGAAGAGGCTAGGGGAACCCGAGACTTGAGCAAAGCCTACAGTCTTAACTCGTCTCTGAACGTTAATTGGAAACTTTTGGATGGCCTGACTTGGTCAGCAAATCTACAATACACCAATAGTAAAGTTAATTCCGAAACTTTATGGGAAGCTAATACCCAATATGCTCGTAACTTGTATAATAATTATTACGCAGTGGGTTACATGAGGGAAGCGTTTCCGGGCTTTTTTGTTCCAACGCCGCTCAGTTCTCCTGTGGCTTATCTTCCTTTGGGCGATATTTTTCAAACTTCCAGCAACCGCAGCAATATTGGTAATTTGCGTACGGGTTTTAACTATAGCCATATTTTTAACCAAAAGCATGCGTTGAACACGAGTTTTGGTTTTGCTTATTTTAATCAGCTGGATCGTTCAATTAGCCAATTGCCCATGTACGGTTATAACAGTAGTACCGGTTTAGGTACTGCCTTATCTCTGCCTACTACGGGCCAAACTTACAATAGTCCAATAGGTAATATCAATTTTAGCCGTCTGACGGCTCTTTCGCCAATAAATAGGCGGCCAAATAGGAATATGTCTACCAATGGAGTATTAGATTATACCTACGATGGACGTTTGGGTTTGCAGGCTTTTTACAACGAGAGTTTTATGCCGGTAAGTTCAGTAAAAATTTATAGTTCTACACGCAATTATAATGCTATGGCATCTTGGGCTTTGCACAAGGAGTCGTTTTTTAAGTTTCCGCTCATCAGCAAGTTGAAGCTGTCTGCAGGCTTGGGCGAGATCAAGATGGCGAGCTTGCCGGTAAACCTGCCTGCCATTCGTACTTTTAGTCCTGATTGGGGTACTTCTTTGTTGATAATGGGCTACAATCCAATACGTCAAAACGGAGAACAGATCCGCAACTACGATGCTTTATTGAATTTGGGGATGTTTAAGGACTTGCTGCAGGGCCAGCTGAACTATCGATACAATTCTAGGGGAGTAAAAAATCAGTTTAGCGGCAGGCTTTCTTACCATATTTCCAACGCTGATTATTTTAACATACCTTGGGTGAGCAATTTAATAGTAGAAGGCTTGGTAAGTAATATCAGCCCTGCTCAGGCTCTGGCCCAAATGATGGGTACCAACTCGCCATTACCAGGCGGAGGCTTCTCTATCGCTACCAGCAATTTTGATTTGGGTTCATTGCCCCCTCATATTGTGAATCGTGAAATCAGCTTACGTTTTGGTTTATGGAAAGATATACTTACGGTAGATTCCCGTTATTATAACCGCAGCACTTCTGGCTTATCGAACGGTACCTTTCAGAGCGATTTGTCTACCGGTTTTAGGCAAAGACCTGTTTACAGCCGTATCAACAATAAAGGCTACGAACTTTATGTACAGGCTAAAATTTTCAAAGGTGATGGTTTTAACTGGACCAGCACGGTGAATGGGGCCTACAATATCAATCAGGTTGAAGATGTGTTCAATCCATTGTACACCAGTAGTTTGTCTTATCTCACTGCCGATAGGGTAGGCTATGCTACTGGAAGCTTGTGGAGCTACCGCTGGGCAGGACTCGACAATAAAGGTGATCCACAAATTTACGATCCCAATGGTAACAAACAGTCGATAGAAAGGTTTTCTACGAACACTCCAAACCGTTTAGCTAATGCCAACGAAAATTGGATAACATATAGCGGCCGCACTACTCCTCCTTGGTCGGGAGCTTTTATCCAGGAATTTGCTTATAAGGGCCTGTATGCTAGGGCTACCTTGCGGTTTGCTCTAGGCCATGTAATGCGCACTTATCGCCCTGGAATGGCAATATATCAGTCGGAGAAGAGCAGTTTAATCGACCAACGCTGGCGCAAGCCTGGTGATGAGGCTTTTACCGATATTCCTGCAGTGGCTTTAGAAAATAGTTTTGGTAATAGAGCTTTTGTTACGCAAAATTCGAGCAATAGCATTGCTTCGGCGGGCTTTTTTAGACTTAGTGATATTCAGCTTGGTTACGATGTTCCAACTAATTGGTTAAAAGGTAGATATGTAAAAAGCCTTAATCTAGCTCTTAACCTACAAAACGTGGCGCTATGGACCCGCAATAAGATGGGAATAGACCCCGAAGCCATCCTATCTGATGGCACTTTGCTGGCACGTCAGCCAATGCGTTATGGGCTAACGTTGATCGTGGGTTTATAGCAAATGTTGAAAAACGATTAAATGAAAAACAGCGAATGGCCTAAGGCAATTCTCGCATAAAAGCATAAGATAATGAAAAAGATATGGATAAACCTTTTGTTGATACTGGCTCTAACTTTGTCAGCTTGTAAGAAAATTTTGAATATCGACCTTACTACTGCTTCCAATCCTACGCCAGTTACCGTGGAAGATTTTGAACAGGTATTAAATACGCCCGGAATTTGCGAAACCCCATTTTACTTGATTGACGACGTTACGGATGATACCCGCCGTGATATTGATTTTATTGGGTCGAAATTTGGTTTTTATGACTGGGCAGTTGAGCCATGGAGACTTACAGAAGATGAAATGTTCAATAACAGCTATAAATGGATTGCACAAATGAACTTGGTAATCAGTAATATGCCAACTGCGCTTCCCGCAGGCCAAATGAACGATCGTCGTGTGGTGGCTATTGCACAGGCCAAAATTAATAGGGCCTATTTTTACCTACAGTTAGTGAACATTTATGGGCCGGTTTATCAGGCTGCCAGCGCAGACACTGATTTGGCGGTACCTTTAATTTTAGTGGTTAACAACCAGGTATCGTATCCAAGAGCCAGTGTAGGGAAGGTGTACGAGCAGATATTGACCGATTTGAAGGATGCACTCGCCACTATCGAGCTTCCTGATATAGACAAGAAAAACATTCTCTATCCTGGTAGGGCGGCTGCTTTGGCTTTGTTGGCGCGTACCTACCTGTACATGGGTAATTATACCCAAGCAGAAAAGGCTGCTTCAGATGCCATGGCCATTAAAAGCAACCTTTTAAGTTACCTTAACTATGGGGCTCCTGGAAGTTTACTACCTGATGGCCGTTTGATTACGCTAGTAGATCAAAAGAAAAATGATGAAGTGCTGTTGCCAAGATTGTATTCTGTAGTCGCTACCGCCCCAAATCCTACTTCGCCCAGCATATTATATCCCAGCCAAGAGCTTATGACATTATTTAATCAAACTAACGATAAGCGTTATACAGCTTCTTTTAAAACCAATGGTCCCTACGCCTTTGGTGTAGTGAATACTAATTACTTCTATAATTATAGTATAGGAGTGCCTGAAATGATGTTGATTAAGGCAGAGTGTTTGGCTAGGGCAAACGATGCGGCTGGAGCGGTAAATTTGTTGAATACTTTGCGTATCAAGAGGATCAGGAATTATACCAACCTGTCCACTAGCGTTACGGCAGAACAAGCCTTAAGTTTGGTGCTCGAAGAACGCCGACGTGAACTGATGTTTAAGGGCCTAAGGCTGTTTGATCTTAAACGCCTTAACTTAGATCCCCGTTTCAGCAAAGACATTGAAAGAAAAAAGAAAAATGGCCAGCATTGGGTTACGCTTCCTGCTGGAAGTCCCAATTACCTGTTCCCTTTTTCTCCGGCTACACTTAATGCTAACCCTTTACTAGTACAAAATCCTAGAGTTGACCTTCAATAATTGTTTTTGTATTTGAGGGTTTAAACGAGGCTATGTCTGTACAAGGCATGGCCTCGTTTTTTTAAATATTTATTGGTTCACTTGTTCATTAGTTCACTTGTTCATTAGTTTATCCGTTCCTATGCCGTCATCTCTACCTTGCATCCCAACCTTTCGGAAAGCATTTAACGAAATGTATGTCATATAAATAATGTCATCGCTTCGCGGTTTAATTGGCGTATACTGTTTTCTAGTAAAATGTCAGTCCTTCGGACTTAGTCGTATTTTTTGCACTACTATACCCACGTCGTCATCTCGACTTTGGAGAGATCTAACAGTGTAATATTCATTTAATATAACGCTAGATTTAACTTCGTTGATTTTCAATTCCCTCTGCGTTCGAAATGACGATATTAACATCAGACTTGGCTATGCCTTTTAAACCACAATACCTATTACGTTTATATGTGGCTATGTGGTTAAATTTTTTCCTCAATAACTTCAAAATTTAAACTAGGCAGTAACCAAAAGGTAGTGACATTACACTAGAGAAATGATGAAGAATACCCACAACCCTAGAAGGGCGACATTGAAATCCACAACTATCTTTTGAAGCGGAGAGACAAGGCATGAGAGAGGCTGTAAGTTCATCCAAAATGAAGATTATTGTAATAAATTTGTTAGTGGGTTGAAAATTTTTCTTTTGATTATCAGTGTTTTATATTTTTTTTAAAGAAAAAAGCTGAAACTTTTGAGAGGCTAGCCTTAGTAAACTGTCTTTACATCAAACTGCCAAAAAATAATGATAAACAGAAACCCAGAAAGGAGGTAAGACCTACAAAACATAAATAAACCTACTGAAGCCTTTTAAATGAAAAACAATAGTTTACAATATCTGCAATACTAATTGCAAGATGAAGTAAAATTAAAACCACCTATTTTCCTTCGCCATTTTCTTGGTATTTATAGTTACTACGCTACTTACAGGCTTTGGTAAAAATTTCCAAACACTAAAAAACTAACTTAAGAACTTTAACTGCTAAGATCAGATTTGGATTCACGTAGCCGCTTGGACGATCGAATCATTTTGGTACAACAGAAAAACACGAAATAATCCCAAACATTAACCAAAAATGGGATTTCATTAGGTGGTGGTTTTGCAAATGATGGTGCCAATATTTTCTATTAGATCTACCGTTGTTAATCAAACCAAAAGGGGGGCAGTTATAAATCGAAACCAGATGGCGAACTGTACACCCCGCCATCAAAAAACAAATGAGCCATTCTATGAGGTCGGCAGTCAAGAGGATAGGCTTTTAACTAATTAACTAACTAAAATCATCTTCTTTTGCACTGCTTTGAGTTCAAAGGAGGATGTAAAAACATCCTTATGAATAATTTTCTATCAAAGCGTGGCATCAGGCTTAAGCTTAATGCTCGCATCTATCTAGGAATTGGGCTCCTGCTGCTATTGCTATTGCAATCCGTAGCTTCATTCGCCCAAAAAATTACTTTAAATTATCGGAACGTACCGTTGGAGCACGTGCTCAAGGAAATCCGTAAGCAGAGTGGCTATGACATTTTTTTTGACCAGAAGCTGGTTACCGAGCAGCCCTTGGTAATTGTAAAAGTAACCAATGCTAACGTGGAAGAGGCTTTGTCCACTGCCTTAAAAGGCCTGTCGCTATCCTATGCGGTAAACGGAAGGACCATTTCCATTAAAAAGCCGGATAAAATTGCAGGGCCAGAAACAAGGCAAAAAAAGATTACCATTACAGGCACCGTGATTGACGAGAATGGACTGCCCAAGTCAGGTGTTTCAATCTCGGCAAATAACCTGAAATCCATATATACCGATGGAGAGGGGAAATTTATCTTGAAGGATATTGATCCTTTGGCGATGGTACGTATTGCCTATACCGGCTATCATACTGTGGAACGTACGGCACTGGCCATTTCATTGATGGGTGAAATCCCTATGGAAACAGAGGCTATTAATTTAAATACCACCATTATACAGGGGCAAAAAATTCCAGGAACGGCCATCATAAACAAGGTGGAGCTTAGTAAACGAAGACATCTAACTTTGGGCTTTGTACTGGAGAGCACCATCCCTGGTTTGGTACTCAAAAAACAAGTAAGCTCCTCTAAAACGGAGATTTACAGAAGCGATGGGACTAATCCTTTATTTCCAGCTGGTGATTTTACCTTTGAAGAGCTTAGCAAAGTTGTAGCTAAAATGTTATTGAGCACTATTGGAGTATCTGATCCTAATACTATAAAACAAGCCACTGCGAGTTTCTTTGAACAAGGCCGAAGAGAAGGGAAAGTGATTTCGCAGACCTCTATCAATGATAGTGGTGTGATTCCCGAGTTGCGGGGGGCGGGCGGTTTTGGTGTAGGAAATAACGCCATGCTGGTCGTTATTGATGGTTTTGTGCAGAACAGTTTTCCAGCTGACTATCCCCTTAATAATGTACTTTCGATAGAAGTCATTAGAGATCCAGCCGAAACCATCAAATGGGGACCTGGAGCATCCAATGGAGTCATTATCATTACTACCAATGGAGGTAAGTCAGGCCAATTGCAGATTAACTACAATTCCACTTTTAATTTTTCGGGCTCACCCGATAACAGTGCTTCGGCATTGCAAAGGGCCAATACTTCCGAGTTATTGGACTATTATTTGGAAGAAAATAATCGCCTTCCCACAGGTTTTAAAAGGCCAGACCCAAATACGGCCTTGTTAACACCTGCTCGAGCATTGCTGGAAAAAAGGTATCGTAACCAAATTACGGCAACTGAGTTTCAAAGCAGTTGGAATTTACTGTCGCAGCTTTCTAACGAGGCGCAATACCGTGAGCAGCAGCAAAACATTTTCAACCAAACCCAAAACCTGAACTTGTCAGGTGGTGGTAAGCATCACCGTTTTTCACTTAACGGCAGTTATAGCACCTCCCGTACCGAAGCCTTGGGCAATAACAGGCGTAACTGGGGCATTAATTTCCGCGATCAATTGTCGTTGCTTAACAATAAGCTTCAGATTGCCCTACAGCTCAATGCCAACCTAGATAAGTCTGTTGCGGGTAAAGTGTTGAACTCTAAAGAGTTGGATCCTTATCAAATGTTGTATAGGGCTAATGGGAGCTACGTTTACGACTATGTGATAGGAGGAGTTAACGAAAACCGTAACAAACAGCTGAAAACGACCTATTCTGGTTTGCAGGATTATGGCTACAACCCTTTGCAAGAGGCTAGAGGCACCAGTGACCTGAATAAGGTACATCAACTTCATTCGTCCCTGAATGTGAACTGGAAACTCTTGGATGGTCTCACTTGGTCAACCAACTTACAGTACACCAATAGTAATAATAATATAGAAAAGCTATGGGCAGCCAACACCCAGTATGCCCGTAGTTTGTACAATAGCTATTATGCAGTGTCGCAAATGGAAGAGATAATGCCTGGCTTTTTCCGTGCAAATCCCCTGAATTCGCCAGTAGCCTATATGCCATCGGGAGATATTTTTCAGCGTTCTAACAGGAGGAGCAGTGCTGAAAATCTGCGTACGGGTTTAAACTATAATGGGGTTTTTGGCCAAAAGCATGCTCTTAATACGGGCTTTGGTCTGGCTTATTTTAATAAGTTGTACCGTTCCACTACCAATTTGCCACTATATGGTTATAACAGCGGTACTGGTTTGGGTACAGCCTTGTCCTTACCTAACGCTGAACAGAGTTACAGCAACCCTTTAGGTTTGATCAATTTTGACCGACTGACCGCTCTTATGCCAATTAACTATCAACCAGAGCGTAATTTCTCCACCAATGCAAGTTTGAACTATACTTATGATGGGCGGCTAGGCCTACAGGCATTTTACAATGAGAGCTTTATGCCTGTTACTACGATGGATATTTACAGCTCTACCCGTAATTACAATGCTTTGGCATCCTGGGCTTTGCATAAGGAATCTTTTTTTAAAGTTCCACTAGTTAGTAAATTGAAGTTATCCGCAGGTCTGGGCGAAATCAAAATGGCTAGCTTGCCTGTAAACCTGCCTGCCGTTCGTAGTTTTAACGCCAATTGGGGTACTTCGCTATTAGTGACTGCTTATAATCCGGTACGTCAAAACGGCGAGCAAATCCGTAACTATGATGCCCTTTTGGATATGGGACTGTTTAAGGACCTATTACAGGGCCAGCTGAACTACCGTTATAACTCTATGGGGGTGAAAAATCAGCTGAGCGGAAGGCTTTCGTATCATATTTCCAAAGCTGGGTATTTTAAGGTGCCTTGGGTGAGTAACCTTATGGTAGAAGGCTTGGTGAGCAATATTAGCCCTGCCCAAGCCTTGGCTCAAATGATGAGTACCAACTCGCCGCTACCTGATGGTGGTTTCTCCGTGGCTACCAGTAATTTTGACCTTGGGTCCTTGCCGCCCCATATTGTGAACCGTGAAATTAGCCTGAGGTTTGGTTTATGGAAAAATAGTCTTAATGCTGATGTGCGTTATTACAATCGGAGTACTTCTGGGATTGTCAACGGCACTTTTCAAACCGATTTGTCTACTGGGTTTGAGCAAAGGCCCGTTTACAGCCGTATAAACAACAAGGGCTATGAACTTTATGTACAGGCCAAAATTTTGGAGGGCGATGGATTTACCTGGACCAGTACGCTCAACGGAGCCTATAATAGTAGTGAAGTTAGAGATGTTATTAAGCCGATTTATGACAATAACTTGGCTTACCTTAATGCCGATAGGACGGGCTATGCCATAGGAAGCTTGTGGAGCTATAGATGGGCAGGACTTAGCAACAAGGGAAATCCGCAGATCTATGGCCCCGAAGGCGACACAAAGGTTATAGATGTTTCCAGCCTGCAACTTGATGAAAACTGGATAACATACAGCGGGCGTACTACGCCACCATGGTCCGGAGCCTTTATACAGGAGTTTGGCTATAAAGGTTTTTATGCCAGGACTACCCTGCGTTTTGCCTTGGGCCATGTAATGCGTACCTACCGCCCTGATATGATGGCTTATCGACTAGAGAGGAGCAATTTGATTGCAAAGCGCTGGCGTAAGCCTGGTGATGAAGCCTTTACCGATATTCCTTCCATAGGTTTTGACCCGTACTTGGACATTAGAGATTTCTTTACTAAAAATTCGAGCAACAGTATTGCCCCCGCCGATTTTTTGAGGCTTAGCGAAATCCAGTTTGGTTACGATGTGCCAGTTAAATGGTTAAAGGGCAGGTATGTAAAAAGCCTTAACCTGGCACTTAACCTACAAAACGTGGCGCTTTGGACCCGTAATAAGTTGGGTATTGATCCAGAGGCCATTATGATCAATGGGCAACTTTTGCCACGCCAACCTTTGCGCTATGGCATAGCGCTTAATGTAGGTTTATAGAAAGACAATTGAATAAGAATGAGGAGATTGCCCTGAGCAAAATCCCACATAAAAAAATAAAATGATGAAAAAGAATTGGATATACCTGTTGCTGATGTTGGCCATGATGTTGCCAGCCTGCAAGAAAATTTTGAACATCGATCGTGCTACCGACCCCACTCCAACGCCGGTTACTGTGGAAGATTTTGAACAGATGTTGAACTCCCCTGAAATTTGCGAGACTCCATTTTACTTGATTGATGAGGTTACCGATGATACCTACCGTGATTTGGGAAACACCAGTGGCAATTTTTATACCTGGGCTATGGATCCGTGGAGCCGTTCGGAAGATCCAATGTTCAAGAACTGCTATAAATGGATAGTGCAAATGAATTTGGTCATCAACGGCATGCCCAAGGCACTTCCAGCTGGTCAAATGAGCGACCGCCGCGCATTGGCCATTGCCCAGGCCAAAATCAACAGGGCTTATTTTTACCTGCAATTGGTAAATATATATGGTAAGCACTATCAGGTTAGCACTGCTGGTATTGATTTGGGTGTACCTTTAATTTTACAGGTAAATAATCAGGTATCTTACCCAAGGGCTAGTGTAGCGCAGGTTTATCAGCAGATATTAACCGATTTAAGGGAGGCTCTGGCTACTGCAGAGCTGCCAGATACAGATAAAAAAAATATCATTTACCCTGGAAAGGCTGCTGCTTTGGCCTTGCTGGCCCGCACTTATTTGTATATGGGTAATTATCCGCAAGCAGAAAAAGCCGCGGCCGATGCCCTGGCCATTAAAGATAAATTGTTGAATTACCTTGGCTACAAAGCGCCCGGCAGTAACGATGGCCGTTTGATTACACTGGTAGATCAAAAGAAAAATGATGAGGTGCTGCTATTAAGAGTAAATACTGTTATAGGTATTAGCAATGCATCTTTTGATTATCAGAATTTGTTATATCCCAGCGCCGAGCTTTTAGCCTCATTTGATCAAACTAATGATAAACGATACATTGCTTCATTTAAACCACAAAGTTTCTACTCTTTTGGCATTATCAACAATGATTGTTCCTATAATTATAGTATAGGAGTGCCAGAAATAATGTTGATCAAAGCAGAGTGTTTGGCTAGGGCCAATGATGCGGTTGGAGCAGTAAATTTGTTGAATACTTTGCGTGCTAAACGGATAGTGAACTATATGAGCCTGCCAACTAACATTACGGCAGAACAAGCCTTAAGTTTGGTGCTCGAAGAACGCCGACGTGAACTGATGTTTAAGGGCCTAAGGCTGTTTGATCTTAAACGACTTAACTTAGATCCCCGTTTCAGAAAGGATATCGTTAGACGGGATCAGAATGGAAAGGCTTTAGTTACACTTCCTGCTGGAAGCCCTAATTATTTGATTCCCTTTACCAAGGCTACACTTAATGCTAATCCATCGCTGGTGCAAAATCCTAGGGTTCAGCTTTAATAAGTATTTTGATATTTTGTAGGCTTAAACGAGGTCATGCTTATTAAAGGCATGACCTCGTTTTTTTAATGTTCATTGATTCACTTGTTCATTAGTTTATTCGCCATTTCGACCCCGAACCTTCGGGAGAAATCTAGGAATTGGTTCACTTGTTCATTAGTTTATTCCGTTCCTACATCGTCACCTCGAACGCAGAGAAAAATCTAGCAACGTGTATTGAGCTCATAAATCTTGAGATTTAACTTCGTTGATTTTCCAATTTACTCCTACATCGTAATGTTTCAATCCTTCGGAAGCGAAATCATGGGTTAGAAAAGAAATATGCATCACGACTAACTCCTAATCCCTAACCACTAATTCCTAATAATCAACCTCCAAATATTTACCTTCTTTGATTTTCAATTTACTTCGTAGCTGCTTCGCGGTCTTTCTGCGTTCGAAATGATGTGGTTAACATAGGAATTAGCTACACGTCTTGTACTGCTGTTCCTACATCGTCATTAAAATCCAAAACTAGCATTCCAAAAAAGTCGGAATTAGCCCTTGATTAAGATTTTTTTGGGATAAAATGTTTATTAAATTGAAATTTTTCTTTCTGATAATCAGTGTTTTGTGTTATTTTTTAAAAAAAATCCTAAAATTTTTGAGAGGGTCGTCCTAGTAAACTGTCTTTACATCAAACTACCAAAAAATAGTAATGAAAAACAGTGTATATATGGATTTGATGGCCAAGTATAACCGAGGCGAAACTAATGCAGAAGAAACTGCGCTGGTAGAGAGCTGGTACCTGCATGAAATCATCAAATCGCCTGCTGCTTCTATACCGTTGGATTATGAAAAGAAACAGCAAAAAATGTTTTCTAAAATCCGCAGACAAATAGATACCCGTAAAATGATATGGCGCCTTTGGCCTAGAGCGGTGGCAGCAGTATTGTTATTAGGGGTAGGTTTTGCGCTAAGATGGCAGGTGAAAAAAGCTGAACTAATAAATGAGCCAGCCTTTGTGATTAAAAATGACGTAGCACCAGGGACCAACTCGGCCACCTTAATTTTAGAAAATGGCCAAAAGGTTACGCTTGTTAATAGTAGTGAAAAGCAAACTATCAAAGATGCAATGGCTAATGTAGACATTGAAAATGGATTGTTGAATTACGAAGCGAGCAAAGTAAAAAGTGGCGAACATACTTTGGTCACCGCAAGTGGTCAAAATTATCGATTAAAACTACCTGATGGGACCTTGGTTTGGCTAAACGCCGCTTCATCTATCAAGTATCCGGCCTCATTTGCCTCGGCGGACGAACGTAAGGTGCAACTGGTTGGTGAAGCTTATTTTGAAGTAGCAAAAGACAAGAAGCATCCTTTTGTTGTAGAGACCAATTTGCAGCGCATAGAGGTATTGGGTACTCATTTTAACATTAGTAGTTATGCTGGTGCACCAGTGAAGACCACCTTGGTAGAAGGGTTGGTAAAGATATTTGATAAAGGAACACAACTTTCCAAAGAATTGGAAGTGGGAGAACAGGGAATATCAAGTAAAAAAGGATTGGAAACAATATTGGTAGATACAGATATGCAAACTGCTTGGAAAGATGGTGATTTTACCTTTCAGGGAGATGATTTTAGAAGTGCACTACTTAAAATATCGCGATGGTATAATGTCGATATCTTTTTTGAGGACGATTTGTCTGATGCGATGCTGCCTGGTGGTTGGATTTCTAAAAACAGCAAGCTCTCAGAAGTACTTAAGCTTATGGCAAGTACCGCAGAATTACGTTTTAAAATTGAAGGAAGGAGGGTAACAATTGGAAAAAAAATAATGCATACATAAATGACTCTACTGAAACCTATTTAATGAAAACAAAAATCGCATTTCCCGCAGTATTCATCACGCTGTGGGTAGGCATGAAAATTAAACTAACCTATGTTTTCTTGCAGCTAGCTAGGCATTTTATCAATGTCATGTATTCTGGGTTTGGGTAGAAATTAACAAAACCTATATAAAAACTAACTGAGATGTTAAAAAGTACAATCAAATATGGACTAGTGTTCATTGTGGCTCTTCTTGGAGCCCAAGGGGTTTCGGCTCAACAAAAAATTACAGAGGGAACCCTAACCATTACTTATGCCGTGGATTCCTTTATGATGAGCAAAAAGCAAGCATATGATGATGTTAAAATTTTTTTTAAAGACAATTATCTGAAAATTAACGGTAGTTATGGGGCCTTGAACAAGTCAAACGAAACGTGTACGATCTATCAACTTGGACAGCCTGATATACTTTTCCTTACAGAAACCTCAGGGATAAAACTTGCCTTTAAATTGTTGGAAAGTGATTATCGAAGTTTATTAAATGTATCGTCATTTGGGCAAAAAAAGAAAGCTGATAGAATGGAGTTGTTGAATGCTTCTTTAGTCGATTTTCAGCCAACAGGCCAAAAGGAGCAAATCAATGGCTATGAATGCGAGAAATATAAAGCTGATATGCCAAATGGTGAACATTTAATGATTTGGACAACAGAAGATATCGTATTGCCTTTCAGTTTTTTGAATTACGAAATAGGCTCCTTAGGCGAATTACTTAAGGGAAAGAAAATAAAGGGCACTTTATTGCGCTTACAATACGCTAATAAGCTTGAGGCCACATTAAAGCTTGATATGCAAAAAGTACCACAGATTAGTATGGAAATACCGGAAGGTTACAAACTTTATGATCTAGGTCAGATCATGAAAGGAATAACTAAACCAAAAAACAAATGATTTGCTTGTCGTTGAAGAAAAGCTTAATGATATTCTTCTAGCCCCGCTGTCCTAAATTTTAACAAATTTTTTAAAACAAGGTAGTTAGGCTTTATGAATACTTAAAACAATTTATAATTTATTTTAAAACACAGAACTGATGAAGAAAATTACATTTTTAATTTTAACCCTACTGGTGGCCTGGCATAGTGTACAGGCTCGTCAGAAAGAGAAGGAAAAAGATAAAAAAACTGCCGAAGTGAAGCTTCCAGCAGGGTTGTCTAGCAATCTTGATTCCTTATTAAAAAACAAGGATAAGCCCGTTGCCTACGATAAAATAGTGACCAAAGATGCCGTAGTTAAAAAGGGGTTGTTGAACTTGATTTTTTCTGAAAACAAGTATTATTTGGAGATTCCCGAGAAGGCCTTGGGCAAAGAGATTTTAGTAGTTAATAGGCTTTCCAAAGCAGCTACAGGTATTGAGCCTCTTTATGCTGGTGATCAAATCAATGAACTTGTAGTTAGTTTTAGCCTGAGCAAAGACAAAAAGAATGTTTATGTTTCTAAAAAGGAGTATAGTGTAAGAGCGTTGAAACCTAGTGATGAGATGTACGAAAATGTGAAGCGTTCTAATGTTGAGCCAATTAGTTATGCTTGGCCAGTTAAAACCATTTCGTCAGATAGCGCTAGGGTAGTGGAGATTACCTCCCTGTTGGAAACAGATGAGGATTTGTTCGGCTTTGATGCACCACTAAAATCAAAGCTGAAAAAAATAGGAATGCCTGTATTTGGCACCGCCTTTGTAACCAGTTGGAACGCTTTTCCCAACAATGTCTCTTTCCGAGTTTCTAGAACTTATGGAGCAGGAGGCGGTGGTGGTATGATGTCAAGCATACCAGGGTTGCCTGGTGCAGCATCAACCCCTAGTGGTTTAAAGTATACCATGGAGCTTAATAGCAGTTGGGTTTTACTGCCTGAAAAACAAATGCGTATGCGAGATTTGGATACCCGCGTAGGTTACTTTTGGGGAGAATTCAATGATTTCAGCGCAAACCCACATGGAGTAAAGCTAAAAACCTTTGCTACCCGCTGGCGTATAGAACCAAAGCCGGAAGATGTACAGCGTTATTTAGCAGGGGAATTGGTAGAACCTGTTAAACCTATTGTTTTTTACATTGATCCTACCACTCCTGAAAAATGGATTCCTTATTTAATGAAAGGCGTGAACGATTGGCAAAGGTCTTTTGAAAAGGCTGGGTTTAAAAATGCTATTATGGCCAAACGAGCACCTACCAAGGAGGAAGACCCAGAATGGTCATTGGAAGATGCGCGTTATTCGGCCATTGTGTATAAGCCTTCTGATATTCCCAATGCCAGTGGACCACATGTAGGCGATCCTCGAACTGGCGAAATCCTTGAATCACATATCAATTGGTACCATAATGTGATGTTTATTTTAGAAAATTGGTTTTTGTCACAAACTGGTGCCGTAGATCCACGCGGCCGTAAATACGAAATTGATGACGATTTAATGGGCGAATTGATTCGTTTTGTATCCTCGCACGAAGTTGGACACACCTTAGGGTTACGCCATAACTTTATAGCCTCCAATGCTACCCCAGTAGAAATGCTGCGTAATAAAGCTTGGGTAGAAAAAAATGGACATACTTCTTCTATTATGGATTATGCCCGCTTCAATTATGTTGCCCAGCCCGAAGATAATATTGGCCCTGCAGGTTTGTACCCTCGAGTAAATGATTATGATGATTGGGCTATCAATTGGGGCTATCGTTGGTTTGGGAATTTAAGCGAAGAACAGGAAAAAACAAAGATAAATCAAATGACCATTGAGGCTATTAAAAATCCTCGATTACGTTGGTTGGCTGGCGTAGAGTATCCAGGAATTCCTGATCCAAGAGCACAAACGGAAGATTTGGGAGATAATCAGATGAAAGCGAATGCCTATGGGATAAAGAACCTTCAATATGTAGCAGCACATTTGTCTGAGTGGAAAGTAAAGGAAGGCGAAGACTATGATAAATTGTTTAAATCATATCTTAATGGAATCGTGACCCAATATTTTAGTTATATGAACCATGCTGCTACCTACATAGGTGGGGTTTACGGTGATGATAATACGGCTGCTGATGGTGCACCTAATAATTATAAACCTGCACCAGTGGCTTTACAAAAAGAAGCGTTGGCCTTTTTAGATCGTTGGATTTTGCACAGTCAAGATTGGTTGTTTAACAATGAAAGTATATTGGGCAAATTTGATAACCCTGCCTTTAAATCACTAGGAACTTTATTGGCTGAAAAACTTAGAGAGATATTTATGGATAAACTTGTTGATATAGGCAAGCTTGCTAAAATGCAAGTGATGAATATTCGTTTTGGACAAAAAAGCTACCAGTTAGCAGATTATCTTAAGGATCTACAAAATACCATCTGGTCGGATTTACAGGGTGGTGGTAAGATAGATTCATACCGACAAGCTGTGCAAAATATCTATTTGAAGAGGATGTCCACTTTGGTGAAGGCCAAAGCCCCTGGTTTGATTGATCAATTAAAAGAAGTGCCAATGGCTAAACAGCTAATTGGACAAATGGGGTTAGATTCATCAGGAGCGGATGCTGCGAAAGCTTTGTCTATAATTAATCTTGAGCAGTTGAGAAATCAAATCAGCACCGCTTTAAAAAGTGGAAAATTTACGGATACTTTAACCAAGGCGCATTTAAATATGGCCATGAGGGAAATTAACGGAATATTGAATGCTAAATAATGTTGTGTCATACAAGAGAGGATACGAAACATACGTGGATTTTATCCTCTCTACATTCCTTTACTGATTAAAATAAAAAAAATAGAGAATATGAAAAAATCAATTTTATTAGGTATTGGCTTGGCGATGATGACGCTAGCCTTATCGTCGTGTGGTGGTTTCGGAGGCTTGCGTCTTGCTGAAGATAATGATGGTACTGAATTGACGAATGCTATTGAGAAAAAAGATCTTTCTGCGATGATTTCGCTTAACCCTGCGTTTGAACAGGCATATCATTTGTATGCGAACGGTCCTGAGAAAAAAGAAAAGGTATTGGCTTTTGCAGTTGATATGCTGGGTAATATGGAAAAAAGAGAACCTGGTAGCAATATGCAACTGTATGTTATGTTGACCAGTAAGAACAATAAGCAGGTGAACTTGGCTTTAGAAACGGCAATGAAAAAGTTTGATAGCGAAGTATTTGCCTATGCAGGCACATTAGATCTTGAAAAAGTGTTTCAAAAAATATTTACGGACTATTAAATTGTTTGCTATGAACTTGTTTAAAAAACTTTTTTTAATGGGGGTGTTATTGTGCTCGGCTTTGGTAAGTCGTAGCCAGATTTCCCTTGAGCCAGTTGCTCAAAGAGATTTATTGAATGATGCTTGCGGAAAGAATGGTTCTTTGCCATTTTCGATACCAAGTTTAAATTCCAAAGAGGATGCTATTGCTTTGCGTAAATTAGGCTGTAACTATGCCATGGGACCTGTATTTCCGAAAGAAATTGCAGAGGAATTGAAGTCCCTTATGGAAGGGCCAACTGATCTGAGATTTTCGAAAAATTTGCGTTGTGATTTTTTGAATCCTTTTGATTTAAAGTCCCTGTTTGATCAAAATGAACAACAAAAATTAAATACATTAATCAACGAGACTTTTCATAAGTAGGCCAAGGAAACAGCAGGTATCGACTGGGAGGATCTTGTTACCTGCTCCTTGGCATTTAGGTTTAGATGTGGCCATGTCTGTTCCGGACATGGCCTTTTTGCTGTTTAATGATTTAAGCTTAAATGTGGTTTTTATAAAAAAAAGCACCTATGTGTCTATGTGGTTGTATTTTATTTTCAATTCTTAAAAAATCGAAATTCGTTTAAATGAACCACATAGTCAAATAGTTTGTTTAATGATATTAACACAGCTTTAAGAATTATCAGCTATATTCTTAGAACAATACGTCTATGTGTCTATATGGTTATATTTTCTGTTGATTTACAATTTCTAAAAGTGAGAAGTTGGCTGAATTACTTCAATTTTCCTACGCCCATATTAAATAAGGTGAACGAAAGAATATCTGCCGCCTCTTCAATGGTTTTGGAAACTGGTTTTCCTGCACCATGACCTGCATTGGTTTCAATACGAATAAGTACAGGATTATTACCTTTTTGTTTGGCCTGTAGCTCTGCCGCAAACTTAAAGCTATGTGCTGGAACCACTCGGTCATCATGGTCGCCAGTAGTAATCAATGTAGCAGGGTAGCTGGTACCTTCTTTCACATTATGTACTGGCGAATATTTTTGAAGATACTCAAACATTGCTTTGGAGTCTTGTGCCGTACCGTAATCATAAGCCCATCCTGCACCAGCAGTAAAGGTGTGGTAGCGTAACATGTCTAATACTCCTACCGCAGGAAGTGCCACTTTCATCAATTCTGGTCTTTGGGTCATGGTAGCTCCCACCAAAAGTCCACCGTTTGAACCACCACGAATAGCTAAGTAATCAGATGAAGTATATTTTTGAGCGATCAGGTATTCTGCTGCTGCAATAAAATCATCAAACACGTTTTGTTTTTTCATTTGGGTACCATCGTCATGCCATTTCTTACCATACTCGCCGCCACCACGTAAATTTGGTACGGCATAAACACCGCCTTGTTCTAACCAAACCGCATTGGAAATGCTGAATGCTGGAGTAAGACTTACGTTAAAACCTCCGTATCCATAAAGAATGGTAGGGTTATTTCCATCTAACTTCAATCCTTTTTTGTAGGTAATGATCATCGGTACTTTGGTGCCATCTTTTGAGGTATAGAAAACCTGTTTGCTTTCATAGTCAGCACCATTGAAATCTACTTTTGGTTTTTGGTACTCGGCAGATTTTCCTTCTTTAGGTTCAAATGAGTAAATGGTGCCTGGAGTGATGTAATTGGTGAAGGAATAATATAAAGCTTTGTCTTCTCTTTTTCCACCAAAACCTCCCGCGGTTCCTAATCCTGGCAATTTAATTTCGCGTAGCATTTTGCCCTCGTAGTCATATTGTTTTACCTGTGAAACAGCATCTTTCATGTAATTGGCAAAAATATAACCAGAGCCGGTAGATACTGAAAGTACGTTTTCGGTTTCAGGAATAAAGTCTTTCCAGTTGGCCGATTTTGGATTTGTGGCATCAGCAGTTACTAGCTTTTGGTTTGGTGCTTTTAGGTTAGTTACGATATAGAGCTTGGTACCTACATTGTCTAAGATATAGCTATCACTGTCAAAATTATCCAAGATGTTCACAATCTTGCTATCTGGCATGCTCAAGTCTTTAAAGTATAGCTCATTGCCCGAAGTAGAGTTTGAGGCAGAAATCACCAAATATCTATCATCTTCGGTTACGCTGGCACCTACATATCTTCGTTTTTCATGCTGTCCAAAAATTACTTTGTCGTCTTTTTGGGCTGTGCCTAATTGATGAAAATATAATTTATGTTGGTCTGTTTTTGCCGAAAGTTGGCTGCCTTTTGGTTTGTCGTAGCTCGAATAGTAAAAGCCTTTGTTGCCAATCCATGCAATGCCACTAAATTTAACGTCTACTAATTCGGCTTCTAGCTTTTTCTTGTTTACCGCATCCATGATCACGATCTTATTCCAGTCGCTACCTGCTTCCGAAATCGCATAAGCTACCAAAGAACCGTCCTTAGAAAATTCAATGGTAGATAGGGAAGTGGTACCGTCTTTGGAGAAAGTGTTTGGATCAAGGAATACTTCCTCCTTGCCATCTTTATCTTTGCGGTACATTACCGATTGGTTTTGTAAACCATTGTTCTTAAAATAATAGGTATAGTTCCCCTCTTGTGAAGGCGCAGAAATTTTTTCGTAATTCCACAACTTTTCCAAGCGGTCTTTCATTTCTTTACGGAAGGGGATTTTTTCCAGATAACCGAAAGTCACTTCATTTTCGGCTTTCACCCAAGCGGCAGTTTCGGCAGATTTATCATCTTCCAACCAACGATAAGGGTCGTTTACTTTGGTTCCAAAGTAGGTGTCAACAGTGTCGACTTTTTTTGTTTCGGGATATTTTAACACGATGGGTTCCTCTTTTACTTTTTCTTTACAGGATAACAGTACTGATACCGTAATAACGGTTAATAGTAATTTATTCATAAGGATTATATTTTAGGTTATTGCTAAGTTAACAAATCGGTGGTAATTAGTATAGCGCAAGCATGAGTAAGACCGGCAAGAAAAGAACTCCGCTCATTTTTTTGATTTGCTTTTGAGCCATTTTTTTACCTTTGTCAAACTTCAGTTTATTCATGAAAGATAAGATATTAGTTTTAGGCTCAAATGGGCAGATAGGCACCGAGTTAGTGACGGCATTACGTGCTGGCTACGGAAGCAACAATGTGATTGCTTGCGATATTCGTCGCCCAGATTATGAAATCAAAAATGCTGGACCGTTCGAGTTTGTGAACGTTTTAGATAAAGATATTTTAAAGGCAATTTTTGAAAAATACCAACCTACACAAGTTTATTTGTTGGCCGCTTTGCTTTCGGCAACGGGCGAACAAAATCCAAAGCTAGCTTGGGATTTGAATATGAATGGTCTGTTGAACGTATTGGACTTTGCTTTGGCTTATAAAACGGCAAAGGTTTACTGGCCAAGTTCCATCGCTGTATTTGGCCCTAACTCACCAAAAGAGCAAACACCACAATATTGTACCATGGATCCCAATACCATTTATGGGATTAGTAAATTGGCAGGTGAGCGTTGGTGTGAATATTATCACCAAAAATATGGTTTAGATGTAAGAAGTATCCGTTATCCAGGCTTAATTAGTTGGAAAGCGGCACCAGGTGGTGGTACTACCGACTATGCAGTACATATTTTTCACGAAGCGCTGAAAAAAGGAAGTTATGCTTCATTTTTATCTGCCGAAACAGAATTGCCAATGATGTATATGGACGATGCTATCAGAGGAACCATTGAATTAATGGATGCACCTGCTGATCAATTGAGTATTCGTTCTAGCTATAACTTTGCTGGGGTGAGTTTTACACCTGAAGTATTGGCTGCGGAAATTAGAAAGCATATCCCTGATTTTAAGCTAACTTATGCCGAAAATGATCCGAGGCAACAAATTGCGGATAGCTGGCCAAAATCAATTGACGACAGTTATTCGAAAAAAGAGTGGGGCTGGAAGCCAGAGTTTGACTTGGCTAAAATGACTGCCGATATGTTAACGAACTTGAAAAAATAGAAAAGTGTTTGGCGTATAGCGTTAGCGTTTAATTCGCTTTCTGCTCATCGCTTAACTCAAAAAAATAAAAGATAAATTAAGGTATAGAGGGGTGAGGTATAAGATTTAGGGTTTAAGGCATAAGGCTTTTGTCTAACTCTAGTCCCTAAAAATTAACTACCAACCACTAACCACTAAGTACTAAAATAATGGGAAGAGCATTCGAATTTAGAAAAGAAAGAAAATTTAAACGTTGGGCCAAGATGGCGGTTCAATTTACCCGTATTGGTAAGGATATTGTAATCGCGGTTAAAGATGGTGGTCCACATCCAGAAACCAACTCTCGTTTACGTACGGCTATCCAAAATGCTAAAGCGGTAAACATGCCTAAAGATAGGGTAGATGCAGCGATCAAGCGTGCTTCTGATAAGTCGATGGCTAATTATGAGGAGATTGTTTATGAGGGCTATGCGCCACATGGTGTTGCGGTATTAATTGAAACAGCAACAGATAACACTAACCGTACGGTAGCTAACGTACGTAGTTACTTTAACAAAACCAATGGCTCTTTGGGGAAAACTGGTTCTTTGGACTTTGTTTTCAATAGAAAATCTATTTTTAGGTTTGCACCTACTGAAGACCTAGATTTGGAAGAACTGGAGTTTGAATTAATTGATGCTGGTTTGGAAGAACTTTATGTAGAGGCTGACGAAGAAGGAAATGATATTGTAGTAGCACAAGGTGCTTTTGAGAACTTTGGTTCATTGCAAAAAGCATTGGAAGAGAAAGGTCTTGAGTTGAAGAGCTCTAAATTAGAGCGTATCGCTTTGTCTCACCATGAAGTAACCGAAGAGCAAGCTGCAGATGTATTGAAATTGATTGATAAGCTTGAAGAGGATGATGACGTTCAAGCGGTTTATCATAACATGGCTGAGTAAGCTGATTTGAAAATTTTGAAGCCTCGCAGATTTTTAGTTTCTGCGAGGCTTTTTTATTGGTCTATTAAACCTCATAGGTTTTTAAAACCTATGAGGTTTGTCGTTTATAAGGAGACTTACGAAGTTTTAGAAACTTCGTAAGTCTTGATGAAAAATTCAATTTACATCGCTATCGCATTTTCTTCATTTCGAACCCAAACTTTCGGGAGAGAACGATATGTTATAAAAGGTGCTAGATTTCTCACGATGTTCGAAATGACGGTGTCTGCTTTGAATTCTTAAGTCTCGATCTAGTAGTTGCCACCCTCTCTCCCTTTTAGGGAGAGATCCCGATTTATCGGGAGAGAGGGTTTTACTATAATATAAACCTCTCCCTAACCCTCTCCTTAGAAAGTAGAGGGAAATAGACAGTGCTATTAACTTCTTAGGTCTTGGGGGTTTGGACTTCGTAAACGAACAAGATTTCTAACCAAGTTTTTTACACCCTAAATTGTTTAAGGTGATGATCCAAATGCTTATAAAACATGTTATTCCATTCATTATCGCTTAAAGGACCAAATGAATGGGAAAATTTACCATCAAAAATATAAGCACCTAATACTTGGGTTTCTCTGATATAATCAACCAAACGTTTCCTTTCTGTTTCAAAATCTTTCTCGTTGCTGATTAAAAATGCAGGCGCAGTTTTTAAATTTTTAGCATAGGGTTTAGTGGATACGACCGCCTTCTTTATAAAGTTTTTTAAAATAAACGCCATAAAGAAACCTGGCTTTGGATGTTTATCGGTATACACCATTTCGTAAGGTACACAGCAATGTGCCAACATTTGGGCAACATCCATTTTACCCCATAAGGGTTGTGAACTTGGTGTTAATTTGTTGATCCTATCAATTACACCTTCCGCTACTTCTTTGGTAAATATATTAGGTAAATCCATGTGCTAATTTTTTACGAAACTAGCTTATTTTTTGTGGGAAAGCAACCAAGGTAATAGTTGTGGTTCTGCAAAAGCACTGTCCCAACTATTATGGTTAGCTTTTAGGTAAACGGTAAACTTTGGGGTATTGCCTAATTTCCTAAGCTCGCGATAAATGCCATATGAAAACTGAGGAGTAACCACATCGTCTAAACCACCATGGAAAATCCATAACGGTACATGCTTGTACTTTTTAGCGTTAAGCACATTGTCGCCTCCACAAATGGCAAATGCTGCCGCAAAGGTATTGGGTTTTCTTCTTAAGATTTCAAAAGTTCCCATACCACCCATGGATAGACCACCTACATAAATTCTAGTAGGATCTACAAAGCTATTTTTAAAATAACTGTCGGTAAATTGAAGCACTAAGCTCATGGCTTTGGTAGGTTGGCCACCTTTTACAAAGGTGAAGAAACGCTTAGTGTTTACGGTATCAATTTCTACATTGGCCCAATAGCTATTGGAAGCACATTGCGGAAAAATAGTAATTACCTCTTGGCTATTCCTGAAATTATCACTTAAAAAGAGCTTACCACCATTGGCTAATTGTTTTTCATTGTCGTTACCACTTTCCCCACGACCGTGTAAGAAAAGAATCACAGGGTACTTCTTTTGGCTGTTGAAGTTTTTAGGATAAAGTATGCGGTATTTCAAAGTGTCGCCATTGCTAACAAAAGTTTCTTTTTTGTATAAAGAAAGATCTTGCGCAAACGCAGTGATACTAAGGAAAAATAATAGGATGGCTATGCTTATTCTTTTCATGTTATTCAATTTACGTCATTATTCCTTTAGCGTCATTTCGACGAAGAATGAGGAGAAATCTAGCACCTTTATAGCATTTCGTTAGATTTCTCTCCCAAAAGTCGGGATCGAAATGACGGCATCTGCTTAGACTTACGAAGTTTTTAAACGGCGAAGCCCTCAACTTTTCCTTTAAAAACAACAAATAATTAAAGTTAAACTTCGTAAGTCTTTAAAACGGTTAAATTACTTCACTAATTTAAAATCAACCTCTTTTACATCTCTGGAGTTGGTACCAATAAAGGCCTTAAAATCTCCTGCTTCAGAAACAAATTTAAGTTCACTGTTGTAGAATCTCAACATTTCCTCTGAAATGGTAAAGCTTACGTTTTTGGTTTCACCAGGTTGAAGGCTAATTTTTTGGAAGCCTTTCAATTCTTTGACTGGTCTTGTGCTAGTGCCTACCAAATCGCGGATATAAAGCTGTACTATTTCTTCTCCTGCACGTTTACCGCTATTAGTTATTGTAGTGCTTACCGTTATTTTTTGACCAGGTTTAAAGCTGTTGTTGCTGATTTTAATATCACCATAGTTAAACGTAGTATAACTTAAACCATAACCAAAAGGATATAAAGGCTCATTGCTGACATCTAAATAATTAGAAAGGAAACGGGTGAACCATTTATTGTTGCCCAGCGGACGACCTGTCATTTTATGTGCATAGTACAAAGGAATTTGACCAACGTTTTGAGGGAAAGTCATGGTGATTTTACCAGAAGGATTAGTATCACCAAACAATACATCGCCAATGGCATGAGCAGCCTCAACACCACCAAACCAAACGTTTAAAATAGCAGGTACGTTTTGTTGTTCCCAAGTTAAGGTCATTGGTCTGCCGGCAAATAAAACCAGTACTACGGGTTTACCAGTTTGTAGTAAAGCTGCCAATAATCTTCTTTGCGTATCCGGAATACCAATATCGGTACGACTTGAGCTTTCGCCACTCATTTCAGAAGCTTCACCTAATGCTGCCACTACTACATCTGCTTTTTCTGCTACCTTTACTGCTTCTGCAATAATTTCGCTTTCAGGACGGTTGTCTCTCGGGATATCACGACCATGGGCAGTTCCCCAAATTTGTTGGTTAGGATCGCCAATAAGGTTTGAACCTAAAGCGTGCAATATTTTCACGTCTTTACCTGCTACCGTTGTTAAGCCTTCCAATAGGGTAGGGATACGGGCAAAATCGGCGTTTACGCTCCAAGTGCCAGGCATGTTTGATCTGGTATTAGCCAAAGGACCTACTAAAGCAATGGTGCCTTTTTTCTGTAGTGGAAGCGTGTTATTCTCATTTTTCAGCAATACAAAAGTTTTGGTAGCCGTTTCACGGGCAAACTTTAAGTTGTCTGCAGTTAAAATTTCTTTCGCTGCTCTTTCTTCACTGCAATATTTGAATGGGTCATCGAACAAACCCAGCTTATATTTTGCTTCTAGAATTAAACGGCAAGCATTATTGATTTGAGCAATGGTTACTTTACCTTCTTTTAAGGACTGGGCAAGAGTGGTTAAAAAACCTTCGCTCACCATATCCATATCTGTTCCCGCTTTTAAAGCTAAGCCCGATACTTGTTTTAAATCACCTAAACCATGAGGTACTAGTTCGCTCACACCGGTATAATCTGAAGCTACAAAGCCAGTAAAACCCCATTGTTTTCTCAGCAAGTCAGTTAATAGCCATTTGTTAGCGGTAGCAGGTATCCCGTTAATGTCGTTAAAAGAAACCATTACACTTCCTGCGCCGGCATCTATTGCGGCTTTGTATGGCGGGAGGTACTCGTTGTACATTCTGTCTAAGCTCATATCCGTGGTATTGTAATCTCTACCAGCTTCTGATGCGCCGTATAAAGCCAAGTGTTTTACACAGGCCATCATAGTATTTACCGCTTTAAGGTCGTTGCCTTGATAGCCTTTCACCATGGCTTTGGCAATCGCAGAACTTAAGAAAGGGTCCTCGCCATTTCCTTCGGCTACACGGCCCCAACGAGGATCGCGAGACAAATCAACCATAGGAGAGAAGGTCCAGTTTAATCCATCGGCAGTAGCCTCGGTAGCAGCCACTCGAGCTGTTTTTTCAATTAATGACATGTCCCAGCTAGCTGCTAAAGCCAAAGGGATTGGAAAAGTGGTTTTATAACCGTGAATCACGTCCTGTCCAAAAATCAAAGGGATTTTTAGTCGGCTACGCATGGCGATTTCCTGAGCCTTACGAATTTTTTGAGGGGTAGTTAAGCTGAAAATACCCCCAACATTTCCTTTGGCAATTTTTGATTCTACGCCAGTACTTACTGCTGCTCCCGTAGTTGCTTCGCCTCCGGTAACCAGGTTCAATTGTCCAATTTTTTCATCCACCGTCATTTTAGACATGAGGTTTTTGACAAACGCGTCCATTTTCTGTTTTTCAGTAGGAACTGTTTTTGCTTTTTGGGCAAAAGCAGGTAATGTTAAGGCTGCGGCAAATGCTATAATGATCTTCTTCATGCTATAATCTCTATTTTGAATAGGTAAAACCTAGTTTTGTTAACCCTTGTTGTATCTCTGGGGCGCTCATGAAAAGTTTCCATAAAAGCCCTGTTCTTCCATTTTCGATCATTACTACAATGGGACCTTGGTCAATGCCGATATATCTTTTTGGATACCAATTAGCGGTTTCACTATAAGCATCGTAAAATCCAAATTCGCCCCAAACTTTGTCTTTCATGTCTTCGTATAAATGTCTCATCACCTGCATGCTTTCCTTTGGCGCATAGGGATAAGAGGAGAGCGCTGCGGTTGGACTAATTACGCCAAAATCTTCATTGGGCATGTGAGCGGCATAACCTTTTACAGAATAGCTGGCTGTTAAGCCCCAAGAGTTTTTGCCATAACCTTTAAAACCTTTGGGATTGGCAATGGCATAGTCGTAGTTAATAAGCGTGTGGCTTTTGTTTTCTTCCCAATAATCGGCGTATTTGTCTTTCAAACCTTTTGGATTTAGACCCAAATAAGAATAATGTGCCCAAAAAAGTGGTCCTACGCTTTCGCCTACTACATTATGTTTCAACTTTACAGGATGTCCGTATAGAGAAATGTTGGTGTTAATAGCACCGCTTTTTGCCCAACCTTGGTGATAAACCTCCGGAGGTACACCGTGAGTAGGAGAGCAAGCTGCCATGATGTAGGTAATTAAACATTCGTTATAGCCAGTAATAGCGAAGTTCATTTTCCAACCAGAGTTTGGCGACCAGTGCCAATAAAGTACGTTTTCATTATCTTTTCGGTAGAAATTCCAGTCTATGCCTCTCCAAAGTTCATCTGCTTTTTGGGCTAGCGCTTTTTCTTGCTCGCTTCCATTGGCATAATACTGACGTACACAAACCAATGCTTGCGCCAAAAATGAGGTTTCTACCAAATCGCCAGCATCATCATTTTTACCAAAAGCTTTTGCTTTACCACTTGGTAGCATCCAGTGAGGCCAAACCCCATGAAATCTATCGGCTTTTGCCAAAAAATCAAGCCCTTTTTTCAAATGGGCATAACCTTGTTCACGAGTGATAAACTTACGCTCAATAGCTACAATGGTACCCATAATACCAAAACCACTGGCACCGGTAGCAATCACATCTTTATCATTTTGTGGATAGATGTTATCACTGTGATAACGTTCTCTTGAAAGGCCAGAAACAGGTTCAGCACCTTCGTAGAAATACTTATAGGTTTGTTTTTGTACCAAAGTAAGCAACTCATCGTCGGTAAGTTTTTTACTTTGATTGCTGGTCTTACTGACCGAGCAGCTACCTAAAAGGGCAATGATGGGAATAAAGTACTTTAATTTCATTTGTGTGTGTATTTATAGGTTTGGGCTCGAAAAACCGAGCGATTTCATTCCTGTTTTAATTTCTGGAGCACTCATGAAAAGGTTCCATAATAATTTGCTTCTATGGTTTTCAATCATGATGATGATTGGACCTTGGTCGATGGCTAAAAATGAACTGGCAAACCAAGGATCGTTAAGGTTAAAGGCATCAATAAAGCCATATTCCTTCCAAAGCTTATCGCCCAGTTTATAATAAAAGAACTTAAGAGCAGCCATAGATTGTGTTGGCGTATAAGGAAAAGAGGCCAAAGCAGCAGTAGGAGCAATTACGCCTCTGTCGTTAGTGGGTGAGCTAGCGGTGTATCCATTAGGAATATCGCTTGCAGTTAAACCCCAACAGTTGGCGCCATAACCATTATTGTTTGCTGGGTTGGCCACACAATAATTATAGTTGATCATGGCGTGAGCCTTATTCTGTGTTTCGTAATTGGCATAAACATCACTTAATCCGTTAGGATTAATACCTAAGAAGGAATATTGCGATAGGAACAAAGGACCACCATTTGCACTGCCTAGTGGTAGTTGTACGCCATAATAGGTGCTGCCATTTTTCATGGCTCCATTTCTGGCCCAGCCTTCATCGTAAACATTTTTTGGAATGCTATGGGTAGGGGAGGATGCTGCAAGTACATAGGTGATTAAACATTCGTTCCAGCCTTGTATTTTCAGGTTCATGTCCCAGCCGTAATTAGGGCTCCAATGCCAAAAAAGTGAGTTACTACCATTACGATACCAATCCCATTCTACTTGGTTGTATAGATTGGTAATATCGTTTCTTAAATTGACCTCGGCTGCGGCAGTTCCGTCGAAATATTGGCGAGCAGTTAAAAGTCCAGCCATTAACAGCGAAGTTTCTACTAAGTCGCCACCATCGTCTTTGGTGCTAAAGGCGATGGCTTTTCCGGTGTTGCCATCTATCCAGTGCGAGTAGGCCCCGTGGAAGCGATCAGCAGTTTTTAGGAAGTTCACTATTTGTTGGGTTCTGGCTAGTCCATCGGCTCTGCTGATAAAATTACGGTGAATACCAGTGATGAGGGCCATTACACCAAAACCAGATCCTCCAGAGGTAACGGTGTTGCCTGAGGTGTTTCTTTCTCTGGCCATGCCACTAGTGGGATGGGCAAAATCCCAGAAATATTTAAAGGTTTGTTTTTGGACAAGGGTAAGGAGATCATCGTCACTTATCCTTGGAAATTTATCGGTATCATCTAAGCCTGAGATGAGGGTAATCGTCACGGGATTGATCAGTCGGCCACCGCCAGCTGATTTGAGTTGGTCGTTTACAGAAAGTTCAAAACTGCTAAACGAAGAGAGGTTGTTTTGAGGCGTTACATTAGCAATTTTATTGCCGTCTTCATAAGTAACGGTTAGGGGTAAATTTGTTCCTAAAGCATCTTTTAATATGATACCGCTATTTACGGTAGTAGTATTAACGGCTTCGGTAAAAGTAAATTTTACTACTGGTTTAAGAGGTAGGTTGGTGTATTTAAGACTACCGTTACTCACTCCGTTTACGGTGAAATGTAAAGAAGTGTCTGAGTTTATGGGTTTGCTGTTATTGTTTTTTTTGCAAGAAAACAGAACCATTGTGGCTAAGCACAAATAGAAAAATTGACGGGTAAAGTGTAATGTTCTAAGGTGATTCACGACAAAAAGTTTTAGGAAATGGTTTCAAGAAAAAGGCACAGCATAACACTGTGCCTTTTGTGTTTTAATGATTATTTACCTGCTTTACCTAAATTGTAAAGTGCTTTTGCAATGGCATCGGGCATGAATCTGTTGTAGATCCTTACTTCGTCAATTACACCTGTCATTGGTGCATAAGCTACATCAGCATTTACCGTTTTTCCTGGAATAAGGTTATAGTTGGCGCCAAAAATCAGCTCGCTAGGCTCGTAAGATTTGAAAAGATTGTTTCCTACACCTCTGTCAGAGAAACTACCCACATTTACACCGTTTGCTACAATGTTAAATCTTCCTGTTAAACCATTGTAAGCAATTACCAAGTGAACCCAGTTATCATTACCGATTTTAGGAGAAGTGGTATTGTTCAAGTTGTCTTGTGTACCTCCACCTACGGTTGCAAAAATAGGTTGAACACCAATGAAATCTAAATTGGTAGCTGGTCTTGCTTGTGTATTTAGGTTAATGTTCAAGTTCCCTTGTAGCAGCCCTGGTCTGGCAATGGTTAGTAACATGGTACGTTTGGTACCATTGTTTAAAATTTTGATCCACTGACTAATGGTAAAGCTTTTGAATACATCTGTTTTAAAGGCATTGAATTGTGTGCCATAATAAACATATCCTGAGTTTAAATTTAAGGCCTTACCCCTGAAACCTGTCACAAAACTATCACCACTTTTTAAAGTTGGTGCAATATTGGAAAGTTTCTCGTTGTAGGTGTCATCAAAACTGAAATAAGCAACCATGTTTTCTTTGAAAACATCTTCGGTAGTTCTGAAACCATCTATGGTACCTTCATAATCTGCAGGGCTAACCTCTGGCAAGTTGTTTGGATTTCCATCTTTTTTGCAAGAAGAAAAAGTGGCGCCGGCCAGTATTAAAGCTAGCAAACAACCTTTTGTATATATATTTGAAAATTTCATATGAGTAATGATTAATAGCCCGTGTTTTGGGTTAACTTATTAGGTTCTTTACTTAGGTCTATCTGAACAATAGGGATTGGCATTAACACATCGCGGAATTCAGCAAAATTAGGTCTGTTCGCGGCAGCCATTGCTGTACCTGAAATTCCCCATCTAACCAAATCAAAGAAACGCTCGTGCTCCATCGCTAGCTCTACTCTTCTTTCTTGACGGATGGCTTGTCTCAATTGTGCTTGACTTACAAAAATCACATCAGGTAAAATGGTGGTGTTGCCAGCTCTTGCTCTAAAACGGATGCTGTTTAGGGCAGTAGTAGCCGCGGTAAAGTTAGCCGTACCACCTACTTCGTTGGCTGCTTCTGCATACATTAAAACCACATCAGCGTAGCGCAATATTCTTACATTCATCCACCATCCAAATCTGTTACCTATAGATGCTCGTCTAGCTGGATTAGTGTACACTTTGTGGTTATAAATTGGGTTTTGCCAAGTCGTCGCTGTAGCATCGCCATACACTGTTCTGTAAGTAGTGGTAGCCGTGCTTCTATAAAGGAAAGTCCTATCTTTACGAGGGTCATTAGGCTCATAAGCTTGGTCCAATGTGAAATTTGGTACATTGAAACCATCTCCAAGGTTCCAATCGCCGCCAGCTCTAACCCCTTGGTTTGCGGCATACTGTACACCGTTAGCGGTTGGGATAGCAGCGGTTGCTGTTGCTTGTACTTCAAAAACACTTTCTTTACTGTTTTCACCTTCCTCTTTAAATATTTCATTATAAGGAGTTAAAAGGTTGTATTGGCCACTGGTCATTACTAAATTAGCTGCAGCCATTGCTGCACCCCATTTTTGTTGGGTTAAATAAACTTTAGCTAGTAATCCGTTTGCCGCACCACTAGTAGCACGGCCAACAAATCTTGGATCCCAAGTAGGAGGAAGGTTTGTTGCCGCATATTGCAAATCACTTTCAATTAAAGCATAAACTTGTGCCGGAGTGCTTTGTGGTACACCAGCTTGGCCAGCTACTTGTGGTTTGGTAATTAAAGGAATTCTACCGAAAAACCTTACCATGTTAAAATAAGCATAAGCTCTTAAAAATCTGGCTTCTGCCTGAGATTGGATTTTATTTGCATCAGTCGCAATAATATCTTTATTATTTTCAACTTGGTCTAACACGATGTTACACTTATCTATCATTCCATAGTACTCTACCCACATACCATTGATAATGCCATTAGCAGGTGAAAGTGGGAAGGTTTCAAAGGTTTGTACGTTTGCTCCACCATCACCAGGAGAGCTACCAATATCAGAGTCATCGCTTCTTACCGCAGTAGAAAGGATGAAACCAAATGAGTGAACGCCATATGCTCTTAAGCTTTTGTATGCGGCGAAAATGTATTGATCATATGGGCCAGAACCTCCTGGATAAGGATAGTCTTCGTCGGTATACTGTCCCTGTCTTTCTGTATCTAGAAATTTTTTACAGCTAGAGATTGATGCCATAAGTGCTATCACTAGACACGCCACACCAATATTCTTTGTTGTTTTATATAATGTTTTCATGTTTCAAAAATTAATTACGGTGTTAAAAAGTTACATTTAATCCAAAAGAGTAAACAGCTGGAACCGGATAAATTCCATTGTCGGCACCGCTTTGAAGAATGTCACTTATTTGCGCTTCAGGAGTATATCCTGTTGCTTTTGTCCATGTTTTAATATTTTGTCCACTGATGAAAAGACGTAGTTTTTGTACGCCGATGCTTTTCATTGCTGCGTTAGCAAAAGCATAGCCTAATTGTACGTTGCGGATACGGAAATAATCACCAGGTTCTAAAAAGTAGCTGCTAAATAAGTAGTTGTTCGCACGGTTTCTGTTGATGATTGGTTCAACATTACTGGTGCCAGGAGCAGTCCAAGCATTTAATCTGTTCGTCTCGTAATTTAATACAGCGAAACTTCCTGTACGACGTTGGGTATATATTTTGTTTCCTGCAACGCCTTGACCTTCGATAGCAACATCAAAACCTTTGTAACTCATGGAAAGGTTAAGTCCATAGCTGTATGGAGGGAATGGCGTACCTAAATAGGTTCTGTCAGCCGAGGTAATCACACCGTCACCGTTGATATCAGCAAAAGCAATGTCACCAGGAGCCGAATCTGCAAAACCAGCCATTCTTGCTACGTCAGCTGAACTTTGGTAAATACCTATTTGTTTGTAACCATAAAAATAACCAACGGATCTTCCTGTTTCTGTCATATTGGTTCCACCTCTTACGATTTGGAAGTTAGAGGTATTACCAATAGAGTTAACCACGTTTTTATTGTAACTGAAATTACCTGTAACGTTGTATCTGAAGTCAGAGCCAATAGCATCGTTCCAACCTAAGCTAACTTCCACCCCTTTGTTGGTAAGCTTACCTAAGTTAGTGAAATAAGGCAAGTCACTTAAGTTTGGTAACGTCACTTGAGTAAGAATTCCGTCAGTAGTTTTGTTGTAATAAGTTACTTCAGCACTTAATCTATTTCTTAGGGCTTTTAACTCTACGCCCACATCAGTACCTTGCACAATCTCGTAGCGTAAATTTGGATCAGGAAAATAAGCATTTCTGATAGAAGGGTATACATTATTCCCAAAAACTGCCGATTCACCTGTAGATAATGCTTGTTGATAAAGATTTGGGTCTACACCATTAGAGTTCCCCAATCTACCCCATGCGGCACGGAATTTTAAGAAATCAATTCCTTTGATGTTGTTTTTGAAAAAATCCTCTTCACTAGCAACCCATCCTAAACCAACACTACCAAACGTTCCCCATCTGTTTTTTGGTGCAAATCTAGAGCTACCATCTCTTCTGATGGTGGCGTTTAATAAATACTTGTTATTGTAGGCATAGCTAACTCTAGCGAAACCACCTGCGTTAGATTCTTCGTTACCAGCACCACCATTAAAAGTTGGGTTATTTGCATTGATGATGTTGTCTGATAGATACCAGAATTTAGGATCAAATGGTACATTTAAGGTAGTATCTCTACGAGAACCACTTAGTGAAGTGCTTGACATGTAAACTGTAGTAAAACCAACTACTGCGTCGATTCGATGTCCACCTGTAAGCTCTTTGCTGTAACTTAAAGTATGATCTTGTTGGTATTTTCTACTTTCGTAAGTGTTTTGGGCAATGGTAGTTCTTGCAGTATTGTCATATACAGTCTCTGTAGGGATAGTACCTTCTCCTAAACGGATAAATCTAAAAGGAAGTGGGGTATAGCTACGAGCATTGTTGAAACCTAAATCGGTATATACCGTAGATTTCCAAGTGAAATCTTTTAAGAATTTAACCTCTGCATATAAGCTTCCGTTAAACCTGTAGCCTCTGTTTATAGCTGTGTTTCTGCCACGGTTCATTTCTGCTACCGGGTTAAGTACTTGCGTTTGAAACGAAGGCATTTGATAGTAGTTGTTATTATCGGCTTGAATTGGCGCAATTGGAGTTGCCCAGATTGCACGGTTTAGCGTTACAGAGGTAGGCTGGTTTCTCCAGTGAAAACCTGTGATGTTTCCGCCAACTTTAATGTTGTTGTTTATTCTGATTTCTTCATTTAAACGAGCAACAAACTTTTTATAGTTGTTGTATTTAACTACCCCATCCTGATTATTGTAGCCAACATTCAGTAACGTAGTTGATTTTTCTCCGCTATTGGAAATCGTTAACGAATTGGTATTGATGGTTGCATTGCGGAGTACCTGATCTTGCCAATCTGTATTTGCGGTGAAATTGGTATAATCAAAAGGAGGTAAACCAGCGTTTGTTAATTGTGCAGAATATAATTTCTTAAATCCTTCTGCATCAACTACATCTATGCGGTTAGCCACATGTTGTATACCTACTGTACTTTGAAAGTTGATGGTAGTTTTTCCTTTGGCTGCTCTCTTTGTAGTAATCGCAATTACACCATTAGAACCTCTTAAACCATAAATTGCTGTTGATGAAGCATCTCTCAATAAATCGATACTTTCGATATCATTTGGGTTTAAAAAGTCGATATTGTCTTGTAGCAAACCATCTACTACATATAAAGGATCAGAAAATTTAGTACTAGCAATTCCACGTAAACGAACGGTAGGGCTAGAGCCTGGTGCTCCTGAATTGGTAATGGTCATCCCTGGAACCTTACCTTGCAAAGCTGCAATTGGATTGGTTACCGTAAATTTCTCAATGTCCTCACCCTTAACACTCGAAATAGAGCCGGTTACGTCTGCTTTTTTCTGAGTACCGTAACCCACTACCACTACTTGCTGCAAGTCATTTGCTGAAGGTGATAAGGTTACGTTGATTGTCGTCCTGTTGTTCACAGGGATTTCTTGATTGGCAAAGCCAATGAAGGAAAATACCAAGGTAGCGTTTGCTGGTGCGCTAATGGTGTAACTTCCGCTTGCATCTGTTTGTACGCCGTTCTTGGTGCCTTTGATCATGATGCTTACCGATGGAATCGGAAGATTTTGGTCATCTTTTACCACACCCTTCACTGTAACGTTTTGGGCAAAGGCAACGTCTGATAATAAAAGCAAACAAAAACAAGCTAAAACAGAGAGTTCTGTAAAGATTTTTTTCATACCGTTGATTTAATATTTGATTATTTGAACACACAGTCAGTGGAGACATTTTGCGGTGCTACTCCAGATTTGACTACACGAATGTTGAACTTTTGTTTGGTATGAACAACAAAAAATACTTGCACATTACTACATCAAGTGTAGGGATGGGGTTATCTCAAACTTAGCTTGTACCGCTGTTTTTATTATTTAAACAGCGGTTTTTGTTTGTTTAGTTAAGAAAATGGTACTACTACAAAAGGAGTCTATCGACGAATTTTTAAGCTGTCTTTAAAAGTGATATGAGAGGTAATGATGTAGTATTAAAGTTCGATGAGAAACTCGGTGAGGTTCTTATCGTGGGGCACTGCCAGTTTTTTACGCAAACGATACCGACGTATTTCTACGCCCCTAACGGAGATATTTAGCAGTGATGCCATCTCTTTGCTGCTCATGTTCATCCGCAAGTAAGCGCAAAGTTTGAGGTCATTTGGAACCAAGTCTGGATGGTTAGCTTTTAGCTTTTTGAAGAAGCTTTCATGCGCCTCATTGAAACTATTTTCAAATAAGTTCCAGTCACGCTCATCATTCATTCCATCATCAATGATTTTTTGGATTTTGCGCAATTGGTCTTCTTGAGGTTTTTGTTCTTTGTTGTCTTTAAGCTTGTAAAGCTCCTGGCTTATTTTCTGTAAAAGCTCATTTTTGTACACCAAGCTCATTGCAGAATTAGCCAGCTCGCGACTTTTGCCAGCCAACTCAGTCTGTAGTTTGTCCGTTTGTAGTTTGGCAATTTGTTTTTCAGTGGCCTCTGCTTCTTTTTTCAAATATTCTTCTTTCTCCTGTTGGAGTTTGTCGGCTATTTTTTGTTGGTCTTTTTTAAGCTTTGCTTCGTATACTTTTTTACCCACAATAAGACCAATGATAATGCAGATAAAATAAAATGCCCATGCCCAATTGCTAGCATACCAAGGAGCAAGAATCACAATTTTTACAGAACTGATTTCGCTAATGGCGTGTTCATCTATTTTTGCACGTACTTTAAAAATGTAGGTGCCATTGCTCAAATTCGTGAAATCTTTCTGCGTGGCGGGGCTCCATTCCGACCACTGTTTCGAAAATCCTTCCAAGTAATATTGAAACTTAATTTTAGATAAGCGATAGTAGGGAAGGGCAAAAGAAATGCGTATGCTATTCCTAGAAAAAGGGATTTCAATTTCTTCTTCACTATTTATACTTTCGGCAATAATACTATACTTGTCGGTAATGTCATCAATTTTACCAATGAGTACTTGTGGCAATTTGGTGGATGCTTTAATGGTTGCCGCTAAGGCATCATTATAAATAGCAAAGCCGTCATCAACACTTATTAAGTAGATATTGTTGCTAATCTGACTGATGTTCTCATAGTATTGAACCATGCGTCCATCAAGAATGTTAAAGCGGTTCGAATCGATGACAATTTTTCCAGGCTCATTAAAATTGGCCAAACTCATACGCCCGTGATTAATGAACCAGTACTTGCCGTTACTTGCTTTGATGATTTTATTGGAAGTGCTAAAGTTGCCCAGCTTGTTGTTTAGGGCATGGTATTTACTAAAGCGGTCGTTGATGTCGTCGTATACATAAAAACCAGAATCGGAAGAGAAAACAACTCTGTTCTCTAGATTAAAAGCATTGATGTTGAAGCTGCTCGGTAGCCCATTTTTATCATCGTAATATTTTATTTTAACTGCTTTTTTGAGGTCATCGCTTACATTGATACGGTAAAGTCCTTGATAAGCGTGACTTACCCAAATGTTTCCTTTATGGTCTTGCTCTACGTAACGAGAAGGTTCACCAAAACCCTCAATACGATGGCTAAAGCTCCAATTGTCGCTACCATTTTTAACATAAATGCTTAAACCCGTATAAGTTCCCTGAATAAGGTAGTTTGGATTGCTGTTGAGTTTCTTTAAGGTCCAACCACCGTTAATATTGGAGATTTTCTCAATTTTATCGCCAATGATTGAGAAGGTCCCGTTGTTGTGTCCACAAATAAGCTGATTGTCTATGCGGCTTAAGTCCCACACTTGTCCCTGTGAGTTGGGAATTAGCTTAAAATCGAAATTACCTGCCGCATTATTACTCCAGTTGCCATAAAACAAGCCCTGATTGGTGCCAAGGTAGATTTTGTTTCCAAAGATTAAGCTGGAATAAACTGTTCCAAATTTCCCAGTTTTATCAAAATAGAAAGATAGGGGGGAGTTTAGCTCAATGCGGTCGATGCCGTTATCCAGCCCCGTCCAAAGATTATTTTCGTTGTCGTTGTAAATGCTAAGTACGGTATTGTTTTGTAGTCCACTGGTTTTATTGATGGTTTGTATCACATTTCCATTGGAATCAATAATGATAATGCCATTTAAAATGGTGCCAAAAGCGTAATAATTATTGAGTACTCTTGCCCCGTTATTGAGTTGATAGGTTTTTAAAAACTGATTAGCTTGGTTGGCAAAAGGACTAAATGTTTTTCCATCGTATATGAATAGTCCATTTTTACTAGTGCCAATTAAAAATTGATTGTTTTTATAAGGAAGAATTGATAAAACGCCCGTATTACCTAATATTTCACTGTCTTCTAGTTTAATGAGTTGTCTGTCCTTAAGTTCAAAAAGCCCCTTTTCAATCACTTCTGCAAACAACCTGTCATTTACTTTGTGCAAAAAGAGGAGGTTATTGGCAGGTTTAATCACGGTTATTTTTTTGTTCTCGTAAACAAAAATGTGCGAAAAGGTCTGAAAATATATTTTCTTGCCTAGCGTATATATTTTCCATACTTCGCCTGTAAGTTTTGCAGTTTTGGGAAGTAGTTTGGTAAGCGAGGTGTAGTGAAGCTTTTTATCTTGATAGTCCCAAAATCCAAATTCACCAAAGCCTCCAGTATAAATAAGCCCATCGTTGCTTACCGCCACTGACCTTACAATTTGCTTGTTTGGTAATTCATGTTTTTCCCAATACTTACCGTTGTAACTTAATAAGCCACCCGAGTTTCCAAAATACATTACTCCTTTTTGGTTTTTAGCAATAGACCAATTTTGGTTACCAGCAGCATATAATGATTTATGGAAATTTTGTACGTATGGTACACCAATTCGGGGAATATCGTTAGCCGCTAGTTGCTTAAGACCAAAAAAATAGAGGATAAAAAGAAACGGAATTTTTGATAAGCTGAGCTTCATACGGAAGGGGTTGAGTATTGCAATAATTACAAAATAAAAAAAATAAAAGGAAACATCGCTGTTTGGGAACGTAATTATAGACTTAAGAAGTTTCCGAGACTTCGTAAGTCTTGCTATAAAAAACCTGCGAGGTTTATGGGTAAATCATAAAAAAAGCTATCCTAATTTGGATAGCTTTCGATTTATCTTTTAGTCTTTTACTGTTACGGGTTGTGGAACTTTTACGTAATAGCCTGTACCATCATAAGGGCGCTTGCGTGGATGTTCGCTACAAGCTACAGAGCAGCATCCTTGCAGTTCTTCGCCACAAGTATCGCATTGCGTAAAGTGCTCATTACATTCAGGATTAGCACAATTAATCATCTTAGAAGTAGTAGTTCCGCAGTTTAAGCATTTGCTCACTACCGTAGGGTTCACCGAGTTCACATCTACAGCAATACGGTTATCAAACACATAGCATTTGCCTTCAAAATCTTTACCTCCAGCTTCCTTGCCATATTTGATAATTCCACCATGCAGTTGGTAAACATCGTTAAAGCCGTGGTGCAGCAATAAAGCAGAGGCTTTTTCGCATTTGATACCTCCTGTGCAATAAGTCAGTACTTTTTTGTCTTTATATTGAGCTAGTGCTTCAATTTGTTCAGGGAAATCTCTGAAATTGTCGATGTCTAGCGTAATGGCATTTTTGAATTTACCTAAGTTGTGTTCGTAGTTTGATCTTACGTCAAGTACAATCACATCTTCATCATGCATCATTTCGCTAAATTCTGTCGGCTCTAGGTGCTTTCCAGTTTGTTTGTTAGGATCAATGATACTTGCATCGCGTAAACCTGAGTGTACAATTTCGGCTTTGTAACGGCAGTGCATTTTGATGAACGAAGGTTGGTCAACTTCATCAATTTTAAATTCCGTTTTGGCAAAACGTTCATCGGCATGTATATGCTCCATATAGGCTTTGCAAGCTTCTTCGGTACCAGATACAGTTCCATTTAAACCTTCATCAGCCACGATAATGCGGCCAACTAAACCTAATGATTTGCAAAATTGAAGATGGTCAGCAGCAAATTGTTCTGCCTCTGCTATTGGCGAATAGCAGTAATAAAGTAAGGTGTTGTATTTCATATTTCCATTGATACCGCTGCAAACGGCGTTTAAGGCGATGCAAAGATAAGTGTAATTTATTTTTTGGCAAAGATGATTTTCGTCATAAATTGGTTAGTGGCCACAGATGTACAGATATGGCTTAGCGTTCTTAGCGTTTCTTTTTTACCGCAAAGGTTTTTGGAAGTTATCGCAAAGGACGCAAAGAGGGGTTGGGAGAATAACTTGAGTAACGGAAAATAGATAGATTCAGGCGACAGGGTTTTCTTAGCGTTCTTCGCGTTTCTCTATTTTTTCTTCGCGGTAAAAAATATTGTGGTTAACCCTACAAATTAAACCCGTAAGAAAATTTAAATCCTTTTTTAATTAACACATCCCTATCATAAGCATAACCATAGTGAATCCTGAAATTCAATCTTTTTACACCAAAATAAAACTCGGTATAGTTTCTCTTTTCTGGCGAGGACAGGTAGGCACCTCCAATAATCTCTTCTAATTTTAACTTTTTAAGCAAGGGAACTTTACTAAAGAAAAATGAGCCGAAGTTGTGCTGAAGATGGGCCTCAAAATATTGGTGAGTGGTGTTGAAAATATAAAAATCCAAGAACTGGAAGTTTCGTTCGTCTGGGTCAAATACCATCGATTGATTAGCCCTAAAGTGTTTCCAATCTGGGTAATTTAAGTTTTTGGTGGTCAAAAATTTTCCTGCACCCAATAGGATGGATGATTTACCCAGCATGCCAAAATGCAGTCTCTTTTGGTAGATTTCTACCGAGATGAAATCGTAATCAACGCTAGAACCAAATACCCCTCTAATTCCTCGTTTATAATTGAATTCAATACGTGGGTAGTCACTTTCCATATAAAAACGACCATCGGGGCGGGTAATGTATTTTTGTGCGACGGTGTAGGCTAAAGTACCACTAACCACTAATGCCTTGTGCTCAGGGAATAGGAGGCTGTTTTCGTCATTAGGTGTGAAAGGATTGTTGGAAGTAAATCTGGTATTGCTTCGTAAACTTCTAAAATTGCTATTTGAAAGTGCTGTACGCTTAGCATAATCTGCACTTATTTTAAGCTCAAAGCTTGGGGCAAATTCTCTAGATGCTTCTACATTAAGGAATCTTCTTTCGTAAAACTTTGCTACATTTTTACCAAAAAGTAAAGCATTGATGGTATTGCGTAATAAATTGGTTTGTACAAGGGAGTTTAAATTAACCATCTCCGAACCAAAACCCACAGATATGGTTGCATTTCTGATAGGGTCATAAAGGTATTTTGCTTTAATGTTGGCATTGAAACGTTCATTGGCAAAACCATAGCGAACTTCGGGCCTAATGGCATAAAAACGACCATCCTCAAATCCTTGCCGCCAGTTTACCGCATATTTGAGCGCTAAACCTTCAATAGTATTGTAAAATATACTTGTGGCCAAAGGGTCGTAAGTCACACTTTTTTTGTTGTAACTACGATAGTAAACATAAGGAGTTACCAATATTTGCCCTACATTAAATTGGTTTTTAATGCGGTCTACCGAATCGAGGTATTTTTGAGAAGCCTTTAGGGCGCTAATGCTATCTTTTCGTAAATAGTTATTGTGTTCTTCTTGCGTAAGAGGAACGGAGCGATGCTTTTCCCAATAAAGTGGGTCTTTTTGATTGGAGCTTCTTTCTACTTTTAAAATTTCTTTAGTGAAAAAGTTCTTATTAAAAATAGGTTGGATGTTATAGTTTTTATATACCCCCATTACATAACCTGTAAACTTAAATCCCAATATTTTTCCAGCGATACTAAATTGTATCGATTGCGGCACATAAACATCACCAATTTCTACCAATTGTTGTTTGACGGTAAGGGTGTCAATCAGCTCAATACCATTTTCTTTGGTCACGAATAAGTTTACGGCATTAATACGCCAACTGTCATTCACAATATAAATAAAGCCCGAAAAAACAGGGAGACTGCCTCTTTTGGGAATTACCTGTATTTTGCTGATGGTTTTGCCCTTCTCTTCACTATTCCCCAAAAACTTGTATTTGTAATAAGAAAAAGCATTATCAGCAACGGGCGATACGAAACCTCTCACCGAAAGTTTGTCTTCAAACAATACATTGTTGTAAAAGTTGACGATAAGGTCGGAGGCTTTGTTAAAACTAAATCCATTATTGTCGCCAGCAATTTTAGATGAAATCATCACTTCCTTCACCTTATCTCGTTGCTTAAAGTCTAATTTCGATTCAGTTTCCGATAAGTAGATAATGCCCTGTCTGTTACTGTCCAGGTCTAAAATAGTAGCCACATTACGTCCAAAGAATCGTTTTGGGGCACTTACCAATTTCTGCATGGCTTTGGTGTAAACCTCGGTAGAAAAAGCATCAATTTCGTTGAGATAAGTTTTTCGATTGGCAATTACCTTCTTAATCATTTCATTGGCCAAATCTTCTGTTTTTGATTTGATGATGACATCGTTCAGCATGAAGATTTTTGGAGCAAGTACAATGTCCAAAGTGGTATTTTCTTTCATGATTACGGTAACCCTTCGGTCTTCATAACCCACTGCGGTAAATAGCAATTCTACTTTTCCTGCAGGTAAGGTGAGTTTGTATTGTCCATCGATATTGGATGATGTGCCTTGTGTGGTATTATCTACATAAACGGATACGAAAGGCACATTTGAACCCTTAATTTCGGTTACTTTTCCCGTGAGTACGTAATGCTGCGCCGATACAGCGAAGGCCACAAAATTAAGCAAACATAAAATACAACAGCGAAGGTAGCCTATCATTAAAAAAAATGCTCTATTGAGACTAAATTGATAACGTCAAGTTAACAAAAAGCTTTTGTTAACTTGACGTTTTGGTCGTTAAAAATGCAGTTCGACCTAAAAATTGTAAGAAAACCTAAAGCCTTGGTCAGTTCTTCTGCCATTATCAAAGGCAAAACCGTAACTAATTCCGAAAACTAAACGTTGTATACCGAAATAATATTCTGTGTAATTTTTCTTCTCTGGTTGCGTAAGGTAATTAATGCCCACTACTTCTTCCAGTTTCAATTTTCTCAACAATGGGATTTTGTTAAGGATAAAACCCGAAAAATTGTGTTCTAGGTGAGCTTCAAAATAGTGTTGGTTGGTACTATATTGATAAAAATCCAAGAACCTGAATTTTCTAAGGTTAGGAGGGAAGAACATGGCGTTGTTACCTCTGAAATGTTTAAACTCTGGGTAAAACAATTTGTTGTTGTTGAGGAACTTTCCTGCGCCTACCACAAATGAAGTATAACCAAATAAGCCTAAGCCAATGCGTTCTTGGTAGGCTTCAAAAGTAATCAGGTCATAATCAGTTTCTCCTCCAAAAACACCATTAAGTCCTTTTTTGTATCTCAAGCTCAATCTAGGGTATTTTGCTTCGGTATAAATCTTAGCATCAGGACGGGTGATGTATTTTTGTCCTATGGTATAAGTTAAACTTGCGGTTACAGAAGTTGATTTATAATCAGGAAAGAAAGGAGAATCGTCACCTGGGTTTAATGGATTGTTTGAAGTGAACGCTCTGTCTTTATAGTCTCTAAATTTATACAAGGTGCTATTGCTAAGTGCATGGTTGTTGGAATAATCTATCGATAGTGCAGCTTGCAAACCAGTGGCCAATTCTCTTTGAGTGCTTATCGTTACAAAATCCCTTTTATAAAACTTAGGATAGTTTCTTTCAAAAAGCAAAGTATTCAATGTATTTGATAACAACGACATCGAGCCATAATTGTTCAAATCGGCAATTTCACTGCCAAAATTTAAACCAATGCCAGCGCGTTTAGTTGGGTCATAGTAGTAATAAGCATTCACATTAGCGGTAAAACGTTTGTTGGCAAAACCGTATCTAGCTTGGGGTCTAATGAAAAGGTATTTGTTGTTCTCGTATTGTTTACGATAGGTGACGCCATATTTAATCGCAAAACCTTCTACGGTGTTGTAAAATGCCGATTGTATTAGCGGGTCAAAAGTATAATAACGCTTATGGTATCTATCGTTAATTTGGTAGCTGGTGATAAATATTTTGCCTAAAGTGAAATTATTATTGGCTTTCTCCACCGAATCGAGATAGGCCTTACTTTGCATTCGCAGGGCGATACTGTCTTTCTTGATATAGTCTTTACGCTCTTCTTCCGTCAATGGAATGGGTCTATTGTTGGCCCAATAGGCCGAGTCTTTTTTATTTACAGCCTTGGTGATTTTTAAGATTTCAGCGGTGAAATAGCCTTTTTCGAATTTAGGGTTGATGTTGTAGTTGCTGTAAAAGCTGATGAAATACCCTTGAAACTTAAAGCCAAAAACGTTACCGTTAAATTGAAACCTCAAATTGCCAGGCATGTAATATTTATCAATTTTGATGAAATGCTGTGCAATATTTAAGGTGTCTATCAGGTTAATCCCTGCGTCTTTGGTTAGGTTAAGGTCGGTGCCCATTAAGCGCCAAGTATCATCGGCAATGTAAATAATGCCCCTAAATACGGGGTCGTTTTTACGGCGTGGACTTACTTCAATTTTATTAATGGTTAATCCGTTTTCTTCTGTTTTACCTATCAACTTGTATTTATAGTAAAACATCGCATTATCGGCTATGGGCGAAACAAAGCTTCTGGCACTCAATCCGCTATTTTCGAGAAGCAGGTTTTCGTAAAAGTTGATTCTCATATCAGAGGCCTTGTTAAAACTAAAAGCATTGTTTCGGCCCGAGATTTTTGAAGAAATCATTTCTTCCTTAATCCTATCCGGCTTCATGTACGAAAACTTTGATTGTGACTCAGAGAGGTATAAAATGCCGTTTCTGTTGGTGTCCAAGTTCAATGTTTTCTGAATGTCTCTTCCAAAAAACTTCTTTGGTGCACCCACTAATTTCTGCATCCCTTTAATGTAAACATCGCTGCTGTAGGCAAAAACTTCTTCTAAATAGCCCTTTCTATTTTTGATGGCATTTCTTACAATGCGATAGGCGGGGTCTTCGCCATTGGCTTTTATGACCACGCTATTTAAGGTGAATTGTTCCGTTTGTAAGGTTTGGTTTAAGGTGGTGTTATTAAATACATCGATGCTTTGTGTAGCAGGTTTAAAGCCTACTATGGTAAAAGTCAATGTCACTAAACCTCTATCCACATTAATGCTGTAACTACCTTCTGCATTTGCAGAAACTCCTTTAGTAGTTCCTTTGATAAAAACCGAAACAAATGGAATGGGCTGTCCGTCACTATCGGTTATTTTTCCTTTGACTTCAAATTGTTGTGCCAAAGCTCCCAGTGATAAAGTAACGAAGCTAATAAGTAGTAGAAGTTTTTTGTTTAGGTTCATGTGTTTTTAGTTTTTATTCAAAGACGATGTAATGTTTCTTAAGGTTGCACAACAACCAAAATACTATATTTGTTGTTAAATCTATTAAAATAAGACCATGTATAAAACCCTACAACCCGTTTTACAGAAAGAACTTGCTGAAATTGAACAAGCAGGGCTATATAAAAAAGAGAGAATTATTGTTACACCACAAGGTGCAGATATCAAAGTAAGCACTGGTGATGAAGTGATTAACTTTTGTGCAAATAACTATTTAGGCCTGTCATCTCACCCAAAAGTGATAGAAGCGGCTAAAGAGGCTATCGATAAATATGGTTACGGAATGTCGTCTGTAAGATTTATTTGCGGTACTCAGGATATCCATAAAGAATTAGAGGAAAAGATTTCGGAGTTTTTAGGAACAGAGGATACCATTCTTTACGCAGCTGCTTTTGATGCTAATGGTGGTGTTTTTGAACCTTTGTTAGGTCCTGAAGATGCAATTATCTCTGATGAACTGAACCATGCTTCCATTATTGATGGTGTGCGTTTATGTAAGGCACAACGTTTCCGCTACAAAAACTGCGACATGGAAGATTTAGAAAAGCAGTTGATTGCTGCTAAAGATTGTCGTCATAGAATGATTGTGACTGATGGAGCTTTCTCTATGGATGGTTCTGTGGCTCCTTTAGACAAAATTTGCGACTTGGCTGATAAATATGAAGCCTTGGTAATGATTGACGAATCGCACTGTTCTGGTTTTATTGGTAAAACTGGTAGGGGTACGCATGAGCATTTTAATGTAATGGGTCGCATTGATATCATTACAGGTACTTTGGGCAAAGCTTTGGGTGGTGCTTCTGGCGGATTTACCTCTGGTCGTAAAGAAATTGTAGATATGCTACGCCAACGTTCACGTCCATATTTGTTTTCAAATACTTTGGCGCCTTCTATTGCTGGAGCATCGGTTGCAGTACTGGATATGTTGAGCGAAACTACCGCTTTGCGTGATAAATTAGAGTACAATACCAAATATTTTAGAGAGAAAATGACCGAAGCAGGTTTTGATATCAAGCCAGGTTTCCATCCTATTGTGCCAGTAATGTTGTACGATGCTAAGGTAGCACAAGAGTTTGCCGCTAAAATGTTGGGAGAAGGAATTTATGTAATTGGTTTCTTTTATCCAGTGGTACCGCAAGGTAAAGCTCGTATCAGAGTACAACTTTCTGCTGCGCATGAACAACATCATTTAGATAAAGCCATTGCTGCTTTTACCAAAGTAGGTAAGGAGCTGGGTGTCATTAAAAATTAGATTTAAAGCATGAAAATTTTCCTGAAAAGCTTTTGCTTCCTAGTATTATCCATATCCGTCATTGCTTGTAAAAAATCAAGCAGTCAATCGCTCAAAGCCGAAACAAAACTGAATGTGAGTTATGGCAGTAACGCTTTGCAAAATATGGATGTTTATTTGCCCGCTAACAGAAATTCAGAAACCAAAGTGTTGGTATTTGTACACGGAGGTAGCTTTATTGGCGGCGATAAAAGTGAATATACGACCATCGCAGAAGAATTAGTAAGGAGAAATTTTGCGGTAGTCAATATCAACTATCGTTTGGTAGACGGTAGCGGTTTGCAAACTAATCCCGTAACTCACAAGCAAAGCGATGTATTAATTCAACATCAGGTTGATGATGTAAGTGCGGCCGTTGATTATGCCATTGCCCATGCGGATGAATGGCAAGTGAGTAAAAGTAGAGTTGCCGTTGCGGGACATAGCGCAGGTGCAACTTTAAGTTTGTTGTACAGCTACGGTAGCAAAAACACCAATAAAGTAAAAGTGGTAGCAAATTTGGCAGGAGCGTTGGACCAAACCTTTACCGACATTCCTTCTTTTAATTTGCTACCATCCTATATTTTAGAAATGGGTTATCGATATACAGGTTTTGAAGTAAGCGTGGCTAATGAACAGTATTATAGAGCTATTAGTCCCCTGTATGTTGCTAATTCAAATCAAAAAATACCAACCTTAACCATTTTCCCTGAAAACAATGCCGTTGGAGATTTGCCAAAGCAGGCTAGGGCAACTTTTGATGCTTTTACCACCAAATTAAATCAGCTTAGCGTGCCCAATAAATTTGTACAAATTGCAGGAGCAGACCACAATTTCACAAAAACAGGCAACATCCAATTGGTGTTTGTAGAGCTATTGGCTTACCTAAATGCTAATTTGTAATAGATATGTTATAGGTTTGGGTTCATTTTATGGCTGTAATAGCCATTTAACTTTGTTTTTGAACTCGCCTTGACAAATATATAGGAGAAAATCCTGTATATTTGGCGCATGTTACAAGACCAAATAACGCAATACACTAACGAAATCAATGCGTTTTCTACCGCTAATGCTGCAGAACTAGAACAGTTCAGAATACGTTTTCTGGGAACTAAAGGTATTATCAAAGATTTATTTGATGAATTTAAGGCCGTTTCTCCAGAAGAAAAAAGAACCTTGGGAAAGGTATTGAATGAGTTCAAGCAACTGGCAGAAGCTAAATTTCAAACGTTAAACGAAACGATTTCGGCATCACAAGACACTTCGGAAAGCAATCAACTTGATTTGACTTTGCCAGGAGAAGGTTTTGAGGTAGGTACGCGTCATCCATTGGCCATTGTACGTAGAGAAATCATCGAAATTTTCAATAAACTAGGCTTCAGCGTTGCCGAAGGTCCAGAAATTGAAGATGATTGGCATAACTTTTCGGCCCTTAACTTCCCAGAAGAGCACCCTGCAAGAGATATGCAAGATACCTTCTTCATTAAAAAAGGAGGTGAAAATGGAGACATTGCACTTCGTACCCATACTTCATCTGTACAGGTGAGGATGATGGAAGCAGGTCAACCTCCGTTCAGAGCATTAATGCCAGGTCGTGTTTACCGTAACGAAGCTATTTCAGCTAGAGCACATTGCTTTTTCCATCAAGTAGAAGGCTTGTACGTAGATGAGAAGGTTTCATTTGCAGATTTGAAACAAACACTTTTCTACTTTGTGCAAGAGCTTTACGGCGAAGGTACCAAAGTTCGTTTCCGTCCATCTTATTTCCCATTTACAGAACCATCTGCCGAAATGGATATTTCTTGTAGCATTTGTAAAGGCGCAGGTTGTAACATGTGTAAAGGAAGTGGTTGGGTAGAAATTTTAGGCTGTGGTATGGTTGACCCAAATGTTTTGGAAAATTGTGGTATCGACAGTAAAAAATACAGCGGTTTTGCTTTTGGTATGGGGATAGAACGTATTGCCAACCTTAAATTCGAAATCAAAGATTTGCGTTTGTTCTCAGAAAACGATGTTCGTTTCTTGAAACAATACCAATCAGCCCTGATATAAAATGAAAAAAATAGCCGCTATAGCCATTGTTTTTTTATTGTTCTTCGCATCATGCGGAAAAGAAGAAAACTATATCCCAGATTATCCAGTAAACTATAGTATTACCGTTGCCGAATTTAGCATTCGAGCTACAAACGGAATTTTATTGGTGCCCAATCAAGGAGTGGCAGGCTTAATTATAGTGAGGATATCTACCAATGAATATGTCGCTTTTGACAGATGCAGTACCGTTAATCCTGAAAAGGCTTGTGCGGTTACACCAGAAGATGGCAGTGTATTCCTTGCCCTAGACCCATGTTCTGGCGGTAAGTTTTCATTGCTCGATGGTAGTCCGCAAAAAGCACCCGCAAAAAGAGCTTTAAAAAGATATGCTTTGAACATCGCGGGGCAACAAATATTAGTAAGAAATTAATGGAGCCAGAGAAAATAAAAGAAAGTATACTTAGGGCCGCAAAGGAGCTATTTAGAAAATACGGCTATCACAAAACAAGTGTCAACGAAATTGCCAAAAAGGCCCGTATTGCCAAAGCTACCATCTATAAGTATTTCGAAAGCAAGGAACAAATCCTCGATTTTATTTTGATGGACTACCTCGATGTTAACCTGCATGGTATTTTGTCTAATAAAGCACAATTTGCTAGTGAAGAGGAACATTTAAAGGCATTGGTAATGAAAACTTGCCGACTTTCTTTTACGGCTTGTAATGAGTTTATCGGTTGGGATTTTGTTCGTGAAAATGCTAACTCTCAGGAATTTTTAAAACATCTTTCCGACCAGTTAGAAGCTTTGTTATTATCGGCTTATTTGGAGCTCGACCACTTTAAAAACAATCCCGCTCGCCGTGGCGGACTGGCATTTTTGTTGAAAGCCAGCAAAAGCATCGTGTTCTCGTTTGCCTTCACCTCAGTAAGCGATTCTGATGTCCGTAAGAACTTCGTAACCTTCCAAAAAGAGATATTACCTTATCTGGTAAAAGCTGCGTTGTAAGATTTCTTATTTGGTTTGAAAAGCAGATAGCTGCTACTATTGTAGATAGTCCCGCTATATGCTTCAATCTTTTTGTCAACCTTCTTGCTGTCATTCCGAGGAACGAGGAATCTCTTTTTGTATTGCTTTAACTTTCAGATTCTTCGCTACGCTCAGAATGACATATACAAAAAGTATTTCCGCTGCTATCGGGTTTATAAACTCAAAGTTGTGCTAAGGAAATAGCAAAAAGGGCAAAGCAGGCCCCAAAAGCATAACAAACCTCGTAGGTTTCAAGAACCTACGAGGTTTAATCATTTATACAAACGTGAGTTCGGGATAGTCGTTTGTATATCATGCTTATTACAGAAAATGCTCGTCAGGTATTCCGCTTTAAGATTGCTTTCCCGAAAAATCGGAACAGGCTATTCTTCGCAATGACGCTCTTTTTTTCGTCTTTGCGAGGAGGAACGACAGCTAGCTCCGACCATTCGGAGAAGCAATCTCACTTTACACGCAAGATGGTTAAATAGAATTCGGGTTAACTAAAGAACCGAGCACAGCAAACAGCTCCAGCCAATAATCATTAATAAACCACCTAGCGGTGTAATTGGTCCTAAAAATTTGAAACTCTTTTTAAGGTATTCTGATAGCGACAAAAGATAAATGCTAAAAGAAAAAAGGATGGTGCCAATTGTTACCAAATAGAAAGCCCATCTGATAGAGCTTAGCTCTACATTGGCATTGTAACCAAGCACCAACAGAAACAGCGCACTATAGGTTTGATACCTTACGCCAACTTCAAAAGAGGCCAGTTTCTCAGCAGATAAAACTTTCTTTAAAGCATGAGCACCGAAAGCGCCAAAAATAATCGCTAAAATTCCAAAAGCTGCTCCAACAGCAATAACTAAGTGGTTATTCATATAGCAGTAAAGGTAGCGAAATAAGACCTAAAGATAAGTTAGCGGATTGTCTAAAAATATAAAGGCGTCATTTCGAGCGAAACACAGTGTAGCCGAGAAATCTTTTAAACATAATTGCTTAATTTAAAGATTTCTCGGCTATGTGTCTATGTGGTTATATAACCTCTCCTTGAAAAGGAGAGGGGGGAATGGTTGGTAATTATTTTCCTAAAGCTTTTCTCACTTGAGGAGCTATTTTTTCTCCAAAAATCTCGATAGATTTCATCATGTGTTCATGTGAAGGTGCACCTACATCCATGTGTGCCGAAAAGCGGGTTAATCCAAATAGTTCTTGCATTTGCAATATTTTCTCTGCCGCTTCATTAGCATCTCCAATAATTAAAGCCCCGTGTTTTGAGCGTCCAAAATCAAATTGTCCACGTTGAAATGGAGGCCATCCTCTTGACTTGCCAATTCTGTCCATTTGTGCAGAATAAACAGGGTAATAATAGTCGGCAGTAGCTTGGCTTTCCTCTCCAAAAAATGAATGCATATGCACACCCACTTTGAATTGGCTCATGTCGTGGCCACTATCTTCGTAAGCTTGTTTATAGTACTCAAACAAAGGCTGAAACTGCTCTGGATTGCCTCCAATAATGGCAAACATTACAGGTAGACCCAGTTTTCCTGCACGTACTACCGAGTTTGGAGTGCCACCTACAGCTACCCAAATATTTAAATGGTCATTTACCGCACGAGGTAAAACCTGTTGTTCTTTTAGTTCTGGTCTGAACTTTCCTTTCCATGAAATGGTATCCTGCTGGTTGATTTTTACCAAAAGGTTCAGCTTCTCTTCAAAAAGTTCATCATAATCGGCAAGGTTATAGCCAAACAATGGGAATGATTCAATAAAACTACCACGGCCCGCCATTAACTCGGCCCTACCGTTTGAAATTAAGTCTACTGTAGCAAAGCTCTGATAAAGTTTTACAGGGTCTGCTGAACTCAATACCGAAACAGCACTTCCTAACTTGATGTTTTTAGTGACGGTAGCTGCCGCTGCGAGAATGATTTCTGGAGTGGATACGGCATAATCTGGTCGATGATGCTCCCCAATACCATAAAAGTCCAGACCCACTTGGTCCATGAGTTTAATTTCCTCAATAATTTCTTGTAAACGTTGTTGTGCTGGTTGTGCTTGACCGTTGGCGTTAATTTGTAAATCGCCAAACATTCCAATACCTAATTCCATAAATTTCCTTTCTTTGCTACAAAGATAACTTCAATATAGGGTCAAAGTTTTTGATGTATGTTAAGAAATGTATGGAAGTTAATGGATTTACAGCTTTTACTATGTTTAAGAGATTGCTTCGTCATTCTTCCTCGCAAAGACGAAAATAGGGCGTCATTGCGAGTTTACGACGCAATCCAAAAAGGAATAATCCAGTTCAATACTGAGAGGCTTTTACAGACTTCTATTAATAAAATCAAGTACCTGTTCACCTTGCCTAGGTTCAAACCAAGTGGTATCCTCATCTTTCCTAAACCAAGTTAACTGTCTTTTGGCAAATCGACGAGTGTTTTGCTTAATCTTATCAACGGCAGTAGCTAAGTCAATTTCGCCATCTAAATAGTCGAAAATTTCTGAATAGCCCACTGTTTTTAGTGCATTCAGTTCTTTATAGTCCTCAAGAGATTTTACTTCTTCCAGTAAGCCCTCTTGCATCATGAGATCTACTCGGTGGTTAATTTGATTGTAAAGCTTTTCTCTGTCGGTATTCAAACCTATTTTCACGATATTGAACGGACGCTCTTTTTTGTTCGAAGTAAGAAATGAGCTTAGTTTCTGCCCTGTTGACAATACCACTTCTAAACCACGAATCATACGCTGCGGATTGCTTTGGTCTACTTTTGCATAATATTCGGGGTCAAGTGTTGCCAATTGCTCTCTAATAGCTTCAATACCTTCGTTGGCAAATTGCTGGTTAAGCCTTTCGCGGATGTCGAGGTCGATTTCGGGCATGTCATCTAAGCCATTGCAAACCGCATTAATGTATAACCCAGAACCGCCAACCATCACCAATACATCATGTTTGGTAAATAGTTTTTCCATCAAAGCTAATACCTGCACTTCAAAATCGCCCGTGCTAAAAAACTGGGTAATGCTATGCGAATTGATAAAATGGTGAGGAGCTGCTGCCAGTTCTTCTGCCGAAGGTTTAGCAGTGCCAATACTCATTTCCTTAAAAAACTGTCTTGAATCAGCAGAAATAATTTCCGTTTGGTAGTGTTTGGCTAATTCGATAGCCAAAGCGGTTTTACCAATTGCCGTTGGCCCAACAATAACGATTAATGTTTTTTGTTTCATTTGGCTTACGGATTATAGGTTGAAAGCTGCTCGATTTAACAATAGGGTCCGGACTTTCGGTCTTTAAACTTTCCGACTAGTAATCGTCTTTATCGTTTCCGTAATCGTCGTTACCGTAATCATCTTCACCGTCACCATATTCATCTTCTTGCTCTTCGTCTTCCTCGTCATTTTCTTCTTCCTGAGCATTAATTCCTCTTCCGCCCATGGCTTCTAGTTCATCGGTATCCTCTGGAACAAAGTCCATTTCATTTAAGAAATCAAAGTCGTTGTCAACGGCAGAACTGCTCGCTGCAATACTATCAATATTGCCTTTGTCAATGATTTTTGGTGCTTCCCCAATGCTTTTTACCAAATAAGGGTACTCAATTTTAGGGTCGTTGTCCAATATAATTTTAATCAGCTCTACATGGAAATCATATGGCCTCTCAAAATTGTAGATATAATAGAATTTTTGATGTGGGTCTTCAATAAAGTTACTCAACTTCGATTTTTCCATCAAAGTTACACCGTTGTCAATTTTACGTTGAGTAGGATGGATGGCAATTTCTTCGCCTTTAATCCAGTTATCGGTACTTACATAAAATGACGAAGATTTATCGGCATTATATCCAGTGCTGCGGTGTATAGCTCTATGTAAATCTTCGAAAGTTTGGTTGCTTTTGATATCAATTTCACGTGTGATATCGTCATAATCTTCGAAAGAAACTCTAAATCTATAAATGGCCATGTCCTATATACTGCTTTATTGTGGGGTAAAAATATAAAAAAACTTCGAAGTCAGGAAGTCTGAAAACTGGTTCTCCGATGTATAACGCTAATCGTTAAATGGTGTTTTAGAAATCTCAAATTGTAAATCAAACGCGGCTTAATCCTAACTCTTTGGCTTTTTGGAGCATATAGTTAAAAGCCTCCTCGTAACTATTGTTAATATCGCCTTCTAAAATTGCTTCGCGAATGGCATTTTTTAAAATACCTACTTCTTTACCCGCAGAAAGGCCAAAAGTTTCCATGATATCATTTCCCGAGATAGGAGGTTGCCAGTTGCGTAATTGGTCTCTCTCCTCTACGTCTTTGAGTTTTTGTTTTACAAGTTCAAAGTTGTTGCGGTATTTCTTGACTTTGTATTCGTTTTTGGTCGTGATATCAGCATTACAAAGTAACATTAAGCTATCGATGTCCTCACCAGCTTCGAACAATAAGCGTCTTACCGCCGAATCGGTTACAATATCTTGTGCTAAAACAATGGGGCGTAAATGTAGCAATACCAATTTCTGTACAAACTTCATTTTCTCATTCAATGGCAATTTGAGTTGTGCAAAAATTTGAGGAACCATGCGGGCGCCTTTGTCCTCATGTCCGTGGAAAGTCCATCCATGACCTTCTTCAAAACGTTTGGTAGCGGGTTTGGCTATGTCATGAAGAATAGCAGCCCAGCGCAACCATAGGTCGTCTGTAGTTTGGCAAATATTATCTAAAACCTCTAAAGTATGGTAAAAATTGTCTTTATGGGCACGGCCTTTAATCACGTCTACCCCATAAAGCTTAGCCATTTGGGGAAATATCAATTCCAATAAACCTGTATCAAATAGGTAATTGAAACCAATAGATGGTTTTTTAGAAAGAATGATTTTGTTTAATTCGTCGCTGATGCGCTCCTTTGAAACAATTTTTATGCGTTCTTTTTGCGATTGGATAGCATCAACAGCCGTTTGGTCTATTGTAAAGTTAAGTTGGCTGGCAAAACGGATGGCACGCATCATTCGTAATGGGTCATCAGAAAAGGTCACCACAGGGTCTAATGGCGTACGGATGAGTTTGTTTTCCAAATCTTCCAGCCCATTAAAGGGGTCAACTATTTGGCCAAAAGTAGGCTGGTTTAACGAAATTGCCAAGGCATTAATGGTAAAGTCCCTACGCAATTGGTCGTCCTCTAAAGTGCCATCCTCTACAATTGGTTTACGTGAATTTGCTCGGTAGCTTTCTCTCCTCGCACCTACAAACTCTACTTCCAAATCTGAATGCTTCAACATGGCGGTGCCAAAATTCTTGAAAACGGCTACATTGGCTTTCAGCCTTTGACCTACTTTTTCAGCAAATGCAATTCCGTTACCCAATACTACTACATCAATATCTTTAGAAGGACGGTCTAAGTAAAGGTCACGTACAAATCCGCCAATAACGTAGATTTCTGTGTTGGTTTTTTCGGCAGTTTCGGCTAATACTTTAAAAATGGGAGCTTCCATCTTACTTAATGGAAAGTTGGTATCGCCAGTCTGTTGATTGATTTGCATATTGATTGCAAAAGTAAGAAAAACCTTTAAATACTCTCACCATCGCAATAAACAGCTTTTTTTGAATATCGCAATGCCGAAAACACTATTTCCTGATAAATTCAAATTGTCCGCTAGGACCCAATTTAACAATGGTAGAAGGTTGTTTAGGGGTTCTGTTTTCTTGTTCTAAATCCACGATATAATCTACCGCATCTTTAATTTCTTCACTTATTTCGTCAAAAAAACGAGGAGTTGCTTGCCCGCTAATATTGGAAGAAGTAGATACAATGGGTTTGCGGAAACGTTGAATTAACTGTTGGCAAAACTCATGCTTGGGAATCCTAATGCCTACGCTACCATCGGCATTAATTACATTACTAGCTAAGTTTTTGGCGTTTGAAAACACAACCGTTAATGGTTTCTCGGCATATTCAATTAAGTCGTAAGCCACTTCTGGTACTTCGTTTACGTAGCTTTGCAGTTTGTTGTCGGTGTCAAGCAGCACAATTAAGCTTTTTTCAGCAGGTCTGCCTTTAATTTCATTAACCTTTGCAACAGCTTCTTCATTGGTAGCATCACAACCCAATCCCCAAACAGTATCCGTAGGATAAAGAATTACACCGCCATTTTTAAGTACCTCTAACGCTTTGTTGATTTCTTCTCTCATTGCCATGTAGCAAAGTTAAGCATTACAGGGTTAGCTTATCTACCTAATTTATTACATTTTTCACCTCAACATTTGACATACAGATGTGTTACACTTATATAAAACCCAAAAAGTTATCGTTAAATTTATAGTAATAAATGGATGTATAACGAAACACACAAATGTTATGAACTCATTAAAAAAATTAGGTGGTTTTTTGGTAGTCGCTGTACTACTATCCGCCTGTACAAGTTTACGTGTTGCCTCGGATTTTGATAAAGAAGTAGATTTTAAAAATTACAAAACCTACAATTTTTATGAAAAAGGATTGGAAAAACTTGACGTGAACGGTTTAGATAAAAAGAGAATGATGGCTGCTGTAGATACGGAGATGCAAGCCAAAGGTTTTACAAAGGCTGCTAAACCAGATTTGTTTGTCAACTTGGTGGTAATGAAACGTGAACGTACCGATGTGTACGACAATGGTTTTTATAGCCCATGGGGATGGCGAGGAGGCTGGGGTTGGGGCCCATATTGGGGAGGTGGAATGCGTAGTGTTGACCGTTACCAAGAAGGTTTATTCATCATCGATTTCTTAGACCCTAAAACTAAAATGCATGTTTGGCATGGCCGTGGTGATGGATTTAACTTGGATAGCTTTAAAAATAGAGAAGAGAGAATTAACGAAGGGGTGAAAGAAATTTTAGCTCAATATCCTCCGAATTCGAAGTAGTTATAAAAAACAAAAGGTTATGAGCTGTAAGGTTTATCCTCGTAACTCATAACCTTCATATGGTAACTGAAAATTAAACAGCTACATTGTTTTCCCTCAATGCATCGTTAAGAGAAGTTTTCTTATCTGTAGATTCTTTACGTTTTCCGATAATGATGGCACATGGTACTTGATATTCACCAGCAGGGAATTTCTTAGTATATGAACCAGGAATTACTACTGAACGGGCAGGAACAATACCTTTATATTCAACAGGCTCTGGACCAGTAACGTCGATAATTTTAGTAGAAGCGGTTAGTACTACGTTAGCACCTAGCACTGCTTCTTTCTCTACACGCACACCTTCCACAACAATAGCTCTTGAACCCAAGAAACAATCATCCTCAATAATTACTGGAGCAGCTTGAACGGGCTCTAAAACCCCACCAATACCTACACCACCGCTTAAGTGAACACGTTTGCCAATTTGAGCACATGAACCTACGGTTGCCCAAGTATCTACCATTGTACCTTCGTCAACGTAGGCACCAATATTTACATAAGAAGGCATCATGATTACACCTGGAGCCAAGAAAGCGCCATAGCGAGCACTAGCCATAGGTACTACACGTACACCTTTTTCTTTGTAGTCGGTTTTTAGGTCCATTTTATCGTGAAAAACAAAAGGACCAGCTTTGGTTTCTCCCATTTGTTTGATTGGGAAATAAAGGATAACTGCTTTTTTTACCCACTCGTTAATGCCCCAGCCATTTAAAACTGGCTCAGCCACTCTAATTTCACCGCAGTTAAGTTGTTGAATTACGGTTTCAATCGCTTCAGAGTATTCTTTGTATTGTAATAAGCTTCTATCTTCCCAAGCTTCTTCTATTTGTTTTTTTAGTTCAGCAATCATTGTATTTTAAAAATTTATGCAAAATAAGGCTTTATAAGTTAAAAGTTAAAGGATGTGCGTTAAAAGTTAAAAGTTGAGCAATGAAATCTATGTCGTCATTCATCTCTATTTGATAAATACTAACGTCTAATCTCTAATATTGTTTAATTTTGAACTATGGGAGAAGCAGAGAAACTACGTGTAGATAAATACCTTTGGGCCATTCGCGTTTTTAAAACCAGAAGTTTGGCTACCGATGCATGTAAAGCTGGACGTGTAAAGCTCAATGGGCAGAACATCAAACCATCGGCTATTGTGAAAATTGGTGATGTATACCAAATTAGTAAAGGCGTTGAGCGAAAAGTACTTGAGGTGGTTGATTTTTCTTACAATCGCACCGATGCAAAAATTGCGGTAACAAAGTATAAGGATTTAACACCAGTAGAAGAAACCCATGCCTTTAAATCAGTGTTTCATGCACCTACTTTAAAAAGAGATAGGGGCACTGGACGACCAACCAAAAAAGACCGCCGTGAAACGGATGATTTATTGGATACTTTCTTTGAGGAGGACTAGTTTACAGCTAGTGGGGTCAGTTAACCGGTTAAACAATTCTGCGATTAACCAGCTTGTTTCTTCTTCGCTAAGTTCTGTGCTACGCAAAAAGTCACAATCTTCTTGATTAGGTCCATAGGCAACGGTTGGTCAATAGGAAATTGTATTGTTCCTTTGGAGGTGTGATAACCTGTCAGTTTATCCGCAAAAACATCAATTGCTTTACTTCCAGGATAAAGGCCGATGTGATTTTTATATCCAGCAAAATGAATAAGGTTACCGTTTAGGGTAAAAGTTGGAATGCCATAGCCTATTTTTTGTTTAGCCTCTGGAACCATTTGCTGTAAGTCTTCCCTTAACTGCTGTAGTATCTTTTGAATTTCTGCAGGGAAAGAGGAGATGTATTCATCAACTGTGGTGTATTTTTCCATAATACATTTATTTAAAAGATTGTTGGAACAGCGCTAGTCTTTATTTTTTACTGAGAATAGTGTTTTGTCAAACCATTTATGTAGATAAATCAGTAACGCAATAGAAATATGGAAGGTAAAGAAGCCTAAAGCTATTATCCCATTGGTTTCTATTGAGGCTAAATTCTGCAAGCCAGCAAAAATATGATAACCTGTTAGAACAAATATGGTTCCTTTAGAGTTGTAAAATACAATTATTAAGGACAAAACAATTTGAAAAATTAACCTTGCTATTTGGTATGGTAATCTTGCTCCTCCTATTTGACTGTATACCATGAGCATTAATACGATTTCAAATATTAATGCCGTTACTAATGCAATTATTAATATTGGACGTGTTTCTATCATGACTAGAGTTTTTTCGCCTCATTCCAATACACATCCATTTCCGCCAAGGTCATATCCTGTAAAGCTTTTCCGCTTGCCTTAGCTTTTTCTTCTAGATATTGAAAACGTTTAATGAACTTCTTATTTGTCTTTTCTAAAGCATTTTCTGGATTAATATCGATAAAACGGGCATAGTTAACCAACGAGAAAAGTAAATCACCAAATTCTCCTTCGGCTTTTTCTATGTTTATTTCCTTACCATCGGCAATGTTAAACTCATCTTTAAACTCCTGTAGTTCTTCTTCTACCTTCTCCCAAACCTGTTGTTTTTCTTCCCAATCAAAACCAACGCCTCTTGCTTTTTCTTGGATTCTACTGGCTTTCACTAAGGCTGGTAGTGAGGTAGGTACTCCAGCTAAAACGGATTTATTACCTTCTTTTAACTTTAGTTTTTCCCAATTTTGTTTTACTTGTTCCTCCGTGTCAGCCTCTACATCTCCGTAAATATGCGGGTGCCTGCTAATCAACTTGTCACAAACGCCATTAAGCACATCAGTAATGTTAAATTCACTTTGTTCATCGGCAATCCTTGCATAAAAAACAAGGTGCATCATCACGTCGCCCAGTTCCTTCTTGATTTCTTGCATGTCACCGTCTAAAATAGCATCAGAAAGTTCGTAGGTTTCCTCTATAGTCAAATGCCTCAAGGTTTCCATGGTCTGCTTTTTGTCCCACGGACATTGCGTACGCAAAGTATCCAGTACATTTAATAATCTTAAAAAAGCACCATCAGGGGTTGAAGAACTTAAAGGCGGAATGTTGGCTGGCATAGCTTATATAATGTTGAATGTGATTAAAATGGTGGTGAGCGATAGGGTAACCAGCCCACAAAGAAATAAAATATCGGCTAGTTTTTCCAATTTAATTGAACGCAATTCGACTTTACTTCTGATGGCCAAAAACGACAATAAACAGCTGCTCATAAAGCACATAACGGCCAAGGCGGCGCCCTCATCAATAAAACTCGCTTGGTCAAGCTTGTTGATTTTAGTAGAAGTGAGTACTACAAAACAGAAACCCAATAGGTTGGCCGATGTACTAAGGATATGGGTAGATTTTGAAGACTGATTGTTGGTTTTATTCATCTGCTTCAATTTTCTTCTTTTTAGCAAAAAATGGCGTTCGCTTCTTCTTTACGACTAATTTTTGTTCTTCTCCCAGTAAAATGGCCCAAGCCTGTAAATTATCTACTTTTTGGAAAATAATTTTGAGCATCGCTAAATATGGCATACAAAGAAACATACCTGATATTCCCCATAACATTTCTCCAAGCACAATACCAATAAAGGCCATCAGCGCATTAATTTTAACTTTCGAACCCACAATTAAAGGCATTAAGATATTGCCATCAATAGCATGCACACCAGCATAAGCAAGTAATACAAATAAGGCTTTGGTGGCACCAGCCGTAGCAAACGTAATGAGTACACTAATAATTAAGGCAACAGAAATTCCCAAGTAGGGGATGATATTGAAAATGCCCGCAACCAAGCCCAAAAGGATAGCATATTTTACATCTAAAATGGAAAGAGTAAGCACCATGAGTATGCTCACAATAATCATTTGGATGAACAACCCCGTGATGTATTTTTTAATGATATGCTGTATCTCGTTAACAGTTTCAATTACTTTGGTCCTATGGTCTTCTACAAAAACTGAGGTTAAAAATTTATATAGCAAGCGTCTGTAATTGAGCAAGAAAAAGGTAAATAGCAAAGTGAAAGCCACAAATAGTAAGCTCGAAGAGAGCGTAATGAGCGTAGTGCCAATTACTGTTGCACTGGTAGCAAGTGCTTTTTCGGCGCTATCCGCTAAATAAGTTTCCTGTTTGCTAATATTTACATGAAATGTTTTGGAAATCCAATGCTGTAGTTCGTGAAAAGAATTGGTTACTTGTTTCTCCAACAAAGGCCAATCACTCCATAGTTCGCTCAATTGCATGGCAAAAAAATGGCCAATGCCGTATAACACCCCCAGCATAATAATAACGGTGAGTATAGTGGCTAAGCTTCTTTTTAAACGGAGTTTGGTTTCTAAAAAATTAGCCAAAGGCAGCATTAAAAAAGCCAGTAACAATGCAAATAAAAGGGGGGAAAGCAAACTTTTTCCAAGAATAGCCAAGTACCCCAGCATCAAAATGGATAGGAGGGCGAGGGTAAGCCTTACAATAAATGGTAGTTGTATTTGCATAGGGTTTATTTAACAGGAATAAATTACAAAAAAATCTACACTTTAGACAGTTATTTCCTTAAATGGTTTTACTAGCTCTTAACATTTCTCTTTTTCCAGGTGCTCCAGGAAGTTTTTCGATTTGGAAACCGCAGCTTTTAACCGCTCTTTTAAGGTTGCCCGTAATGGCATAGGTCACAAAAATGCCTCCAGTTTTTAAAAAACTACAGGCATGGGCAATCACTTCGTCAGTCCAAAGCTCAGGTTGGTGCCTTACCGAAAAAGCATCATAATAAAGTACATCAAACAGCGCTGTAGTCGAAAAATTTTGCAAAGTGGTGTGACTAATTTCCAAACTACAGTTTTCAGAAACTTTAACCTCATTGTTCAAAGAATCCTCATATTTTGTGATGAACGAGTCCCAAATATTTTGCGGCACATATTGCTGGTGTGCGGTAGAGGCAATTACTTCTTGAGTTAACGGAAAAGCCTCAATAGAGTGATATTTAAGGTTTTTATTCAAACTTTCACCATGGGCATAACTCAGCAAAAAATTCAATCCAGTTCCAAAACCTACCTCCAAAATACTGATTTCGTTGGTGCTTGATTTTTCTAGTCCGTGTTTTAAACCAGCCTCAATAAATACGTGTTTGCTTTCTTGCAGTGCACCATGTGCCGAATGATAATGTTCGCCAATTTCTTCGTTAAACAAAGTGTTTGAGCCATCGGCGGTTTGGGTAAGGATGTTCATGAGGCAAAATTAAGTTTAAATTGCCGTATTGCTACATTGATTATGGTTGGTTTTTTGGAAAGGTGCTTCGCTGCTTTTGGCCCTTTTGGCCCCGCCTTATGCTATATCTTGCCGCTCCGCTCCAAGGATGCCGCTGCAACCGGGTTTAAATTACGTAAACCTGTGCAGTGCACTTACTTTATAAACCCGATTGCAGCGGAAATACTTTTGTGGCATGGGGTCTAGAAACCTCGTAGGTTTTGAAAACCTACGAGGTTTGGATGGCAGGGTTTGCAAAAAGATTGTAGCGAAAAGCGGGAGTAACGATGAATAGCAATGCTGTCTTTGCTTTTCGAAAATTATAGTAAATTAAAGTCTTTGTTCTTTTATCCTTGTTCCTTTATCTTTAACCTATGGATATCGAAAGTTTTAGAGAGTATTGTCTGAGTTTACCAGGAACCACCGAAGGCATGAAATGGGAACATCTTTGTTTTATGATTGAAGAGAAAATATTTGTGATTTTAGCAATTGACGATGGAAACAGGTTCTCTACGAAATGTACACCCGAGGAATTTGACGAGTTAACTGCTAGAGATGGCATAAAGCAAGCTTACCATTTGGCCAAAAGGCAATGGGTGCAAATAGAAAATCTAGAGGTGTTGAATGATGCGGAGTTGAAGAAACGTGTAGAACGTTCTAGAGAATTGGTGCTGGCGAAGTTGCCAAAGAAGGTGCAAGCGAAATATAGTTGATGAAATAATTAGCTGGTTGGATGATGAGCTAATGGGATAAAAAAAATGACCATTAGCCAATTCAAAAAATATCAAATTAGCTAATGGTCAAATCATCGAATTAATCGATTACCAAAGTTTAATTCTGTCCTCTGGTTTTTTGTAAAGTTTGTCGCCAGGTTGTACATCAAACGCTTTGTACCAAGCATCCATGTTTACTGGAGCTCCAATAGTTCTGTAAGGACCTGGAGAGTGTGTATCCGTTTTAATTAACTGAGCAGCTGTTTCTGGTAATACATTACCTCTCCAAACTTGTGCCCAAGCTAAGAAGAAACGTTGGTCAGGAGTAAATCCATCAATTTTCTCGTTGCTTTGACCTTGTTTAGTCATTTTGAAAGCAGTATAAGCAGCGTTTAGTCCACCTAAGTCACCAATGTTTTCGCCCATGGTGAATTTACCGTTTACATGTATGGTATCTAAAACAGTGTATTTGTCAAATTGCTCGCCTAATAATTTTGTTTTGGCGTTAAATTTCGCTCTGTCTTCGTCAGTCCACCAGTTTTTCAAGTTACCATCTTTGTCGTACTGGCTACCAGTATCGTCAAAACCGTGGCTCATTTCGTGACCAATAACTGCACCAATACCACCGTAGTTAATTGCATCGTCAGCATCTGGGTGGAAGAAAGGGAATTGTAAAATACCAGCTGGGAATACAATTTCATTCAAAGTTGGGCTGTAGTAAGCATTCACCGTTGGAGGGGTCATACCAAAACGCTCTCTGTCTACAGGTTTACCTAATTGACCAATGTTTTCGCTGTAAGCCCATTTGCTTGCGTTACGTAAGTTTTGGAAATAAGTAGTTCTGCTAATCACTAAACCATCATAGTTTCTCCATTTAGTAGTGTAGCCGACTTTTGGTCTAAAAGCATGAAGTTTAGCTAAAGCTTTTTGCTTGGTTTCATCGCTCATCCATTCTAAACCTTTAATACGGATTTCGAAAGCTTTGCGAAGATTAGCAATCATTTCGTCCATACGAGCTTTTGCTGCTGGTTTGAAATATTTAGCTACATATAATTGGCCTAACAAATCACCTAATACACCATCAGTTAACGATGACATGCGTTGCCAACGTGGCGTTTGAACCTTTTGTCCAGTTTGCGCTTGCGTAAAGGCAAAGTTTGCTTTTACAAAAGGAGAACTTAAGCTACCAGCAGAACCTTTTAAAATGTTCCACTCTAAATAAGTTTTCCAATCAGCAACTGAAGTAGAAGTTAATAAGTTATTTAACGATTTGAAGAATGCGGGTGAGTTCACCAAAACAGTATCTTGGCCAGTAACTTTTAATTGTGTTAAAGTATTAGTCCAGTTAATGTTAGGGATTACTTTGTTGAAATCTGCAACTGTTAATTTGTTATAGGTTTTATAAGGGTCACGCATTTCTAAGCGGCTCATTTGAGCTTCTGCTAATTCTTTTTCAATGGTGAAAACTGTTTTAGCTTTTTGTTGAGCAACAGCATCGGTATAACCAATCAATTTAAAAAGAGTAGTCATGTAAGTATCGTAAGCTTCTCTTATTTTTACGCTACGGCTGTCATCTTTCAAATAATAGTCTCTATCGCCAAGGGTAGTTCCACCTTGAGAAATGTTAACCATGTACTTGTTTACATTTTTTCTGTCTTGGCCAACACCAAAACCATAAAGTGCACCACCAAGCCCGTTGGTACGCATGTAGGTAGTGAAGTTCAATACATCTTGAAGCGTATTAATTTGCTTCACTTTTTCCAAGTCGGCTTTAATTGGCGTGTAACCTAGTTTTTCAATCGTTACACTATCCATAGCGGCAGCGTAAAAATCACCAACACGTTTGGTTACTGAACCTGCAGGGGCAGATTTGTCAGCAGCTGCAGCTTCTACAAGACCTCTTACGGCGTTTACGTTGAAGTCGCGTAGTTCGTTAAAAGAACCCCAACGAGTTTCTTTAGCTGGAACAGGATTGTTTTTTACCCAAGTACCGCTGGCATACTCATAAAAATCATCTCCTGGCTTCACATTTAAATCCATGTTTGCTGGGTCGATAAACTTTTTGATGGGCGTTTGGGCATTTGCAACACCGACGGTAACAACGCCAAGTGCAGCAAAAAAAGTTTTAAACTGATTAATATTCATCTCTTTTTGTGATAAGTTAGTAATAAATGCCATCACCAATTTCATAAAAAATGGTGTAAAAAGATATGGCCCTTATTAATGTTGTAAATTTAAAGGATGAAAATTAATGAAAATGAAAATGTGATTGGTATTGTTAATAGAAATATTACTTATTAAACCAGTAATAAAGTTTTACTAACCCTATTTTACGGAGTAGCTCATTAGTGATGTATGATAATTTGAAAGACTTCATGTCGGAATACTTATCTAATACATTTAACATAGTTTAACACTTTTTATTGTATATGATCGAAAAATAATGTGACATAAATAAGATTGATTAGTCGGTGAAAAGTGTAGTTTTGAATAATTCTAAATAATAAAATATGGCACCACATCAAAATCATAACGAGGATGGTTGCTGCGGACATCAGCGCCATGAAAAACATCAAAATCATAATGACCACGACCATGACCATAGCCACGGCGATTCGTCTTCATTTAAGACCTATTTGCCTGTAGCTATTTGTTTGGCACTATTGCTCACCGCTATTGCATTCGATAAACTATCGGTTTCTTTTTTTACGGGCTATTTAAGACTGGTTTGGTATTTAATAGCCTATTTCCTAGTTGCATGGCCAGTTATTAAGGAAGCATTCGCGACTATCGCTAAAGGAGATATTTTTACGGAATTTCTTTTAATGACACTGGCAACGATAGGAGCGCTAGCTTTAGGCGAATATCCGGAGGCAGTAGCCGTAATGTTGTTTTATAGCATTGGCGAGCTTTTTCAAGATGCAGCGGTAAACAAGGCTAAAGATAATATTAAGTCGTTGCTGGATGTACGTCCAGACGCTGCAATGGTTTACAGAAACGGCGAATACCAAACCGTAAAGCCACAAGAAGTAGAGATTGGGGAAACTTTACAGTTAAAAGTAGGGGAGAAATCGGCCTTGGATGGGGAACTATTGAGTGACAGTGCTAGTTTTAATACCGCAGCACTAACAGGAGAAAGTAAACCGAACACCATTAGAAAGGGTGAGACAGTATTGGCAGGGATGTTGAATTTGGATGGAGTAGTGAGCCTAAAAGTAACCAAACGTTTTGAAGATAGTGCGCTTTCTAGAATTTTAGACTTAGTCCAAAACGCAAGTGCCAAAAAAGCAAAAACGGAGTTGTTAATCCGCCGATTTGCTAAGATTTATACGCCTATTGTATTTTTATTGGCAGTAGCATTGGTGTTTTTGCCCTATTTTTTTGTGGCAAACTATCAATTTAACGATTGGTTATATAGGGCCTTGGTTTTCTTGGTGATTTCTTGTCCATGTGCGTTGGTAATTTCTATTCCTTTGGGATATTTTGGTGGTATTGGAGCGGCTTCTAGTAATGGTATTTTGTTTAAAGGGTCTAACTATTTGGATTTGATTACTAAGGTAAATACGGTGGTGTTAGATAAAACAGGAACCCTAACTCAAGGTGTATTTAAGGTTAACGAAATACAGGCTGAAATACCAGAGCAAGATTTTTTGGCTTATTTGGCTAGTCTTGAAAATCAATCTACACATCCCATTGCAAAGGCGGTTGTAGCTCATGCTAATCTCAAGGAGTTGTTAGCGGTAAATGATGTAAAGGAAATTGCGGGCCATGGTTTAAAAGCTATAGTAAATAATGCTACAGTAATGGCGGGTAATGGCAAGTTGTTGAGACAGTTTGAAATACCTTATCCTGAAGATTTAGATAAAAAAGTTGAAACTACCGTTTTAATGGCGGTAAATGGGAAATATGCGGGATTTGTAAGCATAGCCGATGAAATTAAACCTGATGCAAAACAGGCCATTATAGCCTTGCATACTGCAGGGGTAGATAAGGTTGTAATGCTTAGCGGTGATAAAACAGCTATTACCCAAAAAGTGGCAGATGAATTGGGGGTAGACCAAGCACACGGTGATTTGTTGCCAGAGGGTAAAGTAGAAAAACTAGAATCCATTAAGAAAGATGCCAGTAGGGTAGTGGCTTTTGTAGGTGACGGCATTAACGATGCACCAGTACTAGCAATGAGTGACGTGGGAATGGCTATGGGGGCTATGGGAAGCGATGTAGCGATAGAAACTGCTGATGTGGTAATACAAAATGATATGCCTAGCAAAATTGCTACTGCTATTCAAATTGGTAGTGCTACTAAGAAGATTGTATATCAGAATATCAGTTTAGCTTTTGGGGTAAAAGCCGTGGTGCTTATTTTAGGCGCTGGTGGTTTGGCAACTATGTGGGAAGCGGTTTTTGCTGATGTTGGTGTTGCTTTTTTGGCCATTTTAAATGCGGTGCGTATTCAACGGATGAAATTTTAAAACCTGCGGTCAATTTGGTATATTCGGGTATGCCCAATGTAAAAACATATCCAGAACCTGATGAAAAGGTTTATTCGCTTAATGAATTAGATGAGTCGTTAACCTATAGCTATGCGCATTATCTCAATTGGCTTTTTGACGACCGATTGGAATTGATTAAAGGGAAAATCCATAAGATGAGCCCTGCGCCTTCGAGATTACATCAAAAGGTGTCCATGAATATTGCTATTGCGTTTGCGAATTTTTTAAAAGGAAAACCTTGTGATGTTTACTCAGCTCCCTTTGATGTGCGTTTCGCGAAGAAAAGTAAAGCGGATAAAGATATCTATACTGTTCTTCAGCCAGACCTTTGTGTGATTTGTGATAAGAGCAAGTTAGATGACAGAGGTTGCTTAGGTGCGCCAGAACTAGTAGTGGAAATTTTATCTCCTGGAAACAATAAGAAAGAACTTTTGTCTAAGTATAAGGTGTACGAAGAATTTAGCGTGAAAGAGTATTGGGTGGTAAGTCCAAGTGAGCAAACTGTGCTGATATATACTTTGGGTGAAATGGACAGATATTATCCTTCAAAACTGTTTACCTTAAGTGAGGAAGTAGGCTCTTCAGTATTGCCTGGTTTTGTTCTAAAACTTGATGATATTTTTGAAGATTAGGTTTTGCAAGTTATGCATTCATTTAACTGCTATGCGTTGAGAGTCTAACCGCAAAGAAAAAGTAGAAGTTCCGCTAAGAACGCAAAGAGATACAAATTTTATCTAATTTTTAGAAGGTTAGGCTTTTAAAGAATATTATCGTTTATGGAGGTATTTTGGATTCATGTAGACTTAGCGTTCCTTCGCGAATTCTTTTTTAACCTTTGCGTTAATTTAATTTCTGAGTGAAGAGAATTTAAACGCGAAGAAAAGTAGAAGTCCACTAAGAACGCGAAGCTGATACAGGTTTTGGTATCCTAAACCCGATAGTATGGAAAGCCCACAGCGAAATGCAATGAGCGAGGACTTGGAAGGATAGCGGGGCTTGCTACAATAGTAATTCAAGTATTGCTTTACAAATGATGAATAAGGCTGACAAAAATTCTACTTTACTGCTATACTTTGTCTTTTTTGTCAGTAATAATGGTTCTTTTAAAGCTTACAAAAAACCGACAATTGGTCCTTTTTCGTATGTGTTATTGTAAAAATCTTATCGAAATAGGGTAACAAAACAATTGCTCACAACATATTTGATTGATAATGTTGTTGTATAATGTAGGATATTGGTAGCTTAATCCACCAATATGGCGTAATTGTTGATAAAATATAAAAATCGAGACGCCGTATTTATAAAACAAATTTATAGTTTAGTGTCGTCCCCGATAACATACAGATTATGGAAGCTAAATTTTCACCACAGGTTAAAGACGTGATTTCTTTCAGCAGGGAGGAAGCCCTGAGGTTAGGACACGATTATATAGGCGCAGAGCACTTGTTGTTGGGCCTTATTCGCGAAGGAGATGGTATGGCCATAAAGATCTTAAAATCTTTAGGTGTGGATACTTTAAAACTTCGCCGATCTATTGAAGAAGCCGTTAGAGGAACTTCGAGCGTTACGGTTAATTTGGGTAATATTCCTTTAACCAAGCAAGCTGAAAAGGTTTTGAAGATTACCTATTTAGAGGCTAAAATATTTAAAAGTGATTTAATTGGAACTGAACACTTATTGCTGTCTATTTTAAGAGACGATGATAATATCGCTTCGCAAATTTTATTACAATACGGTATTAACTACGAAACATTTAAACAGGAAGTAGAAGTTAATAAAAACGGATTTAAGGACGAAGCGCAAGGTGGCGGTACTGCTGGAGGCGATGATGATTATCAAGAAGAAGAAAGCTTCACCGCTCCTAAAAAAGTTTCAGATATTAAATCGAAAACTCCAGTATTAGATAATTTCGGAAGAGATTTGACTCGTGCTGCGGAAGAAGGTAGATTAGATCCAATAGTTGGTCGTGAGAAAGAGATTGAGCGTGTTTCGCAAATTTTGTCACGTAGAAAGAAAAACAATCCAATTTTAATTGGTGAGCCAGGTGTTGGTAAAAGCGCCATTGCCGAAGGTTTGGCTTTGCGTATTGTACAACGTAAGGTTTCGAGAGTATTGTTTGGCAAACGTGTAGTGACACTTGACTTGGCTTCGTTAGTTGCAGGTACAAAATACCGTGGACAATTCGAAGAACGCATGAAAGCGGTAATGAACGAGTTGGAGAAATCTACTGATGTGATTTTATTCATTGATGAGATTCATACCATTGTAGGTGCTGGTGGTGCTTCTGGCTCTTTAGATGCTTCGAACATGTTCAAACCTGCATTAGCTAGGGGAGAAATACAATGTATTGGTGCAACTACTTTAGACGAGTATCGTCAATACATTGAGAAAGATGGCGCTTTAGACCGTCGTTTTCAAAAAGTAATGATTGAGCCTGCTTCTCCAGACGAAACGATAGAAATATTAAATCGTATCAAAGAGAAATATGAAGAACATCATGGTGTAACTTATACCGATGAAGCGATTAACGCTTGTGTTTCTTTAACCTCAAGATACATTACCGATAGATTTTTACCAGATAAAGCCATTGATGCTTTAGATGAAGCTGGTTCACGTGTTCACTTGACCAATATTCATGTTCCTGATAATATCATTGCTATTGAAAGTAAAATAGAGGATATTAAATTGGAGAAAAATCGTGTAGTGAAAAGCCAAAAATATGAAGAGGCCGCTAAACTACGTGATACCGAAAAGAATTTGCTAGAGGAATTGGACAAAGCTAAGGCTGAGTGGGAAGCAGAGACTAAAACAAAACGTTATGAAGTTTCTGAAGATAACGTGGCTGAGGTAGTTTCAATGATGACTGGTATTCCATTGCAACGTGTTGGACAAACTGATAGCAATAAGCTATTGAACATGTACGACACCATTGCTGATAAAATTATTGGTCAGGATGATGCGATTAAAAAATTAACCAAAGCGATACAACGTACCAGAGCTGGATTGAAAGATCCTAAAAAACCAATTGGCTCATTTATTTTCTTAGGCCCAACAGGTGTAGGTAAAACTGAATTAGCTAAAGAGTTGGCTCGTTTCATGTTTGATGCAGAGGATTCTCTAATTCAAATAGACATGAGTGAATACATGGAGAAATTTGCGGTATCTCGTTTAGTGGGAGCGCCTCCAGGATACGTTGGTTATGAAGAAGGTGGTCAGTTGACTGAAAAAGTACGCCGTAAACCTTATGCGGTAGTTTTGTTGGATGAGATCGAGAAAGCGCACCCGGATGTATTTAATATCTTGTTACAAGTGTTAGATGAAGGTCAATTGACTGATAGTTTGGGAAGAAAAGTTGATTTCAGAAATACAATCATCATCATGACTTCTAATATTGGTGCACGCCAATTGAAAGATTTTGGTGCTGGTGTGGGTTTCTCTACTTCGGCAAAAATTAATCAAAGTGATGCACACAGTCGTGGAGTGATTGAAAATGCACTTAAACGTGCTTTTGCTCCTGAGTTCTTGAATAGGATTGATGATGTGGTAGTTTTCAACTCTCTTGGTAAAGAAGAAATCTTCAAAATTATTGATATCGAGTTGAGAGCCTTATTTGGAAGAGTAGAGACTTTAGGTTATAAAATTAAGCTTACTGATGAAGCAAAAGATTTTATTGCAGATAAAGGCTTTGACAGCAACTTTGGAGCTCGTCCATTGAAACGTGCCATCCAAAAATACTTGGAAGATCCAATTGCAGAAGAAATCCTAAAAGGAGAAGTTCATGAAGGTGACACCTTAGAGGTAAATTACAATAAAGAGAAAGAAGAGATTGTAGTGGCACCTAAAGGTCCAAGCAAAAAGAAAAAGAAAGAAGAAGGAAGTGTAGAGTAGGATAGGAAAAAGCCCCGTATTTACGGGGCTTTTTTATTGCTATTAAAACAAACTCATCTGCGCTTTTGGTACTTTAAATTGTGAGCTATCGAGTTCAATTCTTTTGAGATTCAATTTGTTGATTTTACAATGTAGCTTAAAGGTATTGCTCATGAGTTGAGCAAAATTTCCTTCTCCACGCATTCTAGTGCCAAAGCGGCTATCGTTTACATTTCCATCATGGCAATCTTGAATTTGATGCCAAACCTTTTCAAATCTATCTGGGAAGTTTTTGGAAAGCCAATCCTCAAATATTTTACTGATTGACCCATTTAACCTTACTACTGTATAACCAGCAGATATGGCACCAACATCGGCGCTTGCCTTTAAAATGGCCGGTATTTCATGATTGTTTAAACCTGGAATCATAGGAGCTGCCATTACACCCATGGGTAAATTGGCCAAGCTTAATTGCTCAATCACTTTTAAACGTTGTTTAGCGGTGGTGGTTCTAGGCTCCAGCTTTTGTCGGAGGTTTTCATCTAAGCTTGTAATAGAAACAAATACACTTACCAATTGATGTTTGGCCAATTCTTGCAAGATATCCAAATCACGCAAAATGAGCGCATTTTTGGTAATCATGAAAATAGGTTGTTTATACTCTAGCGCAATTTGTAGTAATTGCCTGGTTAATTTATATTTCCTTTCACAAGGTTGATAGCAATCAGTATTGCCAGAGATGGTGATAGGGGAGGCTTGCCAGTTTTTCTTTCCCAGAAATTTCTTAAAAAGCTCTGGAGCATCTTGCTTGACAATAATTTTTCGTTCGAAATCTAAGCCTGCGCTAAAACCCCAGTATTCATGCGAGTTTCTGGCGTAGCAGTAAATACAACCATGTTCGCAACCTTGGTAGGGATTGAGTGAATAAAGCATATTCACATCGGGGCTTTCTACTTTATTGACAATACTTTTAGAGTTTCCAATAATGAAGGAAGTTTTTTCATTGGTGATTTCCCAATCATCAATTCCCTCGATATGCTCTTTGGTAATGCTATTTTTTAGAAACTTATTGTCTGTATTTAATTGCGCACCTCTTCCGCTGAGATAATCATTTGTATTTTCTTGCGCTGTTTTCATTATTTAAAATTACTAAAAATTTTAGTAATTTTAAATAATGATGCTAATTTATTGGTTATTTTACTTCCGTGGGTTTAAATTCGGTAGGTACGGCATCCGCCATTTTCTCGTAGGCCCAAAAACCTTTGTATAAAGAGCTTCTTGGGTTGGCTACACTACCATTTTTATAAAATAACATTGGAGGAGCTACTAAATTAATAAGCGACACTTGGTAATTTCCCATATCCGGAGCTCTGCTCACCTGAAATCCCATATAACTATACTCTTCTGTCTCCTTTTCTTTAGTGTACATGATGAAAAGTTCATCGGTAAAATTAATATACTTAACATCTTGGTTGTAGGTTTTTACTAAAGTGTCTGTGAGTACCCTAGCTTTATTCAAAACGGACATTGCTTTAGGCTTGCTACGTTCTTTTAACCAAAAGTTCAATGAATCATCTCTGTTGAAAGTTAACATATTGATAGCCTTTGAACCAGCGGATAGCCTTTTAATATTTGCATTGATAACGCTATCCGGTAATCTGTTTTTATTACCTATAGTTCCTAGTTTGTGTATTACAAAGCCTTCTTTCTCGGGATTTCCATCATATAAAGATTGAAAGAAATGCTGTGGAGAACCATAGTAGGCTGTATTACGTTTCTTATTCCATCGGTTAATTTTTGATTTGGAACCTTTCATTTCTTCAAAAAATGGAAATCCTGCAAAGTATAAAATATTAGTTCTGTAGTCGTATTCAAAGTTTTGCAGCATATATTTAATTCTGTAACCTAATGCTTTGTTTTCTATAATAAGAAAATCGTTACTACTTACAGAAAGTACTCTTCGCTGTTTGTCATAATCAATAACCAAAACATCACTATTCAGTATCTTACAATCCCTGGCATTTGGTGTTTTGCCAATAAAAAATTCTTTAAACACGTTGAGGTATGCTAAGCGATTTGGATCGGGTTTGATCACTACTTCGTTTAGCATTACTGGATTGGAGGTTAATAACACATCCATATGTACTGATTTATCCGAAATCACTAAACTTTTAGAATAAGGCAAATAACCCACTACTTGTACCAATACATCATAATTTCCTGCGGATAATTTGGGAATTGTAAATTTTCCTTCGGTATTGGTAATGGTAGAGATTTTTGTTCCACTTAAATAAATGGCTGCACCTGGAATGGTCTCTTTTTCGTCTCGTACAGTTCCGCTGATGCTAAAGCTGTCTTGGGCAAAAACCGACGATTGAAAAAGCATCAATAAAAATATAAAGTAGTATTTCAAGCTCATACCACTAAGTTAACTAAATAGTTAGTTTTTCAGCTATTTTTTACGAAAATTTCGTAGATTATCGATATGTTGTAAAAAAAACTTATCTAACCAAGTAGCTCTTTCGCGTTTTGCAGCGCCGAAGCTCCTGGATTTTTACCACTCAGCATTTCTGCAATAGCATTCACTCGTTCCCCAGTGTCAAGTTTTTTGATGCCTGTGGTCGTTTTATCAGCTTTCTCGTGCTTATACACAAAATAATGTGAATTACCTTTTGATGCAATTTGCGGAAGGTGGGTAATGGCCAATATCTGCATGTTCTGAGCCAAAGCGTCGATCACTTCGCCAACAAGTAGGGCAGTTTCGCCAGAAATTCCAGTATCAATTTCATCAAAAATGAGGGTAGGTAGGGCAGTATGTTTAGCCAATAAAGCCTTAATGGCCAGCATTAATCTCGAAAGCTCACCACCAGAGGCTACTTTACCAACTGGAGCAGCTTGTTGTCCTGCATTGGCGGTAAATAATAATTGCACTTCATTAATACCGTTGCTGTTTAGCTGCGTTTGCTCGGTTAAGTTAAAACTGATCGAAGCATTCGACATATTCATTTGCTTTAATGCCGCACCAACTTCTTTTTCAGCTATGATAATCGCTTTTCTTCTGTTGCTGTCTAGTTCCTTCGCCTGTTGAAGTAAATGTTTATTTAGTGCATCAATTTCTTTCTGAAGCTTTTCTAATTGCTCATCGCTGTTGAGTAGGGCATTTAGGTTTTTTGAAAGCTGATCCTGTATGACCAATAATTCTGCAATACTGCTTACTCGGTGCTTTTGCTGCAAAGTATAAAATAGGTCTAATCTTTCCTGAATGGATTCCATTCGGGCGGCATTATGTTCTGTGTTCTCCTCTATACTACTAATTTCACTTGCAATATCCCTTAGCTCAATCAAAGTAGATTTTAATCTTTCATTGATTTCTGCAATCGCTGGATCGAATTTTTCGACATTGTTCAATTGTAAACTAGCTTCCTTCACCAAATTGATAGCTGCGGTTTCATTCTCGCTAATTAAACTGGTACCGGCAATTAAAGAGCGTTTAATACTCTCGGCATGAGTAAGCTTTTCTAGTTCCTGTTCTAAATGCTCTTGCTCGTCTTCCTTTAAAGCAGCTTCTTCCAGTTCGTTAAACAAAAACTGTTCATAATCCTGCTTCTTTTTAGCCTCATTGGTTTGTTCGGTTAATAAGGTAAGTTGTTTTTCAGTTTGTCTTAGTTGTTTAAAGCCTTCTCTGTAACTTTTAAGCAATGGCTGATGGTTGGCCAATACATCTAAAATCAATAGCTGGAAATCGGCATTGCTAATTTCAAGCGTGGCATGTTGAGAGTGAATAGCAATCAAATTTTCCCCAATCAGTTTTAGCGTGGCTAAATTTACGGGAGTATCATTCACAAATGCTCTAGACTTGCCGTCGATGGCAATTTCTCTACGTAAAGTAGTTTCCTGCTGAAAATCGACATCATTGCTTTCAAATAACGATTTCAATTGCTCATCCGCTAAAAAAAAACTTCCTTCAATTACACACTTTTTATCTTGGTTAAAAAAGTATTTGCTTTCTGCCCTTTGACCTAAAATAAGGGATAAAGCCCCTAAAATGATCGATTTACCAGCACCGGTTTCACCTGTAATGATATTTAGTCCTCGGTCGAAATCAATTTCTAGCGTATCAATTAAAGCGTAATTGCGTATAGAAAGTTTTTGTAGCATATCTCCCGCTAAATTAAGAAAACAACAGGCTTAAAAAAATTAATGCTAACAGATAATTTATAGAGCTGACTTTGAATGAGTTTCAGATTTTCTTTTTGAAATGGTGCAACGTTGAGAAATGTTTTACGTCTGATGGGGTAAATGATGCAAAATTTTTGCTGACCGAACAAAAAACACACAAATGAGCAGATCCTTTTTATTTTTATGTAGTTTGATGCTTTGCATCTTATTTACAGCCACTAACCTAAAAGCACAAGAAAAAGCAGTGCAGGTTAAAGGTATAGTGATTGATAGCCTTACCCAAAAACCTGGAGAATATTTTACCATCGCTCTCAAAAAAGATTCAATAGTAATCAAAAGCGTAATTTCAGATGAGCATGGAAAATTCTCCTTTGCAGCGGTAAATCCAGGACCATACACTTTAATTGTGGGTTCACTAAGCTATAAGTCTAAACAAATTGCAATAAAGGTTGCCGTTGAAACCGACTTGGGAAAAATTTTGATGAAGCCGCAAGGGAACGACTTAAATGAAGTTTCCATTGTAGGCAGTAAACCTATCATCAAGCAAGAGCCAGATCGTATTGTTTACGATACCCAAGCAGATCCAGAGAGTAAGGTGTTAACCGTTTTGGATATGATGCGTAAAGTGCCGTTATTGTCCGTAGATGCCGATGATAATGTAAAATTAAAAGGAACAGGTAATTATCGTATCCTTATCAATGGTAAGCCATCAGGGATATTAACAAGAGATCCTAAGGAATATTTAAGAAGTATGCCAGCAAATGGTGTGCAAAAAATTGAGGTAATTACCACGCCGCCCTCTAAGTACGAAAGTGAAGGCTTAGCGGGTTTAATTAACATCATCACTTCTAAAAAGACGGATAATGGCTATAATGGAAACGTGAACGTACGTAACCAATTTCCTGGCGGACCTAGTGGTAATTTAAACTTTACTGTAAAACAAGGAAACTTTGGTTTGAACGCCTATGGAGGTACAGGGGTGTGGCAAGTTAAGGGCATTAGAAACATTGACCGTAGAAACAGTAAAGGCACAGCGCCAGCTTCAAGTTTATATTCAGAAGGTCTTCAAAAAATCGATAATTTTTGGGCTTGGGGCGGTGGTGAGCTAAGTTACGAAATTGACTCGCTCAACTTAATTACTGCAGAGATTAACCCTTATGGGGGCTATAACCAACAGGATTTAAATCAAAAATTTGATGTGAGGGATGCGCAAATAGCTACCTATGATATGGATAGCAGGACCAGATATGAATGGGGAGGTACTGATTATACTTTTAATTACCAACGTGGTTTTAAAGATAAAAAGGAGCATTTATTGACCTTTTCATACAAGCTTTTCGACAGTTCAGAGCCACAACTTAACGATGTACGTTTCTCCAATATGGTGAATTTTACAGGAGTTAACTATAAACAAGACAACACCAGTAAGTCGATGGAGCAAACTGCACAATTAGATTATATCAATCCATTTAAAGTAGTTACAGTAGAAGCTGGAGTTAAAGCTATTTTGAGAAACGGTAAAAGTAATTTCCAGTTTCTAAATTACAATGCTGCCCAAAATGGATATGTAATTGATCCGTCGCAAACCAACAATTACAGTAATGATCAAGATATCTATGGTGTTTACAATACCTATACCATTAAAGTGAAAGATTGGACTTTTAAAGCTGGTGCTCGCTTAGAAGGAACTTATGTAACAGGAAACTTCGAAAGTACTGGTTCAAAAGTAAAAACAGATTATTTTAACCTTATTCCTTCCGTTTCTTTTAACAAATCTCTTAAAAATAGCCAAAGCTTTAGTGTTGGTTTTACGCAACGTATACAACGTCCAGGTATTTGGGATCTTAATCCTTTCGTAGACAAATCACGACCAGGTTTTGAATATTTTGGTAATCCTGATTTGAAGGCTGTATTGAGCAATAACTTTGAGGTAACCTATAGCAACTTTAAAAAAGGATCACTTAATGTAAGTTTAACCTACAATTTTGCTAACAACACACAGCAAAGAGTTTTTGAGTATGTGGAAGCAGAAAATCTAACAAGAATTACTTCACAAAATATTGGTAAGGATAGATTGTTAGGTACTAATATTAACTTCAACTATCCCATTACTAATAAATGGAATGTAAATTTAAGTGGAAACCTTAACTATGTAAAATTAGAGGGATTAATCAATGGTGAACTTACCAAAAACGATGGTATCACTGGTTACATCAATTTTAATACAAGTTATAAGTTCGAAAATACTTGGAAAGCTAGTGTATCAGTCAACTATGGTGCACCAAATGTGTTGTTGCAAGGTAAATCAAATGAATATTACTATATAGGTTTCAGCGGCAGTAAAGATATTATCAAAGACAAATTAACTTTTTCTGCGATGGTGGCCAATCCTTTCCAACAATATAGAGCATTCAGAAGTTATACCGAAGGCACTAACTTCACCCAAGAACGTATTCGCGAAAACATTTTCAGACGTGTAAATTTTGGCTTAAACTGGAAATTTGGAAAGTTCGAAGGATCAATCAAAAAGAGTGAGCGTAGTATCAACAATGACGATACTAAGAAATCAAGCAATTAAGTTTTGAGAAATACCGAGGCCGGGCGTCAATTATGATGTCCGGCTTTTTTATTTGTAAAGCAGTTTTAGTGCTGAAATTAATGTTCGTCGGGCTATTCGCTGCAATCTTTTTGTGGCTTGGCGCAAACCTCATAGGTTTCCCTAACTCACACTCCCAATCAAACCTATGAGGTTTTTCCTTTGAAAACAAAAAGGATTTCCGCTGCTATCCCGTTTAGATAATAAAAGTCGTTGCTATTTAACTAGTGCCGTCATCTCGACCGTAGCGGAGAGATCTTTGATCATGATTTTAATCTTTGTTTGGTAGTATTGTTCCTTTTGTCATTTAGAGCATAACCCCGTACCAATTCTTCAGTAGCGAAGATCGCTAAGCAGCTACGTAAATCTCTATAAGCTTATGCAATATATCTATAGAAAATTGTGAAGTATTCTATTCAATAGAGATTCCTCCAAACGTCGGAATGACAAAAGGGCTGTGCTTTTAATCTTTGGTATTCGTATGATCTTTAATTAAGTAACAGCTTTGTATGTTTGTCATTCAGAGCGCAGCGAAGAATCTCTTTGGCTACTCGGCCTCAGCACTATCCTTTGCATACATCTCCGCAATAGCAGGAGCATACTTCTTCTCCACCACACGGCGCTTAACCTTTAATGTCGGGGTAATTTCCCCCTCATCAATACTGAAAGGATTACGTTTGATTTTAAAGTGTTTAATGCGTTCAAATTTCGCTAACTCATTGCTGATTTTTTTGATATCCTTTTCCACCCATTCATTGATTTCTTGTTCATCAATAAAATCGCCCTCACGTTGGAAAAACTCTTCTTTCAAGTTAAAAGTTTCCTGTAAAGTTTCCTTGTTCGGGATAATGATGGCTGTAATGTATTCTCGTTTATCTCCAATTAAAAACAACTGGTCAATTTTAGGGCTTTTCAGGTAAATATTCTCTACCGGAGTAGGGTAAACATTTTTACCGTAAGCATTTACGATCATGTTTTTCAGCCGATCCGTAATTTGCAAGTTGCCTTTGTAGAAACGACCAATATCACCTGTATGGAACCAGTTATCCTTGTCAATAGCCTCAGCAGTTTCTGCAGGCTTGTTAAAATAGCCTTTCATCACACAGTGACCACGAACAATAATTTCACCTTCCTCGCACTCAAACTCTTCATTAAAAGTGTCGTGGGTTTGTATACTTAACATCTGCTTAGTATCTACATTTTGTATTCCTATTTCAATACCAGGAATTACACGACCAACCGTACCATATACTTGTCGGTGATATTCTGTTACGGCCATTACTGGAGAAGTTTCCGTTAAGCCAAAGCCTTCTAATATCTTGATGCCTAAATTTCCAAAAAACTCACCCACATTTTTAGGCAAGGCAGCACCACCAGAAATCATAAACTTTAAACGGCCGCCAGTTTTCTCTTTAATCTTACTAAAAACCAATTTTTCTGCCAATGCTTTTTTACCGCTTAATACCAAACCGGGATTTTTGTCAGCTTCCTTTTTCTCTCTGTAGGCACTTCCGGTTTCCAAGGCCCAAGTAAATATCTTCGCCTTTAAGCCTCCCGCTGCAGTACCAGACTTAATAGCCTTATCATGGATACGTTCTAACAAACGAGGTACACAATTCATCACTGTTGGCCTTACTTCGCCCATGTTTTTGGCCAATAACTCTAAGCTTTGAGCAAAGGCAATTTTACAGCCTTGTGCACAACAAACGTGATAAGTAGCAGTACGTTCAAATACGTGAGATAAAGGTAGGAACGAAAGGAAAGTTTCGGTCTCATCAATCACAGGGATTTGTTCCAAGCATACTTTCACATTTTCTACAAAGTTATTATGCGTAAGCATTACGCCTTTTGGTGTCCCTGTAGTGCCTGAAGTATAAATCAATGAAGAAACATCCATTGGCTTTACTTCATTACGCATTTGGTCAATCGTAGCTTTTTCCGTCTCGCTAACAGGTCTGTTTAGCACATCCTGATAATCGATCACTTCAATATTTAAACCTTCTGGAATAGCAATTTTACCAAAATCTGCAAAGGCAGGGATAATGTATTTAAGCTCTTTGCAGTTCTCAGAAACTTTTAAGATTTTTTTAAATAAAAATGGATTTCCAACCAAAATTGCCTTAATACCAGAATCGTTGATGATATAAGCAACTTCCTGTTCAGAAAGGGTTGGATAGATAGAAACATTAATAACACCAATTTGCTGTATCCCTTGGTCGTAAAAAACGTATTCAGGCGAGTTTTCTATCATCAATCCAAGCCTATCGCCCTTAACAATGCCTTTTTCAAGGAAGAACGCAGCAACAGCATCAGCCTTTGCCAAAGTTTCCTTAAATGATATTTCTTCCCATTCAGCCCCTTTTTTATGGATTAAAAAGGTGGTTTCAGGCGAGTGAATATGTTGCACAACATTGCGTAATAGCGAGGGTACGGTAGAAAATTCGTTGAATGTTACCATGTTACATTTACTGTTTGGTGGGTTTTAACCGACAATGATAAAGCATTGTAACTAATAATACAAAATGAATTGATGATTGTTGGTAAAAAATGAGATATATGATTTAATAAAATAACCAATAGATGAATGATGTAGTAGGTAATTGTTTTATAAATGATTAACTTGAGGTACACACAAATAAAAACTTGAATTATGAAAAATTACAAAATGGAGCTATCTCCCCATTCAATGGGGTGGATGGTAAGGACATTTAAAACAATGTTGTTTACTGGTATTTTAACGTTTTGTTTAAACCCAGTCTTTGCCCAGGACATCTACTTGGTCCGTTTCTTAAAAACGGACAATAAATCGGGAGAATGGATCTATAAGAAAGATAATTCTGGAAATACGGTGATAGAGGATGGTCGAGGCCTTGTACTAGGTAAAATCAAGAAAGATATTTTAGGAAATGATATTGTTGAAGATGCTTATGGTAGAATTAAATTGAAACAAAAGAAGGATATTTTTGGCAATAAAGTGATAGAAGACGAACGTGGTAATATTCTAGGTGAAGTCAAAAAAGACATTTTCGGTAATACGATCATTGAAGATCAGAGAGGAGGGTTAGTTAGTAAATTTAGTAAAGATTTTTTTGGGAATGATGTAGTAGAAGATGAGTTGGGGAATAAGAAAGTTTTTAAGAAGGATACTTCCGGTAATGATGAAGTTGAAAATAGGGATGGTGAAGCGTTAAAAAAAAATAAAAAAGACATTGTTAATGGACGTTACGGACCAGTAGAAGTGGTTAGGAAAAAAGATGCTTTTGGTAATCTCATTGCAGAGGATGGGAGTGGAAATAAGATTGGAAATTTCAAGAAAGATGACTCTGGTAACGATGTTTTGGAAGATGATTCAGGACAAATACTTCGAGTTTATAAAAAGGATGCTTGGGGTAACGAAGTAGTAGAAGATGGAAATGGAAAAAAAATTGGAGTTTATAAAATAGATATTTTCGGTAATAAGATTTTTGAGGCGAATTGATCATAAAAAATCCCGCACAAGCGGGATTTTTTATTTGCCATTTAACTACCTTGAAGGATTTTTGTTTTTTCTGAATTAAACTCTTCCTGCGTTAAAATTCCAGCGTCTAACAATTCCTTTAAATCTAGTAACGCTTGTTTTTTGTCAACCGCATTTGTAGGTTGGGTGGTTGCGGAGACGGCGCTTGAAGTTTTGGCTGCAGCACTAGCTGGCCCATACTTAAGGAGCAACTCGGTAATTTCATTAAAGCCTTTAATGTTGGCATAATCAATGGCTTTTTGTTCTTTCGTATTTACTGTTGTTGGGTCAGCTTGGTTTTCTAACAACAAGGCTACCATATCTTTTTTGCCATTGGCCGCTGCGTAATGTAGAGACGTATTTCCGCTTTCATCTTGTACGTTGATGTTGGCTCCTTTGTTAAGTAATAATTTAATCATGCTGATGTGCCCACTTTTTGCTGCTACATGCATCAAGCTTTCACCGCCATAACTGTAAGTGTTGTTAAGCGTAAAACTGGCATCATTACTCAAATTGGTCGCTGTTTCTACCCAATCAAGGTATGACGACATCGAGTGGTCTGAAGGGATAATGGGCTTGGCGTAATTTACATCAACACCATTATTTAGGAAAAGCTCCACAATTTCTTTCTGGTTATGGGCACAAGCATACCAAATTGGAGATAGCCCGTTTTTATTTGTGGTCAGCACATCTGCTCCATTTTCTACCAAAAGTTTAATCATCATTCTATTGGTATCATAACAAGCCAATAAGAGAGCGTTTTCTCCGTTGTGGTTGCTATGATTTATATCGGCGCCATGCTGAAGCAATAGTTCAGCTATTGGTAAGTTTTTTGAAGCGACTGCAATTAACAAAGGGGAATTGCCTTGCTTGTCAGTAGTATTAACATCAGCACCTTTAGCAAGTAATATTTCTATAACTTGACGATTTCGATTACCTGCAGCTAAAAGTAAAGCAGTTTCTGAAAGATTATTGCCATTATCTATGGATAAGTCGGTGCTCAATAATTTATCTAAAATTTCTACTTGTCCATAAGCAGCCGCTAAATGAAGTAAGCTATTGCCTTTATGGTCTCTAATTGCTGTACTTGCACCATTTTCTATAAGATACAAAGCCGTTTGTTTCTGTTTCTGTAGCAATGCAAAATATAAAGGTGTTTCCCCTGCTTGATCTTCATAATTGATGTCCGCACCTTTATCAAGTAATATTTTTACCAAATCTAAAAAACCATGATGCGCTGCGTAGTGAAGTGCGGTTCTTCCTTTTTCATCTGTATATTTTGGATCCGCTTCTCCATTGCTGAGCAATAGTTCGGCTATTTTTCGTTTTCCTGATTCGCAAGCAATTATAAATGACATCGACATATGAAGAAATTTTGAATGAGTAAATGATTAAATTTTGAATTGTAAAATGATCGATAATGCACGAAAACTAATGAACCAATGAACAAGTGAACTGTTACTTCATCAACAACTCTACTGTTTTGATTTTTAAGTTGTCATCACTGGCAAGAGCCAAAGCAGTTTGATCTTTGTTGTTGGTAATGCTTTTATCGGCACCGTTTTCAAGCAATAGCTTCACTTTTCGATAAGTTTCTTTTGCTTTATCTGCTTCGTAGTTCACGTTGTAGGCACAAACTTTATGTAAGAGCGTGTTGCCTTCATCATCCTGGCGGTTAATGTCAATGTTACCACTGTCAAGCACTGTTTGTAGTATCTCGGATTTTTTCTCTGCAATTAAATCCAATGGGGTTGTTGTTCTGCCGTAATAGGTGTTCATTTGATATACATCTGCACCATCTTTTAATAGCTCTGCCAATAGTTGAAGCTCTCTTTCACTGCTGCTATAAATCATGCGTACGTATTCAAAAAATAAGCTCACTTGATCTTTATTAAGCTGATCAAAATCCGGACTCCCGTATTGACTTAATAACTGATACATTTCTGGGTCGAGCTTTTCAGCGACAGCTAAGTAGAAACTGCTTTTTCCCTTTTTATCTAACTGACTGGGATCCGCACCCATTTCAAGTAGGGGAGCGACAAATTCTTTTCTATTCAGATCAATCGCTAAATGTAAAGATGTTTGCCCTACTACATTTTCAGCATTCACGTCCAATCCCTGCTCGGTTAAAAATTTGATATAACTGATGAATAGTTCGGTATTTCTGGTATAGGTTTTGGCCACCTGATGTAGATAACCTTCTTCAGCATTATTTTTAAAATTCACATCGGCGCCAGCATTAACTAAGCTAGAGATGAATGCTAAAGAAGCTTCCTTTTCGAAAAAATAGGAAAGTAGTGTTTTTCCAGCCACCTCATCATTGATGTTTTCAACTTTTGAGAAGAAATCGTCTAGAAAAGCCAACGAATCGTCATCAGTATTTAAACTATATAAAATCCTGTCGAAAATGGTGTTGTTGAAACCATCTAATTCATAGATATCTAATTCGACAGATTTGTCTTTTAAGAGCAATTGTAAGATATCAAATTGTTTTTCTTTAAGTAAAGTATCAAAGAGCTGGCTTTTGGTGTAGATATTGATTGATGAGTCAAGTTTTTCGCCAGCTAATAATTGCTGTTTTGCTTCGTCAAAATTCTTAGATTGTATCGCTTGTAAAATCATGGGCAATGGTTTTTGATAGAGTTTGCTCAATTTCTATACCAAGGATGGGATTTCCTTCAATTTCTCAGCTTTTTCAAATTGCTGTTAAACAAAAAAAGTCCCGTACGTACGGGACTTTTTTATCATATGTTTCAAGAAACTTATACAGAGAAACTTTCCCCGCAACCGCAGGTTCTGCTTGCATTAGGGTTGATAAAGTTAAAACCTTTACCGTTTAAGCCATCAGAGAAATCAAGTTCTGTACCAGCAAGGTATAAAAACGATTTCATGTCCAAGGCAATTCTAATCCCACGATCTTCAAAAAATTGGTCGCCAGTTTTCTCTTCGTTATCAAAATCAAGATTGTATGATAAACCAGAACAACCGCCACCTTTTACCGAAACACGTAAAAAGTAATCAGAACCCAATTCTGAATCTTGCATCAGGTGGTCTATCTTATCTTTAGCTTTATCTGTTATAGTAATCATGATATTTACGGTTTTAGATTTACGATTTTAGATTTTTTAATCGGCAAATCATAAATCAGTTTTCATTTATAGACTTGGCAAATCGTCAATCGTAATTTGTCAAATCTAAAATTTCCTAGTGGTGTGATTTTGGCAATTCTAATGCTTCCAAACCATTTTTAACGCGATAGTCGTTAATAGCAGATTTGATTGCATCTTCGGCCAATACCGAGCAGTGGATTTTTACTGGAGGTAAAGCTAACTCTTCTACCAAATCCATATTGTCGATAGCCAAAGCCTCATCAATTGTTTTTCCTTTTAACCACTCTGTAGCTAACGAAGAAGAAGCAATCGCTGAGCCACATCCAAAAGTTTTGAATTTAGCATCGGTAATTACATTCTCATCGTTCACTTCAATTTGCAAGCGCATTACGTCGCCGCACTCAGGAGCACCAACTAAGCCAGTACCCACATTTTTATTTTCTTTATTTAAAGTACCAACGTTTCTAGGGTTGGTATAGTGATCAATCACTTTCTCTGAATATGCCATGATATTTTAGATTTTAGATTTACGATTTTAGATTTCCCGCCACCGTAAATATGATATTCTTTTATTTTAATTAGCTAATTAGCCGATATGATTATTATCTAATTTATTAGTGTTCTGCCCACTCAATTTTGCTCAAGTCAATACCTTCTTTGAACATTTCCCACAGTGGAGAAAGATCTCTCAAGTGGTTAACAGCTTTTTTGGTATTTTCTACAGCGTAATCAACTTCTTCTTCAGTGGTAAATCTACCTAAACCAAAACGTATCGAAGAGTGTGCCAAATCATCAGAAAGGCCTAAAGCTTTTAATACATATGATGGTTCTAATGAAGCAGAAGTACAAGCTGAACCTGAAGAAACCGCTAAATCTTTCATCGCCATCATTAAACCTTCACCTTCTACATATTTAAAAGAGATGTTGGCAACATGTGGCAAACGATGATTTACGTTTCCGTTTACATAGCTTTCTTCAAGTTGAGTTAATGCACTCTCTAATTTATCACGTAAGCCAGATAAACGTTTTGCTTCTTCGTCCATTTCTAAACGACAAAGTTCACAAGCTTTACCTAAGCCAACAATACCTGGTACGTTTAAGGTTCCTGAACGCATGCCACGCTCATGACCACCGCCGTCCATTTGAGCGGTAACTTTAACTCTTGGTCCTTTTCTGCGTACATACAAAGCACCAATACCTTTTGGTCCGTACATTTTGTGTGCACTGAAAGCCATCAAGTCAATACCGTCAGCATTTACATCTACTGGGATTTTGCCTACAGCTTGCGTAGCATCAGTCATGAACAAAGCGCCGTGTTTGTGTGCTATGGCAGAAATTTCTTTTACTGGTTGTACTACACCAATTTCGTTGTTGCCGTACATGATAGATACCAAAATGGTTTCAGGAGTCATTGCCGCTTCAAGCTCTTGAAGGTCAATTAAGCCATCTTCCTTTACATTTAGGTAAGTGATTTTTGCACCCAGTTTTTCCAAATGCTTGCAAGTATCTAATACAGCTTTATGTTCTGTAGTAGCGGTAATGATGTGATTACCTTTATCAGCATACATTTCAAAAACACCTTTAATAGCCAAGTTATCTGCTTCAGTAGCACCAGAAGTAAAGATGATTTCTTTTTCTGTACAGCCAATTAATTTAGCAACTTGCTCACGGGCGTAGTCTACTGCTTCTTCAGCCACCCAGCCAAAAGCGTGGTTACGGCTAGCTGCATTACCAAACTTAGAAGTAAAGTAAGGTAACATAGCTTCTAAAACCCTTGGGTCTAAAGGAGTAGTAGCGTTATTATCTAAGTAAATAGGAAGTTCCATTATCTAATTCTTGTCTTAATTAATATACAAAGATACGAAAAAACTTTCCGAACAATTATAAATAATAGCTATGAAGCTATAGTTAAAACCTGCATTTTTACATTTCGATAACGAGAAGGAGTAGTTAGGGGTAATAACCTGCAACGAATAACTTTTTCTAATTAGAAAAAATGAACAAAATAGAACACATTGGCATTGCCGTGAACGATTTGAAGCAAGCCTCTGCATTGTACGAGAAGCTATTGGGTACAAGCTGCTATAAAACAGAAACCGTTGAAAGCGAAAATGTAGATACTGCTTTCTTTAAAGTGGGCGAAAATAAGATTGAACTTTTGGCGGCAACTGCCGAAGAAAGTGCTATTGCCAAATTCATAAGCAAAAAAGGGGAAGGGATACATCATATTGCCTTTGATGTAGACGATATTTATGCCGAAATGGAAAGATTGAAGAGCGAAGGTTTTGTATTGCTTAATGAACAGCCCAAAAAAGGTGCAGATAACAAGTTGATTTGTTTTGTGCATCCTAAAACGACCAATGGTGTTTTAATAGAACTTTGCCAGGAGATCAGATGAGTGGAAGAGTTAAGATAGTTTAGAATAGGGTTGAAAAAATGGAGATTTCATATTTAACATGGGATGATTATCCCATAGCTTTTGAATATTTAACAGAAATCGAACGTTATTCCAAAGTATTTAAGATAGGACAATCGACAAAAAAAATAGAACATTACTATGAAGGTGGTCTGCAATATGTTGAATATTTTAAAGATTTTGATGAAGATGAAGTGCGAATTATAGAAGAATTATCTATTCTATCCGTGGAATGTTATATAAAAACAGTTGATTTTTTTGCTTCATTAAGGTTGGTGAAATCTAATCTTTATGAAAATGGTGTTTTGACGTTGAAAAGAAAAGAGTTGTTAGATAGACATGAAAATATTATTGCCGAGGAAGAAACAGACGTTGTAACTGGTAAACCTGATTTTACAAAGACTGTTAAAAAGATTTTTGCAGGACACAAGTATTATAGTGATTTTTATCCAATAACTACAATAACTTATGATGAAGATGGAGGGATAGCATCAATTGAAGTAGAGGTGGACGATATAATGGGGCAAGATAATTATGGTTTTTATCCAGATGGGATACAAGGAGAAAGTGATATTGACACTTGGATTTTGAATAGAAAATGTAATAACGAAGAGGTTGATTATTACATTCAACCAACCCTTGAGCCAGTTACAATTTGGATTGAATAATTTCGGTGTTATAATATTATGAGTGGAATGTCATTAGTGAAAATGGTAGGCAAAGATTTTGAACTGCCTGAAGAAATATCCGAAGCGCAGTTGCGTGAAGCATTGGTACGAGCTTTCGAATATTTGGTGGAAGATGATTTCCCAAAATTGGTGCAAATCCTGTACCGAGCCGATGTGGATCAGGACAAGCTTAAAAAGCTGCTGGAAAGTGCCGAAAACTCCAGTTCTGGAGAGGTTATAGCTGATGCTTATATCACAAGACAAAAAGCTAAACTAGAAATCTGGAATAAATATAGTAAGCCTTCTACTGAGTAATAATAGCGATGGCCTCATTGGCTATCTTTTTTAGGTCTCCAGCGTCGGTATTACAGAAAATAATCACCTTGTGTTGAGAGTTTGGTAACTGCAAGTAGGTATGGTTAAAGCCTCCTATGTTACCATTACGTTCAATAATCACCATTTTTTTACCTGCAATGGTTTCTTCACCCACGTAACCTCCTGGAGAAACGTAATAATTTCTGTTTTCGACTAAACCAATTTCTTTTAAGGGTTGGTAAAGCTCCATTACTGATGATTTGTTGACGATTTCCTGATGCTCCAATGCTGAGCTAAATTTTAGGAGCTCACTTGGAGTGCTGAACATCGCTCCAGCACCTGCATAATTTTCAATATACAATGGGTAATTGTTCTGTAATGGATCCTTTACTTTTTCGTTGCCGAAAGAATAGTTGTAATAGCCGTATGCCAAATTGCTGATCACAGAATCTCTAATGGTTACTCCCGTGTTTTCAAGTTTTAAAGGCTTTACAATCAGCTCATGAAGTAGTTGGATCCAAGGCTTTGCTGATATTTGTTCCAAAACAGCGGTAAGCAAAATGAAATTGACATTATTATATCTGTATTTGCTGCCGGGTTCAAATAAAAGTGTGTCTTTAATTCTTTTAGCAATGAAATCTTTAGGGGATAGCTTCACCATATAGTCGGGTATTTTCTCGTTGGGTAAACCCGAAGTATGGTGAATAAGGTCTTTCACTTTGATTTTCGTGTTGTGTTTGGGCAATAAGGTTGGTGCATACACATCGATAGTATTGTTGAAGTCTAATTTCCCTTGTTCCTTTAGTTTAAATGCCAATACAGAAACATATAATTTGGTAATGGAGGCAATAGGAAAGCGGGTTTCTTTGTTGATAGGGACACTGAATTGTCTATTTCCCAATCCATACTGCTTTTCAAAAATGATCTGATTACCTTTTGTAATCAATACCGAGCCATCAAATTGGCCCTTTTTGAGGTTCGCAGTAAATAAGCTGTCGAGTTGTTTTTGTTGAGCGCTAACATTAAAAACATAAAGTAGCAGAATAACAATTCCTTTAAGTTTCATCTTTTAGTTTTTCGACATAAGACAATGAAACTTAAAGGACGTTGCATGTAAAATGGAATATTTCTACTTCTTTTTTCGAGATAGACTTACGAAGTTTTAGAAACTTCGTAAGTCCTATTAACCTGTGTATCTGTGGCTAAAATTAATCTTCCTCTTTCGAAAGTGCTTTTGTGGCCACTTTGCCAACGCTTAGGCCCTGTACAATGATAGAGAATACGACAATAAAATAAGTGATGGCCAAAATAACTGGCTTGTGTGGGCCTTCGTCGATAGATAGGGCTAGAGCAATAGAAACACCGCCTCTTAAACCTCCCCAAACCAATACTTTAATGGTGCCCTTGCTAAATTTGTTTCTAAAAGGAATCACTTTAACAGGGATGTAGATAGAAATAAATCTGGCAAAAAGTACCACGATAATACTAATACCGCCCATTACCCAGTAATTAGTGATGTTAGGAATAATCAAGAGTTCAAAACCGATGAAAAGGAATAAGATTGCATTTAAAATTTCATCAATCAACTCCCAAAATTTGTTCAGGTAATCTTTGGTAGTGGCCGACATTGCCGTTCTTTTGCCATAATTACCAATCACAATACCAGCAGCAACCATGGTAAGTGGCCCAGAAATATGCATGGCTCTTGCAATTAAATAACCGCCCATCACTACAGATAAAGTAATTAGGACAGAAACTTTATAGTCGTCAATTTTACGCATGGCGTTTGAAGCACCTAAGCCTAGCAGCGCTCCTACAATAAATCCACCGGCCGCTTCTTTTACCAAAAGCCATGAAATATTGCTGAAAGAAATGTCAATGTCACTGCTTTGGGTCAGTTGCAATATCACGGCAAAAACAACAACGGCAACACCATCGTTAAAGAGAGATTCGCCAGCTACTTTGGTTTCGAGCGATTTCTTTACTTTGGCTTCCTTTAAAACGCCCATTACTGCAATAGGATCTGTAGGGGAAATTAAAGCTCCAAATAGCAAACAGTATAAAAACGGAATGTTAAGGTTAAATATTGGTGCGATGTAGAATGTCAATCCGCCGACTACGAAAGTAGAAATGACCACACTTACCGTAGAGAAAATAACGATTGGACCCCTTTGTTCCTTTAGATCTTTAAGGTTGATATGGATAGCCCCTGCAAATAAGAGGAAATTTAACATGGCTCCCATCAGCACTTCGGTAAAATCTACATCTCGCAAAAGATTAGAAAAATGGGTGAATGTATCAGGAAACAAGTGACCTGTAATAACCAAAACTATTGACGATAGCATCGCGATAATCATGATACCGATAGTAGAGGGAAGCTTTAGGTAGCGCAAATTTAGATAGGAAAAAAATGAGGCTAGAACAATGAGGACAGAAAACGAATAGTATAACTCCATGAATAAAAATTAAAGATTTTCGAAATAGGTAAGTTCGCAATATAACGATTAGAGACTTTTTGGCCAATTTTTAAGGCAGCTTTGTTACACTTAAAAGGTTAAAAATGGATATTCTTTTTATTTGATAAATACCCCAATGGGGTATCGGTTTTTTAGGCTTAAGTGTTTATATTGCAAATATTTGTAGCTTGGTTTGGAACGGTAACTCTCGTATCATGAAAAATAGATTTCTTTTTTTCTTGCTCTTGTTGTTTGGTAGTTTAGTTTACGGACAAAAAAATGCAGAACAAAAAGAAGGTACGCCCATTCAAAAACAAATTTTAAATAAGGCATATGATTATATGAGCAATGATCAATATGATTCTGCTCAATATTGCCTAAATAAAATCTATTCTATAGATAGCGCTAGAAAGCCTACCCAATTTTCCTATTACCTCACTACCTGTCAGGCAGAAATATATTACTACAATAATTTACATCTGTTAGGGTTGCAAGAATCATTAAAAGGGGAAAATATTGCTAAGATATTGAAAGATAGTGTGCTCTTGGCCGATTCGTACAATTTTATAGGTTTGTTCCACTTAAACGGAAATAAACTACAACAAGCACGGATGGCTTTTAAGCGAGCTTTGGGTTTTGCTAAGCAGCCTCCATATAAAAAGGTCTATATGGATCTTACGAAACCGCATCATATTCTAGGGAATTTAGCAGAAACTTTTGAAAAGCTAAATGAACCGGATAGTGCTATCTATTATAGTCTTTTATCCTTAAAAAAGGCCAGAGAGATTAGTTCTGGTAGGGGTATGGCAACTGGTGCTTTAAATATTGGGAATGCCTATCTGCTCAATAAACAAGTGGATAGTGCTTTTAAGTATTTTAAGTTTACCAAATGGTACGCCATCAAGGCGGATGAGTTTGATGTGGAGTTGACAGCCTATAGTGGGATGGCCGAATGCGCTGCTGCAAACAGAAATAAAAAGGCGGCTTTCGGTTATTTAGATGAAGGTTTTTTGGTTTTGCGAAAATACCCACAACTCAATGATTTTTATGCCGCGATGTTTTTGGAGATTTCTATCAAACTCTATCGTAAGTATGGCGATATACAGTTGCTTAATAAAACCTTGGAACTGAAATCGAAAAGAGAAACGGCAACTTACCATAGAAATAATCAGCAAATACAGTCCTTATTGCTAACGGGAATAAATAATGAAAAGACTATTTTCAAGCTGGAACTTGCTGAGTCGAAGAATAAACAAAGTTTGGCCAATACCAGAATTTACGTTTTGCTTTTAGTGCTTTGTGTGTTGGTCATTGCTTTTGTTGCTTATCGTTATTATGCGCTTCAACGTTTAAGGTTGGCAAATTTAAGGACCAAAATTAGTCAGGACTTGCATGATGAGGTAGGGGCTACTTTGAGCGGGATTGGGATGTATAGTTATATTGCCAAAGAGCAAATTAATAAAGGAGAGCAAAAGCAAGTAGAAAATTCTCTTAATATCATTAAGGAAAACGCTGCGGAGATGGTTGCTAAACTTAATGATATTGTTTGGACTGTAAATCCGTTACAAGACCACTTGGTTGATTTGATTGAGCGGCTAAAAGAGTTTGCGGTACAGATTACCGATGCTAAACGAATTCGTTTGAAGTTTAGCCAGATAGGGAAACTAGATGAGGTGAAATTGTCTATGCAATCCCGTAAGAATATTTATTTGTTAAGTAAAGAAGCTATTAACAATGCGGTAAAGTATAGTGATGCTGAGTTGTTAGAGATCGTTTTCGAAATTAAGCATAAAATATTGATGGTTACTATTAGGGATAATGGTAAGGGTTTTTTGGTAGAAGAAGAAACGAAAGGTAATGGTTTGCTGAATATGAAAAACAGGGCCAAAGAAATCAATCTTCAGCTAGTGATATCAAGTGCATTAGGCGTTGGAACGAGTGTTTGTTTTAGTTATAAGGTTAAAGGATATTAAAGTGAAAAGCAGTATGGACATTAAGGTAGCAATATTTGAGGATAATAAGCTGATAAGGGAAGCTTTGCAGACCATTATCAATGGCTCACCTGGATTTTCCTGTACAGGCTCATTCCCAAATGTTAACCAAGTGCTGGCCGATATTAATTTTAGTCAGCCGGATGTGGTTTTAATGGATATTGAGATGCCTGGTTTAAATGGCATAGAAGCCACAAAAAAAATAAGAGAGCAGTTCCCAGAAATAAAAGTGTTGATTCAGACTGTGTTTAATGATAGTGATAAAATATTCAACGCCTTGTGTGCTGGTGCCAGTGGTTATATCCTTAAAACCGATAGTCCCATAAGGCAATTGGAGGCAATTAAAGAAGTGTATAGTGGGGGAGGGGCGATGTCTACTGCAATTGCACAGAAAGTAATGGGCTTTTTTGTGAATCGAAATGTGATTTTGGTGTCTCCCAACCAATCTGATTTAGGTTTAAGCAATCGAGAAAAGGAAATATTAGCGCTTATGGTTCAAGGTTTAAGTTATAAGGATATGGCAGATAAGGCCTTTATCAGCTACGAGACCATCAGAACTCACGTAAAACATATTTATAAAAAACTACATGTTGCTTGCAGATCGGAAGCTGTTTTAAAGGCCAGGCAACAAGGTATTCTGTAAAATCACCCTCAAAATCACCCTTGGTTTAATTGTATAAAGGCGTTGGTCTGTAGAGATTTGGGTTAATCACTCTAATTTTTGACAGATGAAAGCAATTTTACCACAACTCGCCTTAATATTGGTTTTGCTATTTATAGCCGATGGGTTAAAAGCACAAACGCCCGATGCCAATAACATCATTTATGTAGATGCCAATGCTACTGGAACAGGAAACGGAAGCTCTTGGTTAAACGCCATGACTTCTCTTGCCGATGCCTTAAAATATGCCCAAGAAAATAGGACATCATATACCTCTGGAAACACCTTAAAAATTTATGTGGCTAAAGGTGTATATAAACCTGCCTATAGCCCAGCTAGCTTTATTGCCGCAGGTAGGCAAAACACCTTTTTAATGGTAGCTAACGTGCAGTTATATGGAGGTTTCGACTCTGTTAATGGCATTGATGACTTAGCAGATACTAGGATTTATGGCGCAGGCGGCACCATTTTAAGTGGAGATGTTAATGGCGATGATATTGCCACTGGTTCGGGGAGTACGCTAGCCATTACCCAGGTTACGGAAAACAATCACCATGTGGTGGTGGCTGCGGGAGAGGTAGGGGCTGCGGTTCTCGATGGTTTTACGGTAACGGGCGGAAATGCGGACAATAGTGCTAGTTACGTTACCGCCAATGGGGCTTACAATATCAGTGTAGGCGAAGGTGGTGGAATGTATATTTTATCGTCTTCTCCTCAGCTTGTCAATTGTACTTTTACCTTAAATCGAGGTTATTGGTATGCTGGAGGAATTTTCTGTGCTGCCTCATCTTCTCCCATCATAACAGGCTGTACTGTGAGTAGAAATTTAGTAGGTGGTCTTGGCGGGGGAATGTATAATTCTGCCTCTTCCCCTACGTTGACTAACTGTACGTTTAGTGGCAATTCATCACCTGGCAGTTATGCGGGTGGTATGGCAAATTACGATAATGCTACACCAACATTTAATGGATGCCTTTTTACGGGTAATTTTGGGATCCAAAGTGGAGGAGTACGCAACGTGGGGTCCTCGACGGTATTTACCGACTGTAGGTTTGTGTCCAATTCAGCCACCTCAGAAGGAGGTGGGGTACATAATATTGGCGCTACATCAATATTTACCAATTGTAGCTTTACCACAAACACCGCCGGTGAAGGAGCTGGTATTTACAATTCCAGTTCATCGCAAACGATGATAGGATGTGTTTTTACAGGGAATTCGAGTAGTTCCGCGGGTGCAGCGATAATGGATTTCATTGCTCAATCTACTTTAATTAACGTAACCACAGCAAGAAATGGAGCAAATGCTTTGTATTTGTATAGCGGCGTAGTACAGCTACGATAAAAAACTGTCTCATTTGGGATGACCTGATTGCCACGGGACAGGGTTCAAGTATTGCCTCTTATATTGCAAGTCACTCTATCATCAAAAATAAAAATGATAATAGTAATGGTAATATAGATGGCACCAGCTTACTGGCTACTAATCTTTTTACCGATTTTGGAAATGATGTCTTCACGCTAAAAGAAAGCAGTGTTGCAGTAAATAATGGAAATAACAACGATTATCCTTCTTTAGGAGTAAATACCGAGGACCTATTAGGTAATGCCCGTTTGTTTGGTGCTAACATTGATATCGGAGCCTACGAATATCAAGGTACTTTGCCTGTTACGTTGTTAAATTTTACGGCAAGGGCCGATAAAAATGTAGCTAAATTGCAATGGCAAACCTCCAATGAGGTGAACAACAAAGGATTTATTTTGTTGCGTGGCGGCGATGACAAAAGTTTTGTCAAAATATTTACGCAGGCTCCAAACGGGAGTGCCCCAGTTGCAACGTATCATTTTACTGATTATACTCCCTTAAACGGAACCAACTATTATCGTTTGGTACAGTTGGATTTAGATGGTAGAGAATCGGACTTAGGCACACGAGCATTGAATTTTAATCTTACCAATTCAATAGTCAGGTATTACCCAAATCCTGTTGTTCAGCAGCTGAAATTAGATTTTGAGAGTGGGAAATACCAAAATCTTGCTCTAATAGATATCACAGGGAAGAAATTGCAAGAACATCTATTGAATAAAACCCAAAGTAATTTCGAGCTAGAGATGAGTGCTTATCAAAAGGGAACCTACTTTGTAGAATTTCGAGGGATTGATGGTCATCAGTTAATCAAGGTTGTTAAATAGCCTTTTAATGAATTGCTTTGAGACAGATAAAATCACCCATTGTGGTATAGGCCGGCACTTATTTTAACCACAATTTTGGTTTGGAAATTAATCCAGCGCTAAACTAATTTGAGATGAAAAGATTTAGAACCATTTTATTTTTAACACTTTGTGTCATTGCTTTCTTTGCCTGTAAAAAAGATAATAAAGAAGTTGTTGAAGCAATAAGAAAAGAGGATTTGGTAAAGAAAATTAATGACATTATCCCCAAACAATATCAGGACACACTTACTAAGTTAGGTATTTCATTGAGCTTAGATGTTACCCCTCCAAATATGGAAGGTGCTTTTGGCATTAAACCTGTGAGGTTGTTAAAAAGTAATCGTCCAGAAGATGGAGCTAACTTGGTTTTTACAGATGTAACAGTTAAGTTTTTAAGCCAAGATAAAGACAACAATATTAAGCTAATCGGTAGAAAGTTTCTAACTGATGCAGATACCAGTATTGTAACTGCAATTAGCGGTAAAGGCAATGATTTTACTATTTACGGTAAAGTGAAATCAGTTTCAGGTGCCAATTCGGCTATCTTCGGTATCATTATTTCCGGTACTAAAGATGGTACTTTATTAAGAAATGTACGTTATGGTTTGATCAATATCGACAATAAAAATGGAGGTACAAGATTTATTCGCCAAGGTGAAGCTCGTGCAGTTTTTGATACCGATTTAGTTTCAGAAAGTATCCCAATGTTTTAATACTTGATTAAAGATGTTTTGAAGCTTGTTAAGTGCAATGCTAAATAATACTCAGGTGTAAGAAAATAAGTATCAATGTTTTTTAAAAAATGATTTTATGAAAATATCTCTTTTGTAATATTGTTTATATGGAAAATAATCTAGATATTTGCACCTCTAAAAATAAAGATTAAGATCAGAGGCACCCATCCGTATCGTTTGCCAGCAAATTGCAAAAGTAACGTTGGGGTTTCAAAATAAAGTTTAAATAGATTATGAAAAAAGATTTGCATCCATCAAGCTACAGATTCGTTGTATTTAAAGACATGTCTAACGACTATTCTTTCTTAACAAAATCTTGTGTTGAGACTAAAGAAACTGTTAAATGGGAAGATGGTAATGAGTATCCTCTTTACAAATTAGAGATTTCTCACACTTCTCACCCTTTCTATACTGGTAAAATGAAATTGGTTGATACAGCAGGTCGTATCGATAAATTCAAAACCCGTTACGCTAAAAAATAATTTAGCTAAAGAGATATTTTTTGAAAGTCCCGAGCGTAAGCCCGGGACTTTTTTTATTTTTGTTGCTTATGGCAATCAATCTTTTTGATGACAAATCTTGGCTGTCCCTTAGGCCGCTGACATTTACACGGCCCGTAGCCGATTTAAGAGTAGGTATCCTAACCATTGCGGAGAAATGGAGCAAGCATCTTGATGTAGCATTTGGCTTCCAAACGGAAAACTATCTGAGTAGAAAATATTCGTTGTTGGAGGCAGAGCTATTCATTAATGGTTCAATTTGTCCTGATGGGGAGTTGTTAGAGACAATAACAAACTTAAAAGATGGTCAGGTGTTACACGCAGCTGATGTCGTGATTGCTTATAGATCGTCTTCCGTTATTCAACATACAGAAGCAATGAGTAGCTTGGAAAGAGTTGCTTATCTAGATGGCTTTGTGAAAATTGACTATCCAGAACAAATTTTCGGATATAATGATGTTGAACTGCAAAAAGACTTTGCATTATTGACCAAAGGAAGGACTTCTGCCAAGTTGAGCAGTACTAATACCATTTTGGGGGATAACATTTTTGTAGAAGAGGGAGCAACAGCGGAATGTTCGACCTTTAATACTTTGCAAGGTCCAATTTATCTCGGCAAGAATAGTCAGGTTTGGGAAGGCTGCCATATCCGTGGGTCATTTGCGTTATGCCATGACTCTCAAGTTAAAATGGGAGCCAAAATTTATGGCAAAACAACTATTGGCCCATTTAGCAGAGTGGGAGGTGAGATTAATAACGCGGTTGTTTGGGGGTATTCATCAAAGGGACACGAAGGTTATTTGGGCAATTCGGTATTAGGCCAGTGGTGTAACATTGGTGCCGATAGCAATAATTCCAACCTGAAAAATAATTATGCAGAAGTTCGCTTATGGGACTATGATAAGGAAACTTTCCGAAAAACGGGATTGCAGTTTTGTGGCTTGATCATGGCCGATCATGCAAAATGCGCCATCAATACCATGTTTAATACAGGTACGGTAGCTGGCGTAAGTGCCAACGTTTTTGGAGCAGGATTCCCTCGTAATTTCATCCCAGATTTTTCATGGGGCGGTTCTCATGGCTTCGATGTATATGCTTTAGATAAAATGTTGGAAACTACGGAAAAAGTTTATGAACGCAGAGATACCGTTTTAGATGAAATAGAAAGCGAAATCATTAAGCACGTTTTTGAGATTACAAAACAATATAGACACTTTTAAATTTTAGATTTACGAATTACGATTTTAAGATTTGCGATACACGTATAAATTAGAACGTACAACTTAAAACCCAATATAGATATGAGAAAAAAAATAGTTGCTGGAAACTGGAAAATGAATAATGATTACAATGAAGGAGTATCATTGTTCTCTGAAATTGTAAACATGGTAAGAGACGAGAAAAAAGGCGACCAAATAGCGGTAATCTGTTCTCCGTTTATTCATTTGAATAGCCTAGCACAACTATCGTCGGGTGTGGTTAAAATTGGTGCGCAAAATTGCCATCAAAACGAAAACGGCGCTTATACCGGAGAAATTTCTGCAAAAATGATCAAATCTACAGGTGCAGAATATGTAATTATTGGCCACTCAGAGCGTAGACAATATTTCGCTGAAAACAATCAGTTATTGGCCGAAAAAACCGTTACTGCATTGCAAAATAATTTAGTGCCTATTTTCTGTATTGGTGAAACTTTGGACGAAAGAAATAACGGAAGCTATTTTAATGTGATCGAAAGCCAACTTGAAGAAGGTGTTTTTGGTTTAAGTGCCGAGGATTTTGGTAAGGTAGTATTAGCTTATGAGCCAGTTTGGGCTATTGGAACAGGTTTAACAGCTACTCCTGAACAAGCTCAGGATATCCATGCTTTTATCCGCTCTAAAGTTGAAGCAAAATATGGAATGAACGTTGCAGATGATACAACGATTTTATATGGAGGAAGCTGTAATGCCAAAAATGCTCCTGAACTTTTTGCTCAGGCTGACATTGACGGTGGTTTAATTGGCGGCGCTTCATTAAAATCACGTGATTTTACGGACATTGTTAAAGCATTAAATTCTTAATGGATTATATACAGGTAAGTTTTAGCTTCGAGCAAATCGAAGAGTACCAGCAAGATCTTTTAGTTGGCCAACTGGCTGAAATAGGCTTCGATTCCTTTGTAGATTCTACAGAAGGTTTCGATGCTTTCATTATTGCTGATCAATTTGAAGAGACTAGGCTAAAAGAAGTGGTGGAAGAACTGGATTTTGCAGTTAGTTATAAAGTGCAGGAAATTGCACCTCAAAATTGGAACGAAGAGTGGGAAAAGAATTTTAGTCCATTGATCATTAGTGAAGATTGCTACGTAAGAGCAACCTTCCATGAGCCCCAGCCTCAGTATCAATATGAAATAGTGATTGATCCAAAAATGGCTTTTGGTACAGGCCACCACCAAACCACTACCATGATGATGCAATATGTGCTTGAAACTAATGTAACTGATGCTTCGGTATTGGATATGGGGGCAGGTACTGCAATTTTGGGTATTTTGGCAGCAAAAAGAGGAGCAAAGGATGTGGTAGCCATTGATTACGATGAGGTTTGCTATTTAAGTGCTATTGAAAATGCAAAGCTAAATGCTATCGAAAATTTGGTTTCTCTGCATGGAAGTAAAGAAGTAATTCCTCAAACCACTTTCGACGTTATTTTGGCGAACATTAACAGGAACATTCTTTTGGATCAGATTGAGAGCTATGCTGCGGTACTTAGGGATGGTGGATTGATCCTGTTCAGTGGTTTTTATGAAACCCCAGATTTGGATATCATTAAATCACATGCTGAACAATATGGCTTAGTTTACCAAAACCACAAAAAAATTGGTGATTGGGTAGCTGCGAAGTTTTTAAAGAATTAGCTAATTAGCTAATTGAATAATTTGCTAATGATGAAGATACATTTAATAGCTATTGGTGGTGCTGCAATGCATAATTTAGCGATAGCGCTACATAAAAAAGGTTTCGAAGTAAGCGGTTCAGATGATGTGGTTTACGAGCCTTCTAAAAGCCGCTTGGATAAATATGGTTTGCTGCCAGCGGAAATGGGCTGGGATGAAAGCCGCATTACGTCAGATATTGATGCCATCATTTTGGGGATGCACGCTCGTGTAGATAATCCTGAGTTACTGAAAGCGCAAGAATTAGGATTAAAAATCTACTCTTATCCTGCATATATCTACGAACAATCGAAAGAGAAAATAAGGGTAGTGATTGGTGGTAGCCATGGCAAAACCACCATTACCTCTATGATTTTACACGTGCTTAACTACCATCAAAAGGATTTCGACTATTTGGTTGGAGCACAGTTGGCTGGTTTTGATACCATGGTGAAAATCACAGATACAGCGCCGATTATGGTAATTGAGGGTGATGAATATTTAGCCTCACCCATAGATAGAAGACCGAAATTTCATTTATATCATGCCAATATTGCGGTAATTAGTGGTATTGCTTGGGATCATATCAATGTGTTTCCAACCTTTGCCAACTATGTAGAGCAGTTTGCTAAATTTATTGAAACGATTACACCCAAAGGTACCTTGATTTATTGCGAAGTAGATGAGGAATTAAATCAAACGGTGTTAAAATCGACGGCTGACGTAGAAAAGATTCCTTATGGTGTTCCTGCTCACGAGGTAAGAAATGGGGTAACTTATCTATTGCCGCAACAAACTCCGTTAAATGTGTTTGGAGATCATAATTTAATGAACTTAAATGCGGCTAAACAAGTTTGTGAAAAGCTAGGCATTACGGAAGATGGTTTTAATGAAGCCATTGCTTCTTTTGCAGGTGCTGCAAAAAGATTGGAATTAGTGAGTGCCGTAAACCACACGAATATCTATAAAGATTTTGCTCACTCGCCATCTAAGCTAAAAGCGACGATTCATGCGGTTAAGGCTCAGTTTACAGATAGGAAGTTGGTGGCGCTAATGGAGCTGCATACTTTTAGCAGCTTAAATAAGCAGTTTTTGAAGGAATATAGCGGAGCAATGAATGACGCTGATGTGGCTATTGTGTATATTGATGCAAAGACTTTTGAACAGAAAAAAATGCAACCGTTAACTGAAGCCGATATCAAGGAAGCCTTCGAAGACGATAAATTGTTGTTTTTTGACGATCCGACTAAATTAGAAGCTTATTTGAAAAGTCTTAATTATCATCAAACCAATTTGCTGTTAATGAGTTCTGGTACTTACGCTGGGCTCGATTTGCCAAAACTGGCGAGTGAGTTAAAAACCAATTAATATTTTGGCCAGTCAGCACTTAATTACGGAAGTAGGAAGCAACATTAGGCAGCTGCGACTGGATAAAGGGAAGGGGCAAACTGAAGTAGCCAAGTCATTGGGTATTTCAGTAGCCGCGCTTTCAAAAATTGAAAATGGACAAACGGATATTAATCTATCTCGTTTAATTCAAATAGCCAAGTATTTCGAGGTTCCGGTAACTTCTGTTCTCTCTAAAGATGTTCCTGTTGCTGTTCAATCATCACAGCATGCCACTGAGATTTCCTCATTGAAAAAGCTGCTTGCCGATAAGGATGCAGAAATAATGAAATTGCAAAAGAAGGTCATTGACCTTTATGATAAGCTAGGTTTGTAAGGTACTTTGTTTTTATGGAATGGTTACCCTCTCTGCCCTGTAGGCATCTCTCCCAAAGGAAGAAAGTAACATGACGTCTAATCGAACTTGCTTTTCTCTCCCTTTGGGATAGATGGCGTAGCCAGAGAGGGTAATTATCTCAGTATTGAAAAAGATTTATCCTAAATGTCCTTCCTTAAAGTCAAATGCTTTTTGCCGAATTTTGCGCCTGTAGCTTCGTGTATGGCCAGCATCTTCTCGTTAAAATCTCCTACCCACGATAATTCCAGTTCAGTATACTGATTTTTAGGCAATACATGTTCCCCAAGTTTAATGAAAAGGGCCGATTCTAAACCATGTTTTTGGTAGGCTGTTTTAGTGCCCATCACGATGGCTCTCATTCGTTTAACGCCAACCCAGCGGCGGTAAGCAAATTTTAATTTTTGCAATAGACCGAGCTTTCCGTTAAAGTCCTTGATCATTTGGTTGGCATCTGGAATTAATACGGTAAAAGAAGCGGGTTCTCCGTTTACATAAGCAAACCAGATCAACTTCTCGTCCATAATAACTTCCATTTGTTTAAAGCTTTCCTGTAGGATTTCTTTCTTAATGGGAACAAAATTTTCGAAGTCCTGCCAGCCATCGTTGTAAATCTCCATCAAGTCACTGATGTATTTTTCTGCTTGGTCTTTTTTGAAATATTCAAAGGTGTAACCAGGTTTAGCTGCTACCCAGTTGGCTATTTTAGTAAACCGGGCAGGGAAGGGAACAGTTAAATCTATAATGTTCGTGAGTTGCTCGTAAGCCGTTTCAAATCCATAATTTTTAAACAACTGATGATAGTAAGGCAGATGGTAATTCATTCCGTAAGAAGCGGGGATAAAGCCCTCTACCAAAAGCCCCCAAAAACTATCATTCTCGCCAAAATTGATAGGGCCTTCCATGGCTTTCATTCCACGTTCAGTTAGCCAAGTTTTTGCGGTATCAAAAAGTAGGTTTGCAGCATCTTGATCATCTATACATTCAAAAAAACCCATTCCGCCGGTAGGTACGTCGTAACCGTAGGCTTTTTTCTCATTAACGAAAGCCGCAACTCTTCCTATGACTTGGTCTTTTTCATTTAGCAGTATCCATCGTGTGCATTGTCCATGCTTAAAGAATGGATTCTGTTGGATGTCAAATATTTTTTCAACGTCTTGATCTAAAGGTCTAATATAGGCCTTGTCATTGCGATAAAGAGGTTCTACCACATCAAGAAATTGTTTTTGCGTTTGATCGTTGTTAACTGCTAATACTTTCATGGGGGGCTAAAATAACAAAAAGCATCTGTTTAGGATGCTTTTTGTGATAATGTTTATAGAACTGTTTTCTTAATAATCTTCGTCATCATCGTCGTCATAACTATCGAAATTGTCGAAGTCGTCAAGAGGCATGTCAAAGTCATCTTCGTCCTCATCTACGTTTTTCTCGTCTTGGACGTCATCTAGTTCTTCATCCATCTCTTCTTTCTTAGAATTTGGCTTGCCTGTCGGCTTGTCTTGAATAGGTTTTTTTGGCGTTTTCATTACACAAAAAATTGTTAATAGTTCGAAAGTTAAATGCGCTAATTAAAGTTACAAAAATCTTTTTTAAAATAGAAAACAGCGTTGTTTGTTTCGTTTTTTCGCAGGCCCAAAATTAGAATAAAAACCATTTTTGGGAAATTTTTTTTGAATTTTTTAGTGGTATTTTTTTTCTCTTGTAAATACCATAAGGTGTAAAACAAAAAAGCGTCCTAATTGAAAAATCGGGACGCTTTTAACACACAAATGAAACCTGAATTGAGATATACTTTTAGGTTAGGTTAAAAAATATCTTTGTCAATTCTATAAGAACGCTCTCAGAACAAACAATTAATGTTTGTTTAATTTCTTAAAACAAGTTTAATACAAAAAAGTCTAAGATGCATGCTTATTTAGTGAGTGGTAGTAATATTTGAGTAAACGGTATTTTATGGAGTAAACGGAATAGAAATGGAAACAATAGTGCCTGTTTTTCCATGCTGTTTAATGTCCAGTTGTATGGATTTTGCTTCAATTTTGTTTAGCAGGTTAATACGTTCCTTAGTCAAATCCATACCCTTGCTCTGGTGGCCGTCTTTTTTTGTCGCTAATGAATTATCTATACCTATACCATCATCAATAATCCTGATGAGCAAAGTTTCATCATTTTGTTCACTGATGTGAATGCTTACCGTTCCACCTTCTTCCTTTGGCATAATGCCATGCCATATCGCATTTTCGATATAGGGCTGCAGCAACATGGAAGGGATTTGTGTTTCTTCTTTGTCTATTTGTGGATCCACATGGATTTCGAAGTGGAATTTTTCGCCAAAACGGTTTTTCTCTAAAGTGAGATATAGGTTGAGGTAGTTGATTTCTTCTTCTAAAGAAATATAGCTCTGTGTGCAAATCTCTAAGTTCTTCCTGATCAAACGGGCAAATCCTGTGAGGACTTTATTGGCCGAAGCAGTGTTTTTGGTATTGATATAATGCTGGATAGAATTCATCACATTGAATACAAAATGAGGATTCATCATGGCTTGTAAGGCTTGTTGTTCCAGCATCAGGATTTTATTTTTTAATAATAATTGCTCCTGCTCCTTATTTTTTTGTCTTCGGGTAATGGTTACGCTGATCACATAAATGAGATAACCCCCAAGTGCTAACAAAATGCCAATGAACCACCAAGTTTGATAAAATTTCTTTTCTAGAACGAGCTTGATTTTTGCGGGTTCGCTCCAATGGCTGTTTTGGTTTTTGGCACTTACTTCGAAAATATATTCGCCTGGTTCAAGTGAAGAAAGTTCTAGTCGGCGATTTTTGGTTTCGATCCAGTTGCCGTTGTTTTTAAGTCGATATCTGTAGCTGATGTTTTTGCTGTTGAAATCGATAGCGCTATAGTTGATGATTAAGCTTTGTTCAATCGGTTTTAGCTTAAAACTACCATTAAGATCAAGCGACTGCTTATTGTTAATGACTGAAGTAATGTAAACTTTTGGTGCTTCGGAAGTTTGAAGCAAGTGGTTATAGGCAAAATAAACCAATCCATTATTGGTGGCAAAATAAGCAGTATCCTTGTCGATGTATAGATCGTTCAAATTGTCGGATAAGATGCCATTTACGTCGTCAAAGGCGCTAACAGTAGCTTTTCCTTTATTAAAAGATATTCTGTTGATTCCAGTATTACTAATTGCCCAAAGATTGTTGTCACGCACAAATAATTTATTGATAATGTTGTTACTCAGCCCTCTTTTGTAATCGATAAGCTGCGTGATTTTCCCATTCTTAAAAATGATAATGCCATAACCATCTGTCGCCATGGCGATACTGCCATCTGGTAATTGGCGCATATCATTAATCCTTTTGGTGAGGAGTGGATATTTTTCGTAATGTTTGTTCAGTTTGTTGTGATTAAACTCTGATAGGCCGCTGATGTTAGAGAACCATAGGTTTTGCTCTTTGTCATAAAACACCCTATAAGACCGGTCCCTGAAAAAATCTTGCTGCTCCTTGTATTTCAATACTGAGAATTCCAATTTGTTCCTGTCGTTGATGATCACTACCCCCGAAGACATGGAAAGGGTAAGTTTGGAAGTGGTATCGATCGTGAAATTCTTAACGACAAACATATTGTTGTTGGTCTCTTTTAAGAATTTAAAATCTTTGCTTGTCGGATAGTTGCTATTTACAGCTCCCAAGCCATAATCTGAAGCGAAAAAGACTCTAGCATTTTTTTTATCAAGCACTAATTGTTTAATGACATTATACTGTTCTGGCTTAGGTAAATTAATTTGAACGCTGTTTTTTGTCTTTAGATCTAGTATGTTAATGGTACCGTTGTTGGCTCCCAACCATAATCGATTGTATTTATCTTTAACAATACTTTTGATCATACTATTATTTAATCCATCTTCTCTATTAAAGGTGTACAGTTGATCTTTGAGTTGGGGAAGTTTGTAGATGCCGTTTTTAGTGGTAAACCAAAGGTTGTCCTGTCTGTCTTCAATTACTTGGTTAACATTTACTCCTTGTAAAAAGTTAGCGCTTCTGCCGCCATATCTCATTCCCCTAACGCCTGTTTCATTACAGATCCAAAGTTCACTATCATTCATGTACATGTAACCTAAATTGGATTCCAGTAACTTTGGATCGATATCTAGTATTTTATGGATATCGGTATTGGTTAAATGATTTAAACCTTCCCTGTCCAAGAAATAAATGCCGTTTTCGCGTTTGTAAATTGTTTTATAGGATATGGGATAACGTTGTTGAGTAGTTAGTATGAAGTTTCCGTTTTTGTAGACAAAGGCAGCATTATTGGTAAATGCTTTGATGTTATGGTTTTGGTCTTCATACAAATAAGCATTTTGAAATTTGAAATACCCATCCATTGAAGTCATTTTGCTGGTTTTTGTGCCATCCCAAACCCCAATAAGGTTATTGTTGGTGCCAAACCATAATTTGCCTTCACTGTCCTCCAAAAATGAGACGACTACGCCATTAAAACTTAGGCCTTTTAAGTGCTTATTGTTTTTTTCGTTATGTATTTTGCCGTTTAGAAAATAACTTAACTGGCCATTAAGTGCCATAAACCAAATACGTCCTTTGCTGTCTTCCCTTAGCTGTAGGATTTGATTGTCAGGTAAACCATCATCTACTGAGAAGTTTTCAAAAACGGCTCCGTCAAACCTACTTACTCCAGCATCAGTGGCAATCCAAATGAAGCCCTTTTGATCTTGCAACATATAAAAGCAATTGTTGCTAGGCAAGCCATCCTTTGTGCTGTAGTGGGGGAGGTAAACCGTTTGAGCATGAGTGTTTAAGCTATTTAGGATGATCAACAAAAGGCCTGTTAGCCATATTGCAGATTTATTTTTCACTTTGCAGTAGCGCATAGGCTTTTATTTTTTCGAAGAAATCGCTCGCTCGTCTTCTTGATACTACGAGAGATTCTGCATTCTCTAGTAACAATACCAAGCCATTTTTATTGTTGTACTCCTTCACATATTTAAAGTTCACGATACTTGATTTGTGGATTCTGAAAAATCGCTCTTCAGGAAGTATCTCTTCGTAATCCTTTAATACTTTGGAAACGGTAATTTTTTCTTTGTTTTTAAGGTGGAAGATGGAGTAATTGCTATCGGCTTCAATGTGAATGATATTGTCAACATCTACCAAGCGATAACCTTGTCCACTAGGTAGTGTTAATCTATTGATTCCCTTTTGTTCCTTTAGCTCTGTTTCCAAATTCTTAAGACCAGTGCTTTGGTTTAATGCTTGGTTGAGCTGTTGATATTTGACGGCTTTTTCCACAGCTGCAATCAGCTCTTCTATATCGATGGGTTTTAAAAGGTAATCAATAGCGTTTGCTTTGATCGCCTTTAGCGCGTATTGATCATAGGCCGTAGTGAAAATAACTGTGGCGTTTGCTTCTTGTACTTGTGGAATTAACGAAAAGCCATTTTCTCCTGGCATGGCAATATCTAAAAAAATAAGATCAACGTCGTAGCTCTGTAGCAATGCCCTTGCTTCGCTAACTGATTTTGCAATGCCACAAATATTCACTTCTGGGCAATTCTCCTGCAGTAAGAAGTACAATGACGAACGTGCAAATTCTTCATCGTCAACAATAATTGTGTTTAGTATGGCCATCGTTTAGTTTGGCTCAATTTATAAAAAATACGCCGAAACCAGAAACAGGGCTGAAAAACATCAAAACACAAATGGTCTTAATGCTATTTTTGAATTTGAAAGCCGTTCAGGAAGAGGTCCTTATTGTCAAGCTTTTCCCCATCTGGAATAATGCACGAAAGGCTGTAGTATACGCCATTTACAAAAACAATATTCATATAAATCGTTTTCTTTTCTGTCTCATTTCTGCCAGAAGTAAGATAGTTGACGTAGTTTTTATGTTGTTTAAGCTGTAGCTTTTCTAAACTATATTGAGGGAGGGTAGTCTGCAATGTGCTTAAAAATTCACCTGCAAATTCATTAGTGGCCGCTAGTTTTTCAAATACCTTTTCTTCTACCTTTAAATTTTGTGCAATAAAGCTATAGGTAGCCGTGTAAATCACATGTGTACTGTCTTTCATTGCAAAGGTAGTACTAGCGGTTTGGCTTGGAGCAGAAGGAAAACTTGTCGTAAAGTGGCTAGTAAGTTTTTGTTTCACCCAATTTTTTTGAGCAAAAGCAAATACACTCGATAGTATAAAAACACAAATCAGCGTAAATCTTTTCATCTGAACAATTTTAAGTAACCGTTAATAATTAATCACCTGTTCTTCTAAGTGTTCAGGTAGTTCACGGTAATTGTACTTCTGCCCACGCAATTGAGGCTCAAAGCCAGCTTCTTTAATGGCTGTTTGTATACCTCTTGCGGTAAAACGATGTGGAGCTCCAGCGGCAGAAACTACATTTTCTTCAATCATAATGGACCCAAAGTCGTTGGCACCAGCATGTAAACAAAGTTGAGCCACTGATTTACCAACGGTTAGCCAGCTAGCTTGTATATTTTTAACATTAGGCAACATGATGCGGCTTAAGGCTATCATTCGTACATATTCGTCGCCAGTTACATTATTGCTAATGCCTCTTAAACGTTTCAATAAAGTGCCGTCATCTTGGAAAGGCCAAGGAATAAAGGCCAAAAAGCCATTGGCATCGGTAGGTTTTTCACTTTGTACTTCACGGATCCAAACCAAATGCTCAAAACGTTCTTCAATGGTTTCTACATGGCCAAACATCATAGTGGCCGAAGTGGTAATATCCAACTGATGGCAGGCACGCATTACATCAAGCCATTCTTGTCCACCACATTTTCCTTTGGAGATAAGTCGTCTCACCCTGTCGTTCAAAATCTCGGCTCCAGCGCCAGGCAATGAATCTAAGCCAGCTTCTTTCATGGCTTTTAAAACTTCGGTGTGAGAAATACCTTCTAGTTTAGATACGTGTGCAATTTCTGGCGGACCTAAAGCATGTAGTTTTAAATCAGGATAAAGCTCTTTAAGCTGCTTGAACAAGGTCGTGTAAAACTCGAGACCTAAATCAGGATGGTGGCCACCTTGTAATAGTAATTGGTCGCCGCCCAAACGAAAAGTCTCCTCAATTTTTACCTTGTAGGTTTCAATGTCGGTAATATAGCTTTCATCGTGCCCTGGCCTGCGAAAAAAATTACAGAATTTGCAATTGGCAATACAAACATTGGTGGTGTTTACATTGCGGTCAATTTGCCAAGTTACCTTACCACTGGGCACCTGTATTTTTCTAAGTTCATTTGCCACGTAGGCCAACTCGGCAGTACTGGCATTATGATATAAAAATACACCTTCCTCTTTGCTTAAAAAATCGAAGTTAAGTGCTCTTTGCAGTAATTCTCCTGTATTCATATTACAAAGGTAAGTATTATCAGTATTAACAGAAGATGAGATTGCTCAGATTAACGAATTTTAACGTATAAATTACCATGCAAACCTTATGGTTTTGATAAACATGACGTGAATTAAACCAGCGGTGGTAGGTAAACCTCGTAGGTTTTGGAAACTTAAGAGGTTTTTGCCACACAATTCATATTTACACTCTGCCAACAATTGAACAATTTGGCAATTCAACAATTCGTTTATCTTTGTTGCCTATGGTAAATTTTAATCGTTTTACGCTGTCCAATGGTTTAAAAGTTTTGGTGCATGAGGATGCAACCACGCCAATGGCAGTTTTAAATATACTTTATGATGTTGGTGCTAGGGACGAAGAGGAGGGAAGAACAGGCTTTGCGCATTTATTTGAGCATTTGATGTTTGGAGGTTCTGTGAACATTCCTAGCTATGATGAGCCTTTGCAACGTGTGGGAGGTGAGAACAATGCCTTTACCAGCAACGACATCACCAATTATTACATCACTCTTCCTGCAGCCAATATTGAAACGGCTTTTTGGTTGGAGAGTGATAGGATGTTGAGCTTGGCTTTTTCAGAGAAGAGTTTGGAAACGCAGCGCAACGTGGTTTGCGAGGAGTTTAAGCAACGTTATCTTAATCAGCCTTATGGCGATGTTTGGTTAAAGTTGCGTCCGTTAGCTTACCAAAAACATCCGTACCGTTGGGCAACTATTGGACAGGATTTGGAGCAGATTGAGAATGCGAAAATGGAAGATGTGAAAGCATTTTTTAAGAAGCACTATAATCCGCAGAATGCTATTTTGGTAGTAGGTGGTAATGTGAAAACCGAAGAAGTAAAGCAATTGGCCGAAAAATGGTTTGGACCAATTCCGGCTGGAGATAAATATGAGAGAAATCTTCCTCAGGAGCCAGAGCAAGTAGCCGAAAGAAATTTAACCGTAAAAGCAGATGTGCCTTTGAATGCCATTTATAAGGCGTTTAAAATGTCGGGTAGAACAGATGCTAATTACCAAGTTTTCGATTTGCTTTCGGATATTTTATCGCAGGGACAATCGTCGAGGCTGTACAATAGTTTGCTGAAAGAACAAAAGTTATTTAGTGAAATCAATGCTTATATCACCAGTAGTTTAGATGAAGGCTTGTTTGTGGTAGAAGGTAAACTGGTAGAAGGAGTGAGCATGGAAGTAGCCGAAAAAGCTATCTGGAAGGAACTTGAACTTATTGCTGCGGAATTGGTGACTGATGATGAATTGACCAAGGTGAAAAACAAATCGGAATCGATTATGGTATTTGCCGAAATGAGCTTGTTAGATAAAGCAATGAATTTGGCCTACTACGAACTTTTGGGCGATGCCGCATCGTTGAACGTAGAAATTAACAAATACTTGGAAATAACAGCGGAACAAATCAGGACCGTGGCCAGTACCACGTTTAAAAAAGAAAAATCATCAACCTTATATTATTTAGCCAATGCTTAACAGAACAGTAGCTCCTGCATTTAATCAGGTAAGTGATATTAATTTTATACAACCTATTTCAAAGCAATTGGCCAATGGGCTTCCAGTTTATATTTTAAATGCTGGTGAACAAGAGTTGGTGCGTATTGAGTTCATTTTTGAAAATGGAAACTGGAGTACGCAAAAGCCTTTGCAAGCGGTAGCGGTAAATGGTCTGATTAACAGTGGGACCTCGAAGCTAGCAGCCAAACAAATTGCAGATGGCGTTGATTATTACGGTGCTTTTTTGCAGACAGAATATAGTGCCGATTTTACCACTATTACGCTGTACACGTTGACCAAGCACTTGTCTTCGGTATTGCCCATTTTATATTCGGTATTGAATGAGAGCATTTTTCCACAACACGAACTGGAAATCTATCAGCAAAACCAGAAGCAAAAACTGCAAGTAAGTTTGCAAAAGAACGATTATTTAGCTCGTAAGACTTTTGCGCATGCTATTTTTGGAGATACCGCTTATGGCTCTGACATCAATCCTTCGGATTATGACCAATTGCAGCAAATAGATTTGCTTGCGTATTTCAAAGCAGCTTTCCAGCCAAAAAATTGTACCATCATTATTGCTGGGAAATTTTTGGATAAGGATTTTGATGTGTTGGATAAGATTTTTGGCGGGGCTTGGGAAAATAGCCAAAACTTTAGCCCAAATCATTTCAATTTTTCAGTGGAAGCTGGTCAAGATATTTACATTGAAAAACCAGAGGCCTTACAGTCTGCCATTAGAATGGGAAATTTGAGTATTAACCGTACCCATGTAGATTTTCCGGCCCTGCAAGTGTTAAATTGTGTGTTTGGTGGTTACTTTGGTTCTCGTTTAATGGCTAACATACGCGAAGACAAAGGTTATACTTATGGCATTGGTTCGGGTATTGCCTCGTTAAAACACGCAGGTTATTTCTTTTTAGCGACGGAAGTTGGTGCCCATGTTTGTGCTGATGCCTTAAAAGAAATTGAAAAGGAAATTACGCTTTTAAGGCAAGACCTTGTAGCTGATGAAGAGCTGGATTTGGTTAAAAACTATATGCTGGGTTCAATGCTGGGCAGTTTGGAAAATGCTTTTTCTCATGCTGATAAGTTTAAGAATATCCACTTTTTTGGATTGGATTATAGTTATTACACTAATTATATAGAAACAGTTAAGAATACCACTGCTCAAGATTTGAAAGCAATGGCCAATCGATATTTAGATTGGAATGCAATGAAGAGAGTGGTGGTAGGGAAGAAATAAATAAATGTAAAAAGTTCCGTCCCGTCCCGCACTTGCGGGAC
>JAEXHI010000030.1 GCA_023450085.1 Bacteroidota bacterium
ATCATAAAACGGTAAGTATCCAGATACTTCCGCTCAACGGTGAAATCATTGGTGTTTATTGGCATAACAGGATCAATTTAATTATTATGATTCTGTTACCGAATTATCTGACATTTACAATTCTGAGTGCAGCGAAGAATCTCTAAGCGAGCTCTTCTACGAGCACAGGATGGCAAGCATTTGATAAATATCTTCTATCTTTAGTTTAACCAAACTAAAACATAGAAGATATTTTTTATTTAAAAGCAATGGAAACCAAACCACAACGACTATTATCTCTTGACTTTTTTAGGGGCTTAACCGTTGCCGCCATGATCTTGGTAAACAATCCAGGAAGTTGGGGCCATATTTATGCTCCTTTAGAACATGCCGAATGGAACGGCTGTACCCCTACCGACTTAGTATTTCCTTTTTTCTTATTTATTGTAGGTGTTTCTATTGCCTATGCCATGGGCAGCAAAAGAGAAGATCAAAGTACTCACGGAAAAACCATTTTAAAAGCACTCAAAAGAGCTTTCACTCTTTTTCTATTGGGCTTTATACTCGCCTTCTTTCCAAGAAACTTTAGTGACTTCAATTTCGTAGAATCCTTAAAAACAGTGAGAATACCTGGGGTTTTACAACGCATTGCGGTGGTGTTTTTCATTTCTGCAGTAATGTTTCTGAAACTGAATAACAAAAGGCTATTTCAAGCCATCGTGATATTCCTTTTTGGCTATTGGGCCTTAATGACCTTTGTACCTGTACCAGGCGTAGGCTTTGCCAATTTAGAAAAAGAAACCAATTTGGGCGCTTGGCTTGACCGCACCATTTTAACCGAAGCACATTTGTGGAAATCGGCAAAAACATGGGACCCTGAAGGTATTTTAAGTACTATTCCTGCCATTGGCACCTGTTTATTTGGGGTATTGGTTGGTGTTTACCTAAAAAACAAAACCGTTGATGCAGCCACCAAAATTTCTTGGCTATTTTCAGTTGGTGTACTAGCCGTAATTGGCGGACTGATTTGGGACTTAAACTTTCCTATCAACAAATCACTATGGACAAGCTCTTTTGTTTTGTACACTGGCGGATGGGCAACCCTTATCCTATCGCTTTCTTACTGGTTAATTGATGTGAACCAGTACAACCGATTTACCAAGCCTTTTGTAGTTTATGGTGTGAATGCGATTACAGTTTTCTTTTTATCTGGCCTGATGCCTCGATTACTAAACATGATCAAAATTGATTTTGAAGGAGAAAAGATAGGCGCACTAAATTATGTTAACAAAGCTTGGTTTGCATCCAGCTTTGCCAACCCTTTAAATGCTTCCTTAGCATATGCCATTGCATTTGTGCTTTTCTGGTATGTGATTTTATGGATCATGTACAAACGTAATATCGTTATCAAGGTTTAAATAAAGCATTAGAGGTTAATATCCATTTGTAACTTTATTACACAATTAATCTCTAATTCAAGGAAATCATCCACTTAACTAATTTTATATTAATGAAAAAAAATCTGCATTTACTTGCGGTGGGCGCACTTTCATTTGTGTTGGTCCAACCAGCAATTGCACAAAAAAAAGCTCCTGCGAAAGCGACAACAACCAAAACCGCCGCTAAGCCAGCAACAAGTACTGCCATTCCCAACGATCCTAGCGTTAAAATTGGAAAACTTCCCAATGGACTGGTGTACTACATCAAAAAAAATACGGAGCCTAAAAATAGAGCTGAATTGTACCTAGGCAACAAAATTGGCTCATTAATGGAAAATGACGACCAATTAGGCTTGGCTCACTTTACAGAGCACATGGCTTTTAACGGCACCAAAGATTTCCCTAAAAATGAAATCATTAACTACCTACAAAAAGCTGGGGTACGCTTCGGTGCCGATCTTAATGCTTATACCGGTTTTAACCAAACGGTTTATCAATTGCCAATTCCAACCGATAGTGCCGAAGTTTTCAAAACTGGCTTCAAAATTTTGGCCAACTGGGCAGGTAAAGTAAGCATGGATGGAAAAGAAATTGACAACGAAAGAGGTGTAATTATCGAAGAAGACCGTCAACGAGGTAAAGACGCTGGCGAAAGGATTAGAAAACAACTTTTACCGTTACTATTGGGCAATTCTCAATACGAGAAACGTTTGCCTATTGGCGATGTTCAGTTGTTGCAAAATTTCACCCATGATAAAATCCGTAATTTCTATAAAGATTGGTACCGCCCAAATCTTCAATCGGTGATTGCCGTTGGTGATTTTGATGTAAATGAAGTAGAAAAACTTATCATCGCTAATTTCTCAGACTTAAAAAACCCTGCTAATGAGCGAGCAAGGCCTTACTACAGCATTCCTGATAATGTTCAGCCACTGATTAAGATCGTAACCGATAAAGAGCAGCCTTATAACGTTGCGCAAGTAATTTACAAACAGAAACAAGGCCCAATTAAAACGGAAGCTGATTATAAGCTACAATTAACACAAAGCCTGGTAAACAGCATGATGGCTGCCCGTCTTGCCGAAATTACCCAAAAAGGGAACGCACCTTTCCTATTCGCCCAAAGTGCTTACGCGCCATATCAAGGAGGCTTAGTTTGGGACATCAGTGCTTTACAAACAGTAGCGGTAGCTAAAACTGGTGCCGAGTTACAAAAAGCAGTTGTTGCAGCCATTGCAGAAAATGAGCGGATGGCCAAATTTGGTTTTACCACTGGTGAATTGGAAACGGCAAAGAAAAAAATGGAAGCTGGTGTAGAGAAACAATTCAAAGAAAAAGACAAAACCAAATCCGCAGCTTTGGTACAACAATACCTCAATAATTTCTTAATTGGTGCTGCGATGCCTTCTGCCGAGCACACTTATGAACTATCTAAAAAAACGTTACAACATATCACCTTAGCTGATGTGAACGCTGCTGCAAAAGCAATGGTTACCAAAACCAACCAAATCATTGTGGTTCAAGCACCTGAAAAAGAAAAAGAAAACTTGCCAACCGAAGCGGCTTTGTTAACTGCGATTAAAAACGCTGGTAATGGAGTAACTCCTTATGTTGACAATACGGTAAACAAACCACTTATTGCACAAGCGCCAAAAGCTGGAACAATTGTTAACGAAACCAAAAACGATAAAATTGGGGTAACCTCATTAACCTTAAGCAACGGTGTTAAAGTGGTATTAAAACCTACCGATTTTAAAAATGACCAAATCATTTTCACTTCGTTTGCGAAAGGTGGTTCTTCGTTGGCAAAAGACGATGATTTTCAATCTGCGGATAATGCCAACCTTATTGCACAAAGTGGTGTGGGCGACTTTAACCCTACGCAATTAAGCAAATACTTGGCTGGCAAAACGGTTTCAGCGGGTGCATACATCAATGATCTTTACCAAGGTTTCTCAGGAAGCACTTCACCAAAAGATCTTGAAACTGCCTTCCAATTGATTTACGCTTATGCCACTAACCCACGTAAAGACGCTGAAATTTTCAACAAAAACATTAGTGACTACAAAGTAATCACCGCAAACAAAAACAGCAGTCCTACTAGTGTTTTTGCAGATACCGTACAAGCAGTAATGTCAAATTATCACAAACGTGGTATGCCTACTAACTTATCGGACATTGATAAAATTAACCTAGACAAAGCTTACGCTTTCTACAAGGATCGTTTTGCTGATGCTAGCGGACAAACTTTCGTGTTCGTAGGTAATTTTGATGTAGAGAAAATCAAGCCATTTATTACCACTTACTTGGCAAGCTTGCCTTCGTTAAACAGAAACGAAAACTTTGTTGACAACGGCGTTAATCCTCCAAAAGGAAAAGTAAGCAAAGCGGTTAAGAAAGGATTAGAAGACAAAGTGACTGTTCAATTGGTTTTCCATGACAACTACACTTACAATGCAGAAAACAATGTAATGTTAGATGCTTTAAAAGCTTCTTTAGACATTAAAATTACTGAACGTCTTCGTGAGAAAGAAAGTGGAGTTTATAGCCCAGGCGTTTCATTAAGTGTACAAAAATATCCAACTGCACAATACTTCTTTACCATTTCATTTAACTGTGCCAAAGCCAATGTAGAAAAATTAATCAATGCCGCATTGGAAGAAGTAAATGCCTTTAAACAAAATGGTGTTACTGCAGAAGATTTACAGAAATTCAAATCTGAAGAGCTAAGACAAGAAGAACTAAGCCTTCGTGAAAATGCTTTCTGGGTAAATTACCTAACCAATCGCTTAAAATATGGCGATAACTTAGATCAAGTTTTAGGGAATACCGCACGCATTAACGGCGTAACCGTAGAAGCGACCAAAGCCGCTGCCCAAAAATACCTAAACGGAGATAATTACATCCGCTTGGTGTTGCTGCCAGAAAATTAATCTACGGATTTCAATAAATAAAAAGGACGGCCAATTGGCCGTCCTTTTTATTTATTCTACTTCTTGTAGCGTTTCCTCTTACATCTACGTAATTGATTATCAAACACAAGACAACTAACCCAAATACAAATGGCCTGCGGACCTTATATTCCGTGGGCTTTTTTATTTGGCTTCTACACCAACTGGCCCACTGGGATCACTTTCATTTTTGATACGATCAAGAGCGGTTACCAAATAGCTGTAACGCTTTCCTTTTTGTACGTTAGTGTCTATAAAAAAAGGATAATCCTCAAAAGTAATATGAACAATGTTTCGAGCATCCAGCACCGTAATCTTTTCCCCTTCTTCAAATCTATAAACGACATATCCAGATGCCGTTTCACCATCTTTTGCTTTCAAAGGTTTAGTCCATTTGATATTAATGCCATCATTTTGTGCTTCTGCCGTTAAATGTTGTGGCTCATTGGGAACAACATCATCTATCCAAGGCATTTGAGGCGGCAATGCAGGATATTTATAGAAATTATTCCTTAAAGAATCTGCTAAACCACGTGCCACAGTTGAAAGCGATTTAGAACTAAAGTAAATACTTCCCTGCGCTCGATTATTTGCCCTAATGGCTCTAATTTGATTGGGAATCTCATTTGGTCTTGCCCAAGCAGCCTCCCTCTTGGTAGAACCATCATGAATAAGATAAGCCGCCTGCCCGATGTAAAGGTGCCGACCAAAAGTATTATTGCTCCACCAATCTAGCAATACCTTAAAAGGAGCAGCGGCTCTTGAGAAAGAAAAGTAAATTTGAGGGTTAATGTAATCTACCCAGCCTTCTTTGATCCATTTTCTAGAATCGGCGTAAAGTTCACCATAATTGGATAGCCCATTTGTTTTAGAGCCCAAAGTATCCTCCCTAAAGTTACGCCAAATACCAAAAGGACTAATGCCAAATTTGACGTATTTTTTATAGTAATGCACGCTATCATTCACCATTTTCACCAACATGTCTACGTTATTTCTTCGCCAGTCGTCTATTTTGGTGAAACCATTTGGATATTTAGCAAAAGTTGCCGAATCGTTAATCACTTGACCAGAAATGCGATAAGGATAAAAATAATCGTCAAAATGAACGCCATCAATATCATAGCCCTTCACCACGTCCAAAATGACTTGGGTAATGTATTCTCTGTTTTCAGGAATTCCTGGATCGAATAGCTTTTGACCTCCATAAGTATAAAATAGTTCTGGCCTCTTATTGGTAATATGATCTGGATGGGTTACTGCTCTGGCCGACATGGTAGCCCTGTAAGGATTAAACCAAGCATGCAGCTCCATTCCACGCTCATGAGCTTCCCTAATCGCAAAAGCTAATGGATCATAACCTGGTGCCGGCGTTGCTCCTTGTTTGCCCAATAGCCAATGGCTCCACAGCTCTCTAGATTTAGCATACAATGCATCGGCAGTAGGTCTTATTTGCAAAATAATGGCGTTCATTCCATTTCGATGATGCTGGTCTAAAATCGCAATTAACTCCTGCTTTTGTTGATCGGCATTAAGTCCTTGTTTAGAGGGCCAATCGATATTAGTTACCGTGGCTACCCACACACCTCTAAATTCGCGTTTGGGTACAATTTTTGGTTCTTGTTGAGCGTTTAAGGTAGAAGCGGAAGCAATCGAGAGAATAAGTGCAAATGCGATGTTATACTTGGATAGGAATTTGAACATTCTGAAGGGTTTGTTGATACGCTAATAGGTTAACGAACTTTTTAGTGTTTAAATACAAAAGTGACATTATTTTTATACTTTTTTGATTTTTTGTTAAGTTAGCAAATCATTAGCGCTACAGATTTTATTTAAGAGACTCAAAAAAATAATGCAGACACAAGAAAAAGCTGTAGATAACAAAGTAGATCGGAATAAGGTTTACTTTCTCATCGTTGTAATTGTTGCATTGCTAGGCATAAATGGCTATCTCTATTTTAGAGATCAACAGCAAACCAGTAGGTTTGTTACCATCAGTACGGAAAAAGATCGTTTAAAATTAGAAGTGGAAAAAATTGAAGTGGAGCTCGACCGAGTAAACCTCTTGAATGTGACCCTTAACGACAGACTTATTGAGGAACAAAAACTGGCAAGAGAAAAAATAGCAGAACTGAAACTGGCCTTAAAAAAAGGCGAGCTTACCCAAAAAGAACTGGATGAAGCCCATAAACAAATCAACTCCTTGAGAGATTTTGTGAAGAGCTACAACAATCAAATTGTTATTTTAGAACAAGAAAACTCGTTCTTAAAGACAGAACGAGACAGTTTAAAAACGAGCATTAGCAACTACAACGAGCAAACCGAAAATTTAAGAAGAGAGAACAAAAACCTTAACCGAAAGGTAAAAGTAGGCTCTTCGTTAAAAGCATCTGACATCAGTATTTCGGCATTTAGGGTAAAAGACAACGGCAAAACTTCTATAGTGACCAAAGCGAGTACTGCAAATAAACTTACCATCGACTTTGCCATTGTTCAAAATGATTTGGCTGAAAAAACCTATCATAAGATTTTCTTGAGGGTTATTGATCCTGCTGGGAATTTAATTGCTGATGAGAACAATATGTTTGAGGCCGATGGACAACAAATGCAATACAGCAGAGCCATCGAAATTTCGTATAACAACGACGAGACCAGATACAAGATAGATTGGATTAACCCTAGAGCTTTTATTAAAGGCATATACGGCATTTTCTTATACGCAGACGGGTTCCAGATGGGAAAATCGGAAATCGAGCTTAAATAGGCTAAAAACCTTTCAACAAAAGAGCCGCTAGAAAAATCTAGCGGCTCTTTTGTTATTTCACCTGTCATTGCGAAGCTACATCTTAATCTCCATTACTTTGTTTTTCTTACGGCTTTCCTCTGCCATAAATCCCATCACGTGGCTTTCAATAGACTCATCAATGGTTGAGGTAAGCAACGCAGGATTCTTTTGAGCCACTGCTTGTACAAAATCACGGACCAGTAACCAATCGCCGCCACCATGACCGCTATTTTTGTATTCTTCCACGTCGTCTGCTTTGGGAACAAATTTGGTATCCTTTTGTGTTCTAAAATCGTAGTGTACCAATTCGGTCATATCGCCAACCAAATCACCCATAGAGCCCATTACTCGCGTTCTTCTGCCATGATATGAAGTAAAAGCTTCCATAGAAAAACTGGCCGTAACGCTATCTGCAAACTGAATATTAGTAACGTAGTGATCAGGCTGATCGTTTTCCATTCGATATACACAGCGACCATAATTGGTGGTTTTTAATTTGTCGGCGATAAAACCTTTGCGGTCTTTGGTGCCGGCAGGCACATCAAAAACGGAAGTGCGTTTATTAAGGTCAACATACTCTTTAATGGCCGAGTAAGGGCACTCTCTTTCTATTTTACAACCATCAGTACAACGGGCCGTACTGCCTTGCGGAGCATTCTCTTTTCTAAACCATTTTAAATCGCCCATGGCGGATATTTTCTGGCTAGATTTGTTAATTACCCACTTCACAATATCTAAATCGTGACAAGATTTGGCCAAGATGATCGGTGTAGTTTCCTTAGAGTTGTGCCAATTTCCACGTACGTAAGAGTGAGCCATGTGGGTATGCTCTATAGGTTCAAAATGTTGGATACTGATGACTTCTCCAATAGCGCCATTAGCTATAAGTTCTTTCATTTTCACAAAGTAAGGAGCGTACCTTAATACGTGACAAACCGCTACTATACGATTGTTTTTCTTGGCCAAGTTCAAAATATCCCTACATTCTTTTTCTGTTGGAGCTATAGGTTTTTCCAAAAGAATATCGTAACCCATGGCCAAAGCCTTCATACAAGGCTCATAATGTAGATTATCCGGCGTAGAAATGATTACCGCGTCGGCAAATTTTGGTCTTTTAAATACCTCTTCCCAAGTATTGAAACGATTCTCTGCCGGTATATTGTGTATTTTGGTATATCGATCATTTCTAAAAGTGTTGGGTTCGGCAACGCCAACAATCTTGATCTGATCAGTAAATTTTGCCGCGAAACCACCATACACCATGCCCCTATTTCCTGCACCGATGGTAATTGCGGTTACTGGCTTATCCAAACTTTTGTGATTGGGGTTACTTGGAATGTTATACAGAAAGGAACGTTCGCCAATTTTGGCTAGCACTTCAGTACCTACAATGGAAGCGCCCACAGTAAGCGAAAGTGTTTTAAGTAAGTTTCTACGGTTCATGATATTTTGGTTATAGATTGTTTTGTACAACCAAATATACATTTCATTTTGTTTTGATTTATTCTAAATATGTTTTATTTAGTTTCAATATTCAACAAAAAGAAACAGATAAAGCTTTGGCATAAACCTCGCAGGTTTTAAAAACCTGTGAGGTTTGAAAATTATTAAGAATAATCTAGCATCATGTTTAATCGCTAGATTTCTCTCTGCGTTCGAAATGACGGTAGTGCTATTTTTTTCTACGGTACTAAATTGATTGGAATTAAAGGCCATGCATATTCCGTATTTGGAAAAATAACAAAGGGGTCTTTTAAAGACCTGTTAGAAGGATTCACAATTCTATTAAGCTATTGCACAACCATAAATAAGGTCGTCATTTCGAAAGCAGAGAGAAATCTCATGTTTAATCTCCTCGGGTTATCGAAGCATTCCTACCATGAGATCTTCGACAGGCTCAGGATGACAAGAAATAAGAACGAATAGTGAGACAAGAAACCTCGTAGGCTTTAAAAACCTACGAGGTTTAATAGAAATTTCAAATATTACTTGATGATAATTCTGGACTGTAAGAAACAATGGTAATTGCATCCGACTTTGATGCCAATAGCTTTAAACTAATTAGCACCAGTACTAACGCTTCATTAAGCAATTAAATTAGCAATGGCTTTATTCACTTTTTCGAAACCGAAACCTTTTAAGGTTTGGTTCATGGCTTCGGCAATTTGCTCATTCATTAAATTACCGATACTTCCTTCATGAGTATGCTTCAATTCATATTGGGGCTTAAAGGTGCCGTTTTCAATTTGTTCGCCCACAATTTTGTATGCTTCTCTAAAAGGCACGCCTTGTAGCGCCAAATCATTCACCACCTCAACACTAAATAGGTAATCGTATTTTTTATCCTTCAAAATATCATCTTTAATAGAGATATGTTGCAGCATGAACGTAGTGATTTCCAAACACTCATTCAAAGAAATAAAGGCAGGGAAAAGATTCTCTTTTAGCAATTGTAAATCTCTATGATAGCCTGATGGCAAATTGGTTGTCATCATGGCAATTTCATTTGGTAAAGCTTGGATTTTATTACAACGAGATCTTACCAACTCAAAAACATCAGGGTTTTTTTTGTGTGGCATAATGCTACTGCCCGTAGTTAACTCTGAAGGGAAACTGATGAAACCAAAATTTTGGTTGATGAATAAGCACACATCCATGGCCATTTTAGCTAAAGTTGCCGCTACCGAAGACATCGCCTGTGCCAAAATACGTTCAGTTTTACCACGACCCATTTGTGCATAAACCACATTATGATTTAGGCTTTCGAAACCTAAAAGTTCTGTGGTTAAAGTTCTATTTAAAGGGAATGAAGAGCCGTAACCCGCAGCAGAGCCTAACGGATTTTTATTGGTGATTTTCCAAGCCGCCAACATCAGTTCCATATCATCAGCCAAACTCTCGGCATAAGCGCCAAACCATAAGCCAAAAGACGATGGCATAGCAATTTGCAAGTGGGTATAGCCTGGCAATAATTTATCTTTATGTTGATTGCTTAGAATAATTAATTGGTTAAACAGTTCTTGCGTATTTCCAACCATTTCTTCAATGCAGCTTCTGAAATAAAGCTTCAAGTCTACCAAAACTTGGTCGTTACGTGAACGTCCACTGTGGATTTTCTTTCCAGCTTCTCCAATGCGTTGGGTCAATAACCACTCTACCTGCGAGTGTACATCTTCCACGCTATCTTGTATGGTGAAACTTCCTGCTTCAATTTCTTTATAAATTTCTTTAAGGGCCAGCTGTACTTCTTTAAGTTCTTCGGCAGTAAGCAGGTTAATGGTTTCCAACATTTGCGTATGTGCCAAGGAGCCCAATACATCAAATTTTGCCATCTGTAAATCCAATTCTCTATCCTTACCTACGGTAAAGTTTTCTACAAATTGGTTCACATCTACATTTTTCTGCCAAATCTTCATTACGTATATTTTGTTGTTTGCTGTTGCCATTCCAACGTTAGGAGGAATCTATTTTTCAGATTCTTCATTACGCCAAGAATAGCAAAGCGACTTATTTAATTCGTTTCTATTATTCCGCTGTAAAAATACAATAATTACACGCAAGATGGTAAAGCAAAGCGACTAACTCAAAAATTGCAACAATGATGCATTAATAAGCCCAAACCATACCACTTTGTGGAGTAAATCATATACATTTGTACAAAGACCTAAAATTATGAAGAAAATAACTTTATCTCTACTGCTGCTCGGCGGGATGTTTGCAACTTCCGTACAAGCTCAGGTAAAGCCTGCGCTCACTTGGAAGGATGTTTCCAAATGGAATTATAACCGAGGAAATGCACTTTCTGGGGATGGCCAATGGACTGCTTGGGCAACTGGGCCTACAGAAGGCGATTTGAAAATGGTAATCAAAAAAACCTTTGACACCTTAAGCTACAACTACCCTATTGGGGCTACGCCTACCTTTGCCTTATTCTCCAAAAACTCAAAGTATGCTGCTTTCAAAGTATCTGCAAAAGATGCAGAGGCAAAAGCAGCAAAAAAAACCATGAAACCTTTGTACGACAAACTATTATTGGTTTCATTGGCAGACAACAAACAAACTACTTTTGAAAAAGTAAGAACCTTCAGTTTTTCAGGAGATCTTGCTGATTGGATTGCGATACAGTTTGCACCACTCGAAACTGCACCTAAGGACAAGGATGCCGCAAAAGGTACCGATGTACTTCTATATCACTTGGCTAGTAAAAAAAGTTTCAACCTAGGTAATGTTGGCGAATTTGCCTTTAACAAAGCAGGTGATAAATTAGCCTATACGGTTGATGCCAATGGACAAAACGGTAATGGTCTTTTCTTAAGAGACATGAAAACTGGCACCATCACGGCTTTAGACAATGATAAAGCGGTTTACAAAAGCATTACTTGGAACGAAGATGGAACTGCCTTTGCTTTATTAAAAGCTAACAAAAACGACAAATACAAAGATGAGGTATTAAGTGTAATCGGTATCCACAAAATCAATGGCGATTTAACCGCTAAAGTGATTTACAACGGTATTGATGATAGCAATTTCAGCAAAGGAATGGGCATCAACACCAATGCTAGCCCATACTGGTCGGATGACCAAAGCACCTTGTTTTTTGGCATCAACACCTTAACCAAAAAAGAGGATAAAAAAGCAGATAGCGCTAAAACCAAAGGAAAACCTGAGGTTAAATTAGACAGTGCCGCAAAAGCAAAAGCGGCTCCCGCACCGGAAGTTAAAAAAGACGATATAGAGAAACCAGACATGATCATTTGGAACTGGCAGGACAGACGACTTCAATCTGCGCAGCAAACACAAGAAATGAGAGATAAAAACTTCAGCTATGTAAGTTCTTATCGCATTGCAGATAAAAAATTCACACAGCTTGCCGATAGCAATATGCGTTCTGTAACGATTGCTCCAAAGCAATTATATGCCATTGGTTACGACAATAGCAAGTACGAGTTGATGGGCAATTTAGATGGACAAAGTTATTCGGACATTTATTTGATTGACCTTAAAACAGGAAACAAAAAGGTATTATTCGAAAAAATGTATAGCAATAATGGCGGTCGTTTATCAGTAGCACCAGATGGTAAAATAGCCAGCTATTATGTGGATGGGGTATTCTACAGCGTTAATTTCGAAACAGGGCAAAAAGCCAACCTTACCGGAAACATCAAAGCTTCTTTTGTTGATCAATTAGATGATCATAACGTTACTAAACCAGCTACTACCAACTATGGCTGGTCTTCGGACTCGAAATATGCCCTGATCATGGACAATTATGATTTATGGAAGATTTCTGCAGATGGAAAATCAGTAACGGCCTTATCTGACAACTGGAAAAGCAAAAAAACAGCAGTGGCTGGCAGATATCGTATTTATACTAACGAAAAAGGCACAGACCTAAGCAAAGACCAATATTTTACCGTTTTCAATAATGAAACAAAAGATATGGGGATTGGCATCCTTCCTGCAGGTAAATCAAAAATCAATGTTCTATTTGCTGATGCTAATAGTTACGGTGCTTTAACCAAAGCCGAAAATGCTAAAGTTTTTACTTACACCAAAAGTAACTACGCACAATCTCCGGTGTATTTTGCCAGCGCAGGCAGTGATTTAGCAGCTCCAAAACAGGTGAATACCAACACTCCAGACCAAGTTAAATATGCTTGGACTTCGGGCGTGAAACTGATTAAATATGTGAGCGCTCATGGCGACACTTTACAGGCGGCGCTTTATTTACCTGCCAACTACGAGGCTGGGAAATCGTATCCAACCATTACTTACATTTACGAACGTTTAACGGATGGCCTAAACAACTATAACATGCCGGGCTTTCCTGGTGGTGGTTTTAATGCCGGTATGTATTTGAGCAACGGTTATGCGGTGTTAATGCCAGATATTAAGTACAAACTCAACGATCCAGGAATGTCGGCAGTAGCTTGTGTAGTACCTGCAGTTAAAGCAGCAGTAGCTACAGGCATTGTAGACGAGAAAAATGTAGCCATCCACGGTCACTCTTGGGGTGGTTACCAAACCTCTTTCTTAATTACCCAAACCAATATTTTTAAAGCTGCCGCAGCAGGCGCTCCGTTAACCAACATGATCAGTATGTACAGTTTGATTTATTGGAACAGCGGTGGTACCAACCAAGCCATTTTTGAGGCTAGCCAAGGTCGTTTAACACCAGGTTATTGGGACAATTGGGATGCTTTTGCCCGCAACTCGCCAATTTACCACATCAAAAATGTGAAAACCCCATTGTTGTTATTGCACAATGATAAAGATGGCGCGGTTGATTTTACCCAAGGTATTGAGTACTATAATGGCTTAAGAAGACTGAACAAACCAGTGGTAATGATCACCTATAAAGGCGAAAACCACGGTATTGCCAAATTGCCAAACCGTAAAGACTACGCAGTACGCATGATGGAATATTTTGATTACATGTTGAAAGGAAAACCTGCTCCTGAATGGTGGAGTAAAGGGGTTAACCGATTAGATATGGAGAAGCATTTGGAAGCTAGAGCTTTTGACGAGGCAGGCAACTAAAAGAAAAGGCGGTGAGTTTCACCGCCTTTTTGTTTTTAAATACTGGCAATAAATGGTGCCTTTCCAATATATTCGGCACTGTCTAATTGCTCAATAATGAAATTAGCCAAATCTGTGGCATTGATATGATCGCCAGGACAATCTTCAAGACTCACTTTAATCCCATTAGCCACCTCCGTTTGCTCAATAAGCGGAAGTCTTACCAAAGTCCAGTCTACCTTACATTGAGCCAATAGCTCATATTCAACTTGCTTATCCACAGTTGTTGGTCCATAGTTAGCTCGCATCCAGTCGGTAGCTTGCTGCACCTGCTCGTTTTTATGGTCGTTAGGTGTATCTACATGTAAACCAGTAGTTACGATGTACCGCTTGATGTTTAGCTTTTGCATGGCGTTCAATACATTTTTAGTCGCTGTGCTAAAAATAGAAGACTCGCCTTTCGGTTGCCCTAATGTGCTCAATACGGCGGTACAACTTTCTAATAAAAGTGCTATATCCGCTGGGTTTCGAGCATCTCCTTTCACCTTTTCAATAGCGGGATGATGAAGCTCCAATTGGTCAGGATTTCGCAATAGCATTTTAATGCGGAAACCTTTTTCCAATAGTTTTTTCACTAAATATTTTCCTGATTTTCCTGTGCCGCCAATCACGGCAATATGATGATGATTAGTCATGATCTCTTATAAAATTTGGGTAATAAAAATAACCTTCGGAACATCTACATGTCCGACAAATAAGCAAGAACTGCTTTAGGGGTAATATTTATAAAGAGATTTTAATACTCGAATTTAGGAAACAAAATCATTTAATTCCAAACTTTGTTTCCTAAATTTTTAGGATACTACGGGTTTCAGCATGGCGATATAGCCTTCAATGCCCTGTCTAATTTCATCCACGTATAAAAATTCATCTGCCATATGTGAACGACCCGAGAATCCTGGTCCACATTTTAACGATGGAATAGACAACAATGCTTGGTCAGAAGTGGTTGGTGAACCATAAGTGGTTTTGCCCAATGCAATTCCAGATTTAACAATAGGATGGTCTTTATCAATAGACGATGGTTTTAACCTTACCGAACGAGGTTTTACTTCGCAGCTCACGTGCTGTTTAATGATCTCTACCACCTCTTCATTGGTATAAGCATCCGTTACCCTCACATCAACCGTAAAAGTACAATTCGCAGGCACTACGTTGTGTTGTGAGCCTGCATTGATAATGGTTACCGTCATTTTCACCGGACCAAACACTTCTGAAACTTTAGGGAATTGGTAATTACGAAACCATTCAATATCTGGCAAAGCTTTATAAATGGCATTTTCGCCTTCCTCGCGTGCGGCATGTCCTGCTTTACCGTGAGCAGTGCAGTCAATCACCAAAAGACCTTTTTCGGCAATGGCCAAATGCATTTCGGTAGGCTCGCCCACAATGGCAAACTCCAGTTCTCCCAAATCTGGGATCACCAATTCTAAGCCATCATTACCCGAAATTTCTTCTTCGGCAGTGGCCGCTAAACAGAAGTTATATTTTAAGCCTTCCTGTTCATAAAAGTATAAGAAAGTAGCAATCAACGATACCAAACAGCCACCGGCATCATTACTGCCCAAACCAAATAATTTACCGTCTTCAATGGCAGCATCATAAGGATCGCGGGTGTAGCCTGAATTCGGTTTTACGGTATCATGGTGCGAATTAAGCAACACAGTAGGTTTCGATGCATCGAAATGCTTGTTATAAGCCCAAACATTGTTCAACTTACGATGCGTTTTAATGCCGTGTTCTCCTAAAAACTGTGCAATTAAATTTGCCGTTCTATCTTCTTCTTTACTAAAAGACTGGATGCGGATTAAATCACGCAATAATTCAGTACTTTCCTTAATTAGTTTTTCAATCATTTTGTATGCTTAAAGCTTAAAGCCTAAGGCTAAAAGCTCATAAAATCTAATCTCAAGCCCACTTTAAGCTTTCCGCTTTAAGCCTTTAGCTTCATTCGTTATACAACCCCCCAGCTTTTTTTGCCGAAAGTTTAATTCCCTTAATTAATGATGAACTGAAACCATTATGCTCCATTTCATTTAGGCCTGCAATGGTGCAACCTTTCGGCGAAGTTACTTTATCTATTTCAGTTTCTGGGTGAGTTTCGTTCAATAATAACAAATCTGCCGCACCTTTAGCGGTTTGCACTGCCATTTTCAGTGCATCATGTGCGTGGAAACCAATCTCTACACCGCCTTGGGAAGCAGCTCTAATGCTACGCAAAAAGAATGCAATACCACAGGCACACAGAGCCGTTGCAGAAGTCATTAAGTCTTCCTGAATGGTCACCACTGCACCAACCGTTTCAAACAAGGTCACTACTTCGTTTAAATTTTCAGCGGTAGCATTATCAGTCGCCACACAGGTCATGCTTTGCCCAATAGAAATAGCCGTGTTTGGCATTGCTCTAATCACTTGTACATTTTCACCAAGTTCTTTGCGAACATCAGCACAAGTTACCCCAGAAACTACAGAAACGAACAATTGTTTCTCTGGATTAACGGCAGGAGCCAGTTGTACCAAAACCTTTTTCAACTGTTGGGGCAATACCCCTAAAACAATAATATCAGCACCTTCAATGGCAGCCAAGTTATCATCACTCACTTTAAATCCAGCAGCTACTTCTTCCGTCATCAACTTAATGTTTCTACGGGTTAAAGTAATGTTTTCTGCCTTACAGTAAGCTTTGTTTACGAGTCCTTTTGCTAAAGACAGCCCAATATTTCCACTGCCGATAATGGTTATTTTTTTCATCTTTTTGTGATTACGCAGATTTTATGATTTCACCGATGGTTCGATGGTTTTATTTTTTATCAAACTTCCTGTCATGCTGAGCCTGTCGAAGCACTTTCCATCGTCTACAATGCTTCGACAGGCTCAGCATGACAACGTCCAACCAAGGGCGCTACAATGACGAAGAAAGCATGTTGTTAACACCCCTCCTTTTAGGCACCCCTCTACAAGAGAGGAATTGGGTTACTGACATTCGCAATGACGGAATGGCTACTCAGCTAGGTCAAAAACCTTAAACCTTACGCCTTCCACCTCAAAACCTTATTTCAACAGCTTCGTCCCAAAAGTGCCTGTCGCGATCTCCGCTAATTCATCGGCTTTGCCAATATAAACCGAAGTCACTCCTTTGTTAATTGCCTCAAAAGCATTGTGTAGTTTCGGTATCATCCCTCCTGCTACTGTTCCATCAGCCTTCAAGGGTTCAAAGTCTGCAGAACGAATTTCTCTTACCACTGTATCGTCGTCATCCACATCTTTTAACACACCTTTTTTCTCAAAGCAATATACCAAATGTGTTTCGTATTGCGCCGACATGGCTACTGCAACCGCCGAAGCAATCGTATCAGCATTGGTATTTAAAAGTTGTGTCTCGCCATCGTGTGTAATGGCACAAAGCACGGGCACAAAACCCGCCTGTAACAGACTTCCTAAAGAAGTAACAGAAACTGAATTCTCATCCAAATCGCCCACAAAGCCATAATCAATCTCTTTTATAGGGCGTTTTTTAGCTTTAATGATATTCCCATCAGCTCCAGTTAAACCAATAGCGTTAGCTCCTTTAGCCTGTAATTGCGCAACAATATTTTTATTAATCAGTCCTGCGTAAACCATAGTCACCACACGCAGGGTTTCAATATCCGTAATCCTCCGTCCATCTACCATTTTCGCTTCAATACCTAAAGAAGCACTGGTTTCAGTCGCGATTTTACCACCACCGTGAATCAATATTTTAGGCCCTTCTAGAGCCGTAAAATCTTCCAAAAAATGGTGTAGGTTCTCGGAATTGTCAATAACGTTTCCGCCTATTTTAATAATGGTTAGTTTTTGCATGCTGTTCTAGTCGTCATTGCGAGGTACGAAGCAATCTTAAAGCGTTTTGCTATGTCAATATTCGCACTAATCTAAAGTATCAAACAAGTCTGCCCAAATTGGGTTTAACTTTTCAATTAATTCTATCTTATGTTGCCTACTTCCTCCTTTAATTCTCTTTTCTTCGCCAATCGCCTCTTCAATAGTCGGGAAAAAGAGATAATAGACAAGTTTATAACATTTATATTTTGAAGTAAAACTATTCTGGTAGATGTTCTTCTTATGTTGCCATACCCGATTCCTCAAGTCTGAAGTAACGCCTGTGTAATAAACGTTATTAAAATCATTTGTCATGATGTAAACGCAACCACCTCTTTCCATAATGAATAGTTTTTCCCGTCATTGAGACCTTAGCGACTGCGACACATCCATGAAGTAAACCAATTCTAAGACCATAGAATTAACCCACCCATCGTGGTAAGATTGCTTCGTTCCTCGCAATGACGAAAAGGTTTTTTATATTTCTTCCAACATCGCTTTTAGTACAGCTTGCGCAGACCACAATCTGTTTCCTGCTTCGTGAATGACTCGGGAATTTGGTCCATCCAATATTTCAGAAGCCAATTCCAAATCTCTACGAACAGGTAAACAGTGCATTATTTTGGCATTACTGGTCAGTTTCAATTTCTCATTATCCATCATCCATCCTTCTGGAAAATCCAATAGCTTACCATATTCCTTATAGCTACTCCAGTTTTTCACATAAACATAATCTGCATCAGCAATAGCTTCATCTAAGTTATGGGAGATTTTAGCGCCATTAGTAAAGCTTTCGTTGAGTTCAAAACCTTCAGGCTGGGCAATAGTAAAATCCAGCATTCCTTCCGCTTGCGCTCTGCTCATCCATTCTGCAAAAGAGTTTGGAACCGCTTGCGGCAAAGGCTTGATATGAGGTGCCCAAGCCAATACCACTTTTGGTTTAGCTTTGGCATCAATACGGTATGGCTCCCAAGTTTCGTGGATAGTCACCAAGTCCGCCAAGCTTTGCAATGGATGTCTGGTAGCACTTTCTAAACTTACCACCGGCACACCACAGAACTTCACAAACTTGTTAAAAAACTCTTCGTTATAATCTTCTTCCCTGTTTTGTAATTTAGGAAAAGAACGTAAGCCTAGGATATCACAATACTCGCCCATCACGGCAGCTGCTTCGCGGATATGCTCCACAGTGGTGCCATTCATGATTACACCGTCCTGTGTTTCCAAAGCCCAGCCTTCCTTATCCATATTCATCACCATTACATTCATCCCCAAATTAAGGGCTGCTTTTTGGGTGCTTAAACGGGTACGCAAACTTGGGTTCATAAACACCAGTCCAAGTGTTTTATTCTTGCCCAAATCAGTATGTGCATAAGGGTTAGCCTTTAATGCCAAAGCACTTGCTACTAACTGTTTGATGTCGGTTACATCATTTACGGAAGAGAACAACTTCATATTTAAAAGGTATAGGGTTTAAGGTATAGGGTTTAAGGTTTTCCTGTCCCGTTTCTTAAAAATTTCAAAAAGGAAATTAGCATCGCTCTAACTTCGTTAATTGACTGGTTTACTTTATTATATTCTTCTTCGCTTATGTAATTCAGTTCTGAAGCACATAAGCAGCAATAATCTATTTCGTTTGTGGAGCCTAGTGCGTTATCTAAAAAATGGGCAAAATCCTTATCAGTAAATCTACCACATCCTTCAACAATATTCAACGGAATTGATAATGAGGCCCTAGTCAGCTGAGACATTAACTCAAATCTTTCTTCTTTTGGAAACTTTGGCGCAATCTCCTTTTTGATGAACATATTCAGTTCGTGAGATTTTTTCCAAACATCAAGTTTTTTGTAGTCTCTCATGACCTTAAGCCTTATACCCTACACCTTTAACCGCTTTTTCAAAAGCAACTAAAAACTCATCTGCATGTTCCTTAGTCAAATTCAATGCTGGCAATAAACGGATTACGTTAGGCTTTGCTTCTCCTGTAAAAATGAAATGCTTAAACAACAATTCTTTCTTTACATGCGCTAGTTCTTCGGGTAATTCAATACCAATCATCAAGCCTCTTCCACGCACTTCTTTCACTTGCTCAAATTTCTTTAGCTCTTCGATGAGATAAGCACCGACTTCCTCGGCATTTTTCATCAAGTTATCTTTCTCAATGACTTCTAATACCGCTAAAGCCGCAGCGCAAGCTAAATGATTACCTCCAAAAGTGGTCCCCAATTGTCCGTGCCAAGGTTTAAACTTAGGAGCAATTGAAATCCCTGCAATTGGAAAACCATTGCCCATTCCTTTAGCCATGGTATAAATATCCGCATCTACGCCAGCCCAATCGTGCGAGTAGAACTGACCTGTTCTGCCATAGCCACATTGCACGCTATCAGCAATGTAAACTGCATTATACTCATCACAAAGTGAACGGATTTTTTGCAGAAAGCTTTTTGAGGCTTCTTTAATTCCGCCTACACCTTGAATGCCTTCAAGAATTACAGCAGCAATTTCATTTCCATGTTTCGCAAATTCATCGGCCAAAGCTTGCTCATCGTTATGAGGCAAGAAAATGATGTTTTCCGTTTCGTTAACTGGTGCTACAATTTTAGGATTATCTGTTGCTGCAACCGCTAATGAAGTACGTCCATGAAAAGCACCTTTGAAAGCGATTACTTTCTTTCTACCGTTGTAAAAAGAAGCCAATTTCAACGCGTTTTCGTTGGCCTCAGCTCCAGAGTTACATAGGAACAATTGATAATCTACTTTTCCAGAAACCTGACCTAGCTTTTCTGCCAACTGCACTTGCAAAGGAATTTTAATGGAATTAGAGTAAAACCCCACCTTGTTTAACTGTTCGGTTAAACGTTGTACATAATGCGGGTGAGTATGGCCAATACTAATTACGGCATGACCGCCATATAAGTCTAAATATTGTTGTCCGTTAGCATCCCAAACATTACTGCCTGATGCTTTAGTGATTTCTATGTCATTTAACGGGTATACGTCGTATAAGTTCATTTTTGTTGTTGTTGTTGTCATGCTGAGCCTGTCGAAGCATCTCTTTCATCGCTTGCAGATGCTTCGACAGGCTCAGCATGACAGGTTGTTTAAAAATTAGCTGCTTTCAATTTCAGCCCTGCTGTTTCCTCCAATCCAAACATTAAGTTCATATTCTGAACTGCTTGTCCGCTGGCGCCTTTTAAAAGGTTATCGATAATACTGATGATAAATAACTTGTTGCCGTGTTTTTCCAAATGAATCAGGCATTTGTTTGTGTTTACCACCTGTTTTAAATCGATGTTTTTCCGGCTTACATGAGTAAAAGGATGACCGGCATAATAGCTTTCATAAAGCTCGTATGCCGCTTCTTCGGTCAAATCACTATCAATGTACATTGCAGCCAAAATGCCTCTGGTAAAATCGCCACGCTGAGGTACAAAGTTTAGTGCATCTTTCACTTCGCCTTGCAACTGGGCTAAGCTTTCTCCAATTTCGTTTAAATGCTGATGTTCGAAAGCCTTATAAATCGAAAGGTTATTATTTCTCCAACTGAAATGTGAGGTTTTGCTTAAGCTTTGTCCTGCACCTGTTGAACCTGTAGTAGCATTAATATGTACTTCACTTTGTAACAAACCTTTTGAAGCCAATGGCAATAAACCCAATTGGATACAAGTAGCAAAGCAACCTGGGTTAGCAATATTTTGTGCTGATTGGATTTGCTCTTTGTTCAATTCTGGCAAGCCGTAAACAAATTGACGATTTTCGATTGACGAATTACGATTTAATCTAAAATCTTGCGATAAATCGATGATTTTAACATTCTCGTTTATCGGATTTGCTTCCAAAAATTTCTTGGCATCACCATGTCCAACACACAAAAATAACACATCGATATCTTGTGAAATTTGGTCAGTAAATTTCAGGTCCGTATCACCAAACAAATCGGTGTGCACATCCGAAATTAGGTTGCCAGCGTTGCTGCTGCTATTTACAAAAGCAATTTCTACTTGTGGATGATTAACCAAGATTCGCAACATCTCGCCTCCAGTATAACCTGCTCCTCCAATAATTCCTGCCTTTATCATATTTTTAGGTTTATCGTCGTCATTGCGAGGCACGAAGCAATCTTAAAGTGATATAAATGAGATTGCTTCGTGCCTCGCAATGACGCTATTTTATTTCAATTTTATAAAGTAAAAACTCTTCGTCTGGACCTTGTTTTACAAAACCAATTTGTTCGTAAAGACTTTGTGCTGTAAAATTATCTACAGCCGTTTCTAGTTGAACAAAAGTAGAGCCTTGTCCTTTTGCAAAATCCATCGCCGTTTTGATTAATTTCTCTCCAATTCCCTGTCTGCGATAATCTAAGTCAACAAACAAGTCATTCAAAATCCAGTTTTTAGTTAATCTAGCAGATGAATATTTTGGATAAAGCTGTGTAAATCCAACTGGTTTGTTCTCATCCAACGCTACAAAAATTACCGATTCGTTGTTCTCTAGTCGAGCATCGATGAAAGCCTTTGCCATTTCTAAATCAGAGAATTTACCATAAAATATTCTGTACTGATTAAACAGGCTAACAACTAGATTGGCTTCATTTTGGTCAATACGTTTAATTTCTATTTTACTCATTTTTTAGGTTTAGGGTTTTAAGGCTTGGGGCTTTGACGGACGAACCTTACGCCTTATCGCCTTCAGCCTTAAAACGTCAGAAGCTACGCTTCTGAATTTACTTTATGCCAAATCATCACCTGGTTACCGAATATTTTAGAGAAACCTTTTACGTCTTCTCCAGACCAAGCATTGTTCATTTCGCCGTAGCTACCAAATTTATTGCTCATTAAATCATTAGCACTTTCGATACCGATGATATGGAAACGATAAGGCAGCAGCTCAACAAACACTTTTCCGTTAACGGTGCTTTGTGTAGAGCTTAGGAAAGCTTCCATGTCTCTCATAATTGGATCATGGAATTGACCTTCGTGCAACCAGTTGCCATAGAAAGAAGACAAGTTTTCTTTCCAGCTCAACTGCCATTTGGTTAAGGTGTGTTTTTCTAAAGCATGGTGAGCCTTGATGATGACCATCGGCCCTGCCGCCTCAAAACCTACACGGCCTTTAATACCAATAATGGTATCACCCACGTGAATATCACGACCAACACCAAAAGGTGCAGCAATTGCCTGCAATTTTTGGATAGCTCTTACCGGCTCCAATTTCTCGCCGTCAACCGCAACCAATTCACCTTTTTCAAAAGTCAATTCTACTTTCTTAGATTCAGTTTCAGTCACTTGGGTTGGCCAAGCACTTTCTGGCAAAGTTTGGTTAGAAGTCAATGTTTCTGCACCACCTACCGAAGTACCCCACAAACCTTTATTAATGGAGTATTTTGCTTTCTCTGCGGTGTATTCCACTCCGTGTTTAGCTAAATATTCAATTTCCGCTTCGCGTGATAACTTCAAATCTCTAATTGGTGTAATGATTTCTACATTAGGGATTAATATATTGAAAATCATATCGAAACGTACTTGATCATTTCCCGCTCCGGTACTACCATGAGCTACATAATCAGCACCAATTTTCTTTACATAATTGGCAATTGCCGTAGCTTGGCAAACACGCTCAGCACTTACCGACAATGGATAAGTAGCATTTTTTAATACGTTACCAAAAATTAAATACTTAATGCTATCGTTGTAATAGTTTTCAGTTTCGTCAACCGCAGCGTGCGATGCTACTCCTAAAGCATAAGCCCGTGCTTCAATTTCCTTTAACTCTTCTTCAGAAAAACCACCAGTATTTACCACTACCGAGTGTACTTCCAAATTTCTGTCTTTAGTTAAATGAATGCAACAGAATGAGGTATCTAAACCTCCGCTAAATGCTAAAACAACTTTCTTTTTCATTTTGTATTTATTTATTTTACCACCTTAGACACCTAAGAAAACCTAAGCTTAGATGCGCTAAAATGTCCTAAATGGTTAATTATATAGTCCTTTAATTTTCACTCTCTCGCCATTCAATGACGTTTTCTTACTATTTATTTAAAAATGCCAAAAACAACAACAGCGATTTCAAATCGTTATTACCCTTATTTTTTTCGATTAAACGTTGCTTGATACGCATAAATCTTTCATAAAGCTTTGGCTTTTTCTGCAGCTCTTCCGCAAATTCTTTAGCTGCTTCGTGCTTCTTCTCTTTCGGATCATACAACATAGCTGTACACATGCAGTTTTTACGCTCCTTCATTTTAAGGATTTCGAAGTTGACACAGCTTTGGCAGCCTTTCCAAAATTCTTCATCTTGTGTAAGTTCCGAATAGGTCACGGGCTCATAACCCAGATCTGAATTGATCTTCATTACCGCCAAACCAGTAGTTAATCCAAATATTTTTGCTTTTGGATACAACTTTCTTGATAAGGCGAAGATTTCCTCCTTAATGGCTTTTGCCAATCCTGCTTTTCTGAATTTAGGACTTACAATTAAGCCTGAGTTGGCCACAAACTGCCCATGGCTCCAAGTTTCGATGTAGCAAAATCCGGCCCACGTTCCATCCTTGTGGAAAGCGATCACCGACTTTCCTTCCTGCATTTTGCCAGCTACGTATTCTGGCGAACGTTTAGCGATACCTGTCCCCCTAGCCTTTGCTGATTCAGCCATTTCTTCAACTATTTCTTCAGCAAAAACACGATGTTCAGGAAGTGCAACTTGCACTATAAAATCGTTATTATTCATTAATTCTTTAACGAAAAAATATGGTATTCTTGTTAATTGGGTTTTTATTGAGGATCAATTCCTCATGGGTTTAAGTTCCCTAGGGGTATGACTTAAATCCGCGGCGTAAAGAGTTGCCGACTTGTAGTGATATGAAATACGGGTCGTAAACGTTCAATAAAATAGCCGTTAGGGGCCATACTTTTGGCCTCTAAAACAGATAATTTATGGATAATTTGTTTACTCACTTTTTTATAAAATCAACACTATTGAATTGATTGTGCCGCAAAGGTTTAAATAAAAATTGAGTTGTGCAATAGAATTCGTATTTTTTTACATTTTGTTTAACATTCCTTAATGCTCAAAAAATAGGAATAACTGATATCTAAGCCATGCTTGTAGCGAAACGAATCAACCTTACGTATTGCCTTAAAAGAGATCGACCGCTAGCATTCGAAATCCTTTATTTAACAAAGTTTAACATCGAAATAAAATCGATAAAGCCAATATTTGTATATTTAAAAATTATTTTTCAGCGTAGACTAAATTGTCATCAATTCTTTAACATGAATACAACCTTTACAAAACACTCACTCAAAGCGCTATACCTTTTATTTGCAATTGCAGCAGTTACCTTAATCTCTGCTTGCGGAAAAAGCGACACTGAAGTAATCAATTATGGATCTTTAAGTATCTACAATACTTCTCCTACTTCAGCGACTTATGATGCTTATATCAACTCGAAAAAAGCAAATAGTGTAGCCTTACCTTATGCTGGTGGTATAAAATATGCCCAGCTTAACACTGGCACCTATGATATTAAATTCACTACCGCGGGTGAAACTGCCTCTATCTACACCAAAAATGTGTCTGTTGCAACTAGTGTTTTTTCTAGCTTATATTTAGTAGGCACCAGTGGCAATTTCGATGGCCTGTTTTTAACTGATGATTTTTCAAATACTTCTACAGAAAAAGCATATGTACGTTTTATCAACCTATCTCCAGATGCAGCGGCTTTAGATTTAGGCATTAAAGATGCAACCACCAACCTTGCTACCAATAAAGCCTACAAAGCCTACAGTGGATTTGTAGCCATTGACCCTGGAGCTAAAGTCTTAGAAATCAAAGGTGCTTCGACCACAACGGTTAAAGCTACGGTTGACAGAACCTTTGTAAAAGGCACTTTCTATACTGTAATTGCTGGCGGAAAAGTGACTCCAGGCACCAATGAAAGAGCCTTTAACGGACAAATTATTGTACATCAATAATTATCTCCCAAATCTAAAAAAATAAGCCAAGGGATCTATTTCATTTTGTAGCATTCCCACAATCATATTGGCCCCTATAACCGAAAATGTAATTCCGTTACCTCCAAATCCCAAGCAAAAATAACTGTTTGGGAATTTGGGGTGAGGACCAATATAAGGCAGCCCATCCTTTGTTTCACCAAAGGTACCGCACCAAGCAAAATCCGGAATAAAGTCAATATTAGGCATCAGCTTATGGATAGACTTTAAAAGCTTCCCTTCTTTTTTATTCAACAAAGCATCCCTTAATATCGGATTTTTAAAATTTTCATCTTCACCACCTATTAAAACACGGTGATCTGCAGTGCTCCGCATATACAGATACGGTTCATCAGTGTTCCAAAAAAGCGTGTCGTATATTGCCGAAGTAGCTCCGTTCATGTGTTCGCTAACAATAGCATAGGTACTTTTTAAGTTTACTATTTTCTCTGGAATGAGCTTTGCGCTCTCATACCCGGTACAATAAATAACTTTTTTTGCCCTGATTTTAGAACCCTTATCTACTTCTACCAGCACCTCATCTTTTAGGTATTTTACTTTCTTCAGCTCGGTTTTATCAAAAATTGCCAAACCTCTTTCGTGGTTATAGGACAATAATTCGTGGGCCAATTTAAAAGCATCTACGCTGGCTCCATCTGCCGACAGGATTCCTGCTTCCGATTGCAAATCATAGTCAGCTTGAATTTGCTTTTTCTCTAGCCAAGTAACATCAAAGCCAGCTTTTAGTCTTTTCTCAAATTCCAATTTCAGCCACTTTATATCTTTTGTATTTCCAGTGAAGTAAAGTGATTTTTTGGCTTCAAAGCCTGCTTCAGACTTAATCTCCTCAGTAATTTTCTTCAACTCCCAAATGGAGTTTCTACAAGCTTTATAGCTGGCCACAGCACCTACTTCTCCTATTAATTTCTCTAATTGATATAAGGGCACATCAATTTCATATTGCAGCATTGACGTAGTTGCCGAAGTACTTCCGTTGGCAACTTCCCGCTTATCGATAAGCACCGTATTGAAGCCCTCTGCCACGCAAGCATGCGCCATTAATGCCCCAGTAATACCAGCCCCAACAATTAAAACATCACAAACCGTGTCTTTTCTTAAAGAGGGATACGCATTTAAAATACCATTGTTAACTAGCCAATAAGGCTCATTAGATCTGATGTCCATCTTGTTGTTTTGGGTATAAACAGCAACAACAGCCATAAGTTTTTCAGTCGCTATACAATTCCAAAATTCTTTTGTAATTAAAACTTTACGTTCTATATTTGTCACAATTTATATTTAATCTAAATAAATATTAAATATCATCATTGAACTACCCAACCAACGACGCTTTCATGGGCAGTTTAATTGTTAAGCATCGCAACATTATAACAACAACATACTCAACTCGCAATGAAAAAAAACACCAGAAATCTACTAACCGTCTTACTGCTTTTGTTCCATTTTGTAGCATGGGCACAAAATGGAAGTATTAAAGGCCGCATCACTTCTGCCGATGGACAACCTGCGGCTTACGTAAGCGTAGGATTAAAAAATAAACCTCAAAACACCTCTACCAACGACGACGGGACTTATACCCTTAACAAAATTAAAGCTGGCAATTATATATTAAGGGTAAGTGCGGTAGGCATTATCACCCAAGAAAAAAACATCACGCTTAGTGAGGGCCAAACTTTAGAGTTCAACTTTGTCCTTTCCGAAAACAGTCAAATCCTGAAAGAAGTATCTGTTCAAGCAAAAAAGAATGCCTATAAAATCAGCACGCCAGATAATAGTCTTCGCTTAAACCAACCTCTATTGGAGGCAGCGCAAAACATACAAAGTGTAAGTGGCCAAGCCATTAAGGACCAACAAATCATTAGTATGAGCGATGGGGTGCTACGAAACGTGAGTGGGGCAATGCGCACGAGCCATTGGGGCGATTTATATGCAAATGTACACATGAGGGGCTCTCAAATACAAGCCATGCGTAATGGTTTCAATTTTGTGAATTCTTTTTGGGGTCCTTTAACTGAAGATATGAGCATTGTGGACCACATAGAATTTGTGAAAGGGCCTGCAGGATTCATGTTAAGCAACGGAGACCCGAGTGGGATGTACAATGTAGTCACTAAAAAACCCACTGGCTTAAACAAGGGTGAAGTTTCATTTACCTTAGGAAGCTTTGATCTTTATAGAACAACGGTTGATTTGGACCGAAAACTTACTGAAGACGGGAAGCTGCTATTTCGATTAAATGCCGCAGCACAGCAGAAAGGCTCTTTTAGACCTAACGAATCAAATGATAGATACTCTATTGCTCCAGTAATAAGCTATCAATTAACTAAAAGCACAAAGATTACTGCGGAATATAACTTGCAAAGGGCACAAATGACTGACGTAGGCACATACTATGTCTTCTCGACTGAAGGTTACATTTCCCTGCCCCGCGAATTCACTTACGCTCCAGAAAACCTACCTAAAACCAGTATTAATGACCATTCGGTATTCTTAAATCTTACCCAAAACATTGGTGAAAAATGGAAAATTACTGCGCAAACTGCGTATAGTAAATATTTGCAAACTGGTTCTAGTTTATGGCCTGCAGATGTACTTACGAATGGAAACGTGATTAGAAGCGTAGGGATTTGGGACGCAGAAAGCACGATGAAACTCGGCCAGATTTTTATTAACGGCGAAATGAAAACTGGAGGCGTCAAACATCGTATTTTAGCAGGATTTGATATAGGTAAAAAAGATTACATGGCAGATTGGGGACAGTCACATCCTCTGGACTTACCATCTGCGCCTTTCAACATGTACCATCCAAACCTAGGATACCCTCCAAACGGCTTCCCTAATTTCGACAGGACGACAAGTTTAGAAGCACGTGCTATCGCAGCGGGTGGAACTATGGGGCAAAAATATACCGGCGGTTATTTGCAAGATGAATTAGGTTTCTTTGACAACCGTGCACGTCTAACATTAGCCGCTCGTTACACCAAAGCAAGTCAATATCAATGGGGAGGAACCTCTTATAGTGCAAATAAACTAACTCCCCGAATTGGTCTAAGTGTATCTCTAGACAGAAATACGTCAGTATACGGAGTATATGACCAAGCATTTTTACCGCAAAGCGGGAAACTTAAAGACGGAGGAAAAATAAAGCCAATTACTGGCTCCAATATGGAAGTTGGTTTTAAAAGGGATTGGGCAGACGGTAAGTGGAATACGACACTATCATTATACCGTATACTTAAAGAAAATGAGTTGACTGCAGATATTGAAGATCCAACTTTTACTTACAGCGTTATTTTAGGTGAAAAAGTAGCAAAAGGTATAGAATTCGACATTAAAGGTGAATTAACAAAAGGATTATCATTAATTGCCAATTACGCTTACACCGACGCAAAAATCACTTCAGCTTTCCCTAATTCTGGCTTTGCCAATGGTGATTTAGTTCCCGGCTATGCCAAACATACGACCAATGCTTGGCTAAGCTATACTGTACAAACTGGCTTCCTCAAAGATTTTGGGCTTAATGCTGGTGTAACCTACTTAAAAGATAGAACATCCTTTTCATATAGCGCAACAAATCCAGAACATAACATGGCTGATTATACGAAAGTAGATGCTGGACTATTTTGGTCTAAAGGACCAATTAAAGTTACAGCAAACGTCTTCAACTTACTTGATGAGTACTTATATATTGGCGACTATTACACCGGCTATTTCAGCAATAACGTTTACTCTTGGCAAGCAGAAGCTCCTCGTAACTATCGTTTCAGTATTGCTTATAAATTCTAATGATGAGAACTGCTAACTTAAAATTTTTGATTTCGACGATTTCATTATTCGTCCTTTCACTTACGGCCTTAGCCCAACAAACAGGATCGATAAAAGGTCAGATTATTTCTACCGATAACCATCCCGTATCGTACATCAGCATAGGTTTAAAGAACAGACCCGAAAACACTACCTCTAAAGAAGATGGCTCCTATCTCTTAACCAAGATAAAAGCAGGTTCTTATGTTTTAAGAGTAAGCGGTGTGGGTATTGCCGCTCAAGAAAAAAGTGTAACGGTTATTGCAGGGCAAACCGTAGAAGTAGATTTCAAATTGACCGAAACAAATGAAGTATTACAAGAAGTAACCATTTCTTCTAAAAACAAGAACAAGGAGCAAAACACCATTGCCAAAATGCCTTTAAAGAATCTGGAAAACCCTCAGGTTTATTCTTCGGTATCAGCAGATCTGATCAAAGAGCAGGGCATTGTTAATTATGATGATGCTTTAAGAAATGTTCCTGGCATTTCCAGAACTTGGGAATCAACGGGTAGAGGAGGCGATGGAGCTTCTTATTTCGCTTTACGTGGTTTCGAAGCACAAACAAGTGTGATCAATGGGCTTCCGGGCTTAACCAGTGGAAACTTAGACCCTGCAAATGTTCAGGAAATTCAAGTGGTAAAAGGACCATCGGCTACGTTATTCGGCGGTGGATTTTATGCCTATGGAGGATTCATCAACACCATCACCAAAAAGCCTTATTACAACTTTGGCGGTGAGGTAGCTTACAATATCGGCAGTTTTGGTTTGCACAGAATTACCGCTGACGTGAATACCCCTTTAAGTAAAAAAGAGAAAATCGCTTTGCGTTTAAACGCTGCACTTCACAAAGAAGATAGTTTTCAAGATGCCGGCTTTAGAAAAGCGTTATACATTGCCCCTACCTTGGCTTATGAGGTGAATGATAGACTTTCTCTGAATATCATGGCCGAAATATTAGAAGAGAAAAGAGCTGTAGCGCCAATTTTCTTTAACTCGGATAGAAGTAGTCCTTTAGACTTCAGAAACATTTCGGAACTGAATTTAAATTATAACTTGTCGTTTACCAATAATGACCTAACGATTAAAAACCCTAGGAAGAATTTACAAGCGGTAGGTATTTACAAAATCAATGAGCAATGGACTTCCCAAACGGCTGTATCTTTAGGCAGTACAAAAGCTGATGGCATTTACTCCTACATTTGGGATGATGCCGCTGGCGATAACATATTTCAGCAATATTTCAACCGTCAAAACCAAACTACCAAAACCATTGACATTCAGCAGAACTTCAACGGCGACTTTAAAATCGGCAACTTAAGAAACCGTCTGTTAGTAGGTTTAGACTATTTCCGCAGAAAAGTAGAAAGTGCGGGATCTGGTTGGGCTGTAGCTAGAAATGTAACCCCACAAGGTCAGTATTACGATTATACTACAGGAGCATCAATTCCTGCCAGTCAGCTATCCAAAGCTTATGTGGATCAAATACTAGCTGCCTCTACTGCTCCCGACCCTACCGAAATCGTAAATAGTTCGGCCAGTGCTTATGCTTCAAACATAATGAACTTAAGTGAAAAATTTTTGGTAATGGCTAGCTTAAGGGCCGATTACTTTGATTCGAAAGGTGAAGTAAACAATCCTGACGATGACTACAACCAGTTTGTACTCTCTCCAAAGTTTGGCTTGATTTACCAGCCTGTAAAAGATAAAGTTTCTCTTTTTGCCAATTATATGAATGCTTTTTTTAACGTGGCACCACAAGAAGTGTTCGATGATAATCAGGTAAGTCTAGGCGTCAAGTCTTTCAAACCAGAAAGAGCTAATCAATGGGAATTGGGAGCGAAGTTAAACTTGCTTTCGAATAAATTATTCGCGACTGTTTCTTACTACGATATCAAGGTAGCCAATAGGGTTTTCTTTACTACCACCAGTGCCGTACAAGGCGGAAAAACCGGAAGCAAGGGATTTGAGATAGAGCTTAGTGCAAACCCGTTAGCTAACCTGAGTTTAATTGGAGGATTTAGCCACGGAAAAATCCAAGTTTTAACTGGCAACTCTGGCCTTCCAAATGATTTTTACAACCAAGTAGGCAGTGCTCCAGGCGGACAAGGCCCTCAAACCTTGGCAAACTTTTGGGCTAACTATAAATTCGCCAATGGCACTTTAAAAGGATTAGGCATTGGTGTTGGCGGAAATTATGCTGGTGTTTACAAAGTTATTGACAACAGTATTACTGGAGTATTTAAAATTCCAAGCTATGCTTTATTAAACGCAAGCCTATCATACGACACTAAATATTTTAGGGTTTCATGTACAGCAAACAACATCACCAACGAAGAGTATTACATCGGATACTGGTCTGTAAACCCACAAAAACCTAGAAATTTTGTATCAAGTATTTCTTATAAATTCTAAAACAATGAAAAAGATTTTAACCCTATTATTATTTGTAGCCATCGCTGCTACCAGTTACGGACACGCTTTATGGATTGAAACTACCACTAATGGCAAAAAAGGTGTCGCACAAAAAGTGAAAGTTTTCTTTGGCGAATACGGTTCAAAGGAAATCGATTCAGCTGCAAAATGGTACAGCAACCTGAAAGAGTTTAAATTAGTGCTCACCTCGCCAAATGGCAGCAAGCAAGAATTAAAAACAAAAGCAGGAGCATTCCATTACGAAGCTGATTTTACACCTACTCAGGATGGACAATATACCCTTTCTATTGTTCACCATGTAAAAGATCTTTACGAAAATGCCAAAATCGACTATTATGCCTTGGCCAATGTTTTTGTAGGTAAAGCAACCTTAACCAACCAATTGGGGAAAGACGTAACTTTAAGCATAACACCCAGCCAAACTACTTTTGTAGCAGGCAAAGAAAGTTCGCATTTGGTAAAATTGGACCAAGCTACTTTTAAAAGCCAAAAGCTAACGGTAATTGGACCAGAAAAGAAAAGTGAAACTATAGAAACCAACGCTAACGGCTTACTTAATTTTACTCCTAAGCAAAAAGGCACGTATTTCTTAGAAGCTTTTCATGAGGAAAAGAAATCAGGAAGCCAAGCAGGCAAAAACTATGATAAGATTTGGCATGTGGTGACCTACACTCGCCAAGCGCTTTAAAAACTAACATACAAATAGCTAAACCAGCCATGTTTAACGTGGTTGGTTTATTTTGTTATACAAGATGACTTTAAACAAAACAAAAACTAAGAAATCTAAAAAGTCGGTTTTTCGCAGAATTAGCGATTGGCTACATTTATGGCTGGGTATTGGCGCAGGTGTAATGGTGGTTTTTATTGCCTTAACGGGATGTATTTATGTTTTTCAGGCAGAAATTACCAACCTCATTTATGGGAAGCAGCTTTTTGTGGAAGTACCAAAAAATGCCAAACCACTTCCGTTGAGCGTATTGAAAAACAATGCCCAAAAAGCTCTGGGAGATAAATCAATCAGCTTCATTTCCACCTATCCCAATCCTGAAAAAACCTGGGAATTTGGCACCTACAAAGGAGGAGACCCTAATGCATTTTGGTATTTCGATGGACTAGAATACTACGATAATGCCAACGTAAACCCATATACCGGCGAAGTCACCAAAATTACGCACTACAAATATGAGTTTTTCAACGTAGTGAAGATGCTGCATTGGAGTTTATTAATTAACCATCCCATTGGTCAGCAAATTATTGGTTGGTCTACCATCATTTTTGTAATTCTATTAATTACGGGCATGATTCACTGGTGGCCCAAAAACCTTAAGAAATCAAACGTTGATAAGAGCTTCAAGATAAAATGGACTGCAAAGTTCAAGCGTCTTAATTACGATTTGCACAACGTCCCAGGATTTTATGCTTTACTTATTTCGCTCACTTTGGCATTAACCGGTTTAGTATGGGCGTTTCAATGGTTTCAAGGCACTGTTTATGCTGTTGCTTCGCTAAGTGTTACTCCACCGGAATTAAAAACCTTCAAATCAGACACTTTACAAATAGCTTCTAAAAACGGAATTGATATTGCGTTTGAAAAGGCGAAAGCATTGTATCCTGAAGCCAAGAAGATTGCCGTTGGTCCAGCATCAACTAATGATGGTGTGATTTACGCTTACGCCTACAAAGGCGAAGAAACGTACTACGATTCTAACGACATGCAATTTGATCAATACAGTGGTAAACTTTTAGATAATCGCAGCTACAAGGCTAAAAACGCAGGTGAAAGATTAATTGGGATGAACTACGATATCCATGTGGGAGCCATATTAGGTTTGCCTGGAAAAATTATGGCTTTTTGTGCCAGCTTAATCGCCGCTTCTTTGCCTATCACTGGATTTATAATTTGGTGGGGAAGAAGGAAAAAATCGAAAAGCTAATCATAATTTTTGTTATACGTACGTCTTTGCTAAGGCTTGCAATGTACAGCTCCACCACCTAACACTTTGACCATCTTTCTATATACTCGATAAAAGATGGTCAAAGTCTCCTCTAGGCTTTACCCTAACAATCCTTTTATTTAGAATAATTAAAAATAATTTGCTTATCAGGATTATTGATTGTTAATTTGCATCTGTTTAGAACAAGTCTAAACAGTGTTATAAATATAAGAATATGAAGAAAATACAACTATTAGCAGCCTTATTATTGTGTAGCGCCTTTGCTTTTGCCCAAAACAAGTTGGAGCAAGATCGTAACGCCATTAAATCATTGGCAGGCTTCTATAAAGTTACTTTTAACTATGCAGAAACCTTTTCTCCAGATGATGATTACAAATTTCACGACAGACATCGTTCATCAGCTAAGGAAATTGCCATCATTGTAGAAGATTCTCCTAAAAAAATCGTGATCCAGCACCTTTTGGTAATGAGAGGCGATAGCATGATCATTAAACACTGGCGTGAGGATTGGACTTATGAAGATCCAAAAATCTTAGCTTTTGATAAAGAAGACACTTGGAAAAGCGTAACGTTAAAACCCGAAGAATATAAAGGTAAATGGACTCAAAAAGTTTTCCAAGTAGATGACAGTCCACGTTACCAAGCGATTGGTAGCTGGGTACATGTTGATGGCAGATCACAATGGTTAAGCTATTCAGACTCTCCACTTCCACGTCGTGAGCATACTGAACGTAACGATTACAATGTATTGAACCGTCGTAACTTTGTATACATCACCCCTACTGGATGGATGTTTGAACAAGACAACAAAAAAATCGTTCGTGCTCCTGGTGCAAAAGATAAATTAATTGCCCAAGAAAAAGGTTTAGAGGAGTTTGTAAAAACAGACCCAAAATCATTTGGTTATGCACAAGAGTGGTGGAAAAAGAACGAAGGTTTCTGGAAAGATGCCCGTGATATTTGGGACAACGTATTTGCGAACAACAGCACTATTAAATTAGCGCCTAAAGTAGATAACAAACTACTTTACGAAAAATTCTTCGCTGCTAATGCTCAATCGGTAAAAGAAAACTGGACTTCTGCTAAAAACAAAGAAGAGATTACCAAAATCATCAATGCTTATTTAGTGAAAGGATAATTCCTTTTAGCTATAGATCAAAATGCTTTGTGCACACAAATTTATATCTTGTGGCACAAAGCATTTTTGTTATGTTCCGAATCTTATTATTTGCTATCCTTAGTCTTGGTTACCTCAACTCCTTTGCGCAAGACATCAACTATGCCCGAAAAACCATCAGCACGCTAACCTCAAAAAAATATTGGGGACGTGGTTATACCAACAATGGCATGGGCAAAGCTGCTGATTTTATTGAAGGTGAATTCAAAAAATTAGGCCTTTCTCCATTAAGCGGAAATAGCTACAAGCAATTCTTTTCATTCCCTGTAAACACCTTCCCAAGCAACATGACGCTGAAATTAAACGGGACGGTATTAACCCCCGGCAAAGATTTTATTGTACACCAAGCCAGTAAAGGGATTGTTACCCATGACAGTTTAATCCAAAAAGATAGTACTACCTATTTGAGCAAGGGCGGAAATATTGCCATTAGCTTGGTGCCAAAGCTTACTTGGTCGGTTTCGCAACAAGTACTCGATTACACCATTGTAGAGGTCAACAAAAAATCGATTTCGTTCCAACCTACCCAAATTGATATTGATATTACAAATGAACTGGTTCCCAACTTTACCGCAGCCAACGTGGGGGCCATCATTAAAGGAACAGCAAAACCCGATTCGATTTTGGTGTTTACCGCTCACTACGATCATTTGGGAGGTATGGGTTCAAAAACTTACTTTCCGGGCGCTAACGACAATGCTAGTGGTGTGGCTATGTTATTAGATTTGGCCAAATATTATGCCGCTCATCCACCAAAATATAGCGTCGCTTTTATCTGTTTTGCGGCAGAAGAAACCGGCTTATTAGGTTCAAAGTACTTCACCGAAAATCCTTTGATTCCATTAAAAAACATTCGCTTTCTATGGAATTTAGATTTGGTTGGCACAGGTGAAACCGGCGCTACGGTAGTAAATGCTACTATCCATCCGAAGGAATTTGCTTTGCTCAATCAAATTAATGGCGAAAAGCAATTCCTGAAAAAGATTAATTCTAGGGGCAAAGCGGCTAACAGCGATCATTACTTCTTTACCGAAAAAGGTGTTCCAGCATTTTTTCTCTACACACAAGGGGGCATTGCTGCCTATCATGATGTAGACGATAAAGCGGAAACATTGCCATTAACGGCCTACGAAAATTTGTTTAGGCTATTTGTTGATTTTAGCGCCGCAATCATCAACTAAATTTTTAATTATATAGTTGTTCTTCCGATCACAAGGGTTATATTCGCCGCAAAAATTACGATCTAATATACCCATCTAATGAAGAAAATGCTTTTATGCATTGCTTTCGCAATGACTGCGCACTATGCTAGCGCCCAAGAATCTAACACTGAAAATTCTGACTTAAAACCTACCAAAGGAGATTTTGCCACCGAATTGAACTTTAATCCATTTAAAGGAAATTTGAGCTTCAACAATGTTCTGAATCAAGTAAAAGGAAGACTTTTCATTAAACCTAACGTTGCTTTAAGATTAGGATTTAATGTTGGTGTACTCGATTCTACTTTAAATTACGGTAATCCTTATGGAACTCAAAGTAGCTTTAGTTCTGATGAAAGAAGTAGCACAAATTTCGGTTTAAACTTTGGTATCGAGAAACATTTTAAAGGTACCAGAAGGTTATCGCCTTATATCGGTGCCGATTTATTTTGGGGCACAAAATCATCTAAACAGGATATAGCCAATAATGCCAGCAGTATATCGATTAAAAATGGTTGGTTAGATGTACAATATTACCAATCTGGGAATACCGTGATTACTAGTTATCGTGTATCAGAAGCCGCCTATCAACGTTACGGAATTAATGTTGTGGCAGGTTTTGATTTTTACATGGCTAAAAACTTCTTCTTAGGTTACGAATTCAACTTAGGCTATTCAAAAACAAATTATAAATCACCGGAAGTAGTGGCAACAGGTCAAAACACCAGTTTGCCTGCCTACTACAGCAACAACGCTACCAACAAATTTGGCACTTCGCTGGTAAATGGTATCCGTGTGGGTTACATTTTTTAATCACACAGACGCTCAATTATGAAAAATATATTTTTATGCGCTTTTGGGGTATTGCTAACCTCGTTAAGTGCTTGTAAAAAAGACAACTTTGCACCACCAGAAGTGCAAAGCGTTTCCGTTAAAGCTAACTCTCCAACCAGTGTCACTTTTGTAGGCAATATCATTAAAACAGGAAATCAAACGATTAAAGATTACGGTTTTATTTACAGTGTGCTCGCAAGCAATGTTGATGAATATAATGGTACCAAAGTTTCTTTGGGGGCAAGTCCTAGCAAGGGTGAATTCTCCAAAACCGTAGATGGCATTAACCTTTCACAAGTTTCATATTATGGGGCTATTTGGGCTAGGGCTTATGTCACAGACGAAAACGGAACAGTATTTGGTGCCGTAGTTACAGCTACTTTACCTAGGCCAAGCAGTTCTGGAATCGTCCCTTCCTCTGGCCAATCTGGCGATGTGGTTAAAATATCGGGCAAATTTTACAACCCCAACATCAGCAGCCTAGTGGTAAATTTTCAGGGAATCAGAGCCAATGTGCTTACGGCTACCGACAGCGAAATTAGCGTAGAAGTACCCCGAGGAATCATCGCAAGCCATGGTCAATCTATATCGGTAAGCATTTCTGTAGGTGGTGCATCTAGCAATAACACGCAGTACTTTACCATACTTGCCAATTTGAAGGATTTTAGTCCAAAATCTGGCCCTGCGGGAACTTATATTACCTTTTCGGGCGATAACCTTCCTAATTCTTATAGCAGTTATAATTACCCCATATTCTTTGGCAATACACAGGTATACACAAACTACTATACACAAGTGGCGGTGCCTTTTACAGCCGAGGTTTCTTCGGAAGTATCAGTCATGATAAATGGGCAAAAAAGAACGTTACCTGGCACGTTTACCATTACTCCGCCACAAATTACTTCTTTCACCCCAGAAACGGTATTTCCAGGACAAAGCATTACCGTTACCGGAAGCAATTTCCCTTCAATTAGCGACAATAGTGCCGGCAGACCAATGGCTAAAGTTGGGAGTTTGGATTACACGGCAGTAAGCGTATATAGCAACCAGTTTAGTTATAGCATTCCGTCAAATGCACCAGAGGGTGATCAAACACTCTTTTTTAAGGTAGGACCTCATGAAGTACAGGCCTCAAAAAAGATCAAGGTACAAGGTTATACTGCCACTAGTTTCTCTCCTACTTCGGGAGGCCCTGGCAGGGAAATAAACATTACTGGAAACTTTATACAAGGCGGCGGCTATTACGTTACTTTTGGCACAGTAAATTCTTACGGTACCGCAACTTCACCTACCAACCTAAGGGTTTCGGTTCCTAGCGGTGTAAATGCAGGAAAGATTAAATTATCTGTTGACGTGCCCAATAAGAAGATAACCATTCCTGGTGATTTTGAAGTAACAGGTCCATCGTTTACTTCATTCTCTCCTTCTTCAGGAGTTGCAGGCACCTTGATTACCATTAAGGGCTCGGGATTTTTCCCCAACATCTACAATACATCGGTAAAATTTGGTACAGTATCCGTTACACCAACCAGTGTTACTGAGAACACAATAGTAGTGGCTGTACCTTCTAACGTTACTCCTGGTGCGATGAAACTTAGCGTGGTTACTTATGGTCAAACAGTTATAAACAACGACAACTTCACCATTACCAACTAGTAGAAAAATAAGCTTAGCCAACCTTTTAGGAGGTTGGCTAAGTTCCTCCTATTCTCCTCGCCCCAAGTGCTTCATACATCAGCTTAAATACTGGGCTTGGCAAATTCAATCTCTCCATTTGACGAACCACATATCCAGTAAGCGACTCTAGCTCTGTTTTGCCCGAATGTTTCACCATATCCACCTGCATGGAAGAAGTAGTTGCATAAGGCAGTTTACTGATGTTTTGATAGGTCACAAATTCTATATCCGCCACTAGCTTTATGTTGCGAGCTTTTGCCAAGTTACACACTTCATGAATGAGCTGTCCCAACGAGCGATCCATTTCCTTGTCCTCCACAATTTGCCCAACGCTTTGGTTATAATAGGCCGTAGCCGTGGCAATAGCCGATACGAAAACAAATTTCGTCCAAATTACCTGCTCTATTTCGTTGGTCAGCGTTGCCGCAATACCTGCTTGTTTAAAAATTGTTTCTAAGCACGAAAATCGTTCATCTGGGAGCTCTTTAGCACCAAAGAACAAACTTGCCTTACCCGTATTTTCTACTACGCCAGGAGCAGTTAATCTGGCTACCAAATAAACACAACCTGCCAACACTACATTGTGAGGGTAAACCTCTTGTATCTTTGTTGGATGATCAATACCATTTAATAAAGGCAAAATGATGGTGTGCTCAGCAACACAGGGCTTTAACTGGAAGAGGCATGCATCTAGATCATAATTTTTAATACAGAGGATAACATAATCCACAGGACCAATCAGTTTCGGATCGTCAGTAGCTAAATGAGGCTTTACCGTAAAACAGTTGCTTTCCTTAATTACAGTTAATCCATTTATTTGTATGGCTTCGAGGTTTTGTCCTCTCGATAAAAAGTACAAATCTACTTTATCACTATCCTGAAATTCTTTAGCCAAAAGCCCACCGAAATATCCCCCTACCCCTCCAATGCCTGCGATTAAAACTTTTTTCATATCGGTAACCTACCTTGGTTTATTTGTCGTTCAAAAATGGACGGTTGTATTGTTCCCAAAACAAGGGATTGTTGGCTACTCCTGCAAGACGGTAAAAGGCTGTACGTCTATCTATGATTTCTATTGTGTTAGTGCTTACATTTTCCGTGAGAAACAACAACGATGATTTTACGTCTAAATCTCGGTGGTCTTTTAAGCTTTTACCCTTGTAGTTCCAACTCATTAACCCGTAATAAACGGCGTATTGTCCGCTTGCATTACGTTGATATAAATTGGTAAGGGAAATACTTTCCTCTTCATAGCTATTGCTAAAAACGGGATTAGGCATTTTCTTCCCCATACTATTTTGGGCATAACGGTTCATAATATCCGTATTCCTTTGCCAATTTACAGAGGCTTTAATAATGGCTTTATCAGCATCATTAATGTAAAGTGTCCCGCTGTAGGCTTTCATATAATAAAGTCCCGTAACACGGCGGGTGGATTGTTTGGCTTTAAAACTGATGACATATATTTTTTCTTCCCCTTGATAGATCACAGAATCCAAGGTTAGCTGAAATTTTTTAAGCAGCCCGAGGTTAAACAATGGATTAACTTTGATCAAGTCTGCATTATTAAGCCATGCCGAACTACCCGTAAGCGGTACGAAAACACCAGAATTTACAGGCATTTTTTTAATGTTTGCCTGCTTTACATTCCCAGCATAAACATCATCCTTTTGATAACCTTTTTTCGCGTACAACTTAATGAGATATTCCTCGTCAGCAATCAAAGTATCTACATTAGTACTTTGGGTACGCACATAGCAGTTGGCATTAAAATCTGTCTGTATATAATTTTGAGGAATGCGTTCAATGGCCTCCTTTAAAATTTGTGCGGGATCTGTTTTTTTAGCGGTTATGGTTACACCCTGCAACTGATTAGGTTTAACTTTTAAGCGAACTTCCGCATGCTGTTGAAGTTGGCTAAGCGAGATATTTTGCGTTTGATAACCCACATGCGAAATGCTAAGGTTGAGGTCCTTGCTCGCTGGTACATTCAAACTAAATATTCCATCTTCATTGGCTACAGTATGTACTCCGCCCGCCGTAGTTTGTATAGTCGCAAAGGCAATGGGTTTCCCTGTTTCTGCATCTTTAATACTTGCTTTAATTTTTAACAAGGATTGATGTTGTAAGACATTATTTTCTACTTTTTCCGAGCCTGTATTTGATGGCGTTGATTGAACTTCATTGGTATTACTTTTCGTATCCTTTGACAAATCTTCTTTTGCATAAGGAGTAGATGGTCCTGTAGCTTTTACATACAATAGCAAGTCAAATACCTGATTCCACTGACCTGTTAAAGGTGTATATTCAATGGCAAGGGAAGTTATTTGATTTGGAGCAGATTTAAGATCGACCAAAGCCGCACCAACATCTTTTGAGAGAAGTTCGTGCTCAATCGTGCCCGGTAAAGGTCGGGCAAGTGGTTGCACTTCTTCACTCCAACTACCGTAACTGCCTCCACCAGCTGTTGTACCAATAATGCACAGCTTGTCTTCCAATATTGGTTTTAAGATACGGCCTACAGGAAAATACGCTTGCAACTCTTGATTGTTGAGCTGATCAACACGATTAGCGAAATGGGTATTGGCTCCCCAACAAATGATTTTACGCCCCTTAAATTGCTCCATCAGGAACAATATATTATCAGCCATTTGTTGATCTCTCGGATTACTATCTGCCGCTACAAAAGTACTTTCAGTTTTAGCACTAGGATTTTGGCTCAGGTAGCTTTTGGCTAAAGCAAAAGAGCTTTTCAATCCCTGCACCAAAAAATCTCTTTTGCTGGCGATGGCCTGATCGGTAAGTGACAGTTGACGGAGCAATCGGATACTTTCCAAGCTCCATTTTTCGAAGGTAGTGATGGCTGAGCTTGAAGGAAATTCAAAGTTTTCATTCATATAACCAACTACCTGATCTAAATAGTCAAAATCTATTCTAGCTACGGCCTTTTGATCCTTACTTTGGCGGGTTAACAGCTTTCGGATTTCGTCCACAAAAAGATCTGCAGAATAAGTTCCAGCTAACTGCGAATCAAAACCTGCCACTTTCAAGGATATCTTTTGCTCCTCAATGTATTGCATCAATGGACGAAACTGAGCACTTCCTGTCCAGATGTTAAATATGCTGTTCTCTAGGGCTTGTGTGGTATTTTCGCCCGCAGCAATCGCTTGGTTAGCCAATGCTAAATCCACCAGTCCGCTTTCAAAAGCCAATACACTAAAGCCCATTTTTTGGTGCAGAAACTTGACCATTTCGGTCTTTAGCTTAAAAATATTACCATCGCCATGCGTAGGCTCTCCCAAAAACACTACTTCGGCATTACCAATGATCTGCTTAATGCTATCTGCTTTTTTACCACTGAACAAATTAACATAAGGCTCCTTTTTAGAGGCAATAAAGGATAGTTTGGTTTGCGCTAAGGTTATGGATAGGTTAAAACTAAGCAATAGCAAAGCAACTGCCTTGTAGCAATAAGACCTCTGAACAATATGCATGATGATTGGAAACTAAAATATAGGAATAAACATTAGTTTTTATTGGCAAATCCAATGGCACTTTCAAGCACTTCGTCTTTCCCGTTTTTAATGCCCGAAATAGTTGGCTTCACTTCAATGTCTGGCACAATGCCAATTCGTTGCGTTTCGCTGCCATCCAAATGGTACATGCCTATGCCTGTAAATACGGTTCTAATATTTCCTGGCAAAATAATAGGCGGTGTTACGTTACCATCGGCCCCTGCGGTTTGGCTCCCAATAATGGTGGTATTGGGTCCCGCTTTAAAAGCCATCAAAGTCATTTCGGCAAAGCTTTGGGTACTTTCATTGGCTAACACAATAAGCTTTCCTTTATAATAGTCGGCCGTATCCTTTCCTATCTTAAGATTTTCCATATAGCTATCGCTCAAATAGCTAAATTGACCGGGCTTAGTTACACTACCTTTGGTCATTTTACAGAAAGCACTGGCTTTGCCAAATAGGTAATTGCCTATGGCCATGGTAAACATCGTTTCTTTAGGATAGGTACGCATATCGATGATAATGGCCTTACTTTTCAAAGCTGTTTTCATGATAGAGTCAAGACCTTTTACGGCCAACTTGCCAGGGTGAATGTAAGCTATATCCGAGCTTAGCATCTTAAAAGAAGGTTCGCTTTCATTTTCTTTAACAATAGCTTTAGCCCAAGGAAGTGCTTTTACACTGATTTCTTTTTCTACGCCAGCTCTTTTGATCTTTAAATTCACCACCGTATCATTAGTCCTGAGCAAATTGGTGGCTATTCTGGATAATTGCGTAGGATAGTTGGAGGCGGCAGTGTAGGGCAAGCGTTCTTTTAAGATAGTTTCTATACTTTTTTGGTTAATGCTGATGATTTCATCACCCTTTAGCAATTCTTTGGCATCGCCAGAAACATCAGCCAAGCCTTTTGAAACTACCGCTTTGTTTCCTACAAAAACTACGTTTGCGGCCAATTTTAATTTGCCCTGAAATTCGTACATGAGCGGCTCTGTCCAAATGGATAAAACCACATGCGAATCCTGTATTTTGGCTACCATATTGGCTACAGCAAGCTTATAGGCCATTTCATCTTTGGCCGTTACAAATTGTGGGATCAAGTCTTTCAGTGTGCTGTTCCAGTTTTCTTTCAAGGTATTTTTGTAGGGATAAAAATATTCAACGATGTTCCAATACCTGTAAAGGCTTAACAACCTGTAGCCCGCATCAGGATATTTGAATTGCGTATAAGGAGCTTCGTTTTTAAAATACGGAATAGGCATATCTTCCGAATAAAGCTTTACATAATGGTTATCGGGCTTTCTCTCAAAAGAGGTTGTTTTTATCAACAACTGGCTAAGCTCATTTCCAAAAGTTTTTGGGTTAATCCAACTAAAATCTGGTTGGTACCTTACCACGGCAGAATCTTTTACTTGAACGGTTTTACCCTCGCCCAATGTCTTTACCCAAGTGTATAGCGCTGCATTCCTCTCATTTTTATTCTTTGCTGATAAAACCTGCGGCATCACCTTAAACAGTTCTTCGTCCCAATTCAATCCGCCATCCGCTACTTTAGGATGATAGTATTTCAAAAATCCCCATACTTTGCCCAGCATCGCAAGGTCTTCGACCTGTTGGCCACTTAATTGTGTAATGGTAATAGATGAACCTGTACTTGCAGGAGGTGTTGTAGTTTGCGCATAAGAAAGAGTGGAGAACGTGAAGAGCGTTGAGAGCGTCGCAAATACGGAAAGGGTTAGGTGTAGTAGCTTTTTCATGTGAGCAAAGAAATATTCTAATAGGTTAAATGAGGCGAATTATTTTTTGAGGGTTTCATCAGGTACAGCAAGTACTACGGAGGATAGATTTTGGGCTCCGTCTTTGTCTAAAGAAACCACTCTTATGAAAAGATCTTTTTTGTCGGGTTTGTTAAGCTCGTCGTTATTTTTACTACAGGAAACAAGCAAAAGACCTAAGCATGCAAACATTACGAATACTCCCGTTTTAATACGCTTGCGACGGATGATCAATAGTGGAATGCCAAGAACAGAAAGCAGTGCTAGGCCCGTTAGAGACTTTTGCTGGGTCAAGTCGGCACTGAAATCGTAACTTAATACTTGATTAGAATTGCCATTTACGGCTTTTGAATTTACCTTACCTAAGGTTACAAAGGTTTTTCCATCCACAGAGGCTTGTATTTCGAAATGATCATTGTTCTGCTCGGAGATGGTAGTCCATTTCACATGCACCGTATTTGCTTTACTACTTGCGGCTACCGTTCCTAAACCAACGGGAAGTGTGGCCACGTAGTTGCAGTTAATAGGCAGTGGATAGGGATTGCTACTCTCATCTTTAAGTAACCAATTTTGAGGATCATGTATTTTAGTTCTGATTTGACCTAGGCTTGTTCCTTTGGCTTTGTCACAATCTACACGGCCATTGTCAAACTCGGCATCAGTTACGCCCGGTGTTAATACGCCCATTATGGCATTCGTTCCATTGGTAAGTCCTGGAGGTATGGCCGAACGGGTTTGCGACATGGCCCATCCCGTAGGGCCATTAGCACTGGCTATCTTATCCCAAGTAGCAGTGGTACTGGCTGGCTGTCCTCCCGCTCCTGCAATCTCACTGTTCATATGGATACCCGTGATAAACGTAGGTGCCGCGGATGTCCCTGTATAGGCCAACACTTGATCCCCGCCTGCAGAAAGGATAAAATCACCAGAAACACTAACCGTGCCAACTGAAGCAGCCACAGTTACCCCAGTTTGACCAGTGGCTGTAATCTTCACTTCGGTGTATTGTGCCATGCTACCAGAGGCTTTCCAAGTAATAACACCCTCTTGGGTGCCAAACGCATTGGTGACGGTACTCCAGCCATTATCTGTAAAATAAATGGTGGTTTGATCTTCGATACCTCCAACCCTAAGAATCACGAAGGAAAATGTAGATTGGTTGTTGGTGCCATTAATAGCATTATAGCCTACAAAGGCGATATCTCCTGCCGTAAGGGTGGTTATCGCATAACCCTTATAGCTTAAGGCCAAAAGGAAGATTAAACAAGAAAGAACTTTAAATTTCATGTGATACGGATTTGCTTATGGTTATGGTAAATCGTAATCAATAGGTGAAAGTCACGAAACAATAGCGATCCGTCCCTTCATCCTATTATTGAAGAGCTAAATTATTTAAAGCAATAAGTACCGAATTGTAAAAATGGAACCTAGCCAGGAAAGAACCAGTTGATGCGGCCGTTCTCAAAAGACTGGTTTTTGCTAAAGAACTTTTGGGGGCTCATTCCCGTTAAAGCCTTAAAGTCTTTAATGAGATGCGACTGGTCATAGAAGAGGCTTTCGTAAGTAAGTGAAGTAAGACTATCTTGTTGCTTTACATTTTCCACCCTGTTTTGCAACGTTTGCCTAAAACGTGCTATTTTCCTAAATAGCGAAGGGCTTTTACACAAATGGGCATTAAACAGTCTACTCATATGTTGTCTGCTAATGGAAAGCTCATCTGCAATTTGGTTAATGGTAACATGGGATTTTTCCATTAATTCCAATGCCTTTTCCAACAGGCTAAAATCTTTTTCAACAGCTTTAGCAAGCCAATAATTTTCTATCCTCTGTCCCAATTGCTCTTCATCCTTTTCGTCTAATAGAGACATCATTTCTTGCTCATAATCAGCAAAAGGAAAAAAACTAAACAGATCTTTTTCGGCATAATGGCTAAGATCATTCTTTAGAAAGTGATTAAAACCTAAAGGCTTAAAACAAAAAGCAATTTCCCTAATAGGATGTTGATAGGCAAAAGTAATAGGTTGTTGGAAACCAAAGGTAGCCAACGACAATAGTTTCCGTTGATGGGGATCATTTTTAACCGCTACTCGTCGCTCGCCAATTCGTAATGCAGTATTTTTATAGATAGAAATAACAACATGGTTGGAGGGAAAAACGAGGTATTCCATCGTATTTTCTTCTCGTTCGGGTTCAAAGATATAGAAGCCTTCAAGATATTTTTTTAGCAGTTCATTTTTAGGTCTTATAAACTTGAAGTACATGGCGGACAAATTAAGCAAAATAAGTGGAAGCATCTGAAAACCTTCACCATCACTAAAACGATAAAAGCTCCATTGTTGTTTTAGGGACTAGTAGTTAGGGGGCACAGCCCCGACACTTATCTTGTCATCCAGAGCGCAGCGAAGGATCTCTATCTCATCGCAACTAAGGATTTTCTTAAACCAGTTTAAGTTTTTTAGGCTTTATCAAAACTACATTTACCTACAAATTACATCATGATGGAGAGTAAAATAAACAACCACTATCCGCAGCTATTTTTAAGGCTTGCCCTGGGAGTCGCATTATTGTCGGCAGTAGCTGATAGATTAGGTTTTTGGCCACCACAATACGCTGCTTGGGGAAATATGGAAACCTTCATTGCTTACACGGGCAAAATCACTTCCTTTTTACCAAGTGGACTAGCAACCTTCAACGCCTATTTGGCCACTTTTGCCGAAAGTATTTTTGGCATATTGCTCATTGTAGGCTTCAAAACGCGTTGGGTAGCTAGATTAACAGGCTTAATGCTGATAGCTTTTGCCATTTCCATGAGTTTAACCTTAGGCATTAAGGCTCCTTTTGACTATTCGGTTTGGGTAGGTAGCGCCGGTGCGTTTTTATTGGCAACTCAGCCCTCTTTTCGCTTTAGTATAGATGAATTTGGAGCAAGGAGCTAGTGGTTAGGAATTAGGGATTAGTTAAATAGTTCATTCCGTTAATCGTTTATTTGCTCCTTAGGAATTGTTGATCTATCCAGCCTCTTTTAATAGCAATATCTACATAAAACTTTAGCACTGCCGAATCAGGCTCTCGTGTCACTTTCTTAATGGATTTAACTCCAGTTAGCCGCTTCATGGCTCCCATTTTTATTTTGTAAATGGACATGCCTTTATAACGCAGATTATGTGTGATTCTTGGGTCCATGGCATTGGTCAATAGATATTTGACCATGTTCGTTTGATGATGATCGGCAATGTATTCGATGGCTTTGATCACCTCTATTTTCTTTTTGCTATTCAACATTGTGATTAATGTTTTTTCGTCAGTAGTACAGCTACAAAACATTAAAGTAAGGACGAATATGAGTAATCTGTATTTCATTATAATTTTTGATCACTTGCCATCATACTTGTATCTTCTTCTATTAGGCCATTTCCAAATGTACGATTCATGTCCTAGGTAATCATATTCCTTTTCAATTAACAAGGGGCCTATTTCTTTAAAATTAAAGTAGGCGAATTGCATCATATCAATTTTAGACCCATCCTTTAAATAGATAATGACTTGCTTAAAGTTCCAAATTCGATATGGAATTTTAGAAGTGCTAAAGCCTTTAACCATTTCTTTAGGGATGGTTTTGCTTTTGAATGTCAAAAAATTAAACTCTTTGATCACCTTATCATCAATTACATAGTTTTTTGTAGTGGTCAATAAGGGTGTAATAAACATCTCGGCAAAAGCCCCAAAAAATACTATCCCTAAAAAAACCACTAAGTATTCTTTAAAACCCATTGCCTGAAAATCTCTGAATAGCGCATAAAACATCATGAGAAACAAAATCAAAAAAAATAATGCAAAAATCAACCGTCCAGTAGGGATTATTGGATTAAAGTGTGTTTTAAAATTCTCCATTGATTTTTACTCTTATTTCAGTCCTTTATCCCTTATAATATCAAAATTTAAAAATCCACGAGACAGCGTTAACACTACAGAATCAGCTTCATACATCGCACTACGGAACTCTCTTTTAAAATCAATCCTTTTACTATAGTTTTTGGTCATCGCAATATTTACGGAGGGGCTTGTATTACTGCGATCGTATTTGGGTCCGCTAATTTCTCTTTTCGCCAAAATTCTATAATTCCTAACTACGCTTTGTTTTTCAGCAAAATAATAGTTAGTGCCCAGAATGAGAAAGGTTAAACAGCTACCAACTACTAAAAAGCAAAAAAAGAAATTGGAAAAATTGTCCCAAGGGCTGATCTCTTTTAATTTACGTTGAACGAAGATAAAAACAAACCAACCGACCAAATAACACAACCCAATAATTTCTATCCGAATAAGCGTCTTTTCGAATAGGCCCAGATTGACAAGATTCAGCAAAATAGAAGCAAAAAGAATAGTGTTGAGAATAATTGCTGTTCTATTAGTCTTTGGTAGGAATTTAGTCTGGAGCTTTCTTCCTTTCTTCTTCATGGTTTAAGATTAATTTCAACGCGCTATTGACTCTATCATCATTCCGCATCTGTTAATTTTACAATCGAAAATACGGCCCAACAAAAAATTGGTATAGGTAAATAAACGACAGGATTGTTACTGGGGATGCCACTACCAAAAAACCAATTCCCATGATTTTATTTTGAATAACAACCCTTCTCTTTTTTATCCATCCAATAATAATCATCAGGGTGATTACGGTTGAGTTTAATATCGCATAAATGAAATACCCATAGTTTTCATCATATTCGGTTTTACCAGCCCAATACATCATCACCCATATCAACCCTACCAAAAATGGCAACAGTATCATATAACCGTAAAGGAAAATCGTTTTTATCCTGCTCATGATTAAACTGAAATCTACTTATAGGTGTTTAGAGGCTTTTTTGATCATTTAGATCGTTAGTCTGTTAATGTACCAGATACGCTTCTTCATCGCTCCATTTATGGTCCAAAGAATATTTTCAAGGCGATAGTTTTCACCTACTTTACTTGCCTATGCGCTTTTTATCGCATATTGATCGTTGAAATCCCGATATTCAAACAATATCTTTTTCATAGGCAAGCGCTTGTTGAATTACTCTTTCTTTTTTCTACCTTCTTTAATCAACACATAAAGGATGAAGATCAAAGTAACCAAGTAAACAATACTCAATGCTGGTTTCTCCACCTTGAAGGTCTGAAAGTCGATCTGCTTGAATAATGCTACGCCAATAACTATGGCAGCAATGGTCAGCGCAAAGGTAGGTGCTTTTCTATTTTCCATGTTTTTATGCTTGATTTTACGTTAGCAATAATACTAAAAAGTCCTAGCTAAACATTTGAATTTTTTCAGGTAATCACCATCATTTCAAAAGACAAGGGTCATGAGTTTTAAAAAAATTCAAAAAAAATAGGCCTTCCGTATGATTTTTCTATTTTAGCGCCCTCAAACAAACGTTCAATGAAAAAAATCTTTTTAACTCTCTCATTCTTGGGAGCATTCTGCCTTTTCGCTAAAGCTCAAATCAACGCTAGCGCGGGCTTAACTTACACTAACTATGGCGGTGACATCAAAAAAGCTTCCCCTGGAGTTCACTTACGAGGGATTTACTACGCTACCGAAAAATCAGGGTTTGGACTTGGCTTTTCGTACAGTTTACCTATAAAAACTACTTACAGGGATGAAGATGCTACTTTTAAACGCACAAGTTCATTTATGGCCATTAGTGTATTAGGAACTTATCACCTTATTGGCACCTACGAGTCTGATTTCAGTTTATATTTTCCTGTTGGAGGAAGCTATCAGATAGGAACCAACAAATATGCATTAGAAATCAACCCCAATAGTAGTATGCTCCCAACTACTAATATTGAAGATGAGAAATTAAATGGCTTAACCATTAATGCAAGTATTGGCTTACAGTTTAGAATTGGAAATCCATACGTTTTTGCAGAAGCAGGATTTGGACTAGCAACAGGCAGCACCACCTACAACTCACGTGAAGGGGTAATAGGAAATAATAATCCTGCACCAGGATCAACCACTTTTCAATTGGGAATTAGAATACCATTTGGCGCTGTTGGTGGTGGAGTTTATTAAACTCCAATAGTATTATTTAAAAAGCAAAAAAGGTTCCGCACTTGCGGGACCTTTTTTTGCGTAATGCGGATATATCATTTGATCACGGCATTTATTTTCGCCCACAAATCATTGTCAAACCCCGACACTGCAAAATTAGGATTGCTTGGATCAGAAGCATTTCCCATTCGTACAATCACCATGTTTTTACTAGGGATGATGTAAATACGTTGATCATTAGCCCCCATCGCAGCATACATATCTGCCGGTGCATTTGGCACTAAAAACCCATTATAAACGGTTTGCTCTCCAGGTATCATAAACTTTGGTTTACCATTGAGCCACCATAAATATCCATAAGAAGGATTAATGTTTTGGGAAGTGCTGCAACTTTCATTCAGGAAAGCTTCGTTAATAATCTGCTCGTTTTTCCATTTGCCTTTATTTAACGCCAGCAGTCCAAATCTAGCCATGCTTCTTGTAGTACTATGATATATGGTAAAGATGGCTCCAAAATTCCAATAACCATCCATTCCTATTTTATTTTTTAACTTCTCGTTAAAGTAGGCTTCAAAGCTCTTATTACTCGCTCCAGCAACCACATCAATTAGTTTCTGGAAAACATTACCATAAGCCCATCTGGTACCCGCATCGGCCACATAGGTAAGGTTAGGTTTAACAACCAATTGTTTGGTATCATCAATTCCCGTAGTCATAGTAAGCAAATGTCTTACCGTAATCAGGTTCTCTTTATCCAAGGCCATATTAGTCCATGCGATGCCAATATAATTCGATGCTCTATTGTTGATATTCAGCAAACCTTCTTGTTGCGCAATACCAGTGGTCGTAGCAACTAATGTTTTACCTGCACTATTCCACTCCCATTCCGCAGCAGCGTTATGTCCATTGAAATATTCCTCCATTACTATTCTGCCATTCACAAGAACCAGAAATGACTTTGTATTTTTTTGAGCAAGAAATGCCTTTAAGTCTGCAATAGCGCCAGTATTCCAGTTCAACTGTGTAGCAGCTGTTGTTTCCCATGCTGTACCAGAATTTGCTGGAAAGTACATGGAAGTATTGGATTCGGTAGGCTTGGGATCACTATGCTTACTGCAGCTTACCAGTAGTAAAATTGCAGATAATATCAGGCTTGCATTTTTCATCAACATAAAGGCGGATTTTAAGCTAAGACTTTATGCTGCGCTAAAAGTCAAATCCTTAATGAGATAATTTTTGATACTAGCATTTGGGCGAAACGGTAAGCCGTTGAAAAGAAAAAGGCCTTACAGAAATGTAAGACCTTTTTGGCAACCTTGGTATAGCTGTTACCTATACGCTGGGTTTTGTGGAATGTTATTATTTGTAATCTCTTGGATAGGGATAGGCCAGGTTTGATTGTACGGTCCTATTGGAACGGTTAGTGAAGCACCACGCTGTAGCTGTATACGGCTAAATGTATTCGTACGTTTCATGGTCGTCCACGACAAACCCTCTTCATGCATTTCCCAATCCCATTCTTTCCAAACGGCTTGTTGAAATTGGGCTTGATTTAAACCTGCCAAATCTGGAACTTGAGTTAGATCACTTTTATTTATTCTTGCCCTTTTACGTATTTGATTAATATACTGATAAGCCTGTGCAGGTCCATTCATAGCATTTTCGGCCTCGCCCGCAATGAGGTACATCTCTGCCAAACGGATGATAGGAATAGCATAGGGAACTATTGCACCCGAAGGAAGAATTCCACGATCAATAAGCGTTTCATCTACAAATTTATGAAAGAACGGCCTATCAAGTGTTCCTCCTCCAGGAATTGGATAATTAGACATAATACCCCATTGCAAACGCCTGTCTCCATTAGGGAAACTGGCAATAAAATTTGCCGATGGCACCAAAGAAGGCGTATATCCAGCAGCGGTGCAAGAAGCACCATGCAAGCCGTTTCCGCCTCGATCGGCCACGTACTGTTTCTCCCAAATTGATTCAGTAGTATAAGCTACTTTATGGAAAACATCTGCGTAGTCGTTCACTAAAGTAAAAGGCCCGCGGGTAATTACATCGGTAGCTTTCTGTAGGGCATCTTTATAATATTGGGTTTGTTTAAGTGGGTTGCCCGCCATAGTAAGATATACCCTGGCCAGCAAAGCAGTAGCTACCCATTTGTATGCACGGCCCGGCTGCGCAGCCGCAACCGGAAGATTTGCTTCTGCAAAAAGTAAGTCATCTAATATTTGGCCATATACGTTTGCTTGCGGAGTTCTTGGCAATCTTAGATCATTATAATCTTCAGCTACTTTTAAAGGCATAGGCACATCACCAAATAATTGTACCAATTGAAAAAAGGCATAACCTCTTAAAAATCTTGCTTCGCCCGTAAGATTTGCGATCACAGTTGTACCTAATGGAGCATTAGGTAAATATTTCAAAATAAAGTTAGCATTTTTAATAATGCCATACGGGCCATTCCAAGCATCACGGGCATTGTAATATGATTCTGTGGGCTGGTTATTATAAATGGGCAAAGCCTGTTCTACTTGGGAAGATGGAGCTGCATATAGATCGGTGATCATTTCATGCGACGCTGGAACGTATAATGGCAACCCACTATATATCCCTTTTACTGTGGCTTCATAATTTCCTGGATTTAAGAAAAACTGATTTGGACTAAGAACGTTCTTCGGTTTTTCTTCCAATGCACTTTTGCATCCTTGGGCCAAGAACGCTACAAGTGAGATCAATATGATATGTATTTTTTTCATGTTACTAAATTTTAAAAATCTACTTTAATACCTCCTGTTATAGATTTAGTGGATGGATAATTACCTCTATCCCATCCTACCACGGTGGCCGAAGCCCAGGATACTTCAGGATCAAACCCACTGTATTTGGTTAAAGTGAGGTAGTTTTGGGCGCTTATAAAAACTCTTACCCTTGAAATACCCAGTTTGCCTAAAAGTGTGGCAGGAAGGCTATATCCTAAGGTCACATCACGCAGCCTGAGGTATGATCCATTTTCAACCCATAATGAGTTTGCATAGTCACGTATTCCGCCGCCACTATTTTCACTCGGTTTATCAAATCTATTACCCTGTCTAGGTCCCCTCCATCGGTTATCAAAACCTTCTTGGGTTGGTGCCCATTTTCCAGTGAGTGAAATGTTATATTTCCTAAACTCATTTACAATATCATTGCCATAGCTACCAACGATCATAAAGGAGAAATCAAAATTTTTGTAAGTAAATCTGTTATTAAAACCAAAGGTGAACTTAGGTTCCAAATGGCTTAATACAGTACGGTCTTCGCTATCATTTACCTTACCCTTTCCATCCCAGTTTTTAAACCTATAATCACCTGGATTTTTAGAGGGCTCTCCATTATCAATAGCTTCCTGCTTGGTCTGGTAAACCCCTTCTACTGTAAATCCGTACAACTGCATCATCGACTGGCCAACAATGGTAGGGAACCAGTTGCCTCCAGCATTAATTTCTTTAAAAACAACAGGGTTGCCATAGGCATCTTTGCCCATATCAAGCACCTTAGTTCGGTTAAAATTAATGTTGAACGATGTATTCCATTTCAGTTGTTCGGCTATTTTAGGCTGGGCTGATATCTGAAACTCAAAACCTCTGTTCTGTACCACACCTATATTTTGTAGCACACTGGAGAAACCGCCGGAATTTGGCAAATCCACTCTTAACAATAGGTCTTTTGTGCGTTTGTTGTAATAATCGGCCACAATTTGCACCTTATTTTTAAACAAGCCTACATCCACCCCTATATCAAACTGCCTAGTTGTTTCCCATTTTAGGTTAGGATTTGGAAGGGCAGAAAGTACAAAACCAGAATTTATTTGATTACCCAGTATCACATCAGTACCTGAAACATTGGCAAGTGTTTGATAGTTATTAATGGCCTGATTACCTGATAAACCATACGAAGTCCTTATTTTTAAATTGGATAGGGTATGATTATCCTTTAAAAAATCCTCTTGTGATACTGCCCAAGCTAAAGCACCTGATGGGAAAAAAGCATATTTATTATTTGCTCCAAAACGCGATGACCCATCCCTCCTTGCTGCAACTGTTATAAAATACTTGTTGTCATAAGCATAATTAGCTCTAGCAATAAATGATAATAACTTATTATCTGCATAGCTTGTTGACGGTAATGCTTTGGTTACTGCAGATTGGAGATTAAAAGTTTCATAAGTGTCGTTAGCAAAACCGACTGCAAAACCACTGTTTAACTCATCAAAATTGTTTCTTTGATAGGTCAAGCCTAATATCGCATCTAATTTATGCTTGCCACCAAACTGTTTTTGATATTCTAAGATATTTTCGTTAACAAAAGTCGTTGAATTTCGGTAAGTCCTACCTCCCACACCGAATACAGGTTTCCCATCAACAATGCGCTGACCGAGACTAATATTACCAGGATAATAGGTGTCAAATTTATCATAACTCTGATCCAAACCCGCACTCAGTTTCAACTTCAAGCCATCAATGATTTGGTAAGCCAGCGCCACATTTCCTATCAAACGTAATTTAACATTTTTATCTTTCCAATTTTCTGAAAGCCCTACAGGATTTGTTTCACCCCACGACACTCCTGTAAACTTGGTATAGTTACCGTTGGCATCACGTACCTGCATGGTAGGCGGCATCACCATTGATGACCATGGTATCCCACCGCCACCATCTGCACTTTGGTACTGAGCCCTATTATAGATCGAATTTTGGATTGAAAAGTTTGTAGAAAAATTCAGCTTTTCAAGCAATTTATGTTCAATATTGGCTCGTAACGACATGCGCTGAAAACCAGAGTTACGGATCACACCATCCTGATCAAAAAAACCGAAAGATGTGTAGTACTTAGTATCCTGATTACCGCCACTTATATTCAAATTATGGTCTTGTTGGGAAGCGGTTCGATATACGAGGTCCTGCCAATCGGTACCTTTGCCTAGGGAACTGATTTGTGCAGCAGTCCAAGGAAGCGGTTTACCATCATTAGTAGCAACTTCATTTTGTAGCGTAGCAAAGTCACTCGCATTAATCACATCAATTTTTTTTCGCAGGGTTTGAGCACCAAAATAATTGTTATAGCTAACCTTTGGTTTTCCCGAAAGGCCTTTTTTGGTAGTGATCATGATTACACCATTTGCCCCTCTTGAACCATATATAGCCGTGGAAGAAGCATCTTTAAGTACCGAAATACTTTCGACATCATCAGGGTTGATCTGTGCAGAAAGACCATCAAGCATCAAACCATCTACCACATAAAGAGGCTCATTGTTTGCCACCAAGGAGTTTGTTCCCCTTATCTGTATTTTCATTGCTTCACCAGGCTGGCCAGAGGCTTGATTTACACGCACACCTGCAGCTTGTCCCTGTAGTGCTTGAGCAATGTTTGAAACCCCTTTAACCTGGGTGACCTGCTCAGAAGATATGGTTGAGACGGAACCTGTAAGATCTGATTTTTTAACCGTCCCATAACCAATTACCACCACTTCATTCATGGTGGAAACATCCATTTGCATGATTACTTTAACAGGGGATCCAGTATATACCACTTCTTGTGTTTGGTAGCCTATCAATGAAAATACCACTACAATATTTTCCTGCTTGGGCTTATTCATCTTAAATGCGCCTTTCAAATCCGTAGAAGTACCTTCCTTGGTCCCCTTAATTTTTACATTGACTCCCGATAAAGCCACTCCAGACGCATCGGTCACGCTACCTGTAATTATATCCTGAAAATTATTATGGGTAATTTTTGAAGTTGTTACTTCATTGGGTTTTGTATAGTTGGTGTTAGAAAATGCCTTAACAGAAATTTGGCAAAACACAAAAAATAAAAACAAGATATTGCACTTCGCAATTTGCTCGTATCCTATTATTGTTCGGCAACCTTGTATATAAGGCACGCCAAAAACACGTTTGAATAACGTTATTGAATTCATAAATAGCTGATTAGATTATTATTAAATAATAGTTTGCATTATTTAGTCCAGTAGAACTAAACAGAAAAAAGTACTGCCCTTGCACTACAATTTTCCTAGACTTAGTGACTTTAAATATTCTTTTTTTTCATAGGCGGTCAGATTTGGTTTCTATCTTATCATTAATTAAAGCGATTTTATATAGCAATGCCGCATCTACTAACCCAAAAAGGGATAATAAATTAAACTGCAGCACATTGCATCAAATTTTCAGGTTAAAAATTTAATTTAAATGCTTACGCTAATAAAGGATCTATCTACTCGGTTATCTTTATTGGGAGGTAATAAAGAGGTGTTATATTTGTTTTCCGTAAAAGGAACTTCGTTCAATCACTAAGCTAGCTGAGGCCAACAATTCTGCCTTTGCCCCAAGCTTCGATACTTCTATTTTAGTGCTATCCCCAATTCTGGGAATGCAAAATTCATTAATGGCTTGTTGTATACTTGGCAACAAGACTTTGCCTGCTTGTGCTCCTCTTCCACTTAGCACCAATAGCTCAGGATTGAGGATGTGTATTAAAGTGGCTACTCCTTTTCCAATTTGAAAAGCAGCTTTGGACAAAACGGATACAGCAAGCGGATCGTTAATTTTTATGGCATCCAAAAAAAGATCCAAATCGGATTTATCATTGTTTTGAAACCATTCTTCTAATATCGATTTTTGACCGTTGGCAATGGCTTTTTTTACATTTTTGATCATCACCAACAAAGAGGTATCTACTTCCAAACATCCTGTTTTACCGCATGAGCATAAATCATTATTGACCGAAAGCGGAATATGGCTAAACTCTCCAGCGTAGCCATTATTGCCACGGTAAAGCTTACCATTGATAATCATCCCTAAACCCGTTCCCCAACCAACATTAACCACCATTACGTTTTGCTTACCAATGGCTTTTCCGAATTTAAGTTCGGCCAATGCAATTAAACTAGAATCATTGTCGATAAAAACGGGCAGCCCTAATATTTTACCAAGATGAGCGCTCAAACTAGCACCATTTGCAACCGTTAAAAAAGTGTGGTTAAGGCCCTCATCTGTATTTACGAATCCAGGCATCCCTATACCAACTCCTATAATATCATGTAATGGAATATTGGTTTTTTTAATGCTGTCTGTTATATAGCTGATCAGTTGGGTAATTGCATCTTCCGATTTTTTCAAATCCAACTCTAGGTGGTTGGCTTCTAATATTTGCTTACCTGCCAAATTATAAATAGCTATTCTACTTGTTAATTGGTCCATGGCAACGGCAATGATATACTTTCCCAAATCTGGATTGATGAGATAAGTTGAAGGCCTACGACCTCCCGTTGAGGGCGCTAGACCCTGTTCAACCACAAGACTGCATTGAATTAAATTGGCAACCATGTTGGTTACCAAGGGCAAACTTTTACCTATGAGCTTACTCAACTCTGTTAGCGACAAGGTATTATTATAAAACAATTGTTTTACAATATCGGTGGCTAACTGCTGGTTTTTCTTGGAGGTAAAAGTCATTTCGTTGGTAGTTTAACGTAATCTTAATAAAAAAATTTAAAACAATCAAAAACTTTTGAATTTTTTTAAAAAGTTTTTGATTTTGATTTTTCCTTTAGAAACAATTTTTTAACCGCTACAGCTAAAGAGAGATCAAACAAAAAAGCACCAACCATTATCTGATTGATGCTTTGAAAGTAGCCCCGAGCAGAATCGAACTGCTATCTAAAGTTTAGGAAACTTCTATTCTATCCGTTGAACTACAGGGCCGATGTTTACAGGCGCAAATATATAAAATTATGTTATTCCATTTATGCAGATAACGTATATTCGATCATGAGAAAAATATTTGGCGTTCTATTAATTTTACTTGCGATATTTTTAAGTTTTGCGTTATTGCTCGTGATTATACAGCTATTTCTAAATAAAGATTCCAGTCTTCCGAGTGATGGCGGAGCACACGCTCTGGGTTATATTTTAGGAAAATTTATTGGAATGGCCATTTTCGCGCTGTTAAATTTTGCCCTCTATTTTTTTGGTTATAGGTTATTGAAAAAAAACAAAAAGAAGCTTGCACCTATCTCTGACGAACATTTCCCATCACAACTTAAATAACCCCTACTCAATCTATTTGATTTTGTATTTCGATATGTTTAAGGTCTCCCGATCCTTCCATCTCATAAATCTGTAGACCGAAGTAAGGTGCGGCAGCAATGATATGATCAAAAATATCGGCCATGATATGCTCGTATTCAGCCCAAATAATAGTATTGGCAAACACATAAATCTCAATAGGCAAACCGTGTTGCGTAGGCGCTAATTGACGTACCATTATGTTCATCCGCTTATTGGTACCTGAGTGGTTAGAAATATAGCTATCAATATATTTGCGGAACAAGCCTGCATTGGTCAGGTTCCTACCATTGATTAGTAAGCTTTTATCAGCGTTGGTACGCAAATTATGTTTTTCAATATCTTTTTGACGATGTTGGATATAAGAAGTCAACAATTGGATTTGCTCAAATTTTGGTAGCTCCTCTTCCTTCAAGAAACGAATACTGGATTGCTTAATGTTGACGGCCCTTTTAATTCTTCGCCCTCCCGATTGTCGCATGCCACGCCAGTTTTGAAAGGAATCGGAAATGAGCGAATAAGTAGGAATGGTAGTAATGGTTTTATCAAAGTTCTGCACTTTTACCGTAGTGAGGTTGATCTCCAATATATCGCCATCGGCGCCATACTTTGGCATGGTAATCCAATCGCCAATGCGGACAATATCATTAGTGGTTACCTGTATGCTTGCCACAAATCCCATAATGGTATCTTTAAACATTAACAACAACACCGCAGAGATGGCGCCCATTGCCGTAAAAAATGCCACAGGTGATTTGCCTGTTAAATTAGAGAAAAGTACTACAGTGCCCACCAAATACAGCAAAATACGAATCACCTGCAGATAGCTGTCTATCGGTTTCCCCTTAAAGCCTGGCTTTTCCTTAAGCAAGTCTCCACCAGTTTTGATAAATGCCATGAGCACCCATACGATTACAAGGACTAGATAAATATCACATAAACCTAATATTAACTTGTTGAGTTGTGGATAATCATGAAAAACTACAGGAATAGCTACATAAATGGCAAGCAACGGCGCAATTAAGGAAAGATAGTGTGGTACTTTATTTTCCAGCAGGAACATAAAGAATGGGATATCCGTTTTGCGGATGGTTTGGATTACGATGAGACGCAGGATACGCCTTACCACATAATAAATCCCATAAGTAATGCCTAAAGCTACTAACAGCAAAACCAAAGTGTTTACAATGGCTGCCGCATTAGGCGATAAGCCTATCCTTTCAAAAAAAGATAGGCTTAAACGACTGAAATCTCGCAAGTGATTGTTTAATTCCATATCGTCGCAATATAGTGCTTTTACGAATAACTAGCGAACGGTACCGCCGTTATTTACGGTTTGCGTAGGGCTTACAAAGCTCAGTTTGCCATTAGCATCCTCGGCCATTAAAATCATACCTTGTGATACGATGCCCTTGATTTCTCTTGGCGCCAAGTTAGCCAACAAACTCACTTGTTGTCCAATAATTTCAGTTGGGTTGTAATGTTCTGCAATGCCCGAAACTACCGTGCGTTGGTCTAAACCAGTATCTAACGTTAGTTTTAACAGCTTCTTGGTTTTCTCGACCTTCTCTGCCGCTACAATCGTAGCTACACGAATATCCATGGCACCAAACTGCTCAAAGGTTACATTGTCTTTAGCAGGTGCAATCGTAGCATTTGCCGCTTCGTTTTGTGCCTTACTGTTGTTCAGTTTATCAATTTGCGCTTGTACTTCGGCATCTTCAATTTTGCTGAACAATAAGATAGGCTCATTAAGTTCATGCCCCCTTTTTAGCAAGCTCACAGAACCTGCATCTTCCCACATATGACCGCCATAGTTCAACATTTTTTGCAGTTTATCTGCGGTAAACGGCAAGAAAGGCTCAATCAGGATTTCCAAGTTAGCTGCAATTTGCAAAGCAATGTTTAAAATGGTACGTACGCGATCTTCATCTGTTTTAATCAACTTCCAAGGTTCGGTATCTGCCAAGTATTTATTACCCAATCGGGCTACGTTCATTACCTCAGACAAAGCCTCTCTGAAGCGGTAATTTTCAATAGAAGCACTGATTTTTGCTGGGTACGCTTTTAATTCTTCTATCACGGCATGATCAACATCTGTAAGTTCCATACAGGTTGGCACATTACCTCCAAAGTATTTATGGGTAAGTACAGTTACGCGGTTAACAAAGTTGCCTAAAATAGCCACCAACTCATTGTTATTTCTAGCTTGAAAATCTTTCCAAGTAAAATCATTATCCTTAGTTTCAGGAGCAGTAGCGGTTAACACATAACGCAAAATGTCTTGCTTATCCTTAAACTCTTCCAAATATTCGTTTAACCAAACGGCCCAGTTTTTAGAAGTCGATATTTTTTGGCCTTCCAAGTTCAAGAACTCGTTGGCAGGCACATTATCAGCTAAAATATAATCCCCATGCGCCATTAACATGGCAGGGAAAATGATACAATGGAAAACAATATTATCCTTACCAATGAAGTGCACCAATTTAGCCTCTTCATCTTTCCAATAGGCTTCGTACTCAAAGTTCTCTACACCATTCTGATGAATATAGTATTCTTCTGCCTTTGGATTCCAAATGCCCAATTTCGCATAGTTAGCTAGTTCTTTAGTGGCCGAAATGTAACCAATAGGTGCATCGAACCAAACATAAAGCACTTTACCATCAGCTCCCTTTACTGGAACCTTAACACCCCAATCTAAATCTCTGGTCATGGCTCTTGGCTGCAAGCCGGCATTTAACCAGCTTTGGCATTGTCCATAAACATTTGGACGCCATTCTTTATGACTTTCGATATAAGTTCTTAATCTTTCCTCGTACTTATCCAATGGCAAAAACCAGTTTTTGGTTTCTTTCATTACTGGAGGCTCTCCAGATAAAGTTGATTTTGGATTGATCAGATCAGTGGCATTTAAGGTACTGCCACAGCTTTCGCATTGGTCGCCGTAAGCATTTTCGTTACCACATTTAGGACAGGTACCTGTAATGTATCGATCCGCTAAAAAGGTCTGTGCCTTTTCATCGTAATACTGCTCGGTTACTTCCTCGGTAAACACCCCATCATTGTACAACTTTTCGAAGAAGTCTTCGGCAGTTTGGTGATGGGTTAATGATGAAGTACGATGATAAATATCGAAGGAAATCCCAAAATCTTTAAAAGAATCACCAATGATTTTATGGTATTTATCTACGACCTGCTGTGGGGTAATGCCTTCCTTTTTTGCCTTTAGGGTAATAGGGACGCCATTTTCATCAGATCCGCAAATGAATTTTACATCTCTTTTATTAGATCTCAGGTAACGCACATAAGTATCGGCAGGCAAATAAACACCCGCTAAGTGACCAATATGCACCGGACCATTGGTGTAAGGCAAGGCTGCCGTTACGGTATATCTTTTAAATTTACTGTTATCCAAAACTATTTATTTATTTATCTTGGCAAAGATATTGTTTTCAAAATGATTAAGCAGCCACCGTATTTAAAAAAAGGAGATAAAATAGCAATCGTTTGTCCTGCAAAGAAGCTTCCAAAGCCTATTGACAAGGGGATTGAAATTTTGCAAAGCTGGGGACTAGAAGTAGTGCTTGGTAAAACCGTTACCGCTTCACACCATCAGTTTTCGGGAACCGACGAACTGAGGGCACAAGACTTGCAACAGTTTTTAGACGATCCATCCATCAAAGCCATTATTGCTGCTCGTGGTGGCTATGGGACCATTCGCATTATTGATGAACTGGATTTTACGGCTTTCAGCGAAAGTCCGAAATGGCTAGTGGGCTTCAGTGACATCACCATTTTACTTTCTCATGCTTTAGCAAAGCTGAATACACAAAGTATACACGGGCAAATGCCTTACACCTTTGAAGATAGTACGCCTGAAGCCTTAGAAAGCCTTAGAAGAGCTTTATTTGGAGAAAACGACACCTATACTTACCAAAGCGAAATAAAGGGCAGAGACGGCCAGATTGAGGGCAAATTGATTGGGGGAAACCTCACGCTGCTCCTTGCCGTTGAAGGCTCGGTATCAGAAATGGATTATGAGGGCAAAATATTGTTTATTGAAGATGTGGGTGAACACGAGTTCTCGATAGACCGAATGATGCGCACCTTAAAAAGAAAAGGGAAACTTGCCAAATTAAAAGGACTTGTTGTAGGGGCTTTTAATGAAATTGACGAGGAAAGTATTTTCTTTGGTCAAACACCAGAAGAAGTGATTTGGGACTTGGTAAAAGAATACGATTATCCTGTTTGCTTTAACTTTCCATCAGGCCACATTGCCGACAATAGGGCTATGGTACTGGGCAAAACTGTATCTTTAACCGTTACAAATACTAACGTAGAATTAAAATATTTGTAAATTAGTGTAAACTAAATTCATACTACCATGAATAAAGATATTATAGAAGTAATAGCAGAAATGCTGATTAAGCAAGACGAAACCAATCATCATCTTGTGCAAACCAACCAACAACTTGTCGAGACCAATAATACCCTCAAAGATTTTATGGAAGTTTCTATACACCAATGGAACGAGCAGCACAAGTTTAACCGAAAATTATTTGACAAAATTTCTGGCTTCGAAAAGATTATTGTTTTAGAAGATCGAATAAAACATCTGGAGGGTCTTGAAAAACGTATTGAGAAAATAGAAAAAACATTAAAAGCATCTTAAAAACAAATGGCAATCTTTGACAATCTAGGAAAATACCGCAACACAGGTTTATTAATATTAAGAGTTGGCTTAGGGGTCATGATGATGTTCCACGGCTTACCCAAAATTATGGAAGGCCCTGATACATGGGCGGGCATTGGTAGCAGCATGAAAGTGATTGGCATTAACTTTATCCCAGCATTTTGGGGTTTGATGGCGGCGCTTTCAGAAGGAATGGGTGGCTTCCTTTTACTATTGGGCCTTTTTTATCGCCCAGTAAACATGTTATTAACTTTCACCATGATCATCGCGGCTCTTGTTCACCTTAATAAAGGCGAAGGCATTATGGGGGCCTCTCATGCCATTGAATTGGGCATTGTGTTTTTTAGCTTGATCTTTATTGGCCCTGGGAAATACAGTGTAGATAAGAAGTAATTTAATTCGATGTTATTTAAGGTCACATTCGACAAACAACAAAAAATATAGCATAACAAAAAAGGGACTTAAAAGTCCCTTTTTTGTTGATGTATCAATCAATATTAATCGTTTTGTTTAGAGTTAGGATTTGCTTGTAACTCTGCACGAGGAATAACCCATTGCCATCTTGGATCTCCGGCAGGAACCACCATTACATCTCCTACAGAAGCGGCTACAAAATTAGGAGCAGTTCTTCTATCTAAGCCTCTGTTCAAGCGTTTCAAGTCATAAAATCTACGCCCTTCACCCCATAACTCAGTTCTTCTGTTAATCAAGATTTCCTCAATTAATGCAGCTCCAGTGTTTGTAGACAAGGTATATTTATCATCTCTTTTGCTAACATAATCATATAACTTTTGTTTAGCTTCTGTCTCACGTCCTGGAATATTTGCCAAAGCTTCTGCTAAAATCAAATAAACTTCCGACAAACGAAGGTAAGGCACGTCGCCCAGCGTAGTTTTCTCAGCTTTAATTTTAAACTTTCTGCTCATATAAGGCTCGCGTTTAAATGTAGGTTCAGGCAAAGGGAAATTTGCTGTTGTAGGAGTAGGCTCCCACATTTTCTTTCTCACATCTGTTGCAGGAATTAAGTTGTATAATGCCGAATTAATACGCTTAGGCCTATCACGAATAAAGGTAGTATTTCCATCCATAGAGATTTGAGCATGGAAATTGACAAAAGTATCTCCTTGGTCAGCCTGCAGATAAACTCCCCATATCCACTCTGGATTTGAAATATCATTAAATCCCGATTGGTATTCAGCTTGGCTCATCAACGAGTACTTATTATTGGTAATTACCTGTTGTGCATAAGTTGCTGCTACTTCATAGTCTTGCATGGTTAATGCTACATCAGCTTTGATAGCTCTCGCAGCATCAATACTCACATGTGATTTGTTAGCAGGTGCAGTTGCTCCATTAAACAAGTCCATTGCAGCATCTAAATCAACATTAATTTGAGTATATACCTGCTCTACAGTTGAGCGAGGTAATTTCACCTCTTTTGCACTTAACGGCATAGAAAGCCCTAATTGATTGTTAGGCTTTGCGTTTTTGTCATATCTCTTTGCAAATAGTCTTACTAAATTATGGTAAGCCCAAGCCCTAACAGTTAATGCCTCTGCTTTTAACATTCGCTTATCAGCATCAGGACCTTCTGCCGCATCAATATTATCAATTAACGCATTAGCATTCCCTATTACACGATAGTAAAATCTAAAAGGAAATTCTACCCAGATATCTGCTTCGTTACGCATTTCGATATAGTTGGCAGCACCATTGGCAGCATTGGTGTACCAAGACTGAACCGCCAAACCGATGTCTTCACCCATAAAATCCAGCTGAAGCATCATTCCACCATGACCTGGTTGGTTTTGCGTGCTATATTTGGTATACATATAACGATAAATTCCATTGATTGCGTTCTTAGCATTTGTCGTTGTTTTGAAAATATTGCTTTCATCAACGCTTTGAGTAGGCTCAGTATCTAAGAAGTCTTTTTTACAGTTGCTAAAAGACAAAGCAACCATTAACAATATTAATTTTATACTAATTTTTTTCATTTCCATTAAAATTATAAGGTCACATTTAATCCTGCACTTACATATCTATTAGGTACATAAACGTTACTATTGGTACCGTTAAAGCTCTCCATTGGGTTTAAACCTTTTCTTTTAGAGAACATGTAGATATTTTCACCGCTAGCAAAAACTTTAATACGTTGCAAACCTGCCTTTTTAACTAGTCTTGCTGGAATGGTGTAACCTAAACTGATGTTTCTAATGGTCAAATAAGACGCATCAATTAAAAATCTCGATGATTGTGTATTGTAGGTACCATAATTAGCAACATCTAAACGAGGAATATTTGAAACTTGTCCAGGCGTTGACCAAGAGTTTAAAGCGTCTTTATGCACTGCTGTTCCATAAGAAAGACCAAATAAGCCTGCATAAACAGAATCGTAAAACTTACCACCAAGTTGATAGTTAATCAAAAATGACAATGAAACTCCCTTGTAGGTAAAAGTATTATTATAAGATCCAAAATAATCAGGAATAGCTGAACCAGAATAATCCCAAAGTGCATTGTTTGGGTTTGAAGTTACCTCTACACCGTTGATGGTTTGAGAACCTGCTACAGTAGATGAGAAAGATGGGTCTCTTAACCACAAACCTTGTCCGTTAGCCGGATCAGCTCCGTACCATTGTCTCAAATAGAATGCATAAATATCTTTGCCTTCTTCAAGTCTTTTTGTTCCGGATGGAATAGTGTTGCCCCCTGGCAATTTTGTGATCTTATTTTTTAGAAACGTGTTATTGAACTGTACATCCCATTTGAAATCTTTACCACGTATTACCTTGGCATTAATCGTAAACTCTAGTCCAGTATTATGCATACTTCCGATATTTTCATTTCGGGTAGTTACCATTGAAGATAAACCCTGAGGCACATCAAATAGTAATTGCGAAGAACCTCTTCTAAACCACTCTACCGTAGCATCGATACGGTTGTTTAATACCGCAAAATCTAAACCTACAGTTAAGGTTTTATTCACCTCCCAAGTTAAATCATCGTTTGCCAGTTTTGTAGCCAATGCTCCCGCTTCTGTTCCGTTATTATATGACAAGCTATATAATGCTTGATATTCGTAATAGGTACTTAAAGCATCATTACCAACGGTTCCATATGCTGCACGAAGCTTTAAATTGCTTAACCAAGATGTTTTTTTAAGAAAATCTTCATTGGTTAAGTTCCAAGCCGCACCAAATGAATAAAAATCTCCCCATCTTGAAATACGGCTGAATCTAGCTGATCCATCTCTACGATAAGAAGCATCTGCAAAGAACTTATTGTTAAAACTATATTCTACCTTTGATAAGTAAGCATCTCTTCTCAAGTTGGTCACATATCCAGATAGGCCATTTAAAGTTACATAGTTTACTAGCTCAACATTACCATCTAAGTTCATCAACCTTCTGTTACCAGATAGGTAGGTGTTGTCAAGTTTTTGCGCTTCGTGTCCAACTAATGCTTTTAAGCTGTGTAATCCAAAATCACGTTCGTATCTTAATAATTGATTAAATGATACATTTCTATATTCGTTAGATGCACGGCTAGAACTTCCTCCGTTAGCAACCCCATCTCCAACTACTTTACTACGAACAGTCATAGAACGGTAGTTAGCTAAATCTAATGCTAAGGTAGTTGTGAATTTAAAATGCTTTAGAAAAGATACTTCGGCAAAGGTTCTGCCTGTGATACTGCTTCTAGAGCTTCTATCTGTATTTAAAAGGGTTTCATAAATAACGTGTCTGCCTGGATAAGCACCTCCCGGTCTTCCAACAGCACCAGGGTGCATCCCATAGTCATACATATGCACACCTTTATCATCTAAAACTGGTTCTCCTGTTGCGGTATATGCTCTAACAGGATAAATAGGGCCAATTCCTCTAGCAAATACAAATGGATTGTTAATGGATCCTGAATCATCTGATGTTGCGTTAGCCAAGTTATTACTAGCCAGAGCGCCTGCTAAGTTTATACCTAGCCTTAACCATGATTTAGGGGTTGAGTTAATAGAAATCCTGCTGTTGATACGCTCAAAGTCTGAACCAATCACAAAGCCATTATCTTTCGTGTAGCCCAATGAAACATAGTAATCAGATTTCTGTTGTTTTGCTGAATAATCTAAAGAAGCTTCATTGCGTACGCCATTATTCTGCATTCCTTTAATCCAGTCGAAATCATTATAAAGCAACTTTGCATCTGGATTTAACTTACCATCGCTAGTCACTAACTGATTAGCAGGAATATTAAATGGGTTATAAACCAATTGCGTACCTACAGTATTGCTTGCATAAGTCTTTGCAGCAGCCTCGGTATCGCCATTGCTATACATTCTATTATTTTTAAGTGCCTGCCAAAATAATGGATAGTACTCATAAACATCAACTTTATCATACTCTTGGATTGCTCTACTACTCAATCCACCTGTATAATTTACGTTTAGTTTTGGATCTGCACTTACTCCTTTTTTGGTAGTGATGATAATTACACCATTGGCAGCTCTAGCACCATATAACGCGGTTGACGAAGCATCTTTTAAGATAGAGATACTTTCCACATCATTTGAATTGATGTCGCCAATATAGCCCTCATATGGAAATCCATCTACCACATATAGTGGCGAATTGCTTGCATTAATAGATCCAAATCCTCTGATCCTGATATCTGCATTATTTCCAGGTTGACCGTTACCAGAATTGGTAGATATACCAGGAGCCGCACCTGCCAAAGCCTGAGTAATATTTGTAATAACTCTGCTCTCCAAATCCGCTGCTCCAATTTTAGCTACCGATCCTGTAATTGATTCCTTTTTTTGTGTTCCATAGGCAACTACTACCACTTCGCTTAAAGCCTTCGAATCTGCTTCCAATGCTACATTAATTGTGTTAGTAGTTCCAAGGCTGATACTTTGAGCCGAAAAACCAATAGAACTAAATTCTAAGGCGGTAGCTGAACTGTTTACCGTAATTGAAAACTTACCATTTGTTCCTGTAGCAACACCTGTGCTAGTCCCCTTTACCTTAACGCTTACCCCGGGTAAAGGCAAACCGTCTGCTCTTGACGTAACTGTACCAGTAATTGTTCTATTTTGCGCCATAGCCGTAAAAGCTACGAATAGCAAAATGAACAAACTTTGTAGAAGTTTCTTCATGAATTTTTAAAAATTAAATTAGTTAATAAATAGTTTAAGGGGGCCAAATATAGAATATTATCCTAGAGGCAGCCCGTTTAAAGAAAGGCTAAAAACAGATAAATTTTCCAGAAGAATAGAAAGCCGTCAACACTAGGATGTTAGCTCATCACATGCATTGTAAAAATCTTAAGGCAAAGCTATGTTACAAGCTTTTTTGATAGAAAATAAAGCCTACCATAGCCGTAGAAAGACATAAGACTATGATAACAGGTAACACAACGGGGCTCAACAATAGGCATCATCTGCCTTGCTAAAAAACACCAGTCTCAGAAAATAAAGGAATATGAATTCGTTGTAAGCAAAGGACTGCTCAACGTATTAAAAGTGGCTATCAGTCAAATAAAAGATTACTTTATCATTCTGAAAGCGTCTATAATATTGCAAAAAAGATACCAAACCTCTATGAAAGAGGATCGCGATCATGCACAAATGCTATGCTTCAATAAAAGTTGCAATTGAAAGAATATAAGCTCAATATTGGTTCAATACAAAACCCTATAAAAACAAAGATAGTTGTCGAAATACATCGACAACTATCTTATAATATATTACTCTATTCATCCCGATAATCTATAACAATTACTCAGGACGAAACAAGTTGTTTTATTAGTAACCAGGGTTGTTAGGTAATAACAAATCATTAACATCTATCGCTGTGCTAGGGATAGGATATAATTCATCATTAATACTTCTTCCTTTAGCTTCTAAGAATACAGTAGCCATAGATTTAGCAGGATTAGTAGGAGAAGGAGTTCTTCTCATATCAACCCAACGTAAATTCTCGAAAGCAAACTCAACTCTTCTCTCTTGAATAATAAGAGGCAAGCTGATAGTTGCTAATGGGCCTAAACCTCTTTTAGTACGAACTTCGTTTATTCTACCTAAAGCAACAGCATCGGTAGGACTGTTAGAAATCATAAACTGAGCTTCAGCAGAGATCAAATACATCTCAGAAATACGAGAAACATATAATGGGTGACCACCAGTTCCTGCAGGATCTCTGTATTTATAAGCATACCAGTTTGGATTTGCAGCAGGAGCTACAATTTGAGTCATAGATGCTGCTTTTCTAGTATCACCTGGTTCAAAAGCGGCAACTAAGCTTGGATCTACTGGCAACTCAGCTCTACCACCACCTGGCATGTTAGGATGTTGCAAGAAATATGACAAGGCATTTGTTCCTTCAGTACTTGTAAACCAAATATTGAAAATATGTTCAGTTGAGCTATACGCTGGGCCTGCGAAAATAGAATCAAAATTCGCAGAAAGACTAAATTTACCTGAACTGATTACTTCTTCAGCTAATCTTTTCGCTTCTGGATAGTTCTTTTGAATAAGATATACCCTAGCTAACAATGCTTTCGCTGCTTCTAATGAGGCAAATCTAGCACTTGTAAAAGATAATCCGTTTTGGATTGACAAGTTTAAATCGTTAATGATTTGACCGTAAACTTCTGAAACACTTTTTCTAGGAACTTTAGCCACATCTCTATTGAAAACAATAGGCACTGGACCAAACAAAGTAACTAATCTATAGTAGTGAAAAGCACGTAGATAGTAACACTGAGTTAACAAGCTTTTTCTAGTTGCTTCTGGAATAGTAGTATTTGTAGTTAAGATCTCGATTAAGTCATTAGCTCTTTGAATAGCTACATATGGTGCACTAAAGTACCTTGATACCAACACATTACTTGTTAAGATCAAGTTGTTATCAACCTCTCCATGTTGGAAGAAAGTTGCTCTATAAACCAAGTTATCTGCAGACAAATCGCCTGTTACAAAACCCAAATAGTTATAGTTAGTACCTCCTTCTTGAGCACCATCATAAACACCGTTCATTAACTTTTGAGCATCTCCCGCACCTACGGTTTCAGGAGATAACGACGCTCTAGGATCAACATCCAATGACTTTTTACAAGAAGAAAAAGAAAGCAATGCTACTCCTAATATTGTAAATATTTTATTTTTCATTTCTTTAAAAATTAAAATTATAACCCCACATTTATACCAAACATAATTGTTTTAAACTGTGGAATACTTCCTTGATCCACACCTGTATTTCCTACTGTAAAGTCAGAAGAAATCTCTGGATCGAAACCAGTATACTTAGTAAAAGTCAAAAGATTTTGTCCTGTAACGTATACTCTTACATTGTTGATTTTTGCCTTATTAAGTAAGCTCTTAGGAAGGTTATAACCTAATGTAATATTTTTCAATCTCAAATAATCGCCATCTTGTAAATATCTAGAAGATCTTTGGCTATTAAGTGTACCAGCAGTACCACCAACCGCACGAGGGAATTTTGCTCCTGTGTTTGATGGAGTCCATCTGTTTTCGAAAGCTTCTCTTGAAATATTTGTTGGCACTGAAGTTCCTGCCGCATTGATATTGGCACCTAAACTTTCATATCCACCTAAACCTTCTGCAGACATGTTATAGATTTTATGTCCAGCTGCATATTGGAAGAAAACACTTAAGTCAATTCCTTTATAAGAAAAGTTGTTGGTAATACCACCAAAGATTTTAGGAATTGGATTTCCTAAATATTGTCTATCTAAGTCGTTGATCAAACCGTTTCCATCTAAATCTTGGTACATCATGTTTCCATTTGCAGGGTTAACACCTAAAGATTTAATTAAGAAGAAAACACCCATTGGCTGACCTACAGCAGCTGTTCTAGTTACAAAAGATCCTGTAACAGGCTGATTGCTGTATAACTCTGTGATTTCGTTTTTAGTAGTAGAGATATTGAAGCTAGTATTCCATTTGAATGCACCAACAAAGTTTGAACTATTGATAGTGAAATCAAATCCACTACTTTTCATCGAGCCGATGTTTTCCAAAATAGATCCGAATCCTGTAGTACTAGGAATTGGACGGTTTTGCAATAAATCTGTAGTGTTTTTTCTGTAATAATCAGCAGAGAAGTTGATTCTATTGTTTAAGAAACCTAAATCCAAACCAACATCAAACTGTTTAGTGTTCTCCCATTTCAAATTAGGGCTACCAATTGCACTTAAAGCAAAACCTGGAGAATCGTTATAATTGAATCCAGTTCCGATCAATCTTCTAGAAGAAAAGTTTCCGATACCGTCTTGGTTACCAGTTTTACCGTAGCTTGATCTTAATTTAATTAAGCTGAAAATTTTATTGTTTTTCAAGAAATCCTCTTCTGAGGCAATCCATCCAGCAGATACTGAAGGGAAGTAACCATATCTGCCTTCTTTAGGGAATTTAGAAGAACCATCTCTTCTGATTGAAGCACCTAATAAATATTTGCCATCCCAACCTAAGTTCAACCTTCCTAACATAGATTCTATTGCATACTTAGTCCAAGAAGCAGTACCACCTGTAATTTGAGCAGCAGAAGTTAAGTAGTTTGTATTATCAGATGGGAAATTTTGTCCATCTACACGGTTATTTTCTTGCGTATTCCATTGGTGTTCATAAACCGCAGTCGCATCAACACTTAACTTGTTATCAAAGAAACTTTTCAAATAAGATAAAGTTTGTGTTGCTAGATAGTTTTGTGTTTGAACATAACCTGAACTTGCACTACCATTTGAAGAAGCTCCAGAAAGAGAAGTAATAGGGTTATAAGTTCTTTGATCTATTAAAGTATAATCGATACCTATAGCTGAACGGAATTTCAATTCTGGCAAAATTGTTGCCTCAGCATAAGTCGAATTAAAAATATTTACAAGATTTACCCAATTTTTAGATTGGAACATGTGTACTGGGTTATTGAAATCATTTACAGCAAATGTTCCATCTGCATTATAAATAGGTTGATCAGGTCTAGCTACTACTGCTCTAGGGAAAGGAGAGTAAATACTGTTATCTACAGGAGTTTCTACCCTATCAGCTTTTGATAAACTGATGTTTGTACCTAACTTAATGAAGCTATTCACTTTATGCTCTGCATTTAATCTAACAGCATATCTTTTGAAAGAACCTTCAAGTAAAGCACCATCTTGGTTATAATAATTTAAAGACGTGTAATAAGTAGTTTTTTGATCACCACCAGATGCTACACTTAATTGCACATTAGAAACGTTTGATTTATCTCTCAAAATTTCATCTAGCCAATTAACATTTGCAGTAGGATTGTCAACTTGAGCTTGAGTGTAAGTAGGAGTTAAGCCTGTATTTACACGAGCTTCGTTTAACAAAGTACGATACTGAGTTGCATCAATTAGATCTACTTTATTAGTTAAAGATTGACGGCCAGTATAAGTATTTACACTAATGGTAGAATTACTTCCAGCTTTGCCTCTCTTAGTAGATACGATTACCACACCGTTAGAACCTCTAGAACCATAGATAGCAGCAGCAGCAGCATCTTTCAATACCTCAATAGATTCAATATCATCAGGGTTAATGTTTGCTAGCGCCGAAACACCAGAACCAGCACTAACTGGAGTAGAACCACTATTTGAAGGTAAAATCACACCATCTACTACATAAAGAGGGTTGTTACCAGCGCTAATAGATGCTCTACCACGAATGTTAACTTGGATAGGCGCACCTGGACGACCAGAACCAGAAGTTACTTGAACACCAGCCATTCTTCCTTGGATTGCTTGAGACAAACTTGGAACAGGTTGATTTTCAATTTCTTCTCCTGACACTCTAGCGATAGAAGTTGTTAAAGTTCTTTTGCTTTGCGTACCGTATCCAACAACAACAATTTCACTTAAATCATTAGATCCTGCAGAAAGTGAAACATTAATTACATTATTAGATCCGATATTTAATGTAACGGAAGTGAAGCCCAGGGATGAAAACTCAAGTGCAGTTGCCGAAGCAGGAACAGATAAAGAAAATTTACCATTTGATCCTGTTGCTACGCCAACGCTAGACCCTTTAACTTTCACACTTACTCCCGGTAACGGTAGGCCATCTTCCTTAGAAGTAACCGTACCAGTGATTGTTCTATTTTGCGCCATTGCCGAAGAGGCAACAAAAAGCAAAATGAACAAACTTTGTAGAAGTTTTTTCATAAACTTTTTAGAAATTTAGGTTAGTTAATAAATAATTTAAAGGCCAATATAGAGATATAAACTATGTAACACAAATTTTATTTAACATTTTTTAACAAAACCGATGTTTTCAACATGCTGTGCACAAAAGATTTAGTGTTTATTGAACAAAACGACGTCAACAAACACCAAACTTACCTCTCATTTTTCTAATAGCATTTTTAAGAATAATAAAACTTTCGACCATCTTATTATTAGGGTCCATATAACAGCAAATACTCATAAGTTTTAAGAAAAGGACAAAGCTATTCCTAAAATGCGATTGTAAATATTCTCTAAAAAGCAAAGAGGCAGGACATCCGTCCCACCCCTTCTATTTTATTTATTATAACCTGCTTTTCTAGTTGGCTATCGCCGGGCTACCTGATGCCGGTGGGTTATAGCTAAATTCGGTTACTGGAACATCCCAATAATCCATATAGTTATAATCCATTAGGCACGGAAGTACTGTAAAACCACCCGCCGGAGTAACACCAATCATTGAATTCGGCACTAACACATTTGCATTTGCTCTACCGCCGCCTAAACTAGCCTTGGTAATCACACCCCAACGTCTTGCATCGTAAAATGCCAAACCTCTAAGTGTTAAAGCAACTCTTCTTTCTCTTCTTAATTCCTCTAAAGCTTGCGCTTGAGTCAAACCAGTATTTGCTACGGCAGCTAAACCTGCACCATTCGCAGCACGAACAGCATCAATATAAGCCAAGCCTACATTCACTTGGTTGTTTCTGATTTCCACTTCTGCCAACATTAAGGCATTTTCTTCCCATGACCCTGCAAAATTCGCGAAACCAGTTCTAGCATTTGTAGACCAATATCCACCATTTTGAATAGCCGTCATGAAGTAACGTGAACCAAATTGAATACCTCTAGCTTGTCTGTTCACCTCAGGAGTAGGCAAAAGACTTACTCCCTTCACAAAACGTTGATCGCCAGTTTTAAAGTCCTGCACCCAACGCTCTGATGGATAAATCCAACCAGGATTGTTTGCATTAGAATTCCAAAGGAAAATATGCTGTTGGTTATTTGGAGACAAACCTTCTGCGGCTACTGCAGAAATACCTAATAAGAAGGTAATATCACCTTGAACCAAACCAGCCGTAGCTAATGTTTTGATAGAAGTTAAATCAGCAGCAGTTAACTCTGCAACCTTTTTATTCACCAAAATATTTCTTGCCTTATAAGTATTAATACCTCTTAACCACATTTGTGGCGAAATAGCTGGTGCTCCAGCAGGTTTGTTAAACGCCGGGATAATGGCATTCATGGTAGAAGTATATACCGCATCAGTAGCTGCAATAGGTGTTAATAAAGTTGCAGCCTTATCAAAATTCGCATTTGCTTCTGTAATAATTTGTTGACGGGTTTTGTATTGAGCATCAGTTGTACCGTCAGTTTTATCATTAATTACACCAGCGATATACATAGAACCGATACGTGAATAGGCAAAACCTTTCCACCAATATGCCCAAGCTTGTAAAACAGATTTTTCAGTTGCTGGTAGGGAAATCGCTGGGTTATTAATAGCCTGCAACAAAAAGTTTGCTTGACCATTTAAAAAGTAAGCCATGTTCCACTCATATACCAAAACATTTGTTTGTGAACCGTTAGTTGCAGCAAGGTTATTTAAGGCTTTTAACTGTGTAGCCTGATCCAAAACCAAAACTCCTGGTACTACCGTATTGTAAGGTGCAGGCAAAGTAATCTTATCTACCTGATTGGCATATCTCCAACCAAAGTTACCTGCAGAACTCCACTGCTCATCGCCCATAAAACTATGTTGATTTAAGGTATGAACCAATAGGTTGTTACCTACATAAAGCTTATTCCACATACCTAATGCAAATTGTTCTACCCCTTTAACTGTCGCCAGTGACCCTCCTGGAGTTGGAGAGTTCGGATCATCCAATTGCAAATCGGACTTTTTACAATTAGTCAAGAACAAGACTATCGCAAAAAATGCTAATATTTTCTTCATTTTATTATGAATTAAATTTATACTTATTAATTAAAAACCTACGTTAATGCTAAATTGAAATGATTTCAAGTTAGGCGCACCGTAGTAATCAACTCCAGTAAAAGAACCAAACCCTGAGATGGTACCTCCTTGGTTGGTCAAAGCTGCTGTAGCCTCTGGATCTAGACCTTTATATTTGGTCCAAGTAGCCAAGTTTCTACCTGTAGCAGTAACCGAAATACTTCTCACCCACTTTTGTTTCAAAATATTTGTCAAGTCATAAGTGATAGACACATCTCTTAATCTCAAATAACTACCGTCTTCCACAAAGTGAGATAATGGTGTATTAGTATTATACAAGCTATTATAGAAAGCCACAAAAGAACCTTGCTGACCAGCAATATTAATCGACTCATCAAAATCTGCGTGTAATCTATCTCTATATAACCATTGTCTTGTTTGGTTATAAATATTTACACCTTTTATCCAATCAAATTGCACACCAACAGTCAACTTTTTAAACAAAGTGAAACGGTTGATGAAAGAAGCAGTAAAATCAGGGTTAACGTTACCAACTACTGCTAAATCATCAGCACCGGTAAGCACTACGTTATAGTTAGACAAGTTTACTACATAACCGTTTACTACAGTATAATTTGCTTCGTTTGCAGCAGGAATATATCTGGTACCGTCTGGTTTCAATTGATCAATACGGCTTAAAGGTCTTTGCATGTAAAGGTTACCCAAATCACCACCTGGAGCTAAATTAAATACCCCATTAGTAATAGGCACATTGTTTGCAACTTCTGTAATATATGACCTAGCTTTAGCCCATCTTAAGCCAAAATTCCAATCAAAATTTTGAGACTTATAAGTGTTAAGGTCTAAGGAAATGTCTAAACCGTTACTTTTTAAACCTACTAAGTTATCGGTTACCCCTGTAGCCCCTGTTGAAGGCGCAACTGGCGCAGTTTGAATTACATCTTTAGAAGTTCTTCTCCAGTAGGTAGCGTTCAACACTGCATTACTTAACCAGCTACCTTTTAGTGGTTTTAAATTTAAATCCGTACCAACCTCTAACTCTGTCGTTTTTTGGATCGCCAACTCTGGGTTATTTGCAGTAGACCTAGTATACAAGGTTGATCCACTCTCTCCAAAATTACCTCTGGCAAAAGTTACCTGTCTTGCATAGGTTCCTGGTTGAACACCCGCTTCACCATAAGCAGCACGTAATTTCCAGTTGGTAATGAAACCTTTATTCTTGAAAAGTTCTGATGGGTTAAAATAAACTGTTCCTCTTGGAAACGTAGCAGGCTTACTTTGACCACCAAACGCAGACGAATAATCCGAACGGAAACCTACTGACACCCCAAACAAATTAGCATAATCAATAGTTTGATTTACCAAGAAACCATAAATCAATAATTCACTATAGCTATCACCACCAGTTCTTGTGGTTGCACTAGATAACGTATATGGTGGATAAGCCGGTAAAGCTACACCTTGAGCATAAAAATAATCACTTAATGTTTTTCTAGCATCGTAGGTAACTTGAGTTGTAGTTTTAATAGGCAAGTCTAATTTGAAATCACTTTGAAAATCTGTTCTAAAGAAGGCACTAGCCGCTCCATAATGAACTCTGTAATTTTCAAATTCTTTAGTGATACTACCATTAATATCTGATCCGAAGAAAACAGTTTGTGCTCTTCCTGTTTGGTTAAAATAGAAATCACTTTGTTGAAAAGCTCTAGCATCTAATGCATATTTCACATCCAATTCCAAAAATTTAGGCAACTTATAGTTAAGGTTGAAATTTTGTACAATTCTTGGGGTTTTACTATAACGCGATCTAGCTTCTCTTTCAGCCAAAGCGTTGTTTCCATCGGTTAATGTACTTGGTTTCACCACTAATTGACCAGTATTAGGGTTTCTCCAGGTAAAATCAATCCATTGTAAAGAGTTCACCAAATTAAAACGGTTAGAAGACAATAAATCTTCTTTTGTAGTGATCAATTGCGTAGCACTTCTAAAGTTTAATCCCTTTACTGGATTGATACCAAAGTTTAAGTTTAGATTGGTTCTTGAGAAGTTGTTACTGTAAACATCTTGCTGAGAAAGGTGCGAAGCTCCAAAAGCATAATCATATTTTTCTGCACCACCTCTAATGTTAATTGAGTTTGAATAAGTGTTGGCTACCCTGTTACCTTGATCGATGTGATCGTAAGTTGGTAAAAGGATAGGCTTGTTGTTTTGTACGGTTTTATCCGTTCCAAAAGGCATAGCCGTTGGATTTGGCCAAACACCAATAGCACTAGGAGCAATAGGTTGGTTGGTCGTAGTCACGATATTACCTGCCGCATCAGTAACCCAGTGGTGATTTTTAGCAGTCAGATCATTTAATCTAATTACTCGGTCATTACTGTATCTTGATGCTACATCAATACTAAGTTTAGCGTTTTTCAAGCCTCTTTTTGTAAAAACCTGAATTACACCATTACCCCCTTGTGCTCCATATAACATACCACCAGCAGATCCTTTAACAATCTCTACTCTTTCGATAATGTTTGGATCTAAATCTGTTAGTAGATCCGAGCTCGACTGAACTCCATCAATCATAATTAAAGGAGAAGTTCCCGCCAAGTTATTATAACCTCTCAAAATAATTTGAGGGCTAGCTCCTGGCTGTCCACTACGTTGGATCACTTGAGCACCAGCCACTTGACCCTGAAGGGCTTGAGTTACGTTTGTTGTTGCACTTTTTGGAAAGTCTTTCGAATCTAAAGTAGCAACCTCAATTGGCACTAATTTTTTGGATGTGGCCACACCCACACCGGTTACAACAACTTCACTAAGATCCTTAGAATCAGCAGCCAAAGAAACATTAAATGTACTTGCCGATCCGATCGAGACTGTTTGAGCTGCAAAGCCGATTGAACTGAATTCTAATGCGGTTGCATTAGCTGGGACAGATAAGGTAAATCTGCCATTTGCGCCGGTTGATGCGCCAATGTTTGTCCCTTTTACTTTTACACTCACACCAGGAATTGGAAGACCGTCCTCTTTGGACGTAACCGTTCCTGTGATTGTTCTGTTTTGCGCCATTGCCGACGAGGCAATAAAAAGCAAAATGAACAAACTTTGTAGAAGTTTTTTCATAAACTTTTAGAAATTTAGGTTAGTTAATAGTTAATTAAGACCTAATATAATCAGTTTAAAGTGCAACGCAAATTTTATTTTAACATTTTTTAACATTTACCTATCTATTATTTTACAATAACATTACCGGTTTTTGAAAAAAAGTTCAAATACGTTAACGATTAAGCTTTTTTTATAAATTTCTATCGCCTATGAACCGTTCAAAAAAAAGATAATAGTTGTACAACCTTTTTAAGATAACAAGAAGATTTTTAAAAAAAATACGGCTAAAAACCTAGATGCCCAAAAACACACTATTGAAAAACAGCTGCTTACCCGATTCCCAGAAAGACCGGAATAAAAGAGGTGCCGCGATATAAACTACCGTTCCCTTTCCTATGTCTTCTGAAGCCAATAACATCCCCGAAGAAAGTTTATCCTTAACCTTTGTTCCTACTACTCCCGCCATATAGCTATCTGGTTTTAGCAAACCGATATTATAACCATTCTCTAAAGGCTGATAGACGTTCGCATCCGTTTTTAAGGTATAATAATTTTTAGATGCTCCAAATGATAACGGGTGTGTGGTGTCCAAGTGCAAGTTGTAAATGGCTCCAGGAATACTGTTGCTAAAATCATCATGCCCTCTATCTCCATAAGCTACCGTATTTCCTTTAGCATCATTAGATTTTTCTTCTTTTCTTTTTATTTGGAAAGGCTTTTTCCCTACAAACGCAGCAATAGCATCTTCCAATAAAATCAATTTACCTCCTGCACTCACCCATGGAGCCAATTGCTCTGCCAACCTATCGCTATAATAGCCATCGGCAACAATCAGGGTATTCACTTTTTGAATATCAAGATTTGCGGCAGCCGACACATTTAAGATAGAAATAGGCATATCCAACTGCTGCTCAAACAAATGCCAAATTTCACCTACCGATTGAGAGGAAACTTCTGAACCCGCTAACACGGCTACTTTTGGGATGCTGAGCAAGCGATATACAGAAGAGCCAAAGTCTTTACCCTTTTCTACAAAGCCAGAACTCAATACTTTCACCTCAGCATTCATTTGGGTTAAGGTTTTCTCCACTATCGCTTGTACATTAGGCATCTTTTTCTCATTTTCTGCTCTATATATCAATAACGTGCCTGCTTTATACACCACTCCGCCTATTGTAAAGTTCTGCTCAGCCATACGCACCTTAACGCCTTGCTCTTGTAAAGTTCGTAACACTTTTACATCTTCAATTCCATCCCAAGACAATACCCATGCGTAAGGCTTAACGGCGGTGCTTACCGATTTCTTTTGTTCTTCAATAAAGGAGAAAGACCCTGACAAGCCTTCCTTAACGGCATAGGCTTTTAAGCCGTAGGCGTAAGGCAGGGCCCAAGCAGTGATATCATAAGTATTAGAATCGGATACTGCGGTTTGGGGTTCAAATAGGATATTTGCTAGTACGCCATGTTTTTGTGCCACATTCACAATCATATCGTTTCGTTCCACCTTAAATGTCTCCTGCTTTTGCGTTTCATAGTTATATCCATTCAAAGTTCTATCGGCACCAAAAGCGAAAGCAATTTTATTTTTAGTAAGTAAATCGGCCAGTTTACGCATTCTCGAAATATTTTGAGCCTTTACCACATAGGCTTTATAAGGTAAAGCGGGGGTTAAACTTTGCTCAAAAAACTTCCTAAATTCAACCAATAGCTTTTCGGCATATCCCGAAGCTATTTCAATGGTAGATAAAGAAGTGGTGAAGTGATGTGAAATTCTATCTTTTAAGGTTAAGGTATCTCCGTCAGCTGTAATTACCGCTAAACCCGCTCTAATTCCTCCTTGTTCGTAAGTCATACCAATGGCACCATTATATAAAGGATAGGTATCACCATAGGAAGGATAAAGTAAATCAAAGCGCTCTTTTGTAAAGTATTGCCAGCCGTTCTCATCAAAATATTTCGCATTATTCCTACCAACAATCACTTGGAATTGGCGTTGCCAAGGGGTTACTGCTTGATGTATAGGTTCTGCCGCTGGAGCAAAATAATAAGGTTCGTTATAACCTTGCTCATGAAAATCTACATGAATTTGAGGCAACCACTGATGGTATTGCTTTATCCTTTGCTCGCTTTCAATTTGACTTTGCCAAGCCCAATCTCTGTTCAAATCAAAATAGTAATGATTACTCCTGCCTCCTGGCCACGGCTCGTAATGTTCGCGAGCGCTTGGGTCTGGATTAGGTTCTGCCCCCACTACCCCATTAAAATAGTTCACATATCTTTCTCTGCCGTCTGGATTTAAACAAGGATCAATAATCACGATGGTATTCTTCAACCAAGTTTTTACCTTCTCATCTTTTGCCGAAGCCAAAGTGTATAGGACTTTCATGGCCGTTTCCGTAGAATTGGCCTCGTTTCCATGAACATTATAACTCAACCATACAACTACAGGCTGTTTGTCTAAAGCAATACGCTTATCTCCATTAGAAATGGCCATATTATTGGCCTTAATCTGGTCTAATCGGGCCATGTTGCTCGCATCAGAAACCACTGCAAAAAGCAGCTCTCTTCCTTCGTAGGTTTTCCCATACGACTGCAGTTTCACATTACTTGTTTTTGAAGCTACCTCCTTATAATAGTCGACCACTTTTTGATGGTTTGTAAAATGTGTACCTAACTCGTAGCCTAAAAAAGCATCAGGAGTTTGCAACTGAGCAAACAATGGCACACAAACAAAGCTCAGCCAGAAAATCAAGAGGGTTCTTCTCATACAGTTTAGATTCTTATAATCAATAATACTAAAAGAATATTTGATTTCACTTAAGCATTCGTAATTTTACACAGCACTATTCTCATATTTGGCATCATGACAAGTACCCAACAACTTTATCAGCATTATTTAGAATACCCAGTAATTTGCACTGATACTCGAGCAATTACCAATGGATGTTTATTTTTCGCGCTAAAAGGCGAAAAATTTGATGCGAATGAGTTTGCAGAAAAAGCCGTTGAAGCGGGTGCTGCTTTTGCTATCATAGACAACCCTTCTTTTGCCAAAGGCGAAAAATTTCTTCTGGTAAATGATGTACTGGAAGCTTTGCAGGGACTCGCCAAACATCATCGCCAGCAACTGAACATCCCTATTGTTGGACTTACTGGCAGCAATGGAAAAACGACTACCAAAGAACTGATCAGGGCAGTACTAGCAGAACATTTTAACGTATTTGCTACCAAAGGAAACTTAAACAACCATATTGGCGTACCACTTTCTATTTTGAGCATTAATGATGATGTAGAAATTGCCGTGATTGAAATGGGGGCTAACCACCAAAAAGAAATTGAGCTCTTATGCAGCATTGCACAACCTACACATGGCTTGATCAGCAACGTGGGCATGGCGCATTTAGAAGGTTTTGGAGGTTTTGAAGGCGTTAAAAAGGGCAAGGCTGAACTGTATGCCTACTTAAGTGCTAACGATGGTTATGTTTTTGTAAACGCAGCAAACACCGACCTGATGGAAATGGTGGGTAAATCTGCTGCTAAAAAGATTGTGCATTATAATGTAACCGAAGCAGAGGCGGTTCATGGTGTGCTAAAACATAGCGATCCTTTTATTGAATTTGAATGGACATTTGAGGGAAACAACCACACAGCAAAAGCCAACCTAACTGGCACGTATAATTTCGAGAATATTTTAGCGGCTATTAGTATTGGGTGTTTCTTTAAATTAAGCCCTCAAGAGATCAATAAAGGCTTAGCCGACTACTTTCCTACCAATAACCGCTCGCAACTGACCAAAACTGAATATAACACGGTAATTTGTGATTTTTACAATGCCAACCCTAGCAGTATGGCAGCAGCGATTACTAATTTGAACACGCTTAGCGCAACCAAAAAAGTGGCTATTTTAGGAGATATGTTTGAATTAGGGCCTGAGTCTAACAAACAGCATCAACAAATTATAGAACTGGCTCTTGAAAACAATATAGATACGTTGTTATTTATAGGACATCATTTCTTCGAAGTAAAAAATCAAAATCCAGCTCATTTTTTTGAGACCCCAACACAAGCCGCCGAGTTTATTAAAACACAAAACTGGAAAGATACCCTTATCTTATTAAAAGGAAGCCGTGGAATGGCCTTGGAACAATTGCTGCCTTTACTTTAGAAAATGTAAACCGTTAAGAAATAATGTAACCACCTTAGACACCTTAGCTCTCCTAAGTTGGTTACACACGACTAAAACGCTCTTAGATGTCTTAGGTGGTTAAAACACAATCAAAACTTAATGTCCGTTAATACCTTAATGGATCAAAAACAATATAAACACCTTAGACATCTTAGCTCTCCTAAGTTGGGGTTATACGCGACTAAAATGTCCTTAGATGTCTTAGATGGTTAAAACACAATCAAAACTTAATGTCCCTTAATACCTTAATGGTTCAAAAAACAATATAAACACCTTAGACATCTTAGCTCACCTAAGCTGGACACATAACTAAAATGTTCTTAGGTGTCTTAGGTGGTTAAAAGATATTGAGCGTAAAATAATAGTTAAAACATTAAGGAATTAAGATAATTAAGGCATGTTCAAAAACTTAATGCTCCTTCATCTCTTAATGGTTCAAAAAACTAAAATGCCGTTCTTAGGTTTCTAAAGTGGTTAAAAATCAGAAGAGAACATAAAACTAGTTCCCCATATTTTGCAAAGCCTGTCTAAGATCCTTCTTTACATCCTCAGGAGTATTGGCACTCGCTAGCATGATATTAGCCGTTTCCTTAAACTTATCGGTTTGCTTGGTTTTAATATAGATAATCGCTTTTACAAAGTCCTTCAAATACGCTTGGCTGGCATCTTTAGCAGGAACTTTAATCGCATTAAACTTCTCCAAATACTTATCTAACTTTCCTTCTTCATGCAAAATAGGGCCAAAACCCATCATCGCATTGCAAATCTGCTGATAGCCTACCTTATCAGGATGGTCCATAATTTCGTTGAATGCCGCTAAAGCAGGCTCCATTTCCTTATTGTCTAAGAAGTATTGCGTTTTAAAGTAGTTATACACAAAGAAAGATTGCTCAGGAATGTACTTGTCCAAAATGCCTTTTACTGCTTCAAAATCAACTTCGTCAGTCACTTGTACTTCTTCAGATAATGCAAACTGAATAGCCAAGCTCACCAAACGCTCCTTAAAATCATCTTCGGTATATTTCCCCGCTCTTAACACCTTGCTCTTACTATCGGCAAAGTATTTCAAATCCTTTTCTTTCGGCAACGTAAAGGCATACTTCATCAAAAGGTCAACCAAATCAGCATCCCCTAAAATATCAGGCTTCGAAGCTAAAAAATCTTTACTGATGTATCCAAAATCCTCATCCTGAAGCTCAACCGCTTGCTCTGCAAATTTCAAGAACTGTGCGTTACTCAACTTTTGCGCATCTTTCTTTAAAGTATAATATTGTGTTTGTGGGTTTTTCGCTGTTTTGCCCAAAGTCAGGAAATCATCCGCAGCTAAAAAGCCTACCCCTTTATGAAGCATTACGCCATCAGGGTTAATAAAAACGAGGTTAGGATAAGCAGATACATAATAGCGATCGGCAAGCATTGCTCCCTCGCCTTTTTCCATATCGTATTTTACATTAATGAAGTTGGCATTGTAATAATCTGCTACTGCCTGATTGGTATAGGTTTCAGCATCCATCTGCTTACAAGGACCGCACCAAGTCGCATAGGCATCTAAAAAGATGATTTTATTCTCTTTCTTCGCTTGCTCAAGTACCGTAGTCCAAGTAGGGTTTTCCAAAAACTTAATCTCGGCGGCATTTGCCGAAAACACCATTAATAGTAAACAAGCAACCAGCAATCTCTTCATCATATCATTACATTTTTAGTTTATTTTCCAATGGGATATTATGCCCAATTCACGATTTATTACGGATAATCAATAACCAAAATAGTTATTATGAGGTATGGCTACAAATTAATTTAATCTTTTATCACTTCAATACCAACATCGCTTACACCCCGCAAAGGGTTATCCCTCATGTTTTGCTCAATCTTGATGCTGTATTTACCTGTATCAGGGAAACGATGGTTTCTTAGCAAAGGGAAGCTGTACGAGTATAAATCACCGGAGCCCTTCCCTAACCATTGGCCATCTTCTTTAGCAAGCTTAAATTGGTAACGTAATCTTTTACGGCCTTTAGCATCTTTAAAAGTAGCCAGTACATACATATTGGCATACCTATATTCACTATTAATGCGCAGTTTAAAGTTTAGCTGATAAGGCTTGGTCACATCCGTGATCTTAAAATCGGCCTTTGCGGCATTGGCATATAACCATTGATTTTCTTCGATCCCTTGGTTAGTATCAATTACGGTATTGAAATTACATCCAAAAATAAAGGCAATGCAAATTAAACCAAAGGCTAAGGTGTTCACACGCATAGCAATTTTAAAGCTAATGTTCTTTATTGATTTCATTGACGCGCTTTAGGCCTTAACCGTTATTTGTATTGGGGTTATCCGACTGGTTTTTGTTTCTATTTTTATTACGGTTTTTATTCCGATTGCGATTGTTACGCTTTTGCTCGCTACCTTGTCCTTCAGTTTGAGCTTTCGGCGTCTGATCGTTGCCTTTTGCTTCTACCGGCCTTTGTGGACGTTGATTTTGCTGAGGTCTGTCTTGTTGTGGCTTCTGCCCTTGTTTTTGTTGATTTTGAGGCTTCTGTCCTCCATTACTACCATTATTTGACGCCGATTGACCTTTATTCTTATCGTTGCGGTTACGGTTATTGCGGTTGTTACGACGGTTCTTTTCATCCAAACGAGTCAAGCTATCTTGGCCAACCACATTTTCGTAATCGTGTACCTTTTCCACAGGTGCAGATGTTTTAAGCTCAATGGCTTCGTCTTTAAGATTGCTAGGTTTTTCACCACGTTTGTTCATGGCCATAATTTCCTTCACGCGGTCTACCTTTAGCGGAATCCAATCCTCTTGGTTAGCGTAACTGAACCACATCAATTTTTTAAAGATGTCCGTTTTTTGGTGTCTTGCTACCCCAACTTCAGTCTGTAACGAGTCAATACGATCTGGAATATCTCTTAAAGCATCCAAATATGTATCCAGCTCGTAGTTCAAACAACACTTCAGTTTACCGCACTGTCCAGCTAGTTTTAAGGTATTTAAAGAAAGATTTTGATAACGTGCCGCAGCAGTTGAAACCGTTTTAAAGTTGGTTAGCCAAGTAGAACAACAAAGTTCACGTCCGCAAGAACCAATTCCACCCAAACGACCAGCTTCTTGACGCATCCCTATCTGACGCATCTCGATACGAATACGGAAAGCTTCAGCCATTTTCTTGATGAGTTCCCTAAAATCTACCCTGCCCTCTGCAGTATAGAAGAAAGTTGCTTTGGTCCTATCGCCCTGATAATCTACATCGCTGATTTTCATCGATAACTTTAGGTCCAAAGCCAATGTACGAGCACGGTGCATGGTTTCCCATTCTAAGCCTTTGGCAATTTTCCATTTCTCTACATCAGCTTCTGTAGCTTTACGATAGATTTTGCGGGTAACCTGATTGGCCGGAACCTTTCTGCGTTTTAATTGAATACGCACCAGTTCGCCAGTTAGCGACACGTGGCCGATGTCATATCCGCCAGTTGGCCCTTCTACCGCTACAAGCTCTCCAATTTCCAGATAAATATCATCGCTATTTACAAAAAACTCTTTTCTAGAGCCTTTAAATTTAACTTCGATGATTTGAAAAGGTTTATAATTAGATGGCATATCCAAGTTGGACAGCCAGTCGTGTACTTCCATTTTTTGACAGCCTCCAGTAAGGCAAGAGCCATTACTTTTGCAGCCAGCGGGGGCACAACCGCCTCCCGTAGAGCAACTTCCACATCCCATATTAAGTATATATATATTGAGTCCCTTTCGGGAGCGTTTTAAACTTTATAATTTTTACCAGTTGTAAAGATACATCTAAAAACAGAATTTTTGGATTCGCATTACGCTCGATATGGTAATGTGCCTTTTCGAACTCATTGATCAATGCTTCAATCATGGCCATGTTCAACACATTGGCCGATAGTTTTTTGGCCACTTCAAAGTGTTGTGGTGGCAATTTTACTAAGGCATCAGCTCCGCTCAACAACAAACCACACTCCCTTAAAAAATTAATGCCGTACTTTAAAAAATTCTTTTGGTTTTCCCTCCCCCAACTGGCCGCGGTTTCGGTAAAAGCCATCATATCAGGCACTCGGTTACCGTAGCCCATGCGTAACCACTCCGAAAAATAGCCCGCATTATTATTGGCCTCGTCGTTAAGCAAAGCATTGGCCTCAATCAGGTTGCCATCTGCCAAAAAGCTATACTCTTCGGCCTGATTTTCTGAAAGATTAGCCTTATCCATCAGGTACTGCTTTACCGTGATATCTTCCAACTTTGGAATCTTAACAATTTGCGTACGCGATAAAATCGTTGATAAAATCTGTTCTTGGTTTTGCGCCACCAAAATGAACAAAGTATTAGCAGGTGGTTCTTCGATGATTTTTAATAGTGCATTTCCCTCCCGATCTAAAAACTCAGGCAGCCACATGACCAACACCTTGGTTTCGGCCTCAAAAGCTTTAAAGCTCAGTTTTTTAATGATATCGTGACACTCGGCAATGTTAATGTTCGCTTGTTTATTATCAGCACTTAGTTTGGAGCGCCAAATATCCAAGTCGAAATAGTTGTTTTCCAACACCATATTTCGCCACTCCTCCAACACATCAGTAGCGATTTTTACATCTTTTGAAGCAAAAAAGGGGTAAGAGAAATGCAGATCGGGGTGAATCAACCTTTCGTATTTACGGCACGAAGCGCAAGCACCACAACTATCTTCGGCAGTTTTTTCGGTACAGTTAATGTATTGGGCATAGGCAATGGCCAAAGGCAAAGCCCCGCTTCCCTGTGGCGATAGGAAAAGCTGTGCGTGGCTCACCCTATTTTCGGTAACGGTTTGTAGCAAATGTTGCTTTACAGCATCCTGTCCAATAATCTCTTTAAACTGCATTGGTGCAAAATAAGAAATAGATGCGAGATATGGGATATGAGATGTAAGATTACGAGTACAATGTCATTTCTACAAGGAGAATCGAAGTGCTACACTGTAAATCTAAATCTCACATTTTTTTGCACTGACATAGGCTTCCAAAAAAATTAATACAAAGATTTGCAGGCTATTAAAAAAAAATATAATTTTAAAAACACTACACTATCTACAAACTATGAAAAACTACATTTGCCTTGCGCTACACGCTAGTGCTATTCCTGCGTTAACAATTTTTCAAGATTACGCTTCAGGGAATCTCAATCCGTCAATCTATCTTTTTTCGTTAGATAATGGCATTATTGAAAGCCTCTTTATCCATTTAGAAAATACCCCTTGGCAGCCAAAAGCGTTGGCCTGCATGTTACTTTTCGCTATAACGCTTAGGTGGTTCTTTTATAGCAAGTCTCAAAAAAAACATCATTCGAAAGCTGGAAAGATTGAATCGCTAATAAAAGAGCCTAGCTTTCAAGGAAAACAGCAATCCATCTCTCTGCAAAAAGACATTAGCGAACCCGAGTGGGAGCGATTTGAGGCAATGGTGTTCAGCTCTTTTCCCAAACTAAGAGAAGCTTTAGTTTCTTCTAAAGAGGTATTGCCATCTGTAGAGGTACGTATTTCCTGTTTAATATGCATAGAAACCGACAAAAACGATATCTGCGTATTAACAGGTATTGATCAAGATGCACTAACAAAACACCTATCGCATTTACACCAATGTTTCAACCTCCCCCTTGGACAAAGTGTTGACGATTACATCCGAATAACCTAATTCAATCCGCTATAGATTCGCGGCTCGAATTAACTATAATCCTTTAACCTTAAACACGTCTTCTATGAATTCCCTCTCTCTTGTACAGCCATTTCCACAAGTGGAAAAACCGACAATTGATTCTTTTTTTAAACACTATTGCTGCGCCTTTGAAACCTTTTAAGACAAAAACGGTAATGACTTTATTATTGGTGCTGATGTGCATTTTTAAAATTAAGGCCGAAAGTATGCTGTCGAAAGACACAAAGCTTAATCTCATTTTTAAACAGCATATCTCCAAATCTAACAGTCAAAAGGAGCTAACCTCGATTGAAAAACAGCTAAACGTAGCCCACCATATGCTGGAACGTGAAAAGCTAAAAAGGAATATCATTCTCGTTGGTTCGCTCCTGCTTACCCTAATGATGACATTAGGGTACAGAAGATTGTGGATTCGCCACCAAAGCAGAATAACTCTTCTAGAAAAGCAACGAATCCATGCAGAAAAAGAGGCCGAAGAAGCATTTCAGCAGAACAAAACTTTCATCGAAAACATCAGGGAGAAAAGTGTACTTATCAGCGATCTTAAAAAAGTAATAGATATAAGCCAAATGACCAAAACAAGTCATCACCGAAAAGATCTATACGATCATCTTTACAATGGCGCCCTTTTAACTTCAAAACAGTGGATGAAATTTAGAATAGAATTCGAAAAAATATATCCTTTGGTACTCTTCCAAGTGAGAGAGCTTACTCCCCGCGTTACCTCTGCGGAAGAACGTTTGATTTGCTTGATCTACCTACAGCTGAGCAACAAGCAAATAGGTGATGCTTTAGGCATTAGCTTGGATAGTGTTGCTCGCAGCAAACGACGTTTGAAATTACGCATTCCCATTCCAGCAGGAGATTGCTTAGAGCATTTCATTTTTAAATTAAACACGCTGATTCCTTCAGGAAATTTTAATCAACCATTAAAAATGATGAAAAGTTAAAAAACCTCTTTTTAGGGCTAAAAGTTACTCAATGGCAGGTTTTATCCGCTTTTTTGTCCGCCTAAAAGCTTGTATGAGCAGCAATATCCACCTAGTTTTGAGAAGTTAATGTGAATTAGATAAGTAACCCCAAGGATGAAATCTCTTTTCTTATTTTCATGATAGGTTTAATTTAAGTTTCCAAACTAAAGGGAAGGAGAGGGTAAAAAATTCGGAGGTGAGCTATATACCCTCTCCAATCCTTGGGACCATTAAAATCAATCTGATTCATTGTCATTTTAAAACACGAACAAAGAAACAATTAAAGAAAACAACCAAACACTACAAACAATATTCTCAAAGATAAACTCCCATCACATTTTTTCATATGTATCTTAGGTTTATCGGGAGGGAGAGGTCAAAAAATCTTAGGTGAAAGGATGCATACACCTCTCCAATCTTTGGGATTTTAGAATAGTTACAGGAATTGATACTCGTTTGCCATCACTGTTATTTCACTCATCTTAAGCGGGAAAGAGATTTAGTAAAATTTAAATGGCATTTCTTATGTTCCAATAAAGCCGGTAAACCAAGCTTGAGGCATCCGTTATTTTTGTAGTTTGACGAACTAAAGCAATCGTTTGTCCGCTTTTTGTCCGCCCTAAACTCCTCTTTCTTTAAAAATGCTTCCGCAAATTTGCGATGACATGATTTTGTTGCAAATGAAAAAACTACTCCTCTTTTTTATTTTCCTCAACTGTAGCTTAATAGCTACAGCACAGACTATTATTTACGTAGATAGTGCGGCCACGGGCAGCAATAACGGAAACAATTGGGTTAATGCTTATACAGATTTACAAAGTGCAATCGATAGAATCCACTTATTTACAAATAATACCACAACTTTTGAAGTTAGATTGGCTAAAGGTACTTACCAACCTTCAAAGAAATATGGCAACTTTTACGCTTACGTATTTTCTCGTGGCGGCATAAAATTATATGGAGGATATAATGCTAGCAATGGCAGCAGAGATATTTTGTCCAATCAGACCGTTTTAGATGGAGGCACCCTTGGTACTGCAGCCAACGATGTGCAAAATACAAGAACAGAACACTTATTGGTAATTGCGGGAATTACAGTTTTGGCAAATGCGATAGAAATTGATGGACTCACTTTTACTGGCGGTACTGGCGCAACCTACCAAAACGATGATCATCCATCATTTACTGTGAACGGTTTAGAAATTCTTGCGATGTACGGCGGTGCCATTTACCTCAGTGAAGTAGGCAATACCATTACCATTAACCGCTGCAAATTTCTTAAAAACTACGCCGCTCGCGGCGGAGCCATTTATACTTACAAAAGTAATCCTACCGTAAATAATTGCCTGTTTGTAGAAAACTCCATTTTTGTGCCCTGTTCGGGTTTCCAATGTCTCGGTACGGTTTTCACTACTTTAGGGGGTGCAGTCATCAATGAAAGTGGCAAACTAGTCATCAACAATTCAGTATTTCAGCGCAATAGTGCTGCAGGCATCGGTGGCGCCATTGCAACCGTGGGTGAAAATCAAACCACTTTAGAAATTAACAATTGTATTTTTTACCAAAATGCAGCGGTTACTGGTGCAGGGCTATACCATAACGCGGGCAGCGCTAAAATTATCAATAGCTTATTTACTGATCAAAGAACCAATGGAGGTAGAGGCGCTGTGGATGGGAGACCTGTAGAAGTATCAAACAGCATTTTATGGAAGCATGATTTTGGAGGTGTAAGTGGCGCTACACTGCTGGCAGATGAAGCCACCGTAAGCAACAGTTTGGTAGAAGGTGGTCATGCCGGTACGGGGAATATAAATACAAACCCACTATTTTTCAATATAAGTGATGCTGTTGGCCTCGATAAAATTTGGGGCACAGCCGATGATGGTTTGCGGTTAAGCTCTAACTCTCCTGCCCTCAACGCTGGCAACAATGCCAAAATTCCTGCTGGCATTACCACCGATATTACCGGCAACGCCCGAATAGTGAATGGAACGGTAGATATGGGACCTTATGAGCGCCCACTGCTAGACCCTTTACCTGTCAGTTTTGATAAATTCACTGCGTTGTTACAGGACAATCATGTAAAATTAGATTGGAATACTCATTCGGAACAAAACAATGAAGCTTTTATCATTTACCACAGCACAGATGGTGTAGCTTACACCGAAATCGCCAAACAAGCGAGTAAAGGCAATGGTGCAAATCACTACACCGCATTGCACAGTACTCCAGCCCATGGAATTAACTATTATCGCCTAAAGCAGCAAGATTTTGATGGTACTGTGACCACACTCGATGACCAAGCAGTCAATTTCTCGTTGCAAAGCATAGCGGTAAAAGCTTGGCCAAATCCAGTGACCCGAATATTAAAAATCGCCTTTATGCCTAATCAATATCAACAGATTAAACTCATAGATATCAATGGCAAAATCTTACAAGAATTAGCCATTGGGACCAAAGATTACGAAACTGCTTTGGACATGGGCAGCTATCCAAAAGGGATATACATCTTAGCGCTCAGTGGTAATAATGGTCGCCAATTCCTCAAAATACTGAAATAGCATTGCTATCTGCATTCATTCACCTACTCTCATTCGAAAAAGATGAGAAAAAGATAAGCTAAAGGGTATCTGGACAGCTTTTTGAACGTATATTACAGCCAAATCTACAGAGCTGAGAAGGATTAAACATCAAATCTATAATTGCCTTACTTTTGATTGAGATTTGATTCAAAGTACTTGTTAGATTTTTAACGTAGGATTAGCTTGTATGCAAGAAAAAAATTTAAAACGCCTTAGAGTTTCTATAGTAGTTGTACCCTCAATAATATTTTTAACGTCGCTTACTCAGGTCGCTTTCACTAATGAAGCCTCAGAGGGGATAGCTGTGAATCAATCTTATTTTGTATTCTTAGGCGGTCCTTTTATCATTTTAGGGGGCGCTACATTCGAGTGGCTAACATGGATGGCCAACCCTTTAGCCCTTTTTGCGATTATATTTTTCTTAACGACCACCAGGGCAAAAAACCTATCTAGTCCAAGCTTTATACCCAACGACTGGATTTTCATATCATCCATAGCTGCTGCTCTTACTGCTTGGCAATTTAGCCTTTGGAAAGAAGTAATGAAATCGGAAAGTGGCGCCATGGGCGACATTTTAAGTTTAAATGCTGGTTATTGGCTTTGGGCTACTAGTATCTTGTTACTAGCGGTAGGTATTATTGTATATTTTGTGCTGTTAAGAAGGTTTTTGGCAAGTAAAGCGGAAGTTATTAAAGGTTGACAAGTGTAGTTGGTTTTGGTTGGTGATAACACCAACCAAAGGGGAAGATTGATTATATCGTTGATGTTGCTTTTTATTATCACTAAAATTGATTTCACTTAACGCAAATAAACACTTAAACCGATTTAGAGTTTTTGGTTTCAACTTTTCGTTTTAGGGCTGGAGACAAAATTATTCCAATCATAAAACCACTTAAAAGCCCCCCAATATGTGCCGCGTTGTCAACCCCTCCCGTCAACCCCATAAGCAAATTAAAACCGATAAAAACTAACGTGCTTATTAAAAAAAATGATCTCGTTGAGCCCTTTCCATAAACTTTAGTTAAAAGCAAAGCCAAAAAAATCCCGTAAAGTCCGAATATAGCGCCAGAAGCACCAACACTTACGGTTTCGTCATACCACCAAATGCTTGCAACACTTGATAAAATTCCAGCTGTTAAATATATCAATGTATATCTTATCTTCCCTAAAAGCGGTTCTAGGAAAATCCCCACAAACAAAAGTCCGTACATGTTGGCCAGTAAATGCATTAGTCCACCGTGTAGAAATGTACTCGTAAGTAAGCGCCACCATTGCCCATTTGTTGTTAAAGGTTTAAAATTAGCTCCCCAGTTTAACAAATCATGTCCTTTGAAAAAAATAAAGCCCAAACCCACTACCACCATTAGCAGAAAAATCCCGACGTTAAGGTAAATAAGTATAGGTGTAATAAAGTAACCTTCTTTAGGTTTTAAGAAATCAAAAAACGCTCTGATTTCTTTCTGTGCTACTGTATCGGGCTTGCCGGCCTTTATTCTTTTAAGTTGCTTTTTGTTAATTTTTGGAATGAGCGACATGATAAGCCAAGCCAATGACCCAATAAGACTCGAAACAAAAACCCATTGCAACTTTTTTCCATTTCTTGCACCAAAGGGTTCATTAATTCCTATTAAAATTATCTCATTTGCTTTGTAGTTTGGATTGTTCCTGACCGCCTCAATATACCCTTCTTTGTCGTCAGAGTTTCCAATTCTGTCTAAATACACAAACTTCGAAACGTCTTTATGATCAAAATCCTTTTGACTTCTCTCTGCAAATTCCTGATATTTTTTCTCTTTTTCTTGCCGCTCAAGTCGATTATTAATTGATTCATGATATGCAATGCCCAACCAAGCCAATGGCTCGTTATTTAAAGTATCATTTTTATTTTCAAAAATTGGCATTGCAACGTAGATGTGCATATTAAAATTCTCACCGTGCTTGCCACCTACTTCAAATTCCGAATGAGTTCCAATAGCTTTTTTGTTAATGTAGTATGTCTTTAAAGAATAGTATTTTGTTGGTGCTGATTTGCTGATTTCCTTAATGGAATTTAGTGCCGTAAGTTTTCCCGTAGCTGTTACAATATACTTTTGTGCAATTATCAATGGAATTATTAAAGCAAGCAAAGCTATAAAACTGTAAAAGTCCCGCCAATTTCCGCTTTTTGCGTCAAGGTCTAAAACTTTAAATTTGGGTCGTAAGAAAAACAAAATTGCTAGACTAGCAAGCACGGTAGGAATAGCAAAATTTGTAATGACCTCTTTTATTGAGAAGAAATTAAGTTCAATAAAAACGATCCAATGAACTAAGGTGTACCCTACTATCAGTCCAATAAGTGTAAGAATGAAGGGTTTAAAAACATAGTTCAATTTTTCTATCATCATGGTGTCACAGTTGTATTCTGGTCGAAAACTAATCTCCATACGCCATATCATAGCGCTTCTCCATCTAGATATGGTGGCCTTATAAAACTTTACTTGAAACGCTATAATTAATTCAACTGAGAAGATCGAGCCTAAGAATATTTAGATGATACAATTATAAACGAAGGTGTTGAAATTTGCAAGCTTTTGCGAACAAGGAATAAAGAGCAAAGATTAAAGATTTCATAATGCCAAATTACAGATCCATAGACCTTAAAACTTACGGTTACTGTAAAACGGTTACGTGAACGATTTAAATACTTCTTCCTTGAAAGAGATGATAAAAAGAGCCTTTAACCTTCGCTAATTTCTTTACAGCTATTTTTTAAAATCTCTTTTTCGAAGATTCTATGTATCCGTACTAACATCATCCCAATCTTCGGCATAATAGGTAAGCCAATTTATGGCATAGTGCCTTTCCATGACAACACTCGAATCCAATTTTGCTGGCATTGGTTGGTTATTTAAACCTGCATTTCTTGTAGCCCAATGAAGTCGATACATTAAGTCTGAAGCATCGAGGATTTCGGTAGTAGAGCGAACCGCAGCAGTTTCGATAAAGTCTTTCGGATCAGCAAAAAGCTCAGGGAGCCTCGCCATAATTTCACTTACTGCTATCTGTGCGGTTGGTAATTTCAATTGATCTACCTTTTGGATTGACCAAAGCAAAAGCCAAATAGCTTCGGAACGCCACAAGATATTGATCGCTTCTTGTTCTGTGAGCTGATCTTTTTGGTACAGGACCTTTTCTTCTGGCGAAACTTTATTCCAAAGCTGGTGGTTTTTTAAAAAGTCAATGACGGCTTCTTTTTCATCAGGAACTTCCGAAAGAAATGCCAAATAGACCAGAATTAAGATGCGCTCGGCGATTTCCTGCCCCGTTCTAATCTTTACCTCACTTTCTTCTTCTATTAAGGGCAAATGCGCTATAAACGGAATGTTTTTTGACTTTAACAGTTTTTCCGTTTCCTTTTTTCGCTGCTCAGCAGTTTTGGGACCGTTGTTTTCGCTTTGCTTTTTAAAAAAATCGAATATCCCCATGGTTTTAGTATTATTCTATGTCTGGCCTTAGATTATTTTAATGTTGTATTACCATTAAAACCTCATTATCAAAATATAAACAAGTAGCTAAACCATAACAAATCAATTATCATACCTTAGCCCTCATAAAACGTTTATAAATTTTACGTTTAGCTTAAGTACCCCTTTTCAGCTTTCTCCTTATCAAGACTGCTATACCTATCATTATTAAAATAATTAAAACCGTAGCGAGATAATAGTTAGGTGTTGAACTTGGTTCTGACTTTATTATCTTTTTGGTTCTATCCACCTTCATCCCCTGCTTTTGATATTTAGCTGCTTCAATAATTCTTCTATCACTCAATTCAGAATCAAAACCGTAGGTTTTTGCCAATTGATAAATCTTTATGGCCTCCTTAAAATTATTGACTAAAAAGGCAATATTTCCTAGATCAAAGAGTAATGTTGCTACAATGGCATCTTTAGGCTTAACAAAGGTGTTTCTCTCGTTGAGCTGATAATACAGGGCATTAAAAAGGTCATAAAGTTGTTCTTCATTGTAAGTGCTATATGGAATGTCCCCATCACCAAATTCAGTTTTCAACAAGAATAGGCTATTGACATGGCTCTCTCCTTTTATTTTTGCCTCCAAAATATTAACGTGAATCCACTCGGAACTATGATGTGAATCTGGATCAATCTTTACAGCGCGTTTAATCCAAAATAGTGCCTTTTCATTTTGCCCACTGAGTTCATATGCCGTACCCAAGTTAGAAGCTGTAGAATAACGCCCAGGATGGAATAATTCAATTTCATGATAAATTTTAATCGCTTCTTGATAACGCCCCAAGAAAATGAGGACTAAACCTTTATCCGATAAATAAGCTACTTCGTTAGTAGCTTTATACAAACTATCCATCCTTAGCAAAGTAGCCTCCAGTTCCTTACGATCTACTTTATGTCCATAAGGCACATTTCTAACGGGATCTTCATATAAAAAACTAGCATCAGCAAGTTCAAGAAAGTCACCATTTATACACGCGGAGACTTGATGACAAACGCTTATAGCAAAAATAAGTGCAAGTATATATTTTCTCATCATCTGAATAATTAAAAATAAGTTAGAAGTTTTCGCCCATTAGCAACGTCAAAATGATACCCAGTAACAAGAGAATCCATATCATAGACCCCAATATTAACAAGATCAATTGTCGGGTATTAAAGGAATTTTGTTCAATCACGTTTAAACCAACGGTGTGCTGCCGTGCAAAGTCGAAAGCTCTAAACGCAGGGATTAAAAACACCACATTCAAAAGAGAAACTAGAAGAAATGGTAGAGGGAGACAAGAAAATAGACTACAAACAATAAATCCGACAAACATCAAAACAGGGGAATAATGATGTAAATAGCCTTGTCGCTTAGCATAGCGCAATACTCTACTAAACAAGAGAGGTAAGAATATGATATTAAATACCGTTCTTACTGCAGGTAATATGTTGAGGTTTTCTTTTTGACCGAAAAACCGCCAAGCTTTGTACACCCACCACACTTGATAAAGACCAAAGGTTACAAGACATAACAAAATGGTCTTGTTTGAACCTATCAGATACTGTGTTTCTATGCCAGTTTCTTCCTGATCCACGTTAAAGGCCTTGCTTTGGTTTTCCATGATATTGTAGGCAGCGTTTAGAAGATATAGATTGAGAAATTAATTTAATTGCCAAGATAAACGAAGGCTTTGAAATTTGCAAATAGATTGGTTTGTTCGGTGTTTGGTTTTTTAGTTGTTTGGGCGTAAGAAACCTCTCCCTAACCCTTCCGAAAAATCGGAACAGGTAATCCTTAAAAAGGAGAGGGAAACCGTATGCGTCAAGATTCCTGCGAGTTTTCGTAAATAGGTGACAAGAACCTTATTTAACTAGACCTGATTGTAACGAAAATCCCGCAGCCGAGTGCAACGAGGAGAGGAATTGTAGTGCAAAGCAGGACTAACGTTAATTGAAAAACAGGTATTGATCTTCAAAATATCCAATATTATTATTCTAAATACTAATAGCTAAAACTAAATACCGAATTTTGAGCAATGGATACAATACCAAGCGTATTTAATTGGAGTGGCGGGAAAGACAGTTGTTTAGCGCTACATCACATTTTGCAACGTCAACGTTTCGAAGTAAAGTGCCTACTTACCACTTTAAATGATGCCTACAATCGGGTGAGCATGCATGGCGTACGCGAAAGTCTGTTAGTGCAACAAGCCAATAGCTTAGGAATTCCCTTGCATCAGGTTCGGCTGCCAGAATTGCCAGATATGGACACTTATGAGCAAGAGATGAATAAACATTTAACACAGCTCAAAGCAGAAGGTATTACCCACGCCATATTTGGAGATTTATTTTTAGCCGATTTGAAAAGCTACCGAGAAAGCAAACTTGCAGAAATAGGCTTAACTGCTGAATTTCCTTTATGGGAAAGAGATACGAGGGAAGTTTTAAAAGAATTCATTTCGTTGGGTTACCGAACCATTGTTGTTTGCACCCAGCAAGGTCTTGAAGATTTTTGCGGTCGCATTATAGATGAGCGTTTCATCGAAGATCTTCCGGCAGGCATAGACCCATGCGGCGAGAATGGAGAGTTTCACACTTTCGTATTTGATGGGCCATTATTTAAAAAGCCGGTTAATTTTAGTTTAGGAGAGAAAATATTCAAGACTTTTCCCGCGCCTCAAGGTGAAAATCCACAGGGATATTGGTACATAGATCTGCTAGAAATAGCTCCAGAGTAAACAATTTTAATCTGCTTGCGGGTTAAATCTAAAATCGTAAATCTAAAATCGACAATCAATTCGTATTTTTGCCGCTTAAACATGAAATAAATATGTTAAGAACAACTACTTGCGGTGCTTTGAGCCTTGAAAATTTAGGCGAAAATGTAACCTTGTGCGGCTGGATGCAAAACTCTAGGGATTTGGGCGGAATGACTTTTATAGACATTCGCGATCGTTATGGAATTACCCAATTGGTATTTAACATGAACGATAATGCCGATTTGTGCCAGCAAGCTCGTGAACTTGGTCGCGAATACGTGATTAAAGTAACCGGCGTAGTGGTTGAGCGTACCAATAAAAATAAAGAAATTCCAACTGGGGATATCGAAATTAAAGTGGCTTCTTTAGAAATTTTGAATGCCGCCAAATTACCTCCTTTCCTAATTGCAGACGAAACTGACGGTGGCGACGATCTACGCATGAAATATCGTTACTTGGATTTACGTCGTAACCCGGTACGTAACAACATGGTATTGCGTCATAAAATGGCACAATCGGTACGCAGGTATTTAGATCGTTTGGATTTTATTGAGGTAGAAACACCTGTTTTAATTAAATCTACACCAGAAGGTGCCCGCGACTTTGTGGTGCCTAGCCGTATGAACGCTGGCGAGTTTTATGCTTTGCCACAATCGCCACAAACCTTTAAGCAATTATTGATGGTTTCTGGTTTCGATAGGTATTTCCAAATTGTGAAGTGCTTTAGAGACGAGGATTTACGTGCAGATAGACAACCTGAGTTTACACAGATCGACTGCGAGATGTCGTTTGTAGAGCAAGAGGACATTTTGAATGTTTTCGAGGGACTGATTAGAACTTTGTTCAAAGAAATTAAAGGAATTGATTTACCTGAGGTACCTCGTATGCAATACAGCGATGCGATGCGTTTATATGGATCTGATAAGCCAGATACACGTTTCGAGATGCTTTTTGTAGAGTTAAACGATATCGTAAAAGGTAAAGATTTTGCTGTTTTTGATCATGCAGAATTGGTAGTAGGCATTAACGCTAAAGGTTGTGCGCATTACACCCGTAAGCAGTTAGATGAGCTAACGGATTTTGTGAAACGTCCGCAAATTGGTGCTACTGGTCTGATTTATCTACGCCACAACGAAGACGGTTCTTTAAAATCGTCGGTGGATAAATTCTATAACGAAGAGGAACTGAAAAAATGGTCGGCAGCGTTACAAACCGAACCGGGTGACTTAGTGCTGGTTTTAGCTGGCGCAGTGAAAGAAAAGGTTCAAAAACAGATGAACGAATTGCGTTTAGAAATGGGTTCTCGTTTAGGCTTACGTGATAAAAATAAGTTCTCGGCACTTTGGGTACTAGATTTCCCGCTGTTAGAATGGGACGAAGAATCTGAGCGTTACCATGCCATGCACCATCCATTTACTTCACCAAAACCAGAAGATATTGCCCTATTAGACACCAAACCTGGTGAGGTAAGGGCCAATGCTTACGACATGGTATTGAACGGCACCGAAATTGGTGGTGGCTCTATCCGTATCCATGATAAAGAAACACAGGCTTTAATGTTTAAACATTTAGGTTTTAGCGATGAAGAGGCACAAAAACAATTCGGTTTCTTATTAGATGCTTTTGAATATGGTGCTCCTCCGCATGGCGGATTGGCTTTTGGCTTTGACCGCTTATGTTCATTGTTTGCTGGTTTGGATAGCATCCGCGATGTGATTGCTTTCCCTAAAAATAACTCAGGCCGCGATGTAATGATTGATAGTCCTAGCACTATTGATGATAAGCAATTAAAAGAATTGAAGATTAGTACTGTTGGTAGTTAGCAGCTTGCCAATTTCCAGTTAATAGTTTTCAAAACGCATAAAAAATAAGGGCCTCGATGTAATCGGGGCTTTTTTATGCACTCTGCCGTCATTTCGAGCGTAGTCGAGAAATCTTTGAAATTGTCTTTGCAACATAAAAGATTTCTCTCCCGAAAATTCGGGACTACGCTGCAGTCGAAATGACGAGGTGCCGTAATGAATGCAAAAAATAAAGCCTAGTTAATTTCTTAACTAAGCTTCATTTCTTAATATTTTAAAACAATAACTAGAGTTTATACGACAGCGTAGTTAAAAACTGACGTGGTGGAATTGGGTTCACACTGTAGTTTTCGTGAACGAAATAATTCAATTCATTGGTAATATTCGACAATTTACCCAATAACGAAAGTCTTTTCCACGAGTAACCAGCTGATAAATCTATAGTAGTAAAACCTTTCAAAGGAATTGGTTTTTGGGTAGTGGTACTTGTGGCATTTTTCGCAAGATTCCAACCTCCATTTCTATCACCCGTGTAAAATGCTGAAGCACCCAACTTTAATCCTTTAATTGATCCATTTTGCACCGTATAAAACAAAGTAGCATTAGCCGTATTTTTGGTCGTACCTACTAAACGAACGCCTTCTACAGCACCAGTTCCCTCTAGCGTTTTTGTAAACCTCATAAAGTTGTACGCATAACCAGCAATAATGTTTAAACCTTTAGCCAAAGAACCTGTTACATCTATTTCAAAACTATCGCTTCTTGTACTTCCAGAAAACTCCTTAATGTTTGTGTTCGAGTTCGCTGTACCATCCGCTAAGAACAAAGCGGTTTGTGCTAAATCTGAATTCTTGGTCACGTTATAAGTTAAATTGGTAGATAATTTACCACCAAAAAAATCATTCTTTATACCTGCTTCATACTGATCAATTATTGATGGTTTTAATGCTGCACCAAAAATATCTAAACCTGTATTGGCAGTAAAGTTATTAGCATAGGTAGCATATAATGAAGTCGATTTTAATGGCTGATAAATTAACCCAACTTTTGGAGAAAAAGCATCATCAAACTTAGTTGCAGTTGGCTGTGCTACTGTAGCGCCATTCACTAAGCCTAATGGTAATACTCTTGCATTTTTCTGATCGGTATATCTAATCCCCGCTAATAATTTAAAATTGTTAGTGATTTCAAACAAGTTTTGAACAAATGCTCCGTATCTGTAAACCGGCGTTAAAGTCTCTGTCATGGCTACAGTTTCTGGCATGTATCCATTACCTTGATAGGTAGAAGGATCAAAAACATTGACATTACCGTAATTAAAAGTTGCTACACGTGTTCCAGCTTGGTTGATATAGTTAAAGGTATTGCTTGTAACCCTAGATTGATCAGCATCCAGTCCTACTAACAATGTATTTTTCATTCCTAAAAACCTAAAGTGACCAGTTAAATTAACCTGTTGGTTGTAGGTGTACTCTGTTGTTTTGGCTCTGTTTAAATTCCTGGCCACAATACCAGTCGCAGGTGGGTTAATTCTTTCTGCACCATAATAGTCTCTATCATAATTCTGATAAGACGCAACCGCATTAAGCTTCCAATCTTCGTTAAATTTATGGTTAAGATTCAACTGTATTGTGCTAGTATTGGTCTTATTGTACGCCCAAGGAGTGTTTAAAAACTTATCTCTACCAAAATCAACAATGGCTCCTGCAACAGTACCTACTCCAAAGTCTGGGGTATAATCACTTTTTAGATAGTCGGCAATAAACATTACTTCTGTTTTTTCACTTGCCTTATATAAAATAGACGGATTGATATAAAACCTCTTAGAATTCACGTTATTTCTGAAACTTCCTGCTTTTTCAGCGGTTCCTATTAATCTTACCGCAAATTTATCATCTACTGGTCCATACAAGTCTACAATGCCCTTATATTCTCCATAACTACCTGTACGAAAGGCTACCTCACCTCCATTTTCAAATTTCGGTTTTTTAGTCACCATATTCACCACGGCCCCACCTGTAACACCGCCATAAAGTAGCGCTGCACTACCTTTTAACACTTCAACAGATTCCAAAGTACTTGCCTCAGGACTTCCTCCAATACTAGTACGTGCACCATTTTTGAAAATATTATTAGAACCTAAGCTATATCCCCTAGCGTAAAAATTCTCTCCTACGCCTCCACGGTTAGCACCCAACGATACGCCATTCACATTCTTCATCACATCTCCTAACCTGTCTGCCTGTTGATCTTGAATAACCTGACTGGTGATAATTTGCACCGATTGAGGCAAATCTCTTGGCGGAATAGCCACTTTGCCCAAAGTAGTTGGCTTTTCGTTCGATGACTTATAGGCATGTACAGCAACTTCATTCAGCTGCGAAGAAGATTCTGAAATGGTAATGGCATTCAGTTGATTTTCTCCTTCTTTAACCTGTACATCAATCAACACAGATTTAATGCCTACCGCCGAAACACGCAACTGGTAATTACCTGGTGTTAAATTTCTGAAAATAAAACGTCCATTTTCATCGGTTTGTGTAGATACATGTTTTAAGCTCACACTCACATGGCTGGCAGCATCTCCGTCATTAGTTTTAACCAATCCCGAAAGGTTTGATTTAGCTTTTTGCGCATATACAAACACCGAAAACAGCGTTAAAAATAGGCACACGAATAAGGTAGATATAAATTTGACTTTCATTTTTATTTAGATTAAATCTTGATTGCGCAAAGGTAAAATCGAATCTAGTCTTTGTCAAGAGATTTTTACAATTAAATTAAGATGAGATTAGAAAGACTTCTTTTAGGGTTTAAAGCCATAAAAAATGCGCCTTGATTAATACCAAGGCGCATTCTAGCGAATCGATTCGATTCTATTTACAGGGAAAGTATCATTTCTATATGCGGAATATCGTCTTCCAAGTATTCATCACTATCCTTAACGAAACCAAAACTTTCGTAAAACTTCTTCAAATATAGTTGTGCACCAATTCTGATTGCACGCTTACCATGCGTTTCATAAACCTTCTCAATGCTTTTCTCCATCAAGGTAATTCCCGCTCCTATGCCTCTGTATCTTGAATTGGTTAATACACGGCCAATACTGGCTTCTGTGAAAGAAACTCCCGCAGGAACTATCCGCGTATAGGCAACTAAATTATCGCCGTCCCAAGCCATTAAATGATGGCATTTTAAATCCTTTCCGTCGAGGTCTTGATAATTGCATTCCTGCTCAATGATAAATACTTCATTGCGCAAACGCAATATGGTGTATAGCTCTTCTTTGGAGAGGTCGTTAAAGTGTTTATATGTCCAGTTAAGTGTTGGCTTTTCCATTATGGTTTTATTATCCCGCTGATTTCACGGATAAAAAATAACGCTGACTTACTCAGGTGGCTTAGAATCCAATCTGTGAAAATCAGCGTACAAATCTATAGAATCTGCGGCAATTACCTATGCCAAGTTTCTACCTGCATTCACAATTCCATAAACGGTTCTGATCGCCAGTTTCTCGTAAGCTTGCTGTTTCTCCTCACTCAAGTCATCTTGCAACCTATCCAAAGCAAAATGCTGGATCAGTACCAATGGAAGAATGATCTTTTCACGTACTGCAATAGATTTCTTCTCCACAGGATAGTTTTCCATTAATGAGCTGTGGCCAGTGAGTTTTAATAACATTGCTTTAGAAAGCTCAAATTCTGCATGTAATTGTTTCCAGAAAGAACCAAATTTGGGATCATTGGCCAAATAAGCCGTAATCTCAAAATCAGACTTGCTCATAGACATGATACAATTGTCGACGATGGTTTTAAAGTAGCCAGATTGCTGATAGGTTTTTTGCACCTGCTCCCAATGTCCCAAATCCTCTTGTACTTTCAAAGCCGTGCCTACCCCATAAAACCCAGGTACATTTTGTTTCAACTGACTCCATGAAGTCACAAAACCAATAGCACGTAAATCCTCAAGTTTTAGTTTATTTCCAGCATTCCTTTTTACTGGCCTACTGCTAATTGTAATTTTTGACAACAAACTTAATGGCGATAATTTTTCTAGATACTCCAAGAATAAAGGATCATTACGTAAGTCGATATAAGCATCATAACTATCTTTCGCCATTTTGTTCAGGATATCGAAGTTTTCTTTATCCAATAGCACATTGTGTTTACTTTTTACACCCGAAGAAATTCCTGCGTTAATTAATTGCTCAATATTAAAGGTTGCACTATCTACAGAGCCATACTGCGAGCTAATGGTTTGCCCTTGTACAGTAAGCTGGATGTTCTTATTGGCAATTTCTTTACCCATTGAAGCATAAAAACGGTGTGTTTTACCTCCGCCACGGGCAGGAGGACCGCCCCTACCGTCAAAAAATGCTAATTGAATATTATGTTCCTCGGCTACTTTGGTTAAAGCAACCTTGGCCGTAAAAATAGACCAGTTGGCCATTAAATAGCCACCGTCTTTGGTACTATCAGAAAAGCCTAACATAATATGCTGTTTGCCTCCGCGTAAAGCCAAATGCTTTTTATAGAAAGGATGCGTATATAGCTTCTGCATAATCTCGCCCGCTCCCGAAAGGTCATTAACCGTCTCAAACAAAGGCACAAAATCAATGCTTAGGTTCTCCGCTTCCCAACCGTTCCACAGGAACAGTTCTATCAACTGCAAAATATCGCTTGCTTGTTGGCAGTTACTGATGATGAAACGATGGCAAGCCTGCTCACCATTCTTCTGTTGGATATCTTTAATCTCCGCAATGGTTTGCAAGGCATCCTTGATCAAATTATCCTGCTCACCTGCATAGATGATTTTGGCACTTCTCAAAGAAATGGCTTTTAGCTTTTCCTCTTCTGATAACTCGTCATAGTTTTCACTGTATAAAGAATTAATAGGTTTTTGCGTTCTACAGTACTCATGCACTTTACGCAACACCCTACTATCTTGCCTAATGTCCAAGGAAGCGAAATAGCAACGGTAAAGCTCTACTTTTCTTAACAGATCTTGTACAATGTTGGCAAACAAACCATCATGATACTTATTTAAAATCTCTACAATGTTGTTGAGATGTTTGATAATTTCTTCGGAAATATCCTTTTCCTCTAATGAAGAATTAAAGGCATTTTCATAAAATACTTCTTGCAGTTTATTGATGTCTTCCTCTACCCCTCTAAAGGTAATGCGTCTTTTGATATTCCTAAAATCACGGTAGTAACACCTGAACAAAATCTGCCTTAGCAATTTAGACACCTCCAAGGTAGTTTGTGCTTTTACATTCGGATTTCCATCTCTATCGCCACCTGGCCAAAAACCCAATTCAACTACCTTTTTTGGGTCAATATGATATTCACTTAATAGCTGATTTAATCCCGTTTGGATATTGGCTGCCGCGAAATAGAACACATTTTCTAAATACCAAGCTAAGCTCATCGCTTCATCTACTGGAGTTGGCGATTTTTTATTGAAGAAAGGCGTTTTACCTAATTGTTGCAACAACTGGTTAATGGTGGTGATATCGTTAGATTTGATGGCAGCCGTTAGGTCATTGATGATTCCCAATACTGGTCCAGGATAAAACTGTGTAGGGTGTGCCGTAAGCACTAACCTTAAAGAAAATTCCTCTATCAAACGATCTATCTTCTCATGCAGTTTTGCATCATCGTTAGCCTTTAAAAACAAGGCCCTTAAAGAACTTTGCTCATCGCTAGTATTCAGCTTGGTAAAAGACGCATCCTCTACCGCATCAAAAAGTACCACCTGTCTTTCAATGTACTGGATAAAACGGAACAACAAATCAATAATGCTTTCCTCGCCCTTATCCTGAACGTACTTCTCGAAAAATTTTTCAATTAATTCATTCGGCTTTTCGTGGTTCTTAATACCATCTTCGCAGCTCTTAAAAAAAAGAGGCAACAGGGTTCCGGTATCTTTAATTTTGTAAAACGGAAGCGTTAGAAACAAACTGTTATACAGTTCGAAACGAGATACAACCTCGTTATTGAAATAATATTCGCGTTGGCTGGGTTGATTTAATTGCATCCCGAAAAATAAGTATATTTAGTTTGTTACAGAAATAAAAATGGATTTTATCGAGTATTTTAATAGACTTTTAGTTAAAATCTAAAATGGTAAGCAAAAGCATATTTTTTTATATCCAGAAAAAGTGCTACCTTGTACCTATGAAAGGTTAAACACAAATCTTTTAAAAACATTACAAGACTTTATCTTAGAGTTTTTGTAAAAATTGTTAATTTTTTGGGATAGACGCCCCTGATCAAAAATCGGGGGCGTTTCTTGTTTAAACCTATCCTTTGGTGCTTTTGGCCTCGCCATCGTTTTTTCTAAAATTTAATCCTATTTTTAGTTGACCAATATTTAGCCCGTTTCATCATGAGAACTCTTTTGCGCTTTTCGCTAGCCATTGCCCTATGTATTTTCGCTTTTTTGGCCTTCAAACCCAAAGAGCAACAAAGCTGGGTAAGGATTAACCTACTAGGCTACCAGCCAAAATCCATTAAAGTAGCCGTTTGGGCAAGCAAGGGCACTACTACTCCAAAAAGTTTCGAGCTGATAGAAAAAGTTAGCGGTAAAACCGTTTACACCTCTAGCAATATCAAAGCCTTTGGTGCTTATGGCCCTTTTGCAAGCGCCGCCCGATTAAACTTCTCTGAATTTAAAAAACCTGGACGCTACTATATCAAAGTAGACGATGTGACTTCTCCAGAAGTGATTATTGGCGAAGAAGTATACCAAAATACTGCTGATTTTGCCTTGCGATACATGCGCCAGCAACGTTGTGGCTATAATCCTTTTTTAAAGGATAGTTGCCATACCCACGATGGCTTTGTGGTATACGGCAAAGAAGGGGGTGTCAAAGACAGTACGCATTTTGATGCTGTGGGCGGTTGGCACGATGCCAGCGACTACCTACAATATTCAACAACTACCGCCAATGCTGCCTACCACTTACTAATGGCTTACCGAGATTTCCCAAAAGCCTTTTCTGACCATAAATTAGCGACTGGTCTTGATGGTAAAAATGGTGTAGCCGATGTATTGGACGAAGCCAGATGGGGTTTAGATTTTTTAATGAAATTGCATCCTTCGGCAAAAATCATGTTCAACCAAGTGGCGGATGACCGAGATCATATCGCCATGCGAATCCCAAAGGAAGACAGCCAATATGGAAAAGGCTTTGAACGCCCCTTGTATTATATCGACGGAAATCCGCAGCAAAGGGGCAAGTTCATGAACGATACCAAGGGCACCAGCTCTACCGCAGCTAAATTTGCAAGCGTTTTTGCGTTGGGAAGTGAACTGTACCCAAAAGACAAAAATTATACCGAGCAACTTATCGAAAAGTCTAAAACAGCCTATCAATACGCCCTTAGGAAAAAGGGGGTAACACAAACTGCTTCTGTAAAATCACCTTACATTTATGCGGAAGACAACTGGGTGGACGATATGGAACTAGCCCTTGCAAAAGTGGGCGGTTTAAATGGTTATGGCGAAAAAGCACTTGATTCCGCTTTTTATTATGCCCTTCAAGAACCTGTTACTCCTTGGTTGGTTAACGATACGGCCAAACATTACCAATGGTACCCTTTTATCAATTTAGGTCACTATGAACTGGCCAAACAGTCTGAAGGAAACCGCAAACGTGAACTGGTAGACTACTACAAACAAGGCATTCAACATGTTTGGAACCGAGCAAAAACCAATGCTTTTTACCGTGGTGTCCCTTTTATTTGGTGCAGCAACAACCTTACCGTTGCCTTTGCCATGCAATGTATGTGGTATAAGCAGCTTAGTGGCGATGGAACTTTCTCTGAATTGGAGCAAGCTAATTTCGACTGGCTTTTTGGTTGCAATCCATGGGGCACCAGTATGGTTTATGGGCTTCCAAGCTGGGGTGACACGCCTGTAGACCCGCATTCGGCCTTTACCCATTTAGGGAAATATCCTATTGATGGTGGCTTGGTTGACGGACCTGTGTACACTAGCATTTACAAAGGTTTAATAGGAATACAATTGACTAAGCCCGATGATTATGCCGCTTTCCAAAGTGATTTAGCCGTTTACCACGATGATTATGGCGACTATAGCACCAATGAGCCTACGATGGACGGCACCGCATCTCTTGTTTATCTACTTGCTGCTTATGATAGCCGAACGAACAAAGAGTTTTCCAACTACACCAAAGAATATGGTGCCATTAACAGAGGGGACATTAAAGAAAAACAATTGGCCATTGTTTTTACTGGCGACGAATTTGCCGATGGCGGACAAAAAATCATCTCTGCCTTGGATAAAGAAAAAATCAAGGCTTCTTTCTTCCTCACGGGCAATTTTTATCGCAATACCACCTTTGCTCCTTTCATTAAAACAGCAAAGGCAAAAGGCCATTATCTAGGTGCTCACTCCGACCAGCACTTGTTGTATGCCGATTGGAAGAAGAGAGATTCATTATTGGTTACTGAAAAGCAATTTAAGGACGATTTGGCGGCAAACTATAAAGCGATGGAGAAGTTTGGCATTGCACAGAAATCAGCAAAGTATTTTTTACCGCCCTATGAGTGGTATAACCAAACCATTGCCAATTGGACGGATGATACAGGTTTAAAACTCATTAATTTTACACCAGGTACCCGATCTGCCGCCGATTATACTTATCCGGAATTAGGAAAAGCTTACAGAACTAGCGACGAAATCTATCAGTCTATTATCGATTATGAAAAGCAACAAAGCTTAAACGGATTTATCCTTTTATTACATGTAGGTACCGACCCGAGAAGAAAAGACAAATTTTACGACAAGCTTCCACAACTGCTGCAATATCTTAAACAAAATGGCTATAAAGCGGTCACTGTAAATGAGCTGTTAGGGAATTGATGTGATCATTGGTGAATGGGATGATTAGTTGATGGCATGATCAGCTAATTCAAATCGATTAGTCGTCTTGTAGGGAAATCATCATATTGGCCAATCATCTCATTAGTACATCATCAAAATCGGCATTTTCTAAAAACAAATGTGTTGTTTTTCATTGAAATAACTAACTTTGCGGCAAAAGTTTTAAACATGAGCAATTCAGAAAATAAAAACAATTTTGATTGGGTTTGGTATGTAATTGGTATGGTGGCATTTGTACTTGCTTTTTCTGCCGTTACTACACACATTGGTTATCTTTTCCTAGCAGCTATCATCGGGTTAATTTTCGGTGGTGTTTTCTTGAACAAGATCGTTAAGGGAAGAGAGTACTAGTTGTACCCACACCGAAAAAACAATATCCACAACCAATTTATATTTTGATGAAAAAAGTATGCTTATTGATGCTGCTTTTGATTGGAGCTTTTGCCGTGCAGGCACAAACCGCTCCAGACAATGGCGCCATTAACTTTCCAAAAGTTGATGCCAGTCCGCTGGATGTGGTTTATTTTCCTTTAAATGTAACCAAGTCCAAAGAACCGATTGAACCCGTAGTACGCGTATTATACTCTCGCCCTCAAAAAAAAGGAAGAGAGATTTTTGGCGTTTTGGAGCAATTTGACAAAGTTTGGCGCTTAGGTGCAAATGAAAGTGCCGAAATCCAGTTTTTCAAATCGGTAACCATTGGCGGAAAAAAAGTTAAGGCTGGTAGATATAGTTTATTTGCCATCCCTAGCAAAGACAAATGGACCATCATCATCAACAAGCAAACCGATAAATGGGGCGCTTTTAGCTATGATGAAAAGAAAGATGCTTTAAGAACAGATATTCCTGTAGGAAAAACCGACAAGCCTGTTGAAGCTTTTTCGATTACGTTTGTAGAAACTGCTGAAGGTGCTAATCTGGTAATGGCCTGGGATAATACCCAAACCGTTTTACCTATTGGTTTTAAGAAATAAGAAATTAAAAATCTAAATAAAAAGGGAGAACTATTGTTCTCCCTTTTTTTGTGCTTTCTTCAGGCCTTTTCTCAAATAACCATCTAAGTAAATCAATAGCAAAACGGCATTGGCAAATAACACTGCCCATAAAACCGTTGGATTGATTACCCTACCGAAGCGTAATGTTGTGGTATTAATGGTGAAATCTGGAGTTGCTATAGCAAAAGCGTAAACAATGGTAGCCAATAACAATACCATAAAAAAACCACCAATGGCATAAATAATCCTATGGTCTACCTTGCTTTTGATAGCTGCAGGAGCTATTTCACCCTTTACCTGCTCCATCACGTTACGGGTAAACGACATCGATGGTTCATCAATTTCTAAATGAGCATTCAATTGCTGGTTTACCATTAACAATTGTTCGTATAAACCCCTCAAAGATTGGTCTTCGGCCAATTTCTTTTCTATTTCTGTTTGCTCTTCTTGCGAACAAAAACCATCAATGTAGTTCCAAAGTTGTTCTTCTTGCTTTGTCATATCAACTCCTTTACTTCTTCTTTTAATAAAAGTTGTAACTTTTCTTTTAACCTGTGTCTTGCCCTGTGCAACTTTACCTTTACTGTATTAGGATCCATTACTAAAGCTTGTCCTATTTCATCCAAACTCTGCTCTCCTTTATAAAACAGGGTGATGATTGCCGCATCATCTGGTAACAACATTGAGATTGCTTCGTTCAAATACTTGTAGGTCGATTTTTTCTCTATCGAATCTGCATCAAAACTATTGTCGTTATTAGGCAATTGTAATACATGTTCAGCATCATCTATAGAGCTGGCATCTAACTTTTTCTTTCTTAAATAAGTCATTGCCGTGGTATAGGTGATGGTGTATAGCCAAGTAGAAAATTTTGAGGTCTGCTTAAAAGTTCCCAAAGCCTTATAAGCTTTGATGAAGCAATCTTGGGCAATTTCTTCGGCATCCTCTCTGTTTTTGGCAAATCGCAGCGCAAGCGTAAAAACAAAACGTTGATGGCGTTTCACTAAAAGCGCATAGTTGCCGGTATTTCCCGACAAAATGGAATTAATAAGTACCAGGTCTGTTTCTTCTACTTTCTGCATGCTTAACCTTATGACGCTGGGTTTTGAACTGGGGTTACAGCAAATTACAAAAAATTATAGGTTAACCGATTATTTGGCTAATCGGTTAACCGCATTAGGTTGTTGCAATGATTTGGTTAAATGCTTTAAAAGCTTCTCTAACATTATTGAGGTTACTGTTTAAAGCAACATACTGGCCAGCCTCAATTAAGCAAATAACCAATTTCAACGACTAAACTAAATTAATGTGAAACGGCTTTCAACCCAATAATCGAACCGATCAGGGTAACGATGAAAAATATTCGCCAAAAGCTAGCAGGGTCTTTAAATACCAAAATACCCATTAACACCGTTCCAACCGCACCAATACCAGTCCAAACAGCGTAGGCTGTGCCAATAGGAAGTGTTTGCGTAGCCTTGATCAGCAACAGCATGCTAATGGTTAACGACACTAAAAAACCTACAAACCACCAAACGGCTTCTGAGCCACTGGTTTCTTTTACTTTACCTAAGCAAGATGCAAATGCCACTTCAAAAAGTCCGGCGATAATTAATATGATCCAGTTCATGTGTTTTTAATTTGCCGCAAAAATCGATAGTATAACTTTGCCATTTTTTAACAAATGATAAAAAATCAATAGCACTGCGTTATTTGTCATTCAGAGCGAACCTGTACCGATACTTCGGTAGCGAAGAATCTTTGGATTCCTCCCCTATGACTTGAACGCAACTAAAAATCATTAGAGATTCCTCCTATCATCGGAATGACAAACAGGACAGCAAAAAACTACTTCAGCGCAGCCCTGATTCTGCTCAAGGAAACTTGCGTAATACCCAAATAGGAAGCGATGTAGCCCAACTGAACGCGCTTTAAGATATCAGGTGAATTAGATAATAAGTCCTGATAACGTTCTGTGGCAGTTTTAAACTGCAAATCCATGAATCTTTGTTCGGCTTTTATCAACTCATATTCGGCAAACTTTCTTCCCCAATTGGCAATATGAATATGCTGACGATATAGTTCCTGCAAGTCTTTACTTGAAATACGGTAAAGCACAGCATTTTCCAATAATTCTATGCTCTCGTAACCCGGTTTATCTTTAAAAAAGCTCAAATAGGAAAGCATTACGTCGCCTTCTTGCCCAAACCAAATGGTGGTTTGTCCACGTTGGCTTTCACAAAATGCTCGGGCAAGCCCTTCTTCAATAAAATAAACATGGTGCCCAATTTTTCCAGCGGAGATGATGAGCTTACCCTTTGCTACTTCCACACGCTGCAAATGCGACAAGAGCAATTTCTTCTCTATTGAGGGTAAGGGTAAAATGGTATCTATTTGATTGGATATGGTATTCAAGGTTGTGACTTTGTAGGCCAATTTAATTTTTTTTGATGAGAGTGTAACCTATTTTTTTTTGCTGTTGTCATAAACCACAGAACACGGTTCGCAACAATTGAAATGTTTAACAAAAAATTATAAAACCATGATAGGAGAATTAGTACCGATTGTATTGTTTGCCGGTGCCTTTGCACTGGTTTTTGGCATCAGATATTTTCTAAATAAGGAAAAAATGGCCATGATTGAAAGAGGGTTTGACCCCGGAGCTAGAAAATCAACTCCAAAACCCTTTTTAAGCTTAAAATTTGGCTTATTAATGGTTGGTGTAGGCTTGGGGTTAATTGTAGCCTTATTCACTGTTAGAGGGGTGTTTAGTCCCGATTTAAATTCCTCTGAAACAGGCCAAGCGGTAGCGGTTTATTTCGGCAGCATCTTTATCTTCGGAGGTCTAGGTTTGATCGTATCCTACTTGATCGAGAAGAAGTGGCTTGACCAACAGCGATAAATTTTATAGACCTATAAGGTTTCAAAAATCTTATAGGTCTAGATGACGAGTATGATTAAACTTACGAAATTTTAGAAACTTAGTAAGTTTTCTAATTTAGTTGCTAGATCTCTCCTCGTACCTCGTTCGAGATGACGGAAGTTTTTTTATTTCTCTTTACCGCTTTCAAAAACTGAATAAACACAGCCTCATCATTTTTCAGCGCTTTTTTTTCATCCTTCTCTTCTATATCAATACGTTTTAAATAACGCTGTAGGCCGCCATCCTCAAAAGCTTGTAGCAATAAAGGATAAACGTAAGCACTTTTACAAACGGCTCTGGTATTTCCAAGCTTTGCCGCTACACAATCCAAGGCGGTTACCACCAATTTCTTAGTCGAAACTTCTGGGCTTTGATGGGTACAAATTGCTAATTGCCTCATGGCTTCCAAAGTTCCTCCCCAAGTTCTAAAATCCTTGGCTGTAAAATCATCTTCTGTAATTTCTTTAATGTATTGATTGATCATTCCAGATTCTACTGCCTTGCGCTGATTGTCTTTTGTGTAAAATTGGAACAAATCTTGGCCAGGAATGTCTTTACATTTTTTAACCAGTTTGATCAGCTTTTTATCCGTCAACCGTATTTCTTGTTTCACTCCTTTCTTACCTACAAAAGTCAAGAAAGTTCCGTTATCTTTATGTTTAACGTGCTTATCTTTCAGTGTACTTAACCCATAACTGTTGTAGTTTTTTTCATAAGCCGCCGTACCTATTCTAATCAAGGTGTCTTGTAAAACGGCAATACAAATTGCCAAAACTTTCCGTTCGTCCAAGTTTTTTCGACGTAAATCCTTTTCTATCTGCTTACGAGCTTTCGGTAGGGCTTTCCCAAATTCTAATAATCTGAAATATTTTTGGTCCGACCGCCTGTTTACCCAATCGGGATGATAGCGATATTGTTTTCTGCCTGCTACATCAATACCTATCGCTTGTAGGTAGCCGTTCTTTTTAGGAGAAATCCACACGTTGGTCCAAGCGGGAGGTAACACCAGTTTTTGAATACGTTCTAAAGTGATGCTATCGGTCACTTTATGACCTTTATCATCTTCGTAATTGAATTTTCCGGGCTTCCCCTTTCGATAAATCCCGCCTTTTTCTGGGCTTACAAAAACTAAATGACTATTATCAATGACCTCCGAAGTGCTTACCATAATTGCTATTTATGGCAAAACAAAAAGGATAAGGAAATAGTTTGACGAGATAATTATTGCGGTTTAGGTAAAATGGCCACCGTTAAACGGCTTACGCAATTCATTTTTCCCTTATCGGTATAGAGTTTAATCTCCCACAAATGTGTTTTCGCACCAATATGCAGGGGTTTACACACTCCTTTTACAAAACCAGAACTTACCGGCCTAATATGATTGGCATTCACTTCCAAGCCTACAGCAATATGTTTATTAGGATCAATACACATGTAAGAAGCAATACTGCCTAAGGTTTCTGCCAATACCACGGATGCCCCACCATGCAAAATGCCCGCAGGTTGATGAGTACGTTCATCAACGGGCATCGTAGCACATAAATAATCTTCGCCCACTTCTGTAAATTCTATCCCCAACAGCGCGCCAATATGATTTTTAGGGCGGCTGTTCAACATTTCGGGCGTAAATTCTTTAAACCAAATCATATGTTCAAGTTAAAATTCAAAAATAAAAAGTTAACCCCTAAATCCCCTAAAGGGAGGGCTTTACTGTTCGGTTAACATATTCAAACGTTATACAACATTCCTCCCTCTAAGGGGATTAGGGAGTTAAATATCTCTCTACAATCACATTCTGATGATGCATTACATGTCCTGCCAAAATAAAAACCAATGCTCTTACCGAAACCTCGTTTCCATTGGCATTACCAAACCTATTCAATTCTTCTTCGTTAAGAGATTTAAGCAAAAACAAATTCGATTTTCTTAAAGCTATAAACTCCTCGCACAAACTCTCTAAACTACGATCCTTGAAATGGGCATTGATCACATATTGGTCCTCATCAAAGCCCGGTATAGCTGCTTTTTCTCCCCTAGCAAAGCAAGTTAAACGGAAAACCATAATACGTTCGGTATCTATAATGTGTCCAAACATTTCTTTAATAGTCCATTTTCCTGGTGCATAAGCATAGTCAGCTTTATCCGCATTGCTGGTTACAAATTGTACAAAAGCTTCTGCCTGTGTGGTTAAAATTTCCAATACATCTCCATCAACAAGATCAATATATCTCTTATACCATTGTGGATAATCCTCTATTTGTGGTCGGTTCATATGTAATACTGCTTTTTAAAACAATTCTGAAGGTTGTGCCCTTGCCTATTTCGGAGTCTTTCACAAAAATCTGTCCTCGATGATAGTTCTCTACAATCCTTTTGGTTAAGGTTAAGCCCAAGCCCCAACCTCTTTTTCTTGTGGTGTAACCCGGTTGAAATACGGTATCAAATTTAGAACGTGGAATGCCTTTTCCTGTATCGGTTACATCAATCAAAACTTCTTCTTTCGCTAGGTTCTCGATGATGTTAATGGTAATTGTTCCATCATTATCTATGGCATTCACTGCATTTTTGAGCAGGTTCTCTATCACCCAATCAAACAATGGTGCTGACAACATCGCTCTTACTTGAGTGTCTCCAGTGATTACGAAGTTGATCTTATCGGAAGCACGTACCTTAAAATACTGTACAAAATTGTTGATGATAATGTAAACCACATGGTCTTCCAATATCGGCATGGAACCAATTTTAGAGAAACGGTCTGCAATGATTTCTAATCTTTGGATATCATTTTCCATCTCAGCGACCAGCGGATCCTCTTCAGCATCGAACCTCGTTTTGATCAATTCCACCCAAGCCATTAGCGATGATATAGGCGTTCCTAATTGATGGGCGGTTTCTTTGGCCATCCCCACAAACTCCTGATCTCGCTCGGCTTTTCTCGCTGCACTAAAACCCACATAAGCCGTAATTAAGAAAAGTGCGATGACTCCCAGCTGGATATAAGGAAAATACCTGAGTTGGGTTAGGATATTTGAATCCTTATAGTAGGCAATCAGTTGCTCTTCATTAATGCCCTTCATTTTGGCGGGCTTGTGCTGCTCCTTCATTTTCTGCAATTGCTTCGCAAAATATAAAGAGTCGTATTGTTTGGACTTATTGTCAGGATATAGCGTTTTGGTCGTATCCAAACCATCCCACAAATAAATGGAGCCATCTGTTCTGGTGATGATCACGTCCATTTTATTATTCTTCTTAATGGTTTCAAAAACGTCAGTCAACTGCTCATTGTCGTACATTTTCATTCGTTGCTCGGCCACTTTGATCCAAAGCAAAAACTGCGTGCCTTCTTCCCGCTCCATCTTTTTCACAAAAAAATTGGTATACGCTACGGATGCAAAACCAATCACCGCCGCAAAAGCCAACAAAAACAACTTCCAACGCTTCTTTTTCTGATATGGGTTCATTTCTTGAGCCAAATTACAATATCAGAACGGAAAAACCTCGAAACCATTATGCTTTTTCAAAAAGCCATCAGCTATCATTTTAAAAGCATAAGCGCTTCATCAGTTATGAAAACAATACAAAAACAGATGAAAAACATATCTTTGTGGCGTCTTGCGTTTTGCGCAGGGCGATGGGCTTCAAATCTATAGCAGCTAGAAAGCACAATCCTCCCCCTTGCCCCCTCAATGAGGGGGATACGCACATGCCAATATCTCCTCTGATACATCGGAAGAGAAAAAGAGGGAGGATCTTACCGTTTTATAGAAAAAATCCCTTCGCCTAACGCTTTACGCCAAACACTAAACACATCATGAGTAAAGAAGTTAGAGTAAGATTTGCACCAAGCCCAACAGGAGGTTTACACTTAGGAGGCGTAAGAACCGCCCTATTCAATTACCTTTTCGCTAAGAAAAACAATGGAACCTTTATTTTAAGGATAGAAGATACCGACCAAACCCGCTTTGTGGAAGGTGCTGAACAATATATTGTAGATTGTTTGGAATGGTGCGGTATTGCTGCCGATGAAAGCCCGCAAAAACCTGGAGCTTTTGGACCTTACCGCCAAAGTGAGCGCAAACCTACCTACCGACAATACGCAGAGCAATTGGTAGCTAGCGGCTATGCCTACTATGCTTTTGATACTGCTGAAGAACTTACAGCAAAAAGAGCGGAAGAGCCGAACTTCCTTTACGGACAAAAAAGCCGTATGCAAATGCGCAACTCGCTTACCTTAACACAAAATGAAGTAAGTGAATTGTTGGCCCAAAATGCACCTCACGTCATCCGTATTAAAATGCCTACCGATGAGCAGGTAACTTTTACAGATATGATTAGAGGCGTAGTAAGCTTCGACACCAATTTAGTAGACGATAAGGTGCTTTTAAAAGCTGATGGAATGCCTACTTATCACTTAGCCGTAGTTGCTGATGATAAAGCGATGGAAATTTCACATGTGTTTAGGGGCGAAGAGTGGCTACCATCGGCACCAATACATTTATTGCTTTGGAAATATTTGGGCTGGGAAAATGAAATGCCTGCTTGGGCACATTTACCATTAATCCTTAAGCCTGATGGTAATGGAAAATTGAGCAAAAGAGATGGCGACAGATTAGGTTTTCCGGTATATGCCATGAATTGGACAGATCCTAAAACTGGAGATTTAACCAAAGGTTTTAAAGAACTTGGTTTTATGCCAGAGGCTTTTGTAAATCTGTTGGCTTTATTGGGCTGGAATGACGGAACCGATAAAGAAATCTTTACGTTAGAAGAATTGAAAGCGGCCTTTTCTGTAGAAAGAATTAGCAAAGCTGGCGCAAAATTCGATTTTGAAAAAGCAAAATGGTTTAACCATGAATGGATCAAGCAGTCGCCAATTAGCAGCCTGCAATCCGCCGTGAACGAACTGTTAAAACAAAACGGCATCGAAGCAAATGATGAAAAGCTTGCCTCGGTAATTGAATTGGTAAAAGATAGATGTACTTTACTCCCTGATTTTGTGGCACAAAGTGCTTATTTCTTTAACAGTCCATCTGAGTACGATTCTGCTGCCGTAAAGCCTAAATGGAATGACGAAAAAGCAGCATTTTTTGAAGAGTTTGCAAATACCCTAAATATCGAGTTAAGTGCTTTAGACCAGGAAGCAAGCTTTAAAGCCTTGGCCGAAGCAAAAGGACTAAAACCCGGCGAAGTAATGTTGCCACTGCGCATCATGTTGGTGGGCGGCAAATTTGGCCCAGGCGTATTTGATATCGTTAAACTTTTAGGGAAAGAAGAAACCGCAGCTAGAATAACAAAAGGGATTATCGAATTTAAAGCTTAAATAAATATTTGGATTTTAGCGCAAAAGTCTATATCTTAACTCTAAGATCTTTAAAATATTTATTTATGAAAAAAACAAAAACTCTAGAAGATTTCATGAATTCAGAAGACGTTGAAATCTTAAACAGTGATCAGGCAGCTAAAATTACAGGAGGGATGAAGTGGTATGGAGCTGGTTCAAAAAATGTAGAAGCGGATCAATGGACCCTAATAAAATTAGGTATTCCTTGGGGAGAGCTTAACGGTATTAAATTAGCACAATAATTTTTTATAAAAGACCTTGGGAATATCAAGGTCTTTTATTTTACATATTATTTTATTATAAATATGCAGTGGAAAGGAAGACGAGAAAGTCAAAATGTAGATGACCGACGTGGAAAAGGTGGACTAGCTATTGGCGGAGGACTTGGAATTGTTATAGTCATCCTCGGTTTACTATTTGGAAAGGATTTCACTGGATTGTTAAACCAACTTCCTGTTGAAAACCAAACTACACAGCAAACTGAAATAAACGATGATCAAACTAAGTTTATTAAAGTAGTATTTGCAGACACCGAGGATGTGTGGGTTAAAGAATTCGAAAAACTGAACCTAACCTATAAAAATCCTATACTAACCATATTTGAAGGAAATGTTTCAACCGCCTGCGGTGGAGCCAGCTCGGCGGTTGGCCCATTTTATTGTCCAGCAGACAGTAGAGTATATATCGACTTTTCTTTCTTTGACGACCTGAAGAACCGATTTGGTGCCGCTGGCGATTTTGCACAGGCTTATGTTATTGCTCATGAAGTGGGGCACCATGTTCAAAACTTGCTGGGCACTTCCGAAAAGGTTCAACGCATGCGAAGCAGGTTAAGCAAAACCGAATACAACAAACTATCGGTAATGCTGGAGCTACAAGCCGATTTTTATGCTGGTTTATGGGCCCATCATGCGCAAAACCTTAAAGATTTTAGGCTAGAAGCTGGAGATATTGAAGAAGCACTTACTGCTGCAAATGCCATTGGCGATGACACGCTCCAAAAACAAGCCACAGGCGAAGTGGTTCCCGATTCCTTTACCCATGGCACCTCAGCTCAACGGATGTATTGGTTTAAAAAGGGATTTGAAACAGGTGATATTCGTCAAGGAGATACCTTTAAAACGAACAACCTCTAATCTAAAACAAGACTTTTACAACAGTAAGTTGTGACGCCAAGTCATATCCATTCATTTTTTATTACATTTGAAAATGATCTTACTTGTTGACGATACTCCAGAGAACCTTATTTCTTTGAAAAATGTTCTCGAAAAACATGGTTTTGAAGTAGATACCGCCAACTCAGGTGAAGAAGCACTTAAAAAAGTGCTTAAAAATTCTTACGTCCTTATTATTTTGGACGTACAAATGCCAGAAATGGATGGATTTGAAGTGGCCGAGGTTATTTCTGGTTATAGCAAAGCCAAAGAAACGGCTATTATTTTCCTTTCCGCAGCTAATACCGAATTTCGTTTCATTGCCAAAGGCTATTCTTCAGGTGGTTTAGATTACATAACCAAACCTGTAGACATCAATATTCTATTGCTGAAAATCAAAACCTTTTACCGCATTTATGAACAGAGCAGAAAACTGGGCGAAGTACAAAAGGCGTTATTGGAAGAGATAGAATTTAGAAAAGCCGCCGAACTGAAAAAAGATGAGTTCATCAGCATTGCTAGCCACGAACTTAAAACGCCATTAACCAGTGTAAAAGGATATATCCAACTATTGGAGAGAGGTTTGGCCAAAGGCGATATTGACCAAGTTAAAAGCCACTTATCCAAAGCACAAATACAGCTCGAAAAACTAAATGGGTTAATTGCCGACTTGCTTGATATCTCGAAAATAGAAAGTGGTAAACTAAAGTTCAACAAGCAGTATTTTGATATCGATAACTTGCTGGACAACATTATCGAAGTGATGCACCAAACTAATCCTGATTTCAGGATTGTCAAAAGTGGTCAGGTACATACCAAGGTTTTTGGGGACGAAATGCGTATTGAGCAGGTTATTGTTAACTTTTTAACCAATGCCATCAAATATTCGCCAGGAACTAATGAAGTTCTTTTAAATGCTCGCTTACAAAACAATGAATTGTACATTGGTGTTAAAGACTTCGGCATTGGTATGCAACCAGAACAAGTGAAAAGAGTTTTCGAAAAATTTTATCGAGTAGAAGAAACCTCCCATCGCTTTCAGGGCTTGGGCATTGGCTTATATATCTCTTCTGAAATCATTAGACGTCATGGAGGACATATTAACGCAAAATCTATATATGGTGAGGGTTCCGAATTTTATTTCACCATTCCTATTGACCAATTAATGACCGACGTTTAACGTTAATTTATTTTAGATGAAACTATCCCTAAAAACTAACCTACGCATTGGTTTAGGAATATCGCTAATCCTGTTGATCATCAGCTCCACAGCATCTTATATCAGTATCAAAAATTTGATTAAGAGTGCTGATTTGGTGGTGGAAAGCAACGGCATCATTAACGATGTAGACAATATTGTTTCGGCCCTGAAAGATGCTGAAACTGGACAAAGAGGTTTTTTACTTACCGGAAATCCTGTTTTTTTAGAGCCCTACAACAACAGTGAAAGAAGAACCGATTCTCTATTTTCGAGAGTAATTGCGAGTACAAAGGACAATCCCTACGAACAACAAAAGCTAAAGGAGCTTAGAGAGGTTATCGAAAAAAGGATGGGAATATTGGTAAGCACCATCCAAACCAAACGCAACAAAGGCGTAGTTCTTGAAACTGCTCTTTTGGAAGGAAAAGTTTACATGGATAATGCCCGTAGGATTATCAGAGAAATCAAAGTAGAAGAAAGAAGTTCCTTAGCTGCCAAAACAAAAGAGATGAATACCCTAGCAGGGTTCTCTCCCATTCTAATTATCTTCGCTGCCATACTTTCCGTTCTCAGCACGGTTTTCTTTTACCAAAAGGTAAGTTCCGAGTTTAATGAAAGGGTATCTCTATTTCAGCAATTACAGCACCTTAACGAAGATACCGCCAAACGTATTGACACCATTAAAAGTATTGCGCATCAAATTTCGAGCGGCAATTACAAAGTAAGGTTGCACGAAACTTCAAAAGATGGATTGGGAGTGTTATCCACTTCACTCAACAGCATGGCTGAAGCCCTTCAATCGTCATTTACTCAGCTAGAAGATAAGGACTGGATGCAAACTGGAGTTGCTACTTTAAATGATAAAATGGTGGGCGACAAAGAGGTTCATTTACTTACCAGAGATATTTTAGAAGCGGTAATTGACCATACCAAAAGTTTTGTGGGCGCCTTTTATCTGTTGGAAGAAGATCAAGAACTACACCTCATCAATGGCTACGCTTTAAATGCTCAACAACGGAAAAAAATCGCTATTGGTGAAGGATTAGTTGGACAGGCCTTCCAGTCTGAAAAATTAATTCTGTTAGAAAAAGTACCTGATAAAGAAGCAACTATTAGCTATGCTACCGGCGAAACAAAGCCAACTTGTGTAGTAGCGTTTCCAATCATCAGAAATGGCTTGGCAATGGGCGTGATTGAATTGGCCACCATTAATGCCTACCCACAGCGCAAGTTGGATTTCATGCATCATATTTCTTCAAATATTGGCATTGCCATCAACGCAGCACAAAACAGAAAGAAACTACAGGATTTCTTAGAAGAAACCCAATCACAAGCAGAAGAATTACAAGCGCAACACGGAGAACTGGAAGCTTTAAACTCTGAGTTAGAAGCGCAAACCCAAAAAATACAAGCTTCGGAAGAAGAACTAAGGGTACAACAAGAAGAATTGCTTCAAAGCAACCAAGAGCTGGAAGAAAGAAGCAGTTTATTGGAAGAACGTAATCAGCTGATTTTAGAAAGGAACTTGGAAATTAAGCAGAAGGCGGAGCAATTGGAGCAAAGTACCCGTTACAAATCGGAGTTTTTGGCCAATATGTCGCATGAGCTTCGCACGCCTTTAAACTCTATTTTGTTGCTATCTAAGCTGATGGCCGAAAGTGAGCAACTAGAAAAGGAATACACAGAATATGCTTCGGTGATCCAAAGCTCTGGTCAAGGTTTGTTGAGCTTAATTGATGAGATTTTAGATCTTTCGAAGATTGAAGCGGGCAAAATGGAGCTGGAAATTAGCGATGTAAGAATTGACGAAATTACAGCGGATATCCGATCATTGTTTATGCCTATCGCTAAAGACAAACACTTGGATTTAATCATTGGCGTTTCTGGCGATGCTCCCAATTCCTTTACCACAGACAAGATGCGTCTATCACAAATCTTGAAAAACTTATTGTCTAACGCATTCAAATTCACTTCACAAGGAAAAGTAAGCCTATCCATTGGTTACCAAGCCAAAGAAGAAACGCTCACTTTTGCCGTTACCGATACGGGAATAGGTATTGCAAAGACTAAACAAGGGCTTGTTTTTGAAGCCTTTCAGCAGGCAGACGGTTCTACCCGCCGCAAATTTGGGGGCACAGGATTAGGCTTATCCATCAGTAAACAACTGGCTCAACTATTAGGCGGCACCATTAAATTGGAGAGTAAGGAAAATGAAGGCAGTACCTTTACATTGACCATTCCAGCCAATTTTAACGAAAGAACAGGTGCCCTAATTACCGATTTGCAGGAAGAAGAAAAAGCAGCGGAAGAGAAAGTAGAACAGCAACGCGAAGAAGAGCGTTTTGTAGTTTCAAAAATACCAGAAGAAGTAGAAGACGACAGGCACAACCTTGGACCAGATGACAAGGCAATTCTTATTATTGAAGATGATACCTTTTTTGCCAAAACACTACTTGATTTCACCAGAAAGCGCAACTACAAAGGCTTGGTAGCAGTACGAGGTGATGTTGGAGTAGAAATGGCGCAAAAATATAAGCCATTAGCCATTTTATTGGACATTCAACTTCCTGTGAAAGATGGTTGGCAGGTAATGGATGAATTAAAATCAAATCCAGCAACCAAACCTATTCCGGTACACATCATGTCTTCGCTATCTGCTAAAAGGCAAAGCTTACAAAAAGGTGCCGTAGATTTCATCAATAAACCTTTTGCGCTGGAGCACATGAAACAGATTTTTGAAAAACTGGAACATGCGCTAAGCAAAAACCCTAAAAAGGTGCTTATTGTTGAAGAAAATAAACAGCATGCCCAAGCATTAAGTCATTTCCTAAGCTCGGCCAACTTGCAGACCATTGTGGCCTCAAACATCAGTGATAGCGTTGAGGCATTACAACAAAAAGAGGTAGACTGTGTGATTTTGGACATGGGCATTCCTGATAAAAATGCCTATGAGACCCTAGAAACCATTAAGAAAAGTGACGGCCTAGAGAATTTGCCAATTATCATTTTTACGGGAAAAAATCTTTCCAAATGTGAAGAGACCAGGATTAAGCAATATGCTGATTCGATTGTGGTAAAAACCGCCCATTCTTATCAGAGAATTTTGGATGAAGCTGCTTTGTTCTTACATCTGGTAGAGGAAAAAGGGAACAAGAGCAAGGAAGTTAAAGGAGAAACATTACAAAATGTAACCGATGTACTTAAAGATAAAGTAGTGCTTATTGCCGACGACGACGTAAGGAATATCTTCTCTTTAACCAAAGCTTTGGAGCCACACAAAATGAAGGTATTACCTGCTATTGACGGCAAGGAAGCTTTAGCGGCCATTAAAGCCAACCCAAAAATTGATGTGGTATTGATGGATATGATGATGCCAGAATTGGATGGGTACGAAACCACCAAACAAATTAGAGCAATGCCTGCTTATAAAAACCTACCTATTTTAGCAGTAACCGCAAAAGCGATGATGGGCGATAGAGAGAAATGTATTGCCGCTGGCGCTTCGGACTATATCTCGAAACCTGTAGACATAGACCAGTTAATTTCATTATTGAGAGTTTGGCTTTACGACAAATCTAATTAGGCTCCAAATATGCAAAGCACAGAAAAGAAAATTTTAATTATTGATGATGATAGCAGAAACATTTTTGCTTTAAAAGCTGTTTTAACTGCTAAAAAGTATGTTTGCGTAGACGCTATTAGCGCCAAAGAAGGCTTTGATATCATTAAAAAAGATGGAGATGTGGGCTTAGTGCTTTTAGACATGATGATGCCAGACATGGATGGCTACCAAGCACTTGCGAAAATGCGGGAAGACCAACAATTGCAGGATGTTCCAGCCATTGCCGTGACTGCCCAAGCCATGTTAGGCGACAAAGAGAGATGCTTGGAAGCTGGTGCGGTAGGCTATATCTCCAAACCAGTGAACGTTGAAGAATTAATTAAACTCATAAACCAATACCTATAGTGTCTCAAACAGGAGTTATATCCGACGAAGAAGTTGAAATCCTCATCAATGATGTATTGGAACATCATGGCTATGATTTTACAGGCTATTCTAGGGCATCCCTTAAAAGACGCTTATCCAGATTATATAGCTTAGACAAACATTTAAGCTTTGCAGAGTTCAGGTACAAAACCTTGAACGACGACGTATATTTTAAACATTTTGTAGAAGGTGTAACGGTAAACGTAACGGAGATGTTCCGTGATCCTGCGTTTTACCAAATGCTGCGAAAACAGATATTACCTAACTTAAATACTTATCCGTTTATCAGGATTTGGCTGGCAGGCTGTTCTACAGGCGAAGAGGCTTATTCTATCGCTATCTTGTTGAAAGAGCTTAATCTGTTGCACAAATCGTTGATTTACGCTACGGATATTAACCCAACAGTATTAGAGAAAGCTTCCAACGGCATGTTTCCGCTTAGCCAAATGAAAAGCTACTCTGAAAATTATATCGCCGCGGGCGGAATCAAAGACTTCTCCTCTTATTATTCTGCCAACTATAACTTGGCAAAATTTGATGAAGAGCTGAAACGAAAGATGATTTTTTCGACCCATAACCTGGTTTCCGATCGTTCTTTTAATGAGTTTCAGTTGATTTTATGTCGAAACGTACTGATTTATTTCGACAGGCCTTTGCAGTTCCGCGTGTTGCAACTATTTGATCAAAGTTTGGAAAACTTAGGTTATTTGGCGCTGGGCACTAAAGAAACCATTGATTTCTCACCCATATCATCCACCTACAAAAGAGTAGGTACAGAAAAAGTTTGGAGGAAAGTGAGCGCATGAGAAAGATAGATGCTTTGGTGATCGGAGGTTCGGCAGGCAGCTTAGATGTGCTGCTGAAAATTTTGCCTGAAATAAGCCCGAATATCGACTTTTCTATCATCATTGTAGTTCACCGCAAACAAGGGATGGATTCGTTGCTTAGCGACCTGCTATCCTATCGTACAGAGCTCAAAGTAAAGGAGGCTGATGAAAAGGAAAAAATCCAAAAAGGTTATATCTATATTGCCCCTTCTGATTATCATCTGCTCATTGAAAAAGACTTTACTTTCTCGTTAGACTATTCGGAAAAAATCAACTACTCTCGTCCATCCATTGATGTTACTTTTCAGACCGCAGCCGATGCCTATGGCGATCGATTGGTTTGCCTACTACTTTCTGGCTCCAATGCCGACGGCGTGAACGGGCTGATATTTGCCAAGAAAAATGGCGGGATTACCTTGGCACAAGACCCAGAATCGGCGCAGGTTACTTATATGCCCGAACAAGCCATTTTAAGAGCCAACGTTTCTGCGGTACTAAAAATCGAAGAAATGGCCAACTATATCAATTCTTTAGCTATAAACCCCTAAAAAAGATGAGCAAAAAAGTTTTCATTTTTGATGACAACAAAGACATTTTGGAGCTGTGTACCCTGATCCTTGAAGGGGCTGGATACGAAACCAAAACCTCATCTACCTCTAACCACATTATTGAACAGGTAGCAGGCTATGAGCCCGACGTTATCTTAATGGACAATTGGCTGCCCGATGTAGGCGGCATAGAAGCCACACAGGAGCTTAAAAGACATCCCTTGTATAAAGATATACCTGTGATTTATTTCTCGGCAAACAACGATATTAAAACGCTTGCAGAAACGGCGGGTGCTGAAAGCTATTTGGCCAAACCTTTTGACATTGAGCAACTGGAAGAAATTGTAGTATCAATGATTGGGAAGTAAGCTTTCGCTGGCGTTAATAGCCCGTCATTGCGAGGCACGAAGCAATCTTAAAAGCGATGCAATAAATTTATTTTAGGACTACCGATTGTAAATGAAAAAGGCAATATGAGTTTGATCCTTGAGATTCCTTCCTCGTACCTCATTGCAATAACGGCATAAAAAAAGCCTTACGAAGTTTTAAAAACTTCGCAAGGCTCACAAGTACCTAGTAAAGCACTAGTTCTTCATCCTACCTTGCTCCGATTCTGTTCCTGTGGATCTTCTTCGGGCAGGTTTAATTTCATTTTTACCAAACCTATAGCTAAAATTAAGTCTGAACAACTGAGTTTCGTTCTTTTGGTAAAGATTGTAACTCAATCCAGGATAAGCGCTGCTCAATCTGGTTCTGTTGGTATCAAAAACGTCTGAAACGGCAAATCTGATACTTCCTTTTTTGTTAAGAATCGCTTTGCTAATACCTATATCTACAAATGCTTTCTCCTGTATGGCAAGTGTACCATAAGTTAAAGGCGACTCATAGTTGGCATTGATTTCTGCAGTTAAACCATCCATAATGATGAAATTGTTCTGCATACGAACCTGATAAGACGTTTGACCTGTTTTTAAAGCCTGTCCTTCTAGATTTGGGGTTTCAAAAGCCAAGTGGAAAACATTCAGATTGTTATTCATTGTCCACCATTTGCTCACCTTCACCGGAACCGAAAGATTTCCAGAAATGGTCGTATTTTTTGCGATGTTAGCATTAGTTTGGTACAAAGCCTTTTGTTTTTCATCAGGCAAAATCACCTCCGTAATCGCATCGTTTACCACACTGTAGCCAAAGTTCAAGAAGTACTTTTGCATAAAGGTATAATTTACCTCATAATTGTTGGTATACTGCGGATTTAAGAAAGGATTACCCTTGTTGTAGGTATATTGGTCCAAATAGTACATAAATGGATTTAACGCGTCGTAACTAGGCCTATCAATTCTACGCCCGTATGAAACTCCTACCTGATGGTTTTTAGACAAGGTTTGTTGGATGTAAATGGTTGGAAAGAAATCCCAATAGCTACGTTTTACCACTTCGTTGGTGGTTAACAAATTACCTTTCGAATTTGTCTGTTCCATACGTAAACCTAACTGAACATTGGTGTTTTTAAATTGCTTGTTCAGGTTGGCATAAACCGCATTCACATTCTCATCGTAAACAAACCTGTTGCTACGACGCACATCATTTTGCCAAGCATTGCTTACCCATTCTTCCGCACGTAAATCGTTATCGGTTTCTACCCAACTACTTTTTGCGCCCGCTTCAAATTTCATGGTTTTATTGATGGGCAAAACATAATCAACCTTAACCGCTTTAATATCGATAATACTTGGACTATTGTTTTTTAAACGACCAATTGGTTTTACCAAAGAACCGTCTGGGAAACGATAGTCATTTACCAGCTCCGCATTGTCTTTCCCATGATACCTAGAATAATCTGCATCGGCGGTAAGCTCTTGTCCTGTAGTGTCTAAAACTGATTTATAATTCAGGTTATAAGAAAAGTTACGATAGCTTGATATCTGCGTGTTAGTAGCCGCTAAGGTCGAATCGATTTGTGCAAATGACTTTCCAATCAAAGTGCGGTTGGTCGATATGTCTTCTGCACTGTTCAAGTAACCGTTCACCAATACACCAATGGTATTGTTTTTATTAAGGAAAAAATCCGCCCCTATTTTAAAGTTATTGTTTTCATAATCACGGGTATCATCCCCCTTTTGAGAGAAATAAGTATCCGGATTAGCACCAGAACCTTTAGAAACACGGTCGATATTAATGGTGTTGTCCCTTGCACCTTTGTTAAAGTTATAGCTACCAAAAACGTTAACGCCTTTGTTTCTATAGTTCAAGTTTAGTCCAGTATTTCCCCTAAGGTTTTTACCATAAGCCATACCCGCATTAAAGCTTCCGTTGGCACCGCCACTTCTAGCTTTCTTGGTTTTAATATTGATGATCCCAGAATTTCCAGAGGCATCATATTTTGAGGACGGATTGGTAATCAGTTCAATAGTTTCTATTTCGGAACTTTGCATATTCCTTAACAAATTGGCTACATCTGCTTGGCTCATGTAAGTTTGCTTACCATCCAGCATGATCAAAACACCTTGCTTTCCTTGCATCGAAATTCGATCGTTTTGGTCTACGGTAACTCCTGGCGCTCTTTGTAATACTTCCAATGCCGATGAGCCCACTGCAGCAGAGCTAGCCTCTACATTCATCACCAATTTATCGGCTTTACGCTCCAAAAGTGGCTTTACAGCAGTAATACTTACGGCATTTAAGGTTTTGCTAGTAGCCATTAAAACAATTTCAGGTAAGTTGATTGCCTGCTCTGCAACAGTAAAAGACTTCCCTTTATGAATTTGGTAGCCCATCATGTTAATTTTGATATAGTAACTCCCTGCAGCGATACTTGGAAAACTAAATTTTCCTTCGGGAGTGGTCATGGCTGTTTTTACCAAAGACGAATCTGAAGCTTTAAATAAACCGACCGTGGCATAATCGATGGGCTTACGTTGCTCGTCTAAAACCAAGCCGTTCACATCTACTTGCTTGGCCTTGGTCGGCGAAGCATAAATTGCCGTAGAAGCAAATAAAGTGAGTAATAAGAGGTATATAGTTTTCATTTGTGTGTTGTTTTATTTTCAAAATTTTGGGCAAAAAAATTCCACTACGCATTTAGCGCATTTTTTAACTTTTAAAAATCTTTGCTTAGTTTTTTTAAAAAGGGAAATCCCTTATTAATAGTTTATAGCTTGTAGACGATAGAGTTTTGCAAAAGGTTACAAGAAATTTTCTTTTTTTTGGGCAACCTCACCAAAAGGCACAAAAAAGCGGCCTAATTTTGCAATTAGGCCGCTTTTTTGGATTTAAAAATTTATTTCATTCCTAAAACATCTACTCCTTGTTCGAAAACCACGTCTACTGGAATTCCTTTTTGAGCCAATTTGTCTAAATCGGTTTGTAATTCAGGCTTAATAACGCCTCTTTCCTTTTGTGCTTTTTCCACTGCTGCTTTATCACCGTTACCCTGCAAAGTCAAAATCACCGCACTAAGCTCATTCATAGCCGAAGCAAACTTATCGTAATTTACTTTGTAAGCACCCTGCGCAGTACGCTCAAAAGCGCCTTTTTCTTGGAAAAAATTAAAGCATTGCATGTTTGCTTTACCGTGTGCGCTAGAAGCACCAAAACGTACCGAGCGCAAAATACCAGCCATATAAGTCGTGTAATAATCCTTGATATCGCCTTGCAACTCACCTTTTTTAAGCAATCCAGTCACCATGTAAAGGCCCAATACATCGGCTTTACCTTCTTCTAACCATGAATATTGTTCTTGCAAAGCATTACGCACCATTCCTTTACCGGTAACGGTATTTTTAATCCCTAAGCCATGTGCTACTTCATGAAACATCACATTGGCAAAAAAGGCATCAAACTTAATGTATTTTTGCTGTTCTTTGTCGATAAGCACATTGGCAATTGGCACTAAAATCTTATCGAATTTTGCTTTCATTGCATTTTTCAATTGCGAACGACGGGTACCTTTCTCCTGTTGGATTTTTTCATCGTTAGGCAAGTTTACCGCTATGGTCTTAGAGCCCGAATTACAGTCACCAGCGTAAAAAACCACATCGTATGCATTCAGCTCGGAGTCAGTTCCTGGCACTTCTTTTTTATACTTATCCGCTACAGGCAACCCTTTTTGAAGTTCAGGCAAAAGTGCTACGTATTTAGCTAAACGCTTGCTCCACTCCTTATCTTTCACCAACACATAGCTTTCAAAAGATGCTCTGGCATTAAATAATTTGTCTTCGTAGTTCTCAATTGGACCAATAATAATATCCAGACCATTGGTCTTCATATCCAACCAGGCATAATCACTTGCAGTATAATTATCGCTCACTAAAGCATCTGCACGTAGATTAAGATATTTTTTAAGACCAGCATCGTCCGTAATTAAGGCGGCCTGTTTTAACAAGCTACTCGCTCTTTGCAATTCATTGGCAAAATAAATGTGGTAAGGAATCGAAACCAATTTGCCATTTTCTCTTCTGATAACAGAATAAAGTCCTTGTTTATCCTTTACGTCAGACTTTTCCAACTCTTCTTTGGTCATATCCAAAGGGTAAAAAGTTACGCCAAGCGGCTTTTCTCCAATACCCGCAACAAAAGGTTTATCACCATTTAACCTATCCCAAGGACCGTAGTTGATTTTTACAAAATCTTTTGTTTTCTCATCCTTAATGGTAGCCAACAAACTATCACGTTGTGGATAGGCCTGCTTCCAAAAAAGCTCATCCATAATCTGGGCTGCTTCTATCAGCAAAGGCAAAACTTGTCTTTCATTGGCGGTAAGCAGGTTAAGATCGGTGCTTAGTCTTACTTTTTCGTAAATTGGTAAACGTTGGGCCACGTATTCCTGCAGGGAATCCAACTCATTTTTTCCAGTACTCTCCTGCCCTGAGTTTTTGCTTGTACAAGCGGTTATTGAAGTTACCAAGGCCGTTCCCAAGATCAGGCTTTTGGCTACATGCATCTTTATTTTTTGCATAAATAATATTCTTTCGGATGTTATTTGAAAGCCCTAAATTAGTAAAAAAGTTGAGGAAGAATATAAGCAGTTAAATACCTGAAGGTTTCCGAACCAACTTACCCAACAACAAAACATAATTTATTTTAATGAACCGTTACCAATATTTATTTCTTGCCACAGCCCTTGCGCTGTTAGTTGCAGGATGCAGCACCTACAAGTATAAAGCTACCGATAAGGTGTACAAAAATAACGCAAAAGCTTTTTCAGAAATCATTAAAGCTACCCCACCCGAAAATCAAAAAATTGACTCGCTATATAACGAGCAATATTTTGTAGGCACGACCAATATGGGTATCAGAAAGCCAAATTTCGTCATCATACATCATACGGCGCAAGACTCTTTGGCACAAACCCTCAGAACTTTCACCTTAACTAGAACAGGAACAAGCTCTCATTATGTAGTGAGCAGGGACGGTAAAGTAGTACAAATGGTAAATGATTATTTGAGGGCACAACATGCAGGAGCTGGTAAATGGGGCAGTGTTACCGATATGAATTCTTGCTCTATTGGTATTGAAATGGACAATAATGGCACTACTGATGTTTGGACTGATGCACAAATCAACAGTTTGTGTGCCTTACTGGGTACTTTAAAGAAAAAATACAGTATTCCAACGGCCAACTTTATTGGCCATGCTGATTTTGCTCCAGGACGTAAAAACGACCCTAAGAATTTCCCTTGGAAAACCTTGGCCCAAAAAGGATACGGACTCTGGTATGATGAGGTGTTGGATAGTGTACCACAGAACTTTGATGCTACTGTAGCGCTTAGGGTAATTGGCTACAATGTACAACGGTTGAACTATGCCATAGAGGCTTTTAAAATCCATTACATCCAAACAGACATTACACAAACGCTTACAGATTTTGACAAGCAGGTGCTTTATAATTTGTACAAAAAGAGTTTGTAAGAAACTTTGCATAAAAAACCTCGCAGGTTTTTAAACCTGCGAGGTTGATGAAACTTCGTAAGACTGTAAATCTTAATGAACTAAACTCCGCAATAAGCTTGGTATCCTACTTTAATAAGCAATGCAAGAATGGCCACAGTAATGGCCAAACCAATAGGACCAAGTGCCAGCGACGAAGAGATAATGGCTAAAATAATGGGGATGACTGTTTTCAGGTAGTCGCTTAGGGCATTGTTGCCCGTAAAAAACTCCTTAATTTTTTCGTTAGTACATATCTCTCGTTTAATTCTTTGGAATAAGCTTTTTCCTTCTCTTTTTGCTTCTTCCTTACTTAATGAGGTCGAATTCTGCACAAAATCCATGGCTTTAATCAAATTGAACTTTTGGTTGCTCTTAATGCTGACTCTAAGTGTTGTTGCTTCTGAAAAGCTTTCCGGAGAAACGGCTAATCCACTGTCGTACATAGCATTGCCTAAGATTTCGTAAAGACTGTCTTCACTTTTAGTATCGGCAATTTGTTGAACTTCTTTTGCGAGCTCCTCATAGTCTTGGTTTTCTAATGTTGTTAACATAGTTTTGTTTTTTAATAGGGTTAGTATTTACTGATTTATATTTTCGCTGAGAAAGAAATGGCTAGACCATTTTCTTTTACACATTTTTCAGAAGAAATTAAAACGACAGGGCCTTACTAAACCCTAATTGAAGTTGTGAAAAGTCTTGCTTTCGGTTTCCGAGATCAACATAGTTAAGGAATCTTAGGAAAACTTTGTCTTTATTTTTATTGCCAGAAAAATAATAAACACTGGCCTTAAACGCCCACAAATGATCCCAAGAGAGATTATCAACGCCTTCAATTGGATTAAGCTTTTGCAGTAAAAAACGTACACGTAGGTCGGTCCCAAAATTTTTCATTCTTTTACTTTTAATGACTGCCTCAGCATAGGGCGTGTGTAAAATGGCATCTACTTTCTTTGCATTAAATACCAAATTTGAAACACTATATTGGTATCCCGCTTTAAGCTCAAAAGAGTTCGCAGGTCGCCAGTCGAACCTAAAGACATTCAGATCAGTACCTACAGCAAAAGTATGTCTCCTAAACACCTCCATACGGTTAATCTCTCTAGGGGATGATAAGCTAATCGTGTCGAACTTACTATCAATTTTACTGAAGTGAAAAAAAGGCTCGAAAGCATAAAAAGCATACATAAACTTATTACGAACATTTCCTCTATGTAGGTAAAATTTAGTGTTTGCTTCTATTTGTACCAATCCATTGGCCTTATCTCCCAATACACCCAGCAAATCAGAATAGGCCTGTATGTTCACAAAAGAGGAAAAATCATTACTAGCACTTAATGGAAAAATTTCCGCAGCTTTATTTGGATCTTTCTGCATGATAAAAACTGTATCGTCTGGAAAGTAATTGAACCTTGTATCTGCATCAAAGGACAATACGTCTTTCAAAAGTATAAAGCAACCATCTTTCGGGTTATACAATTTATCTTCAAAACGTTTTTCCATTGTAAGTATGGGTATTGGCGCTGCGGTATTGTAAAAAGTCTCTTCATCCTTGCTATATATCTTTAATAGCTCTATCAAGCCCTCTTTAATGTCTATCTTCACGCTATCTATTTCCGCAATCTTTAACCTCGCGCTGGAGCTTTGGAACCCACCTCCTTTTTTAGTACCAGAGGACATTATGGGATTTTCAAATTCAAATTCATATTCTCTTTTCCCCTTCTTAAAGCTCTTTCCCTGCACCAGTGTATCTATACTGTGCCTAATGTCTGCCATTTCTTTTTGGTATTTAATTGGAAAAGAAGGGGGAAATACCACCGCATAACGTTCTATTTTAAAAGTACCAATCTTATGTCTACCCTTCTCATCCTTAATCAGTGCCTTCAGTTTTTTAATTAGTTCTGTAGTGTCATTATCCACTTTTTTAATATCAGACAATGTTTTTTTGCTGGAATCAGGGCTTACTGATTTAACTTTAAGCGTTTGCGCCTTGATTAATCCCACCGCCAGACCTAGTAGCAGTGTTAAAATGATAAATTTTGTTTTCATAGCATTGAGTTAAGTTTGCTATGGTTTTGATTGCTGGAATAGCGAAAAAAAGATAGAGCGTCGGCATGAAATGGATTTCAAAACCAATTAATTACTCAAAGATGCAAAGATTAATACTTCAAAAAATCACCCTTTTAGGGTGATTTTTTATTTTTTTCCAGAAAAAAATTGGAGTTTTCATAGGAAATTTCGCAGGGCTATTCTAAAGACTTAATCGGCGAGTTGTACTTTGTTATCCATCGATTTAAGCATATTTAAACCCACAAGTGCCAATCCATTTTCAGGAAATTCTTTCAACACTTGCTCATAATATTCTTTCGCTTTTTGTCCATTTCCTATCTGACGGTAACAGAATGCAATGTTACAAAGTCCCATTTCTTTATAAGACATTCTTGAAGAAGTTAAAAGTGTTAAGAAACGATACTTGTCAACCCACCTATTTTCACTAAAATATTCAACACTCTTTTCAAAATAAGGAAGTGCTTCTTCAAATTTCTGCTTCCTGACAAGCTTCATTCCTTGTCTATGCCTTTTTGCAATTAAATTCCTAAATAAAAAAGCGACGATGGAATACGTCAACGCCCCGAAGATGAATGCCTCATCAACGCTTGCTAAATGATATAAATAGGTCATTAGCACCACAAGAATAAGCTGAAAGATAAAAGAAAGCCAAGAGATTTGTCTAATCGTTGGTACGTTTGATGCCATAAGTCGTCGATGATCTTGAAATAGGTGATGTACTTTTAATAGTTATTTTAAAAGCTGTATCAGCGTGATTCAAGTTTCAATATACCAATTTACAAGTCAAATATAAAAGATTATTCCTTCAAAAATCACCCCTTTAGGGTGATTTTCTTTCTTTTTTGAAATAACGAACACTCCAACATTTTAGAAATCACCAAGATCTTTGCTTTAAAAACCTGTGAGGATCTTTCTATAGCTAAAATCCTCCACCTGTCCCCCGCCAAAGGGGGATACGCTGCAATTAACGTTATCTCGATTTATATGACAAGAGCAAATGACTTTTATACTTGTTCTGTTTTTTTGATTCTGTTATTTATACCCCCTAAAACGAACCGTGTCATTTTAGGGCTTTTTCTACAGGAGTTTCAAAAACGAAGTGCTCTAAACAAAGAAGCCTCCTTCAAAACCTATTTCATGCTAAAACCCATAATGATCTCTTTTTTAGAAGCAAAGGCCATCATTACCTGTTTTTCCAAATCCATAACAACCACGCAAGAGAAGAATTAGAGGGACACTTAGGGAGACATTAAGGGAGACAAAACGGTGCAAAAACAGCAGCATAGCATCCGCCCTATCCATGTTGAAAAGGATTTTCTCCACCTCAAGACTGGGATTCAAGGGTAGATATTCTCTTATTTTTTACGCTTACGTTTTCAATAAAGCGCTCGCCTATAAAGCATTATGTATTTTACACCTAAATTATTTGCGTGTGGTTACTCTAAACGTATTACGCCTACCACAATAGCAACCTTATATATAGCCGAAACAGGCAAATTAAATGGCGGGTAAAACTCAGAATTATCCGATTTGCAGATCAGCACATCCTTTTTATCGGGATTTTCAAACAAGCGCTTTACAATGGCGCCCTGTTCCGTATCCAACACATAAGGCTTGCCCCACTGCACAAAGCTGAGATCTTTAAGCGGCTTGCAGGCCAACAAATCCCCGCTTGCATATTTTGGGTACATGGAATTTCCAGCAACAGAAATCAGATACTTCGCCCCCCTTTTTTCAAACAAAGGAACTTCGTAATAATCGGTCACCTCATTTTCGATCACCTGGATATCGCCATTTCCAAACCCAGCCATGGCATCAATAGGAATAAGCGGCAAACCTAAGCCACTACTGCTTTCCTTTTTAACAAGGCGTTTAGAACCATAAGGCGCTTGAGGCTCCCTAACAACGGTACTATGACCGCCCTCAATCAATTCATAAACACTTTTATTTATCGACTTAGCAATCTCTTCGATGAAAGACAACTTTAAATCATCAGAATTAAGTTTACTTTGAAGGTTTTGAGGAGAAACCCCCATGCTTCTAGCAATCTCAGCCAATTCAACATTATATTTTTTTAGCCTGATTTTCAGTTCGTTACCGGTCATGATAAATAAATTAATTTATAATAGCTTTTTTATATAAACAATAGTGTTTATTTTTGCGTATACTATTTACAAATATGTAAACAATTATGCACGCATCCAAAGAACTAGTTAAATATCCTGAAAACCTTGTACTGGCCGAGGCCCTAAAGCAAACGGGCATCAGCTATAAACACATTGCCAAAAGAATAAATGTAAGTCGCGTATACCTGAGCAGAGTGCTTAACGGAAAAGACAAAGGCGGACAAATTATCGGAAAACTAAAAGAGATCGCAGAACTAACCCAATAAACAATGAGCAGCTCTCCCTACGAAATACACAACAATCATTACGGCGTAAGGCTAAGCTTTATCGTCAGCGACCACCATCGCCGACATAAAGAAAGCATAAAACTATTGGCTTATGATGCCTACAAAAAAAGAGCTTCACGCAAAGAAGGCTTTAGGCTTAGAGAAGGCAAAGGCTTAGGAAACGAAGCGCTCATCAATTTCGAAAAGCTTAACCTTACCGAACAACAAGCATTAGTAGACAGATGGGGAGAGCCTGCCAAAACTGCCAAAATCCACCAGTTTAAAGATTTTATTGAAGAAGACCCTGCCGCCATCACTTTTTTCGGCGCTTATCGCTTATCAGACAAACGTAGCTTACCTAATGATGTGATCTTGGAATACACTACAAATGCCCATGTTTTGAACGCATGCCATACGATCATTACCAACAGTGCCGCACGACGCAAAGCGATGGGTGGCGTTCGCGCTAACCTTTGGACGAAGCTAACCGACTGCATCATCAACCTCAACAAAAAGGAATTTCCTCACACGCTTCCTGCAAACCCTCGTCGCTTGCAAGAAAAATACAGGCTTTACAAAAAAGAAGGTTACACGGCTTTAATACACAAGGGCTTTTGCAACAACAACAGTCGTAAAGTTACCGTAGACATTGAAAGGTTGATCCTAAGCTTATATGTACAAAGCAACAAACCCTATGTTACAGAAGTGGCCAGCGATTACTGGAGATTTTTGGCAGGCGATATCGACATCGTTGATTTTAAAACAGGTGAAATATACGATCGCAAGCATTTTTACGAGAACGGACAGCCCATCACGCTAAGCGAAGCCACCATTTGGAACTACATCAATCAGCCTTCTAATCGGGCAATTGTTGACAAATACAGAATGGATAGCCAAACTTACCAAAGCGTACACGGGCCTCACCACCATCGTCATGCGCCCAATTACTCGTTCAGCAAAATCTCTATGGACGACAGGGACTTACCTCGAAAAACACCAAACGGAAAACGAGTAAAAGCTTATTACGCTTACGATGTGGCTAGCGGCTGTATCATTGGTTTTGCGCACAGCTTATCTAAAACAACAGAACTGTTTATCAACTGCATGCGCAACATGTTCCACTTTCTAGATCAAAACAGTTACGGGATGCCTTTGCAAGTAGAAGTTGAACACCATTTGGTAAACAACTTTAAAGATGACCTGATGAAAGCAGGAGTAGTTTTCCCATTTGTGCGCTGGTGTAATGCAGGCAATTCGCAAGAAAAATGGGCCGAAACAGGTAACCGCATCAAGAAGTATGGTTTTGAGAAGAGACATCAGGATGGAATAGGCCGCTTTTACGCTAAACTAGAGGCCAACAGAACCAAAAGCGAGAAAATATTTGATGCCGACAACGACAACTACAAAGAAAAAACTTACAGCTACGAAGTTTTGGTGGCAGATGATTTGGAAATCATAGAGAAGTACAATAACGCCCTACATCCGAACCAAAAAAAATACAAGGATTTAACCAGAACACAGGTGCTACAAATGTATACCAACCCACAAATGGCCCACATTGACAGGCCGCTACTGATGAGATACATTGGAAACAGCACCGCAACAACCATTAGGAGAAACCAATATGTAGCCGTAAAGCAAGCCAAGTATGCACTGCCCTCTCCAGAAGTAATGGAACAGTTGCTTCCTAACAATTACGAAGTGACTGCCTATCACCTGCAGAATGAGCAAAATGAAGTAGACTGTGTATATCTCTACCAAAATGAGGTCTTCATTTGCAAATGCGACAAAATAAAAGCCTACAACACCGCCAATGCGGAGTGGCTTGACCAAGATGCAAATCATTATCAAGAGCAGGCCAAATACGTTTCGAGGTTCAACCAAAAAATTAAAGCAGGCAAGAATGAACTGGGCAGACTGAAAGTGATGGAAAAGACTGGATATGAATATGACACCCCTGTAGCGATTGTCCAACCACAAGTACCCGAACCTAGCCATATCATTGACTTTGAAGAAGCATACGACAACGATTTTAACAGGCTAAACGCCATTAACTCACTATAACTATGATTACACCAACCATTAAAGAGAAGATAATAGCAGCCATTAGCACTCAAAGAAAATTATACAGTAGCGATGCCAAACAAGCCATTGCACTGGGCATTAATGCCGCACAATTAAACCGCGTTAAAAAAGGTGAATTTGAAAATGTACTAAGCAATGCCAACTGGATCAGACTGGCAAGATTGCTAGATATCCAATTTAACGATACGCCACAATGGGTCACCGCTAAAACACCCACCTACAATTTCATTTACCAGCAGCTGAGCGCCTGCCAAACCTCAAGCCTATCAGCCATGCTTTGTGATTTACCAGGCATCGGAAAAACATACACCGCTAGGCAATACGCCAGAGAAAACCCCAACGCCATTTATCTGGATTGCAGCCAGTACAAATCCAAACAAAAATTGACTAGGGCCATCGCCAAAGAATATGGCGTAACGCACACCGGCAGATACAACGAGATGTACAACGATTTAATTTACTATCTGTTGAGCATCCCTTCGCCCCTAATTATTCTAGATGAGGTTGGCGACCTGGACTACGCCGCTTTTTTAGAGCTAAAAGCACTATGGAATGCCACCGACAAATGCTGTGCCTGGTATATGATGGGAGCCGATGGCCTACGAGAAAAGATAGAACGCAACAAACACCTAAACAAAGTGGGCTATGCCGAAATTTTTGATCGATATGGCAACAAATACCAAGAAATAGTTCCCCAAGGGAAGACAGCAAGAGAGGAGTTTCTGCTCAAACAAGTAAGCCAAGTAGCTAGAGCCAACGGTATCCAAGACATCCAAAAACTATATGCCAAATCTGGTTACAGCCTAAGAAGAGTTTACATAGAAGTACAAAAATTAAAAGTAGCGTAATGGAAATGATAGCACAAACAAAACGAACCAAATCACTTAACGACTTGCCCAGGGCAAAAAGTGCCAAAGAACTGCAAACCATGAAATTTAAAGCATGGTCGTTCGAAGGAAAATGGAAAGATTTTTTGGGCACTCCAGAAACTACAGGCTGCTGGATGATATGGGGCAACTCATTCAACGGTAAAACAAGCTTTGTGCTGCAACTATGCAAGTACCTTTCCAACTTCGAAAATGTCATTTACAACGATCTGGAAGAAGGTTGGTGCCAGGATACCCAAGATGCCGTTAAAGCCGCTGGGCTGGATAATGTTGGCAACAAGTTCCTACATCTCCACAAAGAACAGTTGCCTCTTTTGAAAAAAAGACTGCAAAAGCACAAAAGCGCTAACATCGTAGTCATTAACAGCCTACAATATGCCGAGCTCAATCTGAAAGGATATATGGAATTAAGGGCAATGTTCCCCAAAAAGCTCTTTATCCTAATTAGCCACGCAGAAGGAAAACATCCCGAAGGCAGAATAGCCAAACGAATTAGGTACGACTGCGCCAAAAAAATTAGAGTTGAAGGCTTTAGGGCCTTTGCGCAAGTAAGAGGAAAAGGCCTTGGCCAATACGATATATGGCCCGAAGGCGCCGCACAATACTGGAACGAACTACAATAAAACACCAACCATGAAAGATTTTAACAAACATGTGAAACAGATGGCCCAACATGTCAACGTAACTGAAGAGTTTATCAACAACCTTTTCCTAGATACTGCCAATGAATTTTTAAAAAACTATACCAACAACGAAAACCTAGCTACGCTATGGAAAGCAACCCCAGAGTTTTGGGCTTGGTGGCAACAAATATGGATGAACAGAGATCGGATGATTTTAAAACGGTATCCTCATCGTATCACCGCCAGCCGCCGCAGTGAGATGTACAAGGTATGGCACAGTCCACAGTTTATGCAGGTGCGACCAAACCTAAAAGCATATCAGGCCTTTACATCCATCGCAAAACAAAAACAAGTATTCATCAAATAAACAATCAACATATGATTACCAACCAAAAAGTTGCGTACTACCAAAATAGCGAAGTGCGCATCATTAACCACAAACACCCACATTTTAATGCCCTAGGCAAAGTATTAAGAGGCGAACAAACCCCAATGGGCTACGGGCTGGTCGTTAAACGATTCGATACACAGGAGCTCTTCTTCGTATTGGACGAAAACGACATAAAAGTCACCAAACGCTAATGTTACAGTACCAAATCAAAACGCTCGATACTAAAATCCAGATCAAAGCTGAAGAACTAAAAAGCCCCAAGTTAAGTCCACAGGAAAGATTAACGAAAACCCGAGAGCTGATCGACCTTTTTAAAGAGCAAAACAAATTGTTAAAGCAAATATTCACAAAACCCTAAGCACATGAACACCAACATCATCAACGAGTTAAGCACAAAAGAGTTAGAAGCATTATTAATCAGTCGTAAAAAGCAGGAAAACGCAAAAAGAGAAGCCGATAAGAAAGTATACGTAGGTCAAAGAGATGAGATCATTGATGAGTTGTTCTCAGAAGCGAAGGAATTAGCACTTTCAGTAGGCAGGTTCAAACAAAAAATGCACTCGGCAATGGACCTGCAAAAGCAGAAACTAGAAGCGTACGGCTCTATCAGAAGCAATAGCAAGGGCGGCTTTTCGATTCTTCACAGCGATGGCATTACGCAAATCACCCGTAGAAGAGATACCGACCCCATGTGGGACGAAAGGGCACATAAAGCTGTGGAACTCATCAAAGATTTTTTAAGTGACACCGTTAAAAAACGTGATGCCAAACTACACAGCATCCTTTTAGGCTTTTTGGAGCGCAATGCCAAAGGCGATTTGGAATATGCCAAGGTAATGGACCTGCTGAACCATGAAGACAAATTTCAAGACGCCCGCTGGTTAGAAGGCTTGCGTTTGATCAAGGAAAGTTACTCACAAAGTTTTAAGGCTTTTGGTTACGAGTTTAAACAAAAAGACAATTATGGAAAATGGAAAGCTTTGGCACTTAACTTTTCAAGTTTGTAATCGTAAAATCATCGAGAACTGATCAATTTCATATCTGCAAATAACGTAATAGAAGCGGTTAAGACGGGTAGTCTTAACCGCTTTTTTTTGTTTCAAGCTAATGATTCTCCTTAACTCTTTTTATATTAATAAACCGACAATACCCTCCAATATTTAACACCCGATTTTTGCACTAACTGAAATGTATAGGTAGGAAATTGCTCATAACCCGTTGTTATGCTATTAACTGGTATGGTTCTATTGAAGATCTTATTGCTTGCTGAACATCCTATATTCACAGGTTCGTCACTCATCACTGAGATAACCACTACCCTACCTAAAGTTTCATAAGCTGGGTCTGGCAGCGTTACCGAAATATTATTATTAGCCACAATGGTATAATCAGTATTTTGCACAAAATAACTAGAAGTAACTTCTTTAACATTTGCAACCTGCATTAGCCCATTAGTGTTGGGAACGATGATATTATAACTACCAGTACCCCCTGTTGTTTGTGCTTGTCGCAAACTTACGCTTTCGTTACTATACCTATTAAATGTTAAAGAATTTGTAGCCAATACTGCACTGCCCACATATTCGCTGTTTACTAAGATATTTGGGGTTGTAGATTTAGCATCTAGAATTACATTCCTATCTACATCTTTTGTTAATTCCAACTTGCCCATTTCCAATTTTGCCCTATCGTCAGTACCAGAGCCTTGCAAAAGCACGTGCGGCACGGGCTGATCTATATTTACCTGATAAGTGACATCCGCTTCGCTACTAAGCCACATCGCAGATGTACCTATGGCTCCTGTAAAACCACTATTCTCATCTCTAAAAATAATTCTATCAGTTGTTAAGGAAGCATATTTTGATTCATCATAATTTCTCAGCTTAACTGCTCCAGACCTATTGACCTCGAATGCCGGAGCCGGATAATCAACGCCCCAAGCTTCTATAGCATTACTTAGATCGGCATCATCGCCCGCAAAATACCTAAATCCCCCACCGTCGTAAATATTGCGAGCATCCACGGTAACGCCATACGCATTGCTAGCAGGCAGTACAGTATTAGCTCCTGTAAATGTATTGCCTCCAGATAAATTTGCTTTTCCGTCCAATTGAGACGTTAAAGCTAATACACCACTATAGCTAGGCAATCCCACTTCTATAGGGAATGCAGAGCTAGCAACAATAGTCGTATTATCCATCTTAATTTGTGATGAATTACCCTCTAAGTTGCCTAACACAATCTCACCACCTTTTATTGTTGCTACACCCTCATCAGACGTAACTTTTATTCTACCCCCATTAACATCAAGTTTTTCAGTCGGAGTGCTAGTACCTATACCAACATTACCGCCAAAATAACCCGTGCCTAAAGAGGTAAAACCTCCATCTACCCTAAAAGCACTAGGAGTATAAACACCATTAGAAAATGCAGAACCTTGGTTTAATCTCAGATAACCTCCCGAAGCCTCCAAAGCAGTAGAACCATCAATAAGATAAGCATTGTTAATGGCTATGCCAATATTCCCGTTAACAGTCTGATTACCTGCAAAAGAGTTACCGCCTGTCAAATTAGCTTTACCACTGACATTTGGAAGATCAGAAGTTAACGCTAAAACGCCAGAAGTTATAGGCAATTCAACAGTATTAAAGCCCGATGATACAGGCTGTCCCCTGAGTACAGTCTGCCCATTACCATTATACTTAAACCAAATGCCATCATTGGAGAAATTGGTTTTTATATTCCCTGATAAATTGGAAAATTGCACCCCGTCCCCCCTCAAAGAACCGTTATAGCTATTGTTTACGCTAGATAAACTGACCTGATTATTATTTCGCAAAACCAACATCCCATCCAACGTTAAGTCACCGTTCTTTACTTCACTACCTGTGCTATGCAACAATTTAGCATCGTCGGGTATAATGGGTTTATCCTGTAAATCATTGTAACTTCTTGCTGGTATCTGATTAATATTAGTGATGTTGGCCGTGGGGGCATAAGGAGCCCAATCTGCGTTGGCCAGCCCTACGCCCAACGTATAGGTACTGTCTACGCTGGCCGATTTTACGCGCACCAACATACCTGCTTTCCTACGTGCAGTGGGAATAGCATTTCGCTCTTGCCAACTTGCAGCGGCCATTAAACCACCACGGCCCAAGCTATCAACATGGGTAGGGTATTTATCCGTGGCTCCATTGGGCTCTATCCTGCCCAAAACTTTTACCTGGGCATTCGTGAATTGATAGGCCAGGACTAAAATTAAAATAATGAGTGTTTTTTTCATTTTAAATATAATTGTTTATTAAAGTCGATTAATTGACTGAATTTTAACATAAAAAGGAGTAAAACTTTGTTAATCATAAACAAATTTGTTTATTTTTGTGACATGACAAAGACTTACCTAAAAGACCGCAACCAAGCCCTTAGGCGATATTTTGATGAATTATGCAAAAAGCATCCTGAGTGGAGGCTTGATGCGCTGGAAGAAAAAACCGCTAAACAGTTTTATATATCCCAACGCACCGTAAGGGCCATCCTTAAAGAGCAAGGTTGCTACGGAGTTTAAGGTGCCGCCTTGCTATACAAAACTAATTGTGGTAATAGGATTGGCTGTCTCCTGATATCTTGGCGCCGTTCTTTTATAAATGGTAGCAATAAAGGAAAGCTTGTAGGCCAGCAAGCCATCTACATCTGTCTCTATGGCTTCATCTAAAATTTGCTCCAGAGGCTTAAACAATACCCCTTTTAAAAACCTCAGTTTTGCGGCAATGTCATCTATCAGATCCATCGCTACCAAACTATCCACGCCTTCTACTTCTTGGTTGGGATGGGTTTCAAACAGATAAAGAGTGGCCTCAACCAAAGCACTTCCCTCCTGCATTTGTTCACTCATGGCATCCCACTGAATGGAAACTACCTTTATCAAACAAGCTACCGCATAGGGCGGATAAATCTCTTTCCCAGGTGCAAATTGATTACGCTGCAAATCCACGTATTCAATCTCGGGAATGGTCAGCAGCTCGTCTTTTATCGCTAAATAAATTTCTTTTCTTGGTGTCATAAATTCTGGTGTTAATTTTTTTGGTTGGTTATCTATAGTTTGCTTTCACTACAAGAGTATTTTCATCACTAAATCTCAGTTCGTCTACCAACATCCCGTCATATTCAAAATTGCGCCTTGCCTCTATCAACATGGCCACCATTTCTTCGCTATTAATGAGGTTAAGCATTCCCACGCCTAACTCCGGAAATTGCTTGTATTCGCCTTTCTCAGCAATTAAAATATACTTCTGGTGATACTCGTCACTAAAGCCTACCATGAGGTCTCCTGCCTCAAATTCCAATTCGTCGTTAATAATAAAATCTTGCATTTTTTGATCTCTGTTTAGGACAAATCTCCGGCTATTTTAAGAATACAGAAAAAGTTAAAACAATGGTTGTATGGCTTTTATACAATCGTTGTAAGGATACTGACAATCACTGTTTGTCCATTTTTTTAGCGTCCAAAAACGCTCCAATTTTGTATCAACATCACCCCCCAAACCCACGGGCTTTACAGTACACGGGTATTTAAAAATGGGGTACAACAATAAAGCTTGAACAGCTTAAGTCATCAACCATTAAAAAGTAAAAGCAAAAAAAATGAGCAGTTGGATCAGAATAGCGCAAAGTCAATTAGGCGTACAAGAGTTTCCAAAAGGAAGCAACGCAGGCAAACAAGTAGAAATCTATCTTAAGTCGGTAGGCTTGGGCAAAGGATACGCCTGGTGCATGGCTTTTGTGTACTGGTGCGTACAACAGGCGTTCTCTGCAAAGGGATTAACTCCTCCTTTGAAACGTACGGGAGGCGTGAGAGATCAATATATCTTTTCGAAAAAATGGGCAGTTAAAGCCCCGCAGCCTGGAGACATTTTCATCATGATTTACAGCAATGGCTCAGGACACACTGGATTTGTAGAAAAACTTTTACCGGGAGGGTACATTCAAACCCTCGAGGGAAATACCAATAACGAAGGATCAAGAGAAGGTTACATGGTCTGCAGGCGTGTAAGGGCGATATCAACAATCAACGCCTTTATACGGCTAGAGGAACCGCTTTAGCCTTTAAGTTTTGGGTTGATAGCACTTTGTTTCGAACGTGTCGCTTTCGGGCGGCCGTTCGCAAACCTAGTGTCCAAATAGAATAACACAACAAACTTGTAAAAAATTATCATGAAAAACTTTATAAAAAAACTGATCGAGAAGATAAAAGCACTCTTCCAGGTACTGGCCCCTTCCTACAAAAAGGCCTTGATATTTGCCGTAGCCGTAGTAGATACCGTATACACCGCCATCAATAATCCCATGGCCGATGTTTTAGTGACACTAACTAAAAACACTACCGACGACAAAATTTTGGCCTGGTTAAGGGACCGCTTGCCAACTTTCCTTAAGCAATTTAAACTCTTTGCGGAAGTAGCAGACCTCACAGACCCTCAGGAAATTGTGCTGAAAGTTTCAGAGATCTTACAAAACCTAGATAAAGCCGATCGCAATGGAGAACGCCTAAAAATGGCCGTTGCGCTGGCCGTAGAAATTACTGCAGACGGTAAGTTGGATTGGGCCGATGCTGTAAAAATAATCCAATCATTAAAAGACAAAAGTATTTAAAAAATGAGTTTACCAAACATTTCATTTAACCTCCTTAACGGAGGGTTGCTGCAACAACCAGTAACGAGCGACAAAGTTGCGGGCTTAATTTTAACGGGAGCGCCAGTATCAGGCGAAGTTGAGGTTAACAGACCTTATCAGGTATTCAGCTTGGCCGACATCGAAGAGCTGGGCATTACTGCCGAAGGTACCAACGCCTTTGCCTACAAACAATTTGAACAGTTTTACACCGAAGCTGGACAAGGCGCCGAATTATGGTTCATGTTAGTAGAAAGTACGGTTACCTACACCAACATGTTGGACGCAACTGCAAGTAACGCCACAAAATTATTGGATGCAGCAAACGGAGCGATCCGTGTATTAGGAGCGGTTAAAGTACCACCGGCAGAAGTGACTGCTACCGAAGGCTTAGATGCCGACGTACACACTGCAGTAGTAAAAGCACAAGCTTTAGCAGAGCAGTATGCCACCAAATTTATGCCAGTGAGAATCGTGATTTCTGGTAATAACTATAGCGGCACCGTTGCAGATTTGAAAAATTACAAAACTGCAGCATTTAACCGTGTAGCTTGTTTAATTGCTAATACAGATGGTAGTAAAGTTGCCGCAGTAGGCTTAGTATTAGGCAGATTGGCCCGCATTCCTGTACAACGCAACATTGGCCGCGTAGCTGATGGCCCAGCAGAGAGCTTAGCAGCGTATTTCACCAGTAATGCAAAAGTAGAAAGCCAACAAAGCGCCTGGGATGCCATCCACAACAAAGGTTACATCTTTTTAAGATCATTTGTAAGCAAAAGCGGTTACTATTTTAACGACGACGTTACCCTTACCGCCGAAACAGATGACTTTGTAAGCTTGGCTCGTGGCTTAGTGATTGACAAAGGTGTGGTTTTAGGCTATGCCACTTTGATCGAAAACCTATTGGACGAAGTAGAAGTAACTGCCGAAGGAAAAATTCACCCAGCGGTTGTAAAAAGCTGGCAAGCACAAGTGGAGCGAGCATTATCGGCCATGGTTGAGGCAGGAAACCTATCCAATGCCGAATGCTATATTGATGAGCAACAAAACATCCTAAGCACCGGAAAATTAAACGTTGCTATTAGGCTACAACCTGTTGGCTATGCCAAACAAATTAACGTAAATATCGGATTTACCACCACAATAAATAATTAATATGTTTTCAAGTAAGCAATATGCATGGAGCGACATTAGCGTATCCATTGGGGGAAAAGTATTACAAGGCATTACAGCCATTGAGTACGCCCAAAAAAGAGAAAAAGAACTGATTTATGGCCGTGGCGACGATCCACATTCTATTGGCCGCGGTAAAAATTCCTACGAAGGAAAAGTTTCTATTTGGCAAAGCGAATTAGAGGCCATGGTGCAAAGTACGGCAAGTAAAAACTTACTTTCCCTATCCTTTGACCTCATTGTTTCCTACGTTCCAGAAGACGGCGGTCCAATTGTTACCGATATCCTTCAAAACGTGGAATTTACCGAGGTAAAGAAATCGATGAAACAAGGCGATAAAAATATGGTCATCGAAATGCCTATCATTTTCACCAAAATTAAACCACAACAATAATCTTTCAAAAACAGTAACAAATTAACAAAAATGGAAAAGGTAACAACCCAACAAATTGCCGATTGGAAAAAGAAACACGGCGATATTTTTAAAATCTCCTTTCAAGACAATAAAGAAGGCTTTGTGCGCAAGCCAACGCGTAAAGAGCTTAGCTATGCGATGACAAAAGTACAAAGTAATCCTTTGGGCTTCGCAGAAGCGATACTACAAAACTGCTGGTTAGGAGGTGACGAGGAAATACGCACCAACGACGACTACTTTTTAGGTGCCTCTAGTCAGCTTGATGCTTTAATGGAGGTTAAAACGGCCGAGCTAAAAAAGTTATAGAGGCCGCCAGTGGCAAGGAAGAAGACAATTGGATTGGTTACCAAAATACATTACTTGAGTATTTTTTAGGCATAAACCCCAACGATTTAAGCGATGAAGAATGGGCCGAAAAAATTGCACAGCTACAAAACATTAGGGAAAGAGAAGCTGGGGCCTCAAATTAAACAAGCAGGAGCAATGCTCCTGCTTTTACCACCGCCAAATTTCAACAACAATCATACATCAATACCGAGGTGAGCCTTTTCCCCTTTGTTAATAAAATAAAAAAACATGGCTGTCAATTCTAATTCTATCTCAACAACCTTAACTCAAATAGCAAACAACAACAACGCCATAGTCAATGTCCTCAATAATTCTATGACAAGAATTACCGATAACTCTACGACTATAACCAACATTGCAAACGCAGCTAGCGAAGGTTTTACAGAACTTGGAGAAATTGTTTCCGCAATTGATCTAGCAAAGATAGGCGCCAATGCTATCGGCAGTTTTTTAACGCTCGGCATGAATCTCGAAAGTGCCAAAATTAAATTTGAAAGTTTGCTTGGCAGTGGTGAAAAGGCCAATAAAGTAATGGCCGATATTTCACAGTACGCAAACAAAACTCCGTACAATAATTCAGACCTATTACAAAATGCCGAAACGCTGTTAAAAACAGGTATTGCAGGGGATAAAGTGGTTGAAACGTTGAAATTGCTGGGGGGTGTTTCAGGAGGAAATGTCGCAAACATGCAGGCCATGACAGACAGCTTCGCTCAAATGTCATCTAGCGGAACCCTAATGAGTGATCAGCTAAGTCAAATGGTCTCGGCTGGATTCGACCCGCTAAAGGTGATCTCCGAAACTACAGGCATCAGCTTAGACAAGCTACATAGCAAAATGGCTGCCGGAGCAATCTCTTCTGGCATGGTAGAAGAAGCTTTTAGGTTAGCCACAGGCCCTGCCGGGGAATTCAATGGGGTTCTCGACACACTATCTCAATCTACGAAAGTTAAAGCCGACAATGCCATAGAGAGTCTGAAAGGAGGATTTGCCAGTCTTAGTGAAAGTACGATTGTGCCTTTAGTGGGATCCTTAGCCGATATGGCTAATCAGTTTTTCACTAGCCTTGGCTCTATGCGAGAGACTATGCAACCGTTCTTTGATACCTTAAGCCCTTTATGGGATGCTATAATGGGGCTTGTAGATAGCATCTTTGGAGTAGGAGAAGCTACCGACGAAACCTCTGGGATATTTGAAAGTATTAATAATGTACTCTCTTTTTTAGAACCTATATTAAGCGGCGTATCAAATGGAATCCGAGCCATTATTTTAGCAATTACTCCATTTATGCCTTTGATACAAGGAGTGGCTATCGCTTGGGGGGGACTTAACCTGGCATTCATGCTCTTCAACCTCCTTGTTAACACAAGTTCCATCGGTTTGATTATCGGAGCGGTAGTTGTATTGGTTGGGGTAATTACAACTTGCTGGGAACGTTTTGCGGGCTTTAGAGGAGTAATCATGGGCGCTTGGGAAGCTCTAAAGGGCTTTGGAACGATGATATACAACTACGTCATCAACCGTTTCCGCGAACTTTTAAGTGGTATTACTGGCATAGGCAAAGCATTAATACACTTGTTTAATGGAGATTTTGAAAAAGCTTGGGGGGCAGGTAAAAAAGCTGCCAGCGATTTACTGGGCCTTGGTTCTGGTGCAAAACTCATTCAAGATGGAAAAAAAGTAGCCAAAGAAGTTAGCGCTGCTTATAATTCCGAATTTGCAAAACAGCAAACCCCAGCCGTAGTAAAAGACGCTAAAAAAACTCAGGACAAAGCAGCCTCATTCCAACCTACAAAACCATCTAGCGTTTACGACGGTTTGTTGAAAGATGGCAATCCCACAACAGACAAAAACAATAAAAGCACGGGCAGCCCCTCTAATAATTTAGCAGGAGGTGCCAGCGATGGAATTATCGGCGGCGGCGCCAAAGCCACTAACATCACCATTAACCTGGGTAAAATGCAAGATCAAATCGTGATCAATACCATCACCGCAGGAGAAGGCGCCAGCAGTATGCGTCAATTACTAGAAGAGGAATTAAACCGTTTATTAGGCTCGGTGGCGGCCATGCAAACCACATAAAATGATATGGAACTTTCAATAAAAGAACTCACCGCATTGGCTCATTTAAGCTATATCGCATCACCCTACCCCGATTTCGGAGGGTTAAAAAAAGACGCCTTGAAAAGAAAGGCCCAAAGCTACTACCTCCACGATGTTTATAACGTAGACCAGCAAGCAGCTTTAGGCAAACCATACTTCATGACCTTAGCAGTACAAAGCGCAAAAGAAACAATATGGTTTCCTAATGAGCCCCTCGTGTCTATCTCTAGAAAAAAAACGATTGTAGAAACGGCAACGGTCGGCGAGAATCGTACTGGGACAGTAAAAGAATACATCTGTGCAGAAGACTACGAAGTTGAAATCAAAGGAGTAATTATTGGCGATGACGATAGCTATCCAGCAGAAGAAGTAAAAAAGCTAAATGATCTTTTCAACATCAAAGAGACATTGGAAATACGGAAAAATCCTTTTTTTGAGCTTTTTGGCATACAGCGCCTCATCTTAAAAACCATCAGTTTCGACGAGATGGTAGGCAAACAAAGCATTCAAAAATATGCGATAAAGGCCGTGAGTGAAGAACCATTTTTTGCAGAACTAGAGAATAGGAAAAAATAATGTTTGTTTTAACTGGACACTTTGAAATAGGGGACTATAAGTTCGAAGCCATTAATGAGGTAGAGATTACCCGCAACATTGACGAAATCAGCGGAAGCGCGGTAATTAAAATGCCGTCGAAGTTTTTTGTCAAGCAAAATGGCGCTTTAAGATATACCGAAGAAGCAATTGCCGCTGGAGATCCTGTGAAAATCACTATAGGATACAAAGATAAATTGGTGAAACAGGAATTTGTGGGCTTTGTAGACAGCATTAAAACGGGAAACATCATACAGATCAATTGCACCGATGGTTTACGGCCTTTGAAACGCAAGGATTTCAAATGCAATGAGCAAAAAACCACCCTTATCAAAATACTTAAAAAGATTGTTGAAGGAACAGGAATCAAACTAGCTACCAAACTCCCAGAAGTAAAACTGGAAAAGTTTACCCGCAAGGAGGGCAACGCCATGCAAGCCCTACAATCACTAAAAGAACAAACGGGTTTGAGCATTTTCCTTAATGACGAAGGTAAGCTACACTGCGGATTACAGCAATTATTCAATATTGGGGAATATGCAGCCTACGACCTCAATTACAATATTGTAAAAAACGATTTGCAGATCCGTACTAAAAGCGACAAGAAAATAAAGATCGTTTATACCGCAAAAACCAAGGACAATCAGAAAATTAGCGTAGAGGCAGGAGATAAGGATGGCGAATTGCAGGAAATTACCCAGCAAATGGTTTTGGATGTTGACACACTAAAACAGATGGCTAACAACCACCTCTCAAAACTTCAATATGATGGATATGAGGGCGATTTAACAAGCTTTCTAATTCCTTATGCCGCACCAGCAATGGGAGCCAAAATTATCGACGACAAACGTCCGCACCGAAACGGAGTATACCTTATCAAAAAGGTAATTACCACCTTCGGTACAAATGGAGCCAGACGAAAAGTAAGTATCGGGAACAAATTATCTAACGAAACATGAGCGAGACCATCAGAACAGCTTTAAAGCTGATTACCAAACAAGATACCGACACCAATATCATGACGGTTCTATCGGTAGATAAAAAAAATGGCACCTGCACTTGTGACGATGGATTTATTACCCATACCGATGTGAGACTTTCGGCAATTATCGATGAAAAAGCACAGAAGCTTTACGTCATCCCCAAGGTAGGCACTACGGTACTGGTAACACCAATTGAAGCCGACTACAACCTACAGTTTGTAGCCATGGCCAGCGAAGTAGAGGAATTTTATTTAGGCATAGATCAAGTAGTATTTGATATCAGCAAAGAAGGTTTCCTGCTCAAAAAAGAGAACGAAACCCTCAGGACGATCATGCTCGACCTCCTATCGGCCATAAAAGCCATGAAATTTACCACTAACGCAGGGCCTACCATTGCCCTGGTGAACGCCGCACAATTTACAGGCATTGAAAACAGAGTTAAAGACTTTTTAAAAGCAGATTAAATGGCATTAGATAGCAATAGGTTAAAAGCCAAGATCAAAGAAGCATTTGAGGCTGAGCAGAATGAGCAAAATGACCATAACACTGCTTTAGATAGGATCGCCGACAAATTAGCACAAGCAATTGTGGAAGAGATTAAACAGCTCAGAATAAACTATAGCAATGGTTTATTAGCACCAAACGGAGCGGTAACAGGAACCATTAATGCCAGCATATCCTAATGGAAGAGTTTTTCAAAAATTACTTAAGCGAATTGGTCCTGGCTATCATCGGCGCTTTTTTAGGCTGGTTCTTTCAGCGCAAAAAACAACTTGCCGAACTAAGGGGCAGCGAAATTGAAAACGCAGAAAAGGGATTGCAGTATTACCGCCAAATGGTTGATGACCTGGGCAATCGTTTAACCCAGGCCATTGTAGAGCTTAACGCCACCAAAATGGTGATTAAGGAACTGGAAGAAAAGATAGAAGCACTTACAGAAGAACTGAGGAAATACAAGCAGTTAAACGGGAAATTATAATGCAGATCAAGGCACAACACAATCAATCGGTTTTGGACTTACTGTTACAGCATACAGGAAGTTTGGCAAGCGCACTCACATTTGCCATGGCCAACCAAATGTCTATTACAGACGAACTGGGCATTGGCTCAAGCTATGTTTTACCTGATGGGGTGACTACCGACACGGATATTTTAAATTATTACACCAATAACGCCTACAAACCCGCCACAGGCAACGCGGTGATGGTTATTAATACTGATTATGGTATCGGCGAAATGGCAATAGCACAAACATTTATAATAAGATAATGGCTAGAAGTATAGATCAAATTCAAACAGAAATTATTCAAACGAAAGAGCAAAACCAAGCATTGGCGGGGCTCACCAGTACAAGCAAAACTTCCATCTGGCAGCTAATTACTTATGTGGTTGCATACGCCATTTATACTTTAGAGGTATTATTTGATGCCCATAAAGCTGAAACTGATAATGCAATTGCTCTGTTAAAACCCCACACCAAACGTTGGTACAGGCAAAAAGCGCTCGACTTCCAATATGGTTTCGACCTGATAGAAGATAGTGACAAGTATAACAACACCGTTGTAGAAAACGAGATCATTGAGCAAAGCAAAATCATCAAGTATGCAGCCGTAACAGAAGCAACAGACCAAAGCAGGGTGATTATTAAAATTGCAACGGAAACCGCTGGGAAACTGAGTCCTATTGAACCGCAAGAAAAGTTTGCTTTTGACGCTTACATCAACGAGATCAAAGATGCAGGCGTAAGTGTAAACACCATCAATTTCCAGCCAGACAAGCTTTACCTCAACATGAAGATTTTTTACGATCCTTTGGTTCTAGATGCTCAAGGAAATAGCATCATCAGTGGAGGTAGACCAGTAGAAGACGCAATTCTCAATTATTTGAAGAACCTACCATTTGATGGTCAACTGGTACTGGCACATTTGGTAGATGCGCTTCAAAAAGTAGAAGGTGTACTCATCCCCCATTTAGAGAGTGCTGAAAGCTCTTGGATAGACGGCATCATTAACAATTACGGTCCTGCAGTTCCTATTGACGTGAGAGCAACGCCAGCATCTGGATATTTTGAAGTGGTAAACTTTAACAACATCAGCTATGTGGTATAAAATCGATTTCAACAAGCTCGTTGTTCTGCTCTCACCCACTTTTCTGCGCAAAGCAACCTTTTTAGCTTGGTTACAAACATTAGTTACCCCCATCATCACCCTACACCAACAATGGTACCTTAAAAGGGAAGACAATTTAAATCGGCTTCGCCACAACGGACAGGTGTGCTATTTACGAAAGGCGTTGAACGACAACTTTGACCCTTCATTACGCCGCATTACCCTCACCGAAGGAAACAGATACTCCCGCAAATACATTTATACCAACATTGAGCAGCAAGCACAATATCTAGGCGTAAAGTACCTCAGGCAAAGTGCGGATTATGCCGATACAGGGGTAGATTTTAGAGTAGTAGTTCCGAAAGGATTTGATTTAACAAACAATAAATACCAGCTACAAGCCTTAGTTGACTTTTACAAGCTGGCAGGAAAAAGATATATAATTGAAGTAAATGAATAACGTGCTTTTACAACAAACGGGTGGTTTTCCGTTGGAAACCGACACGTTGAATTTTATGCAAAATGCCTATAGCTTCCTACAGCATATGGCCGCTCTTGGGGGCAACAACTACATTCTATCGGGGTGCACCGTCATGGGATCTACGGTAAGCAATGGTGTAGTGGTGATTGATGGTGAAGTTTTAGAATTCAGAGGTGGCCTTATACAATCTACAGTGGTTGTAAGAGAAGATAAAGCCACCAGACCTTTCGAAAGTGGACAGGTGAAGGATGTATACTTTACCAGGTATGTCACCTTTGGTACCGGCACAGGAGCCATTGCCTGGGACAGCCTAGTGCGCTTTAAGCCACTATTGGCCTTTAAAGACTTACCTACCGAAAAAAGCAATGCCATTGATTTGGACGACGAGAACAAGTTGGCTACCGCAAAAGCCGTAAAACTGTTGAACGACAAGGTAGAAGCCAGATTACCCTCTGGAGCTATTATCATCTGGAGTGGAAGTATTACCGCCGTCCCCACTGGATTTGCGCTGTGCGATGGACAAGGCGGTCGCCCCGATTTGAGAGACAAATTCGTATTGGGAGCAGGCTTAGGTTATCCTGTTGGCGCAATAGGTGGTGAAGCTGAACATCAATTAACGATCAACGAATTAGCAAGGTTCAATGTGAATGTAAATATTCCTACAAGAAGAAACTACGGTTCGCAAAGCAGCGGCGGCACCAATGCTTTAGCCAGGGAAGAAAAAGGTGGAGCCGACGCCACTAAATCCTATGGATCAGGCACAATAGGTGGTGACATGCCACACAATAACATGCCGCCATACTACTCATTGGCTTACATTATTAAATTATAATTTATGGCAAAGCAAACATTAAATATCATTAAAAACTGGTTTAAAACTGGTTTAAAGCCAACACAAGCTCAGTTTTGGGATACATGGGACAGCTTTTGGCATAAAGACGAAACCATCCCAGCAAGCAGTATCGAAAATCTGGATAGTCGATTTAACCAAAAGGCTGATCAGGAAGCGTTCCAAGCCCACTTGTCAGACACTGATGCGCACGGCATTTCCACAAAGGCAAATGCAGTAGATCTTTTGGCAGAAATACAAGCCAGGGAACAGGCTGATCAGGCCTTAGCGCTTCAAATTGCTGAAATGCAAGGCGAAGTCATTATAGTAACCCGAATGGGAGAAGAAGTAGATGCCAACGGGGATTTAGACCTTTCCACAGAGGAATTACCCGAAGCTCCGCGACAGCCAACGGTTTACATAGACGAGATAGCCGGCAGCTGGCAAATCCAATACAATAAATCAACTAAAGTGTTAACAGGGCTGTATGGCATCTCACCAGAGGCCACAATCGAAATTATTTTCTAATGAGACAGATCTTACTTTTTATCTTGATGTTATTTGCTTCTGTAGCAAGTGCTCAACAACAAAACATTACGGTTGATTCCATTGCCATTGGCCGCAAGCCTACCAGCAAAATCAACTTGGACGGCAGCATTACCGCTAAAAACTTTAACGGCAAACGCCCCATTACTGGAAGCGTGGCTACTGGGCAAAATCCAAATACTAATGATTTGGTAGCTTGGTTAAACTCGGTGTTTTATCCTAGCCAAGCACCAGTTGCTACGCTTACTGGTGGCATCACTTATGAAATGAGTTCACCGTCCATTCCTTCCGTTACCAATCTAAGCTGGTCATATGGCAGACAGCTGGCCACAGAAAACATAAGTACTGTGACCATAAATCAGGGAGTGGGTAGCGTTTTTACAACACAACCTAGCGCTGGTGGTTATGTTAACGGAACCATCCCTGTAACCGTAACACCCAACAACAACACTACTTTTACCCTTACGGTAACTACGATAGATGGAAAAACAGCAACGGCGTCCACCTCCGTCAGTTTCCTGCCTAAAAAGTTTTGGGGCCGCACTAGTAAAACGGCTGCAGATATTAACGATCTGTTCAACTCTTCGGGTGGCGGCACCCAGTTATCAGCAAACAAATCAGGCACCTACAATATAATGGCAAGTGGTTCTAATAGAGTGTTTGTGGCCTACCCTACCACTCTTGGCGACTTAACAAGTATCAATATTGGCGGCTTGGAAAGTATTGAAGCTTTCTCTAAAACGGTAATATCCTATACCTCTGTGAACGGTTACACCCAAAATTACAATGTGTACACTTCAAACAACGAAACAGGCGGTAACGTAACGGCGGTTATTCAATAAAATCATACCATGAAAAGAATATTCATCACACTCATTTTGGTTTTATTTACGCTCGCCATTAATGCGCAAGTTAAAGTATTGGGCAAAATAGAACCCAATGGCCCAGCCGACACCTACCCTACCCATGTGGATAGTTTGGGTAAAGGGGGTTTAATGGCTGTGGGTTCCTGGCAGGAGCGTAATGCCATCCCTCTGGCCCGCAGAAAAGCTGGGATGTTGGTAAGGGTAAAATCGGCTATGGTTGATAGCACTTATACTATTGGCGGCAATCTCAACAACCCAGAGTGGATGCCTTTTGTGACCGGCGGTAATTCCCTAACAAGTGGCAATGCCCTCAGCATCACAAACAATAAGATTAATTTAGGGGGACCATTTTCTCAAGAAAACATTGTTTTAGGAGAACCTCTTCTAGGAGGTATAGGCGCTGTTACAATGAATACAAGTATTTTAGAAGATGGAGAGAACACTTTCAGACTGCTTAACAGGTTCTTGATAAGTGCCATGGACTACAATTCAGATGGACAACATCCATTTGCATCTTTCAGCTTAAACCCCAAAGCTAATAGTCTAGGTTTGCTGGCGGGAGTAGGCATGACTTATGTTGATCCTTATGCAGGATTAGAAATAATTCTTGATAAGCCCAACCAACACGCAAGTGTTGAGCTTAAAGCAGTAGATCCTGTAGGAGGTACCCGAAAATTAGCTTTGAATGGAGATGGATCAATGGTAATCGTAGATAACATCCTAAAAAAGGGTCTAGAAGAAGACGCTGATTACTCCGCCAACAAAACCCAATATAGCTATGTTACCAAAAAGATGTTGGATAGCGCTACCATAGGAGGAAGCCCTGATCCAACAAAAGCAAACTTAGCTGGAGACAATACTTTCACAGGGAATCAGTCGATATTGGGGAATTTAAACTTTTCGAACTCCGAATCAAGTACCAGTATAAATACACAGCACATTGATATGAACACCACAAATGGCAGGTTTAATTTAGATTTGACTGGTAGCTACTATCCTAAGATTAATCTGAGCGCTGCTGATGACTTAATGCAACGTATTGAGCTAACATCTAATTCTATAAAGCACTTAGATGATAATATCGGAGGTAGTTGGGACGTAGCAGTAGATAACTTTGGATACTACAACCAAAGCTTAGATAGAGGATTTCAAGCTCGCAGTGATGATGCAGCAGGGGTTGGCACGTATTTAAACATATGGGATTATAGAGGCGTTAATGGCAATAAAAAAGGTAATGCTTCATTATCCATTAACAATGGGTTAGCGATAAATAATGACGACACTGGGGCGGCAATCCATTTTAGGCTAGGAAATAATGTAAAAAATACTTTTGACGGTGTATTTATGACCGATGGAGTTGATGAGATTGCTAATTTTAATTTAAATGGCTTATTTTTCGGTAGCGACTACGGTAATGGAATTGTTAACTTAAATAAAACAGAATTATCAATAAGAGACGGACTTGAAGGGAAAGCTAGTATTTTACGAAAAGACCTTTTACGTTTTCAACTGTCCGATGAGAATGGCCAACCTGATAGTTATACAAGTTCTACCTTAACATGGGACAGAGCTGGGCAAGTTGCCAAAGGTAATTACTCCGTAACCCACACACTACCTTCTACAAGCGGAACATTAGCAACTATGGAGCAGGTTTTGGCGATGACGAAGGTACAAACCCAAACCTTTCATGCGGGAGAAATTTTGAATCAAAGTATTACCGTGACCTCTTCTCCATCCAGGCTTAAAAAAGTCTATATATATAACCTAGGAGCTTTAGCCCCAGGAGACAATAGTATTACCTATATTTTACCCAACAATCCCATAACTGGGGATTTGGTTGAATTTGTATCTGTATCTGCAGGAGAAATGTTTGATTGGACTACAGCTATTTTCAAAAGAGCGGATGGCCTAACTTTATCTCCTAGTAGGAGTGCAATCGTAAATGCCTGGGAGTGGAATGGCACTACATGGCTACAAAGAGTAATTGACGGCCAATAAGAGAACCCAATAGCCTTTCGCTTATGAAACAGGTTTAATTAGCCCCATCTACCGATTCCATAAACCAACAAACTGTACAGCAAGTACAGTCATCACAAACACACCATGAAAAAAACATTAATCACACTCATTTTGGCTTTGTGCTCAACGATGTTGAATGCACAGGTTAAAGTCCTTGGCAAAATAGAACCCAATGGGCCTACCGACACCTACCCTACCCATGTAGATAGTTTGGGCCGCGGCGGATTTGTGGCCGTAAAAACATGGCAGGAACGTAACAGTATCCCATTACAAAGAAGAAAAGCGGGAATGATGGTTTCCGTAAAATCTACCACCGTTGATAGTTTATACAGACTAGATATTGGCTTAACCAATGCTGATTGGATACCATACACAGCAACTGTAGATGTTAGTGGTAAAGCTAACCTAACTGGTGGCAACACTTTTACAGGTACGCAGACTATTGATGGTAGTATAGGTATAGGACTAACTAGCCCCTCTTCAAAATTTCATGCTAGGCTAGGTACGGATAAAAATATACTATTTAGAGATAACGGTTCAAATAGTGAAATAGTATCTGTTAATAACGCTTTTAATGATTATAAGCCTCTTAATTTTGCCGCCAGCGAGTATTACTTTAACGCCGATATTTACGCAGGAATACATAGTATAAATGCTGCAAATTTTGTTGGGAATCTAACTGGAGATTTGACTGGTACAGCTGAAAAGTGGGGACCTCTTAATTTTAGCTATATCAACGAGGGTACAGTGCCAACTCATTTTTTAGTATCGGAGAATATTGACGATGGTGTTATAAAGTATTCTGACATTGGGGATGTAAAGACAGCTTTGGGCATGGATGATAAAGCATCATTGTCTTTGGATAACACCTTCTATGGTATGAACACTTTTAATGGTGTTTTCAGCAACGGCATGTGTTACGCCTTAGATGGTTTTCTAGGCTCGTCTATTATTTTTTATTCAGCTCCACTATCTTCTTATGGGGTAATATTGGATATGGACACAGATAGTCCTCCTACACAAGAGGAGCGTATTAAAATACCATCAAAGTCTGGCACAGTTGCTTTAGTATCCGATATACCAAAAATATTCAATGCAACAGATAGCGGGGATGGTACAACTTATGAATTTATAGTATCTCATGGGTTATCATATACACCTACAATGATAGTAGTAACACCTAATTCAATTGCGGCAAATGGCCGTATAGCTGCCTATGCAGACAGTAACCTAATATACATTACGTATATAACTAATACATTTTCTCCAGAACCGCCACCATCAGGAACCAACAACCTCACTTGGACAATAATGGTTAAGTAGTAATCTCATCCATAGCCCGGCTAACGCAAAATAATATTTATCAAAAAAGCACAAGATTGAAGTTCTTGTGCTTTTTTGCTTTTTATACTCTCCAGTTCAATTTCCAATACACAAATCGATATAAATTTTAGCACAAATCGTTTTGGCGTTTATAGATATGGATTTTGCTCTGGATGACAATAAATGGCGGTGATACAGCAAATAAAAAACCTCGCAAGTTTTTGAAACTTGCGAGGTTTAATCTTTTATGCAGAGCCTATTTTATCGATCAATAGAACCCATTACTTTTTGTGAAAAAGCATTAAGTGCATCTCTCTCCGCCATGCCGCCTTTTACACTTTCATGCACCTCTAATGCGCCACAAATATTGGTGATCATTTCGCCCGCTACATCAACTTCACCTTCGCTTACTCCTCTAAATTCACAAAATGCTTCTAACACTTCAAGTGTTGCATTTAGCTGCTCAGGGGTTGCATTCTCGAAAAACTGTCTGATTACTGGAACTTTCATAATTACTTGATTTTAGCAAATAAATCCGTTAAAACTTCAGCTTTGTTGGTTTGAACTTGATCAACCAGAGCACCATTCTCAAAAGCCGCGAAAGTTGGTAAATTATCCACCTTTGCAAATTTTCTCGACTCTGGAAATTTCTCCGCATCAACGATCAAAAAAGCTACTTCTTCATTTTCTGATGCTAATTTTTTAAACTTTGGTTTCATGATACGGCAGTTACCACACCATGAAGCTGCATATTGTACCATCACCTTTGGATTATCTGAAAGGTATTGGCTTAAACTATCTTCTGTTAATTCTAAAAACATGATATAAAATTTAATAGCTATGCAATCACACTACTTTTACAGTCTTGTGTTAGTTTAGAAATCGCATAGTTAATGGTTTGAAAAAGGGATGTGATTTATATTTGTCAAGCTGAGCTTGTCGAAGCTTCTATTAAAAAGACATTTCGACAAGCTCAATGTGACAAGTGTCTGATATGAACAGCCGCTGTTAAGCTTTTGCTTAGTTTGCGCTTAGGTATTCAGCAACGCCAGTTCTGGTAGCGTTCATTGCTGATTTTCCTTCTTCCCAGTTAGCAGGACAAACTTCGCCATGTTTTTGTACGTGTGCATAAGCATCAATTAAACGCAAATATTCTTTTACGTTTCTGCCCAATGGCATATCGTTTACACTTTCGTGGAATACTTTACCAGTTTCATCAATTAGGTAAGTAGCGCGGTAAGATACATTAGATCCAGAGAAAACTTCTTCTCCTTCTTCAGTGTATTCAACCTCTTGATCCAAGATACCTAAAGTACCTGCTAATTGTCTGTGAGTATCAGCAATTAATGGATAAGTAACACCTTCAATACCACCGTTGTCTTTTGCGGTGTTTAACCATGCGAAGTGTACTTCGTTAGTATCGCAAGAAGCACCTATAACTACGGTATTTCTTTGTTTAAAATCTTCTAAAGCGGCTTGGAACGCATGTAATTCAGTAGGGCAAACGAAAGTGAAATCTTTTGGGTACCAGAACAACAATACTTTAGAGTTATTTTTTACTGCTTCTTCAAAAACGTTGATTTTCAAATCGTCACCCATTTCAGACATTGCATCAACTGTAATACTAGGGAATTTTTTACCTACGTAACTCATAATTATTTCGTGTTTTTTAATTTTCGTGCTGCAAAGATAGCCTAAAAAGCTTGGCAAGCCAACGCCAAAACCATACTTAATCTTGATAGCTCCATAGATAAAAATGATAATTGCAATTCAATAATTAGTTTTTAACTATAGCAAAAAGGCCCCAACATCCGTTGGAGCCTCAGCATATTTAACTAACCCTATTTACTGTTTAATGAGCTTAACGGTTTTTTGAAGCTCGTTGTTTTTTGAAATCCTTAGGTAGTAGATGGAAGCAGGAAGACTGCTTAGGCTAATTTCTTGTTCCGCAGCCTTCGCTTTTTCGCTTAAAATTTTCTTGCCGCTAACATCAAATAGCTCATATTTAATGTCTTTATAATCGGTAGTCCCCGCATTAACGGTTACATATTTGGTGGTTGGGTTAGGGAAAGCCACCACGCTGCCGTCATCGAACCCAAGTTTTACACTTACTACTTTTTCAAATAGTTTCTCAGCCCCATCCAAATCAACTTGCTTCAATTGATAATAGTTATCTCCTGCTTTAGCCGTACGGTCAACAAAACTATAGTTCAATGTTTCGGATGAATTGCCGTTTTGCATCTTAGCGTTAACGAAACCCACAGACGAGAAGTTGGCGTTATCGTTAGAACGCAATACTTCAAAACCTTTATTTTTCGCTTCTGAAGTGGTTTGCCATGTTAAGGTACTTTGTCCTTTTACTAGAGAGGCATTGAAAGAGGTAAGGGTTACTGGGAGCGTTCCTGTGGTGGTATATGAGGCCAACCCACTTCCATGCACTACATGAAAAAAGGTAGTTGTTCCATCTCCATTTCTCAAAACCGCAACATCTGCATACCCGCTAGGATTTGAATTGGTCACGGGAAAGGTAGAGAACATTTCAGAGAATGAAACCAACACTGGACTTGTTATCGTCGTGATATCGTATATCCTTATTCTTGCCGCTGTATTAGTCGATGGTGTACTAGAGCCAACCACAGTTCCCGACAGCGCTAAATATTTCTTTGCTCCATCTTCAAAGTACTCTGCATTTGAATAAATGGGCTCAATCGGCGTTGGAATAAGCGTAGTATTTGTAATTACTCCCATATTATCTATGGTAATTTTTCTTATACCTATGCTTTGAGGTCCATTAATTATAAATTCGGTGCTCGATATTGGCGATATACTGCCCCAAGCTTGACCATTTGCTGCCAAAGTGATTGTTTGGCTCAGTGTAAAATTTTCACCGTCTACCGTCGTAAGCTTATACATTTCATTGTTGGAAGCCCCACTTACATACAATACCGTATTAACTCCAGTTCCTAAAACCGCTAATGACTCCCCTACTCTTTTGGTCACACTAATTTCAGATCTAGTCGGTACTGCATCCGTTTCCGAGCTCCATTTGTACACGACTAATTTAGCAACACTTCCCGTAACGGTCCCCATCGAAATGGCATATATCGCTCCATCATCAGCAACCCTAATTTTAGTGTACTTATAGCTCTCAGAGCCTACAGATGTTGTATTTATCAAATTAGAAGCGCTCCAACTTCCGTTTGAAGGGTCTACAATATAGATTTTATTGTTACGATCTGCGACATATAGTTTGCCCGTGCCTTTGTTATAAGCAATTGTTGAATTAGTTGTAGTTACTGCAGTTGCAGCTACAGGTGCTACATACCAATTTCTTGTTAGCGGCACCGTTTGTGCAAATGACGTTAAACCAGATGCAAGAAATGCAATAGATAGTAAAAGTTTTCTCATACGTTTTGTTTAAAGGGTTTAAGATTAGTTTGGTTAGCGAAAAGAGCAAAACAGCGATTGCGGCTCAAAAACGCAATATTTGCTGTTTTCGACCGACAAAAAACGCAATTCGCCTCTTTTTCAATAAGATAATATTACGAAAACCAAAATTAAAACGCAAGAAAGCGCATTAAAAAATTAAAAGCCGCACAATTATGCGGCTTTTATATTTCAAAAAAGAAAATACTGATTAGTTGATTTTTGAAACCTTAAATGGCTTTTTGACTGCCTCGTGAGCAGCTTGCTGGCCAATGGCGGCCTCCTCCATAGTTACTTTTTCTGGCTTATAGGTATTTCCTACTACACTACGCTTGAAAATAGCCTCATACCAAGTACATGAAGCAATGTATCGACCAATATTAAGATCCAAATGATAACCGTCTCGGCATAAAATATCCCCAAGCTTAGTACGTGCATTCTGTATCGCTGTGCCTGATGGGACCAACAGATTAAAAGGGACTAATTTCATCGCTTTTTTCGAAGCATCCATAATGCCTTGGTACATCTTCATTTGGTCTTTACCATAACTTGCAAAACCAGTATGGGTTGAGTTTTGCGCATAAGCCCAAGTTTGGTGCCAAACAAATTTTACTTTTGGATTAGTGGCTTTACCTTTTACATAGTTGAACAATAAAGGCAATGGCTCCAAATAGGTATCAAACAAACCTGACTTTGGACTAGACTGCTGTAAGCTAATATAATCCCAGTTTTCATCGGCAATTGCTTTAGAGATACTGGTTTTAGGGAAACGCTCTTTCTTCCCATCCAAGCCTATTTTGCGGTATTCATAGGCGTCTTTATCTTCTTGCGCATTTTTCCAATGCAAATCCAGTGGCGCCCCACCAATGTACAAATTGCCAATAATGACTTTATAACCTCCAGCTTTGGCCAATCCATAAAAATATTGCTCCAATGCATCTTCAGAAAAACTATTGCCGATAGCCAAAATTCTGATCACGCTATCTTTACTTGTTTTTTCAAGATGCAAAGGGTGGAAAGCACGAGCATTTTGAAGCCCTAATGAGAAAAAGCAGACCAATGCAAGCACATACACAACATACCTTCTGAAAAATCTAATATCCATCTTTTAAAATTAATTGGTTGCCGCTAAACTTATATATAAAATCATTTATTGTCAATCTTTTTCAAAAACCAACCCACAAAAGATCTAAAATGCATCTCCTTTGGATAAAATAATATCGAAAACAATTATTACTTTTTCAACGTATTTTCGAACAGTTTGAATATACGTTTATATTCATCCGTCCAACTGCTAGGCTCCACAAAACCGTGATCCTCTACCGGATATACCGACAGTTCCCAGTTGTCTTTCCCTAATTCAATAAAACGCTGGCTTAAGCGCACAATATCTTGGAAATGTACATTCACATCAACCATCCCGTGTAACATCACTAAATCGCCTTTAAGTTTGTCTGCGAAGTAAATTGGCGAGCTCTTCTTATAAGCTTCTGGATCATTAAATGGTTCATTAAGGATGTTTGAGGTATAACCATGGTTATAGTGTGCCCAATCTGTTACCGATCTTAATGCGGCACCTGCTCTAAAGGTATCCGATGCATTGAATAATCCCATTAATGTAATAAAGCCTCCGTAAGAACCACCGTATAAGCCAACATTTTTAGGATTAACACCATACTTTTCTACTAGCATTTTCACGCCGTCTACTTGGTCGGTCAAATCTTTTCCGCCCATATGGCGATAAATCCCTGTACGGTGGTTACGGCCATAGCCAGAGCTTGCGGTGTAGTCAATATCAATAACTGTATAGCCATTATCTGCCAAAAGATTATTGAACATATATTCCCTAAAGTACTGGCTCCACCAGTAATGTACGTTTTGTAAATAACCTGCTCCGTGTACAAAAACTACTGCAGGTTTATTTGGATGTGGGTCTTTAGCTGGATAAACTCTAGCGTAAACATCATCGCCATAACGATTCTTAAACGATACAAGGTCTGGTTGACGCCATTGATAGCTGTCAAATTCGGCTGAAGTAGACTTGGTAACCTTTACTGCTTTTGCTCCAGGTTTATTAGCTTGGATATACAGTTCCCAAGGCTTGTCCATGTAGGAATAATTGATGGCCAACCATTTTTCATCTGGAGATAACGTGACTTCGTTACCGCCTTTCATACTGGTAATTTGTACCAAGTCGCCTCCGTTTACGCTAATTTTATAAAAATGGGTAATCCCTGGGTGTTCTTTATTTCCACTGATGTAAAAAGTGCTTCTATCCTTAGAAAGTTGTACTTGCTGCACTTCCCACTTTCCGGAAGTCAGTTGTTTCTTTTCGCCAGTATTGATGTTGTAGGTATATAAATGCGAGTAACCGGTAGCCTCACTTTGAAAGTAAAAACGTTGGTTGTCTATCCACCTTACATCTCTATTGATACCTGGGCCTCCTATCCAAGCCTCATCGCGTTGACGGTCTATTAAATTCAGCTTTCCTGTGGCAGGATCCAGTTTTAAAATCCAGAAATCCTTATTGTCTTGCGCTCTACCAGATACCACCGCAAAAGACCCTGTTTCATTCCAGTTTACCACATTTAGGTTTACTTTTCTATCCTCATTTTTCTTAGTCCTTTCTTCCAATTGTTTAGGATAGTCTTTTACGTAATCAGGCAAATCTTTGATGCCAGGAATTTGTGAAACGCTTACTGCATAAACCGAATCTTTGTCTAAATCCAAAACATAGGTGATGCTGGTCGATAAGGTTTCGCCTACTTTGGTTCGGCCATTAATATCTTCCGTATAACCAGAAGCCGTTACGTAGTTAGGAACAATCGTGTTTTTATTTCCAGTAGCTTGCTTGATCAAGCGGTAGCTTACAAATTTACCGTCTGGGCTCACGGTTAGGCCCGCCATAAAATCCTCCTCTAAATAAATAGGCTTAATGGTTCTAGCGGGTACCGAATTAGCTCCCGCAGCACCGAAGCGTCTTCCTCCACCACCAAAACCTCTATTTCCGCCTTCAGCATTTCGTTTTTTGATGATATCGAAAAGCTCTGTTTGTTCATTCTTTAACCAAGTATCTTGTAGTGAAACACCTGCTGAACGAGCTGGGCCTCTACCTCCTGGCATGGCGAAGCCTTCTGGTTTTCCTTTGACAAAATTGGTAAGCTGCTTCAATTCGCCCGTGGTCAAATTCAACTGATAAACATTTTCAGCACGTTGAAAAACCACATCATTGTTATACAAAAACTTGGCATTACTTTCTCTCTCTAGGGTATTGGTAAGACGGGTTTCTTTTTTCGTCTTGAAGTTAGAAAGATAGAGATCTCCTCCTTTTTCTTGTAGGCCTAGGGATTTGTCTTTATTGTAAGCATAGTTGATTTCTGCGTTTTTATCCGCTTCGTCAGTCTCTGCTTTATCTACTTTTATACTTGCTACATTTACCTTATAAGGCTGTGCCTTGTCTTTATTTTCTGGATTCCAGTTAAAGAAAACCGTTTTACTATCAGCCGACCAACGATAAGCATCTGGAGAAGTTCCCATCCATTTAGGATCTCTCATGATTTTTTGAACAGTTAACGGAGCCACTTGTTGTGCCTGTACCGATACGCCGACAAACGTTAAGAGCGTTGTAAGTGAGAGCGTTGAGAATGCAATATATCTTTTCATGTTCTTTTGTTTCTAGTTTGATTTGCTTGCTAAACCACCTTTTTTACTATTTACATTAACCGTGAATTTCGTTCCGCCTTTTACCAGCCATCTTACGGTTACATAGGAGTTCCCTGGGATATTTTCTACTCTAATATGGGTTGGGTCTAGCTTTTGCTCAGTCGTAATTCCCAAATCACGATTGTTCACCACCATCCCCGCAACCACAGTTCCCCCTGTTAGCGAAATGATATCAGGAATTTCGATATTGTTTTTAATATCCTGGCTAGAATGGGTTGGGATCATGCGCAAATTGCTCACTACTGCCGTAACCTGCTTTAAGCCCGAACCAATTTCTTTCACTTCAATTTCATCTATACTCAATTTTGGAGTGTTATACGCGTGAAAAACACTAAAAGCCATGTTTCGATGGGCATCGCTTTCCAACAAAAATCCTGGATGTAAACGGGTATAGGTTTTCTTAAATCCTCCTATCTCAATATCTCCGTATTGAGGGTGTTTATAAGGCTTCCAGTCAACGAATGCATCTTTCATTAACAAATCCCTGTCAAAACTGTAAAGTTGATCTTGAGTATTGTCTGCCCCTGGTTTGTTGTACATAGCGTAGCCTGTCCACAACTCGTTTGAAAAAGTGTAAATTCCACGGCCTCCGTAAAACCAATCCAACTCTCCACCAAATACAGAATAAAGATCTTTATAAACCACTAAATAACGATACCCAGGCAATAACTCCTCTCCTTTTTTACCCAACGCATCATATACACGTACGTCTTGCGCATTGTAGGTATCCACATCTTCGGCCGCCCCAGGGCCACGTAAAATCATCCCGCCATTGTTGTGATAAGATTGTGCCGCAGCAATGTTAGGATGTTTCATCACAAAATCTACCACCGCACGGTTCTCAGGAATAGAGAAAGGATATTTATACGCCCCGTTTTGGATGTAGTTAGGTTGCCAGTTCCAGCCCCAATCACGGTTAGGATCATAAGCGCCTTCCCCATCCTCATTCACCAATCCATCGCCATCGTTATCAATTCCTTCTGAACCCAAAAGTTCATATTCACCTTTTTCATCATAACCTACTACAATCATTCTTCTCGGATCAGTTGGATCTACTTTATAGCGGCCATTTGGATTTTTACGGCGCATCATGGTAATGTGTCCATCGCCATCTAAATCATCAAAACCGTCTTCGTTTACCGAACCATCTCTATCGTTGTCAATAGGAATTAAACCTGTACGTGGGGAATGCGCAGTATTCGCCTGATGTATAAAACTATCCCTTGCATCAGGGTTGATGGTAGGCACAATGTAAAAGGTTTTATCAGCCAAAAGCGATTGTACCGTCTGATTGTTGGCCGCATACATTTCTACCAGGTACCAAGCGGTATACAAGGCAAATTCACTTCCTTGTATCTCGTTTGAGTGGATATTCCCATCAATGTACATGGCTGGTTTTTGATCGGCATTGCCAATCTTATGGTCGCTGATGCTCATGATCCAAAGGTCTTTACCCTGATACGATTTACCGATGGTTTCTAACTTGATCAGGTTAGGGTGGGCAGCAGCTAGCTTTTTACAGATTTCTGTAATGGCGGCATAGTCATGATACCTGTTCCAACTGATCGGCACTTTTGGATTTGGCGGTGTGCCTACTGCCGCTAAAATATTTTCTGGTTTTTGAGCTTTTAAGGTTACGGTACACAAAACCACCGCAGCCATTAGCATGTATTTCTTCATCCTCATTTGTTGTGTTTGATTATAGTGTAACCTCTATTGATTTATTTCCTATAGTTGGGCAACCTGCATCAATGGTAACTTTACCATTGCCTTTGATTAACCAGGTTAGCTCTTTGAACTCCTTGCCCTGCAAACTTTCGATGGTTTGGTTCTTGCGCCCACTCACCACCTCTTGTCCATTTTTACCGTTTACTTTTACGGCAATCTTTTTAAGGAAATAACTACGGTCACCTATTTTGGTATAGGTAGACAGATCGCCCGTGTTTAACAGTTGTACCGTTACACGGGTAAGACCATCAGTTACTTTTTCCGTTTTAAGGTTAACAAATTCAATTTGCGGAGCCATTGCAGCAAGCGAAACCAAAAAATCGGTATGTTTGGCCACAATGTTATCTACCAGTTTGTATGGTGGATTGCTAAGCACAAAAGGATCTAAACCTCCCACTTCTACCGTTTGTCCAGCAAAATCTGGATGTGAAACGGTTTTCCATGGAGTATAGGTATCGACAATACCCTCTTTAGCCGCCCAGCGCAAATACGCCGCCACTGGATCATCATTGGTAAATTTCTTTTCTTTCTTGGCCGAGTCAGGTGCTACTTTTGGCACCCACCAACCTGGTGTACTAAAGCTCAATCGGCCATAATGAAAATAGGCCCATTGCGAAAAATCGCCAGGTTCTGCTTGTGTTTTTGGCGCTTCTTTTGTTTTGGTAATCTTGTTGTATCGTTCAGAAACCAAGGCATTAGCTTTCGCATCAGCCTCAAACCAACTAGTGATCACCCTTTTGCTCAAACCCGCTGGATTAAATGCCACAGGCGATGAAAGATTATTCATTGGCCCGAAGGTAACCACAGCATATACGTTAAAGGCATCGAAGAGAAAATCGAACAAAGCCCTATTTTCTTTTTCAGAAACGGCATATTCACCTGCACCTGGGATAAAATTTTTATAGTTAAAGCTAGCGTTTTTGTTAAAGCTTACGCCACCTTCACCATCTTCGTTAAACTGTCCGTCTTTGTCATTGTCTATCCCTTCTTGCAAAAGTATATAAGCGCCATTTTCTCCTTTAGTCGCATCGGCCAAAATCATTGAACGAGGATCGTCGGGATTGAGTTTATATTTCCCTGTAGCGTCTTTAATGCGCATCCAAGTAATTTTTCCGTTGCCGTCTAAATCGTCAAAACCATCTTCATTCAACCTTCCATCACGGTCATCATCGGTTTTGGTGGCATTACCACTGCGCTCGTATTTCAGTTTTGCAAAATACTGCTCAGTAGCATCAGGGCTCATGTTAGGGAAAACATAAAAGGTTTGCTTGTTCAATAGGTTTTTAACACTATCAACATTGGAGCTTGCCAATAATTTTTCGGCAAAGCCAATGGCCATTTCTACACCCAAAAGGTGTTTCCCATCTACCCCGCCAACCACCGCAATCGCAGGTTTTTGGTCAGCATTTTGGGCGCCCAAAGTAAGCATCCAAATGTCTTTTCCTCCAAGCGTTTGCGTGAGTGTTTTTGACTTGATTAAACTGGGATATTTGCTCGTCAACGTTTTGATACGTTGTGCCAAGCCGGCACTGTTGCTATAATTTTGCGGTGATTGCGCAAAAAGATTAAGCGTAACAGACCAAAAAAATAAGTGAGTTAGGTAAAGTTTTTTCTTCATCTTGGTTTACGGTTATGTATGCAAGTTATGCAAAAAAGCATTGTGCTAGCAAACACCAAAACAAGATGTTACAATTGTTACAGACAGCAAAGGTTTACCTAATGATCTTTCCAGTTTTATCTACGGCAACATTAAATGGAGGCATGTAATCTTGTAGTAAAACCGAAAGCTCTCTTCTCGAAATTTGTCGTTCTACATCAAATTTAGAAGTAAAGGCATAAGTCGTTTTCCATTTTTTTTCTACTTCTTTAAGAGTACTTTCTGGTGCTTTATTGCCCACATAGCAAACCATATCTAAAGCGTCTCCAATGGTAATGATTTCACTTTTATGGTCATCAAACCAAATTTGTGCTTTGTAATAGTGGTCTTTTACCACCTGTTTAATGTCGGCAGTAGTCACTAATTTTTCACCGTTGAACAGTAGTTTTCCATTCGTTTCTTCCGCTTTAATCACTCCAGAAATACCCACCATTTGAATAGCCTTCCAATTAGCATCTTTAATGCCAACATCTACAAAAGGCATTAAATTGCTATTAAATGCAATCAACTCTCCTTGTATCTTTTTAAGATTTGACTCTGAAGTTCTTTGATTAAAAAAGCCAGCAAAAGCGGCAACCGCACCAGCGGCTTGTCCCATCAACATACTAGATGCATCGCTCACATAAACTAAATTTTCTTGCGTGGGCATCAATAGTTGATACAACGAAAAAATGGTATTGGTGCTCCCTCCTACTTGCTTGCCAACAGCAACATTCGTTTTATAAATAGGATTTTGATAGCTGAATTTTTCCCAAGTTCCCATCGCAGAAGCATCAATTTTCAAGGTAGCATTCAATTTTTGATCGGCCGTATTTACAAAAACTTTAGGTCTAATGGTTTTTCCATCTGAAAGTTTAAAAACCCAGCCCTTTCCTGATCGGTCTGCTTTTACCCACTGTACATTTTTGATTACCGTAAGGTTTTTGATACTATCGGTCCATTGAACCAGCACCTGATTGGCAGTTTGCTTATCAAACTGTACTTCGCCAACACTATCGTTCAGCTGTTTAAATTTCTTTACCTTATTTAAAAAAGCAGCCTGTACTCCGGAGTGAAGGTCTTTTCCAATAGGCTCAATATCAAAGCCTCCTGCTTGCAACAGCAACACCGTTTTTACATTGGATTGTGCCGCTTGTATAGCCGCTGCTACAGCCGCATTGCCATTTCCAACCACAAAAACATCTGGCTTGACGGTTTGCGCTTTTAATTGAACAAAAAGAAAGAAAGTAGAAAATATAAACAGATACTTTTTCATTGTGTTATGCAATGTGGTATTACGATGCTAATTTGCTTATAATTATAAGAAGTTTTATTGGCGTTTAACTATATTTAACAATTAATCTTCCACTTTGTGAGGCTATGAATAGAATTGGCTGCGTTTTTAAAAATCAGCAGGCGCATCATTTTGCGCTAAGGCAAACTAATGCCGCAGAGCGAATTGAGCAACTAAGAAAGCTTAAAGCAGCCATAGAAGAGAATGAGGATGATATTTTTTTAGCACTATACAAGGACCTTGCAAAGAACCGTTTTGAAGCAGCGGTTACCGAGGTTTTTTTCATTTATGGGGAGATTGACTTTGCCATTAAAAACCTTAGCAGTTGGATGGCTCCCAAGCGGATAGGCAAAACATTGAGCAATCCATTAGCGAAAAACAGGATCTACTATGAGCCTAAAGGGGTTTGTTTAATCATCGCCCCTTGGAACTACCCCTTTCAACTGGTAATGTCCCCATTAATTTCTGCTATTGCTGCGGGAAACTGCATCATGGTGAAACCATCGGAACTTAGCCCAGCCACCAGTAAGGTGATTAGCAAGATTATCCTAAATACTTTTGAGGAAGAACAAATTGCCTGTATTGAGGGCAATGCTGAGGTTTCTAAACAACTCTTGGAACTCCCGTTCGATCATATCTTTTTTACGGGAAGTACCGAAATTGGGAAAGTGGTGATGAGCGCAGCAGCCAAAAACCTCACTTCGGTAACGCTTGAATTGGGCGGAAAATCACCAACCATTATTGACAAAGAGGTGAATTTATCAAAAGCGGCGCAGAAGATTGCTTGGGGCAAACTCGTTAATGCTGGCCAAACTTGTATTGCTCCCGACTATATTTTAATTCACCAAGATTTGGTTGACGAATTTGTAGGCTTGTATAAGCAATTTGCCAGCGACATGTATTTCAAAGCCAAGGAAGAGATTGACACCAAGGTTTATGGCAAAATCATTAGCAAAAAGCATTTTGACCGGCTAGAGAATTTGATTAGCGACGCCGTAGAAAAAGGTGCCAGAATTAACTGGGGAGGCAAATCTGACGAAAAAACATATCGCATTGATCCTGTGATCTTAACGCAGCTTCCTAAAGACGCAAAAATTATGGAAGAAGAGATTTTTGGTCCTATTTTGCCGATTATTCCTTATCAGAATTTGACGGAAGCGATTGAATACGTGAACCAAAAAGCAAAACCTTTGGCCTTATACATTTTTAGTAAAAGCGACAAGAACATCAAAAAAATCATTAAGTCAACCAGTGCAGGAGGCACTTGTGTAAATGATGTTTTGGTGCATATTGCCAATCCAAAACTGCCCTTTGGTGGTGTAAATCACAGCGGAACAGGAAGTAGTCACGGTTTTTTCGGATTTAGGAATTTTTCTCACGAGCGTAGCGTGGTTACTCAACGATCGCTCGATTTTAACAGTTTGGTTTACCCTCCTTACGCCACCAAACAATGGGTACTCAAACTATTGAGAAAAATCATGTAACCTACAAACGAAATAGCTAAGCCACTTTTACAGAGGTCATGGTGAGCGACCCTCCTACTGCTTTATCGTTAAATAAAAATGCTTGCTCTCCTTTTTGTTGTAAACCTAAAGTGTACATTAAAGGTAAATAGTGTTCTGGTGTAGGTAACGCCAAAAGTACATCGCTACCCATTTGCTCAAACTTAATAAGCGCCTGATGATCTTGGTTGAGAATGGCCGACTTGAATTTTTCGCTTGCTTCCAAAGCCCAATCGTAACCACCGCCATTGATCATTTCCCAGCTTAACATGCGCAGGTTATGCACCATATTGCCACTTCCCAAAATCAAAACCCCTTTTCTTCGCAGGGCCGATAATTCTTTAGCCAAATCGTAGTGATATTGTGCTCCTTTGCTAAAGTCAATGCTCAGTTGTAGTACAGGAATATCCGCATTAGGATACATGTGTCTAATTACCATCCAAGCGCCGTGGTCTAAACCCCAATCATGATCTAAAGCAACCGGAGCAGAAGTAATTAATTCAGCCGTTTCTTTTGCCAGTTCAGGACTACCTGGTGCCGGATATTGCACATCAAATAAAGCTTGCGGGAAACCTCCAAAATCATGAATGGTTGGCGGGAAATCCATTGCCGTAATTTTGGTGCCCAGCGTAAACCAATGTGCCGAAACCACCAAAACCGCAGAGGGCTGTGGAATAGATTTGGCCATCGTGGCCCAGCCATTACTAAATTCGTTTACCTCAATGCCGTTCATTGGTGAGCCATGGCCCATAAAAAGCACGGGCATTAAATCGCTTTGCGCCAAATTAGAGGTAAATGTTTTGAATTGATTTAGTGTGTCCATAACCATAAAAATATGTCATATTGAGCTTGTCGAAATGTATGCTTCGACAAGCTCAATATGACAGTGGGAATTTATTTTGCTTGTGCAAATTGCAAATGCAACGTGATGTTTACATCTTTTGCAATGCCCGCACCAGTTGGGTCGTATTTAATGTTGTAATCTAACCTGTTGATGGTAGTAGAAGCTGTAAATCCAGCTTTGGTGTTACCTTGTTGGTCTTTTGCTGTACCTCCGTAAATCACCGCGAAAGTAATGTCCTTAGTCACATCACGGATAGTTAATTTTCCTGTCAACGCATAAGTATTGTCTTTCACTTTTTTGAATGCCGTGCTTACAAACGTCATTTTTGGATATTTTTCTGCATTGAAAAAATCGTCTGATTTCAAGTGATTGTCACGCATATCTACGCTAGTATTGATACTCGCTACATCGGCAGAAAAATTGATTTTTGCATCCGTTAAATCTTCTTTTGAAGAGGTAAATTCACCATCAAATTTCTTGAAAGAACCGTCTACAAATGAAATTCCAGAATGTTTAACTGAGAAATTTACAAAGGAATGCATCGGGTCAACTTTCCACTTGGTTTGGGCAAACGTAGCTACGCTTAAGCTAGTTGCCAATAAAAATAAGAATAATCGCTTCATGGCTATTGTCTTTTGTTAATGAACACAAAGCTACAACAGCAAGTTACAGAAAAAGTTGATGTATGATAAGAAAGTAGATTAGCGTCTATTTAAGTTTTGTTCAAAGAAAATACATTAACGGCGAGGACACCTTCTTTTGCCTCACCGTATGGTTTGTCATTCCGCTGAACACCTCCCAATAAAACATGCAGTTTAAGCAGCATCTTAAACCTTGTCGAGGATTTTTCTTTGCGTAGTTTGGCGCCCACGCCAAATATTCCCTGTAAAATAAATATGCAATTTAAACGGGAGCCTAAACCTGATCCAGCGTTTTTCGTTTTAAATCTTGCTTGAACTCCGACGGCGTGATACCTGTTTCTTTCTTAAACTGCGCCGACAGGTGGGCAACACTGCTATAATTTAGTTGAAAGGCAATTTCGCTCAAGGTCAGTTCGCCATAGCTCAAAAGCTCCTTAACCCTTTCTATTTTTTGTTGGATATAGTAGTGCTCAATGGTATTTTTTTCCTCTGCCGAAAACACACTACTCAAACTCGAATAATCGGTGTTTAGCTTGCTGGCCAAAAAATCGGAAAGATTTACTTTTAGGGTTTCCTTGCTGTGATGAACCAAGTCCACTACGGCTCCTTTGATTTGTGCAACCAGCATCTTTCTTTTGTCTTCCAACAATTCAAAGCCTAGGTTTTCCAAAGCTTGCTTTACACGTCCATATCGTTCATCATCGAGCGTCTTCTCTTCCAGCTCCACTTCGCCCAAAACAATGCTTTTTGTAGCAAGGTTCAACTTTTCGAAAACCCCATTTACCGCTGTTTTACAGCGATCACAAACCATATTTTTAATGTAAAGCTTCATCAATCACTAAAGTAAATAATAAATTCTACAGCTTAAAATCAGGAAGAATAATTCAACTTTACTTAGACAATGATTTGCTTTTTAAATAACTTAGCGGCAAACCCATTTATGATGAAAAAGTTGCTTTTGTTTTGTGCGATGTTACTTTGTCAAGTCACATTTGCCGCAAAACCTAAATATCAATATGTTAAAATTAGCACCAGTAAAGGCGAGTGTATCGTAAGGCTTTATAATGAAACCCCGCTACATCGTGATAACTTTTTGAAACTCGCTAAAGAAGGATATTATAATGGCACTATCTTTCATCGAGTAATCAAAGATTTTATGATTCAAGGCGGCGATCCGGATTCAAAAAACGCCACTCCCGAAGCCAGTCTTGGTAACGGAGGACCCGAATACAAAATCCCAGCAGAGTTTCGCGATAGCATCTTTCACAAAAAGGGTGTTTTGGCAGCGGCCAGAGATAACAACCCCGAAAAAGCATCTAGCGGTAGCCAGTTTTATTTAGTGCAAGGCAAAGTTTTTACCGACGAGCAGCTAAACACTGTTGAAAAGAACCGATTAAAACATGAAATTCCCGCTTACCAAAGAGAGGTCTATAAAACCATTGGCGGCACACCACACTTGGACAGAAATTACACCGCTTATGGCGAGGTAGTTAAGGGCATAGAAATGATAGACGCCATTGCTGGTGTAGAAACAGGAGAAGCCAACAGACCTAAGGAAGATATAAAAATGACCGTTACCGTGCTTAAAAAGAGGGAAGCAAAAAAATTAGAGAAGGAATTAAAAAAAGCAGCAGCTAAGAAATAATGAAACCATCATGATTTTAGTAAAACTCACAGATGGGTGAATAAATCATGATCGCTTCATCATCATTGAAAACAAATTTATACGGATGAAAATAATCTCATATAACGTGAACGGCATTCGTGCAGCAGCCACCAAAGGTCTTTTTACTTGGTTGCAAGCTACCGATGCAGATATGGTTTGCCTACAGGAAGTAAAAGCACTTAAGGAACAAATCCCCGATATTTTGGCGCTCATTGAGCAGCTGGGCTATCACCATTATTGGTTTCCAGCCGAGAAAAAAGGATATAGCGGTGTCGCTATTCTTACCAAGATAAAACCTAACCATGTAGAATATGGCTGCGGAGAACCATGGATTGATGCAGAAGGCAGGGTATTAAGAGCCGATTTTGATGGCTTTTCGTTAATGAGCTTATATATGCCTTCGGGTTCAAGCGGTGATGAAAGACAAGCAAAAAAATATGAATTCATGACTTTCTTTAATGGTTATATTGATGAGCTGCGAAAAACCTACCCTAACTTAATTATTTCTGGAGATTATAATATTTGCCACAAAGCGATAGACATTCATAATCCGAAATCCAATGCCAATTCCTCTGGTTTTCTGCCCGAAGAAAGGGAATGGATGGAACTGTTCATCAACAATGGTTTTATCGATTCTTTCCGTCATTTTAACCAAGACCCACACCATTATACCTGGTGGAGCTATCGTGCTGGTGCCAGGGGCAAGAATTTGGGCTGGCGTATCGATTATCATTTAACGACAAAAGCATTGGAAAGCCGTTTGAAAAGTGTACGCATATTACCTGACGCCTTGCATAGTGACCATTGCCCTATTTTGTTAGAAATCGAGTAAATATAATTACCATGGTTTTATCCAATGTTAGCTTCGGCATTTATGCTTTTCTACCTCAGGGATGGATTTTCATTCTATTCGTCATTATTATAGAATGCTTATTTTTATCTAAATGCCTAACAAATAAATGGCTGAATGAAAAAATATACAAAACAGCTTTTTTAACAAATATTATAAGTGGAATATTGGGAATTGTATCGACGCTTATGCTTAATGGAGGTTGGTTGTTAGTCGTTTGGTTTCCTTGGGTTAGTAGTCATGAAATTAATTTAAACACTAAGGGTTCATTACAAAAACTGATTATTTTCTATATGGTAGCCTTTTTGGCAACCCTAGTAATAGAAATTTTAATTAATGTTTTAATGCTAAAGAAACAGTTCAATTATAGCAAGATTATAAAGTCTTCGATCATTGCAAATGTCATCAGCTATTTTATTGGGTCTTTCGTCCTTTACTCGTATAGTTTTAGTTAAGTTATGCTGATCATTAACATCAAAGCCCTAGTTGGCGTTCATCCAAAAGAAAAAACCTTTCTTCGCGGTAGCGAACTAAGCCAATTGCCTATTTTAGAAGATGCTTGGCTGCTATTAGAAGATGGCTTGATCAAGGATTTTGGAGAAATGCCTAAGCTCAATACGCAATACGCAAATCTCAATACGTTAGATGCCAAAGGCCGTTTTGTACTCCCTTCTTGGTGCGACAGCCATACGCATATTGTGTTCGCAGCCCCGCGTGAAGAAGAATTTGCGTTAAAAATTGCAGGTAAAACCTACGAGGAAATTGCCGCAGCAGGCGGAGGTATTCTAAATTCGGCCAATAAGCTACAGCATGCCAGCGAGGATGAACTTTTTGAAAGTGCCAGCATTCGGTTAAAGGACATGATTAAACAGGGCACAGGCGCCTTGGAAATTAAAAGCGGCTACGGATTAACGGTAGAAAGTGAGCTAAAGATGCTCCGAGTAATTCAGCGTTTAAAAGCAGCTTTCCCAATTCCCATAAAAGCAAGTTTGTTGGCAGCACACGCCTATCCTGCCGAGTTTAAAGAGAATCACAAAGGCTATATTGATTTAATCATCAATGAACTGATTCCAAAAGTAGCTCAACAAAAACTAGCAGACTATATTGATGCTTTTTGCGAAAAAGGCTTCTTCTCTTTGGAAGAAACAGCACTCATTTTAGAAGCCGCAGCAAAATATGGCCTTAAACCTAAAATTCATGCCAATCAGCTCTCTGTTTCTGGTGCTGTACAATTAGGCATTCAGCACCAAGCGGTGTCTGTTGACCATTTAGAAGAGACAGACGAAGCGGTATTAACGGCACTTAGTGAAAGTAACACCATTGCCACATTATTGCCTTCATGCTCATTTTACATCAACATTCCTTTTGCCAATGCCAAGGGATTGATTGAGCACAATGCTATTGTTGCGCTCGCCAGCGATTATAACCCAGGCTCAACACCATCTGGCAATATGAATTTTGTAGTCTCCTTAGGCTGCATTAAGCTAAAGATGACTCCTCAACAAGCCATCAACGCTGCCACCATTAACGGCGCTGCGGCAATGGAATTAAGCGAACAAGTAGGTAGTATTGCCATTGGCAAAAAAGCAAACCTTATGATTACCAGGCCGATGACTTCATTAGCATACTTGCCTTATAGTTTTGGTCAAAGCCAAATAGAAACCGTAATTTTAAACGGAGAAATTTACCATGGCTAGCTTCAAAATCTTTTCTCAAAGCGATATTCTAAATTTGGTGAATACCCGCAAGGGAGAAACCAAGCTTGGCGAAAGAGTAACGCATCTTGGTCAATGGGAGACCATCTCCACTGATTCTTTAAAACGGTCTTCTACAAGATTTGTGCTTTTAGGTATCCCAGAGGATATTGGCGTTAGGGCTAATTATGGAATTGGAGGAGCAGATACCGCATGGAAACCCACTTTAAAAGCGTTTCTAAATCTTCAACAAAACCCTTTTTTAAATGGCGAAGATGTTTTGGTATTGGGCGAATTTGAAATTCCGGAGAATCCTTCTGCTGACGTTATCGAACTAAGAAACTCCGTAAAGGAAATTGATAATTTAGTCTTTCCTGTTATTCAAACCATTATAAGCGCTGGAAAAATCCCTATCGTGATTGGCGGCGGACACAATAACTGCTATCCCATTATCAAAGGAACATCTTTAGCAAAAGGAGAAGCTATCAATGTACTCAATATTGATGCCCATACTGATTTACGCGATCCAAACGAAGGCAGACATAGCGGAAATGGCTTTAGTACGGCAATGTTGGACGGCTTTTTAGAGCAGTACCGCATCTTTGGCTTGCATCAAAACTATGTGAGCGAAGCTCAGCTAAAATTTATTGCCACAGGCAAAGGCATTAGGGCCTCTTATTTCGACGATTTACTGTCTAATGGGGAAGATATCCTTTTAGCACTACAAAAACTCTTAAAAGGCGTAAAAACACCTCTGGGCCTAGAGATTGATTTGGACAGCATCACGGGTATTCTTTCTAGCGCAGCTACGCCTACGGGATTTTCCCTAAACGAAGTCCGTAAACTGATATTAAGTGTTCAAAAGGAATTTTGCTACTTACACCTTTGCGAAGGTGCGATGCAATTAAAAGATGGCAGACGGGAAGAAACCATAGGCAAAACCATCGCCTACCTGATCAGTGATTTTATTAAAGCTCTTCGTCCTCGTAACGCTGAGCAGCCTTCATCATAATTTCCATTTCCGCCAATTGCGCTTTGGTCAGAGGCTCTTCCTGCTCTTGCATTTCAAAAATAGCAATCATGGTTTCTTCGTATTGCTTTTCAGTCGTTATTCTAAGATCCTTTTCCATAACAAATGTGAGAAATGAACTCAAAGGTATAAAAAAGATTTAAAGCTTCGTTGGTTCAATCCAATTGGCCGTATTAGGGTTTATTTTACCGCAAAGGAAATAATAAGATTCGCAAAGACCGCAAAGACAATAGCCCCCCTACCAGTAGTAGATCTGTTTGGGGGTAATGCACAAATCCAGCTTGATATCATCCTGATGTACATCCGAGATTTCTTCAGGCAGCATATCAAAAAGCGAAATGCCTACTTTTTTTGTGCTAATTTCCGATAGGAAGCGATCGTAAAACCCTTTCCCGTAACCTACGCGATACCCCTGTTGGTCAAAGGCCAACAACGGCACTAATACCATGTCTATTTCACCTTCGTAAATCTCCGTGGTTTGTGGCTCTGGAATATGATAATGATTTGTTTTCAAGTCCTCCTTTAGGTAAGGGTGGTGGCTCATGGAATGATCATTGAAATTAGAGCGAGAGACCACAATGCTGATTTCAGGGTGGTTTTCTTGTAGCCAATCAATCAAAAGAAAAGTATCTGGCTCTCTCTTCTCTACAATGGGCAAAAAAACATGGATACTGTTAATCCCAGAAAAGTCAAGTGTTTTAAATTGTGCCAAAAGTAGTTGGTTCAAGATTAGAAACTCGTCTTCCGACAATTCCCTCCTTTGCTGCAAGATTTCTTTTCTAATGGCAGATTTAAGCATAATTAAATAATTCGAAATAAACAGTCTTTATATACGCCTACGAAAAGCAGACGAATACGAAGTTATAAAAAATGGCCTTGGAAATATCCAAGGCCATCAATGCTTTTGTCAAAAAAGTGGATAATATGAGTCTATAGATCAACCCATCCAAAATTCCCGACCTATTTTACACGTTCTACATACTCACCAGTACGTGTATCTATTTTAATTTTATCTCCTTGATTTACAAATAAAGGAACTTTAACTTCTACCCCATTTTCAAGTGTTGCCGCTTTTAAAGCATTTGTTGAAGTATCTCCTTTTACTGCAGGCTCTGAATAAGTAATTTCAAACTCTGCAAAGTTTGGTAACTGCGCCATAATCGGCTCATCGCTTTCCATAGAAACCAAAATGCTCATTCCCTCTTTTAGGAACTTAATTGCATTGCCAAAAAGTGATTTTGAAATGTTAAACTGTTCAAAGCTCTCGTTATCCATTACCACTAAAAAGTCTCCGTCTTCGTATAGATATTGGTAATCGTTTGTTTCAACGCGACAAATCTCTACCGCTTCGTCTGTATTCATGCGTGCTTCAACAATCCTACCTGTTTTAATGTTACGAAATTTTCCAGTATAAAAGGCTCCGCCTTTACCTGGCGTGCGGTGATTCCACTCATCAACGGTTACCAATTCTCCGTTCACTCGAAGAATATTTCCGTTTTTTATTTCTGATGCTTTTGCCATAATAAATACTCTTTGTTTTGAGATCGCAAAGTAAAGTAATTCTTAAAACTTTCCGTAAAAAAAGATGGCTTCGGGAACCACTCCGAAGCCACAATCAACCTAAACCTAAAACTAAACTATGAAAATTTATTTTACTCTTTCTATGTAATCCCCTGTTCTGGTATCAACCTTAACTTTATCGCCTTGGTTAATGAACATCGGTACACGTATTTCAACTCCAGTTTCAACAGTTGCATATTTCTGTGCGTTTGTTGAAGTATTGCCTTTTACTGCAGGCTCAGTGTAGGTAATTTCCAACTCTACGTTTTGAGGCAATTGAGCCATAATTGGTTCTTCACTTTCGAAAGCCACAATTACGTTCATTCCTTCTTTTAAGAATTTAACGCCTTCGCCAAATAAAAACTTAGGCACGTTATATTGTTCGTAAGTAGTGTTGTCCATGATCACCAAGAAAGTACCATCTTCGTACAAGTATTGATAATCATTGGTTTCTACGCGGCAAATCTCTACCTCTTCGTCAACACGGAAACGATATTCAACTAGTTTACCAGTTTTTACGTTACGCATTCTTGACTGATAGAAAGCTCTTAAATTTCCTGGCGTACGGTGAATAAACTCTTCTACCTGTACTAAATCTCCGTTGAAGCGAAGAATATTTCCATTTTTAATATCAGATGCTTTTGCCATTTTCTTTTGAAATTTACGCCCATCTTTCAGGCCTCATTTCGTGCCGCAAAGGTATAGACTCTTTTTTAATTAAACAATAGTGATTTTAAAATATTTTTACAAAGTGCTTTTAACCCGTTTAAAGCCAGTTATTCGCACTTTTATCATATTAATTTTACTTTTTATAATCTAAAATATTAAGCTGCTCCTTACAAAATTCGTACTCATAAGCTTGGTTGGAGCCTACCAACACCAATCTATTTTTTGCATATTGCGCTATCAAACTTAAATACCAATCGGTGCCTTGAGCATCCAAATTGGAAGTAGGTTCATCGAGCGCCAGGATAGGTGTATCCGCACAAAAAGCCAAGGCCAACTTGGTTCTTTGCTTCATTCCTGACGAAAAATATTTCAATGGTTTGTCCTGTGCCTTACTTAAGGCAAGTAAATCAAGCACTGCTTCCGCAGCAAGCCCTTGTTGATATTTTTTGAATTTAAAATGGAAATCTATCGTTTCCTGTAAGGTAAACTCCTCCACTAAATCCAAATAAGGAGCTGCCAAACTGATGTAGCTGAAAATATGTTCGGGAAGGATTTCCTTACCTTCTACATAGCTAATCCTACCTTCAGACGGCGTTAAGCTTCCTAATAGAACACTTAGCAAGGTTGATTTTCCAGAGCCATTTGGCCCCAATATAGCGTATTGATTTCCCTGAGCAAAAGTGTAACTGATCTCCTTAAAGATCCATTCCTTATTAAATCGCCTACCTAAATGCTCAAGGATAATTTGCATACAGAATTAGCTTCCTGAGCCAAAGCCTCTCATCACTCCTCGGTTAGAGTTGCGGATGAAATCTACGATCTCGTCGCGAATTTCAGTCGGTTGAAATTCTGCTTCAATCATATCTAATGCTTTGGTTACGTTATTGTTTTTCACAAAAAGCACACGGTAAATCTCTTGGATTTCGTTGATCTGCTCTGAAGAAAACCCTCTACGGCGCAAACCAACTGAGTTGATTCCCACGTATGAAAGAGGTTCACGAGCAGCTTTCACATAAGGTGGAACATCTTTACGAACCAAAGAACCTCCAGTAACAAAAGCATGTGAACCTACTTTAACAAACTGATGGATAGCCACCAAGCCCGCTAAAACTACGTAATCTCCAATGGTAATGTGCCCAGCAAGCGTAGTGCTATTTGAAAATATACAGTTGTTACCCACATAGCAATCATGTGCAATGTGCGAATAAGCCTGGATTAAGCAATTACTGCCCACCACGGTACGCCATTTATCTTTAGTGCCCCTGTTAATGGTTACACACTCTCTAATGGTGGTGTTGTCGCCAATTTCGGCAGTGGTAATTTCGCCTGCAAATTTTAAATCTTGCGGAATACCAGAGATCACAGAACCAGGAAAAATACGGCAGTTTTTGCCTATTCGGGCACCATCCATAATTACCACATTGGATCCAATCCAAGTGCCTTCTCCAATTTCTACATCTTTGTGTATCACCGCGAAAGGCTCAACAACTACATTATCTGCGATTTTAGCTTGCGGGTGTATATATGCTAAGGGTTGTATCATTTTGTGGTTTCGCTGTCTTTTACTTTAACTATTTGTGCCATCATTTCTGCTTCAACGGCTATTCTGTCGCCAACCATTCCCACACCTTTCATTTGCGCAATTCCTCTACGGATAGGTTCTACCAAATCGCATCTAAAAACAAGGGTATCACCAGGCAGCACTTGCGACCTAAAACGAACATTGTCGATTTTAAGGAAATAGGTAAGATAGTTTTCAGGATCTGGAACGGTGCTCAACACCAAAATTCCTCCTGTTTGAGCCATGGCCTCTACCTGCAACACTCCAGGAAACACTGGTGCTCCAGGGAAATGACCTTTGAAAAACTCCTCGTTCATACTTACGTTCTTTACGCCAACCACGTGGGTTTTAGATAGCTCCATCACCTTGTCTACAAACAAAAATGGTTGTCTGTGTGGCAAAATCTTCATGACTTCTACCACGTCGAAAAGAGGCTTTGCATTCACGTCATAAGCACTCGTTTTCTTTTTGCCTTTGTCTTTTTTAATAGCGGCTTTAATTTTTTTCGCGAAAGCTACATTGGCAGCATGTCCCGGTCTAGCGGCCATGATATGGCCTTTTAAATGTACGCCCACCAAAGCCAAATCACCAATCATATCCAATAGTTTATGACGGGCAGGCTCATTTTGATAGCGCAGTTCCATATTATTTAAAATACCCTGCGGCGCAACATCTATTTCTTCTCTATTGAATATTTTGGCCAGATGTCTTAATTCATCTTTGGTAACTTCCTTATCTACAATCACAATGGCATTGTTCAAGTCGCCACCTTTGATCAAGTTATGTTGTAGCTGATATTCTAATTCATGTAAAAAACAGAAAGTACGGCAAGAGGCAATTTCTTTTTTGAACTCGCCAATACTGGTAATTCCTGCATGTTGGCTACCCAATACCGGAGAGTTATAGTCGATCATACACGTAAAACGGTAATCATCTAAAGGCATAGCTACAATTTCTACGCTTCTCTCTGGCTCAGTATAAGTAATGTTATGCGGGATGGTATAATATTCTCTATCGGCATTTTGCAAAGCGCTGCCCACCTGTTCCAACACTTCAATAAATTTGATGGAACTTCCATCCATAATTGGGGTTTCTGGACCGTCAACTTTAATCAGAACGTTATCCAGATCCATGCCCACCAAAGAGGCCATTACGTGCTCTACCGTGCTAACGCTTGCACCATTTTGAGAAATGGTAGTTCCTCTGGCAGTGTCGGTTACGTTGTCACAATCTGCATCAATTATTGGTTCTCCGGGTAAATCTACACGCTGAAATTTAAAGCCGTGATTTTCTGGTGCCGGGCAAAAAGTTAAGGTTACATTCGCTCCGGTATGAAGTCCAACGCCTTTAACCGAGATTTCGCCTTTAATAGTTCTTTGCTTAACGTTCATTATTGTGTTTGTGTTGTTGTCAATTTCTCAATGATAGCTGTAAGACCTGCTATCTTAGCTTCTAGTTCTCTTACTCTTTTGTCAACTTCTGGCAACTTCTTAAATATCACGGTTGAGCGCATCCATTCCTTTAAAGGTTGGGCCGGACTTCCATGCCATTGTTTATTTTCTTCAGTGTCAAAATTTATTCCTGCCTGTGCACCAACTTGAGTTCCTCTACCCAAATTTAAATGTCCGGCAATACCTACCTGACCGCCAATTACCGAATTTTCTCCTAGCTTGGTGCTACCAGAAATTCCACTTTGAGCCGCCACTACTGAATGTGATCCTACATCTACATTGTGTGCTATTTGGATCAGATTATCTAACTTAACGCCTTTACGTACGTAAGTAGATCCCATAGTTGCTCTGTCGATGGTCGTATTAGCTCCTATTTCCACATCATCTTCAATCACTACATTCCCAATTTGGGCTATCTTATTATAGGAGCCATCTGCTTGAGGTGCAAAGCCGAAGCCATCGCTGCCTATCACCGCATTAGCGTGGATAATTACCCTATCGCCCACTACGGTGTGCCTGTACAGCTTTACCCCAGGAAAAATTATTCCTTCGGCACCCACTTTGGTATCTGCACCAACATAACTTTGTGCATGTATTTTGGTATTATCTCCAATTACAACATTTTCCTCTACGCAACAAAATGGCCCGATATATACATTTTGGCCAATTTTTGCCGTAGGATGAACATAAGATGAGTTGTGAATTCCAACTTCGTCTTTGCTCATGTTCAGCACTTCGTTGTATTTATCCAACAAAATAGAAAAAGCACTGTAAGGATCTTTTACTTTCACCAAAGTGCTTTTTATTGGCTGTAAAGCCACAAAATCTTGGGAAACGATCACCACAGACGCTTCTGTTTTATAAAGATAATTTTCGTACTTGGGATTAGATAAGAAGCAAAGAGAGCCAGCAGCGCCATCCTCTATTTTAGAAAGCGTACTCACTTGAGCGTTTTCATCGCCTTCTATGGTTCCATTTAAAAATTCGCCTATCTGCTTGGCAGTAAATTGCATCCTACAAAGTTAAATGTTAAATTGATATGAACAAATTATCCGTTGTCTGTCTTGATAAGACCAAATAACGAGATTTTTGGTTCATTATTTTGTTAAAAAAAGCTAAATATCTCTCACGTAGCACAGTATATGCTTCTTAACGGTTTTATCTAATGATTCTAAATTAGATAAATCTGAAGCTTTTGCAATATCTAGCAGGGTGCCATTTTTCAATAAAATATTAATATTACTGCTTTCAGCATTATAGGCTCTATTGGTAATGGCGTCTGTAAAGACAAAATATTTGAGGTCATCCTCAATAATTTCCAATCTTTGAGCAATACCAGACCTTAATTGCGCTACTCGTTGAGGGTCTGGGGGATCATTGCTAATTTCTACTTTATAAAGTTTTCTAGCGCTCAACATTCTGCATAACCTCGACAGAATGATATCATCACTATCCGTCCAAACTTTAATGGATGCATAAATATCTTGGTCATCCAGTTTTGCAAATTGTGCCAAATGAATCTCCTCTTGAAAAAAATTAGCCTCACTCACCTCTTTTTGAAGAAAATGCTGAAGGGCAGGCGTAGCAAAAAGCACCTCTCCCCTAGAGGTAAGTTGCTTTGCTCTTTCTAATATTTTCACCAAAAGCTGTTCTCCAGCAATTACCGTTTTATGAAGGTAAACCTGCCAGTACATCAACCTGCGGGCAATCAAAAATTTCTCTACCGAATAAATTCCCTTTTCTTCAATCACCAATTGATCGTCTACCACATTAAACATTTTAATGATGCGATCAAAGCTAATTACCCCTTCACTTACCCCAGTATAAAAGCTGTCGCGATTGAGATAGTCCATCCTATCCAAATCAACTTGTCCAGAAATGAGTTGGCAGAAAAATTTCCGAGGGTATTGTCCTTTAAAGATGCTAATTGCTTTGCTGAGCTTTCCTCCAAACTCTTCATTGAGCTTGTTCATCATCAACAAAGAAATATCTTCGTGCTTAATTCCACGAGCCAGGGTGTGTTCCAAGGCATGTGAAAAAGGTCCATGACCTATATCGTGTAGTAAAATAGCAATAGTGGCCGCCTCTTCTTCCTCTGGACTAATTTCGTGGCCTTTATTTTTAAGCACTTCAATGGCAAGGCTCATGAGGTGCATGGCTCCCAAAGCATGATGAAACCTGGTGTTTAATGCGCCAGGATAAACAATATGTGTCATAGCCAACTGCTTAATATACCTTAAGCGTTGAAAATAGGGATGTGAAATAAGGTCAAAAACAAGTTCCGAAGGAATGGTGATGAAACCGTAAACGGGGTCGTTGATGATTTTCTTTTTGTTCATTTTTCAATTTGTTGGAACGTTGAAAGGTTAGAATGTTGGAACGTTACCAACCGCAAACTAAAAACTGCCAACTTTAATTATTGCGGTACAAAAATTGCTATTTTTATCGACAGTAAAGAAGCCAAGCGCTTTTTAATCTCTTAATTTACAAAAAAAGGAAATAAGATGCAGGAAACGAAGATATTATGGGCAGACGACGAAATTAATCTGCTGAAGCCACATATTTTATTGCTGAACGAAAAAGGCTACGCTGTGAGTACTTTTACCAACGGCAACGACGCGCTAGAGGCTTTTGCAAAAGAACATTTTGATTTGGTTTTCTTAGATGAAAATATGCCTGGCCTTACGGGGTTAGAAACACTTTCTGCCATCAAGAATATCCGTTCTGATGTTCCTGTGGTGCTGATTACCAAAAGCGAAGAAGAAAATTTGATGGAGGATGCCATTGGCTCTAAAATAGATGACTATTTGATTAAGCCAGTAAATCCAAAACAGGTGCTCCTGACCATCAAAAAATTGATAGACAATAAAAGGCTGGTAAGTGCAAAAACATCTTCCGCCTATCAGCAAGATTTTAGACGTTTAGGGATGACGCTAAATGACAAGTTGAGCTACGACGAATGGGTAGAAGTATATAAAAAATTAGTTTTCTGGGAGCTTGAGCTAGAAAAATTGGACGACCCTCAGATGCATGAAATTTTAACCATGCAAAAGGCGGAAGCAAACATGCAGTTCTCAAAATTCGTAGAAAATCATTACTTGGATTGGATTAATGGCAGTGCAGATGCTCCTTTATTTTCACATGAGCTACTGAAGAAAAAAGTATTTCCATTGATCAACACTACCACCCCAGTGTTTTTTATTCTAATTGATAACTTGAGATATGACCAATGGAAAATCATTAACCCTTTAATTAGCGAATATTTCCGTTTAGAGGAAGAGGATACCTATTCGAGTATTTTACCTACAGCCACGCAATATGCCAGAAATGCTATTTTCTCAGGACTTACTCCCTTGGATATGGAAAAACGTTTCCCAACCCTATGGCAAAATGATGATGACGAGGGCGGAAAAAACTTGCACGAAGAGGCGTTCTTGGACGATCAAATTAAGCGCTCACTAAGAAAAGACTGCAAATTCAGTTACCACAAAATCCTAACTTTTGACCAAGGAAAAGATTTAGTAGACCAAACGAACAATTTGATGCACAATGATTTTAATGCCATTGTTTTCAACTTTGTGGATATGTTATCTCACGCCCGTACTGATATGCAGATGATTAGGGAATTGGCCAACGATGACGCAGCCTACAGATCATTAACTTTATCGTGGTTTGAGCACTCGCCTTTGTTAGACCTGATCAAGAAAATTTCCCAAAAGCGTGTGAAACTCATCATTACCACCGACCACGGTACCATTCGTGTAAAAACACCAAGCAAGGTAATTGGCGACAGAAGTACCAACACGAATTTACGCTATAAACAGGGCAAAAACTTAAACTATAATCCTAAGGAAGTATTCCTGATCAAGAACCCGCATGAAGCGAAATTACCTAAGGTGAATATCAGTTCTAATTATATCTTTGCCAAAGAAGATCAATATTTTGTTTACCAGAACAATTACAACCAGTTTGTAAACTATTATAACGAGACCTTTCAGCACGGGGGTATTTCTATGGAAGAAATGATTATCCCTATTGTAACTTATAGCGCAAAATAAATGCAGTTAACCATTAACTCCCTTGAGGAATTACCCAAAGTAGCTCAAGCCCTTTTAAGCTATGCCAATGATCAAAAATTTTTCATTTTTGAAGGAGAAATGGCCGCAGGGAAAACAACCTTTATCAAAGCTTTTTGTGAAGCTTTGGGGGTTAACGATGTAGTAAGCAGCCCTACTTTTTCTATTGTTAACGAATACGAAAGTAACCATGGCCCTGTTTACCATTTTGATTTCTACAGGCTCAAAAATCTTCAGGAAGCTTACGATATTGGTTACGAGGAATATTTTTACAGTGGAAGTTACTGCTTAGTAGAATGGCCATCTAAAGTGGAAGAGGTTTTGCCCGAAACATATATTAAAGTTCAAATAACCGTTACCGACAATGGGCAACGGTTATTTGAATTTTCAAAAGTGGTAGAATAGGACTAAACGTTCGTTTTCAACACATCCTTAAGGCCACTAGTGGCTTTTTCTTTAACTTTTTGTTTGGCCTTTGATTTAGGTCCTGCAACTCCTTTTTCACTAATACTTTTGGTTTGTGGCTCGTTTTTACGTCCGCCGGTATAAGTTCTTTTTTCTATGGCGCTAGCACTTGGAGCCCCGGTTTTATTGCTTTTCAACACCTCAACCCTTCTTCTTGAAGCATTACCTTTAACTCCCTTTGAGCTAATGCTTTTGTTTGCTTGTGGCATTGCCTCTTCTACCATCAATTTATAATTTCCTTTTTCTGATACTTCAAAATCAATTTTACCGCCTTCTTCCACAGGCAAAATAAAATAGTTTCCGCCTGGATTTTTACCTCCTTTCACCACTATTCCACCTATCGGGGTTCCTGGTTTAGCCATCGCTTCTGCACTACGTTTAACCCCCTTTTCGCTAATGCTTCTTTCCGAAGGTTGGTTGATTTGAAAGGAGTAACTTCCTATTTCAAGGTCATTTAAAGTAATTTCACCATTGTTGTTGGAAACCAAATTCATGTTTCCTCCTGGATTTTTACCGCCTTTTACCACTATCCCTCCTATCGGACTTCCTGGTTTAGCCATGGCTTGTTCACTACGTTTCAATCCTTTTTCGCTAATACTTTTTCCGTTTGGTTCAACAGATAAATCTACTTTTTTAGTGATGGTCATGTCTTTCATAGTCACCTTTTCAGCTTGATTTGCGATGACATTTCCCCCAGCATGAAGTCCACCAGCCACTTTCTCTCCAAAGCTATTTCCTTGAACAGACTTTTGCTCGGCCATTGGATTAACAACTTCTCGTCCTTTTCCTTCGTAAACCGGATTAACCGTTTCATTAGCTTGTACCTTTGCGCCAAAAGAGGTATTAGGCGTTTGTCTGGTAGTGGTTGGCGTCATCGATAGACGGCTAGCAGCAGTTACGGAATCTTGTGTTGTGGTAGTATTTCCCGAGTTTGGCACCACCCTTGCATAAGATGATGAAACGGCCCCAGAACCTCCTTTGCTTCCTTTAGTTTTGCCAATAGATAATGCCAAACCGAAGTTTACTTCCATAAAGTTGTATCTGCTAGTGCTTACTTTGTTTTCCCAAGTACTGTTTGCCAATTGGCTGGCTTCATACATGTTCTTCTCGTTAAAGCCTCCTTGCGGTACTCTTCGTGATATTGTTTGGCTCATTTCGGGGCCTAGCCACATGGCCGGACTAACAAATAGCGAAAGGTTCGAATTAAGGGCATAACCTATCTTCAATTGTGGCTTAAAAGCAAGTCCGCTATTGCTTTGTTCCTCAGATTTCACCAATGCCAATTGCTGGTTTTGGCCATTAATGTTTGCATTTCCGGTTTGTACAAAACCATTTTGTTTAAGCCTTAAATAGCCAGAATTGATAGACGGAGATAGGCTAATTTTCCCAAAGGATACACTTGCCTGAACCCCCAGCATGCCTGAAAAACTAGAGGATGCAGCTCCTTTTTGGGAGGTAACGGATACATTCCCATTATAAATCTGGTATTGTCCTGCCACTAAAGCATTGTCTGGGGAAGGATTTTTTAAGGAGGCATAATTACCTAAAACATTTAGCCCTAAGGCGAAATTATCTCCCTTACTGTAAAAAGGGACAAAGGCTTCTCCTTGCAGATTTAAACCATTGCCCATTCCCATTTTTTTATTCTCACTACTGGCATTGGCTACTCCTGCCCCTAATGATAACTTTAATTTATTTCCTTGTGCAAATCCGATTTGTACCGAAATCAATATGATGCTTAATGTAAAAGTTGTTTTCATCTTTTTAAGTTTTGGTTTCGAGTATATATCAAGCATCACAGAAATTTGTTACCTGTACAATTTGTTTTTTCATTGATTCCGTAATTTTAGGGTTAACAAACGGGATAGGAATAAAGAGATAAGAAAAAGCGGTGCGCAATGACTAGCAACTAATTACTAACCACTAGTTCCTAGCCACTAACCACTAATTCTTAAAAACTTTTCGTATCTTCAATGCTTAAAACCATACCATAAATAATGGCTACAGGACTTCGCGATGAAATGGCGGCCATTGCTCAAAGGGGATTATTACAAACCCAGGAAGCAATGCTGGAAACTGGAAAAAAAAGCAACAGTTTGTTTATTGGCATCCCAAAAGAAATATCCTATCAGGAATGCAGGATTGCTTTAACGCCGCTTTCGGTAGCGCTTTTGGTGAACAATGGGCACAAGGTAGTGCTAGAAGCTGGTGCTGGAGACGGTGCAAATTTCAGCGATAAAGATTATAGCGAACAAGGCGCTCAAATTTCATTCAACAAAAAGGATGTATGGGCTGCCGATATCATTGTAAAAATTGCCCCGCCAACGCTGGAAGAGATCAACATGATGCACAAGGGCCAAACCCTAATTTCGGCCTTACAAACGGGTACCTTAAAGGCAGAGGTACTTAAAGGCCTGTTGCACAAAAAAATTAACGCCTTGTGTTTTGAAAACATTCGCGATGAGGGAAATGTACTCACTGTAGTTCGTGCCATGAGTGAAATTGTTGGAGCGACCTCCATTTTTATTGCTGCAGAATATTTAAGTAGCTCCTTTGGTGGAAAAGGCTTAATGTTAGGTGGCTTCACGGGCGTTCCCCCTACCGAAATTGTGATTTTAGGAGCAGGTACTGTGGGTGAATACGCAGCAAGAACCGCCTTGTCCTTAGGTGCAGAGGTAAAGGTTTTTGACAGTTCTATTTTTAAGCTGAGAAGGCTCCAAAATAATTTAGGCAGCAGGGTTTTTACTTCGGTAATGCAGCCCATTGTACTGGCCAAAGCCATTACGACCTGTGATGTAGTGATTGGCGCCATCCGTTCTGATCATGGCCGCAGCCCTTGTGTGGTGATGGAAGAAACCGTAGCCAGAATGAAACCACATTCTGTAGTGGTGGATGTAAGTATAGACCAGGGCGGATGTTTTGAAACCTCGGAAGTAACCGACCACAAAAAACCGACCTTTGTAAAGCATGACGTAATCCACTACTGTGTCCCAAATATTGCCTCTAGGGTTCCTCGTACTGCCTCCTATGCTTTAACCAATATATTCGCTCCTATTTTAGTGGATATTGGCGATATGGGCGGGCTAATGAACATGGTTTGGAATAAGCCGGGAATTAGAGAGGGCTTGTACTGCTATCAAGGTCATTTAACCAATAAAGATTTGGCAACCATGTATAACCTCCCTTACAAAGATTTAGAACTACTGGTGCTTTCCAATCAATAAACAATGAAGAAAAACCTTTTTCTATTCATCCTTTTCACCCTTAGTTTAAGCGCCTGTGCGCAAAAAAACGCACAAAACAAGTATGGACTCAAGGTGGTTAATGATTTTAAAGCCTACAAAGCCGAAGTGGCCAAAAATCCAAACTTAGAATTAGTTGAGATTAAAAAAGCAATTCCCTCGGTTGTTTTGGATATTCGCTACGCCACCAAAAACAATTTTATGGGCCAGGTGATGTATAAACAGGCCAGGGCTTTTGCACGTAAACCTGTAGTTGAAAAACTAAAGCTGATACAGGCAGAATTGAAGAAAAAAGGTTACGGACTTAAAATTTACGATGGTTACCGTCCCTACGCAGTAACGGTGTCATTTTATGAAAAAGCTACCGACAAAAACTTTGTAGCAAATCCAGCAAAGGGCTCTAAGCACAATAGAGGCTGCGCGGTTGATTTAAGCATTATTGACCTAAAAACAGGTAAAGATGTTCCTATGCCCACTCCTTACGATAGTTTTGAGCAAGCCGCAGCACCACATTACAACAATTTACCGGCACATATCATCAAAAACCGCGACTTTTTAATCAATACCATGCAGGCCAACGGCTTTAAGGTAATTTACAATGAGTGGTGGCATTTTGATTTCATTGGCTGGCAGGATTACGACCTCATGGATATTCCTTTCGAAAAACTATAGCTATTCCTGCTTACTTTTCGCTCCGTATTTGTCCGTTTTTACCTCTACCTTATCTCCTTTAATGGTTAAAGAAAACAGGTAATCATATTCATCATCCGCAATGGAAGGAATAGGGCGTTTAGCCCCAAAAGCTTCAATCAGCTCCAAAACCGTATTGGAATGACCAACAATTAGTATTTTCTTTCCGGCGGCATTAGTTTTAAGTGATTTGGCCAACTGTGCGCCTTGTGAGGGATCATAAGCTTGGATACTGATTCCAATGATGTCCGCCAAAGGGAAAACAGTCAGTTTTGTACGTTTATAATCTGTAGAAAAAATGCTGTCCAAATGCTGGCTTCTTAACTCTTTTTTTAAAGCTTCTGCACGTTGGGCCCCTGCATCAGACAGATCTGGATCTTTATCTTTTGGATCTGAAGTATCTTTTTCAGCATGTCTAACAATCCAAACTTTTAGTGTTTTTTGAGCAAAACCCATTTGCTGCAAGCCTAACACCAAAACCAATGCAAGTATTAATTTTTTCATCTTCAATTCATTTAATTCCTAAAAACTTCTATAGTCAAATCTGCAATGCTGATCTTAATTTAAGGATATCAGCATCGCTGTGCCAACTTGAAAGCACAATACGATTTAAAACTTTTCCATTTCTATCGGGATACGGGAAAGACGAAATTAGAATTTTTTCTTCCAATAATTGCCGATCTATGCCCTCTTCTTTGCATAAAAAAACAGGAAACCCATCTACGTAGTGCCAAGCGGTACTATCCTCTAGTAAAGTCTCCATTTTTTTTACGTTATCCTGAAGTTTTTGATAGGCCTTATAGTAAATATCGTCAGCATTAATAAAAGCATATAAGCCGGCGGCAGCGGGTGGCGAAGCGCCATAAAACTCGTCGCTTTGCTTTAATTCTTGAATGGTCATTTTGGAACCCAAAACAAGCCCCGCATCCAGTCCAAGAGCTTTTGCCATAGAAGCCACAACAATTACCTCAATATGGTTAAGCTTGGGAACATTTGATAAAGCACCAGAACCTATATTAAGAATACCGATGCCATGCGAATCATCTACAATTAAAACGATCTTCTTGTTAGAGTTGATGTTTTGTAGAAACCCAAAATCATAAACTTCGGGGTAAAGATTGTTCATTGAATTACTTAACAAAACCCATTTTTCAGCTTCGCTGGAATTAATCTCTTCCACAATTTGCTTGCTCCAATCCTCAAATGAAAGGTGGTTTTGCGGATCCCCAGCTAGCCAAAGTGCAGGATGGCTGTTGGGTGCATACCTTATGTTCCCATATGCCTTGTAATGTTGCACCACGAGTTTTGCCGAAAGGTATCCACTAGAACTGATAAGTGCTGCTTCAGCACCATATTTTTGAGCAATAAAAGCTTCTGCTTCGTTGTATATTCCCAATTGGACATTGTTGCCCCTACTGGTGCCATTATTTAGGCCGTAGCGCTCTATTCCTTCAATATACAGCTTAATGAAGTCTTTATTTTGAGGGATTCCCAAATAAGCCGTCCCTCCAAAATATAGATACTGGTTTCCATCAACGGTAATTGCCGAGGATAGCCTTTGACTTAAGTGATTAAAATGCTGTTGGGTACTCATCTAATAAGCTCGCCCTAATTTATCATTTGCTGCTTTAATTAACGAATTATCATTGTTGCTATCGTGAGAAAACTCCCAAAACATAATTCCATTAGCCCTATCTTTTGCCAGCTGTGTTTTTTGTTGGATGGTTGCAATACCATTGTATCCGTATTGTACCCCATTAACTGTGGCCACATTTAGGTTAATATTCGCTCCAGAAGCTTCAATATCTCTATAACCAATAGAGCTGCCTCCGGCACTTTTCCCATATAAAGGCATGCCCACTACTGCTTTAACTTTTGGCAAACCTCTAGTTCCAAGCCAATAATCTAAACTAGCTACACTCATTTTATACGAAGCATGATTCAAGGGTTCTGCGCTATCGTAACCCGCGCCATCATATTGCATGATATTCAAAAAATCAATGTATTGATACGTGCTTTGCAAAATAGCGTCCTTGTTTGTAGAAGTGTAAACCGCAGGTGTTACCGCTGCGCTAAGAAATTTTCCAATTTTATGCAACTCTGTAGAAAGCTCTTGCATCAACGCATGAAAAGCATCCGAACCACCATTGTTATTTCTTGGATATTCCCAATCCATATCCACCCCATCTAAGTCGTTATTTTTAGCAAAAGCAACAATATTTTTCACAAAATTAGCCCTCGCTGTAGCTGATTTTGCAATGGTTAAATAGGTATCTTCCGTAACACCGGCGCCAGGACCTATTGATATCCCAAACTTTACTTTATTTGCTTTAGCCTTAGCTTTAACGGTGGCAAATCTAGCCTGTTGCGATAGGGTCTGCAAAGATCCGTCGGCATTAGTGCTTGGATTTAAAAAAGCATAAAAAAGATGTGTAATCATTTTGTACTTCTGGTCCGAAACGGTAGCGGGATCCCTATAGCTGGGCATATATGCCACAATTTTAAAGCTATTGTCGGGCACGTAAGTATTGTCTACGGGGGCCGGAGAATCATTTTTCTTACAAGCCGCAAAAAAGAGCGTAGCGCCCAATAAATAGAATAACTGTTTTTTCATTGTTGGTTGGTTTGGGTTGGTTGTCTTTTAAAAGGAGCGCTAAATTACAACAGCTTAAAAGCTAGAGTAATATTAAAAAATTATCTTTAAAAACGCAAGAACCCGCATCAAAAACTAACATAGCGCACAACAAGCCCCCAAAACTTGAGAAGTTACTGCGAAAAGCGGCATTATTTAAAAATGATCATGAACAAAAGTCATTATTCTAACCATTTCCTTTCTTACCTCAGAAGTTGGCTGAACGTAGTTATTGTTCATAAAAGAAAAATATAACAGCTTTCCCTTTTTTGTGACGATATAACCGCTTTGATTATGTACGCCAGAAAGTGTCCCTGTTTTTCCAAAAACAAAAGGGGTATCAGTCCTAGCATAAGCATTTCGTAAAGTCCCTGTTTTTCCTCCTGCTGGCAGCATACTAAACAACCTTTCCTGGTTATTTACTTCCTTGTAAATCATATCCAAAAGTTTAATAATGGACCTCGGAGTAAACAAATTTCCTCTCGATAATCCTGAACCATCCACCCACTTAGGCTTATCGGGAAGCTCAGTCAAGTATTTTTCCTGCACGGCAGCAATCACTTTAGAAGCATTCATTTCTATCCCCATTTTATCGGCGTAAGTAAGCAGCAGTTCTTCAGCAACAAAATTGTCTGAGGGCAGCATCAATTGTCTAAACACATCATCACTTTTTGAACTGTAAATGGTCTTCGCATTGGCCGGAAGAACCTCATTTATTACTTGGATCTCCTTATTCAAAGTGTCTGCAAGCAAAGTCAATGTTACATTAGTTCCCGTTTTAAAGGGAATTTGCTGTTCGTAATTAGTCGTTGTCTTTACTGGAGGATAATGAAATTTGTTCACCAAAAATTCTCTTTTAACATAAAAATCTTTGGCTTTATTACTACTATCAACAGTAAAGCAGGAATTAAAGATTTTGGGAAAAATATTCATTTCGCCTGCCTGCTTCGAAGTAACCAACGCCACATTGTCAAACAATGGAAGTTCTGTAATTTCTGGCTGATAGTAATCGTTATAATCATCCCAACTCCAGCCGTTTCCAAAAAAATTACCCGTATATCTGCCTGCGGCGAAAAATAGCTTCTTGTTGGATTTTTTTAAGAACTGAATGGCCTTTGTCCCTTTTACAATGGTGTGCAAAAGCGAAGGATCTCCTGTTCCCCAAAAAATCAAAGAATCTCCTCTTTCTACATATCTCAATGAAGGAATAGAATCGGGTGTGATTTTTAAACCAGCATAAAAAGTAAACAATTTAGTGTTAGAGGCTGGCGTAAAATATTTATCTGCATCTTTCTCCAAAACCATTTCTTTCTTACTAGGATCATACAAAGCAAACCCTACCTGATACTTTCCAAGCATTTGAGAATTTTTGATCTCCTTAGATACCTTTCTAGAAATGATCTGATTGGGTTTACAAGCATAAACCAAAGAAACAACGATCAAAAATGCGTTAAATATTATTTTTTTTAATTTGATATTATCCATAAGAAATTTGGTATTCGCTCCTAGGTGTAGCGCAAATAGTAAGGCCGATTTGTACTTTTAAATATTCTATTTACGCAAGTGTACACTAATTTATTAATTTAGTTTTATGAACTATTGCAAACCAAAGATACATTTTCGCTTTATAAGTGTTTTCTTGGTATTGCTATGTTATTTTTTTAACCCCAAAAATAGTTTCGGGCAAGAATTCAAGTTTCAAAACGGACGAAAACAACAGACCATTTTATTTAGTCAAATAAAAAACCTAGTTATTATTCCAATTTATATTAACGGAAAAGGACCTTTTGACTTTATTTTAGATACTGGCGTAAACCCAATGATTGTTACTGATTCTACTTTAAAAGAAAGTTTAAAAGTACCATACGTTCGGAGCGTTAAGGTTGGCGGCTATGGAAATTTTGATGGGGTAGATGCATTTTTGGGTGCCACTAGTGTAAGCATTGGAGATGCTGATTGCGAAAATGTTCCCACTGTTTTTTTAAAAAACGATGTTTTATCACTGAGCGGACATGTGGGCAGGAAAATATACGGTTTAATTGGTTACCACTTTTTCAACAGTTTTGTCGTAAAAATCAATTATGCATTAAAAACATTAAGATTTACATCTCCAGAAAAAAAAATAAAACTTAGAGGCGAAAAAATCCCTTTTGAACTGATCGAAAACAAACCTTACGTTGATGTAGACATTATACAAGATGGTATTGGTTCTAAAACATTAAAAACACTAGTAGATTGCGGAGCTAGTCATGCCATTTCTTTAGAATCCTTGGCACAACAGCCCTTTCCACAGCCTTTATTTACCATCCATGCTAATTTAGGGAATGGATTAACCGGCCCCATCAAAGGAAAAATGGGTAGAATAACCTCTTTAAAACTAGGTAATTTCACTTTTAAGGAGGTGCTAGCAAATTATCCGGAATACAGGATCGATTCTGGCATTAATAAAGCAAGAAATGCAAATTTAGGGGCCGACATTCTTAGCAGGTTTGAAACCACTTACGACTATAGAAACCGATGCATGTATATCAAAAAGGGCGAGCGTTTTAACCAGCCCTTTGAGCACGATATGGCGGGCATAGAGCTTTACATAGAAAACGGGCCTCCGTCCAGAACCATCATCTCTAGAATTGAATCGGGATCGCCAGCAGAACAGGTAGGCTTAAAAGAAGGAGATGAGATTACTGCCATCAATTTCAAAAGGATAGACGATTACCCAATGGGAGAAATTGGGAACATATTTAAAGCGAAGAATGGATATAGTGTAATTGTAGAGATATGGAGAGGCAAAAAATTGTTAATCAAATTGTTGAAACTTAAAAAACGTATATAAAATTCCAAAGATGAAACCTCTTTTCCGTGTATTGCTGTTAACGCTTGTTTCTTTTCATGTTTATGCCCAAGACCTAGATTCACTTCACTTTTCCAAAGCCAAATGGAAAAAATCTGCCGTGGCAAAAAAAACCAAGCTTTTCACCTATCAATTTGCAGACAGTAGTTTGTTCAAAGCCAACCAGTACATCAGCTTTGTAGAAATTAAAAATCATAAAAAGGCTCTTGGCTTTTTTATTGGATATGATAAAAAAGAACTAATTAAAACTGCTGTTTTTGCCCAAAAACATCTAGCAAAAGCAGCAATAAATGGCACTTTTTTCGATATCAAAAATGGCGGATCAGTAGATTTCCTAAAAGTAAATGACACTATTGTTAACCAAAACAGGGAAGAAAAAAATAACATCCGTGCACTACACCAACGAGCAGCAATAGTGATCAATGATCATTTGCTCAACATTAAAAAATGGGACGGCTCGGATACTTGGGAAAACAATTTGACTGATCAAAATGTAATGCTGAGCGGACCGCTTCTAATTCTCAATAGCGAAAAAGAGAAACTGGATTCTGTCCCATTTAACAAATTACGTCACCCACGTACAGCAATAGGAATCAAACCAGATGGTTCTGTATTAATGCTTACCGTTGATGGAAGGCAACAAAATTCTGCGGGGATGAGTCTTTTTGAACTGACCAAGATTATGAAATGGCTAGGTTGTAGCAGTGCCATTAACCTTGACGGTGGTGGATCAACCACCCTATGGGTAAGCGGCTATGGTGAAAACGGTGTAGTAAATTTCCCCTCTGATAATAAAAAATGGGACCACGAAGGCGAAAGAAAGGTTGCCAACGTTATTTTTATTAAAGCCAAACCATAACTTTGTGCCGCTACTTTATACCTTAATTTAAAAATGAGCTTTAAACGAACATTTTTTATTGCTACGTTAGTTTCCGTTACCTTATACGCTTGCAACAGTCAATCAGAAAAGAAAACAAAAGCTAAAGATGATACTTCCCCTGCCGAAAGCCTCACTTTCAGAGACGTAGATGGTGTTCGTTTTTATGAAGTAAAACGAAGGTTTAGCAATGGCTTATCTTTTAACAAAGACGGCTTTATGCTGGTCCCTACTTGGATCATCGAATACAAAGCACCGGATACCATGTTGGCCTATAGTCCTGAAAAAAGGGGCATGGAAGCCTTTTATTTACAGTTTGACCACGGTAGGGTGTATAATTTTGCGAGGGAATTTTTTAGGGTAAAAATGATTGCTAAAGATAGCCTGGTACTCCAAAGGTTGCAGGTTGATGCCAGGGTAATTACCAAAGGTGAAGTTTCTGACGTAAACTGTACTTATTACACCAAAGACTACATCGAAAAAGTACTTAAAACCACTATTGGAGAACTACAGAGACCCACAAAATTAGACACGGCCTTTATTAAAAAGCTTTCTGCAGCTACCTACAAACATCCCGCAAATCCAGACACCGCTTTTGCAGCAACCGAACCGGTGGTATTTGAACCAAATAGCAAAAATGTAAAGGTAGAAAAACTGGCCTATGCAGATAGCGCACATGCCAAAAAATCATATGCTTACATGTACCCCGAATATCGGATTGAAATCAATAAATCCTATAAAGCTTTTCGTTTTCGCTTTTCAGTAGTGGTTGATGTGAAAAGCAACTTATACGTCACAAGAGTTGAAGGCGTTTTACCTGAAGACGTGGATTCTAGGAAGAAACTGATACAAGGCATTGCCGATGTTTATTTGAAAAATCTACTTCATATTAAACCAGGAACAACCATGGGTATTCCGCACTCTAGTGAGGTAACTATCAACCTAGTGGGGAACCTATAAATGGAAATTACAGCAAAAAATTAACCACACATTTTGTGGTTATCCCGAATTTAATCTGTACCTTGCCAACTTACTTAATTAAAATAATAATGCAAGAAGGAACAGTAAAATTCTTTAATGTAACCAAAGGTTTCGGTTTCATTATCCCTTCAAATGGAGATGCCGAAATTTTTGTACATTCAACAGGCCTAATCGACGAAATTCGTGAAAACGATAAAGTTCAATACGATGTTGAAAACGGTAGAAAAGGCTTAAATGCCGTTAATGTGAAAGTAATCTAATTATTATCATATTTACCACAAAAAAGGTCCTGCAAATGCAGGACCTTTTTTATTTTCAGAGAATTGGTACTCCTTATTTCTTAATCTTGGTAAATAACAACTCTGGTTCATTGGTTGTAATATAATCTACTTTTTGCGCTAGCAACCAGTCCATATCTTTATCCGCATTAACCGTCCAAACATTGATGATCAATCCTGCCGCTTTTGCTTGTGCAATCCAATCTGGATTTTTCTTAAACACACCTTGGTGATAATCTAAACCATAAAACCCTTGCTCTTTCAATTTGGTTGGTTCAATTTCACCAGCTAAGTAAGAAACCCTAGCGCCAGGTGCATTAGCAATTAAATATTTACAGATATAATGACTAAAGCTAATGTATTCAATCCATGGTGCTGCTTTAAGTTCATTCACCATCGCAATTACTTTTTTGGTCAATTCCTCTTCCTTTTCCTGTGTTTTTTGAGGCTTGATTTCTAAGATCAACTTAGTTTTTTTCTGCTTCATTCCAGCCTTTAAATATTCCTCCAATGTAGGAATGCTCTCGCCGTTGCTTAATTTTTTATATTCTACCAGTTCCTTATAGGTACTTGTAGCAATATCTTTTCCCAAAAAATCATTATTGTGGTTAACTACTGGTACGCCATCGGCAGTAAGCTGAACGTCGAACTCACTTCCAAAACAACCTATACGAATAGCTTCATTTAAAGAAGCAATAGAGTTTTCAGGCAATCCTTGGGTTTTAAACGCTCCACGGTGAGCAATCACCAGGTTTTTGTTCCACGATTTAATTTGTTTTTGAGCAAAGGCTGTTCCAGTAATCATTAATGCTAAAATAGCTACAAAAATCTTTTTGTTCATGTGTGTAAGTATTTTTTGATTGGGTTGAAAGCCGTAATATACAGCCTTTCGTATTACATTTTGTTTTTATTAATTTTATTTTGTTTCTAAATTAAGGTTTATGTTTAAAATTATAAAACAAATTGAAAGACTTAACTAAAATTTAACCGTTTTTTATTTAAGCGCACATTCTTTACCTTTATTGTCGTTTAAATAGATAATGGGCAACAACTATAGTTTACTTATATCAAAAATCAATGAGTTCACCCGAAAGTTTTACCTCAATAAACTTTTGCGAGGGAGCATATATGCCGCTGCACTTATTTTAAGCCTCTATCTATGTCTATTCGTTTGGATTTTCTATACCTATCCAAGCATCTCCACCAAAACCCTTCTTTTCTTCTCTTTTATTGCCGTTTCATTGCTGGCAATTGGTTTGTGGATTGTTAAACCCGCGCTTTCTTATTTCAAACTCAGTAAAACCATAGGATTAGAAGACGCTGCAAATTTAATAGGAAACCATTTCTTTAATGTTAAGGATAGATTACTGAACACTTTACAACTAAAAGAGCTGGCTGATAATTCACCACAAAACAGTGCACTTATTTTAGCAGGGATAGATCAGAAAATAAACGAGCTAAAACCCATCCCCTTTTCTACCGCCATTAATTTGGGCGACAATAAAAAACACATCAAATATATTGCGCTTCCCTTGGCCATCATTTTACTGATTGGCATTTTAGCGCCCGCCATTTTAAGAGAAGGGACCAGTAGTTTCATACGTTATAACCAAGAAGTAGTGCCACAAGCTCCATTCCTGTTTGTGGTAGAAAACCGCAATTTAAATGTTACGCAGGGCGATGACCTGACCATTAAGCTCAAACTAACTGGCGATGAATTTCCACAAGATATTTATCTGGAAGATGGGGTGAACAGCTATAAATTAGAAAAGCAGGACATCAGCCATTTTAGCCATACTTTCAAGAACATTCAAAAAGACAAGGCCATCCGTTTTTCTGGTGGAGGATTTAGTTCTACCAGCCATACCGTTAGTGTAAAACCACGCCCTTCTTTACTACATTTGAGCGCCACTTTAACTTATCCAGCTTATCTCAATAGAAAAGCCGAAGAAATTCCCAATGTTGGTGATTTACTTATTCCCGAAGGGACAAAAGTGAATTGGAAATTGAAGACCGAAAACAGCGAGGAAATCAGTTTTATTATACAACAAAAAACCCATCAGCTCCAAGTTGAAGATAACCAAGCAAGCTTTGCTGCAACCATCAAGGCCAACGGGAATTATCAAATCGTACCCAAAAACAAATACGTAAGTCTGCGGGATTCGTTAAGCCACCAGCTAACCGTAATCGTAGATCAATATCCAACCATTTCGGTAACTGAAACACCAGATAGTTTAAGCAGTAAAGCCCTATATTTTAACGGTGTGGTGAATGACGACTACGGCTTTTCGTCCTTAAAATTCAAATATCAAATCAAGGAACAAAACAAGGTGATAGCACAAGGCTCAAAAACCCTTGCCATTAAAAACAATCAAACCGAGAATACTTTTTTCCATTTTTGGAACCTAAATGAGCTCAATGCCAAGCCTGGGCAAAGCATTGAATATTTCTTTGAAATTGCAGATAACGATGGTGTAAATGGTGCCAAAGTTACCCGTTCGGAAATTAAAACCTACCAAGCGCCCACTCAACAACAAATTGCTGAAAAATTGGCCGAAGGAAGTCAGTCGCTAAAACAAAAAATGGAACAAACCATTAAGCTAGCGAACAGTATCGAAAAAGAAAGCAAAAAATTAAGCGAAAGCTTGTTAGATAAAAAGCAGCTTAATTTTGAAGATAAAAAACAGATTGAGCAATTACTGGACAAACAAAAGCAGCTGGACGAAGCCGTAAAAGACATCAAAGCTCAAAACGAAAAAAACAATTTTGATAAACAGGAAAATAATGCACTGAACGAAGAGCTTAAAGAAAAACAGAAAAAGATAGATGATCTCTTCAACAACGTATTAGACGAAAAGACAAAAGAGCTGCTACAAAAGCTTCAGCAACTCATGGACCGAAACAACAAGGACCAAACCCGCAATGAGCTTTCCAAAATGCAAATGGACAATAAGTCGGTAAAAAATGAGTTGGACCGCATTCTTGAACTTTACAAACAACTGGAGTTTGAACAGAACCTGCAAAACAAGATTGATCGCTTGAACGAAATGGCCAAGCAACAAAAAGACTTATCAGAAAAAAGCAAGGATAAGAACGCTTCTTCTCAAGATATCAAAGAGAAACAAGACCAACTCAATAAGGACTTTAAAGACTTAAAAAAAGAACTTCAAAACTTGGACAAGCAAAATCAAGCGTTGGAGCGTCCGAACGATTATAAAAACCCAGAGAAGGAAACGAATCAAATCGAGAAAAACCAACAGGATAGCAAAGACCAGCTTGATCAAAACAACAAGCAAAAAGCTTCTGAAAAGCAACAGCAAGCTGCCCAACAAATGCAACAATTGGCCCAACAAATGCAAGAGCAACAACAAGCTGGAGCCGAACAAGAGGACAAGGTAAATGCGCAAGAACTTCGCAAGCTGTTAGAAAACTTGCTAAGCACTTCTTTTGAGCAAGAAAAAGTGATGGAGTCTTTCCGTAAAATGAGCGCTTCTGATCCTGCTTATGTGCAGCAAGCGCAAAAGCAAAACATGATACGGGATAATATGAAAACCATTGCTGATAGTCTTTTCTCCTTGAGCAAGCGGGTTCCGCAAATAGAAAGCACCGTAAATACGGAAGTGGAGAAAATCAACTTTAATATTGGTAAGGCTATCGATTTGCTGGGAGACAGAAGAACTGGAGAGGCCAATCGCTCGCAACAGTTTGCCATGACTTCCCTTAACAATTTAGCATTGATGCTTAACGAAGCTTTGGAACAACTACAAAATGCCATGAAAAATGCCAAAAGCGGGAAAGGCAAACAGAAACAAGGCATGCAACAATTGCAACAAATGCAAGAGCAGCTGAATAAAAATATGCAGCAAGCCAAGGATAAAATGGAACGTGAGGGTAATCAGGGCTCAGTACCAAAAGGCCAAATGAGCCAAGAGTTTGCCAAAATGGCCCAACAACAGCAAATGATTAGGGAAGCCTTGGAAAAAATCAACAAGGAAGACAATAAGGACGGTAAAGGAGCCATGGGCAATTTGAACCAAGCCATACAGGAAATGAAGCAATCTGAATTGGATTTGGTAAATAAGCGTATTACCCAAGAAACGCTTAGAAGGCAAAAAAATTTAGTGGTTAAAATGTTGGATGCAGAAAAAGCGCAACGAGAGCAGGATCAGGATTCAAAACGAGAAAGCAATGCGGCAAAACAGTTTCCTCCATCCTATCAGCAAATGTTGGATAAATTCAACAAAAGCATGCAGAGTGAAAGTGAGCTGATTCAAAAACTTCCTCCTAACCTCAATTATTACTATAAAAACAAAGTAGCCGAATATTTTAGATTGCTAAATTCTACAAAAAAATAATCCTCTCGTCATCGAAAGACACCGCTTGGACAAGCCTTTCTCGCAATGACGGATTTTTATGGTTTAGGCCTTGCTTTCGAAAACTATCCGTTTTGATTTTTTACTTTTGCTTTTTAACTTATCCCCATGTCAAAAATCAATTTCTTTACAGAAGAGACCAGCTATAACCTTAAAGGAAAAACCGCCATTAGAAAATGGATCACCGAAACGATCCTTAATGAAGGCTATGTTTTAAATGAACTGAACTTTATTTTTTGCTCTGACGAATATTTACTGCGTGTAAACCAAGATTTCCTTCAACATGACTATTATACCGACGTAATCACTTTTGATAACTCAGAGGAGCTTAAAACGATTTTAGGGGATATTTTTATCAGCATTGATAGAGTGAAGGACAACGCCAAGCAAAATAAGGTATCTACGCACGATGAATTATGCCGCATTATCATCCACGGTACCTTGCACCTATTGGGCTATAGAGACAAAACCAAAAAAGCCAAGCTAGAGATGACCGCTAAGGAGGATTTTTACTTAAACAGAAGGTAAACTTTCGTTTCTACTCATCTCCAAATCATTCTTTTTTACAGGTTTAACATTGTTTTCAAATTAGGTTCTCTCCGGAATTTTTAGAGGATAGCTTTGACATCGATTTGACTGTGCTTACCAATAACCTGATGAAAAAAGCAAAAGGAATTGAGTTTAATAAAATTAGTCCGTTCCTCTTTTTGTCATTCTGAGCGCAGCGAAGAATCTATTTTTTTCAGACTTACGAAGTTTTTGAAACTTCGTAAGTCTTTTAAATACCCTAGGGCACAAAAATCAAGTAAATCAGATAGCTTAAAACTAGTCCTAAAACAGCGGTAACAATTCCGGTAACTCGTTTCTTTTTGATAAAAAGTAACAAGATCAATCCTGTTAAAGAAACGATGATGAGGAAAATAGCAGAAATATCAATTACCCAGCTCCAACCCTTTCCCGAATCTCTGCCTTTGTGCAAATCGTTCCAAAGTGCAACTACTCCTTTTTTGATTTCAGCAACCTCGTAATCGCCTTTTTCACGATCAATGAAAACATCAGCCGAATAAGCCGGTCCTTTAAAAGTAATGCTCACATCGTAGTCTTCTATCCTAAAATCGCTGACAGAACCTTTCAGCTTGTATTTGCTTCGTAAAAACTCGACAATTTCCAATTTGGCAATCTTATTGGTGTCGGACTGATTTACCCATTGTACGTTCAATTTTCCCTTATGCTTTTCCTCTACCTGTTTTTCGGCCCCAAACCAGGTTGGATGGTTAAGTGTTAATCCCGTAAAAGAAAAGAACAGGACAATGGCAAAACTCACCATTGAAAGATAGATATGCAACCAGCGAGATAATTTGGCAACCTCTTTTTTAGCGCTTCCTGCTTTTGTCTTTTTCGTACTCAAATCTTATTTCTTTTTACCAAACTCAAAACTTGCTGCAGAAACCTCTACGTTACCCGCGTTAGTTGCTTTAACTGGAGCCTTCTTCAAATCTAACGCCTGACGAATGATTTCATTGGTGCCATGTTCTTTTGCCGTTTCAATCATCACGGTATATTTTCCTTGCGGCACATAGTTTCCTTGATCATCTTTTCCATCCCACTTTACGATATAGCTTCCTGGGTTCCGAGTAGCTCCAGTTACCGAAGCATAATTATCTTTATCTGCTTTAAAGCGCTCGCCATTAATACGATACCAGTTTCTCAAATCAGGAATCCAGTTGGTTTTCCTGTACCACAAAGCCAAATTCCTCACCGATTCGCGTTTTTCATTTTCCACCCAAATCACCGCGTATGGTCGGTGGCTATTATCCTCAATGGCATTGAATTTAAAACTGATGGTCAATTCAAATTTCGGATCCCATAGTTTCTGATTTTCAGCATAAGGAGATTTTGTTACTTCTTTAACCGCTTCTATCTTGTTTGGCACCACATATTCATTCCAATTTTTGCTAGTAAAAACCTTACCATCTTTAGTTACAATCAGAAATTCCGCATTTGATTTCTCCGCTAAATCTTTACTCTCTTTCAATGTCAGAATATTAAAAGCGGTGGCCAAAGCACCAGCATCTACGGCATTTTCAGCAATTACTGTAGCACTAATGATTTCTTCTACAGGTTTCCCTGTTCTTGGATCAATAATGTGTGAATACCAATTTTTGCCAATCTGCTCTCCCCTACGATAATTTCCACTGGTAGCTACTGCTTTATTTCTCACCAAAAGTTTGGTAAGTGGTGCATCGTTTTCAGCATTTTCAAGCGGATTAGTTACGTGAATTAAATCTGTATCATTGCCCTTCGTTACCAGATCTCCCCCAATATTCACCACCACATTTTCAATATTCTCTGTTGTTAGTGCAGCGTCACATGCTTTGTTAATGATATAACTTTTGGCAAATGAATTCATCACCAAAGGAACCTGATCTAACCTGGTTGCAGTTAAGTCTGCTGTATTTAACAGATAATGCTTACGCTGCATCTTTGAAACCACTTCTCTAAGCATTTCTTTTGAGGGATTATTTTGTTTCAAAGCAGCTTCATGCCAAAGCTTACTTGCCATGGCTACCGAAGGATCTAAAGCACCATGAGTTTGTTGTTTCCATTGATCAAATAAACTCAGCATTTCAAAAAGTTCCTTTGAAACTTTTACGGGCTTATTCAAATCGCTTTTCATCCACCTGCTAAACTCGCTGTTACTGTGGTATGCGCTAAAGATATCCGACAGTCTATTGATTTCCTTTAATGCAGCCTGTTCTGCCTTAGCTACTTCTGTTTCAGAAGTGCTTACGATTTTAAACTGCAAAGAAGTCCCCAAAACATTCTCATGATTAGAAACATATAACTGTGACTTTAATGGCTTGATTTCCTCACGAGGCTGATAGCCAATAAGGGTTAAAGCCGTAAAAACGGTGGCTAGTATTTTCACGATGATCAATTTAATTTAAGACCGAAGCCAAAGTTAGCGGGTTGCAATGATATTCATGACAGATTTATCATTTTTCTCCACGATGAGTCCAAATTTAAATTTTTGACAATCCCGTTGGTCGAAAAATTACACCCGTTGGTCGAAACTTTACTCGCGGTGGTATAAAACAGCCGGTTGGCGTGCAACTTTTTTGGCCTTTGGAGGTCTTATAGATGTAACAAGTTTACAAAAACACAGAAAAATTAAATAACGATATAAAAAACACACAATATGAAAACCGCTATCAAAAATCTATTCGCAGCCATCTTAACAGTAGCTATCAGTGCAAGTGCTCCAGCTTTCGTAAATGCTAAGGAAGCACAAAAAGTAACCGTACTTAGCTCCGTTAAAAACTTCAATAAACTGAACGTTTCTGGTAATGTAGAAGTTATTTTAGTTCAAAGCGCTAATCCAAGCGTACAAGTTTACGACAACTACTATGCTAAAAATGCATTGGTACAAGAGAAAGACGGCGAGTTAAGAATTAGTTCTTTTGATAAAGAAACTTTAACAGTGGTTGTTTACGCTAGTCAATTGAATGAAATTACCGCTAGTGATAAAGCAACTGTTAAAACAAATGGCAAATTCAACACCTTAAACTTAGAGGTTAACTTGAAAGATCAAGCAAAGGCAACGTTGAACACCAACACCATCGACTTATTTGCTAAAGTAAATGACAAAGCTAGTTTAAACTTAAGCGGATCAACTACAGATTACAATGCAGTAATTGGCAGTTTAGCTTCATTAAGCTCTGAAAAATTCTCTGCAGAAAATAGCAGTATTCAATCTAAAAATACTGCAGTAGCTCAAAAACAATCAGTAAGTAACTCTTTACCTACCGAGGACATTTTGACCTTGTTTTAAAATTCATATACACACATATAAATTTAGTTTAGTTTTAGTTAATCAAGCGGGTGGATGCCCGCTTTTCTTTTTTATCACCTTTTTGTGGAACAGCCACATCCAAGAAAAGAAAGAGGGTAAAGCTCTAAAAAAAATGGCTATATTGGGAGTTATTTTTATTTCAACCAAATATGAAAATAGCGTATTCACTAAAACAAAAAACCAAGATAGCTTTCTTACTTTTCCTAATTATGGCCTGTACAATTCTGATCCGCGTATTGGAAGATAGAAGTATTAAGAACATGGAAAAGGCTTTTTCATCACTTTACAATGACAGGTTAGTTCCCGCCACAGATATTTTCTACATCTCTGAAAAGTTATATGCCAAGCGTTTTCTATTGGAAACCTTTGTTTACAGTGATAAAAACAAGCTCAGTCCCCAACAGTTAAACGATAAATTAAAAGGCTACGATAAAGAAATAGACACACTTTTAGCAAAGTACGAAAAGACATTTTTAGTAAAGAACGAGAAAAACCATTTAACTGAACTAAAAGTTAAACTACTTGAAAATAAAGTTCTGGAAAAAAACATTTTATTGAATGCAGGTGTATTAGAAAAAACCTCACTCAGAAGCTTATACGATAGCAGTGCCGAGCAATCTTTCACTGCCATCTCGAGCTTACTTTCGCAACTCACCAAAATACAAACAGTAGTTGGCGAACAGCTCAAAGAAGAATCTCAGAAAATTGTGATGGGCACCAATCTATATTCTACGCTTCAATTAATTCTGGCCATCATTATTGGTGTACTGATCGTTTCTATCATTTTTGCTTCCAATGTAATGAATATCAGAAACGACAAGTTCAATTTGAATTAGGCTGAAATGAAAGCTAAGCCCAAAAAACTACATCTATTAGTCCTATTTATAAGCACAATAGCTTCTTGGTTATTAGCGACATCCGCAGATTTAAATAAATTAGAACTAGGGGCTTTATTCAACATCTTTTTTCCACCGATACTTGGGGCTATCTCCTTCTTATTTTTCCTGACAACCTGCATTGTTTCCACAAATGAAAAAATCAGGTTATTCTCGTTAATCTTCTGCTGTTTAATCAACCTCTATTTAGGCCTAAGCTTTCGCTTCAACATCCCATTTTTCTCCTTGTTTTAACTCGCTGCAACAACAAGCTTGACATCTATTGGTAATTTTTGCAGACTTAACAACTAATCTACTAGCCGTAAACCATTAAGCAGTTTATAATCCGTACTTTTGCTACAATTTTTGATTATATAATTCGTTTCAAATCACCTTGAGTACATTAATTGCAGCAGAAGGGCTTGGCCATGCCTATCACGATGAATGGCTATTTAAAAATTTAACGTTAGGAATTAACGTAGGCCAGCGTGTGGCCCTTGTTGGCGTCAATGGCGCAGGCAAAAGCACGCTGATGAAATTACTTGCAGAACGCTTCGCTCCTCTGGAAGGAAAGATTGTAAAGAACAAGTCCGTACGGATTGGCTTTCTTGACCAAGAGCCTTCTTTCCCAGAAAACGCCAGTATTAGCGACTTTATCTTCTCTTCGGAAAACAAACAACAGCAGTTGATTAGAGAATATGAAGAATTAGTTGAGCAAGAACACCCTGATGAAAAGAAGCTCAATAGATTATATGAAGAATTAAGCGAGCATAACGCTTGGGAATACGAACATCAGATCAAAACTATTTTAAGCAGAATGGGCATCAATCATCTGCAACAAAAAATAGATACTTTATCTGGTGGTCAGCGTAAAAGACTAGCCTTAGCTAAACTTTTAATTGAAGACCCAGATATTTACGTTTTAGATGAGCCAACCAACCATTTAGACATTGATACGATTGAATGGTTAGAGAAAATATTAACGTCGGGAAACAAAACTTTACTATTAGTTACCCACGATAGATATTTCTTGGACAATATTTGCAATACAATTGTAGAACTGGAACGAGGCAAAACATATACCTACAATGGCAACTATGCTTACTTTTTAGAAAAGAAAGCTGAAAGAGAAGCTCAGGATGATGCAACCTATCAAAAAAACAAAAACCTATTAAAAAAGGAACTGGAATGGATGCGCAGAATGCCTCAAGCAAGGGGTACAAAATCTCAAGCTAGACAAAATGCATTCTATGACCTTGAAGAGAAAACCAAGCAAAGAGGAGATAATCAAAAGGTAACTTTAAACGTAAAGATGGCCAGACAAGGAAACAAAATCCTTGAATTGGAGAATATCAAACAAAGCTTCGACGATAAAAAAATCATCAACGACTTTACCTATGTTTTTAAAAGAGGCGACAGAATTGGATTAGCAGGAAAAAATGGCACAGGTAAATCTACTTTATTAAACATCATTACCGGAAGCTTAACTCCAAACCAAGGAAAAGTAGACTTGGGAGAAACCACTAAATTTGGATATTACAAACAAGGTGGATTAAACTTTAACGAAAAAGACAGAGTAATAGATATCGTAAAAGCAGATGCAGAATATATTAAAATGGCAGATGGGCAAACCATCTCAGCCTCTGCCCTACTTACTTTATTTTTATTCCCTCCAAAAAAACAACACGGCCTAGTTGAAAAATTAAGTGGTGGCGAAAGAAAACGTTTACACTTAATGAAGGTTTTGATGCAAAATCCAAACTTCTTAATTTTAGATGAACCCACCAATGATTTAGATATCGATACTCTAAATGTACTGGAGGAATTCTTAGAAAACTTTCCTGGTATATTAGTCTTGGTATCACACGACAGATACTTGCTTGACAAGATGAGCGACCAACTTTTCATTATGGAGGGCAACGGAAACGTTAAAATATTTAACGGAAATTATTCAGAGCACAGAAACGCTGTGGAACAAGAAAAAGAAGCCACTGTAAAAAAAAACAAAAAAGAAGAAAGCAAACCAGCTTCCAGTACTACAAAGCTAAGTTTCAAAGAACAGCAAGAGTTTAAAAATTTAGAAAATTCTTTAGCAGAAAATGAAGAAAAAGTTAAAAATCTAAACGAAAAGCTTAATCAAGTTGATCCTTCAGACTACAATCAAATCCAAGAAATTTCTTCAGAGATAGAAAAAATAAACGAAACGATAGAGAAAGAAATGGAGCGATGGATGGAACTTTCAGAAAAATAATCAAACTTTATATTTGTTTCACGTGGAACAAGTATAAAAAAGAAATAAAATATAAATGTTTCACGTGAAACATCACAAAATATATGTTTAAAGAATACGACGTAATTGTTGTGGGCGCTGGCCATGCTGGTTGTGAGGCTGCTGCTGCTGCTGCAAATTTAGGATCATCGGTATTATTGATAACGATGAATATGGAGACTATTGCTCAAATGAGTTGCAACCCTGCAATGGGTGGTGTAGCCAAGGGACAAATAGTAAGAGAAATAGATGCAATGGGTGGTTACTCTGGCATCATTGCTGATAAAACTACCATTCAATTCAGGATGCTTAATAAGTCAAAAGGTCCTGCAATGTGGAGTCCGCGTACTCAAAATGATAGAAAAAGGTTTGCAGAAGAATGGAGATTAGCCTTGGAACGTACGCCAAATATTGACTTTTGGCAGGAAATGGTAAGTTCGCTCCTTATAAAAAACAACACAGTTATTGGTGTAAAAACTAACTTAGGTGTAGAAATAAAAGCAAAATCTGTAGTACTTACCAATGGTACATTCTTAAATGGAGTGATACATATTGGCGAGAAAAAAATGGGCGGAGGTAGAACTGGAGAAAAATCAGCAACCGGATTAACCGAGCAATTGGTAGAATTAGGCTTCGAAGCAGGTCGTATGAAAACAGGTACCCCTCCCAGAATTGATGGCCGTTCTCTTAATTATTCACTGATGGAAGAGCAGTGGGGAGATGAAGATAGAGGCAGATTTTCTTATACAGATGTAGCCTTACCTACCGAACAACGTTGCTGTTGGATTACCTATACCAATGACAAAGTGCATGAAACTTTGAAAGAAGGTTTCGAAAAATCTCCAATGTTTACTGGACGAATCAAAGGTTTAGGCCCTAGATATTGTCCATCTATTGAAGACAAAATCAATCGTTTTGCAGAAAGAGAACGTCATCAAATATTTGTAGAACCTGAAGGTTGGAACACTTGTGAGATTTATGTGAACGGTTTCTCTACTTCCTTACCAGAAGATGTACAATATAAAGCGCTTACACAGATCCCTGGATTTGAAAATGCGAAGATGTTTAGGCCTGGATATGCCATCGAATACGACTACTTCCCTCCTACCCAACTGTCATTGACCCTAGAAACCAAATTAATCAGTAATTTGTTCTTTGCTGGTCAAATTAATGGTACCACTGGATACGAAGAAGCTGCTAGTCAAGGGTTTATCGCTGGAATTAATGCTCATCAAAAGGTTAATGACAAGCATGAGCTGATTATGAAGCGTTCTGAATCATACATTGGTGTTTTAATTGATGATTTAGTGACAAAAGGCACAGAAGAACCTTATCGTATGTTTACTTCTAGAGCTGAACATCGTTTATTATTGAGACAAGATAATGCTGATATTCGCCTCACTCCTATTGCTCATGAATTAGGTTTGGTTGGGGATGATCGCTTGGCCATTGTTAATCAGAAAGTAAAAGATTCCGACGAGATTGTTGCCTTCACCAAAAAGCAAGGGATAGAAATGTCGGAAGCAAATGCTTTGTTAGAAGAATTGGGAACTTCTGCCCTCACCCAAAATGTAAAGTTATTTAGTGTGCTGAGTAGACCTCAAGTAAACATCAGTGATTTAAGAAAAGTGAGTGAGCCATTTGAGGAAGTACTTAATCAATTTGATAAAGAAACTGTGGAGCAAGCAGAAATCAAAATCAAATATGAAAGCTACTTTGAAAAAGAACAAGAGATTGTGGCAAAGATGCAGAAGATGGAAGACAAAGCAATTAATCCAGATTTTGATTACAACACTTTAGTATCTTTATCAAAAGAAGCCAGAGAAAAATTATTGAAGATAAAACCACGAACTTTAGGACAAGCTTCCCGAATTTCTGGCGTTTCACCTTCAGATATTTCAGTTTTGATGGTTCATATAGCTAAATAACTGTTTTACAGTTATTTAGCTAACAAAAAACACCACTTAAAATAAAGCGTTATAAAAGCATAACTCAAAATTTTAATATTACGGTTCCAAAAAAGGTAAAAATAGATTAAAACGCTTATAAATGGCAAAAAATAGAAAAGACCCTTTTTACAGCATTTTTTTAGCACTTATTGTGCTTGCTACTTTAATTTATGGATGTGCTGCCATGCAAACTCCTCAAGGTGGTCCAAAAGATACCACTCCACCAAAAGTGCTTAAAATGACTCCGGAAAATTTGACGACAAATTTCAAAGCGAAAAAAATAGTCATAGAATTTGATGAGTATGTAAAACTCAATAATGAGTTCAAAGAATTTTCAATTTCTCCAGAATTAGAAAGAGCACCAGAATTAAAGGCCAAATTGAAAAAGTTAGAAATAACTTTGCCAGACACTTTAGAAAAAAATACCACTTATACTCTAAACTTTGGAAAGTCAATTGTTGACCTCAATGAAAGTAACGAGCTAAAGAATTTTAGTTATGCATTTGCCACTGGTCCAACTTTAGATTCTTTAAGCATTAGTGGTAATGTTACCAATGCACTTACCTTGGAACCAGAAATTGAAGCAACTGTTTTTATCTTGCCCCTATCCAGGGACAGCCTCTTCGGAAAAAAGCGTGCAGCTATTTTTACCCTAACAGATAGCAGTGGAAATTTTAAGCTTAACAATTTAAAGAAAGACACTTATAAAATTTATGCCTTAAAAGAAAAAAGTGGTGATAGGATTTATCAACAGATAAGCGATGAAATAGGATTTATCAAAGAACCTTTTTTATTAGATAAAAATATAGATAGTTTACATTTAAGTGTTTTTAAAGAATTAGCACCAGATTTTCGTCTTCTTGATAGAAAGCTAAATGCAGATGGAAGTATTTTCATGAATTTTAATCAGCAACTAAAAAATCCCGACTTAACAGTTATATTTCCGAGTACTGTTGACCAAGGAAAACTGCTACAGTTTAATAAAACAAAAGATAGTGTAACACTATGGTTAAATGATTTATCTTTTGACTCTGCCAAAGTAGTAGTCAAAGATAATGGAAAAGTATTGGATACTGCCAAGTTTACTCGCTCAAAAAGAGATACTTATAATCGTGTAGTAAATATTTCTGATAACTTAGATGGTGGTTCATTAAATCCATTTAAAGACCTAACCATCACTTTCAACTTCCCTTTGAAAAGTTTAGATGAAAGTAAAATATTGCTACTAGAAGACAGTATTCCAAGAAAGTTTACCTTGGAAAAAGACAGTACAAATATGTTAAAATACCACATCAAATATAAGTGGCGAGCTAAAGAAGAGTATATATTATTACTACGGGAAAATGCTGCTACTGCTATTTTTGATGCTAAAAATAAGGAAATTAAAAAATCATTTACACTTGGTGATGCTAATGATTATGGTACTTTAACCTTATCTGTAGAGCCTCCGGATACAACCAAAAGCTATATTCTAGAAATCGTAAATAAAGACAAAAATATCATATCTAGTTTTCCAATCACTAAAAAAACATCTGTAAAACTTAACAAGTATAAACAGGGCGTTTACTATGGTAGGATTGTTTATGATCAGAATAAAAATGGCATTTGGGATACCGGAAATCTAAAAGAAGGTAAACAACCTGAGGCCATTTGGTATGAACCTAAAGAGCTGTCAATCAGAGCAAACTGGGACAGAAATGAAATTATAAAAATTCCACTGGTTGCTCCACTCCCAACCCCAAAACCCAAAGAGAAAAAAGAAGTAAAACCACCAGTTATGCCTACTACTCAGCGACGAGGGCCAGGAGGAATAAATTAAGACTTAAACCAATCTGAATACATGATATAATTATCAGGTAACTTATTCAATAAAGCCCTTTGCTCTTCAGTAATGGGCTTTATTTTTTTTGCTGGGGTTCCCGCATAAATATATCCACTTTCACAGATGGTATTTTCCAATACCACAGCTCCGGCAGCAATAATACAATATTCATCAATAATGGCATGGTCCATTACAATAGCTCCCATTCCAATTAGCACATTATCTTTAACTGTACAACCATGTACAATAGCATTATGCCCAACATTCACTCTATTTCCAATAAAAGTAGCTGTTTTTAAGTAAGTTGCGTGGATTACTGCTCCGTCCTGAATATTGCTCTCATTCCCTATGGTGATGCTGTTCACATCTCCCCTAACTACTGCATTGAACCAAATTGAACAATTTTTTCCAACTTTAACATCACCCACAATGGTTGCATTTGGTGCTATAAAACAATCACTTCCAAATTGTGGACTAACTCCTTTAACTGGTAATATAATAGACATGTTATTCTTTTTATTTTTGTCATCCAGAGCGAACCTGTACCGATACTTCGGTAGCGAAGGATCTTTTTTAGATTCCTTCCCGATATATCGGGACAAACTCTGTCGTCGGAATGACAGTTAAACTTAAATAATAGTATCAATTAATTCTTTCGAATGGTTAGGGTAATCGGTAGTATAATGTAGTCCCCTACTCTCCTTTCGAGCAATCGCCGATTTAATCACCATGTACGCCACCTGAATTACGTTACGCAATTCACAAAGTTTAACCGAAACCTTGTTATTTTTATAAAATTCTTCTGTTTCTTCAAACAATAAATATAGTCTTCTTAAAGCTCTGTCTAATCTAAAATCTGAACGTACAATTCCCACATAATCGCTCATAATTTTTTGAGTTTCCCTCAAATTGTGAGTAACTAAGATATCTTCATTAGATTGTATTACTCCTTTATCATTCCATTCAGGGATATCATCAGGAATAATATTTTGCTGATAGCTTTCTATTGCCGATAAAAATATACGATGTGCAAAAACAGTTGCCTCTAATAAAGAATTGGAAGCCAATCGATTAGCGCCATGTAATCCCGTTGAAGAAACTTCTCCACAGGCATACAAATGATTAATAGATGATTTTCCATCTTCATCTACCATCACTCCTCCACACATATAATGACAAGCTGGCGTCACAGGAATAAAATCCTTAGTCATATCGATACCAATAGACAAGCATTTGGCATAAATGTTAGGAAAATGTTTAAGAATATCCGCTTTACTCCTCATAGTGATATCCAAATAGACAAAATCATCACCAGATTTCTTCATTTCATTATCAATAGCCCTAGCAACAATATCTCTAGACGCTAAAGATCCCCTCTCGTCATATTCATACATAAATTCCTCACCGGTTCTTCTACGTAATACACCTCCAAATCCCCTTACCGCTTCAGAAATTAAAAAAGAAGGGTATTCACCAGGATTGTACAAAGCAGTTGGATGAAATTGGATAAATTCCATATTTCTAATTTTTCCCTTAGCTCTATAAACCATGGCCATCCCATCTCCAGTGGCAATTACCGGATTAGTTGTGTTGGCATAAATATGTCCCGCACCACCACTGGCCATTACGGTAACGTTAGCCAATATCTTTTCCACATTGTTACTCTCTGTGTTAAAGGCATATATCCCGTAACAGTTGATATCTGTACTACTCTTATCCACATGTTTTCCCAGGTGGTGTTGTGTAATTAGCTCTAAACAGAAGTAATGTGTTAATATCTCTATGTTTTCATTTTGATGAATTTGCTTCAACAAAACACTTTCAATCTCATAACCCGTAATGTCCTTATAATGAAGCACTCTGTGTTCAGAATGTCCACCTTCTTTAGCTAAATCGAATACTCCAGCTGGGTTTTTATCGAAATTAATTCCATAGTCAATAATCTCTTGTATACGCTCCGGTCCTTCTTTCACCACGATTTCCACAATGCTTTCATCGCACAAACCATCACCTGCTATTAACGTATCTTGTATATGTTTTTCAAAGGAATCCGACTTATCAACAACTACTGCTACACCACCTTGAGCATACTTCGTATTAGACTCATCTTCGTTTGACTTGGTCACTATCAACACTTTACCAAATTTAGCAGCTTTAAGTGCAAAACTTAAGCCCGCAATTCCAGATCCTATGACTAAAAAATCGACCTTTCTCATTAATTTAAGCTTATAATAATAAGTATGTGGATAAAGTTGACAAGCTTGTGAATTGCGTGTATAAATTATCCTAAAAAATAAATTTGAATGTTTAAAGCTAAGGTAAAAAGCCAAATTTGGAACAATCTTTTAAATAATTTTAAGCACATTTCCTCAGGTTATCCACTTTTAACAACACTATTAACAATACACATTTCTATATTGATAATTTAATGAAGTAAAAACTATAACATTGAAAATCAATGGAAGTTTAAAATAAAAAAACCTAAAAATTGTTAGTAACTATGGGAAAACTCATCTTACCACATTTTTTCTCTTAATTTTTTCCCCAGTTTCAACATGCTAATAAAGAATAAGAATCTATTTATTTAATTAAATTATATTTTGTTTGAGGCGTTGATAAAGTTGAAAGCTCTGTATCTTTACAGAAAATTAATTGGAGCTAAAAAGCATATCAATGGAAATTTTAGAAGAACTTAACAGAAAAGGTTACGTAGAAGAAAAAATAGATCCAACGTTGGATTTATTTGCAGAAATAGAGAAGCTAAAAAAAGAAAAGAATGCTATCATTTTAGCTCACTATTACCAAGATCCTGATATACAAGATATTGCGGATTACATAGGTGATAGTTTGGGCTTATCTCAAGAAGCTGCTAAAACAGAAGCTGATGTGATTGTATTTGCTGGAGTGCATTTTATGGCCGAAACGGCAAAGATTTTATCGCCAGAAAAGAAGGTTTTATTGCCAGATTTAAAAGCTGGGTGTTCCTTAGCAGATAGTTGTCCACCGCATTTGTTTAAAAAATTCAAGGAAAAATATCCAGATCATTTGGTGATTACCTACGTAAATTGCACTGCAGAGCTAAAGGCTTTAAGTGACATTGTTTGTACCTCAACAAATGCCGTACAAATTGTGGAAAGTTTGCCGAAAGATCAGAAAATTATTTTTGGTCCCGATAAAAACTTAGGTGCTTGGGTAGCCAAAAAGACTGGTAGAGACCTAGTTTTGTGGAATGGGGCTTGTATGGTACACGAAATTTTCTCTAGAGAAAAAATTACCAAATTAAAAGAACGCCATCCAAATGCTAAGTTCATTGCACATCCTGAATGTGAAGAATCAGTGTTGAAAATGGCTGATTATATTGGATCTACTACCGGATTGCTGAAATATACTATCAATAGTGATGCAAAAGAGTTCATTGTAGCTACTGAAAGTGGTATTATCCACCAAATGGAGAAGGCTAATCCTGATAAAACTTTTATTCCGGCCCCTCCTACTAATTCATGTGCTTGTAATGATTGTCCTTACATGAAAAGAAACACTTTGGAAAAACTCTATTTGTGTATGAAAAATGGTTTGCCTGAAGTGACTGTACCTGAACATATTATCGTAGAAGCCAAAAAACCTATTGAGAGAATGCTGGAGATTTCGGCAAAATTGGGTTTATAAGCATGTTAACAAGGCGCTTTTTTAGACATTCATTGTTAATAAGTACTGTTTTTTTAGGTGCTTGTTCATCTGTAAAGGATTATAATTACACCATTACAGAGAAAAAACATAGTGTAGAAGCCTTAAAACAAGATATAGATCTTTCTTACCAAATCCTTAGGGAAGGACATCCAGGTTTATATTGGTACATTTCGAAAAAGCAACTTGATTATAAGTTCGATAGTTTAAAAAAGGCTATTAATGAGCCACTTACTACGGCACAATTTTATCAGAAACTTTCGCCAGTAATAGCTGCTGTTAGGTGTGGACATACCAGTTTGAGATATCCTTCTGTTGTTCAAAAGGATAAAGAAGAACGGGAAGCGATCAAAAATAAGGTTTATCCCCTTCAACAGTTTACTTATGCAGTAGTTGATGATAAATTGATTGTTATCAACAATAAGAGTAAATACAAGACAATTAAAACAGGAACTGAAATTTTGGAGATAGATGGATTAGCTCCAAAAGATATTTTCAACATTATTTCCACAGGTTTTAGTTACGACGGTTATAATACTTTATCCAGAAATAAACGCATTGAACGTAGTTTTCCACAACTGTACAAGATTTATTTTGCTGAACAGGATAGCGTGGCCGTTAAATTAAAAAAAGACAGTACCATTGTCAGTACTTATATTTCGTTTTACGATAAGAAGAAAGAAGATTCGTTAAAGAAAAAGACGGATACTGTTCGAAAAATAGCGCAAGTACCAGCCAAAAAAGTGCCTAGTTCTATCAAGCATCGAGGTAGTAAGGTGAATAATGAGTATCAGCTAGATTTCAAATTTCTGGATAAAGAAAAAGAAGTAGCTTACCTGAAAATAAAAAGTTTTTCGGTGCCAAGTGCTAATTTTCCACTGTTTTATAAACAATGCTTTGATAGCATAAAAATGGCTAAAACTCAAAATCTGGTCATAGATATTAGAAATAATCCTGGCGGTACGTTAAGTGCTAGCTTAGCCTTATTTGCCTATTTAACCGATAAGGAATTTGTGTACTTGGATAAGCCTATCAACAACGGTCGTTTTAGCGCAAATAAATACGGAACAGGTTTACAAAAACTTACTTATTACCTTACCGGCTTTAATGATGATAATAGTCTTTATGAAGATGAACAAGGTAATTTCTTTTCATTTATGAAAGGATATAGCCCTCAAAAAGCGCAGAAAGATAATTACAAAGGCAAGGTTTATGTGTTAATTAACGAGTTTAGTTTTTCTGCATCTTCACTACTAAGTGCTAATTTAAAGGCAATTAACAGAGCAACATTTGTAGGTACTGAAACCGGTGGTGGAGCAAATCAATGTACAGCTGGCAGAATGCCAATAGTTACTTTGAAAAATAGTAAATTAGGTTTAAGATTTGGTTTAAATAGGATGGCACCAGTTTATCAACAAAAAGAAGTTGGTAGAGGTGTTTTTCCAGATGTGGCCATACAATCAACCTTACAAGATAGAATAAGCAACTACGATAGAGAGTTGCAATGGATTTTAACAGATATAAAAGGAAAAGATAATGTTCGAAAATAAAGAGCGTACTTCATTAGAAGAGTTGGGAGAATTTGGTCTAATCAAACACTTAACAGATAATTTTAAGTTAGGACACGAAAGTTCTTTGAAAGGTATTGGAGATGATGCTGCCGTGCTTGATTTTAAGGACAAACAGGCTTTAATTTCAACAGATCTTTTATTGGAAGGTGTTCATTTTGACCTTTCTTATGTGCCTTTAATGCATTTAGGTTACAAAGCAGTACAGGTAAACTTGAGTGATATTTATGCCATGAATGGCGTAGCTACTCAAATTACGGTTTCATTAGGGGTTTCTAGTAAATTTCCTTTAGAAGCAGTTGAAGAAATTTATAAAGGAATTGAGCTGGCTTGCAACAAGTTTAACATTGATTTAATTGGTGGAGATACCTCAACAAGTAGACAAGGTTTGGTAATTAGTGTTACCAGTATTGGCTATGCTGCTAAAGAGGATATTGCTTACAGAAATGGTGCTCAAGAAGGTGATTTACTTTGTGTTTCGGGAGATTTGGGAGGTGCTTATGTAGGGCTACAAATTTTAGAACGTGAAAAGCAGATTTTTTTAGAAAATCCGCAAATACAACCTGATCTAGAAGGAAAAGATTATATCATAGAACGCCAGTTGAAACCCGAAGGACGTAGAGATGTAGTGGATTTATTGGCTCAATTAAAGATAAAACCTACTGCCATGATTGATGTTTCGGACGGTTTGGCTTCGGAAATTCTGCATATCACTACCCAAAGTGATAAAGGTTGTACTATTTATGAGGACAAATTGCCTATTGACCCGGTCACTTATGAAACTGCTAGAGAACTAGGTTTAGATCCTACGGTTTGTGCCCTGAATGGTGGTGAAGATTATGAGTTGCTTTTTACAATAAAACAATCTGATTACGAGAAACTTAAGAATGATGTAGACATCAGTATTATTGGACATATCACTGATAAAAATTCGGGTGTAAAAATGATTTCAAAATCTGATGTTGTTCATGAATTAAAGGCGCAAGGTTGGAATGCTTTTAAAAACTAGTTGCTATTAATCAATTTTATTTGATAAAATCATTTCATATTCAATATATTGCCTGTCCAAACAACAATAACTATTGAAGAGAATATTTGTATTTTCTTATCATGGTAGGGAAACCTATCAAACCGGATTTAACAGGTTATTAAGTATTTCTGAAGCGCTCTCTCAGGCTTATGAAGTTCACTTTGTTTATGGTAATAAAAATAAAGTTGAAAGACCCATAAGAATTAAGGGAAGTCTCATTGAGATACCACTAAGTTATACACCTGGTTTTTTCCACAATTTCTATAAAAATCTGTTAGAAAATGGAAGGAGACGCTTTGCAAAATTGCTGCTGATTACCTACTACTTTTTTACGGGAAAAGAGATTTTTGATTTAGGTAGGGAGTTTAACAAATACAAAAAGAAAACAAACATCAATATCACTCCTGATGACATTGTGTTTGTTTCTTTTCCATCTATTGCCATACATAATCTAGGAAATTCATTAAAGCAAGAGTTTGGATGTAAATTGATCTTAGACTATAGAGATCCAGGTGTGTTTGGCTATACGTCTATTGAGGATAGTAAACTGTTGTCTTTTCTTCGGAAATCTTTTCTTAAAAGAAGAGAGCTGAGAAATTTGAAAAATGCAGACTTAATTGTTACCATTTCCGAATCTATCCGAAAGTTATTTCCTGAAAAATATAGAAATCAGGTACAGGTAATTAGAAATGGGTATGACTTTAGAAAGATTGATTTTAAACAAATTAAGGATCATCCTTATACCTTTAAATTGGTTTATTTAGGTTCTGTTTATAATGATCAATTACAGGATACTACTTTTTTTAAAGCAGTAAGAAAATTTATAGATCAGTTTACTATTCAACCCCAATATTTCCAAATTAGATTTGTAGGTACCGATGAATCAATTAGGCTTAAGGATTTAATTAGAAATTATCATTTGGAGCCTTATACTTCTATTAGTGCAAAAATGCCAATTGAGGAAGTATATACTGAATTATATAGTGCGGCCATGTTTTTACACTTAAAATATGGGGGTAGGAAAGAAATTATTACGACCAAGCAATATGAATACTTGGCTTTCCAGAAGCCCATTTTACTGCCTGTAAATGATCACGGAGATTTAGAAGAGAGCATTAAGAAGAACAATGCTGGTTTCGTGTGCGATACAGAAGAGGAGATTGTCAACCTGTTAAAAGAATCCCTAGATAAACATTTTGATAACCAACCTGTACGTATTCATCGTACGGAAGAAGAGCTCTATGAGTTTAGCAGACAATTTCAGGAAGAGAAATTAATGAAGCTGATAGAAGGCTTATAATTCTCCCTGATCCAAGAATTTGGTGTCAATATGTTTGTTTGATTTTGTTTTAGCCCCTAGTTTTTTAATTTTCTCTACTTTCCCAATTAAATTACCGCTACCATATTGTAATTTTTTGAAAGCATCGTCATGCGCTTTTTGTGTTTGTTCAATATGCTTTCCTATTTTTTCCATATCATTTAAAAAGCCCACAAACTTGTCATAAAGTGCTCCAGCCTCTTCTGCAATTTCAAACACATTTTTATTTTGCCTATCTACTTTCCAAATACTGGCAATGGTACGTAAAGTGGCCAATAAAGTGGTTGGACTTACCAGAACTACCTTTTTGTTCCAAGCGTAGTTGAAAAGTTCGGTATCTGCTTGCACGGTAACGCTAAATGAAGCTTCTATGGGTAAAAATAACAGCACAAAATCAGGTGAATTGATGGCATATAAATGCTGATAGTTTTTAGCAGATAATCCATCAATATGATTTTTGATAGAAAGTAAGTGTTGTTTAAGATAAGCAAGCTTTTCTTCTTCATCTTCTGCACTCACCATTCTTTCATAAGCCACTAATGAAATCTTAGCGTCTACAATCAAGTTTTTTTCGTCAGGCAGGTTTACTATCACATCAGGTTGTAAACGGGCGCCTTCGGCGCTATTTAGGCTTTTCTGGATGCTGTATTCTCTATCCTTCACAAGTCCCGAAGTTTCTAATACTCGTTCCAATATAATTTCGCCCCAAGTTCCTTGTTTTTTATTGTCGCCTTTTAAGGCTTTGGTTAAATTATTTGCATCCGTTTGGATTTGTTTGCTTTGGTCCATCAATTGGAAAATCACGCCTTTTAACTGACTTCTTTCGGCAGCTTCTGTTTGATAGACCTTTTCTACTTTTTCTTCAAACGATTTGATATTTGCTTTTAGTGGATTGAGAATTTGGTCTAGGTTACTTTGGTTTTGTGCAGTAAACTTTGCCGATTTTTCATCCAATAATTTGTTGGCGATGTTAGAAAACTCCAGTGTAAATTTTTGTTGTAGGTCTTCTAGGTTTTGCTGTTGTTTCTGGGAGATTTCACGTTGTGCTTTTAGGTTTTCTTCAGCACGGGTAGCACGATTGTTTTCGTTAATGTAGTTGGCTCGTATCTGCATCAACTCTTGTTGCAGTTTTTGGTTTTCTTCCTTTAAAAAGTTAATAGAAAAAAGGTCCTGCTCAGCCGATTTATTAGGTTTTCTACTAATTAATACCACTAAAAAAATCAACACAATAACTAATAAGGCAACAATAGCGATTTCCATACGAACGAATTTTATACAAAATAACGAAATTAACGTGGTGGGCTATATTTGATTTTACTTAAATCCTATATTTAGTTCATGAATAAACTTTTAGTTTTAATACAATGTAAAGACGAAGTTGGTTTAGTGGCTAATATCACCCATATTTTGGCCAGCCACCAGCTTAATATCATCGCGATGCGTGAGTTTGTTGACGAAGAAGAACAACGTTTTTTCGCGAGAATATCATGCAGTAATAGCATAGAGGAAACAGAAGAACTAAAAAGAGAATTGCAGCAAAAACTACCTCAAAATGCATTGATTGAGGTATTGCCCAAAGCAGATAAAAGTATTGCCATTTTGGTTACTAAAGAGTTTCACTGTCTGTCGGATATTTTGATCAGAAACTATTTCAAAACGTTAGGAGCTGAGGTAAAATGTGTGATTGGCAATTACGAAAATTTGAAAGAACTTTCTGAAAAATTGGATGTGCCTTTTTATTACATCTCGCACGAAAACCTATCTAAAGAAGATTTTGAGCTAGCCATTATGAGGCAGCTAGACCAATACCAACTGGATTACATTGTGCTGGCTAAGTTTATGCGTATCATTTCGTCTAGTTTTGTAGCGAAGTATAAACATCAAATTATTAACATCCACCATTCTTTTTTACCTGCTTTTATTGGTGCTAGTCCTTACCAACAAGCTTTTAATAGAGGGGTAAAGATTATTGGAGCAACCGCTCATTTTGTAACCAACGATTTGGATGAAGGTCCAATTATTAACCAACAAACCATTCACGTGAATCATACTTATGGTGCTAAACAAATGTCTGTTGCTGGCAGAGAAATAGAAAAGTCTGTATTGAGTAAGGCATTAGAACTGGTATTTGATGATCGTGTTTTTGTGGTAGGTAATAAAACAGTGGTTTTTGATTAGGTGATATGAAATATTTAATAATCTCATGTTTGCTGATAACAAGTATAAATTCGTTTAGTCAGAATAAAAAAGAAACACGTCCTCCGGTGGAAAACAAAAGCTCACATAAATTTGGAAGAGTTTCTAATATTAATTTTTCTGAAAGAATTAAGAAATTTCCATTTAATACCGCTGTTAGTATACAGCTGGTTTCTTTCGAAGATCAAACAGGAGGTGGACAATTAGATACAGCTGGAATTATTTATAATGAGAATATGCCAAAGTCAAAAATGGCCGCTTGTATTAATCCTTTTAAGGAAAGTAAAAAGTTAAATCTTATTCAAATTGATAAATTAACTGATATTTGGTTCAATTATAAACCTATTGGTAATAGCCATGTAACAGACTTTGGCGCTTGCTACTCTCCTAGAAATGCAATATTATTTTTGGATGAAAAGGGTAAAGTGTTTGATTTTATAGAAATATGTTTTTCTTGCCTACATATGCGTAGTTTTTCAAAGAAAATTGCTGTAGAAGAAGAGTGCGATCATAAAATTAACATGATTAAGGAATTTTTTAAAAGCGTGGGTATAGAATATGGGATGATTAAAGAAAATAGTAAGCTGAATTAATACTAGTCTATAAACTTTTCAATAAAAAAGTGGTTTTTGAATGATGAATTTTGATATATAATTTTAGTTTTGAGTATTTATGAAACTAGTCTGTTTATGTCTGTGCCTATTTATTCCATTAATTTCAATGGGACAAAAAATCAAAAAGACCAAGCTAAAGGAAGAGAAAGCACCTACATCCACTTATTATAAATTTGAAAAAGTTAGAAATATCAGTTTTAGTGAAAGGCTAAAAAACTATCCTTTTAACAAAGCTGCTCAAATAAAATTGGTTTCATTTAATTATGAAGGTGGCCCAATTAAAGATACGGTTTATCATAATCCCATGATGCCAAAGCTGCATTATGCTATCTGTAGGTATCCTTTTGCTGAAATAAAAACAATAAATTATATCCAAACGGATCGCTTGTCGGACATCATTTATAATTATGGATACATTATTAAGCCAGAAATAGAAAATCTTACAAAATGTTATGTTCCAAGAAATGGGATCCTTTTTTTGGATGAGGAGGGAAAAGTATTTGAATTTATTGAAATATGTTTTGCATGTAAAAAGTTGGCTTACAGTTATCATGATAGGGCCAATGCTGAAGATTTTGTAAGACCAACATTTAAAGTTCTAAGAGACTTTTTTATAAAAAATGGATTGGAATATGGGCTAACAAAATCGTTTGAAAATCAAACAATGGGAAATTGGGATGATGAAAATTAGTTGTTGGTCACCCGCAAAACTCTTAGGTTTAATAAACATGATGGCAAGTAAACCTACGAGGTTTATCTAATCAGCCAAGTTATTTTACAAACTTCTCAACACCAACTCAGCGGCTTCTTGTCCCGTCTGGCTACCTATGGCAATACCCATTCCATTACAACGAACTGCGCAAAATACATTAGGTTTTACTTCTTCTATAATAGGAGAGAGTGATGGGCCAAATGCCATGATACCACTCCATTTTTGTTCTATTTCGAAGGTTATTTCTGGCAAGATCACTTCTTTTAGTAAACGTAAGAGGGTATTTTGTACCAGCGGCGTTTCTCCAAATTGATGTGTTTCTTCTGTAAAAAAGTCTAGATTTCTACCTCCGCCAAGCAATACCCTGTTGCCTACATTTCTAAAATAGTAGTAACCTTTGTCGTAATGGAAGGTACCTTTCCATTTTAAGTTCTCCACAGGTTTGGTAATGATTACCTGTCCACGACCAGGTTTTAAAGAAAGTTGAGGAAATAACTGGTTGGCAAAAGCATTGGTGCAAAATAGGAGCTTTTTAGTACTGAAATTACCTTGAGACGTAAAAACAACCTGTCCATTTTCTTCTTGTTCGAAAGCGGTAACCTCGCAGCTGTTTAGGATGGAAATACCTAATGAAGCAGCAATTTCAACAAGTGCCCTGATCATTTTTCCAGGATCAAGTTGTCCTTCCAATTTATTTGAGATGAGGCTATTGATGTTCCCAAAACCGAAGGATCCGAGTTTTTCGGTAGCAGTTTCAAATACCCTTATATCATTGGTAATGTCCTTTATTAGATGGTTATAATGGCCAATTTTCGATACACATTCTTCAGTTAACGATTCGTCTTCCTTCTTAAAAAGCTCAAAACCACCGTTTATTTGGAGTGCTAACTTCGTATCACCAACCAGTGAACGTAATTTTTGAAGACCTAGCCAACGTTTTTTTACAAGTGTATGTAAATTTTCTGTTCCACAAATTTTTTCTTGCTCAATCAGTTCCGAAATGCTTCCAAAACAGGCAAACCCAGCATTTTTAGTACTTGCCCCAGAAGGTAAAAAACCCCTTTCTAATACGATTAAACTAATATTTGGCTGCTGTTTTTTGATGGCGATGGCCGCGTTTAAACCTACAATGCCGCTGCCTACAATGATGACATCAGCGCTGTAAAAATTTACTTTTTCCCAATACGATAGGTGAGGTACCATCATGAAAAATGTAAAAAAATTAAATATTTATAAAGATGGGAACACTTTTTGATTTAGCGAAACCGAATAACACAAACATTTGAAAAATGGAAACGTATTTAATTTTATTTATTCCGATCCTTCTGCTTAGTATGTTTGTACAGTGGCGTTTCAGGAACAAGTTCTCGAAATATGCAGAGATGCAGCTTAATTCAGGCTTTTCGGGAAAAGAGGTAGCAGAGAAGATGCTACACGACAACGGAATCTACAATGTGAAAGTGCTAAGTTCTGAAGGACAGCTTACGGATCATTATAATCCAGCGGATATGACCGTAAATTTAAGCACAGATGTATATTATGGTAGGAGTGTTGCGGCTGCAGCCGTAGCCGCACATGAATGTGGACATGCCATACAACATGCTAAAAGCTATAACTGGTTACAGTTTCGATCAAATATGGTACCTATTGTGAGCATATCTTCAAACTTATTGCAATGGGTACTTTTAATAGGAGTGTTGCTAATCGCCTTTAATGGGCCATCTATTGTATTGGGAATTGGAGTGATTGGTTTGGCTATTATTACTTTGTTTAGTATTGTAACCTTACCAGTGGAGTTTGATGCCAGTAATAGAGCATTACTTTGGTTAAAGAATAATCAAGGGGTTATGCAAACCTCAGAAGAAAATGTACAGGCAAAAGATGCGCTTTGGTGGGCAGCTATGACTTATGTGGTTGCGGCTTTGGGCGCTTTGGCCAACCTGCTTTATTATGCTTCGATGCTGTTTGGCAGAAGTAGAGAATAACATCAGCTTAAAAAAATGATAAAAGGCAATCGAGAGATTGCCTTTTTTATTTGGCATCAATAAGTACTGCCAACTGGATGCAAGGTTCATTAGATCGATTGCTCCAAGCATGGTTGGTTCCTCGTTGGATCACAATATCACCTGCTTTTAAAAGCGTTTCTTGTTCGTCTAAAATCAAATATATTTCTCCAGATAAAATAATGATATAATCCAACGTGGAGGTTTGGTGCATTAAAGGGTGAGGTGAGCCGACTTTGGTTTCAATCCCTAAATCCTCATCAGGAGGGATTTGTACGTAGCGAAAGTAGGTACCATTTTTAGGCGTATTTGGAAATGCAGTGTTCTCAATAATGAGTTCTTCTTCTAAATCGACAGGTGTTTGATGGGTACTCCAAATATCGGAGATGATTAGCCCTGGATAATGTTCAGATACGTTATCGGAAATTCGGTCTTCTACTATCACAGATTTTCCGTCTTTTAATCCTGTGACTATTCTTCTTGGGATTGTTTTCATCTAAATTATGAGCTTTGATTAACATTTATTGGACGAAATTATGGAGCGAAACACTTATTTTGCTCATGGGTTAATAGGAGGTAACCAGTAACCTCAAGGTAAGTATTTAAGATATGTTGGAAATGGAAAAAGAGATAAAGAAGGAAATAACCACCACCTGTAGCGAGCAATTGATTGCTTTACGTGATAGTTTGGAAGTTTTGGGAGGAAAATGGAAGCTGCAGATTTTAAGATATCTGACCAATAGACCAGAAGAGGTCAACCATTTCAAGAAGATTCAACGAGGAATAACCGGTATTTCGGCCAAGGTACTGAGCAAGGAACTAAAAGATATGGAAGATAATTTGCTAGTCACCAGAACCGTTCAGAATACCAAGCCCGTTACGGTTGCTTATGCGGTAACCGACTATGGTAAAACTGTTTTTCCTGTCACCAATACCTTGGTAGAATGGGGAATAAATCATCGAAAGAAAATTATAGAAAAGTAAAGTCTAGGCTTTTATTGAGAAGAATACTTTACGATATCAATTCCAATCCCATTGGGGTCTTGAATGGCAAAATGTCTATCGCCCCAAGGTTCATCCCTCAACTCAATTTTAATGGCAACACCTTTAGCCTTTAGTTGTTGATATAGAGTATCTACATCCTCTACTTCAATGGTAAGGTACATCCCTTGGCCTTTAAATGGTTGATGGAACAACAGCTGTTGAGTAGGGTGGTTGGGCAAAAGAAAACTGATTTCTGCGCTTTTGTTTGGCGTATGCAACAATAAATAGAACTCGTTTTCGAAGGTAATTCCAAATCCTAAAACTTCCGTGTAGAATTTCTTTGTTTCTGCTAATTTTTCGGTGATTACACCTGCATTTAATTTCATCGCAATCTTGTTTTTAGAAGTTTGACCATAGGCACTCTTGGCAAAAAATAAGCCTATTAGCACCATCATTATATATTTCGTTATTGACATCATCAACACAAAATTGGCTAAACACTGGAGGCTAAAATTGTAAAAATCGGACAATTATCTGCCAAAAGCCTTACTAGGAGTTACCCCGTAAAAATGCTTAAAATCTTTAATAAAATGGGATTGATCGAAGAAACCAGAATCAAAAAATAATTTGTTCTGCCGCAAACTTTGGGTAGATGGTTTTGCTCTCAAAATGTTTTGAAAACGAACCACCTTGCTAAAGGTTTTCATAGAATCGCCGATATAGAAATCAAAAAGTCTACGCAGCTGTCTGTGGCTAAGCCCCGTATCAATTTCAGTCATATCAACCATGCCGTAATTTTTCATAATTAAGGCAATGGCATTGTAAAGGCGAGGGTCATTTTGAAAATTAGCAGAAGGCAGAAGATCTAAAAAGAACTCATTTAATAGGAAAATAATGCTGTCAACATTCAAATTGGCAACCAAATGAGATTGGATAAAATTGGCAGCTAGAGGAACTACATCCTTTAATTCCACAGCCTTATTGCTAATGCTAGAAGCGTCAACACCAAATAGTTGCGGGAACATGGAAGGAAGAAACCGAATGCCTACGTAATTAAATTCTTCCGCCAAATCAAACTCTGTGTACTTTTTACAAAAGCCCATCACAAAGTTTTCTTGGGGTTGGTTGAGCTCGAAGAAAATATCGATACAACCGTCAGCAACTACACGATAAGTGAATGGGTGGTCAAGTTTTTGATTGGTTTTTAACTGCCAATAACAATAAATAAAGGAGTGTAATTGTTGATGAGGTAAAAACTCTTGGTAGCTTACAGCTCCATAAGATTTTACCGTAGGTTGAACTGGAATATATAATTGCCTGATGAAGGAAACATCCATAAATGACGGTTGGACATTTTACAACGGAATGTGCTTTGGATTGATCTGAAATTAGTTAAGTCTGAAAGGGACCACTAACTCAAATTCAGGAATTTCTACTAAAAACTCAGAGTCATCTAAGGTGCGACGCATCAAATATCTACCCCTCATGCTTCCAATATCTGTTTTTAGGTTACAACCTGAAACATAAGAATAGCTATCGCCAGGCATAATGATGGGTTGAACACCTACTACGCCTTCTCCCTCAACTTCTCTTACCGTGCCGTTAGAATCGAAAATAAACCATTGACGACGCATCAATTGTATTTCAAAATCGGTAAGATTCTCAATGCTGATACGATATGCGAACATGAAATGTCCACTTTCAGGATTGGAATGTTCATCCTGATAAATGGTGTCGACCGAAATTTTTATGCCTTCAGTAATTGCTGTTACCATAACCGTAAATTTAACTCTTAAATGTACTCAATAATCACGCCATTTCGTTAACGGGCATTATATTGGCGTATTTGTCAGTAATTTCATCTAACAACGCATAAATTGTTTCAATGTTTTCTTCTTTAACTAATTGAGTACGATAATGTTTGAAATCTGGCAATCCTTTAAAATAATTGCTGTAATGACGTCGCATTTCAAACACGCCAACCTTTGGTCCTTTCCATTCCAGCGATTTGGTAAAATGCGTTCTGCAGGCATCTACACGCTCTTCTAAAGTTGGGCCTGCTAAATGCTGTCCAGTAGCAAAAAAGTGCTTAATTTCCCTGAAAATCCATGGATAGCCAATGGCTGCCCTACCAATCATCATCCCATCTACGCCATATTCTAATCGCCAGTTGGCCGCTTTTTCAGGGCTGTCAATATCGCCGTTACCAAAAATTGGGATTTTAATGCGTGGGTTACGCTTAATTTCTCTAATCAAGGTCCAATCTGCCTCACCCTTGTATAATTGGGCTCTGGTACGACCGTGAATGGTTAATGCTTGAATACCCACATCTTGTAAACGTTCGGCAACTTCTTCCACATTTTTGGTATTATCGTCCCAACCTAAACGCGTTTTTACCGTTACGGGCAAATGCGTTGCTTTAACTACCGCTTCGGTCATCTTCACCATTTTATCGATATCCTGCAACAATGCCGAACCTGCGCCTCTACAAGCCACATTTTTTACTGGACAACCATAATTAATGTCCATTAAATCGGGACCTGCCAAGGTGGCAATTTCCGTAGCTTCACGCATACTTTCGATATCGCTTCCAAAAATCTGGATGCCTATTGGGCGTTCATACTCAAAAATATCAAGCTTTTGCCTACTTTTTGCCGCGGAACGAATTAATCCCTCAGAGGAAATAAACTCCGTATACATCATATCTGCTCCGCCTTGTTTGCACACATAACGGAAAGGAGGATCACTCACATCTTCCATTGGTGCCAATAACAAAGGGAATTCTCCCAAATCAATATTTCCTATCTTTACAGACATTTTTCTATCTTCAAGCTAATTAAAACGTTGCAAAGTTACGCATAATTCATAAAATGTATCAAAACCCATTACACAAGCCAGAAAACAGCCCTTTTCTCCAAATGTTGTTTCTTTTATTGTTCGCCCTTGGCGGATTGATTGTTTTTGCAGTGATAGGTGTAGTTATTGCCTTTTTCATAGATGGTTTTGAAGGGATCAAGGGAATGGCAGCAAATGATTCTCGCTATATTTCGTCGTTCAGGATTTTATTAGTGGCCCAACAAATAGGATTATTTTTAGCACCTGCCGTTTTATTATCTGTAGTAGAAGGTAAGAGGTTACCAAAGTTTTACGGAATGAAAGCCCCTAGGGTAAATCTTTTATTACTGGTGGCTATACTATCTATTTGTTGGATGCCTTTGATGGGCTTGGCCAATGAATGGAACCAGAAAATGGTATTTCCAGATTTTCTAAAAGGTTTAGAAGTTTGGATGCGAGAAATGGAAGATTCGGCGGCAAAAACTACCGAAGCTATTTTAAAGATGAATAGTCCAGTAGCGTTGTTTGTTAATTTATTGGTCATTGCAGTTACTCCTGCCATTTGTGAAGAATTTATCTTTAGAGGAGCAATACAAAGAACCATCTTCCGCATCAAGTCCAATCCACATGTGGCCATTTGGTTATCGGCGGCTATTTTTAGTGCCATCCACTTTCAGTTCTATGGATTTTTGCCACGTTTGTTGTTAGGAGCCGCTTTTGGATACGTTTATTTTTGGACAGGTAGCATATGGTACGCGGTATTTGCCCATTTTTTAAATAACGCTTACGCTGTTTCGGTGGCTTATTATTTACAGGCCAATAACCAATCATATACCAATGCAGAGGATATTCAAATGCCTTGGTATGGATACTTGATAAGTGCTATTTTAACCTTAGCTTTGTTCAAATTTTTGAAAAATACGATAGATAGGACAGAGGAAGGGGAATTAAACAGCTCCGATCTTAGCCTTAAACCTTAGTTTTAAATGAAGACCAGAGCCATTACCGCTTTCTTTTTTACCATTGTGATGTTGGGTTCCATTTTATTGGGCGCCTACACTTTTTCGGGCTTTTATTTGCTATTGAGCTTAGTAGCGTTGTTGGAGTTCTATAAAATGATAAAAATAGGAGGAATTCGCCCACACCGTAATATTGGGGTAGTGGTAGCGGCGCTCATTTACATCACCACTGCAGCCTACCATTTTTTTCAGTTTGAGCTAAAATACCTCTTATTGATGATTCCCTTGATCTTTTCGGTGTTTATTGCTGAGCTGTATAAGAAAAATAAAATTCCTTTTGCCAATATTTCCTACACTTTTGTAGGGTTTGTATACATCACCATTCCTTTCTGTTTCTTCTACTCCCTAGGGTTTTTGATGAATTTTGAAACGTATAGTTTTCATTTTCCATTAGCGTTTTTATTAATGCTTTGGGCAAATGATACAGGCGCTTATTTGTTTGGAATGAAATTAGGTAAGCGTAAATTGTTTGAAAGACATTCCCCTAAAAAATCGTGGGAAGGTTTTTTTGGCGGTGTTTTTACCAGCTTAGTAGTGGCTATTATTCTATCCTTTCAGTTTACGGAGGTAGAGCCTATTGTTTGGGCAGGAATGGCGACAATTATTTCTTGCTTTGGCACCTTGGGCGATTTGGTAGAATCAATGTTAAAGCGCAGCCTTGATGTGAAAGATTCGGGAAGCTTTTTACCTGGACATGGGGGCTTTCTTGATCGTTTCGACGGTTTGTTGATTGCTGCGCCTATTGTATATGTATACCTTTATTTGCTAATTCACTAAGCTGTTTCTCTCTTTTTTAACTCATTATTAACTTGTTTCAATTGAGCTGAAAAGATAATTAGTAAAGGCGCAAAAGCTAATGGAGTAACCGTTAATGCACTAAAGCCTTTCTTCATGGAAACAATTATGCCACAAATAAGCATGCCTATCACTGAGATGCCGATGTAAATGGTGGCTATTTTCAATGTTTTTGCTTTTTTCTTTAATTCTTCGGTGGATAATTCTGTAAAAGGTTGTGGTTTCATCTATTTTATAAAAATTTAACCGCGTCTAAATTGAGCGTGGAATTTCGCGGGCTAAATTAGCAGTGATTATTGAATGCTCAAAATTTGTTTTGGTAATTCTTTTAAAGGCTTTTTCCAATCCAATAAAAAGCAAAGAGAAGGATAGAGGAAACAGATGATTTATAATGCTGCCTAATGAACTGATACGCAAGTTTTACGTGCGTTTTAACCGTATTTATAGAAACCCCCATTTTTGAGGCAATTTCACTCTGTTTTAGTTTGCCCTCACTATTTAACAGAAAAACTTCTTTGCGTTGCTTGGGCATCAGGTTAACAATTTCCTGAACTTTTAAAAAACGCTCATCAATTTCTGGATTATAGTGCTCGTCGGCTTCCATTTCTTGGGTATGGTCGGGAACTAAAATCAATTGCTGGTTTTTATTTTTCATAAAATCCAAGGAACGATTTCTGATGGAGATTTTAGCGTAATTGATGAACTCACCCTTAATACGAATCATGTCCTTTTTCTTCCATAGGTCGAAAAAGAAATCCTGTACAATATCTTCGGCTGAGGTTTCATTTCGAGTAATCCGATAGGAAACCAAACACAAGCCTTGATAGTGAGCCTGGAAAAACGCTTCAAAGTCCTCAATCGTCAGGCTTTCGTTCATTCTTATTATTTAGACTAATTAAAAATAATAAGCGAAAGTACAACTTATCGCTTAACGAAGCAACATTTTTGTAAACAATCCTTTCATTTAGGTAAAATGGGACGTTCAAAATCGAAAGGAGAGGAGGTAATGGCCTGTAAAAAGGCGACAATTGCTGCTCGTTCTTCTAAGTTGATCTCCAGTTTTTTAAGGTGTGGAGAGGCCTGTGGAAACAAAGGGTCATTTGCCTGATCTTTAGTCGGCTTTGGTTGTGGCATACCAGCTACGTACATGTTTAACAGCGATTCTATTTCATTAAATCTACCATTATGGAACCATGGAAATGTACGCATAGCATCTCTTAAGGAAGGGGTTTTAAATTTACCTACATCAGTACTCGCTTTAGTTGAGTTATAGCGACCTAAATCTTCTCCTTTTCGACCATAGTTGCTCATGCCCAAATTATGAAATTCGCCATCGGTAAATAAAGGGCCATTGTGGCAATTGATGCAACGAGCCTTGGTTCTAAAAAGATGTAAACCCAAAATTTGTTGATCGGAAAGTGCTCTTTTTCTGCCTAAAATGAAATTATCAAATCTGGTAGGCCTGCTTTTGATGCTTTTAACAAAGGCCGCAATGCTTTGGCGAAGTTCAAAATGGCTTAATTTATTTTTATTAAAAGCCTTTTTAAAAAGGCTTTGATAGCCCTTGATGTGATTGACCTTTTTGGTAGCTTCTTCCAAATCACCGTTCATTTCTGTTGGATTGGTAAGGGCATCGGCAATTTGATCTTCGAGGGTTTGGTGACGACCGTCCCACATGAAGCTTTTGGCCTCGCCTAGGTTTTGTATACTTGGCGAATTCCTTATTCCCGCCAAATGATCATTACCAATAGAAAGCTTCCTGCCATCCGTCCAGTTAAGCTCTGGTTCATGACAACTGGAGCATGAAATTTGATTTGAACCGCTTAACCTAGGATCAAAAAATAGGGTTTTTCCTAAGGCTATTTTAGCGGCTTCAATGGAGTCTTTTGCCCTATAGGGAAATTCGATTGCCCCTAATTCTCTAAATACAATGTCCGAATCGATGGTTGGTTTTGGCCATAAAGGGGGATCCTTTTCATATTGAAGTCTCAGATCTTTTAAATATGCAGGGGTAATTTCATCTTTATAGGAAAAACCTAATAAGGTAAAATAAGCTAAAAATAAATAAAGAAGGATTCTGAATTTGATCATGATTAGAATAATAACCCCAAGCTTAATTGTGCCGTGTAGGCATTTTTCCTAGGATTAATAGCGGTACTTAATAATTCGTTTCGGCTTGCTTTATGGGCTGCGGTGTATTGACCATCAATGCCGATTACCCAATAGGTTCGGTTCTTTTTGTAGAATAGCTTACTGGTTACAGCAATTTGTCCATAAGCATAAAGGTCATAAACGGCATCAGGAAGTACTACACTTCTGATAAAAGAATTAACCTTTAAAGGATTGTAGCTAAAAGAAGGGTTTAAAGGGCTGTAATAAGCTAAATGAACTTGGTTTAGCCAATTTAAATCGTTCTTTAACTCGAGTTTTTTCCCTGCAAAGGTTTTGATGCCCGCCATGGATCTAAACTTTTCTACTTCGAGGTTGCCGTCTACTTTTTGCATAGCGCCTACCTGTAGTTTAAGTCCTAACTCCCAATTTTTGGGCATACTTTTAATGGCTTCCAAATAAGCATTTTCATTGCTGTACAGATAGTTATTTCCGCCTAATTCATAGTTGTTATCTTTTCCCTTTTCTTTTTCCCAATGGAGATAGAAAAGCCAATCATTTTGTTGGTAGATTAATTTTGCATAATAGGTTTCAAGGTCAAAATGCCCATAATTTTGTCTACTTGCATACCTTCCATCAGAGTTTCCGCGATTGAAAGTCTCGTCGCGATCTAGGTAACCAAAAGCTGTTTGGAATTGCCCCTTATTTAATTTGAAATTGCTGTAGGCTTCTAATCCTTTCCATTTTTTGTCGATGGTAAAAACCCTATCTGAAAAATCTAAAGCTGTTCTGGACATGCCGTAGCCGTTCATTAAGCGGTTTAAATAGTGGGGATAAGAAGTGGATTCGTAGAAAGCTTTATTTCGATAATCTACCTGATATTCATTTTGTCCGTATCCATAGGTTCCTTTTACACTAATGCCATGTTTCCCCAAATGATAGATGATTTCTGGTTTGAGTATCAATCTAAAATGTTTTAAAGCTCCTCTTGGATCGTTAGTACTGGCATGATTGCCCATTCCGTAATCGAAGCCTAAGGCAAACCCCAATTGACTAATGATCGGGGTGTAAGCCAAGGTATTGATGGTATAATCGGTGCGTTTATAATGAACGGCTTTTTCTGATCCATAATAATAGGGAGCAGGGTCGGTATTGTCAACACGGTGGCTAAATGCAATGCTATCGTTCTGTTGGTCGTTAAAAATAAACTGACCCCACAGCTTTAACTTTTTAAGTGTTCTAATCCCTTCGGAGGCAAAAGTTACTGATTGATTCCGCTTTGCTTCTTGGGCAAGCTTAAAACTTCCGCCATACAATTGATAGCTTAAATTGGTGTTGGAAGTTTTATTGATTTCGCTTTTAGCCAGAAACAATCCCGATTGTAGCAAAAAGTCATAGCTTGTTTGTTTGGCAAGCGAATTATGTATGTTAGCGGTGGTATCTTGTGCTGCGGCACCAGTGAAAATAAATAGCAGCGTAACCATTAAGGCTAGGCGGTTGATATGAAACATTACTTAAATCCTCCTGGTATAGCTGGCATAATCCATTCAAAATCTTCTGTAGAATTGTTGGTGTCTTTTAATATCCTTCTACCATTTTCTACCCTATCTACTTTTCTCATTAATGCTTGGGAGCTGTAAGAGCCTCCTGGTACAAATCCAAATCCAGCATCCAATTCAGGGCTCAGTTTTTTGGGCAGCCTCCTATCGGGCGTGCTGGGTTGTGTTTCTACAGCATCCAACACAAACTTTTTAGGCACTTGTGTGTACAGTGTTTTGCCTTGTATGGTCGTTTCTTTCACTTCCGCATATCTAGGCCATTTGGATACATCTTCATCTGTTTTAAAGATGGCGTAGCCAATCCTTCCAATATTGTCCATCATCATGGTGGTGGCAAATTTTTGAATGACCAAAAGGCTGGTTTTTCCTGGAGTTGGAATGTCTATTAACGAAGCGTAATCTCCAGGTTCCAAATAAGGTGTGGTGATGACTTCAAAATCTGCCCCGCTTAAATCAACCGTAAGATTGGGTTTGTTAACCTCGTACACTTTTCCATTTTTGTTGGTGAAAGGCATTTTATGGTTAATGGCGCTTCTAGCCACGACTAAACCTGCCCCAGGTTGTACTGGGTAGCTGGTACCATTTCCAGGAAAGCGATAAATGGCTTGCGCATATAGAAAATCTTCGTTGGCATTGGCAGGTGCTGGAGCCGTTCCCAAGGCTTTTGTCCAATCGAACTGACCGCTAGGAAGCAATAAATTTTCAAGACGGTAAGTGGTAGACATGCGGCCATAAACAAACATGAAATATAAGCCATCGGCATATAGCACCTGGTCGGAGTTGTTATAAATTTCGAAGAAATTATCTCTTAACGAAGCACCATCGTACAAATCAGAGCCTGCATAATAAAGCTGTTTAATTACCCATGGACTATTGATTCCTTTTTTAAGGGTCATGTTCAGTTGATAATTACCGTTGTTGGTTTTGATTTTATAATTGGTTTCACCCGCGTTAAAAACCACTTTTGTAGGCTCTTGTTCACCTGTTAGGTTCAAATATTCCGTTGCCGTGAATTCCCTTTTAACGGATATGTCATAGGTTCCAGAGCTAATTTCCTTAAATACAGCTTTACCATTTTGGTCGGTAGTGGCATATTCTACCAAACCTGTTTCTAAGTTTTTAATAGAAACTGTAAGATTTTGCAAGGGTAGTTTTGAGGCTGCTGAGTAGGCGATATTAACGTTTACATCCACTGGCTTCAAATCAGGAACGAGGTTTTTTTTGCAGGCAAGGAGGCTGCTGATCCATAAAAGGACAATCGAAAAAATTATATTTCTATTCATGGTGAAGATTTCGCTAAAGTTTTAAACTTATTTCTGCTCCAAATGAAGGCGAGCTATTTAATACCACTAAATTGCCAGAGCTTTCTACGGTGTATTTTGGTCGCCAATTCAACATGTTATACACATTGAATGAAAATCTTAAGCGTTTGGCAATTTCCTTGCTCATTCTTAGGTGTACGTTGCCGTAGATGATTGGGTAGCGTTCGTTTTCTCGTTCTGGGGAAGTAGGTAACAAAGCCAAATGCCCATATACTGGATTATCTGGGTCGAAGTTTTCTATGGGGAAGTATTTCAGCTCGGCATTGTAATATCCAATTGGGTAGGCTGATCGGTTGTAGTAAACCGATTTGGTTTTAAAAGGGAAGTCGCCAATAACCCCAATCATCAGCCCTAATGAAGGAATGTGCGTATTGCTAGAGATATTGGTTCTCCACTGAATATTTCTTCTATTTTCAGGTTCGTAAACAGCAAAAACAGCATCTCTGGTAAAGTCAACACCATCCATATTTACAATGTTCATATAAGGAGAGGTATCATAGAAAAAAGAGTTGGTATATCCGGCGCTGATGCTAAAGGAAGTGGATATGGCGGGTATTTTTGGTGTACTGATCATGAACTCCAATCCTTTGTTATTGGTATTTTGACTGTTGATCATTTGGTTGTAGCTAATGCTTCTTTTAATTCCGCCGCCAGTAGGGGAATAGGCTGCCTTCCCTTCATCATTGATATAATAGGTATAAGAAGGGACTACAATTTCTTTGATGATTCTTTTGGTAGAAAAGCCATCCTTCGTATTCTTGACATAGGCTGAGAAAGAAAAGTTAAAGCCATTGGAAATAAATGAAGTAGAAAATTCGGCGGTATTTGACCTTGAAGGTTTCAACTGATTGTTTTCGGGGTTAATGATGTTCGTGTAAACGAGGTAAAGTCGTTTATCGGGATCTTCATTATTGGCACGAATGAGTGGGGTGTGGAAATAGATCGGACCAGGTGATAAGTGTGCCAACGATGGTGCTTTGGTAGCAATACCGTAAGAGAAACCAAGGGTCAGTTTGTCGGTAACTTTGTAATTGGTGTTAATTCTTGGCGAAAAATTGAGGGCTTTGTTCTGCTGATCAACCCTTATTCCTGTGCGTACGTTCAAATCACTGTTGAAAAGTGGAATAGCAAAACCATCTTCTAAATAAGCACCCACATTTAATACTCCTTTTAATTGGTTGTAATTGTAAGACTGCTCAGTACTGGATGAGAATAATGGCTTGGAAGGATCAATAATTTGTCCACGGCCAAAATTGTCGGAATAGTAGGCATTTGCACCAATGCTTAAACGATGGTTGATGTTTAACGTTTTATACTCTGCCGAGAGGTTAAGGTTGGCATTGGAAGTAAAAGGCTTACCTTCAATTACGGTTTCCCCTAAATAATAACCGTTGGCATAATCGCCCACGTTTAAACCTTCTTTGTAGGCCTCTACATAAGGAAACGATTCTCCAGCAATGCGATATTGCATGGAAGAATATTGCCTTCCGGTGGATAATCCCATACTTAAATCAACCTTTTTGAAGAAAGCGCCTTGGGCAAATTGATAAGATAGTAGGTTGCTGAACGTAAACTGCTTGTATTCAAATCTTGATTTTCTTTCTGCAGGATCGTCTATATCTAATTTTGTTCCGTCAAGGTTGGCACTCCAGCCCATGGAAAAGGTATTTTTGAAACGGTCATTTGCACCCAAAGCAATGGAATGCATGATGCGGGCACTAACCCTGTTGTATGATTTTAGATTGTCGCGAGGATCATTATTGGCCTTTAAATAATTCACATCGTAGTTAATGGCACCTAGTTTTTTGGAGAGCTGAAGTCCTTTACTTAAACTGTATTGAGTAGTTCCGTTTCTGAGCGAAACTCGCATGTTGTAAGGAGACCTACCCGCTTGTCTGTTGATGATTACTGCCCCATCAGTATAGTCGCCATATTTTGCTGAAGCAACGCCAGAAATCACCTCGATACTTTCAATATTATCTACAGAGATTTGCCTCATATCGTTACCAGAAAAGGCATTATCGCTAGTGGTGGTGTTTCGATTGTTAAGGCCTAAACCATATTCCCCTTGGATGTAAGGGTTGAGAAAACCATTTACCGCTTGGTTTTGGGCCTGCATATTAGCATCGTTGCTTAACTGCACTCCATCTAAAATATAGGTTACGCCAAAAGCATTGTTCCTGCTAAATACATCGGTTGACCAGCTGTCGCCAGCTACCGAACGCAGGGTTAAAATATTAGGATTGGTGATGCTGGGAGCGGTAATTGATTTCCCTGGAAGCTGGTTCAGTACATCGGCCAAAGAAAGTGCCTGCGTTTGTTCTATGAGTTCCCTATTGAAAAAAATAGAGGAATTGGAATTACCAGACATAGCTTTGTTGGCACTTACGCTAATTTCCTTGAGATATAGGGAAGCATCATCCATTTTAATGACCAAATTGCTATAGCTAAGCAATGGATTGATGGTGATTTTTTTTGGTTGTTTTCCAATGTAAGAAGCCACCACAGTGAATTCACTTTTTTTGGTCTTTTCCACCGAAAACCTAAATTCCCCTTTGCTGCCGGTCAATACAGCCTGACTTAATTCTAAAATAGAAACGTTGGCAAAAGGCAGTGGTTGGTCATTTTCATCGACCACTTTTCCAGAAATGACTTGTTTGCTGATGGCCTGAAAACTATCTATTTGTTTTAAGGTGATGATGACCGTATTTTCGTTAATGGAATAGCTTAAATCAGTGGTTAAGAATAGCTTTTTAAGTGTTTCACTAATGGAGCTTTTCGAAACATTTAGGCTCACGGATTTATATTTTTCCATCAGCTCATTATTATAAACCAAATTGATGCCCGTTTGCTGCTTAATTTGGTTAAGCACCTCAATTAATGGTTTATTTTTAACTGAGATAGAAACTCGTTTTTCGTTTTGATAGAGCGTTTGTCCGAAAGTAGAAATACAGATAAAGAGTGAGAGTATCGGCAGAATAAAGCGGTATTTTTTCATGATTTACTGTACAACAATCACTTGGTTTTTAAGGGTGAAACTTAATCCCGAAACCGCACTAAGCGTTTTTAGGATATTTGGCAGGCCATCATTCGTTTGAAAGCTGGCGGTGTAATGTTTATTTAAATGCTTATCATTGATTTGATAGGTTACACGGTAGTTTCTTTGAAGACTAGCTAGAATTTCTTGCAGGGAAGCATTATCAAACCATAAAATACCACGGCTCCAAGCAGATACATTTTGGGCATCGATATCGGTTACCGTCATTTTTTGCTGCGCGTAGCTTAGCTGTTGGTTGGGTTTAAGGTAAATTTCCTTGCCATTGGCCTTAGCGCTAATGCTGCCATGCAAAAGGGTTGTTTTAATGGTTTCGGTATAGGTGTTGATGTTAAAAGCAGTACCATGTACGGTAACCAGAAGCCCTTTAGTATCTACCGAAAAAGGAAATTCTTTGCTTTTCGTCACTTCAAATAAAGCTTCCCCTTTAATGAGTTTGATTGCTCTGTTGGTATTCTTTCCTGTAAAATGACAAGCATAGCTGATTTCGCTTTCGGCATTTAAGGTAATGGTAGAGCCATCTGCTAATGTTAGCGTTTTAGTTTCTCCTTTTTGAGTACTGATGGTATTGAAGCAGGTTTGTACCGCTGCGGTTTCCTGTTTGTTCAACACATACCATGCACCTGCCAATATCAGTGGCGTAGTTAGGATGGCCGCATATCTCATTATTTTTCCAATACGCTTTCTTCGCTGCATCTTTTCTTCTTCAATGCGGTTTAGAAATCGGTTCCATCCCTTTTTGGGGTCAAATGTAGGCTCGTTGTTATTCAAATTTTTAAGCATTATTTAGTTGACTCATATGTATGACGACTTCAGCAGGATTTAGGATGAATTTTATTTTTCTATTCATCCCATTTTAAGGAAATACCGTCTTGATTATAAAACACTTTATTATCACAGATAAACATTATATGAAAATCAGAAACTTTTCTTTTGGAACAAAGGCCACTATTTGGGGCGTAGCCCTTTTATCTATAGTATCTGCATGTAAAAAGAGTAACAACGAAGAAACGCCAACCGGACCTGAAGTAACCAAAAACCAATGGGTGAGTGTAAGTGTGGGTGATTCGCATGCCATTGCCCTTACCAGCGAAGGTGCTATTTGGGGATGGGGAAATAATACTGGTGGTTTGCTGGGAACAGGGACAGAAACACACGTAAGTACGCCTATTCAAATACAAGCCAACAAAGAATGGAAGTTTGTAAAAACAGGAACCAGCCACACCATGGCCATTAAAAAAGATGGTACTTTATGGGCTTGGGGAACTAATACTAACGGTCAGCTAGGAATTGGAACTAAAGAAAACACGGCAAAACTTCAGCCTGTGCAAGTAGGTACAGATAAAAACTGGAAAACCGTTGCCGTAGGTGGAAACTATACTTTAGCGATTAAGGAAGACGGTTCTTTATGGTCGTGGGGAAATGGTTCAAGCGGGAGATTAGGAAATGGATTATCCGCAGGAGATGTTTTGGTACCAACGCAAGTAGGAGCAGACCAAACATGGGCTGAGGTGTTTTCATGGAACAACTGGGGTGGTTCTTTTGGCATTAAAAAAGACGGTACGCTTTGGGCTTGGGGTGTAAACCAGAATGGAATGCTAGGTACAGGCGATACTACTTCTCCTTTATCACCTGTATTGGTTGGCGGAACATCAACCTATAAAACCGTGGCTTCGGGAAGAGCAAGAGGGACCTTGGCGATTAAGAAAGACGGTACTTTATGGGCTGTAGGTAGAAACTCTAGAGGCGAACTTGGTTTAGGAAATACGGATACCCAAAGTACTTGGGCGCAGGTTGGTACTGATAAAAACTGGGAAACGGTAGCCTTGTTCAATCGTTCTGTCATTGCCACAAAAACAGATGGCTCTTTATGGATTTGGGGCGATAACGTGTACGGCGAGTTTGGAAATGGAAAGGTAAATCCTAATTCAGATTTAACGGAGACGATTTTAACACCTACAAAACTTGATGGACAAAGCAATGTGAAATTAATTGCCGTAGCATTTAATTTCTCGGTAATTACCAAAGGAGCAGTGCCAAATACTTTGTATGTAGCAGGTTCAAACTTAGGTTCTTTCCCTTCATTAGGTTTTGGGAATACAGCAACCACAGCACAAACAAGCTTCAAAGGAAATATTACATTGCCTTAGAAGCTGCATTTTCAACAGGATTAAAAATCTTATTTATAACTGTGGGGGCAGGCGGAAACGTCTGCCTTTTTCTTTGCGTTCTTCGCGTGTCTTTTATTTTTTCTTCGCGGTTAAAAATTTACCGCAAAGGTTGGTGAAGTTTTCGCAAAGGACGCAAAGCATTACTTCCCTATTTAATTACTGGGGTAGGTTTTTTGTTTTCATCCAAAGCCACAAAAGTAAAATCACCGTGGATAGCCAATTCCCTGCCTTCCGCATACATTTGCTCGATGTAAATCTCCACACCAACCCTTAAGCTGGTATTGCCTACGTGGGTTACTTTGCCTACAAGTTCTACGAATGTTCCTGCTGGAATAGGTTGTTTAAAGTCAATCCTGTCGCTGCTTACGGTTACCATTCTTTGTCTGCTAAATCTGGTGGCAGTAATAAAGGCTACTTCGTCCATCATGTGCATGGCTGTACCGCCAAATAGCGTATCGTAATGGTTGGTGGTGCTTGGAAATACAGCTTTGAAAATACTAGTTTGAGAGCGCTGTATCCTTTCTTCTAATGTCATGGTCAAAGATAAATTTAAAAGACTTACGAAGCCTTAAAACTTCGAAGCCTATGATTAGTTTAAATGAAAATATTTAAAGCCCAACCCTAAATAATGTCTTTGGAAAAAGTAAAGGGAGCATTGAAAAGCACAACCAACGAAACCAAGCCGTTTCTGGCACTGCTCATCATACTTGACCTATTGTCCTATTCCGCGAAGACATTGTCAATTCAATAAAGGCAGGTCTCCTGACTTATCCCCAACACTATCGCCTTCCCATTCCAACCTTGGTTGGCACAGTGGCATTGTGATAGCGCTGTTCTCTTTTAAGAGAGGACTTACAGTTGCGCGACAGCTCGTGATTTGCACACGATTCCCTATTAATCCCGATATTACTCGGGAACCGTTATCGGTTTGATTTGAGATAAAGTTAAGAACTTGTTGCAGCGAAGTTAGGCAATAGGGATGAGGAAAAGAAACTTGTGAAGGATATTGTGTTAGCTACAGACACATAGGTTTTATGTAAACATATTCATTCTTGCATTTGCAAACTTTATGGATAATCCAGGTGAAAGTAATGCGAAGTCTTTTTTCGAAGACGGGAATAAAATTATTTTGAGGATGTTTTTGAAAGCTTTAAGATTTATCTTATGAAGATAAACTACGGGATAACCGTTTCTTTCCTATTTTTAAATAATTTCTTTTCTAATAGATAAAATGAGAAACCTTTCAGTTTTTTTTCTTTTATTTTTTCTTTACGGCTGTGAATTCGCAGAAAACAATGCTTCTGAGGAAAGCCATAAATGCGCATCTTATTTTTATGGAGATTCGCTACTAGTTTCAAAAAATAAGGATTCTTTAGTTACGATAAGTAATTACTTAACCAAAGAAGTATATCGTTTTGTGTCCAAAACAGAATATTGCATATTGCCAATAATAAGAAATAATCATCTTTATTTCTTAAAAAGTGACAGTTCGGTCGAATGTGTTAGTTTATCTTCCAAAAGTAAGGTGTGGGAATTCAAAACAACAAATAAGATTAATAACATTAAGTCTTTTGGTCAATTTTTAGTACTTAATATTGAACACCAAGGAGTAAAGGTGTTGAAATTACAATCAGGGCAGCTTCTTCGAGACTTTAACAGGGCTAAAGGCCAGAAGTGTAACGATATGCTCATAAATGATTTTATCCTAGATCATGAAAGCTTGTTTATTACTGACTTTAATTGTAATAATATATCAAGTGTAGATTTAAATAGCGGTGATTTAAAATGGGGCTATAATACGAATCTTTCTGCTACAAGGTTTCTGTTGTGTGATACATTATTGTTTGGAGGAATAACTGGAAATCCTTTGGAAAAGGAAGGTAAAATAGTGTTGTTTAATAAAAAAAGTGGGAAAGTTGTTTTCGAAAGAAAGGAACTTTTTGATCTAGTTGTAAAACCGGTTAAATACTTAAGTAGTGTATTGTTTGTGACCTATGATCAAAAAATTAAAAAATTCAATTTAAGCACCAGGCAAATAGAAAAATTGGTGGAACTAAAAGACTTAGGAGGAATTTGTGACAACCAGCTCTATCTTCAAGGCAATAAGCTTTATTTTTCTAATTGTGATAATGAGATTTATGAATATGACCTTTTAAAAGATAAGCTCGTATTTATAAAAAAAACTGAAAACAAGTTAGTTAATGTATTCGAATTCGATAAGGTTTTGCATTTTGAGAATTAAGTAATCCTTGATGCAATTGCTTTAATAAAGCTATGAAGAGAAGGCTGCGGCATGTTAATGTGCTGTTGTCAAAAGTGCTAGCGGGTCTGTAGCTCCACAAAATTATTCGTGTAACAAATTTAAAGAGGTCCTACAAGGAGTTTTTATCTGTCCTATATTTGATTTAACCATCAAACAAAAAAGCAGTATGATAAAACGATACTTGATCAAGGGCGCATGGATGTTCTTTTTGGTAACCAGCCTCAGTGCGGTTGCCCAAGAGGTTCCAAGTCCGAAGTCGCATTTTGGATTTTCCATAGGCGATAATTACCAATTGGCCAATTATACCCAAACCGAAGCTTATTTTAAGAAACTAGCGGCAAGCTCTAAAAGAGTGAAATTGGTAGATATTGGCAAAACAGAAGAAGGTAAAAGTCAGTATATGCTGATCATCACTTCTCCCGAAAACCAACAAAACTTAGCGAAATACAAATCTATTTCTCAAAAATTGGCCCGTGCCGAAGCTTTAACCGACCAAGAAGCAAAAGATTTGGCGCAACAAGGTAAAGCGGTAGTTTGGATTGATGGTGGACTGCATGCCAATGAAACTGTTGGAGCTCATCAGTTAATTCAAACGGCCTATAATTTGGCAAGTAGAACCGATGCAGAAACCACAAGGATTTTGGATGATGTGATTGTATTGATGACCCATGCCAATCCTGATGGACAAGAGTTACAAAGCAATTGGTATATGAGGGAAAAAACACCAGAGAAAAGATCTTTAGCGGGTTTGCCGGTATTGTACCAAAAATATGCTGGACACGATAACAACCGCGATTTCTTTATGTTAAACTTAAAGGAAACGCAAAATATGGGCCGACAGTTGTTCATTGAGTGGAACCCACAAATTATGTACAACCACCACCAATCCGGTCCAGCGGGAACAGTAGTGGCAGGACCTCCATTCCGTGATCCTCATAACTATGTTTTCGATCCTATTATTTTGACCAGCTTAGATGCCGTTGGTGCGGCCATGCATAACCGCCTAAACGTAGAAGATAAACCAGGTTATACCCAAAGAAATGGCTCGGTTTTTTCTACTTGGTATAATGGTGGATTAAGAACGACCACTTATTTTCATAACATGATTGGATTGCTTACCGAAATTGTGGGTAGTCCAACACCAATGGAAATTCCTTTGGTACCGTCTAGGTTATTGCCTAACAGTGATTCCCCAAATCCGGTATTACCTCAAAAATGGTTCTTTAAAAATGCCATTGATTATTCGGTTTCCATGAATTATGCGGTATTGAACTATGCACAACGTTATCACGATGAGTTGTTGTTCAATGTGTATAAAATGGGTAAAAACTCTATCGAAAGAGGAGCTAAGGATACTTGGTCTTTCTCTCCTAAGAAAATAGAAGCCATTAATGCAGCGGCCAAGAAAGATAAGTCGGACAATGCGGGAGCTAGAAGAAGCATGGATCCAAAATATTTGGATGAGGTGATGAAAGACCCAGCAAACCGAGATGCAAGAGGATATATTATTTCTGCCAATCAGCCAGATTTTACTACAGCCATCAGGTTTTTAAACGCGTTGATCAGAACGGGCGTAGAAGTGCAAAAGGCCACTGCAGCATTTACGGTTGAAGGCAAACAATATCCAGCAGGTTCCTATATCGTAAAAACGGATCAGGCATTTAGACCACACGTTTTGGATATGTTTGAACCACAAGATCACCCGAATGATTTTAAATATGAAGGTGGACCTCCAGTGGCTCCTTATGATGCTGCGGGTTGGACTTTGGCTTTCTTAATGAATGTAAAGTTTGATCGAGTATTAAATGCATTTAATGGCCCTTTCCAAAAAATGCCTCTTGGAGAATTGTTAAAGGCAAACCCGCAAGCTTTGCCTAGTGCTAGTGGCTTTGCTTTAAGTGCCCAAGCTAACGAAAGCTATTTGGCTGTAAACGAACTGTTGAAAGCAAAAGTAGAAGTGTTACGTAACCCTGCAGACGGGTCTTTTTATGTTCCTGCAAGCGCAGCGGCAAAAGCAGCACTAAATAAAGCAGAGCATAATTTTGGAATGAAAGTTACTGCGGCCAGTAAGCCAAAAGGAGCAGTAAAAGTTAAGCCATCTAGAATTGCTTTGTGGGATACTTATGGAGGTTCTATGCCTTCGGGATGGATGCGCTACATTATGGAGCAATACCATTACGATATTACCGTGGTTTATCCACCGGATATTGACGCTGGAAAACTTAAAGATAATTATGATGTGTTGATCATGGTTGGAGGTTCTGTACCTGCATTGGCTAATGAAGGTGGAAGAGGATTTAATCCTCCAGCGGCAGACAATATTCCAGATGAATTTAAGGGAAGAGTAGGTAGAATGACTGCAGAAAAATCTGTTCCTCAGTTGAAAGCATTTTTAGAGAATGGAGGAAATATTGTCGCTATTGGTTCAGCTACGAGCTTAGCCTCACATTTAGGACTTCCTGTTAAAAATGCTTTGCTTACTGCAGATGGCAAGCGTTTATCGAATGATAAGTATTATGTGCCAGGAAGTGTGTTAAGCGTTAAAACAGATGCTAAACTAGCCGCTAATTGGGGCTTAGATGAAAATACGGATGTTTATTTTGATAATAGTCCAGTATTTAAAATCACCGAAAACGATGGCAAAATTAAACCTTTGGCCTGGTTTGCTACAGATCAACCTTTGCGTAGTGGTTGGGCTTGGGGACAAGCTTATTTGAAAGATGGTGTTGCCGCTTTTGAAGCAGACTACGGTAAAGGAAAGCTATTTGCTTTTGGACCAGAAATTACTTTCAGGGCACAAACCCATGGAACATTTAAATGGCTGTTCAATCAGCTTTATAAATAAAAAGAAGCTATAAATTAAATTATAGTGTTTGATTTTCACGGGCAGTTCTTCATTGAGCTGCCCATTTTTTTTGCCATATCGTAGGTCAGTTTATTCCTTCGTCATTGCGAGGAGGAGGAGGAACGACGACGAAGCAATCTCAAAATACTGAAAATTGGTCTATCGCTTTAAGATTGCTTCGCTAAGCTCGCAATGACGAAGCTTTATTTTACCTTCCTTAGACCAAGGCTTTTAGCGAAGTGCCTACCTTTGTTTTTATAAAATTTAAAGTAATGAAAATAGAAATATGGTCAGATGTGATGTGTCCTTTTTGCTACATCGGTAAAAGACATTTGGAAAAGGCATTGTCAGAACTCCCTTTTGGCAAATTAATAGCTATTGACTGGAAAAGTTACCAGCTTAACCCAGACTATAAGAATGTGGATGGAGAAAATCTTTATCAATATCTATCCACAAATAAAGGAATAAGCGTTGCTCAAGCCCAACAAATGACCCAACAAGTGTCGTCTATGGCTAGTGAAGCAGGATTGGATATCGATTTTGAAAAAAGCATTCCTGCAAACTCTTTTAATGCCCATCGGTTAATCCATTTTGCAGCAAGTAAAGGCCAACAGGATTTAGCTGAAGAACACCTTTTTAAAGCTCATTTCACCGACGGAAAAGATATTGATAAGCTTGAAGTATTATTAGAAATTGCTGCTGGTTTAGGGTTAGATCAAGAGGAAACTAAGGCCGTATTGGACGGAAATGCATTTGAAGAAGAAGTACGATATGATATTTACGAAAGCCAACAATTAGGCGTTAGGGGCGTTCCATTTTTTGTAATGGACAGAAAGTACGCACTTTCGGGAGCTCAGCCTGTAGAAGCGTTTAAGCAAGCCCTTACCCAAAGCTATAATGAGTGGCAAGCTGCACAACAATCTTCTCCTTTAAAAAACTTAAATGAAACCACAGGCAATGCTTGTGATGAAAACGGTTGTGAGGTTTAGGTAGACTTAGCCCATAAAAAAAGCGGTACGAACTCGTACCGCTTTTTTTGTTGCCAAGGTTGGATTACTTATTAAGTACCGTCTTGTTATTGTTTTTGCTCAATTTTGAACTTTCATTAAGCTTCATGAAATCTACCATGATGTTCATGCTTTCATCTTCAATAAAATCCGAAGCTTCTTCCTTAGGACTTTTTTCTCCTTTTTTCAATGGCGCTAAACCTTTTTCGGCTCTTACCTGATTTAATCTCGCTAAAGATTTAGCTTCTAGCGCATCTCTTTCTGCTTTTAGCTTCGTTTCATTAAGAGTAATAGAGGTTTCGCTCTCTCTTTTCTTGCCTTCAGCAATGTCCTCTTTCAATATTTTATAATCTAAAGATTTAGACATACGTTTTTCGTGTAACTTAAGTAAAGCCGCTTTTGCTGCATTTAAATCATACACGGTAGTATAAGTAGAAGGGTTCACCATATCAAAAGGCAATGCAGAAGGTTCTGTATCTTCTCCAATTTTATCTAAAGGATAAATAGAAGGGAAATTGATATCAGGAATAACACCTTTATGTTGCGTACTATTACCGCTTACACGATAAAACTTAGCCATGGTTAGGTTAATTTGTCCAAGTTGCGGTACGCCGTTTTTATCTACAATAGTTACGGTAGGTGAATTGGCATCCTTCGTATTAATAGCTTTCTTCTCGCCTTCGTTCTTTTTAAACAATGCCGCTAATTTTTGCAACATCGAAGAGTTCATTAAAGAGTTTAAGTCAATAGATGACTGCACCGTACCTTTACCATAAGATTGAGTACCCATAATAATTCCGCGACCATAATCTTGTATCGCACCCGCAAAAATTTCCGATGCCGAAGCACTTAAGCGGTCAATCATTACACCCATAGGACCATCCCAAACAATGTTATTATCCTCGTCTTTATATACTTTTACACTATTTCTGTAGTCTTTAACCTGCACTACAGGACCTTTTCCAATGAATAAGCCCGAAAGTTCAATCGCTTCGTTTAATGAACCACCACCGTTTGCTCTTAAGTCAACCACAATGGCGTCCACTTTATCCATGTTTTTCAAGGTGTCAATCAACAACCTCACATCTCTAGTGGTACTTTTATAGTTAGGATCACCAGCATTGGCTGCTTTAAAATCTGCATAAAAAGCAGGGATTTTAATCACACCTATTTTATAAGGTTTACCATCGCTCTCCACTGTTTTTACCACTTTTTTAGCTGATTGATCGGCCAATATGATTTTCTCCCTTACCAAAGTAATGATTTGTGGCTTCGAAGAAAGTTCTTGTCCTACTGGAATAATTTTTAAACGAACAGTAGTACCTTTTGGACCTTTAATTTTTGATACCGCGTTGTCAATTCTCCAACCAATGATATCTTCAAACTCTCCATCAGCGCCTTGAGCAACAGCAATAATCTTATCACCAGCATTCAGTTTTTTGCTTTTAAAAGCAGGACCGCCTGGCATAATGGAAGCAATTTTGGTGACTTCATTTTCTGACTGAAGTACTGCGCCAATACCTTCTAACGAACGAGACATTTCTTGGTTGAAAGCCTCTGCATTGCGTGGGTTGAAATAATTGGTATGTGGGTCAACAGCCTCCGTAAATGCGTCCATTAAAATTTGGAAAACATCCTGATTGTTGAATTTAGCAGCCTGTGATTTTAGGTTGGTATAGCGCTTGGTCAGCGTTTCTATATTCTTCGCATCATCAGTACCCGCAATTTTTAAATTTACCAGTTCATATTTTACACGTTTTTTCCAGATGTCATTAAGCTCATCAGTACTTTTTGCCCAAGGCATTTTCTCTCTGTCGTACACATAAGTATCATTCTGGTTAAAGTCGTATTTGTTTTTGATTTGCGAAATTGAGTAGTTCACACGTTCATTGTATCTTTTCAAATAAACATTGAAGATGTAAAAAGGAGTACTTAAGTCTCCAATTCTAAAATCGTCATCCAAATTATACCTGTTGGCTTCAAACTCCTTGATATCGCTTTCTAAAAAGTAATACCTAGATGGGTCCAAGGCCTTGATATATCGATCAAAAACAATCGATGAAATGGAATCGTTCAATTTAGGCTTTTTATAATTGTAGTTCTCCAGCAAGCCCACCACTTCTTTAGTTACCAAACTTTGTTGTTCGTCTGGTTTTATGTTCGGAATACCATCCACCGGTTTTTGCGCCTTTGGAGAGGCGGTGCAGGCTAGAACTGCAGCGGTGAAGGTAATAGCAAATATTTTTCTCAGCATTTCTTTAACTGTTTTAAAGTCCATTCGTTATAAAATCATTATCCAATATGATACCAATTTCTTAAATAAACAAAAAAGATGCAGTTTTAGTCTGTATCTTTTTTGTAAAGTTTGTTAAAAAGAGTTAAACCTAAGGTACCAGGTCATTCTTTAAAGCCAAAACTACCAGCCCAACAATGCTTTTTACTTTAGTTTTTTTAAAGATGTTCTTACGATGGGTTTCTACCGTTCTTTTACTAATGTCCAAATGAGTGGCGATATCTTGGTTGTTATATTCTTGGGTGATGAGCTGAATAATTTCTAACTCACGATTGCTTAACATCGAAGCAATGTTACTTTTGGGTTTCATGGAGCGTGTTTATTTCAGAGAGCATTAAAAATAGTCTTTGGAAAAAAGTCTTTCAACAGGTGAAGATTATCCTTTTTTGCTGACCGTTTTTTCGGCAATGAGGGCCCTGCTGTTTTTGATGATTTGGTTATACTGTATGGTATTGGCATTTTTTGACAGTAATTCCGCCGTATTAAGGTCTTTTGTAGCCAATAAATAATCTTTCTTTTTGATTTTTACCGAAGCAATGCCTAGAACAGATTCGATAAAGGCATTTTTATCTTGAAGTTGTTGTGCCAATATCCCATGTTGGGTATAAAACCAAAGGGCTTGAGGGAGTTTGTTGGCTGCTAAATAAATTTTTCCCAATTGTTGGTAGGCCGACATTTGCCCTGCTTTACTACCTGTTTTCGCATAATTTCTTAACACCTGCTTCAACACCACATGCTCAGCCTCTGTAAAATTTGCCTGAGATAGATAGACATTGCTTAAACGGATCAAGGTAGTTCCGTATAGGTTATATTTCTTGTCTTGCTTATATTCGTTTGCAGCCTTGTTGAACATAAATGCTGCGCTGTCAAAATCTCCAAAACGCTCGTAACGTTCGCCCTCTTCATAAAGATTATCCGCAACCGTACGATTGTTGTTGCCTATTACAGCGAAATTAACCGAAAACTGTGAGTTGGTTTGTTCCAAGCCTGGAGCTGAAGCATTTTGTGCTTTCACAGAAAATACGACAGAACAGAAGAGCGCAAGCAGGCAGAATTTTTTCATTTTATTGGATTTTCATTGTAGGCAAAGTTGAAACTTTTGGTTATGGCATTAGAGCAACTTCACATGCAAAGATAAATTATTTTAAACAAAAAAGATAAATTGCTGTTTTTCTTGTTTTTGTAACCCTTTGAAAACGAAGGGGGATTTGAAGAGAATCGAAAATTGATGTAACATAATTAACCAACAGCGGTCGAATAAATAAAAACTTAAAACGATGTTAATAACCACCACAAATAACATAGAGGGCAAAAAAGTTGTTAAATATATTGGCCTTGTTACTGGAGAAACCATTATTGGCGCAAATTTCTTTAAAGATATATTGGCAGGTATAAGGGATTTTGTAGGCGGCCGTGCGGGTTCTTACGAGCAAGTATTACGCGAAGCAAAAAATACTGCGGTAAATGAAATGCAACAATATGCTGCGGCAATGGGCGCAAATGCCATTATCGGTGTTGATTTAGATTATGAAACCGTTGGAAATGGCGGTAGCATGTTAATGGTAACGGCTAGCGGAACCGCGGTTATTTTAGAGGATTAACCCCAAACCCCTAAAGGGGCAAAGTATAGACGTAAAAAAGCCCTAACATCTTTAAGATATTAGGGCTTTACTATTTAATCCTCCTTTTAGGGAGGTTTGGAGAATCTTATCTCTGTGGCATTTTTGGCATGTTGCGCATCATTTTAGCAGCAGCAGCCGGATTAGAGAATTGTTTCATTACTTTTCTCATGTCCTCAAATTGCTTTAATAGCTTGGTTACATCTTCCAGTTTATTGCCAGATCCTTTTGCAATACGCAATTTGCGGCTTTGTTGTATCGAGTCTGGGTTTTCTCTTTCAAAAGGAGTCATCGATTGGATGATCGATTCTACACCTTTAAACGCGTCATCATCAATGTCAACGTTTTTCATCATCTTACCAACTCCAGGAATCATGCCCATCAAATCTTTCATGTTACCCATTTTTTTGATTTGTTGGATTTGTCCGTAAAAGTCGTTGAAATCGAATTTATTCTTGCGGATTTTCTTTTGTAGTTCGGCAGCCTGTTTCTCGTCAAACTGTTGTTGGGCACGCTCCACAAGGGAAACCACGTCACCCATACCCAAAATACGTGAAGCCATCCTGTCTGGATAGAAAACATCCAAAGCTTCCATTTTCTCACCTGTACCAATAAACTTAATTGGTTTATCTACTACAGATTTGATAGAAAGGGCAGCACCACCACGAGTATCACCATCTAATTTAGTTAAAACAACACCCGTAAAATCAAGACGATCGTTAAATACTTTTGCCGTGTTTACCGCATCCTGACCAGTCATTGAGTCAACCACAAATAAAATCTCGTGAGGCTTAGTTTGTGCTTTAACTTCCGAAATTTCATTCATCAAGGCCTCGTCAATAGACAAACGACCCGCGGTATCCACAATAATTACGTTATTGTTGTTCTTTTTACCTTCGGCAATACCTTCAAGAGCAATCGCAACAGGGTCTTTCGACTCTTTGTTGGCATATACTGGCACACCAACCTGCTCCCCTAACACTTGCAATTGGTCAACAGCCGCCGGACGATAAACGTCACCCGCAACCATTAAAGGCTTTTTGCCTTTGCTTTTAAGGTGTAAGGCCAATTTTCCAGTGAAAGTAGTTTTACCAGCACCGTTTAAACCCGCAATTAATATGATGGTTGGATTGTTCTTTAAATCAAGTTCTGTAGCCTCGCCGCCCATTAAAGCCGCAAGCTCGTCGTTCATAATTTTGGTCAGCAACTGGCCTGGCGAAATGCTGGTCAGTACGTTTGCTCCCAAAGCCTTTTCCTTTACCTGGTCGGTAAAAGTTTTGGCTGTTTTATAATTTACGTCCGCATCTAACAAAGCTTTTCTGATTTCCTTCATGGTCTCGGCCACGTTGATTTCAGTAATGCTTCCCTGTCCTTTCAGGACTTTGAACGCCCTGTCTAACTTATCCTGTAAATTTTCAAACATTGTTGAATGCTTTTATATTAAAAATTTGTGAAACGCAAAGGTATTAATAATTTACGATTGTAGATTTACGAATTACGATTTAATGGTAATATAGCCAATGCTTTGCTAGATTTTTTGAAAAAGCAATTGCAGAATAAATCGGTTACTATAGTCCCGCTTTACACTTTAGCCCTCGTTCCTCGGGGCTGCCGTTCCAATCGGGTTTAGTTGGCGAGTATAGACTTACGGAGTTTTTAAAACTTCTTAAGTCTCAAGCACTGTCTGAAAAAACCTACGGGGTTTGAAAAAATAAAAAGATGTTATCTAGGGAAAGTGAAACTTAGTCCTAAAGCTAAGGCCTGACTTTTTTGTACTTTCAAGTCCATATCTCTATCGTATAAAATTACGCCAGTTAGTGATACGTTCATAAAGCGGTTAATTCTAGAAGTTGCCGACATATCCAAACGATGATCAATGTGGCCAAAATTATCATAAGGAATAAACATGTTGTACTTTCCTTTTAAGACTACATTTTTAACCACTTCTTTTTCGAAATTGCTCACAATTTGAAAAGCGAGCTCATTTTTAATCCTGCTTCCAATGGGAACACCAAAATTTTTGGAATTGGTTTTATAAATGTTGGTATCTAGTACAAAAGTTTGACGGGCAGTACCAGTACCGATACGGGTAGAAAAAACAGCGCTAGGCTTATATTCAAAACCCAGTGATTCGGTAAAATAACCCGGCGACATGAACTTAGAAAGTAGTTTCGCTACTTCATTTCCCTGCGCATCTCTTGAATAAGAGAAACCCTTGTCAAACTGCGATTCGAAACTTAACGAGGCAAAGAAATACCAGTTTTTAGACAATTGTACAGCAGCCTTGTTATCCCAATAAATACGGTCATTGGTTTTCTTTTGCAGCTGATCCTTGTTTTTAACCTTTCCGTATTGCAAAATCACCTCAGTAGTATAACTATAACTTTCTTTACTGTATTCAGCCTTGTAGTTCACCAATCCACCAAGAGCAATAGAGTTTACCCCACCACCTTTCCAGTTATCACTAAATGAAGCTTGGTTGGCATTAATGCTTATGGTACCTTTTGTTTTCCAATAATTGATTTTTGCTTTTACCAATGCGGGACTCAATTCCACAGGTTGGAAAGTAATGACGCCCGTTCTTGAAGGTAAAGGGCTTCGCTTTAGTCTAATTTCCAAATCTTTTACGGGAATGGGAACAGTGTCTATTTCTTGGGCAGAAACAGAACCATAAAGAGCCAATACAGTAGAAATGGTAAATACTAAACGCTTCATTCTTCACAAAGAAACGTAAAATTTTATAAAATGTTTATAGCGATGACGTGTTTATGTAATCAAATTGATAAGCTAAACGTAAATGTATTTTATCCACGCGAACCATTTTCTTGTGCTTAAATAGGAGAGATTTTGTTCATGTAGATAGGCTTCTTTCTCGAATGAAATATTTAAATATGCCTCTTGATGATTTCTGTATTTCAGTAAGTTATATAGATATTGTAGGCTATAGAAAAGATAAAAAGGAACAATCAACAACTCCAATTGTTGGCGGTGATGTATTTTCTCGTGGTTAACTAAAACCGTCTCGTTTTTGTAAGAAGCTTTTTGGATTAAAATAAATGGATAAATAGCCATGGCCGCTACTCGGAGTTGTGGAATAACGACAAACCAAGCCATTATAATTTGTCTATACTTAGTTCGGGCAGCTTTGGCAAACGGAACATAGATGGATTACGTTTGTAAGAGGCATAGCTGTTTTTCACAAATTGTATAAAAGCATATTCAGAGGCGCTAAGCACAAATTGGTAAGTTGGCCTGTACTGCGTCATGAAATCTTGTAGGTTCTCTTCTTTAATATCAATCAAGTTCTTAACGTAAGTAGGATTGTAGCGATAATCAATCACCTGCTCTTTATAGTCCTTCTCTAGGATTTGCTGTAAATGACGTGCATTTTTGCCATCTCGGCTCAATAAATTATAAATAGCATCTATACCTAAACCAACACCTCTTTGACCTAGGTTCAGCAGGTCTCTGCTGCTGCCTCGATCCAGTTTGTACTTAAACTCATCTAGTTTTGATTTGTACAGTTCTTGGGGTGTTTTGGCCTTGCCGTAAATACTTACTTCTTTTAATCTGATTCCCATGGAGCGTAGTTGGAAAACAATGGCGCTCTGTCCACGATAAACCACAGTATCCATGGCATGACCACTAAGTGCGGCAAACAAAGTGTCGCCAAGTTTTACGGGAGCCACAAATTCACCTTTGGTATTATTGTAAAAACCTTCGTCTAAGGATGAGTTGTAGATATAAACTTTTGCCAGCCTTAACTTGGTATCTTTATCAACCACAAAGCCTTGTACCGCTTTTTGTTGGGCAAAAGCAGAGACCACGTTAAATAAAAATATGCAGGCCAGTAGAAATCTCATTTTACAAGCAAAGCTACAATTTTAACGGATTGGTGTGATTGATCTTAACATTATTTAACCACCACCAGTTTTTGGCCCACCTTAATATTGTTGTCTTGCAATTGGTTGAGGGCTTTTAAATCGTCAACAGAGATTTTATAGAGCTGGCTTATTCTATATAGTGTTTCTCCTGCTTGTACCACATGATATTTCCCATTTTCCAATGAAGCTGGTGGATCTTTTGGTGCTACGTTTACAGGTGCATATAGTTTTTTCTCGTTAGGAATATTGGCATTGATTTCTTTGAAAACTTTATCTTCCCTAGCCAGTTTTTCACGTTCACTTTCTGGCAGATCATATTGATTTAGGTTGTATTTTTCAATTAGGTTAATGAGCAAATCCGGATATTTTGGATTGGTGGCATAACCAGCGTTTTTAAGTCCAATGGCCCAATTGCGATAGTCATTTTTATCTAGCTCAAAAAGTGCAGCATAGCGTTTGCGCTTTAAAAACTCCGAATGGTCTTTGTATGATTCTCGAGGGTCTTTATATACTCGGAAACAATCGTCTCTTTGATCGTCGTCCTTATAATAAGCTTTGCCTTTCCAGTCAGAAGTACATTTAATGCCGAAGTGGTTATTGGCATATTTGGCAAGATCGCTGGCTCCGCTACCCGATTCCAAAATGCCTTGTGCCAAAGTGATACTTGCTGGAATACCGTATTTATTCATTTCCTCGATGGCTATACTTTTAAAAGCATCAATATAAGAAATGGTGGTATAGGAAATCGGATTAGGATTGTCCTTTTTGGCATTTTTTTCTATCTGTTTATTATTGCGGCTGTATTGCCTGCTTTTACAAGCACTTCCTAAAGTTAGTGCCAACATTAGAATAAGCAGCGATTTGTTTTTACTCATTTTTCACTAAAGTTTCAGTTTCTGTCCAGGTTTAAGAGCATTTGACTTGAGTCCATTTTTATTTTTAATGGCCTTAACCGTTGTTTTATTTCGCTTGGCAATAAGACCTAAGTTATCTCCTTGTTTAACGGTATAAGTACGTCCAGATTTCTTCTTCGAACGATAAACCGGTTTTGGGTCAACGGGCTCTACGTAGTCTTCGGGACGGTTGTCATACTGGAAAAGTTCGTATTTTTTGATGAGCGCTATTACCTGTGTAGCCCATGTCCGGCTACGAGCGTAACCTCCTCTTTGTATACCCCTTGCCCAAGCTTTAAAATCATATTGATCATACTTATCAAAAAGCACGTTAAAATAGCTGCGGCTTTTCAAAAAGGTAATAAAGTGATTGTATGAAGAGTCTACCGTTGGAAAATCTTTATAGGACGATCGGATTTCGGTGCTGGAATTTTTGCCCTTAATGCCAAAATGGTTATTCAAGTGTCTGGCAATTTTACTTTTGCCTGCCGCTGACTCGTGGATGGCCACACCTAAGATAATACTTGCTGGGATATGGTGCTCTTCCATGAGGTCCTTCGCCACATCGGCATATTCTTCAATATACTCTTCAGTAGTTTGTGCAAAGGCAAATATTGTTTTTGTACATAGGAAGAGCAAGAATAGAAATTTCTTCATTGTTTTTTAATCTTTAGGATTAAACTTTCGTTTTAAGATCACTTCATTATATTTTCTTGCAAAGACAAGAATATTGCTGTCATTGCGAGCTTTGCGAAGCAATCCCTTGCGCCAATTGAACTACTTTTTTCTGATGACGAATAAGCCATCCCTAACTGGTAAAATCAACTTTTCTACCCGTTGGTCTTCATTTATTTTATCGTTAAAAGAACTGATGTTCTTGGTGTCTTTATCTTGTGCATTATTGACAATTTTACCACTCCAAAGCACATTATCCACTATAATTAATCCACCACTTTTTACCCGATCAAAAATAAGGTCGTAATAAGTGCCGTTATTTTTTTTGTCGGCATCAATAAAAACCAAGTCAAAGGTTTCGTTAAGTTGGGACAAGCTTTGTTGTGCATCGCCAAGGATATACTCTATTTTAGAATTTAAAGGAGATTTGGCAAAATTTTCTCTTACCATATCTTCTAACTCTTCGTTAATATCTAAGGTATAAATGATGCCATCTTGAGTTAGGCCTTCGGCTAAACATAAGGTAGCATATCCAGTGAAAGTGCCTATTTCCAAAATTCTTTTTGGTGAAATCATTTTACTGAGCATACTCAATACGCGACCTTGATAGTGGCCGCTTAGCATACGCGGCATTAATACTTTAAGGTTGGTTTCCCTATCAATATGTTGTAACAATTGGTCTTCGGGTTCGCAATATTTGAGCAAAAGCTGTTGTAGTTCTTCGCTAATCATTGTGCTTATAAACGGTTTTGTTCCATATAATATTGCAGAATTATAGTTGCCGAGATGGTATCGACCCTTTCTTTGTCTCTTCTGTCGCTTTTTTTCAGGCCGCTTTGCATAATGGTGGCTTGTGCCATTTTAGAAGTAAAGCGCTCGTCAACGAAGTGTTGTGGAACACTAGGAAAGTTCTTTTTTAAAATGGTTGAAAAACCTTTAACGTGTTGTGCATTTTCAGAAGGAGAGCCGTCCATTTGTTTTGGATCACCAAGAACGAAAGCTTCTACCTGTTCTGTCAGCATGTATTTCTTGATGAACTCAACAATATCCTTCGGGTGGATGGTGTCAAGCCCTGTTGCAATAATTTGCAAAGGATCAGTAACGGCAATGCCGATACGCTTGGTGCCATAATCAAAAGCCATGATGCGTGCCATGGTGCCAAAGATAGGATTATTTTAATTGACGGGTTTGAGTCTCACTTCTACTTTGCGTTCTTCGCGTGTCTTTTATTTTTCTTAGCGGTTAAAATTTACCGCAAAGGTTTATGAAGTTTTCGCAAAGAATGCAAAGGAATGAATAGCAAACGTTGTAAGCCCTAAATTTAAATAGAAACGATTTATCTGCTTTTCTCATTAAAACAAGAAACAAAAAAAATATTTTTGTAGCATGATGCAACGTTTTGATTTTCACGTTGTCTTTTGATCAGAACGCTTTAGAATTTGGAAACTGTTTACATAGACAAACACGCGGATTTAGTAGCCGAATGCCGAACAGGCAGCAGGAAGGCACAATTTGAGATATACAAGTTGTATGCTGCGGCTATGTACAACGTGGCCCTGAGGATTGTTAATGACGATGCCGAGGCGGAAGATGTGCTGCAAGAGGCCTTTTTGGATGCCTTTAATCGCATTGCCGACTTTAGACAAGAAACAACTTTTGGCTTGTGGTTAAAACAAATCGTGATTAATCGGTCTATTAATTATCTGCGCAAACGTAAAATGGAAACGGTAAGTGTAGATGAAGTGGAAATAGCCGATGAACAGGAACCAGATTTTGAAGAAACACAATTAAAGGTAGAGGCTATAAAAAGTGCAATGGCCGAATTGCCAGATGGTTATAGAGTGGTGTTGAGTTTGTACTTGTTTGAAGGCTATGACCACGAAGAGATTGCACATATTTTGAAAATAACAGAAAACACATCTCGCACACAATATATGCGAGCAAAAAGAAAGTTGAATAGTTTATTAGTAACGAAAGGAGTAGCAAGATGAACAATAAATTAGAGGGGTTTGTAAGAGATAACAAAAAGCAATTTGAGGTAAAAGGCCCTTCGGATGAACTTTGGGGTAAAATTGCCGCAGAGTTGGATAAAAAACAACCTAAGAAAAAAACATTTGGTCTTTACCAGTGGATGAGCATTGCGGCAATGTTAGTGCTTACGATAGGCATGTATTTTGGCTATCAGTATAAAAAATCAACCACTGAAATTTTAGTAGCAGATATTAACCCTGGCTTAGGTAAAAAAGAAGTAAGGTTTACCAGCCTAATCGAAGAAAAAAGAGATAGTTTGCAAGTTTTATCTAATGCGGATCCAGAGCTTTATAAACAGTTTATTGCCGATATGAGCAAGCTGGATAAAGATTATCAGGAATTGAAAAATCAGTTGCAAACTAGTCCAAACAAAGCCTTAGTTGGAAAGGCAATGATGAAAAATCTGGAGATACAACTACAGATGATCAGCCAACAGTTATACATTATCAATCAAGTCAATCAATATAAAAAAGAGGAGAAAACGATTTAATACTTTATTTCTTTCGACGTCGGTTATAATGTATTTAAAACAGTTTTGCTCTGCCAAAAACAAGTTTTAAAGAAAATGAAAAATATTATATTTAGTATCTCGGCCTTGGTTTGGTCGGTACTACAAGCAAATGCGCAGGTGGGCGTGCCCCCTACGCCTCCAGCACCTACGGCCCCTGCGGCCGAGTATAGCCAAAGTTCTTCAACTTCGGTATCTAGAACATCAGTAAGCACCCATCAAAAAACAACAAAGGATGGAAAGGTAGTAAAGGAGTACACTGAAAGTTATAACAACTACCAACAGGGTCAATACGATGATCCGCAAAGGACGAAGTCTTTTTCAAAATCATACAGTATTGGTCGTGGGGAAAAGGTAAACGTTTCTAACATTTATGGAAACCTTATCATAAAAACTTGGGATAAGAGTGAGGTGAAGGTAGATGCTGATATTAGGGCCTTTGCTAACTCTGAGGATGAAGCACAGAAATTGATAGACAACGTATCTATCACTTCTTCGAAAAATGGAGATGAGGCCGTTTTTAAAACTCAAATGGAAGATAGAAACGGAAGCTGGGGCAATGGAAGCAGAAATGGCAAGAGATGGCGCAGGGAAGTGAAGATTTTTATGACTGTTTATTTGCCCTCAAGCGTTGCCCTTAGTGCTTCTCAACAGTATGGTAACCTCGAAATGTCCGATTTTTCAGGCCCAACAGCGCTTAAGGTACAGTACGGAAAATTAATTACTGGCGATTTAAACAACGTTAACAATTTTATTTCAGCACAATACACCAGTGTAGATTTAAAAGATGTAAATAAAGCGACCATTAAACAGCAATATGGTAGTGGCTTAACCATTGCCTCTATTGGAGATTTGAATCTTAATGCCCAATATGCTACTGTTCGTATTGGTGATATCAAGAGAAATGCAAACATTAGACAACAATATGGCAGCGGACTTAGCATTGAATCGGTAGGTAATTTAGAATTAGATGCCCAATATGCTTCGGTGAAAATAGGCACGGTGAGAGGCGAAGCGGGAATTAAAGTACAATATGGTAGCGGCCTAAACATTGAACAGGTTGGCAATTTGAGCCTTACCTCGCAATATACGGGGGTAAGAGTAGGTAGGCTGACAGGTATTTTTACAGCCAAATCTCAGTATGGTGGTAAAATGACGGTTGAAAAAATTGAAGCGAGCAGTAAAACGATTAATCTTGATACTGAGTATATTACCATTTCTCTAGGTTTTGCTCCAAACTTCGGTGGTAGCTTAAATGTAGATACGCAATATGCCAGCTTTAAATACGGAGAAAACGTTAACGCTAGAAGGGTTGGAGCGGATGATGATGACCGTGGTTATAGTTCAACAAAGGAATACACGGGGACTGTTGGAAAGGGAGGACCTTCGAATGTTAAGGTTACCGTGAGATATAATTCATTGACGATAAGATAAGTGATGAGGATGTAAAATGAGAAAAGGGGCCAATGAGCCCCTTTTTTATTGGCTTTAATAGACTTACGAAGCTTCTAAAACTTCGTAAGTCTTGAGTGCAAAGGGGTGCTCGTAACAAACCTTTCTCTGGCTCTCTCCTTGGAAAGGAGAGAAGATTAGACAGTGCTAAATCATGTCTTTATAGTAAATTCCAATTTCTACTTACGTTCATAAGCACTATTCCCTCCCTAAAAAGGGAGAGATCCCAATTTTATCGGGAGAGAGGGTAAGCTAAAGCAATAAAAAAACCTCGCAGTTTTTAGAACGTACGAGGTTTGGAACATTTAAGAGACGTTTTTTAAAAATTAGATCTTAGCAGGTTCAGCCACTTGCTCCAAAGTGTTATAAACTTGGTATAATGCCCTTGGAATATGGAAACAGCCTTTCCATTTACCTCCTTTTGCCGGAATGGAAACTTCGCCTCTGCGGTTAAGGTAGCCATACCATTCGCCACCATTTTCAGCATCTCTAAAGTTTTTCCAAGTGTAGTGGTGCAATTTTTCGAACCAAACCGCACATTTTTCGTTTTGTGTAATGGCATAACCTTTTGCCATGGTTACCAAAGCCTCTACGTGTACCCACCAAAGTTTTTGGTCCCATTCCAATTGCTGTACTGGATGGCCTTTAATATCCTTAAAGTATAAAATACCTTCATATTGATGATCCCAACCAAACTCTAGTGCTGTAAAGGCAATTTCAAGAGCTTTGTTAACCAGCTCGGTATCATTTTTCCTCACCGCCAAATCCATAATAAACCACATCGCTTCGATGATGTGACCAGGGTTAACTACTCTGCCTTCAAATGAGTCGGAGAAGCTGCCGTCATGGTGAACGTTTTCCAAGATTAAACCTGATTGTGGTTGGTAAAATACCGACATCACCTCGTGCAATACCTCATCAATTAAGCCATCAATGGTCGATTTATCCAATAAATGCTCTAATTCAAGAGAAAGGTTGCAAAGGATCATCGGCAAGGAGAAGTTTTTCAAATCTCTAGTACCAGGAAAACCTTTGGTGTATTTCCCTTTTGGGTTGTTTCTTCTTTCTAAAATGCGGTTGAAGGTGCTTAGTGCAATGTCAGCATCTTCGTTGCTGTTGTTGATTTTACACAATGCGCCAAAGCCCAAAGCAGCAAAACAATCAGAAAAAATGTTGTAAGGTTGTACTAGTGGTTTTCCTCTTTTGGTGAAAGAGAAATACCAATCTCCATTTTCATCTCTTCCATGTTTTCTCATAAAAGAAGCACCCAATTCAGAAATATCTTTCCATTCTTGTTTAGCTTCAACTTTGTCAAAAAGCATAGCGTAAGTCCAAATTTGGCGGCCTTGTAACCAAGCAAACTTATCGGTATCGTAAATATTTCCCTTGGCATCTAAACAGGTAAAGTATCCTCCCGCGTCTTTATCCAAAGAGTTTTTACTCCAGAAGGGAATAATCTCGTTTAGAAGTTCTTTCTTGTATATCTCTATGTACTTGTTCATATTATAAGTTCTTTGCGTATTCCTGATATCTATTATAAAGGTGATGTGCTTGTATATAGGCTGATTGTGGGCTCATGAAATGTGAAAACTCGAAAGTGATGGCCTTGTCGTAACCTGCTTTGCGGGCAGCTTCCAGTTTTAGGCGCAACTTTTCAAACTTGATGGGTAAAAATTTGATGGGCATATCGCGATCGAAACTTTCGGCATTTGTCCAGCATTGAAGCCCAAACTGATCCGCCATTTTCTTGTTGATTTCAAAGAAGTCTTGTAGTTCATGGTAATCCACATGACCATCCTGAAAGGCTACGGCATCAATAGAACCTTTTAGTCCCGAAAATATTTCCGACCATTCATCTTCATGTTCTCTTAGGGATACTGCATTTTCCTTGGTCAAAGTGGCTTCGGCAGCCATTACTGCTTTTTTACCATCAATCCAAGGTGAAATGAAAGTTGGTAAGCCATTGCTTACTCCTTTGCACTGTAAACCCAAGGTATTAAAAGCATCAGTTGCACCTTTGGTACGACGACTGATTTCCATGCTCAAATACCAACCACCAAAGCTTTTGTAGTGGCCATATTTAGCCCAAACTTCATCAATTACATACCTATTGGCATCAATTTCATGCTGTAGGTTGCCCGTATCCCAATAGTGTCCGCTATCGTATAAACCGAAATAGAACTTCATGTCGTGTTCCTCTGCCAATTGCAAGTAAAGTTCAACCAAGTCTATTGGTGGTTTATAACAACCGAATTTATTTTGTAGGTATACGGATGGATAGGTGATAAATCTTCTGTAGCCACTTCTAATGAGAATTACCGTGTCAATCCCCATTGCTTTCATGTGGGCAAAATCCCTAGCCCATTCTTCTCTTCCCCAGTTTTGGTGTGGGATATCGTGAGAAATCTCATCAATAAAAGTTCCCGTTATTCTCATTTTTTTCTTCTTGATTATGTTGATGAAAGGTTAATTCTCCCAATCTTATAAGTACTTTTTATCTTTTAAAAATTTAACCCAATCGACGTATGCACTCGCTTTTAGGTGTACACCATCCATGGTGAAATCTTTCTTTAATACACCGTTTTCATCTTGAAATAAAGGACAGATATCGATATAGGTTACTCCTTCTTCTTGTGCCAATTCCTTTATTTTTTGGTTAAGGGCTGGTACCAAAACATTACGACCTTTGGTGTAAGCCTCCTTGGTCATTTCTTCATTAATGGGTAAGGCACTTTCAATGTAAATCTTTGTTTTTGGCGACTGTTGCTTAATTTTTTTGATGATACGACGGTAGTTGTTGATGCTCACCTCATGTGGTAATTTCCTGAACTGATCATTAATCCCATCCATTAAATAAATGGCCTTTGGTTTTGCATTAACAATTTCATCCATTCTGGCCAAAATGCCAAAAGAGTTATCGCCACCAATGCCTCTGTTAACAACAGGATATTTGCTGTCGGCAAGTAGTTCTTGCCACTCGGCCCTCTCCGTAATACTATTGCCTAAAAAGATGATGGCATTTTTGGGAATAGGCGTTTTACTAAAATATTCCATGCGTTGCTGGTAGTACCAGTTGGCATAGCTGCTATCTATTTTTGCGGTTTGCGCTTGGCTGATATTGAAGAAGGCAAGGCCGATGATGATTAAGCTTAATTTTTTGCTCGTCATTGCGAGGAACGAAGCAATCTTAAAGCGAGGAAAATTAGCTATAGTTGTAGGATTGCTTCGTTCCTCGCAATGACGCTTTGATGGTTGTTCCTGTAAATTATTAAAAGGATTTTGTTTCATGATTAGATTACCTTTAGTCTTTTTAATTCGTTGGCCCATAACACATAAGATGCTTGGCGTAGATGCAAGCCATCAATGCTCAATTCTTTTTTAAGGCTTCCTTTTTCATCAGCCAATGCTGGGTGTAGGTTAATGTAGTTTACCCCCATTGCCTTACATAGCGCCTCCAGTTTTTGATTCAAATCGTTGATTTTGCTGTTTTTTACCTGTACATAAATTTCAGGCAGCATGGCTTCGTTAACCGGCAAAACACTTTGCATGTAAAGTGTAGTTTTGGGCGATTGTGTTTTAACCATCACAATCATTCGCTTAAAGTTGTTAAGGATTACGTCGTTTGGTGTACCACGCTTCATGTCGTTAACACCACTTAACAAGAATACTTTTGCGGGTTTTGATTCGAGGACCTCATCTAGACGGGCCAATATGCCGTAGGTCACATCACCACTAATGCCTCTGTTAATGATGTTCTTTTTTTGAAGAAGCTCTTGCCATTTTCCGCCTTCGGTAATGCTGTTCCCCACAAAAGCTATTTCGCCTTTGCGGTTGGGCATCTTTCTGAAAAAATCCAATCGTTGCGTATAGTGACTGTTTAAATAGCCACTATCTACCGCAACGGTTTCTTGCGCATTTACAAAATGAGCAGCAACGACTAAGCAAAAAGTATATATTAGTTTGTTCATGTTATTCTTTGATTAGGTTTTCTTGGTTGTGGTTATCAGGCTGTTCTTCGGATTTCTTTAAAGGGACAATCCAAGTGGCAATAAAGGCTGGGATAGTAGCAATAAGCACCCAAACAAAAAAGTGTTTGTAACCTAGGTAATCGCTGATGTAACCACTGATCATGCTCGCTAAAGTGTAGCCGAAATAGGTAATAGCGCTACCAAAAGCGTAATGTGCCATTTGATATTTTCCTGGGGCAATTTGCTGCATAATGAAAAGGATGATCCCTATAAAACCAAAGCCATAGCCAAAATGCTCAATAGCCACAGCGCTTCCTATAATGAATAGGTTTGAGGTTTGTGTGAACGCCAAATAAGCATAGGTAATAAACGGCAGGTTAAAAAAGGCGCACAGCATTAATAGTGTTTTGCGTGTTAAACCTTTGTTTGATACAAAGTAGCCTGCAGCTAAGGATCCTAAAACAAAAGCAATGGTACCATAAATGCCTGTAAGCATTCCCAAAGTAGCTTCGCTAAGCTCCAAGCCACCAACAGCTTTGGTTGCTTTAAAGAATAGCGGCATTATTTTAATGGCCTGCCCTTCGGCAAAGCGGTACAAAACGATAAATAAGATGCCAAACCAAATGTGCTTCTTTTTGAAAAAACTGGTGATAACATCGCTTAACGTTTGCCAAACCTGTGCCGTGGTTTGTACCTGAACTTGGGCTTGTGTTTGAGGTAAGAACTTCTTATTGTATAAACCAAGTAAGAACATTACCGCTGCGTAAATCAGCAAAATAATGGCCCAAGCTTTAGTGTTGCCGTAAAGCGGAATGAGTACGCCCACTAAAAAAACCATGCCTCCGTTGGAGAACAATTTAGCAAAATTGTAAAATGTACCTTGCCAACCTACATACTGCGCTTGTTGTTTATTACTTAAGGATTGTAGGTATAAACCATCGGCAGCAATATCTTGGGTGGCACCTAAAAAGGCAATTAATAAAAACACCACCACCGAAGCAGCAAAGAAATTGCTTAAAAACAGTAATCCTGCTGCAATAGCGAATAGGATGCCACAAAGAATTTGAGAGCCGTAGATGTAAAACTTTTTGGTTTTATACAGCTCCATAAATGGTCCCCACAATGGTTTAAAGCTCCAAGGCAAAATAATGATGCCCGTGTACACCGTAATTTGCGTATCGGAAAAACCCATGTTTTTGTAAAGCAAGGAGAGCAAAGTGCCTCCAAGTACCAAATTGGGTAATCCCATGGCAAACCATGTGCTAGGTATCCAGGATATAGGATTGAGGGTTTTAGTTTTTGTTTGATCCACTGTATGTATGTAGTTTGTTTAGGTTTTCCAGAAAAATTTGATGCGGGTAAATAATACGGTAATTAATGCAACGATGCCGGTGAAAATGAGCCCTCTGGCAGTGCCAACAAAAGGACCGGTATTCATGGCATCTAAATAGTTGGACAGCGTAGTTAATTTAAGTAAAGGGATTAACAGTAGGTTGCCCGCGGTGTAGGCAATCATTGGGTTTTTGCCGTTGTTGGCCAAAAAGGTGGTTGCACTTTTTAAATAACCTAGTTTTTCAACCAAGCTAAAAGCTAATAGGGTAAGGAATGATAAACCCGAGCAAACAAAGTAGTAGCTGTAGGTCGAAAAATCTTTTTTAATCCCGCCTTCGTAAGCTTCGAAAAATAAGCCTAACAATAAGAGGTATACACCGGCAGAGATCATGTTGTTAATTAAAGGGCTTTGCTTTACCTGTTTTGCTAATAATAATAGATAAACACAAACAATAAGGTTAAGCAATAAATTCAATTCCAACGACCTTGTAAATAGTCCCCATAAATTTACCAAAACCAAAACACAGGCAATGATTGCGATAAGAAGAAGTATCTTTTTCGAAGCTGTTTCTGACTTTTCATTTTTGGATTCCTTGATGAACCATTCTCCAGCAAAGGTGCCTGGAATGATAATGAATAGGTATTTGAGGTAATAAAATTTGTAAAGCCAGTTGGCTGGTGTCCAGTTAAAAACTAGCTGATTGATACTCGACTCCTCTTTTGAGGCTAAAAATACAGCCATTATAAAAGGGAGAATTGCTATGCGCCAAAGGGGTTGCTTGCGGGTAAAATACCAAGCTAATCCTCCGAAGAAAGCCATGTTGGCCAATACAATAATAATGATGTCGCTTTTTGCTAAACTAAAATCGCCGTAGGCAAAAGCATAAAATGCTAAGAATGAAACGGCCAAAAGAATGCCCGTTATCTTTAACCCTAAAGCAAATTTGCTTTTTACAAAGGCCGACCAATTTCCATAAATAAGAAATAGACACGCAAATGCAGCAATTGAAATAAGCTGTGTAATGCTGCTAGGGTTTTTCTCCATCACCCAAGCTCTTGCATGAAAGGTGAAAATGGCAAAAAATGCCAAAAGGACCATTCTGGTAAACAGCTGAGTAAATATCTTGTGGAAAGGAAGCTCATCTGCTTTTTTGTGTAGGGCTAACGGAATAGCTGCGCCCATCGAAAACAAGAAGAACGGAAATACCAAATCAACCCAGGTAATGCCCGGAAGATTTGGATTAAAAGCGTGTGTTGGAGGCGGGGTTTGGGCATGGAACATCCAAGCCGGCATCAGTTCTCCAAAAGCAATGCTACTAGAGAGCACCATACAAAGTATGGCAAGCCCTCTAAAAGCATCGAGACTGTTTAAGCGTTTGTTCATTTTAAAATCGAACGGTTATTTAATGGTAACGGTCAATTCTTTAACTACCTCTTTAACATTACCGTTGATGGCATTTTTACCAACAAAAGTTACGGTATAGGTTCCTGTCTTGTTGAACTTGTATTTGTAGTTCTTCATCCTGTCGGTATAAGCTTTTACATTCACACTAAGATCAGGGCTAACCTTATTAGGAAACAAGGCTTTGGATACGGCCCAGTCTTCAGATTCGGCAAGGGTGCTGTTTGGAGCGAAGTATAAAAATGGCGTGGTAGACTGAATAACCCATTTGTTGGCGGTATTTTTTACATCAATAGCAAGCCATGAAGCCGAGGTAACGGTAGCGATGGCTGATGTTCCTCCTGCCGTTTTATTGGTAAGGTTAAAGGCAGGAACTCTCCAGGTTCTTCCGCCAAGGGCTGCGGTAGTACTTGCCTGGCCTACCCATTTGAAAGCGAAAAAAATCGGCTTGCCAGAAACTGGCAAATCAGAAAGATCAACATCGGCCGAAGTAACTACGGTTCCAACTGCACCTGCAGCAGCCGTTGAAAGGGTAAAGCGGTTGGTGATGTCTGTCCAAGTAGCTTTGCTAATTCCATCAACAGAATAAAGGTTATCAAAGTCAGTAGAGTATAGTAAGCTTAAATTGTTAGCCTGCGTACCATATAATACTTGTGTTTGAATGTTCAAGTGCATTTTGCCATCATTGGACTCCAAACGATTTCTGTAACGATATTCTTTTCCAGCTTCGCCAGAGTAAAAACCAATGACATCTGCATAGCCCGACATTTGAAATTCTACGGAGTCGGCCAAGTTGTATTCTGCCTTGCTTGTCACCACACTAAAGGTTGGTGCATCTGGAGTATCTTTTTTACAAGCATATACAGCCGGAATTAAAAGCAAGCCAAGGATATATTTTAATTTATTCATGACAATATTTTTTAGTTAATTATTATTACCAGCCTTTATTTGGAATAATTAATTTATTTAAACTAAGCTCATTCGCTGGAATGGCGAACAATACATCTTTCTCTGAAACGTTTTGTGCTGATTTTGCCGCATAAGTATAGGCAGCAGGAGCTGTGGTTACAATTTCATTGGCAAGAGCCCTCATGGTTTCGTAGAAAACACCCCAACGAATGAGGTCAAATCTTCTTAAACCTTCATAACCTAATTCCCATGATCTTTCGTTTCTTACTGCGGTTCTGAAGTCTTCTTTCGTTGCAGTATTAGTCGCGTTTAAATCGTGGTTTGCAGTTTGTGTGTTGGTTAAGGTGGCTACAGCTATTGCTCCACTAGCAACAGTTGCTCCTGTTGCATATCCGCCAGTGAAGCTGATGGTTGGAGCAGAAGTATAACCTGTTCCCATATCTGTTACATATACTGCATTTACTTTTCCAGAAGCTACGGTAGCAGTCGCTTTGGCACCGGTTCCACCGCCTCCGCTAATGGTTACGGTAGGCGCTACAGTGTAATTAGCCCCGCCAGCAGTTACCGCAATAGATTTTACCATTTCTGCATTGGTCAGTGTTTTGCCAAAAGCACGACGACGCACTTCGTTAATGGCATCAAAAGCTTTGGTCGTTGGACCATTTAGCTCGTTTTCTGCTTCAGCCAGCATCAACAATACATCAGAATATCTTAATAGTGGGAAGTTAATGCTTGTTGTTCCGTTAAATTTAGGGGTTGCGGTTTCGTACTCACGTCTCCATTTAGCATCGTAGCGGTTGTAGATTTGTGTTGGACCATATCCTACGCGAGAGTTGTCAGACGCGTAGTAGTAAGGACTAATGTTCCAATCGCGACGTAAATCGCCATCAGAAAAGCTATTGTAATACTTTTCGGTGGTATGTTTTGCACCATAGCTATAACCAAGAGATGCATTTGCTCCAATTCCATTAATTGAACCTACGGCGCCCTCTTCTTCCTGTGTGCCATTTTTCTTGTTAAACTCTACTTCCCAAAGTACTTCTTTGGTGTCGTACTTATCTTGGCACATGTTGATGAAAACTTGTGAGTAGCTTGGGTTCAAGCTGTGGCCTGCGGTCTTTACTTTTTCAGCCCATTTCACCACTTCACTGTAACGAGTAGCGTCAGATAGTGGAGCGCCAGCCATTTTAAGGTTTACACGAGCTAACATGCCCCAAACTACCGATTTGGTTACGCGGCTACTGTAAGTGTAGTTAGATATTGGATTGACCATATCTGCTGCGGTCTCCATATCTTTTACAATTTGCTCGTAAATAGTTTTTGAAGGAGTGTTCGCAAAATTTACGTCATCAGGTGTTTTGGTTGAGGCGAGGCGCAAAGGCACATTTCCCCAATTGGTAGTTAAAACAAAATAATAGTAAGCTCTTAAAAATAAAGCTTCCCCTTTTGCTGCATTTTTCTTTGTAGCATCCATTTTTGCCTTATCAATATTTTCTAAAAGCATGTTTGCTCGGTTAATTCCATTGTACAAGGCAGTCCAAGCATCTGTTAGCTTGGTGTCTGAAGGATTATAATTGTATAAGCCGATATCCTGTGTCCAAGAAGATAGGGCAATAAATGCATCATCTGCTACGTCCATTTCGAAATAGAAAGATCTTCCGTAAGTGGCGTTTTTCCCCAACACATCATATACGCCAGTTAAGGCAGCATTGATGTCGGCTTCAGTGTTATAGTAGTTGGCCGGAGCCAAAGAATCGGTAGGGGCAATGTCTAAAAACTTTTTACAAGCGCTTAGAGATATTACCGAAACAAATAGTAGAATTAAAATACGTTTCATCATTTTTATCTATTAGGAATGATTAAAAAGTTGTGTTAATACCAAAAGTGATGGTTCTGGCTCTAGGATAAGCCGAGTAGTCGAAACCTGGCGTTAGTGCACTGTTTCTAACCGATACCTCTGGATCGTAACCAGAGTATTTGGTCCAGGTGTACAGGTTTTGAGCGGCTACATATACCCTACCTGTTTTAAATACTTTTGATTTTTGTAACCATCCAGAAGGTAGTGTATAACCCAATGAAACAGTTTTTAATCTCAAGAAAGAACCGTCCTCGATGATGCGGGTAGAGTAAGCTTTCAGAGAAGAGCCTCTTCCTGCTGCAACACCTGGAATGTCTGAAGTTGGGTTTTCTGGAGACCATCTATCGGCATAAGTAGCATATTGGTTGTAACCATATTTGTACGATGATTCAAACATGATACGGTTGGCGTTGATGATATCATTGCCATACGACCATTGGAAGAAAATGCCTAGATCAAATCCTTTGTAGCTAAAGTTGTTAGAAAAACCGCCGATGTGAACTGGATTAGGATTTCCGATCACGGTTTTATCCGCTTCCGTAATTTGTCCATCCCCATCAAGGTCTACATATTTTACATCGCCAGGTTTAACATTGGCTCTTGCTCCACCATTTGAAGGAACGTTATCTTTTAAGGTGTAGTTACCTCCAAGTAAATCAAAATCTTCGTATTTATAGGTTCCAGCATAAATTAAACCGTAAAACTGTGCGATTGGCTCGTTTAACTTAGCGATATATCCTGGAATGTTTTTCCAGTCATCGCCCCAGCCTTGCGCCGTTAGCATATATAATTGGTTATCGGTTAAGCCAAGTACTTTATTGCGGTTAAAGGCAATGTTGAATGAACTGGTCCAAGTGAAATTTTTAGTTTGAATTGGCGTGCCACCGATAGTGATTTCCAAACCTTGGTTTTGTACTTTTCCAATGTTTTTAAACACTCTGTTGTAACCAGTACTTGGTGACATTGGTGCGTTAAGTAATAGCCTGTTGGTTACTTTTCTATAAAGATCAACTTCGAAGGTTAAACGTTGTTTTAGAAAGCCTAAATCTAAACCCATGTCGGTTTGTTTGGTTACTTCCCATCTTAAATCGGCATTACCTAGTGATGAGTATACCAAACCTTTGTTGTCTGCTCCGCCAAAAGTGTAGCTTGGGAAATTGTTGATGGTATAAGTGCCGTCTGGGTTGGCAAAACTTAATGCTGGATGAGCTGCAAAATTGCCTACGCCATTATTTCCGGTAGTTCCGTAAGAAACACGTAGTTTGGCGCTTGAGATTGCCTTGATGTTTTTCATGAACTCCTCGTTGTTGATCTGCCATGCGAAAGCTCCAGAATGGAAGTAGCCCCATCTGTTGCTGTTCAAGAAACGGGAAGAACCATCAGCTCTGAAAGTAGCAGTAAATAGGTAACGATCATACAATTTGTAGTTAGCCCTACCGATAAAGCTGGACATCCTAGATTTTGAGGTTAATGAGGTAATGTTTAATGGATTTCCCTCGTCTAAACCGCTTAATCCTAAACTTTCGTTAGGAAGCAACACAGCAGCAGCCCCAAAAGAAGTATTGTTGCTTTCTTCGAGTGTAAAGCCACCCATTACATCGATGTAATTGTTTTTGTTTAATCTTTTTACATAGTTAAGCGTACTGTAGCTTTGCCAAGTATTTGAGTTAAGATAAGTTTTGCTACCATTCACCAAATAATTTCCAGCAATACCACTTCTAGACATTGAACCATTGAAAACATCGTAAACTCTTGAGCCTTTATTTAAGCTGGCTACCGTTTTAAATTTCAAGTTTTTGGTAATTTGATACTCAATGTAGCCGTTGGCTGCTAAGTTGTCGCCAGAGTTCTCTCTTAGCTCATTTTTTACGGTAAGAATTGGGTTAAAGGTAAAATTGCTAGCTTGTTCTACCTCTGGGTCATTTGCCAAGTCTAATAAATTAGTAGCCGGATTTACCGCTAAAGGTCTGAAAGCCCAAACACTGAACAACAAGTTGATCTCGTTGCTAAAATTACCAGTAGAGGTGGGGCTACCATAATTCTTAACCCCCGAATAGGTAGCCGTCAACCCTACTTTTAGTCGATCAGAAACTTCTTGGTCCAATGCAAATTTGCCTTGTAAACGATTGAAACCAGAGTTCAATAAAATACCGTCTTGTCCAGTGTAGGAAAGTGACGCGCTGTATTTTGTCTTTTTATTTCCGCCCATTAAGTTTAAATAATGGTTTTGCATCGGAGCAACGCGGGTTACTTCATCTTCCCAATTAATGCCCTTCAAACCTCTGTAGTTTTCTAGGGTCATATTGTTAACGAAGTATAAGTTTTTAGTTCTTACTGGGTCAATCTCATTTTGAAGCTTCACAAACTCGTAAGGAGAAAGTGTTTCTACCCTTTTTCTGTTTTCTTGAAGTCCATAGTAGCCGTTGTAGCTAATGGTTGGTGTACCTTCTTTACCTCTTTTGGTGGTTACCATTACTACACCATTGGAACCTCTGGCACCATAAATGGCTGTTGACGAAGCATCCTTTAAAATAGTGATTGATTCAATATCATTTGGATCGATGGTGTTCAAAGGATTAACAGAAAGGTTGTTAGGATCCTCGAAGATAATCCCGTCAATAACCACTAGCGGATAGTTGTTTTGCGTTACGGAGTTGTTACCGCGAATGGTGATGTTAATGGCTGAGCCTGGTTGTCCTTCGCTTGAAGTTACCTGTACACCCGCCACACGACCAGCTAAAGCTTCATCAAATGATTTTACTGGAGCTTTTTGTAAATCAGAAATATTAACAGTACCTACTGAACCTGTCAGGTCCTTTTTAGTGGAAGTACCATATCCAATGATCACAACATCGTTAAGTGTAGATACATTTGATTTAAGGCTAATTTTAAGTTCTCCTCCTGTAGCAAGAGCCTCTTTGGTTTCATAGCCTAAATAGCTAAATACCAAAGTGGTTGAGCCCGCAGGTAGGGTAATTTGGAATTTACCATCTTGGTTAGTGGTGGTACTTATTTTGGTGCCTTTTACCAAAACACTTACCCCCGTAAGAATTTCTCCCTGATCATCATTTACCGTTCCGCTCACCTTTGTTTGGGCCATTACGGAAGTGGTGAAAGTGAATAGCAGTATTGCTAATAGGGCTAGAAAGCCTTCTTTTCTTACTGAAAATCGTTTCTTCATGGTTAATTAATTTGTTAGGTTGTTAGTTGCTTGTTTTGTTTTTCCGGTGAAGTCTATTTCCGCGTTAAAAGGATTTAGAAACTGGTCTAGCACATGGGCTACCATTCTTCTGGTTAAGGTACTTTCGGCTGTTAGACCGTTAAAGTTTTGTTGCTTTAAATAGGAAAGGATTTGATCTGTTTTCACTTCTTTTTTGCTGATGGCTTTCACCGCTTTGGCTAAGTAATCGGCAGTGCTTAAATTTCCCGAAGGATGGATTTCCTCGAAAGCAGGATAGAAAGCTTTTAAGCCGTTAACCAAGTCCCACTCACTTACCGGAAGTTCAGGGTAGAACCAAGTTTGGTTGGCCCATTTGTAAGAAAGTCCTGTGCCTTTTAAAATGCCTGTGGCACCAATTTTTTGGATGACTTTGAAAGAAGGATCGTTCGGTTTCACATCAATAAAAGGCATTAAATAGGCCTTGCTGTCTAACAATGCGTTTTGAACGGCCCTAATGTTAATGTTTGCAGGGTCTGTGTTGCTAAGTACTGCAGTAGCCGCTAATGCCCCAGCGGCCTGACCAATACCCAATACTACAGGTTGTAAACGACTAGCGCCAGCTACAATATTGGTTACACTAATGCTTTTCTCTGCCACAATTAAGCCTTCGCCTGTTTTGGGAACTAAAGCACCCAAAGGAATGTTATACGAAGGCACTTTGATTTTCACAAAATCAATTTGTGGCGCATCTGGATTTTTAAGGTGATGGTGGTCAATGGTATAGTCGCCAACGGCTACACCTGTTCTGTATAGTGCTGTTTTTTGAGTGTAAGGCGAAGTCACATCATTTAAGGTTAACGTTACCTGACCGTTTAAGCGACGAGATTCTCTGTGGTAAGCGATCATAGGCAGTTTGTCGGCAGTTGGAAACTCATCATCGGCGATACCTAAATTTTTGAAACCTAATTTGGTTTGTAGGTGATAGATGAAGCGAAGACTGTGTAGTTTAGCTTTTTTCAAAGCTTCTTTGCGCTCCGCATCGTTCATCTCAATAATGTTCAAATAAATATCGTTACCGCATTTTGGCCAGTTGATCATGTATTTGCCATTGGGTAATTTGCCGTAGGTAATCATTTGACTGCAGTCAATTTTTGGGGTATTGTCATGCGAAGCAGGATCCTGAACATCGCAGCAGCAATCAAATTCCTTTGGATCATAGCCTTCTGGTTTTTTGATGGTTTTGTTGGCATTAGCTCCAAAATCTTTCAAAACCACCACGTAGGTTAAATCTTGGATAATGTTGTTGGCTTTCTCAGGAGCAAAACTTTCACCGGTATCGTAGCGACTATCCATTCCTACACGATAAGGGATTTTCAATTTGGCCATGACGTCGCCAAGTTCTGTGGCATCGATCACTACTTTAGCCTCTACAGTTTGCTTTTTGCCTTTATTGTTGATTTCGGCTAACCATAGCTTGCCGTTTTTGGTGATGTTACTTAAGCTACTTTTATACCAAATGCTTAGATTTTCGTTTTGGGCCATCTTTTTTAGCGTGATATTGCCGAAAGAAGGTTCGAAAAGCGTGTTGCTCACCCATCCTGTTTCTACAGCTTTAGGTCCACCGTAATAATCATATAGGTGTTGTCTAAATTCGCCCCACAATCCCGATGGCATGTTGTGATTGCCGTCAATGGCCGAAACACCCGCTGAAGTAAGCATGCCTCCAAGCCATTCTGTTTCTTCCACTACTAACACTTTCACTCCCATACGGGCCGATTGGATGGCAGCCGTTGTGCCGCTGGCACCACCTCCAATAATTAATACATCTGTTTTATGGTTTACTTGTGCAAAAGCCGAATAACAGCTTAGCAAAAGACCGAAAACAAAGAATTTGGTAAATTTTATATTCATACTTGGTTATTTGCTTTTTAGGATAAGCGCCGTAACTACTGGTCTTTCGCCCGCTGCGTCAGATGGTTTTACGGTATGTACGCCGTTGATGTAAAGTGCTGTAGAACCACCACCGTCTAGATTAATGGCGCCAACACAGCCCATGTCTTTCATGGTCTGAGCTACTTCTGCAAGGGTTAAACCTATTGCTCCGTTGGTGTTGTTTCCTTCCGCTGCGAACAGAATGACTTTGTTGTTGGCCGTGTACCCTATGGCAGATCTAGCTCGTGAAGAATTGTTGTCAATCACAATAAGCTCTTCTTCATCCGTGATGTTAATGTTCCCGTTTTTGATCAACATTGGAGAGCCCCCAATGGCACTGTTTACATTCCAAATATTTCCTCCAGCAGGGAAGGTTGCGCTAGGTATGGCTTGTGGAGCCGTGTTAAGTAAATTTGGAGATGGCGTTGGATAGCTGTAAAGGGTGCCGTTTCCTGCGCCTACATGATAAACCCAAGCTATTTCTGCCGTATTGTTAGCGGTTAAACCGAAAGCAGCACGAGTAGGGTAATAGGTTGCATTAGCCCCGTTATAGGTTCTGGTTAACGATTTAATGTTGATGGCACTTACTACGCCATTAAACATGCCCAAGCTGTATGAAGCATTGGTGCCAAAAAAACCACCGTTGATGCAGGCAAATTTTCTCCCAATTTCTTCTTGGTAAAAATCGCTCACTTTTTTGTTCGTAGCAGAAACGATTGGTTTTAGTTCAACCAGTTTTGGGTCAAAAACCACAGCATACAACAAAGTGGTTTTACTGTTAATTGCTTTTTTGTTGAGATAAACTTGAATGCCCGTAGGGAAGTCTTTCATCAAATGCACAGCCTTTTTCCAGTCTGCAGGTAGCGCGGTCAAAGCAGTAGAATCTACAGGCACAACCTCCTGTTTGGGGTGGTAGTCGCCAGAATTTGATTTACTGCACGCACATATCGAAGCAGTTAATGCCAATGCGGTTGCAATTGAGGTTAGTCTGTTCATGTAGGCCTTTGCTGGTTGAATGGTAAATATAAATACTTTTTTAAAAAAATTAATAAGTGTAACATTATTTTTTTAATTTTTTAATTTTAAGATTGTCAGAATTCCAATAAAAACAGTCTATATGTTAGGTTTAGTGAGATATTATTCTAATTTTGATTTTTAAAATTTATTAATAAAAATGACTTTCTTTAACGAACTCAGTGATGAGAACATTTCGGGTGTTGCCTATAAAAATGTAACCATCAAGAAGGCAATAGTGGCGTATTTCAGTAAAAACGGTAATTCTACCATTGCTGATTTGTGTGGAGAACTAGGTTTGAGTACTCCTAAAATCAACAATGTTTTGAATGATTTAATTGCTGAAGGATTGGTGAAAGATTTCGGTAAACTACAATCTAGAGGAGGTAGAAAGCCAAATATCTATGGCTTGGTGATGGAATCCGGCTACTTCCTTGGGGTTGATGTTAAAAAGTCGCATATCAATATTGGTTTAACCGATTTGCAAAAGAATCTGGTGCACGTTAAGGAGAATATCCCCTATAGCTTAAACAATAGCGAAGAATCCTTAAACCAGCTTTGCGAGCTTATTAATAATTTTATAAAAGAAGCGCCTGTAAAAAGAGAAAAAATATTAGGCGCTGGACTCAACTTATCTGGTAGGATTAATTATTCTACAGGCTATAGCTATAGTTTTTTCCATTTCAATGAAGAGCCTTTAAGTAAGGTGATCGAAAGAAATATCGGTCTTCGGATCTTTTTAGAAAATGACTCAAGGGCGATGGCTTTTGGAGAGTTTTCTGCTGGAGCAGTACATGAAGAGGAAAACGTACTTTTCCTGAACATGGATTATGGTATGGGGATCGGGATCATGATCAATAGCCAGCTTTATTATGGTAAATCTGGTTTTGCGGGTGAGTTTGGCCACATTCCTTTCTTTAATAATGAAATTCTTTGCAGCTGCGGTAAAAAAGGTTGTTTGGAAACGGAAGTTTCTGGATGGGCTTTAGTGAGAAAGTTTAAAGAAAAATTAGCTGAAGGCTCTACTTCTGTTTTATCGGGAATGCCAGTAGAGGAAATTAAGCTAAATGATATTATAGATGCGGCCATTAACGATGATGTATTGGCCATTGAGCTGGTAGCCGAGGTGGGTGAAAAGCTAGGTAAGGGGATTGCCGTTTTGATCAATATTTTTAACCCTGAAATGGTGATTTTGGGCGGAAGCTTAGCCGCAACCGGAGAATACATTCGTTTGCCCATCAAAAGTGCATTGAATAAGTATTCTCTTAGCTTGGTGAATAATGATACGCAGTTGAGGATGTCTAAACTTGGAGAAAAAGCAGGCGTTATCGGTGCTTGTTTGCTGGTGAGAAACCGCCTGCTTGGGCTCGTTTAAAGCTTTGCCCGTTTCTTCAGTTCTGAAATAGGTAGCCGTACAATCCTGCTTTTTTGTACCCCATTTTTATAGCTTACCGTTCTAATGTTCTTTGCCCCTTTTGGAATGGCGATTGATTGCCCGTTATATTTTGGGTAAAATTGATCAGGATCGGTATCATCAAAGGAATAGTAAACGGCTAGTCCAGGGATTTCAGTGTCAAAGTTTAGCACTGTTTCATCGTTTTGCCCCTTTTTCGCACTGATGATTGCGTCATAAAAATAGTTGCTATAATTAGTGCTGTCTGCTGTAAGTATGGGCAGGTGCGCTTCAATTCTTTTAGAGAAATCAGTCCAGCTTAATTTAGGGGCTGTTGACCACAAGTTTTCTGATAAGGTGAAGCCTCTAGGCCAAGTCATAAATTGTAGCTTACGCTCATTTGGAACCTGCTCAGTCCACAAGCTTCCTTGCCCGCCAATTACATTTTTAACATTAATGCCTGCAGGTAATGGGTCAAATTTATAGCTGTTGCTGAGCCTGTTTACGGTAAAAGGAGCATTTTCCAGATAAGGGTCGCCTTGGTAAAAATCCAAATAGGTTAAGAAAGCAGGGGTTAGAATTACTTTTTTACCTTCGTTGGAAGATTTAACGGCACCTTTTTCATCTTTCCAGCTCATTTGCACAATGTTGCTGTCTAGCCCCTTTTCAAGGGTCTCATACCATCCAATTGGTGTTTTTCCTTTGGCCATTACCATTTTTGCTACTCGGTTCACGAAATAGCTTTGCAGTTCATCTACATTTTTTAAGCCCTCTTTGGCAATGCGGTTTTGGCAAACGGTACAGTTGCTCCAATAGTTTCGGGTCACCTCGTCGCCACCAATGTGGATGTATTTGGAAGGGAAAATTGCAGCTATTTCGGTTATAATTTGATTAATTTTAGTATAGGTTGAATCATTGCCTACACATACCACGTTTGTTCTTTTGGCATTCCAGGGATCGCCAGCAAGGACTTGTTGCGGCGTTTTGGTGCATGAAATTTCTGGATAGGAAGCTACAAAGGCTAGGCTATGTCCTGGCAGATCTATTTCTGGGACAATATCTACAAAACGTTGTTTGGCATAAGCGACCAAATCTTTAATATCTTCTTGGGAATAATAACCACCATAGGTCGCTTTTTCATCTGGTTCTGGGGCCGGCATGCCACTCCAATAACCTGTTCTGGGAACTCGCCAAGCGCCTACGCTCGTTAATTTAGGCAATTGCTTAATTTCCAATCGCCACCCCTGATTATCCGTAAGGTGAAGGTGAAGTACATTGAGCTTGTATTTCGCCATTTGGTCGATGTATCTTTTTAAAACCTCCTTGCTGAAAAAATGTCTGCTCACATCAATCATTAAACCTCTCCAGCCAAACTTGGGTTCATCCTTAATGCTTACTTCTTTCAAGGACACCTCTTTTCCTTTCTCTAGGTTCAATCGAAGCATTTGCATAAAGGTTTGCCACCCATAAAACCAGCCAGCAGGTGCTGATGCGCTAATTACCACCTTGCTTTTGGTGACATCAAGTTGATAGGCTTCTTTTGGAAGGTCTTTTTTAATCGCAAACGAAATACTGTTTTTGCTAAGAGGAACAGCATTAGTTTTGATATTGGTATTTAAAACAGCAGAAAGTTGTTCGCGGAAATGATTAACCAAGGGCTGATATTCTTTTTCCTTTGGTAGTGCAATGGCAGTTTGGCCACTAATCTTTAAGGAAGAATTGCCCAAAATTAATTGTGAGGGTTGCGGAATCAAAGGGATGTCACTTTGTTGAGCATTGGCGTTATAAACAAAAAAAGTAAATAATAACGCTTTAAATAGATTGTTCATCTGGTTAGTTTTTGAGGTGTTCGGCAAAGAACTCAAAATGTTTAAGGATGCTTTTGCTCCAATAGCCACCAGTGTGGCCTCCCGGCTGAGCAATGTAAGTGGCTTTTATTTTAAGCTCATCACATTTTTGTCTAAACTGCTTACTAGTAATGTACAGGTAGTCTTCCGTGCCCGTATCAAAAATAAGCGCCTTGTTTTGTCCCTGTAATGCTGATAATTTATTTACGGGAGAATACTCGTCGTAAAGGAAGTTCTTATCATCATAAGTGCCCAGAAGATAGGCGATAGTTGTTTTTCTGAAAGCAGAATAGCGGAGGTTTAGCACGCCCGAAGTACTGCCTGCTCCAGCAAATAGGTGTGGATATTTGGTCATCATCCACATGGCGCCAAAGCCGCCCATGCTGGCTCCTGTGATGAAAACACGTTGCGTATCTACGGGATATTTTTTATTGATCGTTGGCATCAATTCATCCAAAAAGAAACTTTCATATTGCGTACTGTCAGGATTTGGAGAGTTGAGGTACCAGCTTTTTTTCAAACCATCGGGGCATACAATAATGAAATTATACTGATCTGCCAACGCTTGAAGATTCGCCAGTTTGCTCCAGCTCTTGTAATTGGCGCTGTGTCCGTGTAGCAAATAAACTAACGCTGTTTTGCCCGACATTTGCTTTGGCTTAAACACCAAAATGGAGTCCGTTTGCTTGAGGTTTTTTGGAGAGGAAATGGTTAAAGTTTCTTGGGCATATATTGAAGATACGCCCAAGAAAAATAGAATGAAGATGAGTTTGGTTAATCTCATCATTATGGATTTAAGTCAACAGGAACTAAAATTAATGGAGTAGGTAGGCACGATGCACCAGGAGGCGAATAAGTTAATTTGATGGTTTGCTCTTCGCCTTTGCCAGAAGGCTTAAAAACTTGAATCAATACCGCTTCTGGGGCCGATTTTGTCACCAACTCATCTTTCGGCAATTGGATAATACCCTCTTTAAATTTGCCTTCGCTTACTTTCATGGCGGCAGCCATTCCGCTGCACCATTTGTTGTCTGCAGATCGAGAGTTCCAAGTAATTAAGGCTAATCCCTTACCGTCGGTACTTTTCCACTTTAATTCAATTTCGTACATCACGCCGTAGTTTCCAGCAAGTTTCGATTGTTGGCCAGTGGTGCCTTCACGTCCAATAATCCAAGGATCATTTACACCGTCAGCAACTACTAAGGCAGATGTACCGTTTTTGGTATCAATCACAGTGGTATTATTTACATGGTAGTTACTTACGCCATATAAACCTCTGCCCGCACCGCTTTTGGTTTTAGGAGGTAAAACGTTGGTAATTCGTTTCAATGCATCTTTGCCGCTGGTTTTAAGATCAGTTTGTAGTACGGTAATTTCTGCAGGCTGATCGATTACAAATTCATAGAAACCATGAACAAGCTCATCATATTTGACTACATATTGTTCTAGCTTATCATCAATGGGAACCGCATCGCCAGGTTTTACAATACGTACCTCTTCGCTAGGCTGCGCTGCGAAGAAAGAAGCCAACCCTTCTTTACCCAATTTAAAATAATTGGTGCTTGGTTTTTGGGTTACGTATTTCAGCATTTTAATACGCATAGGAGCTTTGCCCGTATTTTTAATCATGGCAATAATTTTCCTGTCTATTTTTTGAGGCTCTACTACACCGTTCACATTGTATAAATAAAAACGAACTGAACCAGGTACTACACTTTCTTTTAAAGCAATCGCTTCTGGCACTCGGATGTATTCAGGGTCATCAGAGATGATATATTGGGGACCCGGAGTTGGATACTTTTGAAAAGGAATTTGAGCAGTTTTCTCGGTTAAAAACCCATCAAGCTTAACAATGGCGCCTTGTTTGGCGTTCAGCAAAGCTTGGTTTTGCTCCTTGCTAAGCTGTTGGGCATAGGTTTTTGCACCAAATATAGAAAGGGCCGCAAGCAGAAAGGTTGTTCTGTTTAGTTTCATCATTTAATTAGGTTTCATTTGTTAATAGAGTGAAGATAGCGCAAAAAATCAATAATTAAAAAATTTTAATAATTAAATCTTTGTTTGTTAAAAATATTACAAATGAATTTGGTGCAAAAAAATAAGCCCCGCATGTGCGGGGCTTTTCAATCAATCAATATTAAAAAGGAGAACCTTTCTAATTACTTTAAAATTACTGCACCTTTCGCTTCAAAAACGATTTCTTTTTTAGGTTGGGTAATTTTTGCTATTTCTTCAGGAGATTTTTTGGCGTCTTCAGCGTAGTGCTTCAAATCTTCTACAGAGGTTTCTTTTCTTTGAGCGAAGCCGTCAATCACTACTTTAGTGCCAGCAGGCATGTCTTTTGGCATAAAGAAACCGTAGTCTTTAAACTTAACAAACATGGTTTCGTTATCCGAAATTTTAACGGTCATGAAGCAGCCCTTTTTCTTGCAAACAGTTACTACTTCGCCTTCTACTTTCATATCTGCTTTAGTTTCCTTGCCCAACTTGGCGTTTACATCTGTAGCAGCAATGATATTGCCTTTTTTAACACCTTCACCAAATGATTGGCCTTCTACGTTATCTTGCGCAAAACCAACACTTGCTAAAGCACAAAAAACTAAGCTTAAAATTAATTTTTTCATTACTATTTGTTTTAATATCTAGTTAGGATTGAGGAGCAAAGATATTTAAAATCTTTCTAAATAACTATCCGTGATCAAACTTAGATTTTCTGCTGCTCTAAAAACGTCAAAAAGATCGGTGTAGTACAAAAGGGCAAAATATTTTTTCAATTAACCGAATAATGCAGAGAAAACCTCCTCAATTTTAGAAACGGTAACCAGCTCAATTTTAAATTTATCCTTGTTAAAGCCCTTTAAATTATAGCTTGAAATAAAGATTTTTTCAAAACCTAATTTCTCGGCTTCCGAGATACGCTGTTCAATTCTATTGACCGCTCTTATTTCTCCAGAAAGCCCTACCTCAGCCGCAAAGCAAATTTTTGAGGAGATAGAGATGTCCTCATGGGAAGAGATAATGGCCGCAATAATCGAAAGGTCTATGGCTGGATCCTCTACCTTAATACCTCCTGCGATATTTAAGAAAACATCTTTGGCGCTTAACCTAAATCCGCATCTTTTTTCAAGTACAGCTAAAAGCATGTTCATGCGTTTGGTGTCAAAGCCTGTGGCCGAGCGTTGTGGGGTGCCATAAGCAGAAGTACTTACCAGCGCTTGGGTTTCAATCACCATTGGTCTGGCCCCTTCAATGGTAGCGCCGATCGTGATGCCACTCAATTCTTCGTCACGTTGTGAAAGCAATACTTCCGACGGATTGGAAACTTCTCTTAGGCCATTACCGTGCATGGCATAAATGCCTAATTCGGCAGCGGCTCCAAATCGGTTTTTAATAGAGCGTAAAATGCGGTAAATATGGTGTCTGTCGCCTTCAAACTGTAGAACGGTGTCTACCATATGTTCCAAGATCTTAGGCCCAGCAATGGCTCCGTCTTTGGTAATATGCCCAATGAGGAAAACAGGAGTCGCGGTTTCTTTTGCAAATCTCAATAGTTCTGCGGTACATTCTCGTACTTGCGAAACACTACCAGGAGTTGATTCGATATGGGCCGAATGCAAGGTCTGTATCGAATCGACCACTAAAATTTCAGGCTGTAGTTGTTCCAGTTGCTTGAAAATATTTTGGGTAGAGGTTTCCGTAAGGATAAAACAATTGGCTTTGGGAGTTTTGGTAATGCGCTCCGCACGCATTTTGATCTGTTGCTCGCTTTCCTCTCCCGAAACGTATAATACTCGCTTTTGATTAATGTTGAGCGCCAGTTGAAGCATCAAAGTTGATTTTCCAATACCTGGTTCGCCGCCAATAAGCGTCACAGAGCCGGGGACCAAGCCGCCGCCTAAAACCCTGTCGAGTTCTGCGTCACCAGTAAGGACCCTTTCTTCGGTAGCGCTGGTAATATCTTCCAGTTTGCTAGGCTTGGCCACTCTTTGTTGTCCAGTAGAGGATTTCCATATGGCCGATGCAGCAGTAGGTTTTTCAACGACTTCTTCTACAAAGGTATTCCACTGTTGACAAGAGGGACATTTGCCTAGCCACTTGGCTGATTCGTAGCCACAGCTCTGACAGAAATATGCTGATTTGATTTTAGCCAATTTTGATTTCAGATTTTGGTTCGTATGGTTATTAGAACCCGATTTATATTTTACGAATTTAGGCTTAATCGTTTGGAAATGCTAGGCGAGTTTTAAACAAAAAAGTCCCGCACCTGCGGGACTTTTAATATTTTTCATCCCCTTTAGGGGTTTAAAGTTTGATTTCTTCATCTTTAGAAGACAAGAAGTGGAATTCTGTTAAGTGATAAGAAGATATCGCCTTAACTTTCACCCATTGCCCAAATTTGAAGAACCATTTCCATTGTAAGGAAACTAACCCTTTTTTAATAAACGCAGCAATGTAAGGATGTACATTCAGCGTAATATTTTTTTCGTTCTGCTCACGCAGGATATAAGTCAAGTTGCTTTCAATGTCATCCATCAACACAATACTTGCCTTTATTTCCCCGGTGCCATCACAGGTTGGACATTTTTCAACCGTTACAATGTTCATCTCAGGTCTTACCCTTTGACGAGTGATTTGTACCAAACCAAATTTGCTAGGAGGTAAAATAGTATGCTTTGCTCTGTCCTGAAGCATTAATTCCCTCAGGTGGTCAAACAACACTTTTCTATTAGCGGGCTTGTGCATGTCAATAAAATCAATGACCACAATACCGCCCATATCTCTTAGCCTTAATTGGCGGGCAATTTCTTTAGCAGCTTCTTTATTTACCTGAAGCGCATTTTCTTCTTGGTTCTCTTTGCTAGCGGTTCTATTACCACTATTTACGTCTATCACGTGCAAAGCTTCGGTATGCTCTACTACTAAGTAGGCCCCTCCGGCCAAGTTTACGGTTTTTCCAAAACCGTTTTTAATTTGTTTTTCAACCCCAAAGTGGTCAAAAATAGGCTCTTTATGCTTGTATTGCTTTACAATACGCTCCATTTCTGGAGAAATTTCATGCACATAAGAGCGAATGTCTTCGAATAATGCTTGGTCATTTACATAAACGTTGGCGAAATCGGTATTTAAAATATCGCGGATAAGTGTTGATGTCCTATCCATTTCGCCCCAAACACGCTTAGATGGCTCCGTCTCAGGCAGCTTCTTCATGAAGCTTTCCCATTTGGAAATAGAGTCCAGTAAGTCTTTTTGTAATTCGGTAACGCCTTTTCCTTCAGAAACCGTTCTAATGATTACTCCGAAATTTTTTGGCTTTATACTTTCAATGATCTTTTTAAGGCGACCACGTTCTGTATTGCTTTTTATTTTTTTCGAAATGGAAATCACGTTCGAAAAAGGTACCAGTACAGTGTATCTTCCAGCAATGGAAAGATCTGAACTTAATCTGGGGCCTTTTGTGGAAATGGGTTCTTTGGCGATCTGTACTGGTACCAGTAAATTTTTGCTAACAACTTCTGAGATTTTCCCAGCCTTATTGATGTCGGCTTCTAATTTAAAGTTATCCAATAAAGTGCCCGGTGTGCCGTTACGTCTAATCTTAGTTAGCTTTATCAGAGATTGCACCTGAGGACCTAAATCAAAGTAATGCAAAAATGCATCTTTCTCGTAACCAACATCTACAAACGCAGCATTTAGGCCGGGCATAATCTTTTTAATGCGGCCTAAATAAATATCGCCTACAGCGTAGTTGTTGTTAACGTGTTCTTTGTGAAGCTCAACAAGTTGTTTGTCTTCTATTAAAGCTATGGTTACTCCCGTGGGAGTAGAATCTATTATTAATTCCTTTACCAAAGCTACAGATTTTAAGGCCTTAAAGCCTTATTAACACATGGACCAAAAAACATAGAATCCAAAAGTAAATACTTCTTGAGCATTTACCTTTGGCCAAAACACTTAAGAAAAATTATTTTTTCTTGTGTCTGTTTTTTCTTAAACGTTTTTTGCGTTTGTGAGTAGCCATTTTATGTCTTTTTCTTTTTTTACCGCTTGGCATAATTTTGAAGTTTTAAATGTTTTTATTAATTCTATTAATTTATTTTTTCAACTCAGCTACCTTCTTATCTATAAAACCAGATAATGTAGGGTTTGCTGCGAGTTTTTTGCTTTGTAGATAGGCGTCAATAGCCTCTTGGTTTTTCCCTAGGTTTTCATAGGCGGTAGCCAAATAAAAATACGCATCAGGAGTAGCCTTAATATTTTTGATCAAATCCTCAAAGCGGGTAATGGCCTTGTCAAACTGACCAGATTTAATGGCAAATAAACCTAAGTTCATGTTTGCCTTAAAGTTTTTTGGATCTTTTTTAACCACGTCTAACAACATGGCAATACCTTCCATAGGAGCACCCATACCATTTACAACGGTGATGCCCATTCCAGTTTTCGCATCTAAATCTGTTGAATCAATAGCAACGGCTTTGGTAAATGCTTGATTTGCTTTTTGGAGCATTGCAGGCTTCACTAAACTATCTTGCGTATTGTCAAAAGCTTTTAGAAAACGATCACCAGCTTTAACCCAATTTTGTAATGAAGATTGTTCTTTGGCAACCTCTTCTAAGTAAAGCGCACTAGGAATAGCTTGCTCTAGATCATCCCATTTTTGAGCTAAAACCTTTGCTTGGTTTGCTTTTTCTTCGCCCTGTGCTTTTTGGAAAGCACTTTCTAAAGAAGTGAATTCCTTTGCGGCAGCATTGCTGATTAAGTTTTTAGCAGTAGCCGAAGCTTCTGCCAAACTAACACCCGGGGTTGCTGCTTCCTGTGGCATTCCCACAGTGGCATCATCCTTAGGCTTTACCAGTCCCTTAATGTCTTGGCTAAATAAAAAGCCCACAAGCAATACAATACCTGCAATAATTACAATCTGTGTGGTGCGTGGGCTTTTCATAATGTCAAATATTAAGCTTCTGCTTTAAGTTTTTTAGTGCTGTTTTTCACTTTATCAACAAATACTTTTGCTGGCTTAAAGCTAGGAACAAAATGCTCTGGAATGATGATAGCGGTATTTTTAGAGATGTTTCTAGCAGTTTTTTGAGCTCTTTTCTTTACTACAAAACTGCCAAAACCTCTTACGTAAACATTTTCGCCGTTGATCATGTTGTTTTTGATTACTTTGAAAAATGCCTCCACTGTTTCTTGAACGTCAACTTTCTCAATCCCTGTCTTTGTTGATATTTCAGCAATAATATCTGCCTTAGTCATATTTCTAAAATTAATTAATTATTGTGTGTGTTTTTTAATTACATCTGATTTGGGGTTGCAAAAGTATTGCTTTTTAACGAGATAGGAAAATAAAAGATGATTTATTTCTGTCTGCAACCATCATGGCATTGCAAGTTTTACAGTTTTAACGGCTTTTATTGTACTTTTGTTACAATGTCTTTTCAGTCCGAAATTGTTAAATGGTACCTTGTAAATAAGCGAGACCTGCCTTGGAGAGATACCGAGGATCCTTACGTAATTTGGCTTTCAGAAATTATCCTTCAGCAAACTAGGGTAGAACAGGGCCTACCTTATTTTTTGAAATTTTTGGAGAACTTTCCTGATGTTAAGGCATTTGCAAGTGCCTCCGAAGAACGTGTGCTAAAGCTTTGGCAAGGTTTAGGCTATTATTCAAGAGGACGTAATATGCTTTATACCGCTAAATATGTAATGGAGCATTTTGGAGGCAATTTTCCTACGGCATACCAAGACTTGGTGAAGCTAAAAGGCATAGGGGGATATACGGCCGCCGCCATTTCTTCTTTTTCTAGTAATGAGAAGCAAGCCGTTGTAGACGGAAATGTTTATCGCGTATTGGCCCGTTATTTTGGAATTGAAGAGGCCATTAACTCTCCAAAAGGACAAAAGCAGTTTGCGCAATTGGCCCAAGAGCTGATCCAAGATCAAGAGCCGTCAATATATAACCAAGCCATTATGGAATTTGGGGCATTGCAGTGTAAGCCAAAATCACCGCTTTGTAGCCAGTGCCCTATACAGCTTGGTTGTTATGCCTATCAGTACCAAAAGGTAGAGCAGTTGCCCTTGAAATTGAAAAAAGTTAAAATAAGAAAACGATGGTTTAATTATTTTGTTGGTATAAATAATGATGAAATACTCACCAAGCAAAGGCAGCCTGGTGACGTTTGGCAACAACTGTATGATTTCCCTCTGATAGAATCAGAACATGAGGTGGCGATTGATGATGCGGTGCTGTTGGCGAAAGTGCATGAACTGTTTGGTAAAAACGTAGAGCTTACGGTTTTAGAAGGTAAAAAACATGTTTTAACGCACCAAACAATATATGTTCAATTTTTTGCAATAGATAATTATATTGTTAACTTTAATCAACACACCGAAATTAAATCGGTTAAATTAACGACGTTTAAACAATTACCTCATCCCAAAATTATTGGGGATTTTATTGAAAAACATATAGACTAATCAAATATATTTATGTCAGGTATTAACAAAGTAATCTTAGTGGGGCACTTGGGAAAGGACCCCGAAGTTAGACATTTGGAAGGCGGAGTTACCGTTGCGAGTTTCCCTTTAGCCACTTCAGAGACATTTAACAAGGATGGTAAACGAGTTGAACAAACTGAATGGCACAATATTGTGTTGTGGAGAGGCTTAGCAGAAGTAGCCTCAAAGTATCTTCAAAAAGGGAAATTGGTTTACATAGAAGGTAAACTAAGAACACGCTCGTTCGAAGACAAAGAAAAGGTAAAAAAATATGTTACCGAAGTGGTGGCTGAAAACTTTACGATGTTGGGCAGAAAAAGCGATTTCGAACCAAATGCTCCAACAAATGGAAATGGCGGCAATATTAATAATAAAATAGATGACGATTTCTCGACTTCTATAGATGAGACAGGAGATTTACCTTTCTAGCTCATCAAATAATAACTAACCGAAAATAAAAAGACATTAAAAAGCCCCGTCCCGTACTTACGGGACGGGGCTTTTCATTTTATTCAACCGTAACGGATTTGGCTAGGTTTCTAGGTTGGTCAACGTTACAGCCTCTCATTACTGCAATGTGATAAGAAAGCAATTGCAGGGGAATAGTGGCTAATAATGGTAAAAAGGCTTCACTTGCATCAGGAATTTCAATGCAGTAGTCTGCCATTTTTTTCACTTCTGTGTCACCTTCGGTAACAATAGCGATTACTTGTCCTTTTCTGGCTTTAACTTCTTGGATGTTGCTGATTACTTTTTCGTAAGAAGAGTTTTTAGTCGCAATGAATACAACCGGCATTTCTTCATCTATTAAAGCGATTGGTCCGTGTTTCATTTCTGCAGCAGGATAACCTTCGGCATGGATGTAGGAAATTTCTTTCAGTTTTAGAGCGCCCTCTAAAGCTACAGGGAAGCCGCTTCCTCTACCTAAGAATAAGCAGTTTCTGGCATCTTTAATTTTGGCTGAAATTTCTTGTATCAAATCGTTAGAAAGCAAGGCTGTTTGTATTTTCTCTGGAATACAATCCAACTCGGTAAGCAATTCGCGTAATTTTGAACTGCTTAATGTTCCTTTTTGCTGAGCCATGTAAAAAGCCATCAACGTAAGCACTGTTACTTGTGCCGTAAACGCCTTGGTAGAAGCCACCCCGATTTCAGGACCTGCATGCGTGTATACCCCTGCATGGGTAATACGAGGAATAGAAGCGCCAACCACATTACATATTCCGAAAATAGTGGCGCCTTTTTCTTTGGCCATTTCTATGGCGGCCATGGTATCTGCGGTTTCACCAGATTGCGAAATGGCAATCACTACATCTTTCTCGGTAATGATCGGGTTTCTATACCTGAATTCCGAAGCATATTCTACTTCAACTGGAATGCGTGCATATTCCTCAATTAAATATTCGCCTACTAGGCCCGCATGCCACGAAGTGCCGCATGCCACAATGATAATACGATCAATATTCTTCAGCTTGTCGGCGAATTCTTTGATGCCGCCTAATTGCACTTGTCCGTCCTCTGGATAAATACGACCTCTCATACAGTCTCGGATAGATCTTGGCTGCTCGTAGATTTCCTTTAACATGAAGTGGTCGTAGCCGCTCTTTTCCAACATCTCTAGTTTAAGCTCCAGCTCTTGTATATATGGCGTTTGCACTACGTTATCTAGACGTTTGATCTCGAGTTCATCTCTTTTTAAAAAGGCGATCTCATTATCATTTAAGTAGATTACATTTTTGGTGTACTCCACAATAGGGGTAGCATCAGAGGCAATGAAGTATTCTCCTTGGCCAACACCTATCACCATTGGACTGCCTTTTCTTGCGGCAATTAGCTGGTTTGGATTTTCTTCGTCCATAATCACGATCGCATACGCTCCGGTCACCTCATTTAGTGCTAAGCGAACAGCCTCGGTCAGGTCGATGTTGTTGTTTTGGTAGATGTCTTCGATCAGGTGAATCAACACTTCGGTGTCGGTGTCGCTGTTGAAGGAATGGCCTCTTGAAATAAGTTCTTCTTTTAAGGTTGCATAATTTTCTATGATGCCATTATGGATGATACTTAGGTTTCCTTTTTGGGAAGTATGAGGATGCGAATTTCTGTCGGAAGGGGCTCCATGGGTCGCCCAGCGGGTATGGCCCATCCCTATCGTGCCCGATAGATTTTTGCCTACTGCAAAATCTTCTAGCTCTTTTACCTTGCCGGCCTTCTTGTATATGTTCAAATTTTCGTGGTCTATCAAGGCAATTCCTGCGCTATCATACCCTCTATATTCGAGTCTTTTTAGACCTTTTAAAACGATTGGCCAAGCTTCTCTAAAGCCAATATAGCCTACAATTCCACACATGTTTTTGGGGGTTAAAAATATAAAATCCCCCTAAAGTATTTTTTTAGGGGGATTTTGTCAAACGTTTGCGTAATTTTTTTGCTAGTTCGTTTTTGTATAGTAAATATTGAGCTTAATTAGGTTGGCTCCCGCTGCGGGACTCTTCTGAAAACTGCCGATTATTGCCCGAGAAGCCACGCCAAATGAAGGGGTATATTCAAAAGTAGAGGTTGGAGTAACGGATAAATACGTGCCGTAGTCTTCCGCTTTTCCATCTAATAAATCTTGCATGTATGCAGTGATTACAAATACGTACCTCTTTTTGGTCGAATCAAAATAACCTCCAAATGCTGATGGATTTGCTCTTGGATCTCCTGCGGTAGTAACACCATCACCAGCATCGTTGTCTGGTAGATTTTTTCTTTGTCCAGCAATGTCTGTTCTGTATAAGGCAATCCTTGGTGCAGCTCTAAACGGAGCTACGTCAGTTCCAGTGCTTAAATCAACAATTAGTTCGGCTTTGTTGATAATCATTTTTCCGCCAACCTCTGTTTTCATTTTTTTGAGGTATGGGAAAGAAAGCTTAGTTCTTAAACCGCCTAATGGTTTTAGGTAGGTTATGGGGAATTGTTGCTTCGGATTTGTAACAAGTGCATCAAGCTGAGCTTGTACAGCTGTTGAATAGGTATGCGATACGCTTGCTCCCGAAGGTGCTGAGCTTGTTGATATCGGGAAGTTTACCGAAACGGTGTCTGTTAGAGTAGTAGTAGTCGCATTTTGTTTTCTATAGTATAGCATCAAGCCTGAAGTAGAAGAGCTTGCTAGGTTAAAAAACATTATACCTCCGTTACCCATCGAGCCTTGTGTTGACGGTTTAATTTGAACATATAGCCCCTTAAACTTATCTTGAAAATACGAATTGTACTTTAAATCGGTTGCAGTTAGGTTTACAATGCTGTTGGTAATAAAGCTATTGCTTAATTTTACACGTAGCTGTGGGGTGTTGGTTTTGATCGTGTCCTTTGCGCCAGTAAGTACATCTGTAACCTTAATAGGAGTGGTTGGGAAAACCTTTCCAGTATAATTCGCTACGATGCTACTGCTGAACGGATAGGTTCTGTTGCTTAAGAAAGAGTTCTCTTTTGCCAAATTGTTGTTGAGCTGATGCACATCAACGTTGTAAGTAGCGGTACTGTCTCCGTAAAATTCTCCTGCATAGTTTAATACTAAAATCGCAGAGTCTAGTACAGCATTAGTGCCAAAACTATAAGCATCGCTAGGTACATTTACTGATAAGGCTAAGCTAGAGGTGGTTGACCCCAATGCAGCATCGTTAAGAAAACCAAAGGGATATCTGGTCAATGCACTGGTATTTCCAGCATCATCCTTCACCGTTCTGGAGTTAATGGTTGCAGTGTCAATCAAGTTGCCTTGTATAACGTTGGTAGGGTCCACTTCCAAGCCAATGGTAGAAGTACGTTCGCACGAGGCGAAAAGAAAAAGACTTATCAACAAGGTCAATAAGTCTAATTTTATAAATCTCATATTTATTATCAAATAAAGCCTTTGTTACGCTAAAGAAACCAATTCATCACTGGCAACTTCTTCATAAAAAGAGTAGAAGCTGTCATAATTTTCGGTTAAATTAAAAGCTAAAGTTGGTTTATTAGAATCTTTAACAAATTTTAACACGGCATCATCTATCTTCTCATCAGCTAATACTACTGCATCAGAGTGAGTTATAGCGCCAATGTGCAAACTATTGCAATCGCCTTCTGTGAAAGCTTTGGTGTCGTCTGCAGTCATATGGTTCATGATTGCCTTCTTGTGGAAATCTGCATTTAATTTTTCGCCAAAACAATTTTCGTAAACCGAGTAAACAACCTTTGCGTTTTTAAAAGTAGGGTCGTTTTTGTAAGTAGTCTTGATGTATGCAGGAACTAAAGCAGTCATCCAGCCATGGCAGTGTACCACGTCAGGCGACCAACCCAGTTTTTTAACGGTTTCTAATGCACCTTTGCAGAAAAAGATGGTTCTCTCATCATTGTCTGCATAGAACTTATGCTCTTTATCCCTAAACACGTACTTCCTTTGGAAATAATCTTCGTTGTCCAAGAAATACACTTGCATACGAGCCGCTGGTATCGACGCCACTTTAATGATCAAAGGGTTGTCATTGTCATCAATAATGATGTTCATCCCTGATAATCGGATCACCTCGTGCAACCTATTTCTTCTTTCATTAATGTTGCCAAACTTCGGCATCAAGATGCGGATTTCAAATCCTTTTTCTTGCATAGCCTGCGGTAATTGGCGGGTAATTTCAGAAATTTTAGTGAGTTCGAGGAAAGGCGACATCTCGTGGGTAATAATCAGTAGCTTCGTTTTTGCCATCTCCATATATTATTAAATTACTGTTAATTTAAAGATTATCAAGGGGCAAAGGTACGGAAAATATTAATATTTATCAATATCTTGCTATTCCCGCTTTGTAAGTTTTACAGAAATGCTCAATTTAGCAGCCTCAAAACAAAACACCATATTGAAAGTAATAGCAACCTTAGCTGAACTTCAGAGCTCGCTAACACCTTTGAAAACAAGTGGCTTGAAAATAGCATTGGTGCCTACTATGGGCGCATTGCACCAAGGTCATCTTTCATTAATTGCCGAGGCGCAAAAATTAGCAGATATTGTAGTCTGTAGTATTTTTGTGAACCCAACGCAGTTTACCGATCCTAAGGATTTGGAGAAATATCCCCGCCCTTTAGAGCACGATATTAAAATGCTGACCGAAGCGGGCTGTAATTTTGTGTTTATGCCTTCGGTAAAGGAAATGTATCCAAGCTATCCAACCCCAGAGAATTGGAAAATAGATTTAGGAGAGGCTGAATTTGTATTGGAAGGTGAATTTAGGAAAGGCCATTACCAAGGAGTTACCCAAATCGTATATAAACTTTTTGATGCGGTAAAACCTGATGTGGCGATGTTCGGTCAAAAGGATTTTCAACAGGTGCTGATGATCAAGAATATGGTTAAGGTGCTTGATTTAGAGGTGCAAATTGCCGTATGCCCTATTATAAGAGAGACAGATGGGTTAGCCATGAGCTCTAGAAATATACATTTGAGCCAAACTGACCGAGAGCATGCGTTAGTATTGAGCAGGGCCTTATTTTATATAGAAGCAAATTATAATGAACTTGAACTTGATCAGCTTTTGAAAGAATCTGAAGCAATGATTAATTCAATTCCTGGCGTTGAGTTGGACTATTTGACCATTGCCAACGGCGATACACTGCTGCCTATTACAGAAAAAACACATCAAAATACTGTTGCTTTAGTTGCGGCTAAGGTTGGACAGACTCGGTTAATCGATAATGTAATCATTAAATAGTTTTCTTAAATACCTAAGACAGGTTTGGAAGCCTGAGCTTAAATGAGCAAAGTTGTCTTAGGTATTTAATAACTTAGTTCTATATCGATGTTAGCTTTTTGACTTTAAACTGAAAACTGGTTGATGCAAACTCTAAAACTTAATTCCTAACTTTGCCAAATGATTATCGAGATTCTAAAATCGAAAATACACCGTGTTAGGGTAACTCAAGCAGAGCTGAACTATGTAGGTAGCATTACCATTGATGAAGATTTGATGGATGCAGCCAATATTATTGCCAACGAAAAGGTGCAAATTGTGAACAATAATAATGGTGAGCGCTTTGAAACGTACGTGATTAAAGGCGAAAGGGGATCGGGTGCTATATGCTTAAATGGAGCAGCGGCAAGAAGAGTGCAAATTGGTGACATCCTTATCATTATATCTTATGGCTCTTTGCCTATCGAAGAAGCTAAAAAGTACGAGCCGATATTGGTTTTTCCTGACGATAACAACCGCTTGTTGAAATAAAGACCATTAATTGGCCCTGTTTTCTTCATCACTCCGTTTATTCTCCTTGGATTTGTAGGTAGAGCTGCCAAAATTGTAGGAAATGCCTAGCACTAGTCTCTGCGCTGCAAAGTAATGGTAGAAATCGTTGTTGATAATGCTCTTTTCCCTAAAAACCAGTCTCCTTTTTGTGCTGTCGAAGACGTCGTAAAGATTAAGCTTGGTGTTGAGCTTGTTTTTTAGCCAGGCTTTTTGTAACCCAAAATCTATTCCATATACAGGCATCATAACATACAAGCCGTTGCCGCTTTTTGATTCATAACTATAGCTTACATCAAATAACCAGCTCTTAAGGGTAAATACTTGGCTTCCGTTAATGGTGTAGTTGCGTATAGGAATGCGATAGGTTTGTCCAAAATATGGCGTAAGCTCTTTGTTGTAAAATAAGCCTAAGTTGTGTGTCATACGCCACCATTTATTAACCGTAATAGGTGAGCTAATCTGGATGTTTGCAAAATTTCGGTAAGGTAGGTTTCTACCCAAAAAAATCAATTCGTCTGTTGTGGGATTATATTCTGGATAACGAGACATAACATCTGTTTCCCGCCCAGCGTTTAATGAAATATTGAGGCTCTTCCTGCTATAGGTGAATGCAAAAAGGCTAGTGGTAGAAGGTTGTAAGTAGGGATTTCCTATCCAGTAATGCCTAGGGCTGTAGTAAAAACGAAATGGATTGAGTGCGGCAAAAGTAGGTCTAGTGATACGCCTACTGTAATTAAAACTAAGTTGCTCGGTGTCGCTCAAAGTATAGTTTAAATTAATACTAGGGAGCCATTTTAAATAATTTCTCTCGGTTAATTGTCCAGTGGTAATTGAATTAGCCACACTACGGGTATGCTCAGCCCTTAAGCCAATGCTATAACTAAATTTTTTCCATTGACCCAAATAAGAGAAATATCCTGCGCTGATATATTCCTGATAACGAAATTGATTGCTACGTTTGAGGTCTATACTAAAAATATCGTTGCCAAGCGTATCGTAACGAAGGTTGTTGTCTGTTGAGGTGTAAGCAAATTTAGCTCCCATTTCCAGTTTTTGTGTGCCTATGTTTTGGATATAATCTGCCTGTGCATTTCTAATCAGGATATTGTTCTTTGAGTTTGTTTTCCAATGGCTCAATAAATCATGCGCAAGTAAATCACGATTTTGGATGTCTTCTGTTTGTAGGTTGTTGATTTGTGCCAAGGAGGCCATTACATGCAGCTCACTATTTTTAAAATGGGCATCGTAGTTAAGTCCCCCGGTATAATGATGCTGTTTTGGGCGTGCGTCATTATCGCTCTTAACTAAGACAAGGGTGTTTTGCTGACTATTGTCTTGAGTGGTGAGGTAGTTTACACTGGCTGCGTTGCGCTTAACTTGAAAAGTGCGGGCAAAAACTTCCAGACTTTGCCTTGGTTTTAATTCGTAGGCTAGGCGTGCCTGTACATTATAATTCTGGTTGGCTGTAGCCGTACGGGTGTCGGTAGTCATGGCGTTACTATTGGCCAGAAACTGCAAGGAATGGTACCTGTAGTAGGTGCTGCCTGTGGTATGACCAAGCGTAAATTGGTAGCTTAATCGTTCTGTTTTGTAGCCAAGGGATACGTTCTGATCAAGCAATGTGTAATTGTTGCGTTGCAGCCTAGCGTTGTAACTGCCCTTGAGACCTAAGGATTGATTTCGCTTTAATTTGACATCGATAATGCCTTGATATTCGCCATCGTATTTAGAGGATGGCTGATTGATGATTTCAATTGACTCTACCATCTCTGGAGATAAACTGCTTAAATAGGTTAGTATTTCCTCACTGTTCATGTTGGCGGGCTTGCCATCTATAAATAACGTTGGTGTGGCTCTGCTGGCTAATTGCATGCTTCCATCCTGTCCCACTTGTAATCCAGGAAGTTTTCTGAAAACATCCAGTAAATTGGCCGACGATTTAAAGAAAGCGTTGTTGGCTATGCCAATTTTTAACTGTCCATTTTTAGTGCTAAAAGGTGGCAAACCCCCAGTGATGGTTACTTCTTTTAGTAAGCTTGGGTCTTCTGCAATGATGATATCGCCTAAATTGATCGTTTTGCTAAGCTGATGGTTGACAAGAATATTTTTTTCTATACGTTGATAGCCCATTAAGGTTACCCGAAGGATATACTTCCCGTTTTCAATTTCCTTAAACTCAAAATTTCCTAAGGTGTCACTGCCTGTGTATTTAATCGGAGTAGTTCTTTCTTCGCTGATTAAGGATAAGTTGGCTAGTATTAGCCCTTTTTTTGTATTTCCGTCAATTAATCGGCCGCTAATGGTTTGTGCTTTTGCCGTAAGTAATACTCCTAAAAAAAGGCTTAGCCCTAAAATAAATTTCATCGTGCGTGTGTTTGGATTTTTGTTGAAGTCCAAAACTATGCAGGGATGAAAGGAAAGAGGTTTTGATTTTAAGATTTAGGAGTTCGGAATTATAAATCCGTACCTGTATCAGGATACAATAACAGCAGTTAATTGTTCTTTGTAAAGCGTGGGCGTAGTGTTCTTATGTTTTTTGAAAGTAGTATAAAAAGTAGACTTGGAGTTGAAACCTACTTCGTATCCAATGGCTTCTAATTTAATGTGCTGTTGTTTAGCGATCATTTGACAAGCTTCGTTAACTCGGTATTCGTTAATATAAGCGGCAAAACTTTTGCCAAGGTTGTCATTTAGTAGTTGAGAAAGTTGATGCCCCGAAATGCCCATTTTATTCGCAAGATCGTTCAGTTTAAGATCAGGGTTTTTGTAAAGGGATCCTTCTGAAATAACCCGATCAAGTTTTGTAGTAAGAGCCAAGGCCTGCTGTTCGTCAATTTTCTTATTGGCATAGCGCACTATTTCCGACTTCCCTGAAAACAGATTTTCTCCTCTTCTTTTACTAACAAATAAGAAAGTATTGAGGTAAAGCGCAAGAGAGAAAAACAAAGACCCACTGATGCAGTATCCGTTAAAGAAAGAAAAAAGTGGAAGCTTAAAAGCTGACGGAATAATCAGATTCGCTATGAAAACAGATAGCAATAACTTCTCCGTAGTGGCCAATTTTTCTCTTTTTAACAGCAGCTTAATGAATGTTGGTTTAAGTAGCCAGGCAGAAAGGATGTTGTAGAAGGTGAATTGTGCCGCAACAATAGTCCATACATAGTCATTCCATAAATCGGGATAACGATCATATGGCGCAATTACACTTACAGCAATAATAGCCCCAGTCCAAAAGGCATATATACATTTGGCAATGGTCAAGCTTTTTTGTGGTAGCCCTGATGCCGATTTAATAAAGTAGAAAAGTGAAGGGCCCACCCACGCACTGCATAAAATCCCTATTTGAATATAAATGCCGGGTAAATCTGGGTAGAAGTAAAAAATAAAAGACTTGCTAATTTTTAAGCAGAGCGATAAAAGAAATAAACCCAAGAAGCCCGATGTTGCAGACAAAGGTTTTTTAAAGGCCAGTAGGTAGATGCCAATGATAAAGCCATTGAAAATACCTAAGGCGCCAAAGAAAAATAAAATTTGCTGACCGAGGTTCATTTAACAAAAATAACAATCTTGAGTAAACTGCGTAATACTTGGTCATATAGATTTCTAGAAGCTCAATAGTTAAGTCGTCTGTACATCTTTTTATCACCAAAATGTGGCATGAAATAAATGTTATGTTTGCATAGTATTATTTGCAAAAATACTATCTTTGAAATCTAACCAATTTACCTTTTTATGCATTTTGAATTAAGCGAAGAGCAGCAAATGATTAGGCAAGCAGCCAGAGATTTTGCCCAAAATGAATTAAAGCCCGGTGTAATAGACCGAGATGAACATCAAAAATTTCCAGCCGAACAGGTTAAAAAGCTTGGCGAGTTAGGGTTTTTGGGAATGATGGTTGATCCAAAGTACGATGGCGGAGGAATGGATAGTGTTTCTTATGCCTTGGTGATGGAAGAGCTTTCTAAAGTAGATGCCTCGGCTTCTGTAGTCGTTTCTGTAAATAACTCCCTAGTTTGTTACGGGCTAGAAAAATATGGCACTGAAGAGCAAAAAGAAAAATATTTGAAGCCACTAGCGGCGGGTACGCAAATTGGTGCGTTTTGTCTTTCGGAGCCCGAAGCAGGATCAGATGCTACTTCGCAACAAACTACCGCCGAAGATAAAGGTGATTATTATCTTTTGAACGGCACCAAAAATTGGATCACCAATGGAAGCACTGCCAGCACCTATTTGGTGATTGCGCAAACCCATAAAGAACTCAAGCATAAAGGCATTAATGCGTTTATTGTTGAAAAAGGAACACCTGGTTTTACCGTGGGGCCTAAAGAAAACAAGCTGGGTATTAGAGGGTCTGATACCCATTCGCTAATGTTCAACGATGTAAAAGTGCCTAAAGAAAACCGTATCGGTGAAGATGGCTTTGGCTTTAAGTTTGCCATGAAAACCTTAGAAGGCGGGCGCATTGGTATTGCTGCACAAGCCTTGGGTATTGCTGCGGGAGCGTATGAGCTCGCTCTGGCCTATGCCAAAGAACGTAAAGCCTTTGGGAAGCCTATTGCTGATCATCAAGCCATTGCTTTTAAGCTTGCCGATATGGCTACGCAAATAGAAGCCGCCAGGTTACTGGTACATAAGGCTGCTTGGTTGAAAGACCAAGGGTTATCTTATACACTTGAAGGCTCTATGGCTAAATTGTTCGCCAGTAAAGTAGCGATGGATGTTACGGTAGAGGCGGTGCAAATTCACGGCGGATACGGCTTTGTGAAAGAATACCACGTAGAACGATTGATGAGGGATGCGAAAATTACCCAAATTTATGAAGGTACCTCTGAAATTCAGAAAGTAGTCATCAGCAGAAGCGTATTGGGTTAAGGTATTCCTGTGTAATTCCAATAAGGCTTTTTAGTATATCTTATTCGGCTCTTGTTCAGTACTTATTGAATAAGAGCCGATTTTTTATTTTTATGATTCTGAGGTGCCAAAAGCAGCATCCAAAATCATTTTGATGACGGTAACGGCAATGGCAAGGATTGCAGCAGAGAAAAATCCTGAAGTATTAAAGCCTTTCATCCAGCTATCCACTAGAAGGATCATCAAAACTGAAATAATAAAAGATACCAGTCCCAGGGTTAAAAAATTGAGGACAAAAGTAAACACCCGCAGTATCAAGCCTATGGTAGCATTGGCTGCTGCAATTAAAAGAGCGGCAATAATGGCGCTTCCGTAGCCATCTACACTAACGCCGGGTACTAAGTTAGCCCCAATCAATACAGCAAGGCCCATCAATAGTACTTCTAAAATTAGTTTAATCATAGTAACTTCGTTAAATGTTTAGCAAAATAACACTAATTATTGCATGTTGTTTAATTTTTAGCTCTTGTTTTTTCAGGGGAGATAAAAAGTTAGACATCCGTTTTTCTAGTGATAGTACAAAAATTGTACTTGGCGGAATAGAGGAAGCCAACCTTTATCAGCTCCAAAAATATTTAACGGACACAGCTTTTGCGCAAAGCCTATTGAATGTGGAAGCAGTAGATCAAGAAGGCCAAGGAGCGGACAGCCTTATCAAAGGGAATTTGACGATAGTAGATAAAACACTTGTTTTTACACCTCGTCAGCCATTTACAAAAGGAACTACTTACTTGGTGCAAACGGTTCTAAATTCCAGCTTTGGAAAAACAAAAGACATCCTTAAAGCTGACTTGGGGCACACGCCTAAACTGCAGGAGAAAAGCTTGGAGCGTTAATTCGCTAGTTCTCTCTTCAGCCATGAATAACTAATGCTTATGATTGCTATCTTTGGCGGCTAAATTCCTTCCAATGTCCGAGCAAAAAACCAGTACATTTACCAGCTATGAGAAATTAGTGATCTTATTACTGGCATTAACGCAGTTTTCCGTTATTCTTGATTTTATGGTGATGTCGCCATTAGGTGATATTCTGATGAAGTCATTGAGCCTTAGCCCTAAGGAATTTGCGGTGGTGGTTTCGGCCTATGCGCTAAGTGCTGGTATATCTGGACTGTTAACGGCAGGATTTGCAGATAAGTTCGATCGTAAAAAGTTACTGTTGTTTTTTTATGCAGGTTTTATCCTAGGTACCATTTTTTGTGGCTTATCTCATACTTATGTAGAACTAGTGGCGGCTCGCATCATTACGGGTATTTTCGGTGGGGTAATCAGTTCTATAGGCATGGCCATCATCACTGATTTGTTTAGCTTGCAACAGCGTGGCAGGGTAATGGGTTTTGTGCAAATGGCTTTTGGGGCAAGTCAAGTATTGGGAGTTCCCATTGGACTTTATGTGGCCAATCTTTGGGGCTGGGAAGCTCCGTTTTGGCTTGTGGTTGGAATTGCCATTGTTACGGCATCTTTCATTGCACTAAAAATGCGCCCAGTAACAGAACACCTTTTCCTTAAGAAAGAAAAAACAGCCCTAGCCCATTTATTGCATACCGTTAAACAAAAGAAACATCGTATTGGCTTTACTTCAACAGCACTCCTCTCTATTGGAGGGTTTATGATGATGCCCTTTGGTAGCGCCTTTGCGGTCAATAATCTTGGCATTACTGAAAACCAGCTGCCTATGCTCTTCATGGTTTCGGGACTAAGCTCGTTAATTATTCTACCTATGATTGGGAAGTTGAGTGATAAGATCAGTAAGCTGAAGATTTTTACGGTGGCTTCATTATGGATGATGGTGATGTGTGTGATTTACACCAATCTTTCAATTACCCCGTTTTTAGCGGTGATTTTGGTCAATATACTCATGATGATGGGAGTAATGAGTCGTATGATCCCTTCGCAAGCACTCACTTCGGCTATTCCAGAGCCGCAGGACAGAGGGGCTTTTATGAGCATCAATACTTCTTTACAGCAAATTGCTGGGGGAATAGCTTCCATCGCGGCAGGACTTATTGTAACCTCAAAAGGTAAGGGACAGCCCTTAGAACATTATGATATGGTAGCCTACGTGATCGTGGTAATTGGCTTCATCAGTATCTGGCTGATGGGAAGGGTAAATAAAATTGTGGAAGCAAAAACGACAAAAATGCCCACTAGTGCCCCAGTCATAGAACATTAGTTTTTTTGTGGAAACAATTTTGTTATATTCATCGGTTAAAAACCAATAAATAAACAATTTATGAAGAAACTTTTAGTCGCTTTGCTAGCGACATTGGCTTTCTATGCCAAGGCACAAGAGACTGCCAAGACACCAGTGCTGAATATTCAACGGTTTCGTATCGCATTAAATGGAGGTTTTAGCCAAATGACGGCGAAGACATCTCCAGAGATTGCCGCTGAGGATCGAGACTATGTTGCGGCATTAAAATCGGGATATCATTATGGCCTTGATGCTACTTATTTTTTGAAATCGTGGGGGCTTGGACTAAAGTTTAGCCAGTTTAGAAGCTCAAATAGTGGTATGGGAACATTTGAAGGGTCTAGAGTGTCAGTTAGTGATCAGTTTAACATTGCTTTTGTTGGTCCTAGTGTTTCTGGGAAAAAAACAAGTGCAAACAGTGTTCATACTTTTCTATTTGGCTTGGGAATGGGATATCTAGGCTATCGTAACAATTCCACAATGGAGGGTATCCCTTTTAAAATAACAGGGAGCACATTTGGCGCTGCTATAGATGTTGCTTATGATATTAAAGTTGCCAAATGGTTAGCTTTAGGAGCACAACTATCAATGGTGGGAGGTTCTTTAGGTCAAATTAAGGTAGAGGGCATGGGAGTGTCGGAGACCAAAAAGTTGGGGGATGATCAGCGGGAAAATTTAAGCCGATTGGATGTCTCGCTTGGAGCGAGGTTTAATTTCTAATGTATTCACCCTAAGAAGTATTGATTTTTTAAATTAAATTATTTTTGTATCTTTGCAGAGCAAAACAAGAAAAGAGGGGACGAGTGTCCCCTCTTTTTATTTAGCAAAAAATAATACAATGCAAGTAGAAAAGAGAGTTAGTGAACTGGTAGAAGAAAAAATTGCGGATAGACCCGATTTGTTTTTGGTGGATGTAAAGATGCTTCCAAACAATAAATTAATTATCCACGTTGACGGTGATCAGGGCATTAGTATACAGGATTGTGTGGCCATTAGCAGGCATGTAGGTTTCCATTTGGAAGAAGAAAATGCGATTGAAACGGCCTATAATTTGGAAGTTTCTTCTCCTGGCGTAGGTGAACCGCTAAAGCTGCTTAGACAATATGCTAAAAATATTGGACGCGAGCTGGGGCTTAAGCTGGCCAATGGCGATAAGAAAGAAGGTAAATTGGTAGAGGCAAACGAAAGCACCATTACCATCGAGGAGAAAGTAAAAGAAAAAGGAAAAAAAATACAATTGGTGAATAGCCAAATTGCATTGAACGATATAACAGAAACAAAGGTTTTAATTTCATTTAAGTAAAAATGAACAATATTAATTTAATCGATTCTTTTCAGGAGTTTAAGGACTTTAAGAATATCGACCGCCCTACAGTAATTAGTGTATTGGAAGAGGTGTTTCGCAGCATGTTACGTAAAAAATACGGAACAGATGAAAACTGCGATGTGATTGTGAACCCAGACAACGGAGATTTGGAGATTTGGAGAACCAGAAAAGTAATGGAAGATGGTTTTTCGGAGGACGATGATTTAGAGATTGAACTTGCAGAAGTACATCAGTACGATGCTGATCTGGAAGTTGGCGACGACTATATCGAGCAAATTACCTTAGAAAGTTTTGGACGTAGAGCTATTTTAGCTGCTCGCCAAACGTTGGTTTCTAAAGTGTTAGAGCTAGAGAAAGACGAAATTTTCAAGAAATATAAAGATAGAGTTGGTGAGATTGTAACTGGTGAAGTTTACCAAGTTTGGAAAAAAGAAACTTTGGTGCTAGATGACGAAGGAAACGAGTTGTTGATGCCTAAAACAGAACAAATCCCTGCTGACTACTTTAAAAAGGGAGATTCTGTGAAAGCGGTAATCTCAAAAGTAGATATGGTGAATGCCACCCCTAAAATTATTATTTCTAGGGTAGCTCCAGAATTCTTACAACGTTTGTTCGAATTAGAGGTTCCAGAGATTTTTGACGGCTTAATTACCATCAAGAAAATTGTTCGTGAACCGGGAGAACGTGCTAAAGTTGCCGTAGAATCATACGACGATAGAATTGATCCAGTAGGTGCTTGTGTGGGTATGAAAGGTTCTCGTATTCATGGTATCGTAAGAGAGTTGAAAAACGAAAATATCGATGTCATCAACTTTACCAATAATATTTCGTTATATATTCAACGTGCATTAAGTCCTGCAAAAATCACCTCTATTAAATTAGATGATGAGACCAAACATGCTTCAGTATACTTAAAACCAGATCAAGTATCATTAGCAATTGGACGTGGAGGCCATAACATTAAGCTTGCGGGCAAACTAACAGGCTACGAAATCGATGTATATCGAGAGGCTGATGAAGAAGATGAGGATGTGGATATCGAAGAATTCTCAGACGAAATAGATAGCTGGATCATTGACGAGTTGAAAGCGATAGGTCTTGATACTGCAAAAAGCGTATTGTCATTATCTTTAGATGAGCTTGTAAAACGTACAGATCTGGAAGAAGAAACCATTAAAGAAGTAGTTGCTATTCTGAAATCAGAATTTGAATAAACATCAGATACTTGAATTAATAAGAATAAACGTTACTTTTGTATAATTAGTAAAAAAACAGGATAATAAATGTCAGACGACAAAACAATAATGTTATTAAAAGCAGCAAAAGAGCTTAACATAGGACTAGCTACCGCGGTAGAGTTCCTTGGTAAGAAGGGCTATGCTGTGGATAATAAGCCCAATACTAAGCTTTCTGGAGAGATGTATAATGTCTTGTTGAGAGAGTTTCAGGGAGATAAAATAGTTAAAGAGGAGGCTAACCAAATAGTTATTGGCAAAATACGTCGTGATGAACCTGAAGTAACAACAGAGAAAGCTCCTGAAACTACAAAAAGAAGTCAGGACTTCGAAAGCGAAGGTGTTTTGATTAAAAACCTTCATCAATATACGCCGCCTGTAGAGAAGCCAGCGACGGAAAAACCTGTAGCAGAAAAAGCTGCTGAACCTGAGAAGGTAGTAGAAAAACCTGTGGAAAGCAAGCCTACTGAAAACGCAGATGAATCTTCATTGCCTGGTGTGAAAGTTATCGGTAAGATTGATCTTAACAATCTGAATCCTAAAAACCGTCAGCCTAAAAAAGAAGAAGCTCCTGCGCCAGCTCCTAAAGAGGAGAAACCAGTAGCGCCTGTAGCAGCAGCACCTAAGGCCGAAGAAAAGCCAGTAGCACCAGTTAAGGTTGAAGAGCCTGTAGCAGCAAAGCCAGAACCAGTTAAACCTGTGGAGGAAAAACCTGCTGCACCAGCACCTACGCCAACACCTGCTCCTGCACCAGCGCCAGCTAAACCCGAAGCGCCAAAAGATGAAGTAATCAAAGCGAGGTCGGTAAAATTATCAGGGCCAAATATTATTGGTAAAATTGAGTTGCCAGTTACTCCTGATAGAAGAAGCCAACCAGTTGCCTCTTCTAGTGATAGTGAAGCGGCTAGACGTAAGCGTAAACGCAAAAAGACACCTGGAGCCCCTGGTACTGGAGGACATCAACAAGGTCAAGCAGGTACAGGTACACCTGGAAATAACCAACAAGGAGGCGGTCAAAGACCACCTTACCAGGGAGGTAACAATCGTCCGGGCGGTGGACAAGGAGGCGGTTACCAAGGTAATAGAAATAATAACCGTCCAGGTTATCAGGGAAATAGAAATTCGCCGGCTGGCAACACTCCAAAAGAAGAGCCAACGGAAAAAGAAATACAAGATCAAATTAAGGCAACACTTGCCCGTTTAAGCGGAGCAGGTAAGTCTGGTAAATTTGCTCAAAGAGCTAAGCTTCGTCGTCAAAAAAGGGATGATGTAGCGCTTTCTGCAGAAGAAGCAGCTTTAGAAGAAGAATTGCAATCGAAGGTGTTGAAAGTAACGGAGTTCGTTACGGCCAATGAATTGGCAAACATGATAGATGTGCCGGTAACCAAAATTATTGGAACCTGTATGAGCTTAGGAATGTTTGTTTCAATTAACCAACGTTTAGATGCAGAAACATTAACCATTGTTGCTGACGAATTCGGTTACGAAGTTCAATTCGTAAAACCAGATGAAGAAGAAGATATCAACATTGAAGAGGTAGATGCAGAAGAAGATTTAAGCCCAAGAGTTCCTGTGGTAACCATCATGGGACACGTGGATCACGGTAAAACTTCATTACTGGATTATATCCGTAAAGCCAATGTGGTAGCTGGTGAAGCAGGGGGGATTACGCAACATATCGGTGCTTATAAAGTAACTACCAGTGCTGGAAAGGAAATCACTTTCTTAGATACACCTGGTCACGAAGCCTTTACGGCCATGCGTGCTCGTGGTGCTAAGGTTGCCGATATTGCGATTATTGTAGTAGCTGCGGATGATGCGGTGATGCCACAAACCAAAGAGGCAATTAACCACGCACAAGCTGCGGGAGTACCTTTGGTATTTGCATTCACCAAAATTGATAAACCAGGTGCCAACTCTGATAAAATCCGTGAACAGTTATCTGTCATGAACATTTTAGTGGAGGATTGGGGTGGTAAATATCAGTCACAAGAAATTTCTGGTAAGAGCGGTTTAAATGTTGACTTATTGCTAGACAAAGTATTGTTAGAAGCTGAATTGTTAGAGCTTAAAGCAAATCCTAATAAACGTGCTACAGGAACTGTTATTGAAGCTACACTTGACAAAGGACGTGGTATTGTTACTACGGTTTTAGTACAAGGTGGTACTTTAAAGGTTGGAGATCCAATTTTAGCAGGTAGCTATAGCGGAAGAGTAAAAGCATTATTTAACGAGCGTGGTGCTAAAGTAAATGAGGCTGGACCATCAGTACCAGTACAGGTACTAGGTATGTCTGGCGCACCTACTGCGGGCGATAGATTTAATGCTTTAGAAAGCGAAGCTGAAGCGAGAGAGATTGCCAACAAGCGTTTGCAATTGATGCGTGAACAAGGCTTGCGTACGCAAAAACATATTACCCTTGCAGAGATTGGTCGTCGTTTAGCGATTGGAAACTTTAAAGAGCTTAACTTGATCATCAAAGGTGACGTGGATGGTTCTATCGAGGCTTTGGCAGATTCACTATTGAAGCTTTCTACCGAAGAGATCCAAATCAATATCATCAGCAAAGGTGTAGGACAGATTTCAGAATCTGACGTATTGTTAGCTTCTGCTTCTGATGCGATCATCATCGGTTTCCAAGTTCGTCCTTCAGCAGGAGCACGTAAATTGGCTGAGCAAGAGCAAATCGATATTCGTTTGTACTCGATCATTTACGATGCGATCAATGAGATTAAAACGGCGATGGAAGGTATGTTGGCTCCAGAATTTGAAGAGAAAATTGTGGCTAACGTGGAAATCAGAGAGACCTTTAAAATCTCTAAAGTGGGTACCATTGCAGGATGTATGGTATTGGATGGTAAGATTACCAGAAATAGCAAAATCCGCATAGTACGTGATGGCGTAGTAATCTACACAGGCGAGCTCGCTTCATTGAAACGCTTTAAAGACGATGTGAAAGAGGTTACTAAAGGTTACGAATGTGGTTTGAATATCCAAAACTTTAACAACATTGAGGTTGGAGATATTGTAGAAGCTTACGAACAAGTAGAAGTAAAACGTAAACTGTAATGTTTACTGAATTATAAAAGCGCAAAGGGGACGAATATTCGTCCCCTTTTTTGTTGAGCGAGAGAGAGGTTGTTAAAATAGTTTATAATAGGTGTATGATTCTGTGATAATGATATGTAAAGGGATTTCATACAGTTCACCAATTTTTTTTAACTGTGAGATGGAAAAATCTATATCGTTGTTTTCCCATTTCTGATAGGCTTGTCTGCTGATGTTAAGATGATTGGAAACTTTCTCTTGGGAGAGTGAGTTCATACTTCTATATTTTCTTAACATCGAGCCGATATCGATATTTAAGGAGAATTGATACTTCATAGTGTAAATGTTTATACAAGAATCCTAAATTCTTATGAAAAAAAAGACAACTGTAGCTTGTCAATTTTTTAGATAGAGATTATTAACTTGAAAGGATTTCATGTTAATCAGAAAAAGTAACATCCAATATTATTGGTGCTGTAGAAATTGAAAGGAGAGATTTACTAGGCCTATCTAGACACAACGAACTTTTTTGTCGTTGTATAAAGACCAGAAGAAGAGGTAATCTTATAAATATAGATACCTGGTGGAAATTGGCTTAAGTCTAACTTTACGATATGTTTCCCTGTATTTAAATATTCATTTACAGGAACTGACATTAATTTCCCTTGTACGGAGTAAATTTTAAGTTCTATCTTATCAGACTCTGGCATTACTATATCAATGGAAGTATATCCACTTATGGTAGGGTTTGGATAGTTTTGAGATACCGTAAATTGTAGAAATCTTTCAGCAATTATTCTATTTATCGTATCAAATACCACATAGCTAATTAAGCGATATCCCCTAGCGTTTGGATGTACATCATCTTGATAAAGAGAAAAGTCCCTTCTGAAGGCTCTATTTACATCTGCGAGGTAAATTCCATTTTCTCGGGATATTCTTCTGTATAATGTATTAATTTGACTAATAACGTCATTTATGCGTTTTGATCTTGCGCTGTTTCTGTCGTCAAAAAACTGGAGGGTAGAAATTATTGGAACCAATTTCTGGGTTAAAGCTGCTTTAATGATCAACCTCATGTTAGCTTCAGTTTCATCAATCAATTGTCTACCTGCTTCTATTCGTATGGCATCATTTACACCGATCATTATCAAAATGAAGCCGGCTTTTCCAGATATTGCTGCATCTAATCTCGCTAAACTTTGTCCAGTTGTTTCGCCACCAACACCATATTTTTCAACTTTTATGATTTTGTTGGAATAGCATCTTGTGAAGTTTTGCGTAAGGTACGATTGAAATTCTAAACCTCTTACTCCCTCTACAGTACTAGCTCCGAAAGTGATAACATTGATACTATCTTTTGAATAATATTGCGCAGATTCTGGACAGCTTACTGCCATTCCCTGTGCTCCCGCATCTAAATATATCCCCATAAAAGAGATATAGAAAAGAGCGGATAGTAAAAACTTCATCTTATTAACGATAGAAAATTATAGAGCTGCAAATATATGTAATATTTTATAGACGTGGTAATTAGCTATTGTCCTTTGGGAATCTATTTTGGAAATTAATCTGATGTGTTTTGGGCGTTATTGTAACTTTTACATAGTTAAATATTGTTAAAGACATTCTAAAATGATATTGGAATACTTTTTTTATAGAGATTTGCATCGATGACTGAAATAAATACGATAAAGGAAAAAAAGAATTTTGATTTTGTGGATACTATCAGGTGTATTTCTATGATAGGTATTGTTTGGGAGCACAGTGCTGCCGTTCCCCCTAATATATACCATAATATTTTCGATACGATGGTAGAGGCCAGCGTTATCCAATCTTTTAAGTTCAGTACCATTGCTTTCTTTTTGATTGGAGGTTTTTTAATCAATCATAAATTCCAAGAGTATTCCACCATACAATATTTAAAAAATAGATTTAACAACACGGTAAAGCCATGGTTGTTTTGGGCGATATTATTGATATTGTTAACTTGTCTTGATCGATACATCGCCTATAGAAAGGGAAGCAGCAGTGAAATTGTAGATGATTTTTTTGGATACTTAGGGCATCTATCCTTTAGAAGCTTTTTCTTTACCAGTTTCTGGTTTATACCCAATTTTCTGTTTTGCATAACCATTCTTTTATTGTTTAAAAAGTATCTTTATAAAATTTGGTTTGGTGTAATACTGGCTATAATGTCATTGTTTTATAGTGTTAACCTATATTATGGTTGGGTAGAAACTTTACACGCTGCAGCGCTATTTGGCTTTATATTTTATCTTTGGTTAGGTGTATATATGAATAAATATTTCACTGAAGTGATGGCTTGGATAGAGAAAAAGTCATATGCTATCCTAATTGCTGCAGTGATACTAACCTTCTGTATTGCGTGTTTAGAAGCGATGAATCTAAAAAGAATTGGGATTTCTGATTCTTACAATACCTTGCGTATTACTAATATTTTCTATTCCTTCGCCATGTTTGCCCTATTGTTAAAAATTGGAAATATTAAGTTTCTTAAGAATAAGCTTAAACCTAGGGAAACTACTTTTGGTATATACCTGCTCCACTTTGTAATTATAGATAGGGTATTTAAGTTGATACTTCAACCGATGCATATAGACGTGAAAAAATTTGGTATTTGGGAAAATACAGCAAATCATTTTGTGAGGTTCATAGCCGCATATTTTTTAAGCTTAATGATTACAATGCTAATTAATAAAACTAGGTTTAAATGGATGGTGGGAAATAGAAATTAAAAGGAAGGACTACTAAGTGTTGTTCACTTCAATCCATCTTTACAATGTCGATATATTATAGAAAAGGAAGAAAAAACTATTCCTTTTCTATATTTAAACAAACTCTATTTTTGTCTAAGCGTACGTCAGCACGAAACCTTTTTAAATAAAAATAGAATTTATAACATCTTTATCAAGTGTTCCGACTTGAACTTCAAAAGTCTGGAAACATTCCGTTTTCTTGTTTGAAGTTTAGTTTAACACTTTATCCAGTCTTTTAAAGCTAAGGTATTAGCTGAGTTGTTTGCCCATTTTTTTGGTGATACTACAGTTTTATTCTTATTGGTATTAAGCCAAGCGGCCCACCAGCTAAAACTGCTATTGGCAATAATATTATGTTTACAGAGGCTCATTAACTGCATGTCGATATAACTGTCGTTGTTTTTGTTCCAAGAAATATAGTGAGCATCTTTAATATTTAAGTTCTCCTCGCACCATTCGATATCGTTAGAAAAAATAAAGAAGGTTGGATTGGAAACACGAGATCCTATAATTGAAATGGCTTCTTTATAATATGCTAAATCACAAATCCCACCTAATAAATCATGCCCAATGTAATCTCCCCTTCTAATATGGATACTTACACTTTCTGAAGCACTGATCATTTCCATGATATTCTTGTTTTGACCTATCAATGGCTTTTTGAAGGTGAAGCATTCTCTAACTTTATCTGCAATGTGTTCAAAATATTGGTTGTTTTGCCAGTAGCCCCAATAGATTTTACTTTTTGGGTTATTTAACATATCCTCGTCAAAGGAAAAGAAACCCTCTTCAACAACAAGGGGGTTTTTAAGGTTTAATAGTCTTCTTAACTTTCGATAGCTCCATGCTCTATAGGATGGATCTAATAATTCAACGATAAATTTTGAAGCTTTTTTAAGTTTTATTTCAAAGACACTCTCCAGTTCCAGCCCATTATGAAGGTCGTAATTTTTGAAATCGCTAACATCTATTTTTACATTATTGAATTTATTACCCAAGGCTAAATAAAATGCATATTGAAACATTTGGTTGCCCAGCCCACCTAGAATTTTTACGACTTTCATTAACGCTTAGAAATTGATAGAGATAAGAATAGCGATTGTTTAAATATTTTCCTCAGCTGTCTGAAGGTGACGAAAGACCAATTGAACAGAGGGTTTTTAAAATATGAGAACAGGATTTTCTTTTCCTTTTTTAATCTAGCTAAGTTAAACCAAGTTTCAAATAGCAACTTATTAAATGCTTTAGCTGGATAGCTATTGGTCATATTATTGCCTTTTTTTAGCGCTTCTAAAAGTTCCTCAAATTCCTTCATGTCTTTAGCATCAGTGTTATAGTTTAAGATATCATGATGAGTTTGAACGAGAGATTTGTCTACTGGAATATTTAAGCTGGAATGGATGTGTTCAATAATACGGTGTTGTGCGTTACTTAGCTTTTCTATTTGTACTCTTGAAATGTTATTGTCATGTTCTCGATAAAGAACAAGCTTGTCGCTTAAATTTGCTACTTGGTATTTTAATCCAATCCTAAATGAAAGATCATAGTCTTCGGCAGGGGCCATGTCTCTATATCCGCCCATTTCTCTCATTATGGCAGTTTTTATCATCAGCGTAGAATTTATAAAAACATTATGAAGTACTAACCAATAAGACAAGTTGTCTCCTTCGTGTACTTTATAAGGCCGAATTTCTTTGCTATTCCCGTTAATTAATGCTGCTTGTCCACCACAAATGGCAACTTCTGGGTGAGACTCCATGTAATCAACTTGGATTTTGAGGCGGTTCAGCATCGCAATATCGTCACTGTCTAAAATAGCAAAGTATTTCCCTCTAGCTTCTTTTGCACCATGATTTCGGGTGTAAGTAAGCCCTTTATTGCCATCATTATGAAGTACTCGAATTCGGGGATCGGTAAAATTTGCAATGACATCAAGCGTTTTGTCTGTGGATCCGTCGTTGATAATCAAAAGCTCAAAATCGGCATAGCTTTGGGTAAGTACGCTTTCTATGGCCTCTTTTATATATTTTTCTCCGTTATACACAGCCATGAAAACGGTAATAGCTGGGGTATAGGTAATGTTATCCATATTTGATTTATTCTGATTTTCCCAAAATGACACTTCTATAAGCTTCTTCAAAATCGGATGTTTCGACTAACTGTTTTACCGTTTCAAAAGCATTTTTACTATACTCCCTTAACTGCGCTCTGTCGTTACAAAATCTTTTGATTTCATTTGCGAATAATTGGGCCAATAGCTCATTATCATCTCGATTTTCAATCAATACACCGTTTGCCTTTTCAGTAGAAACATAATAAGAAAGGTCGCCTACGTTGGTTGAGATAGGTACTACTCCAAAATTCATGGCTTCGAAAATAACAAGTCCCCAGCCTTCCCTTTGAGAAGTTAATAGAAGTATATGTGCATTTTTATAGTATTCGTTGATAATGTTTTTGTCGTTAACAATGCCAACCATTTCAACATTTGACGGGGCTTTTATCTTTTTTGGATCATAATCACCAATCATTTTAAACAGCACTGGAAGATTTTCCTGCTCACATTTTTCCGCTGCCTTAATTAATATTTCGCTCCTTTTTTCAGGACTATTTCTTGCTACAAAAACCACTTCAAGTTTGGAATCATAGTTTTTTGTTGGGAAAAAATTATCAAAAGGGATTTTGTTTCGGATGAACACCATCCTATCCATGTATTCCATGGGAATATTTTGCGCTTTATAAAGTTCTTCAAATTGATGCACCAAACTTTTAGAACCTACTATTCTTTTGTTTATTCGAGGAACATAGGGAAGTGTTTTTAGCTCTAACCCTTTTCCATTGTCTGTGAAATTATGGCTAATATCAACAATTTTGACATGGGGAGCCAACAAAGGAATTAGCTCATACATAAATTCACTGCTCCAACCCACAATAATGGGGTTTTCTTGTCTATTTATGGCACTGGCCATTTTTTTTAGCAGATAGCCTTTCAGTATTTTCTTTTGCGCCCAACGGTTTAGATTGATGGTATGTGCTGCAGCTTCATATTGCTCTCTAAACCCATCAGTAACTGAGGTACCTGTGATGAAACAAATGGGGTTCAGGTCTTTAAAAACATTTAGCATGTCTACATAAACCCTTTCTCCGCCTCCAAAAGACCAAGAATAAGAAAAGAAATATAATGTATTCTTTTTAGAAAGTGCAGCATGTATTTTAGGATATTTCAATATGGATTTTATGTTTTCCAGTATCCTTTTAATTCTCTTATTCATAATTTCTTTGCTGAGGTAAAAATAGTCATTTTTGTTTATCGTTGGGCCTCGCCGTTTGTTAACCTTTTTAACCAAATTTGATACATTTGTGGTTGGAGGCTACAGTGCCTGTTCAGCAAAAATCTTATTTCACACACTATGGTTTCTAAGGCATTGGTTTCTATCATTATCCCAAGCTATAATTACGCAAAATTTATTATAGAAACCTTAACTTCAATTAGGGGACAAAAATACCAGCATTGGGAAGCTATCGTGGTGGATGATGGTTCAACCGATGATACGGGTTCTTTAGTTTTAGAACTGGCTAAAACAGATGCAAGGATCATTTACGTTTATCAAGAAAACAAAGGGCTGTCTGCTGCTAGAAATACCGGAATTAAAAAGGCCAAAGGGGATTACATCCAGTTTTTAGATGCAGATGATTTAATTTCTGAGAATAAAATACAGCTACAGCTGGAGCATTTTGCGACGGATAAAAATTTGGGGGTATCCTACTGCAATATCTACTACTTTACCAATAATAACATTCAAGAAAGATATAGGAGCTTAGACCTGACTCAACAAGAATGGATCATCAAATTAAACGGCAGGTCTACAATTGAGCAGCTCGGGCAATTGGTGAATAAGAATATTATGCCCGTAAATTCACCACTTATTAAAAGAGAAGTAGTAGAAAAAGTGGGTGATTTTAACACAGAATTGACTAGCCTTGAAGATTGGGAATATTGGTTTAAAAGTGCGATGTATTTTAAGTTTGGGTATTTGGATGATGAAAGAGCTTATGGTATGGTTAGGGTACATCAAATAAGCATGAGTAAAAATCTAAGAAAGATGTATCTAAATGAAATTATGGTTAGATCTTTATTTCAAACTTATATAGATGATTCGATGTTGGCTGAGGAAGAGCGGGAGAAATTGAAGAAGGAAAACATTCGGTTGTTAAAACGGCCCCATAGTTATTTCATTACCGAAGAAGGTTTTTTCAATTTTAAGCATGCCTTTCAGATGATTAAAAATAATGGATTGAAGCAATTTACCAGTGCTTATACCAAAGCTATCAATGATTTTAGAAAGAGGCGTTTTTCTTAAACTTTCCTCCAAAAAAATGCTTGACAATAAAATTCAGATTACTGAAGAAACCCTTTTTAGGGATAAAAAATAGTAGCTTGTAATTTGAAATCATCAATGCGGCTAATGACCCGCAGAAATAAGAATTAATCCATTTTAGGTAGGCGATATAAAACTGTTCTACTTTGTTTTTCTGTTTGAGGTAAGGATATTTGCTGAAATAAGAAAGTTCGTTCAGAATCTTCATCATCTTCTGCTGTCCAGATACGGACGGCTTTCGATTTCCCTTGTTAATTTTTAAAATATTGGTGTCGGTATTTTCGTGTTGTCTATACTTAACCAACGCTTTGTCTAGATAGGTGATACCTCCATTGTTTGTTGCAGCAAAAGTAAGCCACCTATCGTGGAATATCTCTTTGGGGAAAGGTAGGCAATAAGGAATAAGCTTTCTGTTGAAAAGGCAGGCATGTCCTGATACACAATTAAAGAAGAGAAAAGGGATGCTGCTATCTCCTTGATACATGTTCAGGACATTTGATTTCTTTTTGCCAAGAGAACGGCCTTGGTCATCTATAAATTCTGAGTCGTGATAAATCAAAGCATGATCACCAATACTATCTAATTGCAGTTCAATCTTACTGTGATCCCAAATATCATCTTGGTCACACAGCGCAATGTAATCGCCATTGCACAAAGAAATAGCTTTTTCAAAGTTCTTGATATACCCTAAGTTTTGATCGTTCTGATACGCCTTAAAATTTGAATTCTTTTCTTTGTACTGTTTTAAGATGGAGAACGTGTCATCTTTGGAGCAATCATCAACCACTATAACCTCAATATGACGATAGCTTTGCCCAAGCAACGAATCAAGTTGTTCAATGAGGAACTTTTCTCCATTGTAGGTGCATACCGCAATTGAAACGAGAGGTTGCTGTTTATTGTTCATTAAAAGCCTGCATTTCGATTAAACGATGGTAAAGCCCTTTTTTTGCAAGAAGTTCGGTATGACTGCCTTGTTCAACAATTTGTCCTTTGTCGATTACTACAATTTGATCTGCATGTTGTATGGTGCTTAAGCGATGGGCAATTACCACTGAAGTGCGGTTTTGCATAAGGTTATTTAGAGCTTCTTGTACCAATTTTTCAGATTCGGTGTCCAGTGCTGAGGTTGCTTCATCTAGCAACATAATCGGTGGGTTGGCCAAAACAGCACGAGCAATACAAACTCTTTGTCTTTGTCCTCCCGACAATTTATTTCCTCTGTCGCCTACATTTGTCTCGTAACCATTCTCCGTATTGAGAATAAACTCGTGTGCATTGGCGATTTTTGCCGCGGCTATGACCTCTTCTTCGGTGGCATTAGGTTTGCCAAAAGCAATATTGTTAAATATCGAATCATTAAAGAGGAAAGATTCTTGATTAACGATACCCATTTTTGATCGGATACTTTCAACAGTTAGATCGTCATAATCATTTCCGTCGATGAGGATCTGACCTTCCTTAGGAGCATAAAAACGGGGAATTAAATCCATTAAAGTGCTTTTTCCGCCGCCAGAAGGGCCAACCAAGGCAATGGTTTTTCCTTTTTCTATCTTTAAGTTGATCTCTTTTAAGATTTGTTTTTCTCCATAGGCAAAGCTTACATTTTTAAGCTCCAATGCTTGGTTAAAACTTTCTAACTCTTTAGCATCGGCTTTGTTTTCCAGCTCTGGTTTCGTATCTATTAGTCCAAGTACTCTTTCTCCAGCAGCAATACCCGAGTGAATGCCACTAAATGAATCGGTTAGGGCTTTGGCGGGACGCATTACTTGCGAAAAAATAGCGATATAAGCAATGAAATCTGAGGCGGCTAATGCATCTTGTTCATTATGCAAAATCAATGTTCCACCGTACCATACGATGGTTGCTACCATTAGTACTCCTAAAAACTCTGATACGGGCGAGCCTAATTGCTGTCTGCGTACCATTTTTCGGGTAAGATTAGAATAGAAAATATTTTCTTGATTGAATTTTCCTTTAATTCTTTCAGAAGCATTAAAGGCTTTAATGATTTTGATGCCGCCCAAAGCCTCATCTAAAAAACCAATCATTTTGGCAAATGATTCGTGAGCCTCTTTGGCCTGTTGTTTTAGTCTTTTAACAATCTTGCTGATGATAAAACCCGATACAGGAATAACTAACAAAGAAAATAAAGTAAGCTTTACCGAAATAAGCAACAACATGATAATGTATACAATCAATGTTACGGGTTCTTTAAAAACCACTTGCAAGGTATTGGTCACGGTGAATTGAACGACTTGTACATCGGAGGCTACCTTTGAAATAATGTCGCCTTTCTTTTCATTGCTAAAATATCCTACATGCAAATTCATCACATTGTTAAAAACCTTTTTTCTAAGGTTTAATAGTGTGTGCACCCTTAGGTCCTCCATTACACGTTGGGAGAAATACCTAAATAGGTTGGAAAGGAGCACAGAACAAACGATGATGATACAAACGTAGGCCAGCGTTTTTTCGGCCCCTACGGTACTGATAGAATTATTTACAAACTCTCTAAATTTGCCTAGGATATCGAATGTTGAAGCTTCCTGTTTTACAGAAGCTGGAGTGCTTAATGCTGAATTGTTTGCTTTTAATAAAATCTCAAAAAGAGGAGATAGCAGTGCAAGGTTTAATGTGCCAAATAAAATAGCCAACATGGTTGCTACTACGTAAGGAATAGCAAACTTTTCAATTGGTTTAGCAAAGGATAATAACCTGAAATATATTTTCATCTAAAATCTAAAAAAGAAAACAAAGTTACGGTTTTTCAAAAATCTTCTGTCATTGCATTATATTTACCACGTTAGCCAAAGTTCAATTTATTCTGTTTCTTTGTTGATATGGATTCTGCACAGGTTTATTTAAGTCAATTAATTGGTAAAATAGCTGAAGGTGATTTTCTGGCACTAGCTCGATCACTTACCTTGGTGGAGAATGATATTGCACCTGCTTCAGATTTGTTGAAAATGCTTTCAATTAACAGGAACGTCCCTGTCGTGGGTATTACAGGGCCTCCTGGTGCTGGAAAAAGTACTTTGGTGAATGCGATAACTGAAGAACTTTGTCAATTAAATAAGCGTATTGCAATTCTTGCAGTTGACCCTTCTTCTCCTTTTAATCATGGTTCTCTTTTGGGTGATAGAATTCGGATGTCGAAACACTTTAATCACTCAAATGTATACATCCGCTCTGTGGCTACTAGAGGTTCTTTGGGGGGAGTTTCTGCTAAAACCATTGAAATGGTTGATGTGTTGAGGTCTAGTAATTTTGACCTGATCATTATTGAAACAGTAGGTGTTGGACAGTCGGAAATAGAAATTGCTGGTTTAGCTGATAAAACAATTTTAGTACTGGTACCCGAGGCTGGTGACGAAATCCAGCATATTAAATCAGGTTTGATGGAGGTTGCTCAAGCTTTCGTAGTAAACAAGGCAGACAGGGATGGAGCGGATATTTTTGCGAATAGCCTACAGAAAATGGTAAGAGAGCAACATCAGCAAATTCCTGTATTTAAAACTGTGGCTGATAAAAATGTTGGGATTGGTGCTTTGTGCGATTGGATTTTAAATGACGAAAAAACCGACGGTTCCAAAATAGAATACTTTTTAGCAGATCAAGCTTTTAGACTTATACAAAGTAAACGCATGAAAGATATTGATAGGACCCAAATTCATGCTTTAATTAAGGATGAGTTGGCAAACAAGCGATTCAATATGTATCAGTTTGTAGAGCGTTTGGTGTAGCAATTAGGAGCAGTTGTATAAAAATTAGGACTAATTGTACACTAATGAGAAGACTTGTCATTAAATGGAAAACGTTATTCGCTTTATAGTTAAAAGTTGTTAAAATCATTTCAATGACTTGTAAATCAGTGTGAAATTTGTATTTTTTGCGATGTTTTTGTTTGGTAGGCGTGTTTGGAACGGAGTTTGTGTAGGGTTTTGAGATTATAAAAATTTGTTTAATTTTGTATTGCAAAAAATTATACAATAAATATTTTGTTTAACCTTAAAAAGAAAATTATGAATTATTCTACTTTAAAAAAGGGCGTAGCAGCTTCTTTAGTAGCATTAGTAGGAGTTTCTTCTCTCGCTAGCGCTCAGGATGCTCCTGCAACCTCCTCTTCTGCCAAGGTATTTGGTGGTAGAGCGCAGTACAGAACGTGGTCTTTAGGTGTTAACGCAGGTGTATTAGCTCCTGTTGTTTTAACTGGTGGATCAAACGATTTTACTAACTGGGATGTTAACTTAGGTTACGGAATTTCATTGCGTAAACAATTAGGTCATGCTTTTGGCTTAGAAGGTAACATTTTCCGTGGTAAACTTTCTGGTACTAACAAAGATGCTGCTGGCGGCGCTGTTGGTGGTGTTAGAGAATTTGAAACTGATATTCAGTATTCAGCTGACTTAAGAGGTGTTGTTAACGTAGCAACAGTTGACTTCTTACGTCGTGAGAACTCAGTTAACTTCTTTGTGACTGCTGGTTACGGTGTGATTGCTTACAATCCAAAAGTAAACGGTGTTGACAGAAAAGGTCAATTCGGTTCTGATAGAGATAAAGATTTCATCAAAGAAGCTTACATCCCTGTAGGTGCTGGTATCAAGTTTAAAGTTTCTGATCGCGTATCTTTCAACTTAGCTTATACTATGAACTTTGTTGATGGTGATAACTTAGATGGAGTTTATGCTAAATCTATATCTAAAGATAAATTCTCTTACGGTTCAGCTGGTTTAGAATTCTCATTAGGTTCTAAATCTAAACCGAACTTGGATTGGGTTAACCCTTTAGCAATGATGTATGATGAGTTGAAAGATCCTTCATTACGTCAAGAAGTTGAAGCTTTGAAAAACCGTGTTGCTAACGTAGAAAAATCTGTTGAAGATTTGAAAAAAGATAGCGATGGTGACGGTGTAGCTGATATGTTCGATAAAGAACCTAATTCAGCTCCAGGTGCAGTTGTTGATGGTTCTGGTCGTACAATTAAATTCCCTGAGCCAACTCAAGTAACTACTCCTAACACTGGTGTAACTGGTTTCGAAACTATCCAATTTGAGTTCAATAGCTCAGTATTGAAAACTGAATCTTACCCAACTTTAGATAAATTATCTTCTATCTTGCGTGAAAACGGTGGTAAAGTGACTGTAGCTGGTCACGCTTCTAGCGAAGGTACTGCTGCATACAACATGAAGTTATCTAAAGACAGAGCTAACTCTGTTAAAACTTACTTAGTAAACTCAGGCGTTAGCGCTAGCAACGTTGTTGTTAAAGGTTACGGAGAGAGCAGACCAATTGCTTCTAACGATACAGAAGAAGGTCGTATCCAAAACCGTCGTGTTGAGTCTTCAAGAAACTAATATTTCTTAAGTAATAACATTAAAAAAAGGCCCCGCATTTGCGGGGCCTTTTTTTATACCTAGATTTGTATATGTCAGAAATTAAAAGCCCAAGTAAAAATGTAAAGATTATGCGTGTAATCAACTACATCGCGATAACGGTATTTGTGCTAGGCATTCTATACAAGTTAATCGATGCCTTTATTTTAAAACGATAAGCTATCTATAATTTCTAGGAGTCATTAATCCAGGTTAAACGGGTAGTACAACTACACATAAAAAGAACATGAAAAAAATAATCTATACCACCAATGCGCCAGAACCAATTGGCCCTTATAGCCAAGCGATAGTTGCTAATGGCTTTCTGTTTGCTTCAGGACAAATCGCAATTAATCCTGAAAACAACGAATTGAATAATCCTTCGTTAGAAGAAGAAACCCATCAGGTAATGCGTAATATTAAAGCGTTGTTGATTGAAGCGGAATACGAATTTGAACATATCATTAAAACGACGATATTTCTTTCGGATATGTCTTTGTTTGCGCAAGTAAATGAGATTTATGGATCTTACTTTAAAAGCGATTTTCCAGCAAGAGAAACAGTAGCAGTAAAAGGCTTGCCTAAGGGCGTAAATGTAGAGATTTCTATCACCGCATATAAAGCTTAAAGTTGACCACCAATAAATCAAAGTATCTTTTTTCTGGAGTTTTGGCTGCGGTAATTTGGGGTTTCTTTGCCATTCCGCTAAGAAACCTTAAATCTTATCCTTCCGAGCAGATTTTATACTATCGTATATTCACTTCTTTGGCGGTCATATGGTTAGCTATTTTCTTGTTCAGAAGGAAAGAGTTTAATAAAGACGTTAGCTATTTTAAACTACGTACTGCTAAGGAAAAGAAGGTTATCTTGGTTCAAATTATTGGTGCCACAGTACTTTTGGTGCTCAACTGGTACACCTTTATTTATGCCATTAATAATGTCAGTATTAAATCGGGAGCATTTGCCTATATGGTTTGCCCCTTAATTACTGCTTTTGGTGGTTTTATCATTTTGAAAGAGCATTTATATCGAATTCAGATTATTGCACTTTTACTAGCTACTGCCAGCATTCTAATGTTGGCCACTGGCTCGTTAATAGAAGTCGTTTGGTCGGTGATTATTGCGGCATTGTACGCTTTCTACTTAATCATCCAGCGCAAAATGCAAGGCTTGGATAAACTAAACGTACTAGCCTTGCAAATTACCATTGCGGTAATATTGATGTTGCCTTTCTTCGTCTATCAGCATACGGGTTTGCCTACCGAAACTAGCTTTTGGTTGAATGTTCTACTGATAGCTGTTTTATTTACCGTTGTACCGCTTTTCCTGAGTCTTTTTGCACTCATAGGTATTCCTTCGTCAACCTTGGGTATTATCATTTATATCAATCCAATTATTGCTTTTACGGTAGCTATCATTTATTTCAATGAGAAAATAGATGCACATCAGCTCATGGCATATTTGCTGTTGCTATTTGCCGTTTTCTTATTTAATTGGAACATGATTAAAGATATGCTTACCTTTAAAAGAAAACACTAGACTTTGTTCTCCTCAAATTTAGAAACCCCTTTAGCGTATCTAAAAGGCGTTGGGCCTAAGCGTGCTGAGTTGCTTCAAAAGGAACTGGGTTTTTATACCTATGAACAGCTTTTGCACCATTATCCTTTTAGATATATAGATAGAACGCGCTTTTACAAAATAAGGGAACTTAATCCTGATATGCCGTTAGTACAGGTAATTGGAAAAGTCGTAAGTAAGGAAACTATAGGAGAAAAACAGAAGAAGCGGATTGTCATCAAATTTGAAGACGAAACAGGTAGAATGGAACTGGTTTGGTTTCAAAGTTTGAAATGGGTAGAAGAAAATATCTATAGGGGGAATACCTACATCGCCTTTGGCAAACCAAATTTTTTTAATGGCAGTTTCAGCATTTCCCATCCCGATTTAGAGAACTATCCACGACAGCAGACAGGAGTAGCTGGGAACATTACCTTGCAGCCCATTTATAGTTCGACCGAAAAGCTGAAAAAAGCTTTTTTGGATAGTAAAGGGATACAGAAGCTCATTTATCAACTGTTAGAGTTACATGTTAATGAGGTAAGAGAAACCTTGCCTACGTACATTTTAGAAAAGTATAAGCTGATAGGAAAAAAAGACGCACTCATCAGCATACATTTTCCGGCCAATTCCAATATGCTACAGCAGGCTGAACGTAGATTGAAATTTGAAGAGCTTTTCTTTATTCAATTGCAGTTGTTGCATAACAAACATTTAAGAAGCTTAAAGTTTAAGGGGGCCTTGTTTGATAATGTAGGCGAACGCATCAATAAATTTTATAATGAAATTATTCCTTTTGACCTTACTAATGCACAGAAACGAGTAATCAAGGAAATTAGAATAGATACCCAGCGAGGAACTCAAATGAATCGCTTGGTACAAGGAGATGTAGGAAGCGGAAAAACAGTGGTGGCATTAATGAGTATGCTGTTGGCAAACGACAATGGCTATCAAGCCTGTATGATGGCACCTACAGAAATTTTGGCCCGTCAGCATTACGAGTCGCTTGTGGGAATGCTTAAAGGTGAATTGGCTAATGTTGCTATCTTAACTGGAACCACCACCAAAAAGCAAAGAACCGTTTTACATGAGCAATTAGAGAATGGCGAAATAGATATTTTGGTGGGAACGCATGCACTGATTGAAGACAAAGTAAAGTTTAAAAATCTGGGCTTAGTGGTAATTGATGAGCAGCATCGTTTTGGGGTAGAGCAACGAGCTAAGCTTTGGAGAAAAAACAGTATCCCGCCACATATTTTGGTAATGACGGCAACACCAATTCCGAGGACTTTAGCCATGACTTTATATGGGGATTTAGACGTTTCGGTAATTGATGAGCTACCTGCTGGTAGAAAACCTATTGAAACCAAACATTTGTTTGAAAGCCAGCGCATGCGCATGTTTGGGTTTATGAAACAGGAAATAGCCAAAGGTCGACAGGTATATGTGGTATATCCATTGATTAAAGAGAGTGAGAAACTAGACCTTTTACATCTCGAAGCTGGAATTGAACAACTGGGTTATCAATTCCCTTTGCCACAATATCAAATTAGTATTGTGCATGGCAAGTTGAATAACGTTGATAAACAGTTTGAAATGCAACGATTTATTGATGGAAAGACACAAATTATGGTGGCTACTACTGTAATTGAAGTTGGGGTAAATGTACCCAACGCTTCGGTAATGGTGATAGAAAATGCTGAGCGATTTGGCCTTTCTCAACTGCACCAATTAAGGGGGCGTGTTGGCCGTGGTGCCGAGCAATCCTTTTGTATATTGATGTCTGGGAATAAATTAAATCCAACTTCTAAGAAGCGATTAGAAACCATGGTGCGTACCAATAACGGTTTTGAAATATCGGAAATAGATTTAGAGTTGCGTGGCCCTGGTGATATTACAGGTACCCAACAGAGCGGAACGGTGGAACTAAAAGTAGCGGATTTGGTCAAGGACCAGGTTATTCTTAAAGAGGCCAGAAACACCGTGATAGAAATTTTTGACCAAGACCCGAACCTAGAACATCCTGATAATAGTTTGCTGAGAAGCTTCTTGGCAAAGAAAAATACAGGAATTAGTTTTGATAAGATTTCGTAATTAGCGCCTAATTAGACTTACGAAGTTTTCAAAACTTCGTAAGTCTCCATAACAAATGGAAAAATACTCAGATTAACTTTTAGGAGCTTTAAGAACTTTGGGAACTTTCAATTATCCGGTGGCTTTTTATGAATTCTTCTAAACCTCCAAACCAATCTAATACTTCTTCTCTTTTTAGAGAGGAATTCTGTTGTGGAAATAAATATGCGGAGTAAGAAGAGAGCTTGTAGTTTTCTAATTTGTCAGTTAGTTTCGACGCAAGTGGATTTTGATGGATGTAAGTTATAATCCTTGTAAAGTAAGAATCGGAGTTTATTTCAGAAGTTTTATAGCGACCTTGGAATAAACTACCAACTCTATCATATTTTTTGTTAATGGCCTTTGAATATGAAATAAAGAAGTTCTTAATGTTTTTTTCGAAATGTATTGAATCAATGATTCTACAGAAAAAATGAAAATGATTCGGCATTAAACAATAGGCGAAGATATCGGCATAAGGGAGGACATAAGCTTTAAATTTGTCCAAAAAGAAAAAATAATTTTCTGTATCGAAAAAGATATTCTCCTTATTATTTCCTCTGTTATAGATATGGTAGTATTTTCCTTCTTCTGTCTTCATAGATAACTAAAACTAAGGAAAATATTTTTGAAAAAAGGTTGTGCTATAGTGAGACTTACGAAGTTTTTAAAACTTCGTAAGTCTGAAAATAATCTCACTTACTCAAACAAACTTAACTGATTACTCGGCTTTTTTGCCTTTCCAAAAACAGTTCTACCTCCGTACTTCCAAGAGTCTGCTCTTTCCTTGGCAATCACTGCATCCAAATTGCCATTAGGAATAAAATCTTTTTCAACTCTCGCAGCAATCTGAGAAAGCGATTTAATGGCTTCTGCTTTATCTGAATTCCCTATTTTCGATTTTTTAATGGCATCGTTGAGGGTTTTAATGGTTTCGTCGTACACATCAACGGGAACAGGAAAGGGGTGTCCATCTTTACCGCCATTGGCAAAAGAAAATCTAGCGGGGTCTTTAAAGCGTGAGGGCGCTCCATAAATTACTTCGCTCACCAATGCCAGCGACTGCAGCGTTCGTGGGCCTAAGCCTTCTAAAAGCAGCAACTCGTCGAAATTAGTGATGTTGTTGTTTTGCGCCAGCCAGAGGATAGAGCCTAGTCGTTTTAAGTCTACATCTTTGGCCTGCACATCATGATGTTTCGGCATCACCAATTTGCTGATTTCTGCAAGCATTTTTTTGGGCGGCTCGGCCATCATCTCTAACATTGATGTTTTAAGCGGTTGCGCTTTCTTATCGGTAAGGTTTAATATTTTTCCCTGGTTTTCACCATAAATAAAGGTATGCGGAGCTTCGGTAAAAGATTGCACATTAGCCGAATGCCAATGATAACGTCTTGCGGTAGAAGTGGCATCGCTCATACCCTGTTGCACTACGGTCCAATTCCCTTCGGTACTCACAATAAAGTTATGTTGATACAGCTGGAAACCATCTTGGATAGCGGTATTATCTACTTTGGCAGAAAGTTTACTGCTGCGTACCAAGTGGTCGCTGTCCAAGCCATTAAGTTGTGCAAATTTCGCAAGCTCCGTAGGTGTCTCTCTGGAGAACTTTCCCTTGCCACCACAAACGTATAAGCCAAAGGAACTGGCATTTGGATTGATCGCTTTTTTTAATGCCCCCATTACCGAAGTGGTAATGCCCGAAGAATGCCAATCCATGCCCATTACTGCACCAAGACTTTGGAACCAAAAAGGACTGCTCATTCGACTCAGGAAATCATCCTTCCCTTTGTTGGCCAAAATCTGCTCGGTAATTGCCAAACCCAATTTGGCCATACGTTCTGCCAACCAAGGCGGAACGGCTCCATAATGTAAAGGTAAATCGGCAACTCCTGCTCTTTTCATTTGCTAACAAATTTAGCAAAATAAATAAATTGTATGGCAAGGATTTTTAGAAAAGAGTGTAATTACTTTATTTTAGGTGTGAGTATTTATGGCTCGAAAGTTATCAATCTGTTTTTAACTTCGAATAGATATCAATGCTTAAGAATTTGCCATCTTTTACTTCACAATCTCTCATGGTGCCTTCATGCTTGAAGTTAAGTTTTTCCATTGCTTTTTTACAGTTGATGTTATCACTCTCAACAAAACCTTCAATTCTATTTAGCTCTAGCGTTTCAAAACCGTAATTGCAAATTAGGGGGAATGCTTCTTGCATCAAGCCCTTGCCCCAAAATTCAGGAAAAAGCCAAAACCCTATTTCGGCTTTTTTGTGTTGTTTACTAAGGTTGCTGAAACCACCCGCACCATAAAAAGTCTGACCATCTGTAGCGCAAATAGCCCACCAAATTCCAGTTTCGCTTTCCTCCAGTTCCCTGTACCAAATCATTTGTTCTTCTGTGGCTTCTAGCGAAGTAAAACTAATTCCATAGTATTTGATTACCTCTGGTTGCGACAAACCTTTGTAGATATTTTCTATATCTTCTGGTATTATTTTTCTCAGAAGAAGTCTATCCGTTTTTATGGTTGTGGTCGCATTCATTAGTCTTAGAAATTAATCTTCGTCGCTGCCAGGAATAGAGCCTGCACCTGTGTATGCTCCTTTGCGGATAATCGGCATTTTCAAATATTTGTAAAGCTCATCCAAGTGCATTAAGCTTCCATTGGTAAGGTTACCTAAAAAGATGACTACAATATCCTTGTCTAAATCTCGTACATAAATATGACGGAAACCATGCCACCAACCTGTGTGGTAAACCACTTTGTCCATACCTTTGCCATCAAACATGCGCCAGCCGTAGCCATAATTGAAATGACCATTTACGGGTTTGTTGCGACCTACATAAGCCGAGTCTAAAGAAGCATTTTTAAGTAAGCGTTCGTTGCGCAAGTATTTATCGTAAAGCACTAAATCATGAAGTGTGCTATAAATTCCTTTATCGCCAACAGGACCATCTAAGAAATTTTGTACCACAGAGTATCTAAAACTATTGCGGTCGTGACCCACTACATCTACAGGGATTTTATCGTATTCGGCTTTAGAGTAAACATGGGTGTGCTTCATTCCTGCTGGTTTGAATATATGTTCCATCATGTATTGCGAGTAGCGCATTCCGCTCACCTTTTCAACAATGGCGCCCAGTACCATGTAGTTAGAGTTGTTGTAATGGAAAACCTTATCGGGTTTAGTATAAGGGTTAGGTTTTTTATCAGCAATTACCTGCATCACTTCCTGATTGGTAATTCCCTTTTTCATATCCTTCTTTTCTTTGCGCCAAATGTCGTCAATAAAATAAACGTAGTTCATCATGCCGCTGCGGTGAGGTAGCAAAAGTCTTACGGTAATGCCATCATAAGGGAAATTTGGGAAGAACTTCTTCACGTTATCGTCCAAGCTTAGCTTGCCTGCTTCAACCAATTGCATAATTGCCGTACCTGTAAAGGTTTTGGTAATAGAGGCCAATTCAAATTCCGAATTTATCTTTAAGCTATCTCGGTGGAGGTAATCAGCCCAGCCCTTAGCACCTTCATAAATGATTTTGCCTTTTTTGGCTACCAATACGTTTCCATTAAAGGAGTATTTTTTGTGAAGGTTGTTTACAAAATCAGCTATCCACTTATCTTCTTTGTTTTTATCATAAACTAATAACAGGCTATCAGCTTTATCATCCTCGGGTTTTCTAACTTTTTTGTCTTCTGCGGTTTTCTTTTCCTTTTCCTCTTTGCTGGTGCAAGCATTTAACGTAAATATGGATAAAGTTATAGCGGTTAGTAGTATTTTAAATTTCATTGATGTGTGGCAACGTGTTTATAAAAGCTGGAAAATTAAGCATTCTTAAAAACTTAACGGTAAAAGAGTTTTAAACATTGTTTTTTGGCTAGTAAATTGTTTTTTTGAAAAGCAACAACTGTGCATGTTTTTATGGATGGCCCCGCTTTCGTTATAACCTTTTTGTTTTTACTTGTCATTCTGAACGCTAGTGAAGAATCTCATTTGTGAATGCTGTATAGAAGTAGATTCCTCGTTCCTCGGAATGACAAAGAGGGAAACAAAAAGTGTTTCCACTACAATCGGGTTTATTAAGGAAACGATATTGCTTACTACAAAAAGCCCTAATGTTGCTGTAGAGCTTGTTTTACGGTGTCCTTATTGGGTTTAGAAACAGGGATTTTTTCTCCAGAGGTTAACAACAGAATGCCACCATCTTCTTTTAACCAGCTTTTTACATATTTTGGATTGATCAGATGGCTTTGATGTGTTCTGAGGAAACCATTGGGTTTTAATATTTCTGAATATTCTTTCAAGGGTTTGGAAACAAGTATTCCTTCGGTATTAGCTAAGTGAAAGATAGTATAGCTATTATCTGCTTCGCATCTAACTATTTCATTGTAGTTGATATATCTTATTTCATCGTGTAGAGATAGCGCTAATCGAAGGGAGTTGGCCGGCGGATTTTCCTTAGGCAAACTAATATCTGAATAACTGTTTGGACGATTTGTGAGGGATTGAAAAATATTTTTTATGATTTTATAGGAAAGCAAAATGATTCCAAGAAGAAATGCAGTAGGAATTAGAACTTGTAGTATAGCAAAGCCCCATGTTTCTTGGAAAGATAGCTTTAAATTGATGATCATGAACGAGATTAACGATAACCAAAGGATGGTTCTAATTAATGTTGGTCGACTTATTTTCATTACTGGCATTTAATTGCTAAGCTAGCAAATGTTGAGGGTTAAAAAAGGTTCAATTCATATGTGTGCGTGTTCAGCAAGGATTTGTTTGTCTGCATCGAGGATTTTTTGATTACTATAAGCTATCGGATAAGTATACTGGAGTAGCAAAATCCTTAATGTTGTTGCAAAGCTTGTTTTACGGTTTCCTTGTTGGGTTTAGAAATGGGGATTTTTTCTCCTGAGGTTAACAACAAGATACCTCCATCTTCTTTTAACCAGCTTTTTACATATTTGGGGTTTACCAAATGGCTTTGGTGGGTTCTTAAAAACCCGTTGGGGCGCAATAAATCAGCATATTCTTTAAGTGATTTAGAAACCAATATTTTTTCGTTGTTAGCCAAGAAGAAAGAAGTGTAAGTATTGTCGGCTTCGCAACGGATAATTTCTGATAAAGCAATATATCTAATTTCGTTTTGCATTGGCAGTGCAATTTTGCTGGCAGCGGCTTGAGGAGTTTTTATTTGTTGCAATAAAAAGTCAAGTTGCAAATTTTGAGATTGAGCTACTAACTTCTGCTCGGCTTTATGTACGGCAGTTTTTAATTCCTCAATATCTACAGGTTTTAAGAGGTAGTCTAAGGCTGCAAACTTTACGGCTTGTATACCGTATTGGTCGTAGGCAGTAACAAAAATAACTTCAAAATTACGGTTTGGGAGCAATTTCAAAACGTCGAAACCTGTTTGCTCCCCCATTTGAATATCTAGAAAAACTAAATGGGGTAGATGTTTTTCAATGGCATTAACGGCATCACTAACATTTTGAGTGGCTGCCATGATATTTACCTGCGGACAATGCTTTTGGAGCAAGGTCTGCAGGTTTTCTAAGTTGGAAATTTCGTCGTCTATTAAAATTACCCTCATTGTATTATAGCCAATCGGTTAATGTTAAGCTTATTTTAGTGCCAGTTTGATTTGACTGTATAGCCAAAGTAAAGCGATTTTCTTTATAAATACTATTTAACAAGTCTATTCTATTTTCGCTTAGTTGAAGGCCCAAGCCGTTGTGTTTTTTTGCGGTGTCAAATCCATTTCCATTATCACTAATCGTTAATACCAAATCATTTTCTTGCTTGTTAAAAGTGATGGTGATCTTTCCATCGTTGGCTTTTTGTGATATGCCATGTTTCACGGCGTTTTCTACAAAGGGTTGCAGCAGCATGCTTGGTATTTCTATATTATCTAAATCTAAGTTTTCAGAGTGATTAATTTCGTACTTAAATCCAAAGCGCAATTGCTCCATTTGTAGGTAGTCGTCTAGCAAAGCTTTTTCCTTTGATAAACTAATCAGCTCTTTGTCGTCAAGCACATTACGTGTTAAACGAGCAAATTTAGCTAGGTATTTATTGGCATTGTCTATCTCATTTTTGTTGATCAAATTTTGGATGCCGGATAGTGCATTAAATAGAAAATGAGGGTTTAATTGCGAGCGAATAGAATTAAGCTGGAGTTGTGCGATTTCTGTTTCTTTAAATTGTTGAACAAGTTTTTTAGCCTCTTTCTTTTTGATGTAGGTGAGGACCGCACCACCAATGGCTCCCAAAACAGCACAAATAATTAAGCCGTAAATAATGAGGTCTTTTTTAGTATAGTTTTCTTCTTCTAAAGTGATATGAAGTGTATGTTTCACCGTAGATGCTTCTCGGTCTTTTTCCGAAATTTTCCACTTTGAATATGGCTGAATAATGATTTCATAATCACCTGATGTTTTGAAGGCCTTTTTGTCTATATTCAGAAGAGGTAAGAAATAATCTTCTTCACCAACACCGCCATATAGCCAAGTAGTCGATTCGAAAGCTATTTCATCAGTTTGTTTATTTTTAATTGTAGTCGTGTATACATAATCAATAATTGACCTGTCTTTAATAAGTGTTAATTCCAAGTCGTTTTCAGAGAAAGTAAAGTTTGTTTGTTCTTTGAGCTCCGTTACCCAGCTTAAATCGTAACCTTTCTCCGTTTTAAAAAGCTTTGAAAACCCTTTAATTTCTGCTTTTGGAACTGGTTTGCCAAAAAATACAGACTTGTCAATATTTTGGGGTTTTTCTAAGCTGTACACTAGCACGGTAATCACTCTTCCCTTAACAGGGAAAGTACCCAAGCTTGTAGAGTTAAATACTTCTTCATCTCCGCCGGCATTTGTATCTTCTAACTTTCTTTCATTAATCGGTTGATTTACTAACACTGGCTTTTCATCAATCACAATAGTATAGCGAAAACTTGAAACGTTAATATTCTTTCTAAAATTAATTCGAATGCTTACGTTATTGACATTAGGTATGTAATTAAAAAAGGTATTAGGCAGATTGGGATGAACCATTGAATAACATACATGTTTCGCAGCGCTATCTATAAACATTTGTAGTTTGCCACCAGCGGCATATATATGATTAAAATTGATGCCTTTTTGGGCATTAGCTGTAGATAGCACAATGATAAAGCTGAGCAATATGAAGAGTGTCTTTTTCATGATTTTGAGTTTAATTTTCATCAAACTTCTGCCAAGTTAATTAAATCTAAAACTATCAAATAGTAAGGGCGGTGTTACAAATAGTAAAGATGTTGTTTTGAGCAGTATTTGGTTTTTCTAGTCTTAGCGTTCTTTGAGCAACCTTATAGAGCCTTTGCATTAAAATTAACCGCGAAGAAAATCAAAGAAACCTCAAAGAACGCAAAGAAAGGTAGGCTATCCGCTATTCTCTCCCTATTAGGGAGAGATCCCGATTTATCGGGAGAGAGGGTTCTATCATTGCTGTACAAGTCTGAGTTAAATAAACCCGATGGCAGTGAAAATACTTTTTGTTTTTACTTGTCATTCTGAACGCTAGTGAAGAATCTCATTTGTTAATGCTGTCTAGAAATAGATTCCTCGTTCCTCGGAATGACAAAGAGGGCAAACAAAAAGATTGTAGCGCACGGCGGGGCTGCAAGTCCCCAAAAGCTAGCTTCAATGTTTTTCTAATACTCGTGTAACGTTTCTAAATAAATTTCCTTTAAGGTTCAAAAAGGTTAAATTTGGGCAAAAATAATTTTGTATTACCATGAGTTTTAGAATAGAACACGATACCATGGGCGAGGTACAAGTACCTGCCGACAAATACTGGGGCGCACAAACTGAACGCTCTAGAAACAATTTCAAAATTGGACCTGAGGCTTCGATGCCCAAGGAAATCATCCATGCTTTTGGCTACTTGAAAAAAGCAGCGGCTTTGGCTAATAATGAATTGGGTGTGCTTTCTACCGAAAAAACTGAACTGATTGCTAAAGCTTGCGACGAGGTGATTGCAGGTAAATTAGATGACCAGTTCCCATTGGTAATTTGGCAAACAGGTTCAGGTACGCAAAGTAATATGAATGGTAACGAGGTGATTGCTAACCGTGGTCACGTGATTGGCGGTGGTAATTTGTTGGATGAACCAAAATCGTTGCACCCGAATGATGACGTGAACAAATCGCAATCGTCAAATGATACTTACCCAACTGCGATGCACATTGCAGCTTACAAACAAGCTGTTGAGGTAACGGTTCCAGGGATTGAAAAATTGCGTGATACCTTGGCTGCAAAAGCTGAAGGTTGGGGCGATATTGTAAAAACTGGTCGTACACACTTTATGGATGCTACGCCGTTGACTTTAAAGCAAGAGTTTTCTGGCTACGTACAACAACTGAACAACGGCTTAAGGGCTATTAAAAATGCTTTAGAAATGATTGCCGAGTTGGCACTTGGCGGTACTGCAGTAGGTACGGGCTTAAATACACCTAAAGGTTATGATGTGTTGGTGGCCAAAAAAATTGCTGATTTAACAGGCTTACCTTTCGTAACCGCTCCTAATAAATTTGAGGCTTTGGCTGCTCATGATGCAATGGTAGAACTTTCGGGCGCTTACAAACGTGTAGCGGTTTCGTTGATGAAAATTGCGAACGATATTCGTATGTTAAGCTCTGGTCCTCGTTGTGGTATTGGCGAAATTGTTATTCCTGATAATGAGCCAGGGTCATCAATCATGCCAGGTAAGGTTAACCCTACACAGCCAGAAGCTTTAACTATGGTTTGTGCGCAGGTAATGGGTAATGATGTGGCGGTGAGCGTTGGTGCTAGCAACGGACATTTTGAGCTGAATGTTTTTAAACCAGTAATTGCAGCAAACGTATTGCAAAGCGGTCGTTTAATTGGTGATGCTTGCGTTTCTTTCAACGATAAATGTGCGGAAGGTATTGAGCCTAATCGTCCGGTAATTAAACAACACATGGAAAACTCATTGATGTTGGTTACGGCTTTGAACCCTCATATTGGCTACGAAAACGCAGCTAAAATTGCTAAGAAAGCACATAAAGAAAATAAAACATTAAGAGAAGCTGCTATTGAGCTTGGTTTGTTAACTGATGAGCAGTTTACTGCTTGGGTGAAACCAGAGGATATGGTTGGTAGCTTAAAATAAAGTGTAAAGGTTGAAAGTTAAAAGTTTAATGTTGATGCAATGATGAATAAAAAGGGCCTTTACTTTTTGCTTTTTACTTTCAACTTTTTACTTCTCGTGGTCTCCTGCTCCCGCCTTCCCAATGTACAAGGCAAGGGCGAAACTTTTCTTCAAGGGGTTTGGAGCCAAGATAGCATTGGAAATAAGGAAAAAATGCAATCGTATACCCAGCATCAATTTAGGTTTACTTGCGATTCGTTTTATGTTGACCTGGTGACGCATTCTAAAGTAAATTACTACGAAGAAGACTGCTTTAACAATGGTGAGTGGAAGGAATACGCGAAAGGAACTTATCAGGTACGTAATGATACCTTAATGTTAGTTGGCGATTTTACGAAGGCAAATTATAAGCAAAAGGTTTCGGGCTGTTACCGCCACGGTAGGTATTTGATTAACTTTAAAGTGAAGTCTTGGAATGCCGAGCAGTTGCAATTGGAAAACCTGAGCGACCAAACAGAAGTAAAACTTAATTTAAAAGAGAAAATAACCTGCGTCCAAAAGGCGCTTTGATAGTCCGAAAAGTCGGGAAGTCCGAAAGACGGAGTATTCACTCATTCAAAATCAAAATGAAAAATTTAAAAAGATTAATCGTAGCATTTGCCTTTATTTATACTCCTATTGCGGCTAACGCTTGGGGTGTTTTGGGTCACCGTATTGTGGGTGAGGTTGCTGATAGCTATTTGAGCGCTAATGCGCGTAAGGCCATTAAGCAAATTTTAGGTAACGAAACCTTGGCCATGAGTGCTAACTGGGCTGATTTCATTAAATCGGACACGAGCTACAAGTATTTGAACAACTGGCATTACGTAAACTTGCCAGAAGGTTTGGATAAATCGGGTATGAGCAACTATTTAGATGGCTTTAAAGACGCAAACATCTACAGCAAAACCAACGAGATGATTGCCTTGTTGAAAGACGCTAAAACTTCTGCAGAGAAAAAAGTATTTGCCATGCGTTTATTGGTTCACTTAATGGGTGATATGCACCAGCCAATGCACACCGCTAGAAAAGAAGACTTGGGTGGCAACAGAATTTCGGTAATGTGGTTTGGTCAAAAATCTAACCTACACAGGGTTTGGGATGAGCAATTGATTGATTTCCAACAATTGAGTTTTACTGAATATACCAAAGCCATCAACTTTGCTACACCGCAACAATTAGCAGAATGGAATAAAGCTTCATTGAAAGATTGCATCTTCGAATCGTACCGAATTTGCAACAAGATTTATGCAACAGGTATTAAAAATGATGACAAACTGAGCTACAACTACAATTTTGATTGGATTGGGACTGTAAATGAGCAATTGTTAAAAGGTGGTGTTCGCTTGGCAAACATTTTAAACGGAATTTATAAATAGTTGGTTAATTGTTTAATTGACCAATTGTTGAATTGTTATAGTAAGGTACAAACTAGGTTTTGTTCTTGCTCCTTAATCTTTATTTCCTCTCGAAAATGAAAATACTAATGGTTTGTTTGGGCAATATTTGCCGTTCGCCTTTGGCACATGGCATATTGCAGCATTTAGCCGATAATGAAAATTTAGGTTGGCAGGTGCATAGCGCTGGTACAGGAGGTTGGCATGTGGGCAATCCACCCGACCGACGGAGCGTATTGGCCGCAAGAAGCTTAGGCTATGATATTTCTGGACAAAGGGCCAGACATTTTAACAAGGCCTTTTTTGACGAATACGACCATATTTTGGTGATGGACAGGAACAACCTAAGGGATGTATTGGATTTGGCCAAAACAGAAGAACATCGGCAAAAGGTAAGGCTGTTTTTGCCAGATGGCGAAGTGACCGACCCTTATTACGACAACGATTTATTTGTGCCTGTGAGCTTGGAAGTAGAGCAGCGCTGCAAAGAAATATTAAAGGAGCTACGTAGTTAGCTCCTTTTTATTTTGGGTCAAATAAATATAGTTGAACATACAAAAAGTGGCGATGGCACCAAAGCTATGCCACAAGAAATGTGTCCCAAAACTTAACCACTCCCACTTATCTGCAATGCGGAAAGTAAGGGCTAAAGCAAAAGATAGCAAAGCGTAGCCTACCCATTTTCCCGCTTTCCATTTGGTGTAAATTAGATATCTTAACACAGGAAGCAGGACTAGCAATGCCATTAGCGCATAGTTGATGTTTACAAAAAGATGAATGTTATCCGCACTCAACAAATTCCTGATAGAAAACTGCAGCCCCACATAACTCAACACCATTAATACGGCATAATACCATTTGGTGCTTTGGGCCAAAAAGTAAACACCAGCCGAAACACAAAGCAGCATAATGGGCATCCAATCCATCATGATAAAAACACGCCATTGCCTTAGCGCATGGTAAACCGTGCCGCCAATACCACCAATGTACAACAATACAAGGCAATAGGTAAGGAAGGGATTTGATTTGAACTTGCCTTTCATTTTAACGGTCCAGTACAAAGCAATAGCCAAAAAGAAACCAGAAGTAATGGCATTAAGAGGCTCGGGAAAAAGCTGGGCCATATTGGTTTCGGTATAGAGCATGCCGCCATCGGGCGGAAGTTGGTTAACAGGCATATGGTCTTTTTTTGAATAACGTGAAGATAATTGTTTTTGTTTTAGCTTAACTTTATGCTTTTATTAAGGAACATCTGACAAAACAAATTTCATGGCTACACCAAAACTTTTTATGCTTTTATTGGGCTGTAAACCAAAAGGCAGACATACGGAGCAACACGATATCTTTTTCGCAATAGCAAACGAGCTAAAAGAACTGGTGCCTGCCATCAAACAGTTTTGGCCGGAGGCAAAGGGAAAGATCCATTTGGACGCTTACCGAGTGGTTAATCATGTAAATGGTTATCAAGTAAATGTTGTAGAGAAAGCAGCGCAGGATGAAGCAAGCCAAAAGTTGTTCTTTTTGAATTTGGGAGGCTATCAAAGCAATGTGTTTGAGGAGATACATTACAAAATGTTAATGGTTTCTGCCGATAAGGCAACAGCAACCGCTAGTGCTAAAAGTAGTCCTTTCTTTAAACAGTATTTCAGTCCTCATATTGATGATAAATATGGAGTAGATGTGGATGATGTTTTTGATATTGAAGAAGTGCTGCCTTCTGAGATGAAAGAAAAATATGCCATTCAATTTACTAAAGTGGAAGCATTGCCCGATGATGAGGTGGTGCTGGGGTATATGCCGGTAGATAAGCTTTAATCTTCATTCACCTCAATAGCTTTTAAATGAAAAGCGGGTCAATGCATCCACATTGCCCGCCAAACTATTAAGGAATTAAGAAGTGCTTGTTTATACCTCAAACATAAGCGGAGTACCTATCAAAGTATATCAAGGTGTCGACAAAAGGCAGGGATCTGTCGTTAAAATTTTGTCAGATAAGGCTCACAACTTTTAGGATGCTTAGCAATTGCTTTTAATCTTCTTAAATTGCATTTAAAAGCAAGCATATGTCAATCTTATTTTCTCCCATAAAAATTAAAAACCTGACGCTCAAAAACCGTATTGTGGTTTCACCAATGTGTCAATATTCTTCTGTAGATGGTTTTGCCAACAACTGGCATTTGGTGCATCTGGGAAGTAGAGCTGTAGGTGGTGCAGGGTTAATCATTACTGAGGCTACCTCTGTTTCTCCCGAAGGAAGAATTTCTATTGTTGATTTGGGTATCTGGAAAGAAGAGCATCAGGAAAAGCTAAGAGAAATTGTAGATTTTGTACATGCTAATGGTGCCGCTATTGGCGTGCAGTTGGCACATGCAGGTCGTAAAGCAAGTTTTGATGTGCCATGGGAAAGTCCTACGCAAGTAAGCAAAGAAAATGGCGGATGGGATACGGTGGCGCCAAGTGCTATTCAATTTAACCCCAAAGATAAAATGCCAATCGCCCTAGATTTGCAAGGCATTGAAAAAGTAAAAGCAGATTTTAAGGCCGCAACTTTGCGTGCTTTGGAAGTGGGCTTTGATGTGGTAGAGATTCATGCTGCTCACGGTTATTTATTGCACCAATTTCTATCTCCGTTAAGCAACCAACGTACCGACGAGTATGGTGGCAGTTTTGAAAACCGAATTCGTCTGTTGTTAGAAGTCGTAGCTGCCGTTCAGGAAGTTTGGCCAGTAGAAATGCCTTTGTTTGTGCGTATATCGGCCACGGATTGGGTACAGGGAGGTTGGAACGAAGAAGAATCGGTACAATTGGCTAAAATATTAAAGGAACATGGCGTTGATGTGATTGATACTTCTACGGGAGGTTTATCAAGAGAGCAACAAATTCCAGTGGAGCCGGGCTATCAGGTAAGTTTTGCGGAAGCAATTAAGCTGCAAACGGGAATTATTACGGGCGCTGTGGGACTCATTACCAGTGCAGCGCAAAGTGAAGCTATTTTGGAAGAAGGCAAGGCTGATTTGATTTTTATGGCCAGGGAATTACTTAGAGACCCGTATTTTCCATTGAGAGGGGCAAAGGAACTAGGAGACGATGTACAATGGCCTTCGCAATATCAAAGAGCTAAATAAGAGTGGATTAGGGGCGTGAAACATAAAGAGTTCGGTTTTTGTAGAGAGCGAAGTTTTTATATCTTTATATGGCCAAATGTTATACGTCTATGGAAAACAGAGGGTTCATATTGATCCTATTTTCGCTTTTTGTTCTTGTGGGTAATGCTTTTGCACAGAAAACAAAGACGACCAGTTTTTTCTTTAAAACGGACTTAAGTGTTTTAGATACCCGACAAACGGAGAGTTTCTCGCAGTTTATCAGTGAACTTGATTCTACTGATATTCTTTCAATTGCTATTTTGGGCTATTGCGATGATCGAGGCAGAATTGGTTATAACGATACGCTTTCCGTCAAAAGGGCTAATTATATGAAAGGATTACTATTGGCCAAGGGAATTAGCGAGGGAAAAATCAAGCTCTTGACAGGACATGGGAAAGTTGATCTTTCACAGCGGAGTAATGTGGTGCAACAGCGAACTTATAACAGACGTGTGGACGTTATAATCAGCTATGCCAGACGCAATTTGGCTACAGACAATTCTATTTTATCGGATACCCTAAAAGTGGGAGATAAGATTATGCTAGAGAACATTCTGTTTGAAAATAGTCGTTCAGTCCTTTTAGAAGAATCTATTCCTGTACTGGAAAAAATTACTAAAACCATCAAAGAAAAATCTCAATATAACATTGCCATACTGGGGCATATTTGCTGTAATCCGCCAAATAGGGATGTGAAAGACTTTGAAACTGGCGAGTATAACCTTTCGCATGCGAGGGCAAAAATCATCTATGACTATTTAATCTATAAGGGCGTTGATCCAAAACGACTTGCATATAAAGGAATGATGGCCAACTATCCCTTGGGCAAAGGCGAGAAATATGATAGAAGAGTTGAGCTGCAAATCACGGGTATTAATAAGGTGAGCAACTAAGCTTTAAACATTAAAGTGATTAAAAAATGAACCACCTAAGACACCTTAGTTCATCTAAGCACTTTGCAAAAACTAGAATGTTCTTAGGTGCCTAAGGTAGTTAAAAGATGTTGGGAGTAAGTTGACAGTTAAAACATTAAGAAATTAAGATGATTAAGGCATGTTCAAAAACTTAATGTTCCTTCATGTCTTAATGGTTCAAGAAAATTAAAATGTTCTTAGGTGTCTAAGGTGGTTAAAAGATATTTAGCGTAAGATAATAGTTAAAACATTAAGGAATTAAGATGATTAAGGCATGTTCAAAAACTTAATGTTCCTTCATCTCTTAATGGTTCAGGACAACTAAAATGCTCTTAGGTGTCTAAGGTGGTAAAATCCATCATTCAAAAAGATAAAAAATTAAAACCTTATCACAAGCGTTACAGTTTAACTTGTAGGTTTTTGCTAATTTTAAATTTCAATAAATAAAAGCACATGTTTGATAAATTAATGGCCGCACAAGGCAAGGCAGAGGAAGTAAAGAAGAGATTAGATAATGTTTCGGTATTTGGAGAAGTAGAGGGTGGTGCTATTAAAGTTACCGCTACGGCTAACAAAGCAATTACTGGTATTAGCATTAGCGATGAATTTTACGAGCAGGCAGATAAAGAAGAGTTAGAAGAGCTTTTACAAGCTGCGGTGAACAAAGCCTTAGCACAAGCAGATCAAGTGAGTGCTGTAGAGATGCAAGCTGCAACAAAAGAAATGTTAGGTGGTTTTGGAGGCTTATTTGGACAATAATCAATAAATTATGAAGTACACATATTACGGGCAATCTTGCTTCTTGCTAGAAACTTCTTCAGCAAAACTATTATTTGATCCTTTCATTAGCGGTAACCCGTTAGCAAAGCATATTAAGGTAGAAGAAATTGCTGCAGATTATATCTTGGTAAGCCACGGACATGGCGACCACGTGGCTGATTTGGTAGATATTGCCAAAAGAACCAACGCAAAAGTGATTTGTATGCCTGAAATTGCGGGCTGGTTGCAAAAGCAAGGAGTAACCAACATTCACGACATGAACATCGGTAAATTCAAATTTGATTTTGGAACCGTGCGCATGGTCTCGGCTACGCATTCAAGCAGCTTGCCTGATGGCTCTTATGGTGGAAATCCTGCAGGTTTTGTATTAGATGCAGACGGAATGCAGATTTATTTTGCTGGAGATACAGGCTTAACGCTTGATATGAAGTTATTGGCAGAATTGTACCAATTAGAATATGCTATTTTACCAATTGGTGGTAACTATACTATGGATCCAGATGATGCCGTAATTGCTGCGGCTTATGTGAATTGCGATAAGGTGATTGGAGTCCACTATGATTCATTTCCGGTAATTAGTATCGATAAGAACTTTGCAGTGGAGAGTTTTAAGAGAGCTCAAAAAACGTTGTTGTTGCCAGCGATTGGCGAAACTGTAGCGTTATAAAATATATTTTAGACTTACGAAGTTTTTGAAACTTCGTAAGTCTTTAGCTTCGTAAGCTTAGTTTTTCTTTTTAGCGGCTTCCTTGTTTGTTTTGTACCTCATGTCTGCAGTGCCATCTTTTTTCTTAGGCCCTGCTGGAGCAGCTTTAGTCGCTTTGTTTTCTTTGTAGCGCATGTCTGGCGTACCGTCAGCTTTTAGCTTCGTGCCAGCACTTTCTGCCTTTTTTTCTGCTTTTTTGGTTTCGGTTTTAACGGTTGTACTTGCTTTTTTTTGTGCTTGCTTCACCGGTGCGGTGCTTTGTGCAAACGAGACGCTAATGCTAAATAGGGCAATAGCAGCCAAGGTTAAGATTTTTTTCATGGTTTACTATTTGATTTAGTAGTTTAATAATAACCTAATTTACAAAATTTTACCTCTTCAAAGAAAATTTAATCGGAACATTATATCTTGTATCAACCGCCTCGCCAAACATCTTTCCGGGGATCCAGTCGGAAGAAAGTTTTAATACTCTTACTGCTTCTATAGTCAGGTCATGGTGTGGAGATTCTACCATTTCGATGTTGTCAAGGTCTCCATTTTTTTTCACGACAAAACTAAGTTTAACAGTTCCCTGTACACCATCTCGTGCTAATTGCAGAGGATATTTTATTTCGGAAGCCAAATGTCTATAGAACTGGTTGATCCCCCCTTTATAAGTCGGCGGTGCAAATAAGTCGTCGTAAGTGGCGGGTTTACCATCTTTGTAAAAATATTCGGCTTGGCTTTTCTTACCATAAACGTCATACACTTCTTTTCCAGCCAACTTTGCATCATTATAGTAAAGTTTCCATTCGCCTATTTTTTTACCGTTTTCATAAGCGCCTTCTTTTTGTATTTGCTGATTACCCCAGTATTCCACAGACTTGCCATTTAACTTGCCATGAACATAGTTTTCTATTTTGCTAATTTGTTCGCTACTGTTGTAGGTTTTCCATTCTCCATGTCTGTGGCCCTTGTCATAATCGCCTTTCTCCTTCGGCTTTCCTTTTTGATAACTCGTAAATGGCCCTTTTCTAACGGTTAAATCTTTGTCTTCAAAACTGATGACTTCTTGCGTTACATCTTTTCTGTCGTAAAAAGTAACCTGATAAAATTCACCTACATGTTTTACCACTGGTCTCCATTTCGAACGAATAGGATCTTTGGTATACATAGGACTGTTGTAGATGATTGTGGTGTCCTGCTGGGCAAAGCCAATTTTTGCAATGGCTAGAAAAAGGATAAGCGTTAGTTTTTTCATTTTATATCTAGATATTTTGTTTTTTGGTTGGTTCTTTTTTTTGCTCCGTCATTGCGAGGGACGAAGCAATCTATTTGAGTACATATCAGTTCACGCTTTAAGATTGCTTCGTGCCTCGCAATGATGGCAATTACAGATTAATGTGCTTCTAGCCAGTTCAGCCCTTCGCCAATCTCAATTTCAATTGGTACTTCAGTTTTTATGGCGGTCTTCATTCGATGGGTAATGATTTCTTTCACTTGTTCCTTCTCCCCTTTAATCACGTCAAAAACCAACTCATCATGTACTTGCATGGTCATTTTCGATTGTAGATTTTGTGCTGTCATATCCTTGTGGATGTTGATCATCGCAATTTTGATCATGTCGGCAGCAGAACCTTGTATTGGAGCGTTAATCGCATTTCGTTCCGCATAGCCTCTCACCGTCATATTTGCCGAATTAATGTCTCTTAAATACCTGCGACGGCCCATGATGGTTTCTACATAACCATTTTCGCGAGCAAAATTCATCGTGTCGCTCATGTAGTTTTTAATGCCTGGGTATTGGATAAAATACTGATCGATAATTTCTGCGGCTTCCTTGCGTGGAATGTTCAGGTTTTGTGACAAACCAAAGGCCGATTGTCCATAAATGATACCGAAGTTCACTGCTTTGGCATTTCTACGTTGGGTAGCGGTAACATCGGCTACTTCAATGCCATATACTTTAGCTGCGGTAGCCGTGTGAATATCAATACCATTCAAGAAGGCATCTAACATGTTCTGTTCCTTGCTTATTTCGGCAATGATCCTCAACTCAATTTGTGAATAATCCGCAGAAAGTAAAATATGGTTTTCATCCCTAGGAATAAAAGCCTTGCGCACTTCTCTTCCCCTGTCGGTTTTAATAGGGATGTTCTGTAGATTGGGGTTGTTGGAACTCAAACGTCCTGTAGCCGCTACGGCTTGATTATAACTGGTGTGAACCCTTCCCGTACGTGGGTTAACCAATAAAGGTAAAGCATCTACATAAGTTGATTTCAGCTTTTGCATTTGGCGGAAATCCAAGATGTCTTGTACAATGTCACTTTTAGCAGCTAAGGCAACTAATACATCTTCGCCTGTTTGGTACTGACCTGTTTTGGTTTTCTTTGCCTTGGGGTCAAGCTTTAAATGATCAAAAAGTACTTCGCCCAATTGCTTAGGAGAGGCAAGGTTAAATTTAAGTCCTGCTTTGTCGTATACATTTAGTTCTGCTTTTGTGATTTCTTCTTGTAGTTGAGCAGAATAGGTGGCTAAAGTATCGATATCGATTCTAACGCCTTCTTTTTCCATGTCTGCCAACACAAAAATCAAAGGATTCTCTATTTCAGAAGCTAGTTTTTGAGCATTTCTTTCCTGTAACATAGGCTCAAAAACATTAGCCAATTGCAAGGTTACGTCGGCATCTTCAGCGGCATAATCTACTACTTTCTCTACAGGAACATCCTTCATGTTCAATTGTCCTTTCCCTTTTGCTCCAATTAAAGAGGTGATGGAAATAGGAGTGTAGCCCAAATAGTTTTCAGATAGCACGTCCATGTTATGTCTAGTATCTGGATCAATAAGATAATGAGCCAACATCGTATCGAACAATTCGCCTTTAAGTTCAAAACCATACCATTTCAATACCAGTAAATCATATTTGATGTTCTGGCCTATTTTGGTGATGTTCTCGTTTTCAAAAACAGGCCTAAAATCTTCTAAAATGGCCAAAGTCTCTTCTTTGTCCTGTGGCGTTGGGATATAGTAGCCTTTTCCAGCTTCTATCGAAAAAGATAATCCTACCAAGTCTACCAAGTTGGAATCTATTCCTGTAGTTTCGGTATCAAAGGATATTCTTTTTTGTTGCAGTAAAAGTTCAACAAGTTCTTTTCTTTGCTCTGCCGTGTCTACCAATTGGTAATCGTGTGGTGTGTTATCAATGTTTTTAGCATCAATAGGGGTGTCAAATAAAGAAGGTTGGTTCTCTATTTCTTTGGTGGATGAAACAGCTACGGCGTTGCCAAATAAATCTTGCTGTACGGTAGCTTTGCCTTCGTTTACGGTAAAACTTTCACCAAATACACGTTTGCCAATGGTTCTAAATTCCATCTCGGCAAAAAGAGGTTCTAGTAATTCTTTGCTCGGTTCTTCAAGTAGTAGCTGCTGTTCATTAAATTCTATTGGGACATTTAAAATAATGGTCGCTAGTTTTTTAGAGATCAAGCCTTGCTCTACATGGTTTTCGATGTTTTCTTTTTGTTTCCCCTTCAGCTCATGGCTATTGGCGAAAATATTTTCCATGCTGCCATATTGCTTGATCAGCGCCTTGGCGGTTTTTTCTCCAATGCCAGGGATACCTGGTATGTTATCTACAGCATCTCCCCATAATCCCAAAATATCAATTACTTGGTCAACTCTTTCAATTTCCCATTTGGCTAATACTTCTTTTACGCCTAAAATTTCCATCTCATTGCCCATACGAGCAGGTTTGTAAATGAAAATATTATCCGATACTAATTGCGCAAAATCCTTGTCGGGCGTCATGCAATACACCTGAAACCCTTGTTTCTCGCCTTCTTTGGCCAAGGTGCCTATAATGTCGTCAGCTTCGTAGCCATCTTTGGTGATTACTGGAATGTTAAAGCCTTCTATCAACCTAAAAATATACGGAATGGCTTTTGAAAGGTCTTCAGGCATAGCCTCACGATGTGCCTTGTAAGCTTCAAATTCTGTATGTCTTTCCGTTGGTGCTTCTGTGTCAAAAACAACGGCAATATGACTTGGTTTTTCCTTTTTAAGTACCTCTAAAAGTGTATTGGTAAAGCCCATTACGGCCGAGGTATTAATGCCTGTAGACGTAAAACGAGGGTTTTTGCTAAGGGCAAAATGTGCACGATAAATAAGTGCCATTCCATCTAAAAGGAAAAGTTTTTTGTTGCTCATTTTTTGTATATTGAGTGGATAGAAATCTTAACCTTGTAAAGTTATAGAATAAGAGCATAGCTGAAGTATATAATTTATTTTTTAGATGCTTATGTATTTTCGATACTTTGATCATCAATAGATTAAAACAATTTTATGAAATATCTTTTCTCTTTTCTTAGTCTATTGTTCTTCGCAAATTTTTCTCAAGCACAGTATCGTAAAGTGCTTGCTGTTTTGCAATTCGATAATTTTGTTAACGAGGTGAAACCCAAATATGGTACATTGGAGCAACCGCTAGAAAGTGGTGCTTTTATCAATTTGATGGATCCTCAATTAAGAAATGCTGGCTTTGTACGCCTATTCAACTCCTATCGTTGGCCAAATGGACAAAAGATAGATTTCGCGAAAAGGGGAAGTACCAAAGGTGGAAGTAAGGGGATTGTAGACCGATATGTTTTGGTGAATCCAGAAACGAGTGATACGGTGCTGCTGTATGTAGATCCGTATAAAACGTCCAATCAATATTATGTGCCCAAAGGGATGATTGCATTAACACCGACGCTTCTTAAAGAAGAGATAGAGCCTGTGTTGAAACAGATTGAGGAAATTAACCAAGCAGAAGAAGGTTCCAAGTTGATTTTACATGCAGAAGACGTGATGCGCTATGTTTCTACAAATTTTGATCAAAATAAATTGATAGATAACGATAAGGTGAAACCTTTGTTGGAAGATAAAGAGGTAGATAAAATGTTGGCAGGTTATTTAATGAGAACCTACATTTTTAGTAAGTATTATGCTTTAGCCAAAGACATTGAAAAAGAATCTGATTACGCTTTTGAGCAAATGAAAACCAACTTTAAAAAGTACATGAAGTTAAATCCCGAAACAAATACAGGGAAACTGGGTGAGTATTTGAAGTAGGAGAGTATGATTTCATCTTTGCGTTCTTTGCGATGCTCTTATTTTCTTCGCGGTTAATTCGCCAGTTATACTGTGATTGTTAATAAATGTTATCATGACAACAACACTACATTATTTTGCGTTAATTTGAATATGAAAGTTTTAAAGCTTATTGTAGCCTTCTGTTTGTTGGTATTAGGTGCCAAAGCACAAGATGCCATACTCATTAGCGAAGGTAATTTTGTAAAGGGCGAAATCAAAGGAACTAACTTTGAATCTGTTTTTATACAGCTGGAAGAACAAGGTGTTAAAGAATATAAAGCCAAGGATATTAAATCTTTTTTGTGGAATGGCGATACTTATGAAAGTAAACCCATTATCATCGGTAAAAAAGCAACGATTAAGTTTTTTAAATTGATAGAGGGCGGCAAGGTTAATTTATATGCCTATGGAAGTACCTCTGGAGTAGAAGAGCCAACAAGACAACCAAGAGTAAAGGCTCGTCCATCAGTGGGCCTTGGTATGGGAACTGGTGGTGTTGGCGGCGGACTGGGCGGAGGTATCAGTATTAATTTGGGTGGACGTAGATCTGCTCCAGAGCAACCTGCAGGCGCAGCTCCAAAGCCTAAAGTTTTCTATTTTATTGAGAAGCCAGGAACAGGACCTATACAAGAAATAGCAGCTGATGGATCAAGAACGGCCGCTACCAAAGCGTTATTGCTTCAAAAACTTACAGGAGATGAGGGCTTAACGGAAAGTATCAAAGCCACTGAGTCTTTTGATGAAAAAATGTTGATTGCCTTGGTGAAATCGTATAACGAATCAGTGAAGTAAGCTAAGCTCTATCCGAATGTCCCAAAGATTTTTCGGGGCAAGCAATATCTCTAAACAGCTGCTTCAGCTCCTTAATCTCTGGAAATCGTCCTTTGGTCTTGCGGTCAAAAATCAAATCGTCGTTAACAGAAATGATAAATGTTCCACTAGTTTCGCTTGGCTTTAGGGTAACACCACCAAGCTCTCCAGAAAAAGTACTGAGTAGCTCTTGCGCAAAATAAGCAGAACGTAACATCCAGCCACATTTTGGGCAATATTCTATGGTAACAATAGGTTTTTGCATAAAAATATTTATAAATATGAAGCTTTAAAACTGCCGCTGAAATAAATCTAATACGTTCAAGAACCAACTTAAGAAAGCTCTAAAACCTTTGCGTCACTTTGCGGTAACTTCGATAACCTTAGCGGTAAAACGGGTAAAGCTTCTAAACGCAAAGAAAATAAGAGGTTTTCGCTAAGAACGCAAAGTCTAAAATTATTGCTGCAAATCATCCCAAAACTCTACGGCTCTGCGATAGTGTGGAATAACAATAGAACCACCAACTAAATTCGCAATCATGAAAATTTCGTTCATCTCGTCGTTGGTAACACCTTCGTTATAGCATTTTTCCAAGTGATATTTAATACAGTCATCACATCTTAATACCATAGAGGCCACTAAACCTAGCATTTCCTTTGTTTTTACGTTCAAAGCACCATCTGCATAAGAGGTAGTGTCCAATGCAAAGAAACGTTTGATATTGGTATTGGCCGTTTCCATTACTCTATCGTTCATTTTTGTACGATAGCTATTAAATTCTTCTGCTAATTTTCCCATGTTATTTTTGTTTTTTGGTTGTTTAGGTGTTTTGTTTTTTGGAAAAATAGATAGGTCTAAACAACGAAAAAACCAATCAACTAACCAACTACTATAGTTCCTGCAAAGGATCCCAAAACACTTTTTTGAAATTCTTTACCTTGTCGTTTACCACAATAATGCCTTCTTCTTCCAGTAATTCCTGCATCGATGTTGGAGGCGAAAAATGAAATCGGCCAGTAAGTAGTCCGCTACTGTTCACTACCCTGTGTGCTGGAATTTTAGGTTTAGCTGAGCCTGCAAAGGCCATGGCATGTCCTACCATTCTTGAAGATTTTGCGGCACCTAAAGCTTTGGCTATGGCACCATAAGAAGTAACTCGTCCCTTAGGGATTAACCTTACTACTTCGTAAACCTGTTCATAGAAATTGGAATCCATTTTTAAGTAAAAGTTTAAACCTAGTGTGCTCGTTATTTCAATTGTAGATAGAATTGAAAATCAGCGAAGCTAAATCTAGCAAGAAGTATATTTTAAAACTATTCTTTAGACCTCTCCTCATTTTTCTCCGAATCATCGGAGCAGGCTGTTCAAATGACGGATAGTTAACTAAAAGAAAACTGAATATAGTTAATGTTTTTGTCCTTTTTAAGATAGATGTTTTCGTAATGCGTTTTAATAGAAAGTACCTCGTCTACCAAGTCTGATTGATACAGGTGATCAGTGTCTTTATGGGTTCGTAATTCCAGCTCTGCCACTTTTTCCTTCGTGTAGTTGTACAATCCGTCGTTGTCTGTTTTAAGGTTGATTTTACCCCCATCACGAAGCAATACCTTATACTTTGATAAGAAAAACGGAGAGGTTAAACGTTTACGTTCTCTGCTGATTTGAGGTTGAGGGTCGGCAAAGGTGATCCAAATTTCATCAATTTCCTTTTCACCAAAGTAGTCTAGCAAATCCTCAATTTGTATGCGTAAAAAAGCAAGGTTGCTAATGCCTTCTTCAACTCCAGTTTTGGCGCCACGCCATATCCTGTTCCCTTTTAAATCTACACCAATAAAGTTTTTTTCTGGAAATAGTTTGGCAAGGTTAACGGCATATTCGCCTTTGCCACAAGCTAACTCTACTACTATTGGATGGTCGTTTTTAAAATGATCTTTGGCCCATTTGCCCTTTAAAACTTTTCCTGCTTCTAACTGGTATACGTTTGGAAAGGTGTTGATTTCAGCGAACTTTCTTAGTTTATCTTTTCCCACTTTCAAAAATTAATGCACAAAAGTAAGATTTAATTGTTAAAATGATAAGGCTGTTATGGATAGAAGGACTTTGTTTAGGGATTTATTTGTTACTTTTGAGTAAGAAAATTAGAGATATGGATGCGAGCACTTTAGATAAGAAAATTGAACTAATACAGTGGTTGTCTACCTTGGAAGATAAATCTATCATCGAAAAGCTTTTGCAATTTCGCAATCAAGAAAGTAAAGAATGGTGGAGTTCTATTTCTGTCGCGGAACAAAGCTCCATTGAAAAAGGTCTAACTGATTCTGAGGAAGGGAAGGTGCATTCTCATGCAGAAGCTAGAAAGCTTTATGAAAAATGGTTATAAGGTAGTTTGGACTGCCAACGCTTTGGAAGAGTTGACGGAAACAATTGAGTATCTTAAAAATAACTTTTCAGATAAGGAAATTAAAAGACTTGCAAAAAGAGTAGAAAATGTTGCTGAATTGATTTCTAAAAATCCATCTTTGTTCGCTAAATCTGAATTTAAAGATATCTATCGAGTGCCTATTCTTAAATTCAACACCATGTACTATAGAGTTTTTGCGGATGAGGTTCATATCTTGTCTTTTTTTTCTAATCGTCAAGGATCTCACAGGAATAAGATTTAACTTTCTATTTCGTTCTGATTAGAAAGTAACTATTACGGAAAACGAGGGTCTTAATAAGAAATTTAACGTTTTATTAAGATTTACGTGCCACCAAACTATTTAACTTGCGAAAAAAATTAATGATTGCATAGGGGTATGTGCAGTTCTTGCTGTCATATCATTAAAAACCATTAATTAACAACAAACCCCAACACATAAATGACATCGAAAATTTTTAAACTACTCGTCCCTCTCCTCTTTATCTCTTTTCTATCTTTTGCTCAACAAACTTTTAAAATTTCTGGTCGTGTGAAATCTTCTGATGGGGCCGTTGAGGCGGCCACCATTAACATTGTAGAAGAAAGGCGTAACATTATGACCGATAGCCTTGGCTATTATGATGTGGAACTTAAAGCAGGAAATTATACCTTCTTGATTAGTGCTGTAGGAATGAATTCGCTTCGTAAATCAGTTAAGGTAAATAAAAATCATATTGTGGATTTTGACTTGGAAAATAGTGCCAACAATCTCGACGAAATTGTGATTTCTACCACAAGAGATGACAGAAGTTTGGCCAGCCCGCAAATGGGAGCCGAGCGATTGACCATGAAAGCGATCAAAAACATTCCGCTTATTTTTGGTGAGCGTGATGTGATGAAGGCCATTCAATTACTGCCAGGTATTAAATCGGCGGGCGAAGGTGGTGCCGGTATTTATGTACGCGGAGGCTCGGCAGATCAAAACTTGGTGTTGATGGACGATGTACCTGTTTACAATGCCGCACACTTACTGGGCTTCTTCTCTACCTTCAACCCTGATGCGGTAGAAGATATCACGGTTTACAAAACAGGTATGCCTTCGCAATATGGTGGCCGCTTGTCTTCTGTGCTGGATATCAAAATGAGACAAGGCGATGCAGAGAAGTTTTCGGCTTCGGGAGGCATTGGCTTAATCTCATCTAAACTTACTTTAGAAGGCCCTATTAAAAAAGAAAAGTCTTCTTTCCTAGTGTCGGCCAGAAGAACTTATGTAGATGCTTTACTGAAGCTTTCGCCAGATAGTACCATTAATCAAAACACCATGTATTTCTATGATGTAAATGGTAGAGCTGATTTTCAATTGGGCGAAAATGACAAGTTAACTTTCAGTGGTTATTTAGGTAGCGATAAATTGGGGATTGCCAAAACATTTGGCCTAAGCTGGGGAAATGCCATTGCTAGTGCGCAATGGAAACACCAATATTCTTCAAAATTAAATTCGTCAACCATTGCGTCTTTTACACGCTATCAAAATAAAATCGAAATCAATACAGGAATCGATAATGTGCAAATCTATTCGCAATTGAATGACTGGGCTTTAAAACATAATTTCTTTTGGCAGGCTTCTGATAAAAACTTGGTGAAGTTTGGTTTTAATTCCATCTATCACAAGGTGACACCTGGAGAAATTACTTCCGAAGGAGTATCGAGCTATAATCCTGTAAACTATCAGGAAAGATTTTCATTGGAGAATGCCGTATTTGCTTCAAGTGATTGGCAGGCAACTGAGAAGCTTAATATTGGTTTTGGTGTTCGCCTAACAGGTTTCAGTGTGCTGGGAGGTGGCGATTTTCTGACTGTAGATCCTGATGGTAATGTAACTAATAGCACCTATTACAAAAAAGGAGAAGTGGTGAAAACTTACCTGAATTTGGAGCCTCGTTTATCTTTAAGTTATCTGCTCAATACACAAAGTTCTGTGAAGGCATCGTATGTAAGAAATGCACAGAACATGCACATGATTTCCAACTCAACCTCAAGTAGGCCGAGCGATAAATGGTTGCCAAGTTCTTTGATGGTAAAGCCAGAAGTATCAGACCAGTTTGCCGTAGGATACTACAGAAATTTATTTAACAATGCGTTCGAGTTGAACGTAGAAAGTTATTACAAAACCATGGACAACCAGATTGATTATCGTGATGGTGCAGAAACCTTTAACTCCGATAATATCGAAACGCAATTGTTGTACGGTATTGGCAGGGCCTATGGTTTAGAGGTGTTGTTTAAAAAGAAAAAAGGCGATTTTACAGGTTGGCTAAGCTATACGCTTTCTAAAACCGAAAGAAAGATTGATGGCATCAACGGTGGTAATTGGTACAATGCCCGTCAGGATCGTACCCATGAAGTTGCCTTGGTAGGTTCCTATCAATTAAACAAAAGATGGAGCTTGTCCGCCTCTTGGATTTATTATACAGGTGATGCCATTACCTTCCCAACTGGAAAGTATAACATGGATGGTCAAGTATTCTTTTACTATACGGATAGAAACACTTACCGCATGCCATCTTATCATCGTTTAGATTTGGGTGCAAACCTTCAATTGAAAAAGAGAAAGAACTTTAGTTCAGAGCTGTCTTTCAGTTTGTATAACGCTTATGGTAGAAAGAATGCCTACATGATTAATTTCCGCGAAGCAGAAAATGATCCTTCAAGAACAGAAGTAGTACGTACAACCTTGTTCCAATTCTTGCCTTCCGTTTCTTATAATTTCAAATTTTAAACTCTCCTGAAATGAATAATTTTAAATATATCCTTTCCCTAATTGCAATAGTTGTTTGTCTTTCTTCTTGTGAAGATGTCATCGAACTTAATTTAGATACTGCCTCCGAAAAATATGTAATTGAAGCCAATTTAACCGATCAGGCCAATGGTGCAAAAGTGCTTATCAGTAAAACCAAAAGTTTTAAAAGCAGCAATGATTTTGCAGGTGTTTCTGGTGCTGTGGTAGAAATTGAAGACCAACAAGGAAACGTTACCCGTATTACAGAAAGTGCCAATAAAGGGGTTTATACCCACGCTACTTTGAAAGGAATTCCAACACAAACCTATAAGTTAAAAATAACGGCAGGTACTGAGGTGTTCACTTCTACCTGCGTAATGCCGGCAGTAGTTCCTTTGGAAGATGTTTATCCGTACGAGTTGAGTTTGTTCGACGGGCCTCGGATATTCACACATGTAAAGTATACCGATCCTATTGGCGTGAAAAATTTCTATCGCTTTATCGAATATAAAAACAATGTTTACACAAAGTCCATCATGGCTTCAAATGATGAATTTACGGATGGCAAACAGGTGAACCAAACCATATTCCCTTATGAATTTACCGATGAAACTAAACTTAAAAAGGGAGATAAAATCAAACTGGAGTTTCTTACGATCGATGAACCTGTTTATAAATACTGGTTCAGTGTAGATAACGGTGCACAAGGCGGTGGTGATAGTGCTGCGCCTGTTAACCCTGTAAGCAACATTAAAGGCGGAGCCATAGGTTACTTTAGCGCACACACTATACAAAGCAAAGAATACACCGTTAAATAAGCTTTTCAAAAATTACTTCGCACCATTCCAAATGTCCACGGGGATTGCATCCTCGCAAGGGCATTTGGTTTTGTTGACAATGATCAGTTTAATGGATGAAGCAACTTTTGTAGCATACTCCTTAAATCCCTCCTCGTTCATACTACTGCGTGCCATGGCTGCTGCGGCGCAAAAAGACCATAGTTGGGCATCTTTTTTATCGCTCAACATCTTAGCCTTATACTTTTCTGCTAACGCAAAATAGGTGTTAAACTGCTCATTGGAGGCCGTAGCATCTTTGCTGCTTAGCGTAAGCGTGTAACGGTTGCTATTTGCTGCAGGCTTAAAGGTTTGTATGGTGGTTGGGCTAGTTACTTCTATCCGATAATCAATTTTATTAGTAGGATGGATGAACTGAAATACATTGCCTTCAAGCTTGTGGTATACCGAAGTGCGGTTGGGCTCAATTAAAGTGAGTTCCTTGTCGGTAAAATTGATCGTCACAGTATAATAGCCATCTTGCGTGGTGTATTGTCCAGAAGTAAGCTTAATTTGTGCGTTTGCATTACTTCCAATCAAGTAAAATAATGCAATGGTAAGTAACCTTAAGGACATTGTGCTTTTCTTCTATTTGCTTCTGGAAAGTTATCGGCATCATTACAGCCATAAGTGCGGGCATAATATTCCCAATTGGCTTTGCAGGTAGCAGATAAACGATTAGGAATTTGAATAGTGTTTTTTCTCCCCGTAGCACAAGTGTAGCTGTAAGTGTAAGTAGAAGTATCTACTTTTTTTTCCTTTTCAGGTTCCTCTTCAAAGAGCTCGCAGCCCAAAGCAAAGAAGCAGCCCGCCAGCAATAGAAATAATTTTTTACTTAGTTTCATGTTAATAAGATTTATTGATATGTCAAAGCTAGGGCTAGTTTATAGCTGTTCAAATACTCAAAATTTGGTATTTTTTTAGGCAGATGGATTTGATGTATTCGCTACTGATTATTTTTTTTTGACATATTATTGGCTTTTTTGGTGTGATTTCAAATGATTATTTGCTAAATTTATAGTGAAATAAAAATGATATCAATTTTAACTATATGACACTCGTTCAGCTTGAATATATCGTAGCCGTTGATACTTATCGTAGTTTTGTTAGCGCGGCAGAGAAATGTTTTGTGACCCAGCCAACCTTAAGTATGCAAATACAGAAGCTGGAAGAATTTCTTAATGTCAAACTTTTTGATCGTAGCAAGCAACCTGTAACGCCTACAGAAATAGGTTCGCAAATTATTGAGCAAGCAAGAATTGTACTTCAAGAAAATAGTAAGATTAAAGAAATCATTAGTAATCAACAGCAGGACATTACCGGAGAATTGAGAATTGGAATTATTCCAACCATTGCACCTTATTTACTGCCTGAGGTGATTGCCGCCATGCTGGAAAAATACCCCGAAGTTAAGCTGATGATCTGGGAGTATACTACAGAAGATATCATCCATCATTTAAAAACGGGCGTGATAGATTGTGGTATTTTGGCTACTCCTTTAGTGGATGCTAATATTGTGGAGCAACCTTTGTACTATGAAACCTTTGTAGGTTATGTGAGCAAAAACAGTAAACTGTTTAAGAAAAAGGCCATTGATGCAGGAGATTTTGAAGAGGAGAACATTTGGTTGTTAAATGAAGGGCATTGCATGCGATCACAGGTGTTAAATATTTGTAGATCAACAAAGAACAATAAACTACAAGCGCTTACCTATAATACTGGAAGCGTAGAAACATTGATCAGAATGGTGGATGTAAATGACGGAACCACCTTATTGCCTGAGCTTTCGCTACACGATTTAAATAGTAAACAGCTTAATAAGGTTCGTTATTTTAGATCGCCGGAACCAGTTAGAGAAATCAGTTTGGTGACTCACAAAAGCTTTGTGAAAAAGAAAATGTTGAACGCCCTGAAAGAAGAAATTCTTACACTAATTCCAAAAGGGATGAAAAACAGGAAAAAGAAAGACGTTGTTGGGATTTAAATATTGATTAGGCCGAGCTATGCCTATGTGTCTATGTGGTTGTAAAAAGTAAAAGTTACCTAAATGAAATGAACCACATAGGCGCATAGTTTCAAGGTATCATGCTTAGCAAGCATTTTTTCTTCCGGGTTCTCTAATATTACACATCTAGATAAGGTGTTTTAATTAGCTTGTTAGGTTTCAAATAAATGAATTGACGATTGGCATCGATAATGATGTTGAAACGTTTCAGAACATCTCCACCCAGTATACTCATCTTTTGGCGACCAATTGCACCGTCAAAAAAACCAACCGGAATATCCTCAAGTTTTAAACTGCCAATACTGAAACTTGGTAAAATGGCTTTCTTTGTTTTTAGCATATTGCCATAAGAATCTTTTAATTGCTTTTCGCTAATGGTTTTCAATTGCTCTGAGAGTTTGTTGGTAGAAGAGAAAAGGTCGTCAAACAAAATGGTTCCTGCGTAGCCCGAGTGGATTAAAAACCTATTTTTAAATACTTTGCCGCTAATTTCAGAGGTTCCTTCTAAAAACATCATATCGTCTTCATAATTTAAGCTAGCTTTATGATAACCTTTAATGTTTTTCGGGAGTTCTTGGCTGAGGGTGAGCTCCTTCTTGTCGAAATCAATAACCACTACTTTGTCCTTAAAAAGATCAAGCCCAAACTTTCCGTCGGTGGTGGGGCCTGAGTTTTTGTTTTCCCAAATGGGGATACTTTTCCACGTCATCTCGCCAATTTGTAAGTCATTGCTTTTACTATGTCTAGAGCTGTTACCGGCTCCTCCCCAACTACTTACGCTGTCTGTTCTGTCGAAAGAAACACTCTTGATTTTTTTCAAAGCCTCTTCGGTAAGAGTTACTGATGAAGCTGCCAAATGAAACATCAGGTCAACTGTATCTTTTTTGTTTAAAATCCCTTTTATCGAGATGTTGTTGTGTGCTGTTAAGTTGAAAGGAATCGAATATTCGCTTTTACCAGCATGTTGGGCCGATAGCTGATAAGCACATAAAAGAAATAAAATAACGAGGTTGAATCTTTTTGGGAACATTTGATTGAAATGGAAATAATATAGAATAAAGTTATGTATTAAAATAGATATCTACCATTAAGATATGTGATAAAATCACCCTAAAGGGGTTATTTTTTAGAAGATAAATATTTTAAACTTTGCTTTGCTATTAAGAGTGGACAGTTTTTTGCAAGGAGCTTATTTAAGTATTAACCATTTAGATTATTCACCAAATAAAAAAAGAAAGGAATAACAAAAACATCAACCATTGACGCTGCATTTACCTACCTAACCTTTACTTATGAAAAACAGTTTGCGCATTGTAATTATCGACGATGACCAAATATGGCGAAGAGGATGTGAGATTTTGTTGTCTGAAAAAGAGGGATTTGCCATAGTTGGGAGTTATGAGATGTTATTCTTGGATTTGAAAATTTTGGCCAGTCATCGGGCCCAATTAATCCTTTTTGGCATTAACCAGCCCAACTTTAATCATGTCGAAATTTTAACGGAAATAAAAAGCAGGATTCCCAAAGCGCATATCATTATCCTGGCAATTGTTTCACGTCCTGAAATCATCTTTGAAACGTTCAAAGCAGGTGTTTCGGGATATATCACTAAAAATTTAAGTATCGATAAACTACTAGAATCCATCAGCGTAGTGACCAGTGGAGGTGGTGTATTTAGTGCGGATGTTACAAAAATGATCATCAATTCTTTCCAAAGGAGCTCAAATTCGCCATTAACAAAAAGAGAAACAGAGATTTTACAACTTATCGCTGATGGTCAAACTAAATCTCAAATAGCCTTTACACTCTTTATCAACCAGAATACGGTAAGAACCCATGTTAAAAATATTTATGTGAAGCTAAATGTAAAGTCTAAGGCAGAAGCAATTAAGATAGCCAAAGAAATGCGCTTCATATAAATGAAAAATCACCCTTTTAGGGTGATACTACTCATCTATCCTTCTCTTTAACTTTAGGTCTTTACCTATCTAAGACAAATGACAAAGCTGGCTACAAAACATTACTATGTAAGGGTTAGCAATTTAAAAATGGCTATGGCCTTTTTTAGAGAAAAGTTAAACTTACATGTCAAACCAAAATCACTAAAGTATTTTGAAGGGGCTATCGTTTTTTATAGTCCAAGGATACAGATTTTCCTTTCTGAAAAGACATATCCAGAGCAAACTGAGGAAGTACACCTAGACACAACAGACTGTTTGGAGTACTATTGCCGCCTTAAGACGAACAATGTGGAGTTCAAGGGAAAACCATCCTATTCACCTTCCGGACTTGGTGCGCAATTTACAGACCTAGATGGCAATAGATATCACTTGCTAGAACCTCGTAATTATTCTACTAAATAGTTTGTTATGCGTTATTTTAAAGAACTGAGCAACCGTAATAGGTTGGTAAGTGAATACACCTGTAATTCCGCTACCAGCTTGCTAGACACTTCTTCCTATGCCATCAAATTTGTAATTTCTGGTATTGAGAAATGTATCGTGAATAGTAGGGCAATGAGTATTTTCCCTGATAACTTTACCATTATTAATGCAGGAACAGATTACTGTAGTTTGATTGATTCGATAACTCCGGTACATACCCTTACCCTGCATCTCAATACGCAATTTGTAGAGGACTTTAATCGATGCTTTTTTTTAGAGGAAGAAGATTTATTGGCACATGCAGAGTTTAAAAACAAACCAGAATTTGTCGAAACCTTATATCCTCTTCACGGAAATATAAGGTATAACTTAGCGCATCTGACAAGGCAACTTGATAAAGGACTGCAGGACGAAATGCTCCTCAATGAATATCTACACCACTGTTTGGTTGGTTATTACCAGATTTATTATAAAGAAATTGACGATAAATATCAAAGCCTAAGCTTTCTAAAAACTAGAACCAAAAAAGAGGTTTTTAGACGACTTTTGCTTGCCAAAGAATACCTGCATAGTAATTCGTATAAAGATGTCAAATTGGAAGATTTGGCCAGATATTGTTGTCTTTCTGTTAACCATCTGCTACGGACCTTTAAGGAAGCATATGGAAAAAGCCCACATCAGTATTTAACTCAACTTCGCTTAGATAGAGCCAAAGCGCTTTTAAAAACCACAGATTATCCGCTGAGCGAGATCAGCGGTTTGGTGGGCTTTGAAAATGTGAGTTCGTTTGTAAGGCTTTTTAAGACAAGCGCAGGGATAACACCTTTTAAATATAAAAAAAGCCATGCTTTTTAGTGTGTTTTTGTATTTAAGTGTTTATTTGTCAGTGATTAATGGAGCTTTAAAAAGGTGATTTTCGCACATTTTATTTAGAAAAGCCAACTTACCTTTGGATTAGTAACGGACAGATTTTGTAGAAGTTTAGCCGTTTAGTTAATAATTAATTTGGAAAAGCAAACGCCAGGATTGGGTTTGCTTTTCGCATTTTATAGGCAATTTAAAAAAGGTGATTTTCGCACATTTTCTAAAATATGCTTGGCCGTACTTTGTGTATAGCTCTTCTGTATAGGGCTAAGATAAATACACTATTAACTAACTAAATCAGTATTCTTATGAAACAAAAATTACTATTAATGGTAATTACCATATTGTACTGTTTTGTAGCTTTTGCTCAAAATAGGACAATAACGGGTAAGGTCACTGCTAAAGAAGACGGGCAGCCGCTTCCTGGGGTAAGCGTGAAAGTAACCGGTACTAAAATTGGTACCACTACCTTGGCCGATGGTAGTTTTACATTGTCCATTCCCTCCAACTCACGCTCTTTAGAGGTCAGCTATATTGGCTATGCTACTCAAACCGTAGAAATCGGCTCTGGAAATGTGGTGAATGTATCGCTTGCTGAAGATACAAAGGCCTTGGGTGAAGTAGTGGTTACAGGATATGCAGTAACTAAAAAGAAAGAATTCACGGGGTCCGCATCTGTAGTTAAAGGAGATGTTCTAAAGGATAAACCCGTACAAAGTTTTGCACAGGGTTTAACTGGCCAAGCTGCTGGTGTCAGTATTGTACAGCCCAATGGTTTATTGAACAATGCTCCAGTAATTCGTGTGAGAGGGGTGAGTTCTATTTCTTTAAATTCATTTCCCCTAGTAGTTGTTGACGGTATTCCTTTTCCAACAGGTGATGTTTCTGCTAATTCCTCTGCAAATAACCCGTTAGGAGATATTAATCCAGCTGATATCGAATCTATAGATATCTTAAAAGATGCGGCTTCCACGGCCATTTATGGCTCTAGAGCTGCTGCTGGTGTATTGGTAATCACCACAAAAAAAGGTAAAACTGGTGACGCCAAAGTAACCTATGATGGTTGGTTTGGTGTAAATAATGCGGTTAGATTGCCTGAGCTATTGAATGCACAACAATATATCGATTCGAAAAATATTGCCGTAAAAAATGCATTGGCGCTGAACGCTAATGCGGTAACCGCGGCCCAAAGAGATGCCAATAATAATAGTTTCTTTCCTAGTTATAATGCCGATGGTTCTTTAGTAGACACAAAATGGTACAATGAAGTATATAGAACTGCTTATTCACAGAATCATAATGTTACTGTGAGTGGAGGCTCTGCAAAAACAAGTTATTATCTCTCTGGAGGTCTCTCTGATCAAGATGGCTTTTTAAAGGCAAACTCATTTCAAAGATATTCTGCCCGAGCCAATCTTACACATAAGTTAACCAACTGGTTAAGTTTAAGCGCTAATATTAATTATAACAATAGTATGAACAGGTCGCCTAGCAGTGGTTCCATTCCAGATGCTGCATTTAGTTCTTCGGGGCTAGGCCGCATTGCTATTGCTGCCGCTCCAAATGTGTCTGTATATAATGCAGCAGGTACTTACAATTTAGCTGCGCAATATATAGGGAATAATGCAAACCTGATTTCAGCAACCTGGGCTCATCCAACGGTGATTATTGATAAGGATAAGAATAGCTCGGAAACCAGCCGTTTTTTGACCAATCTTAGCGCTACGGCTAATATTATTGAGGGATTGAGCTTTAAAACGACTTTTTCTTGGGATAGGAGTAACGGTGAAAACATACAGTTTTGGAATCCTATCTCTGGGGATGGTTTCAGTTATAATGGCTATGCCTATAACAATAACCAAAGAAGAAATAATTGGAACTGGATCAATACATTGCAGTATAATAAAACTTTTGGGGGAGACCATAATTTTACCTTTTTAATAGGGTCGGATGTTCAGGATACGAGAACTGCAAACTGGGGAGCTGTTCGTCAGGGCTTGGGAGATCCCACTTTTTTTGATCAATTTCAAGGTGTTTATGTAACAAACGTCCCTCCTGGTGGAACTGGCAATAGTCTTTCTGAGATTGCTTTTGAAGCCTATTTAGCTAGTATTAGCTATAACTACAAAGGAAAGTATTTTGTAAGTGGTAATTTTAGAAGAGATGGGAATTCAGGTTTGGCTTTTGCAAATAGATGGGGTAATTTCGGGGGAGCATCTGTTGGATGGGCCATTTCTCAAGAAGATTTCTTCAAAAACTCATCTTTATCTTCTACCATTAATAATTTTCGTTTGCGTGCAAGTTATGGTAAAACCGGTAATGGTAATGTTGGAGCATATAACGAATTTACTACATATTCTGCTGGTTTATATGGAGCCACACCATTTGCATGGCTTTACAATAAGGCCGGAAACAAAACATTACGGTGGGAAACAAGTAAACAAACAGACATAGGTTTAACGCTAGGTTTCTTGAATGATAGGATTACTTTGGAAGCCGATTATTTCAATAAAAATATTGATAACCTGATTTTAGCGGTGCCACAGTCGCCATCTAAAGGAATTCCTTTTAATCCTGATACCGACCCTGCAGGGGTGATTTTAACGAATGTAGGCTCAATGTATAACAGAGGTTTCGAATTTGCCTTATCTGGAAGCCCTATCAAAACCCAGAAATTTACTTGGACTGCAAATTTAAACTTCACCACACTCAATAATAAGGTTACTGCACTAGATCCAAGTATACAACGTATTGTTACGGCAACAAGTCGTTTGGAAAATACAAGTATAACAACTGTGGGTTATCCTATTGCTAGTATTTATGCGGTTAAAACGAATGGTGTAAATCCTGCTAATGGTAGAAGAATATTTATCAACGCAGCAGGTAGAGAAGTTCAGTATTTACACCATGGCGGTGCAAATGCTTGGACTTATTTGGACGGGACTCCCGCTCCATCTCCTTCTGGCGACGGTCAAATTGTTGGCAATACGCTTCCAAAATGGTACGGAGGTTTTAACAATACTTTAACCTATGGAAACTTCGATTTGAATGTCATGTTTACTTTCTCAGGAGGTAATAAAATTTATAATGGTAGTAGGGCAGGACTTTTAGATCAGCGCTTTTGGAACAATTCTATGGAAATTTTAAATGCATGGACTACACCTGGTCAAGTTACCAATATTCCGAGAAGGGTTTATGGTGACAATGTATCCAATGGTTCTTCATTTGCCATAGATGCTAACGTTGAAAAAGGAGATTTTCTTAGGTTGCAATCAGCAACTTTAGGATACAAAATTCCTAAGTCTGTTTTTGGAAGAGTAGGTGTTAATTCCTTAAGGGTGTATGCTGCAGTTAATAATGCCTTTATCATTACCAAATATACTGGTGTTGATCCTGAGATATCTTCCAATGGAAACTCTAATTTATCAAGTGGTGTAGAACGTAATAGTATTCCTCAAGGAAGACAGTTTACGTTTGGACTTAGTTTAGGATTATAATTTAATTGATAACGGACATGAAAAATTTTCATATAAATACATATAAAACGAAGATTATTTTTGTTTTTGCATTGGCATTGCCAATCTTGGGACTGGTTTCTTCGTGTAAAAAGGATTTCTTATTAAAAGAGCCGGAGCTAAATTTGCCGGATAAGGAGGCTTTTGCTAATCCAACCAGAATTTTAGGACAAGTAAATGGCCTATACACATCCGCTAAATCTGGGAATTTTCTTGGGGGCAGGTATCAAATATACAATGATATTAGGGGTGAAGACTTTATTAATCGGTTAAGCAACGGTGTAACGGGATATACTGTTTATCAGGCCACAAATAATAATGCAGATAATTATGTGGCTAATTTATGGACTTACGGCTATTTAACGATAAACAGAGTAAATCTATTTTTGAAAGGTCTAGCTCAAAATTCAGGAGTGTTGTCGGCAGCGGTACAAACGAATTACGAAGGAGAAGCTAAGTTTATTAGAGCGCTAAGCTATTTTTCTCTGATTCAGATTTTTGCAAAACCTTATGTTTCGGATAATGGTGCTTCTCGAGGATTGCCTTTGCGTTTACAAGCGGAAGAGACCTTAGAAAATAATGGTTTAAAAAGTAGTACCGTGGCTGCTGTTTATGCTCAAATACTAAAAGATTTGAATGAGGCTGAAACCGCATTGCCCGCAACTTATAGTACAGCCTTGTTAAAAACAACAAGAGCTCATAAAAATACTGCTATTGCCTTAAAATTAAGAGTGTATATGGCGATGGGGAAATACCCTGAAGCTTTAATAGAGGGAAATAAATTGGTACCGCAAACAGGACCTTTTCAGAATACAACGAATACGGCACATGCCTTACAATCAAATGTGGCAAATGTTTTTGCAGCTCCTTATACTACAAGTGAGTCGATTTTTTCTTTCCCTTTTGCCGATACTAATACCCCTGGCACTCAAAATCAGTTGGGATATTATTTCAACGCAGGGAATTTGGAATATTATTTCAGGGCTAGCGCAGGAATTTATGGAGATGCTGCTTGGCCAGCAACTGATGCTAGAAAAGCTACATTAACTGCATTGTATACGGGAGTTGGACCTTATTCTGCCAAGTTTTCTGGCGTTAGTCCTTTTGTTGATTTTGTGCCAATTATTCGTTATGCGGAAGTTCTGTTGAATGTTGCAGAATGTGAAGCATCAATTACAGGGGGTAATTTAACAAGAGCTAGAGCCATTTTAGACGCAGTTAGGCAGCGTTCCGATGCCACTTATAATTTTGGTGTTTTGACCCCATCGGGTCTACTTGCCGCAATTCTCAAAGAGAGAAGAATTGAATTGGTAACAGAAGGGTTTAACTATAATGATTTGGCCAGAAGAAATACCGCCCTTACTTCTTTTGGGGCGGGATCTTTAATTCCTGTTGCCGATGCCCGTTATACCTTTCCAATTCCTTTGTTAGAATTAAATAACAATAAGCTAGTGAATAGCTTCTAGGGATAGTTGCATATCTAAGCTAGAGTATGCCGTATTGAAATGCCCCCAAAAGTTATATGCTTTATGGGGGTATTTTTATGGTAAAAGCAATAGAGAAACAGCTTTTAATTTAGGCTGTGCGGTGTAGATAATAACGAAACAATATCGAACAGTTAAAAAAGGTGGTTTTCGCATATTTTTTTACTTGAGTTATTATGAACTTTAGGTAAACACATCCAACCATGAAAAACAAAATTCTAACCATTTTTATGCTACTTATATTAATAGTTAATAAAAGTAGTGCAATAGAAAATCCTAAAAATGATTATCAAGAAGTGATAGAGGCCTATCGAGATAGTTTCTTGAATACTGATTATAAAAAGCTTAAAAAGATTCTAGATCCAAATGCAGTATTTGGCTACAATAGAGCTGAAAAAGTCATTAAATACGATGCTTTGACATTTTTAAATAACATGTATAAAAACCAAGGTATGGTACAGCAGGATTGTGAAGCCAAGACTGTGGTAATTACTGCATCTTCTTCACAAGTAATTGCACAGATAGATGTTAATTATTTAAATTTTGATAATAGACAGCAACATGTGATTACCATTGAGAAAGATGACGAAGGGAAATGGAAAATAACCAATATTTTTAAATACTTTTTTTAATCAGAAATGATTAACTGCTTGTTTTTTTGAGAAAAAATTAACCCTCACCGAGCAGATAATGGCAAGGAGGAAGGAACCCAAAGTAATGAGATCAACAGTGCTATCAGGAATGTTTTTTCCAGTAAGCCAGTCCAGATAATATTTAACGAAAGAGTTGGGTAAATTGGTTTCGCCAAGCTGGGTTTTTACCTGCCATTGCCAGTCGGTGATTGGACAGTAGCCAATGCCGTACCAAATGCCAAGAATTAGCCAGCAAGCTAGTGTAATGCCTACAATGTATAAGTGTAATTTTCTGGTTTTAGGCCAAACCCAAGCAAATAGGTTAAGGCCTATAACAATAAGATGTGCCGCAGTTAAAAAGTGGTCGAGTAAGGTTAAACTCACGGAGTTCCGCTGCCAGATTTAAGGCCTTCAATACCTACCACTTTTTCTTCTTCTTCGCCTTTTTTCTTTTTCTTCTTTTTCTTGGTCGGATCTACGCCGTTCAAACGATCTTCAATGACTTTGTCAAATTCTACAATTTGCTCTGGCTTTAAAACCGCCTTGATGTTTTTGTTGGTTTCGTTGTTTAAGCGATAAAGTTTCGATATTTCTTCGTCGTTGAAGCCGGTAGCTTGTTGTTTTTTGCTCAAAGCAATTTGCTCTTTTGCTAAGTTATAAGCATAGTTGTAAATCACGCTTTTTTGGGTAGAACTCAATTTTAAGCGAGTTTCTAGTTCGTCTACGTTCTTTTTAGCTAACTCTTCAGGAGTTGGCATTTTGGGTTGTTGTGCCATTGCAGCAACTGCCACTGTGGTAAAAAGAAGAAGAGGGGATAAAAACTTTTTCATGGTGCTTCACTATATTTAATGCTGCAATTTAGGAATTTTTTAGGAAACATCATGTCTTAAGGAACTTAGCTTTGAGTAGTAAGGAAACTTTGTAAAATAAACCCGATTGAAGTGCTTATCCTTTTTGTTTTGGTTCGTTTGTCATTCCGAGGCACGAGGAATCTCTATCGACAGAGCTACTAACGAAAATATCCTTCGACAGACTCAGGATGACAGGAACAAAAAGATAAAAACAAAAAGCGGGGCTATCATATCCGACGCCCCGCTTTTGTTGTTTTTCTAAAAAAGAAAAGTGAATTATTTACCTAATGCTTTTTTATAGCGCTCAGCTACTGCATCCCAGTTTACCACGTTCCAAATTGCCGCTAAGTAATCAGGACGTTTGTTTTGGTATTTTAAGTAATAAGCATGCTCCCAAACATCGATACCAAAAATAGGGGTACCTTTTTGCTCAGCAATATCCATTAAAGGATTGTCTTGGTTAGCAGTAGAAGATACAAACAATTTACCGTCGGCACCTACTGAAAGCCAAGCCCAGCCAGAACCAAAACGAGTTGCACCAGCATCTTGTAATTTTGTTTTTAGGTCAGCAAAAGAACCAAAAGTATCATTGATCGCTTTAGCTAAATCGCCAGTTGGCTCACCACCTTTGTTTGGTCCTAAAACAGTCCAAAATAAAGAGTGGTTATAGTGGCCACCACCATTGTTGCGTACTGCAGCAGGATATTTAGAAATGTTTTTGATGATGTCATCCAAGTTGGCATTTGCTTCTGGTTTGCCTTCCAAAGCTTTGTTTAAGTTAGTAACATAAGCTTGGTGGTGTTTGCCATGGTGAATTTCCATGGTTGCTTTGTCGATATGCGGTTCTAAAGCGTCGGTTGCGTATGCTAACGCAGGTAATTCAAAAGCCATAATATTTATTTTTAAGATTATTTAAATGTTATCTCTACAAATATAGCAGAGAAAGGTTAAGTTTTATTCAATTGTTTGTCAATATTACTTGCGTTTATTAACAAAAAAAGCGGTCATAAGGCTGCCACATTCTTCGGCCAAAATACCTCCCGTTAACAACGTTTTGGGATGCAAAAGGTTTTGGCTGATCTTGGTAAATCCACGCTTTTCTTCTTTGGCTCCGTATACAATCCTGCTGATTTGTGTCCAGTAGCTGGCACCTGCGCACATCACACAGGGTTCAATGGTCACGTACAAAGTACAATCTTTAAGATACTTACCACCTAGGGTTTGCGCTGCAGCAGTGAAGGCCTGCATTTCGGCATGCGCCGTCACATCATTTAGCTGTTCGGTAAGGTTGTAGCCCCTGCCAATTACTTTTCCTTTGCAAACCACTACTGCTCCAATGGGAATCTCTTGCGCATCGTAGGCTTTTTTAGCCTCATTGAGAGCTAAGCGCATGAAGTGTTCATCTTCTTGCTGCGGGTTAACGTTTTCTTCGAAATTATAGAAAGACATTGGGTTAATTGTTTAACTGTTGAAATTGTTTTTTGATTGAATAAAGAACAAGGAGCAAAGAATAAAGATATTGGTTGCAGTTCTTGTCTTTTATCTTTGTTCTTTTATCCTTAATCTATATTAACTTACTGCCATTTGGTACTTTTTTCTCTACGCTGCTTAATACAATATCGCCGTTTTCATCGGCAAAGCCAGTTACTAAAAACTCACTCATAAACTTGCCAATTTGTTTCTTTGGAAAATTGATGACCCCAATAATCTGACGACCAATTAAGTCTTGCAGGGTGTAATGTTTGGTAATTTGTGCACTGCTCATTTTAATGCCAAATTCGCCAAAATCAACTTTTACTTTGTAAGCAGGTTTACGTGCTTCGGGATATTCAAAGGCCTCTATAATGGTGCCTACCCTTAGCTCAACTTTTTCAAAATCATTCCAGCTAATTTCTTCCATAAACCAAAAATAAGATTTTGGTTGGTTAGATAACTGAAAACTGCTTTCTGATCACTGAAAACTTTTTCCATATCTTTGCAAAATGGTAGAAATCAAGCTAAAAAAAGGAAAAGAAAAAGCAGTGTATCAACGACATCCTTGGGTGTTTTCTGGTGCTTTGGATAAGGTAAAAGGAAAGCCTGAAAATGGTGATGTGGTAAAGGTATTAGATGCGCAAGGAGAATTTTTAGCCTATGGTTATTACAACGACCAATCTCGTGTAGCCATCAGATTGGTAGAGTGGGACGAAAATGTGAGTATTGATGAGGGTTGGTATGCACAAAAAATAAATACGGCCATTGATGGACGTGCGCATTTGTTGGCCAACGAATTGACTACTGCCTGTCGTTTGATTTTTAGTGAAGCTGATTTTTTACCTGGATTGATTGTAGACCGTTATGCAGATTTTCTTTCGGTACAGATATTAAGTTCAGGTATTGAGAAAGCAAAAGAGACCATCATTAAAGTATTGGTAGAACGCTTACAGCCGAAAGGGATTTTTGATAGGAGTGACGCTACTGCTCGTACACACGAAGGAATTACCGCCGAAAACGGATTGCTTTGGGGAGAAAATCCTGCTGAGTTTATTGAAGTAAAAGAGAATGGCATTAAATACCATATCAATATAGCAGAAGGACAAAAATCTGGCTTTTATTGCGATCAACGTGATAACAGAAGCATTTTGGCCTCGTACAGTAAGGATAAAACCGTACTAGATTGTTTTAGCTATAGTGGTGGCTTTAGCTTGAATGCTTTTGCACAAAGTGCCGCCGAAGTGACTAGTGTAGATAGCTCCGCTTTAGCCATTGAAACGTTGAAACAGAATATCGCGCTGAATGAGTTTGACGCTGCTAAACATATTGCTATCCAAAGTGATGTGAACAAACAGTTGCGTCAATTTAACGACGAGGGCAAAAAGTTTGATGTGGTGGTGTTGGATCCTCCAAAATATGCGCCTTCACGTTCGGCATTGGACAGAGCTGCAAGAGCATACAAGGATTTGAACCGTAGAGGTTTGATGTTATTAGAAAGTGGTGGTTTGCTGGCTACATTTTCTTGCTCTGGAGCGGTGGATATTGAAACTTTCAAGCAGATTATTGCTTGGGCTGCTTTGGATGCTGGTAAGGAAGTGCAGATCATTAAGCAATTTTGCCAACCCGAAGATCATCCTGTAAGATTGTCTTTTCCGGAAGGAGAATATTTAAAAGGTTTGTTGTTAAGGGTGGTATAGTATATTTATAAGAGATGTATTTTTCAATAAAGGCAACGGTAGGACTTGTACTTTTGTTGCTGGCAAAAATATTTCCTTATAAACCCAAGCAGGTTTTTACTACAGGGAATTTCTACATTTTACGAAGGCAATATGCGAAGTGGGAGTTTTTTGGAGTAGTTCTATTTTTCATGTTGACTCCGTCTTTGATTTATGGTTTCGGGAGTTTGTTCTTTTGGATGAATGCACTTCCTGAAAAGAAGTTAAGCTTGGATTTTTTGATTTTGCCGAACCTGTATTTATGGTTCGTTCCAGCAATATTTTTAACACTTGCAATAATCATTTTGCCAATAACCTTGATTTATCGATTGCTTTTAAGAGATCGATATGATGAATACCTCCACTACACTAATTTAAAAAGTGGGATTGACGGGAAAAAGATTTTTAAATTTTTCTCTTGGATATTGGCAATATGTGCAATTGGCTCAATTTTTCTAATGTCAGATTATTCGATTGAGATTAGCAATAAGCAAATTGTTCTAAACGATTTTTTTACAACGGATAAAAAAGCATATGATTTCAAACAAGTCAGTAGTATTAGCTTTGTTGAAAACGTCATTTCAAAAGACCAAAAAAAGATTAGCCCCAATCCGCATTACTACGTGAAATTTAAGGATGGTAATTATTGGAATACCACAAAAGGATTAAATGACGAGGTTCAGCAAGATAAGATCATGAAATACTTGGCTCAAAAATCTAATCGCAAAATCGATACCGTTTCTTATCTCATCGATTAAAGTAGGATGAATTCTTAGTATCTCATTTTTTAAAAAATATCTAACTATTTTTCTAATTTGTTGTTAAGAAACCAACAAACAGAAAAACCCTATGCTTCTTGTTAAAAATATTAGGCTAAGTAGAATTATCATCAACACTTGGTATGTAGATATTATCATGATTGCTTCCTGTATGGGCGCTTATTTTATTCGTGAGTATCTCATTGCCTACCATTTTTCTATTCCAACCATTATCCCTACGGTGCTGGGCACGGCCATCGCTTTTTTCATCGGTTTTAACAATAACCAAGCTTATGATAGATGGTGGGAAGCCAGAAAGGTTTGGGGCGGTTTGGTAAATGATTCACGTTCCTTTGCACGCAGCGTGTTAAGCTATGTGCCGCAGAGCGATGAAAACAACGAGCTTGTGCGAAGGATGGTTCGTAGGCATATTGCTTTTTTATATGCTTTAAAGGCCAACCTACGAGGAACAGTAGATTTGATTTATGTGAAATATTTGGACGAGGCAGAACGACTTGAAATAGATAAACATAAAAATCTGCATAACGCTATCCTTTTAAAACAATCAGAAGATTTGGAAAAGTTGTCGCGAAATGGACAAATTGATGGCTTTAAATTTATTCAAATTAATGAATTGCTGGTAAGATTCAGTGATCAGATGGGGATGAGCGAACGCATCAAGAATACGGTTTTTCCTACCACATACAGTTATTTAACCAAAGTTTTTATTTGGCTTTTTGTGGTGACATTCACCTTAGTCATTAGCCAAGAAATGGGCGTTTGGTCTATTTTCATGGGCTGGATGATTGGTTTTGTATTTGTGTCTACTCAAATCAATGGAATGAACTTGGTTGACCCTTTTGAAAATAATGTAGCAGGTATTCCTTTAAATCAAATTACCAGAACTATCGAAATTAATTTGCTGCAAATGATGGGTGAAGAGGATGTTCCTCCTCCAATTTTGCCGATTAATGACGAGTATGTGCTTTAGTTGCTTTGCGGTCTTTGCGTGTCTTATTTATTCTTAGCGGTTAAATTTTTACCGCAATCCAGTACGTACGGGGATGAAGTTTCGCAAAGGCGCAAAGGTTCATTTACGCTTAACATGTTTTTTCTCGTCTTTTAGTTTTTATATCACCCTTTCAGGGTTTTGTCTATCGCTGGGTAGTTAGAATAATTTCACCGCTTCGTGGCTGTTAATTGGGGCGTTTTAAACTTGCATGCATTTGAACTAATCATGATTTTTTCGTTTAGATGTCTTCTGCCTGTTGCTTGATATGTTAGAACGATGATATCATTTCGTGGTTGTTAACCGAGGCGTTTTAAACATGTATGCATTGTATTTGGTCTAAACCATATTTTAAGTCCGAAGGACTGACATTATTCTAGAAAATATAGGTTTAAATCATAAACCACGAAGTGGTGACATTTTGTTTGTTAAGTCGTTAATCTAGTAAACATCCATTTTTTTACGCTTGCTTTACTACACGGCTGCTTTGCGATCTTTGCATGTCTTGTTTATTCTTATCGGTTAAATTTTTACCACAAAGGTTTTTATTAAGATACGCAAAGGGCGCAAAGTCTGGACCTAATACCAACAAAAAAGCCCAACGGAAATTAATCCGCTAGGCTTTCAAATAGTGTTGATCGGTTTTAAAGCTCTTCTGAATTGGTGGGTAGCTCGTCAAATTCGCCTGCTAGTGCATATTTTCCAAAGATTACTAATCCTGCTGCAATTGGAATATAAATGAGCAGAATAATGCCCCATTGGAGGGCGGTATTAGTTTGGTCAATTCCCGCGGCGGCTGAGCTGATTTTGTCCCAAGCTTGCCAAAACATAAATATGGTTGAAAGTGGACCTAAAAGGATCCATACAATGCCTAAAGTTCTTTTTAATGCTTTCATGGTTTAGTCGTTTACGTTTTCGTCTCTTTTGTTAGATAGATAAATGGTGCCTATTACGAAGCAAAGCGCCGCTATGCCAATAGGATACCACAATCCCGATAAAGGAGTGGAGCCTTTAAAGCTGGCAATTAAGGTGGCTACAAAAGGTACTAAGCCCCCAAACACGCCATTTCCAATATGGTAAGGCAGGGACATAGAAGTATAACGGATCTTGGTTGGAAAAAGTTCTACTAAAAATGCAGCAATTGGTCCATAAACCATGGTTACCAACAATACCTGGAAGAAAATTAATCCTACAAATACCCAAAAATCGTTAGCAGCTAGTTTTTTGTCTTTGTATAGTATTGGTGCGTGTCCAATTGCTTTACTGGCATCTGCATAAAGTGTATCTACCTGTACTTTATGGAAAGAAGAACCATCTAACAAACTCACAATGGTTGTGGTGGTTACTAAGCTATCGCCGCTTTCATGTTTGGCTGTTTTTACGGTAGTAGATGCATTATGTAAGTCTACCGTGTGAGCTGCATCATGTATCGCTGTGCGTAAAATAGTTGGCGCAGAAACTTCTTTGATTTCGTTAGGTGTAACGTTGCTTACATCCGTCCTGTTTAAAAATTCTTGGTAAATGGGGCGATAGCAAATAACACCTAACAGCATCCCTGTAAGCATGATCCACTTTCTACCAATTTTATCACTCCAAGCACCAAAAATCACAAAGAATGGTGTGGCAAAAGCAATACCCCAAAGCAGGATGTATCGCGAATCGTTAAAATCTACTTTACAGGTGTTTTCAATGAAGGATTGTGCATAGAATTGTCCCGTATACCAAACTACCCCTTGACCCATAGCTGCGCCAAATAGTGCTAACAACACCATTTTGAAGTTCGATTTTTTACTGAAGCTTTCTTTTAATGGGTTTTTAGAGATATTTCCTTCGCTTTTAAGTTTACTGAACAAAGGCGATTCGTGCATCTTCATACGGATGTAAACCGAAACCAAGATCAAGACAATGGAAAGTAAAAAGGGAACTCTCCAGCCCCAGTCAGCAAATTGTTCGGCACCGATGATGTTTTTGGTGATTACAATTACCCCAAGTGAAAGAAATAAGCCCAAGGTTGCAGTGGTTTGTATCCAACTGGTGAAAAAGCCGCGTTTGCCTTTTGGAGCATGTTCGGCAACATAAGTAGCCGCTCCGCCATATTCTCCGCCCAAGGCTAGACCCTGTATCAATCTTAAAATTAAAACTAAAATAGGGGCAGCATAGCCGATGCTTTGATAGGAAGGAATTAGGCCAATTAAAAAGGTGGAGCCGCCCATCAACACCAAAGTGAGCAAAAAGGTGTATTTACGGCCAATTAAATCGCCTAAGCGACCAAATACCAAAGCGCCAAAAGGTCTTACAATAAAACCAGCGGCAAAAATGGCCAAAGTGTTAATCAGGGCTGAGGCCCCCGCGTCTGAAGGAAAAAGTTGGGATCCGATGATGGTGGCTAAACTACCGAAGATGTAGAAGTCGTACCATTCAATGAGCGTCCCCAAAGAGGACGCTCCAATAACTTTAAAAATGTTGTTGGTTTTGGGTTCGTGGTTCATATAAAGGTTAGGTTCAAAATACTAAAACTAAACCTTTAAACTCTAAATCACAACATTTTACTGAAAATATGCTAAGATTCTACAGATGCATACCGCCAGATGCTTCAAGTCGTTGAGCATTTACCCAACGGGCCTCTTCTGAACATAGGAAGGCTACTACGCCTCCAATATCATCAGGCAAACCTACTCTTCCTAGTGCTGTATTGCCAGCTATTACTTTGTTCACTTGTTCATTGTCCCTTACTACTCCACCGCCAAAATCGGTTTCAATAGCACCAGGAGCAATGGTGTTTACAGCAATTCCTCTGGCGCCTAGTTCTTTCGCCAAGTATTTGGTAAGTACTTCAATAGCTCCTTTTAATGCGGCGTAAACGCTATAACCAGGCATTGCGAAACGAGTTAAACCTGTCGAAACTGTAATAATTCGGCCACCGTCGGCAATTAAAGGCAATAATTTTTGGGTAAGAAAGTACACCCCTTTAAAGTGGATGTTGGTTAGCAAATCGAATTGCTCTTCGGTAGTTTCGGCAAATGGTGTATTAATGCCAATACCTGCATTGTTTACTAAAAAATCAAAGTTTGTTCTGTCCCATTTTTCTTTTAAAACATTGCTTAGTTGCGAAGAGAAATCTGTAAAAGTTTTTACTTCTCCTACATTTAGCTGTACAGCTGCGGCTTTTCTGCCTAAAAACTCAATGGTGTTGACCACTTCGTCTGCCTCTTCTTTTTTACTGTTGTAAGTGATGATGACATCATTTCCTTTTTTTGCCAATGCAATGGCCATATTTTTTCCTAATCCGCGGCTGGCGCCAGTAACTAGTGCTATTTTTTGTGTTTCCATTCTATTTGTATTTTTAAATTCAATACAAATATCAGGGTCAAAGCAGTGATAAAAATGGTGACAGTTTAAGTATTTTCTATCAACTGTTTTCGATATTGTCTGGGGGTAACCCCTTCAAATGATTTGAAAAACTTGGTGAAATTGGTAGGGTCGGTAAACGTGAGTTTAAAACTGATTTCATTAATGGGCTTATCCGTTTGACTCAACATTTTCTTGGCCTCATCCATTACCCTTTGTTCTGCAAAATGACAAGGAGAATAGCCGGTGGTTAATTTAATAGTATTGCTAAAATGCGTAGGATGGATAAACAGCTTGGCCGCAAAATCTTTGATGTGGTACATCTGTTCAGTTCGTCCAACTAAAATATCTTCAATATGAGTATCAAGCAAAGCAAAAAAATCATTGGTGATTTCTTCTTTGCGGCTTAGCAGTTTTTTAGGAATTGGCATGCACTAATTTAACAATAGCGAGGGTATTATTTCATTAATGAACTGTCATAAATTTACTGCTCTTCCTTGAAATAAAGTTTATAGCAGTTCATCCCTTTTTCTGCGTCGTAATCTTTTTCGATCATGTCCTTATTTCCGTGAATGTAAACATGGAAGTTTTTATCAAGCTTTAAGATGCTTTTATAGTCTTTCGCTTGTTTTTTTACAGCGGCATCAGAAATATCAAAAGTGTCTGCAATTTGGGTGTCAAACTCTTCTTCGTAAGATTGCTTATAATTTTTAAAGAGCTCAATTCCTTCTTCGTTGGCAATTACCTCATTGGCAAATTCATCCATGTCAAAGGTTTCCTTCTCTTTAAAATATTTCATCGATCGGTTAAGCAAGTCGATTTTATCTGTTTTTTCAACATCAAACTCTTGGTCTAATTTTTCAGTAACGAAGTTCTTGTAAACATCCATTACATTTTGGGTTTTGTTGAAATTGTCATTCCTTATTTTCAACATCAGGAACTGATCTTTCCAATAAGCGGCTTCAGAGGTGCGACTGGTATTGTCAACCACTACTACTTTATAGCCTTCTTCAGCTTCAGTTTTGAAGATTAAACAACCTTTATCTAACTTGTTGATGTTGATGCCCTGTTGCTCGTAACTGATATTGAAATTGCCATTTTCTGGATAAACTTTGATATAGCTTTCTTTACTCTCCGAGCGGAAAATACCGATGGCATCGTGTAAATCACCTTCAATTTGCACATTTTCGAAGTAGCCTACATACAATTCTCCACCTTTAACCTTTGGATGGTCTGCCACTTCAAACAAATAAGTTGCGATGTTTTTGCTGTTCTCGTGGAACAATCCTCCATCTGCAAACACTTCTGAAGCAAGGCGATAAATTTCGTTCGAATTTAAGTCGTTGCTGTGCTGCGTAAAACGATAAACTTCATTAACCTTTTGAAAAGGTGAAAGAAAATATTGCTTTAACAGTTGGTTAAGCATTTCGTCATCTATATGCATAGAACTTTCCGCAAGCGAATAATATTCTTCGTTTGTTTTATTTCCAACATGATGCACAGAAAGCTCTGCTAAATTCGATTCGAAAAAGGATACCATAAGTTTGAATTGAGGAGCAAAGGTATTAAAAAAGTCAGCAGTAAGGAAGATGGAAAGAGAAAGGAGATTTCTGGTGGATGCATGAAAACAGATAGCTCCTAAAAATGATCGTTTGGTTCACAAAAAAAGGGCTTTCGTTTCCGAAGCCCCTTTCCTATTCTTTTCAAAAGAAACTATTTCTCTTCCTCTTTTAAAGGAGTATTACGCAATTTAACAGGTTTTGATGAATTCTTTTTCATCCTCAAATTCAACATTTCTACCAAAACAGAGAATGCCATGGCAAAATAAACATAGCCTTTAGGAATGTGTTGATCCAAGCCTTCTGCCAATAAAGAAACACCAATTAGCAGTAAGAATGATAAAGCAAGCATTTTTACCGTAGGGTGTTTGTTTACAAAATTACTGATGGCACCTGCAGATATCATCATGATGATTACAGCAATAACTACAGCGGCAATCATGATTTCGATATGGTCAGCCATACCTACCGCAGTAATTACCGAGTCAAGAGAGAAAACAATATCCAAAATTAAAATCTGAACAATGGTACCCGTGAAAGAATGTGGTTTTACATTACCTTCGCTTTCATGCTCTCCTTCTAGTTTGTTGTGAATTTCGTGGGTACTTTTGTAGATAAGGAACAAACCTCCTATTAACAGAATCAAGTCTCTACCAGAGATGGCTAATTTTTCGAGCCAAACAGTATCGGTAATGCCAATCCAATCACCAATGTTAAATAATGGTGCGGTAAGTCTCATGATCCAGCTTAAGGACATTAAAAGTAGCACACGGGTAATCATGGCTAGGGCCAAACCTACTTGGCGTGCTTTTTTTTGTTGATTTTGTGGGAGTTTTCCTGCCAAGATGGAGATAAAGACAATATTGTCTATCCCTAATACAATTTCTAAGACAGTTAGTGTGAGTAGTGATATCCAAGCTTCTGGACTACTTAAAAATTCCATAATAGTTTTAAAATATAGGTTCGAAGATAAAACAAAAAAGGGAAGCTTTTGCTTCCTCCCAATGAAATATTTTTGCTTAAATCAATAAGGTTAAGTTGGATGTTGGTAACACAAATTTAAGCCGCATTGTCATTTTCAGGATTAAAATATTAGATTTGGGTTAGTCTACAATTGTTAATTTATACCAATAATCCTATGAAACACTTAAAATGCTTTGCCACATTTTTAATGGCTTTTTTTTACATAAATGCGGCTATCTCCCAAGTAAACCTGAGCGATCAAAAAGTTCGAGAAATCCAATCCGCTACATTAAAGACAGTACTGTCTCCTTTTTTGCAGAACGCTTTAATTGGATTTTCAGCAAAAAGATATGAACAGATAAAACCTCTTATTTTCGAAAAAAGTATTCCCGAAATACAGAAATCTGTTCATGTAGGTAAATTTTCCTATTTGGAGTTAACCCAATTTTTTTTGTACCGCATTGCTAAGTTTGAAATGAATGCCGAAAGCTCTTTGCATGCCATTATGGCCCTCAATCCAGATATCATCAAAGAAGCAAAAGAAAAAGATGCCCAATTGAGAAATAGAAGTGCAAAACATGAAATTTTTGGAATGCCCATTTTATTGAAAGATAATATTGGTAGTAAAAAAATGAATACCACTGCTGGAGCATTGGCTATGATTGGGAACCAAGCTGATGATGCTTTTGTTGTAAAGCAGCTAAAGGCAAAAGGAGCGTTAATACTTGGCAGGGTAAATTTAAGTGAGTGGGCTTATTATATGTGCTCTTCATGTCCCCCAGGATATTCGGCGGTGGGTGGATACACCCTAAATCCCTACGGACCAGGGGTATTTGATACAGGAGGGTCTAGCTCGGGGAGTGCCGTAGCTGTGGCAGCCAATTATGCTGTTGCTGCCATAGGAACTGAAACTGCTGGGTCAATTCTTTCTCCATCAGGCCAAAATGCTGTGGTAGGCTTAAAACCTACCGTTGGTTTGTTAAGCCGAACAGGAATTATTCCCATATCGTCAACCTTCGACACTCCTGGGCCTATGACAAAAAATGTAGTCGATAACGCCATTATATTATCGGCCATGCTTGGAAAAGATGAGGCTGATCCTGCATCGGTTAAAATGGAAAGTAACTATAGTAAAGGCTTGGCTACGTCCTCTTTAAAAGGAAAGCGTTTTGGAGTAATCTCCTCTTATTTAGTAGATTCATTATACGCAAAGGCCATTGCAAAAATTAAAGATGCTGGCGCAGTACTGGTTGAAATAAAGCCTTTGCCTGTCTTTACGTTAATGGGAAATTTACTGAAGATATTGAATTATGATTTTAAGAATGATTTGTCTTATTATCTGAAGAATTATGCTTCAAAAAACGTAGAAATCAAATCTGTTAGCGATTTGGTTAAGTTCAATGCGGACAATGCTTCCTTAAGAATACCTTATGGACAAGCTTTACTTGAAGGGGTAGCAAAAGACACTACTTCTTTGAGTGAAATTACTACCATTAAAAATAAATCCACTATGGACAGTAGGCATGCGTTGGAGAAGTTGTTTGACGAAAATCGTTTAGATGCGATTTTATCAATTAATAATTATAATGCTGCTGAGGCCGCTGTAGCCAAATACCCTGCTTTGGCTATGCCCATGGGATGTTCAGTAAAGGGCGAGCCTAAGGCTTTAACTTTTATTGCCAAGCCTTTTGAAGAACATCAACTACTTTCGTTTGCTGCTGCATTTGAACGCCTAGCATTGCCAAGAAAAATACCGCCGCATTACAATTAATGAGGGATAAGGAATATTGTTAAAACAGGTTTTGATATTACAGAAAAGGATGGCCAATGGCCATCCTTTCTATTTGTTTAACCTCTTCCAGGTCTGCCGCCGCTATTTTCGCTTCGGCCAGGTCTTCCTGAGCTTGAAGAACCAGATGATCTGTTATTTGAGCCAGATGACTGTGTTCTTTCTACTCGTTCTGTCCTTTGTGGTTGAGAACGTTCCGTTCTCTCCGGACGTTCTGCACTTCTTTGCGGAGGAACTGTTGGTTGGCTTCTTCCTTCAGATGATGAAGAACGAGAAGGGAAAGTAGGTCTGCTACGTTCAGCTTCACGATTGTTTTGTTCCGTAGGAGTTGCGGTTTCTCTTTCTCTAGATCTTCCAAAAACGCTACCTCTATCGTTTCCATTGTTATTATCAACTCTGGTCTCTCTGGTAGGAGCGGTGTTGTTGCCACGATCTCTGAAGATATTGCTATCGTCGATATTACGGTTGTTGGTTCTATCGCCTCTATTCGTGTAAACATCATCTACACCACCACGGCCTGGTCTGCTTACTGTTCCACCTCTTTCAATTCTATCTCTAGTTACGCTAGCATCTACTACTTGTCGTGGAGCAGGTCTGGCATTATCACTTCCTCTGCTTGGACGTGGGGCATAAATATTTACAGTGTTGTTTTCAATCCTGCCACTTCCTGGCCTGCTTACTCTCGAAACATTATACACGGTTACATCACGATTGGTTGCTCTTCTAATATCGTCTGCTCTCGGACCAGTGTAATACGTTCTGTTGTTGCGTACATAAGTGTTGTTGATGATCACTGTGTTTTGGATGTACACTCTATTTCTTCCGCTATAATATCTAGGATAGCTGTTATAGTAGATATTCCTTTCTGGAATAAAGTTCCAGCAGAAATCTGGCATTACATAACGACGTCCGATATTGATGTTGATATTAATGCTAGGACCTAAAGGAGCCCATCCATAATAGCCGCCACCACTTCTCCAACTTACCCAAGCTGGTCCCCAAACGGTGTCTGGAAGCCATACCCATCTATTGTACCTGTTGTATATCCAACGACCGTAGTGGAACGGTGCCCAACCCCAATCGTAATTAGATACCCAAGTGTTACCATATTCGGTCATTGCCCAACGGCCATTGGTGTAGTAGGGCCTAAATTCATCTTGGTCTACGTCTGGTCGCCAAACGTAACCATACTCTGGATCATTGATCCAAGTTCCATAAGGAGAAAGCTCATCGTAAAATGTTTGCAGAGAAACATCATCATATTGAGCTTTTGCCTCTTTTGTGGTCCCGGTGAGGAGCAAAAGTCCTAGCACCACTGCCGGGAATTTGATCAAGCTTTTCATGTCTGTGTGTTTTAAATATTTTAATTAATTAACCTAACGGTTAGTGAATATCAATTTGAGAACCAAAGAATGTTAAAAACCGTTAAAGCAACAAGAAAGTTGCGGCTTTGTGATATTTAACGTATGTTTCACCACTTTAAGTGTGTGTTTCTGTCTTAAAATTATGTCATTTATGGCTTGGCGTAGAACTAAATTTGATACAGAAACAACCTTGCAAAACACCTGTTGGTGCTTTGTTGTTTTTAAAAACTTTAATTTTGCGGTTGAATCGCTAACTTATTATAGATGAAAAAAGGTACATTATTTTTAATTCCTGTTCCCCTGGCAGATGATGCCGCTCATAAATCTTTCACACCGTTTTTGGTAGATACTGTTAATAGCATCAATACTTATATTGTAGAAAATGAGAAAACGGCTCGCAGATTTTTAAAAGAGGCAGGATTAAAAACACCTCAAAGTGAATTGCTTATACACGATTATGGCAAACATAAAAGGGGTAGTTCTTTGGTGCCTTTTTTTAAAGAACTAAATGAAGGGGCTAGCGTGGGCCTGATGAGCGAGGCAGGTTGTCCAGGAGTTGCAGATCCAGGGGCAGATATTGTTGCTGAAGCACATCGTAGAAATATCAAGGTAGTGCCTTTGGTTGGTCCAAATGCGATGCTACAAGCGTTAATGGCATCCGGCTTTAGTGGGCAAAGTTATGCTTTTAGTGGCTACCTGCCTATTGATAAAGGAGAAAGAAGCAAGCGGATCAAAGATCTTGAACAGCTTTCTCAGCGTTATAGACAGACACAGCTGTTCATGGAAACGCCTTTTAGAAATAATCAATTGTTGGAAGAGGTATTGAAAAACTGTCAGCCTAATACACAATTATGTATTGCCTGTAACATTAATGGAGCGGATGAGTTTATCAAAACATTGCCCATTAGTTTATGGCGCAAAGAAAAAGTAGACCTTCATAAAAAGCCTACTGTATTTTTAATCTATAAAGGAAATTGATTTAAAGATTAATAGGTCTCGCTATCAGGAGGAATGCCGTAATCTACAAAGTTTACTTCGTCTTTCTTTCTTTTGGAAGTGAAGAGTGATTTTACTTTGTTGAAAATACCTGTTAAACTTTCTGCATCTAGCGATTTGCCAATTTTTCCCGAAACCAAAGCGGCAATGCCCTTAGTTAAAAATCCAGAACCTCTGAAAACAGTTTTATTTAAAAACATTGGCAGTATTAAAGACATGATACTGCCGCTCAAATTGGTTTTCTCGTCTAACTTCAATAAGCTTTGTGGATTAAAGAAATCCTTAATCAGGTTTAAAGGAGAAAACTGCTTAATATAAGTTTTCGCATCAGCCTTTAACTGGTCTTCTTTTGCCAGATATTCGCCTTTAACGCGACTAATTTCAAGCTGTAATTCAGCCAAGGATCCTATATCTCTACGCTTCATCTTCTTTATCTGCTATTTTATCAAAGTATTTTTTAATAAACATGTTCACCAATATCTTTTCGATGAATTTATCCTTGGTTAAGAAAACGATAATGGATAAAAACAAATAGATACCTGCTACGCAACCAAATCCAGCAACATAACTACCAAACACCTCTGCAAGGTATAAGGCTAGTGTAATTGTTCCTAATATAAAAGCTAGCAGGAAGCATACCACTACCACAGTATTGGTAATGAGGTCTGAAAATAGTTTGGAACCTTTTTCTACCGATTTTAAGTGTATATACTCTAATCGGCTGTCTACATAGCTTTTCGCGTCAGATACCAGGTCCTCGATATTCTTTTCTTTTTTTTCTTCCATTATCGTTTATCAAAGGTGTTTATACTTTATACGTGTTCTACTTCGTCTGAGTATTCTTGCTCAACATCACGAAGTTTACCTTTTATAGAATTAACTACTTTGTCTTTTAAACTGCTCAAGTTGTTAATTTCGTCTGCTGCTCTTTCTTTGATCGAATCGCCAAAATCTTTTAATGACTGTCCTAATTTGTCGCGGGTGTCACTGCCTTTATCCGGGGCGAAAAGTATTCCTAGGGCTGCTCCTGCTGCTAAACCAGCTAACAAGGCTACTACTACTTTTGAATTGTCACTCATGTTTTTATAGTTTTATGTTAAAAAATGAAAAATTACCTTAACTACGTTAGTTAAACTTCGTACAAATACAAATTGTTTTAAGTATTTACATTTACCTAATCACAAAATCTGTGCCTGTTAAGTATCCTAATATAAATAAAAAAATGCCTTAGGCAATCTAAATAGAAGATTTTTACGCTATCGTTGCTTAAGACTTTTTTTAATGGATAGGAAGTTGAACCACGAATAAACTACCATGTTGTTGCGGCTTAAAAATAAGGCGGCCATTGTGTGCTAAAATAGAACGCTCGGCTTCAGTGAGGCCCAAACCTTCTGCTTCTTTTTTGGTGGTAAAGAAAGGCTCGAATATCTGATGTTCTAACTCTTGATCAATACCTTTTCCGTTATCTTCTACCAAAATGGAGTACATCCCGCTATCATTAATGGTGCTGATGTTGAGAATTTTTGGATAGCTTTCCATGCTTTCGATAGCATTGTTAAGCAGATTCACCAGTGCTGTTTTTATTTGTTTCTCGTCTATTGATAAATAGGTTTCCAATGGTAAAAGATGCTTCTCTAAAATAATACGATGCCCTAAAATAAGATCATTAATTTCAACAATCGCTTCTTCAATCAACGCATTGATGCCTGTTTTTTGTTTTTGTACAGGCTTATTCTCTGTACTGGCAATAAAGTTTTTGGTCAACTGGTTAATGTTGTCCACATTGGTTTTAATGATGTCGAGATTGTTCTGCAAGGTTTCATTATAGGCCAAGGCATCATCGGAAGTAAGCTCATGCAGTACCAAATTAATGGTAGAAAGTGGATTCCTGATTTCCTCTACAAATCCTTTAGCGATGTGTTCGGAAATAGAAAATTTGCTCTCGTGAATGAATTTTGTTTCTTGATGTTTTCTATAAGTAAGATCATGGATAATGGTATGATAAACCTCCACCATGTTTTGCGGATCAATCTGTAGGAATGATGACAGGCTACAATAGTATACTTGCCCTTTGCTAGATACCATTTGACACTCAAAATCACTTACTGCTCCTTTGGTTTCCAGTTCCTGGATAAAATTTTCTCTATCTTCTTGGGTGTAAAATAGGCTACGGTCATTGGTTTCCAGAATCTCTTTAATGTGGTAGCCAAAGAAATTAAGTCCAGCTTTATTGATGTCTCGAATTCGTCCCGTATAATCTGAAATGAGAATAGGTTCTTTCGCTTTGTCGAAAATTATTTTAAACTTATGTTCGCTTTCTTTCAAAGCGCTTAATGTTTCGCTCTGTTTTAAGGCATAGCGTAGGGCCCTGTCTAGGGTGTCTGGCTCTATTTTATCTTTTACTAAATAGTCGGCAGCTCCCACATTCATGGCCTCTTCATCTATTTTATAGTCGCCTTTTCCGGTAAGGATAATAATAGGTTCCCTAACGCCCGAAAGCACAGCTTCGTTCACTAGGTCTACGCCAGTATGCTTACCCAATCTATAATCAACTAGGTAAATGTCGTATTGCCTTTTTAATACTGCATTTATTCCTTTGTCAAATGTGTCTATCCAAGTTAATTCGTATCTATCAGCTTGACTAATGCGGCTGAATATTTCTTTAGTGATGATGAAGTCATCTTCATCATCGTCAATTAACAAAACCCTCACTTTATTCATAATTCACATTTAGGTGTTAAGCCATTTTGTGGCAATGGTGTTGGTAATACCTACCAAATCGCTAAAGGAAGCAGGTTTGGTAAAAAACTCGCTGGCACCTAATGCCATTACCGAATCAATGTCCTCCTCGTTTTTAGTAGTTGATAGCACTACCAAAGGGATGTTTTTAGTTTCGGTGTTTTTTTGCAGCTCTTTAATTACTCCCCTGCCGTCTAAAACGGGCATATTTAAATCTATAACGATTAAGTTAGGTAGTTTATTGGTCAATAAAAGTTGTTGTATATGTTCTATCAATAATTTTCCGTTGTTTAAAAAGGTTACCATGGGTTGATTAATTTCCGAAAAGGCGTCTTTCAGCATTAGCGCGTCGTCGGGATCGTCTTCAGCAATTAAAATAAGTGGGTTGTACATAATGGTCATTGAGCAGCGTTAGATTTAAGGGGTAAAATAATAAAAAAAGAAGCTCCTTCACCTTCAATACTTTTAGCAAAGATGAAACCTGAGTGGTTTTCTACAATTTTTTTGCATATGGCTAAGCCTATTCCGGTTCCTTTGTACTCCGTTCGCGAATGTAGACGTTGGAAGAGGTCGAAAATCTTACCAGCATAACCTTCGTCAAAGCCAATTCCGTTGTCGGTAATTTTGATCACGCAATAGGACGTGTGTGCTAAAGCTCCAACTACGGGAACATTACTGCCCATTAACGTTTGCGAAGTAATTTCAATTTGAGGCGGTGTATCTGGCTTGGTAAATTTTAATGAATTGCTAATGATGTTTTGGAATACCTGAGCAAGTTGAGGTGCAATACCTTCTACTTTGTCATTTACCGTTAAGGATATTTGCGCATGAGCGCTTTCGATGGTATAATCCAAATCATGCAGTACCTTGGAGATGAGCTGGTTTAAATCTACCGTTTCAAAAGCCTTTGTTTGACGAGTAACTTTAGAAAAGGCAAGTAGGTCGTCAATAAGGATTTGCATGCGTTCTGCCGCATTTTGCATGCGATTGATGTAATCCTTGGCCTCTTCATCTACTTGTTCCGTAAAACGTGTTTTTAGTCTATCGCCAAAGGCTCGTATTTTTCTAAGCGGTTCCTGTAAATCGTGTGAAGCAACATAGGCAAATTGCTCCAGATCTTTATTGGACACATTGAGCTCGTTGATTTTTTCTTCTAGTTTGCGTTGGGTTTCCTTGAGCTGAGTTACATCTTGAGTGTTGCCCAAATAGGCATAGCCGTTTCCTATCTCGTCTTCCTTGAATTTAGCCGTGGTAGACATATGCCTGATTTCGCCGTTAGGCCTAATGATGCGATAGTTAGCTTTAAAAGATGCTTTGTTTCTTCTTGCTTCGACAAAAACTTTTTTTAACTCTTGTGCATCTTCAGGATAAACGAAATTGAAGTAGGAGCTAAGCGTAACAATGGTAGAGTGGGGTAGGTAGCCATGGATGTTGAACATTTCATCGGACCAAAAGATGTATTCTTGGGTTGAATGCCATTCCCAGCTTCCGTTGTGCGATACGGCTTCGCCCTCGCGTAATAAAGTTTCGTTTTTTCTCAACTTCAAAGTTGCCTCTTTCAGCTCGGTAATGTCTTGTATGGTGCCTACCAATTTATTTTCCTTGCCAGAAAAGTAGCCTTGGTTAAGTACATAGCGTTTAGCGCCATCAGGCTGCATAATTTGGTACTCAGCAGCAAACGAGGTTTTGTTTTTTACCGCGTTAGAAAGTTCCTTGCTTAGCTTTTTGCTGTATTCGGGAACTACTACTTGCTCTGCAATGGCGTGCGTGGGTTGAAAAGAATTCCCTTCGAAACCATAAATTCTGTAAAGTTCATCAGACCATTTGTAGGCATTATTCCTAATGTCGAGTTCCCAGCTGCCTAATTTTGATATTTTTTCGGCATTAGCCAGCAATGCTTCTCTCTCTAATAAATTAGCCGTGAGGTTTTGTTTCTCTTTTACCTCCACATCCAATTTGGCAATGATCCGTTGTTCATTTCTAACGGTTTCTATATAGTTGAGGATAATGCCCGCCAAAGGAACCAAATAACTAATGAAACGTAGGTAATGGGCGGCATTAAAATAGGTATCGAAAGCGGTAGTGCTTAAGGCCATAAACAGCTGTGCTAAAAAAAGCGGCGCAATGCTTAGGATCAAAAGCTTTGAAAATATGCCTTGAAAGCGTAGCATAAATTTAGGCAGGTAAAATACAGCCCAAATGAAAAGAAAGATAAGCGGTAGAAAAGAAAGCAGATCAATTTGTACCATTTGGTCTAAAACCAGTTTCCGTTGTAGAATGGTGCTGGTGTTGGCCATGATGAGCACACAGGTAAGCCCCGCAATGACGCATGTAATTGCCGTACGCCAAATAATTCTGCTCTTTTGCTCTGGCAGTCTTAAATTTTTTGATTTTATTTTGAGATAAACCGCTGTCCCAATCAATAGGGTTAAGGAATAAAATAGCCTGTTAATCCACCAAATGAAATACAGGATTTCGGAAATGTTGTTGGTATTGCTTGCATTTTCGTTTAGGATGAGTAAATAATAGACATCCAAAACGGCAGAGATAAAAAGCGTAATGCCAAACAGGGTAATGGTAAGCTCTTTCCTGATGGCATAGTCGATCATGGCCAATATGCCTGTGAACAAAGCTGCGGCAATGCCAAAGGTGGTCCAAATACTGGTGTAGAAATTTGGCTTTACGTTGAAAAACAAAACCTCTTGCGAAGCTTTGCCTACTATGATGGATAATATTACGGATAGCAGCGGTGCAATGCACAACAGCATCACTATCCATAATATTTTTTTGGAAATATTGTAGCGGTTTTCGAACCTAGGAGCGCCAGATTTTCTAAAAAGACTAAACACTTTTATTTATTGTCAAGGTCAATTGCTTTCATCTTGTTGTAGAGTGTTTTTCTGTCGATGTTTAATATTTTTGCTGCTTTTGTCTTGTTAAAATTTACTTCTCTTAGCACTTTAAGGATGGTTTCGTACTCTGCTTCTAGTGCAGCGTTCTTTAAATCCCTAGGCTTACTGCGTTCGGTATTTTCTGCATTGCCATTTGAAGCCAGCATTGGGGCTTTGGCGTAAGTAGAAATTTCTAAAGGAAGTGCCTTTAATTGAATCTCGTCGGTCTCGGTAAGTAAGGTCGCCCTACGCACTACGTTTTTAAGCTCTCTTACGTTTCCTGGCCAATTGTAGGTCAAAAAGCAGTCAATTACTTCTTCTGAAAAACCTTTGATGTTTTTGTTCAACTCCTGATTAGCAAGTTGCAGGAAGCTATCGGCGAAGGCCAAGATATCTTTTCCGCGTTGGCTAATTGGAGGCAGGTTAATGGAGAATTCGTTAAAACGGTGATAAAGATCTTCTCTGAATTTGCCTTTTGAAATGGCATCCTGTAAGTTTTCGTTAGTGGCCACAATGATCCTTACATCCAAATCAATTTCTTTGGTGCTACCAATACGTTTGATCTTTCTTTCTTGCACCGTTCTAAGGAGTGCCGCTTGGATATCATAGGAAAGATTTCCTACTTCGTCCAAAAATAAGGTTCCACCATTGGCCATCTCAAAGTGACCAATTTTAGTATACAGGGCGCCAGTGAAAGAACCTTTCTCATGGCCAAAAAACTCGCTGCCTGCAAGCTCTTTGGTTAATGAGCCACAATCCATGGCTACAAAAGGCTTGTCTTTTCTCGGGCTATTCAAGTGAATGGCTTTAGCTACTGATTCTTTACCAGTACCACTATCTCCCATCAAAATCACACTATAGGCTGTTGGAGCTACCAACAAAATCTGTTTCATCAATTCTTTTGAAGCACCGCTTTGTCCTATAACGAATTCGTCAGTTAAAATGTAAGTGTTTTTGCTTGCCTTTGTTTTTTCCTGCTCTTGTGGGCTTTCAGTTTCTGGCAAACTAGCATTTAACGCAATCTGTGTTTCAATAGCCTTGTTAATGGTATTCAGAATCTCATCTGGATACAAAGGCTTGGTGATATAATCGTAAGCGCCAAGCTTAATCAGCTCAACGGCAAGTTTTATGTCCGAATATCCAGTGATAATAATTACGCCCGTTTTTGGGTAGCTCTCCTTAATTTTGATGAGCATTTCCTTGCCGTCGGTATCTTCTAAGCGATAATCACATAGTACCAGGTCATAATGATCCTTGGCAAGATATTCCATGGCAGAATTTCCACTAGTAGCGCTGCTTACATCAAAAGAATTTCTGGTTAAAAATTTCGAGAGCAACAACCCGATATTTACCTCGTCATCAACAATTAGTATTTTCTTCATACACGTAAAAAGATAGGGTAGATTAATATTTTAGCTAAAATATAGAAAAAAAATACACGTGGGAAATATTTTCTACACTTTTTCGCGAGAAGTTTTGCTAAATATCAAATAGCGGGATTTTGCTTGCTCCTTTTGGGGTTAATTGCCCTGAAAATTTGCTTTTCGTTTTTCTAAAAATGCACTCACTCCTTCTTTAAAATCCTGAGTGTCAAAGCATCTTCCAAACTCATCAATTTCTACTTCATAACCATTTAACTGATTGTTAAAGCCCGCATTGATCGCTTTTACAGCACTTGCCAAAGCTCGAGGAGCTCTCTGTTTTATCTTTTCTAAGATCTCATTCGCTTTTTCTAATAGATTGGCAAAAGGAACCACATGATTAACTAGGCCAAGTTGAAGGGCTTTCTCTGCCGAAATCATATCTGCCGTAAAAATCATTTCAAAGGCATTTCCTTTACCCACTAATTGAGCCAAGCGTTGGGTGCCACCGTAACCCGGAATAAGTCCTAGCGTAACCTCGGGTAAGCCTAGTTTGGCATTTTCACTGGCAATTCTGATATGGCAAGCCATGGCCAGCTCTAAACCACCTCCCAAAGCAAAACCATTAATAGCCGCAATTACAGGCTTGGTGGAGTTTTCAATGGCATTAAAAACTTTTTCGTGTCCATCTTTTGCCAATTGTTTGCCCTCTTCAAGGTTGTAATTTTGAAACTCTGAAATATCAGCTCCAGCTACAAATGCTTTTTCTCCAGCGCCTGTAATTAAAATGGCCTTAACTTCTTGGTCTTTTTGTGCATTTGCCACTGCAACACACAGTTCTGTTAAAACTTCTTTGTTGAGTGCATTGAGTTTTTGAGGGCGATTAATGGTAATGTATAATATGTTATTGTTGGTTTCTACCAATAATTGTTGATAATCCATAATGTTTAAAAATTTCGGTGTTCAGCTACCCAGTTTTCAATATAGTCTACAATGTCTTTCATGGCGGTGCCTGGTGCAAAAAGTTCTCCAACCCCAATCTGTTGTAGTTTTTTCATGTCTCCTTCAGGAATAATCCCTCCGCCCGTTACCAGAACATCATTAAGCTGTTTTTGCTTCATAATATCCATTACTTTGGGGAAAACGGTCATATGCGCTCCAGAAAGGATGGAGATTCCAATGGCATCTACGTCTTCCTGTATGGCAGTGTTCACCACCATCTCTGGAGTTTGCCTTAAGCCTGTGTAAATAACCTCCATGCCGGCATCACGAAGAGAAGTGGCAATTACTTTAGCACCACGATCATGACCATCTAAACCCACCTTGGCTACCAGGACCCTAATGGGCCTATTTAGAGTTTTTTTCATATTTGGTTTCTTGATGTAGGTAAATGTAGTGAAATAGTTGTTTGGTTGGTGAGTTATTTGGTTTTTTGGTGTTCTTTTAGGGTTAAAATGTGCTATTTTGAAAGCTCTTATTCTTTGTTTCTTGTTCTATATTCCATGCATCTTCCCCTTTAAAATACCCTAAATTTGGTTAACTTTGGAGCTTAAACACAGATTTATATGAGCGAGGAAAAATCATTAAACTTTATAGAAGAGATTATAGAGAATGATTTAAAAAGCGGAAAGTACGAAACACTAGTCACACGTTTTCCCCCAGAACCAAATGGTTATTTACATATCGGCCACGCCAAGGCGATATGTTTGAATTTTGGATTGACTCAGAAATACGGTGGTTACACTAATCTTAGATTTGATGATACCAATCCGGTTACTGAAAAAACAGAATATGTAAATAGCCAGCAGGAAGATATTCAATGGTTGGGTTTTCAGTGGAAGAATGAGCTTTACGCTTCAGACTATTTTGATCAGTTGTATAGCTATGCTGTGCAGTTGATTGAAAAGGGACTTGCTTATGTAGATGAAAGTACAGCGGAGGAAATTGCCGCACAAAAAGGCACACCTACTGAGCCAGGAACTCCTAACCAGTATAGAGAGAGAAGCATCGAAGAAAACTTGGAGCTTTTCACTAAAATGAAAAATGGGAAGTTTGAGGATGGTACTTGTATCTTAAGAGCTAAAATTGACATGGCCAGCACTAACATGTTGATGCGTGACCCAATTATCTATCGCATTAAACATGCTCACCATCACCGTACCGGAGATGCTTGGTGCATTTACCCGATGTATGATTTTGCGCATGGTCAAAGCGACAGTATCGAGAATATCACCCACTCTATCTGTACTTTAGAATATGTTTCTCATAGAGAGTTATATGATTGGTTTATTGCCCAGTTGGGTATTTTCCCATCAAAACAATATGAGTTTGCCCGTTTAAACCTTACCTACACGGTAATGAGCAAGCGTAAGCTATTGCAATTGGTAAATGAAGGCCATGTAAGTGGTTGGGATGATCCTCGTATGCCTACCGTTAGTGGTTTGAGAAGAAGAGGTTATACCCCAGAAAGTATCAGAGAGTTTTGTGAGCGTATTGGTATTGCAAAAAGAGAAAACCTGATTGAGCTAAGCTTATTAGAGTTCTGTATACGTGAGGATTTGAATAAAAAAGCGACTAGGGCAATGGCGGTTTTGGATCCAATTAAATTAGTGATTACCAATTACGAAGGTGACGGCGAAATTTTAATCGGCGAAAATAATCCAGAAGCGGAAGATAAAGGTGGTACTAGGGAAATTCCTTTCAGTAAAGAACTTTGGATTGAACGCGAAGACTTTATGGAAGAGCCTGCAAAAAAATGGTTCAGATTGGCTCCTGGGGCAATGGTTCGTTTGAAGTTTGCCTACATTGTGAAGTGTGAGAGCTTTGTGAAGGATGCTGATGGAAACGTTACTGAGGTTCATTGTACTTATGTTCCTGAATCGAAAAGCGGTAACGACACCAGCGGAATTCACGTTAAGGGAACCATCCATTGGGTAAGTACTGCTCATGCTAAAACAGCAGAAGTAAGACAATATGATAGATTATTTAGCGTAGTATCCCCGGATGCTGAGGAAGGTGATTTTAAAGATTATCTTAATCCAAATAGCAAGGAAGTATTAAGCAATGTATATATAGAGCCAGCTTTGGCCGAAGCAACTTTAGGAACGGGTTACCAGTTTATTCGTAAAGGTTATTTTTGTTTAGATAAAGATTCTACTGCTGATCATTTAGTGTTTAACCGAGTGGTTTCGCTAAAAGATAGCTGGAAAGGATAAAGGGATTTACGATTGGCGAGTTACGATTTTAGACTTATAGCGCTCAATTCAATCGTAATTCGTAAATCTAAAATCGTAAATTATTTATAAAGACTTTTCTTATCCATAAAATCAATTACAGCATCCGGTACTAAAAACTGGATGCTTTTTTGTTGCTTGATCGCTTGGCGGATAAAAGTTGAGGAAATGTCCATTTGTGGGGTTTCGGTAATCACAATGGATGCATGATTTTCCCATTCGCTAATGTCGGCGTTTGGTCGTGGATAAACGAAAACTTTATGGTTTTGAAGTAATACTTCGTAGTTCTTCCATTTTTTAAGCGATACCAAATTGTCGGCCCCCATGATTAAGGCGAACTCCTTTTCTGGATGTTTTTCTTTGAGGTGAGCCATCGTGTCAACCGTGTAGGAAGGTTGTGGTAGTTTGAACTCAATATCGCTTACTTTTAAATGTGCAGCATTTTCTGTAGCGAGACGGGCCATTTCTAACCTGTCGTACATGTCGGCCAAACCTGCTTTTTGTTTCAGTGGGTTATGCGGTGAAACAACAAACCACACTTCTTTCAGGTCGGTATAATTGGCCATGTAATTGGCAATTACCAAGTGCCCAAGGTGGATAGGGTTAAATGAACCGAAGAAGAGACCAATCATTTTTTCTTTATCTATGCCGTCATTGCGAGGTACGAAGCAATCTTACAACGGTCGCAAAGTAAAGAAACTATCGCATTAAGATTGCTTCGTACCTCGCAATGACGATTTATTTAAGTTGCCTGTTAACTTTTTAAGAAATCCCCTACCAATTGCTCTGCTTCTGCGCAGGCTGTTTCTAATTCATAGTTTTTAAGGATGACATCAAATTTTTCTGCATAGGCCAGTTCTTTTTCAGCTTTGGCATAACGCTCCTGTAGCTTTTCTTCGCTATCGGTACCGCGGCCAGCTAAACGTTCCTTTAATACTTCTAATGAAGGTGGCTGAACGAAAATCGCTAATGCATCTTCTTCAAATTTTCTTTTTAAACGTAAACCACCTTCTACATCGATATCAAAAATAACGTGTTTGCCTTCGTCCCAAATACGTTGGATTTCTGAACGTAAAGTTCCATAAAAGGTACCGCTGTAAACCTCTTCAAACTCTACAAACTCTTGGTGGGCAACCTTGTGTAAAAACTCTTCTTTGCTGATAAAGTAATAGTCTTTGCTATTGATTTCATCTCCACGTAGTTCTCTAGTCGTTGCCGAAATTGAAAAGCTGAGGTTGTTGAATTTTTTTAATAGATGCTTTACAATTGTGGTTTTGCCAGCGCCTGATGGAGCAGAAAATATAATAAGTTTGCCTTGTTTCATTTTTATGAGCTTAAAGCGCAAAGCTAAATGCTCAAAGCTTCTCGCTTTAAGCCTTAAGCCTTTTGCTTATAGTACGTTGAGTAATTGTTCTTTAATTTTTTCTAATTCTTCTTTCATGCCTACCACCAACTGTTGTATCTGTGCATCGTTGGCTTTGGCGCCCATGGTGTTAATTTCTCTGCCAATCTCCTGTGAGATGAAACCAAGTTTTTTACCATTAGCATCTTTGTCATTTAAAGTGGCGATAAAATAATCGCAATGACTTTTCAAGCGGGTTTGCTCTTCGGTAATATCTAATTTGTCGATATAGTAAATCAGTTCCTGCTCAAAACGATTTTGATCGTAGTTTACCTTGCCAACCGTGTCTTCCAAAAATTGAGTCAAACGAGCTTTAATATGTGGAATTCTTAAAGGAGCCAAGGTTTCTACTTCAGCAAAAAAGCCAAGAATGTTTTTGATTCGGAGTTCCAAATCAGCTTTTAATACCTTGCCTTCATCTATTCTAAACTGGGTGAAGCTTTTGAGTGCTTTGCCAAAGGTCGTTTCCAATATTTCCCATTCACTGTCGCTGGCTTCTTCTTCTGAGTAGGTAATTACTTCCGGTAAATTAAGTACGGCAGGTAATATTGTTGATAAATCAGCGGAAATCTCTTTATTGATTTCTAATAGTTGAGTGTAGTATTTTTTTAATAATACTTGATTGATAGAAGCTCCTTTTTGTGCTTCTTCACTACGTTCAACCGTAATAGCAATGCTTACCTTACCTCGCTCTATCTCTTTATTGCAGACATTGCGTAGGTAGAGTTCTTTATCAGAAAATGCTTTTGGAATTTTGAGACCAAGCTCAAGAAACTTCGAATTTAGCGATTTTATCTCTACTGAAAACTTTACGCTTTCGTGGTCGGTAGATGCCAAGCCAAAGCCGGTCATTGATTTTATCATGTGCAAAGATATAAAAAGTACTTAGTAGTTGGTATAAAGTAATTAGATAGCCATGACCGAACAGATCTAATCGATCCATATTTCATGCTAATGATGCTCCAAAATCGCTTGCTCCATCAAATCATATACGTTCTTTTTTAACGTGGGTACATCTTCCAAGCTCAATCCAGCCACACTAACTTCCGGAAGTAGGATGGAGGTAATCAAGCCAGGTCTGGCTTTTAGGGGATGCTTTCGCGGAAGTAATTTCCTATTGTTGATCATTACAAAGGGAATGATAGGCGTTTGTGTTTCAATGGCAATTCTAAAAGCACCATCGTAAAAATCAGTTAGCGGTTTGTCGGTTTGGTTCATGGTACCCTCTGCAAAAATGAGGATGGACTGCCCGTTGGCAATGTCTTTTTTTAAATCATTTACAGATTGTTCACGACTTTCCTTGCTGCTTCGATCTATCAAAACCACAATCCGTTTATAAATCAACCCAAAAATGGGCACTTTTGTAATTTCTACTTTACCCAGTGCGCTAAAATATTGGGGGATGCTTAAACACACGGCTACTGCATCAAGGTATGATCCATGATTGCCTACGTAAATATGGGATTTGCTAAGGTCAACTTTCTTCTTGTTTTTAGTGTTTACCCAAAAGAAACTTAGTGCACTGAATAGCCAAGCCCATGTTCTTAGTACTGCTAAAATGGCCCGTTTTCCAGTGTTTAAGGGCAGTATTGCAGAAAAAAGCAATACAAATGGCAAAGCCACAAGCATCAGCGTGATAAAGATGATTGCGGCATAAAACAGAAATAGGATGGAGAGTATACTGCGCATGAATTAACCTTTTTTAACGTGCTAAACGCTAAACATTTGTTAAGTTTACAAAATAAAAAAATAACGCTGCAAATGCTAGGCAAAATTAAGCTCACATTTTATTCGTTAATCGTACTCTGCATAGGTACAACTTTCCGAAGTTTTGCCCAGCAAGATTTTATGCTTACTGGCGTGCTTTTTGAGCGTGGAGCCAATATCCGTATTGCTTTGGCCGAAGTAAAAAATAAACGATCTGGATTCTCTGCAGGCAGTAATGATATGGGTATTTTCTCCATTAAAGCCAATGTAGGAGATACCCTAGTGGTCATGAAACGTAACTTTAACGATTTGGAAGTGGTGGTTCGCAGCAGCAAAGATTTGGTATTATACCTCAATCGCGGAACTACCTTAAATGAAGTGGTTGTTACTGGGCAAACTAAGAAGCAGACTTTAGATGAGCTGAAAAAGGATTTTAAGGATAAAGGTTCTTTTTACGGAGGCAAGCCTCCGCTGCTATCTTTTTTGGGAAGTCCATTGACCGCTATATATGAGCTTTTTGGCAAAACTCCTCGACAGGCTAGAAGGTTTAGTCGGATGTACCAAACAGAGATGCAGGATAACGTTGTAGATCAGCTTTTCAATAAAACAACCATTAATCAGCATACTGGCTTGACCGGAAAAGCGCTAGAAAATTTTATGGTTGACTACAGGCCTGACTACGAAAAGGCTAAAACATGGACTAATTACGATGCCATTAAGTGGATCAACGAATCTTTTAAGAAGTATAGTGATACTGCAGGAAAGGCAAAGCCTCAAAACTAGAACAATTGGTTTTTCGCTATTTGGATGATTTCTTAGACTGGAATAATCGAATTAGCTAATTATCACATTAACCAATTTGCTTATTAAATAGCCAAAGCTTCGCAAGCTTTTTCTGCTGCTAGCTTTTCTGCATTCTTTTTATTGTAATCTCTGCCAATACCGTAATTTTCATTCTCGATCATTACTTGTACAGTAAATAGCTTTGCACTTTCTCCCTCGCCGTTTTCAATCACGTCAAAAGAGATGTCTTTACCTTGTCGTTGGCACCATTCGATTAAACGACTTTTGAAGTTCGTTTCCGTAATTTCTAAATGGTGAACATCTACGTAAGGTTTGATGATGCGCTTAAGAATAAGGTTTTTGGTGAAGTTATAGCCTTTGTCTAGATAAATCGCTCCAATGAGTGCTTCAAAAGCATCGCCGTACATGGAATGATGTTTCGATTGGAAATTGACGGTCTTTTGATCAAAAACAATCAGCTCATCAAAACCCATTTTACGGGCAAGTTGGTTTAAATTAGCTCTGTTCACAATTTTAGAACGCATTTCGGTTAAGAAACCTTCCTCTTTATAAGGATAGCTTTTGAATAGCATTTCGGCCACTACAGCACCTAAAATAGCATCGCCTAAAAATTCCAAGCGCTCATTACTGCTCCTGCTGCCATTTTTCAATATCTTGGCCGCTGAACGGTGCCTAAACGCCATTTTATAAAGAGCAATATTGCCTGGGACAAATCCAAGCACGTTCCTTAATTTCTTTAAGAACTCCTTATTTGGCGAAAGATATAATTTATAAATGCTGAGCAAAGACATCAACTAGCAACACAAAATTTAATTATAGAAAAAGCATTTGTATAAATATACAATACAATTGCTCCTAAACCATAAACTTTTTTGGCTTATTCTTCGTATTTCTTAAAAATTACCGAAGCATTGTGGCCTCCAAAACCAAAAGTATTACTTATAGCAGCTCTAACTTCGCGTTTTTGAGCCTTGTTAAAAGTAAAGTTAAGCTTTGGATCAAACTCCGGATCATCCGTAAAGTGGTTAATGGTTGGAGGAATAGTACTATTCTTGATGGCAAGAATGGCAGCTAAAGCCTCAACCGCACCAGCAGCGCCTAGCAAGTGACCTGTCATAGACTTTGTAGAGCTGATGTTTAGTTTGTAAGCATCTTCTCCAAATAAATCTACAATGGCTTTTGCTTCTTGTATATCTCCAAGGGGCGTAGAAGTACCATGTACGTTGATATAGTCAATTTGATTGGTTTCCAACTTAGCGTCTGCTAACGCTTTAGTCATTACCATTTTTGCGCCAAGTCCTTCAGGATGAGGGGCAGTGATATGATGAGCATCTGCACTCATGCCGCCACCAACAATTTCAGCATAGATTTTGGCTCCACGCGCTTTAGCATGCTCCAATTCTTCTAAAATAATGGTACCAGCACCTTCGCCAGCTACAAAACCATCACGATCTTTATCAAATGGACGAGAAGCTGTTGCAGGATCATCATTACGGGTAGATAAAGCATGCATTGCGTTAAAACCTCCCATGCCCGCTTCGTTAATAATCGCCTCTGAACCACCGCTGATAATAATATCAGCCATGCCCAAGCGAATATAGTTGAAAGCATCAATCATCGCATTGGTTGATGATGCACAAGCAGAAACGGTGGCAAAGTTTGGCCCACGCAATCCATACTTCATCGAGATATGCCCAGGGGCAATATCAATAATCATTTTCGGGATAAAGAAAGGATTGTATCTAGGGGTGCCATCTCCTTTGGCGAAGTTAGAAACCTCGTCTAAGAAAGTTTTTAAACCTCCAATTCCAGCGCCCCAGATCACACCAATGCGGTTTGTGTCAAGTTTGGAGAAATCATATCCTCCATCTTTAACGGCCTCTTCGGTGGATACCAGTGCGTACTGCACAAATGGATCCAATTTGCGGGCTTCTTTTTTATCCAAATGATCTTCTGGATTAAAGTTTTTAACCTCGCAAGCGAATTTTGTTTTGAATTTTTCGGTATTGAAACTCTTGATAGGCGCAGCGCCGCTCACACCATTTACTAGTGCTTCCCAAAATTCAGGAACACTATTTCCGATAGGAGTGAGCGCACCCAACCCAGTAACTACTACTCTTTTTAATCCCATTTATAAGTATTGTACAGAAAAAGTATTTCTACTTAACGTTTTTTTCTAAATAAGCAATTGCTTGACCTACAGTACCGATAGTTTCAGCTTGGTCATCTGGAATAGCTACATTGAATTCTTTTTCAAACTCCATGATTAGCTCAACAGTGTCTAGTGAATCTGCACCTAAGTCATTTGTGAAAGACGCTTCTGGCGTAACTTCACTTTCATCAACACCTAGTTTTTCTACGATAATAGCCTTTACTCTTGAAGCAATATCAGACATAATATTATAATTTAATGGTTAAATAATTCTGTGCAAAGAAAAATAAATTCTAACACATTTCAAATGTTTTTATTTCTCTGTCAATTTTAATGGGTTTAAAACCCAAAGTAAAATTAGTTTTATAATTTCGTAATTCTAACAAAAAAATACATTTTGAACAAAACTTATTTAAAACTATCGCTCGATTTGGATTTTGTCCTTATCGCTATCACCGCATCGTTAAAAGACTATGTTTTGTGCCACAAGATAAACACAAATCTTAACCTAGAGTTTTATAAAATCGAGGATCATGAGGTGTATTTTAACACGGACGAAGCCCCGTTAGCATTTTCCAAATATTTTTTCTTTGTAGAAGAAGGTGAACGGGAATATTTTTTGGTGAGCAATAGAAACAGCGAAGGCTTTTTGATCCCCGAAATGAACAAGGTAGATTTCTTTATCGTTATCCATCAGTTTATAGATAAGGAAGATCTCAATTTTATTTTAAGTAGCTTGAATAAAATGCCTGATATTCAGGTGGCTGCGCAGATAGATGTGCGTAAATTAAAGTCCAAAGAAAATTTGGTAATGTAAATTTTATATTGTTAGTGTAGTAAATACACTATATTTGAATCTGAAATCAAACTGAAATAGTATAATTAGAGCTTAAACAAGTAGCATAATTAGGTGTTATTGTGGAGGCGGTAATCACAAGATAATTTTAATGAAACCTTTTCATTCCAGAACCAAAATTGTGGCCACTTTGGGCCCTGCTTCGGCTAAACCAGAGGTGTTGTATAGTATGTTTAATGCGGGTTTAGACGTATGTAGGCTAAACTTTTCACACGGTTCACAAGCCGATCACCAGAAGGTGATAGACACCATCAGGGAGATCAACCATAAGCATAAATATAACGTAGGTATTTTAGCCGATTTGCAAGGACCTAAAATCAGAATCGGAATGGTGAAAGACGGCGGGATTAACCTTGTCAATGGAAGCAAAACCATTATCACCACCCAAGAGTGCATTGGTAACGAAGAACGCATTTATATCACTTACGAAAATTTCCCTAAAGACGTAAAAGCAGGAGAAATTATCCTATTGGACGATGGTAAATTGCAAATGCGTGTAATAGAGACCAACTACAAGGATGAGGTAATTTGTGAGATTGTTCACGGTGGTATTTTAACTTCAAGAAAAGGGGTAAACCTTCCAAATACTAAAGTTTCTATTCCTTCTTTAACTGTTGAAGATAGAAAAAACTTAGATTTTGTATTGGAAAGTGACGTAGAGTGGATCGGTCTTTCATTTGTGCGTAATGCTGCTGATATTGTTGAGTTAAAAGATGTGATCAAAGAGAGAGGCAAAACCGCCAGAGTAGTTGCTAAAATTGAAAAACCAGAAGCGATTGCTAATATCGACGAAATTATTGCCGTTACTGATGCGGTAATGGTTGCTCGTGGTGACCTTGGTGTAGAAATGCCAATGGAAGAAGTGCCTTTGTTGCAAAAAATGATTGTAAACAAATGTAGAGCAGCTTCTAAACCGGTAATTATTGCTACACAGATGTTGGAAAGTATGATCACTACCCCTCGCCCGACTAGAGCTGAGGTGAACGACGTAGCTAACTCTGTGTTAGATGGCGCTGATGCGGTAATGCTTAGTGGCGAGACTTCAGTAGGTGAATTTCCACTGATTGTGATCGAAACAATGCAAAAAATCATCAATAACATCGAAGAAAATAATTATCCGTTTTACGCAGAGAAATTTTTAAAGCCTAAAACTGATAGCTTCTTAGGAGATGCAGTATGTGATTCGGCTTGTTTCTTGGCTAAACAAACTGATGCGATTGGTATCGTGACCATGACTTCTAGCGGTTACACTGCTTTTGAGGTGGCTAGTCATCGCCCACAAGCACCTATTTTTACTTTTACCAGTAATGAGAGCTTATTGAATACTTTAAGCTTGGTTTGGGGCGTAAGAGGTTTCTTCTACGATAAATTTGAAAGTACAGATAAAACCATTGAAGAGGTAAATGATCTGTTGAAGAAAAAGAAATTAGTTAAAAAAGGAGATGTGGTAATCAACACTGCAGCAGTTCCTTTGGAGAAAAGAAGCAGAACCAATATGGTAAAAGTTACCGTGGTGGAGTAAGCTGATTTCAGATAATAAAAAAGCCCCGCACCTACGGGGCTTTTTTATTGCATTAAAAATCTTATTTTTGCGGCTTAATGGGAGTATTGAAAGTGTGAAAGACTCTTAAATATATTCTAAAAAGTAAACGGAGAAGTGTCCGAGTGGTCGAAGGAGCACGCCTGGAAAGTGTGTATGCCCCAAAAGGGTATCGAGGGTTCGAATCCCTCTTTCTCCGCTGAAAGAAAAACCGCTATTTTGGCGGTTTTTTTTGTGCTGTCTTATAAGACAAATTACTCTTTAAAGTGACAAAATATGGATGAATTGTTGGTGCAAAAGTTCAGGGAGAAGATAAATTCCTACTATCCTATCCCGGAAGCCTCGTTCAAAAAACTGCTAACAATAGCCAAGGTGGCAAACCTAAAAAAAAACGCAATACTAGTTAGGGAAGGTTTTGTAGCTCGGCAGTTTTACTTTTTGTATTCTGGTTATGTCATTTCTTACATAAGTGATGATAAGGGGCGAACATATAACAAGAATATTGCTGGAAGTTTTGATTTTATCGCATCAACCGTTTCCTGCATTCTAGGTCAACCTTCAAAATTTACCATTAAAGCGGTAACGGATTGTACGTTGTTGAGCCTTACATATCAACAGTTTAGGGAAATAATTTTTCAAACGGACGAGCTCAAATCATTCTATATTCATTACCTCGAAAAAAATTGGGTCGTAGATAAGGAGGAAAGAGAAGTCTCTATTGTAATGGAAGAAGCACGGGTGCGGTATATAAAATTATTGAAAAGCCATGCCAATATTGAAAAATATGTGCCTTTACAGGATATTGCGTCACATTTGGGCATTACACCCACACAGTTGAGCAGAATACGCAAGCAGTTAAAATAATTGCTTCTCAACATATGTAAAAAACGATACGGCTTCAGGAGTGTAGTTTTGCAATGTAAAAGAACATTGTATAACAGTATAGTTTTATCAATATGATCATCAAAAGTCAGAAATCGGATTTTAAAGACATCTACGAAATTATAAACGATGCTTCATCTGCCTATAAAGGCATTATACCAGCAGACCGTTGGAAGGAGCCATATATGGAGGAGGGCGAGCTACAGAACCAGATCATAGATGGTGTAGAATTTTGGTGTTACCATCAAAATGACGTTATTATTGGGGTAATGGGCATACAACAGAAACCAGATGTAACTTTAATTCGCCATGCATATATAAGGACCATAGCTCGAAACAAGGGAATAGGAGGTAAATTATTAAAACATCTCTCAACGCTTACCGATAAACCCATTTTAATTGGCACTTGGGCAGATGCAGATTGGGCAATAAGCTTTTATCAAAAAAACGGGTTTAGGCAGGTGTCAACAACAGAAAAAGAGCAATTGTTAAGGAAGTATTGGGATATACCGCTACGACAGATAGAAACATCGGTAGTATTAGCAAGCCCTGATTTTGCTAAAATTGAAATCGGTGTTAATCAGTAAGGCAAGCAAACCAAAGATTGTCCAACCAACTTTGGTTTGCCCAATAGAATCTACTATAACGACCAAACAGCAAGTTCATAACCATCTGGATCTAGAAAATGAAAGCGGCTTCCTCCAGGAAAATCAAATATCTCTTTTGAGATTGTCCCACCTGCAGCAAGTACGTTTTCCCTGCTTTGAGATAGATTATCAGAATAAAGTATCACTAAAATGCTTCCTTTTATAGGTTCGCCACTGGTAAAGCCTCCGTCAACATAATCTCCTTCAAAAGCAGTATAATGTGGTCCATAGTCTGTAAAATTCCAATTGAATGCTTGCGTGTAGAATTTCTTTGCTTTTTCGAGATCATGCGATAGGAATTCAAGGTACTGTACCTGCTGGTGTTTTAACTTTTCATGTATGTTGCTCATCACTTCATTTTTTTATAAAAATAGAATTAAAGTTTGTCTGGTCGCATGCCTAATGATCATTTGGTTTTTTTGGGGTAGCTCTTTGCTATAGGTTTTTTCTGTGATATTAAATGATTAAATTACAGCCCTAACCATTTAAAATATAGCCATGAATGTTAAAACGCTTCTTCTATCGTGTTGCATTGTCTCTTTTTTATCTTGTAATTCTGTTAAAACCGAAAAAGCCCAGGTCCCAATTATAGGTACATGGCAATTGCTTTCGGCTACTACGATTGAAAATGGGAAGACAACTGAAACAGATTATACCAAGGGCAGAAGTATGATAAAGATCATTAACGATACCCATTTTGCTTTCCTCAATCATAAACTGGATATGCCGAAAGACAGCAGCAATCATTTTGATGGAGGCGGAGGTAGGTATACTTTAAAAGGGGATGAGTATACCGAGTTTTTAGACTTCTACAAGGATAGGAGCTGGGAAGGAAAAAGTTTCAACTTTAAGGTAAGCATCAAAAACGATACCTTGATCCAAACTGGGATAGAAAAAGTAGAAGGCGCTGGCGTAGATCGCACCATCACCGAAAAATATATTAAAGTAAAAGCGAATTGATAATAGGGACGTCAATTCGCTTGCTTAAAACTAGTCGATTTCAATGTTAATCCTATCGATAATACGGTTTGACAGCTCGTTCAACCTGCTTTGGGAGTCGGCAGTTACCACATTGGTAACGATGAAGATTCCCACTTTTTGGTTGGGGTAAAGTGCTATCCACGAGGAATGACCAAAGCTACTACCATTGTGATAAAGCATCTTTCTCTGTGTGTCGTAGGCATAGGTATTCCAGGCATAAGCTCGTCCGTGCGACATATCGCCAGCCAGTTGGTTCATGGCCTGTTTCACCACCGCGTCGTTACTTTCCAAATACATTTTGATATAGTTTAACATGGACGTTGAGGATGACTTCATTCCTCCTGAATAATCGTAGAACCCGTTGATGATAGGCACAGGCTTGCCTTCATTGTTTCGACCTATGGAGATATTCGGGTTTTCTTCGTGGTTCAATTTTAAAAAAGTCTGTTTTTCTTTCGATCGGGAGAAGGCATATTTTTGAAGTAGCTCTGTGTGGTTCACCTGGTAAACTTGCTCCAGTATATAGCCAATCAGTTGAGTTCCTACCCCTGAATAATGATAATTTTTCCCCGAGTTATCAGCAGGTTGTACCGTTTTTAATGCCTTGAAGAAATCTTCTTTTCGGAATTTTTCAAAACAATCGATCTGTGCTGTCACATTTTGAGCGTGTTCATCGCAGTTCATCACAAGAGGTAAGCCTGAAGTATGTGTAATCAAATGTCTGATGGTAATTGGCTTTCCATTGCCCAAAACAAGATTGGGATATTGGCCATCTAGATATTTCCTTACATCATTGTCTAAATTGATTTTGCGATCGTGAACTGCTTGGGAAAGCAGTAAACCTGTATACGTTTTGGTGATTGAACCTATTTCATATATGGTATTGCTATTGGGTTGCTGCCCATTACTGAGCTTGCCATAGTTGAAATAACGAGCTTTGCCCTTGATGTAAATCACTCCAGATACTGCTTGGTAACTAGGTGATTGCATCAGTTTTGCCACTTCTTCGGCAACAATATTTTCCACTGGATCTTGAGTGTCAGTTGCTTTTACTACCGTCCGAAGAGCTACAGTAACGCAGAAAAGTAATGATGCCAATGCTAATTTTTTCATTCCGCCAAGATTTTTAAACCTGTCCAAATTCATATTGATAGGGATTTTGCCATAAAAGTATAAAAAATAAAGCAAACTATATAGTTAACTTTATTTTTAAAGAATGACTGAAATTTTGAGCAGCCTTTTTCCTTCCATGATATTCTCTGTATCTTTCGACAGATATAATCCACTCTAGTTTTATGGCGAAATTGATTACTCCAAAAGGTTTAAAAAGCGGTGATAAAATTGCAACAATTTCTCTTTCATGGGGAGCTGCGGGAGAATTACCATATCGTTATGCGAAAGGCAAAGAAAGACTAGAGAAAATTTTTGGATTAGAGGTTGTTGAAACCAAACATGCGCTGAAACCTGCCGATTGGATTTACGAAAACCCGCAGGCACGAGCCGAAGATTTGATGGCCGCTTTTGCCGATCCATCGGTGAAAGCCATTATCTCCAATATTGGTGGAGAAGACAGCGTGCGTATCTTAAAATATGTAGATATTGAGGTCATTAAAAGCAACCCTAAAATTTTTCTGGGTTTCTCTGATAGCACGATCACGCACTTTCTTTGTCTGAAAGCAGGACTAGGGTCATTTTATGGCACATCTCTTTTGGTTGGCTTTGCCGAAAATGTTGAAATGCATGCCTATCAAATAGCAGATATCAAAAGAACACTCTTTTCTCCAACGATCATAGGGAACATTACTCCAAATATGGCGGGATGGACTTCCGAATTTCTTGACTGGTTCGATCCTTCTTTACAAAATACATCACGAAAATTAAATGCAACAGAAGGCTGGCGTTTTGTGCGAGGCAATGCGGTGGTAAAAGGACATTTGATGGGTGGTTGCATGGAAGTTATGGAAATGTTGAAGGGAACCGATTATTGGCCCGATTTGGAATTATGGAAAGGTTGCATCTTGTTTTTCGAGACTTCCGAAGATCAACCAGAGCCTACATTGGTGAGGTATTGGTTAAGAAACTATGCTCTTTTGGGGATTCTAAAGCATGCCAAGGGAATTATTTTTGGCCGTCCCTATGATAATTGCTATGCCGAAGCATACGAAAAGGAGCTATTAAAGGTATTGGATGAAGAAGGACTTCATGACTTACCTGTAATTACCCAAATGGATTTCGGCCATACCTGCCCAGTATTTACTATTCCATACGGAAGATTGGCCGAAATAAACTGCTTAGATCAAACTTTCTCTATTTTAGAGCCTGCGGTGGTGTAATTTCCATTGATTAGGCTGGTTAACTTATTAACGTAAGTTCGAGACAAGCACTTTGTATTTTTTATTATCTCCAGCCTTAGCAAACCCTCTCCGTTCTACTAAAAACAGAGTCCGTTTAGCATGCATTTTTATGTGCCTATGTGGTATTTTGTTTGCCAAAAACGCAAAAGCTTCCTAAATGAACCACATAGGCACATCGTAAACTCTATGGGATTAACCCAAACTGAGCTTATTTAAGGTTAAACTGTGCGGTAGCAGATAAGGCTGTTCCGGTGCTGGTACCTTCTTTTTTTAATACACCATCTACATATACCTGAACTTTAAGTGTTGAGGAAGCATTTGCACCCATCGCATTTAACACTATACTTGCTACCGTTGCATTTGCAGGTGCGGTAATTTCGGGGCTGGTCCAGGTTGTACCACCTAAACTAGAAGCAGTAGTGAGCGTATTATCAAATCCATACACAACGAGTTGCAGGGATGAACCTGAAGAAGCCTCGGCCTTAAAAACCAGTTTGTGTGAAGTAGAGGAGGGAGCGTTATCTTTGTCTTTTGAACAGCCCAGTGTCGCAATGGCAATTAATGCGGCGAAAATCAATGCGGCATATTTGTTTCTTGATACTTTCATGATGCTTAATAGTTTTAAATTCTATCCAAATCTAAATCCATCAAGCGAGAAGGTATTGTATTAAACCGACAATCTGAGAGGTGTTTTATCTGATTATCATTTCAAATTTACACCGACGTTAGCTTCATTCTTAGTAGGGGATAGTCTTTACCTAGATCATCTTTTTCGGTACGTTCAAATGTGGTGAACCCAAATTTTTGATAGAAGGCTACTGCATTTGGATTTTGTTCATTTACATCTACAAAAGCTGCTCCATGCTCAGATAGGGCAAATTCCATGAGCTGTTTACCCAAGCCCTTTCCAATATAATCGGGATCTAGAAATAGCATTTCAATCTTCTTCTCGTCAATGCCGATAAAACCAACCACTTTCTGTTGGTCTAGTAAGCAATAAACGTCGAGCATTTCAAAATCCATTCCTTGCAAAAGTGATTTGATGAACACAAAATCTTCCCGCGATAAAAAATGATGGGTAGCTAAAACGGATTTTTCCCAAACGGTTAGTAGTTGGTTTTTATAGTTAGCGTGGTATTTTTCTATGGAGAATGTAGACATAATATTTCGTTTGAAGTTTATACTGCTCGTTCCATTTCCAACTGGTTCACTTTTTCTTTAAGTCCCAGCTCTTTTAAAAAGGAAGTGCAAGCTTGTGAGGATGCATCAATATTGTAGACGTAGATTTCGCCATTTAAGCTTTGTTGTAGATGGCTGAACAAAGCAGTCGCGATACCCTTTTGACGATTTGAAGGTGATACCGCAAACTGATGAACTTTTTTACTGTTGGGATTGTAAATGAGATAACCTACCAACTCATCATCAAGGTAGGCCTCTAGCACTTTGCAAATAGTCTTGCTGTTCTCTACCGATTGAATGGCATTTTGCCATGAAGGTTGGATATCACAAAAACTTAGCCATTTATTCCATTGAAATGCGGAGGCCTCTTTAATGCTGATTTCTTTGTGGGCCTCGTCAACATTGGCAGTTCCCGAGAAGCAAACCAGCTTTCTAGAAATGTTATAACCCATTTTCTCATAAGCTTTAATGGCTGGCTCATTTCCTTCAATCACCTCCAATACCATTTTTTGTACTTGTAGCTCCTGTAGTTTTGGCACTAGGAAATCATACATCTTGCCCACCAATCCCTTTCCTCGGTAAGTAGGGATAACACCTGTTGCTGCATTGTAGGCCACTAAATTGTCGTTGTTTTTACGCAAGCCGTGTAGCATTAATCCTACCAATGCATCGTTATCAAAAACACCCACAGATAAGTCGAGGTTCACATCTTCCTGTATGATTTTATACTGTAGCTGTTCCGCATTCAATTGAAAGGGCACGATGTAATCTGAAAAGGATTGGTTAATCGCTACTGCAATTTGAGGGACATCGATATCAACTAAGGTTTTTACAGTCATGTGTACAATTTGTTTCAAAATAAGGGATTTTATTTGGGCTTGCCAACCTAATTTAACGTTGAGGTTTTGCAAATTTTCTCGTGCCTGCAACACACATAATTACGCCAACGGTAACGGCTAACATGCCTATACTTACTTGTTCGTGCAGTAGCGAAGCTGCCAAAGCCAAGCCAAAGAAAGGCTGTAATAATTGCAATTGACCTATGGTGGCTGTACCACCTTGGGCCAAGCCGCGGTACCAAAAAATAAACCCAATAAACATACTGAACAATGACACATAGGCCAAACTGCCCCAAGCTCCCACGCTAATACCTTCAAAAGAAGCGGGGAAATAGCAGAAACTAAGAGGCAACATGATGGGTAAAGAAATTACCAAAGCCCAAGAAATGACCTGCCAACCGCCCAAAGTTTTCGTGAGTTTTGCACCTTCGGCATAGCCTAGTCCACAAAGGATAACGGCCAATAGCATTAAAATATCTCCAAGGGGAGAAGCACTAAGCCCCTGCGCAAAAGCATAGCCTACAACCAACAAACTGCCCATCAATGAAAAGAACCAAAAAATAGGTCTGGGACGTTCGCCACCACGTAGGATCCCAAAAATGGCGGTAGCCAAGGGCAGAATACCTACAAAAACAATGGAATGGGCCGAACTGACGTATTGCAAAGCCAATGCACTAAGTAAGGGGAAACCAACAATTACGCCTAAAGCCACAATAACTAAAGGGAAAAACTGTTCTTTACTTGGTCTCTTTTCTTTAAAAACCAGTAAGGCAATTAAAGCCAATATGCCAGCAATAGAGGCTCTGGCCAAAGTCACAAATACAGGATTAAATTCTAGAACCGCCATTCTGGTTGCTGGTAAAGAACCGCTAAATAATACCACGCCGATAAATCCATTTACCCAAGCTTGTGTGGTATCTTCTTTTACTTTATGAATACTGATTTCTGTCATGTGCTAAAATATTTTGATACAAAGCTCCGCATAGACCATGAATAAGCACAGTCACAGTTTTTAATTTTACAATGGATACAGTTAGCTTTGTGAGGTGAAGAAAGATTTCATCTATAACGAAATAGCGAATAATATTGCCAGTAAGATCAAAACTGGAATTTTGCAGGCTGGTGAACGTTTGGCCTCGGTAAGGATGCTGAGTAGGGAACATGGTATTAGTATCAATACGGCCAAAAGGGTATTTCTTGAACTGGAAGCCCAGTCGTTGGTACAATCAAAACCACAATCGGGATATTTTGTGAGCCCGTTAAATTATTTGAAGCTTCCTTTGCCTCAAGCTAGTCAGCCTTTGCCCACAGCGAATATTACAGAGCCCAATGAGTTGATTGACAGTGTGTATTCCAATATGGGGAACAAGGAGTTGACTCTTCTTTCCATTGGGGTACCTTCAGGGAATTTACTGCCTTTGGCAAAATTGAAAAAGGAAGTAGTATTGGCAACCAGGGCATTAAAAGAAGGGGGAACGGAATATGAGCCCCTACAAGGCAATGTGAAATTGAGAAGAATGATTGCCGCTCGTTCCTTGGCTTGGGAAGGCCATTTAAAGGAGAGTGATGTGGTAACCACAGCGGGTTGTATGAACGCTTTAACCTTATGTTTATTGGCATTGACAAAACCAGGAGATACCATTGCAATGGAAAGCCCCTGTTATCCTGGTATTTTACAGCTTGCCTTAAGTTTACGATTAAAGGTGATGGAAATCGCTACAGATCCTGTGAAGGGCGTTGATATTGATGCACTAAAAGCCTTGCTGCCGCAAATTAATGTATGCTTGTTGGTTCCTAATTTCAATACGCCTTTGGGTTATTGTATGCCTGATGAACAAAAGAAGGAAGTAGTCATGTTGTTGGAAAAACATGACATTCCCTTAATTGAAGATGATACTTATGGCGACCTTCATTTTGGAGCCGAGCGGCCAAAGTGCTGCAAGTCTTTTGATACCAAAGGAAATGTGTTGTATTGTGGTTCTGTTTCTAAAACCTTGGCTCCAGGCTATCGAGTGGGCTGGGTTGCTCCAGGGAAGTACAAGGAACAGGTCATGAGGTTGAAAATGATTCATGCGTTGTCGTCTACGTCTGTGATTAATGAAGCAGTGGGTAATTTCTTGATGACTGGTAGGTATGAAAACCACTTGCGTCATCTTCGTAAAACATTACAGGAAAACTATCAGCGTTATGCTTTGGCCATTGCAGAGTTTTTCCCAGCAGGAACAAAAATCAGTAGACCACAGGGAGGATTGGCCTTATGGGTAGAATTTCCCGAAGGCATTGATACGGCAACCCTGTATAACTATGCCATGAAAAAGCAAATCAGCATTGCGCCTGGTCGTATGTTTACCTTGCAAGAACAGTTTCACAATTGTATGCGCCTTTGTATTGGCCTACCTTGGACAGATGATCTGCGATTGACCTTAAAGCAAATTGGCAATTTGGCCAAGTGGATGGCTGCTAGGTCTTAATATTTGCTTTTGAGATAAGTATTGGTCAAATGATCTAAAAAGAGAAATAATTTGTTGTTCATCTCCTTAAAATCATACTGACGGATAAACGCTGGCTTTTGTACAAATTGATCGTTGCTGCGGTAAAGAAAATCTCCTTCTGCCGCAATAAGCAGTTCAACCACTTCCTTGGTAAGTTCCATGTGGCACTGGAAGGCATAAACCAAATTGCTATAGGCAACAATTTGCCGTGGACAACCTTCGCTAGCGGCTAATATTTTACTGCTTTCGGTAAGGCCAGGCATATCGCTGTGCCAATGTCCTACCGCTAATGGGGTACCAAAATGCCTAATCTTTTCATCCATTAGGCCCACTTCCGTAAGGTTAATGGGAAAAACGCCAATTTCTTTTTCGGGACTGTGTTCAAAGGCAGCACCCAAGGCTACTCCAATTAACTGCGCTCCCAAACAAACGCCTACTACCGCTTTACCTGCTTGGATGCATTTTAAAATGAGCGCTTGTTCTGCTTTTGAATTAAAATGAGGACAATCCAATAACGTAGTATCTGGACTTTGGGGGCCTCCCATCACCAGCAATAAATCAATATGTTCTACTGAGCTGGGTAGGGCTTGCCCTTCATATACTTTTGAAAAGCTGATGTTATAATTTCGCTGTTCGGCCCATTCTAGGTAGGCGCCCGGAGCTTCAAATGTTTCGTGTTGTACAATATGGATGTGCATCGTTTCTTTTTTATTTGTTCTCGTTCCAGTAATAACTATCTGGTGTGGGTCTTGTGCCAAAAATAGCAGTGCCTACTCTCACCATGGTGGCCCCTTCGGCAATAGCCGCTTCTAAATCGCCACTCATACCCATGGATAGTTCCTGCATGTCAACATTAGGTATTTGCAAGGCAATGATTTGTTGTTGAATGTCTTTCAATAATCGAAAACACTTGCGCACCTTTTCTACCTCGGCACTTAGGAGGCCTATCGTCATTAAGCCTTTTATTTTTAGAGTAGATAGTTGTGCTACTTGTTGGGTCAATACAACAGCCTCCTCTGGACTTACGCCAAACTTGCTTTCTTCAAAAGAAGTGTTTACCTGTATTAAAACTTCCATGGTTTTGTTTTCAAAGCGTAAACGTTGGTGCAGCTTTTCGGCTAAATCCAAGCGGTCTAATGACTGGATGCAGGAAACATCGTATTTCAGTAAGTCTTTGATTTTGTTGGTCTGCAGGTGTCCAATAAAATGATTGATATGTGGAATTTCACTCAAAGCCTCATATTTTTCCTTAAGTTCCTGCACCTTGTTCTCGGCAATAAGGGTTTGTCCAGCGACTAACGCAATTTTTATACGATCAGCAGGAACGGTTTTGGTGGCCAGCAAAAGCTTTACTTCGCTTTGGTCTCTACCGCTCAAGGCGCATGCCTTTGCTATTCTTTCGATTATGGTATTGATGTTGATGAGTATATCCTCGCTCATGCGTTTTCCATTTTGTTCTTTTCTGCCAACGCTTTAATAAGTTTGGTTTTCACCAAGGTAAACGTAAGGTCTTTCGCTTCGGCAAATGAGATGTTGTATTGACGTTCTATATTTTGCAGGTGCTCTGGAAACTTTGATAATAGTTGGTCGTAATAATCATCCAAAACCTCTTTGGCGGGCATTTCAAAACCTATCCGTAGTTGAAAACGTCTAATAAGTGCACTGTCGATAATTTCGAGATGGTTCGTGGCACAAATCAATAGCGCATCTTCTGGATAATAATCGATCAATTGGATCAAAGTGTTCACCAGCCTTCTCATTTCACCAACATCTTTATCATCATTTCCCCTAGCTTTTCCTATCTGGTCAAATTCATCCAAAAAAAGCACGGCTTTTTCTCGGGCAGCTTTATCAAACACCAATTTGATATTCTGTGAGGTTTCGCCAATTTTTGAACAAATCACATTGCTCAAATTGAGGATCAAGATGTTTTTTCCCAAGGCGCTGGCAATGGCTTTTGCGGTCATGGTTTTGCCACAGCCCGAACTGCCATACAATAGGACTTTGTTATTTACAGGTAATCCATATTGGTGCAATTCCTCAAGGTAGGTGTGTTCCTGCAAAAGCTGTGTTAAAGATTCTCTACGGGTTTCATCCAGAAAGATATCATCTAAGGATACCTTCTCCCTGTCGTTTATGATCAGATCAACTATATTCATTTATCTAAGATAGTCCACTTGATCCAATGTATAACAATGTTCCCATTTGGTCATCCCAATTTTTGGATAATAATCTATCGCTTTAGGGGCTGATAATAAAATCAGCTTTGCTTGAGGACTGTGGTTTTTGGTAAAGCGAATCAAGGCTTTTCCTATTCCCATTTTCTGATAGCGCTCATCTACAGCTAGATCCGAAAGATAGGTGCAATACACAAAATCGGTTAATGATCTTGCTACGCCAATTAGCTTGCCTTGGTGGCGGGCGGTGGCAATGAGGTTGGCATGCTGCAACATTTGGGCAATGCGTTCCGGTTCGTTTACTGGCCTTCTTTCCGCCAAGGTAGAAGCGGTGAGTACTTCGATAAACTCTGCCACGGTAATGTTTTCTTCAATTTGATAAGTAATCATGTATTCAGGGATTAATGTGTTATTCGAGCGAACCTTATTTGGCCCGCTCTGATGATTATTTCCACCAATGGTAATAGTTGTGTAGGGCATCGTATTCAAATCCGCAACGAGGATAAAGTTTGTTGCCAATGTCGTTGGTTTTTTCCGTTTCCAACATCAAACCACAAGCGCCAGTTTCTTTGCACCACTGCTTGCTACGGTCAATTAGCGCTACCGAAAGTCCGTGCCCTCTATAATCTGGATGTACAAATAAATCGCTCAATAGCCATTGCTTTTCTAATTTGGTATAGTGAAATAATTTGTATAGCTGTACAAAACCTACCGCTTTTCCGTCAACTATCGCTAAAAAGATGTCAGATTCGCCGTTAAGCAAACGTTCCTTTAAAAAGGCTTTTCCTCTTTCTAAATCGGATTCTTGACGATAGAAGATGCGGTAGAGATTAAATAACTCAGCGGCTTGGTCTAGCTCTTCGAGGCTAGCTTTTTTGATTTGATTTGATTTTTCCATACTTGATAATGTTTTTCTGTTTTGTTTTGCAACACAAAATTAGGTTATCTTTGGACTGTCTTACTGGTACAGTTTTTATAAAAATAGCTAGTCCAATGCTGCGTTCATGGAAGTTTGAAGTACAATTAGATCAACATGACGATAAAGCCGTTTATCTGCAGATTGCCGATGCAATGATCAAGGATATTCAGTCGGGTAGGTTAAAAGCAGGAGATGCTTTGCCTGGAAGTAGGAACCTTGCGCAATTATTGAAGGTAAACCGAAATACCGTAGTGGAGGCACTTAATGTGCTCATTATGGAAGGTTGGTTGATTTCTAAAGAGCGACAGGGGACTTTTGTGGCTGATAACATTCCCAAGCTTGCCCCCGCTAGAAAAAACAAGCAATCTATCTCAATGGCGGTAGACCAGGTAGAAAAATCATTTCGCCTTCAGTTTGATGATGGACATCCCAATGCCAAAATTGCTCCTGTTACCGAATTGGCAAGGGCTTATCGACAAATCTTTAGCCTAAAAACCAAATGGCAATTGATGAGTTATGATGGCAACGCCCTCGGCGATGTAGCTTTCAGGCGGGAAATTGCACAAATGCTTAATCACCAACGAGGTATGCAAGTGCAGGAAGAAAATCTTTGTATTACTAGAGGGAGCCAAATGGCAATGTATTTGGTGGCACAATGTTTATTGGAAGATGGTGATGAGGTGATGGTCGAAAATCCAGGCTACAAACCTGCTTGGAAAGCTTTTGAACATGCTGGAGCCAAGCTGCTTCCTGTTGGGGTAGATAAAGATGGTTTAGTGATCGACGAGGTAGTTGCATACTTAAAATCTAGGAAAAGGATTAAGGCCATTTATGTGACACCACATCATCAATATCCCACTACGGTAACCTTAAGTTTAAAAAGGCGACTGGAGTTGATTAGGCTTTCTAATGAATATGGTTTTTCCATTATTGAAGACGACTACGACAACGAATTTCATTTTGGTTATCGTCCCGTATTGCCTTTGTCGAGCTTCCCAGAGCTTAAAAACTATGTGTATATCGGTACCATGAGTAAAGTAGTTTCTCCTGTGTTGCGTGTAGGTTATTTAACCAGTAGTGATGGTGGCTTAATAGAAAAAGTGGGGCGATTAAGGAAAATAATTGATGTGAATGGAGACAGTATTATGGAACAGGCTGTTTTACAATTGATAAAAGACGGGGCTATTAAGCGGCATGTCAAAAAAGCGACTAGCTATTACAAAGCCAAAAGAGATTTTACGGCAGCGCTTTTGGAAAAATACCTTAAAGACAAAGTAATTTATACTATTCCAGATGGAGGCTTGGCTTTTTGGATTGCCATGAAAACACCCGTGGATTGGATTGGTTTTTCTCAAAAAATGCTTCAAAAAGGGATTAAAATTACGAGCCCTGACACTTATGGTTTAGACAGTAGTGCAAATGGACTAAGATTGGGCTATGGTGCTTTAAATGAAGAAGAATTAGAGGAAGGTATTATTGCTTTAAGTAATTGCCTGTGAACACTCACTCCACAAAAAAAATGTATCATTGTTAATACCTTAATTTGTAAATGACCAAACCCTATTATTTTAGTTTTTTATTCCTATTTAAAAATGAAAAAACACATACTAAGCATTGGTGCAATTTTAACCGTTTTTACATTGAAGGCTCAAAATAAACCACTAACCGAGCAAGATTATGCTAGGGCAGAACAATTTCTAAGCTATAATGTTGAACCCTTTGTAGATGGTAACACTGTTCGTCCAAGTTGGACCAATGGAGAGCGCCTGATTTATTTGGCGACCACTAAAAATGGCAGTGAGTTTTTATGGGTAGACCCCGTAAAGAAAACGAAAGTGCCTGCTTTTGACCATCAGAAATTGGCAGAAGCCTTAAACAAAGCAACGGGTAAAACTTACCAAGCTTACAAATTACCTTTTCAAAGTATTTCACTTGCCAGCGATGAAAAGAGCTTTCAGTTTTTTGCTGACGAAAAATCATGGACTTATCAGATGGATAAAAATGAGCTTAGCGCAGGAAGGGTAAGTGCTGTGGCAAGGTCATTTAGTGCCGAAAGAGGCGGAACTCAAGGAGGGTCATTATCTCCTGATGCCAAAAAAATGGTGTTTATTAAAGATTGGAATTTATGGTTGAGAGACATTGCTTCCAAAAAAGAAACACAGCTTACTTTTGATGGCGTAAAAGATTATGGATATGCAACGGATAATGCAGGGTGGAAATCGAGCGACAGACCCATCGTACGTTGGTCGCCAGATTCGAAAAAACTCACCACTTTCCAGCAGGATCAACGTCATTTGAACGACATGTATTTGGTGACCACCAATGTAGGTTCGCCAACCTTAAAAGCTTGGAAATATCCTTTGCCAGGAGATAAAGAAGTGGCCAAGTTGCGTAGAGTGGTAATTGATGTAGAAAATCCTAAAGTGATAAGTTTGCAGATTCCTTTGGATGACCATAGAAGTTCATTAAGCGACGATATTGTTGATGGTGGACAGCTGGCAGACATTGATTGGAATGCTGATGGTACAGAGTTCGCTTTCTTATCTACCTCTAGAGACCACAAAATCTCTAAACTGCAAATTGCCAATGCAAGCACAGGTGCCGTAAGAGAAGTATTTACCGAGACAGTTAAAACACAGTTTGAATCAGGGGTAAACTCTATTAATTGGCGTTATTTACCAAAAACCAACGAAATTTTATGGTACTCGGAACGTGATAACTGGGGGCATTTGTATTTATATGATGCCAAAACAGGAAAAGTAAAGAACCAGATTACTAAAGGGAACTGGTTAGTGGGAAGGTTATTGCGTGTAGATGAAAAAACCAGAACCTTATGGTTTACAGGACACGGCCGAGAAAAAGGTAATCCATACTTTGCGTACTTGTACCGTGTGGGTTTTGATGGCAAAGGTTTCACCCTGTTAACGCCAGATGCAGGCAATCACCAAGTGTCGTTTTCTCCCGCATTCAATTATATCGTTGATACCTATTCGCAACCTAATGTGCCAGGGGTAACTGTTTTGAGAGATTTAAAGGGCAAACAAATTGAAGAATTGGGCAGAACTGATATTTCAAGGTTGTTGGCTAAGGGCTGGAAAGCTCCTGATGTAGTACAAATGGTAGCTGCAGATGGACAAACAGATATTTATGGTTTGGTGTTCACACCAACCAAAATGGAAGCAGGTAAGAAATATCCTGTAGTGGATTATATTTATCCAGGTCCGCAAGGCGGAAGTGTGGGCAGTTGGTCTTTTTCTGCTTCAAGGTCTGACCACCAAGCATTGGCCGAACTAGGATTTATTGTAGTAGTGATTGAAGGTACGAGCAATCCTTACCGTTCAAAAAGCTATCACGATATGGCTTATGGCAATATGGGTGAAAATACTTTGCCTGACCAAATTACAGCCATTAAGCAATTGGCACAAAAATACCCTATGGATTTGGATAAAGTTGGTATTTGGGGCCATTCAGGTGGTGGTTTTGCTACGGCTGCGGCCATGTTCCGTTACCCTGATTTCTTTAAAGTAGGGGTGTCTCAAGCTGGTAACCACGAAAACAGAAACTACGAGGACGACTGGGGCGAGCGTTATAATGGTTTGTTAGCTAATTCAGATTATGAGGCACAAGCGAACCAAAACCATGCAAAAAACTTGAAGGGTAAACTAATGTTGGCCCATGGGATGATGGATAATAACGTGCCTCCGTATAATACTTATTTAGTGGTTGATGCTTTAAACAAAGCCAATAAAGATTATGATTTAGTATTGTTCCCACATAGTGCCCATGGTTTTGGAGCTAACAATCCTTACATGACACGTCGCCGTTGGGATTACTTTGTGAAAAACTTATTGGGTGCAGAACCTCCTAAGGAATATAATTTAAGAGGAACTAATCAATTGCAGAGATAGACAATATAGTCGTCATTTCGACGATAGGAGAAATCTAGCAAATTGCATAGTCATTTTGCTAGATTTTACGATGTAGCTGCTTCGTGGTCTATTAACCCAAGTTCGATTAAAAACATGCTACGGCCAGCCTTTAAAGCTGATGCTGAAATAAATTCAGCATGACGAAGCGAAAATATACGTCTCCCTGAATTTATTTCAGGGTCGGGGGATTAAGAATACGCCAAATTCTTATAAATCACAAGTAAGCATCAGCTTCGTAAGCCTTTATATATTTAAGCCCAAACTAAACCTTGGGCTTTTCTTTTTCCCTTCTTTCCCTAACATGGTCGGCCAGTTGGTAGCCCTTTTTCTCCTCATTGGCTTCTTTAGGTTTTTTGCTATCAATCACCAATAAAACAACCAATGAAATAATAGGAATGAGAAAGGAAATGAAGAACCAAAACCAGAAACTTTTGCCAATACTGTGCGCATAAACACCAGCCACTATTTGTGGAATCATCAGAAAACAAAAAAGTAGTATCTCTGGCATGGCAATGGAATTGACCATAGCAAAGATAATTACATTATTGGTAAGGGTTGCTAGGGATTTTGATGATTCGATAACCCGTACGTTTAAGGTCTTTAAGCGCATTGTCATCAGGTACCGTTTTAAAAACAATAGCGCATAATACTTGAGCGGGAATAATGCCTGTTTTTGATAAGAAATCTCGTAATTGCTTTTTGAATTTGATGGACAAGAACTTGAAACTTCTTTTATTGACTAGAACTTCGTTTGCTCCTTCAAAATAAAAATTAGGGTTCAGCTTTTTAAAGGCAACCATGGGCAGGTTAAGGCCTGCGGTAAACTTCTCTAGCTCTCTTTCTGCTATTTTGTAAACAAAGTTGCCTACAGGTTCGTAAGAAAAACGGTTTTTCCATAACTTTTGGCTTAATTGGTCGCTGAAACTATAGATGATATTCATTAAGCCTAATAAAAAAGGCATTTTGAGTATTGGATCTTGCGGTTCCATTAAAATAAAACCTCTTTTAGCCACGCGGGCCATTTCATATAAAGCTGCGTAGGGCCTTGGAAAATGATGATAAGATTCTTTGCACAAAATGTAATCGATGGCGTCATCGGGATAGGTTAAAGCTTCGGCATTTTGTAGGGAGAAATCGGTGATCACCTCTTGATCTTTTGCTATCGTCAAAAAGTCAGTGTTAAGGTCACTTGCGATAGCCTTGTTGCCCGCTTGTAGAATGTACTGTGCATCAAAGCCGTAGGCATCGCCAAGCGTAAGCCATGTACTGTTTTTATCATTGAGCAACGGATTTATACTTTTGAAGAAGATTTCTTGCAGCCACTTGCCAATAGTAACTTGCTTGGTATTCAAATGGTTTTTAAGGTAAGTTGCTTTGGATTCCTCGGTAGGGAATTTTTGGTTGTACCATTGGCTGTGCTTTTCGTAACTATCTAAATTAAACATGGGCTTTTTTGGATATTTACGGGCTAAAACCTAGAGATGTTGGGTAGAAAAAAATAAAAAAAATCTTCCCAACGTTTAGTTGGTACGGTACGTAATAGTGAATAGGGATTGATGTATAAACAAGGATTTACATATTTGAATGAGCGATTTGGATAAGGAGACAACAGCATTGGTTAAAGCTTGTGCTGAAGGGCATCGCCTATCACAGGAACGCTTGTACAAGCTATTTTATGCAGAGATGTTACGTACCTGTATCCGATATGTGAAAACAGACGATTTGGCGAGAGAGGCCTTGAATACTGCTTTTTTGAAAATCTTTCAACACCTCCATACTTATGATGCATTTAAAGGTACACTAGAAGCGTGGATGCGAACCATTATGATTAGAACATGCATTGACCTGAATAGAAAAGAATGCAAGTTTGAAGCCGCTGTTTTAGCGGATGATTTTACCCATGAACAAGCTTTTGTAGCTCCCGAAATTTTAGATAAACTGTATGCCCAAGACCTCATCAGGTTAATTAGGCACTTGCCTTATGCTACTCAATTGGTTTTTAACCTTTCTGTGATTGATGGTTATTCTCATAAAGAAATTGCTGATAAGCTGGAAATAGGTGAAGCCACCTCTAGATGGCATCTCTCTGAAGGAAAAAAGCAGCTTCGGAAATTATTGCTTCCCTATACAAAAAATAGCATTTGTCACCATACTGAAAACAAAGGAGAGAAAAAATGAGAAAGTCGGTATGGTATGATAAACTTTGGCAAAAGAAAATGGCCGAGCTTCCAGTCAACGACGACTTGGATGCTGCATGGCAGCAAATGAATCATTTGTTGGATGAACAATTTGTGTCAAACAGCGGCCAAGAATTCCCTATTCCTAAAAGTGGTTTATTTACACAGCTTGCTCAAATCATTAAACTGATTCTTCCCGTAGTGTTGGTTGCGGGTGGGGTTTACTTTGCTTTTTATCAAAAGCCAAAAGCTATAACGCAGAAAAAAGAGACAGAACAAGCGCTAATTAAAGTATCGAAAGAACGACAACAGACGTTAGAAAACTTGGTCGTTGTCGACACATCTATATTTATTTCTTCTGAAAGGACAGCTAAAGAGAGGGTTGTTGAACAAGGAAACTCATCCTCAAAAAATAATTTACAGGAAACATCTTTCACCTCCCAAATTGATGGCCAAAAAACAGAAAATTTAAAGAGAGGAATGGTTGCTGTTAGCTCTTTAGATAAATCTGAAATGCAAGTCAGAATTGGCGTAGTTACATCCGCCAAAGAAAGGTCGCTTCATCCTTTAAAAAGTATGGTTGGCTTAGGAGCATATCAGCCGATAGCAACTTCATTGAAATGGAAGTATAAAGAACAGTTGGCAAAGAGTCAAAAAAGTCTAAAGCCAATAGTAGTCTTATCACAACGTAAGCAAAGACGTTTGAGAAGGGCTTTTGTTAGGGATTCGATAAGAAAAGTAAAGGAGGCGAACCAATTGCAGGTGTCCAACTTAAAGCTAATGCAGGCAAAGCCGAGAAAGGAAAAATTAAAGGAATTGGTCATCCCTAAATTTAGTTTCGAACTACAGGGAGGACTAACACTTTCCAATCAAAATACCAACCCTTATTTAGGTCTCCAAAGCCAGTGGGCCTTAGCCAATAGGTGGTTGCTTGGTACGGGGATTCGTTTTACGCAGGCTAAAATTAACGGAGCATATGAGCACCCGAGTTATAACACGGTTACTACAGGTATTCCTTTTCAAGTGCTTGATTCAAGGAAACAAACCAATTTGGTGCTCCCATTAAATATCAGTTATAGGCTCAATAAATTGGTTAGTTTAAAGACTGAAGCGAACTTGGCATTTGCTCTTGCGCAAAGTGGTGGCAGTAAAGTGGGGTATGTCGCCAATTATTTAGATACCGTTTTCCACAGCAAGCAAATTCAGCAGGCTTTGTCTGAAACGAGTGTTAACAAACTACATTTTAATATTGGGGGCGGAGTCAATATTCAGCTCAAGCGATTTAACATCGAAGCCATGTATTTCTATCAGCCAAACCCTTATCGGGTCAGTAGCGATTTGGGTAGTTACCAGCAACGTTATCGAGGTTTTAGTATTGGTTTGGGCTATCGCTTTTAGCCAATTATTTCTCCTTTACAGCAGCAACCATTTTTTCGGTTACCAGTTGCGTGTTTTTATTGCCAAAAGAATTGCGGATATAGTTCATTACATCTGCAATTTCATCATCAGCAAAGCCCGACGGCGGCATTGCATTGTTATAGGTTACCCCATTTACCACTACTTTGCCGTTCATGCCGAATTTAATAGAATGAATAGACTTTTCGGGGTATTTCAGTAAGAAATCGGATTTAGCCAATGGCGGGAAAGTACCCTTTACGCCTTGTCCATTGGCCAAATGACAGGTCACACAGCTTTCCATATAAAGCTCTTTGCCTCGTTCAATGCTTTGGTTTAAATCGTCTTGGGCATTCAATGAAAAAATAGCGGCATAGGTTAGCCCACAGCCAATAAAGGTCAATAACTTCATGCTTATGCTTTAGGACTTATTTTGACAATAGAACCTGTATTTTCCACCACTACATAGATGTTGCCATCAGGGCCTTGTTTTACGTCTCTCACCCTGCCTATCTTATCAAAAATGACTTCTTTTTTAACCACTTTGTTGCCTTTAATGGTTAAATGTTCCAAGTTCATAAACTTTAAAGAGCCTACCAGCAAATCGCCATTCCACTCTTTAAATTTCGGACTATTTACAAAGGTCATTCCGCAGGGAGCAATAGAAGGTTTCCAATAAATTACAGGTTGTTCCATACCTGGTGCTTCAGTTTTATCAGAAATGATGGAATTATCATAATCAATTCCGTAAGTGATTAATGGCCAGCCGTAGTTTTTCCCTTTTTCTACAATATTTAGCTCATCGCCACCTTGAGGACCATGCTCATGTTCCCAAATGGTACCTGTAGTAGGATGCATGACCAAACCTTGCGGATTTCTATGTCCGTAGCTCCATATTTCAGGTAAGGCATCTTTTGTTTTTACGAAAGGATTGTCACTAGGAATTTTTCCGTCTTCATGCAGACGTACCATTTTTCCCTGTGCTTTACTTAAATTTTGGGCATTTTCCTTTTGTCCACGTTCGCCCAATGAAAGGAAAACATAACCTTTATTGTCGAATAAAATTTTGCCCCCAAAGTGTACGCCACCTCTTACATTAGGGCTGGCTTTATATAAATGCTCAATATTGGTCAGTTGGTATCCGTCTAGTTTTGCACGCATTAATGCGGTGTTGGCCCCATTATCCTCACCGGCTTCTCCCTCTTTTTTAGGAGAAGAATAGCTGATGTAAATCCAGCCGTTTTCTTTGTAGTTGGGGTGAAGTACAATATCTAATAAGCCACCTTGTCCACGATAATACACTTTTGGAATGCCAGTAATTTCTTGTGGGTCTAGCGTACCCCCTTTTACTATTCTCAATTTTCCACCTCTTTCGGTAACCAGTACTCGGCCATCAGGTAAAAAAGCCATCGCCCATGGCATAGTCAAACCAGTTACAATTGTTTCAGATTTGAGGTTTTTTTCGCTAAGCTCGGCGTCATTTGAACTAACGTTGCAATAGCTCATTAATAAGGCAGAAGCCAATAAAGCTACTGGTAAAAGAAAAAACTTGAAAGACTGCTTAATCATCGAAAATTGAGACTTCATAAAGGACATTTTTTCCTAAAGATATTAAAATAGTATTGACTTGTAAGCATGTAAAAAGAGCTTTACAAAAGAAGTTCTTTAAAAAGAAAGGGTTAACTAGTATTAGTCAACCCTTTGGTTCATTTTTAATTATTGTCCGCGTTTGCGTTCATTATCTCTGTTAGAGGTTTGGTCTGAACGTTGACCGCCAGCGTTGGTAATGCCTATTTTCTTTTTGTCCAACTTTACATCGTAATGTGCCCTGTCAGCAATGGTGCTACCATGAACACGGCTATTATTTTTTGGAAGATTAGTGCCTTTCATAATTTCTAAATTTTACGTTGATTAAAACATTGGTTGTAGAAATAACCTGTAAATGCTGGCTTTAGTTTTAGAAAAAACAAAAAGCCCATCCACTAGAAATGGATGGGCTTTCGATTTATATAGAAATCGCAATGCGATTAGAATTTTATTCCTAAACCTACTTGGAAGCCTTGGTTTTTAAATTCAGGAGTGGTAGTAGAACCATTTTCATTGTTTTTCTGGAAATCTATAGCATAACGGCCATAAATACCTACTTTGTTGCTCAAGTCAAACCTTGCACCAATTACACCACCTAACAAACTCTTTTTAAAACGGTCAGATTCGTCCTCCACTACTTTTTGCTCTGCGCTAGTAAAACCATTTTCGAATTTATTGTTGGTAGATAATAGGAAAGATACCTGTGGACCCGCCACTACATTAAAGCCTTCCGCCAATTTGATGCTCGCTAAAATAGGCACGTCGATAAAGTGGGTAGTTTGTGTAAACTTGCCAAAAGTAGATTCTAACTTGTAACCTTTGGTTGAGTAAAGTAACTCGGGAGTAAAGGCCAAGTTTTCCAACAATTTGATGTCTAAAGTTGCCCCTACATGGTAACCTACCAAGTAATCTGTTTTAAAATTATTATTGCCGTCGTCTTTAATGATGTTTGAGAAACTGGCACCACCTTTAATACCAAGTCTAATAAAACTATCTGTTGACTGAGCGTTTGCAGTAAGGCCAGTAACAAACAGGCCAAGTACCAGGATAACTATCTTTTTCATTTCTTTTAATTTTAGTTCAATTGATGAAGAGGCTACGTTGCCTTTCGCCAAAACCTCTCTCAAATAAATGTGCCAAATGTATGAAGCGTACAAATCGGAGCGTACCAATCATCTTTAAAAAAGTGGATTAAATGGCAGATTTTTAAACGATTAAAAATTTTAAAACGGCTGTTGATGCAAAGGCTAAGGCCAAGTTAAGGTGTATCAAATTTAATACAATTGACTAGTTCGCTTAGGTTCGGGGTGTATTTTTTACACCTCTTTACAAAAATGTGCGACAATTTATTGGCAACAAGAAATGTATTCCGCATCTTTAAAGGATTTTCCGCAAGAAACAGCATTCTCGGAAAGCAACAACCAAAATTTTTAACACAAAAATGAACAAGAAACTTATCTATGCATTGGGTGTGATTTCCTTAATTTCAATAGGGAAAGTCAGTGCACAACAACCATCTTACCTTGATTTACTTAAACAACAGCCGCATTGGGTTGATTCGGTATTTAATAAACTGAGCACCAAACAAAAAATAGCACAGTTGTTTTTCGTAAGGGCACATACCAATCTTAGTCAAGCTTATCAAGATTCTGTTGGTAAAGTAATCAAGAAGGAAAAGCTGGGCGGCGTAGTGTTTTTTCAGGGAGGACCAGTTAGGCAAGCTGTTCTAACCAATAAATATCAAGAGAAATCTAAAGTTCCTTTGCTGATTGCATCAGATGGTGAATGGGGTTTGGGCATGCGATTAGACAGTACAATTTCTTATCCATATCAAATGGCTTTAGGCGCCGTACAAAATAAAGAGCTTATTTATAAAATGGGTCTCGAGGTAGCCAAGGATTTTAAACGTATTGGGATGCACATGAATTTGGCACCTGATGTGGATGTGAATAACAATCCGAGAAATCCAGTAATCAACTTCCGTTCCTTTGGTGAAAATAAATACAATGTAGCCGAAAAAAGTGCTGCTTATTTGAAAGGAATGCAAGAAGGTGGTTTATTAGTGAGTATTAAACACTTTCCTGGCCATGGTGATACCGATGTAGATTCTCATTATGATTTGCCACAGCTTAAATTTAGTAAGGAGCGTTTGGATTCGTTGGAATTGTATCCGTTTAGAGAATTGATTAAACAAGGAGCGGCTGGTGTAATGATTGCCCACATGAACATTCCTTCCTTAGATCCTACGCCTAACATGCCTTCAACCCTTTCGCAACCTATTGTTACTGGATTGTTGAAAAATGAATTGGGCTTTAAAGGCCTGATCATTTCAGATGCGATGGACATGAAAGGTGTAACCAAATTCTATAAAGATGGCGAAGCTGAAGTAATGGGACTAATTGCAGGAAACGATATTTTAGAGTTGGCCCATGATACTAAAGAAGCGGTTAAAAAAGTGAAGCAAGCCATTAAGGATGAGCGTATCACAATGGAGCGTATTGATGAGAGCGTTAAGAAGGTGCTGACTGCTAAATATTGGGCAGGTCTGACTTCTAAACCTCATATTGATGAAAATAATATTACAGCAGAAGTCAATCGTCCAGAGAGCATGTCGCTGGTACAACAATTGGCTGATGCCAGCATGACTTTGTTGAAAAGCAGAGACGGTTTGGCTAGTTTAACTCCAAACAAAAGAACCGTGATTGTTAATGTGGGTACTCCTCAAGCTACTTTATTCCAAACAGAAATATCCGGTGTTTATAAAAACTCAATCGCTTTTAATGTAGATAAAAATGCCAGCGCAACAGCTATTGCAGATATCTTGAAACAGATAAAAGGCGATGACCAGATTGTTTTGGCCATTGTAGATACGAGGTTACGTCCTGGGAATAATATTCCTTTAAATAAAGAGGTGAAGGATTTAATCACTTCGCTGTCTGCTAGAAACGCAATGGTGGCTTTCTTTGCCAACCCTTATAACTTGGCTAATTTGCCAGGGATTGAAATGGCAAGGTCGATTGTTGTGGCTTACCAAAAAGAAGATTTTATGCAAAAAGCAGCAGCGGCGGTATTCAATAAAAAATTAATGCCAACGGGCAAATTACCGGTTACGGTAAATGCCATGTTTAAATATGGCGATGGCTTGTAAAACTTGCTAAGAAATAGAAAGCGTTCAGTTCAACTGGACGCTTTTTTTGTTTTTGAAGCGCAATGTAGGTATTGCTATGGTCGGCAATCCCGCTTTCTCTTCAAGTCCGCACGCCCCGCTCATTAGCGAGCCGCTTGCGGGCTTTCCTTTCAATCGGGGCTATTTTACTTGTTTTGCTGCAGTAAACATTGTTTGTTGGCTTGCATAAGTGAGCAAAAGTCAGATATAGAACAAAGTTGGTTTTATGTCACCCTTTCAGGGTTTATTGAAGGTAGGTGTAGTTTCGTTATAATTATTTCACCCCTTCGGGGTTTTCTTAGTTGTTTTGCCGTTTGTTATAATTATTTACAGCCCTTCGGGGGTTATACCTGAAGCCCGAAGAACTGACATTATACAAGCATTGACCGATAATGGTTATGAAATACGAAGTAGTGACATTATAATTGTTCATGGTTTGTCCGATAGCAATTATAAACCATATTGCTCTTATTTCATCCTTTCAGAGTTCTCTTGGCTGTTTGTTGTTAATTATTTCACCCTTAGAGGATTATACCTGAAGTCCGAAGGACTGACATTATTATAGAATCGTGATATTATTTTTCAACCAATATTATTTTTAAAAAAAAATCCCGTTCATTATGAACGGGATTAAAGCTTTTATTTTGTGGTCGTTGGGTTAACCGCTTTGTAGGTCCAGTTTTTCAAGAAATCCAAAATCAGTTTTACACTATGGCCCTTGCCATCCTCCAAGTATGCCGAATTTTGGATATGGATAACTTCTCCATTGCCATCCAATATTAAAAACACAGGATAGCCAAAACGACCAGGGTTTTTCAGTTTCTTCAATACCGCTTCGTTTTTGTTTTCGGGACTGTAATTCACCTTAACCGTTTCAAAATTGGCATTTAAGTAGTTCTTTAAATCAGGAGTTTCATCTACAAGGTTATGGAAACGGATGCACCATACGCACCAATTACCGCCTACTTGTACAAAAACATGTTTATTCTCTTTTTTGGCTTTTGCTACGGCAGCATCTATATCAGCTTGTGCATTTGCCTTGGGATTATAAATTTTAACACCTTCGGTTTGGTTTTGAGCAAAACTGCTGAGCCCAAAACTTAAGACCATAACAAGAAATAGTAATTTTTTCATTTTATAAATGTTAGATAGTTGATAATGTTGCAAATATATATGTTTTAAAATAGTCTACTGTTTTTGTAGGGTAATTTTTTTGCAAAGCTATTTATGTACTTTTGCAAAGCAAATGGTTCCCTTTTTAGATATTCATACTCACGGGTCAAAACAAAAGGATGGAGTAATTGCCATTCAAAGCCTTTCGTTAACTGAAAGTACATTTTTGGCAATGCCTAAAACCAAACCTATTTCTATAGGCATACATCCATGGTACGGTCGTTTAGAAGAACTTCCGAAAAACATGAAGTATTTGAATGTACTGGCCAAGCAAGATAATGTAAAACTTATTGGCGAATGTGGCCTAGACAAACTACAGGGTGAGGAAATGACCAAACAGCTGCAAATATTGGAAGCGCAAATTAATTTGGCTGAACAATTGAATAAACCTGTGATTTTACATTGCGTGAAAGCATTTGACGAGCTTATTGGACTGAAGAAGCGGTTGAAGCCTTCGGTACCGATGATGATACACGGCTTCAATAAAAAGTATGAAATGGCGCAACAACTGATGGCGCAAGGTTTTTATTTGTCATTTGGTGCAGCAGTTTTAAAATCTGAGGAAGTAGCCAGAGTCATAAAGGAAATCAATGAGCCCTTTTTCTTAGAAACAGATGAGTCGGAGGTGGATATTGTGCAGATTTATGAAAGAGTAGCAGAAATAAAGAAAATAACGGTTGATGAATTGAAAGATGTTATTTTTGCCAACTGGAAGAAATTAGTTTTTTAGTTGCTTGGTCTTTTGGTTGTTTAGAACTTCATTCCTTCAGCTTTTAACTTTTGAATTTTTAACTTTTTACTTAATAGATGTCTGATTTAGCTTGGTTATCGCGTTCGGCGTTATTGGTGGGCAACGAAGGAATAGAATTGTTGCAACAGAAACATGTTTTGGTGATTGGATTAGGTGGTGTAGGTTCTTTTGCGGCAGAGTTTATTTGTCGTAGTGGTGTAGGTGAAATGACCATTGTAGATGGCGACGTAGTTGACCCAAGCAATAGAAATAGGCAATTGCCAGCTTTGGCTACTAACCATGGAGAGAGTAAGGCGCAAATCATGAAAGAGCGTTTGTTGGCCATCAATCCAGAATTGAAACTGCATGTGGTGCAAGATTTCTTAACTCCACAAAAATGTAGGGAGATTTTGGCAACAAAATTCGATTATGTAATGGATTGTATCGATAGCATTACCCCTAAAGTAACGTTATTGTCTACTGCCCTGCAATTTAACCTGCCCATTGTAAGTTCTATGGGCGCTGGAGGTAAGGTGGACCCGACCAAACTTCGTGTAACCTATTTACCAGATACCTACCAATGTGTTTTTGCACAGTATGTGCGTAAACGCTTAAAGAAGTTGGGCAATGCTAGTACCATCAAGGCTGTGTTCTCCATTGAAGAAGTGATGAAAGAGTCATTGATCATGACTGATGGTTCAAACTTTAAAAGGTCAGCTTATGGTACTATTTCGTATTTGCCTGCAGCTTTTGGAGGGGTTTGTGCTTCGGTGGTGATTAGAGATTTGTTAGGTTATAAAGTGGATATTGAAAAACGTCCAGAGCGTATCAACAAAAAATCAATTGCCAAAAGCAAAAAGTCAGCACAGAAGAAATCCTAATTAGCTTTTGCGCTAAATAACTTTTATATCTGATAATGCTCATTTTTCCCTGAGTTCCCTTGCGGTAATTTGGCGGTATGCAAAATCAGATGATACGAGTTACAAAGGAATTTACTTTTGACATGGCGCATGCCCTTTTTAATTATGACGGTCCATGTAAGAATATTCATGGGCATACCTATCGTTTACAGGTCACCGTATCTGGTTACGCCAATCAAGATCCGCAAAATGTAAAGTGTGGCATGCTTATCGACTTTGGCCAACTTAAAAAGATTGTTGCCGAGCAAGTGATTGATAAATACGACCACGCTTTAGTATTGAATGAAGCAGTCCCAGCTTCGTTGCGTGCCAGCTGTTATGCTATTTCCGAAAAAGTTCATTTTGTTTCCTTTCAGCCAACTTGTGAGAACATGTTGATCAGTATCAGATTTACGCTCTTGCCAATTTTAGAGAAAATGGGTTTTACCCTACAAACAGTACGATTGTATGAAACTCCAACCTCTTGGGCAGAGTGGCGAAGAGAAGACCAACCGAAGTCTTTTCAATAAAAGTTGAGCGATTAGCCGAGTTTGGTTAACTTCACTTCATGGCAGTTAAACCACTCAAAATACTTCAGGCGTCGGCGGGCTCGGGCAAAACTTTTAGTCTAGCAGCACATTACCTTACCTTGCTTTTTAGTGGCGATAATAAATATCGGGAAATATTGGCGGTAACCTTTACCAATAAAGCCACCGAAGAAATGAAAACCCGTATTTTGGAAGTGCTCAAAGGCTTTGCAGAAGGCAATACTTCCAAAAAAATCGAGGACTACAGAACCATAGTATTGGCGGCACATCCTGATTTAAACCCAGAAACTTTAAAATTAAAGGCAGATAAGGTTTATCGTAGGATTTTACACGACTATAGTCGTTTTGCGGTTAGTACTATTGATGGGTTTGTACAAAAAGTAATCCGTGGTTTTGCCTTTGAGTTGGGGCTTAATGCCGATTACACCTTGGAAATGAATTACGACAAGGTGAAGAATGAGTTGGTAGAAAAATTAGATGAAAGCCTTAGCCATAACCAACAATTACTTCAATGGATTATTGATTTAGCCCTCGAGCGGATTAGTGACAATAAGAGTTGGAACTACAAAGCAGAGTTAATGAACCTCATTAGTGAGGTGTTTAAGGATAGCTACGAAGTTTTTGAAATTGCAGTGAACTCTTTAGGCTTAGATAATCTGGATGAGCTTTTCAAAAAATATATCAGTGTCACCAAAAGCCAAATCCAAAGTTTTCAGGATAGATTAAAGGAGCTTGGAGCTACGGCTTGGCAGCTTTTGGAAAACCATGGCGTAAGTGCCGACCAGTTAAAGGGAAAATCTCGGAACGGCTTGTTAAAAATCATCAATATTGCTCGTGGAGATTTTTCTAAACTTGATGCTGTTTTTAAACTGATAGATGCGCCTGACGAATGGTTCCAAAAAGGTGTAGACCTGCCACAGTTCTATCAAGAGCTAAATGGGCAAATGACCGCTATTAAAGCATATTATGATGCTAATTTGGCAACTTATAGTTTGTCTATTGCCTTCAATAAAAACTTGTATTATTTGCGTTTGATGCAAGAAGTGGCAGTGCTACTTAGCAATTATAGAAACGAGAATGATAACCTTTTAATTAGCGACGCACAAAAGCTAATTACTGGGATTACCGATGATGCAGGAGAAAACCCTTCTTTCATTTGGGAAAAAGTAGGTGCCAAGTACAGGAACTTCTTATTTGATGAATTTCAAGATACTTCGGTGAACCAATGGAAAAGTTTCAGGTCTATCCTGTCAAACGCCATTGCTTCTCCAAGTCAAAAACATATTGATAACCTCATTGTGGGGGATACCAAACAATCTATCTATCGCTGGCGTAATGGTGATTGGAATATCCTTCATCAACAGGCAAAAAATGAAATAGGTACAGCAAATGTGCTCGACGATAACTTGGAAGAGAATTATCGCAGCACCGAAAATATCATCAGCTTTAATAATTATCTATATCAGGCTTTGCCACTGGTAGTTCAAGGTAAACTTAACGAGAATGTCACTGAAAAATCTGATGATTTGTTGCAGTGGTGGGACGAAAACGGCTATAGTGATATTGTGACTTCGGTATACGCCAAAGCCAAACAAAACCTGTCTCCGTTTACCAAAACTGGCGGAACCGTTAAAGTAAAGCGTTTTGGCAAGGATGATGCAAGTGAAGAAATAGAAAGATTTTCAGAAACGGTTTATCGTGAAATAGCTTTACAAGATGTGATTGAGGAAATTAAATTCCTTAAAACCGAAAAAGCCTATCAAGAAAAAGATATGGCCATTTTGGTGCGCTCTAATATGGAGGCAATGCTTTGTGTAACCCGTTTAATGGAACACAACATTCCTGTGTTGTCTGGTGAAGCATTAATGGTAGCTAACAACAGTGCCGTGCAGCTCATTGTGAACACGCTAAAAGTATTAGTCGGTATCGATTCACAAACAGCATTGTATAAAGCTAATTGCATTTCACTTTACCATCGGTTGCGACAGAAAGCGATTGAGCCCTCGGCATATTTAGCTTTAACAGGTAAATCATTAAGTAGCCTATCTTCGCTGTTGCCAAAATCGCTTTGCGAAAACTGGCAAACTTGGGTGCAATTGCCCTTGATAGAGCTAGTAGAAAATCTTATTGAAGCTTATGGGCTGTCTAAATTAAAGCAGCATATCCCTTATTTGTTGGCTTTTAGAGATTTAGTGGCTAATGCTACGCGTTTGGGGGAGAAAGGTATTGTCAACTTCCTTACTTGGTGGGATGAAGATGGCGTACGTCAATCATTGCCTTCACCTGACGAGGCTAATGCAGTGCAGATTGTAACCATTCATAAATCAAAAGGATTAGCATTTAGGGCTGTTTTTGTGCCTTTTTGCAATTGGGAGCTTAAAACAAAAGCCAATTCTATCTTTTGGGTGTCAGCCGAAGATACCATTTATAAAGAGCTGGGCGGGATTCCATTGAAATTTGCGGAAGAACTCAGTAATTCAACAGTAGCCAAAGCCTATTACAAAGAGTTGTTGGATAGTAATTTGGATGCCCTGAATATGCTTTACGTGGCTACTACTCGTTCCAAAGATTACCTGTACCTGTCGGTAATGGAGAAAAAGGATGCTTCAAATATCAGTTCTGTGGGCGATGCATTGGCGCAAGTGGTAGGGCAGTTGAGTTCGGTTGACGAAGAGGGTTTTGATGCCACAAATCGATATGAAATCGTGGATCATATACTTGAAAAGTCTGAAGTAAGTGAAAGCAATGGATTTGAATTGCAGGAATATCCTACAACCAATCGATTGTCGGCCTTGTACGTGCCTTCGCAGGATAAACATTTACAACATGTACTAAACATAGAACAATCAGGCCGTTTAGGCTCTATCAAGCACGAAGTATTGGCCAATGCCGCAAACCAAAAAGAAGTTCAAGGTTACCTCGATGAGTTATTGTTAAGTGGCGTGATTGCTGAAGAGGAAGTGGAAACACTGCAAGAAGAGGTCATGGAAGTTTTAAATCACCCTGAGCTGAAAGCTATTTTCAATAAATCCACCGAAAGTATCATTGAAAAAAATATCATTGATGCCAATGGTAAGCTGCATCGACCTGACCGTATTTTAATTGATAACGAAGGCGTTGCTATTTTAGATTATAAGTTTACTTTGGAGCAAAGCGATCAGCACATTGAGCAGATATTAAATTATAAGGATTTACTATTACAAATGGGCTTTCAAAAGGTAAAAACCTACCTGTTTTATGCGGTAACTAAAGAATTGAAACTCATATAATGATGAATAATGTCAAGTTATTGATTGATAAATATCCGCAACTCTTTTGGTTTGTGGCCTGGATTTTATTTTACATTTTATTGAGTAGGGTTCATGAGCTAGCCTCCACCATTTTTATGGTAATAGCGATGCTGGTAGGCTTGTTCTATTCACTTTTAACGAGTTACAACTATCGTCGAGGACGGTTGAAACATGTGGTCTTTCCTGTTTATAATGATGATCATTCTCAATTCCAGTCTTTTTTCTTTAGTGGGGCATTGCTGATAGGTTTGGTGATATTTCATTATGTTGGTTATACAAATATCTTTTGGTCATGTGTTTGCCTGTTTATTATCCTGCTCTTGTTCTTTAGTGCTATTTTTAACATGCCTGGAGGCTTTTTAAAAGTAAGGTCTAACAAAATGAGCTTGTATGGAGTACCAGAAACAATTGAGGTGGAAGAGGTGAGCGCTATTGATATCTATCATGATCGAATAGTCGTTCACAGCCTAAAAGGAAAAATATGGCTTTCCTCTAGTATTAAAATTGATCAGACCTATGCAGAGAAAATCGTAGGTTATTTATCAGCCAATTTGATCAATCATTCAGTTAACATAAACAATCAAGTGATCGGTAATTAAATGACACCATTTTTAAAAGAAGTTGCAGAAGATTTGGTTGCCAAATTTAGTGATAATTTACAGTATTGTGCCATTGTATTTAACAACAATAGGCCGGCAACGTATTTGCGTAAATATTTAGCCGATATTATTCAGAAACCGTTTTTTAGTCCTGCTATATATACCATCCAAGAATTTTTTGCAGGTAGCGTAAAGGAAAAGCCAGCCGATTTCTATTTACAATTCTTTACTCTACTTAAGGTATATAATAGGCTGTTGGAAGAAGAGGGACTTGCTCCAATGAAGAGCAGTCAGTTTTTCCCTTTGGCCAAAATTATGCTCAGCGATTTTGCCCAGATAGATAATGACTTGGTAGATGCCAACAAGCTTTATCAGGAAATGGAAGACGTGGCACAAATTAATCTGGAATTCGATTACCTCAGCAAAGAGCAATATGAGTTTTTAGCGCAGTTTTGGCAATCCTACAGCGAAGGAAAGCATAAAAAACAGCAAGAGCTTTTTATTAAAATGTGGCGAAGAATGCCGCGTTTAAATCAACTGTTTCACGAAGAGCTAAAAACACAAAATTACATCACCAATGGCCAAGTTTATCGCCATTTGGCCAATACAGATTTAACCACTTCAGATTTTATCAATTCTTTTAATCGAGGGAAAATCATATTTGTTGGCTTTAATGCGCTAACCAGAGCCGAAGCAAAAGTATTTACACATTTGCAGGAAGCGGATAAGGCTTTATTTTACTTTGATGTTGACACCTACTACCTAGAGGACGAGCTTCAAGAAGCAGGATTGTTCCTGCGAAAGAACTTTAAACAGCTAGGTTTAAAAAACGTATTTGAAGATGACGATAACGGTTTTGCTTCTGAAAAACATGCAGTGAATGTATACAAAGTTCAGGGGCATAGTGCGCAAGCAAAAATCCTCAATCAAATTATTGCAGAGGAGGATGCCGAAGAAGAAGTTGGTACTACTGCTGTTATTTTAGCGGATGAACAATTGTTGATGCCAGCCCTGCAAACCATTAATGACGGCATTGACCTTAACGTTACCATGGGTTTTGCTTTAGCAGGTTCTACTGTTTTTGGACTAGCCGATTTATGGTTGTCCACACAATTGGAACTGAAAGAAACAAATAAGGTAACTTATCAGACTTTGGAAGCCTTTGTTACTCATCCACTGACGGGATTAAGCGCAAAACTAAAGTCCAACGTACAAGAAGCGCTATTGCGTGATAATGTAGTCAGTATTGATTTGCATCGTTTAATTAAACAGGGTGGTATTTTCGAAAGGTTTTATCAAAAGATAGAAGAACCGTCTCGTTTGGTAGAAGAACTGCTAAGCGTGATGAAATATATGCTAGCACGCCTATCCACACAACGGTCATTGAAAAAAATTGATGCCGATTTGCTGGTGAAAACCATTGAAGAGCTCACACGATTGAATGATACGCTAAGAAACTTTGTAGCGGGGGAAGAGTACCGCTTTGTGGTGCAGCTCATACAAAAATCTTTGTTGGGCGTAGCCGTGCCTTTAAGCGGAGATCCCTTAAAAGGTGTTCAGTTGATGGGCTTATTGGAAAGCCGTAACCTCAATTTTGATAAACTCGTTTTTCTGGGTTTCAACGAAGGGATTATCCCTAAAACATCCATTGGCAATAGTTTTATCCCCGATAGTATTCGCAGGGCTTACGGCTTGCCCGTACTGGAAAATTTGGATGCTATTTCGTCTTATATGGTCTATCGTTTATTGCAGAGGGCTAAGGATATCAATTTTGTCTATAATAGTTTAACTGACGAACGAAATAGTGGTGAAGTCAGTAGGATATTGAAACAATTGGAGTATGAAAGTAATTTCAGTTTCAATTATCAGTCCTTAAATCTACCCGTGAGTACAGAGCCTAAAGAGGAGATTTTTATCGATAAAAAAGATCCTGTAATACAAGCTGCTTTGCAACGATACTTGAAGGGAGAGAAGATTTTATCGCCATCGGCCTTAACTATGTATATCTCCAATCCCATTGATTTTTTCTTTAGGTACATTGCCGAAATTAAGGAGCCAGAAGAAGTGACCGCAGTGATAGAGGCCAATCAGATAGGTTCTATATTGCACAAGGTAATGGAGTATTTCTATATAGGGGAAATTGGAAAAGAAGTTACTGCCGAAGTGATTGTGCTGAAGAGAAAAGCATTAAACCAGATGGTCACTAAGTCTTTTAATTTTGTAATGACCAACAAGGAAGAAGCTACTTTAGAGTATTCTGGCATGCAAAAGGTAATTTTGGCAATTGTAGAAGCCTATGCAAATATCATCTTAAATAGAGATGAAGCCGACGCCCCTTTTACCATCCTTAGCTTGGAAGAAAAAATAAGCACCGAGTTGGAATTTGAGCTCGATGGCAAAATGCAGCAGGTCAAACTGTTTGGTTTTATTGATAGGGTAGACGAACGCAATGGTGTAACCCGTATCATCGACTATAAAACTGGAAGTGATAAGCTTACTTTTTCAGAGATAGATAAACTGTTTGATACCGATGGAAAAAATATCAACAAAGCTTTAATTCAAACGCTAATTTATACCTATGCTTACGAAAGACAGTCGGGTAGGCAAGGCGTGGAGCCGAGTTTATTTGTAGTAAAAACGATGGCCGATGGGAATGTCTACTTTAGATCTAGGAAGTCTACACTATCTGATGCTTATTTGGAAGAAGTTAAGCCGTTGTTTTTAGCTCATTTGCAACAGAAGGTAGCGGAAATTTTTGATTTGAATATTCCGTTTAGGGCAAGTGAAGTGCCAGACAATTACAGTTATTCTATTTATAAAACCTTGTTTGGTGTTTAATTATGGCTAAATTGTTTGACTGTTCGTTAAAAATGGTATTCTAACTCGTTAATCTAAAATTGTAAATGCTTAACCTAAATTTTAATCCATTTCCTGTTTTGCAAACTCAACGATTGTTGCTGCGACAAGTGGTTGAGGCCGATGTACCGTCGATTATAAAAATAAGGGGTAATGAAGAGGCCATGCACTATATTCCGCGTCCAAGGGCAAAAACTACGGAAGATGCGCTAAGTGTAATAACGATGCTCACCAACGGTATTAAAGAAGGCAAGTCAATCAATTGGGCAATCTGCAATGCTCAAGATCCCAATGAAATATATGGAATCATGGGTTATGTCAATTTTTACCCACAGTTACTGAAAGCTGAAATAGGTTACATGTTACATCCAGATTATTGGGGGCAAGGTTATGTTCCCGAAGCCATTATCGTAGTGGAACAATTTGGTTTTGAAAACATTAATCTAGCGTTGATAGAAGCCAAGATAGATCCACGGAATGATAATTCCAGAAAAGTGCTGTTAAGAAACAACTATCAATTTGACCGATTGGTGCAAAAAGAAATGACTTTCGAAAATGAAGCCTTAGATTCGGAATACTATATAAAGCACCGTATGTAAATTCTTATATTTGTAATATGCAGCGACTAGATAGAACAGCATTCAAAGCGCATACTGCCGCACAAGCAGATAAATCTGATGCGGCTGTATACAAAAAAATGACCTGGCAAGATAGGTTGCGGATTGCCAATTATCTTAATAGTGTTGCCTATAATTATCCAGAATTTAACCCTCCAAAAATGGATAAGACTTTCTTTAGGATAAAGAGTAGGTGATATGGGCAACATATTTAATGAAGATTTTCGAGAGTTTATCCAAGCATTAAATCACCATGATGTTAAATACATCCTAATTGGTGGCTATTCAGTAATTTTGCATGGCTACTCTCGGACCACTGGGGATATGGATATATGGGTGGAAAGAACCGAAGAGAACTACGCTAAACTAGTTTCTGCTTTTTTTCAGTTTGGGCTTCCGGTTTTTGATATGACGAAGGAAAATTTTTTATATCATCCTGATTGGGAGGTTTTTAGCTTCGGTAGACCTCCGGTATCCATTGACTTGATGATTATTGTTAAAGGATTAGATTTTCAAGAGAGCTATCAAAATGCTGTTTTTTTCTCTGAGGACGGACTACACATAAGAACGGTTAACTATAATGACTTGATCAAAGCAAAAAAATCCTCCGCAAGACCAAAAGATATTAATGATTTAGATAAGCTTTCTCAAACAAATAAAGAAGAATAGCCATGCTAAAATATGCTGTGCCGATTCTCGCTTCTCTCAATGCAGACGAAACGATTGCTTTTTATACCCAAAAGTTAGGTTTTACCTTCCACTCTAATTGGGATGGCTATCTCATTTTTAGTAGAAATGATATCCAGATACATCTTTGGCCCACTTCAGATGAGGCGGTGCCTAAAAATACAGGTTGTTATGTAAACGTAACCGATGTTGATCAACTTTATGAGGAATTTTTGCCACTAGATATTATACATCCTAATGGGAAATTAGAAGACAAACCTTGGGAGATGAGACAGTTTTCTATTTTGGATAATAGTGGGAATATTATCCATTTTGGAGAAGACATTTCAGAGGAGGCTTAAAGGTAGTTTCAGATTTTCATTTGGCGAATTGATTGTTTTATAACATTTTCTATGGCTTGCAAGCTAATTGCAATATTACAATTACGAGCTTTTTGAACCTTTGCATTGCAACAAAGTAATATTTATATTTGCCATCGTTAATTTTCAGCAAAACAATGAGAGAAATCCAATTCAGAGAAGCATTACGCGAAGCATTGAGCGAAGAAATGCGCAAAGACCAAAACATTTTTATGATGGGTGAGGAAGTTGCGCAATATAATGGAGCCTATAAAGTAAGTCAAGGGATGTTAGATGAGTTTGGTGACAAACGTATCATCGATACCCCAATTGCTGAGCTAGGTTTCGCAGGTATTGGAATTGGAGCGGCAATGAACGGCCTTAGACCAATTGTTGAGTTCATGACCTTCAACTTCTCGTTAGTAGCGATTGACCAAATTATCAACTCGGCAGCAAAAATGTTGTCAATGAGTGGTGGTCAGTTTTCAGTGCCAATCGTTTTCCGTGGCCCAACAGGTAATGCAGGTCAATTAGGAGCACAGCACTCACAAAACTTTGAGAACTGGTACGCAAACTGTCCAGGTTTAAAAGTGGTCATTCCAGCTACTCCTTATGATGCTAAAGGTTTGTTAAAACAAGCTATTTTAGATCCAGATCCAGTAATTTTCATGGAGTCTGAGGTAATGTATGGCGATAAAGGCGATGTGCCGGCAGAAGAGTATTACTTAGAGCTAGGTAAAGCCAATGTAGTTAAAGAAGGTACTGATGTAACCATCGTTACTTTTGGTAAAATGTTAACTCGTGTAGTTAATCCAGCAGTAGAAGAATTAACAAAAGATGGTGTTAATGTAGAAGTAATCGACTTACGTACTGTACGTCCAATTGATTATGCAACCATCATCAACTCTGTGAAGAAAACTAACCGTTTAGTAGTGGTAGAAGAAGCTTGGCCATTGGCTTCAATCTCTTCTGAAATTGCTTTCAACGTACAAAAAAATGCATTCGATTATTTAGATGCACCAGTAATTCGTGTTACTTGTGCTGACGTTCCACTTCCATATGCACCAACTTTAATTGCGGCTAGCTTACCAAATGCTGAGAAAGTAGTTAAAGCGGTAAAAGAAGTAATGTACGTTGCCAAATAAGAAATAATCATCGGCTTTTGTCGATAAAACATAAGAAATCCCGTTCTGCAAAGAGCGGGATTTTTTTATACACTCGTTTTGTCCTTTCCTTTGTCGTCATTTCGAGCATAGTGAGATCGCGAAGCAGTAATCTAAAAACTATAAACTGTTTCATCGCTACCGTACGCTTCAATAAACTCAGCGTGACAACAAGCAAAGACAGTGATACAGAGGATCTAACCCATCTATTTTTTCGCAAATGCACTGCCACAAGTAATTAATATCACGGAACAAGCTGTCTTGGCTCATTAATTACCTCAATTTCTCATGCTAATATTGTTTGAACAAATAACATAATACGATGAGAAAAATATCAACCCTACTTCTTTTGATTGGATTAACCACTGGTGTATTCGCACAACAAAAAGGCGATTTTAGAATGCGTCTTCGTGCCACAGCTGTCATTCCTCAAGAAAGTGCAACCATCAGTACCATTAATGGCAACGTAGATATTTCTAATACCATTATTCCCGAATTGGATTTTACCTACTTCTTGGCTAAAAACTTCTCCGCTAACCTTATTCTCGGTACCACTAAACATGAGGTAAGTGCAGTAAATACGGCTTTGGGTAATGTAGATTTAGGAAAAGTATGGTTGCTGCCGCCAACCTTAACGCTTGCCTATCATTTGCCTGTAAGTAAAGAGGTGCAGCCTTATGTAGGTGCTGGTGTTAATTACACTATCTTCTATGGCATTAAAGATGGTCCGGCCATAGCCAAAACTTCTTACAAAAACTCTTTTGCTCCAGCGGCTCAGTTGGGCGTAGATTTTGATATCAGTAAAAAGCTATTCCTTAATTTTGATGTAAAAAAGCTATGGTTAAGTACTGATGCTACCGTTACTACCATTCCTTCTGTAGCTGGAGGAGCCACTGTCGTTGCGGATACCAAAATAAACCCTTGGTTGTGTAGCTTCGGTATTGGGATTAAGTTGTAATTTAAGATATTATCAAATAATTTGAGCTACGTTTCTAATCAGAGATGTGGCTTTTTTGTGCTTGTGTCATTATTTAAGTGACAGTAATTGCTTAAATTGCAGTTAAACATATGCCATGGAACCTAGAGACGTAAAAATTTCCCGAAAGAAACCGATATTTCCAGTTAGTGAAAATTTACATAAATACCTGCGCACCTATCAGCGTGATGCACGTTTGCCTGTAAATTACGAGGCGCTTAAAGCATTTACGGAGAGTTACCCGATTTTAGACAAAAACGGGAAAGACACTTTATGGGAAAGCCCCATTTATGCTCAAAGTCAGATGGAGGAATTACATAATGGCTTAAAAGTGATTTATGCCAAATTAAAAGCATCTGGTAACCTGCGTATTGTAGAACATAAATACATCGACAGGATTGACTATTGTACTTTCGGGAATACCCATCCTTTTAGGGTAAGAATTGTCAACCGTTTGAACGATGTTTACGACTATTTTTATGTGAAAAAGGCTGATGCTTCCAGAATTTTTGGTTTAGAACTAGAGGAGATTTTATCACCTAACCAAGTGAATTATTTGGTTGATGGAGATACTATGATTGAGGAGCATATCGTAGGCTTGCCTGGCGATGTGTTCAATAAAGGGGTGCTTTACCAAGCAGAATACAACCCTACCCGTATAGCAAAGGAGTTTGTAAAGTTTAACGAGCGTTGTTTGGTCACTTTATTGGGAGATATGCGTTCTTACAATTTTGTAGTTCAAATTACTCCCGATTTTGACGATATCCAATTTCGCATACGGGCAATAGATTTTGATCAACAGTTTTACGAAGGCAATATCAAGGTGTACATGCCGCAATTTTTTAAGGAAAACTATCCTTTGGTTAAATTATGTATGGAGCACTTAACGGAAAAAACAGTTCAACAATATAAACAGGAAGAATTATCTTCCATTGTACATCGGGTGCGTAGTGAACGTCATCGTTTAACGGATTTGAGAGATGTTTCTTGTAAAGAAGAGCTAACTACTAAAGAAAATATCATGAGGCTAAAAAAGAGTATGGCAGTATACTACAAAGATTCAGCTTATGAAGATTGTAAAAACATGACCGATATTGTTGAACTTAACCTTAAGAACATCATCAGACAGGTGAAATTATAGCTTATCTCTAAGATTCCATTAAGCCAACTGTGCCTCCAACCCAGTCAAAATCGGCATTATAGCGTACGCCGATCATCTTCCCACGACTTAAGCGAGCCAAATTGATACAAAGCTGCGGTTCTTCACCATCCGGCCATAAGTACATCAATCTTAGCTCTAATTTTACGCCCCCATCGGGAGCTTGTACAATGGGTTCGTAAGTTACTTTACGTTGTAAAATCCAGTTTTCAGGATCCTTTATTTCACGGATGTCACTTTCTTTTACATCTATAATTACGCCCATTCCAGCAAAGGAAAATAGTGGCTTTAAAACATAGTTCTCCAAATCAGACGGTAATTCGGTGAGCTCATTTAAAAATTGCGTTTCAGGTACAAATTCACCCGTTAGCATTGGCATGGTATATTTGCTGATACGGTAAAACCAATTAGGGTGCGTTATCCATTCCACCTCTACCTCTTCTCTAGGATCAAAGCTGCTCTCAAATATGGAGGTTTGATCAGCAATTTCATCAAAAATCAAGCGATTGTAAATTCGCTTGATCTGTACCTTTTTGCCTCCTTCTATGTAATATAGTTTTGTTCCTTCCTTTTTTACTTCTTCTAAAGGCAGTATCTTAATTCCTAGCTTATTGGCGGTGACATAAAAGTCAATTGCCGTCTTTTGGTTGAGGGCATCAACGTCCATAAGAATTACTTCGTGAGGTTCGTGTTTGCCCACAATTACTTTTTTCAACAAGTTGAAATAGCTTTCTTCATTTAAGCCATTAAAAAAAGGACTAAGTTTTGGGTTGAGGTTAAAGCTCTCTTTATACGTGTTTGCCAAATGAGTTTGAAAACCATAAAGAGATGGAAATCCTTGCATTTCAATCAGCATTGGCTTTATTTTTCCACGCTCGTCACTACAAATACCAAAATCAAAAGTTAAAAAATGTGGATGGTCATTTTCATTAGGTACTATCCAATCTTTAGGAATAGCGTTTTGGGTTATCTCTTTAAAGTCGTTGCGTTTAATTAAGGAGATAATCTGGTCTCCTGCAGCAATCAATTGCTGTTTCAGTTCTTCGGGAATAAAAACAGGAGATTCTGCTAGTCTAAAAGTGATTTCTGGAAATCCTAACGTAATCTTTGTTAAGAAATCTTGGTATTTCTGTTCGCTGAAATTAGCATTAAAAGATGTTCTGTATTTTTCAATCATAGGTAGGGTGTGGATTAAAGGAGAAGCCCTTATGCGAATTGTAGCGCATTAATGGCTTCATCCAAGAAATTCGGTAAAATGACGCTTTTCGTTAGCATAATTCTATCTGGATTTTCCAGACTATTCAACATGTCATAATACTTGTCTTCACCATGGTTTTTAATAATGGCTTCTTTCTTCTCTTCTTGCAGCAAATAAATTTTCATTCCCACAGGGTCAGCTTCTGGATGAAATTGTGTGCCAATAACATAAGGAGAAAAGCGGATGGCCATCATGCATCTTTCTAAATCTACATGCGGTCTATCTTTCTCGATGGCCAGTAGCTTTGCTCCTGTTTTTTCGAAGGCTGCATCATTTGGTTGTATCGCTTGCCAATCTCTGCTGTCTACAGAATAAAAGGGATTGTTAAGACCATTAAAAACACGTTCATTTTCACCTTCCGTAGTTAAAGAGATTGGGAAAATTCCAAAAGCATTAGATTTTCGCTGCGTTACTTCACCTAATTGATATTTCCTGCAACCCAATTGAAAAGAATGGCAAATCAAGAAGGCATATTTTTTCTCATCACTAACCATATTGAAGTTGTCGATTTGGTCCAATAAGTTAAAAAAATCGCTTTCCCATTGCTGGCCTTCTCCATCATAAGGGTTTCCAGGCCCGCCGCTCGAGATATAAATGTTATAACTTAAATCTGGTACTTCCCCTTTTTGCCTAATGTCAAATATGTCAATGCTTAAATGGAGATCATTGTCAATTTTATACTGGTGTAAAATTTCTTGTATCCCTCTCATTCCCTGGTTGGGGAAGCCCATATTCATATCAATAATGGCTATTTTAATGTTGTTGCTATCGCTCATCCTTTACCTCGTACCTATTAATGTTTGTGTAGTGATGTAGTCTACTACTGATTCGTAGCTCTGGGTTTGTTCGTAAACCGCTAGCTGTCTGTCAGCACCAGTACCGTTGGCTAAAATCTTGTGTACGTACTCAATTTCCCTTCGGCTGCCTAGCTCGTCTACCACATCGTCTATAAAATCTAACAATTCAAGGACCAAATTTCGGCAATTTACTTCCATTTCTTTCCCAAAATCTATTAAATTTCCATCAATGCCATAACGGGCAGCCCGCCATTTGTTCTCGTTAATGAGCGCTCTGCTGTATGAAATGAAGTTTAAATTCTGTAAGCGTAGCTTGTACAATTTGGCACATAATGCTTGAAAAATGGCCGTGAAGGCCATTGTTTCATCAATCAGCATCGGGCAATCACACACCCTAAATTCAATGGTTTCGAAGAATGGATGTACACGAATATCCCACCATATTTTTTTTGCATTGTCTATGCAATTGGTCTTGATCAAGAGCTTTACATAGTTATCATAGTCTTCAATGCTATTAAAAATATCAGGAATGCCAGTCCGTGGAAACTTATCGAACACCTTTGTACGGAATGATTTATATCCCGTATTTCTTCCTTCCCAAAAAGGGGAATTGGTAGAAAGGGCAAATACGTGTGGTAAAAAATAACGCACTTGATTGGCAACATGTATAGCCAGCTCACGTGATTGGAAGCCTACGTGTACATGGAGGCCAAAAATTAAGTTGGATCTGGCGGCCTCCTGTAGCTCATTTACAATTTCGCTATAGCGAGGATGCTCTGTGATCAGTTGCTTTTCCCAGTGCGAAAAAGGGTGGGTGCCAGCGGCGCCAATGCGAAGACCTTGTTCGCCTGCAAGTTGTGCAACTGTTCTTCGTAGTTGTGAGATTTCTGCTCTTGCTTCATCTGTATTTCTACAGATACTGGTCCCTACTTCTACCACGGCCTGGTGCATTTCTGCCTTTACCTGGTCCTTATGTATTTTTTGCGCTGCCTCTACAATCTTTTGGTCATGTGAGGATAGTTCCCTAGTGATGGGATCAATGATCATGTATTCTTCTTCGACCCCTAAAGTAAACTCGTTCATAGATAGTTCGGTTTAACGTTATTTAATCGGTTTTTTGATGGTTGGTTTTGGTTTTGCCACAGGTTTGGCGTTTGGAGTAGCTTTAGCAACTTTTGCAGTTAAAGGAGTACCAGCAGCACTAGTTTTAACGTAGTTGCCCCAAGTCAGGTTGTTTTTGCCAAATTCATGAGCCAAGGCTTTTTCTATCGCATAATTAGCGGCAGTTTCAACCACCCATTCAAAGTTTTCTTGACCAACACTTTCTAAGCTTGCATCTGGTGCTGGATTACAAAAATCGATGGCAATTGGAACGCCATTTCTCACTGCAAATTCTACTGTGTTAAAATCATAACCTAAATATTGGTTAAGTTTTAAGGTATATTCCTCAATCTTTTTTAATAACTTCTCACTTGGTTTTGGTCCGTCGATCACGTAACGCAGGTGATGTGGGTTGCGAGGCTCGTATTGCATAATTCGTACGTACTTTCCGCCAATGCAATAACATCTAAAATATTCTTCGAAAATAATCTCTTCCTGCAGCATCATTACCGTTTGTTGGGTTTGGCTATGCTTTTCGAAAAACTCTTCCATGCTTTCCAATTTGTAAACTTCTTTCCATCCGCCGCCATCAAAAGGTTTCATGTACGCCGGAAAGCCCACATAATTAAATATCGCCTCCCAATCAAAAGGCATCACCAAGTTGCTGAACGAATGCTCGTTGGTGTCGTCAGGATGCTCTCTAGAAGGAATTAATGCCGTTTTAGGTACAGGAACCCCAATGTTTTCAGCCAAGGCATTGTTGAAAAATTTCTCATCGGCACTCCACCAGAATGGGTTGTTAATGACTGCGGTACCACCCATTGCTGCATTTTTTAAATAAGCCCTGTAAAAAGGTACATCTTGCGAAATACGGTCAATGATTACGGCGTATTCAGGCTTTTCAGCTTGGAAAACCTTGTCTATTTTTACAAATTCTGCCGTAATGTTTTCAACGGCTTTTTGGTTCACTCTGTCTACAAAAGCTTGTGGGAATGAACGCTCCTGTCCAAATAAAATTCCGATTTTTTTCATGGTATATATGTTTTAAAGTGTTGATTATGCTGAATGATTGATTTTTTACTAACTCCTAGTCCCTAAATCTGATAAACATATTCGGGGAACATTTCTCTCCATATTGGCCAATCATGGTCGGCATTAGGTCTAATATCCAACCAATGGCTAATTCCTTTATGGTGTAAAATGCCCGATAGATTTTCATTGTCTGCCCTGCACATATCACGGTCAGTAGTGCCCAAAACAATTTTAAGTTGCCAAAGCTCAGGATTGATGTTGTTAGGGATATAATCGATGGGGTTATTGAAATAAGCGTCGTCATTATAAAAACCATCCAGTTGGCCTCTGATATCAAAAGCGCCACTCATGCTAAAAATATGACTTATGGCCCAAGGATGTCGAAATGCGAAGTTCACCGCATGGTATCCACCAAAGCTACATCCAGCAGTAATGACTTTATTTCTTCCTGTTTTACTGGTCGCAAGAGGGAGGAGTTCTTCTAATAGGAACTTGTCATACCAAATATGGTTTCTCACTCTTTCAGAAGGATGGATACTCTTATTGTACCAGCTTAAGGAATCAATACCATCGGGACAGTAAATCTTGATTTTCCCTTCTTCAATGAAGTGCTGCACGGATTCTATTAACTTAAAATCCTTGTTCTCGTAATACCTTCCCATACTGGTGGGAAATAAAATAATGGGGTAGCCACTATGGCCAAAGACCAAAGTTTCTATCTCCCTGTTGAGGCTAGGGCTGTGCCATCTTTGTAATTCTTCTTTCATCGGTATAATGATTATAGAACTTAAGTTAGTCATTTTCAGTTACAAAAAAAATTAAGTGTATTTTTTTTGTCTATTTAATAGCTGTAGGTTTTTAGGATAATGATAACTTTGTAGCTGAATTGAAGAATAACTGAAAACTTTAATACTACTATTATCAAAACTACCTATCAAATAAAATCGAAATATCTTCAACGTACGGTTGATCTAGACATTTATGTTCCCAAAAATCTGTTGGGAAACGAAATCGTAAACCTGCTTTTAGTGAATGATGGGCAAGACTTGTCACAAATGGAATTGGAAGAGCACTTGCTGGAACTGCAAAATAAATGGAAAATAAATCCAGTGATTACTGTTGGCATTTATGCTGGGGAAGAGCGTTTACTGGAATATGGAGTGGCTAACAGGCCAGATTTTAAGGGAAGGGGTAGCAAGGCTGATTTGTATACTGCTTTTGTAATGGGAGAGCTTTTGCCTTTTATCCAGAAGCAATTTGGAAAAACCATTAATGGTAAAAAAGCTTTTGCAGGCTTTTCGTTAGGTGGTTTAACCGCTTTTGATATTGCTTGGCACCATAGTGATATTTTCGATTTGGTAGGAGTCTTTTCAGGTTCTTTCTGGTGGCGTAAAAAAGATTTATCAAAAGATTATACCGACGATGACCGAATTCTGCACGAGATGGTGAGGGATACTACTTCTAAGCCTGATTTGCAGTTTTGGCTAATGACTGGGACAGAAGACGAAACGGCCGACCGTAATCAGAACTTCATTATCGATTCCATAGATGACACGGTAGATGTGATCAAAGAACTGGTAAAAAAAGGATACGAACGCCCTAAGGATATTTTTTATTATGAAATGGTTGGTGGTAAACACAATGTGCCTACATGGGGACAGGTGCTGCCAAAGTTTTTAGAATGGGCTTTCGCTAAGTAAAGCTAAATCTTACCCATTACATACATGTTTTCCATCGTTGGCGTTTCGCTTCCGCCTCTCTTTTCCAAGGTAATAGCAAAGGCTTGTGCTGATGCAACGGCCGTCATTTTTTGTACTGTTGTTGTCGAATCCTGATCGTATACGCCTAAGCTAACGGGTTTGCCATCTACAATGGCCCACAGTTGATATTGTTGTTCCTTAGAAGTTGCAGGTAAGTTATCCAAAGCCAAGTAAACATTATTGGATTTTTGTTCCAAATAAACCATGGCCTTCATCTCTGGATGTTTTTCAACACCTAACAATGGAATAGATTTCATTTGTGGGTTACTGGCCATATCCCATTTGCTCTTTAAGTTTTGATAAGCAAGCTGGGTATTTTTTTGAGTTTCAGTTAAGGCTGCAACTTGATTTTTTACCGCGTTTCGGGCATTGTTGAGATAAAAATTAAGAGAGATACTAGCTACCAATAAAATAGAAGCAGCAATAGCAAACCATTTTAGGGTTGCTTTGTTGTTATCTGTACTTTGTGTTGGATAAAGAGGTTTGGCAACAGGTTCTGCCTGTACTTCTTCAACAACAACAGGGTTTTCTTGGTCATCGCTAATTTTGGCCCATATTTCTGATTTAAGGTTAGGAGGTGGGGCAATAGCTTGTTGCGACGCAAAATCTTCTAAGGTGTTTTGTGCGTCAATAATAGCCTGTTGCACCTCAGGATTGTTCTTCTGGATGCAGTCCAGAATACGTATTTCCTCCTCAGAAGCTAAACCCATCACATAGGCTTCTATAATACCAGACGATATGTAATCTTTAATGTCCAATTTATCGGTAATCTTTTAATAATCTTTTCAACTCAATCAAGGCGTTTCTAGTTCTCGTTTTAATGGTACCAATGGGAATATCAAGCCTTTCGGCTATTTCCTGTTGTGTATATCCTTTAAAATAAGCTAACTCTATCAACTCCTGCCATTCTCCCTTTAGTTGCGATAGCACGTTTTTCATGCCAATGTGGTCAACGTTGGGAGTGGTGGCGTATTGTTCGCTATCATTTACGAAATCTGGAATGCTTTGGTTTTTTTGCTCGTTCTGATAGCCTTTGGATCTGATGTAATCAATAGCCGTATTGCGGGCCAAATTAATCATCCATGTATACAAACGACCTTTTTCTGCGTCAAATTGCGCAATATTTTTCCAAATCTTAACAAAGACGTCTTGTATAATTTCGTCGGCATATTCTTTTAAGTGCACCACTTTGGTAATGATACCATAAATAGCCCCTGCATAATTATCATATAGATAGTTAAATCCTTTCTCGTCTCGCTGTAAGAGCATAGCGATGATTTCTTGTTCGGATAATTTGGGTTGCGTACTCAAAAAATAAAGTGCTTTTAACAAAAATATAAAAATATCTGAAAGTCAGTCTTTTTTAAATCTGTTTTTAATGCTTTATCGTAAATTCTTTAAAAAGAAGACTATATGAAAACAATTTTTAAAAGACTGATATGTCTATCGCTGCTCAGCTTTACGCTGGTTGCGCCAACATTTGGGCAACAGAAAAACAAAAATCCTTACTATTCGAGAACAGATCAAAAAAAACTTCACGTAAGCAATAAAGAATGGAAGCAAATTTTAGAGCCTAATTTATATGCGGTGGCAAGAGAGGGCGCTACCGAAAAAGCTTTTACGGGCAAGTACAATGAGTTTGATGTGAAGGGAACTTATTACTGTGCGGTTTGCGGAAATAGGTTATTCCGATCAGGAGCAAAATTTGCGAGTACTTGTGGTTGGCCTTCGTTTTTTGAGCCTGGTGCCAAAGGAAGTGTTACCTATAAAGAAGATAGGTCTTACAATATGATACGTACAGAAGTACTTTGTGGTAGATGTGGTTCTCACTTAGGCCATGTGTTTGATGATGGTCCCGAACCTACTGGAAAACGTTATTGCATGAATTCTATTAGTCTTGATTTTGAGGCTGATAAAGGCGGTTCTTTAAAAAATATTCAAAAATAAAAACCGAGTGTTTGCCCAATCTCGTAAGTGTAGGCAAAGACATAAATCATAAAATAAAATTTAAACATCATGAAAAAGTTAACAAATCTAGTAGCCTTAGGCGTATGCGCATTAAGCTTGATCTTTACAAACGCTACGATGGCACAAACTTCAAAAAAAGAAAAAACAGTAATGGTAGGTGGCGCACCAATGTATCCTTCTAAAAATATTGTAGAAAATGCCGTAAACTCAAAAGATCATACCACTTTAGTAGCAGCAGTTAAAGCAGCAGGTTTAGTAGAAACCTTATCGTCAAAAGGTCCATTTACTGTTTTTGCTCCTACTAATGCCGCTTTCGACAAATTGCCTAAAGGTACAGTTGAAACTTTGGTGAAACCGGAGAACAAAGCAATGCTTACTAAAATTTTAACCTACCATGTAGTTGCAGGTAACCATAGTGCTAAATCTATTTGGGCTGCAGTAACTAAAGGTGGTGGTAAAGCAACGATGACTACCGTTCAAGGTGAAAAATTGACCTTCTGGACCAAAGGAAAAGATTTATATGTGAGAGATGCTAAAGGTAATGATGCAAAAGTTACTATCGCCGATGTGAACCAATCGAATGGCGTTATTCACGTAATTGACACTGTTTTAATGCCTTAGTTTTCATTTTTGATTAATAAAAGAAGCCCTGCATATGCGGGGCTTTTTTGTTTGCGGGCTCTCCTGTGAAAAAAATAAAAAATATTTCTATCCTCCATACAATAAAGCTTTGTTAAGGGAGTTTATATTACTGAGAGCGTTAATTTAGATGGCGGGGACAAGGTGGTATGCCGAGTCCCCGTTTCTTTTTTATACCCCAAAAAGCTCGATAGATATTCTTGATGAATAGATTGAGATAAGTGATTTTCTTTCACGTTCTGCTAAGTGTAACTTCACCACATGATTAAAGGATTATTTGAAACACACCTTTTCGTAGAGGATTTGGAGAGGTCTGTAAATTTTTATAAAAGTGTATTGGGGCTTACTGAATGTGGTTATAACGATGACCGTAGAGTTGCCTTTTTTTGGATAGGAGAGCCAAAAGGTGCTATGCTTGGTTTATGGGAAAAGCCGAAGAATGAGATTGATATCCGCCACTTTGCGTTTAGTTGTGAGGTTGATGATGTATTGAACAAATCAATTGATTTTTTAAAGGAGAGAAAACTGCAGCCTTATAACTTTCTCAAAGATGGTAAGGAAAAGCCGATGGTTTTTGCTTGGATGCCAGCCGTGGCCATTTATTTTAAAGATCCCGACGGGCATGATTTGGAGTTTATCGCCATGTTGGAAGGGAAAGGAAAACCAGAGCTAGGAGTAATTAGTTATGAGGAGTGGCTAAATCATCTGTAGGTTGAAGCTTTTCATGGCTTTTTCAATCAGCAGTTAAGCGTTTAGTCTAAAAAATAGTATCTAAGGGGTTTCTGGTAAAATCGGGAGGCAAATCTGCTTACGCACATTTTTCAAATCCGTTTTTTGAATAAAACCGCTGTCCTGCGGAAAATTGGGGCATGGTGCCCAAATAAATTCGTTTGAAATGATTTTGGGCTGCCCATTCTTCTAGTGTTTTAAGCAGCAAATTACTTACGCCAAGCCCACGTTGCATTTGGTCTACAAACATTGATTTGAGTACAATGTTTTCATCGTCTAATTGCTGCAAACCAATGGTTCCAATGATTTGATTGCCATTAGTGGCCACCCAAAATTGATGATTGGGCAATTCAAAAACGTTAATTATTTTTTTTGATTGTGGGGTACGTATAGGCTGTTCAAACTCTAGTGAAATGTTATCCATCATTACATCTATATCTTTTTGATGTGTCGGATGAAAGGGGATGATTTTAATTTCTTGCTTCATGTAGAAGAGCTTTTTAATTCACAGTCCTGATCGCTTTTTTGTATTCAGCGAGACACTCTTTACTTACATGTACTTCTGAATTTAAAATTGTATTTTCTTTACTAGATATTTTGTGAATATAGATCAGATCTAATGTTTCTAAATCAACTAAAACGTTATAACCATTATTTGCATTCTTGTCAGAAATTTCAAAATTTAGATAATATGGTAAGGTTGTTTTTGAATGATACCAAGAGGCTGTTAATACCAATTTGGGATTTTTATATTCCTTGAAGTAGATGCTAACACATTTTGGAAGGGTAATTTCTTTATCATGTATTCTTAATTTGTTGTTATTGAGGTCAAATTGTGCAGGCATAAAATTTTTAGGTAGGCCAATAATCTTTCCGTCTTTATCAATTTTCAATATCCTATCCTGATGTACCGTATTCAGGTTAGTGAGAAATAGGAATGAGATTAAAGTCAAGAATATTTTCATTTGTGAAATTGATTTTAGCTGCTAGAGTATTTTCTACTAAAGATAAAAAGGAAATTAATAGCTAATTGTGATGATGGTAGTGATAGAATAGACACTTTGATAACTTGCCCAATTATTCGGAAAGCGTAGTTTGACAGTGTTGATTGGCAATGCAATTGATTTACAAAAACTTAACATATTTTACCTGGTGTTTATGTTTCGTTTTTCGGCTTTTTTCGCTACCTTTGCGCCCTTAAATACTATCGCATAAGATGCAAAATATTAGAAACATAGCTATTATAGCCCACGTAGACCACGGTAAAACCACCACGGTAGACAAAATTTTACATGCCTGCTCTATTTTTCGTGATAACGAGGAAACGGGAGATTTGATCTTGGATAACAATGATTTGGAGCGTGAACGAGGCATTACCATCGTGTCTAAAAACGTATCGGTTAAATATAAGGACGTTAAAATTAATATTATTGATACCCCTGGTCACGCCGATTTTGGTGGTGAGGTAGAGCGTGTGTTGAAAATGGCTGATGGCGTGCTTTTGCTTTGCGATGCTTTTGAGGGAGCAATGCCTCAAACTCGTTTTGTAACTCAAAAGGCTTTGGCTTTAGGCTTAAAACCAATTGTAGTTGTAAACAAAGTTGATAAAGAAAACTGTCGTCCTGAAGAAGTTTATGAGCAAATTTTTGAGTTGTTCTTTAACTTAGAAGCTACGGAAGAGCAGTTGGATTTCCCTGTAATTTATGGTTCGTCTAAAAATGGTTGGATGAGCACCGATTACACCAAACCAACGGATAACTTCTTTCCTTTATTGGATGCGATTGTAGAGCACATTCCTGCAGCTCCAATTAATGAAGGTACTTTGCAAATGCAGATTACTTCGTTAGATTATTCTTCTTTCGTAGGTCGTATTGCTATTGGTCGTGTACACAGAGGAACCATTAAAGAAAACCAACCTGTTACTTTGATTAAACGTGACGGTAAATTGGTTAAATCTAGAGTAAAAGAATTATACACTTTTGAAGGTTTAGGTAAAGTAAAAACTACAGAAGTTAGATCTGGAGATATTTGTGCCGTGGTAGGTATTGATGGTTTTGATATTGGTGATACTATCGCTGATTTTGAAGCACCAGAACAACTACCAGTAATTAGCATTGATGAGCCAACAATGAACATGTTGTTCACCATTAACAATTCTCCTTTCTTTGGTAAAGAAGGTAAATTGGTTACTTCTCAACGTATCAAAGATCGTTTGATGAAGGAAATGGAGAAAAACTTAGCGTTGAAAGTTGTTGAAACTCAAGGTGCAGATTCATGGTTGGTTTATGGTCGTGGTATTCTCCATTTATCGGTATTGATCGAAACGATGCGTCGTGAAGGTTACGAGCTACAAGTAGGTCAGCCTCAAGTTATCGTTAAAGAAATTGATGGTAAAAAACACGAGCCAGTAGAGACTTTAATTGTAGATGTTCCTGGTGATGTTGCGGGTAAAGTAATTGAATTGGTAACTCAACGTAAAGGTGAGTTATTGATTATGGAACCAAAAGGTGATTTGCAGCACTTGGAGTTTGAAATTCCTTCTCGTGGTATTATCGGTTTACGTAACAACGTATTAACTGCTACCGCTGGTGAAGCAATCATGGCGCACCGTTTTAAAGCTTATGAGCCTTGGAAAGGTACAATTCCTGGTCGCTTAAATGGTGTATTAATTTCAATGGATAAAGGTACAACTACAGCTTATTCTATTGATAAATTACAAGATAGAGGTCGTTTCTTCGTAGATCCAGGTGTGGATATTTATGAAGGACAAATTTTAGGTGAGCATATCCGTGATAATGATTTAGTGATCAATATTGTTAAAGGAAAAGCATTAACCAACATGCGTGCTTCTGGTACAGATGATAACACCCGTATTGCACCAGCAATTAAGTTCTCTTTAGAGGAGTGTATGGAATACATACAAGCTGATGAGTATATTGAGGTTACTCCTGCAAGTATACGTTTACGTAAAATCTTCTTAACAGAACAAGAACGTAAAGTTAAAGGCAAAGCTTTTCAATCGTAATTGATTGTATGCTAGCATAGTAAATTCGGAAAATTGGAATTAATTTATTAACTTTAATTGTCCGAGACATAGGAGAAATTACAAAGGGCTCCCGACATTTTGTCGGGAGCCCTTTTGCTTGTGTGTTAATTTGGAGAGAATTTGATGGGGACATTGTATTGTGTCCTAACCAGTTTTCCATTTAATGTGCCTGGGTACCATTTTGGGCAAAGTTTTAAAACTCTTAAAGCTTCTTCGTCAGTGCCTGAACCTAACCCCCTAAGTATCTTAATATCACCCAGCGAGCCGTCTTTTTCAATGACAAAAGCAGCAAATACATTGCCTTTTATGTTTTTTGCTTTGGCTGTTGCGGGATATTTGAGGTTGTCTGCAAGGAACTTATAAAATTTGGGTAATCCGCCAGGAAATTTTGGCGGGTTTTTCAATGCTACAAAGGAATAAAGCTCATTCCCTTTGGTGCTAGCTTGGGCTTGGCCTAAGTGGTGTCCTAATAATGAAACTAATAAGATAAGCGTAACCTTTTTCATTTTATCGTTGGGCTGGTTGTTTACTAGGTCTTCCAATGACTATTTTTTCAGCATTTTTTGTAGTGATGATGATTACACCATTTTTTCCTTTTTCACCGTAAAGCGCTGCTCCGGTACCATCTTTCAAAACGCTAACAGCTTCAATGGTTTTAGGATCTATGTCACTAATTCTGCCATTTTCTAAAATTTCACCATCTAAAATATAGAGAGGTGATTTCCCGTCCTCAAACCCGGCGGCCCTTAGGGTAAGCTGATCTCCGCTAAAATGTGCAGCTCCGTCTTTTGCTTCTATTTTGATGCCTTTTATGGCGCCAGTTTGTCTTTTGCTTAGGCTAAATTTGATGGGAAGATTATATTTTACCCTAACGGTTTTACCATTCTGAGTGCCAGGATTCCATTTGGGGCTAAGTTTTAAAACCCTCACCGCTTCTTCGTCGGTGCCATGCCCTAAAGGCCTGTCTATCTTGATGTCGCTTAGCGAACCATCTTTTTCAACAATAAAGGATGCGAAAACATTTCCTTGGACCTCTTGCTTCGCTGCTTCTTCAGGATATTTAATATTTTCAGCTAGAAATTTATAAAAATCAACCATTCCCCCCGGAAATTGTGGAGGATTTTCTAAGCTCACAAAACTATATACTTCGTCTGGCTCATAAGGATACCCGATGATAGAAAGTGTGTTTAAACTGGTAAATTTAGCATTGTTCTTTGCATTTTCGTTAAGAAATGGAGCAGAAGAACCTTGAAGCATAAAGGTTACTTTTAGGCTATAATTTCCGTCTTTTAATGCACCTTCTTTATAAGCTGCTATTCTTTTAACCATTTCTTCATCGCAGCCTGAGCCTAATTTGGTTTCTATTTTAATGTCCGTGGTTTTTCTGTCAATCACCTTAAAGGTAACTACTAAATTTCCCTGAACTTTATTTTCGGCCGCGAGTGAGGGGTATTTCACTGTATTGCCTAAATATTTATAAAACGAATTAATGCCCTCAATACCTTTAGTCTCCTTAGGAGGTGCAAACCTTACGATAGGTTCTCCCAAAACAACCTCCACAGATTTTTGAGGTGTCAAATTCAATACCTCAGCTACGGCTGCCTTTGCGTCTTCAAGTTGTACTTGCTCTGCTGCAGCTAATAGTTTTTCGTTTTTTCTGATGGTTGAAGAAGAAAGCAACAAGGCTAAGCCAAAAAGAGGCACAAAAATACCATATTTCATGATCGCGGTTTTTCTTGACCTTTCTTTGTAAAGCATAAAAATCCGTTTTTTAATCATCGATTTCTTAAAGAAACCATTGGTTAGGGTATTCACGTTTACACCAAAAGCTTGGTTGAGTAATAACATAGAATAAGCCTCTTTATCGCCCTGAAATTTAGCGGCGGCCTCATCAGCTAAATACTCATGAATATTCTTAACAGTGGCCTTGTATAGGTAGATAATTGGATTGAACCAAGTAAGAATGCCTATGGATTCAAAAAAGAGTACGTCAAAAGTATGTAACTGTTTAATATGGATGTCTTCGTGATGGTTTACCGTTTCGACGCTAGGAAGGTTGTCGGCCACTATTTTTTTGTTCCAAAAAGAAAATGCCAAGCCATTTTTAAGGCCATTAAACATTTTTTTAACGCCTATCAATTGAATGATGAAACGGGCCAGAAAGAAGAGCACTCCTAATAGGTAAGTAAATACGATGATGCTACCCCAATTAAAGCTTTGGGTTTCGGCAACAATTGGTCCTTGTGTAATGAACTGGTTAAGTTGTTCAACCTGCACATGGATTTGTTGGCTAATTTCTTGTTTGCCAAACCAATCTAGCTGTATAAAGGGGATTGCTAGCGAGAAAATACCTGAAGAAATTAGATAGACCCTATTCAACACAAAATAGGTTTCTTTTGTGAGTAGCAATCTATAAAAGGCATAAAAAACAACCAAATAGATATTTACTTGCAATAAATAGTGTGACCAGCTCATTTTGGTTTATTTTTAAATTTGTTAATCATTTTTAAAATTTCATCCACATCGCTCAGGTCAAGTTTTTCTTCTTTCACGAAAAAAGAGAACATACTCTCTACCGAGTTTTCGAAATAATTGCCCAAAAGCTTTTCGGTAGCATGTCTTTTATATTCATCTTTTGAAATGAGGGGATGATATTTGTGAGACTTGCCGTAAGCTTCATGACCTATAAATCCCTTTACTTCTAAAATTCGGATAATGGTTGATACGGTGTTATATGCGGGCTTAGGTTCAGGAAGATAATCAATTACCTCTTTTACAAAAGCGCTGTCAAGTTGCCACATCACCTGCATAATTTGTTCCTCTGCTCGAGTTAAATCTTTAATTTCCATGTTTTCTTTTTTGAATATTGTCTTTTAAAGCGCAAGCTTAAGCTAAATATTTTAATACCAATATATAACTAATTAATTAGTTTTCAAATTTTATGTGGAAATATTTTCTGTCACAAATGGCTTTGGTTGTTTAAGCGAGCTAGGTTTCTTATTATTGAGCCAAAGAACTTAAGATGAAGATAGCTTTTCATGGTGCTGCCAGAAACGTAACGGGAAGTAAACACTTACTTACGCTGGATAACGGAACTAAAATTTTATTGGACTGTGGCATGTTTCAGGGAATGGGCCAAGAAACAGAGGAACTGAATGAAAACTTTGGCTTTATTGCTGCGGAGGTAGATGTTTTGGTTTTGTCGCATGCCCACATTGACCATAGCGGATTAATTCCTCGTTTGGTGGCTCAAGGCTTTAAGGGTAAAATTTATGGAACTCCAGCCACTAAGGAACTCGCCAAAATCTTATTGTTGGACTCGGCAAAAATACAAGCAGGAGACTTAAGTTATAAAAATAAGAAGCTGGCGAAACGAGGTCTGCCTTTAGAAGAGGCGCTATATGAAGGGGAAGATGTGCTTAAAGCGATGTCTTTTTTTGAAATGGTTCCTTATCATAAAGAAGTAGTCATTGCCGAGGGAGTTACTTTACAGTTTGTTGACGCTGGGCACATCATTGGAAGCGCTTCTGTGCATTTGCGAATTACCGAACATGGAAACACCTCTCAACTCAGCTTTAGTGGCGATGTAGGGCAGTATGGTGATTTACTTTTACGTTCACCTCAACCATTTCCGCAGGCAGATTATATTTTATTGGAATCTACCTATGGCGATAAACTCCATAAAGACGCCCAACCCACAGCACAAGCGTTGTTAGATGTGGTAATTAAAACCTGTGTAGAGAAGCAAGGGAAGTTGATTATTCCAGCTTTTAGCGTAGGCAGGACACAGGAGATTTTATACGTGCTCAATAACCTAGATTTAAAGGGGCAGTTGCCCAAAGTGAATGTTTACGTAGATAGTCCGTTATCTGCAAAAGCCACACAGATTGTAGAGAACCATGCTGAAGGGTATAATGACGAAGTGTTGGATATCATGAAAATTGATGATAACCCTTTCGATTTTGAGCAGTTACATTATATAGAAACAGCAGAAGAATCGAAAGCTTTAAATGCTAATCCTGCACCATGTATTATTATTTCGGCTTCAGGAATGGCAGAAGCTGGAAGGGTGAAACATCACATCAAAAACTGTATTGGAGATCCTAAGCATACCATTTTGCTGGTGGGCTACTGTGAGCCAAATTCATTGGGAGGCAAATTAAAAAATGGCGCTACAGAGGTAGGGATTTTTGGAGATCGGTTTACGGTACATGCAGAAGTGCAAAGTATTCAATCGATGAGTGCCCATGGTGATTATAATGATTTACTTCAATTTCTTTCTGGTCAGGATGCCAGCAAGGTGAAGAAGCTATTTTTGGTACACGGTGAATATGAGGTACAATTGAATTTTAAAGAGAAATTGCATGCTGCTGGTTTTAGTAACGTTGAAATTCCTGAAAGGCACCAGTCGTTTGATTTGCCTAGTTAATTAGCTAATTATCGAATTGGCTAATTTGATAATTGTTCTGAATGGGCGTTAGTAATCGATTAACCAGTTTAGCAATTAACCAACTAACCCAATTAAATTTTTATCAAATCATTCTTAATGCCATAAACCACCAAGCCAGTTCTGGATTTTAGGTTCAGCTTGGCGAATAGGGATTCGCGGTAATTATCGACCGTACGTGGGCTGATATTCATGAGAGAAGCAATTTCCTTGTAGGTAAGTTCCGAAGCGCAATATTGTAAAAAGGTGAGCTCTTTTTCGGTAAGGATGTTTTTGGGCTCTTCATTTTTAATGGATATTAGTAAACGACCAGACACGAGCTCATTCACATAAAAGCCTTTCTCTAGCATTGCTTTAATGGCCAAAAGCACTTCCGAGGGTTTCGATTCCTTCAAAAGGTAGCCGTTTGCACCAGCCTTGATCATGTTGATGATTGATTTTTCATCTTCAAACATGCTTAGGGCCAAAACATATATATGGGGATATTGCTCTTTAATCCATTTTGTGGCAGCAAAACCATCTATTACAGGCATGTTAATATCCATCAGGATCAATTGTACCTCTTCATGCTTTTTAATTTTTGACTGTAAATCACTGCCATTTACCGCTTCAAATACAATGGCAATTTCTTCAAATTCGCTTAAAAGGCTTGCTAACCCAGATCTGAACAGGGTGTGGTCATCTACTATGGCTATTTTTATCTTTTCGTGCATGATTTAAGGATAAGGTATGATTAGGGTGATTTGCGTTCCTTTACCTATCGAAGAGTCGACTTGAAATGTGCCGTTAATTAATTTTACTCTCTTCTCTATGGTGTGAAGGCCTAATCCACTACTGTTTTTAGATACATCTTGATAATTAAAGCCGACGCCGTTTTCTTCAATAGAGATGAGTAAGTTTTCTTGTTGTTGTATCAAGCTGATGGTAATTTCGGTAGCCTGGGCATGTTTAATGATGTTATTGACGATTTCTTGAAAGAGCCTTAAGATAATCAAGTCTTTTTCCGGAGAGATTTCTATGTGCTCTTTAAGTTTGTTGGTAAAATTGATTTGATAAATCTCAGATTTTTTAAGCCAATCTACTTCCTGCTCAAGGGCAAAGCCAATGCCTTTTTCGAGCAGTTTTTCTCCCTGTAAAAGCTTAGCCAGTTCTCTTAGTTCTTTAATGGATTTGTTCACTAACTCGGTAGAACTGTCAATTTTTTTGCTGGCTTTTTCTTTGTCATCAATGTTGACAGAAGACAAGGTTAAGTTGGTAAGGCTCAATAATTGACCAATGTTATCGTGCAGGTTGCTGGCAATAGTTTGCATGGTTTGCTCCTGTACTTCAATTTGTGTCTTTAGCAGAATGGTTTCGTAGGTTTTTTTAAGACTTTCTTTTTCTATGGCATGAATTTTTCTTCTCTTGTTGTAAGTGAACACGAGGAAAACTAATCCAGCAGCAATTAAGAAAAAAACTAGTGCTGAGAGTAAGATTGCGTTATATAAGTCTGCTTGTTGTTGATGCATAAAAATGATTTGATCCAACAGCCATACATGATGATGTTGCCTAGTACAACTAAAATAGCACGTAGCGGAATTTGATTTTTAACTTGAAGTTTTAATAGTTCGCTGAAGAAAATGGAGGTTGAGGCAACAATTGCGGTATAAAAGAGTGTGCCAGTTACAAACCAAAATGCAGGATCTTTTAAAAGATCGGAATATTCATCTTGTTGAAAAATACTGTAGAAATATAATCCACATAAAAATAGTTGTGCTACTGATAGGTAAATGAGTGTTCTGAAGAAAAAGATACTGAATCCATGGCTAAAGCCTTCCCATAGCACGGAACCCAAGAAAGTAAGGGATAGAGCTAAGATCAGCGTTTTTGCATGTTTTAGCTTAATAATACTACTGAACACATAGAAATAAAATAGGCCATAAATGGGCATAAAACTATTGTATAGCCATTGACTTGTATTTATTAAGTGAAACTTTAGCCCAAAGCCGCTTAATGTTTCAACAACAACGACAATAAACAGGTAGTACTTAAATAATACCCATGGATGGTGCCAGGGTTTATTTTTAAGCAGAAATAGGGATGTTATAAAACATCCCCAAATCACGATTAATGATAAATGAAGTCTAATGAAGTCGATCATCTGCAAGTTGTACAATAAGCTATGTCGTATGGGTCTTGGGGTATAGTTACACAGTCAGGAGGACAGATGTTTGTCATATCCAATGCGGTTCCATCAGGGGATAAATTAGGGACTGCTATTGAAACAGAGTTTTTCTTGTTTTTAAGTAAATCCTCATATTTATAGTCCTCTCTCGATTCAACTTTTGTGTTGCATATGATAACGGTAGTATGTTCCCTATATCTTTCATAATTGCCAGTTAAATCATTTTTATGCTTACCTAAGTATAATTTTAGTCCCTTGGTAGCTGCATTTTTTAGTTGTGCTTGAATTGTTTTATTCGCATCAAGTACGCCATTGTCAATACAGAGCTGTAAGATCTCATCCAATTGAAAATGACTATACATTAAGTCCTTTTTTGGATCTTTGCCCCTTCTGTATTCTTCTACCATTTCAAAAACAGCTTTTTTGTCAAAGCGTTCGGATAAAAAGCCACTATGGCCCTTATTGTCGTCATCGAGTTTTAGTCTCATAATTTAGTTGGTTGGTTATTAATTGTTTTCACAAAGAACCACAATTACATTCAATTGCCATACCGTAAAAACACCCTGTAAATTAAGGTAATATCTCTGAAGTTGGAATAGTTCTGTCTAAATAATTTTGGACAAAACTAAAGAGCTATGACCATCCAAATTAATGAAGAACACCTACAAGATAGTATCAGTACCCGTGAGGTGGAAGTTCTGCAATTGATTTCCTTAGGCTATTGTAATAAGGAAATTGCCGATCAGCTTTTCATCAGCAGACTTACCGTTGAAACACATCGAAGAAATATGGTGAAGAAGATGGGGTTTAGAAATGCGTACCAGTTGGTGGTATGGGCATTTAAAGAGCGGGTGTTTGTATAAAAAAAGAGACTGATTGCTCAGCCTCTTTTTCTAAATGTTGCTATTAATTTCTTGGAGCAACTGGTTTTGGTAATTCTTTACGAGGAATTTTTTCAGCACGTTCTGAAGTGTGGTAAACAAAAGAAGCGATAATGGTTGCCGATTTCTTTAAGTCGTCCTCTACCAATCTGTCGTAAGTATCTTGGTTGGTGTGGTGGGTACGAGTATTGTAGTCCATTGGATCTTGAATAAACTGGAAACCCGGTAAACCCACGGCATCATAAGCTTGGTGGTCGGTACCGCCAGTATTGTTAATGGTTACGGTTTTTGCACCTAAATCAGCAAATGGATTTAACCAAGCTTGAAAAATATCCTTTGCACTAGCATTGCCTTGCAAATAGATACCACGTACAGCACCAGTACCATTATCTAAGTTGTAGTAGGCACTAAGCTTACTATGCTCAGGCAATAATTCCATTTTGCTTGGATCAGCAAAATGTTGTTTTACATAGCCCCTTGATCCATGTAAGCCTTGTTCTTCAGCATCCCAAAGTGCAATTCTAATGGTTCTTTTTGGTTTAAAGTCAATGGCTTTTAAAATTCTCATTACTTCAATCATCACGATAGAACCGGCCGCGTTATCAGTTGCGCCAGTTCCTGAGTGCCACGAATCAAAGTGACCACCTAACATTACAATCTCTTCTTTTAGTTTTTTATCAGTACCTGGAATTTCTGCAATAACATTGTATCCTTTAGGGTCTTGTGGGTAAAAAGTTGTTTTTACATCTGCTTCTACTTCTACTTTTTGGCCTCCACGTAATAAACGTAAGATGTGTAGGAAATCTTCAGCCGATACCTCTAATTCAGGAGCAACAGGTTTCGCATCTACGGCATAAGAAGCACCATTGCTAGTAAAGAAAGTACCGTAATTGCCACGGGCATAGGTTAAAATCAAGCCTACTTTCTCTTGTAGTAATAACTCATTAATAGCGGCTCTGTTTTGACGCATACGCATCATCATAGCCATTTGATTGTTGTTGCCCGCTGGACGTCCTTGTCTTGGTGCTGCAGGTTCTGCCGCGGCCATTTCAGCAAGTTTCTCATCGGTGTAACGGGTCACATCTGGTGTATATGAATTTTTAAGGGGCTGTACCATTACCGATTCAATCACAACGATTTTACCCGTAAGCTTGCCTTTGTATTTTTCAAGGTCGGTAACCGTATCTGCTTTAATTAAAACAACTTCCGATTTAATAGGGCCGTTGGTGCCTGGTGTCCAAGCTTTAGGATAGCCAATAATTGGTCTGTAAAAAGGGGCAGTAGTTGCAGCATAATATCTCTCTACCGACCATCCTTTTCCAAAATCGCCCCAGCTTTCTTGTTTGGCATTTTTTAGACCAAGATCAGTAAAATACTTTACCGCCCAGTCTCTTCCTCTTTTAATACCCGGAGAGTTGGCCAAACGAGGTCCAATCACGTCGGTAATTTGGAAAGCAATATCCATTACTTTCGAGTTTTCTAATCCTTCTTTTCTGATCTTTTGTATAGCCTCGCTATTCACAGGTTCTTGTGCAAAAGCGCCAAAAGAAAAAGCAACGGCTAATGCGCCAATAGTAAATTTCTTTATCATAAATTGTTTATTTAGGTTAAGTAACAATATGGTGTGAATTTACAGGTAATGTCAAATAGTTGTAACTTTCTATTCAGAATTTTACAACCTAAATGAATATGAAAAATCTTCGTCTGGCTTTGCTGATTTGCACTGGTTTTTTGGCTCATACTTTTGCTTTCGCACAAAAAACAGAAATTAGAGATCCTCAAATTAGCAATATGTTAAATGAGGTTTCGTCAACTAATCTAGAAACCCTGATTAGAAAAATGGTTTCTTTTCATACCCGACATACATTGAGTGATACCTTGAGTAAAACTAAGGGTATAGGGGCTGCCAGAAGCTGGATCAAGAGTGAGTTTGAAAAATATGCAACAGAAAGCGGAGGAAAATTACAAGTGTCATACGATACTTTTTTGCAGCCGGCGGATGGACGAAGAATCAAGGAGTCTGTGACTTTAAAAAATGTGATGGCTGTTTTGCCAGGTACCGACCCAAATGATAAACGCATGCTGATGGTTTCGGGTCATTACGATTCGAGGGTAACCGATGTGATGAACATTAAGGACTTTGCTCCTGGGGCGAATGATGATGCTTCTGGAGTGGCTGCAGTAATGGAGATGTGTCGTGTAATGAGCAAGTATCAATTTAAAACTACCTTGGTTTTTGTGGCTTTTGTGGGTGAAGAGCAAGGCTTGTATGGAGCGGCTAATTTGGCAAAGCGAGCAAAAAGCGAGGGTTGGGATGTTCACTTGTTAATGAACAATGATATCGTGGGAAATTCATATGGAATGGAAACGGATATTAAGGACAACAAAAGTGTTAGGGTGTTTAGCGAAGGTGTCGCAGCAGCGGAAACTAAGGAGCAAGCGGCGGCTCGTCAGTCTGCAGGAACAGAGAATGATGGCAATGCCAGGCAGGCTGCTAGGTATATTAAAGAAGTTGCCGAGCGTTATGTTGATCAGCTTGAGGTTAAACTTATTTACAGAAGGGACAGATATCTAAGAGGTGGTGACCATACTCCTTTTTCGCAACAAGGATTTACAGCGGTTAGGGTTACCGAAATGAATGAAGACTTTAATAGGCAGCATCAAGACGTAAGAACTGAAAATGGATTTAAATATGGAGACTTGCCAGAATATGTTGACTATAACTATCTCCAAAAAGTAACTCGTATGAATATGTCGGTAATGGCCAATTTGGGGCTATCTACCCAAGAACCTCAAAATGTAACCGTGATTACCTCTGGCTTAACCAATAAAACCCAATTAAAATGGGATGCCCCAAAAGGAAAGACTCCTTACGGCTATTATGTACTCATGAGGGAAACTACCAGTCCTTTTTGGGAGCGAAAGTTTTTCGTTAAAGAACCCACAGCTACTTTGGCTTATTCAAAAGACAATTACTTTTTTGCAGTACAATCAGTTGATGAAAACGGCCACGAAAGCTTAATGATTATCCCAAAACCTGGGAGGTAATAGGAAAATCTAATTCCTATTACCCATTTTGGCTTGTCTAACGCCTTGGTTTTCTTTGAGGTTAAATTTGTAGATAAAAGTTAAACGATATCTTGCAGCATTTGGTCTATTGGTTTGTGAAAGCAAATAGGTGCTGCCTGTTGTTGTGGTCTCGAATTTTTTTAGGTTAAATAAATTGGTGACATCAAAGAGTAGCGTAGCCTTGTCTTTTAATAGGAGCTTACTTACTCCAAAATCTAAATTGTGTATGCTGGCTGTTCTACTTTGGGCATTACTTTGTGCGCTGGTAAAATTATAGCGAAATTGAAAGCTTATTTTTTGGGGTAGCCTTGTCTGTACGCTAAGCCTACTGGTTAAAATATTCCCACTGTAATGAAAATCCTGATCTGCATAAAATCCCCTCTGCTTAAAACGGTAAGCGTTAATTTCCATATTGATGTTTAAAAATCGATAAGGATTGTATAAGGTGGAAAGTTCTATTCCGCTGCGGGTTTCTCCTTCAATATTTACAGGTGTGGTCATAAATACACCATTAGCATTTCTGTAAGTATAGTCTTGAATAACCGCTTTATTATGCTGATAATATAAAGAAGGATTGAAAGTGAATTTACTCCAAGTTTTTAGAAAGCCGAATTCAACGACGTCGGCATAGGAGGGATTTAAGTCTGGATTGCCCACATATTGTGAATTGAAATCAGTCAGTTCGTTAAAAGGGTATAACAAAAAGAGTGAGGGCCTATTAATTCGTTTGCTATAACTAGCCTGTAACGTAGCGTTTGCACTAAACTGATAACTGAGGTTTAGCGTCGGGAAAAACCGGGTGTATTCTTTAGTTTCATTAAATGATCCTGCTTTGTCTTCCAAAGTAATTTTGGTCAATTCAGTTCTCACGCCTAATTGGTAAGCTATTTTATTCCATTTGTTATTGAACTGCAGATAGGCACTGCCAATAAGTTCATCGTAAACAATTTGATTGTTAATATTGTCAAATATCTCCCAATCCCCGTTGCTTTGTTGTTCCGCTTTGTAAGCACTGGTTACATTACGTTTTTCAGCTTTAAGGCCTACCTCTAAATTGGCTAGGCTATCCAAAGGTTGTACGTAGTCTGTTTGTAGCATAAAATCTTTGCTAGAGCCAATGGAGTTAGTTCTGATACCCGCAAAGTTTGAGGCTACTGGGAAAGTTTTTTGGGTGGATAAATTCCAATCCTTATCGCTATTCCAAAAGTCGTATTGCATATCTATGGTGTACTTTTTATTTGCTTTGTCGAATGTTTTGGTATAGTTGAACTCTAACTGATTATAGTTCCTGTTTTCCCACGACTCGCCATTGCGCAATAATGTGCTGTCCAGAGCTCTTCCCAATTTAGTGTAATCGTAATTTAAAGCTGTTTTATCATGGTCTTTTGTGGTTTTATTTAAGAATGCTGCCGTAATGGTATTGTGATTGTTGATTAAAAAATCCCCGCCAAAATATAACATCTTGGCGTCGTCATGACGATCTTCATTTTGATTTTTATGAAGGAAATGAGTAACTCCGCCATCTTGAGTAGATTGATCAGAAGTATAAAGACCATCGTAGTCGGAATAACGCAACCCAAAAGTAGAAAATAGGTTAATTTTGTTTGATTTATAGTTTAAACTTGGCGTAATTCTCGTTTCGTTGGGTATACCACCAACTAAACTTAGCTGTCCGTTCAAGCCAGATGTTTTATTCTTCTTTAACACAATATTGATGATGCCTGCGGAACCAGCAGCATCATAACGAGAGGAAGGGTTAGCAATAACCTCCACCCTTTCTATTTGGTCTGCAGATAATTGGTCTAGAGCATTTCCTTGGGTAAGTCCAGAGCGCCTTCCGTTAATCAATATTAAAACACTACTGTTCCCTCTTAAGCTTACACTTCCAGAAGGGCTCACACTTACTGATGGAACGCTATTTAATAAGTCTAAAGAAGATCCTGCTTTTGATAAAACATCTTTTCCAACCTGAAATACCTTTTTGTCTAGCTTTAAACTGGTGGAAGGTTGTTCGCCATTGATGGTAATCTCTTTCAATAAAGTAGCATCTGGTTGAAGCTTAATAATTCCTAGTCTGAAGGATGTGCCCAAACCCGATAAAGGTTTAACCAAAGTTTGATAGCCAACTAATGACCATTCGATGATTACGCTATCTTTAGAAGTAAACTCTAGGTTAAATATTCCTTTTTCATCCGTAATTGTAGCTGCTAATAATTTATTAGATGCATCCTTTATGCGAACAGTTACATAGGTAATTGGATTTGTGGAGGATTGTTCTTGTACGGTTCCATGCACTGATTTAATTGTTGATGGATTTATCTGTTGAGCTTTCCCGATGGAACAATAAAGCAAGATGGCGAAGAATAAAAAAAGACTTTTCATGATGCAAGTTTAATGGGCATTGTCCGTCAATCGGTAGAAAACCATGTCAACGGCTCTATGTCCTTTCGAAATGCATTTTTATAGGCGGAGGATATGCTATCTTTGAGAGATGAAGAAATGCATTTTTCTTTTTATGACGCTGTGCTTGTTAAGCTCTTGCATGCCACCAGATATTCGCTTTAAGGATTATCCCGTAGTTTATAAAATGGGTGATGACCCAACGTGGGCAGATAAAGATTTTGATGATAAAGGTTGGCTAACGGAACGAGGGAATACCGAAGAACATGTTTTTTGGGCGAGAGCAAAATTAGATTTGATAAAAAAGCCTGAGGGGCAGCTGGGGTTGAAAATAGAGGGTTTTGGGGCTTTTGAGGTTTATTGGGATGGCAAATATATAGGTAGCAATGGGCGGGTAATTGGTAAAAATACACCCGAGCTGCCAGGGAGTTCGACCAGTTATTTTAGTGTGCCAGACTCATTGGCACAAACTGGAAGCCATTTGGTGGCGCTTAGGGTCTCACAAGCTCATTTGCCAAAGGTGCACCGTATTATCAATGTTGGCCTAAGTAGTTATGAGAGCTTGCTCAGACAGCCCTTGATTACCACGGCGTTTATGAATTTAATGGCTGGCGCTTTTTTAATAGCGGCCGTTTACTATCTTTTTCTATATATCAATAGCAGGGTTAAACAAGCCACGGTTCTGATTTTTGCAATCATCTGCTTTCTGTTTTTTTCATTACTCATCTTGGAGTATATCAAGTATTATGTAAGAATACCTTATACGCGTTTCTACTTACGGTTGGAACTAATTGGTTGGATAACCTTTGCCTTAGCCATGTTGGTGCCCTTGTATTTTACCATCCAGTTTAAATTTAAATGGAAAAAAATATTGATGGCCCTGCTTTTTGGCTCCTTGGTATCCATCTATATCTATTACTACAGGCATTATGACACCACGGCCATTTATTACAGCTTGGTCATGTGGGGCTTTTCTCTAGTCATCGTTTTTACTGCCGTTTATCAAAAGCAGAAAGGTGCATTCATCGTATTGATCGGATTGCTTTTGCGGGTGTTGATTAATCAATATTTGTTTTATGATTTTAGCCTTTTTATCAGCTTTTGTCTTATTGTTCTGTGTATGCTTTATCTGCACAGTATTCAAATGAAAGTGATTGAAGAAGAATATGAATCTTCTCTGTTGCTCTCTTCGAAGCTGCAATTGGAACTTATCAAAAAGAATATCCAACCTCATTTTATCAAAAACACATTAACTTCTCTTATCGATTGGGTAGAGGAATCACCTAAAGAAGGGGTCGCCTTTATTCAGGCATTAGCTGATGAATTTGATATTGTCAACAACATCTCAGAACAGGCGCTGATTCCCATTAAGCAAGAAATAGCACTTTGTAAAAAACATTTATCTGTAATGCAATTTCGTAAAGAGATCCATTATGAATGGGCGGAAAGCGGCATAGATGAAAATGAATTTATTCCGCCCGCAGTGTTACATACCATTTTGGAGAATGGCGTTACCCACAGTAGTCCGTTGGCAGATGGGAGCTTGAAATTTAAACTGTCCTTTTCATCTGGAGCTGATTATAAGCAATATACTTTTGAAACCTTTGCTAATAACAGAGTTAAAATTAAGCCACGAGATGGTGGTAATGGATTTATTTACATTAAGGCTCGTTTAAAGGAAAGTTACGGGGATCAATGGGAGTTCCAATCAAATGAAAATGAGCGAGGATGGATTTCTATCATTAAGATCTATACAAAATGAGAGTGTTGATTATTGAAGATGAGGCTCGGATCGCCAAGAGGCTACAGCGTATGGCTGCGAGTTTTTTTGAACAAAGCTCAGTGATTTCTATTTGCGATTCCGTTCAAAAAGGATTGGCTTACATAGAGAGCCATCAAATTGATCTTTTGTTGTTAGACTTAAACTTAAATGGTGAAAATGGATTTGATATATTGGAAGCAATGGTTTCAGAATCGTTCCATACCATTATTGTTTCTGCCTATACTGATAAAGCTATTATGGCCTTTGCGTATGGTGTACTAGATTTTGTACCCAAACCTTTTGACGAACACCGCTTGAACCAGGCCTTTAAGAGAATCAAAAGCAATCTGAATAGAACTGAGCCACTTAAATTTTTGGCAGTTAAAAAAGCAGGAAATGTTAAACTGATCCCTATTGAAGACTTGCTTTACATTAAGGGAGCAGGAATATATAGTGAGTTGCATTTACGAAATGGAAATCAGGAGCTGCATGATAAATCGTTGGAAACACTAGCGCAATTACTACCTGACTCTTTTGAACGTATTCATAAATCATATCTGGTTTCTTTAGCATTGGCAGAAAAAATAGTAATCCAATCAGGGAGTAAATATCAACTGCTAATCAAAAATGGGGAGCTGTTGCCCATTGGTAGAGCCAAGTATAAAGAGTTAAAGCATAAGATTATCTAATTTAAGTGCAATAAAAAAGGCGGTAACCAGCCGCCTTCTTGTTATTAACTAAAACTAAACTAAAATCTTTATTTAATATTTCTCTTGGTAAGGATGAAGTAACCCAAAGTAAATAAAACCACTCCGTATGCGATGCTTACCCAAACCTCTTGTGTAAAGATGGCAAAGCTTTCGGGATTAGCATTTTTTCCGCCAGTACTTGAACGTAATGCCAAAGTAGGGTCGCTATATGGAATTAAGTAGGCATATTTCCAGCCAACACTCGCGGTAATTATTCCCATAATAGTTCCTACAAAACCAATTCCCATAGGTTTTAAAAAGTCAGACCATATCAAGCTTAATATAAACTGTACAGATAGGATGCCTAAAGAGGCCAAGAACAGTTTGCCGTAAAGCTTACTTAATATGATGGCTGGATTGTAATCGTTAAAAGTAAACTTAGGCACTAGCATTTGTAGTAAATACCCAGTGGAGTAGGTTAACGAAGCAAAAAGAAATAAACAGATGAACAATAAAGCTACTGCATATGCATACTTTGCCGCATAAATGGAAAGCTTATTTAGAGGTTGTGAAAATAAGGTTTTCCAAGTATCGTTTTTATGTTCAATGTTATTTACGGAAAATGCCATGAACATGACATAGAACGGTAAAATAAGCATGCCCATTACGCCTAAAGCTGCACCGCTATATTGGAACCAGAGCATCATGCCTGGATAGTTGAGCTTAAGTACTTTAGCTGAACTGGAGTAATATCCAAAGGCAATTAGCCCACAAATGATTACAGGCAAAACAATGGCTGCCCAAAATGCTAAGGTTTTACGTGATTTGTAAAACTCTGAAACAATAGATATGTAGAATGAACGCATGATATTAGTTTTTAGAGGTGATGTCTAGGAATAAATGTTCGAGGTCTTTTTTCTCGGTATGAATAGCATAAACGGTTAAGCCGTTATTTACCAAAAGGCTGTTGTATTTGCCCATTTCTGCCTTACCTGTGTAAGCTATTGTTACCAGACCTTCGTCCATATCGATGATTTCAGCTCCGGTAGTACTTAATATGTTAAGTGCGGCGGCGCTATCATCTACTTCAATTTTTATAACGGGCTTACTAAGATCATGCAGCTCGTTGATTTTGCCTTGAAAAAGCAATTCACCTTTATTGATGATGCCCACGTGGGTAGCTATTCTTTCTATTTCAGAAAGCAAATGGCTCGAAACTAGAATGGTTTTTCCATGTTTGCCAGCTAGTTCAATCATCAAATTTCTAATTTCAATAATTCCGTTAGGGTCTAAACCATTGGTAGGCTCATCTAGCAGCAGGAGTTCAGGATCTGCTATTAAAGCCAAGGCTATTCCTAAGCGTTGTTTCATGCCTAGTGAGTACTTGCCCGCTTTTTTATTGGCGGCACTCGATAGGCCAACTAAAGACAACATCTCCGAAGCCTTACGCTTGTCTATTCCTAAAAGGATGCAGCGATTAATCAGGTTTTCTTTACCTGTTAAGTGCGCATAAATGGCAGGTTGCTCTACTAGAGAACCCATTTGTCTTAAACAAGACGTGCGGTTGTTGTTTAATTCTTTACCAAAAATAAAGACGGTATCTGAAGACGATTGCAACAGATTCAGCAATATTTTAATGGTAGTGGTTTTTCCAGCCCCATTTGGGCCTAAAAATCCATAAATACTTCCTTTCGGGACTTGCAGTGATAAATCTTTCACTACAGTTTGTGAGCCAAAACGATAATTCAGCCCAACGGTTTCAATGGCAAATGATGTGTTCATGTTTATCTTAGGATTACGCTAGCAGCTTTAACAATGGTAGTATTGTCAGAAGCAGTAGTTGTTTTTACCATACCTTCTTCACTGTTGTTTGCATCGTTGTTATTGGAGGTGAATGCAAATAACATTACTACAAATACTGGGAATAATAAAAGTAGAAATGGCGATACGTTGGTTAACTTTTTCATGGTTCTAAGGTTTAAATTTTAATACTCTTTTTGTTTCCGTTGAACAAATAGAATAATTATTAAAACCCTGTGAAAATGTTTTAGACCAAGTGTAAAATATCCTAGATAAACGGTTAAAATGCCTGTTTGTCGAATAAATGGGCTAAATTGCCCATTCGTAGAAAAAAAATGCCAGTTGGTCGAAAGCACTTGTGCTAACAATGGCTTATGGCTAGTTTAGATAAATTTATTGTAGGCAAAATTTTATAATGAAGAATAGCAGTAAAGCGTCATTAATACTGAATTGTGTGTTTTGGGGAATCATTGTTTCCATCATCGCAATTGCCTTATTTTTTTCAAATAAGCCACACCCTTTAAAAGAGTTGGTTATCGACTATGTGGTTTTTGGCGCTATCAACGTAGCTGTTTTCTATATCAATTATATTGTACTTATTCCGGAGCTATTAAAGAAAAGAAAACAATATTGGTGGTATATCATTTGCTTTATTCTACTGATCGCAGCTAGTGTTGGTGTAAAGTTACTGGTTGGTCTACTTAATCCAGAGCAGGTATTTTATTACGAGTCCGATAATGGTACGCGTCACCAAATCTCCATGAGCAATTATATCATCACGGTTATATTTATTGCAGGTTTTTTCTTGGTTTCCAGTAGTATCATCAAATTTGTGGTTGATTGGTTTTCCAATGAACGAATTCAGCGTAATTTGGAAAGTGAGAAAAAGGATATGGAACTGCAGTTCCTCAAATCACAACTTAATCCACATTTTTTATTCAACTCTCTCAATAATATTTATTCATTAGCCTATCAAAAGTCGGATAAAACTGCAGATGCTATTTTAAAGCTATCGGAAATTATGCGCTACATGATTTATGAAAGCAATGATAGCTGGGTAAGTTTAGACAAGGAAATACAGTACGTAGAGAGTTATGTCGAATTACAAAAATTGAGGTTTAAAGACGGGGCTGCGGTTGAAATTAGTATCAATGGGGTGATTGATGGACAAAAAATAGTGCCATTAATTCTTATTTCTTTTGTAGAAAATGCTTTTAAACATGGGGTCGCTAATGATAGCAATGACCCTATTAAGATTAATATTATTGCCAACCAAAAGATTTTGCATTTTAGTGTATCTAATAAAAAGAATGCCGCCAACAAGGATGCAATTGGAGGAGTTGGACTAAACAATGTAGAGCGTAGATTGCAGTTGTTATATCCCGACAGGTATAAGCTAAATATCGTAAATTCGTCTACACATTACACTACAGAACTAATGCTTGATTTATGATTTTAAAATGTATTGCCGTTGATGACGAGCCTCTAGCACTAGATATTATTGCCGATTACGTGGCCAAAGTGCCCTTTTTAGAGTTGGTAAAGCGTACCGAAAGTGCTATTGAAGCCATGCAAATTGTGCAGGAAGGGAATATCGATCTGGTTTTTCTGGATATCCAAATGCCAGAACTTACGGGAATACAGTTTCTTAAAATCGCAGGAAATAAGGCCAGTTATATTCTCACTACAGCCTATTCGCAATATGCATTGGAGAGTTATGATTTAAATGTGTCGGATTATTTGTTGAAACCCATAGCCTTTGATAGGTTTTACAAAGCTGTTGAAAAGGTACGTAATCAGCATCAAAAACAAGAATCAACAACACCGGCAGTTCCTGAGCCGGTAGCTACTCCGGCAACAGCACCATCCATACAAGATTTTATCTTTGTTAAAACAGAGCATAAAATTCAGAAAATTGAGCTTGATGATATTCTTTACATTGAGGGATTGAAAGACTATATTTCTATTTTCACTAAAAACGAGCGTGTAATTACCTTGCAAAACATGAAGAAAATGGAAGAGACTTTACCCAAAAATGATTTTATTAGGGTTCACAAGTCTTACATTATTGCAGTAGATAAAATAGAGAGTATTGAACGTAGCCGTATCGCTATTGCTGGGAAGACAATTCCCGTGGGAGATACCTACAGAGATGCATTTTTCAAATTGATTGATACGAAGAACGTTTAACTCTTTTGTCATTCAGGGGGCAACAAGGAATTTCCTAAAGGTGCTTTATATTTATCATAAAACTTAGCGTTCTTAGCGTAACTCTTCCCTTTCTTAGCGGTTTAATTTTACCGCAAAGGGGAAAGAAGTATTCGCGAAGAACGCTAAGTGGAAGTGAAGAATCTACGCCTGTCCGATGTGCTGTTTAATGGCATTTTCAGCTTGTAATACCAGTTCTTCAGGAGCTTTGTCTTCACGTTCTATAGGAGCTAAAACAGTCCATTTTAGTGGAAGCAAGGTGCCTAGCGGGTATGAGCCGTATCTAACAACTCTCCAAGAGTTTTCTATCGCCACGGGAACAATTAATGCATTTGGAACTATTTTAAGTAAAGTGGCAATCCCGCCCACTTGAAAAGGTTTCAGTTGGCCATCTTTAGATCTTGTTCCTTCTGCAAAAATTACGGTGCTCCAGTTGTTTTCGTTCATGCGTCTACCTAACTTGATAATTTCCCCGATAGACTGTTTGCTGTCTTTTCTGTTGATATTGGCACCACCGCCATATTTCAGGTTAAATGAAATAGAAGGAATGCCTTTGGTTAATTCAATTTTAGAAATGAATTTAGGGTGATGTTTGCGCAAGAACCAGATCAAGCTGGGAATGTCGTACATGCTTTGGTGATTGGCCACAAAAATGATCGACCTATCTTTTGGCAATTTGAAATCGTTTCTGAAGCTAACGCCATTCAGTAAGGTTAACTGCGAGTAGGTCAAGAAAAAATTCAATACATCTACCGACCATTTATGCGCCGAGTAGCCAAATACTTTATAGCAAATCCATTGTATAGGATGAAAAATTCCCAAAAACAATCCAAAAGTCAGGTAGAATACTGGCGTTAGGAGGTAGCCCAAAAGCTTCTTCATTAGTTATTTTTTATAAGGTGTGTACTTAAACCAATCAATTTTTGCAAAGGTAGGAAGTTTTGCGTCTTTTATACTACCCGCCCATTTGATAGATTTGGTGGCCCATAAATTAAAAACTACTTGCATGGCCTTATTGGGTACAGCAGTAGTGGTGCGATGGACGATTTTGCCATCTACTTCCCATTCTATTGAGTTGGGTTTCCAATGGACCACATAAGTGTGAAAATCTTTTGTAGCATCAAAACTTAGAGATATATCCTTGTCGTGTGAGCGTTTATCCACCCAATGGTTCAATGTAATTACCTTGGGGTACTTACTGCTAATTTCAAAGTCTATTTCCGTGTTTTGGGCAGCATTTGGGCGGTAAAGGAAAAAGGCAGTGATACAACCCAGTGCATCCGAAGCTTTTAATCGGGCCTCGAAACGGCCGTATAAAAACATTTTTTTGCTGCGTAGTTCAGCGCCAGTATAATCTTTACCTTGATGTTTATTGCGGTTGAGTTCCAACACTAGGTTGCCATTTGCTATACTGATATTGTTATCTGAAAAGTGAGCGAGATTGTTTTCGAAGGTATGGTTCTCGGCGTACCAGTCCATATCATAACGATTATCAAAATGTGTTGCCAATTCTGTTTTCTGCTGCAATTTCTGTGAAGCAGTGCAACCTGAAAACAAACCAATGGATAGTAAAAAGTAGTTAAATCGCATGCTTAAATCACTCCTTTTTGTAGCATGATGTGTACTTTAAGAATAGCGGCAACACTCATGCTATCGGTAATTTCTCCATTCATCACCATTTCAAAGGCCTTGGTAAAAGGCACTTTAATCAACTGAAGGTCTTCTGTTTCTTCGGGTGCCGCTTCTCCTAGTTGTAGGTCTTGAGCTAAATAGATAATCGCCAGTTCATCACTTACCGAATTGGAAAGATGTATGCGCTGTATCTCAGTAAGTTTCGAAGCAATTAAACCAGTTTCTTCTACCAGCTCTCTCTTTGCACTCAGTTCAGGATCGGTGCCTAGCGGACCGCCACCTTCTGGAATTTCCCAGCTGTAGGCCTTTAAAGGATAGCGATATTGCCCAACCAACCAAGTGTTATGCTCCTTATCTAATGGCAATACACCAATCGCAAGGTTTTTAAAATGCACTTCCCCATAAATTCCATTGCCTCCCGAGGGGTTGATTACCTGATGCTCGGTAACGGTAATCCAATTGTTGTTGTATTTTTCTTCGCTGCTAAGCGTTTTCCAAGGGTTATCGGTCATCAGAGGTTAGTTTATGGTTACATATGCCAGTAAAATAAAGGCAAAACTAACAAATAATGAATTTGTCGCTAAGTCTTTACCCTAATTCTAGTTCTGCGATGTGGTTGGTGGCGGCGGTACGTTCACCTTATTGGTTTTCACTTTGGTAAAACGATAGTTGATGTTGAACACAAAATTGTTGGTGTTGCTTACACCGTAAGTGTTGGAGAAGAAGTTAAGTCCTTCGTTAAAAGTAGAATTTCTTCTTGCTCGGAAAGGGTCATTGGCGCTAATACGAGCGGTGAGGGTATTCTTGAAGAAAGTTTTGCGTGCCCCAAAACTGGTATTAACGGAAGCGCTATTTCGTCCAATGGCACTTACGTTGTTGTTGTAGTTCAAATTAGCCTCAAAAGCGGTCTTGTAAGGTAATTGCATCGAAATGCCGGCTCTTGATCTGATGCTTATCCCTCCTCTGTTTAAAGCACTATTTAAGCTGGAGGTATAGTTGCTCTGGATAATGCTAAAGTTTCCGTTCGCTGAAATTTTCTTGGTTGGTCTGTAGTTACCAATTAGCATAAAAGCCAACGAATAGTTGGTGCCCACATTATCGAAGGTGCTTTCCGAAATCCCGTTGTCGTTCACAAAGCGATAACGCTCAATTACCCCGCTAGCTCTGGAGTAGGAAATGCGAGGGGTAAAAGACCATTGTTTGCCAAAAGCACCAAAACTGATATCGAATTGGTGAGTGTAAGATGGGGAAAGATTCGGATTTCCATAGGAGATATTCAACGTGTCGGCATTGTTTATCTGAGGGTTCAAGGTATTTTCTCTTGGACGGTTGATCCTTACGCTATAGGTAGCACCAATATTGTATCTCTTCCTGAAAAATCTATTTAAAGACAAAGATGGGAAAAAGCTAAAGTAAGGGTTCACATTATACACTTCGCCAGTAGAAAGGTCGAAATTAACATTGGTATATTCGCTTCTTAACGCTGCCTTTGCCGACCATCCTTTGTTTCGATAATTATAAGAGAGATATCCCGCTAAAATATTTTCGTTGTAAAAGAATTCGTTGCTCAGTTTATCATTAGCTACAAACTGTTGTGTTTTGTAGTTGAAGTTATCTACCAGTAAATCATTTTGGTTTTTACGATAGTTATAGGCAACCCCAAATTCCAATCGATCTCGTTTGTTGAAAACAGGCTTGTCGTAATCCAAGTTGAAGTTGATTCCTCTGTTGCCAATTTCGTTATCGTTTTGCTGTAGGCTGGGGCTTAAATTGGCAGGAAAAGCATAGCTTCTTTCAAAGCTTCGGGTTGAGTTACTGCTATTGGCATTTACCGTAAAACCCGCAGTGAGTTTACCGCCAGAGGTGTCAGTAGCTAAGCTATAGTCAGTGTTAAATACAAAATTATTACTACTGGCATCACCTAAATTAATCTGATTGCGTAGGCGTTTGGTAATCTCCTGTTGGTCGATGTAATAAAAATCATTACCCGACCAGCTATTGCTACTGTTTACATTATAACTGGTATTTACCCGTAGGTTCTGCTTTTTGTTAATGTCCCAATCCAAGGCAACTCTAAAATTTCCACCGTTGTTTTCGTTGCGGGAGTTGGTGAATTGGTTATAATAAAAAGTAGTATCTGGTTTTTTGTAGATACTAGGATCTCGGTCTGTAAAAAAGTTGGTTCTATAACTTTCGTTGCTACTTTTGCCAATTCCCATCCTATAAGCTCCACCGCCTGTTATGCTATATTTTTCACCTTTATAAGAAGCATTTGCGTTAGCGTTGTTGTTTCCTTGGGTACCTGCCGAAAGACCAACGTTACCATTAAAACCTACCTTAAAGCCTTTCTTCATCACAATGTTAATGATACCTTCTCCATCCGCCGAATATTTGGCAGGTGGGTTGGTCATCACTTCTATTTTTTCGATGGCATCAGAGGGAAGCACATTTAACAAGTCGGCAATGTTGGAGGTCATGTAATCAGAGGGCTTGCCATCAATAAATACCCTTGTGCTTCGTTTGCCAGAAATGGTCGTATTGCCATCGATGTCAACTTCTACCATGGGTACGTTTTTAAGCAGGTCGGTGGCTGTGCTGCCTTCTGCTAAAATACTCGAACTTACATTGTAGGTAATTACATCGGCACCCACTTCAATCACCGGCTTTTCGGCTGTGATTACCACTTCATTCAAGTTGTTCTGCTCAGCAGCTAATTTTAAGGTGCCTAGGTTTTTGTCTGATTCCTCTTTGTTTACCGTCACTTCGTTAATAAACAAAGGTCCAAAGCCAACGTAGCTTACTTTAACTTTATAAGTGCCAAATTTGATGTTGTTGAATTTAAAGAAACCGTTTTCGTCAGTCTGAAAAGTAACCAAAGGTTGTTCTACGCCGCTCTCAAAAATGGAAACTACTGCAAAAGGAATGGGCAAAGCCCCAACTTCCTCAATAACTTTACCTCTAATAATGCCTTTTTCGGATGTTTGTGCGTTTGCTAGAAAGGGAATAGTAAATAAAATAAAAAAGATTGCAGCAAGTAAATTCTTCAACGTTGGTTTAGGTCTAAATCAATACTAATATATTAAGAAACTCTCTAAAATTCAATTTGATAAGGTAGCTTGTTTCAAAAAGATAGTTTGTTAACCTGTTTGGATTAAAAAAATCCCTTAAGGTTTAATTTCCTTAAGGGATTTTTTTAATGGTTTTAAATTATGTTAAAAATACTTACGAAAGTATTTAGAAGCTTTCCTCATCTGATCTTGGAGCTTCTTGAGTTTTCTTTTTCTTTTGGCTAAAATCAGTCTTTCCAAAACGATAAGAGAATGTTAATGAACCCATATTGCCGGCTCTTGCTCTGCTAAAGTTAATGGTAGAACCTGTGTTGTTAGCATTGGTGTTGTCGAACTCCATTTGGAACTTACGGGTGTTGAACAAGTTTCTGATGTTGAAGCTCAAACTTGCTCTTTTGTTCATCAAATCCATTTTGGCACCAGCATCAAATCCGTACATAGCTTTAAAAGTTCCTTGTGCGGTAACTTCATTTGAGCGGTAGTCTGCTCTCAACTGTAGCGTGATGTTGTATGGCAAGGTAATGTTGTTGGTAATGTTGGCATTGTAAGTCATTCCGTCAACGTCTTTTGTCCCAAATGCGGCTACGCCCTCAATTTTTCGGTAGTATAAATTAAAGTTGGTGGTGAAGTTCCATTTTTTAGATACATCAAACTTTCCAATTAACTCTACCCCGCTGTTTTTTGCACTGGTAAGGTTTTGAGGAATGGTTAAGCTAACCCCTTCTTGTCCGTTATAATCATCATATCTAATGCGTTGGATTACATCATTAGTTTGACGGAAATAGGCTGACGATACTAAAGAGAATTTCTTGAAAAAGCGACTGTAGCTAAATTCAAAAGCATGCACATCTTCAGGCATTAAATTCACGTTACCCATACGATGGTTGATAGGGTCCGAAACATCTAAAAACGGATTGGTATCCCATCCACGAGGGCGGTTCACACGACGGCTATAGCTTAATTGAAGCTGCTGCTCATTTTTAAGTTTTTGTGTTAAGAAAATACTTGGATACAAACGGGTATAGGCTACTCTTCCTGGGGTGTAGCTAATGTTTCTGTTTACATCATAAGTTCCCATTTCTGTCTCTAAGGCAGCATCTTCTCCTCTTAAACCAACTTGGTAGCCAAAGTTCTTGATTTGGTTTTGATAGTTTACATAAACGGCATGTACGTAGTCGTCACTATTAAAGTCGTTACTTAAGGTGCGGCTAAATTCGTATGCACCATTAATTAATGAATCGGCAACAGTTCTGCTGTTTGAAACTCGGTACTGACTTCTATAACCAGCCTCTATACGTGAAGTTTCCGTTAATGGTAAAGTATAATCTAATTGTATGTTGTAGTTCTTGTTATCGCTAGGCCTAACGGTACGTTGTTGTAAAAACGAAGTAGGAATTGACAAACCATTTTCGAAAAATTTGTAGGTGTCAAAATATTGATAAGTGTCATTTTCGCCAGTGGCATAGCTAGCATTAAAAGTTAACTCTGATCCTTTTTTCTTGAATTTTTGTACAAAATCTAAGCTTAAATCATAGTTGTTTCCTTTACGGTCTCTAGTATTCACACGGTTAGATAAATTTAAAGGGGAGTTCGCTGCATTGTAATCGCTGAAGCTGATGTTCTCAATTTCATCGCTGTTTCTAATGTTGAAACCTCCAGATAAGCTTACTGTGCTCTTTTCGGCAAGGTTGTAGTCTATGCCTAATTTAACATTATGCCCTTTTTCTAACTCGTTAGAATTGTTGCTTTGGTTGATGTGGCCACCACCTCTTACACCGCTTTGATAAAACGTGTTGTTATAGCCATTGCCGGGTCTATTGCCATAGCGATAGCTGTAATTAGCATAAAGATTAATGTTTTTATTCTGAAATGATAAGTTGGTAGAACCGTTATAGTTGTCTCTGTTTCCAGCGGTTAAAGCTACATTTCCATTAAAACCTAATTTCTTGTTTTTCTTTAAAACAATGTTGATGATTCCTGTTTGGCCTTCAGCATCATATTTAGAAGAAGGGTTGGTGATTACTTCAATAGTTTCAATTGAACTTGCGGGAATGGAAGCTAAAATTTGAGCTACATCGCCACCACCAATTAACGACTGTTTGCCGTCAATTAATACCCTAGCCGCCGAACCTCTTAAAGAAACGCCGCCGTCCATGTCTGTTTGTACAGAAGGTACGTTTTGAAGCACATCCGTTGCAGAACCACCTTCGCTCACTACACTTTGGTCAACCGAAAAAACTTTCTTGTCGATGCCTAGTTGCATGGTTGGCTTTTGTGCCGTTACAGTTACTTCATTAAGGATATTGCCTTTGCCCGTTTTCATTTTGATAGTACCTAGGTTGATACTTTTTAGGGCACCTGTGATAGAGATCGAATCTCTAACCATGGTTTGGTAACCTACATAGCTAGCTTTGAAAGTATAAACGCCATTAGCCAAGTTTGGGATGGCAAAATTGCCGTCTACGTCAGATTGAACAATCCTAACGGTTGCTTTTGTTTTTCTATCTGATAATATTGCCGAAGCGTAGGGAATTGTTTCGTTGGTTTGGGCATCTACAATTTTGCCACTTATTTTTCCGGTGTTACCCGATTGTGCGTAAATTTTTACAGTTGCAATACAAATAACAGCAGCTAATAAAAGAACTTTGCGCTTAATCCTATCCATTTAAATTCAGTTGAGGTGTTGTGTGTTAAATAAGGGCACAAATCTCGTGAATAAAAGATTTAAAAAAAGGGGCGTAACCATTTTATTACAGCGTTTTTATGCTTGATTACAGTAATATTTTTGATAAAGAAGCGCTAGACTATCCTAGCTATAGAAATTTGGTAGATGAGCTATTGGCTCAAGGTCAAACTACGGGTCCAGACCATTCGGAGTCGATGTTGCACTACACTAAAATGAATGTGCAACGCATGAACAGGGTTGATAAAACCACTGTGTTGAGCGAAGAAATTTTAGAAACCTTGAAAGGGATTAAAGGGAAATATCATTTTTTGGTGATTACCGAAGGTTGGTGTGGTGATGCAGCGCAAATTGTGCCTGTTATTAACAAAATTGTTTCGGAAGCTCCCGAGAAATTTAAGTTGAAGCTTACCCTACGCGATAAGAATCTGCCATTGATAGATGCACATTTAACGAATGGCGGCAGGTCAATTCCTGTTTTATTAATATTGGATGAGGCTGGGAACTTATTGTTACCTAAATGGGGACCTCGTCCCGCGGTTCTACAAAACTTGTTGGCCGAGTGGAAAACAGAAGGAGTTGAAATGCCTGAATTGGCCGAAAAGCTTCATGGTTGGTACGCGAAGGATAAAACTGCCGCGACTCAGCAGGAACTTAATGAATTGTTGAAGCAGTTGCTTTAAATTTATTTTTGTTATTTCAAGGTACAGCTTGTTCTGATACATTGAGAAGAATCCATAAAGTAAGGGCTTTTCAAAAGATTCTTCGCTACGCTCTGAATGACAAAATAATCGGCATTCCAGTTTCAAGTTTACGACGTTAATAGTTCGTCATTTCGACGAAGTATGAGGAGAAATCTAGCAATATGCATATACAAGTTGTTAGATTTAACGTTGTTGGTAGCCGCTTCGCGGTCTCTCTGTGTTCGAAATGACGGAAGAGTTTTACGCTTTAGTAGAGTTGGCAATGACGTTAATAGTCCGTCATTTCGACTGGAACACAGTCCCGAATTTTCGGGGGAGAAATCTTTGAACTTTGTATCATAGCAAATCCAAAGATTTCTCCACTACGATCGAAATGACGAATGAGTTAAGTTCATCCTCTCCCTAGCTCTCTCCTTGAAAAAGAGAGGGGACAGGTGTGGTATCTTACTTTAATCGCTCGATAATTTCTGCAGTGGTTAATTTCTCTTGTTCACCGCTAACCATATTTTTTAGCGTAAGCAAATTATTTTGCATCTCTTCTTCGCCAATTAAAATCACATAAGGAATGTTTTTGGCATCGGCATAGCTCATTTGTTTTTTTAGCTTGGCCGAGCTTGGATAAAGTTCTGCCGCAATATTCGCTGTTCTAAATTGTTGTAATATTGGCAAAGCATAAAGTTCTGCACTTTCATCAAAATTGCTAAGAAGTACTTTTGTGCCTTGTTGTGCCGAAGTAGGGAATAAATTCAGTTCTTCCAATACGTCGTAAATACGGTCGGCACCAAAAGAAATACCTACACCGGTAAGGTCTTTTAGGCCAAACATGCCTGTTAAGTCATCATAACGGCCACCGCCACCGATGCTGCCCATGGCTACTTCATTGGTTTTTACCTCGAAAATGCAGCCTGTATAATAGTTAAGCCCTCTGGCTAGGGTAATATCAAGTTCGATAACAGTTTTCAGTTCTGAGTTTTCAGTGGTCAGTTTTGAAACGTAATTGAAAACCGTCTCAATTTCTTCGATACCTTTTAAGCCGGTTTCAGAAGTTGACAGAACAGTCTTCAAATTTTCCAACTTTTCAACATTAGAACCTTCCAACAAAATAACAGGTTTCAGTTTTTCAATGTCAGCTTCGGTAAAACCTCTTTCAATAAGTTCTTTAGCAACACCATCCAAACCGATTTTGTCTAGCTTGTCAATGGCTACTGTCATGTCTACGATTAGTTCTGGTTTGCCAATAATCTCTGCAATACCTGATAAGATTTTGCGGTTATTGATTTTAATATTGAAGTCTTTTAAACCCAGATTGGTTAAAGCTTCGTGATAAATTAAAATAAACTCAGCCTCGTTTAATAGGGATGGAGAACCTACCACATCGGCATCGCATTGGTAAAACTCACGATAGCGTCCTTTTTGAGGTCTATCGGCACGCCATACAGGTTGTACCTGAAAACGTTTAAAAGGAAAAGCGATATCATTTTGGTGCATCACTACGTAACGAGCAAAAGGTACGGTTAAGTCGTAACGCAAAGCTTTTTCTGAGATTTTAGAAATAGTAGCATTCGAGTTTTTGGAGGCTAATAATTGCTCATCAACTTTAGCTAAATAATCCCCAGAATTCAATATTTTGAAGATTAACTTATCGCCTTCATCTCCGTATTTGCCAGTTAAGGTTTGCAGATTTTCCATGCTAGGTGTTTGTATTTCGGCATAGCCATATTTGCGGAAAACCGTTTTAATGGTATCGTAAATATAATTGCGTTTCACCATTTCTATTGGCGAAAAATCTCTGGTTCCTTTTGGTAAGCTTGGCTTGGTTACTGACATGCCGCAAAAGTACTTAATTAAGGTGAAAGGTAAAAGATGTGGTTTTGAACTGGGCGTTATTTAGGGTGTAGTAGCTCTGTGAAGTAAAACCTTTAGAGAGGTAATTTTGGATCTGACCTATTAAGGTGTATAATGGTGTACTTGAAGATTTCTCTTCCGAAAATTTGGGAATAGGCTTGGTTAGAAATGGTTCATTATTGAATCGGCTTAGGTTGATTAAACCTGATTGAGCGGATTAGCCCGCAGGTGAATTGCAACGAAACCGAGGACTATGAGCGAAAGCGGGAATAGCTTGAATAGTTGTACAAAGGTGCTTTTCTAAAAAAAGGAAAAGGCTCCCCTTTGGAAGCCTTTATTTAGGTAGGTAATTCAACTGGTTTTTGGTCATTTACTATAATTTGCAATAGCGCGGCAATAAGTAGGAAATTATATTCCATTCCGTTTCTGCCGCCGCCTACTACAAACCATCCTTCTTGAAAATGAACCAAAGCGATGCCCATTGCCAAAATGAAAATGGTGAGGAGGCTGGCCGGTTTTACACATTTGTTTGTAAACAATAGCACAGCACAAATGACATGAGAGATTTTAACGGTCCATGCGATGGCGAGACCAAAAGGTGCAAAACCGATGTTGTTGAGATACAGATTGCCAAAGGCGTTTATTCCGCCGTTAAACATGCCCAATACGCTATGTGTTAGCAGAATAATGCCGATGGCAATGCGTAAAATCAAGGTGGATTTCATTGTTGGTGCTATAATTTAAATGCTAATCCTATTCTGGCATTAGTTGAGCCGATATCGCCCACTTCTGTAAAGACACCGATTTTTTTGCTGAAGTAGTATTTGCCTCCAGCGTACACGCCCAAATAAACGCCACTGCCGTAGCTGTCGTCTAAACCACTATTGGAAAAGCTATCTTTCCATTTAAAGCTTCTGTAGCCTACGGTGGCACCGCCATATAAATCTATTTTTTCGGTATTGATTTTTAGTAGTTTGTTGAAATGGTAGGATGCTCTTGCTCCCACGTAAATGGCCGTAAACTTATAAGATAGTCCACTGCCGTAGTTGTAGTTGTTAGAAAGATAATCGGCATTCGCACCTACGCTAATGTCGTCGGTAATCCCTTTTTCGTAAGAAGCTCCGAAAGGAATGCCTCCGTTATAAAATGAGTTGACACCAATACCTACATGAAGTAGATTGTCGCCTTTGCTATAACCAAAGTTTTGAGCTTGGCTAATGAATGCTGTGCTTACGAGGAGCAAAAATAGAACTGTTTTTTTCATTGATGATTGTTTCAAGTGGTTTTTATCGTAATTGAATGGACGTGTTTTTCTCCTATGTCCTTGTATTTAAGGAATAGACAGATAAAGCAAAGCTAAAAGGAGGAGGGAAGCTGGTATTGTAAAAAACCGACAGTTTTAAAGTTCTGAAATGAAGGCGGCACTTTCTGAAAATAGAAATTTTTGTCGCTGGAAATCTTGTGGGGTAGTATCTGCAAAGCGCCTAAAGTCTTTAATAAAGTGTGATTGGTCGGCGTAATGTAATTGATATACAATAGAGGTCATCTCTCTTGTAGGAGAGGTGGTCAGTAATTCTAATGATTTTTCGAAGCGAACCATACGCTGGTATTTTTTTGGACTGATGCCCAAGTTGGTTTTGAATAGCCTTTCGAGTGTTCTTTCGGTAATGTGATAGCGTTTTTGCAGGGCAAACAAATCTGTATTGAAAGCAACTTCATTGTTCAGGATAATTTCTTGAATGCTGTTGTTGACTATTGTTTTCGTATGGAGTTTGTTTTCGATGAAACGACCTATCGTATTGATTCTCGTTTCATGAGTTTGAGCCATATTGAGTTGTTCAATTAAGTGGCCGTAACCTAAGGTTTTTAAGTCTAAAATGGTATCTACCATTTCTTGACTGTTTAGCCTAAAGATTTGATAGAGGGCAAAGGGATAAAAGCTTACCCCAAAATGAGAGAAGTTAGATTCTATTTTAGCGGTTGACGTATAGGTATCGATACCACAAATATAGGCTTGGGGTGTTTGGTGATTGGCTAGGCTTGTTAGCAAAGGCCTTTCATCTACCTGAAATACTAAACGAGGAAATCTATCGGCAAAGTTTTTAAATAAGATTGTTTTTTGTGAATCATCGATATCGCAGCTCCAGAAATAGCGAACATAGTTTCTTAAATACTTTGGAACTGGATATGTTTTGAAATTCATTTTATGGGAAATTGTCAATGATATTGGTGATATCGGAGCGGCTTTACATAAAAATGAGAAAAATAATGTGAATATTAAAATGGAATCAGTGAAATATGATGAAGTAGGTTGTTTTAATTTTGCAGTGGTTAAGGGTTTAGTTTGCTAAATTAGATGTTCGTCAACCTCATCGGTTTGTGCTCAAAGTATCCTTCTACGGGCTCAGGATGACAGACAGTGGTATTAGAGGTACTTTTATAAGCACTATTTCGATGACTTGGCTTGTTCGTTAAAATCGAGGCACAAATTCAGCCAAAACTCAAAATCTTCTTTCCGATGAAAACCAATAGGCTCTACATAACAGTAACCCGCCATTTGCTTCTCTTTCATGATCATGGGTAAGAACCCTCTTTTTTCTGCTAATTCTTCGAGCAGGTTCGGGTTGAAACGACACATTAAGTTTTCGCCACTTACATTAATGCACATTTTATCGTTAACCATGAAAGCCAGACCGCTAAACATCCGTTTCTCTTCCACTTTGAGGTTTGGGATTTCGGCTAAACGTTCCCTTATTCTATCTGCTAGTTCGATGCTGTAGGCCATAGTTAAAGTTATTCATTTTGGCCTTAAAAAGAAAAAGTCCCGTATGTACGGGACTTTTAATATGATGTGTCATTCTGAACAAAGTGAAGACCGCGAAGCAGCTATGAAATAAATCTGTTGAGAGATTCCTCGTCGCTACGCTTCCCTCGGAATGACAGGTTGTTTTTGATTATGCTAATAACCTGATTGGCGCTTCTAACAATTGTTTTAAAGTTTGTAAGAAAGCAGCACCAGTTGCGCCATCAACTACACGGTGGTCGCAACCTAGTGTTAATTTCATTACGTTACCTGGAACAACTGCACCATTTTTAACTACAGGAACTGCTTGAATAGCACCTACAGATAAAATAGCTCCGTCAGGAGAGTTGATGATTGAAGTAAACTCATCGATACCGAACATACCTAAGTTAGATACGGTGAACGTTGAACCTTCCCAATCAGCAGGGGTTAATTTTTTAGCTTTTGCTTTAGCGCCATACTCTTTTACTTCTGCAGAGATGTGTGACAATGATTTGCCATCTGCAAAACGTACAACAGGAACCAATAAGCCATCTTCAACAGCCATCGCTACACCAATGTTGGTATGCTCGTTGAAACGGATTTTATCGCCACCCCATGATGAGTTTACGGCTGGATGTTTTTTCAAGGCTACTGCAACCGCTTTGATGACGATATCATTGAAAGAAACTTTGACAGGAGCTACATCGTTGATGCTTGCACGAGCAGCCATTGCATTGTCCATGTCTACACTAATGGTTAGGTAGAAGTGAGGAGCAGTGAATAAGCTTTCGCCCAAACGCTTTGCAATGGTTTTGCGCATTTGCGAAACTGGCTTCTCGGTATATCTTTCTTCGCCCACATAAGTAGGGATTACCGGAGCAGCAGCAGCTTTTTCAGATGAAGTAGCAGGTGCGTCAGCTTTAGCAGGAGCCGCCGAAGGTGTAAAGTTCTCTACGTCCTTTTTAATGATACGGCCACCATCTGCACTACCAGCAACTTGTGCTAAATCAATTCCTTTTTCTTTGGCAATTTTCTTAGCCAAAGGCGATGCGATGATGCGTCCGCCGTTAGCGTTTGATACTGCTGCAGGAGCAGCTTCTTCTTTTGGTGCCTCAGCAACTTTAGGACTTTCCTCTTTGCTTGCAGATTTTGCAGCAGGAGCATCGCCAGCAGCTAAAATGCCAGAAACATCTGTTCCTTCTGGACCTACAATAGCGATGATGCCGTTTACTTTAGCAGCTTCACCTTTTTGTACGCCAATGTGCAATAAAGTACCAGTAGCGTAGCCCATTACTTCCATGGTAGCCTTATCGGTTTCTACGTCAGCAAGAACATCGTCATCTTTTACTTTATCCCCTACTTTTTTATGCCATTCAGCAATTACGCCTTCAGTCATAGTATCGCTTAGCAAAGGCATACGGATTACGGTAATACCTTTTGCAGAAAGCTCTTCTTCACTTAAGCCAGCACCTTGAGCAGGAGCCGCTTCTTCTTTTTTATCTTCAGCTTTAGGCTCTTCTGCTTTTGCAGCACCACCTTTAGAAGCTTCTAATAATTCTTTATAGTCTTCGCCTTCTTTACCAACAATTGCCATTAGGGCATCAATTGGTACTGCTTGGCCTTCTTCTACACCAATATATAGTAGTGTGCCATCCCAGTAAGACTCCATGTCCATAGTTGCTTTGTCTGTTTCAACTTCTGCTAAAACATCACCACTCTTTATTTTATCGCCTACCTTTTTGTGCCACTTCGCCAAAACCCCTTCGGTCATGGTGTCGCTCATTTTGGGCATATTAATTACTTCAGCCATCGATATCTTTATTTGAATGCTTGTCTAAAAATTAAATTTGTTGAAAAGGGTAGTTTTGTTCTACATAAATATCAGTGAACAATTCTTCTGGCTGAGGCCATGGAGATTCTTCAGCAAATTTTACAGACTCGTCTACAATGCTTTTTACTTTTTCTTCAATTTCGGTTACCCAAGCCTCATCAGCATATTTTTCTTTAAGGATAATGTCTTTGATGTGTTCGATTGGGTCTTTTGCTTTGTACTCTTCCAATTCTTCTTTGGTACGGTATTTTGCAGGATCCGACATAGAGTGACCTCTGTAGCGGTAAGTTCTCATTTCTAAGAAGGTTGGTCCTTCACCAGCACGAGCACGTTGAATGGCTTCGTCCATTGCGTTGTGTACCGCTACTGGATCCATTCCGTCAACAGGTGCGCAAGGCATATCAAAACCTAAACCAATTTTATAGATGTCCATCATGTTGGTCGTACGTTCTACCGATGTACCCATGGCGTAACCATTGTTTTCGCAAACAAAAATTACTGGAAGTTTCCATAGCATGGCCATGTTGAATGCTTCGTTTAAAGCTCCTTGACGTACCGCACCATCGCCCATGTAGCAAATGTTTACATTGTTGGTGCCTTTATATTTTTCTGCAAAAGCGATACCAGCACCTAGTGGCATTTGTCCACCTACGATACCGTGACCACCATAGAAGTTATGCTCTTTGCTGAAAATGTGCATTGAACCACCTTTGCCTTTTGAGCAACCAGTAGCTTTACCATACATTTCGGCCATAATACTGTTAGCACTCATTCCAAGCGCTAAACCATGAGCGTGATCTCTATAAGAAGTAACCATTGAATCGCCTTGTTGCATCGCAGAGATTGCTCCCGCAACTACGGCTTCTTGTCCAATATATAAATGGCAAAAACCTCTGATTTTTTGCTGACCATAAAGTTGTCCAGTTTTTTCTTCGAACTTGCGCATCAGCAACATCGACTCAAACCACTTCAAATAGGTATCTTTATTAATTTCTACTGCACTCATGTTTTGATGATAAATTTTTTATTTACGAGAGCAAATCTAATCTATTTTCTTGTATTTTTTCATAGGCATTTGTGTAAAAACATCAAAGGGTAGTGGTTAAACCCTCTGTTGTACTGCTTTTTATACCGTTTTGAGAAATGGTAAATTTTACACTATTCATTTTGGGTGTATTTGGGAAAACTCAAAGGCTTTAAAATCAGAAATTTTATTTGGCATTGGGAGGCTTTGGCGTAATTTCTGATTTTATGCGAAAAAAGCTCAGTTTTTGAATAAAAAATACGCTTGGCAATTGCCTTTTAGAGCGGCTAGGAATAAAAAATGTTAATAACTTCACTTTTTAACATTTTAATATTTGGATTAAAGAACCATTAATTATAATTTTGCTGCCTAACAATAAGCCCAAGTTGGTTTACGTTAAGTGTAAGTGTTGTTTACCCAAACTTAATAGTATAACATGATTAAAAAGTTTTTGTTTTCTACTTTAATCGTTCTCGCAGCTTTTTCGGCATCGTTTGCCCAAAGCAAAACTAAAGAAGCTGCTAAAGTAGAAGATCCAGACAATTTAGCTTCGCAATATTTCTCGCAAGTAATGGGAGTTGCTGTGAACGCAACATCAAACCTGAAATTATATAAGTTTATTTACGAATGGATAGGAACTCCCTATCGTTTTGGTGGCAACACTAAAAAAGGAATAGACTGTTCAGCTTTTACCAAAGCCATCTACGACAAAGTTTTTAATACTACCATTTTACGTAACTCTCGTGATATCTTTAGCATGGTTAACCCATTATCTAAGGATGAATTAAAAGAGGGAGATTTGGTTTTCTTTAAAATCAAGAGTCGTAGCATTTCACATGTAGGTATTTATTTGGGCGATAATCGTTTTGCTCATGCTTCAAGTACGCGTGGTGTGGTAATTAGCAATTTGAATGAGCCTTATTATAGCCGTTACTTTTATAAGGGTGGCAGGATCATTGAGCCAGGCGACAAAGAGTTTATAGAAGAATAAGTTAACTAAAACGATATTAGATGATCCTTCCCAAATTGGGAGGGATTTTTTTTGAAATATGATGAAGAAAATTTTTGGACTACTTATTTGTATTGCTACCGTTTATGTGTTGGTGAGTTGCCAAAGCAAATCCACAGAAGCAAAGCAGGCTGTTGATACAGATACGCTGCCGAAAGCGAGAAAAATAAAAGACACAATCAGTATTGTAGCCGTAGGTGATATGATGCTGGGCTCGGCTTTTCCAAGTAAACTCAATTTACCTCCTGATGATGCCATTAACAGTTTTAAAGAGGTTGACACTTTTCTAAAAGGGGATATCGTATTCGGAAATTTGGAAGGTTGTTTCTTGAACTCGGGGAATTCTTCTAAATGCAAGGGGATCAACCCAAATAATTGCTATGCTTTTAGAATGCCCGATCGTTACGCCGGTATTTTTAAAGCTGTTGGTTTTAACGTGCTTAGTGTAGCCAATAACCATGTGGGTGATTTTAACACTAAGGGGCGTAAGAATACGGCCAAAATTCTGGACTCATTACAAATCCATTATGCTGGGCAGTTGGATAAGCCTTTTGATTTGTTTTCTATTGATAGTGTGAGGTATGCGTTTGTGGCCTTTGCTCCCAATGAGAATACCGTTTCCATTAAAAATATAGATAGTGCTAAGTTATTGGTGGCTGAACTGAAGAAACAGGCCGATATTGTGATTGTATCTTTTCATGGCGGTGGTGAAGGTGCAAGATTTGAGCATGTTACCCGAAAAACCGAAATCTTTTATAACGAAAACCGCGGGAATGTATATGCTTTTGCGCACGGCGTAATTGATGCAGGTGCAGATGTGGTATTGGGACACGGACCACATGTGACAAGAGCTGTGGAGGTTTATAAAAACAAGTTTATTGCTTATAGTTTGGGTAATTTTTGCACCTATGGCATGTTTAGCTTAAAAGGCCCCAATGGAATAGCGCCTTTGCTACAGCTGAAAATAAATAGCCAAGGTGACTTCCTGTATGCTGATGTTGTTTCTGTGAAGCAGGATAAGATTAATCGCTTAACTTTAGATGATAATGGTGCCGCATTTCAAAAAATAAAGACACTTACCGATATGGATTTTAAAGGGCATGGGCTTAAGTTCGAAAACAATAGGATATCACTGAATGAAAAATAATAAACTAATTATCCATTATGTTATTGCAGTAGCAGCCATTGCGGTGGTGCTTTATGCTTTGTTTATGCTTTATCAAGATCCGGGACGAATTAGGTTTTTGATTCTTACCATTATTGCCTGTGCGGTAGTTGCATTGGGGCAAATTCTTATTATTCGACAAAAGAAATCTCTAAACAAGAAATAGTTAGTGCTTAAGCTTCGTCTTTCGTATTCTTGATCAGTCCAATGCCCGAGGTGAAAAAGATGATGGCAATAACCGCTACTACAACCAGTTCTCTTGTTCCTACAGTATGTTTTAGAAAACCCCAGCCAGCATAAATTAGGCCTATAATGCCGAGAATGGTTAAGATAGTGCCGAAAGTTCTTTTTACATTCATCTCTATAAATCAATCTTGCTTAAAAACAGCATAAAGTATTTTTTGTTTGTAAAGCCGATTTGAGATTTGTCTAGTGTTTTTTGGATTAAAGGAAATAGGAATGCCGCTTGATGGTTTATTTTTAGTAATATTGGTCATCAAAAATTATTGCTATGGAATACTTCGGTTATGGTGTGTTATTATTTGCACTCATTATTCTTTTCAGTTCATTTGTTACGGTTAGACAAGGAACAATTGCTGTGATCACTATTTTCGGTAAATATCAGCGATTGTTACGTCCTGGGCTTAGTCTTAAAATTCCTTTGATAGAGGTGATCCATTCAAGGATATCTATTCAAAATCGTTCGGTAGAGCTATCTTTTCAGGCGGTAACGCAAGATCAGGCCAATGTATATTTCAAAGCCATGTTGCTTTATTCGGTACTTAACCATGATGAGGAGACGATTAAAAACGTAGCCTTCAAATTCGTGGACTCTAATAACTTAATGCAGGCGCTAATTCGTACTATTGAGGGCTCAATCCGTGCTTATGTGGCTACACAAAAACAAGCAAATGTATTGGCTCAACGTAATGAAATTGTAGAGCACGTAAAACATCAAATTGACCAGGTGTTGGAAAGCTGGGGTTACCACTTACAAGATTTGCAACTAAACGATATTACTTTCGACGAAGAGATTATGCGTTCAATGAGCCGTGTAGTGGCTTCAAACAACTTAAAGGCTGCTGCTGAAAACGAAGGTCAAGCTTTATTGATTACTAAAACTAAAGGTGCAGAAGCTGATGGTAATGCCATTAAAATTGCCGCTACTGCTGAACGTGAAGCTGCGCAATTGCGTGGTCAGGGTATTGCGTTGTTTAGGGAAGAGGTAGCAAAAGGTATGACCAATGCCGCTCACGAAATGCAACAAGCAAATCTGGATACTTCAGTGATTTTGTTTACCATGTGGACGGAAGCAATTAAGCAGTTTGCAGAGTATAGCGAAGGTAATGTGATCTTCTTAGATGGTAGTACGGAGGGTATGAACAATACCATGAAGCAAATGATGGCCATGCAGATGAGTCAAAAAGCGGCAGTGGATAAGAAATAATTTATTTTAACCACCTTAGATATTTAAGAACATTTTAGTTTTGAACCATTAAGGCATTAAGGGACATTAAGTTTTCCCACCAAGTCTTAATTATCTTAATTTCTTAATGTTTTATCCTATAGCTTAGGTGTCTTAGGTGGTTTTATTTTTTCGCCATTTTGGTATTGAACCATTAAGGCATTAAGAGACATTAAGTTTTACATTCCTAATTTCTTAATCGTATAGCATAGATGAACTTAGGTGTCTTAGGTGGTTTCATTTAAACCTATAAATCCAACCTTAAATTAATCGTTTCAATAGCCTTAGCCTCCTCGCCGCTTGGAGAAATATTGTAGGCACGCAAAATAAATTGGTCGGAGTTGATGATTTCCAGTTCAGTGCGCCATCCCCAAGGTTCAGGCATTTCGCTGTTACTGTATTGACCTGTTACCGAGAAACCATTACTAGTTTCCTCACCTTCGGAGAACATGATTCCCGTACCCATGTGGAAGCTATCGATCCAGCTGCAAACACATTTATTGTTACCCAAATCGAAGCCCCAAACCATTAAACCTTCATGTGGCTTGCCATTGATTACACCACGGTACTCATAACGGATAAAACGTTTGTTAAGCAATGCAATAATTTTACTGCTCGTTGCCGACTCATCCGCCAACACATCCTTCTCAAACCAAGTGCGTGTACGGCCGTCCCAAGTGCCTATTAAACTTAGCAGTCTCAAATGTGGACCGCCTTCTTTTGATAATTCGAATTTACTTTTGCTCATCACTACAAGATACGATTTTTGTATTATCGATATATATTGAACGATTGAAAATTTGAAAGGTTTGATTTGTTTAATCGGTGAAATGTAAAACTGTAGATTTTGAACTGAAAAACTTTTAACTTAGGCGCATGTCATCACACCATATCATCAGAGAAAAGCAAGAACCAGCGCTATATATCCACGAACTAGGGAACTTTAATGAAGAATATTTGGGTCAGCTTTTAGAGTGGAGCCCAACTGTTTTAGTAGCCGATAGTGAGTATGAAAAAGTAATCTCCTTAGAATTAAAGGTAGATGTGGTAGTGGGTAATTTGCCTCTTGGTGCGGTGCTGCAAGAAGATATCCGGATTATTCCGAAACCTAAAGAAGGCTTGGAAGATGCGCTGGACTTTTTGGTGAAAGAAAAGTATCCAGCGGTGAATGTCATTAGCAATGTTGACAGCTTTGATGATTTAACCTGCTATTTGCCCGACATCAATTTGGTGCTTTTTACAGAAAGAAGTAAACATTATCCTGTCAAAAACGGATTTAGTGTTTGGAAACCTGCGGGTACTGTTTTGTTGATCGATGTGATTGCCTACTTTGAAGCAGATAACCTGATGCAACAAGAAACGGGTGAGTTTATAGTAGTAGAGGATGGCTTGGTGTCGTTTAGGTTTCAAGTGCCTTATTTATTTATTGGAGAGCTGCTTTAATAGCGAGAATAAAGAATAAGGAGCAAAGAATAAAGACTTAAACTTATCATTACTAATTTAACTAGTTACTAACAACTAGCCTCTTATCCCTAAAGCAATGATATATCTCAGGAAAGCAAAAGAAGAAGATTTACTCACCATCAGAAATTTGGCTGAACAGACTTGGCCTACCGCTTACGGCGACATCATCTCCCAAGAGCAAATTGTATTTATGTTGGATAAAATGTACAACCAAGGTGAACTTTTAGGGCAACTACGAGAAGGACATACTTTCCTTATTGCGTCTGAACTAAAAGAAGATGTTGGTTTTGCGGGCTTCTCTGTCGTAGACTCTGAAAATCACGTTTATAAACTGCACAAACTTTACGTGCTACCTAAAATGCACGGCAAGGGTGTAGGTAAAATTTTAATGAATGAAGTGGTTGATCAGATCAAGGTTCAGGGAGCAAAATTTTTACGCTTGAACGTAAACAGGGACAATAAAGCCAAAGATTTTTATGAAAAGGCGGGTTTCAAAATAAAAGAAACCGTTGACCTTGATATTGGTAATGGTTTCTTCATGAATGATTATGTAATGGAGAAAACCTTATAAGAAAATGAAGAGAATAACGTCCTCAACATTAATACTTTTAATGTGTTGCCTTTTTTGTAAAGCGCAATTGAATATTAACCCTGGAGTTGATACCACAGATGTGATGAATAAAAAGGTAATCGCATTTTATAGCAATTACATCAACGATTTTAAAAGTAAAATCAGGCTGCCAGATTATAAAAAATATTGGAGCGAGGAAGATTGTAAGAAATATAAAAACCCTGATCCCTCTGTTTATGGGATAGGCGGCGATTTTCCAACTTATTTAATGGCAGAAAGTAAGACAATTCATTACTTAAAACCTTTAAAAGATGGTGTTTTTAATATCAAAATGTTAGGATCGTGGACTGACAGCTTGAAAAATAATTCTGTCATGTACATCACCAATCAATTTATAAAGGTGAATGCCAATCAGCAAATTCATTTTGTTCAACCAATAGACTTTTATAGGGGAAATTGGAATAATAAAATTTTTGGACAGGTTAGTTATTACTTCCCGAAATATCATCAGTTTGATGGAAAAAAGGCACAGTTTTTAATAAAGGCAATTAAAGATTTAGAAAAGCAGTGGAATCTTGCTCCTAAATCAATTACCTATTTCTTCGCCGATACTTATGATGAAATACAGTTGCTTAGAGGATTTGATTTTACCATCGGAATGGGTAATGCTGATAAGCCTATGGGTATTTCTAACCAACATGACAACACGGTTTTTTGTGCAGGTAATGGCGAGAACTATTTTCACGAGGTTGTGCATATCTATTTAAATCCTCTACATCCAAAATCGCCACTTAACGAAGGGCTCGCTGTATTTTATGGGGGAACCTTAGGTAAGCCTCTATCTTGGCACACGAATAGGTTAAAAGACTATCTGAAAGCTCATCCAGAGATAAACCTTTCCAAGCTTGAAGATTTTTATTACATGGATAATTACACCAACCCGAATAGTACCATACAAGGGATTTTATGTAACGCCATTTACAAACGCGATGGTTTCCAAGGCTTAAAAAGAGTGATGACTTATACTTCTTTAAATGATATTTTTGAGAAAGAGTTTAAAATCGATTTAAAGAATCTTAACGAAGAGCTACGTAAACTGATAGAGGAGCAATAAAAAACCGTTGACCTTGATATCGGTAACGGTTTCTATATGAATAATCATGTAATGGAGAAAAAGGTTTAAGCTCCTATTTATTCCAAAATGATAAAGGTCCTTGCATTTAGTTATTGCAAGGACCTTTTTTATTAATGACCTCTGATCGGATCTTTAGGTTTTGCGGTATTAGGATATTTGTAGTTTTTCATTTCTTCCTGTAGGATTTTGATAGTTCTTTCCAATTGAGGATCTCTACCTTCTAATAAATCCTTTGGTGTTTGTTCTACAAAAACATCAGGTGCTACCCCTTCATTTTCGATGATCCATTTACCTTTTGTATCGTAAATACCAAAGTTTGGAGAAGTAATGCTACCACCATCCAACAAGCGTGGATAGCCACTGATACCTACCAAAATACCCATTGTGGTACGGCCAACTAATTTACCCAAACCTTTCTCTTTGAACATGTAAGGCATCATGTCGCCACCTGAACCTGCATTCTCATTAATGACCATGGCTTTAGGTCCATAAATGCCGTTGCCTGGTGTAGTGAAGCTTTTACCATCTCTAATTGCCCAGTAGCTCATCAGTTCGCGGCTTAACAGGTCAATAACATAATCTGCTACCCAGCCACCACCATTGTTCCGCTCGTCAATTAGTAATGCTTTTTTGTCCATTTGAGAGAAGTAATAACGATTGAAGTATGTATAACCATCGGGACCAGTGTTTGGCATGTACACGTAAGCAATTTGGCCGTTACTTAGTTCACCTACTTTTTGGCGGTTGCGTTCTACCCATTCCATTCTACGTAATTCCATTTCGGCTCCTGGAGTAATGGGTACAACTACCACTTCTCTAGCGCCCTCTAAACTAGGCTTGCTATTCACTTTAATAGCTACTTGCTTGCCCGCTTTGAAGTCGAAAAGACTGTAAATAGAAGTTTCGGCATTTAGAGGTACTCCATTGATCGCCACAATGTAATCACCTTCTTTAATATTCAATCCAGGTTCAGCTAAAGGTGCTTTAAAACTAGGGTTCCAATCTAAACGATTAAATATTTTGCTGATTTTATAGAAACCGTTTTCGATTTGATAGTCGGCACCCAGCATTCCTACGGTTACTGAAGTTGCCGAAGGCTCATCGCCAGGATAAATATAGTTGTGTCCAACCACCATTTCGCCCATCATTTCGTTTAACAAGTATGCCAAATCAGATCTGTGGTTTACAAAAGGCAAGAATTTTTCATATCTAGCTTTCACGGCAGGCCAATCTGCACCGTGCATGTTCTCCACGTAGAAATATTCTTTTTCCATGGTCCAAACCTCGTTGAATATCTGTTTCCACTCGGCTGCAGGATCTACCAATAATTTGATGCCATCTAACTTGATTTTCCCAGTTTCTGGTGTGGCAGGTTTTTGAGCAGCAGGCACCATGAAATAGCTTCCTCTAGAAGCATAAACCATGCTTTTGCCATCGGCACTAACGCCAACCCCGTAAACACCTTGTACCAAGCTAGTGCTTTCCATTTTGCTTAGGTTTAAAGCACTCAACTCGCCATTGCGGATATACAATAACTGGCCTTCTACACCACCTTCGATGCTAGATAAACCACCTGCAGGAATAGGCAGCGCGATAATTCGGTTACTTAAATCGTCCAAGTCAACCTCAATAGGCTTTTTGGTTTCAACTGGCTTTGCTGGTTCAGTAGCAGGTTTAGCATCTTTTTTGGCAGCTGCTTTTTCGTCTTTTTTAGGTTCTTCCTTTTTGGTTGGAGCAGTTTCTTCTGTAACCTTCTCTTCATCACTTTCCGTTTTATACAACGAAGGTGTTTTTTTAGAAAGGATTAAGGCATAAGCCGTATAATTTACCGGACGTTGATAAGCCGACATGTGCAAGCCACTATTGGTTAAACCTACATCGGTACTGGCCATAAAGAACAAGTACTTGCCATCTTTACTAAAGTTTGGACTAACAGCATTACTCATTCCGTCGGTTACCTGTGTATGGGTTTGTTTCTCCAAATTGTACAAGAAAACTGCACTCACACTATTTGGTAAAGTAGCTACATAAGAAATCCATTTTGAATCTGGCGACCAGCTTGGCATTAATTGATTGTAAGTCCTAGCAGTATGCGACCCCAATTTATCTTGTTTTACCAATACCGGTTTTTTAGCGTTGATATCGATGTAGTATAAATTCAAATGGGCATCGGCATAGAAAAGCTTTTTGCTATCTGGTGACCAAGTTGGTTGGAAATAAAAGTGAGAATCACCCAAATTGATATATTCGGGTTCACCTTTAGTAGCTTGATTTAACAACACCAATTGGTATTTACCATTTTTATCAGATAGGTAAGAAATATACTTTCCATCAGGTGACCACCCTGGGTATTTCTCGTAACTGCCAGGTGAATTAGACAGATTACGGGCATCACCTTTTTCTTTGGGCACTGAGAAAATTTCTCCGCGAGCTTCAAATAATGCTCTTACCCCTTTTGGTGAAATATCAAAATTCCTGATATCGCTAGCTAAATCAATATATCTGGTACGTTTATAAGGAGCATCTGCTTGGATTGAAATCTTTAAAGTATTGATTTTGTTATTGCTTACATCCAATAAATGAATGCGGCCACCTTGTTCAAAAGCAAGTGCATTTTTAGCACCAGTTAATGATTTGATGTCGTAATCCTTGAAGTTGGTGATTTTATCAACTTTCTTAGATTTTACGTCGTAGCTGTAAAGGTTCAGGGTAAGGTCTTTATCATTCAGATAATAAACTTTATTGCCCACCCATTGAGGTTTCACATTGTTAACGCCTTCTCCAGGAATAATCTCGATGTTTTTAGTTTGCGTATCGAAAATCCAAATTTGAGGCATGCCGCCTCCACGATAGCGCTTAAAAGCAACGTTTAAACGGTCAGAAGGATCGGTGTTTTTAATATAAGCCCAGTAACGTCCGTCGGCCGAAGGGGAACCTTGAGTAGCTTCGGGCATGGGTAGTGGCTGTTCGTTGGTGCCATCGATTTTAATACGGTGCAAACGTGGGCTCAGCGCATATTTATAATCACGGGTTGAAGTAAAATATAATTCGTCATTATTTAGCCATCCTTTGATTAAATCAGCACTAGGATGGAAAGTTACTCTTTTCGGTTCACCACCTTCAACAGGAATTACATAAACGTCTGTATTCCCGTCATAATTCCCTGTAAAGGCAATCATTTTTCCGTCGGGAGAAAAAATGGGATTTTGTTCTACCGCTGGATTAACCGTTAGTCTTCTTGAATTGCTACCATCGCGGTTGGCAATCCAAATATCGCCACCATAAACAAAGGCAACGTTTTTTTCGCTTACCGAAGGACTGCGTAATAGCAAGGTTTCGGTATTTTGTGCAAACGAAAATTGTGTGGAAACAACCACGGACATGGCTCCTCCACATAATACTTTCAATAGCGTTTTATTCATTGTGTGTGAATTAAGGTTTCAATTTTGGAATTCTGGTAGGGGTGTCTGCACCACTAATGATGCTCACCGCACTTTTTGCAATAGCTTTAATGGTCGACAGGATATTTTCTACATCTAAAGAACTATACTCATCTTTTACGGTGTGGTAAAGTTTATCAATGTCGATTTGATCAGTACTGATGGTATGTGCAGGTACTCCCAATGCTGCTAGCGTTGCATTATCGCTTCTGTAGAAAAGGTTCTCTTTGATGTATGGATCTGGATGGAAAGTAAATTCAGTTCCTTCTAGATTTTTTTGAAGAATTTTACCAAAGTCAGATTTGTCGTAACCTGTAATGAAAGCGGTGTTTTTGCCGAACTTGCTGTCTTTGCCAATCATTTCGATGTTAAACATGGCAACTACATCATCTGGGTTTAATTTCTCAGAAAAATATTTAGAACCGTAGCCGCCAATTTCTTCAGCGGTAAACGCTACAAAAATTAAAGTACGCTCGTTTTTGTTCAATTTTTTGTAGTATTTGGCCAAAGCAATTACTGCTGATGTTCCTGAAGCATCATCATCAGCACCATTCATAATGCTGTCACCCTCTATCGGTTTTACAATGCCCATGTGGTCATAGTGCCCCGAGAAAACTACTAATTCTTTTGCTTTAGATTTACCAGGGATAACACCAGCTACGTTAAACAAGGGCATTTTTGAAACGGTGTTTTTTAATTCTACTTGGAAAGAGCTTGCACTTTCTTTGTCCAGTACAAATACCGTTGCAGGGCTTTTGGTATTTTTAAGCTCTGCCTCGTCTACTACAGCTTCTCTTCCAATCATGCCTTTTACTCTCTTAAAAGCATCCAAGAATTTCATGTCAACCAAAACCAATTGTCTTTTGCCACTACGTGCTAAAGTTCTAAATTGGCTCATAAAGTCTTTGCTGTCATCTAGTTTAACCCAGCCATCGCCATTGCTTTGGTCAAAAGAAACACTTTCTACCCTATTGCCATATACCAAGATATTTTCTTCTGGGATCGCTTGTCCGTCAATAGTGACTTTTGCCGAAAGGGGTTTCAATTGGTATTTATAAAATGTTTGACGGTATCCTTTCTCACCATCTAAAGGTTTTAATCCAATGGCCGCAAATTCTTTTTCTATAAAAGATGCTGCCTTATCAATACCCAGAGTGAAAGTACGGCGACCTTGCATGTCGTCGGAACTTAAAGTTTTAATCAAATGGTCTACATAGTCCTTGGTAATGACTTTGTCGATGTTTTGAGCGTTTGCCGTTAACGAGGCTAAGGCAAGTCCCAATGCGTAAAAGGTTTTTTTCATTTTTATGGTCAATATGATTAGTTAATTCTTTTAGTTATTTCGTTTTATTGTTGTTTAGGTTTATAGCGTGTGTTGATCGTCCGTAACAGATTCCTAACCACTAATTCCTGACTACTTTATAGCACTTTCCAGCCATTTTTCTCTAAAGGCTTTCATCTCGGCGGTTAGGGTTGCTCCAGTACTTTCAATAGGGACCAATTCCAACATTTGATTTTCAATGAAGGTTAATTTGGTGGTTCTTTCTACTCCTTTTCGACTATAAACAATTTCAATTGTTTCACCTGGCTGGTGTTTTTCGGTAACGGCCTCAAAGTCTTTCACGGTTTTTATTTCAACACCATCAGCTTTTAAAATAACATCATCCAAATCTAATCCGGCATTATAGGCTGGTAAGCCTATGGTAGTTGCTGGCACGGTTACTTTTTCGGCAGCTTCGGTTAAGCGGCCAATGCCACTATAAGCTTTTCCTTTGGCTTCCTTGCGTAAAACTAGCCCCGCTTTAAGTAATAAAGATGCATAGTCTTCCTTCTTGGTTGCATATACAAAGTCTTTAAAAAACTTATTGGCAAAGCTTGGGTTTTTGGTAAGGTTGGCTAAGGTTTTTTCCAAATCACTGATGTTGTAGGCAATTTCAGTTTTACCATAAGATTTCCATAAGGCTTGCATGTAATTGTCTAGGCTAAGGTTAAAGTCAGCTCTTAAACGTAAATCTAAAGCTAAGGCTACCGCCGCGCCGTAGGTGTAATATGAGGTAAAGATATTTTGCTGATTGGTTCGGTCAACAGCTACGCCTGCGTCTGCAAAAACCGCATATCTACTGGCTTGCACTGGTGAAAAATTCTTTGCTCCTGGGGAGTTGCTTACTGAATTTACCAATCCGCCAAATACCCGAAGCATATTTTCCAGTGTTCTAAAACCTGACCTTTTTAAGGTTAAATTACCATAGTATTGAGTAAAGCCTTCCGCAATCCAAAGCTCATCGCTAATGTTCGATTGGGTGAAATTAAAAGGCTCTAAGGTTTTTGGGCGTAGGCGTTCTACGTTCCAGGCATGGAAAAATTCATGAGAGAAAGTACCTAATAAATTACTTTCGTTACCGGCAATTCTAGGGGTGCGCTGTACAATCACGGTTGAGTTGCGGTGCTCCATGCCGTCGCCTGCATAGCTTGGATGTACACAGTGTAAGAAATAGTAGTTGCCATAGTCGAAGGTAGGTAGTTCTCCAAAAATGACTTTTTGCTCGTCTACTACTTTTTTAAGCATGTTGGCGTAGTTGAAAACGGTCATTTCATCATCGTCGGCATGTGCAATTAAATGGATTTTTTGAGTTTTTCCATCCGAGTTTTTTACTTCCCAGCTGGCTTCTTTAAAGGCCGATATTTCAATAGGACTGTCCATGAAATATTGAAAATCTTTGGCATAGTAAACGCCGTTGCCCATTGGTTTTAGCTGGGTAGCTATTTTCCAATCGGCTTGTTTTGGATAGCTGAATTTTACGGTTCTAGGTCGTTTGTCCATGCCTACAGGGAAGGCAAAAACAGCAGGAATATTCATGTGGGCATGCTGTTCGTCGAAACCAGAATAGGTGCCATCAATCCAGTTGCCAAAAATAGTATAGGTGATTTTAATTTTGCCAGTAGGTTTTTCAATCTCGAAAACATCTCCCGCAGGTTGTTTAAGTGCCAAGGCTTTCCCGTTGGCATCAAAAGCTTTTAAATGATAAATGTTTTTGCCGAATTCATGGGTGGCATATCGGCCTGGTGAGGAGCGTGCAAATCTAACTTTAAGTGGAGCATTTGCTGGCACGTTGGGTATGGTCATGCTAATTTCAGCCTCATGGTGTACCACATTTGGGAAACTCACTTCGTAGCTGATTTCTTGCTGCGCTTTTAGGCTTATGGAGGTGCCCATAAGCAAAGCAGCGATTAGGTAATTTTTCATCCTGTGTAGTTTAATGTTTGAAGTTAAAACTTCCTTTTGTAAATACTCCGTTTTGGAGATTTTTTTTGCGTTTTTGAGGATAAAGATGTGCTTTGGAAAGACCATGAGAAGGATGAAATAAAAGGAAAAGCAGCCTTTTGAGAGCTATGTATGTGCGCCCCGCCATTCGCTCATACGTCTGCAGGCCTTAACCACAAGGCTGGTATCCGCTGCTGTCGGGTTTAGGGGGCAAGTGCAATGCGAAGGTTTAAGTATTTTAAACCTGATAGAAACGGAAAGCCCACAAGGAGCGTTAGCGACTGAGGACTTGTAGTGAATAGCGGGGCAATAGTTGCCGAATATAGTGTTGCGTTGGTTTTCCTATAAAATATGATGATAGGGGGGAGAATTCTTGTGCATCAAACAAAAATGCATTAACTTGAACTTAGCTAACTAATTATAACCTATGCAGATTAAAAAACAAAGCAAACATTATGATGTGGTAATTGTGGGCTCGGGTGCTGGTGGGGGTATGGCGGCGTATACGCTGGCCAAGGCGGGATTGAAGGTGTGCCTTTTAGAGGCTGGAGCCATGTACGACCCTCAGAAAAACATTACACAGTTGAAAAATCCTTGGGAATCGCCACGTAGGGGGGCAAGTACAAAGTTTCGTCCTTTTGGCGATTTTGATGCCTGTTACTATGGTTGGGACGTGGAAGGAGAGCCTTACACCAAAGAACCTGGAACGGAATGGGATTGGTGGCGAGCGAGAATGCTTGGAGGTAGAACCAATCACTGGGGGCGTATTTCCTTACGTTTTGGGCCTAAAGATTTTAAACGAAAAAGTGTAGATGGCTTAGGTGAAGATTGGCCTATTAGCTATGATGATATTAAGCCTTTTTATGATAGGGTTGATAAGTTGATTGGTATTTTTGGTACTAATGAGGGCTTGGAAGATCATCCAGATGGCTTTTTTCTTCCCCCGCCTAAGCCTCGTTTACATGAGCTTTTCATTAAGAAAGCGGCGGGACAATCGGGCGTGAAAGTAATCCCTTCGAGATTGTCTATTCTTACTCAAAAAATTAATGACGAACGTGGTGTTTGCTTTTATTGCGGGCAGTGTAATAGAAACTGTAGCATGGCAAAGGCCGATTTTTCTTCGACGAACGTATTGATTTATCCTGCTTTGGCTACGGGTAATATTGATATTGTTGCTAATGCGATGGCTCGGGAAGTGATGACCAACGAGGAAGGTTTGGCTACTGGGGTTTCTTATATCAATAAAGATGATATGATGGAGTATCAGGTGACTGGTCGTACGGTAATATTGGCCGCTAGTGCTTGCGAATCGTCGAGGTTGTTGCTGAATTCAAAATCGAAACGTCATCCAAATGGCTTGGCTAACAGTAGTGATGTAGTGGGACGTTATTTGCACGATTCAACTGGAGCGGCAATGGGTGGTGTGCTTCCTCAGCTTTTTGACCGAAAAAGATACAACGAAGATGGTGTTGGTGGTATGCACATTTATTCGCCATGGTGGTTAGATAATAAAAAACTGGATTTCCCTCGTGGTTACCATATTGAATATTGGGGCGGAATGGGGCAGCCAGCGTATGGTTTTGGCGGTGGTATTGAAGGGATGAATGGAAAATTTGCGGTTAGAGGGGTGCAAAAGGAAGCGGGAGGCTATGGCAAATCGCTGAAGGAGGATTATCGTTATTTCTACGGAGCAGGTGTGGGGATGGCTGGTCGTGGCGAGGCTATTCCACTTTACGATAACCGTTGTGAAATAGACTCTAATGTGGTGGATAGATATGGGATTCCGGTGTTGAAGTTTAATGTGAAATGGAGTGAGCATGAGATTTTGCAGGCCAAGCACATGAAGGAAACATTTGATGAAATGATGCACAATATGGGTGCTATTGTTACTTGGGGTGGCGATTATAATAAAGAGAATAACTATGGGTTGGAATCGCCTGGAAAGATTATTCACGAAGCAGGAACGGCCCGTATGGGGAATGATCCTAAAACATCGGCCCTAAATAAGTATAACCAAGCGCATGATTGCAAGAACCTGTTTGTGGTTGATGGTGCGGCTTTCACTTCGCAAGCGGATAAAAATATTACTTGGACCATTTTAGCACTTTCGATGAGGGCTAGCGAATACATTATTTCTGAAATGAAAAAACAAAACTTATAGCCATGAACAGAAGAGAAACATTAAAATTGCTAGGTGTTGGTGCTATTTCTGGTACTGCTTTAGTGAGTGGCTGTAAGCCTAAGGAAGAAAAGGAAGTAGTGGTAAAGGACCCTGAATTTACCTATGACCGAGCGAAAGAGGAATTGGCAAGAGAGAAGGAACTTTTGGCGCAGGCGAATTTCTTTAGCAAGGAGGAAATGAGTACCATTACCATTTTATCGGATATTATTATTCCTAAGGATGAGGTAAGTGGAAGTGCATCGGAAGCGAAGGTTCCTGAATTTATTGAGTTTATTGTAAAAGATATGCCTCAGCATCAAATTCCTATGCGTGGTGGTTTACGTTGGTTGGACATGCAATGCTTAAACCGTTTTGGTAAACCTTTTAGGGACTGTAGCGATAAGCAACAGATAGAATTGGTAGATATGATTGCCTATCCTAAAAAGGCCAAGCCAGAAATGAGCCAAGGTGTTGCGTTTTTTAATCGTATGCGCAATTTGGTAGCTTCGGGCTTTTACACTTCAGAAATGGGGGTGGCTGATATTGGTTATGCAGGGAATTCACCAAATCAATGGAACGGCGTACCTGACGAGGTATTGAAACAATATAAACTGGCTTATACGGAAAAGGAATTGAAGGAGTGTGTGAAGTTTGATAGTTAGCAACTAGTGGTTAGTGGCTAGGGATTAGTGATTAGTGTTGAGCCGCTCAACTTATTCTTGCCATCATTGCGAGCTTGCGTCTGTCCCGATCTTTCGGGAAAGCAATCCTAAAGCTATAGTTTAATTGCCAAGTTGTTTTAGGATTGCTATGTGAATTAGTCAAAGACGAAAATATCCCGTCATTTCGATGAGTGTAACGAAGAGAAATGACGGGAGCATACGAGGCTTACGAAGTTTCTAAAACTTGGTAAGTCTTTTTTATTTTTATAAAGGATGAAAATACTACTCAAAATATTACTTTTTTTAGCAGTTGACTTCATATTGCTGTGGCTTTGGGTTTATCAAATGGATCCCGATCCAAGCGTCTCAATTGCATTGATACTTTTAATCCCATTTGTTTTTTGTGTTAACTTGATTATTGCTGGTATATTCTTTTTCATGAAGAAGAAAACATATGCTTATCTGTTCCTTGCCAACTCTATTGTTTCTTCTTTTTTATTGGATTATTTGTATGGAGAAGGAATTGCCCGATATCAAAACAGGAGGTTAGAAAGCTGGGAGTTTGTTAAAAATGATACTACCTTTTCAGTGATACGTTGGAAAGAATTTAATGAATTTAGTTTTAGCTATAGTTTAGATGAAGGTTCTTCGTTTGACTTCTTGGATGGTAAATGCGAAGCTAAAAACGGTGAATGGGTTCTGACGACAGATTCAACGATGATGAAAATTAAGAAGAATACATTGATTGGGTTTAGAAGGCCAATGGATACCATTCAGATGAAAAAAATAGAGCGATAGTTTAATTACTTAAGTTGTTTTAAGGTTGCTATGTGAGTTAGTTAGAGACGAAAATATTTCGTCATTTCTATTCTTTCCGTCATTTCGACGATAGGAGAAATCTAGCAACCTGTATATGCATATCGCTAGATTTAACTTCGTTGATTTTCAATTTACTGCGTAGCTGCTCCGCGGTCTCTTCGTTACACTCATCGAAATGACGGAAAATACTACAACTCCCCAACAAATTCTTTCATTGCTAAGCCAGGATTCTCCGTTTTCATAAAGTTTTCGCCAATTAAAAAACCTTGAAAACCTACTTGCTTTAAATCTTTAATCGTTTGCGGATGGCTAATGGCACTTTCCGAAATCTTCAAAAACTCGCTCGGGATTTTGTCCACCAAATCAAAAGAAGTTTGGATGTTCACTGTAAAATCACCAAGGTTTCTGTTGTTTACGCCAATGGCTTCAAGGTGTGGGCAAATACTGCGTTCCAATTCTGCCAAGTCGTGTACTTCTAATAATACGTTCAGCCCTAAACTTTTAGCAAACTTGCCTAAGTCTGCAATTTGTTGAGGGGTTAAAATGGCGGCAATCAATAAAATAATATCGGCTCCCCAAGCTTTCGCTTCCAGGATTTGGTATTCGTCTATCATGAAATCCTTCCTTAAAATTGGAATTTCATTCACGCTACGTGCTTGGATTAAATCTTCTTTTTTGCCACCAAAGAAATCAGTATCTGTAAGTACAGAAAGTGCCGAAGCACCTGCAACATTATAAGCTTGGGTAATTTCCTTAACGTCGGCATTGCCATTGATTACCCCTTTTGAAGGTGATTGCTTTTTGAATTCGGCAATAATGCCTGTTCTATCTTCGGCGAGTAAAAAATCTTTAAAACGATATGGAATTCGTTCAAATGCAGGGCTGCTTTCCAGCTCTTTTACACTTGTTTGTTGTTTGGCAAGTGCAACTTCTTCTTTTTTCCTTAGAACGATTTTGTCGAGTATGTTCATGTTCTTGTTTAGGGACGCATTGCGGGAGACGAGGTGCATGCAATGACGATCATTTAACGTTTTTACTTTTTAATTTTGACTTTTATTTTCCCTCCAACCAGTTTTTCATCATCTGTTTGCCCTCTGGTGTTAGTACGCTTTCTGGGTGAAATTGTACGCCGCAAATATCTAGTTCTTTATGTCTTAACGACATGATTTGGCCTTCATTATCTACCGATGTAATGGTTAAACTCTCTGGTAAATTGGCGGGGTCAACTACCCAACTGTGGTAACGGCCCACTTCAAAGGGGGCGGCAATATCTTTAAAAAGCAGTTCGTCGTCAACCGTTTTGCTTACTGGTGTAGCAATGCCATGCATTGGCCGACCCAAGTTGAGCAGGCTACCGCCAAATGCCTCGGCAATGGCCTGTTGCCCCAAACACACGCCCATAATACTTTTGGTGGGAGCATAGGTTTTAATAACGTCTAATAGTAAACCCGCTTCTTCTGGAATGCCTGGGCCTGGTGAAAGTAGGATTTTGTCGTATCTGGCAACATCCGAAAGTTCGAATTTGTCATTTCTCCATACTTCGGTTTCATAACCTAATTCGTTAATCAAATGCACCAAATTATAGGTGAAACTGTCGTAGTTGTCTATTACTAAAACTACTTTTTTATGCTCATTCATGTTAATCGTAATTCGTCAATCAAAAATCTTAAATTCCTACGGCCATTTCTATTGCTTTGCGTAGAGCGGCTATTTTGTTGTTTACTTCATTAAGTTCTGTTTCGGCCACTGAATCGGCCACAATGCCAGCACCCGCTCTGTAATAAAGTTTATTGTTTTTGCTCATGAAAGTTCTGATCATGATGGCATGGTTAAAATCATCGTTAAAGCCCATGTAGCCAATGGCGCCAGCGTAAAAATTGCGGCCCAAGTTTTCATTTTCATCAATCAATTGCATGGCTCGGTATTTTGGGGCTCCACTTAAGGTTCCTGCAGGATAAGTATCGGCCACTACTTTAAACGAACTATCTTTTTGTTGAAGTTTACCGCTTACTTTAGATACCAAATGAATCAAGTGCGAGTAGTACTGTACCTCTTTAAAGGATTTTACTTCTACTTGTTGGCAGTGTCGGCTCAAATCGTTGCGGGCCAAATCAACCAGCATCACATGCTCTGCACTTTCCTTTGGATCGTTTTCCAGTGCTTTGGCTATTTTGGCATCTTCCTCATCGTTTCCGCTACGTTTGAAAGTTCCAGCAATTGGGAAAATATTGGCTGTTTCGTTTTTGATCGTAATCTGAGCTTCTGGAGATGATCCAAACAACTTGAAACTCCCGTAGTCAAAATAGAATAAATATGGTGATGGATTGATAGAGCGAAGACAGCGATATACATTAAATTCATCCCCTAAAAAACCTTGGCTGAAAGCCCTTGAAGGTACAATCTGAAAAACGTCGCCACGATAGATGTGCTTTTTAAGTTTCTCTACCGTATCAATAAAGCCTTGGTCGGTAAGGTTAGAACGCTCTGCTCCGTTAATGCTAAAACCATATTCAGGGAAGTTTTTGTTCTGGATGATGTATTCCATCTTACTCAAATCCTCATCTTCGTCATTATTGAAGGTGTTTTTGAACAAGGTGATTTCGTTTTTGAAGTGGTCTATGGCAATAATGTACCGATAGATATGGTATTGCATTTCTGGGATTTTGTCTTCTTCTGGCGTAGCCGATGAAAACTTAATGTCCTCGAAATATTGAACACAGTTCCAAGTAAAATAACCAAATAAACCACTCGATATATGTTTTGATTCGGGAGCATTTACTTGCTCAAACTTGTTTTTAAAAGCCGTGATTTCATCGGAAAGTACAAAGTCGTTTTTTGTTTCTGTTTTCCCGTCAGGATAGCTAATGCTAAGTACGCCATCTTTAACCACAAAACCCGCTACAGGCTCCGCACAAACATAACTGGTTGCGTTTTCCCGACTGTGGTAGTCGGAACTTTCCAGCAAGATGGTGTTGGTGAAAACATCTCTCAAACGAAGATAGATGCTAACCGGTGTGGTGGTATCTGCTAATCTTTTCTTGTTGTAAGTATGTATTTGATATGTGTTCATTTTTTTATAAAATAAAAAACCCGACGTGTGGTTCCGTCGGGTTTGAATGTGGTTTAAGTTTAGGTTTAAGTTGATAAACTATATTTTGCACGAGCCATTGACGAAACTTTCTTTCGAGTTAGTACGCCAGTGCCAAGTGTTTATTTTGTTAATCATCGTAAAGCAAATTTATACAAAATGTTAAATAATCAAAATATTTTGAAAAATTTTATTTAATCGTTTTCGTCATGCTGTCCCGAACTTTCGGGATCAGCATCAGTTTAGCTAACAGGCCCTGAAATAAATTCAGGGTGACGGGAAAGTGCTACGAAACCCCAAATAACGTTCTAGATGGGTCGTTTTTAACCATCATGAAAATAGACCCAATAATTAAGATCAATGCCAAGCCAAAGAAAATAGCAATGGTTTTATGTTTGGCTACTCCATCGGTAATTTTTTTAGACTTTGAATTACCTACGGTAATTAATATTACCGCTAAAAGCATAACTGCAATATGTTCCATTTTCCAGTAGCGATATAGGGCTTCGCTGCTTGGTCCTTTGGTAAGGGGGCTTAAAAAATATAAGATCAATCCAAAAAGGAATTGTATGTGTGCGCTGATCAAAGTAAAAACATTTAGCTTTCTATTGCCTTCTGTATATCCTTTTTTACCCAACCAGCCTGTTATAGCTTGTAAAAGGGCTACCACTAATAAAATTAGAACAATGTAGCGCCAACCAGAGTGCGCACTTTTTAGTATTCCGTATAATTCCATGTCTTGTTTAATTATTTTCTCAAAAATAGGAATTTAATTGAGCGATTGCGTAAGGCACAAATATAGGGAGTAATTTATAATCGTTTTAAGTTACGTGATCGATGTATTATAAAAGCTAATTAAAGCGCATTTCGTTTTAAATGCTTATTATTCCTTATTGTTGTAATATTTTGTTTTCTTTTTGTTGCATTTGTTTACATAAACTTAAAATTTGACTTTTAATTTCATAAATAGTTAATTTTTGAAAGTATTTGAGTTAATCTGCTCGCGGCAATTTTGTAGGTAAACAATTAAAGGAATTTACATGCAACGAGCTTTATTTAAACTATCAATGCTGATGTTGTTGTTTTTGAGTTTTGCAAATGCAAATGCTCAAACTACACAAGCATCTATTTCGGGTAAGGTAACCGACGAAGAGAAAAAGCCTATTCCGGGTGCTTCGGTTCAGGTTAAAAACGAATCAACGGGTTTTACCACTAAAGTGGGAACCAATGCCCAAGGAGATTACACTTTTAAGGAACTTCCTTTGGGTGGGCCTTATACCATCAAAGTTAATTTCTTGGGCTATGGTGAGCAGACCCTTTCTGGCTATATGTTAAATCAGGGGGATGCGGTGAGAGCCAATGTTGGGATGCAAACTTCAGCTCAAACTTTACAAGCTATACAAATTAATGGTAATGGTTTAAGAAACAAAGTGGAGCAGTTTGGTGCCTCAACTGAGATTTCTTCTAAAACCATGAACCAATTGCCCATCAATGGTCGTAATTTCTCTAGCTTAACGGATCTTTCTCCTCTAGCTGGAAATGGAGGGATTTCTGGCCAGCTAGGTTCTTCTACCAATTTCACTATCGACGGTATGACTGCAAAGAATCCAACTTCTGCAGGTAGTACCACCAGTAGAAGTGGTGCGCCATATTCTATTTCAATCGAATCAGTAAGGGAATTTAAAGTAGTGACCAACCAATACGATGTTACTTTAGGTCGTGCAGGTGGTGGTACCATTAGTGCGGTGACCAAATCGGGTACTAACGAAATTAGTGGTAGTGCTTTTGGTTACGGTCGTGCAGATTGGTTGGCTAGTCCTAACGACATTAGAGGAAACAAAAGGACAAACGACTTCTCTACTTACCAATATGGTTTTACCTTGGGTGGTCCAATCATTAAAGATAAATTACACTACTTTGTAGGTTGGGATCATCAAAAAGATGCTCGTCCATTAATTATTGCCGATGTGCAAACTGATGCTGATGCAGCAAGATTCAATATTACTAATGCAACTTTAAGTCAATTTTTAGGCATAGCCAGAGAAAAATATGGCGTAGCAAACACCCCGCAATACGGTACTTTCGATAAAAAACGTGGTACTGATGCAGGTTTTGTTCGTTTAGATTGGCAAATCAGTGATAAGCATTTGTTAACCGTAAGAGATAATTATACCAATGATAGAAACCCACTAGGATTGGGCGATAACACCTCGATTAACTTTTTAGAAAGTTATGGTAATGATAAAAACGTAGATAACAGTTTGCTAGCTACGCTTCGTTCTACCATTAGCAGTAAAATAACTAACGAATTAAAAGTGCAACATTTGTATACTTTCCAAGAAAGTTCGCAAAATGATCAATTGCCTGCGGGTTTACCTAGGGCTATTGTACGTAACTTGACATCCACATTGCCTAATGGAAAAACAGGGACTACCGCTATTCAAATTGGTGGACACCGTTTTGCGCAGGAAGGTTTTACCAATAATGTAATCCAATTGGTGGATAATTTCTATTACAATACTGATAAAGTAAAATACACTTTTGGATTAGACTTGATGTATACCAATGCACTTTCTTTGTACGGAAGTGAAGTAAATGGCCGTTTTGAGTATACGAATAGTAATACAACCATGCAAGATTTTAATAATCTTAAGCCATATATATTTTATCGTGAGGTGCCTTTGATGGATGACCCGAGTGTAAGAGCAAGTATTTGGAATACGGCGATCTATGGACAAATGCAGACTAAATTAGCTAAAGGTTTAGAATTTACAGGAGGTATACGTATTGATTATAGTAAATATCCTAAATCGCCGCTTAACCAAGAATTGTACAATGCCATTGGAGTAAGAACCGATCACGAATTGAAACAGTTTTTAGTACAGCCTCGTATCCAGTTCAACTGGGATGTAAACGAAGAGCATACTGATTATGTTAGATTAGGTGCTGGTGTTTTTGGTTCAGATGTAAACAACTATGTAACCATTAACAACCTTTCTTTTGATGGAAAGCATTTTGCAACAGTCGATGTTACTGGTGCAAATGTACCTACACCAGATTTTATTGGGTATAGAAATGGTACAGCACAGGTGCCTACTTTATCTCAATTCCAGGTGCCAACCATTAATACCTACGCAGAAGATGCCAAAATCCCTGTGGTTTACAAAGCAAACTTATCATACAACAAGTTGATCAATGATAATTTACGTATAGGAATTACCGGTTATGCCACTTTTGCGCGCAATAACTACATGTATGTGGATAGAAACATGGCGACTAATCCTTTCTTTAGGTTGGCAAATGAAGGAAACAGGGGCGTGTTTGTGCCCTCAATACCTGATGGCGGAACTCCTGATTGGAAAACAGGCCGTTTAACTACCGCTTTCGGTCGTGTGTTGGAATTGAATAGTAAAGGAAAAGTGAACCAGTTTGCCGTAGTGGTTGATGGAAATTGGAGATATTTTAAAGACGGAGAAATTTCAGCTAGTTATACTTGGAATGATGCTAAAGACAATACCTCTTTTAATGGTAACGTAGCCAACTCTGCCACCTTGTCATTGCCTGTGGTTGATGATCCGCGTGATTTAAGTAGAATGAGTTATTCAAATGGTCAGTTCAGACATAAAGTGGTGATTTATGGTACTTTGCCAACGCTTTGGGGGGTTAAGGTGGGTGTGCGTTACTCAGGTATTGGTGGCACACGTTACAGCTTGCTTTCTGGAGGGAACACCAATGGTGATTTCGTAACTACAAATGACCTAGCTTTTGTATTTGATAGAAATAATACAAGTGTGCCTGCTGCATTACGCAATGGACTACAGGCATTACTGGATAACCCTGAAGCTAGCCAAAGCCTTAAAGATTATATCTTAAAGTACGAAGGTAAAATGGCAGAGCGTAATGGTGGAATCAATAATTTCTTTGGTACGGTAGACGTAAGGTTAGCATATCAATTTAAGTTTGGTAAAGCCAAAAAACAAAGCGTAGAAGTTTCCGGAGATGTCTTCAACTTTGCAAATTTATTGAATAAGAAATGGGGTGTGACAGAAACGTTTGGAAACCAGGCTTTATATGCTGTAACTGGATTTGATAATACGCTTAAACAATTTAATTATCGTTTAAATAATACTGGGGTGATTAACCCATCAGGTAACCCTTGGCAAGCACAAATTGGTTTGCGTTACGGTTTTTAATCGAGAATAAATAAATGATTTGAAAAGCCATCCCAATTTGGGGTGGCTTTTTTGTTGAAAAAACTAATAGATATGGAACTATTTTAAAATAAACATATAGGTTGTTGGATGTTAATTTGTTGATTTTTAGGTTTGTATATAAAAAAAAAAGTACCGGCATGAAAAAAGCTAATCTTATACTTACATCAGCTTCTGAGAGGAATAATTTCGGAATAGAAATCTAGCCTACATCTTAAAAAACAAATAACCATTTACCATATAATTATGAAACATTTAATGAAATTATTACCATGTTTCTGCCTATTGGCTTTAGGATTAGGGCAAAGCTGTCAAAAAACCGAAGAGAACAATGAACTGCCAAAATGTAATCTTACTGGAAAGCAAATAATTGCTGTAGAAAACAAAACGGCTACATTGATTTATACCAATAACATTAATGGGGCAATTGTTGAAGGGGGAGGTTTTTTTCTTTTAAATACTAATATAGAAGGAATGTCTCTCCCATTAAAGATATGCAATTTTCCAAAGGATAAATTTCAATCTATTGCCATAGGCGATAACGTGAAAGTGAATTTTAGCGGAAGGATAGAACTTCTACCCGAAACGGTGGATGCCTTTAATTTAAATGCTGAGCTTAAAAGTATTACTGAAAATGGTAGTAGCTAAAGAGTGATTTATGTAACCAACCTAAATATTTCTCTATTTAATAATAACAAATGAGTCATGAAAAAAAATCTATTTAAAGACCTAAACAGTACGGCTGTTTCTTCGCAAAAAAAACTTCTAATTAAGGTCGGAGATCTTAAAGAAGAAAGTATACATGCTTTTAATTCGCTTATTGCTAAATTATATGCTATACAAAAGGCTCAGCTATTAGCTTTAAGTCTATTGTTTCTCATTTTTTTTGCTTGTAGAAAAGACGAGAGTAACAATTGTTATAAAGTTACGACCTTAAGTTCTGCTTGTCAGGGCATAGCGGTTCAATTCTCGGATCAAGAAGTAACGGACCAGAACGGGAAGATTGTACCAAATATCGTTGAACTCTTAAATGTTCCGCAAGAATTTCATAAAGTAGGAACTAGTTTCTACACTAAATTTATTTATGATGAAGCTGCGGCAAATAAGCCTGTTGCTTGTCCAGCCGTGTACGAGCCGTATAAAATTTACCGTAGTACTGGAGCCTACAAATCTTCATGTGAGAATCAGTGAATTAATAACCAAAATAAGCTATGAAAAAAAATCTAATTGTTGTCATGTTTCTTATTATAGTAAATATGATGCCTGTGAATGTATTTGCACAGCAAACCTATTACTGGTATTTTAATCAAAAAATAAATGTATCTTTTGATTACTCTCATTGGACAATAAAAGGTATCGATAAAAAAATAGTTGAAGGGAATTCTGTTTTAAAATTGAGAAATAGTCGAGAACGTAAAGAAGTTAGACAGCTTTCTAATGGTTATTATAAAGTTAGTTTTTCTTCACCTATAACTATATCTGATATAGCTACAGATTTTGTAGAATCTGCAATACCTTCTTTGGTTATCAAGGAAAAAACGAGTCCTTTATTTATGAATGGGAACATTATTGTAATGCCAAACGAAAAAATTGATATAGAGGCAATAACAAAAACATATGGCTTGAAACTATTAAACAAGCTTAACTATGGAGCTTATCTTTTTCAGGTATTAAACCACATGAAAACGTTAGATGCCGCAAATAGACTTCATGAATCTGGTCTTGTGAAATGGTCCACGCCTGATTTTTATGCTGAAATGCAGGCTAATAGTGACCCTTTATATAATGCTCAATATTATCTAACTCAAGATAATAATATTGATATTAACGCTCCTGAAGCATGGTATTTGACTAAAGGAAGCATTAATATAAGAGTCGCTGTCCTTGACCAAGGAATTGATGCACATGAAGACTTATCTGGGAATTTATTGGCTGGTTTCACTCCAGGAAGCAACAATACAAATGGCTCACCTATTAACTCCAATGAAGTGCATGGGATTGCTTGTGCAGGAATAATTGCTGCAAACCATGATAATGGTCTAGGTATTAAAGGTGTTGCTCCAAATTCAAAGATTATTCCTGTAAAAATATTAGGAGATGGCTCTTATGGATATTCATCTTCAGAAGTAGCTACAGCTATAACGTGGAGCTATCAAGCTAATGGCGGAAACGCAGATATACTTTCCAATTCATGGGGTTTTACTGCGCAGGGATTTTATGATGCAAGTATAGCTAAAGCGATAAATGACGCTCGGACACTTGGTCGTGCAGGAAAAGGAGCTATAGTCGTCTTTGCTTCTGGAAATTCTAATAATTATTGGTCAGGAGTTACTTTTCCAGCAAACCTTAATGGTGTTATTACCGTCGGCGCGATAAATTCAACTGGAGCTATATGGGGATATAGTAGCAGAGGTCCCCAAATGGATTTAGTTTGCCCTTCTGGTGGTACAGATTATTCAGGAGATGTAACCACCCTAGATAGAATGGGTGCTTTGGGCCTTAATTCAGGGAACTATATGGGAGTATTTGGAGGTACCTCGGCTGCATGCCCGCAAGTTTCTGGAGTCGCTGCTTTAATATTGTCAATAAATCCAAATCTAACTGAGCCTCAAGTAACTAATGTTTTAAATTCAACAGCTACAGATATGGGCATAGCAGGCTTTGATGACACATTCGGTTATGGCAGATTAAATGCCTGTGCAGCAGTATATAAGGCGTTAGGTACAACCCTCTCCATTTCTGGCGCTTACGAAATCTGTGGCTCGGAAACTTATACTATACCCAATCTGCCAGTTGGGTCTGTGGTGAACTGGAGCGTTGCTCCAGCAGGGGTGCTTAGCTTTACCACTTCTGGCAACACGGCAACATTTACCAAAATCGGTAACGCAGAAAATGCAGTCATTACGGCAAATATAACCACTCCCTGTGGTCAGGTAGCCATAAGTAAAGATGTTAATCCAGGTAATTATTTAGTTATTTACGATCGGGGAGCAATATGCCCAAATACTGGGGGCAATATTTTTAGTTCTAACCAAACTCTTACGGGTAATTATTTGTGGAAATTGAGGAGGATGGATGGCTCTACTCCGTCTCATATGATGTTGGGCGAAAGAAGTCAAAGAATAGATTTGATCGTATATGAAACGGGCACGTTTATGCTGTCTTTTTCTTCTACTACTTCATGTGGTGTTTCACAAACCCAAATACCCGTTACTGTTCTGAGTAGCGGTTGCAGTGGCGGTTTTTTCCCTTATGCCGTTTATCCCAATCCCAGTAGCCGTGAGCTAAAAATTACTCAAAAAGCTGTAGAAAATGTTGATCTTTATCATTCAAAAAAAATGATTGCAAATAGCTTTACGGTAAAGCTATTGAATGAAAAAGGGAAGGTGCTAAAAGAGGGCAAGGCTTCTTCAAGTAGCAAAGAAATTGTGCTGCAGGTTGCAGATATTCCTAATGGCATTTATTATCTCCACATTTACGAGGGTAAAAATGTAAGCAAGCAACAAGTGGTTATTTCACATTAGATAATTTAAAAATTAAAACAGCGCAAGCCATTCCAAGTAGGAATGGCTTTTTTTGTGAAAAACTAAGAGCTATGAAACTATTTTGAAATAAACATATAGGTTGTTGGATGTTAATTTATTGATTTTTAGCTTTATGTAAGTAAAAATCGTCAATAAGAAAACAATTAATCTTTCGCTTATTTCAATGTTTTAAAAGTACGATTTCGAATAGGATCTACTTTAACCTTAAAAGCAAATGACCATTTACCATATAATTATGAAACATCACTGGAGTGACTATTAAAGGAGGAAGTTTTTTTCTTCTAAATACTAATATAGAAAGAGTGTCTCTTCCATTAAAGGTTTGCAATTTTTCTAAGAATAAATTCCAATCAATTGCCATGGGCGATAACGCGAAAGTGAATTTTAGCGGAAGAATAGAACTTCTACCTGAAACGGTGGATGCCTTTAATTTAAATGCAGAGCTTGAAAGCATTAAAGAAATTGGAGTAAACATTAAAAAATAATTTACATGCCACATACATAAATATTTAACCCATTTAGTAATAACTGAACATTTAATAAATCCCGCCATGCGCAATAAGGTTACCGAAACGGAACTTTGGAGCCGTTTTAAAAACGGTGATAAAGCATCATTTAAGGAAATTTATTATGAGCATTATATGTTTCTATATAACTATGGAGTTAAGGCTACGTCTGAACAAAATTTAGCGGAAGACTGTTTACAAGATTTGTTTTTAAAACTTTGGAAAAATCGAGAGAATTTAGGCGAGGTGATCTCCATTAAAGCTTACTTGTATCAAGCTTATGTTCGCTTATTGTTTGATGCGGTTAAAAAATCAAAAAGAGTATTCGACTTTAGCGAATTGGAATATGAAAGTGAAATCTCCAGTATTGAAGAAAAAATAATCAATAATCAGTCACAAACAGAAATTAAGAACCAAATCGAAAAAGCCTTAAGCCAACTCAGTAAAAGACAACGACAGGTTTTACAATTACATTATATCGAAGGGCTTTCTTATAAGCAAATAGAAAAAATATTACCTATTAAATATCAGTCAATTAGGAACTATGTGCATGAAGGACTAAAAGCTATGCTGAAAAAATGGCCTGTTAAGATGTTTTTTTAAAAAAGCAAGTACAAAATAAAAATAGCTGCGTCTATAGTAATAACCAAACCTATAACCGCAATGAAAAGAAATTATTTTGTGGTAGGATTTATTCTACTCACCTTTTTTGTTATTTCCTTTTTAACAAATATTATTGGTCCGCTTGTACCAGATATCATTAAGAGTTTCTCTTTAAGTCTTACAACTGTTGCACTTTTGCCTTTTGCCTTTTTTATTGCTTATGGTGTAATGTCTATCCCTTCGGGAATATGGGTAGAAAAATATGGCGAAAAAAAGGTGATGATTGTAGCTTTCTTCATTTCTTTTCTCGGAGCTTTATTTTTTGTTATTTCCCCAGGCTACTTAAGTTACATGCTTTCATTATTCTTAATAGGAACGGGAATGGCTATGTTGCAAGTCGCCATTAATCCCTTGTTAAGAGTTGCAGGTGGCGAAGCTCAGTTCGCATTTAACTCTGTACTAGCTCAGTTCTTTTTTGGTTTAGCTTCTTTTTTAAGTCCTTTGGTTTATTCTTATTTGGCTTTAAATGTTGGGAAAAAGGCCAAAAATGATGATCCAATTATCAAATTTTTCGAGTCTATTGTTCCTGCAGACCTGCCCTGGATTTCTCTCTATTGGATCTTTGCCATTATATCTATTTTAATGGTTTTAGTAATCGGCTTAGCAAAAATGCCAAAGGTAGAGTTGAAAGGTGACGAAAAAGTTGGCAGTTTAAAAACTAACATAGAACTGATCAAAAATCCCACGGTAATCTTATATTTTTTAGCCATATTTTGTTATGTAGGCTTAGAGCAAGGTGTAGCCAATTGGATGTCCGAATTTTTAAATAAATACCATCAAATAGACCCAAAAACAGGTGGTGCAACTGCTGTATCATGGTTTTGGGGTATGTTAACTATTGGTACGCTGTTAGGCTTGCTAATGTTAAAATTTATAGATAGCAGAAAAGTTTTAATCCTATTTACTGGAGCAGCTATTGTTAGCCTGGTATTTGGCCTTTTTGGTTCTTCAGATATAGCCATTTGGGCTTTTCCAATGGTGGGTTTCTTCGCTTCGGTAATGTATTCGGTTATTATTTCACTAGGCTTGAATTCTATGGATAAGCACCATGGGGCAGTATCTGGTATTTTACTAACTGGTATTTGTGGAGGTGCTATTATGCCTCTTATTATCGGTTGGATAGGCGACGCGACGACTCTAAAAACTGGAATGTACTTTATTTTCATCTTGTTAGGATATATTTTCAGTATTGGATTTTGGGCTAAACCATTGGTTCAAAATGAAGTAATATCATTCAATAAAAACAATACTAACTAAGGAAAAATGCATATAGGGATAGATTTAGGGGGCACCAATGTACGTGCAGGCTTAGTTCAAAAAAACAACATTATCAATATCTTTAGTTCTAGAGTAGAGGCTAAGGCTGAGGAGCATATTGTGCTCAACCAGGTGATAAATGCCATACAACAAGTTATAACTAACGAGGTACAAACTATTGGAATTGGTGTGCCTGGTATATTAGATGTGCAAACTGGTGTAATTTATGACATACAAAATATACCTAGTTGGAAAGCTGTACCATTAAAAGATATTTTAGAAAATCATTTTAAAATACCTGTATTTATAAATAACGACGCCAACTGTTTTGCTTATGGCGAATGGTATTTTATAGAAAAAGGTACTAAAGAAAATAACCTAACTGGTTTAATATTAGGTACAGGCGTAGCCGCTGGTTTAATTTGTAACGGAAAGCTTTATGAAGGTAGAAATTGCGGCGCCGGTGAGTTTGGGATGATCCCTTACTTAGATCATAACTACGAGTTTTACTGTAGCGGGAATTACTTTAAACATTTTCACAACATTGATGGAGAAAGTCTTTATAAGCTAGCTAAAAATGGCGACAAAAATGCCTTAGCTATTTTCGAGCAATTTGGCTTACATGTAAGCTCGCTTATTAAAACTATTTTATTTGCTGTAGACCCACAAATGATTATTATTGGTGGTTCTGTGAGTAAAGCTTTTCCATTTTTCGAATCTATCCTTTGGTCTTCATTACAAGATTTTCCTTACAAGCCAGTAATCGAAAACATAAAAATCAAAGCCTCTAAACACGATAATATAGCCATTTTAGGTGCTGCAGCTTTACATACACAAAAAAATATTTAACTAAAACAAGTACAAAATCAAATACTGCCCATCTTTAATAGAAACTAAATCTCTATTACATGAAAATGCTTAAACAAATTGTTTTTTATATAGGTGTACTAACATTGTTTATTTCAACGGTTAATGCTTCTGAGCGCATGCCTCTAAAAATAGAAAAACATGTTGAAGGAGCTCCAATAACATTGGGTATTCCTTTTGCTATTGGGGCATTAAACTCTCCAGATCATGTTAGGTTATTGAATAAAGACGGTAAAGAAATTCCTTCTCAAATAACCGAAGTTAATAACTGGATGCCAATTAACTCGAGTATTAAATGGATTTGGGTATTTTTCTTTGCAGATGCGAATGACAATTATACTTTAGAATACGGTAGCGATGTAAAACGTACTACTTATAAAGGGGATAGGGTTATCATCAGAAACGTGCAACCGATTGGCAGTTATACGGAAGTAAGTACAGGCCCTTTAAACTTTAAAATCAGAAAAGACAATGGTGGTTTTTTTGAAACAGTGAAGTTAAACACTAAAAAAACTGGCTTTACCGATGCTGACGTTATTGCAGAAGGCGTAAAAGATAGAGGCTCTTTTTTAGATATATTAGATCAAGCAGGAATTGACGAATCAAAAGCTACAATTACCCGAAGCGTAATTGAACAAGGTTCTGGACCTTTACATGGTATTATTCGTTTTGAGGGCGAATATATATACAATAGAAAAGATAATAATTCTTCACCATTTGTAATCCGTGTACATGTGTATGCAGGGAAATCCTATGTTAAAGTATTACACACATTAACCTATACAGGCGTTCCCGATCAACATGTGATTGTACCAGGTGAACATGCTCGTATTGCTACTCAAAGTAAAAACATTCTTTCTGAAGTAGAAAGTAGTGACAAAGGATGGTCAAAACCAAACGATCAAATAGCGGGCACGGGTTTATCTTTAAACTACAAATTGAATGGCGCACTTTCTTACAAAGTAGGTTATAAAGAAGGCAAATGGTGGGAAAATCCAATTGAAAAAGTATTTGAATTCTCTGGAAATGGAAAACAAAAAACTTCTTTATTTCAAAACGGGCCTAAACCAAATAAAATTCAACCAATCCCCGAATCTTCGGATGTCAGTAGAATTGAGGGTTTTTCTGCAAATTTAATCACCGATAATAAAGAACAAATTAAAACAGCCAAAGCCAGTGGATGGATGGATATCGCTGATAATAGATGGGGTATCGCTATTGGCATAAGACATTTCTTTGAAGAATACCCTAAGGAATTAGATATAGATGCTGGTCAACAAATAGCTACAGCCTATTTATGGTCGCCAAAAGCACCTGCGATGAGTTTTGCCAGAGAAAAAAACGCTGATGATGACGGAATTTTAGGAAATTTCGCTCAAGGACTGGCAAAAACCAGTGAATTGGTATATTTCTTTCATGATGCAAATACGAGTGTCAAAGAAATACAAAAAACGGTTAATTACATTTTAGAGCCATCTGTAGCACATGCAGAACCAAAAGTATATATGGAGTCAAAAGTTTTTGGAGGCTTATCTCCAAGAGCTGCTTCATATCCTGAATTTGAGCGTGGTTTAGACTATAAATACGATTGGGTATTATTTAATCAAAATTGGGCTCCTTGGTATGGGATGTTTGAGTACGGCGATTACAAAAACTATTTTATCGATAACAAGTGGGAAATGTGGGCTAACAATGAGCCTGGCCAAGATTATATGCTATGGTTACAATTTATGCGGACTGGCGATGCTAAGTTCTTCAATGCAGCCCAAGCTACAAGTAGGCATACCATGGATGTTGATAATATTCATTGGCCTAAAAAGCCTACTTATCTTGGTGACACAAATCCATCCTTAGATTATTTTCTAAATAAAGAAGCTCCAGATAATTCATCTCCATATTTAGGTATTGGCAAAAGACACGGCGATCAGCATTGGTCGGCGGTATTAAGTGCACACGTATGGGTTATGGGCTGGTTAGCAGATTACTACATTAGTGGAGATCACAGAGGTTTAGAAATTGCCAAACAAACTGCAGATACTTACATTAAGCGTATTTGGGGTGATCATGATTTAAGAGGCAGAAGATTATACCTTTCAGTTTGGAACATGACAGAGGTTTATGATGCAACTAAAGATGAAAAATACCTTGTTGATTTGAAAGACAGGATAAAAACCATGTTATATATCCAAAGTGGCACTGAGCAAAACAATAGCTTAGTAGTTGATAGATATGGTTATTCTCAAGTATACGCCTCACAAGGTTTATCAAAATACTATCAAATTACTAAAGATGACCAGGTAAAACAAGCACTTATAAAACATGCTCGTTCGGTTAGAGACAATGAGCCGGTATCTTATTTGATGGAATCTTACCTTTCTTCTATCCACAGCTTATTAGTAGGGTATGAGTTTACAAAAGACCCGAGCTTTTTAGATAAAGCAAAAGAACGGGCTGAGGTTTTAAAAACAGATGCTAGTCCTGTAAAATTTGATAATAACGCCACGCAAAAACAATTAGCTGAAACGCTACTTAAAATTACTCATTTCCCCCAAGATCCAGAGAAAGAATATGCAGAATGGGACGCTAGAAATGCGCTACGCGTGTTTGGTTGGACACATGCCTATAACGTGCCTTATCTATTGTATATCTTAAGAAATGAAGACCAAGCGAAAAAACTAACAAATAAGCAATAATAAAAATATAAGCTTCACTTAAATGAAAAAAGAAGTAAACCAGAGTGATTTAGCAAAAATAGATGCTGCTTGGAAAAAGCTAGAGCCTTTATTGGATGAAAAACCAAAGGGATTTTTCAACCTAAAGCCTTCAGCAATTAAAGCCTTAGTTAGTGCTGCAGTTGTAATTTTAGTATCTACTGTTGCTTTACTTATTTTCAGAGCTAAAAATAAAGAAATTCAGCTTGTTACTAAATACGGCCAAACGTTAAAAGTTATACTTCCAGATGGTTCTACTGTTTTCCTTAACGGAAATAGTAGGTTGAGCTACATCAGCAATTGGGATAATACTTCTAATAGAGAGGTTGAAATTGATGGGGAGGCTTATTTCTCTGTTAAGCATACTAAAAACCATCAAAAGTTTTTTGTTAGGATGTCTGATAACCTTTCTATAGAAGTTTTGGGAACAGAATTTAATGTAACCAAAAGAGACAAAAACACTCGGGTGGTTTTAAACTCAGGTAAAATTGATTTTCATATGGATAACCTAAAGACAGGTAATGATGTAGTAGCGATGAAACCTGGTGATTTAATTGAATATCAAGATAAAAATCAATCTTACACTAAAAAGCAAGTAGACCCTGCAACTTATTCTTCTTGGAAAAACAATCGCATAATTTTCAACAAAACCAAAATTGTAGATGTCTTACAAAATCTTCAATATACATATGGATTAAAAATTAAAGTTGAAGATGAGAAAATGTTGGGTATGCTGGTTTCTGGGTCAGCACCTACCAATAATATTCAAGCTTTAGTCGATGCACTATCAGAAACATTCAATGTCAACTTCATATTAAAGGGAGATTCTATTTTACTTAAAAAATAAGCTAACCAAACTTTTACATACACATAAACCCACACCTATGATAAAATATAAACCCACAAACTCCAGTAGATTGCTCTCTTCATAGAAAAATGAAAAAATAAGCTTACCGAAAAACACCTAATCTAACAAACTATGTCAAAAAAAACATTTTTACTACTCATATTATTTGTGAGTAGTACACGGCTTGTGTACGGCCTAGCAGAAAATTATGCCCGTCATGTCGACGCAATACATGCCCCAATAAAGGAGGCTATGCAATATCAGTCTTTATCGGTTGCCTTGTTAAACATCGAAAAAACTTATAAAGCTTCTATAATGTTTGATAGCAAACGTGCTGATAATGTTAAAGTCAAAGTTGAAAGTATTAATAGCTCTGACGGCTTAGAAAAAACATTAAAAAAGTTACTAGCACCAGTAAATATTAATTACAAAAAAATTAGTGATAAGTTTTATGTAATTAACTTTAATGAGGAAAATACCGAGAACCAATTTTTAGTGCCATCAACTAAACCGGTTTCAAACGTAAATTTGCAAACAGATGTATCTAAGATAATTCCAACGCCTGCTTTTGCAGACCTTATAGTTACTGGTACAGTTACAGATGGCACTAATGGTGAGGTTTTACCAGGAGTTACTATCAAAGTAAAAGGCACTGCAATTTCTACAAGTACTGACGGAAAAGGAAAATATACTGTCAAATTTCCGGAAAGAGATACTTTAACGTTCTCCTACATCAGCTTCACAACAAAAGAAGTTGTTGTTGAAAGTTCAAGAACTCTAAATGTTGAACTTATGCCTGATCAACAAAAATTAAATGAAATTACTGTCGTAGGTGTTGGCTATGGAACACAAAAAAAAAGAAACTTAACAGGTTCTATTGCTTCAATCTCTGCAAGTGATATCAAAGATATCCCAGTAATGAGCTTTGAAAATGCTATTCAAGGTCAAATTCCAGGTGTTCAAGTACAAGAACCAAGTGGCGAGCCAGGTGCTGCTACTACTATTCGTGTTCGTGGTATCGGATCTATATCCGCTGGTAACGAACCATTATACGTTGTAGATGGTTTCCCGGTATCAAAAAATGTAGAGTCAGCTACACAAGGTGATGTATCTAAAAGAATCGTTGCCTTCAGGCCAGCTCCTTCTAACCCGCTAGGTACAATAAGTCCTGGAGATATTCAATCTGTTGAGGTATTAAAAGATGCTGCTGCAGCGGCAATTTATGGATCAAGAGGGTCAAATGGTGTAATTATCATTACAACTAAAAAAGGAAGAAGAGATGGTGGCAGTACTATTAATTTTGACTCATATTATGGAGTACAAACCTTAGCTAACAAAGTTGATTTAATGAATTCAGCTGAATTAACGGATTATGTTTTAGATGCAAAAAACAATGCTTACTTACAAGATTTTCCTAATGCTAGCAGAAATGACCCTAACTCTGTAAGATATGCTAGAAGTACAAATACTAGTTATTATATCCCTTTAGACTTTGCCAGTCCAACCGGCGTAGACACGGATTGGCAAGATGTGTTATTTAAAAATGCAGGTATCCAATCTTACAATTTATCTTTATCTGGCGGTAACGAAAAATTAGGTTATTACGTTTCTGGCAACTACTATAACCAAGATGGTATTATTGACAAAACTGGTTTCAAACGTTATAGCTTTAGAATTAACATAGAGGCTAATCCGGTTAAAAACTTAAAAGTAGGTGCTAATTTAAATCCATCTTTTACCAATCAAGCGAAAGGATCAACTAGCGCTCCTTATTTTGCTGATCCTCCAGGTGCAGTGTATACCGCCTTAGTTACTTCGCCTACCGTTAGGCCATATTTACCTGATGGAACCATTAACCAATCAAATAACCAAAGTCACTTAAATACAGAGAACGGAACAGGAGCTAACATGACCGCATCTAGTAATCCATTAGCTGTTGTTAGGTATATTCATGATGATTTAGCGCAATTTAGATCTTTCGCTAACGCTTATGGAGAATACACCATTTTAGATGGTTTAAAGTATAAAATCATGTTAGGTACTGATGTTAATCAATACAACAGAAAGTACTATAGAGAGAAAGCCTTTTTAGATCGTGCGGCAACGGCAGGTGTTCCTTACGGGCAATCCAACTCATCTTTAGAAACCAATTGGTTGGTAGAAAATACACTAACCTATGATAAAACCTTCGGTCGTCACAGTCTTTCTGCTGTTGCTGGTTACACAGCACAAAAAGATAAGATTAGAAACAACCAAGTACAAGCAGAAAATTTCCCAGACGATTTAGTTCAAACAGTAAGTGGTGGACAAGTTACCGGCGGAACTGCTACTGAAGAGGAATGGTCTTTAGTTTCTTATTTAGGTCGTGTAAACTACGCTTTCAAAGGCCGTTATTTATTAACAGCAACAATAAGGTCTGACCGTGCTTCACGTTTTGGAGAAGGGAACAAAGTAGGTTATTTCCCATCAGTTTCCGCTGGTTGGAGAATATCCGATGAGAACTTTATGAAAAGTTTAACTTTCATTAGTGATTTAAAAATTCGTGCCAGTTGGGGTAAAACAGGTAACTTCCTAATTCCAAACTATGCTTCTATTGGTTTATTAAATCCTTATAACTATGTTTTTGGAAATGTAATATCAAACGGTATTGCGCCAACAACTCCTAGTAACCCTAATTTAACTTGGGAAAAAAATACCCAAACTGATATCGGTCTTGATATGAGTTTCTTGAAAAACAGAATTTTTGTTTCGGCAGATTTCTACAGAAAATTAACTTCAGATTTGTTGTTAAATGTACAGATCCCTGCAGCAATTGGTTTTGGTAACACTAATCCATTGCAAAACATTGGTGAAGTAGAAAATAAAGGTTTCGAGTTTTCATTAACCACTCATAATATGGTTAATAAATTTACTTGGATTACTGATATTAACTATTCCACTAATAGAAATAAGGTATTAAAATTAGGGATTTCTGGAGATCCGATTTTAAGTTCTGGCGGTGCGGGTATCCGTCACATTACTCGCATTGGAGATCCAATTGGCAGTTATTATGGTTATGTTGTTGAAGGTATTTACCAAACACAACAAGAAATTGCTAATGCTCCAAAAGATGCATTGGCCCCGAAGCCAGCACCTGGTGATTTCAGGTTTAAAGATGTGAACGGCGATGGTGTTATTAATGCCAATGATAGAACTGTAATTGGAAACTATCAGCCTAAGTACACTTTCGGTATTACCAACAGATTTACTTTCAAAGGAATGGAATTAAGTTTCTTAATTCAAGGTGTAGAAGGTGCAAAAGTATTAAACTTAACCAGAAGACACTTAGGAAACGGAGAAGCGAATACCAACTCTTACGCATTTGAAAAAAACAGATGGAGGTCTCCAGAGCAACCTGGTGACGGCAAAACGCCGAGAGCGGATAGACTGGGTGATTTACACGGATTTAATAACAGGCCTTCAAGCTACCAGGTAGAAGATGCATCATACATACGCTTAAGAAACGTAACTTTTGCATACTCCATACCTAAAAAAGTTGTAGGGAAGTATTTTTCATCTATTCGTGTGTATGCCTCTGGAACTAACTTGTTTACCAAAACAAATTACATAGGCTACAACCCTGAAGTAAACAACCAATCAACAGTAAGTGGTGTTCAAGGCGAAGATTACGGTGCTTATCCATTATCTAGAAATTTCACTTTTGGAATTAATGCTTCATTTAAATAAATCTGTTAATCTAAAATTCTGAAAAATGAAAAAGAAATTTATATATATCTTATTTTCAGCCGCCATTTTCAGCAGCTGTAGTAAAGAATTTACAGATCTAAGCCCCATATCACAACGTAACGTAAATTCGTTTTACAAAACTGGTAGTGATATGGTGATTGCTACCAATGCTGCCTACAAGGCGCTTCAAATGAATGGTGCATATAACCAGAGCTATTGGATTATGAACGAAATGCGTTCTGATAATACAGATGGCGGAGCTGATATTACGGGTTTAGGGGCAGACCTAAACGCAATTGATAATTTTAGCGAAAATGCAGCTACCGCAGAATTAATTACCAATTCGTATCTAGATACTTATGTAGGTATTAACCGCTGTAATATTGTTTTAAGCAGAATAGACCCAGTAGAAATGGATGCTGCACTAAAAAACAGACTTATAGGCGAAGCTTTATTTTTAAGATCTTTATTCTATTATAATTTGGCAGTTAATTTTGGCAGAATACCATTGGTATTAAAAGAAATTACTGTTGAAGAGGGTAGAAGTTACCCGCAAACTCCAGCCGCCGATGTGTATGCTCAATTGGTTAAGGATTTAGCTATTGCAGAAACCAATTTACCATTAAGATATACTGGCGCTGATGTGGGTAGAGCAACAAAGGGTGCTGCAGCAACTTTATTAGGTAAAATTTACCTAACAATGGGTAATAAAGCAGCTGCCGTTGCTCCTTTAAGAAGAGTTAAAGACAATTACGGCTATTCATTAGTGGCTAACTACCAAAATTTATGGGGTATCGCAAATAAAAACAATGTAGAATCTATCTTCGAAGTGCAGTATAAAGGTGGAGGTACCAACACAGGCAATGCTTTCACCAATGCCTTTTCTCCATTAATGATCCAAAGTACAGGAGCATATAAAAATAGACCAACAGCACAAATGGAAGCCGCATATGAAGTTGGAGATGCAAGAAAAGCAATTTCTATGAACCCGATAAACGGTCCTTTGAATGCAGGTAGGTTTATTTTAAAGTATGGAACTACAACTGCGTACAATGAAGGTGATGCAGATTACAATTTTGTTGTTCTTCGCTATGCCGATGCATTGTTAATGCTTGCCGAAGCATTGGGAGAGGGAACTGAAGGTTATGACTTAATAAACCAAGTTAGACATCGTGCAAAATTAACTAACGATATTAGTGCAGCCACACCTGGGACGTACGCAGAGAAACTACTACAAGAAAGAAGAGTTGAATTGGCGTTTGAGAACCACAGATGGCCAGATTTACTGCGATTTGGTAAAGCAGCAGAGTTCTTAACTGTTCAAGGTAAAAAACCTAGATTATTATTCCTAATTCCTCAACGCGAATTGGATATTAACAAAACCTATACTCAAAACCCTCTGTAAAATTCAAAAATTTCAGTCTGCTAATGCTATATATAGTTTAGCAGACTAAATAATTTAAAAAACTATGATTAGAGCTTTTAAAAAGATGTCAATATCCCTGTTGGCCTCCTTTTTTTTAGGTGCTGCTGTTTACGCACAGCAGCACCCACCTAAGCCAGATGCAGGAAAGTTGCTTCAAGATCTAAAAAAATTAAACGTTTTAGGTAACGTTTTATATTTGGCAGCGCACCCTGATGATGAAAATACTACATTGATCGCCTACATGGCAAATGAGAAGAAATATTTCACAGGCTATCTTTCTCTTACCAGAGGTGATGGTGGACAAAATTTAATCGGTTCGGAAATCCGCGAAAAACTTGGTGTAATCCGTACACAAGAATTACTTCAGGCCCGTAGAACCGATGGTGGTCATCAGTATTTTACTAGAGCTAATGATTTTGGATTTTCTAAAAACCCAGAAGAAGTATTTAGTATTTGGAACCGCGAAAAATTATTGGCAGATGTGGTTTGGGTGATTCGTAATTTCAAACCAGATGTAATTATTACTCGTTTCCCGAAAGATTCACGTGCTGGCCACGGACAACATAGTGCATCCTCTATTTTAGCGGAAGATGCTTTTGTCGCAGCGGCAGATCCTAAAAGATTTCCAGATCAACTGAAACACGTATCAACTTGGCAGGCGAAGCGTTTAGTTTGGAACATTAGTTCTTGGGCTTTTAGAGATCCAGAAGCGTTTAAAAAAATTGCACCATCATTAGTAAAAGTTGACGTAGGCGTTTACAATCCACTCATAGGAAAGTCTTATGGCGAAATTTCTGCTTTAAGTCGCAGTATGCATAAAAGCCAGGCTTTTGGAACAACAGGTACGCGTGGTAGCAGTTTCGACTATTTCGAACATACTTTGGGTGTGAAAGCTAAAATAAATTTGTTTGAAGATATTAATACAACTTGGACAAGAGTGCCAAATAGTGTGAAAGTGCAAGAAGCAATCAATAAGGCTATTACCTCTTATAATCCATCAAATCCGTCTTCGGTCGTGCCCGCATTATTAACAGCTCGCACTGAAATGTTGAAGCTGCCAAACTCGTTTTGGAAGGATAGAAAATTGGAAGAAATACAGGAGGTTATTAGAACAGCTACAGGCTTATATATAGAAGCTACGGCAGCTAGTTTCTATATCGTACCGGGCGGAAAATTAGAAGTTGAAACGGAAGTGATTAACCGTTCTCCAATTGCCGTGTCTGTTAAGAGCATTAGTTTCCCTTTCCAAAAACAAGATTCTACCGTTAACAATACCTTGGTAAACTCTGTTGGTAAAAAATACAATGCTGTTGTTTCAGTGCCAATTAACTTAAGCTATTCGCAACCATATTGGTTACAAAAGCCTGATACTTTAGGTATGTTTGATATTGTTAATCAATTTGATGTTGGCTTACCAGAAAATACCCCACCAGCAAATGTTTTAATAAAATTAAATATCGGCGGACAAGACTTCAACTTCAAAATACCTGTAGTTTTTAAACACAATGATTTAGTGTATGGAGAACTGTATCAAGCTTTATCTGTTAGCCCTCCTGTTTTCGCAAATATTGCAGAAAGTGCCTATATCTTTTCTGATAACGAACCTAAACAGGTAACTGTTTATGTAAGAGCTGGTAAAGCAAATGTTAAAGGCGAAGTTACCTTAAAGCTTCCGGAAGGTTGGAAAACTTCCCCTGTTTCAGTTGAAGTTAACTTGGTGAAAGAACAATCAGAAGAAGCGATAAACTTTAAAGTAACTCCACCAGAAAATGCACAAGTTGCGGATTTTCAGGCCGTAGTTACAGTTGATGGCAAAACTTATAATAGAGGGATTGTTCAAATTACATATAAACACATTCCTGAACAAGTTTTATATCCATTAAATATCGCTAAAGCAGTAAAATTAGATATTCAAACTAAAAACAAAAATATTGGATATCTAGCGGGTGCAGGTGATGAAGTGCCAAGAAGTTTACAACAAATTGGTTATATTGTTACGATGCTGAAAGATGCTGACATTAACCAAGAGACTTTAAGCAAGTTTAATGCGATTATTGTTGGTATTAGAGCTTATAATATGTTAGATAGAATTAATTTCTATCACGATCATTTAATGGAATATGTTAAAAATGGCGGGAACGTAATTGTTCAATACAATACAAACTCTGATTTAAAAACTAATCCAGGTCCTTATCCAATGAAAGTTTCTACAGATAGAGTAACTGTAGAAGGCGCTGAGGTAAGAGTATTATTGCCTGATCATCCAGCTTTAAATACGCCTAATAAAATTACCAAAGCCGATTTTGACGGATGGGTACAAGAAAGAGGCTTATACTTTCCTAATGAATGGGATAGCCGATATCAAGGGTTAATTTCTATAAATGATCCAGGAGAAACGCCTAAAAACAGTAGTATATTGGTTGCAAAATACGGAAAAGGAAATTTTGTTTATACCGGTATTTCTTGGTTTAGACAACTACCTGCAGGTGTACCTGGAGCGTACCGTATTTTTACCAATCTCATTTCTTTAGGTCAGTAAAATTTCAAAAAACTAAATATAAAGCTAGCAGAACGGTAACAAGTTTTGCTAGCCCTATTAAACTAAAAAATTAACTTAAACGTGCAAAAAATATTCAAAAACGAACTTAATTGTTAATGTGTGTTGCTGTAGTTGTGTTTGCTAAAAGTGAAAAAGAATTTGATGAGGAAAAATATCAATTAGCAACTAATCAAGTTTAATTATAACCTAATAATCAAAAAGAGGTAATTGGTAACAATTACCTCTTTTTGATTATGCTCTTTATTACAAGCTCCTTTTTTAAAATTCAGTGTGGCTTTTTTTGTAAAAAGTAAGATATAGTAAAAATAAGTTCTGATTTATAAATAGCTTTAAGCTTTCTAAAACATTAACTAACAACATGAAGAAAATTTTACTAGCGCTTGCGTTGGTGTTTTCTGCTGTATTTGCATTTTCGCAACAAACGTTTCCTGTAAACGGTTCAGCTGATGTGCGGTCGGGGCAATATGCCTTAACCAATGCAACTATTGTGGTAAACGCTAACCAAACCATCAGCAATGGTACGTTGCTGATTAAAAACCAAGTGATCCAGTCAGTGGGTAGTGGTACCGCAATTCCTAAAGGATACGTGGTGATTGATTTAAAAGGAAAGTACATTTATCCTTCGCTGATAGACGCTTTCAGTAGCTACGGTTTGCCAGAAGCTCAACGTGGTGGTGCAACCATGGGTTTTGGCGGTCAACGTCAATCTATTTTTACCTCTACAAAAAAAGGAGCTTACAATTGGAATGCAGCTATCAGACCAGAAACAGAGGTAAAAGCCGTTTTTGCGATAGACAGTAAAAAAGCAGATGAACTGCGCAAAGCTGGATTTGGTAGTGTAAACGTAATCAGTCGTGATGGTATTGCTCGCGGAACATCAGCGGCAGTGACACTGAATGATGAATTTGAGCACAAGGTTTTCTTGAAAGACCAAACTGCGGCCAACTATTCTTTCAACAAGGGGACTTCCTCAAATGACTACCCAACTTCATTAATGGGTTCTATCGCATTATTGCGTCAAACCTATTTGGATGCCGCTTGGTACAAAGGTCAAAAAGAAGAATACAACATCTCCTTAGAGGAATTCAATAAACAACAAAATTTACCTCAAATTTTTGAGGCCGATGGATGGCAAAATATCCTACGTGCCGATAAAATAGGTAAAGAGTTTGGCAAACAATATATCGTTAAATCAAATGGCGATGAATACCAACGTATCGATGCGGTAAAAGCAACTGGTGCTAGTTTGATCATTCCAATCTCTTATCCAAAAGCCTACGATGTAGAAGATCCAGCGGAAGCTAGAAGTGTGAGTTTGGCGCAAATGAAAGCATGGGAAATGGCTTCGTCAAACCCAGGTATTTTAGAAAAAGCAGGTGTTAATTTTGCGCTTACCGCTTTTGGCTTGGATAATACCCGTGAGTTTTGGGCAAATATCCGCACAGCGATAGAAAACGGATTGACTGAAAAACAAGCGTTACTTTCTGTGACTGAAGTGCCTGCCAAAATGCTGGGCATTAGCGATAAAGTGGGCTCTATTGAAAAAGGTAAATTGGCCAACTTCCTAATTACTTCAGATAATTTATTCAAAAGCAGCAATATCATCCACGAAAACTGGGTGCAAGGCAAACGTTACATCGTTAGCAAAATGGATGTAAGCGACCTGAAAGGTGTTTATAACTTAAACGTAGATGGTGTTGGAACATTGACCTTAAAAATCACTGGACCTACAACTGCTGCTATTGAAAGAACAGGTGCTGATAGCGTAAAAACTACAGGTACTTTTGCTCGCAGCGGCGACTGGGTGACTTTAAACTTCAACTTAAAGAAAAACCCTAAAGGTGATGTTCGTTTAACAGGATATATTTCTTCAGAGTCACCAATTGCCATGCAAGGCGAATCGGCTTTAAGTGATGGAACCGAAGGTAAATGGACGGCTACTTTTAAAGAGGCAGCTAAAGAAATGCCAAAAAGAGAAGAGCCTAAGCCAGCTCTTGCAGCTAATGGATCTCTAATTTATCCATTCCAAGCTTTTGGTAACGAAGCTTTGCCAAAAGTAGAAACCGTGTTGTTGAAAAATGCAACCGTTTGGACCAATGAAAAAGATGGTATCCTTCCAAATACGGATGTGCTTTTAGAGAATGGTAAGATCAAAGCGGTAGGTAAAAACTTGGCTGCGGGTTCGGCAAAAGTAATTGACGCTACTGGAAAACACGTTACTCCTGGTATTATCGACGAACATTCGCATATTGCAGGTACAGGCGGTATCAACGAAGGTGCGCAATCTGTTTCTTCGGAAGTGCGTATTGGTGATATCATCAACTCGGAAGATGTGAATATCTATCGTCAGTTGGCTGGTGGAGTAACTACTTCTCAAATCTTGCACGGTTCGGCAAATCCAATCGGTGGCCAATCGCAATTGATCAAGTTACGTTGGGGCAAGTTGCCAGAAGAATTGAAATTTGCTGGTGCTGATGGTTTCATCAAATTTGCATTGGGCGAAAACGTGAAGCAAAGCAATTTCGGTAGCGGACAGCGTTTCCCTGTAACTCGTATGGGTGTAGAGCAAACTTTTGTAGATGCTTTTACCCGTGCTAAAGACTATGAAGCGGCATTAAAAGTAAAAGGAAATAATGTGCGTAGAGATTTAGAATTAGATGCCTTGGTAGAAATTCTGAACAACAAACGTTTCATCACTTGTCACTCTTATGTGCAGTCTGAAATCAACATGTTAATTCACGTGGCAGATAGCTTAGGCTTTAAAATCAATACTTTCACTCACATTCTAGAGGGATATAAAGTAGCGGATAAAATGAAAGCTCACGGTATTGCTGCTTCTACTTTCTCTGACTGGTGGGCCTATAAATTCGAAGTGGCAGAAGCTATTCCTTACAATGGAAAGATCATGCACAACGTAGGAATCACTACAGCCTTTAACTCCGATGACGCGGAGATGGCTCGTCGTTTAAACCAAGAAGCTGGTAAAGCGGTATTGTACGGTGGCGTTCCAGAAGAAGAAGCTTTCAAATTTGTAAGCTTAAACCCAGCTAAAATGCTTCATATTGATGATAAAGTTGGAAGTTTAAAAGTAGGTAAAGATGCTGACGTAGTAGTTTGGTCAGATAATCCACTATCGATTTACGCCAAAGCTGAAAAAACTTTTGTAGACGGTGTTTTGTATTGGGATATCGATAAGGATGCTCAAAAATTAAAACAACAACAAGTAGAAAGAGCTAGGTTGATTCAAAAAATGTTAGACAGTAAAAATAAAGGTGGAAGAACTCAACGTCCAATGGGCATGACTTCTACGCTGTACAATTGTGAAACTGCTAGCGATTATTCAAATGGTTTTGAAGCCATACAAACAGAAGAAGGAGGACATCACCATGAATAAGAAAATATTAACCCTGTTTTTAGCGCTTGCAGCAAGTGTATCAGCTTTTGCACAAGCGAATATTTCTCCAGCAAAAGCACAATCCAAAAAAGTGATTTTACTGGGAGGTGTGGTTCACACTGGAAACGGACAGGTCATCAATAATGGATACGTGGTATTCGAAAAAGGCAAAATTACTGGGGTAGGTGATGCGACTACCGTAAAATTTGCAGCCAATGATGGCGAAATGATCAACGTAAATGGTAAGCATATTTATCCTGGCTTTATTGCGCCGGTAAATACTTTGGGCTTGGTAGAGTACGAATCTGTAAAAGCGACTTTGGACTTCCAAGAAATAGGAAACCTTAATCCGCACATTAGGTCAATTGTAGCTTACAATACCGATTCTAAGGTGCCTGCAACTCTGCGTACCAATGGCGTATTGATGGCTCAAATTAGACCTAGCGGTGGCGCTATTTCAGGTAGTTCATCTATTGTACAGTTAGATGCTTGGAACTGGGAAGATGCGGCCCTTAAAACAGACGATGGTATGCATGTTTCGTGGCCAACTACGCCTCGTTTCAGAGGTGGTTTTGGTGGTGGAAGGATGGCCTTCTCTCCAGAGTCATTGGCCGAGCGTACGCAAAATGCGATTTTGGAGCTGAACAGTTTCTTTACCGAAGCTAAAGCTTATAACGAAGGCGCAAAGCCTGCTGAAACTAATACACGTTTCGCGGCCATGGCTAAATTGTTCAAAGGTGAGCAAAAGCTTTACATTACAGCCAACACTCAAAAGGATATTGTAGCGGCTGTTAACTTTGCTAAAAAGTTCAACATTACTCCGGTAATTATTGGCGGTAGCGATGCTTATTTAATCACCGATTTCTTAAAGCAAAACAATGTGCCGGTAATTGTGAAGCAGCCACATGCTTTGCCAAACAACATTGATGATGATGTGAACATGCCTTACAAAAATGCAGCAATCTTGTATAATGCAGGTGTAACGGTAGCGGTAAGCATTGATGATTTCTGGCAACAACGTAACTTGCCTTTTATGGCTGGAACCGTAGCTACTTGGGGCTTGGATAAAGAAAAAGCATTGCAAACCATCACTCTAAATACAGCAAAAATTTTAGGGGTAGATAAATCTGTAGGTAGCTTAGAAGTAGGTAAAGATGCTACTTTGTTTGTGTCCGCAGGCGATGCTTTGGATATGAAAAGCAATAAAATTGAGAAAGCTTTTATCCAAGGTAGAGATATCAATTTAGATAATCTTCATAAGCAACTGGACAAAAAATTCAGTGATAAATACGGGATTAAATAAACGTGCCCGTTAAACTTTAAAAAATCCTCCTGATTTGTGTATCCACAACAGGAGGATTTTTTTGTTAGTTTTGAAAATAATGAAGCGCTTTGTAATCATTTTTATTGCTGGTGTTTTTGCAGTTTATGCATTAGTGTTTCTTTCTGCTTTTGTATTTGTACAGAAAATGATACCCCCAATGCTGAAACCGAAATTTCAACAGGCCAGAAATTTTGTTGGCTTGGGGACTTTGTTCGTGAATGAAGCTTCGATGAGGGCCTATGCTACAAGCTGCAGGTTTTACCAAGATGGAAAATGGACGGAGTGGCAGCTTTTGGAAGAGCCATTGTTTGAAGAATATGTTTCCAAAGGGCGTCTGGCTTCATTAAAACACAATCGGTTGGATAAATACCTCAGTCAAAAAATAGTACGTATTGGTCGCAAATTTGGGAATGCCCAGATGATAAGGAGCAAAGAATTTCAGGCCTTTACTTCGCATCTTTTTTATAGGCATAATCTAAATCGCAAGCCCGATTCTCTTGAGATTATCGTTCGGCAGAAATTTAAAAAGCCAGAAACGGTGAAGATGATTTTCAAATTTAAATACCAGCCATGAACCGTATTCAAAATTTTTTAACGAGTATCGAATCGGTTTTAATGAACCAAAAGGATTGTAATGTTAACCTATATTGGTTTAGGAAGGCTGTTTACTTGCTATTGCTGTTGAAAATGATATCGGTTTGGCCAGAACTAAAAACCTTTTATCATCATGTGGCAGATGCGCAGGGTACAGTTATAGGGTTTAGTTTCTCAAAGCTGATTTTTTTGCCTGTTTTTCGTTCGTTTTTGCAGCTTTGGTGGGGCTTGGCTTGTTTGTTGGTAGCAATAGCGATGGTAATTCCTGCTAAACGATGGTTGTCTATCTTCGTTTTTATCATCAGTCTCAATTACCTAAGCTTATTTTATTTGGCAACTAATAGTGGCGACAAGCTGCTCAATTTTTTTGTCTTTTCCCTAATTTTTGTAAACGAAAATGCGGTAAAGCAACAACTAAGTTGGATGCTCAATAACGCAGCCGTGCTTCTGGCGAAAATAAATATTTGTGCGGTGTATTTTTTAAATGGATACGGGAAGATTTTAAAAAATAGCTGGTGGGACGGATCCTTTATGCAACAAGTTTGGCAATTGGAATACTATACGAATTTACATCTGGTGCCTCAATGGTTTTCCAATCCAACGGTATGTTTAATCACTTCTTGGCTGGTCATAATTTTTGAGTTGGGTTTCCCTTTTCTGATTTGGAATAGCGCTTTTAGGAAATGGCTTGTTCCTATCGGGTTAATATTTCATATCTTTATAGCCGCATTTTTATCGCTCCCAGATTTTGGCCTCACCATGGCGGCTGCCTATCTGTTGTTTGTAGATAAAATGGGCAAGGTATGGTCTTTGAAAAAATAATGAAAATAAAAAAAAGCGATTCAATCCAGAACCGCTTCCTTAACTAACTTATTATTTATAAAAATGGCTGTTGGGGAAGGAGTCGAACCTTCAAGGGGTAGTTAGCTACAGTTCAAAAATTAATTTGTGGTCAACCCATAAACTGCGTTTATCCCATAATCCCCACCACCGAGACAAGGAGGTGTGTCTGCCAATTTCACCACCCAACATTCTGTTAGTTTACAGTTTTTCGGTTTTCAATTGGCAGTTAGAAACTGCGAACTGATTACTGCGAACTGCAAATTGCTGTAGGGGAAGGAGTCGAACCTTCATAGAGTGGTTGTACCGTTACCGGATTTCCCAATTTCTCTACCACCGAGACAAGGAGGTGTGTCTGCCAATTTCACCACCCTACATTTTTTTATCATTTCAAGTTTTCAGTTTCCGATTGGCAGCTGTCAAACTGCAAATAATTTGTTGGTAACTGTAAATTGCTTACTGCCTACTGGCATTTGCTTGATACAAATATAGGACGTTTATCAAATATGTTGCAAATTTTTTAATGATTTTATTTTATTTTTATTATATTTTCATTTATATTTACAAATAGTTAACAAAAATGTAATTTATGCTAAAAAAGGAAACTCAAAATTTAGAAATTGATAACCTCGATATTCAAATCCTCACGCAATTAATGCATGATGCGACCAAACCTTATACGGAAATTGCCAAGGAACTGATTGTTTCTGGCGGTACTGTCCATGTGCGTATGAAAAAACTTGCGGATATGGGAATCATTAGAGGCTCGCACTTAATTATCGACCCGCGTAAAGCAGGTTATGATATTACGGCCTTCTTAGGGATTTATTTAGAAAAAGGTTCGTTGTATAAAGATGCGGTAGAACAGTTGAGTAAGATTAAGGAAGTGGTAGAATTACATTATACTACAGGAGCTTATAGCATGTTTGCAAAAATCACTTGTAGGGATACTGACCATTTGAGGCATGTGCTTAATGAGGAGATACAAGCTGTTAAAGGGATCCAAAGAACCGAGACATTAATCTCTTTAGAAGAAAGTATCAAGAGACAAATCGAATTGATTTAAAACAAAAATAGAGTTGTTGATGTCTAAATTATCATAAAAAGGAATGATAATTGAGTTTTTATTAATAGCTTAGTTCGTTCTAAAACACGATAGAAAAATTGTCCTGAATATGCCGTCTCCAAATTGGAAAGCACCTCGAGATAAAAAGCTGATTTTGCTGGTTGATGATGAAATTACCGTGCTTAAGCTTTTGGAATTTATTTTAAAGAAAGATTACGAGTTGGTGATACACAACAACGGCTTGGAAGCAATCAGTTGGATGGATGAAGGTCATATGCCTGATTTGATCATTTCTGATTTGGAAATGCCTTATGTAGACGGTCTTGACTTTGTACGAAGCCTAAAAACAAGTGGCTATTATAGAGACGTTCCAATTATATTGCTTTCGGCAGCTTATTCACTAGAAGATTTGGCGGAGAAACTGCCTTATAGTTTCAATCTGTTGATGCCGAAGCCCTTTAATCCAAGTAAATTAAAAGAAAGTATCCAAAACCTGTTAAACTAGACACCGAAATGCAAGAAACCAGCTCATTTGGCATGCCGCAATCTAGGGTTAATATTATTTATTACGCCAATCAGTACGATTCAGATATCGTCTCTACTTTCGACAATGTAAATAGTACGGTGAAAAAAGCCAATAGCTTTAGTCATTTGTACGATATGGTAAGCAAACTTACCGTGTACGAGCTCGATGTGAATATTTTGATTGAAGTACAGCCTTCTACTGCTGATGAAGCATTTGCATTAGTGGCTTCGTTAAGAAAAAATTGGCTCAGTAGAAATTTGACGGCTATTTTCCTATTGACGCATAAAGATCCAGCACTTACGGCTAAGGCATTTGAAACAAGAATTAGCGATTGCTATTCGCCTGATATTTCATTTGCTGACGTGAAGCTGCGGTTGCAGTTTTTGTCGGCATATAAGATCCTGAATGAGCAGCTTAAGCACTTGCCAGAGCAGCCACTGCAACAATATAAAACACCATTTTTAAAGCGACTTCTGGATTTAACGGTTTCTATTACCGCATTAATTCTGTTAAGTCCTTTCTTTGTTCTCATTGCAATTCTCATTAAATTAGATTCAAAAGGGCCTGTTTTTTACACGAGTAAAAGAGTGGGTACTGGATATAAGATATTTGACTTTTATAAATTTAGGTCAATGAAAGCTAATGCAGACAAGGAGGTGGAAGCTTTAAAGGCAACCACGGCAAACCAATATGGCGATTCTGCATTTTTTAAGATGAAGAATGACCCTAGGGTAACCAAATTGGGTAACTTTTTAAGAAATTCCAGTATTGATGAATTGCCTCAGCTATTTAACGTAGTGAAAGGAGATATGTCGATTGTGGGAAATAGACCTTTGCCTTTGTACGAAGCCGAACAATTGACCACTAATGAATGGTCGATGCGCTTTTTGGGACCTGCTGGAATTACTGGACTTTGGCAAATTATTAAGCGAGGAAAAAGTGATATGTCTGACCGTGAACGGAAAAAGTTAGATAATTTTTATAACAAAAAGTTCTCGGTTTGGTTAGATTTGAAAATAATTTTAATGACCGTGCCTGTGCTCTTTCAAAAGGAGAAGGTGTAAAAATACCACCTATGACCGTAAAAAGGCTTTTTATCCTATTGCTTTTTGTGGCGATTAACGTACAAGTTAAAGCGCAAGATGACATCGCGAGCCAAATTAATCCGCCTTTATTGCAAAAATACATTGACTTAGCTAAGCAGTATTATCCAAAAAGAAAGATGTACAAGGCCAGCGAATTAAGTGCAAAGGCTAAGATTGGGATTGCCAAAGCAGGTTATTTCGAGTCGTTGAACGTGTCTTATTTCTATCGACCAGACAATGCGGCTATTGTAGATACCACTAATCCATACTCCATCAATGGATTTCAGTTTGGTGTTTACCTAAATTTGGGATTGTTTTTTCGAACTCCTTCAATGGTTAAACAAGCCAGAGAAGAATATAACTCTGCCTCTTATTTAACCAAAGAGTACGATATTTTATTGGAAACCGAAGTAAAGCAAAGGTATTTTGAGTATCTTCAATGGCTTACCGATCTTAAAGTAAAAAATCAAGCCTATGTTGATAACAAAACATCTAGTGATGGGCTTCGTTATAAATTTGAAAAAGGAGAGGTGTCATTGGATGTTTACACCAAAGCAAAATCACTTACTTCTACTTCAAGTTCAGAAAAATTGCAAGCGGAATTGAATATGTTGCAAGCAAAAAATTCATTAGAAGCACTAATTGGAAAAAAATTAGAAGAAGTGAAATAGGCGAGTATGAATATTAAAGAGTTTTTAAATCTTATTGCGAAATATAAAATGCTGATTATCGCTATTCCGGCAATAACCCTCTTTATCACGTACCTATTTGTTAAAAATCTTCCTAAACAATACAAGTCTCAGGCTAAGCTGTCTACTGGTTTATTAGACCCTTCACGTCAGGTTGCTCCAGATGTTCCTAATTACTCTGGACCCGATCTTTTAATTAAAATTAATCAGCAGTTTACCAATATCATGGATATTATGGTAATGCCCAAAAATATGAGCATTCTATCTTATCGTTTGATATTACACGATTTAAAAAATCCTCGTCAACCTTTTAAAACACAAAGTGACGATATCAATGCGCTTAGTGATGCAGAAAGACAGGAAGCGATCAGAGGATTTGAAGAACGTTTGGCGAAAAAGCAAGTACTTACTCCTTTTGATAATTACGAGGTTAAATTTTATAACTTGGTAAAATCTATGGGATATGATGGGCCTTCCATTGTCAAAAAACTATCCATCACCCATGAAGACAATAGTGATTTTATTACGGTAGAATACACTTCAGAAAACACCTTCCTTTCGGTGTTTGTTGTAAATACGCTTTCTGGAGATTTTATCAATAATTATAGTCTCGACCTGATCAGTAATAAAAATCAATCTATTGTGGTGCTCGATTCGCTTCTTCAGAAAAAAGAAGCAGTGATGAACGAGAAAACTCAGCAGCTGAAGGACTACAAGATTAAGAATAAGGTGTTGAACCTCGATAAGCAGTCGCAGATTGTTTATCAGCAAATTATCGATTACGAGAACAAAAAGTCTCAAGCCCTAATTGATTTGCAGTCATTGCAAACAGCCTTGAATAATCTGAATACCAAGCTTAACAATCCATCTTTAGATCGATATTTGGGTGCCGAGCTATCTACGGATAACCAGGCTGTAATTGCCTTAAGAAATAGAGTGCAGGCTGCCAACAACGATTATATTGACGGTGGTTTTAAGCCAGCCGACAAGAAAAAAGTGGACTCGTTACAACAGTTATTGAACCAACAATTGGTAAAAACTAATGACAATTACGTAGCTGATCCTGTGATTGCGAAACAAACTTTGGTACAACGTCGTATTTCGTTGGGTATTGATTTGGATAAAACCCGTGCAAGTATCAAGGATATTGATGATGAGTTAACAAAGCTGAATGCTAAATTCTCTACCATGGTGCCTTTTGACGCTGGCGTGCAGAAATTTGAACGTGATGCTGATGTGGCGACCAAAGAATATCTGGACCTGTTAAACCGCTACAATCAAACCAATTTAGATAAAAATATTGGTCTGCGTTTGCACTTGGAGCAGGAAGGGGTACCTACCATAGCGGAGCCATCTAGAAAGCTTATTTTCATGGTACTTAGCGCTATCGCAAGTTTTGTGATTTGCTTTTGTGTACTTTTCATCATCCATATCCTCGACAACTCCATTAATAATAAGAAGCAGTTGGCTTTGGCAACTAAAGGCAAGGTGATTGGAGAGTTGAACTATATCAAAGCTTCACAGCGCGATATTGATGAAATTTGGAAGAATGCAGCTTATGATAAAGAGCATGCCACTTATAAGAATTTATTGAGAGAGGTACGTTTTGAAATTGATAAGGCCCTAGCCGACGAGCATAAAATTTTAGGCCTGACCCGATTGCATCCAGAAAAATTCACCATCTTTTCGGCAGTAAGTTTAGCCTACGCCTTTGCGAGGTTGGATAAACAAATTCTGTTGATTGGTGATGCAGAAATGGCTACGGAAATACAAAAGTGGAATATTCCAACTAATCAATCGCTCAAAACTGTACTGGATAATCTGACTTTACAAAAAAATAATCGTATCACTTTTTTAAATAGTGATTTAGGAGGTGTTTCTCTCCTTGAAAACAAAGACAACCCAAGTATTTCTCAAATTTTCAAAAGTTTGAAAAACGAATTCGATATGATTATCGTTTACTTGGATGCCGTAAATAGCGTTTCCGATATTAAAGAATGGATTTTGTTTACAGAGAAATATCTGGCCACTTTTATGGCAGGAAATTCTATCAACGAAAAAGATAAAGAGTCGATTAAGCTGTTAAATAAAGACGAAAAATTTATTGGCTGGTTGATTAATGGTGTGAAACAAAAATAAGCAAGTTGATGCTTAAAAATTTGTACATACATATTGGCAATCATAAAAAGCAATTGTTGTTTTTTTTAGTCACCATGAGCCTATCCATTCTGGTTGCTGGCTCTACCCAACGCTATGGTTTTTTAGGTCCTTTGGCTGTGCTAGCTTTGGCGGCGGCTGGAACTTTTGTAATCGCCTCGTTCAATAATCCACGCATTGCTTTTATATTCTATTTTGCGTATTGTTTTGTACTAGGTTTTGTCGTTAAGACCTTTTTGGATATCCCTGTAGGCTTAGCTATGGATGCCATTTTACTGCTCACTTGGGGCAGTCTTCTGGTAAACATGAATAAGTTTAACTGGAAAAGCCTAAAAAACGAACACGTGATGCTATCGCTCATTTGGTTTGGCATAAGTTTGCTGCAAGTACTTAATCCCTATGGAGGAAGCCTTACAGGATGGTTTAATGAGTTAAGGTTTACGGCATTGAGCTGGTTGCTTATTGCTCCAATTGTTTTCTTGCTGTTTAACCAAATGGCCGATCTGAACCGTTTTATTGCCTTTATTCTATTCTTCTCTTGCTTGGCTACCTTATATGGCGTTAAACAGCTCTATATTGGTTTAACTGGGGGCGAGCGACAATGGTTGGATGCAGGAAACAACGTGACCCACATTTTGGGAGGTAAACTGCGTGCCTTTTCCATTTACTCAGATGCGGGCCAATTTGGCGCATCGCAGGCTATTATGGCGGTCGTGGCAATGGTACTGGCAATGGGGCCTTTCTCCATTACAAAGAGATTGATTTTTGGAGCTATTGCTTTGGTGATGTTGTACGGAATGGCCATTTCTGGTACACGTGGAGCTTTGTTTGCCTTAGTGTCAGGATTGGCTTATGCGCTTTTCCTAAGTAAAAACTTTAAAATGCTCATTGTGGGAAGTGTATTTGCACTTGGTGGCCTAGGGGTGTTGAAATACACTAAAATTGGTGACGAGATTTTTCAGGTTAGGCGCTTGCGGAGTGCACTAGACCCTAAAGATGCTTCTTTTAACGTAAGGGTGGAAAACCAGAAAAAGCTAAAGTTCTTGTTAAGGGACGAACCTTTTGGGGCAGGCTTGGGGATGAGTGGTATGAATGGAATTACCTATAATGCAGATAAACCCATAGCTAACATACAGCCCGATAGTTATTGGGTAAAAATCTGGGTGATGTATGGCATCGTTGGTTTGCTCGTTTGGTTTGGGATTAATTCCTATATCATTGGTAAATGCAGCGGTATTGTTTGGAATTTAAAAGATCCAAAGCTGAAGACGAAAATGATTGCCCTCACCTCGGGAACGGTGGGCTGTTTTATTTGTAGTTATGGTAACGAAGTAATGAATGGATTACCTTCGTCTGTAATAATGTTTATGTCGTGGTCATTTGTGTTCATTTCACCTTGGTTAGATGAAAAAGCGAAAGAATTAAAAGCCGATGGAGATGATTTATAGCTTAATAGATATTTTGTTCTGGGTTTTGGGTGTTTACTTACTGCTCAACTGTTGCTACTTAGCCTTTTTTGCGTTGGTAGGGTTGTTCAACTTGCCCAAGTCGAAGAAAGAGGCCAATACCTTTCGGAAAATTGCGGTGCTGTTTCCTACCTACCAAGAAAATGTGGTGATTGTAGAAAGTGTTAAAACCGCTTTGAAACATCAATATCAAGGAACTTTCGAAGTGGTCGTAATTGCTGATGGCTTGCAGCAAGAAACCATTACCCACCTTAAAGGATTAGGTGCTAGAGTAATTGAAGTATTTTTTGAGAAAAGTACCAAAGGTAAAGCAATGCAGTTTGCCATGAATCAGTTGGAACAAGAAGGGTTTGATGTTGCTGTGGTATTGGATGTAGACAATGTGATGAGCGACGAATGCCTGTTATATATTAATGGTGCTTTTGAAAAAGGGAGCAAAGTAGTACAGGCTCACCGTGTAGCCAAAAATATGGATAGCAGCTTTGCATTTTTAGACGCCTGCAACGAAGAAGTGAACAATCATCTTTTCCGAAAAGGACATGCTGTAGTAGGTTTGTCTGCTGCACTTATTGGGTCTGGAATGGCCTTTGATTTTGAATACTTCAGGCATCTGTTAAATAACATTGGTGAAACCGTTGGGGAAGATAAACAATTGGATTTCATGATTGCCAAGGATAAAGTAGAAGTGGCTTATTTGAATGATGTTTATGTGTACGATGAGAAAATAGAAAATGCAAAAGTGTTTACTAAACAGCGTACCCGTTGGATTGCCTCGCAGGTTGAATTTTTAAAGAAATATGCTTTTGAAGGTTTCGTACAACTTTTTAATGGTAATTTAGAGTTCTTCAACAAAAGCTTACAAACCTTTTTGGTGCCACGAATGTTGCTTTTAGCTTTGCTTTTTGTCATGTCGGTACAAGCATTTTTTAATCCTTTTGGACCAACAACCGTGTTTTGGGTAGGTTTGTTCTTTAGCCTTTGCCTTACACTGGTCATTTCCATCCCGAAAAGATTTTATACAGACAAACGTTTATATGTTGCGCTGTTCCAAATTCCTAGAGCTATGTTGGGAATGGTCATTGCGCTTTTTAGTATCGGTAAAGCCAAAAAATCATTTATGGTAACGCCTCATAGTCATAAACCAGTAGAAGAAAAAGAACCTCAGTAATATGCCTTTAGAAATATTAGCCATTCCTGCAGTAATTTTTGGAGTCCTCGGATTTATCAGGGGATTAGGGGCGTATAAAAGGGCAAACAATCATAACTCGTAGCGAAATGGCAATCATTGAAAATAGAGATTTTATTGTGGTTGGTCAACAACCTTGGGACACTCCAATTGGGAGTAACTGCAAAGATTTAGCTTTAGAGTTCAGTAAACATAACCGAGTGCTGTATATTAATGCTCCATTAGACCGACGTACAAAATTTCAGCAAGCCCACACCGAAGGTGTAAAAAAGCGCATGCGTGTAATCAATGGCAAAGAAGATGGACTGGAGCAAATAGGACCTAACTTTTGGGTGTATTATCCTGATGTGATTAACGAATCCATTAATTGGATGAAGCCTACGGCATTGTTCAGGTTCTTTAATAAAATCAATAATAAGCGGTTTGCCAAGTCGGTTAAAAAAGCAATACAAAAGCTGGATTTTAAAGATTTTGTGCTATTTAATGATAGTGATATGTTTAGAAGCTATCACTTGAAGGAGCTTTTAAATCCTGTAACAAGCATTTATTACTCTCGCGACAATCTGTTGGCCACGCCTTATTGGGGTAAGCACGGAAAGCACTTGGAACCCGAACTGATTAAGAAAAGTGATTTATGTGTGGCCAATTCTGTTTATTTGGCTAACTATTGCAAGCAGTATAACCCAAATTCTTTTTACGTGGGGCAGGGTTGCGATTTTGACCTCTTTAAAAACGATGATAGCGTAAAAGTGCCAGAAAGTCTTTCCGTTATTAAAAAGCCAATTTTAGGCTATGTAGGGGCTTTGTTATCTATCCGACTGGATGAACGTATCTTGTTACACTTAGCGGAACAAAAGCCAGAATGGAGTGTTGTTTTGGTAGGGCCAGAAGATGATGACTTTAAAAATAGCAAGTTGCACGAAATGGAGAATGTACATTTCCTAGGGCCTCAAAAACCCGAGACTTTGCCCGCTTATATCAAAGGTTTTGATATTTGTTTAAATCCTCAGGCCTTAAACCCATTAACTATTGGGAATTATCCGCGTAAGATAGATGAGTATTTGGCGATGGGCAAACCTACTCTGGCCACCAGAACTGAAGCGGTAGGTATTTTTGAGGACTATGTTTATCTTGCCGAAACCAAGGAGGAATATGTATCGCTAGCGGAAAAAGCTTTGGCGGAAAATTCAGAAGCTTTAGCAAACGAACGTATTGCATTTGCTAAAACCCACACTTGGGAAAAGAATGCTGAAGAGATTTACAAGGCAATTAAAACTGTAGAATAATATATGCCATTAACCTCCATTATTACTGTCAATTTTCACCAAGCTGAAGTAACGATAGATTTATTGAAATCTGTATCGAAATGGTATAACCCTTCTGCGGTGGAGGTTATTATTGTGGATAATGGTGCTCAAGAAAGTAACGAAGCTGTTTTTCTTCCCTATTTTCAGAACATCACTTACATTCAGTCTAAGGAGAATTTAGGCTTTGCAGGAGGAAATAATCTGGGTATTCAACAAGCCAAGGGCGATTATATCTTCTTGTTGAATAATGATACTGAAATTCCAGAGGGCTGCATTGAAACATTGATAGCGGAATTAGAAGCGAATCAAAACATTGGTTTACTGTCACCATTGTTGTTGTATTTTGACCAAAAAGATTTAGTGCAATATGCAGGCTTCACTCCGATGAATTATCTGGTAGCCCGTAACGCTTATGTGGGTCAGTTTGAAAAAAATGTTGGTCAGTTCAATAATCAAACCTATCAAACAGGTTTTTGCCATGGTGCAGCGGTAATATGTCGTAAAGCAGATTTGCTAAAAGCTGGCCTAATGGATGAAACTTATTTCTTGTATTATGAAGAGCTAGACTGGTGTGAGAAATTTAAGCGTATTGGCAAACAAATTTGGTTTACAGGTAAAACCCATATTTATCATAAAGAGTCTATCAGCGTAGGTAAGGCGAGCCCTCTAAAAATCTATTTCAATACGCGTAACAGAATGTTGTTCATTAGAAAGAATACAGGATGGCTAAATACCATTTTGTTTTCCGTTTATTTTACGCTAGTTGCTTGTCCTAAGGCCATCCTCAAATTTTGGCTCAATAAGCAGCCGGAGTTAGCCAAATGGACTTTCAAAGGTTTGTGGTGGAATTATACCCACGGGAAAAATAGCAGAGAATTAGGATATCAGATTAAATAACAGACTACTATAACTTTTTATAGCTAGTCTTTTTTTTATCTCCAAATTTTTCAATTAAACCAGTATCCACACCATTCTTCAAATCTCTGCTTGCAGTAGCTGAAGAAATTTCTGAGTAATACGTCATATAATGTTTTCTTGTAAATTCCGTGGTGTTTGTTTCTAAGAACAATGCTAACCTTTCATTTTCATTTAATTTCCTTGAACCAGATTTAAGGAGTTCTCCCAACGACTGGTCAATAATATCTAACATAAATTCGATAAATACTGTTGATTGTCCTTGCTTGTCTGATATTGAGAGCGTATTATAGTATTCGTGTTGATTTTTTGAAATGAGAGTTTCAAAAGGTAAAAATTCAAATAGTGGATATTCGCTCATCAAAATGGCCGTTTGCCATAACCTTCCCATTCTCCCATTCCCGTCACTAAAGGGATGGATAAATTCCATTTCGTAATGGAAGACACAGCTTTTGATTAAGGTTAGTTCCGACTTATCTTTTAAATATTCAAATAAATCCCTCATTAAAAACTTTACATTGTCAGATGGAAGTGCAATGTGTGCTATTTCAGATCCTTTAACAATTCCCACGCCAGTTGTTCTATATTTGCCTGCGATTGGAATAAGCTCTTTCATTAATATTTGATGAGCTTTCAAAAAGTCTTTTTCAGATGTGCAATTTAAGTTTTTTAAAATTTTGTACACCTCTAAGGCATTAAAACTTCTTTAATATCCTTTAATGGCCCTACAACTCTTTTCTGATCAATAATTGCTGTAATTTGTTCTTCAGAAAGGGTGTTACCCTCTATGCTTAATGAAGAATGAATAGTTTTGATCTGGTTCTGTTTCCGGAGTTTTGGATTTTGTTGTACTAGATATTTTGCATTCACCTCTCCAATCTTCTGAGAAATAGAGGTGATTAGCTTTAGCATTTTAGAAGTAATTTCGTAAGGTGGCTTCATTTTGATACTATCAAATGATACTATCAAAAGTAATCAAATAAATCTAATTGTGTACTAGTAAAAATATTGTGATCACTATTTCAATCTTTTCCACACTGTGGCAAAAGCATATTTTGTGAACAGGTACATCGATTCAAACAAGCTCAATTTCTCGCTTTCCCTAAGTATTTTCCAAGTGAAGCCAATTACTTTTAGCTTGTTGGCAGATACCGAGCCTTTCCTAATTCTATATAATACTAAGGCCTCATTAATACCGTATCCTGTAATTGATTTTTTGAATAGGTCCAGCCAAAATATCCAATCCTCATGGCCCGCTTTTTTGAATTTTAGATCTCCAATGGCACTTCTTAGGGTAAGGGAAGTTGAAAAAATAATCACATTGTGAGACAATAGCTGTCGGTAGTTAACGCTGTACGGAGTTTCTATTTTCCTCGATATGATTTGTCCTTCCTCGTCAATTCTGTTGTAAGCACAAAAAGTCATGGCCAGATTTTTATCTTCCATATAGGCTACTTGCTGAGCTAATTTATCTTTTAACCAGATGTCATCACTATCCAAAAAAGCCACATATTTACCATTCGTATGTTCCAAACCTACATTACGGGCATTGGCTACTCCACCATTTTGAGGTAACTTAACCAGTTTTATGTTAGGATGTTGTTGCGCAAAACCTTCTACTATTTTGCAAGTGTCATCTTTCGAGCAATCGTCAATTACAATTAGTTCCCAGTTTTGGTAACTTTGTTCCAATACCGATTGAATGGTGGGTACAACAAAATCGGCTGAATTATAACAAGGAGTAATGATGGATACTAGTGGTTCCAAACTAAAATGAATTAAGTGCTACAAAACAAAATCATTAACAAAATAAACACAATTTCTGGTAAAACGAGTTAAAGTTTAAACATAAAACGATTACTTTAGCAAAGCTGATTTTTGGTATGGATAAAAGACGTTTCGTAGTTAACCTTGTTTCAAACTTTTTCAGTGCACTTTCGGGTGTCGGCATTTCGTTTTTCTTAACGCCTTACATTGTAGAGCACTTGGGCAAAGAAGCTTATGGTTTCTTTCCTTTATCGAACAATTTTGTGATGTATGCAGGCATCATCACTACAGCATTAAACTCCATGTCGAGCCGGTACATTACCATCAGTTTGGAGAAGAAAGACATCAAGGAAGCAAATACCTATTTCAATTCTGTTCTTTTTGGGAATATTCTTATTTCCATAGGATTTGTTCTGGTGAGCGCCATATTTTGTCTGTTCATTGATAAGGTATTAGATATTCCAACGGCCCTCATCCATGATGTAAGGCTGTTGTTTGTTTTTATCTTCCTCAGTTTAGTTATTAATGTTTCTTCCGCTGTTTTTCAGGTAACAGCTTTTGCCTTAAACCGATTTGATAGGCTGGCATTCATCAATATTATTTCCAACGTGTTGAAATTAGGAGCGATTATCTTGTTGTTCTATTTTTTCACGCCAAGGATTTACTTTTTAGGTGTAGTTACTGCGGTAACGGCATTTTATATGTTTATTGCCAATTATCGGCTCACCAAGAAGTTACTTCCTGAAGTACAGATAGGATGGTCTTTTTTCTCCAAAAGTGCGTTGTACATTATTGTGGGTTCGGGGATTTGGAATTCTATTATGGCTATGGCCAATGTGGTAAACACACAGTTAGATTTATTGATTGCCAACCATTTTTTTGGAGCGTCAGGCATGGGTTTTCTATCATTAACCAAGTTTATTCCCAACGCAATCTATATCCTTCTGGGCATTATTGTTCCTATATTTTTGCCTGAAATGTTAAAGGCTTATGCTAATAACGACATGAATAGGCTGAAAAAAACCTTAGACCTTTCATTTAAGGCTATTTTCTTGGTGGTATTAGTGCCGTTATCGGTGTTTTTTGTATATGGCGAAGTTTTCTTTAAACTTTGGCTTCCCACACAAGATGCGCACGACTTACACATCTTATCAGTTATTACTTTAGTGCCTTTTATTGTACATGGAACTGTTGAGACGGTTTACCATGTTTTTGTGATTACCAATAAATTGAGGATCGCCTCTTTCTGGGGTATTTTCGTGTCTATTTTCAATTTTGTACTGGTGATCATCCTTTGTAAATACAGCTCTTTAGGAGTTTATTCTATACCCGTTGGAGCACTGATTAGTGGAGTGATGAGCCATTTAACTTTTACCCCTTTGTATGCTGCTTATTGCCTACAAGAAAGTAGATGGTACTTTTTCTTCAAAATTATAAAAGGGTTAGCGGGTTTTAGCGTACTAGTTGGGATTAGCTACGGATGGAAACAATTAAACTTATTTATGGTTAATACTTGGCCAATGTTTATCATCAATAGTTTAATTTTAGGAGTAATTTTGCTGGTTGTTACTTTATTCATGAGGTTTAACAGTACAACTAGGGCTGATGTTTTTAGAAAATTGAGACAAAAAGTAAACTTATGATACCCAAGATTATACATTATTGCTGGTTTGGCAGAGGCGAGATGCCCGAGCTTGCGTTAAACTGTTTAGAATCTTGGAGAAAGTTTCTTCCAGATTTTGAAATTAAAGTTTGGAACGAGGATAATTTCGATGTGAATAGCTTTCGCTTTGCGGCAGAGGCTTACAAAGAAAGAAAATTCGCTTTTGTGTCGGATGTGTGTCGGTTATACGCGCTGAAAGAGATGGGCGGGATCTATATGGATACCGATGTGCAATTTTTGAGGCACCTAGATGAAGAGATGCTTAATAAAAAAGCTTTTACCGGTTTTGAGGACAATTTGCTATTGTCTTCAGCAATTATGGGTAGCGAAAAGGATGGGAAATGGATTAATGATTTGTTGCCCCATTACGAAAATAGAAGCTTTTACTTGAAGGATGGTAGCTTGGACGTGAATCCAAACACAGAAATTATTACCGCTTTTATGAGAGATAAAAAAGGCATCAAAATAAATAACACTTTTCAGGAGATACCGGATTATTGTGTCATTTATCCAAGCGATTACTTTTGCCCTAAAAGCTGGAAGACTTTAAAGATAAAGCAAACAAGTAATACCTACTGTATCCATCATTTTGCGGGTTCTTGGTTGCACACTAAGCAAAGCTTTTTAGGTAAGCTGGCTAATTTTTTGTTGGGTAAGAGAATTGCTAATGCTTGGGCAGAAAAGTATCGTAGTAATAAAAATGCTAAGTAAACAAGGTCTATTAATAGGAAATTAAGCTCATGATACCTAAGATTATTCACTATTGTTGGTTTGGAAGGGGAGAAATGCCAGAATTGGCGCTTAAATGCCTTGATTCTTGGAAGACATATTTGCCAGAGTATGAAATTATGCTTTGGAATGAAGATAACTTTGATTTCAATCAATACCAATATGCCGTTGATGCCTACAAAGCCAGAAAATTTGCGTTTGTGGCTGATGTATGCCGTTTATATGTGCTCAAAGAAATGGGAGGCCTTTATTTAGATACTGACGTAGAATTTATAAAACCTTTGCCAGATCAATTTCTAAATGATATTGCATTTACCGCATTTGAAGACCAATTAGTTTCGGCAGGAGTAATTGGCAGCGTAAAAAATGGCGAATGGATTAGTAACTTACTTTCTTTTTACAATGATAAAAGCTTTTACAAGTCAGATGGAAGCTTAGATGTAAATCCTATCACTGAAATGATTACGAGCTTTCTGGCTAAAGAGAAAGGAGTGCTGCCTAATAATACCTATCAAAAAGTAGAAGGTTATTGTACCATTTATCCAAGCGAGTATTTCTATCCCAAAAGCTGGAAGACCTTAAAAATGAACATTACGCCAAATACCTATTGCATCCATCATTTTGCGGGTTCTTGGATCGATCGCAATTATACTTTATTAGGTAGAATTGCCAATTGGATTTTGGGAAAAAGAACCGCTGAACGTTGGTCGGAAAAGTATCGGAAAATCAAATCTCGTAAATAGCGCTAAAGCCCCTTTATCCAATTCGAAAGATCTTCGATTACCCGCTGTTCTACATTGGCAGGTTTTTGGTATTGCAATGCATTGCCTTTTTCCTCTTGTTGGCTAAATAAGTGATTAAAGTCTGGATATAATTTGAAATCCACATTTCTGTAACCAGCCAATGCATCTTTCCATAAAAGATAATCGGTGTCTGGAACTTGAAAATCATAACCACCTTGGATCACAAAAATACGTTGTTTCAAAGTTTTAGCAGTTTCAACTTGATTATAGTTGTTTAAGTCAACCCAATAACTCGCCGGAAGGCCTAAGATAACAGAGTCGGGTTTCATTTTGCCAAGTTTAGTAAATCTGGTTTTTTCTATTTCAGTAATGGCATCTGCAAGTGATTTTTGCATCGCAGCTGTAGTGTCCTTACTCTGTGACACCATGTACTTGTTTTGGTCAATGATCAAGTCGGTAAATTTACGTGCAGGAGCTGCAGCCAAAATGATTCCTTTAATATCTGGCGAAAGTGTAGCAATACGAGGAGCGAGCATTCCACCTAAACTATGGCCAAGTACATAAATGTTTTTTAAATCGGCACCTTCAATGGTTTTCGCTAAAGCAATCGCTTGTAGGGCATCATCTAATACTTCTTCTTTTACGGTAAATGCTTTGCCAAACTCAGCTGGGTAAAGTAAGGTTCTTTTCACATAGCGTACAGAGGCGATGCCATTAGCCGCTAAGCCAGCAGCAATATCCTTAAATGGTTTGTTGGGTCCCATGGTTTCATCCATATCACTAGGACCTGAACCATGTACCAATACTACTACAGGGAAGCTATTGCCATCTTTAGGGACAGTAATAATTGCAGCTAACTGGTGTCCTGGAGTTTGGATATAAGTTGATTTTTCTTTGTATAAAGTTGAATCCGCGTAGCCAGGAGATCTATAAGTAATGGCCTTTGGAGGCAAGTGCATGCCTACTAATTTTTCTGTTTTGTCAAAAACCAATACAAAATCCTGTGTATCGTATTCAAATTCTCCACTTACGGTAACGGCATAAAAATCGCCTTGGTTTTTGCTGCCGGTAGCATCTATTGCTTTAACTTTTCCTAGTCTATTTTCTAAGCCAGTCCAAAATTGTTTTAGATTTTCGGCACTAACCTTTGTTTTCCCCTCTTCTGAGAAATAACCATGAGCTTCTTCAAATTTACCCGCTGCAAATAAATCAAAAAAAGCGTTGGCTTTGCCAAATAGGCTGAATACATTCTGTGAAAAGCTATTTAGTGTAAATGCTGCTAGAACAAACAGTAGAAAAATCTTCTTCATTAGTAACTTATGAATTTAATAGTATGCTATAAAGCCAAATGTACTATTTTTTGCAAAAAGTCAACGTAGTTTTTAGTTAGAAGAAGAACTATTTTGCCACAGATACACAAATGCCGTTTAAGACGGGTATGAATAGAGAATATTTGCGTATCTGTGGCTAATGATAATTTGAAGTTTTAATGGAATTTATAACAATTCCGACTCCAAGGTGATATCAGTATTTAATAATTTTGAGATTGGGCAGTTTGCTTTGGCATCCGCTACCAATTCGTCAAATTTCTCTTTAGATAATCCTTCAGCTTTTACTTTTACTACCAAATGGATATTATCAATTGCGCCTTTTTCAGGATTAAGATTTACGGTAGCTTTGGTTTCAATGCTTTCTGGCGTAATGTTCTCCGCCGAAATGTTAAAGCTTAGCTTCATGCTGAAACATCCAGCGTGCGCAGCTGCAACTAATTCTTCAGGGTTGGTTCCTGTGCCTTCTTCAAAGCGACTTTTAAATGAATATTGGGTGTCTTGTAAAGTAGTACTTTGGGTGGTTAAAGTACCTTTTCCTTCTTTACCTGTACCGTTCCATACGGCGGTTGCGTGTCTTTTCATCTGTTTTAAATTTAATGGCTTATACTAAGATAAGTGCTATACATCAAATTAATGTTGTACAGAGGTTAATTGTTTTCATAAATTTAACTTTATTTGTTAAACTCAATCAATCATGACCCCAAACGAAGCCCTTATCCATCAATTTTATACTGCATTTCAGCAAAAAGATGTGAAAACTATGCAAAGCAGTTATGACGATCACGCTGTTTTTAATGACACCGTTTTCACTAATCTGGATGCCAAGCAAGTAAGAGCCATGTGGCAAATGTTACTATCGCGAAGTGAAGATATGGCAATGACCTTTGGTAATGTGAAAGAGGATGGTGATAAAGTGACCGCACATTGGGAAGCACATTATACCTTTACCGCTACAGGTAAAAAGGTAGTCAATAAAATTGATGCCGAGTTTGAGGTCAAAGATGGGAAAATCGTGAGACACACGGATCGCTTTAACTTTCATAAATGGGCCCGACAGGCTTTTGGTGGCGGCGGGCTATTGTTAGGATGGACAAACGTTTTTAAAGAAAAAGTTCGTCAAACGGCAAAGAAAAAACTAGAGGATTATATGCTGAAATTTAATCAACAGTAACGGTTAATCCCTCTTGCTGTAGAATTTTACGGTACACTTCCATCTCAGTGAAAGAGCCTTCTAAAATAGCGCATTTGCCTTCGTTGTGTACTTTCCAAGCAATTTTTTCAGCTTGGGTTTCATTGTAGTCGAGGTAGCGCATCATACACCAAATGACATGGTCAAAGGTATTTACATCGTCATTCCACAGAATTAAACGATGTATCGTTTTCAACGAAGTTAAAATCTCCTCAAGGGTGAAGGTTTCTTCCTGAGTTTGTGTTGACATGTTACAAAAATACAAATAGATTTACGAATAACGATTTAGATTTACGATTTAGATTTACGATTTGATTAGAAAACATTGTGTTACATCAATTTCTTTGTTCGGTGCAATAGTCGTTAGTCAATCAAAAATCGTAAATTAACCTATCTTTGTTGATCAAACCACCTAATATGTATAGGACAAAAATTGCTGGCATAGGTCACTATGTGCCAAAAAACGTGTATACCAATAACGATTTGTCGAGGTTCATGGAAACTAGTGACGAATGGATCCAGGAACGTACAGGGATTAAAGAACGTCGTTTTGCCGATAGGTTCGAGGAAACGACCACCACAATGGGGATTGAAGCCGCTAAGGTAGCCATGGAAAGGGCAGGTGTGACAAAGGACGATATAGACTTCATTATTTTTGCTACGCTTAGTCCTGATTATTACTTTCCTGGCTGTGGTGTATTGTTGCAACGTGAAATGAAGATGAAAGAAATAGGAGCCTTAGATATTAGGAACCAATGTTCGGGTTTTGTATATGCGCTTTCTGTTGCCGATCAGTTCATTAAGACTGGAATGTATAAGAATATTTTGGTGGTAGGTAGTGAAAAGCATTCTTTCGCCATGGATTTTGAAACCCGAAGCAGGAATGTATCCGTGATTTTTGGGGATGGAGCTGGAGCTGCGGTGTTACAAAGAGCTGATAAGGAAGGACAAGGCATTTTAAGCACCCATTTGCATAGTGATGGTGCCGATGCGGAGATTTTGGCCATGCATTACCCAGGTGCTCATGCCAATAAATGGTTGAAAGATAAACCTGCGTTTCCAGAAAATGAACTTGGTGGTTTATTTATGACTACCGAACAATTGGAAAGTGGAGCTGCTTTACCTTACATGGATGGTCCAGCGGTATTTAAAAAAGCAGTGGTGAAGTTTCCAGAAGTGATTAACGAGGCCTTGGCTGCCAATAATTATACTGCAAAAGATATTGACCTATTGGTGCCGCATCAAGCTAATTTGCGTATCAGTCAATATGTACAGCAACTGTTGGGCTTGGCCGATGATAAAGTATTTAACAACATCCAAAAATATGGCAATACCACAGCTGCATCTGTGCCCATCGCATTGAGCGAAGCTTGGGAAGCAGGCAAAGTTAAAGATGGAGATTTGGTATGTTTAGCTGCGTTTGGCTCGGGATTTACTTGGGCAAGCGCATTAATTAAATGGTAAAAGAGAGTTTTGGGTTACGTGTTTTAAGTTGTGGGATTAGTCCTGTAACAGGTAACCCATAACCCATAACAACACAAATAGAAAATGTTCAAAATAGGAGATTACGTTCGTTTTATTGATGAGAAAAGGGAAGGCTATGTGACTAGCGAAATAGACGAACACACGGTAGGGGTTACAGATACTGATGGGTTTGAAATACCAGTGTCTACAGGTAATTTGACTTATGTGCACGGTCATTTCAGCAATGCAGAGACCAGCAATAATGCCATGCCAAACAAGCAGGTAGATGAAAAATTTGTAGAAGACGGAATTTATTTAGCGGTTGCCGAAGATAGTAAAGCGTCTGTAGTGGCACATTTTACTTTATTGAACCAAAGTTCTTATCAACTATTATTTTCCTTGAAAACGGAAAAAGGAGGGGTTTACAAAGGTGAATTTGCAGGAGTAGTTCAGCCTAAGGGTAAGGTGCAAGTTTATACCGCTAATTTGGGCGATTTGGATAACTGGCCAAACTTTACTTTTCAAGCATTATATTTTACTACCTCTAATAAAAAGCCCAAAGCTCCATTACAGGTCGAAAGACGCTTTAAATCGAAAGATTTTAGTGGTGCTAAAAACCAAATTACAGAGATCAATAAATTTGGTTGGTTAGTGAGATTAGATGAGCCTGCTTTGGTAGTAGATGCCAAAAAACTAAAGGAAAGCTTTTTTACGCCTAAAGAAGAAAGACCGAAAATTGCGAAGCCAGCTAATGAAGTAGACTTGCATATTGAGAGGTTAAGAGATGATCATCATTTTTTGTCTCAAAGCGAAATCTTAGAAGCCCAGTTGTCGAAATTTCAAGAGGCTTTAGATGCCGCCATTGTACACCAAATGCCTTCCATCGTATTTATTCACGGCGTTGGAAATGGTACTTTAAGGCATCATATCCATCAGAAAATTAGCAAACATCCTCAGGTGCGCACTTTTATGGATGCCCGTAAAGAAAAATTTGGTTACGGAGCTACCGAGGTTATTTTTAAAGTATAAAAGAGGAAGTTGGGTGTTTTACCACCCAACTTTTATGATTTAAATAAGTCTTCTTTAACACCAGTTAGTCCCAAGCCTGGTAATTGGTTGAGCACATATTTACCATTTTCAAAACTTGGCTGATCGAAGGGATTGTTAACCGTTAAAAAAGGGCCATCTAAATCGGCCCAGTCGCAAAGTGGAGCTAAATGTGCACCCGCTAATGTGGCAATGGAGGTTTCGCTCATGCAGCCAATCAATACTTTCATGCCTAGTTTGCGTGCTTTTAAAATAGTCTGATGACCTTCGTACATACCTGTACTTTTCATTAGCTTGATGTTGATGCCGTGGTAAGCACCTTTCAATGAATCTAAATCGGATAGGCGTTGCATGGCTTCATCTGCTAAAATTGGAATGGGGCTGCGTTCCGTTAACCAAGCGTTTCCTTCCAGATTATTTTTATCCATCGGTTGCTCAATCAACACCACACCTTTATCGTGTAGCCAGTAAATCAAATCGATGGCTTTTTTTCGTTCATTCCAGCCTTGGTTGGCGTCTACGTATAGCGGCACATTGGTTACGCTGCGGATCGTCTCAATAATTTCTTTATCATTATCTCTTCCAAGCTTAACTTTTACGACTTTAAAATCTTTGGCATCTTCCAGCTTTTTCTTTAAAATTTCTGGGGTGTCTATGCCTACGGTAAAAGAAGTCACGGGCATTTTAGCAGGATCGGCGCCAAATATTTCGTAGCAAGGTTTGTTTAACAACTGGCCATTTAAATCATGAAGTGCAATGTCTATAGCTGCTTTGATTGCAGGATGTCTTGGGGCTAAACTGTCTAAATATTCATTAATGCTAGGGAAATCAAGCGGGAATTTAAATTGGTTCCAATCTACTCTTTTCAAAAAAGCATTTGCAGTTTCATAGCTTTCGCCCATGTAGGGAACCATACTTGCCTCACCATAACCTACTTTTCCTCCGTGTTCTACTTTTAATAAGAATAATGGGGTGCTTGTTCGGGTAAATTTGGCAATAGAAAACGGGTGTTTCAACTCTAATTCAAATTCCTTGCAACTAATTTTCATCTTTAATCGTCTAAATCATTAAAAGGTTTACAGCCTTGCAGTATATTTGTTAACGCTAATATAATGGCCATGAATTCTATTTCAAGATTACGTTATTTTCTTTACTTATCCATATTAATTGTTGGATGTACTACTGGAAAAAATGCCTTGCAAAAAGGTGATTACGACGCCGCAGTTTCTAAAGCGGTTGACCGATTAAGAAGCTCGCCACAAAATAAAGAAGCCATGCAGGTTTTGCCGGAAGCGTTTGATTTGGCCATTAAAACACATTTAAGGAAAATTGATGAAGCTAAAGTTTCAGCTGATGCCCTGAAATGGGAAAATATCATGTATCGTTACCAAAAAATTAACCAGTTGAGCGATGAAGTAAATGCTTGTCCAAGCTGTTTGAATTTGGTGCCTAATCCACCAAAATATGTCAAAGAATTTGAAGACTCGAGATATAGGGCAGCAGAGGCGCGTTATTTACTAGGAGAACGCTCGTTGAGAGAAAATAACCGCCAAAGTGCAAAGGTAGCTTATCAGCATTTTGTGAAAGCGCAAAGCTTATATCCATCCTTAAAAGGAGTGAAGGAAAAGATTGACGATGCTTATTGGGCAGCAGTGCTAAAAGTGGTAGTTCAGCCAGCAATTATTAATAGCAATACTTATAGGTTAAGCAATCAATACTTTCAGGAACAAATAGCCAATTATCTTGCTACCTATAAAGGAAATACCTTTGTAAGGTTTTATTCTGAAGAAGAAGCCGCAACGCAAAAGATAAGACCGGACCAATTGGTAGAATTACATTTTGATGATTTCATTGTTGGTCAAACCTATGTGAAAGAAAGGGTAGAAAAGCTACAAAGAGACAGTGTGGTTATTGGAGAGAATAGACGTGGCAAAATTTACGGAACCGTTAAGGCCACTTACAGCGTTTTTGAAAAGCAAGTTTCTTCTTCTGGGTTGTTGAACTTTGCCGTAGTAGATTTAAGTACCAATAAACTTTTGCGTAATCAGAAGATAGCTGGTACTTACGTTTGGAAAGATTATTGGGCTTCATTTAGAGGGGATGAACGCGCATTAGATAGGCAGCAATTGGCACTTACTAGAAAAAGAGAAGTAATGCCTCCGCCCCCAGGTAATTTATTTGTAGAGTTTACCAAGCCAATTTATGCGCAATTGGTAGATCATATTACTTCGTTTTATAGCAGGTATTAGTTTAATTTTGAATGATTAAATGTTGAATGACTGAATAAGCGAAGAAAGATCGATTCCTGCTAGTGGACAGTTAACCAGTTAAACAACTTCAACAGTTAACCTTCCTTCCAAAACAATATGACAATAAAACAATTACTCCCTAGTCAATTATTGTTAATATTGCAGCGATGAACCATAGTCTTTATAATCCTTTTAAAACGTTCGATTTTAGAAACGACAAATGCTTTTTGAGCGGTAGTTCAACTTCGCCTTTGGCTGTTCGTGTATTGCCCGATTGGCTGTTAAATATGGCTAAGCTTACAGGGGAAGAGCAGATTAAACTGTTGGATGAAAGTATTAGAACTTATAAGAGTTTAGTAGTTCCTGCTAGCGCCGAAATTTATACGGAAAGTATCTTGCCTTTAGAACAAAGGATAGAAAATGCTTTTGAACAAGGATACAAAGGAGTTTCTGTTTTGCCAGAAATAGATCTGTTTCATTGGGTAGGCAAATTGATGTACAGCTTTTTGTATATAGAGATGCAAGGAGCAATACGCTTAAAGCAGTTGAGTGGCGATGGCATGAACATGTCGCAAGGCTTGATGCACAAGTTTGGCAACCTGCATTTAATGTTGCAAGGCATTTTTACGGAGGTAGAATTTGAAGAGTTTAAGCCTTGGTCAATTGTAGTAGTTCCTTTAGAAAACACAGAGACCGCATTTAGCTTTCGAGATGAAATTAATACCCTTATCTTCTCCCTAAAGTTTAAAGATTTTGGAATTGTGGCCTGTTTACAGGATAATGGGACCAATAAAAGATATCATCAGCAACTGCTAGATTTTATTAAGGATAAACCATTAACCGACCAGCAATTTGAAGAGTTGGCAGCACGCTTCTTTTATTCGGCATATTTGTTTAACCGCTTGCCAGAATACAATGTAATTGAAGCAAATGGTGTCGCTTATATCGATCCAATGCCTTTACGTGGAATTCAAAACAAGCCTATTTTTGATGAATGGCAGCACAAAACCTATGCACAGGTTCTTGAAAATTTCTGGAAACCTTATGGCTTTACTTTGTTTGAAATCATTAAAGACCCAAGAGCACCATTAAGCTTTTTTGAACAACCTTTATTGCCAGATGCGGGATAGCTGATTTAAAAAATGCGTAATCACCCCAGGGACAAGAACTACCGTTAAAATTAAGCCAGATAATGCCCCAAAAAAGTGCGCATCGTGGTTAATATGATCTCTGGAGTTTTTGGACATGTACATGCAATAAGCAAGGTAAAGTACACCGAACAAAATAGCTGGCATAGGAATGAACATCACCAAAATGAGGTTTAACGGATCAAACAGAATGTAGCTGAAAAGCACGGCACTAATGGCTCCAGAAGCTCCTAAACTGCTATACCTATAATCGTTTTTATGTTTAATGGCCGTTGGAATATCGCTTACAACCAAAGAAACAAAATAGAGTACAGCAAATTGCCAATGACCTATCATGGCTTCTAATCTGAAAGCAAAGAAAAAGAAGGTGAACATGTTGAAAAACAAGTGCATCCAATCAGCATGGATAAGCCCGCTGGTGATAAACGTATACAGTTTACCACCTTTTGCCAAGCTATACGGATGTAGCATAAACTTGCCAAATAGCTGGGTATTATTGAAAGCGTAAATACTGGTTACAATCGTAAAAATAAAAATGATGGAGGCCACAGGAGCCATATTCCATTGTTCTAATACCATATTGATTTTGGTTGTTACTCTAAAAATCACGTCATTGCGAGGTACTGAGCAATAACGAAAAATCTTATTGTTTTATGTCTAATTCAATTTTCTTCACTAGCTTTCCAATAGGATAGCGCATAAAAGTTGGCTCAAAATAGTCAGAATTTTTGTAAATGAACTCTAATTGTGCATAAGCACTTTTAGCTAGTTCTGCGTTTTTAGATTTTTCGGCTTCTAATTTCTGTTTTAGGGAAGGATCCTTTTGTAAAAGCTGCGCAGCAGTATCTTCAAAAATGTAAGATGAAAAATGTTCCTTTTGTCCTAAAATAGAATCAAAGAAATTCCAGTTAAAGAAGGAGTCAGGAGCTTGAGGTTCCAAGGTTTCTACAATGTATCGGTTGGTTTTTTGGTTCACATAAACCACGTAATCTCCAGCATAGCATTGCATGCTTTGTTGCCTTGGTTCAACTTTTACGGCAGAGTGTAAGTAGTGTCCCTCAAAAGGTTTTTGAGCAGTCTTAAAGTCTGCAATGTAATACATTTCAAGTTCCAGCTTTGTATCTTTTTGAAGTTGGCTCACCTTAACATTATTCAGCTTAAGTAGTTGCACTACTTGGCTCCAGGCCTTTGGAATAACGTATGCAACAGGTTTTTTAACGGTTAAAGCAGGCTCGAAATTATTCCATTGCTTAATGGTTTTGGTGTAAGGTTCGTTTCGGTCGTAATACAACCTTTCTAGTCCGCTTACTTCACTCGGTTTATATTTGGCCGCATAGCCCTTAAATTCTATCTCATCAAATTGATCTCTGTTCAATTTCCAATCTAAGGTGAATGCTGTTTTTGAAGCTGTTTCTTCATCAGCCCTTTTCTTATTTTCTCCAATTTTTTTGGCGTCACGTTCAACCAGTGTAATGTAGGTTTCCAGTAGTTTGTAGGTCGATTCTACCCTTTTGTCATAAGGCTTCAGCATATGGGTTTCGGGCATAAAGCCAATGGTATTGTGCAGTGCTGCATAGCCAGTACTGTATCGGGGACTTTCCATGAAACCAGAAATACCATTGTCGGGAGTTTCTTTAACCGAGTTTACATAGGGAATTAATTCAAAGCCTTTACCCTTCATCTCTTGGTACAAATAAGGTAGCATCGTTTGTGTGAGATAGCTTGATAACGTAGGATTAAGCTTGTCTTTTTGTGTAGGAATCAAAGTCATCGTATACTGATAATCTGCACCATTACTGGTATGGGTATCCACAAAAATCTCGGGTTGCCAAGTGTTGAAAATATGCTGGAAGGCTGCTGAATTTTTGGAGTCCGTTTTGATAAAATCACGGTTGAGGTCGTAGTTTTTGCTATTCCCTCTAAAGCCGTAAGCTAATGGGCCATTTTGGTTGGCCCTTGAGGTACTGGTTCTGTTAAAACTGCCATCAATATTGTAAACTGGAATAATACAGATGACCACATCTTTAGGGAGCTGCTTCTTGTTGAGCAGATCTCTTGCTAGCATCATACAAGCATCTATACCTTCTGGTTCACCAGGATGAATCCCATTGTTAATGAGCAGTACACGTTTATCCGCTTGTTTTATCTTGGTCACATCAAAAATGCCATCCTTGTTAAGGATCAACAGGTGCAAAGGTTTGCCAAAATCGGTTTGGCCGTAAGTGATGAGCTTTGCTTGCTTATTAAAGGTGGTAGCAAGTTTTTGATAGTAAGCGATTACTTCGTTATAGGTAGCAGTAGCTTTTTTTTGACTGGCCTCGTAAGGAGTTAATTGTGCAAAAGCAGCCATGGTAGTACAGATAAGTAACAAAAGAAAATATACCCTCATTATATAAATGATTTAAGTATAAAAATAGCTTTTGTTTCCTTAAGAAAAAGACTGTATCCAAAATTTTGGATAACCTATAAATCGAATAAACTTAGCGGATCGTTTTTCGGGTAAGGCCTTTGGCTCCGAAAGTATATTTTACACCTATAGAGAGGAAATTATAGATGTCTGGACTAACATTTTTAAAACCTTTTGATCTGGGATCATTATAACCGTCAAAATTATCAGCAAACACAAAATTTGTTTGATAATTAACATTAAAAATGTACCTAATTTCACCCCAGCTATCAGGAAAATAAAAATCGATACCTAAGTTAATAGGAACCATTACACTAGAACCTTTATCATCACCAGGGAAAGTATATATACTGCCATCATCCTGTGTTTTATACCTTACAATAGAGTTCATATTGCTTTGAACCAAGCCTAGGCCCGTTCCAAGGTAAAAACCTTTAGTGTAGTTAAGAAAGTCGTTGTAATAAAAATCGGTGATTTCTCCCGCTCTAAACTTGAAATTTAAGGCTACTGACTTAAAGGCGTTAGTGAATTCTCTTAGGTGAGGGTCGGTAACTCGGTTGCCTCCTTTGGCCAAACCCATCTGCAATTCCAAGCCTCCAGTAATAAAAGGAGTAAAGTGGTAGTCAAGAGCGCCATAAACACCGTATCCGAAGCCTCCTTTTTTGACGTCGGTAAAAGTATATGTTCCGCCTCCGCCTATTCCTCCGCTTAATCTATAAAAATTTGATTGACCAAATGCTGTAACCGTAAAAAATATCAGTGATAAAGCTAAGTAACGTTTTTTCAAGTTGTTATAGATTAAGTGCTTACTTTGCAAAAGTATAATCTTTATTCAAAATAATAAATAATATCTTTGAATTTATGCAAGATATGAAAATAAATGCTGTTTCTGTAGCCGAAAGGTTCATGAAATATGTGAAAATAGACACACAATCTGACGCTTCTTCACCAACTACTCCTTCTACGGCTAAACAAAAAAATCTAGGTAAGATTTTAGCACAAGAATTGCTAGAGTTAGGCTTAAGTGATGCGCATTTAGATGAACATGGCTATGTCTACGCAACCATTCCATCTAACACAGATAAAAAGGTGCCTGTAATTTGTTTTTGCTCTCATATGGATACCTCTCCCGACAGTAGTGGCGAAAATGTAAAACCGATTATTCACAAGAATTATCAAGGTGAGGATTTGGTATTGCCAGATGATCACAATATCGTATTGAGATTTTCGGAACATAAGGATTTAAAGAACCAAATTGGCCATGATATCATTACTGCTAGTGGAACTACTTTGTTGGGTGCCGATAATAAAGCTGGGGTTGCCGAGATCATGGAAGCGGCTACTTATCTGACGCAAAATCCTCAAATCAAACATGGTACCATTAAAATACTTTTTACACCTGATGAAGAGATTGGTCGTGGGGTAGATAAAGTGAATTTAGAAAAGCTAGGTGCTGAGTTTGCTTATACCATAGATGGAGAGACTTTGGGTTCTATCGAAGATGAAACTTTCTCTGCTGATGGTGCAAAGTTGATCATTAATGGTGTGAGCGCACATCCAGGATTTGCAAAAGGAAAAATGGAAAGTGCAATCAAAATTTTAGCCGATGTCATTAGTGCATTACCGAAAGATAGATTGAGTGCAGAAAGTACTTCGCAGAAAGAGGGTTTTATTCACCCAGTGGGAATTAGCGGAACTGCAGAGCAGGCGGAAGCTAGTTTTATTCTTCGCGATTTTGACAATAATTTATTGAAAGCTCACGGTGAAACCTTGGAAGGTATCGTAAAAGAGGTGATGAAAGCTTATCCGAAATCGAGCTATACGTTGAATATTAAGGAGCAGTACCGCAACATGAAAGAGGTGTTAGATAAGTACCCACAAATTATGGCTAATGGTATTGAAGCTCTAAAAAGAGCGGGGCTTAATCCAATTACACGTAGCATTAGAGGCGGTACCGATGGTTCTCGTTTGTCATTTATGGGGCTGCCTTGTCCAAATATATTTACAGGTGGACACGCTTTCCATGGCAAACAGGAATGGGTTGCAGTACAAGACATGGTAAAGTCTGTAGAGACCATTGTTCACTTGGTACAAGTGTGGGAAGAAAACAATTAATTTACGAGTTACATTGATCAACCTGACAGGTTAGTTTTGTGTAAGTTGAGCCAAATACTGGTCCTGCTCGTCTACATAAACAATCTTACAATTCCAGCCATGCTGCTTACTTAAACGTTGCAGTACGGTTGGATCAATATATAACCAATTAAACCAACTGCCTTTCTGCTTCTTGTATTCGTAACAATAGCTGATTTCTCCAAAATACTGATTGGTGGGCATTGGTAAGTCATCATATAAGTAGGAAATATCCGAACTGTCGAACAATAATTGTCCTTTGGGATTTAGCAGGTTTTTAGCACTTTCTAGTAGGTTTTCGAAACCTGGCAAGGTTCCGGTTAAGCCAATGCCATTCATCATGAACAGTAAAGTGTCGTACTTTTCAGTAGTCTTGAAAAAGTCTTGAGTTAAGGGTTTTTTAACACCACGTTCTTGCATGATTTGAACGGCTATTTCAGAAATGTCAATAGCCGTGACATCCACTCCTTTTTTTTCTAGTAGTAGCGCATGACTACCCACACCAGCCCCCACATCAAGCACTTTGCCTTTACAAAGCGCTAGTGCTTTCAGCTCAATCTCTGGCATATCATTTTCATCTCTAAAAAATACCTCAATAGGCATTTCTTCAGGTTCATCATAAGAGTTATGAAGCCATAAAATTTCAGCTTTGCCAGTTTGGTGAAAATCTAAAAGGGCGTTTCCGTAAATATCCATTTTCAAAGATACGCAAATGCCCTTTTATTAAAACTTAAAAGCTGATGCCAGTCCGGAATGTTAGGGATAACATGACGGACCATTCGATTATCGTCACCCTGAATTTATTTCAGGATCGGATTGTCATAATTGATTTCAAGCAATCAATTATGACTACGCTTTTAATCTTTCAGCTTGTGTTTTTACTGCGTCTGCAACATCCGCCAATTTATCTTTTGATTTATCAAAAAGGTCGCAAAACCAATCGTTTATTTTGCTTTTCATGTCGCTATTTTTATCAGACGATAATACTATCGCAACTACGGCTCCTAAAGCTACTCCCGCTAAAACACCGCTCAATATCTTTGTTTGCTTTGTCATAATTTAAAATCTTTTAATTAAAACGATACTGAGGAGGGATTGTTTGTTGTTTTTTGTTAAATCTTTTTGAGGAAGGCTAGTGTGAAGACTTACGAAGTTTTCAAAACTTCGTAAGTCTGTGGGTCGCATATGCAGAGATTTCTCGTTGCACTCGAAATAACAAGGGGGGGAAATTAAGCAGTGCTCTTGGATAGCTCGTTATTGCTAGTTCGACTGGCAATCGTAATGCTATAGGTGGTTAATAATTGATCTTTCTTATTTGCAACGACGTAAAAGGCGTCGTTGTCTCAAAGGAGAATTGCAAATCAACGAAGTTAAAACAAGCTATTAGTTAATTAATGATATTAAGTTAGATTTAAAATTGTTATGGCATGGAGCTAGATTTCTCACATGCGTTCGAAATGACGGTGAAGGAACTAAGACCGTCATCTCGACGATCGAAGGAGGAGAGATCTAGCAAGTTGGATGATTTTAATTATGGAACTGGATTTCTCTCCCGAATTTCGGGACTACGCTGCGTTAGAAATGACGGTGAAGAAGCTAGCTATGGCCGTCATCTCGACGATCGAAGGAGGAGAGATCTAACAAGTTGAATGATTTTTTAATTATGGAGCTTAGATTTCTCACGTGCGTTCGAAATGACGGTGAAGGAACTATGAGCGTCATCTCGACGGCCGGAAGAGGAGAGATCTAACAAGTTGAATGATTTTAATTATGGAGCTAGATTTCTCACATACGTTCGAAATGACGATGTTGTTAGTGCTATGCTATAAAACAAAAATCCCCAAGCCTAATGAAAGATTTGGGGACTTAATTTATAATGCAAATTGAACTTATACTTCTTCTTCGCTGATAAATTTAGCGCTTAGGTAATCTCTGTTCATACGAGCGATGTTCTCTAAAGAAATACCTTTTGGACATTCAGCCTCGCAAGCACCAGTGTTGGTACAGTTACCAAAACCTTCTTCGTCCATTTGAGCTACCATGCTTTGTACCCTGCGATAACGCTCAGGCTGCCCTTGTGGTAATAAAGCCAATTGTGATATTTTAGCCGAAACGAAAAGCATTGCCGAAGCATTTTTACAAGTAGCTACACAAGCTCCACAACCAATACAAGCTGCGGCTTCAAAAGCAGCATCAGCTTTAGATTTAGGGATTGGCAAGTTGTTCGCATCTTGCGCATTACCAGTGTTTACGGATACGAAACCACCTGCAGCAATTACGCGGTCAAAGGCAGAACGGTCTACCGCTAAGTCCTTAATTACAGGGAATGCTTTTGCTCTCCAAGGCTCAACTACAATCGTATCGCCATCTTTGAACGAACGCATGTGCAACTGACAAGTAGTTACTAAGTCTTTTGGCCCGTGTGGTTGTCCATTGATGAACATCGAACACATCCCGCAGATACCTTCTCTACAGTCGTGGTCAAATACTACTGGCTCTTCGCCTTTGGTAATTAATTGTTCATTTAAAACGTCAAACATCTCTAAGAAAGACATGTCTGGAGAAATATCAGAAAGCTTGTAATCAACTAGTTTACCTGCTGATTTGCTATTTTTTTGACGCCAAACTTGTAGCGTTAAATTCATGTTTCCTGTACTCATTTTTTTAAGTATTCAGTATCGAGTAACAAGTATCAGGTATCAAGATTTTGCTTCAAGTCTTGATACTTGACACTCACTTCTTGCTACTATTTGTAATTCCTTTGTGCAACCTTAATGTTTTCGTAGTTCAACTCTTCTTTGTGTAGTTCGAATTGACTTTCGCCTTTGTATTCCCAAGCCGCTACGTATGCAAAGTTTTCGTCATCACGTTTTGCTTCGCCCTCTTCCGTTTGGTGTTCTTCTCTAAAGTGACCTCCACAGCTTTCTTCTCTGTTAAGGGCATCTTTACACATCAATTCACCTAACTCAATAAAATCTGCTACGCGGTGTGCTTTTTCTAATTCAGGGTTAAACTCATCGGCAGAACCTGGAACTTTTACATCAGCCCAGAACTCTTTGCGCAAATCTTGGATTTCTTGAATCGCTTGGGTTAAACCTTCTTTGTTACGAGCCATACCACATTTCTCCCACATAATGTGGCCTAATCTTTTGTGGAAATGGTCTACAGATTTAGTTCCGTTAATGCTTAAGAACTTATCGATGGTTGCTTTTACTTCATTTTCAGCCTCTACAAACGCAGGGTGGTCTGTAGGAATTGGTTTAGTTGCGATCTCCTTCGATAGGTAAGAACCAATGGTGTACGGCAATACGAAATAACCATCAGCCAAACCTTGCATCAATGCCGAAGCACCTAAACGGTTAGCACCGTGATCAGAGAAGTTAGCTTCACCTGTACAGTATAAACCAGGAATAGTGGTCATCAAATCATAGTCAACCCAAACACCACCCATGGTATAGTGTACCGCAGGGTAAATACGCATTGGAGTTTCGTATGGATTTTCACCAGTAATTTGTGCATACATGTCAAATAAGTTACCGTACTTTTCTTTAATTACGGCAGTACCTAAGCGCATGCAAGTTTCTTTATCAGGATTATGGTTACCAGCTTTCGAAGCTTCGATACGACCATAACGCTCTGTATTTGCTTTAAAATCTAAATAAACTGCTAGTTTAGAAGAACCTACACCGTAACCTGCATCGCAACGCTCTTTAGCGGCACGAGATGCTACGTCACGAGGTACCAAGTTACCAAAAGCAGGGTAACGACGCTCTAAATAGTAATCTCTTTCGTCTTCTGGAATATCCGAAGCTTTACGAGTATCATCTTTCTTTTTAGGAACCCAGATACGTCCATCGTTACGCAACGACTCAGACATCAAGGTTAATTTTGATTGGTGATCTCCAGAAACTGGAATACAAGTAGGGTGAATTTGAGTATAGCAAGGGTTAGCAAAGAAAGCTCCTTTTTTGTGTACTTTCCAAGCTGCCGTAACATTACTTCCCATCGCATTGGTTGATAAGTAGAATACGTTTCCGTAACCACCTGTACCTAAAACCACCGCATGACCGAAGTGACGCTCTAATTCGCCAGTAATTAAGTTACGAGCAATAATACCACGAGCTTTGCCATCTATTACTACTACATCAAGCATTTCGTGACGGGTATACATTTGCACTTTACCCATCCCCACCTGACGCTCTAAAGCACTATAAGCACCTAATAATAACTGTTGACCAGTTTGACCAGCAGCATAAAAAGTACGTTGTACTTGAGTACCACCAAAAGAACGGTTATCTAACAAACCGCCATATTCACGAGCCAAAGGAACACCCTGAGCCACACATTGGTCAATGATATTGGCACTAACCTCTGCTAAACGGTGAACATTAGCCTCACGTGCTCTGTAGTCACCACCTTTAATGGTGTCATAAAACAAACGGTAAGTACTATCACCATCATTCTGATAGTTTTTTGCAGCGTTGATACCACCTTGAGCCGCAATAGAGTGCGCTCTACGAGGTGAATCTTGGAAACAAAAACATTTTACTTTGTAGCCCATCTCTGCTAAGGTAGCCGCTGCTGATGCACCCGCTAAACCAGAACCTACTACAATTACTTCAAGACTTCTTTTGTTCGCAGGGTTAACCAACGGCACAGAAGATTTATATTTAGTCCACTTTTGGGTCAATTCGCCCGCAGGGATATTTGAATTTAATTTCGACATTTACTTAATCCTATTTAATTAAACGTTTCGGTTTAGCCAATCCAACCTAAATAGATAGATATTGGCATTAATGCAAAAATGATTGGTACAATAATGGAGAACCATATACCAACGGTTTTTACTACAGGAGTCCATTTTTTGTGGTTCCAACCCATCGTTTGAAAGGCCGATTGAAAACCGTGCAATAAGTGATAGCCTAATGAAATAACACCCAATACATAAACAACCACTACCCAAAGCTCTTGGAAAATCATCACAATGTTTTGGAAAGTGTTGTGCTCTTGGTGTGTGTAAACAGCCACTTTAGTAGGCCACCAAAAATGATAAAGGTGCAATACCAAAAACATTAAAATTAAGGTGCCCAATAAACCCATGCTACGAGAATACCATTTGCTGTTGGCCGATGCCTTGTTGTAGGCATATTTCTCTGGTCTTGCCGCGTTGTTTTGCGAGGTTAAAATAATGGCCTGTACAATGTGAAGGATAATTCCTACGAACAATCCAACCTCCATAATACGGATCACAATGTTGTGCCCCATGAAATCGGCGGCTACATTGAAAGTTTCTCCACTGTCATTTAAAAAAATTAGCGCATTTATAGATACGTGAACAATAAGGAACGAAATCAAGAACAGACCCGTTAGCCCCATTACAAACTTTTTACCTATAGACGACGTAAAAGCTTTACTTAAACTACTCATTAGATTGTTTATTTATAATTACTAGTGTGCAAATCTATCTAAAATATGAAAACTTATGAGGAATAAAACTTACAAAAAAACGACAAATCGGCAATTTAGAAACGTTCTAAGTAAAATGCTGTTTTGGCAACGTTTGCACTTGTCGTTTAAGGAGTTAAAATTTTAAAATGTATGATGTTTAATTATTTCACTTCTGTAGGCTGCTATCGTAGAGATTCTTCCTTGGCGTTTAGGACGACAAGGTGCAATGAAAGGATATCTGTCTCCATCAGGTTTAATTAACCAAAAACAGTGCAATGAAACTTAGTATCCTTTGCAAAGCTTTTCTGTTTCTTTGCGCTAAAATTTAGCTGCAAATAGATATGCTTTGTAATCTTGCTATTTAAAATTATCCCTAAATAGTTCTTCTATCTGTAATATGGCTTGCCGGCCCTTTTTACCAGGGCATATTTTGTTGTAGAAACCAGGTGCATAAAAGTAAAGTTGTTTGATTTCTTTTTTACTGATTAGAAATAAGCTTATTCCGCCGCCATCGTAAATCTGATTTATTTCACCTTTTTCATTGGGCGGGCATCCCCAGCCCTCAACGCTATCATCATGAATAGTCCACGGACTTAAGCGTTGTAATCTCTCCCAAAAAGCCTTAATGGTTGTATTATCGGTATATAAAGCATTAAAATATTTGTTGATACCAACACTATAAATCTCTTTATACTCCGCTTTTAGATCTATAGGATTAATTTTTGAAAGTGTGTCACGTACAGATTTTGGCATTCTTGCCCGCCTGTCGTCAAATTTATATCTGTAACGGGTAATGGTGTCGGTCTTTTTACTAATGATCCAATATTCTGGCAAAGTCATCCAATTGCTTTCATACTTAAAAATCAAAGTGCTGTCGGCATTTTTTTGTAAAAAAAGATGTAAGGGTTTGATCTCATTTTTTTGTCCCATGCAATTGGAATAACCCAGTACAAAAACAAATAGAGAAACTAGAAATATGTTGGTGTCTAAAAACCTCTTCATTAGCGTAAAAATACCCTTTTTAGATTAATAAATAAGGTTTTGTATCAAGAAACCTAACGTTGGTTTGCTTTTCCCTCTATTTAACGATACTTTTATCCTATTATATTATTAGATATCAATTGGATTTTAAAGAATTTGGATTTAACGCTGAGCTTTTAGAAGGCTTACTAGCAATGGGCTTTAAAAATGCTACGCCCATACAGCAACAGGCCATTCCCATCATTAGCGAAAACAAGGATTTAATTGCTTGTGCTCAAACAGGTACGGGTAAAACTGGTGCCTTTTTGCTGCCTATCATGAATATGCTCACAGGTAAACATGAGCGACATAACAATGTGTTAATTTTAACACCAACGCGTGAACTGGCACAACAAATAGACCTGCAGGTAGAAGCACTTTCCTACTTCACCAATATTAGTTCACTAACCGTTTTCGGTGGTGGCGACGGGGTCGCTTACGAGCAGCAAAAACGTTCCATGCGTGAAGGGGTAGATATCATTATTGCAACACCAGGAAGGTTAATTTCTCATTTGGCATCGGGCACATTAAAAATGGATAAGTTGGAACATTTGGTCTTGGATGAAGCGGACCGGATGTTAGACATGGGCTTCTACGATGATATCATGAAAATCGTAGGTTATCTGCCAAAACAGCGTCAAACGGTAATGTTTTCGGCAACCATGCCACCAAAAATTCGCAAGTTGGCAAGTAGTTTGCTAAACGAACCTGAACAAATTAGTATTTCGATTTCTAAGCCAGCGGAAGGTATTAACCAACAAGTTTATCTGATACACGACGACCAAAAAGTTCCTTTGTTAACGGAGATGCTGAAATCTGCTACTTACAACCGTATCATCGTCTTCGCTGGACGAAAAGAAAAGGTGAAGGAACTTGGGAAAGTATTTAAAAAATTAGGTTTAAAAGCAGCCGCTTTTCATAGTGATTTAGAGCAAAAGGAGCGTGAAGCCATTATGCTTGATTTTAAGAATGATAAACTAAATGTTTTAATTGGAACTGATGTTTTAAGTCGTGGTATAGATGTTACTGGAATTGATTTGGTCATTAACTATGATGCTCCGCAAGACCCAGAAGATTATATTCACAGGATTGGTCGTACCGCTAGGGCGGCAACTACAGGAACGGCTATCACTTTGGTTAACGGAAAAGACAAACGTCGTTTAGCCAATATTGAAAAGCTAATCGAACGCCCTATTGAGCGTATCCCTCTTCCTGAGCATTTAGGAGAGGCTCCGAAGGAACAACCCGAAGGAGAGAAGAAACCGTATAAAAAGAAGAAGAAAAAATTTTTTAAGAAAAAGCCCAAGGAGGGTCAGCCACAGAGCGCTCCAGCGAAGGCTGAATAAGATAGGGTGTTTTAAGAGATTTAAGTTTCCTTCCCTGAAAAATCGGAATGGATTGGACCTTGCATAGACGTTCCCATTGCCGTCATTTCGACGAGGAACGAGGAGAAATCTAGTAACTATTTTAAAAAAAACATTTAGTTTTGAGTTGAAAAGCAATTTGCTAGATTTCTCTCTGCGTTCGAAATGACGCTGCTATTTTCGTTTTTGATAGGGTTTACTTCGGTTTATAGTAGAGGATGGTAGTCTTGAATGACTTCTCTTTTAATTAACTTTGGAGAAACACGCTTAAATTATAAGAGACTGATATTGTAACATCCTGATAAGATTTTATACTTATTGATTTTAAAGAATCATTTGTGCATCTGTGGCCAAAAGAAACATTATGCAAAACCTAATACCATTAGCCGAGAGATTAAGACCAAAGAACCTTGACGAATATGTAGGGCAGAAGCATTTGGTGGGCGAAGGTGCGGTATTGCGCAAGGCCATTGAAAGCGGCCGTATTCCGTCCATGATTTTTTGGGGCCCACCAGGAGTAGGGAAAACCACTTTGGCTACCATTATTTCACAAAACTTAGATCGTCCTTTTTTTGCATTAAGCGCCATTAATTCTGGAGTAAAAGATGTTAGGGAGGTAATCGATAAAGCCGCCGCAATGAAAGGTGGTTTTATGGGCATGCCTGTGTTGTTTATTGATGAGATCCATCGATTCAGTAAATCGCAGCAAGATAGTTTATTGGGTGCAGTAGAACGCGGATTGGTTACCTTAATTGGAGCAACTACCGAAAATCCAAGTTTCGAAGTCATTTCCGCTTTGCTTTCCAGATGTCAGGTTTATATTCTCCAAAACTTAACGGAAGAAGAACTGGTTGGATTATTAAATACCGCCATTACCAAGGATGAAATCCTGTCTAAAAAGAAAATAAAGATTAAGGAGCACGAAGCGTTGATCCGTTTGAGTGGTGGCGATGCAAGAAAATTGCTTAACGTGCTGGAGATTGCGATTAACGGCATTGGTGGCGACCGAATAGAATTAACCAATGAAAATGTGCTGGCCCATGCGCAGCAAAACTTGGCGTTGTATGACAAGGCAGGCGAGCAGCATTACGATATTATTTCGGCCTTTATCAAATCCATTCGAGGTAGCGATCCAAATGCTGCGGTATATTGGTTGGCTAGGATGATAGAAGGCGGTGAAGATCCATTGTTCATAGCCCGTAGGTTGCTTATTTTAGCGTCTGAAGATATTGGCAATTCCAACCCTAATGCATTGCTTTTAGCTAACAACTGTTTTCAGGCGGTAAATGTGATTGGTTTTCCGGAGGCTCGGATCATCCTTTCGCAGTGCGTAACCTATTTGGCTTCCTCGGTAAAAAGTAATGCGTCATATATGGCCATTAACCTAGCGCAAGATCTGGTTAGGCAAACTGGAGATTTGCCCGTGCCTTTGCACTTACGTAATGCTCCTACCAAGCTGATGAAAAATATTGGCTATGGCGCTGATTATAAATATTCGCATGCTTACGATGGGAATTTTGAAGAGCAGGAATACTTGCCAGAAAAATTAAGCGGTACCAAGCTGTACGACCCAGGTAAAAATCCTGCCGAAGAAAAACTAAGAGAAAAACTGAGACAAAACTGGAAGAATAAATACAATTATTAATATGCTGAGTACTTTTTTATCACATCAATGGAAATCCTTTTGGCGTAGCCGAAATAAAGCAGGAAGTATCGCCGCTCAAATCGTATTGGGCTTCTTTATGCTCTATTTTTTGGCGGTAGCTATTGGGGTAGGTTTTTGGATGACGGCAATTATCGAAAAGGTGATGCCCAATGTTAATCCGGTAATTGTGTTTAACGGATTGATTTTATATTACTTTTTGTTGGACTTGGCCTTCAGGATACAGATGCAGGAACTGCCTACGTTAAGTATTGTTCCTTATCTTCATTTGAATATCTCGAGGCAAACCATTGTTAATTTTTTAAACCTTAAGTCCATCTTCTCCTTTTTTAATATCCTGCCCTTATTTATTTTCTTGCCCTTTATATTTATCAATATCAGTGCAGCAAATGGAGTAGTTGGAGTGGTGGCTTACTTGGCCTCTATATTGGGGCTAATCCTATTCAATAACTTTTTGGTGCTTTATATTAAACGCAAAGCGATTAACAATGTCGCCATTTTTGCGGTGGGTGTACTCGTCATTTTAGGATTGGCAGCCTCCGACTATTATGGTTTTATTTCTATTCGAAATTTCTCTAATCTGGTTTTCCAAACAGTTGCTAAATATCCCTTTTTGGCGTTGGTTTTCCCGATCATGGCTTTTGTAGTTTTCTATATCAATGCTAAATTTTTAAAAGCCAATTTATACACCGAAGAGTTGAGTTCGAAGAATGAGAAAAAGGTGAGTACCGATTATCCTTTCCTTAATCAATTTGGTAAGGTAGGAGAATTGGCAGCATTAGAATTGAAATTGATTTTGAGACATAAACGTTCAAGAAGTTCGGTTATTATGGGTTTTATGTTTCTATGCTATGGCTTCTTCTTTTATCGTATGCCTCTAATAGATGGTGATGAATTTGGTAAAATGCTATTTGCTGCAGTGTTTATGACGGGGATTACCATTTCGGTATATGGACAATTTATGTTTGCTTGGCAAAGTGCACATTTCGATGGTTTGTTGACCAGCAAAATCAGTCATAGAGATTTTATCAAAGCTAAATTCCTACTCTTTACCATGAGTAGTACCATCATTACACTGCTTTCCAGTTTTTATGGTTTCATGAGTTATAAACTGCTGTTATTGCATTTGGCGGCATACCTATATAATATTGGAGTGGGTACTATTGTAGTGCTTTACTTTGCCAATTTTAATTATAAACGATTAGATATTACCCGCAGTGCAAGTTTTAACTGGCAGGGCGTGGGAGCTACACAATGGTTGTTGGGCTTACCGCTGCTTTTGCTTCCAGTAATTATTTATTTGCCATTTGGCATTTTGAACCTGCCTTATTGGGGTTTAGCAACACTGGCTTTTTTAGGCCTGTTAGGGTTGCTAATGCGCAATTTTTGGGTAGGTGTAATTGTAAAGAAATTTGAAGAACAACGTTATAAAATAGCCGAAGGCTTTAGAGAATAAGACTATGATTGAAGTTAAGAATTTAGTGAAAAGCTACGGCGGACGCACCGTGGTAAATATTCAAAGTTTAAACATTAAGGCAGGCGAAACCATTGGTCTGGTTGGAAATAATGGGGCGGGTAAAACCACATTTTTCAGAATGCTTTTGGATTTGATACGACCAGACAGTGGCGAAATCCTATCCAAAGATATTAGTGTGGCCAAAAGTACCCAATGGAAAGATTATACCGCTTCTTATTTGGATGAAGGGTTTTTGATCGATTATCTTACGCCAGAAGAGTACTTTACTTTTATTGGAAGTTTACATGGCCTGAGTGTTGCCCACGTTGCCGATTATTTAAAGCAATATGAAGAATTTTTCAATGGGGAAATATTGAGCCGTGGAAAGTATATCCGAGATTTTTCAAAAGGTAATCAGAATAAGGTTGGTATTGCTGCGGCGTTAATGCAGAAACCTGAATTATTGATTTTGGATGAGCCTTTTGCTAATTTGGATCCAACAACCCAAATCAGGCTGAAAACCTTGATCAAGAACCTAAGTAATACGCACCGTTTAACCACATTTATTTCAAGTCACGACTTAAATCATGTAACCGATGTATGTAATCGAATCATTTTATTAGAGAAGGGCCAAGTCATTAAAGATTTCCATACTGATGAGAATTCTTTGAAGGAATTGGAGGCCTATTTTGGGGAATAAAATAATCGTGTAACGAGTTTGTTGTATAAAATTGTAGTCAATAATTGAGTGGAAAAAAGATAAATTTATCTTTTCATTTATTTGTCAATCAAGCCTATTTGGCTTAAAAAAACGAATATTTTATACGCAGTGGCTAAATTGGCATTACCTTTGAACAGTGGAATACACAACATTAGGAATTAAACATATAGAAATGATGACTACAAAATTTAAGACAGCAACTGTCGCTATAGCTTTATCGGTAGGTGCAATGATTTTTCAAAGCTGCGATAGCCTAACCAATACGCAAAAAGGTGCAGGTATTGGCGCAGCAGCTGGTGGTGTAATTGGCGCTTTAATTGGCAAAAAAGCGGGTAACACTGCGGTGGGTGCGGTAATAGGTGCTGCTGTTGGTGGTACTGCTGGTGGTTTCATCGGAAAGAGAATGGATAAGCAGGCTGCAGAAATTCAACAATCAATTCCAGGTGCGGAAGTAATTCGTGAAGGTGAAGGAATTATTGTAAGATTTGATAGTGGTATCCTTTTCGATTTTAATAAAACTGAATTGAAAGAAGCTGCCAAAAAGAATATTCAAACTTTAGCGGCTTCATTGAACCAATATCCAGGAACTGACGTAAAGGTAATTGGTCATACGGATAATGTAGGTACTGCTGCGGTTAACCAAAGTGTATCTGAAAAAAGAGCTGCTGCGGTTAAAACTTATGCAGTTTCACAAGGTGTTCCAGCATCACGTTTGGTAACAGAAGGTAAAGGTTTTAATGAGCCAATTGCCGACAATGCAACCGAAGATGGTCGTGCTGCTAACCGTAGGGTAGAAATTGTAATCGTTGCTAATGAGCAGTTGAAAAAAGAAGCTGCTGAAAAAGCAGGATAATAGGCTAAGCTTATATCATAAAAAAAATCCCCCAGTGATTGCTCGCTGGGGGATTTTTTATTCGTAAATATCTGCAAAGTAATTGATTGCTAGAGATCTTAGAAGCATTTCCTGTTCTAATCCCACATAAGCAGGGATTTGTTTAACTAGTTTCCAATGAGGCCAACCATCTTGGTCAATCCCCTCCAATTCGTAAAAGCCCATTTCGCTTAACAAGCGACAAGTAGCAATATGCATCAATTCTTCTTTCTGCCTTTTGCTAAATTTACCTGGACCCTTTCCCAATTCTTGTACACCTATTAAAAACAGTACTACTTTTAAATCTGGGATTTCCGAATCAAAATCCTGCGCAATCCTTTCTTGCAGTTCTTTCCATTTGATATTGATTTCGGATGGTTTCATAACACAAATATAGTGTTAATGATTTTTACATCGAGAAAAGGACTTTATTTTACTTTGTGCTGAACTTTACCACGTATTCAGCATCCTTTAAGGGATAGCCATCTTTTGATCTGAAACTTCTGTTGGTAATAATGAATTCATAATCTTGTTGAGGTTTTAAATCCACATTTAGCACCAATGTCTTATCATCATCTTCATGGCCTTTCACGGTAGTAATCGGAAAATTGATTTTGCCCTTTTCCGAAAAGCTAATAGAGTACCGCTTAGGGACCATTGGTTTAGAGAAAGTTATTCTTAATTCCTTTGTTGCTGCATCTACATTTTTATCGCCGTTATTAAATGGGGATATACTTACTACGGTAGGTTGCATTTTTTGATAAGCATCTACCATACCTTTTTTATCTATTTTCTCTGAATAAAAGCCAGAGGTCTCTAAAAAGGACTCGACTGCTTGGTCATTCCCAAAATCTAGTTCGATAATTTCTTTGATGGCTTGCTTTTTGTTTTTGGCTTTCTGATAATAGGCTTTACAGATTTCGTAACCCACATAATAACCTAAGTCCGCATCTTCTGCCCGTTGACTTCCGTTATATAGCCAATTTGTGTAATCGTTAAAGAACATTTCTTTTTTGAAAAGTTCCTTAATGCTTGAAGAGTTGGCCTTTCCATAGTTCAGATATTTAGTTTGGAGAGGTTGCTGTATAGCTAGCTCGGCGATGAAGTCACATGCTCCCTCTTTTATGGCGTGGCTTAATAAATTTGAACCATCAGCCTTTTGTTGGGTGTGGATGTATTCGTGAATGTTTAAGGAAACGATGTTGTTCAAAGATTGCTCCTTAAAAACATTCTTAAGCCAGTTGCTTGTAAATTCAGAAACATCGGTATTGGCATTTCCTGTAGCAATTTCAGCACCCACTAGTACCATATTGTCTTTCACTGTACCACCTGAGCGTAGTCCGCCGATGGTAAAATACATGTCGGCAGGTTTTAAATCGGGGTAAATCTCCTTTAGTTTTTTGATGGCCTTTTCAAGCTCAGCGGTTTTGTGCTTAATACTTAGCGTATTTGGTCTTATCGAATTCCAAAATTTCGGCAGTTTGTCAATCAGTTCTACCCAAAGGGTATCATTATATTGTCGAGCTGCCATAAAGGCCTTAAGTCCTTTACTCCCTTTATTGATATATTGCTCATTGATGATAGCAATTTTTTGAGGCATGTCCTTTGTCTTTTGAATAGCATCATAGGCGGTCGAAAAATGATCAATGTCTGTAGTGTGTATGGATGATGATGTTTGGGCGTTTAGATTTTTGCCTAAAGCAACTAAAAATAAAGCAATTAAGAATCTTTTCTTCATATGGTAAATATGACAACATTAAAATACAGAAGTTGCATATTTGGGAAAAAATAATGGGAGAATTTTTAAGCCTGATCGCTACTCCTTTAATATCTGCACTAAATTTCTAGATTTGTAACTATGAGACCTAAAATCAATGTAGGCTTAATGGCTTACGGTATGTCGGGTAAAGTATTTCACGCCCCCTTTGTTCAGCAAAATGATGGATTTAATTTTTTAGCCGTTACCGAGCGGAGTAAAAAACAAGCTGTTCAAGATTATCCCAACATCATTAGCTACGATAGTATCGAGCAATTGATTGCCGATGATAACATTGACTTGGTTATCATTAATACCCCAAATTACACGCACTACGAGTATGCTAAAAAGTGCTTGTTGGCTGGCAAACATATCTTAGTTGAAAAACCTTTCACCGCAACAGTTGCCCAAGCTAAAGAGCTTTTTGCCTTGGCTAAAGAAGTAGGAAAACATGCTTTGGTTTATCAGAACAGAAGGTTTGATAGTGGGTTTAAAATCACTAAAGAGATCATTGAAAGTGGTAAGCTAGGGAAATTGACGGAAGTATATTTCCGTTTTGATCGCTATAGGAGTGAAATAGGACCAAAGCTATTCAAAGAAGACAGCAGTTATGAAGCCAGCGGACTACAATATGATTTGGGACCACACCTGATCGATCAAGCCATTGCCTTATTTGGTAAGCCTGAAAAATTTTACAAGGTGTTGGCCAACAATCGTGAAAATAGTAAAGTAGATGACTATTTCTTCATCCACCTCGCTTATCCCAACCAATTGAATGTGTACTTGACAGCTTCTTTATTGGCTGCCGATATTCCACCAGCTTTTGTGGTAAATGGCGCTTTGGGAGCCTTTTCTAAAAACCATGGTGATGTGCAAGAAGCGCAGCTTTTGAAAGGAATGAAACCATCCGACGAAGGTTATGGTTTGGAGGTAGCTCATGATGCAGGTAGGCTTACTTTGGTAAATATTGAGGGTGGAAGAGATGTTTCATTGCTCGCTTCTCCGCTAGGAAACTATGGTGAGTTATTTGAAGCCGTTTACCAGACCATTGCAAATGATCAACCTTATCCAATCACTGAAGAAGATATTATTGCCCAATTAGAAATATTAGAAAGCTAACCAGGACAAAAAAATACCCATTTGGGGTGTTTTTGGCCTTTCATTACTATTTCATAATTGTTTATACATGCTTAATCTTCTCTATTTAATGCCTTAACATTGTTAGGCTAGTTTTGCGCCATACATCGCAGTGAAATGAAACCGTCATGTGCAATCGTGGCAGTTTCATTACCGCAAAAACTAGAACAATTCAATGAAAAAAGTAATTATTAGAAGTATCCTATTCGTCTCTTTAACCTCTTCCTCCGTATTTGCCCAAGACATTAAAGGTTATGTTTACCATGACGAAAATGGAAATGGTAAAAAGGAAAAAAAAGAACCTGGTTTGGCAGGTGTTGCCGTAAGTAATGGTGTAGAAGTGGTGAAAACTGATGCCAAAGGTGCTTATAGCTTGCCTAAGCGAGAGTCGCAGGTGATTTTTGTGGTAAAGCCTAGCGGTTATCAATCCCCTCTAAATTCAGATAACCAGCCTTCTAGCTATTATATCCATAAACCAAAAGGTTCTCCTGAAGGTTTGGAATTTGCGGGGAGCAAGCCAACTGGGCCATTGCCAGCAAGTTTAGATTTTCCTTTGGTTAAAAAAGAAGAAAGCGATGATTTTAGAGTGCTTTTATTTGGAGATCCTCAGCCTTACACACAAGAAGAGTTAAATTTCTTTGAGAAAGACATCGTTAACGAAGTGATTGGAGTGAAAAATGTAGCTTTTGGCTTAAGTTTGGGAGATTTAGTAGGGAATGATTTAAGCTTGCACAATCCATATATCAAGGTGGTGAAAAAGGTGGGTTTGCCTTGGTATAACTTAATAGGCAACCACGATTTAAACTTCGATGCCAAGGTTGATAGCCTTTCTGACGAAACCTTTGAGGCAAACTTTGGTCCTGCCAACTATTCCTTAAACTATGGTAAAGTGCACTTTATCGTATTGGATGATATTTTGTATCCAGATCCAAGAAGTGGAAAAGGTTATTGGGGTGGCTTTAGAGAAGATCAATTCAAGTTCATCGAAAATGATTTGAAGCACGTGAACAAAGATCAGTTGATTGTTTTAGCCTTCCACATTCCTTTATTAAATAATGATACAGATAAAGAAGGAAACTCGTTCCGTGTGAAGGATAGAAAACGTTTATTCGAATTGTTGAAGGATTTCCCTTATACACTGTCGTTATCGGCTCATACACATAACCAACGTCAAAATTATTATGGTAAAGCCGATGGATGGTTGCAGCAAAAGCCACACCACGAATACAATGTAGGTACTACTTCTGGTGACTGGTATTCTGGAGAAATGAAAGAGAACGGTACGCCAATTTCTACGATGAGTGACGGTACGCCTAAAGGTTATGCTTTCTTAAATCTAAAAGGAAATCAATACACGGTTGATTATAAGGTGGCCGGAAAAGGAGCTGATTACCAAATGGAGGTTTATCTTCCAAAGGTGGTGGAAAAATACAAACGTACTTCAGCAGGTGTTTTTGTGAACCTTTTTATGGGGGGCAAAGGCGATAAGGTGACTTACTCCATCGACGGTGGTAAGTGGAACAACATGACGCAGGTAGAAGCGATGGACCCTAAGTTTTTAGGGGTGTTGACCAAGTTTGATGAAACTGAAACGTTATTGTCTGGTAGAAGACCTTCAAATGCAGTGTTGAGTTCTCACTTGTGGAGAGGTGATATTCCTGCGAAGTTAGCTGCTGGTAAACACGAAATAGAAATTAAGGCGGTGGATCGCTACGGAAAAACGACTACTCAAAAAGTAAGTTATACGATTGTAGAAAGGAAGTAGTAGCGATATAAGTTTTTAGCCGTCATTGCGAGGTACGGAGCAATCTTTACTGATTTTGGAGATTGCTCCGTACCTCGCAATGACGTTTTTATTTACTGCAATAGCGATGTCGTCATTTCGACCTTGTGGAGAAATCTTTGGATATGCTAATCAAATCGGAAGATTTAACTTGGTTGAGTTACGGTTCTCCATTTCGCTGCACTTCAGTCGCAATGATGCTTCTATTTACGGTAATGCTTAATCTCCTATAAACTCCCTAATAAAGCCTTTGAAAATTCCTCAGGTTTTTCCAGATGCGGGATATGTCCAACGCCTTCAAATTCGATCAGCTTAGCTCCAGCTATTTTAGCGGCCGTAGCTTTTCCTAAAACTTTATACTGCCCATACTTTTTCTGGTCCTCCGCACTTAGCAATCCTTTGCCTACAATAGTTTTGTCGTCCTTGCCAATCAACAATAAGGTAGGAACCTTTATGTTCGAAAATTCGTGTACTACAGGTTGCTCGTAAATCATGGTAAAGGTTAGTGCAGCCACTTTTGCCCAACGCGGATAGTCGGCACTAAAAGTAACCCCACCAGCTATGCGCACCAGTTCATCATACTCGGGCTTCCATGTAGTGAAATAGGAATTTTGGTAATACCTTTTAACACTTTCGGCAGTCGTTTTCAGTTCATTTTTATATTGTTGTTCGCTGTTTACATAGGGCACAAAAGCTCTATAATCTTCTAGACCAATAGGGTTCTCAAGCACAAGCTTTTCTGTTTTTTCTGGGAAAAGTAACGCAAATCTGGTAGCCAGCATACCGCCCATTGAATGACCTAAGATAATGGATTTATTGATTTTTAAACTGTCTAGAAGTTGGCTGTTCCATCTCGCCATTTGATGAAAGCTGTAGTGTATAAAAGCTTTGGATGATTTCCCAAAACCAATTTGGTCGGGTACAATTACACGATAGCCATTTTCAGTTAGTGCTTTAATCACATTTGTCCAGTAATAACCACCAAAATTTTTGCCATGGAACAACATCACGGTTCTGCCATTAGCCTTGGCTGTTGGGGCAACATCCATATAGGCCATCCGCAAGTCTTGCCCTTCTACCTGTATGGGGAAATATTTAATGGGGTAGGCGTATTTAACTTGTTCTAAGGTAATGGATAAAGTGTCGGATTTTTGTGCAAATGAACTGGCACAACAAAATAGAGTAACAGCAAATAAAAATAAACGCTTCATGATCATCATAATTGTATAAACGTGAGGGCAACAAATTAGTTTAAATTTATCATTATTTATACTTTTGGGGCAACCAGATAAAATCAATATGACCAATTACGAAATAGGCAGTAATATGCTAAGCATTGCCGTTTTGCAGGAAATTATACAATCAGGAAAAAGCATTGCGCTATCTACAGCAGCTACCGACCGAATTATTAAGTGCAGAAACTATCTAGATGAAAAATTAAGCCGTAGTGAAGATCCTATCTATGGAATTAACACGGGTTTTGGCTATTTACAAAATGTAAAGGTAGAGGCAGATAAACTGACCCAGCTTCAACATAATTTACTTTTATCTCACGCTTGTGGTACTGGACAAGAGGTGCCAAAGCCTATAGTGAAGTTAATGCTGTTGTTAAAAATACAGTCGTTGAGCTATGGACATTCTGCCGTCGCTTTGACTACTGTTCAGCGTTTAGTCGATTTCTACAATCACGATATTTTGCCCGTGGTGTATACCCAAGGTTCTTTGGGCGCATCGGGCGATTTGGCTCCTTTGGCGCACTTGGCTATTCCGCTGATTGGCGAAGGCGAGGTTTGGTACAAAACACAAAAAATAAGCACGAAAGAACTTTATCAGCAATTAGGCTGGCAGTCGCTAACCTTGCAAAGTAAAGAAGGGTTGGCCTTAATTAATGGTACTCAATTTATGAGTGCTTATGGTGTAAACTGCTTATTGCAGGCCAAGCGTTTATTGTCTTGGGCTGATGCAATAGCCGCTATTGCCATTGATGCTTTTAATTGTCGTATTGATCCGTTTTTAAGTCTGAGCCATGTGATCAGACCACATCGCGGCCAATTACAAACTGCTGAAAGTGTTAGGAAGTGGCTTGAAGGAAGTGAGCTTATTGCCCAGCAAGGTAAGCAAACTCAAGACCCTTATTCCTTCCGTTGTGTGCCACAAGTACACGGTGCCAGTAAAGACAGTGTAGCTTATATCGAGTCGGTTTTTGAAACTGAAATTAATGCCGTAACTGATAACCCAAATGTTTTTCCGGATGAAGATTTGATCATCTCAGCAGGAAACTTCCATGGACAGCCTTTGGCGCTTACCTTGGATTTCCTTTGTATGGCACTGGCTGAGATTGGTTCTATTTCAGAAAGAAGAACTTTCCAATTGATTTCCGGAACCAGAGGATTGCCTCCTTTCTTGGTCAAAGAAGCAGGACTTAATTCTGGGCTGATGATTACTCAATATACCGCAGCATCTATTGCCAGTGAGAATAAACAGTTATGCACACCAGCATCTGTAGATAGCATTGTAAGCAGTAATGGACAGGAGGATCATGTGAGCATGGGGGCCAATGCTGCAACCAAATGTTTACGTGTGGTACAGAACGTGGAGCGAATTTTAGCCATTGAACTCATCACTGCTACACAGGCCTTGGATTTGCGTAAACCGTTAAAGTCTTCACCTCATATAGAAACCTTGTTAAATGACTTTAGGAAAGTGGTTAGCTTTAACGATGCCGATAGATTGTTGGCCAATGATATCAAAGCATCCGTTCAATTTATTCGGAGCGAAGTATATCATTAACAAGCTTTGCAAACGATGATAATCAATATTATTATATAAATCATGAGGTTATTGATTTAGAAAAGTTAAGCATAATCTCGTCATTTCGAACGCAGAGAGGATTGAAAATCAACAAAGTTAAATCTAGTATCATCATATTAACTGCTAGATTTTACTATGTAGCTGCTTCGCGGTCTCCTCCTTCTGTCGTCGAAATGACGATTTTATTGTCGAGTTTGTTATTTTAAAATCTGTTTCAAGTTGGATACAGGCAATTGAATTGTAGTTTGATTAGATAGTGAGCCTTTTGCTTTTTCAATATTAATTGCCCTAAAAGTAACATCGGCGCTATCTGTAGTTTTTAAAGTTAGATTTCTGATGTTATATTTTTTATTAACGTCATTGCCCCCAAATACATCAATTCCAGATTTGCCTTGGGAGTTGATGCTCAAATCTTCGTAAGATATTTTGTTACTTCTAAAGCCAGCGTTCTTTAAATTTAAATAGACCGATTTTGCAATTGCATTTTCTTCCATATTAGTGTAACCGTCTTCTGCGTTAATGCTTAGTTTTTGAAGTAAGGTAGCGTCATCGAATCTTAATTCATTAAACTTCTTTAGGTTTAAAGAAAGGCTGTCTCCTTTTGCATTTAGCTGTATAGTAGAAGCATTGTTGGCGCTTAAAGCATTTGTTTCTGGAGCATATACAAACAAGTCGATATAGCGATATTCCTTGTTTTTGGGCATAAGATTAATTAGTAATTGACCATCTTTGTCTACGCTAAACTTTACGAAGTCTTTTTCGCTTTTACGAAATTTAACCCCAAATTTTTCATCCTTTATTAAACGAATGTGAAAACTGATTTCTTTTCCGTCTGCAATCTTGATTGAGTTGAATTGACTTAAAGGTACGGCTTCCATGTTCTCCGATTTACCATCGAAAGTTTCGTTTTGTTTTTCTAGATCTGCCCAACTCTTAGCATCCGTGTAAAATACTTTGGAAAATACAGCCATTGCGAGTATTGGTAGTATGATTAGCAAGGCTGCAAATGCGATTAATAGTTTATTGCTGGTTTTCATGAGTTCAAGTATTAAAAATTTTCTTTAACAAAGGTGTTGTAGCGAGTTTTTAGCTCTTCAAAATCGATGTTTAATAGATAGATGTTGCGAAAAACCGATGGTAATTCTTCATCCATAAATTGAGCTTTTCGGTAACTCTTCACATTGGTAATGGCGTCTTCGGCCACAAAAAAACCTATGCCTCTTTTGTTATTAATGATATTCTTGTTTTGTAGTAGCTCGTAAGTCCGCATCACCGTATTGGGATTTACCTCTAAGGTTACAGCCATCTCCCGTACCGAAGGTATTTTATGGTCGGTTTGCCATTTCTCCAGTAAAATATGTTCGCAAACATAATCCGCTATCTGAAGATATATGGCTTTGTTATCTCTAAATTCCATGTTCTTATAGGTTTAAATTAAACTTCTTTCTCTTTTAACCGAACGTAGCTAATGGCCCAGGTAATGAGTGTGAAAGTTAAAAGGATAATGAAGGCAATCCATTCGAAGGTGCCTTTTCCGTGGTTGTTCCCCATACCAGTTTGTATTTTTCCGCTAAATAATATATCTGAAGTTTTGGAAAAAATGTATGACAGTATTCCGCCAAAAAGCATGATGCAAATAGCTGTTTTGATATAATGGAATCTATTAAAATAAATAGAACCCAACATGAATATACTGGTTACCACAAGAGGTGCGGCGTAAAGCGGAATGAAGTTATTAAGTTTGTTTTGTGCTAAAAATCCCTTAATACTTTCGAAGTCTTCGATGTTTTTTGAGTTTTGGAAATGGGTTTTGATATAGCTAATAAAAGCGAAATCTGTGATGTAAAATAATAGCGTGAAACTTAACGTAGACAAGATAGACGTGAATAAAATGCCAGCTAGGAATTTCTCTAAGGTAGAAACAGGGATTAGCAAATCAATGATGGCTTTAGGTTTTTGACCCAAATGAGCAAAATAAGCACTGGCAATAATGCTAATGAATAGAAAACCGAAGATCAGATAAAGCGGTTCTCTAAATCTTAATCGATAAGGCACGTCACTAACCTCCCGTAATGGAAACAAGGTAAGGCCATAAAATGCCACGAAAATACCTACAGCCACTACTAAAGTAATCAGGAAAATTTTTCCAAATTCTAACCACTGCCTTTTAAGCAATAAATTAAATCGATGTAAATTAAAAGTATTGTTCATGTCTAATTAGTTAAAAATTGGTTTCAGTTTGTTTTTCTCAGCTAAAACGGCATTAAAAAGTAGCTCCATGTCTAGTTTGCTGTCTTCTTGGTGATAGTTGGCAACTACTGCATGATAGCCCGCTAAAGATGGTTCGGCGTAAATCACAGTTTCATCAACTTCCTTCAAACGTTTAAAACAAAGTTTGCTGGCAATTTCATCTACTGAAGCCTTTAGTGCAATCTTGTTTTCGTCTAACATAATTACGGTATCAATCAAGTTGTCCAAATCACGTACCTGATGTGTTGAGATGATAATGCATCTATCTTCTGTGAGGGCGGAAGCCATGATTTTACGGAACTGCGCTTTCGATGGAATATCCAAACCATTGGTTGGTTCGTCCATAATCACCAATTTAGCATTGGTAGCTAAACCAAAGGAAATGATCACTTTCTTCTTTTGACCGTAGCTCATGTCTATAAGCTTTTGTCCTACTGGAATATCAAACTCTTTCAATAGATCTGCAAAATACTGATGGTCGAAGTTTGGATAGAAAGGAGCGTTAGCCTTGATATAGCTATCAATTTTAACGGCAGGCAAATAAAACTCTTCAGGGATAAAGCAGATTTGTTGTAACAAAGCAGGTTGTCTTTTTGCTGGATCAAAACCCAACACATCGATTTTTCCGCTTTGTGAATAAACCAAGCCCGCCAAGTTTTTCAACAAGGTAGATTTACCTGCACCGTTTTTACCCAATAGCCCATAGATATGACCATTGCTCAATTGCATACTGATATCCTTAAAAAGAATTCGATGCTTGCTATAGCTGAAATTTAGATTGTCTATTTTAATCATACTAGTGTATTAGTTAAATAATACACTAAAGTAGTGTTAAATTTTTAATCTCCAAATTTTTGAAGAAAAACTTTTTTGAAAATTGTTGGAGACATTGGTGGAAAGTAAATGAAAAAGCCCTTCAAATTCAATTGAAGGGCTTTTTTTGTCCCAAGTGTCATTCCCGTGAAAACGGGAATCCTAATGCGTATCGTCTAAATGTGTCGCTTTAAGATACCCAATCGAGTTGGGTATGACGAATGTTAAAGTTATTGGTGTAGTGATTACAAAGGCACACTCACGCCAAAGCTTACATTACGTCCAGGATTATAAATGCCTGCTAGTTTGTATCTGCTTAAATGGTTGTAATAAAGTTTATTGGTTAGGTTTTGTCCAGTAACCCAAACATTTAATTTGCCTCTTTTAGTTTTAAAAGAAGTACCTATTCCAGCATCTAACAAGGTATAGCCATCTGTTTCAGTTTCAAAAGCATCAATTCTATCTTGTTTAAACACATTGGTCAAGCCAACTTTAATAAAACTGTCGTTTAAGCCTTTTATGGTAGGTTCAAAGCGAATTTCGTTGTTTAAGCTTGCTGCTGGTATAAAAGGTAGCGGTGAATTGGTGGCTTTGTTAGTGCCTTTCACGTATGCAAAGGTATTTTCAAAATGTAGGGCCTTAACCAAGTGGAAATCTACAGAAGCTTCTCCACCAACCAAACTGGCATTGGTTTGTAAGAAACGATAAACTGGTAATGTTTCAGTGTTACCATCGTGGTCGGTATTAACAATGGTTTCATTGTTAAGGTTGCTCAAATAAATGTAGTCGTAAATTTTGTTGCTGTAAGCATTTAAGCCTAGGGTAATATTTTCGGCATTATAAGTTAAGCCCAAATCAAATTGTAAACTGGTCTCTTGTTTGAGGTTACTGTTACCAATTTCATATCTAAAAGTACCTTCGTGCTTACCGTTAGCACCAAGTTCCGCAATATTAGGCGCTCTAAATCCAGAACCTATATTTCCTTTTAGGTTAAGGTTTTTGGCAATATCAAAAGCAAAACCTAGTGAACCTGTAAAGTTGGAGAAGCTATTGTTAAAAGCCGAAAATACCTGATGGTCATGGTCGTCGTGTGTCTCAAATAAATCTTTACCATCTATTTTTTTGTAATCGTAGCGTACACCAGCATTAATGGCTCCATTGCTAAAATTACGTTTCAAATAGGCAAAAGCCCCAATGTTATTGCTGTTGTAATCAGGTACTAAAAATTCCTCGCCACTATTTTTATTGGTTTGATACATTCCTTGGACACCAACGGTTGGCTCCCATTTGCCATCGTTAGCAAAAGAATATTTCACATCATAAGTGTAGGAGTTTAAACCCAAGTTCAATCCTGGTTCATCCTTAGTTTCTTCAAATTCTTTACGAATGTTGCGTTGAAAAGCCAAAGTAGATTTTAATTGTCCGCCACCAAGCAAGATGTTGCTATTTAATGCTGCACGATAGTGGTTGATGTTTTGGAAAGGCAGATTTAATGATCTTTTGCGGGCATCGCTATTGCTGATCACATTGCCATCTTCATCAAGATAATTCCCTTCGTCATTTGGTCCTTCTTCTACCAAGCCAATGTTAGTGGCAAATCTCGAAAGACTTAAGTGGGTATAGCCCCAAGTTTTATTAAGTCCCAACATAGCACTGGTATTGATTTCGTTGAAGCCCGCGTTAGGAACCACATGGCCTTTATAACCAAAACCATAAGCATTTTTGTAAGAGACACGACCTCTGTAAACAAAGCCATTGGTATTGCCTTGCATCATTAGAGATGAAGCGGTTAAGCCACCATTGGTACTGTAGTTTGTTGTGAAATTGCCATTATAAGTTCCCTCTGCCGGTACAAGATCATCAATAATGTTGATTACCCCACCTAAAGCATCAGAACCGTATAATAAACTGGCTGGGCCTTTCAAAACTTCTATACGGGCTGCGGCAAACTGGTCTACTTGCACACCGTGCTCATCGCCCCATTGTTGACCTTCTTCTCTGGCACCATCTACCATGGTTAATACACGGTTGTAGCCCAAACCTCTAATGGTGGGTTTAGAAATAGCACCGCCCGTAGTTACTTGTGCTACCCCTGGTATTTTGGCTATGGCATCCACGATATTGGTTGCACCTGATTGGGCCAATTTTTCACGGTTGATGGTAACTACAGCCAAACTGTTGGTTTTGTTATTGGCGCTAAAAGGGGTTCCAGTAATTACCACTTCTGCACTTTCAATTACCGAGGGGTCTAGTGCAAAAGTGATTTCCTGTTGTACAGATAAGTCGATGACTTTGGAAGAGGTTTTGTAGCCTAAATAGCGAACTTCCAACAAGAACTTGCCTTTTGCTGGGACATTGTTAAAAGTAAATTCACCATTGCTATTGGTACTGGTAGAAGCTTTTAAATCAGAAATATATAAAGTAGCTCCCGCTAAAGGTGATTGAGTGCTGGCGTCAATTACTTTTCCCTTAATACTGGCTAAATTGTTTGCCATGGCATTAATGGATAGGAATAATGCAATAATAGTTACTAAAAAAGGTAACCTTTTCATAAACGAAAATATAAATAGGATGATTTTACACATCCAGATGGTGATAGTAAATAGATAATTAAAATACATCTATCCATCGCCTAAGGCAATAAATAAGACGGTATCAAGAATAGGTAGGATTATTGACGAGCGGGTGGGCCACGTAAACAAGAGGCAATGATTTCAGTAAAGGCTCCAGCGATGGAAGGAGTTGCTCTTTTAATGAAATTGCTTTTTAAATGTATCAGATAGCTGTGGAAACTTGTTGTAAAATTCTTTTCGAAATGAGCCTTACAGATTAAACAAGTTTCAGTAGAAGTTTTTACGTGTACCGTATGTGTACAATGCTTTTCTTTAACGACCGTATTTTCTTCATGATGATGCAGGGCTCCCCAAGGAGTAATAGCTAGCGCAAATACACCCAGTATGAGTGTAGCGAAAAGCTGTTTCAAGAAATGACGTTTCCTTGCCTGCATTGTAACACAAAGTTAAGTAAATATTAAACAATGTTGTTTTAAAAGAAATGTAACATTATTCGTCATATGCGAAGTTTGACATTAAGCTAACCGTAAAGTTTAATGCGCTGATGTGCTAAAAATATCCTTATGTTAAATGTTAAGCTATTTAAAGTAACTACATTTGAGGAACGTAGTTTTCAAATATAAAACCAAATATATGAACCTGAAAATAAGTCAAACACCTCATGGAAGCACCCTAAACTGTAAAGGTTGGGTACAAGAAGCAGCATTACGAATGTTGTTGAACAACCTAGATCCAGCAGTTGCCGAAAGACCTGAAGATTTAATTGTTTATGGTGGTAGAGGAAAGGCGGCAAGAAATATGGAAGCCCTTGAGCTGATCATTAAAGCGCTGAAAAATTTAGAAGAAGATGAAACTTTGTTAGTGCAGTCAGGAAAACCAGTAGCCGTATTGCCCACCCATAAAGATGCACCACGAGTGTTGATTTCGAACTCGCAACTAGTACCTAAATGGGCCACACAGCAGCATTTTGATGAACTGGAAGATAAGGGTTTGATGATGTACGGGCAAATGACTGCAGGCTCTTGGATTTACATAGGCTCGCAGGGGATTGTGCAAGGTACTTATGAAACTTATGCGGCCTTGGCAAAAAAGCATTTTAGCAGTAACTTGAAAGGAACATTGAATGTAACGGCAGGTTTAGGAGGTATGGGGGGAGCACAGCCGCTAGCCATTACCATGAACCAAGGCGTATGTTTGGCTGCTGAGGTAGAGGAATGGCGTATCCAAAAACGTTTGGAAACAAGATATATCGACGAAATTGCTTATGATATTGATGAAGCGATTGATAAAGCATTGCAGTATAAACAGGAGCAAAAAGCCATTTCAATTGGGGTGGTGTGTAATGCAGTTGAATTGTTACAGCGCTTAATTGATCGAAATATTGTTCCTGATACGTTAACTGATCAAACTTCCGCACATGATCCATTGATTGGCTATTTCCCAGAAGGATTAACGGTTGAGCAAGCTGCAGATTTACGTAAAAATAATCCTGATGAATATGTGAAGCAGAGTTATGCAACTATGGCCAAGCATGTACAGCAAATGTTAGAACTGCAAAAACGTGGGGCAATTACTTTTGATTATGGGAACAACTTAAGAGGTAGAGCGCTTGAAGTAGGTGTAAAAAATGCCTTCGACTTTCCTGGTTTTGTTCCCGCTTACATTCGTCCTTTATTTTGTGAGGGCAAAGGACCTTTCCGTTGGGCAGCTTTAAGTGGCGACCCACAAGATATTTACGAAACAGACAAGTTGATACTGGAGCTATTCCCAGAAAATGAAAGTTTAAAACAATGGATTACCATGGCACAAGAGCGTATTGCTTTTCAAGGTTTGCCGGCACGTATTTGCTGGTTGGGGCAAGGGGAGCGTGAAAAAGCGGGCTTGGCATTTAACCGTTTGGTGGCAGAAGGTAAAGTTAAAGCGCCAATTGTTATTGGTCGCGACCATTTAGATACAGGTTCTGTAGCTTCTCCAAACCGAGAAACGGAAGCAATGTTGGATGGTTCGGATGCGGTAGCTGATTGGCCAATTTTGAACGCATTGATTAATACCGCTGGTGGTGCCAGTTGGGTGTCATTGCATCATGGTGGTGGTGTAGGTATTGGTTATTCTATTCATGCAGGGATGGTGATTGTAGCTGATGGTACCGAAGATGCCGCAAAGCGATTGAAGAGGGTACTGCACAATGATCCTGCAATGGGTGTTATTAGACATGCCGATGCAGGTTACGATATTGCCAAAGATACCTTAAGAAAACATCGATTAGGGTTGTAATTTTTTAGCCACAGGAATCATTTTTGTTGGCTCGTCATTTCGAGCATAGTCGAGAAATCTTTGAATTGGTATAACTAATTTAAAGATTTCTCTTCCGAAGGTTCCGATTTCGCTTAGGTCTAAATGAACTAACAGAAAATAAAATATCTGTGCATCTGTGGCTAATTTTTATTTACTTTGTATGAAGGAAATGGTGTCTTCCTAATTGAACCGCCCTAAAAAGCTGATGACGCCTGGTTACAAATGTATTTACATTGATCAGGAGAACTATGTCATTAAAGAAACAAAAATCTTTCGCTGAAAAGGTAGCACTTACTTTTAAGTTGCTTTGCAAACAACACCCAGCCATCCCCTATTTGTTAAAATGGATTTTGATTAGCCTATTGCTCGGCGGGCTTGTGGGAACCGCTTCGGCTATTTTTTTACAGTCGTTGGAGTGGGCTACACAAACCAGAGAACAGCATTTATGGCTGATTGGTTTTTTACCCGTCGCAGGTTTGCTCATCGGCTTGCTATATCATTACTACGGAAAAGATATCGCTTCTGGGAATAATTTGTTGATTGATACCATTCATCAACCAAAAGAGAAAATTCCTTTCCGAATGACGGTGTTTATCTACTTAGGAACTATTGCTACACATTTGTTTGGAGGGTCAGCAGGTAGAGAAGGAACAGCCTTACAAATGGCAGGGGGAATTGCAGATCAGCTCACTAAGCCTTTGAGGTTGTCTGTAGAAGATCGAAGAACACTAATTATTGCTGCGGTAGCCGCTGGATTTGGATCGGTGTTTGGAACTCCACTTGCGGGTGCCATTTTTGCGATGGAATTTTTTTTAGTGGGGAAGTTGAGGTACAATGCTATTTTCCCAGCTTTTGTTGCCGCAATATTGGCGAGCGAAGTGACACATCTTTGGCAAGTAAAACATACTGTTTACACCATTGCTTCGGTCCCTGATATTTCATTTTTAAATTTGACCTATGCTTTGTTGGCAGGGATTGCTTTTGGGATATGTGCTGCTCTCTTTAGTAAAACCTTGCGCTTTGTTGGTGGAATATTCAAGTCTAAAATTAAGTATCCTCCATTGAGACCATTGGTTGGTGGTTTGATTTTTATATTGTGTATTGTAGCTTTAGGAAATACCAAATACATTGGCCTAGGCCTTCCAACCATTGTGGAATCCTTTGAGCAACAGCTGCCACCCTACGATTTTGCCATCAAGTTGGCCTTAACCGTACTCACCTTGGCTGCAGGTTTTAAAGGAGGTGAAGTAACACCTCTATTTTTTATTGGCGCCACCTTGGGAAGCGCATTGTCTATCGCTTTGCCTTTGCCGGTAGCACTTTTGGCGGGGATGGGTTTTGTGGCCGTTTTTGCAGGAGCAACCAATACTCCTTTGGCGTGTACCATCATGGCTATGGAACTATTTGGTAGCCAATGCGGTATTTATGTAGCTGTTGCTTGTGTCGTTTCATATTTGCTTTCTGGTCATACAGGGATTTATGAGAAACAGGTTATTGGCGAAGCAAAACATCCTCGTTTTTCAAGAGATGTGAACAAATGGATTGGCGATCTGTAGAAAAACCTAAAGAATAGGTATATTTTCATTTACAAAATATCTGTATATTCGGACCCATGCAACACCACAACTTCGACGTAGATATCGTCATTCCTTCATCGAAACAAAAAGTTAAAATTACTGCTGAGGCTATTGAGGTAAATCAAACCCGCATTGCTTGTAGCGATGTGGCGGCCGTTAAATATGGCGTATCACTGATTGGTCCCGTAAAAAAGCCCATCAAGAAAAAATACATGATTGATGTAAGAAGCAGGGATGGTAGAACCGTAAGCATTCAGTTTGAAAGTAGTAAGGTTGAGGAGCTTTTGGAAGAAGATCATACCTACTATTACGTGATGTCTGGGTTATGGCAATATGTAAAAAAGCATTTGGTGAATGAGTTTATTGAGCAGTTGAATAATCAGGAAAAATTGGAAGTGGGAGCGGCAAAATTCAACTATCAAGGTTTTGAGATGCAATATAAAACTTGGTTTTTAGGCAAAACTAAGACTGCTGTGGTGGGATGGAGTCAAATCAAATATTTCTTGGATAAAGGTGTTTTGCATATCCAGGATATGTACGATAAAAAGAAAAACATTAATGTAAGCTTACACGATGATTGGAATGCGGTAGTTTTGAATACTTTGCTTCATTATCTTTCACAAGAGCATAGAAAAGAAAAGCTCGAAAAAGGCGAGAAGATATAATTGGAAAGCCCCGTCCAGCATTTGCGAGACGGGGCTTTCTTATTTCACAAATATCTAAATCTTTTAGGTTTGAAAATCCTTAAAAAAGCAAAGGCCGCATCCACGGCCTTATTGCTTTAATTAACTATTATTAGAACCTAAACAAGGTCTCTTTGCCCCCAACTTTACCTCCGAAGTTTTGGATGTTGTAAGTGAGGGTAAACAGTCCGTGCCTACCAATGTTGTTTACACGCAGGTCTCTAGCGGTATTTTCTGTGATGTAAACGTATCGTCTATTATTGGTATTGAGAATATCATTGAAGCTGCATTTTAACTGCAGTCGGTCATTTTTTAAGAATAAAAAGGTAACAGCCGCATTCCAAAATGCTATTTTGTTATCTATTCCAGTAACAGATTGGGTGTTGTACTGCCAGCGGTAATTGGTTTCCCAAACCACTTTTTTAGGCCAACGAAGAATCAGTTCTGTATCACTGCCATGATTATAGTAGTTTAGGTTATTGAAAAAAGGGTCTTCATAAAAGCTCTTGTTAAAGCCAAAGCTGTAGGTTTCGCCAAATTCAAGTTTGTCATTTAGGTTAATTCTTCCGCCAATTCTAGGTCCACCGTTAATTAATTTGCTCTCGCTTCTTACTCCATTTACAATTACGTAGCTTTTGTTGTAGTTGCCCCAATAACCAGCACTAATGGTAAACTGTCTTTTTGTGCCCTTAAAGTCTTTGGAGATATTACCATTACTGTGGAATTGCCAAATGCCGTCTTCGTTAACAGGAGTAGTAGTCTGTTTGCCGGGAGTTACTGATTGAGGATCATCAACTGTTCTTTCCGTAATTACGCCATCGTTTTGCACACTTCCACCTAAATAAATGTTGTAACTAAGCGTTCTTTGGGTATCATATTTATACATGTTTAGGTTCACTTGATGCGTTTTAGACGGTCTCAAGTTCGGATTTCCATTTTGTACAAATAGCGGATTGGTGTTGTTAGCCACCGGTTGGATATATCTCACATCAGGCTCTCTGAAAGAAGGAGAATAGCTCAAGTTTAAGCTTTTATATCTGATGTTCAATTGAGGAGCAAAAAAAGTGAAGTGCTGTCCAAAACCATTGTGTTTGGTAAACTTGTTCTCAAGATCGATGGTGTTGAACACAAAACCTGGTTGTATATTTAAGTCCTTGTTCACTTTCCAACGTAAACTCACCCTGTTGTTGGTTTTAAAACCACTTTGCATTACCGTTTCTGTTAAGTTAGGAACTGCGATATCATAAGCTTGATTGCTTGGATTACGTAAAAAAGTGGCCAAAGCATTTTCATTGTCTAAATAATTGCTGCTGGTAGCAATATTCAAACTCAAAGCTTTAGTGATTGGCTCACTGTAATTTGCATTTAAATTAACATTGAAATTGTCGATGTCATTGTCTCTCCATTGATCGAAAGAATCGGTCGACGTTGGGTTGTAAAAATTGTTAAGAACTAAGTTGTAATTATCGCTAAGGTTTTTTCTTTGAGAAATGTTTACGGAGATATTTAAAGAGCGACCTACTTTTTTAAAATCTTTCCAAAGGCTGGCAGAAAGGCCATAATCTGTATTTCTCCCTGTTAATTTTGAAGCATTTTTACCATCATTGATCAAATCTCTATTCGTATTAAAGGTCGAAGTGTTTAAATCGCCAGTATTTCTTGGCAGTCCAATAGACACTGCTGGCTCTATGGTCAATTTGGTGAGGCTATCTAGTTTTGCTTCTATTCTAGCTCCAATATTATGGCTGTAGTTTCGGTTGTTTTGTGACGATACTGATTTCGTATATAGAAAACTACTGCCTAGATTTTGTTCAACATCTGTGGTTTGTTCAGTAAATGTCTTGGCGTAACCTAAGAAATACTTGGCATTAATTTTAGTTCCTTTTTTGGTAATGGTATTAAAGTTGGCGCCTGCTCCAGAAGATGTTTGTACACCGCCGTTCATAGCACCGCCAAATGAAATCCCATTAAGTGAAAACCCACCATCGGAATTAATCATGGTAGAGTTTACTCCAGATCTGGAGAAGCCGCCGATGCGCATTACATCACCTATGCTAAAACCGGGCTTGTTGGCATTATTACTGTAGCCTAAAACACTTACTTGGGTGGTATCTCTAAAAAAGTTCATGATACCGCCAGTTTCATATAGCTTGTTAGGGCCACCACCAGCATACAGCTTTCCAAATGCGCCACTTTTGATGGCTTTTTTAAGTTTAAGATTGATGATTTGTGGAACGTTGCCTGCAACAATGTCTGGATCCCTGCGCTTAGCTTCTGGGTCGTCGGTTAATTGAACTTTATCTATAATGTTGGCTGGAAGGTTCTTGGTCGCAATTTGTTGATCACCACCAAAAAACTCTTTGCCATCTACTAATATTTTGCTTACTGGTTTGCCATTGACCATAATTCCCCCGTCGCCATCTATGGAAACACCTGGCAGCTTTTTCAAAAGGTCTTCTACCACTGCACTAGGAAGTGTTTTAAAAGACTCCGCATTAAATTCAATGGTGTCTTTTCTTACTACAATAGGAGGTCTTTCAGATTGGATAACGACCTCGTTGAGGTTGTTGGTTTTTTCGGTAAGGTAAATATTACCCAAACTTAAATTGGGCTGAGCGGTGGTCACGATTACTTCTTGACGATGGATATTGTACATCCATGCGTTAATGACTAAGCGATACTTGGTGCCAATTTCTAGGTTGTTGATTTTGAAAACACCTTTGTCATCGGATAATTTATAGGAGTGCAATACGGTATCAGCACCTTTGAAGATAGAAATGGTTGCGAAGTTAAGAGTGGTCTTTTTATTTAAACTATCTAGTAACGTGCCAGTTACACTTCCTTTTTGAGCAAAAGATAAGTGAAAACTAAAGATGAGCGTAAATAATAAGATGGCTTTCTTCATTTGTTTTGGTTTAATCAGTAGACGCAACAAAATGTAGAATGTTGCATGAAACTAATAATTTAGTTTTGAGATCGGCGCTTTTGCTCCAATTCACTACTGGTTATCAGGTGATTGTATGAAGAAAAAAAATCTTATTAAAAAAGCATTATAGCAATATCTTGCTGCTTACTTCCTTATCTATCGTAATATAGCCTGGGTATTTTACCAGTCCTCCGGCAACTTTAATAGATGGTCTGATTTTTAAGGTTACCAACCCCTTTTTCTCAGACCCATTTGTTGCGCCACCAATGAAGGTGCCGATATCGTTTAGCATTTTATTGTCTGTTAAAAATTGGTAGATATTGGCATTCACTTGTACGGGAACTTGGGTGGTTTGTCCGGCACCAATATTCACGCTTTGATTAACAGAACCATTGAAAACTTCTTGACGATTGATCAAAACGATATAATCGAAATCATTAATGGCTGCTAAATTATTGGTTGGATTGCTAATTTCTAGGTTAAGTTTTGCTCTTAAAGGGATATCTTTTCTGAGCATACCTAGCGCAATGCCAGGAATGCTGAGTGTATTTACGGATTTGCCATCTATCAGCTTTCTGATATCAGTTCCTGCAATGGTAATGTCGGTAGCGTCGGTAATGCGGTAGTCGCATTTTTCAAGTGCTTTAATCTGTTGGGCCTGTTTGTTAATGCCACATGATCCCAAGCTTAGGATGATAAGACAAGCTAGAAATAAATTTTTCATCTGTGTGTAGTTTAAAATAGCCATAATTGCTCCGCTGTTTTTAATAAACCTTTTTTAACTCCCTTCTGGAATAAAAAATATGGATGCATCTGCGGCTTGTAAAAATATGCTATAAGTTCTGCAAACAATGTTCCATTTCAAAAGGCTTTTACAAAATTTAACTATTTTAGCCATACAACCAATACAGAATGAACATCAAGAGATTTTTTCTTGCTGCTATGCTATTGCCATGCTTTTTACAGGCGCAAATGCAACAACCAAACGCGCTAAATGCTGCGGAAATTGCACAAGGCATTGCTACGCTGTCTATTAAAGGCAGTGTACTTTACATTGCAGCTCACCCCGACGATGAAAACACCAGATTGTTGGCTTATTTGGCCAAAGAGGCTAAAGTAAGAACTGCTTATTTATCATTGACCCGAGGAGATGGAGGACAAAACCTCATCGGAAATGAACAAGCTGAGCTTCTGGGCCAAATTAGAACACAGGAACTGCTGGCTGCTCGCCACGTTGATGGTGCTGGGCAGTTTTTTAGTCGAGCAAATGATTTTGGATTTTCTAAGACCTCTGCAGAAACTTTTAAGATTTGGGGTAAGGAACAGATCTTGGCAGATGCCGTTTGGATCATCAGAAAGTTTAGGCCAGATGTAATTATTACTCGTTTCCCTGAAGATGCTAGGGCTGGTCACGGTCATCACGCCGCTTCAGCCATTATTGCTAGAGAAGCTTTTGTAGCTGCTGCCGATCCAAAACAATTCCCAGAGCAATTGAAAAAAGGGGTAACGGTATGGCAAGCAAAACGCATTTTGTGGAATACCTACAATTTTGGAGGCAATAATACTACGGCTCCAGATCAGTTAAAGATTAATGTGGGTGTTTACAATCCTCTTTTAGGTAAGAATTATGGAGAAATTGCAGCCATTAGTCGTACCAATCATAAAAGCCAGGGATTTGGTTCTGCTTTGCAGCGAGGGGAGGCTTTTGAATTTTTTAGCCATACCGCTGGTGAACCGGCAAAAACTTCATTGTTTGATGGGATTAATATTGGACTGAGTAATAAGGAAGTGATCAGCCTTTTGGCCAAAATACAGCAGCAGTATCAGCTTAGTCAGCCTGCAGCTTCATTACCCGATTTGTTGAAACTAAAAAAGCTTGCGGTGAAAGAACAGGGTTTTAATCAGGCACTGTTGGATGAAATGATTGCTGCTTGCGCAGGCTTATGGGCAGAAGCAGTGGTTCCCGAAGCAAGTTATGCTGTAGGTGATTCTATTGCGGTTACGGTGAATGCTATTTACCGAGCTTCAGCACCATTAAAAGTTAAGGCTAGCATTAATGGGAAAGTGCTAGATCTGCAGGAGAATCGTTTGTCATCTGCCAGATATAGCGTTAAAGCCAATCAATCAGATATTACCCAGCCTTATTATCTCAAAAAAGAACATCCAATTGGCTATTATGCAATAGAAAAACAAGAAGAAATTGGTTATCCCGAGAACCCTTCAAGTTTAAAAGTAAAAGCAGTGTTTAGCATCAATGATGAATCTATTGAGCTTGATTTGCCCATTTTATATAAATCTACCGATCCCATAAAAGGGGAACTTTACCAACCATTGGTGATTGCACCACAAGTAACCGCTACCTTGAGCGATCAGGCTTATTTGTTTGTGAACCAACAGCCAAAAAGCATTGAAGTGAATTTGAAGAGCTTTACCAAAAATGTATCGGGCGAACTGGTTCCCGTTTTACCTGCTGGATGGAAGGTAAGCCCTGAGAAAATCGATTTTAAGTTTGCTCAAAAAGGTGATGCACAATTGGTAGTGTTTCAAATTACTCCAAGTGCCAGCTCAACTACTGGAAGCCTTCATTTACAGGTAAAGACTAATGGACAAACGGAAAGCAAAGGTTTCAGGACCATTCGTTACGACCATATTCCCAATATTAATCTGTTTCCGGAAGCTACCGCTAAATTGGAAGTAGCTGATTTGAAAATCGCAGGGAAACGCATTGCTTATATTGATGGTGCCGGTGATTTAGTGGCCAATGCATTGCAGCAAGTGGGCTATCAGGTGGTTCATTTGAGCCCATCTCAAGTATTATTAAATGACCTTTCGGCATACGATGCGATTGTTACTGGCGTGAGATTTTTTAACGTAAACGAAGAGGCAAAAAACATCTATTCAAAGCTGATGGATTATGTTAAAAATGGCGGCGTTTTGTTGGAACAGTACAATGTAAATAACGGATTAAAATCAAACGCTTTTGGACCCTATCCTTTTAGGTTAGTGAATAAGCGAGTGACCGAGGAAGATGCGGTGGTTACTTTTACTAAACCGAGCCACGCGGTGCTTAACTATCCTAATAAAATTACCAGCAAAGATTTTGAGGGATGGGTACAGGAGAGAGGATTATATTTTGCAGAAGATATTGACCCTAAATATGAAACTGTTTTAAGGATGAACGACACAGGCGAAGCCGCTAGTGATGGCTCACTTTTAATTGCAGATTATGGCAAAGGTAAGTTCGTTTATACTTCTTTGTCGTTTTTTAGACAATTGCCTGCAGGAGTTTCAGGAGCCTATCGTTTGTTTGCGAATTTATTGGCGAAATAGAAGTCAGAACTATGATTTTTCTGATTAATTGATTTACCATGATTAATGAACAATACAAATATTCAGAATTGACCTCTAAAATTATTCGTTGTGCAATGAATGTACATAGTGCACTTGGGAATGGATTTCAAGAAGTAATTTATCAGCGCGCTTTAGAGATTGAGATGAGACTGGAGGATATATCATTTAATCGAGAGTTTGAAATGCCTATTTTTTATAGAGAACAAAGAATTGGAACTAGGCGGGTAGATTTTTTTGTTGAAGGTGTTATCTCAGTGGAGTTAAAAGCACAAACTAAACTTGAAGATGTACATTTTGCACAAGCAATTAACTATCTGGAGGCTTATAACTTGGAAATAGGATTGCTTATTAATTTTGGAGAAAGGAGCCTAAGTTTCAAACGACTTACTAACAAGAAATATAGACCATCATAATTATCATAAAAATCAAATAAATCATAGTTAAGACTATTTATGCAAGAAGACCAAAATGAATTACCACCATTTGTAAAAAGCTGGAAGCAGTTTTATTACCTGCTACTATTTTGGCTGGTGTTACTTATCGCTTTGTTTTACGCTTTTACTAAATATTTCCAATGAGTAATTTAGATTGGGCAGTGTTGCTCGTTACCCTATTGGGGATTGTAGGTTATGGCATCTATAAAAGTCGTGGCACTCGAAGCATGGATGCCTATTTGCTAGGTGGTCAAAGTATGCCATGGTATACCGTTTGTCTTTCAGTGATGGCCACGCAAGCTAGCGCCATTACCTTTTTGTCTGCACCAGGTTTGGCTTACTCCTCGGGAATGAGTTTTGTACAGTTTTATTTTGGCTTGCCCTTAGCCATGATTGTATTGTGTATCACTTTTGTGCCTATTTTTCACCGATTAAAAGTGTATACTGCTTATGAATTTTTGGAGCAACGTTTTGATTTCAAGACAAGGGCACTTACGGCATTTCTATTTCTGATACAACGGGGACTATCGACTGGAATCACCATTTACGCCCCTGCCATTATTCTTTCTACGATTTTAAATATCAATGTCACTTATACCACTTTGTTTATGGGTGGTTTGGTAATTTTTTATACTGTTTTTGGTGGAACAAAAGCGGTTTCATATACACAGCTCCTACAAATGACCATTATCTTTTGTGGTTTGTTTGCTGCCGGAGTGATGGTCGTACATCTGCTGCCAGAAAGCGTTGGTTTTGGCAAGGCGATTGATATTGCCGGAAAAATGGGACGCACCAATGCTATTGATTTTGATTTTAGCTGGACCAATCCTTACAATGTTTGGAGTGGGATTATTGGAGGTTTCTTTTTACAGCTATCTTATTTTGGGACTGACCAAAGTCAAGTGGGAAGGTATTTGACGGGTTCTTCAGTAGGGCAAAGTAGATTGGGATTATTGATGAATGGATTGGTTAAGATTCCAATGCAGTTTCTTATCCTGTTGATTGGCGTTTTGGTGTTTACATTTTACCAGTATAATAAGGCTCCGTTATTTTTCAATAGTTACGAACTGCACAAACTTGAGCGTAGCGAACATAAGGGCGAATTGGCAAATATCCAGTTAAAGCACGACCAGCTTTTTCAAAAGAAGAAACAAGAAGTAGAAAAATTGGATGCGGCTTTGTCTGCCAATAATCAAGCTTTGATTAACCAGCAACGTACATTGGTAAAGCAATATGACGAAGAAGGGAAAACCATTAGGGAAGAATTGAAAGCTTTAATGATAAAGAACGATGCTGATGCGGCTACCAATGATAATAACTACATCTTTTTAAGTTTTGTAACGGAGTACTTGCCAAAAGGGTTAATTGGTTTATTGATTGCGATTATTTTCTTGGCCTCTATGGGCTCAACAGCTAGTGCTTTGAACTCTTTGGCCTCTACCACCGTAGTAGATATTTATAAGCGCTTAATTAACAAAAGCGGTAATGACGGACAATATGTAAATGCCTCAAGATGGGCAACCATTTTGTGGGGTGTGGTATGTATCATTATGGCTTTGTTCACTAGTAAGATTGGTAATTTGATAGAAGCCGTGAACATTTTAGGTTCCTTTATTTACGGGACTATTTTGGGCGTGTTTTTAGTCGCTTTTTATCTGAAAAATGTTGGAAGCAAAGCCGTTTTTTATGCCGCTATTTTATCGGAAGCAGTTGTTTGCATTTTAGGATTTAATGAAGTGGTAGCTTATTTATGGTTGAACGTTATTGGCTGCTTAGGCGTAGTAATTTTCGCTTATTTATTCCAAAAGTTAGTTAAAGAAAAGGCGGTTGAAATAGAGGTGCCAGTTTAAATTCGACTTACGAAGTTTTCAAAACTTCGTAAGTCTTTAAATAAGCCTTACTGAACCTATTTGATTCTAGTAATGGCATTCCTTTACCAAAAAAAGAACAAGAGTTCCTCTAGAAAAGTTATTCAAAAAAAATGGAGAACCCTTATTTAAAAGATTTCTCCATTCCTTACAGTCGGTTGAAATGACGACTAAATATTACTTTTTCGTTTCTTCCAATAATTGGGTATTCAAACGAATGTATTCATCATTTTTAATTTTGGTAGCGATTTCAACACCTTCTTTTGCAGTTTTAGCCGCACCAGCTTTGTCGCCCATTTTCAATTGTACTCTACCTTTCCAAAGTTTTACCCAAGGAACATCAGTCATTTGCTTTTCAGCTTCGTTCATCCACTCTAAAGCAGTTTTTAAATCTTTGCCATTGCTGTAGTAGTAAATAGCCGATTGGAAGTAAGGTTTTTTCTCGCCTTTCATCGCTTCTGCAATGCTAGACATTACTTTTTCGTCAACAGAAGTAGTAAGGTTAACGTTTACCAAAGTGTTTTCCCACGACAATTGCAATTGCGCAGAAGTATCATAAACATTAGCAAACTGGATAGTGAAGGTCTCTACTTTTTCTTTTAAGGCAATTGGTTTTACTTTCACACGTAAAACATCGTTAGCTTCGCTATAAGTATAAGCGCCCCATTCTTTAACACCCTTGTTAAAAATAATGGTCCATTCTGTTTTTCCTGGGATGGTAAATAAAGCATATTCGCCAGCAGGTAAGTCTTTACCTTCCACTTTAATGTCGTCGGTAAATTTAACCACAGTAGCAGAATTTGCTCCAGTGCGCCAAACTTTATCATAAGGCTCTAGTGCGCCAAATATTTTACGCCCTTTAACATTTGGGCGAGAGTAACTTACGCTGATCTTGCCTAAACCAAAATCTTGTGAAATGGTTTGTGGTGTACTAGGTTGGGGCATTTTTAAGCCTTGGGCCTTAAGGTTTTCGCCCAAAACAACCAGTACAAAAAGTACTAAAACGAGTTTAATTGATGATTTCATCTTTTTTATATTTTGTTGAGTTGCGGGCTAAAATTACAGAATAAATCTTTCATGATTATGGCTGCTTAGAATTATGTTATTTTGCAAACAAATGGAAAATACAACAGTCGGAATTTTAGGGTGTGGATGGTTCGGTTTGCCTTTTGCCAAAACCTTGGTGCAGTTAGGTTATAACGTGAAAGGTTCAACCACAAGTGTGGATAAGTTGCAAGTATTGAAAGAACTGGGCATTGAACCTTATCAAATTAATTTGAATGATACAGGTGAGTTGCCCGCTGATTTTTTTAAGGTAGACGTGCTGTTTGTAAATGTACCGCCACGAGCTAAGTCCGAAGAAGTTTCTACTTATCCCGAAAAGTTAAGGGCAATAGCTAAAGCGGCAGAAGGAAAAGTAAGGCAAATCGTATTTATTAGTTCTACGGGTGTTTTTGAGGACGGAAATTTTGAAGTGGATGAAAATACTACTCCCCAACCAGATACAGAAGCAGGTAAAGCATTGCTAGCTGCAGAAGATGTGTTCAGCCAGAATAACAGCTTTGTCACAACTATTATCCGCTTTGCAGGGTTAATTGGTCCGGGACGAAATTTGGCTAAATTTTTCGCAGGGCGAAATGAAGTGCCTAGCGGAAAAGCGCCTGTTAATTTGATTGCCTTAGAGGACTGTATTGGTATTTGCTTGCAGCTGTTAAATACGCAAGCCTTTGGAGGAATTTATCACGCGGTGATGCCGCAACACCCAACAAGAAAAGAATTTTATACTGAATTGTGTAAGGCTTCGGGGATGGAAAAGCCAATATTTAAAGAAGAGCTATTGGCTTGGAAGGAAATTAACTCGGTGAATATAGCCAATAGGTTAGCTTACAGTTTTGAAGTTAAGGATTGGTTTGAGTGGATGAAAACCGCATCGTTATAAAATAGTGTCCAAAAAGCAACTTGTTCTTTGGACACTGTTTTTTCTTATTTTTTCTGTTTTAAGTGCTTGTCAAGGAATTTTTCCATAGCACCGTAAAAATCATATTGGTTGTTTTGATTTTGGAAACCATGCCCTTCATCATTTTTAACCATATACTCTACATCAACGCCCCTAGCTTTTAGTGCAGCCACCATTTGATCGCTTTCTGCTTTGTTTACCCTTGGATCATTGGCTCCTTGAGCTACAAATAATGGGGTCTTTATTTTATCGGCATGCAAGGCAGGTGAAACTTGTGCAAGTAATAAACTGTCTTTTTTAGGGTTGCCCACCATCTCATGAAACATGTTTAAATATGGTTTCCAATAAGGAGGAATGGTATTCATAAAAGTAAACATGTTACTTACGCCTACATAATCTACTGCTGCGGCATACAAATCAGGAGTAAATGTAACCCCTGCAAGTGTTGCATAGCCTCCGTAACTTGCGCCATAAATAGCAATGCGTTTAGGGTCTGCAATGCCTTCTTTTTTCAAGTACTCCACGCCGTCGGTAATATCATCCTGCATTTTTTTTCCCCATTCTTTAAAGGAAGCTTCCCAGAACTTTCTACCGTAACCTGTGCTGCCTCTAAAGTTCATTTGTAATACAGCATAGCCTCTGTTGGCTAGAAATTGCACCTCTGGGTTGAAACCCCAGCTATCTCTTGCCCATGGACCACCATGAGGATTAATCACCACTGGTAAGTTTTTGGCCTCAACACCTAATGGAAGTGTGAGATAACCATGTATGTCTAAACCATCTCTGGATTTATAAACGATAGGTTTCATGTGGCTCATTTGTTTTTCGTTGATCCAAGGTAATGGATTGGCCACTTCTTTGGATTCTTTGGAAGCAAAATCGTACAAGTAATATTTTACAGGAAGTCTGTCATTACCTACCCATACAATGCCTTTTGTGCGGGCATCATTGTAGCTGATTATTTCTGGTAAGTAACCTTCAAATTTGCTATCTAAGCCTCTTTGTATTTCTTCCCATTCTTTATCAAAAAAGTGTTTTTTCTCTTTTTCTGCTTCCCAGGTAGCACTTACCAAAACCTGTTTTTTTCTATCGTAAAAGATGCTTGAAAGGTCATTGTCTTTATCGCCAAATATTTCTTTTACCTCTTTTTTGGCAATGGGATCATACTCTACTAAAGTGCTTTTATCTCTGCCTATGTTACTAAGTACATAAATGTTTTTGTTGTCCTTGTCAAAAGAAGCGGGTGAGAAACTTTCTCTAAAAGGAGTAGTAATTAAAGGTGTAAATCCACCTTTGTCGCTACTGCGATAATTCCATGTAACGTTTACGCCATCAGTTTTTGAAGCTAGGCGTACAGCGCCAGTATTATCTGTAATCCATCCGTCGTAGTTTTCCTTGTTGTCGTATAACAAGGTTAATGCGCCAGTTTCAATATTTAAGGTGTAGGGATCAAAGTATTCTTTAACTCTTTTGTTGATGCCCACAATAAGCTCCTTCTCTTTGCCTGCAATATCGGTGAGGCCATCAATAATGTCTGTTCTTACTCCTGGAAATGGTGTTAATGCTTTTAGATTTGTTCCATCGGCTTTAACAGAAAATAGTTGAAAGTTTTCATCACCTCCCACATCCTGTATATAAACAATCCTGTCGCCTTTCCAAAAGTAGCCACCAATACTCCTTAAAGTATCACTGGTTACTCGCACTGATGTAGAATCATTAGCTTTTTGAACGAAAATGTTCATCTTTCCCTTGTAATCGGCGCGATAGCTGAAGTAATTGCCGTCTGGAGATATCCTGAAAGAACTCTTTTCGCCATTTTTGAAAAAGCTAGTCATCTCCAATAATGGTGCAGGAACTTCTTTTTCTTCTTTGGATTTGCAGCCAGCAATGGAGAGTGCCGTTGCTACGGCAAATGATAAAAATAACCCTGTTTTTTTCATGTTTATTTAGTTATGTGTTGAAGTAGAGCATTGAGATCGTTGATGCTGAGATCATCGACACATAAAGATAAACAAGTTTTCTAGTTTCGGTTTATGGTTTTGTTTGTCAGTGGGTTATTTAACATAAATGGGCAAATATTTAACATTTGCCCATTGAAAATGACTTGTGCTATTTGAATAACCCTTTTAATTTGGCCAGCTTTTCTTGCAAATCACCGTCAACTTCTTTTTCCTTTTTGGGTTGATGTTGATTAAATGGTTTGCGAGGTTGGTCGTTACGTTTTTGACCATCGCCTTTATGCCAATTTTCTTTTGAGCTTCCTTCTTTACTCTTTGTTCCTTGTCCTTTTCGCTCACTAATTTCCTCTTTCATTGATAAAGAAATTCGTTTTCGCTCTACATCTACCTCCGTTACGGTAACCTGAACCACTTGGCTCACCTTTACCACTTCGTTAGGATTGGCCACAAATCTATTGGCTAATTGACTGGTGTGTACTAAACCGTCCTGATGAACACCTATGTCTACAAAGGCACCAAAATTGGTAATGTTAGTTACTATTCCTTTCAGCTTCATCCCTTTTCTCAGGTCTGCAATGCTATTCACCCCATCGGCAAAACTGAATGCTTCAAATTGTTCACGAGGGTCACGGCCAGGTTTGGCTAGTTCCTTAAGGATATCTTGTAAGGTAGGTAATCCTACCTCCATACTTACATATTTCTGTAGGCTAATTTGTTTTTGAAGCTGAGTGTCTCCAATTAACTTCGCTACAGAAACGCCTAAATCAGCTGCCATTTTGCTCACCAATTCATAACGTTCAGGGTGAACACCACTACTATCTAAAGGTTGTTCGGCATTGCGAATGCGTAAGAAACCCGCCGCTTGTTCAAAAGCTTTATCGCCCAAACGAGGAACTTTTTTCAAGCTTTCACGGTTTTTAAATGCACCATTTTTACTACGGTAATTCACAATATTCTGCGCCAAACTTTCGCCCAATCCAGAAACATAAGCTAATAACTGTTTAGAAGCAGTATTCAATTCAACACCTACGGCATTTACACAGCTCATCACTGTATCATCCAAGCTTTGCTGCAGTTTGCTTTGGTCCACATCATGTTGGTATTGACCCACACCAATTGATTTTGGATCTATTTTTACCAGTTCAGCTAAAGGATCCATCAAGCGGCGACCAATAGATACTGCGCCACGAACCGTTACGTCATGATCTGGAAACTCTTCTCTGGCCAATGGCGAAGCCGAATAAATAGAAGCGCCACTTTCGTTCACCATCACTAGGGTTACCTTGTCGAGCTTTAATCCACGGATAAATGTTTCCGTTTCTCTGCCGGCGGTTCCGTTTCCAATGGCAATGGCTTCTATATCATGTTTTTCGCAAAGCTGATTAACTTTCCACTCTGCATCTTTAATATTTCCCTGTCCAGTATGTGGATAGATGGTTGTATTTTCTAATAAGTTGCCTTGTCTATCTAAGCAAACTACTTTACAGCCTGTTCTAAAACCTGGGTCAATGGCCATTACATTTCTTTGCCCTAACGGTGCAGCCATTAATAATTGTCTGGCATTTCCTGCAAAAACTCGAATAGCTTCTTCATCGGCTTTCTGCTTAATCGCTGCTCTTAATTCAGTTTCCATTGCAGGGCGAAGCAATCGCTTATAACCGTCATAAATGGCTAATTCCACTTGTTTACTGGCATCGTTATTTCCAGTGATGAATTGACGCTCCAATAATTCAATGGCTTCCTCATCGGGAGGGAGTACATCTAACTTTAATAAACCCTCATCTTCTCCTCTTAGCATGGCTAGCACACGATGAGATGGTGCATTTTTAGCACTTTCTTCCCATTCAAAGTAATCTTTGTATTTGATAGCTTCGATTTCTTTGCCCTTCGCTACGATACTTTTATAAGTTGATTTCTGCTCAAAGTACCTGCGCATTTTAGTACGGGCTTCAGCATCTTCATTAATGATTTCTGCAATAATATCTCTAGCGCCAGCCAGTGCTTCTTCTGTATTGCCAACTCCTTTTTCGTCGTTTACATAGGTAGCGGCTTCTCCTTCCAAATCTATCCTACTTTGCGCTAGTATACGTAAAGCTAATGGCTCTAGTCCTTTTTCGCGAGCTACAGACGCACGCGTTTTGCGTTTAGGTTTGTGAGGTAAATAAATGTCCTCTAAAATGGTCAGTGTTTGTGCGGCATTTAGCTGCTTTTCCAATTCTGGCGTTAGTTTTCCTAATTCCGTTAACGATTTTAAAATAGCTTCCCTGCGCTTATCTAGCTCTTTTAATTGTTGAGCTAAATCTCTAATCGCTGCAATCTGAACCTCGTCTAAACTGCCCGTAAGTTCCTTGCGATAGCGGGATATAAATGGAACAGTAGCGCCTTCTTCTAATAGGGTTAAGGTTGCGTTAACTTGCTTGCTATTGATGCTAAGTGCGTTAGAGATGTGTGATAAGTGCTGGTTCATCGTCATGATTTAAAGCGCTAAAATTATCATTATTAAATCAGATAAAAAGTTAAAATGGATGATAAGTGGAAAACTTTACATTTCCTTTTTTGATATAAATATGACACTAATGGCACAAAGTTTGATTTTGCGGTAGCTCTTATATGTGTAACCTAAATTATTTTAATCATGGAAAAATTTAAAAAATTATTAGCTCTTTCATTTTGTTTAGTTGTTTTAACTGCTCTTTTCTCGTGCTCAAAAGATGACGATAACAACGGTCCACGTAATGTAGAATTTAAAGTAACTGCTTCTTCTAACGCAAGTATCAGTACAGTGGTACATACTAGTGCACAAGGAGATGCAACTACACTAACTAGTTTAAGCGGTAACACTTGGAGTACTAAACTTACAGTGAATGCAGATGTACAGGCAATATCTTTAGGTGCCAACGCTACCGCTACAGATGCTACAGGAACGCTAAAAGTACAAGTTTTGATTGATGGGGTAGTGGTAAAAGAAAATACATCTTCTGGTCAATACTTAAGTGCTACAACTGTTTATATGGTTGCTAAATAGCCTAACTATTAAAAGAATATTAGGAAGCGCTGCCCATTTAGGGTGGCGCTTCTTGTTTAAACACTATCGCTTACACATTGTTATCTTAAATTAAACGGGAATAGATTTCGTATCTTTGTAATTATTCAATGGGAAAACAGAAATTTTATGACACGGCGCCCAAGCAAGAACGGGCGGTTTTGGTAGGGGTGGCCTTACCAGGAGAAAAGGCAGAACAAACCAAAGAGTATTTGGACGAATTGGCTTTTTTGGTGAATACAGCAGGTGGAGTGGTAGAAAATGTATTTACACAACGCATGCAAAAGCCTGATAGGGCAACCTTTGTAGGTACAGGAAAGCTGGAAGAAATACAGGCTTATGTAAAGGCCGAAGAGATAGACTTGGTTGTGTTTGATGATGAACTTTCACCTTCGCAACTAAGAAATATTGAGCGTGAGTTGAAGGTAAAGATATTGGATAGGAGTAACTTGATCTTAGATATTTTTGCCGGAAGAGCTCAAACAGCACAAGCTAAAACCCAAGTGGAGTTGGCGCAATTACAATATTTATTGCCTCGCTTAACACGTATGTGGACCCACTTGGAGCGTCAAAAAGGTGGTATTGGGATGCGTGGTCCTGGTGAAAGCCAGATCGAGAGTGATAGAAGGATGATCTTGGAGAAAATCACCTTGCTAAAGGAGCGTTTGAAACTGATTGACCGACAAAATGAAACCCAACGAAAAAACCGTGGACAATTGATTCGCGTAGCTTTAGTGGGTTATACCAACGTAGGTAAGTCAACCATGATGAACATGCTTTCCAAATCGGAAGTGTTTGCAGAGAACAAGCTATTTGCAACTTTGGATACTACCGTTAGAAAAGTTGTGATCGAAAATTTGCCTTTCTTACTATCAGATACCGTAGGGTTTATCCGAAAACTGCCACATCACTTGGTAGAATGTTTTAAATCTACTTTGGATGAAGTACGCGAAGCAGATATTTTGGTACATGTGGTAGATATATCACATCCGAATTTTGAAGATCAAATTGATACGGTAAACGAGACTTTGAAAGATCTTGGTGCTAGAGATAAAGACACCATTATGGTTTTCAATAAAATTGATGCTTATGTGCCTCCTGAGCAAGATCAATTGGTAGATGTTGACGAACAAAAAGAGCCTATAACGCTTGCCGATCTTAAAAACACATGGATGGCACATCATAATGCCCCAGCAATTTTTATTTCTGCTACACAAAAAGAGAATGTAGAGGAATTGAAAGCCTTGCTATATGAAAAAGTAAAAGATATTCACACCACGCGTTATCCTTACGATAAGTTGTTATATTAAATGTTTAATAATCAAAATTCCCAAAGAGGGTTTTTATAGTGTTTGAACATTGAATATTGAGAATTGGTAATTTTAAAAAGAATATGGAAAGTAACAGACAAAAGAAGTTTGCAGGATTATTACAAGAAGAATTGGCTTCAATTTTTCAACGAGAAGGAGCTGCTTATTTGCCCAATACATTGGTAACCATCACTAAGGTACGTGTATCGCCTGATTTGGCGGTAGCTAAGGTTTATCTTAGTTTTTTTAATACAAATAATACTAGCCTATCAGTGGCTACGGTAAATTCACACGCTGGCGAAATCAGATATAAATTGGGTTCTCGTATTCGTCACCAAGCTAGAGTAATACCTACGTTGTCTTTCTTTGTGGATGATACCAACGAATACGTAGAAAGAATGGATCAGATTTTTGATAAAATCGCAAAGGAACGTAAAGAGAACGAAGGCCAAGAGGGGGAAGATTAAGTTCAGTAGCTCGTAAAAGATGAATAAATACATTCGCGAACCTGGAAATTTCATTACCCATTTTTTGCCTGCCTTGTTGGCCTTGCCTGGCATGTATTTATTGTTGGAGAAGTCTTCAACCACTTATGAAACCATTGCTGCATTAGTATATGGTGGTGGTATATTTTTATTATTTAGCGTAAGCGCTACTTATCATAGTGTGCCTAAAACACCTTATGGCATTCGGTTTTGGCAAAAGTTTGATCATTGCTGTATTTATTTGATGATCGCTGGTTCGTTTACGCCTACAGCCCTCATTATTTTTGATGGCTGGTTGCGATGGCTACTTTTTGGACTGGTATGGTTAATTGCGATATTGGGCTGCCTGCTTAAGATTTTCAATCGATTAAAAAATAAGGCGGTTTCCACAGGCTTATACATTACCATGGGCTGTTTAATCATTCCATTTATCACCAAAATGATAGAGAATGTGCCGGCGATGGGACTTTTCTGGTTGTTCTTGGGTGGTGTTTTTTATATTGGTGGAACATATTACTATACCAAAGATAAACCGCTATATAAATATTTGCATAGCCATGAACTTTGGCATCTATTTGTAAATTTTGGAGCCTTATCACATTTTCTTTATAACTACGTTTATGTTTTTAAAGCCTAAGACCAAGTAACAATTAAGTTGAAGCGTTGTGTTTTAAGGTTTTGATTTTGTAAATTTAGGAATGCGCCGATTGATTTTTGTTTTGATGCTAAGCGCTGTATTTAGTGCAAGTGCACAGCAGCCCACTATTAAAAATGGTTTGGAATCCTTCGTGAAGTCCAATACCATTTATCCTATGTTTGCACTTGATAATTGCATCCAGGGAACAATAGAAGTTGGCTTTAAATTGGACAAAGAGGGCAAAGTCACTTACGCTACGGTAACCAAAGGAATTGGTGCCGATTTGGATGCTGAAGCACTTCGCTTAATCAAATTGAGTAGTGGTAAATGGCAAATCCCTACGGGCTATGACACGACTTTTCTAGTACGTTCTCCCATAAAATTTTCTTTACAGGGCTATGGTTGTGAAAATATAAATCCAGGAAGTGTTGGGCTGGCCATCAACCGCTATAAAGATGAACTACAGTCGGTTAATAAAATCGCTAACTTTTATAGAAATATAGAGCAAGGCATTGAAAATTTTATAGAAGAAGAAAAAATCATAGCGCTGAAAAACGAACTTGAAATAGATGATCATTTCATCGATAGGAAAATAGCGATTGCAGAGAAAAAAATAAGTCAAGGTGATTTGCAAAGCGCCTGCGAAGATTTTAAGTTTGTAAAATATACGGGCTCAAAAAAAGCAGATAAATTGCTTGCCAGATATTGTAAATAAACATGCGTATACTTTTTCGTGCTTTTGCCTTTCTGGATCTGTTTTCCTTACTTTTTATGACCATGCAATTGGTCACTATCATTAGTAATTTTGATAAAATAACATTGCTTTCAGACAAGGTGCAGAGCTTTTTGATGTTTCCCATGTTTATTTTGGTAGCGATAGGAGCCTATGGGTTATTTTTCCAAAAAAAAGTAGGTTACATTAGCTATTATATTCAGTTTCCTTTTAGACTTTATCTTTGGGTATTGAGCCTAGGTTTTATAACATTATTGCCCGAAGCTTTGAGTAACTACGACGATAAATGGTTTTCCATTTTATTGAAGGTTTGTTATGTGGGAGAGTTTATTAGGCTATACCTTACCATTAAAGCACATTACGATACGGTTAAGGGATAATGATGTGGATGGCCTCTGGAAGTAATTTCGCCTCCACTTTATTGGTTTTGCCCATGTACTCGCCATCAACTTGAAAATGAGCTTGATATTTGGTGCTTATTTTTACTTCTGAAGCTTGAAAGCTTTCTATTTTTTTGGGATTCCAAGGGAGCTTGCTGATCCAGATTTTTAAAATTTCCATTACTGCATATTCCTTGATGAGGATTACCTCAAAAACATCATCATCTAATTTCCCATCTGGATTAATTTGGAAGCCTGTACCATATTTAGTAGCATTGGCTATGACCACCATTGCAGCGCTGGTTTTAATTTCACGCTCCCCAACCTTAAATTGTACTTGCATTTTTTTGTGGTTCCAGAAAGCATGCCAAGCAGATTTTGCATAGGTTAGCATTCCTCTGGTAGGTAGTTCATCGAATTTTTTTACCAAGTAAGCATTAAAGCCGATATCTGAGAGATGGATACATAGTTCGCCGTTTACAATTGTGGCATGTATTTTTTTGGGATTTCCATAGGCAGCAACTTCTAAGGCCTCTTCTATATCTAATGGAATACCTAGGTCTTTTGCCATTCCATTTGCTGAACCTGTTGGAATAATACCAATGGGAGTTTCGGTACTCAACAAGCATTCAGCCACCAGTTTTAAAGTGCCATCGCCTCCAACAGCAATTACTCGGTCAGCCTTTGCTTTGGCAATTGCTTTTTTTATTTGTTCGATATCGCATTTGCGAGGTAGCTCAAATATTTCTATACTTGTTTCGCTGTCGGCGAAATAATTGATAATCTTTTCGCTAAGACTTTCATCCCTGCTGCCGGAACCTTGGTTCACTACAAAGAGCAGTCGTTGTTTTTTGTTTTTATAGGTCATCTCAATAATAAATGTTATAAAAACAACAGTAGGCCTACTCTGTTTTAAATAATATGGCAAAAAAATCGGCTCAAATAAAAATCTATCATGGTTATGGTCATACGCATAATTTGGTAGTTTATGGTCATGTTTTCAAGTTCAGGGCAAGAGCCGAACAACGATTTAAGAATAGCTTTTTTGTGAACTTAATACATGTCTTTAAGCTTTTCGTTCTAAAGCCTTATCCTTTTATAGAAGTTAGGCTCAAGTTTAAAGATCAAATTATCAGTACTAAAACTGCTTACGATGGCTTCTTTAAAATAGAGTGGGAGGCAAGTGAAGAGGTAGAAGCGGGGTGGCACCATGTTGAAGCGGCAGCCTATGATGATGAGGGAAAAGAAATCGCTAATTCAATAGGGGCTATTTCTGTACCTCATATTACACAATATGCCTTTATTTCAGATATTGATGATACCATCATGGTGTCGCATTCCAAAACCATCGCTAAACGGTTAAGAGAATTGTTATTTAGGAATCCAAGAACGAGAAAAACATTTCAATCTACCAGAGCTCATTATGAATTATTAGCTCATGCACATACAAACTCAGCACGACCCAATCCTTTCTTTTATGTGTCTAGTAGCGAATGGAATCTCTATGATTATTTGGTAGAGACTTTTCGCTTTAATGGTTTTCCTGAGGGAACTTTTCTTCTCAATCAACTTAAACGCTGGAAAGATTTACTAAAGACTGGAAAAACTGGGCATGAAGGTAAACTCTTTCGGATCATGCGCATCATAGATGCCTTTCCTAAACAAAAATTTATTTTCTTAGGTGATAACTCGCAAAGAGATCCAGAAATTTATGCTAAAATTGCCGAGAAATATGGCGAAAATATCGTTGCTGTTTATATTCGAAACGTGAGAAAATCTAAATTATTCCAAACACAAGAAATATTAAATAAATTAGAGGAAAATAATATCAAGACCTGTCTTTTTGAACATAGTGAAGAAGCCATTGCCCATTCCAAAAAAATAGGTTTAATTAATTAATAAACGTAATGATGAAAAAAATAATAATGGTACTCCTTACTGTGTTTGCGCTACAGGCATGTACTAAAGATCTCAGCTTAATTAAGCAAAAGGATACCAAATGGGAGCTTACACAATGGCCTGGTAAAATGCTGCCCACTACAGCTAAAGCCACTTTAAATATTACTGGAGGAAACAAAATAGGAGGAAAGTCGTTTTGTAATACTTATGTAGGAAGCGCCGTAGTTAATGGTAATGCCATACAATTCAGTAAGATTTTTGGCACTAAAATGTATTGTGAGCCAGTAGGTGATGCAGAAAATAAGTACTACGCTGACTTGGAAAAAGTTACTGCGGGAAAAGTTTCGGGCAGCAAGTTATATCTCTATCAAAATGAAACATTATTGCTTGTTTTTTCTAAGGTAGAATAGCTGATAGCAACAATAGTATTTCTAGATTTTATGTTTTAGGACTTAAAGAATAGTCTTTTAAGGTAATGACTATTCTTTATTTTTGTGCATGGTTTTCAGCTTGCCTCCTGATGAAATTATTTTTCCTAATCCCGAATTGGCCGACGATGATGGATTGTTGGCTGTTGGAGGTGATTTAAGTGCTGAAAGGTTAATTTTAGCCTATCAACATGGTATTTTTCCTTGGTTTAGTGAAGGAGATCCCATTCTTTGGTATTCGCCCCATCAACGTTGTGTAATTTACCCTGATAAGGTGAGGATAAGTAAAAGTATGACGCAGATTCTTAAAAGTAACACTTTTAAAGTAACTGCTAATAAGGCTTTTGATTTAGTTATCACCAATTGTGCTAAAACGCCTCGTAAAGATCAACCAGGAACTTGGATTACAAACGAAATGCAGGAAGCTTATCTCAATTTACATCAACTAGGTTGGGCGCACAGCATTGAGGTTTGGCAAAATAGCCAGTTGGTTGGCGGCTTGTACGGTATTGGCATGGGAGAGGTTTTTTGCGGAGAAAGTATGTTTAGTCTTGTAAGCAATGCATCAAAAGTAGCACTAATCTACTTGTGTCAACAATTTGAGTTTAAACTCATAGATTGCCAACTTCCTAATGACCACTTGCTGAGTATGGGTGCCGAAATGATAGATAGGAGTGAGTATATGACCTATTTATCATTGTAGCCATTTCGAACAAAGAGAGACCGCGAAGCAGCTACGGAGTAAATTGAAAATCAACGAAGTTTGATCTAATAAGATGCATATTAGTTTAGAGATTTTAGCCGATATACATGCTTTTATTGCTCGCTTTTCCTCAATTTCTCTATAAAATCTATAAATTTCTGGCTGTTGTACTTGGCGGTTCCTACATGCTGAAAAGATAATCTGCCTTGCTTATCAAACACCACAGTAGTTGGTAATGAACCTGAAAATATTTGGTCGGGAACACTGCTGGCCATGTGGTAAACTGGCATCTGATAATTTTTCCTTTTCATGTAGCCGTATGCTTTTTCAAAATTACTATCTGCATCAAGCATGATGAAAACTACATCCTCATTGGCCTTGTTTTGCTCGTAAAGCTTATTAATGGACGGCATTTCTGCCAAGCAAGGCGGGCACCAAGTGGCCCAGAAATTAAGAAACACTACCTTGCCCTTCAAATCACTCAAAGAAACGATTTTACCATTTTGGTCTTTAAATTTTAAGTCGAGAGAAGGCTGAAAAGTATTTTTTTCTGAAGGTACATCAGGATTAAATATTCCTACCTGCATTAAACCTTGTATTAAAAGTGCTTTGGCAGAGGGAACAAAAAGCACCAAAGCCAAAATGACAATGAAGATACCATTGGAAATATATTTTTTTAAATGCTTTTTATCCATGACTATTGATTTAATTTCAGCAAAGCTAAATAAATACCGTCGATTACTTTCGCCATTTTAGGGATGTCCAGTGTTTCTATGGTATCCGTTTTTTGATGATAGTTTTTATTTCTATAAAACGAAGTGTCGGTAATCATCATTGCGCTATACCCAAAATTCCAATAATTTAAGTGGTCAGAAAAGTCTATGCCCGGTAAGGCTTTGGGTGCTGTAAATTTTTTGGTTTTTATAGTCTTGCTCTGTTTGAATCGTTTATTGAACTGTCGGGCAAATTTTCCTTTTCCAAATTTGTTTACCAAGGTAATATAGTCTCCTTTATTGCCATAAAACCATGAAAGGATCCCTAAGGGATAACTTTGACTTTTCTTTTCATCGCTAAAAAAGCCAATCATTTCTACAGATAACATCCCAAATACCTCAATTTTATGGTCTGCAAGATATTTAGCATGAATGTAACTGCCCATATATTCTGTTCTGAAATAGGGAGGTTCCTCTAAAGTATATGCAACTAAATCAATTCGCTTATTAAGTTTTTGCTTATTTAGCTGTTTGGCCAATTCTAATAAAGCTACGACACCACTGGCGTTATCATCAGCTCCTTCCTGATTGCCGCAAACATCATAATGTGCACCTACAATAATCCGTGATTTGTTTTCGGTGCCAAATGAGCAAATTACATTCTTGTATATTTTCCCTTCTACCTTATATTCTTGAAAAGATACGCTATCGCTATATTTTAAGAAGTCGTTTTTAATATAATCAGCAATAATATTGAGCTGTGCTACATTTTGATGGTTGCGGTAAGAAGGTGTTTTTGTAATGTTTTTCAAATGGTTCTTGATGCTCACAGTATCGGTATGCGCCAAGCAATTAAAGAAGAGAAGTGTCAAAAATAAACTGAGGAGTACTTTAGCCATCGTTAGTGGTATGGATGAAGCCTAAAGATAAGGTCTTTTGAGTTAAACAGATTAACTGTAGTTCGTTAAAAGTAAATAAGTAGTATTTCAACGGAACGAAAAATCGCCATTGCGATTAGAAGAAACTTATTGCTTAGACAATTGCTTTAGGTTTCTCCAAAAATCGCAATGGCGACGGAGTATTTTAAAAAGGATGAAGGATGCTTAGTTGCTGCTATGTACGAATATTTTTGCTGAGAATCCTAGATCACCAGTGCCAGATTTAAGACCTTTAGCATATACCGTGTAAATTTTACCTTCTTCAAGTTTAACACTTGGGATAGTAGCTTCAATGGCACTAGTAGTAGCATTTTTAATATTTAATGTTACGCTTGCAGTAGCGTCAACAGTTTCAAAAGCACTAAATTCTTTAAAAGCTTTGTTAGTTGCTAAATCTGTTGCTACACCACCTACGTTTAAATTTAGGTTGCCACCATCAGGACTTAAATTCACAAAGCGAATCCTTGCTTTTCCTGTTGCTGGCTTAGTCAAGTCATCTTCAAGCATTAGTAGCTCAATGTTGGTAAGCGTATTAGCCACAAAAAGAGAATAACCTAGTTGAGGTTTCAAGCTATAAGCTAAACTTTTTAATGAAGTAGGACTGCCTTTTTTGGTAACGTTAAAAGCTCTATTGCCAGAGTAGGCGCTTAAATAGCCAATTTTGTTGCCAAACTCAAAGTCAGAAGTTGTTGCTCTAGTATTATCCACATAAACATCTAATAACTCAAGTGTTGGTGAAGCTTGAATAATGTTCAAACCAGATACTTGTATGGGTTCGTAATCTCTATCTAATTTAGAGCAAGAGAGAAAACCTAAAGAAAGAACTAACGCAGCAGCGATAGCTTTGTACGTAAAAGAAAGTTTCATGATATAGTAAAAAATATTAAACAAATCGGCACATTGCCATTAACTCACAACTCCCATACGCAGTGTTTTATCAAAACGCTACAGCTTTATGAAAGTTTTTTATTTAACAGATCAAATTTACTTCTTCTTTAGCTCAATGAGTGTGATTTCTGGCCAAATTCCTACCCGTCCAGAAAAGCCAATAAAACCAAATCCCCTATTTACGTTTAAGAATCGATTATTTTCCTGTTTTATACCTGCCCAATGCTTGTAGCGAAATTGTACTGGGCTCCATTTTAGGCCAAAAGCTTCAAAGCCAAATTGCATCCCATGGGTATGGCCAGCTAAAGTAAGCTGTATTTTAGAAGGATGGTTTTTTACTTGGGCTTCCCAGTGGCTAGGATCGTGCGATAATAAAATTTTGAACTCGTCGATAGTGGTTCCTTGTAATGCTTTATTAAGATCTCCCCTTTCTCCAAAGCCTAATCCCCAATTTTCAATGCCAACCAATGCTAGCTTTTGCCCATCTTTTTCTAGGGTCACATGTTCATCCAGCAAAAGTCTAAAGCCAATTTCTGCATGGTAGTTTTTAAGCTGCTGTAGATTTTGTTGCTTGATTAAATCACTTTCCCATTTAATGTAATCTCCGTAATCATGATTGCCCAATACCGAAAACTGGCCGAAAGGTGCTTTTATCTTTGAAAAGTGTGAAATGTAGGGCCTTATTTCTTCTGCCTTGTTGTTGACCAAGTCGCCAGTAAACACAAATAGATCTGCATGCTGCTTGTTGATTAGGTCTATCCCTTTTTGAACTGCTTTAGGGTTCTTCAAACTGCCAGCGTGCACATCAGAAATTTGCACCAACTTAAAGCCGTCGAAAGCGGTCGGTAAATCTTCAAAATAAAGGGTGTGCTTAATCACACGATAAGCGTACTTGCCCCTAATGATGCCATAAATGAAAGCAATAATGATAAGAAAACTTAATAATGCGCCTATATAAATGCCTGTTAATGGTCTTTCGGGAAAGCTGAAATTTCCCTCAGCAAAATATTTCACCACGGCTATGATAAGCCTATAAATGTCGGTTAGTACCGTTGCTAGTACAAATGCCAATGTAGAAACAAAATAAATGAGCAGTGCGTGGGCGCTTATCTTAAAAAGATTGGTAGGTCCGCTTACGCTTAGCCTAACCATGCTATAACTAAACGCTACGAAAAGCGTAACGGGGACTATCCAAAACCAAGATAAAATGGTGGTTGAAAGCACTAAGCTTAATGCACTAAAGGCATATCCGTTGATGAGGAAAAAGAATAGTGCGAAAATCAATAACGGGATATATGGGCGGTTTCTCATATCATTAAACTAAAAACCGCCATTACGTTGTTATGTTTGTAATGGCGGTTTATTTATTTGTCCTTTTTAATGGGTTTTAAATCAGCTCAACACTACGGCTTACAAAAGCTGTTAGCTCAGCGCCAGTAAGCATACCTTGTGATAAAAGGGCTAAGTCAACTGCTTGCTTTGCAAATTTTCCTTGCTCCTCTTCGTTGGCATTTAAAATTTTGCTAACTAATTTATGGTTACCGTTAATAGCCACTTTGTAACTATCAGGCATGTTGCCATAAAAACTCATGCCTCCACCCATTTTTGCCATGTCTTTCATGCGACGCATAAATTCATCCATGGTAATGGTAACAGGGGCATCATCAGGGTTTAGTCCAACTACTTCTACGGTATAGCCAGGTTTGCTAATGGCGGCTTCAAAGATGCCTTTTACGGTGTTCGATTGCTCTTCGCTCAATACTGATTCTAATTGTTCGTCTTTTTCAATTAATTGATTAGTAACAGACGAATCAACACGTTTCAATAAAGTTTTTTCTAATTTTTGCTCCAAGCTGCTCACAAAGTGATTGTCAATAGGTGAGTTCATCAATAAAACATCATAGTCCTTTTTATTGGCTGCTTGGATAAATCCATCTTGCTTATCAGGGTCGGTAGTATATAAATAAACTACATTCCCATTTTTATCAGTCTGTAAAGCACTTACTTTTTCTTTGTATTCCTCAAAAGTAAAGTGAGTTTTATTGGTGCTGGTTAGCAATGCAAAATCTTTAGCTTTATCGTAAAACTTCTCTTCGCTAATCATTCCGTATTTTACGAACAAGCCAATGTCGCTCCATTTTTCTTCGTAAGCTTTGCGGTCAGCCTTAAACAGTTCGCTTAACTTATCCGCTACTTTTTTGGTAATGTAGTTGTTGATCTTCTTAACGTTGCTATCAGCTTGTAAGAAACTTCTCGAAACGTTCAAAGGAATGTCTGGACTGTCAATTACCCCGTGCAAAAGCATTAAAAATTCAGGTACAATATCTTTTACCTCATCGGTAATGAAAACTTGGCGACTGAAAAGCTTGATTTTATTGCGTTGCATGTCAAAATCCTCTTTCACCTTAGGGAAGTAAAGTACACCAGTAAGGTTAAATGGATAATCTACATTGAGGTGGATCCAAAACAAAGGCTCCTCCGAAAAAGGATATAATTGCTTGTAAAAATCTAGGTAATCTGCATCTGACAAATCTGCAGGTGCTTTGGTCCAAATAGGGTTGGTGGTATTTACAATATTGTCAACCTCAACTGAAGTGTATTTTGGTTTGCCTTCTTCATCTACACCGTCTTCTAAGCTTTCAGTCTTTGTCCCAAACTTAATAGGAACAGGCAAGAATTTAGCATATTTATCTAAAATTTCTTGAAGCTTAGATTCATTTAAAAACTCTTCGCTTTCTGAGTTTACATGTAAAATAATGTCAGTACCGCGAGTAGTTCTAGTACCTTCCGAAATTTCAAATTCGGTACTTCCATCGCAAGTCCATTTTGCTGGTTCTGCACCTTCTTGATAAGATAAAGTATTGATTTCAACTAAATCAGCTACCATAAAAGCCGAATAGAAACCTAAACCAAACTTGCCAATGATTTCATTCGCATCTTTAGCATCCTTAAATTTCTCTACAAACTCACTCGCACCTGAAAAGGCAACTTGATTGATGTATTTTTTGATTTCTTCGGCTGTCATACCCAAACCATTGTCGCTAATGGTAATGGTTTTTGCCTTTTCATCCAATTTAACTTCTACTAAAGGTTCTCCAACTTCACCTGTAAATTGACCAAGAGCGCCTAAGCGTTTAATTTTTTGCACTGCATCAACCGCATTAGAAACTAGTTCCCTTAAAAAGATCTCATTGTCCGAATACAGGAATTTCTTGATGATTGGGAAAATGTTTTCTGTGTGTATGGAAATACTTCCTTTTTCTGTTGTCATATCTTAAACTAATTTTTTGCTTATAGCCTTGTTTATCAAGCCTTGTTCCAAAATAAAATTTAGGTCAAAATGACAGAGTTGAGATGATTGTCTTTTCTAAAACCTCGCAGGTTTTGAAAATCTACGAGGTTTGACAGTCACTCAGAGGAATGAGGAATCTCTTGGGTAATGCTTTTCCCTAGATTATATCTATAGAGAGCGGAGGCCGTCGGCTGATTTAATTTCTTTGGAAGTATAATGTAAACGATATCTCTGTAGAAGGTTTAACTTCGTTGAGCTACGTTTTCGGCTACGCTCGAAATGACGACCTCATATAACCTTACAATATTTCAACCTTTTAACAACAAAACAATACGTATCTTTGCCACTTCAAATGGAGTACAACGTTCATACCCTTAAAAATGGCATCCGCTTATTGCATGTTCCCGCCGCATCGGCTATTTCACATGCTTGTATTTTAGTAAATGCTGGTTCGCGTGATGAAGATGAGCAACAAATGGGATTGGCTCATTTTATCGAGCACTTGATTTTTAAGCGTACCGAGAAACGCAATACCACTCAAATATTAAACAGATTGGAAAGCGTTGGAGCCGATTTAAATGCCTATACCACCAAAGAGTATACTTGTATTCATGCTTCCTTTCTTCACCCTTTTTTAGATAGAACACTCGAACTTTTTAATGATATTGTTTTCCATTCAACCTTCCCAAAAGAGGAGATGGAAAAAGAAAAAGGAGTGATTTTAGATGAAATTGCTTCTTATTTGGATCAGCCAGAAGAAGCAATTAACGATGACTTTGAAGACTTACTCTTTAAAGGGCATCAGTTGGGTAGAAATATCTTAGGTACCCCAGAAACAGTTGAAAAGCTCTCTAAAAAAGATATTCAGGCATTTGTTAAAAACCACTATCGTACAGATCAAATTGTAGTGGCCGTGTTGGGGAACTACAGTTTTAATAAGGTTGTTAAAATAGGGGAGAAGTATTTTGCAGAAATTGCAGAAAATACTGCTGCTAATCAAAGAATAGCTCCTGTAGGTAATCCTGCCTTGCATCAAATTGTAGATAAGCAGATTGCGCAAAGCCATTGTATGATGGGTACTCAGACGTATTCTTTACACCATCCTCATAAAACAGGATTGTTGTTGCTGAATAATTTATTTGGAGGTACAGGCCTGAGTTCTATTCTTAATTTACAGTTAAGAGAAAAGTATGGTATCGCTTATACCATCGAATCGGCTTATAGCCCACTTTCTGATACGGGTATTTTTGCCATTTATTTTGGTACGGATGTAGAGAAAGCTGAAAAAGCGATGAAGCTTATTCTTAAGGAAATGGATAAGCTGAAGCAAAAACCTTTAACAGAGATACAGCTTCATAAAGCACAAAGCAAATTCATTGGTCAAATTGCGCTTGGCGAAGAAAATAGAATTGGTTTAATCATTGCCATGGCTAAGAGTTTGTTGGATTATCAACATATTGATAGCTTGGAAACCGTATTCCAAAAAATTAGAAAAGTGACGGTTTCGGAAATGAAAGAGATTGTGGATGAAGTTTTTGACCAGCGTCAATGGAGCAGTCTCATTTTTAATCCAACGGAGTGATTTTAAAACTCCCAATTGCTAAACCCCTCATTTTTTACCTTCTACCTTATTTTTCTTAACTTTGCACCATGAAATTATCAATTGTTGCCTACGGAGACCCAGTTTTAAAAAAGGTATGTGAACCGATAGAGAAGGATTACCCAAACTTGGGCGAGCTGATAGAGAATATGTGGGAAACCATGTACAACGCTAGTGGTGTAGGTTTGGCGGCACCACAAGTTGGCTTGCCAATTCGTTTGTTTGTGGTAGATACAGGTGACAATGACGACGAACCGCGTTATAAAAAAGTGTTTATTAATGCTCAAATTTTAGAAGAAACTGGAGAGCCTTGGGGTTTTACTGAAGGCTGTTTAAGTATTCCAGAAATACGTGAAGAAGTTTTTCGTAAGCCTAATATCTTGATCAGCTATTATGATGAAAATTGGGAAAAGCATGAAGAAAACGTTTCGGGATTTGCCGCTCGTGTAATTCAGCATGAATATGATCATATTGAAGGAAAGCTTTTTACCGAAAAAATTAACCTGTTGCGTAAGCAGCTTATCAAAGGTAAACTTGATAAAATTTCAAAAGGCGAAATTAGGGCAGATTATAAAATGAAGTTTCCTAGACAGAATAAGAAGAGATAAAAAAAGCCTCGCACATGCGGGGCTTTTTTGTTTATAACACAACGAGTTTAATGTTTTTCTTAAAGCTGTTATCAGATAGGCTTAAAACATAATGTCCTTTCGGAAGGTCTTGCCTCAATGATAATTGATAGGAGCTATTTCCTGTTTGAGTGCTAAACTCTTCCTCATGGATTACTTGACCATAAAGATTCACTAATCTGGTTTTAATCGACTTTCCTGCAAAATTTTCTATGCTGAAATGAATGTCTTTTTGCGTTGGATTTGGAAATGCCTTTGCACTAACAATCATTAGCTCATTGAAGTTAACGCTAGCAAATGTTGGTTCAGAACGAGTACCGTCTTTATCAAACTGGATAAGTCGGTAATAATTAATGCCATTAGTTGGTGCATTGTCCCAAGTTGTATAATTTCTGATTGTGTTGGTGTTTGCTGAAGCGGAATTTTGTTTATCTAAGTATTTAAAAACACCATCAGTGCCTGCTTTCTCAATCAAAAAATAATCGCTGTTTACTTCGCTTGCTGTTGACCATTCAATCTTTACCCTATTATTGTCTTTTTTTGCGGCAAAACTGATCAGTTTCACTGGTAAAACTGTTGGGTCAGCAACGATATTACTGGCAACGCTTTCATTGCTAATTCGGTCTAGAGAAGTGACGGCATAGTAATAGGAAGTGCCTGTCCCTGGAGTTACCGCGTTATCGGTATAACTAACATCGGTGCTAGGAATGATGGCGATTAAGTTGGCTGAGTTGTTATAGTCGATCGTTGAAGAGGTTGAGCGGTAAACAGCATATCTCACTACTTTTTGTAGTTCTTCCGTAGTAGCTGTTGGGGCTGTCCAAGTAAGTTTTGTTTTGCCCGCTTGAAGGCTTGCAGCTAAAGTAGTGGGTTCAGCTGGAGCCGTATTATCTATCCAGCCCATGCTCGGTACCAATGCCAAGGTGCTGTATTGGTTTGTCATTAAGTTCGTTCGAAAATTAAAGGTATTTGCATTTAAAGTAGTGGTGTTGTAATAAGCAACGCCTTTCAAGTTTGTGGTTCCTCTTACTAAATTTATTTGCTGTGATATTTCGTTAGTGTTGGTATTAAATGCCCCTTGATCCGAAACACCAACTTTATAGGCCGCAATGCCTATAGTAATGTGTCTAGTAGTGTTAATGTTATTCCACCAATCGGTAACAATACTGAAATTGGCATTAGGTTGGCCAATATACCAATACACTTGTGGTGTGAGATAGTCAATAAGGTTTTGCTCCATGATGTATTTGCTATCGATATATTGGACACTATAATGCTCTGATCCTGCCGTGTTTGAACCAATGTTAGGGTTGGTGCTGTTACGATATATGCCAGAAGGAGAAATGCCAAATTTCACCCAAGGTTTCTGTGCTTTAATTGAAGTGTTGGTTTCGGTAACAAGTCGTAAAATATTGTTTCTTCTCCAATCCGAAATGTTTGTATACCCTCTAGGTTCGTCGATGAAGGTCTGATTGTCTTGTGTGCCTACATTGGCGAGGTAGAAATAATCATCAAAGTGTATGCCGTCTATATCATAATTGTTTACAATTTCCATAATCACTTGGTTAACGTGATCTCTAACAGCAGTGAGCCCAGGGTCAAGGTACCGAATGTTTCCGCCAGTAAGGACCCTCATTCCGGCTTGCTTTGCAGGATGTGTAGAAGGTAAGTTGTTGTAAGCTGTTGCAGTGGTGGCTACCCTGTAAGGATTTAACCAGGCATGTACTTCCATTCCTCTTTTATGGCCTTCGTCAATCACAAATTGTAAGGGATCAAAATTATTAGCAGGAGCTTGATTGTAGGTCCCTGTAAGTATGGTTGCCCAAGGGACAATATTACTTTTGTACATTGCATCTGATAGGCTTCGGGTTTGAAAATATACGGTGTTAATGCCAAGTTCCTTATAGCTATCTAGGATGGTAATCATATTGCTCTTTTGAGTCGTTTGTGAGGTGCTTTTGGGCCAATCTGTGTTAGAAACGGTGGTTAGCCAAGCGGCTCTGACTTCTCGCTTTGGGTTTTGAGCTGTTGCGTTAATTTGCAGTAAAAGGATGCTTAAGTAAAGTAAAAACTTTTTCATTTGCGGTTTTATACGGTTAGTTTTAACTAAAATAAGAATAAAGCCGCGCATTTTCGCAATAAGTGGCATAAATAAAAAAGCTAGCCCTGCATCTGCGGGCTAGCTTTTATGGAAAATATAATTTGTGTGGTTTTATTTACGTAAATAGATTTTTCCGTGAGTAGATTTTAAAACAATTTTTTCTCCTCCACCATTTAACTTGCCACTAATTGCAGTGCCTCTTGAGTTGCTGGCAAAAACAGAGCCATTTGAGTAGGTATAAGTAAAGTCACCTGCGGTAGCGGTTCTTCGTTTACCTGTTTCAGATCTATCGCTACTAGTTGTACCCTGACCTACGGCTACATTGGTAGAAGTTTCTGTAGTCACTTTTGCTTTTGGTGCAGCTACAACCTGAGCATTCCCATTTAAGGTAACTAACTGAACGTTTTGTCCGTCAACTTTGGCATTGTTGTAAGTTAGTGCATTAAGCGGGGTGAATTCTTTGTTTTGCGTGGTTTCTGTAATCTCAAATTTAAGGTCTTTTGCAGCGTAAAGGGTCTCGTAAAGTGTGTTAATGCTCAGGTCAGCTTTTGCATTTTCAGGAACTTTTAAGTCTACGAAACCATAAACAGATACTAAAGAAATAGGACCTTTAAAAGATGGGCTTAAAGTGCTTTCTATATTCCCGTGCAATGTTTTCACGCTTACGGGGCCTGTTATATTCGATAACTTGATGTTTTCATATTGTGTAGAAGCATCGATCTCACTTTTTAAGTTATTAAGTGTGATAGGCTCATTGCCTCCATCGCCAAACCCAGCGGTTTTGATGGAAAGATCAACACCATAAGGTAATTTGATCGCTACTTTTAGAGAATTGGATCTGTCTACCGCAATAAGCTCGGCCACTTGATCTTTTTGTGAAATGGTTAACCCAATTCCGGTGTTATCGAAACCACTATTGCCTAGTACGGTCAGTCCTTCTGCACGTGGATCGGCCGCTTCTTGTTTGCCTCTAGAAGTAATGATGATTTCTTTACCATCATATCCCTCTACACTAAGGTTAGCGATATTGTTGACAATTAACTTCCCACTGCTTTTTGCAATTTTGTACTCTTTTTGGGCAGATGCTTGTCCTGCTGCAACAAGCAGTACTAAAGCTACTATGAATATTCTTTTCATTTGTTTGTTATAATATGTGTCTTATTGAAATTGTTGTTTGGTTAGTAATGCAAAATATACTTGGTCTTTAACTACATCCATGGTTAGTGGATTGTCGGCCATGGCAATCAGTTTGTCGGTAGTTTCGGGATTATTGCTATTCCCAAGTACTTTTACCAATTCTAATTGTATAACAGGGTCTTTCTGTTTGCTTAAACCTGCTGTTAATTGTTGTTGTACATACTTATCTCCAGCAAACTTGGATAGTACTTCTAAGGAGGCTAAACGTACGTTGTCATTTTCATCCTCATTGAAAACTTCGCAAAGCGTTGTTTTTAGTTTTTGATCAAGTTTGTTTAAAGAACCCGCCTTAAGCACCGCATTCAATCTGCTAGCTACAGACAAACTATCAGCTAAGCCTGCATAAATTTCTTGATGTTGTTGCGCTTTCGGCTGGTATGCTACTAAGCGTGTTTGTTTTTGAACAGCAACTTGCGGTTTTGGTGAAATCACTTCTGCAGGTAAAGTAGCAGGCGTTTCTATGTCATCTTGGGAGTTAGCTACTATTTGATTCCCTGGTTTAGTCACGGTGTTTTCTTGCGAAAGAAACAAATACGTTCCTGCCACCATGATTAGAGAAGCCGCCACGGCCATCCAGGTATAGGTTAACTTGCGTTTTTTCCTTTCCTGTAATAATTGGCGCTCTCTCATATTCCCCAAAATATTGCCTAGCATGTTTGGAGGCAAAGCTTCCTCCTCAAAAGCATCTTTGTGCTCTTGGACGTATCGCTTAAAAAAATCATGTTCCATAGTATACCTTATCTTTTAATGCTAAATAAACTTTCTTTTTGGCTCGGTGGTATTGTGTCCGAACCGTGCTGTGGCTAATGCCCAGCATATTACCAATTTCTTCTTGCCCCATATCCTCAAATAAATGTAGAGACATGATGGTCCTGTAGCCATCAGGTAACTGTTGTATGGCCGCTTTTACATCATCCACCTTGGATTGAAATAAAACTTCTTCATTCATGTCCAGCTCTTCTTCTGCTACTGTTTCTAATTGACCATCTTCAGTAAAAACCATCTTTTTCTTTCTCAGGGTTGATATGGCCTGATTAAGTGCTATTCTTTTTAACCAACCCTCAAAATTGTTTTGGTTTTTCAGTTTCCCAATCTGTTCAAAAGCAGTGCAAAATGCTTCCTGGACGATATCTTCCGTTTCGGCGCTGTTGCCCATTACCCTATAAACAGTATGGTAAATACGCTTAGCGTATTTGTTGTACAGCATGGTATAGCCTTTTTCTTCGCCAGCCATACATTGCTTTACCAATTCTTCTTCGTTTATAGAAATGCTCAGATGCAAGGGTTTTAAACTTAATTTGTACGTTAATAGTTAATTTGTTTTTGGTGTAGCCTACTTCTTTTTTGGGCTCAACCTGATATTTATCTAATGTTTGCTCTTTCACCATTTTCTCTATCTCGGGTAGTTAGCTCGCTTTATAAAGATGGATACATGGCGCATCATCATAAAATTAACGAATAACTATATGATAGTCGCCAACGTTAATTTTTTGTTGCACACAAATAAGAAAAAAAGAAAAATATTTTTTGAATAAAGCTTTAATCGAGGCTAATGTTATTGCTCGGCGCTTCTTGCTTTGTCGCCATTAAAGATTTCCTGCACTAATTTACCCCATGCAAATGGGTTAAGTAGTGGGTTAGTTTGGCGCATGTTTACATTCATCATCCTATCGAAATTATATCGATAGTTGGCATTGCTGATTTCGCCAGCATCTCGGGGTAGGGTTAATTTGAGCCCGTTAATGCTTTGACGGGATAAGTTTTTCTTGGCGATGGCCAAATCATCGTCAGCTATTTTTAACGAAAGAAAATCCTTGTTAAACTCTTCTACCGTAGCCCAAGGGTTTACCCTAACCGTTTTTAAGTATACAATCTCAGATTTGATTTGGACCATTGCTGTATACCTATTGTCAATAATATTTCTAGGCAATACCAAAATTTTACTTGTGAAACCTACTGCTGAGAACATCACCGTATCACCAGGATTAACTACAAAGGAGAAAAAGCCTTGATAATTGGCTGCGTATTTTTGACTCTTATTACTGATGTTGGTAATGGTAACATAAGGCACTACCATATTGCTGTCAGCATCGGTTACAATACCCGAGAACTGCACAAGTTTGTTGGTCTGGGTTTTATCTTGAGCAAAAGCCAGACTTACAAAAAACAACAATATGACGGTTAAACTAATTCTCATCTGTAATACAATATGATACAAATGTAGGCGCTAAAGAGTTTCTATTTGGTTAAAATGTGTTAAAAGTGTTACGCTTGTTCTGCTAAATCAACGGCAACTACACCTTTAATTTCTGGCACATCTTTCATGATGGCCTGCTCAATGCCTGCTTTCATAGTCATGAAGCTCATTTTGCATGAACCGCAATTACCTAATAATTTCACTTTTACAATGTTTTCAGGAGTGATTTCTTCAATAGCTACATTTCCCCCATCAGCTATCAAATAAGGTCTGATAGTTTCCAAAGCTTGCTCTACTCGTGCTGTTAAATCCATGTTTAATTATTTTAAAATATAAAAATAGTAAAAATTTAGCAATTAGCCATTTGTTGTACGTTGTTGATCGAAATTTGCTGTGCAATTTTGCCTGCAATTTCCTTAAATGCTAAAGACTGTGGATGACTAGTTTCTAAAGCAATTGGTTTGCCTTTATCGCCAGCCTCAGTAATGCCTTGTACCAACGGAATTTCACCTAAAAATGGTACTTCAAAGTGTCTTGCTAGTTCTTTACCACCATCTTTTCCAAAAATATAATATTTGTTTTCAGGTAGTTCTTCTGGGGTAAAATAAGCCATGTTTTCAATTACGCCCAATACAGGAATGTTAATGCCTGGCATTCCAAACATGGCCAAGCCTTTTCTGGTATCGGCAAGTGCCACTTGTTGTGGAGTGGTTACAATTACCGCCCCCGCAATTGGAAAGCTTTGGCTAATGGTAATATGGATGTCCCCTGTACCAGGAGGAAGATCGACCAACAGATAATCTAATTCGCCCCAATCAGCATCGTTGAAAAGTTGCTTGATGGCGTTGGAAGCCATTGGACCACGCCATGGCACTGGCTGATCTGGATCAGAAAAGAAACCCAATGAAAGCAGTTTGATGCCGTATTTTTCTATAGGAAGAATTAAAGTTTTGCCGTCGGCAGTTTCTTTAGCACTTGGTTTTGCACCCACTAAATCAAACATGATAGGAACCGAAGGCCCATAAATATCAGCATCTATTAAGCCTACTTTTGCGCCATCGGCTGCCAAGGTAACGGCCAAGTTGCTAGATACCGTAGATTTTCCAACCCCTCCTTTTCCTGAAGAAATCAAAACGATATTTTTAATTGCTTTTAGCTGGCTAGTGTCTACTGGTTTGGTTACTCTCGAAGTAATATTGATATCTATTTCTGCCTCTGCATCCACAAAATGCTTAACGGCATTGATACAGGCATTCTTCAACATATCCTTTAATGGACAAGCTGGAGTGGTTAGTTCAAGCGTGAAAGCAACTTTTTTATCTTCAATTTTAACATCCTTAATCATCTTTAAAGTCACCAGATCTTTTTTCAAATCTGGGTCTTCAACATGGCTAAGTGCCGCTAAAACTTTTTCCTCGGTAATTATCATCCTTCAAAATTACTAAAACATTAGCTATAAATAATTTTGTATCTAGCTTTTTGTTGTAATTTTAACACGAAATGAGACGTAACAGACATTACTCCGCAACGGAAGAAGTTTTGTGACGAAAATCCTGTGTCAGATGAGAAAACAATCGATATTTGCACATGAAAATAAACATTTGTGTTAAGCGTTTGTTAAAGCAGTAATTTCGAGGAGGTTTATGCAATTGCCCCAAATTAAGATACCAAAAAAATACCTGAAAATTGGCGCCTGGGTACTGGGCATATTAGTGCTATTGTTAGTGGCTGGTGGAGCCGTGGCTTATAGTAAAAGAGAAGCACTATTGAATAAAATGGTAGCCAAAGCCATTGGCAAAGCCGAAAAAGACTATAATCTCTCCGTAAAGATTGGCGAATACGGCTTTAGTGGACTGAGCAAAGTGCACATGAGCAATATTTCAGTGGTGCCAAAAGACCGTGATACGCTAACTACCATTAAAGATATTACCATTGGGGTAAAAATTTTTCCATTATTGTTTGGAGATGTAAAGCTGTCGGAAGTTAACCTCAATGACGGTAAGCTGAATGTAGTGATGCGTGATACGCTGACTAATATCGATTTCATCTTAAAAAGAAAGAAAAAAGATAGTACTTCCACCAAAAGCAAGGTTGATTTGAGCGAACTGGCTAGTAATTTACTGAATCAGGTTTTCTATAAAATTCCTGATGATATGGAGATCAAAAATTTTATGATGCAGTTGAATGATAACGATACTGCTTCTGTAAAGTTTTTAACCACTACTGCAACCATTGATGGAGGGGAACTGAAATCAACTATTAAAGTTAACGATACGGCTGCGGTTTGGCATATCAATGGGGACCTTGACCCTAGCGATAAGCAGTTAGATATTATGCTTTTTGCAGATGGGAAGAAAGTTGAGTTACCTTATCTAGAAAGTAAGCTGCATACTAAAATCAATTTTGATACGGTTAAAACACAGATGAAGGATGCCAGTTTTAGTGGCGGCGATTACAAAATTTCAGGTTCGTGGGCTATTAAAAACTTATTAATTAATCAGCCTCGAATTTCTGCGGAAGATATTGTTGTGCCAGATGCCCGAATAGAGGCAGATATGTTGATTGGGGAGAATTTTGTCTGTTTAGATAGTACTTCAACCGTTTATTTGAGAGATGCTTACGTTCACCCTTATTTGAAATATACCCTTTCTCCCAATAAAATCTACGAAATGAAGCTGACGGCTCAGGAGCAGGATGCCCAGGCTATTTTTGATTCGTTTCCTTTGGGACTGTTTGAATCTCTTGATGGGATAAAGGTACAGGGTAAATTAAAATATAATCTAGATTTTTATTTAGATACGGCCATTCCTGATAGTGTAAGGTTTAGTTCTACCTTAAGCCCTAGCAATTTTAAAGTGTTGCATTTTGGTAAGACGGATTTGCAAAAAATCAATTCAGATTTTATTTATACGCCTTATGAATACGGAAAGCCCATGCGTAACATTACCATTGGTCCATCAAATCCTAATTTTACTAGGCTCGAAGATATTTCTCCAAATTTTAAAAATGCGCTGTTAACAGCCGAAGACCCATCTTTTTATCGCCATAAGGGCTTTGTAGAAGAGTCAATCCGAAAGTCTATTGCGGTAAATTTTAAAGAGAAGAAATTTAAAAGGGGTGGCAGTACAATTTCCATGCAGTTGGTTAAAAATGTATTCTTAAGCAGAAAGAAAACGTTGGTGCGTAAAGCCGAAGAAATTTTGATTGTTTGGTTAATAGAGAACAATCATTTGGTAAGCAAGTCTCGAATGTTGGAGGTTTATTTTAACATCATTGAGATGGGCAATAATGTGTACGGTATAGGAGAGGCATCAAGACATTATTTTGCTAAAAGTCCATCTGAATTAACTTTGGGCGAGGGAATTTTCTTGGCCAATATTGTGCCTAAGCCTAAAGCGGCCTTGTACAAATTTATGAGTAACGGAACGCTGAAAGGTTATTTGCTGCCTTATTTTAGGTATATAGGTAATATCATGGCCAGAAGAGGTTTGGCCCCAGCAGATACTACAGGTTATGGCTTTTACGATGTACGATTACGTGAAGGTTTAAGACAATATCTGGCTCCAGATTCAACTACTTTGGATACCAATTCGGTTGAGATTGGCGAAGATGATATGATGACTCCTGAAGGTATGCAGGATAAATCGAAGAGTTTGTTTGACCGTTTGTTTGGTGGGTCTTCTAAAAAAGATACCGTTAAAGTAAAACCAGGTGCTGATACTGTAAAAACACGGAAGCAATTAAGACAAGAGCGTCGCGAAGAGCGTAGAAGAAAAAGAGAACAAGAAAAAAATGGAAACTAGGGTAAGTGTTCACCAAAAGGATTTTGAGCTCTTGTTAGAAGAGGATACGATTGCCAAACGCATTCGCTTAATGGCTATACAGCTTAATGTAGACTACGAAGATAAAAGCCCAATTTTTATAGGCGTGCTAAATGGCAGCTTTCTCTTTATCGCAGATTTGATGAAAGAGATTGATTTACCTTGCGAGACGGAATTTATTAAAGTGGCTTCTTATCACGGAACAGGTAGTACAGGAAGTGTTAAAGACGCCTTGGGGATGCCGGCTAATTTAAAAGGTCGTCATTTGATTATTGTGGAAGATATTATCGATAGTGGCCTTACGATGAAATATATTATTTCTAAAGTTAAAGAACAAGAGCCAGCTTCTGTAGCCATTTGTACCTTGCTTTTCAAGCCAGATGCTTTGAAAGAACCTTTGGAGGCTTTGAATTATGTTGGCTTTGAAATACCAAACGAATTTGTGGTGGGCTATGGCTTGGATTACGATGGTTTGGGTAGAAATTTAAATCATATTTATAGAGCGGTTTAGTTTTGCCTCCTATGCTGTCATTCTGAGGGACGAGGAATCTCCTGCAGGTCATCTTAATCAGGCAGATGCTTCACTAACGTTTGGGATGATAAAACCTACGAGGTTTTTTTTGTCGCCTACAACAAAAGTATTTTCCCTTCAATAGAGTCTGCTTCCAAAATGCTGTGTGCCAGTGCAAAAGATAAAACATGCAATTGGGCAAAAAATTGATAAATTTTTACGAGTTTTGCAGGATAACAAAAGCTAAGTTAAATGACCATACATAAAGAAGGATATACCTCCATAGCCCTTACGGTGCTTTTTATTTTTATCATCAATGCCGTTGTTGAATATCGTTTTGCCGATGTTTTTATATTGAGATGGTTTATCTATATCTTTTCATTTGCTTTGTTTATTACGGTGCTCCAGTTTTTCAGAAATCCGAAACGTACTTTTACCAATGGCGAAAATTTAATCATTTGCCCTGCTGATGGTAAAGTAGTAGTAATTGAAGAAACTGAAGAAGGCGAATACTTTAAGGATAAACGTTTGCAAGTATCGATTTTCATGTCGCCAGTGAATGTGCATATTAATCGTAACCCAATTTCGGGTGTGGTAAAGTTTTTTAAATATCACCCAGGGAAATATCTAGCGGCATGGAACCCAAAATCAAGTACTGAAAACGAACGTACTACCGTTGTGGTTGAACATAAAAATGGCGCTCCAGTATTGTACCGTCAAATTGCAGGAGCTTTGGCACGTCGTATTGTTTGGTATGTGAAAGAAGGTGATCAAGTAGTGCAAAATGAGCAATTTGGATTTATCAAATTTGGTTCAAGAGTTGATATCTTTTTGCCATTAGGCACAAAAGTGAATTTAGAGCTTAACCAAGTCGTTAAAGGTGGTATTACTGTATTGGGTGAGCTAAGCTAATTTTAAGGAAAAGATTTAAAATTGAAAATATGAAAGTCCCGCAAGTGCGGGACTTTTTTTGTGGTGTTTTTTGAGAAATGAGTAGGGTTTGGGAGTTGTTTCCAGCCATTTCGTCAATGCGAGGTGCGAAGCAATGACGGGTTGACTACAGGATACGGTTAAAAAGAATATTACTTTTAGTTAAATAAACGGCATTGAAATGGAAATCCTTTTTGTTATTCCTGTCTTAGGTTTATTGTTATGCTGAGTATTTATCTCCTCCTTGTCATTCCGAGGAACGAGGAATCTCCTTCCCTTAATGCTATCCTAGAGATTCTTCGCTGCGCTATGAATGACAGGTTAGCAAAAAGCCCCGCATGTACGGGGCTTTGGGAATTGCTTTTCAAATTATTTTAAAGCTTAAAAAACTATTTTTCTTCTTTGTGAGTGCTTTCTCCTATGCTTCTTTGTGTTGGATAAGCAAACTCTGAACCATTTTTACCGACAATCTCAATAACGCTAAAATTCACTTGCTCCTTGATTTTGATAAGGTCTAGGTCCTTTTTCATAGGCACTAGGTAAATGATCTGCACATTTAACGAAGAATCGCCAAAGGAATCGAGAGCCACTGTGCTATCTGTGATACCTGTGTGTTCCTTTAAATATGTTTCAATTTCCGCAATGATTTTTTTGATGTTTTCTGAACTGGTTTCATAGGTAAGCCCAATATCAAACTTTACTCTACGAGCATTTCTCATGGTGAGGTTTTCCAACACCCCATCTATCATCGAACGATTAGGGATAACGTAAGTGGTTTTGTCGGTGCTACGCAATACCGTGCTCCTAAAACCTACTCGCTCAATAGTCCCTTCAATGCCATCAACTCTTACCACATCGCCTACGGTAAAAGGCTTGTCCATGAAAATAAGGAATGAGCCAAGCAGATTCTCTAAGCTTTCTTTGGCCGCCATAGCAATAGCGATACCTCCAATTCCTAAACCTGTGATTAAGCTTACGGCATTTACCTCGAATACATATCCAAGTAGTACAAAAAAGCCAATAAAAGCTACGATAAACTTTAATAGCTCCTTGATGAAAGGGACTAGTTGGTCATCGGCTTTGTTTTTTGTTTTGGCTGCCCTCACTAAAAGTACATGGGCGATAAAGTCGATAATCCTTAGAACGATCCAAAAAATAGATAGGATAATAAGAAAAAGGAAAATTTTATCTACAAACTCACCAATCGTGAAAGCTTGATTAACCTTTACCTTATCTATTGTCTTTTTGTAATGGAAAAAGGTAACATCCAAAGGATGTTTTAGTTGGTTAATGGCTGCGTATAAGGTAAATAAGCTGATAAAAAACTCAATTGGCTTTAATAATAAAGCGATAAAGGTTTCAGAATTTACCTGGTCAGCAAATTTTTTGAACAGTTTAAAGATTAACTGACTAAGGATGCGTGATACGATCCTTTTAAAGAGTAACCCAATAAGGATAATGGCAGCAACAATGATGTATTGTTTGATGGTGTTACCCCAAAAAACTTGTTCAAAAAACCTGACTTCCATTCTTTATACTAATTGTTTTAATGCGATTTCAAAAGCGGTACTTGATAAATTTGTCTTTTTATCAGAAGTTTGATGTACGGCAACGAGTGCATTTCTAATGATATTTGAAGCATCTGTGAAGATGGCATCGTCACTCATTTCAACATTACGCTGCATTAAATAAGCAAATACCCTTGCCATGCCACAGTTGGCAATAAAATCAGGAATGATGGCCAAGTGGTTGTCGGCATGTTCCATAATGCTACCAAAGAAAATTTCCTTGTCGGCAAAAGGTACGTTAGCACCGCAAGCAATTACTTCCATTCCTGCAGCAATCATTTGATCTACTTCATTTTGTTTAACCAATCTTGAAGCTGCAGCCGGAACGAAAATCTCAGCGCCCATACTCCAGATTTTTTCATTGGCTTCTTCAAAAGAAACCAGCTGATCTGAAACCAAGGTATTGTTCACTCGGTTATTAAACAGGTCAGCTACTTCTTGTTCCGTAAAACCCTCAGGCTTAATTAACCCGCCTACACGATCAATAATTCCTACAACTTTAACGCCTTGTTGCGATAGGTAGTATCCTGCTGCTGCTGCTACATTGCCCCATCCTTGAATAATAGCTCTTTTGCCTTTGATATTGCCACCCCAAATTTCGTAAAAATGGCGGATTGACTCTGATACACCATAACCGGTAATCATATCCGCTACTTTATATTTTCTTTTAATGTCAGGGGTATAGGTTAAATCTTCCAGTACTTTAGATACGCCGTAACGCAATTGCCCGATTTGATGGATACGTTCGTTTTCTCTGGCTTGGTAGTGGCCGTTAATTACACCCTCTTGTGGGTGCCATAAACCATATCCTTCGGTAATTGGGATTACTTCGTGTATCTCATCAATGTTTAGGTCGCCACCAGTACCGTAATAGCTTTTAAGTAAAGGCATCACTGCTTTGTACCAGCGCTCTAAAACTTCTTTTTTACGAGGGTCGGCAGGATCGAAGTTAATTCCTGACTTTGCACCACCAATAGGAGGGCCAGAAACTGTAAATTTCACTTCCATTGTTTTTGCAAGTGATTCTACCTCGTGCTTGTCTAAGCCTTTGCGCATTCTTGTACCACCACCTGCAGCCCCGCCGCGTAATGAATTAATAACTACCCAACCTTCAGCTTCCGATTCTTTGTCTTTCCACTCAAAAACAATCTCTGGCTGTTTCTCTTCGTACTTTTTTAAAAGTTCTTTCATTTGTTCCTGTGTTGAGATAATGGTTAGGTTTTCATCAGCCTATAGGCCAAGTACAATTAAGCCATTATCAGATTTTTATTTGGTTGCGCAAAGATATAAACAAAAAAACCTCCACGAATATTCCGTGAAGGTTTTAATACTTTTATAATAAATCTATTATTTTCTTAAAGATTTGATACGAGCAGCTTTACCAGTTAAGCTACGTAGATAGAACAATTTAGCTCTACGCACTTTACCATGGCTGTTCACTTCTACTTTCTCGATGTTTGGAGAATTAAAAGGAAAAATACGCTCTACACCAACACCGTTGCTGATTTTACGAACAGTGAAAGTTTCATTAGCGCCATTGCTGTTACGCTGAATAACAACGCCTTGGTAAATTTGAACACGTTCTTTGTTACCTTCGCGAATTTTATAATGAACACTAATCGTATCTCCTGATTTGAAAGTAGGAAATTCTTTTTTAGCGATTGCCTGTTCTTCTACAAATTTTACTAAATCCATGATTTTAAGCTATTAAGCCGATATTTATGTTGTTTAAAATCGGACTGCAATATTAGGAATTATTTTTTAAAAATAAAAGTGAATTTTAAAAATTTTTGACGTTTTGTAAATTAGTTAATTCGCTAAGTATCAAATTACCCAATTAGCGCCTTATTTCAATAAGTCTGGTCTGCGTTGTTGTGTGCGTTTTAAAGCTTCCTCATGTCGCCACTCAGCAATTTTAGCCTCATGACCACTTAACAAAACGTCTGGCACCTTATGCCCTCGCCATTCTGCTGGTCTGGTATAGATAGGAGAGTCTAGTAATTCGCCTTGAAAACTATCTGATAAAGCAGAAGTCTCATCATTGAGTACTCCAGGTATTAATCGGGTAACCGCATCAACCAATACCGCTGCAGGTAGTTCCCCGCCAGATAATACATAGTCGCCAATGGAAATTTCTCGGGTGACATAAATATCACGGATACGTTGATCTATCCCTTTATAGTGGCCACATAAAATGATGATATTTCCTTTAATGGAAAGCTCATTGGCAATGGTTTGGTTTAAGGTTTCACCATCAGGGCTCATGAAAATGATTTCATCATATTGTCTTTCACTTTGCAATTTTTCAATGCAGTTTGCAAAAGGCTCAATGCTCATCACCATACCACTTCCGCCACCATAAGGATAATCGTCAACGCTTTTTTGTTTGTTGCTGGCATAATCCCTTAGGTTGTGCACTACAATTTCGGCAATTCCCTTTTTTTGTGCCCTCTGTAAAATAGAGTGGGCAAATGGACTGGTCAATAAATCGGGCAGTACAGAAATGATATCAAAACGCATGGCGCAAATATAAGGCTTTGTTTTTATTGAATAAATGAATTGATCAATGCCTTGATTTTAGGTTGTCCACTGATCATGTATAACTGCTACGAGGTAATAATTGCTTTGATATAGTTTAAAAACTAAACGCAAACTGGTCCAATCCATACCTTCATATTTTTTATCGAAGCCACTAAAGTAGTATTCGATAAAAGGATGTTTAGGGAAAATTTCGTTGAGGTTATTTAAAGAATTGCCTTTGCCGATGATTTGATCGTATCCAGTCTTTTCTGCGTGAAGATAATCGGCATTGTAGACAAACTTTTCTACATATTGCTGGGCCGTTAATTTAATCGGATCCCCAGTTCCGTCGTAATTTCCCCATATTACCGAACCTCTTTCCTCGACCAATTTTAAAAATGAAACTTTTGACAGTTTCTTTGTCGTTTTAGTATCTATAAAACCATAAGGAGAAAAGACTACGCCATCGGTTGGATGGAAATATGAAGCAAAAGCAGTGTAGTCTTTTGTTTTTAGCGTGGTGAGGATCTCTGTGGCGATGGTAGTCAACGTGCCTTCGTCGGCTACACTGTCCACTGCGTTAACTGTTTTGCCACTATCTGTAGCAAGAGATGAATCCGCAGATTTATCTGTGCTATTGCAGCTAACAAATGTTAGGGTTAATAATCCAAGCCATAAGAAACCTAGTCGCTTCATAAGTATAAAACTTAAGGGCAGAGGGTTTTGTTTTGCCAATTATGGATTTAGGTAAATATCCAGTAGCCCCTCTGGTAGATCTAAGGTAAGAATATTTTCCTCATCATCTATTTCTACAATAAAGTCGTCATTTAAAGGGAAAAGGATTTCTTTGTTCTGATAGTTTACTGTAGCTACAAACTGTTGAGGGTACTCGTTCACTTCTATGATTTCACCAAGTTCGCCCAATGTTTCATCTACAGCAATAAAGCCTTTTAAATCGGTGTAGTAAAATTCGTCGTCCTCACGCTCCGGTTTTTTGCTCAAAGGTAAATAAGCTTTTTTCTTTACCAAAGGCTGAGCTTTATCAACGTGGTCAACATCATCAAAATAAAAAAGGCCAGTGCTGTTTTCGTATAATTTATGGCTGGCAACAAAAAAAGGTACCATTTTTCCATTAACCTCCAAGAATATGACGTCAAGATCTAAATCTTGATAGTCCTCAAACTCAAAATAAAGCTGAAGTTCACCTTTTAAGCCTTTGGTTTTGGTAATATATCCAATGTAAAATGATTCTTCTTTTGTCATGTGTCTTGTATTTTGTCATTCTAAACGTTAGCGAAGGATCTGTGGATTGTATGTTGAATGAAACAGATTCCTCGTGCCTTGGAATGATAGCTAGTTGGGTGGGTATAAAAATAGCGTTCCGATTTTGCCGGAACGCTATTCTTTGAAGTAAAGTTAATTTTATTCAGCTTTATCTTCTGCTTGAGTTTCTTCAGCAGGAGCTTCTGTTGCTGCTTCAGCTTCAACAGCTGGAGCTTCTTCAGTAGCCTCTTCTACAACTTCTTCTGCTACAGGAGCATTTTTAGCTGCAATGGCTGCCGCTCTTTCTTCGTTTTTCTTAGCTTCTGCTGCTAAGGCTGCTTTACGAGCTTCAGCTTTACCACTAGCTAAACCTTCAGTTTTGCCAGCAATTTTACCTGCTTTGCTCTCCAACCAAGTAGCAAATTTAGCATCTGCTTGTTCTTGAGTTAAAGCACCTTTTTTGATACCACCTTCTAAGTGTTTCTTGTAAAGAACACCTTTGTAAGAAAGGATAGCACGAGCTGTATCAGTAGGTTCAGCACCGTTAAGTACCCATTTTACAGCTTTGTCGAAGTTAAGTTCGATGGTTGCAGGATTGGTGTTTGGGTTGTAAGAACCTAAACGCTCAATGAATTTTCCATCTCTTGGAGCACGCGAATCCGCTACTACCACGTGGTAAAAAGGTTTTCCTTTTTTACCGAATCTTTGCAATCTGATTTTAGTTGCCATTCTTTTTAATGATTTATGTATTCAACATAGTTCCCGGAACTTCATGTTGCGGGGCTGCAAAGGTAAATAAAATGTTAATAACTAGCAAACTATGCTAAAATTAGATTTTGTTTGTCGATATCAGCCTTGCTTTGTGGATATTTGAATATATGAGAATAGCAATAGATATGGACGAAGTCCTAGCGGATCCAATACACAAGTTTATTCAACTTTATAATAGAGACCACCAAGTGCCACTAGATTTGGTGATAAAACCAGGAACGGAAGTTTTTCAAAATGTTCCTGATGAAGTGAATGATAAATGGTTCGAATACATTAACGAGAAGGGGTTCTTCCGAGATTTGCCTGTTATTGATGGGGCAGTAGAAGCGGTTAAAGCGTTGCAACAGAAATATGATGTCTATATCGTGTCTGCCGCTATGGAATTTAGAAATTCATTAGAGGATAAATTAGACTGGCTCGCAGAGCATTTTCCTTTTATAGACTGGAAGCATATTATTTTCTGTGGAGATAAAATTGTAAACGTCGATATTATGATTGACGATAGAATCAAGAATTTTTCTGGTTTTGACGGCCGATCACTGCTTTTTACCTCTCCACATAATCTTCTTGTTGAAGGATACGAGCGAGTTGATGATTGGCAGCAAGTGCTAAACAAATTAATATAAGCTAAGTAGGTAACAAAAACATCAAATCCGTTATTTGATGTTGTGCAGGAGTTTACAAGATCTAGGTGAAATTTGGATGACAGAAGTTCAATAAAAATACTATTTTTGAGGCGTTGCTCATCTACAACTTTTTTATTACAAATAATAGTTTGTATATGCCTGCACATTATAAATTTACTAAAATATAGACATGAAAGTTGCGCTTATTACGGGGGTGACCGGCCAGGATGGTGCCTATTTGGCAGAGTTTTTATTGAAAAAAGGCTACTTTGTGCATGGTATTAAGAGACGATCTTCTTTATTCAATACAGATAGGATTGACCATCTTTATCAGGATCAACATGAAAGTAATATAAGATTCAAACTTCATTATGGAGACTTAACTGATTCAACAAATCTTATTAGAATTATTCAAGAGACTCAGCCAGATGAGATTTATAATCTGGCAGCGATGAGCCATGTACAGGTAAGTTTCGAAATGCCAGAGTATACAGCCAATGCTGATGGAGTTGGAACCTTGAGGCTATTAGAAGCTATTCGGATACTAGGGCTTACCAAAAAAACTAAAATATACCAAGCGTCTACTTCAGAATTATATGGTTTAGTGCAGGCTGTTCCACAGAGTGAAAGTACTCCCTTTTATCCACGTTCACCATATGCTGTAGCTAAAATTTACGGCTATTGGATTACGGTGAATTACCGTGAAGCTTATGGAATGTTTGCTTGTAATGGTATTCTTTTCAATCACGAAAGTCCTTTAAGGGGGGAGACTTTTGTGACTCGTAAAATTACTAGAGCAGCTTCAAAAATAGCTCTGGGGTTACAAAGCTGTTTATATCTCGGGAACCTATCTGCACAACGCGATTGGGGACACGCCAAAGATTATATCGAGGCAATGTGGCTGATCTTGCAACAAGAAAATGCGGAAGATTACGTTATTGCAACTGGAGTTACGACTACTGTACGTGACTTTGTACGCATGGCGTTTGAAGAGCTTGGAATTACCATCGAATTCTCAGGAAAAGACGAGCAAGAGAAGGGTGTTATTATCGATATCGATACAAAAAAGGCTACAGAACTAGGTTTAAATTTAGAAACCTTAAAGCTAGGTAACACGGTAGTGAAAGTTGATCCTAAGTATTTTAGACCAACCGAAGTAGATTTACTATTAGGTGATCCTACGAAGTCAAAAACTAAGCTAGGATGGAAACCTAAATATGATTTACAGGCTTTAGTGGAAGATATGATGCAGTCTGATTTGAACTTAATGAAGAAAGACGAGTATTTGAAACAAGGCGATTACAACACATTAAATTATTTTGAATAATCTATTGTTTTAGACAAAACAAGAATATCATTTTCATGAAAAGAATCTTTCTGTCATTTCTCTTAATTTTTATCACTGCTTTAAGCTTTGCACAATCCGGTGCGAATATTAAAGTTGACGAGCTTTCTGATGCCCAAATTTTGCAAATTGTAAAACAAGCGGAAGCAATGGGCTATACTACAGAGGCTCAGCTTGAACAAGCTGCTGCAGCTAAGGGTGTTAAGGGCGAGGAAATGTTAAAATTTAAAGCCAGAGTAGAAAAACTTAAAAAGCAAGGCGCTGGCTCGCAAACCACAGATAAACCTACTACAGGCACTGGAAGAGAATATAGCGAAACTACCGATGGAGGTGCTATCAATAATGGGAAAAAAGAAGATGATAGTGAGATTCAATCTAAGATATTTGGATCGGATTTGTTCAGAAATGGAAGCATCACCTTTGAACCAAATTTGAGGATCGCAACGCCTAAAAGCTATATCATTGGACCTGATGATCGATTAATTATCGATTTAACGGGAGATAATGAACGTAGTTATAACCTTCAGGTGAGCCCAGAAGGAGTGATTAATTTGGAATATGTTGGAAGAATTGCTGTTGGAGGCTTAAGTATTGATCAGGCCGCTTCAAAAATCAAATCCACGATGGCTAAGACTTACCCAGCTTTAAGAACAGGTAGGACTTCTGTTGCTGTAAATTTGGGTAATATTAGAAGTATTCAAGTAACAGTAACAGGACAGGTGGTAAAAGCAGGAACTTATACTTTGCCATCGTTAGCAAATGTGTATCGTGCTTTATATGTTTCTGGCGGCCCATCTCAAAATGGTTCCTTTAGGAACATACAGGTCATTAGAAATAATAAAGTTGTAGCTACCGTTGACGTTTATGATTTTCTTTTAAGAGGTATTCAGCAAGGAAATATTCGCTTGCAAGATCAAGATGTTATCAATATTCCGGCTTACGATAAGCGGGTGGAGATTTCGGGAGAAGTAAAAGATGCGGCTATCTTCGAAGTTAAAAATAATGAAACTTTGCTGGATGTAATCAACTTTGCAAAAGGGTTCACCTCAGAGGCCTACACCGCTAAAATAAAATCATTCCAGAATACTAATAGAGAAAGAAGAATTAGTGATATCCTAGAAGCACAATACGATAGTTACCTGCCGAAAAATGGCGATAAGTTTGTGGTAGAGGCTATTTTGGAGCGTTTCGAAAATAGAGTGGAAATTATAGGTGCTGTATTTAGGCCTGGTGTTTATTCCCTAGACAATGGGTTGACACTTGCTGGCTTAATTAAAAAGGCAGATGGTATTACCGAAGATGCATTCCTTAATCGAGGTTACATTAACCGTTTAAACCCAGATAAAACACAATACTTTATTTCTTTTGATGTCGCTAAGGTTCTTTCGGGAGAAGAAAGGGACATTCCTTTAACTCGCGAAGATAAAGTAACCATCAGTTCGATTTTTGATTTGAGAGAAGAATATACCGTAACTATACAAGGTGAAGTAAGGGCTCCAGGAACGTTCGAATATTCGCAGAATTTAAAATTAGAAGATATTATACAAATGGCGGGTGGCTTAAAAGAAGGAGCTACACCAAATAGAATTGAAGTTTCTAGAAGGATAAAAAATACAGATCCCAATTCAACTTCTTCTAAAACAGCAGACTTGTTTGTGGTAAATATTGATGAGAACTTACGCGTTTTGGGCGACAAGTTTGAAATCAAACCTTTTGATATTATTTCGGTAAGAAATTCTGAAGGTTATTCGGTACAAAAGCAGGTAAAAATTGAAGGTGAGGTATTGTATCCAGGTATGTATACCATTACAAGTAAAGATTACCGTATATCAGACCTCATCAAAAGAGCAGGTGGATTAACTTCTTTTGCTTATGCGGAAGGCGCTTCACTAAAAAGACCTGGTGCTGAAAAGATAAACCCAGCAGATAAGAATGCGATCAATAATCAGGATGAAGAGAAGAAAAAGTTTGCGAACTTAGAAAGACTTCAGGAAAAGGATGCAAAAGATACTGGTGAAGGTAAAAAGATGAAAGAGGAATTGGTGCAATCTGATTTGGTTGGTATTAACTTAGAAAAAATTCTAAAAAAGCCTCTGTCTAGACAAGACTTAATTTTGGAAGAAGGAGACGTTGTGCGTGTGCCTAAACAGCTTCAAACAGTGAAGGTTACAGGTGAAGTTTTAAATCCAAATAATATTGTATATGTGCCTGGGAAAAGCTTTAAGCAATATATAAATGGAGCAGGTGGGTTTACTAATTCAGCTTTAAAAAAGAGCGCTTACATCAAATATGCTAACGGTTCTGCCGAAGCAGCAAAGAAATTCTTATTCTTTAATAACTATCCTAAAGTTAGGCCGGGTGCCGAGATTTTTGTACCGGTAAAAGCCGAACGAGAAAAAATAAGTGCTCAAGCTTGGGTTGGTATTGGTACAGGAGTTGCCTCTTTAGCCGCAATTATAGTCAGCTTATTCAGATAAAGGACTACACTTTAGAATTTTCTTTATCCTCAAAAAATCAAATGAAAAATTATAACATAGCCATTATTGGACTAGGTTACGTTGGATTACCTTTAGCTATAGAATTTGCAAAGAAATACAAGGTTATAGGATTCGATATTAATGAAGCACGAGTTAAGGAATTAAAAGCAAAAAGAGATAGGACTAAAGAAGCTGATTTGGTGGATTTGGAAAAAGTGATGATAGATGGGGCGCTTTCTTTTTCTTCCAATATAGATGATTTAAGGAATTGTGATATCTATATTGTAACTGTACCTACTCCAATTAATCAATTTAAAGCTCCAGATCTTGCCCCGTTACTTAACGCTTCTAAGATGTTGGCGAGTGTAATTAAACCTGGAGACATTGTTATTTATGAGTCTACTGTTTACCCTGGTTGTACCGAAGAAGATTGCGTTCCAGTATTGGAGCAATTTTCAGGATTAAGGTACAACAAAGATTTCTTTTGTGGTTATTCTCCAGAGCGGATAAATCCAGGCGATAAAGTAAATACGCTGACTAAGATTAAGAAGGTTACTTCAGGATCAACACCTGAAATTGCAGAAATTGTGGACCAATTGTACGGCAGCATTATTACTGCTGGAACTCATAAAGCACCTAATTTAAAGGTAGCAGAAGCTTCAAAAGCTATTGAAAATGCGCAGAGAGATGTTAATATTTCTTTTGTAAACGAATTGGCCTTAATTTTTGATAGGATCGGTATCGACACTACAGATGTTATCGAAGCAGCAGGGACTAAATGGAATTTTTTAAAATATAAGCCGGGATTAGTCGGTGGACACTGTATTGGTGTTGATCCATATTATTTGGCACATAAAGCTGAGTCGCTTGGTTATCATCCTGAGGTTATTCTTTCCGGAAGAAGGGTAAATGATAATATGGGAATGTTTGTGGCTAACAAGATGATCAAATTGATGATTCATAAAGGTCACAAAGTTCAAGGTGCTAAAGCGCTAATTTTAGGAATTACCTTCAAGGAAAACTGTACCGATATCAGAAATTCAAGAGTGATAGATATCTTTACAGAGCTGTATCAGTTTGGCTTGGAGGTCGATGTATATGACCCACATGCAAATATGGAGGAAGTGAAGGATGAATATCAAATCAATCTAATTTCTAAGATTGAACAGCGTTACGATGCGATAGTGTTAGCCGTAAGTCATCAAGAGTTTTTAAGTCTCGATTTTTCAGCATTAAGGCGGGATGAGAAATCAGTAATTTTTGATACTAAAGCGTTTCTAGATAGAAATATCATCGATGGTAGACTCTAACTTGAAAATTCCTTTTTTTGAAGCAAAAGCAATCTATCATAATCGGCGAGAAGTCATTGACGAAGCCATTCAAAAAGTATTATCAAGGGGCTCTTATATCAATGGTCCAGAAGTTTCTGAATTTGCTTCCAACCTTGCGAGCTACTTAAATGTTGAGCAGGTTGTCCCTTGCGGTAATGGTACCGATGCATTATGTCTAGCCCTGATGGCGCTAGACCTAGAATTAGGTGACGAAGTCATTGTACCCTCTTTCAATTTTATAGCAGCTGCGGAGTCGGTAGCCTTATTGGGCCTTAAGCCCGTTTTTGTTGAAGTAGATGAAAACAATTTTAATATCGATTGTACGAGTCTCGAAAATAAGATCACGAAAAGAACAAAAGCTATTATAGTAGTTCATTTGTTCGGATTGGTTTCTCCAATGGAGCAAGTGCTCGCAATAGCCAAGAATAATGATTTATTTGTGATCGAAGATGTTGCGCAATCTTTAGGAGGAAGCTATCAGGGGCAAAAAATAGGCACATTAGGGCATATTGGTTGTACTTCATTTTTTCCCACCAAAAACTTAGCTTGTTTTGGAGATGGCGGAGCGGTATTTACCAATGATTTAGAGCTGGCGAAGAAAATAAAAATGCTCGCCAATCATGGACAAGAAAGAAAATATGAACATCAGTATGTTGGATTGAATTCTAGGCTGGATACCATACAGGCTGCTGTGCTGAATATTCAATTGGATGGTTTAGACGAAATGATTGAAAGTCGGCGGAAAATTGCGGCTTATTATCTGCAGAATTTAAAAGGATTGGAAGGGCTTTCCTTACCTAAGGTTAATACAGATCATACGTATAATCAATTTTGTATTTTATTAGAAAGTAAAATTCAGAGAGACAATCTTAAATCTTTCTTAGCCAAAAATGGAGTGGACACAATGGTTTATTACCCAAAGCCAACTCATTTGCAAGTAGCGTTTGCTAAATATGGCTACAAGGATGGAGATTTACCCATATCAGAAAAGCTTTGTGATCGTATATTGGCTTTACCAATATATCCCGAAATGAGTTCTGAAAAACAGGCTTATGTCGTTGGACTTATTATTAGTTTCATTAATGAAATCAAATAGTTATTTTGCACATGAAACTGCGGTAATTGACAGGGGAGCTACGATAGGCGCTGGAGCTAAGATTTGGCATTTTTGCCATGTAATGAGTGGCGCGAAAATTGGGGAGAACTGCAGTCTAGGTCAAAATGTTATGGTAGCTAATAATGTTGAAATTGGCAATGGCGTGAAGATACAAAACAATGTGTCGGTATATGAGGGGGTGACAGTGGAGGATGATGTTTTCATTGGCCCATCGGTAGTATTTACCAACGTTAAGAATCCACGTAGTTTTATCGATCGGAAAAAAGAATTTAAAAAAACAATTATACACAAGGGAGCTTCAATTGGAGCTAATGTGACTGTGCTTTGTGGAAATACGATAGGGAAATATGCACTAATTGGAGCAGGAAGTGTTGTTACCAAAAATGTAGGAGCTTACTCCTTAGTTATTGGTAATCCAATGAAACAGGTGGGCTGGGTAAGTGAGTTTGGTCATGCCTTAGATTTCGATATGGGGGAAATCACTACTTGTCCCGAAAGTGGACAAACCTATCGATTATTAAATAATCAGGTTTTTAAATTAGATAACCTTATTTCTTATGAAGGTTAAATTTGCTATAGTAGGTTGTGGGCATATAGGTAAGAAACATGCCGAACTTGTGGCAAAGCACACTAATGCTGAACTGGTAGCAACAATTGATCCTGCTTTTGATCAGCTAGAGATCCTAGGTGCTAAGGTTAACCATTTTCAAAGTTTGGATGATTTTTTCAAACAAAAGATGGAAGTTGATGTATTAAACATTTGTACGCCAAATGGACTACATGCTCAACAAGCTATTCAATGTTTAGAAGAAGGTTATCATGTGGTTATAGAAAAGCCTATAGCCTTGAAAATACAAGATGCCAATGCCATTTTGGAGGCTGCAAATAACAGCGGTAAGCATGTGTTTCCTGTGGTGCAAAATAGATACTCACCTACAGTAAAATGGCTAAAACGACTGGTTGATGAGAATGCACTAGGGAGTATTTATATGATTCAATTAAATTGCTTTTGGAACAGAGATGAACACTATTACACCAAAGGAAATTGGCATGGTACGCTAGCCCTTGATGGCGGACCACTCTATACACAATTTTCACACTTTATAGATGTGTTGAATTGGATTTTTGGAAAAATTACCAACGTAAACTCTAAGTTTTACAATTTTAACCATCAAAGCAATACTGAGTTTGAGGATAGCGGTTTAATTACCTTTGAAATTGGTGAAGGGACTGCGGGAACTATTTCTTACTCAACCTCGGTCTTTCAAAGTAACTTTGAAAGTAGTATTACAGTCATTGCCGAAAAAGGTACAGTGAAAATTGGTGGTCAATACATGAACAGTGTAGAGTATTGCCATATTAATGGAAGAGAGAGACCTATTTTAGACGAGCATCCTATTGTAAACGACTATGGGGGTTACAAAGGCTCGGCCTCCAATCATCATCGGGTGATTGATAATGTGGTAAGTGTGCTCAATGGTTTTGAAAAACATGGCGTATCCCTAGAGGAAGGCATTCAAGTGGTTGAAAGCATTTCTCGGATCTACAAAAGTAGGAATATTGAAAAAATTATACTAGAAAAAGAAAAACCTCTAGTTTAGTATTTATTTAACAAATGGCAAACGAAGAAGAAAGAAGTAAATCAGTACAGGAGGACGAAATCTCTTTGAAAGAAGTTATTCTGAAAATTAAGGAATGGTGGCAATATCTTTGGAGTAAAAAGTGGGTCATCATTGCCACAGGATTTATTGGTGGGTTATTGGGATTAGGATATTCTTTTCTGAAGAAGCCGGTTTATACCGCTACCACTACTTTTGTTTTAGAAAGCAGTGAAAAAAGCGGAGGTTTGGGGAATTTAGCAGGCTTGGCCTCAATGGCAGGTGTAGATCTAGGCGGTGGCGGTGGCGGTGATATGTTTCAAGGAGACAACATCCTAGATTTCTATAAGTCCAGAAAAATGATTGAAAAAACGCTCTTCAGCCCAGTTGACAGCTTAAGTAAACAAACTTTAATTGAAAAGTATATTGAGATTAATGATTTAAGGAAAGCTTGGACTAAAGATGAAAAATTAAATAATTTGAAATTTAAAATTGGTGATTTTGAGTTAACGAAAAGAGATAGACAGCGAGATAGTGTGGTGGGGAGCGTTGTCACGACAATAATTAGATCTTATTTAGTTGTTTCTAGGCCGGATAAAAAATTAAGTAAAATCCAAGTGGATGTGAAGTCTACAGATGAAGTTTTCTCGAAACGGTTTAATGAAGAATTGGTGGCAAATGTTAACAACTTTTATATTAATACTAAGACTAAAAAGTCATTAACCAATGTAGCGATTTTGCAACGTAAAACCGATTCTGTTCGTGCTGTGATGAATGGAGCAATTTACAGTGCCGCAGCGGCCTCGGATGCTACTCCCAATTTGAACCCTACCAGGCAGGTGCAACGGGTTGCCCCTGTTCAACGGGCCCAAGCATCTGCAGAAACTAATAAAGCAATTTTGAGTTCTCTGATTCAAAATCTGGAACTGTCTAAAATGACGTTAATGAAAGAGGCTCCATTGTTAGAAATTGTTGACGGTCCAATTTATCCATTGCAAAATGAAAGATTCGGTAAGACGAAGGGCTTCGCTATAGGAGGTACATTGTTTGGTTTTCTAACGGTTATCTTTCTTACAATAAGAAAAATATTTAAAAGTATTATGGCCTAATGGTTACTTATACCCTTAAAGTAGTTGAGATAAGAAAGGAAACCGAAGATAGTCTTACTTTGTGTTTCAAACAACCAGGTCTGAAAAAGGTGAAATATCAGGCGGGCCAATATTTGACTTTGATTTTTAGGATCAATGGCAGACGTTATATTAGGCCTTATTCTTTTTCTTCAGCACCTGCCGTAGATTCGCTTTTGGAAGTAACCATTAAAAGAATTTTGAATGGTGTTGTGTCTAATCATATTCATGACACCGTTAGAGTTGGAGATAGTATAGAAGTGATGCAGCCCATGGGTGATTTTGTTTGTGAAGATACTCATGGTGAAATATTGTTATGGGGTGTAGGAAGTGGAATTACACCATTGATCTCTATAGCCAAACAATTGTTGACGCTTCATGTGGATGTGAAAGTAAACCTAATCTATGGCAACCGAAATTGTGAAACGACGATATTCTTTGGAAAAATACAGGAATTGCAGAAGCTTTATCAAAAAAGGTTTTTGGTGAAACATTTTCACACCCAGTTTAAAGTCAATCCTAATATACCCAGTTTAATAGAAGGGCGTATAACCCAAGCTCAGGCAGTGAAAATTATTGAGGAAATCAATCCTCTTCCATCTGCTAAAAATTTTATATGCGGACCAGCGGGGTTAAAAACATCTGTAAAAACTGCATTGAAATTGAAAGGGTTTGCTGAAGAGCAAGTGTTCGCCGAAGATTTTGAATTAGTTAAAGATCCCAAAGATTTTGAAGATGTAAATACCCAAACCATACAGCTAAAATTTGGGCATCTTCAAACGGAATTAGAAGTAGTCAAGGGCAAAAGCATTTTAGAAAGTGCTTTGGATGCTGGAATAGAACTGCCTTATTCATGCCAAACGGGTAATTGTAGTACTTGCAAAGGTAAATTGATTAAAGGTGAAGCGAAAATGATTGGCTTAACTAAACAAAGAGATGATTTGAATGTGGATGAATATCTAATATGTTGCACGCATCCACTGTCTAGTAACGTTTACATAGAAATTGTATAAAATATATGAAGGTAGTAATATTAGCAGGGGGATTAGGTACTCGTTTAATGGAGGAAACCGAGGCCAGACCAAAACCCATGGTAGAGATTGGAGGAAAACCTATTCTTTGGCATATTATGAAAATTTACGAAGCTTATGGCTACAATGATTTTGTACTATGTTTAGGATACAAAGCGCAAATGATCAAAGAGTATTTCCTAAACTATTATCTATACAACTCTGATGTGTCCATTGATGTAGGTAAAAATGCAGTAGATGTTCACTTCTCAAACTCGGAATCTTTTAAGGTTACTTTAATTGATACGGGTTTAACGACCAATACAGCAGGGCGAATTAAAAAAATTCAAAAATATGTTGAGGGTGAAACTTTTATGTTAACTTATGGAGACGGCGTGTCCGATATTGACATTAGTTCATTGGTGGACTTTCATATAAGTCATGGTAAACTTGCTACGTTAACAAGTATCCAAACCCCTGGTCGTTTCGGTAACATTGAAATGGATGAAGATGGGAAAGTAAATCATTTTGTAGAAAAGCCTCAAGGAGATGGGATGTGGATTAACGGTGGTTTTTTCGTTCTCGAACCTGGAATTTTTAAATATCTAGAAGGTGAAATGGACGAAATCCAATGGGAAAACGTACCGTTAAAAGAAATTGCTAAAGACGGACAATTGGCGGCATATAAGCATAGCGGTTTTTGGAAACCAATGGACGCGCTAAGAGATAGAATTGAATTAGAACAGCTTTGGTCTACAGGCCAAGCTAAATGGAAAATTTGGTAGAATGTTAGAGGCGTTAAAAAGTAGCTACGCAGGGAAAAAAGTATTCCTAACGGGCCATACAGGTTTTAAGGGTTCGTGGATGTTGAAAACGCTTCAACTATTAGGAGCCGAAGTTAGGGGGTATGCATTAGCACCGCAAACAGATAACGATCTATTTAACCTGATAGATGGAAATCGTATCTGCGATTCTATCATTGCAGATTTAAGAGACCGTAAAGCTTTAAAGAAAGCACTTATAGATTTCCAGCCAGACTTCGTGTTCCATCTTGCTGCACAACCTTTAGTTAGACTGTCTTATGAAATTCCATCTGAGACGTTTGAAGTTAATGCGATTGGTACCGCTAATTTAATGGATGCCATAAGACTGTTAGAAAAGCCATGTTCCGTTGTGTTAATTACTACCGATAAAGTTTATCATAATAATGAATGGGAATACCCTTATCGAGAAAATGATAGATTAGGAGGCTTTGATCCGTATAGTGCAAGCAAAGCTTGCACAGAGCTGGTTATCGATTCATATCGAAATTCTTTTTTTAATAATACCCAGTATGATAAACATAAAAAAGGAATAGCAGTAGGCAGAGCAGGCAATGTAATAGGTGGTGGAGATTGGTCAAAAGATCGATTGATACCTGACATTGCCAAGGCGTTATCCAAAAATGAAGAAGTGATTATTCGCAATCCTAATTCTGTTAGACCATGGCAACATGTTTTAGAACCAATTGTGGCTTATTTGTTATTAGGAACCCAATTATCAAGAGATCCGGCAACATTTAGCGATGCATTTAATTTTGGCCCGTATGCTACAGATGCGCTTCCCGTTTCTGTTATGTTAAAGTTTGCTATTGATAGCTGGGGAAGCGGAGCTTATAGTGTTGAGGAATCGGAAAATCAACCCCATGAAGCTGGCCTATTAAAGCTTGATATAAGTAAGGCCATTAAAGCGCTTTCATGGAAACCAAAATTAAATGCTAAAAATGCGGTACAACAAAGCATCAGTTGGTATAGAGCTTTTGAAATGGACAAGACAGGAATAAATACCTTTACTGAAAAGCAAATTTTAGATTATCTTAATGCTTAGCGTTTTAATCACAGGCATTACTGGATTTTTAGGATCTCACATCGCACGAACATTATCTGCTTCGGGCCTAGAAGTTATTGGGCTCAAAAGAATAGAGTCTGACACTTGGAGATGTAAGGATTTCAACAAGAAAGTGCATTGGGTAGACTTAGATGATCATGGTGATTGGAAAGATGAGATTAAGAGGTTAGCTCCCTCAGTTATGGTGCATTGTGCTTGGAACGGAGTTGAAGCTCAAAAAAGAGAGAGTTGGATTGAACAAGCCAGCAATATTGGTTTCCTAGTACAATTGCTTGAGGTTTCCAAGGAAGTATCCCTAAGCAAATTTATTTTTATGGGCTCTCAGGCTGAATACGGCGTTCTCAATGAGAAAGTTTCAGAAGAACACCCTATCCAACCGAAAGGTGCGTATGGAGCCATAAAAAGCGCCTCTTTACAAATTGTAAAAACTTTTTGTGACGAAAATAATATAAATTGGGTTTGGCTTCGAGTTTTTTCAGTTTTTGGAGCAATGGAAGGAGTTAATTGGTTAATTCCATCTCTGGTAAAGAAGATGCAAATAGATGTGGAAATTGATTTGACCGGTGGAGAGCAGCGGTACGCTTATTTGTATGCACCTGATTTTTCTATGATAGTTAAAACTATCATAGAACAGCCAATCCTTTCAGGTATTTATAATATTTCTTCTAATGAAGTCCATTCGATAAGAGCGCTCTTAGAATTAATTAGAGATCAAGTTAATAGTGGTTTTCAATTGAATTTTGGTGTTTTGCCCTATCGTGAAAACCAATCCATGCATATTGAAGGAGATATTTCGAAGCTCTCCTCGCAAATCGAGCTACCTTGCCTAGTAAATTTTAAGGTAGCTCTGCGAAAAACAATAGATTATTACATTGCAAATAGTAATTTAAAATGAAAGCATCAGATTTTATAGCTAGTTTCTTGGAGAAAAAGGGTATTCAGACAATATTTGAGTTGTCTGGCGGTATGATTACGCATATTTTGGACTCTCTTTATCAAACTACTAAAATAAAAATTGTGACCATGCACCATGAACAATCTGCAGCATTTGCAGCTGAGGGTTATGGTCGTATTACTGGTTTGCCCGGCGTGGCGATGGCTACAAGTGGTCCAGGAGCAACTAATTTATTAACCGGTATTGGAAGCTGTTTTTTTGATTCTACTCCAGCAATTTTTATTACTGGTCAGGTAAATAGACATGAACAGAAAGGCGATTTAGCTATAAGGCAGTTAGGTTTTCAAGAAACGGATATTGTAACTATGGCAAGGCCAATTACCAAAGCTGCTTTTTTAGTAAATGAGCCAAATGATTTAGAAGAGATTTTGGAACAAGCATTTCATTTAGCTTGTGAAGGTAGACCTGGGCCTGTTTTGATTGATATCCCTATGGATGTTCAAAGGGCGCAGATAGCAATTAACAATCCAGGTATTCCTGCAAAATCGCAAGATGAAATTTCTGAGCAGCTACTGGATCAACTCGTTGACGATATAAACAAGGCAGAACGTCCACTGATTTTATCAGGTAGAGGAATAAAAGCTTCAGGAAGTCAAGAATTATTTGATCGATTGGTAAACACAGTTCATATTCCAGTCATCACAACATTATTAGGGGTAGATACTATCGCTTATGACGATCCGTTACGTGTTGGTTTCATCGGAAGTTATGGCAATCGTTGGGCCAATATCGCTTTTGGTGAAAGTGATTTGGTAATAGTTTTGGGAAGTAGGTTGGATATTAGGCAAACAGGTGCGGATGTTAAATTTATTGAAAATAGAAAAATTTATCACATTGATTGTGAAGCTGCAGAAATCAATAATAGAGTAAAAAAATGTGTAGCTATTGTGGCAGAGCTAGATGTTTTCCTAAAAAAATTCGCTCAATACACTGCTAATGTTCAATTTAATCATTACCACAAATGGCTAAATCACATCAATGAGTTGAAGTTGCAATGGCCAGATTTGAAAGAACTAGATCCGCAAGGCATTAACCCTAATAAACTAATGCATTCACTATCATCTGGAAATCAGCTTGTGAAGGCTTATTTGGCAGATGTAGGAAGCCATCAAATGTGGGCTGCTCAATCTTTAGAAATAGGTAAGGATCAACACTTTTTGACCTCAGGGGGGATGGGGGCCATGGGTTTTTCTCTACCTGCTGGGATAGGGGCTTGTATAGCGCTTGAGCTACAACCCGTAGTTGTACTGATTGGAGATGGCTGCATGCAGATCAATATACAGGAACTACAAACTATCGTTAGGAATAAACTGCCAATAAAGATTATCGTACTAAATAATAGGACTCTTGGGATGATCAGGCAATTTCAAGATAGCTACTTTGAATCCAGATATCAATCTACCTATTGGGGTTATGATGCACCCAATTTTGCAAAAGTCGCAATTGCCTATGGGATTGATGCACATACAATTACAGATGAAAGCGAGTTCGATTTTGCAAATCAATGGCTTTGGGAAGGTGAAAACGCAATGAAGCCCAAACTGCTGCAAGTGATGATTGATCCTCATACGAATACCTATCCGAAAATTGCATTCGGTAAACCCATAACAGAGATGGAACCATTCTCGAAACCTATCGAGATGGAAGGAACTTAAATAATCTAAGATTTTTACAATATAAAACACATGTTAAAAAATATTACGGATCCCAATTTGGAAAAGGCCTTACGCGAAATAGCAAGGCAAAAAACTACGCAGGTAATTATTCCTGGTCAAAACTATATTCCAGTAACAGGTAAAGTTTTAGATGAAGAGGACATATTATTAGGAGTTGAAGCTTCATTAGATGGTTGGTTAACTGCAGGAAGATTTTCTAATCAATTTGAGTACGAGTTTGCGCAATATTTTGGCGCACATAAGGCTTTATTGGTTAATTCAGGTTCTTCAGCTAATTTGGTAGCTTTCTATGCATTAACCTCTCCGAAGTTAGGTGATAAAGCAATAAAACCGGGAGACGAAGTAATTACAGTAGCGGCGGGCTTTCCTACGACCGTAAATCCTATTGTTCAGTTTGGCGCAATTCCGGTATTTGTGGATGTTGATATCGCTACTCATAATGTATTATCGGAAGACATTGAAAAAGCAGTCTCTCCTAAAACCAAAGCAATCATGATTGCGCATTCGTTAGGAAATCCATTCGATTTAGATGAGATAATGCGTGTAGCTAAAAAGTACAACTTATGGGTAGTTGAAGATGATTGCGACTCGTTAGGAGCAACCTATAAAGGTAAAAAGACAGGTACATTTGGAGACATTTCCACCTTCTCATTCTATCCTGCACATCACATTACCATGGGAGAAGGAGGAGCAGTGTTAGTCAATAATCCTGAGTTGGCCAAACTGGCCGAAAGTTTTAGAGATTGGGGAAGAGATTGCTATTGCGAGCCTGGTAAAGACAATACCTGTGGATGTCGTTTTGGACAACAACTTGGATCACTTCCTTACGGTTACGATCACAAATACACCTACTCCCATATAGGGTTTAATTTAAAAGTTACCGATATGCAGGCTGCATTTGGCGTATCTCAAATCAAAAAAATTGACCATTTTGTTCAACGTAGAAGAGAGAATTATGCCCTACTTTACGAGAGGATGAAGGAGTTTGAAGAGATTTTTGTTTTGCCTGAACCTACTCCAAATTCTGAACCATCTTGGTTCGGATTTTTAATGACTTTACGAGAGGGGGATTCAAACGATAGACACATGCTTGTACAACATTTAGAAGAGAAAAAGATTGGCACACGCCTATTGTTTGCAGGAAATTTACTAAGACAACCAGCCTATTCTAATATTGAACATCGTGTGATTGGAGACTTGAAAAACACAGATATTATTATGAACCAATCGTTTTGGATAGGTGTTTGGCCTGGATTGAATGAATCACACTACGATTATATTGCTGATGTTATAAGAGATTATATTAACTCATAAATGCTATCAATAACTAAAAAGACTTTTAATCATTTAGGAATTGATAGAGCTATCGCCTATACTGTCCTTGCTCGTTTTATACAGGCTGGCGGAGGAGTAATATCAATTATATTTATAGCTAAATATTTAAATATTATCGAGCAAGGGTATTATTTTACTTTCGGAAGCATTTTAGCAATTCAGATTTTTTTTGAATTAGGTTTATCTAACATTATAACACAGTTTACTGCCCACGAAGTTGCCCACTTAGAATGGGTGAATAAAAAAGAATTGGTAGGCCCTGAAGAATCAAGATCCAGGTTATCTTCACTGTTGAGATTTTGTATCAAGTGGTTTTCAGTAATTGCATTATTACTATTTTTTATATTATTGATAACGGGCTATATATTTTTCAGTAAATATGGGACGAGTGGAAAAAATGTAAAGTGGCAAGCTCCTTGGCTTATATTATCTATTTCCACCTCTTGTGCGATAATGGTATCCCCAATATTGGCCTTTTTTGAGGGACTTGGCAAGGTAAAGGAGGTTGCAAAAATTCGATTATTTCAACAGATATGTCAATTATTCGGGCTTTTTCTATTTTTGGTTTTAGGGTTTAAACTTTATTCAAGTCCTTTAGCATCCCTCCTAACCTTAGCAATCGCTCCCCTGTTTATAATATTTACATACAAAAGGAAATTGTTGCTTTTTATATGGAAGCAATTAGGTTCTTGGAAGGTAAATTATAGACTCGAAATCTTTCCTTATCAATGGCGTATAGCATTGAGTTGGATAAGTGGATACTTTATATTTCAGTTATTTAATCCCGTTTTGTTCGCAATTGATGGACCAGTTGTGGCTGGGCAAATGGGAATGACTCTGGCTGCTTTAAATGGTATCTTGGCAGTTTCTTTAAGTTGGATTAATACTAAAGTACCACTATTTTCAACTCTTATAGCAAAAAAAGAATTCGGCAATTTGGATTCAATATTTAATAAAACGGTAAAACAAGCTTGTTTAATATGTGCATTTGGTTTAGCCGCCTTAGTAGGTTGCGTTTTTAGTTTAAAACATTTTAATTTATCGATCGCTGATCGATTTTTGCCTATTTTTCCATTGGTTTTATTATGCGTAGCTACTTTTATCAATCAATTTGTATCTGCTTTAGCAACATATTTACGTTGTCATAAACAAGAACCTTTCTTAATTCAATCGGTTGTCCTTGGAATATTGACAGCGTTATCCACTTTACTTCTAGGCCATTATTTTGGCCTTTATGGTATAGTAATTGGCTATACTTCACTTGTCATGTCGGTAAGTTTGATTTGGGCGATCTCTATTTTTAAAAATAAGAAAAAATTATGGCACACCTAAAACCGCTTTTGACTATCGCAATTCCAACATATAATCGTGCTAGGTTTTTAGATAAAGCTTTACGTTCTATCAGTTCACAATTGAAAAATGGAAGTTTACCTATCGAATTAATTGTGAGTGATAATTGTTCTACGGATGCTACGGAACAGGTAGTTTCTAATCATATTTGTGAGGGATTAGCAATCCGTTATATAAAGAATTTTGAAAATAGAGGAGCTGATTTCAATATTGGACAATGTTACTTAGAAGCAAAAGGTACATATGTTTTAACCTTAGGCGACGATGATCTGTTAATTGAAGGAGCATTAGCAAATATCTTGTCCGTAATAAGCAATTTTCCAGATTTTGGAATTTTGCACTTAAATTGGTGTTTAAATACGAAGAATATTGAAAATAAGCTAAACCAAATTAAAATTCAGCGATTTGATGATTACGAACATTTCCTGAAAAAGATTAATCATAATGTAACATTTATATCGGGTAATATCATTAGATCAGTTTATATTGATCAAGTAGACCTAAAAGACTATTACAATTCAAATCTAATCCAACTTCCTCTTTTTTTAAATGCAATATTAAACTCTAAATATAATTTGGTGCTTACAAATCCCACCATCGCAGTTCCTTTAGATAATAGTGGAGGATACAGCATTTGTACCGTTTTTGGTAAAAATATAAATGGTATTTTCGAAAAGTTGTCTTCAACAAAAAAGAGAGTTAGATCATTCAATTCAATCAGAAATTCGTTATTAATAGATTGTTTTCCTGGTTGGATTAAGCGTTTAAAGAGTTCTGAACATCATTTTGATAATGACAATATTCTTAAACTATTACATCCCATATATAAACGCTTTTTGAGCTATTGGATATTAAATTATGTAATTATAATACAATCAAATAAAATGCTCAAATTTACCTGGCCATTGTTTAGGTACTACGCTTTTGCGGTAAGAAATATTACAAGGATGTTTTCAGGCAGGTTAAAATATTCAATAATTAAGTTATAATAAATGCGAAAGAAAATATTGATTGTATTTGGTACTAGGCCGGAAGCCATTAAGATGGCACCTTTAGTAAAGCAATTTAAGCAAAATACCGATGAGTTTGAAGTAGGCGTTTGCGTGACAGCTCAGCACCGAGAGATGCTTGATCAAATCTTAGATTTTTTTGAAATTAAACCTGATTTTGATTTAAATCTTATGAGAAAGGGGCAAGACCTATTTTCGCTCACTTCAGACGTGCTTTGTGGATTAAAAAGTATTTTACTTGAATTTTCTCCAAATTATGTGTTTGTGCATGGAGATACTACTACTTCGACATTTGCGGCGTTAGCTTCATATTATCACGGGGCGAAAGTGTGTCATGTAGAGGCTGGTTTGCGTACTTTTAACAAGTATTCTCCTTTTCCAGAAGAAATGAATAGGCAGCTAACAGGTAGAATAGCCGATTATCATTTTGCGCCAACTGAGATATCTGAACAAAATTTACTAGTTGAAAATGTTAAAGACGAGTCTATAGTTGTAACTGGAAATACGGTGATTGATGCCTTGATTTGGGCGGATGAAAAGCTTAACAATTATCAAGATAGTGAATTAGATTCTCTTAAAAAGATTATACATCCAGAAAGAAAAATAATTTTAGTAACTGGCCATCGACGCGAGAATTTTGGAGAAGGATTTTTAAATATTTGTGCGGCTATCAAAGAAATTGCAGTTAAAAATAGTGATGTCGATATTATATATCCTGTCCACCTTAATCCAAACGTTCAAAGGCCAGTTTATGACATTTTAGAAAATATACAGAATGTTCATCTGATTTCACCTTTAGGATACCCAACCTTTGTTTGGCTAATGAAAAAAAGCTATTTGATATTAACTGATAGTGGCGGAGTACAGGAAGAAGCACCTTCTTTAGGTAAACCAGTGCTGGTGATGAGAGATACTACGGAAAGGCCAGAAGCAGTAAAAGCAGGTACTGTAATATTGGTTGGGACGGATAAACGTGTTATTGTAGACGAGTGCCAGTCGTTATTGACAAATGTTGAAAGGTATACAGAAATGAGTCTATTGCATAACCCCTATGGAGATGGTTTAGCTGCGAAGAGGATTGTAGAATTTATAAAGAAATTAAATGAGCCAAGTCTTAATTTTTAGTCACGACATTACCAAATACCCACCTATTTTATCTGTAATAAATACATTAGTCGAATTAGAACAGGATGTAGTTGTATTAGGTTATTATAGTGATTCTAAAGGACGAGTTAGTATTGAAGAAAAGGGTGTAGTATATAAAGAGTGCATAATTAATAACGTAAGTGATAGCAAAATAAGTAAAATATATAATTTAAAAAGTTATCAAAAAAGGGTTAAGCAAGAATTATTAAAGATTGATAAAATAGACCAAGTGTGGTTTTTTGGGAACGAAAATGTTTGGTTATTCGCAAATGATATAGCTAAATATAATTCTATTATATATTTTTTTGAAGTTCCTGTTTTTAAAATACCCCTAAGGTATAAGATATTTAGTCCATTTGGGAATTATAAAAAAGCAGTTCAATCGGCTAAAACAATAGTATGTTGCGAATATAATAGGGCTCATATAACGAAGGCCTATTTTGGTTTAAAATCCCTGCCAATTGTTATTCCTAATAAGCCAAATTTTGACATCTCAGAAAGTAGTGTAGGTACGTCTCCCTTATTTGTAAACAAAAAAATTATACTTTATCAAGGGATATTCGATTATCCCGAACGACGATTGAATGAGTTATGTGAGGCAATAAAATATCTGCCTCAAGAATATTTAATTTGTGTAATGGGACCAAATGGAGAACACAAAAGCCGTTTGGTTAAAATGTATGAGTCTGAGAGAGTACATTTTTTACCATTTTTAGCAGCACCAGATCATCTATCTATAACTAAACAAGCATACATTGGTTTTTTGAGTTATTTTGCAATTCAAGGAAATGTTGAGAATGTATTAAATACAATGTATTGTGCACCGAATAAGATATATGAATATTCCAAATTTGATATTCCTATGATAGCAAATGATGTTCCGGCGCTTAATTTTTTATTCGATAGATTTCATGCTGGAAAATCGGTGAATAACTTTACTCCGAAGGCCATAGCACAAGCGATTTTAGAAATTGATAAGGATTACGAAGCGTTTTCATGTGGCGCTAAAGCTTTGTTCTCGTCTGTAGATATTAAAGAAATTGTTAGTACTAAATTATTACCATAATAGATAATGCGCGTCCTTTTTTTGATAACAGGTTTACGACTTGGCGGAGCAGAGATGCAACTTTTATTATTAACAAAAACATTAATAAGGAGAGGTGTAGAATTGGAGGTGGTTAGTATGGAAGACATTGGGGTAATCGGTCAACGTATGACTGAAAGTGGTATTAAAGTACATACTTTAAATATTCAATCAATCAGTGGTGCTGCGAATGCATTATTTAAGCTCCGTAAAATAAAAAGAGAGTTCCGTCCAGATGTACTTCATTCACATATGATTCATGCTAATATTTACAGTAGAATCTTCAATTTTTTTGTAAGGACTCCAAAGCTTATTAATACAGCTCATAATACGATTGAAGGTAGTAAAAACCTTATGAAATCATATATATGGACTAATTGGTTTTCTGACTTTTCCACAAATGTAAGTGAAGAAGCCTATGATTTTTTTGTCAAAAACAAGTATTTCTCAAAAGAGAAGTCCGCTTATATTCCAAATGCTATCGATATAGATAAATTTCAGCCGATTAGGAAAGATACTACAGAGGTTTTGAGAAAAGAATTAGGGATTGATAATGATACGTTTGTATTTTTAGCAGTAGGTAGACTGCATGCACAAAAAAATTATCCGTTATTAATTAAAGCTTTTCAGCACGTTCAAGAACATCGTGATAAAACTTGTCTTTTAATAGCGGGAGAAGGAAATTTGCTCGAAACCTTGGTAGATATGGTTAACAAAATGGAGTTAAATGAATATGTTAGGTTTTTGGGACTTAGAGATGATATCGATAGTCTAATGAACATGAGTAACACTTTCGTTCTAACGTCGGATTTTGAAGGATTTGGTTTAGTCGTTGGGGAAGCTATGGCATGTAAGGTCCCTGTAATATCAACGGATTCAGGGGGAGTAAAAGAAGTGATGGGTGGGTTTGGCAATTTAGTGCCTGTAAACAATGAAGAAGCATTAGTTGAAGCGATGATAAATAATATGAATACAGCTTATTCTGATGATTATTTAACTAATGCTAGGAATTATATTCTTAATAAGTATTCGATATCGTCAGTTGTAGATAAATGGCTTACGATATACAGGTCAAATTGACAATGAGATTTAAAAAAATATATCTTTATTATTTTTTAATAAAGATATTTTACTTGTTTTTTGCAATTTTTATCTTTTCTAAATTAACTACTTTAGGAGATACACCTCGTTATCTAAATAGCGGTGTTGGTTTTTCTTTTAAGGTTTTTTATTCCTCAACTGAATTGATGGATTTTTTAGGTAATTCTCTAAAAAAGATATTTTACTTTGATATTATTGCATGCTTCCCCTTTTTACTCCTATCTTTTTATGGAGTTTATTACGCTGTAAAGAAATTAAATTTACATTATGCTGGGATTCTGCTTATGATATTACTTTCCATGCCTAATTTTGGGATTTGGACTTCAATACTTTCAAAAGAAGCGGTTGGATGTTTTTATTCTGGGATTTTAGGTGTTCTTATCATAAATTTTTACAATGGCAATTTTAAGGTTAAGGCGATCGATGTCTTGGCCCTATATCTATGTTTTATATTCAAACCTCCTTATTTTGTATTTATAATTCAAGCGCTAATCTTTTTAAGAATTGTAAATGGTTTCAAATTTTCCACAGGCTTGGTATCTATTCTGGCCGTCTTCATGTTATTATTTAACGTAGGTGCAATTTATCTTTTTAGAGAAGAGATTGACTTAGCTGCTAGAGCTTTATATGTCCATTTTACAAATTTCGGTGATCCTGATTTGGCTAAATCAACGCGAGAAAATGCTTTTGAAGAGCAGTTCGATTTTTTTAGAAAGATGCCATTCGGAATGTTCATTAGTTTTTTTGGCCCAACTGTTACGGAAATGTTAGATAAGCCAACACATTTATTATCTGGTATCGAAAGTACTTTGATACTGCTACTATTTTTTTTCCTAAGCCTAAGAAGCTTGCTGAGACCAGTGCTGCATTATAGATTTAATCCTAAACTATTATTTATCTATTTGCTTTTATTTTCAGGTTTTTTGTTCTCTAATTATCCATTTGGTATATTAAATCCTGGTTCAGCGGTGCGTTATCGAGAGAATTTCTATCTGATTTTTGTGATAATGCTAGTTTACCTATATATCAGAAGTAAAATGAATTCTCAGAGTATAAAATATAGAAAGTTAAATGACCATTTTATTTATAATTCCTGATTACGGTAGTTTCAATAATTTTCTTTCGGAGCTGGCAGTCTCAATAATCGAAAAGAAAAGTAAAGTAATACTAATTGCTTCGCCAACTAAGGTTATTAATATTGAAAATCGGGCAGATTTTTCAAATTTGGACAACTTTAAATTCTATCCTTTGGTATTCCCAAGAAAGTATGAGTTGAAGTCCTATATCTCGGCAGCCAAAAAAATTCAGGAAGTTGTAAAAAAGGAATGTCCAGATATAATTCATGCCCATTTTACAGCTGCGATAATTGCATTAGCATTTGCGAAACGAAAATACTTTCCGTTGTCTATTTGTACATTTCATGGGATGAATTCGACTATCTCGAAAGGAATATTAAAGATTATCACCTCCTTTGTTGAATTGACTAGTGTGGCTAGGCTTGATAGGTCCTATGTTTTAAATAAAGAAGATTTTAAATTTGTGAATAAAATTTTACCGGCTAAGATTGAGTTACTTCCTGTAAAAGGGTTGGGATGTGATTTGGAAAGATTTAATCCTTATAACATTAGCGTCTCCAGAATAGAACAGTTGCGAGCTGATTTAGGGATTAATGCGAGTGATTTTGTAATGATTTTTATCGGTAGAACAGTTTTCTTTAAAGGATATCATCTTGTTGGCCGAGTATTCCTAGAGATGGTTTCTCGTTTTCCAAATCTCAAACTTATAGTTATAGGAGATCGAGATCCCATTCATAAAACTGGGTTAACCGAAGAAGAGGAGAGACTGCTCTCTATTAATCCAAATTTTTTACATTTAGGATTTAAGTCAGAAGTTGAAAATTATTTAGCTATATCCAACCTAATGGTATTTCCTTCCCAAAAGGAAGGAATTCCAGTATGTATTACAGAAGCCTTAGCTATGGGGGTTCCAGTAATAACTTCTGATTCTAGGGGATGCAATGAGTTGATTAAAAATGGGCACAATGGATACCTTATAAGAACTTTTAATGATTTAAAGGAAAAAATAGAACAGTTTTTAGAAAAACCAGAAATCGAATTAAAACTGAAAAACAACATTTTATTAGAACGAAATTTCTTGAGTAGAACAAATTTTGTAGATTATCAATTTCATACTTATGAAAATCTATTGAAAGGTACGAGCTAATAGAAGCCATTGTCAACTATCCATATTATAATTGTTTAAAATTCGCAGTCAAGGTATCTTGTAAATTATATTTTTTTTATGGGAAAGATGATATTAACCGGTTTGTCAGGCTTCGTTGGCCAAAATCTTTTAAACTACTTGAAAGATTACCAGATTGTTAGTCTAAATAGAGATCAGCTGAGCAATTTATGTGTTGAGCAATTCAACGACTGTGAGACTGTCATCCACCTTGCTGGGAAAGCTCATGACTTAAAAAAAACATCAAGTCCAGAAGAGTATTATCAAGTTAATTACGAATTGACAAAGAAGCTTTATGATGTGTTCTTAAAATCTGATGCAAAAAAAATTATCTTTATTAGTTCTGTAAAGGCTGCGGCAGATAGCATAGAAGATATTCTCACAGAAGATCATCAACCAGCCCCCCAAACAGATTACGGCAGATCAAAGTTAATGGCTGAACAGTATATCCAATCTCTTGAACTTCCAGAAGGAAAATCTTATTACATTCTTAGGCCCTGTATGATCCATGGACCAGGAAATAAAGGCAATTTGAACTTGCTATATAAATTTGTTCAAAAAGGCATTCCATATCCTTTGGCCGCTTTCGATAACAAACGCTCTTTTTTAAGTGTAGAAAATCTTTGCTTTGTGATCAAACAGATTCTTGAAAAAGAGATACCTTCGGGAGTGTATAATGTATCCGATGATGAGGCGTTATCGACAAATGAGGTAGTAGAAATTTTAGCAAATTCCTCAGGTAAAAAAGCTAAGCTTTGGAAAATTCCTTCAAAATTGATATCAGGAATAGCTAGATTGGGTAATGTTTTAAGGTTGCCTTTGAATTCGGAACGACTTCAAAAATTAACTGAAAGCTATGTGGTAAGTAATACTAAAATTAAGACTGCGTTAAATGTAAAACTTCCTAAAACTACTGCAGAGGGTTTGTCAATTACTGCGAAATCTTTCAATATCTCTCCATCTCCTCAAAACTAAATTTAATAAAGGAGATAGTGTAAAAGAAACATTAATCTATCTAATATCAATCTAATGCAAATCTCAATTCTACTTATATACTTAGCTACTTTTACAATTCTAGAACTTGTCTATTTTAAAATTGCAGACCGCTTTAACATTATAGACAAGCCCAATCATCGTAGTTCACATACTAGTGTCACTATCCGTGGTGGTGGCATCGTATTTCCAATAGCAGTTTTAGTGTATGCACTAATCAATGGCTTTCAAAGCCTCTATTTTGTGATTGGCTTATTGGCCATTTCAACCATTAGTTTTTTAGATGATGTTTTAACCTTAAATAATAAGGTAAGGCTAAGCGTGCATCTTACCTCTGTTTTGTTGTTATTCTTTCAATGGGATTTGTTTAGCCTAAGTTGGTATTGGGTACTCATGGCCTTGATATTTGTAATTGCCACCATCAACGCCTATAATTTTATGGATGGGATTAATGGTATCACGGGAGGATATAGCTTACTCACCATAGGTTCATTATATTATATTAATCAATATGTAGTCGGTTTTACATCAAATGGACTTTTGTTGGTAGTTGGCTTAGCTTTGTTTGTTTTCAATTTCTTCAATTTCAGAAAAAAAGCAAAATGTTTCGCTGGAGATGTTGGTAGTGTAAGCATTGCTTTTATCATTGTCTTTTTAATTGGACAATTAATTCTAAAGACACATCATGTTAGCTATATCTTCTTGTTATTGATTTATGGAACTGATACAGCATTTACCGTGTTTTTTCGTAAAATAAGAGGAGAAAATATTTTCGAAGCACATCGAAGTCATTTCTATCAACATCTATCCAATCAGCGCAAGTATTCGCATTTACTCGTTTCATTTTTATATATAGTGGCGCAATTATTGATAAATGTTTTGCTGATTTCACTAACTGATGAAACTATGATCTACACCTTACTTTTGTTTTTCGTCTTTATTGCCGTTTACCTTTCTCTTCGATTTAAGCTTGAAGGGAAAAACAGGCTTTTGGTCTCTTATGATGCGCATCGTTCATAAATGTAAAAATTTTGTTGGACCATGGTTTTGTTGTACCTTTATTTAAAATAGCCTATTTTGTTTGGTAAAATAAATATTGTCCCTCGGTGGATTATCTTTCTTTTAGACTTGGGCATTTGCTTAGTTTCGTTAACTATCGCATATGCTGTTAAGTTGAACTTGGCATTGTCCGATGTCAATGTAGTAGAGTTTAGTAGAAATATATTGATTATTACGGCAATTAACATTATTGTCTTTTTCAATGTAAAAACTTATGCTGGCATTATTCGTTATACCAGTGCTCAAGATACTTTTCGGATACTTTTTGCGGTGTTGATTAGTAATGGCGTATTCTCATTTTTAAATTTTGTCATTACAGCGCTAGGTTACCATCCGTATATCTCTAATACGGTGTTGATCATTAATCTGCTAACGTCCTTTCTCTTGTTAATTACCTATCGGGTATTGATCAAGTATTTTTTCATGTATATTAAAAACTTGAACCTCGACAAACGTAAGGTAATCGTTTATGGTGCAGGCGAAGCAGGTTTAGCGACTAAGAGAACTTTTGATCATGATGGCAAGGTAAACAAAACTATTATGGCCTTTGTAGATGATGATGAGAGAAAAGTAGGCAAAGCCATTGATGGAATTAAGATATTAAGTGCTCAACGCTTGGAAGAGCTTATAAAAGAGCACGAGGTAGACGAAGTAATTTTTGCGTCTTACACTATTCCGCCTGAGAGGAAAAACAGAATTGTTGATGTATGCTTAGAGCATGACGTAACCGTTTTGAATATCCCTCCTGCTGATGCTTGGGAAGGTGGTAAATTGAACAAATCGCAAATACAGAACATTAATATTGAAGACTTACTAAATAGAAAGCCGATTGATATAGATGTGAAAAGCTTGCAGGCACAATTAAAAGATAAAAGGATCTTAATTACTGGTGCTGCAGGTTCTATTGGAAGTGAAATTGTTCGACAACTACTTAACTTTGATATCGGGTTGATTATTTTATGCGATCAATCTGAAACAGCACTCCATAACATATACCTAGAATTAGAAGAAACCTATAAGCATAACAATTTCCATGCGTTTATTGGTGATGTGAAGGATGAGAAAAGGATGAAACATCTTTTCGAAATGTACAAACCTCATTACGTATACCATGCTGCGGCCTACAAACATGTTCCTCTAATGGAAGACAATCCTTCGGAAGCCATTAAGAATAATGTACATGGTACTAAAATGATTGCAGATCTTTCTGTCAAATATGGTGTGCAGAAATTTGTGATGGTATCTACAGATAAAGCTGTGAATCCTACTAATGTAATGGGGGCATCAAAGCGCATCGCCGAAATTTATGTACAATCGCTAAATAATTCTCTTACCCAAAAGAATTTTATATTTAGCAACGGATTAAGTTATATTAATGATCTCGAAATTAAGCCTATTACTAAGTTTATAACTACCCGTTTTGGTAATGTTTTGGGCTCTAATGGGTCCGTAATTCCTCGTTTTAAACAACAAATAGAAAAAGGTGGCCCTGTAACGGTAACACATCCAGAAATTACCAGATACTTTATGACCATTCCTGAAGCCTGTAGGCTAGTACTTGAAGCCGGCTGCATGGGAAATGGGGGCGAGATTTACGTATTTGACATGGGTAAATCTGTGAAAATTGTAGAGCTCGCTAAAAAGATGATTCGTTTAGCTGGGCTAATTCCAAATCAAGATATTAAAATCCAATATTCAGGGCTGAGGCCAGGTGAAAAGCTATTTGAAGAGTTATTAAATGATAACGAAAACACTTTGCCAACTCACCATGATCAGATCATGATTGGTAAAGTTAGGGAGTATGTATTTGATGATGTAGAACAACAGTTACATGCATTATTACAGCATGCTAATACTAATGATGATAGACAGGTGGTGATCATGATGAAAAAGATAGTAGCCGAATTTAAGAGCAAGAACTCTGTTTTTGAGGAGTTGGATGATGCAATAAATGATTAAAAATTTAATGAAAAAATGTACAATATTGGCCACACTAATGGCCTTTTTTATTTTAGGTGCAGAAGCTCAGGAAACCCCAGCGACGGCTAATCGAAATATACTGCACGACTACCAACTATATCAGAAACTAAACCGTTCTGTTTACGATACTAATACCAAGTTTCACTCCTCAATTAGAGGTTTTTATGCAGATGATCCTAGGCTTAAGTCTACCTATGATTCCTTAATGAATTATGGTACGGATAGTCTTAATAGAAGAAGTTGGGTACACAGAAAACTTTTTCAAGAACACTTAATAGAAGTTAAGAATGAAGAGTATCATATTTATGCCGATTTTCTTGGAGATTTTCAATTAGGAAGGGATTTTAAAGGCGATAGAACAACTTGGTTGAATACCCGCGGATTTCAAGTTGGTGGAAATGTGGGCGAGAAATTTTCCTTTTATTTAAATGGATTTGAAAATCAAGGAAAGTTTGCAGACTATGTGAACAATTACATTGTGAGTAATCAAGTGGTGCCAGGTCAAGGATACGGAAAGCTGGCAACAGATAAGCAGGACTGGTCTTATGTTACAGCATTACTTTCTTATACGCCTAATAAATACTTGAATTTTGCGCTTGGATATGATAAGAACTTTATTGGTGATGGTTATCGTTCGGTTTTGCTTTCTGATGTTTCTTCTAACTATACTTTTTTTAGATTAAGGGCTAGCTTAGGTAGTCTGCAATACCAAACCATTTATGCGTATATGCTTGATCCAGGAGCGCCAAAGTTGGCCAATGATAGAAGGTTAGGAGATAGAGGGAAGTGGATGGCTGCACATTATTTGGACTGGAACGTAACAAAGAGGTTGTCTGTTGGGTTTTTCCAAGCGGTAACTTGGGCTGATGCAGAAGTAGAAGGTAAACGAGGATTTGACTTTAACTATATTCACCCTTTTATGTTCCTTAGGCCAGTAGAAAGTACCAACACTACGTCACCTGATAAAATGAGATTGGGAATAAATGTGAAGTATGAAGTCTTGGAAAAAACAGCGGTTTATGGACAGTTTATGTTTGATGAGTTTACGGCAAAAGAATTTTTTAAAGGTAATGGTTATTGGGCGAATAAGTGGGCTTTACAGTTGGGTTTGAGAGGTTCTGACTTGTTCAAAGTAAAAAGCTTAAACTATTTAGCTGAGTTTAATACTGCTCGTCCTTATACTTATGCCCACTTTGATAGACTTTCTAACTATTCGAATTATAACCAACCATTGGCGCACCCTTTTGGAGCAAATTTTAGAGAATTTTTAGGCATATTGAACTATAGCGTTAAAAAGTTTGACTTCCAAGGTCAAGGATTGTATGCCGCTTATGGTTTAGATCCATCAGGAGCTAATTTTGGCAAAGACATCTTCAAGAGTTATGATACTCGTTCTGTACAATATGGAAGCCATGTTGGGCAGGGAATTTTTACCCAGCTTTACATGCTACAAGGAAAGGTTGCTTACTTACTTAATCCGAAATATAACTTGAGGTTAGAACTGGGTGGAGTATTGAGGCAAGAAAAAAATAGCTTAGGAAGTAATAATACCGCAATGGTGACTTTTGGCCTAAGAACTAGTTTTAGGAATTTATACTACGATTTTTAATCTTTCTAATTTTCGAAGTCTTTCGGTATATGATAAAAGCCCCGTCCCGCAAGTGCGAGACGGGGCTTTTCTATTTCTTACTTAAATAATCTTGATAAGCTAATTTCAATCCTTCTTTAAGTTCTATTTTATGCTTCCATCCAAGGTTGTGAAGTTTAGATACATCCATTAGCTTGCGAGGTGTGCCGTTTGGTTTGCTGGTGTCAAAGACTAATTGCCCCTCAAACCCTACCGTTTCTTTAACTGCCAGAGCCAAGTCCTTTATTGTTAAATCCTCTCCGGTACCTATATTAATGAGGTTCGGCTCGCTATAGTTTTCCATTAAAAAGTAGCAAGCATCCGCGAGATCGTCCGCAAATAAGAACTCACGCATAGGTGATCCAGTACCCCAAATGATTACTTCTTTGCTACCGTTGTTTTTTGCCTCATCAAATTTTCTAATCAATGCAGGTAACACGTGAGAGTTTTCTGGATGGTAATTGTCATTGTAGCCATACAGATTGGTAGGCATTACTGAAACAAAATTACAACCATATTGATCTCTATAAGCATCACACATTTTAATGCCAGCAATTTTGGCAATGGCATAAGGTTCGTTGGTAGGTTCCAATAACCCCGTTAGTAGATATTCTTCTTTAAGTGGCTGTGGAGCCAATTTCGGGTAGATACAACTAGAACCCAAAAACATCAGTTTCTTTACGCCATTTAGGTACGATTGATGAATCACATTGTTTTGGATTGCTAGGTTCTCATAAAGAAAATCAGCACGGTAAGTATTGTTTGCTACAATACCACCTACTTTTGCTGCAGCTAAAAATACATAGTCTGGTTTTTCTTCATTAAAAAAAGTAACAACAGCTTGCTGGTCCCTTAAGTCTAGTTCTTTAGAGGTACGGGTTATAAGGTTTTGGTAACCTTCTTTTTGTAATTTACGATAAATAGCAGAGCCAACCATTCCTCGGTGGCCAGCTATAAAAATTTTAGAATTCTTTTCCAATGTTACAGTAATTGTTAAGTCTAAGCTCGAAAGACTAAGATGCCATTATTTTAGTGGGTCTGCTTACCGCAATTTTCTTCACTGCCTGGATAATTGAATGAGTGTCATAGCCGCATAATGCCCATAGTTCAGGTTGTTCACCATGTTCAATGATCTCATCCGGTATGCCCAACCTTACTACATTTGCTTTGTAATTATTATCGGCCATAAACTCTAGCACAGCGCTTCCCATTCCTCCTTGTAAACAACCGTCTTCAACGGTAATCACGTTTTTAAAGCGTGTAAATACCTCGTGAAGTAATTCTGTATCTAAAGGTTTAACAAAACGTAAATCAAAATGAGCTGGATTGATACCATCGCTATTAAGTTCTTTGCAAGCTTCAACAGCAAAGTTGCCTACATGACCTATGGTTAAAATGGCAACATCCTCACCGTCGCATATTTTTCGACCTTTTCCTACCTCTAGCGTATTTAAGGCTCTTTTCCAATCTGGAAGAACACCGCTACCTCTTGGATAACGGATGGTGAAAGGTCCCATGTTCTCTTGTTGAGCAGTATACATCATGTTGCGCAGCTCTTCTTCGTTCATTGGAGATGCTACCACCATGTTAGGGATGCAGCGCATGAAAGCTAAATCATAAGCGCCATGATGGGTAGCCCCGTCAGCACCAGCCAAACCAGCTCTATCTAAGCAGAATACTACATTTAGGTTTTGTATGGCCACATCGTGAATAACTTGGTCATAAGCCCTCTGCATAAAGCTAGAGTAGATATTGCAGAAAGGAACTAAGCCCTGCGCTGCCAAACCCGCTGAAAAAGTTACTGCATGCTGCTCGGCAATGCCCACATCAAATGCCCTGTTAGGCATCGCTTTCATCATGATGTTGAGAGATGAACCAGAAGGCATTGCAGGAGTAATACCAACAATCTTGTCATTTGCCTCAGCAAGTTCAACCATGGTATGACCAAAAACATCCTGATATTTGGGTGGCTGAGGTTTGTCTATTACTGGTTTTTTAATCTCTCCAGTAATTTTATCAAATAAACCAGGAGCATGCCATTTGGTTTGATCTTTCTCTGCCAAGGCAAAGCCTTTACCCTTAACTGTCACGCAATGCAACAGTTTTGGGCCTGGAATATCTTTTAAGTCCTTAATGATAGCGGCTAGACGTTTTACGTCATGACCATCTACCGGACCAAAGTATCTGAAATTTAAAGCTTCAAAAAGGTTACTTTGTTTAAGCAAAGTCCCTTTAATGCTTTTTTGTATTTTCTTTACATATTTCTGTGCGTTGGGACCAAGCTCCGAAAGTTTGGTCAAAACGTTAAATACATCGTCTCTAAAACGATTATACGATTTAGAAGTAGTAATGCTGGTAAGGTATTCTTTTAAGGCACCTACGTTAGGATCAATGGACATACAGTTGTCATTCAAAATCACCAAAACGTTTGATTTTTCGATGCCTGCGTGGTTCAAGCCTTCAAAAGCAAGTCCTGCAGTCATGGCACCATCACCAATCACTGCAACATGTTGTCTGTCTTTTTCGCCTTTATAATGTGAGGCAACAGCCATGCCTAAAGCTGCAGAAATAGAAGTAGAAGAGTGGCCAACGCCAAAAGTATCATATTCGCTTTCGCTAATCTTCGGAAAGCCACTAATGCCGTTAATGATACGGTTAGTATGAAATTGGTTACGTCTTCCTGTTAAGATTTTATGTCCGTAAGCTTGGTGTCCTACATCCCAAATGAGTTTATCGTAAGGTGTATTTAAAGCATAGTGTAGTGCTACAGTTAGCTCAACTACGCCTAAGCTGGCACCAAAATGCCCGCCATTAACACTCACCACATCAATAATATATTGACGTAGCTCTTGACAAATTTGCTCAAGATCCTGCTCTTTGTATTTTTTTAAATCCGCTGGATAGTTTATCGTTGATAATAAGGGCCCTGTCTTAACTTCCATGTAATATTATAAAAGCACAAATTACGGCATTTTGTTTAACAAATTTATGAAGAATAATTTCAAATTACAGGGAGGCCTAAATCAATGTTGATGAGAATGACTTAGTTATACGAATTACTTCATTGTATAACCTAATAATTTGAGTATTTTTACCGAACAAACATAATTCCAATAATGAATAGAGACACATTAGTTTTCGACTTAATTAACAAAGAACTAGACAGACAAGAACACGGATTAGAGCTTATTGCATCAGAAAATTTTGTAAGTAAGCAAGTAATGGAAGCGGCAGGTTCGGTATTGACCAACAAGTACGCAGAAGGACTACCAGGAAAACGCTATTATGGTGGTTGCCAAGTAGTGGATGAGATTGAAAATATTGCTATTGAAAGAGCTAAAAAGCTTTTTGGAGCCGAATGGGTAAACGTACAGCCACACTCGGGAGCACAAGCCAATGCTGCGGTAATGTTAGCGGTAATTCAACCTGGCGATAAAATCTTAGGTTTCGATTTGTCTCACGGAGGTCACTTGACCCACGGTTCTCCAGTTAATTTTTCAGGAAAACTATATCAACCTTTGTTTTATGGGGTTAAAAAAGAAGATGGATTAATCGACTATGCAAAATTGGAAGAAATTGCTTTGGCCGAAAAACCGAAGTTGATTATTTGTGGCGCTTCTGCTTATTCAAGAGAGTGGGATTATGCTTTTATCCGTAAAGTGGCTGATCAAATTGGTGCTTTGGTATTGGCTGATATTTCACACCCAGCTGGTTTTATTGCTAAAGGATTATTGACCAACCCACTTCCTCACTGTCATATTGTGACTACTACTACTCATAAAACCTTAAGAGGTCCACGTGGTGGTATGATCATGATGGGTAAAGATTTTGAAAACCCATTTGGATTAAAAACGCCAAAAGGTGAAGTTCGAATGATGTCTTCATTGTTAGATATGGCGGTTTTTCCAGGTACACAAGGTGGGCCATTAGAACATATCATTGCAGCTAAAGCCATTGCATTTGGCGAAGCATTAACAGATGAGTACGGCGATTATATCAAGCAAGTTGGTGCTAATGCACAAGCAATGGCAAAAGCTTTTGTAGCTAAAGGTTATGGCATTATTTCTGGTGGTACAGATAACCATTTAATGCTTATTGACTTAAGAAATAAAAACATTACGGGTAAACTAGCAGAAAACTCATTAGAGAAAGCAGATATTACTGTGAATAAAAACATGGTTCCTTTTGATGATAAATCACCATTTGTAACTTCTGGTTTTAGAGTAGGAACTGCAGCAATTACTTCAAGAGGTCTTAAAGAAGCTGAAATGTCTACTATTGTTGACCTAATTGATGAGGTATTGACTAATCCAGAAGATGAGCAAACAATAAATAGCGTAAAAGAAAAAGTTCAAACGTTAGTAAGTCGTTTTCCACTTTATAAATAGTTATATTAGGTAATTAGTTATCCAAATATGCTACAAGTCCCTTCTCCAAGTCAAAATCTGGAAGAGCAGCGTTTGGCTGCACTTTATTCTTATGATGTACTTGGAGAAGGTCTTGAAAATGAGCTTGATAATTTGGTCAAGCTTGCCGCTCAAATCACTTCGGCTAAAAAAGCTTACATTAGTTTTGTTGCCGAAGATACCATTGTCTTTAAAGCCACCTATGGTCTAATTACCAAAGAACGCATTTTTAGCAGGAGCTATAGTGTTTGTCAGTATGCGATGTATGAGGATTTTTATATCGCTGACGACATTAGAGTGCATGATGACTTTGTGGGTAGTCCGTTATTACTTTCACAGGAGAACTTGGTTTTTTATGCCAGTGTACCCCTAATTGATGCCGAAGGTTTTCCTTTGGGATGTTTGTGTATTGTGGATGATTGCGAGAGGCACTTGACCTCCCTGCAAATTGAAGCACTGCAAACCTTATCTGTTCAAATTATCGCCCAGCTTGCACTACGTAGAAAAAACCTTCAATTGGCAGCCAAAACTAAGCTTACTGAAGATTTTATTAACGTTTTTCAAGCATCACCAGAAATCCACTGTATCCTTAATAGAGAAGGCGATATCATGTTTGTGAACCAGGCGGTTGAAACCATGCTAGGTTACACTTCCCAAGAAGTATTGGGAAAGAGCATGTGGGGCTTTTGTTACAAGGAGGATATTTTACGGATAGCTACCCATCTTGAAGAGGGCTTGAAGCAGGGACATAAACAGTTTTTCTTAGACTTTAGGGTGGTAGACAAAGCAAATCATATCAAGTGGTTAAGCTGGAGCATGGTGGCTAAGGAAGAGACTTGGTATAGCTATGGTCGTGATATTACCGAAAAGAAGCGGTTGGATGTAGAACTCACCCATTTATCTTTTGTAGCTAGTAAGGTAAATAATGGGGTGGTAATTAGTGATGATTATAATCGGGTAAGTTGGGCTAACGATGCCTTTACGGAGATTACAGGTTTTACCCTCGAAGATATTCAAGGCAAGCCACTTGGCGATTTAATTAGAGGTCCAGAAACAGATTGGTCGGTAATTGAAAATGCAAGGAAGCTAACCAGCGAAAAGAAATCTTTTACAGTTGATATTCTTGCTTATCGGAAAGATAGAACGAAAATCTGGCTCTCCATTTATAGTACCATTATCTTAAGTGCAGATGGAGAGGTAGAAACGGAAATAGAGATTATTATTGATATTACCGAGAAGAAAAAAGCTGAGCAGGAAGTAGAGGTTTTGTCTACTGTTGCCAGTAAAACCCATACAGGAGTAACCATTTGTAATCAAAAGGGCGAAATTACTTGGGTAAATGATGCCTTAGAACAATTGATTGGCTATTCTGCTCAAGAACTCTCCGGCAAAATGTTAGGAGACGTGCTTTCAACTGATGAGACCGATAGACGGGTAATATTAGAAGCAAGAAAAGCATCTGAGCATAAGAAATCCTTCTCAATTGAAGTGCTCGCACAGAAGAAAAATGGCACCTCCATTTGGTTGTCTGTTTCTAATACCCCAATCCTTAATGATAAAGGGGCTGTAGAACGTTACATTGAACTTATTGCCGACATTACCGAACGCAAGCAAGCTGAGCGGGATATTTTATTTGCAAAAGAACAGGCTTTGCAACTTAGTGAAGCTAAGGAAATGTTCTTGTCGGTAATGAGCCATGAGATACGAACTCCTTTAAATGCCATTATTGGCATGACCCATCTATTGATTGAAAATAATCCTAAACCATCACAAACGGAAGATCTTAATATCCTAAAGTTCTCTAGTGAAAATTTACTGAATATCATCAATGATGTACTTGATTTTACTAAAATAGAGACAGGTAACCTGCACTTAGAATTTTTGCCTGTCAATCTTCAAAACCTTTGCAATGATATCGTTAGCTCGTTACAAGTAAATGCACATAAACAATATAATGAGCTGAGCTTAAATTTCGACCATCAAGTACCTGCTTTGGTATTGGCAGATAAAACCAGGCTCTATCAGGTATTGATGAACTTGTTAGGCAATGCTATCAAATTTACTACTAAAGGAAAGGTAGAACTTTCGGTAGAAGTGCTTAATGAGGGTGAAGATGAGCTAGCGGTTTATTTTGAAGTAAATGATAACGGTATAGGTATCCCATCTGATAAAAAGGACTATATTTTTGAAACTTTTACGCAAGCGAAAGCAGATATTTCTAGAAAATATGGTGGTACTGGTTTGGGTTTAGCCATTACTAAAAAATTATTGAAGCTTCATGGAGCTGATATTAAAGTGGATAGTGTAGAAGGGGAAGGTACAACATTCTCATTTGTAATTAATTTCAAGAAATCTTCCCAAGCTGAACTTCCTCAACACACCAAAGAAGTGATTTTTGAAGGGAAGCGGGTTTTAGTAGTTGACGATAACGAAATCAATATCCTTATTGCCAAACGTATTTTAATGAAATGGGGTTTAAATATTGACTTTGCCTCCGATGGTTACAAAGCTATAGAAGCTATCACCAAAAATGAATATGATTTGGTATTTATGGATATCAAAATGCCAGGTATTAACGGTTTTGAAACGACTACTATTATTAGAGAAATGGATGATGCTTATTATAAAAATCTACCTATAGTAGCACTCACAGCTTCTACGTTGCATGATGAGGAAAATAAATTCAAGGAAAGTGGGATGAATGGACACGTATTGAAACCCTTCAATCCAAGTGAGATCAAGAAGGTGTTAGCTCGCTATTTATCCTAAAAAGTAAAGGGCCGATATCCCGAATGGAACTATCGACCCTTACCATCTAAATTAACGCTCTCGATATAATAAACGAGAACTAGGGTCGAAAAGTTTTTTAAAAATGAAAAAAAATTAATTTTTTTCGTAACATCCTAATTCAGAAGGAAATAATCTTTCTTTTTCTAGAATGTCTTTAGATAAATAGGTAGAAAAATAAGGATGGGTAAGTAAACTAATGCCTTTATTTTTTGCCGGACTGGTATCACTAATTTTAAAATTTCCTTGTCGAGAATTGATGAATAACGGATCAACGTTAATTAGGTTCCCATTATTGGCATAAGTTTGTTGACTGCTTTTAATAAGGTTGTTTTTGACTTCTATTACGGAGACTGCACTAGATTTTTTTTCTACGGTAAGTTCATCCTCTAAACTACCCCAAATAATGTTATTGGTTAAAGTAGCATTTAAGGAGGCAAATTCGGTGGTGCTAATGAAATCTGAGAGAAAAACAGCAGGTGTTCTTCGGGCAAAACTATAGTTGAAAGCACCAAATGTATTTTGGACTAAATCATACGTGCCACCTCCGATGCCATAAATTAAGTATTGCCCACAATTGTAAAACAGATTGTTATAAGCTACTAATTGGGTGTGATAACCTAAAAATCCCACTACTTGCATATTTTTAACCACGGTGTTGGCTAATACTAATTTTGGATTGCTATTTGCGGAAAGCGAATCGACGGTAATGCCCGCAATTCCATTTTTAATGGTCGCATGGTTAATCACAGAGTTTTTGCTACTGCCGTAAAAGTGTAAGCCGTTCCATTGCCCAGGCTCTTCTTCATAAATACGTTCTGTTCTATCACTGGCAAATAAAATGCTGTCTTTTGCAGTTCCTACAGCCATTAATGTTCCCTTTATGTTCATGGTGGAGCCATTATGGAAGAATACTCTGCTACCTGCTGCAATGTTTAAGGTAATGTTTTCTGGGATGGTTAAAGAGTTGTAAATGATATAGGGAAGCTTACTGTTCCAAGTAGTGTTGCTGTTTATGGTAGCGCTTTTAAGAAAATTGGCATTTTGCCCATAAGCTACCAATGGCATTTTTTCTTTTTTGCCATTAAAAAAGACCATAATGGAATCTTCTACAATGAAAGGCTGGTTTTCGGTGTTAGGATTGATCATCACCTTTACCAAGATATTGATGGAGTCTTTGCCATTGATTTTAATATTCCTTCCCTCCACCATCTGTTGACCATTTACATTAATGCTAAAAGGCGAATTTGCGCCTCCACCTATTTTAATGTTATCGATATTAATGGCCTTTTCGTTATAGTTGAAGACTTTGACTCTGCGAATAGTAGATCCAATGGAAGTAAATACTGTATCGAATAGTACGCTATCCGTAGAGAAATTAAGTTTTGCCTTAGGATCAAAAGTGATGTCTTCATCCTTATTGCATGCAGCAAAAGACAAAGTGAACATTGCTAATAAAAGAAGTAGGTAATTACGTTTCATTGTTCTGCATATGCTATGGCTGCAACACTCAATTTTTTTACGCCGTGACTTAACAGTACATTTCCGCAAGCTTCTAAAGTAGCACCAGTGGTTACTACATCATCAACTAGCAAAACATGCTTATTCGCTAACTCCACAGTATTGTTAACGCAAAAAACACCTTGCATATTCTCGTAGCGAGTGTATCTTGCTTTCTTAGTCTGACTTTCAGTAGCCTTATTTCTGGTGAAGCTTTTAGTGTCCATCGGAATATTAAGTTCTTGGGCCAAACCTTTTGCAATATACTCACTTTGATTGTAACCTCTTAACCTAAGTTTCTTTTGATGTAGTGGGACAGGAATAATGATATCAATATCTGTATAGTACTGACTTGCGGAAAGTCTCTGTCCTATTAGTTTCCCTAAACAAGTACCGATGCTGGTTTGGCTTTTATATTTTAAGCCATGAAGGAGGTTTTGTACTTTGGTCCCTTTTTTAAAATAGAGCATTGCCATTGCGGCTTCTAAATGTAAGCGACCCCAAAATTGTTTGGCCAATGGATTATCTGGGTAGATGTGGTAGTCGGTGTAAGGAAGATCATAGAGGCAGGAAGTGCATATCTCTTTTTCGCCATGGTACAGTAGATTTCCGCAACCGTAACAGAGTTCAGGAAACAACAGATTGATCAGGTCTTCGGTATAACGTTTTAAGGTAAACATTATACAAGTTACTAATATTTAGTTGATTATTGTCTTTTAAGCTTTCTCTTTTACCGCCAATTGTCCACAAGCGGCATCAATATCTTTACCTCGGCTCCTTCTGATGTTGGTGGTAATACCTTGTTTACGGAGATACGCTGCGAAAGCGTCAATCTTGTCACCTTCGGCATTAATAAAATCAGCAAATTGGATAGGGTTGTATTCGATAATGTTCACTTTGCAAGGCACATGTTTACAGAACCTCGCTAGTTCTATGGCGTCTTGTATCTCGTCGTTAAAGTTGTTAAAGACGATGTATTCGTAAGTTACTGGGTTTTTAGTTTTTTGGAAATAGTACTTCAATGCTTCAGCCAATGCCTTTAAGGAGTTATGCTCTGTAATCGGCATAATCTCATGGCGTTTCTCGTCGTTTGCCGCATGTAAAGACAGTGCAAGGTTAAACTTTACACCATCATCACCCAGCTTTTTAATCATTTTGGCAATACCAGCAGTAGATACGGTGATACGTTTGTACGACATGTTCAATCCATCTGGCGCAGTAATTCGCTCTATCGACTTCAACACGTTGGCATAGTTCAACAAAGGTTCGCCCATGCCCATGTACACAATATTGGTAAGTGGAATATTGTAGTTTTGCTTTGCCTGCTGATCAATTAAAACCACTTGGTCGTAAATTTCGTCGGCATTTAGGTTACGTTTACGTTCCATGTAGCCGGTAGCACAAAACTTGCAGGTTAAGCTGCAGCCCACTTGCGAACTCACGCAGGCCGTCATTCTATCCTCCGTTGGGATTAAAACCCCTTCTACAATGTTGCCATCGTATAACCTGAAAGCATTCTTAATGGTATGGTCATTACTAAATTGAGCATTGCTAATCTCCACGGTGTTGATAGAATAACCGTCATCTAGCTTCTTACGAAGGTCTTTTGACAGATTGCTCATTTCCTCGAAGTTGCGTGCGGATTTTTCCCAAAGCCATTGATAAACTTGTTTAGCCCTAAAAGCAGGCTCGCCCATATCCTTAAAATGTTGGGCTAACTGTTCTGGGCTTAATGACCTGATGTCTATCTTTTTTGTACTTTGCATGACGCTACAAAGTTACTTAAAAAGATTGAGGCTTCGAAAATCTAATTCCGAAGCCTCAAAAATGCATTTATTTAAGCTTATGCTTTGGGGTTGGTGTCTTTCACTTCTATGCTTGACGAAACTTCAGTATCCTTATCCTCGCCTTTTAAATAGGTGGGTAAGTTTAAGCCAGCCATGTTAAACAAATCATTCAACGGGGGGACTGTTTTCATCATGCCCGAAACAAAGTTTGCGGTAGAACCAGCACTATTTTCACCTGTTCCATTGCCTGAATCCCAAACCGTGATTTTGTCAATTTTGATGTTTTTAACGGCCTCAACTTGTGTTTTTACTAATTCTGGTAACTTCTCAATTAACAATAATTGGAAGGCTTTAGTTGGATCACCACCTGCTGCGGCCACTACTTCACGATAACCTTCAGCTTGCTTGGTCAATATCTCGAACAAACCTTTCGCTTCTGCTTCCATTTTGGCATAAATCGCATCAGCTTCACCTTTGGCATTTTCTCTAATGGTTTCTGCATCGGCCTGTGCCTGAATAATTGCTTTTTGTTTGGCAATTTCAGCAGGTACTACAATATTCGCAATTTGGGTGGCTCTTTCTCTGTTGGAGCGGGCTTCCTCTGCCTTTTGCTCGGCCAAATACGATGCTTCCAAGGCTTTTGCTTGCTGTACTTTCTCTGCGGCTACTGCAATTTTCAACGCTTCCGCCTCTTTTTCACGACGTAAGGCGTCTGAACTGGCAATTTCAATCTTTGCCTCGTTTTCTCCTTTCACGGCAATGGCATTGGCTTCTGAAGTCTTGATACGGGTATCTCTTTGCGCTTCTGCTTTACCAATGGCTTCATCTTTAAAGGCAGAGGCAATGCTGATTTCCCTGTCTTTTTGGGTGATAGCAATCTTTACATCGCGTTCACGTTGTGTTTCCGCAATTTGAACATCTTTTTCTCTGTCGGCAATTGCTTTACCAGTTTCACCGATTTTGGTTTGTTCAGCCACGCTAATGATAGCCTCGTTGATGGCTTTTGCTGCGGCTTCTTTACCTAAAGCCTCAATGTAACCAGATTCGTCCTTGATATCGGTTACGTTTACGTTGATGAGTTTTAAGCCAATTTTCTTTAACTCTGTATCCACGTTTTTGGAAATGTTATCTAAGAACTTATCACGGTCTGAGTTAATTTCTTCAATAGTCATGGTAGCAATGACCAAACGCAATTGACCAAACAAAATGTCTTTTGAAAGCTCTTGAATATCAACAGGAGCTAAGCCTAATAAACGCTCAGCCGCGTTATTCATGCTGTCTGCTTCAGTAGAAATAGCGATGGTAAATCTACAAGGAACATCCACACGGATATTCTGTCTGCTCAATGCATTTACCAAGTTGGCTTCAATTGAAATTGGTTTTAAATCCAGATAGGCAAAGTCTTGGATCACTGGCCAAATAAATGCGCCACCACCATGAATACATTTGGCAGAAGTGCCACCGGTTTTTCCATAAATAACTAAGATTTTGTCCGATGGACAGCGTTTGTATCTGGCCAGTAGGGCTGATAGTGTTACGAATACGACGATAACGGCAATTAAAATAATTGTAATAGGCGATTGTAAGAGGTTTTCCATGTTATATTTTTTCTACGAGTACTAGGTTGTTACTTTCTATTTTTACGATTTTGATGGCGGAGCCGCTAGCTATTTGCTCTTGGTTGGTAATGGCATCAACTTCTCTAAAGGAGCCGTTAATGCTTACCTGAATTTTGCCCATTCCGGTTCTTTTTTCAGGGATACGTAGATAAACTGAACCACTCCTGTGCAACAATGACTCAATTTTAAAGGAATTGTCTTCGGCCAGTTTTTGTATTTGTTTGATAATGGCAAAGAAAATCAGGATAAAAGCTATCCCTATCACTACGGAAAGAATAAGAAGTAAAGGCTTATTGGTGATTAGGCCGTAAAATGAAATCCCTGTCCAGCTAAAACCCAATAGAAAATTAATAAGGTTCCTAAAAGAAAAAAGTTGAAAGGGTGCATGGGCGTTGTCTAAGTCTCCATCAAAGTCAGCATCGATGCCATCTCCTGAATCGGCACCTATAAAAGTCATGATGGTTTGGATAATAAAGACGAGGCTTACGGGTATTGCTAAATACCAAAATACCCTAAGTAAAGGTTCAAGATTGTTCAGTGCGTCCATAGATTGCTTGTTGAGGTTTCTGGCTAATATAATGAAAATAGCCGGTTTTTAAAAGCAATTCAGGGGAAAAACTGCTGAAAATATTGGTTTTTATCGTCTTTTTCCCTTTGAGCTAAAGTTGCTCGGTTTCGACTTGGAGAAACCTCCTTTGGCATTTTTGTTATTGGACTTGTTTCCAGGTTTAGATGAACTAGACTTTGATCTTCGGTCTGCATTTGCGCCTGTATGGTTGGGTTTTGTCTTGCTAAAATTCTTTTGCGGTTTTGCGGGTGATGGTTTTGCTACTTTTGTCGTCTCGGAACTCGAATCCGCTAATAATTTATAAAGATTTGCCTGCTCTTTTTCATCAAGTTCACGCCAATCACCTAGGGGTAAACCTTTAAGGGAAATGTTCATGATGCGAATACGCTCAAGTTTGGTCACTTCGTAGCCGAAATATTCGCACATGCGGCGTATCTGCCTATTAAGCCCTTGGATAAGTGTGATTCTAAAAATATGGGTACCTTCTTTTTTTACTTTGCATTTTTTGGTCATTACCCCTAAAATGGGTACACCTTTACTCATGTCCTCCACAAACTGTTCGGTAACGGGTTGGCTTACCGTAACCAAGTATTCTTTCTCATGGTTGTTACCAGCTCTTAGAATTTTGTTAACCAGGTCACCATTGTTAGTTAAAAAGATCAAACCTTGTGAGTCTTTGTCGAGCCTGCCAATTGGAAAAATCCGTTCACTATGGTTTACATGTTCTACGATATTGTCTTTAACGCCAGCTTCGGTTGTACTGGTTACGCCTACCGGTTTGTTGTAGGCAATGATGATGATATTTTCAGCCTCACGAGCAGCAATCTTTTGTCCGTTTACACTTACCACATCGCCAACAGTCACCTTGTCGCCAACTTTAGCGCGTTTGCCGTTGATAAATACTTGTCCCAATTCGATAAATCTGTCTGCTTCTCTTCTTGAACAAAGTCCGCTTTCGCTAATGTATTTATTTAAACGTGTAGTAAGATCCATGGTTAGCTTTGCTATTTGAGATGCAAATTAACCAATTCTAATTGGGATATGCCTATAAATAGACTTGCGAAGTTCAATTATAAACTTCGCAAGTGATTATTTTGGTTAATTCATTAAAAACCTAGTTCATCCGCACTTGGGCCATAAGATCCTGGGATTGGAATGTCCAATAAACGCAGATATACTCCTAATTGTGCTCTGTGATGGGTGATTTGGTTAAGAGATACTCTAATAATGCCATATTTGGTCATTTGCGCATGAATTTGCTCACCTGTGCGTAATACCCATGGCTTGTCTAGATCAGCTTCGCTTAAAGTCGAAATGCTCTCCAAGCTTTCCTTGGTGTTTTTTTCCATTAAGGTAACAAGTTGTTCATTGTTGTCGGCCTTTGGTGGGTTGTAGGGGGCGGTAGCGAAGTCAAGTTCCTCAGTTTCAACACCCAATTTTGGCCAGCTGCTCAAATCAGCAATGTGAGTAGCAAGGTCCATCATTTTCATGCTTTTTTCATGAGGAGCCCAGTCCTTTTTCTCAAAGGGAACTAAAGCTAAAAATTTAAGGGCGGTTGCAGTCTCGTTTGCCAACTCTTCTTTTAATTGATTGATCGTATTCATGACTAAATTGTTTTGTTGAAACAAAGTTGGGGCCTGCTACTGACAACCCTATGGCAGTGTGTTTTTTCGTTTGAAAATTATTTTTTAATCTTAAAAGTCCCGAGTTCTATATGGTTGAAATTACTTTAAATTGGTTACACCCTTTGTGTGTTCGCCAAGAAATGTCGATGAATTAATCAAATATTAAAGCAATATAATGTATACGTAAATGGCTCATGTTCTCTATTCCATTTTCCCTAACTAAAAGAAAGGGATAAAAGAACAACATTGAAATAGGGTTTGATGAAGGTGTCCTCATTGTTGGTATATATAATATGTAGTCAATTTAAATACGGAGTATTGATTAGGTGATGGCAGATGTTTTTAATTATTGGGTAGTTGCCCTACGGCTACTTGTATGGTTGGGTCTTTATTGCGGTGCTACTATATATAGTATATAATAGGTGGTTGAAAGTAGTAATATATAGAAATAGATCGTAGTCATTATTTATATAATGATAGGTTGAAGTGTCTCAACCAGTATTCATATGCTTGTTATTTCAGGTATAGTTTGCTCCCAAAATGGACTTGCTGCTGTTGTTTTGTGCGATTTGAGTTTTCTCTGGATGTCTTTTGCGATTTTTTCTTGTTGTTTTCCAGCGTCTTGCGGTTTTGTTTTGGATAAAAAGCGGTCCATGTGTTGCGTACGGGATATATTTTCCTACCTTTGCACTCCGCTTCGGAGGAAGAGGGGACGACTGAAGAGCAATAACAACCACGGAGAAAAAAAGTTTTATTTTTTTCTTGCAGAAGGGA
>JAEXHI010000033.1 GCA_023450085.1 Bacteroidota bacterium
ACTCCCTGATCATAAAACGGTAAGTATCCAGATACTTCCGCTCAACGGTGAAATCATTGGTGTTTATTGGCATAACAGGATCAATTTAATTATTATGATTCTGTTACCGAATTATCTGACATTTACACTGCTGACCTCCAGTTTTTTAGAGGGCCTTACCCTTCGTTTTTACAGTGCCGACAGCAACTACTTGGATGCCCGCGTTAACGCCAAAAGCAAAGCCGTACAGTTGTTGGATAAGGTGGAGCTACAGGTCGAAGAGGCCAAAGCTGAACTGCAGATGCAACAAGCCAGCCAGGCAAAAGCAAAAAAGCTGGGGCTTAACACCATGAACGTTACCATCGACCCCAATTGGCCACTGTGCAACCAGCCCAATACCGAAAACTTGTGCCAGCAGGTAATTGACTTTGAATTGGAGATATATTATGATTCTTCATTGGGGTACATAATCGAACCCATCATTCTGAAAGAATTTGGTTGGCAACTTCTTTTTATGGGATATGATGATTACGTAAAGGGAAAACTTACAGACATCAGTCAATTGAAAACCCGTAATCAGGTAATTAATGATGTTTCTCTAGCATGGAGCATCGTGGTTTCAAAATATGCGTCTCTTCCTTGGTTTATTAGGCCGCGAATAGCTCTTTTATCGGTTGATGTACGCTCTTCCTGCTGCCCTAAAAAGCCTGTGGAAAATTTGGCTGGCGGGTTATTTGCTAAAGATATTCGTAATCGAACAAACGACCCGTGCATCTCAAAAACGGTAGAAGCGGTGTTAAGAGCAAACAAGGACCTAACTGGCGCTCTTGCCGGTATCATCCAAAAATTTGATGAAAGCAAATCGGTAACCATTAATATCTATGATGGAGAAACTATAAAGGGAACCCCTGGTGAATACCAAGGGGGAGGTTTTGTAGGAGGCGTTTTCCATGCAAATATTAGGTTACAGAGTTCTTATTTTCAGAATTCTTCTAAAGAAAGCCTTATTGCAACATTGATACATGAATTTGTTCATGCTTATATCAACACTTCAGGTAGCCCCATTTTGCAAGCACAGCACGATGTAATAGCCGCTAATTACATTAACCCCATGGCAATTTATTTGGTGCAGTATTTTAACATCTCCTTAAAAGATGCCCATGCCCTAGCTTGGAGTGGTGTGCCAGATGCAACTGCATTTAAGAATGCTCCATATGATTTTGAATTTACTATGTTAGACGGAAATAAAATTACCAAATATGAAATAACATATATATCGTCAGCTTACGCCAGAAATGGGATTTATGCTGATGACGAGATAAAGCGTGGTAAACCTATTTGTAACTAAAAGCCATTTCAATGAAAATTTTTAAAGTAATTATTATCCTGCTCTTTTGTTTTGGCTTTTCGAAAGGCCAAGAAGGCTATAAAACGTATAAACCTACACCCGTAGATGAATTTTTGAGGCGAAATGCAGATACCACTATTGTATTTAACATTTTGGGTAATTGGTCTCTCCCCAAACCTGTTTATTATTTGAGCAAAAAGGGGGATACCATAAATTTTTACAGGTATGGCACCTACTACAATTACAGGATATTGGCACCTAGAAACATTGGAGATAGTATCAACAAGGCCCATAGGGACTGGGACGCTTTAAAAATGGGGATTAACAGATTTTTCAATTTAATTAATGTGCCTAAACATGAAATAATTATGTTATGGAAACGTGTACTGGAACAAAAGCCTTGGCAAATCAAAGACGATGTTGTTGAAGGATTGGGCTGTGCGGAATATACCGATGATAAATATATTTCTGATATGGCTGGCATTGGCCTTTACCTGATCACGAAAAACACAACGAAGTACCTGTATTTTTACAGCCCCGAATATTTTGAGACCAAGGTATGTAAGAGCAGGGAAGGCAGAAAGGCAATTATAGCTATCGAAAAGCTTTTTGAAAAATACTTTAAAGATGAATGGTAGAATAGTTGGGTACTGGGATGGTCTTTCTGTGTATATCAAAGTCTCAGGGGTTGATTTTAGAGGCAGACCATGATGTTATTGCCGCTAAATACATTGCTCCAATGGCAATCTATTTGGTGCAATATTTTAACATCTTAGTAAAAAATACCCTATGTGTCTATGTGGTTGTAATCATTTAATAACCACATAGTAAACTCAATCAAGTTGACTAAATGTTGTTGACGTACTTAGGTTAATGTTGATTGATTTCACAGTATCCTCTTTGGAGACAACCATTTCCTAATAGGTAAATCATAAAATTTCATGGCTAAGTAAGCAACTACTAACTGCATGGCAATGAGTGATGGAATAACCCATAACAATGTTTGTGTGTTTGGCTGCACTTGGCCATAGTAATTCCCGAATGACCAAAGCACAAAATAGTGGGTAATATATAACGGGTAGGAGATTTGTCCTGAAAACCTGCAAATACTTTGATGAGTTGGATTTAAAGTAGCCCCTGCTCCTAAAGCAACCAGTAAAGGAAAATAAACTACAATAATCAAAGGTTCGGTAATCCAGTTCCATTCATCTCTAAAAGGCACAAAAAAGCTAGCCGCTAATAACAAAGCTAATACAGGAAATCCTAAGCCGTTTTTAATAATCAGTTGGTAACGGAAAATACACATGCCGGCTAAAAATGAAAAAGCAACTCGAGCACCACCATGCCAAAAGTTATCTTTTGACCAACCGCCGCTAATATTTCCTGCTGAATTTGCCACATAAAAAATCCCGATTGCGGCTAATACAGCTAGTAGCAATAACCAAATTCTTTTAAGACGGTGCAGTATTAATGCATAAGCAATGTTGGCCACATATTCCCAAAATAGTGTCCATGCTGGTGCATTTAAGCCAAAATTGTTAAAAGCTCTTTCACCAATAATAGGGTAAGGAATCATTAAAATAGAGGCCAGAAAAAGTACCACTAGTTTCCAACCGCTATATACTTCCCATTGGTTGCCAAAAGGGTCAAAAATGAATGCCAGTAGACCTAATATAGTGCCTAAAACTACTAGTGGATGTAATCTAATCAACCTTGATTTGAAAAATGTTTTTAAGCCCATTTGGGGTAATCTGTCATCGTAAGCATAAGCAACTACAAATCCCGAAAGGCAGAAGAAAAAATCTACGGCTAAGTAAGCATGGGCGATTAAATCTTTAGGGTGGGGTGTGTACATTTCGATAAAATGAAATATAACTACACCAAGAGCAGCAATGCCACGCAGGCCATCTAAAATTTCGAAATGTGTTTTGGTTGTTAAGGTTGGTTGCTGGGTAAATGCACTCATTTTGGTTCAGTTGAAATTCAATATTAAGTATTCCTGTTGGTTTGGGCAAAATTTTGGTGTATGTACGTTGTTACATGAACCCGATAGAAGCGTAAATACTTTTTGTTCGTGTCATCCTGAGCTTGTCGAAGGATTATTTGCTACTTGAAGGCGCTTCGATAAACTCAGCGTGACAACGGATATTGATTACAATAACAAAAAGATTGTAGCGAATAGCGGGGCTTTCATTTCCGAAGAATCACAATCTTACTTTTCTAAATCCAAGAAAAACATAACGGTCTCTTAACAATCAGTTAATCAGTGTGCTGCAATTTTGTGTCAGATAATATTCTCAAAAGATGCTTGAACTATTTCTATTGGTGTGCTTAATTGTTTTTGTGGCGTTTTTCTTTAGTCCGTACGAGTTAACTGTTGGCGAAGACGAAGATTAATTACTGTTCCCAAAATAATTTATGGAGAAAAGGAGTGTAGAAATCGTGGTTATTTCTGATGTGCATTTGGGTACATATGGCTGCCACGCTAAAGAATTGCTGAAATACCTAAAAAGCATTAGGCCCAAAACGCTGATTTTAAATGGTGACATTATAGACATTTGGCAGTTCAGCAAACGCTATTGGCCAGAAACACACATGAAAATTTTGCGCAAGCTCATGAAGTTTGTGGTAGAAGGGGTAGATGTTTATTATTTGACAGGTAACCACGATGAGCTACTACGGAAATTTGCCGATATGAGCTTGGGAAGCTTTTACCTGCAAAACAAACTCATTTTGGAACTTGATGGTAAAAAGGCTTGGTTTTTTCATGGCGATATTTTTGACGTGACCATGCAGCATTCTAAATGGTTGGCGAAACTTGGTGCTATTGGTTACGATAGTTTGATTTTGCTGAATAGCATGGTTAATTGGGGCTTGAATTTGCTGGGACGAGAGAAAATGAGTTTCTCAAAAAAAATCAAAGCCAAGTTTAAGGACGCGGTAAAGTTTATCAACAGTTTTGAAGATACGGCCGCAGAACTAGCGATTGAAAATGGGTACCATTATGTGGTTTGTGGACATATCCATCAGCCTGAAAAAAGAAACATTTTGGCCGATGGAGGGGAAGTGATGTATTTGAATAGTGGCGATTGGGTAGAGAACCTTACCGCTTTGGAATATAACCACGGGCAATGGGAAATATTTAAGTACGAAGCCAAAAACTTTGTAAAAGATGAAGTGGAATTAGGTGAGCTGTCGGATGGGGAAGACTTGCACGGAAAACTTGACGTGAATATTTTATTACAGAAAATTAAACTCGGAATTGGCTAGTGCCTAAAAAATATTGATATTAGGAGCCAATGAAAATACTTTATGCTATACAGGGAACGGGCAATGGACATGTTAGTAGGGCAAGGGAAATTATCCCTCTTTTACAGCAACATGGCGAAGTAGATTTATTGATTTCGGGCACACAGGTTGATGTGAAATTAGCTTATGAAATTAAATATCGGTTTCACGGTTTCAGTTTTATTTTCGGGAAAAAGGGTGGGGTAGACCATTACAAAACATGGAAAAACATGGACCTCTTTCAGTTTAGAAGAGACATGAATGCCATTCCATTACGTGATTATAACCTTATCCTCAATGATTTTGAACCCATTTCTGCTTGGGCCTGCAAGCTGCAGAAAATTGAAAGCGTGTCGTTAAGTCATCAGGCTTCATTCAAATCTAAAAAAGTACCACGTCCTAAAACCGTTGATTGGGGCAAGCTTATTTTGAGCAGATACGCACCCACAACGCATCATATTGGTTTTCATTTCGACAGATACGATGATTTCATCTATAAACCTGTAATTAGAAGTGAAATCAGACAGTTGGTTACTTCAAATCAAGGACATTATACCGTTTATTTGCCCGCCATTGACGATAAGGATTTGGTAAATGTATTGAAGCAAATTCCTCAGGTACGTTGGGAAGTTTTTTCTAAGCATGCTAAAATGGCCTATAATGAGGCAAACGTATTTGTAGAGCCCGTAAATAATGAGAAATTTAATGCGAGTATGGCCAGTTGCGAGGGGGTTTTTACAGGTGGTGGGTTCGAAGGGCCAGCGGAAGCCTTACATTTAGGTAAAAAGTTATTAGTAGCGCCAATGCGTTTTCAATATGAGCAACAGTGTAATGCCTTTGCTTTAAAACAGTTTGGGCTACCTGTTATTTGGGGCAGTAACCGTAATTGGGTGCCTATTTTGAAGGAGTTTGTAGCTAATCCGCAAGAACATCAATTTGATTTTCCAGATGAAACCGCTGCAATTATTGCACATGCAGTAAACACTTTTGCCAGATAAATTTCTTTACTTTGCCTTCGTAATTTGGCATGATTAATCAGTTTAGAAGTTTACACCCTATTAACCTATTGTTATTGGTTGCCTATACCGTTTTAATGCGGTTGGCTATCTTTTTCAATTTGCCTGCCGAGCTTAATTTCGAAATCTTCGAATCGTATACCAAACTTTTTATCAATATTCCCAATAATGCATTATCGCCAGAGGCCAATATTTTTTTCGCTGCGGTGGTGGTGTTGGTACAGGCCTTAATTTTCAATAGAATCATTAATAACCATGGTTTGTTAAATAAACCGAGTTACTTGCCTGCCTTGATGTACATTTCGGGAACCAGTTTGTTCCTGCAATTTTTGGTGTTAAGCCCAGCATTAATTTGTAACTTCTTGATGATTGTGGTCATTGATAAGTTTTTAAAGCTTGCAAAAACCTCAAACGCCATGAGCATTATGTTTGATTCGGGGATGGTAATTGCCATTGGCACGCTGATTTACTTTCCCTTCATTATGATGTTAATCATGTTGTGGCTCAGTTTGCTTTTATATAGACCTTTCAATTGGCGGGAGTGGATTTCTGGCATTATTGGGTTTTTGACCATCTTTATGTTTGTGGCAGTTTTTTACTATTGGAATGATAGCATCGACCGCTTTTTTGACATTTGGCAGCCGCTGACCAATAAATTCCCAGTCAATCTGCAAATCAACTATAACGATTATCTGGTACTCATTCCAGTAGGTCTAATCATGGTGATGGCGGTGATACAACTGCGAGAAAACTTTTTTAGAAGCTTTATCAGTACCCGTAAAGCTTTCCAAATGCTGTTTTTTATGTTTGTCATCAGCATCGTGAGCTTCTATACTAAAAGAGGAGTTACGGTAGCACACTTTGTGTTGTGCGTGCCATCTGGGGCGATATTGCTTGCCTACTATTTTTCAAATGCAAAAAAGAGATGGTTTTACGAAACACTATTTCTTATTCTAGTGGTGTGCATCCAATACTTTTTATTTGTTTAAACATAACGACAAATTCACATTGAAAGATATGTGGGATTTGAAGGGATAAATCGGCTTAAATTTTAAGGTAGAAATTTTAAAATGGGTATGTCTGTAGCCCAAATATAAACTACAATTAATTGGAGTTTAACCTTTTTTAACAAAATGATACCTCGAAACTTGCCAAAGATGGTTAGCTTTGTGACATGAAACTGTTGACAGTGTTTCTTTCTATTCGTAATTCGTTGTTGGTAATGTAAATATTTGATGAATAATCTAGTCATAGATATTGGCAATACCTATAGCAAACTAGCAGTCTTTAAGCAAAAAGAACTCCTCTATTTCGAACAACTTGAAAAAATAGAAGAGGCTAACCTCTTAAAACTAATTACCGAATACAAGATTGTAAGCTCTACGGTTTCTAGCGTAAGCAACCAGATAGATGATTTGGAAAAATTGCTCAAGCAACACACTACTTATGTGCGCTTTAGTACCCAAATTGTAGGTGGAGTAAAGAGTTATTATGAAAGCCCGCAAACTTTAGGTTTGGATAGATGGGCGAAAGTAATTGCCGCGCATTGCTTATACAATGGCCAAAATACACTGATGATTGATGCAGGCACTTGCATTACCTATGATGTGCTTACGGCTAACAATGAATATTTTGGAGGAAGCATAAGTTTGGGTTTGAACATGCGTTTTAAAGCATTGAACCACTATACAGGGCGTTTGCCCTTGGTGACTTGGGATAAAATGCAGGAAGTAATAGAAGAAGGAAGCAATACCCAAAATGCCATAAAGCGAGGGGTGCTACAGGGTGCGGTAAATGAAATAGAAGGTTTTATTGCCCTAGAACAGCACAGAAACCCCGATTTGAAGGTGGTATTAACTGGAGGTGATTCGCTTTTTTTGAACAAGCAATTAAAAAATAGCATATTTGCCGCCCAGATTACACATGAACCATATTTGGTTTTAAAAGGATTGAATGAAGTTATTACATTATAAAATGAACAAAAAAATGAAGCATGTTTATGTTGCTTGCCTGCTAATGGCTTCTTTTGGAGCTTATGCACAAACAACTGTGCAGTCGCCATATTCTAAATTTGGTTTAGGAAACCTTAAAGGTTCTATTTTACCCAACCAAAGAGCTATGGGTGGAATTTCTGCTGGTGTTTTTAGGTCGAGCTACATCAATACCATCAATATGCAAAACCCAGCATCATACGCAGGGATTAATTTAACTACTTTGGATATTGGGATGTCAGGAAGCTTTGCTAATTTGAAAACCAATAGCCTGAGCGAAAACAGCTTCAACTCTTCATTGAGTCATTTGGCAATGGCTTTTCCAGTAACCATGAAATCAGCACTGAGCGTGGGTATTTTGCCTTACTCGGAACTGGGTTACAATTTCAGTAACCGAATGACTGTGGGCAATAGCACAGACAATAATAAAACGGTAGATTATCTGTATAGTGGTGAAGGAGGTTTGTCTAAAGCCTATATTGGTTACGGTATCCAGTTTGGTGATCACTTTAGAGTTGGTGCCAATGCTGAATATCTTTTTGGTAACCTGATACAAAACCGCTCAACAGAATATGTGAACGAAGCTGGAGCCATCAACTCGCGTGACCAGTTAAAAAACAGTGTTTCTGGCTTTAATTTTACTTACGGAGCACAGTATGATTTCCGCCTAGGTAACAAAACTTCATTGGTATTGGGCTATTCAGGTTCTTCTTCTTCAAAACTAAATTCCGAAAAAAGTCAATATATCACCATTTACAACAAAGACTCACAAGGGAATGAGCTTTCTGCTTTAGATACCTTGTACTCTGTTGAAAATGGGAAAACTAACCTGAAATTACCGTTAGTACATAATTTTGGATTTACTTTGGTTAAAGAGAACAAATGGTTAATTGGAGCAGATTACCGTACAGGTAAATGGTCAGATATGTCTATCGATAACGTTAACCAAAACCTAAAAGATACTTATGGTTTTTCAGTAGGTGGACAATTTACTCCTGACATCTCCGCTATCAATGGCTATTTCAAAAGAGTAGAATATCGTTTAGGAGTTAGTTACGATAAAACTTATATCCAAATGAATAATCAAGATGTGAAGCAAATGGCGGTAACGTTTGGTTTAGGTTTACCGCTACAACCTGCTTATGCAAGATCATCATTCTATAAAATGAACGTTTCAGCAGAAATCGGAAGAAGAGGAAAAGTAAGTAACGGTTTAATCCAAGAACGCTATGTAAACATCCACTTAGGCTTTATGTTGAACGATAAATGGTTCCAAAGGTTTAGGTTCGATTAAGAAGCATTGTTAAGTTGTTGAATGGAGGCGAATAAAGGTCAATGGTTACTGAGTGGTGTTCGATGGACAGCGTACTTTCGTCGTAGAACCTCGGCTTTTTACTTTCTGCTTGCTGTTTGCTGTTTGTCGCTTTCTGCCTGTGAAGGTGATGACCTCAAAAAAGTTTCGTCCATTGCTGCTAATAAAATTACCTTAAGTAGGGAGCGAACTTATGGCGTAGAAATCATATATAGTGACTCGGCTAAAGTAAAAGCCAAAGGATATGCACCTATTTTAGATAAAGTAACGCCATCGGCAGGAGCGAATTATAGCGAGATGCCAAAAGGCGTGACAATCTATTTTTACGACGAATTTATGAAAACCAAGGGGAGCATTACCTCGGGTTACGCCATCAATAAAGAAACCGAACGGATTACTATTTTCAGAAAAAATGTGGTGGTAGTAACCGATAATATGACCTTTAATACGGAGGAATTGATTTGGAATGAAAATACCAAAATGTACAATTCGCCAGCAGGGACAGTGACGACTAAAGATGGAAATGTACTAACAGGAACTAGTTTTTCTGCCCCTCAAGATTTTAGTACTTATAGCATCACTTTACCTTCAGCGAAGGCTTATGTAGAGGATGGAAAGCTGCCTTAGAACGTCAAAATTTTAACGGATATCTGCCTAGTTTTCAAGTCGAAAAACAATTGAAATTTAATATTTTCTAATTTGTCGCAAATTTGTATCTTGCGCCCTCTTAAAATTTACTAACAAAATAAAGATTTATAAAGAATAATATGGGTTTAATGACTTTCATGCGTACCAAAATGGGCTACTTTTTAGTGGGTGGTATCGCAGTGGTGCTGGCGTTATTTGTTTTAGAGCCATTATTGCAACAAGGTACAGCAATATTTGGTGCCGCATCAAGAACGGTTGTAGGAAGTATTGATGGCGAAGATGTAAAATACGACGCATTCAATGCAAAAGTAGAGCAAACTTCTGCTCAATTTAAGCAACAGTACGGTGGCGTGATGAATGCCCAAATGCAATCAATGGCAGTAGACCAAGCTTGGCAAGCAGAAATTGCCAATGTAGTGCTAGGTAAAGAATTCGACCGTGTTGGATTAGCGATTTCTTCTGATGAGCTTTTTGATTTGATTCAAGGTAAAAAGCCAAGCCCGCTAATCACTCAATATTTCGGCAATCCACAAACTGGTGAGTTTGACAGAACTGCGGTAATGACTTCTTTGAAAAGCAGAGATAAAAACCCTCAGTTGGCTCAACAATGGTTGATGTTGGAGAACGAAATCGAAAAACAAGCACTTCAATCGAAATACACTAAGCTAGTGAGTAACTCTGTTTACGTAACTACTTTAGAGGCAAACGATGAGTATGCCAACCGTAACAAATTGGTAAACTTTAAATATGTAAACCTTGATTATAGCTCTATTTTAGATGCAAACGTTAAATTGACTGATGCAGACTACAAAGAGTACTATGATGAGAACAAAAAACGTTTTGACAATCCAGCAGAAAGAAGAGATTTCAAATATGTTTCTTTCAGTATTTTGCCTACGGCTGCAGATAGCGCTATTGTAAAAACTCAAATCGAGAAATTAGCAGCTGATTTCAAAACTACTCCTAATGATTCGTTATTCTCAGCAAATAACTCAGACGTTAAGGTTCCTTATACTTACCTTTCAAAAGGTAAATTAGATCCAGCAGTTGATTCAGTAATTTTCAACTATCCAGTAGGAAGTTTCTATGGACCAAAATTCTCTGGAAATTCTTATAAATTAGTTAAGGTAGTTGATAGTCGTTTCTCTCCAGATTCAGTAAAAGCAGCTCACATTTTGATTAACCCAGCACAGGTTGGTGGCGAAGACAAAGCTTTTAAGTTAGCTGACTCTTTAAAGTCATTAGCGCAAGGTGGTAGCAACTTTGGTGAATTGGCTAAAAAATTCAGTGTTGATGGTTCAAAAGACCAAGGCGGTGATTTAGGTACTTTCGCTCGTGGAGCAATGGTGCCAGAATTTGAAAACGCAGCTTTCAATGGTAAAGCAGGTGATATCAAAGTGGTAAAATCTCAATTTGGCGTTCACGTAATCAAAATCGAAAAGCAAGTTGGTTCATCTAAAGTAGTGAAGTTGGCTTACATCGAGAAAAACTTAGCACCTAGCCAAAAAACAAGAGATGCAGCGTATAAAAAAGCCAATGCTTTCTTAAGCGAAGCTAAATCTGACAATTTCGCAGCGTTAGCTCAAAAACAAGGATATACCGTTGGTGTAGCTGAAGCAATTACAGCTACTCAAGGATATGCTCCAGGTTTGGATAACCCACGTCAATTAATTAGAGAAGGTTACGAAGCAGATAAAGGTGATGTATTACCTCAAGTTTACACCATGGATAATGCTTACGTAGTAGCTCAATTAACAGGTATTAAGCCAAAAGGTCAATTATCTTTAGAAGATGTAAAGAAACAAATTGAACCTCAAGTGTTAAATGCGAAAAAAGCTAAAATGTTGACAGAGAAATTTGACAAAGCATTAGCTGGAACTTCTAGCATTGATGCAGTAGCTCAAAAAGTGGGTAAGGCAGCTACTCCAGTTCAAAATATGGTATTTGCTAATCCTATTATCCCAGGTTTATCACAAGAGAACAAAGTAATTGGAACAGTATTTGGCTCACAAGTTGGAAAACTTTCTAAAGCGGTTAGCGGCGACAGAGGCGTTTACGTTTTTGTAGTAGAAGGTTTCACTAACCCAGCGCCTTTAGCAAACACATTCAAGCAAAAAGAAGGAATGTTAATGAGCATTAGCCAACGTGCATTAGGTGGCGCATTCCAAGCTTTACAAGAAAAAGCAGACATAAAAGACAATAGGGTGAAATTCTATTAATCTTATTTACTTAATTTTGTAACCGTCCAAGCTTCAAACTTGGGCGGTTTTTTGTTTTAAAGAAAGTTAGTAGGCTTTTAGCTCTTCTAACTTTTGACTTTACACTTTTGACTTAGCAAAATGGATATTCAAGAAAACATCGTTAATAAAGTTGCAGCTAGTGGTTTAATCACTTTTAATTTAGAAGATTATCTTGAAAGTGGCGAACGCGTGCTGTACGATATAAAAGACAATCTTTTTCACGGGTTAATGTTAAGAGAGAAAGACTTTCGTGAATTTGTAAAAGAGCATGACTGGCAACAGTATCAAGATAAAAATATTGCTATTACCTGTACCGCTGATGCCATAGTGCCTACTTGGGCCTATATGTTGCTGGCTAATAAAATGAAGCCTTTCGCAAACGAGGTGGTCTTTGGTAACTTGGATACCTTAGAAACAGTATTGTTCTCAAAAGCCTTGGCAAAGGTTAATCTTGAGGATTATGCCAATCAAAGAATAGTAGTTAAAGGCTGTGCGAATCCGCAAATACCAATTTCAGCTTATGTGGAAATTACAGCACTGTTAACTCCCGTGGTAAAAAGCTTGATGTATGGGGAGCCATGCTCAACTGTGCCCCTTTACAAAAGAAAAGATTAGCCATTTTATTTTTCGCGAAAGCGTATATTTGCCTACATTTTGTTCTTTTGCCTGTGCGTTTTAACAAATGTTAACACCTGTTCCATTAGATTTTTTAAAAATTGGATTACTTTTTGTTTTAACTAGGGCATGAGAAAATTAGCGTTAATATTAGCGATAGTTGCTTGTGGGAAGTTTTCCCTTGCCCAAGAGCTGCCCATTAAGAAGGAAACTGTCTTTAAGGAAGGAGAAGTGCTTACCTATAAATTAAAGTACGGTTTTATTACTGCTGCCGAAGCAACCATTAAGGTAGAGGCTTCGGATATGAAGTTTGATGGAAACTCCACCTACAAGCTGGTGGTTGATGCACGTACCTCAGGAACCTTCGATATCTTTTATAAAATCAGGGACCATTACGATTCATACATCCATAAAACAGAACTTACTCCTTATTTTTATCAAGAGGACGTTAGGGAAGCAAATTACCGTAGACAAGATAAGGCTAGGTTCTATCAAGATGGCAAAAAGGTCATCGCCAATAGGGGAACCTTTGCTACACCAACTACGCAGACTTTTGATTTGGTTTCTGCCTATTATTTTGCCCGTAGCCTAGATATTTCAAAACTGAAAATCAACGATACCTTTAAGCTTAATTATTTCTTGGGTGATGAAATTTCGTCCCTAGAGATACAATACATCGGCAAGGAAACGATTAAATCCAAATTGGGGAAGATCAATTGTCTTAAATTTAGTCCGTCAATTAAGCCTGGACGTATTTTTAGAAAAGATAGTAAGTTGTACCTTTGGATTACCGATGACGGAAACCGAGTGCCAGTGAAGGCCCAAGTGGAAATATTAGTAGGTTCGGTAACATTAGAAATTAAATCGGCCGAAGGCTTAAAATACCCCATAGGACAAGGTTAACTGTTTAAGTCTTTTAATCGATAGAAGCTACGATTAATCGTTTTGCAGTTAAACAATTAAACATAAACAATGATTGAAGTTCAAAGTACCTTATTGCACGAAGACCTGATTAAAGAGGATTTTGTGTGTAATTTAAGCAAGTGTAAAGGGATTTGTTGTGTAGAGGGAGATGCAGGTGCTCCGCTTGAGCAAGCAGAGAAGGAAATATTGGAACAGATATATCCTAAAATAAAACATCTGTTAGCTCCAAAAGGCATTGCCGCTATTGAGGAGTATGGCACTTCTGTGTTAGATTTGGATGGAGACTTAACTACTCCTTGCGTAGATGGACATAAGGAGTGTGCCTATGTAACCTTTGAGAACGGTATTACTAAATGTGCTATCGAAAAGGCTTATGAACAAGGTTTGGTAGATTGGAAAAAACCAATTTCTTGCCACTTGTATCCTATCAGGGTTACCCAGTATCCAGAGTTTGAAGTCTTGAACTACGACAGATGGCATATTTGTAAAGATGCTTGTACTTTTGGAAGAGAACTAAAAGTGCCAGTTTATAAATTCCTTAAAGACCCTCTAATTAGAAAATACGGAGAGGAGTGGTATACAGAGCTTGAAGAAAATTTAGCGGAGAATAGCTAGTCATTCCTTAATTGTTTTAATTTTAGATAAATAGAGACATTCTTATATTTTTGTAAGAACAACATACATTATTGCTTTGAAGAAAATATTAATCACAGGTGGTGCAGGCTTTATTGGCTCTCACGTAGTACGCAGGTTTGTAAATGCGTATCCAAACTATGAAATTGTAAACTTGGATAAATTAACCTACGCAGGCAATTTAGCCAATTTGAAGGACGTAGAAAGTCAGCCTAATTATCGATTTGTTAAAATAGATATTGTAGATGCACAGGCCATTAATGAACTGTTTGCTGAGGAAAACTTTGATGCGGTAATACATTTAGCGGCAGAAAGCCATGTAGACCGTTCTATTGTTGATCCTACCGCTTTTGTAATGACCAATGTGATTGGAACTGTAAATCTTTTAAATGCTGCCAGAGAGTATTGGAAAGGTAGCTATGATCAAAAGCGTTTTTATCATGTAAGTACCGATGAGGTGTATGGCGCTTTGGGCGAAACAGGCATGTTCACTGAAACAACTGCTTATGATCCGCATAGCCCTTACTCGGCTTCAAAGGCGAGTTCAGATCATTTCGTAAGGGCATACCATGATACCTACGGAATGGATTGTGTAATTTCTAACTGCTCTAACAACTATGGTTCACATCATTTTCCTGAAAAGTTGATTCCTTTGGCAATCAATAACATCAAAAATAATAAACCAGTACCTGTTTATGGTAAAGGTGAAAATGTTAGAGATTGGCTTTGGGTAGAAGATCATGCAAGGGCAATTGACGTGATTTTTCACCAAGCAAAAACTGGTGAAACTTATAACATTGGCGGACATAATGAATGGAAAAACATTGATCTGATCCATTTGCTTTGCAAAATCATGGATAAAAAGCTAGGACGTAAGGATGGAGAATCGGCTGAGCTGATTACTTTCGTTACGGATAGGGCAGGGCATGATTTACGCTATGCCATTGATTCAACCAAACTACAAAAGGAACTGGATTGGGTGCCAAGCCTACAGTTTGAAGAAGGTTTGGAGAAAACCGTAGATTGGTATTTAGCTAATGACGAATGGTTGAACAATGTAACTTCTGGTAATTATCAGTCTTATTACGAGAAACAGTACAAGAATAGATAATGGGGAATATCGTTGTGATAGGGGCAGGTGGCCAATTAGGTCAGTGCATCAAAAAAATTGTAGGTTTAAGAGCCATTGAAAACGTGGTGTTTCCTGAGGAAAGTACCGCCAATATTTTGGATGTTCCTGCTTTAGAACTTCTTTTTGAACAAACCAACCCAGCTTATGTAATCAACTGTGCAGCATATACGGCAGTTGATAAAGCGGAAGACGAAGCCGATATTGCCAAAGCAGTAAATGAAACAGGTGCTAGAAATTTAGCCCAACTTTGTAAAAAGCATCAAGCCACGCTTGTTCATATCTCTACAGATTTTGTATTTGAAGGTACGGAAGTAAAGCTATTGAAAGAAAGTGATAAAGCTAACCCAATTAGTGTTTATGGCATCACAAAACTGGATGGTGAGTTGGCAATTATCAACGAATTGGACAATCATATCATTATTCGTACCAGTTGGTTGTATTCAGAGTTTGCTAATAATTTTGTAAAAACAATGTTAAAGCTAGGTGCTGATCGCGATGAGCTGAATATTATTGCTGATCAGGTAGGTACGCCTACTTATGCTATTGATTTGGCGAATGCGATATTTGATATCATTCAATATCCTGAAAAAAAATATGGTACTTATCACTTTAGCAATGAAGGGGTAACCTCATGGTACGATTTTGCAAAGGTAATATTCGATTTGAGTGACACAAAAGTGAAAGTAAATCCAATACCAACAAGTGCTTATCCAACCAAAGCCAGAAGGCCTCATTTTTCGGTAATGGATAAAACTAAAATAAAAGCCGACTACGACGTTCAAGTGCCTTATTGGGTAGACAGTCTAAAAGTTTGCATTGAAGCGCTTAAATCTGATCATTAACCAAAAAACACCGACGATATGAAAGGGATAATATTAGCTGGCGGAAGCGGCACCAGATTGCATCCATTAACTTTGGCTTGTAGCAAGCAGATGATGCCGGTTTATGATAAGCCTATGATCTACTATCCATTGTCGACTTTAATGCTGGCAGGGATTAATGAAATTTTGATCATTTCAACTCCTCATGATTTGCCTAATTTTCAAAAATTACTTGGCGACGGAACTTCTTTAGGCTGCAAATTCAGCTATGCGGTGCAACCAGAACCTAACGGATTGGCGCAAGCCTTTGTGATAGGAGAGGAGTTTATCGGTAAAGATAAAGTGGCTTTGGTATTAGGGGACAATATTTTTTATGGAGATGGAATGGCTAAGTTGCTACAAAACAGTGCTGATCCAGAAGGAGGTGTTGTTTTTGCTTACCAAGTGTCAGATCCAGAAAGATATGGTGTAGTGGAGTTTGATAAAGATAACAAGGTAATTTCCATTGAAGAAAAGCCTTTAAAACCAAAATCGGATTATGCCGTACCAGGTTTGTATTTTTATGATAACGAGGTGGTGGAGATTGCTAAAAATATCAAACCTTCTGCACGTGGGGAATATGAAATTACCGACGTTAATAAGGTTTATTTAGAAAGAGGAAAACTTAAGGTAGGTGTGTTAAGCCGCGGTACAGCTTGGTTAGATACAGGTACTTTTGCTTCATTAATGCAAGCAGGACAATTTGTACAGATTATTGAAGAAAGACAGGGCCTTAAGATTGGATGTATCGAAGAGATTGCCTATCGCATGGGCTTCATTACTGCTGATCAATTAAGAGAAATAGCCAAACCCTTAGTGAAGAGTGGCTATGGCGAATATCTCCTGAAGATTGTAAAATAAATGATAAAGGCCACGACTACTCGTGGCCTTTATCATTATCCGTCATTTCGAAGGAGGAGCCACTGAGAACCGAAGCTCTAAGTAGTAAAATCTATCATCGTGCTAGTCGTATTTTGTCATTCCGAGGTACGAAGGATTTACTACTAAATTGTAATAGATTCTTCGCTATGCTCAGAATTGTAAATGTCAGATAATTCGGTAACAGAATCATAATAATTAAATTGATCCTGTTATGCCAATAAACACCAATGATTTCACCGTTGAGCGGAAGTATCTGGATACTTACCGTTTTATGAT
>JAEXHI010000037.1 GCA_023450085.1 Bacteroidota bacterium
ATCATAAAACGGTAAGTATCCAGATACTTCCGCTCAACGGTGAAATCATTGGTGTTTATTGGCATAACAGGATCAATTTAATTATTATGATTCTGTTACCGAATTATCTGACATTTACAATTCCGACGATAGGAGGAGTCCCTAAAGATTTAATAAAACGTGCGAAATAATACAAAAATACTTTAGCTAAAAGCGGAAGCCCATTCCAACATAGGTCATCGTGCTTTCTTTCGAGGTACCTACTACAGCTTGTAATAACAGAAGGTCGGCAGGGGAGAAGAATATACCGCCGCCATATCCGTTGTGCCAAGTGTTGGATTGAACACCTTTTGACCAAACTCGACCAATATCGTGAAAGCCAATTAAGCCAAGTTTGCCAGGGAAAAGGTAGGAGTTAAAATCAAGAACTTTTAATCTAAGCTCAAGGTTGTTGAAAGCTAATGAAGTGCCCGTAAAGCGACCTCTATAAAATCCTCTTAAGTTTACAGAACCTCCCAATTTCACCATCTGAAAAAATGCAGGGTCGCCAGCGTTGGCTGCTACACCACTGCGATTGGCAATCACAAAACTGCCGTGTCCGTCGGGATTAAGGTAGGCGGTAAAATCGGTATGGAAGGTGCCAGAACGTAAATGATTTTCGTTCAATTGTTGAAGTGCCCTAAGCGTAGTTTGCCAATAAAGCCCCTTGGTAGGCATTAAAGGATTGTTTCTGGTGTCGTAAATAGCCATAAACTTTAGGCCAGTATACCACTTGGTGCTAAAAACATTTTCGTTGGGGAATGTGCTTTGATAAAGACCTAAAAATTTGTTGCTGTTGTTGGAAGCTCCGCTGTTGTAAAATTGGTTACTAATTCCAGCACTCAACTCAAAATTACCAAAGCGGCGTTTTAAGCTAATATCGGCATCTACCAAATCATATCGGTTACGGAAAAAAGGTATTTTGTCATCTTGGTCGTTGTCAAATTCACCGTCTTCATCGGGTAGATAAGCCATAAATTTAGAGTTGTTACCTATGCCGAAAAAGTTGCCCACGTTGTTGGGGCCTTGCGACGAAGCTTTAATGTTAAGGTCGTAATTGCCGATAAGTTTTTTCCAGTCGGCCTCATAACCTATCGAGAACGATTTCCGAGGAATGGAGTAATTGGCAATCAGTTCGTGTTTAAAAGCATAAGGTTCTTTTCTAAACCCATGCTTGGTATCTCTGAATCCAAAATTAACAGATACTCCATTGTCGTTGTTGTATTCGGGAAGTACTACTATTTCAAATCTATCGTAAGCAAAGCTTTTTCTATTGTAATTGTAAACAGCCGTGTCGTTTGATAACTTAAGTGTTGCCAGCTTTTTGTTGGGCAAGTTGTTTTTACTTCCTTTATCGTCATATATCAGCAGTTTGTTGGCATTTACGAAACCATTGTCAATTTGGTAAGAGTCTGAATCTTGTCCACCTATTAAGCGCACCTTAATATTTGATTTGTGCCGTCCTTTCACTTCAAAGGCATTATTGCCGCCATAACCATACAATCTAATTTCCTTGGTCACCTGTGGAATGAATGTACGTTGGTAAATAATCCCTTCTACATTGCCTTCTTTTTTGGTTTTATAAATGGTTACCGCTATTTCTCCATTTTCGCGATAATCCAAAACCAACTTTTCATGTTTGTCACTGGCAGGAATATCAACGTAAATTGAAATGAATTGATAATAATCTATTGCTTGTTTCGCTAAATGATTTCGTCTTTGGATAAAGGTTTCGGCCAGTTGCTTTCCCGAAATTTCATAAACAGCTGGAGGCATCTGTTTCATGGCACGATAAACGAGCGAATCAGGTAGGTGTTGTTGCACATAGGCAATTTGTTCTTCCCAGTCCTGCTGGCTAAGGGCATTTAAAAACGAACGGTCAAAATACCTTGCATTAAAATTCCATCCGTTAATATCTCTAATTTCATTTTTATAAGGCTGAAACTTAGATTTTAGCCATTGATGAGATACGATCCAAGGGAAAATACCCGACGTTTGATAATACACTTGGTCACGGTCTCTGGGAATAGGGGTGTATACCACTTGTTTTCCTGCTTTTATTTTGTCCCATCTCCACTGGTCTTCATGTCGGTCCCAGTCGCCTAGCAACATATCCAGCAAACGTGCTCTTAACACTGTTTTTTGGTCTATCAGCTCATCATTATCCTTTTGTAGGTTTTTAATCAGTTTATCGGTATTGACGCTTTTTTCACTTTCATCTGGAATTCTTTCTTCGAACAAGAAGACCTGATTGGCAAAATCTTTTCGGTATTCGCCCAATCCTGGGTCATCGGCTACATAAACTACTTCGGGGTTCATGTGTGGGATGTTGAGTGCATTGGCCAATGGAGGTACGGTAAGTGCAGCAAAAGGGTTTGCCGTAGTTACTTGGTCCTGTAAAATATCTTTAGCAATGGTTTCCTTAAGGTTTTCGGGAAGTGCCCTTTCTGGATACTTTTGTAAGGTACGCAGTACATATTGACGGCCGGTGTTATCCTCTAGTCTTAAGGAACGCGTTTGCATGCCACCGCCCAACTTTACAATTTTAAGTCCGCCTTTTTCCTGCTGGATATTGAATACTCTTATTTTAACTGGAGCTGCCCAAGTTTTGCGATAGTTTTCGCCAAAGAAAAAGCGATGAAGCTTACTGACATTATCATACGTAGGGGCAACGGTAATTTGTATACTATCGGCCCTGTTTTGTGAGTTTGCATAGTTGGAAAAAAGCAAACAGCCTAAAACGATGAGGAGTAATTTTTTCAAGAAAATAAAATGACTTTCTCAAATATAGAAAATAAATGCTGGCTGGCAATTTGGGCAAGCGAAGATTGTTGGGGAGTAACAGTTCAATATAAAATTGTATAAAATAAAAAAGCTCCTTAATGGTTAATTAAGGAGCTTACATTTATATTTCGTTTTAAAGAAATCTATTTTTTAGTGCTGTCGCCAGCTTTAGGTGTTGCCGCTGGAGTAGCTTGTTTAGTTGGCAAACCACTACCAATTGGAGATGGAGTTGCAGCTTTATTGATATGCTCATCAATTTTTGAACCAGTACCAGTAGTTGAACCAGATTTGCTCATTGCAGTAATTGCTAAAGAGAAAACCACGATTAAGGCTAATAAAACCCAAGTTCCTTTTTCTAATACGTCGCCAGTACGTTGTACACCAAACATGTTGCTGCTAGCGCCACCAGTAGCTAAACCACCACCTTTAGGATTTTGTATCAATACAAATAGACCTAGTGCTACGCATACAATTACTAATAAAACAATAAATAAGATTAACATATCGTATAATAATTTTAAATTTTCTTTTCCAAAGACTGTATAAGGTCGGCAAAGTAACGGCTTTTTTCTGGAAATTTCAAACTTAATTTTTGATAAGTATCTATCGCCTTGTGATAAAGCATTTGCTCGATATAGATTTGTGCTAAAGTTTCAGATACCATGTCGTAATTATCCTCGGCACTTCGTTTAGCTTTGTTTTCGTTATTGATTTGATGTGGCTTTAAAGCCTTTATTTGTGGGTCGTTTTTAATGAACGAATCAATAATCTTGCTTTCTTTTGTTGGGCTCTCTGTTGTTGGAACTTGTACCTCTTGTCCAGGTTCAAAAGGAGCCTGTATGTGAAAAATATTTTCTACATATTGCTGTTGCAAATCTTCGGTTGGAGTATTTGCCTTGGCTGGTGAAACAAAAGGTCTAAAGATTTGTTCGTGGTCTTTACGTGTTTTTTCCAACCACCATAAAAAGGTAAATGGAAGTTTGTCATCGTCGTATTTGCTAACAATATGTTCTGAAGCAGGTACTTCCTCTACTGTGTTTGCTTGTTGAATCGGCGCAGGGAGTGATTCCACTTCAAGGATTTCCTCCTCCTCTTCTTGAACAGTTTCGGTTTCAAAACTAGGGTCAAAAGCGAAGAAGTTGGCTTTAACGAAGCTCTCTTCATTTTGCTCGGGAGCTTTAATGGTTAAATCTTCCGGTTGTTGTTCTGTAACAGTAATTTCCTCTTCAGCTAATTCTATTTCTTGCTCTTCCTCAATTATTGTGTTGGTTTCTTCAACAGTTGTTTGGTCTGTTTCGGCATGTATTAGGTGCTCGTCGGCAAGCGTTACTTCTCCAATTTCTTCAAAAATTTCCTGCTCGTCGGATTCTTTCTCTTCAACTTCTTGAGGAACGACTTCGTCATTTACTTCCGTTGTTGGCTCACAAACTTTAATGACTTCGTTAGGTAGTGGCTCCAAATTTTCAATTTCTGGTACCACAAAATCTGCAGAAGTAGTTGCCGTTTCTTCGTTAGTTGAAGGTTGTGCGTCTTCAAATGTTACCGTTTTTTCTTCTTCCTCATGTTCCAAAGCAATGATTTCGCTTTGTAGCGGTTCCACGTTTTCAATTTCTGGCGCTACAACCTCGTTAGGTATAGCTTCTTCAATAGGTTCAGTCGCAATTACTTCATGAGGTAGCGGTTCCAAATTCTCAATCTCAGGAGCGTCGGTGATTGCGGCTGGTGTTGAGGTTTCAGTAAATATTGATGCTGAAGGAAGTTCTTCAACACTTTTAGCAGCCACGCTTATGTGTTGTTGATTGTTCCAGATAGGGTTGTTCACCACTATAATTTCTTCAACGGCCTGTAAGTGTGATTCATGTAGCACACGATGTAAAATGCCACCGTTAGTATATAAAGCTGCTTTGGTGAACGCACTTTGCTGTTCAATATTTCCACTGCTAGCTTTGGCTAACAGCAAGTGTAATGGTTGAAAATAGGGGTAATCTTCGATAAGATTTTGCAAAAAAGGGATATGCTCTTGCGTAACCAAAGCTGGTTTAGCAAGTAGTTTTTCCATTTGTTGCGTTTTCTCTATATTCAACTCCATTGCGCTAAGTTAACAATTGAAAATACATTTTTTGCCTACCACTGCGCAAAAGCACGGTTAAAAATGTTTTCTGTAAGCTGTGTTGTTACCTTTTTGATTAAAGCATCTTGTTGGGTTTGTACGTTTTGGCTAGCTGGAAATTCAGTAAAGGCACTAAACGATTCTTCAAAACTGGTCTTTACTTTTCCCGTATCCAAGTTGTTGGTGTACTTCACCAATACGGTAATGGTTAAACGGTTGGCGCCAGCGGTTGGCTGTCTATTGTCGGTAAAGGCCACCGGCTTAATATCATATCCTGTAATTCTACCTTCCATAATAGCATCGGCATCATTTTGGGTAATGCTCAATCTACTTTGGGTGCGAATGCGTTCCTTTAAATCTTCTGTAAAAGATTGTGCAAGCGTAGGAACTACCAATGGAGCGTTGTTCTCAAAAAACCGTACGTTAAGGGTTTTCATTGCGGGTGGAATAGAAGCGCCATTAAATTTGTAGCTACAACCCGCTACTGCCACAACTGCTAGGAAAAACAATAATTTTTTCATCAGGATGTTGTCTTTAATTAAAGATTTAACTCTTTTATTTTTCTGTAAAGCGTACGTTCAGAAATACCTAATTCCTGCGCTGCAAATTTACGCTTGCCTTTATGTTTCTTCAACGCTTTTTTAATCAAATCCGATTCTTTATCCACCAATGATAATGATTCTTCTACTTCTTCTGCATCATGTGCAAAATTAAAATCATTGGGTATGTTTTGAGAAGGATGTTTAATGGTTAACGTTGGCTCGGATGAATGATTGTTCAAATCAACATCTTGGTAAAGTTGGTTAATGTATTGCGGATTATCGGCAATTACATGTGCCATGTTTCCACCACCGTTTTGGATGATTTCTGCCACCAATTTTTTCAGTTCCACCATGTCCTTTTTCATGTCAAACAGGACTTTGTACAGAATGTCACGCTCAGAGAAATCTTCTTTGCTGCTGCTGTTTACTGCCATTGGCAGGTTGCTGTTCTGCTCGTTAGGAATGTAGTTTAGTAAAGCAGTTGCCGTTACATTGCGGTCTTTTTCAAGTACACAAATCTGTTCAGCAATATTTTTTAATTGCCTTACGTTTCCTGGCCAGCTGTAATTGCTCAATATTTGGATTGATTCATTATCTAGCTGTATTCCGGGGGTACGGTATTTATTGCTGAAATCTGAAACAAATTTTCTGAAAAGTAGGTAAATATCATCTTTACGTTCTCTTAATGGTGGAATTCGCAAAGGCACTGTGTTTAAACGATAGTACAAATCCTCACGGAATTTGCCTTTACGTACACTTTCATAAACATCAACGTTGGTAGCTGCAATAATCCTAACATCCGTTTTCTGTACTTTCGACGAACCTACACGCAGATATTCTCCACTTTCAAGGATACGAAGTAAGCGGGCTTGTGTACCTAGGGGTAATTCTGCAACTTCGTCCAAAAAGATAGTTCCGCCATTAGCTACTTCAAAATAACCTTTACGGGCTTCGTGAGCACCTGTAAAAGACCCTTTTTCGTGACCAAATAGTTCCGAATCAATAGTTCCTTCTGGAATTGCACCACAGTTCACAGCAATAAAGCTTCCGTGTTTGCGAGTGCTCAATTGATGGATAATATGTGAAAAAACTTCCTTGCCACTTCCACTTTCACCGGTAATAAGTACCGACATGTCTGTAGGAGCAACTTGGCTAGCTGTATCTATCGCTCGGTTCAACAAAGGCGAGTTGCCAATGATGCCGAAACGTTGTTTGATGCTTTGTGTATCCATATTTACTGTTATGGGTTACAAGTTTTGCGTTGTGCGTTTGGAGTGGAATGCTCGTAACACAAAACCCGTAACAGGTAACTTAATCAACTATAACCCCAATTAAAGTAGCGGTAGTGCAACGCTCTACTAAAACATTTGCATAATCGCCAGGTTTTACCGAATCTGTTACAGGGAAAACCACCATTACGTTCTCGTCAGTACGGCCTCTGTATTCCTTGTCAGATTTTTTAGAAAAACCTTCAATAAGTACTTTAACAGGTTTACCCACAAAATTTTTAATGTAAGCGTACGAACCTTCATGCTGTTTTTGGATGATTTCATTCAAGCGCCTCATCTTTACTTCTTCTGAAATGTCATCTTCATACCTGCGAGCTGCCAATGTTCCCGGACGTTCTGAATAAGCAAATTGGTAAGCAAAGCTATAAACTACATAATCCATCATGCTTAATGTTTCTTGGTGTTCTTCCTCTGTTTCCGTACAGAAACCAGTGATGATATCTGTGGATATCGCACAACCAGGAATAATACGCTTAATGGCATCCACGCGGTCCATATACCACTCACGGTCGTAGGTGCGGTTCATGAGTTTTAAAATTCGGCTATTGCCACTTTGTACAGGTAAGTGAATGTAGTTACAAATATTGTCGTATTTGGCAATGGTATGTAACACCTCATCCGTAATATCTTTAGGGTGCGAGGTAGAGAAACGAACCCTTAGCTCAGGGCTTATTTCGGCAACCATGGCCATTAATTGTGCAAAGTTTACGCTGCCTTCCATCGCTTCAGCACTATGGTCGCCACGTTTTTCAGGTAAGTCGGTTTTGTTTACCAAAGCTTCCAATAAGGCGTCACCAGTTAAGGTGTTCATATCATCTTGCAAGTCATCAGCTTTGCTTTTTACTTCCTGACCATCTTTCCAATGGTACGAATCTACGTTTTGACCTAATAAAGTGACTTCACGATAGCCTTGTTCAAAAAGATGGATGGCTTCATTCACAATCGTTTTTGGATCTCTACTGCGTTCGCGACCACGAGTAAAAGGTACTACGCAGAAAGAGCACATGTTATCGCAACCACGAGTGATAGAAATAAAAGCACTAATTCCATTACCGGTTAAACGAACAGGGCTAATGTCGGCATAAGTTTCTTCACGAGATAAAATCACGTTTACCGCTTTACGGCCGTCTTCCACTTCATTAATCAATTTTGGTAAATCACGATAAGCATCAGGGCCAACCACTACATCCACCAACTTTTCTTCTTCCAAGAATTTAGATTTTAAACGCTCGGCCATACAACCTAAAACGCCTACCACTAATTTTGGATTTTTACGTTTCTCCACGCCAAATTGCGATAGCCTGTTACGGACACGCTGCTCGGCATTTTCTCGGATAGAACAGGTATTAATGAAGATTACATCTGCATTATGATAGTCGGAAGTAGTTTCAAAACCAGTTTCGGAAAGGATGGAGGCTACAATTTCGCTATCCGCAAAATTCATTTGACAACCGTAGCTTTCTATGTAAAGCTTTTTTCCGTCACCTTTTTTATCTAATACCAACGCTTCTCCTTGGCGAGATTCATCATGTGTTTTATCCTGAAGCTTGAAATCAATCATTAACAAAGTTGTTTTTATGGGCTCCAAAAATACAAAAAATTAATCACAAATGACAGAATGGCAGTAATTTTACAATCTCCTTATCATCACAAACAATAAGGCCCTGATTTTGTCTTTAGAGGTACTAACGGAAATCTTATGGATAAACAGGCATTCTATCGTAAGCGTAAATTTTGGTATTGGACTGGCGGTGTTGTCGGAGCAATCATTATTTTGCTAGGCATTGCAGCATTAGTTTTAAGTGCCAAATGGAAACCTACCTTAACCACAAAAATCAAAGATGGGGTAAAAGAGGCCTCAAAGGGTTTGTATCAAATCAACTTTAAGGACATTCATCTCAATTTGCTTACAGGAACAGCTGTGTTGGATAGCATTAGTTTGATGCCAGACACTGCCGTTTTCAATCAATTACGAGTTAGTAAAGAAGCCCCAACACATCTTTTTAAGATTAAACTGGCGCATTTGAAAATATCAAGAGTAGGAATATTAACGGCATATTTTAAAAAGAAAGTAGCCCTAACAGCCATTATTCTGGACCAGCCTTCTATTGATATGATTTACCATAAAGTGCCTAAGCGCAAGGTTACTGCAAAAAAAGAACAGACTTTATATGAGTTAATTTCAAAATCATTAAAGTCCATTTCGGTGGGACAGATAAAGGTGCAGGATGCCAATTTCGATTATTATAATGGCAAGCAAAAATTAAATTCCGTAAAGCATCTTTCAATTAATGTAAAAGACATCTTGATTGATTCGTTATCCCAATTTGATACCACCAGAGTTTTTCATAGCAGAAATATTGGGTTTGAATTGTTGGGGTATCAGTCGGTAACGAAAGATAAAATGTACACCTTAAAGCTCGATACCTTGAGAGGCTCAATTACAGGAAAAGATTTGGAGATAAGAGGTTTTAAAATGGTTCCCATGTATCCAAAGTTGGCTTTCAGTAGGAAATACAGCACGCAAAAGGATAGATATGATTTGAATTTTGAAAAGATTAGTTTGGCGGGAATAGATTATGTAGGCTTAAATAACAATGGTGAATTGTACGTAAAAGAAGTGAAATTGGGCCCTGCCAAGGTAGATGTTTTCATGAACAGAGAATTGCCGCCACCCAATATTGATAAAGCTCGGAACTTTCCGCACGTAGCATTGCGTAGATTGCCTATTCCAACCATTGTTGAACGTTTAAAAATTGCCAAAGTGGATGTGGCGTATGGTGAGTATAATCCCAAAACAAAGGAGATTGGAACAATTAAGCTCAACAGTTTAAATGGAGCAGTTAGTAACTTGACTAATGATAGCACTAGGCTTTCGTCGCAAAACCATGCTTATGCAGATTTGACCACCTACGTGATGGGGGCTGCTGAAATGAATGTTAAAATAGATTTTAACCTCACGGCTAAAAATGCGGCATTTCAATATAAAGGTACCGTAAAAGCTTTTGACTTAAAATCACTGAATGAGATCTCCAAGCCTTTAGGACAAATAGCCATAGAAAGTGGAAAAGTGACCAGCGCCTATTTTGATGTTTCGGCAAGTAACAGTGGTTCAAAGGGAGTAGTCAATTTTTTCTATACCGATTTAAAAATCAAAATGCTGGGTGAAGATGAAAATGGGAAAGAAAAAAAGAAAGGACTATTGTCATTTTTAGCGAATACCATTTTGATTAAGGATGATAATATTCCAGGGGAAAAAGCCAGAAAGGCGACCGTAACCCATGAGCGAGTACCTCAAGCCTCTTTCTTTAACTTAATGTGGAAGACGGTATTTAAAGGTATGAGAGAGGCTGTTGGTATTGGCATTGTACCTATGAAGAAAATGCCGGAACCAAAGAAGAAGTAGTATTGACCATCCTGCGTGTTTAATACTATTCTTTCCCTTGTTCTCCCGAAGTATCGGGAGTAGATACTCAAAGAGAGAAATATACAAATCGTATAGCCACGTTACAAGTGACCTTTATTGGCAGGCCAGCTCTGTTATCGTGGAAATTAAATTGCTATCCTTTTAATTTTTGTACAATATGGGTTGTTCTACATTTCTTTGAGCTATTTCTGTAAAAATAAATTACGTATCTTGGGTTAATAACCCCGTTTTAATCCATGACGCTAAAGAAAATTATCAAGAGCAGAAAATTTAAGTACATCTCGTTTGCTTTCCTCTTTTTGGTAATCGTAATACTTGGCACTTCGTGGTATATTGCTGGAAAAATAAAGCCTCTTGTACAGCAGGAGCTCGGAGCTATTGTTAAAAAGGCAACTAATGGTCTTTATGATATTCATTTTGATGAAGTACGTGTTAATCCATTAACCGGAAATGCCTCTTTAACCAAAGTAAGATTAGTGCCTGATACTATTGCCTACCAAAAACTGATAACGGAGCAAAAAGCGCCTAATAACCTTTACTTTATTAATCTAGAAAAGTTGAGTGTTAAGAAGTTCCATCCTTTTAATATCTATTTCGATAAGCGATTAGACATTGATTTACTGCTGTTTGATAAGCCGCATATCACCATGGTGAATAAGTCTTTTGCATTTAATGAAAATAAACCTCCAAGACCTGAGAAATCACCCTACGATTACATCAAATCTATTTTTAAAGCTTTGCATATTAAAACCATTGACTTTAAAAATGCAAGCTTTAAATACGTAAATAAAAATGACTCAATTACTGAATCGGATACGGTTTCAAATCTTACCATTACCTTAAAAGATTGGTTAATTGATTCAACTTCGGCACAAGACAAAAGCAGGTTTTATATGCTGAAAGATGCCTATGTATATCTCAATAATTACACTTATGCTACACCAGATAGCATGTATTATATTAAGGCTAGCCAGTTCGAATTTAGTGCTTCGGCTAAAAAGGTAAATATTAAAGAGTTTGCTTTAACACCGCGTTATTCAGAGCAGGAGTTTGCTAAAATTAGCGGTTATGCTAGAGACCGCTATTCGTTGCAGCTCAATAATATCGATTTATACGGCATTAACCTAAGTGCTTATATCAAAAGAGGGGAGGTGTTGGCCAATGAAATGCAGATTGCCAACGGTTTTTTATCTGTATTTAACGATAATTCGTACCCCAAATTAGTAAAAGATAAAACAGGAAGGTTTCCACATCAGCTATTGCAGAAAATTAAAATTCCTATTACGCTCAAAAAGATATTGCTTCATAAATTAGATATCAGCTATGCTGAATTTGATGCAAAAAGCAAGCAGAAGGGTAAAATTAACTTTAACAATACTTCGGGGGTGATTAGTAATGTCACTAACCAAACCAAGTACAAGAAAATAAATCCGATAATAGAGGCAAATCTCCTGAGCTATTTAATGGAGCAGGGGAAATTGAATGTGAATTTTAAATTCAATACGATGTCGCCTAAGGCTGATTTTTCATATGAAGGCCAACTGCATGATATGGATGGCAGGCAACTCAACTACATTACCAAGCCCTTGGCCATGGTACAAATAAAAAGCTGTTTGATTCGTAAACTGGCATTTGAGATTAAGGCCAATGAAGATGTTGCTACTGGTAGGGTAAAATTTGTGTACAATGATTTATCCTTGGGCTTAATGAAACAGCATGAGGGTGGGCAACGCTTAAAACGTTTGGGCCTTCTGTCGCTTTTGGCAAATGCCATCATTATCCATTCTGATAATCCTTCGAACGACGGAAAATTTACCGTGGGGCCAATTAACTACAAACGTAAGCCAACGGGTTCTTTTTTCAATTTTATTTGGAAAACCCTATTTCAAGGAGTAAAGTATAGTGTGGGTTTTACGCCAGAGAAAATAGCGGAAATCAAGGGGTATGTTTCCAAATTTGAAAACATGAAAGATGAGCGAGAAAAACGAAGAATGAGGAGAGAGTTGCGGAAGTCTGAACGTTTAAAAAACAGATAAACTAATTGCTGAATTTTTTATTCAGCGATAAACATTTTATATTGCGAGTTAACTAACCAAATGGATAACCAACTAGCTAATCAGTTATTGTGGGAAAGAATTTGCATGGGCGACCGTGACGCATTCTTTGATTTATACAAGGCGCTTTACTATCGTCTGGTTAATTTTGGGGTAAGGGTTTGTGGAAATACAGATTTATCCAGTCAAGCCACTGACCATGTCTTTACAGCCATTTGGGAAAAAAGAGAAAACCTAGCTCGGGTAGAAAATGTAGAAGCTTATTTAAGAACCTTTCTGAAAAGAAAACTTTTGCGCCTTTTGGAAAGAGAGAAGAAAATACATGAGGCACTCTTTAAAGCTGGTGACGAAGGTGAATGGATGGAGATGAGTTACGAAGAGTTTATTGTAAAAGTGCAGAGCGATGAAATTGTACGTTATCAACTTAAACAAGCCCTCGCAAAACTTACCTTTAGGCAAAAGCAACTTATCCATTTGAAATTTTTTGAAGGATTGAGTTACGAGCAAATTGCCGAGCAAACCAATCAGACCATTAAAACAGCCTATAATACCATTTACGACGCCTTAAAGGTATTGCGAAAGGAACTGAATAACTTCTAAAATCAGCCCCATTTTTTGAGGTGTTAAAAAAAAGTTAAAAAATCTTTAGGAAAAAACTCCGATTTGTGACACTGTCTTTAAAAGGTGTAATTACAATGATAGATAGGAGTAAATTTGAGGCTGAAGATTTTTTAATAGATGCGACATTCCAGCACTACTGTGCTGGGACCGACCAATTGTCTATTGATTATTGGACCAAATATATTTCACAACATCCTGAACAACAGAAGGCAATTGCTGAGGCCGAAAAGCTTTATCGACTTTTAAGTGGGAACAAGGCAAAACTGAATGAAAGAATTTTGGCATTCCAAGAATCTTTTGAACAAGTGAAAGTGGTTCCTCTAAAATCAAGGCGAATTTGGTGGTCGGTGGCTGCTGCGGTGTTACTGATAATAGGTTTAGGTTCTATCTTCTTTACCGAACAAAAGCCTGTGCCGGCCATTTATGCCAAAACCTATCAGACCAAGGCAGGAGAGCGTAAAAAAGTAACACTCCCTGATGGCTCAACCGTTTGGCTAAATTCGAAAAGTACGCTTAAGTTAGATGAGAACTTTAATGAAAGCAATCGTTTAGTTTCATTGCAAGGAGAAGGTTATTTTGATGTTACCCATAGTAAGAAGCCTTTTAAAGTTCAAACTTCAGAATTTGAAATCAATGTATTGGGAACTGCATTTAATGTAAAGGCCTATCCGGATGAAATTACTTCTGAAGCCACTTTGATTCGTGGTTTAATTACCATGCAGCCTGTAAACGGTGGCGGAATCATTACCCTAAAGCCAAGTCAAAAAATTACCCTTTATAAAAAGACTGCCACTGCAACCATGTTGCCGCCACAAAAACGACAACTAAAAATCTCACATCCAGAAATTACCATAGATCACTATCAATTGGCAAGAGACAGTACGGTAGTAGAGACCGCTTGGACGCAAAACAAAATAGAAATCCTAGACCAGGATTTTGTAGAAATAAAAGCCATCCTAGAAAAATGGTACAATGTGAAGATTACATTTACTAGTCCTGAAATAGAAAAATATCGTTTCACGGCAACTTTTAGTAACGAAACAATTAAGGAGGTATTAGACGCTTTACAGCAAGTAGAAAAATTTAATTACGAAATAAAAGGAGATCAAATTAAGATATCAAAATAAAAAAGAAAGGACGATGTTGACGCATCGCCCTTCACAATTTTTTTGATGTATTTATGGCAGTGTTCGCTAAAACACTGGCTGCCACAAACCGCAACCAAAACACAAACATAATGATTAATTATTACTTACCGCAAGAGCGTTTTAGGTACAGACGCCTCTTTAAATTTATCATCCTAATGAAACTGTCTTTTTTAGTGGTGTTCATTACCTGTTTAAACGTTTCCGCATCGGTTTTCTCGCAAGAGAAAATTTCACTTGATGTGAAGAAAGCCAAGCTTTCGAAGGTATTAAAGCTTATTGAGGAGAAGAGCAAATACCGCTTCGTTTACAGCTCAAATTATGTTCCCATCAATAAAGATGTAAGCATCAAGGTGACCAATACCCCAGTGACCGACGTGCTGAGCGAAATTTTGGAGCACACCAAACTAAGTTATTCAGTTTCTGAACTTGGGCTGATTGTCATTAGTCGGGTAAAAGATTCGCCCTTAAAAGGTAGCGTTAAAGATGGAAAAGGACTTCCATTGCCAGGAGCTTCCGTAAGGGTAAAAGGTACCAGTCGAGGTACATCAACCGATGTGAATGGAGATTTTTCCATTATTGTGCCAGAAAATGCAGTTTTGGTTGTTTCTTATGAGGGATTTTCGTCTCAAGAAATTGCTGTAGGAGGTAAAAAAACTTTAGAAATTGTTTTACAAGAAGACTCCAAGCAATTGGGCGAGGTGGTGGTTACCGCCTTGGGAATCAAACGCGAAAAAAGGGCTTTAGGTTATGCGGTTAGCGAAGTAAGGGGCGAAGAATTGACCAAAGCAAGAGAACTTAATGTAATGAGTTCATTGTCTGGTAAAGTGCCAGGGCTAGATGTGAGTAGTACCGCTGGTGGTGCCGGAGCAGCAATAAGCGTTACCATTCGTGGCGTATCAAGTTTAAGCCAAAGCAACCAGCCATTGTACGTAATTAACGGCGTACCCATGGAAAATAAACCTGTGGGTTTAAATAATTCCAACCCTAATGGGAATAAAGGTAGTCAATGGGATAATGCTCCAGATTTAGGAGATGCCGTAGGAAACATCAATCCAGATGATATTGAAAGTATTTCGGTACTAAAGGGTGCTGCGGCCGCTGCATTATATGGTTATCGTGCAAAAGGAGGGGTGATTTTAATTACCACCAAAAGCGGTAAAGGAAGCGGAATCGAATTCAATAGCAACTATGTAGCAGAGCAAGTGGTAGACCGCACCAACTGGCAATATGTTTATGGGCAAGGCGCTAATGGCAGAAAGCCAATCACTGCCGCTGGAGCAGCTCAGGTGGGCGGATCAAGTTGGGGTGCTAAGCTAGATGGAAGCGATGTGATCCAATTTGACGGCGTGAGTAGATCTTATTCTGCGCAAAAAAATAATATCGAAGATTTCTATAAAACAGGGGGTACTTGGACTAATACCCTGGCCCTGAATAAAAGCTTCGATGGAGGTAGTATTCGTCTATCGGGCAGTGACGTGAATAATAACTCTATTGTGCCTAATTCTGGTTTAAACAGACAGTCATTTAACTTTACGGGTATTTTTACACCGATTAAACGTTTAAGTGTCGACGCTCGTATGAACTACATTTTGGAGCAGGTTAAAAATAGGCCTATGGTTTCAGATGGTGCCGGTAACGCGAATTATAACGCTATCTTTTTGCCAACCAGCCTTAACATTAATAGTTTAAAACCTTGGCGAAATGCGGACCGAAGCGAAAAATTATATAACACGGGTAACGTATATGCCACCAACCCTTGGTTTGCAGCTTATGAGTTTGTAAACAATACTAAACGTAATCGTTTATTAAGTTCGGTGACGGCAAAATATACCTTAGATAATGGTTTGTTTATACAGGCTAGAGCAGGTCAGGACAGTTACAATGATACCTATAAAAACGTGGTGCCTTCGGGTACTGGTTATTATGCCAATGGTAAAATTGCCGAACAAGCAACCAAGTTTTCTGACATTAACGCAGACGTGTTGGTTGGAAAAACATTCACATTGAGTGATGACTTTTTCTTAACACCTAATTTGGGAGCGAGTTATCGTAAAACCGATGTATCCCAAATGACCAATAACGGAACTGATTTTGCAATTTTTGGTGTTTATAACATTAAAAATGCCCTAAATAAAGCAGTAGAATATAGCGAAGGTCATTCAGAAACTCAATCCGCTTACGGAACCTTAGAGTTTACCTATAAAGATTGGTTTTACCTAACTGGAAGTGCTCGCTCTGACTGGTTCAGTACTTTGGCAACGCCTCTTAAGAATAACAAATTATACATTATTTATCCGTCGGTTAATGCCTCTTTTGTGTTCTCGGAACTTTGGAAACCATCTGTATTAAATTTCGGTAAAATTAGAGCAGGTTATGCTGTAGTAGGGCAGGCAACAGATCCTTATCAAACAGCACTAATCTATGACTTTATGAGTCAGAACTTGAATGGTTCACCATTGGGGATTATTAAAAATGGCAATATTCCTAATTCATCATTGGTCGCTTCTGAAGCTTCTGAATTAGAGTTTGGTACAGAATTACGTTTTCTGAACAGTAGGTTAAATTTAGATTTAACTTGGTACAAAAAACATTCTAAGAACGAGATCTCATTTGTAACCACCTCTAGCACTACAGGTTATGCTGGTGCTGTATTAAATGCTGGCGAAATAGAAAATAAAGGTTGGGAAATGTTGCTATCTGGACAACCAGTAAAAACACGAGACTTTATGTGGACTTCTTCATTAAATGCCACCTATAATAATAATAAGGTGCTTTCTCTAGCAGAAGGTGTAGACAATCAATTGATCGCTACTTCCCGTTCTGGAGTAGGCTTCTTGCAAAATATTCCAGGAAAAGCAGCTTCTCAAGTGATGGCTTACGACTATAAATATGATGCTAGCGGTAAAATTGTAGAAGATGCAAACGGACCTGCAAGAGGAGATTTAAAAGCCTATGGGTCTGCCTACAATAAGTGGTTTGCAGGATGGAACAACGAGTTCAACTACAAAGGAATCAATCTTTCTATTTTAATTGATGGTAAATGGGGTGGTAAAATCTTTTCTGCTACTGATTACTATGGTTATATCTTTGGTTTGCACCAATCCACTTTGGCAAACAGAGAGGCCTTAGATGCTCCAGGAAATGTAACTGCGGCTAAGTTTTACGAAAATACCGCCAATAATACATCCTTTCGTTTTGTACAAGATGCCAGCTTTATTAAGTTGAGACAAATTGTATTAGGGTATAATTTTCCAGCTAAAATGTTCAATAACAAAATTCAAGGGCTTAACGTGAGTTTCGTAGCAAGAAACTTAGCTATTCTGATGAAAAGGACTGATAATATCGATCCCGAATCTAGCTATAACGCAACTTTCCCTGGTCTTGAATTGGGAGGTGTTCCTCCAGTGAGAACCTTTGGATTAAACCTAAACGTTAAGTTTTAAAACCTAAAAACGATTGACATGAAAACAAATATTCTTAATAAATATAGTTTGCTAGCGATCTTTGTATTGTTTCTTGGCGCAGGTTGTACCAAGGATTTCAAGGATATCAATACCGATCCAGTAGCATATGGGCCAAGTAGTTTCGACCCCAATTACATGCTGTCTACAGCACAATTAACCTATACAGGTAGTATCGATTTCTCTTATGATACTTGGCGGGGAAATCTGATTTACTGTTCTACCATGATGCAAGGGATGTCTACGGTAGTAAGCTACTGGGCGGGCGATAAATATATGTTAAACGAAGGTTATACTGCCGCCTATTGGGGTAATGGTGCTGTTGGAGCATATATTGAGCAAGTACGCCCAATTGTAGATGCCGTAGAGTTTGCCAAAGGTGATGCAAAATACAGTAATTTATATAATGTCGCCCGTATTTGGAAGGCAGTCATTTTTGCCAGATTAACAGATTTATATGGAGATGTACCTTACTTGCAGGCAGGGCAAGGGTATTATACCAGCAACTATACGCCAAAATACGATAAGCAACAAGCCATTTACATGGATTTACTGAAAGAAGTAGATGAAGCCACCAATGCATTAAATCCAGCTGGAGATAAAGTAGTGGGGGATGTGATTTATAAAGGCGATATTGAAAAATGGAAACGTTTTGGTAATTCATTCTTGTTGCGCTTAGCGATGCGTTTGGTAAAGATAGATGAAAACACGGCCAGAACTTATGCCACTAAAACGATAGGCAAAACGCTTACTTCCAGTGCGGATGATGCCATTGTTGCCCATGATGATAGGGGAGCGAGAGTAACCCAGAACAGAAATAGCCAAGTACTTTTAGGTGATGGCGGGCAGGAACATTATTATGTGAAATGGTCTAAAACCTTTATCGATTTGTTAAAGACTACAGCAGACCCTCGTTTAGGAAAAATTGCAGTAACCAAATTATACTTAAGCGATGGTTCTAAGACTCAAAACACAAATTTTGATGCCAATCCATTAGTGCAAAAAGGAATGCCTAATGGCAAGGATTTAAGTAGTGTGCCTAGCCAAAATATCAGCTCTGATCCGTTTTATACTACGATGCCAGATTATTCTTCTCCACATCCAAATATGTTAAAGAGAAATGGCATTACCTTCATCTTGTCCTATGCCCAAACAGAATTGCTGTTGGCGGAAGCGGCACAACGTTGGGGAATAGGTGGCAGCGCAGCTACGCATTATAATGCAGGGGTAAAAGCGGGGATCACTGGTTTAGCTCCTTATGATGCAAGCATGGCCATTGCTGGAACTGCAGCAGATACTTACTTATTGGCGAATGCCTATAATGCTGGAACAGGTTTGCAGCAAATTAATACCCAATATTGGCTGGCAAGCAATATCCAGCTTGATTTTTATGAAACTTGGAGTAACTGGAGAAGAACTGGTTTTCCTGTGCTAACACCAGTTGTTTTCCCTGGTAATGCGACTAATGGAACTATTCCTCGTCGTTTCCCATATCCAGTAGAGGAGGCAGCTAAAAATGGAGCAAATTATCGTGAGGCTTCTGGGGCAGTTCCAGGAGGGGATAATTTGACCGGTAGGGTTTGGTGGGATAAACAATAGCGCTCGATATTAAATGAAAAAGGCCCCGTAAGTACGGGGCCTTTTGTTTTTTAGTGGAAAAGGAATTAAGAAATTACCCAGTTCCAACCAAAAGTATCTGGAGCTAAACCATATTTAATATCATTCAGCTTTTTAGCAATATTGTTAGAAACGTTTCTGGTAGCAGGATCAGTTAAGGTGTAATCTTTACCTTGATAGTTGATTTCACCAATGTGCGTTACTGTAGCGGCAGTTCCTGCAGCAAAAGCTTCCGTTAATTTTCCGCTTTCAATACCCTCAATAATTTCTTTTACTGAAAGTCTTCTTTCTTCAACTTCAATGCCATCAGCTTTTGCCAGTTGAATAATCGTATCTCTAGTTACGCCATCCAAAACGGTAGTTCTTACTGCTGGAGTCACTAATTTACCATCAATCACAAACATTAAGTTAGCTGTTCCAGCTTCTTCAATAAACTCATGGGTTTGAGCATCAGTCCAAATCAACTGGTCGAAACCTTCTTGTTTGGCCACCTCAAATGGATATAATGAACGGGCATAGTTACCAGCAGTTTTTGCAAAGCCAACACCGCCATCATCAGCACGAGTGAATTCTGTTTCTATTTTAACTCTTAATGCTTTGTTGTAATACTTGCCAGTAGGTGTTGTTAAAATACCAAAAGTATAAGAATCTGAAGCTTTAACGCCTAAATAAGGGTCGGTAGCGTACATTACAGGTCTGATGTAAAGTGCATAGTCCTCTTGCGCAGGAACCCACTTCTCATCAATATTAATTAGTGTAGCCATTCCCTGCATAAAAATTTCTTCAGGAACCTCGGCCATCGCCATTCTTTTTGCCGATTTATTGAAACGCAGGAAGTTCTTGTCTGCTCTAAAAATGCTGATTTTTCCATCAGGCAGTCGATAGGCTTTGATGCCTTCGAAAATAGCCTGTCCGTAATGCAGGGCAGAAATGGCAGGGCTCATAGGGATTGGACCATAAGGAACTACTCTAGGATTTTTCCATTCACCATCCTGATAGTCGCACAAAAACATGTGATCGGTAAATACTTTACCGAATGGCAATTGCGAAAAATCAGTAACGGTAAGGCGAGTTTGCTCAACCTTTGTTACTTTGATGTCTAATGTTTCGGTCATTTTATAACATTTTTTTAAGATAGCTTTCAATAGGTCGTCATTTTGGGCGAAACGTAGTATAGAAACTTCTTGCTACTATCGAAAAATGACGGTCGTTTTAGCGACCTCGTGTTTATTTGCTGCAAAAGTACTAAAAATCAAGTGTTTTTTAAGTTTTTACAAAGATTTAATGTTTGTTTTTTAGTGTTTGCAGCACACTAAGTACCCATCCTTTTCCCCACTCTTCCATTTGTTCTTCAGTCCATAAAAATGGGTAGAAAATTCTTTTTTGGAAACGAGGCGGTAAATACTTCTGCCAATTGGTTCCTCCAGTTGCGGCAATATCTACGGGATCTTTTTCCAGGTACCTTACCGCCGATTTATAATGAGATAAAGGCCACTCCACGTTTACATAAAGATCTAGCTTACGTAACTCTTCCGCTAGTTCACCTATATCTTCTCCTTTTGCTTCTAGTTGTTTGTATAGTGAAGCAAAATTACTGTGCTCTCTTTCTTTGGCCAAGGCTAAAAATTGAGTCGCATATTTGTTGATGAACTGTTTTAATGTTAAAGTTTGTTTGCCTGTGGCCAGTTCAGTAGCACCGAATTTCCAGTAGATATATTCGAATTTTTCTTCGATACTGGCTCCTGCAAGTGATTCTCTCTTGCTTTTGTCTACCAATTGGGTAAAATCCGTAGCTGATATTTCAATCATTCGATACTGTCCACTTTGAAAACCACTGGCAGGTAACAGCGACATGCGGAATTTCAAAAACTGCTCTTTTTCCATGCCGTTCACCATTACTTCAAAAGAGGTGGTAAGCGCATTGAAATAAGCATTTATCCTTTTTACACGTTCGGTGAAAAATTTAGCACTTAAATTTTCATGGGTAGCTATTTGTTTGCACTCATGTAATGACAGCTTAAAATAGAGTTCGGTAATTTGGTGGTACATGATGAAGATTTCCTCATCAGGGAATGGTGTTTTTGGACTTTGCAGACTTAGTAAAGTATCTAGGTGGATGTAGTCCCAATAAGTGAGAAAGTCTGCGTATAAAAGGCCGTCAAGGTACGAGACCATATCTTGTCCCATCGCTTCATATTTTTCCTGAAGCAGGGCTAGTTTTTCTTTAATCTGTGGAGTTAGTTCCATTTGTTTTGTCTTTAACACGGATTGACCGTATTGGTTTAAATAAAAATAACCCTGAAATGAATTACATAGCTTTTCGCTTCGCGACAGTTCAGGGTGACGTGCTATTTTCGTCATGCTATCCCGAACATTCAGGATCAGCATCTTTTAAACATTAAAGAGCAACAACTAGCTGGGCCTATCTATGATAAGCGTAAAATTGAAAATCCGTATCCACGATGAAGAAAGCATTGGGATTGTTTTTTATGCGTTTTGTCATTCAGAGCGCAGCGAAGAATCTTTTTGTGATATGTTCTTTTGAGATTCCTCGTTCCTCGGAATGACAATATAGTTTGTTAAGTAACACTTTTTTTCGGCTATTCCAACTTTGACAATCTCTCAAAGATTGTCAAAGTGTAATGCTGTAATCTAAAGTTAATACAATACCCTAAACTTTATAGTATGTTCAATCTTTTTCAATGACTTGAACAGCTGTTTGTCGTATTCGGTATTGATATCGGTAATGGCATAGCCAATGGTACTATTGGTCATTAAAAATTGACCCACAATATTAATGTCGTGCTTTGCAAAAATGGTGTTTATTTTTGCCATAATCCCTGGTACATTTTTATGGATATGGATTAATCTGTGCGATTTATCGATAGCTGGTAATTGTAAGTTAGGGAAGTTACAGCTCAAGTAAGTAGTACCTTTATTCATGAAATCCGCTACACGTTTAGGGATAAACAATGCATTTCGTGGATTGGCTTTGGCGTCGTCAAAAACCACAATGCCCATTTCATTACAGGTCTGTAGGGAGAACTTGTTTTTGGCATTGCCCAAATAACCAATCGTTTTCAGTTTAACCGCTCTTTTCAGCTTTTCTTCTTCGATTTTTTCGCCATTGGCTAAAATCATCATGCCCACGTCGGCCACATATTTCTCTTCAAATTCAGTTTTGTGGCGAATAGAGAAACCATCCTTTTTAAGGAAATTAATCGTATCAGCAGGAACATTGCCAATCACCAAGCACAAGATTCTATTTTTAGGGTATGATATGGCTCTTGGCAGATTATTCACGTACAAAAACTCGTCGAAACTAGGCGTAACGTGATCGGCTTTGGTAACAATACTCTCTCTAGCAATATTCTCTGTAAAAGCATAGAACTTTTTGATAAGGCCACTTTCGCGAAGCTGAAAATCAGAATAACCATCGCCAATGCCATATAAATCACCTTGCAGGTTCATTTGCTGCATTAGCTTTACTTTGCCACCTTCTTCGCTTAGCGGATTGGCGTGGTCGTAATCTATAATTTTACCATCACCTGTAGTGACAAAGGTATTGGCATAAATATTTTCTTTTTTAATGTGGTATTGGCTTACTACTGGTGTAATAAATTCTTTAAAACCGCCAGAAACAATAAGTACTTCATCGGCATGTTTTTTAAAGAAATCCGCATTGCGGGAGAAAGATTTTGATACTTTCTTTTTCAGATGCTTGATGAGTTTTTGCAGGTGCTCTTCATTGGCTTCTAGCAATTTTACACGTTGGGCCAAGCTTTCTGAAAACGATAGTTTGCCTTCCATGGCTAAATTGGTGTAATCCTCTATCTTTTGGTAGATGGCTTCACGCTCGGGGTGCTTGGCTAAGGAAATACGGGCTAATTCGTCTAGGGCTTCAACTTGGGTAAATGTGCTGTCAAAATCAATGATGTAAAAGTTCTGCTGTTTCATCTGGAGTTTATTTCAAGGCATTGCATACCTCGGCAATGCTTTGGTCTAAGGGTTTAAATTCGAAGTTTAGGGTGTCTTTTATTTTTTGGTTACTATAATAGCTCAGGTTAAAGCTGCTGCGGGCGGCATCTTTGGTAAGGTCGGGAGCTTTTCCGGTAAAAACCGACGCCAGTTTTGCGGCTCTCCAGGCAATGCCCAGCATCCAAGGTCTGGCCTCTATAGCAGGAGCCTTGATTCCAAAGCCTTGTGCAATTTGCGCAAAAAAGTCTCTATAGTGAAGGTTGTCGGCACTTAAGGTGTAACGTTCAGCGGTAATTTCGCTATCCATGAGCAATATCATGGCTTTGGCTACATCTTCTACATCTACAATACCCGTGGCACCGTCGGTGTAAAACTTCAAGCCATCTTTTACCAATTTGAAAATTGCACCGCTGCCATTGTAGCCAGCATTTTTGCCAATAATTACGGCTGGATTTACAATCACCGCATCCAAGCCTTCGGCAATGCCTCGCCAAACTTCCATTTCGCCTTCGTATTTTGAAATAGCGTAATGATGTGCTTTGGGGTCATATTCCCAAAAGTGCTTTTCGGTAATGAGCTGGCCTTCTTTGGCAATACCCAAAGCAGCAATGGAACTCACGTGCAATAAACGCACATTTTTTTCTAGACAAAGGTTAACAATATTGGCCGTTCCCTCAATGTTGATTTTAACCAGTTGGGCCTTATCTTTAGGATTAAATGATACGGTAGCAGCGCAATGATAAACATGGGTGATGCCCTCAAAAGCATCAGCAAGGCTCTCGGTTTCATTCACGTCGGCCAAATGCCATGTTAGCAATGGATTGTTTTGCAGCAAGGCAGGAATAGTTGAACTGGCTCTTTTGATGGCTCGTACCGCTATATTACTGTCGGTAAGTTGCTTTACCAATTCTGCTCCTAAAAAACCCGTAGCGCCTGTAACAAGTATCATTTCATTTTTTTAAGGATGTTGGAGCCTGCTTTTTAACGAAACAAGGGATATTTAAAACATAATTTTAAACAGGCTCTTAATATATGCGCCCAAAAATAGATATTTGGGGGCAACATTTAAATAGCTTTATGAGTTTGTCTGATTTTTTTTCGCCAATAGACCCAGAAAATTTTACGCCTAAGAAAGGTTTCTTAACCAGTCAGTTGGGGATGAAGGTGGAATTTTTTACTGATACCTTTCCGGAATTGGAAGAAGGCAAGTATGATTTAGCGATTTTAGGTGTAAAGGATGATAGGGGAGCCGTACATAATAATGGCTGCTCTTTAGCTCCTGATTATTTTCGTGAGCAGTTTTATCTGCTTAATGAAGGCCAAGTGAATACCAAGATAGTAGACTTGGGAAATATTATTGCAGGACAAGAAATTTCGGATACCTATTTTGCCCTGAAAACGGTGGTTGCCGAATTGGTGAAGCTGGATATTGTGCCCATTATTATTGGAGGAGGACAAGATTTGACCTATGCACAATATATGGGCTATGAGTATTTGGAGCAAAAAGTAGATTTGTTGGTGGTGGATAATCGTTTTGATATCGATGAAGATGATTCGGAAGGTGTGGCTACCACTTCACAAAGTTATTTGAGTAAAATTTTCCTGCATCAGCCTAACTACCTGTTCAACTATAGCAATATGGGCTATCAAACTTATTTTGTGAGTCAGGATAGTTTACGTGTAATGGATAAGCTTTATTTTGATGTGCATCGTTTGGGAGAATTCGTTTCGGACTTGTCTGTTTCTGAGCCTGTCATTCGTAATGCCAATATGGTAAGCTTTGATATGGGAGCTATTCGTTCGAGCGATGCTTGTGCTAACATGAATATGGTGCCAAATGGGTTTTATGGTGAGGATGCTTGCCGAATTGCCAGATATGCGGGAATGAGCGATAAACTGACTTCCATAGGGTTTTACGAGTTTAATCCTGCTTTTGATAAAGGTAGCCAGACCGCGATGTTGCTTTCGCAAATGGTATGGTATTTTGTGGATGGATATTATGCCAGAAAGAAAGATTTTCCGTTAACTCCTAAATCGCAATATATTATTTACCGTGCAACGGTAAACGATGGTGCAACGGAAGTAAACTTTGTGAAAAGTAAAAAGTCAGATCGTTGGTGGATGCAGGTGCCTTATCCCGCAAATGGATCAAAAAATGAACGCTTTCATTTAGTGCCTTGTCGTTATGATGATTACAATACGGCTGTTAAAGGCGAAATGCCCGACCTGTGGTGGCGTACTTATCAAAAACTCATTTAACAATATCAAAGAACTACTAGATATTCGTATATTTGAGTAACAACTTATTATACTAAACGGAATAAGTTCTTTTTGAACTTTATATCACTAACACTTTAAACAATGAAAAAAATAATTCTTTCTGCCTTATTGCTTGCTCCTGTGGCATTAATGGCTCAATCAGATTTTACGCTAAAGGGTGCCGCAAAATCCGTAGCCAATGGCAATAAAGTATACTTGGTATACGCTGAAAATGGTCAGAGATTAACCGATTCTGCTATCGTAAATAATGGTTCGTTTGAATTCAAAGGTAAAGTTACTTCCCCAGTAATGGGTAATTTGTTCAATAACGTAAACCCATATAAAAAAGGTGCTAATACCCGTAATATGGATTATACGGCTTTATATATTGAGCCGGGAAACATCACTATAAACAGTACTGATAGTTTGAAGTCAGGTGTGGCTGGTGGTACCCCAATTAATATTGATAATGCAAAATTGAATGTTTTGTTAAAGCCTTTTACTGAAAAAGAAAAGGTGTTGAATGACGAGTATTCGAAATTTACTAAAGAGCAGAAAGAGGATGATGCGGTAATGGATGCTTTTATGGAAAAATACAATGCTGTTAGGGATCAAAAAATACCTGTTTATTTAGCTTTTGCTAAAAACAATCCGAAATCATACATCAGTTTAGTTCAGTTGGCTTCTTTAGCTTCTAATGATAAAGCGGTTGGTGAGGTAGAAAAATTATATGCCACACTTTCACCTGAACTAAAGGCTTCTAAAACTGGACAAAACATCCCTAAAACTATCGAGGCCACTAAAAAAACTGCAGTTGGTGTAGCGGCAATGGATTTTACACAAAACGATCCTAATGGTAAGGCTGTGAAATTATCAGACTTTAAAGGTAAATATGTGTTGATTGATTTCTGGGCTTCATGGTGCGGTCCTTGTCGTAATGAAAACCCTAATGTAGTAGAAGCTTTTAATAAATTCAAAGATAAAAACTTTACTATTCTAGGTGTTTCTTTGGATGGAGGTACCACTAAAACAACTAAGGAGCAATGGTTAAAAGCTGTAGAGGATGATAAATTGGCTTGGACACAAGTGTCTGACATGCAAGGTTGGAGCAATGAAGTATCTACTGCTTGGGGAATTAGAAGTATTCCTGCTAATTTCTTAGTTGATCCAAATGGTAAAATTGTTGCAAAAGACTTAAGAGGCGGTGCATTGCACAAAAAACTTGCGGAGCTTTTAGATAAAAAAACAAAATAAGATTTTTCGAAAGATAATAATGAAGGGCTTCTACTTAACGGTAGAAGCTTTTTTTGTATTGTAGAAAATATAACCACACAGACACATAGGCATTGTTTTTATGATTGTGTCAGATAATTTGAAAAGGATAAGCCGCAACATTTTATAATGCAATTGGGTTTGCTATGTGTCTATGTGGTTCAATTAATGATCTTGGTTTTTATATAGACTGTCATGAGATTGCTTCGTCGTTCCTTCTCGCAAAGACGAAAAAGAGAGCGTCACTTCGAAGAATAGCCTGTTCCGTTTTTTTCGGAAAGGCAATCTTAAAGTAGAATATATGTTATTCTTATTAGGTATGGTTGATTATTCAGTGAAATAATAATCCCTAGTTAGTTGCTGCTCTTGGCGTGTAGAAATAGGTGTTTATATGATGATTCCCAATGCAACGAAAACGACTCCTACAAAAGAAATGAGGAAGGCTGGTTTGCCAAAAAGAAGACCAAGTACTACGCCTGCGATAATTAGGAAAATCCCAATCCAAATGTAACTGGTTGCATTTGTTTGTCCATCTGGAGAAAGTTGTGGCGTGTTTTTGCTGCTTTCTGTGTTTACGATAGCTTCCTCTTTACTTGGAGCTGTAGTGGTTTCTACTTTGTGGTTGCTTGGCGATGCTGTTGCTCTTGTAATTGGTGCTGGTGCCGCAATTTCTTTTTCTGGCTTTACGGGTTCCTTTTCAACTTTAATAACAGGTTTTGCTTTGGCAATTACTTCCTCTTTTTTTACAGGAGGAGGGGTAGCTGCCTTCGGTGTAGGGCTGCTAGGCTTTGCTGTTGTTTTGGCTGTGGTATTTTCCTTTACTACAGTATTATTCTTTGGTTTCGCCGTACTGGTTACCTTTGGACTTGCTACAACGGTTTTTTCTGGCTCAACTTTAGTAGGGACAGTAGTCTTTGTTTTTGTAGCAGTGTAAGTTGCTGGTTTTTTACTGAATGTAGTTTTCTTCTTGCTGTTGACAGTAGTAGGAACATTATCTGCTGGTAGCTGCACCACCTCTTTTTGGGGCGTAATTTCCTTGGCAGTGACCACAACGGAAACTCTTTTGGGTTGTTCCTGTTGCGAAAAACCTAAAAAAGGGAACATGAGCAGTCCTAATAGGAGGAAAGCGAAATAAAATGGTTTATTTAGGTTGTTGCTCAAGCTACAGTTATATTGCTCTGTTTTGTAACAAAAAAAATGTGCCAATTAGCCAAATAGGTAGCTGTAATAAAAAAAATCCCGACCAGTGCTATAGCGATAGACCTAATCGGGATGTGGATAATCGCACCTTGTAACTACAAGTTTACGAAAAATGTTGATAAGTGAGAAATTTTTACCTCAAATTGAGATTATATTAGGTCAAAGCCTATGTCTTCCCTAAAATATTTGCCATCAAAATATATCCTAGCGGCATCAGCAGTGGCACTTTGCAACGCCTCAAATTGGGTATCTTTTACACTACTAATTGCTAAAACTCTACCGCCATTGGTTTTCACTACGCCGCCTTCTAGGGTTGTACCCGCATGGAAAGCATAAGAATCCCTAATGTTCTCTAAGCCTGAAATGGCTTTTCCTTTTTCGTACTCGCCTGGATATCCTCCAGCTACAATCATTACCGTGGCGGCGTTTTTAGGGCTGATTTGGATTTGGTAGTTGCCTAATTCTTTTTTGCTACTTGCTATGAATAGTTCCAATAGGTCACTCTCAATTCTTGGGATTACACTTTCAGTCTCAGGATCGCCCATGCGGCAATTGTATTCAATTACATAAGGATCGTCACCTACTTTAATTAATCCGAAAAAGATAAAGCCTGTATAATCAATTCCTTCACTGGCTAAGCCATTTACGGTAGGTTTAATAATTTGTTCTTCAATTTTGTTTAAAAACGTTGCATCGGCAAATGGAACTGGAGAAACAGAGCCCATACCGCCAGTGTTTAAACCTGTATCACCCTGTCCAATTCGTTTGTAATCTTTAGCCTCTGGCAAAGTCACATAGTTTTTCCCGTCACTTAATACAAATACTGATAATTCAATACCTGTTAAAAACTCTTCCACCACTACAGTTGAGCCAGCTTTGCCAAATTTGCCATCTAACATTAATCTCAACTCATCTTGCGCTTCTTGATGGTTATCGATAATCAATACCCCTTTACCTGCAGCAAGTCCATCAGCTTTAAGTACGATTGGAAGGCTGTGTTGAGCCAAATAGGTTAAACCCTCGTTGAGGTTCTCATTGGTAAATGACTTGGATTTTGCAGTAGGAATATGATGACGCTCCATGAACTGTTTGGAGAAATCTTTACTTCCTTCTAAAATGGCACCTTCTTTTTTAGGGCCAATTACAGGGATATGAGCCAATTCTTCATCATTCACAAAAAAATCGTGAATACCCAAAACCAAAGGTTCTTCGGGACCAACCACTAACATGTCAATTTCCTCTTTTAAAGCAAGTGCTTTCACGGCTTCAAAATCGTTGGGATTGATATTTACGTTTTTTCCGTAATTAGCAGTTCCTGCATTACCTGGGGCAATGATTAGTTTGTCACATTTTTCCGATTGGCTTAATTTCCAAGCAAAAGCACATTCTCTTCCGCCAGAACCTATTAGTAAGATATTCATAGCGCAAAGATATTGCTTTCTGCTTACGAGGGGTATAAAAAGTTAAAAGTGAGAGATAAAAATGTGAGTAGGTGAGTTGATTACTCGTTGAGGCGCTAATATGAAATAATTTTGATAACGTTTATGGCTTATTCTGGTAGTTCAATGGTGAGTAAAATAGCATCGTTACTTAGGGCTTCCATTTCAACTTTGTCGGTGTCCCATATCGCAAGTCCATCTCTTTCGTGTAGCAATCGGCCATCAATTTCAAAAGCGCCCACCAATACAAATGCATATAGGATCGAAGCAGGAGGTAAAGTATAGTCGTTTTCGCCTCTGCCTTTAAATCGACTCACGCCAATTTTGAAAGGTACATTCTCTTCCGTGATGATATTTAGGTGGTTTGGTTTGCTCAAGTCGATATTTAAGAAAGACGGCGTGCTGGAATACTCTTTGTCGCTTTTGATGGCCACAATCAAATAGCTAATGGTGACATCTGGGTAGGGATTCTTTAATTTAAAGAAGGAGCTTTCTTGGTGGAAAATCATCGCGCTTTTGCCCACTTCGATATCGAATTGGTTTTCCTCTTCATCAAAATAGGTTATGGTGCCTAAAATTGGGATAATGATAACGTAGCCCTGCTCGCGGTGGAAGAAATTGATAGAGGCATCTGGAGCTAGCATGTCATCATGTAGGGCGTATAAATCACCTATCGGTTCTTTAGCTGGGTTGTAAATGTTGTCGAAATTAAAGGTGCTATACCTTTTGATTCTTTCATTTTCGGTCACACTTCTTTGGTCGGAAAGAAATATCTTTCCCTGAGAGATTATTTTCATTGTTGTATACTATAAATGGAAAGATATGGGCTAATGGTAAAAAGGTCAGTTAAGGTTTCGCCCATATTTTCCGTTGTTGAATTTGCTTTAGAGGTCAGTAGATATTGGTCAATTTGTGCTAGGTAGTTGAGCTCGTCGCTGTAAAAATTGATGGCTACGATATGTTTATCTATGTTTCGTAAATCAGAGTTAACGATTTCGAATCGGAATTGATTAAAGGTTAAGAATAGCAGCCCCAGATTATTGGTAACATCGGGTACAATACCATTAAGTTGTTTCACGTAGCCCACAATGGCCCCGCTTACTAAAAAGTGTAATTGGCTGGCGGTAGGAGCATGTTGCAGCAATTTTGCAAACGTGTGGTGCTTGTTTTCTTGGTCGTAGTATTGCGCCTGCATCTTAAACTCGGTAAATGAGTCATTAAACACTAGCCTTTCCCATGTGCCTACACTATCGATGGTGATTATTTTCCGATAACAAAGCCTAATTTTCCCTTTCATGATTTGTTTTCCTCTTTAATAAGTGCTAACGTGCTTGCTAAAAAAGCCAACACAAAAATTAGGTTTAATCCTACTAGCAAAGCTTTAAAAGGCATGCCATGGACTTGCTGATTGCTTTCAGTGTCTAAGCAGTTTGAGGTAAGCACAATGGAGGCAATCAATAAAATGCCGCAAAGCGAAGTCAAAAACCTTTTCATGATAGGGAATTTAAACAGGAACACTGAGTTGTATTTTAAGTTCGAAACCTGCCGAAAGACTGCCTGTTACCGTGGCGATTTGTATTCCTGTGGTATCATCGCTAAAAACATTGTCATTTTTATTGTAGGTATAGCCTGATAAGCCTTTGCTGTAGCCGTTTACTAGCGCTACGGCAGTGCCTGTGCCTTCTGGAAAAGCAATTTGCGTTACCTTAAGGGATTTGCCGGCTGCGTTGTAAACGTGTACATGGATATGGGTTGCTCGGCCAGTATACCAACCTGGGAAAATGGTAGTGAAAGTTACCAGCCCATTCGCGTCAGTGGTTTGTCGGCCACGCAAGAAATGTACGGATTGGTAATTGGTAGATTGCATGCCGGTGCCACCATATTCAGAATAGTTGCCTTCGGCATCGCAATGCCAAATGTCTACAATGGCTCCTGCCAAAGGACTGCAATTACCGCTGCTGTTTCCAATGGTGATTTTGGTGGTTAATTTATAACCAGTTCTTCCATCGGTGATGTCACTTCGTACATATGAAGCAGGTACTTTGGTAGGGAAAGGTCCTTCTGTTTCGGTAGGGGCTACCACGCAATTGCTGGTAGACGAACCGCCGGTTGCTGTAGTGGTGGTTCCTGCATTTTCTGTGGTGCTAGATTTTTTGCAGGCATCGATAACTACGGGAGTAGAGATTGCTCCAATCAACAGACTCCTTAAAAAGTTTTTTCTTTCCATATCAAATAAGCTTGGTGAAACACTTATCAAATATGTGAAGCGATGCTTTTTTTAGCAAGCAAGTGTCGGTTAAGCGGTACTTTGTGCCGACAGAGAAAAACCTGTGTTAAAAAATGTTAAGGTTTAAGTGTTCTTCCATTCATTAATAAAAGAAGCGTAAGTATCGCTAATAGGTAAGGCAAGGCCATTGCTCAGCTGGGCTTTTCGGCTAGCTACCTGCTGCACCTGTTTAACCGCAACCACATAACTGCGGTGTATGCGTTTAAATTTTTCTGCAGGAAGTTTGTCAATCACTTTTTTGAGCGTGGTTAAGGTTAAAATCATTTTCCCGTTACTCAAGTGGATTTTCACATAATCTTCCAAACTTTCGAGATAAACAATTTCCTTGATTTCGATTTTGATGAGCTTGTACTCGGAGTAAACAAAAAGATATTCATTGGGGCCTTCCAAATCTTTTTGTTGTTTGTAAAGATGGTAATCTAATGCCTTTTTAGTGGCAGTTTTGAACCTTGCATATTCAATGGGCTTTAATAGATAGTCAATGGCATTCAATTCGAAACCATCAAAAGCAAAGTTTTTGTAGGCAGTGGTAAAAATCACCATTGGTTTTACTGCTAATGAGCCATACAACTCCAGTCCCGTAATGTCGGGCATGTCTACGTCTAAAAACAATAAGTCAACTTGAAACTTGCTGAGGTATTCGATGGCAGCCACTGCATCTTCAAAAATATGAACTAAGTTTAAGCCCTCTGTGGCTTGGATATAGGTTTTAATCAAAGCAAGGGCTAAAGGCTCGTCGTCAATTGCTACGCATTTTAAAGGTTCCATTATACTAGGTGAATTGTGAGGTTAATTTTAAATGTTTTTTGATTGTTCTCCACTTCTAGGATATGTCTACCTGGGTAGGTGTATTGTAATCGCTTCTTAGTGTTCTCCATTCCTATTCCTGTCCTCTTTTCGTTTTTCCTGTCATGGTTAATGGTGTTTTCGCAATACAAGTTAACCAAGTTCTGCTCCACCAACAGCTTAATGGCCAATTTACTATTTTTATGATTACTTACACCATATTTAAATACATTTTCTACAAAAGCCATGAGAATCAACGGTGCTATTTTCTTGTTGGCAAAGCTTCCTTTGATTTGATAGTCCACTTGGGTTTTTTCTGTGATCCTTAATTTTTGCAGGTCGATGTAATCGGTCATGCAGCCAATTTCCATTTCCAAAGGCACCTCGTCATTGCGAGCATCATCAGTGAGGTAGCGCATCATGTTGGATAGCTTTAAAATAGCGGGCGCAGTGTTCGAGTCCTGTGTAAAAGCTAAAGTGTAAACATTATTAAGGGTGTTGAAGAGAAAATGAGGATTTACTTGGGCTTTTAAAAAAGCAAGCTCGGCATTGGCTTTTTCAGTTTCGGCCAGTAATGCCCTTTGCATCGTAAGCCTTAATTGTTTGTTGGTTTCTGTAGCAATGCCAATAATTATGGCCAGTAAAAAAAGAAAGATACTGACAATATCCAATAGCGGTCCTGGATTGCCTTTCTGTGGCGGAGGTCCGGGTGGAATAGCTCCCTGTGGAGGAAAGGCCTGGTTGTTTGAGCCTGGCTGCGAAATAAAATAATCGAAAGGCCTTGCTATGGCGATGGTAATGAGCAATAGGAGCAGTATGCCAAAATATAAGCCGTAATTCTTCCGAGCGTAAAGCAACGGGAATAAAATTTTGGTATGGAGGAAATAAATAGCTGTAAATAGGAAACAGAAGACTAAATAGCCCACAATTGTGGTGATATTGACTGTTTTGTGGTTTTGTCCGAAAAAAATAAAAAGCGGTAAGGTTAAAATCAATACTCCTGCGATGGCTTGAATGTTGGTGTACAGCCTTACTTTCTTCTGCATTATCAAAAAAAGCCAGTAAATGTTAAATAATGATAAATGTATCGGTAATCAGGCCATTTGTATGGATGAAATGGGGTGGGAATATGGCTAAATGCTTGTCTGCCTGAAATCAAATTTCTGATTATAAAAGAATAAAACTAGATTTGCCGCAATAATGAGGCATCTTGTCACCATATCACTTGTGTTTTTCAGTCTTTCCCACTTGGCTAAAGCCGACCGTGTGGAAGGGACTCGTTATTTGACCGAGCGTTATTGTGCCAAACAGCAAACCACAGCTGAGCAGAGTTCTATCCGCTCGATACAGGATTTGCAAGACTTGCCCCATTTTATTTTGTCTAATAATCAGTTGAGCGCCATTGGTGTGCTTTCTAGCGAAAACTGTATCAAATACAATGTCCGTAATCAGCCTCTTGCTTATTCGGTTACGTTAGAAAATCCGAGGAACAATAGCCCCTAGCGCTATTAAAAACCAATCATAAATTTCGTTTATAACGAGTGAAGATGCTGCGGCTGTCAAGTTGACCTATAACAAAGGTATGGCTTGGTTGTTGTATGTTGATTTGCGATTTTGCTTGCCTACGGTAAGCGAGCACTAACGAAATAAGATTGTTGAAAAGCTGTAAACTGTTGATTTTCGAAACAATTAATCGATTAAACAGTTAACCCATTTTCAGCAATTAACCAATTAAACAATAATACCATTTAACAACAGAATAAACATGTTAGGATTTTTAGCCAAGATTTTTGGAAGCAAATCAGAAAGAGATATAAAGGCGCTACAACCTATCGTAGCACAAATTAACGAGGAATACGCAAAGCTTTCTTCGTTAAGTAATGATGAGATTAGAAATAAGACCATTGAATTCAAAGCCACTATTGCTTCGGCATTGGCAGGTATTGATAAAAAAATTGCCGATTTAAAAACACAAGCAGAGAGTGCTGAACTTTCATTGCAAGAAAAAACCAATTTATACGATGAGGTTGATGCTTTGGGCAAAGAGCGTAATGTAGAGTTGGAAAAAGTATTGCAACAAATATTGCCACAAGCTTTCGCAGTAGTTAAAGAAACTTCACGTCGTTTAAGTGAAAACGAAACCTTAGAGGTAAGTGCTACTGAGTTTGATAGGGAGATGGCTACCAGAAAAAACAATGTTAAAATTGTTGGTGACAAAGCTTTATGGGCTAATAAATGGGAAGCTGCAGGTAACCAAGTAGCGTGGAACATGGTGCACTACGATGTTCAGTTAATTGGTGGTATGGTGTTGCACAGTGGTAAAATTGCCGAGATGGCTACTGGTGAGGGTAAAACCTTGGTGAGTACCTTGCCTGCTTATTTAAATGCATTGGCTGGACAAGGTGTACACATTGTAACGGTGAACGACTACCTTGCCCGTCGTGACTCGGAGTGGAATGGTCCATTGTTCGAGTTCCATGGTTTAAGTGTCGATTGTATCGATAAACACCAACCAAACTCAGAAGAAAGAAGAAAAGCTTACTTAGCAGATATTACTTACGGTACCAACAATGAGTTTGGTTTCGATTACCTGCGTGACAATATGTCGCAAACACCAGAACAATTGGTGCAACGTAAATTGCATTTTGCAATGGTGGATGAGGTCGATTCAGTGTTAATTGATGATGCACGTACACCATTGATTATTTCGGGGCCAGTTCCTTTTGGCGACCAACACGAATTCCACGAGTTGAAACCTCGTATTGAGCGTTTGGTAAATGCACAAAAAACATACGTTACACAAGCGTTAAACTCAGCAAAAAATTTAATCAATAGTGGGAATGTAGGTACAGAAGAAGGCGAAGGTGGTTTAGCATTATTGCGTGCACACCGTGGTTTGCCTAAAACTAAGGCCTTAATCAAGTTTTTAAGTGAAGGTAATAACAAGCAAACCTTACTTAAAACAGAAAACTACTACATGGCCGATCAGTCTAAGAACATGCCTAAAGTAGATGCTGAATTGTTTTTCCATATTGATGAGAAAAATAACCAAGTAGAATTGACGGAAAAAGGAATTGAGTTGATTACCCAAACAGGTGAGGACCCAAGTTTCTTTGTGTTGCCAGATGTAGGTACTGAAATTGCTGAAATCGAAAAATCGAGCTTGAGTAATGAAGATAAAATTGCACAAAAAGATGCTTTAATGCGTGATTATGCAGTAAAAGCAGAACGTGTTCACTCGATTAACCAGTTGTTAAAAGCTTATGCTTTATTCGAGAAAGATGTAGAATATATCATTGATGAAGGCAAGGTTAAAATTGTAGATGAGCAAACGGGTCGTATCATGGAAGGCCGTCGTTATTCTGACGGTTTACACCAAGCGATTGAGGCAAAAGAAAATGTGAAAGTGGAAGATGCTTCACAAACTTATGCGACGGTTACTTTACAAAACTATTTCCGTATGTACCACAAACTTTGCGGTATGACGGGTACAGCAACTACAGAAGCTGGAGAGTTTTGGTCAATCTACAAGTTGGACGTAGTGGAAATTCCTACGAACAGAGTAATTTCTAGAAAAGATGAACAAGATTACGTTTACCGTACGGTAAGAGAGAAATATAATGCGGTAGCAGAAGAAATCGTGAAATTAACGGAAGCTGGCCGACCTGTATTGGTGGGTACTACTTCAGTAGAGATTTCGGAGTTACTAAGCCGTATGCTCAAATTGAGAGGCATTAAACACAACGTGTTAAACGCGAAAATGCACCAAAGAGAGGCGGATATTGTAGCTGAAGCAGGTCAAGCTGGTCAGGTAACTATTGCTACCAACATGGCTGGTCGTGGTACCGACATTAAGTTGGGCCCAGGTGTTAAAGAAGCTGGAGGTTTGGCCATTATCGGTACAGAGCGTCACGAGTCTCGTCGTGTAGACAGACAGTTGCGTGGTCGTTCAGGTCGTCAAGGTGACCCAGGTACTTCACAGTTCTTTGTGTCGTTAGAGGATAACTTGATGCGTTTATTCGGTTCAGAGCGTATCTCTAACATCATGGTGCGTATGGGTATCGAAGAGGGCGAAGTAATTCAGCACTCAATGATTACCAACTCTATTGAAAGAGCACAGAAAAAAGTAGAAGAGAATAACTTTGGTGTACGTAAGCGTTTGTTAGAATATGATGATGTGATGAACTCGCAACGTTCTGTGATTTACGCTAAGCGTCGTAATGCCTTATTTGGTGAGCGTTTGGACGTTGACATGAACAACATGATTTTTGATGTTGCCGAAGATATCGTAACCGAATACAAAGAAGAATCAAACTATGAAGGCTTTAAGCTGGAAGTAATCAAAAACTTCTCGGTAGATACTGAAATCACAGAGCAAGAATTCAATAGCAAAAAAATCCACGATTTAACAGATAAGTTGTTCGAAGAAGTAACCACTTTCTACATCCGTAAATCAGAAGCCGTTGTAAACCAAGCGATGCCAGTATTGCAACAAGTGTTTGCAGATAGAGGCGATGTAATTGAGCAAATTGTGGTTCCTTTTACAGATGGTATACGCCATATTCAAGTTCCTGTGGAGCTTAAAAAGGCGATTGAGAACAATGGTAAGGAAATTACTAAATCTTTCGAGAAAACCATCGTATTGGCTTTAATTGACGATAGCTGGAAGGAGCATTTGCGTGAAATGGATGAGTTGAAGCAATCGGTACAAAATGCCGTTTATGAGCAAAAAGATCCATTGATTATCTATAAAATGGAGGCTTTCAACTTGTTCAAAAACATGCTTAACGTAGTGAACAAAGAAGTGGTGAGCTTCTTGTTTAAAGGCGGTATCCCAATGCAACAAGAGCCTGAACAAGTAAGAGAAGCAGTTGCGCCAAAACCTCAACCTAAGTTGAATGCTACTAAGCAGGAGTACGGTGACCAATCTGATTTGGATTTAGTAGGTGATACTCGTGAGCCTCAGCCTTTGCAACCAATTAGAAAAGAAGCAACAGTTGGCCGTAACGAGCCTTGTCCTTGCGGAAGTGGCAAGAAATTTAAGAACTGCCACGGAGCAAATCTTTAACGGTTAAATTACAACCTTACGAAGTTTACAAAACTTCGTAAGGCTAAAAAATAAAAATCCCCAAGTGCCAAAGCGCTTGGGGATTTTTTGTTTGTTATTTCGATCCTGAGCTTTCGGGAGAGAAATCTCTGAGAGGTTATCACGATAACTACTCTTATAAACTTTGTATCGTAATAGTATTTAAATAAAAAGCCCTGGTTTTTAAACCAAGGCTTTTTATGATTTATTCTTCTTTCTTAAAATGGGAACCAATAGGTGCCATTATATATAAAGATCATTCCAAGCTTAACCCCTTTAGTCGCCACACTCGAAAAATTGCTAATCATCGAGGCACCCCATTCAGCATTATCTTGTCTAAATTTTTTACCATTAGGATCTATGGTAGCAGAAGAACTTTCTGTAGAAACATAAATCATAGTTCCTACAGTTGGGTTCGCAGGAAGTTTAATTGTAAATGCTCCAGTAATATAAACAAATTGATTTGCGTCGTTTAATGTCGTGTTAGCTGTTGCAGTCACCGTTAAAAGACCACCACCACCGCCGCTAGGTGTAGCCCACGTTCCGTCACCTCTTAAATAGGTCGAGCTAGTTGCTCCAGCAGGAAGCTTTGCGATGGTCACTGCGTTGGCTGCTAATTTATCTGTGGTTACAGCGCTGTTAAGGATTTTATTAGTGTTTACGGCGTTGTTTGCTATGCTGGTTACTGCTGTACTCGAAATTGTAACATCGCCAGTAACAGTTTGAGGTACTCCTGGTGCATAAGGAGCTGTACTATTTGTCAAAATTAATTGGGCTCCACCAGTTCCGTTAGCAAAACCGTCACCAGCATCTCCTTTATCTCCTTTTGCACCGGCAGCACCAGCAGCGCCAGTAGCACCTGCAGAAGCCAATAACGTCCAAGTTGAAGGATAAGCGTTCGGAGTTTGCCCTACCAAACCTGGAGTTGAATTGATATACATGTAGTAAGAACCGCTATAAGTTACTGCATCCCGATAGGTATAGGAATTAACAGAACTGCTGTACGCTCCTCTGTAATTAATACCTATCTCGCCAGCTGGCCCTTGAGGACCCGCAGTTCCAGTACTGATATATTGCCATACTGGTGATGCTGGAGTCCCCGAATTATAATAAAAACCTGATGTCCCGTCTGTTTGATACACTAATAGGCCGGTTGCAGGAGTTGTGATCGCGGTTTTTTGTGCTGCGGTCATCCTTGGGATCAGTACGCCTTTTGTAGTGCTTTTAATGTCCAGCATTGAGCTGCTGTTAGCAGTTGAACCGTCGGTATTAATGGCTACATTCTGAGCACTTGCGAAAAATGAAAGTGTTAGAAGAGAAAGTAAGGGTAAAAATTTAACCTTCATATAGAACTTAATTTTTGATGAATTTTAATTGATTGCTTATCGTAGGATTAGAGATTTGTATGAAATAGGTGCCCGAAGGGAGCTGAGAAACGTCGAAATTGAAATGGTTTAATCCGGCGTTAGCTTGTATGCTTTTGCTCAATTCCACTTTTCCGATACTTGAAATTACAGATAACTTTACTTGTTGCGCAAGCGGCATATAAAAACTTCCGTTGATATCCTTAAGGGTAGGGTTCGGATAAATGCTAGCTTGTTCGTCTTTTGTCAAACTAAAATTAATCGGTAAAATATTTGAATAGGTGGTTTTCCCATCTTTGTCAACCGCTGTGATACGGTAATAGTTAATTCCTAGAAGAGGATTTCTGTCATCGATACCGTAATTATTATCCTTTGAAACGTCACTTTTTGAACCTACTTGTGAAAAGGAAATGAATTTTTTGCCATCGTAACTTTTTTCCGTTAAGAAATGGCTTACTTCCACTTCGTTGATGGTTAGCCACTTTAGGGTCACACCGCCTTTTTGTACTTTTCCAGATAGCGTTAAGGCAGATAAAGGTAAGGTGAAATCATTTACCAATGATATTCGGCCTAAAGCATCCACGCCACTTACCTCCACATAATTTTGAGGGGCATTGATGGTCACATTATTTAAGCTCGTCCAACTGGTCCCGTTATCACCAGAAATCGCTAGTCTGAATTGGCTTTCTTGTAACCCATTTAATTCATTGCCATCTAAATACAGAAACCTTAAGGTCGCATTTAAATTGTTATTGTTGGTGGGAATGATATCAAAAAAACGTTTGACGGTTTGGTTGCTGCCATCAGAAAGGGCGTAGTTACCTCTTTTAATGGTTGTGTTCCCCCAATTGCTTGGGCTTGTGATGACTACCCCGATGTTGCCTAGATTAATGCCCGATGGATTGTTTAAGTTCGCATTAGCGATAACATAGCCAGAGTTCCCTGTCGCAAAACTGTTATTAGTTTCGTTTAATAATAAACCGGTACTACCAAGATTCAGTTCATATCCATTGAGGTCTAACAGTCCAGAGCTAAAGTCAAAGGAGCCACTTAGAGAAATATTGCTTCCTAAGTTTAATTTGCTTCCTGTAGTTTTTGCTAAGGAAATGTTTTTAATAGAAGTATTTCCGGTGATTTGATTGTTATTACTGCCAGAAAAAATCAATTTTCCATCACCAGAAATAGTGCTGTTTGCATAATCTAAGGAAATATCATTCAAATTGATGTTTGCACCTGAAGTAATAACGATAGCAGTTCCGTCGGAAACTTTCATTTGTGCTGAGGCAGTCCATGACAGCGCACAAAACAGTAGGGGGCTGAGAGCTTTATATTTCATGTTATTCTTGAGAGGAGTAAAGTTACAGATATTTTATAGTTGTTAAAATAAAAAGAACAGCTAAATACTCATCTAAATTTCGCTGATAACATGGAGCGATTTTATGCTGTTTACAAATGGTGATAGTAGTGTTTTTCATCTCTCTTTATCGAAAGAGCAAAGTAGGTTGTAATGAATATGTCCTTGTTTTCTGACGAATTTCAGCTAGATATTGCTCAATTACAAGTAATGAGATTTGTATTAGCAGTTTAGAATGCCGATTTTTGCGAGTAGTTCAGCATTTCGATGCTTCATTTCCAATAGTTTGTGTAATCACAAGCCAAGGAAAACCACCCAAAAATATGAGAATTGTAGTTTTATTTTCTTTACTGTTTGTTTGCCATTTTTCTTTTGCCCAAAGCAAAGGTGAAGTTACTGTAGTAAAAGACCCTTTAATCGATAGCTTGATCGCTAAACGTATCGAACTAAATAAAGTAAAACCTACAGTGAGCAATCCAAGTGGAAATACCATTGTGTCGTCAATGGGTTTTAGGGTGCAAATTTACTATGGAGCAGATAGACGTGAGGCCTTTTCCGAACAGGCTAAATTTAAGGCAAGCTACCCCAAACTCAATACCTATATTACTTACAAAGAGCCAAATTATTACCTGCGGGTGGGCGATTATCGGACCAGACTGGAGGCTCAAAAATTTTTAAACGAACTGCGGCCCAGTTATCCAACCCTATTTATTTTTAGAGAAAAGATTAACGCGCCAATATTAGAAGTAGATAAATAGTTAACGGTTGGCAGTTTTCAGTTAACAAAGTATAAGACTAAAAAACAAACCAACAAACCACCCAAAAAACTAACCAAAAATGAAACAAAAAATACAAGAACTATCCGCTCAAATTTTTAAAGAAGTGGTAGGTTTTCGTCAACATATACACGCCAATCCTGAATTGTCTTTTCACGAGTACGAAACTTCAAAGTATGTTAAAGATAAATTGACCAGCTGGGGAATTCCCTTTACAGAAATGGCCAATACCGGTGTAGTAGGTTTAATTACGGGAGCTAAGGCTTCTGATCAGGTCATCGCTTTGCGTGCTGATATGGATGCATTGCCTATTGTCGAAGCAAATGACAAACCCTACAAATCAAAAAATGAAGGCGTAATGCATGCTTGCGGTCACGATGTGCATACTTCATCGTTGTTGGGTACAGCTTATATTCTTAACCAACTGAAGGAAGATTTTGCTGGTACAGTAAAATTGGTTTTTCAACCTGCGGAGGAATTGTTGCCTGGGGGTGCAAGCATCATGATCAAAGAGGGCGTCTTAGAAAATCCAGCACCGCAAGCCATCATTGGTCAACATGTAATGCCTTTAATTGAGACAGGAAAAGTAGGTTTCCGTTCGGGAATTTATATGGCTTCTACTGATGAACTTTATGTGACGGTAACAGGAAAAGGCGGGCATGGCGCACAGCCACATCAAAATATTGATCCTGTGTTGATTACTGCCCATATCATTGTGGCCTTGCAACAAATTGTGAGTAGAAATGCAGATCCACGTTTGCCATCGGTATTGTCTTTTGGTAAGGTAAACGCTAATGGTGCTACCAATGTTATTCCTAATGAGGTAAAGCTGGAGGGAACCTTTAGGACTTTGAATGAAGAGTGGAGAAATGAAGCCCATCGTTTGATGAAGAAAATGGCCGAAGGTATTGCGGAAAGTATGGGTGGAAGTTGTCATTTCGATATCCACAGAGGCTATCCATTTTTAATTAACGAAGAAAAATTGACGGATAACGCCAAAGCGCTTGCTGAAGACTATCTCGGAAAAGAAAACGTAATAGATTTGGATATTTGGATGGCAGCAGAAGATTTCGCCTATTATTCGCAAGTGACCAATGCTTGTTTTTACCGTTTAGGAACTGGAAACGCAGCAAAAGGAACCACCTACTCGGTACATACTCCAAACTTCGATATCGACGAAGATGCTTTGAAAACCTCAACAGGTTTAATGGCTTATCTTGCCCTGAAACAATTGGGCAATTAACTAGTCAAACAAATGTTAGGCATATAAATTGCTAAAGTAAAAGGCGTTTGCTTTTTTACTTTAGCTTTAATTTTTATCATGAAGAGATATTTTTTTGTTATTATTTCACTGCTGTTTTTTGTTGAAGCCAAGGCCCAACAAATTCCTCGTTTCAATCCGGATACGATCAAAACAATCACCCTTGATTCGGTGGTGAACATTAAGGCAAAGCGATTGAACATTGAAACTTTTATTGATGCCATTATCAATGACACCAGTTTCTACCAAGCTTTCCGTGATATGAAAAAATATACTTTCATTGCCGAAAATAGAGTATTTACCTATGATAAGAAAAATCAGGTAGATGGTCGTATTTATAGAAAAATACGCCATAATAATGATGGTCCATACAAAATGGAATATCTGGTGAAGGAAGATAATGGTAAACTGTATAAGAAGAACGGCAAATATCAGCTATATACGGTTGAAATGTTCGATTATATCTTCATGAATGCTTACAATACCGATTTCATGCCTAACTCAGCCCCAAGTGATGGAAAAGGTAAGAAAAGTACTAACGAAGGTTATAAGGATAAGCTAAAGACTTTGATCTTTAATCCTGGAAGACCGATTAAAGGTATTCCATTCATTGGTAGCAAAACGGAAATTTTTACAGCAAACATGCGCCAAAATTATGATTATACCTTTTACAGCGGAACGTATTTAGATTCCATTCCTGTTTATCGTTTTAAGGTTGCGGTAAAACCTGATTTATCCAAGTGGACCAAAGACGGCATTATGATCAAGGAATTGGTCACCATTTTCGATAAACGCAATTTTGAAATCCTAGGCCGTTACGTAGACATGAAGTATAGCAATATGCTATTTGATTTCGATGTGCAGATGAATATTGAGATGAGTTATTTTGATGACGTAAAACTGCCTACTAAAATTACTTATCAGGGCAACTGGGATTATCCATTTAAAAAAGAAGAAAGAGCTAGCTTTTTAGTGCTGCATAAAGATTATCGCTTGGGCAAAGACAAATAGCTAAGGCTTCAAAGCAATATCGTTAACAATATACTTGCTTAGTTTTTGCGAGATATTATTGTAATCTATGGTTTCTTTTTTAGAATCTATTTTAACTTCTGCACCGTGAATTACGTTGTGTAGAATCATACTTAAGCTCACTACTGCAGCGGTTCCGCCAATTCCAACTAATACGGCAACATTAGCATCATCAATGGATTGGGCAGCAACAATAGTTCCCACAGCCAAAGCTCCGGTAACTACGGCATAACCCACATCACTTCGGTGTTTGTAAACTTTTATACGGTTTATTTTTTGGTAAGCAATGGGATGAGCAATGTCTTTTTTGTCAACCAATACCAATGCTGTTTCATTGATGTCGGTAATTTTTCCGTGGATCTTTTGACTTCCTTCCACAAAAACTATTGCGGTAAAAGGTGCTCTTTTCTTTTGCGCAAAGCTAACATTTACAAATAGGAGCGTTAATAGAAGGGCAAGTGAAGATTTGGCCAATAATTTCATCATTATAGGATCGAAAAATTTACTCAAAGATAGGAAATAAAAGCGATGTTGATATTTACCCTCAAACAATTAACTTTAATGCATTAAAAATTGACGGATGAAAACCTTTTTTAAACTATCAGTAATGGCATGTGCCATTTTTCTTCTAATAGCTATGAAATCTAATCGTAAACGTGTGGTGTTTTTTGGAGACTCTATTACCCAACAAGGAGGTACAAAAGCAAATGGTTACATCAACGTGCTAAAGAAACAAGTGGATACCAATAAACTTGAGTTGATTGGCGCTGGTATCGGCGGCAATAAAGTTTACGATTTGTATTTGCGTTTAGAGGATGATGTGCTATCGAAAAAACCTGATTTGGTATTCATTTACGTAGGCATTAATGATGTGTGGCACAAACAAACCTCAAAAACAGGAACAGATTATCCTAAATACATCAAGTTTTACCAAGCATTAATTGACAAAATCAAAGCTACTGGTAGTAAGGTCGTATTGTGTACGCCATCAGTAATTGGAGAGAAAAAAGCCGGAGCTAATGAAATGGATGCCGAATTGGAAAAGTATTCGACAGGTATTAGGGAATTGGCGACTAAAAACAATCTTCAGCTTTGCGATTTAAGAAAGGCCTTTGCCAGCTACGAAGAAAAGAATAATGCGCAGGATTTAGAAAAAGGAATTTTAACTACCGACCGTGTGCACTTAAACGACCAAGGCAATTTATTTGTGGCTGAACAGATGTTGCCTTTTGTTAAGCTGTAAGAGATAGGGGATCTGCGCTATCAGGAAATTTTCTTTCGGATGGCGCAGATTTCTGACATTTCTTAGCGGTTGAAGATGGTAAAAAATGCTAAATTTGAAGTCCCGTTTAGGAAAGGATTAGCGAGCAATGATTACAGCAGAAACCATAGAGAAAATTAAGGAAACCGCACGAATAGAGGAAGTGGTTGGTGATTTCGTGCACCTTAAAAAGCGTGGTTCAAGCTTAATTGGTAATTGTCCTTTCCACGGCGAAAAAACACCGTCATTTCACGTTTCGGTTAATAAAGGCATTTACAAATGTTTTGGATGCGGGGTAGCTGGTGATTCAGTACGTTTTGTAATGGATCATGAGAAATATACCTATCCAGAAGCCTTAAAATATCTTGCTACCAAATACAATATTGAGGTTGAAGAAACCGTAGAAAGTAAGGAGCAGATTGAACTGAATAGTGCAAGAGAGAGTCTTTACATTGTTTCGCAGTTTGCAGCCAACTATTTCGAAGAGCAGCTTTGGAACAGCGACGACGGTAAAGCCATTGGTCTTAGCTATTTTAAGGAACGTGGTTTTAGGGAAGACATTATCAAGAAATTCAACTTGGGCTACTCGCCCGATGTTTGGGATGCGCTTACGCTGGAAGCAGTTAAAAACCAACATGCCGAGGAATATCTAGAAAAAACAGGTCTTTCCATCAGAAATGATAAAGGAAAGCTTTACGATAGGTTCCGTGGACGTGTGATGTTCCCTATCCACAACTTTACCGGTAGGGTTATTGGTTTTGGCGGACGTACTTTAAAAACAGATAAAAACGTACCTAAATACGTTAACTCTCCAGAGAGCGATATCTACCACAAATCTAATGTGCTGTATGGTTTGTACCATGCCAAAAAAGCCATTCGCGATCAGGATAACTGCTATTTGGTAGAAGGTTACGCCGACGTTTTAGCGGTTCATCAGGCCTATATTGAAAACGTTGTGGCCTCTTCAGGGACCTCATTGACTATTGAACAGATCAAGCTCATTAGTAGGTTTACCCAAAACGTTACCATTTTATATGATGGTGATGCGGCTGGGATCAAGGCTTCTTTGCGTGGGCTTGATATGATTTTGGAGGAGGGACTAAACGTAAAGGTCGTTTCTTTTCCTGATGGTGATGACCCCGATTCGTACATGCACAAAGTTGGTGCTGGTGCGTTTAAAACCTACATTGAAGAGCAGCGGCAAGATTTTATCCTATACAAAGCCAATATTTTGTTGGCCGAAGCAGGGAAAGATCCAATTAAACGGGCAGGCATCATTAGGGATATTGTAGAGAGTATTGCCAAAATACCTGACAATATTAAAGCCTCAGTTTTTGTAAGAGAGTGTAGTCATCTTTTAGAAATAGAGGAGAGGGTATTACTTACAGAGCTAAATGCCATTAAACTGGCTAAGAGTAAAAAGGCGGCAGCTCCTACAGCGCCAAAACCTTCAAGCTTCGGTCATCCGGATATGCCACCTGATGATCTTTTTGCGGAAGAAGGACCCTCGGATATACCAACTCAAATTGCTACTGAGCAAATCAGTTCCGATCTTTTACAGGAGCATGAAATAGTGAGGCTTTTACTCACCTTTGGTCATGAGTTGGCTACATGGGAACAAACTGATAATATGTATGTAGGCTCATTCATTATCCAAAATCTTAGCGATGTTACTTTTGATAATGAGATGTGCAATCGGGTGATTGATCATTATCGTACTGAATTGGAGAATGGGCAGTTGCCTACCATCAATCAGTTTTTAAGAAGTGAGGATGGAGATATTGCTAATTTGGCCATCACTTTAACCACATCACCATACAGCTTGAGCGAAAATTGGTTGAACAAGCATCAAATTTACGTTAAAGATGAAAGCCAAAATATTAAGGCAGCAGTACTTGGCGGCTTGTATCACCTTAAAAAGCGCAAAGTAGATAAAATGCTTGTTGATTTGATGAACCAAATGAAAGATGAACGTGATGAAGTTAATCTTGAGGCATTGCAAGGGCGCTTTATGCAAGTCAAAAATGTGGAGCGTACCATTTCAAAGTTTTTGGGTTCGGTAATCGTCAAGTAATGATTGAATAATAAAGTGAGTGACTGATTGAATTAGTTATATGAAGGGTACTTACTCATTCAAAACTCAATCATTCAAAATTTCAAAAAATGGCTATTCACAACGACAGAGGCAAGGCTGGTGAAAAAGCAGCAGTACAGTTTCTCCAAGAAAAAGGATATGAAATTTTGGACGAAAACTGGACTTTCGGTAAAGCCGAAGTAGATATTGTTGCGCTTCATTCAAATACCATTATCTTTATAGAAGTTAAAACACGCAGTTCGATTGCTTTTGGGATGCCCGAAGATTTTGTAAGTGTAGCTAAGCAGCGACAATTAGAGCTGGCCTCACAAGCTTACATCGATATTATGGATCATCAAGGCGAAATCAGGTTTGATGTAATTGCGGTGCTTTTAACCAAAAATAACACGTTTAACATCAACCATATCGAAGATGCTTTTTGGCCCTACACGTAAAATATCAATCCTTATATTAGGATGTATTTCTCTTTTTCAGTTTGCCTGTAATAACAAGGTAGCTAATTACATTACTTTTAAAAACCCGTTGCAGGGTGAGAGTTTTCACGCTGGAAAACCTGTTAAGGTGGAACTTGACATCCCCGAAAAAACGGAAGTACAAAACATTAGCTATTTGATAGATGGAAAACCATTTGCGGAGAAAAATACCAAGGAGTTTGTTTGGTTAGATACGCAGAATTTACCGTTGGGCTATAGAATGCTCACGGCCATTGTAAAAGCAGGTAGCCAGATAGATACCATTACCAATAACATCATTTTAACCACTGATAAGAAACCAGAAAAGTTAAAATATACTTTAGTGAATACCTTTCCTCATGATACTTCTTCTTATACACAAGGTTTAAGTTTTGTAGAGGGTAAGCTTTTGGAAAGTACAGGACGTAAAGGTTTTTCTCAATTACGCTGGGTTAATTTAACTACTGGAAAAGCCATTAAATCGGTTCCGTTAAAACCTGAATATTTTGGCGAGGGATCTGTAAAAGTTGGTAACAAAATCATTGTGCTCACTTGGCAGGAAAATGTAGGTTTGGTATATGATGCCGCTTCATTGCAAGAGATTAGTACTTTCCCTTATCAAAGTAGCGCCGAAGGTTGGGGACTTACTTACGACGGAAAGCAATTGTTACGTAGTGACGGCTCTAACCGAATTTGGAAAATGAATGCCGAAAGCTACAAAGAGGAAGGGTTTATTGAAGTTTACGACAACAAAGGTCCGGTAGAGCGTTTAAATGAGTTGGAATATATTGATGGAAAGCTGTACGCTAATGTTTACGGATCTAACAGGATTGTTATTGTGGATTTGAAAACAGGTGTGGTAGAGGCAGAGATAGATCTATCTAAATTGGTGCCTAAAAACTATTTCAAAACAGATGAAGAAATTGGTAATAATGTATTGAATGGTATTGCTTATGACACCGTTAACAGACGTTTATTTGTAACAGGAAAAAAATGGCCAAACCTGTTTGAGATAAAGTTGGATAAGAATAAGTAATTGGTAAATGTAAAAATACGTTATTGCGAGGTACGAAGCAATCTTAAAGCATTATGGGATTGCTTCGTACCTCGCAATGACGTCAAATGTAAGGAGTTCTTTACTTATCTCCGTTCTCTTTTAAATAACCCTGATAGGTAACAGACTGCTTATTATTGCTGTTCAGTGAGAGGGTTGCGTAGCCATTGTCGCTAATATTAAAAGCCAAGCGGTAATTTTCCTTGGCATCTTTAGTTTCAATTACAGTGTCCCATCCATGTTTTTTGCCTTTGGTAGACTTATATTCAAACTTTTTAGAATTGAATTTTACCCCAGCATCATCTTGGTTAATTGGTGCAGAAAAAGATCTGCCGTAGTAAGGCAAGTAAGCAATAACACTGTCTGGTGTTACCTTCACCTCATAATAAGTTTCTGTCAAATTAATGACGCCTCCTTGCATAGCCCCGGGCATTTTACTCATTACCCTGTTGATGTCTTGAGTATTTAAAGGGGTTACCGATCTAGCTACAAAAGTGTAGGTCTTGGCCTCCACAATTTTTGTAGTAGTTGCTTTGTCTGTTTGGGCGACTGCATTTAGCCCACTAAAGGCTAATGCAGTAACTAATAATGTTTTTAACCTATTCATATCTGTGCATTTTTATATCAATTTATAACTATGATGAACAAAATAAGTAAAATCCATAACCACTTTTATCACCCGTTTAGGGTGATTATTTCCAAGTTTTGTACTGATTAATCAGTCCGTTGGTAGATGAATCATGAGAATCTACAGGTTCATTCCCTTTCAATTCTGGTTGTATTTTCTGTGCAAGTTGTTTGCCTAGTTCTACACCCCATTGGTCGAAACTGAAGATATTCCAGATAATGCCTTGTACAAAAATCTTATGTTCGTAAACTGCAATTAAACTTCCTAAGCTATATGGAGTTACTTTTTTCAATAAAATAGAGTTGGTAGGTCTGTTGCCTTCAAAAACCTTGAAAGGAGCAAGTTTGGCAATTTCATCGTGTGTTTTACCTGCTTTGGTCAATTCAGCTACCACCTCTTCCTCATCCTTACCATTCATTAACGCCTCTGTTTGTGCAAAGAAGTTTGAAAGTAAAATAGGATGATGATCACCCAAAGGGTTTAAACTTTGTGCAGGAGCAATAAAATCAGAAGGGATTAATTTAGTGCCTTGGTGAATCAACTGATAAAAAGCATGTTGTCCATTGGTGCCAGGCTCTCCCCAAATAACTGGGCCAGTTTCATACATTACAATTTCACCGTTGCGATCAACGTATTTACCATTGCTTTCCATATCTCCTTGTTGGAAATAAGCTGCAAAGCGATGCAAGTATTGGTCGTATGGTAAAATAGCTTGTGTTTCGGCACCAAAGAAATTGATATACCAAACCCCTAACATTCCTAAAATCACTGGAACGTTCTCTTCAAAAGAAACGGTTGAAAAGTGTTTGTCAGTAGCATGTGCACCTGCTAATAGTTGTTTAAAGTTGTCGAAACCAATTCCCAAGCTGATCGATAATCCAATGGCACTCCATAATGAATAACGACCACCTACCCAATCCCAAAATTCGAACATGTTTTCGGTGTCAATGCCAAAAGCAGCAACATCTTTAGCATTGGTAGATAATGCTGCAAAATGTTTCGCAATGTCTGTTTCGGCAGCGCCTTGGTTAAGGAACCAGCTTCTTGCCGTGTTGGCATTGCTCATGGTTTCTTGGGTGGTGAATGTTTTTGAAGCTACTAAAAACAAGGTCGTTTCAGGATCTACCACTTTTAGTGTCTCTGCTATATGCGTACCATCAACATTAGAAACAAAGTGTAAGTTCAGTCTCGTTTTATAATGTTTTAAAGCTTCGGTAACCATTACAGGTCCTAGGTCGGAGCCGCCAATACCAATGTTTACTACGTCGGTAATTTGTTTGCCAGTGTAGCCTTTCCATTCCCCAGAAATAATAGCGTTGCTAAATTTTTCCATCTTGGCCAAAACCGCATTCACTTCAGGCATTACATCTTTCCCATCTACTAAAATAGGTGCGTTGCTTTGGTTACGCAAAGCGATGTGGAGTACTTCACGGCCTTCAGTCTCATTGATTTTTTCGCCGTTGAACATTGCCTTTATCGCTTCATCTAGTTTACATTCTTTAGCCAACTGGATAAGTAGGGCCATCGTTTCGTCGTTGATCCTGTTTTTCGAGTAATCAAATAAAATATCCTCAAACAATACCGAGAATTTATTGAAACGTTCAGGGTCTTCCGCAAATAGGGCTTTAATGTCCGTTTGGTTAATGTTGATATAATGGTCGGCTAAATATTGATAAGCCTTTGTCGTCGTGAAATTGATTTTTGGCAACATATAATAGGGTTTTTTAGTCTTGTAAAAATACAAATCTGTAAGTTAAATGTTCGTTAATAAAGCCACAGATGTGCAGATATTTTATATTTAGATGATGATTCTAAAGAAATCATTGGTGTATCTGTGGCTAAAATAAGCTATCTTGTATGCAAACCTAAACTAAGATGAAGAAACTTTTATTTTTAAGTGCGGCACTGCCTTTGTTTGCTGCAGCTCAAAACAATAGCCTAAAAATAGATGCGGCAAAACGGGCCGAAGCCATTACCCAAAAAGTGATCGACTGGCGGAGGGATTTCCATCAACATCCAGAACTGGGAAACCAAGAAACACGTACTGCGGGGATTATTGCCAAACATTTGCAAGCTCTGGGCTTAGAAGTAAAAACTGGTGTGGCTAAAACAGGAGTGGTGGCTGTGCTAAAGGGAGGAAAGCCAGGACCGGTAGTTGCCTTGCGTGCAGACATGGACGGCTTGCCTGTCACCGAAAGAGTAAACTTGCCTTTTGCATCTAAAGTAAGAACAACATATAACGGTCAGGAGGTGGGTACAATGCATGCTTGTGGACATGATTCGCATGTGGCCATTTTAATGGGCGTAGCCGAAGTACTTAACGGGATGAAAAAAGATTTGGCAGGAACAGTGAAGTTTATTTTTCAGCCTGCAGAAGAAGGAGCTCCTGTAGGTGAAGAAGGAGGTGCAGAACTGATGGTGAAAGAAGGTGTGTTGGAGAATCCTAAAGTTGATGTGATTTTTGGATTGCATATTAACTCGCAAACTCCCGTTGGACAACTTACTTATAAGCCTGGCGGAACGATGGCAGCGGTAAACGATATGAAAATTACCGTGACAGGTAGACAGGCGCATGGTGCTTATCCATGGAGTAGTATTGATCCTATTGTGGTTTCGGCACAAATTGTAAATAACTTGCAAACGATTGTTAGTAGGAATTTGAACGTGACAGAAAATCCGGGAGTAGTAACTATTGGAAGTATTCAAGGCGGAGTGAGGTCGAACATTATTCCCGAAAAAGTAGAGATGCTGGGTACGGTACGCAATTTTACCAAAGAAGATGAAGCGATGTTTATTGAGCGGATTAAAACCATTGCTACTAAAACAGCGGAAGCTGCTGGCGCAAAAGCCGAAGTGTTAATTCCTTATAGTGCCCATTATCCGGTAACCTTTAATGATATTGCCTTAACAGAAAAAATGCTGCCTACCTTGCAATATACGGCTGGAGCAGATAACGTAAAATTGAAACCTCCAGTAACTGGTGCCGAAGATTTTTCTTTTTATCAAGAGAAAGTACCAGGTTTGTTCTTCTTTTTAGGGGCAATGCCTAAAGGACAAGATCCACTAAAAGCGCCATCGCATCATACACCTGATTTCTTTATCGACGAGAGCAGTTTCAATTTAGGGGTAAAGGCTTTGTGTAATTTAACACTGGATTATATGGGGATGAAGAAAAAATAATGTTTAAGTATTGTATTATCACCTTAGGCATCTTAGGCATTTTAGTTTTTGAACCATTAAGACGTTAAGAGGCATTAAGTTTTAACTAGCCTATTTCTTAGTGGGTTATTTTAACCACCTAAGACACCTAAGAATATTTTAGTTTTTTTAAACATTAAGGTATGGGGAAACATTTGGTTTTTCAATCATCTTAATTTTTTAGTCGTATTGCTTAAATGAACTTAGGTGTCTTAGGTGGTTTTTTTATTGTGTCATTTTATAAGATTTTAGATTTTATAGCGCTATTCCTTAATGATCTTAATTTCTTAATGGTTTTTGATCTGAGCGCTTAAATGTCTTAAATAAAGTGTGCCCTAGATAACCCAATACTTTCAAAGCCCGTAGCCAAATCCTATATTTGCCTTTATGACTAAAGAACAGTTGCAGGATTTAAGAGATAGATTAGCTTCTCTGAGGAGGCATCTTTGACGTTGATGAGCTTTTATACCAGATAAGCGAGGAAGAAAAAATTACCCTCGACCCTAATTTTTGGGACAACCCCAAAAAAGCTGAACAGCTACTAGCCCAAATTAGCACCAAGAAAAAATGGACAGAAGGTTTTGCTCAGGCAAATGCTGTTTATGAAGATACTGCGGTGCTTTATGAATTTCAACAAAGCGGAGATGCAAGTGAGGAAGAAGTGGAGGAGCAATACCAGCAAGCTTTAAAAACGATAGAGGAGCTAGAGCTTAAAAACATGCTCAACAGCAAGGAAGACCAGTTGAATGCCGTACTACAAATTACTGCTGGCGCTGGAGGTACCGAAAGCTGTGATTGGGCCAGTATGCTTATGCGTATGTACATTATGTGGGCTGAAAAGAATGGTTACAAAGTGAGCGAACAGGATTACCAAGAAGGGGAGGTTGCTGGTGTAAAAACAGTAACCTTAGAAATTAGTGGGGAGTTTGCTTATGGCTACTTGAAGGGTGAAAATGGGGTGCATCGTTTGGTACGTATTTCTCCATTCGATTCAAATGCTCGTCGTCATACTTCTTTTGCTTCCGTATATGTTTATCCTTTGGTTGATGATACCATTGAAATAGAAGTGAATCCCGCCGATATTGAATTTGAGACTTTCCGTTCGGGCGGAGCAGGTGGGCAAAACGTAAACAAAGTAGAAACTGCAGTACGTTTATACCATAAGCCCTCAGGAATTATCATTAAAAACCAAGAGTCTAGATCGCAATTGCAAAATAAGGAAAATGCTATTCGCTTATTAAAGTCGCAGTTGTACGAAATAGAGATGCGCAAGCGAATGGAAGCAACAGCGGCCATAGAGGGAAGTAAGAAAAAAATTGAATGGGGGTCGCAAATAAGAAGTTACGTATTGGATGATAGAAGGGTGAAAGACCACCGTACCAATTACCAAACCTCTAACCCAGATGCGGTACTCAACGGAGACATCAACGAGTTTTTAAAAGCTTATTTGATGGAATTTTAATTGGATTTACGATATTAGATTTACGAGCTACAATTTTGCCCCAAACTATTAACTATTTAACAATGATCATATCTTCCAGACTTCGGAATTTTGGACTGCTAACTTTTCTGCTATTGGTTGCTATAAATGCTAATGCCCAACAAGCAATATCATTATATGGAGGAGCAATCCCTGGTGCAAAGCCAACCCCAGCCGATTACGTAGAGGAAACCATTACTCGTGAAGACAAGATCGTTAGAACCAGTAAAGTGTCTAAGCCAGAATTATACATTTATCAACCAGCTACACCAAATGGTACAGCGGTAATTATTTGCCCTGGCGGTGGTTATGGTATTTTGGCCATTGATAAAGAGGGACATGATGTTGCCAAGAAATTTCAGGAAATTGGGGTGACTGCTTTTGTGCTGAAATATCGTTTGCCAAGTGATTTAATCATGAAGGATAAAAGCACGGGGCCAATGCAAGATGCTTTGCAAGCCATTTACTTGGTGAGAAAAAATGCATCTTTATGGGGGGTTGATCCTAATAAAATAGGCATCATGGGTTTTTCGGCAGGAGGTCATTTGGCCTCAAGTGCCAGTGTGCACTATAATGATATGAAAATTGATAATCAAGAGAATATTAGCTTACGCCCTAGTTTTTCTATCCTTATTTATCCAGTAATCAATTTCGGACAATACACCCATGCTGGGTCGGTGAAGAACTTATTAGGCGAAACACCTGCTGATCAGCAAAGAAAATACTTCTCTTCGGAATACCAAGTGAATGCGCAAACACCTCCGGCCTTTTTGGTACATGCCAATACGGATAAAACGGTTCCTGTACAAAATAGCCTGAGGTATAATGAGGCTTTAGTGAAAAATGGGGTGTCTGTAGAGCTACATGCCTATCAAGCAGGAGGACACGGCTTTGGCTTGTACAATAAAACCACTAAAGATGATTGGTTTGAACGTTTAAAAAATTGGATGCAGGCCAATAATTGGTAAGCTGTTCAGCTGACAAAGTTTTTCTTCCAAATCTGTATCAAATTTCTATTTTTGAGACTTAGTTTAAAATTAAAATAACCTTAATGAATAATTGGTTAAACAAAAATGGCATTCATATTGCCATTCTCGCAGCATTTGTAGTCATCTGCTTTATTTATTTCAGTCCAGTTTTGCAAGGTAAGGCACCAGCGCAAAGCGATGTCATCCAATCTAAAGCCATGCAAAAAGAAATCATGGAATACAAAGAGAAAGATGGCAAAGGACCACTTTGGACCAACCAAATGTTTGGCGGTATGCCGGCTTATCAAATTTGGGTGCAATATGCTTACAATGGGGCTACTTATGGTATTGCTTTAATTACCAAAGCACTTCCAAATCCAGTAGGTACAGTATTACTTTTATTAGTTGGGGCTTATTTTCTTTTTATCACTTTAAAAGTAAATCCTTGGTTGGCTGCTGCGGGAGCCATCGCCTTTGCTTTTACCACCTATAATTTTGTATTAATTGCTACTGGACATAGTAATAAAGCCTTAGCTATTGGCTTTTTTGCACCTATTATTGCCAGTCTTTTCATCACTTTGAGGGGACGTTATTTATTGGGAGCCAGTTTAACGGCGCTGTTTTTGGCTTTAGAGATTAGGGCTAATCACGTTCAAATGACTTACTACCTATTCCTTTCTTTATTGATTTTAGTAGGAATGGAATTATATCAGGCATATAAAAATAAAACCTTACCTGCTTTTGGTAAAGCCATTGGATATTTGGCTGGTTCGGTGATTTTAGCAGTAATGATTAACGCCAGCTTGCTTTGGACTACTTCAGAATATGCGGGAGAAACCAACAGGGGTAAATCTAACTTGACCGATACCATAAGTAAGGAAAAATCGGGAATGAGCAAAGATTATGCTTATATGTGGAGCCAAGGGGTGGGCGAAAGCTTTACGTTTCTTATTCCTAACCTATATGGCGGTGCTTCTGGTATTGATGAATTGGTGAAACCAGAAAGCAACATGTACAAAGCTGTGGCTGCTGATTTTTCAGGAGGTGATCCAACACAAACCACCCAAATTATTCAGCAATTAGCAGGTAGCTTTAACATGCAGGAATACTGGGGTGAAAAGCCTGGAACTTCAGGAGGATATTACTTCGGTGCCATTGTATGCTTTTTGTATATCTTCGGTTTATTTATTGTACGTAGTCGTATCAAATGGTGGATATTGGCTACTACAGTGCTGTTTATGCTTTTATCGTTTGGCAAGAACTTCCCATTTGTATCCGATTTATTTTTCAACTATTTCCCTCTTTATAATAAATTCAGGGCAGTAGAATCTATTTTAGCAGTAGTAGGCTTAATGGTGCCAATATTGGCTTTTCTAGCTTTAAAAGAAGCGCAAGAGAGCAAGTTGGAGCAAAAAGAATTGGTGAAAAAACTAACTTGGTCTGCTGGAATTACTGGAGGTTTTGCCTTAATTGTGGCTATTGTACCTACACTATTCTTTAGTTTTAAAACTAGTAACCATGCTGATATTGTACAAGCTTTAACACAAGCTTTACAGAATAATGCCGCTGCAGCACAAAAGTTAGCTAATGCACTTGTACAAGATAGAATTGCGATTGCTAGAGCTGATGCAATTAGAGCCTTCTTGTTTGTTGCTATTGGTTATGCTATTGTTTGGGCTTTTATTACCAAAAAATTAAATGTACAATTGGCTTTTGGTTTATTGGCTTTTGCGGTATTAATTGATATGTGGCAAGTGGATCGTAAGTATTTAAACAATAAAAACTTCGAAAGCAAGTCAACTCTTACTAACTATTTTCAGCCAAGAGATATTGATAATTTGATTGCTAGCGATAAAGATCCTAATTACCGTGTATTTGATCAAACCATTAATACTTTTAATGATGCTAGTACTTCTAACTTTCATAAAACAATTGGAGGTTATCATGCTGCGAAGTTGAAAAGATATGATGAATTGATTCAACATCAGTTTAGCAAGAGCGTTAACCAAGATGTGTTGGATATGTTAAACACGAGATATTTCATTACTCAAGATCCTCAAAATGGATCATATCGTATGAGCAGAAATGCAACGGCTTTGGGTAATGCTTGGTTGGTAAAAAGCGTACAGTTTGTAAAGAATTCTGATGAGGAAATGAAAGCCATCAGCAGTTTTGATCCTAAGGTTGAAGTGATTGTAGACGAACAGTATAAAAAACTATTAGATACCACTCGTTTAGGAGCTGATCCTAGTGCTTTTATCAAAATGGAGAAATACCATCCAGACCATATCGAATATAGCTACAGTGCTCCACGTGATGTAATTGCAGTATTCTCTGAAATCTACTATGATAAAGGTTGGAATATGTATGTAGATGGTGTTCAAAAGCCTTATTTCAGAGCTGACTACGTTTTGCGTGCCGCTCAATTAGAGGCGGGTAACCATAAAGTGGAATTTAAATTTGAACCTAAATCTTATTACGTAGGAGAGAAAATTTCATTAGCAGGTACCATTTTATTGGTTTTATGTTTAGGCTTTGCTGGCTATAACGAAAACAAAAAGAAAAAAGCTACTGCTTAAAACATCAAAATTGGTGTTCGTTGATTAGAACGCCCGTCATTCCGAAGTAAGGCCGTTGAAAAATCAGCGGCCTTTCTATTTTAATGTAAATAAATCACAAATGAAACTCAAACCTTTCTCGCAAAGCAAATATTCATGGATAGTCATTGTCCTGCTTTCGGTTGTTGCAATTCTATTTAAATCGATGTATAGGGAATATATTTATGCCAATCATATTAACGATTTTGGCGTTGCAGATTCTTCACCAAATTTTTTTGCAGGATTGATTATAGTGTTGCTCTATTTTGTTCAAGAACAAAAAATAACCTTACAAAAACATGCTTTGTTTGCAACGGTAGGGCTTGTAGGTTATGAACTCATTCAAGGGAGCGTATTTAAAAACAATATCTTCGATTATAAAGATATTATTGCTTCAATTCTTGGGGCTTTTATTGGCTATTTGATTTGTTCAAGATTTAAATCATCGTCGATTTTAATTAGTGAAAAGGTATTGAATGAGGATTAGTATAGAGCTTTCGTTGTCCTGATAAAAGCCCTACGGTACACACTGTAGGGCTTTGTTTTTTATGGACTACCATTTATATTTGATAAAACTACTATCGCTTATGAAAACCAAAGAACATCTTAACTGGGTCAAAGACCGTTATCATTCGCTTAATTTAACTTTCGAACAAGCGGAAAAGATTTATTACTATGAACAGGACAAAAACCATTATTCTAGTAAACACTATTTTTCCAATTGGGAAGAGTGGGATTATGAACTCACTGTTTTTAAGGAGATTTTAAATGAAGAACAGTTTAGCTATTACGAAAACTTTTTAAAGAATAATATTCAAAGGTATGAACAAGATTTAATTAGGCAAGATGAGGAAAGAGCTAATGATATGCCATTTCTTGAAGAGCAGATAGCTTTTTACGAAAAGGAGTTTTTGGCGACGGTTTTCAAAGATTGGTATATAAGGGATGCTTGGATGATAAGTGAAAAAAACAAAGTTGCATATCTGCGAACTGAATATCAAAACTTCCTTAACGAAACGAAAAAGGAGATAATAACTCAGCATTTTAGACATTATCGAAGATTTAAGCCAAATGAATTAAAGGTTTCTTTGCTAAGACATCAATTTTATAGCATTTTTCCGCAATATGATTTTTTTGAACATCAAATGGATCAGCCAACAAAAGCTGTTGCAGATTATCTAAAAAAGGATATCGAACAACTTCCTGACAATACAGAAAGGCTGCTGACAAAGAAGTTGGAAGAGGCAAAGGTCTTTAACGAAAAGCTTTTTGATAAATACTATGGAGACATAAGGTCGTGTTTGGATAGTGAAAAATGAAATTGAACAAAAAATAGGAGTTTATATGTCTTTATTGCTTATCGATCCAGCAAAATATGAGGTTGATAACTACAAATAATGAAATTAGACTATGAATTGGATAATGCCTTATTAACGGTTTGTAGCTCGTTAACTCAAAAAATCAACTCAAATGAAACCTATAAAGCTCTTCTTGTCATTAATACTTCTACTGAGCATCTTTTTCTCTTGTGGGCAGAATAATCAAGATAGAAAGAAAAGAATAGCCTTGAAGGATACTATTCAAGTAAAATCTCTAAAGGAAAGCCAACTAGAAAGAAGGGAGGTAATTGATGCGCAAGAAAGAGCGGATAGTATAGCACTGGCGAAAGTGCTCGATGAAGCGTTAAAAATTGCTGCGGAAAACATCATTAAGAACAAATTTAAAAAGTCATACGATGCGATTATTGATAGTGGCCATGTTGTAAATGTTAAGGTAAATTCGGATTATTTTTTCAATAAAAACCAACCGCACTTAGTTATTCGCAGAACTGACCGAAGTGGAATTTTTATAGATGTTTATTCGAAAAATAAGAACCAATATGAAAGAGTCCTTACCCATCAAGAGCATATAAATACCTATTTGAGCGATACGATTAAAGATATCAACGGTGATGGTTTAAAAGACTTTGTGGTGAACATCTACGGCAGTACTGGTTGTTGCTTAAAAGCCTTTAGTAGTGTGTATTTAATTAAGCCAGATCAACAAAGTTTTTCTAAACAAATTGAGTTCATCAACCCAACCTTTTCGCCAAAAGAAAAACTTATTAGGGGCGTATGCTATGGTCACCCAGGAGAAACTGAATTATACAAGTATAAATGGAAGGGAGAAGGAGTGGATACAGTAGAGTACATCTATTATGAAAAAAACAGTAAAGGCAAGAAGACGGGGATAATCATTAGCTCAAATGTTAGGCCTCATGATAAGGGAGAGAAATTTAAAAAAAGGTTGAAGAGGGTGCCCAAAGAATATAGGAAGATAGAGGGATATGATTGGTTTACTGGGAAAGGGGATAAATAGTAAATAAATCCCCACACCAGTTATCTAGTCACTTAAATAATAGTTAAATGAACAAAAGTGTCTAATCCTGAGTCTCCCTAACTGTTCCAAACTTAAGGCCCTGTCCTAAAAAGAAATCACGTAATATATCATATTTCTGTTCGCAGTCGCCACCAATTTTTACTCGCTTTGAACTAAGACGATTGCGTTGGCAACCAAAACAAATCTCTATATATTCAAAAACACGATCATTCGAATCAAAAAACACAATCCCGTTTCTAGGTTCGTAACAACTGGCTCCTGTGCTAGCAACGGTATAGGCCAGATGAGGCACTGGAGTTCTACCTATATTGAATAGGATGTTAGTGAGTTCATTGATTTGGTTAATATCAAGTGTCTTTTGTTCACAAACTTTAGATGGATCCAGTTTTCCTTTTTTTACAGGAAGAGGTATGGTAAAATCACTACTGGGGTCGTTAAAGGAGATTAATTCGATTCTTTTTGCCTTGTTGAAAGGATAATTTTTATTTCGTTCGACAACAGACAGCAAATCGGTTTTTAAACATTGAAAATTAACATCAGCCAAAGAATCATTTTTTTTAGTGAAATAAGCTGGTACTCCCTTTACCCTGGTGTGATAATTTTTGATGCCGTTAAAAATTAAAAAGTCGTATTGATCGCCAACTTTTACCATAAATGAAATGGAATCGAACTTTGAAATAAAAGTTACTTTTTTGGGTGTATCTTCTATAGTTAATTCTAATACATAATTCTAATACATCGATTTTCTTTTTTGAAGATAAAATCCAGGATTGTTCATCTAAATAATCATTGTATCTAATATCTAAGGTGTCTTTGTCTGATTTAAGCGTAGGCAAGGCTTGCTTTTTTTGCCCATAAACATTGATAGCAATACTAAGAAGTAAAATTAAATAAGTAGATCTAGCCATAATAAGAGAGGTTTAAGAAACAAGTCTAAGTTAATCAATCCTCGTCAACCAAATATCCTTATATTTTTATTTGGACAACAGCCGTCAACAAACAAAAGTAAAACATGCCTGTTATCTAATCACCTAAACAAGAACAATATGAAAACGAAGAAAATTTGGGCTAACCTAGCGGTACAAGATGTGGAGCGTACCAGGGCCTTTTATATCCAATTAGGCTTTACTCCCAATGGCCATAACAATGCACCAGATTTGGCAAGCTTTTTATTTGGGGACTCCAACTTTATCATTCATTTTTTTCAGAAAGAAGCCTTGTTGTCGAACATGCAAGGAACGTTTTCCCTAGCAAAAGAAGGAAATGAAGTCATTTTTAGCTTGGCTGCAGATACAGATGAAGAAGTAAACGAATGGGCAGAAGCTGCCCGTAAAGCAGGAGCAGATATTTTTCAAGAACCCGGAAGATACGGAGGTTATTATTTCTGCGCATTCGCTGATCCTGATGGACATAAATTTAATGTATTGTCTTTGGAAGGTATGTAGCTGATAGAACTCAATTCAGGTATAGTGGCTTAATTTAAAGGCCAAAAGGGAATAAAATAGTGAGCAAAATCAAGTAATAACAACTTGAAGTTGTAGTTGCGTAGTGGGATGTAAAAGTTTTTTTGAATGTAAAATTTTGTTAAACTTCCCTGCAATGGCAGGCTAGTTAGGCAATAAATCCTATATTTAGCACACGTAGCACTAAGCAAATCGTGTATTAATGAAAGCAATTAAATTCCTGGTCCTGTTATTTTGTCTTAGCATCACCTTGGCCTACGCCCAACAAGATACTGCCGTCCTCAATACAATCATCAATAAAACCAAACGACTTAATGAAGAACAGCCGTTTGAAAAAGTATACCTGCATTTCGATAAGCCTTACTATGCCGTAGCCGATACGATTTGGTTTAAGGCTTATGTGACCACACAGGGTACGATGCCATCTCCATTGAGTAAAATAGTTTATGTAGAAATGTATAATGCAGTGGATTCATTGGTGCAAACGGTAAAGCTACCTGTGAAAAACAGTGTAGCCTATGGCAATATGCCTTTGCCTATGAATACCTACAAGCAAGGAAATTATTATGTGAGGGCTTATACTTTATGGATGCTCAATGCTGATGCGGATTATTTTTTCTCAAAAAATATCTTAATTGGAGAAGCGATAGATAAGCAATTGTTAACTAACATTAGCTATACGAATGCGCCTACCGATAAGGCGATTAAAACTACTGCCCGTATCCAGTTTAAGGATACTAGTAAAAAGCCATTGGCCAATAAAACGGTTAACTGGCGGGTATTTCATAACTATGATGTGTTTAGCAGTGGTCGTGGCACTACCGACGCGAATGGGTATTTAACGGTAACCGTGACAAGCAAACCCGGTGACCCTATAAAAAAAGGTACTTTAGTAGCTGATGTGAATGTGGCTGATAAGGAATTGGCGAGTGCCAGTTTTAACATTAGGCAAAATGATAATGGAATTGACTTTCAATTGTTCCCAGAGGGAGGAGAGTTGATTTTGGGTATTCCCAATCAGGTAGGCTTTAAAGCGGTATTGCCAAGTGGTTTAGGCGCTGATGTAAAAGGTAGTATTGTAGATGAACAAAATAATGAGGTAGGTACTTTTGTTTCTACTTTTGCTGGTATTGGTAGTTTCTTTATTTCACCTGAAGTTGGTAAGAACTATAAAGTGAAATATACTAGTAAAGATGGTTTGAGCAAAACAATTGAATTGCCAAAGGCAGTCGAGGGAATTACTTTACAAGCGAGCAATCCTGCGGCAACTGACTTTATTAGCCTACGTATTTTAACCAGTGCTGCTTTTTTTGAAGCAAATAAGGAAAAAACTTTTTACTTGGTCGGTCAAAACAGTAATAATGTAGCCTACGGTGCACAAATGAACTTAAAAAACCAAGTGATTACGGTTAAAGTTCCTAAGCAAAATTTTCCATCGGGAATTGCCCAACTTACACTATTTAATGAGAAAAGTGAACCTGTAAGTGAACGTTTGGTATTTGTATTGCATAATGATGCGATGAATTTAGCGCTTAAGGCAGATTTGCCTGCTTACAAACCTCGCCAAAAGGTAAAAATAAGTCTCGATGCTAAAAGTAAAGGACAACCTATTGTGGGTGATTTTTCGGTGAGTGTAACTGATGAGAGCAAGGTGCCTAGCGATGAAAATAATGAAACCACTATTTTGAGCTCGTTATTGCTTACTTCTGATTTGAAGGGTTATGTTGAAAAGCCAAATTATTATTTCAATAAAGCTGATGAAAAGAAATTGGGTGAACTAGATAAATTGATGCTTACCCAGGGTTACAGAAGGTTTGCCTATAAGGAAATATTAGCTGGACGTTACCCTAAAATCTTTTTGTTGCCTGAGCAAGGAATCAGTATTTCGGGAACTTTGAGAGATCTTACTGGGATGCCTATTAAAAAAGGCGCTATGCGTATGATGGTTACCGGAAAACCGATTTCAGCACAAACCATCACTAGTAATGTAGGCGTGTTCAATTTTAAGGACTTGGTATTCCCTGATTCGTCACAAGTGGTAATCAGTGCACGTTACAACCCTAATTACAATAATTTGATGATCATGCTGGATGGAAATCCAACAGCAGCTAGGGGAATTAACTTGCACGCGGCAGACGAGATAGAGAATATTGATACGGCGATGTCTTCATACCTAAGCAATAGCCAAAGACAATATCGTTTCATGCGTACACTTAAAACGGTAGAAATTAAAGGAGGAACGATCAAACGTCCTAGTCATACAGATCACCCAGCGCTTTCGGGTTTAAGTCAAATTCCAGATCGTTTTATTGAAGGAGCACGGCTAGATGGATGTAATGTGTTGCTAGAATGTCTTAAAATACAAGTGCCCAGTTTTACCTTTGATTTGCAAGAACAAAAGTTCTACATCACCAGAGATTATCATATGGGTGGCCGCGTGCCAGTAGCTATTTTCCTAAATGGGATGTTCGTAGACATTAATGCCATCAATACAATTAACGCAACCGATGTAGAATCGATAGAAGTTTTCTTGAATGATCCATTGGGTACTGTTGATAGAATGTATAATACAAAAGGAGTATTGGTGATCAATACCAAAAAAATACCTAAGGGCGAGAAGATGTCTAAACAAGATTTCTTGGATATGTTACCTAAAAAATATGAGGTGAAATATAATCCACAAGGATATAGCAAAGAGCGTGAATTCTATTCGCCAAAATATGCTCCAAATGCTCCTGTGACTAGTAACGATTTAAGAACTACGATTTATTGGAACCCTAAGTTGGTGACCGATGAAAAAGGCAACGTTAGCTTTGAATTTAACAATGCTGATGGTAAAGGGAATTATAGGGTAGTGGTTGAGGGTATTGACAAAAATGGCAATGTAGGCCGTAATGTGATAAGGTACGTAGTAAAATAATATTGTGTTGGATTCTTCTGTCATTCAGAGTGCAGCGAAGAATTTATTGTGATTTTTTAACCACCTAAGACACCTTAGCTCACCTAAGCTATACGATTAAGATATAAGAATTATAAAACTTAATGTTTCTTAATGTCTTAATGGTTCAAAAACTTAAGTGTTCTAAGATGTCTAAAGCGGTAATCATATTTAAAACCACCTAAGACACCTTAGCTCACCTAAGCTATACGATTGGGATATAAGAGTTATAAAACTTAGTATTTCTTCATGCCTTAATGGTTCAAAAACTAGAGTGTTCTAAGATGTCTAAGGTGGTAATCATAATTTAAAACCATCTAAGGCACCTAAGCTATACGATTAAGATATAAGAATTATAAAACTTAATGTTTCTTAATGCCTTAATGGTTCAAAAACTAGAGTGTTCTAAGATGTCTAAGGTGGTAATCATAATTTAAAACAACCTAAGACACCCTAGCTCACCTAAGCTATACGATTGGTATATAAGAATTATAAAACTTAATATTCCTTAATGTTTCAAAAACTAAAATGTTCTAAAATGTCTAAGGTGGTCAATTATTTTTAATTCACTGCACTTTTAACCTCTCTTACCATCTTGTCAAAAAACTCAAGACCATTCTTGTCATTCTTTGAATTTAATAATTCCATTTCCAGCTTACCTGGGTTAAAGCGAAGGTAGAAAACCGCTCCATTAGTTAAAGTCAATTCTCTTCCGCTACTCAGGTTTTTGTTCAGTAATAAACTGTCTTGGTCTTTAAAAGCATCCTTCAAAACATCAAGCACCTTTTCTGTTTTTTGCTCCGGATATTCGGCCAGCATTTCATAGCGAGTGGCTGTTTTACTTACTTTAACAGAGGTACGGCCTTGATTGCAAGCATAAATCATGGTTAGTATAACCATCAATAGCATTATTCTTTTCATATCATTGTTTTTAAACTTTAAATAATATAGTTCTTCATGCAGATTATCCGCCTGTGCGGCCTTTAATATCATCTAGCGACGTTTTTCTGTTACGTGCTGATTTTACTTGCTGGTTGCCAAAACTGTAGTTAATGCTGAAGGAAGCTCTTCTGTTTACATAGTGATTGGTCACATACATATCTACATTTTGATATTTCATTCGTCCTTCCCAGTAATTGGTGTTTAAGATATCATCTACGCTTAGGCGTAATTTTATTCGGTTTTGCATCACGCTTTTTTGTACGCCTAAGTTGAGTGCGTATTGCGCAATGGTGGTTTCTTCAACACCTCTTATCCTTGGCGAATCGTACCAAAAGCTCAGTTCGGCCCTAAATGTTTTAGAGAAAACAAAGGATTGGGAAGTGTTAAAATTGAAGGAAACCTTGGATTTCTGGAATTGAGCACCTACCAGTGTTCCATCCTTATATTTTTGATAATTGGCCGAGAAGTTATTTTGCATACTCCAGTACTTAGTGACTTTAAGAGGCACAAACAAATTGGCATTATATAAATTGGCATGACCAAAGTTTTGGCGTTGAACCTCTATCTGCCTAGTGGCATCATTTTGTCGGCTTACTTGTGTAATCATTCCCCTTACGTCGGCATAGTTAAACGATAATGAGAACTCCTTGAAATTATAGGCAAATTCAAAATTGTCGGTAAACTGCGCATTAAGATAAGGGTTGCCACTATCAATGGTGTAAGGATCCAGATATTGTACAAAGGGGTTTAGTTGTTGGTAGCTTGGACGATCAATACGACGGCTATAAGAATAATTGAAGCTATGGTTTTTATTCAATTCTTGTTTAAGAAAAACAGAAGGGAATAAGGAAACGTAATTGCGGTCGACAATTTTATTGCTGGTAACTGAATGTCCCTTACTATGTGTATGTTCAGTTCTTAAGCCTAGTTGTAATTCCCATTTCTTCCAGCTTTTAGAAAGGTTGGTATAAGCAGCATTGATGTTTTCTTTGTAGATGAAAAGATTGGAGCGTCCTAATACGTCAGACCATGAACCGTTATTCAATTGTTCCGAAACGAAATCATTGTTGGTGTTTACAAAGCTGCTTTTTAACCCAGCTTCAAACTTTAGGGTTTTAGAAAATGGCCACGAAAAGTCAGTTTTAGCAGCAACCACATCTATAGTTGCATCAACGATATTGCGTAGATTAGAGCTATTGGTTTCTTGTTGTGCTGTATTAAGATAGCGAGCATCAAAGTTATCGTTTCGATCTAAACCATATTTGGCATAGTCAACATCAAAAGTAATATTGGCTTCCTCCTTTGGTAAATCATGTTTGATGTTAAAATTAGCTGTTACATTTTGCATTTTACTGTTGTTGCCATTGTTCTGTTTAATGTAGCTTAGTGTGTGAGTATTTCCTTGGTATTCGTTAACATTAGCATTGCTAAGTCCCAGCACATCATTTTTAATGGAAGAGAAATCTACCATCACCCCTAATACCGTCTTTTTAGAAGCATAATAATCTGCACCAATTTTGGCCGAATAACCTGGACTTTTTTGCTTACGATTGAACGATTGGTCAAAAGTGGTGAGCATTGAGGGGGTATTGGCAGTTCTGGTCAGTAAGGTTTCGTTAAAACCAGAACGGGTGTTGTAGGTAGTATTGCCAAAAATATTCCATTGCTCTGTTCTATGGTTTAAATTAAGGTTGGCACTGTGTCTATATAAATTGTTAGGACCGTCTTTAACGCCGCCCCATCCCGTATTTAATACCGCACTGCCATTGGTGCCAAAGTTTTTATTTCTTTTCAGCTTGATATTGATGATACCTGCATTACCAGCTGCATCATATTTGGAAGAAGGGTTGGTGATCAGTTCAATACTGGCCACTTGGTCGCTGGTCATGTTACTCAAAACAGTTGTGATGTCGGCGCCAGATAAATAATTGGTTTTACCATCTACCATTACCGTAATACCTGCTTTATTGTTCAGTTTAATTTGTTCTGTTTGGCGGTCTATGGTTACTCCTGGAGCTTTCTCCAAAAGTTCTAATACGCTATTGCCAGCTGCGGTAGCATTGTTTTCTACATTTAGTACGGTTTTGTCTGCTTTACGTTCTACAAAAGGTTTTTGTCCCACTACGCTTACCTCTTTCAGTTGCTTGCTGGTGCTCTGCATTTTTACCGCTGGAAGTTGTAAGTCGCTGCCCGTAAAACTGAATTTTTGGCTGATATAAGGTTGGTAGCTCACCATTTTTACTCGTAATAGGTATTGGCCCTCAGTAACATTTACAAATTGGTACAGTCCGTCTAAATTGGCTGAGATTTCCACGGTCTTTGTGGTGTCGGCCATGTTCACCAATTTTACCAAGCTATAGGGCAGGGGCTCATTGGTCTCCGTGACAATCTTGCCACTGATGTTTCCTTTTTTTTGGGCAAAAGAAGCCCCCCACGCCAAAAGGCATGTCATTAATAGTAATATTTTTTTCATGATTTTTCTTTTTAAGGTGTAGAGACTAGGGATTAATTAGTGATGAATAGTCTTAATCCTTAGCTGTTATTTTTTAGATAATACAATGGCCCTCCTCCTTTTTGGAAGACATTTCAGGTGATAAAAAATGGTTGAGTTATAGGTGTCAGGTATCAGTAAGTAGGAACGTTTTTATTTACTGATACCTGATTTATTGTTTATTTGTTTTCTTCCGGATGTTCGAGGTCGTATCTGCATTTCAATCCATCTTCTGTCATGATAGATTCGCGATAAGGCTCACTGTAAGTGCCTTGGTCGTCACGGCACCAGTAGTACTGATAAAAACTCCAGTACCTGTGGGTGTTTTCATTAATGAGTACGCGACTGCCAACAGGAATTTTCAATTGGATATGTACCCTTTGGTCACGCCAAGGCATGTTTTTCTTGAGCTGTATGTTTGGGCTAAATACCAGTGAAGAATCTTTTTGGACGAATTTATAGTCAATGTTTTGCACATATTTTAATGCGGTTTGAAAGTCTCTGCCCTGCGATTCGTAAGTAGCGGTAATAGAAGCTTTTTCGTCATGGCTTTTGATGATTTCGAAACTTACACTTCTAGGGTCTCTAAATGGACCATTGTTGTAATTGTCGACAATAATTCTGTTGCCAATATTCATTTCCTGTAAATGGTAGCGAATACTGTCCTCTTTGTTAAATACCATGCTCTTGTCTACATCAATCACATAGGTTTGATATTGCTTTAGGTCAGTCTGTTGTACTAACTGTGCTTCTTCCTTAAATTCTCCTAAAATTTTAGCAGTATAATATCCAGAAGCTCCTGTACCTATTAACCATAAAATGAGTAGGGCAAACCAAATGTATTTACTGATTTCAATTCTGTTGTTGATTACTTTCAAAGCAAATAGCACCAAGGCCAAAATGGGGATGAAGAAAGTAATGAAAGCGTTTACAATTAGACCTTCTCTAAAAGGAGTGTTGATGACGCTTAGAGGAAAGGTTTGATAAGCGCTTTCGTCCCAGAAACCAAGTAGCATTCCCAAGAAAACAATTAATGCAATTAGGCAGCCAAAACCAAATACAATAATGAAAATAGCGATGCCTTTACCGAAAATTTTAAAAATTTCCCTAATCAATCGGCCAAACAATTTAATGATATCGGTAATGAAGTTGCTTGACTTTTTTACCACTGGTGCTAAATGGTCATTAGCTGATTTCATGTTAGCTTTTAAAGCCGCTAGCTCTTCATCAAAACTTTTTTTGTAGCCATATAAGTTGGTGGCCTCGCCTTTCATTTCCATTCGCTCAGATCTGGTGGCAGCTCTAGGAATAGCAATCCAAAGAATCAGGTAAACCAAAATTCCTGTTCCAGCTACAAACATCAATAAGAAAAAGGCTAAGCGTAACCAGCGGGCCTCCATGTTGAGGTAGTGTGATAGGCCTGCACATACGCCAGCGATTACACCTTCGTCTGTATCGCGGTATAGTTTTTTAGGACTATTGTAGTTGCCGTATTGGTTGTCATAATTTACTTCTTCCTCTTCTTCGCCAACAAAATCCTGTACGCTGCCCATTTGTACAATTACACCCTGTACATCGGCAACGTCTATTACTTGTTTTTGTGCTTTCTGCAATATTTCTGCAAACATTTCGGCGATACGATTCTCAATGTCCTTCACAATCTCGAAATCGTCTGCGCTTTTGGCAAAATGTTGTTTAATCTCGTTTAGGTAAACCATTAATATTTCATAAGCTTCTTCCTCAATATGGATGATGGAGTTGCCTATGTTGATGATGATTGTCTTGTTCATGGTCTTATTCTTTATAGTGGTAGGCCACTAGCGTTTGTTTTCTGTTTATTGTTCTGTAGTTGGGTTGGCTCCTTGTTGCGAAGTGGTAATGGCATAAACCAGTTCGTGCCAAGTGGTATCTAGTTGAGTAAGAATTTGGCGGCCTTCGGGTGTGAGCACGTAGTATTTACGTGGTGGCCCCGAAGTTGATTCGACCCAATTGTAGCTCAATAAGCCATTATTCTTTAAACGAGTAAGAAGAGGATATAAAGTACCCTCTACCACCAGTAGTTTTGCCCGCTTCAGCTCGGCAATTATATCGGACGCGTAAATCTCTCCTCGGGAGATGATTAAAAGCACACAGTATTCGAGTATGCCTTTGCGCATTTGGGTTTGCGTATTCTCTGCTATCATAATACAAAGATATATGTTTAATAATGTACTATGCAATACATAGTACTATAAAATATTTATTAATACGAGTTAAGTATTTGATTTTCAATCAAATAATTTTTTTGTGAGAGATGAATGTTTTATGAGTATTTCAAAAAAGCTGGAAAATACTACTTGAATTTCCAGAAAAACGTATCAGTTTTGAGTGAAATGGACTGGTCGATTTTAAAAATTTTCGCCTTTGCGTTCTTTGCGGAACTCTTCCTTTTCTTTGCGATAAAAGATTATTTAACCGCAAAGGTTTTACAAGTATTCGCAAAGAACGCGAAGACTGGGTGCTTTGATATTTTAATGAGCCAGTAGGTCGTTAACTAAACCCGATAGCAATGGAAAGCCCACAGTGAGCATGGCGAGCGAGGACTTGTAATGGATAGCGGGGCTAAATTTGGTGAAGAGTATTCACCTTCTTTTTCTAATTAAAGAGTTTGGCACTCTGAAAGTCTATTCACTACGAACCTAAGTAGGTAAGCGCCTGTTTAATCATGGCATCACTTAGGTTGTGTGCTTTGTAATAGCCGTTGTCGCCCAAATAATATTTATAAAGCATGAGCTTTAAATTTTTATAAATAAGTGGCTTTGAAGCAATAAGTTGTTTGGTGTCGATAGTGATTTTTTTACTTTCAACGTACTTCAGGAAATCTACATAATCCTTATCTGAAATGTTGAAAATACTTACTGTTTTATTAAGGTAATCGGCGGTATAGCGATCTGCCAATATATCAAACACAAAGTCGATAAATATCTTTTTTTGTAGCAGCGTAGCATAAAACTTGTTGTAGCCAACGGTATCCAGCTTTACATAAATGTCGGGCTGTATACCACCGCCAGCAAATATTTTCTTGCCATCTTTAAGGATATAAGGCATGCTATTCATTAAACTATCGGCCTTGGGTGCATCAGAAGTAAGCTCGCCGCTGTTATACCTGTCTTCAATATCATTTTGGTAAGCTTTGTAACCTCGTTTGTAAGGTTTTTGTATGCTTCGACCCAAAGGTGTATAGTAGCGTGCAATGGTAAGGTTAAGTGCCGAACCGTCTTCAAAAGCAAACTGCTCTTGTACTAAGCCCTTGCCAAAGGAACGGCGTCCTATGATAATGCCGCGATTAAGATCTTGTATCGCTCCTGCAAAAATTTCACTTGCTGAAGCGGAATTTTCGTTGATCAGCACTGCTAATTTGCCCTGCTCAAACTCGCCACCACCGGTAGTAAAGTAATCTGTACGCGGGTCGTGCTTGCCTTGTGTGTATACAATTAATTTATTTTCAGGTAGAAACTGGTTGGCTAATGAGGTCGCGGCAGTGAGATAGCCACCACCGTTGTCCCTTAGGTCTAGTACCATTTTCTTCATACCCTTAGCCTTTAGATTTTTAACCGTATTTGTGAAATCTGCATCGGTAGTAGCGCCAAACTTGCTAATTCTAATGTAGGCCGTTTCGGGGTTCATCATGTAGGCGGCATCAATGCTGCTCACTTCTACTTTGCCACGTTTTACATTGAGTAATACGGGGCTGGTAGTTCCAGGATGTAGAATGGTCAGCTGAACCGTAGTGCCTTTTTTCCCTTTTATTTTACCCATCATGGCTGATCGTGGTAAACTACGACCACTCACCACTGTAGTATCTACTTTTAAGATTTTATCACCTTGCCTAATGCCGCTTGAAAAAGCTGGCCCATCTTTAATCACATTGGTAACCAATAAGGTATCGTTAAGAATATAATACTCAACACCTACGCCTTCAAAATTTCCTTCTAAGTCTTCGGAAAGCTCAAATGCTTCGGTAGGAGGGAGATAAGCACTGTGTGGATCTAATTGATGAAGAAGACTGTCGATTGGCAAATGTTTTAAACTGTCTGCATTGATATCGTCCACATATTTTTTTTTGATGATATGGATGATGTCATCTACTTTTGCTTCTTCGGTATTGGCGTACCTGATATCCTTTTGGACCTGAAATCCTTGGTCCTTTAAGAATCTGTAGCCCAAATACATGCCGCCAATTAACGTTACGCAATAGGCCAACGCAATTAATAAATTGAGGCTAGTACTTTTTTTCATCAGTTTGGATAGTGCAAAGGTACTAAAATTAGTTGCTAGTAAAAAAAGAACGTATGAAATACCATTTAGTTTTTTAATAATTTATGCCGATATTTGAAAATTCTTGCAAGAAATTGCGGTTATGTGCAAATTTGTGAGAAGAAAAACCTATTTTTAAATTTAAATGAAAAGAGTAACCGAACAGGAATCTAAATACAAAGACATTGATAAAATGTCGGTAATTGAAGTTTTGAAAGGCATTAACGAAGAGGACAAGCTTGTTCCTCTGGCTGTTGAGAAGGCTTTACCACAGATAGAGAAACTGGCTACAGCTGTTGCCGAAAGAATGAAAAATGGCGGTAGGTTATTTTATATTGGTGCAGGTACTAGTGGAAGACTGGGCGTAGTTGACGCTTCAGAATGTCCCCCAACTTTTGGTGTGCCATTTGACTGGGTAGTAGGCATCATTGCTGGTGGCGATAGCGCTATCCGTAAAGCAGTAGAATTTGCTGAGGATGATGACAAGCAAGCTTGGATTGATCTTCAGGAATATGAGATCAACGAAAAAGATTCGCTAGTGGGTTTGGCGGCATCTGGAACTACCCCTTATGTGGTTGGTGGTTTATTAGAGGCTAGAAAACATGGCGTATTAACCGGCTGTATCATTTGTAACGAAGGCGGACCAGTGGTTGCTGCTTCTGATTATCCTGTTGAAGTGGTTGCTGGACCTGAATTTTTAACGGGTTCAACTCGTATGAAATCGGGAACGGCTCAGAAATTAGTGCTTAATATGTTAAGTACTACCGTGATGATTCAGTTGGGACGTGTTAAAGGAAACAAAATGGTAGATATGCAGTTGACTAACCACAAATTAGTGGATAGGGGAACACATATGGTGATGGAAGAATTAAATATTGGCGAAGAACAAGCTGCTGAGCTTTTAACAAAGTATGGTAGTGTGCGTAAAGCCGTAGAAGCTAGCAGATAAACTAGCTGTTTAAATATATTAATTAGCCACAGATACACAGATTTATAAACATTTGTGCATTTGTGGCTATTTTTTTCAATAGGGGTATCACGCTAAAGTTGTAAATTCGCCTCATGCACGAAATTGAACCATACTATCAATGGAGAGACGACTATATCGCTGCTGAAGACGAGCGTTCGCCTTTTTTTAATACTGAATACTCTGAGTTTTACTACGATAAACAGCTGTATAATTTTCTCATCCATCCCCAATGGGACCATTTTGGTTCTAACACGCTTTATCTTAAAGTGCTTTATGTTGATTACGATAGGCAATACACCATCATCGAGTTGATAGGAGAATGGAATGATGCCATTACCAATGATATCATGATTTTAAAAAGAGAAATTTTAGAATTGATGATAGATGAGGGAATCAATAAATTTATCCTGATTGGAGAGAATGTTTTGAATTTCCATGCTTCTGATGATAGCTATTATGAAGAGTGGTTTCAAGAAGTAGAAGATGGCTGGATTGCAGGAATTAACTTCCATGAACATGTGATTAGAGAGTTCAGAGATCATAGTATCGATTACTACATCAACTTTGGTGGCGAACTGGACGAATTACACTGGAGAAAGCTAAAACCACTACAGTTTTACAAAAAAGTTGAGGAACTGCTGACAAAAAGATTAAACTAAAATTGTATTTTTAACCGTTAACCAATTTAAATTAATAATGGAACAACAAAATTATCAGTATAAAGAACACTCGGTTTTTGTACAAGAGAGATCGGTGTCTAAAAAATTCTTTGCTAATGTCTTCCTATGGATGTTCGTTGCATTGCTAGTGTCAAGTGTTTCTGCATTTGTATTGGCAAATTCACCAGTAATATTATCATATTTAGTCGCTGAGAAAGGGTTGAGTATCCTTGGATATATCGCCATATTTGCACCACTTGGTTTGGTGATTCTTATGGGCGCAGCTATGCAAAGATTATCGTACCCAGCCTTGGTAGGTATTTTTCTTTTGTATTCTGTTCTGACAGGAGTAATGTTAGGCTTTGTTTTATTAATATATACCTCGGCTTCAATTGCAATATGTTTTGTTGCTGCAGCGATTATTTTTGCTGTAATGGCTGTAATGGGGTACACTACGGATGTTGATTTAAGTAAGTTTGGCCCAATTTTAATGGCTGGTGTAATTGGCTTAGTAGTTGTAAGTGTAATCAATATGTTTATCGGAAGCGATACTCTAGGTTACATTTTAGGTTTTGTGGGGATTGCAATTTTTACTGCTTTAACTGCTTATAAAGTTCAAGAGATTAAAAGAATAGGTGAAGGATTGGATGAGAATGGAAATGAAATCGCATTGGTTGATAGTAAAAAACTAGCATTAATGGGAGCTTTGTCACTTTATATTACGTTCATCAACTTATTTCTTTCTTTATTGAGAGTTTTCGGAGATAGACGCTAATCACTCATTTTTCAAAATATTATATCGAAGGCCGTGCAAATTTGCATGGCCTTTGTAATTTTATTTGGTTGTATCACTGATATTTTTGGAAATGATAAGCGGATGTTGCACCTTTGCATTGCTTATTAAGAAAGACGGAGGGAATAGACCCAGCGAAGTCTTAGCAACCTGTGCCAACAAGGTGCTAATTTCTAATCCAGTCCCGAATTTTTCGGGAGCGAGAGAAGATAAGTTTAAAGGAACATTCATCCCATTCTTTTAGAGTAAGCCGTTTGTATTTAGTATTAAGTATTTAGTAATTAGATATTACTGTGCTTTATGCTAAGCTAAATGTGGTTGTTACAGGTGTTGTCTAAATACTTTGTACTAACTACTAAATACTATTATGAGCATTAGAGAAGAACTAGAGAAACGTATTTTAATTATAGATGGTGCCATGGGTACCATGATACAGCGTTATACCCTGACTGAGGAAGATTTTAGAGGCGAGCGTTTTGCAAACCATAGCTGCGATGTAAAAGGGAATAACGACTTGTTGAACCTTACTCGTCCAGATATTATCAAAGCTATCCACACTGAGTATTTGGAAGCTGGTGCTGATATTGTGGAAACGAATACTTTTAGTACGCAACGTATTTCCATGGCCGATTACCAAATGGAAGAGCTATCGTACGAGTTGAGCTATGAGGGAGCGAGAATTGCGAAGGAAGCGACTACCGAGTTCATGGCTAAATTTCCTGATCGGAAATGCTTTGTGGCAGGTGCTATTGGTCCAACTAACCGTACACTTTCTCTTTCTCCAGATGTAAACGACCCAGGTTTCAGGGCCATTTCATACGATGAACTTTTTGACGCTTACTATGAGCAAATTAGAGGTTTGGTTGATGGAGGTTCGGATGTACTGCTGATTGAAACTATTTTTGATACGCTAAATGCAAAAGTGGCCATTGCTGCCATTAAACAATATGAAGAAGTAGTGGGCAGAAAGCTCGAGATCATGATTTCGGGGACCATTACCGATGCTTCAGGTAGAACCTTATCTGGACAAACTGCAGAGGCATTTTTAAATTCAGTAGCGCATGCCAATCCACTGAGTATTGGTTTTAACTGTGCTTTGGGAGCTAAAGAAATGCGTCCGCATATTGAAGAGTTGGCCGCTAAAGCCGCTTGCTACGTTTCTGCTTATCCAAATGCGGGTTTGCCTAATGAGTTTGGTGCTTACGATGAGCTACCACATGAAACCGCCCATTTGGTAGATGATTTCATTACTTCTGGTTTTGTAAATATTGTAGGTGGCTGTTGCGGAACTACACCAGATCATATTGGCTGTATCGCTAAAAAGGCAGCACAGGCTAGCCCTAGGAAAATTCCTGCCATTGAACCTTATTTGCGTTTAAGTGGATTGGAGCCTGTAACCATTACGCCCGAAAGCATTTTTGTAAACGTAGGAGAGAGAACCAACATCACAGGTTCTCCTAAATTCTCTAAACTCATTTTAGGTGGCGATTATGAAGCTGCACTTGCTGTGGCCTTACAACAGGTAGAAGGTGGTGCGCAAATTATCGACGTAAACATGGATGAGGGGATGATTGATTCGGAAGCGGCGATGACCAAATTCCTCAATCTGATTGCTTCTGAACCGGATATTGCCAAGTTACCGATCATGGTCGATTCATCTAAGTGGACTGTGATTGAAGCTGGATTAAAATGTTTGCAGGGAAAAGGAATCGTTAACTCTATTTCTTTAAAAGAAGGCGAAGAGCTTTTTAAAGCTAACGCCCGTAAAATTATGCGCTACGGTGCAGCCGTGGTGGTGATGGCGTTTGATGAGCAGGGCCAAGCAGATAACTACGATCGTAGGGTAGAAATATGTAGCCGCAGTTACCGCATTTTGGTAGACGAAATCGGTTTCCCTCCACAAGATATCATCTTTGACCCTAATATTTTAACGGTAGCTACTGGACTAGAAGAGCACAATAACTATGCGGTAGACTTTATTGAGGCTACCCGTTGGATCAAACAAAATTTACCTCATGCCAAAGTAAGTGGTGGGGTATCTAATATTTCTTTTTCATTTAGAGGAAACAATGTGGTTCGTGAAGCCATGCACTCAGCATTTTTATACCATGCCATCCACGCGGGATTGGATATGGGGATTGTAAATGCGGGGATGTTGGAGGTTTACCAAGAAATTGAACCTGAGCTTTTAGAAAGGGTAGAAGATGTACTCCTAAACCGTAGAGAAGACGCTACCGAAAGGTTGGTAGAGTTTGCCGAAACGGTAAAAAATAAAGGCAAAGTGGTGGTGAAAGATGAAGCTTGGCGACAAGGAACGGTAGAAGAGCGTTTGTCGCACTCGTTGGTGAAAGGTATTGTAGAGTTTTTGGATGATGATGTAGAAGAAGCCCGTCAGAAATATGACCGCCCAATTCAGGTGATCGAAGGTCCTTTGATGGACGGGATGAACATTGTAGGGGATTTATTTGGTGCGGGAAAAATGTTCTTGCCTCAGGTTGTAAAATCGGCAAGGGTAATGAAAAAAGCCGTAGCCTATTTGTTGCCTTTTATTGAGGAAGAAAAATTGGCCAATCCAGATGCTTCACAAGGATCTTCGGCAGGTAAAATATTATTAGCCACCGTAAAAGGTGACGTACACGATATTGGAAAGAACATTGTAGGCGTAGTTTTGGCCTGCAATAACTTCGAGATTGTAGATATGGGCGTAATGGTACCTGCACAGGAAATCATTAAAAAAGCCAAGGAAATTAATGCCGACATTATAGGTCTAAGTGGCTTAATCACGCCATCATTGGACGAAATGGTGCATTTTGCCAAAGAGATGGAGCGTGAAGGATTTACTATTCCTCTGATTGTGGGTGGCGCCACGACTTCGAGAATACATGCCGCGGTGAAAATTGCGCCAAATTATTCTGGTCCTGCTATCCATGTATTGGATGCCTCTAGAAGTGTAACGGTTTGTAGCACTTTGATGAACGGGGAATTAAGAGAATCGTATATTGATCAGATTAAAGCCGAATACGATAAAGCCCGAGAAGCACATTTGAACAAACGTTCTGATAAACGTTTTAAAACTTTGGAAGAGGCCAGAACAAACAAATTCCAGATAGATTTGGAGCAAGTAGCTCCTGCGCCAACGTTTACAGGGACAAAAGTGTTGGAAGATTTTCCGTTGGAAGAGTTGTTGCCTTATATTGATTGGACACCTTTTTTCCATACCTGGGAACTAAGAGGTAGCTACCCTCGAATTTTTGAAGACAAGAATGTGGGTGATGAGGCTAAAAAGCTTTTTGATGATGCTCAAACATTGTTAAAACGTATTGTTGACGAAAAGCTATTAAAAGCAAAAGCGGTGTTTGGTTTTTGGCCTGCACAAACTATTGGCGATGATATTCAGTTGGCGGTCCCAAGTTCTCAGTTAATAAAAACACCGGAACTGAAAGCTGGAAACTCAGAATGGGTAACTATCCATACTTTGCGTCAACAGGCAGAGAAAGTAGATGGACAGCCTTACTATGCTTTGTCTGATTTTATTGCCTCGAAAGAGAGCGGAGTGGAAGATTATTTTGGAGGTTTTGCGCTAACGGCAGGGATTGGTTGTGATGAGTTGGTGGCCGAATATGAAAAACATCATGATGATTACAACAGCATCATGGTAAAAGCATTGGCCGATCGTTTAGCGGAAGCCTTTGCCGAAAAATTGCATGAGTTGGTACGTAAGGACTATTGGGGCTATGCCAAAGAAGAGAATTTCACGAATGCAGATTTGATCAAGGAACAATATGTAGGTATCCGTCCGGCACCTGGTTACCCAGCTTGTCCTGAACATACCGAAAAAGGAACCTTGTTTGCTTTGCTAGAGGCCGAGGAGAAAATAGGTTTATGCATTACCGAAAGTTATGCCATGTATCCAACAGCCGCCGTAAGTGGTTTTTATTTCTCTCATCCTGAATCGAAGTATTTTGGTTTAGGTAAAATCAGTAAGGAACAGGTGGAAGATTATGCCCTAAGGAAAAACTTGGAAGTAGAGGAAGTAGAAAGGTGGTTGGCACCTAATTTGGCTTATTAAAGTTGCATTTTGTACTTGTCATCCTGAGCATTGCGAAGGATCTGTAACCAATGAAAAACTGAACCTATGCAACATAATTATTTTGTTTACATCCTGACAAATAAGAATAAAACAGTTTTATACATTGGAGTAACCAATGATTTAGAAACGAGGTTAAGGCAACATGTGAATGGAGATAGCGAAATAGCTTTTACTAAAAAATATAATTGTTACTTTTTAGTCTATTTCGAAAGATTTCAGTTTATACAACATGCAATTGAGAGAGAGAAAGAGCTTAAAGGGTGGACTAGAATAAAGAAAAACTTATTGATAGAAACGGAAAATAAAGATTGGAAGTTTCTTAACGATGAAATATTAGAAGATAATTAAATGCTGATAGGATAGAGATGCTTCGTACCTCAGCATGACAGCGCTAAACCAACCAATGAAGATTACAGAACATATTAAAAACGCAAAAGGAAAAACCTTATTCTCATTCGAGCTTTTACCGCCAATTAAGGGACAAAGTATAGACTGGATTTACGAGGGTATTGAGCCTTTGCTAGAATTTCAACCGCCTTTTATTGACGTTACTTCTTTAAGGGAAGATTATATTTACAAAGAGCAGCCGAATGGCTTATTGCAAAAAGTTTCTTATCGTAAACGCCCAGGAACTATTGCGATTTGTGCTGCGATTATCCATAAATATAAAATTGATGCTGTTCCGCATTTAATTTGTGGTGGTTTTACCAAAGAAGAAACAGAAAATGCGCTCATTGATTTACAGTTTTTGGGAATCGACAATGTATTGGCTTTAAGAGGAGATGCGCGTAAGGCCGACAGTTCTTTTGTACCTACTGCTGGCGGACATGCTTACGCAACCGATCTTATCCAACACATTAAAAACCATAACGACGGAAAGTTCCTTCACGAAGACGTAGAAACCTTTAAAAGTGATTTCTGTATTGGCGTGGCGGGTTATCCCGAAAAACATTTTGAAGCTCCAAATTTGAATACAGATTTCAAATACCTAAAACAAAAGGTAGATATGGGCGCTGAGTTTATCGTAACACAGATGTTTTTTGACAACCAAAAATATTTCGAGTTTGTACAAAAATGCAGGGATAACGGAATCAACGTGCCTATTATTCCAGGTTTGAAACCTATCAGTACCTTGGGTCAGGTAACGGCATTACCTAAAATATTCCATATTGATTTGCCAGATGAGTTGACAGATGCCTTATCGCACGCTAAAACCAACGCAGAAGCTAAAGAAATAGGCACAGCCGCAATGATTAAGCAATGTAAGGAGTTGATTGAATTTGGAGCCCCTGTATTGCATTTTTACACCATGGGTAAACCAGATCAAACGAAAGAAATTGCAAAGGCAGTGTTTTAGGATTTAGTTTTGGTTGCAAGTGATGTGTGGTGAGATTTGGAATTTAAAACTCTAGCTTGATTCTCCAATAATAGAAACGTCATTGTGAACTAAAGCGTTGGGACAAGGTTAGGAGTGAGGCAATCTCATCGAATAATTCTTTTAAATAAAAAAGCATGGAATTCAGATCCATGCTTTTTCCGTTTATGTCTTATTCTTGAATTATATTATTCTCTTAATTTCTTGCGCAATACATTTATCACAAGGTATAATACATAAAATATCAAAATTACAAATGTGAGACTTAACAAATTCCAAATGAGTAAGCCTGTTTCAGGTACTAAAAGATCCATATTAAAGCGTTTTATTGTTCTGGTAATTTTGGAGGCATAATTTTCTGTACTTGTGTACTGATCGATTTTAAAAATGCTTCCAGTTGTGTTTGTTCGGTTAAAGTTAAGTTTAATTTTTTTAGCATCGCCGATTTCGGATTTTTCAATGAATCTGGAATAACGGCAGCTCGCTGGTAGCTTACCGGATTTCCTAAGTTATAAAACTCAATCACGTCTTTAATGGAAGGGAAATTGCCATGATGCATCCAAGGTCCGGTAATGTGGGTTTCTCTCAAAGAAGGGGTTTTAAATGCTCCCACATCCTTTAAATTTTTGGTAACATTATACAATCCCAGATCTTCCATTCGTGAACCCAATAAAGCCTGTCCGTCATTGTGAAACTTATTGTCGCTAAATAAAGGAGTATTATGGCAATTGATACATCCCGCTTTGGTACGGAACAGGTGCAAGCCGACTACTTCGTCATCCTTTAAAGCCTTTGAATTGCCTTTTACAAAAGCATCAAAACGGGAACTGGTGCTTACAATACTACGTTCAAAAGTGGCAATGGCTTTTTGTATTTTGTCTAATGTGATTTCTTCACTTCCGAAAGCTTGAACAAACAAAGGTTTGTAACCCGCAACAGCTTTTACGTTTTTAACCATTGTAGCTAAATCAGTGTTCATTTCTACATGGTCTTGCACAGGAAATTTTGCCTGTTCTTCTAAACTGCCAGCTCTGCCGTCCCAAAAAAACTTTTCATAAAAACCAACATTGAGTAAAGTCATGGCATTGCGTTTACCGGTTTGGCGATTGTGACCATAAGCTACTCTTTTTCCATCTCCCCAACCCAATTCAGGGTCATGACAAGAAGCACAAGCAATTTGCCCCGAAACAGATAATCGAGGGTCGAAGAAAAGAATTTTTCCTAGCTGCTGTTTTTCTGCTTTAAAGGGATTATCTGCTGGATAACTAGGTCTGCCTAAATAGCCAATATCCTTAAAGCCAGGTTTGGCCTCCTCATGTAAGGTTGGTTTAGGCCATTTTGCAGGATCACCACTGTACAACTCACGTAGCTGTTCAACGGTATAATCTGTACTTTGCAAAAAAGCAGAGGAGCAAACAAAAACAATTAAAACGGTGGCCAGCACCAAAAGTCTTTTCATCCTCAAAAAATTAAAGGGTAAGTGCTGTTGGGCTTAGTTTATACTTAAAAGTTCGTGTGGTGCCTCCAATGGCTGCCTCGTTGAAAGTAATACTAAGGTCAATCACTTTCGAGGTTTCGTCGTAAGTACCGCTGCCACTCATGCCAATTGTAATGGTTTGTCCTGCGGTTGATTTTCTCAAAATTACATCTTGGGTTTTTACTTTAACGATACCTGTTTTTGCACCCTCATAATCTGGGAAAAACTGTAAAACCTGATCTACATTAATGCCCACGGTTTTAATATTGGTGCTTCCAGTATAGGTGCTGTACAAACGTACCATGTCAAACATAGGCACGCCACTGTCTACCACATTTGGATTGGTAAAGCCAATAAAGCTAGGGTCGGCGGTAGAAATCGTTGAAAAATGTCCAGCAATCCTGCTTCCCCAAGCAGCTGTAGTTGGATCGTATCTATATACGAACATTTGATAGAAGGCGATGGGCTGATGAAAAACGGAAATGGCAGAAGATGAAGCGGTAGCCACTGGTTCCGCTGGATATAAATCTGCTTTTGCAGCAGGTTCGTCTTTTTTACAACCGCTAAAGATGATGATGCTAATGAATAATGCTAATAAATTTCTCATATCTTTTTATTAATAACCTGGGTTTTGTTTCATGTTTTTGTTAGCGTTAACCGTGTTGGCCGGAAGTGGCATGATTAGCCTATCGTCGTCAGTCAAAAGGTTTTTGGCTAGTGGCGTAACATCTACTCTGGCGATGTCTTTTTTGCGTCGCATTAAATCGAACAGTAAATTGCCTTCAAAGGCTAGTTCTTTTCTTCTTTCTAAGAGCACAGCGTCAATAACCGCATCTTTTGTACTTAAATTTAAAGTACTCGCGCTAGCATCGCCACGTTTCCTGATCAGGTTTAGGTCGGCGTTTGCTGTGGTGAAATCTGTTACTGTTTTTTCTACTGCCGCCTCCGCTCTAATTAAATACAGTTCCGAAAGTCGTAATACTTTGATAGGTGTAGCCAATGTCCCACCACCTTGGTACTTTTTAGTGAAAGCATAATTTACACCGCTTATATCAATTCTATTGAACATCGAATTGATATTTCTTACGTCAGTGGTGCTGTATAAACCAGTTAAATCCAAAGTTGCGGCATACATTCTGTAAGATGAAAGGTTGGTGCTTTCGTAGTATACGCCCAAACCGCCACCAGTGAAGTTGGTTTCTACAGGCAATTCAAAGATCGATTCGCTTGATGGTACACGCCCTGTCCAGCTAGCTACATAAGCAGCATTGGTTATTAATGTGTATTGGTTGCTCTTGATAATTTCGTCGGCCAATGCAAAGGCTCTGTCCCAATTATTTTGGTACAAGTAAACTTTGGCCAACAGTGCTTTGGCAGAAGTTTTGGTGAAATAGTTCTGTTTAGTACCAGAGTTTAAAACGCCTACATTGGTATCGTCAAAAGCAGCAATGGCTTCCGTAAGGTCGTTTGTAATGGCATTGTAAGTTTCAGCAACGGTTGCTCTAAAAGGTGCTGGATCTGAATACAATTGTGGCTGCGAAATGACAGGAATACCTAAATGAGATCCATTTGAGGTGTAATTGAATGGTCGGGCAAAAATCCTAACCAAATCAAAATGGATTAATGCTCTGATTGCTTTTGCTTCGGCAATGATTTTGGTTTTTTCGGTCGCAGAACCTGCTGAGGAAGGGGTGTATTTAATGATGTTGTTTATATTGTTCAGTTCGCCATATAGAGAAGAGTAAGTGCCATTCATACTTGAATTTTGTGAATCTACAATGGCCTCGTAAACATCTTCTAGCCTAAGGTTAGTGTTTTTACTGAATTTGATATTCCCCGCTAAAATTTCAGGATAAACCATCATGTTTTTATTATAATGGCTTTCATCTAATAAAGCTCTATAAGAACCTGCCAAAGCAGTTTTTGCACCCTGTACATCTAAAAAGAGGTCTTCTAAGGATATTTTATCTGTAGGTTCTTTATCTAATATTTTTTCGCAAGAAGAAAATCCTATCAGCGAAATTATAAGGAGTAAGTAATATTTTTTCATCGAAATTGATATGTTGAAAATGGATGATTTCATGATCGATTATTATAGGCCAATTTTTACACCGAAAGTAAATGCAGAAGTTTCTGGAAATACGAATCTTCGCTCTGCTACGCCATTTCTGCCTTTAGTTCCGGCATCTTTATACAGATAAAAAAGATTGGTAGCATTAGCAAAAATAGAAGCGCTTTGAAGTGTTAATTTGCTGGCCATACTTTTAGGCAACGTATAGCCAAGGGTAACGTTTGAAAGTTTCAGATAGCTCAGGTCGTACATGTAACGAGATGAATTGGGTACGATACTTCTATTAATGAGCAATCTTGGAATATCGGTAACATCACCAGGTTTTTGCCAACGATCTATCAAGTTCACACTTTGATTTCTGTTTTGAAGATTTCTGCCGTCAGACTCGTCCGCATAGTTCACAAATAAATTGGCACCGTAGCTGTAAAGAATGTTGAAAGAGAAGTTGAAATCGTATAGGTTGAACGTGTTGATGAAACCACCTTGGAAATCAGGTAGGCGATCTCCCAATACCATGGTGTTGCCAATAGTAAGGGCATTAATTTCGGAAACGGTTCTGATGACGCCATTATTGTCATAAAACATCTCTGTCCCATTGTCTGGATTAATTCCTGCCCAGCGATAACCATAAATAGCCGAAGTACTATTTCCTACTTTTAAGGCCGCTGCATCAGTTGCAGTAGAGTATAAGGAGGCGAAGCCATTGTTGTAAGAAATCAATTTGTTTTTGTTGGTGCCCAGGTTAAAAGATGTAAACCAGTTAAAATTCTGTTTGCTGATTACTGGAGTGTTGATGCTCAATTCGAAACCTTGGTTGCGCATTTTGCCCGTGTTGGCAGAGATATTAGCAAAACCTGTTTCTAGTGGCACTAATACGTTGGAAATAAGGTCAACAATCGTGTTATTATAATATTCGGCAGTTACCTGTACTTTGTTAAACAGGGTGAAATCTACCGCTGTATTGAATTTGTAGTTCTTTTCCCAGCCTAAATCTGGATTGGGGGCACCTGTTGCATCAGGGTATGAAGCGACGTTCCCGTTATAAGTATTGCCACTTTGCGTACCGAAACTATACAAACCTCTAGCTGCATAAGTACCAATTCTGGAGTTCCCTGTTGAACCAAAAGTGGTTCTTAATTTCAGATGGTTAATCACTTTGTTGTTTTTGAAGAACTCTTCGTTGCTAATTAGCCAAGCTAAACCAATTGATCCGTTGAGCGCTACCTGTTTGTCTCCACCAAAAATGGACGACTTGTCAATACGCCCGTTGATGTTGGCGTAGTATTTCTTTTTGAAATCATAACCTAACTGCGAGTAATAAGATACCGTGGCGTCAGAGTTGGTAGAAGAAGCAGAAGTTTGTGTGGCAGCCATATTCAGTACACGATACCTGTCGAAGCTGAATCCAGCGCCTGAGCCTCTCAATAAATCGGTTTTTCTATCTGCTATTTGCGTGCCCACTAAGAAATTAACCGTATGTGCATCTTTAAATACTTTGTCGTAAGTGGCTTGAACAAATGCGGTGTACCCTAGGTAATTACGGTCATAAATAGTTAATCTGCCATTAGCATTTCTTCCAGTAGCATTTTGTGCGGATAAATATTGGGTTTGCTTGTTTTGATAGTTGTCTGCACCTACCGTGGCCGAAATTGCAATCTCCTTAGTGATTTGATAGCTACCGTTTAAATTACCCATTAATTGAATACCCTTATTGCTGTTTTGGTTTTGGGTAAGAATTGCCAGCGGATTTGGTACGCCCAAAATATCTTGGTAAGTGCCATCTTCGGCTACAGCGGCTATGTTTGGAGGTAAAATCACGCCCCCAAAAGCTGATAAAGTGTTACTTTGCGTATAAGTAGGGCTAAGGTTAAAGCCAACTTTGAACTTATCGTTAATTTGTTGATCTACCCTCAAACGCAAATAAACCTTTTGCAGATCATTACCTAAAGAGCTCGATTTTTGATCTCTATAACCCGCAGAAAGACGATAAGTAGTTTTGCCCGTGCCTCCGGAAAGGTCTAGGCCGATGTTTTGATAAACCGGTGTTCTATTTGTTAAATCAAACCAATCCGTATTGATGGTGCTACTTCCAGCAAGCTGAGTGGCTTCGGTTACGGAGCGACCACCATTAATGTAAGCTTCTCTTAGCAGACTGTGATATTGCGGACCACTTAACCATTTGTATTCGTTGATGAACCTAGAAATACCAGTATCGTAATTTACGTTAAGTCTTGTTTTTCCAGCTTCGCCAGCTTTGGTCGTGATAATGATTACTCCATTTGCAGCATCAGCGCCATACAAGGCGGAGGCCGTAGCATCTTTTAGTATAGAGATGCTTTTAATATCATCTGGGTTTATGTTCGATAGCGGATTGAGGTAACCTTCGCCGTTGAAAACAGAAGCTTCATTTCCTCTTTGTTGCTCATAAGCGGGAACACCATCTACTACATATAGCGGTTGCGTAGAAGTTCCTCTGCTTGCACCAATATTTGGTAATGACCCTTGCCCCCTGATATTGATTTTAACAGGGGTATTCAGTTCAGAGGTTGTTTCTACATAAACCCCAGCCACCATTCCTTCAATCATTTTGTCGAAACTCTCAATAGGTCTGTAGCTCTGTAATTGCTTGCTCGAAAGTTGTGAAATACTGCCCACTACATCTTCCCTACGTTTTTCTTTGGTGTAAGAACTCGTTACGATCACTTCGTCCATGCCAAAAATATCATTGTCCATCTCTACCTTTAAAAAGCTTTGTTTGCCCACATTTACTTCCTTGGTGAGCATGCCAATGTAAATGAACTCTAGGATGGTGCTCTCGATGTTTTCGCCAGCTAACCTAATGGTAAATTCGCCGTTTACATTGCTTATGGCGCCTTGTCGGGTACCTTTTTTAAAGACATTTACCCCTGGGATAGGTTGGCCATCTTGGCGACTGGTAATTACACCCGTAATTAATTTCACCTGCGGAGCAGCTTTTCTAATACCTTTTCTGATGGCGATGTTATTGCCGGCCATGTTAAAATCCAATCCCGATTGTCCAGAAATAGTGGTCAGTACCTCTTTCAGGTTATTCTTGATATTTAAGGTAACCAGTTGCGAAAGATCAACTTCCTTTTGGTCGTAGTTAAAAGTTAAGCCTGTTTGTTTTTCGATATCCTTAAGAACAGTGGTTAATGGTTTTTGAACCACATTCACCGTTACTGTTGGATTTTTGCTTTGTGCCATTGTAGGCGCAATATGATAGAATAAGAGGAGCGTAAGAACTAAAAGGATTTTAGGGTAAACTTTATTCATTTTATGGAACTAGGGTTATAATGTTGTTGTCGATTTTATAATTGATTCTTTTCGCAAAGCAGATATTTTGAATGATGCTCAGGTAATCGGTTTTAGAGAAACTTCCAGAATATTCCCAGTGTTGATCACCCGTTTTGTTGATGACGGTGATGCCGTAAGCATTATAAAGTTTGGTGGCGATTTCCTCGAAAGAAGCGCTTTCAAAAATGATAGCACCAGTTTGCCAAGCCGTGATTTGATTGGTATTAAAAGTGGTTTTCTCCAATTGTTTAGCGCTCCCTTTAATCGTAACCATTTCGGAGGGCTTTAAGACGGTTTTTTGGCTTTTATCACTTAATTCAACCGCAACACTTCCTTCTAATAGGGCTACCGAAACATCGGCTGCATTTTGATAAGCCGATATGTTAAACTTTGTTCCCAGAACGGTGGTAGTGAGTTTATTGGTTTTTACGGTAAAAGGTTTGCTTTTGTCTTTGCTGATTTCGAAAAAACCTTCTCCTACCAATTCTACTTCCCTTTTGTCGTGAGCAAAGTGCTGCGGATATTTTAAAGTACTGTTGCTATTTAGGGATATTTTAGAGCCATCTTCGAGGGTAATGATAGCAGTTTTGCCGTAATCGTTATGGTAGCTTATATAGACTGGCTGCGCAGGTTTTTGATTGAAGATATAAATTGTAACAGAAGAAATAACCAATAACGAAGCAGCGATGGCTAGCTTGGTATAGCTGAATAGTTTTTTACTCTTTGTAGGAGGCGTTACTGGGATAGTGTCGTGAACTGCTAGAAAGCTGTCGAATTTGTCTAATGCTTCACTTAGTTCTGGTTCACCAAGTTGCAGATGAAGTTTAGCCAATAGCAATTCTGCCTTATAAATTTCATCTAATTTTTCAGGATGTAAGCTGATCCAATTTTCCCAAAAAGCAATGGCTTGCTCGTCAGTTTGAAGATAATAAGCGATGAAAGATTCATCTGCAGCAAAATCTTCCGCATGATAAAGGTTAAAATTCATGTATGGAATACCGAGTTTTTTTAGACTAGTTATAGATAAGAGTCAGGGTAGGTAGATTTTTACCAGAATTTTTTTAAAAAAATAAAAAGTCGCTTGAAACGCTGTATTTACAGATTAAAAAAGTCACGTAATTGGGTAATTGCAGCGTGTACATGGTTGTAAACAGTACGATGTTTAAGGTTCAGCATTTGGGCGATGGTTTCGTAATCCAGTCCGTCGAAAAACTTTAGCTTAATCACTTCTCTTTGGGTAGGGGTAAGCTGATCAATGCCCATCCTTAGTTTGTACTGACTGGCAGCGTCTTGTTGCGCAGTAATTAGTAAGTCCTCGTAGGAAAATTCCTTTAAACCTTCTATTTCTGGAAAATCATCCATACTTCCCGTGAGGGTATCCTGTTTAAGCTGTTTGAGCAGTTTGTTCCGTAAACAGGTTTTGAGATAGGCAGGTACATGATTTACGGTTTGTAGTAAATTTCTTCTTTCCCACAATTCGCAAAAGAGCTCATGAATGCTGTCTTTGGTTTTTTCTTTGTCTGCAATTAATTTAAAGCCATAGACATACAACTGCTGATAGCAGGATTGATACAAGGTCTTCATAGCCAAGGTATCACCGAGTCGAATTTTATCCCAAAGGTCGGTGTACATCATTGTGGGCACAAATATAGGATATTCTTTTTTTGTTTAGAATTATTCTAAATAATTTACAGAAAAAGGATTGTCGTTGTAAAAATAACGAGAGGTTACAACTTTTGGCAAAAGTAAGCTGTTGTTTTACAGATAAATGATTTGAGCTTGGCTGTTATCCTTTATATTTGCGACATGAAAAAACAAAAACTTAGAAGCGTTATGATGCTTTGCCTGCTTTTTTTGCTGGGCATGGTATATAGTGCGCATGTTTTTGTAATGGATAACAAGGTAGCTGTGCAAACAGAAATGACTGATACCAATGATGACAACACGGAAAGTGGAGAGGAAAATGTAAAAGAAACGTCCCATCATCTTTTCCTGCTGGAAAAAATGCGCTATCATTTAAAGCCAGTCACCTCAATTGTGGTAAAATTGAATGTTCATATTGAGACTGCGCTTCCAGAAGCTTACCTTCAGTTAACCACGCCTCCGCCCGATTTTGCTTAATACCATCGCGAAAAAAATCAAACCAATACCAATTTTCTTATAGATATAAATGTACAAACGATGAAACCATTGTGAGTTGCTAGTCAATCACGATCGCTTCATCATCATCCACAATTAAAATGAAAAAATCACTTTTATTAGGTGCTTTGGCCATAGTTGGTCTTGCCCTTAACACAAATGCGCAAACAGTTAAACAAACTGAAATTACTTCGATAAACAATTCATTAAATACCGTTTTAAAGCTTACACCGATTAATTTTAGCTATGATAAAGATTGGGCTAGTAAACTAAAATTAAGCACACAAAAACAAAGCGGATTTGCAGTAGAAGAAGTGGCTAAAGTAGCTCCAGAGTTAGTGGTTAATCAACAAAAAACATACACCGCTGGAAAAAATAGTACTAAAACAGCCACTGTTCCAGTAGTAGATTACGAAACGCTTATTCCACTTTTGGTGGGTAGCATTAAAGAACAACAGTTGCAGATAGAAGCCCTGAAAAAGGAAATCAGTCAATTGAGAAATGCAAAATCAAAATAATTACCAACCCCGATTTTAATCGGGGTTTTTTATGTTTATGGTAATTGTTTTTAATTAGTCTAAATAAATATATATTTGCCGAGTAAAATATCTTTTTATAGGATAGTAGATTTTTAACGGTAGATATAATGAAGATGCATAGGAATTTAGACGGAATCAAATTTTTTAGAATAGCTATAAGTGTCACACTTTCCATATTTTTTTGTTCTGTAGTGACAAAAGCCCAAAGTACTGGGCATATCTCTGGCCAAGTGAAAACGGCCAATAATCAGCCTGTAGAATATGCTTCAGTGGCTTTAAAACATACTGACGAGAAAATTTATAAGGGCGTACTTACCGATTCACTTGGACGTTTCTCTTTTGCTAAAGTGCCTCATGGGAAATATAAAATTGTAATTTCTAGTATGGGACACCAAAACCATATAATTCCCAATTTCGAACTCGATGCGGCCAATGCTCAAATTACTTTTGCTAATATCCAATTAAAAGATGATGCGCAACAGTTAAGTGCGGTAGTGGTGAGCGGACAGAAAAAGGTGATTGAACAAAGCCTAGATAAGATGACCTTGAATGTCGAGAATAGCATCTTGGCAGAAGGGAATACTGCTTTAGAGTTGTTGGAGCGTGCTCCAGGAGTGAAAATTGATAGCGATGGTAAAATATCGCTTAAAGGCAGAACCGGAGTAAACGTAATGATGAATGGTAAAATGACTTACCTAAGTGCTACAGAGTTGGCTACCTTGTTAAAAGCCACTAATTCTTCTTCTATTTCTAAAATAGAAATCATGAACAATCCCTCATCTAAATATGATGCTGCGGGTAATGCAGGCATTATCAATATTGTGATGAAGAAAAGCTTAGCCGGTGGTTTAAATGGATCCGTAAACTTTAATGGCGGCGCTGGTCGTAATGCCAGATATGGCAGTGGTTTCAACCTTAATTATCGCACTTCAAAAATCAATCTCTACGGAAATTATAATTACGCTTATCGTGGTGAAACCGAATATTTGGACTTTATCAGGCGTTTTTCGGATGTCCAACCTAGCTTATCAAGAACTTCAACCCAACGTACAGAAACCAACGAACCTTTGAACACGCATAACTTCCGAGCTGGCATTGATTATGAGATTGATAGTAATAACACCATTGGTTTATTGGTAAATGGTAACCTAGGTAAATACATTCACGATAGCCAAACCAGTAATTTGATGCGAAATCAGCAAGGAGCTTTATTGAGCGACATGCTCACCAAAAACTATGATAGGCAAAGCTGGCAGAGTCTCACTTATAACCTCAATTATCAACATCGCTTTGCGAAAAAAGGAAGGGAGCTTTCGGCTGATTTAGATTTTGCACCGAACCGTTTTAGTTCAAACTTAAATTTAGATACCTATACGAAACCCAATAGTACTTTACCTGACGGAGATATGGCCAGAAGGATTGGAACCGTACCAGCCAAAACAGATGTTTATGTAGCCAAGGCAGATTATACGGATGTAATTAATGATGCGATTAAATGGGAGGCAGGAGCTAAAAGTTCTTTTATTCAGGCGGATAATAACTTGGTATATCATCAGTTTTTAAATGGAAATTGGGAGTACGATGCGACCTCGAGCAATCATTTTAAATACAAGGAGCAAATTCACGCTGGTTATTTGAACGTGATGGCTAGTTTGGGTAAAACCTCTTTACAAGCTGGACTTCGCGGCGAGTATACCAATACCAAAGGCAATCAAATTACGACCAAACAGGTATTCACTAGAGATTATTTTCAATTGTTTCCTAGTGTAGCGTTGGGACAGGAGTTAAATGCGAATAACCAACTACAGCTTTCTTACAGTCGCAGGATTGAAAGACCAAATTATGGTGCATTAAATCCATTCCGAATGTTTAGAGATCCGTCTTTGTATTACGAAGGAAACCCGTATTTAAAACCAGAATTGACGCAAAATGTGGTGTTAGGTCATGTATATAAAAATAAATTTACCACCTCTATAAATTATAGCCGTACCACGGATGTGATTACTTGGGTAACAGGGCAGAACGATGTAACTAATACGACCTTCGAACAACCCAAAAATCTTCCAAGATTGATCAATTATGGTGTTAGTTTCACTGCACAAATAGACTATTTCAAATGGTGGTCGGGAACCAGTTTTGCCAATGTATTTCGCAACGAATACGATTTAGAAGATGGAAAGAATAAGCAGACAAGCTTTAGTGCAAATACTCAAAACTCCTTTAAGATTGTGAAGGGTTTTGGGGCAGAGCTGAATGGTTTCTATAACTCCAAATCCGTTTACGGGATCATTACTGAACGGTCTTATTGGGCAATTTCAGCTGCTTTCCAAAAAAGTGTGTTGAATGATAAGGGAAGTATTAAGTTGGCTATCAATGATATTTTTCAGACCAATAATTTCCAAAACGATACCCGTTACCAGAATATCAATATGTATAGTAGGATATGGATTGATAGCCGAAGAGCCATTCTTTCATTTACCTACCGATTTGGAAAACAATTTGAAAACCGAGAACGTAAAACAGGAAGTGAAGATATTCAGAATAGGATAAAATAGTTGTAACCTACCCCCGTCATTTCGACCTTAGGGAGAAATCTAACGTATAGTTTATAGGGTGCTAGATTTCTCTCTGCGTTCGAAATGACGGTGTGATTTACGTTCCGTCACTTTGAACTTCTTTCACTGATGATATTAGTACTGACCTCTAACTTTCTTGGGCCTTCGCAATAATTCTCCGTTCAGTCAATATCGGCCTTGGTTAAGCTTGTTCCGTCAATTCGAATAGCCCGTCGTCGTCATTTCGACTGGAGTGCAGTCCCGAACTTTCGGGAGAGAAATCTTTGGATATGCTATAAGAAGAGTTCAAAGATTTCTCCGCTACGGTCGAAATGACGGTAGGGGGGTATTATTCTTACCAACCAAACTCACTTAAAGCCTTTTGGTAATTATCCTTATCAAAACTATAAAGAATGGGTGCCTTATGTGCACCGCCTTTTCGTTCTTTATCCAGTCTTTTTAAAATATTGTAACGCATAATTCTGCGGTAAAAGTTGCCTCTATTTAGCTTGTAGCCTAATATCGCTTCGTATAAATTTTGAAGCTCAGGCATGGTAAATTCCTCTGGAAGCAAATTGTATCCAATTGGCTTATACCTGATCTGTTCCCTTAACGTAGCCAAAGCATTTTCAATAATGTTCTTGTGGTCCATTACCATTTCTGGAAGCTCGTCAATGGGCATCCATTTGCAATCTTCTGAAGAAGCATCAACTACAGGCGTTACACTTTTATGATCTACCAACGCATAATAACCAATGGTTACAAATCGCTGTTTATGCCATAGATCATCATCGTACTCCTTAAAATATCCTTCAGAACGGTTAAGGTTTCCAAACACATTAAAAGTATTCAAGAAAATCTTGTCCGCACCACTTCGCTCTTTTAAAATTCTCTTTGCAGCGTCATCAAGAGCTTCTTCTTTCAATACGTAACCGCCAGGAAGTATCCAGTTGTTGGCATTGTCCTTTAACTTCAGCAAAAGCACGTTCAATCGTTTTTGGTCGAAGCCAAAAACCACGCAATCGATCGATAAATGCGGTAATGCTGTTTTCCAATGTCTCTTACTCGACTCAATTACTTCTTTTATCTGCATCCTGTCAATGTAATATTTTTTAGTGATTTAAAGCAAATTATTTGCTTTTCTAAAACAAACCAACTATCATTGCTTCATAATGAAGCAATAAGAATTTCAGTCGACTAACCAAATACGCCGATTCCCATTCCATTCCTTACTTCATAAATTTTAAGAAAACACCAAATCATTAAATTGTGATGAACACATTAAAGAAAATCCTACTATCGCTGTTAGCGATGTACTGTGTGCCCGCATTTGCACAAAACGTTCTCAAGAAAGATTCCATTACTGTAAAGAAAATAGTAGAGAAGAAAGAGGAAGAGAACAGGAATGTGATGTTAAATGCTGCCAACAATAGTGGGCCTAGGGAAGTAAATGTTGGTTTGCCAAGCAGTGTAGGGGGTACCACCATTCTAGAGAATGACCTGCCTGTAGTTTATTATTTTTGGCCAGAGCTGCCTAACAGAACTTGGAGAAGCAGTGTAAGTTTAAGTAAAACGGGACTGCTGGGTTTAAAAGAAACCAGTATCACCACTGCCGATTTTGGTTTTGCCGTAAATTCTTACACCAAGTTGGGTACGGAGAAAACGGAAATTACAGGAAACCTAGCGGGTAGCCACTTCGGTTGGTTGAAAGGAGACCTGAATGTTTCTGGTCCACTTTCCAAAGATAAATCATGGAGCTACTCTGCGGGGATTTTCCAAAATTACGATCCACAATCTTTTGATGTTGGCTTTACCGACTATTCGGATAAAACGCAAATCTACAGAGCTGGAATTACCAAGAGATTCAAAAATGGTAAAGGTGAAATCAGTATCCTTTACAAGTACGCCAAATCTTTGGTTTTAACCAACTATGCTGCTTTTAGATACCAAGAAGGAGGAAGTATTAGTGAGTTGGATAATTTTAGAGTAGGTAGAGATTCTTATATCCTTCGTGAAGGAAAAGTAAGGGTTTTAAATGCGCTAAATGGTGAGTATTACAACCTTGATATGGGCAATGATTTGAATACCAAATCGCACAATATCGATATATTGGGGAACTATCAATTAGGTAATGACTGGAAGTTTAAATACACTTTGCGTTTCCACAAAAGTTTTAACACTACACAGTTAATTGTACCAACTTCGTCTAAAGTAGCCTCGGCTACCGATGGTTTTACCTACATGGATGGAACGCCTTATTTGGGTACCGTTCAATCGGTTTTAGCTTTTACTTCGCCAGATACAGAGCTGAACAGCTTTCAATCGAGATTTGAAGTGTTGAAAAACAAGAATAATCACAAGTGGAGATTTGGTTTAACGGAAGCTTATTTTGACGAAGGCCAGTTTGCCTTTAACCAAACTTTCTACTACCAAGAAGTGGCTGCGCAACCACGACAGTTGACCAACTACAATGCCCTTACTTCATCATTTGCCAAAACAGATCAATATGGTTATTACAATTACAACGTAGGTGCCAACTATCACAGCGGGATAGAAAATAAAATTACCGCTTATGCTACCGACGATTGGCAAGTGAACGATAAGTTCAAATTAAGCTATGGTCTGAACTTCCGTTACCACAAAATGAAAGGAAACTACTCCTTAGATCCTCGTGGTGTAGGCTATACCATTGTAGGGAAAACCTTAACGCCATTTGATCATAACTGGTTCCATATTGGAGCTTCTGTAAATGCAGTTTATAACTTGGGTAAAAACTTTGGCGTAATTGCTGATTTGATTTATACCGAGAAGAACGGAAACTTGGAGGATTATTCGGCGGCTTATACCCCAAACTTTGCAAAAACAAAAAGTCCTTACGCCAGTGCCGGAGTGTTCTTCAACCATCCTAAAATCAGTATCGTTTCGGCTTTAACTTATTTGACCAGGAACAACTATCAGACTCGTTTAAACTTGGTTAACCCATCAAATGTTACACAAAACCAATTGACACCAGTTTTCTACGATATCCAAACCAAAGGATGGACTACGGATATTGTGGCTAAACCAGTAAGAAATTTCAGCTTGCATTACTTGCTGACCATTCAAGATCCAGTGTACAAAAACTACAACTTTAGTGCGTTTGGAAACAACTATAGCTACAATGGAAAAAGTGTATTGCAAATCTCTAAAGTGTTAATGGAAATTGATCCTAGCTATACTACTACCAATCAAAAATTTAGAGCTTGGGCTAGCTTACGTTATTTCAGTAAGCAGTATGCCAACTTAACCAATGCCTTGTTCTTTAAAGGATGGTGGGAAACTTTTGCAGGTGTAAACTATCAGTTCAATAAGTCTGTTGGAGGTGGTTTAACGGTAGTAAATCCTTTGAACCAACGTGGAGCTAAAGGTACTATTAACGGTACTGAGTTGGCTACTGATGCAAGTCCTTATTACGGACAATTATTAACCAGTTCATACATCAGACCTTTTACGGTAGAGGCTTCTGTGAATTTCAAATTTTAAGTAATAACTTGTTATGAATAAAAGATATAGATATTTTGCTTTGGCTGCATTTTTAATGACAGCACAAGGTTTAAGTGCTCAGCAGAACTATTCATTAGTTGAAAACAAAAAGGGAGCTACCCTAGGTTACTCTCCACAATCAGGAGTAAAGATTTTAACCGTTGGCGGATTGAAATTTAAAGATCTTAACAAAAACGGAAAGCTAGACAAGTACGAAGATTGGAGATTAAGCGCCGAAGAAAGAGCGAAAGATTTGGTGAAACAAATGTCGGTAGAGCAAATTGCAGGTTTGATGCTGTACAGTATTCACCAATCAATTCCTGGGGCAGAAACGGGAATTAGGGCTGGAATGTACAATGGTAAAACTTTTGCAAAAAGTGGTGCAAAAGCTTACGATTTAACCGATCAGCAAAAAGCCTTTTTAAAAAATGATAACCTACGCCATGTGTTGATCACCACAGTTTCATCTCCTAAAGATGCGGCACTATGGAACAACAATGCACAGGCTTTTGTAGAAGGATTGGGTTTGGGTATTCCTGCAAACAACAGTACCGACCCACGACACACAGCTAAAGCAACTACCGAATTTAATGAAGGTGCTGGCGGTCAAATTTCGTTATGGCCTGATGGTTTGGCCATGGCAGCAACTTTTGATCCTAATATTGTACAACAGTTTGGTGAAATTGCAGCTAAAGAATATAGAGCTTTAGGTATTGCCACAGCGCTATCTCCACAAATTGATTTGGGTACAGAACCGCGTTGGTATCGTATCAACATGACTTTTGGCGAAAGCAGCAAGTTAACTACAGATATGGCAAGAGCTTATATCGACGGTTTCCAAACTTCAACAGGTAAAGATGAAATTAAAAACGGTTGGGGTTATGGCAGTGTAAATGCAATGGTGAAACACTGGCCAAGTGGTGGACCGGAAGAAGGTGGTCGCGATGGGCACTGGGCCATGGGTAAATTCGCGGTTTATCCAGGAAATAATTTCCAAGAGCATGTGAATCCATTTGTAAACGGAGCTTTCAAATTGAAAGGTAAAACGGGTGCTGCTTCGGCGGTAATGCCTTACTATACTATTTCTCATGGTAAGGATACAGTGGCCAACGGATTTAGTAAATACATCATTACCGATTTATTGAGAGAGAAATATAAATATGATGGTGTAGTTTGTACGGATTGGTTAATTACTGGCGATGAAGGTAAAACACCTGGTGATTTTGCCGGTAAGCCTTGGGGTACTGAGAAATTATCGATTGCCGAAAGACACTATCAAGTTTTATTAGCTGGTGTAGATCAGTTTGGCGGAAATAACGTCATTGCTCCAGTACTAGAAGCCTATCAAATGGGAGTGAAGCAATTCGGAGAAAAAGCATTCAGAGCACGTTTTGAAGCGTCTGGTATCCGTTTGTTAAATAATATTTTTCGAGTAGGCTTATTCGAAAACCCTTACTTGAACGCGGATGAAAGTCAAGCAACGGTTGGTCAGCCAGCATTTATGAAAGCGGGTTACGAAGCACAAGTGAAGTCGGTGGTATTATTGAAAAACCATCAGTCGGTGCTCCCTGTTCAGGTAAAGAAAACAGTATATGTGCCTAAAATTTATACGCCGGCAGCTAAAGATTGGTGGGGTAACTATCAACAAGCAAAATTTGAATATCCTATAGATACCAACGTGCTTAAAAAATATTATAACCTTACTGTTGATCCTGCAAAGGCAGATTTTGCGATTGTTTTTGTAAGTAGTCCGCAAAGTGCAGATGGGGGTTATAGTGCTGCCGATCGTAAACAAGGAAACAATGGCTATGTACCTATCAGCTTGCAATATGGTGCTTATACCGCAGTAGATGCGAGAGAAAAAAGCATTGCAGCGGGTGATCCGGTAGTAGATCCAACAATCAAAGATCGTTCATTCAAAAACAAGTCGACGGTAGCTAGTAATACGATGGATTTGCAAACTATTTTGGATACGAAAGAAATGATGAAGGGCAAACCTGTAATTGTATCGGTTTCTGCTAGTAAGCCAATGATTTTTAATGAATTTGAAGCTGTTGCTGATGGAATTGTACTAAACTTTGGTGTTTCTTCTCAAGCAGTTTTAGATATCATTTCTGGTAAAGCAGAACCTTCCGGATTATTGCCCGTACAAATGCCTGCTAACATGAAAACCGTAGAACTGCAAAAAGAAGATGTACCATTTGATATGGAATGTCACAAAGATGCGGATGGTAATGTTTACGATTTTGGCTTTGGCTTAAATTGGAAAGGCGTCATTAAAGATGCAAGATTAGAACGTTATAAAAAATAGAAATTTAAGGGCTCTCGAAAGGGAGCCTTTTTTATATAGATCAGAAAGATGAGTACTTCAGCTAAAACACCAAAATCTAATTATGCCGTTCCGTTGGTGACCATCACCATTTTGTTTTTTATGTGGGGTTTCATCACCTGCATGAATGATATCTTAATTCCTTATTTAAAAGAGTTGTTTCAATTGAGCTATGTAGGCTCTTTATTAGTTCAGTTCTGCTTTTTTGGTGCTTATTTTGTGGGTTCGCTCGTTTATTTCCTCATTTCTTATAGCAAGGGAGACCCCATTAACAAAATAGGCTATAAGAAAGGTATAATGTTTGGAATACTGCTGGCAGCCTTTGGCTGCATGTTGTTTTATCCAGCGGCCACTTATGCCATTTATCCATTGTTTTTAGCGGCCCTGTTTGTGCTTGGATTAGGATTTACGGTGCTGCAAATTACCGCTAATGCCTATGTCTCTTTATTGGGTTCTGAGGACAGTGCGTCTAGTAGATTGAACCTTACCCAAGCGTTCAATGCTTTTGGAACTACCATTGCTCCAATATTGGGTGGACATTTGATTTTTGAACTTTTTTCAGCAGCAGATGGAAGTTTTAGCGCCTCGGCAACCCGTATTCCTTACCTCATTTTTGCTGGCATATTATTGTTGGTTGCGTTGTTGATTGCTTATGTGAAATTGCCTTCTTTTAAAGCCACAGAAGAAGAGCAAGTGAAAGGTTTTGGCGTATTGAAATTTGTGCATTTGAAATTGGGGGTATTGGCCATGTTCTGTTACGTAGGTGCCGAGGTAGCCATTGGAAGTTTTATCATCAGCTTTCTAAAAGAAACCAAGGGAATGGAAGAGCTAATGAGTAAAAACTATCTGTCTTTATACTGGGGAGGGGCAATGATTGGAAGATTTGTAGGTGCTATATCCTTAAACCACACCTTAATTCAAGCAAAAAAGATGATGTATATGCTGGTGGTAAGCATTGCCGTATTTGTGTTGATCTTTAGTATTGTTAATCTGAGTTTTTCAGAAATTAGCTTTTTCTTAGTTTTTATAGCGCTGAATTTCTGTGCATTTTTAATCGGAAGATCTGCGCCAGCCAGAACCTTAGCCATTTTTTCGGCGGTAAATGTGTTGCTGTTGGCTTTTGCGATGTTGAGCACTGGCGACATGGCTGTTTACAGTATTTTGGGGATTGGCCTTTTTAACTCCATCATGTTTTCTAATATCTTCACTTTGTCCATTGCAAAATTGGGTAATTACACCAGTCAAGGCTCTTCTCTTTTGGTGATGGCCATTTTAGGAGGTGCCATTATGCCTTTGGTACAGGCAGCTATTGCCGATCAAATTGGCGTGCACCATTCCTTTGTGCTACCTTTAATCTGCTACCTCTATATCTTATATTTTGGCGTGTACTGTGCCAAAAAGCTGAAGAATATCGAACAAACCAGTATTCAATCTGGTCATTAGTTCAAAGCCCCGTCCCACAAGTGTGAGACGGGGCTTTTTTAGCCTTTATCTTCTTTTTAAATTTCATATTACTACTAGCAAAGCTGGCAATGCTGTGGGGTCAGTTTTCGGTTAGTTGAGCTGATTTATCATTTGCGTGTACATGCGTTTAAATGAAGTATTTTGCGGATGATTGCGGTATTTTGGTGATTTATTTTTAATATTGAATTAAATTCAACCAAATTATGTTCAAAAAATTACTCCTCCTCGTACTTGTTTGCGCGTCTATTCAGCTGAAAGCTCAAATTAATACTGGTCCAAAAATACAGCGTGAATTTAGGGCAGCTTGGGTAGCCAGTGTAGCGAATATCAATTGGCCTAGTAAGCCAGGTTTAACTACTCAGCAGCAACAAGATGAAGCCATTGCTTTATTGGATATGCTGCAAAAGAATAATTTCAATGCGGTTATTTTTCAAATCAGGCCTCAAGCTGATGCTTTTTATAAAAGCAATCTGGAACCTTGGTCATATTATTTAACGGGTGTACAGGGGCAGGCTCCAAATCCGTATTATGATCCTTTGGAGTTTTGGATAAAAGCGGCTCATGAACGAGGTATGGAGTTGCATGTTTGGCTAAATCCTTACCGTGCGCATCACATTGCCGGCGGACCGGTAAGTGATTTGTCAGTAGTAAAAAAACATCCAGATTTAGTGGTGAAATTGAAACAAGGTTATTGGTGGTTTGATCCTTCCAAAAAAGGAACTCAAGATTTAGCTTCTTCGGTAGTGAACGATATCGTGAAACGTTATGATATTGATGGTGTTCATTTTGACGATTATTTTTACCCTTATGCTGAATACAATGGTGGAGAAGATTTTCCCGATGCCGAAAGTTACGCTGCTTATCAAAAGAGTGGCGGTAAATTATCTAGGGGAGACTGGCGTAGGGATTGTGTAAACAAGTTTGTAAAACGGATTTACAAAGAAATTAAAGCCGAGAAGAAGTTTGTAAAATTTGGCATTAGTCCTTTTGGTATTTGGCGTCCTGGTTATCCGGAATCGATTAGAGGAATGGATCAATATGATAAGTTATACGCAGATGCTAAACTTTGGCTAAATGAAGGTTGGATAGATTATTTCATGCCGCAATTGTATTGGCAAATCAATAATATTCCTTTGAGTTTTCCTGTATTGTTGGCTTGGTGGGAAAGCGAAAATACTAAAAACAGGCATATGTGGCCAGGTTTGAATAGCGGCATAGGTGGCGGTGAAAAAAACAGTGACGAAATCATTAATCAAATCATGATTGCTAGGGGAATTCTTCCAAAATCTCCAGGGGTTGCGCATTGGAGTATCGGTGCTTTAACGAAGCATGAAAGCTTGCGTAACGATTTGTTGGCTGGTCCTTATAAAGAAGAAGCTTTAGTGCCAGAATCTCCTTGGTTGGATAAAAAAGCTCCCCAAGCACCAACAACTGCTTATGAAGATAGGGGCAATGATCTTTATTTGAAATGGACCACTAAGAATGAAAAAGAGGTGTTTAAATACGTGGTTTATACCCAATATGGCGATAAATGGACTTATCGTACGTTAAATGCAAGAAGCAGCTTTTTTCAGGTGCCGAAACAAATAGAAGTAAATCCTAAAACTAAAGCGGTGGCTAAATTAAAAGGCATCAAGGTAACGGCAGTGGGTAGAACGGGCAATGAAAGTGATGCTGAAATCATTACTTTATAAAAAGTAGTAAAATGACTATTATAAACTTGCGAGGCTTCGAAACTTCGCAAGTTTTTTTGTTTTAAATAACCACTGTTGTCATTTCGACTGGAGCGTAGTCCTGAATGTTCGAAATCTTTAAAAATCACGTTAAAAGATTTCTCGACTGCACTACGTTTCGCTCGAAATGACGGGTTGGAGCTTATTCTAAGGATTCCTCACTTGTCCATCGCCAGTAACCAACCATTTATAGCTGGTCAATTCCTCTAAAGCCATTGGTCCACGAGCATGGAGCTTTTGGGTGCTGATTCCAATTTCTGCCCCTAAACCAAATTGAGCACCATCTGTAAAGGCAGTGGAAACATTGGCGTAAACTGCTGCGGCATCTACTTGGTTTAAAAATAGCGCGATATTCTCAGCATCCTCACTGATAATTGCCTCACTATGCTTTGAACTGTAGGTTGCGATATGATCTAAAGCTTCGTTCACATCATTCACCACTTTAACCGCCAATTTCAACGATAAAAATTCAGTGCCGAAATGTTCTGGTTGCGCTTGGTGTAGTAGTTCTTCTGGGTAATTTCCTTGTAGGGCTTTATAGCTCGTTTCGTCAGCATAAAGTTCTACTTCTTTTTCGGCCAAAGGCGATAAAAGTTGAGCAATATCTTTGCTGCGTTCTTGATGGATCAATACACAATCTAAGGCATTACAAACACTTACCCTGCGGGTTTTTGCATTGGCAATGATTTGTTGTCCTTTCTCCAAATTGGCGGAAGCATCAAAAAACGTATGTACAATGCCTGCGCCAGTTTCAATCACTGGGATCTTACTGTTTTCACGGACATAGTTAATTAATGATTGGCTTCCCCTTGGAATCAATACATCTACATCGTTCACGGCATTTAATAAGGCTTCCGTCGCGCTTCTGTCGGCAGGCAATAAGGTGAGTACGTTGGGGTTAATTTGGTGTTTGGCCAATACCTCCTGTATAACTTTGGAGATGGCCGCGTTAGAATATTCCGCATCGCTGCCGCCTTTAAGTACTGCCACATTTCCAGTCTTAAAACACAAGGCAAAAACATCTACTGTCACATTAGGACGTGCTTCGTAAATAACGCCAACCACACCTAGGGGTACCCTCACTTTTTTAATATTGAGGTTGTTGGGCAATGTTTTTTCGTGGATCAAGTCCCCTAAAGGACTGTTCAATGAAGCCACATTTTTCACGTCACTGGCAATATCTTTAATCCGTTGTTCGGTAAGTTTTAGGCGGTCATATTTAGGGTCGCTTTCGGGCATGCGTTCCAAATCCTTTTGGTTTTCTGCCAAAATAAAATCGCTTTGTAACACTAGTGCCTCTGCCAGTTTATTCAATAACAGGTTGATGGTCTCTTTATTGAGCGAAACCATGGTTCTGGTAGCCTGTTTTGCGTTTTCGAAATATTGTTTCATCTTTAGGTTTCTGGTTGGTTTTTTGTTTTTTGGGTTTTTGGTTGGTTTGTTGTTTAGTTTTTTAGAAACCAAGTCTTTACTCCTTGCTACTAACCACTAGTTCCTAGCCACTAATCATATCGCTGCATAAAAATAATCGTAGTGTACCAAGGGCTTTTGGTTTTTTTGGCCAATTCGTTCGCGTGCTTTATCAGAGCTATATTTAGCAATGCCCAAACCAATGAGCTTTTCGTTTTCGTCAATAATCTTAATGATATCGCCTTTTTTAAAGTCAGCTTTAATGGCAATAATCCCCACAGGAAGTAGGCTGGTCGCTTTACCAGAAGTAAGTACTGTTTTAGCCCCGTCGTTTAGTTGCACAACACCAGTAGCAGCGGTTTCCGCATGTGCAATCCATTTTTTCTGTCCAGATTTGATCTTGTCGGCCACAAAATGAGTGTGAACAATATTACCCTCCAGTAGCGAAGTAAGGATATGGTCGGTTTTGCCGTTGCTAATGTGCACATTAATGCCAAGTTTGGCTACTTTTTGGGCAATGGTCGATTTGGTAATCATGCCGCCTCTACCAAACTGCGATTTTCCGGTGCTTACAAAACTGCTAAAATCAGTTGCTGTTCCCGCTTTTACCTTTTCAATCACCTTGCTCTCGGCTAGCTTAGGGTCGCCTGTATAAATACCGTCTACATTTGATAGAATAAAAAGCGCATCCGCATTCATCATGGAAGCAATAAGCCCAGCTAGCTCATCGTTATCGGTAAACATCAACTCTGTTACTGAAACTACGTCGTTTTCATTCACCACTGGAATTACCCCATTTTGTAGTAGAATGTGCATGCAGTTCTTCATATTCAGATAATGCACCCTGTCCCTAAAATCTTCTTTGGTGACCAATACTTGGGCGCAAGTCATTTGGTGTGCTGCAAAAAACTCGGCATAGGTATTGATTAATTTTACCTGTCCAATAGCTGCCAATAGTTGTCTGCTAGCTACGGCATCCTGTTTTTCTGATACTTTGATCAGGCTTCTTCCAGAAGCTACCGCACCAGAGGACACCAGAATTACCTCAATGCCCTTTTGTTTGATTTGGGCAATCTGTTCTACCAGATGCCTGATTCTAGCGGTGTCGGGGAGTCCATTGGCTTGGGTAATTACATTCGAGCCTATTTTAACAACTATTTTTTGGTAAGGTAAAGACATGGTTGATAATAAAAAGGCTAATCTACCAAATAAGTAGTATTTTTTTAATCAATTGAGTGTTTAAATGAAAAATTAATAAAAAAGGCCGCATAGTTTTGCTATGCGGCCTTGGTAAATCATCTGCAATTGATCTTATTTTTCGATCACGAAATTGTCTTTTGGTTGACGAACTTTTTTCAAACCAGCTAACCAATCATTTTCAGTATCACGGTAACCTAAAGGTAAAACGGTTACGCTTTTTAAGCCTTGCTCAGCCAAGTTTAAAATTTCGTCATACTTAGCGTTGTCAAAACCTTCCATTGGCGTGGCGTCTACTTTTAATAAAGCAGCTTCTGCAATAGCAGTACCAAAAGAAATGTAGGCCTGACGGGCAGCATGCTCAAAGTTTACTTGAGACTCTCTAGATAGGTACATGCTTTTTAAACGAGCTACATAATCAGCAGTAGCTTCAGCAGGTAATCCTCTTTCGCTGTTCATGCGGTTAAAAGCTTCGTCAATACGTTCTTCGGTATAGTTATCCCAAGCAGCAAACACCAATACGTGTGAAGCATCAACAATTTGTGATTGGTCGAAAGAGTGTGGTCTAAGCGTTTGTTTCAATTCAGGGTCAGTGATTACGATCACTTTAAAAGGTTGCAAACCAGATGATGAAGGAGCTAAACGTGCTGCTTCTAAAATTTGGTCTACTTTTTCTTGAGGAACGGCTTCTCCGTTCATTTTTTTAGTGGCATAACGCCAGTTTAATGCTTCAATTAAGCTCATTTTTTAGCGATTGATATTTTTAATAAATCCTTGTATGGCGTCCAAAAGAATTTGCTGTTGCATCTCATCTGGAGCGGCGGTTAGGTTCACCATATTGATAGAGGTTAGTCCATGAAGGATAGACCAAAGTGTATGGAATTTGAGAAAAATGCGTTTTTCGTCCTTTTCTTCCATTAAACTGCTGATCACCTTGATCAGGTTGCAGCTAAAGTTTCCGATTTCGGAAATCTCCCTAGCTTTTTGGCAATTTGGAATACCCAGCCCGAACATCATTCTGTAGTAGGCAGCATTGCTGAAAGCAAATTCAAAATAGCTCAATGCCATTTGAGTAAGCTGTTCTTCAGGGTTGGTGTATTTTTCTCTGGTGCTTTGCATGGCCATTGCAAGCATTAAGAATCCCTGTTTTACAAATTCGCCCTGAATGGCATCCTTGCTCTCAAAATGATTGTACACTACTGGTAAGCTGTATCCTATCGCATCAGCTATTTTTCTGATGGATACTGCTTGCCAGCCTTCTTTCAGCACAATTTCTTCTGTAGCTTTCAAAATGGCATTCTTGGTCAGTTCCTTTTGCTTCTGTCTATCTGTTTTAACTAACATCCAATTAGGTTAACACTGTTAGCAAAAGTAAAAGTTAACAGTGTTAGCCAAAAGAGTTTTTGTTGTTTTTGACTGAAAAATGATAGAAGTAAATCTCACATTGTGAAAACAATTTGCACGAAATAAGGGTTGTTTCCTATGCAAGCATAGTTTTTTAATGCCTGTATATGAATGACGAGGCTTTTTATTTAAAATGAACGGTTATGAAAAAAATTGTATTGTTGGTGGTGTTGATGGTGTCGGCTACCATCGCCGCCTTGGCACAGGAGGGTAGGGGTTTTTATATTAAACCTACTGGAAGTTATTTTATCAAAGTTACCCCTGTGGAGTTTCCCAATGTAGGGGAATTACAGCCGAGGGACAGAGTATTCAATATTAATCCTTTAACGGGAGCACAAACATTAATTTCTGAAGAGGCCATTACAGGTTCTTTCGGACAAGGTTGGAGAGCGGGTTTAACGGGAGGTTTTAGGTTTAGTTCGGTAGTTGCCTTTGAAATGGGGGTTAACTATTTTCAAAGTGAGAGAAATACCATGGCACGTCAAATGGGTTATAATGCCAATAATGGAAGTGTGCTGTTGTCTGTTCATTCTAGTGGACAGGTGAAAGCATTGGACTTAACGCCAACTTTGGTTTTCCACGTACCTACCAGTAAAAACTTTAGGCCTTATTTGAAAATTGGTGCAGTATTGCCTGTGTATGGTTATCTGGAGATTAAAACAGATGTTAATGATCAAACGGGAACTGTTGCCAGTGAAATTAATCCAGCATTAAGAGCGGTTGAGCTTTCTAGAGAAGAACGCATCAAGCCTAGACCAACCATTGGTTTTTTAGGCGCAGCAGGGTTTAGCGTACCTATCGGCAAAAACATTAGTTTCTTTAGTGAGGTCGAATACCGTAATGTATCGGTAAGTAGTAAAGAAAAAGAAGTGCGTAAGTTTGAAGGAACGGGTACCACACTTTTGGGAACGAAAGTACCAATTACCATTAATGATTTGCCAACGGCACAACGTTATACCGATTATCACAAAAAAATCGATCAGAGTTCTAATGTACCAGGAAATGCCAATTATGATCCTAACAAAAGGGGAGATGACTTAAGGTCTTATATTAATATTGGTGGTTTGGGGATGAATGTGGGGCTTAAAATTGGATTTTAGGTGGTTGTTAGGCTGAGCTTTGCTGTCGTTGTCACATTGAGCTTGTCGAAATGTAGACTTCGACAAGCTCAGTCTGACAAAAAAACTAGCTTGGAATTTGTTCCACTAAAATCTCATGACCTGCTTGATCAAAATAAGTGCAGGTCATTTGTTTTAAATCTACGATCCATTTCTCTATGCCAGTTTCGGCACAATCTTTACAAAAGGTATAGTAGTCTGTTCCGCCTTGCTGGTGAATTTTCAGCTGATTAGTGAATTTTTCTTTATCAGTGGTTGCTGAGATAGAAAGATTCTCATACTGAGGTGCTGAAGAAGTTTTAAAGTCATTAGCACCGAAATATTCAGTGTGGCTGTCTTTTACCCAGGTTTCGAAACCCAAAACACCCATGGCCTTAATTTCTTGAATATATTTTGGAAAATCAGCACCTGATTTTACTTTATCATGAGCCTGTTCAATTGCTGCTACGGTAAACATATATCGTTTAATGCTTTAATCTAGCTTTAAATAACTTTTCTAGTTTTTCCATTTTTGGCAAAATCACAATCCTACAATATGGTTGTTCGCCATTTCTAAGGAAATAGTCCTGATGATAGTTTTCGGCAACGTAAAAAGTTTGGGCTTTCTCTAGGGTGGTCACTACAGGTTTGCCAAGAGCATTTTCTTTATTTAACAGGGCTTTGTATTTCTCAGCGGTTGCTTTTTGCTGCTCGTTGTGATAAAAAATCACCGAACGGTATTGCGTGCCCACATCAGCACCTTGTCTATTCAAGGTAGTAGGATCGTGAAGCTTCCAAAATACTTCTAACAGCTCATCAAAAGAAATCTTTTTAGGATCATATTCAAATTCAATCACTTCCGCGTGATTGGTCGTGCCACTGCAAACCTCATCGTAGGTTGGATTGGGGACATTGCCTCCTTCGTAGCCCGATTTTACGTTGTACACCCCGTCTAATCGTTGGAAAACAGCTTCAGTACACCAAAAACACCCCATGCCGAAGGTTGCTTTCTCTAATTTAGGTTTTTGTGCATCGGCTCCTAATATGGAAAAGAGAATTAAAGAAGTCATCATTATACTTTTCATTTTTTGAAATTCTTAATATGTAATTATACGTAAAAGCCAGCGCAAAAGTTTCCTAGGCCTTTAAAAATGACAAGGCGCTTAGAATACAGCTTGTTAACATTTTGAGGTCTCGGCAAGTGTGTGTTAATAACTTAAATTGTTGATTGTTAATTTTTTGTAATGGTTAAATTCAAATAATTAAGGTTTGTTAACATATCTTTTCTAAATTTAACTTGAACATTAAAAACAACGATATGTCAACACCTTATATCCCGTGTTTAGATTTAAGCACCTACATTAACGGAACAGAGGAACAACGTAAAAAATTTTCTGACGAACTTGGTAAAGCCTTTAACGATTCAGGCTTTGTTACCATCACCAATCATGGTGTAAGTCAGGAGCTGATAGATAAACTCTATACAAATATCAAAGAGTTATTTGCGCTACCAGTAGAAACTAAGCGTAAATACGAAAAACCTGAACTTGCGGGACAACGTGGCTATACCAGTGCTGGTAAAGAAACGGCTAAAGGAGCAAAAACTGCTGATTTAAAGGAGTTTTGGCAAATTGGTCAAACCGTTACCGATGGCGACCCTATTAAAAATGAGTATCCAGATAATGAAGTGGTAGAAGAGATTCCAGAATTTAATACGGTAACCAGAGAAATCTATCAAAAATTGGAGGAGAATGGAAAGCACTTATTGCGTGCCATTGCTACTTATTTAGGCTTGCCTATCGATTATTTTGACCAACATGTACATAATGGAAATTCTATTTTAAGAGGAATCCACTATTTCCCAATCGAAGATCCTGATTCGATTGCTGCGGATGCTGTACGTGCAGGGGCACATGAGGATATCAATTTGATCACTTTGTTGATTGGTGCTAGTGCAGATGGTTTAGAAGTGTTGACCCGTAGCAATGAATGGTTGCCAATTAAAGCGCACCATACAGATATTGTGGTGAACGTAGGTGATATGTTACAACGTTTAACCAATAACAAGTTGCGTTCAACTACGCATAGGGTAGTTAATCCACCACGTGAATTGATGAAGACCTCTCGTTTCTCGGTGCCGTTTTTCTTGCACCCACGTAGCAATATGGATTTAACTAGTTTGGAAACTTGTATTGATGCGGAACATCCAAAAGTTTATAGCGACATGACCGCTGGTGAATATCTAGATGAGCGCTTGCAAGAAATAGGTTTGAAAAAAATGTAATCAAGATCTGATATCATAAAAAAAGCCCCGCACTTGCGGGGCTTTTTTTATTTAGTTCTGCTTTTTCAAGCTATCTATTTTAATAGAGTCAGTTGTTTTGGGGAGTAGCTTTTGAACTTCGTTGGCTGCTGCGGCGGCCTGTTTCACTACTTCCTTTTCCGCAGGTTTAACAGGTGCCTTTACGGGATTGGCTTTTGTGCTTTTTCCTTTGCTATTTGCTGCTGGAGCTTTTTTTGTTGGAGCAGTTCCTGCTTTTGGTTTTGGAGCGGGAGTTCCTCTAATGATATCTGCTTTGCTGGTTGGCCTAAGCTCTGGTTTCCAAGTAAAGCCCGTGAGCAAGGGTTCTTTGGTTAATTTGTCCATAGGATCTACAGCACCTTCCACTTCTCGTACGGTAACAATGTGGGTAAGCTCTTTGTTCAAGAACTTGAAGCGTAAACGACTGCTCACCGTTTGGTTCACATTGTCATAGTTGCCCTTATTGTCTTTAGAGTAATAAATGCTTTCCGCGTTGCCATCAACGTACATGTTGCGCATTTCGCCATCTACAAAAAAGCCAGTAATGATTTTTCCCTTCACTTGATTAAACTTGGTAGAATCGCCTTCTACGTTCACAATAAAGCCGTTTTGTAGTACTTGAAAATTGTGGATTTTATTGTTTTTAAAGAATACGTGAATGGTGTCGCCGGTTTGTTGACTACCATCAGACCATAAAATAGGGTTTTTGTACCATCGTAAAGAAGAATCGGCTGCATTGTAAAATAGCGAATCTGATTTTGCCTGCATGTTCGATTTATATAACCTCACATTGTGGTAAGCTTTGATGATCCTCGCCTTCACGGTATCCGCCGGATTAACTGCACTATCTGCCATTAACGGTTTTGCAAGTTGACCAGCCGCTGCTTTAACATTACTTGCTGTGTTAGTTTTGGTGTTGGCTGGTACATTTTTAGCCTTTGCACTGGCTGTTTTTTCCAAGGAGCTTTTTATGGAATCAGCTTTTACCACAGGCATAATTTTCTTTAGCTTGGCCAAACTATCGGCAACGAGACTGTCTTGCCGCAATTTGTTTTTGCTCGCTAGCAAACTATCAATAAGCGGTGGGTCTTTAACCTTTGGCTTTTTAGCTTCCTCCTCTAATTTCTTTCGTTCTTTTTTGCTTAGCCTTTTATCGTTTGCAGTGGTGCCGCTTTTCTTTAAATCGTCAGTTTGTTGTTGCAATAATTTTTTGGCTTCTGCTTTTTCTTTATCCTTTTCTGCCTTTTCCTTCTCATCCTCTGCACCAATTTCATTGTCTTTTTTTACTTCAGGCCTACTTAGCAATTTTAGGCTTTTAACCAATGCTCGCTGGCTTTCTAAGGTGTCTGCCGCTAGCCAAAGGGTATCTGGCTTTTTTTTGTTGTTAATGGTTACACTATCTTTTGTACCCAAACCTACATAAGCTTTTTGCGTAGCAATAATGCGTTCCTCGTCCCTATAGTATTCGCCCAATTGTCCATATAAAACAGTTTGGTCTTTCGTATCTCTAAAAACAACGTTTTTTACCGCTTTGCCGTAACCTCGCTTACCATAGTAATACAAGCTATCTCCTTTTAAAGAACGGCTGCCATTGGTGTATAGGTTCTTCTTTCCGAAATAAGCATTTTCACTTTTGGTGTTGTAGGCGCCATCTTCTGTGTAAAGCTTGTCTTCTTTATTTTTGATATTGGTAGGACCATAAAAGTAGGTCCAGTTTGTGCCGGTGTTATAACGTAAGCTATCTGAAGTAATGATGGTTTTTTCTGAAGTGACAATCAGTACATCCTTTGTAAAATATACATCTCGATAATTAGAAAAATAAACCCCTCTTTTACTGGTGATGGTCGCGTCTTTATTCACTAGTTTACCGCCAGTATTGTATTTGCCAATTTTGGCCACCATGTCATAATCCAATACGTTAGAGGTAAGGGTATTCTCTCTGTCAATTAGTTTAACGTTTTTATCTAAATGTGCTTTTTTGGCGTTGCCATCATAATTCAAAAAATCTGAATAGATGTTTAGGGTATCGCCTTGGTTGATATGCACGTTGCCAAAGGCTTCGAAAAAATTTCTGTCTTGATATAGTACGGCGCTATCGCATTTTAAAATGGAACCATCATGATTAAAAACTGGTTTTCTTAAATGCACAGCTGATGTTTGTTTAATACCAGTCCAGTTTTCTGCTGTTTCCAGTTTTATTTGCGTACGAGCTTGAGCAAACAATAATAATGGGCTAACCACTAAAAGAAATAAAAGGCGAAACTTTTGCACGATACAAATTTACAATTTTAGCGTTACGATTTTAGAATTAACCAAACAATAGAGTAATACAGCGATTAAGTTTTTATTTTTGAGCAATGTTACCAATACAGCAATTTACGAACCATGTTTTACAGCATCAGCTTTTTGAGGCTTCAGACCGCGTGCTGCTTGCTGTGAGCGGTGGTAAGGATTCTGTATTGATGGCACAGCTATTTAAACAGGCTGGTTTTAATTTTAGTATAGCGCACTGTAATTTTAATTTACGGGCCGATGAATCACAGCGAGACGAATTGTTTGTGAAAATGCTGGCTGAAGAAATGCAGGTGCCTTTTCATGTCATCCACTTTGATACAAAAGGCTTTGCTCAAACACATAAAATTTCGACTCAAATGGCCGCCAGACAATTGCGCTATGACTGGTTCGAAGAGCTTAGAGAAATACATGGATACGCACATGTCGCAGTGGCCCATCATCAAAATGATGCTATAGAAACGGTATTGCTTAATTTGGTAAGAGGTACAGGTATCAGTGGTATGCATGGGATTTTGCCCAAACGTGGTTATATTGTTAGGCCACTACTCTTTTTATCGAGACAACAAATAGACCAGCTGGTTGATGAACATCATTTGGCTTATGTGGAAGACAGTTCAAATTTGAGCAGTAAATATGCCCGTAACAAAATCCGCTTGGAGGTGGTTCCGCATTTGCGGGAAATCAATCCTAATTTGGAGGAAACCTTTGCAGAAAATATCATTCGCTTTTCTGAAACAGAGGAATTGTTGCAACAGGTAGTGCTACAAACCCGTAAGCAGTTGTTGAAAGAAGAGGAGGGGAGCATTTCTTTATTAATTGAGGAAGTGTTGAATTTGAAGCCGCAAAAGCTATTGACATTTGAGCTTTTGAAACCTTTTCATTTTACTACAACTGTGGTGGATGAGATTTTAGCTTCACTAAATAAACAAAGTGGAACGTCATTTTATAGCGGGACGCATCAATTGGTTATAAATAGAGAAAAGTTGTTGATTTCTCCTTTGAGCCAAACTTGCGATGATATCTTTTATTTACATGCTGCAGGGGATGTTTCTGTAGGCTTTGGCCAACAAATAAAATTGAAATTTGCAGCGCGTGAAGTTTTTAAAGGAGAGAAAAGCATTGCTTATGTGGATGCTGATTTGCTGATTTTTCCACTAGTGATTCGTTATTGGCAAGATGGCGACAAGTTTATGCCCTTAGGAATGAAATTGTTAAAAAAGCTGAGTAATTTCTTTGTGGACGAAAAAGTGCCCTTGCCTAAGAAGGCTAAAGTGCCTTTATTGATTAATGGCAATGGAGAAATGATATGGGTGGCTGGTTTGCGACAAGATGAAAGATATAAAGTAGGTGCAACAACAAAAAAAGTTGCTATATTCGAATTGTCAAACTGATTCATGGACGGAAGATACACCTTTATAGAAAAACAGTACATCGGTCGAGATTATATCCGTATTTCCATACGTTTAATTATGGCTGCATTTTGTTTTGCAGTGTATGTTTATGAGAGGGACAGAGATAATACCGTTGACCTATTCTTGGTAGTGGGGTTTGGGATTATTGGTGTTTCTATCATTTTGCTGTTCATGGTGCAGTATAAAACGGTTATCGAAAATAAGAAGGTGCGGATAGACGGTTTGTGGACTGCCAAGAAGGTGGAGATAGACCTCAATAAAATTGTGGATATCCGTAAAGCTACTTATAGCAGGTTCTTCTTTAATAACCCCGTTTACAATCTTCATAAAAACGGAACTGTTCGCTTTTTTTCATCTGGTAAAGATGCCATCGTGCTTACGGATAGAGATGGTTTGGAATATTACATTGGCACTCAAAGGCCCAATGAGATGTATCTTGTTCTGCAAAATGAGATGCGTTCAGCATAAAGAAAAAAATGCCATATTTTTCTAACCATATTATTACCCAGAAATAACAATCTTTAAACAGGATATCAGCTACATTTGCTTTTGTGAATCTTGAACATAGAGATCACATTACAACCAACGGATGAAAATAGGAATAGTTTGTTACCCTACCTTTGGAGGTAGTGGAGTGGTAGCTACCGAGCTGGGCAAAGCCCTGGCCAACGAAGGACATCAGGTACACTTTATCACATATAGCCAGCCCGCAAGGCTCGACTTTTTTTCTGCCAATTTATTTTATCATGAAGTTTCGGTAAGGGATTATCCTCTGTTTGATTATGCTCCTTATGAATCTGCATTGGCAAGTAAGCTGGTAGATGTAGTGCGTTTTGAACAGTTGGATATTCTCCATGTGCATTATGCGATCCCACATGCTTCGGCAGCTTTTATGGCTAAACAAATTTTAGCTACCTACGGAATCAATATTCCTTTTGTGACTACGTTACATGGTACCGATATTACTTTAGTGGGTAAAGATGCCACCTATAAACCTGTGGTTACCTTTTCAATCAATCAAAGTGATGGTGTAACTACGGTGTCGGAAGATTTGAAGGAAGATACCTATCGTCATTTTGAAATTTCTAAAGACATTAAGGTAATTCCTAATTTTATTGATTTTAACCGCTTTAGCTTGCAGCCTAAGGATCATTTCAAAAAGGCTATAGCGCCAAATAATGAACGCATCCTTATCCATACTTCTAATTTTAGAAAAGTGAAGCGTACGGAAGATGTGATCCGCATGTTCCATAAAGTACTGGAGAAAATTCCTGCCAAGCTGTTGATGGTAGGTGATGGGCCTGAGCGTTCGGCCAATGAACAATTATGCAGAGAACTTGATATTTGCGATAGCGTGAGATTTTTGGGTAAACAAGATGCGGTGGAAGAAATTTTATCAGTGTCAGATCTGTTTATCATTCCTTCGGAAAATGAAAGTTTTGGACTTGCGGCATTGGAGGCCATGGCTTGTAAAGTGCCAGTCATTTCTTCTAATGCGGGAGGTTTGCCTGAGCTTAACGTAGATGATTTTTGCGGTTACCTATGTGATGTAGGTGATGTGGAGGATATGGCCAACAAAGCAGTAACTATTTTGAGCAATCAAAAGACTTTGGATTATTTCAAGGAAAATGCGCTTACCAGAGCTAAAGACTTCGATTTAAAGAAAATATTACCACAGTACGTTGCCTTTTATGAAGAGGTGATTGCTGGAAAGAAATAAGAGAATCTTAATAGATATCTCAAAAAAAATCCCGTCTCGCAAATGCAGGACGGGATTTTTTGTATAAATACGATCCGCGTAAACCGGTTATTTTATGCGCTTATAGGATGAAGTAGTGGTGGACGTGAGTCCGTTAGCGGTGGTTTCATATCTAATTTGCAGATTGTTCTCGTTCAATGCCAATACTTCGCATTTGAGCATATCTGTTCCAACAACATTAAATGCCCTGCTTGAGATTTCTAATGTTTTCTTATCTGATGAAAGTTTCCATGTGCCAAAATCAGGATAAGCGGTAGATTCATTGCCGCAACGCAAGCTGCCGTAAGAACCTATAATGGTGTTGTCTTTGTTGAAAATCATCAAGTCATCTTTGGCGCATGTGGGCATAAGTGCATAGAGATCCATGTCAAATTTTTCCTGTCCAAAGTAAAAATAACTGGTAGCTGCAACTAGATTCCAAGAAGTGCCGCCCAAGGAAAAGCTTTGATCTGCTGCAGGGTCTATATAAACAGTTTCTTTGGCGCAAGAACCTAGCAAAAGCATGGTGAAGGCCAAGAGATAAAGAAATTTCTTCATTAAGTTAATTTAGATATTCCTAAAAGTACTAAAAATAAGCTATTTGCCAAAAATTAAACACACAGGAGAGCCTACTGCAATACGTTTTTTAGAATCAGTTAGCTTTCCTGTTTTAGCATTTCTTTGAAAAATAATGATGTCGTTCGAATACTGGTGTCCTACCAATAAATAATTCCCACTTGGGTCAATGCTAAAGTTGCGAGGACCTTTACCTAGCGTGCTTACTGTTTCAACATGACTTAGCTTACCATCTTTTTGTACGGCAAAAACGCTGATGTTATTTGCATCGCCACGGTTGCTTTCGTATAAGAATTTGCCATCAGCGGAAATATGGATATCTGCGGCATCAATTCTGCCTGTAAAATCACTCGCTGCAGTACCTATCTCTTGAAGTAATTTTAAATTGCCATCGTTATAGCCGAAAACGCTAATTTTTCCATTGAACTCATGCGCTAAATAAGCAAACTTTCCATTTGGACTAAAGGTAATATGGCGAGGGCCAGAACCAGGATTGGTGCTAATGCTGTGCTTTAAAGTCAATGGTTTTTCGTCATTAGCCTGATAATGGTAAACATATATCTTATCCTCTCCCAAATCTGTAGAGATCACGTATTTGCCATCCGGCGAGAATAAGGTTTGGTGTACATGTGCACTAGCTTGGCGTTTGTCGGGGCCACTGCCTGTATGTTGTACCAGTTGTTTCACTGGGGTAAGTGCGCCGTCGGCTTTAATGCCATAAACGCTAATGCTACCGCCGCTGTAGTTTGCGGTAAATACATGTTTGCCGTCAGTAAGCACAAAGCAAGGATCAGCACCCTTGGTGGCCTCCTTATTGATTAATGTGCCTTCGTTGGTTTTTGGATTAAATTTAAAAGCCGCTGCTGCGCTGTTGGCACCAACTTCTGATACACTATAGATTGCGTCGTTATTTTTGCTTAAAGCTACATAGCTCGGGTTAGCGATGTTTTTAATGACGCCTAATTGCTTCGTTTCTGCTGTTTTGCTATCAAAATCATAGATGTAAATTCCTTCGCTGGTACCTTTGGTGTAAGTGCCAACAATAAGCTTATGGTTTTGTGCGATGGCCAATAATGAGCCATAGCAAAGTAGGGTTAAAAGCGAAAGTTTTTTTAGCATGACTTTTTAATTTTTTTGAGAAAGATAGCAATAAATAAAAAATGCGCAAAGTTTAACTCTGCGCATTTCAAATCATTTTATTTGATTAAGTGCTTGATTTGCACTAATTCATGTTCTTCTAAGTATCTCCATCTTCCACGTGGCAGGTCCTTTTTAGTTAAGTTGCCATAAACCACACGGTCAAGTTTTACCACATCATAGCCTAAGTGCTCGAAAATACGGCGTACAATTCTGTTCTTTCCGCTATGGATTTGTATACCCACTTCGTTTTTGCTCGCGCCAGTAACGTAAGAAATATTATCTGGCTTGATAAAGCCATCTTCCAGTTCTAAACCAAATTGAATTTTGTTGAAATCGCCTTGTGTAAGGTTTCTGTTCAATTCTACTTGATAGATTTTGGTAATGCCGTTTCTAGGATGTGATAACCTATCGGCTAATTCACCATCATTGGTCATTAACAATAATCCTGTAGTATTTCTGTCTAAACGACCAACTGGATAAATACGTTCGCGGCTTGCTTTTTCAACCAAATGCATTACCGTTTTACGTTCTTGTGGGTCTTCTGTAGTGGTGATATAATCTTTAGGTTTGTTTAAAAGTACGTATACTCTCTTTTCACGCTTAAGTAATTCACCATTGTATCTTACTTCGTCTTTATAAGGGTCTACCTTAAAACCAAGTTCGTTAATGACTTTACCATTTACGCTAACTACACCAGCTTCAATCAGCTCGTCAGCTTTACGACGAGAACAGATGCCAGCATTGGCAATGTAGCGGTTCAAACGGATTAGGTCATCTTCGGCTTTCGCTTTTCTGCTTCTTAAGGTTGGAGCAACACGTTCGCCTTTGTCCTCTTTTTTATTTTTGAAGCCGTTGTCTTCTCTTTTTCTGAAAGGGCGGTTATCGCCATAACGGTTATCTTTTCTGTCGCCAGTTTTTCTATCACCAAATTTGGCAGCTGCACCATCTTTGGCGTAACTGTCTTTTTTTATATAGTTTCTTTTACCTTCCCTGTTTTCGAAAGGTTTTTTGAAGCCGTCTTGGTTGTCGAAATTGTTTTTGGCAGGTCTGCCAGTTTTAGATTTGAAGTCCTTTTTGTCGTTATCGAAACGCGGTTTGTCGCTATTTTCGTTAAATCTTCTAGGTCTTTTTTCTGAAGCATTACTTCTTCTTGCTCCACTGCGCTCGTTGCGCTCTCTTGGTTCGGTACGTTGGTTACGTTCTCCACGCTCATTGCGCTCTCCTCTTTCCCCGCGTTCCCTATACTCTCCACGTTCTTTACGTTCTCCGGTACGCTTGCCAGCATTGGACTTGTCATCCCGACTTTTCCCTTTGTTACTATTTGTCATGATACGCTTTTAACCGCATAAATATTGCGGCTGCAAAGATAACAAATTTATAAGGATTAGCAATTGTAAAACATGGTGTTTTTTGCTAAAAGTTACTCTTAAAAAAACTAGCCTCAGGGTATTTTAAACGCCGATTTTTGTAGTATTTTTTGTAAGTGCTTGATAATTAAATAAATAAAATGTACCTTTGCGCACCAAGTATTAAGTGTTAACTAAAAAAGGAGGAAGATGTTAAAGAAACACCTCATTCCATGTACGGTAGTTTTAGGACTACTGGTTATGGCCAAAGTGTTTGCTTATAAGCTACCAACAGAAGTAGAAAATCTTAAGAAAGATAACTATACCAATAGTGTAAAAACAACCGAAGAGCCGGTATTTTCAATAGCTCAACTAGAGTTTGCCGAAGAAACATTGCCGATAGGCGATACGAAGGTAACTCATAAAATGAAGAGGACTTTGGCTTCATTTTCGTATGAAAACTTGCAAACCACGCGTTTGCATAAAAAAGCAGCAGAATGGTTCCCTGTAATAGAACCAATTTTGGCGGCCTATGGCATACCTAATGATTTTAAGTATGTTCCTTTAGTGGAGTCTGGCTTAAGAGCGGGCGTTTCACCGAAGGGTGCGGCTGGTTTTTGGCAGTTTATGCCTAGTACCGCCCGTATGTATGGCCTAAAGGTAAATAGTAAGGTTGATGAGCGATATAATCTCAAAAAATCTACCATTGCAGCAGCCAAGTATATCAAAGAACTTTATGACGTTTTTGATAGCTGGACTTTGGTTGCCGCAGCTTACAATGTTGGTGACAGTCACATGCGCCGACAAATTAACCGCCAGAAGCAGGATAATTATTTTAAGATGAAGCTTAACAGCGAAACAGGTGCGTACGTGTACAAACTGATTTCAATGAAGGAAATCTTAGAAAATCCTAACCGAAACGGTTATAAAAACCAGAAAGCATTAATTGCTTTTAAACAAACAGAAGAAACAAATGCTACTACGGTAGAATAGTGAGAATTGGTATAGCTTTTTTATAAGCATTTTAAAAGCGGTTTCCGAAATAAAGGAAGCCGCTTTTTTCTTTTTAGCTACAGATGCACAAATAATTAAGAGGTCTTTTTAGAATCAATAAATAATCTGTGCATCTGTGGCTTATTTAATGGCATTTTCGCCTTTTTACTTTTAACTTTCTACTTTTGGAATATGTCTCTACAACATTTAAAGGTCGCAGCGGTACGTCAAGAAGTAAATGAAGTCATCAGTATTATATTTGAGCCTGTGGAGGGTTTGACTTATAAAGCTGGGCAATTCCTTACTTTGTCGTTTAATATTAACCGAAGGGAATTGAGGCGTTCTTATTCTTTCTATAGCTCGCCTGTGGTGGATGAACCTTTGGCCATTGCGGTAAAGCTGGTAGAAAACGGAGAGATTTCTCGTTTCCTACATCATCAAATTGCTGCCGGAGATGTGGTAGAGGTGACCGAACCTAACGGACAGTTTTTTTATGAGCCAGAAGTTGACTTGCAAAGAACTGTATTCCTGTTTGCGGCAGGGGTGGGGATTACACCATTATTCTCTATTTTAAAAACAGCTTTGGTTGCCGAAAGGCAATCTAAAATTGTACTGATTTACAGTAGTCGCTCTGCGGGAGACACTTTGTTTATTGATGAATTAAAAGCTTGGCAACAGATTTACCCTGATAGGTTGGAGCTGATTTTCCTGTTCAGTAATTCTAAAAACCTGCTAAGAGCAAGATTAAATGGTTTTCTGGTACAAGAACTAGTGAGAACACATTTGGCTTTTGCCAAAGAGGATGCCTTGTTTTACACTTGTGGGCCAGTAGATTATATGGATGTTTGCCGTATTTCTATTTTAGGGGTTGGCTATAAACCGCATCAGGTTAAACGGGAAACTTTTGTACTGCCTGAAGATGAGGTAGACGAGGATGATACTACAGAAAAAGTAATTGATAAAAATACTTATTCCATTAATTTGATTTTTCAAGGCGAAACCCATCATTTGGAGGTGCCTTGGCCTAAAAGGATTTTAGATGTAGCACTGGAGCATAAGATAAAAATTCCTTATAGCTGTAGTGGGGGCGTTTGTAGTACTTGTGCGGCCACTTGCATTTCTGGTGGTGTAAGGATGGATTATAATGAAGTGCTTACTGATGATGAGATTGCGCAGGGTAGGGTGTTGGTGTGCACGGGCCATCCCACGGAGAATGATACAACGATTACTTGGGGCTGACTTTTTCGTCATTCCGACGATAGGAGGAATCTAGCTTCATGCCCCCTTATTTAGAATCTCCTTCTTAATCTCATCTGAAGTATCGGAACAGGCTCTCCAAAGGGAGAAACGTGTATTGCTCATAGGGGTTTTGTATGATAGTTGTGCCGCATGCTGGCCATTGTTGTATTGGCAATTTTTATTAGCTTTTTGCATATCCCCCTCTTTGAGGGGGGAGGGGGAGGAAATGAATACGAAGTACTGTCCTCTCAATAAAAAGAAGATTCTTCGTTACACTCAGAATGACAAAAAGAATTTTGCTTCAATTCCTTAGATGAACTTTAAAATTTGTTTAGGGTAATGTCAAATCGATGCCCTACTGAATCTTTTTTATTTTTGTATGATGTTAAGTGTCCAATGTAAATTCCATTTGGAGAATTGAATAGTTTGATCACTGCAAATTCATTGTATTTTTCACTGCTTTTGGGTTTGGTATTTTGGAGAAATAAAGTATCTCCCTTCCTGTAATATTCTCCCTCAATTTCATCTATGCCAAAACAAATGCTTCTGTCGGTAAATTTATTATTTGCTTTAAATTTTAGAACAGATCTACAATTTGCGACCCCTTCATAATCTGCAATTAGTAGGTTTTCTCCTTTTAATTCGTCAAAGTTTATAAAGCCATTTGGTTTAAAGAAGGTTAAGGTTAGTACTCCAGCTAATGCTATCGTTGTAATTAAGCGTTGTTTGTCTGTAAACTTCTCCTTAATAAGTAAATATAGCTGACGGATAAATAATATTGCCAATAAAGGATAACACAAAAAAAGAATTGTAAATAACGGAAAAGCTAGGATGCCTAATTTTCCATCCCAACTACCTAAGGTATTAATCGTTAAGAAGAAAATTGCCATGAAAAAGATTAGTGCTTTACGTTTCATATGCACTAAAAGCTACTTTACATTCCTCGTTTGCGGAGGCAAGGGCACAAATTCAGTTTCACCTGGTACAGGCGCAAATTCCTGCTTTAGCCATTTTTCTTTTGCTTCTTCAATCCGTTCTCTGCTGCTGGCTACAAAGTTCCAGTAAATAAAACGTTCTTCAGGGAAAGGCTCCCCTCCGAAAATATACACCGTGCTATTAGGTGCTAAGGTAAATTCGCAAAGCTTGCTGTCCTTAGCTACCAAGAAGTTCTTTGGCCCAAAGCTATTGCCTTCACTGCTTACACCGCCTTCTAAAATATATAGACCGCTTTCACCAAATAGCTGGTCCCCAATGCTCAAGGTCTTTTCTTCCTTGTTCTTAATTTCTATAAAATAAAGTGGGCTGTAAACGGGAATTGGCGATTTCTTGCCGAAAGCCTCTCCGGCAATCAATTTAAAGTCTACACCATCTTCTTGCCAAGTTGGAATATCACTGCCGTCGGCATGAAAAAACTCAGGGTCCATTTGCTCTAGGTGCTTAGGTAATGCCACCCAAATTTGTAAACCATGTAAAAACTTGTCACTATGTCTTAACCTTTCAGGGGTACGTTCAGAGTGAGCAATGCCCTTTCCTGCTGTCATCCAGTTCACTTGTCCTGGATTAATTTCCACGGCAGTGCCCAAGCCATCACGGTGCATAATGCTCCCCTCAAACAAATAGGTCAATGTAGATAAACCAATGTGCGGATGGGGAGGAATGTCGATGTTCTGATGGTCGTTCATGGCGGCTGGCCCCATGTGGTCAATAAAACAAAAAGGACCTACCAAGCGCTTCTCTCTAAAAGGCAATAATCGGCCTACCAAAAAATTACCAATATCACTTGGCCTCTCTTCAATAATCAGTTGTATGTTCGACATGTTTTGGGGTTTTACTGTTTAAACAAATATACGCTAATAGGTGCTAAAAAGTCGATTTTCTTCTTTAATCTCTTCGTTAAAAACCTTTAAGTAATTTAGCAGTTTAAATTCCAATATGAAGCAAGCATTTTCTCTTTTCGATTTTAAGCAGCCCATTAATTATAAGAATGAGATTTTGGCAGGCTTAACGGTAGCTATGACCATGATTCCCGAGTCGTTGTCATTTGCGATACTGGCTGGTTTTCCACCGCTTACTGGTTTGTATGCTGCTTTTATCATGGGCTTGGTTACGGCAGTACTTGGAGGTAGACCTGGGCTGGTTTCGGGCGGAGCTGGTGCGACGGTGATTACTCTCATTGCTTTAATGAAACTGCATGGGCTGGAATATGTGTTTGCTGCCGTAGTTGTGGCGGGAATTATCCAAATTACGGTGGGTGTTTTTAAATTGGGTAAGTTTGTAAGGTTGGTGCCCCAATCGGTAATGTATGGTTTTGTGAATGGTTTGGCCATTGTGATATTCATGTCGCAGTTGGACCAATTTAAGGTGAGGGAAACTGGCGAATGGTTGAGTGGTACGGCATTATATACCATGTTGGGCTTGGTTGCCCTAACTATTGCCATTGTGTGGCTTTGGCCTAAAATTACCAAAGCGGTCCCTGCCTCATTAGTGGCTATTTTAGCTGTTTTTGGTATTGTGCTGATTGGTGGTGTTCAAACCAAAACGGTAAGTGACATTGCTTCGGTGGCAGGTGGTTTGCCTCCTTTTCATATTCCGCAAGTGCCTTTTAATTTTGAAACCTTGCAAATTGTATTTCCTTTTGGTTTAATTATGGCCATGGTAGGTTTAACCGAAGGTTTGCTCACCTTGAATTTGGTAGATGAGATTGTAGGCAATAAAGGTAATGGTAACAGGGAATGCATAGCTCAGGGAAGTGCTAATATTTTAAATGGTTTCTTTTTTGGGATGGGTGGTTGCCCTATGATTGCTCAAACTTTGGTCAACTTATCTGCTGGGGCTAGGGCAAGACTGTCGGCTATTATTGCGGCCTTCACCATTTTGCTGATTATATTGGTAGGAGCACCAGTTATTGGGAAATTACCCATGGCAGCTTTGGTGGGAGTAATGATGATGGTAGCCATTGGCACTTTTGAGTGGAGCAGTTTAAGGGTGATTAATAAAATGCCTAAATCTGATATTTTTATTGGTGTGGTAGTAGCCGCAGTGACGGTATTGATGCACAACTTGGCACTTGCTGTTTTAATAGGAGTGATTTTATCAGCACTGGTTTTTGCCTGGGAAAGTGCCAGACGGATTAGGGCTAGAAAACACATAGATGAGGACGGCGTGAAACATTACGAGATTTATGGACCGTTGTTCTTTGGTTCGACCGCGGCTTTTTTAGAAAAATTTGATGTTCAGGACGACCCCGAAATGGTGGTGATTGATTTTAAGGATAGTCGCATTAGTGATATGAGTGCGATAGATGCTGTTCATAAAATTACGGAGCGCTATCGTAAACTAAATAAAAAAGTTACGCTTAGACATTTGAGTGCCGATAGCAGGTTGTTGCTAAGAAACGCAGGGAATATCATCGAAGTAAATATTGATGACCCAACTTATAAAGTGGCGGATAAGTAAATTAGTTAATTAGCAGATTTTTTAATGAGATAATTGGATAATAAAAACACCCTTTTAGTGAGGAGCTATACGTTGCAGGGATCACGATATGAAATGCTCGGTAGTGTTTGAACAAAATCCGAAGGATTTCGATCGTTATAGCACAAACGTTCCAAAAGCATACGACTCTGTAGGAGTCGTATCATCTTTAGTCAGTTTTTGATAGGTATTTGACCTCTTCGAGGTCTTGAGAATATAGGATAAAGTCTAAAATCCCTCTAGTCAATGTTGTTCGGGATTACGCTGCTATTAACATTGGCTAATCATCATATTTGCAAATGAGCTAATTTATTGATGAGGTCATTGGTTAATAAAAAACGCCATTTCGGTGCCGAAAGTTCGGGGTCGAAATGACGTTATATACTTTAAAATTAGCTAATTAAAATATCAGCTAATCATCACATTAAATTATGCTTTTTGCAATCCAGGGATTTCTACCATTTCATTAGCTTCTGCTTGGTAGTCTACGCCTTCTACATCAAAACCAAAAAGGTTTAAGAAGTCGTGTTTGTAGCCAGCTAAATCGCCAGTAGTTGGTAAAGTCTCTGTATCTGCAGTTTTCCAAAGTTCCGCTACTTTAGCTTGTACGTCGTCACGCATTTCCCAGTCATCAATTCTGATACGACCTTTATCATCTACCAAAACGTCTCCGCCAGTATAAAGTCTTTCATTGAATAAACGTTGGATTTGCTCAATGCAACCCTCGTGAAGTCCCATTTCTTTCATCGTTTTGTACAAGAAAGAAATGTATAACGGAATTACAGGAATAGCTGAACTCGCTTGGGTAACTAATGCTTTGTTTACTGAAACATAAGCTTTGCCCTTAAGGTCTGCTAATTTATCGGTAATAGTAAATGCTGTCGCTTCCAAATGGTCTTTTGCACGACCAATGGTACCTTTGCGGTAAACCGCTTCAGTAACTTTTGGACCAATGTATGAATAAGCCACTGTCGTTGCACCTTCTGCCAAAGCACCAGCTGCTTTTAGGTCATCTATCCACATTTCCCAGTCTTCGCCACCCATTACGGCAATGGTATTTTCAATTTCTTCTTCATTAGCAGGCTCAATGCTCACTTCTGATACAATGCCTGTATGGAAATCAACTGTTTTATCACTGAAAGTGCCACCAATAGGTTTTAAAGTAGAACGGTGTGTTACGCCAGTTTTTGGATTAGTTCTTACTGGAGAAGCCAAGCTATAGATAATTAAATCTACCTGACCCCAATCTGCCTTGATTAAATCAATGGTTTGTTGTTTTACTTCGTTAGAAAAAGCATCACCATTAATGCTTTTAGCATATAAACCATCAGCAATTGCTTGTTTTTCAAATGCTGCAGTGTTATACCATCCTGGAGACGCAGTTTTGCCCTCTTTAGGTTCTTTTTCGAAATAAACACCAATGGTAGAAGCTCCAGAGCCATAAGCCGCAGTTATTCTAGAGGCTAAGCCAAAGCCAGTTGAAGCACCAATTACTAATACACGTTTAGGGCCATTGATAGCGCCTTTAGATTTTACGTATTCAATTTGGTTTTTAACGTTTTGTGCAGCACCATCTGGATGAGCTGTTAAACAAATAAAACCACGCATTCTAGGTTCAATAATCATAATTTTGTTATTATAATGCCAATTGCTGGCAATCCTTCGTCAAAGCTACCTTTTTTTTTGTGCTCTACAAATTTAGAAAGTACCTTGGTGGGCTGTCGCTTGGTGGTTATCACGGGCTGAAATATTTTTTGAAAAGCGAAGCCCGTAGTAATGGCCAATGTAGCCCTTTGCTACGTTCAAATGGCTTCATTACGCTGTGCTTCATTTTGCCATAACCACTTCCAAGGTTTATTTTACAATGGTGGTGGATATGGCTGCTTGTTTAGTATCCTCCCCCTTGCCCCCTCGAAGAGGGGGATATGCAAGGAGTTTAACCGATATGTGTTTTCTTTATGAGAGCTAACCTCGACAATTTTGGGAAGTGGATTAAGCAGAAAGTATTAACGGTTAATACCCTTTACGTTTTATGCTTTAAATTTTAAATCCTTAATTTTTAAATATTTACTATATTTGCCGAAATAATAAAATCATGCTACGTCTAATACATATCCAAAATCAATGCGCTTGCCAGTCTATTTGGCCAAGTAGCTTGGATATTGACTTTAGTTTTATCTCAGGCTACTAGCATTTCTTTCTAAAAACGCATTTCAATTTATTCAATTAAAAATAATCTGGTGGGAACATCAGGCACACAATATTATATATGGACATTTTATATACTGTAGAAGAAAAGTATCTACAGGCAATGGACGAACTCAATTACGGCGAAACTCCAAAGGCAATGCACTTGCTGAAAGAGTTAATTGCTACTGATGATACTTATGCCAGGGCGCACTATGGCCTTGGAACCATTTACCATTATTACATTAAGGATTACAAAGCAGCGGGGTATTATTATCAAACAGGAATGGATCTAGATGAAACCATTCCAGATTTGTACGAAGATTACCTCAAATTATTGGTAACGCTTCAGTTGCATAAAAAAATAGAACAAGTAACTGCCAAAGCGCTTGAAGTACCAGGGGTTAACCTTGCCAGAATTTACGAAATGATTGGCGTTTATGAAGAACAACGTCAAAATTTTGCATTGGCAAAACAACATTACCAAAAGGCAGCTTCAATTACTGTAGTAGATAATGAGCACGACTTGCTACAAGGGCATTTGAAAAGAGTGTCGGGCAAGTTAAAAGCGAAGCAGCAAATGGTTTACGCTTATGAAGGGAGTTAATATTAACTCCCTTTTTGCATAAAGGCCATATTTGTTTCTATGTATTGTTCTTGTTACTTTTGGTCATAATCATTTCGTCATGACGCCAATATCCCTTATTAAGAAACAGCTAGTTATATGCCTATTCTTTTTATTGGGATTTTTTTCGGCCTTTGGCCAAAATCAAAACGATACCCTGTTAAATAGCCAAGGTCTTCAAAAGCTAACCGCACTTAATAACTGGTACTACCGTAACGTTAGGCAATATGATAGTGTAAAAGCTTTTCAGGCATTTAGCAATTTGCAAAAACAGGCTACTAAAGTAGACGATAAAATTTGTTTGGCGGCGGTAACTTTTTATCGAGGGCAATATTTGGCTATTAAAGTTAATCAAGACAGCTTGGGTGTTAACAGCATGAAGCAGGGGATTAAAATGGCTGAGTTGAATAAGCAAACGCTGCAAGCTGCCGAATTTTCCCATCACTTAGGCTATTATTATTTTATCAAAGGAAAATATAGTTCTGCACTTTCCTATATGCTCAAAGCTAATTATGTGTTTCAGCATATCGGTTATGGGCAAATAGAAGAGCCTGGTTATTTGTTGTACCGTTTGGCCTTTGTATATTATCATTTGCGTAATTATCATGAGGCTTTAAAGCATTTACAAATCGCTGTAAAATACCCCAAAAACAGGCCGGTTGTGGATATCTACATTCTCAATACCCTTGGATTGAGTTATCGAGAACTGTATCAGCCTGATAGTGCCAAGTATTATTTTTTATTGGCTAAAGCCAAGGCCGTAGCTACGAGAGATACCGCTTGGATGGGGATTATTTCTGGAAATATAGGCAACCTTCATCTCAAGGCGCACGACTATGCAGGTGCTTTCCCTTTTTTTGAAAATTATTACAAATACAGCTTAATCTCTAAAGATAAAGCCTGTATTGCCGAAGCCTTGATGGGTTTGGCCGATATTGCTGTTTTTTACAAACGTTATGATGAGGCATTGAAACGTTTGAAGGATGCTGATGCCACCTATCATACCAAACCAGGAAACATACAGGTGGAGGATTACATTAAGCTGGGTTACTTGTATAATATTTTTTCTAGGGCTTGGGAAGGGAAAGGCAATGCCCAACAATCTTTGTATTATCGTAAGTTGGCCGATGGGGTGCGGGATAGCATTGACCGTAGGGTGCAACTGTCCAATAATGTTGCTATTCAGCAATTGCTGGAGGCTGAGCAACACAATAGTGAAATAAAACTGCTGGAAAAAGAAAAGCACACGGCTTTGCTAAAACAATACTTTTTAGTTGCCGCTACCATTTTATTGGTCATCATCTTTTTGTTGATCTACAATAGACAATCTCTAAAACGAAAAAAAGACAAGGCATTTCTTGAAAAGAAAGAAGTGATTTTACAGGCAGAAAAGGAAAAAATTGAGGCCGAGCTAAAGCATGCTACGGAGATGTTAAATAGCTACGTAGAAAACTTGCAACAAAAGACAGCATTGCTAGATCAGGTACAAACGGAAATGCAAGTGATACAGCAAAGCGCAGTAGGAACTGATGATGAGCTGCAGTTTTTGCAAAGGCTTAATGACGCTACTATTTTAACTGAAGAGCAATGGCATGAGTTTAGATCATTATTTGAGAAAGTACATGCTGGTTTTTTTATTAAACTGAAAACAGCCTATCCACATTTAACTCCTGCGGAAACGAGGCTGTGTGCGCTAACCAAGTTGCAATTGGGCACTAAGGAAATTGCCGCAATTTTAGGCGTAAATGCAGATACTATCAAAAAGACTAGACAGCGATTGCGTAAAAAGATAGAAATTGCCGAAGATGTAGCCTTAGAAACAGTGATTAATGTTTTGTAGCTATTGGTTTGCAAATGAGTGCTTTTTGAAATTGTCCCCCAGTTTGTACCCCTTTTATATTTTAAGATAAGTGTAGCTGTGTTTTCTTTTGTGGGAAATCAAAACAGCATGAATTACCAAAACGTTTCCACAGAAGATCTGGCTCACATACTCGTTATGCTGGGTGCCATCCATCCAATTAGTCCAGGTTTGTTGGAAGCGTTTCAGCAAAAAGCGATGTCTTTAGAGGTCCCTTTAGGTACTACACTGTTGCAAGAAGGTGAAGTTTGTAAACATGTATACTACATCAAAAAGGGAGCCCTCATGGGGGTAACTACCCATCAAAAAAAAGAAATTGTAGCCTATATTTCTATTGATAGTGAATTTGTAAGTTCTATTTCTGGGTTGCATGGGGTCATGCCTTCTAAGGAAGCTATTGTAGCAGTGGAGGATTGTGAGCTGATGGCCATGCGTAACGATGATCTGCAAGAGCTTTTCATGAGGTTTCCTGAGATGAATTTTATATTTAGGGTAATTCTTGAAAAGCATTATAGGGACGCTCATGAACGTTCGCATATTGTAAGGGTGGGGAATGCAAAGGAACGGTACCAGTATTTTATGGATACCAAACCTGGTTACATTGAACGTTTGCCTTCGTCTTTGGTAGCCTCTATGCTGGATATGAAGCTGCCAACCTTACTGAAAGCTCAAAAGCAATACCAACTGTCTTTGCAAAGAGATAAAGAAACCGAAGAATGGTGTAGAAAGATAGAAAGGGATATGCTGGTGAACGAAACTTTTAAGCAATGCAATATTACTTTGGTAAGTTGGGCTAAATCATTAGGGGTCAGTGCCCAGAAACTTTCTTACATATTGAACCATATTTACCAGCTCACTTTTACTGAATTTGTAAATAACTATCGTATTAAGAGCATTGTGCAGCAAATGGAAAATCCAGAAATAATGCGACATTTTACGGTAGAGGCCTTGGCCAAAAATGCAGGGTTTACTTCAAGAAGTGCTTTCTATATTGCTTTTAAAAGACGATTGGGAGTAACTCCTGTGCGATATGCCAAAAACACCGAGGTGTTAGCGCTTGTTGGGTGATTCACTACACCGTCAATATTTACACCGCATATTCCCCTCTTTGAATGTCTCTCCCGATGCATCGGAAGGGCAGGGGGAATTGTGAAAAAAACAGTTTTTTTATTGGTCGTTAGATCTCTCCGAAGTCGAGATGACGCTGTGGGTACACCTTGTAGGAATTAGCAGTTCCTTTACTATGATGTCATCTCGACTTCGGAGAGATCTAGTAAGGAGATAATAAAGACCTCTCTCTTAATCAATGTCCCCCTCTTCGAGTGTCTATCCCGATGGTTGGGGAGGGCAAGGGGGAGGAATACTGTACCTTCTACATAGTCGCTTTACAACCTCCCTCTTAATCCCCTCCGAAATGTCGGAGCAGGCTCTCCAAAGGGAGAGACGGGTACTGCTACTATTGATTTTCGTAGGGATATTCCTGTATGCTAAAAAACTTTGTCCCGTTTTATAAAACGGGACAAAGTTGCTTGTTAGATGTTCATGTGTACTATCTACCTTTACTACGGGAGCATATCTTACTCCTAACCATGTAATATTAACGCAATTGAAAATATCTCCAAAAACAATAAAGCCTACGATTGATTGTACTGCCTAACCGCTATGTCTGAAAAGACAAATAGGATTGGTAAGTGTAGTGTGTTTTTCAAGTTTTTGTAAATGAATGTTTTGTGAAATTGTACCCCAAATTATCCCCCCTCTCTATGATAATAAAAATAGACTGGGGACTTACTTTGTAGTTAGTGAAATAACAAACCACTATAAAGGAATTGATTTTAAAAATATGAAGAAGTACACTCTCCTGTTCTTGTGCTTTGTAGTGATGCAAAGCTATGCCCAAACTATACGTTATGTTAAAGTTGACGCAACTGGTGCCAATAATGGCACCAGCTGGGCAAATGCCTATACCAATTTCCAAACCGCTGTTAATGCTGCTGCTGCTGGCGAAGAAGTTTGGGTGGCCGCGGGGACCTATCAGCCAGCAAGTGGTCAGTTTTTTGCCATGAAAGAAGGGGTGAAGATATACGGTGGCTTTGCAGGTAACGAGGGAACATTGAGCGCTCGTAATTGGACCACCAATGTGACAACTTTGCAAGGTAATGGCAGTTACGTTATCAAAAATGAATTAAATGGGCTGACTAATGCTGCGGTGTTAGATGGTTTTACGGTAACCGGGGGGAGTGCCGTTGTTGCAGGTGCAGGAATGTATAATGCCAGCAGTTCGCCTTCGGTAATCAATTGTAATTTTTCGGGGAATAGCGCAACTTATGGTGCAGGTGCGATATATAATTATCAATGTTCTACACCACCTATGATTACTAATTGTGTTTTTTCCAATAACAACGGTGCTACTTATGGTGGGGCAATATACAATGTGCTATCATCACCTATCATTACAGGCTGTACTTTTAACAATAACACAGCAGTAACAGGTGGTGGCATTTATAGCGGTAATCAGTCGGTGCCGAACATCAGTAATTGTACATTTAAAAATAATACAGCTAGCACCGCTGCAGGTGGCGCTATTTATTATAATGGTGGTGGTGTTTCGATTAACGCTTATATTAGTAATTGCCTATTTACTGGAAATACCTCCAATGCGGGTAGTGCCGTTGGCTATGGTGATCAAGTGGCAAATAACCTCATTGTTACCAATTGTACTTTTTACAATAACACGGGTAGCGCAGCGCTATATGCTCGTTTTTGGAATGCTGGTTTTAGGCCAATTATCCTTAATAATTCTATTGTTTACGGCAATACCTCTTTTTTTGACAGAACTGCTAGCGGTGGCGAAATCCAAGTGAATTACTCGTTAATACAAGGGGCATCGTGTCCTGTTGGTGGAACTTGTAATACTGGTGTGATTTATAATCAGGACCCTAAGTTTGTAGATGCTGCTGCAGGTAATTTTAAGCTAGAGCAGGTCAGTCCAGCAGTGAATAAGGGGAACAACAGTCTTTATGTAGGCTTGAATAGTGCAACCTTAGATTTGGCGGGTGGTTTACGATTATTGGGTGCAACTATTGATATGGGAGCTTTTGAAAGCCCCTACAATCCAGTTCCTGTGCCTGATGCAGGTGGTATTGTTTATGTCAAACAAAATGGTGCGGGCGATCTTAGTGGAAATAGCTGGACTAATGCAGCTCCAGAACTGTCTAATGCGCTTACCGCGGCCGTAACCAATACTAATATCCAACAAATATGGGTAGCCAAAGGCACTTATCAGCCAGCAAGTGGGCAAAGTTTTGTGATGAAGGAAGGGGTGAAGATGTATGGAGGATTTGTTGGTACGGAATCCCAAATAAATCAAAGGATATTTGGTGCTACTCCTGCAGATAGTACGCTTCTGCAAGGTAATGGCAGTTATGTGGTTTCTAGTGTAAGCCTAACTGCAGCTTCGCTCATCGATGGTTTTTCGATCAAAGGTGGAAGTGGCCAAACTTGGGGCGGTGGAATGTATAATTATGGGTCAGCAATTACCATTAACAACTGTCTGTTTGCAGCAAATTCAGCAACTATAGGAGGTGGTATATGTAACTATTACAACTCGGCACCTACCATTAGCAATTGTACATTTTCTGGAAATACCGCTGACGGAGGAGGGGGGATTAGTAATTACAATAATTCTTCGCCTACCATTAGCAATTGTACTTTTTTTAGAAACAGGGCGAATAGTGGGGGTGCAATCAATAATTTTTCATCTTCTAAACCTAATATCACAGGTTGTACTTTTACAGAAAATACAGCAAATGATTTCGGCGGAGCTATCACTAATTCAACCTCTTCTTCGTCTACCATCACGAATTGTAATTTCTCTGGGAATAAAGCAACTTCAGCTAGTGGCGGTGCGATATTTAATACCGCTTCGTCTCCTGTAATTACTGATTGTAGTTTTTCAAACAATACTTCCAGTACTTACGGAGGTGGTATTTTTAATGAACAATCATCAGCGGCTAATATTAGCAACAGCACATTTACTTCCAATTCTTCAGGTGGTGGTGGCGGTATCTTCAATACAGGATCTTCGCCAAGCATCGTTGGTTGTACTTTTACGTCCAACTCTGCGAGTGTAAGCGGAGGCGGTGGCGTTTTTAACTATTCGTCATCATCAGCCATCATTAGCAACTGCACATTTGTGAGTAATACCGTAAGTGCTTCTGGAGGTGGAGGTATGATGAACCAGGGTGCTTCACCTACGGTGACTAATTGTGTGTTTAAGGGCAATACCAGCACAGGCAACAGCTCAGGTGCAGGGATGTATAATGTAATAGCGGCTGCAACTACGGTTAAGAATTGCGTTTTTTATGGCAATACCTCTGTGCGATACGCAGGAGCAATATATAATGGTTCCTCATCTCCTAAATTAATTAACTGTACTATTGCTGGAAATAGGGCTGGCTTTACGAATTGGGGTGGTGGTATCTATAATAGCTCTTCGTCTTCGCCTGTCATTAGCAATGCAATCATTTACGGAAACAGTGATGGAATTATAAATAGCAATAGTACGCCAATAGTAAGTTATAGTATTGTACAGGGAGGTTACGTTGGTACAGGAAATACAGATGTGGATCCTTTATTTACCAATGCGCCAGCTTTCAGTACAGCTCCATTTATTGTGGGTGATTATACCTTAAAGAGTTATAGTCCAGCTACTAATACAGGAAGTAATGCGTTATATACAGGTTTAGATGCCGCAACGTTAGATGTTGCAGGCAATGCCAGGGTGTATAGATATGCGACAGGTGGTGTGATTGATCGTGGGGCTTATGAATACCAAAGTTTTGATGTATTGCCTGATGCTAACCATGTGGTTTATGTGAATGCTGCGGCAACGGGTACAGGTGCAGGAAATTCTTGGGCAAATGCGGTGACTTCACTGGCAGATGTATTACAATGGGCTAGGACAAAGTACAATGCTGATGCGACGGTTTTTGATGCTGCGCCACTAAAAATATATGTGGCTAAAGGTGTTTACAAGCCTGCTTATCATGCTGCCGATGCAAATTTTACTACTGATGGAGGGCGTGACAATGCGTTTGTGCTAGTGAAAAACGTGGAGTTGTATGGCGGTTTCGCAGGGACTGAAGCTACTTTGACCGAACGTAATCTTAAGCTGGTGGCTAATCGGACCATTCTTAGTGGAGATTTAAATGGTAACGACGAAACAATGTCTACCATTACTGCGAATGTCGACAATACCAATCACGTGGTACTTAGCGTGGGAAATGTAGGTAGCGCCATATTAGATGGATTTAGCATTGTTGGTGGTAATGCAAATACCACAAGCACCATTATGGTGAATGGGCAAACCATTTATCAAGATAGAGGTGCAGGTGTTTATAACCAGGGAGCTTCACCAAAAATTACGAATAGTATCATTTCTGGACATGCGGCTACAGCAGACCATACTGGTGCAGGTATTTACAATTATGCTGCTTCACCACAAATTAGTAATACTTTAATCACAGGAAATAAAACCTCGGGTAATGCCAGTGGAGCAGCGATGTACAGTACCTATTCTGCACCAAAATTGTTGAATGCCACAGTTGCGGGGAATAATGGCAGTGGTACTGCTAATGCTGCGGTTTATCACAACCTTTCTTCACCCACTATCGCAAATACAGTGGTTTATGGGAATAGTAGTGGTATCCTTGAAAATACGACCATCACAGCACCTGTTTATCAAAATCCAACAGTAGCTATTAATGATAATAGTACTGGCACCGATCCTTGGGATAGCCCTGTTAATGCGCTTACCGATAATAACAGTTATGCAACCATGTCAAATGCAGCATTATTAATTGGAGGTACCGTAAGAAGCAGTAATTTTTTATCGGTTAAAGGCTTTGGATTTAATGTGCCTCCTAATGCGCAAATATTAGGCGTAGAGGTAGAAATTCGAAAAGCTTCTAGTGATAACTCAGGTAGTAATTTTACTAGGGATTTAAATATCAAGTTGCTCAAAAACAACCAAGTGACAGGAACTAATCATGCTAATACTGGTGTCAATTGGCCTACAACAGAAACAGCATTTACTTATGGTGCCAATACAGACCTTTGGGGACTTGCCTTAACACCTGCAGATGTAAATGCTAGTGATTTTGGAGTGGCGATTTCTGTTGAGTCTAGGGCTGCTGGATTATTGTTGCCTACGGTGATTTCTTACATTGATCAGGTGAGGATAAGGGTTTCTTACCAGGTAAATGCGGTAACTAGCGTAAGTTATAGCTTGATACAGGGTGGATTTGCTGGAACTGGAAATCTGGATACGGACCCTAAATATCTTAATCCAACTGCATTTATCGCAGCTCCAGTTTATACTGGAAATTATATTTTACATGATGAAAGCCCAACCATTGATGTAGGAAATAATCTATTGTACACTAATAATGGTGGCAATTTAGCTACGGACAAAGATTTGTTAGGGAATAAACGATTGTCGGGTGCAAGCATTGATTTGGGTGCCTATGAATATCAAGACCTCATTCCAGACGCTAACAATATTCTCTATGTGGATGCTGCTGCTACAGGAACGGGCGAAGGGTCATCGTGGATAAATGCGAGCCCATCACTTGCCGATGCATTGAAATGGGCCCGCAAAAAATATAATCTAGATCAAACTGTTTTTGATGCCACGCCTTTGAAGATCTATGTGGCAAAGGGGACCTATAAGCCAGCTTACAATGCTGCTAGTGCAAATTATGTGTTAGATGGAGGTCGTGATAATGCTTTTACATTAGTGAAAAATGTACAGCTGTATGGAGGTTTTGATCCAAGCAATAGTATTGATGACTTAACAAAAGCAAGGATTTATGGGGCAAGCGGTACTATTTTAAGTGGCGATGTGAATGGTGATGACGTGGTGACCGGTTCAGGAGCATCGCTTAGCCTGACGAATAATTCTGATAACAATTATCATGTGGTATTGGCTGTGGGTGATGTTGGCAATGCGAAATTAGATGGTTTTATCCTGAAAGGTGGGAATGCTAATGGAAGTGGCACCGTTACGGTAAATGGTGTTTCAGCGAGTAGGGCTAATGGTGGTGGAATGTATAATCATACTGCTTCACCAATAGTAGAAAACTGTGGTTTTACTGCAAATGCCGGAGTTCAAGGTGCGGGGATGTTGAATGAGCAGGCTTCACCAATCATCATTGGCAGTAAAATTTATGCTAATTCTAGTGGTATTGGCGGAGGGATGTACAATTATTCAGGAGCCAATGTCAATATGAAGGGTAGCATCATCAGTGAAAACAAGGCATCTTCTGGCGGTGGCGGTATCATTATCCACGATTCTAATGGAACCTTTACCAATACAACTTTTGTGAATAATGGGAATATGGCCTTTGCCATCGTTTCTAGTGGTGCGCCTGTTTTGCAAAATAGTATTGTTTGGGACAGTATGCAGGGGACTGGATATACCGCTAGTTATTCTTTGTTGAAAGGTTCGTCAGACAATTCCAATGGTAATATAAATGCAACTAGCTTAACTGCAGCAGCTATTTTTAATGATGAAGCTAATGCGGATTATACCCTGAAAAGTACAAGCCCTGCGATTAATAAAGGAGATAATAGCCTGTATTCAGGTTTGGATGCCAACACTAAAGATTTGGCTGCAAATGCGAGGGTTTTCAATTATGCTACTAATGGTACTATTGATATAGGTGCTTATGAATATCAAGGTGTTTTGGTAACTACATTAGCAGGTTTTGCCAATATTAACAAAGTTTTTGGCGATGCTGATTTCGTACTTACAGTTCCTACCACTAATAGTGATGGTGTCTTTACGTACACCAGTAGCGATGAAAATGTGGCTACAATTAGCGGAAATACCATCACCATTATTGGTGCGGGAACAACTACGATCACTGCTGCACAAGCAGCTACAGGAAATTATACGGCAGGAAGTATTTCATTAACCTTAACAGTAGGTAAGGCAGATCAGCTCATCACTTTTGCACCACTAGCTAATAAGGTTTATGGGGATGCCGATTTTAATTTAAGCGGCACAGGTGGTGCCTCAGGCAATGCGGTTACTTATGCGAGTTCCAATCCCTTGGTGGCTACCATTGTGGGCAATACTTTGACTATCGTTGGAGCGGGCAGTACTACTATCACCGCTTCGCAGTTGGGCAATGCCAATTACAATGCTGCACTTGATGTTCAACAAACCTTAACAGTTGGTAAAGCGGATCAAACCATCAGCTTTGCGGCTTTAACTAATAAGGTTTATGGGGATGCCG
>JAEXHI010000001.1 GCA_023450085.1 Bacteroidota bacterium
ATCATAAAACGGTAAGTATCCAGATACTTCCGCTCAACGGTGAAATCATTGGTGTTTATTGGCATAACAGGATCAATTTAATTATTATGATTCTGTTACCGAATTATCTGACATTTACAATTCCGACAATAGGAGGAATCTATCTTTAAGTCTTTAAAAAGATTCTTCGCTACCGAAGTGTCGGTACAGGTTATGCTCAGAATGACAGGCGTTTTAAACCGCTCCATCCTTAAAAACAATCCATCATGAACGAAATCAAATGGGGAATTATTGGCTGTGGTGATGTCACAGAAGTAAAGAGCGGTCCTGCTTTTAACAAAGTACCAAACTCCAAACTGGTTGCTGTAATGCGTAGAGACGCTGCCAAGGCCGAAGATTATGCAAAAAGGCATGGTGTTCCAAAATGGTATAGCAATGCTCAGGACCTAATTAACGACCCTGAGATAAATGCCATTTATATTGCCACTCCCCCATTGCAGCATGAAGAATATACCATTGCGGCACTTGCTGCTGGCAAGCCTGTTTATGTAGAAAAGCCAATGGCATTAAACAGCCTAGCTGCACAAAATATGGCGCATGCCGCTCATCAATATGACGTAAAATTGGTGGTTGCACATTACCGAAGAGCACAACCTTTGTTCTTGAAAATAAAATCCCTATTAGCCGCAAATACTATTGGTGACGTACGTTTTGTAGACTTGAAAATGCTACAACCCAAAGCCAGTAACATCATTGCCAATAGCGAAGAAAACTGGAGAATAAACCCAGCAATTTCTGGTGGTGGTTTATTCCACGACCTTGCTCCACACCAATTGGATTTAATGCTTTATTATTTTGGAGCCGTTAAACAGTTCAATGGCTTAGCCAATAAAAAAGACCTAACTGAACCTGTAGAGGATTTGGTAACGGGCCATATTTTGTTTGAAAACGGTGTAGTTTTTAATGGCCTTTGGTGCTTTTCTGCTCCCGAAAACGAACAAACAGACACTTGTGAAATCTACGGCTCAAAAGGCAAAATCAGTTTCTCTGTATTTGGCCAAACCATCAAAGTGAATCTCAATGGAGAAGAAGAAATCATCCATTTCGAACCTTTAGCCCATGTAGAACAACCGATGATTGAACAAGTAGTTGCTTATTTTAGAGGAGAAAGCGAAAATCCTTGCTCAGCCGAAGAAGCCTTGAAAACCATGAAATTAATGGACGGCTTTACGGGCAAAAATAACTAGCCTATTTTTAGATGATTTCGTTACCTTTGGTATAAACGGATTATAAATGAAATACAAGCTGCTCTTCTGCCTCTTTTCTGTATGGTCAATAGCTAGTGTAAAGGCACAGACAGAATACCAAAACCAAACCTTTAAAAGTTACATTAAAACAGTAGAATGTTACAACACTAGCAAAGAACAGTCGCTTCCAGTGATTAACTTAAAAAGCTCAGAAACGCTCACTTTTGGCTTTGATGATTTACGTGGCGGACAAAAAAATTACAGCTACACCATTGAGCATTGTACTTGGGATTGGAAACCTTCGAGAATGAATCTTTTAGATTACTTAGAAGGTGTACAACAGGATATCCTCTTCAACTATCGTTATTCATTTAACACTTTGGTAAAGTTTACGCACTATCAGCTTACTTTCCCTAACGACCAAATGAAGCCCAAAGTTGGTGGTAATTATATCTTAAAAATTTACGAGGACAACGACCCAAGCAAAATCGTGATTACCCAACGTTTTTACGTACTTAACAATACCATTAACGTTGGTGCCGAAGTAGTTCCAGCTACCGATGTGGCCGATAGAAACAGCAAACAGAAGATTAATTTCAGCCTCTTCTACCAAACACCCATCAACAATCCTTATCAAGAAATTAAAGCCGTGGTAATGCAAAATGCCATTCCGCAAACGGCCATTGTCAATACTAAACCTTCCTTTGTAAAACCAGGCACATTGGTTTATAACGACATTAACACCAACCAATTTTGGGCTGGAAATGAGTTCAGAAAGTTTGACACCCGCAGCTTTAGATACAAGGCAGAGCACGTTGCTGATATCTACAGGGACAGTACTCAAAACGTAATCTTATCCATCGACCTACCCAACAACAGCAACCGATATAGCAACCAATTTGATGAAAATGGCAATTTCTTCATTAGAAATAACGATGGAAGAGATAATGTAACGGATAGCGACTATGCCTACATCTTGTTTACCTTGGCCGCACCACTTCCTACACCAAAAGGAAATGCATATGTATTTGGAAGGTTCAACAATTACGCCCTTACTGACGACAACAAATTGACTTTCGAATCATCAAGAAGAAGGTTTTATGGCAACATTAAATTAAAGCAAGGACTATACGACTTCAAATATGTTTGGGTAGATGAGAACGGGAAGTTCAACGACACTGTTTTTGAAGGTTCTTTTTTCGAAACTGAAAACTCTTATCAAGTATTTGCTTATCATAGAAGACCTGGAGCTCGTTACGATGATTTAGTAGGCTTCGCCAACATCAATAGTTTAAAAAGATAATATTTGTCTAATTAAGACATACCTCATCTTTTCTAGGGAAAGAAATTCCAATTGAAATAATAGATATAGATGTTTTAAATCAAAAATAAAGAAAGCCGTCTCATGTTAAATCACGAGACGGCTTTCTTTATTTATCGGATATCAAATCCAGGTTATCTATTATAGCCCGGATTTGGAGTCAATTTTGGATTTAACTCAATTTCCTTTGCTGGTATAGGATATAGTACAGCTGTACTTTTCCATTTACTACCCTTTAATGCACCTAAAACAGCATCGGCACGACCAGTACGCACTAAGTCAATCCAACGATGTCCCTCGCAAAACAATTCTAGTCTACGTTCTTTTTCAATGGCCAAAAGGGCGTCACTTTTTCCCAAAGTTCTTGGCAAGACACCAAGTCCAGCTCTTCCACGGATAGCATTTACATCATCCATAGCCTCACCTGTTCTGTCCAATTGGGCCAATGCTTCGGCTCTAGTTAAAATCATTTCGCTCAAACGAATCAAAACCTGATCTTCAGCCAAAGCGGTATTGCTAGGAGCGGCTCTTAATTTGTATTTAAACGGATAATAAGTAGTGCCTACAGTACCATTAAATGTACCAATCCAATTTGCCTTTCTTAAATCGCCAGCCTCAAACGCATTATACAAGTTTGGGGTTATGTTATAGATGGTACGAACAGTAGGCAAATAAAGCGTTCCTGGATAGGTATAATTAACACGTGTTTTTTCAGAACCATCACTACTAATGGCCAAAATGGTCTCTCTGCTCACTCTTTGAAAAACTTTGCCAATGTCTTCAAGTGTCAAAGTCCCTTTTAACGGGCCGCTGATTAATTCTGTCGCTGCATCAGCTGCTTTTTGCCATTGTTTATCATATAAATATGCACGAGCTAAAATTGCGGTAGTGCTTTTTTCATTTACATATAAATTTGATTTGTTAATCCCTTTAAATGAAGCCTTCGCATCAAGAAGATCGGTAATAATCTGCTTGTAAACCTCTTCTTTAGGTGATCTTGGCAAATTTGTAGATGTTTTCACGTCGCTTGTTAACACAATAGGCACGTCACCATATAAACTCACTAGGTTAAGATGCGCTAGGGCTCTAAAAAATTTAGCTGTAGCATAAGCTTCCGCTTTAACCGGTGCCGAAATTTTTGTCGCGCTCTCTAAAGCGGTCAACATTAAATTAGATTGATATACCGTTTTATAAGGATAAATCCACATATTCCTGTTAGTGGTGTTTATATCTTGGATATTATTATCCAAAAACTCATCATAAGCTGTGGTATAATAACTGATTTCATCAGCACTCATTCCTGGAAACAAATGACTATCAGTATCATAATACCCACTACCCACTATAAAGTTGTAGCTATGTAAACCAGCAATATTAGACCTCACCAAATCATCGGTATCATAAGCTGTACTTGCGTTAAAAGCATTAATTGGCGGGTCAATTTCTAAAAATTTCTTGCATGAGCTGATCATCACGGTTGATAATCCTGCAGTTAAACAAATGATTTTAAAGTATTTTGATTTCATTTTTTTAAAATTTACGTAAACAGATAAAATTAAATTGAAACATTGACACCAAATGTAATAGTACGCATTGGAGGCGTAGAAGTACCAGGAGTTTCAGGATCAAATCCTTGATAATCTGTGATCGTCCAAAGGTTTTGCCCTAAAGCGTAAAGCCTAACATTACTCAATTTTAGCTTTCTTGCCAATTCAGTAGGCAAAGTATACGAAAAGGATACGTTTTTCAATCTGATGAAAGATGCATCGGTAATACCAGCGTCAGACAATCTGTATCTGCTATAAGCTTGGTTAAACGCCCCACTGTTAACGGTTGATAAACGCGGTTTGGTTGCGATGTCACCTTTATTACGCCAAATACCGTCCAATAGAAAATCAGGCAAATTATAAATAATACCTGGCTGACTTGCATTAGAACTATTAATGTAAGCATTTGCATAAGGTCTCTTTGTAAATTGGAAAAAGATATCCAAATCAAAACCTTTATAGCTAAAGGTATTACCTAAACCACCATAAAATCTTGCATCTGAATCACCATAACTTCTGTAGTCACCCACTGCAGCAAATGTACCATTACCATCTAAATCCTTCACTAATGGTGTTCCTGTATCTGGATCAATACCAATAAATTCGTAACGACGATATACGTTGATCGACTTACCAATCTCATAAGTATTTGAATAAGAACTCTTAGCTAAATTAGGGAATGCTAGTAATTTGTTTCTAAAAGTAGTGATATTGAAATTGGTGCGCCATTTAAATTTACCATCGATATTGGTCGTGGTCGTTTCAAATTCAAATCCTCTGTTTCTAATTTTGGCATCTAAGTTAGCTACATAAGAAGACCAACCTGTTTGTGATGCAATTGGATAATTCACCAATTGGTTACCAGAAATATTGTTGAAGAAAGCTGTTGTGGTAGTAATTCTGTTATTTAAGAAATTCAATTCGAGCGCAACTTCAAATTTTTTATTGGTTTCCCAGCTAAAGTCAGGATTTCCTAATCTATTAGCATATAAACCTGAATTGTAGTTGTATTGTGCAGAGGTTGATGCAAAGGTTTCCATATATTGGTAGTTACCAATTCCATCATTACCTGTTAAACCATAACTAGCTCTTAATTTAGCTAATGAAACAAATTTGAAATTATCTTTGATAAAGCTCTCGCTTGAGGCAATCCATGCACCACCTACAGCCCAGAAATTACCAAATTGTCTGGCCGGTCCAAATCTAGATGAACCATCTCTTCTAAAAGTACCATTCAATATGTATTTGTTTTCAAGGTCGTAAGTTAACCTACCAAAAATTGAATTAAACTTATATTGATTATAGGTTGTGCTATAAGAAGGAATTGTACCCGCTGCACCCAAGGCATTCATTAAAGCTTCAGAAGAGAAATTTCTACCCTGAACTACTTGCCCGCCAGCAACCGTTTCCTGAAAAGCTCCACCTAACAATGCCGTTATTTTACCTTTACCAATTACTTTGTTATAATTAAGTTGCGGCTCAATGTTATAGGTGTGTTGATAATCGTTACCAAAAGTGGCGAAGTTCTTATAATCAAGTCCTTCATTAGGATTTAAATAAGGGTTTTTATATTTCTCCACCCCACGATAATCTAAACGGGTGAAACTTCCATCGACTTTTACCTGAAGGTTATCCAAAATTTTATAGCCAATGCTTGCAGAACCAATAAAATTAAAATTAGATAAATCAGCGCTACTATAGTTATACCTTAAAGGACTGTGCGTATTAGCCGCGGTACCATAGAAATAAGGCAAACCTGTTGCTTCATCAGTAAGTGGCATATTTGGTGCAAGCCAAGCATAGTTAAAACCACTTGTACCAATTGAAGCCATTTTGGTTGAACTATAAGCAAATGAAGAATTGAACGTAAACTTGTTATTGTTTGAAGTATGGTTAACATTTAATCTTGCTGTTCCTCGGCGTTGATTATTTGTTCCCATTAATACTCCATTGTCATCTTTGTAACCAAGATTAAACAAGTACTGTGTATTTTGATTACCTCCTTGTACGTTAAACTGTGCATCAGTCACTTGAGCAGTTTTACCAAATAACAATTCTTGCAAATCGTTATAACGCTGATCGCCCCATAATAAAACATCATAGGCATTGGTCATCGTTAAATTAGTAATCCCATCTGCCGCAAATGCATCTCTACGCATTTGAATGTATTGCTGTGTATTCAACAAGTTCAATTTGTTAACGGCATTTTGGATACCTTTATAAAAATCAACGCCAATTTTAGTTGAACCAGCTTTACCTTTTTTAGTCGTAATTAAAACTACGCCATTGGCACCTCTAGATCCATAAATAGCAGTTGCATCGGCATCCTTAAGTACTTCCATACTTTCAATATCTGCCGAGTTAATATTCATAAAAGGACTATGCGTACCTGTAGCTCCACCATAAGAAGAAGCATTGATACCCGTTGATGGCATAGGCACACCATCAATAATATAAAGAGGCAATGAAGATGAGGTAATCGTATTAGTACCCCTAATTTGTACGTTTACATTGGCACCTAAATTACCACTAGCGGTAGTCATATAAACACCTGCAACACGGCCCTGCATACCTAATACTGGGTTACTGATAGGCTGTTGTACCAGCGCTTCGCCAGAAACCTTTCCCACAGAACCGGTATTCTTCAATCTAGTGGTTGTACCATAACCCACTACAATTACCTCATTCAATTTATTGTCGGATTTAAGGGTAATCGTAAAGCCTGTAGTTGGCTTCGAAAAAGTCATTTCCTCTTTCAAAAAGCCCACCATAGTAAAGCTAAGTGTTATCGGAAAATTGGTATTAGCAATAGAAAATTCACCATTACTATTGGTTGTATAAACTTGTTTAGTTTTCACATTTAAAATATTCACACTAGGCAATGGAATATTATCTTGGTCAACAACTTTTCCCGACACCTGTTGATTTTGGGCTAGGGAAACAAAAGAAAGTAAATTAAAGAGTAAAATAAATGATAATGAAAGAAGTGATTTGAGCGAATTAAATGTACAGAATCCACCCATCTCCTCTTTGAAAAGAAGTTTGTTCTTCATAATTTTTAACTAGTTAGTATTTTTTGATTTTAGTTCTAATTGGCTTACATTCAGATATAGTAAACCTAGTACCAATGCTCTAAGCACCGTACTTATAGCCTATTCAGCTACGGCGGGATAATCATTTGTGTGTTGTGTGGTTTAGGTTTGTTTGGCCTCTCTATTATTTCAAAAGATTGGCGTTAATCAAATATATAGCTAAGAAATCAAAATCAAATCCACACAAATGCAAAAATTTGGCTACAAAGCAATATATAAAACTAAAATTCGAAGACATTATTTAAAAAACAGAACAGTTAAATACAAACACTATATATTTTTTTAAAATATAATTCTGCAATTACACTTTTTCACATAATTTAAAAAACCATTAAACACAGTACAAACAACTAAATTCTATATTCAATAATATATTATATAGAAATAATGCTTTAAAATGATAAATCAAACAAAAAAGCACTGATTTTATTAAACAGAAACACCAAAAAGCATTTAATTTAGATATTTTTAACATTTCGTACGCCAACATCATCTAGCCCATATTTTAATGGCCAAACAGCGTTAAGGCTATATCCCCGCTCCATTGATTTCTATCTTCTCCGCTCCTTTTGAACGGTCTGTTTGTGTAGAAAAAACAGAGAAATAATTGGCACTTGGGCATCTCATATCCGTATAACGGCCATCATGAAAAGGTGTTTCCTGCAACTGCCCATTTACGATGCGATATAAGTAGCTGGCTTTCCACTCACCGCCCGTTACCTTGGTTCTGGTGGCTTGCACAGGTTTTCCTTCATTAGACACTTGGTCGATGGCGTTCACGCGTTTAAATTCGCCCTTGCCTGCAAAAGTGTAGCCTCCACAATCAAAATCACGTTCAAATTTCTTTTCAGCCCCTTCCACCGTAAACCTCAGCACACCATTGGCCACAATTTTCACCGACATGGTCACCTCCTCTCCAGCATACCAATAATATCTAGCCTCTGCGGGAGCATTTTCATAAAGCGCCACTTGACCACTTCCGCTATGGGCTGTTCTCCTTAAAAACGGTCTAAAAGCCCTTCTATCTGCCGTTACATTTCCATTCTCATCTCTAATCACTTCCCATGTCAACCCGATATCCGTTTCCTGTCCACCCATATTTCCACCCATATAAACCGAAGGATTATCCAAAAACTGCGCAGGTTTGGCTGGATTAATTCTTGAGGGGTCAAAAACAGCGGTGGGCAAAACTAACTGCCCACCGATACCTCCCCATTCATCAACACTCGACACCAATTTCCGATAATACGCTCCTGCGAAACAACTTTTTGAAGCCGCAGGCTTTACCTCTCCTACATAAAATGAATTAGTTGGCACAGGTTGCGGTGTTATTGGATTACTCCCACTCTTTTTTGAACAAGAAAGTGAAATCAAACACATGATGAGAGCTAAATAGCGAAATGTCATGACGAAGAATTAATCAAACCTAATAGTAAAATTTAAAAGCATTTTTTTCAGTAGCCGAAGTCAGTGCGGCAATAAGCAACTGCGCTGGCACATTTAATGGATATTCAAATGCATTGCTCCCTTTTTGTATCGAAAGGTTTTTAACCCTCAACAAAACACGTCCATTCACATCAGAAATAGAAAAACTTGCCGCGGTAGCTACAGGCGAATAAACATTGAGTTTAATAGTTTGGTTAGCAGCATTTGCAACCACTGTGATGTCTGTTTTATTTAAGTTAAATTGTACCGCAACCACAATAGAAGTAGAAAAAGTACCATCCCTATCTACACTTTTCAATTGATAGTAGTTGGTGCCATTTTCAGGTTTACGGTCTCTGTAGGAATAACTCTGCAAAGAATTAGAATTTCCATTGGCCCCAATGGTAGCAATACGTTCAAACTTTTTCCCATCGGTTGAGCGCAACACTTCAAAGTGTAAGGCATTACGCTCCATCGAGGTAGCCCAAGTCACATTTACCGCATCCGCATCTTTTTTAGCATTGAATTTAAATAAAGTGATGGGCAGCACCGTATTTCGTAACGATTGGATAAAAGCCCTATTGGCTATCCCATAACCGTCGCCCCAACTCACTTTGTCGTACGTACTGATGGTTACTGGAACGGCATCATCACTTTGTGTGCTCGCCCCCACGTTTCCGCCACTAACATCCATTAACAGTTTTAAAGAATCTGCTTTTTGTGCTTTTGCAAGGTTCACCGCAAAAGCCAGTAAAACAATAAAGTATATTTTGAATTTCATGATTGTCTAGTTTTTTGATTTAATTAAGATAACAGCTGGCATGGTACGTTCCGCTCCACCATCAGATGGACGAACGGTAGCTTGGTTATTGATTCGCAAAGCGGTGGAGCCTCCTCCATCTAAATTGAGTGCGCCAACACAGCCCATATCCTTCATTAAATTAGCCAGTTCATTTAGGCTCAACCCAGTAACACTTGGCGAAACTGTTGTATTTCCGCCTTCTACAGCCAACAAAATCACTTTACCATCAGCCGTATAGCCAATAGCCGACCTTCCTCGTTGAGACGTATTGTCCAAATCAGCGAGCTCTTCCGCAGCAGTGATATTCACCAAGCTATTTTTCACCAAAACAGGAGAACCGCCTACCGCACTAATGGCATTCCAAATGGTACCGTTAGCCGCTAAGGGAACGGGTTGAGGCGCCGCATTAACATCATTCGGAGATGGTGTAGCATAAGAATAAACTACATTACTGATTCTATAAGTCCAAGTAATATCTGGTTTCAACATCGATGACAAACCAAATGTGCCTCTGGTTGGATAATAAGTATTAGATTGATTGTTATAAACACTTCTATTGAGAGAGGCCACGTTACTTGCATAAGTAGTTCCATTATACTGAACGGTGCTCAAGGCCACCGTAGAAAAAAAGCCAGCATTTAAACAAGCGTAAACCGTACCACTTTCGGCTTCTACAAAAGCTTTTGGCGTTTTTAAACTAGATTGAGTCGGTTTAAACTCTACCAGCCTAGGGTCAAACACTACACAATAGGCATTCATCTGACGGCCCATATAAGGTGTAGTAGTTCTAAAAACCTGTATTCCTGCAGGGAAACCAGTCATCAATGCGGTTTCTTTGTTCCAATAGGATGGCAATGAAATCAAGTCTGCATTCGAGTCGAACGGCGTGCTATAACTTTGATAATTAGGATAGGTTAAATAAGCAACGCCCACGGTTCCATTACCTGCCAAATTACTGCCATTATATAAAGATTTAGTCCCAGTAATGCCATGCCAAACCGATTTGTTAAAGAAATCGCCATAACCTAACGTGTGAACAGCCAGATTTGCTCCGTTTGCCTGAGCGGCTGCATCGGTATCTGCCCTAATGGAAACCGCTTCATGGAAAGTTAAATTCCATATTTTATTGTTATCCATATTGGTAAATATATTTGCATCGTTAATGGCCACACTTATTTTAAAATCGGTAGCAACAGTGTCGGGCGTATAAGTCAGCAATTCTGCATCGCTTAACTTACGCAATACAATGGTAGTACCCGAGCGGAGGTTTTTCCATACATCGAGCTCTTTAAAACGATATTTCCCTCCACCGTCATCCAAGGTGCTACCGCCATTACCATAATCTTTGATAATGTAATTTCTAATATCGAGGTGGTCCGTATACACCACCAGTTCCACTACGTCATTTACGCCATTGGCTAAACCACTATTATAATAGCGGTTTACCAAAATGCCTTGCGCCCTACCACTGGCACAAAAGCCAATAGCAAAACACATTAAAAGTAAAATTCTCTTCATACAGTTTAGGTTAAGTTTGTTTTATTAAAATATAACCTAAACTTATTTAAAAATATTAATAAATAAAAATTACTTATTTATTTGTTTTAAAATATTACATATCAAATCAGATAATTATTATTAACATATCTTTCTCATGCCATTGTCCCAAATAAAAATATCCGTAGAAACCTCGTTAATTTCCGTATTTTTGCCGCCATGAGTTTAAACGTAAAAAGTCCAAAAAATTCGTTTACGGTAATGAACGAGCTTGTTCTGCCTAACGACACCAACACGTTAAACAATTTAATGGGTGGCAGATTGCTTCACTGGATGGATATTGCCGCCGCCATATCTGCTCAAAAACACTGCAACAGAATTGTGGTTACGGCATCAGTAGACAATGTATCGTTTAAACAACCTATCAAACTTGGCGATGTAATTACCATTGAAGCCAAAGTAACCCGCTCATTCCATACTTCGGTAGAGGTACGTTTGGATGTATGGGCAGAGAACATTCCTTCGGGAAGCAGGGTAAAATCTAACGAGGCCTATTACACCTTTGTAGCGGTTGACCAAAGCGGTCGTACTATTCCTGTACCAGAAATCAAACCTGAAACCCCAGAGGAAGTTGAACTTTACGAAGGTGCTTTACGTCGCAGACAATTACGTTTAGTACTAGCAGGAAAAATGCAACCAGATGACGCGGTAGAGCTTAAAGCTTTATTTGACAAAAATTAACCACCCTATCAAGGTCGAAAAGGAAAGGATATATGACGACCTACACCATACTCATTATTTTAAGTGCACTGGTCATTTTCTCTTATCTATTTGATTTGGTGGCCAGCAAAATCAAACTCCCCTCAGTACTGCTACTGTTAGTGCTAGGTATTGGTTTAAGAATTTTAGTGGATAAGCTACAAATTCATACTTATAACTTTTTACAGATTTTACCCACTTTAGGGACTGTAGGGCTTATTTTAATTGTTTTTGAGGGCTCGCTGGAACTTAAATATGCCCGAGAAAAGAACAAAGTCATTAAAGGAGCATTCCTATCGGCACTGTTCATTTTAATTGCTACCGTTGCGGTCATTACATTTATCATTTACCAAATTACGGGGCAAACCCTTTACCTCTGCTTTGTAAATGCCATTCCTTTTAGCGTCATCAGTTCTGCTATTGCCATTCCATCAGTATCTAACATCAACAGTAAAAAAAGCAAGGAATTTATCATCTACGAAAGTTCCTTCTCTGATATATTGGGCATTATCCTTTTTAATTTTGCCGTAGCCAATCAACATATCACCATAGGCTCTTTTGGAGAGTTAGCTGTAAACACGGCACTTATTTTATTGCTGTCTGTAGTGGCCTGCATTACGCTGCTATACCTTATGGGAAGGCTAAAGCACCATATCAAATTCTTCCTGATTATCTCCATTTTGATTATGGCATACGCTATTGGCCAGTCTTTCCACCTGTCGGCCTTAGTGCTTATTTTGTCTTTTGGTTTATTCCTCAATAATGCCGACACCATCAAACATGCTTGGTTCAGGTCGGTCTTCATCTACAAAAATTTAGCGAACGACCTTACCCAGTTACACCAACTTTCTGCCGAGACCGCTTTTATCATCAGAACCTTCTTTTTTGTGATTTTTGGCTTCACGATGAACATTTACCAGCTCAACAATTTCAACATCATTGCCAATGGCCTCATTATGCTGGGCAGCATTTATGTCATCAGGTTTGGCTATTTATATTTCTTTAAAAGGGAACATGTATTGCCCGAAGGCTTTGTAACGCCAAGGGGTTTGATTAGCATTTTGCTTTACTACAATTTGCCTCCACAAATGAAATTGGTAGAAATTGGCACGCCTTTCCTATTTATGGTGGTATTGGGCTCTAGTTTAGTGATGAGCATTGGATTAATGTCGACCAGAAAAAGGCAAAGCACCGCTAGCGATGCGGGACATTAGCCACCGTTCACATGTTGTATAGGTTCAAAAAAATTGAGGTATTTCTCTAGTTTCTGATAGTTTTTCTTGAAGTAATCGGCATTGCCATTCACCTTTAAGGTTAATTTACCAGCAGCAATTTCCGAAACGCCACCAACCACCGCACCAGCAGTGGCCCCACCTACGGTAAGTGCCGCGGTAAGCTTCAACATATCTCCAGCAGCATCTCCGTTTTCATCCAAAGACCACATGGCAGCTCCTGCTCCCAGCCCTAATAAGGCGCCGCCAGCCACTGCTTTCCCAAAAGTTAGGCCCCGTTTCTTTACTTTAATTTTGATGATATCGGCAGTTCGAAAAATGATATAATTTCCCTGATAGTCTTCGATCCCTATCCCTTCTGGGCTCACTTTTTTCAACTGTCCTTTGGTGGTTTTGTAGCGATAAGAGGTCACTTTTACTTCGTAATCTCCAACATTTGCCACTTGGGCAAAGGAAAATTGTGAGAGCATAAGGCTACACAAAAGCACTATCAATATCTTCATTGTTTACGATGTTTGGTTGGCTGAAAATATCAATAGCAATGCCAATACGGCATGCGAATTACCGAATGTTTAGATTTTAACAAAGATTAACATTCGGCATTTTTTGCACTAGCTTCCCATCTCTAGAATTTTGTCGAACTCGGTCACCTTTAAAGGCATTACCGACAAACGTCCTTGGCGCACCAAAGAAATATCCTTTAAGCTTTCTTCCGCTTTAATTTGCTCCAAAGTCACTGGATTTTTTAAAGATTCAACAGGAGCCAAATCTACCACTACCCAATTAGGGTCTGGGGTAGTTGGGTCTTGATAAAACTCCTTTACCACCTTGGCTACACCTACCACGTTTTTACCTTCGTTGCTATGGTAAAACAAAACTAAATCCCCTTCTTTCATTGCTTTCAGGTTGTTACGTGCTTGATAGTTACGCACACCATCCCAAAAAGTGCGTCCATCTTGGTTAAATTTCTCCCAGCTATATTTGAAAGGCTCGCTCTTTACTAGCCAATATTGTGTTTTGCTCATGCTTAAAAGGTGTATTTATGGTAATTTCCTACAAAATCAACAGCTGTACCGTTGACTGTTTGCAAAAATAACAAAACCTACAAACCGTTCCTATATTTTTATCGGGCTTTACCTAACGACTACAATAAACGTGGTTGGCGATGAAATTAAGATTGATGAAACGCAGTAAGAGTTCCCATTTTTCGCCTTATCTGCTGCACAATTGCTCATGCTGCGCTTCGCTTGTGTAAAACATAGTCAAAGTCGTGCTGCGTACTTTTTCTTTGATACATAGACTCCGTTCGCAAGCCGTGAGCGATACTATTTATATATTTTGAAAATAAATCAATTAGCTTTAGGCAGCATATTTTCGTCCTGTAATAAAAAGTTCAATTTTCTGCATCATTAGATTTAAAAAAGATATTGTATCATCTTTGAATACAACTAATTCATTAAATGAGTAATCTTTTCCTATATCTGTAAAAGACAGTTCTCCATGCGCCAACTGATTTCTCTTGTTCTTTATTGTTACAAGATGGCGGCCGTCTTCTATACTATCAAATCCAACTTGGCTAGCGATTTTTCTAATTTCTTGAGCGTCAATATTTCCACTTATTGAGATACAGTTTTTAGATAAACTTGCAATTTCTGTAGCCAATATACTTTCCGCAACGTCTCTCATTAAAGTTCTGATCTTATTCAAATTCAAAGATTCAATACCTTTTAGGTCACTACCTCTGTCATTGATCCATAATTTTCTAAAAGTATCAGACAGGTCCGCAAATTGGAGACCTTCATCAGTAATCTTATTAAAAATCGCTGTTAGAGATTTGCTAACCGTAGATTCAACTAGATTATAAAGAAGTAAGAAGCCATTTGCTTTTAATATTTTTCGTAAATCATCACTAACGGGTTCATTTGCGATTGTCCCAAGCAATGGATCTGTATAGTTTATTGAAGACGGCGTTGCATCCGTCAAACGGAGAAAGTCAAAATATGTATTAATTTCTAGCACTCTCCTGTAAAAATCTGCTTTAGTACTAGTCATAATTCAATGTTACTGGATTAATCACATTCAGCAAACAATCTCTAACAAATTCTACACGCTTTACCAGTTTGCCTTGGTTGTTACTTGCATCTGATGTTGTTAACTCTTTGAATTCTGAAGAGTCGAGCCAGTTCATGTCGCTAGGTACAAGATCTGGCTTTACTTGTAAGGCTAGAAAAACCCCTACTGAAATAGCTTCAAATCGAACTCGCGGAGTTGCACCCTCTCTTCCCTTTCTGCTAAAATAAGGTGATGGGAAATATGCCTCCACGAAATTAAGAACAGAATTGAGCTCGGAAAGCTTTCCATTTGCGTCAAAACTAGAAGATTGTTCTTTTACATAATCGTCTAGAAATTTAGATACATCATGTTTGAATTCTAAATAACTCTGTGAATATGCAAAGAATCGTAATACTAATTCTTCGTATTCGCCACGTTCAGCTTTCGCTAGGGGTATAGGTGTTAATCTTCTAAATTGTTCAATTTTAGCAGTTTCAAGTATAAAATCATAAAACTTGCCTTGCAAAGCACCTTTTCTAATTTCACTTGGACTTAATGGTTTAGAACTAGTATTTACACGATCAAAGATATCTGATCTGATTTTTGCTGATGCCTGATCTCCTACTACATGAAATCTAAAATCCCGTATCTTAAATCTATTACGTAAACCAATTGGAAGTTGGCTGAAAGTCGTTCCATTTAACTCATGAAGCTTTTCTAGCCCTTTAAGTTTAAAACCAGTTAATGGTTTTTTATTTTCATCAAAACCATCAACTGTGTACTCTACTAAAGTTCTAATTCTTTGTGAGCCATCAATAATTTCAAGAGTCGACTCATCACCAGCAATAGATACTAGAAATGGCATTATTGGGACACCTAAAAATACCGATTCTATGAAACGAGATTTCCTCTTATCGTCCCACACGAATTTCCTTTGATAATGAGGAACAAATAATTGTTCCTTTTCGTATTTAGAAACTATTACCTCAATCGGATATTCTTTAGTTTCATACGTGTAAGGTATGCTTTCTTTTCTTATTTGAGAATCAATATCGGCGATCTTCTCTTCTGTAAGCTTTTTTGCCATTGTATTAAATTTAGATACGTAACGGTAAATATATCTAAATTTAAAGCTTTAACAAACTTCCTGCAAATGAGCATGAATTGTTTTCGCTATAAAGTTTCCGAGCATAACAGGAACAGCATTTCCTATATGTCTTTCAATAGACTTAGTATGATACTTAGTATGAGGGTCAATAAAATCATAATTTTCTGGGAAAGACTGTATTATAGCGGCTTCTCTCAAAGAAATAGCCCTGTCTTGGTCTGGATGGCCAAAGCGTCCATTACCCAATCCCGTGCATTGAGTAGTTAGAGTGGGAGAAACTGATTTCCACCCCATTCTACCATAAACACTACCGTATGTTTTGCCACTATCTTTCTTATGGCAATCAAGAATTAACTCTTTAGGCCAATCTCTCCATCCGCCATTTTCGGGTGTATGTTGAATCCTTTTCTTATTTATTGGCGATAACTTTCTTGCTCTGTGAAGCTTGTCTTCAGGATGGGTTTCACCATCGGAGATAGCTGGAAGATGTCTAATAGCTTTCTCTAAGGTAATGTTCATCAATTCTGGGGAAGGCGATAAAAAATTAACCTTTGACATTTTAGAAGCTATTAATATGAGCCTATTTCTATTTTGTGGAACGCCATAATCTTTTGCATTAAGAATATGGTAGGTTATATGATAGCGTTGTTTTTCAAGATTCTGAATAAAGTCCTTAAACACCCTTCCTCCATCAAAGTTAATCAGGTTCGGTACATTTTCCATAGAAACAATGTCTGGGCTTACATCATTAATAATCCTGCTAAATGAATACAATAGCTTCCACTTTTCATTAGATGTACTTTTATTGTTTAACATTGAAAAGGCTTGGCATGGTGCGCAACCAACGAGTATCTTTGTCGTTGCATCACCAAAGAGATCGTTTATTTCTTTCGAATCGGCACTGATTAAATCTCTTTTCAGAAACTTCGCATTATTATTAGTTTCGTAAGCATATCGACACGTTTCATCGAAATCAATACCTGCAACGACATTAAAACCTTCTTGCACAAATCCGTGGGTTAGGCCTCCAATCCCACAATATAGATCTACAACTTTAGTACTCATACGTTTTTCAAAAATAGACAATAAATATTGAATATCTTCACTGTATGGTTTTAGTTTTGTAATAAGAATTAAAATTGCACTTGAGTGGTAGATTTGTTTAAAATCATAATTAGATACGATAAAATTATTAGTAACAACCTACCCGCATAAATATTAATTTTTGTTTTGTTAATGACTCCTCAAATCTAACCTTTCTCACCAACACACTTAAAGGAGCTACGGCATTTACACACTACCTATTTATATCCATTCCCTATTTTACTTAATTATTGGAAAAGGCTGTCCTTATTCAGTAAACCATCTTCTGTTAATCCTCAAGTTCTTCACAATCAAAACCCTGAGACTTCAACAGCGGCACAATACCAAGCAATAACTCGTTTTTAATTTCTACCCGAAGGATTTTATCGCAATCTTCTAAATCAAAATGCCAACACGAACAACCCACTTGCAAATCTAAATAAGGTTGAAGCAATTCAACATCGGCACGACATTGCACATTCGTTTTAAAAATCAACAATGTCATTTCTTTTGCTTTTGGGTCAATACTATCTTTTCCAAATCAGTCCAAGCACCGCCATTAAATACCTTTTTAAAGCCACGTTCCTTTAAAAGGCTTTCCACTTTAACACTTCGCAAGCCATGAGAACAAGTGGTGATGTAAGTTTTGTTGGGGTCCAATTCTCGGTATCTCTCTCTGATACTTCCCAATGAAATATTAACCGAATCTTCAATGTGACCCGTTTCATATTCTTCGGCAGTACGCACATCCAAAATCACGGCGCCATCGGCAATTTTCTTGTCCAATCCATCAGCAAGCATCACTAGTCGGTAGGTACGATAAGCTATATATATCACTAAAAGCGATAATAAAATCCAGAAAATAGTTTTCATTATTGGTTGTTCTTTACGTTTCTAAAAATCAGGTAATCGATATAAAAAGTGCCAAAGGGAATAAAACAAGCCACTATGATTTTCCAAGTCGTTGTTTTAAATTTCCATTGTTGTTCCACTCCTAGGCTAAGCGTACTCAATAAAAACCAAACGAAAATAGCACCATGTACAGGACCAATTAGCTTGGTGAGCGAAGGATTATTCCCCAAATATTTCATGGGCACAGCCACAAAAAGTAGGAACAACAGGGACAAACCTTCCAAAAAGCCGAGCACACGCAAGCGGCCAATTTTTGTAGAGAAAAGTTGAATCATATTATCTGAAATAAGGTCGTTGAGCAAGTGGCGAAAAAGGCCAAGGAATGGCGATGAAGATAAGCAAAAGACTGAGTGAAAACCAGAGCAACATGGTTTTAAACTTATCCCTGTCACTTGTTTTTCTTTTAGCAAGGGCCGAACCAATGGTGAGCGTAACCACTGCCAACAGCATCATTAAGCTATGTAAAAGTCCAAAAAAGCTGAAATCAAGTTTCCCAACCGTTTCCTTAAAGTTGGCAAAGAAATATTGGATTAAAGGGCTTTTAAAATACAGCACCAAGCCCAACATCAATTGGATATGGGCAATAGTAGCCGTCCAGTGCCTAACCGCATTATCTGTTTTGCTAAACACAGCATTGGAACGGTAGCCGCGGTATGCCCTAAAGATGGCATAAATTAAGCTTGCCAACACAAGCCAACGAACAGTAGAATGATAAAAAGTGAGTGCTTGATACATCGTTTTTAATTAACGATGTAAAGTAAACCAAAAACATACTAATTAGTATGTTTTTGATTGTAATATTTAAGTCAAGCTGTGAAGATAGCTCTTAAGCTCTTTTAAATAAGGCAGATAAATAGCTTTACTATTGGCTAACTTTCCAAAGTTACGCACGCCCCAATAGCCCGACATCACAAATAAAGTCACTTGTGCTGCCTCTACATCTTTACGCACCACTCCCGTTTGCTTGCCTTTTTCGAGTACACTGGTCATCAGTTCCGACCATTGCTCGGTCAGCTCGTTCAATACCGAACTGAAATCCGCATTCCATGGGGTCATTTCCTGTGTAAGGTTTGCCGCTGGACATCCAAACTCCACTTTCAGGAAATCATTTTCCAAAAGCAGTCCGTGCATTAAATTATAAATGGCATCTAAAGGATTTTCAGCTGACTGCAAAGGTTCAATGAAACTAGTGGCCAATATTGGCTTTAACAGCTCATTGATGATGGCCAAACCCATCTCATCCTTGTTTTTAAAATGGTAGTAAAAGGCTCCTTTGGTCACTTTGGTAGTGGCCAAAATATCATCAATACTGGTGGCCTGATAGCCTTTTCGATAAATCAGCTCAAAAGCTTGCTGTAAAAGATGGAGACGTGTTGCCGCTGCCTTTTTCATAAAAAATACCAATTAGTTTCTTTTACAAAGAACGACAAACTAAGCAATACCTACAAACGGGACTTGATGAGGCCTTGTTATTGTCAGAGATTGCTTCGTCGTTCCTCCTCGCAATGATGCTCCTATTTTCGTCATTGCGAAGAATAGCTTGTCCCGACTTTTCGGGAAAGCAATCTTAAAGCGCTATTAAATGCATAAAAAAGTGGATAGACCAATCATCTTACATACTATAATCCGTTCCTAAAAAACTATTTTTGCAGAAAATATTCCCGTCTATGAAGTTAAAAAATATCCCTCCCGTACCAGCAGTTTTGCTTTCTATTATTAGTGTACAAGGAGGCGCTGCCATTGCAAAAGGCATTTTCCCTATCATGGGGGCAGCAGGCACCGTAAGTTTAAGGATTGTACTTTCCGCTATTTTATTACTAGCCGTTTACAGGCCATCGTTTAAAAGCATTACCCCTATCCAATGGAAATGGGCCGCTATTTATGGCTTGGCACTGGGTATCATGAACACTACCTTCTATTTATCACTATCCAGAATCCCTTTGGGACTAGCGGTTACTTTAGAGTTTTTAGGCCCTTTGGTATTGGCCATCTCCACCTCAAGAAAAGCGATAGACTTTTTATGGGCATTTATGGCAGCCGTGGGTATTGCCTTAATTGCACCATGGCATAGCAATAGCGATATTGACTTGATAGGTGCTGGTTTGGCTTTATTGGCTGGTGCTTTTTGGGCGGCCTACATTATTCTTGGCAGCAAAGTAACTAAGCTAATGGATAGTGGACAAGCGGTAAGTATCGGTTTAATTTTTGCCTCCTGTATTGCTTTACCCGCCGCACTTATTGAAGGCAATTTAGGCAATATTAGTCCTAAAGTATTTCTATTAGGGATGGGTATTGCCTTGCTATCAAGTGCTATCCCTTACACGCTTGAGATGAATGCGCTCAAACATATTCCAGCTAAAACATTCAGCATCTTAATGAGCTTGGAACCCGCCGCTGCAGCCCTTTGTGGTTTGGTATTTTTGCATGAACATTTAAGCATTTTAGAGTGGACAACCATTGCCTTGGTGGTAGCGGCAAGCACAGGCTCTACGCTTACAAAGAGTAAAACCACGAGTAGTATTGATGTATAACTATTAAATAATCAAGCAATTAAATTTGCATTATGGTAACAGGTTTTTTACCTTTAGAAAAAAATTAACTCATTAATACAAATCAAACTAGAATGAAAAAGAAATTATTAGCGCTATTGATTGTTGGCTCAGCAGTAATTGCATCTTCTTGCAACAAAATCAAAGAAGCTGCCGACCAAAACATTACTTTAACTACCGCAGATGTAACCATAAGTGTTGCTTCCCAAGGTGTTTCAGCCCAAGAAGTAACGTTAAGTTCAGTAGTAGCCACCGCAGATTTAGATGCGTTAATTAAACAAAAAGCTTCTGGCTTTGGACTTAAAAATGTGAAGTCATTAAAGATAAAAACATTGACCGCAGAAATTACCGCTGGTGCTGATGCAAATAACAGTTTTGCTAATTTAAATGACGTATCTGCAGTTATTGAAGCGACAGGAAAAACACCTTTTACCGCTACTTACTCAAGCGCATCAACCACTAGAACTGACAAAATTAGTTTAGTAGTGAACAGCGCTGTAGATTTAAAAGATTTAGTGTCTGGAACAGGTTTGAAGTACACTTTAAAATCTAAAATCCGTACTGCTTTAACCAACAACTTAACCATTAAGCTAGTAGCAACCTACGATGCTGTAGTTGGCCTTTAATAAACTAAACAACATTGGATAGGTCGGTGCAAAACACTGGCCTATTTTTTTTGGCTTGATGAACAAGCACCCATAAAAAAAGGAGTCCCGAACGTTCGGGACTCCTTTTTTATTTTATCATCCCAAAGGGATTTAAACTTTTTAACTTTTAGCGCTTCGCCCGATTAACCTTCTTGGTGCAACCAAGCTTTTTTAGCCAATAGTTCTTCTTCCGTTTCACGGATATCTTCGTCGTCTACACAGCAATCTACTGGGCAAACCGCCGCACATTGGGGCTCATCATGGAAACCTTTACACTCGGTACACTTATCTGAAACAATATAGTATACTTCATCAGAAACTGCATCCTGAGCCGCTTCCGCATCTACTTCCTTACCTCCAAAATCAATAATACCATCTAAGCTAGTACCATCAGAAAATCTCCAAGCGGTACCTGCATCATAAATTGCATTATTAGGGCATTCTGGCTCACATGCCCCACAGTTTATACATTCGTCTGTTATTTTAATTGCCATCTTATCGTCTAATTCTAAATGCTAAGCTTAACTTTGCATCGCAAATATAATACATAATCCATTTATAATAGTTCTAAATATGTCATCACTTCGCAAAGAACAGTTAATTTCAGCTTTTAAACAGCTAGGTTTATACCTACAACAGCCCGACGAAGCCCTAATTGCTATGCTAAATTCTGCTAGCAATGCAAATGCTTGGTTTACAGCTATCGAGGTAAACAAAGCCGTTAAAGCAATTGCTGAAATGCTTGATGAACAAGATTTAGTGCAATGGTTTGAAACGGTGGAAGTGGCTAAAACCCCAAAAACCGTGGGTCTTATCCTTGCAGGAAACATTCCTTTGGTAGGTTTTCATGATGTAATGTGCGTGTTGGCCACTGGGAATATTGCCCAAATCAAATTATCATCATCAGACAATAAGCTCCTCCCCTTTTTGCTTAATCGCTTGTGCGATATTTTACCTGAGCTGAAAAACCACATTGTTTATGCCGAGCAGTTAAAGAATTTTGATGCGGTAATTGCCACGGGCAGTAACAACACGTCTAGGTATTTCGAGTATTATTTTGGTAAAGTACCTAACATCATCAGAAGAAACAGAAATAGCGTAGCCGTGATCACTGGCAAGGAAAGTAAAGAAGAAATTGCACAGTTAGGGCATGATATTTTAGATTATTTTGGAATGGGCTGTCGCTCGATTTCGAAGATCTTTATTCCAAAGGACTATGACATCAAATACTTTTTTGAGCCTTTGGAGCCGTTCCAAGACATCATCAATCATTTCAAGTACAACAACAATTACGATTACAATAAATCAATCTACCTCGTCAACCTACAAACACATTACGACAACGGTTTCCTGTTGTTAAAAGAAGATGAAGGGCTTTCTTCACCTCTAGCGGTGCTATATTATGAGACGTATGAGGACATCAATGAAGTAGCCGAAAAACTGACACAACAGGAAGAACAAATCCAATGCATTGTATCGAATACTGCTTTACAAAATTTACAGGTTTTACCATTTGGACAAAGCCAGCATCCAAAACTTTGGGACTACGCAGATAATGTAAATACTGTTGCGTTTTTAAATGGATTAGGGGATTAGAAGTTAGGAGTTAGGAGTTAGGAGTTAGGAGTTAGGGGAAATTATTTTATTGTGAGATTGTTTTATTGCTGAAAAAGTTTTCCCTAACTTGTACGTCCAGTTTTAAACGACTTTCCGACTTTCCGACTTTCCGACTTTCCGACTTTTTACCTTTTACTTTTCCCTTTTAACTTTTTACTTCTTACTTTTGAAGGATGTATATCATCAAAGTTAAAGGCATTGCCAAAATACCAGATTACGTACAACTTAGAGATGAAAAGTTTACGCTATTGGCTTATTTTAGGGTAGATAGACCTGATAAATCATTAGAAAAGTTGGGCTTTGGAGATAAACAGGAAAAAATAATGAACATTATAAACGAGTTACCGTTTGGACAGGTAACCAAATTAGATATTTAACATGGCCGAAAACGTAATTACCCTAAACAATGTTGATGTTTTTCAGCAGAAACACCTTGTACTTTCTAACGTTGACCTCAATATAGCCAAAGGCGAATTTGTCTTTTTAATTGGGGCTACAGGTTCAGGAAAAAGTAGTTTGCTAAAAATCATTTACGGTGATTTACACATTGGTAATGGTGAAGGCAGCGTAGCCAATTTCAACCTTAAGTCACTTTCAGACAAAGAGGTACCTTTCTTAAGAAGAAAACTGGGAATCGTTTTCCAAGACTTTCAGTTGCTTAGCGATAGAACGGTTGAACAAAACTTGGAATTCGTACTAAAAGCAACGGGCTGGAAAGATAAAAACCTAATTACTGAACGCATTAAAGATGTTTTGGAAAAGGTTGGATTACGTTCGAAAATCAAAAAAATGCCACATGAATTATCAGGTGGTGAGCAACAACGCATTGTTATTGCAAGAGCATTATTGAACAATCCAGAGATTATTTTGGCCGATGAACCTACTGGAAACTTAGATCCAGAAACATCAGAAGAAATTGTAATGCTATTAAAGCAAATTAGCCAAAATGGTACGGCTGTATTAATGGCTACCCACGATTACCATATCATCCGCACCTTCCCTTCACGTATCATTAAATGTGAAAATGGTTTGATACACGAAGATGCTCAAATTGCCTAGGCATTTTCTGACAAAATTTTAACTTTCAGCCATTCTGTTAGTGTATAACCTTACAAAACTGACAGCATGGCTGTTTTATTTGTATTGGCAACACTTTTGAGAATGAACCCAAAAAACAAGTTTACAGATGTTTAATAAGAAGAAAAAGGAAGAAGAAGCTGTAGTAGAAAACCAAGCTACAGAAGAAACTAAAGAGAATAACTCCACTGAAAACACAGAAAACGAAGCTACTGTAAATGAAGCTGCTGAAGAATTATCGGCAGAAGACAAATTGAAACAGGAAGTAGCTGAACTGAATGATAAATACCTACGCCTATTTGCAGAATTCGACAACTTTAAACGTCGTACGCAAAAAGAGCGTGTAGAGCTTTTGCAAACTGCTGGAAAAGATGTAGTGGTTTCGCTTTTACCTGTACTTGACGATTTTGAACGTGCTATTAAAGCCACAGAAAACACCACTGAAGTAGCTCCTGTTCGCGAAGGTATTGTATTGGTACAAACCAAATTGAAAAGTATTTTAAGCCAAAAAGGCTTGAAAGAAATTGAAAGCATCAACACGGAATTCAATACTGATTTGCACGAGGCGATTACCCAAATCCCTTCACCTACCGATGAGCAAAAAGGAAAAGTAATTGACGAACTAGAAAAAGGATACACGCTTAACGACAAGGTAGTTCGTTTTGCCAAAGTAGTGGTTGGAGCATAGAAAGTTTTGAATGAGAGAATGACAGAATGAGAGAATTTAACTCAATCATTCAAAATTCAATCACTCAATCATTAATACAAAAATGAGCAAAAGAGATTATTACGACGTACTTGGAGTTGCTAAGGGCGCTTCGGCTGAGGAAATTAAGAAAGCCTACCGTAAATTAGCAATTAAATATCACCCTGATAAAAACCCTGACGACAAGTCTGCAGAAGATAAGTTTAAGGAAGCTGCAGAGGCCTATGAAGTTTTGAGCAGTCCTGAAAAGAAACAACGTTACGACCAATTTGGTCATGCAGGTGTTGGCGGAGCCGCTGGTGGTGGCTACGGCGGTGGCGGCGGCATGAACATGGAAGATATCTTCAGTCAGTTTGGAGATATTTTTGGTGGCGGCGGCGGCAGCCCTTTCGACAGCTTTTTTGGAGGCGGTCAATCAAGAGGTGGCGGTGGTCGTAGAGTAGCCAAAGGCACCAACTTACGTATCAAAGTAAAACTTACGCTTGATGAAATTGCTAAAGGTGCCGAGAAAAAAATCAAGGTAAACAAGCAAATCAGCTGTAAAACCTGCGATGGTACTGGTGCAAAAGATAAATCATCAGTAAGTACTTGTAAAACCTGTGGTGGTAGCGGTTCGGTAAGAAGAGTAACCAATACCATTTTAGGGCAAATGCAAACTACAGCCACCTGCCCTACCTGTCATGGTAGCGGTCAGCAAATTACGGCTAAATGTAATGTATGTCACGGCGATGGTACGGTACGTGGTGAAGAAACCATTTCTATCAATATTCCAGCAGGCGTAAGTGAAGGCATGCAGTTAAGCATGGCAGGAAAAGGAAATGCAGCACCTAATGGCGGTATCCCTGGAGATTTAATTATTCTGATTGAAGAAGTACCACACGAAACTTTAAAAAGAGAAGGCAATAACATTGTTTACGATTTGCACATCAGTATTCCTGACGCAGCACTTGGTGCTAGTGTAGAGGTGCCTACCATTGACGGAAAAGCAAAAATCAAGATTGAACCAGGTACACAAAGTGGCAAATTACTTCGTTTAAAAGGCAAAGGTATTCCTGAAGTAAATTCATACCATCGTGGCGACCAAATTATCCACGTCAACATTTGGACTCCTAAAGCGCTGAACAGCGAAGAAAGAGCTTTATTGGAAAAACTGAAAGAGTCTGCGAACTTTAAACCGCAGCCCGGAAAAAACGATAAAAGCTTCTTCGATAGGATGAAAGAATATTTCGAGTAAGCATATTTAAAGTATAAAATATCAACGCCATGTTTTAAAAAGCATGGCGTTTTTTATTGGTATTATAGTAAAGAATCTTGTTGTTTTCCAATAGTCCATGTTTGATTATTATATTATTAGTTTAACGTGAGTTCGGGATAAGCGTTTTGTAATTTTACATTATCTCCGGCCCTAGCAAACCCTCTTCGTTCTACTAAAATCGGCCTTGGCCTGTTCGGGATGCACAAATAAGCCCTATTTGTTCCTTTAATAGAACAGGGCACAGCCGTGGATTTTTTTGCATACTTTTTTCATCTATAGGAAAAAAGTTTGTCCGCGAAGCGACAGAACACTAAATAGCAGCAAAAAACTAGTGTTTTTGGTGCAAATACTAGTTTGCCGTGCACATAAAGTATTTTCTTAACCCGAACTCACGTTAGTTTATAATCATTTGGCTATCTTGATGCATAGCTGACCCTGAAATAAATTACCTTCGGTGAGCTCGCCAAGGCTCGGTTTATTGCATAGCTTTCCGCTTCGCTACAGGTCAGGGTGACGCTAAACCACGTTCCGTCATACTGTCCCGAACATTCGGGATAAGTATCAGTTCTATCAACTGATTCTGATTTTTTATTATTTCTAGCTTCCTTCTACCGAAATCGGGCTTAGTCTATTTGACATAATCTAGAACAAGGCCCTTATGTGTCTATGTGGTTATATTTTCTCTCTAATAACTTACAATCCTAAAAACATATTTTTAAAAAAAATGAACCACATAGACACATAGTGAATATAAATCGTATTTAAAACCCTCTCAGTCTTTCAGACATCTCTCCCAGAGGGAGAGAGTAGCAAAGTTTATTAGACATATCGCTTTCTCTCTCCCTTTGGGAGAGATGCCCAACGGGCAGAGAGGGTAACTAACATACCTATAAGCCAACTCCCTACAACCTAAAATTTATTTTCAAAAATTCAAACAATCCAATAGTGTACTTTAAACACAATGATGAAGTTTTTTTTCATTTCATGACCCTTTATTGACCTTAAAAAGCCACTTTCTTCACCAAAACTTCATGATTGTGAAACTACTTTTGATCATTGATGAGGAACAAGAATCATCATTTTTAAAAAGTTAAATAGCTAACAATTAACAAGAAATGAAGAGAACACTAATGCTCACTGGGTTATGCACTATACTGCTTTATTACAGCTGCACTCAAAAAAAAGAAGAAAAAGAAGAAGAGACTAATTACACGGCAACCAGTCCGTTAACGATCGACACCTCTTTCACCAAAGAATATGTTTCTCAAATCCGCTCGGTGCGTAATATCGAATTAAGAGCACAAGAGAAAGGTTTTTTGCAAAACATTTACGTAGATGAAGGCCAAACCGTGAAAGCGGGGCAATTGCTTTTCAAAATCATGCCTAAAATGTATGAAGCTGAAGTAATGAAAGCCGATGCAGAAGTAAAGGCTTCGGAAATTGAGTTGCAAAACACTCAGTTATTGGCTGATAAAAACGTGGTAGCCAAAAATGAATTGGCCATGGCAAAAGCCAAATTGGAGCAAGCAAAAGCAAGTAGAGCATTAGCTAAATTACATTTATCGTTTACGGAGATAAGAGCCCCTTTTGACGGTACCATTGACCGCTTACCTAAAAAATTGGGAAGCTTAATTGACGAAGGCGAATTATTGACTACGCTTTCTGACAATAGTCAGATGTTTGCTTACTTCAATGTTTCAGAACCTGAATATTTGAACTTCCAACAAGCAAAATCAAGTCATAACAAATCTGTTAGCCTAGTATTGGCCAATGGCGAAACCCTAGCTGGAAAAGGTGCTGTAGAAACCATCGAAGGTGAGTTTGACTCGGAAACAGGTAATATTGCTTTCAGGGCAAAATTTCCAAATCCAAATAAATTGCTGAGAAACGGCGAAACAGGAAAAGTGCAAATGGTAATTCCATTGAAAAATGCATTAATCATTCCTCAAAAAGCCACTTACGAATTACAGGATAAAATCTATGTTTTTGTCATCGATAAAAATGGTGTTGCCAAATCAAAAGAAATTAAGATTGGTGGCGAGTTGCCAGATATCTACGTAGTATCGAGCGGTCTGCAACAAGGCGATAAAATTGTACTTGATGGGGTACAAAAAGTGAAAGATGATGATAAAATCAAATTCAGCTTTATTGCACCTAAAGAAGTATTAAACCAATTACAGTTAAAAGCAGAGTAGGCTCCTTTTCCAGAAAATTATGTTTAGTAAATTCATAAAAAGACCAGTTTTATCGATAGTGATATCGCTGGTAATCGTATTTATGGGCGTGCTGGCACTTGTTGGCCTGCCTGTAACACAACTTCCAAATATTTCGCCACCCATGGTAAACGTGGTGGCCGAGTACCCAGGAGCAAATAATGAGCTATTGATTAAAGCAGTGGTTATTCCTTTGGAAAGAGCCTTAAATGGTATCCCAGGAATGAAATACATGACCTCTGATGCGGGTAACGATGGCGAATGCTCTATCCAAATTGTATTTAACTTGGGTACCAATCCAGACCAAGCAACGCTTAACGTACAAAACCGTGTAGCAGCCGTAACCAATAAACTACCTCCTTTGGTTATCCGTGAGGGGATAAAAATTAGTCGCGAGCAACCGAACATGTTGATGTACGTGAACGTTTTCAGTAAGGATCCGCATATGAACGAGAATTTCTTGTACAATTATGCTGATATCAACTTACTGCCAGAGCTAAAACGTGTAGATGGAGTTGGTTTTGCTGATATTTTGGGTAACCGTGAGTATGCCATGCGTATTTGGTTAAAACCAGATAAAATGCTGGCCTATAAAATCTCTTCTGAAGAAGTTTTAGAAGCACTTAATAATCAAAGTTTAGAAGCATCGCCAGGTAAAACAGGCGAAAGTTCTGGTAAACGTTCCGAGTCATTTGAATATGTATTGAAATACCCTGGTCGTTTTACCAACGAAGACGGCTATCGAAATATCGTTTTACGAGCAAGTGCCAATGGTGAGTTGTTGAGGTTAAAGGATGTTGCCGATGTTGAATTTGGCAGCTCGATGTACGATTTATATTCGCACATCAATGGTAAACCTTCAGCCGCTATTGTGTTAAAGCAATCATACGGCAGTAATGCACAAGAGGTAATTGATAACGTGAAGAAACGCATGGAGGAAATTAAAGCCACTTCGTTTCCTAAAGGAATGGATTATGAAATCAGTTACGACGTTTCTAAATTCTTGGACGCTTCTATCGAGAAAGTAGTCCACACCCTAATTGAAGCATTTATCCTTGTAGGTTTGGTGGTGTTCATTTTCTTGGGCGATTGGCGTTCAACCTTAATTCCTGCCATTGCGGTGCCCGTTTCCTTAATTGGTTCCTTCGTGTTCATGCAATTTTTCGGGATCACATTGAACTTGATTACCCTTTTTGCCTTGGTGCTAGCTATTGGTATTGTGGTGGATGACGCGATTGTGGTAATTGAAGCGGTACATGCCAAAATGGAGGCAGACAAGCGTTTGTCGGTACTTAAGGCAACACAACTAGCCATCAGCGAAATTGGCGGCGCCATTGTAGCCATCACTTTCTTAATGGCTTCGGTATTTATTCCTGTGGCCTTTATGTCGGGACCAGTGGGCGTGTTTTACCGTCAGTTCTCCATCACCATGGCTACATCCATCATTTTATCAGGTATTGTAGCTCTAACCCTTACTCCTGCTTTGTGTGCCATTATGTTGAAGAAACATAGTGCGAATCACCACCAAAAGAAATCAATTATTGATATAGGTTTGGGTGCTTTTAACAATTGGTTCTTCAGGTTAACTGGCCGCTACCAAACCGTGATGACCAAGGTGGTAACACGTAAAGTAGCCATCTTTGGGGTATTGGGAATTTTCTGTGTGGCTACTTATTTCTTAAGTAATTCGGTACCATCGGGCTTTATTCCAAACGAAGACCAAGGGATGATTTATGCCATCATTCAAACGCCTCCAGGCTCAACCTTAGAAAGGACCAATCAGATTTCTGAGAAACTGGAAAAAATCTGTGAAGAAATTGAAGGTGTGAAATCAGTATCGGCCTTAGCGGGATATGAAGTATTGACCGAAGGTACAGGTTCCAACTCTGGTACTTGTTTAATTAACTTGAAAGATTGGAAAGACCGTAAAAATAGTGCGCAGGATATCATTAAAGAGCTGGAAGAGAAATCTAAGGATATGCCAGGCGCCATGATTGAGTTTTTCCAACCTCCAGCCATTCCTGGTTATGGTGCTGCTGGTGGTTTCGAGTTGCGTTTATTGGATAAAGCGGGAAGGAACAATTATGTAGAGATGGAGAAAGTGAGTAAGGATTTTGTGAGAGAGCTGAACAAACGTCCTGAACTGCAATCGGTATTTACTTTTTACAGTGCCAGTTTCCCTCAATACATGCTCAATATCGACAACGATAAGGCGCAACAAAAAGGTGTAACTCCAGAAAAAGCTTTGGAAACTTTATCAGATTTAATTGGTAGTAACTACGAAACCAACTTTATCAAATTTGGTAGACAATACAAGGTAATTGTTCAATCGTTACCACAATACAGAGCCTTACCTGCCGATGTGATGAAACTTTATGTGAAAAACAACAAGGATGAAATGGTACCTTTTTCAGCATTCATGACCATGCAAAAAGTATATGGCCTTTCAGAAATCACTCGTCACAACATGTACAACTCGGCAGAAGTTAATGGTTCTGCAGCTGCTGGCTATAGTTCTGGTGAAGCATTAAAAGCAGTAGAAGAAGTGGCTAAGAAAACACTACCAAGAGGATATGGCATTGACTGGGCGGGTATCTCTAAAGATGAGAGCAACAGAGGCAACGAAGCCATTTACATTTTCTTAATCTGTTTAGGTTTCGTATATCTGGTACTTGCGGCACAATATGAAAGTTTCATTTTACCATTAGCGGTAATTGTTTCTTTACCAGCGGGGATATTTGGAGCGTTCCTTTTCTTAAAGCTATTTGGATTGGAAAATAACATTTATGCACAGGTGTCGATGGTAATGCTAATTGGTTTATTGGGTAAAAATGCCGTATTGATTGTAGAGTTTGCTGCTTTAAAACACGCAGAAGGCAAATCGATTTTGGCTGCCGCGATGGAAGGTGCTGTAGTAAGGTTCCGCCCTATTTTGATGACCTCATTTGCCTTTATTGCAGGTTTAATTCCTTTGGTGTTTGCCACAGGACCTGGAGCTATCGGAAACCGCACCATTGGTTCGGCTGCCGCAGGAGGTATGTTATTGGGAACAGTGTTTGGTGTAATTATCATCCCTGGCCTGTACTATGTTTTTGGCACCATTGCCAGTAAACGTAAGTTGATTAAAGTTGAAGATGAACATCCGTTAACCGAAGAACTTGAAAACAATGTTTAATAAAAATCACCATAAAATATTAGGCTTGGCGTTCATAGGAATTATTTACGCCAGCTGTAAAGTGCCAGCAATTGTTGAAAAAACAGCCAACAAAAACACGCCTGCAACCTACCAAGGCAATAGCGATACCACCAATATTGCCCAAATGAAATGGAAGGAGTTTTTTAAGGACCAGTATCTTTCTAACTTGATTGATACCGCCTTAAAAAACAATCAGGAGCTGAATATTACCTTACAGGAAATTGAAATTGCAAGAAACGAAGTAAGGGCTAAAAAAGGTGAATTACTACCTAGTGTTGGGGTAAAAGTAGGCGCTGGACTAGAAAAAGTGGGCAGATATACTAGTCAAGGTGCTGGTGATGCCTCTACAGAAATAGATAAAGGCAAAGAAATGCCTGAACCCCTACCCGATTACTTGGCTGGCTTGTACGCCAATTGGGAAGTTGACGTATGGCACAAATTGCGTAACGCTAAAAAATCGGCTTACGCTAAATACCTATCATCTGTAGAAGGCAAAAACTTTGTAACTACTGCCTTAGTGGCCGAAATTGCTAATTCTTATTATGAATTGTTGGCACTTGACAAGCAGTTGGAAATGGTGCGTCAAAATATTGAGCTGCAAAACAATGCCTTTAACGTAGTTAAAATACAAAAAGAGGCGGCTAGAACAACGGAATTGGCGGTACGTAAGTTTGAAGCAGAGGTACTGAATTCTAAAAGTCTCGAGTACGATATTTTGCAGAAGATTACCGAGACAGAAAACAAAATTAATTTTTTGTTGGGCAGATATCCGCAGCACGTTGATAGAGATAAGAGTGGTTTTGACCAAGATGTACCTACCAATTTCAAAACAGGTATTCCTTCGCAGTTATTGGCCAACAGACCTGATATTAAACAGGCAGAGTTAGACCTATTAGCAGCAAAATTAGATGTAAAAGTAGCTAAAGCTCAATTCTACCCATCGTTCGGAATTTCTGCTGCCTTTGGCTTCCAAGCTTTTAACCCTAGCTATTTGGTTAAATTCCCAGAGTCGATGTTGTACAGTATTGCAGGTGATGTAGCGGCTCCTTTGATTAACAGAAATGCGATTAAGGCTACTTATTTTAGTGCCAATGCGAAACAAATTCAAGCGGTTTACCAATATGAACGTAGTATTTTAAACGGTTATATCGAGGTAGCTAATCAACTTTCGGGCATTAGTAATCTGGAAAAAAGTTATGGCCTTAAATCAAAACAGGTAGAAGCATTAAATCAATCGATAAATATTTCTAACGACCTTTTTAAATCAACCAGAGCCGATTATTTAGAAGTGTTAATGACACAACGAGATGCACTGGAAGCAAAATTAGAGTTAATAGAAACCAAAAAACAACAGCTTAACGCCATGGTAAAAATTTACCAAGCTTTAGGCGGTGGATGGAATTAATTAGTTGAGACGGGTTTAACTAATTATATTTACTAGTTGAAAAAGTCCTGCAAATGCAGGACTTTTTTCGTTGATTAAAATCCTATAATTCGTGGTTTGGTTGGTTTGTGTTATCTTGCAAATTCACCAAAACCTATCTTATGTTTAAGAAAGCGCTTACCCTACTCATCGTCCTATCAAGCTTTATAGTACAAGCGCAAGAAAAAACTGGCGCTCAACAATTTTGGGATTTGTTAAAGCAACATTGCGGAAAGGCTTATGAAGGAGAAGTAACACAAGGCATGACCGATGCTTTTAAAAATGGTCCTTTGGTTATGCATGTGAGATTATGTAGTGATACGCTAATTAAAATTCCATTTTTTGTAGGCGATGATAAATCTAGGACTTGGGTATTGAAACTAGAAAATGATAGGATTTTGTTGAAACATGACCACCGTCACGCAGATGGTTCGGAAGATAAAGTAACCCAATATGGGGGCTGGACCACAAATACAGGTCAAGCAGGCATCCAGATTTTTCCAGCAGACCAAGAAACAGTCAATCTTTTACCTGCAGCGGTTGGTAATGTTTGGTGGATTACTGTTGATAAAACCCATTTTACATACAACTTACGTCGCATAGGTACCGACCGCTTGTTTACTGTTAAGTTTGACTTGAACAAACCAATTGCTACGCCATCGGCTCCTTGGGGCTGGAAGGATTAATAAATGCAGTACCGTACGTCATTTCGACCGTAGTGGAGAAATCTTTGAACATACTATAAAAGTTTACTGGAGTTGGAGATAGATAAAAATCACAAAACGATTATCACGAACTCGCTTTAGATTAGGATTATTAAGGAACATTTGCCTAACAAAATTATGTCACCACTTCGTGGTTCACTGAACTAACCGTATATCCTAGAATAATGTCAGTCCTTCGGACTTGTTCATCTACCGTTCATAGCCCGTCATTTCGACCGCAGTGGAGAAATCTTTGAACATACTATAAAAGTTTACTGGAGTTGGAGATAGATAAAAATCACAAAACGATTATCACGAACTCGCTTTAGATTAGGATTGTTAAGGAACATTTGCCTAACAAAATTATGTCACCACTTCGTGGTTCACCGAACTAATCCTATATCCTAGAATTATATCAGTCCTTCGAACTTGTTCATCTACCGTTCATAGTCCGTCATTTCGACCCCGAATGTTCGGGAGAGAACCGAAGCTCAACGAAGTTAAATCTTTGAATATGTCTAATCAGGAACTATCTAAGGATAAATACCATCCCTTCAAAACTTGTTTTATTATCATACAAAACCCAATCCCTTAAACATTACGCCTAACCACGAAGTGGTGACATTATTATAGCTATGCAATAATGGATAGACAAACCCTGAAAGGGTGACATAAATCCAAACATTTCTTTACATACATAAAAAAGCCCTATCAAGTTTTAAAACTTAACAGGGCTTTACATAAACGTACAACAATTATAAATTAAAGTAGAAGATATTAGGCACTATGTTTTTTACAGTCCCAGTTTCTCCTGTCGCTTCAACATCATTAACCAACAACTTATCAACCTTATATTTTTGACCACTAACCATAGTCGCTTTCAGCTGACGAGGAGTTCCATTACCTAATTTGATGTAGATGTTTGGTGGATTTTTTGAAGATAGCAAGTCCAATAAATAAGAAGAACGTAACTGGTAAAACTCAATCTTTTCAGTAGTTGAATTCCCAACCGCAAAAGGTTGGTTAATATTAAATTCTATTTGCTGTTCTGCTGTACCATTTTGATAATACAACTTAATATTACTTGAAGCAAAATAGCCGTTAGTAGCCGGATTTAACATATCCACTCCATTAGCCCCTTTTATGACCAACAATATGGGAGGTGTTTGAATAGGTGAACAAGCGCACAACCTATCACCAGTATCCATTTTTTTGCATCCAAGATTTGCAACAAAAACGACAAAAAGTACAAATAGAATTTTCTTCATGAGAATTTAGTTTAGTGATAAAAACATTGGTTTAACACCCTATACGTCACAATAATCTGTTTCGCTACAAATCAAATGATAAAACCTTATCCTTTGCCCTGCGTTTTATCAACATGAAATGGAAAATTGGCTGCTCGGGCTTTTATTACAAGGAATGGAAGGATTTCTTTTATCCAAAAGGTCTGCCACAAAAAGACTGGTTCAAATTTTATGCTGAATATTTTAACACCATTGAAATTAATGCCAGTTTTTATAAAACACCTACAGAAAAATCATTAGAAAAATGGTATAACGACAGTCCTGCTGATTTTGTATTTACCATGAAAGCACCTCGACTCCTTACGCACTACAAGCAACTAAAGGATTGCAAAGCGGATGCTACCGATTTTTATCATTTGCTGAACAATGGTCTTAAAGAAAAGCTGGGCTGCGTGTTATTTCAATTTCCACCCTCATTTCATTATACAGAAGAAAAATTGGAACGTCTGCTGGAAACATTAAACCCTAGTTTTAAAAATGTAGTAGAGTTTAGGCATGTCTCTTGGTGGAACGAAGATGTTTTTACCCAACTAAAAGCTAACCACATTATTTTTGCCTCGCAAAGCTATCCCAAAGGATTGCCCGAAGAGGTGGTTGCCACCAACTCTTCTATCTACTATCGTTTTCACGGCAAGCCCGTACTTTACAAATCAACCTATGAGTTTCCTACCATCAAACATTTCTTCGAACAAATCCCTAAAACTGCTGACGACGTTTTTGTCTATTTTAATAATACTTGGGGTTTTGGGGCCATAAAAAATGCTAAGCAATTACAGACCTTGGTAAAGTAAGATTTGCTTTTTTTGGATGTCGATATTAATCTTATACATTTATATCAAAATCCATTTCCATATATAAAAACGAATACCGAGTAGAGAAAAACGCCTATACTTTATAAATATTTGTATACCATGAATACAGACAAAACGCCCAAACTTATTATCCAAAAAAAAGATAATACAACATGCCTGTCAGACAATTTAAGATCTGGCATTGAGGAACTATCAGGTTTTACGACGGATGATGTTAAAGTGCATTATAATTCTAATAAGCCTGCTCAACTAAGTACCCATAGCTATGCACAAGGGACAGATATCCATTTAGGTCCTGAACAGGAAAAGCATTTACCTCATGAAACTTGGCATATTGTACAACAAAAAGAAGGTAGAATAAGTCCTACTACATCAACGAAAGAAAATATCAAGATAAATGATTATAGCGCATTGGAAAAAGAAGCAGACACCATGGGACAAAAAGCCGCCAATGGTAAATCTTCACCAAAAAAATAAAGCTTTTAACCAAACAACATTTTAGATTTTAAGCTTTCTTCCCTGTTCTACTCAATATAAAAACCGTAGAAATGATGCACAAACTCCCTATCCAATCAATAGCATAAAAAGGTACATGAAGCCAAACCACCGAAAGTACCGCAGCGGAAAGTGGTTCGGCAGAAGCTAATAAACTCGATTTTTGACCGCCAATTAATTTTACGGCCGTAAGATAAGTGTAAAAGGCAATTAAGGTACCGAAGATGATGATAAATGCGGCTGACACCAAACTATAACCATCCCAAACTCCTTCTACTTTCCAAGGCTCATGGATGAAAGAAAAAGCAACACCTCCAATGAGCATCCCCCAGCCTACCACAATAGTCGAATCGTATTTGCTTAACAAAGTTACGGGCTGCAAAGTATAAATGGCCAAGGCAAAAGCAGAAGCAATACCCATTAAAAATGCCATTTTAGAAATAGAAAGTTTACCGATATCTCCGTGGGCAACCAACAAAAAAGTTCCCAAAACCGCTAGTGCAATAGCCAAAACTTCAAATTTACTTGGCAATTTTCTGTTTTTTAAACCCAGATAAATAGCAATTAGCACTGGCCCTGCAAATTGTAAAATAGTAGCGGTTGCCGCATTAGAATGTTTAATAGCCGCAAAATAAGTGTATTGTACCGCAACCATTCCCGTAATGCCAAATATCACCAATTGCAGGGCATTTCTTTTATGTTTCCAAATAGACATTGTTTGGCGTCTATTAGTAGCATAAGCATACAATAATAAAATTACTCCTGAAATGAGCATACGAACGGTAATAAGCCACTCGACATTCACACCACGTTGCTGAAACAGGAATTGACCAAATGTCCCTGATACGCCCCATAATGTAGCTCCAGTAATGGCCAATAAAAATCCTTTTAACTGTTTATTTACTTTTGGTTTTTCAGCAGTTTCGTTCATCAACAAAACGGGAGTATCTTCTTTACGTAACAAAACTGGTTCTTTGGCAGATGTAGGCTCTAACATGATTTTAATTTCTTTAATGCAAAAATAGCACACAACACACAAATCATTTCCTTAATTTAGGGCATCATTTTGCAATTTTGTTTCACATTAACACCAATTATGACCGAACTTGACGCTTTTGACATTTCTATCCTTAACCTTTTACAAGCTGACAATTTCACTCCTCAACGTGATATTGGCGATAAAATTGGGTTATCAGCGGCGGCAGTACAACGAAGAGTAAAAAGGCTTACCGAAACAGGTTTTATTGTGTCGAACACTTCGATACTGAACAGCCAAAAGTTGGGCAACCTCATTACCATTTGTGTAACAGTATCTATGGAAAATGAAAAGATACAATCCATTGATGAAGCAAAATCGATTTTTAAAAGCTGTCCCGAGGTACAACAATGTTATTATGTGACGGGCGATACAGACTTTATTCTGATTGTGGTAGTTCCTTCTATGCACTACTATGAGCAGCTTTGTAGAAGATTGTTTTTTGCCAATACCAATATCAAAAGGTTCAGGAGTTTTATTGCCACTGATTTGGTTAAAATTGGTGCTACGATTACCTTAGACCATTTGAAAAAACCTAGGCAGTAGTTCCCCTTTGCGTTCTTAGCGACTTCTTATTTTCTTAGCGGTTAAATAATTTAACGCAATCCCGTACATACGGGATTAAGATTTCGCAAAGAGACGCAAAGTTGTTGCACACCACTTTGTACCATAAACCTGATTGAAATGAAAAGCCCACAGCAAGCGGTAGCGAGGCGAGGACTTGTAATGGAAAGCAGGGCTACATTTGCCATAGGCTACCGACTAAGTTTTTCTCAACAAATCCACAAAACTTCGTAACAAAAGGGCTTTTTTACTATCTTATTCCCGAAACTAAACAATAGATATGTTAAGCGTAAAGAATATTGTAAAACAGTATGCGACGCACCGTGCCCTCAATGATGTAAGTCTTGAAGTAGAAAAAGGCAAGATATTTGGATTACTAGGTCCAAACGGTGCTGGTAAAACCTCCCTGATTAGAATTATCACCCAAATTACTGCTCCTGATAGCGGGGAAGTATTTTTCAATGGAGAAAGATTGAACACCAATCACATTTCGCAGATTGGTTATTTGCCCGAAGAACGTGGCCTATACAAAAAAATGGAAATTGGCGAGCAGGTACTTTACCTCTCTAAATTGAAAGGGCTGAACAGTTCCGAAGCAACCAAACGCATTAAATACTGGTTTGAAAAACTGGAAATGAAGGATTGGTGGAGCAAAAAAGTGGAGGATTTGAGTAAAGGAATGCAACAAAAGGTACAATTTGTAGCTACAGTATTGCACCAGCCTGAATTAATCATTTTAGACGAACCTTTCTCTGGTTTTGATCCTGTAAATGCCGACATCATTAAAAATGAAATTTTGGAGCTGAACAAAAATGGCGCAACGTTTATTTTCTCTACCCACCGCATGGAAAGTGTAGAAGAATTATGCGATAACATTGCCCTCATTAACAAATCCAAAAAAATATTGGACGGCGCTGTTGACGAAATTAAAAACACGTACCGCAGCAATGCTTATTGGATAGAATACGAAGGTGATTATGAAACTTCAAGCAATGATATTTATGAAGTATTGCAAACGGAAAAAGTAAAAAACCACACCTTGGTAAAATTACAGTTAAAACCTAATCGCGTAGCCAACGAAGCTTTATCACAATTAATGCCTCATGTAAATATTCACCGTTTAGATGAAGTAATTCCTACCATGAACGATATTTTTATTGAAAAAGTGAAAGGACAAAATCATGAATAAAATCTTACTCATTATCCAAAGGGAATATTTTTCAAGAGTTAAAAAGAAATCGTTCATTGTGATGACCTTTTTAACGCCTTTGTTAATTGCTGGTGTTTATGCCCTAATTGGTTATTTTACTTACAAAGGGATTAAAGACACTCATGATAAAGTAGCTATTGTAAGTAGCAACAAAACCTTAACGGAAAAGCTTAGCTCCAACCAAAATGTTTCCTATGCTTACATAGATAAGGGCTTGGAACAAGCCAAAAAAGAGCTTGGCAAGGCCGATTACGATTACATTCTTTATTTACCTGAATTTAGTTTAAATGAACCAAAAGGAATCGAACTTTTTGGTGCTAAACAGCCAGGCATGTCGCTAAACCGACGTATTTCTGGCGATATTGAAGAGTTAATTAGAACACAAAAGCTCAAAGAATCGGGCATTTCTCAAAGCGATTTAGATAAGCTTAAAACCACCGTAGATATTTCGACCAAAAAAATTGCCGAAACAGGTACTGAGGAAGAATCGAGCGCTGGGGCAAGTACCTTTATTGCATTTACCGCAGGCGTGATGATGTTCATGTTTATCATGATGTATGGCATACAGGTAATGCGTGGGGTTATTGAGGAAAAAACAAACCGTATCATCGAAGTCATCGTTTCATCAGTAAAGCCTTTTCAGTTAATGATGGGCAAAATTGTAGGGATTGCTTTGGTAGGTTTAACGCAATTTATGTTGTGGATTGTACTTACACTGGCCATTAGTACCGCAGCAGTAAGCTTGTTTACCAACAAGGAAGATATCAAAGAAATTACGGCTTCTACTCAAGCACAAACGCAAATAAATGGTGCTGAGCAAGTAACTTCTGCAGCTCCTCAAGGCCCAGTAGCCGACATCCAAAAAAGCCTAGCGGGGTTAGATGTAGGCAAAATCATTGTGGTATTCTTATTTTTCTTCTTGGGTGGCTATTTGTTTTACAGCGCCCTTTATGCCGCTATTGGTTCGGCTGTAGACAGCGAAACCGAAACACAACAGTTTATGCTTCCTGTAATGATGCCGCTGCTGTTAGGCTATGCTTTGTCCCTAAGTGTAGTTACTAACGATCCTTATGGCAATACGGCATTTTGGCTATCTATGATTCCTTTTACCTCTCCTATTGCTATGGTAGTGCGTATTCCTTATGGCGTACCAGGTTGGGAACTGGCTTTATCAATGGCTATTTTGGCAATTGGCTTTGTAACCACCGTTTGGATTGCTGGACGTATTTATCGTGTAGGTATTTTAATGTACGGCAAGAAAACTACGTTCAAGGAAATGTTTAAATGGTTTACTTATAAAAATTAGGGCCTAGGAACTAGTGGCTAGGAATTAGTTTAAAGTTCACGACGCTATTAAAAAGAAGATTTGAAAAGCAGGGCTTGTACAGCTATTTTTGGCTAGCCCTGCCAATCGCTCATACTACACAGGCCTTAACCACAGGGCCGGTATCCGCTAATGTCAGGTTTAGTTGGCAAAGGTAATACCTAAATAAAAAGAGAATCAAAATACATGAAAGTTGCTGCTATAGACCTAGGTACAAATACCTTCCATCTCATTATCGCCGAAAAGACAGGTAGTGAAATGAATATCCTTTATAAAACCAACAAGCCTGTAAAACTGGGTGAAGACATTACCCTCGAAAATAAAATTATCCCTACTGCTTTTGAGCGTGGCATCAATTGCTTAAAAGAGTTTAGCGCTACACTTCAGGAATATGGAATTTCTAAAGTACGTGCAGTAGCTACTTCTGGAGTTCGCAGTGCCAGTAACGGTCAACAATTTATTGATACAGTTAAACAACAAACAGGAATTACCATTGAAGTGGTTGATGGCAATGAAGAAGCGCATTTGATTTACGAGGGCGTAAAAGCTAGTGGAGCCATTCAGGGCAAATCCCTCATTATGGATATTGGTGGTGGTAGTACCGAGTTTATTTTTTGCGACGAACAAGGTTTCTATTGGAAAAAAAGTTTTGATATTGGTGCCGCCAGATTGATGCAGAAATTCTTCAAATCGGACCCCATTAGCATTACCGACCAGCAGCATATCCAAAACCACTTGAAAGATACTTTGACAGAGTTAATCACCTTTGGAAAGGATTTTGAAGCTGAAACACTAATAGGTTCTGCTGGTGCATTTGAAACCTATTCAGCCATGCTCAATCCTTCGCTAAATATCCATCAAGTTTCCAAAGCACCTATTGACATTAATGCTTACCATCAACTGAGCGATAAATTAATAGTATCAACCCACAAAGAACGAAGCGAAATGCCTAATCTTATCCCATTAAGGGTAGATATGATTGTGATGGCTTCATTGATTACTAATTATGTCTTGGCCGAGCTTGGTCTTCAACAAATTACCCTTTCTACTTATGATTTGAAAATGGGGGTTTTGCAAGGGATAAAATAACATTATAATTTTTCACCACCTTAGACACCTAAGTCCATCTAATGCACAGTCTCATATTTTACAATAAACATTAAGAAATGAAGAAAATTATGAAAATGGCCAATAAAGCTTAATGTTCCTTAATCCCTTAATGTTTCAAAAAACTAAAATGTTTAAAGTGGTTAAAAATAAAACCATTAAGAGATTGAGACAATTAAGGCATATACAACTTAACGTACCCTCATTCATTAATATTTCAAGACTAAATGTCTAAGGTGGTTAAAAAATAAAACATCAAGAAATTAAGAAAATAGCCAATAAAAGCTTAATGTTCCTTAACCCCTTAATGGTTAAAAAAACTAAAATGTCCTAAGGTGTCTAAGGTGGTTAAAAAACAAAACTCAATGTTCCTTAATCCCTTAATAGTTAAAAAACTAAAATGCTCTAAGATGCCTAAGGTGGTTCAATAAAATACTACAAAAGATTCCTCGAAACTCGGAATGACAAAACGTCTATAATACCTACTTAAACCTTATCGCTTTCAGCGGGCTAATTCTACTCACTAGCATTGATGGAATAATGAGCACTACCGTACAAGTTACCACCGTAGCCAAATTAAGCAAAAGCACATCTTTCAAATGCACTTCAATAGGCACATGGTCTAAGTAATAATTTGTTTGTTCTAGCTTGAACACATGAGTATATTGTTGTAAAAAGCATAATCCCAAACCTAGAATATTGCCCAGTAGTAAACCAATTCCAACCAAGTAAATAGCATTGTAAAGAAATATTTTCATCATACTGCCATTACTCATGCCCATGGCCTTTAACATTCCAATCATGTTGGTCCGCTCAAGAATCATAATCAACAAAGCAGTAATCATATTAATTACTCCCACAATGAGCATCAAAATCAATAAAACCCTTGTATTTACATCCAACAGGGACAGCCAAGTAAAAATTTCAGGTGTACTTTCTTCCACCGACCTTGACCTCAACTTCATTTCTAAGTTACCATAAACCTCATCGGCAACAGGTTTCAACAAACTAAAATCCTTGATGCGTACTTCTATCCCCCCAGTTTGTTGTGGCAACCAATTATTCAACCTTCTAATCAAGCCAATATCTCCTATCACAAAACCTTTATCGAGACTTTCTATACCAATACTATAAATCCCCACAATGGTCAATTTTCTTTTCCTTGGTGGATTTTGCACAAAGTGCATGATGAAACTATCACCCGTTTTAAGCATTAAGCGATTGGCCGTATATTCAGAAATGAGTACTTGTTGTGCAGCTTTTGTCGTATCCGCAAAATCAATCACCTTGCCACTCACCAAGTGTTTTTTGATATAATCCCAGTCGTAAGTGTGGTCAATACCTTTAAAATTAACCCCTTCTACCTCTCCATTGGCTACAATAATGGCTGGCTTGGTGGCAAAGGGATAAAAAGAAGCAATTTGATTGTTATGTTTAAGGCTATTAATAGTGGTGTCATTAGGGATAAACGGCGATTTCTCAAAAGACCCGTTCAAGTCGAACCTGTAAATCTGTATATCACCTACAAAGCCCCTCACCTTATCCTGTATCTCCGTTTTAAAACCTTTGATAATGGCAATGGAAAGAATCATCACTGCCAAGCTTAACATTACACCCGCAATAGCAATGCGCACAATAAGCTTAGAAAAGGTTCTTTCAGCTTTTAAAGAAATACGGCTCGATATAAAATATTCTACGTTCAACTTTTTGCAATAAATTGTAACTTAGCGAAAATGCTAATTCAGTCTCGATTTAGCAAAAAAATGCTTAAAACCTGAAAATGAACAAGTCAATCCTATTTTTTAAAATTTTCTTAGCTGTTTTTACATTTACCGCTTGCGGTCAAAACAGCAAAAAGACGCAAAAAACAAAACCAACCGTCAACCAAAACCAAGTGGCTAGCAGCAGATTTAAAACTGGTGCTGAGCAAACTGAGCTTTATTTGCCCTTATTAAAAGGCAAACGTGTAGGCATGGTGGTTAATCCAACTTCTGTAATAGGTAATACCAATACCGTTGACAGCTTGTTGAAGCGTGGTGTAAAAATAGTAAAGATTTTCGGTCCAGAGCATGGTTTTAGAGGGAATGCAAGTGCAGGTGTTCACGTAAGCAACGAAACAGACACCAAAACCGGCATCAAAGTAGTTTCGCTTTACGGAAAACAAAGCACGCCTAGCAAAGAAAATTTAGCAGACATCGATGTAATGATTTTCGATATTCAGGATGTCGGTGTTCGTTTCTATACCTACATCAATACTTTGCAACGTGTAATGGAGGCCTGTGCAGCGAACGGCAAAGAAGTAATGATTTTAGACCGTCCTAACCCGAATGGCTTTGTAATTGACGGACCAATTTTAGACCCAAAATATCAATCGGGTATTGGTATACAACCTATTCCTGCAGCGCACGGCCTAACAGTGGGCGAATATGCACATATGCTAAATGGCGAAGGCTGGTTGAAAGATAAACTGAGATGCAAAATTACAGTAATCAAAAACGCTAATTACAACCACGACATGCCGTATGAACTTCCAGTTAGTCCATCACCAAACCTGAATACACCGCAATCTATTCTGTTGTACCCTAGTACTTGTTTGTTCGAAGGCGTATATGTAAACCACGGCAGGGGCACTAAATTTCCTTTTACGGTACTAGGAGCGCCTTACTACAAAGGTATTTATGAATTTTCTTACACTCCAACAGGCATTAAGGGCATGGCAGAAACACCAATTTTTAAGGATGAGGTTTGCTATGGTATCGATTTAAGAAATTACGACACTTCAATCTTCAGAAAAACCCGTCAAATCAATATCCAATGGATGATAGAACTTTATCAAAAATCCCCTAAAAAAGAAGATTTCTTCAATTCTAAATTAAGTAAAGAAATGGGAACCATTGAAAGGTTAATTGGTGTTGGCGATTTCAGACAGCAGATTATTGATGGTAAAAGCGAAGCCGAAATTAGAGCAAGCTGGGAACCAGGTTTAAGCAAGTACAAAGAAATGAGGAAAAAGTATTTGTTATACCCTTAGTTGGAACAAAGATTAGCGAACAAAGAGCAAAGGTGGAATTCATTTTTGCTCTTTGCTTTTTATATCAAATCGTAATTCGTAAATCTAAAATTGTAAATCTCTTTACCAAGCCTGGTCGCCTACCAAAGGTACAAACCTAAAAGTATCCAGTTCTATCCTATCGTATTCATTTTCGTTAACACGGATAACAGTAATCATCTTTTGAGATTTCTCATCACCTACTGGAATCACTAAAATCCCCCCGATTTTTAACTGCTTTAATAAGATTTCGGGCACAAAAGGAGCTCCTGCCGTTACAATAATTTTTGCATAAGGTGCATGTGCTTCAATTCCCTTTGAACCATCACCCAAGAAAAAGTTAGCCTGATAGCCCATTCCAGGTAAAACCTTAATGGTTCTGGCATACAAATTCTCCTGACGTTCAATCGTATAAACATCTGCCCCCAGTTCCATCAAAATACAAGTTTGGTAGCCCGAGCCCGTACCAATTTCCAACACCTTATCTCCTTTTTGGATATGCAGTAATTCTGTTTGATAAGCAACAGTATAGGGTTGTGAAATGGTTTGACCATCTCCAATTGGAAAAGCAATATCTCTATAAGCTTGGTTCCAGAAGGTTTCGTCGAAAAAGAAATGACGAGGTACTTTACCTATTGCCCTGAGTACTTTAGCATCAGATATCCCTCTTTCTTTTAAGATTTCTACAAGTTTTTTTCTTGCACCTTTTTCACGATAATTATCTACAAACTTATAAGCCATTTGCGCCAAAAATAGCTTTAAACTCTGTATTTACGCAACCTAACGGAGATATTTTTTACTAACATCCCCCGATGAAAGCAGTGTGAGAACAGCAATTCTCAAACTATTAACTTATTAGCATTTTTTAGGGTAATCGGTCGCAATTATTTTATACTTTTGTTTAACCCAACAAAGTTTGCATGAATAGAATTATACTTGTTATTGTTTCATTGTTAATTAGCACCTCAACTTTTGCCCAGATTGACGGAAATTACAACTACAGTATTGGCATAAAAGGATACAACATTATCCAGCTGCCAAAAATTTTGCAACAGACCAATACCGACGATTATACTACCATGTGGCTAAATAGCGGCATGATTAAGCTTAATGATAATCAAATAGCCTTTAGAATTGGCGGCCATTATTACTACAAAAGAAATCTAACCTTTGATAATCAATGTGAAACCTGCGAAACCGCCAAAGGTAATCTTAGCGATTTCTCCATTAAAATTGGTTTCGAGAAAAACTTCAACTATTCTGTAATACAACCATATTTTGGTTTTGATATAGGTTTTAGAGCAACTAATTTTAAGGGCGACTTACATGCTAAAAACCCTTCAAGCCCTAACGTTTCCTATGCTGCCAATTCTAGCAAAAATGGCGCGACATTTTCTCCTGTATTAGGTATTAAAGTAAATGCGTTGAAGAACCTAAGCTTTTTTGCAGAATCGACAATGGATTTCTTTTATGCTTATGAACGACAAGAAACCGTGTTAAATGATGCTACCAATACCAGAACCTTTGCCAAATACAACAAACTAGAAACCTTGCTAAACCCTGTTTCGGTAGGCATACAGTTTCACTTAGTAGGCAAAAACTAGTAAGGGTCTACGTCTATTTGCGTAATTACGCTTCTGAAATCTTTTTGAGCATTAAAATCCCTAATGGTTTCCAGCAAAACTGCTTTCACTTTTTGCATGGCGGCCGTTCTTTCTACCTTAAGGATAATTTGCTTGATGTAGTAATTTCGAACACGTGATACTAAAGGTTGCTCAGGTCCTAGTACTCTTTTACCCAATTGTGCCCTTAAATTATTAGCGAGTGTTTGTGCGGCTAAATTAAGCACATTCGCGTCTTTATGTTTTACGTTAATAAAAATGAGTCTTGAAAAAGGCGGATAATGGAACTGCTGTCTTTCCTCCAATTCATCCTCATACATTTGCTCGTAGTTATTTTCCATCACCTGTTTAATAATGCGATGGTCATCGGCATAAGCCTGAATGCAAACCTTTCCTTGCTTGTCTCTACGACCTGCCCTACCAGCAACCTGTGCCAACAATTGATAGCTCCGTTCAAACGCTCTAAAGTCAGGGAAATTCAGTAAAGTATCTGCATTAATCACCCCAATAAGGCTCACATTTTCAAAATCCAGACCTTTTGCCACCATTTGTGTACCAATCAGGATATCGTTTTTCTTCTCTTGAAAATCACTAATGATTTGCTGCATCCCATTTTTAGTACGGGTACTGTCCAAATCCAATCTGGCGACTTTCGCCTCAGGAAAAATCAAGCTCAATTCTTCTTCGATACGTTCGGTACCAAAACCTTTTTGCTCCACATGCACCGAGCCACAAGCTGGACACACATTGATACTGTTTTGATAATAACCACAGTAATGACAATGTAATTTGCCGCTAGATTTATGATAGGTTAAGCTCACATCGCAATTCACACATTTTGGTGCATAACCACAAGTAGCACAAATTAAAATCGTGGCATATCCCCTTCTGTTCTGAAACAGAATTACCTGTTCTTTCTTTTCTAACGCTTCGGCAATATCATCTACCAATACACTGGTAAAATAAGAAGTCATTTTTTTGCGCTTGGTCTCCTCAGCAATACTCACTACCTCTTGTAAAGGAAGCTGAACCCCACCAAAACGTTCCTTAAGCTCTACCAATCCGTACTTTTCAATTTTAGCATTGTAATAGCTCTCTAAAGAAGGCGTGGCCGAACCCAAAATCACTTTAGCTTGGTGCAGATGCCCCAAAACGATAGCCGCATCTCTGGCTTGGTAACGAGGTGCTGGGTCATATTGTTTATAAGAGTTTTCATGCTCCTCATCTACCACTACCAATCGTAAATCGTTGAAAGGCAATAAAACCGCCGACCGTGCTCCCAACACTACTTGGTAAGCACCATTCAGCACTTTATTCCAAATTTCTACCCTTTCATTATCGTTAAATTTAGAATGGTAAACACCAATCTTATTTCCGAAATAAAGCTTGATACGTTCTACAATTTGAGTGGTTAGGGCAATTTCTGGCAGCAGAAACAATACTTGCCCACCAGTAGCTATAGCCTCTTCTATTAATTTGATATAGAGCTGAGTTTTGCCAGAAGCAGTAACCCCATGCAACAACACCACATCCTTATCTTCAAACTGTTGATTTACCTGATTCAATGCAGCTTGCTGATGCTCGCTCAGTTTAAAGTTAACATCAAACACCTCTCCATCGCTACTCAACCGACTTACAGGCCTTTTTTCGACAAAAAATATCTGTTTATCTGTTAAAGCTTTTAGCGCCGCTTGTCCGCAACCACTTTCTTCAATCAGTTGGTTTTTGGCAATATAACCTTTATCCTTACTTAATTTCAGATACCCCAATAAAGCATCCAATTGCTTAGGCGCTTTTTCTAATTGGGCAAATAACTGTCTCAGATTTTCGTCTTCTAAATAAAAGGCATTTATTTTCACGAAAGATTTAAGCAAAGGCTTGTATTTATCAACCACTTCTTCAGCGGCAACAATTACCTCTTTAGCAATTAAGGAATTTACTATCGGATAAACTGTTTTTTGCCCTAGCAAGCTCGCCACTTCATCAATACTAATGCGGTGCTGCTTATAAAGCACTTCCAAAATAAGTCTTTCCTTTTCGCTAAGCTCCACCTCCTCTGGCTGCTCCTCTTTCAAAAGAAGCACCGTTTCACTAGCCAATTTTAATCCTGTGGGCAAAGCGGCAGCCATCACATCACCTTCATTACACAAATAATAAGAAGTAATCCACTGCCAAAACTCGAATTGTTTAGGAGTTACTACAGGGTAATCGTCCACTACATCAATCACGTACTTTGCTTGATAATGTTCTGGCGGCTTAGTACCAATACTTTTCACCAAAGCCGTGTAGATTTTATGCTTACCAAACTGCACTACTACCCTTTTGCCCACAGCAATTACCTCGTTGAGTTCAAAGGGAACCCTATAGGTATAATTAATTGCCAATGACAGGGGCAGGACAACTTCTACAAATAGTGTCTCCCTCTCCGAAAAATCTGATTCTGCAAATTGCATTATTTATCTTTTAACGCTGCCAAAAACAAACATACCCAACCCAAAATAAAACCCAGCCCGCCTATAGGTGTTATTGGCCCTAAAACGTTCGCAAAAGAAAAATGATAGGCGTCTTTAATAGCCAATAGATATAATGAACCAGAAAATAAAACAATCCCTAAAGTGAAAAAGAAAAATGATAGTGCAATCAGCTTGTTTTTATATCTGGCAAACGTAGACAGGTACAAAATAGCAAAAGTATGGTAAAACTGGTACTCCACCCCTTTCTGCCATATCTCCAATTGATTTGGCACAATGATGCTCTTGAGTCCATGTGCTCCAAAAGCACCCAGGATTACAGCAAGCGCACCAAAAAAGGCAGCGGTTAAGATGATTCTTTTATTCATGAGCAACGGCATTAAATAGCGCTAAATTAACAAAATGCCTCCATAATCTCACTAATCGTAAAATTAAATTAAATTTGCTGTACACAGTCATGAGAAAAATCTATATCCTATTAATCGTACTAGTGCTTGGCGTAACAGGCATGGCTTACTTATATTTCTCCAATTTAGATAGAGAAAGTAGTCCTTCTGACAATTCGTTGCATCTGGTATCTGCCAATGCGCCAATCATCTTCACTTTTGAGAACGATAAGGGCTTTTACGATATCCTTGGACAACAGAGCATCACCAATGATATTTTAGGGACTGAAAAAAGTAATTTGCTCAAAACTTTAAGAGAAAATATTGTCAATAACAATAAGTTCAATCCCTTAATAGAAGGAGAAAAGGTTGTTGTTGGATTTTTACCTACCAAATCTGACCAAGTAGATTTCATTATTGCAACGCAAACCAAAGAGAAAAAATTGGATGCCGCAATGCTCAATCAAGCAAATGCTACTGTAAAACAGGACGGAAGCGCCTATCAAATCAAATTTGGGGACACCAGCGAATGTTATGTAGCCATCATCAATAGTTCTATTTTTCTTTCCAATAGCAAACTAGCACTGAAGAAATTAAGCGAAACTAAACTTCCTAGTAATGAGTTTGCTGAATATATTAAGCAGAATAGCAGATTTGGCAAAAATACCCTAGCCAGTGTTTACCTAAATTACAAGCAATTACCTTCCTTGTTAAAAAACATATTGAATACTAATTTAACAGGTGAACTGAGCGTATTTAATCAACAGAACTCTTATGCCTCTTTAAGCTACAACTTTAGCAGCGATAAGCTTTTGTTAAACGGCTACACCGAAATTAAAGATGCCCAAAACTACTTTAAGCTTTTTGTAGACCAAAAAGAACAAAAGATTAACATTGACCAACTTTTCCCCGAACAAACTGCCAACTACGCTTTATTCAATATCAACGACTATGCAGTATGGGATAAGGCACTAAAAGCTTGGCAGAAAAGCAAAAAGGAAGACGAAAAGATTGCGACACAGCTTCGTAACATCGACGAAAAATACCGAATCGACATTAATCAAATTTTCCCGAAATACTTTAACAAGCAACTTGCAACCATAGAACTGAAAAGCGGAGAAAAGCTTGGAATAGTGGAAATTAAAAATGGTGATAAACTTGGTCAGCTCCTTTTGGATTTAGGCAGCGAATATGCCCCAGATATCAGGATTTTTAAAGAACCCAATTTACTTTACAATTATTTTGGCGAACCTTTCAAGAAATTTGAACGTCCGTTTTATACCATCATCGACAACCACTTGGTAGTAGCCAACAATGCCAGTACTGTACAGGTATTTTTAAATGCCTACAAGAACGACCACTTGCTGATGAATACAGATGCTTATAATGCCTTTAAAGACCAAACTCCAAGCGCTGCCACCATTGCTTTCTACATCAACAATAAAAACAGCAACGATATTTTTGGCAGGAACTTAAAAGCGCCTTACTATAAGCAATATAAATCGGAAAAGGGCGTTAAAAACTACAATGCTTTCGGCTACCAGTTATCCGCTGATAACGGGAAGTTCACTAGCAATATTTTATTGCTTAAAAACCAAACAAAAACCGACACCGTTAAGCTTACCGAGAATTAATATTTAATTATTGATAAAACAGCTAAATTTACTTTAAAACAAATCGTTTTATGAAGAAAGGCTTAGTAGTACTCTTTTTAGTTGTTTCTACCTTAAGCGCCACTGCGCAACAATACGCATTATTTAACACCAAAACATTATTTGATTCGTTTGAGAACCCCGCTCAAAAATCTTTTGTATTGGATTCGTCTCGACAGTTCGCTTCCAATTTTCTGATTCCTTATGTAGACTTGAGCAGCTTGAACCGCGGACAATCTAATGATGCCATACGCAACCTAGTTAATCAAGGGTATACTCAAAGTCGCATAGGTGCTTTTGCCAATCCAAAAACCATGCGTGAAAATGTGAACATGTATTTGTTAGCCATCAGGTTGTTCAAATACCATAAGTATCATAGCGAAATGGGTTTTTCATGGCAAATAAGATCCGAAACACAAATAGATTACGATAAGGATATTAGCAAAGGTCTATTTTTCGATACCTTTCAAAACTTCACGACTATCCCACGTATCAACATTTTTAACAACAACGGAAAATTACAAGCCTACCATCAAATCAGCTTTACCTATCGTGAAAACTATACTAAGCGCTGGGCGTTAGGGGCAAAAGTAAGTTTACTAAGCGGCATCGGCCTAACTGAATTTTATGCGAGTAGGTCGTCAGTGAACATTAACCCTACTGCAAACACCATGGACGTTGACATGGCCGCCAAATACAGGCTCAATTATCCAGAAAATGGAGAATTCAAATTCAAGAATACTTTGCCTTTTAAAAATCTTGGTGCGGCTATTTCTATTGGAACCACCTATACCACAAAATCAGGTGTTTTTTTAATGGCCAATGTTAAGGACCTTGGTTTTATCAGATGGGGCAAAAAATCGTATACAGGCTCTTTTGATGTTACCGAACAAAGGGAAGTACAAAGCGGGCCAAGAGCTGGTGACTACCTACAAAGAGCGCTTAATTCTATTGGGACTGAAAACACCGAACAAAAAGCTTTTGTTACCACCATTGACAGTAGAGCAGATTTCCTTGTTTCAAAAACCTTTGGTGCTTATACCCCAAGCTTAATCCTCACTAAAAATATCTTCAACAAATATGGCGAAGCCGCCATGGTGAACACACTAAAATCAGGCAATTTCTCCTTTAGTGCAGTACCTAGTTATAATTTGGACAAGAACTTTAGACTAGGCATACAAGGAATGATCCAGACCCCAAACTTTGAGATGTTTTTAGGCACTAATGACTTGATAGAAACTTACTATGCGGGTAAAGAGATCCTCAAAGGAAATCAGGCTATGGAAACTGGTTACCGCCGAGGATCCATTTATTTAGGAATGGCTTTTAAAATCGGCTACATTGTAGAACATCCGATGAACATGAGCTGGATGCCTGGCGTTGGAGATGGCCAAGAGCGTCAAAGTTTTTTTGGACGTATTTTTGGCATATTCAAGAAAAAACAGCGCTAAACCTTTTTCTTAGGTGTAGTAAATACAAAATCCTTAAGGTAAAAAGGCTCAAAATAAGCTACATCTTCAAATGCCTTAGCTTGGTAGGCTTCATAAGCTAAATTGCTCATGTAACCGGCACTGTTAAAATTATCCGCATAAAAATGTGCATTCGGGTCATCAATCACCGTTTTACATTTTTCGGCACCATCGCCAATAAAGGCTAAATAATTGTTTTGCAGTTCTAACACAAAACTTTTATCGTCCACTATTTTGGCATGCGTATGTTCTATTTCGCCAAGCTTATGGTCAAATACCGCCGTGAACACCTCCATCCTTCTAGCATCAATCATTGGACATACCAAGCCACCAAAATTTGGATGTTTTAAGAGATATCCATTAGCCATCATCTTTAAAGTATTAATAGCAATGAAAGGTTTCTCCAGAGCGAAGCATAATCCTTTAGCCGTAGAAACACCAATACGCAAACCTGTATAAGAACCAGGTCCTTTACTTACAGCAATAGCATCTAAATCAGCATAGGCTAAACCAGCGGTTTTCATTGCCTCGTCAATAAACAGTGTAAGGTTTGAAGCGTGAATATTGGGAGCTTTCTCTTCCTTAAGCACTACCGTTTCTCCATTTACCGAGATGGCTACCGAACAAACAGGCGTAGCTGTTTCTATCTGAAGTATTGTTGACATTGAATAGTTGAAAGTATAAAGTGCAAAGTTAAAAGTTTAATCCGCTTTCAACCTTTAACTCTCAACTTTTTAAGGAACTGGATCATGTCCGTGCCCTCCCCATGGATGGCAACGGCCAATACGCTTTAAAGTTAGCCAACCACCTTTAAAAGGTCCATGTTTTTTAATGGCTTCTACCCCGTATTGCGAACAAGTAGGTGTATACCTACAACTTGCCCCCAACAAAGGAGACAGTAACCATTGGTACAATTTGATAATCCCCAAGAACAACCAAGAAAACAAAAGCTTAATGATTTTCATCGCTGATTTGGGCAACTATTTTAACAAAAACCTGTTTCATCCTCTTTTCCAAGAAGACATAAGGATGAATTTCTTTCCCCACATATTGCAAAGACAAAAGCAAAACTTCGCTTTTATCTGCCAAATGCTCATATAAAAATGTTTGCTTTTGCAGGCGATAAGCTTCTCGAGTTCGTCGTTTAATCAAATTCCTATCAACGGCATGCTTGTAGCGCTTTTTTGCTACATTAATTACCACTTGAGCTGGATAACGATGAGGCTGGGCATCAAAGATAAAAGTTGCCCTATAGGGGTACAATAAAAAAGAAGAGCCTTTTTTGAATAGCAAGTCTAATGACTTTTTGCTACATAAACGCTCTTCTTTATAAAATTTATTCATTTTTTGATTGCTAAACCGCAGAAGTTAAATTGATCTGCCCTCACCACAAGGGTGGCAATCAAAAATTATGCTTTATGACGACGCTCGTCAGAAACTGTCAATCTTTTTCTTCCTTTTGCGCGGCGAGAAGCTAAAACTCTTCTACCGTTTGCTGTAGCCATTCTTTCGCGGAAGCCATGTTTGTTTCTTCTCTTTCTTTGCGAAGGTTGGAATGTTCTTTTCATAACTATATAATATATTAACTAGAGTTTTTAATAAGAGGTGCAAATATAAAGCGATATTTTTAAAATTGCAACAGCAAATTAATTTATTTTTAAAGTTATTGGTTTAGGCTTATGGTTAATTGGTGATTTGTTTAACTGGTGATTTGATTTTCAGCCCATTAGTTCATTCCTTACCAACATTATCATCTCGACCAAAAATTGATTATTGGTTCATTTGTTCATTAGTCATTGTTTCATTGACGATTGGTTATTGCTTAAAATTACAATAAAAAAGCCCGACAGGCTACCTAGACCTATCGAGCTCCATTTATTAACTAACTACAAATTTTTCGTGTTTATGCTGCGCCCCTTATTACTCTTAATAAGATGGCCACAATAGCTATTACCAATAAAGCATGTATAATACCTCCTGTATAATAGCCTCCTAAAAAGCTAATTGCCCAAATGATGACTAAAATCACTGCAATTACATATAATAGATTTCCCATAATATTGACGTTAAAGTTTTAAGTATAAAATTGTTAATTGATCTGATTTATTACTTTAACAAGCCATGCTAAAAATTGTTCTGATTTTTTTTTGATGTAAAGAAAAAAGCCACAAATACACAGATTTTCGCATAAAAAAACCTCGTAGGTTTAAATACCTACGAGGTTATAGAAGCTATTTATTTCGGAATTGTTCCTTATAACGCTTTAAGATCCCACCCTACACGGGAATAACGTATTATTGAAGGAACAGAATGAAACAGAATATCAAATCCCTAAAGCAGCTTTAAGCTTTACGTAGCCTGTTTTGCTTACGGGCAGCCAAATGCCTGTTTTTAGCAACACCACATAACTTTCTTTTTCCTTAAGCTCTATTTTGGTTACCTGAGCAAGGTTAATGATATAAGAACGATGAATACGGATAAACTGAGCAGCATCTAGTGTCTGCTCAAAAAAGCTCATCGTTTTGTTCTTTTGGAAATTCCCCTCGGTGGTATTCAATTTCACGTAGTCATCATCAGCTTCCAAGTAATGGATTGCTTCTACTGGAATAATTTTGATTACGCCAGCATTTTTAACCACCACCCTATTGTTTTGTGCTGGCGATAGCGATGCCGTTTCCAAGAGTTCCTGACTGTTATCGCCTTTGGCCAATTTAGAAGGCAGTTTTTGCATGGCCTGCTCAAAACGAGTTTGTTCAATGGGCTTCAAAAGATAATCAACTGCATTTACCTCAAAAGCCTTGATCGCATATTCATCAAATGCTGTAGTAAAAATTACAGCAGGTCGGTTTTCTACTAACTCCAGCATTTCAAAGCCACTTATTTTTGGCATTTGAATATCCAAGAAAATCAAATCAGGCTGGTGTTGAGTAATTGCTTTTAAACCCTCAAAACCATCACTGCATTCGGCCACTATCTCAACTTCTGGAAAAGCCTTTAAATAATGCTTCACAATATCTCTGGCAAGGGCTTCATCATCAATGAGTATGGTTCTTATCATCTTTCTGAGGGATTTTTAGGGTAGTAATATACAAATTATTGTCCTTTGATTCTGCTTGGAGCAGGCTGCTATCGGCAAAAAGCAAATACAATCTTCGTCTGATGGCCGAAAGTCCAAAACCAGTTCCTTTGGATGCCTTCATCTCCGGATCGTAAGGGTTGGTTACTCTTATTACGAGAGTACTGTCTTCCATTTTCACTTCCAAGGTAATGGTAATGGCTGTGGAAGTATTATATAGGCCAAATTTGATGGCATTCTCTACAATGGGCTGAAGTAAAGTTCCTGGCAAACAAAGTCCTTTCGTTTCTTCAGCAATGTTTACGTCTACACTCAATCGATGGCTAAAACGTACTTTTTCGATATCCAAATAGAGCTGTATGTATTCCATTTCATCGGCTACACTTACCCAAACTTCATCATCACGTTTTAAAGTCCCGCGTAAAAAGGCCGCCAACTTAGTAATCATCGTTCCTGCTTCCGTAGGATTTACAATGGTTAAAGCATAAACAGAATTTAAGCTATTGAATAAAAAGTGTGGTTGTAATTGGTGACGCAATTTGTTCAGTTCAGCCTCTTTAGCCAAGTTTTGGGTTGCCAACATACGAGCCTGCATTTCCGACTGCTCTTCCAACCGATACCATAAGATATTAGCCAATGCACACCACGCCAGACACATAAAAGATACTGCTGCTTTAAAAATATCCGAAAGGTCTAAAAAGGCGACATAACTGGTTTGGTTAGCAAACAAAAAAGTTAAAACATATTTTGAAGCGAACACAACCGCCGCCGAAATCACCAAGGTTACCAGCAGCACATACAATAGCTTTTCGTTTTTAGGCTGGTAATAGCCCAGCATATTGCTAATCACGATACAACCAAAGGCCAAACATAAATTACTTACCACACTGTCGGCCACCGAAATTTGCCAAGAGAAATTAAAAAAGAAATACAAAACCGCAGCGCAAGCCACCTGCCAGCATAACAAAATGATGCCTGCTATGGTCTTAATCTGCGGTTTTGATAGTGGTGTAGTTGTCAAGGTGTTTAGTTTTAGGTTTAGTGAAAAGATTAATAACTCTTAAACTCTACCCCTCCAAAAAGCACCACTCCTCTTATAATAATCAATTTATTTGCCTTTTCCGTTGCTGGATAAATGGCTCTCTTATCGTCAACCCCTCCAAAAATGGCAGTAACTTCCGATTTAATTTGCCAAGTGGCAGGCACTACAATTTTCACCCCTCCAAATATGGCAGTAACATCCAATATAATTTGTCCTTCAAAATCAGATTGGGTCAAATTAAGGTCTCCACCGCCAAATACTGCAACCACTTCCCCTCCTTTTAAATTTTTAGAGTAGATGACCTGATTGCTTCCGCCAAATACATTTACGGAATTAATGTAGTCGTTGCTGTATTTGTCTTTTTTACCACTGTCTTTTTTGCCACCGCTGATGGGCTCCACTGGTTCTGGTTCTTGCTCTTGTCCTACAGGGTTTACATATTCGAACTTGTCAAAACGTTCTTTCCTGCGTCGTTTTTTATCTCGGCACACCGTAGTGTCTTTTGGTTTAAGGATCAGATAAAGTCCAAGAGCCACAATGGCTATCGGTAGTGCTACGTGCGGCATTTGGTAATCATCCAAAATATCATCTAGCGTAAAGTATCCTCCTATCAGCACCATCACAAACCAGCCACTGCTTCTGAAATTATGACGAGCACCAACGAATAAGCCTATGACCACTAGCCAAATACTCCAGCTAAAAAACCAGTGCGGTAAGCCAAAGCCAAAATTCCTCAGCAATAAAAGCCCACCAATACCCATGATGATGAAGCCTGCCCAAACTTTTCCTGAGCGATTAACCATATTTTTATTTTCTGTATTTTCCATTTGTCTTGTGCTATTTGATATGTCCAAAAGTATCTCACCCCTTTTAGTCACACAACACCAGACGGTTATTTGCTATCCAATTATCGGTAAAATGCATTAATTTATCGGTAAAAATTTTCGTTAAATTGAAAACCATCGGTTAAATACAGATAAAGAAGTGAAAATACTTAGCCTTATTCTCCTTTTGATCCTCCCCGTTTTTGCAAACGCACAAGATTTAAGCCAGCACTACAAGATTTACGACGTAAAAAACAGAAGATTGTTAACCATATAATATTGTGGCTAACACCAAAACCTTGTTGTTAATATTACTCGAAAGTTGCATCTATTAGGTATTCGTTATAAATCGTTCACGAAGAAGGGCTTGTCTATAGACAAGTGAACACCTTAAACACCTTGTATTTTTTTTAGAAATTGGAACGCAATTGAACACGAAAGATTCAATTTGGAATAAGTTCCATAGAAATTATTATTAATAAAAAAGTTGTTCCGAAGACAAATCAAATTTATTGATATTATATCTTCGGAACAATCTAGTCTATTACCAAGATTGAGAGGTAATCACCTTATTATTTGCATCAACTGTGAAAAAACCATTATAATTTTCAATGGTAAAGCTATTTTCACCAGTATTCCCGGTTAAGAATTTACTTCTCTTAATTGTGTATTCAAAATAATAAGTTATCCCTGTAAAAGTTGGACTTGGAACACCAAGCTTGTAGGTTATCGTAAAAGAAGGACCTGTAGCATTTGGATCTTTTGCAAGAGAAAATGATTTGGATTGCCAAGCTCCATTAGCATCTTTTTCCAATGCAAAATTTATCCTGAAAACATTTTGATTTCTTACAAAACCAGAAACTTTATTTGGGTCTGTAGATCGCACATCTGATATTCCACCCCCATTCTCACAGTCACAGTACGTATCATCTACTTCATAATCAATATCGCCATTTTCCATAGTTACCTTTCCTTTTGAAAGCGCTACAGTTTCCTCTGGTTGCACGGCATCCTTTTTACAGCTACTTAAAATAGTCACGCAAGATGCTAATAGAATAATTTTATAACTTAGTTTCATAATTAAATTGTTTCCGCAAACATATCATAAATTTGTAATTCAGAGAACTCAAAAAAAAATATTTTTATGGCTTCATCTTTACGTAATGGCACATTAGGATTTCGTCAACCATAAAAATCTTTAACTAACAACTGAATTCCAACAGATTAGAATCTCTCTTGAAAACTTATGAATAGTGCTTTTAAATATGAACATCTAAATACTGGCATAAACATATTAATGTAACTTACAATTTCACTCTTAATCAATTTCCTTTTTTTATACGAAAATGAATAAACTACTTCTTTTAACCCTAATTCTATTACCGTTTCTTGTAAAATCTCAAGACATTAATCAGCACTACAAGATTTACGATGTAAAAAAACAGAAGATCATTAACTTGGATGATATTGTAGCTGATATGGCAAAGGCCGATGTTCTTTTCTTTGGTGAGGAACACAATGATTCGATTGGCCATTATTTGGAAGTAACGCTGTTCAAGAAGCTTGCAACCACTTACCAAAACAAGGTAGGTCTAACGCTTGAAATGTTCCATACTGATGTACAACCTGTAATTAATGAATATTTGGCAGGAATCATTACCGAAAAGAATTTCATTAAAGAAGGCAGGGCTTGGAACAACTATAAGGATTATAAACCCATGGTTGAATTTGCCAAAAGCGAAGGAATTATGGTGATTGGCGGCAATGCAGCGGCCAGATATAGCAACTCAGTGACTAAAAATGGAATGGAGATTTTGAGCAAGTTACCTGCTAGTTCCAAGCAATTTCTACCTCCAAATAAAATTGACACCTTAACTGGCAGATACTATGAAAAGTTTATCGACTTACTAGGAGGCCACGGTATGGGTGCAATGAAGGTTTACCAAACCCAAAACTTTTGGGATGCCACCATGGCTTGGTCTATTGCAAAATTTGCCAAGGAGCATAAGGGCAAAAAGATATTTCAGGTGAATGGCCGTTTCCATAGTGATGAAAAGTTGGGTACTTACGCACAACTTCAAAAATATGCACCAAAACTGAAGGCTTTAAATATCGCTTCTTTTGCAGCGGAAGATTTTGAAAATCCTAATTGGGAAAAGTACCAAAACTTGGGAGATTATGTCATTGTAACTGACCCAAAAGTGAAGAAGAGTTTTTAGGGAAGATAGCACGTCATCTCGATCGCAGCGTAGTCCCGAGCTTTCGGGAGAGAGATCTTTTATTTATACATTCAAAGATTTCTCCACTACGGTCGAAATGACGGCAAAGAACAGCAGTATAAATGCTATTTCACCCAGCCTACTTTTAAACCGAAATAAAAACTACGGCCTGGGGCTACATTATAGTACCTACCTCCAAAACCATTGATATCATTTCCTAAGCTATAGGTTTGGTTCAAAAGATTATCGACTCCCGCAAATAATTGTACAGGCAAGTGTTTGATCTGTTTTTGATAACCGAATTTTGCCGATACTAACTGAAATGCATTAGCATATTGGGTATTGGCATCATTCAGGGCAATTTTAGCGTTGTGATTAAAAGTCAGGAAAGCCAGCAAACCACTTTTATGTTTAAAATCTGCCATTAAAGTAAAACTATGTGGTGCTACTCCAGGCAAACGGTTTCCTGAGAAATCTTGATTTAATTGTACAAAATCATCGTATTTAAATTGATGCCAAGCATAGGCTCCTTGAAGCAATACAGATAATGGTTGCCCCTCATTCAGTAAGTTATAAGATAAACTCGCCTCTATCCCTTGTTGTTTGGTTTGGCCTGCATTGATATAATAATTAGCTCCCGCAGCATCTCTACGAGTCACCACCGCATTGCTCAGCAGCATATGAAAATAACTAGCATCCAAAAACAAACGTTGGTCCAGCAATTTCCACCTTAATCCTGGTTCTATATTCCACCCCTTTTCAGCCTCCAAAGCCAAGTTATAGCTATTGTTATCTGCAAAAATCTCGCTACTTGCGGGAGGAGAAAATCCTTTGGCCACGTTCACATAAGTAGAAAAATTATCGTTAGCATTAAAAAGCACGGCAAAACGAGGCTGTACTTCTCCATTAAACTTTTTATGAGCATTAATGTTAGGGCTTTCGCTATTACGAAGAAAATCAAGTTTAAGGTTATTGATACTGGCTCCAGCGGTAAACAACCATTTTTGCACCTGCCAATTTACTTGGGCAAATGCCAGCCATTGCCACAAACCAAGCTGATCATTCGTAATTTGATTTCCTTTGCTTCCTTGCAAATTTCTATAAGTCTTAGAACTGAAATCGCCTTTTTGCATCTCTCCACCAAAATGTAAGGACACATTACTTACTGGTTCATAAACGAAAGCTGTTCTTCCACCCCAATGTGGCTCTTTTTTTAGCTCGTAATTTTGGATGGCTGGATTTTCAGTTTCATTGTAAAAACCATATAAACTGGTTGTATTTCGCCACTTTTCATCAAAAGCATAACGATGCACCAACCCCAATAATAAAGCTTGTTGCTTTATACCTGCATTGGCTAAAACAGCTCCTTGATTGGCACCTACGGTTGGTCGGGCTTGTTTGGGGTTAGTTTGATATTCTGCCAAAGTTAATGCGCCAGGGGTTTGATAATTGAGGTCGCTATAAGTGGCATGAATGCTCAAATTTGCTTTAGAGAAAGTTTGCAGCTGAGTTTGATAACTTGCCACACGTCTTTTCATTTCAGTATGTGCTCGGTAACCATCGGCACTTTGTTCCTCATAAGTTAATAAATGCTTTGGCAACTGCAATTTCACGTTATAATTCAAAGTTCCAAAACTACCTCCACTAGCGCCCACTTCTATTGAAGTACTGTTATTAACCGTTGGAGTGTTAAACAACACTACCCCGCCTGTGCCAATGCCATACACACTACTTCCTGGCCCCTTAATCAGCTCTATTCCTCCAACGTTGTAAAAACCCAACATGTTTAACATCGAGTTTCCGCCTGGTGCCGTAAAGGGAATATCATCATAGTAAATTTTCACATTGCGCACACCATAAGGACTACGCACCGAACTTCCTCTGATATTTAAACGATAGCTACCTGGTGAACGTTCTTCCATACGAGCGCCCGGCGTAGCATTAATAGCCTGTAATACATTGGTATTGGAGTAGCGTTGCAGTTGCGCTAAACCTATTTTGTTCATTGCAGTTGGCGTAGTTATTAAGGTTTTACTGCCATAGGCATTAATCACCACACTATCTAAAGTATGCTTAGTAGTGTCTCGTTTTTGTGCCCAAAGGGAAAAGCTAAGCAATTGCAGCAAAACAGGTAAAATGAAACGGCTAGGTGTACGCATGATGCTCTGAACAAATAATTTAAAGATCTTGTTTTAGTTGGGTTTAGTGAAAATGATCACCTGAATAATAATACCACTGTTCTTTCTCTTTTTTAAATTGCGACCGTTCATGATGAACATACTTTTGCAATCCTTTTTGATAAAAAGCTTTAAACTCTACCACATTCTTTTTAGCAGTAACAATTTCCAGCTTTAGCCAATGGTTGGCCTTGGCCCATTGCTCCATATCGGCTTTATTATACAAGTATCTTTTAGCTGGATGAGTGGTATCCCATAGGTAATCTATCAAGTGTAAAGCATAGGCGCTGTATCTTGATCGCATTAGCAATTCGGCACTTAGAGGAAGCATTTCCTTTGAATGGAAAACTTCACAGCATTGAACATAAGGTTTGCCCGACGAACAGGCACATGTTGTTGTTGACATTCCTCAAAAATACATTAAAAAGAAATTTTGAGTACTGCAAAAGTTGCATTTTTGGACGCTAATTATATTTTTGTATTAAAACATCGCAGAAACTAAATATTGAGCCCTTGCAAACCACCCGTACAATTCCAGCGAATGAAACAGAAAGGTTAGCCAGTTTATTTGAGCTTGACCTTGACTATACCGCCTTAAACAATGTCTTTAAAGACCTGAGTTTTTTGGCTGCTAAAATCATAGGCACAGAGATTTCATTGATCTCGTTTATTGATTCTTATACCCAATGGATCGTTTCTCGTTTTGGCCTTGAAGCATATCAAACCCCTATAGATGACACGCTCTGCCAATTTACCTTGATGGAGGAAGACCATTTGGAGATTGAAGACCTGTCCAAGGATCAACGTTTCCTCACGGAGGACTTTATTGGCGAGCCCATGAACCTTAAATACTATTTTGGTATTCCACTGAAGTCTGCCAATGGCTTTAATATTGGTTCTTTATGCGTGATCGATAATAAACTTCATGGTAAACTATCGGAAGAAAAAATTGAGCAACTAAAAATTATTGCCCGCCAAATCATCGCCAGAATTAATGATGCCAGCAGTATAAAGTCATTACAAGATCAATTAAACTCCCAAACAGATGCTTATAAAAAAGTAGCGCATGACATTAGGGGACCTATTGCAGGAATTATTGGCTTGGCCGATATGATTGCCTATGATGCGGATGAATATCCCAAAGGTGAATTGCAAAACATTGTGGGCATGATGGGAAAAAGCGGTCAATCAGTGTTAGATTTAGCGGATGAGATCCTCAAAAGCTCTCTAGAAAAGCCGAACTACGGTACAGAAGTTTTCAGCTTGGGGATTTTCAAAGAAAAACTAAACAAACTATATCAACCTCAAGCTTTTAATAAGCAAATTAATTTAGAGATTGATGCCAATATTGCTTTTGAGACTATATCCATTAAAAAAGATAAACTCATGCAAATTAGTGGCAACCTGATTTCAAATGCTATTAAATTTACACCTAATGGTGGTACTATAAAGGTATTCTTAGATCTGTTTCTGGAAACTGACAAGAAAACACTGATTTTAGAAGTACGAGATAGTGGAACAGGAATTAGCCAAGAAGCCATTGACGAAATTTTAAAAGGCACCGCCGAAAGTAGCAACGGTACGATTGGGGAAAAAGGCTATGGCTTTGGCCTACCTATGGTCATCAAATTATTGAGCGATCTACATGGCGAAATGCAAATCGAATCTACAATTGGGCAAGGCAGTTCTTTCCATGTGAGAATCCCATCGGTGTAGCTTTGTATATTTTCATATTGGAGACTTACGTGGTAACACAGACTTACGAAATTTTAAAAACTTCGTAAGTCTTAGAAGACAACTGAAGGTTTCACCATTCAAGAGCTTCGTAAGTCTTAAAAATCACCTTCCCTATCTCTTTTGACACGATTTTGTCATAATAGGAAACTCCCCTGCAAAGCAAAAACTTCTACCACCACCACTTGTTTTAATAGTGAAACTTTCAATTTCTGATAGTTCATCACAAATTAAAATTGATCATTTATGTCATTACTATTAAACAAAGTAGCCTTGGTCACTGGAGCTGGTTCAGGCATCGGTAAAGCCATTGCAGAAGCTTACGCACGTGAAGGTGCTAAAGTCATCGTATCGGATATTAATGAAGAACATGGAAATGCTACCGTAGCTGAAATCAAGAAAAATGGCGGAGAAGCCCACTTTATCAAAGCAGATTCGAGTAGCGCCGAAGAAAACAAAAACTTGGTAGCTGGTACTGTTGCCAAATATGGCAGATTGGACATTGCTTGCAACAATGCGGGCATTGGTGGTCCAGCGGCCCCTACTGGCGAATATGATATTGCAGGATGGGATAAAGTAATTGCCATTAATTTAAGTGGCGTATTTTACGGCTGTAGATACCAGATAGAACAAATGGAAAAAAATGGTGGAGGTAGTATCGTAAACATGGCTTCTATACATGGTACGGTGGCTGCTCCAAATAGTGTAGCCTATACTGCTGCCAAACATGGCGTGGTGGGCTTAACCAAAAATATTGGTGCCGAATATGGTCAGAAAAACATTCGCTGTAATGCCGTTGGCCCAGGTTATATCCGCACTCCTTTATTGGACAATAATTTAGATGAAGCAAGCTTGAAGGCCGTAGCGGCCAAAGCTACCATGAATAGATTAGGAACTCCTGAAGAGGTAGCTGAGTTAGTGGTATTCCTTAGCTCAGATAAAGCATCGTTTACCACAGGTGCTTATTATATTACTGATGGTGGTTATACCACTGTTTAGGCGATAAAATTTAGACTTACGAAATTTAAACAATTAGACTTACGAAGTTTTTTAAACTTCGTAAGTCTTTTAAGATGGAAGAAAGAAATTTATTTCTTTGCTTGTGCTGCTTTAATTTTACCTGCAATTACTCTCCAATCGTAGAAATGGAAAGTTCTATCGGTACTCATCGCTACAAAAATCCCATCTGGGTATTGAGGACCCAAATTCACGGATACGGCATCTGCCCCATCAGTTTCCATAGCACTCACTGGAATTTCCACAATTAAATCGTATTGATTAGCGTTACCTTTGCTGCCTTCACGGGGATAAACCATAAACGTTTGCGATCCTTGGTTAGACACTAGTAGGTAGCCTGTTTTTTCACCAGTTTTATAGATGGCAATGCCTTCATGGTCTTCTGAAAAACCGGTTTTTGCAAACAACGCAAGCTCTTGATCATTCTTAGCTTCTGGATCTGCAACGTATTTACGTACACCAACCTGCTCATCAGAATAATAGATAAAACCCAACTCGTTATCTATCGCAATGGCTTCAACCTCTTTTTTACCACTGTACTTTCCAAATTTACGTACCAACTTGGCACCGATATGGCCGTTTCCAGCATCTGCCAATTGATATTGCCATAAATAACCTTCTGAAGGCCCTGATTTTCTACCCACGATGGCAAAAATAGCATGGTCACTTGGGCGAGTGTACAAAGCGATACCCATCGGACCACGTTCGGTTTCTCCTGCAAACACCTCAATCCCACCGTTGTCAACAGGCGTTAAATCTGGTAGACTAAAAACTCTAATTTTATTGGCTTGACGTTCGGTAGTTACCGCAATGTCAACCTTCTTACCATTCAACGTGATGCCGTATGCGATATCCACATTGTTTGGACGTTGGATATTGCCCACTCTTTTCACCACCTTCCCTGATAGATCAAAAGCATATAAAGCACCGTCTGTATCTTTATCTGTACCAATAATCAAACTCTTGCTTGCATCAGTAGGATTAACCCAAATGGCAGGATCATCAGTATCGTGTTTTACCTTCTCCGTGATTACCGTAGCCTTTACCGTATTAGGGTTATTGACATTTTTATCTTCTTTTATTTTCTGGCCACATGCGCCTAAGGGCAAAATTGCCAATGCTAAAAAATATTTACTTAGTGTATTCATTTAATATGGTTAGTATGCACAAAAGTTGTACATAGTGGTTATTAAAACAAAAATTTAGCGTTACAAATAGTGAACAAGCCTTTACAAAAAGGCAACTTGATTTTAAATAGACTGTATAAATGCCGTTAAACTAGCACCTTGTTCTAATTTAAGTTTTTTGCGCAGACGATACCTCGCCACACGCAAACTATCAGTTGACACACTTAATAGTGCAGCAATATCTGCGGCATTAATGTTAAGTTTGATGAGAGATATGAACTTGATATCTGTAGCGGAAAGTCCTGGATTAATCTGTTGCAAGCGGTCAAAGAACTCTTGATTGATTTCCTCGAATATCCTCCTGAAATCATCCCAATAAGCATCTTTATGAAAGTTCTGATTGATTTTGTTCAACAGGCTACGCAACTCCTTTTTATAGCTTCGTCCATCACTTTTAATCATCTCGGTTAGGGCGTCCCTAATGTCTTCCAACAACTGATTCTTCTGGATAGTTTGCAGCGTATGGGCAGTGATTTCTTTGGCCTTAGTATGCAGGTTTTCTTTCAAATGTTCTTCCTGCATCTTTTTGTTGTTCAAATCAATCTCCATCAACTCCTGCTTAGTTTTCAGTATCTTTTCTTCCCTTTCTCTAATTTCTCGCTCTCTTAAAATACGATGACGTTGGTTTCGGATAATGATAGCAGCCACCAAAATAAATACCACTGCTGCAACGCCCGAAGCAATGTAAATAGCCCAAGCTATTTTTTCCTGACGTGCCATTTGCACAATCTGCATTTCTTTCCTATCCAAGCCATAAATGACTTTCAATAAGGCTTCTTGGTTTTTACTCTCTTCTGAATAGGAACTTAAAAAATACTGTCTGCTTAATTCCAGATAATAAAAGGTGCTATCGCTTTGCTTTAAAAAGCTAAAGGTCTTACCCAAATCACGGTAGGCACTGCTTAAACGACTGTACGATTTGGTACTTTTGGCCAGTTTTTCGGCTTTACGAGTATAATAAAGAGCCTGACTGTATTGGCCTTGCTTACGGTACACATCGCCTACATTATTGTAAGCATCAATCAGCATTTCGGTATTACCGCCCTGCTCAAACCAAGCCAAAGCTTTGGAAAAATGGAAATAAGCTTTTTCAAACTGCGACTTATCTTCATAAATACTTCCCAAATTTTCATGTACCAATGCCACTCCTTCGGCATTACCAATGGCATCAAATACCTGCATGGCCCTTTGCTGATAATAGTAAGCACTATCGTAATTAAGCACTTTCTCATAAAAATGGCCCAGATTAGCGTAGGTTTTAGCAATGCCTGTACTGTCTTTAAACAACTGATAGGTACTTAACGCCTTAAAATAAGACTGTTTAGCATCCTTTTGTTGCTTGGTAATGAGGAACAGCAATGCTAAATCGTTTAGGTTATCTGCCGTTTGCTTCTCATTTTTATAGGCTCTAAAAATCTCATCAGCCTTAATGTGGTAGCTTAAAGATTGGGTAAACAAACCCATTTGATAACAGATTTGCCCCATGTGCTGCAATGCCCTTGCTTCTCCTTGCAAATCGCCGTTGCTTTTTGCTTGCTTATAAAGTTCGTTTTGCTTGATGAATAAAGCATCTGAAGGACTTGCTGGTCCGCTAGCACCATGCCCAATATCTTTGATAGCAGTGGTATTTTGCGCAAGGAGATTTCCTCCTGCACAAAATACGCTTAAAATCACTAACATGGCTTTAAACCACTGGTTCTTTTTACTGCTAACATTCATCATTAAAAACAATTAAAAATCAAACTTAACGCCTAGGTTATATCTTGGACGATAGTATTCCATTTGCATGGTTTGGTTTACGGTACCTTGATAATATCTCAATGGCTGATTGGTTAAATTGGTAGCCTCAGCGAAAAATCTCGCCACTTTGGAAATCTTGACAGAAGCATTCGCATCCAAAAAGAATTGTTTGTCATAAAACGCATCATTAAAAGCATCACTTCTTAATCCATCAAGATAAGCAGCGGTGTAGTTGGCCGACAATCTTGCAGAGAAACGGTTGTTTTCCCATGATAAAGATGCGTTTAGCATATGCGGAGCAGTTCCTGGCAAAGTAATGTTTTCTCTTAAATCTCCATCTTCGCTGGCAATTCCTTTTGCCTTCGATTTAGTAAAGGTATAGTTGGCGTAAATACCAAATCCCTTTAAAAATTTACCTGGCAAAAAGTCTAATTGTCTTTGTATTGCTACCTCAAATCCATATACGTTTACACTTTCTCCATTTCTGCTTTGTTGAAAAGCCCATTGCTCACCAGCTGGGATTGGATTAGCCAAATCAGGGAAATCATTCGCAAATTTCGAAGTGGTGTAAGATAAATCCGCATAGTTGTAAATGAAATTCTTTAAACGTTTGTAAAAAACACCTCCAGAAATCAAACCTACAGATTTAAAGTATTGCTCGGCCATTAAATCGAAATTATAGGCATAGGTAGCATCTAAGTTAGGGTTACCGGCAACAATTTCTTCATCGCCTGGAATGGTTCCTACAAATGGCGTAAGCGCATAATAGTTTGGTCTAGCCAAAGCGGTAGTAAATGCTCCGCGAAACACAAGGTCATCATTAGCTTGGTATTTTAAAGCTATGCTTGGCAACCAATCGGTATAATTATTCTTAACGTTACGTAAACCTGCTAAATCTTCTTCGTCTTCAATGATGTTACCTGTATAGTTGATTTGGGTGTGCTCCATACGCAAACCAGCAATTACCGATAATTTTTCGTTGATATCTTGATCCCAACGCAAATAGCCTGCATAAACATTTTCTTTAGCATTGTAGTTGAGTGCCAAATACTCTGATGCCGCATCTGTTGCTTCGAAAACTGAACTGTTGGTTAAGTTTAAACTAGACAAATAAGCTCTACTTGCGAACAAGCCTGGTACATATTGTTCTCCCGCTTGGAAATTTTTCCCATCAAAATAAGTGTTGGGAATTGAGCCCAAGTTCGGAATTAAAGCACCATTAATGGGCTCATATTCTGTAAACTTATTATTTCTGTCTTTATCCTTAATTCTCAATCTACCACCAAAACGTAAACGACCTTTTTGACCTTCAATTACCGAAAGTGGCACCCTGAAGTTTAATTTAGCACCTAACTCACTCTCTTCCGTTAAGTCGTTGTTTTCTGAAATGGTATTTAAACCCACAACATTGGCATTAAGGTTAGTGGCATTAAATACTGGATATTCGTCTGTACCTGTAAAATTTAACGTCCTACCACTCTGTCTGAACAACATATAACGCTCATTAGGGCGATATTCCCTAGCGGTAGAATAACTCACTGCCCAATCCATATCCAAGCCCGAAGCAATTAAATGCTCGCCACGTAATGAATAGTTCTGCACACGTTGGTCTTCTAAACGTGTCATTCTGTTTCTATCATTATCAATACCACCTTTGGTTTGCAAACCTACACGACCTGTATAGCCTGTAATTTGGTTAGCAGAATTATAAGTAGGCGCAATATTATCGATACGCATACGGTACCTGTTTTCTCTATCATCACGCCAGTTGTACATCGCGTTTGCAAAAATGGTGTGGTTGGCGCCCAGTTTAAAATCTAAAGCTGCAGCAACACTTCTTCTTACCCTTTGTACATCGTACCTGCGAATGTCTGTTTCATTTACGAAAGTATTTCCGAAATTATCTTTTTCCCATACTGCCTCTACGTTATCGGAACCATAATTTTGGTTATTGTAAGAACCACTTAATACCATACCAATAGCGCTTTTGGCAAAGCGATTTCCGTAAACAAAACCACCCGTATAAAGTGCTTTATCGCGGATGGGATTGTAACCTGATGATAAGGTTGCCGAAATACGTTCGCCATTTGGAGAAGCACGCGTAATCAAGTTTACCGAACCACCAATTGCGTCCGCATCCATATCTGAAGTTAAAGTTTTGTTTACTTCGATGCTTGATATCATATCGGATGGGATTAAATCCATTTGCACACGACGGTTATCACCTTCGGCCGATGGAATACGATCGCCGTTTAAGGTAACTGAATTCAACTCTGGCGCTAAACCTCTGATGATGATGTTACGAGCTTCACCTTGATCGTTCTGCATCGTTACCCCTGGTACACGACGTAAAGCTTCGCCAATGTTCGCATCAGGAAAACGTCCTACTTGATCTGATGAGATGATATTGGTGATGTTCGATTTGTTTTTCTGTTGGTTCAAAGCACGAGCCTGACCTCTTAACCTATCGCCCATTACCACTACTTGGTTCATGGAAACAGCACCATCTTCTAAAAAAAAGTTAAGTACTGTATTACCACCCTTGGTCACAGTAACCGTTTGTTTTTGTGTTTGGTAACCCATATAGATCACCTCTATTTCGTAAGTACCTTCTGGTACTCTCAGAAATTCGTAATCTCCCGTTTGATCTGAGATGGTATAACGATTACCTGCATTTAATCTAACAGAAGCTCCAGGTAAGGATGCCTTCGTTATTTTCTCGATCACCTTACCTGTAATTACGCCACTGCCTTGTTGTGCTTGGGCGAATACTACAGCGAATAGTAAAAGTACTGAAGTAAAAAGTGTTTTCATTTTTGTCTTTAATTTGTTTGAAAATCTTATTGACACGAAATTGAAAATTATACCTACTAGGCACTGCAATTGCCGCGTTACAAAAAAGAAACCACCATGAACAAGCCGTTAACAGAGTGGCAGCAAGGCTTTTACACACAAACACAACACCTTGTTTTTCAAACCATTGCAAACTTCCAAAAAGTCCATTAACATTCTATTGCCTTAATGATAACTTAAGGTTAAGTACCTGAAATGGAAAAAAGGAAAACCTTTGCGTTTGGCCTGCTGTTAGTAAAGCCTAAACATTAAGAATAGAACATTATGAAAACTCAATTTAAGTTGCTAGCCATCTTTTTAATGATACCGCTCCTTTTTTCAGCTTGCAGTAAAGATGATGATCCTGCTGATAATGATTTATTTGTGGGCACCTATAATGGCACCATCAGTTACAATAGTGGTTCCACCTCTATCCGTACCGAAACAGGTAAAGTAACGGTAGTGAAAACAGGTAATAATTATGATTTTAAATTTTCGGATGGAATTCCCGACTTGAATGGGGTGCAGTTCCAGAAGAATGAAAACGAGGCCATTTCTGTTGGAAACGACGAAAGCAAGTACATTAGAATTACGGCAGGAGTGCTAAAAATAGCGTTTACCAAGGATGGTGCTATTTGGACCGCCGACTGTACTAGGTAGTTTGAACAAGACTTACGAAGCTTTAGAAACTTCGTAAGTCTGTTTTATTAATTGGTTTTGATCTGTTTAGGGTCATTCACCACTAATTGCAGCTTATCTTTAAATAGGGCTACCTTGCCTGTTACGCAAATACGCTTGTTTTCGAACATTTCTACAGGTTCTTTTTCAAACTTGCTTCTATCGGCTTTAAATACCACTACGGTAATTACTTCTTTAGGGAATTTACCACCTAGGTTAAGTAAACTTAAATTATCGAGACTACGGGCACTGTATACCGAATCGCAAAGGGTAACTTCTTTGCCTACGTGGTTAACCACTTCTTTTATAGATACCGTGGTTTGGCTTTTGGCTGCCATAAAGCTTAAACCAAGCGCTAAAGTAACAATCAGTTTTTTCATAAAGTGAAGATACTAATTACAACTTTAAGCTATAATGTTTTTTGTGTTTGTTATTCTTTTTTGTGGTGGAGAGATTAGCTCATACCTCCGTTCATCAAAGCGTCATTCCCGCGTAGGCGGGCATCTTAAAACGTGTAAAGCCTACCATGGCATTACGATCCCGAAATAAATTCGGGATGACGAGTAACCGAACGGCAATGGCAAAAAGAAAAACACCCTCTCTCCGCTGTGCGGTCTCTCTCCCTAAAAGGGAGAGAATAGCATATAGGAAAGGTAGTGCTACTTTAATGATTGTATTTTGCAAGATGCTTAACCACAAACCCGTTCTCTCTCCTTTTCAAGGTACCTGTCCCAACGTTTCGGAAGAATTAGAGAGAGGTTAAAACAAAAAAGCCATCCATTACAGACAGCTTTTTAAAAACAACAATATAAAAATCTATTTGGTGACCAAGCCAAATATGGCTACTAGTTTTTGGTTATGATAAAGGTTAAAAGTTTGGTCCGCAATGTCGTACGTTAAATTTTCGAGAGAAATCAGTTTTAGGAACTCTCCTTCTATATTGTTATCCAAACATGCTTTTTGGGTACTGGCCACTTTAGAGAAAGCAATTTTGTTTTTCCCTGTAAACTGTACCGAACCAAAGTAACCATTGCAACCTGTATTGCCACTTACACTACCTTTTTTCATATCAAAGTTCATGGTGGCAGTACTGTTAGTTAAGGTCTGACTATTGATAGAAATCAACTTCCAGCTATATTTACCTAGAAAAGCAAGGGCTTTGGCATCTGCTTTTTCGGCTTTTACTTTCTTTTTGCTCAATATTTTTACTACTTCATACTTGTATGAAGAAGCATCAGCTGGTACGTTTTTGAGCTTAGTACGTTTTACTTGTACTTTGTAACGATATCCTTCTTGGTATTTGAAATTTTGGAAACCACTGTAGAAATATTCCCAATCTTTGCTGTTTTTATATTTCACCAAGTAGCATTTCATAGGGCCTACTCCCGTACAATCGGTTTTGTTCTCTTTAATTTCCATGGTAATGATTTCGCTGTTGGCCGTAGCTTTTGCGATTTGGGTAATGGTAAGGAGCGCTATCAGTAAGGATGTTATTTTTTTCATGTGTTTATTTTTTAATGATTGGTAGATCTGTTTTATTTTTCGTTTATATGATGTGGGGCAAATGGCATTTCCATAAAAATTAGAAAAGCCTAATTAAAGATAACTGATTTTGTGGGATTTAAAATGCAGGTAAACCTTCAAAACCAACAATAAATAATCTTAATTTTTTGCCAAAGGATAACGTCACTGCCATAGGGTTGACACTAGACGCTGTTAGGTTTGTCTTGTCACTAAACATTTAAGTAATGAGATTTTTTAAACATTGGATGTTTTTCGCTTTTATGCTTTTAGCATCCACGGCTCAATCACAAGTAAATTCAAAACAAATGAACCTTCAAACTATCCAAAAATTCTACATCGTTGGCATTTCAGTAAGAACCACCAATCAAAACGGACAATCGGCTAAAGACATTGAAGCCTTATGGGGCAAGTTTTGGGGCGAAGAAATTCCAAAGCAAATCCCAAACAAGCTTAGCGATGATATTTATGCGGTTTACACGGATTACGAAACAGACTTTAATGGACCTTACACCACCATCATCGGATTGCCCGTTAGCTCTTTAAAAGATATTCCAAAGGGATTTGCAGGCATTACCATTGAAACAGCCCAATACCAAAAGTTTGTTTCTAAAGGGAAAATGCCCGCTGCTGTATTTAATACTTGGCTAGAAATATGGAGCAATAAAAATCTTAAACGTGCTTACAAAGCTGATTTCACCATTCATGGCAAAAAGTATTATGATGGGGACAATGCGGAAGTGGAGACTTTTATCTCTGTAGAGGAATAAGTGGTTTTTTCATTGGCTTTAAAGGAACTATCAAAATAATAATTATTAAAGCTAACGCCTTAGGTCATTTCTAAATTTCTAGCACAAGCACCCTTATGCTAATGCTTGCGATAGAAGGGAAAACATCAATTTCTTCCTCTTTAGATTCACTAAATTGTTTGCTTATTCCACACTTTTTGTAACCAACCCGAATAACTATCATAAATAATTTTGAACCCTGAAATCACTAAATCTGACAGGTGCTTTTAGTTTCTCTATCTTTTTCACATAGCTTTTCCCATCCTCTGGATTTCGTTTATCAAACGTATTAATTATGATATTTTTTAACACAAAACTTCCGTTTGAAGAATAAAACCTGAAATCCTTTTGATAGTATCGACTTGCCCCTCCATATTCAATTGAAAATTCAAAACCATTTTTGATTTCTTTGATCCAATTCACTGCAAATCCCTGTATGGTCTCTTGTGTTGGAATTTCAATTTTATCTGTAACTATATTCCCTTTTTGAATTGATAATTCTCGTTTATTTGTGCTGTCTATTCTAATATCTAACAGATTAATGCCTAAATTCTTTAATGAGATTACTGTAGTGTCATTCATAAAACTATGTGGGATTTCCTTACCTCGAGCATTCATTATTTCTGTTGCGTTAACCACAGTACCGGACGATACATTATCCAACTGTTTGTCAGAACCAGCCGAATTGCATGACATAAAAAACATAAAAATTAAGCTATACAACCTCATAAAATTTATTCTCTAAATAATTTCCAAAAAATAGTATTACCGAAACTTGCATTAGCATCTAAAGAGTTTCTCGATGAAGGCCCCATTTAGCCGCAAGTCTTAGCGACAGAGAAAAGAGCGAGGGCCTGACTTGAGCTTTAAACAAAGCAACTACTGACAGGCGCAAGTCTCCCCACACTAAGCCAAACACACAAGACTTGCGCCGAAGTGGTGACACATACTTTTGCTAGTCCACGATGATACTATCTATGGTAATAAAACTGTATTTATATTTAAATTTCAGCACTCTATCTTTATAAAATAAAGTATCAACTTCAATATCTTTTCCCATTACGTTTTCTTTATTGTAAAGAGAACTATTGATGTGAAAGTATATTTTAGCATTGGGTAAAAGATTAGCAGTAGTTTCACGCATATTCTTCAATGTCACTTCATCATATCTATGTGAATAAAGCTTATTCTTAACAACGTAGTTAAATATTACGAATTGAATTCCGTTTTTATAAAAAGAGGAATCAATATTTCCCGTCCTTAGGTCTAAACCATCTTTCGAATACGGAATAAATACTGCAAAAACGGCACTTCCAAACTCTGGCTTTTGGTAGTATAGTATTCCTTCAACACCATTGAATTTATCAACGGATGTTTCCCTGTCGACGCAGGAGCTCAAACAACAAAGAACAATTAAACTAGCAATTAAATTTTTCATATTTATCATTGTATATCTGAATAGACCATAGGCCTTCCATCTGGATGCCAATTAGCAAACTCCCCACTTAGCGCAAGTCTTGGCGCAAGAGAAAAGAGTAAGAACTCGATCACTAACCTCAAACAAAGCAACTACTGACAGGCACAAGTCTCCCTACACTAAGCCAAACACACAAGACTAGCGCCGAAGTGGGACTTAAACCGTTGTTATTTTTTTCAATCTACATTAAGACCTCATTTTCATTACTTAAAGTTCTTCTTATGCTCAACGAAACATGATTAGATTGGTCATTTTTCAATCCAACCAAATATTTTACAAATGGTCCCTTTATAGTATCATTTACTGAAGCGATAGTAATCGTTTTTATTTTTTCATTAGTTTTTATCTTCAACACCCTTTCATTAAAAAAAACCTGTTCCTTTCCTTTAGGAACTTTAATCAAATTACTTCGCATTATATATAAGTCATCTGGTTTAACTTCATCAAAAACACCCTTAGCTTTAATTGGCTCTGGAAAAGAGTAGAAATAAATATTCCCTTTAGAATCTATAAAAAAATTAAATCTCGAATAACTAAAAGTTGGAGGCGTCAGCACAGTACCATTCCTAGTATTTGAGAGCCTCCTAAGGCTATCTTCTCTTGAAATCACATAAATGCTCTCGGTGCTATATTTGCACATTACAAATAAAAACAGCACAAATACAATTTTTAGAGGCAGGTTATTTATTGGCTTGAACGTCTTCATTGTACGATTTAATAAACTTCGTTGTATTTCGCTAGAAATCAGTTATTACAATTACAAGCAATGTGCGACTTATTATCATTTAATGGCCTATTGATAGATGGAAACAAAGGCAAAAACAATATGCAAATTTCGTTATTTTTTCTTTGTCCATTTTCAATTTTAGAGTTACCATCATATTGCTTATCATCTATTTTAAAAGAATAGAGGTATGTAGGTTTCACATATTTCACTGACCTAAGTTCTTCTGTTATTTCAGCTTTACCACATTCCCCAAAACCATCCAACAACAAATCTCCTATTTGAAATCGAAACAATATGGCTAAAAATAGAATTACACTAAATACCCCAATGAGCTTTTTCATATTAAAGATTTGTTTTTTGTTTTACCTCATCAACCTTTGAGTTAGTAGTTCCCTTCACTGCCACTTTTGAAAGTCTTAGCGCCAGAGAAAAGAGTAAGAACCTGATCACCAACCTGAAACAAAGCAACTACCGACAGACACAAGTCTCCCCACACTAAGCCAAACACATAACACTTGCGCCGAAGCGGCTAATGCTTGCTCTAGAAGGGGTCGCTTATTTTTATAAATCAAATCAACATTATTTTATACCCTTCACACAAACTAAACCTATCCTTTATCAATCAGGTAATCCGAATCCATCTCTATTTGGCCTAGTTTGCCATCCCTCATATAATAATAATGAATCATACCTGAAAGTGCAGATTCAACCTTAACAACCCGTATTCTATCCAAATTTACTGTCTTATTAAAAAACACATCATAAAACTGCTTACTGCTGACTCCAACTTCGATATTATTAGTAAATTTTATTTTAGAATCGATTATTGCAGCATAGATAATTTCTAAATTTCCCGTCTCCTCATCTTTATAAAATTTAATGTAGCTATTATCAAAAATAAATCTAAAAACACCCTCTGAACTAGATGAACCTTCTTTATCTAATTTCAACATAGGAAAATGGAGCATCAGATCTTCTATATTTTTAAATTTTCCTAGAGGGTAGTATATTTGCTTAGCGGGAGTAACGAATTTCAATGTGTCATCTATTATAGATAAGTCTTGCATTTTCAATTCCTTTTTCGACCACGAAATTAATGTATCCGGTAAAATATTATTAGATACTCCTTCTGCTTTGTTCTTATCCATTTTTTCATTTACATTGGTACAAGCCAATAGAAATAAAAAGCAACAAAACATATAATTCTTCATTAAAAATTCTTTTTTCATATAACAGGTTAATTTTGTATCGGAACTTTTGGTCTCATTTGTAGACTTATGGGCTTATTTGTTTGTTCTCTAATCTTTATAAAAAGACTCATCAATTCGTAATAATCATTACTAAGGTAATAGTTCTCTACTAATTCAGGTTTTGTGACCTCGTTATTTACAGACTTATTTTTCCTTTTCATCAACCTTTTCACTAGCAGAAACTTCATTATCCTGTTTTCCATCTAGTGTTTCGTCGATTGGTCGATAAAAGCCATAAAACTGGGAATCTCTATATACCCACTTAGCGCAAGTCTTTTACGCAAGAGAAAAGAGTAAGAATTCGATCACTAACCTGAAGCAAAGCAACTACTGACAGGCACAAGTCTCCCCACACTAAGCCAAACACATAAGACTAGCGCCGAAGTGGGATAACTGTAATAAAAAGGTTAAATCATCCCACATTTATCGTGATCACAAGATTTGTAAGTTGGTACACAAGCACCGTTATGCGAATAATTACATTAGAAAGGAACTTCCACTAAGCTTGGGAATCATCAAAAATATCAATCTGACAAATCCTTCACTAAAATCAAAAACCATTTACCAGAACTTCTTGCGAACAAATAGTCTTTTTCGTAACCAGTATTCTCAATTTGAAATTGAACTTCGACTTTATCGACAGTTAAACGTTTTTTCTTAAATGCCATATTTAATTCTGTTAGTTTATTCACACCTATGTGGTTAATCTCATTTTTTGAAATGTATTTCTCTACGTTGTTCTCTCCTGTTTCATCTATAGTAATAATTGTAAGAGGGAATTTAATTCTTGATCGTTGGAAAACAGAATCAGAATCGAATTTCTTAAAGAAATCATCAAAGTCTTCCTTAGAATTATTGATAGACTGATCCGTATTTACCGTTGAAATAGGAGCTAAAGCCTTCACCTCTTTATTATTTTTATTATTCGGGCTACAACCCCATATCGACATTAACATTATTAATATACTTTTCGATTTTAGCATAATCTTAATTAATTATTAGCCAACCATTTAGTCATTATTTTTTTTCTCTAACTTGTCAAGCTATTTCTTGATATTTTCATTAAATCTAATACTTGTGCTAGAGTGGCCGGCAAGTTTTACATTATTGGCCTTGTAATTTATTTCTTATATACCAGTGAGAGAAACCGCAGCAATCTTTTGAACACCATCCATTATTCTTTAGCGAACGACCTATACGCTAACCTATAACTAAACACAAACAACAGCAATGCGGCAGCAATATCAAAAATTACAATGAATAATGCCTCTGAAGTACCACCGGGATTTATAGCTTCATGAATAGCAAACGGTAACATATTAAATATACTTGGCTTTATCAGAACTAAAAACAAAAACAATCCCACTACAATCAATGATACTATAAAAGCTCCTAATTTCGGCATCGATGTAATTTTTATCATTTTTTATAATTAATTCGCTGGTACTATCTTTCTGTCAACTACTTTTTTGTGATTTCAGCATTATATTAAAAGACTCATTGTTTCATCCACAATATCTAATGTATCGATATCATTTTTCAACTTATCCCGTCTCTCTATTAAGTGATTTAGATTAGGTTGCTTCTCATCTTCTGATAAGGATAATGAAAATTCCTTAATAAGGTTATAAGCCATTATTTTAGATTCATAACCTTGCTCAAATATTATCTCTATCAATTCCTTCAAGTAAGGCTTCATATCAAAATAATCCAAAGCATAAACTAGTGTCCCCGTATGGTTATAATTTGTTTTGTCCCTTATCTTCTCAAATATATACGGAACTGCGAAATCGAAATTTGCCTCACCAAAGATCAAAGCTATTTGATCCTGTACTACATAGCTCTTGGTATTGTTAAAAAGGTTGAGTAAATCTATTTTATCTTCTTTAGTCAATTTTTGCACTTCTATCGACTTTAAGGTATCTAAAATTTCTTGGTCTGGATGAATTCCCATTTTAATATCACTAAATTAAATATTGAAGGTATAAGTAAAATACTTGAGCTAAGATGGTTACCATATCCTGTTCAGCAACAACTAAACTTTAAAGTCTAATGCCCCGTCTCACCCCCTTGTATAAAAGTCGAACCGTCTTTGTTGATGACGAGATAAACGTTAGATGCTAAATCTGTTAATGGTATTCCAACGGCAAACCTAATCAATATTTGATCTCTTTCATTAAAAGTAATATGTGGAGTTCCTAAACTCCCAAAGCGGTTTAGTTTGTCATCTAAAAGCTCAGAAAAAATTGCTCTTTTAACCATCATATTGGTTAATGTATCTTGGCCTTTCCATAGCATTATTTTAGCAGCAAAATCATATGTGACAAAATCTTTTGGATTTTTGCTTCCAAATGCGAATTTCTTTGGAATGATCAACGTTTTGTCTTTTAAACAATAATACTTAATAGATAATTTAAGGGTATCATCTTTAATCATGAACAACGTATCTTGATGGATTACTTTATCATATTGGCTCAATAGGTATTTTTTTCCTTCCTCATAAGTTGGCGGCAGATTATCTCCATTTCCATCCCCCAATGCCATTTGTTCGGCAACGGTCAACTGCTTACCAGTTCCTACTGAGTCAGTTGTTTTTGTAGATTTGCCAACCTCACTATTTCTGGCACAGCCACACACAAAAAGGCTTAACAAAAAAAACAATATTTTCATTTGTACCGTATTATTCATCATTTTTCAAACTATAAACAATATGCATCCGTATCTCCTTTTAGCAAACCTTTACCGCAGTAAATAGTGCCAATGCTTACTTGTACTTTCGCTAAAGCTACCCAGAAAACAACCAATACAATTTTGTCTTGGAATCATATCGAAGACAATCATTTACTTGTTATTTCTAAATCTAGATCTACTATAAAAAACATTGAGTATTAGACATACTGCAGTAATATAGCAAGCCAGTTCTAACTCTAATAACATAATTTCTCCATGACCAAACTCTAGATAAATCCCTCTTTCTCTTAAAGTTTGATGAATTCTTACCGCTAAATCAAAGTAAAAATAAATACTGATTAAATAGACTGGCACAATCAATATCAACCACTTAAGATTTACCTTTAACATCACCCTCCTTAATAAAAAAGATAAGGTTAAAAAAAGTAGATAGATACCTATCAAAATCAATGTTTCTTTCATTTTTCAAACTCTAAAACATACAATTTCTCTTTTTCGGAAGATCGTCCCAGATATAATCTTTCCTTTTCTTTTCCTTTGATGGTGTAAACGATACCATTTAGCTGAATTTTATCCCCCTTAAGCATTCGATATTCCAAAGTATCTCTTAAGCCGTGGATTTGCTGAAATTTTGGGTCTCGAATAACGTCTTTCTCAAAAAATTCAAGATAGCCTAAGGGTTTCCAGATAGAAAACTTAGAAAGATCTCCTTTTTCATCATAGTCCTCTATCCAATTCACGAAATACTTTTTCCCTTTAAAATTGACGATGCTATCCGTGCCAATTCCGTTATAAACTGAATGAACCCTATGAGCCGTCATTTTTCTAATCACCCGAGGTGGATTTTGCTGAAAACAGCAATAACTCATCAGCAACAGAGATATGGAGAGCAATTTTAACATGATGTCGAAAAATAAGCATTTTACCATTAAAAAGCAGTGAAACATCACTAATTGGGCTTGAAAACTCTTTTTTCTGGCAGTTGAAAAAATGGATAAACTTGGTAAAAAACATCTACCTTTTTAATCCCTAAACTATCTGATAAAACCCAAACTTTAAATATTTTATTATTCTTGTTTTTTTCTTCTTGTACTATTGAAGGTTCTTTTACCGAAAAATAGTTTTCAGCTCCTGAATACACATAAACTTTCTTATCTCTTACATAAGTATAAAACAAAGGGTACTTTTTCTCTTTTGCATATTCTTCAAAAGTTAACGAATTGCTTCCTTTATACAATATTACTTGATAACTATCAGGAGCTTTCTTATCAATATATATTTCATATATACAATCTTCGCACGGTTCTTGAGCAATATATGCTTCCATTAACTTTTTAAGATTGCTTTCCAACTCTACCCCACCTGTTGTACCTTCTCGATCATATCTGCAAGCTAAAACAATAAGAATAAAAAACAATAGAATGACTTGTTTCATAGATTGATAACGCTTGCTATTTAAATTCTAAAACATATAAATCCCCTTTTTGGAAAGGTCTCACTAAATACAATCTATCCTTATCTTTCCCTTTAATAGTATAAACGATCCCATTTAACCGAACCTTATTATTTTTAAGTCTACGATATTCAAGGGTATCTCTTAGCTGATAAGGTTCTTGAAATTTTTGATTATGAATGATATTTTTTTCATCAAACTCAAGATATCCTAAACCCTTAAAGATCGATACTTTAGTTAGTGCTCCTTTGTCGTCATAATCCTCTATTAAATTCACTGCATATCGTTTGCCTCTATAATCAATAATTGTATCACCGCCATTATAAGACCTAGGCATTTGATTAGCCGTCATTTTTCTGAGCACTCGAGGTGGATTTTGCTGAAAGCTGCAATAACCTAACAGCAGCAGAGATATGGAGAGCAATTTTAACATGATGTCGAAAAATAAGCATTTTACTGTTAAAAAGCAGGAAAATTCATTATTTCTACGACTTTACATCATTTATATTTAATCTAAATAAAAAAATATTTCTCCCATGGGATAAAAGGGTAGCATGAAAATGTATAGTAGGTATATTTTGATATGCAATGCCGGAAATAGCACATTATTCTACTTACCATCTTTTTGATTTTTTACTAGATCCTCTATTTAAAGAATGGGTTTTACATCCCAATACGCAAAGCGATGAATATTGGCAATTGGTACTCGAACAGCATCCGCAGCAAAGGGAAACCATTTATAAAGCCATCCAAATTATTCAAAATCGCCCTGCGGTAAATAACGAAATATTAAGCGAACGCAAACAAGCGCTTTGGGATAAAATTGATACCGCTACGGCTGAACAACCAAAAATTATCCCCATCCGCAAATCAAGTCGTTCTTATTTAAAGTATGCCGCAGCAGTCATCGTATTGCTCAGCATTTTTGGTAGCGTTTGGTTGTACAAAAGCACTTCCGAAATTTACATTGCCACAGGCAATGGCCAAAGCAAAACCATTTGGCTTCCCGACAGTTCACAGGTGCTATTGGGCCCCAACTCCAGCCTTAGCTATCAGAGAAATTTTGCGCATGCACAACGCAGGGAAGTATGGGCCAAAGGCGATATCAAGTTCAACGTAAAGCACCTTAACCAAAATCCGCAACGGGTTAAAGACGGTGAAACTTTTATCGTGCATTTGAACCATAAAATTGCCGTAGAAGTTTTAGGAACCATATTTACCATTAACAATCGCAGAGAACAAACTCTGGTATCGCTCCTTTCGGGCTCTGTTAAAGTGACCAAAAACCAAGAGCAAATACTATTAAAACCAGGGCAAAGCGTAGCTGCCAACAAGCAAAAACCTTTACAGCTAAATGCAGCGGCACCACAGCAAATGGTAAGAGACTGGCAGGAACAAATGGTAACGCTTAACCGTACCAGCGTAAAACAAATTATAGACCTGATGGGAGACAGTTACGGCATCAAACTAAAGGTTGAAAACACTCAAATTTTACGTAAAGAAATAGATGGTGTGCTGCCACTTAACGACCAAGAAAAGGCCTTGCAGATTTTAACGAGCATTACCAATACCCACTTGCAGGAGAAAGAAGGCGTGTACCTATTAAAAGAGGTGAAGCCATGAGAAAAACCCTGATAAGCCTATTATTGGTACTGCTAAGTCTAGTGAGTTTCGCACAGCAAAAAATGGCTTTAAAAGAAGCATTAGACCTGATTGCCAAGCGTAAAAATGTAAAATTCACTTACGAACATCAATTGGTAAAAGATATTGAAGTCACTTTTGAAGCGGCCAACATTGCCAACCAAACGACTGAGTTTTTGCTGAACAAATTATTACAGCAAACCAATATTACCTGGAATGCCGTAGGCAAAAACTTTTACACCTTAACCAAAGCAAAATCGAAGGAAATTGGCAAACCTAACACTGCAGCGACCCTACCTGCCAGTAATTTGGACCATAGCGGCTATCCAATTCAAAATTCGCTGAACAATAACCTACAGATTTCCTTGGATAAAAGCATTACACTTTCAGGAAGGGTTAGAGAAAAGAAAACAGGAAAGGCAATTGTTTCGGCTACTGTGCTGCTCAAGGAACTTGGCATCAACACCATGACCGATGAAAATGGCTACTATAGCTTTAAAAACCTAATTGGTGGCAAAACCACTTTAGCGGTACAATTTTTAACCATGGTAAAGCAGGAAAGGGAGCTTTTCTTAACTACAGGAAATCAATATCACATTGATTTTGATTTGGAAGAAAATGTACTGTCGTTACAGCAAGTGGAAGTGGTAGCTACCGAGAAAAAATCTGGTGGTCCTACCACCTCTGTCATCTCACAAAAAGCCATTGAACATTTACAGGCCACCAGCTTGGCTGATGTACTACAGTTACTACCAGGCGGATTGGCCTCAAACCCTGATTTCTCGAACGTCAACAAAACGGCCTTACGCCAAATTAATACCAATAACATGGGTAGTTTGGGTACGGCAGTACTTATTAATGGTGCTCCAGTTTCCAATAATGCCAATTTACAAGTGCTTAATCCAGCAAGCTCTGGCGCCAATGCTTCATTTTCGACCAGTACTGGCAGTGGTACGGATTTGCGCCAAATTTCGGCCGACAACATCGAATCCATTGAAGTGATTAGGGGTGTGCCCTCTGTAGAATATGGCGATTTGACCAACGGAGCCATCTTGGTGAACACTAAGGCAGGACAAACACCTTTTCAGTTAAAAGCCAGGGTTAATCCTACGCTGAACCAACTTTGGTTGGGAAAAGGTTTCGCCCTTGGCAAAAAAGCAGGTAACCTTAATGCCGATATTGATTACACGAAATCTTATTCGGATCCACGTTTTGCGTACGATGCTTACAACAGACTAACAGGAAGCTTATTGTACTCCAACACTTTTTTTAAAGAACAACCGCTTTACACCTCTACCAGTTTTTCTTATGCCATGAATATGGATGAGCTCAAACAGGATCCGGATGACGCCAAAACACTTACCGAAAACAGGGCAAAAGACAATGCTTTTAGGTTTACTTCTAACGGTCGTTGGAACCTTAACCAGCGCTTTGCCAAAGTCATTCAATACAACATTAGTGCAAATTATGCACTGCAACGAGGGTACCAACAAAGCTTGATCAGCAATTATATCTACCCCATGTCGTACGCTATGAACGACACCACCATGGTGGGTCAATATGTACCCAGCGAATATTTAAGCCGCGTTTGGATAGAAGGAAAGCCTTTTAACTTGTTTGCCAAACTAACCAATAGTTTTTTCCTTAAAACGGGCAATTTCAACCATCGTTTTTTAATGGGTGCCGAGTGGCGCACGGATGCCAATTACGGCAGTGGAAAAAGCTTTGATCAAACCCGACCTCCTCGCTTAAGTGGCAACAGCTCCATGAGGCCTTTTTCTTACGAAAACATTCCTGCACTTAACCAATTATCATTTTATGCCGAAGACCAGATTTATGGCAAATTATTCGGCCGTAATATCGACCTGCAACTTGGCTTAAGGTATGATAATGTACAACCTACCAAATTCTTAAGCAGCAATTTAGGCACCGTGCTATCACCTCGTTTCAACATCAGCTATCAGCTTTCAAATGCATTGAACATTAGAGGGGGTTATGGCATTACTGCCAAAGCACCTACCCTGTTGTACCTATATCCGCAAGATGCGTATTTCGACCTACTGAACTTCAATTATTACGCCACCAATCCTGCAGAACGTTTACTTATTGTAACGACCAGACGTTTCAACAGTGGCAACAACAACTTAAAAATTGCCACAAACAATAAAGCTGAACTGGGATTTGATTACACCTTGTTTGGCAGTCGCCAGTTAAGAGTTACCTTATTTAAGGAACACATTAAAAACGGTTACGATTTTGGCAGCACTCTACAAACTTCGGTACTTATTCCTGTGACCAATTACGTAGTGGTTTCGGCACCTAGCGGTCAGCCACCCGTGGTAGCTCCGGGCAGCAGTTATAACTTTTTTGCCAGTTACAACCAACCTACCAACAATGTAGACACCAAAAACAAGGGTGTCGAATTTGATTTGGACCTGGGACATTTCGAAGCCATTAAAACCTCTTTTGTGCTTAACGGTGCTTGGTTAAATACCCAAAGCATCAACACTGGATATTACATCGTTAAACGACAAAACTCTGGTGCCGAACCTTCCAAAGTTCCCATTTACGATAGCGGCAGGGGAACGGACTATACCCGAATGAGCAGCACGTTACGCATGATCCACCACATCCCACAAGCAAGGTTGGTGGTCACTTTGGCCGCTCAAACCATTTGGGTAGACAAGAACAAGTATCTGGGTTACCAATCTATCCCCATTGGTTACATACAAAACAGTAACGGCAATTTGGTTTGGCTTACAAATGAACAGCGCAATAGCCCCACCATTATTAATGATAATGAGCTGAACCTGAACATTGCAAAAGAATATTACACTACCGAAAAATGGAAGCCTTTATGGCTCTTTAACCTCCGATTGACCAAAGAAATTGGCAAGGCAATGAGCTTTTCATTCTTTGCCAATAACGTTTTAATGGACCGTCCATTAGAAGAAAGCAACCGCTGGGCTGGGCAATACAGCCGACGCAATCCCAAGTTGTTCTTCGGTTCCGAAATCAGTATTAAATTTTAAATCCTCATAAACATGAAAAAAACAAATCTCTACGTTTCACTTTTGCTCTCCATACTCTTTATTGCCATACAGGCATGCAAGAAATCCAATACCGCTGCTCCTACCGTAAGCTATACGGTAACCGTAAGCTATCCCGATAACTATGCACAAAGCAAAGTGGGCAGCGCCAAGGTTACGCTTACCAATACCACTACCAACGGTAAAGAAACAGCCAATACCAATGCAGAAGGGGTAGCTACCTTTGCTTCATTACTTCCTGGGAACTACCAAGTGAGTGTTGAAAAAACGGTAACCGCTACGGAAGCATTAACCTTAACGGGTTTTGAAACCGAGGTTTTCTTAAACGCTTCGGCCACCAATCAGTTCATTACCGCTAATGGTAATTTAGACCTTAAACTTGCAGGAAGTAAAGTAGGTGGATTGGTGTTTAAACAAATTTACTACACCGGTTCTAGAACCCCATCTAACGGTACTTATTTTACCGACCAGTTTTACGAAATCTACAACAACTCTACCGAGGTAATTTATGCAGATAGCCTTTATCTTGGTGAAAGCGGTGGTACGGCCAAAATTACTGCGTCCTCTATTCCTTTTGCTTTCGATAAAAGTGCAGGCAATGTATATCTTACTACCGTTTGGATGATTCCAGGTACTGGAAAATCACACCCTATTAAGCCAGGAGAATCTATTGTGATTTCGAGCAATGGTATTAATCATAAAAGTGATGCTGCTGGTAATCCAAATTCAGTAGACTTGGGCAAAGGCATTTCAGATTTTGAAGGTTATGTAGCCAGCACAGGAAAAGACGTAGACAATCCTGATGTACCTAACATGGATTTAGTATTGTTCACTACTTCTACCAACAACTGGTTAACGACTGTTTTTGGGCCAAGCATGGTGATTTTCAAAACCAAAAACATCAGCAGCTACAGACAGTTAACTGAACCTAATAGCACCAACACCAGGTTATTTATGGAAGTACCAGGATCGGTTATTATTGATGCCGTAGAAGCCAATACCAATGCAGGAGCTGTTGACTTTAAACGTTTCCCTGCTGCATTAGATGCTGGTTTCCAATATTGCTCAGGCACCTACGTAAAAGAGGCAATTGTACGCAAAGTACGTTCGACCGTTAACGGACGCCGAGTATTGCAAGACACCAACAACTCAAGCAACGATTTTACCGTAACCAAAAATATTTTGCCTAAAGGCTGGGAATAATCATGCCAAAAAACAAGTTTAGGATCATTATTTGGGCTGTTTTGTTAGGCAGTCAATTAAGTCTAAGGGCGCAGCAAACGCCTTTAGACACTTCTGCAGTATTGGCAAATTATGCCTACTTTTTAAAGTATCATGCTGCTTGGAAAAATAGTGGAAATGCTGCAGGATTAATGAAAGACAGTTTATTGAACTTTGGGAAAACCGCAGCAGGTTACCAGCAAATTGATGGCTCCTACAAACTTTCGCAACAGGCCCAAAAGGTTCAACAACTACGCTTTGATACCGAAAGATATTTGTATTTGGGTAAAACACTGTTTTACGGCCGATTTGGTTATGCCCAACAATGGGAAAAGGCGGTGCGTATGAACGATGTGATGGATCCTTATCGAGGAACCCCTTACCTACTGGCCGATTCGATTGGTGGCGATTGGAAAAAACAACTTTACACCCTAGAAGTAAAAGCCAGCAGTCCCGCACTGTTCAATCAAAAAATACATGTAGGATTAAGTGCTACGCTTGATGTGGGTACTGGCTCTAGACAAAATGACCCTCGCCCATTAAGCACCAATAACCAAATTAAAGTAATGCCTGCATTGGTATGGAATGTTTCTAAGCAACATGCTTTAGGCATTAATGCCAGTTACCAACGCTACCGCGAAGATGTTTCCTTGGAGACCAAGAACACCAATATCAATCATCGTCTTTACAAGTTTTTAGGCTTGGGGCAACTTGAATTGCCTACTACTTTTACCACCTCTACTTCTAGAGTATATGAAGGAAACAATTGGGGTGGCAATTTGCAGTACCAACTGAAAAGCCAGCACCTTAATTGGCTTACGGAACTGGGTTATCGTTCTGGAACAGAAAAAGTACTCGAAGGAAGTTCTGTACCTCGCAAATCAGGCACATGTAAACAAAAAGCCTATACCTTAAACTCTACGTTTTTAATTGAACAGCCTAATTTACAGCATCGTATTGCCTTAAAATTAAGCAGACTGGAAGACACAGGTGTAGAGTTCCATGAGTTTTACAACACCAGCACCAAAACTTGGCAAACCTTGCTAGAGGCCGATTTTTATCTTGCAGAAACAGACCAAGCACAATTGAGCTATGCTATTATTAAACCGCAAGCTAAATTGGAAATGAACTGGCTAGCAGAGTTAGGAATCAATTACCTGTCCTTGAGCAAAAACTATCTTATTCCAGTTTCAAATCAGGAAATCAGCAATGCGGAATTATGGATAAAAGGTTTGAAAAATTTCTCTATCAACAAAGGAAGTAGTTTAATGGCAGGCATCAAAGCGGGCTATGGCAAAAACCTATCACAATCGTTAAGCTATTTGCCCATCACTGCCGATAGGACTTTAGCTGCCAGAGAAGTGCTTTACCCAGACCACGGTTATTTAAGCACCGATTACCTGACACTTAATGCGCAAGTACAATACAATTTCAAACTAAAAAAAGCCCTAGGCACCCAATTTTTTGCCCAAATCAATTACAGCAATGTACATAGCCTTACGGTTCCGATATATGGCACCGCACAAGGCAACAGAAACTTTATCAATTTAAGCATAGGTGCTTTTTATTAAATAACAAAACAAGATGAACAAAACCATTAAAATCAGTTTAAGTTTGGCCATCACTACTTTATGCTTTCTACAAAGCAAAGCACAAAAAGTAGAAAACCCAACTAAAACCAATACTGCCACCAGCTTTGCCATTGTGGTAGATGCCACTACTTATGCTCAAGCGAAACCCGAGCTAAGCGCTTATAAAGCCGCTTTGGAAAAGCAAGGTTTGGGAACTTATATTGTTTCTCACAACTGGAAGAAACCTGAGGAAATTAAAGCAGTGCTGCAAAAACTTTACCAACAAAAACCACGATTGGAAGGTGCTGTATTGGTGGGTGATATTCCTATTCCAATGATCATGAATGCGCAACGCATCACTTCGGTATATCGCCTAGACGAAACTAAAAACGGTTTTAAAGCAGCGGTACCTTCTGATCGTTTCTACGACGATTTCACCATGAAATTCGATTACCTTTCTCAAGATACCATCAGAACCGATCAGTTTTACTACAGCCTCTCACCTACTACCGTTCCTGTGATCCACATGGACATTTACACCGCAAGGATTAAGCCTTCTTACGTAAAAGGCAAAAACAAATACGAAGTCATTAAAGACTATTTGAAGAAAGTAGTTGCCGCAAAAAATGAGCAAAACACCTTCAATTCGGTCATGGTGTACAGCGGTTTAGGTTATGCTTCCGAATCACAAACGGCTTGGGCTAGTGAACAAGTGGCCTTAAGAGAGCAATTACCGAATGCCTTTAAACCAGGTGGTTCAGCAAAATTCATCAATTCACGTATGCAGGGCGATATTAAATCGGCATTATTGGCCGAGATTCAACGTCCTGATCTGGATTTAGCGATTTTCCACCAACATGGCGATTCTGATTTGCAACTAGTAAGCGGTTCTCCAAATGTATCTTTTCCTCAGCCATCTATTGATAATGTGAAACGTTATTTGCGCAACAAAATACAAATGGCCAAACGTGATGGACGTGATGTGGAAGAAACCAAAAAACGTTTCCAAGCTACCTTAGGTGTTCCTTTGGCTTGGATGGAAGATGCACTATTGGACTCAGTGGTCAAAGCAGATTCGTTATTTGAAGTGAATGGTAGCATTTATATGGAAGACATTGACAAGATTACGCCTAACGCCAGAATGGTGATCCTTGACAATTGCTACAATGGGTCATTCCATAAAGACGAGTACATGTCGGGCCACTACCTTTACAACAATGGCAAAACCATTTTAACCATGGCCAATTCCATTAACGTATTGCAAGACGTATGGACCACTAACTTAATTGGTCTTTTACAACATGGTGTTAGAGCTGGAAACTGGTTTAAACAACAAGCCTACTTGGAAACCCACCTTATTGGCGACCCAACTTTTTCATACAGCACCAGCAGCACTACCGATTATAATAACGCCATGGTGAACTACGACGGTAACCACCAGTTTTGGACTAATTTGCTTAAAGTAAATGATGCCGATTTACAGGCTATTGCACTTTATAAAATTGCCGAAGCACAACAAACGGCGAGCAGCAAATTATTAAAAGAGGCTTATTACAATAGCAACTTTGCAGCGACCAGAACTCAGGCATTTTTATTATTGGCACAACTAAATACCCCAGAATTTACTGCAGTGATTAAAGATGCCGTAAATGACCCTTACGAGTACCTTCGCCGTAAGTCTGTTAATTTGATTGGCGATTTTGGTGGAAATGAATTTGTACCCACCTTGGTGAAATCTGCAGTGGAAGATTGGGCTTCTAAACGTGTAAGCTACAACTTGAGCAACACCCTTTCATTTATGGATAGTCAAGCGGTAATTGCCGAATTACAAAACAGTTTGAACAAGCCGGAATATGCTAACCGCAAAGCGGAAATTCAGAGACTTATCGACAGGCAAAAAAACACCGTCGAGAAAGTAAAGAAAGACGGCGTCCTTATGGCCGATAAAAAAGCTGAAATAAAGAAAAGAAGTTTTAATGTAGTCACTTTACGTACCTACAGCTATCACAAAGAAATTCCTGAAGCCATTAAGATTTTAGTAGATGGCACCGAAGATTTAGGTTTAAGACTTACCGCTGCAGAAGCTCTGGGATGGTTCATTTATTCTTATGAGAAAAGCAATATTTTGAATGCCCTTAACACGGTAATTAACGACAGTAAAACGCCAGAAAAATTGAAAAAAGAAGCACAACGCTCTAAATCATATTTAATGGCCTACACCCCTACTCAACAAAGTACTGTAGCTAAATAATTCTTTTCAGGCTTGCGAAACTTCCAAACTTCGCAAGCCTGAATTTTAGGAAAAAAACATCTCTACTTAATTGATAGACTTTTAACACATTTTATTTCTCAATTCACTCGATAAGTTTTATACTTGCATATTATTTATAATTAATCTAAATAAATATAAAGCATGACAGCGTTTGAAGAGCTAGCGGTTTGGGCTCAATTCAAAAATGGAGATAAGAGGGCTTTTGAGGCTATTTATCATCAGCATTATGGTGCTTTGGTTAATTATGGATTAAGGTTAAAACAAGATGTGAACTTTGTAGAGGAAGCAGTACAGGATTTATTTGTAAAGCTTTGGCAAAACAGGGACAACCTAAATCGTCCCGCAAGTTTGAAACACTACCTACTCAAATCATTAAGAAACATCATTTACAACAAGCTCAATGCCGTAAGTCGCGAATTTTATGTAGGCGATGAAACGGATATGCTCGGTTTTGAATTTCACATCCCCAGAGATAGTACCGACTACCACCAACAACTGCTCAAAAAGCTGATGGCCGAATTAACAGACAGACAAAAAGAAGCGGTTTATTTGTTTTATCAGGAAGAGCTTAGTTACCAGGAAATCTCCGACGTACTGAAAATCAAAATCGGGGGCACCTACAAATTGATTTATCGGGCTTTGGAAAAAATGAAGTCTGGTTTTCACCGTCAGGTTACTCCTTCAAAAGAGAGTTTGGCAGATCCTGCCATTATGCAAAAGACTTCTAGTTAAGCCACTCTTATTTAATGTTTACTATGTGTCTATTTGGTTCAAAAAATCTAAACACATATACACATAAGGGTATTATGCTTTTTTAGTAGAACGAAGAAGATTTGCTAGGGCTGGAGATCATGAAAAATCGCAAAACGCCGCCCCAAACTCATATTAACAGTATTGTCTTTTCTATATGTCTATGTGGTTCAAAAAAATTTAAACACATAGACACATAAGAGCATTATGCTTTTTTAGTAGAACGAAGAAGATTTGCTAGGGCTGGATATAATGAAAAATCGCAAAACGCCTGGCCCCAAACTCATATTGACAGTATTGTCTTTTCTATGTGTCTATGTGGTTCATTAATCAAATAGGGTCATTATGCTTTGATTTTGGAAATGGTTTGCGCTACATATTTACTAGGCTTGTCCATATCCTTGATAGCAAAATCAATTGCCTCCTGTATCAAATCCTGCACTTTAGGATTACGGTAATCTGTGGGTTGCTGCACGTCGATATGCCTAATTAAGTTTCCTGTTCCTGTAAGTAACTGATGTAGGTCTTTTAACAAAGTTCCCTTATTAAAACCAAGATTCACATGGTTGGTATAAATAGGAAGCATGCAAAATGCATCCGACAGTTTCTCAGAGATAGAAAAAACAGCCGTTAATGCATGCGTATGGTATAATAGTTCATTACTTTGTGGATAAAGCTCCAATATAAATGCCCTTAAATCTGCAAAAAGATTGATGAGCTGCGTTTCCTTAAAGCTCAACAAACGCTCAAAATCTGGGTGAATAGGTCTTGATATCGACATAAGAATTAAGATTTGGCTTATTGTTTAAGTTTTTCAATCAACTTTAACAACGCTGTTCTATTTTTAGCCTCATGGTAAAATTTCGGTAGCTTTTCCAATAGTGTAAAATGTGAACGGTCTTTATGCTCCCGTAGCGTTGCCCCAATATAGCTTTCTAAATAAGCCAAATGTTCTTCATTATAAGCCCAAAACACTTCATTTTTAAAAGGCAGCTGCAACCATAATTCGGCACTGAAATATTGATGTGCTGCCGCTTTCCAAAAACCTTTTATTCCCAAAAATGTACTATCCGTAGTCGTTTCTTTGTTATAACCGCATAATGGACATAATAAACGTGCTTTTTCCTTTTCGTAATCAACACTTGCTCTTGCCTTTTGTCCACACGAAGGGCATACCACTAATACATCGGTCTGAAATTCGGTGATTGGCTTGTTCTGGTCATTAAATCTGTTTGGCATTGATGTTGGTTTAAGCACTAAAGCTAAAGTAACCATTTACTATTTCCTTTTTGCCAAGTTACGGTCCAAAAAATCAAAAACTTGGTCAAAATGTTTGGTGGGTTCCGTATGTGAACCTTGGTAAACAATATGCTGATAAGGATACTTAAATTGGTAGGCTTTTAATCTGGCCACCATCTTCTCTCCCATTTGCACCGCAGGAATCATCTCATCCTTGTCTGCCGAAAGTAGCAGTACTGCCCCATGAATATGTTCCACTTTAATCAAGGCTTTTTGCTCTGCTATGCTATCCAGCATCATGGCCGTGAAGGTACCACGTAAATCTCTTTTCATTAAAAAGGGTGCCGCTTGATCGTTTACTGGAATAAAAGGCAATTCCTTTCCTTTAAAGGTCCAGCAAGAACTAGTGAAATGTTGTGTATGCCCAGGAAAAACAGCATGGCTTGCCGACATGGCTACTACCACATCAATATCCTGATAATAACTACCCAACAATAAAGCCAAATCAGCACCTCGGGAACCACCTATGATGGCGATTTGACTGCTATCCACTTTTGGATGTTTTTTAGCAATAGCAATGGCTTGGTAAACTTCATCAATAGCTATTTGATCCAATATTTTTGGTGTTCCAGTGCATCCAAAATAACCGATTGCTAAAAAGGCATAACCCTTCGCTAAAAACTGGTCCCTCGTTTTCTTCCAGTAATCGCTGGTCCAAGCGTTGCCACCTTCAGAACCTCCCAAGCCCACTACTAAAGGTTGTTTAGCTTGGCTGCCGGTATATAAAATTGCTTCTACGTTTTTTACCCTCAAAGTATCTTGGGCAAATACCGCAACAGGTAACAGCAAGAAAAACAGGATTAAGCTAAGTTGTTTTGTTTTTTTCAAGTCCATCTTTTTTTAATCAAAAGTGGAGATTGTTCGCGTAAATGCTTTTGATCTAAATCAAAAAGTTATTTTTCGCCTCTAACTCTGCTCAAAGTCTCTTGGGTGATCCCTAAATAGGAAGCTACCATCCCCAAGGGAATGCGATGATAAATGTCGTGATAGGTTTGCAGAAAATGCCCATATTTTTCCTTTGCGCTGGTAAATCGTAGCGAAGTGATGCGTTCCATCAAATGCCCAAAAACAGTCCCCATCGACAGTCGGGCATAACGTTCCATTTCTGGAAAATGCTCGAACAAATAAACCAGATCATTCACTTGCAAACAAAAAGCATCAGTAGGTTCAATGGCATCAATATAATAAACATCCTTTTGCCTGGTCATAAAGCTCTTGGGCGAGTTACTCCACTCGTTTTCGGCAGGGAAATATTCACTAATCTCTTTCCCATCTTTAATGAAATAAGTCCTGAATAAGCCTTTGTGTATAAAATAAGATTTCGTACAAACCTTTTCTGCATCATGCACCAGCTCTCCTTTTTTAAAAGAAACAAAAGTGACACGCTCCTCCAAAGCGGTTTTTAAAGCATCACTCAGTTTAATGTATTTTTCAAAATGTTGGTATAAAATGGCCTTGGATTCGATACTCATTTGGTTAATTGAGGATTGTGGTGCTTAAACAAATATAACAATCGGCAGAAAAGCATGCGACTTTAATTTCAGATTGAGACAGGCTGCTTTTCCGAAAAATCGGGATACGAATTTTCTATTTCCAATGTTTTATTTAATTTTCCAATAGAAATAAATACTTCATTGCTCATGATTCTAGCACAGAGAGAAAAACAAATCACAATCCCTACTGGCAAATTGCTAGCCTTTCTCTCTGCGATATTTATTGCCATTACCTCGCTTACCATTGGACAAGATTTCCTTGAGTCCCTCAGAAATAGCTCTTCGTTTTACATCGAAGAGTCTCTACTTTTCAAAGCAATTTGGCTGCTTTTTATTCCTATGCTAGTACTATTACATCTAGCATTTCGGCAAACTAAATTAAAAGGCGCATCTCAAATCATTTCTTTTGTATTGGCCACAAGTGCGATCCATCTCATTGTCGTTTCTGTAATTACATCGGCTTTTTCTATGCTATTTTTTGAGGGCCGGTACGATTTATACAAGGTCTTTTCCTATACCCTTGCGCAAGACTTTTATAAAATAATGGTGGTTTATGCCTGCTTTGCTTTTGTACATTTCCACTTCTTAGCTATCCCTAACCAAATTCAACAAGATAAAAAGCAATGGTTGGAGCAATTATTGGTACAACAAGGCAGGAACAAAACCATTGTATCGGTTAATGAAATCACAAAAATTACCTCCGCTACACCTTATATCACCATCCACGCTAGAGATAAGGAATATTTACATACCGATACGTTAAAGGCTTTCTATCAAAAAATAGATTCCAAGGTGTTTGTTCAAATCCATAAAACCACCATTGTTAACATCCAAATGATTGTTGCCGTTAAATCACGTCTTAATGGCGATTATGATTTGCGATTAAAAAATGGGGAAAACATCAGACTGAGTCGAACCTATGCGGAGGAATTTAAAAGGAAATTGAATTCCAGTCCTCAGGATAACGTATAAACTCATCGGGTTAAGCTATTTTAATTTCAGCTCAAATCCTTCGTTCATAGTTTCGTTTTCATCATCAGAAAACATTAAAACAATGAACGTTAAAACCAACATTATTCTAATCCTGCTCTCTATTGTAACCACAGCTTGCCATGCGCAACATCAAAAAAAGGTAGGTGGCCCTTGCGAAGGATGCGAAGCCATTTACGAATACGGGAATAAAAAACTAAGCTATTTAGATACTTTACCAAAGTTCGAACAAAACACTCCTCAATTAAAAATCACAGGAAAGGTTTTTAAAGCCGATGGAAAAACGCCTGCAAAGGATGTGATTATTTACATTTATCACACCAATCGTAAAGGTATTTACGAATTAAGAGGTGGTGAAAAAGGATGGGCTAAAAGACACGGTTTCATTAGAGGCTGGATTAAAACAGGAGCCGACGGAAGATATACATTTTACACTTTTCGTCCCGCCTCTTATCCAGATCGCAGCGAACCCGAACATATCCACATCACTATTAAAGAGCCCAATGTAAATGAATATTACCTTGATGAATATCTCTTTGAGGATGATCCCTTGTTAAGTCCAAGTATTAGAAAAAAACAAGCAAACCGAGGTGGGTCTGGGATTGTAAAACCCATTTTGAAAAATGGAATGCTCACCATTGAGCGTAACATCATTTTAGGCAAAAACATTCCAAATTATGAATAGATTACTTCTTTTGGTTTTACCCGCACTGTTGATGTATTCCTGTGTGGGCAAGCATTCTCACGAAACACCTACGGTAACCATTAACGCCACAAGTAGCAAATCTGTAATAATCAATGCTGACACAGTCCATATCGATCTTTTAAAATCTAATATCCATTGGATGGCGACAGAAATGAGGGGGCTAAAAAAACGAACTGGAAAAATATCCTTGAGCAAAGGATATTTGTTAGTTGCACAACGAGAGATTGTTGGCGGAAATTTCACGGTCGACATGGAAACAATCGAGGTGACGGATATTCCTGCGCATGAAGTTGTCGCCCGCAAAAATCTAATTGCTCACTTAAAGAATACAGATTTCTTCGATACAGATCAATATCCAATAGCTACTTTAGCCTTAACCCGCATTGAAAAAACCACTGATGATCGTTTAAAAATCAGTGGCGATTTTACCATTAAAGATGTCACCAAAAACATCAGCTTTTTTGCTCAACAAAAAGGGAATAGCATATTTTCCAAATTCACCTTTAACCGATTGGATTGGAAAGTGGCTTATACTGGAAGCTGGGCAGATAAAACACTGGTGGATGATGACATTGAATTGGAGATTGAACTCAAGTTTTAAATATTTCCATCATGAATTAGATAACTAATCACTTCTTTTTAACCCCAAAAAATAGCTAAGTAATTCCCCAACTAATCCTTATATTTAACTAACGCTAACCACCTAGTATTCTGAAAATGAAGGAATCACGCACCAACAACAATGCAGCTCTACATTATTGGACGGAGCAGCCCAAAGATGTTGTCACAGCGCTTGGCTCAAGCGAAAATGGTTTATCTGATGAGGAAGTTGCTGAACGTCAGACGATATATGGCCCCAACAGTTTAAAGGGCAAGAATGTCTCTAGCGCCTATTTATTGTTTCTGGGACAATTTAAAAGTCCAATCACCCTGATTCTTATTGCAGCAGCCATTCTTTCCTTTATACTTCAGGATAAAACCGATGCCATCATCATTCTTGTTATTGTAGTGGTAAGCAGTGGCCTTGGATTTTGGCAAGAATATGGAGCTTCAAATGCAGTGGCCAAGCTACTGCAAATGGTACAAATCACCGTACAAGTGATCCGAGGAGGAACCACCAAATCAGTACCCACAGAAAATATTGTTCCTGGCGATGTCATCTTACTTTCTGCTGGTGATATCATCCCGGCTGACTGTATCATCATTTCTTCCCAAGATCTTTTTGTAGATGAAGCAGCTTTTACCGGCGAAAGTTATCCCGTAGAAAAACAAATAGGTGCTTTAGCGATAGATACACCCATTGCCAAACGCACAAATATGCTCTTTATGGGCTCCCATGTGATTAGCGGCAAAGCAAAAACATTAGCCATCTCTACAGGAATGGATACTGAGTTTGGCAAAATATCCAATAGATTAAGACTTAGAGCACCCGAGACCGAATTTGAAAAAGGCATTAAAAAGTTTGGTTTCATGCTCATGCAAATCACCTTAGTGCTTATCATTATCATATTTGCGCTCAACGTACTTTTACACAAGCCCATACTCGATGCTTTTCTTTTTTCATTGGCGTTGGCAGTGGGCCTCACACCACAATTACTCCCTGTAATCATTACGGTAAATCTTTCTGTAGGTGCTAAGAAAATGGCGGCCCAACAGGTAATTGTAAAGAGATTAGCGGCCATTGAGAATTTTGGAAGCATGAACGTCCTCTGTTCTGACAAAACAGGAACCATTACCCAAGGACAGGTGAAGTTATATCAAGCTACGGATATTGAAGGGAAAGAAGATGAAAAGGTAATGCATTATGCATGGTTAAATGCCGCCATGCAACAAGGATTTAAAAACCCTATTGACGAGGCACTCATCACCGCTTATTCTCAAAATGAGCAAATACAACCACCATTACTAGACGAAGTTCCTTATGATTTTCTTCGCAAAAGACTAAGTATAGTATTGTCATTAGATGGGCAACCAACAGTAATTACCAAAGGTGCATTTCAACAAGTTTTAGAAGTTTGTAGCTATATCCAAAAAGGAACAGCAGCCCCTACCCTAATGTCGGAAGATGATCGTAGCCAGTTACAAGAGCGTTATGCCAATTTCAGTAGAGAAGGCTATCGTACCTTAGGAATTTGTTGGAAACAACCTAAACAACAGACTTTCAAAAAAGAAGACGAAAAGGAAATGGTTTTTTTAGGCTTTCTCACCTTTTTTGATCCTCCAAAAGAAAGCGCCATCAAAGCCATCAATGACCTTAATGGTTTAGGAGTTAAACTAAAAATCATTACCGGCGACAATGCTTTAATTGCTGAAACCTTAGCCAAAACCATAGGCTTAACCAATGCCGTAGTGGTAAAAGGAAGTGAACTAATGTCCATGAGCAATGAAGCACTGATGGCCAAAGCCACTAGAACCGACATTTTTGCCGAAGTAGAGCCTAACCAAAAAGAGCAGATTATTCTTGCACTAAAAAAGGCTGGGCATGTGGTGGGCTTTATGGGCGACGGCATTAATGATGCGGCAGCCTTACACGCGGCAGATGTGGGAATTTCGGTAGATACCGCTGTAGATGTGGCTAAAGAAGCTGCTGATTTGGTATTGATGAACCAAGACCTGGAAGTATTGGCCAATGGTATTAGAGAAGGAAGAAGAACTTTTGCCAACACCATGAAATATGTTTTTATGGCTACCAGTGCTAATTTTGGCAACATGTTCAGCATGGCTGGCGCTTCACTAATCTTATCTTTCCTACCGCTTTTACCTAAGCAAATTTTACTCACCAACCTCCTTACCGACGTTCCCGAAACCACCATTGCCACAGACAATGTAGACGAAGAGTACATCAACAAACCTCATCGGATGGACATTGGTTTCATCAAAAAATTCATGCTGGTCTTTGGTCTGTTAAGCTCTATTTTTGATTACTGTACTTTTGGCGTATTGCTCCTGATCCTTAAAGCAAACGAACAGCAATTTCAAACTGGATGGTTTCTTGAATCTGTTATTTCCGCTTCACTCATCGTTTTGGTGGTAAGAACCAGAAATCGTTTTTTCAAGAGTTTGCCTAGCCGTCCACTATGGATTGCCAACTTTTTGGTAATTATACTGGTACTGGCAATTCCATATACACCTTTAGGTGAACTATTTGGCTTTGTGCGGTTGCCTTTACAGTTTTATGGCTACATGACAACCATTGTAATTGCCTACATTATTACTGCTGATTATGTTAAAATATGGTTTTATAAAAAGCTGGCTGCTGGAAATTAAATCACAAAACGGTGCAGAACTTGCCGATGAAGATTATGAGATTTTAGTACCAAAGAAATAGCCAATCAGTGCGGTGGTTACCATGGCTACGGTACCCCAAAATGCAATCCGTAAAACACTTCTTCCTACAGGAGCTCCACCAGTTTTGGCAGCAATGGCACCTAATATCATTAAAAATAAAATGGAGGAAACATATTGTCCATAAACCATCTCATGCATAGGCATAAAAATAGCGACCAATAAGGGCAAAGCAGCCCCAGCTATAAACGATGCAAAAGAAGCTAAAGAAGCTTGTAACGGTTTGGCTCCAGACAACTGCGTAATGCCCAGTTCATCTCGCAAATGGGTTTCCAAAGGTGCTTTAGCCATCAGCTGCTTGGCTACTTCCTGCGCAAGCTCTTCAGAAAGGCCCCTGTCTTTATAAATATCCACCAATTCCTGCAGCTCCTGCGCTGGCATTTGGGCCAGTTCCTGCTCTTCCCTACGGATATCTGCCTTCTCTGTATCGAGTTGTGAACTCACCGAAATATACTCTCCAGCGGCCATCGACATCGCTCCTGCAATAAGACCAGATATTGCTGCCAACACTACCGTACTCCTTACATCGGTCGCCGCTGCAATGCCAATCACTAAACTAGTGGTCGACAATATTCCGTCATTGGCGCCAAGCACCCCTGCTCTTAACCAACCAACTCTATTAATGTAGTGCTTTTCAATCATTATTTAGTTTGATGTTTTGTGGTCTTTTCTTGGGTTTCTATATTTCATTATCTTTCATCACCCTACTCAATACTAGCGGCAGCGAAAGCAAATCATAATGATTTTCGTAAACCAGATATTTATCCATCCACTGATTGGCATATTTAGCCTTAAACTCATACAAACCATGATAATGCCTAAACTGGCTTAAACGTTCGTAAGCAAACTTAATCACCCACTCTGGAACATCTTTAGGTTTATCAATGCCCGACATTGAAGCCACTCCCATGTTAAGCGCCTGGGAACCATTTTCTTTTAAATATTCAATCAATTTTACAATTAAGGCATCCATAACACCGGAGGGTGCATCTTCTGTTTTTCGGATCAAGTCATACGTGCCCTCTCCCTGTACATAATCCGGTATAACATTCAAAAAGGCAACCACCTTCTCATCCTCATTTTCAATGGTAATGATTGGCTGTTCCTTAAGTTCGTCCCAGTTAAACATTCCCGACGAAAAAACAATTTCCTTTCGATCAAGCGAGTGTAACCAATTGTCGGAAACCAGTTTTAACTTTTGCAATAAACCATCTTTAATAGGTGGTTGATACAAAACGGTCCTAAACCCTTTACGTTCCAATGCATTGATGGCATTTCTCAGCGATTTCCTATCTTTTCCTTCCAAGGTAAACGAATTGAGGTCTACAATAGCCTCTTGTCCTATCGGCAGCGATTTTTTACCTAACTGATAATAAAGCGGTAAGCTCAATTGATCAATCTTATAATAGGCCGTCTTTAGACCATTATCTAAACAAAATCTTTCAAATTCCTTTAATATATTTTGAGTAGCTATAGCGTTGTTTTCGCACACGGGATCACCTAATGCCACGGCAAAACCTCTAGCTATTTTATAAGCAATAAACCCTTCCGTTGCGGTTCCAAAAAAGAAGGATTTGTCCTCATAAGATTTGAAATAATCATCTGCCGAACGGCCGAAGCGTTCTAACAAAGCTATTGCTTTCTCTTGCTCTTCCTCAATAGTAGCCGTTTTAAAAATAAAAGGTTTAACGAAAGCATAAAGCAACAAACCAATAGAAATGGCTCCCAACAAATTAATAGAATGCACAAAGCCAGTGGCAAACCTAGTTAAAGGCGCAGGATTTGGCGATAGTAACAAAAAGCTATTTAAAGTGCTTTTAACGGCTTCGGTAAAAGAAAAATCAACACCAAACTCCTTAGCATCTAAAAAGTAAAAGCCTATTACCCCATACACAATTACACTTAAAAGTATAATTAAAGAAGTTTGAATACCGAAATCACGCACTTTAGGATCACTTTTCAGTCGGTAGTTACGTCGTGTAGCTACCAATACAATGATGGCCAAAAGTGCCACAGATGCTTCTTCATAGTCAATCGCTTTGGAAAGGTTTCCGATTAATGAAATGACACACAGCACCAAAGCCAACAGCCAAGCATTACGCAAACCGCGAATAAGGAAAGTAGCACAACACAACAGCATAATGCCTGCAATGAGCGTGGCCAGGTTGGATAAATGAATGGCATTCATAGGCAAAAAGCCCTGCAGGAAATGAAGCCTGCTAACCAGTGGAGGTGTTAATACCGAAATAATATTTACCAAGCCCAACAAAGCCAGCAAGGTGGCAGGTAAAATACGTAATAGGATATTTCCTCGCGAAAAACCAAAAGCTGCAAGCCCTGCAAGCAACGTTAACCAAAACTCAAATACCCTGTACAAAACGGTAATAGAAATGGAATCGATATTGCTAATGCCGTAAGATCGTAACACAAAAATGAGCGAAACCTCCACTGCTCCCAAACCTCTCAAAAATGGCGAAATGGCGAAAAACAATGTAGCAATTACATAACCTGCAATACAACTTTCTAAACCTGCTGAAATGCCCAAGGCTTTCATGGCAATATAAAGGTGCAAAATGCCACATACCTCCACGAACAAAGAGCAGACCAGCGTTACTATAATTTTTTTGAGAGAAAAAGCGCCTAAACTAATTTCCTCTACGATACCTTCAAATTGTGGACTTAACTTATAGAGCTGATTAAATACCCACCCTTTTTTCAAAAAGGATCTGGTGGCCAAAACCAATAACAATATCAGCAAAATAAGACCTGCAAAAGCAGCCCAAGTACTATCGGAAGTACTTTTTACTGCCGCTAAATAAAGTAGTACCGGCAAAGCAATAATGGCTAAAGATGCAATGCCTACAATCCCAAAAATATAGGAGGCAAATCCGATACGACTTTTACTGATTCCCTTTTTTTCGATGTCGGCCGTAAAAAATGCCAATGAGGTAATCCCTCCCCCTGGTAAAAAAACACTAACCAAGTTTCTCTTTAAGAATAGCTTTACCCCATCAAAAACAGAAATATTGGCCTGCACTGCTTTGAAAGAATAAACATACATTAAACCGTGCAAGGTAATATACACGCCTGTAACCACTATCCCAAGTAGCACGTAAGTGGGTACAGCATGTTGTAATATTTGGCCAGCCTGTACAATTTCGGCCCTTTGCTTTCTGAAAAAATACGCCGCCAATAAGAGAAATAGAAAAGCTAAAATCTCTTTAAAGTAGTAGTTGTTGGCTTTGAGTGAGAGTTTCATCATTTGAAAATTTTGAGATCATTGACACTTATAAATGTGCCACCTATAATTTTAAAACCTTTTCTACAATAGCGTTATAGTCATTATCAAAGTGGTGCCCTCCAGGAAGTGTTTCCAAGGCTGCACCTGAATTCCTGAATTTAGCCATCGTCTCTTTGTCCTCATCATTACCAAAAATACAGAGCTTTTTAACACTTGTTTTACGCAATTCAGCCACCACATCATAGGGTTCATTATCACTACTTAAACTAAGCATATCGGCCACATGAATTTCAAAATCTGCACGATCATCTGGCGACAATAAAGCCACCGTTTTTGTAGCTTTTTTTATTTGTTCTGGCAACCTATTCACTATAAATGGTGCTACACAGGCACCAAAGGAATAACCCATGATAGAGAATTTGATGCTTGGTTCTTTTTCTTGGTAATAAGCTAAAATTTTGGCTATCTCTGTAGCCGTTTGATCGGGTGTTTTAGCGTTCCAAAAATATTTTTGAGCATCTAGCCCAATCACTTTTAGTCCTTTTGCTGCAAAGGTATTGGCCAAATCTTGGTCAAAACTTGTCCAACCACCATCACCAGAAATCATGAACATCAATTCATTGGTATATGTTTTCGGTTCTACCAATTGTATAGGCAGGTCTGTTTTTAGCGCTGAAAAGGAAGGATTTTTTTGGCTAGGACCCAATATTTTCAAATAAGCTATTTTAAACTGAGGCAGCCAATTGTCGGCGATAGAAAAACCATGCCCAACTTTAGGCAAAGTGACCAATTCAGCATTTTCTATTCCCTTTAAAAAAGTTGCAGTAGCATTAAAAGGACAAGTTTGATCTTTTACACCATTAAGTACCATAAAAGGTACGGCCAATTTTTCTACTCTATCCAAATAATAGCTTTTTCCTGGTTTAAGGATATGCGAAGGCAATCCGCTTCCTTTACACAAAGGTTTACGAAGATCAATATCAGGACAAAAACCCAAAGCTATTCCTCCTTTAAATGTGCCTGCAGGTGCTTGGGCAATTAAACCATAAATTAAGGTTGCACCATAAGAATAGCCAACCAATATGGGCTTTTGATAGCTGGCAAACTTATATTTTTTTTGCAAGGCCATGCTAAGCTGTTCAAAATCTGCCGCCGGATAATAGCAGTCCTTCTTTTGCTTGGCCATATAAGCTGCAAAATGCTTAGCATCTATCCCCGCCACCAAAGCGCCTTGCTGTGCCAAAAACTTGGCCATGTTAATCACCCCAAACTGCCATCCGCCATCGCCAGAAACAAACAAGACCAATGAACTGGGTGGAGATTTAGGTTGGTACATGGTGAGCTTCCCAAAGCCTCCATAAGTAAAGGTTTCCTGTGCGCTCAACCTGATATTGAAGAGCATTAACATCAAAATGATTATGGTAAATGTTTTAGCGAAAATAGATTTATTCATATGTTGAAATCGAGCTGATTAAATATAAGAAATTTAAAACAAATGCACGGAGCTTGTTGATTATCTTAATCTTAAATACTATCAATCATTTATTTCGCTTTATTCATCAAATAGTTATCTCTAAAGTATCCAGTGCTCACTATATTTACTTTTTCAATTGAAACCCAATGTCCAAAAGCAAACCTTCCATTCCTTTAAAAACCATGTCCGATGAATTCGAAAGAGGAATGTACATCGCCAAGGTATCTGCTGAGGAATTGGCTTCCTATGAACCTGCTATGCATGCCCATCGGGATGATTATCATTGTTTTTTCATCCAGGAAGAAGGAACAACCTCTATTGAAATTGATTTTCAAAAATATTGCATTACGGGTCCTGCTATTGCCTATATCCATCCCAATCAGGTCCATCGCATGTTGGCGGCACAGGATCTTAATGTGAATGTATTGATCATTAGCAATGAAAGTCTCCATGTGGAATGGTTAAATATTTTGCAAGAAATAGCACCCGTTACACCGCTAAAATTAGCACCACAAGAACTCGTTCTTTTTAAGGAAACCATTGCTCTGTGCCTTAAATTTTGGGAAAGCAAGCCTGAACAACTTTTCAAGTCAATTTTAAGAGATAGCTGCAATGCTTTAGTAGGACTGATGGTTACCCAATATTTGGGACAAGCAAAGCCTAAGGCCAAATTAAACAGATCCGAAATTATCACCAGTACATTCAGGGCACTTTTGGAACAAGATTTTATCCAATCCAAAAGTCCAGCCGCTTATGCCGAAAAATTAAATATCTCGCCAGTATACCTAAACGAATGTCTTAAAAAAGCAACGGGTTATCCTGTCTCTTATCACATCCAACAACGTATTATTTTGGAGGCCAAACGCTTGCTTTACCATTCAAACAGGTCTGTGAAAGAAATTTCGGCCGAACTTGGCTACGACGATTATCCTTATTTCTCTCGTCTTTTCACCAAAGTGGTAGGAATGTCGGCTTTGAGCTTCAGGACTAAAAACCTCGATTAGTCCAATCATCACCTTGCATTATCCTTTTCCAATCCACGCATTTAGGCTTTTTTTGTAAAAAAAACATAGCTTATGCCAAGTGCACCAAAATGGTTGTTCGACGTTGCCGAACGTTTATTGCTTCCAAAAATACCGTTAATGGAAGTTTCAGTGAGTGAGTACCTGTCACCAACAATTAAAAAAATACGGTTTAAAGGAACTTTTGATTCTTTACAGTTCCAAGTAGGCTCATACCTTGATTTTAGGGTTTCAGATACAGAAGCAAGAAGGTATACGGTTTCTTACCTAGACCCTAAAAAGGAAATATTAGAATTTATTGTCCACCTACATGGCGAAGGCCAAGGCAGACAGTTTATGGAGAACTTAAAATTAGGCGATAAAATAGTGGTTAGCGCTCCCCGATCGCATAAGTGCTACGAAAAATCACTCAAAAACTATCTTATTTTTGGAGATGAAACTTCTCTAGCATTAGCATGCTCTTTCCTGCCTGTACTCATTAACAACGGCCATCAGTTTCATTTCTATTTTGAATTGGAGCAAGTCAACCAAGATATTCCCAAGTTACTGGGTATTCCAAATTGTACCGTGTTTACTAAAGACGGTTCTTTTCTTAACGAAGCCTGGATCAGCGAACTACCTATTTTCCGAAGCCCCGCTAGTAACGATACCACTTTTGTGCTTACCGGAAATGCAAAATCGGTACAAGCATTTAAAAAGACCATCAAAAACCAATCGAAGGCCAAAATCTTTTCACACGGCTATTGGCTTGAAGGCAAAAAAGGATTGTAAACCTAAACCTATCATCACATGATATACGTATTTAAAACTTCCGTACAAACGGAAACAGAGGTGCGCTTACTAAAACCCTATTTAGATACCGCATTAGCTGAATTAGATTGGAATTTCGACCTCGAAGATTGCGACCGCATTCTCCGTGCCGATACGCCTTTGGAACACCCAGAAAGAATAGTGGCGATACTTAACCAAAAAGGGTTTGAGTGCGAAGAATTGAACTGAGCTTATTGAGCACTACGGAACACATTCAGCACCAAATGGAAATCTGATTGGTACCTCTTAGGATTAAGCTTAAAGTAGAAAGCTCCTTTTTTAGAAGCCGACTTATCTTTTTCCTCTAACTTAATGAGCAGTCCGGTAGACTTTATTTTCCTGTTAAAGTTTCCGGTATCAATCTTCATATCATTCACTTCCTCAAAAAGCACCTGCAATTGAGGGAGCGTAAACTTTTTGGGAAGCAGCTCGAATAAAATAGGATGTAATGCTGCTTTGTATCGAAGCTTTTTCCACGCATCTGCCACCATCGCATCATGGTCAAAAATGAGTTCGGGCCGCTCGTTAATTGGAAACCACTCGGCATGATAGTCAGCATTAATTTGAGTACTGTATTTGTGGATATCGATCAAGGCAAAATAAGCCACTGAAAGTACCCTTTCTATGGGATCACGATCTGGCTTGCCATATACCTGAAACAACTCCAGATAAATGCCATCCAGTCCCGTATTCTTTTTCAATACCCTAGCGGCAGCATCATCAGTAGTTTCATTTGCGCCAACAAAACCACCAATTAAACTCCACTTGTTAATTTCGGGTTCAAGTCCCCTTTTCACCAGCAGCAATTTTAAACGCTCGCCATCAAAACCAAACACAATACAGTCTACCGCAACTAAATAATGGTCCTGACTTGAATATTCGATCATTGGCGTATAAGTTAATGGAGCTAAAGGTTAATGTCTCAAAAATAATAAACCTTCTGAATTTATTAATAGTCATATTGACTATTAATATAATTATCCGTAGCTTAGCCCTAACTAATTACCAATCAAATATTAATTTACATGCAGGGGCATCATCTAGACTCAAATCCACATCGGAGATTAAATTTATTAACTGGCGAATGGGTGTTGGTTTCACCGCACCGCACCAAAAGACCTTGGCAGGGAAAAATAGAGGATTTACCTCAGGACAACCGACCTGCGTATGACCCGAAATGCTACCTATGCCCTACCAATAGCAGAGCCGATGGCGATACCAATCCAGACTATCAAGGTAGTTTTGTTTTTAAAAACGATTTCTCGGCCCTATTGGAAGATACGCCCGATGAGCACTATAACCAAAACGATTTGCTAGTTGCCCAAACAGAACGTGGCATCTGTAAAGTCATCAGTTTTAGTCCCAAACATCACCTCACTTTACCAGAGTTGAGCTCAGACGAAATCAGTAAAGTAGTAGATCTTTGGCAAAGCGAATTTAAAAGCCTTGCTGATCAGCCTTGGATCAAATACATCCAGATTTTTGAGAACAAAGGCGAAATCATGGGCTGTAGCAATCCGCACCCACATGGACAAATATGGGCTCAAAGTGAACTACCTGTAGAAATTATCAAGGAAAGTGAGCGACAAAAAGCCTATTACGAAAAACACCAAAGTAGTTTATTAAAGGACTATTTAAACCTTGAACTGGAAAAAGGTGAGCGAATTATTTTTGAGAATGATAGCTTTGTAGTACTAGTACCTTTTTGGGCAGTATGGCCTTATGAAACCATGATCATCAGCAAAAGACACGTACAAAACTTGTTGGCTTTTAACGAGCAAGAAAAACAGTTACTTGCTGAGGCACTGAAAGTAGTGACGACTAAATACGATAACCTTTTTGAGACCTCTTTCCCTTACTCGGCAGGTATGCACCAAGCCCCTGTAAACAACGGGGATCATCCTGAATGGCATTGGCACATGCATTTTTATCCGCCACTATTACGCTCGGCAACGGTAAAGAAATTCATGGTAGGCTATGAAATGTTGGCTAATCCACAACGTGACATTACCCCTGAATATGCTGCTACTAGACTAAAAGAACTTTCTACCGAACATTATAAAAGCAAAACACCAGCACATGAATCCACTATCTCTTAAAGACGCGTTCAGAAAAATTTTTGATGCCGAGCCAATGCTCGTTAAATCACCTGGCCGTATCAATATCATTGGCGAACATACCGACTACAACGGTGGATTGGTGATGCCTGCTGCCATTAACAAAGCGGTATATGTAGCCATCTCAAAACGAGATGACGAGCAGATCCAATTGTATGCAGAAAGCTATCAAGAAAAATATGTTGGAAGCATTCATGCGGTAAGTAAAAGTGAAAAAGCTTGGGCAAATTACATCCTTGGTGTGGTTGATGGCTTATTGAAACGAGGTCATACGCTTTCGGGTTTCAACCTTTACATTTATGGCGATGTGCCTCTAGGTGCTGGTTTATCGTCTTCGGCGGCGATTGAATGTGCCACTGCTTACGCCTTAAATGAACTCCATCAACTTGCTATTCCTAAAATGGACTTGGCATTGATTGCCCAAAAGGCCGAGCATAATTTCGCAGGCGTAAACTGCGGCATTATGGACCAATTTGCTTCGGTATTTGGCAAAAAAGATTATGCCATGATGTTGGATTGCGACTCATTGGAACATGAATATATTCCTTTAAAGTTAGAAGGCTACAAATTGGTGCTTTTTAACACCAACGTGAAACATTCCTTAAGCGAATCGGCCTATAATAAAAGAAGAGCACAATGTGAACAAGGCGTAGCTTGGGTTAAAGCACATCATCCAGAGGTGGAATATCTAAGAGATGTCAATCCAGAAATGTTATCGGAATATGTATTGCCTAAAGATGAAGAAGTATACACCAAATGCAGCTATGTAGTGGCCGAAATAGCCCGTGTAAAAAAAGCCGCAGCAGCGCTAAAAGATGGCAGATTAGAGGAATTGGGCAAATTGATGTTTGAAACTCACGAGGGTTTAAGTAAAGCTTATGAAGTGAGTTGTAAGGAATTAGATTTTCTGGTAGAACAGGTGAAAGATGCAGAAGAAGTATTGGGTGCCAGGATGATGGGTGGTGGATTTGGCGGTTGCACTATCAACATCATAAAGGATGAAGCCATTGAGGAATTGACTACTAAACTTACTCAACTTTACCATGAGCAGTTTGGTTTAAACTTGAGTACTTATGTGGTAGAAACAGGGAATGGTTCGGAAATAGTGGACTAATGGTCTACTCTATTTTCAATACTTAAAATTAAAATCCTACTTCAAGTAAGTTTATGTTTCGCTTGAAGTAGGATTAAATAATCAAAATTTTAGACGAAAAACATCAGTTTTTTGATGCTATTTATGTCTTGCCGATTGATACCATTATAGATAGGACTTACTATGTGCCTATGTGGTTATTTTATTTTTATATAACACATAGACACATAGCTACATCGTTTTTCAATTATAGCAGATAGTTTTAATCTAGTAACACCTTACCCCAAACAAAGCGGCAGGTACATTTTCCGAAGGATGTTCTAGTGTTATCGTCAAATATTTTGTGCTAATGGCTTTGTCTAATACAATGGTATTGAGGGTTTGATAATTGGCCGTCTTTTCAAAAACAACATTGCCCATATCATCTTTAATCGTGTAATTACGTACGCAGAAAGGCATCACGTCTTCTGGGTGTCCCATTAAAACACTTTCCATCGGATGGTCGTAATCGGTATCAAAAAACAATTCTATCTTTTGAATGGTCTGCGCCTCTCCCCAAGCTATTTTAAGACTAGGCGCTTTGTCTTCTTTCGCTGCCACCCATGCATTTGGTTCACTAACAGGCCTGTAAACACCACTTTTAATATTCTCTTTTCCAAATTTGCTTAAGGAAGGATTCAGTTTAAAAGCTATGTTATGTCCTTCAGGACGACGTTGAGGACACCAAAATTCAAACTCATCTACGCCAATATCTTCGGTTGGAGTTTGTTTACCAAAGTTAGATACCGCTTTATTTACCGAATTAAATACAGAAATTACTCCTGTAACTCGTTGTTGGGTAAGATGTAGTTTTACTTTAGGGTTTTTATGGAAAACGACAAACGCATATGCTATTTCCGTAAGTTCGGCAGAAAAATCGACATGCAAACAATTGCGACCAGGCCGTATGGCCAGGGTTTGTTTTTCAAGAATGACATCAGGCGTATAATTTGTTGATTTCCCACTGATTCGAAGTTCAACCTCTAGTTCCGTAGTTTCATCAGCCTCTGCATGAAAAATCACTTGAGGCACTTTACCCTCGTTTAACGGTAGCATTTGTGCCGTAGCAATCTCTAGGCTTTTCAGTAATTCCGAAGGTAATTCTTCCAACACGTATTCGCTTGATGCCGATAGCTTGGCTGTTTGTACCAAATCTGCTTCATCATTTAGCGCATAGCCAGGAATATGTTGACCACTTTTCAGCAATTCATCTTGCAATTGACCAATCAGGTTTTGTTTAATGATCTCTGCTGGATTTACTTCATGCTCTTTGGCTACAAAAGCAGCCATACCCACTGCTTGGCCCACATGTGCCGCCGTTGCCATTACCCTTGTAGAGGCGAAGGCTACGTGTGTAGCACTAATAATGCGTCCCGTAAGGAAAAGATTTTTAATGTTTTTGCTGTATAAGCAACGATAAGGAATTTGGTAGATCCCTTTGCTGTGCCATTGGTTACAGCCCGGTTTTTCACTGAATACACCATCTGCTGGGTGAAGATCTATAGACCATCCGCCAAATGCCACGGCATCATGATGGGTATTTTGTTCGATGATGTCTTGCTGGCGCAACATGTAATCGCCTTCAAAACGACGGCTTTCTCTTTTCCCGGGAATGGTACCTACCCATTCCAAGGTCATGGTTTCTGCTTCTGGGAAATTGCCCGAATTTTTAATGTAATTCCAAGCACCGTAAACTACTTTCCACAGTTCCATTTTAATTTTTTCGGTATCATGCACCGTATCTAATCTTCCACCATATTCTAACCACCATAATTTACAGCCGTACTCTTTAGTGTTAAAGTTTCTAAAGCGAGGGATTTCGGTAGTGATGTCTTGCAAGGCAAAATTAGGCACCGTAAATTTTACCGGTTTGCCGGTATCTTTAGTGTAGAAATACAAACTGTGACCAAGCAATTCTCCGTACTCTTTGGATGGTGCAAATTTTTCACCAAACTCTTCCGTGCTTTCGGCACCCATCCTAAAAGCAGCACCTGCTAAAAAGCCAACGATTCCATCTCCAGAGGCATCACAAAACAAAGGCGCATGGATATAATATTCGGTAGAATTCTGACTACAAAAAGCCTTTACTGATGAAATTTTTTCGGGATCAGATTTATGTACTTCGTGAACTGCGGTATTTAGCAAAAGCGTAATATTAGGCTCCGCCAATATTTTATCCAACAAGATGGTATCAAATATTAAAGCATTTCCTTCTTTATTTTTATAGGTGTTTTCCACCAAAATTTCATCGATAACGCCACCTTCTCTACTCCAACGGTTATTGTTACCCATGTGAGAGGTTGCACCCAAAATCCATAAACGAACTTCACTGGATGAGTTACCCCCTAAAACGGGTCTATCTTGTACTAAAACTACCTTTACCCCTTTACGTGCAGCAGTAATGGCAGTACAAACTCCTGCCAGCCCACCGCCAATCACTGCAAAATCTGTGTTTAATTGATTGGATTTTAAATTACGGGAATCTGTTGCCTCTGATATGATCATATTAAAATACTCGGTTATCTTGGTTATTATAAATTTGGTATGGTTTGGTTTGGTCTGTAAATATATTAATAAATCTCATAAATTTCCATCTCACCGAAAATTATACGTATTAATTAGGGCTAATTACTGGTGCCATTTACCGTTACAGACAGGTTCTTGTTTACGCCATTCAATGTCAATTGTAAATTGAGCACCACTTGTTGGCCATAAGGAATCTTTTTCAAAGACCACTCATAAGGATAAGCCACTCGTTGTAGCGTATTTGAATCAAGATTAGTGGTCAAATTAGCTTCTGCATTTTCCAATGGAGGCGTATCCAGATAGGCATAAATAGAATCCCAACCAAATGGGGACCTTATCCTGAAAACATAAAAAGTGCCCCAATTACTATCTACCGTGGTGGTGTACATCCCTTGTGGAAGCTTGGGAGCCTTGGTTTCCTTAAACGGTGTACTCAACGGAAATGAAAGTGCCGAAACACTTTTTGCTCCTACAGTAAGCTGCGTGGTACGACCATTCATTACGGTGGTGGTTGGTGTACAGTTATCATTAGTATAAAGTTCACTTGATGAATTAGACACCACTTTCACACTATCGGTAAGCGTTAAACTTACCGCTGCAGGGTTTGGAGATTCATTTAAGGCGATGACCCAAAATTTGTTTTCGGAAATGGCCGTGAGGTAATTCACATCGGGATTACTCGATTGAACCAAATCTTTCTTCAACAGTAGTGTGGCTTCTTTATCCGTATAGACTTTACCCTTTCCGCCTCCAAAAATCCGATTGTTAAACCAAACGAATCCTTCTTGTCTACTGTATGGAAAATTGATATTTCCTTGGGAACGTTGCATGGCTTCGGTCACTAAAAAATCGACCGAAAAAGCTAGCTGAGAAGGAATATGATGGTAGTAAATGGAAGTCACGTCAGGCCCCACATACGGATAATCTGCTTTTAAAGGCACATCGGTAAAACCTCTTGCATAATAGCCTGGATAGTTGGCAAAACGACCAATAATAGAGTTACGTGCGTAGGTCTGAAAAATATCTCGGTTATTATGTTGGAATATCCGAAGCAAGTTAGGTGCCCAGTTAGACATGTAAACGTGTAGAATTTGAGCTTTGGGAAAGAAAAGCGTCACCGGTTGTTCAAAACCTAAACCTACAGGAGAAACAAGGTCTTGAGCAACTTGCTTTTCCTGCACATCGCCAGCCACACGAGGATAACCCAAGCGATATTGTTGTGTACCCTTCCACCAAATGGTAGTGGTTCCACTGTAATTATTACCTGGATGAATGGTTTGCTGATTGGTAGTTACTTTAGGATAAGACCTGATGCCAGCAATGGTATAAAAGGCCGATTTCTCTGCCGCTGTTAGGTAACGGCTGTACTTTGTAAGCTCGTAAATATCCATCAAATCCCACCAGTTAGGATAAAATGAAGTATTATAAAAACCATGTTCATCTAGTGCAGTGGTTTTGGTAGCGTACACATCGTTGGTCAAAAACAAATCGGCACCGCGAACGGCATCACTTAGCCAAGACGCATTTTGGGTCATCCGGTAAGCCGCCAATTTTTCAGTCCAGCTATTGGTGGTGGTTCGCAGTTCTCCATTGGGCAAGGCCAAATCAACCAGCCAAGGGTTGGCCCCTTTCGTCAACTTATCCAAGCCTTCAAAATAGGCCACATTAAACTCCTTACTGTAGGGACTTAATTTGAGCGAAGTTTCGGTAGGTGTATACAAAGTTCCTACTTTGTTAGACCATCTGTAACCACGTCGTGAGAGCGTATATTCGATAGCAGGAAGGGCTCTTTTAAGGTACAAATCTTCATCTTCGCCAAGTACCGCAGCCGAAAGTAGCGTTAAGGGCGAAGTATTGACCACCACTGGAGCAATAACGGGATTTTGTTCGATGTCGTAAAATCCTTTCATGGTCGTATCCCAGCCCGATGCGTTGTCGTTTTTAATCAAGTCAACCATATTCAACGCGGCATTGGTTAGAGATGTAGTACCTTGCTTACGATAATCTTTAACCTCATAAACCTTATTGGACAGGTATTCTAAAGCCGCATCCCAAGTACTTGGCAGGGCCCCTATCATAAATTCGCGAGTGATGGACTGCCCTGAGTTCAGCTTGGAATCGGCAAAGCCCAAAATAGGCCCAAAAGCCAAAGGTTGTACCTGGTTACTTTCGTTTTTAAGGGAAAATCCCATTGGAGAAGTTTCGCCTGTAGCCCATTCTAAAGGGAAGTTTGATAGTGCACCTGCCACAAAATAACTATAGGGCGTATTGTTCACCGTAGTTTCAACAATACTTACGGGTTGTGGCGTGAGCGCACTTGGAACCATCAGCGGCTGATCTGGCAAACGCTGGTATTGAAACATGGGTGGTAACTGCACGTTTTTTACGGCGCTTGGCGTAATGGGTTGTAAAGCCGCCACGGCAAAACTATAGTAGCCTGTGGTGCTGGCTTGGTAATTAAGCGTTAAACTCAAATGATTAGCCCCTACTGCCAATTTCCAGGTCCCTGTTAGGGTATATCCATTGGTAGCGGTGTAGGTTACATTTATTTGCTCATCCGATATTTTGGTCACTGCAGTAGCTCTGCACAATAGCAATTCGCCAGCACTAAATGGGTTTTTACCGTTAGCTTGGTCAAATACTGAAAAGGTTTGACCCATGCTTTGAAAAGTACTCATTCCTGCAGCATTTTCCCAAGCGGGATTAACCCCAATAAAGTTGACATCGGGTGTAGCTTCATGTAGCAAAAAAACCCTGTTGGATTCCACTCCTGTATTCACGGCAGTCCATTGACCACCGTTATACAAACTGGTGGTACTTACGATACGAGGTAAATTAGTGGCTGTATCTAGTACCGTAACAAACTGCAGTTTTAACTTGCCATTATTCATTTCGGCATTGGTTGTTGCTGAGCTGGTGATGGGTAGATACGGCGCTGCCACTAAAGCTGAGGGCGGAATTGATTCCAATTTTTTAGGACTTAATCTAAAGGCCTGCAATGCGGTTAAACTTTGTAGGTTAGGATTAAAAGAGGTAACGGTGGTTAATAACAAGGCATCGCAACGTCCAAAATAACCTCTGGTATCTTTTATGCGTAAAAGTGTTTCGTTCGTATCAAGGGTAGCGGTGCCTACTTTTTCCCAGTAATAACCATCTTGTCCGTGTATGCCAGACTCTTGGCTCATGGCCACTTCATTTACATAAATCAAGAACCTCCGTGTACCAGGTCTATTATCAGGATAATCTCTAGAGCGGGTCCAAATGTCATAAGTGCCTGCGGTTTTAACACTAATGGCCGTATAGGCATTGGCATTTGGTGTAGCGGTTTGTCCCACACTTAAAATGGCCCCGCCTGAAACACCAATTTCATTACTACTCATCCACCTATCGGGAAATTGAAAATCCTCGGCTTCTACTAAAAATGTATTTGTAGTCGTTTGCGCTTTAACTTGTATCAGACAGCTGATTAACAAAAGAAAGCCCGTGAACAATACTTTAAGTTGTTTCATACCTCAAACATTATTGTTTAATAAATTTTGTACTTATCTCTCCTTGTGTGGTGCTTATGCTAGCAATATAGGTTCCTAGAATAAGGTTAACCCGTGGTTTTATCTTCGTAAAGCCAGCCTCTAGCTTGAATTGTTCGATGCTTACTACTTTTCCACTCATATCAACAATCCTTAAGGTGGTTAAAGCAGCTTCGGGCACATTAATGAGCATTTCCAGCACTTTATCATTTGGGTAAATGACGTGTATCGTAGCCGCAGTTGTATTGGCAAACTGCATGAAGCGAACCTCGGATAAGGAGAACTGTCCGTTGGTGTCTACCGATTTTAAGCGATAATAATTTAAACCTTTGAGCGGATTGGCATCTACATATCTATAATGAATGGTTTTATCGGAATAGCCATTGGCTAAAACTTTCCCTATTTCCTTAAATTGTCCATCTTCCTGTGCCCGTTGTACTTCAAAGTAAGCACTTTCTTTTTCTGAAGATGAAGACCAGTTAAGTGTGGTGCTAAGGTTACTTTTTTGTGCCGAAAATGACTGCAATGAAATAGGCAATACCTCATTTGGCGGAACGGGAGTAAACGAATAACAAACACCCCTAAAAACAGTATTCGTGGCTGCTGTTGCTAAAACTACGGGCGTGGCCGAAAATGTTCCATTTAAACCGCTGTTGTCTGTAATGCTTACCAACTCTCCACCACCAGCATCGGCAGTACCACTTTTACGAGTAGCATACATTACTACGCTGCCATTAGTGGCATTGCCTGTTATTCCTACATATTGGTCATTGGCTACTCCTATTTTTCCATTGCTTACCCATGTTCCGTTAACCAACGAATATTTAAAAATGCCAGCGGTGTTATCAGCTACGTAAAGTACATCTGGACCAGGTACACTGTTGCATACATCAGCCAGAAAAAATTGGCAAGGACTACCTGTTGCGGGATAGCCAGGTAAATTGGCCACTGCTTGTCCAGTAATGGGTAGTACACCTGGTCCAACGGTAGCAATTCTGGTATCGCCACTTGTAGAAGACATGTACAGCTGTCCATCAAAAACATGGATGGCACGTCCCGTAACGGTGGTTAATGCTGTAGAAGTGGTAGCGCCTAACTGTGTATAGCGAACTCCAGTAGTTCCGCCTGTCATCCAAATCCCCTTATTTCCATCAAATACGGCACAACGGGCATTAACGGCCGAAAAGGCGTCGGTTACACTGGTAGAAGTGTTGACGGTATTGTTGGCATAAATAATACCCGCCGTTCTGTTGATAGTACTGCTTACGGAAGTCCCGACAGATGCTGTTCCAAGAGCGGCATCATAACCAAATAAGCAAACGGATTGCCCATCGGGGGATAGTACGGGATAACCTTCAAAAGCATATTTGCCAGATAGGGTTAACTTTTTATTAGTGCCTGAATTGACTACAGGCATCGCAATGGTCCTGATTAAAGTTCCAGAAGTGTTGTACTCATCCAGATAAACAGGTGTTGCGGCAGTGGTAAGCGAAGCACTTCCATCGCCAATTCTGACCACAAATAGATTTCTGTTGGATAAATTTTGAGCATGTAGCTCCAGTACTGTGCAGCAAATCAGCAACAGCAGTAAATAGCCATATCGTTTCATACCATAGTTTGGGTTAGTTTAACTTATTGTACAAGCAAGGGGCATCCTATACTGCTGAAATATTCTATCACAGCAGTTCGTTTTTATAAATTAAAAAGGATGGTATTTGAATACCATCCTTCCTTATCTATTTCGCAATTTTTGTTTTGGTGATTTCATTGCCAATTTTTGAAGCAACAACATAAATGCCTCTGCTAGCGGCAAATGGCACTTCAACGGTATTCCATCCGCTGATTAGGTTTGCACTTACTTTTGCTAAGGCATTTCCTGAAATGTTGTAGACTTTAATTTCAGAAGTTGAGTTTGTTGAAGCAAATACGGAAACCTGTAAGCTGTTATCTTTCACCTGAACTTTTAAATCGTTTTTCTGAAAGCTTGATTTTACTGGAATTGGACCAAATTCTTCAAAACGACTATCAAAATCAACTTGGCGTAATTTATAATAAGCCGTTCCCGATAATGGTGATAAATCGGTAAACGAATAGTTAAGAATTTCATTGGTAGTTCCATTCCCTTTAACGCTACCTAAGTTGGTAAAGTGCTGTCCATCGACAGACCTATAAATCTCATAATGTGAGTTATTTTGCTCAGAAGCTGTAGACCAATTTAAGCGAACACCATTGCTAACTTCCTTACCTGTAAAAGAAAGCAGCTTTACTGGCGTGGTGGTCACGGTTGGAGATAGAGATACACCACGAAATACGGTATTAGCTGCTGCCGTAGCAATATCGGTAGCGGTAGCCGTCATAGCGGCATTGTAACCCGTTGCATCCGTAATTTTAAATAACTTATTGGCTGATGCACCAAATCTTACCCCATAAAGTGTTACCTCGTTTCCAGAAACCACTCCTGTTAAACCTGTATACTGTCCCGAAATATTACTTTTTAGTACCCAACTGTTATTTATCAGTGAATACTTCGCGATACCATCAGCAATTGCTGTATTAGCAACATACAAAACATCATATCCAGGTACCGTAGGGTCAAGGTCAGCAAAAAAAAACTCTCGGCCAGATGCTGTCGTTGCCAATCCTGGCAATCCTGTAGCACTCTGTCCAGTAGTTGTAGGCAAGCCCGCACCGATAGAAACTACTGGACCAGTATTTGTACCTGTTGCTTGTGAGGCATATAGCTGATTATCAAAAATTCGCATAGACCTTCCGGTGCGAGCAGCTATTGATGTTGCCGTAGTAGCTCCAATGGTAGTATGATAAATATTTATCGTTCCCCCCGATATCCATAAATTGTTTCCATCCGCAACAGCTGATGAAATCAATTGTAAGTTAAAAATATCTAGTGCCGTGCTTGTATTTACATTACCTGTTCCATCTATAACCCCTACTACTCTATTGTAGGTTGCACTAGCCGAAGTTGCTATTGTAGCCGTACCTGTAGGCGCATCGTAACCTGTTAAGGTAAGCTTTTTCCCATCTTGCGAAAGCGATAAAAGTCCTTCAGCGGAGGAAACATTCGAGGTATTACCATCTAAAGTTAACCGTCGATTAAGACCTACCACCGTAGTAGGTAAAGCAATGCTTCTGATCAATGTCCCAGTGGTGGAATATTCGTCAATAAATACAGTCGTAGCGCTTGTTCCCAAGGCTGCCGAACCGTCGCCAACCCGTAGGACTGATAAACTGCCTGCGGTGAATGCAACTTGTGAAAACCCTGTATGGGCGGCCACTGCAAACAAACAACTTAATAGTAGTTTTCTTTTCATCATAGTTTGGTTTAAATGGTTAGGGCTTTTGAGGCGATAATGAAAGTCCACGGAACACTGTATTGGCGCTCGTTTTGGCCAATACCGATCGGGTTAATTCTGCAATAGATCCGTTGTGACCTGTATTGTCGGTAATTTTAAATAGTTCCGATGAAGTGGCTCCGTATTTAATTCCGTAAAGGGTTACTTCGTTACCAGATACTGTAGCGGTAAGACCAGTGTATTGCCCCTTTACGGTGCCATTTGACACCCAAGAACCATCTACTAGCGAATATTTGGTGATGCCATCGGTAATTCCTGTATTGGCAATGTATAGCACATCATATCCAGGGATATTTGGGTTGATATCTGCGAAGAAAAATTCTCTTCCAGTTGGACTAGTACCATTGATGCTAAGACCAGGAACCGCAACTGCCGTTTGAGGAGCCGTAGTTGGCAAGCCTGTTCCAATAGTCACTAAAGGACCTACTAAACCAGAAGATTGAGAAACATATAATTGGTTTTTAAAGATGCGAATAGACCTACCAGAACGTCCAATGATAGAAGTTGCGTCTGTAGAACCAATCGTGGTCGCGTAAATATTGGCACTTCCACCAGCAACCCATACATTATTTCCATCGGTTACCGCCGAACTGATATAAACCTTCGAATAAATATTTAGAGAGGTAGCTGTGTTTACATTACCTGCTCCATCTATTACCCCAATCACTCTGTTAGTTTGGTCACTTTCCGAAGCAACTACAGCCTCTGTACCCACTACGGCATCGTAACCTGCTAGAGAAAGTTTTTTATGATCTTGAGAAAGCGACAAAAGTCCTTCGAAAGAGGAAACACTCGGTGTATTACCATCTAAGGTCAGTCGTTTGTTTTTTCCATTTAATGCGGTCGGTAAAGCAATACTTCTAATCAGCTTTCCACTGGTGGAGTACTCATCAATAAATACTGGTAGTGCAGCTGTTCCCAAAGCTGTTGTTCCATCTCCTACCCTCAACACCGACAAACTGCCTGGCGTAAATGCGGTTTGGGAAAAAGCAGTACGTACAGCGATGGCAAATAAACAGGTTAGTAAAAGTTTTTTATTCATATCCGTTTTTTAAAGCGTACGGGTTGGTTAAGAAGCATCTAAAACTATTTTGAAAATACCACGCTTTAAGTGGAGCATTAGATGATGAGCTTGTGCAAAACCCGTAAGTGAGTTGAATTAAAAGATTTATATTGGTTTGGTTTGGTTTGGTTTTTATTTTAACCAAAAGTATCAGTTATTTTTGTAAAAGCAATTTTTTTTGAAAAAACTTTTTGTTTGGGTGGGATGGTGAGGGGAAGGCGGTACTGTCTTTCGTCATTGCTAACTTCGATCGGTCGTCATCCTGAATTTATTTCAGGATCCTAGAGCTAGGTTTTATAATGCTTTAAGGTTCCCGCCTACGCGGGAATGACGCTCTGATGAATGGCAGGTGCCATGCCCAAACATATCACAAACGTATCTATTGATACTTCAAAGCCTGATTATTTATGAATAACCAGGCTTTGAAACTTATTTCAGTAATAACTTAAATTACCTCACCACTGTTTTTCTGGAAGCTCTAAATGGAATTAATGCACTTAATAAAATGATTGTGGCGATAACTGCTACCATTCCCGTAGCTTTTGTGGTAAAAGCACAGAGTACAAACAGCAACAACGCAATAAATGCCAATGAAAACGAGATGACCTGTAAACCAAATTTATTCTGCTTTCTGGTTTCAGCAAGTTCTGCTTCATCAACTTGTACAACGGTCTCTTTACGTGCCGCCTTACGCTCCTGTAATTGCAAGTATTCTTTGCTAATTAAACCTTTTGAAGCGGCATAAATCTCGTAAATAAGCAATAAAGCAAACGGCAATAATACCCCTAATAACATTTCACTTCCTCGGCTTAGTTTATAATCAAACACCAATGGTAGTAGTATTTTAAATAGCAGATTTACCGCCAAACTGATCATAGTTACCAAAATGGTTACCTTTCCAGTAATTCGTTTAGAGAACAAAGCCCATATTGGCGGCGCCAATAAAGGACCGCCTGTGATGGCACCAACGCTTAATGTGAACTCCACGATCCCACCAATATAAGGCACAATTAAGGCAATGGCAATCATCCCAAAACCGAAGCACCAAGAAGAAGTACGGGCTACTTTCATTAACTTTTCATCGCTAGCTTTAGGGTTAATGTTCCCTTTATAGATATCGTTGGTAAACACCGCAGAAACCACATTTAATGCTGTATTTGCAGAGGCCGAAGTAGAAAAATACATACCGGTTAATATCAATCCCATTAAACCTGCTGGCAGTACCTGCTTACAAACCATGAGGTAGGCATTTTCGGTTTCAATACCTGATAGCCCAGGATTAATGGTTTGGTAAATCATGGGTGGCAACATCCATAATACCGGACTTAAGATATACAAACCCGCAAAAAGAAAAGCCACTTTAGAAGCCGATTTTGGGGTATCCACACTAGTGTAACGTTGCACAAAAGTCCAGTTACCACCAATATAAAAAATGTGATATAAGGCGAAAGCTCCAATAAATCCCCAAGTATATTCGCCATTAACGGGCTGAAAAAAATCATCAGGAACCTTGGTTAAGAAATTCTGTATGCCCCCTGCTTCTGTAAAAGCCAAAGGAATGATCAATAACACGGCTGCCGTTAAAATCACAAACTGCAAAATGTCGGTTACCATTACTGCCCATAAACCACCAACGGCCGTATAAGCAATCATCAAGATGCCCAATACCACGGTTACAGGTACCAATGGAAATTCAAGAGAGGAGCCTACTAATTTAGAAACTGAATACAACACCGATCCTTTGATAAACAAAGACACCAACATAAAAATGTAGATGAAGCTTTTTTGAACTTTCTCACCAAGCCTTTCCTTGATAAATTCAGCAGCTGTTAAGCTTCCAGTGGCTTTCCATTTAGGTGCTAGGTACAAACCTGTAACCAAACCACCGATACACATGGTCCACTGAATGGTCACAGCCACCCAACCATACTTATAAGCAATTGAGCCCCAAGCCACAAAAGTACCTGCTGAGAAAAAGCTCATGAACAGCGATAAACCTCCAATGAACCAAGGCACGGCCTCGCCACCGGCAAAAAATGACTTTAGGTTACGACCAGTCCGCGAAAACAGCAGACCAATGACCATGATAAACACTGAAAAAACAACTATAACGGAGGTATCTATTAGCGAGTTCATTCTTATATTAAGTGTTGATATTAAAAGTTAGGCGTTATAACGTCATTGCGAGGCACGAAGCAATCCTACAACAATCGCTAGGCAATAAACTACCTCTTAAGATTGGTTTACTGCGTAGCTGCTTCGCGGTCATGCCTCGCAATGACGAGGTTTATAAAAGTTTGTTTCTCTAATATATCCCCAATTCTTGTAAACTATTTTTTATTTGAATTCTTAAGCGTTTGTGCAGCTACTTTTCTCAAATATTTCGCAAAATCTGCAGGAACTTTATTCGGTACAAACTGGATGTTCTCAGGGGAATCTTTAAATAGAAAAGAATACCAAATCAATCCACCTAAGTATCTTCCTGCCTCGTTAGCATGGTTGGCGTCGAAAGTAAATTCCTTATTGTTTTTCCAAGAGTAACCCATGTTCAAAGAATTAACCTGATTTGGAAGGTTAGGATATGTTGGGTTGGTAAAATCGAATGCCGTATCTTTTTGGTAAGCATACTCCTTACCTGTAGCCACCTCCTCAAAAGCATCTCCTACTGGGATGATTCTTACTTTCAATTGCTTGGCGGCAGCGTGGTAAGCCTCTCTAGATTTTTGCCACATTTCCGCCTGATTTTGTGCCAACTGTCCAGCAGCTACCCTACCAAAAGTTTTTGCATCAGCGCGATAGGCCCAAGTTTGGTGTAATACCACCTCTGCTTTTGGCTGAATGGACTTCACGAAATCGTAAAGCTTTTGGGCATAGGGTGTATAGCTTTCTTTATCTGCCGAAAGGTAAGAAGCTTGTTGTAGGGTAATCATATCCCACTTCCCTTCTGACAAAAGCGTGCGTAAAGATTTTCCTTTATAGGGTCTGCCTTCAGCACTTTCAGGATTGGCTTCTGCAGCCTCCACATATTTCCAGTGCTGCTCCAATGAATGACCTCCTAATTCGGCCCTACCAATGATCAAATGCTTTCCTTTTTCTTTAGCCATTTCTGGCAAGTAAGCGGATGCATTTTGAGAAAAGCTATTGCCAATCAAAAATATGCGGAGGGTATCGTTTTTGCTTTGTGCATAGGTAAAATTGCTTAGCAGCATGAGCGCAATTGCCCAAAAGAAGATCTTTTTGGTGCGCTCGATCTTTTGTACGATCATTTTTGTGTAGTTCATTTGTGTAAAATAATTTTCGAATGCTATACCTAGCTTGTCAATTGAAGCCTTCAACAAAAAGCAAACTGGTTTGGTCTGGTATGGTTAAAAATCAAATTTATGAATTATTTCTAGTTTTCAAAATCAATTCATAGGAAGTATCTCGCCTTTGATTAATATTTTCCCAATGTAGGCTACCGTTTTCTGGTATTTAGCTGGGTTAGCCGTTATATCCGCTGACTGGTTTTCTCCTAAAATTTGCTTTTTGTCGGGGATGATATCAGACACCGTAAACTTCACGGTATGTGTCCCATATGGTAATTCAAATAATTCTGCTTGTCCTCTATACCTGTTATTGCAATAGAAATTAAACCTATTGATCAAGTCTTCGGCATCGTTTTCTGTTTGGGTTTTCAACACCAATGTTCCTGCCTGTTTATGGATGGTTGTTTTCTTGCCATCAATTTCTAAAGTAAGCTGACCCACTTCTGGGCCACCAATATCAAAAAAACCGATCATGTTGCCCTTAAATTTAAACGTGAAGTATTCTCCAGGCTTTTCGGCCTTCATTACATAAGGGAACCAACCTGCAAATTGTTTAAAATCCGCTAGTCCATTAGGGTCAAACTTAATCCAGCCCTTGCTAAACTGAGCGACAGATGGGGCAAGCATTTTTGCTTCTTCCCAATTATCTGCCAATAATGGCTTTGGTAATTCGTGTTTTTTATTTTCGGCGTAGTCTTGCATTTTAAGGAATGACCGTGCAATTGCCTGTGCGTACAAATTCCCTCCTGCTTCCACCGGATGCGTACCATCGTTAGAGAAAATAATTTTATCTGTTTTGGTGCCTGTTGGTGCTTTCCAAAGGAGTTTATCTTCTTTTTCGAGCATGCTGGCTTCAAGGCCCATGTGTACCGAAGGGATTTGATAGTAATCCGCTAATTTTTCAAGACCAAGAATATTTGGCGGGATTTTTCCGCTGGCGTAAGTCTTGGTCTGCCCGCTGTAAATGGTGTACAACAAACAAATATCTGTTTGAGGGTTGGCTTTCCATATCTGTCTAATGATGCCTTCCATGCCTTCTGCAAAAGCATTGTTAACGGCAAACTCCACAAAAACCAAATCGGGTTTGTATTGCAGCACTTGCTCCTGAATTCTACAAGCACCCAAATCAGTTCCTGTACCTGATATCCCTGCATTAATAAACTGCATTTTGGTATTGGGGTACATCTCCTGGATAAACTTGGCCGATTGCATCCTATACAAATTAATACCACGGGTAATGCTTCCACCTATGTACCCTATCACTAATGATTGTTTCTTTTTCGCTTTGTTAAAAAAATTAGGCAGCCCCTTTCGTACAAAAAAATCGTTTGGATCATTAAAAGTGCCAGGTGTAATTGTAGGAGTTGCTGGAACTAAAGGATCGAAAAACAAGGGCAATGCGCCAGCTTGACTGGCAGCAATAAGCCGTTCCCGCTCTTGAGTTTCTTTACTCACAGTGGTATTTTTTTGCGCATAACAAGTTAAAGAGAGCATCAATCCGAGTGTTAAGCAAGCTTTTTTATAAAACATCATCAAATTCATTTATGGTTTTACGCCTTCCAAAGTAAGATGAACCTGGCGCACCTCATCCTTATCTTTAGTTTTCAGATTCACACTAATATTCACAGGCTGATGTGGATCGATTTTATTAAAGGACCATTCGTAAGGGTAAGCCAAACATTTAACCGACGTAGCCGCATCATCATTGATGACCAATTCTGCCTCGGCACCTGTTATTGGCGAAGTACTTAAATAGGTATAAATAGAATCCCAACCAAATGGGGATCGAATTCTGAAAGCGTACAGGGTGCCCCAAGGTGCTCCTAAATTAATTTCTTTCATTCCCTCCTTTACTGGTAAAAGCTCTTTTTCTACCGTGTTTGTTTGAATTGGGAAAGCATAAGCAACCATACCTTTTCCAGCTACCGTTACCTTTATTTGATGCTCAGCAGATAGTTCAGCTATAGATTCAGAAGTTTGACCCTGATAAAGTTTAATCCCTGTGTTTTTAATTCCTAGCTCGTTGACATTAAGCGTAAGGTTAAACTGCTGTTGCTTGCTGGATTCGTTTAATAAGATGACCCAAAAGCGGTCCTTTGATTTAGCGGTAAGGTAATTGATTTCGGGAATATCAATGCTCACCAAGCCTTTTTTTAGCCAAATACTGGCATTGCTATCGTCGTAAATGGTTCCTTTCCCACCGCCATAAATTCGGTTGTTAAACCAAACAAAACCTTCTTGCTTGCCCCAAGGAAAACTGATTCTCCCCTGCGATCTTTGTACGGCTTCGGTCACCAAAAAATCTAAGGTAAAAGCCAGGTGCGGAGAAATATGGTGGTAATAAATGGAATTGATATCTGGGCCTTTGTAAGGATATTCGGCACGGTAAGTAAGGTCTGTATAACCTGTGGCATAGTAACCAGGATAACCAGAAAAACGTCCAATAATGGAATTACGAGCGTATATTTGGAAAATATCCCGTTTATTATACTCAGCCATCCTTAGCAAATGCGGTGCCCAAGTTGACATGAAAATATGGCGGACATTTTTATTCGGCAAAAAGAAGGTACTAGGCTGCTCTAAGCCAAGTCCCACGGGAGAAATTAAAGACTGTGGAACTTCCTTCTCTTTCACATCTCCCGCACGACGGGGAAAGCCTAAACGAAATTTATCGCCATTTTTCCACCATAAATTGGTATTGCCTTCGTACTGGTTTCCTTCGTGGATCAACTGCATTTTATTTTCAACGGTTGGATACGAACGGATGCCCGCAATGGTGAAAAACGAAGCGTACTCCGCTGCCTTTGCAAAGGAAGCATCTTTAGTCACTTCATAAAGGTCCATCAAATCCCACCAGTAGGGATAAAACGAGGTGTTGTAAAATGGTTGAGCGGTAAGCAAATTGCTTTTGGCACCATACACGTCATTTTGTATAAAATCTTTGGCGTGTGAAACAGCTTCATTAAGCCATTTTTTATCTTTGGTAAGGCGATATGCGGCCAATTCTTGCGTCCAAGCAGGGATGTTTACCGAGTAGCCCGAAAGTTTACGGGGCAGCTGATCCGGCATGGCCACTTGCAGCAACCAAGGATTTTTGTGCCCTAGCAATTGATTAAGGGATTCGAAATAAGCGGTGTTAAACTGTACGTTTTTGTAGGGATTTAATTCAAGCGACTGCTTTGTAGGGTTATATGGCGCACCTACCCCAGTAGCCCATCTGAATGCACTACGCGAAAGGGTGTATTCTATGGTTGGCAGGGCACGGGTCAAATATAAATCTTCATCTTTACTCAGTACCGAAGCTGAAATAATGGCCAAAGGCGACGATTGTACTACGGTTGGTGCAATTTTAGGATCGGCTTCTATATCATAAAAACCTTTCAGTTTTGGGTTCCAGCCCGAAGCATCCTCATTTTTGATCAGATCGATGATATTAAAGGCAGCATTGGTTAAGGAGGTAGAATCTTGTAAACGATAATCTTTTACCTGATAGATATGGTTAGAGATATAAACCAAAGCCTCGTTCCAACTACCCGCAACAGCACCAATGTTAAATTTTCTTTTTAAAGTTGCTCCTTTCAGCAATTTAGAATCGCTTAACCCCAGCACTGGCGCAAAAGCCATCGGCTGTACTTCATTCAATTCGTTTTTAAGTGAAAAGCCCATGCGTGAGCTTACATCTTTTGCCCAATCCAAAGGAAACTCATCGGCTACGCCTGATACAAATAAACTTAGAGATTTACTGGTATTGCTTACCTCAACAATAGCCAAAGGTTGTGGTGTCATGGCGCTAGGCACCAATAGCGGTTCTAGCGGAATACGAGTATAATTGAACATGGGAGGTAGCTGCACATTTTTCACGTTATTGGCCGTAACAGACTGAAAAGCAGATACCACAAAGCTGTAAAAGCCTTCTTCTTTAGCTGCATATTCCAAACTCAATTCGTAATTAGCCGATTCGGGTTTCAATTTCCAAGTACCTTTTACCTCATTTCCGTCATCGGTTAAATAGGTGATTTTGATCTCTTCGGACGATACTTGTGCAACGGATGTTGGTTTACACAAAAGCAAATCGCCAGCAAAAAATGGATTTTTAGCCCCACTTGGATCCATTACTTGGTAAGATTTCCCATTGGAAGAGAAGGTAGTGATGCTCGTCGCATTTTTCCATGAAGCATAATAGGGACCAAATTCTATTTTTGGCTTTTTAGCTCTTAACAGGAAAATCCTATTTTCTTCTGCATTTTGGCTAAGGCTCACCCATCGGTTATCCTGAAAAACTTCGGAAAGGGTAACAATCTGTTTTTGATTTGTCTTGGCATCCAACACTTCTTGTATGGTCAGTTTTAGCTTACCATTGGTTAAGGTGCCAAGTACTTTTTCTTTTTTAGCGAAGCGAATTGGCGTAGTGATACTTACCTGGGCTTGGCTTGCTGCAATCTGAGCAGGCTTTAAATAATAGTCATTAAGTGATTGCTCCTTTTGGTTAGGGTCAAAAGATTCGTCGGAGGTAAAAAAAATAGCATCGCAACGGGCAAAACTTAACTTGGTATTTTTTAATCTTAACAGATTTTCACCAGCATTTAAAGTTATTTTCCCTACTTTTTCCCAATGATAGCCTTCTTTTAAATGAGCGCCAGATTCTGTATTCATTGGCTCATCATTACAGATCAAAAGGTACTTTCTTGTCCCTGGTTTATTTTCAGCGTAGTCTCTTGATTTGGTCCATACAAAGTAATTGCCTTTGTTGGCTATTTTAACCACGGTAAATGCATCAGTAGTTGGCTCTGCAGCAGCTGATCCTATGAGTGCTCCTTTACCTGAAACATTTGTCCCTGCTTCTTTACCAAAAGTCCATCCGCCTGGAAATTGAAAATCTTCAGCTTCTATCAGATAGCTTGTTGGTGCTTGTCCATAAGTATTTACCGCAAAAAAGCAAGCAAGCAATATGGTAAAGCCTATTTTCAGATTCTTTCTATCAGTATTAACCCCTTGTTTCATTATCAATAATTTAAGGCGATTACTTTTAAACCATAAGCTTCAACTTCGATATTCCAAGTTGGATCAGCAGCAGCTAATTTTTGCTTTTTTGAATCAGGGTTTATGAACACTGCACTTTTTATTTTGCTTACCGCAGCTCCCTGAATTTTCTTGGGATCGATATGAATTTTCGTACTTAACGGCTTGTTGCTGTTATTGAGCAAAACCAAAAAGCATTTCTTTTGATCTGTATTGATGGCTTCGATGTAATCCAAATACGGACTATCTGCTTTGAGCAAACCATCACTAAGCATTAATGAAACGGGTGTGTTATAAACTTTCCCTTGGGCAAAGCCGTAACTTTGATGCGGCCCTACTTTTGGCGTAATAAATCCTCTTGGGAAAGAAACCTCGCCATGAGAACGTAGCTTAGCTTCAGACAAAAGATAGTCGGTAATCCAACCTATTTGCCACCAAGCATGATGAGGAAATGAACCTGGGCCAGCGTTCATGGCCGTCCAATAATAGGAAGCTACGCTTGTTTTTTTGTCTACAAAAGCATCGCGACCCCATGCAGCAGCTCTAGCCATATCTAAATAAATAGGATCTTTAGTGAGCTCGTAAATACGTACAAACAAACCCGCATGACTGGCTAATAAAATTGGTCCTAGAGAGTTGGCAGAGCCTATGCTTCCGCCATGTTCAAAGCTTAAACCTACTTGGCTAATTTCCCAATCTTGTCGGCTAATACCTTTTACCGTTTTCACTTCTTTTGTAGGAATAGGATGCGTATAAATAGAAGTAGTATAAAATTTAGCCGCTTTAATGGCCGATTTTAGATAAAGGTCTTTTTTGGTGAGTTCGTACAAATCCAATAATGCCTGGATACTTTGCCCTGTAGCAAAATCCTGAACAAATCTGGTATCGCCACAAACCCCTAGGAAATGTCCGCTATCCACCGCTTGTTTGATATACCAATCGGCGCCTTTACAAGCGGCCGTCAAATATTTTTGATCCCCTAAAACACGATACGCAATCAGCAAGCCGTAAAACGTTGGGCGTAAATCTTGAAGTTCTATAAAGAGCTGCTTTTCAGAGGCATGGTCATAAGCCACCGCCCATTCGCCTTCCTGCCCTTGCCAAGCCAATAATCGCTCTGCCCCTTTCCTCAATTTCTCTTTTAATTCGGCATCGTCTGGTTGAAACAGCAAGATGTTACCGATATCCATCATGGTGTAATAGGTTACACCAATAGGTTCTACGTATGGCCCCCACTCTTCTGTAAACTTCTTGCTTTTGGATAGGTAATATTGCCCCACAGCAGAGCCTTCAAAAAAGCCAGGCTTTTCCTCTTGCTGGAGCATTTTGAAATTACGAGCAAATGGTAAACGCTGTTTTTGTAAAACGGAATCCTTCATGATATTCGAAAGCATCCACATGGCTCCGTAATCTGAGTTTTTCATTGCGTCTTTATCTGAACCCAACACGCCACCAAGATAGGCCTGTGCACCAATGGTTAGATTCTTATATTGTTCAGTGCGCCACATAGAGGTTTTATCATCGACCACATATTTATGCATGGCCAAAATGCGGTCTGTCAGCGATTGCGAAGTTTGCTTTAAGTCCAAAAATTCCTTAAAACGATAAATATCATAAACGGCATGTTTAAATACCGTATACCAATCTGCAGCTTGAAGCGAGTACCTAAAAGTAAAACTTGTCGTTTCTCCTTTTTTAAGGAAGGATCCTTTTTGTCCCAAAACTGGATGATAAGCTGTTGGTGAAAGTTTTGCCTCTCTATTCATCAGTGAAAGCCCCAGCAACCATTCATTATGGGTGTTTTTATCCTTGTTCCAAGGATTTCTTCCGGTGCCTGGCTCTGGAATAACGGCGATGGTTACCCCATTTTTTGAACTGATCAATGGTGAAAGTGTACTTGCGGTACGTTCTCTTACCACAATTGGCCTATCTGGGATGCCTTGCCCGTAGGCGTAGGCTTTCACCAAGTCTTTTTCCAGCGTTGCTCCTTGAAAATATCCAGGCATTAAACCCCAAGATAATTGCTCATTTGAAACCGTAGCCAGGGTTGGACTCGCTATAGAATAATAGCCGTCTTTATTGGCCTTCAAGGTGATTTTAACCATAATATCCGTAGGAAATTTTGGATCAATTTGCCATAGCGCATTAATACTTGCCGTACTTGTTTCTTTAGAAAAATAGAGCGACTGGTCTTTATTTTTGGTAATCTGATCGGGATAGAAATGAATAGCCTCTCCCGCAGTATTTAGCTGCACTGATTGCGTGACCTGACTCCAATGGGAAGTGATGTACTTGTAAATAGGTTCAGGGAAATTTGACTTTTTGCCATCTTTATCAAATAAGGGAGCCTCCACGGTATCTGGTTTAACGGGGGTATAAAGCAGTGTATAATTCCCCTCTGGATTGGGCATCTGTATCCATTTTTGCTGGCCTTTAACTGCAATATTGGTAATGCGCCACCCTTTCTCTCCTTTTTTCCATCGAAGGTCTAGTTTTGATCCTTTCAGCACTAGCTCCTCACTACTTTGCCAAGCAATATTAGCGAAGGCGATGATGGTAAGGCAGCTGATTAGGCCAGTATAAAACGCATTTTTTTTCTTAAAAGTCATGGCTAAGCAATAGGGATTTTGGTTTTAACTTGAGGCGTCATTGCGAGGTAGATTGCTTTTCCGAAAAATCGGGACAGGCTGTGCCTCGCAATGACGATTAGTTTTTTATTACTGAACAATATTTAACGTCAATTCTTTTACGGTTTCTTTAACAGATGAACCCAACCTGTTCGAAACCAAGAAGGAAACTTTATATACACCTGCTTTATCGTACTTGTAAATAAAATCAGAAGGCTGCGTACTGATGTTTTTAAGTACATAACCTACGTCTGACTTGATAAAATTGGGATCTAGTTGTTTAGAAACCACCCAGTCTTCATTATCATCCGATCCTACCGTGCCACCATACATCAATAACTGTGCACTGGTAATGGTCCAAACTGCAGTCGGATTTTTATAGTTGATCCCCACCCAACCTGCATCCGCCATTACGGCTAGTGGCGTAACCGAAGTACCCCGAACAGAGTTGGCATTAAAAGTACGAATAACCCAACGGTTTTGCTGAGCGGTGGTTTTTACATCCGTATATTTAAATGCTACAGAAATAGGTTTCCCTAGATCTGAAAAATCAGATAGATCGATGGTACCAGAAGGCGTATTATCCGCACCAGTAGAAAATACCGCACGACTGGAAACATCGGTCCATTTTGCGGCACTAACAGTAGTGGCATTAATGGCACCAGTAATATCTGAAGTAACCATTAACGAAAGATTTTGTCTTACTCCCCTGTCCACTAAAGAAGTAAACTGAACTTGCAACTTACCAGGCAATGAGGTACGGTTGCGGAACTCGTATTTTTTTCCATCTTCTCCAGAAAAGAAGGTAATGTTATCTGGGTTTCCTGAAAATTTAAAAGTTATTTCATCACCAACTTTATAAGTTAAAGCGGCAGTGCTCACCTCAAATTCAGGCTTTTCTACTTTATCTTTTGCACATCCCGATAAGACAACCAATAAAGTACTTATCGCAAAAATCAAGTGTTTCATTTTTTTAATTTTTATGGTCATCAAATTTTACCAGCCAGGATTTTGATCATGAACGCCAATCCCAGGATTAAGCACCAATTCTGAATTTGGAATTGGGAAAAGGAGATTTCTAGCCGAGGTATTTCTACCTGCCGAGGCGGCATATCTCCAAGTAGATGGCGCATTGGCAGTAATCTCTGTGGCCAAGGTATTCATCCTATTTACATAAATACCCCAACGTTTTAAATCATGTTGTCTCATCCCCTCAAAAGCAAACTCTCGAGCTCTTTCATTTTGGATTTCTTCCAAAAATCTAGCTGGTGCTAAACCTGTTGCCACATCCACCGTAGGGTCTGCTACGTTTAGAGGCTTGTTATGTCCTCTTCTTCTTACTTGGTTCAGGTAGTTTTCTGCCAAAGCATTAGGCCCGTTATTAATCGCGTTGGCCGCTTCGGCATACATTAACAACACATCCGAATAGCGTAATACAGGAAAATTAACGGCATTAAAATCTTTTGTTTTGGGCATTACACTTTCATAGGTTCTACGCCATTTACCAATGTTACGGTCGTAAATTTGTGCGGTTGTCCAAGCGGTTTGCGTAGTTACGTTATTGGTGGTTGTGTACCTAAATGGTGCGATACACCAGTCACGACGCACATCAGTAGCATCGTATAAATTGTACAAACGTGCAGTAGTGTTGATACTTCCAGTAGAATATCCTGGATCAACCAAATCTGTACTGGTAATACCATTGCTAATTCCCAAGGTACCTCCTTGCATAAAGGTACCCGTATTATTACCGTAGAAACCAATTTCCCAAATGCATTCCTTTGGATCTTGTAGGTCTTTGGCAGCGTTAATGAAAATCTGTTTGTAGTCGGTATTTAAAGCATGTCGGCCAGAGTTGATCACTTTTTCAGACCATTGCAAGGCTTCGGTATATTTGGTTTGATCGTACAAAGGCTGTCCTGCCATGGTCAAGCAAACTTTGGCTAAGATACCTGCAACCGCAGATTTCGTTATTCTTTCGCTGTATTCAATCCCAGTATCTGTTTTATCAGCAGGGTCTTTTTTAATATCCAATACCAAAGGGTACGCCTCTGTCATATCTTTTAAAATCTGAGCATATACGTCCTTAAGTGGTGTTCTAGGTAGTGGCACTTCTGTAGGACTTTTGGTAGAGCTTAGTTTCAGCGGCACGCCACCAAAATTATCTGCCAATAAAAAATAGTAGTAAGCTCTTAAAAACAATGCTTCGCCACGCACATTATTTCGTCTTTGCTCATCCATTACTGGCTTATTGATATTTTCAAGTACTGCGTTGGCACGGTCAATGCCTTGGTAAAGCGCTTCCCAAAATCTACCAATGTCCACATGTGCTGCATCAAAATCTAATACATAGATGGAAGCCGTAGAAACATTTCTATAGAAAAACTCATCGCTAATGGCTAAGTAGGTAAACAAGCCTCTGCGGTAAGTTCTTTCATCAGCCAATTTATTATACACGCCTACTAAAGCGGTGTTCAATTCGCTTTCGGTATTAAAATGATTTTCTGGCGTTTTAAAATCAGTTGGTTCTGTTTCTAAAAATTTCTTGCAGGAAGCAAAGGGCAAGGTGAATAAGATGCACATCAAATAAATAATCCTTTTCATGTTCAATTTTTTAAGTGATTATGATTTATAGTGTAAGGTTAAGTCCAAAAATGATTGTTCTTGCTTTCGGGTAGGCCGACCAATCAAAGCCAGGGGTAAGTGCCGAAGCATAGGTAGAAACCTCTGGATCAAGTCCTGAATAGTTGGTCCAGGTATATAGGTTCTGCCCAGAAGCATAAATCCTAAAGTTTTTAATCTTTAGCTTTTTAAGCAGTGATTGGCTAAGGGTATACCCTAAGGACACCGTTTTTAACCTTAGGTATGAACCATCTTCAATGGTTCTAGAAGAATAAACCAGAGGTCCTTGTCCGTACACTTTGTAAAGCTGGTTGGTTTGGTTTTCTGGTGTCCATCTGTTGGCATAAGAAGCAAACATGTTTAATGAATTTCTATTTTCGCCACCTTCAAATTCAATGCGATTGGCGTTCAGTAATTCATTACCATACGACCATTGGAAGAAGACGTTAAGGTCAAATCCTTTGTAAGTGAAATTATTAGAAAAACCACCTGTATGTTTCGGATTGGGGTCACCGATAATGGTTTGATCGTAACTGTTTACCTGTCCATCGCCATTAATATCTTTGTATTTGATAAAACCAGGCTGTATGGTTGCTCTCGACTGGCCGTTGTTAGGCACATTATCTTTTAGCACGTAGCTGCCATTGGCTAACTGGTTAAAATCGCTGTACTGATATACGCCGTCCCAAACGTAACCATAAAATTGTCCTATTGGGCGACCTGGAATGGCAATGTATGGATAGGCATTGTTGAAGTTACCCCAGTTGATCCTTGACAAGATAGATGGATCTTCGTCTGTTAACTCCAATACTTTGTTGCGGTTAAAGGAAATATTAAAGCTACTGTTCCAAGAGAAAGTTTTGTTCTTCACATTGGTAGTGTTCAAGGTGAATTCAAAGCCCTTGTTACCTACTTTACCAATGTTTCGCATTCCATTTAAAAAACCTTGCGAAGGCGCTAATGACGAATTGATCAGCAAATCGTAGGTTCTTTTATCGTAATAATCAGCGGTTACAGAAATGCGGTTTTTCAACAAGCTCACATCTAAACCAATATCCGCTTGAGAAGTAGTTTCCCATTTTAAGTTTTTATTGCCTAAAAGATTTGGAATAGATCCATTTACTGGACTGTTGTTAAAGTTGTAGCCAGAGTTGGAAATAATTTGATAAGATGATAGATAAGCGAAATCAGTTACCCTGTTGTTTCCTGTTAAACCGTAGCTAAGCCTCAATTTAGCACTGCTAACTGGCTTGATACCTTTCATAAAAGATTCATCGCTCATTACCCAGGCGAAAGAGCCTGAAGGGAAATAGGCCCATTTATTGCCAGGTGCAAATTTTGAAGAACCATCTGCTCTGAATGAAGCCGTGAACAAATACCTAGACTTATAACTATAATTTAACCTGGTGAGGAACGACATTAATGCCGATTTTGAACTGGTAGAATACACACGACTAGGTACTCCTTCTTCAATTCCACTAATGCCCAACGACTCATTAGGCACTTGCGTAGCTGCAAAACCAGAACTGAAAGCTGATATTTGTTGAAGGGTAAAACCAGCAAGTGCCGTTACGTTATGTACCTTATTGATATTTCGTTTAAAAGTTAGGGTATTTTCACTCAAATAATTATTCAAGTCGTAATTCATGATAGAACCATTTACCCCATTACTGCTCGACAGTGGGTTACCTGATCTGGTATTTGAATTGTTGAATATTTCTTTTCTGGTGTCTCTTTTGGTCACACCGCCAGAAGCCCTGAAAGTAAAATACTTTGAGAACTTATATTCGGCATAAGCATTGGCCAATATGGCATTCACAAAAGCTGGATTATATTCATTTCTGGTAGAAATGGCTGGGTTGATGCGATATTCTGCCGTAGGATTCACATCTGGGTCAAAAGGCTGCTCCACTAGTTGTTCATCGGTCAAGGCATCACCAGTAATAGGTCGGTATCCCCAAACACTGTACATTAAGCTCGCAGTGGCACTACCATTTTGCTCCGTAGCAATGGTACCATAGGTTTTAGTGCTCGAATAATTAAGATTGATCCCTACTTTAAGTTTAGGGTTAATGGTCTGATCTAATACAATTCGACCTTGATACCTGTTAAAACCACTGTTAATGATAATACCATCTTGATTTAAAACCGAACCCGAAATAGAATATCTGGTTTTATCGGTACCACCATTAATGGATAAGAAATGGTTTTGCATGGGCGCTGTTCTGAATACTTTATCTTGCCAGTTGATCCCTTGTACATTTCTATAATATTCTAGATCCCTTCCATCTTTAAGATAGATCGGTGTGTAAACGGCCGAATTAAATTCCAATTGATATTTAACAAACTCATAAGGGCTCAATAACTCCTGCTGTTTAAGGTTTTGCTGAATACCAAAATAGTTCTGATAAGAAATGGTAGGGTCCCCAATCTTTCCTTTTTTGGTGGTAATGATAATGACCCCATTTGCACCTCTAGCTCCATAAATGGCAGTGGCCGAAGCATCTTTTAAGATATCGATCGATTCTACCTCGGCTGGATTAATCACATTGTTGGTTGGGTCTTCAATTGGAAAGCCATCAATCACGTACAAAGGTGAATTGCTTTGGGTAATGGAGTTGTTTCCCCTAATGGAAATTTGCATAGGTGCTCCTGGCTGACCGTCTGATGCCGTTACCTGAACCCCTGCAACCCTTCCGGCTAAAGCATCTTCCAATGAGGCTACGGGTGCTTTTTGCAAATCCTCGATACTCACTTGGCTTACGGCTCCAGTTAAATCTCTTTTGGTAGTCGTACCATAACCAATCACTACAATTTCATCCAAAACTTTTAAATCCTTGGTAAGCTTTACACGGTAAACGGTAGCAGCGGTAATGATAACTTCTTTAGTGATAAAGCCCGTGTAAGAAAATACCAAGGTGCCTTTTAGTGCTGGAATGGCAAACTTAAAAGTACCATCGCTATTGGTTTGTGTTGTACTATTGGTTCCTTTTAATTTAACGTTGACACCAGGTATTGGTTCACCCATATCGTCGGTTACCGTACCCGTAATATACACTGGTGCGGGGAGAGTATTAGATTTGAGGCGCTTTAGTGCATTCACATTTTGAAAACTCAAAATGGCACAGAGTAAAACAACATAAAATTTCATTACATAATTTGGTTAGTACAACATATTTGGTTAAAATCTTGTCTTTTGCCTTGTTCAATAAGGCGGTTTATTTTAAAATGATTGCTTTCTTTAAATGAATGTTTGCAGATGATGACCCAATCAGGATTTCAAACGCTCCTGGATCATACCCAAATTTTTTGAGTTTGGTTTTGTAATAAGCAAAAGCCGATTCACCCAGCTTAATGGTAATGGTTTTGGTTTCTCCCTTTTTCAAAAATACCTTCGAAAAACCTTTAAGTTCTTTAAACGGACGTGGCACTGGACTTACCACATCTCTCACATAAAGCTGTGCCACCTCTCCTCCATCACTATTTCCTGTATTGCTAAGCTTAAAACTTACCGTAGCTTGAGGAGATTTACCTTTGCTACTTACCGTAACTTTAAGATCACTGTATTTAAAAGAGGTGTAAGACAATCCAAAACCGAAAGGAAACTGAGGGGTTACGTGCTTTGAATCGTAATAACGATAGCCCATAAATATACCTTCTTTGTAACTCACCTTTTTGCTATTAGCCTCGTCGTAATAATAGTTAAAAGCAGGGTTATCTTCCCATTTTTTCTCAAAACTGATTGGAAGTTTACCACTTGGGTTGGTTTTTCCAAAAAGTATTTCGGTAATGGCGGTTCCACCCTCTTGCCCAGGATACCATGCAAACAACAATCCTGGCACTTTGGAAATCCATTTCTCCATGGCCACATTGCCACCTGCATTTAAAACTACAATGGTTTTAGGGTTAATACCTGCAATCACATTGATCAGGCTATCTTGGTAATCAGGCAATTCAAACGGACGGTCATTTCCCTCTCGCTCACTGCTTTCATTAAAGCCCACACAAACAATGGCTGCATCGGCACTTTTTGCTGCACTGATGGCTTCAGAGAAATCTAGCACATCTGGAGCCCAAGCAAAATTGATATCTACTGGATGTGGACCCGCATAATATTCAAGTTTTACGGCATATTCTTTACCCGCTTCTAATTGCAAGCTTACACTTTTAGTGGTAATGCCTTGGTCTTTCCAAAGGTCAATCACTTTCTCGTTCGCTACTTCCAGTCTAAAACCATCAAAACCTTTTACGGTAAACTTATATTTCCCACTCTTTTCTGGCTTCACAAAACCTGTCCAGCGCATAGAGCAGTGATCAAAAGGAAAGCCTCTATTCTCGGCCGCAATGTGCCAGCCATTATTGATACTCACAATGGTGTCTACCGTTGTTTTAAAAGGCGTTCCCGATAATTTGGTGTTATTAAAATATTCTGCTTTTAAGCCACGTATTGGCGCACCTGAGTTATGGTAAAACACCGACTTGGCCACCTGATCAGAAAGTACGGGCAAACCAGTAGATGGAATGATCTTCAAATCTTTTGAATAATCTTGAATGCCTTTAAGCACCGAAACAGAATGAAATGGAAACGTATAAGAGCTACCGCCACCTGATACATAAGCATCGGCATTGGGACCAATTACCGCTAGGGTTTTAATACTTGACGACAATGGCAATACCTGTTTTGTATTTTTTAATAGTACAATGCCTCCTCTGGCCAAATCAAGCGCTGCTTTTGCGCCATCAGGATTATCTTTTGGGATAGAGGTATCAAGTTGTGGCTTGTCGTAAAAACCAAATCTGAAAATGATGCGCAACATCCTTCTTACCTTATCATTGATCACTTCTTCATTGAGCACACCATTTTTGATGGCCAAATCAAGGTCTTTTTTATTCATTCGCACTGCTCTGGGCATTTCCAAATCTAAACCACCTTTAGCAGCTTCTATTCCATTATAGGTTGATGACCAATCTGACATGACAAAGCCATCAAAGCCCCAAAGTCCCTTTAAAATTTCATTATTCAGATAACCGCTTTGGGTAGCGTGAACGCCATTTACCAAATTGTAGCTGTTCATTACCGATCCAGCTTTTGCTTCTTGAACCGCCGCTTTAAAAGCAGGAAAATAAATTTCGTGAAGGGTACGTTCATCAATATCAGAACTTACGTTGTTACGGTCCCACTCCTGGTTATTGGCGGCATAATGTTTTACGGTAGCCACTACGTTTTCGCCTTGTAGTCCTTTAATGTAGCTGACTCCTATTCTCGAGTTCAGGAATGGGTCTTCACTAAAATATTCAAAGTTCCTCCCGCTCATGGGTGCCCTCACGATATTCACCCCAGGTGCCAACAAGATGTGTACACCACGTGCTTTTGAATCTCTGCCCAACTCTTTGCCCAATCTGGTAATTAATCCCGTATCCCAAGTAGCAGCAGATAAAATACTGGCTGGATAGGCTACTGCCCTTCCATCTTTATGGGTGCCCACTGGGCCATCGGTAAGTTTAATTTCGGGCAAACCCAATCGTTGGATGGGTCTAATGTAAAAACCTTTGTATCCACCAATGTAATCTAGCTTTTCTTCCAAGGTCATTTGGGCCAAAATCGCTTTCACTCGATCTTCTACAGGAGCCTTAGCATTGGCATACACTTGTGCATAGGTATGGGTTGAACAGCAAACTGCGAAAAAAAACAGAGATATGCACTTAAAAGAAATCGATCTAGTCATTGATGAAACAATTTATATTTTAATAGTGATCTTACTATCGCTAACAGTACCATTTGGTTAAACCGGCAGCAGCATGGCTTGATCCTTATACTTGGTTATATCCAGTCGGGAAACTGGTTTGGTTTGGTTTGGTTTAATTTGTTAAACAAAAGTATAAAATATTCTCAATTATCAAACATTTTATTTTTTTTGGTTTTAAGCAGTGAAATTCTTGACAAAACCTAGCTACAGGGGTATTATGATTAGTTTGGTATGGTATGGACTTTTTTTTCGGAAATATCCATTAGCTTTGCATTGAAAAACCTACAACAGTGGATAAAACTAAAAAGACAGCAGAAGCTAACCCAAATGTTTCTACACACAGGATGAAATATCTTCAGCTTGCTGAGCATATCAACCATCTGATTGAAACCAATAAATTGAAAATTAATGATCGTTTACCTTCATTAAATCAATTGACAGAGCAACTGAAAATCAGCAAGGAAACTGCCTTAAAAGGTTTAAACTACCTATTGGAAAAAGGCATTATTGAAGCCGAGTATCGAAAAGGATATTATGTAAAAAAGAAAAAGCAATATCATCCTTATCGCATCTGTTTGATCCTTGACAAGATGAACGTTTTGAGGGATAGGATCTATCATTCCTTTTTAGAAACCATTAAAGATAAAGCTGACGTTGATGTTTATTTTCACCACCATAACTTTAAGGTTTTTGAGAAACTAATTGACGAAAATCTTCCTAATTATACCCACTTTGTCATCACTACTTTTTTGCATGGGAACACCACGGAAGTTTTAAATCGTATCCCGCCTCAAAAAAGAATCATCATTGATTATCAAGAAAATAAACTGGACGGTGATTACACCTGCATTTACCAAGACTATAAAACAGATATCCAAGAATCACTTACGGCATTACTTCCACAGCTAGAAAAATATTCGAGGCTAGTGTTGGTTGCTCCTTTGGAGGCTTTCCATGCCAAGGAGGTAATTGATGGTTTTGAATTATTCTCGAAACTTAACTCGAAAAAACATACCATCGTTAACACTATAGATGATTCGTTTGCCAAAAAGGGGGATGCTTACATCACTTTTAGCCGTTACGATCAGGATGATGTGACCTTGATTAAAATAGCTCGCAAAAAAGGTTGGAAATTAGGTAAGGATATTGGTTTGCTTTCCTACAATGATACTGCAGTTAAGGAAGTGTTGGAAGACGGCATTACCGTGATCAGTACTGATTTTAATAAAATGGGCGAAGAAGCGGCCAAAGCGATATTGAAAAAGGAAGTGGTAAAAATGCGTGACCCTGCCAAGGTTATTTTAAGAAACTCGCTTTAGGGTTGATGGGCTGTACAAATTAGCCTCGCTTATTTGCTATAGTTGTAACACTCCTATCTGTCTATGTGGTTATATTTTCTATCAAATTAAATGAATCACATAGGCACATAGCCAACTCAATAGCACTGGATATCGATTAGTCCTACTGATTGTAAAGCAAGTTGGTGATAACACCAACCACAGGTGTAATTATTAGCTAAATAGTTTGTTGATTATTACTCTATTGCTGATTGATTATATTCAAATTTTACATTATAAAATTTTTCCTTAAACACTTTTGCTCCTTCGGCCTCTTTAAGAATATTTAAACTCGTATCGTTGAGTTTTAAAATCGCATAGGTAAAAGGATAAACCTTATCGCTATAATCATTTATTTTCATGACTAATAGATAGCCATGCCGTATATAGGATTTTACCATCTCGTGTTCAGGCTGTACAGAAAATACTTTGATTAATAGTTTTCTTTTGGGATTATTGAACAACAGGTATCCTTGTGTTTCCCCACTAGCGCTTCCTGAATGGCCATGTAAAGAAAATAGCTGTACTGTTTCTCCAGCTAATCTATAACTACTGTTATAAAAAAGCTCGGATTCCTCTTGTTGCTGCATTAAATATTTGCCAATATTGGTGCTATCAGCGCAAATAACATTTAGCTTTATTTTACGCCCTTGGAAATTAAACTCCGAGATATCTTCCACTAAAAAGGTGCTGTCAATTGATATCTCACATGATTTTTGAAGATCTTCCCTTTGCAATATGATTTGTTTGTCATACCTCCATACCTGCTCATTGTTTGTACAAGAAAACATAAAAACACTCATAACCAAAGTCATTTTACCAAGAAGTCTTGTTAAGCTTTTTAAATCCATACTATCAGCCAATTAAAGCATAATAACCTTATTTTTATCACATGAATATAATGCTTGTTAATGGTGCAGCTATAAAGTAATTGGACTATATAAATTAGCCCCACCTATTTGCTATAGTTTTAAAACAACACTCCTATGTGTCTATGTGGTTCATTTATACTGTTAAAAAACAACCGCATAGCCACATAGTATTCATTCCCACAACCTATTGAAGATTACTGATTTTTTCTAGCTCCTTCCTTTTTAAAAGTCGCTCGGCAATCAGCTGCTCCAGATCATTAAAATTATACTTCAAAGTGTTTGAGGTAATGGACAAGGGTGTTCCGTACATGTTGTAATTACCTTTTATCAATAGTTTTTTAAATCCTGTTGTCTTGTTCAGGTATTCTTCAGGATTTGAAATGTGCACCAATAAAATTTTGGTCGACTTCACTTGCACTCTTTCTAGGCCCGTAATATCGGCCCATTTGATGAGCCCAACACCCGCAGCATTGGTATTGTCGGTAATCCCCTCTTCATCTATCACCAACCCAATAGGGTTACCAAGCAGCTTTTTAATGGCATAAATACTTAAGGCACCAAAGAATAAAACACTGGCTATTCCTATCAATCTTAACCATTCAGGATTTCTCATGCGTGTAGAAAGAAATTGCTCGGGATTGACGATAAAAATTACGCCAAAAACCACGAAGGCAAGTCCTCCAAGTAATATCAGTAGTAATTTACCTTTACTTAACGGGATTTCTATTTTGTCCATGGGCGGCACGAAAATGAATGATGTAATTTAATGGCTTTTTCTTCTCCTAAATTAGCTTAAAAATAATTTTATTTATCATAAAAATTATACTCGCCACTTATCTCTTTATTTCAGTCTTTTTCATGGCTAAAAATCCGTTTCCCATTGACAAAACGATAATCTCAGCAATGAATAAAACTTAGAAAGCATAATGGATGCCCGCAGAGAAAAAACCCGCAGTATTATATTTCAAATTTCTATATGCCTGATTTTTGTTGACTTCATCGTCTGAGAGCAACAGGTTATATCCAATTTTTGCCGACAGCTTTTGCCCCTTTTTAAACCTAAAAGAATAAAGGTTAACATCCATCGTGTATAAATAATCGAAATCGGCTTTATTAAGCAGGGCTTGAAATCCGAAATCAACATGAAAATTATCTTCTTGAGGTTCGTACTCCCTTCCTGATATCAGCTTGGTAAAATAAATTGGATAGAGCGCAACGCCACCTCCCAACGATACTGAGCTTAAATTAGAAGCCACTTTCGAATTAGCATGTACAAAACCACCTACCACGAAAAGTGTTATTGGTTTTCCTACGTTGAAGTTTCTTTGAAATTCTATCAATTGCAGGTTATTAAAATAATCGCCCGTAGCACCATCTGTCAAACCAATTTTGTAACCACCACCCCAATTTGGCCTACTCCACTTTACATCCTGTGCAGAGGTGATGTTTATTGAAAATAGAAACGTAACTATTAGCAATGACAAAAACTTGATAAAGCCCATCAAATTTTCTATTTGATAAAAAGCGAACCTTGATAAATGATTACTTTCTCGCTTTACATTACCAGATATAGAAAGCCCATAAGGCAAAAAAATTGTTTTCATAGGAATGTTTTTAGTGAAATGATTTATTTATAAACATAGTTAATAAAACCTCAAGTAAAAACACACTGTAAAGATTATAGCAAGTTTCGGATTTCTTACTCAAGAAACTAAGCCTAAATTGCAGCTGTAAAAAGATTATAGAAATATGGAAATCAAGAATTGTTCATTGGATGATGTAAGGGAAGTTTTATCGCTTTATGAAGCGGCTAGAAATTTGCAAACCCAAAGAAAAATGGTGGTGTGGCCCATCTTTGAAGAATCATTTATTGCTCAGGAGATAAATGAAAAAAGACAATGGAAAATAGTTTTGGATGATTTAATTGCCTGCAATTGGGCAGTTACTTTTGAGGATAAAGAGATTTGGGGAGAAAAAGACAAGAATGACGCGATCTACATTCACCGCATTTGCACCAATCCAACTTTACGAGGGAACAGATATATTGAAGAAATTGTAAAATGGTCAAAAGAATATGCACAGCAAATGGGAAAACGTTTTATACGTTTAGACACCTTAGGCAACAATACCAAACTGATCGCACATTATACATCAGCAGGATTTGAGTTTTTAGGAATGGTTAAACTGACCGATACTGCAAAGCTACCTCTTCACTATCAAAAAGAACCAAATTGTTGTCTTTTCGAAATTGACTTACAAAGTAAAGATCTCTAAATTTTCTTTAAAGACCTATAAAGCTTCAACACTTAATCGGTCTAGGGAATTATTACGACGATGAACCAAACTTGCCAATAGTTCAAGTGGTTCAACATAGTGCGGATTTTTACTGATTTTTCCGTTCATAATCACATAAGGATGTGTCAGTAGCACATCGGTAATGGCCTTGCCACTAAAGCTGCTTACGTCATACATACAGATCAGCGAACAAGAATGTTGTGGGGTGAGCAAATTTAAGCTGGCTTCATATTCCATCAGTTCATCTGTTCCTGGCAAATTCTTTAGCGCCCAAATCATATCGCCACATGCTCTTACACTATCATATCCCGCTCTTTCTGCAGCCAAAAGTGTTTGCTCGAGCATTTTATACATTTTTTTAGCGGCAAAATTTCCGCCTTTAATGTAAGTGTTCTCTGAGGCCAAAACTTCCAATTGTCCAGTGGCCAATTTTCCTGTCAAAGAAATTCCCGTAGCCGACAGGTGGCTACAATGTTCGCGATGACGAGCACCTTCAAGAATATTGATGACCTTTTCGTTGTTGTCCAACCCTTCCTTGATGTAAGGAATGATAACCTCATATTGTTCTTCTTTTGAATTAAAGAACCCACAAATATGCATAGGGGTTGAAAGCGACTCTCCACAAACGGAAAATGGTTTTTGTTCTGGCATGGCATAAAGTTAACGTTACTTTCCATTAATTGACATCACATTTCTAATCAATTTTTAATAAGCACACAATAAAAGGGAATTATTGCTGTTTATATTACTGAGAGCGTTAATTTAGATGGCGGGGACAAGGTGGTATGCTGAGTCCCCGTTTCTTTTTATCCCTGTTTACATCCACATAGGGATACTTTATTCCGCAAAACCATCACACATGCTTTCACCATCAATGGTATCATTTGTTTTAGGACTAAAGCATATTGCCTTATAGGAAATTGAAAGTATTTCCATTTTATAAAATCCAAAAACCCCAGGTTCCCGTAAATACCTTCCAAACAACCTTTTAATCAACCATTAAAACCCGTGTTATGGAAAATCTAAAAGAGAACCACGAAACATCACCTCAAGAAACCGACATTTTAGACTCAAAACTTCAACGGCGTGCATTTTTGCAATACGCTGGTGCCGGAGCAGCAGTAGTGGCATTGGCTGCCGCTGGTTGTAAAAAAGACCGCAGCCCGAGTTTATCTTTTGGTACTACCTTAGACTTTAAAGACGACTTTGGAGTATTAAATTATGCTTACGCTCTTGAACAGCTTGAAGCTGCATTTTACATCAGAGTTGCCTCCAACCCTCCATCTAGCTTTACTACCGCACAGAAAAACTATTTCCAAGATGTACAGTTCCATGAAATTGCCCATCGCGAATTCTTAAAAAAAGTATTGGGTACCGCTGCCATAGGCAGTTTAGAGGTCGACTTCTCTTCTATTAATTTTAGTGATGGGTCAAGTGTACTTGCCGCAGCCAAGGCTTTTGAAGATTTAGGAGTGGCCGCTTATAACGGCGCTGGAGTACGATTAAAAACAGATGCTTATTTAGTGGCTGCGGGTCAAATTGTTTCCGTAGAAGCTAGGCATGCCGCATGGGTTAGGGACCAAATTAGCAATGGCAGCTTTGCCGACCTATCAAGCCTAACCAGCTTGGGTGCAAATGTATCTGGTGGTTTAGATGCTGCCCTTACGCCAGACAAAGTACTACTGGCAGCAGGTCAGTATATCAAAACCAAAATCAATGTCATTAACCTTTAACCTTTAAAACCTAGAAATTATGAACATTTTAAGCATATTAGACGAGATTGAGAAAGTTGACGGTGAGATTTATGAAAGAATAAGTCCGAGAAGAAAAGCAATGCAGGATTTTTTCCAAATTGGAAAGAAAATTTCCTTAGCGGCGATGCCTTTGGCATTAGGTTCTTTGTTTAACAAAGCCTATGGACAAAGCACTCCAACTGCCGTAAATGAGGTACTCAATTTTGCACTCACTTTAGAATATCTAGAATTCCATTTTTATAATCATGCGTTATTAGCTGCACCAGGATTAATTCCTGCAGGTGCACCAACTACTGCAATTACTACCATTAGAGACCATGAAAAGGCGCATGTTGATTTATTAAAAGGCGCTTTAGGTACCGCAGCCAGAACACCACTTGAATACATTAATTTTGATTTTACGGCTGGCGGCACTTTCGGTACGGTATATAGCGACTACACTACCTTTTTAAAAGTAGCTACTGCTTTTGAGGACACCGGTGTTAGGGCATACAAAGGACAGGCACCTGTATTGAAAGGTAATGCTGTACTCACTACTGCTTTGCAAATCCACTCTGTTGAGGCCCGTCATGCTTCCCATCTTCGTCAGATGTTGGCAGCAAATGGTGCTACAGGATTAAAGCCTTGGATCAGCTTAGGTGCTGGTGGTGTTTCTAACGATACCGGTATTGCAGCAGTTGATCCTGTTTATGTTCGTGAAAATACGACCTTGCAAGCTGGCGTTGAAATTACGGGCATTAATGGTACCGCAGTAACTAAAACTGCCGCAGCCGAATCCTTTGACGAGTTTTTAACCAAGGCTGAAGTAGTGGTCATTGCCAACTTATTTTTAAAAACGGGCTTTAAGCTCTAATACTTTATTTTAAAGCGAACCTCTTTAATCCCCTTACCACAATAAATGGTGAGGGGATTTTATTTTTTAAAACGCTTTCTATTTAACTGCGGCACCTTTCTCATAATACTGCACTTTCGATTTTCCATCAGGAAATTCACCAAATGCTACCATCCTCTCTGCCCGTGAAATGGAGATATTAACCGCACTAAAAGACGGGCTGGCCTGTAAACAAATTGCCGATGGATTGTTCATTAGTGAGGGTACTGTACGTAAGCATATTGAACATATTTACCGCAAATTACAAGTGAACAACAAGGTAAGTGCGGTAAATATAACCAGAGCCAATAAATGGCTGTAATTAATCTATAATTACGTTTTTCCCCTGTTCCGTAAGTTTCTGAAGGCCGTCCTTCATCATTTGCAATTGTTCAGGAGTATGTGGTAACCAGGTAGCCACTTCGCCAATCACCCTAAAAGGATGCACCGAACGATAGGACATGGTAGGATTCCCTGGGAACTTCTTATCCGTAACGTTTGGATCATCCTCAATTTCCCCCGTAGCTTCCACTAAATAAATTCTTTGATGCCCATCGCCCAAGGCCAATTCAGCACCCCAAATAGCTGCAGTAATGGTGGCCGCAACATACACATGACTCAACTTCCTATCGGCATAATTGCACTGGAAGCCCGGTGAGATAAGGTCACCTATTTTCAGATCGGCCTTTGTTCCATGAAAAAAAGTCTGCTGAAAAGGATGATGTGTTATGCTATTTAAAGCTGATTCGTTGTTCATTTTATCGATGATTAATATTTTGGCAATAAGGCCAATGGTCAAAACAAAAATAGTTTTTTTAATCAGCGATAGATTATTGAAAAATCAAAATTTTGAATAGGCACCCATCCGATATAACAGCGTATTTCAACAATAGTACGAGTAGTTGTTCAGCCCTTAAATATCAAATAGCCAAAAAGAAAAGCACGAGCAAAATAAACTCTAAATGCCCCTTTTCTTTTGTATTTTTAATTAAACCAACTATTTAGACGAATACCAACGACGTATGTGTAGACATAAGGAATTTATCAAATTTATCTTTTTTTTGTTTCTGCTGATATGGTCGGTCCAAGGTTTTGCTCAAAATGAAAACTTTGCTTCAGATCGTCCAGGTCTTAGTGATGCTCCAGACTTGATTGGTAAAAATCAATGGCAAATTGCCTCTGGCTTTGACCTTTCTCAATATAACCATTATCAACTTTGGCAGCTATCCACCAACACCTTAAAATTTAGGATTTCAAAACATTTAGAAGCTAGAATGGACTTCGGCATACAATATGACCGAGACAAACATATTTACGGAACTGTAGGGCCATCCTTCGGAATAAAAGGGCTATTGTTGCCTGCCAAAGGCATTATTCCTAAAACAGCGGTAATTGTTGAATTTTACCCACCACCTTTTTCCAGCCAACAACAAGCAGCAGGTGTAGCATTAGAACTTTGTTTTGCCAATAATTGGGGTTCAAATAGTTTTTACTATAATTTCGGCTATGATCGTATTGATTTTTCTTCAAAGGGCACTTCTAGTATACTGTTGGGATATCAATACCAATTCAATACCAAATTTGCAGCCTTTACTGAATTTTATGGCTTTTTCCCTTCACAAAGCAGCACCAATAACTACGTAACGGATGTTGGCATAACTTATCAACTAAATAAAAAACTACAATTGGACCTTACCGCTGGGAGAGATCTTTCCAGACCTAGCGGCAACAGTTTTTCCCAAGGTGGGATAACCTATAATTTTTAGTTTTAATCCATTTATATTTTAGGCCGATTTTACAAGCAGCACTTGCCCCTTTTCTTCAAAAAATGCTTAGCCTTATTTAACAATAATTAACATTGCAGCAATTAATCCTTAGGCTTGCCAAATGCTCTAAATAATAGCTTTTTCAAATAAAAGTGTATTAAATTTCAATTCATGAAAACGTTGAGTAAATCAATAGTAAACCTATCAGTGGTAGGTTTACTGGTTATCGGTTCGGTGGGAGTTGCAAACGCACAAAGAGGTGTTTCAAGGAGCGGTTTTCAAAGAAGTTACGGAGGCAGACCACATTTTGTTCGACCTGTGTACACGAGTAACATCAGGATAGTTCCTAGAGTATATTATCATGCAGGCTTTCGTTATCATCCTACCATGTGGTTAGGTCGTCTTCCTTATGGGTATTATCCTTTTTATTATGGTGCAAATCCATATTATTATTTCGGAGGCACCTTTTATGAGCCCTCTTCGAACCAAGGCTATCAAGTTGCCTCAGCTCCAGTGGGAGCAGAAGTACCCAATCTTCCCAATGATGCCAATCCATTAGTCATAAATGGCCAATCCTATCTAGAATATGGCGGGGTATATTATCTCCAACTAAATAAAACTGATGGTATTACCACTTATATGGTGGTTGGTAGAGATGGTGTGCTAGATAATAAGGAGTTAAACATTTCCCAACATCTTGTTGCTGTTGTTGGCGATGTAACCGCCAATTTGCCTAACACAGCTAAAAAAACAATCATTGATGGCAAAAAATATTGGGTAACGCCTTCAGGAATTTATCTGGAAAAAATTAAAATCGGGTCTCAAACTGGTTACCGTGTAGCTAAAGTATGAGATTAAAAAAAGGCCGCTCATTTTGATAATGAGCGGCCTTTTTGATGAAACTCCTTTTTATGGAATAAACTACCTCCGACACAACAAGAGAAGGATTGAAATATTATTTTTTAGACTTCATCAAATCTTCCAATATATCCATCTGCATTTGTTGCAGTTCAAGTATTTTTTGAGTTTGATTGATCATTAAATGGTCTAATTTGTCGTGAAGCAACCTTATTTCCAGTTCAGCTTTCAGGTTCACCTTATAATCATATTCGCTACGTAATCTGTCCTTTGCTTCCTGTCTATTTTGGCTCATCATAATTACCGGCGCCTGTAAAGCCGCTAAACAGGAAAGGATGAGATTCAATAAAATATACGGATAAGGGTCAAATGCTGCTCTTTTGAGTACATACGAATTAAATATAATCCAAACCAAAAGTATGATAGAAAAAGAGATGATAAAAGACCAACTCCCACCAAATTCGGCTACTTTGTCGGCCAAACGTTGCCCATAGGAACTATCACGTTGGTTGTCTTCTAAATTTTCTGCAATGGTTGCTTGATTGGTAATTGCCTCCACCACCTGCTTTTCAACCTTATCCAACTGTCCATTTTCATCCTCGATTAATTGCTCCAGATAACGTTTTCTAAAATCCCTTAATGCCTCTTTACTAATAAAATCAGACTCGCCAAAAGAGTGCTTTTCATTACGGATAAACCTAAGTAGGTTTTTACGAATACTATGTATAGGTATTAGTTCATCTATGTTGATCTCTTTACCTGTGATGCAACAAACTTCCATTCTTTCATTCATACTAAAAATATCAATTATCTAAATCTTAAAAATTTATAAACAGCATCATTACCATCAAAAATGCTCCTACTGAAAAGATAAGCCGTCGCTTATGCAGACTTACTATTGCCTTTTGACCGCATAGATAAAGGAGGACCACTTTATGTAAAGTAGTTATTTTTCTTAAAAAAACACCTGCCTAAATACAACTATATTGTTTAGTTTGAATTTTAGTAATGAACGTTCTGGTTTCATTACCAATCACCAGAAAAATTTGACGATTAAGATTATTTCATTTAATAAAGATCAGCATAGGGTACTACTAATGGCAAAGAGATCATGATTTCAGTGCCTTTAGCAGTTGAATTGATGGTTGTTTCCCCATTCAGATATTGTATCCTTCGTCGAATAGAATCCAAACCTATCGTGTTACCGCTAGATTTCTTTTCATCTAATCCGATGCCATCATCGCTAATGGTCAGTATGAGATTATTTTCTTCACTATAAATAAGGATGTCAACATTTTTAGCTTTAGCATGCTTAATGATATTGGTAATGGCTTCTTGGATGATCCGGAGCAAAGCAATTCTGGTATCGGTATCCACATTCACCAATGACTGATCGTCAATATGGATCGTTTTATGGTAACGATTGTTTGGTAAAGCATGATCCGTTAATAGCTTAACCTGCTTTTCAAAAGATAATTCCTGCAACTTGTCCGAAGCATTAAACCAGTCGTGGCTCTTACTTCTAACAGCTTCATAGGTTTTCGCCATGTTTACCCGCAGGGAAATAAATTTATCTCTCAGTGTTACGTCAGCAACATCCATTGACAATACTTCCAATTGATGCGTAAAAGCCGCTATAGATGCCGAAAGCCCATCATGTAGGTCTTGTCCCAATCTTTGTTGTTCGTCTCTCACCGCTTGGTGTTTTGCTTCTTCCATGGCTATAATTTGCATGTTTGCAACATTATTAAGGGCCTCTATTTGTATTTTGGCCTTCCTACTTCGATACACCATTGTTAAATAAATAATGAGAATAAGAATGGAGGCAGAAATGGAAATGATAATTAGCCAATTGGTTCTATCCTGCTTTGTTTTCTCCGCTTTTTGAAGCTCAATGCTACTGTGTTCTGCTTGTGTATAAGCATAAAGCAGGTCACTCGTTTCAGCCATCAAAGTCCCTTGTAGGTTCCTCTCGTGTTGCAAGGCATCACTAATATAATTATAAGCCTCTTTATAGCTACCCTTTAACGCTTGCAGCTTTGCTTTAAACTCCTCAAGGTCTGCACTTTGGCTTTTTCCAAAATTCGGAGAAGATTCATATCTTTTGATATAGGCTAAAAGGCTATCTGGTTGTTTCAGATTGAAAAAGTTCTCAATCCTCATTCGCACCAAATTGATATCAATAAAATTGGTCGCTTGGTCTTTGTAGGTTGTTTTTAACTTTTCCATACGCTCTAGTTGCTTTGCAGCAACATCATACCGTTTTTGGAAATTAGCTAGAGAATGTTCTATATCAATCATCAAAAGATCGTTGTACAGCATTCGGCTTCTCCCAATTGGATATTTACTTTGAATAGCCTTACCAATTTGCATCGCCAAACTTGCTGTTTTTAGCACTTCAGCGGTATCATTCTTCTTCATATATCCCATTAATGTTGGCGATAGGACATACATGGCATTTAAGGCGATGGAATGATCTATTTTATCTTTTCTAACAAGTTCTGGCAAACTTTTCAGATATCCCCGCTCCTTCTCAAATACGGCAATTACTTTATCATAAAGGCGCTGTTCCTGATAAATTTTACATTTTTGTAATTGTTCCAAAAGCGGGTTTTGCGCTCCTTCTCTTTTATATTCTTCGGTAATTTTTTCAGCATAATACATAGATGCCCCCTTCTTTTTGAACATGCGGGCATTATTGAAAAAAAGCATGAAGTAACTTTTACGGGCATAACTATATTTTGGAATACCCCAAGCTATTTCTTCATAAAGGCTTAAGAGATTGACCAGTTCTTTGGTATCAAAATTTTTTCCTTCGGAAAGCAGTTGGTGTGTCAGAGAATCTGTCTTAATAAGGTATTGCTCGGCATTTACACTACCGGTTTTGTAAGCCTTTGCTAATTTGTCAAATTCTGTTTGAGCACGGTCCGCTGTTTGGCAATTAGCTCTGTGAACTTGGATAAAAACAAATAGGAATAAGCATAAAAAGAAAGACAGTCTTTTTAAGGAGAAGTAAAATTTGTGGTTCATGAAGTTACGTTAATGGGTTGGTTTAAATCAGCTCCTGCTTGCGTGCGTAGGACAATAGTTCGGTAATGGAATTAACATTGGCTTTAGCCATCATTTTACGTCGATGCGCTACAATGGTATGCTTGCTTAGATAAGTCCGCTCAGCAGTTTGGGCAATAGATAACCCACCTGCAAAATACTGTAAAATATCTAGCTCTCTGGCTGAAAAAGGGATGGTAGTGGAAACCGAATTGATTTCGTGGATCAATGGGCTAATGTATTGCTGACCGTTGTCTATGGCCTTCAAACACTCCAATATCGAATCAAATCCCGATGATTTACTGACAAAACCGTTGGGGTTATAACTAAGAATATTTGCAATGGCTACAGGACTAACTACTGAGCTCATTACAATAATGATTACATTTTTATTTAACCGTTTAGCCTCATTGATTAGCGGAAGTCCATTCTTATTTTTCAGATAATAATCTACGAATAGATAAACACTAGTTTTAGAATTTTTGATCAGGAATTGCGTTAATTCCTTCTCCTCTCTGAAGGTATGTACTGCACAAAAAAGCTCTAGCCGTTCAATCAGCGCAGCAAAGGAGTCGGCAAATAAAAGGTGGTCATCAAATACAATTGCTACAGACTCTTCTCTATTCATAGGTATCTTCTGTAAATGTCTGAATCCGCAAAAACACAAGGATGATGTTTGATTTTGAATATCATATACTAGACTTAATATAATTATCGGTGATTCTCTGCTATTTACGTTTCCCCAAGTGATCACAAGAAGAGAAATTCGCTCAAAAATGCAATTATTATTCTCATCCCAAAATAGCAATAATTTGCTATTTAGTCTAAAAAAGCAACATGTTATTGCCTTAATCATCAAGCTTCACTCCGCTTTGGTTTCCTCTGTATTAGCTTTGGAAACCAACAACTATTTAGCATAGCGAGTAATGTATAATTTAAGATGCGATTAATCATTAAAAATGTAGAAGATGCCTACATCGGTCCGTCTGTAGAACCTAACCGGCTGAATGTACATCTTTCGGGAATAGAACCTGACGACATATTATTTCAAATAGGTATTGACCATATTATAAACTATTACGGTATTACAGAATTACTTGATTTTATAGGCAATCATGAGATCAAATCCCATTTGCTGGAATCAGAAGAAAACCATGTAACGATAAAGAGAAAACAATAAGGGTTAAATCAATTGGCTTTAAATCATAACGCACAAACGCTATCGCCAACACCACATTAAAGATACATCATACCTAGCTATATAAATATGATATCCACACCAGATAATTGCGCTGTTACTCATGAAAAAAGAACCGACAAATTTAAACGGTTTTAGGAAAAAGCTAATCGCCTCAAACCTTCAACCATTTTACAAATCTATCTCAGCAACGGCGATGATGAAATACAGAAATCATCTTTTGCCTAAAAACGAGCTGTATAATCTTTTTGGTTATATACGCCAAACAACATCAAAAAACACTAAACCAGAACGAGAACTGTGGAGGGAATTTTGGGGAATTTTGGGAAAAAAAATAAACCCCGCCACAAACACAACCCTTAGGTTGAATATTGCACCATTAAGCGTTCAAATTTTAATTCTTTTGAAATGCCGTTTTAATACATTCCTGTCCAACGAATTAAGTTTTGAAAAAATCCAGCAGGCCAAAAACCCGCTAATTCCCGCAATATGGCACAGAGTTGGTTATAGCCATAAAACTTTTTGGAATAACAGATACAACACTATACCCATTTAGCTTATCGCGATACAAACCATCTCTCATGACTCTCAATTCTTTTTGGCTGGTTTCCAACTGGCAAAAATATCTTCAATATAAACCTCACACTTTTCAGATTAATACATATGAGTAAACTACTACGTTACGTTTTATTAGTACCGTTATGGCTTGGCTTTTTAATTAATGCCCAAGCACAAAACTGTACGGTCAATGCTGGAATTCCCACAGTGATCTGTCCTGGAAGCCCTTTCGTTCTTAATGGACAGGCAAGTGGACTTTTTACGGCTGGAGGAACAGCTGTTTGGTCACAAGTTTCTGGTCCATCCGTTACCATTAGTCCAACGGCCATTGCTGGCACTGCTGCCACAGCCACGGTAACAGGATTTACCAGTGACGTAGAATATGTTTTTCGTTTAACTGCTAAATGTACCGACGGCTCTTTGGTTTACCAAGATGTTGCGTATAAAGTTTCTAGCTTAGGAACGGCAAATGCTGGAGACAACAGAGTAGTTTGTCCTGGCAGCTATACCATGCAAGGTTCACCGTTAGGGCCAGGGGAAACAGGCACTTGGACCAGAATATCTAGCTCAGGTCCAACACCTAGTGCACCTAATAATCCAAATTCACCAATTACATTTACTGCCAATGCTTCCATACAAACAGTAGTTTACCGCTGGACGGTTTCCAAAGCTACTACTGTTGGTTCTGGTAGCAGTACTACTACTAGCACTTGTACCTCATTTAAAGAGGTAACATATGTCAATCTAGGAACCGCTACCGTAGATGCTGGGCCTAATGACACCAAAGATTGTTATAACATTACCACTGGTGTAACATTGGCGGGCTCTTTTGCGGCAGCTAGCAACACCTACGGACAGTCTGTAAAATGGACATTAGTGAGCGGCCCTTCTACTCCAACTTTTAGCAGTACAACATCAAGAAACCCTACCGTTACGAACTTGGTAGAAGGAACATATGTGTTCCGTTATACAGTAACCAGTCCTTGCGTTAATGGCTCTGATGATGTTTCAATTGTAATTAAACCAGCGTCACAAACTTTAACACCACAAGAAAATTCTAACCAAACTTTTTGTGATGGACGCACCTCGGTAGTACTTACTGCGCCTAAGCCACTATATGCCAATGAGGTAGTGCTTTGGGAAAAAGCAAGTGGACCTGGTACTCCAACTTTTAGTTCTACAAATACCAACAGTACTACCGTAAGCGGATTAAATTCGGCATCTGGCAATACTTATGTGTTTAGGTATACAATCTCCAACTCAGTTACTGGTTGTTCTAGTATCGGAACTCACACTGTTAACTTTAGGGGTGCTCCTACAGTAACGATTACCTCTCCTACTTCAAATCCTTATTTCTTAACATGTGACATTTCTAAACTGACCATTAATTATACCACTACCAATGGAACTGGCAATACTCAGTACGCCCTGGTTAGTGCACCTGCTGGATCTACACGTCAAACGATCATGGGAGGTTTAAACGTTTGGACTGATGCCCCAGGTACTGGTCAAGAGTTATTGGGTTTTGATAAAATAGGTACTTATGTAATTAGATATAGAAGAAATACAGATAATGGACTAGGCGGTTGTGCGGATGCTTACGCTGATATCACTATTGTAGTTTCCAATTCTCCTACTGCTTCAAATGCTGGTACCAAACAAATATTGGCCTGTAATGTATTTGAAACACATTTAGCGGGTAACCTACCTACATCAGGGACAGGAAAATGGAGCCAGGTAAGCGGCCCGAACATGGCAACCATAGCTGATATTTATGATGCTACCACATTAGTTTCCGGTATGACCAATGGCACTTATCTTTTCCGTTGGATCGTATCTGGTGGAGAAGGTGCTTGTACAAATAATCAGGCCGACGTTGAGGTAGTAGTAGCGGCACCAACACCAACTACTTCGGCGGCGGGTCTTCCACAAACCGTTTGTAATAGTACACCAGTATTACTAGATGGTAACGAGCCTGTATTAAACGAAATAGGCACATGGACGGTAGTAAGAACAACAGGAAATGCAGCAGCACCTGAAGTCACTTTTTCTCCCAATGCCAATTCTCCAAAAGCAATGGCAAACAACTTATTGGCAAGTACCTCTTATACTTTTAAGTGGACCATTCAAAATGCTTGTGGCAGCTCTTCAAGTGATGTAATTATTGAAACTTCATCAACAGCTGGAGCCAAACAAGCAACAGCAGCCATTTCTACAGGAGCTACTTGTTTCCCTGCTGCCACCACTAGTCTCACCATGGCGGGTAATCAACCAACAGGTGGTGAAGCAGGTCTTTGGACCTTAATTAGTGGTCCAAATACACCAACCTTTACCAATGCCTCATTATATAATACCACAGTAACTGGCTTAATCAATGGAACCTACGAATTCCAATGGCAGTTATCACGTAATGGATGTACACCAACCACCGCACGTATTAAAATTACCATATCGGCTCCAGTAACTACTGCTAATGCAGGAAATGGCCAAAATATCTGCGATGTTTCAGTAACTCTAAACGGTAATCCACCAGCTGTGGGTACAGGTACTTGGACACAGATTGCAGGAGCTGGTGGTGCCTTAATTACCAATCCATCCTTAGGTAACACTACCGTAACAGGATTAACCGAAGGACGTTATATCTTCAGATGGACCATTGCAAACGGAACTTGTACAAGCAGCACAAGTGATGTAACCATTAACGTTTCACAACCACCATCAACGGCCTATGCAGGAACCGATATTGAAGTATGTAATGCTACCTCAACAAACTTAAATGCAACAGCCCCAACAGTTGGTACAGGTTATTGGTCGGTAGTAGGCGGTCCAAACATCCCTGTTTTTTCAAATGTGAGCAGTCCTAACCCAACCTTATCAAATTTGATATTTGGTCAGTATACACTTAGATGGACCGTACGTGGAGGAATTTATTGTAGTCCATCAATAGACGATGTGATTGTTAAGGTTACCAGTGATGCCAATGCAGGACCAGACCAAAATCTTTGTGCGCTAACTTCAGCTACCTTAACAGGAACCAATCAAAGTACCGGTACATGGAGCCAAACTGCTGGACCTAATACTGCAACTATTACCACAACCTCGGCCAATACAGCCATTGCAAGTAACCTAACACCTGGCGTTTACACATTCACCTATACCATTGCAGCAACAAGTAATTGTGCGCAAACCAGTGATAACATGATCGTAAATGTTTCAGCACTGCCATCAGCCGCTGATGCTGGACCAGATCAAAATTACTGTAGCTTAATGGCTAGCCCAACTACTTCGGTTACTTTGGCTGCTGTTGATCCAACGTCAGGCACAGGAAAATGGAACGTACTTGAACAACCTCCTGGCAGTCTAGCTACTTCATTTTCAAATGTAAATAGCGCAACTTCAACTTTCAATAACTTAGGACCAGGAACTTACATGCTAGAATGGGTGGTAAGCAGTGGCAACTGTACTAACGCCAATTCTAACCGAGATATCGTTAAAATTAATATTTATACTGAACCTGATAATGCTAATGCAGGCATAGACCAAAATTCTGCTTGTACCAGTAAAGTTGAACTTTCTGCAACGGCACCAGCCGCAGGTAGAGGTTTAGGAACTTGGAGTATTGTATCACAACCTGCAGGTTCAAACGCTACATTTAGTGCCATTAACTCTCCAATAACTTCAGTTAACAACACCATTACCGGTACCTATGTTTTCCGTTGGACCGTTTCAAATGGCTCCCCTACTTGTGTTTCTAAAACAGATGACGTTACAGTACAAGTAACTAGTGTACCTACCACCGTTGCTGCCGTTGGCGCAAATCAGCAGGTGTGTAACACTGGTTTTCCAGGCACGCCAACCACTGGTACAACTTTAACGGGCAATACCCCTTCTGGTACCGAAACCGGAACATGGACTTTCGTAAGTGGGCCAACCACACTTACTGCAGCCAACTTCGATGATATCCATTCGCCAGCGGCTAACGTGACAGGCTTGGCACAAGGAACTTATATCCTTCGTTGGACCATTGTACCTACCTCAAATCAAACCAATGCCGATTGTCAATCATCTGCAAACCTAACCATCACGGTAGCTAACCAACCTACTACTGCATCAGCAGGAGCAAATCAAGAGGTCTGTCTTTCTGAACCAGTAACCATGGCGGCTAATACCATTACTACAGGAATTGGAACCTGGTCGGTAGTGGGCAAACCTAGTAGCGCAATCAATCCGGTTTTTGCAAATCCTAATTCGCCAACTTCAGCGGTGAACGGATTTGTAGCAGGTGTTTACACTTTACGTTGGACCAGCAGCAATGGCAGCTGTACCAATAGTACTTCCGATATGACTGTTACTATCAAATCTTGCGACATCGCCATTGCGAAAGAAACGAGCACGCCTGTGTTACAATCAGACGGAAGCTATAATGTAACGCTAACGTTTAACGTACTTAACAACGGTGATCAAGCGCTTTCAAATGTTCAGGTAGAAGATGATCTGAAGTTAACTTTCCCTAGTCCTAAAACCTATACCATTACAAGTATCACTACAGGAGCTGGAACGTTAACGGTAAATAGTGCCTTCAATGGAAATAGCGATAAAAATCTGCTAAATGCTGCCGCTTCAACTTTGGCTGCAGGAAGTCAACAGACCATTACGCTAGTACTTAATGTTAAACTCATCTAACCTTAGCGACAATGATAAATTTTAATAAAACCCGAATTTCAAAGTGTGCTAAAGGAGCGATTTTCACGTTAATATTTGCGTTTTTAGCTTTCTCTCAAGCATTTTCACAAAACACCTATAAAGGGAACAACTCTGCTACAGCAAGAGGTACCGCACTTGGAAAAATCGTAAGCGATTACTCCAATAGTGGCCTTACGGTAACCAAAGCAGATGACAAACCTACGGTCATCAATTTCCCGATGATCGGTATTGGAAAAACGGCTTCTACGCCAGCGTTCCAAAGTAATGGCAGTTATAATGTAAATTATGTAATTACCATCAAGAACTTTGGCCAGTTAGATCTGCAAAATATCCAAGTAACAGATGCATTGTCAACGGCATTTCCTTCACCAATGACTTTTTCTGTAAATGCTGCGAATATCACCATTACTGGTGGAACCGGATTAACCATAAATACTTCTTATAACGGAAGCACCAATACCAATCTTTTGGTAGCGGCTTCGAGCAGCCTAGCAGTAGGACAAACCCGAACCATTACCGTTCCCGTTAACATAGTACCCAACGGCAGTTTTGGTTTAAGGAACAATACGGCTAGAGCTACAGCTACCACTACCACGCCAGATGCGGCTGCCGTTTCAGACGATTCAAATAACAGCACTGATCCAGACGGCAATGGTAACGGAACACCTTTTGATGATTCGACACCAACACCTATTACACTTACCGCTCCAGATATTGAGGTAGTAAGCAAAACGGTCAGCAATGCCACCCCTAATACGGGCTCAAACGTAACCTTCACCATTACAGTAAGAAACAACGGCGGCCCTGCTGCAAGCGTGGTTGTTAGTGACTTACTACCTGCAGGTTATCAATATGTTACCTCTACCCCTTCCGTTGGCACATATAATCCTACTTCGGGCGATTGGTCAATAGGAAACCTTACCAATGCTACTTCTGTAACCCTACAAGTAGTGGCTAAAGTTTTAGGAGATAAATTAGCTTCTGAATATAGGAATACGGCTTCTACCAATCATCCTGCAGATTCAGACCCTACTAACAACAGTAAATTTGTAAATGTAACTCCAATACCAACGGCCGATCTAGCGGTGACCAATACTGATGGTAAAACTACCTACATACCAGGTACTACCAACACTTATACCTTTACCGTAACCAATAATGGAGCTAGCAATGCACCAGGCTCAACCATTACCAACACCCTACCTACTGGCGTAACGGGTACTTGGACGGCAGTATATGCTGGCGGTGCTACAGGTACAGCCTCGGGCAGCGGAAGCATCAGCCAAACGGTTGATATTCCTAGTGGTGGTTCAGTAACTTATACCTATGTAGTATCTATACCATCATCATACACCGGTAACTTTGTGAACACAGGTACCGCAGCAGTTGCTGCAGGTATTACCGATCCTACTCCTGCCAATAACTCGGCAACGGATACCGATGCTATTAATAGACGTGCTGATCTTGTGGTGACCAACACCGATGGTAAGACGACTTACACTCCTGGTACCACCAACACCTACACATTTGTAGTGACCAATGATGGGCCAAGTGATGCACCAGGTTCAACCATTACCAATACCTTGCCTACTGGCGCAACCGGTACTTGGACTGCAGTATTTGCAGGTGGTGCTACCGGCACGGCGTCAGGTACGGGAAGCATTAGCCAAACGGCGAGTATTCCAAGTGGTGGTTCAATTACCTATACCTATGTGGTAAATGTACCTTCATCACACACCGGTAACTTTGTGAACACTGCTACGGCAGCTACAGCATCAGGCATCACCGATCCTACTCCGGCCAATAACTCGGCAGCAGATACGGATACTCCTGTTCGAATTGCAGACCTAGCAGTAACTAATACGGATGGCAAAACCACTTATACCCCTGGTACTACCAATACTTACACTTTTGTAGTGACCAATAGTGGACCAAGTGACGCCCAAGGTTCAAGCATTGTCAACACCCTCCCTACCGGCGTAACCGGAACTTGGACTGCAGTATTTGCAGGTGGTGCTACTGGCACGGCATCGGGCACTGGAAGCATTAACCAAACAGCAAGTATTCCAAGTGGTGGTTCAATCACCTATACTTATGTAGTCAATGTACCATCATCATACACCGGCAACTTTGTAAATACGGGTTCTGCTACCACAGCTACAGGTATTACCGATCCAACTCCTGCCAATAACTCGGCAACGGATACAGATACCCCTGTTCTAAGTGCAGACCTCCAGGTGACTAACACTGACGGCAAAACCACTTATACTCCAGGTACTACTAATACCTATACTTTTGTAGTCACCAATGCTGGGCCAAGTGATGCACCAGGTTCAACCGTTACCAATACCTTGCCTACTGGCCTAACAGGCACTTGGACTGCAGTATTTGCAGGTGGTGCAACAGGTACGGCCTCAGGTACTGGAAGCATTAGCCAAACGGTTGGTTTGCCAAGCGGTAGTACAATCACCTATACTTATGTGGTTAGTGTACCATCATCATACACCGGTAATGTGGTAAACACGGGTTCTGTAGCAACTGCTACGGGTATTACCGATCCAACCCCAGGCAATAACTCGGCAACAGATACTGATACCCCTGATAGACGTGCAGATCTTGTGGTAACCAATACCGACGGCAAGACAACTTATACCCCAGGGACTACCAATACCTACACCTTTGTAGTAAGCAACAGTGGACCAAGTGATGCACCGGGTTCAAGCATTACCAATACCCTGCCTACTGGCGTAACCGGCACATGGACTGCAGTATACGCAGGCGGTGCAACAGGTACAGCCTCAGGTAGCGGAAGTATCAGCCAAACGGCCGATATCCCTAGTGGTGGCTCTATTACCTACACCTATGTGGTAAATGTACCATCATCATTCACGGGTAACTTCGTGAACACTGGTTCGGCTACAACGGCAACGGGCATTACCGATCCAACACCTGCTAACAATACAGCAGTGGATACCGATACCCCTAACAGAATTGCTGACCTTGCGGTAACCAACACCGATGGTAAGACTACCTACACTCCTGGTACCACCAACACCTACACTTTTGTGGTGACCAATGATGGACCAAGTGATGCACCGGGTTCAACCATTACCAATACCCTGCCTACTGGCGTAACGGGTACTTGGACGGCAGTATATGCTGGCGGTGCTACAGGTACAGCCTCGGGCAGCGGAAGCATCAGCCAAACGGTTGATATTCCAAGTGGTGGTTCGGTAACTTATACCTATGTGGTAAATGTACCATCGTCATACACTGGTAATTTTGTGAACACTGCTACGGCCGCTACGGCAACAGGTATCACTGACCCTACTCCGGCCAACAACTCGGCAACGGATACGGACACCCCTGTTCGAATTGCAGACCTAGTGGTAACCAATACCGATGGCAAAACCACTTATACCCCTGGTACCACCAATACCTATACTTTTGTAGTCACCAATAACGGACCAAGTAATGCACCTGGTTCAAGCATTGTCAACACTCTGCCTACTGGCGTAACCGGTACATGGACTGCCGTATATGCAGGTGGTGCTACAGGTACAGCATCTGGTAGCGGAAGCATCAGCCAAACGGTTGACATTCCAAGTGGTGGTTCGGTAACTTATACCTACGTGGTGAATGTACCTGCAGGTTTCACCGGCGATTTTGCAAATACCGGCACGGCTACAACTGCTACAGGTATTACCGATTCGAACACGGCTAACAATACCGCAACAGATACCGATACCCAAAACAGCATTGCTGATTTAGCGGTAACCTATACTGACGGTAAGACTACCTATACCCCAGGTACTTCTAATACCTATACCTTTACGGTAACCAATAACG
>JAEXHI010000006.1 GCA_023450085.1 Bacteroidota bacterium
ACTCCCTGATCATAAAACGGTAAGTATCCAGATACTTCCGCTCAACGGTGAAATCATTGGTGTTTATTGGCATAACAGGATCAATTTAATTATTATGATTCTGTTACCGAATTATCTGACATTTACAGGAATGACAAACAACGGACACTATGAAAAACAGACTTACAAAGTTTCTAAAACTTCATAAGTCTAAAAACGTTAGAAACTAGCGAGGTTTTTTCTTCAAATTGTACAAAAAACTATACATTTCACAAAAAATAATATATTCGCATTAGAAACACCAAGATACAGATATGGCAAAACTGCTCATAATTGATGATGAAAGAGCGATAAGGAGCACCCTTCGCGAAATACTAGAATACGAGAACTACGAAGTCGACGATATAGATAATGGCATTGATGGCTTGGAGATGATTAAAAAGAACGATTACAACCTCGTTCTTTGTGACATCAAGATGAATAAAATGGATGGTATGGAAGTGCTTGAAACAGCGCTTGGCATTAAACCAGACCTTCCATTCATTATGATATCTGGCCATGGCACGGTAGAAACTGCCGTAGAAGCCAGTAAAAAAGGCGCCTTTGATTTTATCTCCAAACCACCTGATTTAAACCGCTTACTAATTACCGTACGCAATGGTTTAGACCGTGGCTCTTTAGTTACCGAAACAAAGGTTCTTAAAAGAAAAGCAAGTAAAACCCGTGATATCTTAGGGAACTCGGATACCATTGGAAAAATAAAGGAAACTATTGAACGTGTAGCCCCTACCGAAGCCAGAGTATTAATCACTGGAGCGAATGGTAGTGGTAAAGAATTGGTTGCCCGCTGGTTGCACGAAAAATCAAACCGTTCCGAAGGACAACTGATAGAGGTAAACTGTGCCGCTATTCCTTCAGAGCTGATTGAAAGTGAACTTTTTGGACACGAAAAAGGCTCTTTTACTTCGGCGGTAAAACAACGCATTGGAAAGTTTGAATTGGCTAATGGCGGTACTTTGTTCTTAGACGAAATTGGCGACATGAGCATGTCGGCACAAGCAAAGGTACTACGTGCCCTGCAAGAGCATAAAATTACCCGTGTAGGTGGCGAAAAGGAAATTGATGTAAACGTAAGGATTGTAGCAGCGACCAACAAAGACCTTTTGAAAGAAATTGAAGAAGGTAATTTCAGAATGGACTTGTACCACCGCTTAAATGTCATCAATATACACGTACCTCATCTTACCGAACGTACCGACGATATCCCTGTAATAGCTCAAAGCTTTTTGGAGGAAATTTGTGGCGAATACGGTATGCCAACCAAGAAAATTACAGATGGTGCCATGGATGCATTAAAAAGATTACCATGGACAGGTAACGTGCGTGAGTTGCGCAACATGATTGAGCGTTTGATTATTTTGAGCGACAAAACCATTACCGAGCAAGATGTAGTAGCTTTTGCCAATCCAAGTGGAGGTACTAATGTTGGCGCCAACCACCCTAGCAGCAATAGCGGCAGTCAGGGTGGCAACTTTAACTACGATAGCTTTAGCAATTTCCAAGAGTACAAGGATTTTGCGGAGAAAGAATTCATCAAATTCAAATTGGAAAAAAACAATTGGAATGTTTCCAAAACGGCTGACGATATTGATATCCAACGAAGCCATCTTTACAGTAAAATAGAAAAATTTGGACTGAAAAGAGCAGAATAATCATACTAAAAAGCGGGACCTACAAATCCCGCTTTTATTTTGAAGCAATTATTTCCTTTAAACCTCCATTGAGTTTTGACAGGGGACCTAACCTATCCATCATAGTACTTTTTTGATTAAAATTAAAACGTCTCAAAACTTGTTTTACTAAAATTTTTATTATTTTTGCTAAATATTTTAGTAAAATAAAAATGCAAAGTCCCTTTCATCAAACGGTTATTGAGCGCCTCCAGCGACAAATTCTCGATTTAGAGGGCTACAAGACAAAACCTAAAGAGCAGCAAAAAAAACTTGGTTTTGCCTATATCGAAAAACATTTCCCCAATCAGGTTTTCCCTACAGGTACCATCCACGAGTTTGTAAGTACACAAGCAGAACATACCGCTTGCACCAGTGCCTTTATCATGGCCTTACTAGCCAAGCTCAACACGCATCAAGGCATTTACGTATGGATTGGAAAACAACGCCAATTATTCCCTCCTGGACTAAACTATTTTGGTATTCCAGCCCACCAAATTATCTTCATTAATCTGGTAAAACCAAAAGACATCCTTTGGGCTACCGAAGAAGCCTTAAAATGTCAAAGTCTTAGCGGGGTCATTAGCGAATTAGAGGCTATTACTTTTGCACAATCGCAACGTTTACAGCTTACCGTAGAAAAAAGCAAGGTCACGGGGTTTATTTTACGCACGCAAACAGGGCCTATACACGCCACTGCTTGTGCCGCTAGATGGCAAATTAGTCCAAATACAAGTTTAAATCCAGCACAATTGCCAGGAGTAGGCTTGGTGAATTGGCGAGTAGATTTACTCAAAGTGCGCAATGGCAGTACGGCAAGCTTCAATATCTCGTGGCACAATGGCCTGTTCCAAACCATAGATAACAATATCCCACAAACCTTTATTCCACATGCGATTGGTTCATGAACAAGCGTTACGTTTCCATATGGTTTCCGCATTTGGTAACCGACCAAATGGCTATTCGGCAAAAAGAGCTGGATGGGCAAGCCTATGCTTTAGTGACACATGAACGCAACAAACAAATTATTATAGGACTTAGTCATCAAGCTAAAAAATTAGGTCTAAAACCCAACATGCCTTTGGCTGATGCCAGAATTACCTTACCTTCTTTACAAGCCTTTAAACACCAACCTTTACGTCAGCAAAAACTGTTAAAAATGCTGGCCGAATGGTTCATTCGCTATAGCCCCAACATCGCCATAAGCCCTCCCGATGGTTTATTTCTAGAAGTTTCGGGCTGCACCCACCTATGGAAGGGAGAAGTTTCTTACCTACAAGAAATCAGTAATAGGTTGAAAAATGCAGGCTATCATTTTAAAATAGCCACGGCCGACACTTTAGGCGCCGCTTGGGCTGTTACCCATTATGGAGAAAACCAAATCATAAAAAGCGACCACCAATTACAAGCCTTATTAGCTTTGCCCGCTAAAGCTTTGCGCTTAGAGGAAAACATCTTACAACGCTTAGCCAAACTGGGCTTTCATAGCATTGATAGTTTTATCCATATTGCCCCCTCTACATTACGCAGACGCTTTGGAGAAGAGATTAACCTCCGTATTGGGCAAGCTTTAGGTCATCAACCCGAAGCATTTGAATCTATTGCAGAACCGCATCCGTACCAAGAACGACTACATTGCTTGGAACCTATCCAAACGGCCAAAGGGATTGAAATAGCCATCCAAAATTTGCTGGAAAACTTATGCGTCATCTTACAAAAAGATGATGTAGGTTTTAGGAACGCTACCTTGAAATGCTATCGCCTTGATGGTAAGCTACAACAAATCAGTATTGGCACCAATCAGGCTTCCATTCATATCCAACATCTTTTCAAATTGTTCGAGCTTAAAATCAAACAAATTGAACCTGATTTGGGGATTGAGCTATTCATTATGGAAGCCACCAAGGTAGAAACATTACCCAAACAACAAGAAACCTTGTGGCAAATTCAGGCCCAAAGCAATTTGTCGGAAATTTCTGAATTACTAGACCGTATCAGCATCAAAGCGGGAAAAAATGCCATCAGGCGATATTTGCCACAGGAACATCACTGGCCCGAATACAGTATCCAAGCCGTAACCGACCCTCAACAATTACCTGAAACGGAATGGCAAACCCACAAACTCAGACCTACGGTACTACTTAACCAACCTGAACCTATACAGGTGAGCGCCCCTATACCCGATTACCCTCCTATGAACTTTACCTACAAAGGTCAATTACATCGCATTACCAAAGCCGATGGTCCCGAAAGAATTGAGCGAGAATGGTGGTTAAACGAAGGTAAACACCGCGACTATTATTATGTAGAAGATGAAAAAGGACAGCGTTATTGGCTATTCAGATTAGGGCATTACCACAGCAAAGTGGCTGCACAATGGTTTATTCATGGATTTTTTGCCTAGCTTATGGAGTATGTAGAACTACAGGCCACTAGCAATTTCAGTTTCTTGCGTGGCGCCTCACATCCTGAAGAACTGGTAGCTCAAGCAGCTCAATTAGGTTACCTAAAAATTGCCATTACCGACAGGAATAGCTTGGCGGGTATTGTACGTGCCCATATCACCACTAGAAAACATCCCATCAAACTTATCCCAGCTTGCAGGCTAGATTTAATGGATGGTCCTTCTCTATTAGCTTATCCCATCAACAAAACTGGTTACAGTAATTTATCAGCCCTACTAAGTTTGGGCAACAGTCTTGCAGAAAAAGGACAATGCCACCTTTATCAGGCTGATGTTTGGCAGCACAAAGCGGATATCTTATTTATCGCCATTGCACCCAATTCGCTCAACCAAAACTTTGATTTCGAAACCGATTTTAAAACACATTTACAACATTACCAAAAGGCCTTAGGCAATAGCCTTTATTTAGCCATTAACCGCAGCTACACAGGCTCAGACCAGAAAAGAATGTTCAGATTAGGGGAATTAAGCCAGCAGTTTAACATCCCTTTGGCAGCTACCAATAATGTACATTACCATGAACCACAACGCCGACAGTTACAGGACATCCTTACATGTGTGAGGGAAAAATGCACCATTCATACGGCTGGCTACAAACTCCATGAAAACGCGGAAAGACATCTCAAGGCTGTAGATGAGATGCACCGTTTGTTTAGGCCCTATCCGCAAGCAATTAGCAATGCTTTGTTTATTGCCGAGCAATGTCAGTTTTCCTTAGATGAACTGAAATATGTATACCCCGAAGAACTTACTTCTGAAGGAAGAACCCCACAGGAAGAACTCATTTATTTAACTTGGCTAGGTGCCAAAGAAAAATTCCCCGAAGGCATTCCTGAAAAAGTTCTAAAAACCATCCAATACGAATTGGATTTTATAGGCCGAAAAAACTACGCTTCCTACTTTTTAACGGTGTATGATTTTGTACGCTTTGCCCGCAGCCGCGATATTCTTTGCCAAGGAAGAGGCTCTGCTGCCAACTCGGTGGTGTGCTACTGCTTAGGCATTACTTCGGTAAATCCTACTGAAATTAACCTGCTTTTTGCACGTTTCATGTCTGATGCGCGTAATGAGCCGCCTGATATTGACGTAGATTTTGAACACGAACGTCGGGAAGAGGTAATGCAATACATTTACGAAAAGTATGGACGAGACCGTGCTGCTATTGTAGCTACAGTTACCCAACTGCATAGTAAAGGAGCGGTTAGGGATGTGGGCAAAGCGATGGGCTTATCTGTAGATACACTTAACATTCTTTCGGCAACGGTAAGCAGCCATTACGATGAAGGTTTTGACCGTGAACGCCTAGTGGCTCATGGCCTTAATCCAGATGACCCATTACTCCAAAAAACCTTAGAACTTACCGCACAAATGGTGGGCTTTCCACGTCAATTGGGCCAACATACGGGAGGTTTTATCATTACCCAAGGGAAATTAACAGATTTATGCCCCACGCTAAATGCCCGTATGGAAAACCGTACTTGCATAGAATGGAACAAAGATGACATTGAGGCTTTGGGTTTCCTAAAAGTAGATGTGTTGGCTTTAGGCATGCTCACCTGTATCCGTAAAGCTTTTACTTTAACCAAAAAGCACTATCAACAGAACCATACCCTACACAATATCCCCCACGAAGAAGGTAATGAAGTTTACCAAATGATTAGCAGGGCCGATACTTTGGGCGTATTTCAAATTGAAAGCAGGGCGCAAATGTCGATGCTACCAAGATTAAAGCCTATGAAGTTTTATGATTTGGTGATTGAAGTGGCTATTGTTCGTCCAGGACCAATACAGGGCGACATGGTACATCCTTATCTGCGAAGAAGAAATGGTGAGGAGGATGTAGAATATCCTTCAGATGAACTTAGAGAAATATTGGGAAAAACCTGTGGTGTGCCCCTTTTTCAGGAACAAGCCATGGAAGTTGCCATTGTTGCGGCAGGCTTTACCCCCACAGAAGCTGATGAATTGCGACGAAGCATGGCTACTTTTAAAGCCGTGGGTAAAGTTACCGATTTCAAAAAAAAGCTACTTGAAGGCATGCACAAAAAAGGTTATGAACCGGATTTTGCAGAGCGGCTTTTTAAACAGATTGAAGGTTTTGGAGGTTATGGTTTTCCCGAAAGTCATGCGGCAAGTTTTGCGCTTTTGGTTTACATCTCTAGTTATCTCAAATGTATTTATCCTGATGTGTTTGCTACGGCCTTGCTCAATAGTATGCCTATGGGCTTTTATCAGCCTGCACAAATTGTGATAGATGCTGAAAAACATGGGGTAACGGTTTTACCTATCGACATTAATTATTCTGAATGGGACAATACGCTATCCCATAAAGTTGGAGATTTTTATGCCATTAGACTAGGCTTTAGACAGGCCAAAGGATTGGTTGAAGAGGAAATGAACTTTCTTGTGGCTCAACGTCAATCGGGCTACCAAAGCCTAGCTGCTTTACGTGATATCGGGATTAACCAAAGTACTTTGGAAAAACTGGCCGATGCCGATGCTTTTAGGAGCATGAACATGGACCGAAGGACTGCACTTTGGCATATCAGTGCCCTGCACGATAGACCCATTGCTTTATTTGAGGGAAAAGCAGACAATAGCCAATACGAAACTCAAATTTCTTTGCCATTAATGCCAACTTCAGAACATGTCGTACATGATTATGCCCACATAGGGCTTTCACTGAAAGCACATCCCGTAAGTTTTGTACGCCAAGAATTGACGGCATTACGGGTATTGAGCACCCAAATGGCGAATGAAGCCAAGGATGGAGAAAAAGTAAAAGTAGCAGGATTGATATTGGTTCGTCAACGACCTGGAACTGCCAGCGGTATTTGCTTCATTACTATTGAGGATGAAACTGGTATTGCCAATTTAGTCGTTTATCAAAAACTATTTAACCAATTCCGTAAAGAAATATTAGGAGCCAAATTACTGATGATAGAGGGCAAAGTACAACGCGAAGGAGAAGTAGTACATATTGTGGTACAGCGCTGCCATAACTATAATGGTTTACTACAACAACTTCATGGCAGCAAAACCCGTAATATTCCACCTACCATGGGTGAAAAGGCTTTTCATGATGGCAGGAATTTTAAGTAGTTGGTGATTCAGTAAACCTCACAGGTTTTCGAAACCTGCGAGGTTTGCACTTTGAAGAAGACCTCCCCCTGCCCCCTCCTAGAGGGGGATATAGGATGATACCTAATGAACTAGTAGATTATAGACTTACGAAGTCTAAATTCTGTATATCTAAAGACTTCTTAAGTCTAAGATGCACCGCCCTTTCGAACGGGGATATGGGATCATGCCTAATGAACTAGTGAACCAATGACTAATAAACTACTTCCTCAGTAAGAATATTTGGAGAAAGAATCCTTTATCAGATTTCACATAACGATTAAAGGCCAAGGTATTACTATCATTAGACCATACTACAGCACCGTTTAACTGTTCAGGAGCACTGTATTTTTTGGTTAAGCGCTGTGAATTCCCGTTAGCAATTTCAGTGATGAACACGCTTTGATCTGCAATATAAGAAAGGTACAACCCATCTAAACTGATATTGATTGGACTGGTGATAGAAAATTCATTGCGAGTGATTTGTTGAATAGCTCCGCCATTTGGTGATACGGCAAATGCTTGCACCAGGCTCTTTTCATCCTCAGACAGGAAAAATATCAAACTACCATCAGCATTGCTTCGCAGCCAATGTCGAGGTCCCTTCACCCCTTTTTCAGTAAATGTAATGCGTCGTTGACCAATATTTTGAGGGACAGCAGGCCTAGTATACTCAGTACCAGCAATGCTTTCCTCAAAAATAGTTGTACTCAAATCATCAGGAATATCGGCCACAAAAATTTCGGTAATCGTGTTACCTTGTTCATCTCTTACATTCCCCTGATAAGCAAGAGCTTTGTGTTGTCGACTACCATCAACTTTAAGATAACCGTCTTTTCCAATCCAACATTCATCAAAAGCTTTGTCTATTTCATTGCTCCCAGGTTTTGGATTTTCGGTGACCGTTGCCGCCAGTACAGCAAACATTTCACCATTGTTATTTTCTACATTGGCAGCATTAGGCACTTGTACTTTTTTAGGAAACATAAGACCTATGGTACGCAAATCTTTTACCTGAGCATTGATATTGGCTAGCTGTTCCATCACATAATCGTTATAGGTATAGCTAATCATGCTACCATCAGCACTCCATGAATGGGCATGGGTCCCTCCTCTTAAAGCACCTATTGTAAAAGGTTGTTCAATATTCCTAGCATCCATAAAAATGGGCTGTTCAGGATTTTCTAAATCAATAGCCACACCAGTTCTACGCGTAAAATCATATGGCCTTTCTACATCCGCATTGCGAATACCATGTATAAAAATGACTCTATTCTTTTTTGGAGAAAAACTAGCAGCACCCACTCCTGGGCCATATTGCGTTTGGTTTGGAACAGTATAAATAGTCTTTTCCTTATCTGTTTTTAAGTTAACCACTCCTATACTTCCAGTAATCTTGATATCTCCATCACTATTTCGGTGGTCAAATACTACCCATTCATTATTCGCTGAAAATACCTGACCTGTATTTAAAGTATGTCCAATTTCGCCATGCGTGATTTGAATCTCCTTTTTGTTGAACATACGAGTTACTTTTTTTTGCTTCTAGGGTTTAACATGTAATAAAAATGGCCATCTTCTGCACCAATCAATAGATCAGGAATACCATCTTTGTTCCAATCTACTGTAGTAGGGCTAGTATCGTGTCCCGCCAAAGCTAATTCATCTATATAGCCTTCATCTTTAATAAAAACCTTTCCATTTTTAACGCCTGTATTTTTAAGGAAACTCGCGTTTTTGCTATTGATTACCACATCTAATAATCCATCGCCATCCCAATCAATGATTGTAAATTTACGGCGGCCACTTTGCCCAAAATTAAGGCTATTTAAGCGCAAAGTACCAGGGATGCTATCTTTTATGGTATGTTTTTGGTCATAACCTGAATAATCTATCCCCTCAAAAATACGTTTACCAGGCTTCAACCATAGTTCATTACCTTGTTTAAAGCGTTCGAAAAAGGTTAAATACCCTCCTGTATCAAGCATTACAATATCATTCAATTTATCCTTATTCCAATCTACCACAAAAGGTGTGGTACGCCATTGGGTCACCAAAGTTTGTGGTTTTGGTTCCCACCAATTCCAACTAGGTTGATGTGCTTTGGTATTAGCTTCCCATTTTACTTTAACGTTTTGTGCTTTACCCAATTTAGGTGCTTTGGCAGTCCCGATATTTTTGTACCACATCACTTCACCAAAAATAGAATTGAGCACGATATCTTTCAAACCATCCCCATCCCAATCAGCTACAGAAACAGTGGTATAGCCCCATTTAGCTTCGGCAGGTCCTTGGATAGAACCATTGTCGCCAGCTTGAATACGGATCACCTTTCCCTCGCTCTCCAATAGTTTTGGGGCAGCCCATTTAGGGGTTTGACCATTCATTCCCAAATTTTCGATAAAAGCGACATAACCTGCAGAATTACCCACAATAATATCATCATCTCCGTCATTGTCCCAATCTACCCCAACTGGTGTTGCCAAGGCCCCAAATTTTACGTTATCAGCCTTTTGTTTAAAATAGTAAGGTGATTTAAATACTGGCATTCCGTTTTTTATTTTCCCTGTATTTTCAATTAAAGCCACACGACCATCTTCATCCCCCACAATTAGGTCTACATCGCCATCGCCATCCCAATCAACCGCAGTAGGTAAAATCATTTCCAAATCCATTTTGATGATTCCTGTTTCATTAGTCAGATATCTTCCTTTGGCATATTTTGGTTGGCTTTTGGTACCGATATTTTCGAAATAGGTCATCTTATCCAAAAACTCTCCACAAATGATATCAAGATCTCCATCGCCATCGAAATCGGCAAAGTTTGGAGAAGGCGCACCATATACATCAATGTCTTTTCCTTCGGCTTTTAACCTTCCTTTGTTTTGGTATTGACCATTTTTATTTTCAATAAGATATAAAAAACCTCGTAAGGGGCCATTGGTCCAAACACCTTGCTTATTGTAAGCATTGTCCCAACCGTAATCACCCCAATCATCAATGCCTACAATGATATCATCGTCACCATCACCATCGTAGTCTGCAAACTTCCATTGGTTAAAACGGTTGCGACCTTTTAAATCTTTCAAAATTGAATCGGCTGGGAATAGTTTGTTTTTCTTTTTACCCAAATCTGTTTTGAAATTGGGCAGTTCTACTCCTGGAGTGGTATAACGAGGTTTTCCATTACTGTAGGAGATTTGAATATTTTTAACCGCAGGACCAAGCTTTACAGGTTTTTCGAACACAGGAATTTTAGCGCCTGACTTATTTTCAAATAACCAAAGTCCATTGAAAGGTTTGTCAGGACAAGAAACCAAAAGGTCCATATCCCCATCGCCATCCCAATCAACGGGTACCGGCCAAGCCCATAATCCCACACCCAAATCAACCACTAAATCTGGATTGTTATATTTTAGTATCTGAAGTTTAGGTTCTTCCGCTGGTTTTGAATGTGAATCTTTTTTTAAGGTAAAAGCGAGTAAGCTGGCTGATGCCATTAGGGCAATGCCCGCAATCCATTTTTGTTTCATGTAACTAGGGGTTAGTGGCTAGGAACTAGTGGTTATTAGTTAGTGGTCAGTGATTAGTCTTCTCGCTGGTTACGCAGATCTAACCACAGATTTATTTGCTTTATTTCTTCGTTTACTTTTTCGTTATTGCGAGTATTAGGGTTCTTCGCTATTCTGCTACATCGGAATTACCCAATTGTCGGTACGGAATGAAGAAGCGGGCAAGCCGTGTTCGTTCACTAAATCACCAAGTGCCCAAGCTTTAAAGGCGTAACGTACGGATACAGGTTCTGTTACTTCTAGAGCACTTACCAAAATACCTTCTTTAGTAATCACTGCCTTGGCTGGATAAAACACTTGATTTTTCCCCGCTACTTCAAAATTTGAAGATTCTTTTGCGTCCCCTTTAAATTTCAGCTGTTTAGCATGGTCGAACTTCAAAAGTACCTTGTTACCATTAATACTTTGGCTTTTATATGCAGGACCTTGATAGGCTACATTTTTAAATCCATAACTTCTATTTAAAGCGATGAAAGAGAGACGGTCGCTTACGGTCTGTTTATCTGGTGGATGAATGGTGCTTTGCGCACCGACATCCATAATTACAGCCATACCGCTGTTAGGAATAAGCTGTTCATCTTTTAGCTGGGCTTCACGAAGGAAAGGCACTTTAGGTTGTAATTCTTCTGAGGCTTTTGAAAGCTTTTCTGTTTTTGAAATATAAGGAGCTATTTGCACATAGTAGAAAGCGAAATCGCCAATACCCCAACGGTTCCTCCAGTCTTTCACCATGTCGGGAAACATTTTCAAATAGTTTTCTGGCTCATGCCTGTTTTGTTCACCTTGATACCAAATCACGCCTTTAATGTTATAACCTAAAATGGGATGAATCATGGCATTAAACAAGCCTGTAGCAATATTTTTATCTTTTAATGCGGTGTTGTTGGCTTCTGGGATTTTAACTTCTGGGTAAGGGCTTAAACTTTTAGCGCTCATCCAAGCTTGTACCAAGGTACCGCCCCACGCCACCTGTATTACCCCTACGGGCACTTTTAATTTCTCTTGCAGGATTTTAGCAAAACCATAGGCTACGGCACTAAACTCCGTTACTATCGCGGGTGCTGCCGCTTGCCATTGTCCCTTCACGTCGTTTAAAGGATTCGACCAAGCGACCTTTTCTCCCAAAAACAACCTGATTTTATCATTTGCCGAGTTTTTAATGATTTCTTCGGCATTGCTTACTGGTTGGTCTTTAAATCCCCTTAAGGGCATCTCCATGTTTGATTGACCTGAAGCCACCCATACTTCACCAATTAAAACGTTATCTAATTTAGTCTCCTCACCATCATTAATATGAATGGTGTACGGGCCACCCGCAGCTGGTGTAGCCACTTTGATTTTCCACTGCCCATTAACAGCTTTTACTTTGTAGGTCTTACCATTCCAAGAAGTACGTAGTTCAATCTCCTTTTGAGTATCTGAGCTACCCCATACAGCTACTTCGGCATTTCGTTGCAATACCATTCCGTTTGAAAACACCGATGGCAATATGACCTTGGCCCAACTGGCTGTAGAAAGAAAAAACAGGGAAAGCGCACTTAAAAAAAACTTGAGTTTCATATTGATATATATTTGGCTATTTACGCTATGCTGGCAAGTTCATAGAACCTATTTGTGTTTGCCATTTAGCATTTGGCTAATTTAATGGTATCGCATAAAATTAGTATTACTTTTCTTTCCCAATTTTTATACAATTTTATCATGGTTCTCCTAAGGATGGGCAGAAATTTTTAAACATAAAAAAGGGATAAACCAATTTCAACAATTGACTTATCCCTCACTGGAATTTAAATAAGGTATTTTTAGTTGCCTCCAGCCTTAGCTTCTTCTTTTAGCTTGGCATTAATTTCCTCTACTTTTTTCTTTTGCTCGTCGTTCAAGAAGGCCATCATCGCATCGTTTCTCTCTTTAACTACTACTTTAACGGCTGCTTTTTTCGCTTTCTCATCTAAATTAGCATCTTCCTCAATCTTCTGCCTCTTCTCTGTAGCCTCTTTTTTTACTGCAGCAATTTTTTTAATCGTTTCTGCATCACAACCAAGTTCGGTAAGCGAAGCTTTGTCCCAACCAAAAGAAGTTTTCTTTTTAGGAGCATCCTGAGCGTTTGCAAATACTACGGTAAAACACGCAATAAATAGCGTAAACAATAATTTTTTCATCAAGAATTTATATTTAATTAATTAAATATATTCAATATTAGAATACATTGTACTGGTTTTGATATTTTTTAACAAATTATTTTTTGCCATATTCCGGTGCAAACCAATTATCGGTTCTAAAAGACGAAGCTGGCAAACCTTCTGCATTATACAAATCGCCCATTACCCACATTTTAAAACCGTAGCGTGCGGCTATTGGCTTTTGCACGTTATCTGTTTGTAAAACGACAGTATTACCCTTTATTTCGGCCTTTGCAGGATGAAACACCTTATCGGCTCCTGCCAATTCAAAGTTTACACTAGGCGTAGTAAAAGCTTTCAATCCTTTTTCGGCATGGTCGAAATTAAGGGTTAGTTGATTGCCTTTAACGGTAAAACTTTTATAGCTTGGTCCAGCGTAGGCAATTTCTTTAAAGCCATAATTTTGGTTCAGCGCAATGGCTGCCAATCTCTTTGCTACGGCTGGTTTGTTGGCAGGATGAATGACCTTTTGCTCCCCTGCATCTAACGTTACCGACATGCCCGCATTTGGCACTGAGAATTGAGTGTTGTACTGCATTTCCCTAAACAAGGCCGAAAGCGAAATTTGTTCTCCATCCTTTACCGATTCTATAGGAGCTAATTGTACGTAGTAAAATGGAAAATCTCCAATATTCCAACGTACCCTCCAATCGGCAATCATTTTAGGGAACATTTGCGCATACAATTCTGGTTCGCGATGATTCCGTTCGCCTTGATACCAAAGCACGCCCTTAATACCATAACCAATAAGCGGATTAATCATGCCATTGAATAATGCTGATGGTGCATTTCTATCTGTTTTTTGCACAGTGCTGGCTTCTTTTGGTTGATATTTATCGAAGCCTTTCAGCGTTTCGGCGCTCATCCATGATTCGACACCTGTACCGCCCCAAGCAGATTGGATAATGCCTACAGGCACTTTCAATTTCTGCTGCAATTCCACCGCAAAAAGATACCCCACAGCACTAAAAAGACGGATTGCTGCTGAATCGGCCACTTGCCAATTACCACGCATGTTATCTACTGCGGTGCCTTTTGCTTCCTTAATGGTTCTAAACACATGAATATTTTTGTTGTTGGCATTTTTAAAGATTTCCGAAGTGTTTAGCACGGGTTGGTCTTTAAAGCCTTGCACTGGCATCTCCATATTCGATTGCCCTGAGACCAACCAAACCTCTCCTATCCATATTTCACTTAATTGGAAATTATCGCCATCATTAATAGTGATGGTATATGGCCCACCAGCTTTTGGCGTGATTAATTTAATTTTCCATTTGCCATCGGCATTAGTGCTTACTTCGTATTTCTTTTTATCCCAAGAAGTGCTAATACTTAATGCTTTTGAGGGGTTACTACTTTTACCCCAAAAATTTACTTGAGATTGTTGTTGCAATACCATGCCATTAGCAAAGAAATTAGGCAAAGTAACTTTTGCACTGCCCCAACTGGCCATCAGCATACATACTAAAACGGAGGTGATGATTTTCTTCATTTTTTATTTTTTATTCATTTTACACGACTACTTCGATTTTTATGCAATCCTACTTTGGTATTTCCCAGTTATCGGTTCTGAATGAGGATGCAGGAAAACCCTCAGCATTATATAAATTCCCCACTACCCAACCTTTAAAAGCATAACGTACGGCTACTGGCTTATTTACTTCCGAAGCATTAATTTCAATGATATTGCCTTTAATTTTAACCGCAGAAGCAGGATAAAACTTTTTGTCGGCACCAGCCACCTCAAAATTGGCGTTATTTTCTTCGCTAAACTTCAAGCCTTTTTCAGCATAGTTAAAACTTAAGATCGCCGTATTTCCTTGTACGTTTAATGCTTTATAGGCAGGCCCTTGATAAGCCAATTCGTTGAAACCATAATTTCTGTGGAGTACCATCGCCAACATTCTATCTGCCAATTTTTCTTTATAAGGTGTATGGCTCACCTTTTCGCTACCCAAATCTACGTTTACCACCATGCCAGCATTTGGAATTAAGGTTGAACTATTCAATTGGGCTTCACGTAAGAAAGGGCTGTAAGCCATCCAATTTTCTGGCTTAGGATAAGGTGCTATCTGCACAAAGTAAAAAGGAAATTCGCCATTATCCCATCGCTTGCGCCAATCGGCCACCATCACCGGAAAAAGCTTGGCATAAAGTGCAGGATAACGTCGGTTATGTTCTCCCTGATACCAAAGCATTCCTTTTACGGTAAAGCCAATCATGGGACTGATCATTCCATTAAACAAACTGGTGGGCGTGCCTTTATTTTCTATAGCCTCTTTTTTTTCTTCTGGTATTTTTACCTCTGTCGTAAAGGGCGTCAAGCTTTCTTTGCTCATCCAAGCTTCTATAGGTGTACCACCATAAGCCACTTGTACAATCCCAACAGGAATATTTAATTGTTTTTGGAGTTTAAGCGCAAAGAAATACCCCAATGCACTAAACAAGGGAGAACTCGTAGGGCTAGCTGTTTGCCATCTGCCCCTTAAATTGTCGGTAGGTGTTCCCCAAACTTTGTGCTGGCTTCTAAAAAATCTAATTTTTTCATTACTTGCGTTAGCAATGGCCTCTGGTCCGCCATGTATAGGCTGCTCTGGTCCCATTCCACGTAAGCCCATTTCCATATTAGATTGACCAGAAATGAACCAAACTTCTCCAATAAGCACGTCTTTAATGGTCAATAAATCACCATCATTAATATTAATTTGATAAGGTCCACCTGCTTTTGGGGTCTCTACTTTGAGCTTCCAAGTACTATCGGCATTGGCTTTTACCTTATATTCTTTCTTATTCCAAGAAGTCACCACATTTACCGCTGCTCCAGGAGCAGCTTTACCCCAAATAGCAGCATTACTTTGTTGTTGCAATACCATACCATTGCTAAACACATAAGGTAATATCACTTTTGCCTGCACATTACCTAGCCCACATATAAACAATAGGGCGACTATTATCTTCTTCATTCTAGCTTTCCGATTTTTCTTCTTTAACCTTCTTGTTAAACTCTTCTACCTTTTGCTTTTGTTCATCGGTTAACACTTCCATCATTTTCACTTTGCTTTTGTCGATGAGTTTTCGTTGCTCCAGTTTTTTGTCACGTTCCGAAAGCGAAGTATCTTCTGTTACTTTCTTGCGCTCGTCCATCACTGCTTTTCTGATTTCCGTAATCTTTTTAATCTGCTCTGTACTGCAGCCAATTTCTTTTAGGCTTTGGACATTAAACGGAAACGAACTGTATTTGCGAGGCGTATCTTGCGCTTGCAAGCCCATGTTGAGCAATAATATGCAAGCGATGCTTAAAACGAGTTTCTTCATCATAGCTTAAGGGATAATATTTAAAGTAATTTCTTTTTTGATTTGCTTAGAGCCTTCTGTGTTGGCATTTGCAGCTATAAAAATTGCCTTATAGGTGCCTGGTTGTTGATATATATGGGTGTAGTTTTGTACGCTTTGACTACCGATGCTCTTAATTGGTTTAGACTTATCTGGTAAATACGTAATAAATCCATCGAATAGAATAGGATAAGTAATAATCCAGCCTTCAGTATCTACTGCTGTATTGGTGGCATTGCCCATAAATTCCAAGTAAGCACTGGTAATGCGAACACGATTGGTTTCATAATCGCTACTAGTGACTACATTCCAACCCGCACTGCCACTAAGCGCTTTTTCTTCCAAAGAAATAGCCGAAGCAATAAGGAATGAAAAATTAGTTACCCGCCAACGAGCTCCCAGCAAGTTACCTGCATTTTGTTTTGCTTTTGTTTTGTATCGGAAACCGATGTAAATAGCCTTATCTTTAGCTAGTGCATCATTGACGCTGGCTATACCTGAGTTGACTTCGGTATTTGCCGTAGCCAAAGTAAAGCGGCTATTAAGTGGCACCCAAGTAGCTGCCTGCACATTTTCCAAGGTGTAAATACCATTAAAATTTGAAGACGCCAATACTTCAAACTGATTGGATTGCCCAGCGGCGAGTACACGAGTGGTAAATGACAAAGCACTAGTGGCAGGCATTACCCTGCCTTGAACGTAATTATAATCATTGCCTACTTCTCCTGAATAGAAGCTTACAATATCGGGATTGCCACTTAAGTTAAATTCTACCCTATCACCCACTTTGTAAGTAGTGGCAGTAGCCTTTACATCAAAAGCAGGTTCATTAAGTGGCTTTTCTTTATCGCAGGAGGCTAAACATAAGCCCAATAAAACCGCATATATTTTTGTGTTTTTCATTATCCTAAATTTTACCATCCATAATTTTGAACTAATAATCTATTTAAGGACATTTCATAGGCCGGAATTGGAAACACCACGTCTCTTGTTGAGGCACTTTTGAAAGTTTTAGCGCCATGCTTGAGGTTATCAGGAACAATGTCTTTTCCAAAATCAGCCTCTACCGTTTTCATTTTGTTCACGAGCAGTCCCCATCGAACCAAATCGCCTTTACGAATAGACTCAAAGGCAAGTTCACGGCTTCTTTCATCTTGCAATGCACTTAAGAAACTAGCTTTCCCCATTCCCGAAAAATCGATAGTAGCATTAGGCGTATTGATATCCTTTCCATAACCTCGCCTACGCACCTGATTAATGGCATTATAGGCGGCATTTGTTGGCGTGCCATTCACTTCGGTATCTGCTTCAGCATACATTAGCAACACATCGCTATAGCGTAACAACGGATAGTTTTGCGGGGTAGAAACAATGGACTTTGGAGAAACTACTTCATATTCACGGCGCCATTTACCAACGTTGCGTTGATAAATTTGAGTAGCACTGTAATTGATTTTAACAGGCGGGGTTCCACTATATCTGAAAGGGCCAATGGTCCAGTCTCGACGCAAATCAGTGTCTTCATATCTTCGGTATTGTGTAGCCGTAGCATTAACATAACCCAACACTCTGCCTACCACAGGATCATCAGTGGAGTTGGCAATACCCAATACACTTCCTACTCTGCCCGACTCCGCGTAAGCTTCGGCATCATTCCCCCAAAATTCTACTTCCCAAATGCTTTCTTTAATGTCGTACTTGTCTTGAGCGTAGTTGATAAAAATTTGCTGGTAGGAAGAATTTAAAACATGTTCTCCTGAGGTAATTACCTTTAAGGACCATTTTCTAGCTTCTTCATATTTGGTTTGGTCTTTTAAGGGATAACCTGCCCAATACAGATAAACTTTGGCCAATATTCCCCAAATGGCAGATTTGTTGATTTTACCTCCAAACCCAATTTCAGTTGCACTTTTCACCAATGGTTCTGCAGCTAGCATGTCCTTTTCTATCTGTTCATAAACCTGCTTGGAAGGAGTACGCACAATTTGTGTATTACCAATAGATTTGGTGGCCGTAGTAATTAAAGGCACATCACCAAAGTTGGATACTAATAGAAAATAATAGTAGCCTCTTAGAAAAAGTACTTGGCCTCTGATCTCATTCCTCTTAGTTTCATCCATTTGAGGACGATGGATATTTTCCAATAAAAAATTAGCTCGATTGATGCCGTCGTACAAAGCGGCCCAAAAATTCTTCACGGTTAAATCTGCTGCTTCCACATCGTAAGTGATGGGACCTGTCACCAAAGTGGAACTGCGCTGAAAACCTTCATCGGCATCTAAACCCATACGTCCATGCATGTAATTTCCATAGAGCGCCGAATTGCCCAACACATCGTAAACGCCAATAAGTGCTTTATTTAACTGTACTTCTGTTTCAAAATACTCTTCAGGCAGTATAGAATCTTTAGGTTTTACATCTAAAAACTTAGCACATGAACTGATAAATACAATGGCTAACAACGCTATAATGATTTGATATTTCCTTTTCATAAAAACCTCCTTAAAATGATGCCTGTAAACCAAATACAATTGTTCGAGGTAGCGGATAAGCCGAGTAATCGAAACCTGGGGTAAGAATGGTATTGCGCACCGAAACTTCTGGGTCCATACCCGAATATTTGGTCCAAGTAGCTAGGTTTTGCCCTGATGCGGTAACCTGTAACTTGTTCAAACCAATTTTTGCCGACCACTTTGCGGGAATTAAATATGCCAAGGCTACTGTTTTTAACCTGAGGTAAGAACCATCTTCGATAGTACGCGAGGAATAAGCACCCAATGGTCCTGAACCTCCTGCCCTAAACATCGTATTGCTAGGATTGGTGGGCGTCCACCTGTTTTGATAAGCAGCAAATTGGTTCACATTGTTCCTGTTAATCTCATTGCCCTCAAACACTACCCTATTGGCGTTAAAAATATTGTTACCATAACTCCATTGCAACAAAGCACTAAGGGTAAATGATTTATACTGGAACACATTCGAAAAACCACCTGTATGTTTAGGTAAAGTCCTACCAATTACCACCATATCTTGGTCGTTGATAACCATATCCCCGTTCATATCTTTGTATTTAACATCACCAGGCTGAATGCTTTCCCTATCTGTACCATTATCAGAAATCCCCGATTTTAATTTATAGCTACCATCCGCCATCTGGTTGAAATCGGCATATTGATAAACGCCATCAAAAGCATATCCATAAAACTGAGATACAGGCTGTCCCACTTTAGTTAAATACAAAGGAGTTCCATTAAAAGTGCTGGTCCATGATACACGACTTAAGAAAACCTCCTGATTGTCGACCAACTCCAACACCTTATTTTTGTTAAAGGAAATATTGAAATTACTAGACCATGAAAAGTCTGCTTTCTTAATGTTGATGGTAGATAAGGTAAACTCCCAGCCTTTATTTTGTACCTTCCCAATATTTCTAAATACTTTTGAATAACCCGTAGTAGTAGGAATATCAGCATTGAGCAGCAAATCTTTAGTGTTCTTATTGTAATAATCTACTGTTAGGTTAATCCTATCTTTTAGAAATGAGATATCAGCCCCTACATCTAATTGAGCGGTGGTTTCCCAAGTTAATTGCGGATTACCTAAATTGCTTAACCAGCTTCCCAATTGTGGCGTTTGATTTTGGAATGAATAGGCATTTGTCATAGGATAACCAATGGTAGACAAATAAGAGAAATCACCTACACGGTTATTACCCGACAACCCATAGCTTGCTCGGAATTTGGCATTGCTAATGGCTTTGATATTTTTCAAGAATTTTTCGCGGCTTGCCAACCATGCAAAACTTGCTGCTGGAAAATAACCCCAACGGTTTTCAGGTCTGAATTTAGAAGAACCATCAGCACGCATACTAAATTCTAGGGTATACTTAGATCTATAGTTGTAATTGATTCTGCCTAGGCCCGAAAGCAAGGTATTTCTTGATTCCATAGCGCCTACTTGATAAGGCGTACCCAAAGCTAAACTTGGCATGCCCAAACTTTCATCGGCAATACGGCGAGTAGCAAAACCATAGGAAGAAGTTTTTACTTCTTGCATGGTAAAACCAATTACTGCATTGATACGATGTATTTTCTTAAACTGCTTGGTGTAGTTCAAGGTATTTTCATTGGTCCAGCTAAATCTTGAAGGAAAATCAATAGCACCATTAATTCCTCTTGCAGTGTTACCATAAATATTGATATTCCCCCTAGAAGTTTTGCTATTATAAAACTCATCAACTCTGGAATTTCTATTGCTAATGCCTCCAGAAATCTTAAAATCTAATCCTTCTATGATATTGAAATTGACAAAGGCATTGGCATTAAGGTTCTGAATTTTGTTGCTATTATATTCATTATTGGCCGACATTACTGGATTAATTCTCGAATCTGTTGAGAGTTGGATGGTTGGATCCAATAGGTCATCTTCCAAATTCTCGTCTACATTTCCACTAACTGGTCGATAACCCCAAGTACCAAAAAGTAAATAACTGGTGGCTTGTGCCCCGTTGCTATCTGCATTAGATGCGGCCACTCGCTGTCCATAAGCTTCTTGACTACTGTAATCAGCTCTTAACCTAAAAGTTACTCGTTTTGAAAAACTTTGATCTAATGCTAAACGACCTTGGTAACGCTTAAATCCGGTATTGATGATCATTCCCTGCTGATCAAGAATGGCTGCCGAAATCATGTATTTAGATTGTTTGGTTCCTCCTGTCACACTAATATTGTGCTGCTGATAGGCTCCTGTTCTAAATACCGCTTCTTGCCAATCGATCCCCTTGATGTCCTTATAGCTATCCAAAGTACGTCCGTTAATGAGATAGGTACTGGTTGCTCGTGTTGGATTAAATTCTAATTGATATTTCACAAACTCGTAAGGATTCATCACCTCCATACGTTTATCAGAATTTTGCATACCATAGTTCAGCTGATAACTAAACGAGGGCTTCCCTTCTTGACCTCTCTTGGTTTCGATCACAATTACGCCATTGGCACCCCTAGCACCATAAACAGCCGTTGATGCGGCATCCTTTAAAATAGTGATGGAAGCAATATCATCAGGATTAAGTGCACTTAATGATGGATCTTCCACAGGAAAGCCGTCAATCACATACAAGGGAGCATTGCTTTGCGTAAGTGAATTTCCTCCCCTGATCACCACGTTCATTTCATCACCAGGCTGACCATCATTAGCTGATATTTGCAGTCCTGCTATCCGTCCTTGCAAAGCTTGTTCAAAGGAGGTTACGGGAGCTTTTTTCATCTCTTCGATATCTACTTTGGCCACCGAGCCTGCTATCTCATCCTTCTTGGCCGTACCATAACCAATAATGATCACATCTTCTAATTGAGTAGCTATTGATTTTAGGGCGATAGTATTTCCAATGATTTTCTTTACTGCTATTCGCTGACGTTGGTAGCCAATATGTGAAATCACTAAAGTATCTGCTTCTGATAAAGTGATACTGAATACCCCTTCTTCATTGGTTAGGGTTGATTTCTTTTTGTCTAACACGGAGCCGACAACTACCCCACCCAAAGGGTCATTCCGATCGGCATCTATAATTTTAAGGCTGATTGTTTTTAGTGTTTGCTGCGCTTTCACCGAAGTAAAAAAAACGCCCAACAATAGAAGCAAAAGACCTATTGGTATTAATTTTTGCTGCATATTTTTAACGATAAATGTGATTTTTAGACACATAGATTCTTAGCATCTCAAAAAGATGAAAAACAAATCGATGTCTTTTTCCCTTATTTGATGAGCTTGGCCGTTTGGTTAATACATGCTGATTTAAGATTGACCAGATAGAGTTTACCCTCAGCCAGTTTGACATTATCCATATCTAACTGTTTTAAATTCCAGCCAGCAATTACTTGTGCTTTTAGGGTATCGGCCATAAGCATAGCTAATACCACCAGGGTAAGGTAAATTCTTTTCATACGTTTTGGTTTATTTGGTTTATTTAACACTAAAATGAATAAAAAGCTTCATACACTTTAGTGCTTAAATATTTTATTTCACAAATTTTGTTTGCCAAATTTCTCCCGATTGCGTTTTTACTTTCAAAATGTACATTCCTCTGTTCAAGCTAACAGAAGCCACAATTTCGTTGACCCCACTATTTAAATTAAACTGTCCCTGATAAAGTGAATTTCCAGAAATATTGTACACGAATACATTTGCCTTAGCTGCTTTGTCAATATTCAACAATGCCTTTACTTCCTGCTGATTGGTAGTTTGCAATACCGTAAGTGAGGTATTAGAAAAGTCAAACTTTACATATTGCACTGTTCCAATTTGCTTGGTTTTCCCATCCGCATCTGTTTGGCTCAATTGATAATAATTAGTGCCAGCTAATGGATTTTGATCAATAAAACTATAAGATTTGCTCTCTACAACTGTTCCATTTCCTTTAATTTTACCAATACCTACAAATTTCTGATCATCGCCAGCTCTTAAAATTTCAAAGTAGCTATTGTTTTCTTCTGAGGCTGTAGTCCAATTTAAGCGGACCGCGTTATTTTGTTTATTGGCTTTGAAAGAGGTAAGGGTTACAGGCAAAGCAGTTTCTTGTACAGTACCTTCTAAAAACAGTGAGTTACCCGAGGCATTACTTGTAATCCTACCTACAGCAAAACCTCCACCATCTGCAGCGTCCCATCCCAATAATCTAAAAGTAACGGTAGTTGAAGGGCTTACATTTTGCAAGGCCGCAATTCCAGTAAGATTAATGGGTGCCTGCACTTCCCCATCAGAAGTAGTACCTAAATCAACTTCAGTACCCAAGTCTATGAAAGTAACTCCGTTAGTACTATACTGCCATTGTATTTTTTTAGGTCCAGTGGTATTACGTCTTACTTTCGAATTCAAGGTGGTTAAAGAGGCCGCATAATTAGCCTTAGGTTTAACCGTAAAAGAATAAAAAGTACCATTGGTAATGGCATCGGTCTTAGTTGGTGAAGCAGGGCTTACTGTAGAAAAATAGGAGTTATTAAAGCCTCCTTCCACTAAACCTCCACCCCTGATCAATGTTGAATTTTCCAAACCCGCCTGATTAATAATTGGATTTGCAGCTCCCGTTAATGTTCCTGTTTGCCCACTAAAATCCCAAGCTAACATATCATACAGATTTTGGATTTCGATATCATCAAAAAGAACTTTTACGGTAGCAATAGTTGCAGCTGCCGACAGCATGCTAAACCTAAAGTGCTTGATATCTGAATTTCCGTAGGCAGCAATGTCATTGTACACTTTGGTGTTTCCTACCCATAAATCCCAAGTATCATCAGCCACGGTTTCTGTACTGCCATCTGGCGCCAAATACTTTTGTACTGCGCCACTATTGTTGGCTATAAAAGTGAGGGTTTGTTGACCACTAAACGTAGCAGATGATTGAGAAGTGGTAGTGTTTGGCTGATTACTCACCACATTCAATTTAAAATCTGTGCCACTCATACTTATGCCAAATTTACTATGTGTATCTGCCTGACTTGGCAACGTAGCATCATTAATGAAATTAGCACCTAACATAAAGGTAGCTTGGTTGAGGCTAAAGTCACCCACGGCATCAACACATTGGAATTTAAAGCTGACCTTGATCAATTTAGGATTGGGTGCAAAATCTAAATTTCTAACAAAATGTGTGGTTGAATTAGCCGTTTTATTAAACTGTAATTTACCATCTACAATACTGGATTTTGAATTACCATAATTGCTTATGAAAGTGAACATCTTTTTAGTTGGATTTGACGAGGTAGCAAAAGCAGATGCATCCACGGCATTCGCACTTGCATCACCAAAATCTTGGGAAAAGATTTGAGCTTGCGCAGTAAAACTAGTACAAGCTAACAGAATAAGGTTAAGTAAATTTTTCTTCATACGTGTTTATTTGGTTTATTTTATTTCTTAGCAAAGAAGCCTTCAATTATAGATTGCTTCAAGATTGATGTCTGACTTCTCTAAATAAAAAGGAGTTATAGCTCGATGCCGCAGGAGAGATTTTCATTTTCATACAGTATGTTGGTTATATTCGGTTATTTAAAGTTACCGAGCTACCGTACTGCTATTTTGCCTATTATTGGCTAATGTTTATAGGATGTTGCCATGTACAATCTATCTGTTTGGCATTGGCTATTTTAGGAAGTTAAAATTCTTCAAAATGAAGAAAATAATAAACCACTTGAGAATATTGAAACGCTAAAAAAATGAAACATTAAGAAGTGAAGATAATTAAGACCATATCCAACAAAACTTAATGTCCCTTAATTCCTTAATGGTTGAAACTAAAATGTAAAGTGATTGAAAAATAAACCACCTAAGACACCTTAGTTCATCTAAGCGTAATACCAAAGACTAAAATGTTCTTAGATGTCTAAGGTGGTTAAAAGAATAAAAATCAAACACCTAAGAAACCTTAGCTCACTTAAGCACTTCCAAAAAACTAAAATGTTCTTAGGTGTCTAAGGTGGTTAAAAGAATAAAAATCAAACACTAAGAAACCTTAGCTCACTTAAGCACTTCCAAAAAACTAAAATGTCCTTAGGTGTCTAAGGTGGTTAAAAGAATAAAAATCAAACACCTAAGAAATCTTAGCTCACTTAAGTACTTCCAAAAAATTAAAATGTTCTTAGGTGTCTAAGGTGGTTAAAATGTTCACCAGCTCAAATCTTTCCTATCATAAAACATAAATACCCCAGTTTCAATACCCACTACCAAGTTCATCGAGTTATTTCCAGTACCTATAGCCGCTACACAGCCTCCTATCTCATGTCCTCCAAGGGAAATATTCTGACCTTTAAACTTCAGTATTTTTGGAAATTCGTAATTAGGTTTCACATCTGTACCTACATTTTTCAGAAAAAGAATAGTCGATCCACGTTTAGGTTTCATATTTACTGGAAGTCCTGTAAGCGTATCAGGAATAGATTGTTTGCCGTAAGTACCTACCAAAAGATCCTTTACACCGTCGCCATCCCAATCTACAATTTCAAACTTTGCACGGCCAACCGTACCCCCACCCAATTTATTCCCTCTAATGTTCTTATCTCCCATTTTTAGTTTACCACCATCTTCCAAATTATATTTATCCAGCTGCCAATAAAGGTGAAATTCATCGTCCTTATCCAAAGTAATGTAGGCCATTCTGCCGCCTAGTTTTGCAGCACCTGGTCTGGTACGCCACGTACCGTACATATCCATGCCATCAAGATACAGCGTATGCTCTCTGTCTAGCTTAGGGGCTATTTTGGTTCCAATATTCAGGTAAACCATAAACTTACCACGACTATCTCCTGTTAAAATATCCAACAAACCATCACCATCCCAATCAATTACATTTGGTGAGGTATAGCCCCATCTGGCTTCACCAGGCCCCTGAATATCCTCTCTATAACCAGGCTGTACATGGATTACTTTACCGTCGGCTACTAAAGGTTCAGGATCCCCATAAATTGGATATTGATTGCTGCCTGTATTTTTATAGAAAAACAAAAAGCCCATAGAATTACCCGCTATGATATCCAACTTGCCATCACCATCCCAATCAGCTACCGAGGGTTGCACCAAAGAACCACCATATACCTTAGGATTTTGTTGCAGCACATGCACAGGTTCGTTCATCACTAAATTTCCATTTTTATCTATTTTATTGGTGTTCTTATAATAATACACCCCACCCTCGCCAACAGTAATTAAACCTTGATTTTGTTCACTGTCAAAAAAATAAGCAGGCGACGAATGTACTCCTGGATTACGTAACAAAATACCTTCAGCATTAACCGCATATTTACGTTTGGCTAAACTTCCTGAATTTTCATCGAGTTTGTATAATAAGATATTGCCCAAACGGGTTCCTGAAAGGATGTAACTATCTTTTGCATTCGAGAACTTCACAAAACCGTCGATCGTGAATATCGCTTGGTCAAGTTCTGTGAGTTGTTTGATGTTGACTGTTGGCGTTTCCAAACCATCAGCTATGCCACCAAACACTCCCATTTTACGGAGTTCGTAAGGCCAAAAACCTTCGGCATTGTAGGGAATCATTTTTGGAAAATCTTTCCCATTGCTGAAAACACCTTCTTGTCCTACTGAAAACAAAAAGAACATTCTGCCATCCTTCAATGGTACAATTCCGAAATTAGAATAGCCCCTTGGTTGTCCCTTAATGTTAATGCGCTTTAGCTCCGAAAAGCTATAATTACTTTTATTAAACTCGGCATAACGTAAGGTTTGTCCAAATACCCAAACGCCGTATATTTTTCCATTTTTATCTTGAACAATAAGTCCTCTGTTATCACCCTTATCTTCAAAAGGAACCGTAATTTTAATTGGTTCAGCAAAAATAGGTGTGCCATCAGGCGATAATCCTTTGTAGGCATATAAGTAAGTTCCCCTACCATGACCATCAGTACCTTGCAAAAACAAATCTTTCGCCTCCTTATTTTTTACTGCAGCAAAGCCCATGTTATGGCCATTATAAAATGGCAACGAAAGTCGACCGTAGCCACTTGTATTACCATTTTTAATAGGCTGACCGCTTACCAAAGCAGGTGCCGCCAATTGCGCTTTTGCAAAATTCAAGGATAAGCACAAAGCTATTCCCAATGCCAATTTTGTTTTCATCATGATTGTTCTCATAAAAAAGCTCCTACTTCAATAGCAGGAGCCCAAACCAAAAATAATAATCCATTACAGACCATTTTCGCTCTACGCCAACACGCTATCAAGGTTAATTCGCTCCTTTAAGCTGGTGTAATCTTCAAAAAGTTGGTCAACCTTAGCTTTCACTTCAGCATTGAATGCTCCTATGCCAGTTCTGCGTGTAAAAGTTGAAATCTGTAACCCTCTCTTTTGTAGATAATATTTTGCTACCGTTGGATACACCTCATGCATCACATCCATTTGGTCAATAAAAAATTGTTGTACCAAAGCCACTTCGCTTTGTAGGTTGCTGCTATTGTAATGATTGCACAACCATACTAACAGCTCCGGAAAATAATTACCCTGAATACATGACAATCCTGCTGAACCGGCTTTAAGCGACGCTACGGCGTGCACCATATAAGCATCGTAAAGTCCAAAATTTGTAGCGCTCTTGGTTAACTCCAGCTTTTCCTTAATTTGTTCAATATCTAAACAGGTGTCTTTATGATAGGTTACTCTTCCGGTAGCCACCAAGTTTCCTAACTGTTTAGGGCTAATTACTCTTTTATAAGGCACTGGACATTCATAAAATCCCATTGGTATATTATCTGTCTGTTGCAAAAGCCGGTGTACATTCGCTTCAAACACGGCATCACTATCATTTTCATCAGCCAATAAACCCGTAATACCAATTACAGCATCTACCTTAGTATCGTAAATACGTTTTACAAAATCAGCTTGCTTGGCAATTTCTCCCCCAAAAGTTCCAGTAGCTACTACAGGTACTTTCCCATTGGCTAATTTCACTACATGTTTTACGGTGGCAATTCGTTCCTCTTCAGAAAGCTCAAACATCTCGCTAGATAGGCAATTAGCAAATAATCCAGCAGCCCCAGCTTCGAGATAAAGCTCCGTTAATTTGGTCAATCCATCAAAATCTACCGCACCATTGTCCTTAAAAGGCGTAAGCATTACTGGGATAAATCCTTTTTTCGTGTTCATGTTATCTTCTTAAAGTCTTCTTAATTCAAAATCGATTAAATGCTATGCTTCTAAAGCTGTCTGTTTGTTCCCTTTTAACTTGGTGATGATGACCCCAGCTAGGAAAATGGTAAGCGTGCCCACTACAATGATCATATTTTTATGGAACGGGCTTCTTAAAAACTCGTACTGTTCGGGAATGAAGTTGGAGAAAGTCATCCAAAGGATTACCGCAATACCGATTAATGTAGCAGTAAAAGCTTCGGTATTTTTGGCTTTTCGGCTGATCATTCCCAAGAGGAACAAACCTAGCATCCCACCCGCAAATATGCCCGAGAGCTCCCACCAAATATCCAGTAAACTCTTTACACCGATCATCGCCAATCCTGTACCCATGCCCATTAAACCAAATATTACGGTAGTGATATGCAGTGTACTTAAATTTTGTTTATCGGTTAAATTCGGCTTAAAGTATCTTTTAAAGATATCCACCGTAAATACGGTTGCAGATGCATTCATCCCAGAACTGATGGTACTCATAGCTGCTGAAAGGATGGCCGAAACAATTAAACCTACCAAACCTACTGGTATTTTGTTCACCATAAAATGCGGCATTACTTTATCACCATAGTCCGCTGGTTTTAAAGAGGCTGCCATCTCGCTAATTTGAGCTTGTGTAGCCGAAGATGGCAAACGCTCCGCCGCTACTTGGCTCTTAATGATATCTGTAAATTCAGGATGTACTTGGTAATAGGCATACAAACAAACACCTATGATAAAAAACAACAATGAAGCAGGCACGTACAACCAAACACATAACCAAACTGATTTGGTAGCCTCCTTTTCAGTACTTGCAGTGTGATAACGTTGTACATAGTTTTGGTCCATCCCAAAGTTGTTAAGGTTGATGAAAAACCCGTAGAATAGTACTACCCAAAAGGTGGATTCGGTGAGATTTGGAGAAAAACTTCCCAAACTAAATTTATGATCGGTGGTGCCAATATCAATAATTTTAGAAATTCCGCCAGGCATATCATCCACAATAAGATAGATGATTAACAATGCGCCTAAAGTTTTGATAACACCTTGCACTACTTCTGTCCAGATTACCGCTTCCATACCACCCATTACGGTATAAATGATGATGCTAATCCCCATCACAATCATTACCGTTGACATGCTGTAGCCTGTTAAAGCCTGCAAACTTAAGGCAATACCGAAAAAGATAGAACCCATGCGTGCCAATTGCGTTAACAAAAAGCAGATTACCGCGTAGGTTCTGGCCCAGGGACCAAATCGGTGCTCTAAATGCGAATAAGCTGATATTCCTCCTACACTACGATAAAACGGCACAAAGTATTTTGAAGCGATCCAAGCTGCAAATGGCATAGAGATACTGAATACAAAAGCATTCCAATTACCTCCAAAAGCTTTACCTGGAACTCCTAAAAAAGTGTTACTACTTAAAAAGGTTGCGTAAATAGACAAGCCTATTGCCCACCCTGGTATTTTGCCCGAAGCCTTGGTAAACTGTTCGGCGCTTTTGTTCTTTCGTGCAAAATATACACCTACCAATACCATTGCCAACAAATACAGCAGGATGATAGATATATCTAAAATGGGAAGGTTCTTCATGAATGCTTGATATTTGGTTAGGTTTATTAATGTGCCTGATTACTGATCAAGCGAAAGCAAACTTAAACGATTTCGTGCTAGCTTATTTATAAAATCTTCACAAGCTTATATACGATATTGCCATCATATTTAGGAAATCTTAGTATTTAGGCAAAAAGCACGCTATCATCCTAAAATTTTCTTCTCTAAAATAGACTTTCCCCCTCATCATCAACGGGCTGTAAAAAAAATAAAAATAAATACTACTAAATTAGTAGACTTTATTGTATTTGCATCAATGTTCATACAATTTATATTTGGTTGAAAAAACGGCAGCTTGGATGAGTTGCCGTTTTTCTTTTCCTTCTACCTACCTAAAACCCGTTCTAAATTGTGTTCAACTTTGATAACCAAAAAATTTATTACCATCTTAGTAGAAAATTTGATCTTTTAACTTGCCCAGTCAGCCCCTATCGGAAGAAGTTTATTTAACTCGGCTCATTAATGCGGATAGAGAGGCTTTTGCTTTTTTTTATGAGAAATATAGTGCTGCACTATATCAAAAGCTCTATAAAATGGTCAAGATTTCTGAAATTGCCGACGAATTACTACAGGATGTCTTCTTGAAAGTTTGGCTCAAAAAAGAAACCATTGACAGCGAACGACCTTTTAAAGCTTGGCTGTACACCATTGCACAAAATACGGTATACGATTATTACAGAAAACTTGCACAAGACAAGAAAATGCAAGACCACTTAATGAATACCTTTGCAGCATTTTACAATCAGACAGAAGATTACATTTACAATAAAGAACGCTCTGCGGTACTACAAGAAGCTATTGACCAGCTACCGCCCCAACGTAAAGAAATTTTTAGGCTTTGTAAATTAGAGGAAAAATCTTACAAAGAGGTAGCAGCGCATTTAAACATCAGTGTTTCTACTGTGAGTAATCAGTTGGTACAGGCTACCAAAGCTGTTAAAGACCATGTATTCTTCCACTCTAAAGAGTTCCTCGTTTTTGTAATTGCATTATATCTAAAGAACTAGCTCCCTAGCGACCTCAACACTAAAATTAAAAAAATTGCATTTTTTTTGAATCACAATAGTGTGTTTCTAAAACTCGTGCGTATAGGTTTATAAATATGGAGCAAAAACCAGATTTCGGGAAACTATTTAGCAGGTATTTGAACAATCAAGCTACTGCCAACGACCTTAACACCTTGTTTAAAGGTTTAGAAGAGGTTAGTGAGGAAAGCTTACGTAATCATATCGGCAATGAACTACTATCTGAAGAAAAAACCAATTCAGCAGACCAAGTTCACCTGAAAAATATTTTTGCAAAAATAGAGGAGCAAATAGCCGAGCAACCTAAGACCAAGCGCATAAAAATGACTACTTGGTACAAAGCCGCGGCAGCAGCAGCGGTCATCTTTGGTTTAAGTTACCTGGCACTCTATGACAATTCAACTTTCAGTAAACATGAAATTGTTCCTGGCAGCAATAAGGCAGTGCTGATCATCAACCATGAAGAAAGACTTCTTGACAGCAAAAATACTGCTCAATTTTCACCCGCCGCAGCAATTACGGTAACCACCGCTGCTGATGGTACTATCACTTACAAACAAACCTCAAACGATACTACAGGGCTCTCTACCCTACATGCCATTAGCACTCCAGCTGGAGGATTTTACAAGGTTACTCTTGGAGATGGCACACAAGTTTACCTCAATTCCAAATCTACACTTGAATTCCCTGTTGGATTTTATGGGGCAGAAAGACATGTAAAACTTAATGGCGAAGCTTACTTTAAAGTAGCCAAGAACAAAAAAATGCCGTTTATAGTTTCCGTTGGCGAAACCGATGTACGCGTTTTAGGTACAGAATTCATCATCAACAGTTTTGGTAAACAAACAAAAACTACCCTCTTCGAAGGTAGTGTACAACTTAAATATCTAACTAACCGCAAAATTCTCATTCCTGGACAGGAAGGATTATCTGATCGAAACGGCATTTTCGTCAATCAAGCAGATACGGCCGCAACACTAGCATGGACCAACGGCCTGTTCGTGTTTAATGATCAATCTTTAACAGATGTCCTACAAGAGCTTTCTCGCTGGTACGATTTTACTTTCGACGAGAACAGCATTCCCAACAAACGCTTATATATAAGACTAAATAGAAACACTGCCTTTAATGATGTACTGCAAATGCTGTATACCACTACGGGGCTAAAATTTAAAGTAGAAGAAAGGAGGCTGAGCATAGAAAACTGATACATGCGCTCCAAACCAACAACTATTTAATCATCAACTCAACTAACCCCTAAATGAATAAACTTTACCAAGCAGGCAAGAGTAGGCCTGTCTATATAGCTTATTTGAGATTACTTTTACTGATCTCGATATTGACCACATTTACTGTCCAATTCTCTTTTGGACAAACCATATATTCTTTTAGCTTTAAGAATGCACCTCTAAATACGGTAATTTCAGAAATTGCTAAAAAAACCAACTATCAATTTGTTTACGATGCTTCATTTAGCCAAAAGGCTAAACCCATTGATGCTGAAATCAAGTCGGCGGATATCAATGAAATACTGACACAAGTTTTCAAAGACCAAGATTTCACTTACCGAATCAGTGGTAAAACCATCGTAATTAGATCCAAATCCTCTGGAGAAAACACCTATGCCCTACATGGGGTAATTAATGATAGCGATGGTGTATCAATACCTGGTGCTACCGTTATTCAAAAAGGTACTACAAACATGGTACATACTGATCAAAATGGACGTTTTGCCATTTATGTAAGCGACAGTAATAACACTTTGGTATTCTCGTACCTTGGTTATGAACAAAAAGAAGTTAAATACTCAAAAGCTGCAACGGGAACCGCAATTGTTGTTTCCTTAGCACCTTCTAAAGCCTTGCTTCAAGAAGTGGTAGTGACAGGCTTCCAAACAATTGCAAAAGAACGTTCTACAGCCGCCATTTCAGTAGTTAATGAAAAAACCTTAAATGAAAACATCAATACTGATTTATTAAGCGCTTTAGAAGGTCGTGTTGCGGGCTTAATGTATCAGAAAAACCCAACAGGATCTGCTTCTGACCAACCTATCCTGAGAGGTATTGGCACTTATTCTTCACTAAATGTGGGTTATAGTCCCCTATTGGTCATTGACGGATTACCCAGTGAACAATCTATTGAAGACATTAATCCTTATGACATAGAAAGCGTAAACGTATTAAAAGACGCTGCTGCTGCTTCAATTTATGGTTCTAGAGCTGGAAACGGGGTCATTGTGTTAGTAACTAAAAAAGGTAGTGGCAATTTAAAAATCAATCTCAGTTCTGATTTCTTCATTGGCACCAAACCCGACTTGAGTTTAATGAACTACGCGTCTACTAGCGATGCCATTGACTATGAACAAGCAGTTTACAATAAAGAGCGAGCTAGGTATACTAACACAGCTTCCATGTTTAATGCCTACGGAGATATTGCAAATGGAACGATCAAATACTATTCTCCTTTATATCAACTGAACAGAGATTTAGAAGAAGGGAAAATCAACAGTGCACAGTTCAACAATACCATTAGCCAATGGAGAGGAAACGACTATATTGAAGATTACAAGAATAATGTTTGGCAAAATGAATTTAGACAACGTTACAACTTATCATTTTCTGGAGGAAACAATAAACAAAACACTTTCTTATCCTTCAATTTCGACGATTCAAAACAACGTGTAAAATACAATCAGGATAGGAACTTTACCTTGTACGCTAAAAGCAGCTTCCAAGTAAGACCTTGGCTAAATGCAACCATTGGTTTCAACGGTGCCTATAGTACTGCTGATGTTACCGACGGATCGTACAATGAGCTCAGTATCCAAAATCGTTATGAACAAATTGTAGACGCTAATGGCAACTTGGTCATTTCACCTTACGTAAACATTAAAGACGGTTTTACGGGTTCTTTAGCGATGAATGGTGTAGTAGCCAACAAAATAAACAGCACTGCCAGCCTTAAACCTGTAAGCTTTAACATTTTAAATGCTCTACAAGAAGGCATGGAACAAAGAAACTCTTTAGCGCTTAGAGCATTTGCGAATTTGCAAGCTAAAATTTACGATGGATTAAATTTTAGCACACAGTTTCAATACGAAAACAGAAGAAATAGCAGAGAAAGTTTTTATGATGCAAGTTCCTATAAAATGAGGTATGCTTCTGATGCACTAGCCAATTATTCAAGCACTACCAATTTATATACGAGCGGATTGCCTGCTGGTGGTCGTTATTACCAATATAGTGTGCAAAACAGCAGTTATACGTTCAGAAATCAATTAGGTTACGATAAATCTTTTGACCAGAACAAACATTCTGTTTCTGCTATTGCTGGTTTCGAAATGAGGGAAATTTACTCTCCTAGATCTATTGAACAATTAAGATATGGATATGACCCAGTAACACTAACTTCAGTGATATTGGATAATGCTAGCTTAAGTCAAACAGGTTTACCTAGCTACATTTATGGTGGTAACAGAACGCTGAGTACCCTTGGGCGTACGCAAACAGAAATTAAACATCGCTATTTCTCCTTGTATAGTAACCTAAGCTATACTTACCTTTCTAGATATAACGTAACTGGAAGCATCAGGGTAGACAGAGCAGATTTGTTTGGAGTTGACCCACAATATAAAAACCGCCCACTTTGGTCAATTGGATTGGGTTGGAATGCTAGCAATGAAGCATTTTTAAGTAAAGTATCATGGCTTGATATGTTGAAGCTAAGAGCAACTTATGGTGTCAATGGAAATGTTGACCAAAGTACCACTCCTTATTTAACAGCAACAAGAAGAAACGACAACTTATTTCCAACTTTACAGTACACCAATATTACGGCTTTGCCAAATCCAAAATTAAGATGGGAGAAAGTAGCAAACACCAATGTTGGTCTAGACTTCTCGATCTTCAAAGGTAAATTAAGAGGTAATTTTGACCTGTACAACAAATACAGTACAGACTTATTAGCCACTACAGAACTAGACCCTACCGTGGGTGCCTTAAGTAGAGTACTTAACAGTGGCGCAATGAGAAACCGCGGTATCGAAATTGGATTAGGTTCTGATTGGTACAACAGAAACGATCTTCGTTTCAGCTCTAACTTTATCATCGCGTTTAATAAAAATTCCGTTAAAAAAGTAAGCACTACCAATTCAACTGCTCAAAGCTATGTAGCCTCACCATTAAATTATTTTTTGGAAAATGAAGCTTACAACAGTCTTTATGCTTACCGATACGGAGGCATGATTAACGGCTATCCCTATGTATTAGATGAAAATGGCAACCCATCAATCTCCTTTGATGCCAACGGAAACCCGATTGCTACCAGCATCAAAAGCAGTATCAACAATATTGCTGCATTGGTAAACATGGGGCCACTAACACCTACGTATACAGGATCTCTTTCGCAACGTATGTCGTACAAGCAATTTGATTTAAATATGTTGTTTGTATTTTCTGGAGGAAATAAACTAAGAAAAGATTTTATTGACCCTGCCGACACCAAAACCACGACCATTACCAATACCGTAGTAACTAATGGACAAGCCAATGGCTTACCACGTTTATGGGTAGATTATCCGGATAATTTGGTGAACTATGCAGGTACCATCACTTCGTTGTGGCGCAATTCTGATGCAAATGTAGTTGATGCAGATTATGTGAAGCTTAGAAACATCTCTCTAAGCTATAACCTTCCAAAATCATTTGCTAATAAGATTAAGATCTCCTCAGCGAAATTAACTTTCCAGATGAACAACATTTGGTATTGGAGTGCGGCAGGAAACGATATTGATCCTGAAACCTACTCACTCAACTCGGCAACACGTAATATTCCATTGCCTAAAACATATTTATTTGGCGTTAACCTTACCCTGTAAAACGATGAAACGCATAAACATACTATTATTATCCTTGCTGATGTTCAGCATCACAGCATGTGAAAAATATACCGACATTACTCCGAAAGGAGCCTTTATTGTAGAAACCGCTAATGATTTTTATCAGCTAGTTTCCTTTCCAAATCGTGGATATCCGATCAATAATTTCCAGTACTTGGTAGATGACCAATGGATGAAGGAATCTAACGTAATAGGCATTACCCCTAACATAAACACCATTAACTTTACCTTTAACGAAAGTGCCGATAGGGTTTCTTTACTTACTGGTTCAAGTTTTTACAACCAAGCCTACACCTATATTAACAGATGGAATACCGTGATTTCCTTAGTTGATGACAGTAAGGGTGATGAAAAAACCAAACAGTTAGCCAAAGCAGAAGCTAAAGTGCTAAGAGCTTATGATCACTTTTTATTGATAAATACCTACGCAAAAGCCTACGACCCACAAACAGCTGCTACAGATGGTGGAATTTGTATCATGGACAAATATGACTTGGAAGCACAACCTACCAAATCTACCGTAGCACAGGTATACAGCTTTATCCAGAAAGATATTGACGAAGCCCTTCCCTACTTAGAAGCAAAACCTGTAGACCCATACCATCCATCGTTAGCCTTTGCCTATGCATTTAAAGCGAAAGTACATTTGTTCAAAAGAGAAATTGCCGCGGCAAAAGCTGCTGCCGAGCAATCGCTTAGCTACAACAATCAAATATTTGATTTAGTGGCTTATGCTGCTCAGGGCGGTCCTACTTCAGTGCCTATTATTGCGCCAAATAATCCAGAAGTGCTGAGCTACATGTACATGACAGGCTACAACGAAATGAACTTCGCTTACCAATATATCATTAGCCCCGAGTTAAGAACTTTGTTTGGTAACAACGATGCACGTTTCAACTTGTTCTTCAATAGCACCAATGCAAGCTTCTTAGACATTGGATCTAATACAGCTTACCATAGTGTTGCCTACACCCGCTTTTTTTATGCCACTGTTGGAATGAAAACTACCGAGGTTTATTTAATGTTGGCAGAATGCTATGCCAGAGACAATAAGTTTACTGAAGCAGTGGATATCCTTAACAAATTAAGAGCAAAACGCATTTTAACGGGCGGAACTGTAAACCTTGCGGTACCCGCTACCAGAAAAGAAACTATGGACTTGGTGATTAACGAACGTAGAAAAGAATTGCTATTTGGTTTTAACCGCTTTTTCGATCTGAAAAGATTGAATAACGAAACAGAATATGCCAAAACCATTACCCGTGTATTCCCTATCGTAAATAAAACCGTACCGCAACAAACCTACACCTTAAAACCTGGATCAAGGCTGTATATCATTCCTTTCCCATTAAATGTGTTGAGAATGAACCGCTCTTTGACCTTAAACACCGACGAAAAAATTCCATTTTAATTTAGATGAAGAAACTACTCGTAATCATAAGCATACTTGCTGCCTCGCAGCAGTATGCCTATGCCCAAGCGCAACCGGAAAAGAAAGCCGACAGTACGCAAAAAGCACTACAACCTTATAACAAGGTAATTACCGCTAATGCCAAAAGTAAAACAGGACTATTTACGGTAACACAGGTAGATACTAAATTCTACTTCGAAATTCCTGACAGCTTGTTGAACAGGTACATGCTAACGGTAACTCGCTACTTAGCTACGCCACAAGGTATGGGTAGCTTTGGTGGCGAAAAAGCAAATGAACAGACCATCTATTTCGAAAAAGGGCCTAACAACACCATCTTCTTAAGATCATTACAGTACAAGCAAGATGTACGTAAGGCAGACGATATGTTGGCAAAAGCACTAGCAGGAAGCAACGAAAATCCAATTGTTGCGGCTTTCCCTATCAAAACTACTAATCCTGCAACTGGAAATATAGTGATTGAAGTAACCGATGCTTTCAAAAAGGAAAATCCGATGTTTTCTTTAGCCAACCAAGAAAAAACGGAGAAAAAACTGAACTCACTAGCAGACGACAAATCATTTATTGAAGAAATCAACACCTATCCGATCAACATTGAGGTAAAAACAACCAAAACCTACACCAATGCAATGGCAAGTGCTGGTAGCGTAACATTGAGGCTAAACACTTCTATCGTGTTGTTACCAAAAGTACCTATGCGTAAGCGCTTTTTTGATGAAAGGGTTGGGTTTTTCGCTAATAAATATGTGTTATTTGATGATGATGAACAACGAGCACAAACAAAATATATCATCCAGCGATATCGTTTGGAACCGAAAGATGCGGACATCAAAAAATATCAAGCAGGACAATTAGTAGAGCCTAAAAAACAGATTGTTTACTACATTGATCCGGCTACCCCAAAAAAATGGAGACCTTACCTCATTGCTGGGATTAACGATTGGCAAAAAGCGTTTGAGGCAGCTGGTTTTAAAAATGCCATTATCGGCAAAGAATGGCCAGAAAACGACACCACCATGAGCTTAGAAGATGCTCGTTATTCGGTAGTGAGATACTATGCTTCTGAAACACCTAATGCCTACGGACCACGCATCAGCGATCCACGCAGTGGTGAAATTATAGAAAGCCACGTAGGTTGGTTTCACAATGTGATGAAATTGGTGCAAAACTGGTACATGATTCAAGCTGGCCCTTTAGATCCTAGGGCTAGAAAAATGCACTTGGACGACGAATTAATGGGACAGCTGATCCGTTTTGTTTCTTCTCATGAAATTGGCCATACCATTGGATTACGTCATAATATGGGCGCAAGTAGCGCTACACCTGTTGAGAAATTAAGAGATAAGAAATGGGTAGAAGCCAATGGTCACACCGTATCTATTATGGATTATGCTCGTTTCAATTATGTGGCCCAACCCGAGGACAATATTAGTCCTAAAGGAATTTATCCACGTATTGGAATGTACGATAAATGGGCAATCAAATGGGGATATGGCTACCTTCCTAAAGCAAAAGATGAATTTGAAGAGGAAAAATTCCTCGCCAAATTGACTACTGATAGTTTAACAGCTAACCCTAAATTATGGTTTGGTGGCGAAGGTAAAGATGAAGACCCTCGCAGTCAAACAGAAGATATTGGAGATGATGCCGTTTTAGCCAGTGATTATGGTATTAAAAACTTGAAACGCGTAGTCCCAAATCTTATCAAATGGACTTACGAACCTAACGACCCTTATGATAATCTTTCGGACATGCATAAGGCTGTGGTGAGACAATATAGCAGATACCTATATCATGTGTTAAAAAATATTGGCAACAACTATGTAACCAAAAGAACAGCAGATGAAAAGGCTGTAGTGTATCAACCAGTGCCTAAAGCTAAGGTAAAAGCAGCAATAGATTACCTCGGAAGACAATTGTTTGTTGCGCCACTTTGGATGTACCCTCAGGAAATTGCCCAACTCATCCCTTTAAAAACAGCAGATGAAATTTCTGATCAACAAAACCAAGTTTTAAATATGCTATTAAGCTCTGGAATGCTTTACAATATCAGCCAAAAAGCTTTGCAATTTGAAGGTGCTTATACGGTACCCGAGTTTTTAAATGATTTGCAACAAACGGTTTGGGTAAACTTTTCTGGCGACGAAAAACTAGACGTATACAGACGCAGTCTACAACGTGGATATATCGAAAAATTAGGCATGCTCCTATTACCTAAGGAAGTAGAACCTGGCAAAGCATTAAATACTGCTCAACGTAGTGATGTACGCCTATACGGCCAACAACACTTGGCAAAATTAAGGGCAGATATTGTAAAGCTGATGGCCTCAGCTAACGGACTAAATAAACAACATTTAGAGAACATCCTGATCGAAATAGACAAAATCACTTCAAAACTTAACAAAACAACCGCATGAAAAAATTATTAATTGTTGCACTAATCGGTTTCAGTGGCTTGGCAAAAGCACAAGTGACCTCACAGCAAGAAGTAACTCCTGAATTAGTAGCGCAACGCGAAGCACAGAAAAAGGAAATTACTGACAATTACCTCACCTTAAGAAATAACTTTATCACTTCAGATAGCACAGCAGCTGTAAATAGTGCCACAGCACTGAGCACTTCATTCGGTAAGTTCAAATTCAAAAAGTTGACGCTTGATCAAATGAATGAGGCAACAAAAACCAGAAGGGAGATTATAGAATTAGCTACAGAAATTGCCGCAACCAAAAACATCAACAAACAACGTAAAGCTTTCGGGCTACTTTCTACAAAATTTTGGGCCATTGCTCCCAAATTAAAACCTGTAGATATGCCATTATATCAACAAGTTTGTCCAATGACGGGAGACGTATGGATAAGTGAAAGCAAGGAAATTAAAAATCCTTACTTCCCTAAAAATATGTTGACTTGTGGTGAAGTCAAAGCAAGTTTATAAAACGCAAAATTTAGGTTTAATTAATATCATGCGGCATTCTGGATAGAAGCCGCATTTTTTTTTTACAACACTAATTCTTCCATCAATTGATTTAAAGTAACTTCTGGATCAACACAAAAGCCTGGGTGTACTTTGGAGCATTGTACTACCGTACTTCTGGTAGCAGTTAACCATCTAAAACGACTGGCCAAATCCAACATACCAATTGGTCCAGCAGCCTTCCCTCCTTCACTAATGTTCACAATCGCCTTCAAATTATCTTCAATCACACAAGTCTCCAATTCGCAGTTCAATGCTTTTAATCTAGCAGTTTCTAAATGAAATGCAGCCTTTAAATACTTTAGTTTGGCACAATATAGAATAATCCCAACATTAATGAATTCTTCGCGTTCTACCCTAGGCATCACCCGAATCACGGCATACTCAAATAAGTGTCTGTCTTGCATTTTCGGCTTCCTTTACAAAAACTGAAGAGTTTTCAATTCGGGTATTTAAAAAATAGGCATAAGCGTTGCGTTGGTCTTCAGCACTTTCAAATAGTCGTTCATCTAACCATTCATCGGGAATCAACGCTAAAATGTCAGCAATCAACTGTGGTGTCAATATTGTTTTCAGTTCTGCATCAACAGCTGCAATTTCGCTGGCCTGCGGCAACAACACATGATCTTTTACCAATACAAAAGGACGTTTGGCCTGTTCTTCCCAATTTTGCCACGAGTGGTGGAAATATAATGATGCCCCATGGTCAATTAACCAAAGTTCCTTATGCCAATACAGCATGTTGGTATTGCGGGCAGTCCTATCCATATTGGTCAACAAGCAATCCATCCATACTATTTTAGAAGCTAAAACGGGATCTATTTTAGTAATGGTAGGATCATAGGTGATAGCTCCTGACAAATAATGTAATGCTAAATTTAAACCTACACTTGCTTTTAAAAGATCCTGTATTTCTTCATCAGGTTCAGTACGACCAAAAGCTTCATCCAGATTAGCAAAAACCAATTCAGGCATTTTAAGTCCTAGAGCTCTTGCTATTTCCCCTCCAATAATTTCAGAAATCAGCGCTTTGTGACCTTGTCCAGCTCCTCTAAATTTGAGCACATATAAAAAACCATCGTCTGCTTCGGCAATGGCAGGCATTGAGCCTCCTTCCCTTAGCGGCGTAACGTAACGGGTTACATTTACCGTTCTAAGTTCCAATCCTTTGTTTTTTGTTGTATTTACCATACGTAGCCCAAAGGTATTTAAAGATCACGTAACCGAAAAATTTTAATAGCATCGCCAGTTTCTACTTAACATTGATGGGCATCGTATTATAGTCGGAAACACTCATCACTGCAGATCGCACTAAACCCTTCTTTGCGTTTCTTTGCGAAAACTTACTAAACCTTTGCGTTAAATTAATTTACCGCTAAGAAAAGGAAGAGTTACGCGAAGAACGCAAAGGCACAAATACTTTCTATATTGCTATACAAACTACATTTAAATTCTAGGGGATTATAGAAAACCTTCGTAAAAAACTAAATTTTGCCGAAATTGCAGTTTAACCAAAGTTTCCTCATGAACAACTCGGCCCGTTTACTTTATAGTATTTTATTGATCATTAGTTTTGCTCTATTGGCCTTTTTTGTGGGTCAGTACCCTATCAATAATTTTGATTTGAGCATTTCTAAATGGGTACAGCAATTTCATCAACCTGTTTTAGATCAAGTGATGATTTTCATCAGTGCATTTGGAAATTTACCTGTTGCTTTTGGCTGCATGGCCATTACGGCCATCTTGTTTTTCGTGTTTAAGTTTAAGCGAGAGGCATGGTTTACCATCGCTATTTCATTTACAGGCTTATTTACTTTTGTACTAAAACGTCTTTTTAATCGTCCACGACCAACTAGCGAATATGTCACCATTGTTGAAAGCTACCATAATAATAGCTTCCCTAGCGGCCATACCCTTTCTTATGTCGTTTTCTTTGGCTTTATGATTATATTAATGCATAAGCTAAATAACATTTCAAGCTATATACGAAACAGTCTAAGCTTATTTTCTTACTTCATGATTATTGCAGGACCCTTATCTAGAATTTACCTGGGAGCACACTGGTTTACAGATATTGTAGGAGGCTTTTTGGTGGGTGGTTTTTACCTTTTGCACTTGAATTATTATTACAAAAAGGTCTGAAAAAAGAAATGGAGATAGAACCGAAGTCCTACCCCCATCATCTAAATTAACGCTCTCGAGGACAAATATACGGCAGGATTCCAATAAACCAAAAAAACATTCATTTTTTTTTCAAAAAAATCTTCTCCACCCCTATTCTTCCATACCGACAAAAAATCACAAAAAAGTATTTAAAACCATAAAAACATTAATTAACTATTAAAAAACATCATTAAAAAAGTAAAAAGTACCATATTAAAAACATAAAACACCATTGCCGACTCAAATGAATCACATAACTTTGTTACATGAAATCTAACATCCCTGTTTACGATATACAAAATTTCTCAGCGTATAAAAACGATGGGATTTTAGTGAACAGGTTTGGACATTATGCAAAGCAACATCAACATCTGCACAATGCCCACCGACATAGCTTTTATCATCTGGTATTTTTCACCAAAGGAAGTGGCAAACAACAGATCGATTTCAAGACATTTGACGTTACCCCGAACATGATTTATTTCATGATCCCTGGACAAGTACATAGCTGGGATTTTGAGAGTGAACCCGATGGTTATTTGATCAATTTTTCCACCTCATATTTCAGCTCTTTATTACTTAAACAAGAATATCTAGACAAGTTCAATTTCTTTAGTGGAAGACCCGAGGAGCAAGTTTTAATGTTGGACGAAGCAACTAGCGAAAAGATTGCCCTCATTTTTGAGGATATTTTAAAGGAAGGAGAAACACCAAAAACCATTAACGATGATTTGGTAAGGATTTTACTTCTTCAAATACTGATAGAAGTGGCTCGAACTACTCTGTCTAAAAACCATCAAGAACTTAACCCTTACAACCATACCATTCTTAAAAACTTTCAACAGCTTATTGAACAAAATTTTACTAAGTTACGCTTGCCCAAACAATATGCTGAGTTGCTTTACATCACTCCTAATCACTTAAATGCGCTTTGTAATGACTTCTTAGCTACTTCAGCAGGAAAGTTAATTAGAGACAGAATTTTATTGGAAGCTAAACGATTATTAATTAATCTAGATTTAAGGGTATCAGAAATTGCAGAGAAGCTTAATTTCGAAGACCAATCTTATTTCGTAAAATTCTTTAAAAAATATGAAGGCACTACGCCCGATAAATTCAGAAAACAATATATAACAATATCATAATGGAACACATCAAAAATCATCCTTACTATATTTCTCAGTGGTATGCCTTTAGAAATGCAAAATGCCCTAGATGTAGGGTTGGCAACACTTTTACTGGAAGCACCTATGGTTTTAAAATCCAGAAAATGAATGAACATTGCCCTCACTGTGGCTTAAAGTTTGAACGTGAGCCAGGATACTTTTATGTAGCCATGTTTGTGAGCTATGCCATGAATGTTGCAGAAATGGTTACCGCAGGGGTAGCCGCTTATATATTTGGATTGGCATTAGACTATGAAAACCTTTGGTATTTTATTGCAGTATTGTTTGTAACCACTTTACTGTTCTCTCCTTTTAACTACCGTTATTCGAGAATGGTGTTATTATACTGGTTATCTCCAGGCTTACACTATGAACCAGACCGCAGCGCACCTAAAGAAATAGAAAACTAATAAATAATAAAGGGAGTTCCACACGTGCGGGACTCCCTTTTTGATGACCACTATAGGTCTTGTTATATTTTTGATGGTTGTGATTTCTGCGTTAAGAGAGTTTCGTACCCGAAACACTTTTTTTTTCGTCCCTTTCCTGTTTAGCGGCCTTTTCCCTACGCTGATTTACATAGTCTTTTGCTGCTGTTGAAGAGTAGTTTCTCTCAATAGATGTTTTACCTGAACGATTGTGATCGCTAGTAGCTCCGTGCAAAAAAGAATTCTCGACCATTTCCTTAAAGATTTTAGTGTACCAATATCGAGTAAACACCTGAACAATAGAATTGTTTTATGTTTTTTTTATTTTTTTCACAATTAGACTTACGAAGTTTTAAAAACTTCGTAAGTCTTTATTAAAACAACGATAGAACTGCCTCGATATACTGGAAAGGAATCTTATTCTTTTTGTCACTCAGATGATAGCACTTCCTATCTCTCCCTTTGGAGGGAGATTAAGAGGGAGGAAATTATAATCACGCAAATGATGCCTGCCCCTGACCCCTCAAAGAGGAGGATATCGCAAATGCACCCTTATTCGCCGCTTCTACCATTCCGATGATAAAGGGAATCTAACAGTTACCTAAATATCTATTTATCAAAATCTAGAGATTCTTCGCTGCGCTCTGAATGACAAGGTTCGCTAAAAAAGCACTCTTAATTCCCTTCATTTCTTAATATTCTAAAACCTAAACAAAACAAAAAAGGTTGCCTCAAAAAAGACAACCTTTAAACTAATATGTAAAAAAAATTAATCGGCCAATGCCCTAAACATGGTAGCGCCAACGGTTAAGTTTGTTCTGCTATCTATCAATATTGCCGAACCATTCGCTTTGTTCTCGTGATAAAGATCCAACGCTAGCGCATCGGCAGTTTTAAGCACTACCCTACCAATATCATTTAACTTAAATTCGTCTGCGGCATGCTTTTCCAAAGTATTGATATCCACTTTGTACACTACATCAGCTATTTTAACCTTGGTCACTTTACTATTATGTTGTAGCAAATAAGTAATCGAAGTATCCAAAGCCTTGGTATCCATCCAGCATAAATCAGCCTCAATTAGTTTGCTTTCCTGCGGCAATGCCGATGAATTTACAATCGTATCTCCTCTGCTAATATCCACATCCGTAGCCAAATGTATCGTCACGGATTGTCCAGAAGAAGCTTCCTCCAGTTCTTTATCAAAAAATTCGATTTTACTGATGGTAGAACTTGCGCCAGAAGGCAATACCGTAATCTTATCATTCACTTTAAACGTACCACTTACCACACGGCCAGCATAACCTCTATAATCATGCAACTCATCCGTTTGAGGCCTAATCACCCATTGCACAGGCAATCTTGCTTTCTCAGATTTTTCCTGCACATCAGTATCTACTTTTTCCAAGAAATGCAACAAGCTATCGCCACTATACCAAGCCATACGCTCAGACTGATGTACAATGTTATCGCCTTTTAACGCACTCACAGGAATATAAGTTACGTCCTGTAGCTTCAGTTCCTCTGCCAAAGATTTATATTTCTGGGTAATGGCATCAAAAACTGTTTCGCTATAATCCACCATATCCATTTTGTTCACCGCAACTACCACATGCTTAATGCCCAGCAGCGACACCAAATAAGAATGACGAATGGTTTGCTCAACCACACCATTTCTGGCATCCACCAAAATAATGGCCAAGTTTGCTGTAGAAGCACCCGTAACCATGTTTCTAGTATATTGGATGTGACCAGGTGTATCAGCAATAATAAACTTGCGTTTATCCGTTTGAAAGTATTTATAGGCCACATCAATGGTAATTCCCTGCTCACGCTCCGCCCTCAAACCATCCGTTAAAATGGCTAAATCCACCGTACCATCGTCGTTTTTTCTATTGGCATTTTGAATAGCCTCTAACTGATCGGCCAAAATAGAATCGGTATCATATAACAAACGGCCAATCAAAGTACTCTTGCCATCATCAACACTGCCCGCTGTAAAAAATTTTAGTATGTTCATGCTTTTGGTTGTTTAGGAGGTTGGTTGTTTGGTTGTTTGGAAGGCTTCAATCCCAACAAACTAAAAAACAAAACAACTAACCAACTACGTTAAAAATATCCTCCCTTTTTCCTGTCTTCCATTGCGGCTTCCGAAACCTTGTCGTCCATACGAGCGCCACGCTCCGAAATTTTCGACTGGCTAATTTCCTCAATGATATCGTCAATCTGGTCAGCCTCCGAAGCAATAGCCGCTGTACATGAAATATCTCCAACGGTACGGAAACGCACTTTTTTACGTTCTACCACATCTTCTTCGTCCATATTTACAAATGGCGAGGCTGCCATCAATTGTCCATTACGAGTAATCACATCGCGATCATGGGCAAAATAAATGCTTGGCAATTCAATATTCTCTCTGCGGATATAGTTCCAAACATCAAGTTCTGTCCAATTACTAATAGGGAAAACACGTACATTTTCACCCTTATGGATTTTTCCATTATAAATGTTCCACAACTCTGGGCGCTGACGTTTAGGATCCCACTGACCAAATTCATCCCTTACCGAAAAGATACGCTCTTTAGCTCTGGCCTTTTCCTCATCTCTACGAGCGCCGCCAATACAAGCATCAAACTGGTATTTTTCAATCGTATCCAACAAGGTCACCGTTTGCAAAGCATTTCTACTAGCATTTTTGCCTTTTTGCTCTACTACTTTCCCCTCGTCAATAGACTGCTGTACCGAGCCTACAATTAAACGTTCGCCCAAACGAGCTACCATTCTGTCGCGGTAATCAATCGTCTCCTCAAAGTTGTGCCCCGTATCAATATGCACCAAAGGAAAAGGAAATTTCCCTGGCCTAAAAGCTTTCTCCGCTAAACGAACCAAAGTAATAGAATCCTTACCTCCCGAAAATAGCAATGCAGGTTTTTCAAACTGCCCCGCCACTTCTCTCAAGATATGGATTGCCTCCGCTTCAAGCTCGTCCAAATAATCAAAATTATATTTATTACTCATTTTTTGGTTGTGTCTTTTTTATTTGAAAAGCAAGGTTAATCGCTCTTCGGTTACGCTAGTCCCGCTATCCGTTTCAAGTTTGGCCTTCGACAAGCTCAGCCTGACAAACTTTTCACTACTATCGGGTTTATTTTTGTTGGGTTTATGCTAATATCTCTCAAACACCCCGTCCTTCTGGCACCCTTCTAAAAGAGGGGAATTGTGCAGCTATTTTTTTGAACTACTTATCATTCTGAACGCAGTGAAAAATCTCATTAACCTTAGGAGATCCCTCGTTCCTCGGGATGACGGGCAAAAGGCTAATCCATTACTAATTCCTAACCACTAGTTCCTAATTCCTAACTAGCATGCAAACCACATTCCTTTTTGCTCTGATCTTCCCACCACCAGCGGCCAGCCCTAAAATCTTCTCCTTCTCTAACCGCACGGGTACAAGGCGCACAGCCAATACTAGGAAAACCCTTATCATGTAAAGTATTATACACGATGTTATTTTCTTTCACATACGCTTTCACATCATCCAATGTCCAGTCAAAAATGGGGTGAAACTTTAGCAACTGGTTTCCTTCGTCCCATTCAATATCCAACATTCCTTCTCTATTGGCACTTTGGTCGGCCCTAATGCCTGTAATCCACAGTTCATTGCCAGCTAAGGCTCTTTTCAAAGGCTCAATCTTTCTGATATAACAACACTCTTTCCTGTTTTCTACACTTTCGTAAAAACTACTTGGTCCTTTTGCCGCTACCATATCTTGCAGCAATTCGCTCTGCGGAAAATACGCATGAATAGGTTGCTGATAAATCTCTAAAGTTCTATTCCAAACGTAATAAGTTTCTGGAAATAACCTTCCCGTTTCCAACGTAAATACCTTAATTGGAATTTTATTGGCAAATATCAGGTGGGTAACCACTTGGTCTTCCCAACCAAAACTGGTAGAGAAAACTATTCTGTCTTTATACTTTTCAGCTAGATATTTAAGCTTATCTATTAAACTTAAATGTTCTAATTGTTCCTTAATCGTTATTAAATCTTTCACCTCACTATATCAACTTTAATATAAACATGATTACACTACGTAGACTTACTAAAACTACGATAATACCTACCGCTACCATAATGGTTTTTGCAGATATTTTATTAGATACTCTCGCCGCAATTGGTGAGGCCAGTGCACTACCAATGACCAAGCCTAATACTGCTTCCCAATATTTGCCACCAAGCATGGTAAAAAACGTAAGTGAACTTAAAGTAGCAATAAAAAATCTACTAATTTTTACCGTCCCCAACGAAAAGAGAGGATGCCTGCCGCCTGCAATTAAGCTCGACAACACGATAGACCCCCATCCACCACCAAACGCGGCATCTATGAAACCACCAACAAAGCCCAGCAGACCTATCTTTTTAATTTTCTCTTTATTCCTTTTTCTTTTAATATTAAATGCTTTAATCAATATTACCACACCTAAAAACAAAGTATAAATACCTACTATAGGCTTCACATAAGCACTATAATGTTCTAAAGAAGATAAAATATAAGCGCCTAAAATTGCACCTATAATAGCTGGAACAATTAATATCTTGAACAATTTCCAATTTACATTGCCCATTTTGTAGTGCATCCAACCAGCTATGCCATTACTCATTACTTCCGAAATATGGATAGCCATACTCGCCGAAGCTGGAGGCAATCCCATGGCTAAAGAAAATGAGGCCGAAGTAACGCCATAAGACATCCCAATAGCTCCATCAATCATGGCAAATACAAAACCTGCACCTAAAAACCAATAAAACAATGGATCAATATGGGTTAAAAAAACCTGAAACTCGGGCTCTGTTTTCCATAATGTGTAGCCAGCTGCAAAAATAAAAGCTACAGCAACCAACCAAATTAACCATTTGATGTTACGCTCAGCAAAGCTCTTGCGTGGATTCACTAATTTCTCAGTTACTTTATTTAGTTTTTTCACCTTCGCAGCAAAATCGCCATTTAAATTCTGACGAAGGATGTTCAAATGTTGTAAGGTATCATTTAACTCTGCGGGAATACCTTCATTTAATACTTCTTTTAAGCGTTTAGCAATGGTTGGCGATTTACCGTTGGTAGAAATAGCAATTTTCAGATCGCCTTTTTGCACAATGGAACCCAAGTAAAAATCGCAAAGTTCTGGCTTATCCGCAACATTAATCAATAAGCCCTTTTCGTGCACTAACTCTCTTAATTCAGCATTAAAAGCATTATCATTAGTTGCAGCAAATACGATATCAACATCTTCTAAATCTTCAGCAGAAAAAGCCTTTTGCATTATTGTAACGTTAGGTTTTACTGCTGCAATTTCAAAAACTGCAGCATTTATTTCTTGCGCAACCACTGTCACTTTAGCTTCTTCGCTATTGTTCACAATGGCATTTAGCTTTTCTAAACCAACATTACCCGCACCAATCAACAAAGTATGCAGCTCATTCAATTTAATAAATACTGGAAAAAGCTGATTACCGTTTTCGTTAGGCAATACTTCTGCTGTTTTTTGATTAGGAGATGGCTGCATATTGTTTAATTACATTTTTAAAGGATGGATGCAAGGAAACAACCTCTCCGAAAATCAATAAAGCAGGCGCCTCAATTTTCTCTTCGTTAACTTTTGCCACCACATTTTGCACAGTACTGATGACCAATTTTTCATTTTCTGCCGAACCATTTTGCACCACCGCAGCAGGCAATTGACTTTTTCCAGCCGCTTTAAAAATTTCAGCAATTTTCGGCAGTTGTTTCAACCCCATTAAAATCACTACCGTAGCGTTGGATTGCGCTGCTTGATAAATATCTTCAGAGATTTGGCCACTCGTAGTAGTGCCTGTAATTACCCAAAAGCTTTCGCTTAAACCACGATGAGTTACTGGAATTTGCTGCAAACCAGGCACACCTATTGAACTCGAAATACCTGGAATAACACTCACAGGGATGCTGTACGAAGCAGCGAAATCTAGCTCTTCATAACCACGGCCAAACACAAATGGATCACCACCTTTTAGCCTCACTACATGTCCATAGTTCAATGCATAATCAATCATTAACCTGTTAATAGCGTCTTGCGAATGAGAGTGTTCTCCCGAGCGTTTACCTACATATACTTTAATGGCGTCTTTTGGTGCATGCTCCAACAATGCTTCGTTAGTCAAGGCATCGTATAATACCACATCAGCAGTCTGTAGTGCTTTTACTCCTTTCAAAGTTAACAAATCTGGGTCACCAGGGCCAGCTCCTAATAAGGTTATTTTTGATTCTATATGTCTGTTATGTTGTGTCATTTTATTAATGTGATAATGTAATTAATGTGATGATATGATAATGTAACGCTAACCCATTAGCTAATTATCACATTATCTAATTAGCCAATTCTGCAGTTCTCTTCGCTTTAATATCATTTAAAAACTGAGCAGCCTGCTCGTGGTAAACCCTTGCAAATGCTTCCGAAGGTTCATTCTTGTTGATCTGCAATACTAAATCCGAAAAGCTATGTCCAAAATTGAACTCGCCAGTTTCTACATAATGGTTATCAAATTCTTTAATTACTCCAGATTGCGTACTACTATTTACACTCTTATCCAGTAATAGTGATTTTGCAGCACTCACCATCGAAGCGTAGGTATGATAAATGGCATCAGCATAAGCTCCATTATTTAAAGAAGCAGTAGCCCAACCAAATTTCTCATCGGCTTCCAATAATAAAGTAGCGACCAAGTCAATCACAACACCTGCACATTCACCTACACCAATTGCTGTAACGAAAGTTTCTTCATGTCCCCAATCCACAAATTCTTCTGCTTTTAGTGTAGTTAAATCAGCCAAAGGTTTTAACAACTGATAGAAGTAATCCTTCCCTTGTCTATCGTAATACTGATGGAAATTCTCTTCTGTATGGTTATGCTCTTTAAAATCATTAAGCAAGTAGTTCAAAACACTTGTAGCACGCTTAGAAGGCACTTTTATCACACGTTCTGCTACTCTACCATAGCCATTTCCTACAGTACCGCCACCCAACATTACTTGCACGGCAGGCACCACTTTACCCTCCGCTTTTAGGGAGCTTCCGTGAAAACCAATTTCGGCCAAACCATGCTGACCGCAAGAGTTCATACATCCGCTGATTTTAATATTGATGTTCTTTTCGTATATCAACTCAGGAAAATCGTGGTAAATCACGTCTTCTAAAACCTCTGCCAAGGTCATGCTGTTCGAAATACCTAAATTACAAGTATCTGTTCCAGGACAAGTGGTAATATCGGCCAAACTATCAAAGCCTAATGCCGTAAAACCAATCTGATTTAATGCTACATATAATGATGGCAAAGCCTCTTTTCTCACAAATTTCAACAGCAAGCCTTGATTTTGGGTAATTCTAATTTCATCGGCCACAAAAGGTTTAACCGCTTCAACAAAAGCCCTAGCTTTATCCGTTTTAATATCGCCGATGGTTACTTTTACGTACACACCATAAAAACCTTGCTGCTTTTGTTCAATCACATTAGTAGCTAACCAGTGCTGATAGTGTTGTTCATTTTCAATGGCCACTGTTGCGTAATCCTGTTGCACTTGTGGCTCAGGTTGAGGAACTGCCGTAATATCTACCTTAAAGGTTTTTACTTTATTGGCAATTTTCTCTTCATCTACTAAACGTAACACCTCTTCCAAACCTAGTTTTTGCACTAAATATTTTAAGCGGGCCTTGTTACGATTATTACGTTCACCATATCTATCAAAAACACGCAATACTGCTTCTGTATAAGGAATCAATTGGTCTTCATGCAAAAATTCCTGAACGGCATTGGCCAAAAATGGCTGTGCTCCCAAACCTCCCGCAAACATGACCTTGAAACCACGCTCTCCTTTTTCGTTTATTTTAGGAATAAAACCTAAATCGTGGATATAACTATAAGCCGTATCTTTATCGCTCGAAGAGAAAGAAATCTTAATCTTTCTACCCATTTCCTGACAAATTGGATTGCGCAGAAAATAAGAAAATACCGCATGTGCGTATGGAGAAACATCAAAAGGTTCATCGGGGTCAATTCCCGAATTTGGTGATGAAGTAACATTACGGACTGTATTTCCGCAAGCTTCACGCAGGGTTATATCATCTTGCTCTAGTTTTGCCCAAAGCTCAGGTGTTCTGTCTAAACTCACATAGTGGATTTGGATATCTTGACGGGTAGTGAGGTGTAAGTTGCCACTGCCATATTCATCGGCAATATCTGCAATTCGTAACAGTTGCTTAAAAGTAACCTTACCAAAGGGCAATTTGATACGCACCATTTGTACTCCTGGTTGGCGCTGGCCATAAACTCCTCTGGCCAAACGAAGGCTTCTAAATTTCTCTTCGTGGATAGTACCATCTCGGAAAGCTTTAATCTTACGTTCAAGATCAATGATATCCTGCTCAATGATTGGATTTTCAAGTTCTGTTCTAAAACTTTGCATTGGTTGTTTGTTGTGTTTTTATTCAAAAAATGCCTCTCTTGTTGGAGAAGCATCTATGTTTATATCTTTAAAATCATATATATAGTTCTCCCTTACCTCGCTGTATAGCAATAGTTCATGACTAATTTTGGCATGGGACAACATATTATTATCGATTTCATCCGCCAAATATATAAAGTATATAGGAATAGTAGTAATTATTTTTAAACTTTTTTCAAATTCATAGAAATAGATGACAATTTTTAGGAGTGGTTACTGGATAGAAAAATTCAAAAAGAAACGATGATCAAATACTGCTATTAATAAATCTACGCTATCTGGGAGAAATAAACAGTTTTAAAATCCCCCGCTGATTTCCGCAGACATGCAAAGTTTATTAAACCGCTGATATAAGGAGATAATGACAATGCTATTCCAATAAAAATCTGCGGTTAAATCAGCGCTATCTGCGGCAGAAACACTAAGAAACGTTAAATAATAATCTACCGCTGATACAAGAAGATGAGCTGTGCTTCATCTACGGGAAAACTAATTGCTTTAAGATTGCTTCGTAAACTCGCAATGACGAAACAGGAACGGTACTGGTTAATGAAAAAACCATTCAAACAAACAACTATTATAATCTACGGAAACAGTTAAACGATTAACCAATTAAACAAATAAGCTATTAAATCCCTAACTTAAGCTTATCTTCCCTACCAATAATATCAGCGATACTAGTTTCACCAAGAATTTTAAGTGTAGCATCCCTTACATCAATAAAGGCACTTCTAATTCCACAGGTTACCTCATCGGTACACTCGTCGCATTTGTGGTAAAAGTTCAAGCTGGCACAAGGTAACATGGCCACAGGACCATCGGTTAAACGTAAGATTTGTACCAAATAGATGTCTTCTGGTTTTTTATTAAGACTATAACCGCCACCGGCTCCTTTTTTACTGTAAAGAAAGCCCGCATTGCGCAAGTCCAATAAAATCTGCTCTAAAAATTTCTTTGGGATGTGCTCCTCCTCTGCAATCTTTGAAATTTGCATTGGCGGTTGGTTGATGTTTTTACCTAGCGCAACCAGCGCTTTAATGGCATACTTAGTCTTTTTAGAAAGCATAGACAAATGTAGTAATTTTTTGCTTAGCTAGTAATTTGGTTAGTTTGTGTTTGGCTACTTAGAAATGGTCTTCTTCCCTACTTTTCATAATTCTCTGGTATCCTTCCCTTTTTCGCTGCTTCAATATAGAGTTTTATTTGATTAACACTTGCATCTAGGTTCTGTTTAATTTCATGTTCCCAAAAACGCATCACTACATAACCTAAAGATTGGAGCGCATGATTCACAAACCTGTCCCGCTGCATATTACGTTCTATCTTAGGAATCCAAAATTGTTGATTGGTTTTAGGTTTTCGCTGGTGCCATTCATAGCCATGCCAAAAATCTCCATCTATAAAAATAGCCAATTGATACTTTTCTATCACTAAATCTGGTCGACCTGGTAAATCCTTACGATGAATACGATAACGAATATTTTCTTTCCAAAGCGCTTTTCTGAGCATTAATTCAGGCTTACTATTACTGCCCCTAATTTTAGCCATGGTTTTGCTGCGCTGCTTAGTGGTATAAAAACCAGCACTTTCCTCAAAGCGGGGAACTTTAATGGTATCTTCTTCGAGAATATAAAACTTAGGCTTTTTTCTCATCTAATTACAAAAATAAGGTTTAATCAATTACTAACTATCAATAGCTAATGACCACTGGGCTGCCTTTTAATGCAAATCATCACTTTTACCTATTGAGATTTAGGTGGTTTACGCATATTTACAAGCTATTCATCACCATTTTTTATTTTGTTATTGTAATTTTACCTGTGTTCAAATGGCCGCAACGTTAAAGAAAATCTTCGAAAACAAACTTATTAAACACAATATCAAGTATACTGCTGTAGGTATTAGTGTGGGTGTATGCATTAGCCTCTTAATTGCAATGGTTAACAGAAATGGGATATCAATTAGACAAACTTTTTTCAATATTCTATTTAGCGTTTTCATCAGTTTAGCTATTTCAAACATCTTTTCTACCTTTCAAAAATACAGCCAAAGGTTCACCCGCCGTTTTTGGCAGCTGATATTACTTTATTACACCTGCAACCTATTAGGCATGTTAATAGGCATCGAAGTATGTTATTTGATTATTTCCATTTTCTACGATGTTTCCTACGAACCTTTTAAACATGCACAGGAATACAAATCTATCTCGGTAATTGTTTTCATTGTAGGCACCATTATGTTACTTTATCATTTGCAACAACGTAACGCCGAAAATGCCTTAAAAGCCAAGGATGCCGATTTAATCCGAAGTAATCAGCTGAAAGCCCAAGCAGAATTACAAGCGTTACAATCTAAAATCAACCCCCACTTTTTATACAATGCTTTAAATGCCATTACCAGTTTAATTCATGAAGACCCCGATAAAGCAGAAGATATGACCATTAAGCTTTCGAAGCTATTTAGGTATAGTATCAACTCCCAACAACAAAATTACTGTACGCTAAAAGAAGAGATTGATATTTTGAATACTTATTTAGCCATTGAAAAAGTAAGGTTTGGAAACAGAATTAATTTTAACATTGAGATAGAAGAAAGCATTTCATTTATTGATTTTCCTAGATTTTTACTACAACCATTAGTAGAAAATGCTTTAAAACACGGCCTAAAAGACACTTTTGAAAATGGACTTCTTCAAGTAAAAGTAGTTTCTAAAAACGGCAAGGTAGAAATCTTAGTAATGGATAATGGAATTCCCTTTCCTGATGAACTGGTTGCTGGATATGGTCTACAAAGCACCTTCGATAAATTAGCTTTACTTTATCCAAATCAACATGATATCGAATTAATTAATCAACCTCAAAAACAAATTAAAATTTCTATCCCTTTAAGCGCATGAACTGGAAAACCATTATTATTGAAGATGAACAATTAGCCAGACAAAGATTGAAAAGGCTGCTGAATAACTATCAGGAAGTGGAGATTATTGCTGAAGCTGAAAATGGCTTAGAAGGACTTGAGTTGATTAACAAACACCAACCAGATCTGATTTTTCTGGATATAGAAATGCCTATCTTAAATGGCTTTGAAATGTTGGCTAAACTTGGTGAACATCAGCCCAAAGTGGTGTTTACAACCGCTTATGACCAATATGCCATTAAGGCTTTTGATGAAGGTTCTATTGATTATCTACTTAAGCCAATTGAACTAGAACGCTTAGACAAAACCATTCAGAAGTTAAAGCAAACCAATTTAGCCAAACCTGTTTTAGCATTAGATGAGCTATTGCAACAAATTAAGGGTAAAACCGTTCAAAAAACGCTTACCGTGAAACTTGGAGATAGAATTTTACTCATCAAAATAGACGACATCATACATATTCAAGCAGAGGAAAAATATGTATTTCTATATACGGTAGACGGAAAAAAACATTTAACAGATTACACCCTCTCTATCTTGGAGGCCAAACTTCCTGAAGACTTCATCCGTATTCATCGCAGTGATATTATCAACACCAATTACATCAGCGAAATTAGAAAAGGATTTAACGGTGCATTGATTTTTGTGATGAGCAATCAATCAAAGGTTAGCTCCAGCAGATCAAACAGTGAAAGCTTACGTACCCGCTTCGGCATTTAAGTGTATTTACCTGTTTTTATAATTTATTGATAAATGAGTAAAAGCTTTGTTATTTTTGTTTAACCAGACAAATAACTTGCTACATTTCTTAACATACAGAACACCAGCCAAATTTCTAAAAGCTTTTGATGAATACGCTGCAGATGTCAATCTGAATTCTGTAAAAATCATTAGCTCACTGATATTGATCCTTGGAAGTATCTCCAGGACATTAGCGATTGTTTTTCATCAAGATGCCGTTAAAATACCTGGCTACGATCAGCTTTCGCTAAACAACTGGCTTCAGTTAGCCTTTTCTGCGGTGTTTTTTGGTCTAAGCATCTATGTCATTAACAAACAAGTACCGCTTCGTTATAAGAAAATTATTGTACTCGCTTTTGTTGCATTTTTCCTTACTGCGGCTTTCAATATCAGCTATATCATTTCATTGCACAACACAAAGAATACATTATTTGTATTTTTAGTAGGCATAGTAGCAGCCAGCCTCTTCTTTGCTATCGAATATCAGCACATGAAGCTGCTTGTAATTTACGTGATTGCACTATACTTTGCCGCTACACAATTTTCGGAACTTGCCAACCAGCAAAAGATAGTCAATTTTATGGCTGGTATTATCTTGGGAATAGTATTGTTAAGCTTTTCGAGATATAGTTATTACTTTAAGTCTTCACATTTTGTACAGATAAAGGAACTAGAAGAAAAGAATATCGAAATAGCCCATTTAAATAACCAAAAAGGGGAAATCCTCTCCTTTGTTGCCCACGATTTAAGAGCTCCATTAAACAATATTGAAGCGCTTAGCCAAATGATGCTATTTGAAAAAGGGGACCAAGGGGAAACCAAAATGATTTACAATTCAGCTTTACAGGCCAAAAATATCATCAATGATTTAATAGAAGCTGTTAGAACAAGCCAACCTGAACTACAAAAGGAAACCTTTGAGCTGAATCCTTATCTACAGAAAATCATTACCAAATGGGAAACCAATACCGATAGAAAAATTATTTTCAGCCAAGGAAATGAACATTTGAAATTAAGTGCCAATGCCTCAAAGTTAGAACGGGTAATCGATAACCTTATTAGTAATGCGCTTAAATTCTCGAGCGTTGATAAAGAAATTAATGTGCTGGCTAGCAATGTAAAAAACAAAGCCTTTATAAAGGTGAAAGACAACGGTATTGGTATGCCTTCCGAGTTACAGTCACATATTTTCGAACAATTCTCCAAAGCAGGCAGAAAAGGTCTTCAAGGAGAAAAATCGATTGGACTCGGGCTACATATCTCGCATAAAATTATCGAACAGCATGCAGGTGAGCTGTCGGTAAGCAGCGTTGAAAACGAAGGGACAACCTTTACGATTCAATTACCGATGGTTTAATCCTCATCCTCCACTTTTCCAGCAAACAAGTCTTTACTAAAATTCACCAAAAAAAGTTCTCGTTTGGCCCTGGTAACCGCCGTGTACAACCAACGCATAAAATCAAGATCCACCATGTCTTCAGTCAAAAAACCTTGATCTACAAAAACAGCCTCCCATTGTCCACCTTGCGCCTTATGACAAGTAACAGCGTAGGCAAATTTAATCTGCAAAGCGTTATAATAAGGATCCTGCTTAATGGCCTGCAAACGTTCCTTTTTATTGGTAATGTGCTCATAGTCTAGCAATAATCCTTCGTATAATTTCTTACTGGCCTCGTAAGGTAAGTTCGGGCTTTCAATTTGCAAGGTATCCAACAATACTTTACAGGTAATTGCCCCCATATCCGGAAAATCTACTAATTCCAATTGCACTTCCGCAAAGCGAAACCCATGTCTTTCTTCCTCTCTGCGCACCCTAATTACTTTGGCCATATCACCATTGGCAATAAATGCTGTTTCATTATCATCTGGCAACCAAAAGTAATTATTGCGTACCACCATGATATAATCTCCCCCACTCAGTTCCTCATCTCTATAAAGCAATCTCGCTCTTATCTGGTTGTTATATATATTGGCAGATTTATTTGACCTACATACCACCAAGGCATTTTCGAGACCATATTTACCGTAAGCATATTCCAGCCCCTCTACAAACTTTATACCCGTCATCCTAAAAATATCCTTGTAGCCTTTAGTGATGAATTTTGGCCATTTCGGTTCATCGTCATATGTATTCACCAACCTTCTTAGCATAGTGGCGTTGGCTAAAATACCTGATTTCTTTTCTTGTCTAACCACTTCTGTTAGTTCTATGGCAGTTACATTCAAATGAAAATTGCCACTCAAATAATCTGGATTTAAAGCAGGACTATCTATACTACCCACAGGAGGGAGCTGAGCCGTATCGCCCACAAACAACAAAAAGCAGTTTTTAGGCTTACCTTCTGGCGAGGGCTGAAAAACAAATTCCAGCAAATCACTTAAAAAAGACGAACCTCTTTGCGTATTCCAATCATCAGCAATCATGGAAGCCTCATCCACAATAAAAACGGTATTCTGTGCTAAATTAGGGGCCAACTGAAAAATCAAATCCATATCCACAGCCGATTTTTTACGGTATATTTTCTTATGGATGGTGAGTGCTTTTTGCCCTGTATAATTACTCATTACTTTGGCCGCCCTACCCGTTGGCGCCAACAGCGATGATTTTAGGCCAAACTTCGGTAATGCCTTCACCAAAGCAGCAACGGAAGTGGTTTTACCCGTTCCAGCATAACCCCTTAATACAAAACAAGCTTCTGCGTTTGGCCTACTCAAAAAGCTTGCAGCTTCCTTACAAAACTGCAGCTGTTCCTTGGTGGGAGCAAATGGATAAGATTGAGCAATGAGTTGGGCTTTGTCCATTTGGCAAAGATGCAAAATATGCCACAGATGCACAGCTATTAATACCATTAAATACCCCACCCTTTGGCCCTTCTTCTAGAAGAGGAGAATTACATTACTCCTTTCCCTCCGACAAGCCGGAGGGTGATTAATAAATCAAATAGCCAATTAGTTATTAACAAAAAGGTGCTATTTTCATATAGAAACTAAAAACATCTGTGCATCTGTGGCAATAAAAATCCATTTTTAAAAAAAAGAACTATTTTTGTTGGTACATGAACAATAACAGCATTTTACTAATTGACCCCAACTTTGAACCTGCAAATAGCTCCAATTTGAGTTTGCTGGTAAAAATAGGCGCCGACACCTTCTCATACGCCATTATAGACAATGAGAAAAACTTTGTTCATGCCGTTTACGATGAGCAGGAATGTGAGAATGGCTACGAAAAATTAAATGAGCGTTTAAAAAATGATAGTTACCTACAACTTACTTACAAAAAAGTAACGGTTGCTACACATACCAACAACATCATTTTTGTACCTCAAGAGCTGTTTAACGAACATAATGTAACGGTTTACACCAAATACTTTGAAGAAACTGACTCTAATAAAGTATATGTACAACCTTCTTTACAACAATCCATTAATACAGTGTTCTCTTTACCTGTTTTTGCAGAAAAGACTATTAATGAACGTTGGGAAAAGGCCACTAGATTGTATCAAAATGCAGGTTTAGTTGAACTGGCAACCAATCTTCAACAAGATACCATACTGGTTGATTTTACGGTAGGTTCTTTCCAGTTCATCTATCTTAAAAACCAAAAAGTAGCGTTTATGCAGAGCTACCAGTTTGAAGACCTTGAAGAACTTACCTACTTCCTTTTATTGATCGTAAACCAACTTAATATCAATACCGAAACTACTGAAATTAAAGTTTGCGGCATTATCCATGAAGGAGATGATAAATGGAAGCTGCTTAATCAATACTTCAACAAAATTGATTTGTTAACACTAAAGGCTAATCTAGATACCAATATTTTAGATGATATGCCTTTGCACTATTATACTGGTTTACTTGCTTTACAACAATGCGTATAGTTGGTGGTAAATTAAAGGGCCTACAATTTCATGCCCCTGCAAAACTTCCTGTAAGGCCAACTACTGATATGGCCAAAGAAGCATTATTCAACATCCTATTAAACAGCTATGATTTTGATGAGTGTAATGTACTTGACCTTTTTACAGGAACTGGTAATATCAGCATCGAATTTGCTTCCCGTGAGGTAGGAAATATCACTTCGGTTGATAAACATCCTGGTTGTGTAGCTTGGCTTAAAACCGTGAAGGATAAACACCAGCTAGCTATTGACATTCGCAAAGCAGATGCTTTTAAGTTTCTGGAACAGACGGCTGATAAATATGATATTATTTTTGCAGATCCTCCGTATGATTTGCCTAACATTCCTTTACTGCCTCAATTAGTAGCAAAACATCAGTTATTAAAAGAAAATGGCGTATTGGTAGTGGAACATCCATCCATGCTAAAATTAGAGCAGCAACCTGGTTACGTAGAAACGCGTAAATATGGCTATTCTTCGTTTAGTTTTTTTAAATAGATGAAAGAACAAGGATAAAAGAGCAAAGACTTATACAAAACGTTAGTTTTCTTGCAGTTTATCTTTATTCCTTATTCTTTGTTCCTTTATCCTTTTCAACTATCTTTGAACATGAAAATTGCTCTATTTCCTGGATCATTTGACCCCATCACCATTGCTCACGTTGATATTTTAAAACGTTCATTACCCCTATTTGATAAAATTGTAGTGGGCATTGGATTGAATAGCTCTAAGCAGAGTTTCCTTTCTGCCGAAAAAAGGGAAGAGATCGTAAAAAGCATTTTTGTGAACGACAGCAACGTAGAAGTTCAATTGTACCAAGGATTGACGATTGATTTTTGCAAGAAAATTAATGCAACCTATATGGTAAGGGGCATTCGTTCGGCTTCAGATTTCGAATATGAACGTGCCATTGCACAAATCAACAAAACCATGATGCCCGAGGTTGAGACCATTATCTTACTAAGTCGCCCAGAATATTCGGCCATTAGCTCCACCATTGTGAGAGATATTTTAAGGAATAATGGTGATGTAAGTCAGTTTGTACCAAAAGAAGCACTAGCGTTCCTATAATCAACACAAAATAAACACCTTATTTACAGCGTCATAAAAAAATATTTATCAATTTTATATTTTTTATTGTAACGTTTTCCCACAACACCTACTAATGGTTTAAATTAAAATCTTAAACACCATGAAATCATTAGTAAAAAACGTTATCGCCAAAACTGTAAAGTTCGCCCTATTATCTGCCATAGCTGTTGCACCAATTAGCAGTGCATTTAGTCAAAAAGCCAAAACCACTTCCCTCCTTTGGAAAATTGAAGGTAATGGATTACAAAAACCTTCCTATTTGTTTGGCACTAACCACATGCTTTGTGAAAACGATTACAATATGCCTCAAAAAGTGAAAAACGCGATGAGCAACACCGAGCAAAGCTATTTAGAGATTAACTTGGCTGACCCTAACTTAGCTAAAGAAACACAAAAGCACATGAACACTGCGCAACCACTTAGCACTTTGGTGAGTAAAGAAGATGCACACTACATCGATTCTCTATTACAATTAAAACTTAAAACCAATTTAAAACAGTTAGAGAACTTTAAACCAATGCTCATTGTAAGCGCAATCATGCAAACTTCTCTGCCTTGTAAACTCATTAGCTTTGAAGGAGAAATCATTAAAGCAACTAAAGCCTCCAATAAAGAAGTAAAAGGATTATCGAGTATAGAGGAACAGTACTCATTTTTAGACAAGGTTTTTAAACCAAAGGATTTTGTACCATATTTGAAAATGTGGTCTGATGAAGAGCTAAAAAGAGGCTTTACCGAACTTAGAGGAGCCTACCTAAAAGAGGACTTAGAAAAAATAGATGAGTTGATGGCAGCTTTTTATACTGCAGACCCTGATGGTTACCATAACCTGTTACCTGTACGCAATCACCTATGGGCGGATAGAATGCCAGCAATAGCCAAAGAAAAACCAACATTTTTTGCCGTAGGTTGTGGTCATTTGCAAGGCAAAGAAGGATTAATAGAATTATTGCAAAATAAAGGCTTCAAAGTAACCCCAGTATTCAACTAAACATTTGCCCTTAAAAGAACGCCAACCAATGCACGATACTCAAAAAATATTCCTGCAGCAAATCAACGAAAACAAAGGGATTATCCATAAAGTAGCTAAGATGTACATGGATAACCCTTTGGACCAAGAGGATTTGTTCCAAGAAATTGTCATGCAACTTTGGAAAGCCTATCCTTCCTTTAAAGGCACAAGTAAATTCTCTACTTGGATGTATCGGGTAGCACTAAACACCGCCATTGTATTCTTTAAAAAAGACCACAGAAAAGTAGATAAGGCCTCACTAAATGAACAGATAGAAATAGCGGATTTTAGTGACAGTCATGAAAAGGAAGAAAAACTGGCCTACCTGTACAAGGCTGTGCAGGAGCTCAACCAAATTGAAAAAGCTTTGATCTTTCTATTCTTGGAAAACCAATCGCACAAAGACATTGCGCAAAATTTAGGTATCACCGAAGTAAATGCCCGAGTTAAACTAAACAGAACTAAAGAAAAATTACAGCAAATTATTAAAAAGAACGGCTATGAATTTTGACCAATTAAAAGATGAGTGGAACAGTAACAGCACTCCTCATCAAGAGATATCCGAAAGCATGCTTAAACTTAAAGAAGCACGTACTCCTATTGATAAAATAAGGAAACAAATGAAACAGGAGTTTATGGTACAGGTGTTTTCTTTAATATTAGGAGCATTTATACCTAATATATTTGATTTCTCCATGCAACTGAAATCTACTTATTTGATATTTTTCGGAATCATGGTAGCTTTTTGCACCTATTATTTCTATAAGTTCTATCGTTTTTACAAGCATTCTTATGACCTGAGCATAGATAGCAGGAAGAATTTGTTATGGTTTTACTATGAAATGAAACTTAACGTTGAACTATACAAGGCGCTGACCTACATTATAGGTTTCATCATGATTTCTTTCTGTGCAACAGCGCTGTTTTTAACCAAAAATGATTTATTAATTAAAATTTTAGAGAAACTGTCCCTAACCTATATCGTATTGAACGCTTTTATTTCCATTCTAATTATTGGTGTACTTACGGAGCTTTGGGCCCGCTTTTATTATGGTAAATACATCAAGCAAATCAAAGCAATTATTGATAGCCTTGATGAAGAATAGGATTCCCCCTCTCTGGCTACGCCATCTCTCCCAAAGGGAGAGGATATCTAATCTGCTACTCTCTCCCTTTGGGAGAGATGCCCAAAGGGCAGAGAGGGCAACAATTTACATAAGTCTAAAGCAATTTCTCACTTTTTAAAACATCTATAATTAAAGGATAGGTGTTTTTTATTTTAGCCTTAATTTCATACGGAGCAACCCACGCAGCCTCAGTAATTCCCTCTTCTACTTGAGGAACTAGTTTTGGACTTCCTTTCACCGTCATATGATACCAATTGGTCCTTTTCAAAATCAAATCGTTACCCATTTCATATACATGATAGGTTTTGCAAACCCTCTCATTACGCTGCTCCACTTTAACGCCACATTCTTCTTCTACCTCCCTTACCGCAGCTACTTTCATCTTCTCTCCTTTTTCGACCTTACCTTTTGGCAAATCCCATTTTTTATTTCTGAAAATAAATAAAAATTCGCCCTTGGCATTGGCCACTAAACCTCCCGCAGCTTTAATGATGGTTAGATCATTTTTGATCTTTTTAAATACAGATTGGGTATTCTTAGTCAGTAGAAGGTAATGTTTTTGTTTACTGTTCTTAAGGTTTTTATAGAAAGACCTGAAATCAAACCCCTCTGCTTCAATTTGTTGTATTTTACCAATTTCAGAAGGAAGTTCATGAGTTATAAACAAAGTGTTGTCGTTAATATAAATTCTGTATTTTTGCGCCATGTACAATAAAAGTGATATTGAATTAAAGGTAGCTGAATTTTTGTTACAAATTAAAGCAATTAAATTACAACCTACTAATCCATTTACTTGGGCTTCGGGTTGGAAATCCCCAATCTACTGTGATAACCGCATAACTTTATCCCATCCAGCGGTAAGAACTTACATTCGTCAGAAACTTGCTCAATTGATCCAAGAAGAGTATGGCGCAGTTGACGTAATTGCTGGTGTAGCTACAGCTGGTATTCCACAAGGAGTTTTAGTAGCTCAAGAATTGGGTTTACCTTTTATCTACGTAAGATCAAAAGCAAAAGAACACGGAACAGGTAGCTTAATAGAAGGCGAAATTGTAGAAGGACAACGTGTAGTGGTTATCGAAGACTTGGTTTCGACTGGAAAAAGTAGCTTACAGGCGGTAGAAGCTTTGCGTAACGCGGGGCTTTCTGTAGCAGGTTTAGTAGCTATTTTTACCTATGGCTTAAAGCAAGCTGATGATAACTTTGCTGCCGCGAAATGTAGATTTTCTACCCTTTCTAATTACAAAGCACTGATTGACTACGCTGCCGAACATGGTTTTATTGCCAAATCGGAGATGGAGTTTTTGAACAAATGGCGTGAAAATCCTGCGGAATGGGGACAAAGCGAAATTGCTTAAGACTGTCGCACACAAAACCTAAATATAAATGACAATCATTGAAAGTAACGCTGAAATTAATTTACCTGTAGCACAGGTTTATCAATTTCTTGCTGATTTAAACAACCATCAGCAATTAATGCCGGAGAATATCTACAACTGGTCTTCTACGGCCGATACTGCAAATTTCACCATCCAGAACATGGCTAAAATAGCTATTCATATTTCTGAAAGGGTTGAAAACGAGAAGTTGATTGCTGTGCCTACCGAAAAACCACCATTTGATTTATCACTACAATGGACGGTAACAGATAATGGAAATGGCACTACTACAGCAAAGCACATCATTTCAGCAGATTTGAATATGATGATGAAGATGTTGGCTTCAGGACCGTTGCAAAAGTTAGCAGATTATCAGACAAAGAAACTAAAAGAGATTTTAGGATAATATTCAAAGGAAGTTCAAAAGACTTCCTTTTTTTATGTGCTAAGTTTTTTTATTTTCAAAATCGAGACCAGCATTTCATGGGTATTTCAGCCCTGCTGTCCACTCCTATCTTTTTTGCCCTTTTGCTGTCATTCCGAGGAACGAGGAATCTATATCTGAAGACCTTCACTAACGCTCAGGATAACAGATAAAACAAAAAAGGATATCCGCTCCATCAGGTTTAGCTTTGAAAGTTTGATTACACTCAGGATTGTAAATGTCAGATAATTCGGTAACAGAATCATAATAATTAAATTGATCCTGTTATGCCAATAAACACCAATGATTTCACCGTTGAGCGGAAGTATCTGGATACTTACCGTTTTATGAT
>JAEXHI010000007.1 GCA_023450085.1 Bacteroidota bacterium
CTTTCGCCGTAATGTTCGCCGCAGCTGTTGCGGTAGTATTAAAAGTATAATTTCCAGCATCGGTACCACTAATGTTAATACCTGTTACGTTTACTGGTTTATTGACACCCACATTTTTATTGTTGAAGGTAGCCGTTGTGTTGGTTAGGCTTAGTACGTCACTTGTTAAACGATCATCATTTAAACTTACTGCTGCATTAGCATTACCATCATAAACCTTATTCGTAGCCGTAGCAGTAATGGTTAAAGCTTTTGGTGTAATGTTAGCCGTAGATGACGTGGTTGTATTAAAGGTATAGTTTACTACACTTGCGCCGCCTACATTAATACCAGATACACTTACCAATTTGTTATTAGCCACATTCTTATTATCAAAAGTTGCACTAGTGAAGGTCAAGTTCAGCACATCTCCGCTCACTCGGTTATCATTTAAACTTATAACCGCATTAGCATTACCATCATATTCCTTGTTATTTGTTGTAGCTGTAACCAATAGCGCTTTTTTGCCTACTGTAAGGACTTGTACTTGATCCACTGCTGGCGTATAGCCAAGCCCACCTAGTTGGCTGGCCGTAATATTAGCGGTACCCACCCCAACGATATGCACTTTTCCTGCCACTATGGTAGCTACCGAGCTATTATCGGAACTATAACTAATGGTTAAACCCGAAGTTACTATAGCACCTGCATCAAAATCCGCATCGCCATAGGTTTTAGCCGCAATTACATTAAATGTAATAGTTTGTGGTGCTTTAGGTGTAGCGGTAACCTCGGTGCCATAAACACTTTCATTACCCTCCTGATCTACCGCCTTTATACGATAATAGTAGGTAGTCCCATTCGTTATCGCCGTGTGCGTATAAGTAATCGCTGGAGCAGTTACCGTGGTGAGCAATGTAGTTGGATTAGCACTTGTTCCCCAATAAATCTTGTAAGATGCTAAATCCACTTCTGTGTTTGCTGTCCAGCCCAACACATTCTGTCCGTTACCAGCCGTAGCTATCAAACCTCCAGGTACTGCCGGCGGCCCATCTACATAAATTGATTTCGTAACTGTACATAAATTGGCATCTGTAATGGTTACGGTATAAGTCCCTTCTGATAAACCTGTTGCCGTTGCTGCCGTACCTCCTGAGGGAGACCATAGGTACGTGTAGGGAGAAGTTCCCCCTGTAGCCGTTACAGTGGCTGATCCATTGGTACCTCCGTTAGCACTCACATTAGTTTTGACCACATTTGCCAAAATCACCGGTGGTGCTCCTACCTGAACAGCAGCCAATGTATTTGTAGCATTTTCGCCAAGTCCCGCCACGTACACTGAAATGTAATAATTTCTAGGTGTATTCGACGCATTTAGCCCGCTTATAGTCAGCACCCCAGTGGTTGTGTTTTTGGAATACGTGATGCCGGTATGCCCAGAGAATCCGGTGTTGATTTCTTGTGTTTTTGATTGGTCAGTATAATATTTAAAAACGCCGCCTGTTAAAGCTGTTGTAGGTGCTAATACGGCTACTCCTGCACAGGAGGTATTTACGTTTGCATTTATGGTAATATCGGAAGCTACCGGCAAAGGATTTATGGTTACAGCAATTGGAACTCTTTCCGACAATCTTGTACATCCGATTTGACGGGTAGCCACGTAAAAAATGTTGGAAGCTGTGACATTCGAAACCACGTGGGTTTGATTGTAAGCTGTAGTAGCTATAGCACTTCCCGTAAGGCTATTAAACCATACCAATTCGTTTGTTGATGATGCTGTTGCCGACAAGGTAACCGATTGGCCACTATTGATCGTAATACTCGCTGTAGTTACGGTTGGTTTGTCCGGCGATCTATATATATCGAATATTTTAACGGTTTTGGCTAAATTGAGCTGTACCAAAGACGATATGGTCACTTTCACCCTATCAAAAGACTCGCCTGGACTAAACGCGACATCCGTTTTTTGGCCTGAACTGAGTAATCCCAACACATCAAGATTGAGCAAAGATCCTAATCCTGTAGAATAGACCACATCTGTTCCTTTCAACGCCTCAATTTTAATCCCATCAGCAACTCCTAAATTAAGTATCGACGGATCGTCCAGTTGCAACACAAGATGTAATTGGTCATTTGCACCAGAAGGTACTGCAAAATAGGCAGTTTGACTAATCGTTCCTGCAACAGTTAACGCACCCATACTTACCTGTGAAAAGGTGGTATTACTATTGTCTATTGCTAGATTAGGATTGGCAACTCCTGCACCACCCACCCCCAAAATATCCACTGTACCGCCCGTACCATCATATGAAGTAGCAAAAGCTGGATTACAAACATCATTTCCCGAGAAATAGAAAGCACTGTAAACTCGCATCGTATTAATAGTACCCAACAATAAAGTATTGGTATAATCTTCTATTTCAATGCTATTATAGGCAACACTTGGGGTAATTGCGATATAATAACTCCCATTTACATCATATACCAGCCTCGCGTTTTCGTTAGCAAAACCGTTAGTGGATGAAGCTGTAAAAACCGGTGTTGCATTACCTGTTTCCTTAGCGCGAACCTGAAAATAATGATTTCCAAGGGCTATGGTTCCGGTTAGGTTAGCCAATGCGTTTCCTAACCCACCCCCTAAAAGGGTATTCAACAATGTCGGATCGGTTTGAATCCTCACATAGGATGTTGTTCCTGCAGGAACCGTTGAAGGAAATCCCAATTCAATTCTTCCGGTATAAGAGCCAAGGTTAATGGCTATACCACCATAAGATTCCAGAGTCGAATAGTCGGTTGTACTCACCGACACCGCATTGCCTGGCGCCGCCACATGGCTATTGTTTCCAAGCAATTGATTGGCGTACACATAACTTACCTGTGCATGGGAGTCGATGTGGGCGAATAAGAAAAATGCAAAAAAGAGCAAATAGAGCTTTTTAAAGCATCTTTTCGAGGTAACATTACAATTCATAAACAATAGTTTTAAATTAGCGTAAGCTCGAATCACCCAACTTGAAATCTACAATAGAAAATCCCTAGACGCTTAATAAGCATATTTCTATCATACCTTTTACCAGAATAGACATTATAGGAAATCGATATGATTGCTTACTTTTTGCTTCAGGAAATTTCGTTTATGAGAGAGAGCAGGAATTTGAGCGTTAATATTTAAAATGGTTATTTAGCTCAAATTTTGTTAAAAAAAAAAGAAAAACAAAAAAATATTAGAGAAACAGGTTGATATTGAACAAGTCATTACAAAACATTCCTCTTTAAAACTTACCCGCTCTAGGCCTTCTGCGTAAAAAAACAAAGAATAATCGCTTGTTTATACTAAAACAGAAAAGGAAGTAAACATTCTTAAGGCTATACGATTGAATAAAAATATTTGCACACATGTACATCCCAGATAGACAAGGCAATAAAAAACCCCCTAAATATTTGATATCTAGAGGGTCATGACACATAAACTGCATCTGTCGGGGTGGCAGGATTCGAACCTACGACCTCCACATCCCAAATGTGGCGCGATACCGGGCTACGCTACACCCCGATGGTGGTATCACCTTTTTTCTTGTCATTTAACCCGAGGATTTCCTGACGAGGCTGCAAAGATAAACATTTTAAGACACGATGCAAACGATTTTAAAAAATGTTTTAATTATCTGCCTCAAAAAATAACATTAAGCCTCTGCTGCCTGCTTCGCTTTGATCCAATATAGCAACTCGTTAATGAAAACACCTGCTTTCTTATCCATCGCTTCAGCATCAGCAGGCACCCCCTCTTCGTTAAAGGTCTTATCAATAGTAGGCACTGGAAACATGGCTGGAACCGTTAAAGCACCTATCTTCCACAAACTGAATTGCAATGAAGTAATCACCTGTGAACCACCAAAAGCGCCCGCCGAAACGGTGGCAATAGCTACCGGCTTACGTTTCCACTCGGCATACAATAAATCAATCACATTCTTTAAGCTTGCTGGATAACCGCCGTTATACTCTGGGGTTACAATGATCACACCTGTGGCTTCTTCAATCTGCTTGGCAAACGACAACATTTTGTCCGTCGGATTTTCAATAAAGCGCAATCTTTCCTCAAAAAGAGGAAAATCATAAGCATCTAAATCTAAGATGGTAACTTCCCCTAGTTGTCTTTCTTCTAAATAGCGTTTAAAGTACAAAGCAAGACTATGACTTTTACGACCTCTTCTAACGCTCGCGGAGATAATGGCAATTTTCGACATTTGATTTTAAATTAACAGTAGACAGCTAATTTAACCAAATATCCTGTGGGTTGTTTGATAAAAATTACTCCCACTTAAAAGTTTTTACCGCAACCGCATAAATTCCGATTCCCCAAAGCAACATGATCAATATTTGTTGTCTTACATCCCAAAGGTTAGCTCCTTCAAAAGCCACTTTACGCATAGCATCATTTAAATAAGTTAAAGGTAAGGCCCTACTGATTGGCTGTAACCATGCTGGAAATGCATTAATGGAAAAGAAAGTGCCCGACAATAAAAACTGTGGCAAGGTAATGATATTGGAAATGGGTGGAATAGTACTCTCGCTTTTAGCCAAACCAGATACCACAAAACCGAAGCCCATAAACACGATCACTCCAATAGTAGCCAACACCAACATATTGAGCACCGTGAGTGCCCCATTGATCAACGTGAACTGGAAGCAGAAGTGTCCGATAAGGATGATGAATAAAGCACCTAACAATGCAAAGCCAATACGGGCAATTGCTTCACCCAAAACTATACTCGAGCGTCTAACAGGCGTAGCAAAAAAGCGTTTAATCACCAAGTTCTGCCTCAAGGCAAAAAAGATAAATGCCGTACCAAACACCCCTGTACTCAATAACGAAAAGCCTAACTGTCCGGGCAAAATAAAATCAATGGTGCGGTGCAATCGACCAGTAATGGTTGTAGCCCTAATTTCGGTAACTGCTGGTTTTTGGTTCACCGTGTTCAATTGCTGAGCAATGTCATTCAATACCGAGCGCAGCACATTGCCATTAGTTAAAGACGCCGAAGTGTATTTTACATTGGTATAATAAGCAGGCAAACCGTTAGGGTTTTTCTCTACACTGATTAGTGCATCGTAGGCTCCTTTTTCTAAGCTTTTATCAATGTTTTCTTGTGTATCATTTTTCGTTAAACGAATCACGCTCGTTTTTTCTAAAGCGACAATCACCGGATTGTTCAAATCAGAGCCAGGTGCTACGGCAACATCCAGCTTAATTCCGCCGCCACCAATAAAACCAAATACGATAATGAATATCAAAGGGAAAGCGAGTGTAAAAATCACCGCCGAAGGACTACGTGTAATAGACCTGAAACTTGCTTTGGCCAATGCCAAGGTAGCTTTTGTATGATTGTAAGGTTGGGACATATCCTATTTTAACTTTTTACTTTAAACTTTTTACTATTAACGCTCCGCTTATTCTTATTCTCTCCACTCTTTGCCGGTAAGGCTAATGAAAACATCTTCCAAATTTGCAGCTTTCACTTCTTTCTTGCGTTCAAAACCGCTGGCAATTAAATTATCAATCAGTTTGTCGGGCGTATCCAAGGCAATAATTTTTCCAGCTTCTACAAAGGCTACCCTATCGCACAGCTGCTCTGCCTCGTCCATATAGTGGGTGGTTAACACCACGGTAGTGCCACTGTTACGAATTTCACTAATCAAGTCCCATAAATTTCTACGAGCTTGTGGATCTAGTCCCGTGGTAGGTTCATCCAAAAAGATAATCTTTGGCGAATTAATGAGTGTAGTAGCAATAGAAAAACGCTGTTTCTGTCCACCAGAAAGTTCTTTGTATTTCGCTTTAGCTTTATCCTGTAAGTTAACCTTGGCCAACATTTCCATTGGGCTAATATTGGTTCCATACAAGCCTGCAAAAAGTTCCAACAGCTCTACCAAATTCAAATTAGGATAGTAACCTGCGGCTTGCAGTTGTACTCCAATAATCTGCTTAATGGCACTCGCATTGGTATCAATGTTCAAACCATCAACAGTTACCTCACCACTGGTTTTGCTACGCAAGGTCTCTATAATTTCCAAAGTGGTAGTTTTACCAGCACCATTAGGACCTAGCAAACCAAATATTTCGTTTTCATAAACCTCAAACGAAAGCCCTTGCACCGCTTTGAAGTCGTCGTAATGCTTTACTAAATTGCTTACGCTAATAATTGCTTTTCTGTCTGTCATCAGTATAAAAGTAAGAAGCTTGGATTAAACCTTAAATGTTTTTCCGCTAATTGGAATAATTATGAGGATGAAATGATGAATTAACTCGGTGATTGGTTGATTTGTTTTTTGGTTGGTTAGTTGTTTAGGAAACTCCTTCAAACTAAAAAGGATGCTTGCTTCAACAAACATCCTCTTATTATTGATATGGTAAAGACCTTATACCTTCGGCCTTCTACCCTTTAACCTCTTCTTACCAAACTAAATCGCCCTTGATCATGCTTAAAAAGTCATCAAAAAGGTAACGAGAATCGTGTGGACCTGGTGAACTCTCAGGGTGGTACTGTACTGAGAAAGCTTTTTTGCCTTTCACACGGATACCTTCAATCGAGTCATCGTTCAAGTTAACATGTGTAATTTCAACTTTGTCCGAATTTTTAACCTCTTCAGGAATTACACCAAAACCGTGGTTTTGAGAAGTAACCTCGCAGTGGTTTTTAATGATATTTTTTACAGGATGGTTTAAACCACGGTGACCGTTAAACATTTTCATGGTACCAATACCGTTAGCCTCAGCCAACAATTGGTGTCCTAAACAAATACCAAACATTGGTTTATCTGCAGCCAAAATTGCTTTCACTGTTTCAATCGCATAAGGCATCGCACTAGGATCGCCAGGGCCGTTAGAGATAAAGTAGCCATCAGCACCCCAAGTATTCATTTCTTCGAAAGTAGTTTTAGCAGGGAATACCTTTACGTAAATCGCTCTGTCGTCAAAATTGCGAAGAATGTTCTTTTTAATACCCAAATCCAAAGCAGCCACTTTAATCGGTGCATCTGGGTTACCATAATAGTAAGGCTCCTTGGTAGAAACTACCGACGAAAGCTCCAAACCATCCATTGGCGGCACCTCTTCCAATTTCTTTCTCAACTCTTGCAAGTCAGTAATTTCCGAAGAAATGATGGCATTCATTGCACCCTTGTTACGGATATGACGTACCAAAGCACGTGTATCAATATCAGAAATACCTACTATGTTTTCACTCTCGAAATTATCTTGGATTGACTCCGTAGCTTGCTTTCTTGAATAGTTGATGTTGTAATTTTTACAAACCAAACCCGCAATTTTAATTCCGTCAGATTCTATCTCATCACGGTGCATACCATAGTTACCAATATGTGCATTGGTGGTTACCATAATTTGTCCGAAATAAGAAGGATCCGTGAAAACTTCCTGATAACCTGTCATACCTGTGTTGAAACAGATCTCACCAGTAGTAGTTCCTATTTTTCCAGCAGCCTTGCCATAAAAAACGGTGCCATCGGCCAATAACAAAATCGCTGGTAACTTAGTGTAGTTAGTCATTTAAATTACAATAAAAATTGGGGATAAAAAAAGACAATAAAGAAAGAGAGTTTTTAACGGACAAGCCGCTTTTCCTAGATGATAAAACCTTCTGTTTGAACTCTCTCATTTCGGAGTACAAAGGTATATCTTTTACATGGTTTTTTTCAAGATTTTTTTCAAAAAATTTAGTAGCTGGCTGGTTTTTTAGTCGGTTGGTTTTTTGGTATAGCTAGCATTTACACTAAAAACTCATCAAATTGTTATTCTTTGTTCTTTAATCCTTGTTCTTTATTCCAAATAATAAACCCTAATTTTGTGTGCACTAAAACAAAAATCATGTCGGTAAACAAAGAAATAAAGCGTGTAACCACGCATATTTTACAAGAGATGAAGCATCGCAAAGAAAAAATTGCCATGCTTACCGCTTACGACTATTCTATGGCCACCATTTTAGATGATGCAGGCCTAGATGTTTTATTAGTGGGCGACTCCGCCTCTAATGTAATGGCAGGACACGAAACTACCTTACCCATTACCCTTGACCAAATGATCTACCATGCCCAATCAGTGGTGCGTGGCGCACATAGAGCTTTTGTAGTAGTCGATCTACCTTTTGGCTCCTACCAAGGCAACTCTAAAGAAGCCCTTAATTCGGCCATCCGCATCATGAAAGAATCAGGCGCACATGGCGTAAAGCTCGAAGGAGGTGTAGAGATTGTTGAATCCGTACAGCGCATTATTACCGCTGGTATCCCCGTAATGGGACATCTGGGACTTACCCCTCAATCCATCTATAAGTTTGGAACTTACACCGTAAGAGCCAAGGACGAAGCTGAAGCCAACAAGCTTAAAACAGATGTACTCGCCCTAGAGCAAGCAGGTTGTTTCAGTATTGTACTCGAAAAAATTCCTGCCAAATTAGCCAAGGAAGCAACAGAAAGCTTACAGATTCCTACGATTGGAATTGGCGCAGGTCCACATTGCGATGGCCAAGTATTAGTTGTGAATGACATGATTGGCTTAACCAAAGGTTTCAGACCTCGTTTCTTGCGCCAATACCTTAACCTGTACGAAGGCATCAAAGAAGCAGCACAATCTTATATCAGCGATGTAAAAGCTAACGATTTCCCTAACGAAAAAGAACAATATTAGACTGGATAAAGGAACAAAGAGCAAGAAAGAGTAAAACTTTTGGAAAGCAATTTCATTGCTTATCGGTTAAATCAGTCCCGCTTTTTGTTCCAACCTTTTTGTTTTTTGTCATCCTAAACCTATCGAAGGATCCACAACAAAATTGTTTCCACTCCAATCGGGTTTAGACCACAAACACCAAATAAAAAAACAATCACTATCAATGGCGATCACCGACGCAGACATCCTTTACGAAGACAACCACTTAATTGCCGTTAATAAAAGAGCTGGCGATATTGTACAAGTTGACGAAACTGGCGACGAACCTTTGGATGAGCAGGTAAAAAAATACATTGCTGCCAAGTACGACAAACCAGGAGGTGCGTTTTTGGGAGTAGTGCACCGTTTAGATAGGCCTGTTAGCGGATTAATCCTATTTGCCAAAACCAGCAAGGCATTAGACAGGATGAATGCCATTTTTAAAAACCGCGAAATCAAAAAAACCTACTTTGCAGTAGTTCGAAAAAAACCTGCTAAACCTCAAGGTAAACTGGTAGATTGGCTAATTAAAAATCCTAAAAAAAATGTGGTCACCGCCTACGACCACCAAGTAAAAGGAAGCCAATATTGCGAATTAGATTACCAGTTATTAGCCGAGTTAGACGGATACTATTTATTGAAGGTAAACCCACTTACAGGACGCTCTCACCAAATTAGGGTGCAACTGTCCAACATGGGCTGCCCAATTGTAGGCGACAATAAATACGGTTACCCACGCGGCAGCAAAAAAGGCAGTATTTGCCTGCATGCCCGCCAGCTTGAATTTATCCATCCCGTAAAAAAAGAGCCTGTAAAAATATTTGCAAAGCTGCCGAAGGATGGGTTCTGGGAAAAATTCGAAAAGTTTTAAGCTATTTACAAGCAACTTTTTCAAAAACCATAGACGGGCCAAAATCTAGTTTCTTCAAATCTTTGAAACGAGTTTGGCCATCTTTCTCTTCCACTTCTCCAAAACCTTCCAAAAGCTGGTTGCCTTTTTTAAGAAATGCGACCTGTCTAACTGACTTCTGTCCTTCCGAATTAAAAGTATAGGCGGCTATCAGCGTATCCCCATGCATCTCCCCTTCTATGGTTCCTGTGTTTCTATCTTTTTCAAACCATTTATATTTCAACTCACCAGTGGAAACAATGCCCGTGGTAATCAAAGTAAGTTCAGCGGTATCCTTTCCCTTAATATAGGCGTAGCAGGTTTGCTCAGCCACAGGAATATTTGCTACAGAATCTGTGTGTGCCTTATCTCCAGTAACTTTTGTGGTTTGCTTGCATGCACCTAAGCAAGCAAGCATTGATAAACCAATTACAACTTTCATCATTTATCTCAGTTTTAGTGGTAAAAGAACATCAAAAGTTATAAAATGTTTCAATTGAGATTTATTAATTACAGGATTGTACTCGTGGCAATAAAAAGCACAGTCCCAAAAATTCCCCTCTCCCAGAGGGGTGCCCAACGGGCGGGGTGTTTCACATCATACTATAAAATACCGTCTTATTCACCCTCTACCCGTAAAATAGAACCGCTAACAATAGTTTGATCATGATCCATTTCATAAATGCGCTCTCCTACTGTAGTAGCATCGTTTAGCCCGCCATCAGTTTTTAAGGCTACAAATCTCTCCACATCTTTAAAATCATCCTTGTCACTTCTGCGGATTTGCTCCTGCATATCAGTATCTACTACTCCAGGAGCAATCGCTAATACTTTTACACCATTAGCAATTCCCTCTTGTTCTAGAGCAAAATTCTGGGTCAGCATATTTAATGCCGCTTTGCTACCACAGTAAGTAGACCAACCATAATAAGGTTTCAGCGCAGCACCAGAACTGATATTTAGGATAGACTTTTCTGCTGAAATTTCTCGAGTAAGCCTAACAAAAGCTGCACTACAGATATATGGCACTATCGTATTCAGCTTAAACACCTGCTCAATCACTTCTGCTTCCAGTTTTTCAAGTGGTGCAATTTCTCCCAAAGTACCCGCATTGTTCACCAAGGTAACCTTAGCGATCTCATCAACTTTTAACAGCTCAAAAATTGAGGCAAGCTCCTTTTCTACTTGAGCTGTTTGGGTAAGGTCAAATGAAATTTGGGTAACACCTTTGGCGCTAAGTTCTGGATCAACACTGCGTGCTATCGAAAAAACACGCACTCCTTTGGCTAAATAGGCTTCAATAATACCTCTGCCAATACCTTTACTTCCACCCGTGATAATTAAAATTTGTTCCATTAATGAGGTAATTTTTCTTTGATTAAACCATAAAACCAAGTACCAGCAATAGCACTTAATAAAGTAACTACAACAACTGTAGCACCTGTGCCAATTTGTGCAAATAACGGTCCTGGACACGCTCCTGTAAGCGCCCATCCAAAACCAAACAACAAACCGCCATATATCTGCCCTTTATTAAATTGTTTAGGCTGCAACGTAATCGGCTCACCGCTTAAACTTTTTATCTTAAACTTCTTGATGATAAAAACAGAAAGCATTCCAACCAAGACAGCGCTTCCAATTACGCCATACATATGAAAAGATTGTAGCCTGAACATTTCCTGTATCCTAAACCAGCTCACTATTTCTGCCTTTACAAATACAATCCCGAACAATACACCTAGTATCAGATACTTTAAATTGCCCAAGCCTTTTAAATTTCTATTTTCCATTACTATAACGACAAAATGATTGGCAATAATAAGTTGGCCATGATCAAACCACCAACCATAAAACAAATAGTAGCCACTAATGAAGGCCATTGTAAATTAGACAGTCCCATAATGGCATGACCACTGGTACAGCCACCTGCATATCGGGTTCCAAAACCTACCAAAAAGCCGCCAAGCACCATCAGCAAAAATCCCTTTAATGTCAATAATGAAGTCCAATTCATCAATTGCACGGGAACCAGTTGGCTATAATCATCAACACCATAAGAAGCAAGTTCAGTGGCTAATTTGGAGCTAACCTGTACAGGATGTGGATTGGCCAAAAATTGGGCAGCAATAAAACCACCGACCAAAATACCCGCTACAAAAAACAGGTTCCAAGCCTCCTTTTTCCAATCGTACTTAAAAAATGAAATATTAGCAGGAAAACAAGCGGCACAGATATGCCTTAACGAAGAGCTAATGCCAAACGATTTATTCCCTAACAACAATAAAGCTGGAACAGTAAGTCCAATTAAAGGTCCTGCCACATACCAAGGCCAAGGCTGACTAATGAAATCAAACATATTTGAGGTAATTTTTAACAAAGTTAGAAAACCCCTCAAATGATGAAGAATTATTCCTTTTTCATAAGGATGACTTCATCATCCCCAGCTAAGGTATATCCATATTCATAACAGAAAATATACACTTTCCCCGCATCACTAAGGTGATAGTGCGTATGATAATCAAAATCAAATCCCTTTTTCGACAAATTCTCTCGCTTTACATTGGTTTGTCCACTAGCGGTTTCTTCACGTAAAAGTTTTCTATTTCTATTTAAAATTTGGTTTAATTTCCTTACAAATTCACCGTCCACACTTTTGCGTCTGTTGTTGTAATTGTTCCTACACTGGTCATCACAAAACTTCTTGTCTGCACGGCCTTTAATTTCGGTATGGCAATCTAAGCAAAATCGAATCATAGGCTTATCGGCTTTTTACAGTAAATAAAACTACGAATAAATTTTGGTCCTGCTGCGCCGTAGCTGGGTTTATACGAATATAAACGTTTATAAACGATTAACATCCGAGTATTCTTTTTAAGAAAACGACTTTTGTTTTATTAATGGTTTTCTAACCGTTAATGAACTATTTAAAGGACGAGCACAAATACAGTTGTATCAACAACAACAACACCGCTAAACAACTATAGCAAGGTGATATTCAATGGTTTTCGTTTACCTATGCATTGGGCAGTTATTTTAGGGTAGCTGCCTTTTTTTATCCCCTTTGCTCCCACAAAAAATATAGCCAATTGATTAGGTAAGTTTAAAAAATGTTATAACTTTGAAAAACCCCTAGCTAATTGTACTTTTTACACTAAGGGCAATTTTAATTCAAAACAAGTATAAAATGAGTTTAATAATCGATGTCCATGCAAGACAAATCCTCGATTCTAGAGGAAATCCAACTATTGAAGTAGAAGTAATGACAGAAAATGGCTTTATGGGTCGTGCAGCAGTTCCTTCTGGTGCAAGTACTGGCCAATATGAAGCGGTTGAATTACGTGATGGAGATAAGAAGACCTACTTAGGCAAAGGTGTTTTAAAAGCGGTAGAAAATGTAAATACCAAAATTGCCCAAGCTTTGCAAGGAGTAGATGTTTTTGAGCAAAATTTGATCGATAAATTAATGATAGACCTAGATGGTACCGAAAACAAGGGAAATCTAGGAGCTAATGCCATATTAGGTGTTTCTTTGGCGGTAGCTAAAGCTGCTGCAAAAGAGAGCCGTCAACCTTTATACCGTTATATTGGTGGTGTTAATGCCAACACTTTGCCAATTCCAATGATGAACATCATCAATGGTGGTTCACACTCTGATGCACCTATTGCTTTCCAAGAATTTATGATCATGCCAGTTGGCGCTCCTTCATTCTCTGAAGCTTTACGTTGGGGCACCGAGGTTTTCCATAGTTTGAAAGCCATTTTGCACGATAGAGGTCTATCAACTGCTGTAGGTGACGAAGGCGGTTTTGCTCCTACTTTTGAAGGAACTGAAGATGCAATTGAGACAGTATTAAAAGCAATCGAAAAAGCTGGCTACAAACCAGGTTCTGACATTTGCTTAGCGCTTGACTGTGCTTCTTCTGAATTCTATAAAGACGGAAAATACGACTATACTAAATTTGAAGGCGACAAAGGTGCTGTACGCAGCAGCTCTGAACAAGCTTCTTACTTAGCTGAATTAACTCAAAAATATCCAATCATTTCTATTGAAGATGGCATGGATGAGAATGATTGGGATGGTTGGAAAGAATTGACTGAAAAAGTTGGTGCTACCGTACAACTAGTAGGTGATGACTTGTTCGTAACCAATGTAAAACGTTTACAACAAGGTATTGATACCGATACTGCAAATTCAATCTTGGTGAAAGTAAACCAAATTGGTTCGTTAACAGAAACCATTAATGCAGTGAGTTTGGCGCAAACGAATGGTTACACTTCAGTAATGAGCCACCGTTCAGGTGAAACTGAAGATACTACCATTGCTGATTTGGCAGTAGCTTTAAACTGTGGACAAATCAAAACTGGTTCTGCTTCACGTTCAGATAGGATCGCAAAATACAACCAATTGTTGCGTATTGAAGAAGAACTTGGTGATGCTGCAAAATTCATCGGCAAAAACTTCAAATTCGCTAAGAAATAAAAATCAACCCAACACTAACAAGGTGTTAACAAGTTGAAAAAACTATTTGCAAAACATCCGAAGATTTAAAAACTTCGGATGTTTTTTTATTTTAAGCTATCTTTGTAGCACATGAAGCGATTAATAGACCTTTTCCGTAACAAGTATTTCATTGCCATTGCTGCATTTGCAGTTTGGATGTTGTTTTTTGACAAAAACGATATCATTGCGCAATACGAGTATAGCGTTCAGGTGAAGAAGCTTCAACAGGAAAAAGATTTCTATGCCAAAGAAATTGCTTCGGTTAAAAAAGACCTAAAAGAGTTGGACAGCAACTTGAACAGTGCCGAAAAATTTGCCCGCGAAAAATACTTCATGAAAAAAGCAAATGAAGATGTTTTTGTAATTGTAAGGGAAGAAGAAAAAAAGTAATCTCTTTTTGCTATTTTAGTTCAAAATACTCCCAACCTCATGAGGAAAACTTTTTTGTTTATTTTCCTTTTCTGCTGTACTCAGGCTGCCTCGAGTTTCGGGCAAGAGCTTCCCAATCTTAAAAATGTAAAGCTGAACAAAGGGACAAGCTACAAGCATGCGGAATCTACCATTAACAAAGTGGTCGATTATCTTTTTCAAACACCTTTACAGAAGAAAAATAAATCTAGAAATGAAGCTGGCAAGTTTTTGGTAGATTGGATGAACGGTACCCCTGATTATGTTTTTTATCTAGAAGAAAAGGAAACGAGCTACTTCAATACCAATGCCGACTTTTTGCTAATGTACATGGCTGCTCTGACAAAATTTTCCTTAGCTCATCCAACCGAAAAGAAAAAACAAGAACAAGCTTTAGGAGCCATGCAATTGGTACTGCCCTATTTATACCAACAAAGTGATAAAAAAGCTTGGCCTAAGGAATTATGGCAATTATACGATGCCTCTGAAAATGGTAAGCTGAAGGAATATCTTTATCCATAAATTTTCTGTCTAAAGTACTACTCCCGTCATCTCGACTGCGGCCTATACCGACACTTCGGTAGAGAGATCTTTGGACTATATAAGACCTCGAAGAGATCAGATATTCATAAAAAATTGACGAGCCATGATTCGACTCTGTAGGGGTCGTATGCACCTAGGAACTTTGAGTTATAAAGATTAAAATCCTTCGGATTTTTGTTCAAATCCACTAGAGGAAGTCCGGTTTGAACTTTACAATACTTACGAAGTTTTTAAAACTTCGTAAGTCTAACATTGCCCCATCAATATCCAAACCTTGGCAAAGCGAGCTTATACCTCACCACCAAAATTCTAAGGGTAACAATGAATATAATCACTGCTATTTTGGCAATATCAGCTGCTAGGCCAAAATAAAGCAAACCAAAATACAATGCGCCACCAGCGATACAGGCTGTGGCATAAATTTCCTTTCTAAAAATGAGCGGAATCGTATTTAACAAGGTATCTCTGATAATCCCTCCAAAACACCCAGTAATAGTGCCTAAAGCTACACACATGCCTGGTTCTAATCCAAAAACTATCCCTTTTTGAACACCTACCAAGGTAAACAAGCCTAAACCCAAGGAGTCGAATAAGAATAGCGTAACCTTAAACTTTTTGATATGGTGCTTGAAAAACAAAGTCAGAATAGAAGTGACCAAGATGAGCAAACAGTAATTCACGTCTCGCATCCAAGCTACAGGAGTATCACCCAATAACAGATCTCTTACGGTACCACCACCAATAGAAGTTACAAAAGCAATAATGAGTACTCCAAAAGGGTCCAAACGCTTTTGTACCGCCGCAAAAGTGCCTGATATAGCAAAGGAAATGGTACCCAATACCTCGATGACGTCGGTGGTGTCGATATTCATAACTATGCTTCGCCGTTACGTTTTCTAAAAAACCATTCTGCACTTAACAAGAATAAGATAAGGGCAAAAATCCATTTGAGATTAATCATTTCCTCATATCTTCTATCTTCATAGGTAATAGTTTTTACCTGTCCACTTTTCTCCAGCTCATTTGCGATATCCAATAAGTTGGCAGGCATATACATCTTGCCCTGTGTTTGCAGAGACATGGTATTTAACAACTGATGGTTTGCAGTAGTTTGCTGATACTCGCTAATCATTGCGTTCACGAAAAATGCACCGTTGGCGGTATACTTTTTATCTCCTAAACTGGTAGAAGCGATATAAGAATAATTACCTTGAGGTAAATTTCCCGCATCTAGCTGATAGCCGCTACCCATTTTAGAAAAAGTATAGTTGTAAACTTTTCCCTCTGTGTTTTTCAATTGTACTTTGACTTCTGAACTGTTTACAGGCTCAAAAGCATCATTATACAAAGTAGCGTTAAGCACTACACTTTCATTTTCTTCAAAAGTACTTTTGCTGGTGTAAACCTTGAACTTTCTTTTGTCATCCTTTACCGATAGATATTGTACGGTTTTAGAAATCAGTTCTGCTACCAAGGGATAGCTATTTTCATTTTTGGCTTCTTCCAATTTCCATTTCCAAAGTCCTTCACCAATTAAAAATCCAAGCTTCTTTCCATTCTCATCAGCAAAAAACAACATCGGGCTTTGTGTATTTACCTTCCCTATCCGTTGGTTCAATACAGCACTATAATTTCCTTTGACCATCATATTTGAAAAAGGAATCTGTAAAGGGTCGTAGCTCTCGAGCTGTTTTAACGCTTCGGTATTGAGGTTGTAGCTGGTAAAACTCTCTTGATAATAAGGAAATACCTCCTGCAAACTTCCTGTAGCTCTGGCAAAGCTTACCTGTTGCTGGATTTGGCCAAAAGCCGACAGATTACTTTGCGCCCCGACAATGTACCATGTGGCTATCTTTTGTTCACGTAATTTACCAATTAACGAGCTTGCCGGATAATTTAATGACGGCAATTGATAAAGGATGGCCAAACTGTACTTAGACAACTCTACCTTTTCCAGTTCCTCTGCCAGGGCAAGTGTTACTTCATAATGCTGATTAAGCTCTATAGCCTGTTTTAAAGTTGCTAAATCTGGATGTGCCGAGGCTGAAGCCAACAGAATTTTTTGTCTGCCATCCATCACCTCCACAAAAACAGTTTGACTGTTATTTTTCGTAGTGATTTCGTTTTTAACTTCACCTACATTAATGGTATAACGATGAACACCAACTTTATTTGCCTTTAACTTGATTTGTATATCTTTTACAAAACTAGCATTGTTGATGTCAACGGTTTGTTCCGCTACTTGTTTACCATTTTCAAGCACAGACAGCTTGGTGCTTTCGCCTTTACTTTCAAAAGCCTGTACCTGTACGTCTAAGGTAAATTCATTATCCAGATAAACTATATTGTTGTAATTGACATTTGCCACCAGCACATCTCTTTTAGGGATAGTATCGCCAAGGGCAATGGTATAAACTGGTGCTTTAATCTTATTGAGCTCATATAAAGGATTACCTCCCCTATTGAAAATACCATCGCTAGCAATAATGATAGCGCCTACATTTCTGTTCAAGAGTTCATCGTTTAAACGATTAACTAATGCTGTTCCATTAGTCACCTGATGGGTACCTGTAAATTCAAATCCCGATTTTACACTGTCGCCGAAGGCATAAGTTTTCACTTCATACCTTTCCCCAAGCTTGGCAGCCAAAGCTTTTAAGTCCTCTTCATATTTTTTGGCATTAAAACCAGTAGGTTGTATCGCTTTAACCGATATAGAATTATCATTTGCAATAACGATGACTGGTTTTTCGGGCGTATGGCTCACCCTGCGTACCAAAGGGGCAAACAGTAAAAAAGCAAGTGTAGCTACAGCCAAAGCTCTCACTAGGGCTAAAAGATTACGAGTTCTTTTACCTAAGTTTTTGTTGGCACCATATAAAATCCATGCATATAATATGCCAAGGCCTACACAGCCAATTAAAATTAGAAAGGTTGAAAAAGACAGGAAATTTGCCATATGCTTAACTGTAAAGATGCTACATTAAGTTGAAAGGAAAAAGTTAAAAGTTAAAAGAGCAAGGAATGGAGAACAAAGAACAAAGAGTAAGGAAAAGGAATAAGGAGCAAGGAACAAAGACTAACGATTGAAGAGGAAAAATCTAACGGGACTCCAAACAACGAACCAACCATCCAGCAAACTAACAACTAAAATTGTAAATTGCCTACAAATCAATATTCATTCGATGAGCTATTTAATTGACTTTAAAAACTAAATATGACGCTAGTAATAATTATCTGCTTTGTCTTCTTCATTCTATTTCCGATTGCGATAGCATATTATTGGATTAAAGACTCAAAAGAATTCAATCGTAATATGGAAACTATTTCTAGCATCGGTAATAGATTTAAACTTATTGGAAAAATTACTCCTAGTTCTGAAGAAAAAAAAATCGCGTCTAATGATGAGGGCTTTATAACATTCAATAGGATTCATCGATTATTCAAATATAATTCTCACCATAATTACCTCTGGATTGAATATAGCATTAGAAACACTACAGAAGAAGAGCTATATTTTGACATAGGCAAAGTTTTCATTAACGTAGATGATTCCAAAATTGAATGTGACGTTTCTCTACTATTAGAGTTTGTTCCAGAATATTTAGCTCCTCCCCGTGGAATCCGATATTTTGACACTAAATCTTTCAATACATTCATATTGGGGCCAAGAGGGCAAAAGGAATTCAGATTTGAAAGTAGATTCCCCCTAGAGAACAACAATTTTAAAAAAAGTGACGCTATAGAAATAGAAGCTGAACTAAAAAAAATAGATTTAATCACCAACCAATTAGTGTCAGTTAAGAAATTATTATTTGTTGAAAGTTTCAAAGATATTTTACATGACACAATTTATACTATTGATGAGCAAATCAGTTGGCAGAGTTAATTCCTGTTTTAAGTTATCCCCTAATCATATTATGAAAGCATTCTTTATTATTTTCCTAGCATTTATGAGTACCAAGTCGTTAGCACAAAGCAATTTTAAGCAACAACAACTAAAATTTGAGCGGGTTAAAGCTGCTTACGACCTAAAATGGGCATCTTTAGAAAAGGATTTAAAGCAAGCAGGTTTCGATAAAGGCTATCAGCTATATATTGCCGCCTACAAAGGCGAAGGGAAATTAGAGCTGTGGTTAAAAGGGAAAAACAAATCTACGTTTAGCCTATTCAAAACCTACGTTTTTTGTGCTCATTCGGGTATGTTGGGGCCAAAGCTAATGGAAGGTGACCTACAAACACCAGAAGGCTATTACTATATCAACGTATTTAATCCTATGAGCAATTTCCATTTATCCTTAGGCGTTGATTATCCAAACGAGGTTGACAAAGCCAGAACAGGAAAAGATAGAAAAACAGGAGGAGATATTTATATCCACGGAGATTGTGTTACTGTAGGTTGTATTCCTTTAACGGATGATAAAATTAAGGAAGTGTATTTGTTGGCGATGGAAGCCAAAGACCAAGGGCAGACTCAAATTCCTGTTAACATCTTTCCTTTCAGAATGACGAAGGCAAACCTAGAAAAATACGGACCAAAATATCCTCAAAACTTAGCTTTATGGAAGACGCTTCAAGCAGGCTATTTGTATTTTGAGCAACATAAAACCTTGCCTAAGGTGAGCCAAGTTGGTGGAAATTACGTGGTAAAATAAAAGTCCCGCATGTGCGGGACTTTATATTTATTCTTTAACGCTCTGATTATAACATTCCGCCACAAACAGAAAGTGTTTGTCCGGTTACATAAGCACTCATATCCGATGCCAAGAACACGCAAACATTAGCGATGTCAATGGTTTCGCCGGCACGTTTCATTGGAATATCTTTTTCCCAACCAGCTACTACTGCAGGGTCTAACACTTCGGTCATTTCAGTTTTGATAAAACCTGGAGCAACTACGTTAGCACGGATATTACGTGAACCTAATTCCTTAGCTACTGATTTAGTGAAACCAATAATTCCCGCTTTAGAAGCAGCGTAGTTAGCTTGTCCAGCATTACCTTGTACTCCCACTACCGAGCTCATGTTAATGAAAACACCTTTGCGGTTTTTCATCATCACTTTAGAAGCCGCTTTAGTTACATTAAATACCGATTTCAGGTTAACGTTCATCACGTCGTCCCAGTTTTCTTCACTCATACGCATCAACAAGCCGTCTTTAGTAATACCAGCATTGTTTACCACCACGTCAATAGTTCCAAAATCAGCTACAATATCGTTAATCAATTGCTCTGCTTCGTCAAATTTAGAAGCATCAGAACGGTATCCTTTTACTTTAGTACCAAAGCTTTGTAATTCTTGTTCCAAGGCTTGTCCTTTTTCCACTGATGACAAGTAGGTAAAAGCAACATTAGCTCCTTGTTTAGCAAATTCTTCAGCAATTTTTCTACCTATTCCTTTTGATGCACCTGTTACTAGTGCTGTTTTTCCTTCTAATAATTTCATTTATGAAATGTTGTAAAGTTGAAATGTTTTGTTTTCGTTTGTGTCAGTCTGAGCTTGTCGAAGACCATTCGCACAAAGTTATTATTTCTTTTTAAGGTTGGATAATCTTTTTATCTCCTCCCAATTTTCTTCAAACAGAGCTTCTTTCTTCTTCCTACTCCAACCTTTAAGTTGCTTTTCAAATTCTATCGCATGCTCAATGAAGTCAAATCGTTGATAGTATTTTAACACTACTGGTCTTCTTGAATACGTATAAGCTGTTCGATTAGTCCCATTATTATGTTGCTCTAGTCTAATTTCCAAATCATTAGTCACGCCTACATAATAGCTACCGTCTGAGCATTCCAACACATAAACAAAATAGTTATGGATGTTTGGCATATTGCGATTATTAATCCTTCGAAACGCTTCGCAAAATAGTATCACCTCTGTCAGTCTGAGCTTGTCGAAGACACTGCTGCTTTATCCTTCGACAAGCTCAGGATTGTAAATGTCAGATAATTCGGTAACAGAATCATAATAATTAAATTGATCCTGTTATGCCAATAAACACCAATGATTTCACCGTTGAGCGGAAGTATCTGGATACTTACCGTTTTATGAT
>JAEXHI010000027.1 GCA_023450085.1 Bacteroidota bacterium
GCCTTTCGCAAGACTACTTTTGCTAAACAATAAAGACAAAATATCGTTGATCATAAACAAAAACTTTAAAACCATGAGCACACTAAAACTAAAAGACGGAACAGAGATTTTTTACAAAGACCAAGGACAAGGACCAACTTTAATGTTCCACCATGGCTGGCCTTTATCTTCAGACGACTGGGATGCACAGGTGATCTTCTTTTTACAGAAAGGTTATCGCGTGGTAACTCACGACAGAAGAGGCCATGGACGTTCTAGCCAAGATATTTACGGACATAATATTGAGCAATATGCTTCGGACGCAGCTGAGCTGGTGGAATTTCTTGACCTGAAAGATGTGGTTCATATTGGCCACTCTACAGGTGGTGGCGAAGTGATTCGTTATGTGAACAAATATGCTAATGGCAGAGCTAAAAAAGCCGTATTAATTAGTGCTGTTCCACCTATTATGGTAGCTAGCGACAGTAATCCAGATGGCGTTCCGATGTCGGTTTTTGATGGCATAAGAGAACAAACGCTGAACAATAGACAGCAGTTTTATATTGATTTGACCATTCCTTTTTACGGATATAACAGAGAAGGTGCCGACGTAAAAGAAGGCATACAAAGAAACTGGTGGAGACAGGGAATGATGGGCGGAATTGTGGCTCATTACGATGGGATTAAAGCATTTTCGGAAACAGATTTTACCGAAGATTTGAAAGCGGTGGATATTCCAGTTTTAGTGCTTCATGGTGAAGATGACCAAATTGTCCCTTATCAAAACGCCGCTTTAAAATCTATCAAGTTATTAAAAAATGGAAAGCTGATCACTTATCCTGGCTTCTCCCATGGAATGCCAACTACCGAAGCGGCAACCATTAACAAAGATCTTTTGGAATTTATACAAGCTTAATTCTTCTACAGATCGTAGAGGTTTCTATTTTAAAAGCAGTTCTTTTCAGAACTGCTTTTTTGTTTAATGGCCGATAAATAATATGCAACATTTTATGACCAATATCGTCTACCCAGTAATGAAACGAATCATCTTGGTCATATGTATGCTGTACATACATACCCTATCGGCGCAGCAAACAGAAGTGGATAGCTACAATATTCCCTCTTATTTTAAAGAAATTGAAAAGGCGACGAAAAAGAATATCAGGCTATGGGACAAACAGCTTTACGGAAACATACTTCTGGTCGACCCAAAGACGCGACAAGTCTATAGTAATGCACCTGATTCTGGAAACGTATTAACACTACAGCATGATATCTATAGTGGCAAACTGCCAGAAAACATCAACATAGCAAATACTGCCATATCTTGGAGTGGAAAAAGTTGGGCAATGATCATGCTTCCTCTTCCCAACAATAAATATGACAGGATCAATCTATTGGCCCATGAGCTATTTCATACGTTACAACCTAAACTGGGTTTCCAGCAATTTAATAAAGAGAGCAATCATCTAGATCAAAAAGATGGCAGGATCTATCTCCGATTAGAACTCGAAGCACTAAAAAGAGCTGTGCTCTCCATATCATACAAAGACCAGCAAAGGCATTTGACTAACGCTATTCTTTTCCGCAAATACCGAAATTCACTTTTCCCTAATTCCGAGACTTTAGAAAACCAATTAGAACTCAATGAAGGTCTTGCAGAATTCACAGGACTTATTGTTAGCGGAAGAAACAAGAAAAAAACAACAGAACATTTTAGGGAGGAGATTGACACCTTTTTCAAAAACCTCACCTATGTACGATCCTTTGCCTATTACACCACTCCTGTATATGGTTATCTACTTTACAGGAAAAATAAACATTGGAATAAAAAAATAGCACCAGATGCCAATCTTACCAATTTATTTATCAAACAATTGGACATCACTTTACCACCAGACCTCAAAGAAACCGCTTTAAAAAGCACTGATGAATATAATGGCCAGCTTATCTTTAAAGAAGAACTCCTCCGAGAAGAAAGGATTAAAGAACAGATTTCCCAATATAAGGCCAAATTCATAGAACAACCCCATTTTGAAATACACCTTAAAAAAATGAACATTTCCTTTGACCCAAGAAGCATCATTCCCATAGAAGACAAGGGCACCGTATATCCCAACATGAGGGTTTCTGACGTATGGGGTATTTTGGAAGTTGAATCAGGAGCATTAATGAGTCCTAATTGGAATAAGGTATCAATTACCAACCCTACCAAGATATTTCCTAACAAGGTTGAAGGAGATGGTTGGATTTTAACCTTAAAAGAGGGTTATGTAGTGAAAAAAGAGGAAAAAACGGGTAATTACGTAATTAGTAAAACAGAATAGGCATCCTTCATCTGGGTAGCACTTCATAGAATTCGAGTCTCTTCTTCTACACCTTTCATCTAGTTTTTTGCTTTACGAATTGCCGTGATTATGGAAATAAACACATGGCTAAGATCGATAAGCTGGATGAGGAATTCTATAGTAATTTGAAACGCAAGTATAAGATCAGTAAGAATATGCTGAGCAAAGTTTCAATCTTCGCAATGTCCTATTGTAAATAATAGTATTTATTATCACAAGCGGACGCTTGCGCTAAGAGAGGAAATTAGCCGTACCTTACGATAATTATCAAGCTAAAAGGTAGCAATATTATGAACTGAAGCATTACCTGTAGGATTACCACTGCATCTATTATTATATTATATAGACATAAAAAACAGAAGTGTACAACAGGTCATTGGAAAGGGACTGATATTCCACAAAGACAGTGACTTTCATTATAAAGGAAGTGAGTCCAGTGAATATCTTAGTGGGTGACGAATATTCAAGAACATTATAAGAAATGTCAACTACCTAGATAATATCATCGAAGAAAGCCCCTCATAAAACTTAAAATATTATTAAGCTTTCTATAAAAATGTTATTTTTTTCTTACGAGAAAAAACCCCTTATCATATCCCTGAACTATTCCATCAATTTGTATCTCTTGTTCTCCTACAACATAGGGTTCAAATTCCACCATAATATCATAGCCAGAGAAATGTTCTAAAAACTTCTTTTCATTAAAAAACCAAGATGGATATTTAGCTTCGTAAATCTCCGGTGGAACAACCTGCAAAGTTAACCGATCCCCTAGATCACCACTAATAAATGCTGTTCTATCTATCAGAATATAGTCAAATTCGTATTGATTAATCATTTTTAGAAATTCATGAGGGTTCTCAAGGTATTGGACAACACCTGAAAGCAATAAAACATGTGGCTTTATATTTTCAATACTATCATCAATAGTATAATGAAATTTTAGTATTTCGTCTTCGAAATATTCTTGTCCACAAGTAACATACTTGTTTTGTTCGACAACATTCCAATTTACGCTTATATTAGAAGGAATAAAGTCTCTAACTTGATAATATGTACTGCCAAGAGAACCTCCAAAATCTATTACATTTAATGAATTGTTTTTATCTATAGCAATGTATAAAAGTGCTGAAATAATTGAGAAAGGATAAAGCTTTTTATCAAACAACACTGAATCTCTTTCATATATTGCGTCACCATTTTTAATTTTTAGCAGTGATTTTTTTGTCTTCTCAAGTATTAAAGATGCTTCATATCCATCAGATAATGCTACTAATTCATTCCAATTATTATAATTTCCAAACCATCCGTATTTAGAAGCTGGCTTACTTCTTTTTTTAAAAATTGACATCAAAATATTTTTTCTAAAAATATTAAATAATATTTATAAACAGACTTAATATGATATTACAATAAATTTTCAACTTTAAATTCAACTGCCAAAGTATAATATTTGCTATTAGCAAATAGTCAGCGAAAAGGTTGATTTTAAAATTATATTAGTTGAGCTTAGATTTAAAATACCAAATAAGTATATATCTTGGATTATAAATAATTATTCTAGTAATATTCTTTAAGAAAAAAATCAAAGACTTAAATTCAACAATTATGAAAAAAGTATTTTTTATACTATTCTATTTAGTAGCCATAGTAAATATAACCAACGCAGCAAATTTAAATAAATTTTCGATCGATAGAGTGCATCAATTAGACGATACTGACAACTATATTACTGTAAGTCAAAACTCAGATTACACAAGATTTACCGCTCAATATACAATTACTAGAGCCTTAAAAAGTTATGGGCTCGAAAATTTGAACTGGAGAGTTTCTATTGTTGCAATTTGTGAAGGATATTCATCAGATGAAATACAACTTTCATCCCCAGTTATTTTGACTCATAATGACTACTTATCTCAACCGTATAATGATTTAGAGATTTCTTGCTCAATATCAAAAAACCTACTTGGTTACGATTACGCTGAAATTCGTTTAAAATATGAACCGCTACTTTTTGACGATAATTCTGGAAATTTAATTAGTACCGATAGAGAAGTAAAATATTCCACAAAATTTTATGTCATAACTCATAAAGAGCTTCCTAATCCCTTCATAAAGGCAGATTTGAAATTATTTTCCACTTACTATTCAAGGCTTAGAAAAGCTAGTTTCGTTACAGGGGGGGAATGGACCTTTAGCGAAGATTGGGCTAATGTTAAAGGAATCACTTCTCTTGATGGCTTTTTATATATTGTTCAAGCTGGTAATTTACATAGAGTAAGTCCGGAAACTGGCGAGTATACCATCTTGGGTCTTATGGGCGACTGGAATGGAACCGAGGCCATAACCAAGTCTTCAAACGGCTATATTTACATAGTCCAAAATGCCAGAATACATAAGGTAAATCCAACAACAGGCTCATATGTTGTCTTAGGAAGCCCCGAGTGGAGCGGAACTCAAGCAATAACGGCATATCAAGGGAACTTATACATTGTACAAAATTCACACCTACATAAAGTAAACGAAAATACAGGTGCATACACAATAATAAGTGGTCCAGATTGGGCTGGGACAAAAGCAATTGCAAGCTCAGAGGATGGTTTCATTTATATTGTTCAAAACTCTTACCTACACAAGGTTAACACCACCGATGGCTCTTATACCATTCTAGGTGGACAAACATGGTCAGATATTCATTCAAAAGGATTAACTTTTTACAATAATTCTCTATATGCAATTAAAGACGGCGCACTATTAAAAGTTGATAAAATAACTGGGAGCTCAACATTATTAAAAAATGCATATGGTGGATGCGAGCATTTAACATCATTGTAATTTTGCTAATCTTCACATATAAAGTATCGATAAAATTGAGTAACCTTATGTATATACCACTTAAAACACATCACAGAATACTGATAATTAGCTAGATAAATGATAAAACTTCCTAAAAGAAAAACAATTCCGGAAAACCACTTTAAAAATTGGCCAGAAATCGATACTCTAAAAAAAACATTCTACTAACAATTATTTGAGATAAAATGGCTAAAATAAATTTGATACTATCGATTTAAATACGATTTTTATGTAAATTTTCTTACAATGCTTAAAAATAACGCTCAAATTCTTTTCTCCAATCCTTGTGAACTAGGTACACTTATATTTCCGTTTAGGATTTTATTGTCGAAAACAAACTACAATTAGTATTATTAAATATTCTCGAAATAGTTTTAGCTAATTCATAAAAAGAAAACATATATAAAATTACTTTCAAGTGTTTTCACTTTAAAATGAACTTCCTAAAATCTATCTTATTCAGTTAAAAACATTTCAAATAGAGGAACCGAAAATCTAGAAAAGAGTAGGATATACACATTAATAAAAATAAACATGACTATCTATTTAAGGAAAATTCATTGGATTACATTTGTAGTTTTATTTTCATTTTTCATTGCTTGCAAAAAACAAGAAATTGCTTCATCTAAGGTAGAAGTTAAATCCAAAACCCAGCCCAACTTAGAAAAATTGACTAGTTATTTATCTGTTTCTTTTGATATCAGTCGTGAAAAACTTAAATACAATGAAGAAACAGAGGAATTTTATGTACCGAACACTGTATTTAAATTGTCTTTGAACACGGTCCAAACCGCATATGATTCTGCGAATGAGTACAAACTAAATCATGAAAAATAAGTTATGAAAAGACATTATATTTTACTTGTTTGGTTTATTTTATTTTCACTAAACCTAAATGCAGCTTCTTTAAATAGTTTTACTATTCAAGGTCAATACTTAGTTGGTTCGAATCTAAAAGTTTCTATGTCAAATCCTACTGAATTCAAAGTAGATTATAGCATAACTAGATATTTAAAAGACTACGGGTACGAGAATATAAATTGGATAGTAACTGTTGTTTACCAAAAAAATGGTGAGGCTGAAATTGAATTAACAACACCTTTAACACTTACTGAAAGCACTCTAGTAAACCCGATAAATTACAGAACAGCTACGGCGACTATTCCGGCAGGTAAAGTTGGAGGAAGAGTTAGTTTAAAGTTTCAATCACTGATGTATAATGCAAGCGGAACCCCTGTAAACAATTTAAGAATTACCGAGTACTCATCCACATCTTACATAACGGCTACAGGAAGTGTAGTCCCTGAAGTTCCAGTAATTCCTCCTGCCCCCTTTAATTCAATAAATGCTCACTTATTTACTACTTATCCAACTGACGGAATTCGCAGAATAGATTATATATCGGGAGGATTTCACAACGTAGAAAGCAACTGGGCAAATACTCAAGGAATGGCACACCTAAATGGATATATTTATATTGTTCAATCAGGAAATTTACATAAGGTTAACCCTATAAGTGGATCATATAATTTAATTGGCGAGTCTGGAATTTGGAATGGTACCGAAGCCGTCGCATCATCATCTAATGGTTATATTTACATTGTTCAAAACTCCACACTTCATAAAGTAGACCCCAATACCGGCAACTATTCTATATTAGGCATACCTGACTGGGCAGGAACAGAGGGCATGGTAGCATACAATGGTTATCTTTATATAGTTCAAAATTCCACTTTACACAAGGTGGATGAAAATACGGGAACTTATTCTATACTAGGGATTCCAGATTGGAGCGGGACTGAGGCAATTGCCAGTTCTGGTGATGGATTCATCTATTTAGTACAAAATGGATATTTGCATAAAGTGAGTACAACTGACGGGTCATATGTAATTTTAGGTGATAGGGAGTGGTTAAACACGTATAAAATGGGCATGGCTTACTATAACGGTTTTCTATATATCCTTCAAAATGATAGACTCCATAAAGTAAATAAAGAAGACGGATCTTATACAATATTAGGAAATCCAAGCTTTAGTCAAAACAAATTTCTAACTGCTTATTAAAAATTTTTTAAATTTAGACTAGATTAGTCTTGCAACTAATCTAGTCTAAATTATTTAAGTTATTCTTCATAAAAAACCAATAATCAACCTCTCAATAGAATAATTAATGCTACATATACTTTGATAAACAAATTTAAAGATTAACCTGAAAAAAATACTCTTTTCACACTAATCCTAAACCTCATTAGATAACCTCGCAAACTTATTCCGATACTCAATTGGGGTAAGTCCAGTAAGTTTTTTAAAGATATCCCTAAATGATTTGGTATCGGTATAGCCTACATCAAACATAATTTCGGTAATGTTCTTTCTCGAGGCTTCGAAGAAGGTTTTGGCCGCTTCAATTCTTACTCGTTGGATATATTCTAAGGGGGTATTGTTAGTGGCATCTTTAAACCTTCTTTCAAAAGTTCTACGGCCAGAATTGATCAGTTTGGCTAAAATTTCTATGGATATTTTATCACTATAGTTTTTTTCGATGTAATCCTGTACCCTTTTAATATCCCCATCGCCGTGATTTCGCTGACCTTTGAATATGGCAAATTGCGATTGGCTATCCCTACCAATATCCAGCGCAAAGTATTTGGATACCATTACCGCTACTTCCCTATCCGCAAATTTTTCGACCAAGTACAAAATCAAATTCCACAAGCTACTGGCACCGCCACTGCTATAAATATTATCGTGCTCGGTGATGATGGCCCCATCTTCTACCCCTATACTTGGATACCTTTCTCTAAACTCATTGATGTAGGCCCAGTGGGTAGAACATTTTTTACCATTAAGCAAACCTGTTTCAGCCAAAAGAAAAGCACCAATGCACAAACTGGCCAAACTTGCCCCCTGATCATGCAACTTTTTAAAATAAGGGATGGCTTCGGCATTGGCTTTAATGCCTTTGGCCGTATCTCCAAAAGTGGGCGGTATGATCAGTAAATCTGTTTCGGCCACATCTTTGAGCAGCCGATTGGTTTTGATCATGTATTCGCCATTGTTGGCAGGTACATATTCATTTAGCCCCACATATTCTACATTGAAAATAGGTTTCTTGCCAAATGCGGTCAAAAACTCATTGGCGGTATGAAAGGTTCTAAACGGAGGTGTTACCGCTTCAATTACCCCATATTCAGGCACAAAAACAGAAATCTGCATATCAGTATTGCTTATTGAGCTACAAGGTAAAAATTATTTTGTCACAATTGACCCCTTATTTGTCGTTTTCGCCACAGCTATATTTTTTACTTCCGTCCTATCTTTGAAATATCAAATCAATCTAAAAAAGAGAATGACACAATTATCAAAAATTACGGTAGAAGCAACAGTGAATGCTCCCGTAGCAAAAGTATGGGAAGCCTGGAATACGCCAAGCGATATTATGCAATGGAACACTGCTGATCCAGCTACCTGGCATACCCCAAGCAGCGAAAACGATTTAAGAGTTGGCGGCAAGTTTAAAAACAGAATGGAAGCTAAAGATGGCAGCTTCGGTTTCGACTTTGAGGGTACTTACGACAGCGTGATCCCACACCAAGAAATTACTTACACCATGGGCGATGGCAGACAAGCGACCACCTTGTTTACAGAAAAAGATGGCAAGACTCATTTAGCTACCACTTTTGATCCTGAAACTCAAAATGATCCTGAATTTCAAAAAGCAGGATGGCAAGCGATTTTAAACAATTTCATTAAATACGTTGAAGCGAAATAGGTTATGAAAACTCACAAAATTATCTTTTGGGTAGCCACCATCATCATTGTACTTTGGGAAGGTGTAATGCCATTGAGCACCGTTTTGTTTATGCCCGAATATGTAACCGCAGGTACTCAACCATTAGGTTACCCCGAATACTTTGCCTACGCTTTGATCATTTGTAAAGTACTTGGTTGTTTGGCTATTGTATTTCCTAAAACACCAAGTAGGTTAAAAGAATGGGCTTATGCAGGACTTACCTTTAGCTTGATCTTTGCCTTCATCAGCCATGCCTGCGTAGATAAAAACATTGCTTATATGCTCATGCCGCTTGTGGTATTGGCTATCCTGATGGTTTCCTATGTGTATCATCGTAAACTTAAATCATAATCGACATGAAAAGTAATTCAGTTTCCCTACACAGGGTAATTAAAGCAAATCCTGAAAAAGTATTCAAGGCTTTTGCAGACCCTTTAGCCCATGCTACTTGGTTACCGCCTTACGGTTTTATATGTACCGTACAACAAATGGATTTTAAAGTGGGTGGCCAGTTTAAAATGACATTTATCAATTTCAGCACAGGCAATAGCCATTCTTTCGGTGGAACGTACCTTGAAATTAAGCCAAACGAATTGATCAAATACACCGACACTTTTGATGATCCTAACTTACCTGGTGAAATGACCACCACCATATGGTTGAACAAAGTAATTTGTGGTACCGAATTGAAGGTGGTACAAGAAGGAATCCCTGAAATGATCCCTGCGGAAATGTGCTATTTAGGATGGCAAGAATCGTTGGAAAAATTGATGAAACTGGTTGAGCCTGAAATTCCAGACGCTTAGCTCTTTTGGCCATGACTGCATCAAACCATCATCCATTTACAAGTGCTGTCTTCCTTACTTTCTCCGGAAATTGTAAGGAGGCACTCACTTTTTACCAAACTTGCTTTGGCGGATCCTTGCGGTTTGAAATGTTTGAAAAACAGTTACCTGGCTATACTGAAATGCCCGTGGTGAGTGGCTCGCTTATTTCCGACACCATAGTGATGCACGGCTCAGATTTGGTACATCAAGAAGGTAGAATATTGGGGAACCATATGGCAATTTTTATGCAATGTGCTGATATGGAAACAAGGAAAACACTCCTAAAAAAATTAGAACCAAACAAAAAAATTCCTTTTACCGGAAATGATGACGAAAAACTCATCGAAATTACTGATGCCTTTGACATTAGGTGGATATTGTACGCTTAACAACAACACTAAAATACATCCACTTTAGATACCATTCCTATTCGTCCTTATTCACTTCGATGAGTGAAGCCATGTTTTGATTAAAAGCAGAAAGGTCCTTACCCAGCATCGAAAAGAATTCCAAATCGGCAGTTTCCACACTTACAATAGCTTTTTGAAGCACGGTTTCGCCTACTTCAGTTAAGCTGATTGTTTTTGCCCTGGTATCGGTTTGGTGCTCCTTTCTGGTAATGAACTTTTTCTCCTCAAGGGTACGCAACACCTTGGATACCATCATCCGATCCGCATTACTTTGATTTGCAATATCTACTTGGGTTACCTTATCGTTTTCCCTGGAGCGCCATGCCAGCGCACAAAGCAATGCAAATTGGGTATGGGTAAGGTCCAAGGGATCCAGTACACGCTTTAACTTGCGTTGCCACAACATAGTCAATTGCCCTAAGAGATAGCCTGGACTATCCAAAGGATCCTTAAAGTGAAATTCTATTTTTTTAGACATCTTGCATGAGCATTCGTGAGGAAATCCGTTCAAAATCATTTTGGTTGATTTCGAAAAAACCAAAACGGAATGGATAGCCCCAACTTTTCTTATTCGGGATAAAATCTAGTTCTGCAATCAAAGGTAGGATAGAAACATCTTTACTTGGCAAAAATTCGATATTTCTTCTCGAAGGACAAAAATCAGCTGTAACCTGCACTTCATAGATCAGTTCATCTACTACCCTACCTATGGCCGTAAATTCCTGACATAGCTGAGGCTTTCCCATAGTTTGTTTCCCTGAATAATAAATTAAAAAGTCGCCTTTGCGCATTCTTTTTAAAGGTGCAGCTTTACCATGACAGGATTGGGCAATCCCTTCGGCTATGCCATTTTTGACATGGTCTTTAGAGGCCACAATGATCCAGTATCTCCTATTTTCCATAAACATCTTCATTCGGTTGCATAAAAGTAATGCTGTACCCATCTGGATCTTTCACGATCAATGTTCTCCCAAATGGAGTAGCATTAATTGCCCCAAGAATGGTCACTTCCTTAGTGTTCAACTGTTGTTGCAGTTCCTCTATATTTCCATCAATGGCAAACCATAGCGATACGCCTACCCCAAGCGCTGCACCTTCTAAATTTACCAACGGCTTTCTGATGGCAAAACTAGTTTCCCCTTGGTTATAACTGAAAATACAGGCATCGGGTGTAGCAGTCATTATTTCAAATCCCAATTTGGTGGTGTAAAATTCTTTTGAAACTTCCAAATCCCTCACTTGAAGGGAAGCAAAAACTAATTTTCTCATGTTATATCATATTTGTTGTCGCAAATATAATATACACGACAACAAAATACAATTATTTCTACTTTTCATTTTTTTTATCTAGGGAAAAGAGGTTATTACCATCGAGTGTACAACCTACCTATATGGTTCATTTAAAGGAGTCTTAAACCTTTGGATATTAAAAACGCTTAGACACATCAGCACATTATTAAAGTCAAATACATAAAAAAAGTCCCGTATGTACGGGACTTTCTATCTTTCTGAGCAACTCAATATTTATCAATTCTTCTTCCAGTGATCTGTTCTGAATGAAGAAACAGGCAAGCCTTCTACACTGTAAAGTTCGCCTACACACCAATCCTTAAAGGCATATCTTACCGCCACGGGATTTTTAACTTTATCGCTATATACCCGTACCACATCATTATGTAAAGTGGCCGTTGCGGGATAAAATATTTGATCTGCTGCCGCCACTTCAAATTGGGTGATTTGTTTTCCGTAAGTAGTTAAACCCAAAGGAGTTTGGTTAAAACTCACCGTAACCGTGTCGTTTTTCACCACCATATTTTTATAAGTAGGACTAGCTGCAGGAAAGCCCTTTTTTTGATAGGTTTTGGATAATGCTAAATACGCCAATCGTTTGGCTACAATTGTTTTATCAGGAGGATGAATGTTTCTTTCCTCACCAGCATCAATCAAAATCGCTACTCCCGAATTGCTTAACGTATCGGGCAGTTTCAACTGTACTTCTCGTAACAAAGGCACTTTATATTCTTGCTGCGCTGGGTACCTCATTGGTGCAAGTTGGGCCAAATAGAATGCCCAATCGCCTATTTTCCATTGATCACGCCACGATTTCACCATCGCATATTGCAATGCCAAATAATCATCATAATTATGGCGGTTTTGTTCGCCCTGATACCAAATTACGCCTGCAATAGGATAACCAATCAATGGAGCAATCATTCCATTGAACAGATTCCCTGGGGTTTGATGAACCGCTTTGGTAACGGATTGGTTAGTGGCTAAACGATCTTTTAAAAGCTCAGTCACTAAATCTTTATCTATCCATGCTTCAATAGCCGAACCACCCCAAGTAACTTGTATAATGCCTACGGGCACCCCTAAATGTTTACGCAAATAATTAGCGAATTGATATCCCGCAGCGCTAAATGGAGCCACCGAGCCCGCATCAGCTGCCTGCCAACTGCCTTCCACATTGGTTTCGGGAGTAGCGGAATGTTTACGAGCCATTTTAAACAAACGGAGCTTCGGATCAGGCGATTCCATTAACAAATCCAACGAATTGGTAATAGGTAAAGCATTATAACCTTTTATGGGCATATCCATGTTCGACTGTCCGGAGCAAATCCACACCTCACCTATCAAAACATCTTGAAGCACAATTTTATTTTGCTGGCTCACACTAATATCAAAAGGACCACCTGCCACTGGTGTAGCCACTGTTACCGACCAATTCCCTTTTTCATCCGGTTTAGCCGTATAAGTTTGTTGGTTCCATGAGGGTTGAATTTTCACTTCCTTTTTGCCAATGGCAGTGCCCCATATTTTCGCTTGGCTTTGCTGTTGAAGCACCATATGATCCGAAAAAAAAGCAGGTAATGTGACCTGTGCTTGTGCAACAGTACAAATCCCTAAAAACGCAACAAACAGGCATTTCGTTAATGTTTTCATCTCTTATTGTTTTTTTAAGGTGAAGCTACCTATGATTAAAGCTGCAATTAAAATAAATGTGCCCACCAAAGCAATGGTGGTTGAAAAACTCGGGGCCACCAAACCCAAATAAATAATACCTGCTCCTACTACCCCCATAGCAATGGCGATGACCCGAACACCAAAGATATTCTGCTTTTCGGCGGCGCGCTGTTCTTCCTGATCTATTACCGTTGCTTGCTTAGCAAGTGCTTGTGCATTTTTCATTGCTATGGCTTGACTAGCCACAAATCCCTTCGACTGATAAATGATTTCAAACACCAGTAAAATCAACATCGGGATGCCCATTCCTAAAACGGTCTCCATTGTTCTGCTGAGTTTTAGACCAATCAAGTCTGGTGCAATAACCTTAAAAAACAGGTTGATAACTAACGAGGCGACTGTAGCAGTAACCACTGAGAAACCTGTTTGTCTTTTAGAAAAAAGTGTCCAAATAATTGGTGCAAAAAGTGCCCCTCCGGCAATGGAAGCCGTACTTAATACCACTTCTACAATTCCACCAGCACTTGGGATCCACATGGCTACCAGAATAGTCAACACGCCAAAAAGTAAGGTAAAGAACCTGGCTACCCATATCACATTTTTTTCGGATGCCGTTTTATTGAGCAGGTTTTTATAAATGTCCTGTGCAAACACGGTAGCGGCCATATTAATAGTGGTATTGGCTTTACTTGAAGTGGCCGATACCATTCCCGCCAACACCAAACCAATCAATCCGCCAGGCATTACTTTTTGGATCAACATCATGTAAGCATCTTCTGTTTGTAAGCCTTCTAAATTTGGATTAATTACCCGATAAATCATTGGGGGCAGCATCCAAATGATTGGACTTACCAAGTATAGAATGGTAAAAATACCCGCTACTTTTTTAGAATCTTTTTGATTGGCTACACTAGTATAGCGTTGCACATACGACCAATTTCCACCAATATAAAAAGTTTGATAGACAATAAAGGCCAGCATAAAACCTAAGGTATAATCTTCATTAAATGGCTGAAAAAAATGCTCAGGAGCCTTTTGCACCAAGTTTTGAAAACCACCAATTTCAGAGAACGAAATGGGAATAACAATTAATACCGCTGCCGACAAAATCACAAACTGCACCACATCTGTCACTAAAACGGCCCATAAACCACCCGCAGCGGTGTATAGCACAATGATCATCCCTATAATTAAAATACAGGTATTTACGGGCAAATCTGTAGCTACATGCACCATTTTACCCACAGGATAAAGTACTGCCGCCGTGGTAAACAAGCTCAACAATAAGGTCATGTAAGTATAAAACTGTTGCTCCTTACCTCCAAAACGTTTTCCAATATACTCTGCAGCCGTAGCCACGCCAGTTTTTTTCCACTTGGCAGCAATAAACAAAGTGACAATAAAGCCACTGATGGCCATGGTTAATTGAATGGTATTAGAGACCAAACCAAATTTATAAGCGATGGACCCCCATACCACAAAGGTACCTGCCGAAAAATAGCTGATGAATAGGGAAAGTCCGTTGATCCACCAAGGAGTGGCACCACCTGCCTCAAAAAAAGCTTGCCCATTTTTACTCCCAACCCTGGTAAAAGTTAAGCCGATAGCAAAGATCAAGAGGGCAAAAATGCCCATTACCACAAAATCTAACTGTACCATGTTTATTGCTTAATATCAGTGTAACAACGTACCGCAAATATAGCCGCCGGCACTAACTCAGATGGATGTTCTACTTCAATCGTCAACTTATTGGTGTAGATTGCTTCATTCAAAATAATGCGTTGATGTGTTTGATAATTATCTTCCAGTTCAAATACTATTTTACCTGATTGGTCCTTCACGGTAAATTTTCTCACGCAAAAAGGCATTGCAGTTTCTGGATGCCCCATTAATACCGACTCCATTGGATGGTCATAATCTGAATCGAGCCACAAATCCAACTGCTTAATTTGTTGGGTTTCTTCCCATTCGAAAGTTAGGCTTGGCGAAAGATCTGTAGGATCAGCCACCCAAGCGTTGGGCTGGCTTACCGGCCTGTCTATGCCATTGATAAGATTTGATTTCTCAAAAACGGATTGTGGAGTTCCCAAAGAAATTGCCAAATTATGTCCTTGTGGCCTACGTTGTGGACACCAAAATTCAAACTCATCAACCCCAGCTTCCGGAGGCGGCAATTGCTTTCCATGGTTAGATACGGCCTTATTAACAGAATTGAACACCGATAATACGCCTGTTAGCCTCTCTTCGGTAAAGCCTAATTGTACATCTTCGTTGGCTTCAAAAACAACAAACACATACCTGGCTTCTGGCAAGAAAACTTTAAAATCAAGACTAATGGTTTGTGCGCCTGGTTTAATTTCCAATTCTTTGCTAGCCAGTACTTGATCTGGGGTAAAGCTTCCCACTCTTTTGCTTATCCTAATGGATGCCTTTAGTGTAGTGGCTTTTAGTACATTTACCGCAACGTTGAAAGTAGGCAACTCACCCCTAACAATTGGGAAAAGCTGTGCCGAAGGTAAAGTCAACGTTTTCCAAAGGTCGCAACGTTCAAACCCTTTAAAGTTCAAAGTGCTTGAGGCCGAGATTTTACTTTTGGCAATCAAATCTGATAGATCAACAATGCTTACGCCTGGGATATATTGGCCATTTAAGGATAACTTTTGTTGGAGATCTTCGATATGTCCATGGTTCAAAATTTCTCTTGGCAATAAGCCCTCATTTTTACAAAGTACGGCCGCCATTCCTATAGACTGGCCAATGTAAGCACAAGTAGCCATCACACGGGTAGCTCCAAATGCCACGTGGCTAACGCTGATTAAACGGCCAGCAATAAATAAATTATTGACGTTTTTACTATAGAGCGTACGATAAGGGATTTCAAAAATACCTTTGCTGTGCCATTGGTTACAACCTGGTCGTTCACTGTAAACGCCATCCGCAGGGTGCAAATCTATTGACCAACCTCCAAAAGCCACAGCGTCTTCATGATGCCGTTGCTCAATCAAATCTTTCTGGCTTAAGATATAATCTCCTTCGAAACGTCGACTTTCACGTTTCCCAGGAATAGTTCCTACCCATTCCAAAGTTAAATTCTCGGCTTCAGGGAAATCTCCAGAGTTTTTGATGTGGTTCCAAATACCGTACACCACTTTCCATAATTCCCATTTTATTTTCTCGGTGTCGTGAACGGTGTCTAATCTGCCACCGTACTCAACCCACCAAAGTTTACAACCAAACTCATTGGCATTGAATTGTCTGAAACGGGGAATTTCGGTAATGTCGCTCAATGCAAATTTTGGAGGACTGAATTTAACAGGTCTACCTGTATCTTTACTATAGAAATAAAGTGAATGCCCCAACAACTCACCGTATTCGGCTGTTGGCGCCATGCCCTCATCAAATTCATCTTTACTTTCGGCACCCATTCTAAATGCGGCACCAGCTAAAAACCCTACAATACCATCGCCAGTGGCATCACAAAACAATGGTGCTTTTAAATGATATAAAGTGGAGTTTTGGCTGCAAAAAGCACCAATGGATTCTATTTGATCTTCGTTTTTTTCTACTTCAAAAACAGCCGTATTTAAAAGTAATTGGATGTTTTCTTCTTGGGTTACTTTATCCAACAAAATCATATCCAATATCAGAGGATTTCCTTCTGGATTTCTGTAGGTATTTTCAACCAATATTTCATCAATCACACCACCTTCCCTAGCCCATCTGTTATTGTTTCCCATGTGCGAGGTGGCACCTAAAATCCATAGCCTCACCTCACTTGAGGAATTTCCTCCTAAAACAGGTCTGTCTTGTACCAAAAGTACTTTGATACCTTGTCTGGCAGCAGTAATTGCCGCACAAACTCCTGAAAGTCCGCCACCAGCTACTACTAAATCTGCCGTTAAATTAATTTTGGTTAAATCTCTTTTCGCCGAAGCTTGCTCTTTTTTCATTACTATTTAGGGCACTTGTTATCAGCTCGAAGATATTTACTATTGTCAGCAGATATGTCCTTGAGATTCTTGAAAAAGGCTTGGGAACGGTCCCTAATTTTGGGAACGTTCCCCATCAATAAGAAAAGTTTACAGGCTCTGTATTAATACTCCTGAGCTTGTTTAACGGTCGAATTCCTAACAATCAATTCTGTATCAAGCGTTTTAATGAGTGGTTTCCATTCGGAAATATCCTTATCCATTAAACCTAATAGCAATTCCATGGCCGTTTTGCCAATTTCCTTAACAGGTTGCGCGATGGTAGTTAAACTTGGTTCGATAAAATTGGAACCATAATTATCGCTAAACCCTACAATGGCTACATCTTCTGGAATACGTTTACCCAAGCTTTTGATGACTTGGATCGCTTCGATAGCGGTGGGATCATTTACGGCAAAAATCGCATCGGGCGGATTGGTCATTCCCAAAAGATGCTTGACATACATTTTCACTTTGGTTAAATTCAAATCGTATTCAATGATCAGCTCTTCATCAACAGGAATATTGTTTTTAATCAAGGCATCGCGATAACCATTCATTCTTTTACGGCTCACCGCTAATTGGTTTGGGCCAGCTAAATGGGCAATCCGACGTTTACCAATGGAAATTAGATGCTCAACTGCCTGAAATGCGGCATCATAATCGTTCACCACCACTTTGGGCACCATCATTTCTTCGCACACCCTATTGAAAAACACCACCGGAATTTTCTTCCTGATAAAAGCCTTCCAATGGTCGTAGTTTAAAGTTTCCTTAGTTAAGGATACCATTACTCCATCTACCCTGTTGGCCAACATTACCTTTGAATTGGCTACTTCTGTCTCGTATTTTTCGTTACACTGCGATACCAGCACACTGTAACCTTGCCTTGCAGCCTCCTCTTGAGCGCCTACCACTACCTGAGGGAAAAAAGAAGTGAAAAAATCGGGCAATACAATACCAATGGTTTTGGTTTTATTGGTAATTAAACTGATCGAAAGCATGTTTCTTTGGTAATCAAGTTTTTCGGCCAGATCCAATACTTTGGCCCTGGTTTCTGGCTTCACATTTGGATGGCCAGTAAGTGCCCTAGATACCGTAGATTTCGACATGTTAAGTTCGTTGGCAATATCTACAATGGTTACTTGATTACTTTTCATCTGTTTAAAATTTATTTTCAGTGGCGATGAAGCACCCATGATTTAATTCATACCCTATTTTGATTTCACAAAATATTGGTGGTCTCATCTGGTCTGGTCTTTGGTTGATTTACAAATAAAGAAATTTGAATGGAATATTCAATAGTGATTTACACTAAAAATAAGGGAAGATAGCTTTTTTGAAGGTTTTTACTGTTATGTTGGTAGCCCTCTCTCTCGAATGCTCGGGCTCTCTCCCAGAGGGAGAGAGTAGCATAACGCCTAACAAACTTCACTTTTATCTCTCTCGGAGAACAGAAGTGCAGCTAGCTAATAACAAAATAAATCACTATCAATAGACCCCGATTATTCAGCGAAGCAATCTCTTTTAGAAGAATGTATCTCTCTTTAAGATTGCTTCGTACTTCGCAATGACGCTATTTTAGACCGCTAATTATTTCAAAAGCAAAAGGCAACGCTAACGCGCTGCCCTGCCACCTTTTATAAAACTTACAAATTAAAACAAGTACTAGTACCCTGGATTTTGCTCCATCATTGGCATTTTTTGAATTTCGGCCAAAGGAATAGGCAAAAGGTACATGGCATCCCTAAAATTCAATGGACGTGGTGCCCTAGAAATGGTATGCACAAAAGTATTGGTACCCGTACGGGTAATGATATCAATGCTGTTGAAACCTTTAAGCACCGTAGATGCTATTTTCCACCTTCTAATGTCATTCCAACGGTGATCTTCAAAAGCAAGTTCAATTCTACGTTCATTTTGGATAAGAGTACGTAGCTCTGCTACCGTAATACCGGCTTTAATGCCATAACGATTATCTGTACCTGGTAAAATACCCGCCCTAGCTCTTAATATCACTAATTTCTCTACCGCTTTTTCAGGCTGTCCCACTTCATTAATTGCCTCCGCATAGTTCAACAAAATCTCCGCATAACGAATTAATGGCCAAGCTCTCTCCGTGGTAGCACTTCCAGAATTAGTGATATTTTCATCACACATTTTCCTTGAAAAATAACCCGTAAATCCGTTGGCAGACGTATAGGCATCTGAAGTGGTATTGGCAATGGTAGAGCCTGTGCTAGTATAAGTGTACACCACTGTTTTCACCGCAGTATTGCTCATATACGAAAGTCCGTTGTAAATGATCGAATAATCGAAACGAGGATCTCTATTGGCATAGGGATCGTTCGCATTATACAGAGAACTTTCTGCCATTGTCTTTCCATCTTTCATTGGAAATGCCTCAACCAAACTTTGCGTTGGCTTTACCACTGATGCTCCTGAGCGTGTTGGCGGAAGGTAATAGGCTTCAATTTCCTTTTGTGCTGGGCGATTGTATTGAAAGATATACTCACTGTTTACACGTTTCAGAAACACTTGATAAAACCCATTTCCTGGCCTAGTAACATTATCTACATTTAGGCTGTAAAGATTGGTGTTGATCACTGCCTCTGCTGCTTCAGCTGCTTGCTGCCACCTACTTGCGCTAAAAGTTGGATAGGCAACAAGTGGACTTTGGCTAATGCCACCGCCATTAAAAAGCGGGCTTGCTGCGTACAACAATACCCTAGATTTCAAGGCCAAGCAAGCTCCTCTAGTGACCCTACCAAAATCGATGTCTTTATACACGACATTAGCCAACTCCGCAGCCGTAGCATCGAGTTCAGAAACCATATAAGCAACACAATCTGCATAGCTGTCTCTAGGAATATTAATGATATCATTGATGCCATAAACTTTATCGCCAATTAATGGAACACCACCAAAAGCCACCACCATGTAGTGGTAGTAAAATGCACGGAGGAACCTCGCCTCGGCACGCATCCTCTTTTTAGTCGATTCGTGAAATGGCGCATGATCTAATTTTGATAGCAGCAAATTTACCCTACGGATGTTCTTATAAGGTGTCGTCCAAAAATCTTTATCGGTAGCAAAGCCTGTTAAAACATTTGATGGACCAATGGTTCCCTGGGCGTAGGCATTAGCCCAAACCGAAAGGTTATTATTTCCTTCACAGTTATCTGACGCTAGTTCTGTATTTCCTGATCCGCCTGCCGATGAAAAACGAGATGGACCAAAGGTATACCCTGCATCTACATAAATCTTATTTAAGAAAGCGGTGGTTTGTATACTGTCGGCAAATACCGCTTCTTCGGTTAAGCCCGTAGTTTTATCTTCTAACCCTCCCGACTTTTTGCAAGCAAGAAATATCACGGGAAGTAGTGTTATGATGAATATCTTTTTCATAAAACAAATTAAAATGTAACGTTTACGCCCATATTTATAATCCTAGTTGGTGGATACGGTAAATCTGCCACAGATTCCAAAATTTCAGGATCGAGGTTATATAGCTTATCTAGCTTGGTAAAGGTCAACAAGTTGTATCCGTTGGTATATAACCTAAGTCCCTTAACTCCGAGTTTAGACAACAGCTTTGGACCTGCCGAATAACTTAATTCAGCTGTTTTCAAACGTACATAGTCTCCAGGTATGGCCCAGAAATCCGAATAGAAATCTCGGGGACTTTGACTTAAGGCTGAAGTGTACAATTGCGGATATTTTGCATTATTGCCCAATGCTGGTGTCCAGTGTTGTTGATGGATAGGCAACTGGTTACTGGCATTGTGATGGGCTACTGCTCCTTGCGCACTAGATACAAAATTTAGCGCCCCTTGGAACAATACCGTTAGGCTAAAGTTTTTATAAGTAGCGCCTAAGGTAACACCCACAATGGTATTTGGTAAATTGGTGTTGCCAAAATACGACCTATCATTGGCGTCAATCATTCCGTCGCCATTTAAATCCATGTATTTAAGATCACCAGGTCTACCCCCTATGGTTGGCTTTGGCACTGCTGGATTAGCAATATCTTCGGCAGTATAAAATTCACCGGTCCATTTGTATTTTAACTGTGAGCCAATGGGTTGTCCTGTTTGTCGTTGATAAGCGTAAAGAGGATCTGCTTCATCCATAAAGGTGATTTTATTTTTTGCCAAGGAGTAAGTTCCTTGGATAGAATAGCCCCAATCTTTACTCAATTGATCTCTAAAGCTAATTTCGGCCTCAAAACCACGGTTATTGGTTTTACCTACGTTCACCAATGGTAAACCTGCTCCAAATACCGAAGACACGGTCCCTCTGGTGGCTAAAATATCGTACCGGTTATTATCGAAATAATCTAATTTAGCAACCAACTTACTTTTGAAAAAAGCCATATCTAAACCGATATCCAGCTTTTTATCCTTTTCCCAGGTCACTTCATTATTGGCTAAAGTACCTTCGGTTACTACGCCATATCCATTATTGGTAGCCAAACCAAACAAACCTGTACCCGATCCCGAAGTATAACTTTGAAGGTAAGCGTATACGCCTCTGGTGTTATCGGCTCCTACCAAACCATAAGATCCTCTCAGTTTAAATTGATCAATAAACTTCAAGTTGTTTTTGAAGAAACTTTCTTCTGCGATGTTCCAACCTACCGATACCGCTGGGAAAAATCCATACCTCCTACCTTCTGCAAAACGATCGGTTCCATTATAAGCTCCACTAAATTCTACCATATACTTTTGCTTGTAGTTGTAGCCCAATCGGCCGGTAAAGCCTTGAAAAATCTCTGGAATAAAATTGTATCGGCTATCGGTAGAAAGATTTTGTGCCGTATTGATCTGTGCCCGCTTATCACTGTTGTTATACAAAAACAATCCATTGATATGATGATTACCAAAGGCTCTATCATAATTTAACATGGCCTGCATGGTTAATGCACTACTGGTGCTACCAGGCGAATAGCTTAAACTAGGTGTGCTCAATCGATATACGTTATCACGCTGACCAAAGGAATAAGTATCGGTTTTAGGATCGTAGATATAAGAAATGAAACCAGTACCACTTACAGGACGAGAAAGCGAACGACCATAGCTATACAGATTACGGTAAGCCAAAGTTCCCCTTAACGAAAGTCCTTTGGTGATAAAATCCAATCGTTGTAAAGCCGAGGTAGCTAAATTTAGGTTATTACTGAAAGTGCGGTTGTATCCGTTATACATTAAACGGCCAATCAAATTGTTATTGTTCCTACCTGAGGAGTTTCTCTGCCACAAGCTATAACCCAAACTTCCATCGGGATTATAAATAGGATAGTTAAAAGGTGCCGTTTCGGCCAAGCGACCTATGTCACTGAATATGGTATTGTTTGCGCTTGCATTATTGGCATTCGCTTCATCTACATTACCAAACAAATCAAATTTTATATCAAGTGTTTTGGTTACTTTTAAATCTATGTTTGAACGATAGTTATAGCGCTTGTAATAAAACTTGCTGTTTAAGTCAGCACTATAATCTTTCACCTGTCCACCTTGATTTAAATAGCCAAGGGAAACAAAGTATTTGGCTCTTTCTGTACCGCCACTTACATTAAAGGTGGCTCTAATTTGTGGTGCAAAGTTTTTTAACAAAAGGTCGGACCAATTGTTGTTTGGATGTCCATAAGGATCAGCTCCTGTACGATAAAGTTCTAAATCAGCATCAGAAAAGGTACGTACAAAACTAGGATTGGGGTTTAGGTTATTGGTATTTACTTGTGCTTCATTAATTAAAGAAGCCGCTTCATAAGCCCCAAGAAATTCGGGTCTACGGGTTAATTGGCTTAATCCGTACTCAAATTGTGTTGAAATTTGAGGTTTTCCTGTTTTTCCTCTTTTGGTAGTTACTAGCACTACACCATTAGCTCCCTTGATCCCATAAATGGCCGTGGTAGAAGCATCTTTTAAAATACTGATGGATTCTACTTCATTGGCACTCAATTGAGAAAATTGCTCGTAGGTAAACTCAATATCATCTACCAAAATCAAAGGCTTGTTGTCGCCCACGTACGAACTTGTGCCACGAATGTTAAAGGTAGCTCCGTCTGAACCAGGTTGACCAGTTCTTTGCTGACTGCTAAATCCGGTAATACGACCAGCAAGTGTGTTCTGCAAACTTGGCGAAGGGCTTTGCCTAATTTCATCGCCACTAATGGCACTTACGGCCCCTGTTACATTTTTCTTTTTCTGCGTACCGTATCCCACAATCACCACATCATCTAGGGTGGTATTGTCTTCTTGTAAAATGGCGGTAATGCTTGTTCTACCGTCGATGTTAATTTCTCTGGTTACATAGCCAATCATTTTAAGTACTAAAACATTGCTATTTACATTGAGCGTAAACTTCCCTTCTTGATTAGTAGTTGTTCCATTGGATGGATTGCTCTTTTCCATCACGGTAACGCCTGGTAAAATTCCAGTTTGATCACTTACCACACCCGTAACCTGCTTTTTCTGAGCATTAGCGGTAATGCTGAGCAGCAAGAGACCAATGCAGCTTAGATATAATATTTTTTTCATCACGTATTTTTATGTTGAACAGATGCTTTATCAATGGTTTTAACCCACATTGATATTTCTAATTAATGCTTGATCCTTTTAGTAATATCCCTCGTTTTGTACCAGTTGATTATTCTTGATCATTTCTGAATAAGGAATTGGCATGTGATAGTATTTCGATTGAAAAATCATCGTATTCACGTTTTTAACTACATACAATGGATCATTTTGAGTGATGGTCAATCCTTGTAAGGTTGATGATAATTCAGTACTCATTTTCCATCTGCGCAGGTCCCAAAAGCGATGCTCTTCAAAGCTCAATTCAATGCGTCGTTCGTTTTTAATCAATTCACGAAGGTCATTTTGACCTATACCTACTGGAATTCCGTATCTACTGCCAGTACCTGCAGTAATTCCTGCTCTGGCCCGTACCAAATTCACCTGTTTTACGGCATCTTCCATTCGGCCCATTTCATTAAGTGCCTCGGCATAGTTGAGTAATACCTCTGCAAAACGGAAATAAGGAAAATTGTGACTTTGATTGGAATAAGTGGTCGAGGTAGAAAAATCGGCCATAAATTTCCTTAAATAGTAAGAAGTTTTGGTTTGCGTTTTAAAAGCCTGATTGGGTTTATCTAAACCACCCTCATAAGTTTGAACGGCCCTACCCAACCATTGTACCCCATTGTAAAATAGGATTGCTTTTAATCTCGGATCACGGTTTTCATATTGAGCCGCAGCAGTAGTGCTCCCTGTATAAGGAGTTCCATTAAGATTGGCAAAAGCATTCACGAAATTTTGTGTCGGACTATTTCTTCCATTACTGGTGGTTGGCGCTACATAACCTACAGGTGCATTTGCATTCTCAATCACCGTAGAGTTTGCTGACTGTTTAGCAAGGATAATGTCGGTATTAATCTTAGTGGTGAATACCGAGGAATAAACCGTAGTACCTGTTCCAGTCGGCAACTTATAATAGCCTTTTGCAATTAAAGCTTCGGCAATGGTAATCACACGTTGCCATCTGGCAGCATCATTGGTAGGATACCCCGTTAATGCTTTCAGCTGAGCATTGGTTTCAAAACCGCCACCATTAAACAAAGGACTAGCAGCATACAAATACAACCTACATTTTAAAGCCATTGCAGCTTCGGAAGGCACCCTACCAAATTCTGTAGCGGCAATGGTAGAGCCATTAGGTAAATCAGGTGTAATGGCATCACATTCTGCAGCGATATAATCCACACACTCTGCAAAAGTATTTCTAGGGATGTTTAAGTTACTGTTCAAATCAAATACTTGATCCCCCACTAAAGGAATACCACCGTAGCGTTTCAACAATTCGAAATAAGCAAAAGCACGAAGAAAACGGGCCTCAGCCACTTGTCTTTTCCTTACATCATCGGGAATTGGAACCACCCCAATATTTTTGAGAAAAACATTACTTCTTCTGATCATGGTATAACTATTCGCCCAGTTATTATCTGGGTAGTTAGTAGCATTTAACTGTCCGTTGGTGAACAGCATAATGTTTGATCTTTCCGAAGATGGTACCGCATCATCCGTTGCTGCGTCTAAAAAATCGCCCTCAATACGGTTAAATCCTGTAGGTAGAAATGCATAAATGCCCAGTAAATATGAGGTAGACTGTACCCCCATTTTATCTGTTGGATCAAACACATCTGTTTCTAAAACCCTTTCTTCTGGTTCATTTTCAAACTTTCTACAAGATTGGGCCAGCACCGATACGATGATTAAAAAATAAAGTACTCTTTTCATATCTGTAATGCTATAATTGAATATTTAAGCCTAAAGAAAACACACGCTCAATTGGATATGAACCATTGAAGTTTTCTGGATCGGCACCGTTAAATGTTTTTGAACTTAAAGTCCACAGATTTAATCCATTCACGAATAAGCGAGTAGTTTTTACGCCAATCTTTTGCGTAAGATTTGCAGGCAAGGTATAGCCCAACTCCACGTTTCTAAGCTTCAGGAAATCTCCGTTTCTCAACCAAAAAGAGGAGGCAACAAAATTGTTCACCGCACCATTTCTTGGTCCCGAATTAGTGGTTAATCGAGGATAATTAGCCGTAGCTGCTGTTGCAGGTGTCCATCTGTTTAAATGATTTTGGTAAGCCTGCGCTGTTCCGCCCTGAAATTCCCAATAGCTGTTTCCTGAAAGGTAAACTTCTTGATTGATGACCCCTTGAAACAAAGCACTCACATCAAGTCCGCCAATGTTAAAACCTAATCGGGCGCCTAAAAACAAGCTAGGCTTTTGAGAGCCAATAGTGGTTTGATCATACTGATTAATCACGCCGTCGTTATTTAGATCTCTATATTTGATATCACCAGGTTGTGGCGTGTATCCTTCTATGGTTGGGTAACCATTAATTTCCTGCTGACTGCGGAACAATCCTTCTGCAATGTAACCGTAGCTTTGTCCTACTGGATGGCCGGTTCTTTGCATCCAACTGTATCTTTGATTGGCTTCTGCACTGTATAACAATTTACTGTTTTGCAAGCTCGCATTCAATCTTACCGAATAGCCCCAGTTTTTATTGCGTTCGGCCCAGTTCAATTGCGTTTCCCAGCCGTAATAGCGTTGCTTTCCAATATTTTCGCTCGGATAAGAGATCCCCAATATGGTATTACTTAAGCCTCTTACAATGCTGAGGTCGGCATAATTGTTCCTATAATATTCTACATTTAAGCTTAACCTGTTATTTAAGAACTCTGCATCAACACCCAAATTCAGCATTTTAGCCTTCTCCCAAGTAATGGCTGGATTAGCCAAATAAGATTCGCCGATGGTAGTTGCCGCACCAGCACTACTTCCAAAAATGGCAGCAGGCGCACCATTGTAAACTTGTTGGTAAGTGTAGTAAGCCCCATTATCTCTACCTACTTTTCCGTAAGAAGCGTAAAGTTTTAATTGGTTAAGCCAGTTTTTGTTTTTAAGGAAATCCTCCTCATGTATATTCCAGCCTAAACCAATGGCAGGGAAAAAGCCATATTTAAATCCACCATGATCTGGGTATCTATTAGCCCCATTTTGCGCAAAAGAAACTTCTGCTAAGTACTTTTTATTATAGTTGTATGATACATGACCAGAGATGCCCTGAATAGTATAAGGCAAGTTTGAACCATTTACCAAATTATCTCTGTTGGCCAGTACCACTGCATCAATACTGTGCAGGCCAAATCCACGTTGATAACCAAAAGACAGTTCTTGAAAATCTGATCGGTTTTGAAAAGCAATGCTATTATTATTTACCTGATCGCTATTGCTATTATACTGGCGATATACTGGTGTAGTGGTCCCAAAACCACCAATTTGCTCAAATACAGCAAATGATTTATTTCGGATGTAGTTTTCGCTCAGGTTGCTAAAAAATGAAGCCCGTGCCTTGATCCATAAACCTTTGGTGAGGTCATCTAAATTATATTTCAGGTAAAAATCTGAAAGTACCGTTCTATTATTCGTTGCTGAATAGCCCGCACTGAGACTTTGGGCGACAATATTATTTTGAAATTGCGATGAACCCGCATAAGTACCATTGGCATTATAAATAGGATAAGCACTATTAGGCGTAGCCAACATCGCGTTGAAAATATTATCTGTAGCTGAGTTACCTGGACTATTGGTATTCATGATCCTGCCATGGATATAAAGACCTGCGCTCAGGTTGTCTGTAAGTTTAACGTCTACGTTAGAGCGAATGAAATAGCCCTTAAGATCACTATTGGTAGAATATTTAGAATTGAGTTCATCGTTTGTTTTCAACAAACCGTTTTGACTGAAATGTTCTAAATTCACAAAGAAGTGGACAAAATCATTACCGCCACTGGTGTTTAAGCTGTACCTGGCAACCGCTGATGATTTTCTGAGCACCTCATCTGCCCAATTAACATTTGGATAACGCAAGGGATCACTGCCAGTTTGGTAAGCGTTAATTGCTGTTGGACTAAAACCATTATTAGCCACTGAAAGCCCATCGTTAGTTAAAGCCTCATTGTATAGAGTAGCATAATTAAAGGCGTCCAAAGGTTTTGAAATTAGGTTTTGGATAGGTTGTTGAATACCCCATTGGCTGGTAAAGCTTATTTTTTGTCCAGCAGCGATTCCTTTTTTGGTAACAATCGAAATGGCTCCACTAGCTCCTCTTACCCCCAACATGGCTAAAGAAACGGCATCTTTTAAAACCGTAATGGATTCAATCTCTTGCATGCCTATTTCTGAGACTGATCGAGGAATACCGTCAATAAAGATCAACGGACTTTGACCTCGTAATCTGAGGGCATAACCTTCATTTAAGGGCTGTCCACTATTTTGACTGGTGGTTAAACCCGCTAGTCTTCCCGCCAATGCAATGGGATATGAAGCCACTAAAGTGTTAGCCAATTCACCTCCAGAAATACTAGCCGAAGAGGCGGTAGAAAGATTGGTTGGCGTATTAAAATAGATAAGCTTTTTTTGTTTCTTATCTACAAGCTGCAAGGTATCTTGCTTTTTACTGGTCGTATCTGAAACCCGCTGGGCACAAGCCGTTGACACTTGATAAATCAACAAGGCACAGCAAGCAAATACCCTCAGTGTTTTGATAAAAACTGACATGAGTAGTTTGTTTAGGTTCGAAAAAAATGAGGTTAAATTATCAAGACAAAAGACTTTCGCGTTTAATCAATTGCCATCAATAGAAAATTGCTCAACAGCGTTTGAAATAAAGTAGCGTAAGTTTGGCTTTCATTTTAATTTGGTTAGGTTATGAATTTGTTCGATTACAACCAAATATATCCACGTTTTAATTTTTACCCGCGAGAAGACTCTGCTATTTTTCGTGGAAACGTTCCCAAAATTTGGGAACGTTTCCATAACTGCGTAATTCAACAGAAAAACAGGTGATTATCCAATAAAACTTACTCATCACTACTAAAAGTTGTATCCCCATTTCATTAACACCTAGTGCCTCAACCCAAGCAAAAACCCTAAACAACAAACATTTAACACTTTTTAACAAGCCTTTAACAATTTGGCCGTGCTTCAAAAATTAGCTTTGTTATAAACTAAACAAGTATGGAAAAATATAGACGCATCAACAATTTAGCCGGATTGGTAATTTTCTTCATTGCATCCCTTGTATATTGGTTATGCATGGAGCCTACCCTAAGTTTTTGGGACTGTGGCGAGTTCATTGCCGCTTCATTTAAAATGCAAGTTGGCCATCAGCCGGGAGCTCCCCTATTTTTAATGATTGGGAAACTGTTCTCTTTGCTGGCGGGAACCGATGTAACCAAAGTTGCCTATTGGGTCAATTTCGTTTCGGTAGTTGCCAGCGGAGCAACCATCATGTTCCTTTTTTGGACCATCAACGCCATTGCACTAAAATTAGTCAGACCCGAAAATGGGAAAATGAACGGCACACAATTATTCACCGTAATTGCTGCTGGAACCGTAGGCGCATTAGCTTATACCTTTTCAGACACCTTTTGGTTTTCGGCGGTAGAGGCCGAAGTATATGCCATTTCTACCTTGTGTACGGCCATCGTATTTTGGGCCGCCTTGAAATGGGAAGCCCACATGAACGACAAATGGCTATTATTCATTGCCTTTATCATTGGCCTTTCCATCGGTATGCACCTCTTAAGCCTACTCATTATTCCTTCAATCAGTTTACTGTATTACTTTAAGAAATCAGAAAAGGTGAACTTATGGGGTTCGATAAAAGCATTTCTAATAGGCTGTTTGATATTGGGCATCATCCAATTTGGTATTATCCAGTACCTGGTTTTATTTGCAGCCAAGATTGATTTGTGGTCGGTCAACTCCTTAAAAATGGATTTCGGTCATGGTGCACTTTTATCCTTAATGGTTATCGCAGCCATGCTGGCCACTGGTATATATTACAGCATCAAAAAAAACCTGTATAAGCTTAATTTGGTCCTACTATCTACCATTTTGGTTTTATTTGGCTTTAGTTCGTATTTCATGATCATTATCAGGGCCAACGCTAAACCAAACATCAATCTATCCAGTCCCGACAGCCCTTTATCACTATATTCCTACCTGAGCAGAACCCAGTATGAAGAAAAACCACTATTAAATGGTCAGTTTTTCGATTCTAAACCGATAGATATCAAAGAAAAAGGAACCTCTTACAGACGGGGAGAAAACGCCTACGAAGTATCTGGAAAACAATACAGTTATGTGTATGATAGAAACGCTTTTTTCCCAAGAATTTATAGCAATAAGCCTGCCCACGTTCAATTTTATCAAAATTGGCTAGGCTTATCTCCCAACCAAAGTCCAACATTTTGGAACAGTCTTAATTTTTTCAACAGCTATCAAGTGGGCTTTATGTATTGGCGGTATTTCTTATGGAATTTTTCAGGTCGACAAAATGATACCCAAGGACAGGGTTCCATGACCGAAGGCAACTGGACTACGGGCATCAAACCTATTGATGCTTTGAGATTGGGTAATCAAAGCCAATTACCAGCAAGTATCCAAGAAAATGCTGGTCGTAATTCATTTTATGGTTTGCCGCTCCTACTTGGCATTTTAGGCTTAGCCTATCTTTACCGAAAAGATAAAAAAGCCACAATGGTTTTAGCTTCTCTTTTCTTTTTTACGGGAATTGCCATCATTATATTCATCAACCAAGATCCTTTGCAAGTTAGAGAAAGAGATTATGCTTATGTAGGCTCATTTTATGTATTTGCCATCTTTATAGGCCTGAGTGTATTTGCACTTAAAGGTTATTTGCAAAAGCTATTTGCCAACAGAACGAGCCTCGTTATTGCTACCACAATCACTTTATTTGCCGCACCGATATTAATGGCTTGGCAAGGTTGGGACGATCATGATAGAAGTGGCAAAACAACTGCTTTGGATATGGCCAAAAACTATCTTAATAGCTGCGAACCCAATGCTATTTTATTTACCAATGCCGATAACGATACTTATCCGCTTTGGTATGCACAGGAAGTGGAAGGCATTAGAACCGATGTACGTGTAGTCAACCTGCAATTTTTATCAACACCGTCCTATATCGATCAAATGAAGCGGACACAAAATAAATCTTCAGCCCTTCCTATCTCCATCACCAAAGAAAAATACAAAGAAGGGCTGAGAGATTACCTCTCTTATGTAGACTATGGACTAACGGATAGCGTAGAACTAAAAGATTTACTAGCCATTTTGACTTCAGACCATAATGACGATAAAATTCAAATGAACGATGGTAGTTATGAGAACTTTTTACCCTCTCAAAACCTGAAGTTGAGCATTAACCCTGTCGAAGTGATTGCAACCCACACCATTCCTGCGGAGCAAAAACATCTCATTGCAGATAAATTAGAGTGGAAATTCAATAAAGACCACATATTAAAAAACGAATTAATGATATTTGATATCATTGCCAGTAACCAATGGAAACGACCTATTTATTTTGCCACAAACGTATCCGAAGACACCTATGTTGGACTTGATAAATATTTATATCAGGAAGGTTTTGCTTACCGATTGTTGCCTTTAACTCCTAAGACAGATGTTAGCGATAAATCAGAAAGAACCAATAACCATTTAGCTTATCAGCACTATCAAAAATTTGAATTGGATGGCTTTAAAAAGGCAAAATATCTAGATCCAGAAAGCAGAAGGGTTTTGAACACGACTTGGGCTTTTGCCAATACCTTAAGTTCAAACTTGATCCAAAACAATCAAATCAAGCAGGCTGAAAAGGTAATCAAATTGAGTTTAGATAAATTACCTTTGAAGAACAGTTCTATTTCTGATACGCTCAACAAGATTTCGTTAGTTCAAAATCTATTTGCCATCAACAACCATGCTAACGCGAATAGGATGATCAAGGAAACTTCCAACTTTATTGACCAAGAATTTAATTATATTCTTTCGCTCACAAACAAGGAACAAAATGAGCTTATTTATGAGGTGAGACAGGGCATGTACGTACTACAGGCATTTAATGAGCTTGCCAACATCTATCATCAAAAAGACATGGCAGATCAACTCAAACGAAAAATAGAAAGCCTTAGCGCACGATTTTCTGCAAGTTGAGGAATATAAAAAAAGCAGTTCTTCTCAGAACTGCTTTTTTTATTAGAAATCATTTAAATTTCTTTCAAAGAAAGTGCACGAATGGCGAGGACGCCGTTCTTTGGCATCAATGCTTCCTAGCATCGAAGCTCTTTGACATCAAGCTAGGTTTAGAAAAAGCACAATACGGGGAAGACACCATTTTTTGGTTTATAATACTCATGACATAAAGACTTCTTGGTCTCAAGCCACGTTTGGCGTCCCCGCCAAACGTAAGACTATTTTCAAACCACTTCTAAGGCTTTATAATTTTCTCTGATAGTGCAATCAGCTCGCCTTGCGTACTTTGTGCGGCGTCATTGGAAAGCAAAACAATGCCCGAGTTCGATTCTGGATAGAACACCAAATAGCTGCTAAAACCTAAACTACCGCCTGTGTGCGAAACACTTCTTTTGGTATTTCCCGTTTGTTTTACTTTCCAGTTCAATGCAATGGCCCCATCTTCCAATTTTCCAAAGGTGGGCTGGTGACTTAATTTAACCGCCTCATTTGCTTCATTAAGCTGAAATGCCATATATTTTAACATATCGGCACTGGTAGAGGCAATACTGGCCGCAACTCGTAAATCTTCCCAATCAATCACAGGCATCACACGCCCCTTGGCATCATAACCTTTTGCCATAAGTACTGGATGTCTTCCTGGTTGAATAAGAACGGTATTTTTCATTTTTAGCGGCTCCACAAAATGGATTTTCAAAAGGTTCTCAAATGAATTTTGGTAAACGTTTTCCATCATATGCCCCAACAGTTGTGCTGCAGTATTACAATGGCGGGCCACGGTATTAGGAGGAACCTGCAATTTTATTTGATGAAGATCTCTATAAAAGTCCTTAATGCTATATTGACGATGAACAGAATCTAAAATATAAGGAATAGCATCTGGATTGGCATTACTAAAAAGGTCTTTATCTGGCATCCAATTAGGCAAGCCAGAAGTTAAATTAGCCAAATTAACTACCGTAATAGGCGTTCCATTGTAATTCAAATTGGGATATTCTTCTTTCAGATATTTACGGATGTCGTCCTTCAGATCAATCTTTTTATCGATAACCGCTTTAGCCAATAAAGTGGAAGCAAAAGTTTTAGTAATAGATGCCAGCTCATAAACGGTATTGCTGGTTGGCAATTCCTGTTTGTCTCTTGAAGTGGAGCCGTAATTGTATAGATATTGTTTTCCATCTTTGATAATTCCGATGGAAATACCCACCCTAACGTTGTTATTCATAAATGCAGATACTGTTTGATCTACCAATGAATCTAATCCAGTTTTTAATTTATTATCGTTAGGTACTTTAGTTGGGCCGGTCTGAGCTACGCTAATCAGTGTGTACGTCAGAAAAGTTAATGAGAGTAGTGCCTTTTTCATCTGTTTATCATTTGTTTTTAATAAGACGAACAGATTTTCAAAAGGTTACAAGATTTTGCTATCGCTAATCAAACGTCTAATAAAACGATTCCTATCCATAAGACTAGATGTAACAAACCATAAAGGAAGCTGTCTTAATTCCGAACCAAAACATCTACCTAGCAATTAGTTACTTAAAGCCATTCTTTAAACCTTAAAAAATAAAACTATGCGCTATCCATTACTATTTCTTTACTTTTTCGGCATTGCTTTTTTCGCAAAAGCACAAAAAACAGATACTGTTTTTATATCAGAAAAAAACATCAACCCTAAAGTTTTACGAGAAGGTACTCATCGGTATCTTGTCTATTTCAAAATGAGCAAGGACTCTGTACGAACGCAAACCCAATTTTGGACCAGAACGATTAAAAAGACCAATTACAACGGAATACCAGCCATTGAGATTGATCAGGTATGGGAAGATAAAGACAGCATTATGCACATCGTAAAATCGGTTTCTGATGCTAAAACGATGAAACCTTTTTATCATAAAACTTGGTGGAAAGTGCTAGCTTCCAGAACAGCTACAACAAAAACAGTGAATACAACTACGGTTGATTTCTTAAACAAAACCGTTGAATACAATGGTCGCAAATTAAGTGACGCAGATACAGAAAAACAGCCAAAAGCAATATGGGAAGGTTACAAATCATCTATGGATAAGTTTTTCCTGAATTGGCATTCAGACTTAGAAACTTTTCCGCTATTACCTTATAAAGATGGAGCAACTTTCGTTATCCCATTTTACGATCCAGGTACCGCATCTAACCTTCAAAAAGTAGCTTATACGGTGACTGGCAGTGCACAATTAACTGGCTACGACGATCAGAAAATTGACTGTTGGTTACTGACCCACGAAAGCAAAGGCAACAAGGAAGTTTTCTGGATCAGCAAAAAAACAAATGAGGTATTGAAACTAGAGCAGGAAATCAACGGAAAACTATATCGTTATAAAATAAAGTTAGGTTTTAGTAATTAATGTATATGGAACGAAGCCCTATGTGTCTATGTGGTTAATTTATAGATTTTAAACCTAAAGGAAAATTATAACCACATAGGCACATAGTAAAAAAATAGCAGTCAATATTTGCTTTATTCGCTAACATCCACTTTTTCAACGTCGTAATTTACACCAACCCTTAGAGCCTTCAAACCACTTACTCCTTGCAACTCCTCCAGATCAAGCATTTCTAAATCTGCATTCAAATGCCCTTGCTCCTGTAGATAATTGATATAAGCCATGTACTCATTTGCTTCGAAGGTGTTGTAATAAATCATAGCGATTTTACCTGGTTGGGTTAACCTTTCATCCTTATCCTTGATTTTTACTTTGTCTATTCGCTTTTTAATTACCTCATAGCGAATGTTGTAGGTCCCTTCTACATCAAAGCGACGCTCATCATTCCTGAAGCTAATGTCTATAGGATTGGAATGGATGAAAATAAGTTGGGTAGTTAACAATGGTTTTTCCATCTTGTCTACCAAACGGTTGGTTAAACGTGCAATTTCCACCATTGACTGCAACTGCCAAAGTCGCATATTTTTAAGAAAAAGCATATCAAACGGGATATCTGGTGCAATTTCCTGTCCTATATAAATATCGTATTCTACCCCATCGGTACGGAATTTCGCGAAATAAAACGGAAAGGTTTTCTGCAATTCCTCTTGGGCGCTTTCCAAATACTCTCCTACCGAGGCATTAATAAACTGCATAGACGTTTCCAAAGTTCTTCGATTTTCAAAAGCTTCGCCAGTATCTGGATTGATGCTATCAAAATAATCATCTACAATAACCTTGGTTGAAGGATGGTTTTTCTCTACATGCTTCAACACTGGATAAACCTCAAACTCTAAAAATTCATTCAAAGAATCTTCCTCGCTCGAACTGATAAAAGCTTCTGTCCTTTGTATCCAGTTTTTACAACTATAAAGGATCTTATCAATCAAATCAAGTTTCACTGTTTTCTTTAAGGCAACTAACGATTCGCTCAACTTGTCCAATTGCAGCTTTAAATCTTCTTTTAAGGCTTGGTTTCGTTCAATGGTCGAATTTCGAATATCAATAGCACCAAATAATGGATATAGATTTTTGAAGGTAACGGTTTCAATATCCTGCGCATTTTTGTTGCCTTTATTTTTCTTGATGAACTCCCAAACCTGTTCATTAAACTTCCACTGTACCGAAGGCTGTAAGGCAGTAAATTTATCCATCAGCACTTCATCCATCTTGGCATTAAACTCTTCTATACGATACTGGAAAAGCTGTCCCAAAAGTGGCATAGCCGAATGCAAACGTGAAAGTAACATGTCATCAATCAGCACTTCTTTTTTTGAATAGATTTCCAGTATCCCTACCAACTCTGCATTATAGAAAACAGGCAAAATAGAGTACGATTGGATACCGCTTTTTCGAATAGCTTCCATAAATGGCGTTTTCTCTATCTGCTCATCTGTAATTTTGTTAAAGAAAATAGGTTGAGGATTATCCTTATATAATTCCAGTTGGTTATAAAAAACGCTGTCGTCTATACCAAAATGCTTACCCGAATTAATGAGAATACTCGATTCATCATCAACATCCAAAACAGGTTTATCATTTACGGTAATCAATGGTAACAAGCCAAACTCTATATCTGCATTGCCTCCCAATGTTCTTAGGGTTTGAATGACGTGTTGGTAGGCTTCGGTTTGATAATTATGGTTCACTAAAGCCTCTCTAATTCCATCTATAGCATGTTGCAGTGTTACATCAGTTACAGAAATTACGGTAAAGCCATCAAACTTAAAATCGCTCAGCGGCAATACTTCATTTAAAAGCTCTAAACCTCGTTCGTCATCCACAAAGCCAGAAAACTGCTCAAAATTGAGTAACGGCAATTCTTTTTTATTATAGCTGATATCTACAAATTGCGTGTCTACATTTACATTGTAATACTGCGTAAGCCCTGTTTCTGGATTGTTGTAGGCAAAGCGCATTTCGTTATTGGTTAACGCCGAATAATTATAATAGCGTTTTAAAATAACGTTATAAATGAACTTGATCTGGTCTTTCTCTTTTTTCTTTTGATATTCTCCACCTGCTTTGCTGTGCTCTTCCACATTTTTCTGAATGAAATTATAAAGCAAATCGGTACTAAAGAAAATTTGATCTGGAACTGGCGTACTCAAAGCCCAATACAATTCCTTTTCATTGGCCATTAACGGAGTTAAAATCGTAAAGATGAGTTCCAAGGTCTCTTTATACTGAGCCAAATCCTCAACCATTAGGTTTTTAGCCAACGCTCCTTCATTCTCTATCTTTTCCAGCAAAAATCTATAGAATTCCTTTTTGATGGTTTCTTCCGTTTTTAATCTCCTTTTCAAATAAGCTACCAATGGCCTAAAAGATAGACTCCACTCTATCTGACAGGCAATACATTCGTTCTTATTTATCTTTATAACGTTGGTGTTCATTACTTAAAATCTAAAATTCATTGAAAATTGAGGATACCAACCCTCTTTTGAATAAGCGGCAATTATTCTTAAAATGGTTAACTGTGCGGGGGAGAAATACAAACCACCCCCAACGCCATGGTGCCAATTATCGGAAGAATCTCTTCTTTCCCATACCCTTCCCACGTCATACAAGCCCATTAGCCCTACTTGGCCTGGCAATACGTAACTGATAAAATCACCTAGTTTTAGCCTTAGCTCCAAATTGTTGTAAAAACTATGCTTGCCTGCAAAACGATATTGTCTATAGCCTAACAAGGTTCCTTCGCCTCCCAAATAGGCATATTGATAAAATGCCGGATTACCTACCGTTACTGCCCCGCCAAATCTGTTTGCCAATACCAAATTGGCACGTCCATCTAAGTTTTTATATAAGGCAATAGAACCGTTAAACTGCGCAAATGATCTTGCAGCACTACTGATTCCTTGATAGCCTAACAATTTAAAATCGATATAACTACCCAAAGTTGGTAGCATTTCGTTATCTCTGGTATTATTAATAAAGTTAACGAACGCTCCCGCATAAAGTTTTTCACGGTCAATCACAAAGCGATCCGAGGAATTTAGCTCTGAAACATTATTGATGAATTTATTTTGGTTATCGTCTTTATCAAAAGTATAAAATTGAAAGCTTGGCCCTATGCTAAAGGTAGATTTCGGTCTACGCCAACGCAAACTAGTTTCCAACTGAATCAAGTTCATTCGGGTACGGTAATACCTGATATTTTGATCAAAGGATGTTTCGTTCCCTACACCAAAAAAGTTTCGGGTATTATCTGGAGCCTGCACACTGGCATGCACCACCACATCGGCATTGCCTATGGCTTTCAACCAATCGCCCGTATATTTAAACCTAATGGCCGAAGTAGCAAAGGCATACAACAAGCTAAAAGATTGCGAATTTCCGTAAGGCTGTTTTCTAAATCCTGGATTAGTGATGTTCATGAAAGCGCCTAAAGAGACCCCATCATCCACGTTAAAACCTATATTAGGATATAGCGAAGTTCTGCTATACAAGTCTTTCCCTAAATAAGTAGCATTTCCTGTATCAGTAGAAAGTTTAGTGCGAAGCTTGTGAACAGCATCTCCTTCAAATACATTTTCATCCTTAAGACCAAACAAACGAACAGATTGGCGAGAAGCGCTAACATTGTACACTTTTTTCCCATGCCCAGCAATAATTTTCAAAGTAATGGGCGAAGTTTTATTATCAAGATATACGCTGTCATTTCCGTCTCTCATGTATAAGCGGATTTGTTTTGTGATTTTAGGATCGAAAACGCGGCTGAAAGTTACATCTTTTACATTCCCAGACTTGTTGATTTTGTACAGTTCTACTTTCAAATGACCATTCTCCAAGCCTTGAATCTCTGCTTTTTCGTTTTTATGGCTCGCCTGTACATCTACAATACGGTTAAAGAAATGATAATATTCGTTCATCACCTTTGGAATACTAGCTCTACGCTGTTTAAGTTGTGCCATAAACTGGTTGTGCCTCAAGGCATAGCTTTCCTTAGGCAATCTTTTTAAAGCTTCTTCGAAAACTTCATCGGTAAAACGATCACAAAACGCCTTCACCTCTTTATCCCATTGCTCCTCGGTATATTGCGACAACAGCTTGCTATTCATTGCCCTACCTTCCCACAAAAACCAATTCCCGTCTTTCAAATCTTTCTCTATGCCCTGCATCATGGGCAATAAATCTGATTTTTGCGCAAAGCGTTGAATCTTACCATCGGCTCTAAAAAACACTTGGTCGCGATCTCTAGGAATGGCAATATATTTCAAACCTTTTTTGGTGCTGTCGGCTTTCCAACGCCATTGATCTTCGTGCCTATCCCAATCGCCTAACAACACATCCAAAGCCTTTGCTCTCAAATACAACTTGGCGTCGTAGGTATTATCGTTGTCCTTATCCAGCTTTTTAAACATTTTGGCCGTGTTATCCGAAGGACCAAGTGGATTTCTTTCTTCCAACAAGCATATCGTGTTTTCGAACAATGGCGCATAATCGCCCAAATTTTGATCTGGAGAAACCAAACCGATGATAGGATTACTATGTGGCACTCCCGCAGCTTTAGCCAAAACAGGCACCACCAATGCCGTAAATGGATGTTGTGAAGCCATGTTATCACGCATTACATCTTTGGCAAAAGTGTTTCTCAATCCTTGGGGCAACAATACTTCTGGATATTTCTCTACACTACGCAACACATATTCCTTACCATTTTTATCCGCCAATCGCAATGAGCGAGATTGGTTTCCACCACCCAATTGCGTTGGCTTTAAACCACCGCTAATTTCCGAAATACGGATAACGGGCAATTTAGTATCCGTAGCGTAATCTTTCCGATAGTTGTCACCAAATAAATAGCGATGAAACCTGCTCACACTGTCAAATGATGGCTTTACTTTAACCATCATGCTATCGGCAGTAATCACTTTAGCCACTTTTAACGGAGTGTTTTCCACTTTTTGGAAAGCTTGCGTATAGCTAAAAACCTTGTTCACTCCGGTTTCGCTAAAAGTATAATACTCGTAGCGCATGTCGTTGTTCATCAATTGGTCGGCTACTACATAGCCATTTTCGAAACTATGGAACAAAGAATTTTTTCCTAGCTTATTGGGCGAGTGTTTTGCCCCTGCCCCACTTACAATCTGCAATTGTTTGCTTTTGATCAACTGCAAACCATGTTCATGTCCGGCAGCGTAAACCACATTAGGCACATCGCCAAAAACGCCATTCACTTTGTCAATCATTTCCTTATACAAGGGATGTTTCATATCCTCTGGACTTAAAAACGTTGTTCTTAAAAAAGGGTAAAGAGAACCGATAATGGGCAAAGGGATATATAAATTCTTATTGAGTGAAGTAAGTGGAAAAAGGTGATTTTTAAACGTAAAGTAACCGCCATGTGCACCATAACTTTGGAAAGGATGGTGGGAAGCAAGAATGATCATTTTATCTTTGTTTTGATCAAAGAGCTCTCGCATCCTCATCACCACTTCTTCCTTACTGTTGCACTCGCAATCTGGATTAGCTTTATCGTAAGGGAAAAGCCACCATTCACTATCATAAGCAATAATGGTCAATTTATCGGTAAGGTTAATGGCTACAGGATTAGGACAGCCATTATCAGGAATAAGCTTGAGCAAGGGATCATTAAAAGAAGCTAAATATTGTCCCTGTGCCTGAATTTTCGCTAAACCATCAGGCCCAGACTTGTCCCAATCATGATTACCTGGCACAAAATAAACCGCAGCGCCATTGGCTCGCATGGGCTCAAATTGCGATTTTAAAATCTGTTCGGTTTCTTTAATATTGTTGCTCCCAGGCAAGGCCATTCCTGTGGGATAAATATTGTCTCCCAAGAAAAGGGTGGTTGTTTTTCCTTTAATAACATGATTGGCCGCACTTTTTAAAGATTCCAATTGGCCAGTATTCATTTCTCCAGCATCGCCAATTAAAATGACACGGTATTTCACTTCTTGCTGTGCAAATACAAACAAGTTAGTTAAGGTAAATAGAACGATTAGCGTAATTTTTTTAAGCATAAGCTACTTTTTAGTTCCTTTATAATCAAATCTCAAAATATTTCCATACTGCGTATCGCTACCCTCGTTGGAGATAAATAAGTTCCCTTTTTTATCAAAAGCAATTCCCTCTGGTTGGTTAAACGTATTGGAACTTAAATGATAAGCCGCTTTAATTTTCCAATGTTGATCGGCCACTACCAGTGCTTTATTAATGGCCGAAACGATGTACCATTCTTTGGTGATGGGATGTTGCGCCAAAGCCGAAGGATGAAATGTTCCCTTTTTACGTCCAGTTAGCTTCTCAAGATTACTGGCGTCTACATTAAAATTGCTAGCCAGTGTAAAACGGCCATCACTTTGCATGTTTAAGATAAAACCACTGGTGTTTTTCGAACCTTTATCTTGTTTGCATTCTTTACATAATACGTAAAGCTGACCACTATTAGGGTTGGCATAGATCGCTTCATATTCGCCTTTGGGCAAAAGCGATTTGGTTTCTACCACGTTTGACGCTTGTTCTTTTTGGGTCTCCGTAATTGGGAAAGCGTACAAATCGCCATTACTTTTAAGCACGATGACTTTGTTTTTGGCAATAGCGATGTCCTCATAATCGCCATTTTTGGCAAACTTGGTAGAAGTATGTTTTTTTGAACCCAAAGGAAACACAAACACCCTACCTTCTTCGTCTTGCTCGGCATAAACTGTTGCATTATTTCCATTTAAAAAAGCAATGCCTGATATCTCCTGCAACACATCTGGCATGTTGTACTTTTGTGGGGCAGCCAAATTGTAACCAGGGGGATTAGCATTCTTTTTTGCTTTTTCCTGAGCGCAAGAAAATAGCGTGATGGTACAACCAAAGCCGCAGCTAAGTACTAAAAACAAAAATTTGTGATATCTTTTGATGGCGTAATTATTCATGGCTATGCTTTGTTTTTTAAATATTGATATATGGCGTATTGCGACTGAATCAGCTCTCCTTCTGCAGGAACTGGAATGTTATTCATTTCTTCGTCGATAAACACCGCTTGTACGTTGTCTTTCAGCTGTAGTGATAACATTTCCTTAAGCTCTGCCTTAATCGCGGTATTGTAGATAGGGAAACAAACTTCAATTCTGCGGTAAATGTTCCTACTCATCCAATCTGCAGAACCTAGGAACATTTCTTCATTGCCGTTATTGTGAAACAAAAAGATTCTACCGTGTTCCAAATAACGGTCAACAATTCGCCTGATCGTGATGTTTTCCATGGGCACCAATCTGCAAATCCCTCTAATGATCAGGTTGATCTTCACTCCTGCACTAGCCGCTTCATAAAGTTTATTAATCATCACCGCTTCCTCGAGGTTGTTCAATTTAATGGTGATTGCTGCTACTTGCCCCAAATTGGCAAATTCAATTTCACGCTGTATAAGCTCCAAAAATTTGGTTTGCAGGTTAAATTGTGCTACCAATAAATGATTGAACTTAATCAAATCAGGGTTCGATGGTTTTTCACGTCTGGCCAAAAACAAAAACAGCAATTCTAATTCACGTAACATGCCTTGGTGTGCCGTCATTAAAATATGATCGGTATAAAAATTGGCAGTGGTTTCGTTAAAGTTTCCTGTAGCGAATAAGCCCGTATACTGTACCCTAATTCCCTGCTGACGTTTTACCAAAGCTACTTTCGCATGTACCTTTAAAGCGGTAACACTGTAAATAATTTCTACCCCAGCAGCCTTCATTTTCTTCGCCCACTTGATGTTATTAGCTTCGTCAAAACGTGCTTTCAGTTCTACCAACACGGTTACTTTTTTACCGTTTTTTGCAGCGCTAATCAGGGCGTTTACAATTTTCGAATCGTTGGCAACCCGATATAAAGTGGTATAAATTTCCGTAGTTAACTCATCTGTTGCCGCTTCATTGAAAAAGCGCAATACACTGTCATATGATTGATATGGTGGATTAATGAGCAGATCTTGTGCTACAATTTGCTGGTGCAGCGTAATGTCTTTTCTAAAAGCTGGGTAAACTACTTTAGGCCATTTCTCATTGCTCAATTTGGTGTCTTTAATAGGAAAGCTACCCAAATCCTTCAAATTATGATACCTACCCCCTTCAACTACATTGGCATGTCCAATATTTAATTGTTGTACCAAAAGCATTAAGGTTGATTGCGGAATATTTGGTTCATGCAAAAATCTCGTGGCCAAACCTAAATCACGTTTTTGGATCTGCTTTTCAATCAAATCAGCAATGTCTACATTATACTCGTCTTCCAATTCCATTTCGGCATTACGAGTAATCTTAAAGCTGTAACAACCTTTAATTTGTTTGTTTTTAAACAGCAATGGAAGATTTCGACGAATAATATCATCAATGAACAGTACATATTTTTGACCATCAATAGTAGTTTCGTAAAAACGGGAAAGCTCATTGGATGGTATATTCACTACATAACTGACCATCTTTCCTTCAGTTTCAGCATTCACCAAAAAATAGAGTTCGTTATTATTGGGAAAAAACTCAGTTTTAGGATTTGATATTTCAACTGGCTGAAGAAACGCCAAAATATTGCTTAAGAAATAATTGCTCAATTCATCATCCAAGACATCAGGAACCGTTTCATTATAAACAAAATGAACCCCGTGGGATTTTAATTGTGGCAATATGATACTTTTTAAAATAGTCCCAAATAATTCCTGTTGCTGAAAAATTGTCTCGGTAGCCTGCTTCAATAAATTATCTTGCTGCTGGATATCATTATCTTGCTTTTTACTGAGCTTTTTTAATGCTTGCAAAACAGGCATGCGCACCCTATAAAATTCGTCTAAATTAGAGGAATAGATAGATAGGAATTTGATTTTTTCCAAAAGTGGCGTAGCTTTTCTTTCTGCTTCTGCCAAAACACGCCCATTAAAGGAAATCCAACTTAAATCCCTATCAAACATGGTAGCGACCACATCAAGCATATGACTAGAATTTACCATAAATGGCAGAGAAAAGAATATAAGCCAACACTGAAGTAATTAAACCGAACATAAAAATATTGTAAGCAATGCGGATGAGCTTATATTTTCGGCCCAAAACCACGCCTTGCGAATACACATCTTTAATTAAAGTACCATACAAGAAATCCCGATCGGCCATCACCTTCTCCATGCTGTTATGATATTCTTCCAAAGGCATTTTGTAGAAATTACCAAAAAACACCAAGTTTACTCTCTTTTGATCTACGTCATCCTTGGTGAAAACTCCTTTGGGAATACTTGGTCGGGTAGCCAATATCGAGAATACAATACACGATAAACTCACCAACAACAGTATAAAGGTAGGCACCACCAAATAAGCATTATCTTCTAAACGGCGCAGTAACAAACTTACAATCAACGACAAAATAATCGAGTTCACTGTAATCAACAATTGGGCTTTGTTATCGGCCATATCACTCAAACGTTGGTTGTTTGCTGAAGTAATACGGAACATGGTTTCTACCCCTTTGCTAGGTAGTGCATCTTTGTCTTCTTTGGCAGGCTTATCGGCCTTTTCCTTCTTGTCGTGCTTCAATTTATCTTCTTCTTTATTTGCTTGTTCTAAAATATCTTCATTAAATTTCTTTTTGAGCTTTGCCAAGTTTTTACTCTTCTGTGCTTCAAGCAACAACCTGCAATAGTCCGTATGATATTCATGGCTTTCTAAAAACTCAATATCCTTTAAGCGCCAACTCTTTTTACTGATTTCTTTATTGCAAAGCAGCTCCACCTCTTTATGCAAAAGCTTTGACCGCTCACTAAAATCTTCACTTCCTAAGTGAAACAAATCCGAATCACATAGTATCCTTTCATTTAAATCGCTAGGACTTTGTGGTAACCTGGTAGATAGAATGGCGCTCTTTACCGCGGCAATGATTTTACCATCTACCTGATGATCGGCTAGATAAGTAGCGGCATGCTCCGCTCCTTTTTCCTCATGCTTTAAAGTTTCTATAAAATAACCGGTATCATGGAACCAAGCGCTGGTATAAACAATAAAAAAATCATCATCTTTTAACTGATAATGATTGGCAATTTGTATAGCGGCCTGAACCACTCTTTTGGTATGGGCTAAATTATGGTAAACAAGATCAGCTTGATGATGGTCATTGAAATAATTCACCACATAAGTTTCTATCTCTTGCTGCAACTGTTGGTAGTTCATGATCTACAAATTTGTCTCAAAAATAAATATTAAGCAGGGATGAAAGCGAAACAAATTACACACCCAATCAAACGCTCTTAAAAATTGCACGTATCAGCCTACCTTAAAACTAAGTTACCACAAAATATCCTTCTGTGTACACTAAAAGGTGATAATAAAGCAAGCCTTTCCACAAAATTCATTCAATGATTCTATGATTGACCTGCCTAACAAAGCGCATGACAAGCTCAACAAAGTAAGTTGACAGGCTCAACAAAATCCTCGGTGGTAAAGCCCGCTAAATTTGTGGTATCAAATAAATAAAGACATGACACAAAACAATTATCAAGGCGTATCGCAGCAACCAATTAGTTCTGGCTTTAACGCAACATCTACTTCTAACGAAGTAATCAAAGGAATAGATTTAACTGGAAAAATTGCCATTGTAACGGGCGGACATACTGGTATCGGTTTAGAAACTACCAAAACACTGGTAGGTGCTGGTGCAACAGTGATTGTAATTGCCAGAGATGTAGAGAAGGCCAAAAAGAATTTGGGGAACATTAAAAACGTAGAATTAGAAGCGATGGATTTAATGAACAGCGTATCTATCGATGCCTTTTGTACTAAATTCCTTTCTTCTAACAGACCTTTACACCTATTAATTAACAATGCGGGCATTATGTGGGTGCCTTTACGTAGAGACGAACGTGGTTATGAATCTCAATTGGTCACCAACTATCTTGGTCAATTTCAGCTTACCGCCAGATTGTGGCCTGCACTCAAAAAAGCCAATGGCGCTAGGGTAATCAACGTATCTTCTTTTGGACACCAAATGGCTCCATTCAATTTTGAAGACCCTAACTTTAACCATCGCGAATATCAAACCTTGGAAGGTTATGGTCAATCCAAAACAGCGACCAATCTTTTCGCCGTAGAACTAGATCATCGTGGACAACCGTTCAATATCCGTGCTTATTCGTTACACCCAGGCAGTGTAATTGGTACCGACCTTGGCAGAGAAGAACCTATTGAACTTTTTAAGCAGCTGGGTACACACGATGCTAACGGCGATCTTAAGCCCGAAGTAGCGGCTACGCTTAAAACCATTCCTCAAGGAGCAGCAACCACCATTTGGTGCGCCACGAGTGCTACACTGAATAATATTGGTGGCGTTTATTGCGAAAACGCTGACATTGCCGAACTGGACATGGGCAATATCAACCATCAATACGACAAGCCCGAAACCCTACGCGGCGTGCAACCCTACTCTGTAGATCAGGAAAATGCCCTACGTCTTTGGAAGTTAAGCGAAACGCTTTTAGGCTTTCAATTTTTGGCCGACTAAAAAGCGAAACAACAAAGATTAGAAATGGAGAAAACACCTAACTTTATAGCAATGGAACATATTTCTAGATACCTCACCAAAGAAATCAAGCTTTCAAGCTACGAGGATAAACTCTTTAAATCAGATTTGATGTTCGATGACCATATGCTGGTGTGGTTCATTTCGGGAGAAACTAAGATCATACAGGCTGATCGTACCTTTTATTTCAAAACAGGCGATATCTTTCTCATCCCCAGAAACCAATTGGCCACGGTGATCAACTACCCAAAAGACGGCCAACCTCACAAAACAGTGGTCATGCACCTCAGCATAGAAAGACTTAAGAAGTTTTACGAGCACATTGACACCAGAGGAAAACAACCGCCAGAACAAAAAATATACAGTTTTAATAACCATCCACTGTTAGAAAGCTGCTTGGCTTCACTCATTCCCTATTTTGATGTTTCTGGGGAATTTCCAGAAAGCTTGGCGGAATTAAAGATTACAGAAGCCATCAGTATTTTACGTGCTATCGACCCAAAAGTAGATAGCGTTTTAGCCCACTTTGATGCTCCAGGGAAGATAGATCTTATTGGATTTATGCAACGTAATTTCATGTTCAACATGTCATTAGAAAAACTGGGATATCTTTCTGGCAGAAGCTTATCTACCTTTAATCGTGACTTCAAAAAGTTGTTCAACACCACTCCGCAAAAATGGTTGACCGACAAAAGGCTCGAACTGGCATATTATCATCTATCTGAAAAAAAGCTAAAACCTACAGAAGTTTATTTAGAAGTTGGCTTTGAAGATTTGTCCCATTTCTCCTTTTCATTCAAAAAAAAGTACGGTGTATCTCCAACACAGCTTCAAATAACTTAATAATTCATAAGCTTTATCGCTTTTTGATCTTATCACCTAGAAAGGTTAGTATAAAACATCAGCTTTGTTACCCGTTTCTTAAAAAGTTAACTTTATTTTAGCTTTAAGATTTAACTAACAACGTTTATGAAGAAACTACTAACCTTATCTCTAGGTTTTTTGTTGTCTACACCATTATTTGCACAGGAAAAACCGCAATGGATGAGATATCCATCCATTTCTCCGGACGGCAGTACTATCGTTTTCACTTACAAAGGTGATTTATATCGAGTAGCCAGCAATGGAGGAAACGCACAACAACTTACTTTTCATGAAGCACATGATTTTATGCCACAATGGAGTAAAGATGGTAAGCAAATTGCCTTTGCTTCTGATCGATATGGTAATTTTGATGTGTTTGTGATGGACGCCAATGGTGGCCCAGCAAAGAGATTAACTTATCACTCGGCTGATGAAGTACCATTTAGCTTTTCTGCAGATAACAAATCGGTAGTTTTCGGTGCTGCAAGACAAGATGCCGTTAATCATCGCCAGTTTCCTACAGGTTCTCAACCAGAGCTTTACTCGGTACCCACTACAGGCGGACGTATTTCCCAAATTTTCACCATTCCAGCAGAAGCTGTACAAAGCAGTAAAGATGGCTCGAAAATGATTTACCACGATAAAAAAGGTGGCGAAAACGAATGGCGTAAGCATCATCAATCTTCTATTGCTAGAGACATTTGGGTGTACGACAAAAAAACAGATAAGCACACTCAAATCACTAGCTTTTACGGTGAAAACAGAAATCCAGTATTTACAGATAATGAACAAAGCATTTACTATTTAAGTGAAGAAAGCGGCACCTTCAACATCCACAAAATGCCTTTGAAGGAAAAAGCAAAGAATGAGCAGATCACCAAATTCAAGAATTTCCCAGTAAGGTTCTTAAGTGCGGCCAACAATGGCACTTTATCTTTTGGTTATGACGGCGAGCTTTATACCTTGAAACCTGGATCGAGCCCTCAAAAATTAAACGTAATCATTAACACCCAAGAAAAAGCCAACAACGATGGCTTCATCACCATTAATGGAGGCGTAAGGGAAATGGCCGTATCTCCTGATGGAAAAGAAGTGGCATTTATCGCTAGAGGTGAAGTTTTTGTAACTTCTGTGGATGGCAAAATGACTAAAAGAATTACGAATACTCCAGAACAGGAACGTTTTGTGGAATTTGCTCCAGATGGCAAATCTTTAGTTTATGCCAGCGAACGTAACGGCAAATGGCGTATTTACGAAAGCAGAAAGACTCGTAAAGAAGAACCCTATTTCTTTGCGGCAACCTTATTAGAAGAAAAGCCTTTGATCAGCAATGCAAACGACAACTATATGCCGGCCCTATCTCCGGATGGCAAAAAAATGGCTTTTATTGAAAATCGTAGAACTTTAAAAGTAATGGAGCTAGGCAATAAAAACACCGTTACCTTGCTTACGCCCGACCAGCTTTTTTACATGCAGGATGGCGACCAATATTTCACTTGGAGTCCTGATAGCAAATGGTTATTGGCAACTTACCGACCAACCATGTCTAACGGCGAAGTAGTATTGTTAGATGCTACAGGCAAACAAGCGATGAAAAACTTAACTAAAAGTGGTTACGGCGATGGCAATGCCAAATGGGTGAATGGTGGTAAGCAACTGATTTGGTTCAGTAATCGCGATGGTATGAAAGCCCATGCCAACAGCGGCTCTTCGCAACGTGATGTTTACAGCTTATTTTTAACCAAAGATGGCTGGGACCGTTTTAACTTGAGCAAAGATGATTTCGCCCTATTAAAAGACATAGAGGCTACAGAGAAGAAAGCCAAAGAAGAAGCTGCGAAAAAAGAGGCCAAAGACCCTAAAGCCAAACCAGTAAAACCAGATTCGACTGTAGTATTTGATTGGGACGGTTTAGATATGAGAAAAGCCCGCTTAACCATCCACTCTTCTTCGTTAAGCGATGCCGTACTTTCCAAAGATGGCGAAAAGCTCTACTATTTAGCAAGTTTCGAGAAAGGAAGCAATTTATGGAGCACCAACCTGCGCACCAAAGAAACTAAAATGGAAATTCCGTTAGATGGAATGGGCGGCAGTTTGGTTTGGGATAAAGCTCAAAAAAATCTCTATTTATTAAGCGGTGGCCGTATTTCAAAGATTAATACAGACAACAACAAACGCGATCAGATCAATATTGATGGTGAAGTAGAATTAGATGCCGCAGCCGAAAGGTCGTATATGTTTGAACATGTTTGGTTACGTAATAAAGGCATGTTTTATACCCCAACCATGCATGGTGCTGATTGGGATGGCCTGAAACCAGCTTACGCAAAATACCTTCCGCATATTGGCAACAGTTACGAATTTGCTGAAATGCTATCAGAATTGTTAGGCGAGCTTAATGTTTCACATTCGGGAGCTCGTTTTAGCAGAACTATCCCTAACGCAGATGCTACAGCATCGTTAGGGATCATTGCCAACTACCAACACAAAGGTGACGGTATTTTAATTGATGAGATTCTTTCGGGTGGCCCACTAGACAAAGCTAAACTGAGTGTAAAGCCAGGAATGATCATTGAAAAAATTGATGGTGTATTGATCGAAGCAAACCAAGATGTTGCCAAATTTTTAAATAGAAAATCTGACCAATTTACTTTGCTGGAAATCCTTGACCCAAAAACCAAAGAAAGACAACAAATCACCATTAAACCTATTAGTCTTGGTGCCGAGAACCAATTGTTGTACAGACGATGGGTGAAAATTAACCAAGCTGAAGTAGACAGTTTGAGTAAAGGACAGCTTGGATATGTACACATCCCAGGAATGAGCGATGGACCATATCGTAGTGTTTACGAAGAAATGATGGGTAAATATGCCGACCGCAAAGCCGTAATTGTAGATACCCGCTTTAACGGTGGTGGTGATTTGGTATCAGACTTAGCCATGTTCTTCACAGGTCAAAAGTTTTTGGATTACGCTACCGAACAACGTTCCGTAGGTTACGAGCCAACTTTTAGATGGACCAAACCAACCTTGGCCATGTTCAACGAAGCCAATTACAGTGATGGTCATTGCTTTTCATGTGGTTATAAAGATTTAGGTATTGGAAAAACGGTAGGGATGCCTGTACCTGGTACTTGTAGCTTTGCGGGCTGGGAATCACTTCCTGATGGAACCCGTTGGGGATCTGTGCCTATCAGTGCCAAAAATAAAGCTGGTCAATGGTTAGAAAACAACGAAACCAAACCTGATATCCAAGTAAAAAATATGCCCGGGGTAATAGACAATGGAAAAGATCAACAGCTTGAAGTAGCCATTGCCGAATTATTGAAAGTGGTGAAGTAAAACAAAACCGTCATTTCGAACGTAGAGAGAAATCTAGCAACATGATCTCAAAACGCTAGATTTCTCCTCATACTTCGTCGAAATGACGATAATAAAACTTAGTTTTGCCAAGCATTATGATAGAAATCTACACAGACGGAGCAGCAAGCGGAAATCCAGGTCCTGGCGGTTATGGCGTAATCCTACGTTCAGGCAAGCACTATAAAGAATTAAGTGGTGGTTTTAGAATGACTACCAACAATCGAATGGAACTTTTGGCGGTAATTGTTGCCCTTAAAGCTTTAAAAACACCTGGGCAACAGGTTATTGTGTTCTCCGATAGTAAATATGTGGTAGATGCGGTAGAAAAAGGCTGGGTATTTGGATGGGTACAAAAAGGTTTTAAAGACAAAAAAAACAAGGATTTGTGGCTACAGTACCTCCAACAACACAAACTACACCAAGTTAAATTCAAGTGGATCAAAGGCCACAATGAACATCCAGAAAATGAACGCTGTGATCGTTTGGCAGTGGCTGCTTCACAAGACAAAGCAAACTGGGCCATTGATAGTGTTTTTGAAGCTGAACGAAATCAATAACGAATTTTTTTCTTAGAGATTATTATGTAGTTTTAATCCAATTTACAATCTCATACTATGTTTGCCTATTGGAACGACTATTACTATATAGTGATCATCTTACAAGCCATTGCCGTATTTCACGCCATTAAAACAGGCAGAAGGGAATGGATTTACCTCTTGATTTTTTTACCTGCTATTGGAGCTATTGCTTACTTTTTCATGGAGTTTCTTCCCGAAATGCGTCGAGGGAATAGTTCTAAAAGTTTAACAAAAGCGCTATTTCCAGGGAGAGAAATTAATGAATGGGAACGAAAGCTACAAATTTCGGATAGCGTAACTAATAAACTTGGGCTCTCCAATGCCTATGCTAGTCAAAAAAAATACGACCAAGCAATCGCTTTATCTTTGGAATGCCTTAAAGGGCCTTATGATGATGACCCTGCCATCCTGTTACAACTGGCACGCCAGTATTTCCATAATGAGCAATATCAAGAAAGCTTAGCCTATTTTGATAGATTTAACAAAACAACACCTATCAGAACAGCAGAAGATGAACTGTTATACGCAAGAGCTTTAGAAGGCACGGAAAATGACGATGCCGCAGATAGCGAATATAAACGTGTTATCCGTATCCATCATTCGTTAGAAGCACGCTATTATTACGGCTTGTTTTTTAAAAATCGTAAACAAACAGACCAAGCTAGAGAACAATTTAAAATGATAAGAAATGAGCTAAAACTCTTACCAAGATATTTAAGAAAAAGAAATGCGAAGTGGCTGAGATTGTCAATCAAAGAATCTATTGCATTAAAATAACACCACCATACATTAATTAACACTAATGCTTTGAGATTGCTTCGCAAAGCTCGCAATGACGCTTACCCACTACGTCATTGCGATAGCTTGCTCCGATTATTCGGAGAAGTATGAGGAGAACCAAAGCTCTACGAAGTAAAATTTAGCGCTTAGAAAAACAATCGCTAGATTTTACTTCGTAGCTACTTCGTGGTCTCTCTATGTTAGAGATGACGGTTAGGCCAACCCTACTTTATTGCAACTGGAACAGATACCTTATCCCAATCCAAAGAAAATCCTTTGCTATGTACGTTGTAAACCAACCTCTCTTGAGTTTCTTTCAAAGGTTTCACTTTTACCTCAACTCTTAAAGCATCTTTAGCTTCTTCATATTTAAAAGCACCCCATTGTTTAGGCTCTTTGTTGAAGATTGCTGTCCAAGTACCATTTTCTCTAGGAATCAAGAAAAAGCTATACTTTCCAGCAGGCAAGCTTTTACCTTCTACCTTAATATCTTTATCGGTTTCAAAAGTAGTCGCATCGTTAGCCCCAGCACGCCAAACTTTGTCGTAAGCCTCTAGCCCACCCCAAATTTTGCGTCCCTTAACCGCCGGACTGCTGTAATTAATAGTAATAGTGGCTCCATTAACCTTACCGGTAGCGGTAGCTGCCGGACTAGCTTTAGGTTTTGCTTCTTGCGCTACCGCACTAAAGGAAACAAAGCCAGCAAATAAAAGAAAAGTAAGTGATTTGATTGTTGCTTTCATAACTTAATAATTATCTTATAACTTTCACTAAGTTAGCATATAAAGCCTCAACTTGTTTCACACACTTAGATATTTTTTGCGTAACTAAGCTGATTGTGTAGCAGCCGATTTCTCCTGCATTTTTTCAACAGGTGAAAATTCAGCCATAAACTCCTCTGCTTTCTTCACCATTTTAGGCGAACCAATAAAAATAGCCACTCGTTGGTGAAGCTCCGTAGGTTCAATATCCAAAATCCTATTCAGACCATCAGACGCTACCCCACCAGCCTGCTCAATAATAAAAGCCATAGGGTTACATTCATACAATAAACGGAGCTTTCCTTTAGGCGAAGCCGAGGTAGTAGGATACATATAAATCCCCCCTTTAATTAAGCTTCTATGAATATCAGCAGCCATTGCCCCAATATACCTCGAAGTATAAGGTCTATTGGTTGCTTTATCCTCTACCTGCGCATATTTGATATATTTTTTTACCCCTTCAGGAAAATGAACATAGTTACCTTCATTGATAGAATAGATGACACCATCATCAGGAATTTTCATATTGGGATGCGACAAACAAAACTCGCCAATAGAAGGATCAAGCGTAAAACCGTTTACTCCCTTACCAGTAGTATAAACCAACATGGTAGATGAACCATAAATCACATACCCCGCAGCTACCTGCTCCGTACCTTTTTGCAATACATCATCCAAAGTAGCTGGGCCTTCCGTTGATTTTCTTCTGTAAATAGAAAAAATGGTACCTACCGTTACGTTGATATCAATATTTGAAGAACCATCCAAAGGGTCGATACATACAATATATCTTGCATTTTTAGATACTGGCGAATCAATACGAACAAAATCATCTTCCTCTTCAGAAGCCACAATACAACATTCGCCACCGCTGGTTAATGCCGAAATAAATTGCTCGTTGGCATACACATCAAGCTTCTTTTGCCCCTCACCTTGGATGTTAATAGTATCCGCATCACCCAAAATATCAACTAAACCAGCTTTGTTCACCTCACGATTCACAATCTTTGAAGCAATACCAATATCTCTCAATAAGCGAGAAAGTTCCCCTTTAGCATACGGGAAATCCGCTTGCTTTTCAATAATAAACTGGCCTAATGTTTTTATACCCGACATTTTTTACTTAGTGTATTTTTTACGTTATCTATCCCCTAATTCTATGGCCTCTAAGGTATGGATTTTTTCTTCGGAAATACAAAAGCGAATCAAAGTTCTTTTCTTGTGCCAGCCGTGTTTTCCAGCCGCACCGGGATTAATATGCAAACATTGTATTTTTTTATCGAAAACAACTTTCAAAATATGTGAGTGTCCAGAGATAAAAAGCTGCGGAGGCTTAGTGTAAATTTCCCTCTTTACTTGTGGAGCATACCTATCGGGATAACCACCGATATGTGTCATCCAAACATCTACCTGTTCACACTGAAATCTCAAATGCTCTGGAAAAGCTGCACGAATATCTGCCCCATCAATATTCCCATATACCCCAAGCAATGGTTTAAAGGCAGCTAAAGGCTCAATTACATCAGGTCCAAAATCACCAGCATGCCAAATCTCGTCCCTATCATCAAAATACTTAAACACCGCATCATCTAAAAAACCATGCGTATCTGATATTAAACCTATTTTTTTCATTTTTTTTATTAGATGTAAGTACCGAGTATCAAGATGTGAGAATTACTATCCCAACCTAATACCTATATACTATTATTTTTTGAAAAGCATTACCATTGCTATTATCTTAAACCTGTCGGGCTTTTTGCTACAATCTTTTTATTTTTTTGTCATTCTGATCCCGAGATTTCGCGAGAATAATCTCTAAGTTATTGCACATCAGAAAGAGATTCCTAAAAAACAAAAAGTATTTCCGCTTCAATCCCGTTTAGCTTACAAAGCGAGTTTTTCAAATGGTCCAATCTTAAATCTCACAGGTTTTCGAAACTTGCGAGGTTTGTTAGACAAAAAGACTTACAAAGTTTTAGAAACTTCGTAAGTCGGAAAGGAACTTACCTTAATTCTTCCTAGTCGCTTTAAAAGTGCCATTAGGCTGTATAAACGACATTGAAGTTGCTTTTTTACCTGGTACAACTTCAAACTTAATACTATAACCTTTCAAAGCTTTTAACTCAAAAGTTTTTTCATCAACAACTACCGTTTCATATTCTGGTTGTCCAGGAACAGATACATATAAAACATCTCCCTTCAAGTAAACTTTTGCGGGAACTTTTCCCATCATATATTCACCAACCAAATCCTGTAATAGTTTTGCATCTAGCTTTTTAACTTCTGGCTTAAAATCAAACATCACGGGCTTATCGCTACCATCTAAAAAGATACCTACCCCATTGATTTTACCGTCAACACCACTAGAAAAATTAAACATCAGATTACTTTGCGCAGTATCTACCACACCATTCTTATCAACCGACTTCGGATCAAACACATCATAGTGCATGTGCTTGAGCAATATTTTTTCTTCTCCCAACACGGTACGCAAAGCATTGTTTTCAAGGGTTATCTTAATAATTCCGTAAGCATCATTTTCAAAAGAACCCACATAATCTTTTAATGGATGCGACGGATTTGTATTTGAAATGATAGGTGTTTTTTTAAGTTCCTTTTTTGCTTTGTTAGCCTTTTCCGTTGCTGCTTTGGCCTCACCATTCCAATCAACACGTTTCAAACCAAACATAATATCAGCAATAGAACTGGTAATCACACCCGGTACTTTCGAAACACTTTGATTAGTTAGCACCACAATACCCAATTTATCAGTGGGATAAAATGCTACATTCGCCGAAAAACCATTGATATTCCCTCCGTGCTCTACCGAATAATGGCCTCTATACGAACCGATCATCCAACCCAAACCATAATTAGCTAAAAAAACATCCTCATGCTTATCAGGCAACCCTGCCTCCATCACCATCTGAGAACTTGCAGCTTCTCTAATGTAATTGGTCGGCAGAATTTCTTTTCCTTTAAAATACCCTCCACTAATCCACACTTTTAACCAATTGGCCATATCATTCACACTACTATTAATACTTCCCGCCGGCCCCATACCATTAATATTGTAGTAATCTATTTTTTTGATCTCATTACCGTTCTCAACCGCATAAGGCAATGAGGCGTCGCTATCATTCTTGAAGGTTTCAATACTAGTGGTAGAACGGGTCATTTCCAATGGATCAAAAAACTTCTCTTTAATGTTCTGTTCCCAAGTTTTACCGCTCAAACGCTCAGCAATCATTCCCTGAGCCAAAAACATAAAATTGTTGTAGTACCATCTTTCACGAACACCTGAAGTTGGCTTCATATACCTTACTCTATTAATGATAGAGTCTCTATTCGCAGTATTAAACAAAAACCAAGACAAGTCATATCTAGACAATCCCGTTCTATGCGCCATTAAATCACGCACGGTAATCTGGTTATTCATTTCCGCATTATAAAAGCTTAATTGCGGCAATAAACTGGTTGCTTTATCATCCAATTTTAACTTACCATCTTTTTCCAGCAAGCCCATCAGCGACGAAGTAAATGCTTTAGAACTTGAACCAATGGCAAAAAGTGTATTGGGTGTTACCTGTTTCTTATTTTCCACATCACGGTAGCCAAAACCTTTACTGTAAACTACTTGATCACCTTTTACAACAGCTACCGCAAAACCTGCAATATGTTGATCTTTTAAAACTTGATTTAAAACAGAATCAATACTTGAATTTTGTGTATTTATTTTACTATTTGTTTGTGCATGTACCGAGAAAGCGGCCGTTGCTAATAATGAGGTAATTAAGACAGAAAGCTTCATTTAATTGGGTTAAATTATATTAAATCAGGAATTATCGTTTTACGATGATTAGTTAATTTTATTGGGACAAAGATCTAATATGCCAAAAAGAAATCTTTCAGCAACAACTCATATGCTTTGGTATATTTCTTTTCGCTTTCATAAATCATAAAGTCTTCTTCCACCAAGTCAGATTTTTCTCTTGCCAAACAAATAATGCGTCTAAATTCTGGCTTGGCAGCATCTGAGTGCAATTTAACTAAATGCGTTAGAAACAAGCCTTTCAATTTTGCTTTTTCCGCTAACTCCCCAGCCTGTTTAACAGGTAGCACCACCCAAAAACAACCTGCTGGACTTAGCAAAGCAGCTACTTTTTCAATCAAATCATTAAAGAAAGTATCACTGGCATGCCTTGCCACTTCCTTCTTTTTCTCGGTATTTTTAAGATCGTTCACAAAAAAAGGAGGATTGCTGACAATCAAATCGAATTGCGTTGAATGGTGGTACTGCTCAATGGCTATGTGATGTACTGACAATTGACTACTAAAAACTGAATTTTGAAAATTTTTATCAGCAGTTATGGAAGCCTGCTCATCTATTTCTACCGCATGAACTTTTGCTTTTGGAAAACGTTGCGCTAGCATTAACGCAATAACCCCCGTACCTGTACCAATATCCAGTATCCGTTGTGGATCTGGATGCTTTACCATCGTACCTAACAATACACCGTCCGTATTGATCCTCATGGCACAGCCGCTTTGGTCAACTTCAAACTGTTTAAAACGAAAGATGTTTTTCATCCTTAAAACCTTAACGCTACTTTTATGGGAAAATAAACAGAAGCTTGGTGCATAAACCTAAAACCAATTTTTAACTGCAAAGCTAATTTCTGTATCACTTTACGTTCTATTCCACCTAAAATTTCCACAAAAGTGGCGTCCGAACCACCTTCATATTGATTATTCACATGACTTTTGCCAATCTTTAAATTAAACAACGGTGAGGTTTTGCTTTTCGTAGTAGTGGCTTCTAAATCACCGTAAATGCTATAACCGTTAATCCCATCGTAATTTATATACTCTACCCCTAAGCCAATCTTAAAATATTCTTTAAAGCTTATTCCGTTTACCAACCCTATATCAAAGCCTTTACTTGCATCTTGCAAATCATATCCTTTCCAGCCAGGGCCAGCCTCTACCATCATTCCTCTACTGAGAAATTTCTGAAATCCTGTTTCTAGTTTAGCGGAATAGCTAACCTGAGACTTTACTACAGATACTGCACATAGCAGTAATAAAATTAAAAATGTGTTTTTCATAGCGATGTTTCATTTTTGGTAAATCTCTAAAGGTAACCCATCCGGATCAATAAAAAAAGTAAATTGCTTTCCTGTAAACTCATCAATCCTTATGGGTTCTGTCACAATCCCCTTCTTATTTAAATCAACAATGGTTGCCGCCACGTCATCTACCTCAAAAGCCAAATGTCTTAAACCTTGCGCTTCTGGTCTCGAAGGCCTTGCTGGTGGATTTTCAAAAGAAAACAACTCAATTTGATAAACACCGTTAATGGCCAAATCCAACTTCCATGATTTTCGCTCCTTACGATAAACTTCGCCAAGCACTTTAAACCCTAACTTACCGACATAAAAGTCTTTCGACCGCTCATAATCTGAGCAAATAATAGCAATATGATGAATACGTTTAAACATTTTTCAAGTCAAAAGTTTGAAGTCGGATGTCCGAAGATATGACGCCTATTAAATCATTCAAAATTCCATCATTCAAAATTCAATAATTCGGCATACAAATAAACCCAAAAACAACTAAATTTCTCCTAAAAAAAACCTAAATTTGCGTCTTCAAAAAATAAGCATGATTCATTTCTTTTTAGGTCAATCTGACGAGGTTTTTGTTGTACAAACAAACCAAATTTTATCCCAAACTGATACAGAAAAACTAGAGTGGCTTTTTGGCGGAGCTAAATTGAGCGCCGAAAGTACCTTAACTGGCTTTTTTGTTGGTCCACGAGCAGCCATGATTACTCCTTGGAGTACCAATGCGGTAGAAATTACCCAAAACATGAGCATGGAGGGAATCATCAGAATTGAGGAATTTAAAAAGGTGGATGAAGGGTTTGCTGCCTACGACCCGATGCTTTCGCAGAAATATCAGGAGCTTGGCCAAGATGTTTTCACTATCAACATCAAACCTGAGCCTATTTTAGAAATTACAGATATTGCGGCCTACAATAAGCAAGAAGGTTTATCATTAAGTGATGAAGAGGTTGATTATTTGAACGGATTGTCCAAAAAACTCGAAAGACCTTTAACAGATTCTGAGGTTTTTGGTTTTTCTCAAGTAAATTCAGAGCACTGTCGCCACAAAATATTCAATGGTAAATTTGTCATTGATGGCGTAGAGCAACCTACTTCTTTGTTCAAGCTCATCAAGAAAACTTCCGAAACACATCCAAACGATATTGTTTCGGCATATAAAGATAACGTGGCTTTCGTTAAGGGTCCCAAAGTGCAACAATTTGCACCTTCTAAACCAGATGAGCCATCATTTTATGAAACTAAAGACTTTGATTCGGTAATTTCCATCAAAGCGGAAACGCACAACTTCCCTACCACCGTAGAACCTTTTAATGGTGCAGCGACAGGTTCGGGCGGCGAAATTAGAGACCGCCTAGCTGGTGGACAAGGTTCATTGCCATTAGCAGGAACTGCAGTTTACATGACTGCTCTTTCTCGCTTGGAAGAAAATCGTCCTTGGGAAAAAGGTGTAGAAGAACGTAAATGGCTTTACCAAACACCAATGGATATTTTGATCAAGGCTTCCAATGGAGCTTCTGATTTTGGAAATAAATTCGGTCAACCACTTATTACAGGTTCTGTATTAACTTTCGAGCACGAAGAACACAATCGTAAGTTAGGTTTCGACAAAGTAATTATGCTTGCTGGTGGTATTGGCTACGGCAAAGTAGATCAGGCCAAAAAACAAGAACCAAAAACTGGCGACAACATCGTAGTTTTAGGTGGTGAGAACTATCGTATTGGTATGGGCGGTGCAGCAGTATCTTCTGCAGATACTGGTGAGCATGGTTCGGGCATTGAATTAAATGCCATCCAACGTTCAAACCCTGAAATGCAAAAACGTGCAGCCAACGCAGTACGTGCAATGGTAGAAAGCGACCATAACACCATCGTTTCTATTCACGATCATGGTGCTGGCGGTCACTTAAACTGTCTTTCGGAGTTAGTAGAAGCTACTGGTGGTAAAATAGACTTGGATAAATTACCTGTGGGCGACCCTACCCTATCTGCAAAAGAGATCATCGGTAACGAGTCTCAAGAGCGTATGGGTTTGGTAATTGGTGAAGAGCATATTGCCACACTACAAAAAATTGCTGATCGTGAACGTTCGCCTATGTATACTGTAGGTAAGGTAACTGGCGATCACCGCTTCACTTTCGAATCAGCTACTACAGGTGCAAAACCTATGGATTTAGCGCTGAGCGATATGTTCGGTAGCTCTCCAAAAATGATCATGGAAGACAAAACCGTTAATCATAACTATCAGGAGGTTGCTTACAATCAAGATAAAATTAATGAATATTTAGAGCAGGTGCTTCAATTAGAGGCCGTTGCTTGTAAAGACTGGTTAACAAATAAAGTGGACAGGTGTGTTGGCGGCCGTGTAGCAAAACAACAATGCGCTGGTCCATTGCAATTGCCTTTGAACAACGTAGGCGTAATGGCATTAGATTTTCAAGGTAAGGAAGGCATTGCCACTTCGGTAGGTCATGCTCCTCTTTCAGCTTTGATTGATGCTGGTGCAGGTAGTAGAATTGCAATTGCCGAATCTTTATCAAACATTGTTTGGGCACCATTAAAAGACGGTTTGAAAAGTGTTTCACTTTCGGCCAACTGGATGTGGGCTTGTAAAAACGAAGGAGAAGATGCCCGCTTATACCAAGCAGTTCAAGCTTGTTCAGATTTTGCTATCGATTTAGGAATCAATATCCCAACAGGCAAGGATTCTCTTTCGATGAAGCAGAAATACAAAGATGGTGATGTAATTGCGCCAGGAACAGTAATCATTTCGGCAGCTGGAAACTGTAACGACATTACCCAAGTGGTAGAGCCTGTTTTACAAAAAGATGGCGGCAACATCTATTACATCAACCTAAGTAACGATACTTATAAATTGGGCGGTTCTTCTTTCGCTCAAATTTTAAATAAAATCGGCAACGAAACTCCTGATGTAAAAGATGCTGCTCAATTTAGCACCACTTTCAACGCCATTCAGGATTTAATCAAAGCTGGAAAAATTAAAGCTGGACACGACGTAGGTAGCGGTGGTTTAATCACCACGCTTTTAGAGATGTGTTTTGCAGATAAAAACTTAGGTGCAAACCTTGATATAACTTCTCTAGGCGAAACCGATGCCTTAAAAGTATTATTTGCCGAAAACATCAGTTTGGTTTTCCAAGCAGATGAAAGTGTTGAAGCTATTTTAAATGCTAAAGGAGTTAAGTTCCATAAAATTGGAACTGCAACAGAACAGGCAACTGTGAACGTAGCAAATGGAGCACAAAACTATTCGTTCGATATTGAACATTTGCGTGATGTTTGGTATAAAACCTCTTACTTACTTGATCGTAAACAAAGTGGTGAAGTAAAAGCCAAAGAACGTTTTGACAATTATAAAAACCAACCGTTAAAATTCAACTTCCCAGCTCAGTTTGATGGTAAAAAACCTGTAATTGATGCGAGCAAACCTCGTCCAAAAGCTGCTATTTTACGTGAAAAAGGCAGTAACTCTGAACGTGAAGTGGCTAACGCGATGTATTTAGCTGGTTTTGATGTGAAGGACGTTCACATGACCGATTTAATCTCGGGCAGAGAAACTCTAGAGGACATCCAATTTATTGGTGCTGTGGGTGGTTTCTCTAACTCTGATGTATTAGGTTCTGCAAAAGGTTGGGCAGGTGCATTTTTATATAACGAAAAAGCTCGTGTGGCTTTAGAGAACTTCTTTAACAGAGAAGATACTTTATCCGTAGGTATTTGTAACGGTTGCCAGTTGTTTATTGAATTGGGACTAATTAACAAAAACCACGAAGTAAAACCTAAAATGCTCCACAACGATAGTCATAAACACGAAAGTGTATTTACTTCGTTGGTGGTTCAAGAAAACAACTCTGTAATGTTGTCTTCATTGGCAGGTAGCACTATTGGTGTTTGGGTTTCGCATGGCGAAGGTAAATTCCAATTGCCGTACGAAGAATCGAAATATCAGATTGTTTCCAAATACGGATATGACCAATATCCTGCTAGTCCAAACGGTTCTGATTACAACACTGCCATGATGTGCGATGATAGCGGCCGACACTTAGTGATGATGCCTCACATTGAGCGCTCATTATTCCAATGGCACTGGGCAAATTACCCTGCCGGTAGAAAAGATGAAGTTTCTCCTTGGATGGAAGCTTTTGTAAATGCTAGAAAGTGGTTGGAAAACCAAGCTAAATAAAGAACAAGGCCCGCTAAATAAGCGGGCCTTGTTTGTTTAAAACAAACTCAAATTACCCCCTTCTGGTTTGTTGAGTTTAGGCCTATATTTTTCATCTCACTGAGCAGACTTAAATTTGAATAAAAACTACCCAGCAATCTTACTTAACACGTATTTTTTGAATTTTAAAGTATTGAACCTGAATAAATAGAAAGTTGGCCGTCTAATTAGCACTTAATTAATTAGTTTTACGGCAACAACATAACTAATCGAAATGAAGATTGCAATTTTGGGAGCGGGAATTTCAGGTCTTAGTATAGCAAAATTACTGAAGAATAATTTTGAGGTACAGATATTTGAACAGGAGAACAAACCTGGAGGAATTGCAAAAACTGAACTGACAAATGGCATTGCTTATCACCATACAGGTGGCCACTGTTTCAATTCCCAACATTCGGAAGTACTTGATTTCGTTTTTGACCATATTATGTCTCGAGAAGATTGGAATATGGTAAACAGAAAAGCTAAAATCCAACTAAACAATTTTGAGGTACCCTATCCTATTGAATACGCAGTAAAAGATATCTATAAGCAAGACCCGAATTTAGCACTAAATATTGCTTCCGATTATTTTTCTAGTGACAGCGGGGCTAACAGTTCAAATTTACTACAATGGTTCGAAAACAATTTTGGGAAAGCACTAACCGATGTCTATTTCAAACCTTACAACGAAAAAATTTGGAATAAAAGACTAGAAGAAATGAGCCCAATTTGGGTCAAAGACAAATTGCCTGTTCCAGACAAACCATCCTTTTTACGTAGTCTAATTGAAACGGAAAATGATCAAATGCCTCATCGTTTCTTTTTCTACCCAAAAAGTAACGACCAAAACACTTTCATTAGCAAACTGGCCCAAGATTTAAATATCAATTATAATTACGTAATCAATAAGATTGATTATAATACATCCTTAAAAAAATGGACACTAAATAACGAAGGTGGCTTTGACCTTGTTATTAGTACTATTCCGTTAAACATTTTGCCCCAACTGCTCAGTAATGTACCTAACCATGTTTTAGATAATGCAAAAAAGCTAAAGTACAACCAACTAACCACTATGCTCTGGCAAAGTCAACCAACTGAAAATACCTGGACGTATATCCCAAATAAAGCTAAACTAGCTCACAGATATATTCATATTGGAAATTTCTTTACACCAGTTCAAAACTTTACCATTACAGAAGCAATAGGTGCATATTCCTTTGAAGAGATGGCTCAAAGTGAGAAAGGAAATCCCTTTTTCATTAAGCCAATTTCCCATCATGTCTCCAATCATGCCTATGTGGTTTTCGACCATGAGTACGAAACAGCAAAAAAAGAAGTATTGAGTTATCTAAATCAAATTCAACTACATACCTTAGGCCGATTTGGTGAATGGCAATATTACAATATGGATATCTGCATCAAAAGAAGCATTGAACTCAGTAAAAGTATCATCGAGAAATACGGTTAACCATGGGAGCAAAAAAAAATGCTATTGCCAATTCTTTCTTGTATTTTTTCAAATACCTAGTCCCATTGGCGACATTTCCATATTTAACTAGAATTCTCAGTAAAGAAAAGCTAGGCAACGTTTTTTTTATTGATTCTATTGTACAATATCTTTTGATTTTTACTGCTGCTGGAGTTCCTCTATATGCAATTAGAGAAATTTCAAAACTGGGCAAACAAATGGAACAAAAAACTCGATTTGCCACAGATTTAGTCGTTATTCAGTTCATAATATCCATTGGAGCTGTGGCTGTATTACTCCTAAGCCCATATGTCTTTCCCTCTTTATGGCAAAACATTTGGTTAATCAGGATAGGATGTATTTCTATTATATGTTCTTCTTTTTTGGTAGAATGGTATTTTCAAGCGACAGAAAACTACAAGTATATTACCTATCGCACAGTAATTATCAAAACCATAGCTGCAATTTGCATCTTATTCTTCGTAAAAAAACAAGATGATGATATTAGCTACTACCTACTTGTTAATCTCTTTATATTACTAAACGCAATCGTGAATTTCTATTTTTTTTGTAGAAATTCCTCTAAAATTCATTTAAAAGGAACGAGAATCATACCTCACCTAAAACCGCTACTGATTTTTTTTCTCCTCAATTTATCCGTTAGCATATACACCATATTAGATACCGTAATTTTAGGTTTTTTAACCAATTCAGTCTCGGTAAGCCTCTATAACGTCCCTTTGAAAATTGTAAAGATAGCAAGCGGCTTTATTTTAAGTATAGGGTTTGTATTGATACCGACCATGTCGCGCTATTACAAGTTAAAACAAACTGAAAAAATAGAGACGATGGTATCGCAAATGCTAAATATCACCTTACTGTTTGCTATTCCTTTCTGCTTGTTTTTTTTGCTTCTATCTAAAGAAATTATTAGTATCACCGCCGGAACCTCTTACATTGAAGCGCATATCATACTTGTGGTATTAGCGCCACTACCCTTAATCATCAGCTTTTGCAATGCCTTGGGCACACAATTCCTATTGCCATCTGGCGAAGAAAAAAAAATACTACAGGCCACAGGAATAGGATTAATAATCAGTGTACTTTCCAATATCATTCTTATCAAAACCTATAATTATCTAGGAAGTGCGATAGCCTGTTTACTAACGGAGACTTTTGTATGCGTTTACATCTATTACCATGCTCGAAAGAGAATTAAACTCAGCATAGACAAAAAATTGTTATGGAACATTATAGTTGCAGCCACTACAACCATAATAAGCTATTTCATTACAAAGCAATATCTAGATGGATTGATGCTCATTTGCGTAAACGGATTTTTATATCTTGCGACATTTATCGGTTCACATTTTTTATTTTTCAAAAGTGACCATTTAAATGGCATCCTAAACATTAAGCAAGCAAAATGAGCAGCGTAGCATTAATCATTGTATTTAATCATAATTACGAAGAGAATATCGAGAAACTGCAAAAAATATATGGTGGCCGATTTCAGAATATTTGGTTTGTGGTACCTTTCTATGAGGGTTCTAGGCAAAATGTTATTCCGGTTTATGATAGCTCCTACTATTTCCAAGGCTTTATTGCTACAGCCATTAATCACCTTAAAACCTACAACTTCGACAATTACTTAAACATTGCGGATGACCTGTACCTTAATCCACAAATAAATGAAGACAACTATCACCACTATTTTAAGACTAACGAAGACACAGGCTTTATTTCTAACTTCTTTGATTTAAACAATTCTGCCGAAAGAAGGCCCTCTAGGCCCTATGCACCATATTGGAATGCCATTACAACTGCCTTAAATCTACAATTCAACAAGGGGTTTGAATGGAACAATTACCTACCTTCCTATCAAGAAGCCACTAGGTTATTACAAAAATATGGCATAAAACCAAGCAACGCCATAAGAACTAGAATGTTTTTCCCTTTTAAGCCAATCAGATTTAGCTTGAAAATAGATGACCTTAAATTCAGTTACCATGGGCTCAAATTATGCTTATCAAACTTTAAATACCTCTTCAGCAAAAGAAGTATAAAATATCCATTGGTTGGTGGGTATTCCGACATCACTATCATTCCCAAATCAGCTGCAACAAATTTTGCAAAATATGCTCATGCCTTTGCCTCCCTTAATTTATTTGTAGAAATTGCATTGCCTACCGCTTTACTATTAGCTTGCGAAAAGATAGCTACGGAGGATAACCTAAGCTTAAAATGTATAACACATTGGCATATAGAAAGGTTAACCAACGACAACAACTATACCTCTGTTTCACAAATTAACGATAGTTTTCCCGAAGACTCTCTATATATACATCCTATTAAGCTAAGCAAAATAAAATCACCGACTTAGATCATTTAACGGTACTAATTTTTATCAATAATTCCTATTTTTGGTAAATGAGCTCTAAGTTGAATTTTAATAGATATCACCACACTCTTCTTGTTCTTATTTTGTCATTCTTATTGACCCCTTGTTTTGGTCAAGATAATTTTGGTAATGAATGGATAAAGAAAAACCAGAAATACATCAAAATAAAGATATCTGAAGATGGTGTCTATAGAATTTCTTACAATCAGCTACAATCATCTGGCATACTCAGTAACAATCCAGACCCTAAAAATCTACAGATTTTTTACCGAGGCCAAGAAATCCCCATCTATATCGAAGGCGAAAGTGACGGAAAATTTGACACCTCCGATTTTATAGAATTTTATGGAAAAAAGAATGATGGCGAACTCGATAAGGTACTATATACGCCAGCAAGTTTGCAACCCAACCCTGAAGTAAGCTTATTTACAGACGAATCCGTTTATTTCTTAACAATTTCTGATGCTACAACGGGCAAACGTTATCAAACCTTATCGGTAAATACGACCTCCACAGCCGAACCATTCATGTCATATACCTCTTCGGTTAACTTTGCCGAAGCCTACTATCCGGGAAAATACATTATTGAAGCCATGAGTCTTTCTGAATATATTGAAGGTGAAGGCTATCTTGGAAATTTAGTTGCAATGGGAGGTTCTCAAAATAGAAGCATCAATACCCCAAATGCTATTTCTAATAGCACTTTTCTTCCACTACTAGAGTATTTTGTAGCAGGTAGATCAGATGCCTCTTCTACCAATATTAATGGATACAACCACCATTTACGCTTAGGCTTGAACAATACTACGTTAAAAGACACACTTTATAAAGCGTACGCTACCGTACGTTCTTCAGTTACAACTTCCGGTATTCTTCCAGCGGTATCTGTGGTTACTTTTTCAGCAGTAAATGATTTGGGTGCAAATACAGACTATCAGGCACCAGGATATGCTCGACTTACTTATCCACGTTCTTTTGAAGCAAGCAGTTTCTCCTTTTTAGCTTTCAAAATTAAATCTGCAAACACGAATTGTTCTCTTGATTTTTCTAATGCAAACTGGAACGATGCCTATATTTTAGAACCAGAAACTGGCAACAGGTACGCTGGCACAAAATCATCAACCATTGTACAATTTAAAATCAACAACCCTCAAGACAAACAATTAATTGTTTACGACAGAACCGCCTTAAAAACACCTATACTAGAAAATGTTCAATTTAATTTAATTGAAGCCAACACTTATAATGCTAAATTACTGATCATTACCAATTCAAAACTTAAGGAATCGGCTGCAGAATATGCTCAATACAAAGTTTCCAAAGGATTTACTACGTTATTGCTTACGACCGATGAAATCTATGATCAGTTTTATTATGGAATCCATCATCCGCTAGCCATTAAAAACCTAGCTAACTTTCTGTTAAAAAGAGCAACCAATAAGCCTGAATACCTTTTCCTGTTAGGGAAAGGCTATGAAACACCTAAAATAAATCTTGCAGAAGATTTAGTACCCACCATGGGATACCCAGCATCCGACAGTTTTTTCACCTCTGAAATCATAGATAATAATCTTGCTCCGGCCTTGGCCACAGGAAGAGTACCTGCCAAAACAAATGACGAAGTAAGAATCTACCTAGAAAAATTAAAGCTATATGACAATCAACCGGTTGCTATCTGGAGAAAAAACATCATTAATATCTCTGGAGGAAAGAATAGCGGAGAAGATGTATCCTTCTCCAATTTTCTAAATAGTTTCTCAAGCATTGCTTCCAAGGAATATTTTGGTGCTAAAACAACTAGCTTTTATAAAAGTGTTACCGATCCTATTACCGATAATCTAATGGCTAAAATAAGCGAGCAAATTAACCAAGGAGTTAGTTTATTAAGCTTTTTAGGCCATGGAAGTACTACCGCCACTGCAGTTTCTATTGGCAACCCTTCTTTCCTATCCAATAAAGACAAACTACTTTTTTACCTTATTAATGGCTGCAGCACAGGTAATGCCTTTACCACTGGTTCTTTGGGAGAAGATTATATTTTTCAGCCTCAAAAAGGAGCTATAGGTTGGATTGGTACTAGCAGCGAAGGAATGGCCTCATACCTTTCAAACTTTACCAGTTTGTTTTATCAAAATTCCTTCAACACAAATTATGGCGCATCTATTTCCAAAAACATGGCATTATCAACACGTGCCTATCAAAATGGAACAGACGTTTTCAACAGAGCTCACACCAGACAATATATATTTTTAGGAGATCCTACTATCGGATTCTATTCACCAACATTACCAGACTATGAAATCAAAAACGAGGACATTGGATTACGAGATCAAAATGTAACCGTTAACTCTCCAAGCATTAAGCTATTCACCATCATTAAAAATATTGGCAAGTCCACTTCAAACAATATACCTGTACTGGTAAGCAGAACATTGCCAAACAACACCATATATAATTATCCCATTTTTTCATATGAAAAGGTATTAAATACCGATACAGTGGTAATTGAATTAGACAATAGCTTACCCAATGTTGCGGGAAACAATAAATTCACCATAACCATTGACCCACAAAACACTATTAATGAGCTTAGCAAAATTAACAACACTGCTGAGTTCAGTTACCTGATTAGATCTACTGGAATTACTCTGGTATCTCCACCAGAATTTTCGATCACTAATGAAACCGATATAAGCCTCAAAATACAAGCTAATGACATTTTCAGTAAAGAACAACAATATGTATTTGAGATTGACACAATAAAGACTTTCAACAGCAACTGGAAAAAAATATCTCCAAACATTAATGGTGACGCCTTTATTTCTTGGAAAGCAAGTGTTTCTTTAGAAAACCAGAAGGTTTATTATTGGAGAGCTAAACAATTAAACAATCAGAATAGCGATTGGCAAGCCAGTTCATTCACCTATATAAGCAACATTTCAAATGGCTGGAACCAATCTCATTATCAACAATATGATGATGTTTCCTTAAAAAACATTGTTTTTAACAACAACACTAAGCAGTTTGACTTTACTAATACCGCATATCCTATTTTAATTAGGACAAAGGGAAACAATGGCCCTTCAAACGTTGAACGCCGAGTAAGAATCAGCGTAACAGTAGCTGCACTTTCATTTCACAGTACAGATTTTGACGGTTTTGGCATTGCAGCTTTTGACCCTATCAACCAATCCAACACCTACAACTATCCTAGCGTTTACAACTTCAAAAATGATGGTGTTAACGGAACGGGTCAGTTTTTATTTAACACTAATAATACTACCGACGTTGAAGCGCTTAACGAATATCTACAGAATATTCCAGAAGGATACTTTGTAGTAGGTTTTAATGGCAAAAATTTTAATCCAAAGGCGCTGCCTCAAGCCACCCAAAACCTACTTACCAACCTAGGCTTAAACAAATTAACGATCATTAACAACGGAGAACCATATGCTTTCTGGACACAAAAAGGTAGCCATAAGAAAATAACTCCTTTGGAACTCACCGCCGACTATAGCTCATCGACACCTGCTGACCAACAATTCATCGATTTCTCTTACGATTTACTTTATCCATGGGACAATGGAACCTTAACGTCCCAAAAAATTGGCCCTGCTTCAAGCTGGGGTGAAGCTACATTCGATTTCGCTACACAAAGTTCTGATAACTTAACTTATAATATTATTGGCATTAATCATAGCGGAATAGAAACAACTTTAAAATCAAACCTCACTACACCGGCCATTGCTTTAACCGATATTGCATCTGATAATTACCCATTTCTTAAGCTAAGTGTAAACATCTCTGACACACAAAATAAATCTGTTCCGAACCTAAAGGGATGGCGAGCAACATATAATCCTTATCCTGACATTGCTTTTAACCCAGATGTACAAAACACATTTCACAGCAGTACGATTAACCAAGGTGATTCAGTAAAACTATCAATTGGATATACAAATCTGGAAAAACAGATCTCAGATTCTGTGGTAGTTAAATATAAACTTACCAAAGCCGACAGAAGTATAGTTAACGGATCAATAAAAACCAGTAAACCTTTGGCATACAATGAAACGGATAAAGTATTTTTTTCTTTATCAACCAAAGACATCCCTGGTGCAAACACACTTCAACTATCTGTAAATCCTAAGGACAATAAAGATAAAAACGAACTAAATAACTATGCGGTTTACAACATCAATGTAGTTAAAGATGATAAAGAACCAGTTATTGATGTTCTTTTTGACAACAAACGAATCATTAACGGCGAAGTAGTTTCCCCTACCCCAAAAATTTCAATAAGCATTGCTGACGAAAACAAATTCCTTTTACTAAAGGACACCACCAATATAGAGCTGTATCTGAAAAAAGAAGACGAACAGACCTATAAAAGGATAGCTTTTAGTGATAGCAAAGTAATTGTACAAAATACTGGTACTTCAAATAGCAATAAAATAGATTTTCTTTACTCTCCTAACACATTAGCAGATGGTAGATACAATTTAAAATTACGCGGGAAAGATGTTAGCGGAAATTATAATACTGCCAGCGACTACCGAGTAGATTTTGAAGTGATTAACGAGCAAACCATCACCAATTTCCTACCATATCCAAATCCTTTTACCACTTCTATGAAGTTTGTTTTCCAAGTAACCGGAAAAGTGCCAGACAAAATTAAGGTACAGATCATGACGGTAACGGGAAAAATAGTGCGAGAAGTCTTCAAAAATGAATTAGGTCCGATCAACATTGGCAATAACATTTCCAACTTTACCTGGGATGGCACCGATCAATTTGGCGACAGGCTTGCCAATGGAGTTTATTTCTACAATGTTATACTTGAAAACAACGACAAATCAGAGATCAAACATAGAGCCAATAATACCGATACTTTTTTCAAAAAGAACTTTGGAAAAATTTATTTAATGCGTTAGGTTAAGAAAATGCAACACATCCTCTTAACTAGGTTTAATCTCAAAATAAATCCTGATGCAAATAGTGAGCAAAACCAAGGACTTACCCACGAATGGCTAGAGCACAGATTTAAAATTTTTCAGGAACTGTGCCTTCCTTCTGTACTCAATCAGTCTAAAAAGGATTTTCTTTGGATAATTTTTTTTGATGCCCACACTCCTGACGCATATAAAAAGAGGGCACAATCGTTAAGTCAGCTTTATGAAAAGATACGCATCATATTTATTGACGGTTTTAAGGAGCTCAACACTTCACTAAAAGATCTAATTAAACCTTTTATTACAGACCCTCATGTAATTACTACTCGTTTAGACAACGACGATATCATACACAAGGATTTCCTTGCTACAATAGGCAAGCTAGCTACCCTCAAAAACAACACAGTTATAGATCTAACTGCAGGTCATCAACTCAAGTTATCAGGAGGGAAAGCAATTGTTAGATGCTATTCAAACTCTTTCAATCCATTTATAAGCCTAGTTGAAACAAATGGTGAAGTAAAAACCGTACTTTCAAAAATGCATAACGAATGGAAAAATGCGGAAGAAATCATCAAGTTCAACAAAAAAAAACTTTGGATTGAGTACACACATGGAAAAAATGCTGCCAATTATAGCAAGCAGTTTTTATGGCTTAGCAACAAACTAACTTTTTCCGATTACGGAATAAAAGAATACCATTTCAACTACAACCAATTATCAATCTACCTTTTAAATTTCCTTGTTAGCCCCTTCCATTTCATGTACAAAATTTATCGACTTATAAGGAGCTAATGTATCGCTCTATTATAAAACGCTAAAAACTTCGAACAAACTGCAGAATAGGCAAAATTATCTTGTGCTATTTTTCTGATAACTTCACCGTGATACTCCTTATGGTTATAAAGCATGTTCAACATTGCCTCCTTTAATTCCTTTTCATTTCGAGCCTCCACAAGTACACCAACATGATCATTTACAATCTCTGCAATACCTCCTACCGACGAACTAATAATTGGCAAACCGCAACTCATTGCTTCTAAAATTACGCAGGGCTGATTCTCGAAATGGCTAAACATTACGAAAGCATCTGCTCGTTGATATTCTTGAACCAAATCTTTACCATACTTCTTACCCACAAACGACACAAATTCTCTCAAACCTATTTCATCAGAATAGCTCTCTAAAATGGGTCTTTCTAAATCATCGTCTCCTACTATAACCAACTTAACCTTTTTAATCTTTTCTATTTCTAAAAGCAATTTTTGAAATGCCTTTAAAATCCCTGTTACATTTTTCACATGATCATTTAAACCCGAAACATGTAAGAAAATAAAGTCATCTTTTGATTTACGATCTGGTTTAAACAAATCCGTATCCACAACATTAGATATCACTGGAAAGTTCTGGTGATTTAGGCCAAACGTCAACATCGCATTCTTTAAATCTTCGGTAACCACTGATATACCTAAACTTTTTTTAACCACGAGCCTAGTGGTTATTTTTCTCAGCACCCCATTATAAGTGTTTCTTTCAGGCAAATACCTGCTCCAATGCTCGGTAATCACAAATGGAGTTCTATAAAGAAATTTTGCCAAAAGCGCAATTACCCCCATCCTTGTTAACACATGTACATGATTTAAATCAGATTTAAAACGGCTTTTAACTTTATAATAACCAATTACAGCAGCCATAGTAAAGAGTAAAATACTTAAAGGCTTCAACCACTTCGAAGAAAATTTTCGATAATAGACACGATAGGTTAAAATATTTTCCTCTACCACTTCCTCAAAACCATAAAGTTTTCGCAAATAAGGATGTTCACAAACATGAAATACGGCTAATTTTACTCGTTGGTTAATTGCTTTAGCATGTTCCCTAACAAACACTCCCCCAACCTTATTAAATTGACTGGGATACCATGCAGGTAAAAACAACACCCTTAACTTTTCCATTATCCTACAATACGCTTAATGATTGCCTTAATTTTTGGCTTTGTATTATTGATAAAACTCCTAAATGGCGAATAACTGACCAAATAATAAGGAGATAAATGCGGATTAAAATAGGATTTGAAATCTGATATACGCTCATCATTGGCTCCGCAGTAATCAATAAACTGATAATTATTAACAGCACACCAATCAATGGTCTCTTTATATAAATATGATGTGGCGTTTTTATGATTTGTTTTATTGATCAGTAAAGTGTGCAGCTGATGTTTTTCCTCATCCAACAAAACAATATTAGCACAAATCAATTCCTCTCCCTTATAAACATTAAAGGATCTTAGACAACCCATAAAAGCAAGCCGTTCAAATAACTGATAATATTGACCATAAGCCGACCGAGGCAAACCATAATGACGAAAGTCATCTAGGTTTTTCTTAATCGCCTCCCGCTCCACAACGGAAACTTTAAAACAAAAATCTTCATTTTTTGCCCGTTCAACATTTCGCAAAATGCTGTCATGTACATCCTCCCCTATCCGTTTGATGTAAGTATATCTCAAATCTACCTGAAAACCCTCCCAAATAAATGGCCTCAAGTCTTCCATTTCGGCATTCAACCTGAAAGAAATATTCCTGAAATCCTTTTTGAGCAGACCAATAAATGATTTCAACAAATCCACTCGTCTCCTATCACTTATCGTTTGATCAAGATAAATTGACGAATAAGTAAAAGCTAGTGGAACCACTACATCTTTCCCCCGAGAAAAAACAGCTGCTGCAAACAAAGGAACTTGCTTTTGAATGGCTACATAATAATGTAATTGGTACCCAAAAGTATCTTTTACCGTTGCTAAAAAATCAGGATTAAAAAAAAGCGAGCGAAGCGCTTGCTGATTCGCCAAAATAGTTAACCATTCTTCTTTACCTACTTGCTTTACCATAACAAACTACGTTTTCTAACTATTCTTTTAACCACTTCCTTCAATTTGCTTTTCATTTCTGAGAAGCCTTTAAACCTGCTATCATATCTCACCTCAAAAAAGCTTTTCAATTCGGGCTCAAATTTATGTTTAAACCTAGCAATGGTTTTCATATTTGCACCGTACAGGTCTACTTCTTCAATGCCTTCCTTTTTCAATTGGGAAAATGTATAATCATATAAATAAGCTGCTGCACCCGATTGGGACTGATCTATTTTACCGATGAGTGGGAAGTAAGCTTTTTTTTGGGCTTTATCTATCAAAACAATAATAGATGATAACAACCGCCCTTCAGTATATATATTATAGGTAGTAACAAGCTCTTGCTGTTGTACCTGCTTAAAAAAAGAAACCGTTTTAGAAATAAAAGAAGCTGAAAAGAGAAAACTTTCCAAATCTGCTTGATGCTTTGACCAAACCTCTACAAAATCCGTTTGGGAAGCAAAAGTATAATCGTGCTTTTTTGCTAAAATTCGCTTTAAATTCTGATGATATGGTCGTTCATCTAGTACTTTAACATAAGTATGCTTTAACTGATATTTAAAACCCGCCCATTCAAAAGGACGTATATCATTAACAGCAATCGGCAACCTAAAATGAATTTTGGAATATCTCTTTTTTAATTCTTCTATTAAAAATTCCCATACCATAATTCTACGCCAAGAAAGCGTATTTTCTTTCTCCCAAACAAATTGGAAGAAATAATGGTTTGGACATATCACTCGATTTTTGCTATCAAAAAACGAAATCAATAAATGGATTTTGTCATTCTCATAAATACCTATAAGTTTCTTATTAACGGCATAGGCATTTTCAAAGCTATCTAAATAGTTTAGGTCGGCAAAAACAGACTGATTAGCAATACCAGTAAGCTCCCTAGTCCATTCTGTTGCGGTTAACCCTTTATATTCAAAACCCATATTGTGATAGCGAAGATAAAAATATAAAAAAAGCGATGGAAATTATTCCATCGCTTCACAAATCAACATTAAACTTAAAACTAATTACTTATTGTATAACTGATGGGCATATTATATCTAACCCTCACAGGTAAATTATTTTGCATACCAGCTTTCCAACGTGGCGATTTTTTAATCACCCTCATGGCTTCGTCATCACAACCGTAACCAATGCCCTTAACTACTTTTACATCAGTAATGGTTCCATCTTTCTCTACCACAAAGCTTAAATACACCTTGCCTTGTACTCCTACATCTTGTGCCATACCTGGATATCTCAAATTTCTTTGGATATATTTAGCCCAGCCTTCCATACCTCCAGGAAATTCTGGATAAACATCTACCCCATTAACATCATGAATTTCAGTTCCACTTCCAGTAGTACCAGTTCCAGAACCTAATCCAGCAGGAGCTGTCGGCACCTCAGCGTTTCCTTTACCAGAAATACCAATTTCAGTAGTGCTTGCAATCACTGCATCTTTAATTTCGTCAGAAGTTGGCGGTTGTAGTGTAACCAAATCATCTTTCACCACCTTAATATGATCAGTCATTGCTACAGATTTAATTTTCTGCGCCACTACTTTCGGCGCTTCAACTTCTGCTTGTTTCTCTACTTTCTTTTCTTCCTGCTTCTGTTCAACTTTATGAATAACATTATCCATAGGTAATACCTTTACAACTGGATCAACGACCACTTGATCATCCTTAAACGCCGAAGCAATAGACGGACCAACAAATGCGGCCACAAACAAAGGAGCAACAATAAGAAATGCCTTTAGCAACGTATTAGAAGATTGTCTTCTTAATTCGTAAGCACCATAGTTTTGGTTTCTGTTAGCAAATACAAGAGCGAGCCACTCGCTACCGTACAAATTTGATGATTTATTAAACATAGCTAATCGGTTTTTTCAACTATGATGTTAGTTACATTCAAATTCCATACAGAGATTAAAAAATATTTTTTGTTAACAGGGTAAAACTGGCAATTATGATAAAATCGAACAAACACATAAAACGCTCTACATCCCCACACTTAGCCAACAAAACACACAAAAAAGATAAAAAACCACACAAAAAATCATTTTTACACATAAAAAAATATTTTTTTTAAGTTTTTTAACAAAAATTTAATCAAAAACCACAAAATATTTTATTTTTGAATAAAAATTCAAATAAATAAATGAAAAGCTTAAGAACCATAGCACTAAAAGAAGCACAAACCAGAGAAATACCTGAAATAAAGGCACCATCAACCAAAATCTCAGAATTCTACGGCTCGAATGTTTTCGACAAAAAGAAAATGAAAGAATATCTTTCTAAAGATGTTTTTGAAAAACTAATTTCTTCGATTAACCAAGGTGAATTAATTAATCATGACGATGCAAATCAAATTGCAACAGCCATGAAAGCTTGGGCAATGAGCAAAGGTGCAACTCACTATACGCATTGGTTCCAACCATTAACTGGTACAACAGCTGAAAAACACGATTCATTTTTTGAGCCAAGCGGCGATGGTGCTATCGAAAAATTTGCAGGCAGTGCTTTAGTTCAACAAGAGCCTGACGCTTCAAGTTTCCCTAACGGCGGTATCCGTAACACTTTCGAAGCTCGTGGTTACACTGCCTGGGATCCTTCTTCTCCAGCTTTCATTATGGAAAACCCAGCTGGTAAAACACTTTGTATTCCAACAGTATTTGTTGCCTATACAGGTGAAGCACTAGACTACAAAGCTCCTTTATTAAAAGCCCTATCAGCTATTGATAAAGCTGCTGTTGAGGTTTGCCAATATTTCGACAAAGGCGTATCTAAAGTAAATGCTTCTTTAGGTATCGAACAAGAATATTTCCTAGTAGACTTAGCGTTGTTTAACGCTCGTCCAGATTTAGTATTAACTGGCCGTGCATTATTTGGACACATGTCTGCTAAAGGACAACAATTAGAAGACCACTACTTTGGTTCTATTCCAGAACGTGTGTTTGCTTATATGGTTGATTTCGAGAACGAAGCAATCAAATTAGGCATTCCTTTGAAAACTCGTCACAACGAGGTAGCGCCTTCTCAATTTGAGTGTGCTCCTATTTACGAAGAAATCAACTTAGCCATTGACCACAACCAATTGTTAATGGACGTAATGGAAAAAGTTGCTCGTCGCCATAACTTCAAAGTGTTGTTGCACGAAAAACCATATGCTGGCATCAACGGCTCTGGCAAACACAACAACTGGTCATTAATTACCGATACTGGTAAAAACTTGTTGGCACCAGGTAAAACGCCTAAAAACAATTTAATGTTCTTAACCTTCTTTGTAAACACCATCAAAGCGGTTCACGAGCATGCTGATTTATTGAGAGCAAGTATTGCCTCGGTAAGCAACGACCACCGTTTAGGTGCTAACGAAGCTCCTCCAGCAATCATTTCTATCTTCTTAGGTCAACAATTAGACGAGATTTTAGAAGAAATTGAGCACTCTCGCTTAAGCAAAAAATTAAAAGAAGACAACTCATTATGGTTAGGCATCCCTAAAATTCCTCAAATTTTATTGGACAACACCGACCGTAACCGTACTTCTCCTTTCGCCTTCACTGGTAATAAATTCGAATTAAGAGCTGTAGGTTCTACTGCTAACTCTTCTGCTCCAATGACTGTATTAAATGCGATCGTTGCAGATCAGTTAACTAAATTCAAGGTAGACGTTGATAAGTTGATCAAAAAAGGCGACAAAAAAGACGTTGCTTTAATGACAGTAATCAAACGTTACATCAAAGAATCTAAAGCCATCCGTTTTGAAGGTAATGGATATAGCGATGAATGGGCTCAAGAAGCAGAAAAACGTGGTTTATCAAACATTAAAACTACGCCAAAGGCACTTGACGCTTACGTTAGCGAAAAAACTACTGAGCTTTTCACTAAAACCAATGTTTTCAGCGAACGCGAATTGCACGCTCGTCACGAAATTTTGTTAGAGAACTTCTACAAAAAACTACAAATTGAGGCACGTGTATTTGGCGATGTAACCAATAGCCAAATCATTCCAGCGGTAATTGCTTACCAAAACACTTTAATCGAGAATGCTAAAGGCCTAAAAGAGCTTGGCTTAAGCAAAGAATCAATGGCTACACCATTAGCAATTATCGATAAAATCTCTAGCCACTTATCTATCGTTAAAAATAGCGTAGATACCATGCTAGAAGACCGTAAGCAAGTAAACAAAATCGAGGATACTCGTGAAAAAGCAATCGGCTACGATGAGAAGGTAAAATCTCACTTCGACACTATCCGTTACCATGTTGACAAACTTGAACAAATTGTTGACGATAGCGTTTGGCCATTGCCTAAATTCAGAGAATTGTTATTCTTAAAATAAGCAGCAAATTTTCTTTTTATAATACAGGTGCAGAGTCCAACTTTGCACCTTTTTTGTTTTACACGACTTTGTCATACTTGTAAAGGTTTAGTAATTCGGTAACAGATTTGATTTTAGCTGGGCATTAATTTATTATTCTTTTTGATTTTCATTTTTAGCCATTTCAATCGGCGTTATCCCTCCTATTCCTTGGTGGGGCCTTT
>JAEXHI010000028.1 GCA_023450085.1 Bacteroidota bacterium
GCCTTTCGCAAGACTACTTTTGCTAAACAATAAAGACAAAATATCGTTGATCATAAACAAAAACTTTAAAACCATGAGCACACTAAAACTAAAAGACGGAACAGAGATTTTTTACAAAGACCAAGGAAGGACCAACTTTAATGTTCCACCATGGCTGGCCTTTATCTTCAGACGATTGGGATGCACAAGTGATCTTCTTTTTACAGAAAGGTTATCGTGTGGTAACACATGACAGAAGAGGCCATGGTCGTTCTAGCCAAGATATTTATGGACATAACATAGAGCAATATGCTTCAGACGCTGCTGAGTTGGTAGAATTCCTCGACCTGAAAGATGTGATTCATATTGGCCACTCTACAGGTGGTGGCGAAGTGATTCGTTATGTGAACAAATATGCTAATGGCAGAGCTAAAAAAGCCGTATTAATTAGTGCTGTTCCACCTATTATGGTCGCTAGCGATAGTAATCCCGATGGCGTTCCGATGTCGGTTTTTGATGGCATAAGAGAGCAAACGCTGAACAATAGACAACAGTTTTATATTGATTTGACCATTCCAATTTACGGATATAACAGAGAAGGTGCTGACGTAAAAGAAGGCATCCAAAGAAACTGGTGGAGACAGGGAATGATGGGCGGAATTGTGGCTCATTACGATGGCATCAAAGCTTTTTCGGAAACTGATTTTACAGAAGACTTGAAAGCCGTGGATATTCCAGTTTTAGTGCTACATGGTGAAGATGACCAAATTGTACCTTATCAAAATGCTGCTTTAAAATCTATTAAATTGTTAAAAAATGGAAAGCTGATCACCTACCCTGGCTTCTCTCATGGCATGCCAATTACCGAAGCGGCAACCATTAATAAAGATCTTTTGGAGTTTATAGAAGCTTCACTCAAAGTTTAATCTCAAACCATTGTTCAGAAGATGGTTTAAATTATATAATATTCATTGTTTAAAAGCAGCTCTCTTCAGAGCTTCTTTTTTTATTTAGGGCTAACAAAAAATATCACAAAAAATTAATTTTCAGCAACATAAAACTAAAAAAACTTACCACAGAGGTCAATTAACTCACAATATGATTTATTCCAAAAAACTCTTACTTTAGGGCAAAATTTGCTCCGTGAAATTTAAATTAATAACGACTCTATTTTCTCTCATTTTACTGCTAGCCTTCCATCAGGCAAACGCACAACTAAAACAGGTTTACAAGGACATCAATGAAGACAATGAAGTTCGAAAATTTAGCCTTTATTCAAAAACTGAAGGATATATCGCATTTAAAGACTGGATAGGTTATACCATAGACGGCGGAACCAGCTTCCAAAAAAAGCGTATCACACTTACGAATGTCAATTTTAACGGCTTTTCTGTAAACGTTACTTTTGGCTTTGCAATTTCTGGGGTAAAGGCCTTTGACAAGAACAACTTGATCGTTTACGGCGACTACGGGCTTGTGCCTACTATCCTCACTTCAGCTGATGGTGGCGAGAGTTACAAAATCGTATTTCACCAGCAGAGCAGTGATACGAAATTTTCCTACATGGTAGATATGGTATTTCCCGACAATGGCAATACAGGATATGCCATTGATCAAGACCGGGTATTAAAAACCGTCAACAAGGGGCAAACTTGGACAAATATTTACGGCTCTACTGGTGCCGAGTACAAGCAAATTGAAGCTTTCGACAATTTTGTGGGAGTCGTTGGTGCAAAAGAAATTATTCGATCCACCAGTAGCGGCACTTCATTTGTTAGGACTTCTCTTCCTATTGGCTTTGCTGGAATAATTAAAAGTGCAACTTTTTTAACCTCTACTAAGCTTTGGTTAAATTTTGAAAACAGTAAAGGCTACCTGTATTATAGTGGTGATGCTGGGAACACATGGACATTAAAAAATAACGTCGATTATAATTCACTTTATTTCAATAAAATAAAATTCTTTAATGATAATATCGGTTTTGCAATTGGCACTGCATATCAGATGTTCAAGACTTCTAATGGGGGAAAAAATTGGGAAGTTCTACCTCGTGACAACAACTTCACTTATTTAGGCTACACCCATTACGATATCCAATTTTGGGACATGAACCATTTTTGGGCTGGTGGAGGCCATGGCTTTATCGAATCGACCATAAATGGTGGAGGCACCCCTATCCCTCAACCTATTTTTACGATAGACTTAAGTGCCTTACCTACAACCAATACAGTAAAGTTACTGAATTTCTCAAACTCAGATTATAGTTCCCAATGGTTGATTAATGATATAGCTATTGCCACTTCCTATGATGCAAGCTATCAGAGAGACAATTCGAATTTAACCAACAAGATTACCCTAGTGGTTAAAAGTGGCTCGCAAACCGCTTCGCTAACTAAGGAAATCGTACTACCTCAAGGTGTACAAATCTTGGATTTTACACCAAAAGATGCCGGATTGAATGCTACAGTGACCATTACGGGGTTGAACTTTACAAGAGCAAACAAGGTTACCTTTGGGGGTACGAATGCTTTATCGTTTACCGTTGTATCTCCTACGACCATTACGGCAAAGGTGGGAGCCGGAGCATCTGGCGAAGTTTACGTGTCCAGTCCAAATGGTTTTTCGTCAATGGCAGGATTCAATTACCTTCCACCTCCTAGCATTTCGTCTTTTGCACCTTTAAGTGCAAGCAAAGGTAAAACTGTGACCATTAATGGAAATAATTTTATTAATGTGACTTCGGTAACATTTGGAGGAATACCTGCACAATCTTACTCGGTCGTCTCCCCCACTCGAATCGATGCCATCGTTGGTGTGGGGGAATCCGGAAATGTAGTAGTAACTACCTCGGGAGGCACAACTACATTAACAGGTTTTAATATATTACCTACCATCGAATCGTTTACACCCACTAGCGGTACCAATGGAGAGGTTGTACTGATCAAAGGTTCTGGCTTTTTGGGAGCTACTGCAGTTAGTATAGGTAATGCTCCTGTCAAGTCATTTAAGGTGACCAACACAACCACCATTACAGCCATCGTGGGCGCTGCAAGCAGCAGTACTGTAGAGGTAACGACTAAAACTGGAACACACTCCCTAGGTGGTTTCACTTTTTACAGACCTCCCACGATCAATGATTTCAGTCCACACTTTGGCAAAAGCGGTAGCAGTATCACCATTACAGGCTCTAACTTTAGTAATGATATCAATGGAAATATTGTGTTGTTCGGAGATATTAAGGGTAAGGTAACCAACGCCACGCCCAACTCCTTGATTGTGGAGGTTCCAACGGTATCTACCTTTAAACCATTATCAGTAACCACAAATTCGCTTACGGCGTATGGAAAAACGCCATTTGTACAAACCATTGATGGTGAAAACAACATAAGTAACCAGTCCTTTGCCGATAAAATCGAGCTGCCCATCAAAGGAAAATCAAGCGACTTCTCTCTCTTTGATTTTGACGGAGATGGTTTTTTGGACATCATTATGCTATTCAAAACTACCGATTTTAAAAGTGAATTGGCGTTCTATCGCAACAAAGGAACTATTGGTAAGGCTGAATTTGATGAAAAGATCAGCCTGCTTTTCCAAACACAGGAAGTATCGTTCAGTGCAACAGATCTGGATGGCGATGGAAAGCCCGACTTAGTGGTTTGGGACTATTATGCCTATCCTGATGCTACGCTTATTTACAGGAATACTTCTAATTCTGGAAAAATTTCATTTTCAACTTCCGCAACTACCCTTCCTATACTTCACACCCCATATTATGATTTTAAAGATGTGGACGGTGACGGCAAACCAGACCTAATTTCACATAGGATGATTTATAAAAATACTTCTAGCCTAGGCAACATTAGCTTTGCAGAGTCAACGGAGGATTTTGAAAGGGTAGTGGTAGCAATAGCAGATTTTGACGGCGACGGCAAACCAGACTTCATTACCTACGATGTTTACAATCAGGAGGGCAAACTCGAAATATATAAAAATGTGAGTACTCTGGATAAATTTTCCTTTACCAAATTACTTGATCTCTCAGTAGACAGGGTTTCTTCATTTGCGGCAGTTGATATTGACGGAGATCGTAAAATTGACCTGGTCACCCTAAGCAGTAATCTCAATGAAGTTAATGTTTATCAAAACATAGGCAATAATTCTTTTGCGTTCGCTACTCCTTTGAAATATCCAGTAGGTACCCGTCCAACCAATCTTGCTGTTCACGATCTAGATGGCGACGGTCGTGCAGATGTACTATTTCACAGTGAAGCTGATAAAGCAGTATCGGTTTTGAAAAACCTTAGTTCAAATGGTGTTGCCAAACTCGCCCAAAAAGTAACATTCACTACACTCAGCAATGTTAAAACAATCAGTCCTGGTGATATTGACCAAGATGGTAAACCAGATATTGTTTTCCAAAGTGAGGAAAATGCCCAAATTGCATTTCTAAAGAACAAGGTAAACAACACTCCTTTCCTAGTTTCTTTTAGCCCTTCTATTGCCAAGAAAGGTGACCAAATTGTAATTACAGGAACTAATTTTAATGGGACAAATGCAGTTAGTCTTGGCGGAATTCCCGTGGCCAACTTCACCATTGATTCTCCTACGCAAATAACAGCCATAGTTGGTGAGGGGGCTAACGGAACCGTTACGATAAGTAATCCATTTGGTTCGTCGAGCTTACCTGGTTTTTCATATGGTCTGCCTCCAATCATCAGCTCATTTTCACCTATGACGGCCAATGCTGGAACCTCAATTACCATAACAGGTAAAAATTTCAGTACCGATCCATCACAAAACACGGTGCTGTTTGGTCTCGCTTTTGGAACCGTTACCGCAGCCACACCAACTACTTTAACCGTTACAGTACCTTCTAAAGCAACTTATGCACCATTAACGGTTAATACCAATGGTTTAATTGCTTCGAGTATCAATTCATTTATATTGACTTTTCCCGGTGACCAAAACGGTTTTACGGAAAAATCTTTCGCACCAGCGATCAGGCCTCATTCAACCTATAAAAAAGGGACAGTAGCAGATTTAGATGGGGACGGACAAATGGATTTTATCTATAGCCTAAACAACTATGACGATAGATCTATACACATTTATCGCGCTGATAGAAAAAATGGACAAATCGTTTATGATGCGCCATTAATTATCCCAATGATTAATCAGGCGGAAAACAGTTTAGTTGCAGATATAGATGGCGATGGCAAATTAGATTTGGTAGTATATAGCCACAATCAGTTCCATGTATTCAAGAACACCTCAGTTCCAGGAAAAATATCACTTACCAAGTTAGATTTTTTTGCTCACAACGAGTCCTATTCTCCACTATCAGGCCTCAAAGTTGGTGATATCGATGGCGATGGCAAAATAGATGTAATCCTATCGAGCTATAGTCAAAAGAAAATCTATATTTTTAGAAATGAGAGTAGCAATGGCACCATAAGATTTGGGCAACGAATCGATCTTTTGACACAAGGATCAGCATCAAGAGCGGAACTGCAAGACTTCAATGGTGACGGGAAACTTGATTTGGGTTATGCCAGTAGCACCTCGAACCAACTTACAATACACAAAAACACAAGCCAAGGCGGAAAGATATCATTCGACTCTCCACTCACCTTCCCAACGATATCCGGCGGCTTGGGTTTAGTTGCCGGAGATATTGATGGAGATGGCAAAGTGGACCTGTTGGTAGGTGGCAACAATATCCACGCCTATCGAAACACCAGCTCCCTAAACACCATAAGTTTTGATCCAGCTGTAGAAATCCTCAAAGCGAACAAAGCAATCTCGGCAATTAATCTATCTGATCTAGATGGAGACGGAAAAGCAGATTTATACTTTGCATTGAATGGCATTGAGGTAATGAAAAATACGAGCCAACTAGGAAACATTTCTTTTGCGGCATCGGTAAAATACGCTCAACCAATTGAACCAATACTCAGCATGACGGCCGACATCGACGAAGATGGAAAACCAGACATTATCACATTTGACGAATACAGGTCTGCTACAGTGTTATTTAGCAAACCAGTAACCAAGCCTGTTTTGAGTTTTTTTTCACCACTATCTGCTCCACAAGGAAAAACCATAACTTTAACCGGTTTCAATTTCAACTCGGTTACTGGAGTGAATTTTGGAGGTGTCCCTGCATCATCATTTAAAATCGAATCTCCTACAGTGATTACCGCAGTGGTTGGCCCTGGCGAAAGTGGACCAGTGACCCTCGTTAGCTCCGAAGGATCTTTCGACTATCTTAAATTTACCTTTACACCACCTCCTATCGTTACTTCGTTTAGTCCTATGGTTGCCGAGGTGGGTGAAACAATTACCATCAAAGGCAAGTACTTTACCGGAACATTAAAAGTATGGTTCGGTGGTTCCTTCCCATTTACCGTGATTGACGATAATACCATCACGGTAAAATTACCCGAATCGGAATTTCTTTATTCTGGGGATGTTGTTGTGGAAACACCTTACGGAACAGCCCGTCAGCCAGGGTTCGTTTTAGCAAAGGAACCCAAAATTTCAGCAGATAGAAATCCTCCTTATTATATTGACACCAAATTGGCGCTTACTGCAAATACCGACTCTTATTTTATGCATGAGTGGCGAAAAGACGGTGTGGTTATCCCAGGAGCTACTTCAAATACCATTAACGTTAGTGAAGGTGGATCTTATACAGCAGCCATTAAACACTCCGACAAATGGCTCATATCAAAACCATTTTTGTTCAACCAGCTGAATACGTTACCTCAAACCAATTTCAGGATAAAGGCGACAAACGAAAGCTGTAGATCAGCCAATAACGGATCGATTGAAATTAATGCGACCGCTGCCATGAGCTACACCGCTACAATCACTGGAGCAAACTATAACAAAGCCTCTAGTTTTACATCAATTTTACAGATAACCTCACTACAAGCTGGAACTTACTCCATCTGTATTACAGCTACTGGTTACCCAAATTATAAGCAATGCTTCGAAGTTATTATCACCGAGCCAAAGGATATTTCGTTGTTTTCTTCGGTTGTGAATGCCGACCAAACGGTAACGCTGAACTTAGATGGAGCAACTACCTATCATATAGACCTGAATGGAAAAAGGTATACTACAAGCAGCAATCAAATTACGCTACCGCTCAGTCATGGCAGCAACAGCTTAACAATAACTTCGGATATTGCCTGTCAAGGGGTAATCAAAAAAAATATATTGTTAGCGTCGGGAATAATGCCTTATCCAAATCCATTTGAACAAATATTAACCGTACAAGTTGGACCAGAATACGTCCAAAAAACTGTAAACATACATATTTACGATTCGACTGGACGAAGAGTATATTCAAAACGCTATACAATAGAAAACTTTGAGATTTCGTTAGATCTATCAAATTTAGAATCTGGGGTTTATATCTTAAAAATTGAATCAGAAACTTTGGTCAGCCAATCTAAAATCATCAAAAAATGAGATATATAAAATCAATATGTTTTATGGCGATATTATGCAGTATGTTTGGTTGTGGCAGTAAATCCAGTGACCCAACCCCTACTCCACCACCAGTTGTACCGCCAACCCAAACAACGAAAGCAGTGTTGATTGCTCCTGCGAAAGATGAGTTATGTACCTCTGGTATTCCCCTCACAAACACCATGAACAAAATCACATTTAAGTGGAAAGCTTCTGACCTTGCAAAAGACTACACTATTACCGTTAAAAACCTAGTCACATCTGAACTGACTTCAGGCACCACAACCTCTACGCAAATAGATTTAGAATTAGCCAGGAATGTTGCGTATTCTTGGTCGGTAAGTACTAAATCAAGCCTGAACGCTAGCACGTTAGAAAGCGATGTTTGGCGATTTTACAATGCAGGAGAAGCTACCTCATCATTTGCGCCTTATCCTGCAGAGTTAACCGCACCTTATATGGATGCTCGTATTTATCCTGTCAATGGAAATACAACTCTTGTTTGGAAGGGCAGTGATCCAGACTTCGACATTGTTAATTACGACATTTATTTTGGAACAGCCACAAATCCTCCATTGTTTAAGAGCGAACATACAGGCAGCACTTTTTCAGTAGCGATAACTTCTGGGAATACCTATTACTGGAAAATTGTGACCAAAGACAGATTAGGCAATAAATCAGAGTCTTCGATTTCTAAGTTTACCGTCTTGTAATTACTCAGCTGCAGAAATTTTATAAAATATAGGACACAACATTATTATTCACCTTACTTTAAGGCATATACAGATGTTTTTTCAAAATATTTAAATTGCCATCAAATTACTGTGAGCCATGACCTCCCTATTCATTTTTGCTGTAGTGCTTTTTGCTGTTATCTATTATGTAATTAGCAAATTGGACAGGATAAAAGACAATCCTACCCAACAACCACACGTTGTTGAACGTTTGCACGAGAAAATGGATATGATTAACGGAACTGGTAAAGAAAAACAGCCTAGGTACAAGGAAATGTATGAGGGAAAGGATTTTTTAAATAAGGATACCTCTACCCTGGAAATGTTCATCATCAACGAGCAAATCAGTTCATTGGACCTTTACAAATTGGCCGACCTCAATGATATCCAATTACAAATCCACAACGGATGGCACCAACTGCTCATTCAACTGCTCATCGAATTAGACCAATTAGGCTGGGACAGAAAGGTATCTTGTATTAAAGAGAAATATGCATCCTTACGTTTTTATACCGACCACCGCTTCTCCGACGTAGTTGATCGCTATGAGCGACGTTCGGAACAAGTGTGCGAAACTTGCGGCGGGCGTGGAGAAATTAGAAGCAGGACCGGTTGGGATTATGTTGCCTGCTGGCCGCACTATAGAACAGATATGGGCGAAGTGGAAATCTTAGCCGATGGATTTAGCTACAATAAAGTTCATTATAAATGGCGTGAGGTAAAGGGAATTCAGCTAGAAGACAGTAATCAATGGTGGGACGATAAAACATTGGAAGCCGCCTATCAATGGCTGATCATCAGTTTCCACCACAATGTAGCTCAGGCCAAAGGTTGGGAACATGATAAGGTATATATCTATCATCACGCTTTAGGATTTGGAAAATTTTTGTTAGCGATCTTCCAAATGCCCCATAAGTTCAATGGATTAGATTACAACTACATTGAACGTAATTTTCTACAAGCGCAATATTGCGAAGTTTGCGGCTATCAGGCAATATATGTTGGTGAATGTGAATGCTGTGAAAGAAACACCTGGGAGTACTCAAAACACTTGTACACGAATGTTTCATCACTAGAAAGATTGAAGAGCCAACAGCTTTCTTGGGCGGCTGAAGGAGGGGCAACTTACGAACAACAAAAGCTTCACTACACCAAAAACCCCGACTTTAAAACAAGCTATACCCAGGAAGAATTAAAAGAATATCTTAATTATGATTACTCAAACGATGATGAATTCTAAGATTCATCACGGAGAATTTTAAATGCTTTAGATGGATAAAATTACAAAAGCGGTATTTGACCAATACCAGATCAAAATCACTTCTAATCCTGAATTAGAAACAGACACTTTTGTTTCAGTCAATCCATTACTGGATACATTAATTGAATTGCACAATTCGATAGCATTAGCGAGCAAGCTATACAATGAGATTTACGTAGCTAACAACCAGCAGTTTCTTTACATATTGATTGCACACCTGCCGGTTGCCGGCACGGTAGAGTGTATTCCGGTATTGGAAGCCGAACAACATACCAAATCGGATCATTTGGTACTGCCTATTGCCGACATGCTGGCAATAACCAAAGAATGGCAAGCCAGAAGGCTTTGGTGGATCAGGCGTGAATTTGAAGTAAAAAATGGCCAGGGTATTATCCGGATCATCAATGATGACCAGTCTAACGCACTCATTATCCAAAAGCCTACTGCCATCAACTGGCCCGATTGTCGTGGAAGCATTGGCGAATATTATGCGGTATCTACTTATGACCTGCAGCAAAGGAAAGCCCTAACACAGCAACTAGATGAAGTTTTAATCTCAGGCAGTAATAGACAAATAATGGATCAGATGGAAAGTTTTTTGCAACTTTTCGAAGATGGTAAGTATTCTGTACACTTGGGCAAGTTGGAAATGGAGGGTTCTGAAGTGATATTTGACTTAGAAAGCAATTTACTTTCGAAAGAGAAGGAACTATTTGCCGCCAATTTCTATCCCTACGGAGATGGGCAAATCTACTTAGCTTCTAGACCAAAGGACAGTATCGACCCACAAAGAGTTGCTTATTATGAAGAATTGATTCGCAATGGTGCTAGGCCAAGAGTAGTTGTTTATACGCACTATCTAAGCCATGATTATGTCTATTGCAATCATTATATCATTGATGGCCACCATAAGCTAATGGCCTATATCAATTTGAAAATTAATCCCTACGATGTCTATATCAGCAGGGATTGTTACGATATGAAAATGAGTAACGAAGTCATTTCCGCTGCACTGAGCATCCTTAACCCTCCCGCTTTCAGGCATTTTTTGATCAACAGTTCTGAGGAGAACTTATCGGGACTGCTGCCAACTGAAGCTACTCATGCGCTGGATGAATTTCTGAGGACCGAAAAATATATGGATACCAATATTGCCCAGAACATTCGCAAAGCCTACCTTGATCCTGCTCACAAGACTTGGGCAGAAGCTAGGCTTGCTGTACTTGGTCAAAATAAATATATTAATAAAGGGCTTATCCTGCCGTTTGTCCATCAGGCTCCTCAAGCCGATTATGGTATATGGCACCGCTATCCTATCAATAGTCTTTCCGACCTCCAAGAATGGAAGGAGACTTACCTCGAAGACAAACCAATATCGACAAAAATGAGCAGGCTGTTGTTTAAACCTATTCAGCAAATAGTAAGGCATAGCAACGAGGCTTCGAATACTACTGATATTTCACGTCATCTTAACAACACTATCCGCTCGGAAAGTTGGTTGGGCACGAGAGAAGTAATCCTTTTGATTGTTATTTTTCTTGCATTGATTCAATTGATAGCAAGGGGTTGCTAATTCCTATTATGTTTCGATATGCACAGGGTTTTGCCCTTGTCTTTGATTTATAGATGATTTGAAATTATAAACCGTGCCCAAGACTCTTAGCAATAACTTTATTCTAAAAGTTTAAAACAGTTCGAAAAAAGCACTGTTTTTTTTAAAAAACCGAATCAATTTAAAAGCTTTCATGTGTGATTTCTTCAAAGTGCATTAAATATCATAGATCAAGATTTACAGCCTTTCGCAAGACTACTTTTGCTAAACAATAAAGACAAAATATCGTTGATCATAAACAAAAACTTTAAAACCATGAGCACACTAAAACTAAAAGACGGAACAGAG
>JAEXHI010000009.1 GCA_023450085.1 Bacteroidota bacterium
TACCTTTTTGCACTGTCATACCTATATCGTCATCTCGACTCGGGAGAGATCTAGCAATATAGTATTCAACTTATAGGTCGTTAGATTTAACTTCGTTGATTTTCAATTTACTTCGTAGCTGCTTCGCCGTCTCTCTGCGTTCGAAATGACGTGATTAACATAGGAATTAGCTACACGTTTTGTACTGCTGTTCCTACATCATCATTAAAATCCAAAACTAGCATTCCAAAAAAGTCGGAATTAGCCCTCGATTAAGATTTTTCTGGGATAAAATGGTTATTAAATTGAGATTTTTCTTTCTGATAATCAGTGTTTTGCGTTGTTTTTTGAAAAAATCCTAAAATTTTTGAGAGGATCGTCCTAGTAAACTGTCTTTAAGTTTATAGGAATAGCTGTTAACAAAAATATAGAAAGGAGGGTAAAGACAGAAAAACGAATACATATATGAATGACCTTACTTGACCGATAATATGAAAATAATATTTGCTTAACCTGTGGTATAAACTACTGGAAGGGTAAATTTAAACTTATTCTTTCTTCCTCCATTCTTTTGGCATTTTCGATGCCGTCCATCTTCTGTAAGGATTGTCGCAATTTTTGAATCTTAAAAATTCAAAGTATTTCTAACTAACCAAATTAACTAACTTTTTGCATCGTTTTGATGTAGAAAATGAAGTCCATGCTTATGAATAACTTTTTATCAAACTTTAGTATCAGGCTCAAGCTCGGTGCTCGTGTTTCCCTTTGTATAGTACTACTGGTCCTATTGTCATCAGTAGCTTCGTTTGCCCAAAAAATCACCCTGAACTATCAAAATGTACCCTTGGAACAAGTACTTAGGGAAATTCGTAGGCAAAGCGGTTACGACATTTTTTTTGACCAAAACCTATTGAACCAACAACCATTAGTAGCCGTAAAAATAGCCAATGCCAATTTAGAAGAGGCTATGAACAATGTTCTAAAGGGCTTGTCGCTATCGTTTACGGTAAGCGGACGGACCATTTCTATTAAAAAGAAAGAAGAGACTACCGCACGGCAACAAAAAATTACAATTACAGGGACCGTGGTTGATGATAATGGTTCGCCCTTGGCTGGTGTGTCGGTTTCTTCTGCGGCAGTTAAACCAGTATACACCGATGGGCTGGGCAAGTTTACCCTAAAAGATATCGATCCCTTGGCAATGGTGAATATAGTCTACACAGGTAAGCTTACCATAGAACGGACAGCACTCGCCATTTCGCTGATGAGTGAAATACAAATGGAAGCTGGTTCTATTAACCTAAACGAAACCATTATACAGGGACAAAGAATAGGAGGAAAGACGCCGGGGGGATTTAAATTAGATATTACTAACCGTAAACAATTAAGTTTATCACAGGTGTTGGAAGGTACCATACCTGGTTTGGTGATTAAAAATAGCAGAACAATTACTACACGGCATCTTTTTGTGAGTGACGGCACTTATGCTCCAATTGGAACCTACACTTTGGATGAGCTTACTGCAGCTATAAAGAAACGATTTGCAGGAACTTCTTTTGAAACCTATGCGGAACGCCTAGCACAGGTCTTGATGGAAGGTGGCTTTAAGAATGGAACCTCAATTACTGAAACCACTACTACAAACAGTATCATGCCAGAGCTAAGAGGTACAGGTGGTTTTGGCGCGGGTAACAACGCCATGTTGGTGATTATTGATGGTTTTGTACAGAATGATTTCCCCGCAGATTATCCCATGAATAATGTACTTTCGCTGGAAGTGATACGGGATCCTGCCGAAACTATTAAATGGGGCCCTCATGCTGCCAATGGGGTCATTATCATTACCACCAACGGAGGTAAGCCAGGGCAGCTACAAATTACCTACAATTCCACTTTTAATTTTTCGGGAGCACCCGATAACAGTAATAAGGCTTTGCAAATAGCCAATGCTAGCCAGCTGTTAGACTACTACATGGAGGAAGAAAAATATAAAAGTGCGCTTAGTAGAATTTCTTTAGAGGCTCTCAGTTCCGCTACAATTTCACCAGCCAGGATGTTATTAGAGCAACGTCACTATGGCCTACTTACTGAAATAGAATTCCAAAACAATTGGAATTCGTTGTCGCAAGTTTCCAACGAGGAGCAGTACCGCAAGCAGCAACAGAGTATCTTTAGCCAAAACCAAAACCTAAACCTGTCTGGCGGTAATAAGTACAGCCGTTTTTCACTTAACGGTAATTACAATACTGCCCATACCGAAGCCTTGGGCAACCGCAAGCGTACCTGGGGTCTCAATTTCCGAAATCAGTTGTCGTTGCTTAAAAATAAGCTGCAAATTGCCCTGCAGGTAAATGCTGACTTGAACAACGGAATTGCTGGCACGGCACTGAACCCTGCGGAATTGGAACCCTACCAGATGCTTTACAAGGCTGATGGGAGCTACGCTTATGATTATACTCTTAAGAGTATTAGCGCGTTAAAAAACGCGGCATTAAAAAATGCCTATCCTGATTTAAAGGATTATGGTTATAACCCCTTGGAAGAGGCTAGGGGCACCCAAAAGTTAAACAAAGGGCATGTGCTCAACTCCTCAGTGAATATCAATTGGAAGCTTTTAAATGGCCTCACCTGGTCAACTAATTTTCAGTACGTCAATAACATTAGTAATGGCGAGACACTCACTTCTAAAAATACCCAATACGCCCGTCGTTTATACAATAACTACTATGCGGTGGCTGCTCGGGAGGAACTATTTTTTCCAGGATCGGGCTTTTTCGGTGCAAATCCGATAGACCCCAAAATTGCTCATGTGCCTTGGGGTGATGTTTTTCAGACTTCTCAATACCGTATGAACAGCAGTAATTTGCGTACTGGCTTTAGCTATGACCAGATTTTTGATCAAAAGCATGCCCTTAATCTCCGCCTTGGTTTTTCTTACTATGATGAATTGAGACGTAACCATACCAATTTGCCACTGTACGGTTATAACAACAGTACTGGTATGGGAATAGCATTGTCGTCGCCTAACTCCACCTATTATGACGTTATGGGGGGTGAAATTAATTTTGGAAATTTAACTAGGGTCACCCCAGATACTAGGAGACCAGAAAGGAATATGTCTACCAATGCAGCCTTAGATTATACCTACGATGGACGTTTAGGTTTACAGGGATTTTATAATGAGAGTTTTATGCCGGTAAATTCAGCTGTTGTTTACAGTTCTACCCGTAACTACAATGCTTTGGCATCCTGGGCCTTGCACAGGGAATCTTTTTTTAAGTTTCCACTCATTAGTAAGCTGAAACTTTCGGCGGGTTTTGGCGAGATAAAAATGGCCAGTTTGCCTGTAAATTTACCAGCAGTTAGAACTTTCGATGCTCTATGGAATGATTATTACCTAGAGGTAACAGGTTATAATCCGATACGTCAAAACGGGGAACAAGTCCGTAACTACGACGCCCTTTTGGATTTGGGACTATTTAAAGATGTACTACAAGGCCAGTTGAATTATCGTTACAACTCTTTGGGCGTAAAAAACCAGTTAAGTGGTAGGCTTTCGTACCATATTTCCAAAGCTGCTTATTTTAATTTGCCTTGGATAAGCAACTTAATGGTAGAGGGTTTGCTGACTAATATTAGCCCTGCCCAGGCCCTGGCTCAAATGATGAGCACTAATACACCAACAAGTTCTGGAGGCTTTTCCATAGCTACGGGTAACTTTGATTTGGGTACACTACCAGCACATATTGTAAATCGTGAAATAAGTTTGAGATTTGGCCTATGGAAAGACAGGCTTATCGTAGACAGTCGTTATTACAACCGCAGTAATTCGGGGATGTCCAACGGTGTCTTCCAAACCGATGTTTCAAGCGGTTTTGGCCAAAGGGCGGTTTATAGTCGTATAGATAATAAAGGCTACGAATTTTATGTACAGGGTAAAATTTTGCAGGGCGATGGTCTTAACTGGACTAGTACGATGAATGCAGCGTATAACATTAATCAGGCTAAGAACGTAATTCAACCCAAGTATGATACTAATACTTTTTACTTGACTGCGCCCCGGAATGGCTATTCCATTGGAAGCTTGTGGAGCTATCGTTGGGCAGGACTTGATGCCGAAGGTAGTCCTCAGGTTTTTGATGCTGATGGTAACAAGGTGCCGACTATGTTGGTTACAGACTTATCTTCTCCTTATTTAGGGACGAATCCTCTCTCGACGAGTAATGAAAACTGGTTAGAATATAGCGGGAAAACTACTGCTCCCTGGACAGGTGCTTTTATCGAGGAGTTTAGCTACAAGGGCTTGTATGCAAGGGCTACCCTGAGGTTTGCTTTGGGCCACGTGATGCGTACCTATCGCCCGGTCACTTCTCTCTATACCATAGAGAGAAGCAGTTTAATTGCCAACCGTTGGCGTCAGCCTGGTGATGAAGCTAAAACTGATATCCCAAAAATATTTGAAGAATCGTTTAACTCTTTGTCGGCTTTCGCTGCGCAAAATTCGAATAATAGTATTGCCCCCGCCGATTTTTTTAGGCTTAGCGAAATCCAGTTGGGTTATGATGTGCCTGCAAAATGGTTAACGGGTAAATATGTAAAAGGTCTTAATCTGGCATTTAACGCGCAAAATGTAGCGCTTTGGACACGTAACAGGCTTGGAATTGATCCAGAAGCTATATTGCCCAATGGAAAACTTTTGGTACGCCAGCCAGTGCGCTATGGTATATCACTTAATGTGCGTTTATAGCAGGTGTTGAAAAAAAGACAATTGAATTAAAAACGAGGAGATTGCCTTGTGTGAAATCCCAGATAAAAATAGAATAATGAAAAAGACATGGATATACCTATTGCTAATGTTGGTCATAGCTTTGCCAGCTTGTAAAAAAATTTTAGATATTGAAAGGGCTACAGATACGAATCCCACACCAGTTACGGTAGAGGATTTTGAACAGATATTAAATAATCCTGGAATATGTGAGGCAAAAAATTATGAAATATTAGAGTACCCCACCGATAATAAATCCGAAGGCTTTGTACCGATGAAAGAGATGAGCCCGTTTTACACATGGGGGGTAGATCCTTGGAATAACGGATCTCCTTTTACCCGTATATTTAGTGAAGATTTAATTTATAGCAGATCTTATAAATGGATTGGGCAAATGAATTTGGTGATTGAAGGAATGCCTACGGCACTTCCTTCAGGGCAAATGAACGATCGGAGGGCACTGGCCATTGCACAGGCAAAAATTAATAGGGCGTATTTTTACCTATTACTGGTAAATACTTACGGAGCCGCATATCAGCTACCTAGCTCCAGTACAGATTTGGGAGTGCCATTAGTACTTAAAGTAAATAATCAGGTATCGTATCCAAGGGCTAGAGTTGAGAAGGTTTATCAACAAATATTGGCCGATCTTCAAGAGGCATTGGCCATTTCAGAACTTCCTAATTTGGGTAGAAATGTTATTCATCCTGGCAGAGCTGCAGCGTTGGCAGTGCTGGCCCGCACCTATCTGTACATGGGCAATTATGCCCAAGCAGAAAAGGCCGCTTCTGATGCTTTGGCCATTAAAAGTGATTTGCAGAATTACCTTAATTTTGGTGCACCCAGTGCTTTTGATGGCCGCCCACTTACTTTGTACGAACAAGGTAGTAATCCAGAAGTATTGCTTACCAGGGTAAATTATACCGCTATTGACGCTGTTCTTCCTCCGGTTTTTGTGGCCAGTGACGAGCTTTTAAGATCATTTGATCAAAATAATGATAAGCGTTTTATCACATCATTTTCTCCTTTTAATACTGATAGTTCGCTTTTGGCATATCGCTTTGGTGTTAGAAATACTGATCTTTATATAAATTATAGTATAGGTGTGCCAGAGATGATGTTGATCAAAGCCGAGTGCCTGGCTAGGGCCAACGATGCCGCTGGAGCGGTAAATTTGCTGAACACTTTGTGTGCCACACGGATTTTAAACTATAGCAATCTGTCAACCAATGTTTCGGCAGATCAAGCCCTAAATTTTGTACTTGACGAACGTAGACGAGAACTGATGTTTAAAGGAATAAGGCTGTTTGATCTTAAACGCCTTAATTTGGATCCCCGCTTCAAAAAAGATATTGTTAGAAGAGATGCAAATGGTCAAACTTTGGTGACGCTTCCTGCTGGGAGTCCTAATTACTTAATTCCTTTTAGCCGAACAACACTTAACGCTAACTCGTTACTGGTGCAAAACCCTAGGGTTCAGCTGAATTAAGTATTTTGATATTTTATAGGCTCAAACGAGGTCATGCTTATTAAAGACATGGCCTCGTTTTTTTAAATGGATGCATCTAATGGTGCTACTGTACCTACATCGTCATTTCGATCCCGACTTTTCGGGAGAAATCTAAAATTATGGTATTCATTTAATAGGATGCTAGATTTAACTTCGTTGATTTTCAATTTACTTCGTAGCTGCTTCGCGGTCTTTCTGC
>JAEXHI010000003.1 GCA_023450085.1 Bacteroidota bacterium
GGTGTCAATAAACCAGTAAACGTAACAGGTATTAACATTAGTGGTACCGATGCTGGAAATTATACTTTTAATACTACCGCAACAGCTGCGGCGAACATTACGGCGAAAGCTTTAACCGTTACTGCTACAGCTAACAATAAAGTTTACGATGGCAATACTGTAGCCATGGTAAATCTCAGTGATAATCGTGTAACAGGAGATGTGCTGACTGTGATTAATACCACAGCTACATTTGACAACAAGAATGCAGGGACTAACAAAGCTGTAAACGTGTTGGGTATCAATACTAGTGGTACCGATGCTGGAAATTATACTTTTAATACTACCGCAACAGCTGCGGCGAACATTACGGCGAAAACTTTAACGATTACTGCTACGGCTAATGATAAAGTTTACGATGGCAACGCTAATGCAACGGTCATTTTAAATGACAATCGTTTAACTGGAGATGTATTAAGCTTAGCTAACATGGCAGCTACATTCGATAATAAGAATGTAGGTAGCAATAAGCCAGTAGCTGTAACGGGTATCAGTGTTAGCGGTACAGATGCAGGCAACTATACTTATAATACCAGTGCATCGGCAACGGCAAACATTACGATAGCCAAACTAAATTATGTAGCTGTTGCTGCAGCCAAAGTTTATGGTGATGCCAATCCTTCGTTAAACGGAACCATTACAGGTTTTGTTGGAACAGATACACAAGCAAGCGCGACGAGTGGAACATTGAATTTTAGTACCACTGCAAACAACACCAGCAATATAGGTACTTATGCCATTAACGGAAGCGGGTTAACTGCACAAAACTACACCTTCGATCAGGCAGCTACTAATGCAGCGGCATTAACCGTAGTGACTCGTCCGGTAACCATTATGGCAGATGCGAAAAGTAAAACCTATGGAGATAATGACCCTGTGCTGACCTATCAGGTTACTTCTGGAAATCTGGTAAATGGAGATGCTTTTACAGGTGCTTTGTTGCGTGATGGTGGACAGAATGCGGGTAGCTACACTATAAGCAAAGGAACGGTGACGCTAAGCAGTAACTATAATCTTACTTATCAACCGGCAAGCCTATCAATCAATAAGGCATTGTTAACCGTTACGGCCAATAATAGTGCACGTTGTTACGGTGTAAATAATCCAATATTTGGTCTAAGCTATAGTGGGTTTAAATATACCGATAATGAAAGCAGTTTGACCACCAGACCAACAGTAGGCACTGCAGCTACTTTGGGAAGCATAGCAGGCAATTTTGAGCTGGTGCCAGTCGGAGGTGTATCGGCCAATTATGATTTCAACTATGTGAAAGGAACACTTATCATTAATCCATTGCCCATAAATACTATTGTTAGCAGTAAGGGAAATAGTATTAGTAAAGGAGAAACAACGGTATTAACGGTGAATAGCAATAATGGTACAACTTACAGTTGGTCATCTGCAAATGGGATTGTTAGCGGTCAGAATAGTCCGGCTCTAACGGTGCGACCAATGCAAACAACAATCTATACGGTAACTGTACGAAATGCTACTGGTTGTGAAAGCACTACTACAATTACCATAGAAGTTCAAGACGATTACATCGTACAGGCTGAAAATTTTATCACACCAAATGGGGATGGGGTAAATGATACTTGGGTAGTTAAAAATATAGATGCTTATCCAAATCATACCCTTTCTATTTATGATAGGTCTGGAAAGGAGTTGTATAAAGTGCGTAACTATAAAAACGATTGGGATGGTACATTTAACGGAATGCCTTTGTCTGGCGGAACTTATTATTACATTATCCGTTTCGATCAAAATCCTAGAGTGGTGAAGGGATTTATTACAGTGGTAAGAAATAGCAAATAAGCCATATAGAGAAATTTTAAATAAAAACGCTTAGGCGTCTGTCTGCAATAGATGCCTAGGTTTTTATAAACCGTGAAGTAAAATCACCAATAACGAAAGCCAAATAATCATGAAAAAATATATAACAATTCTATTATTGATTGTCATAGCAAGTGCTTCGAAAGCTCAGTTGAGCCCTTTAAAAGGTCAGTACTACCAAAATGAGTATCTTGTAAATCCTGCAATGGCGGGCAGTAGAGGTAAAACGGAAATATTTCTGAACTACTCAAACCAATGGAATAAGATAGATGGAGCACCCGTAATGACTTCGTTTTCGGCCGTGCGTCCGCTAAATGATAAGGCATCTATAGGCTTAAACTTAATCAATGATAAGGCAGGGTTAATCCGTAAAACACAGGCCATGGCTAGTTTTTCGTACAAAGTGCCTTTGGCAGAGGATCATCACTACGTTTCGGTGTGTCTATGAGCTGGTCGCAAGACCGCATGGACTACAGTAGGGCAACTTCCAGTGGTTTAAATGATGCAGAGTTGGCAAGATACAATGATAGAGACAACTACATTGATGGTAATTTTGGAGTTACCTACCAAATTAAGAATCTAGAAGCACAGTTTAGTTACCTAAGTTTGAACCAGAAACGTTCAAGCAATATAGCCACGGTAGATTACGCAACATTCTATGGCTCATTAAGCTATAAAATTCGTTTTGACGATAGCTTTGGCGTAAAGCCGATGTTTGTTTATCGAGGTGTGAAAAAATATAACAACCAATGGGATGTGGCTGGAGAGTGGAATGCAGACCAATTGCGTTTTTACACCATGTACCATAGTAATAAAAGTTTCACAGGGGGGATAGGCTATTTAGATAAAAGTGGTTTCATCATTTCGGCCATGTACAATTCAGAGCCCTCAAACTTAAGGGGCCTCAGTGGCGGTATCTTTGATGTAATACTAGGATATAGTTTTGGAAGGTAATTCAAAAGTCCCGCAATTGCGGGACTTTCTTGTTTAAAAGCTTTTTATTAAGCCTGATAGTGAGACATTGGCAAGTGATTAACATTTTAATAGCAGGTAGTTTTTAAATCAATCCACACCTAATAAACTTTCCATCAACTTTGTGCAAATCAAATCCAGTACTTTATTTTTTCCACTTACGTTTGTAAGGAGAATTACCGCATTGCCAAGATTAGGATCAATGGCCGTTGATGACGAATAGCCTCCTGTTGCACCATTGTGCCAAAAATATTGATTGCCATTTGTATAGGGCACGATGAACCAACCCAGTGCTACCTTTCTCTTGCCGTGACTAAAAGTAAGTTTCCTTTGCAGGTCAAGTGCGCTATCGGGTTTGAAGTTGGCTAGCGCAAACTTGGTGAGGTCGTTGGTTGTAGAGAGCACTGCCCCTGCTGCTTCCATTGCACCTAAATCCCAATTTTTTACCTTTCTCCCAGCGCTATTTCTTGCTTGAACCAATTGGTTTGCAACGTCCTTTCGTATGGTGGTAGATGATCGCATGCCATAGGGAATAAAGATTTGTTGTTTTAATAAGGTCTCGTAGTCAGTTTGCTGCTTTTCTGTTAAAATATGTCCCAATAGTGCTGCTCCCAAATTTGAATAATTAAAGGTGGTGCCGGGAATGGTTTTTAACTTTACGCCGTTACGGAGGTATTTGTTGAATTTTTTCTTGCTATAATCATAATAAGGATTTCCGTGTTTTTTGAGGTAGGGCCACAAATAGGCGGCAACCAATCCATTAATGACTATTGAGCGGGTGATGCTGCCCTGTAATCTCGGTAGCCCAGAGGTATGATTGGCCAATGAAACTATTGTGATGGGCTTTCCATCCTTTTCTGCCCCTTTTATGGGGACGGGTGAAATGGATGTAATGGGACTATCTAATGCTACTACTTTATTGAGCACCGCATGGGCGAGCAAAGTGGAGGTAAATACTTTTGTGATGGAACCTATTTCAAACACTGCTTCGCGATTATCTACCGCTAGCCACTTTTTCTTTTCTTTCTTAAATCCTAAAAAGGTTACCGTTCCATTTTTGATGATTGCCGCAGAAACTTCCGCATGATTAGGTAACGATTTTTTCAAGATTTCGAAAAGAGAATCGATTTCAGGTGATTGTAAATAAGGGCGACTATCAAGTGTTTGGCCCAAACAGTAATTAGACAAAAAAAGAAATACTAATAGTATTCTGTAAGAAATATTAAACATAGGTGGATAGATTGATGTAATATAAAGATACGGAATCATTATACTTGTATAAACTATGCGGTTAATTAAGAGTGATTTATAAATGAAACCTATTCTTTTCGTTGTGCTGATATTAATGTTTGCCAATTGTTCAGCACAGCAAACCAATCAAGGCCCAATAGAAGACCTTAGGCAAAAAGTAGCTGACCAAAGTTATCCTAAAATTGATGGGATTATTGTTCAGCAGGGGAGTGAAATTATCATGGAGTCTTATTTCAATGGTTTTGGAAGAGATACCAAACATGATACCCGTTCTGCCTTTAAATCCATCACTAGTTTGCTGGCGGGCATTGCCATTGATCAAAAAATCATTCATCTTAACGATAGCTTAGCCCGTTTCTTCCCAGAATTGAAGCATGCAGGCAAACGCAAGATCACCGTGCAGAATTTGTTGGAAATGCGCTCTGGTTTAAATTGTGAAGAGTTTTATGATATCGGACCTGATTGCGAAGATGTCATGTCGAGGACCGAAGATTGGGTGGCCTTTTGTTTGGGTATAGATTTGATTAGGACACCTGGGCTCAATTGGTCTTATAATTCTAACGAGCCTATGTTGGTAGGGGAAATCATTGCCAGAGCTAGCGGCATGAGTGTGATGGAATTTGCTAAAAAATACCTTTTTGAACCTTTGGGTATTGAAGATTATAAATGGACGGTATCGCCAAAAGGACAAGGGATGACCGCAGGTTCTTTTTACATGAAACCTATGGATATGTTGAAAATCATCAACTTGGTGAAAAACAAAGGCAGCTTGCAGGGCAAACAGGTAATTAGTGCTAATTGGATCCAAAAATCTACAGATTGCCACATCGTGATAGACGCTTCCTTCGTTAGATATTCCAGAATGCCAAATGCCCAGTATGAAAGTGCTCGTTATGGTTTCTTTTGGTACAGAGAGCAATTGAAATATCAAGATATTAATACCGAAGTGTTGTTTGCTTCTGGAAATGGCGGACAGTATATGATGTTGCTACCAGCATATGATCTTACGGTAGTATTTACGGGTAGTAACTATGGTAATTGGCGAGGCAAGCTTCCTTTTGAAATGCTACTAAAATATATTCTTCCTGCGGTTGATAAGGGAAATAAAAAATGATCCGCGGTTTTCTATCGATGTAACTTACCCTTAAATGTTGTTAATTTTTCCAATCTTAATATCTTAGCCTTTCTAATTGACGAATCATGAGCTACAGAACCTACAGTTTTATCCTCAAAAATGAGGACAATAACGAATCGCTTAAAGAACAAATTACTAATGAGTTTCCTTTCCATTGGGTGCGCGAAATTTTTACACCTTTCCGTGGATTGGTTTGTCAAGTGTTTCATTCTTACAGAGAGGTAGAATATGAGCGTTTTCCAGATCAGTATTTTAAAAATCAGGAGGAAGTAGAGGATTATTTTGAAAACCATACCGAAAAACATTTGGCGACCTTTTCAAAAGCTCATCCCAATCTTAGTTTCGCTTTTGTTGATGTAGATTGTTTTGGAGGTAAGTGTAGTTCTAATGGCTATATCCTGAAAAATGGTGAGAAAACTTTTGAGAATGAGCCACATCATTCTGGGCACATGGATCTGTTGGCAAGATTAGATCCTGCTAGCCAATCTTGGTTCTTTTATCCTTTCCGTAGAAGTTTTTTCCAGGATAAGGGCGGTATCAACGGTGAAATTATGAATGTGGCTTTCCCTGCCCTTTGGATGGTCATTAATATTGACTACGGAAATAATCCTGAGTATGATTTTCAGGCTTTTGAAAATGAAATGTTGTTGACCAAGATCAAGCAATACGATTTGTATTTGATGAAGGTTGATGAGGAACGGGTGAAAGTGATGGGCACTTTTGACGTGATGTCGCCAGAAAATGTAGAGGAAGTAAAGAACTTGCTTCAAGAATGTTTTGATGGGATGGCCTACTATTTCTCGTTGGATAATTTTGAAACGGGAGAGCAAATTGTATTGCAAGCGATGGATGACGAGCTGGTAAAACGTTTAGCAGCGACCAGTTATCGTGCAAACGCTTTTAATGAAAGGCCATTTATTTATGACGATGCCGAGGAAGAAAATAACGAAGAAAAACAAACAGCCGAAAAAGAGCCTCAGGCTAAATCTGTTACTGAGGTAGAGGAAGATGGTTTTCAAGGGAAAGAAAAAAATGGTGGACTTTTGGGCTTCTTTAAAAAGTTGTTTGGTAAAGGTTAGTGTGTTTGACGATATGAGAAATTTAGGGCTGCTAGTTAAGGTGCTTATTTTGTCTTTGCTGTTTTTCAGTTGTCATCGTGTCGAGCCGAAGGAAGAACAGATGAAAGAGACTAGTAACGTCTTGTCGGAAAAAGAATATCGTGATTCAATAAAGAAGCAAATGGCACTAGGGAATCGTCCCGATGAAGAGCAAGAAACTCCTTCATATATGGAGGAAATGAAAAATCTACTGTCTTCTTATGATAGGGTTAAAATTATTGATACGACCTTTGAGGGCGGGATGAAGTTGTCTCTAAAGTATTATTGTTTGAAAGATAATGGGATACATATCCCAAAACAATATATTTACGATACTAGGGTTAAGCCTTTTACCACGCACAATTTCACTTCTCAAATTGTGGTTTACAAAGCGGGAGATACTTTGTTGAATCAAACTGTAGGGAAAGAGGCTTTTACCGGCCAACTTTCTCCACAATTACAAAAGTATGGTTGCTTATTATACCCAAACATAACTTTTGATCAAGAAAAAAAAGAAATTAATATTGGTTATTCTATCTCCATTCCTGTAACAGATATTGGCGTGCCTGTAAGATTAGTAATAGATAAAAATGGAAAATTATTGACTTCTTCATTATAGTTTACAGAATGACAAGAATTCTGTCTACTGCATTTAAGCTATAATATAAAATGGAAATAGATTATATTAAGGAAATTCAGGAAGTAGAATCTGAAATCAAAGAAGAGAAATTGCCAAATAGCAATGCTTTGATCAAACAAACATTTATAGTTTGGTATTTATTAGTTGAAGGAAATAATGAAGTGGAAGGGGATTATCTGCTACAAACTTTAAATAGAAATATAGTCCTTATCAATAAATTTTATCCAACAAATCCTGGATTGTTATTTCTTCAAGGGTGGATGATAAAAATAAGTCCATGGTATTTCAATTTAGATTCCGATGAGATTGGCGATAGATATTTGAGATTAGCGTATAAGTATCATCCCGACAATTTATTATTTAACTGGGCACTTTCAGAGGAATCAAATATGAACAAAATTACTGTTGAAAGGTTAGAAGCGTTGGTCTTAGAAAATTTAGATAAATATTATATTAATTACCAACCTATTCAAGAATACTTTAGGAATATAGTTGGTAGAAGGTAGTTTCTGCTGATTAGTAGAATTGCGATTGATATAGCAACTTTCAAGTGGGGACTTTCATTTGTATCCGTAATTCCAAAAGCTTCTTTTTCTTCTCGTAACACACCCACTTAAATGTTATTTTCCCAACCACAATCACGCTAAAGGAGAAACAACTTGTGTTACAGCCAATATCATATTGATGATTGTGGGTGGGAGAAAAGACAGCGTTAATTTAGAGATAAAGAACTAAAAGCTCATTTGTTTTTCAAATCCACGTACGTTGAGGTTGGAAGAAAACTGTTTTTAATGACTTGAAATTTTCGAAAATCAAAAATAGATTCGAAACTAGAATTATCAGATCGAAATATAGGAAATCCATAGCATGGCTAATAAAGACATGGCAAAAGAACATGCCTATAGAAACAGGGAATAACCAAATTACACCAATGAAATAAGTTCGTTTAAAAATTAACAGTAAGCCACCAATTAATTGGGCCACACCAATAACCCAAATGAAGCCTGTTCGTTCCCAGATCAGGTAGAAATCTAGAAAATCTCCTTTTAGGCCGAAATCAATATATTCTTGAGGATTTATTTTGGTCGTCAACTTTTCGTATCCATGCGGAATATAAACATAAGCCAAAAAAAACCTCAATATATAGCTTAAACCAATCATAATCTTCTTAGAAGCTCCCATTGTTCCTATTTATTGTCTATGATGTTAAAGCCCATTAGCCTACCGCTACCCTTTAAGCGTAATGTTTCCTTAACCTCTCGTGTTTGCGGATTATATTGATAGGCACCAGCAAAATTCTCAGTGGTGTTATTTGAAATAAAATAGATATTGCCTTTATGGACAAACGGGTTTTGATACGAATAGTAATTGTCAGGAAGCATATTTAACCTCGTTGCCTTTTTGGTGTTCACATCTATTTCGTTCCAATACCAAATGTCCTTTCTGTAGGTTACGCCATGCTGGCCACCGCCGTAATATGATGTAGGTCTGTCAGAAATTGTGGTATATATTTTATTGTTGTGAGCTAAAATCCTGTTGAAATCACTAGGATATTGATAGTCTGAAATTTTCAATGCAAAATTCGGATCAAACTTTGTTTCACCATTTTTAATCCGTAGTATTTTTGATTCGGGAGTTTGTGTTCTCATATCACCAATTGCCACCATATAAAGATCTTTGGTTACCTCGTCAATGCTCCATAGCGTATGATCTGCAAACAAACCAAGATTGGTAGCGCCTACATATTCGGTAACTCCCTCTATTTTGTTAGCGGTCAAATCGTAAACCACAATTTCTGCTTTTTTTACATTAGGTGTAACCTGCCATGCGGTGCCACGAATTCCATGTTGAATGTCTATATATAGCTTATTGTCACGTTTTGCCATGATCAATTGGCCTGCTGCTTCATACTGACTGCCATCTGACAGAGAAGAAAAATCAATCACGCCCGTACGTTGCATGGTTTGTGGATTAAATTTCTGAACCTTCAACCCCCCAGCAGAAAGATCCCAGTAATAACCTTCGGAATTACTAACGACCAGAAAGTTTGTCTCGTAAGTATTGTTTGGCGTACCTAAAAAACCGTCGGCAGAAAATTTTCCGGCTTCGAGTTTATATTTGGAAATTCCAACGTCACTTGACGAAACACCGTCTTTTTTATACAGTGTATTGTTAACCACACGTCCCCCAGCTGAATATCCTAATTGATAGAAGGGGATTGAGGACAAATCGATTTCACGTGCTTTGTTGTCACCAAGTGCATAAATTCCTCCAGTCCACTTTTCGGTACCGTTAAATATCACCCAGGTTTCGTCTTTGGGCAATTGATCTTTGTTCGGGTCGGGTGGGTTAATTGGCTTGTCCTTACTACAAGAAAACAGTAGAAATATTGGTAATAAGCCGGTTAAGATAAATTTGAATGAAGTTTTTTTCATGATTGTTAAATGTTTGTATTTAAAAAAAAATTATAAGTGATTTTGAAGTGAAATGAGCGACCAGGTTTTTGAACATTAAAATTGTCGTACAGCTTCACGTTTCCAACATTCAGAACTTCAAGTGAAGTGGTGATTTTTTTATTGGAAAACCGATAATACAGTCCTAAATCATTTGAAATCTGATTTAACCTTCCATCGTTAGGGATAATCAATTCAGAATCAACTTGAGTAGCATTGCCAAAAAGAGATGGTTCTTGGTTTTTCGGTATATCTGTAAGATAAAAGCGATGCACATAATTAAGGTTCCACCTAAAGCTTAGTTTATCCTTATCTGTTAGGATATTGTTCAAATTGCTGTTTAAGAAGATATTGCCGAATAAAAATGGAATGTTAGGGACACGTGACCCTTCATAGATCTTGAATTCGGGCTTTTCCCTTACACGTCGGATGTCCTGATAAGTTGCATTAAAACCGAAATTTATGTGGCTATCTATGTTGTAATTGGCCTCTAGCTCTATTCCCATAATTTCCACTTCATGAAAATTGATGTAACGGCTATACGGAATGTCTGGTTGTAGAAAAATAGCATTCCGTACGCTACGATAGAAAAGGTTGGATGCAACGATGCCGTTATTTTGTTTATTGCCAAAAGAATATTGAGCATTCAAATTGATATTATGGCTTTTTTCGGGATTGAGATCCAGGTTCTCTTTTATCAAAACTCCATCGCCAAATACTTCAAGTTCATCTGGCAAACGGGTTGCATACTCATAAGATACTTTTACCAAATAATCATCATTATTCCATTTAAATCCCCCTAAATAACCTAATTGATCATTTGATTTGGAAGACTGCCATGCAAAATTGAACTTGTCGGTTGTAAAGCCGCTTGTTTTACTATTGTAATGTTTGATAGCTAAAATACTTTCGGCTTTTTTGTTAAGCCACAATGATGTGACACCCACAGCGGTTATGTTTTTTTGATATGTGGCAGGAATGGTTAGTACATCAATGTTGTAAACTGGAGAAACAGCCCCCAAAGGGTCACTGCCTTTACGGCGTTGATGATAAAATAGTTCACTTAATTCTATAGCGTGTTGATCCGTGATTTGATAAGTTGCATTGATCCTTGTTGAGAATAAATCATAACGCAGGCGTTGATTACTCCCTCCTCTATTAATTTCACCAGCGAACTGATTTTTTAGCGCTATTTCACCGTCCCAATTGTAACGCACCGTTGCTGTATCAATAAGTTTTGTGTTGAAGCGGCTGTAGTTAAATGTTGAGTTTATTTTCAACCTATTGTTAAACAATCCTTTTTTGTACGATAAAATTGAAGCGTAGTTCTGCTCCTTGTTAAAGGGTTTACCGTATACTTTGCCCATTTCGCTATCATTTTGTATCTCTTTGTCGAAATCAGAAAACATAAAGGAAAGACGCAGGTCATCGGTCCATTTTTTGTTTCTTAAACCAGTAAATATTTCTCCATAATAAGATTTTGTGGCATCATGAAAACGTTTTGCTTCTTTACGGTATCTCTGGCCTGTTTCTGGATTGATAAATGGAGCACTGATTTTATAATTATTATCCGAATAATTGAAGGCGGTATTCAAACCATAATAATGAGAAGGATTCGATTTATTGGTGACAAAAACATTTGTCGTTGCTCGGTGAGTATTGAACGAGCCTATTTCGTAAGATATCTCCACTAAATTGGATTTTGGACTACGCGTTACGAGATTGATACCGCCACCTAATGCATCAGAAGCTAGATAAACAGGCATCGATCCTTTGTAAACTTCCACTCGTTCCAACATATTGGTAGGTATTGTGCCAATGTTAAAACCATGGCCAAATAATTCAATTGGAATGCCATCCCTAAATATTCGGATTGCTTTTCCTTGTAGTCCTCCCAAATTGATCTGAGAGGTAGATCCTAAATTTCCATTGGTTCGTATTTTAACTCCTGTTGACCTGTTCAGGAGGTTAGCAATATCTCCTGGTTTGTCATACTCTTTTTTCATATCGATCACCTGAACCGAAAAAGGGGAGTTCTCTAATTTCTGTTTGATGGAGGGCGCACTGATAACAACTTCATTTAAATAATGGGACGTCTTGCTTTGAAGGATTAGCTCATAATGCTTGGTATTACAATTGATGGTGAGTTCCTGCAAATCAACTTGCTCGCCATCTTCGAAGATATATATGGTATAAATTCCCTCATTAAGTTTAATAGGATCACTCTGGTTATTTGTTTTAATGGATACTGATACTTTTTTTTTGGATATTTTATCGTCAATGATCAGTGTTGTGCTTTTTACCGGAATGCCATTTTCTCTCTTAATGGAAAAGGATATTTCACATGCAAATGCTGTTGAATTGATAAGCAACAATAAGCAAAGATATTTTACCACACCGCCTTTATTTAGAATAAGTTTAAATAATGTATTTTTGCACAAAACTATATCCTATTGAATGATGGTTTGTTACGAATTTGGGTGTAAGATTTACTAAAAGAGATTTTTATGTATTACAGATTGGATGCGGCTGATTTCTTAGAGATGATGAACTACCGAGGGTTGTTAGTTGACGACTTAACGGAGAACAACCCAATGAGAGGTTGTTTTGCAGAAGGAAACGTGTCTATCAACGAAGAAATATTGAAAGAAGGTTTGAGCGTTGTGAAAGCAAGCTATTATACCTCAAAAGATTTGTTATTGGACTGTGCAGATGAAATTCCGTTTTTAGAACTTCATTTCAATTTGTCCAAGTCTGCCATACGCTATAAAACTCCTTTTAATGTATCGGAAGAAGTTCCGTCTATGACTGGGAATATGATTTATGTATCACCAAACGAGAGAAAGTCGGAAATATCTTTTCATAAAGAAAATGAATATCAGACTTTTGATATTCATTTTCCTTTGACAATGTTGACTTCATATTGGGGAGAAAGCAAGCTGCTTGACTCTTTTCTTGATCAGGTATTACAAAATAGGAGCGCTGGTCTCACAGATAATAAGATTAAACTAAGTGCGAAGACATTGTGTGCCATTCAAGACATTCAGCATTGCACCTATGAAGGTTTGACCCGCAAGGTATATCTCGAGTCTAAAATTTGTGAAATTATGGCCTATTGTTTTGAAGAAAAGCCAAATAATAGCCCTATTAAACTCTCAACAAGAGATATTGACTGCATTAATTACGCTGCACAAATAATCAAAAATAATATCAGTACTCCCATCACCATAGAGGAACTTGCGAGAAGAGTTGGGATCAATCAGACCAAATTAAAAATAGGATTTAAAAACCTTTTTGGTACCACTGTTTTTGGGTATCTTCAGGAATTACGAATGAGCATAGCCAAGCAATTTCTTTTTGATTCTGACTTATCAATTGAACAGATAGGCCAAAAGTGTGGTTATGTGAACATTTCGAATTTCAGTAATGCTTTTAAAAATCATTTTGGTATTTCCCCCAGTACTTTAAGAAATAATCAATTGTCTAATTATAGGTCTGTGATCAGTCGTGATATTTAGAAGTGTTAAAATGATCTTGATTAATAGGTTATTTAAACCGTCGGATTATTCGCTTTAATCTGAAATTTTTACACTTCGGTGAGAAAAAGTGCTATCTCCACTTTTGGAACAGCTACCTTTGTACCAGCAAAACAGTACAAATAGATAAATGCCACAAACCGAAAGGACATTTTTAAGCAACAATGCCAAACGAGCAGTTTTCGTACCCTTAGCCTTTGTGCTCTTTTACCTGGTTTCCTTTTTGTTAGACCCCTATGCTAGCTTTTGGCAAGAATATTTTCAGAGGAGCTTTTGGAAGCTTTTAACTGAATGGATTGTTTCTTTGGTGTTCTGCTTTTTGGTTTCCGAAGCTTCTATTTTCATCCACTCACGTTTAAACAGAACGTTGCCTTGGACAGACCAGCCCTTGAAACGGCTGATGACCGAAGCGCTTTTCAATATGTTAGCGGTAATGGTCGTCATTTTCTTGGATATCGCTTTCATTGTATTCATTGAAAAAGAACATTTGGGTGATCCATCTACCGAGGACATTAAAAATCTGATGCAATGGGGCGTAGTGAGTACCATGATTTCTTTTACGCTAATTGCCATTAATACGGGAAGCTACTTGGTAGCCAACTGGAAAAACTCCGAAATGAGTTTGGCACAACATAAACTAAGAGAGTCGGAGCTGAAGCAAGCTTCTGTAGAAGCACAGTTGAATGCCTTGAAACTACAGTTGGACCCTCATTTTATCTTCAACAGTTTGAGTATTCTTTCGGAGCTGATTTTGGAAGATCAACAACTGGGCTATGAATACTCTGAGCGCTTTTCCAGAGTATATCGCTTCCTTTTGGTCAACTCTAAAAAGAACACCGTTTCTTTAGAAGAAGAGCTCAAATTCTTGGATTCCTACATTTTCCTGATTAAACACCGTATTGGCTCGGGCGTTACCTTTGATATCGACGTAGCCCCACAAAGTAAATCTTTGTATTTGCCGCCATTGACCCTACAGCTACTTATCGAAAATGCGCTCAAACACAATTCTACCAATAAAAACAGCCCCCTGAGTATCAAGATATACACTAAAGAAACTCCTATTTTGGTAGTGGAGAATTCCTTGTCTTTAATAGAAAACCAAAATTTGCGTTCGTTTGGTATAGGCTTGCCCAACATCATGAACAGGTTTCAACTTTTGCAGGGGAAACTGCCCGAAATAGTAAAAGATGCCACTACCTATAAAGTAATTATTCACCTTATGGATTATGAACAATAACATCCTTATCATTGAAGACGAAAAGCTCAATGCTGATCGCCTAAAACGCCTCATAGGGATGATTAGGCCTCAAGCAACCATCCTTGCTGTTTTAGAAAGCGTGCAGGAAACGGTAGATTGGTTAGAAAATTCGCCCATGCCTGATTTGGTAATGATGGATGTGCGACTATCCGATGGCCTAAGCTTCGAGATTTTTGAAAAGGCGAACATCACTTGTCCTATTATTTTCACTACGGCTTATGACGAGTATGCCGTTAAAGCTTTTAAGTATAACAGTGTTGATTATTTGCTTAAGCCTGTGGAACATGAAGAATTGGCCTTGGCTTTAGAAAAGGTAGAACAAAACCATTCGCTTAGCAACCAACAATCTATTGAAGATTTGGTGAGGTACCTGAAGCCAAAAGAACATAGAAGCCGATTTTTAATTCCTTTTAAAGATGGTTACAAAGCAGTATCGGTGAGTGATGTACATTATTTCTTTTTAGAATTTAAAGTGACCAAGGCGAGATTGCAGGATGGTACAGAAGTAGTGCTGCCGCATACCATGGAGGAGTTGGACCAGCAGCTGGATCCGCACCTGTTTTTTCGGGCCAATAGACAGTGCATTATTCATGTAAATGCCATTGCCCAACTGCACAATCACTTTAATGGAAAAATAAAGGTTGCTTTAAAAAACAGTGATATGGAAGTGATTGTGAGTAGGGAAAAAGCAGCAGCGTTAAAGCAGTGGATGGATTGTTGATTAGTGGTTAGTTGCTAGGTATTAGTAGCTAGGAGTTAGTCCCGATACTTCGGGATTCATTGGTTGATTAGGTAGCAATAACTTTCCTATCCCGTCATTTCGAGCCCGAGTTTTTCGGGAGAGAAATCTAGCATCCAGTAAAGAAACAATTTAGATCAAAGGGGGGTACCACTAAGTAAATTGAAAACCAACGGAATTAGAGTTAATACTTAATAGCTTTATGTTAGATTTAACTTCGTTGATTTTCAATTTACTGCGTAGAGCTTCGGTTCTCCTCCTTCCTTTCCAAATACTCGGAACAGGCGGTCGAAATGACGGCTTACTTCTTACCCATAAAATGGTAACTCCTGCTACAAAGGAAGTGATAACAATGGTACACTATTGCCGGAAGCCATTACCCTAGTTTTGCTTGTTCGGAGCAAACTATCCCAAAAGCCATGTCGGTAAGGAACCATGACCAATAAATCTGTTTGTGATGCTACAATTTCATCTTCAATTGCTTTTATGATTTTTGAAGATTGTACTTGTTTATAAAAATGGTCAACTTGTGCCAATGAGGTATCTACCAATGCTAGTTCTTCACTGTTTGAAAGATCTTCTGCTTTTTGGCGCACATGAAAAACTTCCACTTTGGCTCCAAAATCTTTAGCTAATACCTTTACATCATCCAATATTTTGGCATGTACCCCTCGGGCAATATCGCAAGCAAAAAGAATATGCTTAATGCCTTTGTATTGTGCTTGTAACGGCACCGATAAAGTGGGGAATTTTAATCTGTCGATGACTTGGGTAGTAGTATTGCCCAGCAAATCTTGCTCCAATGATTTTTCTGGCATGCCCATCACTAATAAATCTGCTCGATGCAAATGGATGCACCCTACTAGCTCTTCATAAAAATCACCAGAGGCAAAATGGATATCCGTTTTAATATGGTAAATGCCACTGATCAGTTCGGCAATCTCTTTTAGTTTATCACGCCTCCACATCGATATTTTATCCATTTCGCTACCTGATACCCTAGCATTCATGGCATGGATAGAAGTATTGTAAAGATTGTAAAGCACCAGTTTATAGCCTCTTTCGGAGGCGGCAGCAGCAGCGTAAGTCATGGCATGGTCTGCTTCGGCAGAGAAATCAGTGGCAACAATAATCGTTTTCATTTTTTAGCATTGAGAATAAAACCTAAAAAACGCCAGCATACTGGATGACTGGCGGTTTTCATCTGTGTGTAAATGGATAAAGTTTAAAACAGCGCTTACAATTCCAAGGGATAAAAACCATGGAGGGCTGCGGCTAAAGTTTCGTCATCATTTCAAGGATCAATATCCTGTGCATGTAAAAGTAAAATGACTAGGCTTCGCTAGATATTTTAAATTCCTGAAACGGAAAAATTGAGGGCCCAAATGAAGACGTTTACCTACTGAAATGTATAGACTTAAATTAACGATGATGGATAGGTATCGGCTTCCTTGCCTACTACAGGGCCGTTAAAACGTTTGGGTCGAACCCGTTTTCACTTCAGATGCCAATTTATCCGTTTCGGTCATTTTTACCCCTTTAAGCTCTTAAAATCTGCTTTTTTTGCACCGAAAATTTAATTGAAATAACATGTTACAAAAGAATACAACAAAGAGAGAAGCTTATTGGCTGGTATTGCTAGTCTCTATCTTGCTGTCGGCCTGTGGCCAACCTCAGCAAGGTTTTGAGATGCCGCCAGTAAATACGGATTTCATGACGCTTGGTTTAGCCGATGCTTCTATAGAGAAACGTTACCCAGGGATGATTGAGGGAACCGTGAACGTAGAGGTAAAAGCGCAAGTAAGCGGTTACTTGGAAACCATCTACGTCAAAGAAGGCGACTATGTGAATAAAGGACAATCCTTATTTAAAATCAAGGGAGATGTTTTTAACGAGCAAGTGAACAATAGCCAGGCTAATTTGAAAGCCGCGTTAGCAGCTCAGTCCAATGCCAAAATAGAGGTAGAGAAAATCAAACCTTTGGTAGCTGAAAAAGTAGTTTCGGATATCCAGCTAAAAACAGCACAAGCTAATTATGATGCTGCTACAGCACAAGTGGCCCAAGCTAAAGCAGCTTTAGGTTCTTCGCAAATCAATGCCGATTTTGCTATTATCAAAGCACCTGTAAGTGGTTATATAGGTAGAATTCCTAACCGTATTGGTAACTTGGTAACACCAGCAGATGCGGCCCCATTAACTACCCTTTCTGAAATCAACCAGGTATTGGTGTATTTCTCGATGAGCGAGGCAGATTTTATTGCTTTTAACCAAGATCGTAAAACAGATTTAGGTATGAATATCGTGAGCCTAGTGATGGCAGATGGCAAGCCTTACGCTCACCAAGGTAAATTGGAATTGGCTAGTGGTAATATCGAAAGAAGCACAGGAAGCATTGCCCTAAAAGCTGTTTTCCCTAACCCAGATAAGTTATTACGTTCTGGTGGTGCAGGTCGTGTAATCATTACCAAGAAAATAAAAGATGCTTTGGCATTGCCGATGGCAAGTGTAAAAGATGTACAAGATAAGTTCTTCGTGTTTACCCTTGCTGATAGCAATAAGGTAGCCATGAAGGCGATTGAAATTCTTGGAAGATCTGGTGATAACTACATTGTAAAATCAGGTGTAGCCAAAGGTGAAAAAATTGCGATCAACAGTATAGATGCCTTGGCTGAAGGCGTAAAAGTAGTGCCTACAGTTGCTAAATAACGCATCAAAAATTACATCGTTTTAAAAAGCATTTTATGTTAAAGAGAATTATAGATAGGCCAGTATTGGCCACGGTAATCTCTGTAGTATTGGTGATCTTGGGGATCATTGGACTAACGAGGTTGCCCGTAACAAGGTTCCCTGATATTTCCCCGCCAACGGTTACCGTTTCGGGAAGTTATCCAGGAGGAAATAGTGAGTCGGTGATCCGCTCGGTGGTAACACCATTGGAAGAGCAGATCAATGGGGTAGAGCAAATGGAGTATATCAAATCAACCGCCAGTAATGACGGTTCGTTCTCCATTTCGGTGATTTTTAAGCAGGGAGTTAATCCCGATCAAGCTGCGGTAAACGTGCAGAACAGGGTGCAACAAGCTACGCCTATTCTTCCACAGGAGGTAATCCAAATGGGGTTAACCACTTCAAAGCAGCAAAATAGTATGATCATGATCTTCGATGTGTACACCGAGGATAACAATAAGTATGATGAAACTTTCCTGCAAAACTACATCAACATTAACATGGTGCCTCAAATTAAGAGGGTACCAGGGGTAGGACAGGTACAATTGTTCGGCGCAAAAGATTACTCGATGCGTGTTTGGTTGAATCCTCAAAAGATGGCCAACTATGGCTTAATTCCTTCGGATGTAAACACAGCCATTTCGCGTCAAAGTGTGGAGTCGGCTCCAGGTAAATTAGGTTCCGAATCTGATGCGCCATTGGAATACGTAATGCGTTACAAGGGTAAGAAGAATCAAACTACAGAGTACGAAAACATCATTGTAAAAAGAAATGGTGGAGAATTGGTACGCCTGAAAGATGTAGCCAGAATTGAATTTGGTTCCATTTATTATGGCGGTAACAGTACCTCTAACGGAAAAAATGCGGTAACGGCAGCTATCTTGCAAACTACTGGTTCCAATGCCAATGCCATTGAGATTGGGGTAAACGCCGAGCTTGAAAAAGCGGCCAAATCGTTTCCTCCAGGCATCAAGTATGGCAAATTGATGAGTACCAAAGAGCGTTTGGACGAAGCTACTGGTCAGGTGAAATCGACTTTGATCGAGGCCTTTATTCTAGTGTTTATCGTAGTATTCTTATTCTTACAAGATTTTAGGTCAACCATTATTCCAGCTATTGCAGTGCCGGTAGCTATTATTGGTACTTTCTTCTTCCTGTTGGTATTTGGTTTTACCATTAACATTCTTACACTATTTGCCTTGGTGTTAGCCATTGGTATTGTGGTGGATGATGCCATTGTGGTGGTAGAGGCGGTGCATAGCAAAATGGAAGGTTCTAACCTATCGGGAAAAGAAGCTACCCATACGGCCATGGGCGAAATTACCGGAGCGGTAATCTCCATTACTTTGGTGATGTCGGCGGTGTTTATCCCGATTGGTTTTATGACAGGGTCTTCGGGTATTTTCTATAAGCAGTTTGCTTATACCTTGGCCATCGCTATTATCATTTCGGCAGTAAACGCTTTAACACTTACGCCAGCACTTTGTGCTTTGTTACTTAAAAACAATCACGCAGGTGAACATGTAAACCAACCTACAGAACGTGGTTTTAAAAGACGTTTCTTCACAGCCTTTAATGCTGGTTTTGATAACCTTACCAATCGTTATATCAAAGGACTTCGTTTCTTGATCAAAAAGAAATGGTTGGGTGCAGGTTTAACCGTAGGGATCAGTGCGATAGCCATTTTCCTAATGGTAAGCACTCCAAAAAGTTTTGTGCCGATGGAAGATGACGGCTTCATGGTGTTTAGCTTGAGCATGCCTCCAGGTACTGCTTTGGATCGTACGACAGAAGTAGCCAAGAAAATTGACGAGATCTTTAAAGGAAACGAAGCGGTAGAAAGTGTAGCGAACATTACAGGTTTCAACATCTTATCAAACAGTGCCAGCCCTGCTTACGGATTAGGTTTCGTGAAGTTAAAACCTAAGAAAGATCGTGGAGCAGTACAAGACATTGACCAAATTACTGCCAATGTTTCTGCCCAATTAGCAGGGATCAAAGAAGGTTCGGTAATGGTATTTAGGATGCCTCCAGTAGAGGGTTATGGGGTAACTAATGGTGCCGAAATTGTATTGCAGGATAAAACAGGCAAAGATGCAGCCGCTTTAAAAGCTATGGCTGACAAGGTGATGGGACAGATCATGCAGCAACCAGGCGTGCAATATGCTTATACTACTTTCCGTGCCGATTTCCCGCAGTTTGAAGTTGAAGTGGATGAAGATAAAGCCAGTCAAATGGGGTTGAGCGTAAGCGATATCATGCAAACCATACAGGTTTATTTTTCTGGAGATCAGAGCTTGAACTTTACCAGATTTGGTAAGTTTTACAGAGTTAGCGTAAAAGCCGATGGCGTTTTCAGAGCTGATGAAGATGCATTTAATGAAATCTTTGTAAGGAACGACCAAAATCAAATGGTGCCTGTAAAAGGATTAGTGAGCTTACATAAAGTTTATGGACCTGAGTCAATGAGCAGATACAATTTGTACAACGCTTTAACTATTAACGTAATGCCTATTCCAGGTACAAGTAGTGGCGATATCATGGACAATTTGGAGAAAAATGTATTGAGCAAATTGCCTTCAGATTATGGTTACGAGTGGACGGGATTGAGCTTAGAGGAGAAATCTTCAGGTGCACAAACTTTGGTGATTTTATCCCTTTGTTTGTTGTTCGTGTATTTCTTGTTGGCTGCACAATATGAAAGTTATCTATTGCCATTAGCGGTACTATTGTCTATTCCTACAGGAGTGTTGGGCGCTTTCGGTGGGATCAAGGCTATCGGTTTAGATAACAATATTTATGTACAGGTAGGTTTGATCATGTTGGTTGGTTTATTGGCCAAAAATGCCATCCTGATTGTGGAATTTGCGGTGCAACGTAGAGCCTCTGGACTGTCGATCAAAGACGCAGCCATTGATGGTGCCAAATCGAGGTTACGTCCTATCATCATGACTTCCCTCGCTTTTATTGTGGGAATGATTCCTTTGATGATTGCCACAGGAGGTTCGGCCATGGGTAATAGATCCATCAGTACGGGAGCAGCTATCGGGATGTTAACGGGGGTAATATTTGGAGTTTTTGTTATTCCATTGTTGTACATGCTATTCCAATTTTTACAGGAAAAGGTGTCAAGTAAAAAGCCATTACCTCAACCTGAATTAAATCATTAATTATGAAACGAGTTTTAAATTATATTATCGTTTGTGCGCTAGGTTCGGTGATTTTGTCATCTTGTGCGGTAGGTAAAAAATACCAACGACCTGATTTGGCTACGCCGGAAGCTTATCGTGCAACCATGGGCCTTACTGGCGACACCGTGTTGTTACCATGGAGAGCATTTTTTAAGGATCAGCAATTGGTGACCTTAATCAATCAGGCGCTGGAAAAAAATAAGGATGTAGCAGTAGCCATGTTAAACATGGAACAATTGGAGCTTTCTTTTAAGCAGGCAAAGTTGGGTTTACTACCAACTTTAGACCTTAGCGTAGGAGCTTCAAGAATCTATCAGTCTAAAAATTCATTGAATGGTTCGCTTAGCCAGCAATTTGTGGGAAGCAGCTACCTCGATGATTATAGTGCGACCCTATCTCTATCGTGGGAAGCTGATATTTGGGGCAAAGCAAAAATGCAGAAAGATGCTGCAAGAGCAAATTACTTTATGCAAAGGGAAAACCTTTCGGCCCTAAAAACCAGAATTATTGCGCAAGTAGCGCAAGCTTATTACAATTTGCTAGCTCTTGATGAGCAATTGAAGGTGGCAGAGCGAAACATTGTACTTAGTGATAGTACCGTGAGGATGATCCAATTGCAATACCAAGCTGGACAAGTGAATTCATTAGGCGTTGAGCAAGCTGTTGCGCAGAAAAAAACAGCCCAACTTTTGGTTCCCTTGGCCAAGCAAAATATTGCGATACAGGAAAATGCACTGAGTATTTTATGTGGCGATTATCCTAAAAATATTGCTAGAGATTTTGCCTTTAAAACAACTGATATTGGCGATGTTTTTCCTGATGGTGTACCTGCAAAATTGCTAAGTAGAAGACCAGATTTAAAAGCAGCAGAATATGCAGTGGTATCGGCCAATGCCAATACTGGATTAGCTAAAGCAGCCATGTATCCAAGCATTAGTATTACACCATCTATTGGTGCCAACTCTTACCAATTTAGCAACTGGTTTGATTTACCAGGTTCGTTAGTGAAAAATATTGGTGGCAACCTTGCTCAACCCATCTTTAGAAAGAAGGAGTTGAGAACCAATTATGAGATTGCCAAATTGGAACAACAAAAGTCAGCAGAGCAATTCCGTCAGTCGATGATGTTGGCCGTTGGCGAGGTGTCTGATGCTATGGTTAAATCAAGCCATGCTACTGAAAGAATGGTGTTGGTTGATGAAAAGCAAGCCTCTTTAAATAAGGCTGTAAAAAATGCACTGCTATTGTACCGTAGCGGAATGGCTACTTACCTAGAAGTAATTGTAGCGCAAAACAATGCTTTACAAAATGAATTAGATGTTATTTCACTTCAAAAAGAAAAAGCAGATGCAAAAATCGATTTGTATCGTGCTCTTGGAGGAGGAGTGGAGTAAGTTTGATGTTGAATAGTTGTTAGTTGATGCCCCGAGCTATGGATGTAGTTCGGGGCATTTTTTGTAAGAAACTTGAAAGTCTTCTATTGTTCCTTGGTTGTCATCTCGATTGCATAGTGGATCTCGAAGCAACTACGAAGCAAATCTTTTTTACTATTTCTGTTGATAACAAATTCAAAGATTTCTCGGTGATACTCGAAATGACGGAATATGGCTGGTATTGCCAAGCCAAAAAAGAGTAGTGTTGCTTCTTCGTCTCTTTTTAGCAATGAACCCGTTGTCTTCGTCATCTCGACCGCATGGGAGAGATCTAAGGACTTTGTCTGTCAATCATATGTTTTATGATCTCATAGAGGTCAAATATTTATAACATAACTGATCAACATTGATGCGACTCTGTAGGAGTCGTATGTTTTTTTGCACGTTAGTGCTATAATCATTGAAATCCTTCGGATTTATTCTAAGTCCTCCGAAACATCCCTATCTCGTCATTTCGACTGTATAAGAGAGAACTAGCAACTTTACCTATCAACCATATATTTTTCAACCTAATTATCCAGCACCAATTCCATTTGTATATTGGCACGGGCGTAAGGCGTAGCTCTACTCACCACTTTTTTAAAACCTAATTTATGATACAAATTAATAGCAGGTTTAAGCAACGTATTACTTTCTAAATAAAGTTTTTTACCACCTAGTTCTTTGGTGGCCTCGACAATGGCATTACCTAACAACCAACCAATATTTTTACCTTGTGCTTTTGGTGAAACTGCCATTTTTGCCATCTCAAAATCGTAATCAGGATCATCCATTTTAATTAATGCACAAACCCCCACAGGCTCCTCTTTATAAAGGGCTACAAAGATTTTTCCTCCTCTATCTAAAATATAGGTTTTCGGATTATCCAGCGCTTTATAGTCCGCTTCTTCCATTTTGAAATAAGTAGAAATCCATTCCTCATTCAAGGCTTTAAAAGCAGATTGATATTTGTCTTCATAAGCTACAATGCGTACATCTTTGCTTTCCCTCAATTTTTTCTCCTCATTCACCCTGCGCAAAAGCGACTTGTGATCCAACAAAAACTCCCATTCCGCAATAGCTTCCCAAAGGTTGTGTCTTGCTTCCGAAGTGAGCGTTTCTACAGCTGCTTCTACATCCACCAACTGTACTTTTAACTTTTCCGAAAGCTGTTGACCTTTTTCACTCAACTTCACGACATTGGTACGTTTATCTGCTGATTTTAAATTCGAAGCCACCAAGCCCTCAGCAGCCATTTCTTTAATGATCTTTGTTACCGATGGTTGAGAGTGGCCAATCTCTTCTGCAATTTCGGTGATGGTTTTCTCGGTGTCTTCAATAAGAATAAAAAGTACTGGGAACCATTTCGGCGATAGCGGTAAGTTGTATAGTTTATAAATTTCAGTCGCGTCATCTGTAAATCTTGCAGTCAACATTCTAAGTCTGCTGCCTAAGGCCATCTTACCTGTTTTATCAAAAAAACTCTTCATTGTATACCTAATTACATAACTGGTTATGCAAAATTGAAAATTAATATTTTGAAATGCAAATTTTAAAGAAAGATTGTGGAGCTGATGTTCCACGGCGGGTATAGCATTCAAATGTCGGGAAGGTGACGGGAAGGTGTCGTTGAAAGAATGATAAATAGCATAGAACTTTAGATAAACAAAAATGATACGATATGAATTTCAGATGTTTAGCCATAATTATTTGTCTATTAAGTAATGTGGCATTCGCTCAAGTAAACAAAATTAAAAGGCTCGACGGCAGCAAAATTTCAGATGCTAAAATTGACAGTACTGTGAAAAGATTGATGGAGCTGGCTAAGATTGAGGGCTTGAACTTGGCAGTCCTTAATCACAACAAAGCGGTGTTAGTGAAATCCTACGGTTTTAAAAACAAACCTCAAAATGCTTTGATGGATACGGCCACCATTGTTTACGGAGCATCTTTCAGTAAGGCCGTATTTGGGTATTTAATGATGAAGTTGGTAGAAGAAAAGGTCATCGAATTAGATCGACCACTTTACCAATATCTAAAGCAATTCATCGCTAACTATCCTTACTTTGCCGATTTAAAGAATGATGATCGTTGGAAGCTCATTACGGCCAGAATGTGCTTGAGTCATACTACAGGTTTGCCAAATGTAAAGTGGTTCAACCCTATCACTAACGAACCAGATTCGTTGGGAACAATTAAAATCTATTTTACTCCAGGGAGTAAATACGCTTATTCTGGTGAAGGCTTTAGGTTTCTGCAATTGGTAGTAGAAGAAATCACCAATAAAAATATAGAGCAGTTAGCACAAGAGAAAATATTCCAACCGTTGGGTATGAAGCGTACCGGTTATACTTGGCATGAATCTTTCGGGGATGATAACGTAGCGGTTGGTCACTTGGAGAATGGCTATATTGATCAAAAGCGAAAACGTACCGAACCCGTAGCGGGAGGATCTTTGGTGACCACCATTGCTGATTATGCTAAATTTATTGAGCAGGTGATGCAGCAGAAAGGACTGGATGCAGAAATGTATCAAGAGATGCTTTCACCGCAAATCCGTATTCATTCGGTCACCCAATTTCCACCTATTACGTATGAAATCACTAATGAAAATGACGGGATCAAATTGTCGTATGGACTAGGCTGGGGTTTATTACAATGTCCTTATGGAAAAGCTTTCTTTAAAGAAGGAAATGGTGGTTCGTGGCGTAACTATAATATTAATTTCCCCGACAAAGGTATTTCAATCATTATCATGGTGAACAGCGAAAATGGAGAAAAGATTTTTCAGGAACTGCTGGAGACTTTGCTTGGTGACAATTGCATTCCTTGGAAATGGCAGGGTTATATCTCTTATCAACAACAGAAAAAATCATAGAAACAAATAAATAATGGGCTGCCTGCCATTAGGGCGTTAATACCATTGAGTTTCCTATGTGTCTATGTGGTTCATTTAAGAAGCTTTTGCGTTTTTTGGTAAAGATAAAATACAACCACATAGGCCCATAAGAGTGCATGCCGAACAGACCAAGACTGATTTTGGTAGAACGAAGGGTAATTGCTAGGGCTAGAGATAAAGAAAAATTACTGCATGTTTATTCCAACGACCTTAATTCAGTTAATCATTATATAATCTTGTCTTTCGATGATGTACGATATTAGCAGGTTTTAAATCCAAATTGCTTTTCCTTATCTAAATCTATAAGTTCAACTTAGAAAAACTAAAAATATAAACTACTGTTTTATAAGTGTTAAGGCTGTTTTTGAAGGTTTATGTAAAAAAAATGAGAGGTTCATTAATCCTTTCTAAAACTTTCGATGTCTTAAAGAGGAACTAGACCAAAAGAAATGAAAAGTAATATTCGTAATTTTTACTTGTGCGTAATTCTATTCTGTTGCGCCATCGTATTCTCCTCATTTGTGCGCATAATGGGAGCCGACAAAATTGCTATGCCTTACAAAAAGGCAGGATTGACCACCGAGCAAGCCGCTGCCCATTTACTAAGTCGTTTTACCTACGGTGCCGAACCTGGACAAGTAGAAGAGGTGACAAAAATGGGCCTAGATAAATGGCTCAAAAAACAATTGGAAGGTAATGCAGATGATAAGGAATTGGATCAAATGCTTTCTAAGTATGATGCCATTAACTTTACCAATAGCGAAGTAGAAGATATTTTTCCGCAAGGAGCTAGAATTAACCGTTGGGCAATACGTGATGGTTATGTTCATAAAGATTCATTAAATAACGGAAATAATAAAGCACAACGTGAAGCTATCCAAGCCTTCATGAAAGATAAAGGCTATCGTCCTTTGCAAGAACTTTACAGACAGTTCATCAGTCAGAAAATATTAAGGGCCGCTTACGGACAAAATCAGTTGAGGGAGTTGATGACCGACTTTTGGTTCAACCACTTCAATGTAGCCTTGAATAAAAATCAGTGTGCCAGTTTTGTGCCTGCGTATGAGCGTGATGTGATCAGGCCAAATGTGTTTGGAAGCTTTGAAGATATCCTATTAAAAACTGCCAAATCTCCAGCAATGCTGATGTACTTAGATAACTTTTCGAGCTCGGGTGTCAATGTACCCATGGAAGATCAGGATATGATGTCGATGGCCGATGGGAATAAGATGAACGCTGAGCAGAAAAAAAGGAATAAAGACCGAATTAACAAGATTAAACAGCAAATTCAGCAAAAGAAAAAGCAAGGTGGTTTAAATGAAAACTACGCTCGCGAAGTCATGGAACTTCATACCCTTGGCGTAGATGGTGGTTATACCCAAAATGATGTAACGCAAGCCGCTAAAGTGTTGACAGGTTGGACCGTTGCCCCATTGGGAAAAGAAGGTTATGGTGCGGGTAACAAAAACATAATTGATCGTTTAGGAGCTAGTGGATTAAGAGATAAAGGATTTGTGCTAGACGGAGACTTCTTCTTTAATGCGAATAGACATGATAATGGAGAAAAAGTAGTGTTAGGTAAAAAGTTTCCTGCCGGTGGCGGATATGATGAAGGTGTAGATTTATTAAAAATGCTTGCACATCACCAATCTACCGCAAAATTTATCTCTAAAAAATTAGCCGTACGCTTTGTAAGTGATACACCTCCAGCTTCTTTAATCGATAAAATGGCAAAAACGTTCACTTCTTCTAAAGGTGATATCAAAAGCGTGTTGGTTACCATGGTTAACTCTCCTGAATTTTGGTCGGAAGATGCACTGAGAGAAAAAACAAAGTCGCCGTTTGAATTGGCCATGAGTGCCGTGCGTAGTTTGGATGCTCAAATTACTCAACCCTATGAACTGTACACTTGGATCAACAGAATGGGACAACAAATGTATTACTACCAAGCACCTACTGGTTTCCCAGATAATGGACAATATTGGATCAATACAGGGTCATTATTGAATAGGATGAATTTTGGATTGGCGCTGGCTTCGCAAAGAATCCCTGGTGTTAGCCTAAACTTAGCCGCACTTAATAATCATAAAGAGCCTGAAAGCGTAGAAGCTGCATTATTGACTTACAGTAAATTGATCATGCCAGAAAGAGAACTTTCACAAACGGTAGCGAGGTTGAAACCCATGCTTAACGATCCTAATTTACAACAAAAAGTAGCTCAGGCAGCAGAGCAAAATAGTGCCAATAAGCAGAATAATGAAATGGCTGGTCAGCAAATGGACATGAAGCCAGAAAAAGGAGATAAAATGAAGTTGGGAAGTGGCAAAAAAGCCATGGAAAATCCAACAATTAAGCAACAGGCGGGAAATAATACCATGCTAGCTCAAGTAGTAGGTGTAATTATTGGTTCACCAGAGTTTCAACGTAAATAGTTAAAGATATGGTTTCTAGAAGAGGATTTTTAAAAGCAGGTGGACTGGCCTTATTTGGAATAGGGTTAGGAGGTATTCCTGGGTTTTTAGCCGATGCGGTAGCTAGTACCGTGACCCCGTCATTGTTTAAGAAAAAGAAAATTTTGGTGTGCATTTTCCAAAGAGGGGCAATGGATGGCTTAATGGCTGTAACACCTTTTACCGATGACTTTTTGAAAGCAGCAAGGCCGTCATTGTTTATGACTGCCGCAAAAGGAAATGGAAACGACAAACCTTTGATTGATTTAGATGGTCGTTTTGGATTACACCCTTCAATGGCCGCCTTTGAACCTATGTTTAGAGAAAAAAGGTTAAGCATTGTACACGGAATAGGTTCTCCTAATAATACCCGCTCACATTTTGATGCGCAAGACTTTATGGAGTCTGGCACGCCATTTAAAAAGGGAACTACTAGTGGTTGGTTAAACAGAGCGGTAGGTTTATTGGGACATGATGCCGCTACGCCTTTCCAAGGAGTAAGTATCACCTCATCGTTACCTAGGTCATTTTATGGAGAGAATCCAGCGGTAGCAATTAGGAACCTTGCCGATTTCAATATTCAAATGAGAGGTAATGTGGCTGGCGCTAAAATGGCTTCAAAAAGTTTCGAAGATTTGTATGATCAAACCTCTTCCAACTTATTGAAAAACACTGGTAAGGAAAGTTTTGATGCTATTAAAATGCTTCAAAAAACGGATGTAAAGAATTACAAGCCAGAAAATAATGTGGTTTATCCGGCTTCAGCCCTTGGAAACTCGTTGAAACAAATTGCGCAGCTCATTAAAATGGATGTGGGAATGGAAGTGGCTTTTGCCGAATCGGGAGGATGGGATACTCACTTTAATCAAGGAAAAGATACAGGAGTTTTTGCTCGTAACGTGAACGATTTAAGTAATTGCATGATGGCCTTCTGGAACGATTTGGCAAAATATCAGGATGAAGTAACCGTAATGACCATGACAGAGTTTGGTCGTACAGTAGCTCAAAATGGTACTGGTGGCACCGATCACGGACGTGGCTCTTGTAACTTTATTTTAGGCAATAGCGTAAACGGTGGTTTAGTTCATGGCTTAGTGAATCCTTTATCTAAAGACAATTTGGAGGATGGTAGAGACTTAGCAGTAACTACCGATTTTAGAAGTGTATTTAGCGAAGTGGCCGATACACATCTGGGAATTTCTAATGATAAAGTATTGTTCCCTGATTTTGATGGCAAGAAAATTGGCGTAATGAGAGCATAATAAAATCTAGAAAAGTATAACATCGCAGAATAAAACGAAGCCCAGGAGAGTAATTTTCCTCGGGCTTTTTTTACAACAAATAATTTGCAGTGCACTTTATAAATTTGAGTTATTTTTGTGGAATAATATCAGAGATGAAAAAGCCTATATTATCCCTTCTTTTATTGATTTGTTGCTTGCAAGGTTTGTGGGCACAAGATCTTTCACAACAAATACAGCCTGGACGACAAAATAGTGCGTCGCAAATCAAGAAACCCTATGTTATTTTTATTTCGGCTGATGGTTTCAGGTACGATTACGCGGAGAAATATCAGGCTAAGAATTTACTGGCATTAAGAGAAAAAGGGGTGAAGGCCGTTTCAATGAAGCCTTCTTTTCCATCGGTTACTTTTTCTAACCATTATACCTTGGCTACTGGAATGTATCCATCTAGGCACGGAATTGTGAATAATTCGTTTTATGATCCGCATAAGAAACAGCTTTATGTTAAAACAGATCCTAGCGCTATTAAAGATAGTACTTGGTATGGTGGCGTGCCTATTTGGGTGTTGGCAGAGCAACAAAAAATGCTTTCGGCAGCGTTTTATTGGTTAGGATCAGAAACCGCAGTTTTGGGGGTTAGACCAACTTATTGGTATAATTTTAATAATAAGATTCCAATGGATACGCGTATTGAAGCCGTAAAAAATTGGTTGTTATTGCCAGAAGATAAGCGTCCGCATTTAATCAATTTCTATTTCCCCGAAGTTGATGTGGCAGGTCATCATTTTGGCGCCGATTCAAAAGAAACTGCTGAGGCGGTTAAGTTAGTGGATGATTGTGTAGGAGAAATGGTGAGGCTAACCAAAGATGTTGGACTGGAAGTGAATTTTGTATTTGTTTCAGATCATGGAATGACTAATGCGGATAATACCAACACCATGCCCCAGCCATCAATTATTGATAAAGAAAAGTTTATTGTGCCTAACGGCGATGCGCTTTTGCAGATTTATGCCAAAGACAAACATGATATCAAACCATTGTTTGATAGTTTGAAAAAAGAGGGGGTTGATTTTGATGTTTATCTTACCAATAAAATGCCAAAACGTTGGCATTACCGCGCAAAAGACAATAAAGATGGTAGGATAGGGGATATTATTCTTATCCCACGATTACCTAAGATTTTTAACTTAACGGGAAAACCTACAACAGTGGGGAAACATGGTTTTGATAATGATATGCCCGATATGCAAGCAGTTTTTTATGCATGGGGACCTGCTTTTAAAGAAGGGCTAACCATTAATTCGTTTGAAAATGTACACGTATATCCATTATTGGCGAAGATTTTAGGCTTATCCTTTAGCCATAAAATAGATGGGGATATAAAGATTTTAGCGCCTATCTTGAAATGATATGTTTTTTTATGTCACCCCTTCGGGGTTGATTTGGCATTTGATGATGCTATAATTATTTCACCCCTTCGGGGTTTTAATCAACTTGCACATTCCCTTCATCACTTGTCATCTCGATTGCGACCTGTACCGATACTTCGGTAGAGAGATCTTTTGACAAGCCAACGTCTTGATCTGTTTGGAACCCTTTTTTGGGTTGTATTTGTTGTTTGGTGGTGTTAAGTTATAGTTATTTCACCCTTTCAGGGTTCGGTAGGTACTCTATGATCTTATAATTATTTCACCCCTTCGGGGTTTTTAATGATATTTCACTATCGTTTATCACCCCAATTTTTTAACTATTTCAATAACATGATTTCCTTACATCGCTTTCTAAAAAGCTTCAGATATAGGTTAGTAATCTTAAACCCGAAGGGTTGGAATTCTTATAGCCTTCAGATATAATTTAATGATACCCCAATAAAACCCGAAGGGTTGACATTTTTATAGCCCATGGCAATTTTCCAATAACCCCGAAGGGGTGAAATAAAAAATAGAAACCATTATTTATTCAATCCAATCAAATAGATATTTTGCGTCGTGAGCAATTTCATATTTCTTCAAAAAATCAAAATATTCTTCCTTGAAGCTCTTTTTCCGATGATGTTCCTCCTGATTTAGGATATAATTGTACACTCGGTCAATTTGTGAATGGCTACATGAAAAGGCCCCGTAACCTTCCTGCCATTGAAATTTACCCTTAACCCATCCTTTTTCATTGACAAACTTTGAGGAATTGTTTTTAATATCCCTAACCAAATCGGAAATAGCCATCGACGGCTTTAACCCAACAAAACAATGGATATGGTCGGTAAAACCATTGACGATAATTGCTTTTTGGTCTTTTGAATTGATGATGCCAGCGATATAGCTATGAAATTCATCTTTCCATGTAGCATGAATAAGATTGGCACGCCCTTTTACGGCAAACACAATGTGAATATACAATTGAGAGTAAGTTCCAGCCATAGTTGTAGATATATCCCTAATTTAATAAAAAAACAAGGACATTTAAAGGTTGCTTAGAATGTCACCCTTTCAGGGTTTCATTTGGCATTTGATTCTGCTATAGTTATTTCACCCGTTCGGGGTTTTAATCAATTCGCACATTCCCTTCATCAATCGTCATTTCGAGTATCAATATCAGTAACATTTTAGTGTTGATTAGGTGTTTACCTTTCACATTACTGATATTTATGGAAAACAACCTTAAACCTTATAAGAATGAAGAAAACCATTACCCTTACTAGCTTAGCATTGGTGCTCACCAGCGCAGTATTTGCTCAACGTCCACAATCGGCACAGGGAGGTAACTCCCAAAGAGGTGCAACGCCTGCTGCGGCAAGTGCGCCAGCACCAAAAGAAGAGCCGGCTCCAAGAATAAATAACAATATTGCCTCCCGAAACATAGTTCCCGAAAGTGCCGTGGTGACCAATCATACCGTAACCATTAATGGCAAAACAGTACCATATAAGGCTACTGCAGGAACATTACCGGTGTGGGATGAAGAAGGTAAAACACTTGCCGGATTGTTCTATACCTATTACGAAAGAACCGATGTTTCTAACAGAGATAGTAGGCCGTTAGTGATTTCATTTAACGGCGGACCAGGTTCTGCATCAGTTTGGATGCACATTGCCTACACAGGTCCCGTAGTCCTTAATATTGATGATGAAGGTTATCCTGTGCAACCTTATGGCTATAAAGACAACAGCACTTCGATTTTAGATGTAGCCGATATTGTTTATATCGATCCTGTAAATACTGGTTATTCTAGGGCGGTAAGTAAAGATGTACCAACCAATAAATTTTTTGGAGTAAGGGCTGATATTAAATACCTTGCCGAATGGATCAATACCTTTGTTACCCGTACCAACAGATGGGCATCACCCAAATATCTGATAGGCGAGAGTTATGGAACTACACGTGTTTCTGGCTTAGCATTGGAACTACAAAGTAACCATTGGATGTATTTAAATGGCGTAATATTGGTATCACCAACCGAGTTGGGTATAGAGAGAGGTGGTGTAATGGATGCGGCTTTACGCTTACCTTATTTTGCAGCAACGGCTTGGTATCACAAAGCTTTACCTGCCGATCTGCAATCGAAAAAGCTTACCGATATGCTTCCAGAGGTAGAAAGCTTTACCATCAATGAACTAATGCCTGCCATGGCTAGGGGTGGATTTATCTCAGCCGATGAAAAAAAGAAAATGGCCGCTAAAATGGCCCGTTTTTCTGGACTTCCTGAAAAAGTGATCTTACAGAACAACCTCAATATATCTACTAATTTATTCTGGAAGGAATTATTAAGAGACAAAGGGTTTACCGTAGGACGTTTGGACTCGAGGTATAAAGGCATCGACAAATCTGATGCAGGAGATCGCCCAGATTATAATGCGGAACTTACTTCATGGTTGCATTCTTTTACACCAGCCATTAATATGTATTTGCGTAACGAATTAAACTATAAGACCGATTTAAAATATAATATGTTTGGCCCTGTAAATCCTTGGGACAGAACCGGTGACAATACAGGTGAGAATTTAAGAGCTGCTATGGCGCAAAACCCTTACTTACATGTTTTGGTGCAGTCGGGATATTATGATGGAGCTTGTGATTATTTCAATGCCAAATACAATATGTGGCAAATGGACCCAAGTGGTAAGTTGAAAAGTAGAATGAGCTGGGAAGGTTATGAAAGTGGCCACATGATGTATTTACGTAAGGTAGATTTGGCACTTGGTAATGATCATATCCGTGAGTTCATCAAAAAGTCAACACCTAAACAAGGACAAGCAGCTAAATTTTAAATTTCGAAGCGCAATGGACTACAGCTATTAACGGTAGTCCCGCTTTTCGTTACAATCTTTTTGTTTTGCCTTCTTTGTCATTCCAAGGAACGAGTAAAACAAAAAGTATTTCCACTTCAATCGGGGCTATTTTACGAAGCTTTTCCAACAACAAATTGGTTATTCTAGACCCCGCAGTTTTTAAAAACCTGCGGGGTTTTTTAATGGGATAAGGCTAAGCTTTTATGCGGTAAAAAAAGCACTTTCATAGTGCTTAAACTTTACTATGAATTTTATTGTTAATTGTTTGCAGATAAATGCTTAATTTTACCGCCCCATATGCAACAACTGAAAACATCTTTTGATTTCGAAAAGCCTTTGTCAGATTTGTACCAACAAATTGACAAGGTGAAGCAAATAGCCGATAAAACCAAGGTTGATATGTCGGCAACGCTGACAGAGCTTGAAGAAAAGGCCGAGCAAACTAGTCAGGATCTTTATTCGAACCTTACAGGTTGGCAAAAAGTTCAAATGTCTCGTCACGCTGAGCGTCCACAAACATTGGATTATATCAATGCCATTTGCGACGATTTTATCGAACTTCACGGCGATAGAACGGTAAAAGACGATAAGGCCATTATTGGTGGCTTCGCTACTATTGATGGACAAACGGTAATGATCATCGGTCACCAAAAAGGTAAGAATACCAAAGAGCGTCAATATCGCAATTTTGGTATGGCTAATCCCGAAGGCTATAGAAAAGCCCTGCGTTTGATGCGCTTGGCTGAAAAGTTCAACAAACCAGTAATTTCGTTTATTGATACCATGGGTGCTTACCCAGGTCTTGAAGCCGAAGAACGTGGCCAAGGTGAGGCTATTGCCCGTAACCTTTTGGAAATGTCTGTACTGAAAGTGCCAATCATTTGCTTTATTGTAGGTGAAGGGGCTTCTGGTGGTGCCTTAGGCATTGGTATTGGCGATAAAGTATACATGCTTGAACACACTTGGTATTCTGTAATTTCACCAGAGTCTTGCTCTTCTATTTTATGGAGAAGCTGGGACTTTAAAGAGAAAGCTGCGGAGTGCTTAAAACTTACTTCAGAAGACATGTTCAAAAACAAGTTGATTGATGGAGTAGTGAAAGAACCACTTGGTGGAGCACATCAAAATCCAGAAGAAATGGCTGAGACTTTAAAAGCTCAGATTTTAGATGATTTAAAAGCGCTTAAAAAAGTAGATTCTGAAAAACTAATTGCTAAAAGAATTGATAAATTCTGCGCAATGGGTGTAGTAAACGAAGGCTAAAAAAAACATATATTTTTCAAAAAGCACAATCAGAAATGGTTGTGCTTTTTTTATGGAGGTAATTTGGGTGGTAGTGATGTGGTTAATTGCACATGTCCATTCCTTCCTGTCATCTCGACTGTAGCCTGTACCGACATTTCGGTAGAGAGACCCTTGAACTGTGCTAGTTATAAAGTTAGAGATTAAATATTTCGTTAGATTTCTCCTCATGCTTCGTCGAAATGACGGCTGGGGCTTCCACGTATGGTATATGTATTGATGTCCTTGCAAGTGCAATTAATTTATGAGGTAGAAAGAAAAATAATACGTAATGTAGTGAGTTGGCATTAACCATTTCCTTTTCGTCATCTCGACTGTAGCCTGTACCGAACATTTCGGTAGAGAGATCATTGGACTATGCCAAGCTGTAGTATTAAAGCGTTTTGTCATTCTGAGCATAGCGAAGAATCTCGTTGTAATTATAAGTAGATGTCTCGTGCCCTCGACATGACAGCAACTTTTAGACGT
>JAEXHI010000026.1 GCA_023450085.1 Bacteroidota bacterium
CCTTCCCGTGAAAGTTTTTTTCATAGTGATGTTATAAGTAGAAGTATGTGACACCAATCTACAAAATCACCTGTAAATCAGCAAGAGAAAGAGAGGAAATTTAATTTCGACAAGACACCATCAAAAAGTTATCTAGGCAACTATCCTTTATAACAGCATAAACAAATACACAGATTGGAAGTGTTAATTTCCATTACATTCATTTGAAATGGGAAGTGAAACTACTATTCTTAATTCCCTCTCTTCATTTATCCGCAATTCTCCATATTCATCTCTCCCCAATTCTTTTAAAAGAAAATAAAGCACTTGTTTAATTACGAATATTTCGTAGTTTTACGAAAAAGAGGTAATTATGAAAAGTCTAATTTTACTTGCATTTAGCTTTTGTACCACTACATTGCTTTTTGCACAAACATCAGAATGGGCAATAGCCAAGGCAAGATACAGCTATATCCATGTTAGGGACACCAATAACCGCAGCAATCCATATCAAGAAGACATGGTTTTACTGATTGGCAAAAGCTCCTCACGCTATACCAGTGATGTAAAAATGAAACAGCAATTGGAATTTTATCAGCACGTAAATGAACAGATCAAAAATAATGGTGGCACTTTAAATGGTGCACACATTAAATCTAACAGGAAGCGAATGACTGTTCCAGAAGATTATTACTTCTTTCATGCCGAAAACCAACTCGTTAGGTCTGAATACTTAGTGAACACATATTTTGTTTCCGAAGCTATTCCTCAAATTGATTGGAAAATTACTACTGATACTGCCAGTTTCTCAGGAGTTAAATGCCAAAAAGCTACTACATTTTTTAGGGGTCGAAACTGGATTGCCTGGTTTGCTCCTGATATGCCTTTCCAGAGCGGCCCATGGAAATTGCACGGCTTACCAGGACTTATTTTAGAAGCTTATGATTCCAAAAAAGAGGTACAATTCTTATTTGGAGGTTTCGAAGTTGTAGAAAAAAAGCCAAATGTTAGTAAGGAACCCTACATCGGTGAAATGGCTAATCTCGATGTAATGGCAAATGAAATCAAAATCCCTAACAAGGCGATAAAAACCACTAAAGAAGAATTCCTGAAACTGAAAAAGGCACAAGCCGAAGATCCCGCAGGTTTTGCAAAAACCCAGCTAGCAGGAAGCGGCATGGCAGGTTTAGCGCAGATGATTAAACAAGCTCCCGGAGGCAGACCTACGCCAGCGGTTAAGATTTACAACAACCCTATAGAACTCCCTTAAGCCCCTCCTTCCGTTAAAAATTGTTAAATCATTTTTATATCTACGATTATTTCGTAGATTTACGAAAATTTAATTACTAGAAACATGAAAATTTTAAAAGCAACCATTATTGCCTCCCTTATCGCATCAACCACCTTTGCCCAAAGTGCCGATAAAGCATTAGCCAGAGTGAGATATACCTTTTCTCATATGCGAGATACGACCCAAAGAGATAACTTCTACACAGAAAACATGTTATTAGTGATTGGTAAAAATGCTTCTGTTTATACCAGTTATGATAAAATCAACAGGGATGAGGAATTAAAAAAAATGCTTGAGGAGCAAATTAAAAACCAAGCAGGAAATCCAGGCGCCATTAACATCAATAGAACTTCTACTAAACCTGTTACCGCTATTGACTACTTCTACTTTGTTAACGAAAACAAATTTTTCACCAAAGAGCGAATCATTACCAGCTATTTAATTGAAGAAACCGCTCCTAAAATCAACTGGAAAATAACTAAAGATACGGCAAGTTTTTCGGGTGTTAAATGCCAAAAAGCTTTAGCTTATTTCAAAGGCCGCAATTGGATTGCTTGGTTTGCACCTGAGTTACCTTTCCAATCTGGCCCTTGGAAACTGAATGGCTTACCAGGTTTAATTGTTGAGGCACACGATGAAAAAAACGAGGTTAAATTTCAGTTTGCAGGCATTGATAAAGTGACCGAAACCGTAGAGGCAAAAGACAAAGAGCAACCTGTTGCCATGGCCAATGGCGGTACAGGTGTTATCAAATTTGCAGGAATGGACAGTAGTGCTTCTTATTTAGGGAATGAAATCAAACTACCTACCGATGCGGTAAAAACTACTCAAAAAGAATTAGACAAATTGAAAGAGGCTAGAGATAAAGACCCTCAAGGATTTCTTAATGCACAATTGGCCAGCAGAGGTGCCAGTTTTGGAGCAACTAATACTACCACAAGAATATCGGCCCCAAGTAGCATTAAAAAAATGGTAATCAATAACCCTATTGAGCTTCCAGAAAAGAAATAACCCAAACCAACAAACTATTTATGGTGGTCATCAATTGATGGCCACTTCCTAAACACACAAAAGATGAAAAAGGTACTGTTTCTGCTCATTGCTTTAATAGGCATGGGCACTTCAATTGCTTTTGCCCAAAAACAACTAAAAGGCAACGTTAAAGATGAAAAGGCAAAGCCAATTCCTTCAGTAATGGTTAGCTTAAAGGATAAAGAAGGAAATACGGTAGCTTTTTCGCGCACCAATGAGAAGGGTGATTTTACCGTTAATGTTGATCCAGCAGGAACAGACCTCACCTTAGAACTCAGTATTTTGGGATTTGAAAAAAAATCCATTGCAATTACAGATTTAAGCAAACCTTATCAAGTGGTTTTAGCCGAAAGTGAAATTGCCCTGAAAACAGTTGAAGTAAAGAACAGACCGAGGTTAAGCTCAAATGGTGATACCTTAAATTATAAAACTTCTGATTTTTCGGACAAACAAGACCGCAGCATTGGCGATGTACTGAAAAAAATGCCCGGCATCGAAGTAGCCGAAAATGGCAAAATCAGCTACAATGGTAAAAACATTTCTAATCTGTACATCGATGGTGATAATTTACTGGAAGATAAATACGGTATAGGCACTAAAAGCATCCCTCACGGTGCGGTAGATAAAGTGCAGGTGATTGAAAATGACCAGCCCGTAAAAATGCTTCGCAAAAACAATACTAGTGAAGATGTAGCCCTCAACTTAGTGATTAAGGACGAAGCCAAATTAAAGGTAATGGGCGACATTAAGGCTGGTTTGGGCACTCCCGAAAGGTTTGATGCCAATGCAAACGCCATGATGTTTAACAAGAAAGTAAAGTTCCTGAACAACTTAAAGGGCAATAACATTGGAATTGACCCTGGAATTGACCTTACGTCATTTAATCCTCCGACTACCGACAACAACAAACCTTCCAATTTGCTTACCGCAGGGGCAGCAGGTGTACCTACCCTACCGCAAAGCAGAACCTTATTTAACAAAGCTGGACAGGCCAACCTTAACAACCTCTTCAAGTTTAACAATGATTTACAACTGCGAGCTAATGTTTCTTATTTATATGATGAACGTAAGCAGATCTATAACAAATCTTCTGAAACTAGATTAGCTGGTCAAACGATTAGCTATCAGGAAAACCAAGACAATTTTATCAATCCTCAAAAACTAAGAGGTCAATTTACTTTAAACGGAAATACAGATGGCTACTTTTTTAATAATGCTCTTTTGGTTGAATATAATCCTAATCGTACAAATTCTAATGTATTTATTAACGGCGTAGGCGCATTCCAATCGCTTAGCCAGGATATGTTCACCTTATCCAATGATTTGGCTTATCGCAAAAAATTGAAATCGGGGAATATCTTTCATCTTGCCTCAAGTCTCAGCCGCACTTCGCAACCAGAAACGCTTAATATCAAACCAGGGCTTAACGAAGACATCCTTAATAATGGGATGCCCTATAACAGCCTAAACCAATATTTGGAACTGCCTACGTGGTACACCAACAATTCCGTGTCTATGGCCTTTCCAAAGGGTAATTTTGTACAAACTTACAGAGCGGGCTTTTTACTTCAACAACAAAACCTAGAAACCAATCTTAATAAAGTTCAAAATGATGGCCGTATTGAATTGGCCATGGCAGGATCATTAAATGACTTAAACTGGTTCCGCTCTAAAGCTTATATTGAAAACAATTATGAATATACTACGGATAAAATAACGGCTACTGTTCGTGTTCCTTTAAGTTATAATACCATCAACTATGACGATGCCAACCATGCTGTCGATAAACAATTACAACGCTTTTTTGTAAATCCTTCGGTGTTTTTCAAATACCAAACCAGCCCTGAAAATTATGTGAGTGCTAATTATGCCTACAGAAATAACTTAGGCACTATAGACGATGTTTATTATGGCGCTGTGCTACGCAATTATCGTTCGTTATTTGCCAACAATGCACCTGTATCTGAAAGCGCTACACATGTTGTTTCTGGTGCCTTTAATTTTCGAAAGGCAATACAAATGTTATTCGGAAACATTGGTATATCTTACAGCACCACCAATTTAAATACCATTTCAGCTTATACTTTAACCAACAATACCCAACAGCGCATTGTACTTCCTTTGGAAAATCAAATGAAAACTTTATCCTTAAACAGTGGTTTAAGCAAATACCTATTCGCGCTTAAAAGCACTGTAAATGCGGGTTTTAGTTACAGCCATAACCAGTACGAACAACTACAGAACAATGAATTGTTGCCTTTTGAAAGCGATACTTACACTTATAAGGCTGGTATCGAAGCAAAGCTTACCAAATTCATCAACTTTAGTTACAATGGTACTTTTTCTAACAACAAAAACAAAACAGTTAACAATGGCATTTCAACCAACTATCAACAGTTAAGGCAACAAGCTGGTTTAACCGTAACCATGCTCAAATCCGTATTCTTGAACTTCTCTGCGGAGCACATCTTTACCCAACAATCAAGCCAGCCAGATTTAAAATACCTATTTGCCGATTTCAATGTGAGGTATAAGCTACTGAAACTGAAAACCGACCTTGAATTTGGTATCACCAATTTGGCCAACGTTAAAAGGTTCGAAGCTATCAATGTTTCTGCCAACTCTTTAACGGTGGGTACTTATGAAATTCCAGGAAGAGTGGCCATGGTAAAAGCAACTTTTAATTACTAATTGTACAAGTTGTTCGAGCAAAATGAACAACAACGCAATAAAATCTCGATAGGTTAGTTAATATATTCGAGAGCTAATAAAGCGGAAGTAGGCGGATGACCTCTTCCGCTTTTCTTTTTTAGAAATTAGCAGTTACAAAATCAAAGAAAAAGCGTCTATACAAAAACAGAGAAAATGAGCGACATTAAAATCCTAGATACCGAAGTTTTAAGTGATAATTGGTATGTTTTAAATAAGGTGACCTATGAAATTACTCGGAACGATGGCACCAAGCAAATACAAAACAGAGAAGCCTACGACCGAGGAAATGGTGCTGTGGTATTACTGTACAATTTGGAACAGCAAAGCATAGTGCTCACCAAACAATTTCGCTTACCTACCTACTTAAACGGCAATCCAACTGGAATGCTAATAGAAGCCTGTGCGGGCCTGCTTGACGAAGACAATGCTGAAGACTGCATTAAACGCGAAACTGAAGAAGAGACAGGTTATCAGGTTAACAAAGTCACTAAAGTTTTTGAAGCGTATATGTCGCCAGGTTCCGTTACAGAGATTTTGTACTTTTTTATTGCTGCCTATGACAAGTCTATGAAAATACATGACGGTGGTGGCCTAGCACATGAGGAAGAGCATATTGAAGTGCTAGAATTTCAATTTGAAACTGCATTAAAAATGATTGACGATGGTGAAATCAAAGATGCAAAAACCATTATGCTTATACAGCACTTGAGATTAAAAGGCATTCTATAAAAAAGAGAACCGATTAAAGCTCGGTTCTCTTTTTAGTTTCTATACGTATTTGAGGCATATGGTCTCCATCACCCTTAATCACCTGCACATGCTGAATTTCGTCGGCTTTTAAACCGCCTAACTCACCAGAGCGTAATATTTTACCATTAACCACATAATCTACTTTACCTGAAACTCCTGTAGTATCTTTTGACTTGAATGCTCTCACCATCACAAATTTATCCTCAACAGGTGGCATTTCACTTGGTTTTTCCCCAGATTTAACCCTAATGGATATATTTCTTATCGCTGGCATTTTATCTACCGAAACACTATCCGTTTTCATAAAAAACACCTCTTTGGTTACTTTACCTTTACCTTGCATCAATTTAGCATTTTCAGGCAAGTTGAATTTAGACTTTAGCATCGCAAATATATCCTCGGCATTAAGGCTCCCTTTAGATGTACTGTCTCTTTTAATAAGGATATTGCTCACAAAAACATCCAATTTAGAAATGCTGTCTGCCGCTGTTGTCTTTTCCAATCCTTCCTTTTTAACTAAAGGCTTTCGTTGAGCAACTTTCGTATGCACAACCGCTTTAGCCGGTGTTGATACTTCTTCTTCGGCAATAGTTACCATTTTTGAAAGTATTGGCAAATGCTGTTTCAATTCCTTTTTTGAAATTGTAAATGCCAAAGTGGTCATTAATAAAACAGGAAGTGCAAAAAGATACCTACTCAGCGTTAGTTTCGATGAACGCTTGGCATTCATCATTTGGATACGTTTTTTTAAATCAGAAAGGTTAAAATTGTTCACAATAGCTGTAGATGGCGTTAACTGTCCTACACCCAATAAACTATATTGGTAAACTTTTCGGTCCATTCCTTTTTTAAGGATATTCTGGTCGGTAATAAACTCTAGGTTTTCCTTTACCGCTTTTTTCATCAGCCAAACTCCTGGATTAAACCAATAAAACACCACACTCAGCTCAGCCAAAATAATATCTAGTGAGTGCCATTGTTTTACGTGAACCATTTCATGTGCCAGAATTGTATCCAACTCTTTATCGCTATGCAAAGCTGGATTTACATATACCGTTTGCCAAAATGAGAATGGCCCTACACTGTCATTTAACAGACGTACGTCGTAATTGGCTACCGTACCAGGTTCAGACTTGCGATGTATTTTATAAAGAGAGATAAATTGTATTGCCAACCTTATGGTCATCAATAATACCCCTAGATAAAAAAGTGCACTTAATATCGGCCAGTTATTGATAAGAAAGCCAGTAGGAACCAATTCAGAAGCTTTTTGGTTAAGCTGCGGCAAATAAGTAACTACGTTATTATTAATTTCTTGGCCATGAAAAAACTCCGTTAAATCTATAAATGGATAAGCCGTCGAAAACACAATCCCCAACACCAAAAAACAACGGTTCAACATGTAAAAAGTTAGCCTCCGTAGCACCAGATAATAGGTTGCCGCAAATAAAAGCAGCACCAAGTTAATCTTTAAAAGGATGATGAAAAGATGTGGCATCGCTATTGATTTTCTGGTTTCTCAATCAGGTCAATTATCTCTTTAAGCTCGGCAGCACTAATTTTTTTGTCTTTGGCAAAAAAAGCTACCAGTTCTTTATAGGAATTTTGAAAATAGTCGTTCACGAAACCGTTCATAAAACGCTTTTTATAGTCAGCTTCTTTTACTTTAGCACTATAGCGAATAGCATTTGCATAGCGTTCGCCTTTTAAGAAGCCTTTACGCTCCAAATTCTTGATGGTGGATGCTAAAGTCGTGTATGGTGTTTTGGGTTCAGGCATGGCATCCATAAAGTCTTTAATAAACCCCGCTCCTACTTGCCAAACGGCTAGCATTGCTTCTTCCTCTTGCTGTGTTAGTTTCTCCATCAGTTAATTACGAAATAATCGTAAATATACGAAAGTAATAAACATATATGCAAGGGCTTAGGTGTTAATTTGTGTTAAGGGGAATACGACAGGCTTAAACTAATACCATTCATTTTTTGAAGCGCAGTTTTTGTATCGGAATTAAGGGAAAGTCCCGCCATCTGTTTTACTCGTTTGGCAAGCTACGCTTGTTAACTCGTGCCCACTACTGTCGGGGCTATGGGGCAGTTTTAATGCAGTTATCAAAGTAATTTGAAAAGTAGGCTTCCGTTATTTCTAGTGGCTTGCTCCAACTATTCCGAGAGGAACGACGAGAAATTAAGCAACTAATGAAGATATGCCACCCTTTCAGGGTTATTTACCCTTTGCTTAACCTAAAATAATACCACCACTTCGTGGTTCTTTTTTGCATCTCGAAAGATTTCTCTCCCGAACATTCGGGATCGAAATGACGTGGAAGATAGCACAAGACACTCCGTCATTTCGAGTAGCCTGCTCCAACTATTCGGAGAGGAATGACGAGAAATCTAATGACTTATTATTCTTTTTGGTTAAAATTCATTCTGCTGGATTTCTCCTATCGTCGAAATGACGTGGGGATTAGAAATATCACCCTTTCAGGGTTATTTACCCATTGCTTAACCTAAAATAATATCACCACTTCGTGGTTCTTTTTGCATCTCGAAAGATTTCTCTCCCGAACATTCGGGATCGAAATGACGTAGGGGTTAGAAATAACGGCTAAGGATATTACTTAAAAATAAAGCTTCTATTGTCTTTCTTCCATTCAGGGCCGACAGCTGTTTCCAACCAAAAAGGCTTCTTCAATTCGGTTTTCTTTTGCCAAATCCCATCCGACATTTGTAAATCACTACCCATTTTCACAAAACCTGTAACAATACTAGCTCCTTCTACCTGATTATTCTGCATTTTCAAATTCTTAGGTTCGTCTTGGGTAATCAATAAAGTCACTGGATTAATGATATAGTTATTGCTGATATTAACTCCATCAGGAGCCAATGTTCTGTCGTTATCCTTGCCCGAGCCTAGCACGAAAGCTTCTCTAGCGCCTACAATAACATTATTTTGGATATCTGCATTCTTTACCTGCCAATATTCATTTAGCGCTGGCTTTTCGTAGGCATTCATTACAGAAATTGCCGAACGTAAAGTTCTTCCTGCCACTTTATACAGGTAATTGCCATGCACTTTTTGGTTTTCACCAATAAGACGTATTCCTCCACTGTTGGTCACATTATTGGCAATAAAGTAGTTATTACTTACTTCAGAATTATTCCCGTGTCTAAAAGTCACCGTACCTGCACATTCATAAAACAGGTTGTTCATAATTTTATTGAAGCCAGATTTGATAGAGATAATTTCTACCTCACCATCGCATTTATCAAAAATATTATTCTGCACCGTAGCATAAGAATCATTCATAGAATAGGTACTTGTTCCTATACGGATGGTTTCGCCACCATTTGCTCCCAGCTCCGGTCTTGGACCAAAGTAATTATGGTCTATTTGGTGATAGTTTGGCTTATCATCCAACCATACTACCAAGGTAGTTCCCTGATGTGTTTTTCCTGTAATAGAGCAATGGTCAACTCTGTTATGATAACCGTAAAGAGACACCCATTTATAGTCCAAGGTTTTATCGCTAGGATTATAATTCTCGATACTGGCATTGGTTAAACGACTGTTAGTAGTGGTTTTAGTAAAAATCACAACATCATCTTTTAAAGATGCTCCATTTTTAAAGGAAAGCCCATCTACCACTAACCATTCGCCATCAATTTTAAGGTTAGAATTGCCCGATAGGATAACGCTCCCCTTAGCTTCCGCTACAAGTGTAATTGGTTTCTCTGCCGTTCCCTTTCCTTTAAAATTAATGAACTGGCTCTTCCACTCTCCTGATTTCATGATGACCTTATCGCCTGGCATCAACTTTAAAGCATCGAGTTCTGCTGCACTGCTAATGGTATATGTTTTCTCGCTAGTAGCTGCTTGTTCTTCTATTTTTTTAACAACCGAGTCTGCTTCAACCGCTTTTGCGCAACTGCTGTAATGAAGACCGCATAACAGTACTAAACCAGCATAAAAATTCAATTTCATTTTAAATATTAATTAGTATAAATTATCGTAAAAAACGAGCGCTTCATCGTAAGTATTTGCTAAACCTATTGAGCTCACCGCCGAACTAATGCTTACCACACCAGTCCAAGGCGCAGTAGCCCCGTAAGCTTCCCAGCATCTGTAAACCACATGTGTAGATAGGTTCACGTTATTATTTCCACCGTATAAAATCTTAGTACCATCCAAGCCCAATTTGCTAGACATGATGGCTCTTTTTTCGGCAACAGTTCCATTTCCCAAAGTAGTAGCATCGGCAACACTTATTAAATGCGTGCGACCAGTTGGATTAAAACCACTGTGGTGAAAAGCCAAAGCAAATCTTGTGGTTTGGTTCCCTACCATGGCATAATTAAAATTATTTTTCGTCACCATAAAACTGGTTCCAAAAGTTTCATCTCCAGGATTTACATCATTAAAAACGGGCACTTCTACAAAAATTGGATTTACACCTGCCCCATTTACCATATATGTACCTGTTGAATTAAAAGTATTGCCATAAACTACACCATGAGTAGAATTATCACCTCTAAATCTAATGAATGAACCTGAGCAATCTGTAAAGGTATTTTCAAGGATTTTCAATCGTTTAACGCCAAAAGCACCATAAATCATATGTGCCGTTGAGCCTACTCCAATGTTAGAAAATTGGTTTTGTCTGATGATGATATTATTTGAAGTTGGATAATGTGCTCCAACGGCTCCATAATACAGATTAGGCATATTCTCAAAACGGCAATAAGCCACCGTAATATTTGGACTACGTTGAATCACCAAAGCATATTCTGATACGGCACCTGTAAACTTTAATCTATGAATTAAGATGTTTTGGCAATTGTTTAACGACATCAGCTTAGCAATTGAACCCGTTAGCACCGCTGCACCAACTGTATTTGCTTTTAACTGAAGCCTTTTGGTAGCACTTCCAATGTTCGACAAAGTAATGGTAGAAGTAATGTTATAAGTGCCGTCAGCAAAAACTACATCTACATGATTTGTTTGCAGCATGGTTTGTATGCTTGACCAAAATGCCGCATCAAGCACTGTAGATGGCGTTACATTCACCACCGTAGCAGTTGATTCTGCCTGAGCTTCTTTCTGTACTTCAACTACATTTTTTTGGTCTTTTTCTTCTACCGCAACTTCTTTTTTGCACGAAAAAACTATCGCGATGAATAAGGTTATTAAAGCATATTTTTTCATCGTATGGCATTATTTAAGGTTTCACCTATAAACTTGCACCCACACCGCCAGCGGCTTTTGACAAAAGCGCCGACCCATCCTTTAAATTAAAATTGAAATCTTTGATATTAATAAATTCAGGCTTGAGGTCGAAAATATGCTTTCCAAGTGCCTTGTTATAATATGTATCTACTTTCCCAGATTGATAGAAATTGCAATTATCTACCAAAATATCATCCCAACGGAATTCCCTAAACTCTACAGACCTACCTCCTTGACCGCTATTCACGAAATTACAATTCAACAATCTTACGTACTGAGCACCTAGCAAGCGAAGCGCAGAACCTTGCTCTCTGTTATCTACCTCATTAATGGTACAGTTCTCAATAGTTACAAATGGCCCCAAGGTACTCTCGTCGTTTCCGCCACGATACACATTGATGGCACTCCCTAAAATATTGGTAAATACACAGTTCTTCACTACTGTATATTCCGCTCCATAAATACCTTTATCATCTCTTTCTTCCGCCAAATTGATTCCTGTTCCAGAAATATTCCTAAACAATGAATTGGTAATGACCAAACTATCTGCCAAGGTTGATTTACTTCCTTTAAAGCCAGCAAAGGAACCTTCGTTGTAATCGTAAAACTCACATCTGTCGATAAAAGCTTTGTAGGGTTTGTTCATTGGCAGTTCGGTAGAACGAATCCCACAACGTACATCACCACCACTACCGTAAGCTCCTTTAAAAGCAATACCACTTACTTTCACCGTTGCGCCATTATCAATGGTAATGAAAGCTGGTAAAGTTTTACTGCTACCATTCACTAAAACAGGTTTATTCTTTAATTCTGCCGCTGCTCTAATGGTAATCGATTTGCCCACCACAATTTCATCGTCAACACTGTAAAAACCCGTATCGATTAACTCTATAATATCACCATCGCTTAGTTTGGCAATTGCCTGTTGGATATTATTGCTTTCTTTAGCGCCAATTTTTACAATTTTAGGTTGTGTATTGATTGTCTTTAATTCTTGTTGATACCAAGATGCGCCTACATCTTTCTTTTGTACAAACTTCATTTTCTTTAACGGCGCACCATAATCGGCCAAGTAAGGAAATGCAATACCATTGATGGTCACATTGGTTGTTTTTTTATTTACAAAACCTTCTTGCACTGGTAAATCACCTTGCAAAGCATTGTCTTTAATGGCAATACCACCATCTTTATTTTCGTCTACATAAAGTGCTTTAACTGGCTGAACTAGTAAATTTTTAGAGAAAACCACTTTTTCGGGAGATAAAGTACGCTCGGAATCCTTACCAGTTCCAAATAACGACGGTTCACAATTGATGAAAGTATTTCGTTCAATTTTTGCATCAACTACTTGGTAATAACGATTGATAAGTGAATTTGGAACACCATTCATGACTGCTAACGGTGAACGAAATGCCGTACCTTTTAAATCTTTAAATACGTTATCAAAAACTTGATGCCCTGGATTAATAACCCTTACCCCACCAGTGAAAGGCTTGTTATTTCCTAAGAAAAGATTGCCTTGCACTATATTTTTAGAACCGTGCCTTAAAACCAGACTTCCTTCGCATTCCACAAAAGTATTAAAGCTAATGTTGTTCTCTCCCGACTTGATGGACACAATTTCAACCTCTCCATTACATCTTTCAAATAGGTTATGTACAATTTGCGTTCTGGATGCAGTAAGTGAATATCTAGACACTCCAATACGAATTGTTTCACCTCCGTTAGAACCAAAACGTTGACGTCCGTTGAAATAATTGGAGTCGATGCTGTGATAGTTCTGTTGGCTACGTTCATCGTTCAGCTCGGCAATAATTACTGGTCCTGCATTAAGTTTATTGGTAAAAGTACAATGGTCAACACGGTTATTTTTCCCCCATAAGGTCACCCATGAATCACCTTTAAAACGTTCTGGCTGACTAAAGTCTTCGATTGCAAATTGTGTGATTCGACAGTTGTTGGCTAAATTATCATTATCTACCCTAAAAGTTACCACATGGTCTTTAGGGCTGTAACCACCTTTGAAATGAAAACCTTTGATGATAACAAATTCGCCACCAATTTTAAGGTTAGACTTTCCTGAAATCTGTACTTTATCACCGTTCTCTGGCTTTACCCAAATTGGCTTTTCTTTAGTTCCTTTACCTGACACCACCAGTTGCACATCGGTCCACACTTTATTTTTAAGCAGAATTACATCGCCAGGTTTTGCTTTGGCTACCGCTGATTTTAATTCTTGTGGGGTATTTACCAAAACATCGGCCGCTTTTGTGAACGAAGCAATTAGAAAAAGAGCTAAAAAAGAAATAGGAAACTTTGTCATGAATGGTGGTTTAGTTGGTTGGTTTTATGGCTGATTATCGCAGATTTTTAGTTGGTTATTTTTCCCGCTAATTATCGCAGATTTAAGCGCAGATTTTCGGTTGGTTAGTTGGTTATTTTCCCGCGGATTTCGCTGATTCAACCGCAGATTAACGCAGATTTAGAGATGGCTTTTTGAGATTTGATGATTGTTTATTTCTATAACTGCAACTTTTGATTAAAATGTTGCCGTCCCAATCGGAGGTTCCGACTGAAACGACAAATCATTTTTTACATATAAACCAAAAAAGCCTTTATTTCTGAATATAGATATCGAATTTTATTGTTGAGTTACCTATTGGATTAGCAAAGGCAGCATCTTTTACATGGATAATTGCATTTTTAACCACCGAAGTACTAGGATCGGTAATTTTAATGAAGATTATCCTTGCAGTAGTTGTATTGAAAACTGAAGTTGTTGCAGCCGCAGTAGCATCATATCTTGGGTTGTTAGAGGTTGGATTTGAAATGCTGTTTGCAGTAAAGAAGGTATTGCTCAAATCATCTAAATCTCCACTTTCTAACAAATCGTAGATGGCTGACTGGCCTGTACTTGCGCCATCAATAAGCACCCTAAATTTGGTATCATGAATGACAGAAGTGTTAGTTGGACTCCAACCTACGTTGTTACATCTTAAGTTTGAAGCAATTGAACCTGTCGCTGCTGTTGCTGGGTTAAACAATACCGGACCTGTACTTTGTGCACCAAATATCAAATACATATTAGCTTCGTTGGCATTCAATTCGCAGTTTCCAATGGTGTTACCGTTTTTCAGGAGCCCTGTTTTGGTACCTAATGTTTGTGCGTTCATCTCTACATCTCTGTAAAGCACACTTTGATAGGTATAGTTTAACGGAATAATCAGCTCTGTTTGTAAATCATCATTATCTACGGCAATGATTTTTATATGCTCAGCACGTTTTTTGAATTGATAATTTTCGGTATAGCTATAATTGGTTTGTCCTGTCAAGGTTTTGGTAGACAACAACGCATAGCTTCCATTTCTATCATCGTAAAGTTCTACTTTTTTCAATCCCGTGATAGAGGTGATTTGTCCACCAACTGGGGTTGTTCCGCCTACTACTGGAGTGATGTTCGCTGCAAAACCTACAAATTTAGGTTTGAAGATTGACACATCCACTGGCATATTTACAATCAGTTCATTGGTTTGATTGTAAATATCAGTAGCTACAATTTTAATATGCTGCGCTGCCTTACGATAGGTATAAGCATAGTTTAAGGCATATTGCTTAGCATTATTGGTATTGGTTATACTGCTTACCAAAACGTAAGTATTTTCCAACTGGTAATCATCGTAAATGTCTACCTTTTTTATTCCATATTCCGATTGGATATTACCTGCAATTGCGGTGGCACCACCACTAAGGTCTGCAGTGATGGAAGCAGGGAAAGCACTGAACTGTGGTAAAGCTGGGTCAAAATATTTAATGTTAACGAAGCCTTCCAGTGAGCTGTTATTTCCTTGTTTCACCATAATCTTCACCCCTTTCACTTTGCTCATGTTGTTTACTGGGAAAGCGGTGATTGGGATAGAAAGTTCATAAGTTGGGGTAATGGCTCCTTTATTATCCGTTACGTGAATTAACGAATCGGTTCCAGTGGTACGCACCAAATAGCAGTACACAAATTTTACGCCTTCGGCTGCAGAAATACTGCTCTTTAACTCGTTACCTAAATCAAATGTTTTGGTTGCTCTGTTAAAGATATAATCTTGGGCAGTTACCGTACCTTCGCCAACGTCAGAAAAATCATCTTTTTTACAGCCAGCTATTATTGCCAGTGCTAAGAAGCAGTACAATAATGGGTTTAGGATTTTCTTCATTTGTTTAATTTTAATATCGTTTTTTTAAAGACATCTTAATGTTTATTTTTTTAATCACCTAAGACATCTAAGTTCATTTTGGTCGTTTTTGGCAGCTTTAATCTTTGTTCTTTATTCTCTTTTTTTAACCATCTAAGACACCCAAGTTCATTTTAGTCGTTTTTGGTTGCTTTAATCTTTGTTCCTTATTCTCTTTTTTAACCACCTAAGACACCTTAGAACATTTTAGTTTTGAAACATTAAGGAGTTAAGGGACATTAAGTTTTGTATCATGTGGTCTTAATATTCTTAATTCCTTAATGGTTAAATCTTTTTAAACCTTTATTGCTTAATAACCTGGGTTTTGAGGAATTTTAATATCGGTATTGGTATCTATTTCTCTTTGTGGAATAGGCAATAACAGTTTATCATTATTAATATTCGCTTGCAAAGTAGCCAATGGAATAGTTGGACTAAATCTGCTGTAATACGCACTGTATTCGGTAGCGTAATGGTTCTGCATATTAGTTACTGCTTGTCCAAAGCGCATCAAATCAAACAAACGTTGATTTTCAAATGCAAATTCTAAACGTCTTTCTTTCAATATAGCGGTTTGGAAATCGGTTGCGCTGGCAATTGAACCAGTACCCGAAGCTGGATATTTATAAAATGCTGAAGTAAAGTTTCCAGTGGTGTAGTTACCTGCTCCTGCTCTTTCTCTCACTTGGTTAATTAACCCAACTGAACTTCCTGAAGCACCGTCATAACCTTGGGCTTCGGCTTTCATTAGCAGCACATCAGAGAAACGTAGTACGGTAAAGTCATTTTCGGCGTCGCCAGCCACTAATACTTTTGAAAAGAATTTGTTTACATAAAGTGGCGTGGTGCTGTTTGAATAAGTAGCAATAGTCACATCTTTACGCGCATCTGAGAAACTAGTAGCGCTCGTTGTAAATGCTGTATTGATACTGGTTGTTGGATAGTTAAATCCGCTTCCATCGCCATTAATTACGGCATCGCCACTACTTGCTGGTGCAAACATATTGGCCATTGGATTACCCAAACCAACCAATCCTGCTTTGTATCTCACCGCAAACAAAATCTCCTTGTTCATCTCGTTGTTGATAGCAAATACGCGAGCAAAGCTACTTTCTAAGCCATAACCACTATTGGTAATTACATCATTCAATAAAGTTAAAGCATCTGCTGCACGAGGCACTGGCAATGTTAAATATACTTTTGCCAAAAGTGCCTTAGCCGACCACGAATTTGCTCTTCCTAGGTCTGTAGAAGTAATTTGATTATAAGGTTTTACACTAGATTTTGCGACTGCAGCTTCTAAATCTTTAACAATTAGATTATAGCAGTCATTTACCGATGAACGATTAACTTTTCTAGCTTGTGCCGCTTCTAATGGCTCGGTCACAATAAATACACCGCCGTATAAACGCACTAGGTTGAAATAGTGATAAGCTCTAATGAACAGGGCTTGACCCGCCAATTCATCACGTTGGGCTTCCGTAACCGTAGCGGTTGGTGTACCAAATACCAACTGACCGTTTTGATAAGTTACGCCTAAACTTCTTAGTACATAATTAACATTACGGATGTTTTTGTACATGGCCAACCAGTAGTTATAAACTTGCTGATGCGATGGCCCTGCAGTATATAAATTGAGCACATTAAGCTCCATATTGACGTTAGTGGTACTGTTCACCGAACGTTGACGAGCATTATCGCATCTCAACTCCGTAAACTGCCACTCGTTAATCAAAGGCTCTTGCATGCCGTTGTAGCATCCCGATAGGGCAACACTAACTTCTTTGTAGTTTTTATAATAGTTGTTAACTGATTCATTAGAGATTGGGTCTACATCGACCACCTTTTTACATGAGGTAACGGCCGATACCAATGATACCACAATAATGAAGCGAGCTGATATTTTTCTGATTTGTTTCATGATGTGTAGGTATTAGAAGTTAAAATCAAGGCCAAATGTATAGGTACGGTTTACTGGGAAACCTCCCCTTTGATAACCCACAATTACTGGAGAAGCGTAAGAAGCAGATGTTACCCTGGCTTCTGGGTTAATTCCCCTGTATGAACTTCCCGTAATGAAAAATACATTATCTACCGAAGCGTACAACCTTAGGCTACTTACCTTAAGTTTTTTAGCTGTAGCAGCTGGCAAGGTATAACCTACAATAACGTTTCTTAAATAAGCGTAAGAAGCACTTTCTACACCATAGTCTGTTAACAGCAAATCTGCTGCAATACCATTGGTAAAATAAGGTGTTTTTCCATCACCTGGATTGGCTGGACTTACCCATCTATTTTTAATGTAGTTTTCATTTTGTCTCTTTGATTCATTATAATACAAGTCACCATTAATCAATTGACCACCTTGTGAACCTTGCATCAAGATATTCAAATCAAATTTTTTATATCTGAAGGTATTGGTGATCCCCCAAGTAAAGTCAGGAAATGGTGAACCCATGATTACCCTGTCGTTCAAATCAATTTTATTATCACCGTTAATGTCTTTTAACTTCACACCACCAGCAGCAAAATAACCTTGTAAAACAGAAGTTTGTCCTGAGGCTACCGCCGCATTGGCTTCATCTTGCGACTTCCAAACACCATCAGTTTTGTAACCGTAGAATTGTACGTAAGGTTGGCCTACGATAGAAGCATAAATTTCGCTACGTTCACCATAGTTGAATAAATAAGGCTCATCACCACCTAGTTTTAATAGTTTGTTTCTGTTGGCCGAAATGTTAACGGAAGTAGTCCAGTTGAAGTTTTTGGTTCCGATATTGTTAGAGGTTAGCTCCACTTCAAAACCTTGGTTTCTGATTTTTCCGTTATTGGTCCAGAAAGAAGACGAACCTGTAATGGCTTGCTGTGATTGTTGCAACAATAAGTTATTGGTAATCGAGTGATAGAACTCCAAGCTTAACTGCAATTTGTTTCTAAATAAACCTACATCTAAACCAATATTGGTTGACCTTGTAGTTTCCCAGGTTATATCTCTACCAAAGGTTACTACGTTATTAGGTGATTGACCCGCTGCTAATTGACCAGTACCTTCTCCAAATACATAGTTAGACCTGAACAGCAAATCCAAATAAGAGAATGGCGTAATTCGGTTATTACCTGTTTCACCATAACTAGCCCTTAATTTTAAATTTTCTAACCATTTTTTACTGCCTTTCATGAAAGATTCACTGGCAATATTCCAACCTGCTGAAAATGCTGGGAACCATCCTCTTCTGTTACCTGGACCAAAAATAGAACTCTCATCAGTACGCAAACTTGCTGTAGCAATGTATTTTCCTTGATAATCGTAATTTACACGACCCAAATAAGAAATCAAGCCTGTTTTTACGTTCACCGGAATATTAGGTGCTTGGTCAAAATAAGCGGCTTGGTTAAGCGTAGTAAAATCATCAGAAGGGAAATTGTAACCCGTTTGTTCTGTACCTTTTACCTTATTACTTTGTACCGTAAAACCTAACAATCCTTTAAAGTTATGGTTGCCAAAGCTTTTGGTATAGTTCATGGTATTTTCCCACAAAATATTGATGGTAGTTCCATTTGTAATGGTAGCCATGTTCACATCACCATCTTTACGAGCTTCGCTTCTGATTAAGGTTTTATCTTCTCTCGACAAATAATAAGCACCTAAAGAGGTTTTAAATGAAAGACTTTTGCTTGGATTATAGGTCAAATCTGTTCCACCTTGAAAACGATAGCTTTCAGACAAACGGTCTTCTCTTTCGGCATGCGACAATGGCGTATTATTGGTTGACGAAAAAGGAGAAACTGTTCCTGTACTTTGCCAAAAAGAACCATCAGGCATCGTACCTGCGTAAGTAAGATTGGTAAAGTGACGAGCTTGAGCCCAATCGCCAGCCCTTAGGTTAGCCCATTGCGAATTTTGGTTCACAAATGCAGCAGTAAATGCCGAGTGATAAACAGGCAAAAACGATGGGAAACGGTAATAATTAGTAAAGTTTTCTGCAGGACGTTGAATTTTGGTATACGTTGGGTTGATATTTACGTTTAACATCAATTTTGGAGAAAGGTTAACATCCAGTTTCACACGGATGTTGCCTCTGTTGTTCTCACTATCTTTCATTACGCCTTGGTCTTGTTGCATGTTGCCAGAAACGTAATATCTCAAATCCTTTTTACCTCCAGCTACATTTAACTGTAAGTTATAAATTCCTGCATTTCTAAGTGATTCTTGCTGCCAATCAGTAGGTGAACCGCTAATTTGGTTCTCGATGATATAGGCTGCACGCTCATTATTATTGATGATGTTTTTTGCATTAGCGGGCACACTAGGGTCATTTTCCCTCAATGCCGCTTCTGCAAATAACAATTTAGTATATTCTGTAGTTGATAAAATTGGGTATACTTTATAAGCTTCTTTTAAACCATAGTATGATTTTACGGAGAACTTAGGCTTATCAGCTACCCCTTTTTTGGTGGTCACCAAAATAACCCCATTCGCACCTCTTGAACCATAAATAGCCGATGAAGCCGCATCTTTCAGCACCTCAATAGATTCTACATCGTAAGGGTTGATGAAAGCTAAACCATCTGCAATGGGATGACCGTCTACGACTACCAGAGGGTCGGCGTTGGCGTTAATAGAACTGGCACCTCTAATTCTCAATGTTGGATCTGAACCTGCTTCAGAGCTATTATTCTGCACGGTTAAACCTGCAATTTTACCAATCAAAGCATTATCTAACCTCGAAGTTGGAATTTCGTCCAAATTTTTATTTTCGAGCTTACTTACTGCCGAACTGATGGTCGATTTTTTTTGCGTACCGTAACCAACTACCAATACTTCATTCATGGAGTTTACGTCCTCCGCTAAAGTGACGTTAATGGTGGTACTGTTTGCTACACCTTGTAAATGTATTTTATAGCCGAGCGATTTGAATTCGAGGATTTTGCCTTTCTGAACGGAAATTTCGTATTCTCCCTTTTCATTGGTAGAAACCCCTTTATTGGTATCCTTAATGGTCACCGATACGCCAGGAATACCCTGTCCGTCTTCAGATTTAACAACGCCTTTAATTTTTACGGTTTGTGCACTTAGCCCGAAGGATATTAAACACAACAGCAAAAAAATGACGCCGCCAACGCGATTTTTTAATGTCATAGCAAATCAGGTTTTATATATGGTTAGTTTGCGGCAATCTTTTATAATTGACGTCTTAAAATTGGTTTACCAAAAATTGGTTTACCAAATATATCATTATTATTTATATTCAAAAAAAATACTAGGAAAAGTTTTTTTTAGCCGATTGGCTTTTTCCTCAGAGCGAAGGGAATTTTGATTGATAAGTCTTTACTTATTTCTGCTCTTTGTTGGTTCTAGCAGGTTATAAGTGTTTTAGTTTGTTTGGTTATTATTTTGTTTTAAAAAAGGGATGGTGTTTGAAAACCAATCTCCATCCCTTTTTGGAGTATTTAAATTTATGGAAAACCTTAAATAAAAACGGTGTATTTTTTCAATTATGAAAATGCTAAACCACCGTTGATATCAATGTTGTTTCCTGTTAGGAAGCTTGAATCATCAGAAGCAAGGTAAGCGACCAACTCCGCTACTTCTTGTGCATCACCTTCTCTTTTCAAAGCCGTAGCGTTAGCTACATTGGTTCTTACTTCAGGCTTGCTGAAAGTATCGTGGAACGTAGTAGCAATCATTCCTGGTGCCAAAGCATTTACACGGATATTTTTAGGACCAAACTCTTTTGCCAAAGCTCTAGTATAAGTCATTACAGCACCTTTTGAAGTAGCATAAGCACTTGCACCTGGACCACCACCATCTCTAGCCGCTAACGAAGAGAAGTTTACAATAGAAGAACCTGCTGGCATGAAAGGAGAAACCGCTTTAACTGCTAAGAAAACAGATTTCAAGTTCACGTTCATTACAAAATCCCAGAAATTTTCGTCCATTTCTGCAGTTGTTTTACGAGCAACCAAGCCACCAACTACGTTTACCAAAACATTGATTTCTTCGCCAAAAGCCTTTTTAGCTTCAGCTACTAAAGTATCTACCTCAGCAGCTTTGGTCATATCGGCCTGTACAATAATGGCTTCGCCGCCTAAATCTTGTATCATTTTCAAGGTTTCTTCGGCCAAATCTTTATTGTCAAAGTAATTTACCACCACTTTGGCTCCTTCCTTTGCCAACTGCAAAGAAACTGCTCTACCTATGTCTCTAGAGCCTCCAGAAACTATCGCAACTTTGTTTTTTAAACGCATACTATTATTATTTAATTCTTTATTTTTTTGATGAAATATATTTAATACATAACCATGAAACTGGCACTAATACTGCCGCCAGCACGAAGAACGACACATAACTGGTTTGGGTAATTACTGGAACTGCCCAAGTAGTTAACAAAGTACCTGCTACCGCAGCCGTACCGCCCATGCCTGCTACGGTTCCTACATTTTTACCGTTGAAATAATCGCTAGGAAGCGTTTGAATGTTACCAATCAAGTACTGGAAGCCAAATAATGTAAAGCCAATCAGTATCATCGCTAAAGTTGGAGTGTCTTTTAAGCTACCCAACTGGTAAACGATAACCACCAAGGAAGCCAACATAATGACACTACCTACCGCAATGGCATTTTTACGTGCTTTTTGAGGTTCGATGCCTTTTTTAATTTGAGCAGATGCATGGTAACCACCTACTAAACTTCCAATCGCAGCGAATAGGTAAGGCACCCAGGTAAAAGCACCAATTTGCTTGATATCGAACATGAATTGTTCTTTAAGGAAGGTTGGCAACCAGGTTACGAATAACCACCAAACTGGGTCGATAAAAAACCTACCTGTGATGATTCCCCAAGTATTTCTGAATTTTAGAAGTTCTTTCCAAGTGAGTACTGGTGCTTCTTCCACTTCTACGGTATCCTTAACTTCTGGCTTTGCCAAAATATAATTACGTTCTTCTTCAGTAATCCAAGGGTGTTTATCAGGAGTAGCTTTGTTTACGTAAACCCAAGGGATAATCCAAATTAAGCCTAATACTGCAATTAACACGAAGGTCATTTTCCAACCGAAAATCACATATAAAATGGCAATTATTGGTGCGGCAACTACCGAACCTAATGATGCTCCTGCACCAAAAATCCCTTGCGCAATGCCTCTCTCTCTAGCGGGGAACCATTCTGCATTATTTTTGGTAGCTCCTGGCCAGTTACCTGCTTCGCTAAACCCAAGCATAAACCTAAAGATGTTGAAGGAAAGCAACGATTTGGCAAAGGCATGCAATGCAATGGAAATGCTCCATCCCAAGATGGATAACGTCATCCCCATACGAGTACCGATGGCATCCATCATTTTACCTGTAAAGGTTTGGCCTAAAGCATAAGCAATCATAAAGAAAGTAGTGATTAGCGCTAATGCACTTTTGTTATCTACATCGGCAATGCCAAATTCTTTATAGATATAAGGCCAAAGAATGTTAATCGCGCTTCTATCGATATAGTTGATTACCGTTGCCAAAGCAATTAGCGAGATAATCCACCATCTTAATCCTTTTACTTTCATCTGTTTCTTTTTTAGTTTTTGATCGCCTTGAATATTTGTGGCTCTGGCGCATCTTTTATTTGTTAGTCAGTTGAATATTTGTAATGCCTTTAGCATTAATTACTTTGTTATCTGCATAAACTTCATTCCCTACCGCTTCTCCTTTGGCACTTTTTAAACGGACGTTAATCCCATAACCATCGGTATTTAAATGGCTGATATTTCCTTTAAACTTGTTGTAAGACCCCCAACCTTCATAAGCACAATTAACCTGATAGCCGTCCAACAACACCGAAGGCTGAGTATTATACCCTGTATTTCCCTCAATCAAATAATGGTTGCCTTTTACGTCAATCCAGCTATCTGCACTGTTAGCTCCCGTAATTCCTTGCGCTTCGAAAGTATTTCCTCTGATTATGCCCCCTGTAGTACCTTCTTTAACATCGATACATTCGGCCGCTACATAAGGTCCCAATTTATTGTTCAACACTTGGTTCGAATCGCACTGATCTGGCTTTCCATCACTGTGCTTGGCCCAATTGCTGTAAGCCGAACCAATGTAAATGGCCTCGCCATAACCTGGACTTTTCTTTCCTGTATGGGTGATTTCCGAATTTTTAACGATGTTATGTTTACTGAAAGCTCGAAAGTGTATGCCCTCTTCGCCTAATTGCGTTACCAAAACACCATCAATGACGTTATAATTTGCGCCATCAGTTACAATACCTTTCAGGCCGTTTTGTAGTGTAAATCCTTTCAGCTTCCAATAACTAGCTTTGAGATGCAAAATGTACCTTGTTTGGTTATTCCCAGCATCAAGGATAGCATTCCTACTTCCTGTTAGCACAATAGGTTGTTTTAACGTCCCACTGGCCGAGGCTTCAATCACGAACTTCCCTTCATAAATCCCATCTCTTAAAATGATGGAATCTCCAGGTTTTGCAGTAGCTAATGCTCGTTTAAGTTGGCTGCTATTTTCTACAATAATTGGCTTAGATATTGTTCGAAAAAAAGGCCGTATTGCATACCCCACCCCACTTACACAAGTTGAGATAGCAATAGCGGCCATAACCAAATATATATTGAAGATCTTTTGCATTGATGCTATAAATTCTTACTTATTCGTGATAAGATTGCTTCGTCATTCTTCCTCGCAAAGACGAACAAAGGGTAGTCACTACGAACTTGCGAAGCTTCTTATTGTTATTTGTGAATACCTAATTCTTTTAAGAAAGAAATGATCGCTTTGTTTACTTCCGAATTCTTCTCGTCAGGAAATTTTCCGTGCTCACCTCCTTCAACAGTGATGAATTTGTTTTTAATGCCCAATTCATCTAGCTTCTTTTTCAAGTCTACAGATTGTTGATAAGGCACCACTGGATCGGCATCGCCGTGTACAATAAATACAGGTGGGCTGTTTTTCTTTACTTGATATAAAGGAGAAACCGATTGAACAAAAGCCTGGTCATTGGCTTTATCGCCTAACCATTTTTTTGCAGAGCTACTAGGCCAGTTGCCCACATGAGTAATGCCATATTTATCGATAATAGCTGCCACTTTCACATCTTTCACACCTGGACAGTTACCATCAAATTTGGTATCATTACCTAACAAACCACCCATTAAAGCTAAATGACCACCTGCCGAACCACCCATGATCACAATTCTATTAGGATCGATGTTTAATGCTTTGGCATTTTTGATCAAATAGATCAAAGCGCAACGAGTGTCCTCTACCGCAGCAGGAGCCGGTGCTACCTGCACCAAACGATAAGCAATGTTAGCCACTGCATAACCGTTTTTAAAGAAGCTGTTAAAGCCAGTTTGCGACTCTTTATTTCCTTTGTTAAAACCACCACCATGGATATTGATGACAATAGGCGTTGGTCCCTTGTCTGCTGGCGGCAAGTACAAATCCATTTTACCTTCCCAATCACCAACTTTGGCATAAACCACATTTAACTGCTCAGAAAAACCTGTTGGATAGGTTACTTTTTTAACCTCTGTGGTTTCTTGTGCTTGTGTAAAAGTTGCTGCTACCAATAGGAAACAGCTTATGATTAATTTTTTCATGTTGTCATTTATTTTATTTCCTCCCACTGCCCCCTCAAAGCGGGGGATAAGCAAAGCGCTTTGGCGCAATGTATCTCCCTTTGGGGGGAGAATTAAAGAGGGAGGAAAACCCTACTTAATAAAATCTTCTCTATGAGGAGCGAAAACATCAATTAAAATCCCTGGTTCAACACACACGCAACCATGAACTGCATGAGGTGGCACATAATAACCATCACCTTTTCTGATGATTTTTTTCTCATCGCCAATGGTCATTTCAAAAACACCACTTTCTACATAGGTTACCTGTACGTGATAATGCTCGTGCAATGGACCAATCGCTCCTGCCTCGAATTTGGCTTTCACCAACATGATTTTATCATCATAACCGTAGATTTTACGTTGTACACCATTGCCTAAATCTTCCCAGGTCGTTTCTGTCTCTATTTGAAATAATTCGCTTTGCATTTTCTAGTTTTTTTTGTTTTTTGGATATTTTGTTAAATTGGTTAGCCCCTCTTTGCCTTTGACATCTCTCCGAGAGGCACCTATTAATGGTCTTTACTCTTTGTTCTTTATTCCTTTATCTTAACGATATATAATTCTGTTGTTCTGTATAGTTGATTTGATAGGTGTAAATCTTGTCGTTAACTTTAAAGCTGATAATGGTTTGCTGTGCATCTGATTTAATCAACTTCAGCTCGCTAACTGATGGCAAGGCCGATGAAACGGTTTCATTGATTGGATCTGTACCACCATGCGTTTCTGTAATACTCACAAAGGTTTGGTTTTGACCGCTGCTTGATAACATAAAAGCCTTACCGTCTACCAAATTCATTTCTGGATCATTAGCGCCTATAGAAAGTAACTTCACTTCTAGCGGGTTATCAGAAACAAAATGTGTAGTGTAGAAACGATTTTTGTTCAATAAGCCTACCATTCCAGCTTTGTTCTCTAACTTATTGCTGGCATTTAACCAAATGTGCTGATAGCCATTTTTATCTCCAAGTGCGGTTAATTGATTCGCTTTTGCGCTAACTGGGAACGAAGTGTTTACCAACTGTCCTTTATACCAAAATGGCAAATCGTACTGATGATTTTTAGCCGATTGCGCTTGCAGCACATCAATTAACAGAGGCTTATCCAATCCCTCCACTTTAACCAATGCTGAAGTTCTTAACATCGTTACATCTGTATAGGCTTTGGCTTCTTTAGCGCTTACTACCTTTAAATTAGGTTGGTTCGAGAAGTATAGCAAAGTTGGACTTGTTTTATCTGCAGGCCCCAATTTGGCATTGAAATGTGAAGTTTGATCTACCACCAATGCATTATGAGCTACCGTTTGCTTTGCCCAAGTATTGTTTTCTGGTAAGTAGCCACCTCCATTTTTAGTATCAATATTTAAAAATCTAGCCGCACCATAATCAGGGAAAATTTCGGTGGTGTTATCGTAAAACAACAGGTTTAATCGGTCAAAGTGCCCATGTCCCATTCCTTGCGAAGCCGCTTTCAACACTACACATTGTTGATCGGTGTTGGCACCGCTACGCAGAATACCCAAACCACCTTCATCACCTTTACCACCATCTTTAATCCATAATGATTGATATTTAAAAGGAACTGCTTTTCCCGCAGCTAAATCTGCTGCCACTTTTAAACCTGCATCAGAAACAATCACACGACTTTGCTGCTTAGCAATATCCAGCAAATCAACTTCTGCCTTAATATCGGCATAAGCCAAATCTACGCCATACACCAGTTCTACCGACTCATAGGTTTTGTCCTTAATGGCGTCGTTCAACGGGAAAAAGGTTTTATCAGTGTAAGAAGTTTGCAAAGAAGTATGGATTGCTTTCGAAAGCAATTTGTCTCTGTATTCAAAAATCTTACGTGAAGGCTCGTAGTTATTAATTGCTTTGGCAAACAATACAAATGGCAATAGTGCATAACGTTGATAATATGGTCCCTCCATATAATAACCATCAGGTGAAAATAATTGGTCTATTTGTGCCAAATAGCCTGTTTTACCATCCTTATTGGAACCTTTAATGGCCTTTTCTACATATTCACGTTTATTAAGCACATAACCTGTAATGCCTACAGCCGCCAAATTCCAAGTACCATGATTATGGATTTTGTTGAAGACGTCGTACCTATCTTCGGTAAAAAACTTTAGGATAGGCACGAACAATTTCTCTTCAATGGTTTTCCTGTCAGTTGCAGGAATCCTGTCATAAACCAAATCATATGCTTGTATGGTATATAGCTGCCATACAAAGTCGTTTAAGCTTTGCCAAAAAATACGTCCGCCATCTTCCTCACTTTTTCTTTTTGGGTGAAGGGGCCATTTTTCATATTGCGAAGCATAGTTAAGCATTACGTTTTTCACGTAATCTGCATATTTCTTTTCTCCAGAAATCTGATAAGCAACTCCGCAGTTAAGCATGTTGCTATAGTTCTTTTTGTGCTGTTCATGCGTGTAACCGCCACCACCATCTTTAGGCACTGGTACCACAATAGGTTCTGCCAATGCTTTATCTGCCGCATTTTTAACCGTTTGGTATGATTGGCGTAAAAGTGGATAGGTATTTACTCCCTTTCTCACAGCCGCTACATTTGCTTTGGTTAGCATAATGCTTGGATGTGTTTGCGCCATTAGCGATAGGCTAAAAAAGACACAAAAAGATACTAATACCACTTTTTTTAAGTAGTTCATACGCTTGAATTTATATTTAATTGATTAAGCTAGGATGGACCTATTTTCTCGAATTATCTCTCTGTTTCGTTGATGATGCTTTGTGCAGCAAAACCTGCTTTACTAATTTGCCATATCTCATCAAGGTGACCAGCCATTGCCTCTTCTGCTTTGGCCATATCCTGCGATTCGATAGCAGCATAAATCATTCTGTGTTCTTCAATTGCTGTTTTAGCTCTATTGTCGCCACAGATTTTATTTTCTACAATATTTTTAATCAAATCAGGCACCAAAATCAAGATCATAGATTCGATGACCGAATTTTTAGTAGCCTTAGCAATTTTAATATGGAAAACCATATCCTCTTCTACGGCATCGCCTCCAGCACTCACCTTACCTTCATAAGCTTCCATCGCCAACCTAAGGCTTTCCAAATCCTCTTCACTTCTACGTTCAGCAGCTAATTTCACCGCATTTAACTCCAAATGATAACGTGCTTCAATTAAAGCATTAAAATCATCCTTATTAAATTTGATGATATCTGAAATGATGTTATCAATTACGTTGATGCTTAAACCTGCCACATAAGTACCACTTTGCGGATTGGTTTTCAAAAGACCGTAAAACTCTAATTTCAATATCGCTTCGCGGATGTAGCTTCTCCCTAAACCAAAACGTTCAGAAAGCACTCTTTCTGCCGGCAATCTATCTCCTGGCTTTAACTGACCAGAAATAATCAACTGCTTTAACTGACCAATGATTTTATCAACTGGCGACTCGACCTGTATGGCGGTAATATTTTCTATCAATGACTTCATTCCTTGGTTTTTCTATTTGGTCGACCAATTAATTGGTTTACCAAAAATAAACATTCAATTGGGTATTCAAAAAGTTATTTCAAATTAAATCATTTTATCTTGGAATTACCTCTAAATCAATTTTCCAATTGTCCGTTCTAAATGGACTCATTGGCAAATTAGCAGCGTTATAGAAGTAACTTTTCCCTGGATTATCAGCCCAAGCATAACGTACTGCCACTGGGTTTTTCACTTCATTGCTCCAAACCACTACTTTATTCCCTTCCAATTTAGCTTGTGCCCAAACAAATTTTTGATCCTTTCCAGCAATGATAAAATTACTGCGTTCGGCTTTGCTGTTTACGGCTAAACCTTCCGCATGGTCAAATTCGAGCACCGCTTTACCATTTTCAATTTTCATTGATTTAAATACAGGACCATCAGCTGCCACTTTTTGTTTATACACCAATTGCTGTACTTTAGCTGCTACACGCTCTCCTACAGGAAATTTATCCGTTGGATGAATATCGTCTGCCAAGCCTAAATCAATGATATTAACCAAACCTACATTGGATTGATGGGCAGCTTTATCTTGCCCTTCTCTTAGTAATGCCCAAGTAGCATTCACTTCTGGGGTGCTGAGCACTTTTTTATAATTTGGCAACTGTACAATCACAAAAAGCAATTGTGGTTGGTTAAACTGCTTTCTCCAATCTTTAACCAATGATTTCAGCAAACCTTCATATTCATCTGCCCAATTGGCATTACTTTCACCCTGATACCAAATCACTGCTTTGTATTGCAAGCTTTTTAGCGGGTTAATCATCGCATTGTAGATGGACGAAGACACGTCATTGGGATGTACCGCAATGTTGATTTCCTGAATCTTATAAGCCCAGTTTCCATCAATGGCAATTTTATTGTTTCCTGCTTTGAAGAACAGCTTACTCTGAGGCCCCCAAATGCCACCGTTTCTTCCTTTATTCGCAACCCTAACCATTATCCTATTCAACCCTGGTTTCAATAAGCTTTTGGCAACTGTAAATTCCCTGATCAGATCACGGCTATCAGGTGAAGAGCCTAGTTTTTGATCATTAAAGAACACCACACTTTGATCGGCAATTCTCCCTAAACTTAGGAAAGCATCTTTCTCGCAATCGGCACTGCTTAAATTCACTTCTTTATAAAACCAAATCACGCCATCTACATTAGGAAGACCCGCTTTTTCCCATAACGTAGGCAACTTCATGGTTTCCCAATTTTTGGCATAAACAGGAAGCGTTGGGTTAATGGTATCCCAAAGTACTTCGGTGTTGGTGTATTGATTTAATTTACCGTGTGATTTCTCCAACTCGGCAATTTTAGCGGCGATGTATTGTTTTTGATTTTTACTCCCTATCTGATTTAAAATAGGCTTTAATCTTGCGATCGTATCCAAAGAAGGAGCACTAATAAAACCTTCAATCACTGTTCCACCGTAAGCGCTACTGATTAATCCAATAGGCACATTCAACTCCTTTTGTAGTTTACGGCCCATGTAATAAGCTACTGCCGAGAACTTCCCAAGTGATTGTGCTCCCGCAACTTGCCAAGGTGTTTTTTTAGTCAGATCATCTAGAGGTTGAAATTCAATATCTCTGGCCACATTTAACACCCTAATGTTTTGATTGGCAGAATTAGCAAGGTCTTTCTCCCCGCCATCAGCTTTCATAAGCAGAAAAGCCATGTTACTTTGACCGCTACATAAAAAAACATCGCCCAAAAGCACATTATCCAACAATAGTTCATTGATTTTTAAAGCGAAGGGTCCACCGGCAGGAGCAGCTTTCATGACTACTTGCCATTTGCCATCTGTATTGGCTTCTGTAGTATAATCACTTCCTTTAAAATTCACATTTACCTTCTCTCCTGCATTGGCCCAACCCCAAATTTTAATGGGCTGATCTCTTTGCAAAACCATATTGCTTCCAAAAATTTGCGGCAATTTCACCTTTGCCAATGCATTAATGGAAATGGAGAGGAATAAACCTAACGCTAGTGCTACTTTTGATTGTTTGTTCATTTATATAGTAGTTAGTATTTAGATTTTAGTAGTTAGCCTTAAAACTCACTATTTAAAATCTGTAACTGAATTATATCTTAATTACTTTCTTGGTGCTTGTTACTTTTTCAGCGTTTTCTATTGATAAAATATAGGTACCCGCTTGGATATGCTGCACATTAATTTCTTGCAATTGGTTACCGCTTACTTGCTTGGTCAACATTACCTGACCTTGGATATTGATGATTTTGATCACATCTCCATTTACTGTACCTGCAACACTGATATTGTTCTGCGTTACTGGATTTGGATAAACCGCCACGGCATTGCCCAAAGCTACTCTTACCGATTTCGCTTCACTAGGATGCTCTGTACCATCCTGATCAATTCCCACTAAACGGTAGTAATTAACGCCTTCTGTAGGATTTAAATGAGTATAATCATAGTTAAAGATTCCCGCTTTATTGTTAGCCGCAACAGAATAGATTTTTTCAAAACCATTGGCACCTCTATGCTGCAAAACATATTCTTTCAAATTTACCTCATCGGTAGTTTGCCAAGCCAATTTCACACTGTTTAAGCTTTCTTTAGCCGTAAAACTCAACAGCCTCAATGGCAAGGTGGTATTTGCCTCTCCCACTACAAACGGAGAAAATGCACTCGTGGTAATCGTAGCGGTGTTGGTCGCTGCATTTCCAGTACCCGTAAAAGTTCCGTAAGCTCCAGAAGTATAAGCCGCAATACCAATTTGCGCATTACCAAAGCCAGCAAAACTAGCCCCTTCTAATGCATTGTCCCACCCTAAAGTTACATCCACATCACCAGTTCCCGAAGTACGTTTGATATTCCAAACGGCATCAACCATTCTCAATTTTTGGGCTGCTGTTAGTGCTGTTCCATTAGAAGTCGCATCTGTCGTAGCCCCCTGAAACACATTGATCTCAAAGTTTGAAATAGAAGTTGGGTTTAAAGTTACGGGCGTATAATGACCTGCTGTACCTACTGGAACCAATGTAGATGAAGACACATCAGCTATTTTAAGTACTCCTGTACTTCCACCAACCGCATTAGTAACAATGTATGATGAAGCGTTAAAGGCACCTGCATTGATACTAGCATTGCTCAAACTGAGGTTATCACCTTCTCTTACGGTTAGAATAGCATTGTTTAAAGTTAGCTTACCATTAATTGTAGCATTTCTGTTTGTCGTAGCAGCCGCATTAAAAATTACATCACCCAAAGCGTTACCACTTGAAGCCAAAAACGGGGTAGTGGTTGCGGCATTAAATGTATAATATAAACCTGCACCAAAAGATTTTGATCCGCTTACTGAAACACTGCCTTCAGCGCCTCCTAAACTTGAGGTAATAAAATGGGATTTGGTTACACTTGAAATTGAACCTCCATTACCTGTGGCATTATTAGAAATGGTGAATTGCTTATTTCCAGTATTTGTACTAACAATATAAGAATTAGCGGGAATGTTGGTCCCAGTAATCAGCACCCCTAATGCCACATTAAAATTATCAAATTCTGTTTCATCAGCAAAGGTAATCACGTTACTTCCATTATTAATAGTGGCATTTGAACTCGTGATGGTTGTTCTTGGTCGGAAAGTAAAATTGCCCGTTCCTGTTACATTATTATTTAAAAAGTTTAATGTTCCCGAAATAGAAGATGTGGAAGGATTAGAAGTACCAACACCCACAAAGTTTAATGAACGTCCTAAAGTTACCACCGCATCACTTCCTACAGACAAAGCTCCTAAATCACTAAATAATCCAGTACCAGAAATTGATTGCGGACTACTGCTACCATACATCAGTAATTGAGAACTTCCAATTGGGGCAGCAGCACCAAAAGTTCCATTATTTACGATATTACCTGTTACTGGAAATATCCCACTGCCAAGCAAATTGAACTTTGCTCCACTCTCTATTGAAATATTATCAACAGTTGTAGGTGTACCTCCGATTACATTAACCACAACTGACGGAGCTCCAGCAGAAGGCCTAACCACAATATCAGCATACGATTTTGAATTAAAAAAGTAAGGATAGTAATTGTATGTTCCACTTAAGATAGCGTCAACGGATGCTTCAAATATGCATTTACTACCTTTTTCAAAGACCAATGGCGCATTAGCTGTAGTTTGCGTGAAAAAACTATTTCCTCCTTGGTAAACTAGGCTTGAACCAGACTTAAAAATCATAGCCTTATTATTATTGCTGCCTAAAGGATATCTACCCGATTGCACAGTGTTCACATTACACACAGCGCCACTTTCAAAAAACACAGCATTTCCAGCGCTATTTGAAGATGCAAGGTTAGACCCTCCTCCCAAAATATTTGTAGTTCCGTAAATTTTTCCCGTAGCTGCAGCAGCCATTGTTATTGTCAGACCTCCTGTAGCGTCACCTTGGTAAGAAGTGATGGTAAAATTACATCCAGCAGCAATTTGCAAATCATCAGCGGCAGTGCCATCACCATTTATGGTGACAGTAGAAGTACCACCTGCAGCATTTTTCATCAGTATGAGCGATGCACCGTTTCTGAGAATCAATTGTCCAAATGCAGTAGTGCCAACAGTTGTATTAACAGTTCCCTGAGTTGCTACGCTACCTCCAACATTTGAACCATCAAAAATTAAAATATCAGCTGCGTTTGCACTTCCCGATCTATTAGCACCACTTCCATCTAAAGCGGTATTCCAGTTAGAATTTGTAACAAAACTGATAGGTGTAACACTTCCCGTACCTCCTATCCAATAATAAGTACCTTGTGCAAAGCCAGTAATAGCCATGCAGCTTAAAATCATTAAAAGTAAAATTCTTTTCATATGCGTTTAATATTTGGTTATAGGTTAAGGAGGGCTGGTTAAACCCTCCAATTGTTTCTTTTATAAGTTTCCGTTGATTTCCAGATTATCCATCCAAGCTTTGGCCATGGTTTCATTGCCTTTAGGTGTTACACCGTAAAAAACAAAGCCATTTAAGTTTTTATTTGGTTCTAAACCGCCACTGGTAAATTCGCCTGCTAAGCGTTTGCCATTTACCCAAATGTGATAAGTTCCCGCATTCAGCGTTTGCTCTCCCTCTTTGCTGTATTTTTTGGCTTCCGCACCGTTATTACTATACACTTCGATTAGATAATCGGTGTTTTTCAAGAAAGAAGCACCTTTTACCGAAGCCCATTTGGCACCGTTACGGGTATAAAAATTGATTTCGTTAGCAGCAGACAAATTCCATCTTAAGCCAGCAAAAATTTCTGTAGAAGTTTCCTTAATGCCACCATTACCCTGAAAAAGATCATCGGAATTATCAGATGCTCCATTTGCAAATACCCATTGTCCGGCAGCAGCTGCATCTATTTTCAAATTAAAGCTTGTTTTAGCTACACCTTCAAAGGTGAGGTTGTAGATAGAAAATTTACTGGTAGTAGTACCTGCTACCACTTCTAAACCTGTACCTTTAATAAAACCAGCACCACTTTTAACCAAATTAAAAGCGCCTGTACCATCTGATGCGGTACGTACCCTTACTTTAATAGCCTTGCTTAAAGCTATTTTTGGCAAAAAGGAAGTCGAAGAAGCTCCTGGGTTAGGATTGAAAGTGGCTTCTTTATCTCCAAAATCGTAGTTAATTACTGGCGCTTGCGCCCAAGCAGTATACGTTAACGCAGAGAGGGCAATTGTAGACAGCGTAGAGAGCGCAGTAGCCAAAACCAAAAGTTTCTTCATTATCTTTTTATTTTAAAGGGTTTAGTATTCTGTAATATTAAAATCGTTGAACCAAAGGGTTTCGTCTCTCAACATATCTGGCTGCAGTAATCTTCTATAAATGCCCCATTTAGGTCGGCAGCTGGTGGTGTTTTTTCGCCACATTTCAATATTGGTGAAAGCTTGTTTCAGCAATAGCTTACCATCGCTAATTCTATTAATCTGTATTTCATATTTACCATCGAAAGAAAAGGTGGCTCTTTCGATCACTTCTACCCATTGTCCTCTAAAATCAGCTAAGGGAACAGTTGCGATGTATTTTTGGGAAGTGGCATCGGTATCGCCCGTATGAATCACCTGAAGGATATCACCTCCAGCTTTATACCTTGGCGTTAGTGTAATCAAAGGAAGCGTATTGTCTCCATCAACAGGCTTTAGTTGATGAATATGCGTAAAGTCGCTAGAAGGCTTAAAACCTGCGTCCAACTTAAATTTCCAACGGTATAATACCTTCTCATCTTTACTAGCTTTTAAATTTTCAGGGGACTTGTCGTAAGTTTTAATTTCGTTTCGTTGCCTATCCGAATCCTCACATTTATCATTATCAGGCGTCACATGGATTTTGAAAGCAAACACGGTACGTTTTAAATCCTGATCGTAAACTTGTGTGATATGCTTGCCAAAAGCAACATGGCTACAATCAGGCGCTTCAATCACGTCGCCTGTGCCACCAAAAACATTATTGATCAATTGATAGGTATCCACAGCGGCATTGGCTGTCAATGTTGTTCCTTCTGTATTAGCAGTTTGAGCACCGTTGCCAGCAATCTCCTCTTTTTCTACAACAGAGCTTTTTTGTTTACTGCAGGCGCAAGTGAAGAAACAAATGCATAATACATAAAGCAGTTTTTGCTTATTCATACACAGGAATAAATTTGGTTGACCAATATTTGGTTGACCAAATTTATACAAATAAAGTTATGAAGCAAATTTTTTAGAAAATTTTAACACATAGGCTTTCGTAACATTTTTAACTTTAGAAAAAAGGCTTTTGGAAACATAGAAAAACGCCAAACCTCGTAGGTTTTCGAAACCTACGAGGTTTATACCTATATCTTAAACTTCGCAGGTTTTAAAAACTGGCGAAGTTGGATGCAATACAAGAATTAAACGGATTGAAACAAAAAACCTCGTAGGTTTTTGAAACCTACGAGGTTTGTAAAAATTATCTACAAATAGTTGTAAGAATAGTGAATACTATTTTCTAGCGAATCGTCCTTCTGCTTCGTTAATGGTTTGCTGCACTAGCTTTTGCAATGCACTGGCTTTATGACCTATCAGTGGATCTTTGTCGTAATTGGTAAGATAGATGATATTTCTGGTCGTGTCGTCGTATACAAATTGAAATTGATAGCGCAACACTTTTGGATCTTTAAAATTGGCACCTATATTAGCTATGGTATCTGGAAGATTAAGCAAATCTTCCTCGTCAATTTTGCTATGCAGATAAATGACATTATTGGTGCGAAGCTTAAAATTTTCCTTAATTAAACGGTCCTGTTGATCTAAAAATTGATAGTTGCCCGTTTTTGAGTCATAGCTGTTCTGTAAGGTATCGCCCACTCCCCATTGATAATTAAGGCTTACAAATGCTACTGCCTTTTTTCCACCGCTTCTCAATTTCATCATGTAATAACCGCCAACCACTGCGATTAATAATACCGAAGCTATTTTTAAGATGAATTTTTGATTGGCATTCATTATTTAGCAGCGTTTTCCTTATCGATCAATGTAAGTTCTATTTCCTTTTGCATTTTACCGATGGCACCTTTCATGCGTTCGCTACCGCTAAAGTTTGGCAAATAGGTTACTTCCTTAGATTTCTTTTGGTAGTTGAATTTAATGAAATAACGTAATTGTTTAGGGTTATTTACATCTGCCTCACTATTGGCAATTACATTTGGCAAATTCCAAAATCCCTGAACATCGGCAATGCTATCCAAGTATTTGATATCTCTTTGGTCCAGCTTAAAATTACTTTTCACTAGGGAATCCTTACCATTCAAATATTTGAATTCGCCAGTAGCTGAATTATAGCTATTTTCCAATTGCTTACCCGTTCCCCATTTATACTCTAAAGAAACAAAGTATTTTTCTTGAAATGGAGCATTTTTAATCATTGGAGCATAGTATATCACACTGTATATTACAAATGGCACTACTACACTTAGTATTAAAAAAATCTTTTTACCTCTTGAAGTCATATTTAATCCGCTACAAAATTCTTCGACGCCTCATCGTCAAACTCACCTTCCCATTTGGCCACTACTACGGTTGCCAAACAATTACCAATTACGTTTACCGAGGTTCTGGCCATATCCATCAGCTCATCTATTCCTAAAATGGCTGCAATGATAAATACCGGTAGACCAAATTGTTCCGCAGTAGCAATCAACACAATCAGCGAAGCTCTTGGCACTGCTGCTACCCCTTTTGAAGTAATCATCAGGGTAAATGCAATAGCCAATTGCTGTCCTATGCCTAAATGCATACCAGCGGCTTGGGCTACAAAGATAGAAGCTAAAGAGAGATATAAAGAAGTTCCATCTAAATTAAAGCTGTATCCTGTTGGTATTACGAACGATACGATTTTTCGCGGCACACCAAATTTCTCCATATTACTCATCGCTTTTGGCAAAGCGGCATCTGAACTGGTTGTTGCAAAGGCGATAGAAACAGGTTCTTTTACGGCTTGTATAAATTTCTTGATTGATATTTTTAGGAAAAGCATGATGGGTACAAATACCGCCAACACAAATACAATAAGTGCAATATATAATGAACCTAATAGCATGAATAAGTTCTTCAATATATCTACTCCTAAATGCCCTACCGTGTAAGCCATTGCCGCACCTACTCCAATAGGTGCAAAGTACATGATGATATTGGTAAACTTGAACATCACTTCCGATAAGCTCTCCGCAAAGTCTACCAAAGGCTTTCGTTTCTTCTCTTCTACCATAGCTAATCCGATACCAAAAATCACAGAGAATACCACAATTTGCAATACTTTATTCTCGTACATTGATTTTACCACATTTTCAGGGAACAACTCATAAAAGAAATGAGCAAATTTATAAACGCCATGTACATTTTCTGGTAATGCTTCTAATTCTGTATCAACTACTTTAGCGGTCGGTAATTGTTGTTGAGGCATCTTCTGAATATCTACTCCAACTCCAGCATGGGTAATGTTGATGACTGCTAAACCGATGAAAATGGCACATGAGGTGGCGCAAAAGAAGTACAACATTGATTTCCATGCCATACGCCCAACTTGTTTCAAATCAGAATGGCCTGCAATACCATATACTAAAGTTCCAAAAAGGATTGGCCCTACAATGGTTTTAACTAATTTGATGAAGCCTTTGCTAAGAGGGTGTAATGCCGCCGCGAATTTTGGAAAATCAACGCCTACGAATACCCCTAAAAGCATACAAACCAATATCCATGTGGTTAAATTTCTTTTTACTAAGGCATATCCTACCAACACGGCTGCTAGGCCCCATCGTGCCGACATCATCACTAGTTCAGATACTTGCACAATCTCAAATTCTTTTAACAAAGTGAGAATTAAAGCAATGGTAATACAAATTACGGTGATGAGACCTATTTTAGTTTTTTTCATTTTTTGTTTTTTATTGTGTCTATTTATTCAAAAGGCACAAATTCTATTTGGTTTATTTTGGTTTTGCACTAAGATTCCTCATCAACCACAAAAGTTGTATGGCGGGTATCATTAGACCGACAAAAATAAATAATTGCATTAAGCACACAAACATTTATTAATTTAGCCAGCGTTTATGGTGTAACAATTTAATGTTGCACTGTTCTAATAGACATACAAAAACATTAAATGGACCGAAAAGATCAGCTTTTTAAGGAAATTTTCGATAAAAATTCAAAGAAGATATTTCACTTGTGCTATGGTTACACAGGCGACAAGGATTCGGCGAATGATCTTTTGCAGGAAACGTTTTTAAAGGTTTGGCAGAACTTGGATAAGTTCAGGAACAAATCCTTAATCTCTACATGGATTTATAGGATTGCCGTAAACACCTGTTTAACTTACTTACGCTCCGAAAAAAGACAGGCTAAGGATGAACTTACCGATAATATTATAGAGAATAAAATAGAGGAATACTCTGAAAAAAATGAACAAATAGCTTTATTATATAAATCAATCTCTAAACTGGAAGAAAATGACCGTTTAATCATCACAATGGTTTTAGATGAACTTCCTTACAATGAAATAGCCGATATATCTGGAATTAGCGAAGGCAATTTGAGGGTTAAAATCCACCGCATCAAACAGAAACTTACTGAAATATACAATCAACATGCAAGAATTTGATCACATAGAGGCATTATGGGCTAAGCATACCGTTGATGTGAAAATATCTGCCGACGAGATGCTTAAGCAGGCCAAAAAGGATGTAAGCAACATGCGTACCAAGTCGTTACTGAACATTATCGGTATGATACTTTCTGTTTTTGCCGTAGCGGCCATTTGGCTTTTCTACGATGTTACGTCTATTTCTACACATTTTGGCATTAGCATTATTATTTTAGCCATAGCGGTTTACACCATTATTTTATACAGCAACCACCGTGTAATTGCTCGCAACGATTTCACAGAAAACCCAAATATTTTTCTCCAAAAATTAAAAGTGTACCAATTGCAAAGACACCAACTGTATAACCGCCTATATTGGTTCTACGTGATTGCACTTTCTTTGGGTATGGCCTTATATTTTTATGAGGTTTTACACAACTTTAAACCGTGGTTACAAGTAGTGCTTTTAGTGTTGAGCTTTGGTTGGATCATCTTTTGCTCAACATTGGTTAGAAAAGCAGTGATTAAAAAGGACAAGGAAAGAATTGCGCTTTTAATTGAGAAATTTGAACGCATTAGCGGCCAGTTTAAAGAGACAGAATAAATTGGCATAACTTTCGTTCTTGTATGGTTAAATGAAGCCATTAAAGAAGACCATAATGATGCTAGCGATATTTTTGCTAGCCACCGCTTTTGTCACCAACGAGCGTATTTACCCTGAAACGCTTGACTGGGATACTCATTTCAGGGCAACTCCCGATCAAAATTCACAATATGCAGCGGTCACGAGCACCATTTGGCAGTATGGTTATACCGCTAAAACCAGAGGAAATAATTTAACCATCGACTTCAGTTTTTTGGCTGGTGTAGACGCCAATAAATCATGGGTAAAAAGGGAACGTATTAGCAATAGGAATACTAGTAAGATTTTATTGAACCATGAACAAGGCCATGTTTACATTAACTTCCTTTTATTAAAAAATGGTGAGCAGATTTTACGCAACCAGCAATATACCGTACAAAATTATAAACGTTTGGTGGATAAAACGGCTAAAGAACTCAGCAAGTTTTATAACAACATGCAAGATCGTTACGATGTGGAAACCAAACACGGTTCTGATTTAGAAGCTCAACAACGCTGGAATAGTTTTTTTGAAAGCGAATTGAGTAAGTTGGAATAAGCAAACTTTTAGTACTAAAGAACGAAGAATACAATTGTTAACACAAATTAGATTCCCCGTTGCTTATAATGACGGTCATTTAATTGGCTTCGCCTGGTTTTACTTCTGAAGAAGAAAAACTGTTACCAGACAAACGATACTTCAAGGTTTTCACCAAAGTAGTTGTCTTCCCACCTTCTGTTTGTACAATAGGCACAGAACGGAATAAATCTCCATTTTTAACGAAGAACTTATCATCTCCTTGATAACCCTTCATGGAGCTGATGCCAGGAAAACTAATTTTATTAAAATCGCCTCCAAACTCATAAACGTTCAAATCAGTTACGTTTTTACGAACTAATGATTGTACATAAATCTCTGGATTACCATCGTTATCTAAGTCCATATTCCAAGCATCGGTAATGATGCCATTTCTTTCCACTGAAATAGATTTGTAATTATTTCGAGCTGAATCAGACATCAAAATCAAAAAACCACCTACACTGTCTACTCCTTTTCCCCAGCTTACTACTTCAAAATAATAACCAGGCTTTATTTCTATACTCTTATAGAATGGAAACGGATTGGGTGCCTTTGTTTCTGTTGGAGTCAATTGTGTTTGCGCAGCTTTTTCATTTTCGCTACAGGCCACAAAGGCTACGGATATTGCAACCGCTACAAATACAGATTTCAAAAAATCTTTTAAAAACATCTTCTTCATATTTAAAAAGCCAATTTATGTGTTTTACACGTTTAATGCAAAAGGCTATTTAACTTTAACATCTGCCGCTCCATTATTTAAAACAGTTTCCATTACTACACTTCGTTTTCCACTAGGGGTAATCACGATGGTTTTTAATACTTTTTTAGTTCCTTGTGGCACATTGATATTGAGTGGCTGGGTATATTCCGCAGCATTTTCAGAAGGACGATATCCATCCAAAGTATAATAAACTTTTGCACCCAAAACCGGCGCAGCCAAGGTAATGACATGATTTTCGCCATTTACCGTTTGATTAGGTTGTCCTACCGCTGGTGGCACCCAATAGTTGGTAGCGGTTCGGTCTAATCTTGCCAAGTGTAAAGGCAAACGCTCATCACTAAAATTTTTAAAATCCTTTTGGGCAAGTGGTGTCCAAGCAATTTCCGATAAGGCATAAACCCTTGGAAAAATCATGAACTCTACTTTTGATGGTATTTCAATGTATTCCGTCCATAAGTTTGCCTGTACCCCTTTAATGTATTTCTTTTGATCTTCGGTAAGTACATCTGGTACAGGATTGTAATTATATACCTTGGTAAAATCAGAATAGCCTTTTCCGGTTCTGCTTATGGTTAACGGCTCATCTTCTGATAAAGATTGTTTGTGATCAAAGTATAAGCCGTTTGAGCCTGGTGTCATCAATACATCGTGATTCTGTTGAGCAGCTTCAATTCCGCCTTTTTCACCTCTCCAGCTCATCACCGTTGCATTAGGAGCCAAACCTCCCTCTAAAATCTCATCCCAACCAATAATCGAGCGCCCTTTATCATTTAGATATTTTTCTATGCGTTGAATAAAATAGCTCTGCAAACCGTGCTCATCTTTAAGCCCCTTTTCTTTGATCAGCTGCTGGCAAAACTCCGATTCTTTCCAATATTTCTTTGGAGCTTCGTCGCCACCGATATGAATGTATTTAGAAGGAAAAATAGCAACTACCTCATCTAATACATCCTGCAGAAATTTGAAAGTATTTTCTGAAGGCACAAAAATATCGTCGAATACGCCCCAAGTTTGTTGTACTTGTTTACCATTTCTAGGTCCCGACCATGGTGCATTTTCTTTTATTGGCGTATCTCTTTCGGGAAAACAGCTCAACTCAGGATAAGCTGCAATAGCTGCCGAACCGTGCCCTGGCAATTCAATTTCTGGGATTACGTTGATATATCTTGCCGCAGCATAAGCCACAATCTCTTTGGCCTCGGCTTGGGTATAGTAACCTTTGTAAACTTCATTATCGGTTCCACCACTGCCTGGATAATTACCAATAATGGTCCCATTCCTACTGCCACCAATTTCTGTGAGCTTCGGATACTTCTTGATTTCTAACCTCCAACCTTGATCTTCGGTTAAATGCCAGTGAAAGTTATTCAACTTGTATTGGGCCATCACATCAATGTATTTTTTGATGAAGGATAGCGGGAAGAAGTGGCGTCCAACATCCAAATGCAATCCTCTGTAGCTAAAACGTGGGTAGTCATTAATTTCTGCATTTTGAATATTAATGGCACCTTGTTTTTGATCAGGCACCAATTGCATGAAAGATTGCAATGCGTAAAACAAGCCTGCCTCTTTACCAATCAATTTGATTCTATGGCTACTGATCTTAATTTGATAGCCTTCACTTGGTAACTGATCTGCTCCTATACTGGTTAACTCTATGGCTTTTTGTCCTGCAGCTAAAGTTTTTACTAGTTTCAGTTTTAATCCCTTGGTAGCTGCAAACGATTGAAGTGTTTCGGCTATTTTTGCGTTTTTAGGGTTGTTATTGAGTAAAACAACACTTTTATCGAGAATAAAACTCCCACTCCCTTTTTGTACAGATACAGGGGCAGGAATAATCCCCATGTTAACATCGGTTTGTGCTTGGGCATTCAGTAAAAAAAATGCAGCAAAAGCCGTTAAAAACAATTTTTTCATCAGTTTTGGTTTATGATATTTTGGTTTGGGTAGTACTTAATCAGCACTTTATTACAAGATATAAATTTTTCGGCTTGAGCAGGATAGAAAAAATGAAATCATAAAAAAAGCTTCCTAAATATTTAGGAAGCTTTTTTTATGATGATTACTAATCGACTATTTAGTATCTGCTTTAGCAGCTAAATATCTCTCTGCATCCAGCGCAGCCATACAGCCTGAACCTGCAGCTGTAATGGCTTGTCTGTAATAACTATCTTGTACGTCGCCGCAGGCAAAAACACCTTCGATATTTGTTTTAGAAGTTCCTGGAATCGTTTGCAAATAGCCTGTTTCATCCATATCTAACCATCCTTTAAACATATCTGTATTAGGTTTATGTCCAATAGCGACAAAGAAACCCTCAATATCCAAAGTAGTGGCTTCTTCCGTTTTATGGTTAAATACGTTTACGCCAGTTACATTTTTACCATTTCCAATGACTTCGGTGGTTTCAGTATTGTAAAGTACTTCGATATTTTCTGTGTTTAATACGCGGTGAACCATCGCTTTTGAAGCTCTAAATTCATCTCTACGTACCAACATGTAAACTTTTTTACAAAGTTTAGCTAAGTAAGTTGCTTCTTCGGCAGCAGTATCTCCCGCACCTACAATAGCTACGGTTTGACCTTTGAAGAAGAAACCATCACAAACGGCACAAGCTGAAACACCAAAACCATTGTATTGTTGCTCACTTGGCAAGCCCAACCATTTTGCTTTTGCTCCTGTAGCAATAATTACAGAATCCGCCAAAATCGTTTTGGTTTCATCTACCGTTACTTTATGTGGTAATGAAGAGAAATCAACCGAGCTTACATATCCAAAACGGATTTGCGTACCGAAACGCTCTGCTTGGTTTTTAAAGTCTTCCATCATTTCAGGACCCATGATCCCATTAGGATAACCAGGGAAATTATCTACATCAGTGGTTTGGGTAAGCTGTCCGCCCATTTCCATACCGGTGTACAATACGGGTTTCAAATCGGCTCTAGCTGCATAAATAGCTGCGGTATAACCTGCTGGCCCCGACCCAATAATGAGGCACTCTACGTGTTCTAATTCTTCTTGTTGAGACATTGTGTGTAATTTGTGATGCAAATTTAATCTTTAAGCACTAAAGCGCAATATTTGTGGAGAAAGATGAAATTGTGAAGATAATTTGTTTAGTGGTTAGGGACTAGGAGTTAGGAATTAGTGGCTAGGAGTTAGTATTGCAAAATGGTTAATTGTTTAAACTGGTTAATTGCCTTACTGAGCCATAACCAATTTCTCCATCTTTCGGACTTTCCGACTTTAAACTTTTAACTTTCCAACCTACTTTCCTTTATTAGCTTTTAACAAGCGCACAAAGTTTCCGCCTAGTATTTTATAGATATCCGCTTCACTATATCCTCTTTTTAAAAGGGCGGCGGTTACTTTAGGAAAATCCGCTACGCTATCAATTCCTTGAGGAAAAGATTCGGCTCCATCAAAGTCGGCACCAATGCCTATATGGTCTATTCCAATCAATTTCACGATATGATCAATATGATCTACGACTTTTTCAACGCTTGGTCTTATTTCATCTGCTTCTAACTTGTGCAAACTAATAAGAGTATCAATCGCTTTTGATCTCCCATATTTATCACTGAGGGATTTAAGTTCGTCTTTATATTTCGTTAAAAAAACTTGCTGTTTTTTTGAATAGGTAGAATCTAAAAATCCACTGTAAAAATTCAAAGAAATTACGCCACCGTTTTTACCTATAGCTTTGATCTGATCGTCTTTTAGATTTCTAGGAATAGGATTAATGGCATACACACAGCTATGAGATACTAAAATAGGCTTCTTAGAAGCTTTGATTGCATCATAAAATGTTTGCTCGCCCACGTGCGATAAATCCACTAACACTCCAAGATCATTGAGCTTTTTAACTACTGACTTTCCAAAATCATTTAGCCCAGGCTTTTCAATCTTACCTTTACTTTCTTCAGCTGCAGAGCTAGCCCATGGCGTGCTGTTATTCCAAGTCAAGGTGAGGTAAATCATCCCTCTTTTAGCCAAGGCTTCGAGTTTACTTAGGTCACTTTCAATCATGTGTCCCCCTTCTACCCCTATTAGTGCCGCTAGCTTGTCTTGCTTCACGGCATTTTCTAGCTCTTGTGCATTGGTAGCTAAAGCAATGTTATTAGGATATCTTTTGATTAAGCTATACAAAGAATCAATCTGCCTATTGGCTAAATCAAAACCTCCTTTTTCATCACACCAAATAGAAAAAACCTGTACATCCAAACCGCCTTGTTTGGCCCTAACCAAATCAAAATTACCAGACGTTTGCAGCTTTCCTACATCAATTCCCGATTGTATTTGGTTATAAAGGATGTCGCCATGCGTATCTACCATTATCGCTTTCCGATGTATTTCGTTTGCGGTTTGTGCACATACACTTAGCGACATCATAGTGGCTGCCAATAAAGCTAATTGCTTTTTCATTTTATTCTATTGCTTGTATTTCTTCTCTGGTAAGTCTATTAGTACTGATCAATTTATCACTCTCAAAAACTTCCTTGGTTCTCCTTTTCAGATCATACCAAGTACCATCCTTCAAGCCATTTTTGTAATGGCCATAAATCTCTCTTCTACCTTTATAGTTGAAAAGCGCTATATCTCCATGTAATTTACCATTTAAATAGGTACGATAACCGAACACTCTTCCATCAGGAAAAAAATCAGTCCACCTTCCTTCTTCTAACCCATCTACATAAGATCCTTCTTGCGTGATGTACCTATCTGTTTTTGAGTTTTTGAAATTGGTAAAATTCTGGTCGTTATAGTCAAAGATACTTCCATAGAAAATGAACTTGCCATGTGGTTTAGAAAGCTGCTCATCTTTGTAAGCCCCAGAAAGCATTAAATTATCATATAGATCATACCTTTTTAATACCCAAAGGTCTTCGCCACTTAGTTTTCCATAAACGCCATACGAAGTCGCCTGTTCAGGATTGGTAGTGATTCTATTTCCATTAAAATAAATGGGCTTAGCTTGCGAGAAAGCCTGCAGAACAGCAAAAAAGCATAAAAATATCAGCAGTTTATATTTCATTTTCGTTTAAGTTTGAATTACCCCCACACTAAAGGTTTTTCGAATAGGCGATTGGTTGGCAGCTTCAATCCCCATAGAAATGACCTTTCGGGTTTCCAGCGGATCTATCACTCCATCTACCCATAAACGTGATGCGGCGTAATATGGTGTAGTTTGTGCATTATATTTACTGGTAATCTCATCCAGTAGTTGATTCTTTTTGTCTTCGGCTAACGTTTCTCCTTTTGATTTCAGGGCACTTTCTTGAATTTGCAAGAGTACTTTAGCAGCCTGTGCGCCTCCCATTACCGCTAACTTGGCGCTTGGCCAAGCATAAATCAATCGCGGATCATAAGCTTTACCACACATGGCATAGTTACCAGCGCCATAAGAATTGCCCAACACTACCGTAATTTTAGGCACTACCGAGTTGGCAACTGTATTCACCATTTTGGCACCATCTTTAATAATACCGCCTTGCTCTGATCTACTTCCCACCATAAAGCCCGTTACATCATGTAAAAATACCAAAGGAATTTTCTTTTGGTTACAGTTCATGATAAAACGGCTGGCTTTATCAGCACTATCCGAATAAATTACGCCACCAAATTGCATTTCGCCTTTTTTTGATTTCACCACCTTACGTTGGTTAGCCACAATTCCTACGGCCCATCCATCTACACGCCCTAGTCCACAAATGATAGATTGCCCGTATAGTTCCTTATATTCTTCAAATTCCGAATTATCCACTAAACGCAGAATAATTTCCTTCATATCATAAGGTTTTTCGCGGTTGTCAGGCAATATACCGTAAATATCCTCTTGTTTTAATTTTGGCAAAGCCGATTTTATACGATCAAAACCTGCATTTTGCGGAGCACCCAACATACTCATGATATTTCTGATACTATCTAAACAAGCTTGATCATTAGGATGCTTATAGTCTGTAACTCCCGAAATTTCACAATGTGTGGTTGCGCCACCTAACGTTTCATTATCTATATCCTCGCCAATGGCCGATTTTACCAAATACGAGCCTGCTAAAAATACCGATCCTGTACCATCTACAATCATCGCCTCATCGCTCATAATAGGCAAATAGGCACCTCCAGCTACGCAAGAGCCCATAATGGCCGCAATTTGCACAATCCCTTCTGACGACATGATGGCATTATTCCTAAATATACGTCCAAAATGTTCCTTATCGGGGAAAATTTCATCCTGCATAGGTAAATAAACGCCAGCACTGTCTACCAAATAAATAATTGGCAAACGATTTTCCATCGCTATTTCCTGTGCACGCAGGTTTTTCTTTGCTGTCATCGGGAACCAAGCGCCTGCTTTTACGGTAGCATCGTTAGCCACTACCACACATTGCCTTCCTGATACGTAGCCAATTTTCACCACTACTCCTGCACTCGGGCAACCACCTTCTGCTTCGTACATCCCCTCGGCCGCAAAAGCACCTACTTCAATAGAGGGCTTATCGGGATCCAACAAATACTCAATACGCTCCCTTGCCAGGAGCTTTCCTTTTTCTTTTTGTTTCGCGGCACTTTTCTCGCCGCCACCTAGGTAAACTTTTTTTAGTTTTTCTTTCAATTGGTAGACTAACTGTTTATTGTAGTCCTCATTCATGTTAAATGACAAATCCATACTGGTTTTAATTTTGGTTTTTGGTCTTAGCTGCACAGTCACACAGCCAATGATGCTAAAATAGTATTTTAAGCGTTGTAATAGCATGAAATGGCCTATATTTTTTATGTTATTGCTTACTGGAAGTTTAGCATATGCCCAAAAGTTCAGCTTTCCAAAACTGTTAACGCAAAGCGATAAAGTAGCCAATTTGATTCCTAAAAACTGGAAGGTTTTAGATTCTGCTTATGGCGACCTGAACCACGACAATCAGCAGGATTTAGTATTGATTTTAGAGTACTATAAGGAAGTTGATGAGGATAGGGCTTATGGCAATTATGAAATAGAATTGATTAGGGAAACGCAAAAACCCCGAATGCTTGTTGTTTATTTTAAAACAGCGAACAGATATCGTTTAGCACTACAGAACAACGACTTCATTTTACGTTCTGAGGAAGGCGGAAAAATGGGCGAACCGTTAAAAGGCCTGAGAATTGAAGAGCATAAATTAACCCTATCTTTTGAAGGTGGTAATGAATGGCGTTGGAAATTGAATTACCAATTTGAGTACCTACAAAAACAATGGAATTTAGTTACTGCCAATAATGTATATTATAATAAGGACAGTGGCGAAATGGTGGACAAACAATACGATTTTGTTGACCGCACCATTAAAACCGTAATAGGAAGTATTTTCAAACGCAATATTGCTAACGAAACGGAAGAAGATATCCTGGTCTTTTCACAGCCTAGAACTTTAAATGATTTTAAAAAGCCTTGGACATGGGAAGTAACCAAGGATAATTATTTGTAGGCAATGTTGAAAGAAATCCTTTAGGTAAGTCTGATAAGATCAATTAGAGACGCATAAGACATGTAGTTTTTATTCCTTAAGTGATGATATAACAAGCCCTTCACTAATTTAATTTTAGTGATTTTAGTTGTTTGATAACACAGTATAGTCAACCATATTTACTGCACTCCATACCATGCGAATTAGCAGTTTTAATTCCCTACATTTGCAGCCCAAAAAGAGAAAACAATCATATGAAAAGAGTTGTGGAGTATCAAAGGCTACTTGGGGTTGATAAAACAGTCACTTTAGCCGAATTAAAAACCATTTACAGAAATACGATGAAAGACTCGCATCCTGATAAATTTGTAAATGACGAAGCTGGAAAACTAATAGCAGAAGAAAAAAGCAGATGCGTCATTGAGGCCTACCATTTTTTGGTGAGCATCAACAAAGAAACGCATGAAAAACATCAAGAAGAATATACGGAGACTACGGCAAATTCTTTAATACACGACTTCTATTTTGAAAAGCAAATTTTAAAAATACAGCATTTAAACGGATTGATATATGAATATCTTGGTGTACCCAAAAATACCTACGTAAAAATGGTAAACGCTGATTCGCCAGGCCGTTTTGCAAAAAGACACATCTACGGGAATTTTATTTTCAGAAAATCTGGAGAGGTGATGAAAGATTAATTCGGCAGTATAAATAAAAAGACTTACGAGGTTTAACTTTTGGCTGCTATTTTCACGTAAAGCTGATTGCCCCGTGTTTCGAAAACGCAATAAGTCTAGTTATATGCTACTTACATAGGATTGTATTAAATAAAAAGATTGGCGACAACACCAATCTTTTTACTTTTACTTCAGACTTTTAACTTGGATTACCCTTTTATCGCGTTGATAATGTCATACTGAGTGATGATATCAAATCTACCATCTTCTAGTTCTACTAAAACAGCGCTATTATCTTTATTAATTAAAGAAGACAGTCGATCAATAGACGTATTTAAATCTACAAATGGGAAAGTTGGGCCCATTACCGTTTCTACCGTTGCTGATTTTACACTTGGGTTTTCTAGCAATGCACTTAAAATATCGCTTTCTTCCAATTTACCTACCAACATTCCTTTTTGAGTAACAGGTATTTGAGAAATATTCATGGTACTCATGGTATTGAATGCTTCCGAAACAGTTTTCTCGCAATCGATGGTTACAATTTCTCCTGTTTCTTTTTTAGCCAAGATGGTTCTGGCTGTTAGTTTTTCATCTTTTAAGAAACCACGTTCACGCAACCAATCTTCGTTGTACATTTTACCCATGTAACGGCTTCCGTGATCATGGAAAATAACCACCACTACATCCTCAGGTTTCAATTGGTCTTTTAACTGCAATAAACCTGCTACAGCTGCTCCCGCAGAGTTGCCCACAAAAATTCCTTCTTGGCGACAAACCTCTCTGGTCATTAAAGCAGCTTCTTTATCCGTTACCTTTTCAAAAAGATCAATCACATCAAAGTTTACGTTGGCTGGTAAAAAGTCCTCTCCAATGCCTTCGGTGATATATGGATAGATTTCGTTTTTATCAAAGATGCCTGTTTCTTTATATTTTTTGAATACAGAACCGTAGGTATCAATACCCCAAACCTTAATATTTGGATTTTTCTCCTTCAAGTATTTCCCTGTTCCAGAAATGGTACCTCCAGTACCTACACCAACTACCAAGTGGGTGATTTTCCCTTCTGTTTGTTCCCAAATTTCGGGACCTGTTTGCTCGTAATGCGCTTGGCTATTACTTAAGTTATCGTACTGATTTGGTTTCCAAGAATTGGGCACTTCACGCTCTAAACGTGAAGACACAGAATAATACGAACGAGGATCTTCTGGCTCAACGTTGGTAGGACAAACAATTACTTCGGCACCAAAAGCACGCAAAGCATCTACCTTTTCCTTAGATTGTTTATCCGTAGTGGTAAAAATACATTTATAACCTTTAATGATGGCAGCCATGGCTAAGCCCATTCCAGTATTACCAGATGTACCTTCGATAATAGTCCCCCCTGGTTTTAGCTTACCACTCTTCTCAGCATCTTCAATCATTTTGATCGCCATACGATCTTTAATTGAATTGCCTGGATTAGTTGTTTCTATTTTAGCTAATATAGTAGCAGGAATATCTTTAACGATGTTGTTCAATTTTACCAATGGTGTATTGCCAATGGTTTCTAATATATTGTTATACCACATGGCACAAAAATACAGAACAACAATAAGTATTTCAGACTATAAAACTTATTTAAAATTTAATTTTTAAATTAACAAATAAACAAAATTAAGTTCCTTAAACTACAAAAATGATATACTTTATATACTATAAATTTGGCTAAACTCATTAATCTTAGTTTTTATCTGTTTTACTAAGTAGCTAAAATTAACATGAGTTCGAGTAAAAAAACAACCACATAGACACATAAGAATACATGCAAAACAGTTTCCGTTTTAAATACAACGAAGAGAGTATGTAGGGGCTGGAGATAATGAAAAACTAAAAAAGACTTATCTTTAACTCACATTAAACCAACTTGAAAAGTTTTCCTGGCAAAGCCACAATTATCCCTTGCATCTCTAAAGTAAGCAAGATAACAGCAAGCTTGCTTTGCGCCATGTTTGTCTTTAAAGACAGTTCGTCAACTGGTAATGCAGCTTGTAGTAGTGCTTCACAAACGATCCTTTCATCTTTGCTTAAGTTTAAAGGTAGCTGCACCTGAACTGCAGATTTTACTTTAGCGGCTTGATCATCCCAGCCTAGATAATAAATTAGGTCTTTTGGGCTATTAATGAGCCCTGCCCTATTGGTTTTGATCAGAAAATTACAACCTTCAGAAAACTCATCATTTATCCTCCCAGGAAAGGCGTACACATCTCTGTTGTAGGAATTGGCAATTTCTGCGGTAATTAAGGCACCTCCTTTAATAGAAGCTTCCACTACTATCGTCACATCGGCCATGCCTGCAATGATACGATTACGCATTGGAAAATTCTCTCGATCCGGATTGGTTCCAGGCAAGAACTCAGTAAGCAAACCACCACATTTTAGCATCTTGGCGGCTAACTCTCGGTGGGTAGCGGGATAAATACGATCAAGTCCATGCCCCAAAACTCCAATAGTAGGTACTTCTTGCAGTACACTTTCTTTATGCGCTGCAGCATCTATCCCATGAGCCAAACCACTTACTATAAGCACATCGTAAGGCTTTAATACTTCTATTAATTGTTTGCATAATATTTTGCCGTATGGGGTGGCATTTCTGGTCCCTACAATGCTTACTACTTTTGATGCATTAAGGTTTACTGTTCCTTTATAATATAACAGTAATGGAGAGTCATAACAGCTTTTTAATCGCTTAGGATAATCTTCGTCCTCATAAAAAAGCACCTTTATCTGATGTTTCTCTATAAATTCCAATTCTTTTTGGGCTAAAACCAAGGCATTGGTACACATAATAGCTTCTGCCGTTTTTTTACCTATACCATCAATTTGCGACAATTGCTTTTGATTAGCCTGAAATACTTGGGTGGCATCGCCAAAATGCTGCAGCAGTTTTTTGGCAGTTAAGGGGCCTACCCCTTCAATAAGGGTAAGCGCAATTTGGTGATGTTTACTCATAGATAAATTATATCACTGTATCACAGCGTATTAATAATTAAACTATAAAAATAGTTTGTAAACTATTTTTATAGTTTTAACTTTATGTTATTAAGCAATATAATTCATTATGAGAGAATTAACAAAAGCAGAAGAACAAGTGATGCTTATTCTTTGGGAACTGAAAGAAGCGATTGTAAAAGATGTGATTGACCGCATGGAGGAACCAAAACCTGCCTACAACACCGTATCTACGGTAATTAGAGTATTGGAAGGGAAAGGTTTTATAGACCATAAAGCTATTGGCAATACTCACATTTATTTCCCCATTATTACCGAAGAGCAGTACAAACACTTTGCTTTTGATAAGGTACTGAACAACTATTTTGAAAATAGTTATGAAAGCCTGGTTTCTTTTTTAGTAAAGGAAAAAAACCTGGATGTTTCTCAATTGGATGAAATTATTGCATTGGCGGAACAACTTAAAAACAAGAAATCATGAGCTGGCTATATTATTTGTTAGAGGCTAACCTGTATTTAGCCGCTTTCTATCTTCTGTACAAGTTGTTATTACAAAATACCACTTTCTATAATGCTAATCGATATTTTTTGGTATTGAGCATTATAATGGCATTTACCATTCCTTTTATGCAGCTAGGCTTTTTAAAACTACCTATGGAGGTTGCTACCGAAATACAAATGGAAGAGGCTCCCCAACAGTTTATAGAAGTGGTTGTAGCAGATCAACCTACAGCATGGGGCCTAAATGATTATCTTTTATATGGATATTTGGCTTTGGCTATTGGTCTAGCTGTTAAATTTCTTTTTTCTATCACCAAAATCATTCGCCTGTACTTTAACCACCAAAAGCGCAAATTAGGTAACTACACGTTGGTAGAGCTTTCTGCCGAGCATGCCGCCTTTTCATTCTTCAATGTGCTTTTCATTCATCCCAACATGGCAAAAAACAATGCAGTGTTAACGCATGAGATGATCCACATTAAACAAAAGCACAGTTTAGACATCATTTTACTAGAGCTTTTAAAAATCATCTGCTGGTTTAATCCGGTAGTGTATTTAGTAAAAAATGATTTAACGCTTTTGCACGAGTACATTGCTGATGAAAGCACTACTGCGAAGGGCATTTCCAAACATGAATACGCCATGTTTCTTATCGAGAATTCCATGGCTTCATATTCACCTACTCTTGTCAATCAATTTTTCAATCAATCAATATTAAAAAGTAGAATCAACATGTTAAACAAAGAAAAAACGGCAAAATGGGCCAAGCTCAAATATTTGCTAGCCGTACCACTAGGCATGGGTTTGTTATGCGCTTCGACACTTAGTTTTAGTAAAAGCTATGGCTATCTGGAAATTGGCGCTCAACAGAAAGTTAAAGAGGAAGCCACAAAATCAAAACAGGAAAAGAAAACCTACTATCCAGATTTTAAATATGACGAGCATAACAATTTCATATCCTTAGAAAAGCGAGTAATTGCTATCAATGGAAAAGTTATTCTAGATAAAAATAAATACTACGGTTCCGCCAAAGCAGAAAAGGTTACTTTTTTAACAAGTGAAGCAGCCATTAACAAATATGGTAATGAAGGGAAATACGGTGCGGTAGAAATTATTGGTAAAGACGTTGTAATGACTCCAGCTCCCCCAGTAATGCCAAAACAAAATGAAACCAAGAAAGAACAAGTTAAACTTCCTCCACCAGCAATTGAAGCTCCACCTAAAGGTAAAAGCCCTAAAAAATCCCCTCCTCCAACTGTAAAAGCAGATGAAATAAATAAAACAGCTGCTATCAAGGGTCTTAAAGTTCAAGAAATTGAAATCATTCCCTCAATAAAAGTTGAAGAAATAAAAGAATCCAAAAATGCAAAACCAATAGAGTTGGAAATAAAAGCTGACAAGCCTATAAAAAAAGTAGAGGGCATAAAAGTAGAAGAAATCAAACTTGAAAAATCTAAAACGATTAAAGGCGAACCTATTGAACTTGAAATAAAAGCTGATCATCCTATTAAAAAGGTGCAGGGCATAAAAGTAGAAGAAATCAAAGGCTCCAAACCAAAGGAGATTAAATCCATTAAAATTGAAACTACTGAAACCCCTACCAAAAAAGTACAGGGCGTAAAAATTGGGAAAGCAAAATCGCCAGCCACAACCACCACTAAACAAACATTTTCGCAGCAGTTAAATACCGGCTACAATGGCAAGGCTTGGCTTTTATACAAACCTCAACCTGTACAAGACAAAGACGATCGTTGTTAGTTAATTTGATTACTGAGGAATGTAGACCACGTATTTGGTATCAAAAAAATCTTCCTCAAAATAAGCTGAAAGCGGATATAATTCTGCTTTCAGTTTTGACTCCTTAATCTCTTCGGTCAAATCGCCTCCTTTTAGATAAAGAATACCATTTTTTAAGGCATTGATATTCTCCTTCGCAAATTTTCCTCTTACCCAAGGATAAAAGTCGCCCAAACGTGTTACCGCTCGTGATACCACAAAGTTATATTTATCGGTAATCTGCTCTGCCCTACTGTGCGAACCTTTCACATTTTTTAGTCCTAAGGCTTTTGCTACTTCGTTCACCACTTTGATTTTTTTCCCTATAGAATCTACCAAATGGAACTGCGTTTCTGGAAACAGAATGGCCAGAGGAATGCCCGGAAAACCACCACCTGTACCTACGTCCAATACTTTTTCGCCAGACTTAAAAGTGCAAAACTTTGCAATGCCCAGTGAATGTAAAATATGGCGTTCGTAAAGCTCGTCAATATCTTTTCGAGAAATCACATTGATTTGACTATTCCAAAAGCTGTAAAGTTCATACAGTTTTTCAAATTGCTCAATTTGTTGCTGAGTTAAATCAGGAAAGTACTTGAAAATGATATCGGGTTTTACCATTTGGCAAAGTTATAAGTTAAAGTGGAAAGTTAAAAGAAGTGGCTAGGAGTTAGGGATTAGGAGTTAGTTGCTAGTGGTTAGTAAATCGTTGCGCAGATTTAGATATAGATGGTAACATATCTTTAGTCCTTTATCCTTTGTTCTTCACTACTTCCATTGCACTTTCTTTACGAAGATGGACAGAATAGCGTTGAATACCAAAAAGGCCATCAAAACAATATCCAAAATTGGGAACCACCATCTTAATTCGCCATAATTTAATCTTTTTAGCAGCTTAGGGTATACGAAGCTTCTGATGATTAAACTCAACAAGAAAATACCGGCTGCAATAAAGCGTGTATTGGGTAAAATGGCTAAGCCAATAACCAAAGCATAAAAGCAAAACTGAATAGCTATTTGCACCGAAAGTATAAACTTATGTTTTGACTTGTAGAACTTTCCAGCACCAATATGTCTTTTCTTTTGACGTAGATAGGCAAAAAACGAAGTCTTAGGCTCGCTCCATACATGTGCTTCTCGATGGATTTGAATGATTGTATTATCAGGTCTCGCGTTGGCATTCACAAACAAATCATCATCACCTGACGGGATATGCATATGTGCTGCAAAGCCTTTGTTTTTAAAGAAAAGTGTTTTTTTGTAAGCCATGTTTCTGCCTACTCCCATATAAGGCATCCCTTTTATAGCAAAAGACAAATAGTTAACGGCTGTAAAAAATGTTTCAAAACGGATCAATACATTTAACAATGATTTTCTTTTGAAGTAAGGAGAGTAACCCAGCACAATCTCCACATCATCATCAGCGTGTTGCTGCATTCCTTTTAGCCAATGATTATTTGCCGGTTTACAATCTGCATCGGTAAACACCAACCAATCGTAACTAGCCGCTTTGATCCCCATGGTTACGGCAAATTTTTTCCCCGCAATAAATTTATTCCCATCAGCTACGTGTACCACTTTTAGGTTACTGTATTTTTTCTCTAGCGCCTCCAACAGATCTACCGTACCATCCCATGATCGATCGTTTACCACCACCACTTCAAATTGTGGATAGTCTTGCTCAAATAAGCTAGGCAGGTATTTTTCTAGATTCTGAATTTCGTTGCGTGCGCAAACAATTACGCTAATAGGTTTACGACCGGCTGTAGGCAAATCGTTGATAGGGTATTGCGCTAATTTCAAGTGCACACCTAAAACATAATAAAGATGTATTAGGAAACAGATAGCTAGAGCGCTTAGCAAGCAGATTTCGAGTATGTTAAATTCCACGATGGTATTCTAAAGCAAGCAAAGGTCTGTTTTTTAATTCAATTTGTATGTATTGTTGAAAAAAAGGGATTAGGAATAAGGGGCTAGGAGTTAGGAATTAGTAGCCAGGTGTTAGTCAGGAAGTCCGAAAGTTGGAAAGTTAAGGGAGTAATCCGATCATTAATAAATGTATGAATAATAATCCCGTTCCTAAATTCTTTCCCGATTGAGTCGGTTTAGTATGTTTTAGTACGGGCAGTTAGTTATTTGGGATTGCAAGGAACAGCTTTGGCTATAAAACCTCATAGGTTTTAGAAACCTATGAGGTTTATTAAAAAAAGAGCTAAAAAGAACTAAAAAACAACGTCGCCATACAATAATCGCTTTTAAGCATTCAGCAATTTGACAATTAATCTTTACTTTTGTCGGATTTTGAAGAGGACAGCAACGCATGAAATTTAACTTACAGGCAAAGGACCCAAATTCCAAAGCAAGAGCGGGCGTAATTAGCACTGCTCATGGCGACATACAGACCCCTATTTTTATGCCTGTAGGCACCGCAGGAACGGTAAAAGCGGTACACCAAAAAGAATTAAAGGAAGATATTAAAGCTCAAATTATATTGGGCAATACTTATCATTTGTACCTGCGTCCGGGATTGGATATTTTAGAACCTGCAGGCGGGCTGCACAAATTTATTGGATGGGACAAGCCTATTTTAACCGACAGTGGTGGTTATCAGGTTTATTCGCTAAGCCAAGTACGAAAAATAAAGGAAGAAGGAGTTACTTTCCGCTCACATATTGATGGCTCTAAGCATTTATTTACGCCAGAGTATGCAATGGACATTCAGCGTACCATTGGCGCAGATATCATCATGGCTTTTGATGAGTGCACACCTTATCCATGCGACTACAAATACGCCGCTAACTCCATTAACATGACCCACCGTTGGTTGAAGAGATGCTGTGAGCGTTTTGACACCACGGAACCTAAATATGGTTACGACCAAACCTTGTTCCCTATTGTTCAGGGTTCTGTTTATAAAGACCTAAGGATAAAATCTGCAGAGTTTATCGCTTCAATGGGCCGTGAGGGCAATGCCATTGGCGGCCTTTCTGTAGGTGAACCTGCTGAGGAAATGTATGCCATGACTGAGGTAGTTTGCGACATTCTGCCTTATGAAAAGCCTCGCTATTTAATGGGCGTAGGTACACCAATCAATATTTTAGAGAATATCGCGTTAGGAGTAGATATGTTTGATTGTGTAATGCCTACCAGAAATGCCAGAAACGGAATGTTGTTCACCAGAAACGGCATGATCAATATCACCAATAAGAAATGGGCTAATGATTTTTCACCAATTGATGCGGAAAGCGATCTACTGGCCGACCAAGTGTATTCTAAGGCCTATTTAAGACACTTAATGCAAAGTAAAGAGATATTGGGCTCACAAATTGCTACGCTACACAACTTACATTTCTATTTATGGCTGGTAAACCAAGCCCGAGAAAAAATTATTAGTGGCGAGTTTTATGAGTGGAAAAACAAAATGGTTACTATCTTAGGAACAAAACTCTAAATGAAATTTCTTTTCCGACGTTTAAAACTCATAGATGCCTATATCATTGGCAAATACCTAGGTACTTTTGTGTACACCTTAGCGGTATTTGTGGTGGTTATCGTGATTTTTGACCTTTCGGAAAAGCTAGATGACTTTTTAGAGAACGACATGACGATTTGGGAGATTTTCTCTCAATATTACGCGGGTTCTATCCCGTTTTATGTCAACATGCTCTCGCCTTTGATGAACTTTATTGCGGTAATTTTCTTTACGGCAAAAATGGCCGATCAAACCGAAATTGTTCCCATTTTAAGTGGTGGCGTAAGTTTCAATCGCTTTTTAAGACCTTATTTCATCTCGGCTTTTATCATTTTCTCCTTGAACTTGGCTTCTAACCTTTTCATGCTGCCTTACACCAATAAAATCAAAAACAGCTTTGAAAACCAGGTAATCAAGAAGAACGACCCCTACACCAAGTCGAACATTCACATGAAAATAGATGAACACACGTACATCTTTATCGACAATTTCGACAACCGCAGTAATATCGGCTATAGATTTACACTAGACCGCTTTAAAGGCGATGTACTGGAAAAGAAGCTAATGGCCGAACAAATTAGCTATGACTCGGTAAAAAGGGTTTGGAAATTGAGCAATTACACCATACGTAATATCGATGGCCTAAAGGAAAGCATGGTATATGCCAACACCAAGACCAAGGATACTGTTTTGGATATGAAACCGGATGACTTCTCGGTATACGACAATGTGGTAGAGAGTATGACCAGCAAGGAGTTGTCGGACAAGATCAAAAAAGAGAAGATCAGAGGCTCCGGCGTAATGAACGACCTACTTTTTGAGCAATATAAACGTTTTATACAGCCTTTATCAGCCTTTGTGTTAACCCTTATTGGGGTAGCGCTATCGTCTAGAAAAGTACGTGGGGGTGTTGGTTTGCCATTAGGAATAGGAATTGTGCTGAGCTTCTTGTTTATCGTACTGAATCAATTCGCCAAAATGTTCTCTACCAAGGGTGGTTTACCACCACTAGTAGCTAATTTACTGCCTGTTATTATATTTGCTATACTTGGCTTATACTTATTACGCAGAGCGCCTAAATAGGTGTTATCGATTGCCAAAAAACCACAATATTCTGTTAATCCTATTAAGTTTTCTATGTGTCTATGTGGTTCATTTAGCTTGCTTTTCGATTTTTAACCACATAGGCACATAGTCTTAAAGAACAAACAAGATTGATTTAGGAGGACAAAGATAGATTGCGATGTACCTATGCAGTGCATTTAGGTTCCTTTCCACTCCCTAAACACATAGACACATAGCTTTAATTAGAAGTACAGAACGAAGAGAAATTGCTTAGGTTTGAGGTATATTCTTAAATTGCAAAACATCTACTTAAACCTGTGCGTCATTATGCCAAAAATTGAGCTCACCACTAAAATAAACGCTCCTATTGAAATCTGCTTTGATCTGGCAAGAAGTATCGATTTACATCGAATTTCGACCGCTCACACTTCAGAAGAAGCCATTTCTGGCGTTACTAGCGGACTTATTGGGCTAAATGAATATGTGACTTGGAAAGCCACCCATTTTGGCATTACACAAACCCTTAGTTCGAAGATTACTGGCTTTGAAAGGCCACATTATTTTGTAGACGAGCAAATACAAGGAGCTTTTAAAGCTATCCATCACTTGCATAAATTTGAGGAAACAAACGACATAGTAACCATGGTAGACCACTTCGAATTTAGCGCTCCTTATGGCATATTCGGAAGGCTTTTCAATACCCTTATCCTTACCTCATATCTTCGAAAATTACTTCTCAAGAGAAACGAAATCATTAAGCAATATGCCGAAACAGCGCAATGGAAATTGGTGCTAGATGAGCGAAAATACTGCTAAAAAACAGTATAAGCCAAGCGCCATTCGAGCAATAATTACCACCTATCCCCAAACTTAAAGCAACAAAAAAACTAAAAAAGCACCTCAAAAAAAGCTAGTCTTTCTCCGATTTTGCATTGAAAAAAATGTAAAAAAACAAGCAAATACTGTAAAAATTGAAGCAAAAATCAATGTAAAAAGAGTGGCCAAAGCCTAATTATCGGCTCGCAAAGCATGTCAAAAACAGCCCATTTAGTGCTCTAAATTTTCGTCCGCCCCTCTCTATTCAGCTACAAAAACCGTCTAAAAAAACTAGAATTCGAGGCAAAAAACACCATAAAAAGCGGCAACAAAATCAGACTACCGACTCGTAAAAGTCATTAAAAACGGCTTAAAAACCGCACAAATTTTGCGTTCACCCACCTCAATCAAGCTCCAAAAAGCAGGTTAAAAATCCAGAAAAAAATGTGAAAGTCCTCACAAAAAAAATTAAAAAAACAGACATCAAAATAAAATTATCGGCACGAAAAACCCAATAAAATCAATTCAAAAAGCTATCCAAAACGCACCCTATTTTTGGTTAACTCCAGCTCAAAAACCATCCTCAAAAGAAAAGTAAAAAGAGGAAATCACCGAAACAAAAACAACTCAAAAAGAAGGCTTCAACAACAGGATTACCGATCAAAAAAACACCTCAAAACAGTCAAATAAATCATCCCAAAAGCACACCATTAACACACCTCAAACCGACCTCAACTTCACTTCAAACCATACCCAAAACACCCCTAAAAAAGCGATCAAAAAAGACCTTTTTCTTAAACAAAAAACACCCATAAAACCGATACTTCCAAGCAAAAATAGCGTTCAAAAAAACAACCTAAGTCAAGTCAAAAAAGGCAACCACAAACCTAAAAACCGGCTATCATTTCACTAGCAAAAGCGACCTAAAACAAGCCAATATTTCCATCAAAAAACAGCCATTTAGCATTTTAAAAAAGAAAAAAAAATTGAATTATCACACCAGTTTTTTTGATAAAAATCGACAGACCTCATCGCTAAAACTCAGCAATAAGATCAAAATTCCACCATCCAAAACAAGCACAAAACCTTCAGCAACCACATCCAAAACCATCAAAATAAAAAATAAAAAAATACACTATCTAAGCAAAAAAACCAATATAAAAACTAGAAGAAGTTTATCCCTATTTTGAGATAAACTGTTGTAAAAATGAGCTTCAATTTTCGCAATCAACAAGAATACCCCAGCATTTTACAGCATTTTTTTTGAGCCACAACCTAGCGATGGATCACAAATTCTTCATACATTTCTAAAAACATCATGAATTTTATCGCAAAAAAATAAGCATCAATAGTGTACATATTATATCACTAAAATAGCTTATCTTAGAAATCGAAAACAACACCATAAACCAACAAAAACGCCAACATAAAACTCAAAAAACAAGCTAAAACACACCTCAACATAAAAACATTTAACAAATTAAAAATCAATATCATTAAAAAAACCATATCAACAATAAGTAAAAATAAAACACCACTCAAAAACAAAACAAAAACTAATATTTTTAGCAAACATTTTATACCACTCACATTTAAAACAAAAATCAATTGAAATTCAGAATATTAATCATATCATTATTAAGTTTTTGTTCACTAAGGGTTTTTTCGCAATTTTTCGACGAAAGCCAAACGCCGCTTAGTGTAAAATGGAGGCAAATTGAACATAGTGGCTTCAAAATCATCTATCCCAGCTCGCTAGAAAAAGAGGCACAAAGAATGGCCAATACGTTAGCCTACATCTACCCTAGCGTTGGCAAAAGTTTAGGAGAGCAAAAAACCTTAATCCCAATCATCCTACAGAACCAAGGAACCACCTCAAATGGCTTTGTTCAGTTAGCTCCAAAAAAATCACAATTCTACACTATGCCATCTCAACAATTCGACAGTCAGGACTGGCTAAACAATCTTGCTGTTCACGAGTTGAGGCACGTGGCACAGTTCAACAAAATCACCGGAAGTACAGGATTTCCCTTTCCCGAAGAAATATACTTTGGCTACATCGGAGTGAGCACGCCACTTTGGTTTTTAGAGGGTGACGCAGTGAGCACCGAGACCTCGCTCACCTACTCAGGAAGAGGCCGTCAACCGAATTGGATCATGCCTTTCAGAACCTCCGTTTTAGAGGGCAAAAATTTCAATTATTCTAAGGCCTATTTTGGCTCCGAAAAAGACGTCACACCCGGCTATTACCAACTCGGCTATTTGATCAATTCCAACCTCCAAAAAAACTACGGAAACAATATCGGAAACGAGCTACTTTCCGACCTCAATAAACGCCCCCTAAGACCCTACCCTTTTTCACAAAGTCTTAAAAAATTTACAGGCAAAAACACCAAACAATATTACCTCAAAACACTCGAAGACTTAAGGCTGGCCTGGACCAAACAAAACGAGCAAAACTCATCCATCGATTACAGAAGCTTAAACCCAAAAACCACCTATGCCACCGACTATCATTTACCTACCCAACTGCCCAACCAAAATCTCTTAACGATCAAGCAAAGCAAAAGCGAAACACCAGGCTTCGTCAGCATCACTCCCAACAGAAAAGAAAAGGTCCTATTCAAAATCGGTTACCAAGAGCAACCATGGTACAGTTACGGAAACAACAAAATAGTTTGGGACGAACGGAGAGAAGATCCGAGGTACAAGCAACGAAGCTATAATGTGATTTGCATTTACGATTTACAAAACAGAAAGAAAAAACAGCTCACCCACCAAACCCGATTATTTGCACCAAGTATTTCTGGCGATGGGCAAAAACTCCTTGCCGTAAAAGTAGACCTCAACAACCAAAACACTTTGGTGACTTTGGATATGAACACTGGAAAAATTATTGACAGTTTGCCCAATCCCGAAAACTATCAGATACAAACACCAGCGCTTAATTACGACGGAAGCAAAATGGCTTGGATTACCGTCACCGAAAAAGGGAAGTCGCTTTGGCTAAAGGAAGGCCAAAATTTAAGTCAATTAATTAGCGACAGTAGACAACAGTTAAGCAGACCAATATTTTTTGGCGATAAAATCGCATTTAACGCTCATTTTAGCGGAGTAGACAATATTTATGAAGTAGACCCCGCCTCAAAAAAGATAAGCGCTCTAACGGCTTCTAAATACGGCGCTTTTAACGCAAGCTTTTCTACCGATGGCAAAACCCTTTTGTTTAACAACTACCAACTGATGGGTTATGAAATTGCCAAAACCGAAATCAACCCTACTTCCATACCACAAGACAACTTCGTATACTTCGGCCAGCCTACCAAACCAGAGGACTATGTTTTTGCCCATGTTCCAGATAGCACCTTTAGCTCTAAAAGCTACAGTCCGCTCAAGCACATGTTCAATTTTCATAGCATTAGCCCTACTTCCGACGACAATGTGGAACGTGTAGGCCTGCAACTCAAATCAGATGACCTGCTTAATACCACCAGTGTTTATGCAGGTGTTACCTACGAGAGCTCGCTACGCCGTTTCGAGTACAATGCTGGCTTTAGATATAAGGCACTTTACCCTGTCATCAACATCAACTATCGCAACAGACCGCGTTTGGCCAACTACCGCTACCAAAATGCCATCCACCAAGCCAAATGGCGTGAGGACTATATCAGCCTTACCACTTCCCTGCCTTTAAGCTTCAATTCCTTTAACCACCTGTTTAGTTTTATTGGCGAAGCGGGGACGTATTATGTGAACCGACATTTTAATCCTATTGACGACCAACGACTGGTAAATACCATCGAATTCCCCATGACCTATCGAATAGGTTTTAACCACCAGGTAAGAAGCGCCGAGCGTGACATTGCACCAAAATGGGCACAGTTGATTGAGCTTAAATACCAAAACCTACCTTTCGACCGCAGCCTAACCGGACGTCTTTTCGCCTTAGAAAGCTTCTTCTATTTCCCAGGATTGGCCAAAAACCACACCCTATTGGCCAGCTTTAGCTACCAACAAAACAGCGGCACTTTCAGAACCGTAAATGATATCCCTACCGTATACGGCTACAACCAAATTGCGGCAAAAAGCCTGCTTAAAAACACGCTATTGCTTAATTATCGCTTCCCTTTCCTATTTCCAGACCTCGAAATTGGTCCATTTGCCTACATCAGAAATGTACGGGCAAACTTTTTTAGCCATTACGAAAACATAGGCAAAGAAACCAACTTGGCACAACCCAAAACTTTTGGCATCGAATTGCGTAGCGACATGAACCTTTTGCGTTACCAACCTGTAGCCGATGTGGGTGCCCGCTTAATTTTTGTTAACAACATCTACCATCAAAATCCTATATTCGAAGTGTTATTCAACTATTATTTCTGAGAACATGAAAGGCAAAACCATATTCATCATTGTCATTACCGTATTATTGACCTTGTTTTTAGTAGCCAACAACGACGCTGTTGAGTTCAATTTCCTTATTGGGAAACCCGTAGAAATATCAAAACTCATCGTTATCGGCATCTGCATACTCATTGGTTTTATCCTGGGCTTTATTGCTGGACGTCCACGTAAAACCTATAGCAGCTACAATGACGAAGTGGAGAAAAATTACACCAACGAGCAAAAGAGCACCTTAAGCGACGAGGACAGAGACTATATCAGTTAGTTTTTTTTTCGAAAATCAACCTCCGCAGCGCTTGGCAACATTCAGCCCCGCTTTCCGGCTTTAGTCCCTTGCTGCGCTTCGGGCGCTGCCGCCTGCAATCAGGTTTATTTGGCAAAAACAGAGGTACTATCTCCGTTTAGCAATTGCAAAGGAAGCTTGCGCTGATAAATTGGGGAGAAATCAATATTAGAGATCCTTCGCTACCGAAGTGTCGGTACAGGTTACGCTCTGGATGACAAAGCTCTAAAGATCGCTTTCCCGAAAGTTCGGGATCGAGATGACGATATAAGGAACGGAATAAACATCATTACCAATCCCGAGAGGTTGGGACTATGCACTAACCACTAATTCCTAATAACTAGCAACTAACCACCCAATTACTAACTATTAGTCCCTAATTCCTAGCTACTAAAAGCAACGCTATCCAAAACCTTCACCTGCTCAACAACAAAATAAATTCATTAATAATTTGTTGCCGCTCGCTTTTATTGTTATCATCAAACTGGATAGACCGAAAACGCGCAAACAGATCCTTAACTTGGTCAGTATTCATTTTACGCTTTAAACCCTGCATCAAATCCATGGCAAACCAGTTATTGTCTTCTTTAATTAATTTTAATTCAGCTATCATAAAGCTGGTCATTTTCCCCGTTATACACAAAAGGAATAAGCCGTAAAGTATAATCTCTATTTTCAATACCTGTTGCGGGCACTTTGTTAAGCAGTACTTTTGTCAATCTCTCCTTTTGATCTTCGTTTAAAAACTTAGCTTCATCAGATGCTATATACATAAACCTGCTGGTTTGAAAAGCCAAATCTGCTAAACCCTCCCACCTTGGTAGCTTTATGCTCGGCACATTTAACCGACCATTCCACAATTTCAGCAAATTGTTTTTCTTTATCCTCAATTTTTAAGATGCGTTGCACTTCAAAAATCCTTTTTTTGTAAACCTCAATATCAGATAGTGAGAGGGTTTTTGAGCCATAGCTGAGTGCATGCGTTTCAAACTTACCGTCTTCTTTCTGATCAAAAAACGAAATCACATGGGTATTTTCAAAATACTCATCTCCTTTGGGACAGATCGTATATTGATCAAAGGCTATTTCAATTGTATCTAAACCTACTTGCCCTTGCAGATTTTCCAAAACCGCAATTTTGGCAATTCTATTTTTATAACTATTTGCTACACGGGGCACATCATAAACCTCAACCACATGCCCTACAACAATATACTGGCTTTCTTCAACCAAATACCTTAACGGCTTAGCTGGTATGGGATAAATAGAATTATTTGTATTAAAGGCCAAAACGTTGTGGCCAAAAACAACAATGCATAATAATAATTTTAGTGTTTTCATGATAAAAATGATTTATGGTTATTTGAAAAAACGGCCAGCCCGCCGATCCCTTATATTTTTAGGCTGGCCATCTTGCTTATTTAACCTTACTCCCGTAAACCACTCCTATTTCAGACATCTTTGATTAATTCCTCTTATTGAAATTCATGTGAATAAAAATAGAATCTTTTTTCTGTTCAAAAGAAGTTATCCTGCTGCTATCAAATAATACATTTGCAGTAGTAGTATCACTGTAAAACCTACCATTCAACACCATAAGTCTTTTATTGTTCAACTTGTTTTTTTTGCAAAAATCGGTAAAACTCATTAATTTAACAGAATTATCAAGCGTTAAAATTAAAGCGCCACCTTTCCATTCTTTCCCAAATCTTTTGGCTTTAGTTTCATCATCCATACCATCATAACTAGTTACATCTTCTGCCGATGCAGCCAAAAAATTAGTCACTATTTCTCTACCTGTCTTTTTGTCTTTTACAATGAATTTTTGTTTATACTCATAGTCTACACTTTGTGCTGCCGCTAAGACCGAAAAGGACATACAGACCAACATTAAATAAATTATTTTTTTCATCATAAAAAACTAATTGAAAAAATGGCCAGCCCGCCGATCCTCCTTGTTTTTGGGCTGGCCGTTTTGGTTTTTATACCTTACTGCCCATAAACCACTTCAATTTCAGGAGTTTTTAAGCCGTATACAAAAAATGTCTTTTCGCCTCGGGCTGTAGACACACTAACACGAAACGAAAGTTTGTATTTCCCTTTCTTAACCTTGTTGATAGAACTTCCCATCTTATCAGAAGCAGTCTTTGGGCCTGTTTCTACATTTAAAATACTGAGGTTAACCTGATAGGTACCATTGGCAGGAATACTAATATTTTCGGAAGTATGGTAGTCAATCCCATGCTTTTTACCATTAATAAAGGTATCCCCTATCTCAAAAGCCTCGAAATTTGGCACATGAAACTTTACATAGTTTACATCCTCTGCCATCCGCAAATTAGAAAACGATATCCGTTCACCTTTCTCGTTTATCAACCACGGAGTTAAAGCAATCAGGGGGTTGTAAAGGTTTATTTCTGTTGATGAATTGTTGGCTATTACAAAAGAAAATTTAAGCCCCTGGACGGAAACGGGCTGCGTTGCAGCTACCGTAATCTTAAGACTTAACGGCGAGGCATCCATGGTACGCCCACTTTCTAACTTAACGGTGCTCTTTTCTTGTTTGAAAGGCAATTCCCTTATCTGTCGGGCAAATAGACTACCCAAATTGAATTGGCAAACAACAATAACCATTGCTATTATAACCAGTACTCGTTTTTTCATCATAAAAAACTAATTGAAAAAATGGCTAGCCCGCCGATCCTCCTTTATTTTGGGCTGGCCATCTTGATTATTTAACCTTACTGCCCGTAGACCACTTCAACTTCAGGCGTTTTTAAGCCATATACAAAAGAATCCTTTGCGGTTCTTACAGTAGATGTTATGATACTAAACCTTAACTTGTACTTCCCCTTTTTTATTTTAGTAATAGTCTCTCTCTCCTCTACAGAGGCGGCACTTAGTCTTTTAATTACATTTAAAATACTTAGGTTAACCTGATAGGTGCCATTGGCAGGGATAGGTATATTTTCCGAAGTATGATAATCAACCTCCCGCTTTTTTCCATTGATAAATGTGTCGCCTATTTCAAACGACTCAAATTTGGGCACAAAAAAACCTCGATATTGCGACGATATAAGAGATTGATGCATAATTGACGCAAATTGCCCTATTTCACTCTGCATCAATATTCTTAGTACATCTAAGGGATTATAAATAGAGACTTCTGCTGATGAGCCGTTGGTAATGACAAGGATAAATTGAAGGCCCTTGCTAGAAACAGGCTGCTGTGTAGCTATTTTGAGCTTAAGCTGTAGCGGCGAAGCGGCCATTGTTCGCCCGTTCATTAGCTGAGGTGGTCCTATTTCGTCGAGTTTGAAAGGAATTTCTTTTACCTGTTGGGCAAATAAAGTACCCAAATTGAATTGGCAAACAACAATAACCATTGCTATAATGCCCAGTATTTGTTTTTTCATTTATTTTTATTTATTTATAAAATTATCGTGAGCAAAATTCGCAGGAAGGCCATGCAGGCGTTTGCGTCCTCGAAAAACCACAGATATAATCAGTCATAGGTTCAAAAATATTTTTTTCGGCAGTTGGGCATGCATTACCTGGCTCGTGGTCAATATTCCCTTGTCTATCGGTAAGGTCTGTCCATAACGAACGTGCCTGCCAATTAAAGTTCCATGCCGCTGCCTTGATCTGTGCTAGCGCATCAGCATAGGAAAGGCTACCTGGAGCAATTAAAGCCTGTGCCATATTTTTAATTTCTAATAATGTCTGGTTTAAATAGGGCAACAACCTGGTGACATGTACATCCTCATGCGCTTGTACAGCTCTTATCATATACCAACGAGCATTATAATTTCCAAATTTTTTCAGGTCTTCCACCTGTTTGCAAAAATTAGCTACATTGGTATTGCCCATGGGGCCAGTTACCTCTGCTACACCAGGAAGTAACCTAACCTGTACAGAATAAAAGCCCGTTATTTTCTTTACCAGCCCTTTCCATACACCTCCCTCTTTGTAGCAGCCCATTACTACATCAACCGCTTCCCTACCAACTTTCCCGTATTCATTGTAAGCCAGTCCGCTACTTGGTGCCACCTGTTGCAGGCTTACAATTGCGCCTGCATTAGGGCTGTCGCCCTGTACACCTTCACAGCTATTGGTAATATCCAACCTATCTATGTTCATTGTAAATTTCCCTTCTGAGGCGGAGTTGACGAGCCCTACTATGGTATAAAATACTTGCGATAAATCAAAGGAGCTTCGCCCTGTAACATTTTTATAGGTAGGCACATTAGCAAAAAAATCACGCTCGAAACCTGACGATAGTAAGGCAGTCGGCAAAGCCTTTCTAAGCGCAAGATCAATTATTATCCAACTAAAAGTAGTCGGCGTTGAAACTGAATATTCAAAATATACCGTAAAAATACATTCATCTGCCAAGGAAACATTATTATTCGGCTTGCTGGCAAGCTCTTGTTGGGCCATGGCATCTCTTTGTTCCTGCTGTTGTTTGCTGTACAGCTTAATGGCCATGGTTTCGGCATTTATTTCGGCATCTAGGTAATCTCCATTACTGCCCGTGGCAAAGCGCAGGGTAAATCCCTCCATAAAGCGGGAAGTAATGAGGGCCTTGTACTCCCAGTTAATGCGGCCCTGTTTCTCTAGCTCGGTCAACAGTTCCTTGTTGACGGGTTCCTTGAGCGTTTCTATCACCTGCAGCACCATTTTATCGGTACCGCGGTAACTGTTCAAAACGCTAGGCGTGGGAGGCTGCAATGGTTCGCGTTTGCAGCCTCCAAAACACAGCAGGAGCATGGTGAACAACACCATAACCATCCTTTTGGTTGGTTTTGTTTTTTTCATTGGTTTGTGATTTTGAGGGTTAATAAATAGGGATCGGCAGCAGGAACGGAGGCTAATTATGGTAAAGACAGTTAGCTCGGCCCATCCTCTCAAAAAAATTGAAAAATATTTTTCATTTCAGCATAAGTCTGCGTCTAAATGCTATTCAGCACACTTTTTGGAGACAAAATAATTTTGAGAACTGTACGGAATAAGACAACTAAACATACTTCAACTATAACCAAAGCTATATTTAAAGTTCTATTCCGAAGTTTCGGATCAAGATGACGCGATAGGCAAGAGCCCTATACAATGGCTAGTTAATCGATAACCACCAGCAACTAATGACTAGTTCCTAATCACTAACACCTAGTACCTAAAATAAGATCCTTCTCCCGAATAGTCGGGACAGGGCCGCGCTCTGGATGACAAAATAGCAACATGAACCCTTAAGATTCGGGACTAAGCACCAGCCACCAACTCCTAATCACTAGCAACTAACCACTAGTTACTAACTCCTAACCAATAGTTCCTAAAAACAAAAAAGGCCAGTATTGCTACCGACCTTTTTCACTATATAACTAACCCTAAATAATTATCAGAATTTATACACCATTGTTTTGCCACTTGCAGCTAAACTGGCTACAATATAAATGGTACCATCTGGTGCAGTTTGCATATCAAAAGCAGTTACCTTTTCAGCAATAACCTTACGCTCTGCACTCCATACGTTAGTGGTTTTATCAACTGTTTTCACTACCAATGAACTTGCGTTAGCATAAGCAAAATACAAGGTATCACCTGGGCCAATGGTCAAGGCAAAATTATCAGTAGTTGCACCAGTTAAAACACCGTTACCTATCTCGCTCCATACATTCTGGCTTTCATTGTATTTCATCACGTGGTTCATTCTAGTTGCGCTAGAACCTACTTGATAAACCAAATACTGCTGTCCCTGCTTATCTACCGCAATTGAAACCTGCTGTGAACCTACCAACCCATCAGCTGCTGCAAATGATATTGGCCCAACAGGAACCCAAGTATTATTTTGCAACTTATACATCGACGGCCTATTTGAACCAGTAGTTCTTTCCATCAAGCCTAAATAGATATTCCCATCTAAACCTTTGATCAAATGATTCTGGAACATCGTTTTACCCGTTAAAGTTCCCGTAGCATCACCCCAAGTACCATTTTTATAACTGGTTACATAAACTCCCCTCTGAGGAATACTAGGATATTCCGTGGCATTACTTTGCTTAGACATCGAAACCATAGGCACATCGTTAGCATCTACCGCCATGGTCAAATAATCAATCTTCATTGGCGTAAACCTATTGGCACCTACATTTGTCCAAGCAGTACCGCTATATTTTTTAACGGTAGCCCTTTGCTCGGCAGAAAAATAATCCTTATAGGCTACATACAGTTCGCCTGTACTATTAAATGCAATGGTATGTGCATCAGCTCTAAAGTCAGACATTCCTAATTTATCGCCCAAATTTTGCCATTGACCATTTACGTAACCCATTACCGCTACTTTTCTATTATCGGTAGCAATGGTTCCTCCCGCTTCATCTTTACCGGTACGTTGGTAAATAAAATAAGGCATATTGTTGATTGGATTAATTGCCATTTTTGGAGTTCCAGCAGTAGGCACGGTTAAATTGTCGCCAAAAAGCTCCCATTGCTTACCTGCGTAATTAGCTTTCACTTTATACTCATAAGGTGTAGCCAACGATGCCTCATTTAGTAAATAAACAACCTGATCTTCGAAATTATTCACGGTAATTCCACTTTGCTGATCAACTGTACCAATTTTTAAGGTTGCCCCAGTAGTAGTTGTAAAACTTGCTTTAAGCGCTTTGAAAGATACGCTTGTTGGAAATTCTACAATAATGTCCGTTCCCTTAATTACGCCAATATAATCTGTCGTTAAATCAGGATTGTCTTTCTTATAAAATCCAAAACTAGTAATCCCGATTTTCTTTACTACTGTCACGGTATAAGTCCTGGTACTCTTATCTTCTGCCTTTACCCTATATCTTATCGGTTTGGTAAAATCGTGAAGTGTAATTGCTGACTCCTGCACTTCGTTTCCTACCTGCACAATGGTTCGAGGATTATCGGTTTTAAAGATGGCTTTTAACTCGGTTACATCTGCCTCTGTTGGCAAGGCAACCACAATATTATCGTCAGTAATTACACCCTGATATTCTTTTTCTACATTTTGGGCATCCTTTACTTTAAAAGAAAATGATTCGATACCCTTAGCGTACATTACTGGATCTTTTTTACAACCAGCCACTACTATCAAAAGCAGCAAGGAAACGCTCAGTTGGTTAAAAATAGTCTTCATGTTATTTGTTTAAAGTCTTATAGTTTTCTGGCATTAATATGGCCTTAATACCAGGTTGGTTGATGATGTATTTTTTTGCATACTCCGCAATTTGTGCCGGAGTGATACTGTTCACCATTTCTTCGTATTTGGTGAAATAGCTGAAATCTTTGAATCCGAAATAAAACTGGTTTCTTAATGCGGTACTCCAAAACAAGTTTTTGTTCGATTGCTTTTTGTAGCCATCAATCTGCTGTATTTTGATGTTCTTCAGGTCTTCCGCAAAATATTCTGGTTTATTGGCTACTTTTTCCAATTCTAGCTGCGCTTGTTTCACTAAAAATTCGGCCGACTCTGGTGCACAACTGAACGAAACACGCGAGCGAATTAGTGGATTAGGGATACTAGTAGCCGAAACTGAAACACCTACGCCGTAAACCCCTGAATTTTCTTCGCGAAGGTTCAAACGCATTTTCACTTTAAGCACTTCTTGCAGCAAGGTTTGCACTAAAATATCTGGGTAGTCATATTTTACGTCATTGCTTTGGTAAAATAGGTTAACCGTGCTTTTAGGAGCCTTACCCGCATACATTAAAATGTCTTTTGCTTTGTTACCACCGGTTGGACCCTTATATTTAAAGTCTTTCACATAATCGCCTGATGGCAAACCACCGATATACTGCTCTACCATTGGCTTAATGCTATCGAGGTTAAAATCGCCAACAATTACAAACTGAAAGTCTTTGGCTGAACCAAATCTGCTTTTAAATACAGGAATGATATTTTCGAATTTCACTTCTTTATTGATACGTTCTGCCGTAACATCAGAATCAAAATCCTCGTCTCCTTTCAGTAGCTCTGAAATAGCTTGGTTATAGGCGTAGTTTGGAGACAGCTTGGCATTTTCCAAACCTTCCAATGCTTTACGTTTGGATTGATCAAAAGTTACCTTATCCGCATTTGGATACATCCACTTCAAATACATCAACTGGAACATGGTTTTGGCATCCTTCCAGTCGGCATTGGTTACTACGCCTTCTCTATTGCCCGAAAGAATAAGTACCGCTGAGGCTGAATTTCCCGTTAAAAATTGAGTTAATGCTTTTCGTCCAAAGGCACCTGCACCACTTAGCCCTGTAACTGGTTTTACAAATTGCGCCGTAACATACTGGGCAGAATCCAACGCATACATGCCACCCTCCCTAAATCCAGAAATGGTCAAATAATCTTTCTTTTCTTTAGTTTGCTTGATATAAACCGTAGTTCCATTAGATAACGACCACTTGGTTACGCCAATTTCAGATAATTTGTCTTCTTTAGTCACCTTGCCTGCTATCGGTTGTTTTTCCAATAGTTGTTTAGGCATTTCTACTTCATCGGCCCAAGGAGATACTTTTTGCTTAAGCGCATTGGCCATCAAAGTTTTTAATTGTGCTTGACTTGGCAATAAGGCTTTGTCTTTTTCTGGAGCGGTAAGCAGCACCACCATATTATTTGGAGTAAGCTTGGTTCTTAAAAAGTTAAGCAAACTCACGGAGTCTATTTTTGCCGCATATTTTAATGCAAGCGCCGTGCGTTGTGGTTTATCCATCATCACGCTACCTACATAAAAATCCTCATGCATTTCATTTAAATAGGTTTCAGATTGACTTTTTTCTTCCTTAGCCCCTCTCTTAATCGCCGCCATATACTCTTCGCGATATTTCGATATCTCTTCGGAAGTAAAACCATATCTCAAGATACGTTGCAGTTCCAATAGGTAATTTTCGATACCGCTTTTTACCTGATCACGATATAAAGAAACACCACCAGCAACCACGCCATTTTTTAGCACAATATTGCTGATAGAGAAGCTGCCATCCTTAAAATTATCACTCAACTGTGAAACCCTACTGAACCTATTTTTTGCCAAGGCATTAAAAAAGCTTCTGGTTTGTTGCTGCTGATAATCTTGTTCTGTTTTAATAGCTCCAGATGATTTTATTTTATGGAAGAAACTAAAATCAATCTCCCTAGCCTCTTTATCAGTGATGATAGAGAACAAAGTGTCTTTATGGCTTGGCAACTCATAATAAACCCTTGGGTCCTTGCTTTTGGCTTTGTATTGGGTAAATTCGGCTTTGATGTATTGTTCCACCTTTTTAGGATCAATATCGGTTACAATAGCGATGGCCATTAAATCAGGACGATACCATTTCTGGTAAAAATCTACAATGGTTTGGCGTTTAAAGTTTTTCAGGATATCCACTTTACCAATCGGCAATCTTTCGGCATACCTTGACTTGTTGAACAGTACTGGCAAATATTGATCTCTCAATCTATTTTCAGCACCTTGTTTGCTACGCCACTCTTCAATCACTACCCCTCTTTCTTTATCAATCTCGCCGGCATCGAAAGTTACTCCGAAAGCCCAATCAGCCATGATATCAATGGATTTTTCCAGGTTTTTCTCTTCCTCTGTATTGATGCTGATTTTATACACAGTTTCGTCGAAACTGGTATGTGCATTTAAATCGGCACCAAATTTTACACCCTTTGATTCCAAAAAGGTAATCACATCATTTTTAGAATAATGTTTGGTACCATTAAAAGCCATATGTTCCACAAAATGCGCTAAGCCAAGCTGTTTTTCATTTTCCTGAAGCGAACCAGCATTTACAAATAAACGTAAGGTTGAGGTACCAGGATCTTTATCGCTTTTGTAGATATAATAAGTAAAGCCATTGGCCAATTTTCCCTTCACCAAATTTGGATCTTGCTTAAGGGTTTGGGCAAAGCCTACCGTACAAAGTATTGTTAAAATGAGGAGCGTTGTTATCTTCTTTAAATTCATTACGCTGCTTATTTTTTAGTGATGATTAATTCTTTTTGTAATTGATCTGGTCCTGGTAAGCCAATGGTATAGTTTTTACTATTGCTCAATAAGCGAATGGTAATCGTATTGTCTTTGGTAGGATCCACCGGTGCTGCCAACCATTTAATGGAGATAGGGCGTTCAAAAATGCCGTTCGGAAAGTTCAAGATGTTCCCTTGAGTAACCAATTCGAAGTCTCGACCGGCCAATAAACCATTACCTACAACCACTTCATATTTAAGATCAACAGGCTCAAATTGAAGCTTGGTGCTGAAATAAACTTTATAATCTACTTGATCTTTTCGGTCTGTTAAAACTTCAACCGTTGATCTATTGTTCACATGAATATGGAAAAAAGGATGGTCGTAAGGCTCAAATTCGTCCTTACAAGCTGAAAAAAACGTGATGCTTAGCAACAACGATAATATATATATGTATTTGCTCTTTTTCATTTAGCTTCTAATTATATCCAGGGTTTTGTTTTAATGCAGGGTTTGCCTCCAACTCTCTGGTGTTAAATGGTAAAATAAATTTGTTATTGGGATAGTTGAGAGAACAAACTGTAGCATTACAATCGCTACCACGTTGCAAGTTTCCTTTTCTTCGTACAATATCAAACAAACGATGCCCTTCAAAACATAACTCTCTGTTTCTTTCGTCGGCAATGGTTTGATATAACTCTGCAGGAGTTTGATCATTATTGCCAATTGGCACCGTGTGGGCACGTTGAGAAATGATCTTAATGTCGTCCTTAGCCTCGCTGTATTTTTGAAGATTCCACTTTGCCTCTGCTCTATTTAAATAAACCTCAGACAAACGGATTACTTTGATTACGTAAGCTTGAGCTTTCGCGAATTCTATTTCACCATATTTATTTGTAATAAAATTAGGCCCAACATTTTTGAACATACTAGACAACCTCACGTCATTAGGATCAAACATCTCGATTAATTTTGAAGAGGCTGCGTATTGCGCTATAACAGGGGAAGAAAATACACTGATAATTTCCTTTGCATTTACTTTTTCAAGCATTTGACCCGACAAATGAAACAGCGTTTCTACTTTAGGGCTTGCTGTAGCAGCAGGATAAGCAGTAAATACTTGTTTATATTCCGCAGTATTGGCCAACCTATACTTACTATCCGCAATAACCAAATCTGCAGTTTTCACACAGTTTTCCCAATCTCCTTTATACAAATACACTCTAGACAAGAGACCTAAAGCCGCTTGATAGCTGATCAATGCCTGATCACCACCATTTTTATACTTAACCAAATAAGGTAATGAAGCATTTAAATCACTCAAAATTCGGTCATAAGTTTCTTTTACTGTGGCTCTAGGAACCGCCGCTCCCGGTGATGGTGTTTTAGTAGGAATTGGTATTCCTGGATGTGAGGCATCTGCAGTATAGTTATATGGCTGGGCAAATACCATACTCAAATCCAAAAAGCAAATGGCACGTAACACCAATGCCTGTCCTTCTATCTCCTCTATTTGAGCTAATTGTCCTGGATATTTGGCTTTCAATTCACCTACGGCATTGATAATGTTATTTACGTTATTAAGCGTTGCGTAAATATTTTGCCAAATGTAATAGGAGGAACGTGTAGCATCATCAGCCGTATGAGAGAAATTAAAAGCCTCCAGCATGACAGAATTGGCATTAACTGCACTTGAAATACTGATCACATTATCAGAAGCTACATCTTCAATCATTCCAAATTCGTTGCGTCTATAATCAAGCATTAGCTTATAAGAACCCACCAGCGCAACCTTTGCCCCATTTACGTCTTCAAATAAAGCTCCCTTACTCACTCTTCCTACAGGTTCTTTTTCTAAAAACTTTTTACAAGATGTTAGGCCAAAAGCCAACATCAGTATATATATGTATATTATTCTTTTCATCAATTTTTTAATTAAAAACCTACATTTAAACCAAATGATAATATCAATGGTCTTGGATAAGGATCAGAATAATTTTTAAAATCATTATATCCCTCTCTTGATTTATAAGGTGTCCAAACCGCTACATTGTCTGCCTGCAGGTAAAAGTTTGCTCTATCCAATCTTAACTTCTTAGTTAGCGAGTTAGATAACCTATAATTTAAACTTACATTACTGATTCTAAAAGCGGATCTGTCATGAAGAAAACGAGTAGAATTACGTCCATTATCAGCATTTTCAGTTAATACTGTTTTTGGCACCAAAGTTAAATCACCTGGTTCCATCCATCTGTCCAATTGATTTCTAGATTGGTTTTGGGTAGCTAGGTTTCTTCCGTCAGACTCGGAATTACGTTGTAAATTACTAAACAAATACCCCCCAACGGTGTACTGAAACAAACCTCTCAAAGAGAAATTTTTGTACTCGAAAGTATTGGTCATGCCTCCAAAGAAATCCGGCGTTTGTCTGCCAGCCACTACTTTGTTATTTGCATCGTAAACTTTAGTAAGGTTTCCTCTGGTATCATACCAAAGCGGACCGCCGTCTCTTGGATCAACTCCTGCCCAACGAATCAGGTAGTTGGTTTTCGTATCTTCTCCTACCCTTACAATGCTTGTTTCAAACCTTCTTTCTACGTTGTTGTAAAGACTCAACACTTTATTTCTATTTAAAGAAAAATTGAAACTGGTGTTCCAGACAAAATCTTTCTTTTGAATATTTTGAGTGTTTAAAGTGATTTCAAATCCACGGTTTCTTAAAGAACCAATATTCTGAGTAACACGCTCAAAACCAGTAGTATTTGTAACATATATATCATCCAACAAATCCACACTTTTATTGTAATAAGCTTCTACTTCTAGTGATATTCTTTTAAAGAAACTTAAACTCAAACCCAAGTTATACAGATAGGTGGTTTCCCAAGTTAAAACTGGATTTTCTCCTGAAGACATTTTTGCTCCCGACTGGCCATTGTAACCGTAATCACTGTCAAATCTGTATACCCCTTTAGATTTATAGGCTCCTATTCTAGAATTGCCATTGGTTCCAAAACTAAATTTTAGCTTAGCGAAATCAATTGCCTTTGTTTTCCAGAAGTTCTCTTTGCTGATGATCCAAGAGGCTCCGATCGAATTAAATGTTGCCCAGCTTACATCACTTCCAAAATCTGAATTGGCATCTCTACGAAAACTTCCTACCAAATGATATTTTGCATCCCATGCATAGTTAGCTTGAGCATAATAAGATAGTTGCGACTGCTCGGTTCCAGAACTACTACCTGATCGAGTTAAGGCCGCAGACACCTCCCTGATTTTATCATTTGCAAACCCATAACCTGATGCAGATACTGATTTTCTTTCAGAATCACTTGCTTCTGCTCCCACAATCGCTGATATCGTGTTTCTGCCAAATGACCTCTCGAAGTTAAAACGATGTTGCGAATTCCATAGAAAATTGGATGTTTGCCCTCTGTAAGCATCACCATCACTTAAAGCACCTACAAACGTATTCATAGAATCGTAAGTGTTTTCAATGATAGAACTATAGTTGATCCCGTTAACGGTAGTATAGGTTAAACCAGGTATAATTTTAATAGTCCCCCCAATATTTGCATAAGTAGCCATCGTTTTCTGAACATCTTCATTGTATACGGCCTCGGCTAGTTTATTGTAAAATTGCTTTACATAGTTACCATCAGCATCAAATGGGCTATCCACCGGACGATTGATAAAATAAGCATCTCCTGGGTTAAACATGTTGTTAATTACATAGGAGTTGCCCATCTTAAAAAACAAATCTACCCCTTTAGAGATATTCTGATCTAAATTGATACGGCTAGAAAATCGCTGTGTTTGGTTGGCGATGATGATTTGCTTTTCATTAAAATAAGCTCCAGAAACAAAATATTTAGTTTTTTTATTTCCTCCAGAAAATGAAATATCGTGCTGTGTAGTTACACCGTTTCTATAAAAAATATCATACCAATTTGTATTTCCACCCGGATCAATAGGCATAGCTGGGTTGGAGCCCGTAGCTGCTTTTAAATTCTGATACGATTCAGCGATAAGCATCCTATATTCTGCCGCACTCAAAACGTTAAAACGATTATTGTCATTCAACAAGTTAATCCCCGTCCTGAAGCTATAATTCACGTTGTTTACACCATCTTTACCTTTAATGGTATTGATTAAAACAACACCATTAGATCCATTAGCACCGTATATTGAGGTAGCTGTTGCGTCTTTAAGAATGGTAATAGACTCTATATCGTTGGGATTGATAAAAGTCAACGGACTGATACTGGTGTTTGTTCCGGTAATCGCATTATTCTCATCGCCAGTGTACATAGGTATTCCATCAATTACCCAAAGTGGGTCGCTTGATGCTCCTAGTGAAGATTCTCCACGAATACGTGTCTGATATCTTGGTCGGACACTCGATGTAGTAGCATCCTGGATTTGTACCATTACGCCAGGCACTACCCCATCCAATAACTGATCTACACGATTTAAAGGTCTCATCTCTAAATCTTTTCGAGTTAATTGAACTGCACTACCTACTTGGCTCTCCTTGGTTTCTTTAGTACCATAGGCTGTAATGATTACTTCCTGTAAATTACTGGCAGTTTCTTTTAAAACAACATCAATGTTGCTATTACCAGCTACCGCTATTTCTTGGGTACCATAGCCAATGATAGAAAATACTAGTGTACCATTTGAAGGAGCTTTGATTACGTAGTTACCCTTGGCTCCTGTATTGATAGCTCTATCTGTTCCTTTAACTCTTACTACAACCCCAGGCAGTGGCTGTGGGTCTTTACCTGGCCCTTCATATGAACTTACCACCCCTCTCACATTAATCTCTTCTTGTGAAGTATTTGCCTTAGCTTCAGTTAAAATGACCGTTTTATCAATAATCTTATAATTTAGGTTTAGCTGATTGGTTATTTTAGCTAAAACATCCTTAAGATCTTCGTTTTTCACGTCTAGGGTAATCGTTCCTTTTTGATCAGCTTGTTTAGCATCATATAAAAGGAAATAGCCAGTTTGTTTTTTAATACTTTCCCATACTTGCTCCAAGCGCTGGTTTCGGGCGCTGATGCTTACCTTCTGGGCATAACCCGAAGCTTTTACACCAAATGAAGCGAGTACAATTAGGTATACGGTTAGTCTCATCATTAATAGTATTTTTCTATTAAATAGTTTGCTTGTTCCCGACTGCTTGCCGAGAAGAAATTGTTTCATATTTTTGTATGTATTGGTTTTAAAATTTGATTGGATTCGACACTCATCAATTTGACAACAACCATACTTTTTGTCCGGAAGCATTGGCGTGCTTTCGGATTTTTTATGATGGCCGTTGTGTTGGCTTTTGTAGGTTTACATCATATTTAAGGGTTAAAGTTTACGGTTACTGTTCTATCTGTTAGGTTAAATTTTGCATTGGTTAAAGTGCTCAACATTTCTAGCACTTGGTTAAGGGTAGCTTGTCGACGAATGTTGCCGGTAATGGCTTGTTGGCTTGGTTTGCCCTGACACACAATTTCCACGTCGTACCATCTCGAAATTTGATCAAGAATTTCCTTAATGTGGTCTTCTTTGAAATAGAAAACACCTTCTTTCCAGGCAATAGATTTATATACTTCGGTTTTTTGCACTGCAATTTCACCTTGTTCAATCGAAGCTTCCTGCCCTGGTTTCAACAAGGTCTGATGCTCACCCTCGCTGATACTTACCGAGCCTTCTATCAAAGTGGTTTTGCTGGTACTACCGTAAGTATTGATATTGAAATGCGTTCCCAACACCTTTACTTCAGTATCATTAAAGCTTACAATAAAAGGTTTTGAGGGTTGATGCGCTACCTCAAAATAGGCTTCTCCTTTTAACTGAACCCTACGTTCATTGCCATCAAAATTTTGCGGAAAACTCAAATAGGAAGAAGCATTTAACCAAACCTTTGTACCATCTGGCAGCACCACCTTATACTCGCCAGCTCGTGGTGTACGCAGGGAATGATGGTTGGCTTGACTACTTTTGGTATGGTTTGCTGTAAAATAAAGGGTTCCGTCTTTTACATCAAAACCCTGATCTTGGTCATGGTCTGAATGTTTTTGATAGCGTCCCAAATTTACCACTGCACCATCGGCTAGCTGTAAAATAGCCCTTTCGCTACCTGGTTTTACATCATAAGTTAAAACCGTATCTGAAGTTGCTGATTTTTTTTGCGATTGATAAACGTAACCGGCTATTGAAGATGCAACTAACAAAACTGCTGCCACACGTGGCCACCACTTGCTCAAGCGTAATTTCTTAGATTGGCTACGGCCGATATTGGCATTAAACCTTTCCCACTGAGCGTTAACATCCACATTTCTTAGTTGATCTATATCTTGTTCTACTTTGGTAGTTTGTCGAAAGGATTCTAAGAGCGCTTTATTTTGGGGGCTTTCTTCAAGCCATTCATTAAGGATCTGCTGTTCCTTATCTGTAATTTCATTTTTCAGATATTTAAGGATCAGTGACGATAAGTATTCGGAATCTCTATGAGGTGTCATATAACCTATAGAAACCTGAAAATGAAAAAGGGGTGAAAGAGTTGGAGATTTTTTTAAAAAAAAGATTAGTTTAGCCTGAAGCAGCTTATAATGGGCAGTTTACAAGAGTGGAGACCTGTATCGACAATGATTTAGTAATGATGCGACTGCACTTGTCGTCACTTTAGCGCCTTCTAAATTATTGGTACACACCTATAGTGTTACAAAATCTGGATGCCAACATATGTCGGGAAGAAATTCTAAAAATGCACTTATATTGTGATTTTTACTTTGAGAATTTTTCTAGTATCTGTATTGCTTTTGACGAATCATTTTTGTCAACAAAGATATGATCGTGATAAAAGGCAGCAACTACATTACAACTTATATTTTCGTCACTCAGTGCCTTTGAAAATGCTGCGGTAAGTCCAACCGCCTCTAATGATGAATGAACGGTTAGGGTAATCCATGATGCTATAAAGCTGTAATCTAAAGATAGACTGTCAGCAACGCTCTTTTTTACAATAATAGTTATGCCTTCTTCTTCTTTAAATAACAAAAGAATGTTGTTTAAATCAATTCTGCCAATCTCTTTTACAGTGCAAAAAACATATTCTCCTTCGTTTAGAATAGGTTTCATAGTCCTCAACAACTTTTTTAAATCTTTTTCCCCTTCCATTTTAGCTTACAGTTTATTTGCGGTAAAGTTAGTGCTTTTATCTATTGTGAGGCTAACATTATCTGTGTATTGATCTTTTTGTATACGCTTTCGTAACGTATAAATCTTTACTGGAAGTTGTCGCGACAATAGTTCATAACAACCTTGATAACACTTATAGAACAGGGCTTAAGTCATTCACAAAAATCGGACAGCTATTTTTGCTTTTTTGTTAATCTTTTTTTTTAAAAAAATCATTATTTCAGCAAAAACAATGCGGCGATGGCAAAAAAATCTGGATTTAACCTCATTTTTAATAATTGAAGACCGCGTTTCTTTTGGGTTTTTACGGTATTAATACTGATCCCCAAGTTGTCGGCAATCTCGTGGTTTTTTAGTCCTTCCAAATAACCCATTCTAAATATTTGCTGACAGTTAGCGGGTAAAGTTTCCAACACTTTATTGATCTCTGCAAGAACCTCTGATTTGATCATCAGATTGAGCGCTACCGCATCTTCTACGGGTTCAACTTCCTGCTTATTAAGATAAGAATGTTCTAACTTTTGCCTACGCAGGCGGTTTAAACAGGCATTTTTTACACTTTGATATAAAAATCCGTTTACAGAACCAATGACTTTTTTTTCCTCAGCACCAAGATTCCAGTAGGTCATAAATGTCTCCTGAACTATGTCATTGCCCGCTTCAGAATCGTTCAATAACTGCGTCGCAAAATAGCATAGCTTTGCATAGTTGTCTTTAAACAACTGCTCAAAAGTATTGTTATTTTCTACTGATGTTCCCAAACGAATTAGCTCTACTGAGGAGATGAATGATCAAATTTAACTGTAATCTATCAGTAAAACAAGTTCATAGCCATTACAAATTGCTAATGCATTTGAAATAACAGTCCAAAAAAGAGCTAATTTTCCTTAGAAACTACACCGCCAAAACATTTGTAAAAGCCTTCAAAGCACCTTTACTTGTACCTACCTTTTCTATCTGCAACAATCTTTCATCAAAATAACACCATACCAATGCCATTAACAACAAGGCAATTAATATAATGATGATCACTACTTTTTGGTTTTGATATTTGGACATGAGCTATTTGCGTTAATTTATTTCCATTACGTTTTAAAACCTATCAACAAACGTAAATCTCACTCTATAAAGTGATAAATGGAATTTTTAAGGCGGACAAAAAGCGGACAACACTACCCTCTAACCCCTTAAGGAGCAAGCTTATACTAAAGAAAGGATATAAGTTTCGAGTGGCTGACTTTCAGCCAAAGGCAAACGTTGTTTCAAACGACGTTTGCTTCGAGCCACACTATCTGAGCTGATCCCTAAAGTACTGGCAATTTCCTTGTTGCTCATTTGTAGAAAAATCAAACTGGCTAAACGTTCCTCTGCCGAAGTCAAATCTGATAATACAGCATGTAAACGAGGATAGAACAATGGATAAACTTTATTAAAATCTTCCTTAAATCTTCGCCATTCCTCATCCGTTACCAGTACATATTCCAAAAGGTTTTTATTAACCAGCTTTTCATTAAAGTTATTTTGGAGTTCATTTTTCTTGAGCGAGTGGCTTAAATTTTCAATCAGTTTATCTTTTTCCAACATCTGGCTTCTAAACTGCTGCAAACTTTGCTTTGCTTTTTCTACGGCATTACGCGCTTGTGTGCCTTCAAAAATCCTTTTCTGTTTTTCCAAACGCATTTTTAGGGTCTGCCTATTATAAAGCAACCATCCTATGATACTCAATAACACTATGGCTATAAAAATAGCTGTTCGGGTTTGCTTGAGATTTTTAATACTGGTATTCGCCTCTTCCAATTTCTTCTGCGTATTATCAAACAGCATCCTAGCGTTCATTGTAGACAATTTACCTTTGTTAATCATCTCATTCTGTTCCTGTTGATAACGGCCATAACTATGCTGATAATAAACCGCACTATCTGTTTGCCCCAAATAGGTATAGGCCATAGCAATACCCTTGGCAGCTTTCACCTTGTCGTCCATTTTTTGACTGGTGATGGCCGCTTTTAATGCCTCCTTAAAGGAAACTAATGCTGTTGCGTATTGCTTTTGGCTTAGAAATATTTCGCCTCTGGCATTTTGGGCAATGGCAATATTGTTATATTGTTTGTATTTAATACCTGCCTGTAGCTGTTGATCAATTAACGGCAATGCCGCTGCAACATTTCCTTCATAAAAATAGCACCTGCCAATATTCCCTTTGGCTATAGCGGTCCACAGCTCGTCAGGTTCAGGATTTATAGGCTTTTTTTGGACGGTATCTATAATTTGCTGATAATAGTTGATGGCCTTCTTATACTCGCCCAGCGCTAAATGGGAGGCTCCCAATACATCCAGCTGAAAAATATAAACCATGGGATCCCACTCATAAACTTTTACCTTTTTAAAAGTCAGGCACTTTTCTCCCAATTTAATACTCTCACGAAAATCTTTGGTTTTGTAAAGCGACAAACTTGCACCTAAAAATCTATTCTGCACATAGGAAAAATATTGATATCCTATTTCCTTTTGCAGTTCGATAGCCTTTAAGTTATAAAGCAAATACCCACCTTCATAATCTATATCAGCAGCCAAGGCATAAATTTCGGCCAACAATTGTTCGTCCTTCAAATGATTGGCCAACTTAATGGCTTCGGTCATTTTTAAACTATCTTGACGAGTTAAGATGACATTAAACACCCTTCTGCCCAACAAATCAAACATGCACCACCTTGCTCTTAATCGCTTATCAGGTTTGTTTTGAAGATACTGGTCAAACTCAGCACTCAGCTTGAGGAAGCTTTTCAAGTTAAAATCATTTCTAAGAACCACATAACTGGCCTCGGCACTATCTGTTTGTGCTGTTCCCGTTACCGACCAAGACTTTGCAAATGCTTTTATATATCTTTCTTGAGCGAAACAAGAAGAACCTAAGGAAAATAGCAAGAATAAAAGCAATAATGATCGGAACATAAAATGAGGTATCTAAACCAAAGATAATATTCCTAATTATTTAAACCCGTAAAACACAAAGGTCAATGTTCATAATCTTAGTATCTTTGCAGGCTAATTAAACAAGATGATCGCAATAGGCAAATACAATAAACTACGCGTAGCCGCAAAAAACAGCCAAGGTTTAAGCTTAACCGATGGCACAGAAGAAGTGCTTTTACCATTTATGGAAGTACCAAATGATGTAAACTTAGGCGACGATGTAGAAGCTTTTGTTTACCTCAATAAAGATGGCAGTACCGTTGCTACTTTAAAGGAAGTGTTGGCAACAGCCGATGAATTTGCCTTATTAACGGTAGTAAGTGTAAATGACGATGGAGCTTTTTTAGATATTGGCATTGATAAAGATATTTTTGTACCCAAAAGGGAGCAAAAAAAGCCAATGGAACTTGGTGAAAGCTATGTAGTGTTTGTTTACCTTGATGATTTTTCGAATAAGTTACTGGCTTCTTCTAAGGTAGATCAGTTTGTAGAGTTACACAATTTTGATTTTGAAGAAGGCGATGCCGTTGATCTTTTGATTATTGACAGGTCAGATTTAGGTTACAATGCCATTATCAATAATGAATTTATAGGCTTGTTATACCATAATGAAGTTTTCTCATTGATAGAACCTGGTCAAAGAACAACGGGATGGATCAAGAAAATTAGAGTTGAAGGCAAAATTGACTTAACCTTGCAACCTTCTGGCTTTGGACATATTTTAGAAACCAAAGATTACATTTTAGAGGAGCTTCGCGTTGTTGGTGAAATTAACCTAGGCGACAAAAGTACACCCGAAGAGATTTACAATAGGTTTCAGGTAAGTAAAAGTGCTTTTAAAAAAGCTATTGGCGGTTTGTACAAAGAGCGTTTAATCACACTTTCGGATCATCATATTAAGTTGGTGAAATAGCACATCCGCCCATCCCCGTCATTGCGAGGTACGAAGCAATCTCATTAAATTAGAAAAATGAAAATCGCTTTAAGATTGCTTCGTACCTCGCAATGACGGGACGCATAAAAAAACATTACCCGCCCGCCCACCATCATCTCGAACAAATTTACGAGGAGAGATCTAGCACCTTAATAGTTTTTAGATTTCTCCTTATTCTTATCCGAATGCTCGGAACAGGCTGTCGAAATGACGGGATCTATCATAAAAAAAGGAGTCCCGCACTTGCGGGACTCCTTTTTTTATTCATTATTGAACTTACGAAATTTTTAAGGCTTTATATTGTCAACCGAAAACTGTTAACTGAAAACTGCCTACTGTCAACTGCCTAAAGCCTGCTCTATATCTTTCAAAATATCATCAATATGTTCTAAACCGATAGACAAACGGATAGAACCTTGCTCAATACCAACAATATTACGTTCTTCTTCGCTTAATTTACTATGGGTACTGGTTGCAGGATGTGTTGCAATTGACCTTGTATCAGCCAAATTCGCAGAAATAGAGAACATTTTCAATCCATCCATAAATTTACGTGCTGCTTCTATCCCTCCGTTAACCACAATAGTTACAATACCTCCGCCTTGTTTCATTTGTTTTTTTGCAATGCTGTACTGCGGATGCGATTCCAAGAATGGATATTTTACCAATTTAATTTTCGGGTGCTTTTCCAAATATTGCGCTACTTTCAAAGCATTTTCGCAGTGACGGTCCATACGAACAGCCAAAGTTTCTAAACTTTTCGACAAAATCCATGCATTGAAAGGAGACAATGAAGGTCCACTATGACGAGCAAAAGCAACCACTTCAGCAATTAAAGCCTTGCTTCCTAAAATAATTCCACCCAAGGCACGTCCTTGTCCATCAATATATTTGGTAGCAGAGTGGATAGAAATATGGGCACCCAATTTTAGGGGCTGTTGTAAATATGGGGTAGCAAAACAATTATCTACCGCTAATAAAACATTATGTTTTTTAGCTAATCCACCTAAAAATTCTAGGTCAATAATATCAATACCAGGATTTGATGGCGTTTCCACAAAAATCATTTTGGTATTAGGCTTGATCAAACCTTCCCAATCTTGTGGTTTATCTAAATCCGCATAGTCAAAAGTTACGCCCCATTTTGAAAATATGTTGGTCAGCAATTGATGGGTCGAACCAAATACCGAACGGCTTGAAACGATGTGATCGCCGCTTTTAAGAAAGGCCGCAAAGGTGGTGAAAATAGCCGCCATACCCGTTGCCGTTGCAAATCCGTCTTCAGCACCTTCCAACAGCACCATTTTCTCAATGAACTCTGAAGTATTTGGATTAGAATAACGGCTGTACACATTGCCCTCTTTTTCGTTAGCAAACAAGGCACGCATTTCTTCCGCATCATCAAACTTATAGCTTGAAGTTAGGTAAATAGGCGATGAGTGTTCCTTGTGCGAACTTCTTTCTGTTTGAGTGCGTATGGCTATGGTTTCGAAATTATCTGACATTATAGTATTTAGTATTTAGATATGAGTATTTAGATACGATGCAATAACCTTACACCCTAAACCTTTAACCTCACACCTTATTAATGGTGTATGTAAAATTTATAGTTGCTGATCTGCCCAATATGTTTGAAACAGAACAATATTTATCAAAAGTCATTTGCAGGGCACGCTCCACTTTCTGAACGCTTAAATCCCCGAACAGGTTGAAATGAATATCGATCACATCAAATATTGGTGGCATTTCTTCATCCTTTCGAGTAGCTTTAATATTGATTTTGATATCGTTTAATGGTTCTTTTTGTTTAGTTAACACGTTTACCACATCAATACCGCTGCAGCCGCCTAAACCCACTAACAACATCTCCATCGGACGAAAGCCCTTGCCTTCTCCTCCAATAGCTGGCTTAGCATCCAATTCAACGGTAAAACCGTTATCGTTTTCTGCCTCAAAGTTAAATTTTCCGCTTTTGCGGATCAGGTTGATTTCCATTTTTTAATAGCTTAAAGCTAAAAGCTCAATGCTTAAAGCTTTTCATACATAACGCTTTAGTCTTTTTGCTTTAGACTTTTGGCTTAAACATCGTAAAAAACTAAATTCTCTTTCTCCAGATCTGGCAGTTTTATCTCATTTTCAAAAATTGCAAATACAGATGAACCACTACCACTCATGAGCGCAAATTTAGCCCCCGCTTGGTAAAGCTTTGTTTTTATTTCGTCAATTTCTGGATATTTTACAAAAACAGAAGTCTCAAAATCGTTGAAAATATGAGCTTGCCAATCTTGTAGCGGCAAATGTATCAAATCTTTTAAAGAAGTGGAAGGCTGTTTTACGTTTATATTGCTGTAAGCCTGCGCTGTGGAAACATGTACAGGCGGTTTAACCAATACCAAATAGTACTTAGACAGGTCTACAGATAAGTCTTCAAATTCATCGCCTTTGGCAAAAGCATAAGTGGGTTTATTCTTGATGAAAAAAGCACAATCGGCTCCTAAAGGCCTAGCATACGCCTCCATTTGCTCATCCGTTAAACCCAATTCGAACTTTTGGTTAACAAGCTTGATCAAGAAAGCCGCATCGGCGCTACCACCACCTAAACCGGCTCCAACAGGAATATTTTTAAGTAAAATAATCTGCTGTTGAGGTAAATTAAAATCTCGTTGTAAAGTTTGAAATGCCTTTAAACAGATATTATCGCTGGCATCTCCAGGAATATCAATCCCTTTGATCAGCATCGACGTCTCCTCGGCATCCACCAGCTCCACCACATCATGTATTTTAATAGGATAAAAAACAGTTTGTAGGTTATGGTAACCATCTACTCGTTTTTCGGTAAGGAACAAGCCTAGGTTTATTTTAGCATTGGCAAGTGTTAACATCCTCGAATTTTAGATTTTAGATTGACGAATTACGATTGATAAAAGAGCAAGGAACAAAGATAAAAGAGCAAAGACAAATCATATTTCGCAAACGTATAACTTAAAAACGTAAAACTTATAACTTATAAGTATAATGCCCAATAATTTTCCAAGCAAACAGCACATCTTCTACCACCTGCCCAGCACCAATGTTGTGTACAATTAAATATCGTTTTCCATCTCCAGATTTACGATTAACCACTACACCTATATGTAATTGTCTACCGTTTAAATCCCAGCATACAATATCTCCAGGCAAGTAATCCTCTGGCTTTTTAGTCATTGGTTTTTTAGTACCTTTTCTACCAAAAAACACCATTAAATTGGGTACACGGCGATGATCTATATTACTATCGGTAGTTTTCATGCCCCAATTTTTGGGATAAAGCCTAAAATTCGCTTTCATATCCTCATGTACCACCTTTTGTAAATCTGTACCCAATTTACGATAGGCTCTAATCACCACATCAGTACAAACCCCTTTATCAGCAGGCACATCTCCGTTAGGATAGGTAATCTTAAAATAAGCGGGATCGTAAACCACTCTGTCCTTAGTAAGTTCAAGCGCAGCGTTTGACAATTTTTGAGCTTGCTGGCTTTGCGCAAAGCTATAAACGCTAAACCAAGCAACTACTATTAGGGATAAGATAATTTTTCTGAACATCATTATGAACAAATCTAAGGCATTTTGAAGATAAAATATCGATTTTCATCATAGAATTCTAACAATCGTTCATACTGTTGAAAAACATAAACGGGGTGTTAATTTTTAATGGTTAGATTTGTGTTTTACAATTTTAGCAATACCAATTAATGTAAGCTGTCATTCAGAGCGCAGCGAAGAATCTCCGTGCAATTTACGCATAGATTCCTCCTATCGTCGGAATGACAAAGCGTAGAGGTTATGAAACAATATTTAGATTTGATGCAGCATGTGCTGGATAACGGCACACAAAAACACGACAGAACCGGAACAGGCACCATTAGCGTATTTGGTTATCAGATGCGTTTTAATTTGCAGGAAGGTTTTCCAATGGTAACTACCAAAAAACTGCATTTAAAGTCTATCATCCACGAGCTGATCTGGTTTTTACAGGGCGACACCAACATCAAATATTTGAAAGATAATGGTGTGCGTATTTGGGACGAATGGGCAGATGAAAATGGCAATTTAGGCCCAGTTTATGGTTCACAATGGCGTAGCTGGCCTAAGCCTGATGGTGGCCATATTGATCAGATTACCCAAATCATCAATACCATTAAAAACAACCCCGATTCGAGACGTATCATTGTATCTGCTTGGAATGTTGCCGAGATTGAAAACATGGCCTTACCTCCTTGCCACGCTTTTTTTCAGTTTTATGTGGCAGACGGGAAGTTAAGCTGTCAGTTGTATCAACGTAGCGCCGATATTTTCTTAGGTGTACCTTTTAATATCGCTTCTTACGCTTTGTTAACCATGATGGTAGCGCAAGTTTGCGGTTTAGAGGCTGGCGATTTCATCCACACCTTTGGCGATGCCCATATTTACAATAACCATTTGGAGCAGGTTAAGCTGCAATTGAGCAGAGACCCTAAGCCATTGCCAACCATGAAAATCAACCCAGCAGTAAAAAATATCTTTGATTTCAAATTTGAGGATTTTGAACTGTTAAATTATGAAGCACATCCACATATTAAGGGAATAGTTGCGGTATAATTAGTTTCTCTTTTTGTCATTCCGAGGACGAGGAATCTCTTTTGAGATTCTTCACTGCGTTCAGAATGACAAAGTATACAAAACCTTGAAAGAAATGAGTCAAATATCTATCGTAGTAGCCATATCAGAAAACAATGCCATTGGTAAAGACAACCAATTACTTTGGCACTTGCCTGCTGATTTAAAGCACTTTAAAAATATCACCACTGGGCACACCATTATCATGGGTCGTAAAACTTATGATTCTATTGGTAAGCCACTTCCTAATAGAAGGAACATCATCATTACACGCCAAAAAGATTTAAATATTGAAGGCGTAGAAGTGGTGAACTCATTAGACGAGGGTTTAGCATTATGCGAAAGCGAAGCCGAAGTTTTTATTATTGGTGGAGCCGAAATTTACAAACAAGCCGTTGCCGTTTCTCATCGCATTTACCTCACAAGGGTACATCAAGAGTTTAAAGCTGATGCTTTTTTCCCTGAGCTTGACAATGAGACCTGGAAAGAAGTTGAAAAAGTAGACCACTTACCAGACGAAAAGAACAAATTCGCCTATACTTTTTCTACTTTAGAAAGGCGTTAAGCTTTTCTAGACATAAATGCACAGATTAATATTTATAAATCATTTGTGCATCTGTGGCTTAATATATTTCTTATCCCAATAAAATTACAATTAGAGGTTCTATTATTTAAAAAAATAATTAGATTTGCCGACTTGTTAAAAAACAGCTTATTACTAAAATAGAATTAAACAAACAATGCAAGGTAAAGGTTTTATAAAATTCATGGCGATACTTTTAGGTATTGTCTGTCTGTATTCACTTTCTTTCAACATCATTACTTACAACGTAGAGAAAAAGGCTAAGGAATTTGCAAAAGGCGATGAAGCTAAAGAAAAAGCATACTTAGACTCAATGGCTACCGAAAAGGTATATCCTTTATTGGGCCTTACCTATCAGCAAGTAAAAAGCAAAGAAATCAACTTAGGTTTAGACTTAAAAGGTGGTATGAATGTTACCATGGAGATTTCTTTAGCAGAGTTGACCAAATCATTGGCGGGTAACACTTCTGATGAGAACTTTAACAAGGCACTATCTAACGCTCAAACTCAGATGAACGCCGGTGGCAGAGATTTCATTGCATTGTTTGTAAGCGAATATGAAAAATTAGTGCCTAACGGAAAATTAGCAGATTTCTTTGCGAACCAAGACAACTCGGCGCAATTGAAAGCTACTGCTAGTAACTCTGATGTAAAAACTTATTTGAGCAAAGAAGCCACTAGCGCTATCGACCGTTCATTTATCATCTTACGTAGTCGTATCGATGGTTTTGGTGTTGTAAGTCCTAACATGCAGAAACAAGAAGGTTCAAACAGAATCTTCATTGAGATGCCAGGTATCCAAGACAAAGAACGTGTTCGTAAATTATTACAAGGTTCTGCCGAGCTTCAGTTCTGGCAAGTATACCAATCGCAAGAGGTATACCCTATTTTAGAGAACATCAACAAAACCCTTGCTACTACTTTAAAAGATACGGTAGCTAAAGCTGCTGTTACTGATACTACTGCGAAAGGTGGTAAACTAGCTGGCTTAACTAAAGGTGCTACCACTCCTGCAGCTAAAGATACTAGCGCAAGTGCTAAAACTGCTGAACTTGCAAAAACAAGTCCGCTAATTAACACGGTATTACAATTACCAATCTATCAAGGCGAAAATGGCCAACCACAATTAATGCCAGGTGCAGTAGTTGGTTACGCTTTGCAAAAAGATACTGCTAAAGTAAATGCTTACTTAGCTAAACCAGAAATCAAGTCGTTAATTCCAACTACCATGAAATTCATGTGGGGATTAAAACCTAGAACTGGAACTAAAGCATTTGAACTTTATGCCATCAAAGTAGCTTCATTAGATGGTCGTCCTGATTTAAGTGGTGATGCTGTAGCGAACGCTCGTGACGGTTATGACCAAAACAACAATCCTGATGTAACCATGTTCATGACCAGCGAAGGTGCTGCGAAATGGAAAAAAATGACTGCAGAGGCTGCTGCTGATCCTAACAACAAAAAAGCAATTGCTATTGTGTTAGACAACACGGTTTACTCAGCTCCTACCGTACAAAACGAAATTCCTAACGGTGTTTCCTCTATCACTGGAAGTTTCACTAAAGAAGATACTAAAGATTTAGCTAACGTATTAAAAGCTGGTAAGTTACCTGCTCCTGCTAAAATCGTTTCAGATTTCGTAGTAGGTCCTTCATTAGGTCAACAAGCAATTGATAGTGGTTTAATCTCTTTCGTACTAGCTTTCGTGGTAATTCTTGCTTTCATGGCATTCTATTACAACAAAGCAGGTTGGGTAGCAAACATTGCGTTGGTAATCAACGTATTCTTTATCATGGGTGTTTTAGCCGCATTTGGTGCAGTATTAACACTTCCTGGTATTGCAGGTATCGTATTAACCATTGGTTTATCGGTAGATGCTAACATCCTAATCTTCGAGCGTGTTCGTGAAGAATTGGCACAAGGTAAATCTACCAATGTAGCCATCAGAGAAGGTTTTAAACATGCAATGTCGTCAATCTTAGACTCTAACATTACTGTATTCATCCTAGGTGTTATCCTATTTGTTTTCGGTTCTGGACCAGTACAAGGTTTCGCAACTACACTATGTGTGGGTATTGCTACTTCATTGTTTGCAGCGGTATTAATTTCTCGTTTGATCTTCGAATCGATGATGAACAAGAAAGCAAATATCACTTTCGACAACAGCATGACTCGTAACGCATTCAAAAACCTAGCGTTTAACTTCGTAGGTCGCAGAAAGCTTTACTACATCATCTCTGCAGTAATCATCATTTTAGGAGGTGTTTTCTATGGCAAAAATGGTGGTCTTCACTTAGGTGTTGACTTTAAAGGTGGTAGAACTTACATGGTGAAGTTCGATAAGCAATTGAACACTGAAGAAGTTTCTAAAACCTTATCAGCAAACTTTGAAGGTGAAGAAGCTTTGGTTAAAACTATTGGTACTGACAATTCATTAAAAATCACTACACCTTACCACATTACTGATCAAGATCCTAATGCAGATAAAATTGTTGAAACTGCATTGAGAAAAGGTTTAGATGGTTTAGGTTCAAAATATACCATTGAAAGTTCACAAAAAGTAACGCCTACCATTGCTAGCGACATTATTACTAGTGCTGTTTATGCAGTATTGTTCTCATGTTTAGTGATGTTTATCTACATCTTGGTACGTTTCAAAAAATGGCAATATGGTTTAGGTGCGGTAATCGCTCTATTCCACGACGTTTTATTGGTACTTTCTTTCTACACTATTTTAGATGGCGTGTTGCCTTTCCCTCTAGAAATTGGTCAAGACTTTATTGCTGCTATTTTAACAGTAATGGGTTATACCATGACAGAAACGGTAATTGTATTTGACCGTATCCGTGAGCGTTTGGCTGAAAGCGGTAAAACAGATGTACACGGTGAAGAGCGCAACAAGCTAATCAACTTTGCTTTGAACAGTACCTTAAGCCGTACCATTTTAACCTCATTATCGGTGTTCTTCGTATTGATCGTGATCTTCATTTTCGGTGGCGATAGCATCCGTGGTTTCATCTTTGCCTTATTAATTGGTCGTATCATTGGTACATATTCATCATTATGTATCTCTACGCCTATCGTTATCGACTTATCAAAAGACGATAAGAAATAAACAGCATAACTAAACCAAATTATAAATCACTAGGGTCCTGAAAATTTCGGGACCCTTTTTTGTTTTAAGGACTTCGCGGTCTTTGCGAAAACTTATTAAACCTTCGCGGTAAAACTTAGACACCAAAAAATATAAACCGCTAAGAAAAACAAGAGTTACGCGAAGAACGCAAAGATTTGCCTAGCTATATTGTGAAAAAAATAGCATCATGAACAACTGCTAAACTAATGCGTCACTCGCGTGAATACGGAAATCTTAAAGCGTTAAACAAAAAAACCTCCTTTGCGAAACTTTGCGGAAACTTAATCAACCTTTGCGGTAAAAAAAATCTTTTCACCCCACCTTTGTCAAAGCAATTCAACAATCCAAACAACCAGCCTACCAAACATCCAAAAAACGATATAATTCCTATATTTACCACAAACCAAATGGCATTTTACATGTTGCTATTGAAGTGAAGTATACTACGTTATTTTAAATTTCACGTTTGACTTTCAACTTAGTTTGATATGGAACAAAAAAAGAAAATTGTAATCATTGGTGGTGGTTTTGGTGGTATCGAATTGGCTAAAAAACTTAAAAACCAAAACGTCGACATTGTCATTTTAGATAAACACAATTACCATACTTTTCAGCCTCTACTCTATCAAGTGGCAACAGGCGGACTCGAAGCTGATTCCATCGCCTTCCCTATCCGAAAAATTTTCAAAGGGCAAAAAAATCTCAAATTCCGTGTGACGGAAGTAAAGAAAGTAGTTGCTGAAGAAAACAAACTAGAAACCACCATTGGCGATTATCATTACGACTACCTAGTGATTGCCACGGGCTCTACCAGCAATTTCTTTGGGCAAACAGAGATTTCTCAGAATGCCATGCCCATGAAATCTATTCCCGAAGCATTGAACCTGCGCAGCTTGATTTTACAGAATCTTGAAGCCGCCATTATTGCTAAGGATCCTGAAAGAGAACATGAACTACTCAACTTTGTAGTCGTTGGCGGCGGACCAACAGGTGTAGAAACTGCTGGTGCTATTGCCGAGCTCAAAAAGCACGTGCTCAAAAACGACTATCCAGAACTTGACCTTAATAAAGTAAATATTTACCTGATTGAGGGTTCCCCAGAATTGCTGGGTGCCATGTCTGTACAGGCTCAACAAAAATCGAAAGCCTTTTTAGAAGAACTTGGCGTAACGGTATATACCGAAGCACGTGTACAAGGTTATGATGGGAAGACACTTTCTTTAGTAGATGGTAGAAACATAGGCTCGGCCACTGTCATTTGGAGTGCCGGGGTTAAAGGAGTGGTTTTAGATGGCTTAAATACCGAAGTAGTGGTACGAGGGAACCGATTAAAAGTAAACGATATTAACCTAGTTGAGGGCTATCAAAATATTTTTGCCATAGGTGATGTAGCAGCCATGATTACTGATGAAACGCCAAATGGGCATCCTGGGGTGGCTCCAGCAGCCATCCAGCAAGGCAAACAATTGGCTAAAAATTTAGTCAACATTATCGAAAACAAAACTACTACTCCTTTCAAGTATTTTGACAAAGGCGCCATGGCTACCGTGGGTAGAAACAGAGCAGTAGTAGACATCAATAAAATAAGATTTCAAGGAATATTTGCTTGGTTTACTTGGATGTTCGTACATTTAATGACCTTAGTAGGCTTTAGGAACAAATTGGTGGTGTTTGTGAATTGGGTTTGGAGTTACTTTAGCTACGATAGAGGTACACGATTGATCATTAGACCATTTAAACCTTATAAAGAGTACAAAAAAGCACATGACCCAGAAAAAACTTGAAGCCAATAAAACCATCGCCCTTGTTGCACACGATCACCGTAAAGATGATTTAATTAGATGGGCCGCGGCCAATAAGGAAGCACTTGCCCAACATAATTTAATGGCTACGGGAACCACTGGTAGGCTCATTGAGGAACAGCTTAACTTACCAGTAAGGAAGTTATTGAGCGGTCCGCTAGGTGGCGACCAACAAATTGGGGCTTTAATTGCTCAAGGTGAAATTGACGTGCTGATCTTTTTTTGGGATCCTATGGAAGCACAACCTCATGACCCTGATGTGAAAGCTTTATTGCGTGTAGGCATTGTTTGGAACATTCCTATGGCCTGCGACGTGGCTACAGCCGACTTTTTGATTTCTTCGCCGTACATGAACGGCACCTATACAGCTACACTTACCGACTATGACGAATATAAAAACCGAAAACTTAACACCAGCCATTAAATTGGTTGAATGCCCTCGTGATGCCATGCAGGGTCTACATGATTTTGTACCTACCGAAATCAAAGTAAAATATTTAAACCTACTGCTTAAAGTAGGTTTTGACACCCTAGACTTTGGCAGCTTTGTTTCGCCAAAGGCCATTCCGCAAATGCGGGATACCGAAGAGGTATTAGCTCAATTAGATTTACCTAGCAAAACCAAATTACTGGCCATTGTGGCTAATTTAAAAGGGGTAGAAAACGCGGTTAAGTATCCTGAAATTAGCTATTTAGGTTTCCCTTTTTCTATTTCAGAAACGTTCCAACAACGCAATACTAACTCAAGCATCGCGCAATCGTTAAACACGGTAGAGGAAATGCTTGAACTTTGCAGCAAACACAATAAAGAAGCCGTGGTGTACCTTTCTATGGGCTTTGGCAATCCTTATGGCGATGAATGGAACACGGATATTGTAACGCATTGGGCCAACCAACTGGTAGAAAAAGGCGTGAAAATTATTTCAGTGGCTGATACGGTTGGCGTTTCAACACCCGAAAAAATAACAAGTATCCTCCCTCCTTTAGTACAACAATTTCCTACTATTGAATTTGGTTTGCACTTACACAGTACACCACAACAACGTTTAGAGAAAATTGAAGCGGCTTTTAGCGCTGGCTGTACCCGTATGGATAGCGCTTTAAAAGGTTTTGGGGGTTGTCCAATGGCCGCTGATGATCTTACAGGCAATATTGCTACCGAAGACGTGATCTATTACCTGAATAACCAAGGCATAGAATTAGGCTTGAATATGGAGAAATGGCAAGAAGCGATGTTGTTTTCTAGCAATATTTTCCATTAGTCTTTTTCAGTAGTATCTGCCTGATGGCTTAAAGATAGAATCCTATTATTACCATATTTTCCCAAGATGTGAGTAGTAATAGGTTTCAACACTCTATCCGTTTTTAAAGGATGCTTTCCTTTGGTGGTAAAAAACTCTACCTCGTTGTTAATTTTCGAATACCAAACCTTATTCAAAGAATTAAAGGTCATGGTATCTGGCAAGGTAATTTTCTTAAAATGATCCAACTTATGCTGATTTAATGCTAAAATTTGGGTATTTGGAATTTGTGCATCACAATCTACTGCCTTGTATTCGCTACCTGTCCAATACATACATCCATCCGGAGGGACGCCTTTCCAATAAGCAACCCCCATGATAAGCCCCAATGTGGCAACAATTCCCGTACGCTGAATAAAATTTAGTTTTTTTATGCTCTTTTGCGGTTTATCAAATAATGTTATAGGTGTATTTCCTTGATTAACTGGCTCTTTTACAACATTACTCGTAATCGAAGGAGCTTGGATTTCTTTTACATTATCAGCAATATCATCTCCATTCTCGTTAATTTTCTCATCTTCCAACACACTTCTTCCAATATTTCTCCAGTTCTCAAATGGTCTTGGTTGAAAATTGATAAACCAAGCAACAAATTCTACCACTCTAATTGTTGGTTCATTTGTCTTTCCAATCAAGAAGTTTTGCACAGGTCTGAACTTGTCTATGTCCAACTTTCCATTTGGCTCCCCACTACTAGTAAAAAAACGGAGTAGTTCATCTCCCTCCCTACCATTTTTTTGAAATGTTAAAGCTTCATCTCTTAAACTAGATGGTGTCGGATTAGCCAAAACAATGCTAGTTCCTTTTAATTTTAAATACTCGGCATAAACCTCCGCCTGATACTTTTCAAACATTTTAACAGAATTTTCAATCAAAAATAAACCGGAATTTCTGGAATTTTTACGGTTTTCCGGAATTCCAAACCCCACAATCAGAATGAGCGGAATTCCTTACTATTAAACACCTTACAAGCTACATCTTTGCTTCAGAAACAAGTCGTACATCGATTAGCTATCGAGTAAATGTACAAAACTAGTTTCAAAAAACGAGCGGATATCGCGGTAGTGAAAAACCGGTTTGGGAAGCAGTTATAAGCTCCCGCGATTGAAACTCACCACTTCCCAAAAATTTCAGAAGGCCTTCTGAATAACCCGCAGTAAACCCAGCGCATGGTGCGCTAGGAGCTGCATTATTCAAACTTTTTTAATTAAGGGAAAATCATGTATTTACCAATTTTTATCGCTATCCTTTTAGGATTAATGTCACCAAGCAACAACGCTTCTACTAACAGCAAAGGCTGTGTTCATGTAAATACCAACGAACCTCCTCAACAATCAACATTTAGCACGGAGGAAACACCTGGCAACGAAGGTGGTACAGGCGGAGAAAATGGCCAATTGCCACCTCCTAGACCAAAACCTTAATATCAGAAAAATAGGGCGGGCAACCGCCTTATTTTTTTCTATTCCTAGATCTCAAGAGCGAATAATGATATTTTTTATAATTTAGAATAAAAAATAGCCCTCTTGAAACCATCTATACTCTTATTGAACTGTTTATTGATTTTACTTTCTTGTTCGAAAGAAGAAAGTAAATTATCACAAACAAAAGAAAATGCATTTCTAAACAAGGCTTACGACTATTATGATGCGAATAAGGTAGATAGTGCCTACATCTACTTTAATCATGCCCAAGAATTCGCCATCCAACAAAAAGACAGTGTAACTGCAAGTAACTGCCTAATCATGATGGGAATGATTGCCACTAACTATGGAGACCATTTTGGAGCACAAGAATTAGCCTTAAAAGCATTTTCTCTCTTAAATAAAAAGGACACAACACAATACCAATCCATTGAATCTTCTTTATATAACTTGGGTGACATTTCATCAAGACTAGATGAATACGATGAAGCTATCGATTTCTTTAAACAGGCTTTAGCTTACTCAAAAACTAACAATCGCACTATCTTTACTAAAAATGCCCTTGCTAATGCCTATCGGGAAAAGAAAGAGTATCAAAAGGCAATAAAAATCCAACAAGAAATATTAAGGCATCACATTGACAAAGTAGAATATGCTAGAATATTATCTAATCTCAGCTATACCAAATGGCTTAATAATCCTAGCTATCTTGCACAAACTGATTTATTAAAAGCACTAACTATCCGATTGCAAAACAACGATCGCTGGGGGCTAAATGCCAGTTATTCTCATTTGGCAGACTATTACGAAAAAAAACAACCCGATTCAGCCCTTTTTTATGCTAATAAAATGTATCAAAATGCCACTGGGAACAGAAGCCCAGATGATCAATTGGATGCTTTACAGAAATTAGTAAAACTAAGCCCTCCTACACAAACCAAAGATTATTTTTTACGCTATTTAAAGCTAAACGATAGCATTTTAACCGCACGCAATATTTCAAAAAATCAATTTGCCATTATCCGTTATCAAGTAGAAAAACATAAAAATGATTTTCTAAAGGCCGAAGCGGAGAACACTAAAAAGCAAAATAAAATAGTATTACAATATTTGGCCTTGGTTCTTCTAGCCCTGTTACTGGGCTTCGGCTATTTCTGGTACAGAAGGCGCAAAAAAATACTTCAACAGGAAAAAGAGATTGAAGTGAAGAATACCGAAATAAAATATGTAAAAAAGGTACACGACCATGTAGCCAATAGAATCTATCAGGTCATAGACGAGATAGATAACAGGCCGGAAATGGAAAAAGATGAGGTGGCAGATAAGCTAGAAGTCATTTACCATATCACTAGAGACTTGTCTTACGAAGCGAGTAACAAAAAATATAAAAATGACTTTGCGAAATCACTTTCTAAAATGTTTTCGTCCTATCAATCTACCAAGATTGATATAATAGTTGATGGAAATGAGGAAAAACTTTGGACCGATATCCAAGAAAATGTCAAATCAGAAGTTTTTGTCGTTTTACAGGAGCTAATGACCAATATGAGCAAGCACAGCCAAGCTACAGAAGTTAATTTACGATTAGAACGAAGCGCTCAAAGCATTAGCATAGCTTATAAAGATAATGGCATTGGCATTCAAAAAGACACACAATTTGGAAATGGACTTCAAAATACGGAAACCCGTATTCAAGGTATTTCTGGCAGCATTACTTTTGAAAACAATAACAACAACGGACTTCAAATCAACATTACATTTCCCGTTGCTTAACCTATTACACTATGTTTGAAAAAGTACTAATTGCCGAAGACCACGAAACTATTAACCTTTCACTACAAAAAACAATGAGTGACTTGGGAATAAAACTAGACACTACAGATTATGTCTATTATTGTGACCATGCCCTAAACCGTATCAAAAAAGCACTCCAAGACGGGAAACCTTACGAGCTGTTAATTACAGATCTTTCTTTTGACGATGATCACACTGCTCAAGAAATTACTGATGGTAGGACATTGATAAAAGCGGTAAAAGAAATACAGCCTGACTTAAAGGTCCTGATTTTTTCCATTGAGAATAGATGGTCAGTTGCCCAAGCATTAATGGACGAATTAAATATTGATGCTTATGTTCCCAAAGCACGCCGCGACGCCCAAGATTTAAAATTGGCGATAGAAACTATTGACCGGAATAAGAAATTCATCTCTGATAGGTTAAAGAAAGATATTAGTATAGAAAGACATCACGACTTTACAGAATTCGATCGTACCATCGTGTCTTTGCTTTCACAAGGAACCAAACAAAAAGAAATCCCTGATTATCTTTCGGAAAATAATATCAAACCATCAAGCCTAAGCAGTGTAGAAAAAAGGCTTAATATCATTAAAGATGCTTTAGGCTTTTCCAACAACGAACAGCTTGTCGCCTACTGTAAGGATAAAAAAATCATCTAATTTCTAAATAGGACAAAAAGTGCTTCTTCGCCAACTTACTGGTGGAGGGGCTACGCCTTTGCTTTTTTTTAACAAAAAACACGCATCAAAAATCTACATATCAAACAGTTAGATTAAAAAATTCATTCCCCACCTCTACGGTTTCCCGTAAAAAAACATGTTCAACTTGCCATAGTTTTGGATCATTAAAAAACTATTAAATCATGGAAGAATATAAAGTAGTGCCTTTTACAGCGACACTAAACCAACAAAAAGAAACAACAACAGTAGTAGCCAACCAACTTCAAAGTATTATTAACCAATACTTGAGTGAAGGATGGCGATATGTAAGGTTAGAAAGTGTTTCAACTTATATACAGGCAGATCCAGGTTGCTTTGGCATCGGTGCTAAACCAGGATATATATCCTCTTATCAAATGGTGGTATTTATTAAAGCTTAGCAATGAAATTTTTTCTCCTATTAGCTATTCACGTCTATTGGGGACTTTTTCCAAAAGCTAAGAGACGTAAATGCATCTTCAGAATCAGTTGTTCAAAACAAGTCTATCAAACTACTAAGTCTCTAGGTTTCTTAAAAGGAATGCAAGCATTCAAATATCGATATAGAAATTGCAGACATGGTTTTCAACTATTTGACCTTCAGAGCGGGAAAAGAATGATGAGGCTACCTAACGGAGATATGATTAATGGAACTGAAATCTCAGAACGATTTATGAATCACTAATTACAAGATAGATCTACTTATTGGAAAGAAAATCATTATAAAATTATTTTATTAAGAATTATGTTACAAAATTCAGAAATGCTTGAACAAAAAGTTCTGCATGACAATAAAGAAATTTTCATCCGAATAGTAAAGGAATTAGAGGGAGCGGATTTTGAAATTTTAATTGCTACTTCCTGGTTTACAGACGAAGAACTTTTTTCTATCTTAAAAAGCAAGATATTACAGAATATATCCATTCGCTTGATAATTGCTGATAATCAGGAAAACAACAAGTTACCATTCGAGGAGTTAGTAGCACTAGGAGCTTCCGTAACAAAAATAAAAAATGTTGGTTATGGTATCATGAACCAAAAATTCTGTGTTATAGACAAAAGGATCGCTTTACATGGCTCATATAATTGGTCTTTGAATGCCAGAAAAAATAACCACGAAAGTTTAATAGTAACCAATCATTCGGAGACGGTAGCAAGCTTAATTACAAACTTTAATGACATACAGCAAAAGGCCCTATTACAAAGGGGTGAAAAAGATATAGAAATCATTGAAGATACCGCAGAAGTTAAAATTGAAAAACATAGTGCAAAAGAACACGCTATTTCAGAGTTTACGAAAGTGCTAGATTCTATGATAGCTTCAGAAATTGGAAATTTTGATCGTTCAATTCTTAGAAAGCAAGGTTACGATCGTTCTAAATTTAATAACGGAGACCATCAAGTTCTTACTAAATCATTAGATACCGTTTATTCTATTTTCATCAATGATATAGATGTTGTTGAAGACAAAAAAAGGAGACTGATCACAAAAATAGATGAGCAGGAAATTAAAAGTGTCAATACACTTGAAGAGAACCTAAATCTACAGCTGCAGACTGCCGAAATCGAATCTGAAAATCAAATCTTAAATTCCAAAAACAAACTCACAAACTTAAGATCGGAAATCGATAAGAGTAAGCAAAGCATAGAAAGTTTAAAAAACAACAAGATTACTTTTCACGAAAAAATCATCCAAGGAATTAAAGAGGAAATCAAGCACGCTCAACGTAATTTTATAGCTCCTAAATTTAAATGGTATGAATTCATCCCTGTGCTATTTGCTAATATCTGTCTAATTGCGTATCTGTTTATTTTTTATTCTTCGGCATGCTACATACTCCTTTTTGCTATAGAAGATTCAAAGGAAATTAGAGCTAAAGGATTCGAAAGCGTACCTATGGAGATTTTTAATCCAAAGGCCATAAGCTTGACCCTTGAAAAGGGTGGTTCCGGAGCCTTATTTATAATCCTTTTTGTTAGTATCCCCCTTTTTTGTGCATTAATAAAACTATTTACCAAGAATAAATGGATTATCTATGCAATGTTCTTAGTAGGAATTGGCCTTGTTGATACTGCGATTGCTTATAAAGTTTCTGCCGCAATTCATGAAATGAAATATGCTTCTGGTGACACTAATGATATCTGGAAACCAATATTTGCGTTTGGAGATCCTAACTTTTACTTGGTCTTTTTGCTTGGCGGGTTTGGTTTACTGATGCTCAAATTCGCTTTTGAAAAATTGATTTCAATATTCGATGACCGAAACCCTGATATCGCCACATTAAAAAACAATTTAATCATAAAACAGCTTACAGAAGACATAAAATTGGAAGAAGGTAAACTATTACTGGTTCAAAATGAAATCTATTTAGCTGAACAGTTAAATATTGAAAGAGAGGCAGAGTTCAAAATAACGGAGACCCTAATAGAAGCCATTCCCAACAAGTTAATTCTACTGAAGGAAATTAAAAAAACAGATTTAATAACAGGTAAACAACACATTAGAGATGTCGCGACCATTTATAAAAGCCATATTGAAAATGATCATTTACCTATATCGATTGATTCTTTAAATGATAGAATAAATATCTTCTTAGAGGGTTGGAATGACTATCTCCATGAGGAATATTCAGTACCTAAAGCTTCAGAAAAATCAAAAGATGCTTTTGATACGGCCGTAAATTGGCAAAATGAAAAAACAAAAAGTTCTCAAATAGATAAACGAGTAAAAATATAATGAAAAAATCCATTTTAATTTACATTCTTCTGGTTATCTCTGCATCAGCAATTTTCGCACAAAAACAAAAAGAGGTAATTCACTACAATATTATTTTTGCTCCCGATTTATCAAATAGATTAAATGCAAAGATCTATCCTAAGCCTGTTAATGATGTAGATTTAGTTGAAGGGATATTCAAATTGATCTGGCCGAACATATTAAGAGCTAAAAGAAGTGAGGGGCAAAAGGATAAATATACTATTGATTTTATTAACAAGGGATTGATAAAAATATATAGTGTTAACACAAATGTGCTCACAATTGATTTTCAAAAATTTGATAGACAAAATGATAGGATCAATTACATCATGGGGAGAAACGGTGCTAAATGTACTTTAGAAAATGATGTAGAAAAATTAATTAAAGAATATAAAAACTTCAACAATAAAGCCTCCAACTCCAGCAACGGAGCAGATATATGGACCTATTTTCAATCTGGGATTGACGAAGGAGTAATACAATCGAACATCAAAATTGGGAATGTAAATCACGTATTCCGAAATATCTTGATATTAATTACCGACGGATATATCGAAGCTGGAATTTTTAATAAAGGTTACGATCTCAGCGAAAGCAAAATATCCAATTTCAGAAATGCCTTCTTAAAATCAACAGAAAAAGATATGGCAACTTTCTTAACTAAGAATCAGAAATTCAAGATTAATCCTGTAAAAAATAAATACTTAAAAAATTTAGAAGTGATGGTAATAGAAATGTACGACAGATCCCTTTCAAAAACTGGAGCTGCGACCAAGCATCCTACCGATATGGAAATCATGAAACTTATCTGGTCAGATTGGCTACAGAAATCAGGAGTAAAAAGATTCGAACTTAAGGCTACCGCTGCAAATAAAGATCAAGGAATAAAATCTATAATGAACTTCATTATGAATAACAATTAATATGAAAATTTCAATATTCTCTCTCTTGTTGATACTTATCAACCTCCAAACCAGTCCAACCGCCTATATTTGCGACAACGGAAAAACCAACAAATACCATCTATCTAAACAATGCCGAGGAATACGCAAATGCAATTACAAAATTGTAGAAATCAGTTTGGAAAAAGCCAAGAAAAAGGGCTATGGCCTATGCGGTTACGAATATTAGCCACATTGGTGTTGTTAATTTATGGCAACTTTGCTTTCGGTCAGTTCAAACCAGTTCCCGCTTGGCAAAAGGCCCTTAGTAAAACCAGCTTTACCGCAAAAGTCATCCGCATTTTAGATGGCGACACCATGGAGGTGCTTTATCAAAACAAGCCTATTAAAATTAGACTGGCCCACATCGATGCTCCAGAACATAAGAAAAAACAGGCCTTTGGAATACAAGCCAAAAAAGCATTATCCGATTTATGTTTCGGACAAACCGTTACCGTTCATAGTGAAAAGTTAGACCGCTATGGACGGTTGATTGCCGTAATTATCAATAACAAAAAACAAATTGTTAACCAAGAAATGGTCAAATTAGGAATGGCTTGGCATTTCAAGAAATATTCCAAAGATAACCAATACGCCCAGTTAGAAATACAGGCCAGAAAACAGCGAAAAGGTTTATGGCAGTTGGCCAACCCAGTTCCTCCTTGGGAATGGCGAAAAAGAAAAGCCTCACTTGGTACCAACGAGCTTCAAGGCCCTGTTCAAACTGCGCAAGGTAATCCCTAAATAAGCAGCCATATCATCCTTGCTGATCTGTATATCTAGTTTTTGCTGGAGCTCTAAAAGTTTGCCTAGGCCATGGTCAACGGTATACAATTGCTGAAAAGAAGCCCTACTGCTTGTGTTTACAATCCGCTCAGCAAGCTCATGCAATAACAATTTGTTTAGCGTAAGATCTTTAGTCAACAACTCTCTAAAAACAGCTACAGGAATGGCATAAGCTTCTAACGGGGTTAATGCCGATACATTACAAAGGCAATCGGTATTCCTCAATGTTTCTATCTCACCTAAAATTTCCCCATCGCCCAAAAACTCCAAGATGTAATCCTTACCGTTTTCTTCTAAAAAATAGCATTTTGCAATCCCTACTTTTACCACCAACACTTTAAGGCAAGCCTCGCCTTGTGTAAGCAATAAATCTTCTTTATTAAAACGCTGTAAAGTAATGGATGGATAACGCCCACTTTGGTAAAGCGCATCCATGTAGGATAAAAATTCGGTGTTTGTTCTCAGCATAACAAGGTTGGGACATTTGTCCTTTTTTGCATCAGGTATTTCCTTCACCTTTGCAACATTTACAAAGATAATGTGATGGCAAAGCATCGCAAATAAAATAATTAGCCAAATGAAGAATCAAATTACCACCATTGCGTTTGACGCCGATGATACCCTTTGGGAAAATGAGCCCTATTTCAGACAGGCAGAAGAAAAATTTTCGGTACTGTTCAGCCACCTCCCAGCAGACGATGTGATCAAACAATTGTTTGATATCGAGATGAGGAACCTGAAAATGTATGGTTATGGCATCAAAGGCTTTATGTTGTGCATGGTAGAAACACTGGCCAAGCTTAGTGGAGAGCAGATTGATAAAAATTTGATTGCAAAAATATTTGAAATAGGTCATGAACTATTGCAAAAACCCATTATCCTACTAGAAGGAATTGAAGAGACCCTACAGCACCTACATGGAAAATACAGATTGGTAATGGCTACCAAAGGCGATTTATTGGACCAAGAAAGAAAGTTAGAAAAATCTGGCTTGGCAAAATACTTTCACCATATCGAAATTATGAGCGACAAACAGCCAGCAAACTACCAAAAGTTGATACAGCATTTGGATTGCAAACCTGAAAACTTTTTGATGGTAGGCAACTCCCGAAAATCGGATATTTTGCCTGTTTTGGCCATCAATGCTTTTGCTGTAGAAGTACCTTACCACACCACTTGGATACACGAAGTACATGAAGAGGAGATTGTACATCCTAATTTCATCAGTGTAGAAAGCATTGATCAGGTGATACCGTTGTTATAGTAATTTGCCACAGATATAGTCCCCCCGCCCGTTGGGCACCCCTCTGGAAGAGGGGAATTTCATAGTCCACATTCCCCTCTGCTAGAGAGGTAGTCGAAGACTGGGGTGTTCAACATTCATTTGTGAATCTGTGGCTAAAGAGATTGCTTCGTCATTCTTCCTCGCAAAGACGATCACACCTCCGTCATTGCGAGCTTTGCAAAGCAATCTCACCCATTAAAACCCTTGCCACTCGTGGTTAACAAAAAAATATGAAAAAAATCAACATAGACACATGGAAAAGAAGAGACCATTTTAAACTCTTCAGTCAGTTTGAAGAACCATTCTTTGGAGTGGTTGTAAATATAGATTGTACTAAAGCTTACGCAAATGCCAAAGCGGAGAAAAAATCGTTCTTTTTGCACTACCTGTACAGAGCACTAAAAGCAGCAAATTCAATTGAAGAGTTTCGTTACCGCATTTTAAATAACGAGGTCATCCTTCATGACCAAATTAGTGTTTCTACCACTATTAATCGTCCAAATGGCACTTTTGGTTTTGGTTACTTCGACTATAACAACGATGAAAGCATTTTTATTGCTGATGCTCAAAAAGCCATACAAGAAGTTCAAAACACAGAAGGATTAACTCCGTCGCAAGAAGGTGCCAGCGAAATCCATTTTTCGGCCATCCCATGGATAGATTTCACTTCATTATCGCATGCCCGCAGCTTTAGCTTCCCTGATAGTGCACCAAAAATCTCTTTTGGAAAAGTGACTGAAAAAGATGGGATCAGAACCATGCCTGTATCCATTCATTTACATCATGGCCTAGGCGATGGTTATCATGTAGGACTTTTTGTAGAGCAATTCCAAGCTTTGATGAACGAAGGTTAATCCCTGTCATCGTTTTGAAATATTAAATGCAACAATATTGCATTATTAATTTAATGCGTACTTTCGTTTACACAATTAAACGAACATGGAAATTTCAAAAACATACGATGTCATCATTATAGGCGGCAGCTATGCAGGCCTATCAGCGGCAATGGCCTTGGGCCGAGCCGTTAGAACCTTATTGGTGTTGGACAATGGTAAACCTTGCAATGCCCAAACACCCCATTCACATAACTTCCTCACTCAAGACGGAAAAACACCAAAAGAGATTGCGACAGTTGCCAAGGAACAGGTAAGTAAATATGAAACCATCACTTTTGTTGATGATACTGCCATAGCAGCTGCCAAAACAGGCAATGGCTTTCAGATCAGCACTGCCAAGGGTGATGTTTTTAAAACCAAAAAAATCATCTTTGCCAGCGGCGTTAAAGATGAACTTCCAAACATTGAAGGTTTTGCTGAGTGTTGGGGAATTTCGGTCATCCACTGCCCTTATTGCCATGGCTACGAAGTACGCAACCGAACCACTGGAATTTTTGCCAACGGCGATATTGCCTACGAATTTACCAAGTTGATTTGGAACTGGAGCAAAGACCTGACCTTATTTACCAACGGAAAATCTACCCTCAGCCCTGAACAAACCAAAGAACTTCAATCAAAACAGATTAACATCGTCGAAAAAGAAATCGTTAAGGTTTCTCATCAAAATGGACAGCTTGAACATCTGGTATTTAGCGACGGTACTACTCAACGTTTAGATGCCTTATACGCCAAACTGGGTTTTAAGCAAAACACCGACCTTCCTGTTCATTTAGGTTGTGCACTATCTGAAAGTGGCTACATTAACGTAGATGCGATGCAGAAAACCACTGTCGATGGTGTATTTGCATGTGGTGACAATACCAACATGATGCGCTCTGTAGCCAATGCTGTTTATAGCGGTAACATGGCGGGAGCTATTGCTAGTAAAGAATTAATCGCTGAAGAATTTAGTGTTTAAGCGATTAAAATGTGATGAATTGCTCCGACAATGTACCCTTTATCGGAGCAATCTATCAACACTCGCTGGACGGCTTTATATTTTCTGATAAGGCCTGTGCCATTTTCATTACCTTTCTACGATGCAATTTCTGTGCTACATCAATAGAATGCGATTGATGAATATTACTTTCGTTTTTGGCCAACTTAGCTAAGGTTGCATAAAATTTGTGGAACTGGTCCAATTCCTGTTCCGTTAAATCTTCAATATCCACCATTCTATTACTGGCTTTCTCATGCGCAGCAATCAATTCGTTCAATTTAAGCTGTATGGCCTTGCTATCTTTGTTCTGTGCCTTTTGAATCAAAAAAACCATCAAAAAGGTGATGATCGTTGTTCCCGTATTAATCACCAATTGCCAAGTTTCCGAATAATTGAAAATAGGGCCTGATACCGCCCAAGCCACTACAATAATTACTGCTGAAATAAATGCCGGTGAACTTCCCGTAAACTTAGTAGCGGCATTTGAAAAACGCTCAAACAATCCAATTTTATTTTCTCTGCTCATATGAATATCTTGTTATAACATTCAATTTAGTATTTTATAATCAAATCTACGCCATTTAATACTAGCCGTATTTTACTACACTTTTTGATGTTTCACTTCTAAATCACCTAGGTTGGTTGGAATCTATAGGCTCACTATTGAAGATATACTGGATGTACTAGTAAAAAACAGCACCATATTCAGAAAAATAGATAAAAAACGCCATCTTTTTACCAGTACATCTATCATAGAAAGCTTTCCTACTTTATTAAAAGTATGAGTTGCTAGCAGTTTTCTTTCCCAATCCGGAGTGATGTGATTTACCTGTTCCTCTATATATTCATTTTCATTTAAGGTGATGATTTTATTGACACACATTGCCCAACCATACCTTTCAGAACAATCTTGTGATGGTCTGTATAAAACACCCTCATCCTCAAAAATATTGCCCGCTGGCCTAGCGCTATTTATATTGCTCACTACAGGATTAGCGGGATGAGCCACCCAATTATTGGATAGCAAATCTTCGCTATAAAATATATGCAAGTCTTTATTCGTTGTAATACCCTCTTTAGGTTCTATCATGGTAAACATCCAATATTTGCCATGATAGAATTTAATAGTTGAGTCTGCTGCAATGACATTTTCCATTAAAGTTTTACAGTAACTCCACTTCAACGGAAACTCTTCACATTGATAAAGATCTATCGTTTTATTTGCTGTACTTTCAGGGATCATGTAATAGGTATCCTTTAGTTTAAACACAAAAGGATAGGATAAATGGTAGGGCTTTTCTAAAATTTTTCGGCTGTTTAGCGGTCCACTTATCTCTTCATTAAGTTCAATTACCGCAATGTAACCTTTACTTTCCCTATATTTCAACTCCTCTACAAAAACATAGTATGAGCCATTTTCCTCCACAATAAAAGGATCTGCCCAAAACCTATCTTTTTGAGGGACAATTTTCTGATAGGTATCAAATTGATCATCAAATCCAATTTTAGTATTTCTATTGAACTTATATCGTAACTGCCATTGCTCAATGAACAACAACTCATAAACGATTTTCTTTAAATAAGTTAAAACCCTATTATAGGCAGATAGGATAAGCATAAATCAATATTAGTGATCATTAAAAATTAGCGAGGTTAATGAAGATGAAGCAAGCTAATTTCAATTTATGCGCTAACGCAGGTAAATGGGCGAATATTGTACATCGGTTACAAGGTATAAAAACCCCTTAATAGAAAACAAGTATAGCACCATTTATTCAAAATAAAAAACGCCGCATTTTAGGTGCGGCGTTTCGTTATTTTCTATTGAATTATAACTTGTCGTTTACATTCACGCAGTTCAAATCTTCAAAAGCCACTTTTAAACGGGCCACGAAGGTTTCTTCCGCTTTACGTAACCATACACGTGGATCGTAGAACTTCTTGTTAGGTTTATCCTCACCATCAGGGTTACCAATTTGACCTTGCAAATAAGCTTCATTGTTTTTATAGAAACCTAAAATACCGTCCCAAAATGCCCATTGCAAGTCAGTATCGATATTCATTTTAATAGCTCCGTAAGAAATAGCTTCTCTAATTTCTTCTTGTGAAGAACCAGAACCACCGTGGAATACAAAATTGATTGGTTTCTCAGCAGTCAAGTCATATTTTTCTTTGATAAAATCTTGAGAATTTTTCAAGATGATTGGCTGTAATTTTACGTTACCTGGTTTATAAACACCATGTACATTACCAAAAGCAGCAGCAACCGTAAATTGATCGCTCACTTTGCTCAACTCTTCGTAAGCATAAGCTACTTCACTAGGCTGAGTATATAATTTAGAGCTATCTACATCGCTATTGTCAACGCCATCTTCCTCACCGCCAGTAACACCCAGCTCAATTTCGATAGTCATTCCCAATTTCTTCATACGCTCTAGGTATTTTGCAGAAATTTCAAGGTTCTCTTCGATAGGCTCTTCAGAAAGATCCAACATATGTGAAGAGAACAAAGGCTTACCTGTTTCAGCGAAAAACTTTTCACCGTGATCTAACAAGCCATCAATCCAAGGCAACAATTTTTTAGCCGCGTGGTCAGTGTGTAAAATCACTGCAACACCATAATGCTCAGCCAATAAATGTACGTGCTTAGCTGCAGAAACAGCACCTAAAACACATGCCTGTAGGTTATCATTGTTTAAGGTTTTACCTGCGTAAAATTGTGCACCACCGTTAGACAATTGAATAATTACTGGCGAATTTACCGCCTTTGCTGTTTCCATTACCGCATTAATCGTATTGGTTCCTGTTACGTTTACTGCTGGAAGTGCAAATTGATGTTTTTTGGCCTGCTCAAACAGTTCCTGTACAGCAGCTCCGTGAATTACGCCTTTGTAGCCTTTTAAACTCATTTTATATTTAGTTTTAAATTGTTTCGAAGTTAGGAATTTTAATCTAACTATAGATGTTATTTGGCAAATGTAATCAAAAATTACTTATTGTCAATTATACACTAAGCTTAGTTTTTTCTAGGAACTAGTGGTTAGGAGTTAGGGCCTAGTAATTGAGCACCGCACCTTAAACACTGTCATTCTCACGTATGCGGGGATCTTGCGAGCGCTTTAAGATTCCCGTCTTCACGGGAATGACGTACTATGAACGGCAGGATTCCAAAATCGACCGCTGACTTAGCTGTTTGTTCATTAGTTCACTCGCCATTACTAATTCCTAGCTCCTAACCACTAATGCCTAATCACTAACCACTAGTTCCTAGTTCCTAACTCCTAGCTACTAGCTACTAACAACTAGCCACTAACCACTAGTTCCTAGTTCCTCCCTTCATTTTTAAGTTTGCGTTAATTTTTTTTTTCGTTTCTTTGTAGTCGCATTTTTAAAAAGTAACATGTCTTGGTTTAGAAGAGAGAAAAAAGGGATCAGTACCAGCACTGAAGAAAAAAAAGAAGCCCCAGATGGTTTGTGGAACAAATGTCCAAACTGTAAAAAGGCCCTTCACAGTGCCGACCTTCAGGAAAACAAGTGGGTTTGTCAATACTGCAGCTATCACCTCAGAGTAGGTTCTAAAGAGTATTTTCACGTACTTTTCGACAATAACGAATATACAGAGCTATTTGCTGATCTTACTTCGGGCGACCCGTTGCACTTTATAGATAGCAAACCTTACACCGATAGACTTTTAGAAACTACCAAAAAAACAGGCCTTAAAGACGCGATTCGTGCGGCCCATGGTAAAATTGAAGGCGAGGAAATCATGATTGCCTGTATGGACTTCAATTTCATTGGTGGTTCAATGGGTTCGGTAGTAGGCGAAAAAATTGCCAGATCTATCGACTACAGTCTTAAAAAGAAAGTCCCTTTCCTAATGATCTCAAAATCAGGCGGTGCAAGGATGATGGAAGCAGCATTTTCATTAATGCAGATGGCCAAAACCTCAGCTAAATTAGCCTTGTTAAGCCAAGCTAAAATCCCTTACATTTCGTTACTAACCGATCCTACTACAGGTGGTGTAACCGCTTCTTACGCTATGTTGGGTGACATCAATATTGCCGAACCAGGCGCCCTAATCGGCTTTGCTGGTCCTCGTGTAATTAAAGAAACCATCAAAAAAGATTTGCCAAAAGGTTTCCAAACTTCAGAATTTGTATTGGAACACGGCTTCCTAGATTTCATTGTTGACCGCAGAGAGATGAAAGCTAAATTGGCCACTTTCTTGAAAATGATGAAGAAATAAAATAGTTTAATTGTTAAACTGTTTAATTGTCTAATTGAACTGTTAACTATAAACTGAAAATTATAAAACTGAAAAGCAGGGTTCGTACATTTAACAATGTCAGCCCTGCTTTTTGGCTTTAGTTGCTCGTTACACTTCGCAAGCTATCGCCGTCAATCAGGTTTATGAGACGCTAACCTTTGCTAATTTAGTAGTTTAGCCCTTATCCTAGCCTTCAGTAGCAACTCCACGTTACCGTTATTTGGCCTCCTATTTTTTCAATCTACAGAAACCAACGCTAGCTGGCACATCAAAGAAAAAATAGGCAGCCTTGATTTTTGATCAACTTTTTATCAAGAAGAAGTTGAATGCCCTCCGACATAGAGGAAAAAACGAAAATTAACCAAGATCTTATTATTGAGTACATCCAAAACATTTCTTAACTTAACATCAATATAAACCAACCTATATCAAGGTATGAAAAACGTTATCTTCTATTTGATTCTATTTTGTGCCTGTCAAAGCACATGGGCACAAACTAAACAAGACTCCGTGGCCATTAAACAAGCCGCTTTAGACTATATCGAATCACAACACAAACCTAACCCAGCGCAAATGGAACGTGCCCTGCATCCCCGAATGGTGAAAAGGACTTTTTGGAACGATAAGGCTACTGGTAAAGATTACGTAAGAGAAACAACCACCGAATCAATGGTGCTCCTAGCAGAAAGCTACAATAAAAAAGGAGACAAATTCCCTGCTTCTCCCAAAAAAGAAGTTAAATTCCTAGATATTTCCGAAAAAACTGCCTCTCTTAAACTCATTGCTGATGAATGGATTGACTATATGCATCTAGTTAAATTAAATGGTGCTTGGAAAATCATTAACGTTCTTTGGCAATACAACGACATTAAACAACATTAATCATGAAAAGAATATTGTTCACCTTGCTATTTGCTGGATTTGCGATCTACAGCCAAGCACAAGACAAACCAAAATACGATGAAGCCCTAGCCAAAAAACTAGGTGCCGACGATTATGGTATGAAAATGTATGTGCTAGTAATTCTTAAAACTGGGAGCAACACCACCGCAACCAAAGCTCAAACTGATAGTCTTTTTAAAGGACATATGAGCAATATGGAAGTACTTTCAAAAGCTAACAGACTTATTGTAGCAGGTCCATTGGATAAAAATGACAAGCAATATCGGGGCATTTTTATTTTGAATACCAAATCAATTGACGAAGCAAAAACATGGTTAGCTACCGACCCTGCAGTGAACGCCAAACTATTAGATGCCGAGCTTTTTAACTGGTATGGTTCGGCAGCGTTGCCAGAGTACCTTCCTTATCACGATAAAGTGCAAAAGAGCAGTTTTTAACTTAATGTTGTCATGATGGATAATCGCCTAGACTATCAGTTTAGCAAACCAGCACCAGAACTCGCAGATTTTGTCGACAGATTTTCCTCACTTCAAAACCTATCGAATAAAAGTGATGGCGTAATTATACCAAATGGCAGAATCGACCTCCTTTTTTCGAGAACAATAGACAACCAGTTTCAAGTAACTTTAATGGGTTTAGAAACAAAGCCCAAATCGATGCCAAAAATGAAGGTTTCAGCATTTTTTGCCATCAGCTTTAATCCATTGGCTATTGAATATATATTAAAACACTCCATTGCCGACATCTTAAATAGCGGAAAAATGTTGCCTAGTGATTTCTGGGGTTTTGGCCTGAGTGACCTTGATGATTTTGAAAAATTTTGCGAAAAGGCAACCGAAAAAATAAAATCCATTTTACCCAACAATATAGACGAGCGCAAGAAGAAATTATTCCAGCTCATTTTCTCTACCAACGGAGAAATGAGCATTAGAGAACTTTCTGAAAAAGTATATTGGACCGAACGCCAGATTAACCGCTATTTTAATCAACAATTAGGTATTTCGCTAAAAGCCTATTGCAGTATTCTTCGTTTTCAGGCCTCACTCCCATACATTAAAGAAGGACAACTTTCTCCACAACTCAATTTTACCGACCAATCTCATTTCATTAAAGAAATCAAAAAACTTGCTGGTGTTTCACCCAAAGAGCTCTTCAAAAATCAAAACGACCGTTTTTTACAATTCCTAGTCTACGACAAGAAATAATTTTGTAGCATCAATTTTAAAATTATGTTGTTAAAAGATAAATCAATTGCCATTGTTGGTGGTGGCCCAGGTGGACTAACATTAGCCAAGCTTTTAGAGCTTAAAGGCGCAAATGTTAAAGTTTACGAAAGAGATATAGATAAATATGCTAGAGTTCAAGGTTCTCCGCTAGATTTACACGACGAATCTGGCTTAGCCGCCCTTCGAAAAGCCAATCTGCTGGAAGCATTCAAAGCCAACTTCATGCCAGGTGCCGACAAAAAGCTAATCATGAACGAACAAGCTGAGGTATTTTTCAGTGACCACGAGCAAAAGATTTTAGAAGATTTCGAAAACCCACATTTCCGCCCTGAAATAGACCGAGGCGTACTTAGAAAAATCCTTTTAGAAGCCTTAAATCCTGCAACCGTAGTATGGAACAGCCATTTCATTTCGATGGAAAAAGAAAATGAAGGTTGGCTCCTGCATTTCAAAAATAGCCCTTCTGTTTACGCCGACATTGTCATTGCCTGTGATGGAGCAAACTCAAAAATACGCCCTTACCTTACAGACATTAAACCTTTTTATACCGGCATTACCATGCTCGAAGGAAACATCTATGATGCCGAAAAAACAGCTCCCAATATATACGAATTATTAAAAGGAGGAAAAATCATGGCTTTTGGTGATGAAAAAGACATCCTCATGGGGCAAAAAGCCAACGGTGAAATTGGATTTTACGCTAGCTTTAAAGCAGACGAAAATTGGTCTAAAAATAACGGACTTGATTATACCAACCGTCATCAAATGCTGGATTGGTTTAAATCTAAGTATCCGGAGTGGGACAATATCTGGAATGAATTATTCGAAAATGCTACAATGCCATTTATCCCTCGCCCCATTTACTGTATGCCATTAGACCAACAATGGGAAGCTTTAGCCAACCTAACTATGATTGGTGATGCCGCCCATGTAATGCCTCCATTTGCAGGTGAAGGTGTGAATATGGCCATGTTAGATGCTTTAGAATTAAGTGAGTGTTTAACCTCCAATCGTTACAGCAATTTGCTAGAGGCTATCTCTTCTTACGAAACAAATATGCGTAAGAGAGCTGCTATAGTGGCCAAAGAATCTATTGATAATGGAGAGTTAATGCATTCCAAAAATGCTCTAAATGACATGACAAGCTTATTTTCTGCTCATTAAATTCTATTTCTCCAATAAAGAATAGATCATGCACCACTTGCAACATTTCTATTAAGGAAGATTTATCAACGGACTTATTAACTAATTTAGAAGTCTATTAAATAAATAACCTAACATGAATAGAAAACTACTTTTGCCAAGTTTATTGTTATTCACTTCGTCTTTCGTTTTTGCGCAAGATAAAGTGATAGACAATATCGTTAAAGAAGCCAATGAAAACTCGCAATTAGAAAAATTAGCCCACGAACTATTAGATGTGGTTGGTCCGCGTTTGGTGGGTACCCCACAAATGAAGCAAGCCAATGACTGGGTGGTAAAAAAATATGCCGATTGGGGTATTGGTGCCAAAAATGAAAAATGGGGCGAATGGCGTGGTTGGGAACGTGGTGTAACTCATGTTGATTTAGTGAGCCCTCGTTTAAGAACCTTGGAGTCTACACAATTAGCATGGAGCCCATCCACCAATGGAAAACCTGTTAAAGCAGAAGCAATCATTCTACCGGAAACCATCACCGACTCTATTGCTTTTCAAAAATGGTTGCCAAGTGTAAAAGGCAAAGTAGTGTTAATTTCCCATAACCAAATTTCTGGCCGTCCTGACAAAAACTGGGAAGAGTTTGCCACTAAAGACCTTTTCGAAAAGTATAAAAAACAAAAAGCAGCGGCCTTAAAGAGTTTTAACGATAACCTAGCTAAAACAGGCTTAAAAGCAAAAGAACTAGCATTAGCTTTAGAGAACGCTGGAGCGGCAGCATTGGCCATCAACAACTGGTCACAAGGCTTTGGTGTTGACAAAGTATTTGGTGCAAACACCAAGAAAATTCCTACCATTAACCTTTCTGTGGAAGATTATGGTTTAGTATTTCGTTTAGTAAAATTCGGTTCTAAACCTGTGCTTAATATCGTTTCAGAGTCAAAAGAACTTGGACTAGTACCAACCTTTAACACGGTTGCTGAAATCAAAAGCAAAGAAAAACCTAACGAATATGTGATGCTATCTGCGCACTTAGATTCTTGGGATGCTGCTAGCGGTGCTACAGACAATGGTTCAGGAACTATTTTGATGATGGAAACCATGCGTATCTTGAAGAAATTTTATCCAAACCCTAAACGTACCATTTTAGTGGGGCACTGGGGTAGTGAAGAGCAAGGTTTAAATGGCTCTAGAGCATTTGTGGAAGATCATCCTGAAATTGTAAAAAACCTACAAGCATTGTTCAACCAAGATAATGGAACTGGTAGAGTAGTAAATTTAGCTGGACAAGGCTTTGCTAATGCCGAGAAATTCTTAACCCGTTGGTTGGCAAAAGTTCCAGATACGATTAAAAACCAAATTAAAACTTCTTTCCCTGGCATTCCAGGAGCTGGTGGTTCTGACTTTGCTTCGTTTGTAGCGGTGGGTGCACCAGGTTTCTCATTAAGCTCAACCAGTTGGGACTATGGCACCTACACGTGGCATACCAACAGAGATAGTTATGATAAAATGGTTTTTGATGAAATTAGAAGCAATGCTATTTTAGCGGCAATTATGGTGTATATGGCTTGTGAAGATCCTGAGAGATTAACTACTGAAAGAGCTGACCTGCCTGTAAATGAAAGAACGGGTAAAAAAGCCGTTTGGCCTGAGCAGAAAAAAGCAATCCGTAAAGGCGGAGTAGATTAAGGAGTTCTTTTCGTCATTCAGAGCGTAGCGAAGAATCTATATTTTAACCACCTAAGACACCTAAGTTCATTTTAGATGTTTTGGGTGGTTTTGTTTTATAGTCCTTTTAACCATCTAAGATACCTCAGTTCATTTTAGGTTTGTTTTGACTAATGCACTCGACAACTCTTGCCGTCATTTCGAACGTAGAGAGAAATCTAACAGCTTTATATTTTTTTAAACCACCTAAGCACCTTAATCCATTTTAGATTTGTTTTGACTAATACGCTCAGCAACTCTTGCCGTCATTTCGAACGCAGAGAGAATTGAAAATCAACGAAGTTAAATCTAACAGCTTTATAATTCTAACCACCTAAGACACCTTAGTTCACCTTAGATCTCTTAAATGTTCTAAGACGTCTAAGGTGGTTATTTAAACCCTATTTTTAACCACTTAAGACACCTAAGTTCATTTTAGTTTTCCTTAAATGTTCTACTCCTCTTTTTGTTGGAACTTATAAAACAAATACCCCAAGAAAGGTAAAATCAGCAAACTACCCAGCACCAAGGCCCAGCCCAAACTTTGTATCGTTTTATCGGGTCCAATGGTAGTGTACAGCGAAATCACCTCCCCTCCTTTTAAACGGATAAAATTGGGAAAGTGCGCATAGCTAATGGCCACTAAGATCATCGTGACCTGAAAGCCCGCCAATAAACGTAAGATCTTTGTCTTTCCCTTAAGCAACAAATACCAGAGTAACACTAATGACAAACTGGCTAAACTTACGGCTGTTAATCCAACTTTGTTGTAAATGACCCAGTTCATTAATGGCACATTTTCCATGGCAGCACTAAAAAATACCATCGCACCAAAAACTACCGCTGCAATGTTCATATACTCTGCCTTTTTGATAAAGCGCTTCTTATCTTCCACTGTTTTACATTCGCCAATTAAATAAATAGCCGCTAAAAAGCCACATAAAGCTGTGGTAAACAATCCAACTGAAATGGAAAACCAATTCAGCCAGCTAAAAATATAAGCGTCCGCAAAGTTGTTGGCATTTAAATCTATCTGTCCAGAAAGCACGCTTCCGGCAATAATGCCTAAAAACAAAGGGGTAATAAAGCTGGAATAAACAAAAATCTGATTGTAAATCCCTTGCATGTTATCCTTCACCGCATCGTAATGTCTAAATACAAAAGCAGTTCCTCGGGCAATAATTCCGATAAGCATGATGGCCAATGGAATATGTAAATGCACCGACATGGTTGTATAAATAAAAGGGAAGCCCACAAACAAAATCACTATGGCAATAATTAACCACATATGATTAGCTTCCCACACTGGCCCTATGGCATGATACATCGTGTTACGGGTTTTGCTCCTATTCTTCTCAGAAGTAAAAAGCTCGATAATACCTGCTCCAAAATCGGCCCCGCCCAGTAAAAAATACAGCAAAATGGCCAAACACAAAAATATAATCACTACTTGTTCCATGAGTCGATATTTGAAGATTGATAAAGCACTGGAACCATTTTAATTTGTCGGTAAAGCAAAAAGATTACGATTAAGCTTAGGGAGAAATAAATGGCCGAAAAGAGATAAAATGACCAAGCAATACCTGGCATTGGGGTTACCGCATCTCTGGTTCGCATAATACCGTAAATAATCCAAGGTTGTCTGCCCACTTCCGTCACCGTCCAACCTGCCTCTAAAGCAATATACCCTAATGGAATAGCAAATACAAAGAGCTTCAACAACCACTTAGTCTTTAAAACGGTCTTCTTACGCCATAAAACCACAAAATAAATTAAAGAAATGATCATCATTACCGTACCCAAACCTACCATGATTTGAAAAGCATAGTGGGTAATGGCTACCGGCGGATGTTCATTTTCGGGAATTTGATCTAAACCTTTTACTTCCGCATTGAAATCGCCATGTGCTAAAAAGCTTAAAGCTCCAGGAATTTCTACCGCCTTACTTACCGTCTTATTTTTTTCATCCACAATACCACCAATCAATAGTGGAGCAGGTTTTTCTGTTTGATATAGCGCTTCCATTGCCGCTAATTTTGCTGGTTGGCGTTGAGCCACATCCTTGGCCGAAATATCACCACTGATAGGTTGTAACAACGCTGCCACGGTAGCAAAAGCCGCTGCAATTTTAAATGACTTATAATGGAATTCTGTATGCTGTTTTTTCAAAATCATTAGCGCATGCACGCCAGCTACCGCAAAACCCGTGGCCGTAAATGCAGCTAAGCACATGTGTAAGGATTGGGTAAACCAAGCATCATTAAACATGGCTTTAATAGGATCAATATTTGTATACTGGCCATTTACGTATTCAAAACCAGCTGGACTATTCATCCAAGCATTGGCTGCAACCACCAAAATACCCGAGGCCAAGCCACTTACTCCCACCACCACTCCAGTAAACCAATGGAACCACTTATTAAGCTTATCCCATCCGTATAAAAAGAAGCCTAATGCAATAGCTTCTATAAAAAAAGCCGTTCCTTCTAATGAAAATGGCATGCCAAATATCGGGCCTGCATGTTCCATAAACTTAGGCCAAAGTAGTCCCAGCTCAAATGAAAGCATGGTCCCAGAAACGGCGCCTGTGGCAAAGAAAATAGCCACACCTTTGCTCCAAGCTTTGGTAATGTGTTTATAAACTTCGTTATTGGTTTTTAACCACTTGTAATGCGAAACCGCCATAAAAAACGGCATCACCATACCAATACAAGCATAAATAATGTGAAAGCCCAAGGATAGGGCCATTTGTGAACGGGCTGCTAAAAAATCATCCATAAGTTGGGGAATTGGACTAAAGCAAATATAGGGCTTAAGCTATTAACTCGTCGGCACTTAATCACCTTTCAAAGAGATATTTAAAATATAGAACGTTTATAAATTAATCTCTTTTTGGGAGAACTGCTTTATATTCATTATTGATAAAGTTTCAAGGTATGTCATCCTAAGCCTGTCGAAGGATTTGTTTTGTTGTCAGTCGCTTCTACAAGTTCAGCGTGACAATGCTCTAAAGGCTTTGACAGCAATCCCGTACATACGGGATAAAGTATTCGCAAAGTGATGCAAAGAAACAACTACTTACGAAATTTTAAAACACTACATCTTTCAATTATCTTAGATGGATAAACCGAATTAAACAACTGCAATGACTTCTCGTTCAACGCTTCTGATTATACTTTGTTTTTTATCTAATCACCTGTTTGCCCAAACCAGCATACCAAACCATCTCTATACTTTTGGGCATGCCAGCGCCTTTATTGGAGGTTTATACGATGCACATATCAGCTATGAACAGATAAAACCTTATGGAAATTTTGGATTGGGCGCTCCAGACAAGCTAGATGGAGAAATCGTCATTTTCAACAACAAGTTCTACCAAACACAATCCTCTGGAAAAACCTTCGAGGTGAAATATTCAGACAAAACACCTTTCGTCATCATCAACAATTTCAAGAGTAATCAAACCATCAAAAAAATAGGCCCATTTACCAAAGACCAGCTATTTAAGTTTTTAGATAGCATTTTAACCAAGAAGAATGGCATGTATGCGATACATATCAAGGCGAAATTTGCTTTTGTCAAAACACGTGCATTTCCAATGATTACCCAAAAACCCTACCCACCCTTGGCACAACTATTACCTCTTCAGCATTTTTTTGCATCCGAATATGTTGAAGGCGATTTAATAGGATATCGTCTCCCAGCTTATATGGAAGGAGCAAATATTACGGGTTATCATTTCCACTTCCTTTCTGACGACAAAACCAAAGGCGGCCATTTAATTGACGTCGTCCTCAACAACATGACCATCGAAATTGATGAACTAGATGGCTTTTCCGTTTTTCCTCCCCCAACTGAAGCTTTTCAAAAATTTGATTTAGAAAAAGACCGAAGCAGCGAAGTAAAAGCAGTGGAACTAGGTAAGAAAAACTAAACCTATTTCATGGTAAGTTCCGCATAGGCCGCATTTAAGCTTCTCGCAATACCATCGCCTTGCCACTCCGGAGCTCCAGGAATTTCTGTCGCTTTTAAGATCTCTTCCTTAGATTTTCCAGCTTTAATCTCTTTCCCTACAAAATCAAGCAACGATTGCAGATAGTTTTTAAAAGCCAATACATCGGCTTTACCACCTGTAATTTTTTCAGGATCACGACTGTGGCCAAAAATGAACATGGTATTGTTGTCAAATTGGGTGGTAATTCTATCTAACACATTCACCCAATTGGCAATATTAGCCCCATTTGCGGTATCAATAAATGGATAGCGACGGTTAAATACCAAATCACCAACATGGGCAATATTTGCATTTTCAAAATGATAAATACTGTCACCATTGGTATGGCCAGGGCCAAAATAGTAAGCTTTGATTTTTTCACCATCAACCTTGGTCTTCCACCCATCGTTCCCAAAAGTAAGGTCGGGCAACAATTGTTTATCCAAACTATTTGCTTTTTCGGCTGTAGTACGCTGGTTTTTCAAGGAATTTTCATGTGCCACTACATGTTCTGCCAAGCCCTTAAAAGCAATATTTCCACCAGTATGATCACCATGATGGTGAGTATTCAGCAGATATTTAAAAGGTTTGTTACCTAGTTTTTTCAATTCTTCAATCACATGCGGAGCAGTGTTTGGGAACTGCGAATCAATCACCGTAAAACCATCTTTACTATTTAGCCATGCAATGGTGCCACCCTGTTCAATAAAAACACCCACATTATTCCGTAAAGGTTTAAACTGATAGGCCTGCTGTAAAATACTGTTCGCAAAAGCGTTAGATTTATAAATAGATAGGATGGCTAATGCCAAAGCTGATTGTTGTATGAATTGTCGACGTTCCATATTGCAAAACAAAAAACCACGACTTGATTGTCGTGGCTTAAATTTAATTAAATATTCTGATTAAAATCCAGTGCCTGGTGTAGTTCCTGGTTCATGACCATCACTCAGTGGTTCATGTTTACGAGAATGGTTCTTGGTAAATTTACTACTGATGGAAGAAGAAGGATTGCTCTCTATGTTTTCTTCTGTCCTCGTAGGTTTTGTTTCGTCAATGTCGATCAGGTCGTTCCTAACTTCCTTTTCTTTCTTATCTTTATTTTCCATGATCTTATAATTTTTATTTAATGGTAATGAAGCTACCCCAATAAATTGGGATGGTTCCATGATCTTAAGTTTTGATACGTTTATTTAACAAAACTCATTTAACGATTGTTTTGTAACATCACTAAACCATTTCACAAAATGAAAAAAGCAATTTTATTTGGGGCCAGCGGTTTTGTTGGCGGTTATCTGCTTCATGACTTGCTGCATAGTGATCTCTATGAAGAAGTGATAGTGGTGGTGCGCAAACCATTGGAAATACAACATCCTAAATTAAAAACCATCATTGCCCACTATGAAACTTTAGCACAACATCAAAATGAACTAGTGGCAGACGACATATTTATAGCGCTCGGGACTACCAAGAAAAAAACTCCCAACGAGAAAGTCTACTATCAAATAGACCACGACTACCCCGTACTTGCTGCACAACTAACCAAAGCCAATGGTGCTAAATCGGTTCTGATGGTGAGTGCCGTGGGCGCCAACGTCAATTCTTCTATTTTCTACGTCAAAACAAAGGGCGAAACCGAAAGAGATGTGGTTACGGTTGATTTTGAGCATACCCATATTTTCCAGCCATCAATGATTATGGGCAATAGAGCAGAAAGCCGACCTCTGGAAAAAGTTTTTATCAGCATTTTCAGTGTAGTAAATGTCTTATTGATTGGAAAACTAAATAAATACAAAGGCATTACTGCTTCAGATATTGCGAAAGCGATGTTCGCAGCCGCCCAACAACCTGCCAAAAAAGTAAAGGTTTACCAATGGAAAGAAATGCAGGAATTATTGCATTAATTTTTTCGGACTGCCATAGGGTTGTCAGTGTGAATTTTATTTTTGCCGCAAACCATCTATCAAATGTCGCAACAGAAACCACTTGTAGAAAAAGATTATCTCCTTAAAAAATTTAACGGGAAAGGTGGCTGGACTTTTATTGAACTACCAGAAATAAAACCTGATCGGAAACGCTATTTTGGATGGGTAAAGGTAAGTGGTTTTATTGATGACTATGAACTTCAGAACTATCCTTTGCAGTCTATGGGTAACGGCAATTTGTTTTTACCTGTGAAAGCAGAAATACGCAAACACATTAAAAAGCAAGCTGGAGATGTGGTGAGAGTAGTGCTATTTAGCGATATTGATACCGATACCAATATCACAGAAGAACTGAAAGTATGTTTGGAAGAATTTCCAGAAGCTTATGCGAAATTCAACACCCTTTCTGCAAGCAAACAAAAGGCTTACATTGATTGGATTTCTACTGCTAAAAACGACGAAACTAAAGTTCAGCGCATTATCAGTACCATTGACCAAATTTTGGCATTAAAGACATAATTAGAAACAGCTATTAAAATCAACAAATATGAGCTATTGCAGCGTTATCCCCAGCATGCAGCCCGACGAGCGCAGGGCCTTGCATTCCAACTACCATGATCATCATTACGGTTTTCCTATTCACGACGATAATGAACTTTTTGGAAGGTTAATTTTAGAAATTAACCAAGCTGGCCTAAGTTGGGAAACCATCTTAAAGAAAGAAGAGGGTTTTAGAAAAGCCTATGCCAATTTCGACATTAAAAAGATAGCCAATTTTAGCGAAGCTGATAGGGAACGTTTATTGCAAGACCCTGGTATTATTCGCAATAAGTTAAAGGTAAATGCTGCCATTGAGAATGCAAAAACCATTTTACAACTACAACAAGAGTTTGGTAGTTTTGAGAAATGGCTGGAGAACCATCATCCTAAAACCAAAGCAGAATGGGTAAAACTATTTAAAAAGACCTTTAAGTTTACTGGTGGAGAAATTGTAGGGGAATTTTTAATGAGTATCGGTTTTCTGCCGGGCGCACATGATACCAACTGCCCTGTTCATGAGAAGATATTAAAGAGTAATCCGAAGTGGGTTAATCAGTAAATTCTTGACAACAAATAGACCTCGTAGGTTTAACTTTCGCTTGTTAATTTATTCAATGGTTAAGTTGAGAGCTACGCCGTTTAAAAACCTACGAGGTTAAAAGATTCCTCCTAGCGTCGGAATGACAAGGCTTATTAAATAAAAAAAGGGAAAACTTGACAGTTTTCCCTTTTCTTTTAAACCTATGAATATTCAGCTTATGCCAAAGCGTTCTGTTTTACTACCATTTTAACTTTCTCCAAGGTATAGTCAATTTCCTCTTTAGTAGTGTATTTACTAAATGAGAAACGAACCGCAGGACGATTTGGATCTGCTTTGATGCCATTCAGTACGTGCGAACCGATGTTAGATCCTGAAGAACAAGCACTGCCTCCAGAAGCACAAATACCGTTAATGTCCAAATTGAACAATAACATATCTGCCATATCCATTTCAGGGAAAGATACGTTCAACACGGTGTACAAACTTTTATCTGAGTCGGTTTCACCGTTGAAAGAAATACCTGGAATTTCAGCAATCAGCTGCTGCTTCATGTAATCCTTTAAACCCTGTATATGATTTTGGTGCTGCTCCATTTCGGTATAAGCAATTTCCAAAGCTTTGGCCAAACCAACAATGCCATATACATTTTCGGTACCACCACGCATGTTACGCTCTTGCGCTCCTCCATAAATCATTGGTGGAATTTTAATGCTATTATTTACATATAAAAATCCTACACCTTTTGGACCATGCAATTTATGTGCTGCACAAACAATAAAGTGGGCTTTTAGCTTACGTACATCATGTTGGTAATGTCCCATCGTTTGTACCGTGTCCGCATGATAAATAGCATTATATTTCTCACATAAATCACCTACTTTTTCCATATCGGTTAAAGTACCCAACTCATTATTGGCATGCATTAAAGAAACAAAACTACGTTCGTTATTTTGCAAAAGCTCTTCTAAATGAGCATAGTCTACATTGCCTTTTTCATCAATATTTACAAAACTAAGTTTATCTATCACGCCATCCTTAAGCAACATGTTCAAGGTGTGCTCTACAGCATGATGCTCAATAGTAGAAGTAATGGCATGTTTAATCCCGTAAGCTGCAATTCCACAACGAATAGCGGTATTGTCTGCTTCGGTACCACCAGAAGTAAAGAAAACTTCTGAAGGCGACGCATTAAGCAGCGTAGCTACCGTTTTGCGTGCTTTCTCTACCAAGGTTCTCACCTCACGGCCCAATGCATGTATGGCAGAAGGATTCCCGTAGTAATTTTGCATTACATTGGTCATTTCTTCCACTACAGCAGGGTCAAGGGGTGTGGTAGCTGCATTGTCTAAATAAACTCGTTTCATTTTTATTTGTGTGTTAGTTAGTGTTTTTCAGGAGCCAGGTATTAGTGGCTAGTAGTTAGTGATTAGTGCCTAGTTAAACAGTTCACTGATTTTAACAATTAACCATCTTCCTAGCTGATCTGCAATATTTCCTTAATATCAGAGATGATTTTTTGAGCTAAGTTCTCTGCCGTGGTCTCATTTTCAGCTTCACTATAAATACGTATAATTGGCTCTGTATTCGACCTGCGCAAATGCACCCACTCTTTATCAAACTCAATTTTTAGTCCGTCTATTGTGCTATGAGGTTGTTTTTGATACTTTTCTTGTACTTTATCTAACAACAAATCAATATCCATTTCAGGAGTTAAGGTGATTTTGTTTTTTGAAATGTGGTAAGCTGGATAACTTGCTCTTAGTACCGAAATAGGTTTACCAAATTTAGCCAAATGAGATAAGAAAAGTGCAATTCCTACCAGTGCATCTCTACCATAATGAGACTCTGGATAAATAATTCCTCCATTTCCTTCCCCACCGATAATAGCATTAGTTGCTTTCATCTGATTTACCACGTTTACCTCGCCGACAGCCGCTGCATTATATTCCATGCCCGCTTTTTCGGTAACATCCCTCAATGCTCTTGTTGAAGATAAATTTGAAACCGTGTTGCCTGGCGTATGTTTTAACACATAATCAGCCACCGCTACCAAGGTATACTCTTCACCAAACATAGAACCATCTTCATTTACAAAGCATAGCCTATCCACATCTGGATCAACGACAATACCTAAATCAGCATTTTTTTGCTGTACCACCTTTGCAATTTCAGTTAAATTTTCAGGTAGCGGTTCTGGGTTGTGAGGAAATTGTCCGTTAGGTTCACAATAAAGTTCATAAACGGTATCAACCCCCAAAGCCTTCAATAAAGGTGGAAGAAAAATTCCTCCTGTTGAATTAACACAATCAATAGCTACTTTAAAGTTGGCTTTTTTAATGGCTTCTACATCCACCAAAGGAAGCGCCAAAATAGCGTCAATATGTTTTTGAATGTAAGTATCGTTTTTGATTACTTGCCCCAAGTGGTCTACTTCGGCAAAACTGAAATCCGAATTTTCGGCAATATCCAATACTTCTTTGCCATCAGCATCGCTAATGAATTCGCCTTTGGCATTTAAAAGTTTCAAAGCATTCCATTGTTTTGGATTGTGGCTAGCCGTTAAAATAATTCCACCAGCAGCTTTTTCCATTGGTACGGCAATCTCTACTGTAGGTGTAGTAGAAAGACCTAAATCAATCACTTCTATGCCCAAGCCCTGTAAGGTACCCACTACCAAGTTGTTCACCATTTCGCCAGAGATACGTGCATCACGTCCAATAACGATTCTTTTATGTTCTGCTTTGCTGATTACCCATGAACCAAAAGCAGCTGTAAATTTCACAATATCAATTGGGGTTAAGCCCTGGCCGGCCTTGCCGCCAATAGTTCCCCTAATGCCTGAGATAGATTTTATTAAAGTCAAGTCTTCTATTTTTCGTCAAAATTAAGAAAAATAAATGCTTTAACTTTAGCTTAATTATCATGATTTTGAAATTTAAACTTCAAGTAAATCTATGAGTTAAGTAGTTGTTTGCTCTTGCCAATGGCTTTTGTTTAGCGTATTTTTGGATGTGCAAACCACTCAAGAAGCAATATTTTATTGCAACATTATTGCACAAACACTATATTTGTCGTCCTAAATTTGAATAGAAATGCAACGCAAATGGTTTCAGTACTGGTTTAATTCCCCATATTACCACATTCTTTACGGTAACAGAAATGATGAGGAGGCGGAATTGCTCATCGATAATTTACTGGCCCATTTAAAGCCAAGTATAGACAGCAAAATTATTGACATTGCTTGCGGCAGAGGCCGACACTCTATTTATCTGAATAAAAAGGGATATGATGTAACAGGTATTGACCTTTCTGAGCAAAATATTAAATATGCGCAACAGTTTGAGCAAAAGAACCTGCATTTTTATGTGCACGATATGCGCAAGCTGTCGTACATCAATTATTTTGACATTGCACTTAACCTTTTTACCAGTTTTGGCTATTTCGAAACTGAAAAAGACCACGTAAATGCGCTTAAAGCTTTTAGAAAAAGCATGAAGGCTGATGGTACTTTTGTGATTGACTACTTCAATACGCAGAAAATTATCAAGAACCTGACCAATCAGGAAATCAAAACTATTGATGGCATTGAATTTCACTTGCATAAGTTTGTAGCTGATGGCAAAATCATCAAGCACATCAATTTTGAGCACAAACTAAAAGATTACGCCTTTGAAGAGCGTGTGCAGGCATTTTTATTGAGTGATTTTGAGAATATGCTAGAAAAAGCTGGCATGCAGATCATCGAGAAATTTGGCAACTACGATTTGGAATCGTTTGATGAATTGAAATCTGACCGTTTGATTCTTATTTGCAAAAAAGCATGATGCAAGAACTTTTACAGTTTGATACCGAGTTATTTTTAAAAATACACCGTGGTTTAAGCAATGGCTTTTTCGACTGGTTGATGCCTTTATTGCGCAATCGTTTTTTTTGGTCACCACTGTATTTGTTTATCGTCATTTTCTGTATCAAACAATATAAAAAAACAGGCCTTTACATTATTGGCGGCGTATTGTTAACCTTTGCATTGGGGGACATGATTTCATCGAGGGTCATTAAACCAAATGTAAACCGTACCCGACCTTGTAACGAAGTGCGCTTGGCCGATCAGATCATCCATAGAGTGCCTTGCGGCAGTGGCAAAAGTTTTCCTTCGTCGCACGCTACCAACCATTTTGGTATTGCGGTATTTTTAATTGGCGTTTTTTACCGAAAGTGGAAGCCTATTTTACCTATTGGTATTTTATGGGCAGCTTCTATCAGCTTTGCTCAAATATATGTAGGCGTTCACTACCCTATCGACGTTTTTTGCGGCACTTTACTTGGCGTTAGCCTCGGTTTGCTCACCACGTTTATCTATCATAAAATAAAACCAGCTCAGTAATGGAAATTTGGAAATTTTCGGTTTTGTTCTTTTCTGCCTTTTTAGGTGGACTGGCCATTTTTTTGGTTAAAAATGATAAATCGCAACTTCTAAAATTAATTCTGTCCTTCAGTGGGGCCTATCTTTTCTCCATTACCGTATTACATCTTATTCCTGATGCCTACAGCGGTAGCGATGGGCACGAAATTGGTATTTACATCCTGATTGGCTTTTTGCTACAGGTTTTCCTTGAACAATTTTCGGAAGGTGTTGAACACGGACACATTCATAAACATCATCATGAACACTCCTTTCCTTACGGAATCATGATCAGTTTATGTTTACATGCTTTTTTAGAGGGAATGCCTTTAGCAAAAGATCATCATAATGAGTTTATTTTTGGCATAGCCTTACACCACATTCCAGCAGCTTTTGCCTTGGCAAGTATCCTATTACAAAACCATATTAAAAAAGGCCCTATTATTTCCCTTTTGATCTTATTTGCGGTAATGGCACCGCTAGGTTATTGGGTAAGTTTAGGTTTAAGCAATGGAAGTTTAGGAGGCATTGAAGCTTATTTCAATAAAATTATGGGCATTGTGATTGGTATTTTCCTTCATATTTCTACGACCATTCTATTTGAATCAAGCGCCGACCATAAAATCAACAAACGCAAAATGCTAGCCGTATTATTAGGTATAGGTGTAGCACTGATTGGTTTTTACGCAGGACACGGACATTAACCCCTCTCTGTCCGTTGGACATCTCTCCCCTTAAGGGTAGAGAGCGACCTTGGAAGTGTTAGTAGCCACGCCAAAACTTGCCTTAATAATTTATGACATTTCAACCAAAGTCCCCTTTAGGGGATTTAGGGGTTAATTTCTATCTTTGCCACAATGCATTTAGCTCAACAGGTAAAACATTTAATCAAAAAGGAGATCATTTTAGAGTGGCGATCCAAGTATGCCCTTAATGGCGTGTTGCTTTATGTAGTTTCTACCGTTTTTGTATGCTTCATGTCGTTCCAAATTATTGATAAGATTACTTGGAATGCACTCTTTTGGATCATTATGTTATTTGCATCCATTAATGCCATTGCAAAAAGCTTCCTTCAGGAAAGTAGAGGCCGACAGTTATATACCTATACTTTAGTAAGTCCTGTAGCCCTAATTATTGCCAAAACCATTTATAATAGTTTGTTAATGATGATCCTTACAGTAATTGCACTTGCATTTTATTGTTTGGTATTTGAACCTAATAAGGATATTGACATTTTAATGTACCTGTTGGCCGCTGTATTGGGCAGCTTAAGCTTTTCCACCATTTTTACTATGGTCTCGGCCATTGCTTCAAAAACAGGGAACGGAGGAATGTTAATGGCTATTTTAAGCTTCCCGATCATTATTCCAGTATTGATTGTACTGATCAAATTTGCGAAAAATGCAATGGATGGGCTAGATCGAAGCGTAAGTTTAGATGAAATTGGCCTTTTGGCTTTGATAAATGTAATGGTGATGACAGTTGCTTTATTGTTATTTCCTTACCTTTGGCGAGATTAAAACAAATGATTAAATGAGGGAATTAGTGAATGAGTAAATTTTTAGACGCCTTACACTATTCAATCATTCAAAATTCATTCAATCAATAATTATAAACTGTATGTATAAAACCTGGTGGAAAATATTAGCCGCTGTTTTAGTAGTGTATACCGCAATTGCGGGTTTATTATTAGGTGTACCTAGAATGGCCATCTTAAATGAGACCATCCGAAACCTGTATTTCCACGTACCCATGTGGTTTGCCATGGTGGTGCTCTTTACCATTTCTGTTTTCTACAGCATTAAATCGTTAAGTACACAAAATGAGGCTGATGATATTAGAGCAGTAGAAAGCGCCAATGCAGGGGTCATTTTTGGAATATTGGGCATTGTTACTGGTGCCGTTTGGGCCAAATTCACTTGGGGCCAATTTTGGAGTTTCGACCCAAAACAAAACTTTGCTGCCATTTCACTCCTTCTTTACTTTGCCTATTTTGTATTGAGAAATGCCATTGATGAAGAACAGAAAAGAGCCAAAATAGCTGCAATTTATAACATCTTTGCTTTCCCTATGATGGTGGTATTACTTTTTGTGCTGCCACGTTTACAAGACTCCCTACACCCAGGTAATGGTGGCAATCCGGGCTTTAACAGCTACGATTTGGATAGCCGTATGCGTATGGTCTTTTATCCTGCTTGCTTGGGATGGATTTTAGTAGGCTACTGGGTTTACACTTTACGTTTCAGAATAAAAACATTAGAAAATAAACACAACACTTTGTAATGAAGAAGATTTTAACTGTACTTATCCTCCTATTTTCGTCGCTTAATTTATTAGCTCAAAACAGCGATATTGAGATGGCCGACAAGCTGCGTGCTGATGGAAAAATTTACATTGTAGTGATTTGTATCGTCATTATTTTGGCAGGCTTACTCTTTTATCTTTTCACGTTAGACAAACGTTTGAAATTGTTGGAAAAAAAATCAACACCCAAAAACTAATTTTAAACGCATTAGGCACGTTTTTTTGAACCGAATTGCAATAGTGTTTACCATACACTAAGCAAAATATTCTTGCAAGAATGGTTTATTTTACTGCAATTTTGCACCCGTAAAAGCATAAAACCAAAATTCAAAAAAATGGCTAGTACAGCAAATGAAACAAGTTTTTTCAGCGATGTCTGCAAAAACTTTGACGACGCCGCCAAATTCACCTCACACCCTGAAGGTTTATTGGCACAAATTAAAGCATGTAACAGTGTGTACCGTTTCCAATTCCCAATTCGCAGAGGAAACGGATTTGAAGTAATTGACGCATGGCGTGTAGAGCACTCGCACCACATGAGCCCTACCAAGGGTGGTATTCGTTATAGCGATATGGTTAACGAAGATGAGGTGATGGCTCTAGCAGCGCTAATGACCTATAAATGTGCCATTGTAAACGTACCATTCGGTGGTGCAAAAGGCGGTATCTGCATTAATCCTAAGAATTATACCGTTGCCGAATTAGAAACCATCACTCGCCGTTATACTACCGAGTTAATCAAGAAAAACTTTATCGGTCCTGGTATCGACGTTCCTGCTCCTGATTATGGATCTGGCGAGCGTGAGATGAGCTGGATTGCGGATACTTACATGACCATGAACCCAGGCTCTTTAGATGCCCTTGGTTGTGTTACCGGAAAACCTATTGCGTTACACGGTATCCGTGGCCGTAAAGAAGCTACCGGCCGTGGTGTTGCCTATGCAGTTCGTGAGTGTGTAAGCCACGCTGATGACATGAAAAAACTAGGCCTTACTGCTGGTTTGGAAGATAAAAAAATCATTGTACAAGGTTTGGGTAACGTAGGTTACCACTCAGCTAAATTCTTAACTGAATTTGGTGGTACCATTGTAGGAGTTTGCGAATTTGAAGGTGCAATCTACAATGCAAACGGAATGAACATTGACGAAGTTTTTGCCCACCGTAAAAACACTGGTTCTATTTTAGGTTTCCCTGGTGCAACAGATTTCAAAAACTCAAAAGAAGGTTTAGAGCAACCATGTGACATCTTGGTTCCTGCAGCTTTAGAAAACCAAATCACTGCCGACAACATCCGTAACATCAAAGCTAAAGTAATTGCTGAAGGTGCAAATGGTCCATGTACTCCAGAAGCTGAACAAATCTTCACTGAAATGGGTGGTATCATTATTCCTGACATGTATTGCAACGCCGGTGGTGTAACTGTTTCTTATTTCGAGTGGTTGAAAAACCTTTCTCACGTAGCTTTTGGCCGTATGGAAAATCGCTATGCTGAAAACTCAAATGCGAACTTGATCAACACTTTAGAAAGCCTTACTGGAAAAACTATTCCTGCTGAACACCGTTTGATGATCGTTAAAGGAGCATCTGAATTAGAGTTGGTAAACTCTGGTTTAGAAGATACCATGATCCACTCATACCGTGAAATCAGACAAACTTTAATTGACAAGCCAGAAGTTAAAACTTTAAGAACTGCTGCTTTTGTAAATTCAATTGACAAAATTGCCGTTTCTTACATGAACTTAGGCGTTTGGCCATAGACTGGTTCTAAATAACATCAAAGCCCCGTAATTAATCTGTTACGGGGCTTTTTTGTTTATCAACTAATTGTCAAGATATAGATAAAAGGGATAGCACAATAGCCTAGCCTACATAGTTTTCCTATCTTTGCTCACTGTATTTTAAATCATACCAACACCATTTGTACAGATGAGAAAAAGTGCCATCATCGGTTTAATCACCATTGCCATTTGCATAGGCTTCTTAGTAAGCTTAAATGCCGACACCGACTCTTACGCAAACTTCAATGAAGCTGCCGAATCACAAAAAGAAGAACACGTGATGGGCTACTGGGAAAAAACCAAAGGCATGTATTATGATGCGGTTAAAGATCCTAATCATTTCGCTTTTTACATGAAAGATGAAAAAGGCACGGTTAACAAAGTGGTACTTAATGGCTCTAAACCTCAAGATTTTGAGCGTTCTGAGAAATTGGTATTAATTGGAAAGATGGAAAACAACACTTTCTACGCTTCAAAGATTTTAATGAAATGTCCTTCAAAATATAACGATAACATGGTTGAGGTAAACCAGGATGGGACAGTTAAAGAGATAAAGGGGACAAAAGAATCAAAATCTTAATGGATATACAGTTTATTGGAGAGAACCTCCTTCCGGGCAAATTAGGCCAATTTTTCATCGTACTTTCGTTTGGCGCATCAATACTTTCTACTATCGCCTATTTCTTCGCCACCAAAAACAAAAATCTTGAAGATAGTTCTTGGACTAAACTAGGGAGAATTGGTTTTTTGGTTAATACCATTGGTATTATCGGAATTGGCTCTACGCTATTCTACCTCATCTTAAATCATTACAACGAATATTACTACGTTTGGTCGCACTCCTCTAAGGAGTTACCTGTATATTATATCATCTCAGCTTTTTGGGAAGGTCAAGAAGGAAGTTTCTGGCTATGGGCTTTTTGGCAATCCCTATTAGGTATTATCCTGATCTGGAAAGCTAAATCATGGGAAAATGGCGTAATGACCATTATCGCGCTTTCGCAAGTATTTTTAGCCTCAATGCTTTTGGGCGTAGAAATTTTTGGTGCTCGCGTGGGTTCATCTCCTTTTATCCTGTTAAGAGATGCAATGGACCTAAAAGCCACCATCCCTATTTTCTCCGATCCTGAAAATTATAAAAACTATTTAACCTTTATTACTGATGGTAAAGGCTTAAATCCGCTATTACAGAACTATTGGATGGTTATTCACCCTCCAACCCTATTCTTAGGCTTTGCCAGCATGATTGTACCTTTTGCTTACGGCATTACTGCCCTTTGGCAAAAACGTTATAAAGATTGGGTTAAACCTGTATTGCCTTGGGTTTCATTTGCAGTAATGATTTTAGGTGCAGGTATTATTATGGGTTCATTTTGGGCTTATGAAGCACTTAACTTTGGTGGTTTCTGGGCTTGGGATCCGGTAGAAAATGCTTCTATCATTCCTTGGTTGACACTCATTGGCGGTTTGCACGTAATTATTGCTTATAAAAATACTGGTCATGCCTATTTCACCGCAATGGCTTTGATATTGGTAAGTTTTATCTTAGTGCTATATGCTTCTTTCTTAACCAGAAGCGGCATTTTGGGAGAAACTTCGGTACACTCGTTCACCGATCTGGGAATGTTTTGGCAGTTGGTAATTTACATCCTAGTATTTTTAGGTATTTCGGTGTTTTTTGTTGCCTGCAGGTGGAAAGAGTTGCCAATTACGCATAAAGACGAAGAAACTTACTCACGCGAATTCTGGATGTTTATTGGTGCTTTAGTAGTTACCGTTTCTTGTATCCACATCATTTTTGCGACTTCGGTACCAGTGTTTAATGCTGCTTTCGGCACCAATTATGCGCCTATCAAAGACGCAGTAAGATTTTACAACCAATGGCAAGCACCTTTTGCGGTGTTAATTGCATTGATTTCAGGCTTCTCTCAATTTTTAAAATATAAGCGTACTGATCCTCGTAAATTTTACAGCAGTTTAATTTCTTCGTTGGTATTTTCGTTAGTGATTACGGGAGTGATGGTTTGGGCAACAGGTATTTATACCAACTTGATGTATATCATCTTAACCTTTAGCTGTATTTTTGCCATCTTAGCTAATGCCAGATTACTAACAGGTGTTTTCACTAGAAAAGGAAGTAAGTTAGCAGGTTCAGCTATTGCCCATATTGGTTTTGCGATATTGTTAATTGGTGCTTTGGTTGCCGCAGCAACTAGCCAACCGATCTCTATCAACGAAACTAATTTTATACCAGTAAAAGATTTCGAAAAAGCGGCGAAACCTGGGGAGAACATCATGTTATATAAGAACGAGCCCAAGAAAATGGGCAGATACACCGTTACTTATGTAAGCGATACTACTATCCAACCTAACACTTACTATAAACTTAATTTTAGGGTAATTGATGAGGAAACAGGTAAAGTAAAAGAAGATTTTTCAGTAAATCCTAGTATCCAAGAAAATGGAAAAATGGGATTAATTGCCTCTCCAGATACGAAACATTACCTATTGAGAGATATTTACACCCACATTACCAGTGCAGCTCAGAAAAAAGAAGAGCATGCTGAACATGAAGGACATACCGAAGAAGAAAATTACAAAGCTCCTCGCATTGTTACTTTAAAAGTAGGCGACACGGTTCATACCAGCAGCGGTGTATTGACCGTAAAAGCACTTAACAACAAACCTGTAGTTAGGGATTTAAAGATTGAAAAGGAAGATTTAGCAGTAAGCTTGCCTTTAGAAATCAACGTAAGTGGTAAAATTTATAATGCAGAACCATTGTTCTTAATTAAAGGCAATAACACTTTTGATTTTGCCCGTAAAATTGATGAATTAGGTTTAAGGATTAGATTTACTAAAATCATTCCTGATGAAAATAAATTTGAACTTCAAATTTTCGAGAAGCCTCAACAAGCAAAAGACTGGGTGGTATTCAAATCCATCGAGTTCCCATATATCAACTTATATTGGATTGGTACCATTGTAATGGTGATTGGTTTCTTGATGTCTATTTTCAGACGGAAAAAAGAACTGAAAACTGATTAATGAAAGTATCCATCATAGGTTCGGGAAATGTAGCTACACACCTAGCCAAAGCTTTACACCTTGCTCATGTAGAAATATTAGGCATTTGGTCGCATCAATTTGAAAATGCGAAGCTATTGGCCAATCAAGTGGGTGCAAAGGCGGTAAGCCAAATCTCCGAAATTGCCGATGATGAGAGTGATATTCTTCTAATTTCAGTGAAGGATGATGCCATTGCTGATGTTGCCGCACAGCTAAAAAACTATCGTGGTGTAGTGGCACACACTTCGGGTGCTGTTGCTTTAAATGCCTTGAGCGAAAATGTTAATTACGGAGTATGCTATCCATTGCAAACATTTTCAAAGCATAAAGCATTGGATTTTGAACAAGTACCATTGTGCTTAGAGGCTAACAACGTGGAAAGCCTACAACAGTTGAGAACATTGGCTTCAATCATCAGCAAAAATATTTATGAGGTAGATAGCGAGCAAAGAAAAATATTACACCTTGCGGCTGTATTTGCCTGTAATTTCCCAAACTACCTATACGGTGTTGCTCAACAATTGCTAGCTCAATACCAACTTGATTTTAACATCATTAAGCCCTTAATTGCCGAAACCGCTAATAAGGTGCAAACGGCTCTACCTATTGAAGTACAAACTGGTCCTGCCATTAGGAATGATGAGCAGACCTTAAAAAAACATGAAGATTTGCTCAAGGAGCACTCGGATTGGTTAACAATTTATAAACTTTTAAGCGAGCAGATTAAAAAAACCAGATAATGCCGTTTTTTTGATTTCGGCTGCTTACTTTTGCATTGTATTATGAGTATTTTCAAACTAAAGATAAATTTCGAAGAAGAGGGAAAAGAACCTATTGAACTCCCTATCGCTGCTGGTGAAGATGTATTAGATGTAGTTTTAGACAATGGCATTGAGCTACAGCACAACTGTGGTGGCGTTTGCGGTTGCAGTACTTGCCACATCTATGTAAACAAAGGCATGGACAATATCCAAGAAATCTCTGAAAAAGAGGAAGATTTTATTGACCGTGCGGTACGTCCAAGAATCACTTCAAGACTAGCCTGCCAGTGTATCGTTTTAGATGGTGATATTGAAGTAACCATTCCAGACCAATCAGGCTTTTTGGGACATTAAAATTTACGAATTACGATTTTAGATTTACGATTTTAGATTTACGATTAAGCTGGTGATTGTCGGTTAACCGATTAACCAACTAAGCAGTTAAACTACTTTACAAACTTTACAACAACAATATGAACAACGATAGATTTGCACTCCCTATTTACTGGAAAGACCATGAGGATATTGCCTTGGAGCTTTACGAAAAATTTGGAGATGACTTTGATGAGCCAAAAATCTACAGAATTAGATTTACAGAACTTATTGAATGGGTTTTGGAACTTCCTAATTTTGCAGGTACCAGAGAAGAGTGCAACGAAGGCCACTTAGAGCAAATCCAATCTGCTTGGGTTTACGAGTGGAGAGATAATCAATAACTAGTGATTAGTGGTTAGGAACTAGTATTGGGGCTTACCAACTACCCATAACCCGTAACTGAAACACGCAACCTAACTATGTTAGAAAATCTTAAAAACATCAGCACTTTCGTTTTTGACGTAGATGGTGTATTAACCAATGGAACAGTGATTGCTACAGAAAGTGGCGAACTGCTTCGTTCCTTTAACATTAAGGATGGTTACGCACTACAATTGGCAGCCAAAAAAGGTTACCACATCTGCATTATTTCGGGTGGTAAAGGCGTAGCGATGCACAAGCGTTTTGAAAGTTTGGGCGTTGCAGATGTTTTTTTAGGGGTGAGCGATAAAGTAGAGATTTTCAACAATTACCTTCAACAGAAAGGCATAAATCCTAGCCAAGTACTCTATATGGGCGACGATATTCCCGATTTAGAAGTGATGAAACTTGTAGGTATTGCTACCTGCCCATCAGATGCCGTTGAAGAGATTAAAGCCATCAGTCATTATATATCCCCTAAAAAAGGTGGTGAAGCTGCCGCTAGGGACGTGATTGAAAAGGTACTTAAAGTACAGCATAATTGGCACGGAAGTACCCCTTCTGCAGCCGAAGCTAGTAAATAGTAATTCTTTCCTGATCATTAGGGAGTAGGAACTAGCGGCTAGGAATTAGTAGTTAGCAACTTATGTCTGTGATTTTCCATTCAACATAGCATCAATCGTAATGCAATAATAAGTTCTGTTAAGTTTACAACCCTCTCTGGCTATCGCCATCTCTCCCTAAAAGGGAGAGAGATAGAAGTTCCGAAATACTGTGCAGGTGTTAGTACTATCTTCCAACTTTCCAACTTTATACTTTCCAACTTTATACTTTTAACTTTATACTTTTAACTCTTTAAACTCCTATTCCCTACCTACTCTCTCTTACAAGCGTAATGAAACCTCTCAACGCTCTACCTTCACCAAGGTCAATAATATAATAATAGGTACTTTCAGCTAATAACTGTCCATTATAACTACCGTCCCAAGTGTTATCATATCCTTTCTTCGTATACAGTACTCGTCCTGCCCTATCAAAAATACGAACGGTAGACTGTGGATACATATCAATGTTATCTACCTTCCATACATCGTTCACTCCATCCCCATTTGGGCTTAACAGGTTGTTCGCCTTTAGGATGGAAAGGTCGTCCGCTACGGTAACGGCATAGCTCATGGTACTGCTACAGCCATTGGCATTGGTTACTGTCACTGTGTAGGTGGTATTGGTGGTTGGCCTTACGGTAAGGGCTGCGCTGTTCTGCCCAGAGATGATGCCCTGTGCATTTGCCCAGCTGTAGCTGGTCCCACCAGTAGCAGTCAATTGTAGCGTTAGTCCCTTTCCGATAGTCCCCAGTCTACTAGGGATAATGGCAACGGTCGGCAGTGCGTCTACCCTTAAAGTTCCATTTGCATATACAAAAGTATAGTTGTCAGAAGCTCCTCCCGACACCGTAACCGGATAACTGCCCGCTTGACTGTTTACCGTAGCAAGGGTAGCGGCCTGCGGTTTGGTGGTCAGACTGTTTTCATTGTCGCTGCGCTTAAAACCACTATAGTTAAGCACAAAACTTGGATTAGCCTGTCCAAAGCACCTTGCTACATTGGCAGCAGTTACCGTCAGCGTGGCCCTGTTAATGGTAAGGTTGGCCGGCGTGAAAAGGATACGGTAATTGCTGCCCGCTGTCAGTGTACCCTGCCCAATGGCATATGTCCCTACATTTTCCCCTATATCCCTTACTGGACTTCCCGTAAAAGTATCATTCCCTATCAGGCTGGTTGCGGTAAAGGTAATGCTGGGGTCTGTATCACCATAGATCTTTGTTTTTGCATCCATGGTGATGGCAATCACCTTGGCTACGATATTGAAATTGGCCGTGGTATAGCTGATGGTATAGTTAGCTCCAGCTGTCAGGGTCCCCTGCCTGATGGCATACGTCCCCACATTTACCCCCACATCCCTTAATAAGGTTCCAGTAATGGCATCAGCGCCTATAAGCCCCGCACTGGTATAAGTGAGCGCTGGATCCAAATCGCCATAGGTTTTGGCTTTTGCCTGTGCGGAAATGTTAAGCGTTATTGGAGTGATGCTTGCGGTAGTACTTGCCGTAGCATTGAAGGTATAGTTACCTGCATCAGCACCAGAAACACTGATTCCAGTAACATTTACGGCCTTATTTACACCAACATTCTGATCATTGAAGGTGGCACTGGCATAATTCAAAGTGAGTAAATCTCCTGCAAAACCGTTATGAGAGAGCACCACGTTGGCATCAGCATTGCCATTATAAGCTTTATTGTTGCCATTGGCCGTAACCGTCAGCGCAAATGGGGTGATACTAGCCGTGGTAATGGCGGCAGTGTTAAAGGTATAGTTGCCTACATCTGTTCCAGATAGACTGATGCCCGAAACCGAAACAGCTTTGCCACTGGCTACCGTCTTGTCGTTAAAGGTTGCCGAGATATAGGCCAACGTTAGGTTATCTCCTGCAAAAGCATTGCTTGTAAGGGTTACTGTAGCATTGTTGTTGGCGTTATATACCTTATTGTTTGCAGTGGCCGAAACCGTTAGCGAAAAAGGCGTAATGTTGGCCGTGGTACTGGCGGCAGTATTAAAGGTATAGTTAGCGGCACTTGTACCTGATAAGGTAATACCATTAACCGTAACAGTTTTATTGTTGCCAACATTTTCGTCGCCAAAAGTAGCTGAGGTATAAGCCAACGTCACCACATCATCAGCTAGCACATTGGAACTAAGGTTCACTGTAGCACTGGCGGTGGCGTCATAAATCTTATTATTTCCCGTAGCGGTAACCGTTAAGGCTTTGGGCTGTATGGTCAGTGCAAAAATTTTATCAGGAGCGGCCGCATAACCGTTGCCTCCTGCTTGGCTGGCCGTAATATTTACGTTTCCTACCTTCTTTATTTTCAGTTTCCATTTGTTAGCATCGTTCACATCCTGATAGGCTTCGGCAATGCTGTTATCGGCAGAAGCATAGCTCACCGTTAAGCCCGAACTTGCCGTTGCCCCTGGTTCAAAATCGGCATCGCCATAGGTTTTGGTTAGGTTTCCTGCCGTAATGCTTTGCGATTGGATGGTTGCTTCATAGGCCCCCAAGTCAATATTGCTACCTATCAAGCGTGTGTTGCCCGCAAGGTCTTTATCGGTGTTCAATCCAGCTGGATAAAGTGTATTATCACCTCCATTAATTGCTGGACTTGTGGCTTTCAGGCTATAATCGCCAGCAACTACATCATTAAACAAAGGGTCGGTACCGATGTCCACAGTACCAAATGTCCCTTTCTGAACAATACTGTTTTGAATGGTAATGTTTAACGGAGCAGGAGTACCAGACAAAATAGTATTGCCCCAAACAATAGAATTATACAGTGTCCCATTATCCATTAATAAGGGTAAAGTACATCTATTATTAACAATACTGACATTAATTAAGCTGACTGGACTCCCTGTAGCCACCAAAACAATATTGTAGAGCGTACCTGAATTTTCGCTCATGACCGTATTTACCACCACGGGGCTTCCAGATTCGCTTCTGAAAGCCGTACTTGCATAACCAGTATTATTGGTCAACAAACAATTTTTAATTAGTGGTGAAGAATTCGCACAATAGATGCCGCCAGCAAAACGGTTGGTCAGCATTGCGCCATTTACAGTCGTCCTGCTTAAACCGGAGTCCTCTAAAAATGCAACACCGTCAGAGACCGTAAAACCATCCAGCGTGGCAATTCCTACATCTGCGGCAGAAATCACCACATGATAGGCATTATTGGCGCTGTTCGCATCATTTTGCATCTCTCCACTTAAAATGGTTTTATTAAGCGCCCAATTGCGTTGAGTCACTTGTGTCTCTGTTCCCGCAAAACCGCCGTATACTTTTACATCTTTAACCAATAAAAAGGCATTATTTCTGCCATCAACATTGCCAAAGTTGTTATCTGCAGGGCTATACATAGGCTTGTAATTTCCACCTGCTACCCATATTTCTTTAATATCGGTATTGGTTTTAGCCGCCTTAAGGGCATCGGCCAATTCAGAAACGGCATATGCCCATGAGAGGCCGTTACCTAAAGATCCTTTCTTTACATACACAATACCATTGGCATCTGGAGTAACTCTTTTGCTATACTCATCTGCTCCCATGTAAGGGGTGGTGGCATGACGTGCTTCACCATCAATATCGGTAGTAATACCAGCTATGGGTATACCTAATAATTGGGGCTGTGGCGTAACCAAGTGTAAATCGTCAGCTCCAGACAGTATTGGTTGAGTGTTTACAGAATTGACATTTCCACCCAAACTAGTTTGCAATTCAGCAATCGTATTGGTAATGGATGCATTGGTACCTGTATTTGAAAGGTTACCACTGGCAGTATAATAATTGTTATAATTAATATTGCTGAATACTGCCGAACCCGAAGTGGCTAAATTAGATATTGCAAACCTGCTGTTGGCGTTACCAATGGTCTGTAGATTTACTAAAATATTATTCCTTAAGTTAATGGCTCCCGTTGCAGTAACATTGGCAGTAACAAGTAAACCCGATGCCTTATGCCCTCCAGTAAGTGTAGCATTAGTATTGAGCACTACGGTATTGAAACTGATCTCATAGCCTCCACCTCCATCAACGACAATTCCATTCCCATTGCTACTTGAGGAGTAATCAGTATATCCATAAGCAGCTACATCCCATATAAAATTGTTATAAACTTTTGTAGCAGCGCTGATAGTATGTGCCAGTAAGATACCAGCGGCACCATAACCGCTAGTGTTGGTATTTTTGATATTGCTAATTTTATTACCACGATAGGTTACTTCCGATGAAGCTCCATAGGAAAAAATGCCCATCGTGGTTCCTGTACCTGTGGAGCCAAGATTTTTAATGATATTATCGGCTACGGTAATGTTTGCATTGGTAATACCTGGGGAAATATTTAACCCAATGGGGGCATAAGAGCTTGCTCCGGTATAGCTCATATTATAGACAGTATTGCCTGTGATGGTAGCATTTTTAGTAGCAGTGGCAAACCAAATTGCCCTATCAAATTCTGCACCTGTACTTTCAAAATTACCAATGCTATTGTTGCTTACCGTAATACCATCCACACCTTGCGCATATATACCTACCAATCTAATGGCATTGGCGCCAGTAGCATCCAAATCATTTTCCGTTACCAAAGTGTTATTACCATTGTTGGTGGCAACCGTAGCATAACAGTATATGCCAATATAAGCCTTTTGTATACTATTATTTTGTATAGTGATATTGTTAAAATAACCTGGACTTCCCACTATAGTTACATCACCAACTAATACAGCCGATGAAGTATTTGTACCATTAATAAGGTTACTATTTTTTACCACTACATTAGAAATGGGCGTAGTATTTACCGAACCAATCTGCAATACATTAGAATTGGCTGTACTGGTATTAGTGATGGTAAGGTTACGGGAAGTACTTCCGTTATTAGAACCATCAATGGTTACATTTCGGCTACCGTTAAGTTTAATTAATGTTCCATTACCAATCCCCCCACTAATGATTGGATTTGTTCCCACCTGGGGTTTAATGTTTACCGAAGTATAACTGGCGCTTCCAGTACCACTGGCATTGAGAGAAGCAGTAGCTGTTTCAGTAGTATTAGCATTGATAACAATATTAACTACTCCTTTGTGGGTCCCTGCATTAATCGCATCAAATGCACCTTTAACCGTAGTATAAATGGAGGGGCCAGTGGTTGCAGCGGTAGCAGTTACTTGTACCTGTGCTTTTGCAGTAACGCAAAAAACAAGGAGAAATATAGAAAGGTAAAATACCGTTACTTTCGGATTCCTTAGTAGAGATCGCGTCATAATGAGCTGATTTAGTTTGGGTTTACTGGTTATCAAAAGTATCTCACAAATCCTTAAAAAGCAAGGAAACAGGGCGGACAAAAGGCGGACAAAATAGGAATTAGTGACTAGGGGTTAGTGGCTAGTTGTTGTTCATTGGTTCATTAGTTTATTAGTGGTTAGTTTATTAGTGGCTAGTATTCAGTAGTTCTTTTGTATGGCACTAAAAACTTTCAACTTTTTACTTTCAACTTTTCACCTTAAACTCCCAATTCCCAGACTTAACATTTTTTAACAGAATATCTTTTCAAATGGATTAAACCTCTTGCGGATTTTATGCTCCAAAGAAAAAACAAAAACAATAAACATGAAAAAATTGATGATGATTTGCGGGCTATTATTTGGTATGGTAGCATTTGCACAAGCACAACAAGAAGGTGGTCGTCCAGGTGGTCCAGGTGGCCGTATGGGTGCTAACCCAGAAGCTAGAGTAAAACAACTAGATGAAAAACTTAAGCTTTCTGATGACCAAAAAGCAAAATTAACTACCATTTTTACCGAACAAGGTGAGGCACAAAAAAAATTACGTGAAGAAGCGGGTGGCGACAGACAAGCAATGATGGAAAAAATGCAAAAAATGAGAGCTGATCTTGAAACCAAAATAAGTTCAGTTTTAAATGACGAGCAAAAGAAAACCTACAAAGCAATGCTAGATGAGCAAAAAGCTGAAATGGAAAAAAGAATGAAAGAACGCCAAGGCGGAAATTAATTCAACCGACCACAACATATTACAAAAGCGACCTAGTGTCGCTTTTGTAGTTTAATACTATTAAGCAATCCAACTTATACTATTTCAAAATCTAGTTTTAAGTAATTGGTTGCATTTTTTATTTCTAAATTTGGGGCATAACTATAATATATGCTTCAGCTTACTGCTCCAATTATACTTGCATCCAAATCACCTCGCCGACAAGAACTTTTACATTTAATGGGCCTAGATTTTTCCGTAGAGCTCAAAGATGTTGATGAAAGCTTTCCCGATACATTGAGTGCGCCAGAGATTGCCGTTTACATTGCTGAAAAGAAAGCCAAAGCATTTATTGGTGATGCTAACCATATTGTGATTACCGCCGACACTATTGTTGCCATTAACGGAGAGATATTGGGCAAGCCGAAAGATCATGCCGAAGCGCAAGAAATGCTCGCTAAACTATCAGGCAATAGTCATGAGGTTTATACAGGCGTAAGCATCAATTACAAAGGCAATATCACTTCATTTTATGACAAGACCACCGTGTTTTGTCGAGAGTTGAACAATAAAGAAATCAACTATTATATCGACAATTACCAACCTTTTGACAAAGCAGGCAGCTACGGTATCCAAGATTGGTTTGGACTTACTGTGGTACAACGCATAGAAGGTTCGTACACCAATGTAATGGGGCTTCCAACGGAAAAGCTGTATGGTTTTTTGGTTGGTGTTTAGTTGGTTAGTTTTTTGGGTTATGAGTTGCAGGTTATGAGTTATGAGTTGTACGCTCCTTGTCATTCAGAGCGCAGCGATGAATCTCATAGTAATATTAAATAAACCTGATACTTTTAGAGACCCTTCGCTGCGCTCTGGGTGACAAAAAGAATAACAGACAAAAGACGACAGTGCTTAAAACGACCATCGCCTTTTACCCATTACTACTAATTCCCAGCCACTAATACCTAATTACTAGTCCCTAACTCCTAGCCACTAGTTCCTAATCCCGAAGGGTCGGGACTATGCCCACTAGTTCCTAGCTACTAGTCCCTAGCCCCTCTAATGATCATGCCCTCCCGCATTACTTAGCTTTGCGTTCACAAAAAAGGCTCCCTTTACCACCACCATTGCATTTTTAGGAATTTCGTTCAAAAAGGTTACTGCTGTATATCCCATATCAGACACGCCTTTAAGCACTTCTACCCTTTCAAAATTCAAATTCCCCTTACTTTCCTTTTTAGGTTTTTCTTCCTTTTCATCGTGTACATGTCCTTTCTTCTCCTCATGCTTTTCAGTTGCTTTGGCAGTTTGCAAAAACACGTAGTATTTCCCATCAGCAGCAACAATGGCATCACTAGGTACGGCTGGGGTCATTACATTATTTAAACTCACAATTCCAGTAATATTCATGCCGTCAATAAGTCCCTGTTTGTTGCCATTTACTTTACAATGCACCGCAATGGTTTTGCTATCATTCTCAAATGAAGAACCAATGCTAAATACGGTCGCATCATATTCAGTAGTGGCATTATTGGTAAGTGTAAAATGGATAGTCTGCCCTACTTTTACCTGCGGTAAATCCTTTTCAAACACCTGCAAGTCCAAATGCAGCGAGCTGTTATCCACTACTTCTATCACTGGCGAGGATACATCAACATAGCTACCTATTTTGGCAAAAACATTACTCACTGTACCGCTTAACGGACTAGCGACCACCAAAACCGATTTAAGATTGCCGTTACTTACCGAATTGGGATTGATTCCCATTAAACTAAGCTGTTGATGCAAGGATGCCTTACGAGTGCGCAGGGTGTTTAATTCCGTGGTTGCATTTTCTAAATTTTTCCTTGAGCCGGCATTTCCTTGGTTCAATGTTTTTTGGCGTTGCGCCTCTTGCTCAGCCAACATAATCCTATTATCCACGGTTAAATACTCCTCTTGTAGTTGTATAAACTGCGGATTGGTGATGGAAGCAATCACTTGACCTTTTCTTACATAATCGCCAATTTGTACATTCAGGGTTTTAATTACGCCACCGTACAGCGAAGTAGCATTGGCTTTGTTGTTATTAGGCACTCTCAACATTCCGTTAGCCCTAATGGTAGCGGTAAGCTCTTTGCGCTCAATAGGCGCCCATTGTATACCCACCGTTTCTATTTGTTCCTGACTTAACGTTGCAATGTTTCCACTTTCTTCTTCATGGACTTCCGTAGTTTTAGCGGTTTCTGTACTTTCCTTATTTGAGCTATCCGTTTGTTTGTCGCTATTGCAAGCTATAAGAACAGATAAAGCTGCTATAACAACCCAAATTTTGTTTCTATTGATTTCGAATTTCATGGTGATTCCTTATTGGTTAATGATGGAGTAGATATTAATAACAGATTGGTTGACTTGCTGGATACTTTTGAGATAGTTCAACTGGATATCCGTAGCCGTTTGCAAAGCATATAGGTATTCTATGTAGCTTGCATCCCCTGTTTTGTAGCCTAATTGTGCAGCTGAAAGGATTTCTTTTGCATTTGGCAGTGCATCTTTTAAAAAGTACTGGTACTGCTTCACGTCCTGCTGATATTGCAGTAACGCATTTTGCATTTGTGCCATTAAGTTTCGCTGTTGTTGTTGAGCATTTGCCTCAGCCGCCTGTTGTTTGTAATCTAAAGAACGAACCCTAGCCTTGTTAGCTCCAAAAGTTAAAGGAATGGCCAAGCCTATATTTACCGAGCTAAACCTATTACCTCCACCAAAATATTTCTCAGTGCCATTTACGTTTTGGAAACCTATTAAAGATTGGTTCACATAACCCAAAGTAATATCAGGCAATGTTTGTGACTTTTCTACCTTTTTACTCTGTGCTGCAATCAATGCATCTTGGTAAAATGATTGTACCGCGGGATGATTGGCCACCACTGCACTATCCAACAGGTTATTAATCTGCAAGGGCGCAAACGTACTTTGACTTACTAATTCAAAATCCTCCTTGGTATTCAGTAAGGCTGCCAAACTGCTATGCGCATTGGATAAATACACTTCATTTTGCTTTAACAACAAATTGATTTCTCCCTGCTTGGTTTGCGCCGTACTCACATCTACTTTTTTGGTATCACCCGCCTTATATCTCAACTGGGCAATCTTTATAAAATCAGTATAAAGACTATCTAATTGTTTTAGCTGTTGTTCATTATGCTGTAAGTACAATATTTGATAATAGTAATTGCGCACTTGGTTTTTCAATTCCAACACCGTAAGCTCCTTTTGCAATTGCTTACCCTTTATTTCGGCATTAATTAATTGTTTTCTGGCTCCAAATAACGTTGGAAAAGGAATAGTTTGCGACACTTGATAAGATTGGTCAAACTGGGTACTATTATATTGCCCCAGCTGTGCGTTCACACCAAGTTTTGGCAGTTCTCCAGCTGTTTTCTTTAAAGATTGACTGGCTTTTACTTCCAAATCTCCCGCTTTAACCCCCAAATTGTTATCAATGGCCATTTGTATGGCTTGGTCAATACTTAGCTGCCTTTTAATTTGGGCATTGGCACTCCAAGTGAACAGTCCCAAAAAACATAGGACTGCCAATGGTTTTAAAGACCACTCTTTTATATTATTTTTTAATTTCTCATTCATCCGTTTATAATTTTCGTTTTTCAGGATTTAATATTTTTCAAAGATGATAAGTAGTGTAGGGTTAGTTGTTTTTTGCTGTTTTATTAAAAATCATATACAGCAAAGGCAATACAAATAGTGTGAGGAAGGTGGCCGTAATTAAACCACCAATTACAACGGTAGCTAAAGGCTTCTGTACTTCGGCTCCAGCACTGGTACTTAAAGCCATTGGTAAAAAGCCCAAACTTGCCACGGTGGCTGTCATGAGTACAGGACGCAAGCGAATTTTAGTTCCCTCCAGCACCCTGTCGAACATGTTTTTCCAACCTTCCTTTTCTAATTGGTTAAAGGTGCCAATCATTACAATTCCGTTGAGTACTGCTACGCCAAACAAGGCAATAAATCCAATACCAGCACTGATACTAAATGGCATTCCACGGAGCATAAGCGCAAATACGCCACCAATAGCACTCATTGGAATGGCGGTAAATATTAAAGCTGCCTGCTTAAATGAATGGAAAGTAAAGTAAAGCAATACGAAAATCAGTAATAAGGAAATAGGTACCGCAATCATTAACCTGTTGCTGGCTTCCCTCAAGTTTTCAAATTGGCCTCCGTAGGTAAAATAGTAACCCATAGGCAATTTAACCTCTTGATCAAGTTTTTGCTGGATGTCTTCTACCACACTTTGTACGTCTCGACCAGACACATTAAAACCAATTACAATTCTGCGTTTACTAGCTTCTCTACTAATTTGAGCGGGTCCTAATTTATATTCTATTGTAGCTAGTTGCGACAAAGGAATTTGATTACCTGTTGCCGTGGCAATCATGAGGTTACTTACATCGTCTATACTCCCACGATGAGCGCTGTCTAAACGAACTACTAGATCAAAACGTCTTTCATTTTCGAACACTACACCTGCACTTTTACCTGCAAAAGCCGTACTTAGTACATCATTCACATCCTGCACATTCAATCCGTAATTGGCAATACGTGTACGATCGTAGGTCACATTGATTTGTGGTAAACCACTTACACGTTCTACCTGAGGTGATGTTGCCCCCTTCACCCCCTGAATCACTTTACTCACTTGATTAGCATAAGCAGAAAGGGTATCCAGATTTTCTCCAAATATCTTCACCGCCACATCTTGCCTAATACCGGTCATCAACTCGTTAAAGCGCATCTGTATTGGTTGATTTTTCTCAAAAAACACCCCTGGTATGGCTTCCAACTTTTCATCAATGGCGTTGGCCAATTCCTCGTAGCTCCTATTACTTTTCCACTCTTTTTGGGGCTTTAGTAAAATCATCAAATCCGTAGCTTCAGGCGGCATGGGATCCGTAGGCACTTCCGCAGCTCCTGTTTTGCCCACTACCATTTTCACTTCGTCAAATTGCTTAATGATCCTTGAAGCTTGCATAGAGGTTTCTATACTTTGGCTCAGTGAGCTTCCTTGAGGTAAAATACAGTGAAAAGCAAAATCGCCTTCCTGTAACTGCGGAATAAATTCGCCACCCATATTTTTAAATAGAAAAAGACAAAGCGTAAAAATGGCCACCGTAGCTCCAATAAGCCAATATTTAATTTTTATAGCTTTTTTTAACAAGGGCTGATACCTATTTTGCAACCAAGTCATCATCCTATCAGAAAGCGTTACTTTGTGTGATACCTTTTTAGAAAGGAACAAAGCACACATCATAGGAATATAGGTAAGTGATAAAATCAATGCTCCAAAAATGGCAAAGCTTACGGTTTGTGCCATCGGACGGAACATTTTTCCTTCGATGCCTACCAAAGTGAGGATAGGGATATACACGATCAGGATAATGATCTCGCCAAATGCGGCACTGCTACGAATTTTGGACGCAGACTCGAACACTTCTTGGTCCATCTCCTGTTGGGTAAGTTTATTTACCGATTTACGGAGTCCTAAATGGTGCAAAGTGGCTTCTACAATGATCACCGCCCCATCTACAATCAATCCAAAATCTATAGCTCCCAAGCTCATCAGGTTGGCGCTTACACCAAACACATTCATCAATCCAAGGGCAAACAACATGGATAATGGAATAGCTGAGGCTACAATAAGTCCTGCCCGTAAATTACCCAGAAACAGTACCAAAACGAAGATCACAATCAACGCACCCTCAATCAGGTTCTTTTGTACTGTACTAATGGCTCTACCCACTAAATCAGTACGATCCAAGTAAGGTTCAATCACTACATCTTCTGGTAAAGACTTTTTGATGATAGGCAATTTTTCTTTGATGCGTTTCACCACTTCGTTACTGTTCTCCCCTTTCAACATCATCACTACTCCACCAACGGCATCTACTTCACCGTTATAAGTCATCGCTCCATACCTAATGGCATTGCCAAAACGCACTTCAGCCAAATCCTTAACAAAAATGGGAACACTGCCCGTTTTATTTTTAACGCTGATGTTCTTTACATCTTCTAATGAGGTCACCAAACCTATTCCCCTAATGAAATAAGCATTTGGTTTTTTATCAATGTAAGCTCCACCTGTATTTTGATTATTCTTTTCGAGGGCACTAAAAACTTCCGAAACACTTACACCCATTGCCCGTAAACGGTTGGGATTAATGGCCACTTCGTATTGTTTAAGTTGTCCACCAAAACTATTCACTTCGGCAATACCTGGGGTGCCATATAGTTGACGGGCAACAATCCAATCCTGCATGGTACGGAGGTCTTTAGCATCATATTTTTTCTCGCTTCCCTTTTTAGGATGGATAATGTACTGATAAACTTCGCCCAATCCTGTACTTACTGGCGCAAGTTCAGGTGTTCCAATCCCTTTGGGAATTTTTTCTCCCGCCTCTTTCAACTTTTCGTTGATCAGCTGCCGTGCAAAGTAGATATCCACGTCATCCTTAAAAACCACGGTAATTACAGAAAGTCCAAATCTGGATATGCTTCGGATTTCTTCCAAATTAGGGACATTGGCAATACTTTGTTCAATAGGGAAAGTAACCAACTGCTCTACTTCTTGTCCGGCTAACGTTGGACATACGGTAATGATTTGCACCTGATTATTGGTAATATCAGGCACAGCGTCGATAGGTAATTTGGTGGCGCTCCAAACTCCCCATATGGTCAGCAACAAGGTCATTGCGCCAATCACAAGCTTGTTCTTTATGCTAAATTTTATAATGTTGTCTAACACGGTAATGTCGTTTAATTTTTTTAAAGTATGGACAGGCCGCTATCAAATAGCAGCAATGGATAACCTTAAATGCCTATAGGAATTAGGGTGAGGCAAGCCCCACAAAATGACTATACGGTAAATGGTAGCCGCAGGCAGACGGTTAGTTTTATGAAGTGCACAAAACCAACAGCCTTGCCTTGGTCAAAGCAACCAAAAGCACAGGTTATCCAAAAAAAAATTAAGCGACAAGTTTGGGTGGGTTCCAAATGTTTCCATAGTAATTGGAAACTAATTGGTGGTTACGCAAGGTGGTTTTCTTTTCTGCAAAAGCCACCTTAGGCTGCATAACTTCTAGAAGTTTAAAATCAAAAGAGGCAAAGCTTACACTGCAGCAACTGCAATAACAAAAAGGAGCACAGTTATCATCCTTGTCCTTTTCGTGGCTATGCGTTTTAACGGTTTCTACTTTAGGGCCATTATCTTTGCATTGGTTACTCGCATCGCTACAAGGCAACGAAGCAAGTGCCAACAAATAAACAGCCCATATGGTAAATAACCATTTCATTATGACACAAATATAAAATATTTTATGGCTTCAGAACTTCTTTTTTGACACTGAAAAGTAAAAGTACCGAGCCTATTGCTAAAAGAATCCATCCCCATTGGAAATGAATAGTCTTACCTAAAAGGTTATCAGCGAACTTAAGGTTAAAGTAATGCGTTGATTTAAAATATACGGCAGCAGCCATTAGCAAAATCCAAATAAACAATACCCTCGTAAGCAATCGATAAGCTTTAAGCTGTCTTACACAAAAACATAATGCTGCGATGGCAACAATTGCATAGGTAATTAAAAAGAGACGAGGATCTGTTTTGTACAATCCCCAAGTCACCAAATTAAAAAGAATTTTAACTTGTAACATAGGGCAAAAAGCTGCAGCAAACAGTATAATTAAGCCTAAAAGGGCTATGGGTTTATTTACAATTAACATATGATTTATTTAAGCTGCTAACTTAAAAAAATAGATTGGGTTTTGTCTTTGTATTTAACAATTTTTGGCGCCCATTTTTTAATGACCTCTTCTATTTCGGCAGGTTTAAATGGTTTAGCAATGAAATCTTGCATACCTGCTTCCAAACATTTATCCTTTCCGTCGCCAAGTGCATTAGCCGTAAGGGCAATAACCACTGGATATTCGTACACGCGATAATGCTTTCTGATTTCTGTAGTGGCTACCGTACCATCCATAATAGGCATTTGCATATCCATAAAAATCAGGTCAAACTCATTCTGTTTCACTAATTCTACGGCTAGCTGTCCATTAGAAGCTTTTTTACATTCGTAGCCCAGCTTGTTCAATGTCTTGGTAATGAGCATCAAATTGATATCATTATCATCAACCACTAAAATATTTAACGGATATAGTGTAGAAAGTGCCACATCCAACACAGCTTGTGTTCCTGTAGCTGATTTGGGCTTTTGTCCGCCGCTCATCTCCTTGGTGACAATAAAGAAGGTAAAAATAGAACCTTTGCCTACAATACTATCTACTTTCACCTTGCCCTCCATCATGGAAATAAGGTTATAGGCAATATTAAGCCCCAAACCTGTACCGCCATATTTCCTTACGGTGGTATGATCTACCTGTACAAAAGGTTTAAAAAGTAGCTTGATACGATCTTCGGCAATACCAATACCTGTATCTTTCACGATAAAACCTAAGCGCATAAAACCGCTTTCGTCCTTATCTATGACCTTACATTCCAAAGTGATGCTACCTTGTGCCGTAAATTTCACTGCATTGCCCAAAAAGTTAAGCAATACTTGTTTTAAACGTAGTTGATCAATATAAACAAACTGAGGTACACTTTCATCTATCCAAAAGTCGATCTTTAACTGATCAGAAGATTTTTTGGGAAGAATAGCAAAAGTTTGGGCAATCAGCTCACGAATATCAGTAGTCGTTTTATCCAATTGTACTCTTCCTGCTTCTATCCTAGAGAAGTCCAACACATCATTTACAATGCGTAATAATGACTCGGCGCTATTGTGAATGGTTTTGGCATATTCCTTTTGCTCCTCGTTCAACGAACCTTGCATCAACAAATTCGACATGCCCAGCACTCCGTTCATCGGCGTCCTGATTTCATGACTAATCATTGCCAAGTATTCTGATTTGGCATTATTTGCGGATTGGGCAGCAAGCTTAGCATTATGAATTTCTTTGGCGTGGGCCATTTGCTTTTGCAACGACTTTTGCGAGCGGAAATAAAGAACAATATTCATGATCATGACCATAATACCAACGCTCACCACCAAAAAACCTAGGTTTGCATAAAAACCATCATTTTGAGAAATACGGGTTTTTAACTCATCTCTCTCTTTTTTAATAAGTTTATTTAGCAAAGGTTGTGTGGCTCCTGCTTGTTTACTGGTTTCGCTCAAAACATTGCCCATTTGTGCCAATTGGCTACTGTAAAAACGGATTTCTGTTTCTAAGCTGTTTAATACGGTATTCGCTTCTGCTTTGTTATTCGATTCGGAATCCTGCGACAACACCTCTAGTACTTCTTTCTCCTTGACTAAGGTATTGAGGTTCGTACTCAGGCTATCGGCTTGGGCCGAATCGGCGTTGAGTAAATTTACATAGGCGTAATTGGCACTTTGCAGTACACCGCTCAGTGATACCAATTGATCAACAATATGTTGCTTTTGTTTAAAATAAGCTGTGTTTTCCTTGTTATAAGAAAATAAAGAAATACCCCCGCCTATAATAGCGAGGATAAGTAACAACTTAACCATAAAGTTGACAAATAATTTCTTCGACGTAGGCAGACTCATAATTTTATCAAACTTTACAGATTTTATTTGGCTTTACCCTTTGGTATTGATACCCATTTTGTCTGCAAAATGTGCACAATAATCCCTCAGGTCTTCAACAATATTCTTTTCGCCTGTAGCTCTTAAAAAACTGTCACCCATGGTTTGCAAAGTTTCATAAAAGAAACGTTTCATCTCATCAACTGGCATGTCTTTAGTCCATAAATCTATTCTCATTGAGTTTTTATAATTATGGTCCCAAAGTGCCAACATCATTGATTTCGCCACCATTTGGTCTTTGTTTTCCGAGTCTGTAGATTCCCAAAGGATGTTTTCGGGAACGTTTTTCTCATCTAACTCTACGGTAATCTTTATTTCTGCTTTTTTCATTTCTTTGTCTTTCTATTCTTTATAATGTTCGTTATCCGAAAACACTTATTTTTAAAACCAAGATGAATATGGCAGTTAAGACTACAAGCACCAGTTGTACTAGCCAAAGTCTTGCCAAACTTGGTATAAACTTTCTAAAAATTTGATCGCTTAAAAAGGATACGAAGAAAACCATTAAGCCTAAGGCTATAAAAACTCCTTTAAACTCATCATTAGCGGGTACCAAAAGCCAGCGTTTATTAATGATTAAGCTTACCACAGCCATGATACTCAACGCTGAAACGATGTTTAACGGGGTTAGTTTTACTCTCAAGGTTATCTACGTTTTGGTCTGCTAATTTTTTTTGAACTTTTTTTAGGGTTGTTGCTAAACGACTTTTTCTTTTCGTGGAACGCCCCTTTGAAATCGGGATTTTCTTTCCTCTTTTGGGCATCAATTTCCCTTGCTATGGATTGTTTTTCCTCATATGGAGTTTCTTCCACAAATACCTCTGTTGGGAAAGGCACTTCTGGAATTTGCTGCCTAATGAGTTTTTCAATTTTATGGATGTAATATTTCTCCGCTTCGTTGTAAAAGGTAATGGCCGTTCCTTCATTAAATGCCCTACCCGTTCTGCCAATGCGATGTACATAATCCTCAATCACAATAGGCACATCAAAGTTAATTACATGGCTTACCTCACTAACGTCAATCCCTCTTGAGGCCACATCAGTAGCTACCAAGGCTCTAATGTTTCCTTCTTTAAAGCTATTGATAGAGTTAATCCTTGTATTTTGTCCTTTGTTGGCGTGAATTACCCTTACCGCATCTTCTCCAAATCTTCTTGAAATAAAGTTGGTAATATTATCCGCTACCGTTTTTGTTTTACAAAAGATGATGAGCCTTTTAAATTCTTCATCGTTTTTGAGCAGATATTGTAAGAGGTTAATTTTGGTTTTGAAATTTGGCACGGCATACATTACCTGCGTTACCGTTTGTGCAGGGGTAGCTTGTGCGGCAACTTCTATGGTTAAAGGGTTTTTAAGGAAGTCGCCAGCTATTTTTTGCACCAAGTCACTCATGGTTGCAGAAAACAACAAATTTTGACGCTTACGAGGCACTACTTCCAATATGCGGTGGATGGAGCCAATGAAGCCCATGTCCATCATTTTATCAGCTTCATCCAACACCAAAAACTGTAGACTTCTGGTATTGATATCTCCAGCAAGATAAAGGTCTAAAAAACGACCAGGCGTAGCTACCAAAATATCCAAACCTTTCGCAATTTGCTCTTTTTGGGTTTTAGGTCCAATCCCGCCAAAAATTACCACGGTCCTAAGGTCCATATAAGTAGAAAATAGCTTTACCTGTTCTTCTATCTGTAAAGCCAGTTCACGAGTAGGCACCAAAATCAAAGCCCTAGGATTTTCACCCTGCGCATATTTCAGTTTCATAAGCATAGGCAACACGTAGGCAGCCGTTTTTCCTGTACCTGTTTGTGCAATACCAAACAAATCCTGACCAGACAAAACTGGGCCTATGGCTTTTTCTTGTATCGGAGTAGCTTCCACAAAGCCTGCTTCTTCTATGGCATTCAATAGCTGTCTGTTGAGTTTAAACTCGTCGAATTTTTTTGGCATAGCTGCAAATTTACGATTATTAGTCAGAAGTGCGATGCCAGAGCATAGAAGTTAAGAATGATGGGTATAAACTTACAACCATTCAACAATCAAAAGCATTAAATATAAAACGGCTGATCTTCTGATATTCAAATCAGACTTTATCAATACCTCTTTTAACGAGTTGCTTCATGATGGCAAAAAAGGTGACTGCCGCACATTTTTTCTTTTGTTCCCTTCTTATTTTAGAGCATCATTCGGATTTTTTGCCTTAAAAAGCTGGCTTAAAAGCTAGAAAACAGCCATTCTCTCGATGTTGGAAAATATTTTTCATTTTTTTTGAGAGGGTGGGCCGAGTTAACTGTCTTTACCATAATTAGCCTCCATTCTCCCCTGCCGATCCGCATTTGTTAACCCTCAAAACCACATAACCAATGAAAAAAACAAAACCAACCAAAAGAGCAATCATGGTGATGTTCACCATGCTCCTGCTATGTCTAGGAAGCTGCAAACGCGACCCTTTCCTACCTCCCATGCCCAACGTTTTGAACAGCTACCGCGGTACCGATAAAATGGTGCTGCAGGTGATAGAAGCGCTCAAAGCACCTGACAACAAGGAACTGTTGACCGAGCTCGAAAAACAGGGCAACATTAACTGGGAGTACAAGGCTTTGATCACCTCCCGCTTTCTGGATGGCATTACCCTGCGCTTTGCTACGGGCATTAATGGTGATTACCTGGATGCCGAGGTAGACGCTCAGACCATGGCCGTTAAACTGTACAGCAAACAGCAGCAAGAGCAGA
>JAEXHI010000021.1 GCA_023450085.1 Bacteroidota bacterium
CATAAAACGGTAAGTATCCAGATACTTCCGCTCAACGGTGAAATCATTGGTGTTTATTGGCATAACAGGATCAATTTAATTATTATGATTCTGTTACCGAATTATCTGACATTTACAAGGATGACAAGTTTGATAAGTAAAAAAGATATAAACAGGGCCAGTTTTTAGATTATCATTTGTAGGTCAACACATTGCTGGTTTGAAAAATATATTATCAACAGCGCAGAAACAACGGCAATATTTTCTTACCTTTGTATCCCGTACAAAAAGCAACAAAATGTATTTGTTGCACCAAAAATTCATTCATGACTAAGTATATTTTTGTTACGGGCGGTGTTACTTCCTCATTAGGAAAAGGCATCATCTCCGCTTCTTTAGCTAAACTTTTACAGGCCAGAGGTTACCGAGTAACCATCCAAAAATTCGATCCGTATATCAATATTGATCCAGGAACTTTGAACCCTTATGAGCATGGCGAATGTTTTGTTACCGAAGATGGCGCAGAGACAGACTTGGATTTGGGGCATTATGAGCGTTTCTTGAATGTTCCTACTTCACAAGCAAATAACATTACTACAGGTCGTATTTACCAAAACGTAATCAACAAAGAGCGTCAAGGTGAATTTTTAGGCAAAACAGTACAAGTAGTTCCGCACATTACCGACGAAATTAAACGCAACATGCGTATTTTGGGTGAAAGCGGCGATTACGATATCGTAATTACTGAAATTGGCGGAACCGTTGGTGATATCGAATCGTTACCATTTGTAGAAGCGGTACGTCAGTTTAAATGGGAAGAAGGTGCTAACAACGCTATTGTTATCCATTTAACCTTAGTGCCATTTTTGGCTGCTGCAGGTGAGTTGAAAACTAAGCCAACACAGCACTCTGTTAAAGCTTTGTTGGAATATGGTATCCAACCAGATATTTTGGTTTGTAGAACAGAACATCATATCAGTCAGGATATTAGAAGAAAAATTGCATTATTTTGTAACGTTAACATCAACGCAGTAGTCGAATCGATGGATGCATCAACTATTTATGATGTGCCTTTGTTGATGTATAAAGAGCAGTTGGATAAAACGGTATTGAGCAAATTAAAGCTTCCTACCAAGGCTGAGCCTGATATGGAAAGCTGGAAAGATTTCTTAGGTCGTTTGAAAAATCCTACTTCTGAAGTGAAAATCGGTTTGGTAGGTAAATACGTTGAACTGCCAGATGCTTATAAATCTATTACAGAGGCTTTTATTCATGCTGGTGCAAAAAATGAGTGTAAAGTTCGCGTAGAGTATATTCCTTCAGAGAGTATCTATGCGGAAAATGTAAAAGAAAAATTGGGTCATTTAGATGGCGTATTGGTGGCTCCTGGATTTGGTAGCCGTGGTATTGAAGGTAAAATTGATGCCATTAAATATGTAAGAGAAAACAATGTGCCTTTCTTTGGTATTTGTTTGGGAATGCAGTGCTGTGTAATTGAATTTGGTAGAAACGTATTAGGTTTAGCTAATGCTAATACTACTGAAATTGATGAAAATGCTCCTCATCCGGTAATTAACATGATGGAAGAGCAGAAAAGCATTACTACTAAAGGTGGTACCATGCGTTTGGGAGCTTATCCTTGTGATGTTAAAAAAGGTACAAAAGCTTTTGCTGCTTATGGTAAACAACATATCTCTGAAAGACACCGTCATCGTTATGAGTTCAATAACAAATATTTAGAACAATATGAAGCAGCTGGAATGATTGCTTCGGGGGTTAACCCAGAGAGTAATTTAGTGGAAATTGTAGAATTGAAAAACCATCCTTTTTTCGTTGGTGGACAGTTTCACCCAGAATTAAAATCGACAGTTGCTAATCCTCACCCACTTTTTATTAAATTTGTCGCCGCTGCAATGGAGTATGCGAAAAAGAAAACGAATTAATAGTAGTATCAAAACAATATAATGGATAAAAATACCTTCACGGGTCTGTTCCTGATTATGATTATTTTAGCCGCTGGTGTGTTTTTCATGAAACCATCGGAAGCTGAAGTTAAAAAAGAACAACAGGTTCAAGACTCGATTAAAAGAGCGGGCACTAAGTCGGCTAACAATCAAGCAAAATCAGAAACGCTTAATGCTGCTGCTGTCCCAACGGTAGATTCAGCTGCTTTAAAAGGACCTTTTGGTGGCAACATCAATGGAACTGAGCAAACTACTACCTTAGAAAATGAAAACCTAAAAGTTACTTTCAGCAACTTAGGAGGTAAAATTCAATCTGTAGAAGTTAAAAACCAAGAAACTTATGGCAAGCAGCCTGTAGTTTTATTCAGTGGAAATCAAAATAAATTTGGTTTAAAGCTTAACATCAACGGCAAAATTGTTAATACCAACGATTTATATTTTACAGCAACAAAAACTGGCAGTGGTATTACGATGCGTGCCAATTATAGCGCTGATAAATATGTAGATTTCATTTATACCGTTCCAGCTAATACTTATAACGTAGATTTTAACATTAGCCTTAATGGTTTAAATCAAGTATTGCAAGGAAACAACGTTGCTTTAAATTGGGAAACTACGTTATTGCAACAAGAAAAAGACGCTAAAAAAGAGCAGGAACATTCAGGTCCGTATTTTAAATACGCTGGAGAGAATCCTGATCATTTGAATCTTCATAAGGACGAGAAAAAAGATATTACAGAAGGTAAAATCGAATGGTTCTCATTCAAACAGCACTTTTTCACTTCAGTGTTAATTCCTGCGGTACCTTTTGAAAAAGGAGATTTAGAAGTTAAAGTAGCTACAGAGCCTGGAAAAATCAAATGGTACAATGCTAATATGCAATTGCCATTTAACCAATTAGCTGCTCAAAACTATAGCTTCAAATTTTATTTTGGCACTAACAAGTTCAATATCTTGAAAGACCAAGGTCATGAATTAGAGAAACAAATTGACTTGGGTTACTGGCCATTAAAATACATCAACCGTTTTGTGGTATTGCCTGTATTTAACTTCTTGGAAGGTTTTGGTTGGGGCTATGGTCTAATCATTTTGGTATTGACCATTCTTTTGAAGTTAGCGATGTCGCCGTTGACTTACAAATCGTACGTTTCGATGGCAAAAATGAGGGTTTTAAAACCTGAAATGGACGAGATCAAAGCAAAAGTTGGTGAAGATAACCCTACCCTTTTACAACAAGAGTATTTGAAATTATACAAGCAAGTGGGCGTTAATCCATTAGGCGGTTGTTTGCCAATGTTGCTTCAATTACCTTTTGTAATGGCTTTCTTCTTCTTCTTTCCTAACTTATTTGAGTTAAGAGGCGAAAGTTTCCTTTGGATGAAAGACCTTTCTACTTATGATAATTTCATCAACTTTGGTTTCAATGTTCCGTTTATCGGTGACCACTTAAGTTTGATGTGTATTTTGATGACCATTTCAACATTGATCTACACTTATTTTAACAATCAAATTTCAGGTGCTACCGGTCAAATGAAGTACATTGGCTACATTATGCCAATCATCTTCTTAGGAGTGTTAAACAGCTACCCTTCTGGTTTGAACTACTATTATTTCTTGGCAAACATGTTGACTTTCTTACAACAGTTTATCATTAGAAAGATGGTGAACGATGAAAAAATTCATGCTATATTGCAAGACAATAAGGCAAAGCCTAAAGTGGAGAAAAAGAAATCTGGTTTCCAAGCTCGTTTAGAAGACTATATGCGTCAACAACAGCAACAAGCAAATCAGAAAAAGAAATAAGAAACATCACAACAAAACAAATAAATGAAAAGCCCCGCCTATGCGGGGCTTTTTTCGTTTGATAGGTGTAGCATTGTATCTATTAAGATTTTATTGGTAGTTAAAACTTACGTGTTTAAGCTCAGTGTTTTAGAGATGTTTATGTAAAATTTCCCTTAACATTTGTTTAGAGGCACTTTTATTATCATTTTTAGCTTAAATTAACCAACAAATTAAACTGATTTTTTAAAACAACATGCAAAAGAAACTCTTTATGTTTTTTGTGTTATTCAGCAGCGCTGTTTTTGCACAAAAAAAACCTCTAGATCATAGTGTATATGATGGATGGGAATCTGTGGGAGCCAAACAACTGTCAAACAACGGTATATGGGCGGCTTATAGCATTAATCCACAGGAAGGTGACGGTAATTATTATTTTCAAGAAACGATTACGCCAAGTGGACGTAAATTAAAAGTAGCTAGAGGTACAAACTTAACATTTAGCAACGACTCTAAATTTGCGGCATTAGCTATTAAACCTCTTTTCAAAGATGTAAGGATGGCTAAAATCAAGAAGAAAAAACCAGAAGAGCAAACTAAAGATACTTTGGCCATTTTAAACCTTACTACTTTAAATGTAACCAAAGTACCTCGTGTGAAATCGTTTTCATTTCCAGATAAAGGTGCTGCTATCATTGCCTATAATTTAGAGAAGCCTTTAGATACGGCAAAGAAAACTAGGCCATCAACCCCTCCCTCCGAGCAAAAAAATGATTTAGATTGGCTTTTCGCAGACGAAACTCCAGCAGCTGGTGGTGCAGCTAAGGAAGGTTCTGATTTAATCGTTAAAAACCTAACTACAGGCGTTGAAAAGACTTACAAGTATGTTACCGATTATACTTTCAGTAAAAATGGTAAGTTGTTGGTTTTTGCTGCTTCAGGTTCTAAAAAAGACAAAGACGCTAAGCACGGCGTGTTTTTGTTAGATACCGAAAAGTGGACTTTAAAAACTTTGGTAAAAGATAAAGGCAACTTCAAGGGTTTCACTTTTGATGATGATAGTGAGCATTTAGCCTTTTTGGGAGAAACCGATCCAGAGAAGAAAGAAATTAAAGATTTTAACATTTACTATAATTCATTAACGTTAGATACTGCGCAGATTTTGGTAGATAACGAATCAACTGGATTGCCAGATAAATATGTGGTAAGTGGTGAAGGAAGAGTTAATTTCAGCAAAGATGGCTCGAAATTATTCTTCGGTATTGCTCCAGTTAAAAAGCCAAAAGATACTACCTTGGTAGATTTTGAAAATGCAAAACTTGATATTTGGGGTTATAAGGATGATTATTTGCAAACGGTGCAGTTGAAGAACGCCGACAGAGAATCTAAAAAAACATACCTTTCTGCCATTGATGTTTTCAGCTCAGATCCGAAAGTTATTCCATTAACAGATGTGAAACTACCAGAGGCTAGCTTGGTAAATGAAGGCGATGCTTCTTATGTATTGGCTTCAACAGACTATGGTAATCGTATCGCTTCTCAATGGACAGGCAGTACCAAAAGAGATTACTATTTAGTGGATGTTAAAACAGGTAGCCGTAAAAAAATCATTGAAGGTTTAAATGGTAATGTTCAGGCATCACCTAATGGTCAATATATCCTTTATTTTAATAGAGAGAATGGCAATTGGTATACTTACCAAGTAGCAACGGCTAAAGTAACGCTATTGAATAACAACATGTCGGCTAAGTTTGCTGATGAAGAAAATGATGTTCCTGATTTCGCGAGCAGCTATGGTATGGCAGGTTGGACCGAAGACGATAAATTGGTATTAATCAATGATCGTTATGATGTTTGGGCTTTCTCTCCAGATGGCAAATCAGCTCCTAAAAATATTACCATTGGTTTTGGCCGTTCAAACAATATTACCCTTCGTGTAGAAAGAATTAGTGTAAGTGGCGATAGAACGATGGGCATGAGAAATAGTGGCGGTAATAGCGATGATCGTTTCTTTAAAAAGAATGAAGTGTTATATTTTGACGGTTTCAACAATGCAACCAAAGAAAACGGCATTTTCCGTAAAGCTATTAACGATAATAAACTTCCGGAGCAATTGGTGATGGAGAAAGCCAAGTTCTCTGCATTGTCGAAAGCTAAGGATGCAGATTTATTTATTTATGATAAAGGAAGCTATATCAATTCTCCAGATGTTTATATTTCGAAAGACTTTAAAACGTCAACTAAATTAAGTAATACCAATCCTCAACAAGCTAACTATAACTGGGGAACTTCTGAATTAGTGAAATGGACTACTCCAAAAGGCTATAAATCGGAAGGTATTTTATATAAACCAGAGAACTTCGACCCGAACAAGAAATATCCAATGATTGTGTATTTCTACGAGAAACTTTCTGATGGATTATATACTTATCAGGCCCCTGCTCCTACACCTTCTCGTTTAAACATTCCTTTCTTTGTAAGTAATGGCTACTTAGTTTTCACACCAGATATCAGCTACGAAACTGGTCATCCAGGAAAATCAGCGGAAGAGTTTATTAATTCTGGGGTTGAATATTTGAAAAAGAATGCTTGGGTTGACGGTACTAAAATTGGTATCCAAGGCCAAAGCTGGGGCGGTTATCAAGTAGCGCACTTAATTACGGTAACCAATATGTATGCTGCTGCTTGGGCTGGTGCTCCTGTAGTGAATATGACTTCTGCTTATGGTGGCATCCGTTGGGAAAGTGGTATGAACCGTCAATTCCAATACGAGAAAACACAAAGTAGAATTGGTGCAACTTTATGGGAAAAACCCGAGTTATATATCGAGAACTCACCTTTATTTAACTTCCCTAAAGTAAACACGCCAGTGGTTGTAATGGCAAATGATGCTGATGGAGCAGTGCCATGGTACCAAGGTATTGAAATGTTTACTGGTTTACGTCGTTTAGGCAAACCTGTTTGGTTGTTGAACTATAACAACGAAGCACATAACTTGGTACAACGTCAAAACAGAAAAGATATTCAAATTCGTGAACAACAGTTTTTCGATTACTATTTAAAAGGTGCTAAAGCGCCTGTTTGGATGGTAGGCGGTATTCCTGCTACCGAAAAAGGTAAAACTTGGGGTTTTGAATTAACTGACGAGAAACCTTAGTCAAATCGCAGTTTTCAGTTCACAGTAACTGACAGTCGATTTATAAGCTTATCAATATTACAATCGCCATTGCGAGTAAGGACGTAAACTTCACTTCTTATACTCGCAATGGCGATTTTTCTTTAACTTCGATGTCAAATGAATATCCAAACCATCCTCACCAACTATTCAAGCTTCGAAGAAAAGACGCTCACCAATCGTTTTTTCAAGCACGAAAATATTATTCCAATAATTCAACAACTACCACCTACCTTTTCTATAAGTATGCTTGGTAGCTCCGTGAAAGGAAAAAGTATCCATGCCGTTAAATGGGGCAATGGAAAAACGAAAGTGATGTTGTGGAGCCAAATGCATGGTGACGAAGCTACAGGAACCATGGCTTTATTTGATTTGGTTAACTTCCTGCAACAGGATAATGAAGTGGTGAAATTACTCCATGAAAATTGCGAATTATTAATGATTCCTATGGTCAACCCAGATGGTGCCGCAGTGTTCACTCGTAGAAACGCACAGCAAATTGACATCAATAGAGATTTTATCCAAACCGCTAGTCCTGAAGCTAAGATATTAAAGCAAAGTAGAGCTGATTTTGAACCTGATTTTGGTTTTAATCTGCATGACCAAACAACCCTGTGGAGTGTGGATGAAACATTGAAACCCGCTACTCTCTCCTATTTAGCTCCCGCTTATGATAAAGCACTCTCTGTAAATCAAACGAGGGAAAATGCTATGTTAGTGATTGCGGATATGTTTAAGGAACTTGATGTTCTACTACCTCAGCATATCGGACTTTTTGATGATGAATATGAGCCTCGCGCTTTTGGTGATAATTTTCAAAAAGCAGGAACTTCAACCATTTTGATTGAAGCTGGTGGTTATGTCAATGATCCAGAAAAGCAACAAATCCGAAAGTATTATTTTGCCTCTATCCTGTCGGGATTGGTTTCTATTGCGAACAGGAGTTATGAAAAACAAGATACTTCTAATTACTTCGCTATCCCTTTAAATAACAAGCAGATTTTTCACATCCTTATCCATAACCTCATGTTAGAGGATATTAAGGTTAGTGTGGGCATCAATTACGATGAATGTCCAAATGATGATGGCATGGGTACCTATAAATCATATAGTATTCAAGATATTGGAGATTTAAGTTTTTGTGATGCTTACGAGGTTTATGATGCGCAACACTGCGAATTAAAAGGAGCAATCACTTTTAATAAGGTGGCTGATTTTGAATTATTAAGGGAAGAACAAATTATTTTGGCTTTCAAAGAAGGAGAAAAGTTGATTTTGTTTTAACCACATAGACACATACGTCTAGTTGCTTACTTGCCTATAAAGTTCATTTTAGAAAATCTTATCTATTCTTATTCTATATTTAACCACATAGACACATAGATATCGCCGCCTAGCTATGTGTCTATGTGGTTAATTTTATTTTGTTTCACCAACTTATTTGTTTTTATAGATGACAGTCATAGTCTTTTAACTATGTGCCTATGTGGTTCATTTTAATTGTTTTCGCCAACTCATCTGTTTTGTTTAAACATATAAATAGTCTTTTAACTATGTGTCTATGTGGTTAATTTTTAAATTATTTTTATTTAACTCATAGACATATAGATATGGTGCTTTAGCTATGTATATGATTCCCCATTTGGATTTTATTTTTAAAATTGTTGAACATCTTTTATATTAGGTTATCTATCTATATCACCTATGATAACCAAGAAGTTTCTAAATGAATTAACCTATGAAGTAATAGGGTGCGCAATTGAAGTACATAAGGCTATGGGAGTTGGTTTGTTAGAAAACGTGTATTGCCTGTGTATGAGAGAAGAACTTTCTCATCGTGGAATTAATTTTTTATCAGAAATGAAAATACCCGTCATTTATAAAGAAAAAACACTAAATATTGATTTTAGATGTGATCTCTTTGTAGAAGATTGTCTTGTGGTAGAATTAAAAGCTGTGAAAGAAATGAATGCAATTTACGAGGCGCAACTTCTAACTTATATGAAATTACTACATGCACCCAAAGGTGTTTTATTCAACTTTCACTGCCATAATATATTCCACGATGGACAAAAAACTTTTGTGAATGAATATTTTACCAATTTAATGTCAGACTGATAGATTATTAATTCATTAATTTCCTGCAAAAACACTAAATTCAACGCATAAAACTAAACAACAAATGGCATTAAGTAGAATTTGGTCCGCATTTATTATTGTGGCTATTGTGGTAGCAGCGATTAAGTGCTTCTTTTTTGGACAAACTGAAATTTTTAGTTGGATGGTAATTGGCAAAGCTGATGATCCTACCAACTTAACCAAAGTTGATGGCGTTATACAAACTTGTTGGAATGCCGTAGAAATGTGCTTGAAACTAATTGGTGTTTTGGCTTTTTTTATGGGTTTAATGAGTATTGCCGAAAAAGCAGGCGGCATTCGTTTATTGTCGAGAATTGTAGGTCCATTTTTCTCTAAATTGTTTCCTGAAGTACCCAAAGGGCATCCTGCTACCGGACATATGGTGATGAATTTTTCTGCCAATCTGTTAGGTTTGGACAATGCAGCTACTCCTTTTGGTTTAAAAGCCATGGAAAGCTTGCAGGAACTTAATCCCAATAAAGCAACGGCCAGTAACTCGCAAATTATGTTTTTGTGCTTACATGCGGCTGGTTTAAGCTTAATCCCAGTCAGTGTAATTGCTTTAAGAGCGTCTTCTAATGCTTCTGATCCCACTGATATTTTCATTCCGTGCTTAATTGTAACCTTTGTAGGTACTTTAACAGCTATGCTGATTGTTTCCTTCAAACAGAAAATCAATATTTTTCAGCCTATTATTTTAGGATGGGTTTTAAGTATCAGTGCAGTAATCGGTTTGCTGGTTTGGTACATTACTACCTTGGGTTCAAAGGAAATTACTTCGTTTTCTGGCTTGTTGAGCAGCGGAGTTATTTTGTTTATAGTACTTGCGATTTTACTGGGTGGCGTTTACAAAAAGATTGATGTTTTTGATGCTTTTGTAGAGGGTGCTAAAGGTGGATTTGAAACTGCCGTAAAGATCATTCCCTATTTAGTTGGGATGTTGGTAGCGATCAGTATGTTACGTACCAGTGGTACTTTTGATGTGGTCATTTTGGGAATTAAGAACTTCTTTACCTTTTTAGGTGCAGATACCAGATTTGTTGAGGCATTGCCAACAGCGTTGATCAGGCCTTTAAGTGGTGGTGGTGCCAGAGGAATGATGGTAGATACAATGACTGCCTATGGTCCAGATTCTTTTGCCAGTAGGTTATCAGGTATTTTCCAAGGTGCTGCTGATACTACTTTCTATGTGATTGCAGTTTATTTTGGTTCTGTTTCTGTTAAAAACACTCGGTATGCTGTAGGTACCATGTTACTGGCAGATTTAGCTGGTGTTTGTACTGCCATTGGTTTAGCTTATTTGTTTTTTGGGAATAGTTAGATTTTAAATCTTATTTCATAGAAAAGCCGCACTAAAACTATTGCGGCTTTTTTATTGGTTTTTAAGTATTTATACTGTAATAAGTACTTGATTTTAAGTTGTTTTTGAAAATGAAAGAGGGAAATAGGTAAATTCATTTTTATAAAAACCACTAAATTAAGTTATTATGAAAAAAACGCTTTTAATTCTACCCCTACTAATTTTAGTTCTATTGTCTTGTAGAAAAAATCAAAATGAGATTCAGCCTTTGGAGAAGGCATCTGAAAAACTAGAAAGCATCCCAATAAAAGATCTTTTAAATTTTCTTAGTACAAGCATGCAAATAGACACACGCCAAATAAACTATAATGAAAAGGATAGTTTATTTGTAATACAAAAAGATATGTTAATTTCTTTTAAAGATGCTTGTGCTAGGTTTATTGATCAAAAAAAGAATCAAAATTCCCCTACTGTTCAGCATTATTTTGGAAATTTCTTTGTCCATGGTAATTACATCAGCAACATCAAAGTTTATATACGAGCTGGGGTTCCCCAAGATTGGAGAACAGCAATTTATGAATCCGTATCTAATTGGAATAATACACTTACCCGCGTGAGGTTTACATTTTCTAGCTATGCTGATGCCGATATCAGAATTAATGGTGATAATGATGGGGCTAACGGAACTATAGCAAGCACGTATTTGCCAAACATGTTTTTCAGGCCAGGAAATGAAATAAACATCAATTATCATTACAGTACACTAACTGCTTCTCAAAAGGTTTTTGCTATAACACATGAACTAGGTCACACTATAGGTTTCAAGCATACCGACCAAACAGATGGCAACTATATAACTGGTACACCTTCTATTGATCCTAATTCAGTGATGAATTCAACGGTGCTTCCATGGTCAGGTTTTACTTCTGGTGATATTAACGCAGTCAATACTGTATATCCATATACAACTATTTACAATAGTGTAACATGGACTACATATCGTGCTTATCCTAAGACTGATTGTGGCCCTGGATATGTCGGAACTGCCCATACTTATACAATTGGTGCTGGGGCAGCCCAATCGGTGATTTCTCAGGAAGAAGCAGATTCTCGAGCTCGTACTATTGCAGATCAATATGGGTTTACGAATGCAAACTTAGTCGGTTCGTGTGTGATGGAAATGATTGGCGGAATAAACAGAATGTGGTGGTCAGATCAGGAAACTTATACCTTTTATCATAAGCCTCCAGGTAGTACAGTAACGTGGACGGTAACTGCTCCTTTAAGAATTGTAGGCTCTAATACAGGTGATACTGTTGTTGTTGAACATGATCCAGCTTATCCCATTTTAGAAAATAATACTTATGGAGAAGCTACCATAACAGGAACTGTAGGAACAACAGAGTACCATCGCAATATTCAAATTAAGTACGAGTAGAATATTCTCGATTTGTCAGGACATATCATCAAAATAAAAAGAGCCGCATTAAATCAATACGGCTCTTTTTATTTGAGAATATTATGGCTTATCCCACCAAACCCTTGCATTTAACCCATCGGATCCTCCGTAAGGAAATGCAGCTACTGCCGCGTTGTAGCTGGCTCGGTTAATTTGAGGTTCGTTTACTGGATACCCTTCCCTTCTAGGAATTTGATCTCCATTGGCTCCTGGTGCAGCAGTTAACACTGGATAGCCAGTTCTCCTCCATTCTGCCCAACCTTCATAACCATGTAAAAATAGGTGAACCCATCTTTGAGTGGCTATTTGTTGTATGGCGGTGGTAGGGTTATAAACAACGCTGGCATTTGTTAGGTAAGCAGTTGCGCCAGTGGTAGCTCCTGTCCATTGTCTAATAGACTCCGTTATGGCATTGTTATAGTTGGTAGTTGCTGTAACGTCACCTCCAGTTATCCATGTCAATTTTGCCGCTTCTGCCATAGCAAATAAAGCTTGTGCGTAAGTAACTAGGTAAACTGGTGAATCCTGCTTGCGTAGATTTGCTCCCAACAGCGAAAAATTTGCAGGAGGAGAATCGGTTGATAAGCCGTAAGCCAAACCGACATAATCATTGCTAGCACTTGCTTTATCAGCAAAAATAGGGAGTCTTGGATCCGATAAAGGTTTCATGTAATCCACTATAGGCTTACTCACCGCATACCATTGTCTGCCCAAATTGGTAAAGGAGTTAAACCAAAAATTTTGCTGAGCGGCTTGGGCTAAATGCGGAAAAGAAAAATTATCAGCATTAGAGGTCATGATTCCATTGGCTATTGCTTTGTTAAATTCTGCTTTACCTGTGGTAGGATCAACTTTAGAAAGACGTAAAGCCATTAACATGTGAATCGTATTACCTAATTTTTTCCATTTTTCTATGTTGCCTGCGTACATGATATCATTTTTGATATTTCCTGCAGCAGTAATTACAGTGATATGGGCATTTGCTTCATCTAGAAGCTTAAATAAGCCATTATAGATATCCTGTTGTTTGTCATATTTAGGCACGTAGTTCGCATCTCCTTTAAGCGATTCTGAAAAAGGAATATCTCCCCACCTATCTGTCATGTGCCAAAAGATATAGGCTTTTAGAATTTTTGCCACTGCTTTTTGGTGTTCTATCGGCCCTTCCGAAGGCTCCAAAGTGGAATTTAATGCTGTTTCCAAATTAAGAAGTGCACCATACCAAGAAGCAAAGCTAAAGTTTGTTTCTATGTAGCGGGCGTTATTTGGAAATGTTGTGAGTGATAAATATTGTGGGTAGTGCACTCCATAAGCATTTGAACTTATTCCGGGCAAATATAGCATAGTGTTTGCCATAAGCCTTGTTCCAGAGGCTTTACTTGCATTGTTAGGGTCTTTGTTGAGATCTTCATCGAACTTAGTGCAGCCCGAAAATGCTAATCCCAATGATAATGCAAGACTTAGTGTTTTTATGATTGAATTTTTCATTGTCATTACGTTAAAATTTAACACTTAGGTTAAAACCAAATGATCTTACTGTTTGTAATTCTCCTTTTTCGATCCAACTTATAGAACCACTGCCTGAAGATAATTCGGAAGGATCTACACCTTTAGGAGCATCCTGCCATATCATTAAAGGATTACGAGCAATTGCTGCTATTCTAAGTGAAGAAAATGGCGTTTTAGCTAAAAGCTTATTAGATAATGTATAGCCTAATGACACTTCTCGAAGTTTGATGTATGAAGCATCATAGATCCATTCATCATAAATGTAGGTGCCGAGTCTATTTCTATAATACTCTCTTGCATCAACATAACCGGTAAATTCTTGGCCCCCTACATTTGTTTGTGTACCGTTAATGGTTTTTATGGTGCCGGGTGCATACATTCCAGTTACTTTTATACCACCACCATTAGCTAATGGATCTCTAATATTAGCTCCTCTATCATTCATTGCAGCGGTGATCTCTGCAGTCCCTGCTTTAGCAGCCAGCATGTTTGTCCAACTCATGAACTTTCCTCCTTTCTGGAAGTCTATCATTATGCCTAGATCGATGTTTTTGTATTGAAAAGTATTTCTAAAGCCGCCTGTGAAGTCAGGAATAGCCGACCCAAAATCAACTCCCAATTGACGTATTGGTTGTTCATTATTATCTAACAAAATTTTTCCTGTAGCAGGATCTTTGGCATATCCCGGACCTACAATTGAACCAAACTCTTTTCCTTCCTCCGCATATAGATATACCGTTTGGTTAGAATATACGTTACTACCCAGTGTTAGCAATTTAACGTCTGGATGTAATTCTTCAACCTTGTTATTGTTCTTGTTGAAATTGATGATTGTATTCCAAGTAAAGTTTTTTGATTTTACAGGAACAGCATTTAACGATAACTCAATCCCTTTGTTCCTGATTTTACCAGCATTAATTACGGTTGACGTATAGCCACTAGCAGGCGAAACGGTTAGATTAATAATTTGATTTTTATTAAGCTGATTATAATAAGTGAAATCTATTCCAATTCTATTGTTAGCGAAACTTAAATTTGTACCTATTTCAAAAGAATTAGCAAATGAAGGTTCAATATTTGGATTTCTTAATGTACTTGGTAAGGTTTGTGTGTTAATTACAGGTGTTCCTGTATAAACTGTACCCGCTACATATATTGGTGAAATTTCGTAAGCAGAGAGGTCAGAACCCGCTACTGCGTATGACATACGAAGTTTACCAAAGCTTAAAGGTTTCCATTTTAGCAATTCGCTAAATACAATACTACCAGAAACAGATGGATACACGTATGAGTTGTTATTGCTAGGTAATGCGGAAGAAACGTCATTTCTAATGGTTGCATCTACAAAGTAGATATCTTTATATCCAAAGGAAGCCATTGCATATATACTTCTCACCTGTTTTTTTCTTAGGTAGTTGGCCACATTTGGTCTGTCGATTGACGCAGCAATATTGTACCATCCTGGACTAACTAAGCCTCCAGCTGTAGATTGGGATAAGTAAGAATATTCTTGAGTGAGCAAGTTAGCTCCCGCATTTACATTTAAGGAAACGTCTCCAAAAGTCTTATTATATTGTGCTAAAAATTCGTAATTGTTCTCTGTGTTTTGATATTTCCCTTCTGAATAAGCATCTGCTGCCCCACTAATTACTCTGCCACCCAAAGCTCTATAGTTTCTTAAACGTTGGGTGTACATATCTGATCTTACAAATCCAGACAGTTTTAATTCGGGTAATACTTGATACGACAAATTGATGTCTCCAAAAAACCTATCTCTATCATCTAGATTAAGGTTTTCATAGGCATCAAAATATGGGTTGTTCCAATCTGAAGGGTTGTTTGTTAAAATAATACCAGCAGTTGCCGCTGCTGTACTTGGGTTAACGTTCCAGTTCTTTATGGTGCCGTCAGGATATTTATAATTTTTTAGTTCGTTAATATCGATATTGCGTTGGAACCATTGAGAAGCACCAGTGAAAGATCCCTGGTACCCTTGTACGGGTCTTTTGCCATCATTGTTTGCATAATTTAAATTTGCTCCCGTTGTTAACTTCTCGGTAATCTTAATGGAAGATGATAGGCCGAAATTGTTTCTTTTTAGATTGGTATTTGGATAGGTTCCTTTGATGTAAGTATTATTATAGCTTAGTCTTAAATTAGCTTTTTCATTACCTCCTGTAATAGTTACCCCATTATTGGTATTAAAACCAGTCTCGAAAAAATCTTTGATATTATTTGGTTGGGGTACAAATGGAGTTAATTGGCCAAACCTAGGATCCTGTGGGTAATATGAAAAATACATTCTTACTGGTGTTCCATCCATTTTAGGTCCCCAGCTTTCATCATTGCCATTTACATATTTTTGTCCAGAAAGTGGTGTTGCAGTACCAAATGTCTGAAATGTTTGGCTATTCCCTACACCATATATATTTTGCATTGGTGTAAAATTTCCTACTTTCTCAATCATATTGGAAGTGGTGAATTCTACGGATACTTTTCCAGCCTTACCTTTTTTAGTGGTATATAAAATAGCTCCATACTGACCTCTAGCACCATATAATGCAGCAGCTGCTGGTCCCTTTAAAATACTGATGCTTTCAATGTCTTCTGGATTTAAATCTTGAGCTAAGTTTCCAAGATCGACTCCATTGGCATCTGAATTACTGAAATTTCCATTGTTAAAAGGTGTTCCGTCTACAACGATTAGGGGTTGTCCGCCGCCAGTTACAGAATTTACACCTCTCAGTTTTATTTTCTGAGTACCGCCCAAGCTTGCTCCGGAAGAACCTGTAACTTGTGCACCAGCCACTTTACCTGCCAAAGCACCAATCACATTGTTATCTTTGGTCATGGTTAAATCTTCACCTTTAACCTCTTGCACTGCGTAACCAATTGATTTTTGAGAACGCTTGATGCCTAAAGCAGTCACCACTACACCTTCCAAGGTTTGTGAATCTTCGGATAAAACGACGTTAATGGTTACTTGGTTTCCTACCGTTACTTCTTTGGAAGTGTAGCCAACGTAGCTAAAAACCAATATTGAATTATTTGACGGGACATTGATGGTGAAATTACCATCGGCGCTGGTTGTTACGGTGTTGCCGGTTTGTCCTTTTACCGAAACACTGGCACCTGGAATTCCCATTCCATTAGATGCGTCTGTTACCTTACCTCTTACTGTTTTTTGGGCGTAAGAAAATAAAGCAAACAGCAGCAAACCCAACAAGGTTAGCGTAAACTTTTTGTTCATGGTTTGTTCTGTTAGTTGATGATTAGTTGATTGTCAACTGAATATACGCACAATTACGCAAACTTCATTACAAACCGGTGTTTTTTGTTAAATTTTGTTAAAAACTATCCTACGTTTAACATATTCGAATATCCTCTAGCAATTAGTCTATTTTTTGAAGGCAAAAACACGTCGCACTGCAAATTTATAATGGTTCTTCCTTGCTTGATGATGCTTGTTTTTGCGGTAATGATATCTCCTTCTTTGGCTGGTGCAAAATAATCGATATTGTTGTTCACTGTAGTGAAAGCATGAGCTAAGCCGAGAGTAAAAACAGTTGCTCCTATCAGGTCATCAATAATTCCAGCGGTAATGCCGCCGTGTAAAATACCGTAAGGATTAGTCATTTCTTTTCTCACCACATAACTACAATGTAAACTACCCTTTTCGGCAGTAATTACGGTTGGCTTTAACCAGTTCATGAAATTGGAAGGTGAGTTTTCTACTTCCTTTCCAACAAAGGATTGAAAAATTTTTAATCTGTCGTTAGCGTGGTTTTGTTGTTCCATTTCATAAATTTAGGCAAAAAATAGGAACATGAGTAAAAAGCAGATCACCGCCGTAGTAGAATTAGACAAATCGAGATATAAGACCAAAGTTTTTGCCGATGGGCATTTTATTTATTCAGACGAGCCTAAAGAATTGGGTGGAACTGATGAAGGAATGGCACCAGGAGCTTTGTTATTGGCGAGTTTAGGGAGTTGCACCGCTATTACGATAAGGATGTATGCCGATAGGAAAGAATTTCCTTTAGAAACCATTACGGTTAATTTGGCCATATGTGCCGAAGAAGAAATGGATAAGGCAACGGTGATAGAAAGGGAAATTAAATTTACTGGAGATTTGGATGAGGAGCAGATTAAAAGTCTAATGATTATTGCAGACAAGTGTCCTGTTCATAAAATGCTGACCAACCCGATTAGAATCATTACCAAATAATGAAGTTAGGTTTTAATAATTTTTTAAAAGGAGATTGTGAGGACTAAGAAAGACTTTCTCAACTTCCTTTCGGGAATTACCTTTGTTACGCTTTGGTCATCCGCTTCTTCTGCCACAAAAATTGGGTTAACTGCTGTACAGCCACTAGTGTTGTCCATTCCTCGTTTTATTTTGGCTTCTGCATTAATGTTAGGTATTTCCCATTTATTTATGCGAAAGCCTATTCCTAAAGATAAAAAGATTTGGAAGCAGATAATTGTTTATGGCTTTTTCAATGTAGGTTTATATTTGGGGTTGTATGTAGTAGCTATGCAGGAAGTATCAGCAGGATTAGGCTCGTTGTTTATTGCCATTAATCCCGTGCTTATTATGCTCATTAGCACCATTTGGTACAGACAACAAATTAGAGCAGTAACATTAATGAGTTTTACCCTGTGTATGTCGGGCATGATTTTGGCCGCTTACCCCCTTTTGCATGGTAGCCATGCCAGTATTTTGGGTTTAGGTTTATTGCTGCTTTGTAATATCTCCTACTCCGTTGGTGCTATTTATTTTGCCAAACAAGATTGGAAAGATACGCCCATTTTAACCATTAATGGGTGGCAAACCTTAGTAGGTTGTATCTGTCTCCTGCCCTTTGCCATATTTTATTATAAGGAGGATGCCAACGTTTTTAACGGAGCATTTTTAGGTTCGGTGGTTTGGTTAGCCATTCCAGCTTCAATTATTGCTTCATTACTTTGGATGATGTTGTTGAAGGATAATCCCACAAAGGCTTCGGCTTGGTTATTTTTATGTCCTGTGGCGGGTTTCGCCATTGCAGCCATATTAATGGGCGAACCGCTAACGCTCTATACCTTGGCTGGCGTGTTGTTAGTGGTGGCAGGTTTGTATATGGTGCAGCGTATGAAAAGCGAACGAGCTAGATAAAGTCGAATTGTGAAAAACCTCGTAGGTTTCTAAAACCTACGAGGTTTAATATTTTAACAAAGACTTACGAAGTTTCTAAAACTTCGTAAGTCTTAAGCTCTGTTTTTAAAAATCTATGAGGTTTGGTGTATAAGTTTATTTAAATGCGCTGAAACCTCTGTTAAATTTAAAGGCTGATTAGTCCATGAAGGTAGTTTAGCTTGCTGGTGTAGGTCAAGTTTTTCCATATTATCCAATGCCTGCTTAAGGGAAGTGCTCACCAATTCGGCATCGGCATTATTTAATAAGGAATTCCCTCTCTTTTGCATAGAAGCCAAGGTAGCGGTAAGCACGTTTAACTGATAATTTAAAAGCTGCAGGCGATTAATTAATGGCCAGTTTAGCTTTTTACGGAAAGGTTCTTTTTGGGCGGCTTTGATGGCTTCGCTCAATGCTGACAAACGTTGATGACTTAATTTACGGGCCAAACGGGTTTGGTGAATAGAAGCCAAATCATTAGGCTTTAATGCCAATGTAGCTTGAAGGTATGCGTAGTTTGCCTTTAACACCTCGGTCAGTAACACACTTAATCTAGGGGCGTTCCAAATAGGAAATAAAAAGGTGGCGGCTAAACATAAAGCAATGCCTAAAACGGTAAATAATACCCTATCAGATACCAATTGCCATAAATTACCTTCGTAAACATTTAAACAGAGAATAACACAAAGGGTAATGCCAATCACGCTAATACTATATGCGGTACGGTTAAAAGCAAAGAAAACAAACAGTCCGATAACGCTAATGAACAATTGCCAAGGAATATCAACACTATTGATGACCAACCAACCTATCGAGAGGCCAATGACCGTTCCGCCAAAGCGCTCAGCATTACGTTTCATGGTTTGGCCGTAGCTTGGTCTACTTACAATAACCATGGTTAGTAGTAGCCAATAACTATAGTGTTCATCTGTAAGCCAAGTGATGAGCAATAAGGCGATTAAACACAGGGTTGATAGGCGTAACGAAAAACGAAATATAGGCGATTGCAGCGAAAAATGCTGTTTGATGGCATTAGTTTGTATGGGAGCTGGTGTTAAAAAGTCCCGAACGCGAACTTCCTCTTCATTAGAGGATATAGCGATGTTTGGTTGATGAACAGCCGCAATTAAAGTGCTGATTTCATCAATATTGGTCAAGATTTGTTGTAGTAAGCGAGCTTTTTCGCCATCTAGTATTTCTATTTTTTGTTGCAATTGCAATCGTAAATTTTCAAACTTACTTTCAGCATCGCTGTTGGGATGGGTAAGTAATTTGGCTAAAACTTCAATGCTGTGCTGAATAAGTGGTAGTACCCCCGTAGATACAAATTGATTGCGTAGGTATGGATAATCGTAATGTACGGCGCTTACTTGCTCATAAAGGTCAATAAGGTTGGTTGATTTCTCTAAAAAGAACTTTCCTTTGGCACTCACTTCACGCATGGCTCTTTCATCGCTCAATAATAACTGTCGGATAAGTTCATGCTGATTGGCTAGTTTTAAGTGCAAGCGCATATTGCTCTGGTTGAAGCCAGATAGACTGAATTCTGGATCGTAACCCTTAGCCCTTAGCTTCAGCAAAGCTGCTGTATCTTTTTCGGTTTGTTTAATGGCCCTACGTAGGGAACGGTAGGGAAAAATCCAGATTTGGGAAAGACTGATGAGCGAATACCACAAACCGCCCAAGAAAATATAGTTTCCATAAAGCAATGGGTTTGCAGGTTTAAGACCTATGGTAAAAGTGGCTAAAACAATCCCCATTAAACCAATAGCGTTTATGCGTTGACCTACAATACCCAACATCGTGAGGATGAAGGTCACCATTACAACCGTAATGATCATTAGGACTGGTATAGTGGTGCTCCAAGCGGTAATGGTCGCTACGAAAGTAAAAATGAGGTTGGTAATCCAGGCTGCTTTAATTTTATCACTACGATTACCTGGTAAATCGGTTAGGCAAATCATTAGTGCGCCTATGCCAATACCAATGGCAGTGGTAGGCCATCCGAGATAAAAGAAATAGATAATAGGAAGAATTACCGCCAAAGTATTGCGTAATGCATCAACGCTGTGCTCACTTTTAATAAGCCTGATAATGGTGGAGAGCTGCTTTTTTGATTTACTACTCATTTGCGGCTGCAAAGGTAGTGTATTTTTGAAAGTAGCGAGGCCCCAGCAACTAAAATTACTGAGGCCTGACTACTTGTTTTGATTAGTTTAGAAAAGTTGTTCGGTGATAACACCGACCAGAGGTTTTTTTAAACGTTCTACCTTTGGTTGTTGTCACCAACCTTAACCAAGCTAACTAGAAATTAAATTTCCCCTTATATCTCAATAATGCTTCGATATAGTAATAGTCGGCATAGTTGATAGGCACATCAATTTCTGAATTGGCAGGAAGGTGTCCTGTGCTGTGTTCCAATACGAAGCCGTAGTTATCGCCAATTTTACTGGTATAAGCTGTACTTAGTGAATACAAAATTTTATCGGCTGCTGCTTTGTAGCGTTTAGCGTTTTTACTGTATTTGGCTAATTCATATAAAGCTGAAGCTGTAATAGCTGCTGCTGAAGCATCTCTAGATACGTTGGGAATTTTAGGGTCGTTATAATCCCAGTAAGGAACGCCATCTGCAGGAGTAGTTTTATAGCTTAAAATATAGTTGGCAATCGCATCGGCCTGAGCTAAATAAGCTTGCTTTTTGGTATAACGATAAGACATGGTATAGCCATATAAACCCCAAGCTTGTCCCCTAGCCCATGATGATTCATTGGCATAGCCTTGAGCGGTGGTTTTTTTGATTACGTTGCCAGTTTGTACATCATAATCTACCACATGCCATGAACTGAAATCAGGGCGGTAGTGGTTTTTAATGGTATTGTCGGCGTGGCTAATGGCAATTTTGTAGAAAGAAGAATCACCAGTGAATTTAGTAGCCTCAAATAATAATTCCAAGTTCATCATGTTGTCAATAATTACTGGATATTTCCATTTGTCGCCGTTGTGGTCCCATGACCTGATCACGCCAGTGCTTGGTGTAAAACGGGTTGATAAAGACTTCGCCGCTTGGATAATCACTGATTTGTAAGCCGTATCACCAGTAAGCCGAAGACCATTACCAAAAGGACAAAAAATCATGAAACCTAAATCGTGGGTACCTTTGTTATACTGTTCCTTTTTGATGTCTTCGGTGTATTTCCTTGCAAGTGTTAGCCATTTTTTATCTTTCGAGAATTCATAGTAATACCATAACTGTGCTGGGAAAAAGCCACTGGTCCAATCTCTTGAGACCACCATTTTCAATTGTCCTTTTTCTACAGTTCTAGGCGATACTAGATTGGGTTTGACCTTTCTGGCCGAGTCAACGTTTTTCACCAAAACATCGGTTTGAAGTTCTGCAGATTTCATCGCCTTTGGCACATCTATTTTTTGTGCCTGTGCTCCTAACGCGGCGAGTAGTAATGCGGTAGTAATTTTAAGTTTCATACGTGTTTATAACTTGTTTTATCCTAGTTTCATGTTGTTTTTAAGGCTACAGCCAGATGAGTGGGTGCCTAATAGGTAAATTCCTGATTACTTCGGCATTGGTAGGTTTTAAATCCAAACTTTTCCAAGTGTTAAACCAAGCTTGTTTGCCAAAATAATTGGCTCCAAATAAAAGGAATGGTTGTGCTACTGGCCAGTTTTCCCAATACATCACATCAGGTTTTAAGGTCCATTTTGATTTGTCGGCAATGTACGGATAAAGATATTCCAATCCTTTTTTGATCGACTTTCCGTCGGTAGTTTCATAAGTCCATAAATTGTCTTTTGGTGTCGACAGTATTTGGCACAATGCAGTCATGGCATCTAAGTTAAAGATGGCATATCCATAAGGTTTTGTTCTTTTCATTTCCAGCGGGAAACTGCCATCATCAGCCATTTGATTAGGTAGGAAAACATTTTTATACTGCAACCTCAATGAGTCGAGCATGGGTTGGTCATTTACCAATTTAGCAAATGAAGCCACTTGCATAGCCCAGCAAGTACCATGGTTGTTCTTTGCATTTTTCTCGGCAATACCATTTTTGTTGGTGTTTAGCCATAGGATATAATCCGAAAACCATTTTTTAATGGTAGCTAAGTTTGCTTTGTCGAAGGATTTTGATTTCTCCATCACTATTATGCCCTGTGCAACTTCCATTAAATGGATAGAATCAATAATTCCCCAGCTACGGCCAGTAAACAATCCTTTAATGGCTTGTGCATAAGCTAAATTAGGGTTCATTAAAGTCTCTTGGTTGATGAACCATGCTTTTAAGTGCAAAATAGCATGTTTAACATATTTTTCGTCACCTGTAATTTGGTATGCCGAAGCCAAGGCGCCAATAATTTCACTAAAGCGAATCATGGCATGACGATGGGCCACAAAGTTTTCAGGGTTCGACATTCCGTCTCTGTTGATATATGGACCATCAGGATTTTTGGGATCTGGCCAAAAATAATCGGCTTCCGAAAAGAAATCATGCTTACCGCCCGCACTTTTTGGGGAACTGCTCGCGGTAACGGTTACAGGCTGTTGTTGCATGGCCCAAGTAGCTTCTTTAAGTACTTGTGCTTTTAAGACCGCCGTTGCTTGCGTTTTAAAGTTGTTTTGAGCAAATACGTTGGTAACGGCAATGGTTGTAAATAATAGGAATAGTTTCAAGCTTTTCATCATGATTATTTTATTATTCGATGTTTAAGAAAACGGTTTGTAAATCATTTGAGCTTACGGATACGATGCTCTTTTTTTGATTGGTTTTAAGCTTGATGATTGCTCGCCCATTGTAAAGTTGTACTTTAGAAGATCCTGTTGAAGTTCCTTGGTCCTTAATGAGTTCACCATCACCAATTAAATTGAAGGTAACCTCGTTAGCGGCATCTAAGCAAAGTATTTTATTTGCATCGTAGGCTTTCACTTCTACGGTGGCTATACCGTTAACTTCACTGATTTTACTTAAGGTAAGTTGTGTTGGTTTGCCCCATTTCTCCGTTTGATATTCTTGTGTAATTTCATCGCTTACGGTTACTTTACCTTTTTTGGCCACTACTTTAAAATGATAGGTTCCTTTTTGCATCGGAACCGACCAACGTAGGCCTGCTGCAGGAAAATCTTGACTGTTACGTTTCTTTACCCCAAAGCTTTTGCCATTCACAAAAAGCTCAGCTTCATCACAGTTAGAATATACCTTTACCATTTTCTCTTCACCCTCTGCTCCCCAACGTACGGGCCAAGAGTGTCCATAAATATGTGCCATAGGAGTGTTTGTCCAATAAGATTGGAAAATATAGAAGGATTCTTTTTTAGTGAAATCACGCTCAATTACCCCCTTTTGGTTTACATATGGTACTGGATTTTCAGGACGAATAGGTGTACTGAAGTCTTTAAAAGGCCAATAGGCAGTTCCCGAAAGCCAAGGCATGGTTTCTTGTTCTTTCAAATGCCAGTCAATGAGGTTGGCAATGTAACTTTCGCTCCAGTCGCCATCTTTACTTACTCTTGCAGCACCACCATATAAGGAAGCATCTCCTGCTCTTTCATCGGCGCCACCGCCTTGTTTGATTTTTAATAATGCATTGTCTGGATTTTCAGAGTGGCGTCTGGCATGGCTATCTCCTCCCCATTCTACGTGTAGGAAACGATCTGATTTATCAAACTCGCCTTGCGAAACACTTTTATACTCGGTGTAGTTGCCACGGTACCAACCTGCCCAAATAGAAGGCGAATACACGTCTACAATATCCCTACAAAAATCACAACGTCTAATAGCAGTACTTCTTGACGGATCTAATTGGTGCGACAAGTTGTTCAGCTCTTTCATGTAAGTGCGTATTTTCTCTTTATCAAATTCGCTAAAGTCGCCTGGCCAATCATTTTCGTTACCTAAGCCCCAAATAATAATGGAAGGATGGTTGTAATGCTGCTCAATCATATTGGTTAGCATGCGTTTACCTTGTGCTTGGTAAACAGCGCCTCCCAAACCACCGCGGCACCAAGGAATTTCTTCCCAAACCAAAATACCTAAGCTATCACAAAGGTCAAGAATGATGCGGGATTGTTGATAGTGTCCCAAGCGAATGAAGTTTACCCCCATTTCTTTCATCATTTTCATCTCGGTCACCATCATTTCTTCTGTCATGGCGGCAGCAACTCCCGCATGGTCTTCATGGCGGTGTGTACCACGCAATAACAATCGTTTTCCATTAAGGGTAAACGGACCTTTTTTCACGAATTCAAAATGTCTGAATCCTATCTTTTGACTTAATTGATAGGTTTGTCCATTGGACGATAAACTCAACTTTACTTCATATTGTTGTGGTAGTTCAGTTGACCATAATTTTGGTGATTTAAGGCTGGTTTCAAGCAATAATGAATCACCTTGAAAAGTATTGATGTTTTTATCGATACTTAAAACGTTTTTCCCATTAGGGTCCAGAAGGTTGATTTTTAAGGTGGCATTTTTCAGCTGATTGGAATTAAGCAATCTCGCTTTTATAGATAATTTGCCTAAACTTCCTTTGGCATCCACTGAAGCGTTGGCAAAAATCTTATCTACAGCCAATGGCGGATTATAAACCAAATTGAGGTAACGATAAAGCCCACCATATACATTGAAATCAGATAAACTTGAAGGCATCATTTCCAAATCTCTGCTGTTGTCGCAGCGAATAATCACTGGAATTTTGCCTTTGAATTGTGTTTTATAAACAGGTAGTTTCTTAAATGCAGCTACAGCATCTGTAATGTCGGCAGTCCATTCGTCATATCCGCCTACATGTGTAGCTACTTTAGTGGTATAAATATAAACTTCTGTTTTCTGCCCTGCACCTTCAAAATGTAGTAGCGTTCTGCCATCGGTATATGGATTTTCTATGTCAATATTGGTACGGTACCAACCTGGTCCCTGATAATAATGAACATTAGGATCTGTGGCATCGGTAGCATTAAAGCAATGTGGTAAATTAACTTTTTGCCAAAATGGAAGTTCTTCTGGATTTCCTTTCCCTACTGGTCTTACGGCTTCCCAAATACCTCCCAAGTCTTGTTTTACAAATTCCCAACCCGTATTTAGTCGTTTTGAATTTTGAGCTTGTAAACCTTGGCCTACTGCAATTAATACTAAAAATAGCAGTTTGATTTTTTTGAACATACTTAAAGTTTTTATTTGGTTGAATGCTGGTTTTTCCCCAGCATTTTATCCATGTAAGCTACAAAACCCTTTTTAATTGGCAAACTGTCTACAATGTATCGTACACTGCCATTATGCAGTTGATGCAGATTGTAGCGGTTGTGTTAATTGTTAGCTCCCCTAATATTACGGTATAGGTATATTTGCTTGTTTTGATTTAATTATTTAATTGATAGGTTGTTATGTGTTTTGTTAAGAAGGTTTAGCTAAGGTGGTTCAGCGGTTCTCCATAGCTACTATCATCTAAAACATGTTGAAAAAATAGTTGCGAAAAAACACGAAAACGTTTGCGTACTGGTCTTCCTTTTTTATCAGTTATTATTTCACTTTTTTTATTTGTATGGCATTTAAAACGGGTTTTCCTTCAATGCTTTTAAAGTTGAGCTGAATGCCTTTATCATCAGCAACGATGTATTCAAATTTTCTTTCAACCTTTTGTGCAACGCCATATTTAGCTGCTAGGTTTAAAGCTTTGATAACCAATTTGCCATTTAAGTAAACATCAAAAATACGTTGAGGCGGAACGTCTTTTCCTTCTGCAATTAAGCTATCCAAGTTATAAGGTAAGCTGGTTTGTATACCATTTCCCATTAGCTCTGCAAAATGTAAGGTAATTTCATACTTTCCTTTTGGAACAGCGAATTGATAGGCTTCTATGCCTACTTGTTGTGTTTGATAAATAGGGTCGTTTTGTGTTCCTATGATATTTTTATCTGAACCATAAGCCATTCTGCCGCTATTTTTAATTTTGAAAGCTTCTCCACCTAAGTGTCCCCAACTGTTTTGCTCATAGGTTTTGCTTGGCAACCAAATTTGTCGTTGGTCATCTATAAATTGTCTTTTTGAACCCATCAGGATATTAAAAGAATGCGTTCCGTTTAAAAAAGCTTTTGGTTGTAATACAAAATCAATGGTGCTTTGATCAGTATATGATTTTCCATTTTTATAACCTTTAGCAATGATGATATTTTTGCCTGGTTTAAGATCAGCCTCCCAATTGGCTACTGATTCGTTAAAAGCCTTATTTTCGTAAGTCTTTCCATTTACCGTTAATATCGCACTGTCTAAATTACTGATGACGCTTAGGTTTTGTTTAGTCTTAATGTCGGATCTTAATGTCCATGAGCCGTCACCAATTTTAATATACGGTGTTGGGCTAAAGTTGGCTTTATACAGGAAATAAGTGTTTTTTGGTTTTCTATCTAAGGTTAATAGTCCTTTGTTGTTGATACCAGGCATGGTTTCACTTCTGGTTTCAGAACTGAAGTCGGATAAATTCCATGCGGCAGCTCCTGCAATAAACGGACGTTGCATGATGGCTTTGATATAAATTTGATGGTAATCCATTCCATATTCCAAACTCTTGTCAAACCTTACAGGATGGTCGGCATGTATTCTTGGATCAACGTCTGCACCGTATTCGGTAACCATTAAAGGTTTGTTGGGCATTCCGCCATGTATCTTGTCCAAATTCGGACCAAAGTCCTCAGACTTTCCGCCATACCAACCTTGGTAAAGGTTCCATCCTACTACCATCGGAATTTTAGTTAAGCCTGCATTGGTATAACCGTTTACATCACCATGATTACTCATTAAGGTATAGCGTGAAGGATCTAGTTTGCGGGTCAAATCTTCCAATTGCTGGGCAAGGTTTTCAATACTTTTTAGATAAGTTTTTTTCCTCTCCAGATCATTTCCATAACGCATTTTTAGCAATACCTCATTCATATAGGCCCACATAATGATGCTAGGATGATTATAGCCTTGCTTGATCATTTCTACCTGCATGGCTTTACAATTGTTGTAAAAGGCTTCGCTTTCGGTAATTTCGTTCACTACTGGGATTTCAACAGAAGCTAAAATACCTAAACGGTCACAGGCATCTAGAATAGCTTGGTCTTGTGGATAATGTGCTACGCGTAAGAAGTTTCCTCCCATTTCCTTCAGCATTTCTACATCTTTAACCTGTAATGCTGATGGTACGGCATTACCCATTTTCGCAAAATCTTGATGACGGCTAGCGCCAATGAGTTTTGTTGGTTTGCCATTTAGGAAAAATCCTTTCTCAGCATCGAAGCTGAAATATCTTAATCCAACATTTGTTTTGATTTCATCCAATACTTTGTTGGTACTTGGATCTAACAATTTAGTAATGGCTTTATATAGATATGGTCTTTCTGGAGACCATAAAATTGGGTTCTTGATTTCTATTTGAGGAAGCTGAAAAGTACCAGTACTGGTGATGCTACTTTCGCCAACTTTATTGGCCGAGGCATCAGTTATGGTCGTTACTATTTTTAGCGGTTTACCTGTAGTTTGATAAACTACATTACCCTTTACTTGAATAGTGGCGTTTTGTTGGCTTACATTTTCAGCGTGAATGTATACGCCATTGGTGCCATATTGTTCCTCTGCAAAATGCGCATCATTAACAATTACCAAAGAAACATTTCGGTATAAGCCCCCAAAAAACGTGAAATCGCCCGATAATGGGGCAATTGATTCATTATGGCTATTATCAACTTTTACGATGATTTCATCATTGCCATTAAACTTTAAATCTGTTAAAGCAATGGTGAAACCAGTGTAGCCACCAATGTGGTTTCCGATTTTTTTGCCATTTAAATAAACGTCGGTTTCTTGGTTTGCTCCACCAAAATCAAGGTATATTTTCTTTGTTTTCCAAGTAGGTTGAAGTTGTAGTTTTTTCTTGTAAAACCCCACTCCTCTGTAGTAACCAGGTACATCGTCCAATACGTCAAAGGCATTCCATGTATGAGGAATATTTACCAGGCTATATTTTAGTTGAGCATAACCTTGGGCTTTTGGGTCTTTAGAAAAGTTCCAGTTTTGATTGATATTAATTACCGTTCTGGGTGTTACATTTATTTTCTGCTGCGAAAAAACTTGAGTGAAGCTAAATAAAAGAAGGAAAGTGAGTTTTGTTTTCAAGAAAATACTTTTAACGGGTGATCAATGAGGGGGAACTATTAGCATTTATTAGAGGCGAGATGATGTGAATAAGGAGCACCCATTTGGATGCTCCTCCAATCAACTAACCTATTTATGAAAAATCAATTATTCAATTTTGTCCTTTGCAGGTACGTTACTCTCATAACCTATATAACCTTTATTTTGGTTAATATGGCCAGTAGTGTTAAACCTTTGTGCCGAAGCTGGAATTGGCCATAGCACATGGTATGGAGCGATCGTAAATTTCACGCCTTGTAATGTTGGTACATTGTTTTTGTAGAAATCATTTTTCTCCATGATGCGATCGTAGAAGAAATTGTTATCTGAAAAAGTAGCCAAGCTGTAAGTTTTGCCATTATAGGCAGGTTTACCAGTTTGCGCAAAGATAAATGCAATACGAGTTAACTCTGTTTTACGAGACTCTTCCCAGAACAATTCTCTTGCACGTTCATCTAAAATAGTACCGATGGTAATTTTGCTGGCATCAGTTAAAAGTGTAGCATTGGCACGTCTTCTCACTTCGTTAATGTCTTGCATCGCTAAAGCTAAATCGCCTTTCCAATAATAAACTTCGGCACGTAGTAAATACGTTTCTGCTAAACGGAACACATACCAGTCGGTATTGGTACCACGAGGCGGATTCCAATAAGGGTCAACCGCCAAGGCATTGGTTGAGTTGATGAACACCTTGTAATGCGGCCAGCCAAACCAGTGACGAATGGTGTCTAAAGCTCCATTTTGGAATCTTTGTGCCACATTTGAAGAATTATAAGGTTGCAATGGTTGGCCGTATAATGCTCTATCAGCTAAGTTAGAAGAGGTTTTTAATGCTGGATTATTGTAAACCAAATCTGTCATATCCATCCACATTCCTTTGGCGTGTCTGTAGTCGGTATTGTCTGTCCAAATGTATTGGGTACTATAAGGTGTACCGCGGTATCTTCCAATACCTCTACCGTACATTCTCGTCAACGGAATTTCTGCAGTTGCAGCATCTACCATTGCTGTAGCGCCTGACGGTGTTTTTACGTTAGCGAAATGCCAGGCTGGTACCGTATTACGCATTAATTGTGAACCATTGGCTGTAGCTCCCAAATCACGGAATGCTTCTCTGTCTAATACTAAAAATAGTGCTTCTCTATTAGCAGCAATGGCTTTGTTGTCCATTCTATGTAAATCCCATACCACATTTTTAGTAGCATCACTAGCAGTGCTACCAAAACGGTTCATCATTAGAGCATATTTACCGCCATTAATCACATTGTTTGCAGAAGTTAGGGCGTCATCAAATTTACCTAAAGCCAAATTTACTTTGGTTAACAAGTGGCTTACTGCACCTTTGGTTACTTCACCTTTGGCAACATTATCCGTTACCCAAGTTTGAGCAAATTCCAAATCAGTTTTCATTCTGGCCAAAATCACTTCTCTTTTGGTCGAATAGAAATCGGTGCGTGGTGCATCTAAATCTTTTAACAATACTGGAATGTCTCCAAATTGATGTACTAATCTGTAATAGAAATAAGCTCTGTAAAAGTATGCCGTACCTAAAATGGCATTTTTCTCGGCATCCGAAGCGTATTTAGGGATATCGATATTGGTGATTACGGTGTTGGCTTGTCTGATGGCACGATATTCATTGGTCCAGTACCAGCCAATTTTGTTGTAATCGTCACTGTTCAAGTTTGCATCTGGCGTAATACGAGTCACCAAATCTTGAGCTGGTGTACTTTTATCGGTAGTACCTTCTACAGCTACATCTGAGAAGATTGACTCTGTTAACATCGGTGCCGAATCACCAAAATACTCTCCTCTTACCACTACTGATACTCCGGCTAAAGCTGATCGCATTGCAGCTGGGGTATTTAAACTTGTTGGCTGGTAGGTTGATAACATATCTGTATCCAAAAAGCTCTTTTTACAGCCCATGTTGGCCAACAAGAGTGCCGAGAGACATGATACAGCGATTTTTTTATTTATATTTTTCATTTTTATTAGCATTATAAAGAAACATTCAAACCTAGGGTGTAAATTCTTGGTGTAGGTCCATTGTTCTCTGGATCCCAGTAATTCCAATCCTTGGTCCACACATAGGCATTATTTACGTTAGCATAAATTTTTGCATTTTTCACTTTCACTTTGCTTAGTAAATTTTGTGGTAAAGTGTAAGCTACTGCTACAGAGTTTAATCTGATAAAAGAGTTGTCTCTGTATACGTTGAAGCTAGTACCACTAGTTCCTGAGTTTAATCTTGAATAGTCGTTAATTGGATTAGATGGGGTCCAATAAGGAACTTGATATGAAGTCATACGAGCAAATCCTACACTACCTGGTTGGTTTTTAGCCGTATTGAATTGTTTCAACTGTCCCCAGTTAGAAAGTAATTGGAAAGAAACATCAAAGTTTTTGAAGATGTTAAATTCGTTTCTCATCGCAAAAATGAAACGAGGAGTCGTAAATCCTAAGAAATCTTTATCCGCATCGCCATAAACATAGTTTCCATCTCTATCTTGTAGTTTGAAATCACCTGGACGAATAGATTTATTGAATTTGTTAGCTTCCGCTACTTCGTTCTCTTGCCATACACCTACTACCCTGTAATCCCAAACGCTATTGATGTCTCTACCAATGAACCAACCATTTGCAGGGTCGTCAGTAGGTAATGCCAGTTTAACAATTTTGTTTCTTGAGAATGACATGGTGAAATTGGTATTCCACTTGAAATTAGTGCTGCTAAAGTTCCTGCTGTTCAAGGTAATGTCCATCCCCTTGTTTTTGATTTCAGCTAAATTTGAATAAACGTAGTCGTAGCCAGTAATATCAGGTACTTTTTGTTCTACCAAAAGGTTGTTGGTTTGTTTAGCATAAAATTCTACAGTTCCACTTAATCTGTCTTTTAATACAGAGAAGTCTAAACCAACGTTAAATGCTTTTGTTTCTTCCCATCTTAGGTCAGAGTTAGCCATACGACCACCATTAGCCAAAGTAGTAATAGATACTACGTTTCCATTGGCATCAAAACCTACTGATTTTCCAGTGGTTAACACGGCTAAAGCCGCATAAGGCTCTACCGTACCGTTACTTGGGTTACGTAGATCTCTGTTACCGTTTACCCCATATGAAAAACGTAATTTACCGTAGTTTAACCACTTGATGTTTTTCATGAACGATTCTTCGGTAAAGGTCCAAGCTAATGCTGCAGCAGGGAAAGTGGCGTCTTTAAAGTTTACCCCAAATACCGAATAACCGTCTTTCCTTAACGATAAGGTAAGGTAATAACGTTGCATTAAGCTATAGTTTACCCTTGCCATTAATGCATCACCAGTATATACTTTATCTTCGGCATTTACGGTTGGCAAAACACCAGAAGCTAAATTGTGATAACCTAAAATATCACTAGGAATAAAACCAGAGTTGCCCGCATTTGTCCACCAAGTTTGGTATTTCTCGGCATTGGCTAATAAGGTTACATCCACGTTGTGGATTTTATTGAAGGTTCTGTTCCATTTGATCAAGTTGTCTACCTGCCAATTGTAGCGGGTTTCATTAGCTCTAGTTACCGAACCACCTGGTGTAATTACGTTAGGGTTTTGAGAAGATAAGTGGTTGAATGTACGATACATATCGATACCAGGGCTAAAGTTTAACTGATACGTAATGCCGAATGGTAAGGTCACTTTTCCGTACAAACTACCAAACAAGGTATTTTGTCTGTTCATTCTGCTATTGTAGGTCATGTCCAAAAATGGATTTCTAGCATTTAAACCTACATCGTCAGTTGGTATTCTACGTAAGCTACCATCTGGGTTATATTTATCTCCGTATGGCGAAAGGTTAATTAATTGGCCCCAATCCGCTTCAATAGCGCCTTCATCTCTATCTGCATATTGAATATTGGCACCAACAGTCATGAATTTGGCAATTTGGCTTTCTAAGTTCAATCTGAATCTTACTGTGCTAAATTCTCCACCTTCAATTAGATTTTGGTTTTTTTGATAGCCTAAAGACATGTAATATCTAATGTCTTCTTTGCTGCCACCTACACTTAAAGTATGGTCTTGGCGGAATCCTGTTCTGAAGATATCATCGTACCAGTTAGTGGTTTTACCTGCCAAATAGTTTGCTTTTTCATTTGCCGTTAAACCTAATCTATTTAACCACAAATCAACAGGATCACCAGTTTGGCCATTTAACCATTGGGTCATGGTTACACCAGTAGGTAAATTTCTTGGATCGTTATAGATATAACTTGGTGTTGAAGCACCACTTCTCATTACATCTGCACGCCAATCTAAAAATCCTGGACCATCATAAGGGCGCATGTTTTGTGCCAATTGAGCGAAGCCCACATTGGTATTGAAAGTAATGGTTGGTTTAGAACCTGTCCCCTTTTTGGTGGTAATGGCTACTACCCCTGTAGCTGCTTTAGCACCATAAACGGCTAAGGAACTGGCATCTTTTAATACATCGACACTTTCAATGTCATTAGGGTTAATGTCGGATAATTGACCATTGTAAATGATTCCGTCCAATACAATTAAAGGTGAGTTACCAGCCGTAAGGGTTGATTTTCCCCTCACTAACAAATCGCCACCACCTTTAGCACTGGTGTTTAAGCTTACACTCATCCCAGCAATGTTGCCTTTTAAAATGTCGGCCACACTTTGAGGATTCTCATTTTCTAATCGTGCTGCGTTAACACTCGAAATGGCACCCGTAACGTCTTTTCTGCTCGCAGTACCATAACCAATTACTACTACTTCCGAAAGTCCTTTGGCGTCGTCTTCATCCAAAGTAACCGTAACACTGGTTTTTCCGTTTAGCGGCACTTCTTTAGTTTTATAGCCAATACTTGTAAATACTAATACAGCATTTGGGCTATTGGTTCTAATGGCGAATTTTCCTGAACCATTCGTGACTACTGATAATTGTGTGTCTTTGATTTTAACACCAACACCTGGCATTGGCACACCTGCAGCATCGGTAACGGTACCAGTAATTTCCGTTTGCACACTATTGTTAAATATTCTTAATGATTTTTCAGATTCAGCCTTGTGGATACTAGCTGAGGCTTTAAGTTGCAGAAAGAAACACCAAAGAAGCACCATGGCTACGTTCTGCAAAATCCTTTTTGATAGAATTTTACTCATACAGTTAAAAATTTGGTTTAATGGGTTAGTGTCAAAATGGGTTTTGACAAGTGTAAATATAGAGGTGTTGCAAGGATATTTACAATAGTTATTTTGATATAAATAACTGATAATTAGAATGTTGTAATTGATTTGATACGCTTAAATCACAACGCATAAATTAAGTAAGTAACTGATTAGTTGCCATATGAACAAATCAAAAAAGAACAGACTGATACGTTTAAAACGCAATAAAAAATAATTGTAAAAAATTACGAAAACGTTTGCGTCGAAAGAATCAAGGGCTGATTTTAGGCATTTTTATCGAGCACTAGCTTGGCCCAGCCTGATTTTCCAACGCCTCTAAGATCCTTTTTTCGCTCTTCCATTACTTTTTTCACTTTGGACGCATAGGCCCAACAGGTACTTTGTCTGATACTAAGCTTTTCTGAAAGCTTATGAGAGGAGATTGTGCCTTTGGAACTATACATGAGATAGACCAAATAGAATGCTTTATTGATCGGAATACGGTTATTTTCGAATATGGTGTGGTGCAATACCGACTCCTCATAGGCACATTTAGTACAGCGCCTGTTATAAGGTACTTTACCGTTGCAATAATTAGTGTGGCCACATTTTAAGCAAGTGTATCCCCCAGCCCACTTTAATTCAGAGAGAAATTTATAACAAGCTTCCTTATCAGGGTATTTTAAACTGAATTCATCAAAATCTAGTTCTGTGGCATTTACACGTGCATCCGTAACCTTTTCAATGCTGGTTTTCAGATTGATGTTGTCATTTTCCAGCAAAACGTTCATTCTAGAGATTTCTTCTGCTTGTTGTAACAATAGGTCGTTTTTCTGCAGAAGCTCAGAGTTTTGTTTTTCAATGGTCTCATTTTGCTTTTGCAAGGCAACCGCTTGTTGTTTTACCTCAATGGTACGTTTCTCTACTTTCGCTTCCAATTCTCTATTCAAATTATCTTTCATTTCAGCGTTTAGCTGCATTTGCTTGATAATCTGTTTTTGAGCATTTTCTTTTTTCTTTTTTAAGATGCGCACCTGATCACCAATGGCGAAGGATAGAAATACCATTTCGAACAGGAAGCCAAAGCTTAAACTATAAAAACCCAATACCCCAGGGATATGTCTGGCATAACCTAAAATATGTACTACTTTAATGATAAAGCCTAGAAACAGAAACGAATATCCCACCACAAAAAAACGGGCTGGCCTATATTTCTTCTTCCATAAAATGTATATACCGGTAATAAATCCAATAGAAAGCGGTATAAACTCAATAAACTTATATTTAAACCAATCAGGATTATAAATGAGGCAAACAAAGAAAAACAATAAACGCAGTACAAGTACCGTATTGATCATCTTCGAAAAAACAGGTGCTTTTTGTTTAACGTGAAGTAATTCCTTGGTGAAAATGAGCGCAAAGGAACTGATACAAAGTAAAGCTATTCCGTAAGCGTACTCGTTCCAAACGGGGTGTTGCGGCCAAAAATATTGAAAAGCAATCCCATCAATAGATACTTCATATAAACCAACACTTAAAATATATAAGATGTAATAGAGATATTGTCTTCTTCGTACGGCCAAATACATCAGCAGGTTATGGAAACTGAAGATGAAAATCATACCGTAGAACAAGCCGTAAGTAAGGTATTCTGTTAAACCATATTGTATAAACCTTTCAATGGTTCTAAATACAATAATCACATTTACCCTGTCTTTCGATTGGATTTTGAAGTAATAATAATACTCGCCTTTTTTAAGATTTTTGATGAGAAATTCGAAATTCTTATGGCGATATAACCGTTCCTTAAAAGTTAAATCGGCACCAGAGCGGGCATGTACATATTTCCCATTTTCGTCCGGAAAATAAACGTCAATGTGATCAGTTACTTGGTCAAAAAACTCAATGATACTTGATTTCTCAAAATCTTCTTCAAACCTAACCTTTACCCTATACCAGTAAGTAGAGCTACGGTTATAGTTTTTCGGATAGTAATCTATATTGGGGGCAAATTTATTTTGATAGGCAGCGCTAGAAATAGTATCAAAACTTAGCTCTCCTTTAGGGTCCTCTAAGGTGACGACTTCTTTCGATTTAAAAATGTACTCGGCAGTATTATTGTTAATGACTACTGTTTGTTGTGCAATAGCATCGAAAGAAATGAGGAAGAGTAAAAATAAAAACGCTCGTGATTGAATTTTAAACATTACAATGAAGTGCCAACATTCGGTTAGTTTGTTTGGTAACGTTAAATATAGTCACTAAAATTGAAATAGGCATCCAAAGAATGAACTTTGAATGCCTATTTACTTCGAAAGAAGAATTTTATTTATGCATTGAAGTGGTAAAGGAATACCACGTCGCCATTATAGGCAGGTTTTGCTTGGTCTTTAATTTCCAAAATAATATTAACTACTACTTTGGTGGTGCCTCTTAAGTTTAAGATAGATTTTAAACTAGCCTTTAAGCGTACTTCACTATCAACGGTTACTGCCTGACCAAACTTTAAACTTTCGATGCCATAGTTGATCTCCATTTTAAGGTTACCAATTTTAACAATCTGTTGCCATAGATAAGGAACTAACGACAGCGTTAAGTATCCGTGTGCAATGGTTGTTTTAAAAGGACTTTCTACTGCCGCTCTTTCGGCATCAGTATGTATCCATTGATGGTCTAGTGTAGCGTCTGCAAATTTATTGATTTGATCTTGTGTGATTTGATACCAAGCAGATGTACCTAATTCGTTTCCTAAATAGGAAGCAAAATCATCATGGTTGTTAATTTCAATCATATAATAAGTTGTTAGTTAATGCTATAATAAACCCTTAAGGTCTGCAGGTGAATAATTGATAGATTTTAGGGTCTTATCATCACCTTTACGATAAACAAGATACAAACCTTCTATTTCTTTAAAATAAGCATCTACATTATCTTTTTGTTTATAAAAAGCGATGGTTTCTTCTGCTTCTTCTACTGTTTTGCAAGCTTTACTCATATTGGAGCGATGAACTTCGTCAAAAAGTGTTTTAAATTTAGCTCCTAATCCAAATTCCAAAACAGCACCTGCTAATACATATTGTAAATCACATAAAGCATCAGCTACTTCAACTAGATCATCGTTATCCACAGCTTCCTGTAGCTCTTTTAGCTCTTCTGCAATCAAATCTATCCTCAATTTGCTTCTTACTTTAGATGGGATAGCTGCTTGCTCCACAATTGGATGTTTAAAAGTGTGGTGAAACTCTGCTACTTGGCTTAAAGCACTTAAATCTTCCATAATGATATTTTTAAAAACGCTAAGGTTTAACAATTTGAGATGAATAGCAAATTTTCTTATCAACAATGAAAATGTAATAAAGGGTTTAGCCTATCAATAATTTGGATATCAGTATAATGAAATGTTAAACTTCATTATTTGGCTATATTTTTGATAGATTTGCGCTCTGTTACTTAAGATACTTTTGATTATTGGAAACTTCATCAATATTTATATTAAGTCTGCCTCCTTCTAACGCTCTCCGACCTAAAAACTTTTTTGTTTTAACGCTTGTCGTTTTATCAATTTTTGGTTGTACGCCTGATCAGAAATCAGAAACTGTCGTTAAAAAAGCGCTTTCCCTCAATTTCAAAAGAGTGGATAGTGTTTACATGACCAGTAATCTGGTAGAAACCAATCGACTTTTAGATAGTCTTAAGTTGGAAATGGATGGTGATGACATTGATGAACTCACTAATTATTACTACTATAAAGGGCTGACCAGCTATAAGGATACGCTGTTAATGAATAGGTACGCCGATAGCGCATTAACGATATTTGACGACGCTGAGCGACAAAAGCAATATCCAATGTCTTTTGCGAAAGCTTTAATGCTGAAGAGTGATGTTTATGTGTTCTTTAAAAGCTATGATAAAGCCCTAGAGAATTACTTTAAAATAAAATCTACCTTAAATAAAGTCGATGATCCCTTGGTTTATGCGGATTACATTACCCGTATTGCACAGCTTTATTACGTTCAAAACCTTTTTAAACAGGCTGCTCATTATCATTTAGAGGCCTTTGATATTATAGAATCTGCTAAGGGATTGGATCCCAGAAGTGTGTTTTATGTTAAACAGGGCGCACTTAACAATGCAGGGTTTTCTTATGAAAGGGCTGGAATGTTGGACAGTGCCGCATTTCTGTATCAAAAAGGAATGTCGTTTATTCAGCAACAGCTAGAAAAAAATACCGTAACCATTAACCAGTATAATCAATCTAAAATTGTGCTTTTAGATAATTTAGGCGGTTTAATGGCTAAACGGGGAAATTTAAAGCTGGCGAAAGAATATTTAGAGGAAAGCGTAGCTTTAGATAGCTATGCACAGGAAAAAATCAAAATCAGTGCATTTATCAAGCTTGCTGATGTTTGCCGCAGGCTCAACCAGTCCCAACGCGCCGATTCCTTATTGAATATTGCACAAAAGGTAATTTATGCTTCGCAATTTGACCCTTATCTATTTAGGCCTCGATTAGACAAAGCTAGAAGTGAACTTTACTTCTCTAAAGGGAATTACAAAGGTGCTTACGAGTTATTAAATAAGTATAACTTGGCTATGGACAGTGTAAACGCAGAAAATGAGCTGTCTAGAGTGGATTTAAATGTAAGGTTTCAGAATAAGCAGACGGAGCAGGATTTAAAGTTACTCACCAAAACCAACGAAAATATCACCTTATACCTATTCTGCGCTGCTGTTTTTATTATCATGCTCATTTGCATTGTATTTCTAGTAATTAAAAATGCCAAGCAAGCACACAAGACTGAAAAAGCTACCATCAAGCATAGTGAAGAGCTAGAGAAAACGATGATAAGTTTGGAAAATCGCAATAAGGACTATGCAAAGATGATGAAGGTAATGGCCCATGATTTGAAAAATCCACTCGGAGGCATGGTGGGTATCAGTAATCTATTACTAGAAGAAAAAAGATTTTTGGAAGAGGACAGAGAAATGTTGCAGCTCATTGCTAGTTCTGGTAACAACGCTATCGAGATGATCAATCAACTGCTAAATTCTAATCTGGCCATTGAAAACGAGGTGCTTACTAAAGAGAAAGTAGATATTCAGCACTTGCTGCGTCAATGCACTGAGCTTTTACAATACAAGGCCGACGAAAAGCAGCAAAAGATTATTTTTATCAGTGGCGGTCCAGCTTATTTACAGTTGAGTCGTGAAAAAATTTGGCGTGTTTTCAATAACCTTGTGGTTAATGCCATTAAGTTTAGTCCCAATCACTCCGTAGTTAAAGTATTGCTGGAGAGGTTAGATAAAAGTGTAAGGATAGCTATTATAGACCAAGGCATTGGTGTTCCGGAAAACGATAAGCAACGTATTTTTGAAATGTTTACCTCGGCTAAAAGACCAGGAACTTCTGGCGAGCAACCTTTTGGTATTGGCCTATCTATCAGCAAACAAATTGTGGAAAGTCACCAAGGGAAAATATGGCTTCAGGATAATGTTGGCGGAGGTACTATATTTTATGTAGAACTGCCTTTAAGCTAAGTAATCTGCCTGTTGGCTTAAAACGTCTCTATATTTACTGAAAATAGAAGTTTTAGAAACAAGACCAATGTATTTACCCATGTTATCTATTACTGGTAACACCCATAAATTGTCTGCCTCCATCCTATTCAAAATGAGTTTCACATCTGTATTGATCGTTACGGGGATAATATCAGTATGCATTAAATCATTCACTTGCAAATCACTGTTTCTATCTGCCATTATCTGCTCTAAAATGGTCTCCACATAAATAATCCCCTTAAATTGACCTTCTGAATCTACCACAGGGAATACATTTCGTTTTGATTTTAAGATGTCGGTTAACCTGTCCCGCAATAAATCATCAACTGCTAATATCAGATGGTCTTTTTCTACCAAGGTTCTTAAATTCATCATGTTAAGTACCGTAGTATCTTTGTCCGAATGGTGTGAAAGTTCGCCTTTATCAGCCAATGGTTTAGTATAAATAGAGTACTTACTTACACTCCTATTAATTAAATAAGCAATTGCAGTAGTTATCATTAAAGGGACCATCAAAATGTAGCCGCCAGTAATTTCAGCAATCAAAAATATTCCCGTTAGGGGCGCATGCATTAAAGAGCCCAAAGCCGCTGCCATCCCCGCTACAATAAAGTTGGCCGTGTTTACTTCCGCTAATCCCGAAACGTTGATACTATAAGCTACCACAAAGCCTATTAAGCCTCCGATAATTAAACTCGGCGCAAAAGTTCCCCCATTGCCTCCAGCAGACAACGTAACCAAAGTAGCTACTGATTTTAGCATAATGGTCGCAACGGTAAAAGCGATGACCACTACTGGTAAATTACTGAACTCGGAGAAAATACTATTGCTAATTACCGAACTGTAATCACCTTTGAGCAAATTATTAATGGTAATGTATCCTTCGCCATATAAGGTTGGGAATAAGAAAATCAATACACCTAGCATCAAACCACCTATCGCAATTTTCTGATAAGGGTTCTTTATTTTATAAAAAGCGCCCTTTACTGCAGAATTTACCTTTCCAAAATAAATAGAATACAAACCTACCAGCACTGCTAAAATCACGTAAAAGCCTAATGCTCTCATTTGCCAACCTTCGGTAACTAAGTAAAATAATTGCTCGTTATAGAACAACCTGGCTACTACCGAAGCAGTTGCTGCCGATAACAATAATGGGATGAAAACCGGGATGGTGAACTCGGGAAGTAATATTTCAATGGCAAAAACAATTCCGGCAATTGGACTATTAAAAGCTCCTGCAATTCCAGAAGCGGCCCCGCAGGCCAATAATAAAGTGGTTTCTCTGTAACTTAAGCCTAAAAATCTACCTAAGGTTGACCCAATAGAAGCGCCACTGGTAGCAATGGGTGCTTCTAAACCTGTAGAACCTCCAAAACCAACGGTAATGGCCGCTGTAATGATTTGCGAATAACTGTTGTGAGCCTCTACCTTACTTGATTTTTTAGAAATGGCAAATAACAATGGCGTTAAGCCCGTTTCAAAAGCACCTTTTCTGATGAATCTGCGCACATAAAGCACCGATAATAAAATACCTATGGTAGGAAATAAAAGGTATAGATAATATTTATATTGCCACTGTAAATCAGTTTGTAAAAAATGTTCTATCCTGTGGGTAATGCCTTTTAAAAGCGAAGCCGCCAAGCCAGCTAATATCCCTACCAGAATAGCAGCAATAATTAGAAAATTCTTGTTCGAAATTTTGCTTTGCCTGTATTGATTAAAACGGTCTACAAAATTTACAAACTTGAGGTACATAATATCTAATTTAGTTTAACGACTAACTATCAAACTTGTCTAATAGTTTCAATAAAGTAGCAAAATCTTTTGGATATGGTGCTTCTACCATAATGTCTTGTCCATCCACACCTTTAAACGTAATTTGTTTAGCATGTAAGGCAAAACGTTTCATAATCGGTTGTTCTTCCTCGTCTGTTAAGCGATAGCCTCTTTTGATTTTCGAAAGAAAAACTGGTTTTCCACGGTACATGGTATCGCCGCAAATGGCCGCACGTTGAGTGGCTAAGTGTATTCTGATTTGGTGCATACGGCCCGTTACAGGCTTGCATTCTACCAAAGTGTAATGCTTGTAGTATTTTAACGAATTAAAGTAAGTTTCTGCACGTTTACCCTCTTGCCTATCTATGGTTACGTTTTTATTACCATCGTTCAAAATTGGTAAATCCACAAAAAGATTATCAAATTGAAATTGGCCATCAACCACTGCGTGATAAATTTTGCTCACTTTTCTTTTCTCAAACTGTATCGAAAGATTGCGGTAAGCCTCTGGATTTTTGGCAATCACAATGGCACCCGAAGTTTCCTTATCCAGCCTGTGGCAAATTTGTGCATCTTCAGTATATAGCTTGGCCAAACGTAAAATATTCACTTCGCCAGCACCAGCAGCGCCACGCTCGTCTAATGAAGCCACAAAAGGAGGTTTGTTGATCACGATATAATCTTCGTTTTCGAATAGGATAAGGTCTTTAAAATTCGGATATTTCAAAAGGATATAAATTAAAGGTGCAAAAATACAATACATTTAGCACTTTATTACTCTTATGTTAGGTGTAATTTCCCAATATCAATTTTAAGAAGGCAGTTTGACTGTGTAGTGGCATTCCTGATTCGTCATCTTGATCCCGAACCTTCGGGAGAGATCTTTGAACATTAGCTAATTTGATAATTAGCTGTACGCCCTGCTTTGTCATCCAGAGTGAAGCGAAGGATCTTTATGAATTGAAATAAATTAACCGCTTAATTGTTGGACTTTAAGGTTAAAAATGATTATTGTACACAGAACTTAATATGAATAACAAGTTGTTAGATCTCTCCTCCCAAACACTCTTGACCTTGCGCTGTCGAGATGACGTTCTATGAATATTGGTGCATGAATGGGCCGGATATTGTACCCAAACAATTGAATAACTACCTTAGCAAAAAAAAGCTTATGCATTTTACCAAGCTGGTTCCTAATGTTTTTTACATCAATATTCAAGATGGTTTAAGGCTATTTGTAGACTGTTTAGAGTTTTCCATTGGCCATAACGAAATTGATTCCGAACATCCTTTTTGTGTTTTGGATAAAGATGGTCTACGCATCAATCTATTCCAAAACAAAGAATTTGCAGATAAAGACCATCCTGAATTTAGGCTGGTGACCAATCATATCGAAGAGGTGTACGAAAAGGTTTCCACAAAATTTCCTGAGCTTTTGCACCCAAATTTGAGTAAAATAACTTTAAGGCCATGGGGTGCCAAGGAATTTGCTTTAATGGATAAGCAGGTGGGCATTGTTGTGCAACAGTGGCCCAATCCATAATTTATCACGACACATTTAACTACAAAATAATATGCAACATACTACATTAGGATGGATAGGTTTAGGCAACATGGGTAGTCCTATGGCCAAAAATTTAATCAAAGCAGGCTATCCTGTATCCGTTTATAACCGTTCAGCCGACAAAACAGAAGACTTTAAAGCTATTGCTACCGTTTGTGAAAATATTAGCCAATTGGTGCAAACAAATGAAATTGTATTTACGATGCTTACCAATGATGAGGCCGTAAAACAAGTTTACGCTGAAATACTTAAAGAGAATTTGGAAGGAAAGCTTTTTATAGATTGCAGTACCATTTCACAAGAATGTTCATTGGCCATAGCTCAACAAATTAAAACTAAAAATGCTGGTTTTATAGATGCGCCAGTTGCAGGTAGTACTCAACCAGCAGCTGAAGGTACATTGATCATGATGGCTGGAGGCGATGAAAAAGATATAGCGAAAGCTCAACCCTATTTTGATCAATTAGGTAAGTTAACCAAACACCTAGGTGAAAATGGAAAGGGCATCGCAGCCAAATTGTCCATCAACTACTTCCTTTCGTTGATTTACCAAGGCTTGGCAGAAACGGTTCTACTGTCTGAAAAATTGGGTATCCAACGTAAGGATATGTTGGAGATCATTAACGAAAGTGCTAGCGGAAGCGGTGCTACCAAGGTAAAAACACCTTTACTGGTACAAGAAAACTATCCACCTGCGTTTGCATTGGATTTGATGCTTAAGGATATTTTATTAGCTCAAAAGGCGGGAGCAGATTTTCCGCTATCAGAAGCTGTTATTAGCACCTATCAAGCGGCACATGATAAAGGTTTGGGTGGAGATGATGTGATTGGAATTATTAAATCGTTGAAGTAGTATTATTGGACTTATAGACTTACGAAGTTTTAAAAACTTCGTAAGTCTTAATATCGGAATGAAACTTCGTAAGTCTTAAATGTTAGTCAATCACCATTTCTGGTACATCGTCGTCAGCATAAAGCTTTCCAGCGGTAGCATTCCTAATTTCTTCCACACTCACTCCTGGGGCTCTTTCTAATAGCTTAAAGCCGCCCTCAGGTAGCACATCCAAAACTGCTAATTCCGTAACAATTTTTTTAATGCACTTTACGCCAGTTAATGGCAAGGTACAAGCGGGCAATAATTTGCTTTCGCCTGCTTTATTTACATGCTGCATGGCCACAATAATGTTTTTGGCCGAAGCTACTAAGTCCATCGCCCCTCCCATTCCTTTCACCATTTTTCCTGGAATTTTCCAATTGGCAATGTCGCCGTTTTCTGAAACTTCCATGGCTCCCAAAATGGTTAAATCTATTTTTTGCGCCCTGATCATGCCAAAGCTCATGGCCGAGTCAAAAATAGATGAACCTGGTAACGTAGTAATAGTTTGTTTACCTGCATTGATCAAATCTGGGTCTTCTTCCCCTTCAAAAGGAAATGGGCCCATTCCAAGTAAACCGTTTTCTGATTGTAAAACGACATTTATTCCTTCAGGAATATAATTGGCCACCAAAGTAGGAATGCCAATTCCCAAATTAACGTAACTGTTGTTTTTTATTTCTTTTGCAATACGTTGTGCAATTTGTCCTTTACTTAACATTTCTAATAATTTGAAATTTAGTTGTTGATGAAAATTGGAAGAGCAAAAAGTATAGTTCCAATTATGAAAACTATTGTCAGTATATGAATGATATAATGCTTTGCTCTTAAAAAGATAAACTGTTGAATTGTCCTGATAAGCCAGAATAGTGAATTTCCTATTAAAAAGATATGCCCTAGTGTTGTATTTAGTAATTCATGAGGGTACATGAAACATACTAAACTTACAAATAGGAAATAATAAACGATTTGAATATTCAAAATCTGCATAATTCCTCTGTTGGCAAAGCTCATTTTGTTCAAATCCTTATTCCATTTGAATATCTTCCAAAACCCTAAATGAAATAAGGCGAATAGAAGATTATAAATGCCACATATGTAAATGATATTCTTCATTTTTTATATCATTATTTAACTGGGGCTTATCCTTTTCTGACTCTTTAGTGCTATTTGGTGCGGACAGTTCTCTGTTCAATTCGTTTTTCGTAATCCTTACCCTGGAAAACTCGGTGTACATAAACTCCAGGCGTATGGATATGGTCAGGGTCTAATTCCCCTACTTCTACCAATTCCTCCACTTCGGCAATGGTAATTTTACCCGCCATGGCCATCACTGGATTAAAGTTTCTACTGGTCGAACGGAAAATCAAATTTCCTACTGTATCGCCTTTCCAAGCTTTTACAATTGCGAAATCTGCATCAAAAGCATATTCCATCAGGTAATCTTTTCCATCAAAATTTCTTACTTCTTTGCCTTCGGCCACTTCGGTGCCAACTCCAGCAGGTGTGAAAATAGCAGGCATGCCATATCCAGCAGCTAAACAACGAGTAGCCAAGGTTCCTTGCGGAATAAGCTCCACTTCAAGTTCACCACTTAATAATTGGCGTTCAAATTCTGCATTTTCGCCTACGTACGATGAAATCATTTTTTTAACCTGACGTTGTTTTAACATCAAGCCTATGCCAAAATCATCTACACCAGCGTTGTTGGAGATACAGGTTAAATCTTTGGTGCCTTTTTTTACCAAGGCAGAGATGCAGTTTTCGGGGATACCGCATAAACCGAAACCGCCCAACATAAGGGTTTTCCCGTCGGTAATGTCAGCGATGGCCTCATCGGCATTTGCTACTACTTTGTTGATCATATTTGGTGTGTTTTGCGACTAAAATAGGATTTATCTACCGCTTTGCAAAAGCAAAGTGTAGCCAATAGCATTGTATGGGCTACACTAAGTAAAATTATAAGATAAAGATTAATAGCTTGTTAACTTGTTTTTGAGGTGCTCGGCTTACTTGTAAATTTCTATAATCTTATCGCCAGAGCTATTGCTCGTACATAGGTATATTTTGCCCTCTGGTGATTGACAAACGGCTCTAATTCGACCGAAATCACCCACAAATAAGTCTTTGGTTTCTGCTACAGCAGTTTGCGCCTCATTTAATTTGAGTTGCATTAGCTTAGTGCCTTTTAATAAGCCCAGCAACAAGGAGTTTTTAAATTGCGGAATGTAGTTTGAGTTATAATAAATCATTCCGCTTGGAGCAATGGTTGGTGTCCATTGAAAGATAGATTCCATCACATTGTTCTGGTTACAAAAGGCGGTTTCATTACTTGCATCGCATTTGCCCCGTACCGTTGGCCAGCCATAATTGCTGCCTTTTTCAATGATATTAATCTCGTCATCGGTATCAGGGCCATGTTCAGACGAAAATAACTTATTACCTACCAAGGCTAAACCTTGAGGATTTCGATGGCCGAAAGACCAAACAGGGCTATTAGGAAATGGATTATCCGCAGGAATACTGCCATCTAGGTTGATCCGCAAAACTTTTCCAGCTACGGAGTTGAGGTTTTGCGGTGTGCTGGTATCATTAGCATCTCCAGTAGTTACAAATAGCTTGTCGCCAGTAATCAATAACCTGGAACCATTGTGGACATTGGCTGCAGGAATGTTGTCTAATAATGTTTGAGGACTTGTTAAACTATTGTTATTGTAGGTAAACCTTACGAGTTTGTTTTTATATGGGTTTCCGTAGCCATAAAACACATAAACATAGGGGCTTGAACTAAAGTTTGGATGAAGCGTCATACCCAATAAGCCACCTTCGCCTTGTGCACTTACTTCAGCAATGGTGTGTAGTAAAGTTACTTGGCTGTTAGCGGGATTTAACCGGCTAATTTTGCCCGATTTTTCGGTAAACCAAATCAAGTTGTCGGGACCATAAACCAGTTCCCACGGTAAAGACAGATTGGAAACCAACGTGCGTGTTTTGATATCTACTGGTGTATCATCTTCACCATTGTTATTCCCATCTTTTTTACAACCAATACTTAAGAGCAATATTCCAAAAACAATCCATAACTTTTTCATATCCCTAATATTTTAAGGACACAACAATCGGAAACCGCTTTTGGTTTATAATCAGTTAAATAGACTACTTGGTTGCGCCTTGTTAATACATAACCAGAGTTTGATATCTAGTTTAATCAGTAAAACTGATGCTGATCCCGAATGTTCGGGACAGCATGACGGAGCACTGATTTAGTGTCACTCTGATTTGTAGCGAAGCGAAAAGCTATGTAATAAATTTATTTCGGAGTCCTGCGATATATTAAAATAACATAAATTCGGGATAGGCATTTCGCGATTATTCATTATCTCCAGCCCTAGCAAAGCCTCTTCGTTCTACTAAAATCGGCCTTGGCCTGTTCGGTACGCACAAATTGGCCTTAGTTGTTACTTTAACAGAACAGGGCGCAGCCGTGGATTTTTTTGCATACTTTTTTCATCTACAGGAAACCTGAGCTTGCGAAAGCATTAAGACAAATAAAACAACAACAAACTACTTAATAAAAGTTTGTCCGCGAAGCGACAGAACCGTAAATAGTAGTAGGCAACTATTTTTTTGACCTAAAAGTCTAATTCTATCACGTAGAAAGCATTTTCTTAACTCGAACTCACAATAAAATAGTTAAACATTTATAAATTATCGCACATAGTTCTTAATGATGAAATCTTCACTGAAACCTAACCTTTTATAAATTCCCTTACCAAGTTCAGATGCCTGTAAGGTGGCGTAAGGAATACCGGCAGCAATAGCTCTATTCAATAGTATGTACATGATTTCTTCTGCAAAGCCTCTTCTTCTCATTTCTGGAACAATACCTACACCATGTATACCTACAACTTGCTCACTTGGATGATAAATGGCCGTGCCTACCAATTCGTCATTGAAATAGAAAAGATTGTATTCAATTTCATCCATAGTTCGGATGAGTATTTCTTCGCCAATCACATAACCAAAACATTTCGGATAAATCTCGGCCCAAAGTTTGGCTTCTGAAGTATTAGATACCCTTTTAAAGGTTAAAGAATTGGATGAGTTAAATGACTTATTGAGTTGAAGCGACATACCTGTTTGAAACGATTTTTGGGTAAAGTCTTCCAATCTTATTGCTGGACCTTCATTGGCGTAAATATCCCAATGAGGAAATACCAAAGTTTGCTCACATGATGCCATTTGGTGAGATATGGCAGTTAAAAGTTCTTGAGTAAGTGCCTGCTTAATCCATATTTTATTAGGCCATTCGGAGTTTTTCACCAAACTCAATTCGTAATCGCTTTCATTTGTATAATGCCCAACCATTTGACCAACTTTAGACCATAAAGAAGTAAGGTTGGCTATATTTAATTGATTAATATTTTCCATGAAGGCAAAGTTCCGATACTCGTTAGGAAAAAACATTTACATATGTTGATTCTGCTTTAAATCTTTTCTTATCCTACTTAATTGTGTAGGCGTAATGCCTAAATGGGAAGCAATATGGTGCAACGAAATCTTTTGGTCAATGTCAGGATGTTGCTGCATGAATTTTTGATACCTCACACTGGCACTTTCCATGACTAATGATACCTCTCGCGGTTCTTTTTCAACCACCCATTCCTTTTCTAAATAGGCAATGTAATAGTTCTTTAGGTCATCTTTTTCATGGATGAGTTGTTTGAACTTGCTGAAATTGATACTTAGCAATATACTATCATCTAAGGCTTCCAAGGTAAATGAAGATGGTTTTTGCAATAGGGCCGATACGAATGAGCCTACCATTTTACCAGCTAAGAAGATATTCTTATTGTAAGTGTGCCCTTCTTTGTCGCTAGAATATGCCCGTACAGCTCCAGCGCATAAGAAATAGGTGTTTCTGGCAATATCACCTTCGTTAATCAACACCTCATTTTTAGAGACTTGCTGAAATTTAACGAGGTCTTTAATCAATTCAAATGAAGATAAAGTAATATTTGAATAACTGGACAAGTAAGTTTTTAAGTCGTCCAAATAAACTGCTTTATCTTCATCTGAGATACTCATACAGGCTATTTCATATAAACATAAGTAATACCATCGCCACCTCTATCTAAATGCTCATCTTCCATCCTATCTACTTGTTTATAGTATTGCTTTAAATGCGTTCTAATGAGCTTACGTAAAATGCCATCTCCTTTGCCGTGTATAATTTTAATGGATGGAAAGCCCAACATTACAGCTTTATCCATATAATTTTCCAGCTCTTGCAAAGCCACTTCGCCACGCATTCCACGCAAGTCAAGCTCAGCTCTGAAATTGGCTACCGCATCGCTTAAGCTATTGGTGAAAGAAGTACGCTGCACTAGTTTCTTCACTTGGCGGTTACTGATTTTTTGTACGCGATTACGTTTTACCACCGAGCGTAAATCACCAAAAGCAACCACTAAATTGTTTTTATTGATTTCCAAAACCTGTCCAGTGTTCTCAGTGCCGAGCAATTGAATCCAATCCCCTACTTCAATTTCAGTGTCATCAAATTCAATCACAGGTTTTGGTTCTGGCTTCACTTCGTTTTTAACCAGTCCTTTTTGTAGGTTTTGCCTAATTTCTCGTGTCGCTTCTTTATCAGCTTGCTTCCTCTTGATTTGAGCTATGGTATTTTCTACCAGTTTATTGGCGTCTTTAATGATGTTTTGAGCTTCAACTTTGGCATCTTTAATCAGCGTTTTCTTATTCTCTTCCAAGAAAGACTTTTGTTTTTCATTTTCCGACAGCAATTGATTCAGCTTATTTTGCTGATTAGCTAGTTTAACCTTGGTTTCATGTACTTGGCGTTTTTCCCTTTCCAAATTCACCAATAAGCTATCAATGCTATTTTGGTTGGTACCAATTTTTTGTCTGGCCAATTCCAACACCTCTTTCTGCAGGCCAATGTTTTGGGCAATTTCAAAAGCATATGAACTGCCAGGTTTACCAATATCTAAAATATAAAGTGGCTTCATTCGACTGTTGTCAAACAACATCGAGGCGTTTTCCAAGCCTTCCGTATCGCCAGCAAAAAGTTTTAAGTTCGAATAGTGGGTAGTAATCACGCCCCGCACCTTTTTTTGATTAAGTACTTCAAGTACTGCTTCGGCCATTGGACCACCAAATTGCGGGTCGGTTCCTGTTCCAAATTCGTCAATCAATACCAAGGTTTTAGGATTAGCATGGGCTACGAAATAGCGCATTTTGTTCAAATGTGCACTATAGGTACTTAAATCGGATTCAATAGACTGGTCATCACCAATATCTGCAAAGATCTGATTAAAGATTCCCATTTCACTATGCTCATCCACAGGTACTAATAAGCCTGTTTGCAGCATCATTTGCAAAATCCCAACGGTTTTCATACAAACTGATTTACCACCAGCATTAGGTCCTGAAACCAATATAATGCGCATTCCATCATTTAAATGGATATTTAACGGCACTACACTTTTTTGCTCATTGGCAAAAGAAAGTAGCAGCAAAGGATGGCGGGCATTAATGAGTTTGGTTTTGGGTTCCTTTACCAATACAGGCATTTGGGCACCAATTTTTATCGCAAATAATGCTTTTGCCCTTACAAAATCTAACTTGGTTAAAAAACCGTGGTACGAAAGTAATATTGGAATATATGGCCTCAACTCCGTAGTAGTGGCAATAAGAATACGGATGATTTCCCTACGTTTGTCAAATTCGAGGTCACGAATCTTGTTGTTCAACGTAAAAACCTCTTCTGGCTCCAAATAAACCGTTTGCCCACTGGCCGACTCATCATGGATAAAACCTTTGATTTTGCGTTTGTTCTCTGCTAAAATCGGAATACACATCCTACCATCACGAATGGTTAAACTACCATCGCCCACCCAATTGCTAGCGACAGCATTTTTATAGATAGCATCCATTTTTTTGCGCACTTCTTGCTCGCCTTTGGTAATTGCAGTGCTAATTTCCAACAACGCTGTTGACGCATTGGGCTTAATTTTGCCCTTAGCATCCAGTACATTTTCTATTTTTCGTAAAATGTCGCGTTCAATGGGCAGGTGTTCAAACAACGCTTCCAAACTTGGATAAACTTCCTTGCGCTCGTCAAAAAAACGAATCACCGAAAATACCGTTTGCAGTGAGGTATATATCTTAAACAGTTCCTCTTCTATCAGGTAACTGCCTTCTACCTTAATTTTATCGGCCAGTACTTTAATATCAAAAAAAGTACTTATTTGTAGGGGTTCCTGGTTTTCCAGGATACTTTTAAACTCTTTGGTTTGGCGCAAAAACTTGTCAATTTGGTCGTGCTTGGTCATTACCTGCATCTTATCCACCAAGTTTTGCCCCATGGTACTTAGGCAATAGTCGCGCACCAATTGCCTTACTTCATTAAAACCTAATCTCTCTTCGCAATTATCAGGGTACAGCATAATTTATTTTACGGGTTGCGGTGCTGCTTGTTTGGCTGCTTCAGCTACCGTTTGCTTTTCTTGCTTCTTAATTAAATCGTCTCTTGTTTTACTAATTTTATTGCTAATCCTATCGTACATTTTCGACAGCAAATCAGGTCGGCTATAATAATAAGCCATACTTTTTGCATGCATGGCCGAGTCGATGCCATATTTCTTAAAAATACCTTTATAGATAGGTGCAGATACTTTTTTGGCACTATCTGGTGTAGGAATAGAGGCCACATAACCGTCTATGATATGGATATCGAATAGGATATTTTCCATTTCTGCAGGTTGTACAATATCCTTTGGAATACCTGGTTTACAGCCAAAAGCCAACACTACGCAAAACAATAGCAACAAAAATCTCGTCATTTCTTGATTAAAACTTCAGCTTTCTTAGCCAAATTAAAAAAGGGTTGTTAATTTTACCTCCAAAAATACTGATAAATGAGCATTGCTGATAACTTATTGAAATATAAAAACGAAATTGAGAGCCAAGGTGTCAAGTTGGTAGCAGTTTCGAAGAACCATCCCGCAGAAGCGGTAACAGAAGCTTATGAAGCTGGTCAACGTGTTTTTGGGGAAAATTTGGTGCAAGAAATGGTAGATAAGCAAGCGCAATTACCTGCTGATATTGAATGGCATTTAATTGGTCATTTGCAAACCAATAAAGTAAAATATATTGCACCTTTTGTAAAGCTTATCGAATCGGTAGATAGTTTAAAACTACTTAAAGAGATAGATAAACAAGCGGCAAAACACCAACGTGTAATTGATTGCCTACTGCAAATTTATATTGCTGATGAGGAAAGCAAATTTGGATTAGGCTTTGATGAAGCTATTGAGTTGTTACGTTCCGAAGAATTTGAAGCGATGAAAAATGTGCGCATTGTAGGTTTAATGGGCATTGCTACCAATACCGCTCAAGAGAAACAAACCAGTGCAGAGTTCAATGAGCTTAAGGTACTTTTTGATGGCGTTAAAGTGAGCTTTTTCAGACATGCCGATTACTTTACGGAAATTTCGATGGGAATGTCTTCCGACTATAAACTAGCCATTGCCGAAGGAAGTACGATGGTAAGAATTGGCAGTAATATTTTTGGAAAGCGTGTAATTAAGCACTGGAAGAATAAGGAGTAAATAGTTAAAAGTCGGAAAGTCCGAAAGTTAAAGAGGTTGAAAGTAAAAAGTAGCAAGTAAAAAATTGGAAGGTTGAAAAGTAAAAGGTTTACAGAGCGAGTGCAAATTAGCAAGAGTCAAAACACTAACCACTAGCAACTGACCACTAACTACTAAAAACAACTAATCCCTAACTCCTAACCCCTAATTCCTAAATAAAAAAAATGAATATCACACTGAGAAGAGCAACCGCCGAAGACTGTCCCCGATTGTTAGAACTAATTATGGAATTGGCTATTTATGAAAAAGCTCCACAAGAAGTAACCGTAACATTGGAAGAGTTTGTGGCCGCTGGTTTTGGTGAAAATCCAGTATGGAAATCTTTTGTAGCCGTTGATGGCGAAAACATCGTAGGCCTTGCATTGTTTTATGTGAGATACTCTACTTGGAAAGGTTGTCGTTTATATTTGGAAGACTTTTTGGTTACAGAAAGCTACCGTGGTAAAGGAATTGGCAAACTGTTGTTTGACCGTGTTGTACAAGAAGCCAAAGACGGTAATTTTAATGGTATGAACTGGCAAGTGCTTGATTGGAATACACCAGCCATTAATTTTTATGATAAGTATGGTGCTGGATATGAAAGCGAGTGGTTAAATGCTTCCTTTTCCAAAGAGCAATTAGAAGCGCTAAATTAAATCTTATAGATATGAAAAAAGTTATCTTACCCCTGTTAGCTGTTAGTTTGTTAATGGCCTGTAGAAACGAAAACAAGGACAAAAAAGTAGCCCATGTGATTACGGCCGAAAATGATACCCTTACCTATCGTTATGATTCGGTAAAGGTGGTAAGTAATAACTTGGTTAAGCCAGGTGTAAATGCACAAGCAGATACAGCAAATGCAGTGGTAAGGTATCCTATTTTTGAAAACGATAGCTTAAACCATTACATTAAAAAACAGGTTTTCGATTATTTTGGGAAAGATGAACACCCTACCGCTTACGAAGACGTAGCCAGTAGCTTTATTAGGGGCTATAACGATTTCTACATGCAAAATCCTGGAACGGCACAATGGTGGTATTTACTAATCGATATCAAAGTAATGCGTCAATTGCACGATTATATCGCCCTAAAGTATATCCATTCTGATTATGCTGGTGGTGCACATGGTAACACCTCTATTTCTTATATCAATTATAACCCAAAAACCAATCAACCTATTGTGTTAGATTCGTTGATTTTACGCAATAAAAAAGCTGATTTACTTAAAGTAGCAGAAGGTATATTCAGAAAAAATGAAAATATTAGTGCTACAGAACCTTTAGACAAACGTTACTTTTTTACCAATGGGAAATTCTCCTTGCCAGCTGCATTTTATGTGAGCGACAAAGGCCTGACTTTCCTTTACAATCCATATGAAATTAAAGCATACGCCGAAGGAACTACTGAATTGGTTATCCCTTTTGCAGCCCTTAGCGATATTGCTAAACCACAAACCATCTTAACTCCTATAGAATAAATGCAAGTATACAAGTTTGGTGGAGCATCCATCAAAAACATCGAAGGAATAAAAAACGTTACTCAAATTATACAGTCGTACGGCGCAAAAAACTTATTAGTGATCGTATCGGCAATGGACAAAACAACCGATAGACTGCAAGAATTAGCCTTTGCACATATTAATGGTGACGAAAATCAGCATCAATTGCTTGAAGACGTTAAGGCATTCCACTTTGATATTATTGGGAAGTTGTTTCTAGATACCAAAAATCCAGTGTATAATGATGTTGCCAATACTTTTGTAGAAATAGAATGGCTTTTAGAGGAAGACGCGGAGGATAGTGCCGATTACCTTTACGACCAAATTGTTTCTATTGGGGAATTGGTTTCTTCTAAAATTATTGCTGCCTATTTAAACCAGCAGGGCACTTTTACCATTTGGCAAGATGCTAGGAATTATATCCAAACAGATAACAATTATCGTGAAGCCAATGTACAGTGGGATAAAACCACTCATATCATTCAAAAACAATTACCTAGTTATTTAGAACAGGGAGTGGTTTTAACACAGGGTTTTATTGGAGCTACCAGCGAAAACTTTACCAGTACTTTAGGTCGTGAAGGTTCTGATTATAGTGCAGCCATTTTTAGTGCGGCACTTGATGCCGAAAAAATGACCATTTGGAAAGATGTACCAGGGGTACTCAATGCCGACCCTAAATGGTTTGACGAGACAGAGAAAATTCCACAACTCTCCTACCACGATGCCATTGAGCTGACCTATTATGGAGCGACGGTAATTCACCCTAAAACCATTAAACCTATACAGAATAAGAGTATCCCTTTGTACGTAAGGTCTTTTATTCATCCCGAAGAAAAAGGTACTGAAATTAGTAGCGAAGTAACCACTATTCCCGTTCCTTCGTTTATTTTTAAGGTTAATCAAGTGCTTTTATCCATTTCGCCTAAAGACTTTTCGTTCATTATTGAAGAGAACTTGAGCCACATTTTTGCCATTCTACACAAAAACAAAGTGAAGGTAAATACCATGCTCAACTCGGCCATTAGTTTTTCGGTAAGTGTTGACGAGGATGACCATAAAATCGAAAACCTGATTAATGATTTATCAGCTGATTTTAAGGTGAAGTACAATAAAAACTTGGAGTTGGTAACTATCCGTTATTACAACCAACAAACCATTGACAGGGTAACTACAGATAAAAAAGTGTGGTTGGAAGTGAAAAGCCGTAACACCTGCCAAATGGTGATGAAGAATAGAGATTAATTGTTTAGTCGATTGTTGGATGGTTATCAATTGTTATGCTGTTAGTCAACTTTAAGTGATTTTTAACGACTAACTACTAGTTCCTAGCCCCTAACTACTAATCCCTAATTAATGAACAAAAATATCTTAAGAAAGGAAGTACAAGATTATATCAACAGCCATTTAAACGCTGATGTGAGTAAAATTGTACTGTCAAAATCTCCCTTTCCTGAGGTAAGTTCAGCGGAATTGGCCAATCAAATTGCAGCCAAAAAGAAAGCAGAAAAGAAACTGCCTACGTGGTTTAACACCAAAGAGATTTATTACCCCAGTACTCTATCCATTGAGCAAACTTCATCTGAAGACACAGCGGTATATAAAAGTAGTTTGGTGAACGGTAAACGCCTGATTGACATTACTGCGGGTTTTGGAGTAGATAGCTTCTATTTCTCCCAAAAAATGGAGGAAGTTTATAGCTGCGAAATTAATGAAGAACTATCGGCCATTTCTGCCCATAACGCCAAACTACTGAACGCAAAATCTATTCAATGTCTCTCAACTGATGGATTGGCTTATCTTTCAGAAAATGGAGTAACATTCGATAGCATTTATGCAGACCCAGCCAGAAGAAGTACCAGTGGAAAAGTATTTAAACTAGCCGATTGTACCCCGAATGTAGTCACTCATTTACCATTACTGCTGAGCAAAGCCGAGCGAATCATCATTAAAACTTCTCCGTTATTAGACCTTCGAGCTGGATTAACAGAACTACAAAATGTTTCCGAAATTCATATCGTAAGTGTTAAAAACGAATGTAAGGAACTGTTGTGGGTAATTGATAAGGATTTTAATCAAGAAACAAGGATTGTTTGTGCTACTTTAAATGCAACTGTTAAGCAAATTGAACTGCCCTTGTACGATGACGACAAAGTGGTATTGATGGAAAAGGCGGTCAATTCTGGTTATTTATACGAACCCGATACTGCGTTGATGAAAAGTGGCGCTTTTAATGCCGTTGCCAATGCATTTGCTTTAACAAAACTTGGTAAACAAAGCCATTTATATTTCTCTGAAGAGCTTAAACAAGACTTTATAGGTCGAATATTTAAGATAACGAAGATTTACTCCCCTAACGAGCTTAAAAAAGAAAAAGACTTACAAGGAAACGTGATTGTAAGAAACTTCCCTGAACGAGCCGAAAACCTCGTGAAAAAGCTCAAGATAAAGCCCAGCCAAGAAACCTTTTATCTTTTTACGCAAATACAGCAAGAGTATGTAGTATTTAAAACTGTAATTGAACAGTATTACTGATGCTATGAATAGCCATCATTTAAAAAATATTTCTTCTCATGTAACTATTAATTCGTCTAGCGAAAACATTTGGGATAAGATTACCAATGTAGAAATAGAAGATTTTAGATTTCCTTGGTATTTTAGATTAATGAACATCCCCAAGCCAATTAGGGCTAAAATACTAGAAGAAGGTGTTGGTGGTAAAAGAATAGCTTATTTCGATAATAAAAAGACCTTTGTTCAAGAAATAGTCTCTTGGAAAGAGAATGAAACTTATTCATTTACTTTTAATTCAGAAGACACCTTTAAGGCAGCTTATTTCTTTAATATTTTTAAAGGCATCTTTAGAATAGCAAAAGGTACTTATTACATCACCACCGTTGATGGACAAAATCAAATAGAACTCCAAACTGATTATTCAATTAAAACTGGATTTGGCTGGCTGTTAAGTAAGCCCATCCATTTAACACTTACCGTATTCCAAAGCTATCTTTTGAATACGATTAAAGTAACTTCTGAAAGTTAACCCTAGTGTATTGTCCTTTGTTCTGTCGTTCCGAGGGAAGCGTAGCGACGAGGAATCTCTTAAGCAGCACGTCATCTCGACTGGAACACGGTGGAATGAAGAGATCTTTGGACTATGATCACCATTGTATTTTATTCTGTCATTCCGAGGGGAAGCGTAGCGACGAGGAATCTCTCTAGTCATGACGAATAACGTTAAGAAACAAAAGCCCCGCACATGCGAGGCCTTCCTATTTCTAAATACAATTTCTTACTTGGTATTTTTAGCGTTATAATCATTAATCGCTAAGGCTATAGCCTCGGCTTCCTGTGGTTTAAAAGCTACCTTTTTAGCCATGGCGACCATTTTAGCAGCTAAACCTTTTTTCTTTGTGATAGGTTCGTTACCGTAACCACCCGCTTGATATTTTTCAAAAACTTCAGGAGTATCTTCAAAGTACTTTAGCAAATCAGCATCAAAAGCATCTTTGACCTTGGTGTCTTGGTCCTTGGTAATTAGAATCTTATATCCAGTTAGCAATTCGTTTTGTTTCCCTTTTTTCCATTCTTTGTACTCCTCTTCGGTACCCCAAAAAGCATATACGTCATCAGGGTACGAATAAAATTGATGTGCATTCATTCTGCCTTTTGCCAAAAGAGGGAGCATGTGGTCATTAGTACCTAAGCTTTTCAATTGAAGTTTCTCCGTATTCACAAAGTGTATCTTATCATATATGGTTTCGCCTACCTGATAAGTTTCAAGCTCGTCAACCTTATATTTTTTTGATTTGGCATTGGGATTAGCTGCCAGCTCAGCAGAATCCTTAAACAAGATGTAGCGTTGGTTAAACCAAGGTTCGTTTTCAAATTTGCCAATTAGGCCTTTGATTTTAGTGCCATCCTTTAAAACGGCACTTCCTTTTAAGAAGGTAATTTGAGCGTTAGCTAATGTTGCAAATAAAAATATATTGGCAACTAGGAGTAGAAATTTCTTATTCATTTACGTTAACTTTCAGCAAACATAGGCAATTAGCGTAAATAAATTTCGGATTAAAAACAAAAGTCCTGCATGTGCAGGACTTTATATTTTCTTAATATTCATCTTCATTGAAGAAGAAATCATCTTTGGTTGGATAATCTGGCCAAATTTCTTCGATGGTTTCATAAGGTTCACCATCATCTTCCAGAGCTTGTAGGTTTTCAATAACCTCTACAGGAGCTCCTGAGCGAATGGCATAATCAATTAATTCATCTTTAGTTGCTGGCCATGGGGCGTCTTCCAAATGTGATGCTAGTTCTAAGGTCCAATACATATCGTTAATAAATTATTAATTCGTCAATTCTATTTTCGCAAAACATGTGAAAAAAAATGAGCTAAGCAAATATTTTTTCCATTATTTTACTCTAGGCAGCCAAATGTTTTCCACAGCCTTTGCGTCATAGCCTAATTTACGGCCTAATATGAACAAATAATCACTTAATCTGTTCAAGTATACTGTAACTTTACTGTCAACAAAACTGCTCTCAGCAAGTGCTACAGTCAATCTTTCCGCCCTTCTGCAAACACATCTAGCTATATGGCAATAAGATACCGTAGTATTTCCTCCAGGTAAGATAAAATGCTTTAATTCGGGTAAAACCTCATTCATTTGGTCTATTTCGGTTTCCAGTAAGGCAATATCCTCGTCCAATAAATCAGGGATTTTCATTTTAGATTTTTCAGGATCAGCCGCTAACGAGGCACCAACCGTAAAAAGTCTGTCTTGTATTTCTTTTAAGATCAATTGATGATGAGGATCAATTTCCTGACAACCGATCAGTCCGATGTAGGAATTAAGTTCATCAACAGTACCGTAGCTTTCTATCCGAATATGATGTTTGGCCACACGAGTACCCCCTATAAGGGAAGTAAGACCTTTATCGCCTGTTTTGGTGTATATTTTCATGTTTAGAAAGTTATAGGTTTTAAGTAATTAAGTACTACGTTTAGATAGTACGTTACGTATAACGTAATACTTTCAAAGTACTACTTAAAAAACTTAAACAATATTCTCAAAATCGTTACCGCTTTCCTGAATGGCTTTTAAACGTGGGGAAACTGATTTTACGTCTTCGTTCACGTAATCATTTTCTACTAAACCATCGCGCATACGTACAATACGGTGAGCATGCTGAGCAATGTCCTCCTCATGGGTAACCAAAATAATGGTATTTCCTCTACTATGGATTTCTTCCAATAGGCCCATAATTTCAATGGACGTCTTGGTATCTAAGTTACCTGTTGGCTCATCGGCCAAAATAATAGAAGGATTATTGATCAATGCTCTTGCAACGGCTACCCTTTGGCGCTGTCCGCCTGATAACTCGTTGGGTTTGTGCGTTACCCTATTACCAAGTCCTACATTTTCCAACGCTGCTTGTGCTCTCTTATCACGTTCCTTTTTGCTAGCTCCCGCGTAAATTAAAGGCAGGGCTACATTATCTAAAGAAGTTGATCGAGGTAATAGGTTAAAGGTTTGGAAAACGAAACCGATTTCTTTGTTTCTAACCTCAGCCAATTCATTATCGCTCATGCGGCTCACGTCAGTTCCATTTAGTACATATTGACCTTTGGTTGGGGTATCTAAACAACCTAAAATATTCATTAAGGTTGATTTTCCAGAACCCGATGGTCCCATTAGTGCTACGAATTCACCCTTATTGATGCTTAAACTTACTGATTTGAGTGCGTGGATCACTTCCGTGCCAATCACATATTTCCGGCCAATATCTTTAATGGTAATGAGTTCTTTCTGCATTGCTGTTTTGTTTTTTAGACGAGTATGCTCGTCGCAATGTTACAAGCTAATATTATTTTTCGATAATCTTTGGTACCATAAAGAAACGTTCATTGTGCAAAGCAGCATTTTTCAAGCCATCTTCTACACTGATTTCGTTCTTGGCCACATCTTCTCGCCAAACATTTGCCTCCTCATTCATGTAAACAAGTGGCTTCACTCCTTCCGTATCCAGTTCGTTTAGCTTTTCCATAAAGGTAAGAATCTTGTTCATCTCTTTGGTAAGGTGGTCTACCTCGTTATCCTTGATTTCAATTCTTGCCAAATCGGCTACTTTATGTACGGTTTGTTTATCTATTGTCATTCTACTTTTTATAGTTGTACATTCTGAGTAGTGCGTTGTAAAGTGTAAAACTCAGAACTTATTACATAAAACTTACTGCTCTAACTTGCTATTGATCTTATCGTAAACTTCATTCTTTAGCACTTCGTCGTTTTCAACGGCTAAGATACTGGTTAAAATCGGTTCATGCACATATACGTCCACAATGCCTGGTCTAGTGCCATATTTTAAGCCATCATCCCACATTACTTTCCATACGTTGGTGATGCTTACGGGCACAATTGGAATATTTTTTTCAATAGCCAATCTGAAAGGTCCACTTTTAAAATCCTGCAATACTGGTGGGTAAACATCATCTATCTTACCCTCTGGGAAAATAATCAAGCTCATGCCACTTTCTAAATTATCTCCAGCTTTTTTAAACGCTCTAAAGGACGAAATCTTGCTGGCTCTTGAAACTGCAATATCAATGGTAGTAAAGAAAATGCCCAGTAATGGATTTTTCATCAATTCTTCTTTACCCATAAAATGATACCTTCCTCTAGCTAAAATGCAGAAAATAATGATATCTAAATTTGAAGTGTGGTTTGCGCAGAAGATGTACGTTTGGTTTTTATCCAGCGCTTTCTCAAACTTAAAATTAAAGAAGATACCAGATAATGCTGCCGCGGTAAAGGAGTGCACGGTTCTAAACTTGTTCAGGATACCATAGTATCTAGGATGTCTTGTGAACCAATAATAAAATGGCCAAAACAGTATAAAAAATAGGAAAAGGCATAAAAGGCAATAAGCCCAATGAATCTTTCTGAGCAGCTTAATCATCGAAATCAAAAATACAATTTTAGGGTAAGTAGCAAATGTTTTTTTCAAAATCGTTGAGGTTCAATGCCAATACCACTTGATCTAGCTGCTCTAGGGCATTTTTCTGTTTGTCACGAGCTTCTAAATTTAATTTTACCAAATCAACATTCTTCCCACTGTTCAGTTTTTTACTTAATTTCGGCCTCATGAAAGAAACAGTTGTTAGTGGAATTAGATCCACAGGAAAACTCCATTTAGGTAATTACTATGGTGCAGTAAAAAACTTCATCGAGATGCAGGAAGAGTATAATTGCTATTTTTTCATTGCTGATTGGCACTCCCTAACAACACACCCTACTCCAGAAAACCTTCACGGCAATATTAAAAACGTATTGGTAGATTATCTTGCTTGTGGTTTAAACCCTGAAGAAAGTACCATTTATGTACAATCTGATGTGCCAGAAATTATAGAACTGTACCTTTATTTGAATATGAATGCCTATTTAGGTGAGCTGGAAAGGGCTACTTCTTTTAAAGATAAAGTACGTGGAAACCCTGATAATGTAAATGCAGGTTTGCTTACCTATCCTGTGCTAATGGCCGCTGATATTTTGATTCACAAAGCTACTAAAGTACCTGTAGGGAAAGATCAAGAGCAACATTTGGAAATGGCCCGTACTTTTGGTAATCGCTTTAACCGCCTTTATAATCAAGAATATTTTCCAGAGCCATATGCTTTTAGCTATACAGAGAAATTGGTGAAAGTACCTGGTTTAGATGGCAAAGGTAAAATGGGTAAATCCGAAGGTGACGCTAACTGTATTTATCTATCTGATACGCCGGAGGCCATTCGTAAAAAGGTTTCGAGAGCGGTAACGGATAGCGGCCCTAGTGAAGAAAATCAGGAGAAACCAGAAGCGATCCAAAACCTGTTTGACTTAATGAAAATTGTTTCTCCGGCAGACACGTTAAATCACTTTGATGATCTTTACAACAAAATGGCCATCCGTTATGGTGATTTCAAGAAGCAATTGGCAGAAGATATGATCATTGCTACTGACCCCGTGAGAGAAAGAATCAATGATATTGTGAATGATAATGACTATTTGCAGAAAGTGGCTCGTTTAGGCGCTGAAAAAGCAAGAGAAAGTGCTCAAAAAACAATTAAAGAAGTACGTCAATTAATAGGATTTAAAAGTTTTTAATTTGTAGTATTGCGTATCGCGATAAGCGTAATGAAATAACAACGCCAACCGCAATACGCAATACTTAATACTCAATAAGAAATATGCATATAGCTATAGTAGGTAACATAGGTGCTGGAAAAACGACACTGACAGGGCTTTTGGCCAAAAATTATGGATGGGAAGCACTTTATGAGGCTGTAGATAATAATCCTTATTTAGAGGATTTTTATAGCGACATGAAACGTTGGAGCTTTAACCTACAGATTTATTTCTTGAACAGTCGATTTCAACAAATTGTAGAGATTGATAAGAACCAAAGTAACGTGATACAAGATCGTACCATTTACGAAGATGCGCACATTTTTGCTGATAATCTTCATGAAATGGGTTTGATGACTACCCGTGATCACGATAACTACAGGGCGATTTTTGATAACATTACCTCTTTTATTAAACCACCTGATTTGTTGGTTTATTTAAGAGCATCTGTACCTACCTTGGTAAACAATATTCAACGCAGAGGTAGAGAATATGAAGCAAGTATCCGTATTGATTATCTTTCGAAATTGAACGAGAAATATGAGACTTGGATCAAGAACTATAAATTAGGTAAACTGCTTATTTTGGATAAGGACAAGCTAGATTTCACCAATAATCCGGAAGATTTGGGAACCATTATCCAAGCAATAGAAGCCGAAATTAACGGATTATTTTAAGGCTATGAGTGAAGATTTCCAACATCAAAATCCAGAAAATTGGAAGTGGGGAATCTTTTACTTTAACCAAAAAGATTATCGAATGATTGTTCCAAAAAGAAATCCAATCATGGGCTGGACATTTAATTTTGCTCATCCTGCGGGATACATCTTTTTGGCAATTATTCTTTTAATAATTATTTTTCAATCGATTTACTTACGATGAAGATTCTTGGCATTATTCCAGCAAGGTACGCCTCTACCCGTTTTCCAGGTAAACCATTAGTTGATATTTATGGTAAAACCATGATTCAGAGGGTGTATGAGCAATCTATTAAAACAAAAGGATTGGCTCATGTGGTAGTAGCTACTGATGACGAGCGTATTGCTGAAGAGGTAGCCAACTTTGGTGGCCAATATGTGATGACGTCCAATACACACCAGAGCGGTACCGACCGTTGTGCCGAGGTAGCGGAGAAAATGCCGGAATATGATATCATCATCAACATCCAAGGCGATGAACCCTATATCAGTCCAGAGCAAATAGAACTGTTAGGTACTTGTTTTTCAGAGGAGAAAACGCAATTGGCTACTTTAATCAAGGAGATCACTACGGAAGAAGAGCTCTTTAATGTGAACATTCCCAAAGTGGTGATCAATGCCCAACAAGAAGCGCTATATTTCAGCAGACAAACCATCCCCTACCTTCGTAATGCAGAGAAAGAGAATTGGCTAACAGCACATCAATTTTATAAGCATATTGGTATTTATGGCTATCGCAGGGATGTATTACTTGCCTTGACCAAATTGAAGCCTTCTACTTTAGAAATGGCGGAAAGCTTGGAGCAACTCCGCTGGCTGGAGAACGGCTTTACCATTAAAACCAAAGTCACACATTTAGAAACTATTGCCATAGATACCCCAGAAGATCTTAAGAAGATATCTAAATAATTTTATATATTAAGGCCTAAAATCTATTGTAATGAAAAGAGTCATCATCGCTTTATCATTTGCAGGCCTTTTAAGTGCTTGTAATTCTTCCGTATCTGAAAAGGAATCTGATACGAGTGAAGGTCTAACGAATACCCATACTTTTGCTTTTTCCGACAAAGTGAAATTGGATACTTTTACGGTGGCTATTGTGGGTAACAACAGCAAAGAGAGACAACTGTTGTTTACTATCAAATCTTTTGAAGGAAAAGAAATTTACAGACAGGAGATTAAAACCAGCGAGTTATTGAAAAACTACTTGGCTACTGCGGAAATGACCAAGGAAAAAGATAAAATGCGCTTCCTTAAAGAGGAAATCTCCTATTTCTTCGAAGATCATCATTTTTTAGAGCCCGCAGTTACGCCAGATGAGCAACCGGATAAAAACGTGCCAGATAAAGCGTTTTACAATGAGCTTAAACAAAATGGACTGAATGGTTTCGATTATCGTTTAGGAAAAGACCATAATGTGTATATCGCTTGGTCGGAGAAGGAACAGAAAGTTAAGGTTTATTATAAGTGTTGTTAAGCGAAGTGGTATTACTTTTTTAAAGCACAAGCTAATTTCCTCTCTCCTTTCTAAAGAAGATATGTTCAGACATTTCGGAAGTGCTAAGGAAAGGTTCGTATACTTTATGCATCAGCATTCATCCGAGCGTCATTCCCGCGTAGGCGGGAATCTCTAAACACGCTTATAGAAGATAATCTTAAAGCGCTATAAAGTTATACTCTATTTTAACACTAAACTTGAGGTTTGCAGGAATATTTAACTTTGCCATGACCTCTAAGAGGTCTAATTTTTATAAAACAACATCATTAATATGGGTGCGACTCCTAAGGAGTCGAATGTTCGGGCTACATGATCTTTTCTACAATTATTGAAATCCATCGGATTTTTGCATGAATCAATATAATAGCATAAATATCAGATTATTGATATCCAAAATTTATCATAAACACTTTTTAATCATCATTTTTCCTATTCCTTGCCTTTATTCTACTACTTTTCATAACTTTGCCGCAATGAAAATCTGTAGAAAATTAATTGCAGTAGTATTGCTAGTTGGCGTAATGGCCAACTGCTTTAATTATTGGATTGTTTCTACCTCCTATCATTTCAATAAAGCATACATTTCTTCTGTGCTATGTACCAACAAAGACAAACCTGCACTTCATTGTGAAGGAAAATGTTTTTTGGACATTAAACTTAAAGAGCTCGAGCAAAAAAGCAAACAAGAGCAAGAACATGTAAAACGTGTAATTGAAACGGTGGCACCAGAAAAACCACTTCTGGTTTTCAAAACCTTCGAAACCGAGGTAGAAATCACTATTCCGCATTATCTACAACAAAAACCTGTAGGTAAAACCAGCACCATCTTCCACCCTCCAAAGGTAGCTTAATCATTTCTTAGTGGCTCGCAATAAATCCCAAATCGTGGGAAGTGTTGTGTATTACTTTATTCATTCATGGTTCGTCATTGCGAGGCAAAGCCTGTCCCGAATTTTGGGTTGGAAAGCATTCTCATCAAAATGATGCGTTGCTTTACTCCCTAGCTATAATGGGTTTTTATATCCAGTAATCGCATTGCTAAACATCTGATGAATGATATAGAGATTTTTATGGAAGAAGTTCTTCTGTAATAACCACTCGTATTTCCAATTTATACTATTTATTATTTTTTAAATGAAATGATATGGATGCTATTTAGCTCTGTATTCTATTTCTAATACCCTTATTATGAAAAAAATATTCTTATTAATTATACTTTCTAATATCCTATTTGCCGCCTGTAAAAAAAGCGATAACGCTGCTCCTAATTTCGATGAAAAGAACCTCGCTTCCCTATCCGTAGAGTTTGACAATATTGTTGGTGGAAGGACATTGACCTTTAACAATACTGCAATCCCATATACCAATGCTAAAGGTGAGCCTTTCAGTATAAGTATGTTACAGTATTTTGTGAGCAATATCAAGGTAACCACTACCAGTGGTCAGCAATACACGGTTCCGCAAGATAGTTCCTATTTTATGGTGAATGGCGCCGATAAAGCTACCAGATTTGCCACTGTTAGAGTGCCCGAGGGAGACTACAGTAAATTGACTTTTATTTTAGGGGTAGACAGTTTGAGAAGCACGATGTCTGTTGACAAAAGAGTTGGCGTTTTAGACCCTGCAGCAGGTGGAGGTCATGGTGGTAGCGGAATGTACTGGGGTTGGAATTCTGGTTATATATTCTTCAAGTTAGAGGGCAATTCATCTGTAATTAGTGATGACCAACTGGGAGATCCTACAGGTAAAAAACAATTCAAATACCACATTGGCGGATTCGGCGGTTACAATGCGCCAACCATCAACAATATCAGAACCATTACCGTTGACTTAAATACTGCGGGTATTGCCAAGGTTAGAAAAGGCAGGCAAAGTAACATCCATCTTTTTGTGGACATCATGAAGTTTTTTAACGGAAGTACTACCCTAAGCATTAAGGAAAACCCAAATGTAATGTTTAGCGCCTACTCCACTAACCTCTCTAAAAATTTCAACGGACTGTTTACGCATGACCATACGGAGAACTAGGGATGAAATTGAGCTATTTAAAATACCTTTTTCTGGTACTGCTCTTTGTATATGCTTGTAAAAAAAGCGATGATGCAAAGGAGCAAATAGCAAGTTTTTTGGGCTTTCAACGGCCCAAAAACTTTCCAGAACCCGTTTATGCTTTTGCCAATAATCCTATCACTAAAGATGGTTTCGAATTAGGTAGAATGTTGTTTTATGAACCTAGACTTTCTAGAGATAATACCATCAGTTGTGGTTCATGTCATATTCAGTCATCGGCATTTACTCAGCATGGACATGATGTTAGTCATGGCATTGATGATAGATTGGGTACACGTAACTCTCCTCCTATCATGAACTTGGCTTGGAACAAAGCCTTTATGTGGGGCGGCGGTGTTTACGATTTGGATTTACAGCCCATTGCGCCTATTACCACTCATGAGGAGATGGATGAAGACCTTGAAAATGTGTTGAATAAACTCCGTCAGATGCCTACTTATAAGAATAAGTTCAAAGCCGCTTTTGGTTCAGAACAAATTAGTACGGCTAATTTCATGAAAGCCTTATCGCAATTTATGCTCATGTGTGTGAGCAGTAATGCCAAATACGACAAGGTGATGCGCAAGGAACAAAATGCCAGTTTTACTGTAATAGAAGCTGAAGGCTATGAAATATTCAAGAACAAGTGTGGTAGCTGTCATAAAGAGCCACTTTTTACGGATGGTAATTTCAGAAACAATGGTTTAGCGCCAAGTGCCATTAATGATTTGGGATTGTACACAGCAACACTTTTGGAAGGCGATAAATACAAATTCAAGGTGCCTTCCTTGCGTAATCTGAAATATACAGCGCCCTATATGCACGATGGCAGGTTTTTGAATTTGGATGCCGTTTTTGACCACTACATTCGTGAAGTGCAGAACACGCCAAATCTCGACCCTTCATTAGTTGCTAATGGAACGAGGGGAATTGCCATCAATATTGAGGAGAAAAGCAAGTTACTCGCTTTTTTAAACACCTTAAATGACGAGGAATTCATTAATAATAAACTTTTAGCAGAACAGTAATGAACTTTAAAAAAATACTCCTATTCATTTTATTATCAGGTCCTCTAACATTACTTGCTTGCGATATATGCGGTTGTGGTGTGGGCAGTTACTATATTGGTATTTTGCCTGAATACAACAAACGTTTTGTTGGTCTTAGGTATCAACATAAAACCCTGCAAACACATCTGGGGCCGCAAGGAAATATTACACCGCTTTCTACGGATGAAACCTATCAAAGCGCAGAACTTTGGGGTGGCTGGAATTTTGGAAAGCATTTTAGGACCCTCGCTTTTATACCTTATAACTTCAATCAGCGCAGTTCGCAAGCCAACACTGGTAATAAGCAAGGTTTGGGCGATATTGCATTAATGGGTTATTATAATCTGTTTACCCAAAGTAATTCGTTCAATAGCAAATTGCTGGTACACTCACTTTGGGTGGGTGCAGGTGTTAAACTTCCCACGGGAAAGTATGAGCCTAGCGAACGCCTAGCCATTCAAGAAAATCCTAACAATTTTCAATTGGGTACGGCAAGTACTGATTTTACCCTCAATGCCGCTTATGACATTAGATTAAATGACTTGGGGTTTAACCTCAATGCCAACTACAAAATCAATACAGAAAATAAGTATGGTTATAGATATGGTAATAAGCTAAGTACAAATGCCCTATTGTATTATAAATTTAGGTTATTCCATCAAATTACCATTGCACCAAATGCAGGTGTTTTATATGAAACTGCCACCAAAGATATGGAACAAGGCAAGTATGAAATGGAAGTTTCTGGCGGCTATTCTTCTGCTTTAGTTACTGGCGTTGAAGTAGCTGTAGGTAGGTTTTCGGTGGGCGCTAATTACCAAAATGTGATTGCGCAAGAATTAGCCAATAAAAGAGCAAAGGCAGGAAATCGATTAATGATACATCTTTCTATACCATTTTAAAATTTAACATCATGAATAAAATAAAGAACTTAAGTTTAATTATCATCCTAGCTTTTACGGCATGCCAACAACAGGATAATGAGCAAGCCATCAAACAAACCATCGATGATTTGCACAACGAAGCAATGGTGGTGAATGAAAAAGCCATTAAAACTACTTTTAAACTAGACAGTTTGCTGAAACAAAAGCGCCAGCAGAAAGATGCGGATACCATAGCGCTACAAAACTCTATTCATCAGCTCAATGTAGCAGATGAAAAGATGATGGATTGGATGCATAATTTTCAGCTTGATTTTAAAGGCTCAAAAACAGATGCTTTACAGTACTTCAAGAACCAACTAGATAGTGTAAAACAAGTACAAGTTCAATTAGAAAAAGCCATTGAGCAGGCAAAACCTTTTATAAAACAATAATGAATTAGCCACAGATGCACAGATAATAACTTTAAGCAAAACTTAAAATGCGTGCATCTGTGGCATAAACCCCTAATGTAATATGAAAACAACTTTAATAATCTGTATTTTTGCCCTTGGTAGCTGGTTGACACAGGGCAAAATCACTACCAATGAATTTCAAAAAACTGCGGTGAGCGACAGCTTGAAAGTAGACCCAGTTTGTAAAATGAAAGTGAAAGCCTCAAGCAGTGTTAAAAGCACTTTCAACAAAAAGGAATATGTATTTTGCAGCAAAAGTTGCCAAATGAAATTTGATAAAAACCCTGAAAAATATCTTAAATAATTACGATGAAAAAAATAATCCTATATGCAGCATTCGGAATGTTATTGTTTGGAGCTGCTTGTACTCAAGAGAAAAAATTACCTATCTACGGCGACCGTGAAGCAAAAATCACTAAAGATGCCAATGGTAACGAAAAAATAGATACGGTTTATAAAACCATACCCAACTTTAAGTTTTTGAACCAAGATAGCGTAGAAGTAACTCAAGATGCTTTTAACAATAAAATTTATGTAGCCGATTTCTTTTTCACCTCTTGTACCACCATTTGCCCTGTAATGCACCGTAACATGAAAACCATTTACGATAAGTACAAAGGCAATCCAAATGTGATGTTTCTTTCTCATACCATTGATTTTAAATACGACAAACCTTCTGTTTTGAAAAAATATGCGCAAAAACTAGGTGTTGATGTACCACAATGGCAGTTCTTATACGGCGATAAAAAAGAAGTATACGGCTTAGCGGAAAAAGATTATTTGGTAGCGGTACAAGAAGATAGTGCAGCAACCGATGGTTATGTACACCAAGGCTGGTTAGTATTGGTTGATAAACATAAACGCATCAGAGGAGCTTACGATGGTACCAAGACGGAAGAAGTAGAAAAGCTGAAAAGCGATATGGATATTTTATTAGCTGAAAAAGACTAATTAAGTGAGAAGTCAAAAATCAAAAATTAAAAGCATCAGCGTCAAGAAAATGGTTGTTTATACCTTTTTTTTGACGGCAATAGCTATAGTAATTAACGCATGTCAAAGTGCGAGTGAAATAGAAATGGCTAAGTATCTGTCTAATGGAAAAGATATTTATATGGCTAGATGCCAGAATTGTCATGGTACTAATGGCGAGGGTTTGGGCGAGTTGGCTCCCCCACTCACAGATACGGTATTTTTGAAGGTCAACAAACAGAAATTAGCTTGTTATATTAAAAACGGTGCTAATGAACCGATGCAGATTCACGGTAAAACCTATCAGGAAAAAATGCCAGCCTTTAAAGACCTGCATGATATTGATATTGCACAAGTATTGGTGTATGTGACCAATTCATTTGGTAACCAACAAGGAATGTACACTTACGAGCAAGTAGCAAAGGATTTGCAAAATTGTAAGTAGTATCTCTATCTCAACTAGACTTACGAAGTTTTGGAAACTTCGTAAGTCTTTGTAATCGAAATTCATAAGTCTTTTTTGTTTATACGCCCCGCCCTTCGAGCACTACTCCAAGATAGAGAAATTTGGGACAGAGCAAACTAAACCTTTTAGGTTTTCAAAACCTACAAGGTTTAATAAATCTGCTAAAACGCGGTTTTTCTAAAATCTAAACAGAATAAAAAGCTATCTTTGCACTTAATGCAAACCGTTCTATCGCTGCAATTTTATATTGAAGAGGAAAGTCCGGGCAACAAAGAGCATCTCGCTTCCTAACGGGAAGGGGTTTAGGAATGAAGACCTAAGCCACGGAAAGTGCCACAGAAAATATACCGTCCTGGTCTTGTATTAGGATAAGGGTGAAAACGTGAGGTAAGAGCTCACGAGCTTTGTTAGCGATAGCAAGGTTGGTAAACCCCGGGAGTTGAAAGACCAAATAGGCTAACGCATGTAGGGCTGCTCGTCCGATGTTAGTGGGTAGGTCGTTAGAGGTAAATGGCAACATTTATCCTGGATTAATGATAGAAGTCCTTTTAGGAGGAAACAGAACCCGGCTTATAGGTTTGCATTTTTATAGGAAACAAAAAAGTGGCGTTACTTTGGTAGTGCCACTTTTTGTTTTATTTGATTATTCTCAACGAAGATCCAAGATGTTCTAATGGTTCGATCAATGGAGGCGACGTTAAGCCCCTTTCATCTCTGTGTTGTTGAAAAGCAAGAAAAGAAGGTGTATTTATAATCTGTTGTTGTATTTCTTCATTTTCATACATGGAAACATGTACAAAAGTTAAACCATCCTCTTTAACGTACACATGGTACAAAAATTTGCTGTGTTGTAATTCTCTAAAATCAGCTAAAAAAGCAGCGATATTACGTTTATTCTCTTCAATAAAGTCCGCGTTAATTTTGTAGGTAACTTGTACTGCAATCATATTCTTATTTTTTGCTTTTCGTAAATGTACAAAAACGTTTTATCGTTTTAGAGCGCCTATAAAAAAAGACCTTGTATTTAAACAAGGTCTTCCATTAATTACTTTGAGCGGTTATTATTTTGCGCTATTTTTTTTCTCTGTAACTTCAGTACGAATTTCTTGAGCTAAACCTTTAAGATCTTGCATAGCTTTACGTACTCTAGTTCCTGCAGCTGAATTACCTGCGTTGTAAAATTTCTCTACGTCTGCCTCGATAGCAGCAACTACTTCTTTAACTTTTGCAAATTTTTCCATTGTTATAATTTTAATTTATTGGTCAAATATATCATTTAAACGGAATAAACAAGCAATTCTTTATTTTTTTGATATTCTTTTTTCACGTAAGTTTTTAACAATTCACATTTTGTAGCTATTGTTTCTACTTAATGATGGTAAGTAAGCATACACACGCTGTAAGGGCATTGGCTTGGAACGGGTAATCGTAATGGTAGTTAAGTAGTTGTCCTACTGAAAGATACTGCTTCTCTTCTTTTGTGGAAAAACTTAAATCGCCTTCAATCATGTATAGATTCATGAGTATGTGGCCTTCTTCAGTGCCTGATTGTATTTTTTCACCTTTTTTTAGTGCTACTAAGGTCAAAGTAGCATGTTCAGACTTAAAAACCGTGATGGCATTCTTCCCATTTTCGTGGTACGATGATTCATTTTTAATCTCTTTGATGAATTTGGGCAAGTCCACAGGGACTATTTGTCCGTCTAAAGCACGGCCTCCTGCTGGGCGCTGAGGAGTGGCATTATTGAATTTTTCTTCCATGTCCTTTTTTAATTAAAACAGTTAGTTACAATGCTATGTTTTCGCAATGTGGTAATGTTTAAAATTAGTGTAATGCAAAGTAGCTTAAAATGGCGAACTTTGTGTCGATGTCGTTATTTATTAGCTCACTAAATACTGGTAGCAATGGCAATTGTTTCTACATTGGCAATCATGATGATGCCGTATTGATAGATGCTGGCCTAAGCTGTAAGGAAACGGAAGCCCGTTTAGGCCGTTTAGGGTTAAGTATGCAAAAAGTTCGAGCTGTTTTTATCAGTCATGAACATAGCGACCACATTAAGGGCTTGCCCGTATTGGCTAAGAAATATCAGTTGCCTATTTACATTACCGAAAAGACACATTTAGGAGGTCGGCAATCACTACCATCTCATTTGGTATATCCATTTTCAAGTACTGAGCCTATTGTTATTGGCGATTTGGAGATAGTGGCGTTTCCAAAATTACATGATGCCGCTGAACCATATAGCTTTACGGTAGCTTGTAATGATGTGAAGATTGGCATTTTTACGGATATAGGCGACCACTGTGAAAACCTTATTTATCATTTCAAACAATGCCACGCTGCATTTTTAGAAGCTAATTACGATGACGAGATGTTGGATAAGGGTAATTATCCCTATTTCTTAAAACGTAGGATAAGGGGTGGAAATGGACACTTGTCCAATAAAAAAGCACTCGATTTATTTGTGAATCATCGACCTGAATTTATGAGCCACCTTTTCCTCTCACATTTGAGTAGGGAAAATAATTGCCCTGACTTGGTACATCAACTATTTAGCGAAGTAGCCAACGGTACCGAAATTATTGTAGCTTCAAGATTAGAAGAAACACCGGTGTATCAAATAGGCTTAAAACAAATTACCCCAGTTCTTTCAGCGTTGTAGTTTGCTCGGTTACATTTAAACGATGTTTTACGCCACATTTTAAAGCGTAATTGGCTTTTTGATGACCCACTGGAAAATCAAAGCATACGGGATAATTAAACTCCTTTACCTTTTCCATTACAATTTGCTCCAGTGTTTTGCCAAAGCCCTCGCCTTCGTCGTCTTTTTTGACCCTAAAACCACCAACTACCAAACCTTTCAGTTTACTGAGCTTTCCGCTACGTTTAAGGTTAAAAAACATTCTGTCTATACTATATAGGTATTCACCAACATCCTCCACGAATAAAATCTTACCGTCCGTTTTAATTTCCGAAGCACTACCAGCCAAATTCTCTATACAACGCAAATTTCCCCCAATTAATTCACCTTCAGCTTCGCCCAATCTGTTGTTTACCTGATAATTGACCTCATAATTCATTAGCTCCTCTCCTTTTAAGGCCTTTTCTATTGATTTAATGGTGTCAATCTGTATCGGTTCGGCTTTGTTCCAATCTGTAGGAAAACTATTGCACATTTTAGAGTGGATACTGGCAAATCGATAATTACCGTTTAAATGGCAATGTAAAATAGTAATATCACTGAAACCAATTAGCCATTTAGGTGACATCTTGAAAACGCTAAAATCTAACGCATCTATAATTCGCACCGCTCCATATCCGCCTCTTGCGCACATAATCGCTTTAATGCTAGTGTCGTCTAACATCTGTTGTAAATCGGCCAAACGCTCCTCGTCTGTACCGCCAAAGGTAAAATCACGGGCGCCAACTGTCTTTCCTATCGCTACTTTAAAGCCCCAACTTTCCATTTGCTGTATGGCAGGAGCTATTTCATCATAAGTAATAAATCCAGCTGGACAGGTAATCCCAATGATATCGCCCTGTTTTAAATAAGGAGGCTTTTTGTGTTTAACAGTCTCATTACTCAATTTTTTGGTAGCAGCATTGCCTTTAAAAGCATATAACATTGCTGATGCAGGCAGTAACGACGAAAGAAATAGTTTGCGGTTCATGATAGGGCAATTTACCAATTTAGCCTACAATACGCCAAAGTCTTTTAAAAAAGAAGAGCGAAGACACAAGGCCTTCGCTCACTACAGTCCTGCCATTCGCCTTTAGTCCCGCGTTACACTTTGGGAGCTATCGGCTGCTGTCAGGTCTATTGTACAACGTTAATCAGTACGTCGTCAAATTTCTAACTTACCTTCTACCGAGTCATCCATGGTTTTACCCGTAATAATGGATGCCGCCATTTTTATAAAAGCAATGGCTTCGCCATGCTTAGTATCCCAATAATATACATGGGTAGGTGATACTTTAATCACACTAATCTTGTCATCTTCTTTCCCGTCTTGGAACCAAACTTTCAGTAATGGGTTCCATAGTTCTTCTATTTTTTTACGGTCGCTCAAAATTTCGCTAATGCCGTAAACATTTAAAAAACCTGAATTTTTATGGCTTTGGAAAAACAGATGGGTAAACGGATCGGCGTCAATCTCTTTGTTCTTTTCACTGTCTGCTTGGCTCATGAACCATAAATTGCCGTCATCATCAACATCCAACACCGACATAGGCCTTACTGACAGTGGTAAGCCAGTTTTAATATTAGTACAAAAGAAACAGTTTTCTGCACCTTTGGCCAACTCTTGTAACTTTTCAACGGCTTTGTTGCCTTCTAAAGTTTTGATATGGTCTTTAATATCTTGTGTATTGTTTGAGCTATCTCTACTTGCAGTTGAACTTTCCATGTTTCTTCCCTTCTAAGATTTAAATAGTGTTTTCAAAACAGTTGCAGTAACCAGTGCACCAAATAAATAGTAGCCCACAGTTAATACTTTGGTTTGTGTAGTACGAGTAACAGGTCTGGAATCTAGCCCCAAAGGTTCTGGCAATTGAATAGCACCAATTCCTGCGCTTAAACCTAAAGCCACCGCTTTTGGCCAAATGTACTTATTGCTTCCGCCAATCATGCTGTAATAGGTCGCATTAGCAATAAGGTCAGCCTCCAAGGTTACTTTATGTAAGTCTTCAGCATCAACAATGGGTGTACCTACCTGACTTAACGTTTTGTTGACTACTTCCTCTCCCAGCAAGTTAATTTGGGGAGCATTCCTAACATTTTTACGCACTACTTCATGTAGTATATTTAAAGCTACAGAACCAATGAGGCCCGCAGTCATGTTTTTAATCCATTTCATCGTTTACAATTTTATGCTCAACCAATCAATTGCTTCATCAAGCTGTGATAATTTGAAACCTTTAAATTCACCTGGAGCGATATAGCTAAAAGCATCTGTGAATTTTTCTACGGCTGTTTCATCCGTCACTACAGCTGCTTTCTTCCATTTGGTGAAATGTTTTAGTCCGGCAACCATATCCTGAAACCAAGCACCAGCGGTAAAATTCTCTACAGGTGTTTCTAGTACTAGTAAATAATATATATCGTTTTGTTTTTGAGTCAATACTTCCAAACCTGGGAGCAGCACACTTTTAAGGTCTTCGGCCGTGACCTGCCCCGTGGCCTTTACACCGAAAACGTGCGATGGTATATCTCTGATAATACTTAACATAACGCTGGAATTTATTAATCATAACAGTATTTTAATGGAAATGGTTTCCCTAAAATTTGACTTTTATATTTAATTGTATTGATTTGCAGTGTGTTGTAGATGTGTGATTTCTGCTTTTGAGGCTTTAGAAGTTTGTTTTTATTCACTCATGGCCGCTGGGCGTAGCCCTTTTCTCTTGCAGGGGATTATTCTAACCTCCCTCCAAAGGGAGACATAGTAAGTGCTATTTTTACCTTTCTGCGTATTAAAGACAGTTTTCCCAATATGTACAATGCTTTAATGGCTTCCGCGGCCACATTACAATAGGCCATTTTAAGTACTTGGGAAACGATTTTGCACTATTCCAAATTCCCATCTTCTAGAGGGGTGCCCGAAGGGCGGGGTGTTTAAAACCTAGACAGTGGAGTTTTGGAGACTTACGAAGTTTAACTTTAGTTTTTCATTGTTTTCAATGGTAAAGTGAGGGCTTCGCCGTTTTAAAACTTCGTAAGTCTGTAAGCGAGTTAAATCTAAGCTGTAGCCGCCGGTGTAACTACCTGACTAGAAATAGCGGCACCATCAGTAAGTAATTCTTGTGTAATGCTTCTAGTGTAGTCAATAATTTCCGACTTAAAATCCTGAACAGAGGCTCCCGAGCGGATTTCCTCTAAGCGTTTTTCCCAAGCACCAGTCAATTCTGCTTGGGCAATGCGTTTGTCTTTAACAACTTCGTAAACGGCCAAGCCTTTAGCGGTTGGTACTAAATTACGCTTTTCACGAACGATGTATTCTCTGGTTAATAAGGTTTCTATGATGGCTGCTCTTGTAGCTGGAGTACCTAAACCACTATCTTTCATGGCGTACCTAAGCTCTTCATCCTCAATTTCTTTTCCGCAGGTTTCTAAAGCTTTTAATAAGGAAGCTTCATTATACATGGCCTTTGGTTTGGTTTGTTTTTCTAAGAAGGCTTTGTTCACAATAGGTAACGCCTCCCCTTTCTTTACTTTTGGTAAAGCTGGGTTGTCTTCATCCTTTTTATCATCTTCTACTTCATTGAAAACAGAACGCCATCCAGCGGAGCGAATTACCGTACCATTGGCCATAAAAACAATCTCCGATTGAATGGTAATTTTAGTGACTTCTTTCACACATTCCTGGTGGAAAGCTTCCAGCATGCGTCCAGCAACTAAATCAAAAATAGCTTGGTGGTCTTTGCTTAAACTACCAGGTTTAACACCCGTCACTAAAATAGCGTGGTGGTCGGTTACCTTTTTAGCATTTACACTCCTCTTGTTCAGGGTCATTTCCTGCAAGGCTACGGCAGATTTAGCGAACTGGCCATGGTCTGTTAAGCTAGCAATTAGAGCTGGTACTGTTGCAAAAATATCATCGCCAATGTAACGACTGCCCGTACGCGGATAAGTCACCAATTTGCTTTCGTAGAGGTTCTGTAATAAACTTAAAGTTTGGTCGGCAGTAAAACCATTTTTCTTATTGGCTTCCTGTTGCAAACTACTTAAATCGTGTAAAAGTGGAGGTGGTTCTTTTCTTGGTTTGGCCTCCACAGCGGTAATATTCCCGCCATTGCTAAAGCCAGAAGCAACGTCCTGTACCTTCTCAAAAATCGCTTCCCCTTCTTCTTTGGCATCAAAACTATCTACAGAGATAGCTTTAAACAACTGGCCATCCTTGTCTAGCTGAATACCAATCTGGTAATATATTTTAGGAACAAAGTTCTTTATTTCAAGATAACGAGCACAAATCATGGCCAAAGTGGGTGTTTGCACCCTCCCCAAAGAGAGCACACTCCTATTCCCTGCCGAAATACTCAAAGCTTGCGTAGCGTTCATACCCACCAGCCAATCAGATACAGAACGACAATGAGCTGAACTAAATAAGGTGTCGTATTCTTCTCCAGGTTTTAGGTTTCTAAACCCATCTTTAATAGCTTCATCCGTTTGTGAAGAAATCCACAAACGCTTAAATGGCTTTTTGCATTTTAGATAAGAATAGATATACCTAAAAATCAGTTCGCCCTCACGTCCAGCATCCGTTGCTACAATAATCTCTGTAGCTTCATCAAACAGCATTTTTATGGTATCAAGCTGTTTTCTTACCCCAGGGTCTTCAACCATTCCATCCTTCGTTTTTATTTTGCGGATAGAAAGTTTAAACTTGTTTGGCAGCATAGGCAAATGTTCTTTGCGCCAGCCAAAAAAGCCATATTCCTGTGGCGGAGCCAATTGCAATAAGTGCCCAAAAGCCCAAGTGAACGAATAGCCCTTACCTTCAATATACCCATCCTTACGGGTTGTAGCCCCAAAAACTTTGGCTAACTCACGTCCTACAGAGGGTTTTTCGGCAATTACTATCTTCATATCTGAATAAAATGGAGGTTAAATATCCTAAATTTTAAATACATGCGGCGCTTCATTTTATCAACACTGTAGTATACGATTGAACGCTAAGGAGATAGACGAATGGCCGCACTTATGTTTGTTTTCGCTCGTTTACTGTTGTCACGCTGAGCTTGTCGAAGCGTTTGTTCTTCATTTAACCCTCATAGGTATCAAAAACCTACAAGATTTGATTATAAACTCTTATTCATTTTCAAGGAATTAATCATATCACTGAAATATTTTTGAATGAAATTTTAAACAGCTTGTTAAACTATCCTATCTTTATAGTGAAAATGAGCATTACCCTACGTGACATATCCAAAGCATTAAATATCTCGGTTTCTACGGTATCCAGAGCACTTACTGATAGCCACGAGATTGGAGAGGAAACTAAACAAAAAGTGTTGGCCTATGCCAGAGAGCACCATTATGTGCCCAACCGTATGGCCCGTAGTTTGAAAGTTGGTAAAACACGTTCTATAGGAGTCGTGATTTGCTCTATTGACAATAACTTTGTAGCACAAATGCTAGATGGTATTGATCAGATTTGTACTGAAAATGGCTATCAGATTATCATCATGCAAAGCAAAGAGTCTTATGAGCAAGAGCAAGCCTGCATTAATTTACTACATGCTAGCGGTGTAGATGGTATCATGATTTCTCCCTCTTACCAAACTGCTGATTTTAGTCATTTGAAGAACTTGCAGTCACAGGGATTTCCTGTAGTCCTTTTCGACAGGATTAGTGAAAAAATGACTGCTCATAAAATTGCAGCGAACAATTTAAGTGGTGCTTATCAGGCAACCACACATCTGATTTCTAATGGTTATACCCGAATTGCGCATTTGAATAGCAATGCAACGCTAACCACTACCGCTGAGCGTTTTGAAGGCTATAAGAAAGCACTTGAAGACCACGGAATTAATTATCAAGAAGAACTGGTTGCTTTTTGCGACACTGCCCAGCAAATAGACCAAAATGTGGCTGAGGCCATGGAGCAATTGCTTAAACAACAACCACAGGCTATATTTACGGCTACCGATTTGCTGAGTACTAAAGTGTTGGCCTATTTAATGGAGCGAAAAATTACGGTACCAAAAGATATTGCATTGATAGGATTTAGTAATTCGGATTTAGCAGCTGTTTTAAATCCTTCATTGAGTACGGTACGTCAGCCTTCACGTCAAATTGGTGAACTGGCAGCCCAAACACTCATTAGCTTAATTAAGGGCAAAGATATTGGACCAGAAGAGACTATCTTGCTAGATACAGAGCTTCAAATTAGAAAATCGAGCGGTAGTTAAGCTACTTTTGACATTGTCACGACCTCCGAATGAGACAGTTTTAAACTAATTACGTAATTTTGCACTCTTATTTACGACAATGAGCAAGCACGGAAGAATTTTAGTAGCCATGAGTGGCGGGGTTGATAGTTCGGTAGCATCAGTGATGTTGCACGAGCAGGGTTATGAAGTAATTGGCCTAACCATGAAGACTTGGGATTACGCCACATCAGGTAGTAACAGCAAGGAAACTGGCTGTTGCAGCTTAGATAGTATTAATGATGCCCGTACGCTTGCCGTAAATTATGGCTTTCCACACTATATTTTAGATATCAGAGATGAGTTTGGTGATTTTGTAATCGATAATTTCGTGGATGAATATTTAGCGGGAAGAACGCCAAACCCTTGTGTGTTGTGTAATACTTATATCAAATGGGAAGCACTATTGAAACGTGCCGACAAACTTGATTGTGAGTTTATTGCTACTGGGCATTATGCCAACATTCGTCAACAAGACAGTGGTCGTTATGTAATCTCTAAAGGCAAAGACGAAAACAAGGACCAATCTTATGTGTTGTGGGGAGTATCTCAAGAAAACCTGGCCAGAACTAAATTTCCGTTAGGTAGTTTCGCTAAATCTGAAATTAGACAAATGGCTTTAGATATGGGCCAAGAGGAACTGGCTAAAAAAAGCGAGAGCTACGAAATCTGTTTTGTACCTGATAACGATTACCGTGCTTTCTTAAAACACAAAGTAGAAGATTTGGAAGAGCGTGTAGCGGGTGGAAACTTTGTAAATACCCAAGGAATGGTGATTGGCCAACATAAAGGCTACCCTTTTTATACCATTGGGCAACGTAAAGGCTTAGGTGTTGCTTTTGGCGAGCCAATGTTTGTGACCCAGATTTTGCCAGAAAGTAATACGGTTGTTTTAGGCAGAGCCGATGAGTTGGAACGTCGTGAAGCAATGGTAAGAAACGTTAATTTGATTAAATACGAAAATATTAACGAACCTTTGGATAACGTGGTGACCAAAATACGTTATAAAGATGCAGGTACCCTAAGTACCATTGTGCAAGAGAAAGACCAAATGCGTGTAGTTTTTGACCATGCGGTGTCTGCTATCGCTCCAGGTCAATCGGCAGTATTTTATGAGGGAAACGATTTGCTAGGTGGTGGCTTTTTGATTTAGTTGGTTAGTTTTTTGGGTTTTTGGTTGGTTAGATCCGCTTCTCAGCTATACCTTTACGAACTATTACTATAGTGTTTAATTACACTAACCGAATTCCCCTCTCCTAGAAGGACTTCCTCAATGTGGAGGTGTTTATTCTTATCTTTTTCACTCATAGCCGTTGGGCCTAGTCCTGTATTACTAGTGAACTTAATTCTGCAATAAGCAGGTATCTGTAAAGATTTTTATGTTATATATAATTACAGGTCACAATTCTTTTTTTTTGATAACTGGATGATGCGTAATGAATTTATTATATGAATATATCTATAAAGTGGATCCGGCTTTTACTGTTGCCAATTTTGAACTTCTAACAAAAGATTTCCGGAGGAGGCACTTCAAAAAAGGAGATCGTATCGTATGTGAGGGCGAAACCCAACGAAATATCTACTTTGTTGAAAAAGGCATACAGATGTATGATTTTGATACACAGGGTAAAACCAATATTCTCGGCTTTGCTTATCCGCCAAACCTCTGTGTTGTAATGGAATCGTTTATTTTTCAGAAACCATCAACATATAGCGTAACCTGTATTACAGACAGTACGCTCAACTACCTGAGCTATTCTACTTTACAGGGAATCTTTGAGCAATCCCAACAGGTAGAACGATTATTTCGGAAACTATCCGAAAACCTTTCCATAGGTCTCCTCAACAGGCAGATAGAACTCCGCTCTACAACTATTGAAGAACGTTTTAGGATATTTTGCCAAAGAAGTCCGCATCTGTTACAGCAAGTACCCCAAAAATACATAGCCGCCTATCTGGCGATAGATCCTACCAACTTTAGCAAGCTGATAAATACGGTACGGTTCTGAAGTTGGTGCAGACCAATATTTTTGCCGGAAGAATAGCTGTTATTTGAAGTGTTTATTAAAAGGTAAAAATATAAGGTCATGACTTTCCAACACATTTTTTATATCCCCGCAATTTTTTTGTTGGGTCTTATTTTTGGAATTCTACTGAGCAATAAGGCCAACACTAGCCCTGAGGATGGTAAAGTCAGCGGAAAAAAGCTGGGACTGTTTTTTCTGATTTTTCTTATTGTATTTATCATTACACATGCTTTTAATATTCCTGCAGGCTCTAAACAGGTAAGTATGTTATTGGGAGGACTGGAAATATTCGACAAAAAACCAATGTTTGGAAGCGAAGCGGTTTACCAGCATATACAATCCTTTACAGAAGTTGGGATACAGGTATACAAACGTTTTACGTACACTATAGATGTTATTTTTCCTCTATCTATGCTGGCATTTCTGCATGCTTTTGCCAAATTCACCCTGCAACGGGTAACACTTACAAAATATTTCTTCAAAATAGTGAAGTTACTTCCATGGATATGGTTTGGATTTGATATGCTTGAAAATGCCACTGTACTTTATCTCCTTTCGGAATTTCCAAAGCAACTTCCCTTTATAGCCGGATTGCTTGCATGGATTACCTTAGCAAAATTTGTGTTACTCTTCCTTTCGCTTTTAATACCTGCTTTGTTACTTTTGTTTGTGAAAAAGCTTGATTATCAGTATTGATCTTTGGTCAAACAATGGTTTTGTGTTTTTTTAAATCTATACCTGTTCAGCTTTTTCGGCAAATCCAAGAATATAACCGTTGAGGTCTTTTACGTAAAATTCCTGCATCCCGTACCAGGTAGTTTTCAATTCGGTCATTTCTAGTTTTTTGCCTTTCAGATTTTCATAAAATTCTTTTATTCCTTCTATGTCCATATAAAAAGAAACAGTTGCACTCTATCGTTGAATCCAAGATAGATTTCAAATCTTTTTGGAAGACGTATTCAATTGTCAGAAGCTTGAATCTGATAGCAAAGAACGTGGTATTTTCAGAAATTTGTATGTCTTTTGGTTTTGTTCAGGTGCCTGTGAGCTTTACTGTTGTCAATATTTCGTTTTCAAACTCTACAATCATGTCAAAGTAACCATCTGGTAGAATAGTGTGCAGGACTTCCTTATCGGCAGTTTCATAATGCCAAAAACACTTTACAAAGTTGCTTAAAAATTCGGTTGGTTCAATTTCCTTATATTTCATTGCAGAACTGTTCTTTGCTACTTTAATTTCTCTGGCTATGCTACAAGTGCATCCCACCTGAAATTTCAATTCTTTGTCCGTTTATCCAACCAGCATCTTCTGTGCAAAGAAATGCAATTACTCCACCAATATCTTCGGGAACTCCTGGCCTGCCCAAAGCGGTCAAATCCGAAACCATTTTATTTACGATTTCATTGTCACGAACTGTTCCGCCATTAAAATCTGTTTGGATAGCCCCTGGTGCAACAGTATTTACCCTAATTCTTCTGGGGCCTAATTCAGCTGCCAAAATTCTGCTCACCACTTCAATTGCACCTTTTACACTGGCATACATGGATGTATTTGGATGAGAAAATCTTGCTAAGCCAGATGAAATATTGATAATGCTTCCACCATCATTTAAATAAGGAAGCAGTTTCTGGGTAAGAAAATAAACACCTTTGAAGTGGATATTCACCATGGTATCAAATTCTTCTTCGGTAGCGTCGATAAATGAAGTATGTCCACCTGTTCCAGCATTGTTGATTAGGAAATCAAAATTTGGGTTTTGATATTCATTATTTAGGTAAGTAGTTAGTTGTTCAACAAAAATTGGGAATGTTTTAACGTTGCTGGTATCCAGTTGAATTGCGGTTGCTTTTCTTCCCCTTTTGGTAATCTCAGCCACCACTTCGTCAGCTTTTTCTTTGTTGTTATGATAGGTAATTACGAGGTCGATTCCCTTTTCGGCAATTTTAAGAGCCGCGTTTTTGCCTAAGCCACGGCTTCCTCCCGTTACAATAGCAATTTTTGTTCTATTCATTTTCTGCAGATTTTAATTACAGTACAAAATAGTAATAAAATGTTGTTTATTGTGAAGGTGTTGTTGCCAATATTAATCCTATACGAGGTACTCATTTTTTTCACTCATGGCCGTTGGGCCTAGTCCTTTTCTCTTGAAAGAAAAGAACCAAAAGTTCAAGGCTGATTGTACTGTGTTGCTCCAGCTCATTAAAGCTTTAATTGCGCTAGCTGAGCCGTGCGTGAGCAAATGCTGAATGAAAGCATGTACTGCACTTCTGCACCTAGCTTGGTTTTGCTTTATTTATGTTAGTGGATTAAGCTTTAATGGCTTCCACTGCCACATTACAATAGGCCGTTCCAAGCTCTTGGGTACGATTGTGAACTATCCCAAATTCCCCTCTTCTAGAGGGGTGCCTGAAGGGCGGGGTGTTTAAAACATAAACCGTAGAAGACTTGATAGACTTACGAAGTTTAACTTTAGTTTTTCATTGTTTTCAATGGTAAAGTTGAGGGCTTCGCCGTTTCGAAACTTCGTAAGTCTCATTGGATGCTAAAACTGCGGCTGGTATTATCACTATACCGCCAATCCATCTATTTTACTATTTGTATCAAGCTATTCTTTTCTGCGGTCTCCGTTCCCCATTGTGCTATGGACTTCAACAAAGGAATCAGTGTTCTGCCAAACTCCGTAAGCTCATAATCTACTTTTAGCGGTGGTTTGGCCGTATGTACGGTACGTTTTACCAAGCCATCCTCTTCCATTTCTTTTAATTGTAAGCTTAAAGTACGTTCTGTAATCACTTTACATTCCTTTCTCAATTCGCTATAGCGTTTTTTTTCAATTAAATGAATAAGGATTACCGCTTTCCATTTTCCGCCTATATACTTCATTGTCAAGCTAGTGCTGCAAGGATATTGTTTGTTGTCTATACTGTACATCTGTTACTATCATTTTTGACCGTTATTGCAAAGGTATATCACTATAATTAGTTTTGCAACAATAAAAAGTATAGTTTATTAAAATTAAAAAGAAATGAGTTTTTTAGATTTAGCAAAGCGTAGATACGCAACCAAAAAGTATGATGTTGTTAAAAAGATTTCGGCAGCACAAATTGAAGAATTAAAAGAAATCATCAGGTTAAGTCCATCTTCAATTAATAGTCAGCCTTGGAAATTCACCTTTGTAACGGATGATGAGGTGAAGAAGAACTTAGCTGAACAATCTTATATGAATGAAAATTCAGTTAAAGATGTTGGACTTTTGGTTGTGTTTAGTGTGATGGAACATATTGAACATTTCGAAAAACGTAATATTTCTGTTTTGCCAGAGGGTTGGATTAGTTTTTATGAGCAAATGGTAAAATCTAATGGGGATGCGGCCACAAAATCTTGGATGGAAAATCAGGTTTATCTTTCGTTAGGCTATTTTTTGAGTGCTTGTATCACCATGGGATTAGATGCTACACCAATGGAAGGGATTAACAGAAAAGCTTACAAACAAATATTATCGCAAGAGGGATATTCTCCATTATTTGCTGTTGCAGTGGGTTATGCAGATATAAATGATGCCATGCATCCAACTGTTTTCCCAAAATCTCGTTTCGAGCCTAACGAGATTATAGAGTCTGTTTAAAACCACAATGATTACCACTATCGCAGCAACTTTCATCCCCAAATTCCCCTCTTTTAGAGGGGTGCCCAGAGGGCGGGGTGTTTATTCACTCATGGCCGTTGGGCCTAGTCCTTTTCTCTTGAAAGAAAAGGACCAAAAGTTCAAGGCTGATTGTACTGTGTTGCTCCAGCTCATTAAAGCTTTGGTTGCGCTAGCTGAGCCGTGGGTGAGCGAATGCTTAATGAAAGTATATGCCACACTTCCGCACCTAGCTTGATTTTGCTGTATTTACGTTAGTGGGGGCAGCTTTAAAGGCTTTCGCGGCCACATTACAATAGGCCGTTTTGAGTACTTGGGGAATGATTGTGAACTATCCAAAATTCCCCTCTTTTAGAGGGGTGTTTAAAATGTAATTTGCAAGACTTACGAAGTTTCAAAAACTTCGTAAGTCTAAAAATATCTACCAAAATGTAAACTTTGTAAGTCTAGTTTTTCCCACAACATTATTTATTAAAAACAATTTCTTCAGTTATCTTTGCGGCTCATTTTTAAAAGACTAAGAACATTGATTGACGTAAATAATATTTCTGTATCATTTGGTGGCACTACGCTTTTTAGCGACGTATCCTTTTCTATTAACGAGAACGATAAAATTGCCCTAATGGGTAAAAATGGCGCAGGCAAATCAACCTTATTAAAAATTATAGCAGGAGCTGGTAAAGCTACTAGCGGACATGTTTCTGGCCCTAAAGATGCGGTCATTGCCTATTTGCCGCAACACTTGCTTACTGAAGACAATGTGACTGTTTTTGAAGAGACTTCAAAAGCTTTTAGCGAAGTTTATCAGATGCGTGATGAGCTGGAAAGCTTAAACGAGCAGCTTAATATTCGTACAGATTACGATACCGACGATTACATGAAATTGATTGAAAGGGTATCGGAACTGAGCGAAAAGTTCTATTCTATTGAAGAAGTGAACTATGATGCGGAGGTAGAGAAAGTGTTAAAAGGTTTAGGTTTCCTTCGTTCTGACTTTACCCGTCAAACCTCAGAATTCTCCGGTGGATGGCGCATGCGTATTGAGTTAGCAAAAATCCTATTGAAGAAACCAGACCTTATTTTGCTAGATGAGCCTACCAACCACATGGATATTGAAAGTATCCAATGGCTGGAAGACTTTTTGATTAACTCGGCCAAAGCGGTAATTGTGATTTCTCACGACCGTGCTTTTGTAGATAATATTACCAATAGAACCATTGAAGTAACCATGGGTCGTATTTACGATTATAAAGCAAAATACACCCATTACCTGCAACTGCGAAAAGAACGTCGCGAACACCAATTAAAGGCTTACGAAGAGCAACAGCGTTTTATTGCCGACAATCAGGAGTTTATTGACCGCTTCAAAGGAACTTATTCTAAAACACTTCAGGTACAATCGAGAGTGAAGATGCTGGAGAAATTAGAAGTTATTCAAGTAGATGAAGTAGATAATTCTGCTTTACGTTTGAAATTCCCTCCTTCTCCCCGTTCAGGAAACTATCCTGTAATTGTAGAGGAGTTGACCAAAGCTTATGGTGAGCATTTAGTGTTTGAGAAAGCTTCGATGGTGATTGAGCGTGGACAGAAAGTAGCATTTGTAGGTAAAAATGGTGAGGGTAAATCTACCATGATTAAAGCCATTATGGGCGAGATTGACTACGAAGGTGAATTGAAGGTGGGACATAATGTAAAGATTGGCTACTTTGCTCAAAATCAAGCGGCATTATTAGATGGAGAATTAACGGTTTTTGACACGATTGATCAGATTGCTGTGGGCGATGTTCGTGTGAAAATTAAGGACTTACTGGGTGCTTTTATGTTTAGTGGCGATGATACCACCAAAAAGGTGAAAGTATTATCTGGAGGAGAAAAAACACGTTTGGCCATGATTAAACTATTATTGGAACCTGTAAACGTGCTTATTCTGGATGAGCCTACCAACCACTTGGACATGAAAACCAAGGATATTATTAAAGATGCTTTACGTGACTTTGATGGTACATTAATCTTGGTATCTCACGATAGAGATTTCTTAGATGGATTGGCCGAAAAAGTATTTGAATTTGGAAATAAACGTGTCCGTGAACACTTTGAAGATATCAAAGGTTTCTTAGCTTATAAGAAAATGGATAGTTTAAAAGAGATTGAAAAATAACAAGAAAGGCGCTTAAAGGCGCCTTTTTTTTGTAGCTATGCTTCCGTTCCTAAGCACTATTCTCTCCCTTTTAGGGAGAGATGCCAAAGGCAGAGAGGGTGTTTTGAATGTTGCAAAGTTCAAAGATTTCTCGACTACACTGCGTTTCGCTCGAAATGACGCACAGACATTAGGCTAATTTCTGTCCAAAAATCTTACTCAAGCCATCATACAACGCTGGATGTTTGTCTTTCATTCGTTCTGGGTTTTCGAAGAAATACTCAGAAGTTACTGCAAAAAACTCCGCTTCATTGGTAATGGCATAAGGATTAATATCCGACTGATTGTCTTCGATTTTTTGTATCTCCTGATGCATCATTTTCACCCATGGAATAGCATATCCATGTTTCATGAAGTTTTGTGGTACTCCATCGGTAGCGCCGTCTGATTTATCTAATAAATGTACAAACTCATGTATACCTGTGTTTTCTCTACCTGCACTTTTACTAAAGCCATGCCTCAAAGCCGACTGAGAAAGAATCATTTGTCCGTTCATGTAGCCATCGCCCACCATACCCATAATATTTCGCTCACCTTCAGCAAACTGGAAGTCCTTATTAAAAGTATCAGGATATAACAATACGGTTCCAAGATTACGGTATTCCCAGTGGTCAAAACCTAAAATTGGAATAACGGCACTGGCTCCTACCAATATTCTATCTAGAGGTGAAATCTCGGTACCAACACCTTCAATTTTAATGCCCCCTAAAAATTGAGCTAATTTATTTTCAAATACCTGTTTTTTATTAGGGTCAAGTGCAGCATAAAATTCAACATGTTCCTGTAAAAGCTGTTTGTCCTCATTACTTAAAATGCTAGGCGTAACTTTCTTTTTTCTGAAAATGAAATAAAGGGCAATTGCTAAGAAGACAAGCAGGATAAAATATGGATATAAGTTCACAGGGATAAATTGGTTAGCGTTAGAGAATGGCGTTTTGCCTATACAAAAAGATAGAGGCAGTACAAAAAATGAAGCTCTTCGTACTGCCTCTTCAAATTAAAAGTTTTTTACAATCTGCTCGTCTAGAGGTTTAACAGCAGAACGGTAACGGTGTACCAACTCCCCTTTTTCGTTGATGAGGAATTTTTCAAAGTTCCATTTAATGTCACCAGTGAAATCAGGATTGGTTTGCGTGGTTAAATATTGGAACAATGGCGTAATGCTTTCACCTTTTACATCGCTTTTTTCGGCAATTAAAAATGTGGTATTGAATTTACTGCTGCAAAATTCTTTAATTTCTGCATTGCTACCTAGCTCCTGTCCGCCAAAGTTTGCTGATGGAAAGCCAATCAATACAACTTCTTTACCGTATTGCTTGTGTAATTTTTCTAAATCTTCGTACTGTTTAGTGTAGCCACATTTAGAAGCGGTATTTACAATTAAGATTTTCTTTCCCTTAAATTTAGAAAGCTTTACTTCCTTACCGTCTAAGGTTTTAAAAGAAAAACCGTAAATATCTTTTGGTGGATTTGGTGCTATCATTAAGCCCAAAAATAATAACAAAGTATTAAGCATGATTTTTAGTTTTTGTATAAAACGAATATAAGGAGAAAAAGATTGTTTCAGTGATGTTAAGTTTAAATGAACTGTAGCTTTTTGGTAAAACTTCTGGTGATACTTTTACAAGACTTACGAAGTTTTGAAACGGCGAAGCCCTTAACTTTACTATTATTCAGACTTACGAAGTTTTCAAAACTTCGTAAGTCTTTCAACGGTCTGTGTTTTTAACACCCCACCCTTCGGGCACCGCTCTAGCAGAGGGGAATTTGGGATTGAGCTAAACCTTCCTAAGTGCTTGTAACGGCCTATTGTAATGTGGCAGAGGAAGCCATTAAAGCGTGTTCACTAACACTTGACGAAGTACAAGCAAGCTAGATGTAGAAGTGTGGCAGCTTCGTTAATATAGCATTTGCTCACGCACGGCTCAGCTAGCGCAATAAAAGCTTTAATGAGCTGGAGCAACACAGTACAATCAGCCTTGAACTTTTGGTCCTTTTCTTTCAAGAGAAAAGGACTAGGCCCAACGGCCATGAGTGAATATATATTAAAAGGTATTCGTTTGAAGTTTTGCTTTTTTTGAAGGAAGCCCTAAATATTTATATATTTGGATACATGAAATCTATTCGATTATCATATTGTGCGCTCGGGCTATTAATTAGCGCTGTTTTGTGGTTCTCTTCTTGTAATAAAGAAAAGAATGCACCGAAGCCTGATATGGGTTATAATTATTTTCCGCTAAAAGTAAATCAGGAGACTATCTATAATGTAGATTCTACCGTTTATAATGATTTCAACAACTCCACTACCTTATTCCAATTTCAGTTAAAGGATATTGTAGTTAATAAATTTAAAGATGTTGAAGGTTACGAGACTTATAGAGTGGAGCGTTATAAGAAAACCAGTACGCAAGATTGGTTTTTCCAAAAGTTGATTACCCGTCGTATCGTCAATAATAGAGCTGAAGAGGTGTTGGATAATAGAAGATATGTGAGGTTGGTGTTCCCTCCTTCTTTGCAATCTGCATGGAACGGTAACCTTTATAATGATATGGATGTTTGGCGTCATGAAATTACGGCTATTGATGTTCCTTTGACGATAGGCACTAACAAACTTGACTCGACCTTAAGTATTACTCAATACAAGGAAGTAAATTTGATTAGGGAAGATATCTACTTAGAAACTTATGCTAAAAATGTAGGTTTAGTAGTTAAAGAAGTAAAAGCCATTGATAAAGATATTTCTACAGGTCGTACCCGAAGAGGCTTTATGTATAAGATGCAATTAAATAGTTTTACGACTAAATAATTTGATTTTAAATTAAATCAGAATATTGACTTTCAGCTTCCAAAGCCACATTTCAACCCTTTCAACCTCGTTTAATCAGTCCGTAAAAGAGCTTAATAACGTAACAGAATAAATGAACGTTTAGCGTTCCTGTTTTTGGCCTACGTTAAAATTTTATTTCAAAAAAAACGCTACCAATTTTGAATTTGGTTGATTTTATAGTTTTATTTGCACAAAAACCCCTAATTAATGGCAAAAAATTTATTGATAGTTGAGTCACCCGCAAAAGCGAAAACCATAGAAGGATACCTTGGAAAAGATTTCCTAGTAAAATCTAGCTACGGCCACATTCGCGACTTGGTTAAGGGTGACATGGGCATAGATGTTGACAATAATTTTTCGCAAACTTATGAGGTGCCAGCCGATAAAAAGCAGGTGGTCACCGAATTAAAAAAATTAGCTAAGGATGCCGAAACGGTTTGGTTGGCATCCGATGAGGACCGCGAGGGAGAAGCCATTTCGTGGCACTTATTTGAAACATTAGGGTTAAAAACAGAGAAAACAAAACGTATCGTATTTCACGAAATTACCAAGCCTGCGATATTAAAAGCTATAGAAACGCCAAGAGGTATTGATTATAACTTGGTTTATGCACAACAGGCTCGTAGGGTTTTAGACCGCTTGGTGGGTTTTGAACTTTCACCAGTACTATGGAAAAAGGTAAAACCTTCACTTTCGGCAGGTCGTGTACAATCAGTTGCGGTACGTTTAATTGTAGATAGAGAACGTGAAATCAATAATTTTGAGAGTACCGCTGCTTTTAAGATTACTGCACAATTTACCACTGGTAAAGGAAAAGAAATTGTAAAGGCAGAGCTGCCACAGCGATTTGAGAAAGCTGAAGAGGCTGAAAAGTTTCTTCAAGATTGTATCAACGCTAGTTTCAAGGTAAATAACTTAGAGGTTAAACCTGCTAAACGTAATCCAGCAGCACCTTTTACTACCTCTACTTTGCAACAGGAAGCATCCAGAAAACTGGGATTTTCAGTGGCACGTACCATGCAAATTGCGCAAAGGCTTTACGAAAATGGTAAAATTACCTATATGCGTACCGATTCGGTAAACTTATCGGAAACTGCCATTGCTGCTGCTGCTGCTGAAATTAAATCGGCCTACGGTAACCAATACCACCAACCAAGAGTTTATAAAACGAAATCTGCAGGTGCACAAGAGGCTCACGAGGCCATCCGCCCTACTTATTTCGACCAACATACCACTAATGGTGATGCTTCGGAAAGACGTTTGTACGAACTGATTTGGAAGCGTGCCATTGCTTCGCAAATGAGTGAGGCTATTTTTGAAAAAACAACCGTTGATATTGGTGTAAGCACTCGTAACGAAGTTTTTGGTGCAGAAGGTGAAGTATTAAAGTTCGACGGTTTCTTAAAGGTATACTTGGAATCGACCGATGATGAGGATGATGAGAACGAGAACAACATGCTTCCTGCATTAACCAGAGGTCAGGAACTTTCGTTAAAGGAAATGTTGGCTACAGAGCGTTTCTCAAGACCACCAGCACGGTATACGGAGGCTAGTTTGGTAAAGAAACTAGAAGAACTTGGCATTGGTCGCCCGTCTACTTATGCACCAACCATTTCAACCATTCAAAACAGAGGTTATGTGGTGAAAGAAGATAGAGATGGTAAAAAGAGAGAATATTTAGCTTTTGCGTTGAGCAATGGCGACATCACTAAACAAAAGAAATCTGAAATCACAGGTGCTGAGAAATCAAAATTATTTCCTACTGATATTGGTGAGGTGGTAAACGATTTCTTAGTTGAGCATTTTAAAGGTATTGTTGATTTTAATTTTACCGCTAACGTTGAAAAGCAATTTGATGAAATTGCACAAGGTTTGCAAGAATGGACAGCAATGCTCCACTCCTTTTATAAGCCTTTCCACAATGAAGTAGAAACCACTATTGAAACGGCTGATAGAGCAACTGGTGAACGCTTATTGGGTGTTGACCCTGTAAGTGGCAAAAACGTTTATGCCAAAGTAGGCAGATACGGACCATTGGTACAAATTGGTGAGATTAGTGATGATGAAGCAGATAAGCCGCGTTATGCCAGCTTAACCAAAATGCAGTCTGTAGGTACCATTTCATTGGAAGATGCCTTGGATTTATTTAAGTTGCCTTTTCAATTGGAAGATTACCAAGGTAAAGAGGTTTCTGTTGGATTGGGACGTTTTGGACCTTATGTAAAATGGGGAGATGCTTTTATTTCTATCCCTAAAAATGTAGACCCATTAACAATAGATAACGAAAGAGCGATTGAGATTATTAGCGAAAAACTAGATGCTGATGCTCCTGTGGCTCATTACCAAAATATGCCTGTAACGAAAGGTAAAGGACGTTTTGGACCGTTTATTAAATGGAATGAGTTGTTTATCAATGTGCCAAAAGCATATAACTTCGATAACCTTTCTCAAAAGGATATAGAGGAGTTAATCAGCAAAAAAGTTGAGAAAGAAAACAACCGTTTCATTCAACAATGGACGGAGCATAAAATAGCGATTGAAAATGGTAGATGGGGACCTTTTATCCGTTTTGGCAAGGACATGCTGAAACTAGGTAATAACCCTGCGACCAAACAAAAATATACTGCAGAGGAACTTTCGAACATTTCATTGGATGAAGTAAAGGCGCTCATTGTAGCTCAAAAACCTGATGCTTTTGAAAGCAAAAAGAAAGCTCCAGCTAAAAAAGCAGTAGCGAAGAAAAAATAGGTGCACTGACGCATCGTCATTTCGAACGCATATGAGAAATCTAGCGACTGATATCCGTATGGCTAGATTTCTCCTTGCCGAAAATCGCAGAAGGCCTCCCCTCGTCGAAATGACGTAAATAGGAATATTTCTGCCAAAATAGAATTGCTCTCCTTTTATCGCTTTGACGAAAATTGTGAAAAATGAAAAAAGACTTACCTGAAAATATCGTAGAAGACGTTGCTATTGCCGTTGCCTTAATGAGCGAAACACCAGAAGTTAAAAACTGGACCGTTTATTTAGTGAATTTAAAGAACGAGCCCATTACCAATGTGCTAATTACCTCTAAAGGTTATGGTGAAAAAGATGGCAAAGAAGTTAAAACCTCATTATTAAGACATTTTATAGGTGATGTTGAAGCGCAGGGATACGCTGGTGTAGAAGCAATTGACCCCGCTGTTTTTGGCCTCACCAATGAATATTGGTTGAGTTACTACATTGGCAACACCATTTACGATAAGAAATTCATTTTCCTTCCTGAAAGTATTATTGATAGCAATTTGATTAGAATTCCTGTGCTTAATAAACCTGGAGTGATGATTAAATAGGACTTTCCACATAGGTCCGCCTGCCGTCATGCCCAACTCGATTGGGCATCGTAATGAGATGATAAGCTTATTTAAGCTGTTAGAAATTTTGCAGGCATATTGTTTTAAGATTCCCGCCGATGCGGGAATGACGTACTATGGAAAGTACGTTGCTAAATGTTTGCAATTAACCTTAATATATTACGTCCTAAATTCCCCTCTACCAGAGGCATGCCCAAAGGGCGGGGTGTTCTACACTATTAAGACTTACGAAGTTTCTAAATGGCAAAGCCCTTAACTTCACCTTTCAAAAAACAAACAAATAAAGTTAAACTTCGTAAGTCTAAGGTTCTAACGTAAATGCTTTCACCGTTTCAAAACTTCGTAAGTCTACAAAACGCTATATGTTCAAAACTGTTTCGTATGTTGACAACTCTTTTCTCAACATACGAAACAGTTTCATGCTTTTTTCGTTAATTTCATTACGTACTCACACTACATCGTATGAATCAAGAAAACAGCTCTAAACGCCCTAACATTAAAGTTATTTTAATTGGTGCTCTAGTTTTAATCCTCGTTACTGCGAGTTATTTCCTCCTTAAAAAAGATAAAAAGCAGGACCACACTCAGTTTGCAAAATACATCGACGCTTATACCTCGGGTATTGTTTCTAAAAAGAGCAATATTCGTGTCCATTTGGCTAGCTCGGTGAGCAATATTGCCGATTTGGGTGAAGTAAAGCAAGACCTATTTGATTTCTCCCCTAATATTAAGGGTAAGACTTACTGGATAGATGCCCAAACTTTGGAATTTAGGCCAGAGGAAGATTTAAAGCCCGACCAAAAATATGAAGCCACTTTAAATTTGGATAAAGTATTACCTGTTGAAAAGGGATTGGAAGAGTTTGAATTTGATTTCAAAGTCATTAAACCTGCCCTATCGCTTACAGAAAATGGTTTGGTATCACAAAACAATACCTCGCTCAACTTAATGAAATTGACGGGTGAAATTAATACTGCAGATGCCGAAGACTCACAAAGCATTGAAAAAGCTTTAACGGTAGATTTCAATCAAAAATTAAAAGTAAAGTGGAGCCACAATCCGCAAAAGCAAATTTCAACCTTTACCATCGATAGCATTGCCAAAACTAAAAGTGAGCAAAATCTTAGTTTAAAATGGGATGGCAATGTGATTGGTGCCGACGACAATAGTGGAAAGGTAAGTCTACAAGTACCAGCTTTGAATGTTTTCAAGGTTTTAGCGATTAAAGCAGTTCAACAACAGGAAGATTTTGTGTTAATTCAATGTTCTGAGCCTGTTAGCGTTACACAAGACCTAGCGGGATTGGTAGCTATAGCGAGTTTGGGCGATTTAAGGTTTACTATTGATGGTAGCCAAATTAAAGCCTACGCTCCCGATGCTTTAGAAGGTAATTACAATGTAGTGGTTAATCAAAGTATCACCAATATTAACGGTACTAATTTACAGACTGCGAAAACCGCAAATGTTATTTTCGAAAACAAAAAGCCTGCAGTAACCATTGCTGGTGCTGGTACCATTTTACCTAATTCGGGTAAGTTGGTACTTCCTTTTGAAGCGGTTAACCTTAAAGCGGTTGACGTGACCATTATCAAAATATACCAAGAAAACATTCCTCAATTTTTTCAGGTCAATAATTATAGAGAAGGAAATGAATTACGTCGCGTAGCGAGACCTATTTTACAAAAGACCATTCATCTTAACGAAGATAAATCTCTAGACTTACATAAAAAGAACCGTTTTACGCTGGACCTTGATAAGCTCATTAAAACTGAGCCTGGTGCCATGTACCGCGTAAGTATCATGTTTAAGCAAGCTTATAGCGTATATAGCTGTACGCAAGCAAGTGCTACTGACAATGAAGACGAAGATGGTGAATATGATGGTTACGATGGCTATGATTATGGTCAGAAAATAGATGAGGATGACGATTTTTGGAACAATTACAACAATTATTATCCTAAGGGCTATCGTTGGAACGAACGCGAAAATCCATGCTCGCCATCCTACTACACCAGCGAAAGATGGGCACATAGAAATTTATTATCCTCGAATATTGGACTAATTGCGAAACGAGGAAACGATGAAAGCATGTTGGTGGTGGCTACAGATTTACTTTCTGCAAAGCCAATGAGTGGTGTAAGCATTGAACTGTTGGATTACCAAAAACAAGTATTGACTACCGTAAAAACCGACGGCGATGGAATGGCTACTTTTTCTTTAAAGAGAAAACCATTTTTATTAGTGGCTAAAAACGGCAACGAACGTGGCTACCTTAAATTGGATGATGGGAATTCTCTACCATTATCAAGATTTGATGTTGGTGGTGATATTGTTCAGAATGGTATCAAAGGCTTTATTTATGGTGAACGAGGCGTATGGCGACCTGGAGATAGTCTTTACCTTTCCTTCATTTTGGAAGATAAGCTTCAGAAATTGCCAGACAATTATCCAGTGGTGTTTGAGCTTTATAATCCGAAAGGCCAGCTGATTAAAAAACTGAGCAACGGAAAACCTATTAATGGCTTTTACACCTTTAAAACAGCTACAGAAAGCACCGCCCCTACTGGTAGTTGGCAAGCTAAATTTAAAGCTGGTGGCGCTGTGTTTACCAAAAGCCTTAAAATAGAAACTGTAACGCCAAACCGCATTAAAATCAATTTTGACCTTGGCGGTAAAAAATATTTGGGCAATGGTAAAGCTTCGGCGGCAACCTTATCTGCAAAATGGCTGTTTGGTACGCCTGCACAGAATTTAAAAGCAAAAGTTGATATTAACTTGAGCAAGGATGCTACTACCTTTAAAAACTTCCAAGACTATTCTTTCGATAATCCTATTGTTCAATTTGACACCCAATTGAGAACAGTTTTTGAAGGTACTTTAAATGATGACGGCGTAGCGGTAGTGAATACCAACTTAAACAACATGACCGCTGCCCCAGGTATTTTAAGGGCTAATATTACAACCAAAATATTTGAACCAGGTGGTAATTTCAGTATTGATAACTTCAGTATCCCCTACCATGTATATGATAACTATTTTGGTATAAAGGCACCTCAAGGCGATAAGTTCACTGGCATGTTGGTGACAGGAAAAAATCACGAGGTAGATATTGTGAACGTAAATAGAGATGGTGTACTGTTGAATGTCAATAAGCCAGTTACCGTAGCGCTTTATAAAATTCAGTGGCGTTGGTGGTGGGAGCAAAACAACGAAGAAAGCTTTGCCAATTTTACACAAAACGAATACAATAAACTCATTAAAGTTGAGCAAGTGCAAATGGTTGGTGGAAAGGCTAAATGGAACTTAAGAGTTGACGAACCTGAATGGGGAAGATATTTGATTATTGTAGGTGGCGCCAATGGTGGAGGTCATTTTGCAGCTAGAGAAGTGTATATCGATTGGCCCGGATGGGCACAACGTGAGCGAGGCAACAATCCTACCGAAGCTTCAATGTTGTCGTTTACGGCCAATAAAGCTAAATACAATGTTGGCGAAGACATTACCCTTACCATTCCTTCTCCAGAAAATGGAAGAGCTTTAATCTCGATAGAAAATGGTAGCAGAGTAGTGAAAACTTATTGGACAGATACTAAAAAAGGTCAAACGCAATTTACTTTCAAAGCGGAAAAAAACATGACCCCTAATGTGTTTGCCAATGTGACCCTGTTGCAACCGCATAGTCAAACGGTTAACGATATGCCAATTAGGATGTATGGGGCAATACCTTTGACCATCGAAAATCCTGAAACAATATTAAAACCCCAAATTAGCATTGCTAAAGAACTACGTCCAGAGGTGGAAAGCAGCTTATCTATTAGTGAGGAAAAAGGCAAGGCAATGACCTATACCATCGCCATTGTTGACGAAGGTTTATTAGACCTTACTAGATTTAAAACTCCTGACCCACATGCTTCATTCTATGCAAGAGAAGGTTTGGGTGTAAAAACTTGGGACCTTTTTGACCAAGTGTTGGGCGCATGGGGCGGAAATTTAGAACGTATATTAAGCATAGGTGGTGACGGTGCAGTGAATAAGAATGTCAACCCTGCCAAAGCAAACAGATTTAAGCCTGTGGTGAAATTCATGGGACCATACCAATTAGGCAAAGGCGAAAAGAAAACCCATAAATTTACTTTGCCTCAATATATTGGTTCTGTAAAAGTGATGGTGGTAGCAGGTAACGATGGGGCTTATGGTCAAGCAGAAAAGGCCGTTGAGGTTAAAAAGCCAATCATGCTTTTGGCTTCAGTTCCAAGGGTGATTGGTCCAGGTGAAAGCTTTACTTTGCCAGTAAACGTATTCGCTACGAATAATAACCTCAAAAATGTGTCGGTGAGTTTGCAAACTAGCAATCTACAAATTAACCAAACCAATCAGCAAAACTTGACTTTTGCCAAGGCTGGTGACCAATTGACTTATTTTAATGTTACGGCCCCAAATCGAACAGGTATTGCCAAGATTAGAATCATAGCACAAAGTGGAAAAGAGAAAACCGTTTCTGATGTGGAATTGGATATCAGAAATCCAAACCCAATAGTAACCAATGTGGTTTCGGCAGTGATACAACCAGGACAAACTTGGAGTGGCAATTATCAGGCTATTGGTACTGCAGGAACTAATAGCGGTACGTTGGAAGTATCTTCTATCCCTCCTATCAATTTAGAGAAACGATTAGGATATCTTATCCAATACCCGCATGGTTGCGTCGAGCAAACTACTTCTGGTATTTTCCCGCAATTGTATTTGGATAAATTGTCTGCCCTAAGCGAACAGAAAAAAGCGCAAGTAGAACGTAATATCAAGGCTGGAATTAATAAGTTGAAAGGTTTCCAGACTACTGACGGTGGTTTGGCTTATTGGCCAGGAAATAATACGGCCGATGAATGGGGAACCAATTATGCAGGTCATTTCTTAATTGAAGCACAAGAAAGCGGTTATGCGCTTCCAGTGGGCTTGTACGATGGCTTAATCCGTTACCAAAAAAGCAAGGCCAATAATTGGACGCCTAATGCCAATAATTTCTATGGTGGAGATTTAAGCCAAGCGTATCGTTTATATGTATTGGCCTTAGCCAAGAAACCAGAAATGGCTGCCATGAACAGATTAAGAGCCTTTGAATACCTAACCGATGCCGCTAAATGGCGTTTGGCAGCGGCCTACCAAATGGCGGGTCAAAGTGCAGCCGCCAATAGTTTAATCAAAGGTTTGCCAACGCAAGTAGAAGCATATCAGCAATTGGGAGGCACTTATGGTTCTGATTTAAGAGACCAAGCCATGATTATGGAAACCCTAACACTGATGGGACAACGAAATAGAGCCCTGCAATTGCTCAATAAAGTGGCCGCTAAATTAGGTGAAGACCAATGGTACAGTACGCAAACTACCGCGTACAGTTTGTTGGCGATTGCAAAATTCTGTGGCGAACAAAAATCTGCAAGACAATTAAATTTCCAATATGTGCTAGATGGCGTAAAAGGTAATGTTAACAATAATCAGTATTACAGTAGTACACCAATTAACTTTAAGAGCAATAATGCCAGTATTACCAATAAAGGCAACAGCGTACTCTTTGCTCGTTTAATTGTACAAGGTCGTCCTGCTACTGGGCAAAATGATTTCCTACCAAATCATCCTGATTTATTAACCATGGAAATCACTTATAAAACCATGAAAGGACAGGTCCTAAATCCTGCGAAACTAAAACAAGGACAGGATTTTTATGCAGAAGTAAATGTGAAGAACACTGGACGACAAGGCTTGTACGAGCAAATGGCATTGACACAGATTTTCCCGTCGGGATGGGAAATCATCAACACCCGTTTGCATGACAATGAAGGTGCCTTTACTTCTTCTGGCTATGATTATCAAGACATCAGAGATGACAGGGTATTCACCTATTTCAGCTTAAGGGAAAATGAGATTAAAACATTTAGGGTATTATTAAACGCTTCTTACTTAGGAAGATTTTATCTTTCTACGGTGCAATGCGAAGCCATGTATAACAATAACATTAGTGCTGCAACCCCAGGTACTTGGGTAGAAGTTTATAAATAACGTAGTTCCGTCATTTCGACCTCTGGGAGAAATCTAACAAGTTGCTAGATTTTTCCTCGTTCCTCGTCGAAATGACGGATATATTTCCTAAATCCTAGGCCAAATATTAGTAAATATAAAGCGTACAAAGCCCGCTGAAAATTTAATGATAGTAACAATTCTTTCCATATTAGCGTCTCCTTTGGTATATATCAACCAAATGGAATAAATGTTACCATTATTTTACCACAGATGCATAGATTGCCATATTTGTGCATCTGTGGCTTAAACTTGTCACTACTGAAACCAAAATGAAAAAAGAGATTAAAGCCATATTATATGTTGATGCCTTATTTTTGGTGCTCTTTATTTTCTTTTGGCTCTCACTTCCCAAGCCTCTATTTAAAACGCCCACTTCATTTGTAATTGAAGCCAGTAACGGAGAGTTATTGAGCGCTTCTATTGCCAAGGATGGTCAATGGCGATTTCCTGTATCGGATAGTGTGCCCGATAAATTTGTAAAATGTATCGTCACTTTTGAAGACAAACGTTTCTATCATCATTTTGGGGTAGATTTAATCGCAGTAGCTAGAGCGAGCGTTCAAAATATTAAAGCTAAAAGCGTGGCTAGTGGAGCCAGTACCTTAAGCATGCAGGTGATCCGCCTCTCTAGGAAAAAGCAACGCAGTTTTCTACAGAAAATAGCCGAAATGTGGATGGCTACACGTTTAGAAGTGAGTTATTCTAAGGATGAAATTTTAGCATTATATGCTGCCAACGCACCTTTCGGGAGTAATGTAGTGGGATTAGAGGCTGCTAGCTGGAGATACTATGGTCGGGCGCCTGAACAATTATCATGGGGCGAAATGGCTACCTTGGCCGTATTGCCCAATAGTCCTTCACTGGTGCATCCTGGTAAAAATGCCACCAAGCTCATCATTAAAAGAAATAACCTATTGGATAAGCTGGTAGAAGCAAAATTCATTGACCGTAGCACGGCACAGCTTTCAAAAGCGGAGCCTATTCCCACTGCACCATTGGCTCTACCACAACATGCACCACATTTGTTGAATCGCTTTAAAGATGAAATCAAACAGTTAGGAGAACCAAGCACCAAGATTACTTCTACCATTGATTATGATTTACAGCTCGAACTTAATCGTGTAATTGCGCAATATCACCAAAAAATTAGTGCTAACGGTATCAATAACCTATCCGCATTGGTGTTGAGCGTGGCCGATGGCAAAGTATTAGGTTACGTTGGAAACTGTTATCTGCCCCAGCTCAAAGAAATGGAAAGCCATGTAGACATGATTAGGGCGCCTCGTAGTCCTGGCAGTACACTTAAACCCATCTTATATGCCAGTATGATTAACGATGGTTTTATATTACCGAAAACCCTCATTCCAGATGTGCCTACACAAATTGGGGGTTACTCGCCAATGAACTTCGATTTAGGGTATGATGGTGCTATTCCTGCAGATAGAGCTTTGAGCCGCTCCTTAAATATTCCTGCAGTTAAAATGCTACAACAATATAAATATGAGCGTTTTTACGACAAATTAAAAAAGCTACAATTCTCTACATTAAATAAACCTGCCGACCATTATGGTCTGTCACTTATTTTAGGAGGTAGTGAAGTAACCATGTGGGATTTAAGTAAAGCTTATTTGGGGATGGCCCGAACGCTGAACCACTACAATACCTACCAGGGCAAGTACAATAGCGCCGACTACGCTTCTCCGTACTATGCTATTAATGGTAAATCTACAGAAGAAAATATAGAACAAACTTCACAGCTAGACCATGGAAGCATTTGGGCAACCTTTAATGCCATGGAAGAGGTAATGAGGCCAGGTGACGAAGGCTTATGGCAACAATTCAGTTCATCGCAACGCGTAGCATGGAAAACGGGAACTAGTTTTGGGTTTAGAGATGCTTGGTCGGTTGGGCTTACCCCGAAATACGTAGTTTGCGTTTGGGTAGGTAATGCCGATGGAGAAGGTAGACCAGGGCTTACGGGAATTGAGGCAGCTGCGCCACTAATGTTTGATATCTTTAGGTTGCTCCCTTCTTCAAAATGGTTCGAAATGCCAAAAACCAAACTCAAAAAAATAGTGGTGTGTAAGCAAAGCGGCTACAAGGCATCTAAAATTTGTGAAACAAAAGTAGTGCAATGGGTTCCGCCTGTTGGAGAAAAAACAACCTTATGTCCATATCATAAACTGGTGCATTTAGATGCTACAGAAAGTTACCAGGTAAACAATCAATGTTATAGCATTAGCCAAATGAAGCACAAAGGCTGGTTTGTGTTACCTCCTACCATGGAATACTATTACAAAGCTAAAAATGCCGATTACAGAACATTGCCTCCATTTATGGAAGGTTGTCAAAATGAAAATATGTCTACCATGGAGATGATTTATCCTAAACCTAATGCCATGGTATACATTCCTTTGGAAATAGATGGTAATAGAGGAAAAGCTATTTTTAATGCCGCACATCGAAACCCTAATGCCACCATTCATTGGCATATTGACGAGCAGTATATCGGTACTACTAAAAACTACCACCAAATGGCTGTTAGTCCTGCACCTGGAAAACACGTACTTACCTTAACCGATGATAACGGAGAAAGATTGGTGCAGGTATTTACCGTGCTGAATAAGGATAAGGAAAACTAGTTAACGTAAGTTGGGGATAAGCATTTGTGATTTTTAACTATCTCCAGCCCTAGCAAACCCTCTTCGCTCTACTAAAATAGAAGCTTGTTTAGTATGACCCTTATGTGTCTATGTGGTTGTATTTTATCTTTATCGAAAACGCAAGAGCTTCCTAAATGAACCACATAGGCACATAGTAATTTATCATCTACAGGAACCCTTAATTTACCTAACTGAAATTAGTTAGGTTTAATATATTTGCGCTCAATGGTTCCCATGCAAATGAGAAATTGAGCCAACATATAAGTCGTCATCACCCAAAAATCGCCCATATCCATTCGTTCCACAAACTTATTGTAGGCTAAAGTAGCATCTGAAATGATAAACAAAATTGCACCTAGTAAAATCCAAAGGAAGCTTTTGTAATTAGTTTTTCCATATCTCAGGGCTGCTGTAATTCCCATCAGCGTAATTACAAAACAATAAGCTAATACTGGAATGTTCATACTTCCCAAATAGGGTCTTAAAAAGTAATAATAAGAGATGCAGAAGAAACCAAACACAATAAAAATGGGTAGCACATAGCGTTTTTCGTTCTCAACTTTGCTTCTTAAGTCAACATAAAATGCAGCGATGTAAAACAAATGCGCAATTAAAAAAGCACTTAATCCAAGCATAAAATAAAGTTGATGATGACCAGAGAACATCAACAACACATCGCCCAATAATGAAAAAAATAGTCCTATTTTAACTTTGCTGGTAAAACGGCTTTTTTTCTTGATGGTCAAGTAAATAAACAGCATTAACGAAATCGTAATTAAAGGTTTGGTAACAAACCTTAATTCACTTAAGTTATTGGTAACGGCTAATAGCTCTGCAAAAAAGATGATGGCAAATGCAAAACTAAATTGAGGATATTTATTAAGCATTTCGGTATTTGGGTTTAATAAAGAAAAAGTAAACAACCATCAATAAATGTAACAGTGTTAAACCTCCTATCCAAGTAGCATCGAAGCCAATGTTGTAAAAGAAGTAAAGCATGAAAAAGCCTAATAAGTACCTGATGCTTTCAATGGGGATAAACCAGCGTTTCTTTTCCAATAAAGCTCCACAAGTAAGCATACTAATGATGGTAAAAGTAGCCAATAACATATTAACGGTTAAGTTTAGTTTATCAAAATAAAATAGTTGATAAGAGCCAAGGGCTAATGCCAAAAGAAAAAGCAAAACAGCATACATCATGGTTGCCATAGAAGCTTGTGTATCAAACTTTCTATAATTGATGACATCTATTTCTGGAGCAAACTGAAACCCTCCCATTTTTTCGGGAAACCAGCCTGGAGGTTTTACAAATACCCTGATTTTATCTGAAATCCTATCAGATTTCTTCGCGGTCTCTATCAGGTCTTTCCAATAGTGCACATTCGCCCAAACTGGATTCCAGCTCGCCAAAGGCTTAGTAATACCGTAATAAACCTCTTCTTCCTCTTTTTGAAAAGTACCAAACATCATATCCCAAATAATGAGCGTACCTGCATGGTTCTTGTCAATATATTTAGGATTAGAGCCGTGGTGCACACGGTGATGAGATGGCGTGTTGAGGATATATTCTAAAAATCCCATGCTTTTAATGGTACGGGTGTGAATCCAAAATTGATAGAGGGTATTAAAAGAACTTAAGGTTAAAAACATAATTGGGTCAAAGCCTATTAATGCCAAAGGCAGATAAAATACCCAAGAGAACCATCCCTGAAACCACGATTGCCTTAGTGCTACAGTTAAATTATATTCTTCTGATTGATGATGAACAATATGCGCTGCCCATAGTGCATTAATTTGATGGCTCATTCGATGAAACCAGTAGTAAAAGAAATCAACCCCGATAAAAAGAATAATCCAAGTCCAAATGGTGTTGGGAATTTCAAATAAGCGCCAGTGTTCGAAAATGTACATGTAACCTACAAACAGCATTGATTTCATGAAAAGCCCTACCAACTGCGAGCCTATCCCCTGACTAAGATTAGCAATGGAGTCATTCAATCGGTAGTATTTTAGCTTTTTGTAAAAAGTGTAAGCTAGTTCAATTCCTATAAGAATAAAGAAAATAGGTACCGACAGGGCTATATAATTGGTTTTCATCTGGCTTTATTTGGTATTTATCATCAAATCGAACAGCAGTAGTTCGTTAATCTAATTTAATGATTTATCTGAATTATGTTATGGAAGCTTTTTAGATTTTCTCATCGTTGATTTTCAATTTTCTCCGTCGTGGCTTCTTTGCAATATCTTTTCATATCCCGTCATTTCGATCCCGAAACTTCGGGAGAGAAATCTAGCGACTTTGCAAATAATAGATAGTTAGGTCCAAGTTAGATATCGCATAATACTAGATTTAACTTCGTTGATTTTCAATTCTCTTCGTCGTATCTCCTCATCGAAATGACGTGCTTAGGAAGCGGCATTAAACTAGCTTAGAACCGTCATTCGATTGCCTGTTCCGATTCTTCGAAGAACCGTGCCCCGTCATTTCGAACGCAGAGAGAAATCTAGCTTCATGTTTAATGAATTGTATAAAAAAAGAGACGTATAAAACGTTAAATTAAAATTTTGTAGAGTCGTTAGATTTAACTTCGTTGATTTTCAATTCTCTTCGTCGTACCTCCTTATCGAAATGACGCGTTCGGGAAACGGCAGAATACCTAACCTTAAGTAACCCTCAAAATATTAATCGACTTTACCCATTTATCCCTGCCGCAATATTTACAGGTGACTTGCTTTGCAGGAGCTATTAAATGCGTATAACCACAAAAACTACATGAATAATAATCCTTATGCTTAATTTCTACGGCTTTCTGGCAAAATAATGCAGGCAATATAGGAAGGCCATATTTTACGTCCTCATCTTTATAATAAAATATGCTGATGCTCCCAGAAGTTTCTAAAATGGCTAAATGTACTTGACCTAAGTGCGACACACTTTGCTGACGCAACTCAGCAAAGAATTCGTCCTGTGCAAGACTTTCCTTTTTGAAATTATCAATGGCAAACCTACCGTGCTCTATTACACAAGTACAACTTCCTTCTAAAAGAATTTCTATTTTCTTGCTTTTGTTAACGAAATATGACGTGCTTTTATAAGCAATCACCACGACTAAGAAAACCGCCACTGCCGACAAAATTCCTACTTCTCTATAAAACATTGGGTCGCCAGCGGCAGAGCCAAGACCAACAATGACCACTAGCTCGAAAATGGAAAGTTGCTTAACACCTCGTTTGCCTAAAATCCTTAAGCTAACCAGTACCACCAAGTACATAATAAGGGTACGGAGCATGATTTCTGGAATGAATAACCAATCTTCATTTCCAAAAAGTATTTTCTCTAAATTGTCTGCCTGTGTTGCCATACGATAGCTTTATGCTATACAACGTAACCACAGGAAATTTGTTTAGCTTATAGATTTGCTAAATATTGTTTAAGCAAGATTTTGCTGGCTCTCTGCTTCCAAGCAGTAATAAGCAGCTCTTTCAATATTTCAGGAGCTACCCTATCTAAGTTCACCAACATGTATTTATAGTTTATATAATGTGGGGTAACTATAAAAATTTGAGGGTCTTTTTGCATCCATTGCTCCCGCTCTTCTGTATAAATCACCAAATGCTCTTCATCCTCCTTCAGCCGAGCAAACAAACATTTGTTCACGTAAAAAGCTGGTGTATCGAAATACAATTTCTCTGAAGTTGCTGGTAGTGCTGCAACTACATTTCTGATAAAAGTAAGCGCTAATATGGTTTTCTGTTTCATGGTCACTAACCTCTAGCAGCCATTTTTATCATTCGGTGAGCTAAATCTTTCCCTAAATATTTATCAATAATAGCATGTACAACATATAAAATAGGTGTTACCAATAAGGCAACCACAAATTTATAAGTATAGCCTACCAAACCAATAGCCGCCACCATTTGCCAGCTCCAGTGATAAGCTGGGTTAAGATAAAACGCGATAAAAATTACGACAAAGCTATCAATCAGTTGAGAGACCAAGGTAGAGCCTGTAGCTCTTAACCATAAGGCTCTTTCACCCGTAACTTTCTTTATTTTATGGAAAATCAGTACATCTACCATTTGACCTATTAAAAATGCCGTAATAGAACCAACTATAATCCACATCCCCTGTCCAAAAATGGCATCAAAGGCATTTGGCATGTTTAAAGGTTGTCCGTTTACTTGCTGGGTTAACCAAAAATCAGCGGGTTCCAATTTAATCGCCATCCATACCACGAAAAATGAAAAACCAATTAAAATGGCCGTTAATATGGAAAGAAAGCGAACTTGCTTTACGCCAAAATACTCATTAATGATATCCGTCATGATGAAAACGATAGGCCAAGTAATTACGCCCGCCGACATATTGTAAGACAAATTTGGAACACCAAACATGTTGATGTCAAATTTCTTAATTCCCAGCACGCCTTCTACAGAGAATATTTTTACGCCAATAAATTCAGACATCAGGGTGTTTGCCACAAAAAATGCCCCGAGAACGAGCAATAATCTGCTTTCTTTCGTTTTAAAAGTCATAGCAACTAAAGTACGAATTTTAACGATTAGTTGTTGAGCTGCTAATTACTCATGTTGTTTTTTCAATAACTAATCAATTGGTATAGCAACAATTAAACAAGTTAACAATTCAGCAATTTTTAATTATTTTCGTAGCAGATGATGAATATAAACTCGAAATTACCTACCGTAGGCACTACAATTTTTACAGTAATGTCTAAACTTGCCGCAGACCATCAAGCCATTAACCTATCACAAGGTTTCCCTGATTATGAAACCGACAAACAACTTATAGCTGAAATTAGCCAAGCCATGAAAGGCGGTTTTAACCAGTATGCACCTATGGCAGGTTTGCTTTCGTTAAGAGAACTGATTTCGGAAAAAATCGAGCATCTTTACGGCACAAAGTATCATCCAGAAACCCAGGTCACCATCACCGCTGGTGGTACACAAGCCATATTTGCGGCGATAAACACCTTCATTACCGCAGGCGACGAAGTAATTATTTTCGAGCCAGCATACGACTGCTATGCTCCTACTATCAAATTATTAGGCGGATTGGTAAAACCTTTTGAGCTACAGGCTCCCGATTATAAAATTGATTGGGAAATGGTGAAAAAACTGTTCTCGGCAAATACCAAAATGATTATCATCAATACGCCGCATAATCCTACGGGAAGTATTTTGCGTAAGCAGGACATAGAGGCGTTGATTAAACTAACTAAAGACACGGATATTCTTATTTTAAGTGACGAAGTTTACGAGCATATCATTTTTGATGGCGAACAACATCAAAGTGTAGCTTTATATCCCGAATTAGCAGAACGAAGCCTGATTGTGGCCTCTTTTGGCAAGCTTTTACATGCCACTGGATGGAAGGTTGGCTATTGTTTGGCACCAGAAAAACTGATGTCGGAATTTAGGAAAATACACCAATTCAATGTTTTTAGCGTTAATACACCTATGCAAGCAGGTATCGCTAATTATTTAAAAACATCAAATGTCTATCAGGAAATCCCCGTCTTTTTTCAGAAGAAGAGGGATTATTTCCAAGAGCTTCTTAAGCAAACAAAATTTGAACTTTTGCCTTGTAAAGGCTCTTACTTTCAGTGTGTAAGCTTCGCAAACATCAGCGAGGAAAAAGATACTGATTTTGCTAAACGATTGGTAAGCACAGTAGGTGTAGCAGCCATTCCAGTTTCGGCATTTTACACTCAAAAAATTGACAATAAAGTCATTCGTTTTTGCTTTGCCAAAGAAGATAGTACGCTCGAAAAAGCAGTAGAAAAACTAACTAAATTATAAATATTAACCGCTCATGGAACCACATTACCTCAACATTCAAAACTTAAAAATTACCATTTTTCAGGCCTACCTATTCTGGGAAAACATAGAAAAAAACTTACAGAATATAGGTTTGCGATTGTCGGGTGGCGTACGTGAGAAAACTGATTTAATAGTTCTTCCTGAAATGTTTAACACGGGTTTTACCATGAAGGCTGAAGAATTGGCTGAGGAGATGGATGGTCAGACCATGCAATGGATAAAAAAAACCGCTGCGAATTATGATTGTGTAGTCACTGGGAGTTTAATTATCAAGGAAAACGGCAATTATTATAACCGTATGGTTTGGGTAAAACCTGACGGCGAATATCAATACTACGATAAACATCATCTTTTTGGCTTGGGCGAAGAAGACAAACATTTCTCGGCAGGTAACGAACAGGTAATTGTAGAGCTAAAAGGATGGAAAATACGTTTAGCCATTTGCTACGACCTGCGTTTTCCCGTTTGGTTAAGAAATAAAAATGCTGCCTACGATATTTTGTTATTAGTGGCTAGCTGGCCAGATAAACGTTCATCGCATTGGAGAACCTTAATCCATGCCAGAGCCATTGAAAACCAAAGCTACGTCATTGGCGTAAATCGTGTTGGACATGATGGTAACCAAATTTATCACAGTGGCCATTCTATGTGCATTGACCCTTTGGGTAATACTGTTTACTATAAACCTGAAGACGAAGACCTTTATACTTTCAGTATTAACTATACCGAATTAGAAAAAATTAGAAGACAATTTCCTTTTTTGAAAGATTCTGACGAATTTCAGATTAACTAACTTAATCATGTATAATCGGAGGAAATTTATTCAAACCACTGCACTTTCTGCGGCTGTTGTGACATTGAGCAAAGCTTGCATTTCAAAAAGTAGCAGTACAAACAAACCTATAGTTATTTCTACTTGGGATTTTGGGGTGGCGGCAAATGCCGAAGCTTGGAAAACACTAAGTAACAAAGGTAAAGCACTTGATGCCGTTGAAAGTGGTGTTAAAGTAGCAGAAGCTGATGTGAAAAACCAATCGGTAGGTTATGGAGGCTTGCCGGATAGAGATGGTATTGTCACACTAGATGCCAGTATTATGGACCATTTAGGCAATTGCGGTGCAGTGCTTGCCCTAGAGCAAATTAAACACCCTATTTCCGTAGCTCGTTTGGTGATGGAAAAAACGCCACATGTAATGCTTGCTGGAGATGGCGCCCTACAATTTGCTTTAGAACAAGGCTTTAAGAAAGAGAACCTGCTTACTGAAAAAAGCAAAAAAGATTGGCTTGAATGGCTTAAAACAGCTAAATACAATCCTGTAAGTAATATCGAAAATAAGCTTTACGATAAAGCAGCACCAGAAAGACTACCAGGAAACCAATACAACCATGATACCATTGGCATGTTGGCGCTTGATGCACAAGGCAATTTAGCGGGTGCTTGTACCACTAGTGGAATGGCCTACAAACTACATGGTCGTGTAGGCGATAGTCCTATCATTGGTGCCGGTTTGTTTATTGATAATGAAGTGGGCGGTGCAACTTCTACTGGTGTGGGCGAAGAAGTAGTGCGTAATGTGGGTTCGTTTTTAGTGGTTGAATTGATGCGCCAAGGTTATTCACCAGAAGATGCTTGTAAAGAAGCGGTAATGCGCATCATCAAAAAGAAGGCAAAAAGTACGAAAGACCTACAGGTAGGATTTTTAGCGATAAACAAAAACGGTGAATATGGTGCTTACGCTATTCAACAAGGTTTTACTTTTGCAGTATGCGATAGCCAAAAGCAAGATTTGATTATTAAAGGAAAAAGTCATTATTAACCCCTAAATCCCTCAAAAGGGACTTACAACATGATGTAAAGCAGTTAAAATCAACCTGTAAAACAAAAAATACATGGGCTTACTATCCAAAATTTTCGGCAAGAAAAAAGTCGTGAATCGCAAAGGTGAACCAACAATGGTTTATGTACCCAGCGAAGATGAACGAATGAATTGGGCAATTGAAAAAGCCAATTTAACCTTATGGTACTTCGAAGAAAGCTTAAAAAAACCAAAAGAGCATCAGGTATATTTTTCTATAAAGGTTCGTATCATGGATGGTGAAAAAGGCGAACACATTTGGTTAACCGAGCCTCATTTTGATGAAGAAGGAAATCTTTTTGGTACAGTTGGAAATGAACCTGTTGACATCAATACAGTTAAGCTACACCAAAAGATAGGAATTGATAGAATTTCTATTTCGGATTGGATGATTGTCGAAGGTGGAAGATTAATAGGTGGCTATACCATAAGAGCAATAAGAGAGGCAATTCCGGATGATAAAAAGGCTGAATTTGATAACAGCATTGGAATTTACATCGACGAAGGGATCGACTATTTCAAAGCGGATTTCGAAACCCCAGAGGGCGCAATACTATCTTTGGAAAATGCTTATGATGAACAAGATATGGGTAAAGCAATTGCTTGCAAAGATTTTAATAGCGAAGCGAAGCAAATGCTTAGTAAAATGAATAGCTCAATAATTGACGAAGATATCATTAAGCAAACAGCAGAAGTTTTAGAATTAAGCTTTATCAAACATACTGAGGAGAATGGCTGGCCTCAATTTAGTGGTTTAAAAAGAGCTTTTACCAATAGAGAAAAAGTGGAAGAAGATTATTGGATAATTACTGAGGTTTGTTGGTTTCCAGATGGAGGTAAATCTGTTCAGAGATTGGGCACCTCTAAAGCTGCAAATGGATGGAGAGTTGTTGGTATAGTTAATGAAGACCATTAGGTTAATTTTTAGCTGCAAAAATCAAAAAAATGGTCAAATTGCTATTAGAAATCTGTGCCAACTCTATTGAATCTGCTATTGCTGCAGAAAAAGGTGGGGCTGATAGAATAGAGCTGTGTGCGAACTTAGGTGAAGGCGGTACTACTCCAAGTTATGGTCAAATCAAATGGTGTATTGAGCATCTTGATTTAGAAGTTTGGCCATTGATACGTCCTAGAGGTGGTGATTTTTTATATAAAGATGCTGATTTTGAATGTCTTTTGGAGGATATATCTTTCTGCAAGCAAATTGGTTGTCATGGTGTAGTTGCAGGGATACTAGATAGAAATGGAAACGTAGATGAAGTCCGCTGTCGCCAAATAATAGCCATGGCCTCTCCTATGCCCGTTGCCTTTCATAGAGCTTTTGATATGAGCCAAAACTTGGAAGAAAGCTTGGAAGCGATTATTGCTTTGGGCTTTGTAAGGATTTTAACCTCTGGAGGAAAAGCCAATGCTGAAATTGGAGCAAGTGAAATAGCTAAGTTAGTTGTGCAGGCAGCTAACAGGATAGAAATTATGCCTGGCGCTGGGATAAACAATAATAATCTATTGGAAATTGCAAAAGTTACTGGTGCAAAATGTTTTCATACCACCGCTAAAGATAAGTTTGCCAGCAAAATGAATTTCCAAAATGCCATAGGTAAAATGGGTGATAAAGATGCCGATGAATTCAGCTATGAGCAAACCGATTCATGTAAAGTAAAAGTTTTAAAGGAAATACTTAATTTTTTATAAATCAGATATAAAAATATCAAAAAAAGACCTCGTAGGTTTTTAAAACCTACGAGGTCTAATCAAAATCAACTCCGTAAATAAAAATGCTAAAGACCTTTGTAACCATAATTTCCTTTGTTTTTTTAAGCGTTACCGCCATAGCTCAAACCAATGCGCCTAGTTTTGTAAAAGGCATCTTTGTTGACGATTATGGCATTAAGTATTCGATTAATGATACTTTGTGGGTGCAGCATCCAAATATCAAATATCACATCATTAAATGGAATGTGGCCGAGCAGTATATAATTGCCAAAAATGGTAGCGGCCACAAAGCAGACGAAAATAAATACACCCGTATTGATTTCATGACCTTTGAAGGTATGGAGCCATGGAAATGGGGATTTTGCCTTACCGCTTACAAAGCAAAAACGGACGCAGAAGCGGAGCAAACGGCAGCAGCAGATAGGAAGAATCCAAGAAAAGGCTGCAATGGCTACCCTTTTTCAAGAATGAAAGTAAGTCAGTAATCGCTGTTAGTCACTGATTGGGCGACGCAAAAAATTCAACACTTTGTATTCGTTGTACGCCATAATGATGTTATAGCTCAATAATCCAATAACCCACGGATTAACATAATCCATAAAATCTAATCCCATTATAGCCGAAGGAATAAAAACCAAAACTACAGTGCCAATTAAAAGGAAGAAAGATGTTTTAATTGAACTAAACAGCATTGATAGCCTTACCATGTTGTCCCTTTTAAATTGATTTGGATTCCGAAATAAACGGATAAGATTATTTAACAAGTAAAAGAAAATCAGAAATACCATTGCACCCGATAATAACGAACCATCTAAGGATGGAAATTGTAAGTGTTTAGCTAAAATAAAATAGCTCACTACAATTACACAGACCAGTATTTTGACCAATTGAAAGTTTTTTCCCTTAACCAGCCATTGAGAGAAGGCATTATCCTTGTCCTCGAGCGACAGTAACTTTAATCGGGCATCATCGCTAAGCGCCGTAAACGGGCTGATAAGGCCAATGACCACCATTAATAGTGTTGCAGAAAATTGAAAGGAAATATCAGCGACTAAAATGCTTATCCGCTCTTCAGTGAGTATTTTGACCGAAAATAGCGTCAACAAAATAACCAAAGCCATTACCGCATGGAATACAAATGGAAAATAATTAGTTAATCTATCTTCTCTTGCAGCAGCGGAATCAATGACTTGTTCGTTACTATCGATAATGTTATTGGCCTTGCGGACAATAGCTATAATGAAGAAAATAAAAATGAAGCCCATGATATGAAGTAGGTATATAACAAAGATATATTTTACCTAAAGAACAAAGAAAATAGTTATACGATTGCTTCGTGCCTCGCAATGACGAACAAACTGGCGAAAGAAAGGATAATATTAGCACTTCACTCATTAAATAAACCCGATTGAAGTGGAAATCCTTTTTGTCATTGCTTCCACCAATAGGATGACAGAAGTGATAAAAAGATTGCAACGGAAAGCGGGACTTTCGGTACAAAAGAACTACGACACCACCTTTTCTAAGGCTCATTTTTCTGCCAATTATTGCGCATTAAAATTTGCTTAAAAAAGCTATCTTTGCACAAAGATGAAGCATATACGTAATTTTTGCATAATTGCACATATTGACCACGGTAAGAGTACCTTGGCCGACCGTTTATTAGAATATACCAACACGATTTCGCAGCGTGAAGCACAGGCGCAGTTGTTGGACAACATGGATTTGGAGCGTGAGCGAGGCATTACCATTAAAAGCCACGCGATACAGATGAACTATAAACTTGATGGTCAGGAATATGTGTTCAACTTGATTGATACGCCAGGACACGTAGATTTTTCTTACGAGGTTTCGCGTTCTATCGCTGCTTGTGAAGGTGCATTGCTTATTGTAGATGCTTCTCAAGGTATTCAAGCACAAACCATTTCGAACCTTTATTTAGCTTTAGAGCACGATTTGGAAATTATTCCAATCTTGAATAAAATGGACTTACCTGGCGCTATGCCTGAGGAGGTAAAAGACCAAATTATTGACTTGATTGGCTGTGACAGAGATGATATTATTCCTGCATCTGGTAAAACAGGCATGGGTATTCCCGATATTTTAAAAGCAATTGTTGACCGCGTGCCTGCTCCTGTAGGTGACCCTGCCGCACCATTGCAAGCTTTGATTTTTGATAGCGTTTTTAACTCTTTTAGAGGAATTATTGCCTACTACAAGGTGGTAAACGGAGAAATCAAAAAAGGCGATAAAGTAAGATTTATCAATACGGAAAGACAATACATTGCTGATGAAGTAGGTATTTTAAAATTGGATATGGCTCCTCGTAACTCGGTGAAAACTGGGGACGTAGGTTATATCATTTCTGGGATTAAAGAGGCACGTGAAGTAAAGGTTGGAGATACCATTACTACCGTTGAAAATGGTTCTACAGAAGGTATCCAAGGTTTTGAAGAGGTAAAACCGATGGTATTTGCGGGTATTTATCCTGTAGATACGGAGGATTATGAGGAATTGAGAGAAGCGATGCACAAGTTGCAGTTGAATGATGCTTCTATTGTGTTTGAACCAGAAAGTTCGGCAGCTTTGGGTTTCGGTTTCCGTTGCGGTTTCCTGGGAATGCTTCACATGGAGATTATCCAAGAGCGTTTGGAACGTGAATTTGACATGACGGTAATTACTACCGTACCCAACGTATCATACAATGCTTATGGCACCAAAGGTGATGTATTTGTGGTAAACAACCCATCTGATTTACCTGACCCAAGTAAATTGGATTATGTGGAAGAGCCTTTCATTAAAGCAAACATCATTACCAAAGCTGAGTTTGTTGGACCAGTTTTAAGTTTATGTATCCAAAAACGTGGTATCATCGTTAACCAATCATACTTGACTTCGGACAGGGTTGAGTTGATTTTTGAAATGCCGATGGGCGAAATTGTATTTGATTTCTACGATAAATTGAAAACGATTTCTAAAGGTTATGCTTCATTTGACTACCACCCTATTGGTTACCGTAAATCTGACTTGGTAAGATTAGATATGCTGTTGAATGAAGAACCAGTGGATGCTTTGTCATCGTTGATTCACCGTTCAAATGCTTATGATTTTGGTAAAAAGATTTGTGAGAAGTTAAAAGAGCTTTTACCTCGTCAGCAATTTGAAATTAAAATACAGGCTTCTATTGGAGCTAAAGTTATTGCTCGTGAAACCATTAGCGCTTTGCGTAAAGACGTTACCGCAAAATGTTATGGTGGTGATATTTCACGTAAACGTAAGCTATTAGAAAAACAGAAAAAAGGTAAGAAACGTATGCGCCAAGTGGGTAACGTAGAGATACCTCAAAGTGCTTTCATGGCAGTGTTAAAATTAGACTAATTTGTTTTGAGTTGCGAGTTACAGGTTACGAGTACAGTATCAGAACCTATAACTCACAACTTGTAACTCATAACTTATATCCCAATGCAATTATTAGACGGAAAATACGTATCAGAAAAAGTTAAAGTACAAATAGCGGAAGAAGCAGCTCAATTTTTAAGCGAAACAGGTAGAAAACCTCATTTGGTTGCCATTTTAGTTGGTAACGACGGTGGTAGCGAAACTTATGTAGCTAGCAAAATGAAGAACTGTGAAAAGGTTGGCTTTAAGTCTTCTTTGTACCGTTATGATAGTACCGTAACTGAAGCTGAATTGCTGGAAAAGGTTAGAGAAATAAATGCTGATGCAGATGTTGACGGTTTAATTGTCCAGTTGCCATTGCCTAAACATATTGACCCAGAAAAAGTTACCGAAGCGATTGACCCTAAAAAAGATGTAGATGGCTTCCATCCTATTAACTTGGGTAGAATGATGCGCAACTTACCTTGCTACATTCCAGCTACGCCTTATGGTATTTTGTTGATGTTGCAGGCTTATGATATTGATACTACTGGTATGCACTGCGTGGTGGTTGGTCGTAGTAATATTGTAGGTAGTCCAATGAGCGTTTTAATGGCTCGTAATGCTAATCCAGGAAACTGTACCGTTACATTAACACATAGCAAGACTAAAGATTTAAAGGAGCAAGTTTTACAAGCGGATATCATTATTGCTGCTATTGGCAAAAAGAACTTTATCACGGCTGATATGGTAAAACCTGGTGCTATAGTGATTGATGTGGGTATCAACAGAGAAACTTCTACAGAAACCAAATCGGGTTATAAATTATATGGCGATGTAGATTTTGAAAATGTAGCACCTAAATCTTCTTATATTACTCCTGTTCCAGGTGGTGTAGGCTTAATGACTATTGTAGGCTTGTTAAAGAATACATTGGCTTCGGCGAGGAAAGAAATTTATTAGTCTTCGCATTTATAATATTTTAACCATCTTAGACACCTAAGAACATTTTAGTTTTTTTTAAAACATTAAGGCATTAAGGCATTAAGGGACATTAAGTTTCTATGCACATTATACATCCTTAATTATCTTAATTTCTTAATGTTTTTAACCTAATGGACATTTTAGCTTTATAATAAATACTACTAAGATGTTCTTAGATTTCTTAGGTGGTTCATTTTAACTAAAAAGACGTTTCCAAAAATTCTCTTTCAAGCCAATATAAATACCATCTGCTCTTTCCTCAACGGGATATATATCAATGTAGTCTCCTTGGCCTAAAGCTCCCCTACCAGTTTGCAAGCTATATTCATAACGATGTATGGGACAAATGATATGACCATTTTTGCACCAGCCACCACTTAAAATTCCACCAGCATGCGGACAAGTGTTTTGTACTGCATAAAGATTATTCTGATGCTTTACCAAGCATATTTTCTTTCCTTCCAACTTGATGAGCGTCACAAAATCCTCTTCAGGAATTTCCATATCAAGTTTTAACCACTTCATTGATCTTAGTAATTAACCAATAAATGAAGCTCCTTCGGATTTTCTAAGTTTTCAAACATGTCCATACTCAGCTTTACCTGCTTTTTGTCTGCAGAGAGTACTACCTTTGGGTCGTTTACACTTTTGGCTGGCCTAGGTAAATTAATCACAATGGTATTAGTGAGTTTAAGTCCCATTGCTTTGAACATCTTTAACGAAGCTTTAAGTTGTTCCCCTTCGCCATTTGCCGCTAAGTAGTCTGCTTTGGTTTTCCTTTCAAAAGAAGTCGTAGTAACCTTGTAATCGAATTCATTATTCTCAAATGGTGATTTGCTATCTCCTTTATCCTCATCATCTGATTGAAAATTCTTATTCCCAATTTTTCTATCGATATCTGCTCGCTTCATTAATCTTCCAAAGTTTTTGAAAAAGTAGTTCATTTCATCCAACGACTTTCCTTTGTTAGCTACAGAAATCTTCATGATGCTATTTGGCATATCCATTTTCATGTCCATGTCTGTCTGTTGAAGCAAGCCTAACTCTTGTGCATTGAATTTTTTCCTAATGCTATCGGGCATGGCACTTCCCAAATTAAAAGTAGTGTCCTTAACTTCACCTTTGGCTTTATCTGATTGCTTAACAGAATCTGGCGTAAATGAAGAGGCCATTTTCAGCAAGCCACTCATGTCCATATCGTATTTAACTTCATAAGAACCGTCAGTTTTTAGAGTGTAAATTTCTTGTACATCAAAGCAAGAAGCTAAAAAAAGACTGCAGATTAAAACAAAAGGGAAGAATAACTTTTTCATGTTCAATTAAAATTACTTTAGCAAGATACAGAACTTATGATATTTATGGCATAATTATTTACCTTTGTGCCCTTAATTTATGGCACATCAAATACCAGAAGACGGCACACTACTTCCATTGATGGAAGAATTTTACACCATACAGGGCGAAGGTTTCAACACAGGTAAGGCGGCTTATTTTATCCGCTTGGGAGGTTGCGACGTAGGTTGCCATTGGTGTGATGTGAAGGAAAGCTGGGATGCAGAACTACATCCATTAACTACCGCTGATGATATTGCAGCCAAAGCAGCTACTTTTCCAGGTAAAGCAGTAGTGGTAACTGGTGGTGAACCTTTGATTTATAATTTAGATTATTTAACCAAAAAGCTTCAAGACCAAGGCATTCTAACCTTTATTGAAACTTCAGGTGCATATCCCCTTTCAGGTTCATGGGACTGGATTTGTTTATCCCCTAAGAAATTTAAAGCACCTAGACCTGATATCGCTCCTTTTGCAAATGAATTAAAGGTGATTGTGTTCAACAAAAGCGACTTTGAGTGGGCCGAGAAATATGCTGAAATGGTTGGACCTAACTGCAAATTATATTTACAGCCAGAGTGGTCAAAAGCCAAAACGGTTACTCCGCTGATTGTAGATTATGTGATGGCCAATCCTAAGTGGGAAATTTCGCTACAAACGCACAAATTCCTGAATATCCCCTAGCTTGTTGCATTGCTAATTTGTTTTATTGTTGCTAACTTGCTTAGCTGAATTCCGTTTGGTTTTTTAGCCTTTCGAGTTAAAATCATGTGATATGCGCAAGTTCCTTCTGATATTTCTCTGTTTAAGCCAATTTGTATACGGTCAATCTACCATAAAAAAAGCACAGAACAGCTTTGAAGACGCTCAACAGTATGTAAGACAAAATGTTTTTGATGAAGCAATCAAATATTTGAATGACGCTGTAAAAGCGGACCCTAAATTTCAGCGTGCTTATTTGCAACTTGGTGATATTTATAAACGACTTAGGAATACACAAAAAGCAAAGGAAAACTATCGATTGGCGGTAAAATCTGCCGCTGTAGAAAATGCGAATGTTTATTTTAACCTAGGAGAAACAGAACTACAAACAGGCGACTACAAAGAGGCCAAGCAGAACTTCGAACTCTTTTTGGCACATGTTGCAACTGCAGACCAAAAATTCAAGGACAAAGCCCAAAAGTATATCATCGATTGTAATTTCTCTATTGAAGCCATTAAAAAGCCCGTACCTTATGAGCCGTTCAATATGGGATTTTATGTAAACAGCGAACATCGTGATTATTTTCCTGCGCTTACTGCTGATGGACAGCAAATCATCTTTACCAGAAATATCAATGGAAATGAAGATTTTTATACTTCAGTAAAGAAAAATGGCGAGTGGCAAAAAGCAGTATCTCTAAGTGAGAATATCAATACACCGAATTTTAACGAAGGTGCACAATCTATATCGCCTGATGGTAGGTATTTGTTTTTTACTAGCTGTAACCGACCTGACGGTGCAGGCCGTTGTGATTTATATGTTTGTCGCCGCGAAGGTAAAGATTGGAGTGCACCAGTTAATTTAGGGCCAACTATTAACACGCTTGAATGGGAATCGCAACCTTCTATCAGTGCAGACGGAGGTACTTTATACTTTTTGAGTAACAGAGCTGGAGGTTTTGGAGGTTACGACATCTGGAAATCTGTGATGAATGATGAAGGCCAATGGACTACGCCTACTAATTTGGGGCCGAACATCAATACGCCTTATGATGAGGCCACTCCTTTTATCCACCCAGATGGTAAAACGCTATACTTTTCTTCTGATGGCTGGCCAGGCTTTGGGCAAAAAGATATTTTCTATAGCAAGCTACAAGCTGATGGTAAGTTCTCCAAACCTGTCAATTTAGGCTATCCTATCAATACCTTTAATGACGAATTTGGTTTTGTGGTGAGTGCCGATGGCAAAGAAGGTTTATTTTCTTCGAATTTAAATGGTGGTTTTGGTGATGTAGATATTTACCGTTTTAAATTGCCAGAAAATGTAAAGCCTAATCCTGTTACTTATGTGAAAGGAATTATTAAGGACAGAGAAACTAAGGAAACCTTGGAAGCTTCCGTTTTGATTATCAACTTAAGAACTAAGGAAGCAGCTTATAATGAATATACGGATAAAAGTACTGGAGATTTTATGGCGGTGATGCCTGCTAATGAACAGTATTCCTTTAATATCCTAGCTGATGGTTATCTGTTGTATTCGAACCATTATGACATTAAACCAACGGATGCCAACAAACCTTATGAAGTAGAAATTTTATTGGATAAAATTAGTGTTGGTAGTAAAGTATTGCTTAATAATATCTTTTTCGACACCAATAAATACGAACTTCTAACTACTTCGATGGTGGAACTGAACTTGCTTGCTGAAACGCTCAAGAGCAATAATGGTATGGTAATAGAAATACAAGGCCATACTGATAATGTTGGTGAGATAAAGGCTAATCAGAAGCTTTCAGAAAACAGGGCTAAAGCAGTATATGATTATTTGATTGCTAAAGGAATCGACAAAAAGCAGCTTACCTATAAAGGTTATGGTGAAGAAAAGCCAGCTTTTGATAACGCTACAGAAGAGGGTAAACAGAAAAACAGAAGAACAGAGTTTTTAGTGATTAAAATATAAGCCAAAAAATGAACGCTAAATATCTTTATTATGCTCTATTCGTTTTAGTTATTCTAACTGGGTGTAGAACTAAAGCTATTTCTTACAATAGAGATAAATTAATTAAAAAATTTAAGGAATACAGAATCTATCTCAACAATGAGAAGTTAATCAATCTAGACACTTTTTACTTAGATAAAGATAACATTGATATAGCGATAACTAACAATCAAACCAATCGTCTTAATATTTTTCAGAAGGATAAAGAGTCCAAATTTTCTACGCTCTTAGATATCGTGTCTTTTTATCAAAAAGAAATGAACGATAATGATAGCTTAACAACAATTGTTGATGGCATTGTAATAGACGGCCCAATAAGAAAGTCCTTAAAAATTGAAACAACTGCAATTAAAGAAATTAACCTCTTAAAAAAGGCGGAGCTTTGGGGTCATTTGTCGCACATGGGATATGGAATAATTTTAGTTGTTACTAAATAGTTAAATAACAATTCTCATCCTCTTATTTTATTCCCCTTCAACACATTGATAGGAGAACCCTCGGCAAGCATTACTGATGCTGGTTGAGCTTGGTTCAAGAAATCGAAATCATTTCCATAATTAGCACCAAAATCTACTTCAATATCATATTCCTTAACAGGATAAACTTCCCATCTTGGATGCTCCACTTGATATTCGGAAGTTAGGTTTGAGCCTATTTTAGTGTAGCCCCAAAAGTGTTCTGTAATAAATTCCTCTTTACTGCCAATCTCCATAGCTTCGCTTATTGGATGGGTGATTACAGAAAACTTATTCCAGTTTTTGGTCTTCCAAAGATATTCGACTAATAATTCTTGATCATTAAGTACCCATCTGTGTTTCATGGGCAAGGTTTGGTAGTTTTCTTTATAAATGGTATTAGCTACAAAAGTAATAGCTGGTTTTGGAACTATTTCTTTAATAAAAACAACGCCTCGTTTCCAAGTACCATTCTTGTTATACTTCACGTAGAACCGTAAATTAACTTCCTCAAAATTAATATGGAATGGGATACCAAAACCTTTAAGCTTGGTATCCATAAACATAAAGCCTACTAAACTTACATAGTATTTACCTTGCCAATCATCCAGCTCGGTAAACGGCGGTAAATATTTTTGCAATATCTCTTTATCAACTTCATAGTTGGCTAAAGCTAGTTTTCGCCATTCAGCAGATAAAAAGACACCTGATTTAAGCATTTTTTAGATGACTGCTTGTCTAATCTTAATCAGCTTTACCAGTAAATCTTCCAATAATGCCAAGTTAAGCATGTTTGCACCATCAGATTTTGCATTTGCTGGGTCGGGATGGGTTTCAATAAATAAGCCGTCGGCTCCAACTGCAATGGCAGCTTTAGCAATGGTGGTAATCAGTTCTGGTTTACCGCCAGTAACCCCGCTACTTTGATTAGGTTGTTGTAAAGAATGAGTACAATCCATCACTACAGGTACACCAAAACCTTGCATTTCTGGTAAACCTCTATAGTCAACAATTAAGTCTTGGTAACCAAAAGTGTTTCCCCTATCGGTTAAAATTACTTTTTGATTTCCTGCATCTTGAATTTTCTCTACCGCAAATTTCATTGAACCCGCAGAGAGAAACTGTCCCTTTTTTACATTCACAACTTTTCCAGTGGCCGCTGCAGCCAATAATAAATCTGTTTGACGACAAAGAAAAGCTGGAATTTGAAGCACATCTACATACGCTGCAGCCATTGCCGCTTCATCACTTTCGTGAATATCAGTAACGGTAGGCACACCAAATTCTCTACCTACTTTCTCTAATATTTTTAGTGCCTTCTCATCTCCTATTCCTGTAAAAGAGCTTCCTTTACTTCTGTTCGCTTTTCGGTAAGAACCTTTGAAAATATAAGGGATGTTTAACTTATCAGTAATGGTTACTATTTTCTCGGCAATTCGTAAAACAATTTCTTCGCCTTCAATAGCACATGGACCAGCCATTAAAAAGAAATTGTTACTATCTGTATGTTTTAATTTATCTAAGTAGTTTATCATTTTAATTTTAGTATTCGGTAGTTAGATATGAGTATTTAGACTTTTTTATACTTAAACAAAAAAGTAAGAATATTCATTTTACTAGTTTCCTAACTCACTCATGAATTTAATGCGCATTAATTGGATTTCTTCTCTGGTATAATCAGTTTCGCCCAAGTCTCTTAATGCTAAGTCTATTGAATCGGTATCTGCAGATTGGAAATAGTCAAAAACCTCATCTTGCCTATCTTCGTCTATCATTTCATCAATGTAATAGGTTAAATTAAGTTTTGTACCTGAGTTTACAATCGCTTCCACTTCTTTGATGATATCTGCATAGGTAATGCCTTTTGAACGGGCAATATCTTCTAAGCTAATTTGTCTATCAATATTTTGAATAATAGAGACTTTTAAAGCAGACTTATTGGCTTGGGTTTTGATTACCAAATCCACTGGCCTGTCAATATCATTGTCTTCTACGTACTTTTTAATCAGTTCAATAAAAGGTGCTCCAAATTTAAGAGCCTTACCATTACCAACACCCGAAATCTGTTTCAATTCATCGCTGGTAATAGGATAATGGGTACACATTTCTTCCAAAGAAGGGTCTTGGAAAACTACAAATGGAGGGACATTTTTCTGTTTGGCAATTTTCTTGCGCAGGTCCTTTAACAGTTGCAGTAACTGGGTATCTAAAGCGGCTGTAGCTTGTTTTGCTTCATCCTCATCCTCTTCACCCGCCATATCCACTATTTCGTTTAATATAAACTTAAGGCTATAAGGACTTTCGATAAACTCGCGACCAATTTTGGTAAGTTTTAATAATCCATAATTGTCAATATCCTTCGCTAAAAAGTTATTTAAAACGGCTTGTCTCAACAATGATTTCCATAAATTCTCACCATCTTCTTTACCCGAACCAAATTCAGGGAGTTTGCTATGTTCATAAGCAATGGTTTGAGCGGTTTCATACCCCATAAATACATTAATCAAATGGGCATCGTCAAACTTCTCTCCACTGCTTTCAACCAGTTTCAATAAGGTTAATAGCTTTTCTTCTGCGTCAAACTGTTGTTTTGGCTTTTTACAGTTATCGCACATGCAGTTACAGCCAGTTTCATTGAAATTCTCTCCGAAATAGTGCAAGATTTGCTTTCTTCTACAAACAGAAGATTCCGCATAATCTATTACTTCTTTCAAAATCTGAGTACCAATTTCACGTTCGGAAACAGGTTTGTCTTTCATGAATTTTGCCAGCTTCTCGACATCTTTCTGCGAGTAAAAGGCAATACAAACCCCTTCTCCTCCATCACGACCAGCTCTTCCAGTTTCCTGATAATAGCCCTCCATGCTTTTCGGTACATCGTGGTGAATTACAAATCTAACGTCTGGTTTATCAATTCCCATCCCGAAGGCAATGGTAGCAACAATTACTTCCACATCCTCCATTAAGAACTTATCCTGTGTCTCGGCTCTTACTTTTGGTTCTAATCCAGCGTGATAAGGTAAAGCTTTGATACCGTTGATGTTCAAATTTTCAGCAACTTCTTCTACCTTTTTACGGCTTAAACAGTAAATAATTCCAGATTTACCTGGATTATATTTTACATATTTAATGATTTCTTTATTGATGTTTTTCTTAGGGCGGATTTCATAAAACAGGTTTGGCCTATTAAATGACGACTTGAACAAAGTAGCATCAGACATACCTAAGTTTTTGATGATATCTTGTTGTACCTTAGGTGTTGCGGTAGCGGTTAAAGCTATAATTGGAATGTTGTCACCTAATCCAGCGATTACCTGTCTGATTTTTCGATACTCTGGCCTAAAATCATGTCCCCATTCAGAAATACAGTGCGCCTCATCTACCGCAACAAAAGAAATTTTCAATAATCTTAAAAAATCGATATTCTCTTGTTTGGCTAAAGATTCAGGGGCGACATACAACAATTTGGTATGTCCATTTAATAAATCGGTTTTCACTTGTGTGATTTCCGATTTGGTTAATGATGAATTTAAAAAATGCGCTATGCTATCATTTCCACCAAATGCCCTAATCTGGTCAACTTGATTTTTCATCAAGGCGATGAGTGGTGAAATTACAATGGCAGTACCTTCGCTCATTAAAGCAGGCAACTGATAACAGATGGACTTTCCTCCACCCGTTGGCATAATTACAAATGTATTTTTTCCCTCTAATATATTGGTGATAATCGATTCTTGATCGCCTTTAAAATTATCGAAACCGAAGAATGTTTGAAGGTTATCAAATAAAGACTTCTTGACGTCCATTTCCTGTGCTGAATATTGTGTGCTATTATTGTTCAAAATAACATAATTTTGCAGTAATTAAAGTATTAATTTACTAATAAATTCTCTTTGGAAAGTAAAAAATCTATAATTGATTCGGCTACATCTACGCTGAAGCTGGAATCTGAAGCCATATTGGGGCTAATTGACTATATCGACGATGATTTTGTAGCGACTGTTAACACTATTTTGAGTAGTCAAGGACGTGTGATTGTCACTGGAATTGGCAAAAGTGCCATCATTGCACAAAAAATAGTAGCCACCTTTAACTCCACTGGTACGCCAGCTGTTTTTATGCATGCTGCAGATGCAGTACATGGTGACCTAGGTATGATTCAAAAAGATGATGTGGTACTTTGTTTGTCTAAAAGTGGTAATACCCCAGAAATTAAATTGCTAGCTCCTCTATTGAAACTATCAGGGAATAAGTTAGTGGCTATGCTGGGAAATATCCAATCTGATTTAGCTAAACAGGCAGACTTGATTTTGAATACAACAGTAAAAAAGGAAGCTTGCCCACACAATTTAGCACCTACTACCAGTACTACTGCGCAATTGGCTATGGGCGATGCTCTAGCGATTTGTTTATTACAGGCTAGAAATTTCCAGTCTATTGACTTTGCCAAATATCACCCAGGAGGTTCATTAGGTAAAAGATTGTATTTAAAAGCTGGCGATATTGCTGCTAAAAATGAAAAACCTTCAATATCTCCAGATGCTCCAGTAAAAGATATTATTATTCAAATTAGTAAAAACCGTTTAGGAGCTGTTGTTGTTACTGAAAATGATGAGATTCGAGGAGTAATTACGGATGGAGATATCAGACGGATGCTTGAAAAACACACTAATCTTGAAAATATCAAAGCTAGTGACTTAATGAACACCAACCCTAAGAAAATAGATAGTGAAGAGTTGGCCTTACTAGCATTAGAGATTATCAAGAAGAACAATATTACTCAAATTTTGGTGACCAAAGAAGGTCGTTATTTTGGTTTAGTTCATTTACACGACCTTTTACAGGAAGGTATCGTATAAAAACATATATTTGCCTTTAGCATGAACAAAAACAGGTATGCATTAATTATGGCTGGCGGTGTAGGAAGCCGTTTTTGGCCAGTTAGCCGCACAGAATTTCCGAAGCAGTTTATCGATTTTTTTGGTATTGGTAAAACACTTATACAAAGCACTTACGAACGTTTTTTACAACTCTGTTTACCTGAGAATATCTTCATTGTTACCAATGAAAACTATGTAGATCTGATTAAAGAGCAATTGCCACAATTGGGTGAAAATCAGATTTTAGCGGAGCCGTTAATGCGTAATACCGCACCTTGTATCGCTTATGGTTCAGCTAAAATTTCGGAAATCAACCCTGATGCGGTCATTGTAGTTGCTCCTTCAGACCATACTATTGGTAACTTGGCAGCTTTTGTTAATGCCATTGAAACATCGATGGAAGTGGCTGCACAAACTGATTGCCTAATCACTTTAGGAATTAAACCCAACCGACCGGATACTGGTTATGGTTATATTCAATATACAGACGAAGTTTTAGTTGGTAATACCGAAGTTCATAAAGTAAAAACATTTACAGAAAAGCCAAATTTAGAGCTTGCTAAGTCTTTCTTGCAAAGTGGTGATTTCCTTTGGAATGCTGGTATTTTTATCTGGTCTGCACACGCTATTAACAGAGCGTTACAGAGACATTTACCAGATATGCACGAAATTTTTACTGGAGGTAGAACAGTATATAATACGGATAGCGAAAAGGCTTTCATTGCCAATGCTTATCAGCTTTGCACCAATATTTCCATTGATTTTGGCATCATGGAAAAAGCAGATAACGTTTTTGTATTACCGTCAGACTTTGGATGGTCTGATTTGGGAACATGGGCTTCTATTTATGAAATGGCCGAAAAAGATTACGTCGGCAATGCGGTAATTCCATCAGAACACGTAATGATGTACGATTCTTCTAACTGTATGGTAAATGTACCGAAAGAAAAATTGGTCATTCTGCAAGGAATGCACGATTACATTGTAGTGGAGGAAAACAACACCTTATTAATCTGCAAACGAGCAGAAGAGCAAAACGTTAAAAACATTGTAGCTGATGTAAAAGCAAAGTTTGGCGGGAAGTTTATCTAGCCCGTCACACGTTGCCTTACAGCTTCATATAAAATTACTCCAGCAGCAACCGAAACATTTAAAGATTCGATTTTTCCAGCCATTGGAATTTTAGCTAAGTGGTTGGCTACTCTCAATAAATCATTGGAAATACCTTCGTCTTCAGAGCCCATCACAATAGCTGTAGGCATGGTGTAGTCAGGGGCATAAATTAAGTCGTCAGTTTTTTCAGTACAAGCCACTACTTGCAAACCGCTGTCTTGTAGGAACAAGCAAACTTTATGCAAATTCGCATGCCTGCAAACTGGGATAGAGAATAGTGCTCCTGCAGATGTTTTTATGGCGTCGGCATTAATTTGTGCCGCGTTTTTTAAAGGAACCACAATCGCATGTACCCCAACACAAGCCGCAGTACGAGCAATAGCTCCCATGTTTCTAACATCGGTCACGCTATCTAATACCAAAATTAATGGGGTCTCCCCTTTTTCGTAAATAGCAGGAATAATATCCTCAATATTTTGATAGGTAATAGGAGAAATTACTGCAATAACTCCTTGGTGGTTCTTTTGAGTCATCCTGTTTAACTTCTCTATTGGAACCACACTCATCGGAATTAAAGAGCCAGACAATAAGGATTTCAATTCTAGAAATAACTCGCCCGACAATCCTCTTTGAACATAAATAGTTTCTATATCACGGCCTGCCTTAATAGCTTCAATTACAGCCCTAATACCAAAAACAAACTCGTTATTCTCTTTAATCCTTTGTGGTCTTCTAAAATTATCCATACCTATTAATATTCTGCAAAAGTAATTATAAAAGCTCAATACCAGCTTATCCACATAAAATTGTTTACAACTATGTAGTGTTTAGAATATACTGAAAAAAATCATCAGATTAGCATTCAAGTTGTTGACAATCGACTTAAAACTTCTTCCAACAAAACGGTCTTATTTTAGTTACTTTTGCTCCATGAGCATGGATAACGAACAAAAGGGACAAGGCAAATATTCATTTTCAGCCAGAAAAAGCAGACTAGCCACTACCATCAGTACCGTAGAAAAAATACAACCACAAGCTACCGATTTGGAAGAAGCGGTATTGGGTGCGCTAATGCTGGAAAAAGATGCCTTATCTGCCGTTATTGATGTACTTAAACCTGAGCTCTTTTACGACGAAAGACATAAAAGAGTTTTTGAAGCGATACAAACGCTTTTCCAAAAATCTAAACCAGTTGATATTTTAACGGTAACTACCGAACTACGTACCAACGGTAGTTTAGAAATGATTGGTGGTGCTTATTATGTAACTTATTTGACCAACCGCGTATCTTCGGCGGCAAATATTGAGTTTCACGCTCGTATCATCTCTCAAAAATATATTCAACGTGAGCTGATTAGAATTTCGACAGAAATTATCAAAAATGCTTACGAGGATACGACCGATATTTTCGACCTATTGGATATGGCCGAAAAAAATCTGTTTGATATTGCCCAAAACAATTTACGTAGAGATACGCAAAAAATGGATGCTATTATCAAGCAGTCTTTGGCTTCTTTGGAAGAATTGAGAACCAAAACCGATGGTTTAACAGGGGTACCTTCTGGATTTACAGATTTGGACAGGGTAACTGGTGGATGGCAAAAATCAGATTTGGTAATTATTGCTGCTCGTCCAGCGATGGGTAAAACCGCATTCGTATTAAGTTGTGCCCGTAATGCCGCGGTAGATTTTCAAAAGCCAGTAGTAGTATTCTCTTTGGAGATGTCCTCGGTTCAGTTGGTAAATCGTTTGATTTCTGGTGAAGCCGAAATTGAACAGGAGAAAATCAGAAAAGGTAACTTGGCTGAATGGGAATGGCAACAATTACACAGTAAGATTGGCCGACTTTCAGAAGCGCCGCTTTTAATTGACGATACACCTGCGCTGAACATCTTTGAGTTTAGAGCTAAATGTCGTAGGTTAAAATCACAATACGATATCCAAATGGTAATTGTCGATTACTTGCAGTTAATGCATGGTAAAGGCGAAGGTGGTGGTAACCGTGAGCAGGAAATTGGTAGTATCTCACGTGCCTTGAAATCGGTAGCAAAAGAGCTAGATGTTTCCGTAATTGCACTTTCGCAGTTAAGTCGTGCGGTAGAAAGTAGACCAGGTCAAAATGGTAAACGTCCAATGTTATCCGATTTACGTGAATCTGGTTCCATTGAGCAAGATGCGGATATGGTACTCTTCCTTTATCGTCCAGAATATTATGGTATTATGGAAGACGAAAGTGGACGTTCAAATGCGGGTGTAGGTGAGGTAATTATTGGTAAAAACCGTCACGGTGAAACAGGTATTGTACCGTTGAGATTTATTGGTAAATATGTGAAGTTTGCCGATTTGGAAGACAGCTTCCTCCCTCCTTCTAGTTTCTCTGCAGGAAGTGACAATAACATGATGCCTTCGGAAAATTTTGATAGACCTCCTGGGAATATCATCATCAGACCATCAAGTATGAATGATATGCCGGATGATGACCCGCCATTTTAAGATATTTAAAAAGAAAAAGGCTTATGAAATGTTTCATAAGCCTTTTTTATTTAGCCCTCAATATATTGTTAGGTTCATAGCAGACTTACGAAGTTTTAGAAACTTAGTAAGTCTTAAAAGTTCTGGTTGTTTACTTTTAAAAGCTCGTCACTCGAGGTACAAGCTTGTTCCGACTTCTCGGAAAAGTAATCTCGTTGAAGTTTACTAAAAACAACGAAGTTAAATCTAGTAATTAGCTCTAAACATATTGTTAGATTTCTCCTTTCGTCGAAATGACGAACCGCCCTATACCATACTTACGAAATTTCAGAAACTTCGTAAGTCTTAAAAGTAGTTAACTTGCTTTAGCGTCCGGTTTTTCTTCTCCAAAAATCCACCAAGCTTTTTTAGGCGATTGTAATTTAAATATCGGTGCTGTTTCTTTATACTTCCTAATGTGACTTACTACATCTTCTACATCATCCGTAAATAATAACAAGTCCATATCCTCTGGACTAATCGTTTTCTCGGCCATCATTCGCTCAATATGCAAGCAAATCTCGTGGTGAAAATCCTTACCCATAATGACGATAGGGAATTTCTCTACTTTGCCCGTCTGAATAAGCGTTAAAGTTTCAAAAAACTCATCCAAAGTACCAAAACCACCAGGCAATACGACAAAGGCATAAGAATACTTTCTTAAAAGTTCTTTTCTCACAAAGAAATATTCGATGTTTACCGAGGTGTCCAAATAAGGATTTTCATGCTGCTCATGCGGCAATACAATGTTACAGCCTACAGATAAACCTCCTGCATCTTTCGCTCCCCTATTGGCAGCCTCCATAATCCCAGGGCCTCCGCCTGTCATTATTGTGAAACCTAATTTTGAGATTTCGGCAGATACTTTGCGAGCCATTTCATAATAAGGATGGTCTTCCTTAAAACGAGCTGAACCAAAAACGGTTACACAAGGGCCTACAAAATGAAGTTTTCTAAATCCTTTATAGAACTGGAAAATAACCCCTAACACATATTTCAATTCTTGCCAACGCGTTCTGGCACCTCTTAAAAAACTAACTTCTTCTTTTACAAACTTATTCATAGTAAACTAAATGATATATCCCAAAACCAAACCCGCAATAATAATTAATGCTGGACTAATTTTAGTGAAATTCAACAATAAAAATGTCGCCAGTACAATACCCAAAAATAGCCAATTTAATCCTACTGGAGCTATTAACATCACAAATGCGGCAATAATAAAACCAACACTTACCGCATTAATTCCTGAAAGCGAGTGTTTAATTCTGGATATTTTTTTCAAATCGTTCCAGAACGGTACAATAAAAAGCACCAAAATCAAGCCAGGTAAATTAATCCCCAATACTGCTAATAAACCACCTGTTGCTTGGCCAAGTACACTATAGCCACCGTGTTTCATGCCCAAAGCACCAATATAGCTAGTGAAAGAAAAGGTTGGACCCGGTAAAATCTGCTGAAATGCAAAGCCAGAAAGGAAATCGGTTTGACTAAGGTAATGCTTCATTTGCACAAACTCGGTAAACATCATGGGCACCAAAACCTGTCCGCCACCAAAAATGAAAATACCGTTACGATAAAAGTTCTCAAACAACCTGATGGGTAAACTGAAAGGTGACGTTCTATTGATGATAGCACCTAACATCGCCATAAAAAGAAGCACCCCAATAAAATAGCCCAGTTTTTTGGGATTGATGTTTGCAAACAACCTTACCCTCAATTCAGTTTCTTCAGTAGGTGTACCTATGGCCGAAGATACCATTCCCCCAATTAAAATGGCCAAAGGAAATACATAAGCCTCTCGCAGTACTAAAGTGCCTACTAATGCACCTACTGCTAAAAACACTGATACTTGAGTGGTTAGCACTTTCCTGCCTAATTGGAAAGCTCCGTAAGCCACTACACCTAAGGCAATTGGATGGATATATTCTAATGCTTCTGCTAATTTGTGTTTCTGGTCTAATAAACCATACCAAATAGCAGCAATGGTCATGATTGCTGCTGAAGGCAATATCCAAATCAGAAAAGTAATAATGGCCAATTTGAGCCCGCCCACTTTATAAGCTATTCCTACAAGTGTTTGGGTTGACGCAGGCCCTGGTAAAACCTGTGCTAAAGCATTCAGTTCTAAAAGCTCTTCTTCGCTAACAAAATTAATATTGGTTACAAAGTAACGAAGCAACAATGAAAGATGTGCTTGCGCCCCACCAAAAGCGGTGAAAGTGAAAAAGAACACATTTCTAATGAAGAGAAGTTGTCTTTTGGCCATTAACTTGGTAAACTTATCGTTTATTGAATTGCTTAGTCGTCTTCGTAATCTAAACCTGCAGCACTATTATATGCCCCTTGTAACTCCGATAATGCATGCATATCTCTTTTCTGTCTCGCCGCTTGCATACCAGTTTGATAAACATTGATGGCTTCTTCCTTGTTGCCAAGCTTTTCATAAAGTTTGCCCAAGTGGTAATAAGTACCTACATAATCAGGATGCTTTTGTGTTAACTCTAGGTAATATTTAAGTGCATTTTCGGTGTCATTTTGCACATTATACTCTGTTGCAATGGCATAGAGTATAAAACTATCATTTGGATCGGCTGATAAAAATTCGAATAACTTCGTTAATCGTTGGTTTTGCATTTTAATTCCTTGCTTTTTTAATTAGATTTGCAAAAATACATTTAAGGATTACATTCCTTAAATTGCACAAACAAAAGTTGAATCTTAGGGTTCTATTAACTTTGTTGGCAAATATAATAACATATCAACCAGTGCAATAAATTAATTGACATAGCTGAATTTTACCTTAATCAAATATATAAATATGAAAATTCTAGTTTGTATCAGTAACGTTCCAGACACGACCACAAAAATAACCTTTACGGGCGACAATACCCAATTCAATACTGCAGGTGTACAATACATCGTTAATCCTTATGATGAGATTGCGCTTTCTAGAGCTATTGAGCTTTGCGAAGGTGGAAAAGGAACTGTAACCGTAGTAAATGTTGGTGAAAGTGCTACCGAACCAACCATAAGAAAGGCTTTAGCAATTGGCGCAGATGATGCGGTAAGAATAAATGCAGTGCCTAGAGACGCTTATTTTGTAGCTAAACAAATTGCGGAATATGCTAAATCGAACGATTTTGACATGATTTTATGTGGTAGAGAGTCTATTGATTACAATGGTTCTCAAGTAGCTGCAATGATTGGTGAATTTTTAGATATTCCTTCTATCTCTATCATTAAAAAACTAGACTACGACGGTTCTAACGCTACTATTGAGCGTGAGATTGAAGGTGGTAAAGAAGTTGTTACGGTAAGCGGCAAATTTGTTGCGAGTTGTGCAGAGGGAACTGCAGAAGCTAAAATTCCTAACATGAGAGGAATCATGTCGGCACGTACCAAACCATTGCAAACCGTAGAAGCGGTAGATGTTCCAGAACTAAGCAAAATCAGTAAGTTTGAAACTCCTGCGCCTCGTGGTTCGGTGAAGTTAATTCCTGCTGAAAGCGCAGAAGACCTTATTGGCTTACTACACACCGAAGCTAAAGTGATCTAATGATCCTTGCACAAACCTTAGTTATTTAAAAAATTAAATTAGAAAAACATCCCAATGGGATTTCAAATAGATTAATATGTCAGTATTAGTATATGTAGAACAAGTTGAAGGAAAGTTCAAAAAATCAGTATTCGAAGCAGTATCTTATGCAAAAGCCATTGCCGACCAACAAGGTACTAGCTTAAGTGCAATATCTATTGGTAATGTTGCAGATAGTGAATTAAATGAACTTGGAAAATATGGTGCAAGTAAAGTTTTAAAAGTAGAGGCAGATCAACTTAAGAATTTTGTAAATCAAGCTTATGCTTCTGTGATTGCTGAAGCTGCAAAAAAGGAAGGTGCTAATATTGTAGTCCTTTCTAACTCATTCTCAGGAAAAGGTTTAGCTCCAAGAGTTGCAGTAAAACTTGATGCAGGTTTAATTGATGGTGCTGTAGAGTTGCCTTCTAGTGATTTTTCGGTAAAGAAAACCGCTTTCTCAGGAAAGGCTTTTGCCATTACTACTTTAACTTCCGCCAACAAGGTCATTGCCTTAAATCCTAATGCTTTTGGGGTAAAGGAAAATCCTACAAGTATTGCCATTGAGACTTTCAATCCAGAAGTAAAATCAAGTGATTTAGCTGCTATTGTAAAAGAAATTGTACGTGCTACCAATAAAGTATCGCTACCTGATGCAGAGATTGTTGTTTCTGGTGGTAGAGGATTGAAAGGTCCTGAAAACTGGGGAATGGTAGAAGAATTAGCAGATCTTTTGGGCGCTGCAACGGCTTGTTCAAAACCAGTTTCTGATGCAGATTGGAGACCTCACTCTGAGCACGTTGGACAAACAGGTATTGCTATTAGTCCAAACTTGTACATTGCCATTGGTATTTCTGGTGCCATCCAACATTTAGCAGGTGTAAGTTCTTCAAAAGTAATTGTGGTAATTAACAAAGACCCTGAAGCGCCTTTCTTTAAAGTAGCTGACTATGGTATTGTTGGCGATGCTTTTGAAGTAGTTCCTAAAATAATTGCAGCGTTAAAAGCACATAAGGGCTAATCAACCATATTGAAGCGCTGATTTTTTAAGGATGAAGAAGGTTAAACTAGACATTGTAGGATTATCATACAGCCAGACACAATCTGGTGCATACGCATTAGTGTTGGGAGAAGTAAATGGGCGAAGAAGGCTGCCGATTATTATCGGGGCATTTGAAGCACAAGCCATTGCCATCGAGATTGAGAAAATGTCTCCTACCCGACCGCTTACTCATGATTTGTTTAAGTCATTTGCTCAAGCTTATCAGGTAGAAATTACGGAAGTATTGATCTACAATTTAGTTGATGGTGTGTTTTTTGCCAAACTAATTTGCAATAAAGATGGAGAACAAGTTGAAATAGATGCCCGTACTTCTGATGCGATTGCGATTGCGGTGAGATTTAATGCCATTATTTATACTTACGAGTTTATTCTTGCCTCTGCTGGAATTGTAATTGAAGGAAATGATTTTCTATTTCTGGAAAATATTGAAAGCATCACCAGCGGACAAACACCAGAAGAAACCCAATCTCCTATGCCTGTGTCTGGATATCAAAGTTTATCTTTAGAAGAACTTCAGCAAAAATTAGAAAAAGCACTCTCCGATGAGGCTTATGAAAAAGCCGCTCGGATTAGAGACGAAATCAATAGAAGAAATGCAGGTAAATAACCTGCATTTTTTGTTTAAGTACGGTTCATAGTACTTTTATTTTTAGCTTAATGTTCCTCAAAACTTATCGTAGTAAAAAATCTACCAAGCTTATGAGCTTAAATTTGTCATGTACTAAAAAAAAGTCCTATCTTCAAGCCGTTCAAAACTAAACGAAATTATTGCGGATGAATATTAAGCTACGCTTAACAATCATGAGCTTCATGCAGTTCTTTGTATGGGCCGCTTGGTTAATTACTATTGCCAATTATTGGTTTGGCACTAAACAGTGGGATGGTGCCCATTTCGGAATCATATTCTCTACCATGGGAATAGCTTCTTTATTTATGCCAACAATCACAGGCATTTTAGCAGATAAATGGATTAATGCAGAGAAGCTCTATGCCATCTTGCACCTAATGTATGCAGGCGTGATGTTTTATTTACCACAGGTAGATAATCCTCAAACTTTCTTCTGGATTATCCTTTTAGCCATGTGTTTTTACATGCCTACCATAGCATTAAGTAATTCCATAAGCTACACAACTTTAAAGAACAGTGAATTTGATGTGGTTAAAAGCTTTCCTCCTATCCGTGTTTGGGGTACTGTAGGTTTTATAGTAGCCATGTGGGTAACCAACTTAACTGGTAGCAAAGCAAGTGCTAACCAGTTTTACATTGCTGGTGTAGGCGCTATCTTTTTAGGACTTTATTCGTTTACATTACCAAAATGTTTACCAACAAAATCTGTATCGGAAAAGGCAGGTTTTGTACAAAGCTTGGGCTTGGAGGCATTTAAATTGTTTGCAAATTATAAAATGGCATTGTTTTTCATTTTTTCAATGTTTTTGGGAGGTGCATTACAGTTGACCAACGCCTATGGTGATGTTTTTTTAGATGAATTTAAACTATTCCCTGTCTATGCAAACTCATTAGTGGTAAGATATTCTACATTGATTATTTCTATATCTCAAGTTTCTGAAACGCTATTCATTTTAGCGATACCATTCTTTTTGAAACGTTTTGGTATTAAAAAGGTGATTGTGATTTCTATGCTGGCTTGGGTTTTCCGTTTCGGATTATTTGCCTATGGTGATCCTGCCGGTGGATTGTGGATGATCATTCTATCATGTATTGTATATGGTATGGCATTCGATTTCTTTAATATTTCTGGGTCATTGTTTGTAGAAACCTCAACTACCGCTAAAATACGTTCATCTGCTCAAGGTTTATTTATGATGATGACGAATGGCTTTGGGGCTATTTTAGGTAGTTTATTATCTGGATGGATGATCGATAAGTATTTCACTAAATATTATACAGATATTAAATCAACAGCTGATTTGGTCAATACCGATGTAAATAATGAACACCTACATACATTTTTAGGTAACAAAGGTATTAGTGTTTTGGCGGATGGAAGCTTAAGTCGTGCATTAGATGTAAAAGACTGGAACCATATCTGGTTGAGTTTTGCGCTTTATGCTTTAGTTATCACCATTTTATTTGCCTTAATGTTTAAGCACAAACATACCCGTGCCGAAGAAGAAGCAATCAATAAAATCAGTCACTAATTATATTTTAAAATCCAGATGTCATCCGTAAAGCTCCGAAAAGAAAAAGATTGCTTAAACTGCGGCCACCATGTAGAAGAGACTTATTGCCCTCATTGTGGACAGGAAAATATAGAATTAAAGGAAGATGCTTGGCATATGATTACCCATGCCATTGCAGATTATTTCCATTTTGAGCACAAGTTTTTTGGTACTATTAAGCCCTTGCTTTTTAAGCCAGGCAAACTTACTGTAGATTATGTTTCTGGAAAAAGGGCTTCTTTCCTCCATCCAATAAAACTTTATATCTTCATCAGTATTGTGTTTTTTATCATCGTTTTTGGTGGCGGTGAAAAGAAAAAACATGAATCGGAAGGTAAAGCGGCGGCTGTTACTGAAAAATTGGATAACGACTCGTTATTAGTATCAGATGATGTAGATGAAGTAAGACAGGTATTAAAATATCTACCCATAGCTAGATCAAAAAAGGATAGTATTTTAAGAGAAGTTGAAAAGGATATTAAGGAAAATGGCACAACAAGAATCAATATCGATTCTTTGCCCCTAAAGAAAAGTAGATTTAATGCTTTCGCAAGGAAAGGAACCATAGAAGAATACGAGAAGAAACAACGTGCCTTACCTAAAGAGCAACGTGATAATTTCATTGTAAACTACTTCTCTAAAAAAAGCATACAGTTTAATAAATATCCAGATCCTGGACAAAAAATTAAAGAAGATAGTATCAAACTCATTCCTAAAATGATGTTTATACTTTTGCCGCTTTTTGCAGTGATCTTAAAATTGGTTTACATTAGAAAGAAACGCTATTATTACGAACACCTCATTTATTCGTTCCATACGCATTCGGCCATTTTCTTGAGTTTTATTGTTGCCGCACTATTGATGTGGGTAACAAAGTTTGCGGTAGATATTGAATGGCTAATTGGTACGATTGGATTTTTCTATATCCTTTGGTATATCTACCGTTCGCTACGAACTTTTTATGGTAGTACAAGGTGGGTAACTTTACTGAAGATGTTCTTCCTGTTTTTTTGCTACAGCATGTTGATTACGCTGTGTTTCATTCTAATTATTGCCGTTAGCGTTTTCACGATTTAATATCACACTTTATTGCTTAAGCATAAATGCTATATAGGTTCAGTAATCTATATAGCCTTTTTTGCTTCTAACGTATGTTTTGGATAGGAAAATACATTCCACTAGGCAAATCCCACTTTAGGAGTATCATTTCACAATGCATCTTCTTAAAAACGATTGAGTTTACTATGTGTCTATGTGGTTAGATTTCGTTTTTAATAGATACCAACACATAGACACATAGAAACATAGATCTGCATTATTTCTATCCGTTATGCCGTTTAATCTTAAAGGATAGTTAAAAATATAATGTAATAAAAAAGCCGGCAATCCACCGGCTTAACAACTATATATTTGGTTGTAAAGAGAGTTCTTATTAACTATAAGTGCTTATCGACATCACCAACGTATATTTGACGTGGTCTGCCAATTGGCTCTTTGTTTGTTCTCATTTCTTTCCACTGAGCAATCCATCCTGGAAGACGGCCTAAAGCGAAAAGTACGGTGAACATTTCTGAAGGGAAGCCTAAAGCTCTGTAAATAATGCCCGAATAGAAATCTACATTTGGGTACAATTTACGCTCAATAAAATAAGGATCTGTTAAAGCAGCTTGCTCTAGTTTTTTAGCAATTTCCAATACAGGGTCATTAATGCCTAAACTTTCTAAGATATCATCACAAGCTTTTTTAATGATTTTAGCTCTTGGGTCAAAGTTTTTGTATACGCGGTGACCAAAGCCCATCATACGGAATGGATCGTTTTTATCCTTAGCTTTTGCAATCCATTTATCGGTATCACCACCGTCAGCTTTAATTTTCTCCAACATTTCAATTACTGCTTGGTTAGCACCACCATGTAATGGTCCCCAAAGTGCAGAAATACCTGCTGAAATAGAAGCATAAAGGTTACAATCAGATGAACCTACAATTCTAACCGTAGAAGTTGAGCAATTTTGCTCGTGGTCAGCATGCAAGATCAATAATTTATTCATTGCACTTACCACTACTGGATTTGGTTCGAAGTCTTCGGTACGTTGACCAAAGGTCATCCACAGATAGTTGGTAATGTAATCGTATTTGTTTTTAGGATAGATCAGCGGGTGACCTAAAGATTTTTTATAGATGAAAGCTACGATGGTAGTCATCTTAGCTATCATTTTAATAATGGTAAGGTCTTTTTCCTCTTCTGATTGGTTAGACTCTAAGCTTTCAGGGTAAAATGTTGAAAGTGAGCAAACCAATGATGACAACTGGGCCATAGGATGAGATTTTGACGGATAACCATCAAAAAACTTCTTCATATCCTCATGAATCAGCGTGTGCATGCTGATATCTTTTTGGAATTTTTCTATTCTTTCTTGAGAAGGAAGTTCGCCGTAGATTAATAAATAAGCAACTTCTAAAAACGATGCTTTTTCAGCAAGTTCTTCAATGGGATATCCGCGGTATTTTAGTATACCTTCTTCACCATCTAAAAAGGTAATGGCACTTTTGGTAGAACCTGTATTTTTGTATCCAAAATCTAATGTAATGTGACCTGTTAGATCTCTTAATTTTGAAATATCGATAGCCTTCTCCCCTTCTGTTCCGGTAATGATCGGAAACTCATAAGTCTGTCCGTCTATCTTAATTTCTGCAGTAGTTGACATATATCTAAAATTTTATATAATTATAAGTAGTTATTTCCTTTTATTAAAATTTACGTTAAAACAAACATAAGGTTGTTACACTTTTTTGACGGTTCTAACCTCGTTTTAATGTTTCTTAGATTATTTTGCTTTAATTTCTTCGGCTACCCTTCCACATTCCATCATTTCATCTCCATAATATGGATTACGGATATTTTTTTCGCTCGCTAACCAATCGCCTCCATCGCCATTGTTAGCCATTGGACAATGTTGCAAATAAATAGTGCCTGATGTTAATGCAGCATGTTTAAAAACTGGAATCACTTCCACATTCAAATCGTTAAAAGCAGCTCTTTGTGCTTTAATATCTTTAGCTTCTGCAATTTTATGCGCTATTGCGGCTGCATTTTCGCAACCCTCAAAACCTTTAAGGGAAATTGCCAATTCGTTGGCCGCTGGTTTAGCATCGTTATAATTAGTGGCTACCAATTGGTCCTTTAGCTTGATATAGTTCGTGTAAATGGCCTGTAGCTTTTCATCACCAAAAGTTAATGCTACTGCTTTTGTCGTATCGCTCTTAGATACGGTTGTACTATCTTTTGTTTCTGTAGATTTATTGGAACTATTACAGGCCATTAATATGGCAATAGCTACCAAACCCAAATATTTTTTCCCTTGCATACTTGTTATGTTTTTTATGGATTGCTATCTGGTAAAACAATCCTTTAAGAGCTTATTTCGTTTTGTGCTCAAAATAGCATTTATAATTCTAAAAACACAAAAAAAGCCCCGATAAAATTACCGGAGCTCAATAATATTATATTTTAATTATAATTTGTTAACGTATGTATTATAGTTTAAAACCATAAGCTAAACGTAAACCTACATAACCGTTATTAACGCCACTTTTTGAAAGGCCTTCATATTTAACACCTAGGTCTAATCCGCTACTCCAAGCATAACCAATTGCAGGTGAATAAGTAAACGAAGTACCACCACCTTTGTTGGTACTAAACGCAGCACCTGCTTCGGCTAGGCCATACGCTCCAGAACCACTATCGCTAAAGAAGAATTTTAAACCAGCTTTGGCAGGAATGTAATTGAAGTTACCTACTTCAACAGTTGTATTACCAATGGTAACGTCTTTATTGAAAATCGAGGTAAAACCTGTAGTAATTGGAATAGATAATTGTCTGTCGATATCAATTTGGTAACGTAAATCGGCGCCCAATGCAAAACTAGAACCTGAGTTGGTTGGAATACCTGCATTAATACCTACTCCTAATTTTTGTCTAGAAGGATTGGTAGGCTCTGATTGTGCTTGAACATTTGTGGTTACGAAGATAGCTAATGCAGCTACTGCAGCAGCTATTGATTTTGTATACTTTTTCATTTGTCTTTGATTTAATTGATGACCTCCTATTCCCTGTTCTGAATATATTTTTTGGAATTTTCTTTCATCATTTTGTTTAACATTTGTGATTGCTTTTGTAACAACACGCAATCGCAGCAAAATGTTCAAACAATATGCCATTATACATTAAAAAAGGTTTTAAATGCATTATTAAGCAAATGATTGACAGTGAATTAATATAAATATTAAGGATTTGAAATATTAAAAAAATTGATAGGTTTTTACGCCTAAACAGTGTACTAAATACTAAACAATTCTGTTACATTGCTCAAATTTAATTAGTAGTTAGTAATAATTAAATGCGTTGCTTTTCTATTGTTTCTACCACGTACATTATAGACATACTTCTTGTCGAAAGTAGTAATCTTCACTGAGGGATGATTATACAACTCGAGGATAAATGGGGTTTCTTTAATCACTACCATCCATTTTGCAACACATTCGGTTAAGAAATCGGCCAACCTTTTCTGATCATCTAGTGTAAAACTGTTCTGGTCGTATTCAGAGAACTCACTATCATAAGGAGGATCTAAAAAGATAAAATCAGTGGGAGTTAGATTTAAGCTTGTAAGTAGGATTTCAAAATCCTGATTATGAATCTCCGCGTTTTGAAATAAGTTTTGAAGAGGCTTAGTGAATATAGAATTGGCTTTTTTTCTAAATTTCTTTCGATTATACAAAATACCGCCGTAAGGAATATTGAAGACGCCTTTTTTATTGTACCTAAACATAGAGGCATAACAGAACTCCCTTACGAAATACCAGTTTGCAGCTGCATCGGCTTCGCCTAGGAATGTTTTTTTTGTGTTTTTATTTAACAGGTTTCTAAAAAACAGATAGGTGCCGCTTTTTAAGGCAGTTTCAAAATGTTTTTTCAATTCTTTAAGATCGAAAACATTGCCTGCTTTTGCACTGATACGCTGTAAACGGGAAGCTTTACTTTCCATTCCTTTCTTTAGGTGCTGATAGAATTCTGTCGGATTTTTTAAAAAGTCCTTATTGCTTAAGGCAGGTAAACTTGCTAATGTTGTGGTAAGTTCAGTTTCAATAGAAGCGGATAAGGCGGAAAGTTCAGCTTGGCTCAGTATAAATTCGCAGAATTTTTGACCTGTGCTTTCCCAGAGTAGTTCAGCTAAAGTGGTGACTTCATCCCAAGCATCGGCATATTGGCTAAGTCGAGTTTTAAATGCTCTGCTTTTAATTTGTTGATAAAAACGAATAAGGTCATGGCTTTTATCATTAATGATGGCTGGGGTTTGAGGTTGTAAAGCAAAGAATACACCACCTCCGCCAAAAAAAGGTTCTATATACCTTTCAAATTCAGGAATATGGTCCTGAAATAAGGCAAACTCCCTATACTTCCCTCCTGTCCACTTAATGATTGGCCTTATTTTCCGCTTCATGTAACGAAGATGCGATTAATTTAATTTAAAATGAGGTATAACTAAATCAAAAGCTTGTTTCTGAATTAAAGTTCGATCATCAACGGCTTCTATCCAATTAATTTGGACACCGTCTTTCTCCATTTTCCTGAAAAAAGTCATTTGTCTCTTAGCAAATTGACAAATAGCAATACCTAATCTCTCTCTTAAGGTATCCAAGTTGATTTCATTTTTCAGATACGCAATTACAAATTTGTATTCTAATCCGTAGAAAACCAACATCTCTTCGCTTACGCCTTGTTTAAGCAAATCTAGCACTTCTTCAATGAGTCCATGAGACAAACGATCATCTAATCTTGAAAGAATTTTATTTCTTCGGATATCCACCTCATTATACAGACCGATTATCAAAGGCTTTAGTTCTGTTCTTTTTTTTGTATGGAGGTTATGATGGCTTAAATATTCAGCTATTTCTATCGCTCTAATTAATCGTTTATGTGAGCTTATATCGGCCTGTTCTCTTAGTTTAAGAGGGTATTTATTCAACTCCCTTTGCAGTTCTTCTTTACTAAGCAATAGCAACTGTTGTCTTAATTGCTCATTTACCGGAATAGCGGTCAGTTCATGATTTTGTAATAGACTATGGATGTACATCCCAGTGCCACCACATAAAATTGGAAGTTTCCCTAAGGTTTGTAGCTTTTCAAAAGCTTCATAAAAATCATCTTTAAAGGCATTTACCTGATAACGCTGACCAGCAGGTTTAATATCAATTAAGTGATATGGAATTTGAAGTCCGTTTACTTCATATTCAGAAAGGTCTTTCCCTGTCCCGATATCCATTCCTTTAAAAACCTGTCTGCTATCTGCGCTAATGATCTCGCCATTAAAAGTATGAGCCAATTGTACGGCCAACTTGGTTTTTCCAACCGCTGTTGCCCCTAGTACAATTAACAAATTTTTATCAGGCATTTGTATAGAAATGATATTTGAGATTTCCAGTATTAAATATCTTGATCCAGTCGATGCTGGTCAAAAAACTATCCAAATTTAATACATTTTGTGCTTCAAATGCTGTCATTATTTTTTTTGGCAAGCGATGTGCATAATATCTGGTCATCGTTTTGGTATCGACATAAAAAAACACCGACTCAGTATTGCCTGATAATTGAAAGCCCAATTTATCATAGCCTTTGCCTAATGACCAATCTCGATCAGCATAAGTCATCAAATCGTTAACCTGTACTTTTTCCAAGAAAGAAGCGATTAGTTTACCTAAGCCGCCAGCAATAGTGTTCCCGGTTTTGGTAGCAAAGCGCACTAATTCTGCAGATTTGTAATGCGCACCTTTGCTTTTCATAGGTCTAGATGCTGAAAAACAAGCTACCGCCATCAGCTCCCCATTGAACGTTAATCCTAAATTATATTTGGTTTTGATGTAGCCCTGTAAATGATGCTGCTCCAAAAAAGCTTTGGTGCTTTCTGAATCAATCTCTTCTATTTTTCCCTTTCTACCGTGTAGGCTTTTATTTAAACCACAAAAGGAATGTATTCTGCATAATACCTGTTCTCTCTTTTTTGCCCATACATCTTCCCATAGATGTACTAGAAAGATGCCTTGTTGCGCATAGACGGCCTGTAACGAAAGCAATTGTTGAGGTAGGAAATTAGCATTCAATGGTAAAAGATTAACGTGCACTTTTCCTTTGATCCCCACGATGTAAAATGGATGTGTTTGGATTTCTTCTACAGCGTGATATTGATTTTGTACGGTTAAAAAGAAATCTTCTTGAAATAACGGATTTAAACCCACTCGTTCTGTCTATAAATTTTATAACCTTTATCTAAGGCGTCAGTAATATGTCCCATTAATACCTCATCTATTTTTTTGATATGAAAGCATGATTTTCCTTTGAGCAACTTCAACAAATCTGGATGAATGAGGTCTTTAACTTCCGGATTAGTATAAAGCAGCATAAAATGAAGTGTAATGTCGCTCTTTAGCATTTTTAACCCTGCGAAATAGATTTCTTTTCTTTCACGCCCCAATAAAACCACATCCTTTTCGCTCCAAAGATCATATTCAGTTTCTGAATTTATTCTAGAGGTAAAACCCAGCGATTCGTAAGGCTGCATTCCTGCCCTAATGGTTTGAAAGATTTCGATCAAATCTGTTTTCATATGCATGCATGTTAATGGATGATGGCAAACTTAACAAGTTATTTTTTAATTATGATAACACTAATGGACTATAAATGTTTCTGCAAATAATATAAACAGCCTGTTCATTGGTATTAAAAAATGACTCCATAAAAAACGCCCATGCTTTTTTAACATGGGCGTTTATATATATGATAGAGTTTATTGTTTTTTCTGCACTCGACCGCTTTTTCTATCTTCAGCTCTACCAATGGCATAACCGGCACCTGCACCAGCCAAACCACCAATAATAGCACCACGGGCATTATTTTTGTCAATTAATACACCACCTAGTGCGCCAACACCAGCACCAATAACGGTACCCTTGGCAGCATCACTCCAGCCTTTTTTCTTTGCTTGAGTAGTGGTTACGCCAGCTGAGGAAGTAGTAACGGTACCACCTGAACTATAAGTTGAAGACGAACTACGTCTGGCTGCAGCCAATTCTGCTTGATGTTGCTCTTCTACCCTACGCTTTTCAGCTTCTACTTCAGCACGTTTAAAGCTGTCTAACTTAATACTGTCTCTGTACTTAACAATTGCTTGTTGCTTTTCTAATTCGATTTGCTTCTCACTTTTACCACAAGAGACCAAAACTGTTGCCCCAATTGCGATTATTGCTAATATATTTTTCATCGTTCCTTTTGTTTTAGTTGATGATTGCGTGAGCTTTCACCTTTTAGTTTTAATTAATGTAGGTAACAAAGCACTGTAAAAATGGTTTGCCACTATTTTTATTGGTTTGTAACCAATCCAACTCACTTTCGAAAAAATTATGCCAAAGTTTCCATCACTGACCTGAATTATTTGAAATAACAAAGGAAGTAAATAGGCTGAAACCCCTAAAAAACAATATTTTGGATGGCATTGATAATTATTTGAACCTTATCACGATGTGGATAATTATGAAGGCTAATTGGTTAATCAACCGGTACCTTATATTCCAAAAATGTTTTGTGATTGTCGGCTATTCCATACAAAAAACATATCTTGTGCGCTTTATTTTGATTGCAAAGAATGAGGTTAACGATATGGGGTGCAGCGCAACAGGTTACTGGAAGCATGCATCTTTTACAACTGAACAACTATAATATTTTAATTGACTGTGGACTTGATTACGAAAAAGGCTCGTACCAGGAGCAAAATTTATTCTTTCCCTTCAATCCTACGGAGATTGATTTAGTTATTTTAACTCATGCGCATATTGACCATTCTGGGAATTTACCTACTTTGATTAGAATGGGCTACGATGGACAAATTTTATGTACTGGTCCGACCGCAGATTTAACCGAAATTCTGTTATTTGACTCCGTCAACATCTTTTTAGGTAAACAAAATAAAAAACATAGAGGCAAAAAAAGAGGACATAGTGGACCTCAACCTTTGTACCTTCAAAAACATGTGATGGAAACCATGGACAGGTTTGTAACCATTGGCTTTCATAAACCGTTTAAAATTAATGGCGATATCGAACTTACCTTTGTACCTGCCGGCCATTTGCTAGGTGCAGCCTCTGTTATTTTAAACATCAATGAAAATGGTGTTGCCAAAAAAATTGCTTTTACTGGCGACATAGGAAGAAAGAACTATCCTGTATTGGTAGATCCAGCACCTTTGCCTGAGGTAGATTATCTGGTTTGCGAATCTACTTATGGGGGTCGTTTGCATAGTCATGATACTTCCTTAGAGGACAAACTGGTGGAGGTGATTAACGAAACCTGTATTAAAAATCCAGGCAGATTGATCATTCCAGCGTTTAGTATTGGTAGAACACAGTCGTTGATTTTTAAACTGAACCAAATTTTTAACAAGGGGCTACTTCCGCCAGTAGAGATTTTTGTAGATAGTCCATTAGCTAATTATGCTACTAAAATCTATCGCAAGCATCATCAATATGTAAGCGAGGAAGCAAAATCCTTTTATTTGGACAAAGGTGATGAATTCGAATTTGAACACCTGACCTATTTACGAACGCAGAAAGAAAGCCTAGCTGTAAGCAATTATTTAGATCCTTGTATTATTATTTCTTCGGCAGGAATGTTGGAAGGTGGCAGAATTCAAGATCATATTTACTACAATATTCAAAATTATTACTGTACAATTCTTTTCATAGGTTATTGTGCTAAGGGAACTTTAGGGGATCGACTGTTGCGTGGCGATCCTATTATCCGTTTGAGAAATAGGGATCTAATGGTTTATGCCAAAATAGCGAAGACTGATTTGTTAAGCGGACATGGGGATCATAACGATTTAATGAATACCGTTAGGCAACAGGATGTAGCGAAACTTAAAAAAGTGTTTTTGGTACATGGAGAAGCCAGTAGTTTAACTGCATTTAAAACTGCTTTACAGGAAGAAGGCTATGCAGTAGAGGTTCCGGAGCGTGGCGTTAGCTACGAACTTTAGAAGTAACAGAAGTTGATACGGCGCTCTTTTTCATTCATAAAGTTCCAACTCACGGAAATTTCATGAGTAGAACCGCTGTAACCTGCCAAACTGCCTACACTATGATCATAGGAATAACCTAACCTTAGTTTATCGCTAATGAAAAATTCGGCCATGCCAATCAATGCATTTGTATTTCTGGTATTACCTACTACTGCAGGCTTATTGTAGATTTTAATTCCTGTTCTGTAGCCAGCTCCTATCCATATTTTTTGTTTGAATAGGAAAAATGCATTTAAATCCAATACGGTTGGGCCAGCAATATCATCCTTTATCAAGAAAAATGGTTTGAAATCAATTTCATACTCTACCAATGGAATAAGTGTCCCAGCTGTGAGGTAAAAATGTGGTTTAGGGGTAGGGAAATTAAAGTCGAGCTTTTTCTTATCCATTAAAAATCTACCGATGATATTATTTGCCGAAGCCCCAATATACATTCGAGGCGTTGAAAAGAAAACACCGGCACGTACATCAGGCACGATTTCTTTCACAGTACCCGTTGGAATATAATTATCGCCTAGGTCGCCTGGTTCCAACATATCGCCATAAATACCGAACTGTTGGAACCCAGCACCTAATCCAAAGGCTAGTTTATTTGTTTCGTCTTCGTTAACTGGAAAACGGTAGGCGTAATTTGCAAAGGCTGAAAGGTTTTTTTGAGCACCTAATTGATCCGCTGATAAAATTAATGATAGCCCAACTCTTTCGTTAGGCATCAGCATATCTGCCGCCATGGTGAAACTCTTAGGTGCACCGTTAATACCTGTCCACTGATTCCTATAAGTGGCGTTGAGATTTAATCGCTCCCGGTAACCCGCATACGCAGGATTGATGTAAATCGCATTAAAAATGTATTGACTGTATTGTGCGTCTTGTTGCGCAAAGCTTCCAAAGCTTAGCATCGTAAATAAAAAGATAATATACCAACTTCTTCTTCCCATACTATTTATCTCTTAATAATGTAATCCAACCTGTTAGTGCACTTTGAGCCCCCTCTTTTGACACCAATTTGAGTACGTAGTAATAAGTGCCTTCGCTTAAACCGTCGCCGCTCCAGTTGTTAATATAATTTCCAGGACTTCTATAAACTTCGTTGCCCCATCGATTGAAAATGGCTAAACTACTTTCTTTGTAAAGCTCAATTCCATCTATTTTAAGCACGTCGTTTTTTCCATCACCGTTAGGAGTAATAACGTTTGGAACTTTGATGTTACCAACTATCTTCTTAACGTCTGTGGAGGTATTATTCCCCAAATCTGGATCTAGCAGTGTTGGATCTCCTACTACTGAGGCTGTATTAATAATGTCTCCTGCCATAATTCCCTGCGCTTTGATTAACAATGTTGCAGTTGGCCCACCAGACACTAGTAAAGGAATCGTCCAGTTAATTCGCCCATTCACATATTCTGCGGTACCCAGTGTAGGCCTATCCATGGAAATAAATTTCAAATTTGGAGGAAAGATATCAGTCACTTTAACATTTGGGTTATCCGTGTTTTCTATATTACGAACCGTAATCATATAGGTGAAAGGTTCATTTGGTCCCACAAATCGAGTTTCCGACTTTTTAATTACCTCCAAATTTGAATATTCAACAATTACTCTAAATACATCAGATAAGTCCGATGAACAACCCTCTTGACTGACGACCCTTACTTGGTAGTCGCCAGCAACAGCAGTGTTGTACATAAAAGTGCTGGCTCCGGATATAGGTTGCCCATACCTGTACCATTGGTAAGAATAAGTTCCATTTGGGTTGTCAACTCTTAGGTGAGCCGTCCCTCCTTGTCGTATTCTTACTTCATTGGCGGTCTGCGCTTTTACAATTGTTATTTGTAAAAGCAGTATAACCAAGTATATCAGCCTCCGAAGCCTCACTCTTTATTACTAGTTAACCAAAGAAATGCTTGGTTTTACTGGCTTAGGTGTCACCGTGATCGTTTGTGAGGTAGCAGCACTTACTTCACATCCTGCTCCAGCTCTCAATACGCCTGGGTTACCTGGTAAAAGTGTATAGTTTACCGTTGCATTAAATACATAAGTTCCAGCTTGAATAGCTGTTAATGTAAATACGTTTTGGTTGGTTGTACTTCCGTTACTAGAACCGATAGCTGCCATTGAAGGTACAGGGCTTCCATTAAACATAGCCGACCAAGTATAGGTATAACCAATTCCATCAGGAAGTGGCGCAGCAGGTGTTGCTGTAGCTGTAATTGATGAGCTAGCTGCAGGACCACTTGCTTCACCGCAATAGGTGGTGTTGGTTGGTGTGCTTAATGCCAATGTTTTGTTTGGAAGTTTATAAACTGAAAACGGATCAGATTCATCACCTAAACAGCCTGCGGCCGATTCGATACGTGTGGTATAATTGTGTGGACCAACCGGTAAACTATTTGGTACCGTATAATTAGTAGAATTGGCACCTGAATAAGTGTAAACACCTACCTCTGTTCCTGCTAAATACCAGTGTACTTTATCTCCAGCGGTTAAAGTTGATTCTTCAGGCATGTGAAGCGTTGCCGTGGCATTATCGCATAAGTACACATTGTAGTACGTTTGGGCGTAACTTGAAAAAGTTATACCTAACAGCAGAATTAAGGTAGTGATGATGTTGCGGGTAATTGTTGTTTTCATTGTTTTCGAGTTTGTAATGTTCTATTTAATATTGTTGTTAATTGACAAGTTGTATATGTGTTTTTGTTGGTTTAGGTTGAACAGTCACTGTTACATCTACGTTTTGTGCCTGACTACAACCTGAGTTTAAGTCTTTGATAGAGGTTAATTTATAGGTGAATGTTCCAGCCGTAGTGAGTGGAATTAACACGGTAGCCGTATCTGACCCTGAAGGTGTACTCACGGTTTGTGTACTGCCATTATTAACGGTATAACTAAACTCATACGATCCAGTACCATCAGCACCTTTGAAACTAATTGCAGGATTATCATTGGCATCTACACAAACACTTAATGGCCCTGTTGAAGTTCCAGTTGGTAAAGGACTTGTTCTGATAATTACATTGGTTTGTGTTCTTTTGGTATTTAATGTTTTGATATAAAATGTATGTATACCAAAAGAAGATATGCTTCCACTCACTGTTCTAACTCCAGCGGCATCTTGAAAATTTAAAGCTGGCGGAAGTGCCGAATTTTCAAATTGTGTTCCTCCAGCAGATAATGGATAGCTTACGGGTGTGATAGGGCTTGCTTGGCACAAATCCTGACCATTTACGGTGTTATATTTTATGTTGTTACATATAGCCACGCCAGATGAAGCTCCATTTAAACATTCTTCATCCGCATCTACTGGACCAGCTGGATTATTACTGGTAGCATCTGGATCAGTTAAATCAGCTGGCCTTAAAATACTTGCTTTGGTATTATTAAATATCTGATTGAAACTTCCTGTAAAAGTGGCTTCTACTAAAAATTCTATCGCACCTTGATTAGGTAAGTTCAGTGTGGCGGTGTAACTCTGAGCTCCAGTAACTGCATTATTTATCGTTATTCCGGCAGTTTGATTTGCTTGGGTTACCGAACTAATGGTTAGGCCAGCAGGTAAGTTGATGGCTAAACGTGATCCATTTGCTGGAGAGGGGCCATCATTTTGAACTCGGATGGTGTAAGTGATGGTTCTGGCCGAGAAGTATTTAGTTAAATCTGGATTAATGGATTCTATCAATAAATCTGCTAATAGAATTTCAATATTGACCAAATGCGTGTTTCGATCACTTTCAATATAAGACCAAGTATCCATTGACCTGTTATCACCAAAATGATCATTTGCATTTGTATTGTACCTGCCAAATTTATGCCCGTTAGTATTGCTGCTAATACCGTTTAAGTTGGTTACCGGATCGGAACTATATCTCGCAGCGCTGCCAGCATTAGAAATATCAATATCATCCCAATAAACTCTATCACTATATTCTGAAGGGTTTGAATTGGCAGGATTTACCGTATAACTGGTGTTGTTTTCTGTAAGTTCGATGATAATACCTCGAGGGTTTACTTCCATATCGATATAAGGAAAATGAACCTCAGCAGATCTTAAAAACGTTTGAACCAGGGGAGAAATCATCCCTGCGGGTAAAAAGTTGCCAGCCCCATCTTTAGCATCCCAAAACACTTGGTTATTCCCTGGAACAGCTACCCCGTTTATAATCCTATCCGTACCTCCAGCCACTGGTATGGTAATTTGATAACTGCCCGAAGTGGATGAGGTAAAGGTAATGTTGGCACCTTTGCGACTAATTTTTCCCTCGGTTCCCTCAACCCCAGTAATTTTTAAGTTAGTGATGATCGGCAATACTACATTTTTCTTCAACCACATGCTTTGATTAGCCGCGGTAACATAAGCATTGGCTGACACTGGTAAATTTGGATCAGGCTTATTGTAAAATACTTTATGGGTTTTGTTGATGGCATCATCTAAGGTTCTGGGATCATGTATATAGGTGGCCACCGTAGCATTGCTGAAATTTAAACTTTTATAGGTAGGTACCCCGCCTACGGCAAATCCGTTGTTGTTAGAGAAGAATGTGAATGCCCAACCGTTATTACCATTTGTTTTCACGCGATAAGCTCTACCGTCTTCGGTAAGCACATAATTGGTCACATAAAACGCTTTAGCTTCGGTAAAAGCAGGGTTAATGAGTAGATTTAACACGTTGGCATAAACACGACCTTGAACCCAAGCCGTCCCTGTTGTATTCCTAACAGACACATCCCAAGCGGCCACCACATTTATGGTGTTGGAGTTCTGTGTCCAATTTCCATTCGCCAAAACATCTTGAACATTTGTGCCGTTGCTTGAGTTTGCACCAACTGATGCCCAAAAATCTACTTTCCAAACTCCTTCTTGTGCTACATTTACAGGAACTGTAAACGGATTGTAGCCTGCTGCATAACCTGGCCACGACGGTCCTAAAAGTTCATTTGCCCTGTTGGTGATGATTCCTGTAGCTCCGCTTGCGGTGAAGGTAGTTACCACCCCAGTGGGCGAAGTCACTACTATTCTTCCATTGCCAACTCCAACCGCACTTGATGCCACTGCAATGTTTTCTCCAGCTTTGGCATAAACGAAATGTGTACCTTGTGTTTTAAATGGATAAGAAACGATATTGCTGGTGCCATCAATATTACTATAAAGAAAGGCTCTGTTTCCAGAAACACCAGCTGGATATAAATCTTTACTCCCCTCTGCAAAAGCACTTTTATTAAAAAACGCCAATAAGATGGCCGCCAAGGCAATAAGTTTCAATGCCTCACAACATCTAGTTTTCTGAAGGGAAAATAGCGAAAACAAACATGCCATTCCACTATAGCTCTTACTTAGCGAAACATATCGTTTAGAGGTTACAAATTTTAGCACATTATTTTTAAGCATTGCTCTTTAAAAATTTGCACTTCATTTGTCCAACTATCTTATTACGAGCGGTGTAAAATTTTAACAAATTTGGTGTTTATTGTTACTGTGTTTAGCCTCATTATCCCTAAAACATATACTCCTTTAAGGAATTATCGTCTCGAAAATAAATGATATTTTACACATAGTGAAATAATTTCCACAGTTATTTTAAAATACCGTATTAACGTCGCTTTTATGAGTATTTTTTTCCCCAATAACACCAATTAACATTGCCTTAACCTACCATTTAAATGGTATCCATATTCCCCAATTTTACACAACAAAAAAGTCGTTGCCAATTACAGCAACGACTTAAATTTTAAGTAATTATAAAATTGTTTTAGGGAGATAACACCGGTTGGTTATTTACCTTTTGTAATTGTATCCGTACCACTTGTTTAAAAAGCCTATAATTGCCCTGTTAAATCTCTCACCAGCAACCTCCCTAATACTTTCCGTATTTCTTACGGTAATCCCAGGCGTTTCGGCCTGTATTGCAGAGATTTTATCTTGAAAACCTTTGGTTGGTCCCGATATTACCGTGCCGTATTTACGGGTACAATATCCTCCGTTAAAGTAAGGCCTCTTTTTAGCATTACCTTCCGCATCTGCCCCAAATAGCGTAGCATTCGCATCAAGCGTTTTTAAATTTGGCCCAGGTACAGCTATTACTTTTTCCTTTTCCAACAATCCCCCGAAACTGTAAGGACCTCGAATCATTTCCGAAAAACGTACTTGCGGATGAAGTTTGGCGATAGCTGCAATGGATGAAGAATCGGCCAATTTATCTATATACTCATCGCTTTGCGAAATGGCGTAATTGCTTAAGCCATAACCCAATTCTGTTTGGTCGATAAACTTGCTTTCTAGGGATTTACCACTCACTGAAACATAAGTTTGAGGACTTTGATAGGTATGCGCCTGCCCATGTAAATCAAGAAACAACGCCCCTTTATCCTTCTTTTGATATTCTGCCATGAAACTGATAGCTGTTTTCAACAAATCGTGATAGCTTAAATAACTGTTTTTTGCATCTTCATTGGTGTATCTTTTATCCACGTCGTTTGGAAAAGTATTAGGATCCATGCGCTTCCTAGCAATGGTATTAATCACAATCCAAGCTCGCTTTTTAGTAGAAGATTTAAAGTTTGAAGCAATTTCAAAAGCTAGCGGCAAGGTGTTGATGTCTCTACCAGTAGTGCCTGTTTCGGGGATTTCGGGACTACCAATGTTTGTCCCATCATGCGGAACACCCAATATCAAGGGCGCATCCTCATCACCAACTACCAATTTTACATACTGCTTAAAACCATAAACGGTATCTCCTGGTTTATAGGTTTTTCCTTCGTAAGTAAAGGTGTTTTCGAACTTTTTGCCACTGTTTTTAAAAGACAAAACAATCAGCAAGAATAGCGGCAAGGCTATTAATGCATATTTAATTCTAGGTTGCGTATATCTCATGAGTCTATTTGTTTTAAGATAGACTGTAGTTTTAGAGAAATGGCTCGATAAAAGTTAAATTATTTATGAAAAGAGATTTCTGCAGACTTTATCCAAGAAGCCATATCGGGAATATCATAATACTCAAGTATATTATTGACCACTAAGCCATACCTGTCTTTAGCCAAAGGCTGCTCTAAAATCTGTTGATAGCTTTCCAAGCATTGATACAATTGTAACGTACTGACCTCAGTTCTGAATAATGCTGCATGCAAAGCTGCTACGCCGATATTTCCTTTTGTATTGACTTCAATTTTTGCGCCAGACAGCTGTTTGTTTTCAGCAATAAAATCTAAGATTGTAAATATATCTTCCACTCTTTGTCCAACTAAAGGCTTGCCTATATGCAAAGCCAACATGGCATTACGATAGTCTTTGCTATAGTACTTTGGGTCGTTCATTTCTGCTTTATCGTTAGTTTCGCCAACTCCACGTAAATCGGCAAAAATATAAGCAGTCCCTTCATCAGCAATAGCAACGCTATCCAGCAATTTGTTCTTTCCTTGGTCACTTAGCCAAACGATCACTTTTTTCACTTTGTTTTTTGGATAAGCTACAAAAGCCGGCAAAGGAACTTCGTCGTTTTTACGGACAATCAATTTCTCAAAAGACAAGCCTTTCACCTCAGCTTCTCCCACTTTTTCGACATCGACTTTTTGAGGATTCAAACTAATGCCGAGCAATTTTTGAATGGCTTTTTTGCGTTGTGCCATAACTAAATTTGCAAACGCTTTACGTTGCTCGGTATACTGCCCGAAAAGCAGTTCGTTGTTTTTCTGGACAGCAATTTCGTCAGTAAAACTTAAACTTACTTTGTGTTTTGTACTGGCAAACAAATCCTTATCGGTCAGCGTAGGCAACTTGGGCTCTGTCACCGTCCGATCATCATTATAAAACCATTTACGAAGCCATTGGACAGCTCTTTCTCTTTTGGGTTTTGAAATTCCATGTCCATCATCATAGGTGAACAGCGCTATCTTTTCTGGCTGGCCAAGACTTGCATAAACCTTTTTCAAATCATCGTATGATTGCAAAGTCCCATTGTAATCAATAAAATCATAACGGCCAGCAAGTACTAATGTAGGTTTTGGTGCAGCGGCAATTAAATAATCACTCATTTCCAAGTGAAATGCCCCTTCATTTGGGATCTGGGCGCAACCATCAGCAGCACCTGTGGTAGCCAAGGTATTTTCGCGACTAGCCAAATAGCTACATGGCACTATTGCTTTCACTCTGTCATCAATAGCAGCAAAGTAAATGGTTTGCATTGCGCCACCGCTGTTGCCTACGCAAGCTATTTTTGAGGCATCAACTTCTTTTCTAGTCAGCAAGTAATCTAAACCTCGCTGATTGTCAAACAATTCATAAGCAGCAACTGAAGTGCCTAATAAATTAGAAGATAAATTGAGCAGGGTATGCTCTGTTGTCGACCCCCTAGTTAATGATTTCCCGCTTGAATCGGTCAACTGAACCCGTTCGCTTTGTGAAATGGGATCGATCACCAAAACCACAAAACCATTTTTTGCTAATAAAATAGCTGTTTTTTGATAACTCTCTGTCGCTTTCGAAACATCTTCATGGCCACAAAAAAGCAATACTGCTGGAAGTTTATTTGTTGCTTTTGGGAGATATAGATTGGCGGTTACATGATGATTTCGAAAACTTTGATAAATGATTTTCTCAACATTATAACCGTCTTGCGCTATTGTTCCTGTTATTTGAGGATTTAACGATGCTTTTTGAGGCATCTTACTGAACAAATTCTTTGCTTTTTGCTTTACCTTTTCGATGTAAGCGATGGTTTGTGCTCTACTTTTTAATGCTTCGGAAAAATCAGCATTACGTTTCTCATATTGCCTGTGCATTTGTTGTACCAGATAGGTGTTTAAGCTTACATCAGCTTTCCAATCAAGCACATTGTATTGTTTTTGGGCGAAGGTATTGGCACACCAAAAAAACAGCAGGAAAATTAAAATTCGTTTCAACATATCTTGAGATTCCTACTATACAAGTATAACCTAACAAAAACTATTATAGAGATTGCTTCACTCTTCACACAACCCTGCTTCAGTTCGCAATGACGGTCGATTTACGACAGCGATGGCCTTCAATTCATATCTCTATCGGAGGTTTTTACCCGCCATTGGCTTTTAACCATTTAGGATATTCTTTAGCCAACAAATTTTGAGCAAAAGTACCATACCACGCGTAGCCTACTCTTCGTTCCTTGCTAATTTCTTCTACGCTAGCTTTAACTGAATTATCTCTATCTCCAAAAACAGGCTTATTGGTGTTCAAATCATAAAAACGGGCCCAGCTGATGGCATCAGCATCTTCTACCAAACCTTTATCATTGTTACCTATACTGCCATATTTGTAACCGATAATCTTGGTACTTTCAAACCAATCTACTGCATTTTTTATAGCGGTTTTAATTTCTGCTGAAGGATTTTTCAATTTCATTAGAAACCTAACCACGCCTACCGATTCACCAGTACTTAAGGAAGCTGGCTCAAAAGCTCTGGCCTTTGCCGGCTTCAGCGTATTCTCCTCATATTGCGCTGCCCAAATTGTGGGTTTACCATTTTGAGTTACCTGAGTTTTTAAAATACAATCAATGCCTTTTTTTAATGCTTTTTCCGCTTTGGGCAAATAATTGGCATTCACCACGTCAAAACCATTGGTTTGCTCAACAATATTTAACATTATGGTTAAGGCATTGATCATTGCATTATCGTTATAGGTGATTTCTGCTCTGTATAGGCTCTTATCTGGATAATACTGTGGCCAACCACCATTAGCATATTGCGCTCTTAAAAGATAGTCAATCCCTCTCTCCGCTGCTTTTAAATATGCCTTATTATCGGTCTGTTTATAAGCTAAAACCAACGCATTAATTTCTCTACTGGTTGCATTATTGTCAATGGTAGCATGTAGTTCTGAAGTTGCCTTGATCTTTTGCAACAATGCATCTGTAAGTGGATACTCGTATTTCACCACACTTTTATCTTCCAATTGCTTAGGCCAACCACCATTATTCAATTGATAGACCAACATTTTTTCGGCTATACTATCCGTTTTTACGGTTACTTTAGTGGTATTTTGTGCCGTAGCGCAACTGCTTAAGCCTATACAAGCGATAAGCATACCAAGGACATTTTTCATCTTGAATTTCAATTTTATTTCTTCGTAGCAGCTTGTTTTGCTAACCAGTTTACCAATTCCTGACCTGCTTCAAAGTTCTTATAATTAGCAGGAATCTTTCTGCCATCTACATACTCATTATACAACCATGGATCACCAATCACAAACACAGTTCCTTTTCCAAATTTGGTCACCGACATTACGTCATCTCCATCCTTATCCTTTAAAATAGACTTAGCATTTCCCGACAATTTTAAACTACTATATTCTTTAATGAACAAGTCTTTTGGCTTAAAAATCTCGTTGCCAGCAGGAACAAGCACTTTTGCAGTTTCGAAATTAGTTGCTACCGGTACAGTTCCTTTACTGTCGCCATTAAAATGCACTCCAAAAACGTTTGCTAGTTTATTGAAATTAGTTAATTCTACATTAGGTGCATCATTACCCATCAATACCAACACCCCGCCTGCTTTTACCCATTCGCTTACTTGTTTGATATCAGTAGCTGAAATAAATTTTGGATTGGGATTCTCCTTCTCAAAATCTGGATCAACGATGATATAAACTGCTGCATTTTTCAAATTGGCTAATGTTGGTGCTTGGTACAAAGTGTTCAGTTTAAAACCGGAATTCTGAAATTGTTCGCCCCAAAAAGAAAAACCTCCATTAGGTCTCTCCTCCCATTTGTAATGCCACGATTGATCATTACCACTCTGGTCTTTTTTTATTTCGTTATTAAAATACGAATCCAACACTACTGTTTTGCCTTTTCCTATTTTAGGAGTGGCGGCTATTTCCATTTCGTCAGCTGCTAATAAGAAAGCGCCTACTCCTTTTGGATCGTTGGTGATTACTTTTTCACTTACATAATACTCGTAGCTACCATCGCGATACGGCTTACCTCCCAGACCAGATACTTCTACCGTTCCTTTCAAATTAACCATTCCTGCAGTTCGCTGTTCTATAAATTCTTTTTGAATGCCCTTATAACCCTTGTCTGCCACTGCAAAATATGAGGCTGGCAACCAACCATTTCTCACGGCTTTGGCAAAGGTATACACAAACATACTCGATGCAGATGCCTCTAAATAGTTACCTTTTCCAGTAGGTTTATCCAATACGTCATACCATAAACCGCTTTTGGGATCCTGTACTTTTTGTACGGCTTGTGCGAAACGATTTAGAATGGCAATGATTTCTTTTTTACGAGGGTTATTATCAGGAAAGTTATCCAAAACATCTACCATGGCCATTCCATACCAGCCCATAGCTCTACCCCAAAAATTAGGCGATTTACCAGTTGTCTTGTCAGCCCAAGCTTCTGCTTTCGATTCGTCCCATCCATGATAAAGCAAACCTGTTTTAGCATCTCTGGCATTTTTTTCCATCCATACAAACTGGTTGGCAATGTCGTCAAAGGCTTTTTGGTCTTTTACCAAAGCAGCGTATTCTGCATAAAAAGGTTGCCCCATATACAAACCATCCAACCACATTTGATAAGGATAAATTTTCTTATGCCAAAAACCACCTTCTTTGGTTCGAGGATGTTGTTTTAGCTGCTCCCACAAACTAGTTGCCGCAGTAAAGTATTTCTTGTTTCCAGTAACCTTGTACAAAGTGAGTAAAACACGACCATTTTTAACATTGTCTATGTTATAGTCTGCCTGTTTGTAGCGTTCAATTTTACCGTCTTTAGTTACAAAGAAATCCATGCTTTTTTGCATGTATTTAAAGTATTCGCCATTGCCAGTCCTTCTCCAAACCCCATCTATCCCTTCTAGTACCACACCTTGGTCATAAGCCCATTTTACTTTTTTTGGCACTTCTGGATTTAGATTTAAAGAATCCTTCCAGATTTCCATTACTGTGGCCGCCATTTGTTGCGAAAGTGGTTGGCTTTGTGCAACTGCATTGAACGATAAGACCGATGAAGCAACTGCTAATACACTATAATTAAATACCTTGTTCATGTGCTTACTTATTGATTTGCAATGATTTTTCTTGAGCACCGGCTAGAAACTCTGATTTTTGTTGTGCTTTGGAAACGTCTAAGCCTGAAGTCTTGATGTTGCTATTTCTATCGCCACTAATTCTAAAAAGTAAATCAGCGCTGTTGTAAGAGATATTTTTCAAGCTTACGTCGTTGCCATTTTGGATATTGATCAGTGGGTTTCCGTGCTCAATGGTCAATTTTATATTGCTTAAGTTGATCTTCTTACCTTCCTGTATATCAATCCCTTGTTTTGATTTAATATTGATATTATTGAGGTTGATATTTGCAATGCTCATTTCTGGTAAGCCGCGTACAAATATGGCTTTTTCAGCGCCATCACAAACTACATTGTCAATGTAAAAATCTTTAAAAACCGGTGTTTCTTCTGTTACAGGTAAAGCTTCCACTTTTGGCGCTTCACGCTTATCTCCAACCAACGCAATTGGATCAACCGCTGCGTAGTACATGTCAAACAAAATAGCTTCTCCAGGAATATCCATCATGTTGATGTTTTTAATGTGGATGTTCTCCACCACACCGCCTCTACCTCTTGTGGTTTTGAAACGCAAGCCTATATCGGTACCAATAAAAGTACAGTCGTACACAAAAATGTTTTTAGCGCCACCGCTCATCTCACTACCAATTACAAAACCGCCGTGAGCATGGTAAACGGTACTATTTCTCACAATTACATTTTCAGTAGGCATAGAACGTTGTCTGCCCCAAGCATCACGACCTGATTTAATACAGATGCCGTCATCGCCCACATCAAAAGTGCTGTTTTCAATCAATACATTTTTACAAGATTCAATATCAATACCATCACCATTTTGCGCATACCAAGGGTTTTTAGCGTAAACATTTCTCACAGTTACATCTTCGCACATCAATGGATGAATGTTCCAAGCTGCTGAATTTTGAAAGGTAACGCCTTCTAACAACACCTTTTTGCATGAAGTAAACACGAGTAGATTTGGACGGAAAAAATCCTTAATTGAATCGTAGTACTCTGCATTTTTATCTGCTTTAATTTCTCCAGGATTACCTTTAATTTTTGATCCGTTTAAGCTCCTTTGTGATGGATACCAAGTTTTTTTATCTTCAGAAAGTACACCTCCTGAAGCTACCAAATTTTTCCATTGGGTTTCGGTTAGCTTACTTTTTTTAACCATTCGCCAAGCTTCTCCTCCACCATCAACAATACCTTGTCCAGTTACGGCGATATTAGTTTGGTTAGTTGCCCATAACGGCGATTGGTTACGCATTTGAGGCAAACCTTCCCAGTTACTTTGTACTAAATTATACTGGCTAAAATCTCTGGTGAACTGCAAAATAGCATTTTTTTGAAGATGCAAATTGACATTACTTTTCAGCTCAATTGGCCCAGTAATCCATAAGCCTTTGGGCACCAATACCACTCCACCACCTTTTTTATTACAGGCAATAATGGCATCGTTAATATTTTTGGTTACTAAAGTTACCCCATCACCTTTAGCACCATAGTTAACAATATTGAAAGTATCTTTTTTGAAAGAAGTTTGAGCTACTACAGGTAAGTTGTTAAATGAATAGGCTTTTGGAGCAGCCTTTTGCGCTTGGGAAAACATCGGCGCGGCAATTATCACGGCAAATATCGAAGCTACAATTTTCTTCATGTTCATGTGTGTATTTATAAATGGTTCTTTAAGTTATGAGTTACTTGTTTTGTGTTACAAGCGCTATTTCTCCTTTGAAACGCGTAGCTAACAACCCACAATCTGCAACACTATTCTATAACAAGTCTACACAGATTAAGGCAGTAAACGAACTAAAAGGCCGAAAATAACTATGCAAACGTTCCCAAATGACAGGTTGTAAGCAATAAGTTACAGGTGAAGTGTTTTAGGTTGTTTTCTTTTGAAAAGGAAGTTCCTCTTGACTTTTGAAACTTCTGCCCCGCTTTCGCTCATAGTCCTCGCCCTTCGATAAACTCGGGGCTGTGGGCTAATCCGCTCAATCAGGTTTACGATGAAAGTGTACCTTTACTTACTTAGTTACCCTAAACCAATCAAAATCAGCATAGCCGCTATCATTGGTTTGTTGTTCACGAGTGGCAAATAGTCCCATTTTTGCTCCAATCCATTTACCTGGAGTGGCCTCAAAAACATCATCGATAGCGGTGAAGGTATTCCCATTTGTACTGTAACTGAATTGGCACTTGGCTCCTTTGGCGACCTTAACCCTCAGATAAATATCCTTGCTTTCCAACTTGATTATCGTCTTTTCATTTTCGGCCTTACCTTTATCTGCATTTTTACAAACCGAATAAACCAGGTATAAGCCGTCTTTTTTAGATTTTAGCGCTAAATAGGCATAGCTTAAACCGTAAACCGTTAATCCTACCTTTTCATTTTCTAATTTGGGATTAACCGTGAAACTTAGTTTAGTGGTGGCGGTAAACTCTTCTGTCGGAAATTTTTGCATTATTATATTTGGTACCTCCCAAAGGTTTTTAGCGCTATCTGGAACTTTAACGGTATATAAGCGTAAGCTTCCTTTATTTGGATTTAAAAATGACCAAGTGGCCGTTGGGTTTGCCTGCCATTGCCATTGCAAACCAAGTTCTGTTCCATTAAACTCGTCGCTTTCTGGGGGCGTAAAAACTGGACTAGGCTTGAAAACAGTCGGCTTTTTATGGATTAATACAGGCTCACCAACTCCATCACCATCTTTATCTACCCCAATCATTGGCCAATCCCTAATCCATGTCATAGGTTGTAAATGTACCACTCGCCCGTAAGCATCCTTATCCTGAAAATGCAGGAACCAATCATCGCCATTAGGGGTATTTACCCAAGCTCCTTGGTGCGGTCCGTTAATCGGCGATTTCCCTTGGTCCATCACCACTTTACGCTCATAAGGTCCGTATACGTTTTTTGAACGCAATACCAATTGCCAACCTGTAGAAACTCCGCCAGCGGGGGCAAAAATATAGTAGTAACCGTTACGTTTGTAGAACTTTGGCCCTTCTAAGGTTGGGTCTTGCTCATGTCCATCAAACACAATTTTACCTTCTGCAATGGTTTTATCGCCAGCGGCGTTCATTTCCTTCACCACAATAAGGCTTTTTATTCCAGCCCTGCTGCCAGCATAGGCATGTACCAAGTACACCTTACCATTATCGTCCCACAATGGACAAGGATCTATCAAGCCTCTTCCAGCTTCTACCAGTTTAGGATCCGTCCATGGTCCATTGATATTTTTTGCCTTAGTTAAATAGATACCGAAATCAGGATCAGGGTAGTAAATGTAAAACTCATTGTTGTGGTAGCGGATGGCAGGTGCCCAAACCCCATTTCCATGCTGTGTTTTAGAAAAATGTTCAAAAGGCGGTTGTCTTTTAAGCGCATGGCCAATCAACTTCCAATTCACCAAATCTGTCGATTCTAAAATGGGCAAACCTGGTATCGCATCAAAACTCGAAGCAATCATATAAAACTTATCACCTACTCTTATCGCGTCAGGATCAGAGTAATCTGCATCAATCACAGGATTTTGATAGGTTCCATTTCCCAAATCAGGCACCCAAACTTTTGAAATCTCCTTTTGGGCAAACGTGTTTAATGAAAGGGCGGTCAGTAGGATGATGATTGTTTGCTTCATTTTACACCTCAGAATCTATTTGTATTGCGCTTCAGTAATGGCTTTGATCAAACTATTGATATAAACTTCAATGTTGTCATAAGCGGAACTCAAATCTCTGCCATTTGCATTGGCCTTATTTGGGTCTAACTTATTGGCAATTTCCCATTCATCGGGCATTCCATCTCCATCAGTATCCTTTAACACTGCCGTTTGGTTTAATATTGGCCATCCGCCTACGTCAGTTTGAGAATCAATAATTCCTTTGAAACCAGTTTTAGAGCCATTGTAAGTTACCGTTCCATTTTTCACTTCGTTGGTTACCCTAGTATCTACAGCATCACGCTTGTAACTAGCACCTGCATAAAGCAATACCATATTGTAAGCTTGCTCAGCGGTGTGTATGGTAAGAGGATCAGAAGCAAACGGATTAGTTTGTTTGGTTAATGCAAAGTTCGCAGTACTTAAACCAGAGTTCCTATCAACCCCGCCATTCCAATTATCTGCTGTTACCGCAGTGCTATTAGTTACCACATTACCCATCACATAAAACTTTCCATATCCTGGACCATATGTAGCTACATCTGCTTCCATATAAAGTTCCAAAATGCGATTTCTTTTACTTGATGAAGTTCCTGGTCCAGCTTTGTAATAATTGTTAACGACATTATACTCACCATTTTCGCCGCCATAACTACTATTTGCACCCCAGTTGTAAATTACGTTGTTACGATAATCTACTTTATCAATTCCATAAGGACTTTTACCTGTACCCGCTCTGCTTCCGCCGTCAAATCTTGGGTTGCGACTGTTATGGTGTGCCAACAAATTATGATGAAAAGTAGCACTAGAACCACCCCAAATGGCGCCGTAACCATGATCATCTTTCTCGTGAAAGGATTTATTAAGGCTTTCTGACAAAATACACCATTGCATGGTAAAGTTTTTATTGGCATAAAATGACGAACACTCGTCAATAGACCAACTCATTGAGCAATGGTCAACTACAATATTTTCTTTGTAACGTCCCCAAAGTGCATCTTGCTCATTCTTTGTCAAATCGCCCATGCGAAAACGCATATATCTAATGATGACGTTGTTGGCATTTACATTCATTTCATAGTTTTGAATACAAATACCATCACCAGGAGCTGTTTGTCCCGCAATGGTTACATCACCATTTGAAATTTGCAATCGGCTGTTGAGTACAATGTTGCCTGAAACTTCAAATACAATAATCCTAGGACCTGAAGCGGCAATGGCTTCTCTTAAACTTCCTGCACCAGCATCATTCAAATTGGTCACTTTAATCACTCTTCCTCCTCTACCTCCAGTGGCATTTTTGCCATAACCTTCGGCACCAGGAAAGGCGTAGGCTGTTTCTTGTACCTGTGTAGGCTTATCATTGCCAGTTACAGGATCTGTTTTAACGGTAGGATTATCTTTCTTTTTGGAGCAACCTAAAAAGACGAATGCGCCTAGCAATAGGTATAGTTGATTTCTTCTCATTTTTCTATCTATTTAGTCTTTGGGAGCCATTGATTGCTACCTGAGAAAATGTTTTTAAGGGTATATTTTTTAAGTTCTTTTTTATCGAGTTGATGCGACCATTCAATCCGTTGGCCGGCAACATAGCCAGGTCCAAAAGATCCGTATTCTGCATAATAACTCTGTTTATGGTTATCGTTCTTATTCCACGGACTCCAGCCTTGTGGTAAAATATGATCGCCCATTTCGGTATTAATAAATACGGTTTTAGCAAATGGTCGCCACGGTCTACCGAGATAAACCTTTTTAAATGCCGATTCTGCAGTTAGCTTACAGTTGAAAAATACAAAGCCAAAAGCTTGATATTCCGTAGTAGATGCCGCGGTGATGTAGGAATTCTTTTTACTATGGATATGACAGCGTTCGAAGACAACTGTAGCCGCACCAAATATAAAATCGGTAGTGCCTTCAATGTAACAATCTACATAATACTGTCTACTGGTATCTGCCGAAGGAAACAGCGTGTCTTGGTTTCCAATGATTTTACAGTTTTGAATGATTACCCGATCCGCTTCTACATGCAAAGCCACTGCTTGTCCCACCGGCCCTGCACTATTCTCGAAAGTCAGGTTTTCTGCTGTAAACTCATTCCCCTGAATTAAAACCGTGTGTGAAGTATAGGTATTGATGTTCCCTTTTCCCGAATAATCATCATAAGTAATGATGGTATTATCCTTGTTCTCGCCCACCAACCTAATTTTGGTCTTTTGTGCTGGAACCACTAACTTTTCTTTGTAAACTCCAGCTTTGATATAAATATTAACTGGTACATCACTATAATCACGAACTGCCATTACGGCTTCCTGAATAGTGGTATAATTTCCACTACCATCCTTGGCAACTTTTAATTCCTTGGGATAATCTTGTGCTTTCGAAGCCAAAAATCCGAGAAAACAGCAGCAGAAGAATATGAGTTTTTTCATGTTCTGAATAGATTTTATGATGTTGGAAATAAAGGTTATTCCAGCGGTTTCCAACCCTTAAAAATTTTCTCGAGCGTATAATTTTCGCTTACTTCTTTTGCGGTAAGCTGATGAGACCATTTTACACGTGCATCATTGTTAGCCCCTGCCCCTTTGTTTTTATATTCTGCGTAAAAAGATGTTTTTTCGGCATCTGGCTTATTCCAATTGTGCCAACCTTCTGGTTTAATTTGCTTTCCTAAATCACAGTTGATGAACACCGTTTTAGCATAAGGACGCCATGGTCTGCCTAAATAAAATGAAGCTTCTGGTGCATCGCCATGAATACGAGTATTGAAAAACACGTAGCCATATTGAGTACTATCGGGTGTTGATGCCGCCGTTACATAGCCCGCTTTTTTACAAAAGATTTCGCAATCTTCAAAAACCGCTGTAGAGGAACCGAAAATAAAATCTACCGTGCCTTCAATGTAGCATTTATAATAATACTGTCTGCTGGCATAACCATAAGTGTAAAGCGTATCTTGAAAACCCAACATCCTGCAATTGATGAATCGAGCTTTATCACCAGCTACAAATAAAGCTACCGCCTGACCTACCGGCCCAGCTGTATTTTGAAAAGTAATATTTTGTGCAGTGAACTGTGGTCCGTACACATAAAAGCTTGAAGATCCTGAGGTACCTTTTTCTTCTCCAAATACATTCTTCTTTTGGGCCCAGTCATCATAAGTTAAAATGGTTTTGCTTACACTCTCTCCAATTAATGTTACCATGTGTTTAGACGGAGACAGGTTTAGCTTTTCCTTATAAATACCATTCTTAATAAAAATAGTGGTTGTTACTTTACGAAAATCAGGTACTGCATTCAGGGCTTCTTGAACGGTAGTAAAATTACCAGAGCCGTCTTGAGCCACTACAAAATCATATGCAGTTTTAGGTTGGGCTATAGCCAAAAAGCCACACCAGCACAACATCAATAAACTACATAATCCTTTTGTGTTCATTATTTTTTAACGATTGGTTTAATGATTTGATTATCTAGAGGCAATTTTAAATTCTTGATTTCCTGAAGCACAATTTGGGCTATTTTTCGAGCGCCCAATTCGCTGAAATGTGTATTATCTACTTTGCCTTCTGGATAATTTGGGTGTTCATTAGGTTGCAATTGAAGAAAAAGCAATTTAGAATACTCTTCGCCCATTTGTTGGTAAAGCACTCGGCTCTTCTCATCCAAATCAATTAAAGGCACATTTAGTTTAGCAGCAATTTCTTTTACTAAGGGAGTGTATTCCTGATGGGTTTCGAGGGCTTTTCCTTCTTTATCGAACTTCCTTCTGGATACGGGCGTAATTAAAATTGGGGTAGCTTGTTTCGCTCTAGCTTCATTCACAAACTTGGTCAAATTTTCCTTGTATTGTTCTGGCGTAGTATAACGATCTACCTTTTCTTTACTTTCATCATTATGTCCAAATTGGATGAACACATAATCTCCTTTTTTCATCGTCGACAAGGCTGTTGTCCATAAGCCTTCGCTTAAAAATGTACGGGTACTACGCCCATTTTTTGCCAAGTTATTTACTTCCACACTTTGATCGAAAAAGTAAGTGAAAGGCATGCCCCAACCTGTTTCGGGATAAGCTGTTGTTAATTTGTTTGCCGCTGTAGAATCTCCAATGATGAAGACAGTTGTTTTGTCTTGTTTCATAGGAATTAAAAATGCGAATAAGAAATAAGAAGCTAAAAGAAATTGACGAAACATAAGTTAAAAAGGATTAAAAAAAGATGGGGCTAAAAGCCCCACCTGTTGTTTTTATATTACTGTCTCCATCTTGGATCACCTATGCCATTGGTTTTTAAATCAATGTTAGAGATGGTGAAGTTACCTGTAGCCACATTAGTAAACCCAGGGTTTAAGGTAGTAAACGTACCTGTATCATATTTTGGCGAAGTTGCAGTACTGCCAGACATAAAAGCTGGTGCATTGTAATAATTATTGGCTGTAAAATTAGCTGCTACAATATTTGTTGCCGCTTGGTTTGCCACAATCCCTCCTGAATTAGCAACAATGTTCTTAGAGAAAATAATTTGATGAGTGGCTATTCTCACATAGAAAAGTCGGTTGCTTGTGCCGTTTACTACGCCATTTAGCGTATTGGTAGCTACTGTAATTATACAATTAATGGTTGGGAAGTTGGTAGAACCTCCTGCATCCATACGGATAAAATCTCTTGCAGCTACAGAGGCGTAAACAGTATTGTTAGTGAAGTTCAACGCTTTTGTAATTCCATTTCTAAAATCAAGGAAATCACCGCCGTTACACTCAATATTGTTAAAGATATTTCCTCTAATATTGATAGTCTCTATCAAGGTTTTTAGATTAACATACATAAAACCTTTTACATAATTTTTGATTAAACAGTCTTCAATGTTCAATACACCGTATGCATTATCTGAAGCTTCATCATAAATAATCGTTTGATTATTATTAAGTGCGCCAGTGCCATCTAAAATCAAATCTTTAAAGGTTAATCCCGCATTTGTTTTTACTCTGAAAACTGCACCTACAATCACTGGTCTATCTGCTGGTCTTGCACCTTTGATAGAAATATTTTTATTGATAGTAAGATCAGCAACGACGTTGTAGGTACCTGGAAGTAATGCCAATACAGCACCTGCAGGAGCATTAGCAATTTTGGTAGCCAAATCATCTGTAGGTGATACAGCAATGGCATCCCCTAGATCAATAGCCGTAGTAAAAGTAATTGTTCCCCTTACCCCAGCTCCGTTAAGCAAACGGGCTGTATAAGTCGTTTCCCCAGTTAAACCAGTAATGGTTGCTTTACCTTGTGTGATTTCCGTTGGCGTTAAAACGTGTGTAATATTACCTGGTTGTACGGTAATACTGGTTGCTGTAGCTCCGGCAGTCCAAGTAAGTACTGCAGTTTTTGCAGTAATGTCTGCTAAGTTTACCGGATTGAAAATTTGCTCAGCATCTGTCTTAAATCCTACGCTAACCCATTTCGAATCAGCGGCACCGCTATTACTGATAGATTTTACCCTTACATAATATTGCGTATCTCCACTAAGATCGGTTACCGTATATGGCAACTTATCAAAAGTGACAGCACTAATTGTTTTAACAGGGGTACCCGTAAAATCGGCGTTGTTAAAAATCTCTATGGTATAAGATGCAGCGCTAGCCACTTTAGCCCAAGTTAACCTTACGTTAATTTTATTGATTACGGTTGCCGTTAGACCTGTAGCAGAAAATGCTCTTTCGGTATCCAATGTTTTTATTGGAGTCAAATCATCTTCTTTACACCCACCTAGTAAGGCGAGAGAAAGAAGTGAAATGGTACATATATTTAAAATACTTTTTTTCATGACTAAACAAATTATAGACCTAAGAAACTGTTATTTAATGTTCCATTTGATGAGTCTAGGAACGTTTGCCATATTGGCCAGTATGGCTGTTTGCTTGGCTGATTAATATATAATGCATTCCAGAACGTCGTCGCATCTGATGATGAAGACATGGTCCATGACTTGTTAGCAGAATAACCTCCAGCGGCACCAATAACATCAGTATCACCAAAGTTTAAACCATAGATATTTAAAGTCTCTCCATCTGCATTAGTGCTATAATAAATCTTGGTTGGCAAATTCGCATATACACCAGTTCTGGTCTCCAGCTGTTGTAACTTAGTTTTGTTTTCTGCCAACTTAGTATCCAATAAATTCCATCTGATCAAATCTTGCTTTCTCAGCATCTCTCCCACAAATTCTAATGAACGTTCTTTAACAATAGCATCAAAGAATGCTTGTTTAGAAGCCGTTGCAGTAGCCATATAAGTGGTTACCATTGCTGGGTTATTAGGATAAGCTCTATCTCTGATCTGTTTTAGGTAAGGAGCAGCAGCGGCAGGTCCGTCAAGTTCATTAATCGCTTCAGCAGCCATCAACAAAATATCAGCATAGCGCATATACATAAAGTTAATTCCATCATCATTGGTAGAAGTTACTCTACGTTTCATCCATTCGTAACGATATTTACCTAAATACATTTTAGCCAATGTTGAAGGTATTTGGAAAGCGGTATTTGCAGTACCATCGCTATCCCAACCATAAGGAGTAATACTTACTGCTCTTCTTACATCTTCTTTATCAAAGTCATACCACATGGTTGGATTTGCTAAAACAGTTCCGCCTTTATTTTGTCCTGTGTATTTATCAATTTTAGCATGGTTAACTCCTAAATCGAAAACCACACGACCTCTACCTTCACTAAAAGGAATTTCCCACATCGACTCTTGACCAGCGGTCAATACTTCTTGATTTAAGTTTCTGAATACCTGCTCAAAGCTGGTCAATAACCTTACAGATCCACTTGCAATTACCTCTAAACATTCTTTCTTCGCAATTTCGTACATTTTAGCAGGTGCTAAGTCTGGATCTGCACTTAAACGAGTAGTTTTTTCTTGTCGCAATGAATATCCACCTGCTGATAAAGCAATACGTGCTCTTAAACCTTTAGCAAAGGCTTTGTTTACACGTTCTACTGAACTGGTTCTAGTAGTTGCGTTTGGCCAAGCTAAATAACCAGCCGCTTCTTCTAAATCAGCTAGCAGTTGTTTATAGATCACATCTTTATCCGATCTTGGCGTATAAATCGTAGTGCTATTTACTGGCTCAAATCTTGCTGGTACATCTCCCCAACCTTTAATCAAGTCATTATACATCACCGCTCTAAGGGTTAAAGCTTCTCCTAATAGTTGTGCCATTTGCGGATTGCTTTGGACGTTTCCGTAGGCTTTTAAACCTCTAATGGCTAGGTTTGCACGCTCAATCCCCAAATAAAGCATCGCCCATACATTGGTTTCATTGTTCATTTGGCCGTTATTTACATTGGTATTGTAGTTCGCCAAACGTGATTTATCGTCACCAACAGTTTTAATACTACTGATCACTTCAGAGTCGGTATTGGTACCGTAATAAACGATATACCTGCCTCTGTATGAATTTGTTTCTCCGAAAGCTTGTAAAATACCAGTGATCGCTCCTTCGGTCAAGTTTTGGTTAGAGTAAATTACTGATTCTTCTAATGCTGACTTTGCAGGAGCATCTAGCGCCTTTTTACAGCTACTTATTATTGAACTAAACGCAATAAATAAGAGAATATAATTAATTTTTTTCATCGCTTAATTTCAATTAAAAGTTAACGTTTAAACCAAAAATGAATGATCTGCTTCTTGGATATGCTGAATAATCAACCCCTGGAGTTAAGTTTGTATTTCTCCTAGTGGAAACCTCGGGATCAAAACCAGTATAGTTGGTTAATAGGAATACGTTATTACCTGAAGCGTATACCCTTAACTTTTTCATTTTTAATTTATTCGAGATGTTAGAAGGCAAAGTATATCCCACGGTAACGGTAGATAATCTTAAGAAAGATCCGTCTTCTACCGCCCAATCCGTTAGAGCGTATGCCCTGGTAAATGGCGACCACATGGTTGTGTTAGCGTTCATTGCCGCCAATTCTGCTGGATCGTTACTAATGGTTCCGTCTGAACGAAGGTTGGTCCAACGTTTACCGCTTGCCATGATATCAATCATGTTTCTTGAACTATATTTACTGGTAGAGGTATATTCAATTTTATTGGCATTGTAAACATCATTGCCATAACTCCAGTTGAAATAGGCTGCAAAGTCAAAATCATACAACCTGGCATTTACCGAGAAACCACCTGTATGTAACGGCATGGTGTTACCAATATAATCTCTATCACTTAAATTTACGATACCGTCTCCATTGGTGTCTACTAATTTCATCGAACCCGGTCTAATGGTGCCAATTACCGAACTTGCATTAGCTACGCCAGGTTTTAAAGTCCATGTATTGGTAGTCGCATTGTATCCACTAAAATCAGATACTTCATAGCGACCTGCACCTTTAAAGCCATATATGCGACCAATTGATGCTCCTGGAACTAACAAATAGTCGGTGGTGATCTCTGTTGATGCCCAGTTAGAATTTCCAGGATAATTGATTAGTGGTCCCATAGAAACTACTTTGTTTCTATTGAATGAAATATTTCCGTTGAATGATAAATCAAAGTTCTTTTTTTGAATCGCTCGGTAGTTTAAGTTAATCTCTAAACCTTTGTTTTGGGTTTCACCTACGTTTTGGAACTGTGTGCTATAACCAGAACCAGAAACTCCTACTTCTAGCAAAAGGTCTTTAGTTCTGTTAAGATAAGCATCTACCGAACCTGTTAATTTATTTTGGAAGAAACCAAAATCAACTCCGATATTTTTAGAGATAGTTGTTTCCCAAGTTAAATTAGGATTTGCCATGGTTTTTGAAGGTGCCCAAAAGCTATTTGCACCATTGATCCAAGTAGTAGTAGTGTTTTCGAAATTCTGATAAATTTGACCTACAGGAATACCATCGTTACCAGCAGCGCCATAACTCAACCTAACTTTCAAATCAGAAAGCCATGAAGTAGTGCCTCTCATGAAATCTTCTTGAATGATTCTCCAAGCTCCGGAAACCGAAGGAAAATAGCCCCATTGATTACCTGGTGCGAATTTCGAAGAACCATCTGCTCTTAAGGCTACACTCAACAAGTACTTGCTTTTGTAATCATAATTCGCTCTTCCGAAGAATGATAATAATTTATAGTCATTTAAAAAACGGTGGTCAATAGAATTCGCTGCCCCTTGGGTGGTTAACACACGAGCATCTGCAAAAGTGAAGCTCGACGGAAATCCGTGGATCACATTGGTTAACGTATTCTCTTCATTTTTCAAAAACTCCTGACCTGCCAACAAAGTTAAATTATGGTCATTGCCCAATATTTTTTTGAAATTATAGCTTAATGTATTGGTGTTTCTAAACGATACGCGGTTACCATTGGTTAAAATTAAAGCTGGTTTACCTGCATTGTCTGCGCTTGGGAAATTACGTACGTAATAAGTAGTTTTTCCATAGAAACGCTCTTGATCGCTTCTAACTCCGTCGTAACCAATATCAGATCTAAATTTCAGGTCAGATAAAATATCGTAAGTGATAGACCCACTGATATTGTATTGTTTACGGTGAATAAATTGGTCGTTATCAGAAATAGCTACCAATGGATCGTATAATTGAAAATCAGGGTCACTATCGTTGTTTGTTAAACCAGGAACTGGGAACGGCGGATACAACATCGCATATTTCAAGCGTGAATCGGCTGATGAAAACTCTCTAGTTTCGTTTGCACCACCTCCGTTTGTTTTAGTATCTGCATATCTTAAGCCAAAATCCAAGGTTAGATTTTTATATAACTTGTGATTTAACTTGAAGTTAATGTTTTGACGTTCGTAACCTGAAAGTTGCATAATGGCCCTATCTTTTACGAAGTTGTGGCTTAAGCTATATTTGGTTTTATCGCTACCGCCCATAATACTCAGGTTACTGTTAATAGTGTTTCCTATGCGACCAAATACCAAATCCTGCCAATCATTAGCCTGTACATTTTTAAACAGATCCATATCTTGGTAGTTACCAAAATATTGTGTGTAGTCATTTAATGATCCATCTAATAATGCTCTCTCATATTGCCAATTTACATAGTCATACGGGGTTAAAACACCTAGTTTTTTAGCTATTTTTCTAAAACCACCAAACAAGTTGTAAGAGATACTGGTTTTGCCATCTTTACCACTTTTGGTTGTAACTAAAACTACACCGTTAGCACCTCTAGAGCCATAAATAGCGGTTGAAGAGCCATCTTTTAAGATATCTATACTTTCAATATCTTGTGGGGCAATGTCGGAAATGGTAGTCACCGGAAAACCATCTACGATATACAAAGGCTCATTACTTTGGGTAATAGAACCACCACCACGTACTCTCACATTGATGGCTGCATCTGGCGAACCTTCTGTAGCGGCGATATTAACCCCTGCCACGCGACCTTGGATAGCTTCCAAAGCAGAAGAAACTGGAGCAGCGGCAATAGTGGCCGCATTTATAGATGAAACAGCACCCGTTATGGCTTCCCTTTTTACAGTACCATAACCGATATTTACAATTTTTACTTCGTTAAGCGTAGTGGAGCTTTCCTCTAAGGCAGCATTAATTTGGCTTTTAGTGCCCACTGCTACCTCTGTATTGTCGAAGCCTATTGAATTAAATACCAAAACTACATTTCCTGTAGAAGGGACTGAAATTTTATATATACCGTTAACATCGGTAGATACCGCATTTTTTGTTCCTTTAATGGTTACGGCTACACCAGGAAGTGGCGATCCGGTAGCCTTTTCGGTTACCTTTCCTGTCACTGGTCTTGTTTGCGCATGCGCTAATTGGATACCCATAGCCAATACACAAAAAAACAGTAAGATTTTTTTCATACAATATGGTTAAAATTTGGTTATATGCGGAATGGGTTTAGAGCCATCCCTTAACAATTCTACAACGTTTTTTTAAGATATAGCACTGGTTGGCAGTGATAAATTTATGCAATCGTTCCCGACAACGTTGCCAAAATCAAGCAAAAATTATATCTTTAGTACAATAGAGAAATTGTACTATTTTTGAGATGCTGATTTAGCATCAAAAACTACGTAATTTTACAAATAAAGCATGTTCGAGCCCGTAACCATAAAAGATATCGCAAAAGCACTTGGCCTGTCTACTTCTACTGTTTCCAGAGCACTGAGAGACACTTATGAAATAAGTCCGGCTACCAAAAAATTGGTTACGGATTATGCAAAGCAAATTGGCTATAAGCCCAACCCTATTGCTTTAAGTTTAAAGGAACGCAGAAGTAAATCTATTGGCGTAGTGGTAAGTGAAGTAGCTAATAGCTATTTTTCGCAGGCGGTGGATGGCATTGAGTCTATTGCTTATGATAAAGGCTATCACGTTATCATCTCCCAAACGCACGAATCTTATGAAAGAGAAGTGATTAACGTGAATCACTTGGCTTCAAGATCGGTGGATGGGCTTTTGGTTTCCCTATCGTCTCAAACATCGGATATCTCACACCTAAAATCTCTACACGATAAAGGGTTGCCAATTGTTTTCTTTGATCGCGTAGCTGATGAAATTGTCACCCACAAAGTAATTGCGGATAATGAAAAGGGTGCTTTCGAAGCCACAGATTACCTAATCAAATCGGGTTATCGAAAAATTGCCCATTTAACCAGTTCTAGCTACCTTTCTATCAGCATAGAACGTTTATCAGGCTATAAAAAAGCTTTAGCACATCATGGCATTGATTTTAGAGAGGATTATGTAAAATATTGTCCTCATGGCGGAATGCTTTATGAGGAGACAGAAACGGCCATTAAAGAATTATTGGCTTTAAAAGATAAACCTGATGCTATTTTTGTGGCTGGTGATAGGTTAAGCACAGGTTGTTTAAGTGTGTTTAAAAACCTGGATGTATCTGTGCCAGCAGATATGGCTATTGCAGGTTTTAGTAACTCAGATGTATTGGATCTTTTTAACCCTTCGCTTACTTCGGTAAGGCAGCCTGCTTATGAAATAGGCCGCCTGGCTACCGAAATGCTGCTCAAAATTATTGAGGCTAAATATCCTATCGAAGAGTTTGAGAAAAAGGTACTGGATACAAAGCTTTATGTTAGATAGATCAGTGAGGTAGCTTAAAAGCCTGTCTAGCCAACAATTTCCATTCTTTACCTTGCAGTTGCCAAACTAGCAGAATACCTAAGTGAACTTCACCTGGTTTACCTCCATCATTAGTTTTAGCATGCAGTTCATGACGTACTACGCCGGTATTCCCAGTGATTTTAATGGTCTGATTTGTCAAGTCTATGCTTACAAAATCTGATTTTCCACTGGCAATCGTTTCTACAAATGTTGCTTTGTCTTCTACTTTTCCACCAGAATGCCCATAGCTCAAATCGGCAGCGGCAATATCTTCCAAGTCTTTACGCTCACCACTCACCATGGCATTTTTCATTTTTTCTACGGCTGTAGCAAGGTTTTGTTCTGCCTTACTTTGGGCAAATACACAAGTACTGGACATTAGGGCTAGGATTAAAATAAGTTTCTTCATGTTGTTATCGTAAATTTTGGGTATAAAAAAACATACCCCTCTATTTTAGAAAACTAAAAAGAAAGGTATGTCAATTTTCAATAATTCCTATTTATTTTTTAGTAAATCTCTAATTTCAGTAAGTAGAATTTCTTCTTTAGTTGGTGCTGGTGGAGCCGATGGAGCAGCTTCTTCTTTCTTCTTCATCCTGTTCACTAATCTAATGATTAAAAATAGCACCAATGCTACAATGATGAAAGATATTACCTGCGACAAAAAGTTGCCATATTTAATTGCAGTACCAGGAATTGTCAACGCACTTAGGTTATCTAGTTTAGCGGCCTTTAGAGCAGGAGCCAATACCGCTGGGGTAATTACATCTTCTACCAATGAAGACACAATTTTACCAAAAGCAGCTCCAATGATTACACCGACAGCCAAATCGATCACATTGCCTTTTACTGCGAAATCTTTAAATTCTTTTACAAATCCCATATAAACGTGTTTTTAGTTAGGTATTTAATTTTTTAGTTATCGTAAACTTACTGAAAAGAAGATTAATTAATCAAATTAAACCAACAAAAATCTAAAGCATTTGTTTATTTTTGGAACTCGAATTCATCCCAAATATGTTAAAACAACATCTTCAGCAAAAGTTATTACAAAAACTATCGCCTCAACAAATCCAGTTTATTAAATTGTTGCAGGTGCCAACAGTTGCTTTAGATACTCGCATCAAAGAAGAATTAGAAGAAAATCCAGCGCTTGAAGACTCAAGTTTAATGTCATTAGATGAACCTAAAGGCGAATATGACGACCTGCAGGACGATAGAGAAGACTTCGATGGTGATCGTAGTGAAGACACGGGCATGGATGAATTCAATGTAGATGATTACCTACAGGATGATAGCACCAATGACTATAGCACTTCATACAGTAATGGCGACGATGAGGAAGACAAAAAGGAAACGCCTATTGCCATTGAAACTACCTTTTTTGAAAGCCTACAACAGCAACTGGATTTAGTTCCCCTATCTGATCAAGATTTTATCATTGGTAAACAAATTATTGGCAGCTTAGATGATGATGGTTATTTACGCAGACCGATCACTTCCATGATTGATGATTTGGCTTTCTCACAAAATGTGATGGTTGAAGAAGAGGATGTATTGGAAATGCTGAAACTTATCCAAAGCTTTGACCCCGCTGGAATTGCAGCTAGAGACTTACAAGAATGCTTGGCCTTGCAATTAAAGAAAAAGGATACTAACAACCCTTTGATTAAAAAGGCCATTGAAATTGTAGAGCATCACCTTGATGAATTTACCAGAAAACATTACGATAAACTAGAACGTGCCGTTGGCCTTAACAGTGAAGAGCTTAAGGAGGTAGTTGCTGAAATTTTACGTCTCAATCCAAAACCAGGCGATTCTAATCAGGTAACGACCAAACAAATGCAAATCATTCCTGACTTTCACATCACCAATAATGATGGTGTTTTGGTACTTACTTTAAATGCCAGAAATGCTCCTGAGTTAAGGGTAAGTCGCTCTTATATGGACATGTTTGAGCATTACGACAAGGCTTCGCAGAAAGATAAGAAAATGAAGGAGGCCGTTCAGTTTGTTAAGCAAAAACTTGACTCGGCTAAATGGTTTATTGATGCGATTAAGCAAAGACAGCAAACTTTGCTAAAAACCATGAATGCTATTATGCACTATCAATATGATTACTTTTTAACTGGCGACGAGCGTAAGTTAAGACCAATGATCTTAAAGGATATTGCAGATAAGATTGATATGGATATTTCTACGGTATCAAGGGTGGCTAATTCTAAATATGTACAAACCGAGTTTGGTACTTTCCTTTTAAAATCTTTCTTCTCTGAAGCTATCCAAACCGAAAGTGGCGAAGAAGTTTCTAATAAAGAGGTAAAGAAAATCTTAGAAGACTGTATTGGAAAAGAAGATAAACGTAAGCCTTTGGCAGATGAACGTTTAACTGAAATTTTAAAAGAACACGGTTATAACATTGCCAGAAGAACGGTAGCTAAATATCGTGAGCAAATGAATATTCCGGTAGCAAGATTAAGAAAAGAGCTTTAAGGGTTATCTCCAAGTTCTACCGCCACTAAACACTTGATAAACATTATTTAACTGGAAGCCAAGTACAATCTCATGGCTTCCGTTGGAAACGGTGTTTAGTTCAGATACTGTAAAATCGTAGGCATAAGTTAAATTGAGAAACCTCTTGAAATTGACACCTACCATTGCCGAAAAGGAGTCTGATTTACGATAGCTGCCGCCAATCCATATCTTATTTTTATAATCAAATTTAAGATTCATATCAAAGGAAATAGGTAGGCCTTCTACCCTTTTCACCATAAATGATGGAATGGTTGAGATATCCTCGTCAATAAAAAGTTTATAGCCAGAAGTTAGAAAAAGATGTGGTACAGATTTCCCTGTACTGTAATCGGCACTACTGGTGAAAGCTAATTTTTGAGGTAAAATTTGCTGCGCCGAAATCCCTGCGAAAAATCTGGCCCCATAATACCAAACTCCAGCTGCTAAATCGGGCTTAAACTGACTTATTACTGCGCCCGCCAATGCTGGGTCGTTAGCATTATCTAGCGTAATTTGTTTCATATCTAAAGCAATACGACTTACCCCTGCATAAACACCAACAGACAAATTATTGGTACCACTCATTTGCAGGTGATAGGCATAACTAAACCCTGCATCAATACGAGAGATGGGACCAGCTTTATCCGAAACCATCATTACCCCCATTCCATGATGTGCTGGCGAAGCGGTATAGTTTTGCAAATAACTTCGGCTCATTGGATCATCACCCTTTTCGGGAAGTGATAAGGGATTTCCCCAAAGATAATCACCGCCTAAACTCCAATGAGCAGATAAAAAAGAGGTTTTAGGTGCATTCTCAATACCCGACCACTGTGAACGATGTCCCACTTTAATATCGGCATAGTTTTCTGTTCCGCTTAATGCTGGATTTAGCAAGTAATTATTAAATATATATTGAGTGTATTGGGGACGTTGTTGAGCAAATGAATGCACCCCAAAAATCATCAAAATTAAGCTATAGGTAAACCTTTTCAAAAACATTATCTAATAATGGTAAGCGTTCCAGTAATTGGTTTTTTACCGACAGCTAAATTAATAATATAATAATAAACACCAACAGGAAGTGGGGTATGGTTATAAGTACCATCAAAAGGTTTAACGTATCCTTTACTCCTAAATACATTCTGTCCTCCCCTGTCAAAAATCTCTACAGTTGCCGCTGGATAACTATCTATATATTTAAGATTCCACTCGTCATTGATCGCATCTCCATTTGGAGTAATAGCGCTTGGAATCTCTAAATTTTTAAGAACCTTTACGAATACCTCATCTGTTTGCACACAACCTTTTTCACTAGTAACAATTAAACGATAAAGCATATCTTCCGTTGGACGAACCACAGGGTTCAACACATCATTTCTATCCAATCCAGTAGCTGGAATCCACTTATAGGTCAGGGTCTTCCCAAATCCAAATGCGGTAGCTGATAAAGTTGCCATCCCTCCTTCCAATACATTTTTATCTTCACCTGCATCTACCATTGGTGTTTCATTGACCGTTATGTTTTGTGTCTTTTGAACCTTACATCCATTGGTAACCTCGTAGGTATAAGTAATAACATGCACCCCTGCTCCAGCTTTCGCTGGATTAAACAAACCACTGGCACTTACGCCATCACCACTAAAAGTGCCAGCCCCAGGTAATCCATTCTTTTCCGTTGCCAATAGTTGAACACCAGGCGCTTCAAGGCAAATCTCCATGGTTTGGTTAAATTCTATTTCTGGAGAAGCATTCAATGTAATTGTTTTTTCTATGGCTGATACGCAAGTATTACCTGAATAGGCAACCATTTTAACCACGTAGCTTTTACTAAAAGGAACCCCAAAAACCGGATACTGATGTGTATATGTTTTTGGATTGATACTAGAACCAGGTGAAAAATCACTCTCTAACTGACTTGGATTATTTGCAAAATCATAATACCAATCTACTCTAGTAATATTTCCAAAAGCAATCGTTGTTCTATCATCAAAAACTACGGGAGTTTGACTACAAAGAGTGCTGGCGTTTCTAATCGTAAAATCAGCTTGTGGTACAGCGCCTTCAATATTGATTTCTTTTGAAAATGTTTTTGTACAGCCAAAAGGAGTTACCACAGTTAACGACACCGTATACCTCCCTACCTGAGTATAGCGATGAGATGGATCTTTTAAAGTGGAAACATTTGGATTTTGTGAATTTGCATTTTGATCTCCAAAATTCCACTGGTAAGTTAAGGTAGCGTTTGCCGCTGCATAAGTTGATAAGTTTTCGAAATTTGCCTGTCCATTGACCAAGCACGAGGTTTGAAGATTAAAATCTACCGAAGCATCAGGATATATGGTGATATTTTTGGTTTCTTCACTTACACATGCACCTCCCGAATAAGCCCTCATTTTTACTACATAGCTCATTGATTGCTGTCCTGTAAAAGTTGGATACTTAAAATTATAAAGTTTAGCAGCGTCAGCCCTCAAATTTGGTTCTTCATCTACGATGTCGGGAGTAGTTTTGTTTAAGTAATCGAAAAACCATTCAATCTTCGTGATTTCACCAAAATCAACCGTCGCTTTATCTTTAAAAACTACTGGACTGTTACTACATAAGGCATTTTGATTTTCGATGTCAAAGGCTGCTTTGGGTACACTACCATTCACTCGAAATTGTTTCTTTCTAATTACGGTACAACCACTGGCCGACTTTACTGTTAAAGTAACTTCATATAAGCCTGTGCTGGTATAAACATGCGAGCCATTTCGAAGTGTAGAGGTATTTGGCCTTTGAGGTGAGGCATTGGCATCACCAAAATCCCATAAATAGGTTAACTGTTCACCTGTAGTAATGGTTGCTTTATTGGTGAATATAGCGCTTCCATCAGCTAGACAAAAATCAGGCAAATCGAAATCGACTAATGGTAAAGTGTTGACATTAATTATTTGAGCAACAGCATTTTCACAACCAAACTCAGAAGTAATTGTTAATTTAACCTCATACTGGCCAGCTACACCATAGGTATGTACAGGATTTTCGTCTGTAGAGGTTTGGTTGTCGCCAAAATCCCACAACCATTTTACCAGTCGCCCTTCTGCCGAGGTCGATTGATTTTCGAAGCTAATGACCTGTTGTTCGCAAAGTGCTGTAGGCTTGGCAATAAATTTAGCGATCGGCAAGGCCAATACATGAACGTCTTTCTGAAAAACCTCGGAACTACATCCGTTCTCAGCCGATACTATTAATTTCACTGTGAATATCCCCGAATTGGCATACACATGCTTAGGGTTTTGCACATTAGAAATGGGTGTTCCGTCACCAAAATCCCACATCCACTTTTTAATCGCCTTATCCGGTACATTTGAATTACTGGCGTCGGTAAATGCGATTTCGGCACCTAAACATGATTGTGCTACCGTGGTGAAACTTGCCGTAGGTTCTGGATCTACATTAAAAAGAAATTCAAAATCAGCGGTACTGCCAAAACAACTATTTGAATTTATGGCAAAATATCCTGTTGCTTTAATCACTTTTTGTCCAGCTACCGTATAGTTTTTATTCACTGGAGCTATGTAATCATAAAGCGTCTCACCATTTACCGTCCTAACGACTGGACTTGGGGAAGTATCGTCATAATTAGGTGTGCCATCATCAAATTGCCATACCAAACGGGTCAATAAATAAGGTAACGTAATTTTAAAATTAGCTGTTTCACCTATACAAGCATTGCTATATTCTTCATTACTTCTTGTATCAATCACCGTTAAATATTGGTTGGCTGCCAAGCTTGTTCCGGCCGAATAGCCATATGATTCTGCATTTCCAAACCCATAAGCAATGGCGTTAAACCCTTCATCGGCGCTAAGCGTTAAGCTTTGGTCGTAAACCTGAATTTGTATATAAGAATAGGCCGTATTAGAGGGAAACGTTTTCCATATTCCATTCGCTGGTGAGGCACCGTTCACTTTAAAACTACCTCTACTATCCGTCTTAATCACAACGTTGATGTATTTTTGCTGAATGGCTTGCTGATCAGAAGAGAATAACGTGATTTTCTTAATGCTAAATTCCACCGGGTTGAGTAAGATCATATCAGGATCCCCAATCAAATTGGTACCTGTAACGGATGAGCAATTTTGAGTTAAAGAATATTGTGCCACACTGATTAATTTATCAGCAGTAACAATGGTACCTTCAATTAGCAATCCCGATTCATAAAACTCACCTTTATTCAGTGTGGTTACCAAGCCATCAATATTTATTCTGGTATTGTTTTCTTGCGCTAAAACCCTCACAATGCATCGCCTGTTTATAAATGGTGCAACGGCATAAGTTTTTCCCCAACTATTAGTGGTGTATAATTGCTGCAACAAAGGGTCTCTAGAGTTTGTACATTGAATAGTGAGTGAGGTACTCCCTGAAAAGGCCGCAAATCGCTTACATTTCGAAGTAAGTTCATCTACTTCTACATATACGCCAGTTAAATCTGTAGAAGCCGCTCCCAAATACTCATAAACATCACCTGTCTTAGCTAAAGTAATCGTTCTTACGTTTCCATTTTTCTCTGTGAGCTTTAAGGTCGTATTGTCTTCGGCAGCTACCAATACCAAAAAATTATTACCATTGGCATCTTGCCGATAATTCATAGAGTAATACTTTTGTCCTAAAGCCTCAAAAGGAATAATGAGGGAAGCTGCTGATCTGGCTCCTGCATACACATGTGCATAAACAGCTACTGCGGGCTGGCCTGCCGTTACCTTGATATGTATCCCCCTATTGGTTAAATTTCTATTGGCATCGGATGTTTCTATATATGAATTGGCCCTAGGTACGGCAAACACAACTACGGTATTTGCGGGAATAGCTTTAGTTTCAGTATAAGCACCACAACTAACGGTAACTTCCGATGCTCTTTTCGACGTAATGAAGATATTCATATTCGCCAACTGGTTGCCGCTAGGATCGTGAGTAGGAAAAACAGCCCAAAAATCAGTTCCTTCATTAGACACATTTTGTGCTTGCAATTTTCCGGTTAAACCAAAAAAGAGTACGATAAATAGGCAGAAAAGACTATAGGGCTTCATTGTTAAATTAATCTAACACACATGTTAAGTTATTAATAAAACCTAAAAAAGCAATAGCTGATTTAAAAAAGAAGTCTTAGAGAAATTTCGTGTGAACCAGAAGAAGCTGTTCTGAGCTGGGAAGTGGTATAATCGTAAGCATAACCTACTGTTGCTATTTTAGCAATATTAAAGCCTACATTACCAAAAAACGCATCATTTTTACGATAGCCACCACCTACCCAAAAAGTATCCTGATAGGCAAATTTCAAATTCAAATCAAAAGCTTTTGGTAGTGGACTAACCATCTTAAGCATCACCGAAGGCGTTAACGAAAAATCATTGCCAATCCAGAATTTGTATCCACCTGTTAAAAAATAATGCGCTACTTCTTTCCCGGTATTAAAGTCACCATCAAAAGCTAACTTATTTTCAAGGATTTGTTGCATAGAGGCTCCTATATAATAGTTTGCAGCATAAAGATAAACGCCAGCATTTAAGTCGGGAGTAAACTTGTTAATTTGTCCAGAATTTGATATTACTGGATCTCCCGGTTGATCAAAAATCAAGGATTGCGCATCTAACCCCAATCTGTTTACGCCTAGGCCAACTCCTAACGACAAATTAGCTCGATCACCTAGGGCCAAATGATAAGCATAAGTGAAATTACCGGTCATACGATTTAGGGGGCCAGCTTTATCATTAATAAACAAAGCGCCAAAGCTATGATGAGACATAGAGGCCGTGTAGTCGAAACTATCATCTCTAGTTTCTGGTTCAGTAACTCCCAAATCACTGGAGCGATAATTAGCCATGTCACCACCAAAAGAAACTGGCATGCTAAAACTTACATAGCTGGTTTTTGGTGCGTTTTCCAATCCTTGCCACTGGGTGCGTAAACCAAACCTTAAATCTTTACCACTATTAAGTCCTGTTACTGCCGGATTTAGCACCGACATGTTTTGTACATATTGCGAATAATGCGGCCGTTGTTGGGCAAATGCCGTACACAACATCAGATTTAAAACGATCAAAAGAACTGGCTTCCTCATCTTAAAATAGTTACTGACCCAGTATATTTTTTACGGCCGTTATTAGGTTCAATAATATAATAGTAAACACCTACCGGTAAATCGGCACCATTTAATTTGCCATCCCAAGGTGTATTGTACGGTGAAGCTTCAAAGACCTTTTGTCCATATCTGTTAAATATGGAGATCACTCCCTGCGAAAATGTTTCTAAATATTTGATATTCCAGGTATCATTTTTGCCGTCTCCGTTTGGACTAAAAACATTTGGTATACTTACGTTTTCATGAACCGTTACCAAATATTCATACACTGATTGACAACTATTTGAAGTAACCGTCAAAGTATATCTAGTCGTTTTAGTTGGATTGGCAATAGGATTTAAAATATTGTCGGCATTTAAACCTTCTGATGGTGTCCATTTATATTTGTTGTTGCTCCCCGTTGCAATTGCCTCTATAAGCTTCTGCCCGCCCAATAAAATATCCATATTTGGCGGAAGTATTACTTTTGGGAGTTTATCAACGATAATATTGATGTTCTTTTCTTCTATACAACCATGTTCGGTAGAAAAAACATACTTGATGTTAAAACTGCCTGCGCCAGTCAATCGTGGACTAAATACTCCTGTGCTTGAAATACCGTTGCCACTATAAGAAGAACTACCTACTACCGCATTATCATCCGTAATTACCAATTGAATAGGATCCGCTGTTTCGCAAAGCGATGGAACATCCGCCATTTTTAAAATAGGCGCAGGATAAACCGTAATGATAACGGGTGCACTTTCCGTAAAACAAACCTGCCCCGAATAAGCCCTCATCACTACTTTATATTCCTTTCTCACGGCTAAACTTGGATATTTATGCAAATACACTTTACCAGCACTCGGGTTTTCATCAGTAACTACCGTGTTGTGCGCTCCTTCATCATCAAATATCCATTCGATTTTGGTGATCTTTCCAAAGCCAATATTACTTTTATTTTCAAAGGCAACTTCTTTATTAGCACATAAATTTTCAAGATCTATTACGTCGAAGATAGCATTTGGATTACTTCCACTAATGGTTATCTGTTTAGTAAACAAAGTAGTACACCCTTGGTCGGTAGTGGCTATTAAAGATATGTTGTAAGTGCCTGCTGCATTAAATTTATGGGTAGGTTTTTGTTTGATGTCTTGTGTCAAATCATTAGTTCCATCTCCAAAATCCCAACGCCATGCTACAAAATTGCCTTTCACGGCGGTAGCTTCAAACTGCACGATATCATTCACACATGAACCTGGATCCTTAAAGGTAATTTCCGGATTTTCGACAATCGTAATTGTTTTAACAATGGTATCGGCACAACCGCTCGACGAAACTGAAATCAATTTGACTTTATAATCACCTGCAGCTTTATATCTAGAGATAGGTGACTGATCCGAAGAATTTGGTTGTCCATTTCCAAAATCCCAGGTTTGACTGGCTACATTGGAATTTACTGCTGTGGTTTGGTTCACAAACTTGATATCACTATCAATACAAAATGGCCCAACCGCTGTAAAGTTAGATTTAGGGGAGATAATAATATCGATATTTTTAGACACCGACAAGTTACAGCCCATATCTGTAATTACCTTTAGCTTCACCGTTTTAGTACCATAGCTTGCATATTTATGAATAGGATTTTGTAAAGTCGACTTTGTTCCGTCGCCAAAGTCCCATTCCCAAGCGGTGATGTTTCCTCCGGTTCTGGGTGAAGCATCTGTAAGCTGAATATTGGTATTGATACAAGCTTGCGCCGGCATATTTATTTCTGGAGAAAAAATATCGAATGCCGTAAAAATCTCTTCATCTAATGCACAAACAGCCGATGATGGTTTTTGTATTAATGCTCGCAAGGTATAATTGCTTGGAGTAGTAAAATAACTAGGTGGTATGGTGTATTTATATAAATAATAAGTTTGTCCATCTTCCACTTGTGTAGTATAAGTGGGTGTGTTAGTTATTTCCGTTTTAAGTCCATTATTGAGATTCCAAGTAATCTTATCCGTTACATAAGGTAGTTTTAGCACGAAATCCAAATTGGTACCCAAGCAAAAATTGCTTGATGCGACATTACCTCCTGTAGGGAAAACCTGTATGTTGCTTTTCAGGTTTTTAAGGTCGGTGCCCGCTAAATAAGCATATGATTCTACTGAACCGTAGCCATAAGCTATGGCTACAAATCCGCCGCTAGCAATTAAGCGGTGTTGGTCGCTCGAATTGGTTACATCTACCACTGCATAACTATATTCGCTATTGCTAATGGGTTTAAACAAACTGGTAATGGTACTCCCATCTAAAGTAAAACCTTGAATATCGGCGGTTTTGATAATCACATTTAAAAAGTACTTGGAGATATTGGTATTCACTCCTTGCACACTATTTAATCTAGAATAAACGGCTATGTCCTTTAACGTTTGTTCAATAGGATTAAGAATGGTCATTTCGGGATCCCCTAAAAAAGGTCCACCTTGTCCAGATTGAGCGCTGTTTGCCAAATTACATGTTTGCGAAGTTTGATATTGAGCTACTGCTATGGGTGATGAAGCTTTAATGACGTTGGGAGTAGTAGTGTAAAAAGTAATGACACTCCCCTTTCTGTAAGGATTTGATAAAGAAGTACCATTAGCCATAGTAGTACTTCCATTTACGTTTACCGTCGTGTTATCTTCAGCAACTATAATCTTAATAATGTCGGTATTTCCATTTAAGGTATTATAAAAAGGTGCTGATACAAAGTTTTTGCCCCAAGCCGTTACTGGAAACAATTGCTGAAATAAATTATCACCTCCATTGGGCGACCTTGAATTTCCCACTTCGCAAAAAGCCGACCAGGTAGTTCCTGAAAAAACAGCTATCGGTGTACAGCCAGTAACCGCTTTAATCAAACTACCTGTTAAATCATTAATAGATTGGAATTGATAAACATCACCTTTATTTAAAGCGATTTGAAATTTAACATTCGCTGGTCTTGTGCCATCGGAACTACTTTGTGTAGGCGTAATATCTATTAATGTACCATCTTTAATGCCAACAATGGCAAATTGAGAGTATACTGGAGAATTAGTATTTCCTTTATTTTGCTCCGAAAAAACATAATATTCCTGTTCTAGAGATGCTGTAGGTAATACTAAAGTAGATCCTGTACGGGCATTATTAGATATTACACAATATAAAGATATGGGCTTACCAGAAGTTACATTAATTCCTTTGTCTGTCTCCTTAACATTAGAAGAGCCAACATACACGCTGTATTGATTAGGATTAATAAAAACAGGTGTAACTACATTGGCAAAAATACTTCCGCTAGAAATTACCCTCCCTCCAGACTTCACCTCATAAGTAGTATTTACATCAGACGACAGAAACAAGGTCATCCTTGATACCAAACCATCCACATGGCCGGTATAAGTCAACCAAAAGTCGGTCCCTTTATTAGAGGTAGATTGAGCTTGTAGATTTGCGTGAATGAAAAGCAGTGATATGATTGATATCACAAACAAAAACCTGCTTTTCATTTCAGCTTAAAATAAGAACATTTAGATGGTATGAAATCTTCATTAAATTTTAAAAACACTAAAATTATATACAACTATATATTGTACCTATAAAAATAAGAAAAGTGTCAATATAACGATTGAGAGGCTTATGACAATAGATTTTGACGAGCGATAAATTCGAGTTGTTGGTTGGCAATCAAGAGCTTTTCGGTTAATTCCCTATTTTCTTTTCTAAGCGTATAAATCTCGATGGCTTTATCTATGTTTATGCGTAAATCCTCTTCCATCCAAGGCTTTTGTATATATCTATAAACTTGGCCTTTGTTGATGGCATCAATTACGGCATCAATATCCGTATAGCCCGTTAAAATCATTCTAATAGGTTCTGGATACTTTTCTAAAATTGAAGCTAAAAATTCAACCCCAGTAGTTTTGGGCATTCTTTGGTCGGTAATGATTACTTGTATATCTTCGGTATCCAAGATCTTTCTACCATCTTCCGCAGACTCTGCCGTAAAAACTTTATACATTCTACGAAAGGTTGCCGCAAAAGCGCTCAAATTATGTGGTTCATCATCAACGTAAAGGATATTCGCTGTCATTTCTTTTCTAATAAAAAGTTAAAAATACTTTTTTAATGTAATTCTAAAAAACTAATTTAGTCTTTTAGCCTTGAAAAACATGTTTCTTCCGCAATATTTTATTTTTCCCAGATCTAACAATGCATTCTAAAGCCGCACCCCATTCGTTAACGGAGCTTATTGGGCATACCCAAAAATTCAACCATATTTACAAGCCTATCAAACTGAATTTGAGCAATGAAGAAGACGTCATTCAGTTTAATAAAATCATAGAAGAACAACCCCATCTACAGGTTTTCGACACCATTAAATTACAAGTAAAAGAACTTGTAAAATGTTTGCAACCTTTTTTAGCATTAAACCCCGCAAATGTAGATGCAGCTGTTGAAAAACGTTTTGCCGACATTCCCGAACATGAGTATGGTGTTTGGTTTTACTACCCCTGGTCAAACAAGCTAGTTCATCTTTTAAATGAAGAGGAATTTACCATTGTAAGGACCAACAGAAACAAGCATAAAATTACCGAAGAAGAACAACAGATCCTTGCCACTAAAAAAATTGGTGTGATGGGGCTATCAGTTGGGCAATCTGTTTCCTTAACCTTAGCCATGGAGCGTGGTTTTGGCGAACTAAGAATTGCCGATTTCGACGAGCTTGACCTTAGCAATATCAATAGGATCAGGACTGGAGTACACCATATACAATTAAAGAAAACCGTAATTGTTGCTCGTGAAATTGCCGAAATAGATCCTTATTTAAATGTAGTATGCTTTCACGATGGAATTACCGAAGAGAATATACAGCAGTTTCTTACTGAGGGTGGCAAACTAGACTTACTCATAGACGAGTGCGATAGTTTCGACATTAAAATTAATAGCAGGAAAATTGCCCGTGAACTTCAAATACCAGTATTGATGGAAGGAAGCGACCGTGGCACCATCGATATTGAACGTTTCGACCTTGATCCTCAACGCCCTATTTTACATGGCATGGTGGATCATTTGGACATGGACAAGTACAGTTCATTAACGACCTTTGATGAAAGGATACCTTATATTACTGCAGTTACCGGTTTAGAAACGCTCTCCCCTCGCATGAAAGCTTCAGCGGTTGAGCTAATGGCTACCATTTCTACCTGGCCTCAGTTAGCTAGCGCCGTTACCTTTGGTGGTGGCGTAAGTGCCGACCTTTCTAGGAAAATCTTATTAAATAACCTTAAAATTTCAGGAAGGTTCTTTTTAGATTTAGACGAGCTAATTGCCGACCCACCAACTGAAATTAAACCATCGGAGAATGTCGTAGAGAAGCAAGCATTGAGCATTGCTGACATTGAGACCTTTATTGAACAAAACAACCTTAACGATTGGGATAATACCGGCAAAGAATTATCTGAGCAAAGTTTGTTTCAATTAATAGAAGCTGCTAAAAAAGCACCGTCTGGTGGTAATAACCAACCTTGGCGGTTCCATTACCAAAACAAGCAGCTTCATTTGTTTCTGGAAGAAAGTGCAACGGGTGCCTATTTAGACCCTCAGCTTATTTCTTCTTATACTTCAATAGGTGCAGCTATAGAAAACCTGTTGTTAACAGCAGCTACCTTAAACTTAAAGGTAAATTGGCAGCTCACCCCGCAGTTGGCCCCTAAACATCTCGCTATTTTCAGTTTTAGCGATAGCAATGGCCCAAGTGAACAAGAAAAGGTACTGCAAAAACAAATAGAAGCTAGACATACCAATCGGAAAGCACCACCTAAACAAGAGATTAGCGATGCCGATATCGATTACCTTAGTGGTCTTGTTCAACAAAACAGCGGCATTGAAATTACGTTTATAAAAGATCCCGCAAAGATAAATGCACTATCCAAAATAGCTACACAAGCTGATTTGCTTAGAATGTTTATTCCTGAAGCTCATGAAGATTTCATTACCCGTGAAATGCGATGGACACCAACCGAAGCTAATGAAAGAGAAGACGGCATAGGGATCCACACCTTAGATTTGAGCAATAATGATCAGTCTGGTATCCGTATGTTACGCGACCGCAGGATGATTGATTTTCTAGAAAAAATTAAAGGTGGAAGTGCTTTCGGTCGCCTTTTGGCACAACAATTCAACACTTCATCGGCCATTGGATTAATTAGTATTCCCAATAACGACGTATCATCTTGGATAGATTGCGGTATTGCCGCAGAAAGAATGTGGCTGGGAGCCACCAACTTAGACTTTCAAATACATCCCGTAAATGTTCCACTGATCTTTTTTTATAAAAATTCTATAGAGAAAAACTTAACTTTAGCAGAAGAAAAAAGAATTGAATTAACTAAAGCAGAAAACGAGTTAAATATTATTTTTGACGAGCCTAAAAACCAAATCCCTGCATTTATGTTTAGGATTTTTAAGGCAAGCGCATCTCCAGAAAGAACCATCAGAAAGTCGAACAATAAAATTTTCTCCATTGGAAGAGCATAACTCAGATATAAAAAACATCAACTTCACGGCATTTAGGGCTATCAATGATAGAGCAGCCTGTATGCAGTTTGTTGAAGGACATAGGCGGGTATTGGAGATATTTGGGATTACTCAAATTACGTCAGCAAAAGCAGATTGGGTTTACAACCCTGATGTTTACGTAATGCTAGTGACCGATGCAGATACTGGAAAAGCCTTAGGCGGCGGCAGGATACATAAAGCAAACAGAAAGAATCCCCTGCCTATTGAAGAAGCCGTAGGCTATATGGATGATAAAATCTACAAAATGGTAGATGACTATACTGATGCTGGTACAGGGGAAGTAGCTGGTGTGTGGAACTCGTTCGAAATTGCAGGTTTAGGAATAGGAAGCTTACATTTGAGTACTGCCTGTGTGGCCTACTCTAAATTTATCGGTATCACCACCTTATTTGGACTAGCAGCCCCTGCCACCTATAGAAACGTAGTAAGAGGTGGCTTTAGGGTAGTTACCGATTTGGGCAACAACGGTAAATTCTATTATCCTAAAGATGATATGACCGCTACGGTATTATTTAATCACGATATTATTGATCTTCCTTTAACTTTAGAACCTCAAAGAACCATTGCTTTTGAAATGAGGAGAGATATTGTTTACAAAACGGAAATTACTTCTAAACAGGGCGATGCGGTAACCTTAACATTCGACCTATCCAGAACATGAAAAAGGGTATTTTTTATAGGCTGTTCATTATCATATCCATCCTGTTTATTGGGAATAGCATAAGCTACGCCAAATCGGAAATTGACACGCTGCCTTTTAAAACACAATATTACAAGGACGGCAGCAATCAGCTGCATATTGATGAAATAGATAAAAAGGTATTTACTCCGGTACAGTCAGACATTTTTAACTTTGGGGTAGAAAACGCAACTTTTTGGTTAAAACTAGATGCTGAAAAGGAATTAGTCTTTAATAGAAATATCCTTTTGATAGAACAGGCCAGATTTTTAGCCGGTGAAATGTATTATCAAAAGCCCAACAAAAAGCCCCAACTAACTAAATCATTCAATTTTTTTAAGGATAGTAACAAAAAAGGTGCTCAAGGGATTGCCTATCTTTTGCCTGATACCATTAAAAAAGGCGATGCTTTATACCTTAAACTAAAATCTCACGAAGCTTTCATTACCAAGATTTCCATTGTTAACGAAAGTGAGTTACATGATAAATATGCCTTAAAGGATATCATTTTTGGTATTTATACAGGAGTAATGTTAATCATGTTTGTTTACAACCTCTTCCTGTTTATCATTGTAAGAGACAGAAGCTATATTTTTTACGTTTTCTATATCTTTTTTACATGGTTAACCCAAATTTCCATTCAGGGGTACGGTTTAAAATACATGTGGCATGCCAACTCTCCAATTAACCACTATTCTGTAGTGCTTTATTCCTTAATTGGACTTGTATTTGCCAGTTTATTTACCACTTCCTTTTTAAACACCAAGGTATTTGCGCCCCGAATACACAAGCTCATTAAAATATTCATCATACTAACGGTTGCCAATATCTTGGTGCTGTTTGTGGCCGATACTTACGTAGGCTTTATCACCATGCAGTTAACCACGGTTTTAGGGGTGGTTATTGCTTTATCGTCATCATACTACGTTTATTTTAAAAAGCATTTTAAGCCAGCAGGTTTTTACCTTATCGCTTGGTCTATTTTATTAATTGGTGCCGTATTGTTCATTTTAAAAGATTATGGGATTTTACCTTACAATACCTTTACTACCTACCTACTGCAAATATCATCGGCCATTGAAGTGATGTTGCTTTCATTTGCATTGGCCGATAAAATCAACTATTTCAAAAAGGAAAATGAAACTTCGCAAGCACAGGCTCTACAAGCTTCCTTGGAAAATCAGCACCTGATCAAAGAGCAAAATGTGCTACTCGAGAAAAAGGTTAAAGAACGTACCGAAGAAATAGAGAATACCAACCAAGCACTCAACGAAACGCTGAACAACCTAAAGTCTACCCAATCGCAATTGGTAGATGCCGAAAAGATGGCTGCTTTGGGTCAGCTTACGGCGGGTATAGCCCATGAAATCAATAATCCAATCAACTTTGTTACGTCAAATGTAAAACCGCTACAACTGGATATTGATGATCTTAAAGACATCATCAAAAAGTATGAAGGAATTGACTTTGAAAAAGAGGTTAAACCTCAAATCGATGCCATTGAGGCCTACAAAAAACAAATAGATCTCGATTTCATCAATAATGAAATCACTTCTCTCCTTTCTGGAATTAGTGAGGGAGCAAAACGCACCGCTGAAATCATCAGGAGCTTACGTAACTTTAGTCGTGTTGACGAAACAGATATGAAAGCCATCGATTTAAATGAAGGGCTTTTATCAACCTTGGTATTGATCAGAAACACGCTTCCTGATAACTTAACGGTCATCAAAGACCTGGGCAACCTGCCAAAGGTAGAGTGTATGCCAGGAAAAATAAACCAGGTATTCATGAACTTGGTGTCAAATGCCGTACAAGCCATCAAAAGCAAAGAGGTTCAAGAGGAAGAAGAATTCCTAACCATAAAAAGCTGGTACGAAGATCAAAAAGTACATATCAGTATTAAAGATAGCGGCACAGGAATGACCGAGGAAGTTAAACATCGCATATTTGAACCCTTTTTTACCACAAAGGACATTGGCGAGGGCACAGGCCTAGGTTTATCTATTGTATTCAGTATCATCGAAAAACATAAAGGACATATAGAAGTTGTTTCTAAAGTGGGTGAAGGAACCGAATTTATTATTACATTGCAGGTAAATACACTATAAAAACTAAACGGCAAAATGAGTATACCTACAGTACGTGTCTTATACATAGATGACGAGGAAAACAACCTTCAAGCATTTAGGGCAAGTTTTAGGCGACAATATGAAATTTACACCGCGTTATCAGCTGCTGAAGGCCTCTTGATCCTACAAAATGTAGATGTGCATGTAGTAATTGCCGACCAGAAAATGCCAAATACCACGGGGGTTGAATTTTTCAAAAGTATTGTAGAAACACATCCAGACCCCATACGTATACTCCTTACAGGTTACACCGATATTGAAGCCTTGGCTGACGCGATTAACCACGGGGATATCTACAGGTATATTACCAAACCGTGGAATGACCTAGAACTTCACAACTCAATAAAAAATGCTTACGATGCCTATAAAGCTAAAATAGACCTTCGTAATAAAATGACTGAGCTGGAGAAAACTAATGATGAACTTAATAGGTTTATTTACAGTATTTCCCACGAACTAAGAGCACCATTGGTATCTGTAATTGGCATTATCAATTTGGTGAAGATGGAAGATCTGTACCACTCAAGCGGCGAATATTGGAGCTTAATTGAAACCTGTTCAAACAAACTAGACTACTACATTCAAAAAACCTTACAATACTATAAAAACACCAAAGATGTTCCTGACCATAGCGAGATAGACTTTAAGCAACTGGTTAACGAATTGATAGAGTTGCACACCTATTCTGATAAGGATACCGGATTTAACGTAAATATTAATCAAAATGTTAAATTTGTAGGTGATGCGTTTAGAATTGAAGTGATACTTAGTAACTTGATTTCCAATGCCATAAAGTATCAAAAAAGCAGTGAGCAGAACAAAACCGTAAACATTGAAATTGACGTTACCGATCACCAAGCAAACATCAATATCAACGATAATGGAATGGGTATTCTTAAAGAACACTTGGAGAAAATCTTCACGCAGTTCTTTAAAAGCAAAATGCACCATGGTAGCGGCCTAGGACTCTTCATTGTAAAAGAAGCATTAAATAAGATTAATGGTACAATTAACGTTAGCTCAAATATAGAAGATGGTACCACCTTTAAAATAACCATACCAAATGCCAAATAAGACCGGAAAAGTGTTGCTGATTGACGACAACGATATTGACCTAAAAATCAATTATAAAATAATTAAGTTGTCTGGCTTTTTTGAAGAGATTATCTTATGTCAATCAGGTGAAGAAGGAATTGATTATATCAATAAAAACCTTAGCGAACCTGAGTTATGGCCAGATTTTATTTTACTGGATATACAAATGCCAGAAATGGATGGTTTTGAATTCCTAGAGATCTACAAGAATTTCCCAACGGCGTTTTTAGATCACTGCAAACTAGCTATCCTATCCTCTACCCTTGATTTTGGAGACATTAAGAAAGCAGAAGCGAACCCATTGGTGTTAAAGCTGCTTAAAAAGCCATTGTATCCTAACGAGCTACAAACCTTGTTGCATAAACATTCAACCTTATTGGGAATATAACCTTATTATCAAATGATATGAAAGCCAGCTTAATCTAACGAAGCTGGCTTTTTCTTTTTAACCTTGCTTAAAGGAATTTCAATCTCCTGAAAAACACATTCCTTATCAAGCATATTAAATTCTAAGGTTTCCAATAAAATACCTGTTTCAGTTTTTATCTCCAATTGATGCTTGCCTACGGTAACGTCTTTAACAACAAACACATTGATCAAAGTCTCGGGCTTTTTCAAGTCCTTACAATCGCTTACAGGGCTCGGTCTATTGGTATTTACCACCTGAAGGGTACCACTCTCTTTACCGTCAACCGAAAATTGCAGTTTTAAAGCAGCGTCACCTTTATACTTAAGGCCAATGGCGTACTGTCCAAGTTTTTTGTTAAAGTTGTCTTTGTCGCAGGAAGCGAGTAAAAAGAGCGCAGTAAGCACGAGAAAAATCGAGGCGTTGATTTTTTTTAACATAGTGATGGTTTGGTTAGTAGTTGTTCGCGGCAAAGATGTACAATATTTTAAAAAAGGCCAATACTTAAAACTAAGTATTTGACAGAAGTCAAATAGATTTTACAAATGATATTGGGTAATTACTTTAACCTTCCTTCGATTAAGAAAATACCTGCTACATATTAGGGTCAAATTTATTAGGCTATAATATATTTGCTACTATTCATTGCTTTGTCGCTTCGCGGACAAACTTTTATCAAGTAGTTTTTATTGCGTAACAAGTTAGGCCAATTTGTGCATCCCGAACAGGCCAAGGCCGATTTTAGTAGAACGAAGACGGTTTGCTAGGGCTGGAGATAGAGAAAAATCACAAATTGCTTATTCCGAACTCAAATTACCTTAATTACAGTTTTGTACCGTGCCGTAAGCACTATGTGTATGCGGCGACAAGAAAGGGATGTTTAGATTAGAAGCTCTTAAAATAAAAAGTGCGCCCATAAATAAAGCAAACCACGGAATTAGCTTTTGACTATTGAACTTGAAGTATTTCTTCAAATAAACACCGCCTAAAGAAATAATGAGCATTAATGGTGTAGTACCTAAGCCAAAAAGCAGCATAAACCCTGCTCCAGAGCCTAAATTTGCAGAACTAAGTGCCGTAGCTAAGGCCAAATAGACCATTCCACATGGTATTAGACCATTTAACATTCCAGCAAAGAATCCCCAAAAAGGCAGTTTAAATACCTTTCCCATCATTTTGCTTATGGGCATTAACAAGCGGTTTTGTAAACGTTGTAATGACGTTGCGTATTTTCCTGTGAGTTGTAATACGGTAAATATAATTAACCCTGCCCCTATGATTAAGCTCAAGGTTTCCTGCTTTGCGAAAACCGAAAAGGTATTTCCTATCATCCCCACCAATAAGCCCAAAAAGGTATAAGTAGCTACCCTACCTAATTGATACAAGACCACTTGCAAAAGATTTCGCCAGTTATTTTGACCGTTTAAAGGCAGGCCCAATACAATTGGTCCGCACATTACCGCACAATGTACACTGCCTAAAAACCCCATCAAAAACGCAAGTGGCATTAAACTCATATCGTGATTTCTTTTACAAACAGATAATCTTTACCATTAGATCGCCACTCCAATTTTAAGGACCACAAGCCTTTATCTAGATGGGCAGCATCAATAATGATCAAATTTGCATCCCCTATCGTTTTACCTTTGCTAGTTACGTCCTTTTTAGCTTCCGATGGTCTCATTAACGTCAGCTGATAATCGGCAGCATCTTTCAACTGTAAAATGAGTTGACTTTTACTTATTTTAATTACCGGTGCCGCGTCGTCGTTTAGGGTATTGCTTTTAGCATCATATTCCTTATCGTAGTTAATGCCTTTTTCGTAGTAATCATCTTCTACCAAAGCATCGTTACCGTGGGTTTTAAACATGTACACCACCATACTGATGATAAACAGCATAAATGCCGCCATTCCTAAAACTATTTTTGTTCCCCAGTTCATTTTTTTTGTGATTAGTAGTTAGTGATTAGTGGCTAGTAGTTAGATAAATAGTTACCAAAATTCCCCTCTTCTAAGGGGGTGCCCAACGGGCGGGGTGTTTCTTTACTGTTTAATCGATGATTTGTTTAACTGGTTAATTGTGTCCATTCCACTCCTGCATTGTTATTTTGATTGAACCATGATCCTTGTCATTCCGAGGGAAGTGTAACGACGAGGAATCTCTTTTTGTTATTCATTGGTTTTGTTATACAGCGCATTTTGTTTAGTTGTTTATACACTTATTTATATAACTGAAAACTAACAACTGCCAACTGAACTATGGTTGTGAAAAGAACGTGGTCTTGGCGTTACTAATCACCTTACCTTCAGTTTCTACTTCAAACCTGACCTTAGTTTTAAACGCTTCAATATCTTTCGGCTTTTTAATTAAAAAGAAGGTTAAATGTGCTGTGCCTTCCTTTGGTAATATGGTATCTGATTGTATCAATTCAATCTTATCCAATTTATCCGCTGATTTAAATACAAACTTGATGTCCTTATTTGTCTTATTGATCAGCTCGGCATTGTACAAATTGGCGATGCTGCCATCTGGTCTTTTTTGATACAAGGTACCGCTAGCCCTCAAAACAGTGGTCTGTACATCCTCTCTTTTATAAATTAGCGAAGAAAAGATAATGATGACCAATACCAAAATTACAGCATAGCCATAAGCTTTAGCCCCTACCTTAAAGGGATTTCTGTTCTTGATGAAATCATGATTATAAAAGCCAATCAACTTTTTAGGTTTATTGATCTTCAACATCACTTCATCACAGGCATCAATACAAGCGGTACAGTTTACACATTCCAATTGCGTTCCTTTCCTGATATCAATTCCAGTTGGACAAACCTGTACGCATAAACCACAATCAATGCAATCCCCTTTTAAGCTTTGGTCCTGGTTCTTTTGTATACGGCCACGAGGTTCTCCTCTGGTTTCATCATAAGCCACAATTAAACTTTTATTATCTAACAAAACCCCTTGTAGCCTTCCGTAAGGACAGATTACCGTACAAACCACTTCTCTTACATAAGAGAATACCCCGTAAAAAATGAAGGTGAAAATCCAGATGGAGATAAAGCCAACCGTATGCTTGCTAATAGGCTCGGTGATGATTTTATGTAAGGCATCAGAACCGATGATGTAAGCCAAAAAAATATTAGCAATGAGAAATGATATGGCTAAGAATAAAAAGTGCTTAAATCCCTTTTTAAATACTTTTTCGGCATTCCACTTCTGAGCATCTAATTTCTTTTGCTGGTTAGCATCGCCCTCTATCCAATATTCAATACGCCTGAACACCATCTCCATAAATATAGTTTGCGGACAGGCCCAACCACACCATAATCTGCCCAGCACCACCGTAAAGCAAACAATAAACAGGATGAAGATCAACATGGCCAAGGCAAAGAGATAGAAATCCTGTGGGGTAAAAATTAAGCCAAAGAACACAAATTTTCTTTCTAAAAAATTGAGCAGTACCAATTGTTCGCCATTCAGTTTGATAAAAGGGCTCGAAAACAAAAGCAGGAGCAATACGTAGCTCAGCCATTTGCGCTTATTGTATAAGCTACCTTGCGGCTTTTTAGGGTAAAGAAACTGCCTGCCCCCGCTCTTTTCTGGTTTGTTTTGTTGTTTTGCCATTACTCACTGTTCTTTGCTGGTACTACCTTTTCCTATATGCGTCATTTCAACTGAAACGATAGTGAAATGGAGAAATCTTTGGGTATAATTTGTCATTCCGACGCTAGGAGGAATCTTTTCCTATCATGCGATCACTTAGGGATTCTTCGCTATGCTCAGAATGACAAAAAGTTAACCTAATTCGCTGCCGCTTCCTCCGCAGCAGCATCATATTTCTCGCCCTGAGGTGCTTTAGGATTAGCTGGTTTACTGCCTTGCAGCGATAAAATATAATTGGTTACTGCACTGATGTTAGCTGAGCTCATATTTTTTTCCCAGCTTACCATCCCTTTTTCAGGTACACCGTACTTTACTACTTTAAAGATGTCTTTCACACCACCACCGTGCAACCAAAACTCATCGGTTAGGTTAGGACCAACCAATCCCTCACCATGTTGACCATGACAGGCCACACAATTAGCTTCAAATATGCCTTTACCTACGGCAATTTGCGAAGGATCCACCTTTACGCTATTCTCATCTACCGAAGAAGCGTTTTTAGCTAAGAACTGCTGTTTAGCCAAATCGGCCTTTGTCATTTCTGTTTTATACTCATCATCCTGTCTTTCGCCATACTCTCCGATATGATAATAGTATAAATAGCCTGCTGCAAAAATCAAGGTGCCGTAAAACAATACGTTAAACCAGGTAGGCACAGGGTTATTCAATTCCTTGATGCCATCGTAAGCATGTGGAATTTCCAAGTCCTTTTCTGCCGATAGCGGTTTTAAACTTAATAGCCTGGTCCAGATGGTTGGCTTATCTCCTTTTTGCTTTTTCCATTCCTCATAGTCCAAAACCTTTTCCTCATGTTTTACATAAGGTGTAGGGTTCAATTTCTCTTTATAAATCACCTTAAAACTGTTGTATAAGGTAATGGCTACAAATAGCAGGATAATAGAAAACACCAGCAGGGTAATGATCAACAATTCAGTAGTGGTAACCCCTAAAGAAGGTTCTGGAATAACTACAGCAGTTTCTTCGGCAGCTGCCGCAGCCTCCTGTGCAAAAACACTGAAAGCTGGCAACAACATCATTATCAATAAACTAAACTTCTTCATATTCATCAGGTTGAGGTTCGTTAATAGGTAGGTTACTCATTTCAACTATATGGGTCTTGTTCATTTTAATCAGGTAGATGGCCACCATGATGAAAAAAGCCATAAATATCAACAGCGATGCAATCAGGTAAAACTCACCTCCTGCTAAATCTTTGATTTGCTTAAACATAATTTTACTGGTTAGATGGAATAGTGGTTTTATTAGCTTTAATATCGGTACCTAAACGTTGTAGGTAAGCAATTAGGGCAATGATCTCTCGATCGCTTTTCACCTCAATATTGTTCTGTTTCAGGTCTGCAGCAATGGCATCTGCTTGTTCTTTAAGTTTCGCTTTTGCTACCTGATCAAAATTCTCTCTATAAGGTACGCCCAAGGTTTGCATGGCTCTAATTTTAGCTTCTGTTTGAGTAGTGTCCAACTTTTGGGTAATTAACCATGGGTAAGGTGGCATGATACTTCCAGGTGACATTGATGTAGGGTCGAGCATGTGATTGTAGTGCCATGCATTAGAGTACTTCCCGCCTATACGGTGCAAGTCGGGTCCGGTACGTTTACTACCCCATAAAAACGGATGGTCATAAACAAACTCGCCGGCTTTACTGTACTCGCCATAACGTTCTGTTTCAGACCTAAACGGACGAATGGTTTGCGAGTGGCAGTTTACACAGCCCTCTTTGATGTAAAGATCCCTACCTTCCAGCTCAAGTGGTGTATAAGGTTTTACACTTGAAATGGTTGGCACATTGCTCTCTATGGTAAACGTTGGCATCATTTCTACCATCCCACCAATTAAGATCACGATCATAGAAAGCACCATAAATTTCATTGGTTTACGTTCCAACACACGGTGCCATTTCTTATCCGCAGCATCTTCGTGGGTAATCACTTTTTCTAAGGCCATGGCTTCTGCCGCTTCATTAGCTACCAGCTTACCTCTTAACATGGTTTTAGCCAAGTTGTAAGTCATTACAATAGCACCCAATAGGTAAAGTGCACCGCCAATAGAACGCAAAATGTGCATTGGAATAATTTGTAAGGTGGTGGTTAAAAAGTTCGCATATTTCAACAAACCTTCTGGTGTAAATTCCTTCCACATTAAACCTTGTGTAAATCCAGCCCAGTACATAGGAATGGCATAGAACAAAATACCAAGGGTACCAATCCAGAAGTGGAAAGAGGCTAGTTTTTTAGAGTATAGTTCTGTTTTATAAATACGTGGAATTAACCAATATAACACCCCAAAGGTTAAGAAACCATTCCAGCCCAAAGCACCTACGTGTACGTGTGCTACAATCCAGTCGGTAAAATGCGCAATGCCGTTAATTTGTTTCAAGGATAGCATTGGTCCTTCAAAAGTGGCCATACCGTAAGCGGTTAAGGCAACTACCATAAACTTCAGGGTTACATCTTCACGAACTTTATCCCAAGCGCCACGTAAGGTTAACAAACCATTGATCATCCCGCCCCAACTTGGTGCAATAAGCATTACGGAGAAAGCTACTCCCAGCGATTGTGCCCAACCTGGTAACGAAGTATATAATAAGTGGTGTGGTCCTGCCCAGATGTAAATGAAGATCAACGACCAAAAGTGCAGGATACTTAGTTTGTAAGAATATACTGGACGGTTAGCCATTTTAGGCAAAAAGTAGTACATCATCCCTAAATAAGGGGTAGTTAAGAAAAATGCCACCGCATTGTGTCCGTACCACCACTGTACCAAGGCATCCTGTACGCCAGCAAAAACATAATAACTTTTTAGGAAAGAGATAGGCAGCTGAAATGAGTTGACGATGTGCAATACGGCAATGGTCACAAACGTAGCAATGTAAAACCAAATGGCTACGTATAAATGACGCTCCCTACGTTTAATGATGGTACCAAACATATTGATCCCAAACACTACCCAAATTAAGGTAATGGCAATATCAATAGGCCACTCCAATTCTGCATACTCGTGTGATGAAGTAATGCCTAAAGGCAAGGTAATTACCGCCGATATGATGATGAGCTGCCAACCCCAAAAGTGGATATTGCTTAATAGGTTGCTAAACATGCGGGCTTTAAGCAAGCGTTGTAGCGAGTAGTAAACACCCATAAAGATAGCGTTGCCCACAAAAGCGAAAATCACCGCGTTGGTGTGTAAGGGTCTGATACGACCAAAAGTAGTGTACTGGTTGCCCATGTTCATTTCGGGCTTAAACAGTTGCATGGCAACAAGCAGTCCAACCAGCATTCCAATAACACCCCATACAATGGTAGCGATACCGAAATTTCGAACGATCTTGTTGTCGTAGGTAAATTTTTCTAGCTGCATAATGATTAGTAATAGATTTGTTATAATGTTTGAAGCAAAGTTATTGTGGCCACCACCTGTGGCTCATGATGAGCGTTAGTCGGAAATATGATCTTTGTCACTTTTCTCCTCCTTTACCTCGTCATCAAAAAGAATACGTACACTTGGGGTATAAATATCATCGTGCTGACCGTTTTTTAGTGCCCAAAAGAAAGCGCCCAGAAAAATCAATGCGACGAGTACGCTACAGCCAATTAAGAAATATAGAATGGTCATTTTTTTAGGGGTTAGTTGTTAGTGGCTAGTGGTTAGGATGGAATATTTAGATATTAGTAGTTAATATTTAGATGAGTAATTCCCAAATTCCCATCTTCTAGAGGGGTGCCCAACGGGCGGGGTGTTTCGGGTACTTGTCCCGATACTTCGGGATTGGTTCACTTGTTCATTCGTTTATTCTGTTCCTACATCGTCATCCTCGCGTATGCGGGGATCTTAAAGCATTATAAAGTTTTCCTTTCTCTTGCATTAGGATGCCCAATCAAGTTGAGCATGACGTACTATGAGCGCTCCAAATAAATCAAACACCCAGTCTTTATTCCTTGCTCTTTGCTCTTTAATACTAACCACTAGTTCCTAACCTATTTTTCCTTGCAAAGTACCTGGTAGCCAAGCTGGTAAAACTAATGATGGTAATGGTGCTAATAGGCATTAGAACGGCTGCTACTAAAGGGTATAAAGTGCCTTGTACAGCATAGTACACTCCTATTAGGTTATAGGCTGTAGCAATAGCAAAGCTAATTTTAATGGTCTTTAGTCCGTCGCGGCTTAGCTGAATAAAGTTAGGTAACAAACCCATGGCAGTACCCTGCATAATGGCATCGCAGCCAGGGGTAAAATTGTTGATGTTATCTGTAATGGCAATGCCGAAATTAGCCTGTTTCAAAGCACCTGCATCATTCAGGCCATCTCCCAACATCATCACCTGCTTGTTACGGGCTTGTAATGCTTTGATTTCCTCTAGTTTCTGGTGTGGACTTTGATTAAACAACAGAGGCGTAGAAGGTTTAAATACCGATTTCAGCAACTGCTCATCTTTATTGGTATCTCCAGAAAGCACTTTTAAATCAAAATCATCGTCCAATTTGTTAATTAAGGGTGCTATTCCCTCCCGCCATTGCTGATCTACGGTAAAGCAGCCTTTGTATTCTTCGTCAATCACCACGTGTACCCCACCTTGATCTTTGGCAGGTACCTCAAAAGGCAAAGCTCGTTTGCTACCTGCGTAAATCATTCTACCGTTTACGACACCCATGATGCCTTTGCCCAGCACTTCATTGTATTTAGCAATGGCATAAATTTTACTAGGGTTAAGTACCTTAAGCACCTGCCTGCTTAAAGGATGCGAAGAATTGTACAATAACGAAGCCACCAATAACTTCTCTCCAGCCGATAAACTGCCTTCAAATCTAATTTCCGATTGATGGGTACTGGTGAGTGTGCCTGTTTTATCAAACACAATGGTATCAATAGCGGCCAGTTGCTCCAGTGCATCCGTATTTTTTACATAGAAGCCCTTTTTATCGAATACGGAAAGAATGGCCGACAAAGTAAAAGGGGTACTTAAAGCCAACACACATGGGCAGGCCACAATAACCACTGCGGTAAATGCCGACCATGCTTTGGTGCTATCATTTTGCCATAACCAATAACCTGTGGCCGCAAAAGCAATCACAAACACGCCGATACTGAAATACTTGGCAATGCTATCGTTAAAGTTCTGTTTCTTGACATCACTCTTGTAAAACTCCTTGTTCCACAAACCTGTTAAGTAACTTTGCGAAGCCGGTTTAACGACTTCAAGCTCTATCGCTTCGCCCATCTGTCTGCCGCCAGCATACACAATTTCACCCAAAACCTTCTGCTGTGGTTCGGCTTCGCCAGTTACAAAACTCATGTCCAGCCAAGCATCCCCCTTCATTAAAATGGCATCGGCTGGCACTAATTCGCCATTACGTATCAATAGTCGATCCCCAACGACTATCTCGCTAATGGCTACCGGTTTTTCCCGGCTATCCTTAAGGGTAGTAATGGCAATGGGGAAATAGGAACGGTAATCCCTATCAAAGGAAATATGGTGGTAAGTGCGTTGTTTTACCCATTTTCCCATCAATAAAAGAAAAACCAACCCTGTAAGGGTATCTCCAAAACCAGGCCCTGTATTAAATACGGTTGAAATAGCAGTACGTATAAAAAGTACTGCTATGATGAGCGCTAGTGGCGTATCTAGATTGACAAATTTCTGTTTTAAACTGGCGATGGCCGAGGTAAAGTAATCTCTGGCGCAGTAAAAGGTTACCGGCACGCAGAAAGCCAGATTTAACCAAGCAAACAAGTATTGAAATTCCTTTTCTAAGGCTGATAAGCCAAAATACTCTGGAAAGCTAAACAGCATCACATTTCCCATACAAAAGCCTGCAATGGCAATTTTCCAGATGAGCTGTTTGTTTACCGAATTGCTTTTCTCCTTCACTACATCCTGCAAACTGATCAAAGGCTCATAACCGATCTGGTTCAGTACTTCTACTACTTTACGTAAGGATACCTGTTCATGCTTATAGCTAATGGTAACTTCTTTCTTTAAAAAGTCGATACGTGAACTAAAAATAGCTGGATTGATTTTATACAAATGCTCCAACAACCAAATGCACGAACTACAATGGATAGCAGGAATATAAAAAGTAACAATGGTATTTTCTTTGTCTTTGTAATTGATCAGCTGTGTAATAATGCTCGGCTCATCCAAGTACTCGTAGTGACCTTCTTCCTTTACCCGTTGTCCTGGCGTATCGTTATAAGCATAGTAGTTGCACATGTTGTTTTCAGATAAGATCTGATAAACGCTTTGGCAGCCTATACAGCAAAAGTCTTTATCGTCGTGGCTTAGCTTCACTGCAGGCAACTGATCACCGCAATGGTAACATACTGAACTTTGGTGGGTAACGGTTGAATTGCTCATGGTTGGGTGATTACTTTAACACGAAAAATGTATTTTTCAAACACATAGACACAATAGGTATTTATTATCTAATCTTTGTACACTATATCTATGTGCCTATGTGGTTCATTTTATAATTTATATTTCTTATTAAAATCTATTTTTTAACACATAGACACATAGGTATTTGTTGTCTAATCTTTGTACGCTATATCTATGTGCCTATGTGGTTCATTTTATAATTTATATTTCTTATTAAAATCTATTTTTTCAAACACATAGAAACATAGGTTACATAGCCTTTTAGCTTTTTTAAATAGCTGCGCTAAACAATTGCGTTTGTGGTTGCTGTTGCCATAGCCTGTCATCAAAAGCCATACAGGTGTTTCGTAAAAACGATCGGCCTAATGGCAATATCTTTACTTCTTTGTTCCTAACGGCCACTAGCCTATCCGCAATCATGGGCTGTAAACGCTGCATTACCTCAGCAGGTACTTCGGTATCAAAGCAAGTACTGTTTTGGCACATCAGGTTTAAAATATGTTGTCTAATGCGCAAGTCCTCTGTATCCAACAAATGTCCTTTTTGTACGCTCAAGCTCCCTTCCTGAATATGCTGTTTGTACTCTTCTACCGTTTTGGCGTTTTGTGCAAAGGCAGTTCCACAATCGCTGATAGATGACACCCCAAGGCCCAACAAAATCTGCGTATGCTGATCGGTATAGCCCATAAAGTTGCGATGTAATTTGTTTTGCTGGTAAGCCACGTATAGGCTATCGGTAGCTAGGGCAAAATGATCCATGCCAATTTCTTCGTAACCCGCTGCCATTAGCATTTCCCTTCCCTTTTGGTACAGGGCAAACTTTTCATCGCCCTGCGGGATATCCGCTTCGGTAAAGTGACGTTGTCCGGCTTTGATCCAAGGCACATGCGCATAACTGTAAAAAGCAATACGGTCTGGCTTTAGCCTAATTACCTCAGTAATGGTTTCGGTAAGCCCTTCCATGTGTTGTCCAGGCAAACCATAAATCAAGTCGTAGTTAATGGATTGATAGCCCATGTTTCTGGCCAGCTCAGTAACGTGTTGTACTTGTGCAGGGGTCTGGTAACGATTGATCATGAACTGCACTTTGGGATCAAAATCCTGGATACCAAAGCTTACCCGCTTAAATCCTAAGTCGTATAAAGTCTGTAGGTGTTCGGCGGTGGTATTGTCTGGATGTCCCTCAAAAGAACAAGCCGCAGTAGCGTCAAATTGAGTTGCTCCCGCAATGTTTTGTAGCAACTGTTTTAAGTTGGCGGCACTAAAAAAAGTAGGTGTTCCGCCGCCTAAATGAATTTCCTTAATTTTTGGACGCTCACCTAGCAAGTTCACATACATTTCCCATTCCTTTAATAAAGCATCGATATAAGGTAGCTCTACCCCGTGGTTTTTAGTGATACGGGTATTACAACCGCAATAGGTGCATAGGCTTTCGCAAAAAGGTAAATGAATGTACAAACTAATGCCTTCTTCTTTGTGCTGGATATAGGCCGTTAGTAGCCTCGATTTCCATTTTGCTTCATCGAAATGCTGGTTGTCCCAATAAGGTACTGTAGGGTAACTGGTGTACCTTGGGGCGGCAATATTGTACTTACGTAAAAGCTCGGCGGTTTCCATTAGTGCTCCTTTTCTTTGAGTGATGCACCACAATCATTAGGGCAGCAACAGGCTTTACCTACGCATTTACCAGCTGCCCAATTATCTAAATTTCTAATGACTTGCTGCATACGGGGCATGGCAAAGTCTTCGCCTTCTTTTAAAGGTACATTGGCAATTTTCAGCCCTGCTTTTCCTGCCGCAATGAGGTTAATGTGCTTGGTTTCAAATGATGAAGTAGCGATGTACTTTATGCCCAAAGCGCTTAAGCCCATGATCAATGCTTCATCTAACGGATCTTCGTTAAACACAATCAATACTTCCTTACCTTGTGCAAAAGGCAATGTTTCGCCGCTTAAGCTGTTGGCAATAATGGTAATATCATGTTTTTTGTGGTTAGCCAACACCAGGCACTCTTTTTCTTCAGGTTTAATGTTATAGGCAATAGCTTTCATCCGTTCTAATTATGTAGATACAAAACTAGCTAGCCACCAAGCCCTAGGAGTTGAGCGTGGTTATCAGAAAAAGTGATATTCGTCACAAATGGATTGGTTGGTTAGTTGATTAGTTGTTTGGTTGGTTAGTTGGATCTCTTGTTCATTCCACTCATAGCCCTTGTCATTCCGAGGGAAGTGCAACGACGAGGAATCTGTTTATACTAGCGCTGAAATCTAATTTTAATTGTTCAAAGGTTAATAACCCGCAGATTGCGCTGATTTATCCGCTGATTGGTTTGTTGGCTTTAGTCCCGATACTTCGGGATTCATTGGTTCATTCCGCTCATAGCACTTGTCATTCCGGGGGAAGTGCAACGACGAGGAATCTGTCTATATGAGCGCTGATATTAATTTTAATTGTTCAAAGGTTAATAACCCGCTGATTGCGCTGATTTTTCCGCTGATTGGTTCATTAGTTCACTGGGAATTAGTTGCGATGAACGTTTAAAAAGCTTTCCCAAGCACGACTCTCTACCTTTTAGGGAGAGAAACCGCACAGCGGAGAGAGGGTTTAATTGTTTAACTGGTTCCCCCTAGCACATTCTCTATGTAAATGGGTTATTCTGTTGATAATTCATTAGAGATTCCTCGTCGCTGCGCTTCCCTCGGAATGACAAAAAATACAACGTCATCCTATTAACCACCCGCAGATCGAGTATTCAGGGCTCCTAAAACAAAAAATGCAATAAAACACTTCCGTTCTATTGCATTTACCCCCCCCAATCAAATGGGATATAACCACTAAGAATAGTACCAACAAAGCAAAACGCTAGTAGATCTTTATTCTTTACTCCTTGCTCCTTATTCCTTATTCCTAACTCCTAGCTCCTTACTCCTAAATCTATTTCTTCACCGGTGCCACCAAACCAGGATACAACACCCCGTCGGTATTTAAGTTGAGGTTAAGCAGTTTGGCAATTAAAGGCGCAATATCTTCTTGTCCCATTAAAGGCAATACGGCACCAGGTTTAATTCCCTTACCAAAAGCCACAAAACCTGTTTGTATTTCCTTAAAATTAGGCAAATAGCCATGTGTACCACCACTTACCGAAGCCAGCATGTCGCCAGTAGCCGAAGCACCAAAGCTAAAGCCCTGATTTGCGGCCAAGGCCAATACGGCGTTAGGGTCGCCTTGTGCTTTGGTCAAAGCGTCTTTATCCAACACTTCAAACATGCGCTGATAGCGCTCAGGCAATTGTGCCAAACCTTGTTTTATTTTAGCCAAAGTGGCTTTATCCTTTGGATCTTTTAAATGTAAAAAGGCCGAACCTCCACTTTGTTGGAAATAAGCCTTCCAAGCTTCCTTATTGGCATCGTCGTACAGACCTAGTTGAGCCAATAACACATTGGGTTTAAACTGCGTGTGAATGTCTACAAAACCGTGATCACCGGTAATGATAAACGTGGTGTTCTTGGCAATACCTGCTGCTTCTACAGCATCAATTAAGTTTCTAATGGCCACATCGGCACCCACTACGGCTGATCTCACTTTATCGCCATCTCTGCCCTGCTCGTGTTCAAAATGGTCGGTAGCGGCAATGTGTAGGGCCAAGAAATTAGGTTTATAGCGTTTAATGATATAAGCCGCCATTCTTGCCTTGTTTTGGTCGTTGCTATTGTAGTCAAGTGTAGCGCCAAACTCACCAAACTTACCCACGGCGTAGTCTTGTACTTCTTGTACCAACTCCTTAGGACTCGACTCCAACAACATGGCTTTTACTTCGTCCTTTTTCTCGCCTTTGTTTTGTGGCAACACCACATACTCGGGTAAATTATAGGTAATAGGCGCTCCTACTGTTACTGGCCAGCTTACACAAGCGGTCGTTAGGCCTGCATCTTTAGCGGCGGTCCATAAAGTAGGTACTTTAATGTCTTTATAATACCAAAACCATTTGCCCGAAATGCCCAAAGGCTCTACTGGCGTATTGTAATAAATACCGTGCTTTGCTGGCAATACCCCTGTAACAATGGTGGTATGTGATGGATAGGTTACCGTTGGAAAGCTTCCACGTACCCCTTCGGCATAAGCGCCCTTGTTCATTCCCTGACGCACGTTCACCATTCCCCATTGTGCATCCAGGTAAAACTCTGGTCTTAAACCATCAACACTGATCAATATCACGTGGTTTTGTTCCTGTGCCTGTGCCACCACAGCGTTCATTCCCAAACCTATTAGCAAAGCAAATATTTTTTTCATCATTCTGTTTTTTGATGCTGCGAATATATTAGCTCATTATGCCCTGGGTATTATGTGAATGTTAATTTTTGTTTAGGAATTAGGGGTTAGGAACTAGGAGTTAGTGGTTAGTGGTTAGTGGCTAGTGGCTAGTGGTTAGTAGTTAGTATCGGTTAATTGTTTAACTGGTTAATTGTACTATGAACGTGAATATTTCACTATTCCAACTCGTAACTAGCAACTGAAAACTGTAAATGGGTTATTCGGTTAATTGTTTAACTGGTTAATTGTTACTATGAGCGTGAATACTTCACTATTCCAACTCGTAACCGGCAACTGAAAGCTGTAAATGGGTTATTCGGTTAATTGTTTAACTAGTTAATTGTTACTATGAACGTGAATACTTCACTATTCCAACTCGTAACCGGCAACTGAAAACTGGTAACTGTTCATTCCCACCCCTTGCACCTTCCCCTCGCATTCCCTATCTTTATCAACACACTACTAAAAAACAACCTATGAAAACCACCAAACCAACCGATCCTTTCGAGTTAACTTTATGTCTGCATGGAATGGCCATGTTTATCACCAATGCCTATTCCCAAAACTACCGTTTCTGCCATTTTCTAACTTTTAAAAAATCACTTAAGGCTTTAGCGCGTGAGTTTAAAGACCCAGAGGACAATCTTATCGACGACATCGAATTTTTTAAGGATGTAGACGACCCCATTGTAAGGAATGCTTATAAAGCAACCACTTTGCTGATCAATTACCTTAATCCATTCCTACTCCGTTATGGCCTTGATCATGAGGAGATAATGGCATCTGATATTGATCAGGAAGCGAGAAGATATGCACCTACCTTTAGTTTTTGGCTAAACCGAAAAAGCTATATTCAAACTTCATTAGCCTATCAGCGTTTCCTCGAAGAACTTTCCAATACCTTCTATTACTATGCTTGTGCACTTAGCCTCAACAGCTATCAAATTCCCGTTTTCATGAGAAACTCCCTCAGCTACACGCCTCAAGGCAGTTTCAGATGGCTCAATATCGATCATTATGAAGTAGAAAGCTTGGTAGCACTTATCGAAACGCTGCAGAAAATAGAAGCAGAACTGGAAGCGCTCATGACTAATTAGTGGCTAGTGGCTATTCATAGTCCCGACCCTTCGGGATTAGTAATGCAATTGATTGAGTTTCGGTTATTCGGTTAATTGTTTAACTGGTTAATTGTTCCTATAAAAGTAAATACCTCACCATCCCAACTGGTAACTGAAAATTGTCAACTGATAACTGCTACGCCGCCTCTTCCCTCCATTGTAACCTCAAACGCCTTACATACTTAAACCCTGCGTAATACACTTGAGTAAAGCAAATAAACATCCCCAGCTTAAGGAATAATCCACTACCTATACTTAAAATATCTTCCGAAAGGCCAATTTTAAGCAACCCGCCTTGGTTAACCTTCCACAAAAAGACTACTAGCTCCACAGGAACCAGCAACACCAAACCAATCAATACCCTTAACCATGGGCGATATTTAAACTTTGGTAACCTTAACAACTGTGTAGCACCTATCCATAACACCATTTGCAACCAAAAGCTCCACCAATACTTGCCAAACATTCTATTAAGGGTGGCTGCGCTGTCTGGTTCTCGGTGGGTCATTAATGCTCCTACAATTAGGATGATCCATAAGCACCAATAAACCATTCCTAAAGAGATCATAAAACCACAAAAGATCTTGTTCTGCAAAATCCTTTCGGCATTTTTAGGCAATAGTAAAACTAGCAGATATAGAATGGAAATTAGACCAAAAGCGGCAAATAGGTCTTGTTGGATGAATAAGAGGATATGGTTGAGGGTTTCGAGCATGATATTGAAATAGCTAAAACTTAAATTTACTTTTAGCTTCCTTCCAATTCTTTCTCAGGATAGGTGATTTAAAGCTTGTTTCGCCATTACTTTGCTCACCAGTATAATGACAGTATTTTTCAGGATAATCTGGATTACTGAAATTTTGCCAGCTTTTGAATGCCTTATAACCAAAAGGTTGTTTTAAATCAAAGGGAATTTCGATCCCTGTTCTAATACAATAACCCATGGGTAATTTAGGTTGTTCAAATGATTTATAACCTACTGGTTTTGGTTTAAGCGTTTCATAGATTTCATCCATGGTATTCAAGTTAATCTTCGACCCAATATACTCCGAACCAAGACCATACATGGTCTTTTTGAATTCTGGAGATTTAGCAAACCTAAGTGTAGCGCCCTTAATCACTTTTTCAAAGTAAGTAAATGCATCTAATTCAGGATTATCTCCTTTGATAAGTGTGGACAAGACCCCTTTTACATCCATCAAAATACCTGCTTCTATATTGTTATTTTGTGAACTTTCATGTAAGTTCATAGAAGTAATGATAGCCCTATCTTCATTAGCATAATATTTAGCATGTAGTTTAGGTTCGTACCTTATTTCAACATGGGGAAGATCACTTAAAAAGTCAAAATCTTCTTTAGATAAGCTTTTGTATAATCCTTCTTCATTTTTACCAAACACTACCACAATTTTAAGGTTAGGCTGGTCGTTTTTAGAAAGTAACTCCTTCTTTAAACGGTCATGTAATTTAATGTAAGGACATACCAGGTATAAGTAATCGTCTGCATCACGAATAAGATATTCTAATTGAAGGTTTATCTCACTACCATTTATAAATGAAATAGCCATTGTTTTGATTAGCGTTAAAATGAAAAAATATAATTTTAATTAATAAATGGCCTGCTTCACCAAACTCATGATATATTCTAAATCCTTAGTATCACGTACTACCACTTCATAATCTCCATTTCCCCAATGTCCCACAGATGAAATATCTCTCATGATATTTTTAGGATCACTCAGTTCTCCCTTTTTCTTATTGATAAAGATTTTAATGCCATTTTTCAGGACCACAATGTCAGCTAAGTTTTTCTCTTTCTTAAAAGCAATATATAGTTTCTTGGCCTCAACGTCAGCATCTGGTATCAAAGTAAGTATCGCATTTTTGAAATCTTCATACAACTCCTTCACCTCCTCACTTTTCCCTTGCAAATGATCCTCCTCCGTGTAAACTTTAATCTCGCTAACTACCTTTTTCAGTTCAGTATTTTCAGCACCTTGAAGCTGTTTAATGCTCGGTGCCGATTTACTTTTCTTTATAGGATTAACGGTAAGAATATCTCCCTCAAACTGTTTCACCTCCCAAAGTTCAATAGCTAAATCCTTAAAGTTGGTGGCTTGTTTTTGGTTTTCATTAAAACCAGGCGAAACAAATATTACTTTTGTTTGCGACCAATCTATTTGGCTTCGCAACAATGTCTTATTAAAGCGCTCATTATATTCTACAATAAACTCGGCACCATAATCCAACATCAAATTCAAGTAGGCAATTCCTTGATCTACCACACTATTGCTATTGCTTCTTTTGTATTCAATAATTACAAAAGCTTTTGCTTCTTCATCAAAAGCAAGTGTATCTAAACGGTAATTCTTAATCGTAAATTCCGATTTAACCAACGTCAACTGTGTAAGTTCTGTTAAATTGGCTTCAAATATTCTTTGCAAATCTCTTTCCAGCTTAAAGGGTATTTCTTTAAGCGAAGAAAGGGTTTGTTTGTTGTTTTTAAAGAGTAGCATGATTTGAAATAGCTTTAATTAAATTTAGATATTTTAAATTTCAGGAATGCAAATTTGAAAAAAGTGAGCATTTTATCAATTCAGATTACTAAAAATTAGCTTTTGTCTTTTTTATTTGGACTTTGCCGTCTATTACAATTGTCCCCCTATTCCTTTAAATTTTTCTACAAAGGCACTGATTTTTTGAAAAACACTTTGTTTCTTGGTTAGATACTGTGGATTTAGCGGGCTCATTTTAGGTAAAATGGCGTTCAGTTCTGTTCCATTTTCACTGGCAAACTCCCGTTTTAATGAGGTGGCTATATATCTTTTTGTCGCCTCCTCATTTAAGTTCTCTTCTGCTATCAATTCAACAGCTTCAGTTCTTTGTTTCTGACCCGCATAGGCATAAAATGCGTCTAGAATATTTGGCTTTTCTTGTATTTTATCAAGTTCTGTTGCATTAATAAAGTCAACTACCAAACTCTCTTTTGCTCTTTGACCAATACTGGCACGAATTACTCTACGAATTTCATCAATTAAAGCTGCTTTATCTTTTGTCTTTTTGTTGTGTTCAAAAATTAATTCCAGAATATAATCCAGATTTATTTCCTGAGATTTCAATAAGTCTATTTCAAAAACAACGTCATCCCAATCAATTTTAGATGCTTCGGCTTCTTTTCCGTTTTTCTCCCGTCTTAACCAATCGCGTATGTCATTGTAGGTTGAACGATAGTCCTGAGCGGTTCTTTCTGGCAATAGAGCGATTTCCTGCATTGCTGAAATATCTTCGTCTGTCACGAAATAAATCTCTTTGAATGCTTCGACAGCCTCAGGATTATGTACATCTATAGCCTGTAATGCTTTAAGGTGAGTAAATTCATCGTAATTCTGTAAAACATTTTCTACACGCAGATATTCACCAAAAAGTTTCGCAAACTCTTTTTTTTCTTTTTCTGTGACAATTTCATCAGGGTTGGGGAACCTGTCATTCAATTCATTTACAACATCAATATAACCTCTGCGGGCTTCGCCGGTAGCAATATCTGTAAAACCTTCCAAATATTCTTTGTAGCTCTTTTCAAGCACCACATTTTTGGTATTGTTATCTCCAAATAAAGTGATGGCATCAATGGTTGATTGTTCTAAATCTCTAAATGTAACAATGTTACCAAAGGTTTTTGTGGCATCATAAATACGATTGGTACGCGAAAACGCCTGCATTAGTCCATGATAGTGCAGATTCTTATCTACAAAAAGTGTATTCAGTGTAGGAGCATCGAATCCGGTAAGGAACATACCTACTACAATGATAAGGTCTACTTCTTTGCTCTTTACTCTTTTTGCTAGGTCGCGGTAGTAGTTTTGAAATTCTTTGCTTTCAACTCCAAAACTGGTTTTGAACATAGCGTTATAATCATTGATTGCCTTGGATAAGAATTCTTTTGCGCTAATATCCATCGCTGATGGCTCAAAAGTTTCATCCGGTATTTCACCAATGGCGTTTTGTTCTTCATTGGCTGCAAAAGAAAAGATGGTTGCTATTTTCAACGGTCTTTCACTTTCTATTTGCAGACGATTCAGTTCTTCATAATAACATTTGGCAGCATCTACACTGCTTACGGCAAACATGGCATTAAACCCTTTGTTGCTGCCCTGATTTCTGTGGGTTTTAATTCTTAAATTTTGCAAAATGTATTGCGAGATTTCTTTAATACGGGCTGGATGAAGTAATGCTTTTGTGTTTTCTGCAGCGCTCAGTTTTTTTTCATCCTGCTCTTGCTCTATTTTCTTAAACTGTGGACGTACATTGTTGTAGTCTACTTTGAACTTCAATACCTTTTCATCTCTAATAGCATCGGTTATCACATAGGAATGCAATTCGCGACCAAATACACTTGCTGTAGTTTCAGCGCCTAAAGCGTTTTTAGGAAAAATCGGTGTACCGGTAAACCCAAACTGATAGAATTTTTTAAATTTTTTCTTCAGATTTTTCTGAGCTTCACCAAATTGAGAGCGGTGCGCCTCATCGAAGATAAATACCACTTGCTTTTGATAAATGGCTAAATCACCTTCACTTTTCATGAGGTTGTTTAGCTTCTGTATGGTGGTAACAATAATCTTGTTATCTACTTTTTCAATATTCCTTTTTAAACCGGCAGTACTATCGGAACCATTTACGCTATCGGGCGAAAAGCGTTGATATTCTTTCATGGTCTGAAAGTCTAAATCTTTACGATCCACTACAAAGAATACTTTGTCAATAAAGTCAAGCTGTGTTGCCAGTCTTGCCGCTTTAAAACTGGTCAGGGTTTTTCCCGAACCTGTGGTGTGCCATATAAATCCGCCGCCTTCTGCAGAAGACCATTTTTTGGCTTCAAAAGAACTTTTTATTTTCCACAACATTCTTTCTGTTGCCGCTATCTGATACGGTCGCATGATGAGCAATGTATCGCTGGTATCAAAAACGGAATAGGTGAGTAATACATTTAGCAATGTATGTTTCTGAAAAAAAGTGGCTGTAAAATCTTTCAGGTCTTTAATCAAAGAGTTATCCGCTCTTGCCCAGTTCATGGTAAAGTCGAAACTGTTTTTGTCCCGCTTTACGGTGTTGGCAAAATAACGGCTGTCGGTACCGTTTGAGATAACGAATATCTGCAAGTATTTAAAAAGAGAATTTTCACTATTGAAGCTTTCTTTGCTGTAACGATGTACCTGATTAAATGCCTCACGGATAGCAACTCCACGTTTTTTTATTTCCACCTGTACCAAAGGCAAACCATTCACCAGGATGGTTACATCATATCGATTGGCGTGCGTTCCTTTCTGCTCGAATTGTGAAATTACCTGCACTTTATTGCGGACAACGTTTTCTTTATCTACTAAATAAATATTTTGAATGTGACCATCATCAAATACAAAATCGTAAATATAGTTTTCATGAAGCTTTCTTGTTTTATCAACGATGCTATCTCCAGGTTTATCTAAATATTCTTCTACAAAACGAACCCATTCCGCATCTGTAAACTCCATATTATTCAGAGCCTGCAGTTGCTGCCTTACATTAGCCAGCATAGCTTCCCGTGTAGTAAGGTTAGATGGTTTTTCGTAACCCTGAGCGACTAAATCCCGGATAAATTCCTGCTCAAGGGCAGCTTCCGTCTGATAGACCGCTGGTGGTTCGTTCAATGTTGAATATTTGTCGTATTTATCAAGAACGATGAAATTATTTGATTCTGCTATGGTGTTATACTGTGTCATCTTCTTCTATAACATTTGGGTTAATAGTTGATTTGAATCCATACATTGTTTTCACTTGACGTACTAAGTGATCCAGCATATTTTTTTCTCTATCTTGAATCAAAGAAATTTCTTCTCCTGAAAATTTACTATGACTTGATAGATTAATTATACGGTTATAATATCCTTCTCGAGAACCTTCTGCTTCGTTAGGTAAAAGATCTTTCCAATGAACATGCCCAAGAAAAGTAGAAGCCTTTTCTAGTATGTTTCTAAGGAAACTAAAGTGATACTTTCGAATATCATCTGATTCTATGGCTTTTTCAATTTCAGATAAAAGGAAAAGGTGATATGAAAAAGGTGAGTCATTCGAATGTTCAATTAGTGTAAAAGTACCATTGTTTAACTTTTCAAAACGCCATTTTTTAGAATGCTTAACTCTATAGCCTGAACTTGAATCAGCATTATTGAATTCATTGAACAATACATTATAAAACAGTGGATTGTGGGTTGTAATAATAAATTTAAGGTCGGATTGACTAGACTTTATTAATTCGGCGATATTTACAGCCAATTCGATTAAGTGTGTATCGTCTAATGAACTTACCGGGTCGTCAATAAAAACATATTGCAAGTCATCAAATTGATCTGTTTCCCGATCAGCTTGCTCTACTACATTTAAGACATCAATTGTCTGCTTTAGTAAACTGTAAAAAACACTCCAAATAAAACAGCTTTCTTCGCCTTTAGAAATTTTCACAGATTCTGAGGGCTCATCATTTCCACGTTCAAATGAAAAACGTACTTCAGAGTAAGCAGGAATCGTTATATCCCTATTGTCTTGATTCTTCATTAAAAGTAGGTGTTAATTTATCACTAGTGTAACGTTGGAAATGAGTTGCTATATTTGGCTCTTGCCCTTGGTCCTGAAGTACCCAATTGGTATATGTATTAGGTTGGATTTTTAATTTTCTATCTATATCATTATCCAAGTCATTATCCCAATAAAACAAATCTTCGGTAAATGCATTGTAGTACAGTATTTTGATTCCTGTTTCTTCTTCTTCAGTTTCTGGATTTTTTGGAGCTATCAATTCCTTGAACTCACGTGACAAACGTGTTTTACCAGTGCCATTAAACGCATAAATTAATTGCACTTTTTTATTGGCATCTCTTAAAGATTGTGCTATTTGAGGTAATGACTGTGCCATATTATGCTTCTACATTATCTTTTGGAAACGTTAACAATAGATCTCTGTAATATTCATACTGTTTTTGCCTTAGCTCAATTTCTTTTGGTAAACCTTCGCTTATTGAATTAGTTAAAATATCAAATTTATCTAAGATGGAAACGATACGTTCTTGTTCTTCAGGAGAAGGTATTGGAATTATCGCCTTACCTAAACCTTTTGAATTAATAGCGGAAATTTTACCAGAAGAAATATGTTTTTTTATCTGATCATGGAATTGTTTGGTGCGTGTAAAATAAGCTACGAACTTTGGATTTAAAGTAGTTTTATATGAAAAGCAAGCATCATGAATAACTACACCTTCATCACCTAACCAAGCCGTTCCCTGTCCAATATCTTCAATTGTTTCACCAGCTGCAACGATAACCACATCACCTTTTTGAGCTACCCGCAGATTTTTATTTTTAACGAGCTCTTCACTCACAAAAGATTTTGTTGTATTTGCCCAAGTACCATAATGTGTGTACATTTCTCCATAATGAATAGTAGGAACGCCTTCTGTAAGTAAATCAGTTTTTACAAAACGTTTACCCCTTTGAAACTCTCCAACACTTTCATCTCCCATAGGTAAATGTTGGACTTCGTTTTCATCAAAAGCAAACAATTGCTCACGATAATAATTATACTGCTGTTTACGAGTTGTAAGCTCAGTTGTAAGCTCAGTTGTAAGCTCAGTAAACTTATCGAGAATATCAACTATTTTTTGTTGAATTTCGAGTGGTGGGATTGGGATTTGAAATTTCTCCAACATTGGCTTTCTGATAGATGTAGCAGTTGCGCCAACGCTCTTTGATATGATATATTTCTTGAAAGTAGCAGACATTAAATAAAACAAAAACTTAGTATCCAGTCTAGATAAAGAAACACAAATACGATAAGCCCGCTGATGTAACGCGTATTTCCCTTTTACAAAATGAAAAATATCGCCAATACCACCTTCACCAGGTATTATAATAGCTGTTTCATCAAACTGGAAAGTATTTGATTTTAAAATGTTCTTTGAGCGAACATAGAAAGGATAATTACCATTTTCATCTTCATCTTGACGATTTGAGCCTCCAGTACCTATTATAGTAACTTCTCCCATAGCCTTCCATTCTATAGTAGCGCTGTCAAATAATTTTTCTAATTCACTCATGCTTCAATTTCAGTTATAATGTTGTCTATATCTGCACGTAGTGTATTTATTTTTTCTACTGTTTTGGCAACTTCCCTGTTCAATTCAACTATGTCAATCTTTTTACGATTATCTTTTGCTTCTACATATGAGCTGACGGATAGGTTATAATCATTTTCCGCAATTTTGGTATTGTCGATAGATACTGCTATATGGGCTTCATCTGTTTTGGTATCGAAGAGATCCATTATCTTGTCAATGTGCTTGACTTCCAATACATTGTTATTAGTTACTTTTTTAAAGAAATCTTCGCCTGTAGCGTTTATAAATTGGGTTTTGGTATCAGTCTTGTGTTTAGAAAGTACCAATATATTTACAGAAATAGAAGTGCCATAAAACAAATTGGATGGTAAAGCGATAATGGTTTCTGCAAAATTATTGTCTACCAAATATTTTCTAATCTTTTGTTCAGCACCTCCTCTGTAAAATATCCCCGGAAAACATACTATAGCCGCTCTTCCTCTGCTGGAAAGATAACTGAGTGCGTGCAACACAAAGGCAAAATCGGCTTTAGACTTAGGGGCTAATACACCAGCAGGAGCAAAACGGTCATCATTAATCAAGGTAGGATCGTCTGATCCTTTCCAATTCACTGAATACGGTGGATTGGACACAATGGCATCAAAAGGTTTGTCGTCACCAAACTGAGGATCAATCAAGGTATCGCCCAATGCAATATCAAATTTATCGTAATTGATGTTATGTAAAAACATATTCATACGAGCCAGGTTATAGGTCGTATGGTTAATCTCTTGCCCAAAGAAACCTTCCTGAATAATGTGATTATCAAAATGCTTTTTGGCTTGAAGCAACAAAGATCCCGAACCCGCTGCCGGATCGTATATTTTATTTACTTCTGTTTGTTTATGCATCGCCAACTGTGCTATAAGCTTCGATACGTTTTGTGGGGTGAAAAACTCACCACCTGATTTTCCGGCATTTGCAGCATAATTGTTTATCAAAAATTCATAAGCATCGCCAAAAAGGTCAATTTGGTTGTCTTCAAAACTTCCGAAATTCAATTCTTCTACACCTTCCAAAATAGCAGCTAATCGGGTGTTTTTGTTTTCTACTGTATTTCCTAAACGTGTACTGGTTGTATCGAAATCGGCAAATAATCCCTTAATATCTTGTTCAGACGGATACCCATTTGCAGAACTCTCGATAGCATCAAAAATAGCTTTTAAGTCTGTATTCAAATTTTTGTTTGTTTTTGCTTTTTTAGCAATATTTACAAACAATTGACTAGGATATATAAAATAGCCTTTTGTTCTTACAGCATCAGCTTTAATTTCATCTGTTATTACTTCATCTGGTAGCTTTGCATAATTAACACTGTCATCACCGCCTTCCATATAATTAGCAAAATGTTCACTAATGTATCTGTAAAAAAGTGTTCCTAATACAAAGTGTTTAAAATCCCACCCGTCTACAGAGCCACGTACTTCGTTGGCTATCTTCCATATTTTATTTTGTAATATTTCTCTTTGAGCTGTGCTTGTCATTTGTATATCGGTTTTTTTAATAGCTATTATAAGCTTACTTCTTAGTAAACATCATACTAAAACTCATTATTTTTTTTAAAAAAATTTTTAAAATCCAGATAAATTCATGGCCATATCATGTAATGATATTCTGGTATAAAGTTGCAAGATATGAATTTAAACAACTCGTTACTTAGCCATATAAATCGAAAGTGATATCACTGTGGCTATTAGCTTAAAAAGTTATCAACCTCTCTTTCATCAACTCACCATGCTTTCTAATTTGCTCCTCAGTCCATTCATTCTGCCCCATCATTAAAGATTGTTTCAAACTATCAGCACCAACCCTTTTATAATAATCTTTTTTAGCCTCAGGCATGTGGTTACTCAATCTCGAATTTTTACTACTACTAATTAAACATAGGTTGCCAAACAAATCGTAAACCCTTTGATCAATCTTGTCTTCTTTCGAAATTGGATTTTGTGGATAGTAGTGCTCTACCGAACTTCTGAAAGTAAACTCAAAAGAGTTATCCTTATTAAAATCTTTTATCCAAAGTATATAATCAAGATAATTAAATATAAAATTCTCTACCGCAGTACCTCTATCCAACAAACTTAAATCATAATTTCCTTCAGCTTTATTTTTAGATTGGCCTTTATTTATATAAATCATATCAAAATAACCTGTCTCTGGATGAGCTAGAAATCTATCAAACACATAGGCTTGTGCTAAATTTTGTAAGTATAGTTTATACTTATCTGCAGTAATTTCATTTTCATAGAAAAGAAAATATAATGCTGCATTTAGCCAATGTTTGTATACCAATGTTGGTGCAGAAACATGAAACATAGCAAGCAACATGAGTATTTCTCTATTTAAAGCCTCATTATTTTCTGCCTGATCAAATGTATTAACATACCCTATTCTACTTTGATCGTAGTGTTTTAATGCTTTTAAACTCCAACGATCTTTATCTCTAATAAATTCTCTTTTAATAATGTATTGATCAAATAAAAATTTCGCCTTCAATAAATTAAAACCAAACTCTTTTACAAAACTTATTTTTTCATCTTCTTTTAGAAGCTTTAGTTCGGCATCAAAAAAATGTTTCAATCGCTTGTCGTCCAAACTAATATCTTTTTGAGTTTGAATTCTAAGCACATGTAATAGAAAATTAGAAAAGTTAATGACCGAATTAAATCGCTCTGGCGCATCATCCTGATGATCTTCATTAACTTCGAATTTACCCTCAAAAGCTGTAATCTCTAATATATTCTGTTCTGTACTATGCTGGTTTCTATCAGCTTCAATCTTATTATTTAGCTCAACTAATTGGTGGCATAATTCATCAAAATTAGAACTATTCAGCGTGTTCCAGTTAGTTGAAAATACCACATCACGCTGTAGGGTAGAAAAACCGTATTGTACGTAACGCTCCATATCGGCACAGGCTTCCCATATCGAATTAAACGTGTAAACAGCATTTTGATCAGATTGCAAGACACTAAGTAAACTTGCCTTTAATACCTCATGCTTTTCCAACTGCTCGCCCCTATTATTCATGATCTCAAAATAATGGTTCAAATCAGTTTCTGGTGGCACGGGTACCCTAATCAGAAATACCTGCTCAACCAAATATTGGTAAAAGGTGTTTACATCTTTACTCTTTAAAATATCCTCCAATATTTTAATAGCATCGAGGTAGCGTTGCTTGATATAAACGTTATATTCAGCGGTATTATCTACCTCTATTTTACCCCGTGCAATAGCTGATAAAGTGGCCGTAGATTTCTTCCTACTATCAAAATTAAGCATTAAATTTAACGGAATAGTATGGGTCAGCTTATCCCTAAAACACTTATGTAAAGCATTTAGCAAGATAACAAGAGTTGTTAAGCGCTGCTGCCCATCAATGGTTTCATAAACCATTTCAGAACCCGATGCTCTTTCAAAAACAATTAAAGACCCAATATAATAAGGTTGAGTAGGTTTATGATCAAAAGCATAATCATAAACATCCTGAATAAGCTGCTTAATTTCTCCCTGCCCCCAAGTATAGTTTCGTTGGTAAATAGGAATTACGTAATTATCTAAGCTAGCAAATAGCTCTTTGATTGAAAATGGGAATATATTACTCATAAAATGTACTTGAGTTCTTTAAAAAGTTTTTTAATATCATCAGTTTTTGTTGAAGGAGTATCCTTATCTAAAACTTTCAGTTTGATGTTTAAAAATTCACTAGGCTGTAAAGCATTTTTAATGACCTTAAATACTTGTGGGTTTTGCAAAGCATAATTATCTACCGTTGCTAACTGAACAGAATGTTGTGTTAACCTAATGGTATAAGCCCATATGAAAATTCGTTCAATAGCGCGTTCTATTTCAACTTTTCCAAACTTATCCATGTAATAAATTAAAGCACAATCAAATAGGTTGCGTACATATTTATCACCCGTACGGTGCATTCCTTCATAACGTTTTATAGTTTCAAGTATTCGTTTTGCTATTCCTTCTTTCTCTACAGAAAATTCAATTTCTTTTATCGTTTTTACATAATGGCCAATCATTTCAAAGAAGCGTTTGCCATTTATTACTACTTGATCTAATTGAAATGGGTAACTTAACTTATGACGGTCTATTTTTCTGTTAAAATCTTGGTTATAGGCTTCTATATAATAATGATTAATTCGATACATATCAGTAAAAGGGTAAGGTTCTTTTATACCTGGACTAATCCCCTTAAAAATAGCAATATCGTTTTTAGTAAAATGCCTAGCGCTATATCCGTTAGACCAGTTCCTTATTCTAAATAAATAATTGGAAAAGGTATTTTTCAATTCTTCTAACTCCATATCTTCCCAGCTTTCTACAGTGCTAATGCGTTCTATTTCATTGGAATGGTCGATCATCTCGCGTAAATGAAAGGCCTTAAGCAAATCATGAGGGTTTAAGTCAACACCTCTTGCATTTTGAGAATCAAAAAACTGAAACGCTTCAGAAACGTCATTTAAGATTACCTGTACTACTTCACATTTGTGATAAAAAAAAGATACTATTTCAGCATTAAAATCATTAATTCTACGCCGTATCTCTAAATAATTTTCCCTAATGTTATTTTTGCTTATATCACTTTTAAACTTCAATTGATTTAACAGCTTTAACTCTGGAATAGAAACATTCTCTTTTTTTAGCTCTTCCATAAGTCTCTCATCATTTTGAATAGCTAAAGCAATCAACAACAACGTAATGGTTCGCTGTTGGCCATCAACAATATTATTTTTTTTAACCGTTTCTCCTTTTTCATCAAGTTCTTCTTGATGAAAAACAATCGTGCCCAACCTATACGCAGGCTTAGTTTTAAATACCTGAATATCATCAAGTAGATCATTCACATTTTTTAAAGACCACTTGTAAGGTCTTTGATATTCTGGAATAGCCAAGCTATCATCTGTAACAAGATCTTTTATAGAAATAATTTTGATAATTGGTTTTACGTGCTCCAAGAGACCTTCAGTTTTTACAACTTCAATATCAGCATCAATTAACATATCGTCTGTTTTATTCATTGTTTAACGTGTTTAAATAATTGGGTTAGAACCATCAAAATGTAAATTACCATAAAGCATTGCTTGTTGGTAGCAAGTAGTAAGGGTAATTGGATAAATAGGAAAAGAACTAATAATAATTCCTTTATAGTAATCAGAGGGAACTTGCCCAAATTCTTTATAATAATTTAGATAAGGGTGTTCCTCGAGTTCGTTAATAGGCATTAGATTGAGCGTTTAAATTTAACCTTTTTGGTTAGGTGCTAAATTAGTATTATTATAAAAGATTCAAAAAAAAGCAGCGGCCTTTCAGCCGCTGCCACCCTCAAAATCCACCCCACTAACCTGTATGGCATGGCCTGGCGCAATGCACACAACCATTAATGGCTTTGGTAGGGTGTTTTCGTTTAGCCTCGTTAACGGCAGACTCGCAATCACGGTACCTGCCCAAGGCATCATAATTCAGGTTAGGATAATACCTACAATCATCCGCATGCACCTCATGATCTCCATTAGGCTGCATGTTTAAATTTAAGCGATAAGCTTTTTCCATGGCATATATTGAATTAAGTAAATGATTTAGCAGTACAAAGCTGCACAACGGTGCGCAATAAGTCTTACGGTTAGCCGTAATCCCCCAATCAAAAAGAAAGCATTTTACTTTTTCCTTTTATATTTTTCGATCATTTCCAGCAGATCACGATAGAGGAAATAAGATTTACCTCGAATGATAGAGCGCCTTAAAAAACCATCTTTCACATAGTTTCTGAGTGTGCGTTCGCTGATATTAAGAATTTGCATCACGGCATATTTGTCTAATATGTCGTTAACGTATTGGCCTGGCAGATCTGTTTTAAACACAATCTTTTTAAGGCCAGTGGTGGCGTTTTTAGAGTCCCTGTTAATCATAGCGTAGAGAGGTATTAATAAGCAGTATAATTACAAGATAATAAATAAGAAGCTCATTTTCAAAATAATTTAGCTTTTTTAACTAGCCATAGCAATTGTTAATCAAGTACTTAAACAAAAAACCTCTATAAAAATGCTGGTCAAAATCATTAAAGGCAAAGGAGTTTGAGGGTACTTTAACCCTACCTTATTCGAACCTTATTCGAGACACATTCGAGACCGCTTCGGCCGTAGCCGAAGAAGCACGGGTTAAATATGCCTTCCGTTTCTATTTTGGTTGGCGGCTATGAACAGGGTTTAAAACCCTTTAAAGTGAGTTTTTAAGCATTTATTGCCCAGTTAAACCCAAGGGATTTTTAGTCCGCAGTTGCCGATAAGCGTCGAAAACACTAGGCAAAAGCCTACCTTTTTGGGGCAAAAGCTTACCTATTACCGTCAAACCTTGTAAAAAGCCAGCACTTACAGGGTAAAATGAGGGTTAAATCCTTCCCTATTGGGGCAAAAAACAACCATAACCAACTGAACCATAGCTTATTAAAAACATGCTTTATACCTTTACCCTCGTTAATTAACCGATTTATTTACACATTAAACCAAATTGAAATGGGAAAAATTGAACAGGGCATTTTAGGAGCCTTTTCTGGTACAGTAGGTACCGTAGTGGGATCACGTTGGCGTGGTATTAGGTACATGCGTGGCAAGGGACCAAGTACACGTACCACAAGCACACTAAAACAGAACAGACAGCGTGAGCGCTTTTCAGTGATGGTGCAATTTATCAAAGCAATGAGTGTTATGGTGAGCTTAGGCTTTAAAAAGCTGGCCATTAACATGACCACCGCCAACGCCGCACTTTCCTACAACCTTAAAAATGGCGTAACAGGCACCTACCCTAACTTTGAGGTGGCTTACGACATGGTGTTGCTTAGTCGTGGCGATTTGCCTAACGCAAGGAGCGTAACTGCCGAAGCTGATGCTGGACCCGTGGTAAAATTTACCTGGCTAAACAATGCAGGTAGCGGCAAGGCTTTAAACAGCGACTTAGTGATGGTTGCGGCTTATTGCGAAGCGCTTGATGTGGCTATTTTCAGCATTTTGGACAATGCCGACAACCGCGAAAAGCAATTGCTCACTTTAAACGTAAGCGACTTTGCTGGGCTTAGCGTTGAAACTTACCTTACTTTTTTTAGTCTTGATGGTAAAGAAATTGCCGACAGCGTTTACACGGGCAATGTGCAGCTGCCTTAAAAGGTGCTTGCCGAAAGATTGGAGCAGGGGCTAGCGATGGCTCTTGCTCTTTTTTTGAACTAGGTACTAGGGGTTAGGAATTAGGAGCTAGGAGTTAGTTGCTAGTAGTTAGTTGCTAGTAGTTAGTGATTAGTGGTTAGGGATTAGGAATAAAGAGTAAAGAACAAGGAATAAAGATTGGGAGCTTAGTTAGCCAGTGGTGCTTTTATAGTGCGTCATCCTCAACTTGATCGAGCATCTTAATGAAATAGAAAAGAAAACTTTATAACGCTTTAAGATCCCCGCATACGCGAGGATGACGATGTAGGAAAGGAATAAACCAGTGAACCGGTGAACCAATGAACTAAATAAACAATTAACCAGTTAAAGAGATTCTTCTCCCGAATAGTCGGGACAGGGCCGCACTCAGAATGACAAAAAAGCCAATGAATCTCAAAGAGTAGCGACGGGGATGCTCTCAGAATGACAAAGTAGTCGAGATGACGCAGTTGAAAGGAAATGAACTAATGAACTAATAAAAAACACCCCACCCTTTGGGCACCCCTCTAAAAGAGGGGAATTTGGGAACTACTCATCTAATCCCGACTATTCGGGACTAACCACTAATCACTAACAACTAGCCACTAGTTTTTAAAAAACACAAACTGTTTATCCTCGCTAAAATTAATAGGTACCGTGGGGTCAAAATGCGGAATGCCGACGGTCATTTTGGTGATGCCTTCACCCATGATCAAATGATTATTTTTCATTAAGAAAGCCACAGGTTTACGTTTCCATTCTAATTTGTAATGCAAAAAGTGGAATTCCCCAATTAAGGTATCGCCTTTCACCAAACCCTTTACTGTTCCTGAGTCTCTGAAAACACCATGTTCATTGATCATTAGTGTACCGGTAAACATTTCCTTTGATTGGTTAAGGAGCACAATAGCGGTATCGCCCTGCTTGTGAGCTACATATTTCACATAAGTAAGTTGCGTAGGTTTTTGGTTATTTCCGCACGATGTGATCAAAAGCGCTACTACAAGTAGCAGGTAATGGAGTTTAAATAAGCTCATAGCGTAGCTAAGTTACTGGTTTTAGTTGGAAGCAGGAGTTAGGGATTAGGTAGTGATTAGCTAATTGGATGATTTGATAATGAGATGATGGAGATCAATAGCACTGAACAAGGAATAAGGATTGGGTGCTTATTTAGCCAGTGGTACTTTCATAGTACGTCATGCTCAACTCGATTGGGCATCTTAATGCAATAAGAAAACTTTATAACGCTTTAAGATCCCCGCATACGCGAGGATGACGGTGTAGGAAAAGAATGAACTAATGAACCAGTGAGCCAATGAACTAATTAAACAATTAACCCATTTTACTTAGAGATTCTTCTCCCGAAGTATCGGGACAGGGTAATACTTAGAATGACAAAAAGAGCTAGAGACCACTACTAACTACTAATCACTAACTACTAGCCACTAAATTACTGCTTAATCTGGCTCAAACGCTCTATAGATACCACATGAATGGCGTTACCGTGCTTCTCAATCAGTTTCTCTTCTTTAAAATCAGCGAGCATACGACTTACTGTTTCACTGGCGGTGCCTACAAAAGCAGCTAAATCATCACGGGAGATTTTCAAGGTACAGTTATCCTCCTGGTCTTTGGCAAACTTTCTAGACAGTTGGACCAAAGCCTCGGCAACCCGTTTACGCACCGAGAAATAAGCTAATTTCAGCATCTGCTCTTCCTTAAAACGAATATTGCCTGACAATAGCTCAATGAATGCTGTAGCCATTTCCTGATGGTTAAACAAGGCATCCATAAAATCGGCTTTGGGAATCAATAACAGTTCCGTATCCGTTAAAGTGGCTGCATTATCGGCATAGCTTACCCCACAGCATAGGCTTTCGTAACCAAAGAAATCACCATCTTTATAAATATTAGAAGAAAGCTCCCTACCATCCTTAAAGCGTTTGTAGGTTTTCACCTGTCCGCTTTTAATGAAGTATAAGTAACCAGGTTCATCGTTTTCTACGTAAATGACTTGCTTATTGCCAAAGCTCCTGCCCTTTCCCCTTTGTTTCAGTTCCGAGAAAATAGTCTGCAGATCCTTAGGGGCAGCCTTAAAGCCTACCGTTTGGCTTTTCTTCTTTAACCTACTTTCAATGGCGTTAAATAGTTCCAGATCATCAAAAGGCTTGGTTAAATAATCATCAGCGCCCATTTCCATGCCCTTGCGCATATCAGCCCTTTCGGCTTTTGCCGTCATGAAGATAAAGGGAATACTGGCCAGCTTTGGATTTTTGCTTAACAGGTACAATACGCCGTAGCCATCTAGTTCAGGCATCATGATATCGCACAGGATAATATCTGGCGAGGAACTTAGGGCCATTTCTACCCCTAGTTTACCATTCTTGGCCGATAGGGCTTCATAGCCAGCCAAGGTCAATACTTCTACCGTACCTTCTCTAATGTCGTCGTTGTCTTCTATAACCAGTACCTTCTTCATGATCTATTATTTATAATTTAATTAGACGATAATCATATTTATCACTAACGTTTCTAGCCCCTTTCACAGTCTCGCCTGCCCTTATGCCGGGCATTGGCACTCCCTTTTGAGAGACCAAAAGGGAGGAAAAGTCGCCGACTGCGTCTTTTGCTTTTAAAGGCAATACTAAGGCAGTTGCATCAATACCGCAAAAGCCAAGGTCGGGTTAAAGCGTATTAAGGGTTTGTACTTTGGCTCAAAAGCACGTATCTGCTTTTATCCAAACCACTACTTGTGCAAACATCACTCTTTCTCAAAAGAGAACTTCAGCGTAAACGTTGTCCCTTTATTTTGCTCCGTTTGGCAAACCACTGTACCATTCATTAACCCTACATATCGCTTCACAATATTAAGGCCTAAACCAGTACCTGGAATATCGCCCGTGTTATGTGCCCTAAAAAAGGGCTCAAACAAGTTCACTTTATCTACTTCTGGAATACCAATCCCGTTATCCTTTACCTCTACAATCAGTTCGTTTTGTTTCAATATGGTGTTAAACTGGATCATGGTATTTTCTCCCGAATACTTAATAGCATTGGAAATGAGGTTAATGATACAGTTTTTTAACAGGTTATGATCTAAAAACACCTGTGCACTAGTACCTGTGTGTTCATACACTATCAGCTGGTTTTGCTTACTGATCAGCTGCATTTCCTCTACAATTTCTTCTGCAAAAAAGATAATGTCGAACCAATTGGCCCGAGGCTCCACCTTGCCAGCCTCCAACTTCTCCAAGGATAGGAAATCGTTAAGGATAGTGGTAAGGTTGTTAATGGCATTTTTGATCTTAGAGGTATGCTTTTCTACATTAGCCTCGTCGTGCTTAGAGCTGTATTTATCAATTAGCGAAGCCGAAAGCTGAATAGAACTTAAGGGGGTTCTAAACTCATGCGAAGCCATTGATACAAATCTTGTTTTCAACTGATTAAGCTCTTTCTCCTTTTCAAAAAGTGCACTTACATGCTCTTTGGCAGTTTCTAGTTCGTTAATGGAACGGATAAGGTATTGCGTACGCTCCTTGATTTTCTGTTCCAGTTCCTCGGTATAGCTTTTGATTTTAAGCTCATCCTCTTTCTGTCTGCTTAAATCGTGGATAAAACCTGTAAAGATGCGTCGATCAGAGAACTTCACTTCACTTACCCCTAACCTGAAAGGAAACATAGAACCATCCTTACGTTGGCCCTGCACCTCTCTGCCAATGCCAATGATATGACGCTCTCCCGTATGACGGTAGTTGGCAATGTACTGATCGTGCCTTGCCTGATCAGGTTGCGGCATCAGTATCGAAACGTTTTTTCCTATCAGCTCACTACGCTCATAGCCAAACAAGGTAAGCGCCGAAGGATTAATATGCTCAATAATCCCAAACTCGTCAATGGTAATGATTCCATCAATAGCATTCTCGATAATCGCATTTAACAACTTGGCTCTTTCCATGTATTTAATTCAAAAGGTTGTTCAAAGTTAAAATTTTAGGCAATTGGTTTTTTCGTTTTTTGGTTGGTTTGTTTTTTAGTGGTTAGTGGTTAGTGGTGGGCACAGGCTTTTTTTGTCATTCTGCTCCTACTTTGTCATCCAGAGCGCAGCGAAGGATCTCTGTAAAAGGGTTATTCGGTTAATTGTTTAACTGGTTAATCTTAGTACATTTAGTACATCTTCTTAGATCTTAAGAGATCCCTCGTCGCTGCGCTTCCCTCGGAATGACAAAAGGGTATTCGCTAATTCCTTTCCTACAGCGTCATCCTCGCGTATGCGGGGATCTTAAAGCGTATCGCTACATGTTTTCCTTTCTATGCCTTAGGATGCCCAATCAAGTTGAGCATGACGTACTATGAGCACCACAAGCTAATCACCACCTAAGTCCTAATCCCTAACTGCTTACTCCTAATTAAAAACCACCTTCTCCAACCTTTCCTCTGATAAACGAAGCTCCTTTAACACGTTCACATTGGCCAATTCAGCAAATAAACCTTTATAGTAGTTAATACCCTTATGTAACTGATCCTTAAACCCATCCAAGTGTTTCTTCTTCTTCTCGTTGATGTCTTCCCAATAGCGTTGAATTTCTGCTTGCAGGTAGTCGATATACAAGTTCAGTTCATTGACAAACACATGCGGTCGTTGCACTTTTTCCAATAAGTTAATGCCTCCGTAAATGTGTTTGACCATTTCATCTAAGGAGTAAACTTGATTAAAAAATGCCAAGTTAGGTCCAGGACAAATAGCCACCGCTTTGCTCTCTTTTGGTTTTAGCATATTGGTTTTAATATAGGTAGATGTGCATAAACCTTCGCACAAGCATACTTTCTCGGTAATGCGTTCGTAGGCTTTTTGATGAGCTTCTTCATCCAACTGTTGCGCTTCCAACTCCTTTAATTTGAGCTTTTGGTATTTACTGGAAGCGGTGCAAATGGGTTCTTTGGTAAACTCTGTATTGGTACACAAATATTTCTTGGTACATGGACTCCCAGGTTTTCCAGCGGCAATACGATCCAAACGTTGTTGCTCGGCACTGCTATATTTGAAATTGTTGAACAGTACCCCCAACGGCGATGAATTGCTTAAATAGTAATCCTGCTGCTCTGCTTGTGCCAATTGTTGTAAGGTTTGTTCATCTACATTAGTGACCTCGGGCACTAACAAAAACGGACTGCCCCAACCTGTAGCGTCCAAGCGGTAATATTTGAGCAAGAATTCGTTTTCTTGTGCCGTGCCAATGCCTCCCTGTACGGTAATGCGCTGTTTGGGCATTTGAGCAATGTTGATGTTTTTTTGCTCCATGGCTTTACGGTAAAGCGTTTCCAGTTCCAATCGCATTAACGCACGGCTTTGCTTAAACTCTTCCAAAATAGGTCCCAACAAGAAACCATCGGTAGCAAAGGCATGTCCGCCACAGTTTAAACCTGATTCTATCCTAAACTCCGACACCCATAATCCCTTCTTAGCCAAAAACTTTGCTTGGATCAATGCCGAGCGATAGTCGCTAACTTTTAAGATGATACGCTTATCAAATTCACCTTCACTATCAGGGTTAAAGCCTTCAAATTTTTCGATGTAACTATATAACCGTGGGTTCATTCCTGCAGAAAGTACTACAGAAGCCTTTAGTTCACTTTCGGCAAAGGCCTTGAGCGCTGCCAGGGCATCGGTATTTTCATCGCCCAAGTAAGTGCCATCCTTATCAAAGTTAAGCTTGTCTACTTTGGCCATAATGTTCACATCGATATTGCCTTTCCTCATGCGCTGACGTAAACGGTCTTGGAAGATTTTCTTGCGTGGACCTTCAGGATAGTCCATCATGAGCTCATAACCGTGCTTAGTGACCGACCCCTCGGGAAGCAGTTCAAAGTAGCGGCATATATCGTTGCCTGGCACAAAGTCTTGTTGCTTAAGCGCTTCAAACTGTTCATCTACCAATTGATTGAGCAGGTTCAAATAAGCGGTAATACGCATCACACGATGATCAGCTACTTTCTTCTCAATAGGATGATAAGGGATTTGGTTCAATTGCGAATGGTATTTACGCATGCGTTCGGTCAGTTCATCATCAACAATAGAAACTACCGATGAAATTCCATAACGAGCCACTTTTAAAGGAGTATCGATGGAAAAGCCTAAGCCTAAAACAGGAATATGAAATTGATGGGGCATATAAAATGAGGTTCTACTTTTCCGTCAAAATTATTGACACTGCTCACCTTTTTGGCGTTTGCAGGTCACATTAAAAAGTGATTTAAATCATAATTTAGGAGCTAGGGTTTAGGAGTTAGGAACTAGTGGCTAGTGATTAGTGGTTAGTTAAATAGTTCATTGGTTCATTGGTTCACTGGTTCATTAGGAATTAGCTCATTCCTTTCCTATTCCGTCATCTCGACTGAAGTGCAGCGAAATGGAGAGATCTTTGGACTATGCTTGTTTAATCCTTGCAGATTAGCTAGTCCATTCCTACATCGTCATCCTCGCGTATTCGAGGATCTTAAAGCGTATTGTTATAAAATTTTCATTTCTATTGCATTAAGATACCCAATCAAGTTAAGCACGACGTACTATAAAAGCACTACTGGCTAAATAAGCACAAAATCCTTATTCCTAGCTCCTGATTCCTAGTTCCTAATCACTAACCACTAATCACTAATCACTAACCACTAACCGCTAATCACTAGTAACTAGCCACTGCTCCTCAGTATCAATTCTATGTTAAGCCTAACTGTTAACATTAACAAAATGATAATATACACTTAACGTACCAATGTCCTAGTTTTGCAGAAAAGCCCATTCCATGAAGAAAGACAAACAAAAAGCCCAAGTTAAAGCCGATCGTAAAAAAGCAGAAAAAGTAATTAAAGCCACGCTAATTACCGAGCTCGCTACCTTAGCCAGCAAATTCGCTGAGCCTTCAAAGAAACTAAAGAAACTGATTGAGAAATCAGCATCGGCATTTGCCAAAGAAATCAATAAAAACATTAAGCCTGTAGAAAAAGTAGCTGCTGAGCAACCAGTAGAAACTACCGAAACTGCAGCACCTGCCAAAGTAAGCAAACCACGTGCTACCAAGAAAACAGAAAAGGAAGCAACAAAATAGTTGTATTAATTTATTGCACATAAATAGCTGTAGCGGTGTTGTTTGCATCATTACGGCTATTTTCTTTTACAAGCATTTTGCCTAAAAATTGAAATTCTATTTCATTTAGCAAATAATTAATTGCAACTTTGTTTCAGTAATGAAAAAAAGAGCAACATATCGTAAAAGGGCAGCAAATCAGTTTGCGGCATTTTTGTTAACGATATTATTCTTGGCCATTCCATTGGTGCAAACCCTACACTCGCACCACAACAATAACTTCTTCAGTAAAAACAATACGGAGAAATCAATCACCGATGCTAGTGAGAAATGTCTCATTTGTGAGTACACTGCCGAAATAAAAGGCAAACAAATACTCATGAGCCATCCGCCAGTATTGGATATTCCTACGCAGGTATGTGCAACGCTTAACAGTTTCGTATATACCCGGATTTATAAGTTCACCCTACAGAACTTTTCCAACAAAGGCCCTCCTAGCCTTTTAGCTTAATTTCCCTTTTTAAGGCAACATACCCCTGGTATGCCTTGTCTGTAATCCATTTATTTTTTTACCTGAAAATGCCTTAGGGCGCTTTCTCCAACCTATTTCTTGTTTTTGGTGATCTGTTGCACTGCAATAGGCAAAACGTGGTTGTTTTGTACTAGCCCTGCTACGTCGCCAAATGCTAAGACCAATTGTTTCTGATGAAAAAATGGTACGCATTATTTTTTAGCTGCTTTATAGCGAGCTATGTTTTGGCGCAAACGACTGAAGTGTCTGTATATGTGAATACAGCAACTCAAACTGCAGTTAAAGGCGCTAAGGTATCTTTAAACCAGTTTACGGTACTTACAGACGCTACTGGAACCGTTGTACTCAAAGATATCCCTTTGGGAAATTATGTTTTAACAGTACAGGCCACGGGCTATGCCGATTATGAAAAGCATGTACAGCTTACGGCTACTGCCAATAAGCATATCCATGTAAAGCTTAAGCCAGAAGTCATTGCGCTTAAAACAGTAGAGATCAACAGCAATGCCCAAAACATCAGAAAAAGCAGTGAAGCCAGAAGCATAGAGGTAGTAGACCAGCGTTTTGTACAACAACATTTAAGCGGTAGTTTAATGCAAACCTTAGATAGGCTACCTGGAATCAGCAACATTGGTATTGGCTCAGGCCAATCTAAGCCTCTTATCCGTGGCTTGGGCTTTAACCGAGTAGTGGTGGTAGACAAAGGTATTAAGCACGAAGGACAGCAATGGGGTGCCGATCACGGTTTGGAAATTGATCAATTTGCTGCGGGTGAAATTGAAATCATCAAAGGGCCTTCCTCCTTTTTATACGGCGCTGATGCCATTGGAGGAGCCATTAACCTTAAACCTGTCAACATTCCCATGGGTCAAGGTTTGGGAGGCAGTATTAATTTGATTGGCAAATCTAACAACGACCATTATGGTACTTCTATCAATCTTTTTGGCAGCAATAAAAAGTGGTTTTTCGATAGTAGGGTAACTTACCAGAGCTATGCCGATTACCGTGTACCTACCGATACCGTTTATGTGTACGACTTTGCCGTTGGGCTACATAAAAATAGGTTACGCAATACTGCTGGCAGAGAAACAGGACTACATTTTAATACTGGATATGTAGGTGAACATTTTAAAACTTCCCTACATGCCAGCAACAGTTATGCTAAAAGTGGCTTTTTTGCCAATGCGCATGGCTTAGAACCTCGCAGGGTTGATCAAGCCCTACATGATCGCTCTAGCCGAGACTTGCTTTCGCCCTACCAGCGGGTCAACCATTTTAAGTTGATTAGCCGCACTGAAATTAATCACCCAAGCAGTAAAACAGAGATAGAACTGGGTTTTCAGCGAAACTTTAGGCAGGAGTTTAACCACTATGTTAATCATGGTTACATGCCTCCCGTTTATCCTGCTGATATGACCATTCCACAACACTTGGAACGGGAATACGACAAGTTCATTTACTCGGGCAATTTGAGGCATAGTTTCATGCTAAATCAGCATCAACTGCAAATAGGTTTAAATGCGGATTATCAGGACAATAGCATTAATGGCTGGAGTTTTTTAATTCCAGGCTTTCAACAGTTCAATACCGGCTTGTTTGTGTATGATAAATACGTGGTGAACCATCAGCTCATTTTATATGGCGCCCTGCGTTACGATTACGGACATATCCAATTTGAAAGATACGATGATTGGTTCACTTCTGAGCGGAAAGAAGGAAACACCACGACCATTGAGCGTTTAACGCGTGCCGCTAGCTTTAGTAGAGATTTTAACAGCTTTGTTTGGTCGGCGGGAATGAACTATAACCCAGGTAAATTGGGTTTTAAAGTGAATATTGGTAAAAGTTTCAGAATGCCTATTGCCAAAGAACTGGCAGCGAATGGCGTAAACTACCATTATTTCAGTTACGAAAAGGGAAATGCCAACCTCAATGCAGAGGTAGCTTATCAGGCTGATTTGGGCATTAGTTATACCGAAAAGAAATGGGGAGTAAGCTTTAGTCCGTTTTACAACTATTTCCCCAACTACATTTACCTTAACCCCACTCCTTATCACGATTATTATTACGGCGCAGGCAACCAGGTATTTGAGTACACTCAAAGTAGGGTCATGCGCTACGGGGCAGAGTTCAAGGCCAATTACCAGTGGCTTCCGAGTTTAAGTACCGAGTTTTTGGGCGAATACTTGTACAGTGAGCAATTATCAGGCAACAAAAAGGGATTTACTTTGCCCTTCTCGCCTGCTCCTTCAGCACTGATCAACGTCACGTGGTCGCCGAAAATATCGGATCAACTGCGTAACAGCTATCTATCGGTAGATTACCGTCTTACCGCTTCACAAAACAACATTGTACCGCCAGAAAAGAAAACACCTGGCTATCAGATTGTAAATGTGCAAATGGGTACCACCTTAAGCTTTAGCAAGCAGGTATTTGAATTAAGCGTACAGGCCCAAAACCTGCTCAATGCCAAATACCTCAACCATACCAGTTTCTATCGTTTAATTGAATTGCCCGAAGCCAGTCGCAACATCATCCTATCCATCAAAATGCCTTTTAAAATCAATTAAATAAATCACTAACAAACCCTTACAATGAAAACAAAACATATGCTGGTAGCCTTCCTAGTCTTAACAGGCACCTTTACCGCATGTAAAAAAGACAAAACCGAAACTGAACCAGCCAAGCCTAGCGTTCAAAACGTTGAAATTGGTTATTCCAATAACAAACGCGCTATAAGAGGCCGAGATTTCCACCTCAATGCCGATGTACTGGCAGGTAGTAAGATTACCTCTGTGATGGTTAAGATTTTACAGAAAGCGGGCCAAACCTATACCTCCAACTGGAAATTAGAAATCACCTGGGACGAGTTTAAGGGCATAAAAAACACCAATGTACACAAACACTTTACCATTCCAGCCGAGGCTCCAGAAGGCACCTACGATTTTCTTTTTATTGTAAACGACGAAAATGGCAGCAAGCTTGAACTAAAGGAAGATTTTGTGATCATAGATGCGGCCAACATGCCCGTAGATCCTATCGTAGATCGTGATATCTTCTCGAGAAACGGCACCATGATCTACTACATGAATACCTATGTAGAAAATCCTTTGGTGTTTAAAAAGAATGATGAGTTTACCGCTCGTACACAAATCAAGCAAATTCAGGGAGATGGGATCCTATATACCGTACTCATCAACAGAAAGCTGAATTATTTCCCTGAAACGGTTAGTCAACTGGATCCTAAAAAAGGAATCATCATTTCTAAAGTGGAACATAAAGGCCTAGGCCCAGCTTCTAGTATTTCTACCATTAAAAACGTAAATGGCGTTTGGGGCGGCGACTCCATCTTTATTGGAGCGCAAAATGATGGTATTGGCAATGCCATTGCTGGCGAAAAAGCATGGGCTTCAGGCCAGTACAATTTAGTGATCCTTTACCACAATTCTACCTATAACGTTAGTACGCATAAATCTATTCCCATCACCATTAATTACGAATAACAAATCATATTCATTAACCATTTAATATCAAATCTTAATCAAATGAAAACAAACAAATTTCTAATCTTAGCTCTACTTTTTGTCACGGTGTTAAACGCTTGTAAAAAAGACGAAGATGAGGTGATTACACAAGCCCCTAAAATTACAGCACTTGAAATAGGTAGCAACAACAACAAAACCGCTTACCCAGGTAATGACTTACACGTAGAAGCAACTATTGAAGCACAGGGCAACATTGCTGATGTAAAACTAGAAATTAACCCAGTAAGTGGCACAGGTTGGAAACTAAGCACTACCTACACCGATGGATTTAAAGGTTTAAAAAATGCGGAGTTCCACAAACATATCGACGTACCAGCTACTGCTACGGTGGGCAACTATAAAGTAGTACTTACCGTAACCGACCAAGCGGGTAAAATCACTAAAGTAGAATCAGACTTAAAAGTGGTAGTTGACCCTACACTACCTTCGGTGGCAAACTTAGCAGTAGCATATGAAGGCAACGATGAAATTCACTTGGATGCTACAGTAAATGCTCCTGGCAAAATTGCTAAAGTAGTAGTTGAAGTACATGGAGGTACTTATAACAAAGAGTTTGAGTTTACGGATGCTGCCATGGTTGGCCAAACGACCTATAAGTTCCATAAGCACGTTCACATTACCGGAGCGCCAAACGGGCACTACCATATTCACGTAAAGGTAATTGACCAAGCGGGCAAGTCAATTGAAGTAGAAGACCATTTTGATAAAAAGTAAGGCAGTTTTCAGTTAGCAGTTGGCGGTTAACAGTTTACCTAGCACTAACCAATTCCCTCTCCTTTTTAAGGAGAACTTGTTCCGGTGCTTCGGAAGGGTTAGGGAGAGGTTTTACCCTCTCTGCCCTTTGGGCATCTCTCCCTAAATGGAGAGAAAAGTGCTTTGGAATGGTTTGTACAATCTCCTCCTAGAACGTCATACCCAACTTGATTGGGTATCCTAAAGCAATAGAAAGGAAAACATACAGCGGTACGCTTTAAGATCCCCGCATACGCGAGGAAGACGATGTCGGAAAGGAATGTGATAGGATTAACCAGTTAAACAATTAAACGAATGACCAATCCCAAAGTATCGGGACAAGTACCCAAAACACTCCGCCCTTTGGGCACCCCTCTAGAAGAGGGAAATTTTGGCTCAGCATTGTTCGTACATAGTACGTCATCTTGATCCCGAAACTTCGGGAGAGAGATCTTTGAATCTGTTTTAATGAAGGTAAACATAGTCGAAAGATTTCTCCACTACGGTCGAAATGACGTTGTAAGAAGGGAATAAACTAATGAACAAGTGAACCAATCCCGAAGTATCGGGATAAGTACCCGAAACACCCCGCCCGTTGGGCACCCCTCTGGAAGAGGGGAATTTGGAACTGCTCATCTAATCCCGACTATTCGGGACTAATTACTAACCACTAGTACCTAAAATAAAATGAACAAATTAAAAATCACCAGCCTTGGCATATTACTCCTTTTGGGTATTGCAAGTGGCTGTAAAAAAGACAAAGAAGAGGTAGATACCATTTACCCTACCATTTCCTTAGAGGCTGCTAACGCTTTCCCTAAACAATGTAGTATCCTTAAAAGAGGCGAGAAATTCATCTTTAGGGCTGATCTGTCGGATAATGTTGCTTTGGGCTCTGTAAGCGTAGACATCCACCATAATTTTGACCAGCATAGCCACAGTACCGAAGTAGCGGCCTGTAACATGGATGCTAAAAAGACTCCCATCAATCCGCTATTATACATTAAGGACTTCCCTATTCCAAGTGGACAAAAGAGCTACCAAATTGCCCAAGAAATAGAAGTGCCAGCTAATGTAGATCCAGGCGACTATCATTTCCTAATTAGGCTAACCGACCAATCAGGTTGGCAAACCATTAAAGGTTTAAGTATTAAAATACAATAACATACGCCATGAAATCAATTAAGGCATTATTTATCATCCTATCGGTTACTTTCATGAGCAGTGGATGTAAAAAAGACCATCACCTTGAGGAAGCCACTCCAGAAAAGCCGTTTGTGATTACCGAACATTACATTGCAGGAACACTTACGCAAAAAACGGGCAGCAAGTACACCAGTGTATTCTTCATTCAATTACTAAATGATAACAAGGCTACTTTTATCAATTCTTCTACTACAAACTTATCAGGAACTTATACCCTTACCGACACCGAATTGGTTTTTGAGGTTACAGGAGGAAATGCCCGCATCGCAAAGTTCACTTTGGATAAGGATAAAAAAGTAACCAGCGCCTATTATAAAGCGCTAACGACTGAATACGAAGCAACAGGCGAATTACTTTCCCTAAAAGAAACCAATGAACTAGCAGGAAAAACCTTTAAAGGTGACGAGTATAAAATGGGCGAAGTAAGCAACAGAACTGGTTTAAGTTATAGTTTCGGAGCTAACGCCTATGGTTCAGGAACTGATGTTGCCGCTATTGACAAAACAACCAATAACTATACGCTTATTGGAGGTAGTGGATTTAAATATGTAAATGGCAGCAATGTAGAACTGGGCTATGTTTCCAATAAAAAACTGACTGTTTTTAGATTAAATGGCCTGTATTATTATGGCAAGTACAATCAACAGTAAATAAAGATCGTTCGTTTAGGTTAGTTGCAATGGCCCCAGTGGATTCTGGGGCTTTGCACTTTTTCTATTCAAAAAAACCTCGTAGGTTTTGAAAACCTACGAGGTTTAATCAGTCTATACTTCAATTACTTGTTCTTTTGACGGTGAAGTATCCATAGACTTAGGAAGTTTTAAAACGGCGAAGCCCTCAACCTTACCATTGAAAACAATGATAAACTAAAGTTAAACTTCGTAAGTCTTAATATCTCAAAACCTACAAGGTTTAACTACTTACCTGATTGTAACAATCTACTACTGTCCTGATCCAAAAACAGCACTGCCTTAGTATGTCTTCTTAATATCGTAGCAGGGTTTTCGGTACTTATTTCACTGTTTAGCGTATGAGCTACCGCTTGAGCTTTGGTTGGTCCAGGCACTACACAATTGATATAACCAGCACTCAACAAAGCTGGAATGGTTAAGGTGAGCGCTTGTTTAGGCACTTCATTTAAAGCCGCAAAACAGCCATCATTCACTTGCTGCTGTCTACAAACTTCATCCAAAACAACCACTTTTACCATTTTATGATCTTCAAAATCAGCTACTGGAGGGTCGTTAAAAGCCAAATGTCCGTTTTCACCAATTCCCATGCATACCACATCTACAGGGTACTTGGCCAATAAAGAAGTATATCGAGCACATTCAGCTTCTATATCTTCCGCATTGCCATTTAAATAATTTACCGACTTGAAGTTAAATTGACTAAACAAACGCTCTTTCAGGAAGTTCCCAAAACCCTGTGGGGCATCGGTAGCTAGACCAATATATTCGTCCATATGAAAAGCGTTAATGCGTCGCCAATCTAAGTTTTCGTAACGCAAAGCTTCCAGAAATTCATTCTGAGAAGGTGCAGCAGCAAAAACTACATTGATCTCTGCCTTGTTTTTTAACAGCGCATCTGCCTCTTTGGCAAATTTTTCGGCAGCAGCAGTCCCCATGCTTTTGCGGTCTTCGTAAATTCTTACATCTAATTTGGTTTCGGTAACAATAGTCATGTTTATTGAATACGGTTTGGTAATGAGAATAAGTTTCCCTATCCCCTTTTAGGTTAATTGAATACAAATTTAATACTTTTCGTGTACGTTAACGAAAAATATTTATACATTTGGATAAACACAACCTAAAACCAATAAACCTAGCACTAAAACAATGACAAAGACCATCTCTCCACGGTATCTTTCCTTAGATGTTTTGAGGGGACTTACCGTAGCCCTCATGATTGTAGTAAACACTCCAGGAAGTTGGGGTGCCATTTATGCTCCCTTTAAACATGCCGAATGGCACGGCTTTACCCTAACCGATTTGGTATTTCCTACTTTCCTATTTGTAGTAGGTAATGCCTTAAGCTTTAGTTTAAAGAAACTGGATGAGCTTTCAACCGCTGACTTTTTTAAAAAAGTAGCCAAACGTACCTTTCTTATCTTTTTAATTGGGGTATTGCTTAACCTATTTCCTTTCTTCTCCATTACCGATACGGGTGTAGTATTCAAAAACCCTTTGGATGTACGGATATTTGGGGTATTACAACGTATTGCGCTTTGTTATTTCTTTGGCAGCATCATTATCTATTACTTTAGGAAAACCAATACTCTAATTGCCATTAGTGCTATGATCTTGCTCTCCTATTGGCCTATGCTATATTACTTTGGCGAAACTGGCAATCCTTACGGCCTTGAGGGGAATGCCGTTAAGACCTTAGATCTATGGCTATTCAACGCCAAAAGTCTGTACCAAGGATTTGGTGTTCCTTTTGAACCAGAAGGCGTGCTTAGCACTTGGCCATCTATTGTAAACGTACTTATTGGTTACCTCACAGGGCGTTACCTGCAAAAACAGGGCAATAATACTACTGCAGTGTACAGGCTTGGCTTAATTGGCATTGCCTTTTTATTGCTGGGCTTAGCTTGGGATGCCAGCTTTCCCATCAACAAACCACTTTGGACCAGTTCTTATGTGCTTTTCTCACTAGGTTGGGATTTAGTAATCATTGCCTTGCTCATTGCTGTTATCGACGTATTTATTTTCAAAAAATGGACTTACTTCTTTGAAGTATTCGGGAAAAATGCCCTCTTCATTTATATCCTCGCTTGGGTAATTATGAAAATATTTCACCTGATTACCATTGATGGAAAGTCTATCTCTTCCATATTTTATAAAAATGTACTAAATAGCTGGCTGGCAGATAAAAATGCCTCGCTAATTTTCGCCATCCTTTACATGTTATTGTTATGGGTAATTGGTACTTTTATGGACAAGAAGAAAATCTATGTAAAGGTTTAATAAATTAACACTTAACCAAATATGATCAATTACATGAAACAAAACCTATGGAGTACCCTATGTTTGTTAATGGTAACTGTTTACGCTCATGCACAAAAAACAGTTCCTTTACCCAGCGTTAATTTAACTTGGAAAGTATTACAACATGGCTATAACAATACTGCCGAAACACTATCTGAACTAGTCATTACCAATCCTTCTGCCAAAAGCTTCCCTGCAAAAGGTTGGGCTATTTATTTCAATGCTGGAAATCCCCGCAATGCAAAACATGACACCTTATTATTGAAGTTGGAGCACATCAATGGTGATTTATTTAGAATTACACCTCGAAAAGATTTCAAAGGTATTGCGGCTAAGAAATCAGTAAGTATGCAAATTGTGTCTAGAAGCCTTAAAAACATCACTGACTTTTCTGAAGGTTTTTATATTGTTTATGATCAATATCCATCTCAACCTATTAGCTTAAAAGCAACGGATGTGTCGCTTATAGACGACAGTAAGCAACAGAAAGAAATCGCAAAGCAAATTTTTGAGCAGAACAAACTCATAAGCCCTCTTCAAATAAAGGATATCCCTCCTATTATACCTAGTCCGGTAAGTTATGAAAGGCTAACTGGTAGTTTTCAATTGAACGGAGCCACCAAGATCATTGCTGCGGCGAAATTCCAAAAAGAAGCGCAGTTGCTGAGTACTGAACTAGGTAAGGTAATGACCGTTGCGCCTACTTTGGCTAGTGCTGGAACGCAAAATGTGATTTCGATACAAGAGAAAGCCATTAACAACGCAGAGGGTTATGAACTAGCAATCAGTCCCTCGCATATTAACATCTATGCTTCAAATCCAGCGGGTGCTTTTTATGCCATACAGAGCTTAAAAAATTTATTGCCTACGCAGGTATGGAAAGCTAAGCAGCCGAGTATTACACTTGCAGCTTTACACATTAAAGATGAACCACGGTTTCAGCACCGTGCCTTCATGATGGATATTGCCCGTAATTTCCAACCCAAAGCGCAAATACTTAAAGTTTTAGATGTACTTTCCCTATACAAAATCAACGTTTTCCATTTACATTTTAACGATGACGAAGGTTGGAGAATTGAAATTGAAGGTCTGCCTGAATTAACCGAAGTTGGCGGCCGACGTGGCCATACCTTAACGGAAGAGGCACATTTGTTTCCTTCATATGGTTCGGGTCCTAGTGTGAGCAATCGTTCAGGTAGTGGTCATTTGAGCAAAGCTGATTTTATAGAGATATTGAAATATGCCACCGCACGACATATCAAGGTTATTCCAGAATATGAAACTCCTGGTCATGCCCGTGCCGCCATTAAGGCTATGGATGCGCGTTACCATCGCTTAATGAAAGCTGGCAAACCTACAGAAGCTAAGCAGTATTTATTGAGAGATTTGGAAGATCAATCGGTATATAGATCTGTGCAAGGATTTAGCGATAATGTGATTAACCCCGCAGTACCTTCGGTATACACTTTCATGGGAAAAATCATTGATGAAACCATTTCCATGTACGCTGCTGCGGGCGCTCCTTTGCATACCATCCATTTTGGTGGTGATGAGGTACCAAATGGCGTTTGGGAAAAATCGCCAGCCGTAAAAGCTTTATTAGAAAAAGATAAAAGCATTGAAAATGTTGATGAACTATGGCACTACTACTTTAAAAATGTAAATGCGTTGTTAAAAGCCAAGAACCTTTACCTATCGGGATGGGAAGAAATTGGTTTAAAGAAACAATTGGTAAATGGCAGAAAGCAAATGGTGCTGGACACTCGTTTCGTTAGTGAAAACTTCCATACCGATGTATGGAACAACCTAAAAGGCAATGAAGATTTAGCTTATAAGCTAGCAAATGCAGGCTATAAAGTGGTACTTACCAATGTGACCAATATGTACCTAGATTTAGCTTACAGTAAAGATTATAACGAAATTGGACAGTATTGGGGCGGTTATGTGGATGTAGACAAACCTTTTAACCTGATCCCTTTTGATTATTACAAGAACCAAACGGAAGATCAATACGGCAATCCACTGCCTAAAGGTTATTACAACGGCATGGACAAATTGAATGAAAATGCTAAGGCAAACATTGTAGGGCTACAAGCGCCATTATGGGCCGAGGTATTGCATAACGAAGAACGTTTTGAGTATTTGTTTTTACCAAAGATCATGGGCTTGGCAGAACGCAGCTGGGCAGCTAACCCTACTTGGGCTACGGAGAATAATGCCGAAACCAGTAAATCTCTGTATCAAAAAGATTGGTCGAGCTTTGTGCATAGAATTGGCAAAACCGAATTGCCTAAATTAAACTACTATGCGGGAGGTTTTGCTTATAGAATTCCAACCGCTGGCTATTTGGTTACAGCTAACAAAGTAACGGCCAATGTCCTTTATCCAGATTTGGTTATTCGATATACCACCGACGGTTCTACTCCAACGGTTAAAAGCGCTAAATACTCGTCTGAAATACCTTATCAGAACAACATTAAATTGAGAGTGTTTAACAATGAAGGAAGAGGCGGAAGAACCGTAAAGGTGATCAAGTAGATAGCATTTCGTTTACTTCAAAAGCTCCTAATCGTTTTGGTTAGGAGCTTTTATATTTGGTAATGTCTCGCCATAGTCCGTCATCTCGATCCCGAAGTTTCGGGAGAGAGATCTTTGGATATGCTTTAAAAACTAGTTAGGTGGATGACAAAAGAGATTTACTTCGTAGCTGCTTCGCGGTCCTCGTCGTTGCACTTCCCTCGGAATGACAGGGCTATGAAAGGAACTTACCACTAATTCCTAGCTACTAACCACTAGTTCCTAACCACTAACAAAAACCAACTCCCCAAAAAAGTCCTTTCTGTGAAAGTCAGGCTGTTCTGCTTCGATCATGTTCCAAGTGAGGAAATGTGGCTGGGGCAAACCATCACCGCATTTATAAAAATTGCCTTTGGCCTGTAGGCGATGAAAAGAATCAATCTGATGCTTAATGAAAATCTCTTTCGGAATCACCAACATGATTTCCCAGTCAAACCCTTCATTGCTATTAATCGTACTGTTGGCGTTAATTTTAGAAGAAAAGCTCAATTGCTTGATGATCTCCACAGGTAATAATTCCCTGTCTAATCTGTCGTTGCCATAACCAATCTTGGTAAATCCCAAACAATTAAATTCAAGGTTATAGTAACCCTCATCATCAAAAGCAATGAAAAGTTCCACACAACTGTCATTGTGAATATTCCCGTTGGTGCCCTCATTGGCACTTAGGTATTTCTCCGAAATCACATATTTCAATAGTATTGCATCGCCATTATGCGCCATTAAAAACTCAGCCTGAGCATCAGCCTGGTAAGCTGGCCATGGGTTACAATCAATCGCAACGGCTTGCAAGCTATCCATTAACTGGTTTAGTTTGTCTATTTCCTTAAGGTTATGGGTATCTAAAAACGGAATCTCTAATCTTCTCACACTTATTTCTTTTTGGTATCGGCTTAAAATTTTACTTCATCTTTGGTATACACCAAGTTTCCTTTCACAATGGTGGCTGCAATGTTAATGTCTTCGTCAAAAATGACCACATCAGCATCTTTACCTTTAACCAGTTCTCCTTTTCTGTCGGCAATATTTAGGATTTTAGCTGGAGTGGTACTCGCCATTTTTACCGCATCCACTAAAGGGACTTCTGCTAAGGCAATCATATTTCGCACTAGCCTATCCGCAGTGGCTACGCTGCCCGCAAAGGCCGTACGATCTGGTAATTTGGCTACACCATCTTCAATAATCACCTCCAACCCATCTTTCAAGCTCCCCAATACACTTTTGCCTTCGGGCATTCCTGCCCCTCTCATCGCATCGGTAATTAAAGCAGTATGCTCGGTTCCTTTAATTTTGTAAATCAGTTTAAGTAAAGGTGCAGGTAGGTGGATGCCGTCTACAATAATTTCAACGGTCATTTCATCCAACAGATAGGCACTCTCTATGGCCCCTGCATAACGAAATGCATTTCTACGTGATACCCCCGACATGCAAGAATAAAAATGCGTAGCATGGGTAAAACCAACTTCATAGGCCTGCACCACTTCCTCATAAATGGCATCCGTATGGGCAATAGCGGCTAAAACACCATGTTGCCTTAAAAACCGACCGAAGTCCAAGGTTCCTGGTAATTCGGGTGCTGCACTCCACCTTTTGATATGTTTTGAAGCCGCCAACACTTCCTGGTACTCTTTAGGATCAGGATTACGGATATACCTAGGGTCTTGTGCACCCTTTTGCGACATGGCAAAATAAGGTCCTTCAATGTGTATGCCTACAAAATCTGCTCCTGAATTATTAATAGCATCTGCCTTTTCATAAATATCCAAGGTTGTCAACAAATCATCCTTTTCACAGCTTAATGTGGTAGGCATTAATGCGGTAGTGCCGTATTTAGCATGTGTTTGGGCAATCTTTAGAAAAGCTTCGATGGTGTTATCCATAAAATCGTGGCCACCACCACCATGAACATGCATATCTATAAAACCAGGGGCTACATATTTCCCTTTGGCATCTATCTCCAAAGCACCTTCCACCAGCATGTTTTGGTTGCCCACTTCAGCAATCTTTCCATTGGAAATTACCAAAGTACCCTCTTTTAGCACTCCTGCTGGAGTGATGATTTGGGCATTAAATATTTTAATCAAATTACTCATGGGGGATTATTTTTTGTTGGTCCAGCTTTTTAACTTGTGACCATAGAAAGCGTAAAAAATCAAATAAGTATAACAAGGAATCAGCACCCAATAGGCTTCTCTTAAGCTATGCTGATCTGCCCAATAACCGTAAAGCAAAGGCATAATGGCATTGCCACAAAGGCCCATGATCAATAATGAAGCTCCTGTTTTGATGAAACGGCCAAGGTTATCCAAAGCCAATGGCCAAACTCCCGCCCATATCATGGAATTAGCAAAACCTAACAGCACAATGAACCAAACGGAGATATCGGTCTGGTGACCAAACAATGTCATTCTTCCTGAAAACAACAGGATACAGCAGCTTAATGTTAAGCCCAACAAGGTGCAAATCTTTAAAGCATTTAACTGCGACAATACTTTTGGAATAAATGTAATGCCCAACAAATAGCCAATAATAGTGGCCGTTAGGGTGTAAGATGGAAAAGATTTAGCTTCCATAAAATCCATCCCATGATGGGTAGCGTAGTTCACAATACTATCTACCGCAATTACTTGTGAGCCCACATGGAAAAAAATGGCGACAGCTCCAAGTACCAAGTATGGAAAGTCCAAAATACTGTTCTTACCCTCATTGGCAGTAGAAACTTCATCCGTTTCGGTTTCTGTATCAATTTCTGGCAAAGGCGAAAACCTTACAAAAAGGCCCAAAAGCAATAGTAGAGCTGCTACTGCACCGTAAGGTACCACTACTCTTTGAATCAGTTCATCTAGCGCATTGGCTTTTTCTATGCCCTGCATTTTCTCGATTTGTTTAAACAACGCACTATCTGTTGGACGCAATATCACTGCGGAGAACAGCAATGGAGCAATAATGCCTGCCATTTTATTGCAAATGCCCATAATGCTAAAACGCTGTGCTGCGCTTTCTTTAGGGCCAAGAATAGTAATGTATGGATTGGCTGCGGTCTGTAAAATAGCCAAACCAATACCCAGCGTAAACAAACCTGTTAAAAATATGCCATAAGTACGAGTTAAACCAGCTGGGATGAATAGTAATGCACCAATGCACATGGCCCAAAACCCTAACATCATCCCTCGCTTAAAACCAACCCTTTTCAATAAATATCCCGCAGGTAGCGACATCACCAAATAGGCGATATAAAAGGCAAAAGCAACTAAATAAGATTGGAAATGGTTAAGCTCGCAGGCTATTTTGAAAAACGGAATGAGAATAGCATTGATCCAAGTCACAAAACCAAATATGAAGAACAACAGTCCTATTAAAGAAATAGAAATAATGGTGTCCTTCTTACTGAGTGATGAAACTGCTACGGTATGGTTTGGTATCGGCATTTTATCGTTTGTTATTAAGTTTGATGTGGTTTAATCTGGCAAATAAGTCGTAATATCTGAAGTTTCTAAGTCTTGCCTCTTCTGCTATTTCTTTGGCAGAAAGTATATTTTTGTTCAATGAAGTAAACTTTTGGTCTACCTCTAAAACATTTAAAGCTTCCAGTTTTTTTAATAAGTCATTTGCCGAAGCAGGAACGAAAGCAGCTTGGTTCATGGCCACTTCCACTTCCATGCTCACTAAATAATTGTAACGTATGTTGGCCATGAGTACATAGTGACTAAATTCCGTTTGGTTTTTGACCACTTTAATGGCTTTCAAGGTATTTAAGGTAAATAAAGCACTATCTACTAACTGCTTAACGGTAAATCCAGCTTTACTCACTTGACCTTGGCTAACTTCATAAGGAGCTAACTTTAAAGCCGTCCAAAATTGAGCTGCTTGAGCTTTATTTAGTCCATATTTTTCCTTGGCGTAACTTTCCACAAACTCATTGGCATTAAGGGCTTGCTGCATATTTACCGCTTTAAAAAATCCGTTAATCAGCATATTGAAGCCTGATATGGGATAAACTCTTCTAATGGCATGCAAATCAATATAATCACTGTGCGACTCGGCTATAGGCGAGTAAATACCCGAAGTAGACCATGAAGTCATGATCATGCCTTTATAGCCAAGCTCACGAGCCTGCGGAATAAAAGTTTTGATATTATTGAAGTGCTTGGTCCAGTCGGTCAAAAAGTAATTATCGGGATGGCTTCTTATGGCTGGTGAGCCCCAAATTTCAAAACCGCTTTGCATTAGCTTTTTATGGTCGCCAAAACGATCCAAATCCCAACCATAGTTCCAATCAATGAAAATGGTTTCTTTAGGCAATGATTTTAAAGCATCAGGATATTTTAGGGCTATATCTGCCCAAACCACAGGCTTTTTACCAAGACTTACCACCAATTCGCAAAGCATTTTGATGTAATCACCGTACAACCTACCCATCCCTAGTGAATCGGCCTTACGCTTTGATTCTGGCGACCGTCCCAGCAAATAGGTTTCATCTCCACCGATGTGGAAATAAGAAGATTTGTGCGTACTGATCAAATCCTTGTACAAATCTGAGAACAAAGCTTTACAAGCTTCTTCCTTGATAGGATTTACCTGTGAATAGTCCTTTTGGTCTTCACGTAGGTTTTTATAGCGATAATTTTTAAGGATATATTCTACGTGTCCAAAGCTTTGTTGCAAGGGAATCACATCGATTTTCAAGGAATCGCAATAAGCAATAAACGACTTCACCTCAGCCCTGCTATAAGCATACTTATTGGCAATTACGGCATGTTTTTCAAAAGGATAAGTGCCTTCCCACTCCATTACTAAGGTATTGATGCCGTTTTTGCTCAAATTAAGTACAAAAGCCTTCAAAGCAGGCAGCTTCATTACCTGTATTCTCAAATCAAGGTGAAAGCCTTTAATGGGAAAATCCTTATCATTGGCAAAAGCCGTTCGGGTGCTAAAAGTCAATAATGATAATAATATGCTTAGGCTTACTATTAGCTGGTGTATTTTTACTTTATTCAAACCTATTTATCTTTTTGAAAATTAAATAATTGTCACTAATAATATCGAGCGTTGTTAATTAGATGACGGGTTAAGGTATCAATCACTAAAAACAGCATAATGCGGTCTTAGATATGCATCCCCCGATTGCGCTAAGACCTTTTCATTATACTGATATCTTTATTTATGGTTTTATAAATTTAGTTACTCCATTGTTCTGATTTTCTGATAATTTCACTACGTATAATCCTTTGGGTACGCCACTAACATCTACAGTGGGTTGATTAGTTCCTTTTTGCAAACTGATTTTTTTAACGATCAGCTGCTTTCCGCTTAAATCAGTTACGACTAAATTACCCGTGGTATTTGCAGAAGCTTGATAAGCCAACATTAATTGCTGGTTAGCATTTACAAAGGCAGCTAACTTGTTTCTTTCCAAGTCGTATTTTACCAATACAGGACCAAATTCCTCACTGTCTCCATTTAAATCTACCTGCTTTAGTTTGTAATAGTTATCTCCGCGTAAAGGTGCTTTATCTACCCATTTGTAGTTGGACGTGGTGCTACCTAATCCTTTTGGTGTTACTTGAGCTATTGATTTAAATTCACCTGTATTTGAAGCTCTTAAAACTTCAAAATAGGCATTATCTTTTTCCGAAGCCGTAGCCCAATTCAATTGTACGCCGCTGGTTGTTTTTTCTCCATTAAATGAAATCAGTTTTACTGGAAGAACATTTTGAGGAATCCAGCCGAATTTGATATTGCTTATGGCAAACTTCAAAGTATTTAAGGTACTACTGGTTCCAGCAAATAATAGCGCATTGATACTTTGATCTACCGCCAACTCTGCCGAAGTGGCCAAGTTGGGAGAAGCTGATACGAGTACTGGTGTATTGTTTGCGTAAACATGATAGCTCCTTGCAGGTAGCGAATAGTTAGTGGCTCCCCTAGTGTAGCTTTTAGCGACGTTAGTATTATTGCAATAAATTTCGACATTGATCAAGCCTGTTTTAGGAAAAACCTCTGTGTTCGGTGTAGCGTAAGAAAAAGTACTTAAACGCACGCCAGAGTTACTAAAGCTATTGCCCACTGTAAATCTTAAGGCGCCAAAAACGCCAGGTGCCGAAGCATTGATCAATGGATTGCTGTCGGTGAATATGTCGGATGTTTTTCCAAAGCCGATCACTGCAGTTCCCGAAGTTCCACCATCAAAAGACAAATCGAAGAAAATACTAGTGACCGCTGTCGCATTTGGTACATCGTAAAGCGCCACTTTATTAGGTTCGTTTGTTTTACTGGCATTTAAGGTAAGTACTGAGCCTGTCAAAGTAATATTGGCACCAGCCTCAGCAGCCGTAGAAATACGAGCTTTTGCTGTACCTGTTGGTGCGGGTAACCATCCTGCCGTAGCTTGTGACGATACAGATGAATTAATGGACGGTCCGTAAGCATAAGTGCCATTCCCTGAAAGGACATAATCAAAAGAAGTAGCTTGTGTTGCCCCTTGCCATTGCCCATAGGTTTGTGCTTTGGCTGCAACTGCTGCTCCTAAGAGAAAAGGGATATATAGTAGAAATTTTAATTTCATATTGGTTAGGTTTAGCGTTGAGTTAGCATTTAGTTTTGCGACAGCGTGCCTGCCTTAATATTGCTGATTGAAAAGTTCAAGGTATTTTCTGCGCTGCTTGCTCCCGTAAGCATAAAAGCATCAATAGCCATGTTTGGCTCTAATTCGCCCGTAGCAGGAAGGTTTTCGGAGCCATTTAACTTTACTGACTTGTCGTTCACAAAAATCCTGAAGGTTTGTGCAGGTAGCGTATAAACATTTCCCTTTCTGGTGAAAGATTGCTCTTCTTTAGAATTGTTACTGTAGATTTCTATGTTCAGGTTACCACTTTTCTCAAATAGGTCGGTATCATAAGGCTTGTGCACATAAGCTGTTCCGTTAAGTGTTCTATGCTCTGGGTTAGTAAATGTACTTCCTACCATGAACCTAATGGCACCAAACAGCCCTTCTTGTTTTCTGTTGTTATAACCAGCCGCATTTTTGAAAATACTCGTCATGGAGTTTCCAAAAGCTAAAACCGCGGTGCCTTTCACGCCATCATTAAACGACAAAGAGAAGAACAAGCTTCCTACTGGTGAGGATTGAGGGATTTCGGTTACTGAAAATTTGTTAGGAGTTTCGCTACTGCTAGCACCAAAATTCAATACCGTTTTATTGAGCGCAAAGCCCGCTCCTGCCGAAGCCGCCACACTTACTTTGGCCTCACCTGATGGCGGAAAAGGTAGAAAGCCTGGCTTGTCTTTACTCGATTCCGAAGATTTAGCTTCTGAACCAGCATTAAATTTCTTTCCTGTTCCCGTTCCAGTGCTTAAATCATAATTCCAAGTGATAGCTTCTTTTGAACCTTTCCAAGTTCCATAAGTTTGCGCCTTTGTGGCCGAGGCATATAAGCCTAAAATGGCTAATGTTAAAAATTTAATCTTCATATTGTTTGTTTAGTTTAGTTTCCAATTAATGATTTGATTTTAAGGTTACTTACCGAGAAATTCAATGTATTACCTGAACTACTTGCACCCGATAGCATAAAAGCATCAATAGGCATGTAAGGTAAGAGCTCACCTGTGGATGCAATGTTTTGCGAACCGCTATACTTCACTGCGGTACCATTCACATACATGTGGAACGAAGCCGCAGGTAAAGTATAGTCTACGCCATCTTTTTTATACACTCTCGGGTTGCCAGTATTGTTGCAATAAACCTCAAAATTGAGGTCGCCAGTTCTGGCAAAAACATCCACATCGTGTGACCTGTGGAAGTACGACGAGCCATCGGCATACCTGTATTGCGCATTGGTAGAACTGTTTCCTACTAAAAACCTGATGGCTGTAAATACCCCATCTTGCTTGGTATTGGCATAAACATCATTGGCTTTAAATAGATTCCCATCGCCGCCACCTATCGCTAAAATAGCAGTGCCTTGCGTACTGTTGTTAAATGATAGTTTAAAAGATAAGTTCACTAAAGTGGATGAACCCGCAATGTCATACACAGCGAATTTGTTTGGAGCCGTGCCATTACTTGCGCCAATAGTTAATACGCCATTGTTAAGGTTAAAACCTGCTCCAGCATTTGCTGCTACCGTTACTCTTGCCGCTCCTATGGCTGGGTAGGGCAAAAAGCCTGGGCTAGCTAATTTAGATTCGGATTCCTGAACACTTGAAGTAGCATTTAACTGGGTGCCATTGCCCTTACCTGAGGCTAAATTGTATTCCCAGTTCCATGGCAAGTAAACTCCTGTCCAATTATCAGCTGGAGTACTCAACTGAGTTCTGATCCATTTCCCAGCTTCTTTCAAATTATCGTCTGTCCATGGGCCATTAGGACAGGTACCAGTTTTCCAAGCAGCGCCTGTAAGCGGACTGTCGGAGAAATTCCAATTGCACCATGAAATCTTTCTTTCTTCCATGAACTTTAACCACTTGGCCGACATTACAAAGTCGTTAGCACCATCGCCCCAACCATCTTGTGTTCCAAACTCGGTTACAAATACAGGAATTCCATTGGCAATGGCTTTGGATACATACCCCATTCTTCGGCCTTGGTGATTGCTTTGCCATTTATCAGCGGCATAAAAGTGCATGGTGTACATGATGTTATCATAGGCCAATTGATTTCCAATCACTAAATCTGGTCGTGAGGCATGTTCTGGCGTACCTACAATGATGATAGACTGTGGGTCATTATTTCTGATGATTGGCACAATTTGATCCGCATAGTTTTTAATCATGGGCCAAGTCACTTCATATTGCTTGTTGTTAGGTTCGTTACATATTTCGTAGAGCACATTACCTTTACTGGCATGCTTTTTTGAAACATGCTCAAAAAACACCTTCGCTCTATCCGTATTGTAATTGGGATCTCCTGGATCAAGCATATGGAAATCGATCAACGCGTAAACGCCTTCTTTGTAACATTTCTCTACCAAATCATCTACAAACTTGGTAAAGTAAACAGGATCTTTTTCATAACCTCCCTCTTGGATGTACATCGAAATGCGTAGGACATCAATTCCCCAACCGTGCATTAATAAATTCAACGACTGTTCATTATAGCAGTTTCCTCTGTACTGCAAGCCGTGGGTACTCATGCCCCTTAATTGTATAGCAGCGCCATTTTTGTTGACAATGTTGGTTCCTGTTACTTTTAACCTACCATTGATATCAAAAGGACTATCTATTCTGGTGGTAATGGTGACTTCGTCTTGTTGTTTTTCGGCTGGAGCAATAGTTTTATCTCCCTTACAAGAAATGAACACGATGAGTAACAAGCTTAATAAATGAAGTGTCTTTTTCATAATTTTTCGGTTTTGAGATCTTGGGGGAGATTTGCGTTGATGATTATTTGCTTTCGCTTTGATAGGTATTGGTAATTAAGGTAAGCAGCGAGTGTTCGTTAAAACTATCATATAGCAATTGCCATATCATTACCCCACCACCTTGTTTTGAAGCCAATTCCGTTTTCTCTTTAATGGTTTTCTTCCCATTGTAGTAAATGGTTCCTCCGTTATCTGGCAAAACAATTTCGTCATACTCCATTCTGTCTGGATATTTATTCACTACATCTTGCCATGAAATTTGTCGGAAAGCCCTGTTTTTACTCGGTAATTCACCAAAGCCATAGCCATAAAAAGGAAGCCCTACGTTTAAGTTCTCTTTTTTTAGGCCTCTTTCGTTTTGCCAATAAGCCAAATGTTCTTCGGCATAAGAGGTTGGCGAATGTTGGCCTGGCACCTCTGGTTTCCATGGTCCTGTTTTATCATAGGCCATGATATTGATGAAATCGAATTGAGCGAGTGCCAAATCAGTAATTCTACCCCTCGTCCACCAAGCAACCGCAGAAGTCAGTAGTTTTTTTCTTTTGTTCAAGGGTTTGCGGAGTTCTACCACAAAGGCTTCGTAATTGGCATCAATATCATCTCCTTCCAAGTCTACATCTATACCATCCAGCTGATACTTATCCAATACTTTGATAAAGTTTTTAACCAGGTCTTTTCGATATTTATCGGTCAGTAACTTGGCATAATAGGCATGGCTGCTACCGCCTCCACAAGACATCAATACCTTTACGTTCTTTTGATGCGCCATTTGAACTACCGTATCTAAACCAGGTACGTCCTTAAAATTTCCCTCTGGATTTGGGTTGATAAATGCAATGTTAAGATGAGTAATTTTATCAAGGTCTATTTTCTTCAAATCTTGAACCATGTTGGCTCTAGACCATATGTAACCTACTACCTTAAATTGAGCTTTTGATAGGTTGGGCAGTGTCCAACCTATCAAAGTCATTAAAATGATATAACTTATTTTCTTCATCTTTCCCTATTTTAAAGCATTAGCAATAGCCAAGGTTAAAGAGTTAGGCCCATTCACATCAAAATCTCCTTGCCAGATATAAGCACCCAAATAACCATTTGCCTTAATGTATTGGGCTTTTTGGGTCACCATTGGCACACCGTTATAGTAAATGGCCAAAGGTGCTGGGGTTAAATCCAGTTTTTCTTTATCAAAAGCTGTTGGAGATAAAGCCAAAATATCTTTGTAAGGGATATAATTAAAGGAAGTAAAGTTGAGGTTGTTGCCATTGGCGTCAACAGCAGTATATCTTAAGCCCATTGCAGGAATACCAATCACCAACTTATCAGCAGGCATTTTAGCTTTCCAAACCTCGGCACTGGTCACCATGTATTGGTAGCCAGACGGATTTCCTAAAGGTCGTCCAACACCGGTATTTAGCCCGCTTTCAAAGGCGCGAACATTTACCCAAGTTACGTTGCTTAACGACGAGGCAGTGTAATTGCTATGTGTATAGTTTACGGGTACAGTAAGGGTGATAATTTTAGAAGTACCCAATACTACACGTAATTCATTGATAAAAAGAATAGTGGCTGCCATATTAGCAGTGGTGGTAGCTTCCACAGTATTTCCTACATCAGCCATCATTACATCAACACCATCCAAACTTCTGTCGGTCAGGTATTTTTTAATATCCTGCACCATGGTAGCTCTTTGGGTTACATTTTTTAGGGCATTACCAAAGGTATTGCTATCATAAACATTCCAACCGTTGGCAGATAATGTAGCACTTATCCCTAATAAAGCGTAAACGCCATTGATGTGAGCTTTGGTTACAATTTCTTGGGTTTTACGGCCAGTTTCCCCTTTTGTTAAATCGAGTATTCCAGCGGCATTAACTACGCCAGCTTTAAAGGTCACATGGGTAACATTGTTCCAATTCATGGCACTCACGTCTCCATTTTCGCCTACGTACGACATCATGACCTTGGTATAGGTTTTTGGTGTAAAGGTGGCACCTGCGCCTGCCAGTACAAATACATCTTTATACCTGCTTACCGTGGTACCGTTGTAGCTTACCTCTACTTTAATGCGATGGTCGCCTGGTGCTGTGGCGGTAAAAACATATTTATCACTGGTTGATACTTGTGTATCGTCTACTTTCCAAACCACACTTACTTTTCCTACTGGTGAAAATTGAAGATTAGAGAAGTCTACCTTTTCGCCAACATCCAATACTTGGGTGGTATTTGGGTTTGGAAATATAGAGGCAATATCGCCTCCTAAAATTCTTGGGACAAAGGCATTATCCTTCTCCTGAACACTTATCTCATCATCCTTACAGCCCATAAGCAGTGTAAAGGCAAACAAGAGATAGGTTAATATTTTGATTGTTTTCATTTTTTCAGTTTTTAATATGAGCACTCGTTTAAGCTAATGGATTATTCCTGATCCCACCATACACGTTTGTTCCAATCATCTGTCCCTATAATTTTAATGGCAGCGTTTACATTGGCTGTATTTTGCTGTTTCTCAGACAAAGGGTATTCAAATCTTCTTGGGATGGTTTGTGATACCGATTCACTGGTTGGCGATGGCGTTAAAACAGGAAATCCACTTCTGCGCCAGTTAGAATAGGTTTCATTTCCATTTAGCAATAAAGCAATCCATATTTGGGTGTTAATTTGCTCTAATTCTCTACCCACAATTAAAGGGTTTGCAGTTTTAAAGTTGCTGATTTCAGTAGCTGTTACTACTGGTCCGTTAGGATACAAACTCAATTGTTGCATGGCAGCCTCTACACCTTTGTAATAATGATCTTGGGCAGTTCCACCTAAATTTAACCCAAAACGTTGGGTGGCGTCGGCTAATAAAAATTCAACTTCTGCATAAGTGATGTGAAAAAATGGTGCATCGTTTCTCAATAAATTGTGGTTAAGCTGCGGCTTAAGGTCTATACTTCTTGGGGTGTAGGCAGTGCCATTGGCCAAGGTAATGGTACCTATAATGCTCAAGGGATTGTCAGAATTATAAGCTCCGGGCACACCTCCTACCAAACCTATTTTAGCTCTCACTTGTGCGGTAATATCCTCTCTTTCCAAAAACCTTGTAGGGGCTACTGGATTAAACTCCCGGTAGCATTTAATCAAATGGTTTACACGTGGATCGTTGGTGCTAGTTAAAGCATTTAAGAAAGTATTTACCACACGTCCCATTTCATTTTTCACGTTCCAAGTAGCGGTAATTCCATTAGGTCTTGGATCTTGATAACTGTTCGGCACATTTTCATGTTTGGTCATACAGATATCGGCATTGCTGGTAAACACACCAGCAGCATAAGCAGCCTGAATTTCTGCTTTTGCTTTGTCTGGATCTCTCTTAGCTAAACGAAGTGCTAAACGTAAACGAAGCGAGTTGGCAAACTTTTTCCAGGCTGGGATATTGCCTTTATAGAAATACTCGTTAGGCACTGGATCTTTTGAAGCGTCTAACTGTGCTGAGGCTTCAGTCAGCTCTTTAAAGAAATCGTTGTAAATGTCTTGCTGAGCATCATATTTAGGTCTGATAACACCTGTAGAGCCTTTTCCTGCTTCAAAATATGGAATATCACCATACAAATCCGTTAAACGGGCAAAGGTGTACACTTTCATGATGCGGCACATGGCGTTCAAATTGGTTTTATTGGCCACGCCTTTGGTACGTTCCACCGCATCTACAATGTTTAAAACATCATTTTGATAACTCTCATCAAACATTCGCCATAAGTAGCTAGGTGTTTTTTTATATACCGCTCCAAAGCTCATGTTAAAAGCTCCAGCAAACTGCTGCATCATTGGGATGAGCATGAAGTAATTGGTACGCTCTTGTATTCCTAAGTCTCCCGAAAAATATACTTGAGCAAACATCAGTTGCGCTGACGGATCTAAGTTGGTCGATCGGGTTTTATCGGTATTCATATCGCCGAATTTCTTACATCCAAACGAGCTCAAAACCATCGTGAACAATAAGATATATTTAATTTTTTTCATCTTCTTTAAAATTTTATTTCAACGGTAATGACTATTTAGAACTTCACATTAAGGTTAAAACCCCAACCTCTACGAGTAGGCAAAGAGCCATACTCTAAACCTTGTCCATTGCTATTGTTATAATTCGAATCTGGATCTACGTTAGGTACATCTTTGTAAATGATGAATGGATTTCTAGCCACCAAGCCTACTGAAGCACCTTTTAAGCCTAATTGCTTATTTAAAGTTTGAGGCAAAGTGTAGGTTAAAGTAAGTTCCCTAACTTTCACATAAGTAGCTTTATACACAAAAGGTGTAGCAATGTTAGAGCCGTCGGTAGCGAAAGTTTGCCAGTAAAGTGTAGGGTCCATTGCTCGGGTATTGGTCACATAAACTGGATTAGCCGCAGTACCTGTGTTGATCACTCCTTTTGGCACATAACCTCTTACCCTACCTTCAGCTTGCCATTGTGCCGCTGTTTTCTTTTCGCCCATGCGTTGCTCTTCTGATAAGATCCACTCTGCCCTACCTTCTAGTGTAGCCAAGGCCGATCCTCTTGCATGCATAAATAAGTTGGTCATCGAAAAGATATCTGCACCATATTTCACATCAATTGCGGTATTTAAACTAAAGTTGCGGTAAGAAACACGGCTGGTAAAACCACCTGTCCAGTCAAACACTCCTTTACCCAATACCTTCATATTTGGATCAATAACAGGCAACAAGCTGGTTGAATTTAAGATGACATTGCCATTTGGATCCCTTAAAAAGTCGTAGCCCATTAAAGTGCCATATTGTTCTCCTGGCTTGGCCACTACTCTTAAGCCTGCCCAACGAGCTTCTGACAAGGTTAAATATTCGCCTACACGATCAGATAGTGATTTAATTTTACTCACGTTCCTGGCAAAGTTGATACTCATGTCCCACTTGATTTTGCTATTGCTGGATAGTGGACTTCCTGAAATCAATAATTCCACACCTTGATTAGAGATGACCCCAGCATTAATCAGCTGTTGCGGAAATCCAGAAGATAAGGCTGCAGGAACAATATTGATTTGATCTCTTGAATCAGAGTGGTAGTAAGTAGCGTCAAAATTGATTTTGTTTTTAAAGAACCTCATGTTGGTACCAAACTCATACGACCTGGTTCTGGTAGGTTTTAAATCAATTGGTGGAATTACCTTTGAGGAGATTTTTCCATTTAACGAACCATTAAAAGTAAGTTGGTTAAGGGTGTAGTATAAATCCAACAAAAATGGATCTGTATCATTACCTACTTCGGCTACCGAAGCCCTTAATTTACCAAATGATAAGATGTCGCTTTTGATTTTAAAGGCATCCGTAAATACGAAACTACTAGATAGCGATGGGTAAGTATAGGTATTATTGCTTTCTGGTAAAGTCGACGATTGGTCGCGTCTAATGGTTGCATCTAAGAATAAATAGTTTTTAAAACCTACCGTTACCAAGCCATATACCGATCTAATTCTACGAGGAATATCGTTAGGGATTACCGATTTATCTAAATAACTGCTAGGACTGATAGCATCTAACACAATCATGTTAGAAAAGGCAGAAGTAGTTCCTTTACGGATACGGTCATTTATGCTTCCGCCTAACCTCGCCGATAGGTTAAAAACTTTGCTTACTTGTTTGGTGTAACTGGCCAAAACCTCTACCTGATTGGTCGTGTAGCGTTGGTTCACTTGGTCTAGCTGCCCACCTAAAGCGCCAGGAGTAGTTTTAGGGCGATAGCTTTCGTAGTCTAAGAAAGTAACATCCGTAGCTGCTTTTGCATTAAGGCTAAACGCTTTGGTAAATTTATAAGTAGCATTTAAAGACCCAGTAAGTCTGTCCTTATTGGTTCTGTTATACATTTCGTTAATTACCCAATACGGATTGATACGATACTGACCACCACCCCAGTCTAAATAATCTCCCTGTGCGGTCTTATAATTCGTTTTAAATAATTCTTGATCGATGTTATTAGCCAAGCCGTTAAAATTCATTCCAATATTAGAAGGTGAATCCCCCAAGCCCGCTCTATTGTTTACTTTTTCGTTCAAATAAGTAGCTCTTACATCTAAGGTTAGTTTATCGCCAAACTTTGAACGTCCTGTAAATGTGTAAGTGTTTCTTCTGATGTCACTGGTAGGTACAATATCTTTATATCTCAAATCGGCTGCAGAAAACCTAAAACTTGATTTGTCTGTAGAGCTCGATAAAGCAATAGTATTGTTAAATGATGAACCCGTACGGAAAAAGTTCTGGATATTGTCCTTTGCCAAAGCATAAGGTCTGGTCACCCCATCAAAACCAACTGAACTTACGCCTGGATCTAATCTCGCCCCAAAGTTGATGAACAAGCTGTTAAAAGCTTGTGCTTGGTCCGTTGGCATTAGTTGATTTCGACCTTGTCCGTAAAGGTATTGTACGTCATCGTATTTGGTTAACTGGGTTTCTATGGTATTGGTACTGTTCAACTCAATACCCAGTTCCTTATTGTTGGTTCCTTTTTTGGTAGTGATCAGGATTACGCCATTACCTGCCAAACTTCCATACAAAGCGGTAGCTGCTGGACCTTTTAATACGGTAATGCTCTCCACATCGTCGGGATTGATGGCCGAAATGGCATCCCCCATGTCTACCCCACCACCAAATTGATCGCTTCCTACTTGGCCATAGTTAGAATTATCCATCGGGATACCATCTACCACATACAAGGGTTGGTTATTTCCCGTGATACTGGTAGCGCCTCTAATGACTACTCTTGATGAACCTGCAGGACCACCAGCGCCGCTATTGATCACCAAGCCAGCCACTTTACCCGACAGTGAATTCATCACATTGGTTTCTTTTGCTTTGTTGATATCATCGCCGCTTACTTGGGTTACCGAATAGCCCAATTCCTTTTCCCCTCTTCTAATATCAAGGGCTGTAGTTACTTCTACGGCTTTCAACAATTGGATATCTTCTTTTAGGGAAATATCTACTCGCTTTTTCGTATCTCTAGCTACAAAAGTTTGGGTAGTATAGCCTGTCATCCTTACTTGGATCGTATCGCCGTTGTTGGCCCTAATGCTGTAGCCTCCATCAACGTTGGTTTGGGTGGTTTGTTTGGTTTTCTTGTTTACAATACTCACCCCAGGCATTTTAAAATTACTTTCGTCGGTAATGGTACCTACCACCGAAAATTGCTGCTGTAAACTACGCACAGTACTTTTGGCGGCGGCTCTTTCGGGTAAAAGAACACTGACAAAAGTAGCTAATAGCACCAGCAGCATTAATTTGAATAGTTTGTTTTCTCTCATTGTCTGGTTTAGGTTTAGGTTGTCGGTTTATTTCGTGTACGTACACGAAACTTGTTGAAAAAATAAATGTTGGTTAATCTCTTCTTAAAATTTTGGTTTGATCAGCAACAGGATTTACCTCACTTATTTTTTTACCATTAACTGGCTTAAAATAATAAATCCCCTGCTTTTTGTATAGGTTAAAAATATTTTTTTGTGCTTGATTGGGCATACTACTTTGGTATTGGTTAAGGTAAACCATTTGACTGCCAGCAACTGCATTCGAGACAAAAGCATATTGCCCCACTCCTTTCGGGAAGGTTAATATCAGCGCATCTGATAATAAGGTCAAACAGTGGTTAATGTTCATCATTCAATTTTATACAATTAGGCTAAGCCATTTGTACATACAAAAAGGGAGTACAGTTATATTTGGTTTACGGTAACGTACACGAAATTAATAATTATTATTTTACATCCAAATTTTTCTCTTAAAATTTTAGGATTTTAACATTTCGAGAAATGATGAAAGGGAATTAGTTACTGTAGTATTGGTAATTCTCTCGGGTAATGATATCGATTGGCATAAACTGCTCTTTTTCAATAGGTGTATTAAGCACTAAGTGATTATAAAGGCTCATTACTCCCCTGTAGCCCTGTTCTTGGGGCTTTTGACAAATGAGAAAATCGATGGTTTTATTTTTAAGATGCAGGATGTTATCTTCTAAAAAATCGTATCCAATAAGTTTGATATCTTTTACCTGATACTCTTCAAAATATTTAGCTACGGTAGAAACCCTCGAATTGGTTACGAAAACAACGTCATAGCTATTTTTATCCAGTTGTTCTGATAGCTTTTGCTGTATATGAGCATAATTGGTTTGCTGGATATCTATTTTACTGATCTGATTAGTTGCCCCATTTTCCTCGAAGTAATTCCTAAATCCTTCTTCCTTACGTAGTAAATGGTGATGTAAATCTATTTCTTTGGAAATATTGACAATTAAGGTTTTTTTGGAGGCAGGAGAAAGATAATTGACAATGTGAGCTGATAAATAACCACTCTGATAAAGATTAGGCCCTATATAGCATAAGTTATTATGCCCAGGAATATCAGAATTGATAAACACTAAAGGTATTTTTTGATCATTGCATTGTTCGATAAAAGCAATGCTTTCTTCCTCAAACATGGGGGCCATTAATACCCCATCAAACTGACCGTTAGCTATTTTTGTGGCACTGGTTGTAAAGCTCTCTTTATTGTTTTGGTCGAAAAAGAAATTAAGTACTTCAATCCCAAAATCTTTGATCTCATTAGCAGCTTGCTTAATACCTTGTAAAGGAGCCTCCCAATAAGTGGTTTCTTCTGAAACTTGTGGAATAAGGGTGGCAAATCTCAGTTTTTTCTTAGAAGCTAGTCGTCTCGCGAAAATATTAGGTTGGTAATCCAGTTCTTGGATGATCTTCAGGATTTTGGCTTTGGTTTTCTCTGAAACACCTACCCTATTGTTCAATACTCTATCTACCGTTCCAATAGAAACATTGGCCAATCGGGCAATTTCTTTAACGCCTACAGTTCCTGAATTCTTCTTTTCCATTTTAACAAAACTAATAAAAAGTTTAATCGATGTATTTAGAAACTGCGCAAATTTGAGAAAGCGCTTTTTAATAATGGTGGCGTAAAGAGGAAAGGCTCACGAAGTGCAGAGCGCCTCGTAAGCCTTTTATACCTTACCCCATTAAATATGGACTAGGATATCCTCTTATCAATATTTAACCATTATTGATTGCCTAGCGTGAGATAACGCTGATATAATTTCTCGTAAACAACCGCTTTTTCTGCCTCTGGAAAATATTCGGCATCATAACCAGAAGTCATATTTTTTTGTGCTTCGGCAATATTTTGGTGCGCACCACCAATAACCGCTGCAAACATGGCCGAACCTAGGGCACAGGCCTGCTCGCTGGTTGCCACTTTAATGGGTACATTTAATATGTTAGCCAAAGTTTGCATCACATAGGCTGATTTTTTGGAAATTCCGCCCAAGGCGATTACTTGCTTAATGGCTACTCCTTCTTCAATAAAGCGGTTCATAATGGCTTTTGAGCCAAAAGCTGTAGCTTCTACTAATGCTTTAAAAAGGTGTGGTGCGGTAGTACCCAAGGTAATTCCATCAATTAGGCCCTTTTTGGTCATGTCAACATCTGGTGTTCTACGACCATTGATCCAATCCAATGCAATTAAATCATTTACTGTCACTGGAATTTGAGCCGCTTTTTTGGACAGCTGAGGCAAAATAGCATCACTTGCAGTTTGCAACTGTTCTTTCGTAAGGGTTTCGACTAATATCTCCTTCATCGGAAATTCTAAAATTTGCCTGAACCAACTGTATACATCACCAAAAGCTGATTGCCCCGCTTCCATGCCCAACATACCAGGGACAATCGAACCATCTACTTGTCCGCAGATGCCGTTCACCAGCCCTGTAAATGCTTGATTAGGCACCATCACCATATCGCAAGTTGAAGTACCCATCACTTTGACCAAACTGTAAGCTTCAATTCCAGTACCTACGGCACCTAAATGTGCATCAAGGGCGCCTACACCTATCTTTACATTTTCAGATAAGCCTAGCTTTTGAGCCCATTCTGCCGACAAATTACCTACTACTTCGTCGGTGGTATAAGTGTCGTGATACAATCTGTCTCTTAATCCTGCTAAACTGGGATGTAAGGCACCTAAAAATTCCTTGCTTGGTAATCCATTAAATTCTTGGTGCCACATGGCTTTATGCCCAGCCGCACAACGACTTCGTTTTACGGTAAGCACATGATCATTACCTGTTAGGAAAGCAGGCATCCAATCGCAATGCTCCATCCATGAAAAAGCTTTTTGAGCTACAGTTCCTTCCTTTTTAGTGATATGCAATATTTTAGACCAAAACCATTCCGAAGAATACAATCCGCCAGAATACTTAGTATAATCTACTCCCCACTGTTTGGCCAAGGCATTAATGTCATCGGCTTCTTTTAGTGCGGTATGGTCTTTCCAAAGCACAAACATGGCATCGGGATCTTCTTCAAAACCTGGCAATAAGGCCAATGGTGTTCCCTTTTCGTCTACTGCGCCTGGAGTAGAACCCGTAGTATCAATAGTAATGGCTAAAATATGTTTAACTACCTCTGGGCTTACTTGGGCCACAATCTCTTTAATGCTTTCTTCCATGCCTTCGATATAATCCAAAGGATGTTGCCTAAATTGCGACTTTGCAGGATCACAGTACTTGCCCTCAGCCCATCTTTTGTATAAACTTACAGCACAAGCTACTTCGGCACCATTTTCGGCATCTACCAATAAAGCTCGTACCGAATCTGTACCATAATCTAAACCAATGACATACTTCTTGTCCATGCTTAATTAAATTTGGTTCCCTCTACATCTACCGTTCCACAGAAATGGGTTTGAATGCCCAACTCTTCCAAAGCCGCTGCCTTAATTCTGCAAGCTTTGTGTGCCGCCGCTTCATTGGTAGCATACACCACTTGAATATGGTTAGCTTTATGGCGGGCCATCATTTGGTCGCGGGTTACCCCGTCTAAAGTAGCATGCATCATTGGCCATTGGTAATTGGTTTCATTCCATCTTCTTTCGGTTTCTTCTTTCGGCAATTCTACTGCTTTACCTACCCCCAAATCGCAGTTCAGCTCGTTGTTAATGACATATACACGGCTCCAAACTAAATTGCCGGGCTTAGCGACCCCTCTTAAGGTTCCTCCACCAAATTTGAAAAACATGGCTGGTTGACGGATGCTATCTGAGCCAGCGTAACCACCAATGTGATGAGCTGGTGGAGCAGCGCCCGAAATTTCAAATACCCACACAAAATCATCTACCTTGTCACTTTTAAAGTTTTCGCCCCAACGCAAATCATGTAGGGTATTTTCGCCTGGCATGCCTAATTTTTGCCACAACTTATAGGTAAGCAAACCATCAATGCCTGCACATTCATCTACTTCGTTGAAATGAGGAAGGGCCTCTCCAGCGTATAATTCTTTACCTTTTTCATCAAAAACAGGTGGACGATCTTGATTATTCAACAAGCCTTCCACCAAATCGCTGGCGGGCACTAAGTCCTTTAAGCCTTGTTGGTATTGAATGCCGATGGTATCGCAGCCAAATTCATCTGCCAAACGTAAGGCAGCTATGTACATTTTGCATTGAGTTAAGGTTTGCGCTTTGGTCAACTCGGTCGCATCATCAGTGCCCCAATCAAATTTCATCCCTTTATCCAACAACCAATTTAGTACCTTCTCTGCGTCAGCATCGCTTACCGTAAGCATTTTCGCATAAAGAGTTGATTGGCTCAAACGTTCCTTAAAAATCCCCGTAGCATGCAAAAGATCATCAGGAACAATGGCATTGAACATTCCCATACAACCTTCATCAAAAACACCCATAATGGCTTTATCATCTTTAAGCTTAGCGGCAAAATCACGTCCTATTTTTTCTTCGTTAGCTGGTATTTTAACTGCTTTAAATGATTTCACATGTGTTTCTGGATGCTTGATTTCACCATCTGTTAGCCAATTTTTAATGCCGTTCAGGAAAAACTCATCATCAAAATCAACACTCCATAAACTACTATACTTTACATTAGCTTTAGTTAACGAACCATTTAAATTAAGTAAGCCAACTAAACCAGGCCACTGCCCACTAAAGTTTGCTAGGGTTAAAATAGGTCCACGGTGAGTAGTTAAGCCTGCCAAAACGTGATGACTGTATTGCCAAACACTTTCGGCTACTATAAGTGGTGCATCTTTGTCTATATTTTTAAATACTTCAATGCCCATACGTTGCGAATCGATGAAACCATGTTTCTTTTCAGGATTGTAAGCATGTGCCCTTTTAATGCTGTAGCCAAATTTCTCTAAAACACCTGCTAAGGTCTTTTCCATTTGGTCTTGTGTTTCCCAGCAACTTTGATTGGCTGCAATTCTTAAATCGCCACTGGCTACAAGAAAAATCTCTTTGTTCATTTGCTAAAAATTTTGTGCGGTTTAAATGCCAAACGAAAGTGGCTTGGGCGCTATTTTTCAAGCGGCAATCCGAGGGAAATTCCCTACACATTCATATTTGGCTGTAACAAATGTTACCCTACAAAGATGCTCGATGACGAGAAGCCATTCTTGCGGCTTATTAGCTAGTTATTGTAGGATGTTAGCATAATAACCATTGAATTTGGCAATATTCGAAATTATTTAGCTATAATTAAGGAATAAAGACCACCAAATATAAGCGAGTACCATGAAACCACACTTTCATAAAGTGCCTGTTAGCCTGCAAAATTCTTTCAGCATTAGGCACGACATTCAAGAGAACTTTGGCAAAATATGGCATTACCATCCCGAGCTGGAATTGCATTATGTAATTAGAGGCGAAGGGGTAAGATTTATTGGCAATAACATCAGTAATTTTTCTTCCGGAGAGATCATTCTCTTAGGCGATAACCTACCCCATACCTGGCGTTGTAGCGATGAGTATTTCCAAAGCAACCCTAGTCATGAGGTAGAAGCCATTGTGATACACTTTCTGCCCGATTGCTTGGGAAAAGACATCCTGAATTTGCCAGAGGCTTATTTGATCCCCAAGCTATTTGAGAAAGCTAAAAAAGGCATCTTACTGAAAGGTGAACATAGAGACAAATTAGCACAATTGATGTTGCAAGCAAAAGATGCGCAAAACCTAGACAGACTGATTGTACTGCTATCTATTTTAAAAACTTTAGCAGAGGCCGATGATTATGCGGTACTTAACCCTGGTCACGTGCAATACCAATCTGACGAATCGGATGTGATTAGATTGAACAAGGTATACAATTACACGCTGACCAATTTCAAGAAAGAAATTAGCTTACAAGAAGTAGCCTCTATCAGCAATTTAAGTGTAACTTCCTTTTGCCGTTATTTTAAGCAGATGACCAAAAAGACCTATTACGATTTCTTAATTGAAATTAGGGTAAGTCACGCCTGTAGACTTTTAATTGAAGACAAACATCCCACCAATATGATCTGTTACCAATGTGGTTTTAATAACGTATCCAACTTTTATCGACATTTTAAGAAAGTAAACGGGATTACACCATTGGAATACAAACGAAAATATTTAGCGGAGTAATTGATTAACTAAGTACCGCTTCGGCTTCAAAATGTTTAAAGCTAATGTAAAACACAGAACCTTGTCCTGGCGTACTATTTAACCAAATGTTACCATCGTGTTTGGCCAATATACGCTTAACAATAGCCAGGCCTACACCTGTTCCTTCAAAATCATTTCCAGCAGAAGCTCTGGCAAAAAGCTCAAAAATACCTTCTTGTTCATTGGCTGGTATGCCTATCCCATTATCTGAAATGGCATAAACTACCTCTGTGCTCTCTCTATTACCACTAATGCTCACTTTTGGTGAAGTGGTTTTTGAAGAATATTTTACGGCATTACCCACTACATTAGAAAACACCTGTAAAATCATCAGCTCATCACCATATACCGCAGGAGTTTCACCTATTTCGATACTCAAATCTGGATGATTACTGGAAACCATTAGGTCGTTACTCAGTTCCTCCAATAAGCTCCGCATATCAATGTGCCTACCTTGTATTTTCGATTGTCCTACCTTAGAATAAGCCAGTACCTCATCAATCATCAGCTGCATTTTTTGCGTGCCCTTATCAATTCTTTCGGCCATCATCATTACCCTATCCATGGTATTGTTGCCTTTTTTTATCAACTGCGAATAGGATTTAATGGTTGCTAATGGATTTTTAAGATCATGGGAAATGGTGTAACTAAAGCTATCCAGCTCCGAATAGGCCGCTCTGAGTTTTTCGTTCATCACCCTTAGCTCGTTCGCTTTTCTGCTAATGGCATAATTCACCTCATCTCGTAAAGACAAAGCGGCTTCCAGCTCATGTCGTTTCCAAGGTACAGAGGTAAATTCAACTTGTTGTAACCATTCGTTAAATGAGTTTCTAGGCGAAATGTGGCTCATTCCCTTTTCATCCTTTTCTACTATTTTTTCAGGGTTACCTGCCCATTTCACTAAGGTTTTCACCTCTGGTCTGAACCAAAGCATGTATTCTTTTAAATCTTTACCTAACCTGCAAGCCAATAAACCGCTAGCCAACAACTTAAATTTAGCGGCCAAAGGAAAATCTTTAGATAGTTCATGGCTCATGTAAAAACCATCTTTATAGGTTCTTTCATCTAGCCAATCAATTAATTTACCTATAAACTCATGATCGGGAGCGTCACCAGTAACATGCAATTTATTCTCGAAATAAAGTGCTGCACCAGTACAGTCCACTACGTCTTTTAAGGTGTTATCTTGTCCGGTTAAAGCCTCCTCTACATCTATATTACGCAATAAAAACCTGGTCATGGTTTCTACTGCTTGTCTGTGTTCGGCTGCTTGTAGCTGGTCTTCTTCCTGAGCTCTGAAACTAATGGCTGAAGACAATACCTGCCCTACCAATTTTGCACTTTCACGCTCCTTAAAATTGATGAATTTGGGCGAATAGTTATGACAAGCAATCAATCCCCATAAGTTTTCATGGTCCATGATAGACACACTGAAACTTGATTGTACCCCCATATTCTTAAGGTACTGGATATGAATTGGGGATACTGCCCTCAACGTACTGTGTGTAAGATCCAAAGGCACTGCTTTACCATCAACGCCATTGGTCACCAAGGCCGAAGGTGTGGTATTTACATCGGCAATAAGACGCACCAAGTTAATTTGATAAAGAGCTCTGGCTTGTTTTGGAATATCCGAAGCAGGATAATGTAAGCCTAACCAGCTTTCGTAGCTATCGGCCTTAGCCTCAGCCACTACTTCACCATGCCCATCTTCATGAAATTTATAAACCATTACACGGTCGTAACCAATAATTTTCTTCACTTGTTGTGCCGCATTGGTTAGCAGGTTTTCCATTTTCTTATCTGAAAGGATTTCCGACAATGATCTGCCCACCAACGACTGCAAATCATACGAAAGGCTAGATATGTTAGGCTCAAAATCAATAATGTGAAAACCATTATGAAAATGGATAATGATATTGAAGCTTTGTCCATTGAGTTGATAAGAAAAACCATTTTGGTTCACCACCGCATCCTGCTGATTGGCAAATCGTACCAAGGCTTCTAAGTCCTGCTGTGGTCCGCTACTCAAACTCTCTATTTCATGCAAAGGCTTACCCAAAATAGTGCTAGCCTTAATTCCTAAAAATTCCTGTATATTTTCACTGCAATACCGTACTACCAATTCGCCATCAAGAGCAATGAGGAAACCATGGCCTTGTACACTTCCAGGGATGTGTATCGGTTCGTTTTCGCAATTATCTAAATTTGGTTCACTCATGTAAATTATCTGTATTGATGATTAAATCAGGTAGGTTAAGTTAAGAAAATATTAAAACAAAAAGAAGTAAATTCTAGGCTTCAAAAACTAATTGAAACTTTTCGAAAGTTTCGCTGGCCGTATCAACCGCTTCTTGTTGTAATGAAACACTTTTTAGCCTTTCATTTAAAACAGTAACAAAGTTGTTCCACATGTTTCTTGTTTCGGCACCATAGCCCGAAAAGAAATTGAAACCCGTGGTTAGCCCATGTTTGCGCAGCATCTCTACAATAATTGGTCCGCCCATAATGGATCCTTCCATTACGTACATAGCCCCTAAAGCTTGCGCTAAACTCTTAATGGTTGGAAGTTCTAATACCTTCTCTTGCTTGTCATTAAAGCCCAGTTCATGCAAATCAGCCTTTAAATAGCTACTGTTTCTACGCAAAGCAAGATCAGGCACTACCTTATCATTAATATAAGCAGCTAACTTCTGTTCTAGCGCATTAAAATAAAGGTAAAAGGAACGGATAAACGAAGCATAATCAGCTTCAGAACGGATGGCTTTTAACTGCAGGATTACTTTCTTCTCCAAAGCTTGGTGCGCAGTCTTCGTCTCTTCTTTAAGACGGATATTGGGCAATGTATTAATCATTTATTCTCTCTATAGTCGCTACTTAAATAAACGCCCATGCGACAAATGTAAGTATTTGCGCCAGTAAATAAATACGTCTTTATAAATATTTCAGAACCATTATTTCTAGCTCAAAAATGAGTAACTTAGACGTTTTACACTACATGGAGCCTAAAAACAACCCCAATAGATTTGACGAACTGATCAATGCCGCCCCATCAGCTTCTGCCATCTATCATACTCGGGATATCATCATTACCTCGGCAAATGCTCAAATGTTGGCCTTTTGGGGCAAAGATAAAAGTGTGATCGGCAAACCTTTGATAGAAGCTGTTCCGGAACTGAGGGGCCAACCGTTTATTGCGCTTTTACAAAATGTTTTTGATACAGGCATTACCCACCATGCCGAAAAAGACCGTGCAGAACTTAAAGTAGATGGCAAATTGCAAACTTCCTACTTTAACTATACCTATAAACCTGTATTGGGTGCTGATGGAAAAACAGCATATATTTTTCATACCGCTATTGATGTTACCACGCTGATTAAAACCCAGCAAGAATTATTGGATACACAGGAACGATTGAGCCTAGCTTTACAGTCAGCAGAAATTGGCACTTGGGACCTTAATCCACTTTCGCATGCCGTACATTGGGATTTACGCTGTCGTGAGCTGTTTGGTTTTGAAGGCGAAGCTGATATTGCCTACCATGAAGTGCTGGACTGCATCCATCCAGATGATAAACCTAAAGTAATGGAGGCTGTAGCCGCTGCCATTAACCCCTTGCAAACCGACACCTACGACATCCGCTATCGTACCATTGGTAACCACAGTAAAAAAATAAGATGGGTGCATTGCAAAGGACGGGCCTATTTTAATGATGAAGGCTTAGCTTATCGGTTTGCGGGTACTGCCAGAGATATTACTAACGAAGTAAATACCTCATTGAGCCAACAACAACTCCTATCGCTAGTAAGCCATAATGCAGATATCATGACCATTGCTGATATGGAAGGCAACTTGATTTACATGAACCGTGCGGGAAGAACCTTATTTGGGGTACCTGATGAAATTGATTTGACCCAAATGACCGCCAAGGATTTTTATGAACCCGAGGAACTAAAGCGTGTTCAAGAAACCATTATCCCACAAATTGACAATGATAAAGGTTGGAAAGGGATCTTATACCTCAAACATGTACAAACCCATGAAGCCATTCCCTGTCAAGTAAATTACATCTTGGTAAAAAACCCCATTACTGGCCAAATTATTGGGCGTGGCTCTACTGCTAGGGATTTGCGTGGCGAACTAAAAGCAAGGGCCGAATTGCAACGTTTAGCCACTATTGTGGAGTTTAGTGAAGATTTTTGCAACTATACCGATTGGCAAGGCAACACCATTTACCTGAATGCTGCTGGACAAAAACTGATTGGACTAGCAGCGGATGAAGTACCTAAAACCAATATCGAAACCTACCACTCACAAGCTTCAAACCGATTGATTAAGGGTAGCATTCGCTCACAATTATTGGAAACGGGAAAATGGTCGGGTCGTTTAGAGCTTATACACCAACAAACAGGAGAAATTATTCCTATTCACAAGCAGTTTTTTTTAATTAGGGATAGCCTTACCGCCGAACCTATTGCCATTACTGGTATTGCCCGTGATTTAACAACCGAAATCAATGCCAAAAAGGCCATGGATAAAAAGAACAGCGAACTTGCCCATGCGCTAAAAGAGCTAGAATTTTTAGCCAATGCGGTGCCTACTGTAATGTGGACTGCTACACCAGATGGCATGATTGATTTCATTAACCAACGTTGGAACGATCAAAGTGCCATGCCAATTGAAGCTTCACTGGGCGACAAATGGATTGCTGCTGTACACCCAGACGACGTAAAACCAACCCTAAAAACATGGCAAAAAAGCTTAACTAACGGAGAACCCTATCAAGCAGAGTTTCGCTTAAAAAATAAGTATGGCAATTATCGTTGGTGGTTAGTTAGAGCAGTAGCACTAACCGACAGCAATGGGCACATTAGCAAATGGTATGGCAGCAATACGGATATCAGCGAACAAAAGGAATTGCAAAAACAAAAAGATAATTTTCTGGGAGTAGCCAGCCATGAACTTAAAACACCAGTAACCAGTATTAAAGCCTACGCACAAGTGGTAGAAATGATGCTACACCGCGCTGGCGACGAAAAAAATGCAGCCTTAATTGGAAAAATGAACAACCAAATCAATAGGCTTACGGCATTAATTGGTGATTTGCTAGATGTGACCAAAATCAATTCGGGCAAACTGGCCTTTACCAATACCCATTTCAATTTTGATCAACTGGTGAATGATATTGTAGAAGATATTCAACTCACGGCCGAAAAACACCAAATCCAGTTAAAACTGAAAAGTTTAAGAGATATTCATGGAGACAGGGAGCGCATTCAGCAAGTGGTCGTAAATTTGATGACCAATGCGGTTAAATACTCGCCAGATGCCAATCGTATTATTGTATTCACAGAAGATCATGGCCATGAAGTGCAGCTTTGTGTACAGGACTTTGGCATAGGCTTGCCCGCAGACAAAAAAGATTTGGTATTTGAACAATTCTACCGAGTGTCGGGTACTAAAGAGCATACTTTCCCTGGATTGGGCCTTGGCCTTTATATTTCTTCGGAAATTGTAAAACAATTAGGTGGCCGCATTTGGGTAAACTCAGTTGCAGGAAAGGGTTCTACTTTCTGTTTTGCCATTCCTATTGCTCAGCCCCTAGCAACCACTGAAAATGAAAGCTAAAAGAATTTTAATTGCTGATGACGACGAAGGCATTTTGGATGCCGTTAAAACAATGTGTGAGGTTTTGGGCTATGAAGTAAATATAGTTGCCAATGGCAATCAAGTCATTGAAGCCGTAAAACAACAACAACCTGATTTATTGCTGCTAGATATTTGGATGTCGGGCATTGACGGTAGAGAAGTTTGCCAACAGCTTAAAGCCAATGAGGCCACCCAGAAGTTACCCATTCTAATGATCTCAGCCAGTAGACAAATCAAAGAATCGGCGCTAGCCTGTGGTGCCAATGATTTTTTGGCCAAGCCTTTTGAAATGACCACTATGATGAAAAAAATAGAGACGTTAACCGCTTAGTTTTAAGACAAACCATGCTTAACTCACTAAGCGCTTAACTTTTCTCATAAACTCATCTATATCAAAGGGTTTTGCAATAAAATCATCAGCTCTATAGTAACCATTTAAATCTGAAAGTCCCTTATTTGCCGACATCATCAGTACTGGTACATGTTTTAATGTGCCGTTGGTCTTTACATCATGGCACAAATCAATGCCATTACCATCAGGCAACATCACGTCCATTACCATCATATCCGCATCAGCACTAGGTAGCTTTTCTTTAAATAGCGAGGCGTTTGGAAACAGGGACACCTCATAGCCCTCATCATTCAGTAGAAAGGAAATTACTTCTCCAATATCAGGATCATCTTCCACCACCCAAACCTTTTTCTTCATCTAATTTCAAATGTATATCTAGTTTCCAACAAATATAAAAACATATTGTTTATTACAAATTCTCACTTTTTAACCAAAACGACTTTTTTAGTTCATTATCAATGAGATAATTTTACAAACCCATATTTGCCCTACCATTCCCAAACCTTCACAAGCTTCTAATTGTTGTAGAGATATTGTGGATTTGCTTGCTTTATTTGTGGCGAAAAGTTCGCAATTGTGAGTTTAAAAGCTTTCCACCGCTGTGGAAAAAAAAAGACCCCCATTAAACCAAAAGACAGTAATTTAGTAGCTCCATGAACAACCTCAACTCAAATATATTCGAATACTTGTACGTTTTAGAAAGCGAAGACCTATATCTAGCTGAAATTAAGCGCAATGACCTAGGCGAATATGCAGCTATTGGCGAAAAATTTCAATGGCTTAGGGTAGAAAAAAAGACTTGGGAAATTTCAAAACTGACTTTCCGTTCCATGGATTCGTCGGAAGAAATTGAAGAAAGGTATTTCGAAGAAGGTTTCTTGAAGTTTAACCTCGAAAATGGGACCTATATTGAAAAATACAACTCGGCCCAACACGCCCTAAGCAATATCAGCACACAAGAAGTACCAACGGAATTACATGAGCACATTAAAGCCATGCTTTTGGGAAACGTACTGAGTGCCTAATCCTTAACTGATTAACCTTACATTTTGCGGATAACGTTGCGCATGGCTCATCACCAATTGCAACATATAATGGTTGCCCTTTAAGCGGGTAACACAATCTTTAACGGCCATGGCATCCAACAACTGTTGCTCGGCAGATAAATAACCCATCCCGTAAAACTCACCTTTTTCAATCCAGATACAGCCTTGTTCATTGGCCTCTCTCCCACCGTCCAATAACATAAAGCTAGGTTGCTCTTCTGTAATACTTTCCAGTAGCTTTTCAATGGCGCTGTTATGGGTTTCCAAATCAGGCAATGTTTCATCGCTTTTAAACAAAGGGCCTTTTCCATACCTGCAAAACCGTTGATCAATTTCAAACAATTTGCTTTGTGAAGCTAAAAAGTTAAGTCCATCTACTTCTCTATGGAATACCTTGGCACAGTTAAATTGTTTCGGCAATCGGCCCACCGCCAAATGACCATAACCATTTACGGCCACATAATGGTATAGCCCAAATTTGGGTTCAAAGCCTTTAAGAGCTCTGTTGTATATAGGCCATAAACGTTGTATCTCCGTACATTCAAATAATAGGGCCATCAGCTCAGAACCACAACGCTCAAAAGAGATCCCGTAAATTTCCTTTAAGAAATGTTGTCGCCTAGCTCCCTCATTGTGTCCTACAAAATGCGAAGCCACCCTTTTCTTAACGTTAATGGCTTTACCTACATAAATCACCTTTCCTTCCTGATTGTGAAAATAATACACCCCAGGACCTGATGGCAATGCCTGAAAATCAGCCAAAGGTACATGTGCGGGCAAACGTTGTTCTGGTGAGGCACGACGCAACATACCACCAATCAATTGCTGTTCATCTTTAGCCAGTAAGATCGAAAACAGCTGAGCGGTAGCTTCGGCATCGCCCAATGCACGATGTCGGTTGCTAATGCCAATCCCTATATGGTCACATAATTTCCCCAAACTATAGGAACTAAAACCTGGCAGCAACTTGCGGGAAAGTCTTACGGTACAAAGCTTGGGCACCTCCCATGTAAAACCACAGTTGGCAAGTTGAGCCCTCACAAATGAATAGTCGAAATTTACGTTGTGGGCTACAAAGACCTTGTTTTGCAGCCATTCAAATATTTGCGGGGCTAAGGTTTCAAAAGTAGGTGCTTGGGCCACCATCTCATTACTAATTCCCGTTAAAGCGGTAATGTGCAAAGGAATATCCATTTCTGGATTAACCAAGCTGCTCCAGCGCTGGGTTACACCTTCGCCGTCATGACAAATGATCGCAATCTCGGTAATCCTACTGTTGGACACGCTCCCACCTGTGGTTTCAATATCCACAATGGCATAAACAGGATGGTTGGACGGTGCTTTATTTTTGCTTCCCTTTAGCATACCGCAATTTTACTAAAAATTTTAGTAAAAACAAACTATCTGTAACAGGTTTAAAAATTACAGGCAGCGGTCATATCAATAGTCAGTTGGTAGCTGCTTTGTTCTATTTTTTGGCTCACCTGATAGCTCTCGCCGCCGTAAACAATCTGAAAATCATAGCTTTCGTTAAGGGCCAATAAATTAGTGCTAATGTTGCCCTTATCCATATAACCCAAATATTGAAAAGGTGCATTTGACCCCGATTTCCGAAAAGATAGATATACACTTGGCCTAATCTCTACATCGCTCCTATTGGGACAACGACCCGTAAAATTAAGCGATACGTCTTGATATACCGGCGGTGGTGGCACTACAATGGGCGGCTGTGTATTACCCACTCGTGAAATGCCAATAGACACCATTTGCTGCTTTTTATCAGCCGTAAAAACGATTTCACTACGCTGGGTGGTATATCCCGAAGCGGTAACTTCTACCGTAGCGCGAATTGGATTTTGAGCACTTGGCACTACATTAGGATGCAAACCTATCGTAACCATTCCTTGTACCAACTTGATTTCCTTTTTACCAGAAAGCTCGTAAATATGTTGCGCATTTTCTCCTACTGCCGTAAGTTTGGCGCTAGCTGGTGCTGCATTTCCTGTTTGGGCATCCGTTACATTAATTAATGCGGTGTATTTAATGATATCTGTATCAACCACCACCTTAATATTTTCTGTGGGATTTTTACAAGCTAGCAATCCTAAAAATAGTAGCAGTACACTTAATCTCATTGCTTTCATCTCTTAACCTCTTTTAAAGTGTGTAATTAAAATTTACTTGCAACATAGGCAACCAGCGGTAATTTTTAATGTTAGACTGAAATTGTGGGGTTTGGGAGGAGTTGCCGGAAAGGATACCTGTTCCAATGATATTGGCTTTTGGTCTATGTAGATAGTAGGTTCCCAAATCCATATTCACATTGAATTTACGCTTGGGAAAACTTCGCAACAAACCAATGCCGATATAGGGAGCCAAGCCCTTCCAATCTACCTTTAAATCTACATAACCTATTTGCTCTTCGGTTAAAGTCAAGTCCCCGTACTGGTAATTATCAGATGGAATAATTCTTACATCACCCTTGGCCCTCATAAAATAGGCAAAACCACCTACAACGCGCAACCAGTTTATCTTGTTAAAAGGAGCATAATCGGCCAAGGCATGCAGGTTATAGAAATTTGCAGACACATGTGAATTAGAATTAAGTCCCGAAATTTCAAAAACATCATTAGCTTTGATAGGAATGGCATTCACCCCTATCCTGCCCGTAAGCTTATCGGTAAAACCGTAGTTAAAAGCAGCACCAATACCTTGGGTACCAATATTTAACTGAACGGCTTTTGGGTGTATTAAATTGGTAGCATTGACAGCCTGTTGAGCAACTGCAGCTAAAGAGCAACAGATCAACATCATTAATAGTGAATAATCGACTAACTTCATGGGAACAGCTTAAAATAAAAAAATCACAGTGCAGCTAATGAAATGGCCGTTAAAAGAACAGGTAACGAATAGAAAAGTTTTAAACTTATATTTTTCTATAGCGCACGCGTGCCGCGTGTGCTATAGAAAAGATAAATAAGAATAGGTTTATTAAAAAACCTAGCACACGCGGTCATTATAGCACACGCGGCACGCGTGCGCTAAAGAAGGCTATAGAAATTTTTATTTAGTATATTGCTTATACATCTACAAACATCAACCTATGAGTCGTAAATATAAATTCCACAATAAGGAAGGCTTATATTTTGTAAGCTTTGCCGTGGTCAATTGGATAGACGTTTTTATCAGACCAATTTACGCTGAAATTTTAATAGAAAGCTTAAAACATTGTAAGGAGAAATTGGGCTTAGAACTGTTTTGCTGGTGCATTATGCCCAGTCATGTGCATTTGATATTCCGCACCGCCACCATTAATCCCGAAGTAGTTTTGGGGCGCTTTAAGGAATACACCTCTAAGCAACTGGTAAAAGCCATTAAAGCCAACATGAAGGAAAGCAGAAGGGAATGGATGCTGTGGATGTTTGCAAGAGCGGGAGCCAAAAGCAGCAATGTAAAAAACTACCAGTTTTGGCAACATAACAACCATCCTATAGAACTGTGGAGTGCAGCAATAATTGAACAGAAAGCCAACTATATCCACAACAACCCGGTAGTGGCTGGTTTTGTAAACGAGCCACATGAATGGCGCTATAGTAGCGCTATTGATTATAGTGGTGGCAAGGGATTGATAGAGATTATTTATTTATAAATAAAATAGCCAGAGTTAGCGCACGCGTGCCGCGTGTGCTAAACTAAATTAAAACCAATCTTCACATCCAGCATGCATGCTTTAGTAATAGAAATTATTTGTAAATAAGAAGAAAAAAAAGCACACGCGGCACGCGTGCGCTAACAAAATGTTTAATAAGATATACCAACTTTAGCGCACGCGTGCCGCGTGTGCTAAACTAAATTAAAACGTGTGCTAAACTAAATTAAAATATATAACCTCAAACACGAGTACATTAACTATAGAAAATAGTCATTTATAAAATGCAAATAAGAAGAAAAAAAAGCACACGCGGCACGCGTGCGCTAACAAAATGTTTAATAAAAATATACCAGGGTTAGCAAACGCGTGCCGCGTGTGCCAACTAAATTAAAACACCAACTTTAGCGCACGCGTGCCGCGTGTGCCAAACTAAATTAAAACATATGCTAACCTAAATTAAAACCTATAGTTTCCTACCGTAAATCAAAATCCTTTTAAAAGCATAAATAGCTGGCAACTTGGTAAATTTTTTGGCTATTCTAGCTTTAAACTCATTAATTAGCTCTTGCTGCTCTTTTCCCTGCAAACGTTCTATATAGGGAATGAGTGCAGTGCCCGAAATAAAGTTATAAAGCGCCTCATGGTTTTGGGCAATGATAGGATAAACCTTTTGGGAAATCTGGATATTGGATAAACCATTGTCAAAAAGCAGTTGTGCATAATCGTCCATAGAAAGCACAGGCGAATCTCGGTTCCAGTTTTTCAAATAGGAAGCATAAGGTTCTTCTGCCACCAAGTCGGCCAAAATCTGGTTCAGGATGTTTTCTTTTTGTACAGGCATTTGTATGGCCAGCTGTCCGCCAGCGTTAAGTAAGCCCATTAGCCGTGGAAATAGTACTTCATGCCTATCTACCCATTGCAGGGCAGCATTGCTAAACACAAGATCGTATTTCTCTGTCGATTGAACCTCCTGCTCTATAGCACCCAAACGAAAATGTAAGTGTTCGTTTTCAAAGCTTTTAGATTTCTCGAGCATTTCTGCAGAAGAATCAACCCCTACCAAATCAGCATCTTTAAATTTTTGGCTAAGGATAGCAGTCTGTTCCCCCGTACCACAACCCAAGTCTATTGCTTTCATGTGTTCTTCGGGTACAATCAAGTTTGCCAAATCATAAAAAGGTTGATAGCGAACATCTTTAAAGCTATCGTAAAGTTCAGGATTCCAAGCCATATATCGGGAGATTAGTTGATATTACAACGCTTTATGCAACAATAAAGTTTCCTCTGCCCTGTTGCACGTTGACGATTTAAAGGTACAAAAACTTTGGTTTTGCCTTTGGCACATACAACATCGCTATTTGTGAAATATTATTATATTTTTGAAAACTGACGAGGTTTTTAAACAGCAAAACCCTCTACTTATCCTTTGAAAACAAACAACTAAAGTTAAAATCTGTAAGTATAACTAGACCTAAAATAATGATGGATAAATGGGAACCCATATCATTAATTGAGCTTTATGAAGAAATCCAAAAAACAGCAATAGAACTTCAGGGAGAGCTATGGAATTTTTGGCAATTGATACAAATCACACCTGCTAAATGGCAGGAGCCCGAATATGGAGATGAAGGTGGTGGTTTTTGGGTAGTAGCCATTTGTGGAACCAAAATCATTTGGTACAATGATATTGAAGACGGTTTTAATATTTCAGACTACAAAATCTACGGACAGTTTGAAGATTATGGCTGTGAGCAAGACGAACTGAGTACAGCAGTAAGGAAGTTGTTCCGACTCATAAAAGTAGGCGTAAATTAAGTCTAGACCTCACCAACCAACCAACCAACCAACCAACCAACCAACCAACCAACTATGCGCATCGCTTTCACTGGAACACATCGGGTAGGAAAAACAACTTTGGCAACTGCAATTGCCGACAGTTTACCAGACTTTACGTTGATGGATGAACCCTATCATCAGCTGCAAGAAAGTGGCTATCTATTTTCGGAAGAGCCAAGCTTAGATGACTATAGGGCACAATTTGATTTTTCCGTAAAGCAATTGGAACATAAGGATGATCAGGTCATTTTTGATCGTTGTCCCTTAGATTTATTGGCTTATATCCATATCAGCGACCAAAGCAAAGACATTTCCCTGCTTTATGAAACCATGATGGATGCGCTTTCCAACCTTGATTTGATTGTTTTTGTACCTATTGAAAATCCCGACCTGATCCTTTGTGCTCCTGATGATTTACCCCGCTTACGCCAAAAGGTAAACGACGTACTGGAAAACTGGCTAGCCGACCTTCACCAACCCATGATTAGCGTTAACGGCACTTTGGCACAAAGAAAAAAGCAGGTATTGGATGCGCTTGCTAGTTTACCCTAGCATCCATTAGCCTATTCAGCTTTCCGAACATCTCATTTAAATCAAAAGGTTTGGGTATAAAGGCATCAGCCCTGCAAAAACGTTCTACCTCTAAATAACTCATCCCTGCCGACATCATGAGCACTGGCACTTGGGTATAATTAGGATCTGATTTTACCATTTGGCAAAGCTGTAAACCATTTCCATCAGGCAGCATTACGTCCAATAGCATGGCATCCATCTTATCTGATTGCATTTTCAAGGCAGTTTTAAATTGTGTAGCGTTTTCAAATAGGCAAACTTCATATCCCTCTTCACTTAACCACAATAAAATCACTTCTCTAATTCCTGGGTCATCTTCAACCACCCACACTTTCTTACTCATTTTTATCCTTTTAGTTTAAGGAGCAACAATAAAGCTCAAAAAAATGTTTGCTAGCATCTCATTTACAAGCACAAACACGTATTTATACTGGTACTGCAAGTCTCAATTACTTATTTTTTTAGCATTTCAAAACCATTACCTAGTTATACTGTTCAATAATCATATAGGCAGGATCAACAACAAACCAGCCACGTAGGATCATGAAGTGCAGCTATCAAAGAAATTTACAGCCCCTCATCTTTTATTTATGCTTGTGCAGCATGGTAGCTTGCAGGCCAAAGGCAAACCAGCCTAAGCCAAATGAAACGTGTATGACCTGCTTGGCCGACATGGTTTACCATAGTAATTTCCAAGAACAAAACATGGGTTTTGCCGTAAGAGTTGACGAAGAAAGCGCCGATTTTGTAAAAATGAAGCTGTACAATCCAAACAACCAACAAACCCTTGGGTGGATTGCCTACTATCCTAAGCAACGCAAGCTAGTAGAGGTATCCAGCTATCTTCATCCCAAAATCCTTGAGGTAAAACTTAATTGGCTCGAAAAATATGAACGTTGTCGTGGTATACTTTGTGGCGATCAGCCTAAGGCCTCAACTAAGCGCATAGCCATGAATTAATCGCTGAACTTAATCTCCTTAGTCTATTTTAACGCGTTCAAATGGTATGGTATCACCTACGGCATTGATATAATACGTTGGAATTTGTTTATCTGTTAAGCGATATAAATGAGCCACCTGCACGTTTCCACCAAAACCACAATGTTCGTGTGCTGGATTAGTCAATACCTGCACCCCTTCTTTGTTAAACTTAAAAGTAAGCTCACATGCTAAACCATTGGCATCAACTTTTTGGTTATAAGTACCTACATCCCCATTTAAGGCCATTTGTCCAGCCAATTGTGCCATATTGTAAGAGGGGGCTCCCTTATTCACGTCCAAAAAGAACATTGCAGTATGCTCATCAATAGGTTTTATTTTTAAACTGCCAGCAGGCCCAGTATCAATATTGCCAAAGCTATAAGTGCCGCCAATATTTTTTGAACCACAACTGGCACATAGCAGCGCCAAGCCATACATTAAATACTTGATCTGTTTCATGAGATGTTGTTTTAGCCAATTGCCTAAGATTACAACTGATAAACAGCAGTAGCCTTATTTTGTTCGGTAGTGATGAGTTAGCAATATTTTAAGCGCTAATTGCTTAATGAATTACAAACACAAGGCTAAAGACTTACGAAGTTTTTAAATGGCGAAGCCCTCCACTTATCCTTTGAAAACAACAAACAACTAAAGTTAAACTTCGTAAGTCTAAAAACGCTTCAAATCATTGATAAATTCGTCAACCTTTGCTTCATCGGTAGCCCATGAAGTGATTAACCTCACGGCCGAGTGTTCCGCGTCGATAGGTTTCCATACATAAAACTCGTACCCTTGGTTCAAGTGTTCAATTACCTTGTTTGGCAGAATAGGGAAAATCTGGTTAGTGGTTGATTGCGTAAGCGTAGCATAACCCTTTTCGTCTACGACTTTGGCTATTTTCATGGCCATTTGGTTGGCATGTGCCGCAAGGTTAAAATACAGATCATCTTTAAACAGTTCCAAAAACTGGATGCCCAATAACCTGCCTTTGGCCAATAAAGCGCCTCTTTGCTTTAAAGCATAATCAAAATCGGGCGCAATGTTCGGACTGTTAAATACGATGGCTTCTCCCAAAAGCGCCCCATTTTTGGTACCACCAATGTAAAACGCATCTGTTAAGGCCGATAGATCAGCTAAGGTTAAATCGTTGTTTTGTGCAGTAAGCGCATGGCCCAATCGGGCACCATCCATAAACAAATATATTTGGTTAGCCCTGCAAAAGGTCGAAAGTTCAGCCAATTCTGCTTTTTTATAAATGGTTCCAATTTCGGTAGAGTTAGAAATATAGACCATTTTAGGCTTCACCACATGGGGGCGCAAGCTGTATTCCTTTAAAACCTGTGCAATATCAGCTGCTTTTAACTTACCATCTGTAGTTTCTACCGTAATCACCCTATGGCCAGTAGCCTCTATCGCCCCCGTTTCATTAGCGTAAATATGCCCTGTTTTGGCACTAATTACCGCTTCGTGGATGCGCAAAAGCGAGGCAATTACAATCAAATTGGTTTGTGTACCTCCCGACAGGAAATAAATACTGGCTTGGGGATTGGCAATTTTCTCCCTAATGAGCTGTTTGGCGGCTATGGAGTAAGTATCTTCGCCATAGCCGGCCTGTTGGCTCAAGTTGGCTTCCAATAATTTATGAAGGATATTAGGGTGTGCACCCTCGGCATAATCGTTTTTAAAGCTATACATCAACGTGATCAGATCAATTTTTGAATGAAATTTTACACAAAATTAATGTACCTAAAGCAACTTATGGATAAAATCTGTAAAAATGAGATGATGAATTAATTAGATGATTTGATCATTTGATGATTAGCTAATAAATAACCAATAAATGAATAACCAATAAACAAATTACTAATGAACAAACCCCTAATGAATTCCGAAGTATCGGGACAAAAACCAATGAACTGCTTCTTTACTAACCACTAGCTACTAATTCCTAGCTCCTAACTACTAATTCCTAACCCCTAGTTCCTAGTCAAAAAACACCCCGCCCGTTGGGCACCCCTCTAAAAGAGGGAAATTTTGGAACTACTCATCTAATCCCGACTATTCGGGACTAACCACTAACCACTAACCACTAGCCACTAATTCCTAACTCCTAAACCACCACTACCGATCCCGCCAAAACACTGATAGAGCATCGGTTGCTATTTTGCTCCGTAAAAAACAAATTCACGTCTACCTCTTTTCCTACAAACTCAGTGGGCACCTCCAACAGCACTTCGCCATCGCTACGGTTTGCCATACCCAAGTAAGGCATAAACATTGCATTTTCGTCGCAGTACAACAGTACCACTAGGCCATCATCTGCAAAAGCAGTAAGGTCGTTCACAGTCTTGCTGTAGGCAATATTAATCTTGGCTGTAGCTGGTGTGCTTAGCACCACGCTGTTGGGCGGCGTTAAAGTACCTTTGGCAAACAATACCTTACTACGATCAATACTGTAGTTGGGATAATCGCCTACCAAAGCAAAATTAAGCACATGCTGCACGGCTAAATTAAAACCCGATGCCCTGTCTTTTTCCTGCCCTTTAAAACCAATTTTAATGATGTCCTTAACAGGTCCCAAAAATCCCATGGCCAATGCAAAGCGACCTCGTTGCTGTGCTTGTTTCAGCGTTGCGGGCTTTGTGCTCAATTTGGGGATTCCCTTAATGTAGTTTACTTTTTTCCAGTTACTACCAATAAAACTTCCAGCTTTGCCAGAGAAGGCACCATTGCCTCCATTTCTAATAATTCCCATAATGTTAAATTTTTAAATAGGTTAAAAGCCCGCTGGCCAGCATCGACTTACTGATACAAAGCTAAGGCAAGCTTTTGGTTAAAACCTAGCCCACAGCCCGGCACGAACGGATTTAATCATTTTTGAACGACATTGAATGCGATTGATTAAGTTGTTCGCTATGGCAAGGGTTCCGCATCGTATCTGCGTCGTAGCAAAGTCGTACCAACTTCGCCTATTGTTCGTCGTTTCTTCGAATGTTGTTCGAGTGTTCTTCGTCATTTATTCGAATGCGCTTCGGATGTTGTTCGTATTTTCATCGGGTAAAATCCGAACCTGATACGAGGCTATACCGAGCTTGTTACGACCTTGGTCCCTAGCAGGTACGGTGGAAAAGTTATGAATGAATGATTGAGTGAAGGAATGAATGAGAGAATGAGGGGAATATGCTAATGTGATGATGCGTTGATTAGCTAATGCGATAATGAGTTAATATGATCATGTGATGGTGAGCAATTTCCAATTACTAAACGACCTTACGCCTTAAGATCCTTCGCTCCCGAAATGTCGGGACAGGTAGCGCTCTGGATGACAAAGTGCAAAGATTTAACTTCGTTGAGCTTCGGTTCTCGACTACGCTCGAAATGACGGTGTAGGAACGGAATTACTAATGACTAACCACTATTCACTAATCCCAAAGCATCGGGACTATGACTAGCTCCTAGTTCCTGATTCCTAGTTCCTAACTACTAACTACTAACCACTAAATGCTATTCCGAAGTAATGGGCGGTGAAATGGTTGCAAAAACGAACAAGTAGCACCCTACAAGAAATGAGGCAGTCTGTGTAAAGGACACGGCGCTGGGAAAGACCTTCTCATTTCGCCCTTACCATTTCGCCAGACCAGTACAAGGAAGGCAATACAGCCTTGATTTTTTGCTTCGTTTTGACTAACCACTAGCCACTATTCACTAGCTACTAATCCCTAGTTCCTAACTACTAGCTACTAACCCCTAGCCACTAGCTCCTACCCCCTTATCAACCTCAACAAATCTGATTTGGAATAATACCATTTACCGCCAATCTTTTTGGCAGGCAGTTGGTTACTTTTCCTGAGCCGATAAAGCGTAGGATCACTAATTTTTAAGAGTTCTTTTACATCGGTATTGTCTAGCCAAACTTCTTCTGTTTGGACAGGTGCAAATTTTAACAAGGTATCCAATATTTGCTTCAGCAGAGACACCATCATTTCTTGGGTTTGAAGCGTTTCCTTTTGCATGATGTTTTTCTTAGGGTTTACCTTAAATTAGGCAAAATCCAAATAAAAAACAAAATATTTTACTGATTACCTGACAGTTACAACAAATCTGTTTACTCTTTTAAGGAAGTTACACTTCCTTAAAAGAGTTAATTTGAAACTTATTTTTAAAAAAAATTAAGATGTTAGTTAGAAAAAGAAATATTGATAGGCATATTTAATCTTAGATGTAATTGCTTTTAGATTACAAAAATGTTGGATGTTAAAAAGCTAAGATTGTCCTAGCTTTTTAATTGACTTTTAACTATTAGAAAATAAAATTCTTGAAAATTTTAAAATCTTATTTTTGTCGTTATACTCAATTCATCTTTATACGATATGAATGGATGATAAAATCTAATATATCCGCTGCCAATTGCTCCTTGATACATTATCAAAGAAGGGTTTTTATCTTCTGAAACTCCATTTTTCAAAGTATGAAATCTCGATATTCCAGGATATGGATCTATATAGAAAATTTTTCTTAATCCTAACTGAAATGCCTTTTTTGCACATAATTCACAAGGAGAAGCCGTAGTAAACAAATAACCATTTTTAAGAGCCTGACCTCCATACTTACTTATCTGTAACATAGCATTTTCCTCTGCATGTAAAGATCTAGTATGAACTTGATTATCCTTACCTTCAAATGCATTGTGAGCGCTTTTAAAACAATAGCTACAAGGCTTGTTAACCAAAAGCGCATCTAAATCACCTGTAATAGAAAACCTATCAGATATTTTTTCTTTAAATGATAAAGTATCTTCATAATTTAAATTCACTATGGTTCCATCATTACGTTCAAACTCAGAAAAATGACTCAAGTTTTTTCCATCTCTTAGTTCTCTAAAATCCCTTAAATTACATGGTATCTGGTCTTCTGCTACGTCATTCCAACCTATTGATTTGATAGAAAAATTATCATCTGTTACAATTGCACCTACTTGCCTTGAAATACATCCAGAACTTAATTTAGCAGTAAACGCGACCTGCATAAGTCTTTCTTCTGATCTAGGCGTAATTAAACCAGGATTAAACATTAATGATAATAATCTAGCTAGTTGTAGATTTAAATCTAAGAAACTATAATTTTCATCTAAAGACCTAAGCTCACAAGAATTTTCAAGACAATAGTGATCAAATTTTCCCCTTTTTAGATTTGAAAAAAAAATATGATAATCAGATTTCTGTATACAATTTTCAACATCAGGCGAGGAAAATCTTCCTGAATTAACCTCCTTTGATTTATATTCAGTATTATCTAGATCAATTATTTTTTCTTTTAAGACTGTATTTTTTGCCGTATCTTCTGAATCGATCCATTCGTCTAATTTTTCCTGTAAATCACTTAACCTTTCATCATCTGATTTATTAATAGACACCATGTAAAATGCTGCATATTTTTCTTTGAAATAAGTAGATTCTAAAGAGTTTTTTAAAGAATCAATAACATATCTATTTTGCTTTATTTCTGTGTGGTTTTTATGATTTTTTAGTATCCAATTTAACCTTTCTACAATTATAAAGATATTAGGCTTATCGCTGTCAATTTCTATTTTACCACGTCCTCTTAATGAGGTTGCTATATCATGTAACAGGAGGCATCGAAGAAAATAATTTTCCCTATTTATAATATTAACGAAGTTCTCAGTGAAAAGATTAAATTTATCAAAATAAAAATCATTAAAGTCTTTAGAAGCAATTAAAGATTTTTTATCACTAAAATCAAAGTCTTTAAGAAAATCAAACACTTCTTTATTATTCACTATCAATTCTCGTAAACCTGTAAAACATTGTGGATTCAAAGTTAAACTCAGTCTATCCGTTTTTGTTTTTATAAGATTGCCACCTTCCAGATAAGAACCCAATCCATCTATTAATTTAAATAGATAAGTAATCCCTTCGTTAATATTGTTCCTTTTGTAAAAACCCTCATGCAATAAAAACAACAGTAGTATATCCCTATACTTCAAAACTGTAAAACATTGCCATTCATTATTTTTAATAAATCTATTGCAGATTCTTTGTTTAAGAACTTCTTGTTCAGAAGTATCTTCAAATTCAACTTTTAATGTCCCTAATAAATCCTTACTAGATAACAACTTAGCAACTTTACTACATCCAGCAGCTGATCGCCCTGTCAAACCTATTATATTAAATTTTTTCCTAAGCGAATAATAAGACTCTAAAATCATAAAAAATTTACGTTACTCATTAAAATCAATAGATGCTTGTCCATATAAATCATTAAACTTTTTCTCAAAATCCTTCCAGTTTCTTGAAAGTTTCATTATGGTTATCACCGAGATTATTTGATTGTTCAAATTTGGATGGCCTACATCAGGAGTCAAACGTCTATGTAGATGCTCAGTATATTTTCCTGTTTCGTCTTTAGGAGTTATTTTTTTTAATTCTTCTAAAACACCATTAGGTAATTGCCTATAAATGAATTTATTTGTCCACTTACCTACAACAGCGGGCTTTAATTTTAAATTTTCTACTGTATACTCCCATCCATTAAGTCGAAAAATCTGTTTATAAAATTCATGTGGAAACCTTTGTTGCCATGGAAGCAATTCTTCAGAAATATATTGTTTTAATATTAATTGTAATTCTTCCCTTTCTCTTTCATATTGATAACCTGTAGCTTCATCTACTAGGGCAGTAATTCCCAATTTGGCCAAACTTCGAACTAAAACCTCCGCTTTTAGAGCAGTATCAAACTGAGCCTTAATCAAAGAATCTGAAGCACGAGCTTGTAAATACAAATCAGCCACTAAAGGAAGTATATTTGCATCATATCCCTCACTTTCTTTTCCATCAACACTTAGATACTCGACTTTCGTTGCGACTTGCCTTAAATCATCGCTAATAAAAGGTTGAAGATTTTTAGCATCCATAAATGTTGGAACTTGATCAATACGACTAGTACCTCTAACCGGCCTATCTAGAGCTTTAAAAACACCTGTTAAAGTAATAATTCTTTGACCATTAGAAAGCACAGCTACATCTATTTCCGCGCCCCCAATTCTTAATTTTCCTTCATGAGAGGCTTTAAGTTTTGCTTTTGTCATTTTTCAATTAATTTTATGATTTTATTTACTATCTACCATTTTTTTCACTATTCCTAAAATAGATTTAGTTTCTTTAAAAGCATTTTCTATATCCTCTTCATTATATGTAGTTAATTCAAATTGGCCATTTTCAATATTAAAAACACCAATTTCTACGTTCCCCGACTCACAGTCATAATAATTATCAGCAAGGTATTTTTGAAATATTGGATATTTCAACTCTGTTTGCCATTGATGAGAGTTTTCTTGAATTGAAAAGACCATAATTCTATCTTCACTAGAAGATAAAATGGGCGAATTGCCTCCTAAGGACACATCTGATAGGACATTTAAATCTATTCTAGTAAAAAAGTTATCCAGTCCAAAATCATGCTTTCGCATATATTCTGTATAAGCTGTAAAAGCATCACAATATTTTTCAGTTCGTCTATTATTTGATGGATTTTCCACAAATTGAAGCTTATAGACATCATGCAATTGACGATAAAGTTTTTCTTTCTCTACATCTTCATTATGAAACTTTCCAATATAGGTTTTAAAAGTACCGCTAAAAGATCCTTTACTTCCGAATCCTTTTGAAACATCATTTAAACTTGCAACGAATGCCTTTGGATTTAGTCTAGCCTGCTCTAGTTTTGAAATACTAATTTTTAGCATATTATTTTACTTTAAATATTAAATTAATAATCATAGACTATCAGCATTATTAAAACAACACCAATAATCTATTTATTAGTTCCCAGAAAGTTAGCATGCTGGTTAACCCAAGGCACAGGAAAAGTAGAAAGGATAATGAGATTTTTACTTGAGTAAACAATAACAATGTTTACATTTGCGTTCATAAAACGAGGTCACACTCAATCATTCGTCCACTAAGCCTGGGCGTTTGAAATATTTATTATAGAGCCAGGAACTCCACTTCCTTGGCTCTTTTTTAATTTCAAACCTAACATTCAAAAATATCTAAATATAGATATCTATCCTTAAAAAGTTTTGAGCATGTTGACAACAACAACTCTTATACTATCAAGTTATTGCAAATATATTTATTAAAAGAATTCTATAGTTGGATGTTTTTTAACAATTACTTAAAAATCCACGATTAAATCATCATCATTTTATCAAAAACAAAGCAAAATAATGCTAACTATTTCTTTTTGAGCTTATATCGTTTAAAAACGAATGTTAATAACTTTAAAAACTACTAATGAAGGCTTTACGGTTTTCCGTAACACGTTTTTAACAACTATTATCTTTTCAAAGTTGACTTTTACAGCACCAGATAGGTAAAATGTAATAAAGTTTTTTTTATGGAATTTAGATAATAATATCAAATAATTCATTTTAAATAAGCTTCCTGTCTACTTAGTATATTTATTTTTTTAATCTCTCTCATACCCCATTGCTGTTTTACAGTAATTGCCACCACTTTTAAATTTACCAATATAGATTCTACAATATTATCGTTAACCATAGCAAAATAAACTCTTCTGTTTTGTAAAGTTGGCATACGTGCCATTTCATTTATTACATCGCCACCTTTCATATACCTAAAAGCCTTTCTATCTGCAAAAAGTTGAGCATTCATATCGTCAACTATACAGTAATACTTTACATTATCTTCACCCATAGACTTTATAAAATAAGGAATCCCAGATAATGCGAGATAGGCTAATGGTCCATAACCAGGTATATTGTAAGCTAATTTTGCAGTAGATTTCGAGAAATTTTCTACTGCTTTATGATAAGCAGCCTTACCTTCATTTCCCGTACCTATATAAAAACTCCAAGCCACTGTATTTTCTGGCAGAATAAAATTAACCAGTGTTCTATTGCTATTACCATTAACAGCATTTTGAGAAGATATTTGAGAATCTGCATTGTATATTTCTGCTGCAATAGTATCAGATCTGACTAAATACCGTTCTTGCATTGGGGTATAGGTGGTGTCAGTTACTGTCTTCCAATACACATTTGTGTTAAATTTTTCTTTTTCCTTGCTAACGGGTATACGTTGTATTTTTAAGCGATAAATACGACCAGCAATAGCAGAATTATAAAATCTAAACTTATATACCCCCGTTTGTGTAACGTTTAATATTTTATCGGTAAGTTTTTTCACTTTGTAATCCATGAATTTAGAAATATTTGGCATCTCCAAAACTTCAAATTCTTTAAGTTCCTTCCCGTTCACTTCTTCCAAATTAATAACTACTTGGTCTCCTTCCGCAAAACCATAATATTGCAGTACCTCTTCTATGGCACCAACCTTGAAAGTGCTTTCAATAACATCAATTTTTGTTTGAGCCATACTAGCGAAACTAATTAAGCAAGTGATTATTAAGGCCGTTAATTTAATATAGTTCATTATTTATCTCTTAAATATTTCTGTTCTATGCCACTCCAAAGCCTCCTTAGCAGGATAATGCCTTTGCTCCTTTGGCAATAAAATCTTTCTTCCTTTTAGCGAAGCCAACGCATAAGGATGATTATGGTCTTCGGAAATGTATTCAGACACTAAAATGCGATAGTCCTCATCAATACTAAGCAAGCCATGATCAAAAGCTCGGTGCATGTTAGGGCATAGCGCAATGCCATTACTTAAACTATCATTAAAACTAATGCTAAAGGGAATGATATGGCAAGCGTCTACAAAATGGTAGTTAAAAGCATTTTGCAGTTTCATTCCTGTAAAGCTGCATTGGTATTGGTATAGTGCAGTGACGTGCCTTTGGAAAAGCCCATTGCGTACCAAACCCTCCTCTATGGTATGTACTCTTTGTTGACCATATTTAGGGGCTGGGTCGTTCAATATACTTTGGGTTTGATTTTGCAAAAAAACTGTACCCAATTGCTTGGCCGCATTGAAAAACATAGCCTGTTCAGGAAAATAGCTTTGGATCAATAGCTGCCTTAGCGTTTCCCTGCTTATTGGGTTTAATACCAACTGCCACAAATCGGTCGACATATAAGCATAGGCACATGACTCCTGCAGCTGTTTTAGAGATTTAATCGGTTTATGGAGTAAATGATTTGGCTTGGCCTGTAGAAACCAAAAGGCTTGGTTGCCCGCTCTATCATTTTGTAGATAATAAAAAGGTTGTGTAATGTCCTCGGTATTGGAAGTAGTCACCAATAGTTGCCAATTTTCTTTAAAGGCATTCAATAGCGCCTGATTAAGATAAATTTGATTATCTACAAAAGTTCCATTTTCAACCAGTTCTATTATGCTGAGTAGCAATACGGGTTTATGCGGGGCTAAGCCATAGGGTGTTTGGCCGCGATTTAAACGAGTAAAGGCTTGGGTGTAGGTATGGAGGAGCGTAGCGTTAATCAATGTATTAATTTATACAGGCTAATATAGCTTGAGGTTGTGAGAAAAGCAAGTAGGTTACCCATAATGGGAGTTAATTGCTTAATTAGCTAATGTGATGATTAATGAATGAGATAATGCCAATTAGCTAAGCCCAAAGAGTCGAAACTATACCCCTAGCACTTACCCAATAGTTCCTAGCCCCTAATTGAATATTCAAAGATCTCTCTCCCGAAACTTCGGGATCGAGATGACGATGTAGGAACGGTATGAACCAACCTATTAATATCGAAGCATTAGGGACTAACCACTAATCCCCACCCCTCTCTCCATTAGCGACAACTATTCCCATTTTGAGTAACTCAGGGGATATTTTTCATCGTTTGCAAATGGGTATTGCCTAAAAATGTCGACCAAAAGTAAACTTAACACACAATTAAACAGATAGATAGCTAAATCCCTATATTTATGCATAACATTTGCGCTGTCTTTAAAGGATAATGCGAGAGACATGAACATCAACTATCTAATCGAAAGTGGCCTATTGGAACGATATGCCAAACATGAATTGAGTGGCGAACAAGCCCTAGAAATTGAAGAACTATTGCAAACCAGCCTTGAACTTGGAGAGGCTTTAGAACAAATATACATCCGACTGGAGAACAACGGAGAGAGAGACGAGAATAATGGTTAATTGTTAATGGTTAATGATTAATGGGCGGGAGTTTAATGGTCCCGTTATTGACCATGCTGTAGGTGCAAAGGGAACGTTTCGTTCTCTTTTTTACGTTGTGGATTCGTTTTTGGAAGGTTTTGTGTGGTAGGTTCTTGGTTGTTATGGCTTAATTGGGCATTGCGGGAATTTTTATGATGCTATGCCTTAGGATCCCCGCATACGCGAGGATGACGCTGTAGGAACGGAATAATCAATTAACCAAATCACCAGTTAAACGAATAAGCAATCTGCAAGTATCGGGACAAATGCTAATTGACTATTTAACTAAGTCCTAGCCTATGGTTCCTGACAAACAATTAAGGAGATCCTTCTCCCGAAGTATCGGGACAGGGTAATACTCAGGATGACAAAGAGGGATGGACAGTGCGATGATCACTAATCCCGAAGGGTCGGGACTATGAATAGCCACTAGCTACTAACCACTAGTTCCTAGTACCTCATAAACCAATATCCAGGTCACTTAGAGATCCTTCTCCCGAAGTATCGGGACAGGGTAATACTCAGGATGACAAAACGGAATGGAAAAGGGTAGCGCTCTGGATGACAAAGAGGAATGGACAGTGCGGTGGTCACTAATCCCGAAGGGTCGGGACTATGAATAGCTACTAACCACTAGCCACTAACTACTAATTCCTAGTTCCTAGTTCCTAACCCCTAACTCCTAGTAAAAAACCAAAAAGGCCACGAAATTCGCAGCCTTTTCAGTTTTTTGTCTCGGTGATTATTTTTTTAAGAGCATGTTAATTTGTATAGGTAGTTTTTTCTCGAGGATGGCGCCTTCAAAACCAATGGTCCTGAATTGCAGCTTGCCTTCCTGATCCAATACGGCAATGGTAGGGATCACGGCAAAGCCCACCTTCTCCCCTATGTCTTTATCATTATTGAAATAGATAGGGAACGCATATTGGCTATTGTCTTTGGTCCATTTACGGGCATCGTTAATGGTGTTGTTGGCGCCACTGTTCACCACCATAAATTTCACGTTCGGGTTATCCTTATAACGGTTATACACCTGTTGAAAGTATGGCATTTCCTGCATACAAGGCACACACCAAGTGGCCCAAAAGTTTAAAATCACTACTTTGCCCTTTAAATCGGCAGTGGTAACGGATTTGCCCTGCAAATCAACTAAACCAGCCAGTTCGGGCATGGGTTTGTTCAGCACTTTTTTGCTGATTTCTTGGGTCAGCTGTTGCAGTTCCAACTGTTCCAATTGCTTTACTTTCTTTTCAAACTCCGCTAGCGGCTGTTTAGCTTCCAAAAAGTTCTTTTTGGCGGCTTTAAGCGCTACGGTATCCGAAGGATTTTTCAACAACACTTTCCAAAGCGCATTAAAAGCCTGTTGAGGTTGTTGAGTGCTTTCCAATACCTGTGCCGCATTTAACAAAGCCGTGCGGTCGTTACCAGCGGTTACCGCCTCATTGGCCAACTGTACCGCTACGGGGCTTTTACCTAACCTTAAGTTATTGATGGCAGCTAGGGCCAACAGCTCGGCCTTGGCATCGGCCACAGCTTGCTCACGTACGGTATCGGCCACAAAAGAAGGAATGTAACCATACTCAGGGAAAAACCTAATGATGCCCACAGGCCATTGGTTTACCTTGGCCAACGACTGTTGGATATAACCCAAAGCGGCACTTGGTGCCAATTGCTTGTTGGTCAAGGTTTCGGCAATTTCCTTATAGGTTTTAGGCAAATAAGGATTTTCCTGTTTCAGCATTCGGTTGGCATGGTAAAGGGCTTTGGCCGAATCGCCAAGGTTCACATAGGTTTCAAATAGGGCACTGTGAATGGCGTTTGAACCATCTTTTTTAGGATCATCACTTTGCCCCAATAAGGCCTGTAGCTTTTGGATTTTTACTTTGGGATCTTTTTCTCTGGCAATTAAACTCACGGTAAGGTCTTTACCCAAATCAGATTGCGGAAAACGCTCTCTAATCACCTTGCGTACCGAATCCACACGGGTTTTCTCGCCTATCATTAAATAAGCCATGGTTACCGAGTTCATGTTTCCCTGACTGGTAGGATCAGATTCGAGCTTTTGGGCAATAATTTTACGAGCTTCTTCCCTGTAGGCTAATCGCTTTGCAGGATCGGCATCACTGTTCATCAGTACATTTAAACGAGCAATCTTCGCCTCGTAGTTGTCTGGATAGTCGCTCAACTCTTGGTTCAACAAAGCCAAACGTAAAGGTGCCAAAGGTACCGATTTGGGCTTTTGTGCCGAAAGGCTATAAGACTCATGCAGGTAACCGCTTTTTACCCTTTTTTGCGCATCGGCATAAATGGCCAAATGATAATGCGTTTCTTTATCGGGCTGATCAATTTGGGTACCACTTTGCAAATAAAAAGTAGCAAAAGTAGCATAGCGCTGTACTACAAAACTGGCTTTCCAAAGGTTCCCCTCTTTTTTTAGCGGCATGCGCCAAGGCAGGTCGTAAAAGGTTGAATAGGTAAACACCGCCGTCACTTCTTTGGCATCAGGAGCAATAAGTGCCCCTTTAGCACTGGGATCGTAGGTAATGGTCACCATTTGGCCCCTTTGTGGTTTTTGAGGGCTAATTTGTAAGGCGTTTTGTCCTTGTACCTGCGTAAATGCAAGCACAAGGAACAATATATTTAAAGCATATTTCATCTCGTTATCTATTGGTTATAACCTGGATTTGGGGTGAGGTTCACATTAGATCTGATGGCTTCTGTGGGGATTGGAAACAGTTGAGCGGTAGATTTCCAAGCCGTTTTGGTTAAAGGCAATACATCATCGGCACGGGTTTTTCCAGCAGCGCCTGTAGTGCTTGGCCAACGTTTAAGGTCAAACCAACGGTGTCCCCATTCACAAAACAGCTCTACCCTACGCTCCTGCTCTACTCTGGCCATGCCTGTGGCAATGCTACTGGGGCTGGTGATATCGGTAAGGCCCGCTCTGCGTCTGATCACGTTCAGGTCGTCTCTGCCCAAGTCATATTTCTGTTGTTGGATTCGGGCTTCGGCACGAATTAAAAAGGCTTCAGAAAAGCGCAGCACCATCGAATACTCGGTAGCTGGCGAGCCTACGGTACCTACCCTCACTTTATATTTGTAAGGATAGTACAAAATATTGGTTGGTGTAGCGGGTGCGGCATAGGTATTGATCCAATAACTCAACCTTCTGTCGCCGGTTTCAAAAGCAGAGATAATGCCATAGGTATCTTTGGTCATGCGGTACAATGGAGAGCTTACGGGTACAATGGTATTGCCCTCCCAGGTGTTACGGCCCAAAGCGGTATTTACCACCTGCAATTGCCAAATGGTTTCGTTGCTGTTCTTTAAAAAAGCTTTGGAAAGGTGTGCGGCATTGGCAGGATCAGGATTATCCAACAAGCTGTAGCCCGTAGTGGCTATCACATTGCCCGCTTCGGTTTCGGCCAAGGCATTTTGTCCCGTGTACAGGTAAGCTCTGGCCAACATTAAAGTGGCTGCCGCTTTGTTAGGTCGGGTACGTTCGCCATTACCTGCATAGGTATTCACCAAAAGGTCTTTAGCCAGTTTCAGATCATTAATTACTGAAGCATATACTTCTGCTTTTGGGGTTCTAGGCAAATCAGAGTTCTTTTTTACATCTGTCCCTAAAATCAAAGGCACATCGCCAAATAAATTCACCAAGTAGAAATGACAAAAAGCCCTTACAAAATAAGCTTCGCCCATTACTTGGTTTTTCACTGCTGGCGATAATTGCGTGGATTTGCCCGCCCCATCAATAATTACGTTTGCACGATAGATGTAATTGTAAGGCTGCGCCCAAAAGGTAGCCACGTAAGGATTGCCGGGTTGGATGGCATTGTTTTTAAACTCATCAAAATTGGCAAAGGTAGCGGCATACACAAAGTCATCGGCACTCATAGAGCCCAGGAAAGTAGTCAATACATTCCCAAATTGATAGTTTACAGCATTCATATCCGAATAAATACCTACTACTGCCGCCGTGGCCGTAGCGTCGCTGGTAAATACCACATTGGCCGCCAATTCATCTTTAGGATCGCCTACCTCTACAAACTTCCTGCAAGCAGAGAGGTTCAATAACAAGGCGATGGTTGATATATAATAAACGAATTTCATGTTCTTAATTTTAAATGTTAAAATGATACTTGTACCCCAGCGGTAACGGTACGTAAGGGTGGCAAGGCATAGCCCTTGGTTTCTGGATCAAAACCATCATAATGGGTAATGGTAAACAGATTTTGTCCCTGCAGGTAAACGGAAAGGTTACTGATGAAGGATTTATTGAGCAGTTTACCAAAATTGTATCTCAGGGAAACATTTTTTAATCTGATGAAAGAAGCATCTACCCAGTTGGCGCTTGATAAGCGATAATAGCTTTGGTAGGCATTGTAAATGGCCTGTCCTGAAGTAGCACTGGCACCTGGGATATCGGTAATGTCGCCTGGTTTTTGCCATCTTTTTAGGGCGCTTTCATCTTTGTTCATGCGCACACCGTTTGAGTAGCTCAGGTAACCGTAGTTAATGCCTGGCCCCTCTTGTTTTACAAATTGCAGAAAGAAATCTAAGCTAAAGTTTTTGTAGGTAAAACTGTTTTGGATACCACCAAAAGCCTTAGGTGCGGTATAGCCCAACATCACTAAATCGGCAGGGTCGCTAATGGCATTATTGCCATTTACATCCCTAAATTGTGGCACCCCATTTTGTGGATTCACGCCAATGTACTCAAAGCCTCGCACAATGCTTAATGGCTGCCCTAGCTCATACACGGTAGCGTAAGATGAAGCTTCGAAATTAGGGTATTTGAGCAATTTGTTTTTAGAGAAAGTGAGGTTAAAAGAGGTATTCCAAGTAAAGCTTGGAGTTTTGATGTTCTTAGAAGTGAACTCAAACTCGATCCCTTGGTTTTGCACCAAAGCAGGCAGATTGGAGGTATAACCCGAAAAGCCCGATTGCGGCGAAAGACGGTAAGGGATTAATTGGTTGCTGGTTCTGTTTCTGTACACGTTGGTGGTTAACAAAAAGCGATCTTGCAAAAAGCCTAATTCTAAACCTAGTTCTGCTTTTTTAGTTTCTTCCCACTCAAATAAAGGATTGGCAAAACGGGTTGGGCTAATGGCTCCCGAGCCACCGTATGGGTAACTGGTGGCACTCCAACTGTCTAAATATTGATAGTTGCCAATTTGGTCGTTACCTACAATACCCCAGCTGGCACGTAATTTACCAAAGCTTAAAAATTTAAGGTTGTTGGCCACAAAACCTTCGTTGGTAAACAACCAAGCTGCTCCTATAGAGCCAAAGTTTCCAAACTGTTTATCAGGACCAAAACGGGAAGAACCATCTCTACGGAAAGTACCGTTAAGGATGTATTTACTATCGAAGTTATAGGTTAACCTACCGAAGATCGAATTGTAACGGTATTTGGCATAATCGTAAGTACGTGGGGTAACTACGGTAGCAGCAGTAATGTTTTCCAACATGCCATCGCTAATGTAACCACTACCATTTACCGATTGGCTTTCGGTAATACTGTGCTGCCAAGTGGCACCTGCCAAGGCGGTTAATTTGCCTTTACCAAGGTTTAAATTATACTCGGCCTGTGGCTCAACAATGTACGAGTTTTGGTAACCATTGCCATAGTAGGCCAAGCTGCCCGTGTAGGTTTGGGGGTTAAAGCTCAGCTTTGGATAGGTTTGTATTTGGTTGGTGTTGTAGCGGTTAAAACCTCCGGTTACCCTTAAGGTTAAATTATCTAACACCTTGTAGCTCAGGTTAAGGTCGGCCAAAATGTTTTGCGACTTAAATTTATTGGTACGGTGCAAATAGGCCATTGGATTTTGGTCGTTGCCATACCAGTAGTAAGAACCATCTGGATTATAGATGGGATAGTTAGGGGCGATGTTAAAGAAGCTCGTTAAATCAGTTGGCAGGGTGTTATTCTCGTCGGTAAGGTATTTTACGGAAGTGATCAACTTTAATTTTTGATCAGCCGAATTATGGTTGAGAGCCAGGTTTAAAGCACCTTTGGTATAGCCCAAATCATTAGGCAAAACAGTTTTCTCGTTTCTGAACGTTCCACCGATTAAAAAGCTGGTTTGCTCGGTACCACCTCTTACCGAAGTACTGATTTCAGTTAAGGGTGCGGAATTGCCAATCAGTTTATCCAACCATTTTTGGTCAAGGTTTTGGTCCCATACCAATAAATCAGGTGCGTTGGAAGTGGTTGGGGCAACATTATCGTTTACAAATGCCTCTTTACGTAATTGCAGGTAATCGGCAGTGCTCAGCATTTTTACCGGATTATTGGTTTTAGATACGCCTGTGTAAGCATTTACGCTGAATTGTACTTTACCCGCTTTTCCTTTTTTTGTGGTGATGAGGATGACCCCATTGGCTGCTCTTGAACCGTAAATAGCGGTTGCATCGGCATCTTTTAAAATATCAATTTGCTCAATATCGGCAGGGTTAATAGCGCTTAAAGGACTTTGGTTACCATTGGCACCAGTATATTGGCTTAGGGAGGTAGAAATAAAAGGCACCCCATCTATAATGTACAAAGGATCTAATCCTGCACCAATAGAGTTTTCGCCACGTAGCCTTACTTTGTAGCCTGAACCTGGATAACCCGTTACGGCCGAAATATCTAAACCGGCTACCTGACCTTGCAAAGCGGCTAAGGGATCATTTACCGGACGCAGGGCAATATCTTTGGCACTAATGGTACTTACCGAACCTGTATTGGCTCTTTTGGTGGTAGTGCCATAACCTACCACCACCACGGCATCCAAGGTACCTACATCTGGTTTTAAGGAAATGTTCAGTTCGGTTTTGCCAGCACGTTGCTCCACAGGGGTATAACCAATAAAACTGAATACCAAAATATCATTCAGTTCGGCATTAATGGTATAGCGGCCGTTCTCATTGGTGACTACCCCATTATTGGTTCCTTTAATTTTTACCGAAGCGCCTGGGATAGGCTGTCCATTTTCGTCGGTTACCCTGCCGCTAATTTGTTGTTGTTGCTGCGCAGGTTGGTTCAGGCTTTTGGCTTCCTGAATAAGGATATTATTGTTTACCTGTCTGTAAGTCAAGCCCGTACCTGCTAATAGTTCGTCTAAAGTTTGGGCTACGGTACGGTTGGTTTCGCTAAGGTTCAGGTTTTTAATATTGGCTATTTCTGCTTTGCGGTAGGCAAACCTAAATTCTGTTTGTCGTTCTATTTTACTGAGTGCGGTTTGCAGGCTGGCATTGTTAAGGCCTACCACAATCACATCAGAAAGGCGTTGCCCGTACACCCACGATGCTTTTAGGGAAGTAATAGTGAGCAGCGCAGTGATTAATATTAAGGTATTTACCTTCATAAGAAAGACTAGTTTTTTAGTTAATATAGGAGTACAGCGCTCCCGTACGCGGTTTGCAAATGGCGTAGAATTATAATACATTGCGTTGGTTTTAGTAGTTAGAAAAAATTGATTAAGACCGTTTGATAAGTCCTGGTGGCCGCCAGGGCTTATTTTTTTATCTTTCTTTTGTTGTTTTTAGGGTGGCGAGTGTAGGTATTTCATTTGCTGGTTTAGGTTAAATAATTAGTTGCAGCCCGCTCCGCTAAGCGTGAGGGTTTGTTGGGCATTAACGGTTAGTTTGGTATTGGTAATGTCGCCGATTACTTTAAGTATCTGCGTAAGTTCGTTGCGTTCTAAAAAGGCTGCCGTAAATTTGCACTGGCTCAATGCTGGATTGTCGAAATGTACCTTTAACTGGTAGCGCTTGGCCAACATGTTGGCTGCTTCTTCTAAAGTCACATCATCCATAATCAGGTCGTCTGCTTTCCAAGCCGTAGCTACTTTGGTATCTACGTGGTCTTGTTTAAGCAATGGAGCGGTATCATTGGCTTTCCATGATAATTGTTGGTTTTGGGTAAGCAAGCCTAAGGTTTGCCCCTCTTTTTGCACTTTTACCTTACCACGGGTTACGGTAACGGTAATCTGCGACTGATCAGCCGAGGACTTGATGTTAAAGGCAGTACCCAATACGGTTACGGTAAGCTTTCCGGTACTGATCACAAACGGTTGTGCTTCTTCATGCTTTACATCAAAATAAGCTTCACCTACCAAGGTTACTTTTCTTTCTTTTAAGCCCTCAAAACTATCTGGATAATCGATGCTACTGTTGCTGTTCAGTTGTACCGAGGTACCATCAGGCAGTTTTACCCATCGTTTACCTGTTTTGGCAAGGGGTTGATTTGCTACCTTGTTAATGGCGATTTCTTGTGTTTGTGGAGATGGCTTGTTGGAGCGTTGCCACCATAGGCCCACACTGGCTAGCACTAAAATGGCAGCAGCACTGTAGGCCCACCAGCGCTTGTTTGAGGTTGGCTTTAAATGGCCACGAATGCCCTGATAGAGGTTAGCTTTGTGGGCCTCGCTCAGGTTGCTTTCGAAATGGTTTTCCTGCTCGGCAAGTTCCATAGCTGCCAGCCACTCACTATCGTGATGGCCTTCCTTAATCAAACTGATCACCTGCTCAATTTCCGCTTTGCTACACTGATTAAGTATATATTTTACGAAGAGTTGTGTAATGGTGTTGTTCACTGTGTTGGAGGTTATTTAAAGTAATACACTTTAAGTGCCTCTTACATTGACAACGTTTTAAGAAAAAAATAAAAAAAAGCTGAACAGCAGGGCGCCACTTTTGGCCAAGTACTCCTTAATGTGCTTTAAAGCCCTCACCATCTGGGTGTTTACAGTGCTGTACTTAATTCCCAATTTATTAGCGGTTTGTTGGTACGAGTGTCCTTCTTGATGGCACAGGTCGTAAATGATGCGTCGTTTTTCGGGCATTTGCGACACAGCAAGCTGTATAATGGCTGCTGTTTGTTTCTCGGCCACCAGCGCTTCGGTATTTTGGCTAAGGTCAATGGCCGATTGGGTAATTTCGTCGGTTAAGCCTTGCTCCTTGGCTAGCCTTCTCAGCGCATTCAAGGACTTGTTTCGGGCAATGGCAAACAAATAAGGTTTGAGAGGTTTGGTTGTATCGAGCAAATCAGCAGCGGTCCAAAGTTTAATGAACACCTCCTGCACTACATCGTCTGTTAAGGGTACCGATTTGAGAATACTGAGCACATAAGCGTGCACTTGATTGACATGCGATTCGTACAATACGGCAAAAGCCGACTGGTCTTTAGCTTTCAGTCGGGCAATAAGCTCTGGTAATTGTTGGTGGACGAAACGCATACTCTACAAATTTAGTAGATTATTCTTAAAACAAGTTAATGTAGTCAATTTTAGTTAAAAATAGGTAGCATTTGGGTTTAGCTAGTAAATTTTGACAATTACTATGGGAAATATTGGGCTTTGTGCTGCTAGGTGCATCCCCCCTATCTCCCTCAAATTCCTGCCAATAAAAAGCCCCTGCTATTCGCAAAGGCTCTTTTTGTTTGTTGACGCCACGGGCGGATTCGAACCGCCGTAAAAGGTTTTGCAGACCTGTACCTCTCCACTCGGCCACATGGCTATAGCTTGATCACGTTGTGCTGATACAAAGATAGAAATAAATACGACTAATTTAGTAGTCTTTTTATTTTTTTATGGTTTAGGGGTTAGTAGACAGGAGTTAGGAACTAGGAACTAGTGGTTAGTGGTTAGTTAAATAGTTCATTGGTTCACTTGTTCATTAGGAATTAGCGCATTCCATTCCTTTTTGCGCTCTCAGCATTGTCCGCTCCTTTTTGTCATTCTGAGTGCAACGAAGAATCTCTAAGCGACTAGGATGGAGTGGTTAGTAGTTAGTGGTTAGTCAATACGTTAATTTTATAGGCAAAGTTTAAATATTTCTCTCCCGAAGGATCGGGACCAGCGCAGTCGTGATGACGTTGTAGGAACGGAAAGAATGGACAATAATCAATTACCAATAAACAGTTAAACGATTAAACGCTTGAGCAATGTTGGAGATCCTTCGCTCCCGAATAATCGGGACAGGTAGCGCTCTGGATGACAAACGGGGCTACCAAGATGACGATGTAGGAAAGGAATTCGTTAATTAACCAATTACTCCATTAGCTAATTAACTAACCACTAGCCACTAACTACTAACTCCTAGAACAAAAACACCCCGCCCGTTGGGCACCCCTCTAAAAGAGGGGAATTTGAGAACTACTCATAGCTAAATACTAACTACTAGTTCCTAGCCCCTATTTCCTAACTACTAACCACTAGTCACTAACCACTAGTCACTAACCACTAGCTACTAAAAACACTGTCACATCCTATTTTTTTTGGTGTCTATTAAGCCGATATGAGATACACAACAATATTTTTCCTTTCCCTTTTATTTTCCTCTTCGTTTGCACAAACTACGAAAATTGGAACTAGCACTTCTAATGTCGCTTTCGATGGTTCAAAAGCACTAGCGTATACCTATGAGCTTAAAAAAGGAGGTGTTTATATTTTTACCGTTCGCCAAAACAACATTGATGTAGAGCTGGCGCTGCTTGATCCTTCAGGTAAACAAGTGGCTTATATAGATGTGGCCGACGGAAATAACGGCTATGATAAAATTGACTTTAGTGCTCCAGCAGATGGTTTGTACAAACTGAACATACGTAGCGTAGAGAAAGAAAAAAAACCGAATGGAACGATTGAATTGAGCAGTAAGATGCTCAAGAAAAAGGATGTAGCGAACAGAAAAAGCATAGCGGAGTATCTGAAAGATGAAAATGCTAAAGAAATCTCGACCTTAGACCTCAAACATTTCTGGGAAGCTTACGATCAGCTTGCATCTGCCAAAACGATGCAAGATAGCGTCGATATTATTCAATCCCTCTACTTGGATAGGGCTACTGATGGATTAAAGGAATTCCAGAAAGTAAGATATTTCTCGGCAGAGTTTTTTGTAGAGAGGATTGGTAAATACAAGAAATACTATCAAAGCGTAAGAAATAACACGATGCTTATTTTAGCGATGGATGATCTTGGCTTGGTGATTACTGACTTTAAAAAACGGTATCCGGCTGCGCGTACTGCAAAAATATGCTTTGCCATTGGCCCAATGTCCACTGGGGGTACCATTTATAATAATTATGTGCTAATAGGTCTTGAAATGATTGCGGGAAGCAAGGATTGTGATCTTTCTGAAATTACCAATGGGAACTTAAAGTCGGATTTTATGTCTCGTAATGCGGCCGATATCACTGCCCACATTAAAGAAACAGTGGTTCACGAATATGTTCACACCCAACAGAAAAAAGTAGCTAATGAGGCTTGTAATTGTCCGCTTCTGGAAAATATCATTAAAGAAGGTGTTGCCTCCTATATTTCTGAAAAACTACTCTTGCAGAAAAAAGAAAATGGTAATCGAGCTGATTTGTATGTAAAAGCGCATGAAAAGGAGCTTTGGCAAGAACTGAAAAGTGAACTATGTAACAGCAACTTTAGCAAATGGCTCTTTAATGCGGCTTCAAGCAAAGACCGCCCAGGGGATTTGGGATACAGAATAGGCTACTATATTGCCGAAGCTTACTATGAGAATTCTACTGATAAGGATCTAGCTTTTAAAGAAATGATTGAAATGGATCATCCGCTTTTGTTTTTGGAGAAGAGCAAGTATGATGTTAGGATGAGGTGATTTGGTAATGAGATAATAGGCTGATTAGATAATTACGAATATCGAAGGGTCAGGACAGGACTGTGCTCTGGATGACAAAGTTCAAAGATCTCTCCACTACGGTCGAGATGACGATTTAGGAACAGAAACAATGACAAATAATCAATTACCAATAAACAATGAAACAGTTAAACGACTAAACAGTTGAACGACTAAACAGTTGAGCAATATTGGAGATTCTTCGTTACACTCAGAATGACAAACTGGGTGCCCAAGATGACGTTGTAGGAACGGAATTCGCTAATTAACCAATTACTCCATTAGCTAATTAACGAGTCCCTATCAATTAATTTCTTCCATTTTCTAATCCTTCCTCTAGCATTTGCGTAAGGCGAAGAAGTATTGAATTGGATCATTCGTCCTAAAGTCCACTTGCCGTACCATTCCTTATCGTAAAGTTCTTCATTAGATTTTTCGGCAATCATTGCTTGTAAATCAGCTACAGTTTGATCTAGCATTTGCTGTAGTGTGATAAAATCTTCGTGTTGATAGTCTGCATAAAATTTTTGGGCCAGTTTACCAAGCTGGTTCCATTGGTAACCTGTTTCAGGAAAATCTACAGGCAATCCTCGTGTTGTTTTATCCACCCATTTTAGTACGAGTTGTCCCCAACCAATCAGGTACGATAGCAGGTTGTTTACACTCATGAGTGTTTCTTTGACATGTCCTTCCTGTTCTTTGCGTTCTGCACTTTCGGATGTAATGGAAAGAAGTTCGTTTTGGAGTTTATTATAATTAGTTTGAATGGCAGCTTGCAATTCGGCTTTATGTTGTGGTACAGCCATGGTTTTTCCTTTTAGGTGACGTAAAGCTAAGGTTTATTACAGGATTAAAATGTGATGATGGACATATTCTAATCAATGTGATGATTTGACAATTTGATAATTAGCCGATTAGCGAAGGACAAATTAACCAATTAAAATTCTGAAGAGTTTTAGAGCAAGCAGTTCTGAATGACATAATAAGCTAAAAACCTCTCCCTAACCCTCTCCTTAAAAATGAGAGGGAATTGGACACTGCTTTTTACCGCCATCTTTGCTAAGCGCTACCATTGGCCTTATTGGATTCCGATGTAATGGGCGGTGAAATGGTTTCATTAACGAACAAATAGCAAATCATAAGAAATGAGGCAGTCTGTGTGAAGGATACGGCAATGGGAAAGACCTTCTCATTTCTCCCCTACCATTTCGCCAGACCAGTACAAGGAAGGCAATACAGCCTTGATTTTTTGCTTCGTTTTGTATCAAGACAAAATGAAGATGCCCTTCGGCAGAGAGAAATGAATGAATGAGTGAGTGAATAAATGATTGAATGGGAGAATGAGTTGATTAGATGATGTGATAATTGGTGAACAAGCAATTATCAGTTACCAAACGGTCTCAGGTCTTAAGATCCTCCTCCCGAATAATCGGGACAGGGCCGTGATCTGGATGACAAACGGGCCAGTGAGTGTTCAAAAGGGATTCTTCTCCCGAATAATCGGGACAGGGTAGCACTCAGAATGACAAACTGGGTGCCCAAGATGACATTGTAGGAACGGAATTCGCTAATTAACCAATTATTCCATTAGCTAATTAACTAACCACTAACTACTAGTCACTAGTTCCTAAAACAAAAACTCCCCGCAGGCATACCTACGGGGAGTTTTTGTTTGGAGCTAATGCTTATTATTTACCTACCGCAGTAGCTTTTTCAATCAAGAATGACAATGAAGCTCTGTGTGCCTTAGTTTGTTCATCAGTGCTGGTAGCAGTTGCTAACTGACCTTTGATTTTTTGTAAGGTTGATAGTGCAGCAGCTTTACTCGCATTGTCGTAACCAGCTGGAGCAGCAACAATGGCAGCAGCAGCTTTAACATACTCTGTTTGTAAGTTCTGACGGTACAAGTTTACATTACCTTTCAAATCAGCAGTGAAGATATCGTCCGTTAAATCGTTCAATACGCTTGCTACCGAATAAGTGTTGCCATATAAACCACTGTTGTTAATTCTGCTTAATGTAGCAGGATGTAACAACTGCGCCAAAGTGCTTAATTGTAAGCCTAAGAAAGAGCTTTGCGGTTTGATGTCTTCGTTATTACCAAAGAAACCAAATCCTCTACGTTGAATTTGCAAGTAAGGGAATAAAGCTTTATCCGCATCAAAAGCATTAGGTGCAAATACATAAGTACTCAATAATGCTAATGCTTTCTTTTGATAAGCCTCAGGTACTGGTGTAAAAGGTGCAGTAGTGGTTTCCTGTCCTACAAAGCTACGATCTACATAAACCCCACCAATGTAACGACTCAAAGCGGCAGCCATGCTAGCACGCTGACCATTCAATTGCATGTATTTACTACGTAGGTTTTGATAACTTTCACCTGGTTTGGCAAATCTCTCTTTTAATTTAGGGATCATGCTGTTGATCAATTTGAAACGATCTTCGCCATAAGTAACCATATCATTGGTTTGGTCGTTTACGTTTACCCTTGGATCAATACCACCACCTGGACTGCGCATATCATCTGCGTCGTTACCAAAAGCCAATTGCGGATCTGTACTTCTGCTTAAGATTTTGTTCAAACCAGCTTCTTCATCTTTTGCCTCAAATGGTGTATAACCATATTCTATTGCCCATAAATCATAAGGACCGGCTTTGGTGGTATAATAATCACCTTGTTTGCTACGATCGCTGCTTACGTTAATAGCTGGATAGTCCATTACCGAGCCTTGCAAACCGATTTTACGGGTTAAAGCCTTATCGTTCATTTGTGCTGGGCTCAACATCTGACTGGCTTTCATGTTGTGGTTTAAGCCTAAAGTATGGCCCATTTCATGCATGATCAGATAGTACAGGAATTGCTTGTGCATTTCTTTAACGGTTGCTGCTCTAGCGGCTTCAGATACATTTGCATCTAACACCTCAATAGCTGCCAAACCAGTTTGATATTGCATGCTTAGTTCTTGTGCTAATGAGCAAAAAGCCATGTGGTTTTTATCATTATGGTTATGTGCACCTTGTTGGGTTAAAGCCAATGCTTGAACTGGATTTTCCCAAGGCAGGTTCATGGCCATAGATGGGCCACCATTGTACAATTCATCTTGTACGGCAGTACCTGCACCAGATTTCCATTCCACCGTAATGTCCGCACCTAAAATTTGTCCGGTTAACGGATTGTAAAAGCTTGGTCCAATAGCGCCATAAGATGGATAGGCTGAAGATACCCAACGAATTACGTTATAAGCAATATCAGAAGGATCCCAAGTAGCATCATCTGGCATCTGCTTCATGACTACTGCATTTTTGAAACCAGCCTTTTCAAAAGCTTCATTCCATTTCTCGCCAGCTTCTTTAATGATGGAACGATACTCTACAGGCGTAGTATTCTCAATCCAGAAAACAATTGGCTCTACTGGCTCACTTAATTTTGCATTAGGGTTTTTCTTTTTCAGGTACCAACGACTAATAAAATCCTTATAAGGAGTAGCACCTACAGAAGTCAAATTATCTACCTCAGCACCAAAATAACCCACTCTCGGATCATCTTTACGTGGTCTGAAATCATTTTGTGGAACTTCTAAGAATGAGTGCTGCATCTTAATACGAACATATCTCGCATCGGTAATGTCTTTACCACCACCATTAAATGGCATTGGATTATCATAGGCAAGGTCTACCACTACATCGGTATTGCCATTAAAAGATTTTACGGCCTGATATTTTGACTTGGCAGCATTTAAACTACCTAAAACAAACATTGCACCAGGAGGTACTCCAGGAGGCGTTGTTGGTTTAACTGGATCTAATTTATCACTCAAGAACAAACCATCTACTGAGATCAGGTAACCACCATCGTCTTTTGCCGTAAATTTATCAGCAAAAAATACTGCATCAGATACGTCTACGTTAGCCGCTTTACTTACCGGATTTGATGGATCATAATAAAATGCTGTATTTTTCTCCAAAAACTCAATCTTATCATCAACTTGTTTAATGTTAAACAGTTTGGTTTGTCTGATCATGTTTTGGTTCAAGAAAAACCTGGTAGGACCACCCATCGAAAAACTCTGATAGATATAATCTTTGTTCAGTTGGTCTTTCTTTACGTACAACTGTAAGCTACCGGTAACGGTATCTTTATAAAGCGTGAACAAACCGTCAATCTTTTTGCTCGATTTGGTTTTGTCGGCCACAGTTGGTTTTGGAGGGGTTGGTGGAGCGGTCACCTTTTTGGTGGTGTCGGCAGGTTTGTCTGCCTTTTTTGTTTCCTGCGCATTAGCGGTGAAAGCAAATAGCGCCGCCGCAGGAATTAACCATAAATGTTTCTTCATTTTTAAGTTAGTTAATGTGTGTTGATTGCGTGGTTAGAATTGTCTAATTCTTCCCTTTTTTGATTTCTGGCAAGTTAATTAAATCCTCTTAAATATTAAATATCCTGCTTTACATTAGACGAGTTAAAAAAGTTAATGTTACAGGGAGGGTGGATTGGATAATTAGTTAATGTGATGATGGAATGACCAATAATTTAGCATGGTACTAGTATCTAACCGCAAGAAGCAATTAACCAGTTAAATGATTAATGAGATTGCTTCGTGCCTCGCAATGACGCTTACTATTTTCGTC
>JAEXHI010000038.1 GCA_023450085.1 Bacteroidota bacterium
AAAAGGTACTCCGGGGATAACAGGCTGATCGCTCCCAAGAGCTCAAATCGACGGAGCGGTTTGGCACCTCGATGTCGGCTCGTCACATCCTGGGGCTGGAGCAGGTTCCAAGGGTTCGGCTGTTCGCCGATTAAAGTGGCACGCGAGCTGGGTTCAGAACGTCGCGAGACAGTTCGGTCCCTATCTGTTGTGGGCGTTGGAATCTTGAGTGGGGCTGACCTTAGTACGAGAGGACCGGGTTGGACTAGCCTCTAGTGAATCTGTTGTTCCGCCAGGGGCATTGCAGAGTAGCTACGCTGGGAATAGATAAGCGCTGAAAGCATCTAAGTGCGAAACTAGCCACGAGATGAGGATTCCATATAGGGCCGTAGCAGACTACTACGTTGATAGGCTACAGATGTAAAGGTGGCGACACCACAGTCGAGTAGTACTAATAGCCCGAAGCTTTCAAAGCTGCACACACGTTGTTTGTTCTTCACATAACTTCTTTCAATAATATGTCATTTACAAGTTGAAAGTTACAGGTTGAAAGTTAAAAGTGGCGACACTTTATACTTTGTACCCTATACTTTGAACCTGAAATAAAGATATTCAGGTGCCTATATCGGCGGTGTCCACCTCTTCCCATTCCGAACAGAGAAGTTAAGCCCGCCAGAGCCGATGGTACTGCGGTAACACGTGGGAGAGTAGGTCGGTGCCTATCCTTAAACGCCCCCTTCAGAAATGTCGGGGGCTTTTTTTGTATACGGACTTTTTGGACGAAACAGAGAACAGGGCAAAGCGGCAAGCGTAGATAACTTTAGGTATCCTAAAGAAGGAGCTAAAGTCAAAACATTTTGGCTCTCATCATGGCCTATTAACATTACACCCCTTTTATAAGGATTTATCCCTGATGGAAATATGTGATTTGCATCAGATTAACTAACAATGTTACGGGGATTACGTTAATAAATTCCTCTAAACCATATAATTTGGTTATCTTTGTCACTTACAAATCACATACACATAAATGAGTTTTTTTGTTGAAAGAAGAAGGGAAGTAATGCAGCATATTGAAAAATATATGCTAGAGATGATGCCTGAATATCTCAAGCCTATTGACGAAATTTGGCAACCATCTGATTTTTTGCCTGACGCCAGCAAAGACGACTTTTTTCAACGTGTAAAAGACTTACAACAAAGTGCAAGTGAACTTTCTTATGATTTAGTGGCTGTTTTGATTGGTGATACAATCACTGAAGAAGCATTGCCTACTTACGAGTCTTGGTTGGCCATGGTTGACGGTGTTAGTCGTGATGAAGAGGGTGGATGGATGAAATGGAACAGACATTGGACTGCCGAAGAAAATAGACACGGAGATTTACTAAATAAGTACTTATATCTTTCGGGACGTGTAGATATGCGTCAAATGGAAATGTCCACTCAGTATTTGATTGCTGATGGCTTTGATATTGGTACTGGTCATGATCCATATAGAAACTTTATTTATACTTCATTTCAAGAATTAGCCACAAACGTATCACACAGACGTGTAGCTTCTTTGGCTAAGAAGGATGGAGATACATTATTATCTAAAATGTGTGGTGTGATTGCTTCAGACGAGGCTAGACACGCAAAAGCATATAAAGATTTTATCAAGCAAATTTTTGCGGTTGATGCGAATGAAGCAATGCTTGCTTTTGACGATATGATGCGCAAAAAAATTGTAATGCCAGCCCACTTCTTGAGAGAGGTTGGACTTCCAATTGGCCAAGTATTTGGACACTTTACGGACGCAGCTCAGCGTTTAGGCGTTTACACTGCAATTGACTACGTTGATATTTTGAAACAACTGATTGTGGAATGGAATATTGAGAGTGTAAAAGAGCTTAACGAAGCAGGAGAGAAAGCCAGAGATTATATCATGAACTTACCAAACCGTTTGTTACGAGTAGCTGAAAGGATGAAAAATCCTACCATTGACTACAAGTTTAAATGGATATTAGCATAAATAGAAAGTCCTGCATTTGCGGGACTTTTTTTATTGATATAACTTGCTTTGTTCTGCTAGATTAAATCCTTGATTGAGGAGCTTTTGCTTTGCTTGCGGTTGCCACATTATCGGATTGGTATGATTGAAATGTATGAAATGAATTTTAGCCTTCGTGCTAGCGCTTTCTTTTTCAAATAGTTTCATCGTTTCAGCAACAAACGGATGGGGTACTTCATTCATAGGTCTGTTATTCAGTTCCAGATTGTCATAGAACGTAGCGTCAAGGAAGGCATAATCAACCTTGTGAACTTCTTCAATGATGTTTTTATCCCACTTAGACCATTTATCTATATCTGGAATGAATAGGACTTTCTTCCCTCCCAGATTTACTTTAAAACCTACCGTTTCCGAATATTCGTCACGGTGAGGTACAATGACTGCTTGGAAGTTAATGGAGCCAAATAAAACAGGTTTAATGGTATCTAATTGAATTAAATTGATGTTCTTTAATTCAACCAGTTGGCTCCAAGGCCCATTTTTCTCCAAAAAGCCTTTAAACTTAGGCATCACGTAAACGTTCAATTGTTTGGTGTTCATTACTTCACGACCAAACTGCATTAACCCAGTATAATGACCAATATGCGCATGCGTCAGAAAGATACCGCTAGGTAGATATGGGTATTCTCCTTTGGTTAATTTTTGAAAGTCTTGTAACTGTTGTTTAATATCTGGAGTTGCATCTAACAACCACCATTGCTTGCTTTGAGGATTTACTACCGCCAATGCCGTAACATTTCTCCGCAACTTAGGATTTGCCCATGCTTGGGTACAGCATGTTTTTTGACATCCCAAATGAGGAAATCCTCCATCCTGAGCTACACCAAGCACCATTACGTAAGGCTGGTTGCTTTGCGCATTGGCTTGAGTAATGAATAGCAGAATGATGGTTAGTAGAACAAAAGCCTTCTTCATTACATATTCCTTCTATACTGTCCACCTACTTCATATAAAGCATTGCTAATTTGTCCTAAAGAACATATTTTACATACATCCATCAACTTATCGAAAATATTTTCGCCATTAATGGCTGCCTTTTGTAGGTTTTTTAATGCTTCTGTAGCTTCATTTTCGTTGCGTTTTTGGAAAGCTTCCAAGGTGTTGATTTGATATTGCTTTTCCTCTTCTGTAGCACGAATAACTTCTCCAGGTACAATGGTAGGTGAACCATTTTTATTGAGGAAAGTATTTACGCCTACAATTGGAAATTCACCAGTGTGTTTTAACGTTTCATAGTATAAACTTTCTTCCTGTATTTTACCACGTTGGTACATGGTTTCCATGGCACCTAATACACCACCTCTGTCGTTAATGCGTTTAAATTCAGTTAAAACAGCTTCTTCTACCAAATCCGTTAATTCTTCAATGATAAAAGCACCTTGTAAAGGATTTTCATTTTTTGCCAAACCTAGCTCTCTATTGATAATCAATTGGATGGCCATTGCTCTACGCACAGACTCTTCTGTAGGTGTGGTAATGGCTTCGTCATAAGCATTGGTATGCAATGAATTACAGTTATCATAAATCGCATAAAGCGCCTGTAGGGTGGTTCTAATGTCGTTAAAATCTATTTCCTGAGCGTGTAATGAACGTCCAGAAGTTTGGATATGATATTTTAATTTTTGTGAACGGTCATTTCCTTTGTATTTGTTTTTGATGGCTTTGGCCCAAATTCTTCTAGCTACTCTGCCGATTACTGCATATTCAGGGTCGATACCATTGCTAAAGAAAAATGAAAGGTTTGGCGCAAAATCATCAATATGCATACCTCTGCTCAAATAGTACTCTACAAAGGTAAAGCCGTTACTTAAGGTAAACGCCAATTGCGAAATGGGATTGGCACCAGCTTCGGCAATGTGGTATCCCGATATAGAAACCGAATAGAAATTGCGTACTTTCTCTGTAATGAAGTAATGTTGTATATCGCCCATCATCCTCAAGGCAAATTCAGTAGAAAAAATACAAGTGTTTTGCGCTTGGTCTTCTTTTAAGATATCGGCCTGTACCGTTCCGCGGACAGAACTTATGGCTTTGGCTTTGATTTGCTCATAGATATCTTTCGGCAATACTTGGTCTCCAGTTACCCCTAAAAGCATTAAACCTAAACCATTATTGCCTTCTGGAAGTGCACCGTTGTACGATGGTCTATTAAGGCCTTTTGCCTTAAAAATTTGATTGATTTTAGCAGTTACCTCTTCTTCTAGTCCATTTTCGATAATGTATTTTTCACATTGCTGGTCAATGGCCGCATTCATGAAAAATCCTAATAACATAGGAGCGGGGCCATTGATGGTCATGGAAACAGAAGTACTAGGCGCACATAAATCAAAACCAGAATATAGCTTTTTAGCATCGTCCAAAGTGGCAATACTTACTCCAGAGTTCCCGATTTTTCCGTAAATATCTGGACGTAAATGAGGGTCTTCGCCGTATAGGGTCACCGAATCGAAAGCGGTAGATAACCGATGTGCTGGTTGTCCTAACGACACATAATGGAAACGTTTATTGGTTCTTTCTGGGCCTCCTTCACCTGCAAACATACGAGTTGGGTCTTCTCCATCACGTTTTAACGGGAAAACACCAGCAGCATAAGGGAATTCGCCAGGTAAATTTTCTGTAAGTAACCATTTTAAGATGTCACCCCATTCTTCGTAACGAGGTAGCGCCACTTTTGGGATTTTAAGTTTCGATAATGACTCGTAAAACAACGGTTGTTTAATTTCTTTATCTCGTACTTTATAAATAAAAAAGTCTTGTTGGTAGTTATGTTTGGTACTAGGCCACTCTCTTAAAAGACGTTTGCATTCACCATCTAATTGTTCTTCGTATAGTGAATAAAGCTTTTCTAAGTCTTCTGTAGCTAATTTTTCCTCTGCTTTTAATAAATCAATTACACCATTTAATTGATACATTTTACGGGCAATGCCTACTTGTTTTGTCACCCATTCATTGTATTGCTCGCTGGCTTCCGCAATTTCAGATAGGTATCGTGTGCGTTCAGGAGGGATGATGTAAATCTTTTCAGATTGACTGGAAGTCATTTCCATTTTTGCGGCAAAATCTACCCCCGTTCTTTCTTGGATTTTTTGAAGTAAGGCCACGAACAGATTGTTCATGCCAGGGTCGTTAAACTGGGAAGCCATGGTTCCATAAACTGGAATTTCCTCGTCTTTGGCGTCGAAGATATTGTGGTTGCGTTTATATTGCTTCCTTACATCACGCAAAGCATCTAAAGCACCACGTTTATCAAATTTATTGATGGCCACTAAATCCGCAAAATCCAACATGTCGATTTTTTCCAGTTGTGTAGCGGCACCAAATTCGGGGGTCATCACGTATAGGGAAACATCTGAATGTTGCGTGATTTCGGTGTCCGATTGTCCGATACCCGATGTTTCTACAATAATCAAGTCAAACCCAGCCGCTTTACAGATATCGATGCTTTCCTGTACATTTTTTGACAAGGCTAAATTGGCCTGTCTGGTGGCTAGAGAACGCATATAAACCCTTGGGTTGTTGATGGCGTTCATCCGTATCCTATCGCCCAATAAGGCCCCGCCTGTTTTTCTTTTGGAAGGGTCAACAGATATAATGGCAATGGTTTTATCTTTTACTTCAATCAAAAATCTCCTTACCAGTTCATCAACCAATGAAGATTTACCCGCACCGCCAGTACCTGTAATCCCTAAAACTGGAGGTTGTGTTCCTTGATTAGGTTGTAGTTTCTTTAAGGTTGCTTCAAATTCATCAGCATTGTTTTCTGCAGAAGAGATTAATCTTGCAATTTTACGGTTCTCTTTTTCCTGCAAATTTTCGGTTTCATCCTTTAGGCTTTCTATGGTAGCAAAATCCGTTTGTTGCAACATGTCGTTAATCATGCCCTGCAAGCCCATTTTTCTGCCATCATCTGGAGAATAGATTTTAGAAATGCCATAAGCTTCCAATTCCTTAATCTCGTCAGGAAGGATTACCCCACCGCCACCACCAAATATTTTGATATGTGAGGCACCACGCTCTTGCAGTAAATCGTACATATATTTGAAATACTCGATGTGGCCACCTTGGTAGGAAGTCATGGCAATGCCCTGAACATCTTCCTGAATAGCACAGTTCACCACTTCATCTACCGAACGATTATGCCCTAGGTGAATGACTTCCGCTCCGCTAGATTGTAAAATCCTGCGCATGATGTTAATTGTGGCATCGTGACCATCGAAAAGTGCTGCAGCGGTTACGAAACGTATTTTATGGGAAGGTTTATAGATTTCAATCTTTTCCATAGTATATAAATTCCCAGAGGGGAAAATTGCTTTTGATAAGTATAAAATTGGTTAGAAATTACTGACCAAATGTACATTTTTATAAGGGTTTTGGCAAGGTGTAGCCGTTGAGCTTATCTTAAAAGTAATTGCTGTTTGTTAACTAAATGGCAATAAATATTTGTTTAAAATAAAAATCCCCAATTCGGATAAGTGAATTGGGGATTCATATTGTGAATTTGATAATTGCTTATTTCATGGCTTCGATAATCACGTTGCCAATACTGCCACTAGGTTGTTGGATATGCAGTAGTGCAGAAATGGTAGGGGCAATGTCGGTCATCGCATATGGCTTGTTGGTTTTGCCTGGTTTAATTCCCCAGCCCATAAACACTGCTGGAATATGGCTATCATAAGGGTTCCATGCGGCATGACCTGTACCAGGGTTTAATGTTGGATACCAACCTGCATCTAAGATAATGTAAACGTCACCACTTCTGCGGGCATTGTAACCATTAGTGATTTTATTTTTAAGCTCTTGAGGAAGACTAGCATTGCCCAAATTCTTAACGTCTACGGCATTAAGTACACCTTCTTGCTTAATCAAATAATCGATGCTTAGCTGTTTAATTTTGTTATAGTCAGCGTTTGCGGCTTTAATGGCATCAGTATCAAAAATTAGTTGATTGTTGATTAAAGTGAAGATGGCATCTTTTACCTTGAATTCTTTTAAAATCAAACTGTCTAATTCAGTTTTGTATTTCTTTGGATTTAGTCCTCCGCCAGGTAATTTGTTCTCTTTTGAAAAGCCTGGTACATGGGTTACGCCATGGTCGGCAGTTAAGAAAAGCAAGTAATTTCCTTTGCCAATAGTTTTATCCAAGTAAGCAAAGAAGTCTTCTAAATCCTTATCTAATCTTAAGTAGGTATCTTCTAGTTCAATAGAGTTTGGACCAAACTGGTGGCCTACATAGTCGGTTGAAGATAAACTTACGGCTAGGAAATCGGTGTTGCCTGTTTGTCCAAGTTTTTCGGCGGGAATGGCAGCTTTTGCAAATTCGAGGGTGAAAGTATTGCCTTGTGGCATGCTAGCCATCATCGAGTAGTTTTTGCCTACATATTGCTTAAATAGGTGAGGGAAGGTAGCAGTTTTCTCGCCTTTGAAAACTCTTTCGTAAGGTTTGTCATCTGCAGTACTTTCTTTGTAGGTTTCGATAGGGTAAAGTGTATTCCAATCTTGTGCGAAATAAGTATTAGGTAGTTTTCTGCCATTAAACTCATTTACCCAAGTAGGTAATTGTTGCATGTAGTGAGTACTGGTAATAAAATTTCCAGTCAAATCATCGTACCAATAAGAACCATTTGCGGTGTGTCCACCAGGTAAAATAGCACCTCTGTCCTTAATAGATACGCTGATTACTTTACTTCTAAAATTGGTAGCCATTCGTAGTTCATCGGTCATGGTAGTTACCAATAAGTTTTTAGGCGACATTAGTCCTTCTTTACTGGTACTGCCTACGGTGTTAACATCTTTATCTTCCACACAGTAAACATCTCTGCCTAATTGTGGGTCGAACCAGTTGTTGCCAATAATTCCATTAATGGCTGGTACCGAACCTGTATACACCGAAGAGTGGCCACAAGCGGTGAGCGTAGGTGTGTATGGAATTAAGGTGTTTTCGGCCGAAAATCCTTCGTTAATTAAACGTTTGAAACCTCCTTGCCCGTATCGGCTGTAAAAGCGATAAAGATAATCCCAACGCATTTGGTCTACCACCATACCTACTACAAGTTTCGGTCTGGCAACGGTTTGTGGATAGTTTGATGTAGAGGTTGTAGCGGTTGATTTAGTTGTCTTTTGGGCGCTTGCACCACTTGCAAATAAGATAGCAATGGAAAAGCACAGGAATTTTACTTTCATTGATGATTTTTTTATAAAGGTATCAAATGACTATTAAGTTCATGGAGAAGTATTGTAAATATTTCATCTCATTTACCATTATGAGTGTTTTATATAATTTCGGCCACAACAAAAGTGCTTCCGCCTACAAAAATTAAATCTTTTGGTTGTGCTTTTAGTTTTGCTCCAGCTAATGCTGTGGCTACGCTATTAAACACTTGCCCTTTTAAGTTAAAACTGGCCGCTTGCTCAGCAAGTTCGTGAGCAGGCAAAGCTCTTTCCAATTCAGGTTGGCAAAAGTAATAGTTGGCTTTTTGAGGCAATAGAGATAGTACGGCGGTAATGTCTTTATCTTTCACCATGCCAATAACCATATGAAGTTGCTCATGTGGCGTTTGTTGGATGTTTTGTACTACTTCGGCAATGCCAGCTTTGTTATGGCCTGTATCACAAATTACCAATGGATTTTTAGATAAGGTTTGCCATCTGCCTTGTAAGCCTGTTAGCTTTTTAACGCTTTTTAATGCTTCACGTACGGCTTTATCTTCAATTTTGTAGCCTATTTCTCTTAAAGCCCTAACAGATTGTAGTACTGTGATGATGTTTTTTCGTTGGTAGTTTCCCGTTAAATCTAAGCTTAACTCAATATTGCTGTTGTCCTTAATTCCCTGAATATTTAATTGTAGTAAGTTCGATTTTGTACTTGCATTGGCAATCAATAATTCATCTTCCGCAAATGTTAAAGGGGCGTTTTGCTCTTTTGCTTTTTTTACGAAAACGGGGTCTGTTTCAGGATGGTGCTCCCCAATAATTACTGGTGTGTTTTGCTTAATGATTCCTGCTTTTTCAAAGGCAATTTCGGAAAAAGTATTGCCCAGCATATTGGTATGGTCAAGACTGATGTTGGTAATGATAGATAGGTCGGGATGGATGATATTTGTGGAATCGAGCCTGCCGCCTAAACCTACTTCAATAATGGCTACATCTACTTTTTCTTGTGCAAAATAGGAGAAGGCCATGGCTACTGTTACTTCAAAAAAGGATGGTTCAATTTCTTCTATTAAAGGCTGCTGCTGTTTTACAAAATTGGTCACGAAGTTTTTAGAGACCATTTTACCATTAATGCGTATGCGTTCTCTAAAATCTTTGAGGTGGGGAGAGGTATATAAGCCAGTTTTATAACCCGCTTTTTGCAAGATGGCAGCCAACATGTGCGAAGTGGAGCCTTTTCCATTGGTGCCACCAATATGAATGGTTTTGTATTCATTTTGTGGATTATTTAAGGCTGAGCAAAAGGCGATGGTATTATGCAAATCCTTTTTAAAAGCTACCGCACCAACTCTGGTAAACATGGGTAAACGGCTATAAAGATATTCGACGGTTTGGCTGTAGTTCATCATGATGTTTCAAAGATAGGTGAAGTTTTATTTTTTTGCGATGGTTTTGGTTCAAACCTAATCGGTTTTAGTGCTCTTTAGAATTTTTAAAGGTTCTTGTTGTTAGCGCATTTTTATTTTGATAAATTCGTTTGGTATCTAAATTCTTTTTTGATGAAAAATAACATGCTCTTTATTCTCCTCATTCTTATTTCGACAAAAGTATTTAGTCAAGATTTGCCGCCAAAAGAGAAAGCGGTTTTTGATGAAATTGCTTACCATCGGATTAAGATTGGCGAATATGAAAAAATCCATAAGTGGGTAATTCCCATCTATTACAAAATAGTTGGCGATAGTAGTAAATATATTGTAGAGGAGATAGACAGTACTTTTAGTCAATTGAGAAAACTGACGAAGTTGGATATCAGGAAATCAAATGATGATGACGAGGTAAATTTTGTAATTAACCTAAGCAGTAATGGCGAAATGCCTCCTTCTTTATCTAGCATTTTGAAGAAGTACATGGATAGCTATGGTGGTTATACTTACCGAGCAAATAAGAATAGTGAGCTTTATAGGATGGAAAGCTTATTTGTTTTATCTAAATACAGTAATAAAGCGGATGTACGTCATGCAGTGAAAAAGGGTATCATTAGGGGGATGGGATTCTTTAAACGAAGTAAAAATGCTCCAAATAGTCTGTTTTATAATGCGGGTAATCGTAAATTAAAACTTGATGATTTTGATTCGGCGATTATTGCTGCATTTTATGGAGAGAAGATAAAGGCAGGAATGACTAAAGATGAAGTGGATGAGGTGTTTAAGTAAGGACACTCTGTCGTCATTGCGAGGTACGAAGCAATCTTAAAGCTGCGTACTAACTAGTGTTGTAGGATTGCTTCGTGCCTCGCAATGACGGGAATGGGTAAGCCTATGCTACCTCGAAATGAAGAGTATTAAGAAAGAGATTACTTTACCAAAAACTTGAAAGGCACGTAAAAAATACGAATTTCAGGACCTTTGGTAATAGGGTTTAAAGAGGCTTGAAGCATGGCTCTTTCGCACTTGTCTTCCAAAGCATTGTTTTTAAAGGTAGTGCCTTTTGCTCCAGCAGTTGCGCGAACAATCCTTCCCGACTTGTTTACCTCTATTTTTACCATGATGGTACCTGTTTCTTGGCCATCATCATCTGGCTTTACAAAGTTTTTGAAATGACTTAAAGGAAGTGGTTTATTACCAAATCCAGAACCTCCATCACCATAGAAAGGTGCTAGGGGGTCACCATCAGGGTCACCTTGGTTGCCTGGCTCACTTCCTGTTCCATCGCCACCGCCTGTGGCATTATTTTTTTTGCCTTTATAAATGGCATTAGGGTTTATGGCAGGTTGCTCTACTTTATTGTCGGTTTTGTTGCTAGGGTTAGCGTTGCTTTTGTTTTCCTTAGTGTTTACCGCTACAGCTTCATCATTATCCTGTGTCGTGATATTTTTATCACTCAATTGTGTAGAAACACTTTTGGTAGTCGGGTCTGGTGTAATTTCATCTGGTTTTTTACCATTGGCATCTGGAGCCGTTGAAGGTTCTTCCATACTGGTATAATCAGTACCCATCCCCGTTACAGAAGTACCGTAGTTTACGACCATGCCACCCATTCCCAATTCTTCATTGGGTTCGAATTTGCCAATTATCAAAATAAAGCTAAGGGCAATAAAAGAGCCCATCAGTATCGTAGAGATGACTAATGCCTTAGGATAATTATTTTCTTCTTTATGGTTTTGTGCCATGCTTATTTCTTCTGTTCTACAGCAAGAACAACTTTCAATTTCAATTTGTTAGCCACGTCAAATACCTTCATGGTATTTTCGATAGAAACCCCTCTGGCCACATACAAAACGATGGTTAAATCGGTGTCTTGTTGAATAAAGCTTTGGATTTTACCTTCCATGTTCTCTAGCGTCACAGGCTGTTTGTCTACAAAATAATTGAGGTTATCATCAATGCTCACCGTAATAGACTTCTGGTTATTGGCCTGTTGTCCTGAAGAGGAGCGAGGCAACAATAGCTTTACCACCTGAGGGTTTACTACAGCAGAAGCCAATAGGAAAAACAGCATCAAGAAAAACATGATGTCGTTTAAGGCAGCTGTATGTACCTCTACATGACCCTTTTTTCTGTTTTTTAAATTCATTATTTCCCTGGTTCTTCTAATAGGTCGATAAACTCAATTGCCTCGGTTTCCATTTTAAGGATGATTTTTTCTACCATCATGTTTAAAATGTGGTAAAGCACGTAAGCCATGATACCGATAATTAGACCTGTTGCCGAAGTAATCATTTTAGTATAGAGACCATCTGAAATGGTACCAATTTCGATAGCTCCTTCTGCAGCTACACGTTGGAAAATAGTAATTACACCAATAATAGTACCTACGAAACCAAGCATTGGTGCAATACCCGCAATGATACCCAAAATTCCAATGTTCTTTTCTAGTTTAGCTACTTCTAATTTTCCAGTGTTTTCAATTGCACCTTCAATATCTTTAATAGGACGACCTATGCGCTTTAAACCTTTCTCTAACATACGAGCTAGAGGAGCAGGTGTGTTTTTACATAAGGCAATAGCACTTTCTAATCTTCCTTCTTTAATATTCTGTCTAATTTGGAATAGTAAATTAGTATCGTCTTTAGATGCTTTACGAATGGTCAAATAGCGTTCAATAAAAATCACTAAGCCTAAAAAAGCCAATAACGTAAGCGGAATCATTACCCAACCGCCTTTAAAAAGCAAGTCAATAAAATGAAGAGGCTCTTGAGGTTTTACTGCTGTGGTAGGTACCGCTTGAGCTGTATCTGCTAAGTTTTGTACGGTATCTTGTAAAGTGGTTAGTAATAATATCATTGTGTGTTAATTGTTTTTAATGGTTTGTACGTACATTTTTGGACTATTGAACTGCTTACGAAATTTAACAACGTATTTTTGAGCCGAATCGATATTGTTGTACGATGCAATACTTACTTTTTTAAAGAGCTTACCTGGCATTTTAGCTACTTTTGCTTCAAAACCGTGCTTTTTCATGTAGGCAATATATTCTTCTACTTCTGAATCTCGAGCAAAAGCTGCTGCAATGATATCATAGGTTTCGGTTGGTTTTACTGCACTCTTTTTGGTAGTTACTTTTATGGTATCCTTGGCAGGTTTTACATCCAAACCTACTTTTTCTGCGGTTTGCATAATGCTATCTGCAAAATCTAGCGAGTCTTTTTGGGTTTGAAGATTACTGCGTTCCATAGGCAGTACCATTTTTTCGTTTGGATTAACACCACTTTTGCCAAAGTTTTGGAACAACTCAGGTTTTACAAAATAGATAATGGCAATTAGTACTGCTAAAATCAATAAACCAATACTCACTTTTTGATAAAGTGGCATGGTTCTTTTCTCTTCTTCAACGGGCTCTTCTAGCTCATCATTATCGTACTCGCCAATCAGTGTGTTTTCTTCTGACACCCTGCTGCGAACATTGTCAAAATCCCATTCATGGGTAGTAGAAGTTAGTTTAAACTCGTCTTCTTTTTCCGTTCGGAAATCGTTGCGGGGAATAAAATCAGTATCTTCTGCTGGAGTGTTTACGGTTTCGGTAGGAGCGGTGTTTTCACTTTGTTCAGCACCTTCCTCTTCGTATACATCATTGTCAGAAATCACATTTTCGCCTTCAAAGCTCCAAGTTTCACTTACTTCCTTTGCTTCCTCTTCAACATCTTCACCTGTTGGGTTTTCGGTATTTACTTCGGTTATTTCTTCAAATACTTCTTCGTCAGTAGCTTCATTCCTTTCGATAGTGGCGGCTTCTTTAGCTTCCTCTTGCGTTTCAACTTCGGCTATTTCTTCCTGCGCCTCATCTGCTACAGTGCCATCATTTTCGATAACGGTTTTCGTATTTTCAGGGGTATCCTGATTTTCAACTTCCGCTATTTCCTCATGTACCTCTTGATCCGTAGCTTCATTATTTTCGATAGCAGCAGTTTCGCTTTCAGGTTCTTCTTGGCTCTCAACAATCGTTTCTTCCTCACGCACCCCTTCAACTAAAGGCTGTTCCGTGGTTTCTTCCGAGGTAGCTTCCTCTTGAACCTCTTCTTGTGGTTTAGGTTCGTTATCCTCAACAGGCTGTGCTGTTTTTACCGTAACTTCATCGCTCAGTCGAGCCATTTCATGTTCAAATTCAGGAACTTCTACATGTTCAATGGTTGGTTCTTGAATTTGTGGTGCTTCATTAGCTACGTCTACTTCAGGTTCAGTAGGCGTAGGCTCTGCTTGCTGAACATTTGCCGTAACCGTTGGCAGGGCAAAAAAATCGAAACCAATATTGATATTTTGGTTTGCTGTAAATACTAATTGGTTCCCTGTTTGTTGAAGTGAACCTAAATTTTCAAGGAGATATTCGCCGTTTTGTAGGCCTTTATGAACTTCTCCAACAAATTGGCTAATGAAATATTTGGCCGAATCTTCGGATATTCCTCTTTTGGTTTGGATATACTGCGATAGGTTGGTATGCTCTAAAACATCAGAACTGAACTCCAATGCATAGCTAGGAGGCAAAAACGAATGAGTTTCTGCATCGTACCTTCCTGGTGTTTTCTTTTTGTAAAAAGTACCCAAGCCTTCAATTCCTATTTGTTTACGGGTTTTTAAAAGCTCTATCAGGTATTGCAATATATCCATTTGGGTAAAAATAATTATAAAATTTAACCTATTAAAACGAATAGGTTAAGCCGCCAAAGATATTAAAACCATTTTGACGATAATATAAAAATTTACTGTAATTGGTATTTAAAATATTGTTAGCTCTGGCAAAGGCCGAAACTTTATTGTTGATTTTATAACTAGCGCCTACTCCCAAATCCACAAAACCTTTGATGTTCACAATGGTTTCATTGTCGTAGTTAGGCACAGGAGGGTATTTGCCATCTGGGTTTAAAGGATTGGCCAAGAATACTTTTGCTTTGCTGTCATCTTGTAGTGCAACAGAGGCATCAAACGTTAACTTTTTGTTGAAAACGAAACTGAAGTTTGAAGTTAAACGTAATTGAGGCTTGAAGTAGCTTTCTTTTTCAGTGCCTGCTTTGTAATCCTCCATGTTTAATTTACCTGTCCATTTTAAGTTGTCACTTACTTGAACGGTCAATTCACCTTCTAATCCCAATATTTTGGTTTTGCCAAAGTCGTAAATCACATCAAATTTGTTGAATGAGCCAAAGCTGTTCACAAACAAAGGCATGTCTGTAATTTCTTTACTGTAGAAACGTGCTTTGTAACCAAATCCAGGGCCACCAGTACCTTTAATACCACCACTAATACTTAATTTCTCTACACTGTTTTTAATGAAGATGTTTTGGTTCAGGAATGGATTTTCGTCGGTAAGGTCTTTTAAAGTATTACGGTTCACGTCGCCTTTAATTTCACCAAAGATTTGCAAGAAATCAGGAATTAACGTGAAATCCGCAGTTACTGCTGGGAAAAATCTAGTAGTTGAAGTGCTACCAAATTCTTGTGTAATGTTAGCACCCGCAATAATTTTTACGCCACCTGCTTGTAATTTGATGTAAGGATTTAAGCGTAAAAGGTGGTTAGATACGCTGGTCGTTACATCTTTGGTATTGCCAAATTCGGCCGAGGCAGCCAAGCCCAAATTAAAGCTGCTAATGCGTTTGTTCAAATATCCCGTTAAGGTAAGCGCTTTTTCTTTGGCGCTGTATTTATCGTTGAAAAAGTAACCATTCACTTTCGCCGCATAGCTAAAAGCATCAGGGTCTGGAGTGAATTTGCTAATCGCTTCACCTTCTAATTCAAAGAAATTAAGGGTTTGTTTAGCTGGATTTGGATTTAACGTTGGATTGTTTTCATCAATACCATAAAAATACAAGCCGTGCCTTTGGTAGTTTATTTTACCATTTAAGGTGTTGTTTTCGCCAACACTACGGGCAAATACGCTTAATTGTTGCTTGTTTTCATTTTGCTTGTTCAGTTTCCCCTCATTGCTAAAGTGTCTGAAAAATACACCAGTTTGCAAAGCAGGGTCTTGTCCCATAGCGATGTAAGCTTCGGCCAAAGTAGTTCCTAAGTTACCAGCACCACCTTTTACGTAATTGTTGGTCAAAGGTGCTTGACGCTCATCGGCTACTTTTTGGGCTTGTAGTTTTTGGATATCCGTATTTAGTTCAAGCTTTCTGTCTGTAAGTTGATAGTTGAACTTTGCTTTGTAAGTTTTAAGGTTATCCAAATCAGGACTTCTTCTCAACTTCACCGCTTCTGCCAATACAGGTTTATACGGACGTATGATTTCAATTTCTTCGCTCAGCGTTTTTTCTGTTTTTTCAGGAGGTTTCACATCCTGCGCATGCAGACCAAATGCCCCTAGAATTAAGCCAAGCGTAATGTATGTCGTTTTATTAAATCTCATTGTGTGTCTTTCTAGTTGATTTTTGCCAATTTTTCTTTTGCGGTAGGAACAATATCATCCTTGCCTTCGTAATTGTCGATGATACTCAACAAAGTACTCTTCGCCTGCATCTTATCCTTTAGGGCCAAATAGTTATCGGCCAATAGAATAAATGATTTTGCTACCCAATAATCATACGATGGCATGTTATTAATCAGGTCGAAACAAGTTTTTTGAGAAGTCTTGTAATCGCCTTTGGCATATTGTAAAGCAGCAATGTTGTATTTAGCCTCTGCAGCAGCCAATGTTTTGGTGGTTGCAACCACTTTGTTAAATGATTTAATAGCGGCTGTAGTATCTGCTTTCAATAAAAATGCTTTACCTGCAAAAAGGTCAGAGCTATTTTTCTCTTCTTCTGATGATTTCTCCGAGGTTTTAACGATGTCAGCATATTTCAACATTTCATCAGGCATGTTCAACGCGGTGTATGCTTTAATCAAGTTGTTGATGGCGTAGCTGTGGTGAGCTTTATAATCAGCGGTAGTCTCCAATCGTTTCAAGTACACAATAGCTTCGTTGTATTTTTTCTCGTCCATTAATACTTTCGAAACACTCATTAACGAACGCTCGGTATAATCACTGGTCCAATCATTAAGGATGTAATCGTAGTCTTGGATAGCTTCTGATGAGCGACCTAATTTCACCAAAGATTCAGCCCTGATAAATTTAGCTTCCTTATCGTGAATTGGCTTAGGGAATTTCTCTAGGTAAGAGTTAATAGCCTCATAAGCCCCTTTGGCATCGCCACGTAGGTAAATGTTATTGGCCGATTGGAACATGATGTTATCCTGTTCATTGGTTGAATAATTGCCCAGTGGGGTGGTGGCGGCGTAAGAAATAAAGCCATTAGCGTCACCACGGTCTACATAAATGTTCTTGATTGACTCAAGAGATTGCTTTGCCTCTGGCGTACTTGGATAATCTCTAATTACTTTTTTGAACGACTCTAGTGCTGCATCATCTTGGTCTTGGTTGTATTGTACTAAACCAATGGTTAAAAGCGCTTTTGGTACATAACTACTACGTGGGTATTGGGCTACTAAGCCTACCAAATCCGTTTTTGATTTTTCGAAATCACCTTTGTTAAAGTAAGTGTAAGCTGTTTCGAAACCTGCATCATCCGCATAATTAGAGTTAGGGAATTGCTTTAACAAGTTTTGCATGGTACCAATTTTGGCATCGTCCTGTTTCTGCAAACCTTGAATCATACCACGTTGAAACAAAGCATAATCTTCTCCAGTTTGTTTGCCGCTAATGATACGGTTATAGTAAGAAAGTGCATCGCCATAGTTTTTGTTCACGAAATACGAATCCGCTAAGCGAAGCATCGCATCGTTTACTGTTTTGGCATCTTTATCTGCTCCTTTTAAAAAGCGCTCGAAGTAGTTAGCTGCTTTTACATATTTTTCATCTTCAAAAGCCGCATAACCTAATGCATAGTTCGCAAAGTTATATACTTCGGTTTTCTTGGCCTCTTCCATGGCAAGGAACTTTTCGAAAGTTTTAACTGATTCGCCATACTTTCTCAATTCATACATGGATTCAGCCATCCAATAAACGCTTAAAGCATAAATTTCGCTATCCTCTTGGAAGTTGCCCGAGCGTAAAAACATAGATAATGCATTTGGAAATGCTCTTTCGTTGTAAAACTCCAGACCTCTGAAATAAGTTACTTTTTGGTAAGCCGCTTTTGCCTCTGGAGTTTTATTAGGGATGGGCTCCAAAATATCAATGGCCGCTTGGTAGTTTTTGCTGGTCAATAAAATTTCACCTAAAAGTGTTTTGGCCTCGTTAATCCTTTTAGAAGCAGGGAACGTTTTAAGGAAGTTTTGTGTAGCATCCAAAGCCTGTTGGTTAAACTCCAGTTCGTAGCTTAACTTGGCATAGTTAATCCAAGCTTCTTCTTGTAGGTTTTTATCAAAATCTAACCTAGAAGCTCTAAAGAAAGCATTTCTAGCTTTTTCCTTTGCATTTAATTTCAATGCCGATTTACCCAAGGTAAACATACCGTTCTGTAGGTATACGTCGTCGGTGTTCAGCTTTTCTAATACCGTTACCGATTCTTTGTATTTGCCGTTTTGGAAAAGGGCATAACCATATTGGTAAACAAAAAGGTTGTTTTTGGTTTGATTTTGGTCTTTTTCATAGAAAAGTGCAAAATATTTCTCCGCGTTTTTAAATTCAGATTTAGAGAAATAAGAAGCAGCCACCAAGCTTAGCATTTCGGCTTCGTATTTTTGCTTGGTTTTTTCCATTACTGGAATGGCATAGTCAATTACATCATCATAACGCTCATCCAAATAGTACATTGAAGTAATGTAATACGGATAGCTGGCCTCATAAGTAGGGGAACCTTTCAGCTTTTCAAAATTGGCTAGTGCCGTTTTGTATTCTTTATTAAGGTAGTTGATGTAAGCGAAATAATAAATGGCACTTTCCTGAAAAGGAGAGTCCTCTTTTTTTACGGCTTCAAATAAAGGTTCAGCTTTTTCAATATCGTTTTGTTCAAAGTAAGCATAACCCTGCTTAAACTGATATTCAACACGTTGTTTTTGCGAAAGCGAATTTGGGTCTGCTTGGTTAAACCACTCCAACGCTTTTACGTAATCCTTTTTGGCAAAATAGGCCTTTCCCATATGGAAATAAGCCAATTTAGTATTCGGATTTAAAGGATACTCTCTGATGAATTCTTGGAAAAGTGCTTCAGCATCGTCATTGCCCAATTCTATGGCACAAACGGCAGCATAAAACTTGGCATTTTCTTTAATAATCGATAGCTCAGCGCTACTTTGTTGTTGTGTGCTTGTTTTACTACGGTATTGCTCTACTAATTTAAATTGTTGTGCAGCGGCTACATATTTCTCGTTTCTAAGCAGCTCTAACCCACTCTGGTAATTTTGGTTCAGTTTTATCAATGGACTAGTTTGGGCATGTCCAAAACCGTATCCACTGGCTATAAACAGTGGAACCAATAAGTATCTTTTTTTCATTTGCGTATTTCTTTAAGTAGCTTTTTTACGGCATTACTTGGTTTAGCTATGGCCAATTGTCCATTTTGTTGAGCAATGGTTTTAGCTAGGGTTGATACTAAAATAGAATTAATGTGCTTAGCTATCAACATAAGAAATTAACATGTGTTGATAACAGACATTTAACGAAATGGTTGTGAGCTTGGTATGCGCTGTTAAAAAGTTTTTAACACGGCTTTAATCATCGCTTTTAGCGAAGCCTACTGGCCTTTAGCGAATGGGACTATTGTAATTTGTTGGTGTTTTTCCTTAAAATACTCCAATATCTGCCTTCATTATAATTCCAGTTGGCAAAGCCCGAACCCAAAATAATAACGACAGAAATGATGATGAGATTGAAGATAAAGGTACCTAGGTGCGAAAAGGTGAAAAAGTCGTATTCGGTATCTCCAATAATGAAATAATTAACCAAATCAATTAAAATAGATAGGGGTAAAGCAACAGTAATAAAAGTCTGGTAGCTGTGTTTTCTCCAGCTCCATTTTTTCCGTTTTTCTGTCCAATAATCTACAAACTCTTTTTCTTTAGGGGTCATTAGCTATCTTTTTGGCTTGCCAAAAGATAAAGAACAGCCATTCTAACGGCTACGCCATTTTCTACCTGATTTAAAATGATAGATTGTTTACTATCAGCCACGTCACTGGTAATCTCTACCCCACGATTAATAGGGCCTGGGTGCATCACTACAATTTCTTTATCTAGATTATCAAGAATTTGCTTGTTTAAACCGTACATCATCGAATACTCTCTTCCCGTTGGGAAATATTTGATATCCATACGTTCAAGCTGTATGCGCAACATGTTGGCCACGTCGCACCAATTGAGTGCCTTAATTAAATCATGTTCTACTTTAACGCCCAAGGCACCAATGTGCTTAGGAATTAAGGTGGTAGGGCCACATACCATTACTTCTGCACCTAGTTTTTGTAGGCAAAGAATATTAGAAATAGCCACACGAGAGTGTAAGATGTCCCCAACAATCACCACTTTTTTGCCCGCTACATCGCCAAGTTTCTCTCTAATCGAGAAAGCATCCAATAAAGCTTGCGTAGGGTGTTCATGTGCACCATCGCCAGCATTTACAATTTGTGCGTCAATGTGGCGACTGAGGAATTGACCAGCTCCAGCGTAAGGGTGGCGCATCACCACCATATCCACTTTCATGGCCAAAATATTATTAACCGTATCAATTAGGGTTTCACCTTTGCTTACCGAAGAGGAGGAAGCGGCAAAATTTACCACATCAGCCGAAAGCCTTTTTTCAGCCAGTTCGAAAGAAAGCTTGGTACGGGTTGAGTTTTCGAAAAAGATATTTGCAATGGTGATGTCTCTTAAAGAAGGAACCTTTTTAATAGGTCTGTTAATCACTTCCTTAAAATTATCAGCAGTTTCGAAAATCAATTCAATATCATTCAGGTTAATGTCTTTAATGCCTAAAAGATGTCGTGTTGATAATTTGTCTGCTGCCATTTTATTGCTTTTCTGATAATAAAATTACTTTGTCTTCTCCTTCATTTTCCTTCCAGCTCACCTTTACCTTTTGTGAATCAACAGAGTCTACCTGCATACCAATGTAGTTAGCCTCAATAGGCAAGTGTCTCGAAAACCTACGGTCAATTAAAACCATAAGCTCTACACTTTCAGGTCGGCCATAAGCCAAAAGCGCATCCATTGCTGCACGTATGGTACGTCCAGTCCAAAGCACGTCATCAATTAAAATCACTTGCTTGCCTTCAATAATAAAGTCAATGGTATTGCTGCTTGCGGTTACCAAGCCATCTTTTCTTCTAAAATCGTCCCTAAAAAAGGTAATGTCCAAATGGCCCTTTTTAATGGTATTGCTTTTTAAAATTTCCGAAAGTTCTTGGTGAACCCTGTCTGCAAAGAAAGTTCCCCTTGGCTGTATACCAATTAAAACAGTATTATTAAAATCAATATGGTTCTCAATTAGCTGGTGACAAAGCCGCTTAATTGTGATTTGAAGTTTTTGGCCGCTGAGTAGAGTTCTCTTTTGCATTGCACTGGGATTGCGCAAATATAGGTAAATGTTTTAAATGGGAAAGCCCAAAAATGCGCTAGTTTTCCATAATTTTTCCTTGTTGTTGAAAATCAATCAAGTACCCTGTTGATTGGTGTTCCCGCTTTTCATTACAAGTCCGCACTCTTTGCACTCGATTGCGGGTTTTTCATTGCAATCGGGTTTATGATACAACCGCCTGTATAGCGCCTGTATAGCTATGTTGCTTTTTTGGGTTAGTGCTAAAAATGTTGAGAGACTTGCCTTAGATAGACTTGCGAAGTTTTTAATCTATGTGGTTATAATTTTCTTAAATGAACCACATAGACACATAGTACACACTGCTTATAGAAGACTTACGAAGTTTTTAAACGGCGAAGCCTTCAACTTTACCTTAAGAAACGACATATGAATTGAAGTTAAACTTCGTAAGTCTGGAATAGTCCCTCTTCGTTCTATATGGAATGATGTCAGGTTTGTTCTACTGACCCTGAAATAAATTTATTGCATAGCTTTCCGCTTCGCTACAGGTCAGGGTGACGTCAAATGGGCGGTTCGTCATGCTGAATTTATTTCAGCATCAATTTTAGGGGCTGTTTCGACAAATTTAATAATCGAACTGAGGATAAAATACTATTTGATAAAAGTTTGTCCGCGAAGCGACAGAACTGTAAATAGTAGTAAAAACCTATATAACTCCCAAGTTCCCAACTCCTCTAAATCAAGAAGTTTTAATCTAAATCGTCATCATTCTGTCATGAAAGACAAAAAAACTCCTTAAATTTAATTAGCTGCACGGTGTTTGTAGTTGTTTATGCAACTATTGTTATGGTAACTAATTTAATTTCATTAGAAGATAAGTACAATTTGCTAGGGGGCAGGTTGTTCATGTACGCGAGCAGAGTGCTTACGCAAAAGTTTAAGCTTAATGGTATATCGCTCACTAAAGAGCAATGGACTGTTTTAATGCAGTTGTGGATGAAAGATGGTATTTCGCAGCAGGTAATTGCTGATGCCACTGGAAAAGACAAACCGAGTATGACCAGACTACTGGACAATTTGGAGAGGGATGGCTACATCGAACGGCGAGCAGATGCGAAAGACAGAAGGCTCAATTTGATATTCCTAACCCAAAAAGGGAGGGAAATTGAGAGACAGGTGATGCCCGTGGCCGAAGAGGTTTTAACAGAACTGACCCAAGGGTTAACCACACAGGAAATAGAGACCGTGAAAAACGTATTTAATAAAATCTATCATAACATAAGCCTATTATAATATGAGAAGAATATTTTTAGGGATAGCGGCTTGTCTCATTGCGGGGCTACCCCGTTTACACGCCCAGCAATTTTATGTTTCCGAAACGCTTAAGCGAGCTATTGATGCCGCCATTACGGAAGACAAGGGATTGGCCAATCACGATTTGGAAATACAAAAATTAACCCTCGAACGTAAAGGGGTGCTTAATAAATACATTCCAACCGTAGATGCTACGGCCATGTATGGTTATTTCAACAATACGTTGGGAATTGACCTTCCAACCTTGAATTTACCCATTACTGGAATTTCTCTGTTTGATGGCCAACAGAACTTTAAAAATAGGGGAAACCTTTTCTTTGGTGGGCTAACGGCAAAATCGGTGCTTTTTAGTGGTGGGCAAATTATTAATGGTGCCAAGGCCATTGAAGCAAAAAAACAAGGTACAGAATACTTAGCATCTCCTAAAAAAGATTCGGTGATTAGGGATGTGATTCATTCCTTCGACCAAATCCGTTTATTGGCCGAAGCGCAAAAGCTGGTAGACGAAAGTGAAATCCGTTTAAACAAAGAAAGAGAGCGAGTAGAGAAAGCCATTGCCAATGGTTTGGCCATTCCTTACGACAGGGATAAAATCAAATTGGCAGTGTTGGAGTTAGCTTCCAAGAAAATAGAACTGGAAGGGAAACGTAAAGTATTGTACCAAAAAATACAAGTACTTACCCACTACAACAATGCCCAAATAGATAGCGTGATGTATCAATTGGAGCCTATTGTACTTTTGGAACCGCTTAATACCGATAATAGGGCAGAGATTAAAGCGCTTGAAAATTTTAAAACGGCCTATCAATACCTACTTAAAAAGGAAAAAGGAAGTTTCTTGCCCGTAGTAGGCGCTTTTGGAAGTTACAGCTATGCTTCGGTATTTGATGCCAAAACTACTTTTACTGGACCTGTAACCAATAATAATTACTCCTTAGGACTTAATAGCGCTAAGCTATCTCCTAATTTTATTGCAGGGGTAGCACTAAAATGGACTATTTTCAGCGGTTTTGAACGCAAGCATAAAGTTGACGAAGCTAAAATCAATATCCAGCAGATTGAAAATAAACTGGCCGATTCGAGAGAAAAAGTACAATTGCAGTTGCAGAACAATAATGTGCAATATGAAACTTTGTTAAGGCAAATTGATATTGCAGCGCAAAGAGAAAAAATTGCCAAAAACAACCTATTGATTGCACAAAAGCAATACAGCACGGGATTGATTAATGTAACTGAACGTTTAACCGTAGAAACAGACATTTATCAAAGCTCCCTGCAAAAAATCAACAGCATTGTAGAACAGAGAAGATTGGCTTTAGAGACCATCTCGGCTACAGGAAACTTACAAAATTCACTTCAAGTAAAATAAGTTATGAAGAAATATACTTTTATACTATTGGGAATGCTTGCACTGGTATCATGCAGGCCAAAAAATAATATCGACAGCTTAATTCAGGGCAAAGTAGAGCGAGATGAACTTGCAGTAGTGGGTAAAATTGCTGGGCGCATTTCGAAAATTTATGTAAACGAAGGTGATTTGGTGAAAAAAGGGGATACGCTCGCTTTATTGGATATCCCTGAAGTGGAAGCCAAAAAAGCACAGGCGCAGGGTGCGGTAAAATCTGCTGATGCACAATATGCGATGAGTGTACATGGGGCTACGGCAAATCAATTGAAGCAGTTGAATGCTAAAAAATCGGCCTTGAAAGAACAGTATGAGTTTGCCAAGAAATCATTGAAACGCATTGAAGCAATGGTGGTTGATTCGTTGGTGCCACAACAACAATATGATGAAGTGTTTGCTAAATACCAAGGTGCTTTGGCTCAATACACAGCCGTAGAAGCTGAAATTGCCGATGTGAAAAACGGTGTACGCATGGAACAGCAAACCATGGCTTTGGGACAAAAAGATAGGGCATTGGGAGCTTTGCAAGAAGTGAAAACTGCCGAAAAAGAAAGGTATGTGATTGCTCCACAGGATATGGTGTTGGAAACCATTACTCTCAAAGTAGGAGAGTTGGCCCTGCCTGGCTATACCTTGTTTACAGGCTCGTTAAACAACACTACTTATTTCCGTTTTACCGTTCCCGAAAGTGAATTGAGCAAGTACAAAAAAGGCGAGGAAATTGAAGTGACGGTGCCTTATTTAAAGGATAAAAAAGTAAGTGGCGTGATCAGGAATATTAAACAGATAGGTGCCTATGCCAATATTGCCACAGCCTATCCTGATTATAACATGCAAGATGCGCTTTACGAAATCAACGTGTTGCCTAAACAGGCTACAGAAGCTGCTGAGATATTGACTAAGTCTACCGTGACCATAACCAAACGATAATGAGAGTTTTTTTTGAACTACTAAAACGTGAGTTTGCACTGTTTTGGAACAATAGTGTATTACGAATCCTTTTTATTGGAGCGCCTATAATGTATGGCGTATTGTTGGGCTATGTGTACAACAAAGGTAAGGTGACTGATTTACCCATTGTAGTGGTAGATAAGGACCAAAGCAAAATGAGTAAAAAGGCACTGCAAATGATGGAAGACAATGAAGTTTTGACCATATCTGCTTTGTTGCCCAATGAAGATAACCTGACCAGAACAGCACTTGAAAAAGAAGCGGTGTGTATCGTAATCATTCCTGAGGGATTTGAAAAAGGAGTGCTCACTAAGAAATATCCAGAAATAACCACCATTGTGAATACGGCAAATGTGCTGACGGCAAATTATGCTTCAACGGCACTACAGGTATGCTTGGGAACACTTAAAGTGGGCGTGCAACTGGAAACGCTCAGAAAACAAGGAGTGCCTGAGAATTTACTGATGAGTCAGTATGAGCCTTTCAAAACTACTTTCATTAAGAAAAACAATCGTTCTACTAATTACATGTACTTTTTGTGGCCTGGGATATTGGCTACTGTTTTACAGCAAGTTTTGATGTTAGGTTTGGCACTTTCGTTTGCTTCGGAGTTTGAAAACGGGACGTTTAAGTTTTTGGTCAACAAAACCTCATCTACCTTTAAGCTAATTATGGTTAAGATAATTCCTTACCTCATCATGAGCTTTGGCATTTGGCTCATCTATTGGCTGTTTACTTGGTGGTTTAAAATTCCATTTTATGAGAATTTGGGTACGCTAACGCTCGCTGCGGGACTGTTTGTATTGTCGGTTTGTTTTATTGGTATTTTGGTGAGTTTATTAATTCCTAGCCAATTGAAAGCTACAGAAGTGTTAATGGTTATCGCTACGCCAAGTTTTATCCTATCAGGTTTTACCTGGCCATTAAGCCAAATGCCCGAGTGGATTCAATACATTGCTTCTATTATTCCGTTAACGCATTTCTTGCCCATATTTAGGGTTTTAATTATCGAAAATGGGCCAACAGATTTGATATATCCTTATGTCCAAAATTTAATCATCATTACCGCTGTTGGTTTTGTACTTTCTTATATAGCATTGGCGTATAAAAAAAGAAAGCTGCAAAAGAAGGCAGCTACCGTAAATAAAAAGAAATAATGATTTATTGAGGGATAGCAGAAGATAGGTTATCCCTCAATGAATTAAAGTGGCAATAGCTTAATAGTTTTTAATCATCTCCAGCAATTTCTCATTTAATGCAGAGGTGATTTTTCCTGGCTTGCCTTTTTTTATAGGTTTTCCATCGAGGCTAAGTATAGGTAAAATATTTTTGGTAGAACTAGTAATAAAAGCTTCGTCTGCATTAGCTAAATCATCTAGTGTAAAATCCCTTTCTTTAATATCCACCCCATCCAGTTGCATACTCAATACTTTGCCACGAGTAATGCCGCGTAAAATATCAGTAACAGGCGTAAATACTTGTTGGTCTTTCACCATAAATATATTAGCTCTTGGGCATTCTCGTACGTCACCATGATGGTGATATAAAAGGTCGTCGGCCTGTTTTAATTTCAATAGAGGTTGTAAACGGATGGCTTGTAGATAGTCGATGGTTTTTACGGAAGCCAATTGCCTTTGATATTGATGAGATAATAGGTTTAAACCTTTGTTAAAGCTGTTAGGGCTATATTCAAATGGAGTTTGTACAATCACCAGATTGGGTTTGGCAATTTGATAGCCATCTTCGGAATAGCCTCCTGTTAGGATTATTTTTAAGCCAGAATTAGCAATATTGTTTTTTTCAAGTAGCGAGGTCACAGCTTTAAAAAGGTCTGTTCTATCGAAACCAACTTCAAGGTTCATCTCACTTGCCGAATTAAAAAAGCGATTAAAATAATCCTCTATAAAAATAGGTTTGTTGTTTACTGTTTTAAGAAAATCGAAAATGCCGTAACCACGTTGTACTGCTAAATCAGTAACTAGAAGTTTGGCTTCATTTTCGAGAAGTAATTGACCGTTAACGTAGGTATATGTGTTGTCCATTTTTTGCTTAAAGTTTTTTATGTAGAGTTTAAAAATAACGACAAGGACCGTATCGAAACCAAAGTTTGAAATAAAAAATAAAAGAACGAAACTAGATTAGAAAAAAGAACAAAATGAATGATACATTCAAGCTGATTATCTAACTTGCAAGCAATGGCAGAGACTGCAATCATATTTTTTGACGGGGTGTGCAATTTGTGTAATGGCGCAGTGCAATTTGTCATTAAAAGAGACCGTCGTGATGTGTTTAAGTTTGCCTCCTTGCAAAGCGATTTCGCAAAAGAAACTTTGAATGGCACCGCTTTAAAAGTAGCCCATGGGGATAGCTTGGTTTTGTTAGAAAATGGAAAATTGTACGAGCAATCAACCGCCGTACTGCGTATTGCCAAAAAACTGCCTAGTTTGTGGCCATTGCTGTACGCTTTTATCATCGTGCCTCCCTTCCTGAGAAACGCCATATATCGATGGGTGGCTCGTCATCGTTACCAATGGTTTGGTAAACAAAATCAATGTTGGGTGCCAACTCCAGCACTCAAAAGTAGATTCTTGGATTAACTAGATTTTGGGATAAGCGTTCTGTGATTTTTCAACATCTCCAGCCTTTGCAAATCGTCTTCTTTCTAATAAATTGAGTTAGATTGTAGTTTGGTTGATTTTTAGTGAAATGATACCAGCTTTGTTTTACTGACCCTGAAATAAATTTATTGCATAGCTTTCCGCTTCGCTACAGGTCAGGGTGACGTCAGATGGGCGGTTCGTCATGCTGAATTTATTTCAGCATCAGCTTTATATAATTAAAAAGACGTGTTAAAATAGAGTATAAATATTATAAAAAGACCAAAGTTGAGTCTTCGGTTTTATCGTAAAATAGTTTTCTCTCGGTAAGAGTTTCAATACTTCAAAAGGCATACTTAATTCTTCTAACTTGTAGATTACCTGTGGACTAATTAAGCGCTAATTCTATCCCTTATGGTTTGAAATTTAACTTATTATGGCTTTCTTTATAGGAATAAATGATTACGCTTTATGAAGAAAACTACCTACTATGATTTGACGAGCAACGAATTTAAAAAAGCCGCTCGAAAAGCCATTATCGCTATCCTCATTTTTATGCTTTCTTATCTGCTGCTATTTATACTATCCATTGGATTAGTGGTTTCATGCGGTGCATTAGGGATTGGTTTAATGGTGCTTAAACCTAGTGTGATTACCCTTGGTTTGGGGATTGGCTTAATTGGTTTGGGAGTGATTGTTTTTGTTTTTTTAGTGAAATTTGTCTTTAAAAAGCATAAAATAGATAGGTCTCATTTAATAGAGCTGAAGGAAGATGATGCTCCTTTGCTTTATGAGGAAATAAGAGATATTGTAGATAAAGTTCAAACCACTTTCCCAAAAAAGATATACCTGTCACACGAGGTAAATGCTTGTGTGTTCTACGATTCGACTTTTTTGAGCATGTTTTTGCCCGTGAAGAAGAATTTACAGATAGGAATGGCTTTGGTGAATAGCACTTCTAGAACAGAGTTAAAAGCAATTTTGGCACATGAATTTGGTCATTTCTCTCAACGTTCTATGAAAGTAGGTAGCTATGTTTATACCGTAAACCAAATCATCTTTAATATGCTTTATGATAATGAAGGATATGGAAATGCGGTTCAGCGCTTTGCTAGTGTGAGTGGCTATTTTGCCTTTTTCGTATCTATAGGTATTAAAATCATTGAAGGTATTCAATGGGTGTTAAAGAAACTTTATAATGTGGTGAACATCCAACATTTGGAACTTTCAAGAGAAATGGAATTTCATGCGGATGCTATTGCGGTAACTGTGGTAGGCAGCCAGCCTTTCGTATCCTCATTAATGAGATTAGATTTGTCCAATAACGCTTTTGACAGGACGCTTGGTTACTACGAACAAAAAATCTCAGCCAATATCAAACCAAAAAATATTTATCCTCAGCATCGTCATATCATGGATACTTTGGCACATGAAACTGGAGTAGAATTTGTGAACGGAATGCCACTGGTGACCAAAGAATATTTAAACCATTACAACAAATCAAAATTGGTGATTAAAAACCAATGGGCCAGTCACCCAAGTACCGAGGATAGGGTAGATGCCATCACTGCTGGTAGCTTTCCACAAGGCGATGATAATGGCGAATCCGCATTGGTGTTATTTGGAAAAGTAGATGAGTTGCAAACCTCTATAACGGAGCTGTTGTTTGCCGATGTGGAATATAAAGGCCAAATTGTTTTTGATGAAATGGAAGTCTTTGTTGCTGACTATCAAGAGAACTTCAAAGCGAGCAGCTTTCCCAAAGTATTTAATGGTTACTACAATAGTTATGAACCTGGCAAAATCGATTTGGAGCAGTCGACACTTAACAAAACCATTTTAACGTTTGAGGAATTGTTTGGTGCGGACAAGGTAGACATGATTTATAGTGCGGTATGTTTGCAAACGGATATACTAACCATTAAACAAATTCACGAAGGGGATACCGAGATTAAAACCTTTGAATACGATGGCGTTAAATATGTGAAAACAGATATTTACGAGTTGTTGCCCAAATTGGAAAAGGAATTGTTAGATATAGAAGCTGCTTTAGCGGTTAACGACGAAAGTATTTATCATTACTTTAAGCAAGAAGCAGCTAAAAATAGTTCGGAAAAGTACTTCGTAGAAAAGTATCAAACCTTTTTGGAATTTGATAAAACTTATAACGAGGGCGTGTGTATCTACAACAAGGTAGCAGATGAAACGAGTTTTATACAGTTTACTACTCCTTTTGCAGAAATTAGGGAAAACCTTTTAAAGTTTGCACGAACAGAAAGTGAGCTCAAGATACAAATGGGCAATCTATTAGCTTTGCCATATGTAAATATTGATGCTGCCTTAAAGGAAAAAGTAGACGCTTATTTGTCTAAGCATACCTTGATTTATTTTGCAGGTAATAGTTATAATGATGATGAGCTAGATATTCTTTTTGGTGCTGCAAATGCTTTTAAAGAAATGCTATATCAAAACTACTTTGAAGTGAAGAAAAGCCTTTTAGAAGAAATGGCACGTTTGCACGCCATTAGAGTAGCAATTTAATGTGTCTATGTGTTTCGGTAAAAAAATATAACCACATAGACACATAGTAATCGCAATGGCATTAACAAAATGTCGTACCCTATCCTTTATTTTTCTAAAAGAGCCACGTAAAATAACCTTTCTACTTCATCGCCTGCTTTGCTAGTTATTTTTTCGGTGAAAGAAGAAATATCCTTGATTTTAAAGTTTGCTGCTTCTGCTAAGGTGTTAATCCTGTCTTTGCTGTAAAGGTCAAAACCATAAGCGGTAAAAGGTAAGCTTTCCATAAAATCCTTATCTGCAAAACCAATGGCAAAAGTGCCTCCAGGTTTTAACACTCTGTAAATTTCTTTGATGAATTCTTCAGGGCTTTCCCAAAAATAAATGGTATTTACGGTGAGTATTTTGCTAAAGGTATTGTCTGAAAAAGGAATGTTGTTGCCATTATATAGATGGAAAGAAGCTCTGTTGGCTTCAATAGCTACATTGTTGGCTTCCGAAGCTTGTTTTTGCATCAGTTGCGAAATCTCCAAACCATAATAAGAAGTATGTTCAGCTTTGTTTAAGATTTCAGGCAGATGTTTGCAGTTGCCATGACCAAGTTCCAATATCAAATCACCTTTGGAGATGTTTAATCCCTCAATGGTTTTTCTGGTCATGCCAATATTGTTTTCATGCATATTGTTGGCCACTTCTATACCTTCTGTATTTGCAGGGCAGCTTAATTGCTTGGCCAATTGTTGTAGGAAATCTTGGTCGTGGTTTTTCATTTTTCTCCTTTCGGTGTTGGGCGCCATAACCATAAGCTTGCAATTACCAAAGGAATGGTGATGCTTAAACTGGCTAATTTAAGCTGGCCACTTTTTGCCACGATATCAGCATCTGAAGTAGTGAAAATAAAGATGGTTTCCTTAATAGCCCACACAGCGACAATGGTAAGAAGTAAAGCAATGATTTTGCGCAACATATGAATTAAATAGAATTGATGTCCTAATATCCGCTTTTTTGGTCGATTTACGAGGCTAAAAATGAAAAGAAGGGATTGAGATGATAATAAGCCGCAGATGCACAGATAAAATAAAAGTCGACGATTTAATATCTATATATCTGTGGCAAGAATGAGAAAGGTTTGTTAATTAAAAGAGCCACAGATGCACAAATCATGAAAAAGAAATCAAAGACGATGAATTCCTTAAAAAGTCTGTGTATCTGTGGCAAAAAACTATTCTGCTATTTGCAATACCATACGGCCTTCAATTTCAGCTTTCTTCATTTTGTCGAAAACGTCATTGATGTCTTCCAGTTTTGCTGCGGTTACATTGGCTTTTACTTTGCCTTCCACCGCAAACTCAATGGCTTCTTGTAAATCTTTACGAGTTCCCACAATAGAACCTCTGATGGTAATGCGGTTCAATACCGTATCAAATATCGATAAGTCGAAGTTTCCTGGAGGCAATCCATTTAAAGCCATGGTTCCTTTACGGCGTAAGGTTTCTAATCCTTGCTTAAAGGCAATAGGAGATACGGCTGTTACTAAAGCCCCATGCATGCCACCTGTCTCTTTTTTGAGGAACTCGCCTGGGTTTTGTTCTTTCGCATTCACTACTAAATCAGCTCCTAAACGTTTGGCCAAATCCAATTTGTCGTTGCCCACATCAATAGCCGCTACATGCATGCCCATGGCCTTGGCATATTGTACCGCCACATGACCTAAACCACCAATACCTGAAATAGCCACCCATTCGCCAGGTTTAACTTCTGTTTCCTTCAAGCCTTTATAAACCGTTACGCCAGCACAAAGGATAGGCGCCATTTCTAAAAAGTTAGTATTTACTGGTAGGTGGCCTACATAACGAGCATCGGCAATGACATATTCGGCAAAACCACCATCCACACTATAACCTCCGTTTTGTTGACTTTCGCAAAGCGTTTCCCATCCAGTAATACAATGGTCACAACATCCGCAGGCACTGTACAACCAAGGTACGCCTACGGCATCGCCTTCTTTTACATTGTTAACATCAGGGCCAACAGCCACTACATAGCCTACGCCTTCATGCCCAGGAATTAATGGCATTTTAGGTTTAACAGGCCAGTCGCCTTCAACGGCATGTAGGTCGGTGTGGCAAACGCCGCTGGCAATCACTTTTACCAAAATCTGGTTTCTACCAGGTCTTTTTACCTCAACTTCTTCGATTTGCAGCGGTGCTCCGAACTCGCGAACAACGGCTGCTTTCATGGTGTTTGGAAGCATAATTTAATTGATTTAGTGAACAATTATTGATGAATAAAAATAGCTAGATTGGTGTTTATCAAAGCTGATGTAAATCAGTTTAAAATGAGATTTGGATAAGCTTTGTTAAGCTGATTGGCATAAAAAAAGCCAGCAAGCCAATAGGCTCACTGGCAAATCAAACCAAAATATAAACTAAGAATTTATTTTGCAGTGCTAATCGGTTCAAGGTTATTCAGTTCCTCCTCTGTGAATAGCCTGTAATGTATTTTAAAGGTTTTGCCAAGGGGTGTTTCCAATGAAAACCCACCAACGCCAAATCCATCCAATACATCTAAAGTAAAGTGCGAGTGCTTCCAGTATTCGAAAAGGTCCTTATCTACCCAAAACTCACATCCTTCTACTGTTCCAATGCATACGTCATGCATGCGTACGTAAAAACCACCTTTTTCGAAACACTGAGGCTGTGTGCCTTCACAACAACCGCCCGCCTGATAAAACATTAATTCGCCATGTTTGGCTTTCAGTTCTTGTATCAGTTCTTTGGCTTTTTCGGTACTGTCTAATCGCTTAACCATTTTTTCTCCTTTCTGTTTATGGGAAATAATTTTGAGATTGCTTCCTCATTCTCACTCTCAAAAACGTTTTATTTTAACGCCATTGCTAGCCTTGTGACGCAATCTCATTGTGTACATTATCTACCCTTAAAAGAAGCCTAATTTGTTTTTGTTGTAAGAAATCAACATGTTTTTGGTTTGACGGTAGTGCCCCAACATCATTTTATGGTTTTCTCTACCTACACCTGATTGTTTGTAACCACCAAATGGCGCACCTGCAGGATAAGCATGATACTGATTTACCCAAACACGACCAGCTTGTACTGCTCTAGGCACTTGGTAAAGCTCATGAGCATCACGTGTCCAAACACCAGCACCTAATCCGTATAAAGTATCGTTGGCAATTTCGATAGCCTCTTCAACGGTTTTAAAAGTAGTTACGGCCAGCACTGGACCAAAAATCTCTTCTTGGAAAATGCGCATTTTATTGTGGCCTTTAAAGATGGTTGGTTTGATATAGTAACCACCACCTAACTCGCCAGGAAGTTCGTTAACCTCGCCACCCGCTAAAACTTCGGCACCTTCTTGCTTTCCTAATTCAATGTAGGTTTTAATTTTTTCGAATTGGATCTTAGAAGCTTGTGCACCCATCATCACTGTTTTGTCTAATGGACTACCTACTTTGATAGCATTGGTACGTTCAATTACTTTGGCAATAAATCGCTCATAAATATCTTCTTGTACCAATAATCTTGATGGACAGGTGCAAATTTCACCTTGATTTAAGGCAAATAGAACAGCACCTTCAACAGCTTTGTCCAAAAAGGCGTCGTCTTCATCCATTACGGAGCTGAAGAAAATATTCGGAGATTTTCCTCCTAATTCTAAAGTTACTGGAATAATGTTTTCGGTAGCGTATTGCATTACCAAACGTCCAGTAGGCGTAGAACCTGTGAAGGCTGCTTTGGATACTTTAGGATTAGTCACTAAATGACGTCCAAGCTCTGCACCAAAACCATTCACCACATTCACTACCCCTGGAGGCAATAAATCGCCAATAAGTTCCATTAACACCATGATAGAGGTTGGAGTGCTTTCCGCAGGTTTTAATACTACGGTATTTCCAGCGGCTAGGGCAGGGGCAAGTTTCCATATACCCATTAATAAAGGGAAGTTCCAAGGAATAATTTGTGCCACCACACCAATAGGTTCGTGAACAATTAAAGAAACGGTATGTTCATCCAGCTCCGTGTGGGAACCTTCTTCAGCACGAATTACTGAAGCAAAATATCTGAAATGGTCTACGCCTAAAGGTAAATCGGCATTTAATGTTTCTCTAATGGCTTTACCGTTATCAATGGTTTCTACCGTAGCCAAGTATTCCAAATTATCCTCCATGCGTTGGGCAATTTTGTTAAGGATAATGCTTCTTTCTGTGGAGGATGTTTTGCTCCAGGTTTTGAAGGCTTCGGCAGCGGCGTTAACTGCTAACTCCAGGTCTTCAGGTGATGAATGAGCTGCTTTGGTGAATACTTTACCGTCAATAGGAGAAATATTATCAAAATATTTTCCATTTACTGGAGCCACAAATTGGCCATTGATATAGTTATCGTAGTGCGATTTAAACTCGGGTCTTTTTACTATTTGTTCCATGATTTTAAAATTTGGTTATTACAAACCTACGAGCATGGCCTCTTTGAGGATAGTAAAATTGTTTCAACCGATAGCACTATTGTTTCAGGTAATGTAATAGAATTGAAATAATGATATATTTACTTAACAAAAGAACTACTAACTCGTTATTGGAGTAAAGGGGGACGAAAAATGAACCACAAACTTGATTTGGTAAAGTTAAGCAGCGAATCAAAGCTGCAAACATTGGTAGAAAACAGAACGTCGTATAGCTTGGAAAGATGCGAATTAAGTGTTTTTGAAACCTATGTAGAGTCATATAAAGTACCTTTAACTTTTAACGATTTTGTAATTACCAGTATGCTGCGTGGCAAAAAGGTTATGCACCTCAACGAAAAGAAGGAGTTTGAATACTTGCCAGGTGAAACGGTGATTGTCCCTCCGTCTGAAACCATGCGTATTGACTTCCCCGAGGCTAACGATTTTAACCCAACGCAGTGTATTGCTTTGGCTATTGATAACCATCAAATTAAACAGACCATTCGATATTTAAACGAGTATTTTCCTAAAGAAAGTAACGACGAGGAATGGAAGCTTAATTACGATGAGTACCATTTTTACAACAATGAAGAAATTGCTTACCTCATCAATAAAATTATCAAAGTTTGTTCTGATACTTCGAGAGAAAAAGATGTGTTGGCCGATTTGACTTTGAAAGAGCTTTTGGTAAGGATTATGCAGACCCAAAACCTGAATGTTTTACATGGTGAAGCCGCTAGTCATAATCCATTGGCTTATGTGATTGGCTATATCAAATCTAACCTCAACGAAAAAATCAGCATCGAAAGCCTAAGTAACAAGGCTTGTATGAGCAAGGCTACTTTTTACAGGCTTTTCAAAAGAGAATTAGGCATAAGCCCTAACGATTTTATTTTGACCGAAAAGATGAAAAAAGCCAAGGAAATGCTATTGAAACCTGGAATTAAAATAGCTTCCATTAGCTATGAACTGGGCTTTAGTGATGCCAATTATTTCATCAGGGCATTTAAAAAAGTGGTAGGAATGACCCCTGGAGCTTTCCAATCGCAAAGCATGGTGTCGAGATTAAGTTTTTAAGTAAAAAAGCGTAACATTTACTGCTACGCTCCACACAAATCATTTAGTTCGTTACTAAAATTCTTTTTCTTTTTTAAGGTTTTCTTCGTTCCTGTAGTAGTCATAAAGACTCCAGATTAATAAGATGACGCCTAAAGCTAGTAAAGGAAATTTTATCCAGTCGGCTCCATCGTTAAAGCAAATTACAGTGATGAACAAGGCTACTACGCTCAATCTTTCTTTGTTTTCTATCGTTGTCATAATGTGCTGTTTTAAAGTTTATACTGCATTAGTATAAGGAAACAGAAAACGTTACAACATTTTATTTTTTTATGAAAGCTCCTGTATTTTAGCTTTTAAATCCGCTATTGGTTTTTTGAAAATACTCCTGTTCATCCATTTTCCTAGAATGATAATGAGTACGCCTACTGGAATAAGGATGTAAGCCTGATGGAGGAAATTGGAGTGCGTTAATACATTGTCGAAAGTTTTGTAAACAGTAAGTTGATAGCATAATAGTCCAATAGGAGCAGCAATAGGAGCTGTAATATAGCCCCATAAATTTTCTATCGCTAGTATTTTGGTAATGGCTTTTAAATTGTCTTCTAGCACTTGTTTAGTGCTTAAGGAATAATCAATGCTAGTTTTTATTTTTCGGAACTGTACGAGAGCAAACATTCGGAAAACTTCATATAAAACAAATATTCCTATCAGTACAATCTTTAAATCTCTTTCCGCAAAAAGTGCTAATGCCAAAATAGGTAAATCGATGATTCGAATCCATCTTAACTTCCATCTGAGTTTGAAAAGTAAATCTTGCAGAAGACTTTTAGAAGGATGGTCTAAAGTGAATTTTGAAATTAAATCATTTTGTTTTTTGGTCTGCATTTCGGACAACATTTGTTGCCATTCTTGTTGTAAGTCCATTTTATTTTTGAGTTAAAATAATAGTCAATTGTTGTTTAATACGATGAAGTTTAACGGTGGTGTTGCCTTTGGATAATCCCGTCATTTCGCTGATTTCACTATTGTCGAAGCCGTCAAGATGTAGCATAATGATACTTCGGTCTATTTCTGCCAATTGTTTAATGGCACGATATAAAAAATCGGCTCTTTCTGAGAGTTCTGCTGGTTCAAAAGCAATATTTTCTTGTAAAGTGGTGCTCTCTTTGATTTGATTAGCTTTTTTACGCTTATTTAGAAAGGTGAGTGCCACATTTAAGCTAATTCGGTATAGCCAAGTTGAAAATTTTGCTTTGCCTTCAAATCTTGAATAAGCACTCCAACTTTGCAGTACAATTTCCTGATAAAGGTCTTTACGGTCCTCAAAATCATCAGCATATAAGTTGACCACTTTGAGGATAATTCCTTTATGTTCTTCAATTTTTTGGAGATAAGCTTTCTCGGTCATTATTTCTTAGCCTTTGAAATTCTATGGGCTTTAAATTCATGGTATAGTTGAACCACTACAATGATAAATGAAATAGTTGCGATTGCCAACATTGGATATTTCAATATTGGAGGCATTTCTATAGTAGAAAGGATAAGGATAAGAAATGCTGTTAAAGCAATTTTGCTGGGTTTTTTCTCTGCTGTGCTCATGTTGAAACTGTTTAATTTGTACAGTTAGTAAGCAAAGGGGCTAAAAAATTACAGCGAATGAAAAAAAACTTTGCGCCACTTTGCGAAACCTTCCAAAACCTTTGCGGTTAAAATTATTTATCGCAAAGAAAAGAAAGAGTGACGCTAAGAACGCAAAGATTTTTTCCGCTATGGTAGCTTAGTATCGATTAATTCGCAGCAGGGCTAAGGTATCTTTGGCTATAAGTAATTCCCATTAAATCATAGCGTTTAAACTGCGTTTTTAGCCTATTTAAAAAGTCTGCATAATTCTTTTGCTCTTTTTGCGACCATTGGATTTCGCTTAGCGCATCCATTCTTGGGAATAGCATATATTCAACTTTGGCTGGATTGGCAATATATTCCGACCATAAATTGCCCTGAGCGCCCCAAATGTATTTTGCTTGTTCCGCATTTAATTCTGCTGGTACAGGTTCATAGTTGTAAACTGTTTCAAGCGGTAAGAATTTATTGGCAGCCAAACTATCCTCTTTCATGAATTGCTTATGGTTAAGGTATAGTTTTTCTTCAGGACTCATTACAACCTTTTGTTTTACTTTTGCTGCGGCAATACCGCCTTTTTCTCCTCGCCAGCTCATTACTACCGCATTAGGAGCAAGGCCACCATCTAAAATTTCGTCCCAGCCAATAATGGTTTTACCCTTGCTGTTCACAAATTTCTCAATACGATGGATAAAATAGCTCTGTAGAGCCACTTCGTCTTTGATACCTTTCTCCTTCATGATTTTTTGGGTCTCGGCAGATTGTTTCCACCATACTTTTGAAGCTTCATCGCCGCCAATATGGATATATGGAGAAGGGAATAAATCCATCACTTCGGTGAGCACATCTTCTAAAAAGGAGAAAGTTTTATCATTAGGCTGAAAAACATTGTTGTATTTGTTCATCATTCCCCAAGTTTCGGCCACTTTGTAAGGCTTGTTAGGTTCAGTACCAAACTCAGGATAGGCAGCTAAAGCAGCCATGCTATGTGCTGGCATTTCAATTTCTGGGATAATAGTGATGTATCTATCTGCAGCATACTTAATCACCTCTTTAATTTCCTCTTGCGTATAATAACCACCATGACGAATGCCATCTGTTTTAATTACCGCATTGGCGGGAGTAATTTTAACGTCGTTGGGTAAAACCTGATATTTAATATTTTCATTTCCTTTTCCAGGCCACAAGCCAATAATACTTCCATTGCGCCAAGCCCCAATTTCAGTCAATTTTGGATACTTCTTGATTTCTATACGCCATCCGTGGTCATCAGTTAAATGCCAGTGGAAATAGTTCATTTTACGCATCGCCAAGTAATCGATGTACTTTTTCACGAAGTCTACATCAAAAAAATGACGGCTTACATCCAAGTGCATTCCGCGATAAGCGAAGCGTGGATAATCAGTAACTGCTACAACTGGTATGGTTAAAGTGCTTGCTTTGGTAGTAGGCAATAATTGGATTAAGGTTTGGATACCGTAAAAAACTCCAGGATTTGAAGTGCCCGTGAGCGAGATATTTTGTGAAGAAACACCTAATACATAAGCATTGTCAAATTTGCTTAGACTAGTATTAACACTTAAAGAAATGTAATTTTCTGTAGGTTTAATAGAGGTAATGGTCAATTTAAATTGAAGATACTTTTCAAGATAGTCATTAAAGAAAACAGCTGCATTTCTAAGGGAATCGTTCTCGATAACAATTCTTGTTTGTGTGTTAATGCTGAAACCTTTTTGTTGAGGTTCTGCTTTTAAAAATACGGGCTTAGGAATAATGTTCACCTGTGCTATGGCACATACGCAGATTAAAGACATTAATGCTGTTAATACGATTCTCTTCATATTCAAAAATAGTATTTATTTATAACTCTACAATCGTTATTTGAATGTTTTTGAGTTTTTATGCGGTTTTATGCGTAATTTGTTGCGGCCTATTTTATAATGGAACCATTTTGAAACAACGCAAAAAAAATGGAGCAATTTTTATTTGCTCCATATACAATGATTATTTGTTAGTTAACACGTTTTCCGTGAATTTAATCCACTCGCTACTCTTTACCGTATTGTCTATATAATAATCTGGTTGCAGACCAATATCATCTACTACCATTCCTGGTATGCGATAGCTTTTAGATAAACCATAATACAATTCAAAATCGGCACAAGGGAACTTAATGATATGAACATTTGAAATATCCAACATGCCAAAAGTAGTTACTCCAAATAATTTTACTTTTTGACTTTGCTTTGCGGCCAGTAAAAATTGTTCGGTAGTACTACCATTACCTTCATTGATTAAAACGCCCACACGTTTAGGATAGGTGTAAATGCTATCTTGCTTGCTAATACTTACAGGTTGCCCAGAAAGACTTACGAATTTTCCTAAAGATTGTTCCAGTACATCGTAATATCCTTTAAAACGTTTTCTCGAAGCTTCATCAAAATCTGGATTGTTAGCTAAATCTATCATCCTTTGGTTGTTCAATTTGGTAGATAGAAACTCAACTCCAACATTACGTACAGGATTGGTATATAAAAAAGGAAGAATTTCCCTGAAACTTGCATCACTGCCGCCGCCATTATTTCTTACATCGATAATTAAGTTGGGAGTACTTGAGATAAGTGCTTTGTTGGTTTTAATGACACTGTCGATAGACTTCTTTTCGCTAATCTCAAACGAAGGAATACGAAGAACTAAGGTGTTTGCATTTAGTTTCTCCATAAAAGGCTTTTGGCTTTTTAGCAGTTTAATGTTGAGCTCGGTGTCAGGGTCGTTTTGCAGGATAGGGAAGGTTCTGGTAAAATCAAATCTTCCAATTTGTAAACGATTTAGACCTTCTAGATTGATTTTGGTAAAGTTTTCACCATCTTTATTTTTAAGGTAGTATACGCCACCTTTCTCGTCGAATTTCGTTTTTAGCTCTTTAGCTTTCCAATTGTCGGCGGTAGTTTCAATAATAAAGCCAACATACTTGTCGCCCATTTTTTTGATTCCAATTTTGTAGGGTTCTGAAAACCATATCCCTTCAAAACCTGGCTCTTTTTTAGTACTAAGGTATTTTTCAAATTGTTTGATGTCGACGTTTACGATTTCTAAAGCCTCTGTATTCTTTTTAACAATGTTTGAGCTATCTACGCCATTAAAACTCACCCCAATATGGCCCTGTCTAAAAAACCTTACCCATTGATTTAAAATTTGTGCACACTCTTTATTACTCGGAAGGTTTTTGATTTTCTCGAGGTAAGACTTATTGTGTAGTTCATATAAATCTTTTCCTTTTTTAGATACGATGTACTGAAATCCTGCATCATTTTCTTCGAAAGTTTTTTTCATCCAAAGAAAGCTGGTTTCGCAGTTACAGTTTTGGGCATTTACGCTATTAGCAACGAATAGTACGATTAAAAATAAGTATAATTTTTTCATGATTTAATTGAGAAGCTGCGAATATAAGCACAGTTGATGTTGGATGGGCAAAAAAAATCCCGATAACTTTCGCTATCGGGATTTAATATTATGGGTTGGTTAAAGAATTAGCCTTTAGCTTTTTTCTCTTCACCTTCCATTTGAGATTTCAATTGAGCCAATACATCAAGGTCACCTAATGTTGATTTCTCTACTGAATCTTTCACTTTTTTCACTGCTGAGCTAGCTGCTTTAGCTTCTTTTTTCTTAGCTGCTTTTTCTTCACTTACAGCTTCTGCTTTAGCTTCTTCCCAGATACGAGCGTGAGAAACTACGATACGTTTAGCATCTTTGTTGAATTCAATGATTTTGAAATCAGCAGTTTCTTCAGCTTTCAAAGTAGTACCATCTTCTTTAGCCATATGTTTTGTAGGAACAAAACCTTCAACGCCATATGGTAATGCAATTACAGCACCTTTGTCGGTTACTTTAATTACAGTTCCTTGGTGAATTGAATCTAAAGTGAAGATTGTTTCGAAAGTATCCCAAGGGTTTTCTTCCAATTGTTTGTGACCTAAAGATAATTTGCGGTTGTCAACATCAAGTTCTAAAACTACAACATCTAAAGTATCACCAACTTTGGTAAACTCGTTAGGATGGTTGATTTTTTTGCTCCAAGATAGGTCAGAAATGTGGATTAATCCGTCAATTCCTTCTTCAATTTCAACAAATACACCAAAGTTAGTCATGTTTTTAACAACAGCTTGGTGTTTGCTTCCAACTGGATATCTTTCAGCAACATTTTGCCAAGGATCTTGAGTTAATTGTTTAATACCCAAGCTCATTTTGCGCTCATCTCTGTCTAAAGTTAATACTTCAGCTTCGATTTCGTCACCAACTTTCAAGAACTCTTGAGGAGAACGTAAGTTTTGTGACCAGCTCATTTCTGAAACGTGGATTAAACCTTCAACACCAGGGATGATTTCTAAGAAAGCACCGTAATCTGCAACAGTTACGATTTTACCTTTTACTTTAGAACCAACTTGGATTGCAGTGTCTAAATTCTCCCAAGGGTGAGCAGTTAATTGTTTCAAGCCTAAAGCGATACGTTTTTTCTCATCGTCAAAGTCTAAAACAACCACGTTGATTTTTTGGTCTAATGCCAATACTTCTTTTGGATGCTCTATGCGGCCCCAAGAAATATCAGTGATGTGCAATAAACCATCTACGCCACCAAGATCGATGAATACACCGAAATCAGTGATATTTTTAACAGTACCTTCAAGTACTTGTCCTTTTTCTAATTTAGAAACGATTTCTGATTTTTGTGATTCTAAATCGTCCTCAATCAATACTTTGTGTGATACTACCACGTTTTTGAACTCATGGTTAATTTTAACCACTTTGAATTCCATAGTTTTACCTACGTAAACATCGTAATCACGGATTGGTTTGATGTCGATTTGAGAACCAGGTAAGAAGGCCTCAACACCCATGATGTCAACGATAAGACCACCTTTAGTACGGCTCTTAACAAAACCGTTGATGATAGTGTCGTTATCAAGTGCTTCGTTGATAAGCTCCCAAGAACGTTGGGTTTTAGCTCTCTTACGAGATAAGATTAATTGGCCATTAGCATCTTCAGGTGCTTCTACAAACACGTCAACTTTATCGCCAATTTTCAATTCAGGTAGATCTCTGAACTCAGAAGCAGAAACTAAACCGTCAGATTTGAAACCTACGTTTAATACTACGTCTTTGTTGTTGATAGATACTACAGTACCAGAGATGATCTCACCTTGGTTGATTTGATTGAAAGTATCGGTATACATTGCTTCAAACTTTTTACGGTCTTCGTCATTGTAGTTACCAAAAACTTTGTCGTCTGCATCCCAGTCAAAATCTTGATCTGGAGTTGCCAATTGTGATTTGATCTGTTCGATCGATACCGAATCAGCTTCTGACTCGATAGTTTCTTTTTGGTTCAAACGGGCGTCTGCACCTTGCAATTCGGCTGTTTTAGCCTCTAGTTCTTTTTCTGCTACTTGTTTTTTAGCCATTAATTAATTATCTCCTTTTTCCCTGTTTAGGGACGGCAAAGGTACGCATAATTTTAAAAAACCAAAACTATTTTGAAATAAATATGGCTGATATTTAATGGATTAAATTTTGCTTTTAGGGTTTTTTGGTCTTTTGTTTAATCTGCCGCTCTAAGCTTATCTAAAGATATATTCTTTTTTGGAAAATCACGGCGGTAGCTCGTGGCAATTACAGCCCCGCTATCCGCTACAATCTTTTATTCCCTTGCTATAAACCTCGTAGGTTTCCCTTTCTCCATGTCCAATAAACCTACGAGGTTTTTCCCTTCGCATAAAAGTATTTTCGCTGCTATCGGGTTTGATAACCTAAAACTGTACACAACATCAACTTTGCGTTCTTTGCGTAGCTCTTATTTTTCTTCGCGGTTATTTTGTCACCGCAAAGGATTTGTAACGAGCCGCTAAGAACGCAAAGATTTGCCCTTGCCATAAACCTTACAGGTTTTTCCTATGCTCCATTCCCATTAAACCTGCAAGGTTTTTCAAAACCGCTTTACTCCAATTCTATCACCATATCGTTCTGGTCTACCATGGTATTTGCACTTAGTACCACTCTTTTTACTTTTCCTGCCGAAGGGGAAGATACAGTGCTTTCCATTTTCATTGCCTCTATTACAAATAAAGGTGTGCCAGCTTTAATCTCTTCTCCCTCTTTAACCATTACACTAGCTAAGCTGCCCTGTAATGGGGCGCCAATTTGTTTATTTGGGTCGGTTGCTTTTTCATGGATTGGCTTAAGCGATGTAATAGCATTATCTTTTATTTTAACCGTTCGGTTAGTACCATTAAGTTCAAAGGTCACTGTGCGTAAACCTTCTTCGTCAGCCACAGATACGTAAATGAGCTTTACGTGAATCACAATACCTTTTCTTAACGGAATGCGGAGCTCTTCTCCAATTTCTAAAGGATAGAAAAATGCTGGAGTAGGAATTTCGGTCACTACACCATAATTTTCTTTATGATGGTAATATTCATCATATACCTTAGGGAACATCTCGTAAGAAAGGTAGTCTAAGAAACTGCTTTCTGGATATTTTTCATAAAATCTATTGCTGGAAGCCGTAATATCTACATCGGGCAACAGTTGTGCTTTTGGAGCAGGTATTTCTTTCTCATTTCGCAATACGATATTCCTTAGCTTTTCAGGAAATCCTCCAAATGGCACTCCTAAATCGCCCTTAAAAAAGCCTATTACAGAAGCAGGAAAAGAATGATTTTGGTTTTCATCAAGCACATCATCTGCACTTAAGCTATTTGCCGTCATGAAAAGTGCCATATCGCCCACCACTTTACTGCTAGGAGTTACCTTCACAATATCACCAAACAATTGGTTAACGGTGGTATAATTCTCTTTAATTTTCGCAATTTGATGTCCTAAACCAACACCCTCTGCCTGCTGGCGCAAGTTCGAATATTGGCCGCCAGGTATTTCGTTGTCATATACTTCAGCGGTAGATGATTTCAAGTCAGATTCGAAAGGATAATACATTTCCCTTACGGCTTCCCAGTAGTTGCTGTAGTCGTTCAAACTTTTTTGGTTCAGCTTGTTTTCGCGAGGAAGCCCTTGCAATAAAGCAGCCATGGAGTTTAAACTAGGTTGTGATGTGGTTCCGCTGAATGAGGCCAAAGCACAATCAATACTGTCAATTCCCGCTTCAATCGCTTTTAAATAGGTGGCAATTTGGGTGCCCGCCGTATCGTGCGTATGCAAAGCAATAGGAATACTCACATTTTCGCGAAGTGCAGGAATCAATACCTCAGCCGCATTAGGTTTTAACAAACCTGCCATATCTTTAATGGCCAGCATGTGCGCACCAGCATCTTCCAATTTTTTGGCTAAATCTACATAGTAATTAAGGTTGTACTTATTGTGGTCTTCTCTCAATACATCTCCAGTATAACATAAACAGGCTTGAGCAATAGCTTGTGTATGTTCAGAAACGTAGCTGATGGCAGGTAGCATTGATTCTATATTATTAAGCGAATCGAATATCCTAAAAATATCAATGCCATTTTCCCAAGCCTGTGCTACAAATTGTTGAATAATGTTACGAGGGTAAGCAGAATAGCCCACTGCATTACTGCCCCTGAATAACATTTGCAGTAAAATGTTGGGCATAGCCGCTCTTATTTTTTGGAGACGTTCCCAAGGACACTCATGTAAAAAACGTAAAGCAACATCAAACGTGGCACCGCCCCAAACTTCTGCCGAAAAAATCTCTGGATTTTCCAAAGCAAAGCCATTGGCTACGGCTAAAATATCTTTAGAGCGCATGCGTGTAGCCACCAAGGACTGATGGGCATCCCTAAAAGTAGTGTCCGTATATTGAATTTGTTGACCTTCCCTTATTTTTTGTAGAAAAGCAGTTCTTCCAAGCTCGTTCAATAAATCTTTGGAACCTTTTGGATGCTGCTCAGTAAAGTTTGTTGAAGGTATAATAGGTGTCCTGAATTTTTTGTTAGGTTCAAAGTTTTTCACGTCAGTATGGCCATTAACTTTGATATTGCCTAAATAGCGAAGCAGTTTGGTAGAACTATCTTTTAGCTTTTTGACTTTAAAAAGTTGCTGGTGTTGGTCAATAAAGTTAACCGTACACTCGCCTTTGATAAATTTTTCGTGTGTAATTACATTTTGGAGGAATAGGATATTGGTGGTTACCCCTCTAATTTTAAACTCAGATAAGGAACGGTGAAGCCTTTTTGCTACGCTAGATAAAGTTCGGCCACTGGCGGTAACCTTTACAATCATCGAATCAAAAAATGGCGATATTTTCATGCCCTGGTAAGCACTTCCCTCGTCAAGCCTAATTCCAAATCCTCCTGCGTTCCTGTAGGCAATAAGAGTTCCGTAATCAGGTTTAAAGCCGTTTTCTGGGTCTTCTGTGGTAATACGACATTGAATAGCAAAGCCGTTGATGTGCACACTTTCTTGATTAGGAATACGTATTTTGGGATCTGAAAGTGATACGCCTTGAGCAATTAACAATTGATTTCTCACAATATCAATCCCCGTAATTTCTTCCGTAACGGTATGTTCTACCTGTATCCTTGGGTTAACCTCAATAAAATATACGCGGTTATTTTGGTCCACTAAAAATTCTACTGTACCCGCGTTGTTGTAATTTACGGCTTTGGCAATATCAATCGCATAACCATAAATTTCATCTTTAGTTTCTTGGGGTAGATTAGGAGCGGGAGCTATTTCTACCACTTTCTGAAAACGACGTTGTACGGAACAATCTCTTTCAAATAAATGAACAATATTGCCGTGGTTATCGGCCAATAGTTGTACTTCGATGTGTTTAGGAGCCTCAATAAATTTTTCGATGAAAATAGTGCCGTCACCAAAAGCTTTAAGTGCTTCGCTTGAGGCTTCGTTAAGTGATGAGAGTACTTTTTCTTTTTCCCTTACTACACGCATGCCTCTGCCACCACCGCCAGCAGCTGCTTTTAAAATGACTGGAAAGCCAATGGCTTCTGCTTTTTTTAAGGCACTTTCTGCATCTTCTGGGTCTAGGATACCGTCTTCAATCACAGGTACATTGATGGACCTTGCCAACGTTTTTGCTGCAATTTTGTCGCCCAGTTGTTCCATTACTTCAGGACTAGGGCCAACAAAGATGATTCCTACTTCTCTACATCGCTTTGCGAAAGTTACATTTTCACTTAAAAAACCGTAGCCAGGGTGTATGGCATCTATCTGATTGCTGATGGCAATGCTAATGATGGCCTCAATATCGAGATAGGGTTTCAGTGGCTCATTGTCTTTGCCAATCTGATAGGCTTCATCTGCTTTGTAGCGATGTAGGGAATACCTGTCTTCAAAGGTGTAGATTGCCGTAGTCCTAATCCCCATTTCTGAAGCAGCTCGTAATACCCTAATGGCAATTTCACCTCTGTTGGCAACGAGTAGCTTCTTAATGATTTTTTGTTCATTGGTAGTGTTTGCATTCATGTTTTTATAGATTGATGGTGTAAATAAATAGCTCATTATAGAGCCATTTAGCACGATGAATTAATGCTGTACATTGGTTTTGAGTTATATTTTGGTTAGTTAGCCGCTGATTGTTACAGCGTTACAAATTTTACGAATTAAAATGTGAAAAGCAATGTTTTTGTAAAAAACTTGTTACTTCTTTTTGGAGTGATATTTTAGGGTTTTTTAAACATAAAAAAGAGCGATAGAATTGAAGTCCATCGCTCTTTTAGTTGGGATTGAAATTTTATGTTTTAATGAACCACATAGAAACATAGAAAACTCAATAGTATTAACTTATTCAGAAATCAAGCTATATTAATTAATTTCTTTTCCTCGAGTGTAAGATTTTTTAATTGTACGGTCACATTAGTAGAAGTGAAGCCAGATTCTCCAAATTCAATATACACGTTCCCATGAAAAGAATTAAGGTTGAATCTTTTAATGGCTCCATGCCCCAAAGCAATATTGTTTTCTACGAAGATTAAATTTGAATATAGCTTTAGCTTACCAATTTTGCGTGAAGCTATAATTGCTAAGGCATTTTCAAGAAAAATTAAATCACATTTTGTAAATAGGTATTTGCCATTTTTTAATCCTGAAGTACTCGTTTCACAATGTACATCACTTTTTTCAAGGAGTATTTTGTCATGATATTTTTCACGAATAAAGCTGATCTGTTTTAGGGCATCCTTATGGCTGTTTTTGTATGAAAAGAAAACCAATAATACGAATGTTAACAGAAAGACGATAATTGGTACTGCTACCATATCGACTATTTCCTCAATTTCTCTAAAACGTTTTCCAGTTTCTTTTTATCGCTAACATAAGGCTGTAAATCAAATAACTTCACTACCCTAAATTCAATAGGATGGCTTTCACTTTGCAAAGAAATATAGCCGCCAGTTAAAGCTTTGCCATCTTGTTTTACTTTGGGGTCAAAGTTACTTACGCCACTACCTCCAATTTTTGGATGGGTATAGGTTAAAACCGTATCTCCATTGATAATGTGTTTGATGATAGAATCTCCCAATACTAAAAACTCAGCCGTTACCCATTGTTCACCATGATAGGTTTTTGAACTGCTATTTAAGCAATGTGGGGTAAACAAACTATCTCTAATTTCAATAGTGGTTCCAGGTGTACAAACGTTACCTGTTGGTCGTTCATCTTTACCGTTTCCGCCTAAAAGTTGACCTTCTATAGAGATGGGAAAGTTCTGGTCTTTGAGCATCGTTGCTGGGTCTTGACAATGCAACATGGCACCACTATTTCTCAAAGCCCATTCTTCTCCGCCTTTGGCTTGTTGGCCAACAAATCTGTATTCCACTTTTAAAAGATAATTGGAAAATGGTTTTTTGTAAAAGATGTGTCCGTATTGTTTGTCGAAATTTTCATAGCCATCATATTTCACTTTCATCAATCCGTTCTCTACATAAAAAGTATTGCCAAAATTCTCGTTGTATTCATGCTTGGCAATTTTAATATTCCAATCTTTGAGGTCTTTTCCATTAAAAAGATTAATCCATCCTTTTTGGGCAAAACTATTAAGTGAGCTGGTGAATAGAATAATGAGGATGAGCAGTTGAAAGTGTTTAAGCATCTTTATTAGAATTACGTTTAAAATCAGAAAATTCTAAGATAAGGCAAGGATGTTAAACTTACAATAGCTAGTTTACCAGCTGCCGCCAGCACCACCACCGCTGCTGCTACCGCCACCCCAGCTTCCTGAGGAGGACGAAGAAGAGGAAGAGGACGATGATGACGAAGGAGATGACGACGAACTCGTACTGCGAACAAGTTTGCTGAGTATTACCGTGCCTAAAAGAACTTTATGCTTACAAAACTGACAGATTTGCACACGTTCAGCTTCTCCAGCTTTGCTATAAGTAGCAGCTTTAAGGGTTTTTAATTCAGGTTCGGCAAGTGTAGAGAAATGACATTTGTCGCAACGGATATAGTGAATCGCTTTTTCGCCAGGCCATTCTACAATTTTTACTTCGTTGGGTTTGCTGCCAAGCCAAATTTGATAGGTTTTTGCCTCTACAAGCTCCTCTTTGTACTGACCTTCGCTCAGGTAAGGCTTGCCATTGCTGTTTTTATTGCGGTCTACTCTATGGTAATTTTCAAAACCTTCTGGAGCAATTAATTGAAGCCTTAATGTTTTGTTTTTGGCATATTGTTTAAAAAGGCCAATGAGTGAAAATGGTGCAAAAGGCATTAGGAAAAGCATTTTGTTAAGATAAGCCTGCATGGCTTCCAGATAACTGCCTACATCTACATGCTGACTTTTAATGACTTTTCTGCCAGAATTAAAACGTAAAGTAATGATTAATGAAGCAAGTAGTGCTAATATCCAAGGGAGGTGCTTTAACTTGAGCATTTTAAAAATGTTCACATCAAGAGAAACAAAAAGGATAATGCATGCAAAAATTGTAAAAAAGACAGCAAAACAACCAAATACAATGCTTTTAGCTTCAGCGCTATCTTTTTTAATTGGTCGGTTAGCTTTGGGAACTATGCGCTTAGTGAACTTAAAGAGACCAAAATAAACTAAAATTACCAGCGCAATGGCAATTAAGCTTTCACTGTTCCTATCTACAAAAGTAGGTGGTTTAGGTAAAAGAGAGTTCAGTTCAGCTACACCATCAGGGCTGCTCAGCACCTGTTCAATCACTTTTGAAGCCGCTATGATTCCCTGTCCGTAATTCTCTTGCTTAAAGTCGGGAACTAATGCTCTTTCTCCAATTTGTTTTAAACGGACATCAGGGAGTAGGCCTTCAATGCCAGAACCAGTAATGAAACGATATCGCCTTCGGTCTTTGGCAACCAATAATAGCAAACCGTTATTGGCCCCTTTTTTACCGATGCCCCAAGTGTTAAATAGCGTATAGGCAAAATTGAAGTCATCATCCTGTGCGGTAAAATCTTTAATTACCACAATGGCATATTCAACCTTGCTTGTTGCCTCAATCTGTTTGGCAATTTGGTTCAGCTCATCAACTTCACTGTAAGTTAAAATCCCATCAGGATTACTTACATATTGGTCTTGTCCTTGTTTTTTTGGGTCTGGAATACGGTCTACGGTGTATTGCCTTGCCCAAGCCGTAAGTGTAAGAAAACTTAAAATTAATATCGAGTAGATTTTGGTTTTAAGCATTCTTTTAAGGGGTTAATGTGATAAAAAAGGTTTTACTTTCTCAAGTGCAAAGTTCAATTGTTCTTCTTCCGTAATCTCGGTGTTGTCAAGAATAATCGCATCTTCTGCACGGGTTAACGGGCTTTCTTCTCTAGTCGTATCCGCATAATCGCGGTGCGCTAAGTTTTCAAACACTTCTTCTAACGTAATTGTTTGGTCGCCTTTAGCCACCATTTCTTTATATCTACGTTCTGCCCTGATTTTAGGGTCGGCAGTCATAAAGAATTTTACCTGTGCATCAGGGAATACAGCAGTACCAATATCTCTTCCATCCATCACAATGTTTTTAGATTTGCCCATACGTTGCTGTTGTTTCACCATTTCCTGACGAACTTCTTTAATGGCTGATACAGGACTAACCGCTTCGGAAACTGGCATTAATCTAATCTCTTCAGAAACTTCTTCACCGTTGAGGGTGATATGAGATTCATAATCTTTCGAATGGAAATTTAACTCGATATGTTTTAAGGCATCAATAATAGCATCGTGGTTTTCCAAATCTACGTGGTTACGTAAAAAATAAAGGGTAATTGCCCTATACATGGCACCACTATCAATATAAATAAAACCTAATTTTTTGGCTAAGGCTTTAGCCAACGTGCTCTTTCCACAAGATGAATAGCCGTCGATGGCTATTACCATATTTTTTCTCATACTTGGCAAAGATAATACTGTTAAGTTCACTTAATGAAATTAAAGCTACATTTGTTGATATGTTACCAGACCAATCAGAAATACTAAAAGTTGTTAGTTTTAAAACGTCGAGGAGTGGAGGCAAAGGAGGGCAGAATGTCAATAAGGTTTCCAGTAAGGTAGAGTTAATTTTTAATATTGATGATGCCGAATTTTTCTCGGAGGAAGAAAAGCAACGTTTAAAGGAAAAGCTTGCTGCGAGGTTAGATAGCGAAGGTTTGCTACATGTTGTTTCTCAGGAAGACAGAAGTCAGTTGTTGAATAAGCAACGCACCATATTGAAATTGATGGCTATTTTAAAAGTCGGATTGGAAGTTCAGAAAGCAAGGAAAGCCACAAAAATTCCCAGAGCAGTAAAGGAAAAGCGTTTAGCGAATAAAGCACAACGCTCACAAAAGAAAGAGGATAGAAGAAAACCTAATTTCGATTAGTCGGTTTTTAGTGTTTTACGTCATTGCGAGGTACGAAGCAATCTCACAATTTAGTTTATGCCTTAATCCCTTTAAGATTGCTTCGTACCTCGCAATGACGTGTATAGGAACGGTTTTCTTGGTGTTTTGCATCATTTCGAACATATAGAGACTGAGAAGCAGCCACAGATGCACAAATATGATAGGAATTGAATATCTGTGTATTTGTGGCTAATAAAATATCTCAGTTGCTAGATTTCTCCTCCTTCGGTCGTCGAAATGACGAAGATAACTGCGTCTTTGCTGGAAATTAACCCAATCCGTCATTTCGAGGGAAGCGTAACGACGAGAATTGAAAATCAACGAAGTTAAATCTAGCTCTTTGCTAGGCGATACAGAAAGGAATAATCATTTGTCGAAAAGAGATTGCTTTCCCCGAAAATTCGAGGTAAACGCTTACAGAAAAGTACTAAAAAAGCAGCCACAGATGCACAAATATAATAGGGATTAAATCTGTGTATTTGTGGCTAAATAAAATATCTTAATTAAATCGATAATACATCGAAATGCTGCCATATTGATGAGGCTTGGCATTGCTCTTAACTTCCTTCGATTGGAAAATCAAACTATAGTCTATCGTAAAACGAGGGCTGCTGTAATTAAAACCTAATTGTTGCGAAAATACCAAGGGTTTGGTGCCAAAAGTAACAGGGCTTTTATCATTAAATAAACTGCCTTGGATGGTAGCATCGTAAGCAACGTAATTTAATTGAGGCTTGGCATAAAAATAAAACTCTTTCTTTTTCAGTTTCTCTGTTTTGCTTTTATTGGCAATAGTGGCATTATAATGCGCCGAATTGAAAAGCTGATTAATATCTCCAGCTCTAAAAAGAATACCAACACCTGCACCGTTATAGGTTGTTCCAACATTAGCATAAGTGTCTAAAGTGAAATCTACGGATTTGCTGCTGTTACGATGAAGTAATTTGGCAAACTGTACATTAGCATTGGCTGCAAAATCATTGGCAATTTGGTATTCCCAGCCCTGTACTTTGTAAAAGCCAACAATGCTATGCAACAAATCTTGGGCTTCTTTACCCAAAGCATCGGGGCCAACTACACCCAGATTTAAACCTACTTTTAAAAGACTTTCGTTCTTGTAAAAAAAGTTGGTTTGTACGCCACCATATAAATAACCAGCAAATGGTCTGTCGTGTGTTTTTGGGTCAGGGCGATAACCCGAATAAGGATTGTACATTTTTTGGCCTGCCGAAATTTCATAGGTAACTTTTTCTAAGTTTCCCTTTAATTTCTCTTGGTCAAGCACCCTTCTAAAATAAACGAAAAGACCGTTGGTATAATAACGGTCTTGGCCTACCCACAGATAGGCATCGTTATCACTTTTAAAACCAAACTCGTTCTTATACTCTTGTGCAAAAGAACCATAAACAGTAGCTAAAATAGCAAGAGCGGCCAGAACGAGTTTTTTGTACATTTTTAATTGGTACTAGGTTTAGTTTTTATGCTTAAATCAATTGGGTTTTTAACCTTGTCTTTGGTTAATGCTAAGTTAATAACTTCTTGCATTTCCGTTACATAATGGAATTTTAAATCTTTGATGTAATCTTCCTTGATTTCTAAAATATCTTTGCGGTTAGACTTACATAAAATGATTTCTTTGATATTGGCACGTTTAGCCGCTAATATCTTTTCTTTAATTCCACCTACTGGAAGTACTTTTCCTCTCAGGGTAATTTCGCCAGTCATTGCTAAGTTCGATTTTACTTTACGTTGTGTAAAAGCCGACGTTAAAGCTGTTAACATGGTAATACCCGCTGATGGGCCATCTTTTGGCGTAGCGCCTGCAGGAACGTGGATATGGACATCGAAATTGTCGAAAATCTCATGGTCAATGCCAAATTGCTGTGAATGTGCCCTGATATAAGCCAAGGCAATTACTGCAGATTCTTTCATCACATCACCCAAATTTCCTGTTAAGGTCAATTTACCTTTGCCAGGACTTAAGCTAGCTTCAATAAATAAGATATCACCGCCTACTTGTGTCCAAGCTAAACCAGTAACTACACCAGCTACTTCGTTTCCTTCGTAAGCATCCTTGTCAAAAATAGGAGCGCCCAATATGCGTTCAATATCTTCGGTATCTAAAGCAGGCTCGTAAGGTTCGTCCATGGCTATTTTAGTGGCCACACCGCGTACCAAGGAGCCAATCTTTTTCTCCAAACCACGTACGCCGCTTTCTCTGGTGTAATCTTCAATCACCTTTTCAATGAGTGAATTTTTCAACGTGATTTGTTTCGATTCTAGGCCATGTACCTCTTTTTGTTTTGGTAGCAGGTATTTTTTAGCAATCTCTATTTTCTCTTCAATGGTATAACCGTTCACCTCAATAATTTCCATACGATCTAACAAGGCAGGCTGTATGGTACTTAATGAGTTTGCAGTAGCAATAAATAGTACGTTAGAAAGGTCATATTCCGCTTCTACATAGTGGTCATTAAAGGCATTGTTTTGTTCAGGGTCCAATACTTCTAACAAAGCTGATGAAGGGTCGCCACGGAAATCAGAACCAACCTTGTCAATTTCGTCCAATACGAATACAGGATTATCTGCTCCAGCTTTTTTAATAGACTGAATGATACGCCCAGGCATTGCACCAATGTAAGTTTTACGATGTCCACGGATTTCCGCCTCATCTCTCACCCCGCCTAATGCCATACGAACATATTTACGGTTAAGTGCTTTGGCAATAGATTTACCCAAAGAAGTTTTACCCACTCCTGGAGGCCCAACCAAGCATAGGATTGGAGCTTTCATATCGCGTTTTAGCTTTAATACCGCTAAGTACTCGATGATACGTTGTTTTACTTTTTCTAAACCAAAATGGTCTTTATCTAAAACACGTTGTGCTCTTTTTAAATCGAAATTATCTTTCGTAAACTCGTTCCAAGGAAGTTCTAGCAACAATTCCAGATAATTCATTTGAATGGAATAATCAGGAGCTGCCGGATTCATGCGCCCTAACTTTTCCAGTTCTTTATTGAAATGCTGGGTGACGCTAGCGTTCCATTTTTTCTTTTTACCTCTTGCTTGCAGTGCTTCAAATTCCAAATCAGAAGAATTGCCTAATTCCTCTTGAATGGTTTTTAGCTGCTGGTTAAGGAAATAATCACGTTGTTGCTTGTCTAAATCAGTACGCACCTTTGACTGAATCTGATTTTTAAGCTCAAGCATTTGTAGCTCTTGTGTAAGCAGTTCCATCACCATTTCAGCACGCTTGCGTAAATTGCCCATTTCAAGCATTTTTTGCTTGTCAGCCATTTCGGCATTCATGTTCGAAGAAATGAAATTGATAAGGAACGAAGTGCTTTCGATATTCTTTAAAGCAATACCTGCCTCACTTGGAATATTTGGCGAAAGCTGTATAATCTGGCTCGACATTTCTTTAATGGCCGCTACCAAATTTTTAAACTCTTTATCGTTTTTATGCTTCGTTTCGGTGAATTTAGCCACCACCGCTTTAATAAACGGTTCGGTTTGTACTTCCTCTACCAATTGGAAACGTTGTTTACCTTGGATAATCACCGTGGTATTTCCATCAGGCATTTGAAGCATTTTAATAATATTGGCTACCGTACCTACGCTGTGAAGCTGGTCAAAAGAAGGGTCCTCAATAGAAACGTCTTTTTGGGCTACTACACCAATCACTCTATCGCCTTTGTAGGCTTCTTTAATCAATTTTATTGATTTATCTCTACCAACTGTAATTGGAATTACCACGCCAGGAAACAAAACGGTGTTTCTCAAAGGCAGGATAGAAAGTATTTCAGGAGTATCTTCATTGTTCATGTCGTCTTCATCTTGCTGCGACATTAACGGGAAAAACTCGGTATCTTCGTTTATAATGGGTAGAGTATTAAAATCAAACGGGTCTTGTTTGCTCATTCAGTTTGTATATTAAAATTGGGCGACATTATGACAGCATCGCCACCTTAAATTTATCAAATATATTGCAGGGCTAGTAGTTTCAACTCCTGTGCCAAAAATCAGAATGGTAGGTCACAAAACAGTTGTCATAAAAAAAGCGGTAAAAAAGTCATGTGAAATAAATCTATTGAATAAAAATCATATTTAGCATAATTGTACGTTTATTGATATTATTGCACAATAAAAGTAAATTGGTACAACATTTTTAAATTAGAAATCGAGTACGTAGATTTACCTAAAACATTTTTAATGAAATTCCTTACAAAATCTTATCTATTATTATTCGCTATTTCATTTGGGCTACAAGTTCACGCTCAAAGCAATTACGAGAAACAGGGTACACAGGCGTGGATGAAAGGCGATTTTAAAAACGCTGTCGTTTTATTAGAAAAAGCCGAGAGTAAGGACCCTGGAAATATTAACGTACTTAAAATGTTAGGCTATTCTTATTTCCAAAATGCTGATTTTGAGAATGCCATTGCAGCTTACACACGTTTAATAGCCGTAAAACCTACAGATTATTCTGCATACTATTATCGTGGAAAAGCAAGGTTGAACATTGCCAATGCACCCAAAGAAGCTTTAAATCAAATGCGTGATAGCTTTTATACGGCAGCCATCAAAGACTTTTCAAAAGCGATGGAAATTAGTGGGGAAGAAGACGTTCAGATTTTACAAAATAGGGGCGTAGCTTACAAGGATTACGGTATTTTTAAATCATATAAGATTAAAAAATCAGCGGAAAAGGCAGCTTGTGTAGCACTTTTTAATAATTCAATTGCTGATTTCCAAAAAATCTTGACTATGCAGCCTTTGAAAAAGGACGTCATTTCACTTATTGACTATGTGAAAGCGCAAATTTCTAGCTTGAAGTAATAGAAAGTTATTTAAAGTGGTTTGGGGGTAAGCGTTTCGCGATTCACTGTATCCAGCCTTAGCGGAGCCTCTTCGTTCTGCGAAAAACAGAACCAGTTTTGAATAGTTACTCTTATGTGTCTATGTGGTTAATTTTTTAGTAAAAATTAAAAGCTTCTTAAATGAACCAGATAGGCACATAGTAAACCCAATGATATTTCTTAATCGGAACTCTTCTTATTTATTAAAAGTACCTATTACACGGTAAACTTTAGGTGCCATTAACTTTATTTTTTGAGCGCTTTGTACCATGTAAACACTATCTGGATAGTAAATAAGTGTATCTGTTGCGGTATAAAGTCTATTTTCAGAAGACTTATAAATTTTAATGCTGGTGATTTGGTTGCCAGTTTTAAAAACTTCTAATTTTTTTACCGGGATTTTTTCATTTTCCGTGGTGTAGGATACACCGTTTTCCATTTGTTTGATGGCAAATTCACCACGCCACGATGCTTTATTAATGTCGGCAGCTTCAAATACTGCCAACTCGCTTTTCCAATTGGTGATTTTAACAGTTTTCTGTTCTGTTTCTCCTTTGGTAAATACTTGCTTGCTCACTAAAGGTGTCTTTTTTTGTAGTCTATTCGCCTCCTTTTCAAAATAGCCTTTTAGGTCAAAATATAAAAGTGCACCTGTACTTTTATGCTCTCGTTTTACACAAGAGAATAAACAAAGTACAAGTACACTTAAAATGTATTTTTTCATCTATTAAATGATGGTTTATGTTATACCAAACAATTGCCTGTCATAATTTCAGGAGCTGGTATGCCCATAATTTTCAGTACCGTCGGGCCAATGTCGCCCAATTTACCATCGGCTATTGATTTGTAATCTTTGTCGATTAAGATACAAGGCACTAAATTGGTGGTATGTGCAGTATTTACCGATCCATCTTCATTAAGCATAAATTCTGCATTTCCGTGGTCGGCTAGAATAATGAATGAATAACCATTCTCAATTCCTGTTTGTACTACAGCTTGCGCACAGGCATCCACCGTTTCAACCGCTTTAATCACTGCTTCAAAAACACCTGTGTGACCTACCATGTCGGGGTTGGCGAAATTCAAGCAAACAAAATCAGGCCATTTGCTTTCTAGTTCCCTGGTAATGGCTTCTGTAATTCCTGCAGCACTCATTTCTGGCTGTAGGTCATAAGTAGCCACTTTTGGAGAGGGAACTAAAATTCTTTTTTCATTTTCAAATTCCTTTTCTCTTCCTCCCGAGAAGAAGAAGGTTACGTGAGGATATTTTTCTGTTTCCGCTATTCTGATTTGATTTTTGCCATTGGCAGCTAAAACTTCACCTAGGGTATTTGTCAAATCATCTTTGGTGAAAACTACATTTACATTCTCAAAACTTTCATCGTAGGTAGTCATGGTAACGTAGTACAAAGGTAATTTGTGCATACCTTGCTCTGGGAAATCTTTTTGGCAAAGCGCCTGCGTAATTTCTCTACCTCTGTCGGTACGATAGTTAAAGCAAATCACTACATCACCTTCTTTAATGGTTGCCGTTGGATTACCCTGCTCATCTACCATCACCATTGGTTTGGTAAATTCATCGGTAATGCCTTCCGCATAGGAATGTTGTACCGCTAATTCTGGACTGGTAAATTTCTCACCAATACCATTCACCATCACATCATAAGCCAATTTTACCCTTTCCCAACGGTTATCTCTGTCCATGGCATAGTATCTACCTACAATGCTTGCAATTTTTCCTGCCGATTTTTCTAAATGTCTATCTAGGGTATTGATATAGTTTAAACCGCCATTAGGGTCGGTATCTCTACCGTCTAAAAAGGCATGTACAAAAACATCTTCTAAACCATTTTCTTGTGCTGCATCACAAAGGGCCATTAAATGGTTAATGTGAGCATGTACGCCTCCATCAGAAACTAATCCAATAAAATGGACAGCCTTATGGTTGGTTTTGGCGTAGTTGAAAGCGTTTAATAAAGTCTCGTTGCTATGTAAACTTCTGTCGGCAATAGCCTTGTTGATACGTCCAAGTTCTTGGTAAACAACACGTCCAGCACCTAAGTTCATATGGCCTACTTCCGAATTCCCCATTTGACCAGCAGGCAAACCTACTGCTTCACCAGAGGCTTCAAGCTTTGAATTAGGGTAATTAAGCAGTAGCGAATCGAAGAAAGGAGTGTTGGCGGCATAGGCGGCGTCAGATTTATCTTTACGTCCATAGCCCCATCCGTCAAGAATTAACAGTACCAATTTTTTAGCTTCCATTTATTATCGTTTTGTTTTATCCTATGTTTTACGTTGTTTTGCAAATATACTTGAAATTAAGCCCTAAACCCAATATTTTATATTTAAAAAACGGATAAATGGCATAGTTTTGGATGTACAAATGTTTTAGTTTTTAAGGATGATGTTTAGATCTATACTTGCGCTCATGGTAATGTTTTTGCATTTGCAGCCTCAGGAGGCTACGCAAGGCGATATTGCTGATGAATTGGCAACGAATTTTAAGCAGGGCAACTCTAAAGAAATTGCCAAGAGCTTTGCGTCGTCCATAGAACTCATCATTATTGATCAGGAAGATGTCTATAATAGAGCACAGGCCGAACAAATTCTCAAAGATTTTTTTCTGAAAAATCCACCTAGTAAAGCCAGTATTATTCACAAGCTTAGTAACAACCCAAATTATAGGCTTACCATTTTGTCTTTAACCGCAAAAACGGAGAAGTTTAGGGTAACTGTAACGATGAAAAAAGCTTCTAACAGTTTTCAAATCACCGAGTTGAGGATAGAGCCAGAGAGATAGTTCCCTATTGATACGCTTTTTTGCTATTTTTGTGGCAAATCATATCACATTGGATAAGAAACTAACTGATCTATTTATAAAAAATGCAATTGCCGAAGATGTTGGAGATGGCGATCATACCTCCTTATCTACTATTCCTCAAGGTACACAGGGCAAAGCTAAATTAATTGTAAAGGAAGAAGGTATTTTAGCGGGCATTGAATTGGCGCTAGAAATCTTTAATCAAATAGACGATACACTAAAGGTAGAAGTTAAATTGCATGATGGCCAAAGTATAAAGCCAGGTGATATTGCTTTTACCGTAAGCGGCAGTACACATTCCATTTTGTTGGCCGAGCGCTTGGTACTTAACTGTATGCAGCGAATGAGCGGTATTGCTACCCAAACAAATCGAATCGTAAAACGTTTAGAAGGATACAAAACAAAGGTGTTGGATACTAGAAAAACTACCCCTGGATTAAGGTATCTTGAAAAATGGGCGGTGAGAATTGGTGGTGGTGTAAATCATCGTATTGGATTGTACGATATGATTTTAATCAAAGACAACCATGTAGATTATGCTGGTGGAATTAAAAATGCCATCACGCAAGCCAATGATTATTTAAAGACCACTGGAAAAAAATTACAAATAGAAATAGAAGTAAGGAATTTAGACGAATTGCAGCAGGTGCTTGACATTGGCGGCGTAGACAGAATTATGTTAGATAATTTTGAACCAGCCTTGCTTAAACAAGCAGTAGCTATGATCGACGGAAAGTTTTTAACTGAAGCATCAGGAGGAATTGTGGAAGAGAACGTGGCAGAATATGCTGCTTGTGGAGTTGATTTTATTTCAATGGGAGCTTTAACACATTCGGTAAAAAGCTTAGACTTAAGTTTAAAGGCTTTTTAGGAGCGTAGAGACTTTGTAAATATTCCAAAAGCAATTTTTTTAGTATCATTGTAGACAAATGATTTCAATCTATTCCATTTCTGCACTTATTGCAGCCTACCTTTTAGGGTCAATTCCTACAGCGGTTTGGCTTGGGCAGGCTTTTTACGGTGTAGACGTGCGGGAGTACGGAAGTGGCAACGCTGGTGCAACCAATACTTTTAGGGTGCTAGGTAAAAAACCCGGCATCGTAGTGATGACCATTGATATTCTGAAAGGTTTTACGGCCACTAAATTAGCCTACTTGATAGGCTTGTCTGTTACTGGTCCAAAATACTCGGCACAGTTTGTTAATTATGAATTAGCCTTGGGCGTAATTGCCGTAATGGGGCACCTTTTTCCAATTTTTGCTGGTTTTAGGGGGGGAAAAGGCGTTGCTACGCTTTTCGGGATGGTTTTGGCCGTTAATCCTTGGGCCGCATTATTATGCGTAAGCGTGTTCGTTACCGTATTGCTGGTTTCAAAATATGTTTCCTTAAGTTCAATTTGTGCTGGATTCACTTTCCCATTGGGCACAGTTTTTGTATTTCAATCCTCTGTAAAAGCCGAAGTGCTCTATAGTATATGTGTTTGCGTACTGATATTGGTTACTCATCAAAAAAATATAGAGCGTTTACTGAAAGGGAAAGAGTCAAAAGTCTATCTCTTTAAGAAAAAGCAGGCTTAGCCCAAATAGTAAAACAAAATCAACCATTAAACAGTTATGCTTTGGGTAAAACAAAGGCATGAAACTTTCGCAATATGATGGTTTCATCACCCAAAGGAAAATATAAACAGATGAAAAAAACAATGCTTTTCGGAGTGGCAACGGCATTACTTGCCATCTCATCGTGCTCTACAGTGCCGCTAACGGGTCGTAGTAGATTAAGTTTGGTAGATGATAGCCAATTGCAGCAACAAGCCGCCATTGGTTATGCGCAATTGTTGAGCGATCCTCAAACTAAGGTGGTGGCATCTAATAATGCTAATGCGGCCATGGTAAAACGCGTAGGGCAAAAAATAGCTGCTGCAGTAACTCAGTATATGAACCAGAATGGCTATGGAGATCAGATTAAAAACTATAAATGGGAATATAATTTGATTGATAGCAAAGAAATTAATGCTTGGTGTATGCCAGGTGGTAAAATTGCAGTTTACACAGGTATTTTGCCTGTAACCAAAGACGAAGCTGGATTGGCTACAGTAATGGGCCACGAAGTTGCGCATGCGATTGCACAGCACTCTGCTGAAAGAGCATCGCAAATGACGGTTGCACAAGGTTTAGGTGCTGCGGTAGGTGTAGCCAGTGCTAATTCTAAATATGCTCAATATATCAATGCTGCTTATGGTATAGGCGGACAATTGACTATTTTAAGCTATGGAAGAAATCAAGAGCTAGAAGCTGATAAAATGGGTTTGTCGTTTATGGCAATGGCCGGATATAATCCAAGTAATGCGGTAGCCTTTTGGCAAAGAATGGCACAAGCTAGTGCAGGTTCTCAAAAACCACCAGCATTTTTAAGTACGCACCCTACCGATCAAGCTCGTATTGCACAAATACAAAAAGATTTGCCAGAGGCAATGAAATATTATAAAGGAAAATAGAAAATAAGTATAAGGTATTAAGTTTAAGGTTTAAAGTCTGGATGATTGATGTTCAGGCTTTAAACCTTTTTTCTTTTAGAGAATCCGACACTAACCACTAACCACTAACCACTAACCACTAACCACTAGTTCCTAGAAAGTACACTCATCATTGCCGAAGCCTTAAGTAGGCACTCTTCATATTCCTTCTCACTTTCTGATTGATAGGTAATGGCGCCGCCGACCTGAAAGGAGAGATATTTGTTGGTCGCATTATAAAGGATGCTTCTGATGACTACATTAAAATCAAAATCCCCATTAGGACTGATATATCCTAAAGAACCCGAATAAACACCACGCTTGCTTACTTCATATTGGTCTATGAGTTGCATGGCTCGTAGTTTTGGTGCACCCGTCATGGAGCCCATAGGGAATGTGTTTTTGATAGCATCCACAAAATGTACCTCAGGCGAAAGATCACAGCTAATGCTAGATATCATTTGATGTACTTGAGGGAAACTATAAATGCCAAAAAGTTCATCAACTTTTACGGTTCCTTTTACGGCACTTTTGGTGAGGTCATTTCTAACCAAATCCACTATCATGACATTTTCAGCCTGTTCCTTTTCACTGTTTCTAAGTGCGGTTTTGATTTGATGATCTTCAGTAGGATCTTCGCTTCTTTTAGCAGTACCTTTAATAGGTTGCGAGGTGAGTTTTCGGCCGTTTTTGGCTAAAAATCTTTCTGGTGTAGCCGATAAAACAAATTTGTCTCGGATTTTGAGAAAGCCAGAAAATGGGGTAGGAGAAATAGCTTTGAGTTTATTGTATACCAATAATGGGTCTATTTCAGCATGGTCATCAAAAAATTCTTGGCAAAAATTCATTTCATAAACATCGCCACGTTTGATATGCTGTTTGATACTTTCTAATTTATCCAGGTAAGCTTGTTTACTCAGTCTGCTTTTAATGGCAACTGGTGCTGTTGGTGATTCTTCTTTGGTTTTAAGTAGCAGAATCTCTTTTATAATCGCTTGATCTCCTTTCAGAACATTGATTTGTTCTCCGCTAATTGAAATAAGATATTGCGGAACGAAAAAATATAAGTCAGGAAAATTAAGTGAATCGGTTTTAGGTTCCTCCAGTACCTCTACTTCGTTTTTTAAGTCGTAGCTAAGTAACCCAAACATCCAATCCTGATGTTCTTCTGCAAAAGTTTTTAAGTCTGAAAAGGCTTTACCTACGTTAGCGGATAATTCGTTTTCTACCCCGAAAGCGATTAGGCAGTCATGCTTACCATATTTATCAGCATAATGGTGCGAATCTAAATAGCTACAAACTTCAAAACTAGCAGCGTATTGAAGTGCTTTCTGTTTAAAAACCTGAATTTGGTCTGGGCTCATCTTTATATCGCAAAGTTAAAAATGTTAAATGAAGCATGATTAATATTTAGAATTAATATCTTGGAAAATCAATGAATAAATCAAATTTATGAGGAAAAAAATGTTAACGCTCTGTGTTTTGTTAGGTACTGCATTTGTGGTTAATGCTCAAAATACGGCTAAAGAAGGCTATCGGGATTTTAAGCTGTACAGGACTACCAAAGGTAATGCAGAGAGTATTGCAAAAATGAAGACGCTGTTGCAGCAACAAGATCAACTTAGTGCTAAGCAGGTGACGAATTTACAGTATCATTTAGGAAGAATGCATGAAGAAATTGGTGACCCCGAAAATGCACTTTTGTATTATGAGCAATCGCTAAAAGGAGAAGCAAATTATACCGTTTTGCATAGAGCTTTAGGTTTTATCTATTTGGGTAAAACCAAGCCATTCGTAAAAAAAATGAATGAGGCCAGTGCTGCTAAGAATGCTATCGCAAACGCAAATGCTTTTTCAAAATACAAGGACATGGTTTTAAAGGCGCTACCACATTTAGAAAAGTATCAAGCTTGTGAACCAGACGAGGAGACACTAAATATGATCACCAACCTTTATAAAAGTATCAAAGACCAACAGTTAATTGCCAGCTTGCCCGACCGATTGAAAACGATGGAAGGAACTTGCGTAACTCTTTTGGATGATGAATAAATAAAAAATCCCGTTGCAATTAACAACGGGATTTTTTATGAAGATTAACTTTACTTATTTTAAAGTTAAGGTTTGTGTTCTATCAGGGCCAACAGATAAATATTTGATTGGCACTTCTAATTCTTTTTCTAAGAACTCAATGTATGATTTTAACTGTGCAGGAATTTGATCTAAAGAAGTAATCTTTGTCAAATCGGTTTTCCAGCCTTCTATTGCTTTCAATACAGGTTTTGGTTGTACAGTGATAATGTCGTACGGCATGTAATCGATGGTTTCTCCATCATGCTCGTAGTGAGTACAAGCATAAATAGTATCAAAACCATCTAGTACGTCAGCTTTCATCATGATCAATTCAGTTACTCCATTTAACATGATGGCATATTTCAATGCAGGGATATCAATCCAGCCGCAACGACGAGCTCTGCCTGTAGTTGCACCAAACTCATGACCCACTGCACGTAAAGTTTCGCCAGTTTCATCAAATAACTCGGTAGGGAATGGGCCACCACCAACTCTGGTGCAATAAGCCTTGAAAATTCCATAAACATCACCAACTTTATTAGGAGCAATACCTAAACCGGTACAAGCGCCAGCAGTAGTGGTGTTAGATGAAGTTACAAATGGGTATGAGCCAAAGTCAACATCTAATAAAGTACCTTGAGCACCTTCAGCCAATACTTTCTTGCCTTCTTTTAAGTAACCGTTTACAAAATGCTCGCTGTCTACGTGTGGAATAGATTTGATGAATTCGATCGCTTCAAAAAATGCGGCTTCTTTTTCGGTTAAATCATATTCAAACTCGTAATGAGAAAGGATTTCTTTGTGTTTTTGTACCAGCTTCTCGTATCTTTCTTTGAAGTCAGGTAAAGTAGTGTCACCTACGCGGATACCATTACGGCCAGTTTTGTCCATGTAAGTTGGACCAATGCCTTTTAAGGTAGAGCCAATTTTACCGGCACCCATTTTTTGCTCATTTGCAGCATCTAATAATTGATGAGTTGGTAAAATCAAATGAGCTTTACGAGCTAGCACTAATTTTCCTGCACCCACTGGATCTTGACCAGCAGCTTTTAGGTTATCTAATTCTCTTTTTAAAATGATTGGGTCAATTACTACGCCATTACCAATAAGGTTCATGGTTTTTTCATTGAAAATTCCAGAAGGGATGGTGTTTAAAACGAATTTTTTGCCATCAAATTCTAGGGTGTGTCCAGCATTTGGTCCGCCTTGAAAACGGGCAATTAAATCATATTGTGGGCTAAGAACGTCAACAATTTTTCCTTTACCTTCATCGCCCCATTGCAGGCCTAGTAGTACATCTACTTGCGTCATTATTTTAAATTAAGAGAATAAGATTGGTTATATGTGATTAATTAGTTTGTGCTTTGTTTTTGATGGTTGCAGCAGCACTGCAATCAAAACATACCCCGTAAAGGTTTAAAGAATGGTGTTTGATATCAAATTTCAAAAGATCGCCAACCATGCTTTGGATTTGACCAATACGTGGGTCGCAAAATTCTACTACTTTACCACAATCAATGCAGATGACGTGGTCATGTTGATGATAACCATACGATTTTTCGAATTGCGCCATGTTTTTGCCAAATTGGTGCTTGGTAACCAAATCACATGAAACCAGTAATTCCAATGTATTGTAAACAGTAGCTCTACTTACACGGTACTTTTGGTTTTTCATGTGGATATAAAGGGTTTCCACATCAAAATGGTCGTCTCTTGAATAGATTTCTTCTAAAATGGCGAAACGCTCAGGGGTTTTTCTTAAGTTTTTGTTTTCGAGATAGGCTTCGAAAATCTTTCTTACCAACTCGCTTGTATTCTGTTCAGACATAGTTTTTAAACTCCACTCAAAGGTAACTAATTGATTTCACACATTAAACGATTTGAAGGATTTATGTTGATAAATTACGTTATTGTTAAATTGTTTTGACGAAAAAGACTTACGAAGTTTTTAAAACTTCGTAAGTCTCCTTTATAGCGACTAACTACTAACCACTAGTAACTAGCTACTTTTTAAGCATCAAACCTAGTCACCCCAGTAACGCCTTTTACTTCCAATAGGTTTTTAATGAGGTTGTCCAAGTGCTCTTTATCATTCACAAAAACCTTGATAGAGCCATCAAAAATACCATCATTGGTGTCAACCGTAATGGAACGCATGTTTACTTTAAAATCGTTGGAAATTACTTTGGTAATGTTGTTGATCAAACCTACATCATCAATACCTACAATGTGTAATCCCGTTAGGAAAGTCAGTTCATGTTGACGGTTCCATTTGGCTTTTACTACCCGATAGCCATAATTAGCCATTAACTGTGCTGCATTTGGACAATTGGTACGGTGTATTTTAATGCCTTCGTTAACAGTGACAAAACCAAAAACGTCATCACCAGGAATTGGATTACAGCAGGCGGCAAGGGTATAGTCAATTTTCTGAAGATCTTCGCCAATAAGCAAAATATCCGATTCTGGACCTTTTACCTTTTTCAATAAAGCATCTATGCGTTCATTGTCGCTAACCTTTTCAGAGCCTCTGTTTTCAATTTCTTTTTCGCTGGCTACATATTCCCTTAAATCTTTAAGTTCAATTTTGCCCTGTGCTACAGCAATAAACAAATCTTGAGTGGACTGTAGCTTAAAGAAATAGCTGATTTTATTAAGGTTGTCGGTGTTGTAAGTAATTTTAAGTGATTTTAGCTTACGCTCCAGTAACTCTTTTCCTTCTTCCGCAATTTTGCGTTTTTCCTCTTTTAACGAAGATTTGATTTTCGACTTCGCTTTTGCGGTAACTACAATGCTCAGCCAATCTTCTTTAGGGGTTTGTTTGCTCGAAGTGATGATTTCTACCTGATCGCCATTCTGAAGTTTGTAAGACAAAGGAACCAGCTTGTGGTTCACTTTAGCGCCAATACATTTAGCGCCAATATCGGTATGGATTTCAAAAGCAAAGTCTAAAGCGGTGGCCCCCAATGGAAGCTGAAGCAAGGCACCTTTTGGTGTAAAAATGAAAATCTCATCAGAGAAAAGGTTCATTTTAAAATCGTCTAAGAAATCCAATGCATTCGACTCGGGATTGCTTAGCATTTCCCTTACCTTTTGGATCCATTGGTCAAGACCATTATCATTGGTGCTTTCTTTGTATTTCCAGTGTGCCGCAAAACCTTTCTCAGCAATTTCATTCATCCGTTGCGTACGTATTTGTACTTCAACCCATTGTCCTTTAGGTCCCATCACTGTAGTATGCAGGGATTCGTATCCATTGCCTTTTGGAGAGGAAACCCAGTCACGTAGACGGTCGGGGTTAGGACGATATAAATCGGTTACAATGGAATAAGCTTTCCAACAATCAGCTTTTTCACTTTCTGGAGGACTGTCCAAAATAATTCTGATGGCGAAAAGGTCATAAACTTCCTCAAAAGGAATATTCTTTTTCTTCATCTTATTCCATATCGAATGGATGGATTTGGGACGGCCATAGACGTTAGCAGTAAGCCCTTGTTCTGCTAAAATATCATTAATCGGCTCCACAAATGACTTGATAAAAGCATTTCTTTCTGCCTTTTTCTCATTCAGTTGGGTGGCAATGTATTTGTAGGTATCGGGCTCCAAATATTTCATGGATAGGTCTTCCAGCTCAGATTTGATGGCATAAAGGCCCAAACGATGTGCTAATGGAGCATACAAATAAATGGTTTCAGAAGCGATTTTCAACTGTTTGTGACGAGGCATAAAATCCATCGTACGCATATTGTGCAACCTGTCTGCTAATTTGATCAAAATCACCCTTACATCGTCTGCAAGAGTAAGCAACATTTTTCTGAAGTTTTCTGCTTGCAGAGAACTATTGGTGTCAAAAACACCGGATATTTTGGTTAGTCCATCGATAATTTTGGCTGTTTTTTTACCAAACTCACGTTCAATGTCTTCTAGGGTAATGTCTGTATCTTCCACAACATCGTGTAAAAGCGCACAAACAATAGAAGTGGTTCCTAGTCCAATTTCTTCTGCAGCAATTTGTGCCACCGCAATTGGGTGGTATATGTAAGGCTCGCCAGATTTACGACGCATGTCTTTATGGCTCTCTAAAGCCATATCAAAAGCTTTGCGTATTTCCTTTTTATCTCCTCTTTGAAGAGTTGATTTACAAGCACGTAGCAAGGCCCTATACCTTTTTAGTATTTCTTTTTTCTCGGCTTCTAGATCTATCACTAATGCGTTCTTCATTTGTATTTTCTAGGTAAAATTATAATGGATTTAAACTATAAAATGCTATATTGGGTTGTAGTTAAAGCGAATAAGCAAAAATAGCTTTAACTTTGAACAGGCATAAATTTATGAAATTTTATCGTTTTTTTGCTCTTTCAATTGTCATCATTGCTGGTTTTAGCGCAAAGGCTCAAGACAGCACGGCAAAAGCTATTTGGCCAAAGTTGGGCAAAAATGATACCATTCGGGTAGCGGCTACCAATGATGGGGGGTACATGATTCCATGGATTGGCTTAAACGAGGTAGTAATTATAGGGCAGCGTATTTGGAAGTCGCCACAAGAGCAGATTGCTTATAATAGACTGAGATATAATGTGCTAAAAGTGATGCCGTATGCTTTATTTGCCAAACGTAGATATGAAAAACTGGAACGGGATTTAGCCGTAACTGCTGATCAAAAGGAACAGAAACGTTTGATCAAAGAGTGTGATAACGAAATAAAAAAAATGTTTAATACCGAAATCAAGGAATTAACCATTACACAGGGACAAATATTAACTAAATTAATTGATAGAGAGGTAGGAAGAACCACTTACGATATTGTGAAACAGACAAAGGGTAAATTTGCGGCTTTTTCATATCAACTGGTTGCAAGAGTAGTAGGACATAATTTAAAGAATACCTACAGCGTTGAAGAAGATAGAGATATCGAATCCATTATTAGAGGCTCCGGCTACTATCAGTAAGTTTCAGCAAATGAATTTAAAACCAACAGTGTATCCGTTTAAGGCTCGCCTGATCAACGGAACAGAAAAAAACTTGGCCGACTATAGCGGTAAAGTATTGTTGATTGTGAACACTGCTTCAGGCTGTGGTTTCACGCCCCAATTGAAAGATCTACAGCAAATCAGAGATGAATTTTCCGATCAAGGTTTTGAAATATTAGGTTTCCCTTCCAATGATTTTGGAAAACAGGAGCCTTTGGATGGAAAAGCAATCAATGAATTTTGTGAAGTGAACTACGGCGTACAGTTCCCGATTTTTGATAAAATCATGGTACGAGGTAAGGAAGCCCATCCTTTATTTAAGTTCTTGGCAGATAAAAAGCTGAACGGAAACGTTACTTCTACGCCACGTTGGAATTTCCATAAATACCTCATCAACAAAAAAGGCGAAGTCGTAGAATATTTCTTTCCTTTCACTAAGCCTACTTCTTCTAAAGTGAAGAAAAAAATTCAACGTCTTTTAAACGAGCAATGAGAAAATGATTGAGGGATAGAATTATAGCATTTCATTCACTCATTCAAAACTTACTCATTCAAAATTAATGATATGAAATTAGATTTATTGATTTTGGCCGTACACCCCGACGATGCAGAATTGGGATGTTCTGGGACCATTATTAAACATATTGCACAAGGAAAAAAGGTAGGGATTATTGATTTTACGCAAGGCGAATTAGGGACAAGAGGGACAATTGAAACTCGTGCTGCCGAAGCGGATGCTTCTTCTAAAATCATGGGTTTACATGCTAGAGAGAACATTAAAATTAGAGATGGTTTCTTTAAAAATGATGAGCAGCATCAATTAGAAGTGGTAAAGATGGTGCGTAAATACCAGCCTGAAATTATATTGACCAATGCCTTGTATGACCGTCATCCTGATCACGGAAGAGCATCTGAACTGGCGAATGATGCCATCTTTCTTTCGGGTTTAAGAAAAGTTGAAACTGATTTGGAAGGTGTTAATCAACAACCTTGGAGGCCACGATTGGTTTTACAGTATATTCAAGATACTTACATTAAGCCTGATATTATTGTAGACATTTCTGAGCAAATGGAACAGAAGATTGAGACCATTAGAGCTTTCAAAACGCAGTTTGATAGCCCGAGCGAAGATGAACCGCAAACCTATATTTCCACCCCTGCATTTTTACAATCTGTGATTGCACGAGCAAGAGAAATGGGTAAAAATATCGGGGCAGAGTATGGTGAAGGTTTTACTTCTAGAAAACTTTTAGGGGTAGATAATCTTTTTGATTTAAGATAGAAATGCTGCGATAGCCAACAATTTTGGCCATTTATTGTTGTTTAAAGTATAGAAAAAAAACCATATAATGGTTTTTGATTTTTAACTTTCTACTTTAAATTTTAAAAAATGGCCAATCTATTTTCCTCTTTAAAAAACGCTTATCAACTCTTTAAAAGCGTAGATTTCCAAAAACTGGATGCTCTTTCCAAAAAAGTAGACCTGCCGAAAATGGTGGAGACAATTTCTAGTCTCGACGATAAACAATTGCAGGGAATGATGAAAATGATGGGCGGCAGTTCTCGTAAAAAGGAATTACCTCCAATTGAGGGAGATTTTTATCAGTTGGGCGAAGAAGCGCTTAATGAAGAAGACAGGGCGCTACAATTGAAAGTGCGTACTTTTTTAGAGAAAGAAGTAAAACCTATTGTTAACCATTACTGGAACAGGGCAGAGTTTCCTTTCGAAATCATTCCTAAACTCGCGGAGCTTAATATTTGTGGTTTAACCTACGAGGGCTATGGCTGTCCAGGAAAATCTAACTTAATGGAAGGCATTTTGGCCATGGAAATGGCCCGTATCGATACCTCGCTGTCTACCTTTTTTGGGGTTCAAAGTGGCTTGGCCATGGGCTCTATCTACATTTGTGGTTCAGAAGAGCAAAAGCAACAATGGTTGCCTTTGATGCAGAAATTTGAAATGATTGGTGCCTTTGGTTTAACGGAACCAGAAGTAGGGTCTGCAGCTGCTGGAGGCTTAACCACTACCTGTAAAAAAGTTGGTGAGGAATGGGTATTAAACGGTCAGAAAAAATGGATAGGGAATGCGACATTTGCCGATATTTTGATCATATGGGCTCGCGATGAAGATAGTGGGGATGTGAAAGGGTTTATTGTCAAAAAAGACAATCCAGGGTTTGCTGTAGAAAAAATGGAAAATAAAATGGCCCTACGTATTGTTCAAAATGGTTTAATCACCTTAACCAACTGTAAAATTGCTGAGAGCGATCGACTGCAAAATGCAAATTCATTTAAAGATACGGCAAAGGTATTGCAAATGACTAGGGCAGGGGTAGCATGGCAGGCGGTAGGTTGTGCTCGTGGAGCTTATGAAAATGCTCTTGATTATACTCGCACCCGCAAGCAATTTGGGAAGCCTATTGCATCTTTCCAGTTGATACAAAATCATTTGGTAGAAATGCTGTCGAACTTAACGGCGATGCAAACGCTTTGTTTCCGCTTATCTCAGCTGCAAGATCAAGGTTTGTTGAAGGACGAACATGCTTCATTGGCGAAGGTGTTCTGTTCGCTTCGTACCAGAGATGTAGTGAGTAAAGCAAGGGAAGTAATGGGAGGTAACGGAATTTTGCTGGAATATAATGTGGCTCGTTTTGTGGCAGATGCTGAAGCGATTTATTCATACGAAGGCACCAAAGAAATCAATACGTTGATTGTGGGTAGGGCTATTACAGGTTTTTCTGCCTTTGTTTAGGTTTATTTAGACTTGTCAAGCGCATGTCACCCTCTTTGAGGGGGTAGGGGGAGGAATTATTTGTATAGACTTACGAAGTTTCTAAAACTTCTTAAGTCTGGTTTCTTTAAGCAGAGATTGCTTCGTCGTACCTCCTCACAATGACGCAACGTTAGCTTAAAATAAACCAACACTATTTAAAAGGCCATTTGATTAATCCAACATTTCCCATGGCACTTTTTTCGTACAGTGCAAAGCAATTTTGATTGAATAATGTGTCAAAATTAACATCACCAGGAGAGAGGTTGGTAGGGGCTCCTTTGCCTTCTAAAAAATAATAAACTTTGGTGTTGCCGTATTTAGTATGTGGCATCAAATCGCCATAAGCTTGTAATTGGGCTGCGGTGGTATCTTTCAGCGTAACTGCATAAATGCGTTGTACAGGACCAGTATTGTTTTCATTTCGGTAACTTGCTATTTCTTTAAATCCACCTTTCAGGTCTTTAATGCCCGATTGTGTGAAAGTATCTTTAAGCATCCATCCAATAAGGAAAAGAACCAATACTCCAATAAGAAACTTAGTGCCAACTTTTTTCATGCTCCGAAATTAGCTCAAATAAGCACTTGTTTTGTTGTTGGTAAGTCAGGAAATATAAAAGGCTATTTAAGAGATTAAATAGCCTTTTGTTTTTTAGGTTTACAGTGTTGGTAATATTTTGCGTATCACTTCAATTCCTTCGTCAATATGTTGTTTTTCGATGCATAAAGCTGGTCTGAAACGAATGGTTTGATTGCCGCAACCTAGAAACATCACGTTGTTGGCCATTCCTTTTTCGATGAACTTGTTGCGCATTTCCTTTTCAGGGAAATCGAAAGAGCACAGTAAGCCACGACCACGTACATTGCTCATTTTTTCGTGCTCATTGGCAAGTACTTGAAGCTGACTTTTTAAGTATTCGCCTAAAGTAGCGGCATTGTCACACAGGTTATCTTCTTCAACAATATTTAAAATTTGTGTAGAACGTACCATGTCTACTAAATTTCCACCCCAAGTGGAGTTGATTCTCGAAGGTACATTGAAAACATTTCCTTCCACTTCATCTACTTTGTTGCCTACTAAAATACCACAGATTTGCATCTTCTTTCCAAAGGCTACAATATCTGGTCTAGCCTTTTCGCTAAAATGTTGGTGGCACCAGAATTTTCCAGTTAAACCTACACCTGTTTGTACTTCGTCGAAAATTAAGAAAGCCTCATTCTCATCAGCCAGTTGACGAAGTTGGATTAGAAATTCTTCTCTGATATGGTTATCGCCGCCTTCAGACTGAATTGGTTCAATAATGATGGCGCAAATGTCATCCTTATTTTCAGCGAAAGCTTGTTTGATTTGAGCAATAGAAGCGGCTTCGGTTTCTTCGGCTACCTTTAAATTGTTGCCACTTAGTGGAAATTTAACTTGCGGCGTGCTTACTCTTGGCCAATCAAATTTGGCAAACCATTTGGTTTTATCAGGCAAGGTATTGGTTAAGCTTAAGGTGTAGCCACTACGGCCGTGAAACGCTTTTTCAAAGTGAATCACTTTAAAGCCTTTTTCTTCTTTATACCCTTTTTTGAAGTTTTTCTGCACTTTCCAGTCCATGGCCACTTTTAGTGCGTTCTCTATGGCTAATGCTCCACCTGCAATAAAAAAAGCATGTGGCAGGTAATCGGGGATGCCTACTCTAGAGAAAGTGTTTACAAATTCAGCATATTGTTGGGTATAAACATCTGAATTGGATGGGTTAGCCAAGGCAGCTAATAATAGGTGATGTTTAAAGGCTTCATCGTTCACCATTTTGGGGTGGTTGTAACCCAAAGGAACGGAAGCAAAACAAGTAAAGAAATCTAGTAGTTTACGATCGTATTTTGAATCGTAGATGTAGGCTCCGTTACTTTTTTCCATGTCATAGGTAAGGTCATAACCATCGGCAAGAATATGTTTTTTAAGAGCTTGTTTAACCTCACCAGGAGGAACGCTTAGGTGATACATAAATTTAAGTTTTGGTATATCTCAAATTTAGATAAATAGGCCAAATTATCAAATTTAGGCGGTTTTTGAACTCTGAGTTCAAAAACTAGGTTTAAACAGTTTAAAGTTGGTTTTTGACTAAAACTTTAACAATGATTAAAAAATGTGGAAAAAATATTTTGAAAAAACTTAGCTGAATTGGTCAATTTTTCCCAAAATTCCGAAGATACCGCCGGTGTGAAGCATTAAAATTTTGGAGTCTTTCTCAATTATTCCTTTTTCTACTAAATCAAAGATGGCATAACACATTTTTGAAGTATAAATAGGATCTAATAAAATGCCTGTGCTACTAGTAAAGTCTTTGATGAAAGTAATGAGCTCGGGAGTAGTTTTAGCGTAACCCCCAAAGTGATAATCGGTATGTAGCTGTAATTTGGTGAGGTCACTTTCATACATCGCTATTTCATCCTGAATAAAGTCGCCTCCCTTTAAAACTGGAATAACATGCAAGGTGGTTTGTAACTGGTGCTTATTGATGCCTCTTAGTAATCCAGCAGCAGTAGTTCCAGTTCCAGCTGCGCAAAATATATGGTCAAAGTTTTCTTGCAGCTCCCCAATAATTTCGGCACAACCCATAACTGCTTCTTCACTTGCACCTCCTTCATTTACAAAATAAGCATCGTTGTTATTCGAGTAATGTTTTTCAAACAAAACTTCTTTATGCTTATAACTTTCTCTATCAATAAAATGAAGTTGCATGCCAAAAAGCTTACATAGGGTAAGCATTGGATTGTTCACTTCTTCACCGCGTACAAATGCAGTGGTTTTAAAATCGTTTTGGGCAGCTGCGGCTGCGGTAGCCAATAAATGGTTGGAATAAGCTCCTCCAAAAGTAATGAGGTGCTTTTTGTTTTTTTCGGTAGCGTCTTGTAAAATATATTTCAGTTTGCGCCATTTATTGCCAGAAACGAAAGGGTCAATCAAATCATCTCGTTTAACGAAAAGAGATTGTCCTCGAAAAGAAACCTGATGTATAGGGCTGGGCAATAGCATAAAATAAAAAAGCTTCCCCAAAGAGAAGCTTTTTTATGCTTTTTTGAAAATTTTAATTACCTATTCCAAAGCCAATACCTGCATTTGCATAACCGTACTTAGCTTGGGTATATGAACCATATAACCTGAAGAAGCCTAAGTGTAGTTGAAAACCTAAAGAGGCTTTCATGCCACTAACATCCGTTCTTTTAATCTCAAATGGATTGGTGTAAGTTTGGCTAGGATCTGTATCGTCAAAACTATAAGTTCCAAGAGCTCTGATATTAGTGTTAGATTTGTTGTAACCAACACTAAAGAATGGAGTGAACATCGCTATTTTCTTAGATATGATCGCGTCTACATTCACTCCTTTTAATTTAACATCGATATTTTGGTTAGGGTTAGGATTTTGTCCTACTTCCAAAGGAATATTCCATTTTAATTGGGTATAACCAAAAGCAACTGCTAAATCAAAAGGAAGTATTTTTCCTGTTTTACCTAAAACTAAAGGCAATACTTCTACTTTAGCACCTACACCAAAAAGATCAACTTTACCAAAATCGCTTAAATCGATGGTTGGGGTGTATCTTAATGATACATCTATATTTTTAGGAAGGCCTACCGTTAATTGAACTTGAGGAGCCGGTACTACACCAACGCCAATACCTTTAGGTAAGTTGAATTGCTTAGAGGGGTCATTGCCTACCTGCATTCTAGTTCCTTCTTGCTTTGGTCCAGAAAGGCTAGGCGTGTTCACATTAGAACCTGCTACTGGCGCCATACTGGTAAGGCCTAGTTTAGTTACATTAAATGTTTTGTCGCTTGAAGGGACAAAAGCACCAGAGGCGGTAATCCTTAAATCAAAGCGTAAAAAGTTTTTTGCTTTTGCAGAAGTGTACCACATTGAGTTTAAACCTAAACCAAATCCAGTAGTTGCAGGTAGAAGGTAAGCGCCGGCTAATTTTCCAGCATCCGCTGGAGTTCCTTTAAAAACACCACCAACTTCATCTTGTGCCATTAAATTAAAAGGCAATAAAAAAGCGCTAAGAATAATTGTATTTCTTAGCGCTCTAAATTTTTTTTCCATGTTTATTTGTTTGATATTCAGACACGAAAATATATTTTTCTAATTAAATAAGGAAAAAAATTCATTACAATCTTAAGGTTTTGAGTAAAGCTTTTCATACGCACTACATAATTTCTACTCCTACTCTACAATAAATAAGCCAATTTGTTTTTAAATAATGTCGTTTTGATAATTTATTTTTGCAACATGGAAAATTTCGCAATAGGGCAAGAGGAAGAAGAACAGGATTTATTTGAGCATTTTAATATTGTCGTTGATAAAGGACAGTCGCTATTGCGAATTGACAAGTTTTTGATGCACCGTATCGAAAATGCTTCTAGAAATAGGATACAGAACGCCATTGATGCAGGAAATGTATTGGTGAACAAGCAAACGATCAAGGCTAGCTATAAAGTGAAGCCTTTTGACGAGATTTCTATTGTGTATGCTCAACCGCCTCGTGATACTGAGGTTTATCCTGAGGATATTCCGTTGGATATTGTTTATGAAGATGATGATTTGCTGGTGGTGAACAAGCCCGCAGGAATGGTGGTGCATCCGGGTTACAATAATTACACAGGAACTTTAGTAAACGCATTGGCATTCCATTTTGATCAATTGCCTACTTTACCAGGGAATGATGGTCGACCAGGTTTGGTACATCGTATAGATAAAGACACTTCGGGGTTATTGCTCATCAGTAAAAACGAAATCACCATGACTAAGTTGGCGAAACAGTTTTTTGATCACAGTATTACACGTAAATACGTTGCTTTGGCTTGGGGCGATATCGAGAATGATGGCAGGATAGAAGGATATATAGGTCGTAGCTTGAAAAATCGTATCATTCAGGATGTGTATGATGATGAGGAAAAAGGCAAGTGGTCGGTAACCAATTATCAGGTATTGGAACGTTTGAATTATGTTACTTTGGTGAGTTGCCAATTAGAAACAGGACGTACTCATCAAATTAGGGCACACATGAAGCACATCGGGCATCCACTTTTTAATGATGCTAACTACGGTGGAAATAAGATTTTAAAAGGTACTACGTTTTCTAAATACAAGCAATTTGTGACCAATTGTTTCGACATCATGCCGCGACAAGCTTTACATGCGAAAACTTTGGGCTTTATACATCCAACCACTAAAGAATATATGGAATTTGAGGCTCCTTTGCCAGCAGATTTTGATTCGGTTTTAGCCAAATGGCGTAATTATTTAGTACAACCTCAGTCGTAGATGCCGCAGTATATTTTATTTAACGACCAGTTTTATGAGAGCGACGCTCCGCTTTTGCATGCCCATAATAGAGGCTTCAAATTTGGAGATGGTTTGTTTGAGTCGATGCGAATGTGCAGTGGAAAGTTGAAATTTCCGGAGCTTCATGCGGATAGGTTGCACGCTGGAATGAAGGCGCTCAAGATGGACGGTTATACTTTATTGGATGACTACTTTTTAAAACAAAAAGCAGCAGAGTTAACTAAAAAGAATAAGATTAATGGCAATGCTCGTCTGCGTTTAACCATATATCGCAATGGAGAAGGGCTCTACACGCCTCAAAGTAATAAGGTGGGATATCTTTTGGAAGCTTCTACTTTGCCCAATACAGAATATGAGCTTAATACTAAGGGGCTAATTGTGGATGTGTATGATGAAATCCCTAAACCCATCAATAAGCTTTCAAATTATAAAACCACTAATTCCTTGTTGTACGTAATGGCAGGGCTATATCAAAAGCAGCACCGTTTGGATGAAGCTTTGTTGCTTAATCAAAATGGTTTTTTGTGCGAAAGTACTAGCTCAAATGTTTTTGTGGTATATCAGGGGCAAATTTATACACCTGCGCTTTCTGAAGGTTGCGTGGCCGGTGTAATGAGGAATGTGGTGATGCAGTTGGCTAAGCAAAACCAATTGCCATTAATTGAAGCGCAAATTAACCCCCAGATATTGAACGAAGCTGAGGAGGTTTTTGTAACTAATGCAGTTAGCGGTATCAGATGGGTAATGGGCTACGGAAGAAAACGTTACTTTAATGAAGTAGCCAAAGCTTTGAGTGCAAAGCTAAACTCACTGTAGATTTTTCAGGGAGATTTGATTGTATCGCGGATAAATTACATAGTCGTTTATTTCTTTATAGGTTTTTCGGGATAAAATTTTTGTATCTTGTTTTTACACACACAAATGTAAATCGATATGAAAAAACTACTCATGATCGTCATGGCATGCTATGCCCTGAACGCTCGTTCGCAAACGGACGAATCCAGAAATTTTATTTACCTCAATTCCGATTCTGTTATTCATGCAGATCGAATCAGGTTGCGATCTGATTTTGCCGGTTCGTGGGTATTGCGGGCCGACTCCAGAAGAGTTCCTTTGGAACAGGTAAAGTTCTTTAATAATGAAGATGGTTTCTTTGCCAATACCCGAAAGACGACCATCTTTAGTATTAACTCATTTTCGGAAAGAATTGTGAAAGGTAAAATCAATCTTTATCAAGAGGTTGCCTATGATCCCGTTCCGTATGAATTCGACCATTACCGATTTAGAGACAGGGGACCACGAGTAATTTCTACCAGGTTGTTTTATAACAAAGGCTATTCAGATGTGAAAAAAGTAAGCTACGCTAGCTTGAAAATGGATTTGGCCGACAATCCTAAAAGTCTTGATTTTTTGGAGGGGTATAGAAAAAGTAAGCAAGGAGGGACTATTATGTATGTAGCCGCGGGAGCTGCTATTTTAGCAGGACTGATTAACTTTGTAAGTACTGGTAGTAGAGAAATGAATAGCGCTTCTTTTGAAAGGACGAGTACTAACGGTTATGTAGGGAGTGTTGTATTGTTGGGAGTAGGAGGAGGTTTGGCTTTAGGAGGTTACCTCATGCAAGCGTCAGCTAATAGGGATATAGAAAGGGCAATAGATGCTTATAACCTTAAATAAATGAGGATGAAACAAGTTTCCCAATTTTAATTTTGGGAAACTTGTTAGCTTTTTATAGTCTAACGCCTCTTAAAAATTCGTCAACCAACATCCTTTTTTTGCCTTCGAGTTGTAATTCCAACAATTTGATATAGCCATCATTGCTGGCGAACTTCAAGAAAGTTTTTCCATCTGTTTCAAAAGTCCCTGGATTTACTTTGGGAGAAACATTTTCCTTCTCCACCTTGAAAATCTTTAAAGTCTTATCATTTAAAAAAGTAAATGCAGTAGGATATGGGCTTAAACCCCTAATGTGGTTAAATACTGTTTGGTTGTCTTGGTGCCAGTTTACTTCACAAAAATCCTTGAAAATTTTTGGTGCCATTTTAAGCTCCGTATCCATAGGCTGTGGTACTTCTTTGTAGTCGCCACTCTCAATGGCCTTAACCGTTTTCACAATCAATCCTGCACCAATATTCATCAGTTTATCGTGAAGCGTACCGGCAGTATCATCTTCGGTAATTGGAGTGCTTTCAGAAAAGATCACATCACCTGTATCAATTTCCTGTTTTAGGAAAAACGTGGTGACCCCACTTTCTTTCTCGCCGTTAATGATCGCGTGATTGATTGGCGCAGCACCTCTATATTGAGGTAATAAAGAACCATGTAAGTTGATGGTTCCTTTTTTAGGCATGTTCCAAACAATTTCTGGTAGCATCCTAAAAGCTACTACCACCTGAAGATCTGCATTTAAGGACTGTAGTTCCGAAATAAAAGCTGGGTCCTTAAGTTTTAAGGGCTGAAGAACTTTTAATCCGTGTTCAACGGCATATTTTTTAACGGCGCTTTCACTTAATTTTTGACCACGGCCAGCTGGTTTATCTGCAGCTGTTACTACACCTACAATGTCAAATCCCGCATTTTTGAGTGCATCTAAAGACGCTACCGCAAAATCGGGTGTACCCATAAAAACTATTTTCATGCTTGTATTAATTATTGGATGATGGAATTTTGAATGATTGAACAAGAGAATGGTCAAATCATCGCATGCTCCAATTAACTCATGATCTATTTAAAACTTCATCGCTCGATCTAACTCCCGTTTGCTTTCTCTTTCCTTAATGGTATCGCGTTTGTCGAATTCCTTTTTACCTTGGGCCAAAGCTATTTCTATCTTGGCAAAACCGCGTTCATTAATAAAAATCCGTAGGGGAACAATGGTAAAGCCTTTCTCTTCTCCTTTTAACCTCAATTTTCTTAATTCCTTTTTCTGCAATAACAGTACTCGGTCACGCTTAATATCATGATGATAAAAAGAACTGTGGCTATATTCAGAAATATGAAGATTGCGAATGTAAAGGCTACTGTTTATGAACATGCAAAAGGCGTCGGTAAGGTTGGCTTTTCCCTGTCTAATTGATTTTATTTCGGTGCCAAGCAAAGCAATGCCGGCCACATACTTGTCTAAAATGTGGTAATCAAAAAATGCTCGCTTATTCTTTATCTGTATATCGTTAGGCATAATTGCAAATATCAACAATTGTAGGCTAAGTAACAGCATCTTTTAATATTTGTTTTAATGCAACTTTGTTTCATTTCTTAAATTCTACCTTATATTTGCAATGATGTTGCATTAATATTTTTTTGAATTTTTAAATCTTTTTTATGAAGTATTTCTAAACTAATTTTTAGATTTGCCTAAAATTATATTTTTGTATTGCTAATTTATTTTCATGATGAAGAATATTTTACTTTTTCTTACTGTTTTATTTTTGTTTTTAAATGCTGATGCGCAGGATGTTGTGTTGAAAGGAAAAGTGGAAAGCAACGGTTTGCCTGTGGTGAAGGCGAGTTTACGCATTTTAGAATTACAACGCTCTTCACAAACAGATGCCGAAGGGAATTTCGGTTTTGTGGCTCTCAGTTCTGGCAAATATCAAATCAGAATATCTGCTTTAGGTTATCAAACACAGATAAACACGGTTCGGGTATTGTCGGACACCGTTTTGACTTTCGATTTAGTAGAACAAAAGGAAAACCTGCGGGAGGTAGTGGTTACTGGAACGCAAAAAGAGGTCAATCGCTTGGAAAGTCCGGTGCCGGTAGAAATATATACCGCCAAATTTTTTCAGAAAAATCCTACGCCTAGCATTTTTGATGCTTTACAGAATATCAATGGGGTGCGTCCACAGCTTAATTGTAATATCTGCAATACTGGAGATATCCATATTAATGGTTTAGAAGGGCCATATACCATGGTGATGATTGATGGTATGCCCATTGTAAGCAGTTTATCTACGGTGTACGGTTTGTCGGGTATTCCCAACTCCTTGGTAGATCGCATTGAGGTAGTAAAGGGGCCTGCATCATCCCTATATGGTAGTGAAGCGGTAGGGGGCTTGATTAATATCATTACGAAAGATGTGGCTAAGGCGGCAAAGTTTACCGCCGATTTAATGACCACCAGCTATTTGGAGCATAATGTTGACTTAGGTTTTAAGGCTCGTTTATCTCCGAAGGTAAGCTTTTTAACCGGCGTGAATTACTTTAAATACGGAAACAAGGTAGATGATAACCATGATGGTTTTACCGATGTAACCCTACAAGATAGGATTTCAGTTTTTCAAAAATGGAATTTCAATAGGCGCGAAAATAGGCTATTCTCTTTAGCGGGAAGGTATTTGTATGAAGATAGGTGGGGTGGTGAGATGAATTGGACCAAGCAGTATAGGGGTGGCGATGAAGTATATGGCGAAAGTATATATACCAAGCGTTTTGAATTACTGGGAAACTACCAATTGCCTTTAAGGGAAAAGATGTTTTTGGCCTTCTCGTTAACAAGCCACAACCAGGATAGTAGGTACGGGGAGACTTCCTATATTGCTAAGCAGAATATCGCGTTTTCTCAGTTGACTTGGGATAAAAAAATAGGTAGCCACGATCTGCTTTTTGGTACAGCTTTCCGTTATACTTATTATGACGACAATACGCCAGCAACGCTTATGGGCAACCAAAATAATCCTGAAAAAGTGTACTTGCCAGGAGCTTTTGTGCAGGACGAGATCAAATTGACGCAAAAACATTCTGTTTTATTGGGGATGCGTTACGATTATCATTCTGAGCATGGAAATATATTCACCCCTAGATTTGCCTATAAAATTAATTTTGATAAAAGTAGCATCCTGAGATTAAACGCGGGAACGGGATTTAGAGTAGTGAATATATTTACCGAGGACCATGCCGCTTTAACCGGTGCTAGGGAAGTGGTGATTGAAGATAATTTGAAACCTGAGAGGAGTTATAATGTGAACCTTAATTATCTTAAAAAGATGTATGATTTAAGCGGAAACACTTTCACTCTTGATGTTTCGGCATTTTATACCCGTTTCAGTAATCGTATTGTGGCTGATTATGAAACTAACGTCAACCAAATTAGGTATGATAATCTTAGCGGCTATGCGGTAAGTAAGGGGCTAACTGGGAATTTTGATGTTACCTTAAACTTCGGACTGAAATTAAATGCTGGCATTACTTTGCAAGATGTTAGTTTGGTAGAGGATGGGCATAAGGCACAGCAGATGCTTACCGAAAAATGGATGGGAACTTGGTCGGTTTCGTATTTGATTAATTCATTGAATTTGGGAATTGATTATACGGGGAATATTTATGGGCCCATGCGCTTGCCTTTATTGGGGGATTTAGATCCTCGCCAACCTTATTCGCCCGTATGGAGCTTGCAGAATATTCAATTGGTATACCGTGGTTTTAAAAACTTAGAGATTTATGGAGGGGTAAAGAACCTGCTCAATTTTAAGCCCACCAAAAATAACCCTTTCATTATTGCTCGTAGCAACGACCCTTTTGATAAACAGGTACAATTTGATGCACAAGGAAATGCCATAGCTACACCAAATAATCCTTATGGATTAACTTTTGATCCGAGCTATGTATATGCGCCCAATCAAGGGATTAGAGGTTTCTTTGGGTTGAGGTATAGTTTGAGGTAATTAAATTGCTAATCTCCGTTATTGGATGTGGGAGTTATTTGTTTGCCTACTTTTTTTCAAATGCTTCAACTTTGCTATTGCTCCAATCGCTTGGTTGCAGTAAATCTCTTATGTCAACTCTTAGGTATTCAGCAATTTGATTTAAAGTGGTTAGGGTGGGTTGTTGTTTGTTGTTCACCCATCTAGATACCGTTTCCTTTTTCACCTTTAAATGCTTGACCAGATCGTTATTTCCGGCTTTTTTTTCCTTCAAAATTTCACCTATTCTATTAATCATAAAAAAAAGAATAAATAATAGTTGATTTTTAAAGTCAACTTTATTATATTTGTTATCAGTTATTTATAGCGACAAATAGAGCGGGGTTAAGCCTTGCTTTTAACGATGTCACTCATGAACGAAACCGTCAATTTCCCCATGAGCAGATCGTGGTTCGCTTTCTATTGGATATTTGTATGTTTGTATACTTGTTCAATAGGGCGAATTTCACGTCAGTCTTTTGGGGAGCTCAAACTTTGGTTTGAGTGGTTCTTGACGGTACCAGTTCAAAAGCAGTGGAGTTCGCCTTATTGGTTTCTCACCAATAGGTTTCTTTTCATTGCTTTAAAGGGTGCACATCTTTTGATATAACCAAATAAACTGTGTATGAAAACGAAAAAATTAAGGCTCGCCAATTCCAGTTACTTTAAGGAGATGGTTTACAGCTATTCCCTGTTACTCTTGTTAAAGAACGTGATCCGTTCCCCTTCGTAGTGTATGCCGAAAAGTCAAGTAAAATGCACCAATATAAAAGGCCATTGCACGGGTAGTGTTTAGCTTAGTTATATGGTGTTTATACTTGTTGTCAGCCCTTCTAGCTTACAGGCAAAAAAGTACTGCTACTACAGGTTTGTCGCAATTCCAAGGTAGTTAACTTTTTTCTAATAAGCAATACGTTTCCCCATAAGGATGTTTAAAAATATGTCTTAGGGGCTGCTTTTACCCTGATTTAAACAACATTAAAATCAATGAAATTTTAAGCAAAGCATCATCTACCTATGAAAAACCGTTTCACCCATCTTTATGCCAGGTTACTCAGCTTGGTTAAGCGTAATCCAGAATAATAGCATTTTTCAGCGGCTATAATTTTTTAGGTTAGCATGTTATAGCCGCTTTTATCCTGACCAATCCATAACTATTTAAACACAATTATGATATTCAAAAAAATAACGCATTTAGGCGTAATGGCCATGCTATGTCTAAATTTTTGGGCTTTTGCCCAAGAACCGTCTACTCTAAAATCCCTAAAAGTAGGAGATAAGTTGCCGGAAAGTTTTTGGCAAAAAGAACATATGGTATACCAGAATGGCAAAAGTGCCAAACAAGCTTTAACAGCTTATAGGGGCAAGCTGATCATTCTGGATTTTTGGGCCACTTGGTGCGGGAGCTGCATCAATAAGTTTAGAACAATTGAAGCCCTGCAGGGCCAATTTAAGAATGATATTCAATTTCTTTTGGTAAACACCAATCGTACAAGGGATGATGAACAGAAAATAGACGAACTGCTATCCGGTAGGAAATACCGTAGTGAACCCTATACGTTAACAAGCATCTTTAATGACACCTACATCCACCAATTATTTCCACATGGTTATATGCCATATTATGTATTGATTAGTCCAAGTGCAGAGGTAAGGGCAATTGTTCCTGCTGAACTGGTTACGGCCGAAAACATTCGCCTCATGCTAGAGGCTTATGCAATAAGAACCGGGAAAGGAGGTAGAATATGATCAGGAAATGCATTTACATGAGCCTCTTACTACTCTGCAGTTTTGTAGGTGTAAAAGCACAACAATTGAGTGGCAAGGTTGTTGCGGAGACGGGAGCTTTAAGCGGAGCAAGTATCAGTATTGATAATGTTTTTAAAACACGGACTAACGAAGAAGGTTATTTTACCTTAACCCTACCCCAACTGCCCTTTAGGCTAAAAATTAGTAGTGTAGGCCATGAGTCTGTGGATACGCTTATTAGTACTGTGCCCAAAATGCCATTGTTGTTTTTGTTGAAATCACATGTATCACAATTAAGTGAGGTGAAAGTGAGTACCGGATATCAGCAAACAAGTGTCGAAAAATTGGCGGGCTCTTATGATCTGGTGGATAACCAGCGATATAATGAGCAAGTAGGTACTAACGTTTTGGAGCGCTTGGAAGGGGTAGCTAGCAGTCTTTCCATAGATCGAAAGACAAATAGACCAAGTATCAATGTTAGGGGGCTAAGCACCTTGAATGGTGTGCGTGGTGCACTGGTTATTTTAGATAATTTTCCCTATGAGGGCGATATAAATAATATTAATCCTAACGATGTAGAGCATATCACCATTTTGAAAGATGCTGCGGCGAGTTCTATTTGGGGTGCCAAGGCCGCCAATGGGGTCATTGTCATTACAACCAAACGGGGACAATATGGACAATCGTTAAAGCTTAACTACAGTGCCAATGTATCAGTATCGGCAAAACCTAACCTCAATTATATTAGCCGTATGTCTACCTCCGATTTTATTGATATGGAAATGTTCCTTTTTGAGAAAGGTTTTTATACCAGTATGGAAAGACCTACTTCTTCGGCACCGCTTACGCCAGTAGTGGAATTACTGATTGCCAAAAGAGATGGTAAAATCTCGGCGGCAATGGCAGACGCACAGATTGCCTCATTTAGGCAGCAAAATAATATTGACAATTATACGGCCTATTTTTACAAAGCTCAAGTAAACCGGCAATATGCGCTTGGTTTAAGTGGCGGCGAGCAAAAGCAATGGTGGGCAGCATCTGTTGGCTATGACCAAAATAGCTCTAATCTTAATGCCAACTATGATCGTTTAAACTTGAGCTTTAAGAATGGTTATCGGCCCATTAAAGATTTGGAGCTGGGCATAGCCGCTTATTATACCCAAAGCATCAGCCGATCGGGACAAATGGATTATAGCAGTATTAGGGCTACCAATGGAGATTTACCGCCTTATGTGAATTTTGTAGATGAGCGGGGCAATGCTCTGCCTGTAATGAACCAATATCGTAATGCCTACCTAAATACCTTTAGCGGAATTGAACAATTGCTAGATTGGAATTATTATCCGGCTGAAGAGGCATTGTTAAGCCCTAGCAGTACTAAGTTGCAAGATTTAATGTTAAACCTTAACGCTAAGTATCAATGGCGTGGTTTTAGTGCGCAAGTTCTTTATCAGTATGGAAAGCAAACTGCTGTAGGTGAACAGTTTTACGAGGAAAATAGCTATTATGCTCGTAACTTGATCAATACACTAACGCAAGTAGCAGGAGGAACAGTTAAGCGACCAATTCCTCTAGGTACTATTTACGACTATGCTAACCAGCAATACACTAGGCACCACGTACGTGGGCAATTGGAATATAAAAATACCTTAGCCCAAAAACACGAACTTAATGTATTTGCGGGGGCAGAGATACGGGATGAATTTAGTCTTAATGATAAGTTTAGACGTTATGGTTTTGACAAAACATTTGGCAGTTCTGTCCCCGTAGATTTTGCCAACAACTATCCACGTTTTTTTGGAAATGGACAAATTTCCATTGCCGATAATAGCGACCAATATTATGCTACTAATAGGTATGTATCCTTGTATGCTAATGCTGGATATACTTATCTGAATAGGTATACATTAACCGCAAGTGTACGTAGAGATGCGTCCAATTTATTTGGTCTTAACGTTAACGATCAATGGAATCCTTTTTGGTCTGTGGGGGCTAGTTGGCAAATTAATAAAGAGAGATTTTTTAAGTGGAAAGTAGACTATCTGAGACTAAGGGCAAGTTATGGCGTGAGCGGCAATGTAAATCCCAATATGGCTGCAGTTACAACCATTACTAGCAACAGTATATCTACCTTTACACGATTGCCTACCACCAATTTTAAGAATTTCCGCAATCCCGAACTTCGCTGGGAAAATACCTATATGTTTAATTTAGGCCTTGATTTTGCAATCCTTGATCATCGTTTAAAAGGAAGTTTGGAGTACTATCGTAAACGAGGAACCGATCTTTTTGGCCTTGCCGAAATGGATCCAACAGCAGGCATCGGTAACGTTATGACCAAAAACGTTGCTGCAATGAAGGGAAGCGGTTTAGATCTTAACTTGCAATGGCAACATGTTAAAGGTATTTTCAATTGGCAGAGTGATCTTAATTTCAGTTGGAACCGTGACGAGATCACTGATTATTATTTGCCTACCAAATCGGGAAATATTTTGGTGTTTGGCACCAGTCGTATTACGGGGCAGGTAGGTAGGCCTGTTTATGCACTATATTCCTATCAATGGGGAGGTTTGGATGGACAAAAGGGTAGCCCAATTGGTTTTGTAAATGGCCAAGCAAGTACTGATTATGCCTATATTACTGCTTCTGCCCGTACCCCCAATGAAATGGTTTATCATGGTAGGGTAATGCCTGCTTATTTCGGTGCTTTGGGCAATACCTTTAATTATAAGGGTTTATCGCTAAGTATACGCTTTAGCGCTAAGCTGGGTTATTTTTTTAGGCGTAGCACCATCAGCTATGGCGATTTAATAGGTAGCAGAAAGGGACATAGTGATTATGCCAAGCGTTGGCAAAAGCCAGGGGATGAATTACGGACCAATGTGCCTTCATTTATTTATCCAAATTCTTCTGCGAGGAATACCTTTTATGAATATTCGGAAGTAACGGCAGAAAGGGGAGACCATATTAGGTTACAGTATGTTAATTTAGGTTATGCTGCTTTTAAACATAGCCGTTATAAGGCTTTAAGAGACCTGCAACTTTTTGCCGCAGGCAACCAACTTGGAATAATATGGGCAGTCAACCGACAAGGTTTAGATCCCGACTATCCAAATTTGCCACCAAGACCCATATGGAGTTTTGGAATCAAAGGGACACTTTAATCTAAAATTTACGATGATGAAAAAGTTAAACTATATTATTTTAATCCTAGGCTTAGGCTTGATGGGCTGTAAAAAGTTTTTGGATGAAAGATCGCAAAGCAGCCTGCGCATCCCCGTAACCGCTGCTGATTTCCAGTCTCTATTGGATAACTTTAGTGTGATGAATTATAGGGATCTTTCCAGCGCTGAGTTGGTGGCCGGAGATTTTTACCTCACTGATGCTGATTGGGCATCGGTATCAGAGCAGGAACGAAGGTTATACCTTTGGGAAACCCGTAATGTAATGGGTTTAACCAGCAATGACTGGATTGATATGTACGATATGGTATATCGAGTAAATACGGTAATTGAAGGTACCAAAGAGCTTCATGCTTTGGTTAATAATGTTGATTGGAACAATGTGCTTGGGCAGGGTTATTATTACCGGGGCAAGTGTTTTCTGCAATTGTTGGGCTCTTATGCTTTAGCTTATGATGATAATGAAGAACAACTAGGTATTCCGTTGAGATTGGATACTGATTTTGATAAAAAGTCAGTTCGTGCCTCGGTTAAAGACGGATATAAACAAGTGGTTAGCGATCTTAAAAAGTCCATTCAATTGTTGCCTACTAAGCCTTTACACGTAATGCGACCTAGTAAACCTGCTGGCTATGCCTTATTGGCAAGAACATACTTAATGATGCGTAAATATGAAGAGGCGGGCCTGTATGCTGATAGTTGCTTACAACTGAAATCTGATTTGATAGATTATAATAGCTTGAATTTATCGCTTACCAATCCCTTTGTGATGTTCCACCCTGAAACTATTCATTACACGCGGTTTCTAAACCCTGCAAGTATAAGTAACATTAGAGCTAAAATTAACCCAGTCATTATTAACAGTTATGCTGATGGCGATTTGCGTAAACAAGCATTTTATAGGGTAAGTGGTGGTGCTTATGCCCAAAGAGGAAGCTATTCAGGAGAAACCATCCCTTTTGGTGGTTTGGCCACTGATGAAATATATTTGATCAGGGCAGAAAGTAATGCCAGAGCGGGTCGTTTGCAAAAGGCATTGGATGATTTGAATACCCTGTTAAAATCACGCTGGGATAAGAATAAGCCTTTTTTACCATATGTAGCCAGCACCAAAGAGCAGTTGTTGGATATGGTGATTGCAGAGCGGAGAAAAGAATTAACCCTAAGAGGCCTGAGGTGGTTGGATATTAAACGACTGAACAAAGAAGGACGCGGAATTTCCTTAACTAGAACCATAAATGGGGTCACTTATACGCTACCTGCCAATTCAGCTCGTTTTGCCAATCCTATTCCAGAAAGAATTATTGAAATTTCGGGAATAGAACAAAATAAATATTAATTAAGAAGGGTGTCTAATTTTTAGACACCCTAATGAAACTAGTTTATTGGCTCTTTGTACCTTGCCACGTAAGGCGATTTATTAACCTCTGTAGCGTCGGTGTGGTTATCCAAAAAGTCGGAAATATTGCTAAAATCCGTGTCTTTAAATTGAACAATACAAACCAGCCTTCCCTCTACATCGCAGGTTGATGGATTTTCTTCGTATGGAACAGCACTCCAATTGCTAAGATTCATTACATCCTCATCATCTTCTCCGGTGTATTGATAAGCTAGCATGGTTGATTTCTGTGGAGTAAAAGCACTCATTCCAAAGATTAGGCCGAACACTAATACCAGTGCTGCGAGGCTGTACATTAATTTATTTTTCATCGTATTTGGTTTTATGCCCATTGGGCGATTAGGTTGAGATTTTCCTTGTAACCCAAAATCTGAACGCTTTATCTTTTAGGTTGGGTTTGAACCTTTTTATATTGGCCGCTGCTTTAGGCATACCTCCTTTCCATTTGTTGATTACCCAAAATTAGAGGCTAGTTAAATGAAGACAAGTTTGCTTTGCAAGATAAAAAAGTTTGGTTTGCCAAACTTTTAGTCTAGCGTATTCCAGATTTTAACCAAATGGCTATAGTTTAGGTGAAGGTAGTTTGCAATATCTTTTTTCTTAAGGTAGGGTAAAATAGAATGAAACTTCTCTTTGAATTTACTGATCCGCTCGATAACAGATAATTCTAGGAAGCGCATTCTTAAGAAAAGGCGCTGTTCATACTCTGCTGTCAATGCATCATATATTTGTTTAAGTTCATTAAACTGCCGATGAAGCTTTTTGAGTTCATCATCATTCCAATAGAAAATTAAGGTGGGTAAGCAAGTTTTAAGATAGATGCCTTGATTATTGGTATGGCGGGTGATAAAGCTTTGTTGATGTCTGGTGAAATTGACAATGGCAGGAATGCTGCGACCTTCCATATCGTATGTTGCTAGAATGCCTTCTGCTACATATCCCAAACAATTGTTTTTGTGAGGGAAGTATTCATTAGGTTTTAGGGTACAAATGGAAATGGCTGCCACAATAGCTTTCCAGGCTTCGGGCCTTAACGCTCCAAAACTTTGTAAGTTAGTTTTTAAGATATTCAGGCGGGTATCCATAGGATAACAAGGTTTTGTGCCAAGGGCTTTTAAGGCTTGACAGAATAGCTAAATGCTATGGTTACCGCTCAAGAAATTTGATGGGGTGGCGTGCTGTGGAAAGCCTGCTTAATCAGTAGATTAGATTTTTTCATACGAGAGATGGTTAAGGTTTATGTTACCTAAAGTTAATAAGATTTTTTTAATAGGCGAAAACCTAAGGTTTGCTAGCTTGCCAGTAAGGACAAAGCTGAGTTCAGTAAACATCTCATTGCCCCGCATAAACAGGATTTACCTCACAATCAATACCGGAATATCCACTTTATGTCTTACAGAATCTACCGTAGTTCCAAAAATCAGGTCTTTAAGTCCTTTGTGCCCATGAGCCCCCATCACCAAAAGTTCTAATTTGTTGGTGTTACTTATTTCGGCAATGGCTTTGGCTGTTCCTCCAAAACCTACATGCGGCGTAGACTGATAACCTAATTCGGCCAAGTTTTCTTGATATTTTTTGAGGTTATCGATATCAGATTGTGTCTCATGGTCCATCGCTGTTTTTCCGTGATAACGTGCTGCGGCAGTTTCTACCACGTGGATGAGATAATAGTGCGCATTTTTCCCACCTTGAATCAAGGCATGTCGGATGGTTTTACGATCATTTTCAGAAAAATCTACGGTAATGCCAATCTTCTCGTAATTGATTTTTTCGATATGACCTATAGAAAGTGCATCACCGTGAGGTACATTACCAATACGCTGTTTTTTGCCTATAAATGGATAAACGAAAATATAAAGTAATAATAAAGCGATCAGTATGGCTACTGGCAGCACAATGACATAAATATACCATGCATTGTTTGATTCTTTGATCCATCCTCCAATTTCCTCCATTACCAGTTTGATGTTTAAGGCAACAATGACAGCTGCACTTAACCAGGCCAAAATTTTTACCCAAAGTTTGATGGCAAACTCCTTCATTTCCTTTTTATCGGAATTGAGATGGATAAGGGGGATAATGGCAAAGCCCAATTGTAAACTTAATACTACCTGACTTAAAATCAGTAAGCCGCCAAGGGCATCATCACCGAAATATAGGATGGTGAAAAACGCAGGAACGATGGCTAAAAGACGAGTAATCAGACGGCGTAGCCAAGGTTGTATTCTTAGATTCAGGTGGCCTTCCATTACAATTTGCCCAGCCAAGGTGCCGGTTACGGTAGAGCTTTGTCCGGCAGCAATTAAGGCAATGGCAAATAGGGCAGGGGCTACATTTCCGAAAATATTGGTTAATAATTCGTGGGCATCCTGTATCTCAGCCACTTCGTGAAAGCCATTTTTGAAGAAAGCTGCTGCGGCCAGAATTAAAATAGCTGCATTAACAAAGAAAGCCAAGTTGAGTGCAACAGCGGTATCTATAAAATTGAATTTAATGGCTTCCTTAATGCCCTTACTGTCTCTCTCGAACTTACGGGTTTGTACTAGTGATGAATGTAGATAAAGGTTATGTGGCATTACCGTAGCTCCAATAATACCAATGGCAATGTAAAGTGCTTCTCCACCAAGCATGGATGGTTCAAAACCTTTGACAATTTCGCCTATTGAAGGTTGTACGATAAACATCTCGGCGAGGAAAGAAACCCCAACAATGAAAACCATGGAAACGATAAAAGCTTCCATTTTTCGCATTCCCTTGTTCAGTAAAAAAAGTAAAAGTACCGTGTCGAAGATGGTGATGGAGATCCCCCAAATTAAGGGCAGTCCAAAAAGTAGGTTTAAGCCAATGGCCATTCCGATAATTTCGGCCAAATCGCAGGCAATGATGGCGGTTTGTGCCAAAACAAACAGCGGAAAGTTAACCCATTTCGGGTAGGTGTTTCGTGATGCCTGTGCTAAATCTAATCCTCTTACAATTCCTAAACGGGCACTTAATGACTGAAGTAGCAATGCAATCAGATTAGACATTAAGAGTACCCAAATGAGCTGATAGCCGAATTTACTACCACCTGCAATATCTGTGGCCCAATTGCCTGGATCCATGTAGCCAACGCTTACCAGGTAGGCGGGACCTAAAAATGCCAGTATTCTTTTCCAACCTTTTTTTTGATGGGTGGCTACGCTTTGGTGTACTTCGCTTAGGGATTGTTTTTCGGCCATTAGTTCTTGGTAATTAGGATATGTTTGGCTACTTCTCTGCTGATATTTAGTTTTTCTTTTTCGAGTAAGAGTTCTACAGAGCCATCAAACTCTACTACATCAACAACTTCTATACGTTTACCCAAGGTAAGGCCTAGTTTTTCTAAATGTTTTAAAAAAGGAGAGGAGTGTTCGCTTACGCCTGTGATGGTACCTTTGTCGCCATTTTTAAGCTTACTTAACTTTACGAAAGTCATTTCAGCGAAGTTACCGTGCTTGTCGGGAATGGGGTCACCATGTGGATCAACTTTGGGGAAATCCAAGAATTCGTCTAGGCGTTCGATGAGCAAGTTTGATTGGATGTGTTCCAATTCTTCGGCTACTTCGTGTACTTCGTCCCACTTGAAATTTAACTTGTCTACCAAAAATACTTCCCACAGCCTGTGTTTCCTCACAATATTGATGGCGGTTAGCTTTCCTTTTTCGGTGAGGGTTACGCCTTGGTACTTTACATAATGGACCAGTTCTTTATCCGATAATTTTTTAATCATATCCGTTACAGAGGCCGCCTTGGTTTGAATACGCTCCGCAATGGCATTGGTTTGCACGGGATGGCTTATTTCAGATAGGTGATAAATGACCTTCAGGTAGTTCTCTTCTGTATATGATTGCATTTTTGGTTTTCTAACTATTAATTTAGACAAATCTAAAAATAATCACATAAAATATTCGCTAATTTTTTACATTAATTTTAGAATAAAATTTTGTGGATTGTGATTGCTTGTTATACCTTTGGGTAATTCAAACAAAACGTATGGCACTAGAACTAGACAAAATAGATTTCAAGATTTTAAAGTTGTTGCAAGAGAATGGAAGGATTACCAACCTATTGTTGTCGCAAGAAATTGGTCTTTCACCTGCACCTACTTTAGAGCGAGTAAGAAAACTGGAAATGTCTGGCTATATCAAGAGCTATCATGCTTTGGTTGACGAAGAAAAATTAGGTCTTGGTATCAAGACTTTCATTCAAATCCAATTAGACTTCCATAAAAATAATACAATCCAGATTTTCTTGGACGAGGTTAATCAAATTAAGGAAGTAACGGAATGTCACCACGTTACCGGACAGGCTGATTTTCTGCTTAAGGTTTATGTGAGCGATATTAAGTCGTATGAGCGTTTGATTATGGATAAGATCAGTAAGATATCTGTGGTTAAAACCTTCCAAACGATGATGATCATGTCGACGACTAAGAAGGAGCCTATTGTGCCGTTGGAGTATTAGTAGTTAGTTTTTTATTGAACCACGTAAGATACCTTAGTTCATTTTATTTTTGCCTTAATTGGATATATTTTGGTAAATAACCACCTAAGGCACCTTAGTTCACCTTAGAGCAAATCTCTATATAATTCATTAACGAAAGTTTTCTTTCCGTTGTGAATAATATTTGTACAATTGAAATTTATAAGTAATCCCTTGGGAGCACTAAGCAATTTCATGTATGTGAGTATTTGAGCTTCATAGATTGGGTGAATAGTTTCTACTGATTTCAATTCGACTATTAAGCAGTTTTCTATCAATAAATCTACTCATAAAACCGTGTTTACGCTCATTCCTTTGTATTTTATATCAATGATATGTTCTGAAGCATAGGAGATGCCTCTTAGTTGTAATTCTCTTTCTAGGTAGCGGTGATAGACGTTTTCTAATAATCCAGGGCCAAGATTTTTATGGATTTCAATACATGTGCCTGTTACTTCGTATTCCAAAGCGCTGATAAGCTTTTTATTTATGTTGTTTTTCATTAGATATACTTTGAAGATGTACTCTAAATATACCAATAGAAAAATATAAAAAGCTAAAATGTACTAAGGTGTCTTAGGTGGTTAATTAAAATTAGTTATGCCGTTAATCGTAATTTGTTCCTGCTCGTATGGTATAAATAGTGCGTTAAACGATTTGCCAGTCTATAGGTGCTTTTCCTTCCTTTATAAGGATGTCATTGGTTTTTGAAAATGGCTTAGAGCCGAAAAATCCGTTATAAGCAGAGAAAGGGGAAGGGTGTGCCGATTTAATGATAAAGTGCTTGCTTTGGTCAATTAAGCTTTCTTTTTGTTTGGCGTAGTTTCCCCATAGGATAAATACCAGCCCACTTCTTTTTGCAGACAGTTCGGAGATTACTTTGTCGGTGAATTGTTCCCAACCTTTGTTTTGATGTGAACCTGCGGTATGTGCCCTAACGGTTAATGTAGCATTGAGTAGCATTACACCTTGGTCGGCCCAAGTAGTGAGTTCACCGTGGCTGGGGATTTTAAAATCAGGAAATTCGTCGGCAAGTTCCTTGTAGATGTTTTTAAGTGAGGGTGGCGGCACTACTCCTTTTTGCACGGAGAAGGAAAGGCCATGTGCCTGTCCTACGCCGTGATAAGGGTCTTGTCCTAATATCACCACTTTCACTTTTTCGAAAGGGGTGTGTTTAAAGGCATTAAAGATATCGGAACCTTTAGGGAAAATAGTAAAGCCAGCTTGTTTTTCTTGCTGAAGAAATCCTTTAAGGTTCTTCATGTAGGGTTTTTCAAACTCGTCTTTTAGTACTTCAAACCATCCAGGTTCTAAATCAATTGCCATAATTATTTTTTTACTGCTAATATTTCAAGTAGGTCTAACTCTAAGCTCTTTTTTGGGAACTCAGTAATACGTCCAATTTCGTTGCCTTTTTTATCAGTAATAATGAAAGTAGGAACACGAGTGATGTTTAGATTGTCTAATAAGCCATTTTCTGCTTTTTTAGCACCATCTACCGCAATAAAAGCCACGTGGTCTTCTTTTACCTTTGCTGCATCAGCTACTTTTAGGAAGTTAGGTACTTGAAATTTGCTATCGCCGCACCAAGTTCCTAATACTACCTTGATCTTTTTATCTTTTAACAATTTGGTCAATTGAGTTACTGAAGCCGAGTCTACTTGGTAGTTTTCATAGTTGGCATCGTAACTTGCTTTAAATTCAGGAAAGGTTACCAAACCTTCTCTTGAGCACTCGTTTAACATGATTTGTTTATGTTTAATCTGATCTTCTAGTTTTTTATTGATTTCTTGTGCATTGGCCGAAATGAAAAACAGCCCTAGCACCATTGTAAATAAGTACTTCATTGTTATCTAATTTTTGTTGAAATTATAAATTAAATCGCTATTTTCTGCTATATAAAACCGATATTTGCAGAAATATTGAAAAACTATGTCAAATTTGGTACGCCTAATTATAGGCTTTGCTTTACTTGGTGCGGCAGTTGCACTTTTTATTTTCGGTTACTGGGGTTGGGGTATACCAGCTGTTTTGTTTAGCATATTTATTTTCATCACTTATTTTTATAATGAGAATATGCTGATCGCACAATGGTATCTGCGTAAGGATAATATGCCTAAAGCTGAAGTGTTTTTGGGAAGAATTACCAATTACGAGAAGCAATTAAACAAAATGCAACACGGCTATTTTAACCTTTTGTTGGGTTTGATCGAATCGAGAAAAGCACCGTTGAAATCTGAGAAGTACTTTAAAACTGCGTTGAGTTTAGGTTTGCATATGGATCATAACGTAGCAATGGCCAAGTTAAGTTTAGCAGGTATTGCTATGGCTAAACGCAACAAACGTGAAGCTCAAATGTATTTAACTGAAGCTAAGAAAGCAGATAAAAACAAATTATTGGCTGATCAGATTAAACAAATGAAAGACCAACTTGGCATGTTAGATAAGCAACAACAAGTGCGCTACAGCCATAGATAGGATTTAAAAAGGTATAAAAAAAGGTCTGGTTGCTTTACAGCGGCTAGACCTTTTTTATTTGTCGCAAAGGCGATCAAAGTTCTCTTCGAATGCTGAATCTGTCCTGCTGATCAGGTCATCTTCTTCTTCCATTCTTTTCTTGCTGAAAAATAACTCCTCAGCTTGGATTCGCTTAATTAATTGACGAATAAGCGATAAATCAAACGTATCTCTGCTTAACTTGATGCAGTATTCGTTTTCTGTGATTTCGATACTTGAACTATTCATCTTGTTTGAATTTTTGTACAGGTCTAAAATAGAAAAGCCTTTTTAAGCGTAGGGTAACAAGCTTTTAACTTTTTGTTATGTTTATGTTAAGGGTGGTGCTTTGTTTTTAACCACCTTAGACACCTTAGAGCATTTTAGTTTTGAACCATTAAGGGATTAAGAAGCATTAAGTTTGGATATCGTCTTAATTATCTTGATTTCTTAATGTTTAGTTTTTAACCACCTTAGAACATTTTAGTTGTTTTTGGCAGCTTTAATCTTTGTTCCTTGCTCTTTGTTCATTTTTATTTAACCACCTTAGAACATTTTAGTTATTGAACCATTAAGGGATTAAGAAGCATTAAGTTTGGATATCGTCTTAATTATCTTGATTTCTTAATGTTTAGTTTTTTAGAATTGCTTAGGTGAGCTAAGGTGTCTTAGGTGGTTTAATTTTTTAATTGCTATTGAACCATTCCATAACAAAAAATCCCCAACTGTAGTAGCTGAGGATTTATATGTTGTAATAAAAAGATGTCTTATTTGTACTCTAGGAACAAACCATCATCGGTTTTGGTTACTTTTAATAGGTTTTTCCCAGTAAGTCCTTTTAGGCTAGTATCCCATTTTTTGTTGCTCCAGTCTGCTAATTGAGCTCTTACCTCACTTAATAGCTGCTGTTCACCTTCTTTGATCAAGCCAAACAATTCACCTTCTTCAGGAGTAAGTTCAACTTTCTTTTTCTCTGGACGCATTTGAGGGAAGAACAATACTTCTTGGATGGTTGACTGGTCGGTCATTAACATCACCAATCTATCGATACCAATTCCTAAACCTGAAGTAGGAGGCATACCATATTCTAAAGCACGAACGAAATCATCATCCATGGCCATGGCTTCATCATCGCCTCTGGCAGCTAGTTTCAATTGCTCTTCGAAACGTTCTTTTTGGTCAATTGGGTCGTTTAGCTCAGAATAAGCGTTGCCAATTTCTTTACCCATTACAAATAACTCAAAACGCTCTACCAAGCCTTCTTTGCTACGGTGTTTTTTAGCCAAAGGAGTCATCTCGATAGGGTAGTCGGTAATATAAGTAGGCTGGATCAGGTTAGCTTCTACTTTCTCACTGAAAAGTTCGTCAACCAATTTACCGCGACCCATGCTGTCGTCAATCTCGATGCCTAAATCTTTACAAGTTTGCGCCAATTCTGCTTCGGTCATTTCAGATACGTCGATACCTGTGTATTTTTGGATTGATTCGTACATGGTCAATTTTTCGTATGGACCAGCAAAATCAATTTCATGTCCGCCTACTTTAACAATAGGTGAACCGTGGATAGCTACTGCAATTTTCTCTAGACATTCTTCTACCATGCCCATCATCCATACGTAGTCTTTGTAAGCCACATAGATCTCCATAGAGGTGAACTCAGGATTGTGGGTTCTGTCCATTCCTTCGTTACGGAACATTTTACCGAACTCGTAAACGCCATCAAAACCAGCAACAATTAGTCTTTTTAAGTAAAGCTCGTTGGCAATACGTAAAAACAAAGGCATGTCTAGGGTATTGTGATGGGTAGCAAACGGACGAGCTGCTGCACCGCCGTGTACTGCTTGTAGGATAGGCGTTTCTACTTCCATCCAGCCTTGGCTGTCGAAATAGTTGCGCATGGTATTGATTACCTTGCTGCGGTTAATGAAGATTTGTTTGTACTCGGGGTTTACGGTTAAATCTACATAACGCATACGGTAACGTAATTCAGGGTTGGTAAAACCATCAAATACGTTTCCTTCATCGTCGCGTTTTACAATTGGTAACGGGCGCAAAGATTTAGAAAGTACGGTTAGTTTGTTTACGTGTACCGAAATTTCACCTGTTTGGGTGGTGAAAACATAACCTTCAACGCCGACAAAATCGCCGATATCTAATAATTTCTTAAATACAGTATTGTACAAGGTCTTATCATCGCCAGGACAAAGCTCATCACGCTTCAGATAAATTTGGATACGGCCTGTAGCATCTTGAAGTTCAGCGAAAGATGCTGCCCCCATAATATTGCGGCCCATAATTCTGCCTGCAATCTTGATTGTCTTGTATGCCGTTTTATCTTTTTCGTAGTTAGCTAAAATGTCTGCTGCATTAGCATTGATTTCGTAAGCCTCTGCAGGATATGGGTTAATTCCCATTTCGCGAAGCTGTTTTAACGAATCGCGACGTAATATTTCCTGTTCTGATAATCCTATACTCATTAATTGTATTTTTTGCAAAAATAGCAAAAAACTTGGCTTTTACGAGGCGTAGAAGGGATGAATAATAGCGATTTTGTTTAAGGGGGAGTTTGGCTGGAAATATATGAACCTCGAAGGTTTTAAGGCCTTCGAGGTTTATGGTTAAGACTTAAGTGGTAAATGTACCTCTGCAAGCATGCATCTGGCACTGCCACCACCGTTTTGTTCAATGGTATAAAGTGGTGCGGTTACAATTTTGGAGAATGCTGATAAGGCTGTAATTTGTGTGCCATGTAAAGCTTTCAGTGCTTGTTCTGACATGACCAAAAGACTGTTCCCTTCTTTGTTTTTTACTTCGAGCATATTGCCCGCAAAGTGGTTCATTTGCTCAAAAGAAATATCAATTACCGTTTTTTGAGTGGCTTTAAAGCTTTCTAAAACTGCAATTTTATCTTCGGTATATTTAATGCTATCTAAACAAACTACCGCAAATTTTTCGCCGATGCACATCATCACGTTGGTGTGGTAAATAGGGAAGCCGTGCTCATCTACCGCCTGAAAGGCTACCACTTCATATCCGCTCAACATGGCAAAATTGTCCAATACTTCTTTATCGGTGCGAACACTTAAACAAGCGTAGGCAATTTTGTTAGCTCTGTCTAACACCATGCTGCCTGTTCCTTCAAGGAATAGATGTTGCTGTTCAAAAAAGCTTAAATCGGTTAGGTGGCTTACTTCAAAGGTTTTTCCTAGATAATCAATAATGTCTTTTCTGCGCTCTTCTCTTCTGTTAGGCGAATGCATGGGATATAGAAAAACGGCACCATCTTCATGGAACGAAACCCAGTTGTTGGGAAATATCGAATCGGGCGTTGCTGGATCTAAGGTGTCACTAATAACGGTAACATCTACACCGTTTTCACGCAGGATGTTTACAAAGCCATCAAATTCTGCTAAAGCTTGTTGCTGTACATTTTCCTGTTCGCTAGCTACCTGAAATTTGTTATCTCCAGCGGTTTGCTCGTTGAATTTAAAGTCAACAGGGCGTATCATGAGGATATGTGAAGTTGTTTGCATTTCTTTGTTTTTTGGGTGTTTGGTTTTTTGGTTGTTTAGTACCGGTGGCCAAATTTTTATTCTTTTCTCCCGTAGATTTGGACGGGATGTTATTCCTTGCTCCTTTTTCTTTTTCCCGCGGATGATGCAGATTTAGCCGCAGATGATATATTAGGGGGTAAACTTGTTATTTCTTTGTTTTACCTTGGTTCTTTTTTCCGCAGATTGCGCGGATTTAGCCGCAGATTGGAACGGAAAATACTTGTTATGGTATTCCAATCGGAGCTTATGATTTAACAATTAACCTTATATTTCGTCTCTCAAAATAGGCAAGCTCATACAATGGAAACCTCCTCGGGCTCTTGAAAGTTCTGCTGATGGCATTAACACTAAGGTATCAGTTAGGGTTTCTGCATCTACTTTTCCGCTTTCTAAATCCTGAATTAAATCCTGTACTTTAACCACGTCAAATCCACTGGCTTTAAAGGCTTCCACGGTTTTGTCGTTACGGTCGTAGCCTAAAACTACCCCTTCTTTAATGGCTAATAGGTTACAGGAGTCGGTCCATTGTTCGCGACTATCATAAGGAAAGGCATTACCGCCGCTGTAAATTACTTTGGTTGGGGTAGTGCTACCCAAATCATTTCTACTAATATCGTCCAATAAAGCTTCTACGTGCTCGTAATATTTAGGTTGACCTGGTTTGTCCTTATGGAACTGGATGGCCGTAGTGGCTTCCAGTTTTTCAGGTTCTTTTAGGAAATGTATAGGTTCATTGGCATCATACACCGGGCTGTGCGCTATGCTGTGCAAAATTACCCAAGTATCGCGTTTCACTTGCGTAAATACAGTATCGAGATGCATGTAGTCGCGTTTGGCAGGAATTTTTACTACGGTTACTTTTTCTACCACGTTTTTCTCGAACAATAGTTTAATAGCTTCGTTAGCCCCTTCTTCGGAAGTGCGCTCGCTCACGCCAATTAACAAATGATTAGGGCTAACCATCATTACATCACCGCCTTCTAAAGTGGTACGGAAAGCAGGTTCGTCGCCTGGCCTTAAAAAATGTTGGGTAGGGTCAGGAATTTCGATAATGTTGTTTTGATACGCTTCGAAAAACGGATGGTTAAAGAAAATATAACGCATTAACATGGTTTCGCGAACACGAGCTTTTTTGGCTGGTTTGTTCAGTAAAATATGGCTGTTAATGGTGGTGCCCACATCGCGGGTGAAAATAAGATTAGGCACTGGAGCAAAAATCATGGTGTCGTCGGCCATGGTGCCTGATATAAAAATCTCCGCTAATTCCTTAGGATCGGTAGCGGTAAGTTTTAATTGTAGTTGATAGGTACAGCCTTCGATGGCACAAACTGCAGCCGTTAGTTTTTTGCGGATGTACTCGTCGGCTAAAATATCTGATAGCAGATTTTGTAGTTCTATTACATTTTCGGAGTTGTGAAACTGTGGATGGTTAGGTTTGTAAAAACCACGGTTGGCTTCTTCGGAGTCTATTTCAGCAAGTTTCCCTTTGATTTTTTCGGGGTCCAAAAAGTACATCAATAGTTTGGTGTAGTAATCGTACTCGTCTTTTCTAATGGTATCTAGGTGTACAATATCTTCAAACAACCAGTCTTGTGCTTTAGACGGTACCACTTTTCCCAATCCGCTGTCGGGGCTGTGTACCAGAAGTTTTCTTAATCGTCCAATCTCGGTAGTTACGCCTACTTTAAATCCGTTTCGCTGCATGTTCATATCATTTTGGTGTTGCCACAAAGCTATTCTTTTTTTTGAAAGACGCAAGGGATGTTAGTGGTTAGGGATTGGTTGGTTG
>JAEXHI010000011.1 GCA_023450085.1 Bacteroidota bacterium
GCGAAACCGCCGCACCAAATACTCCTACAGGAAAAACAGGCACGCCGGATGCTCAAAGTGCCGGTGTACCGTTCAATGTCATCGTGAATGCCGTTGATGCCAACTGGAATGTGGTAGCTGCCGTTACGGACGAGGTAGCCATCACCCATGCAGTTTCCTCAAATAATGCGACATCGGTTTTGCCCGCAAATGCAAATTTAACAGCAGGTACCGGAACTTTTAGCGTTACCCTTAGAAGGGCTGATACTGGTTACCAGTTAGTAGCTTCCAATATTACTGAGCCTACCATTTTAGCTAATACTAGTGCCAACTTTGAGGTAATTAGAGGTGCTTTTGTAAAAATGTTGATCACTTTGCCTGGAGAAACTTATGCTCCGGGAACAATTGCTGGTAATGTGGGAACTGCAGATTCGCATCCTGCTAACGGAAATATCTCGGTGGTGGTAAGAGCCGTGGATGAGTATTGGAATTTGGTAGATGTGGCAACTGATGTGGTACAACTCACCACAACTGACCCTAATGGCTCGTTCACGACCAATAACTTGGCACTTTTAGCAGGTACAAGAACTTTTATAGCAACGCTAAGAACTGCTGGAAATACAAATACTATTACTGTAGATGATGTGACAGATAATACCAAAACATCGTTTACTACTAATCCTATTACGGTAACTGTAGGCGGTTTCGAAAAATTAGTATTGGTATTGCCTGGGGAAACTTCAGTGGAAGGAATTCCTGAAGGTAAAACTGGAACACCAAATAGCCAAATAGCTGGACAACCTTTTAGCGTATTTGTGAAAGCTGTAGATGCTTACGGAAATACTGTAACTACAGTTAACGATATCGTTTCTTTTACAGCCACCAACGATATTTATGCGCAATTACCTCCAAATGTTGCACTAATTAATGGTACCTTAAATTCATTTGCGACTTATCGCATTGGAAGTGCTGTTAACAACAGAACCTTAACCGTATCAGATGTTACAGACAATACCAAGACCGCTAGCCAAAGTCCAAACTTTACGGTGAACATTGGCCCTTTTGCAGGGTTGTTAATTGTGCTTCCTGGTGAAAGTTACGTGGCTGGTTCACCTAACGGAAAAACTGGCGTACCAGCTAACCAGGCTATTGGATCTTCATTTGATATTGCTGTAAGAGCGGTAGATATAGCTTGGAATACCATTCAGGGTATTACCGATGAAGTTGGCATTACTTCTAATGATCCATCGGCAGTTTTGCCTGCAAATACACCTTTGGTAAACGGTGTAAATACGACCATTCCAGTGACATTGAATTCTGCCAGTGTTTCTACCAAAGTTACAGCAACCAATGTAACCGATGGGACTAAAACCCCTTATACCACTGGTGATATTACTGTAGTGGGAGCAAGTGCTGCCAATGATTATTTTAGAAGTGTTGTGCTTTCGGGCGATTGGAACAATTCTGCAAGCTGGGAAAGTTCATCAAACAATACCACTTGGCAGCCTTCAACGCAAACACCTACCATTACTTCAAGAGGTGTTTTAGTTAGAAACACGCATACCATCGATATCACAAGCAACCTTAGTATTGATGACATGGTGATTGAAAATGGTGCGCAGGTAAATCTTAATGGAGGAACCTTAACGATCAATAATGGTGCAGCTGCCGTAGATTTTAGAGTAGAAGGTACCTTTGTGAATAATGGACGTCCTATTATAAATACGGGAAGTGCTTCACAAATAGCCGGTGGAGGTAAATATCAGCATCATTTCACTACCACTTCAGGAACTATCCCAAGCTTTTTATGGGAAGATGGATCCACTTGTGAAGTTTCTGGCTACACCACATTTACGGGAACGGTGCCGGGTAGCGGACAAAGCTTTTCTAACTTTGTTTGGAACGCTACCGGACAAACTTCAGGTAGTGTACCTGCATTAGAAGATTCGTTCTATGCAAATAGTTTTACCATTGCTTCTACGGGAGCAGGAAGCTTAAAAATTGAAGTAGCGGTAGTAAACGACAGCTACACTCAAACAGGAGGGACAATATTAATTAATCAAGGTTTAAACGTAGCGGGTAACTTTGCAGTTAATGGCGGCGTTTTTACAGCTTCAAACAACAGTGTAATTACCTTTGATGGTACTTCTACACAAAGCCTGTCTACCACCTCATCACTCAAATTTCCATACGTTATATTTACCAACAACGGTACCAAAACATTAACTTCTGGTAATTTTCAAGTTGCTCCAACAGGTGTGTTAACCTTAGACCCTGGTACAAATTTGAATGCAAATGGCCATTTAACCTTAATGTCAGATGCTTCAGGCTCTGCACGTGTTGAGGCTATTGCGGCAAGCTCATCAATTATTGGAAATGTAAAAGTACAAAGGTATCTTACCGGCGGTGATAAAGCCATGTATAGAACTTACAGAATGCTATCGTCTCCAATTTATGATAACGGAAACGCTTCAAATAGGACCTATAGCTATGCACAGTTTATTAATAGCATCATCATTACAGGCGATGGTGGAGCCGCCAATGGTTTCGATGAGTCAACTTACAATTCTCCAAGTGCATGGACTTATAATTCGGGAGCTTATGTAGCCTTGCCAAATATCAATACTTCACTTTCGGTAGGTAAGGGAGCTTATCTTTTTTATCGTGGAGATAGGTCAAATCCAGTGGATAAAATGACGCCACCTTTTGTTGATCCAGAGAGCTTTGCTATGACTTTTGAAGGTACTTTGAACCAACAGGATGTCAATGTATCTCTTTCTAATGGATATAACTTGGTAGGTAATCCTTATGCCTCTAGCATTGATTGGAACTCAGCCGGCATTGTGAAAAGTAATTTGCTTAACAATGTGATCAGAATTTGGAACCCGAATACTAAAACCTATGCAACATACGATGGCTCTATTGGTGTTCCCGCAGGAGTGGGTAGTAATATCATCCCAGCTGGGCAAGGCTTTTTCGTTCAATCGGCCAATGCTTCAGGTAGCTTAACCTTTACCGAAGATGCCAAGGTGGGTGCGAAAGCACCTGTGCTTTTATTGTCTGCTCCGGTGCAAGGAAGCTTAGTACTCCAAAAAGTTTCGGTAGCCCCAGATCAAAGTCACTTAGCTGTGCCTCGTGCTGAGCTAAGATTGGTACTTAAAAATCAAGGCAACCAATTTGAGGAGGAAACAGCAGTGGTATTCCAATCAGGAAAGTCAGCGCAATACAATGCTTCAGAAGATGTTTCCTACATCAAGGAATCAGTGGAACAAAAAGTATTCTTGTCTAGTTTCTCTAGTGATAGTAGAAAATTAGTGATTAATTACATGCCTGAAATCAGTGAAGGTTCTTTGGTGAAGTTTGATATAGACAAGTTAAATGGTACTGGAAACTACCAGCTTCAAGTAAAATACAAAGATGTACCTACAGGTTATTTGGTAAAACTAAATGATAATTTCTTGGGAACTTCCGCTAGTATATCAAATGGTGGGACGCATACTTTCAGTGTAGATGTAAATAATACGGCCAGTTTCGGTGCAGATAGATTTAGTGTATCTTTCGAAAACCCAGGAGTACTTCCAGTGACTTATGCTTCGTTTAATGTTGCTAAGGTCAACCAAGGAGTATCTGTAAAATGGAAGACACTTGTTGAGTCCAACAACACCAAATTTGTGGTAGAAAGAGCCGGTGACGATTACAAATATGTAAAGTTGCACACCGAGTTAGCTAAAGGAAACAATTCAAGCTATTCTTTCATAGACAATAGCCCGCTATTGGGTAATAACTATTACAGATTGCTACAAATAGATAATAATGGTGCCGAAAACACTACCCAACCAAAAGTAATCAACTACAATGGAGCGGTTAATGGAACATTGGATATCGTTGCTATTTTCCCTAATCCAGTAGTTTCAAGTTTTACGGTTAAGTACAATGGTAGTTTAAAAGCTAATCAACAAACCTTGAAAATTGTAAATGCAACTGGACAAGTAATGCTAAGTAAAACCGTTGCTAAAGCCGATTTATTGGAAGGCCAAGAGCTTGATATTGCTAATTACGCCTCTGGGCTTTACATTGTTGAAGTTTATGAAAATGGCAGTCAACGTATCGGACAAACTAAATTGGTTAAACAATAATTAGCACAAATCATCAACGAAAAAGGGAATGTCATTGCGGCATTCCCTTTTTTGTTGCACTTGAGAAACTGGTGTTAGATCATCAATATTTAACCAAAGTTTTGATGTTGTGTAGAGAGTATAAAAATTCGAAGGATTCGTAAAAGTAGAAAATTTAGATAGGCACATGTGATGCTATAGGAGTCGTATAGTTTTTATGGGTTTATTTTTAAGTTGAAAATCCGAAGGATTTCAATAGTTATAGGGGAAAATGTAAGCAAAGTATGCGACTCTGTAGGAGTCGTACACGCAGAGTTTGTTGTTTTGTAAAAATTAGGGCTCTGGAGGTCTTAACAAGATTAATATTTACATTAAGAAAACCAACCTCTATCGCTACAATCAAGGCAAGCCCTTCTTTCCGCTTTATCTTTTGCCGCTACGCCAGCAAAAGGATGCCGCTGCAATAAGGTTTAATAAACAAAAAGCACTGCATTTAGGTCAAAAACCTATGCAGTGCTTTTAGCGGAATGAACTGGCCTAGTTAAAGACTGACCTTCGTTTATTTAATGTGAGTTCGGCATATGCCTCTTCTGTGTCTATGTGGATGTATTTTCTCGCTTGAACTCACTTTGTTCAAGTTATATCACAATGATTTTTTCTGAGTAAACCTTGTCGCCCACTTTAATGCTCAATATATACGTGCCTGAGGCTAATTTAGAAACGTCTATCTGGTCAATGAGTGTGCCCGTGCGTACACCTTTCCCCTCCTCATAAACTTTTTGTCCAATAATATTGGCAATGCTTACCGTTACCGGTTTAGCCTCCAATACCTCAAAAGCTACTGTTAAGTTCTTGGAAGTAGGTACAGGATATATCTTCAACTTGATTTCGTTATCGTCCTTGTCATTAGGAAGGAATATAAATTCGCTCGAAATAGAATTGCAGCTACTACCAAAAGCTGCTGAAACTTGGTATTTCCCAGGAGCGGTTGGTTGATAAGTTTGTGAAGTAGCACCATCAATTTTAACCCCATTTAAATACCATTGATTACCGGTGGCAATGCTTGAAACCAAATTGTTTCCATTTTTACTAATACTAACGGAAGTAAGAGGCACTTCCACTCTTTGACCGGCAAGACAACCAAACGCTTTAACTTTAATGTCGTAGAAGTAGTAATAATAAGCGTAGGAGCCGGTAGCATCATTTCCAATGATATTGAACACATCAAGTTGAGAACTTAGTGGATAGATAGAGCGAGGAGCGGTGTTGTTTCTAAAAATGGTGGCATCGTCCTCGTAATCGGTATGAATACTGTAGTTGCCCGCTGTTGGAAATTTAAGGTTTAACGTATAAACTTGTCCTTGGTCGGTTAGGTCGTCTTCTGCATTTCCAACCACAGGAGTACTTCTAGTAGCAGTTACTTTAATGGTGCTGCTTGAAATTTCCATGCCTTGGCTATTTTTAACATAAAATCTGATGGTACCCGAATGGCCAATATAAAGACGGGCACTTTCTAAAACAGCAGGAGCAAAGGTGCGTACAAGTACACCTCCACTGGTTTGTAGGTAGGTGCCGCTACCTAACCTAGTTTCATATTTGTTTTTAGGTCCAAAAGTGCTGGTGTATTCATTTAAGCTAGCATAAAATTTGCCGTTATTTGGGACGGTTGTGGTGCTAATGTCATTGCCGTAAGCAAAAGGTGTAGTCTCAGTGGCATCTTTGTACCAATAAATAATACCATCGCCGTTGCCTTTTAATTGATACTGTTTGCTGTCGTCACAGTAAAATGCAGCTTGATCAGTGACTGTAGGAGCTAAACCAATTTGCTCTGTTCTGCTGGCTTCGTCATTTGTAGCAATAGGATCGGTACTCAAATTGGTTTTAGCGGTAACCGTATAAGTCTTCCCATTTTGTGCTACATAAAATCCAGGCAAGGTAAACTCCCTTTCTTCTGAAGGTTTGATATTATTTAAGAAAGTACCATTAAGCGTTGCCACGGTAGTATTACCATCTTTAACGGTTACGGTAACCGGAATGTTCGAAATATTTTGTGTGCCAAAGTTGCGAATCACTACGCTAACCATTTGTTGCGGATTGGCACAACCACTGAATGCTTCTCTAATAGCAGTAATGCCTACATCGGTAGTTAAATTAAGGAATTTTACCCTATAATCTTGTGTCTCGCCTTTGGCGTAATTACCGCACGGTAAAATGGTTGCTGCATCGTTAGTTTCGCTGAGCACTACTCTTAATAGCGAGAAATTGTTAACGTTCACTGTTGGGGGAACGGTAATGTTTGCGGTGAATACTCCCGTAGCGCTAATCACATTACTAGTAGCTACCAGTTCATTGGCATCGTTAAAATCACCATCGCTGTTCCAATCAATAAAAACCTTGGCTATTTTGTTGAAGTTGGTACCACAAGTACCCAAAGAGATATTTAATGGATAAGTTTTGGCCTTTTCTAATTCAACGGTTTGTTGGGTGAAATCTTGGTAAGAAGTACATCCCGCCGATGCAGTGTAATTGATGTTGGCAAAACTAAGGCTGTTGATTTTCGAATCGTTGGATGATGAAGGGCTTGAAGCACAATATGGATTCCCTCCAATACCTGTCACCACTACCGAATATGCTTGCGAGCCTCTTTGTAAAGTGCCCTTATGATTGATGGTAATGCTGTAGGTCTTGCCTGGGACAGCATTGGCAATATAAACCTGCTCTACATTATCTCTGAAATTATCACCTTTTGTAGCGGGGGCTGATGGGTTAGCAGGATTTAAAATCCAAGGGAAAAAGGTTTCGGTTCCGTTGCTTGCCCTCATATCTAAATCGTTTACTAGCCTTAAAGTTGGGTTGTTTAAAGCATTGGCCACTGGAATGATATCAATCTCAGGGTCTGTCCAACAGATTGTTGCAATAATTGGCCCATCACCAGAAGCTACCACGTTGAAAGTCTCAGTTCCTCCTTGGGCTAATACACGTTCAGCAATTAAACTCTTAGTGCCATTGTTTAAGATGGCTTTTGCGGCACTTTCTGTATTCATTAAACCCCATCCGAAAATATAGTCGGGGCCTGGTGCAGCACCAGCTTCACTAGCTGTACCTATAGTGAGGCCTTTTAAAGTGGCCGCACGCATAAAGGCGCTATTTTTTTGGTTGTAAAGTTCCTGTAGCAATACTAATGAACCCGTTACACTTGGTGCCGACATTGAGGTTCCTGAATAAGTAGTGTAGGCTTGGTTGCTGGCATTACTGGTGGAAGTTACACTTACCCCATCGGCAGCAATATCAGGTTTAATACGTCCATCATCTGTTGGGCCCCAAGCACTAAAAGAAGAAATGGTAATGTCACTTGGTGTTACGGTTCCATACGGCAAGGGATTAACAGCAGCTACGGTCATCACATTTTTAGCAACAGAATAAGTGCCCAATATATCATAACCATCATTACTGGAAATTCCTTCTGGACGTGGTCCAGCATTTACCAAGCTGCCGCTTGCATTAAATCTATAATAAGTTGTGCCTACAGGTGGGCCATTATCATTGCGGTAATTTCCAGCTGATTTAACAGGCAAATAGAAAGGTGCATTGTAGCAAATCCTATCCCATTCCTTGGCATCGCTATCATAGTATCCAAACTTATAATCTTCCGTGGCCCCAGCTTGCCCTCTGAACTCCCATCTATTTGGAATGGCACTGGTGTTTTCGTACCAACCTGCAATTACCCCATACGAATGGTTGGATAGCAAAAGAGAAGCCGCATAATTGGACATCTCCGAATTGTCATTGTTAAAATCAAAAGATAGAAGCTTTGGCAATCCAAATGCCATGCCCTTTGCATTGGGATTTTTACCAGTTGCCATAATCGTACCCGCAACGTGTGTGGCATGAGTGGAACTTCCGCTAACGCCATCTTTTACTTCTACTCTATTCGTTTCAAATTCGGTATGAGAAACTAAAACAGCCCCACCATCCCAAATGGCAACTTTATCCACGGGCATAGTGCTTCCACTTAAATTAAGGCCTAAAGAACCGCCTGTATAAAGTTTATTGGTGTTAATGGTCGCGGCAGAAATAGAATTGTTTTCGGTGATTTTATACAATGGCATTCCAAAGTCATCAACGCCATGAAGCGTAAATACTTTTCCTTCTTTGGTAATCCCAAATGTTTCCCAGCCTTTTTCCAGAGCCAAAGAAAATGCTTTGCTTAGCTTAGTGTTTTCTACCTTCTCTAAGGCAAGAGAGTTTTCCTTTAAAAATGCAGTATTCGTTTGGTTTCGCTGATCAGCTTGAGCGTATAAATGAAGAGGCAAATAGCATAATATACTAGTATAGATAAAGAGCGACAATCCTATCTTAAGGTTGCGGGGCATAATTTTAATAAATCTAAATAAATGATTATTTTAAGGCACAATTTTAAGCATAATTAGATGACTTCCATTAAAAATATAGCAATTTTATGTTTAGCACTTCTATTTGTGAGCTGCACATTGCAAAACAATGGCAAAATGAATATAAAGCAAGGAGTGTATGGCGATGTTTACTGGGTGCAAGGAAACATGATGCCATCGCCAGATGAGCCAAGAGGCAACCAAGGAAGACCTATAGAAAGGCAGATCAACATTTATAAGGTCACTACATTTAAAGAAGTGGAAGGTCAGGCGCCTTTATTCACTAAAATTAACACAGAATTGTTTAAGACTGTAAAATCTAACTCCCAAGGGTTTTATCAATGTGAATTGCCACCCGGAAAATATTCCATTTTTACTGTAGAGGAAAAAAACAGCTATTTTGCAAATAACTTTAATGGCGAAGGCGAAATCAATACCGTAGAAATTACAGCTGGACAAAAGGTTAAGCTTGATATTAACATTAATTATAAAGCTGCCTATTGAAAATAAGTTTTAGGTGTGGATAATAAACTGATTTTTAGAGCTGTAAAGAGTGATTTTTATCAGAAAAATTCTTTTTTTCAGTTAAAAAAATCTATAATTGCAGACATATTTGCATTGATTACACTGAGTAAGCTAATCCATTAATTATAGTATTTGTGAGGTATAACGTAACGAGAACGATTTACAAGGCGTTTTTTCTAGTTGTTTTGGCAGTTTCTGTCGGTAATTATGCTATAGCTCAACCAGGCGGACCAGATGACGACGGTCCAGGTACACCCTGTCCACTAGATGAAACCTTGGATGATTGTGATCCCGATAACCAAGTTCCTATAGATGGTGGTGCTGGTATTTTGGTGGCTGCAGGTGTAGCTTATGGAATCAAAAAAGTTTACGATAAACGTAAACAAAATAAAACTTCAGAAGCCGCTTAGTATTCCTAACCGGCTTGTTCTAATATTCCTTCTCTTTTCAAGATATACTCAAAAATACCTTCAATAGGTTTTTGTAGTGTTTTGCCTATTTTCAAATTATTTTCTGCAAATACAGCTCTTAGCTCTTCCTGATAATAGTAGCTAATAGAACCTACAAAATTACACTCTAAGGTTTTGTAATTCTTGTAGTCTTTAACATTGGTGTCTATAAATTCTTGGAAGCCGTCCTTTAAAGTTTTTTGGATAAAAGGATGTTGTCTGTGCTGAACCATGAACCTGCTGAAAGTAGCAAGGTAGGAGTTGGGGAATGGTTTTTGGTAAATATTTTCTACGGCAATGTCTTTGTTGATTTCAAAAGTCTCTTTGAAAATCTCTCTCAAATCGGCAGGCATACTTTTATGAAGAAACGAAATCAACATTTTTTTTCCAAAATAGGTGCCAGAACCTTCGTCGCCTAAAATATAACCTAGTCCATGTTTGCCGTTGTAAACATTTTGGCCATCGTAATAGGCGATATTAGAACCTGTTCCTAAAATACAAGCTAAGCCTTTTTTATCGCCGCATGTCGCATAAGCAGAGCCTAATAAATCGTGGTCAACACTGATAAAGGCATTTTTAAAAAACGAAGAAAGACCATTGGAGATAATCTCATGTTTATCAGGGTTTAAACAGCCAGCTCCAAAAAAGTAAACTTCTTTAACTTGACTGGCAATAGCCGAAATATCCTTGTTTTTTGAAAGAATCCTCACCACATCTTGAGCATTTGCAAAATATGGATTAATGCCTTGGGTGCTAAATGAAAGTGTTTGGCTTGGGCTGTAGGCCATCCAGTCTGTTTTGGACGAGCCGCTATCTGCAACTAAAATCATCCCCTAAAATAAAAAAATATTACAAATTTAACGTGCCGCTAATCTGTTTTAAATAGATTTCCGACAATTTTGCTTGATATTTTATTTCTAGATACCTGTTGTTAGCATTAATGGCATTTCTTTGAGCCTCACGTAATTCTAAAGGTGTGATATTTCCAAGGCGGTATTTCTCCAAAGTAATGTCTAAATTTTGATTGGCCAAATTAACATTTCCCTGCTCTAACTTTACCAGCTCCAAAAAAGTGGTGTAATCTTGGTAAGCTTCGGTAAGTTGCGCCACAAGATTTTGCTTGGTTTGCTCCACCTGTGTTTTTGCCGTGTTGATGTTCACTTTGGCATTACGTTCATTTTGACGCTGTAAAAAGCCATTAAAAATGTTGATGCTAGCCGTTAACCCATAACTAAAGCCACGGGCCCTAAATTGGGTGTTAAATCCTGTGGGCGATTCGCTCTTGTTGAAATCATAGCCACTGTTAAGACTAATTTGTGGGTAGCGATTTCCTTGTACTTGCTTTAAGCTCAGTTCGGCCACTCGTTGGTTAAGAATGGCGCTTTGCAAGGTTGGGTTTAATTGCTCAAGTTGCGAAGCAAGCGTGGTGTAGTTGAGGCTTCCGTCAATATCAAAAATATTGTCTACCGAAAATTTGATGCTGATGTCTCTCGCCAAAATTCGGTTTAAGGCCACCATATAGTTGTTTAACAGATTCTTTTGTTGAAGGTAGGTTGAAGTGTCGGTATTATAATCAACTTGTGCCGCTACTACATCCAATTTTGAACCACGACCTATTTTCAACTTGCTATCTGCAATGCGTAAACGTAGCGCCGAAACATCAATGGTGCTATCTGCCGCAACCACTAATTGTTGCTGCTTGGCCATATTGTAATAGGCGGAAAGTACTTCGGTAATGGTGGTAAGAATTTGCGTGTTTACATTCTTTTGGCCTTGTTGTTCCAAAGCTTTTAAACGTTCGTAATTGGCAAACATGCTAAAGCCGTCAAATATTGTCCAGTTAATGCCAAAACCATAGCCCATATTGCTATTTCTGGCTCCGTTAATCCTTCTTTCGGTGCCACTAGCTTGCGTTTGTACGGTATTTTGCCTACTACCTCCAGTAGAAAAGTCTCCCGTAACTACTGGAAGCAGGCCTGCATTGCCCCAATTGGAGTTGTTCTTTGCAATTTCCACTTCATTTTTTACCAATTTGATATCGTAGTTATTTTGCAGGGCAATGCTAATTGCTTCCTGCAAGCTCAGTTTTTCCTGTGCAAAAACCGATGAGATACTACAAAGGCAAATCGTGAAAGTGGTGTATATGTATGATTTGATTTTCATTTTTCACTATTGGTTTTTCGGTTTTTCTTCATCGGCCAATGCCGCCGCTAAAGATTTTTTGAGGTCCGTATTTTCTTTGTGCTCTTTTGACCACATGGAATAGATGGCCGGAATAACGAAAAGGGTTAAAATTAGGGAGAAAAGTGTTCCGCCAATAATTACTGTTCCCATACTCATACGGCTTTTTGCGGCTGCACCCAAGGCCATAGCGATAGGCAATGCTCCAATGGCAATGGCTAAACTGGTCATTAAAATAGGGCGTAACCTCGAAACCGCGGCCTCTCTAATGGCTTCCTGTACAGATTTGCCCTGTTCTTTAAGTTGGTTCGCAAATTCAACAATCAAAATACCATTCTTGGTTACCAAACCAATCAACATAATTGTGCCAATTTGGCTAAAAATATTCCAGCTTTGTCCACATAGCCACAGTGATAAAAATGCACCTGCAACGGCCATAGGTACCGTTAAAATAATGATGATTGGATCTTTAAAACTCTCGAACTGTGCGGCCAAAATGAGGTAAACCAGTAAGAGAGCCAGTCCAAAAGCAAACATCGTATTGGATGAACTTTCTTTAAAATCCCTAGATTCGCCACTAAGGTCGGTGGTAAAACTTTCATCAAGTACTTTAGCCGCAATTCTATCCATGGCCTCAATACCGTCGCCAATACTTCTGCCTGGTGCTAAACCTGCCGAAACCGTTGCCGAAATAAACCTGTTATTACGGTAAAGTTGTGGCGGGCTGCTTTCTTCTTTAGCGGTTACTAGATTATCAAGCTGGATCAATTGGCCTTTATCATTTCGGACATAAACCGAACTTAAATCCAAAGGATCTTTTCTATTGCTCACATCAAACTGTCCAATCACCTGGTACTGCTTGCCATTCATAAAGAAATAAGAGAAACGCTGTCCACTTAATCCAAGTTGTAGGGTTTGGGCGATATCCACAATAGAAACCCCAAGGTTTTTGGCCTTATCTCTATCAATGGTAAGGTTGATTTCCGGTTTGTTAAATTTCAGGTTAATATCTGAGGTGGTGAAAGTTGGATCTTGCGACACTTCTTCCATAAAAAGAGGTACTTTCTCTCGCAGCTTTTCAAAATTTTGTGCCTGAATGATATAGCTAATAGGTAGGCCACCTCTTCGTCCCACAGAAATGGTAGGTTGTTGGGTTACGGTTACCTTGCCCTCTGTATATTTACGGGTAATTTTAGTGAGTTGTTCTGCAATATCCTTTTGGCTTCTTTCTCTATCTCCTGGATCAACCAAGCCCATTCTTACAAAACCTGAGTTGGTAGAACCCGCGCCACCAAAGCCAGGGGAAGTAATGGTGATATTTACGTTCTTTTCAGGCACGGAATCCAAAACCATTTGGTTGATTTTCATCATGAACTTGTCCGTGTAGGCAAAAGAAGTGCCTTCTGGAGTAGTAACGCTCATGTTAATGGCGCTTCGGTCATCATATGGTGCGGTTTCTTTAGGCAATACCTTCCAAAAAAGGAAAATCAGGCCTGCGCAGACCAAAATAATTGGAGCGGCTAACCAACGACGTTTGAGGAATTTCTCTAAATTGGCGTGATAACCTTCATTTAGTTTGATAAAATACGGTTCTGTTAAACGATAAAACTTAGAGGGTTTGTGACCTCCTTTTTTCATCAAATAGGCGTTCAGCATTGGTGTAAGCGTAAGCGATACAAAGGCAGAAATAAGTACCGCCGCTCCAATGGTGACCCCAAATTCCCTAAACAACCGTCCTACAAAACCCTGTAAGAAAATTACAGGAAGAAATACCGCCGCTAAAGTGATGGAAATAGAAATTACCGCAAAGAAAATTTCATTAGAGCCCTTAATTGCCGCTTCAATAGGAGATAAGCCCTCTTCTACTTTTTTAAAGATGTTCTCCGTCACTACAATCCCGTCATCAACTACCAAACCTGTAGCTAAAACAATGGCCAGTAAGGTGAGTACGTTAATGGAGAAACCAAAAATGTACATAATAAAAAAGGTGGCAATTAAGGATACGGGAATATCAATCAATGGTCTAAACGCAATGCCCCAATCTCTAAAGAAAAGGTAAATGATCAGAATTACCAGTACCAGCGAAATTAAAATGGTTTCTGCTACTTCCGTTACTGATCTTTTAATGAATTGTGTGGTATCTAAAGAAACTTTGAGCTTGATATCGCTCGGCATATCAGCTTGTAACTTGTCAAATCTTTTGTAGAACTCCTTGCTAATGTCCAAGTAGTTGGCTCCTGGTTGTGGAATTACTCCAACGGCCACCATCGGTTTCCCCGATTCACGTAATACTGTTTCTTCGTTTTCCGAACCAATTTCCGCTACTGCTACGTCCTGAAGTTTGACTACGCTGCTGCTGCTATCTCCTTTGATAATTAAATTATTGAACTGCTCGGCGTTAACCAGCTTCCCAAGTGTTTTTACGGTAAGTTCGGTAGAGGCTCCAGTCAATTTTCCTGAAGGAAGTTCCACATTTTCGCGGTCAAGTGCGGCCACAATATCTTGCGAAGTAAGTCCATAGGCAGCTAGTTTAGATGGATCAATCCGAATACGCATCGCATATTTACGTTGTCCCTGAATCTGCATGCTACTTACTCCCGGAATGGTTTGTATCCTGTCGGCAATCACATTTTCTGCAAAATCACTCAAATCGGTTACGCTGCGTTTATCGCTTTGTATGGTCATGGAAATGATCGCATCCGAATTGGCATCGGCTTTACTTACGATAGGCAATCCATCGATATCTTTGGGTAAGTTTCTGGCCGCTTGAGAAACCTTGTCGCGAACATCATTAGCCGCTACGTCAATATCTTTTCCTAAGTTAAACTCAACAGTAATGTTGCTGGTACCTTGGTTACTTGATGAGGTAATATTCCTGATCCCGTCAATGGAATTGATTGATTTTTCTAAAGGTTCGGTAATCTGCGATTCGATAATGTCAGAGTTAGCTCCAGGGTAGGAGGTCCGCACCGAGATAATAGAAGGATCAATAGAAGGATACTCCCTAATGCCCAAAAAATTATAGCCAATTACCCCAAATAGGATAATGATGAGATTCATCACAATGGCCAAAACTGGCCTTTTAATACTGGTGGTTGAAATGCTCATACTTACTTTTTGGCTATTTTAACTTTCACATCTGCATCAGGTTTTAGGGCCATTGCACCGGTAGTGAGCACCGTATCGCCAACATTCAAGCCCGAAAGCACCAAGATCTTATCCGCTGTTCTGGTACCGGTTTCTACAGGTACTTGTTGTGCTTTGCCGTTTTTAGAAATGTAAACTACCTTTCCTTTAAGCACAGGGATAACCGCCTCTGTTGGGATTAATATGGCGTCTTTAATAGTCGTTAATGACAGTTTTACTTTGGCAAACGAGCCAGGAAGTAATTCGCCACTGGCATTTTGTGCCAAGGCTTTAATTTGTAAGGTTCTGGTAGTTTGGTTAATGCCTGGTTCTATGGCAAATACTTTTCCAGAGAAAGTTTTATTACTGCCATCAATATTAAAGGAAATATCGCTATTTGATTTTAGTTGTGAGACATACTTTTCAGGAATAGAGAAGTTAATTTTTACAGGATTAGTACTTAATAAATTCGCAATCGTGGTACTAGGTGTAATGTATTCGCCCATTGAAATGTTACGTAACCCCACTTTGCCACTAAAAGGTGCAATGATAGAGGTTTTAGCAAGCTGTGCCCTAATCAACTGCACTTGTGATTTTAAAGCTTGTAACTCAGCCAACGAAGTATCGTACTCCTCTTGACTAATGGCTCCTTTTGCTAGGAGTTGTTTGGCTCTGTTCTCATTACTTGCCGATAGGTTCTCTCTAGTGATTACCTCTCTCAGTTGCGCTTGTATATCTCTATCGTTGATTTTAACCAAGGTAGCACCCTTAGTTACGTTACTTCCTTCTTTGAAATAGATACCGGTAACCAAGCCCGAAACCTCGCTTCTCAGTGTAACCGCTTCGTTAGCTTCAATACTTCCGGTAATATCTAAATTGCTTGAAAAATCACTTGTAGCAGCTATAATTCCATCTACATTTAATGGTGCTCCGCCCTTGCCTTTACCGCCTTTTCCTGCACCTGATCCTCCAGGGCCACCTCCTTCAATTTTTTTATTTTCAGTAATTCTGTAATAAACAAGATAGGCCAAGCCAAGTGCCAATACAAGATAGAATATATACCTTTTTTTCATTCGTATAAATTTGTTTTCAATGGTGATGAAGCGATCATGATTTATTCATTCCGATGTGGCTTTGTAAATCTGATGTTCTCATCTTAATAGTTTGTATTCGGTATAGGAATTTAATTGGTTTAGTTTTTCTTCAATTTAAGTAGTTATACTTAAAAATAGCGAAGTCAATACAAACAAAAATATCTAATTGTTTCACCATTATTAAGATGTACTAACTATGTTACAGCACTTTGCCGATAAACATTGAGGAAAGAAGTTTTAAATTCTATTTTTGTGCTTGTACGCTTGGTATTTTAGGGCCTTATACACCTACTTTACCAACAGGAAAAGTAAAATAAAGAGCCCATTAACGAGATGCTTTTTGGGCTTTGTGATGTTGAAACAATTAACTATTAAATGAAAAAAATCCTAGGAGCAGCATTGTTGCTAACGTTAACTATGGCAGCTAAATCGCAAGTTAAAATTGGCTTTGAGGTATCTTTTAAAGAACCCCAGGCACACTATGCAGAGGTGGAAATGAACATGTCGGGCATTGCCACTAAAGATTATGTAGATTTAAAAATGCCTGTTTGGACACCAGGTTCTTATTTGGTGCGTGAATTTGGTAAAAATGTAGAGAGCTTTACGGCTACCGTTAATGGCAAGCCAGCCAAAGTTCAAAAAGTAACCAAAAATACTTGGAGAGTTTTTAATGCAAAAGCTGCGGCGCTAAAAGTAAACTATAGAGTTTATGCTTTTGAAATCTCGGTGCGTACCGCATTTATCGACGAATCGCATGCGTTTCTTTCATCAGCAGGTATTTTCATGTATCCAGCGGGGATGATCAAAAATCCAAGTACCGTAAAAATTGTGCCCTTTGGTAAATGGGATCAAGTAAGTACTGGATTAGAACCTGTGGCGGGACAAAAATTTACTTACCATGCGGCAGATTTTGATATCCTGTTTGACAGCCCGATAGAAGTAGGTAATCAAGATATTTTTGAATTTACGGCTTCAGGCGTAAAGCACGAAGTGGCCATGTACGGTGGTGGTAATTATGATAAAGAACGTTTAAAGGTTGATATGGCTAAAATTGTAGAGCAAGGAACTGCAATTTTTGGAGACAATCCTAACAAGCACTATACTTTCATTGTTCATAACTACGCACAAGCGGGTGGTGGTTTAGAGCATTTAAATTCTACGGTATTAGGTGCAAGCAGAAATGCATATGGTACCGAAAGAGGTTACAAGGGATTCCTTTCATTAGTGGCTCACGAATATTTCCACTTATGGAATGTAAAAAGACTTCGTCCGGTAGCTTTGGGACCATTTGACTATGACAATGAGAACTATACCACCAACCTTTGGACTGCTGAAGGATTTACCTCATATTATGAAAATAAATTGTTGATTAGAGCTGGCGCTACTAACCAGACTACTTTCTTGAATGATCTTATTGGAGGTTTGGGAACGGTAATTAACACCCCAGGTGCTAAATTCCAGTCGGCTTCATCTTCTAGTTTCGATGCATGGATTATCGGCTATCGTCCTAATGAAAATTCAAAAAACAGCTCTATTTCTTACTATAGCAAAGGTGAGGTAGTAGGGATGCTAATGGACTTGGAAATTGCGAATGCTACTAAAGGTGCTAAAAGCTTGGACGATGTGATGAAAGCCATGTACGAACAAGGAAAAGTTCAAAAAAGAGGTTATACCGATGCGGAATTTAAAGCGATGGTAGAAAAAGTTAGTGGTATAAGCTTTACCAATTTCTGGGCAAAATATATCGATGGCGTGGACGATATCGACTTCGAAAAGTTTTTTGCCTACGCGGGAATTGATGCCAAGGCAGAAATTGCTTCGCCAAATAAACCTTATACTGGAGCTACTTTAACCGTAACCAAAACGGTAAATGTTGGTGGTGTTTCTAGAAACTCACCGGCTTGGATTCAAGGATTAAATGTTAATGATGAAATTTTGGCCTTAGATGGTTCAAGCATTAACGATGAAATGCGCAACATCAAATTGCCAAATCCAGGGCTTACTTTAGAGAGTCTACCTACCATTGCTAAAAAACAAGTTGGAGATGTCGTAGAGGTAACCGTAAAACGTGACGGAATGGAAAAGAAAATTTCTTTAACGTTAAAAGAAAGTCCTAACGTACGTATCAAAGCAACTTATAATGATAATGCTACTGCACAACAGTTAGCGGTAAGAAAACGTTGGATGGGCGTATAACTTCTAAAAGACGTCAACAAAAAGCCCCGTTCCGCAAGTGCAGAACGGGGCTTTTTGTTGACTAGTTTTGGTTAAATTAGAAAGTAAATCTAAATCCAAAACCAAATCTTCCTGCTTCGAAATCAGAGTTATCTCCAATCCAAGCAGTAGGTCTCCAGTCAAAACCCATTTGAATAGGCGCTCCTGGGATTTTAAAATCTAAACCAGCTTGTGGAATTAATAAAAAGTTAGTGTGGCTAAAACCTCCGGCACTAAAGAAATTTAAGCCTGGACCACCACCTACATACCATTTTAAGCCTTGAGCACCATTAATGGCACCATGGTATTGATAGAAAGCTTGCAAGCGAGTGCTGTTTCCACCAAATAAAACTTCAGCTTGTCCTGCATTTGTAGAACTAAAAAAATGTTTGATTGAAGGACCTACCAAAGTAGCACCGTTGCCGAAGTCAAGACCTAAACCCAAGGCCGTCTTGTAACTTTGTGCATTTGCATTAGATACGTTCATAGCAAAAAAGGCAACGCCAGCGATAATAGTAAAAAGTAATTTTTTCATAAAAATGTTAATTGTTGTTTAATATATAAGAGCACGCTTATCAACTTCTGTGCCTTTTGTACATTTAAAACAACAATAGAGCAGTTTTTTTGTTTTCTGATAAAACCAATAAGGTGTAAAATAATTATGCTTGCATAGTATAAACTTCATTTAAAAACCCTAAATTAGAATGTTCTACAGCTGCAAAAGGCTGTTTTTCAGGATTAGCCAATATAAATATTAATCGTATGTCAGTTTCAGTAACCAGAGTTTTCGACCTCCTAAAATATAATCTAGAAAAATTTTCTAAGGATGAGTTTGTCAGCGGAAAAATAAATGGCGAGTGGCGCAAATACAGTACACAAAAATTTTGTGAGCTCACCGATCAGGTAAGTAGAGGGCTAACCACCTTGGGAATAGGTAAGGGGTCTAGGGTGGCTATTATGTCTCCCAATAGACCAGAATGGAATATTTGCGACTACGCCATTCTACAATTAGGAGCTTATCAAATTCCTCTATATCCAACATTGGCTGAACATGACATCAAATTTATCCTTGAGGATGCTGAAATTACAGTAGTTTTTGTCGCTGATGAACAACTGGCCGATAAAATAAAAAAGGTAATTGCCGAAATAAAACATGAGATAACCATCTATAGTTTCAACAAGGTAAAAGGTGTTGCTTACTGGGAAGAATTGGTTGAGCTAGGGAAGCAAAATCAAACTGTGGATTTGGAGCAATACCGAGCGGCTGTTAGTCCCGAAGATATTTTGACCATTATTTATACTTCTGGTACTACGGGTACGCCTAAAGGAGTAGTGCTCACCCATGATAACTTGGTGCAGAACTTTAAAATGTCGGCGGTTCTTTTACCTCCAAATGTTACCCATGCACTAAGTTTCTTGCCTTTGTCGCATATTTTCGAAAGAATGATCCATTATCTCTATGTGTATTTAAATATTGCAGTTTATTATGCCGAGAGTATGGATACTATTGTAGCCGATATCCAATTTGTGAAACCAAGTGGTTTTTCAACGGTCCCTAGGTTGTTGGAAAAAGTCTATGATAAGATAGTGGAGAAAGGAAAAGCCTTAACGGGAATTAAGAAAATGATTTTCTTTTGGTCGTTAAGCTTGGCTGAACAATATGATATCGATAAAGGATGGTGGTATACCTTTAAATTAGGTATCGCCAGAAAATTGGTGTTTAAAAAATGGCAAGAGGCACTCGGCGGAAATATTCAAGTGATTATTTCTGGAGGTGCAGCCTTAAATCCACGCTTGGCCAAAGTATTTTGGGCAGCAGGTTTACCGGTTTTTGAAGGTTATGGACTTACTGAAACCTCACCAGTAATTTCGGTGAACCATTTTGATGCGATTAAATTTGGTTCGGTTGGAAAGCCTATTGAAGGGGTGCAGGTAAAAATAGCCGAAGACGGAGAAGTATTGGTGAAAGGCCATAATGTAATGCAAGGCTATTACAATAGACCAGATTTAACTAGTGAAAATATAGATTCGGACGGTTGGTTCCATACGGGGGATATTGGGGAGTTTAACGATGGCTACCTGAAAATTACCGATAGGAAAAAGGAAATGTTTAAAACAGCGGGCGGCAAGTACGTAGCCCCGCAAATTGTAGAGAATAAAATTAAAGAGGCCCCACTAATTGAACAGATCATGGTGTTGGGCGAAAACAGAAAGTTCCCTGCAGCATTGGTAGTTCCTAATTTTGAAACTTTAAAAGGCTGGTGCAGGGTGAAAGGAATTGAATACGGTAGTAATGAAACTATTGTAGAGAATAAAGAAGTGCACGAGAAATTCCGAAAGCTGATTGACGAAGCCAACAAGGAATTTGGAAAATGGGAGCAGGTAAAACAATTTGCCTTATTGCCCAAAGAATGGAGTATTGACGGGGGTGAATTGACTCCAAAATTGAGCTTGAAGCGAAAAGTGATTTTGGAGAAGAACAAAGAAATTATTGAGAAAATATATAAAGATGCAGAAAACTATCATCCAGAAACTAAATAGAAGGATTAAAATGAGCAAATGGTTAGCCATGGCCCTGCTGTTAAGTTTTAGTCAGGCAAATGCTCAGATAGAAAAAGAAAAAAATGTAAAGGCATTTGAATTTTTATCAAATGCCGATTCGAAAAAAGCTGGAAAAGCTTTAGAATTTAAAAAAGGAGCGGTGGTATCAGCTCACCCAGAGGCTACGGCAGTAGGCGTCGAAATCCTTAAAAAAGGAGGTAATGCGGTAGATGCTACAGTAGCGGTAAAATTTGCTTTAGCAGTAGTGTATCCCAATGCAGGTAATATTGGTGGCGGCGGTTTTTTAATCTATCGTTCTGCTAAAGGTGAGCTTAATTCCATGGATTTTAGGGAAAAAGCTCCCGCATTGGCTAGTAAAGACATGTACTTGGATGCCAAAGGTGATGCGGTTTCTGAAAAAAGTAAGGAAGGACATTTAGCTGCAGGTGTACCTGGAACCGTAGATGGAATGGTTGCATTACATCAGAAATATGGCAAATTAAAATGGGCCGAGTTAGTTGAGCCTGCTTATCAATTGGCCACTAAGGGATTCAAGATTACCAAACAACAAGCTAACGAATTAAATAGGTTACAAAATAAATTCAAGCAGTTTAACCCACTAGGCACTGTATTTATTAAACAAGAAGGCGAATGGACTGCAGGCGATTTATTGGTACAAACAGAGCTGGCAAATACCTTAAAGCTAATTAGAGATAAAGGCAGGGCTGGCTTTTATGAAGGTGAAGTAGCCAATTTTATTGTAGAAGAGATGAAAAGAGGGGGCGGCTTGATTTCTAAAGAAGACTTGAAAAACTACCATGCCGCTTGGAGAACCCCAATTGTTGGGAGTTATAGAGGATATAAAATCATCACCATGCCTCCAACCTCAAGTGGAGGAATTGCCTTGGTGCAATTATTACAGTCGGTAGAAGCTTTCCCGCTTTCTAAATGGGGGCATAACGCTGATTCGACCGTACAGGTGATGGTAGAAGCCGAAAGAAGGGTTTATGCCGATAGAGCTAAACACTTAGGGGATCCTGATTTTTGGAAAGTACCACAAAAGGAACTTTTAGAGACAGCCTATAATAAAGGCAGGATGGCCAACTTTAATTGGAATAAAGCAACACCTAGCAGCGAAATTCAAGCTGGAGAATTTGCCAGAAAAGAAAGCGAAGAGACCACACATTTCTCGGTGGTAGATAAAGATGGAAATGCCGTATCGCTAACTACCACTATTAATACTTCCTATGGAAACTATGTAGTGGTAAAAGGTGCTGGATTTTTGTTGAATAATGAGATGGATGATTTTTCAGTGAAACCAGGAGTGCCTAATTATTTTGGATTGGTGGGATATGAGGCTAATGCCATTGCACCAAACAAACGTATGCTAAGTTCAATGACACCAACTATTTTGGAGAAAGATGGTAAGCTAGCGATGGTAGTGGGGACGCCTGGAGGTTCAACCATCATTACTTCTGTTTTTCAAACCATCGTAAACGTGATTGACTTTGGGATGGATATGCAAAAAGCTGTAAATGCTAAAAAGTTCCATCATCAGTGGTTACCTGATAGAACAGATATTGAACCTGATGCCCTAACACCAGAAGCACAACAAAAATTAGAGGCAAAAGGCTATACTTTTTATAAGCGTAGCAGTATTGGAAGGGTTGACGCTATTTTGGTCACTAAAAAAGGAGTTTATCAAACCGGTGCTGATCCAAGAGGTGATGATACCGCCGGTGGATGGTAGAATATTATTTTAATGTGTAGTATATAGCGAGATTGACGGAGGTTAATCTCGCTTTTTTATGCTTAAGCGTAAAGAGCCTTGGCGATTATGATAAATGACGGTTCAAATCTTTTAATGCCTTGGTTAAATGATTGTTCACTGTTTTTTCAGAGATATTAAGCTCCTTGGCAATTTGTTTATGCTTCTTGCCTTCTTCTCTGCTCATCTTAAAAACAATTCTACATTTTTCGGGTAATTGGTTTACAGCTTTGTTCAAACTGGCTAAAAATTCTTTTTCAAGTAGGGGCATCTCTGCAGAGCATGCCAATTCTGTTGCAAAAGTTAAATGAGCTAACTTCTGTTCTTTTCGATGAAATTTATCCATCATGTTGATCACCTTGTATTTTACTGCTGCAGCAAGATAAGTGTAGAGCGAATACTTTAATTGTAGGCTTGCCCGGCGGGTCCATAAACTACAGAAGATATCTTGAACACACTCTTCGGCCATTTCTGGTGAATGAAATGAATTAACGGCCAGTGCGAAAATTTTTTTCCAATAACGTTTATATAATTCAGCAAAAGCTAAATGGTCATCTTGCAGCCGAATAATATCAAGCAGCATCTGGTCAGTCCAGTCTGAGGTACAGTATTTCATAGGTAACACTAAAATAGTAAATTCTATTTTAGAATCAATGCGCTCATTTAAAGTTAGTTGTGTTTGGTATTGGGTGCTTGGTAAAATATGTTTGTTTTTAGCTATTTTTTGATGTTTTAGACTAAAAGTTTAAAACAACTAGGTGTATACTTTAAATTTTCTGACTATTAATCAAAAATGCAGAACGAAGAAATTTATTTCTGAGAAAAGCATGATGAAAAAACAAAACACACATACCTATGAAAAAAATGATTACGCTAATTTTTCTTTTAGCTACCCTAAACACTTTTGCCCAACTGGGCCGTCTAGATAATACTTTTATTTCTGGTGAAGGAACTGACCAGCCTATTTATTCAATGGTAAAACAGTCTGATGGTAAAATGCTGATTGGTGGCAATTTTACGATCTACAACAACCAAGCAGTGTCCCGTATTTCTCGCATTAACGCTAATGGCAGTTTGGATAATACCTTTAATTCAGGCGGAACTGGGGCAAATAATTTAGTTTATGTGTTGGCTTTACAGCCTAGTGGTAAAATATTTGCTACTGGATTTTTTGACGCTTACAATGGAGTCTTAAGAAACAAAATTGCTAGAGTAAATGATGATGGAACTTTGGATAATGATTTTGATCCAGGTACAGGCTTGAATGCTATTGCCCACAGTTTTATAACATTACCCAGTGGCAAAATAATAGTTGCTGGGTTTTTTACTACTTATAATGATGTAACGGTAAACTATATTGCACGGGTTGAAGATGATGGTAGTTTAGACGATACTTTTAATTCTGGTGGTGCAGGAGCCAATGGCCCTATATATAAGGTTCTTCGATTGGAAGATGACAGGATGATGATTATAGGTAATTTTACAGAGTATAACGGTTCGCCAGCGAATGGTATTGCTCGTATCAAAGCTGATGGAACCTTAGACAATACTTTTAACCCTGGAATGGGGGTTGATGGGTCAATCAATACAATTATTGAACAGGCCAACGATCAGTTTTTAATAGCTGGTAACTTCACTTCTTACAATGGTACAACAGTAAACAACATAGCTCGTATTGATTTTGATGGGAGTTTAGACGCCAGTTTTAATGCTGGCGGAGCGGGGGCAGATGGTGTAATCTACACGTTAGCGGAACAGCCTAATGGCAAAATTTTGCTTGGTGGCTCATTTTCCAATTATAACGGACAAAGTAGCCAAGGGATTGTACGCATTAACACTAACGGTACTATTGATCCTAATTTTAATCCTGGCACAGGGGCAACAGGTGGAGCAAACCAAGCAATATGGGATATTGTATTACAGCCTGATGGGAAGGCGGTAATTACGGGGTCATTTACCGAATATAATGGTATAACCAAAAATAACATTGCTGGTATTTTAGTGTCAGAACCAGTACTTCCGGTAAGCTTCGGTAAATTTATGGCAATGGCGCAAAATGATAAGGTTAAACTGAGCTGGAATACGCTTAGCGAAACTAACAATCAACTTTTTATGGCTTACCGTAGCATTGATGCTATAAACTACACTCCAATAGCTACCCAAATAAGCAAAGGGGGTGGGGCTAATAGCTATACGGTTTTCGACAACCAGCCGGCCAACGGAATAAATTACTACCGTTTAACACAAAAAGATATCGATGGTAAGGTTACGATTTTGGCCAATGCCGCTGTTAACTTTTCGCTATCGGGTCAAAACGTAAAAATATGGCCAAATCCCGTTGTTGATTTGTTGAATGTTAATTTGACTCCCAGCGTGTACCAAACTTTGATACTCACCAATGTAAATGGTCAAAAACTCCAAGAACTTAGTTTGAAGAAAACGCAAAATAGTGTTCAATTAAACTTAACTGCTTACCCTAAAGGAGTGTATGTTATTCAGCTAAAAGGTGAAAACAATATGCAGTCGATAAAGGTGTTAAAATAGGTATTAACTATCGAGAAGTAAAAAACAAGATGCTTATAACTCCAAACCTCGTAGGTTTCTAAAACCTACGAGGTTTTATGGTATATATACCAATTATGACTTAACGTTCTTCGCGATTCCTTTGTCCTGTATGTACGGATTGCGGTTGATTTAGTGCTCTTTAAAAATTAGACAAATTCTCTGCATTAGAGATTATTATATGCTACTACGTTCTTGATTGGACGTTTGTACAAAAGCAAACCATTTTCGTACAAAAACGAACCCTCTGGATAGGCAACACATTTAGTTTTGTGATAACCATTTAAAGCCAAACGTGTATGAAAACTAACCATCTCAAAAATCTAAAGAGGTAATATTCAATTTATTTCTTAAAAGCGATCCTTTAGTGAGGAGATGCTATTTAGCGTAACCTATGTTTTATTGTGCGCTTTTCTGCTTTAGGGTATCCCCTCTAAGACTTCAATAAATAACCAAAATTATAAATCACCCATTAACAAATTAAATGTATGAATAAACTTTACCTAAAAACTTTGGGCGTGTTGTGCTTGAGCTTATTTGCTCTTAAGATGAATGCACAAACAACCTATTATGTTAAAACCGATGGAGTAGGTGTTGCCGCTACGGCTACTAATTGGTCAGCAGCATCAAATGATTTGCAGAGTGTGATCAACGTAGCCCAAGCTGGAGATAAGATTTTTGTAGCAAAAGGTACTTATACTCCCAATAGTTTGGTCAATACTGCTGATGCGATCACAAGCAAGGATTATGCTTTTGTGTTGAAAAACGGCGTAAGCATTTATGGAGGCTTTGTAGGAATCGAAGCCGACGAAACCCAACGTGTCGCTGGCAATGAAACTGTTTTGAGTGGCGATTTAAGTGGGAATGATGTAGACGAGATCAGCTCAAATACAAATACCTATATGACGCTCAATAAAACCGACAATGTGTATCATGTGGTTTTGGCAATAGGTTTAACCAATGTGACAATTTTTGATGGCTTTACCGTAACCAAGGGAGATGCTTCCGCTAGCACTGCGTCTACGGTTTCCGTAAGCTCCAAAAATATAGATAGAAGGCTTGGTGGGGGGATTTACATTTTGGAATCAAGTGCTAATCTTAAGATTTCTAACGTTAAGGTCACTATTAATAGAGCCAACGGAGATGGAGATACTTCTGGTGGCTGCGGTTCTGGTATTTATGTGAACAACAGTACTCCGGTAATTGAGGATTGTGAGATTACCAAGTCCTTTAACATGAATGCTGCACCCAAAACGGCGGGTAGTAACTATGGTTCGGGAATGTCGTTGGTGGTAGCAAGCCATGCAACAATCACTAATACTGTTTTTGCTGAAAATTTTGGTAGTTACGGAGGTGCAGTTGCCATTAATGGTAGTAATCCTACTTTCACCAATTGTACTTTTAAAAGCAATCGTGGTGGAGGAAGAGGTGGTGCGGTAGATATACGCGGGGCTTTTCCAACATTTAACAGCTGCTTATTTTCCGAAAATACTGCTACTGGAAGTGGGGGTGGTGCGGTATATAATTATACTGGAAGAGCATCTTTTTTAAATTGTATTTTCTATAAAAACAGTGCAGCTACTACTAATGGGGCAGCTTATGGCTCACAGACTAACAACTATGGGGCTATTTTTACTAATAATACCTTTTTCGAAAATAAGAATACTTACGGGGGTACTGCGACTAATTTATCTGCAGGGATATACATAGCTGCAGTAGGCACCAGCACCAGCTATCCAGATAAAAAAACCTATTTGTATAACAATATATTCTTTGGTAATACTACTTCGGTTAGTATCAACACTGTAGACATATATGCTGCAGACGCTGCATTGCTTGGAGCAGTAAATAATAACATTGTGCAGCAAACCCCATATATTACAGCAAATCAAGGTAATTTAACCAATGTAAATCCTCTTTTCATTAGCGTTACTCCCGGGCATATTGCATTTTTGGCTCCGCATAGCACTAGTCCAGCTAAAAATGCTGGAAATGATAGCTACAATACTACTGCCGTTGATTTTAATGGCAGGGTTCGTAAAAATGGTACCATTGATATTGGAGCTGTTGAGCATTATGATGTATTGCCCGTGTCGTTAATTAATTTTACAGCAAAAGCCACCTTGAAAGGGGCGCAACTGGACTGGAAAGTCGCTTCGGAAACTAATAATAAATATTACATTGTGAGTCGTAGCACTGATGGCAAAGACTATCAATTGATTGCAAAAGTAAAAGGGGTAGGTACTAGCAATAATTCTTTGAGCTATACTTATATCGATCAAATGGCTGCTAGTGGTACATATTATTACAAATTAGAGCAAGAAGATTTAGATGGGACAATCAATTATCTGGCTACCCAAGTAGTAAAAAATAGTTTAGCAAATAATGTGGTGAGTGTTTATCCTAATCCAATCAAAGCTAATGCAACCGTAGCTTTAACAGATGGTATTTACCATAAATACAGTGTGATTGGTTTACAGGGAACTACCGTGCTTAGTGGCAACATAGGTGTAACCGATAGAGAATTGGAGCTTAATTTATCTCGACTGTCTAGTGGAACTTATATTATTAAACTAGCCGGATTCAATGTCAATAAATCTGTAAAAGTAATTAAGTTGTAATCAACTAGTTTTGAGCCCTTGTAAACTGATAAAACTTACAAGGGCTTACTTTCTCTTTGCGTTTCTTCTCGATTGCTTAACAGCTCTTTTGCGGGAAAAAATTTTCGCTTCGTCAATCTTTGTCGTAAAATATTAACAGTTTTTATACATTGGCATAAAATAAATGCCTAGTTTTCTCGTTAATTTTATTGCGTTTCGTTGAAAGTGTATAGCAAACCACACACTTTTTTCTTTTCTCTAACTTTTTTGTTACTGTTGTTATCTGTCTGTTAATCAGTTGATTAAATTTTGTTTGTCGGCTGTAGACTAGAATTTGGTACAGCTATTGACTTTGGTTTGGCATCTAACAGATACTTATAAAGTCAATATTATGAAACAAAATTTCTTAAAAATTTTCCCGATCGCATTAGCTGGCCTAATCATCGGTAACAGTGCCCAAGCTCAAGAAACTTCGGGCCAAAAACCTTCACTAAGAACTTGGTCGATTGGTTTAAATGCTGGTGCTTTAACCGGTGTTTCTCCTCTGGGTGGTCAAAATGATTTCTCGAATTGGAAGACAAGCTTCGGTTACGGTTTATATATCAAAAAGCAAATTAGTCCTGCCTTCTCATTACGTTTAGATGGAGTTAGAGGTAAAGTGCGGGGTGATAACTCTGAACCGTTTAATGATGGAACAGTAAACACCAGCCCAATTGCTTCTTACAACACTGATTTGAGATATTCGGCGAGTTTAAGTGCACAGGTGAACATGGTAAACTGGAGTATGTTCAGTCAGCAAAACAATGCTACACTTTATGCCATGGCCGGTGGTGGTTTTGTAAACTACAAGCCAACTACTGTTGCTACAGGTTCTAGTACCGAAGTTACTGGACCAGCGGTTAACAAAATGATTGTTCCAGTAGGTGTTGGTGCAAAATTCCGTTTATCGGAAGGTGTTAACTTCGACTTGGGTTGGACAATTAACTTTGTGGATGGCGACAAGTTTGATGGTTATGCAAGAGGTAGCAACGACAAGTATAACTATGGTTATGCAGGTTTAGAGTTTGCTCTAGGTAAAGGAAAGCAATTGGCTTTCTTTAGTCCAACCGCTGCTACTTATGAAGAAGCTTTGGCTGCTAAAAACACCGCTAATGCATTGAAATCTGATCTAGATGCTCAAAAAGCTGAAAATGCAAAATTACGTTCAGAAATGAATGACTTGTTGAAAGACAGTGATGGTGACGGTGTAGCTGATAAATTGGATAAATGCCCTAACACTCCTGCAGGTACTGTAGTTGATGGTTCAGGTTGCCCTATTAAAATTCCTGCACCAGTGGTTACAGAGAAAGTAATTGTTACGGAAGCTGACCGTAAAGTAGTGAGAGATGCCATTTCTAACCTTGAGTTTGATTTAGGTAAAGCAACTATCCGTGCTAAATCTTACGAAACTTTAAATAGAGTGGCTGCATTATTGGTAGAGAAAAACTTTAGCTTAAAATTAGCTGGCCACACTGATAACACTGGTTCAAGAGAATTGAACATGCGTTTATCAAAAGAAAGAGCAGAGTCAGTAAAAGCTTACTTGGTTTCTCAAGGCGCTAATGCTTCACGCATTGAGGCTACAGGTTATGGTCCAGATCAACCAATTGCTACTAACAAAACTGCCGCAGGTCGTCAGCAAAACAGAAGGGTAGAGTTTACACTTTACTAGAAAATACAAATATTGCTTATGAAACAAAAAGCCCCGCACTTGCGGGGCTTTTTTATTTTAATTGAGGTAAGACTATTTACATTCAGTAGGAGCAAAATCAAATTTGCCTCTTTCAAAATTAATAGGTTTGTCTTTAGCGAAGTAAGATCTGCCCATGGTAGTTTCTATAACGCCAACACCCATTTTTAAATGACCACCTTGTTTAATAAATGCCAAAGGATTTGAAAATTCGGTCGGGTTCTGGCCAGTTTTAAAAGTATAGTCTACAAACAAAGTGTCGCCTTTAAACTCTCCTCTAACAATACCATCGTTATGAGGTTTTTCTTTGTAATGGATCATTAACTTGCCCTCTACCTTCGTACTGTCGATGATGTTAAGGCTCATCATAGCGCTATCACCCTCAAAAACTGAGTTATAGCATTGCTTCACCGTATCAGCTACAGCTTTGCTTGCGTGATCATCTGTGTGTTGCTTGCCACTTTGGGTACAACTGTAAGCCATTGGCAATGCCAAAACGGCCAGTGCAAAGTTTCTAAGTTTCATTTTCATCATTTTATATTTATTTACGTTAATAAACTCTTTTATCAATAGAAATGTTTAATCTATTGAATTGATGATAGCGAAATGCGCTTTCCATAAAAATTCTCAAACCTTTTTTGCTACCAATAAATGGTGTATAAAATGGTAACGATGGCAATCACCAATAATGCTCCTATCGTAAAGGCCTTGTTGGTTTTAAACATACTTGGGTCTATTTCTAAGCCACTGGTTACTGGTTTTTTCTTGTTCTCTATCACAGAGATAAAATACATGCCTATCACACAAAGTAAAAATACGATAGTCATTCTGTCTATAAATGGAATTTCGTAAACTCCTTTAGCATTAGGTACTGAAAAGTTGATGCCTGATAAGAAAGAAAGGTCCATAAAATCAGGGGAAAACTTAAGGATTACCGAAAATACAAAACCACCGATAGTGGCAAATAATGCGGCATTTGAAGTGGTTTTCTTCCAAAAGAAGCCCAAAATGAACATGGCGAAAATACCAGGGGATACAAAACCCGTATATTCTTGGATGTATTGGAAACCTTGTTTTCCTTCTCCCATCAGAGCATCGCCAACTATTAAGGCTAAGCCAGTGCCTAAAAGCATCGATATTAAAACAGCGATTTTCCCTATGCCTACTAATTTTTTCTCGGAAGCATCTTTGTTGATGGCTTTTTTGTAAATATCTAAAGTGAAAATAGTGGCAATACTGTTGGCTTTTCCTGCTAATGAAGCTACAATGGCTGCGGTAAGTGCAGCAAAAGAAAGCCCTTTAAGCCCAACGGGAAGTAAAGTTAAAAGTGCAGGATAGGCTTTATTTGGATCTTGTGCTCCCGACGAGGTGAGTAAACTATCAGCACTAATGTCGCCCATGTTGTTTTTAATGATGTAGTAAACGGCAATCCCAGGAATAACCACAATAATAGGCATGAGTAACTTAAGGAATGCGGCAAACAAAAGACCATTTCTGGCAGTAGGTAATGAGGCTCCCAAGGCACGTTGCGTAATATATTGGTTGCAACCCCAGTAGCTTAAATTGGCAATCCACATACCACCAATTAAAACACTAATCCCAGGCAAATCCATATAATTAGGATTGTTAGGCTTAAAGATAAGGTGGAAATGTTCAGATGCTCCTTGATGTAAGTTTGTAAAACCATTTAGCACTCCCTTGCCTTCTGAGATAATATCTAAAGCTAAGTAAGTAGCAACTAGCCCTCCCAATACCAACACGAATACTTGAATAACATCGGTATAGCCAATTACCTTCATCCCGCCAAGGGTAATGATAATGGCAAAGGCAGCAAGTAACACAATACAAAGGGTAATGTTAAGTCCAGAAATACCACTAATGGCCACCGCACCTAAATATAGGATAGACATTAGGTTAACCACAATGTAGAGCATTAGCCAGAATATTGCCATGATCATTCCCACCGTGCTATTGTAGCGCTGGTTAAGGAATTGTGGCATGGTGAAAATCTTATTTTTAAGATATACTGGCATGAAAAAGACAGCCACTACAATGAGGGTAACTGCGGCCATCCATTCGTAAGCGGCAATGGCTAGGCCCATTTTAAAGCCAGAACCGCTCATGCCAATAAATTGTTCGGCAGAGATGTTGGAAGCAATGAGTGAAGCTCCAATTGCCCACCAAGTAAGGGAGCCTTCAGCTAAAAAATAGTCTTTCGAATCAGTGGTTGCAGATTTCTTTTTATAATAGATGTATAATCCGTAACCGGCTACCACTACAAAGTAAACAAGGAATACAATGTAATCCTTGATATCGAGTAAACTGCTATTCATTTAGTTTTAGTTATCTTGGCTTTATAACTAGCAATTTACAAAATCAATGTGTCAAACTTTAAAAAAAAATGTGAGTTATTCCAAAAAGAGGTCTTCGTCATCTGTTAAGCTCAATTGTATGTTGTCGCTGCCAGCAATTCCTTCAATAGAGCCCTTTACATGAGCGGCATTTAACAGAACTTTGTCCAATTGTTTTTCCCTTGCCTTCCAAAGTTTTTCCATCGCATCTCTTTCCTTTTGGATAGATAGCTTCATGCTCAAGAAACCTTCCCTAATTGCTTTCCACTGTTCAGAAAATTCATTGCTAGTCAAATAATCATAAAGCATGTGCATTTTATCACCTTTATTTTCCTGAGATTTTGCGGCATTGAATAAACGTAAGATACCATCACGTAAAACGGCCGCCAGTGCTTGCACTTCATTGAAGGTACAAATCCAAACACCGTCTTTTAAACCGAAGCAGTTCATATCTTTGGGCATGTTCTGCGTAACCAGTACCGCAATTTCAGCACCTTGACTACGCATATCTGCTTTTAATTTTTCTATCCAATCATTAGCAAAGGCAACCGTACGCTTACTTTCATAAATGATATGCCCGCATTCCTGTCCAAAATTATTTCTTACCGTTTGGATACAATCAGCACCGCGTACGCCTTTGCCCACTTCCTGTACCAAATCAAAAGGGAAGGAATTGCGAAGGAGTTCTTCTAAAGCTAATTCTTGGATTTCACCTTGTAGCTGCATAGAACCTTGCTCTGCTTTGCGCTTCATTTCCTCGGCTAATTTTTTCTGATCTTCCAGCTGCTTATCCTTTTCCGCAAGCTTCATTTTAAAATCAAGTTCGGCCTGTTGTAAACGTTGGTTTTCAATATTTCTAATATCTACAGCCATTTTTTCACGTTCTTCGGTAAGTTTTTTCTGTATAGACAGGTCTAGCTCTTCTTCTTTGCGCTTCAGTTCATTGGCCATTTGCATATACTCCAATTCTTTTTGGCGTGCGGTTTTCAGCTTTTCTTCATTTTCCTTGTTGGTTTCGTCAAGTAATTTCAGCCTGTTTTCGAAATCTGCACTAATTGATTTGCGCAAGTTCTCCGAAACACTCGCTTGTAGCGCTTCTTTTTCTTTGGTCAATCGTTGTTCAAAAGCCTGCTCCTGTAATTTTTTTTGGTTCTCAAAGGCCTCTTCCTGCTGTTTTTTTGAGCTTTCTATAGCATCTAGCTTCTTACGATACTCGTCTTCCTTTTGTTTAGTAAAGGATTGCATTTTTTCTCGCAAGTCTTTTTTATACTCCTCAACCATTACTTCTTCTAATGGAAAGGAATGATTACAGCTAGGACATTTGATTTCAGTTGACATAATTAGAATTTATTGTTTCGGAAAAAGAGTATCAAAATTAAGCATTGTTAGCCACAGATGCACGGATAATATTTTTGAATGCTAATAATGATGTTGAGATTATCAAATTGTACGATATAAATATGATTTTTATTTATCTGTGGAGTTATGGCTAATTATTTACCGAATACGTAATTTTGCGCACCAACCAAGTCAAATGTTCAGCCGTATTTTAAATGCTTACAAAACCTCGTTTTCAGGCTTAAGCCAACAAACGTGGATCCTTAGTCTTGTTATCTTAGTTAATCGTTGTGGCTTTATGGCCGTGCCTTTCATGGGCTTATACGTTACTCAGGCTTTACATCGCCCGGAATCGGACGCTGGGATTATCATTTCCTTGTTTGGTGTTGGTTCTATCTTAGGTGCAGCGGCGGGAGGTAAGCTAACCGATGTATTTGGATATAGGCCTGTACAAATATTAGCTTCTTTGATAGGGGGCTTGTTCTTTTTGCTATTTGCCATGGTAGAAGATTTCACTTTATTGTGTGGACTAGCGGTAGTTATTAGTTTTTTTTCGGAGGCTTTCAGACCAGCCAATTATGCAGCAATAGCTTCTTATGCTGCCGAGGGAACCGAAACTAGATCATATTCTCTTAATCGTTTGGCAAATAATATTGGATGGGCCTTTGGAATCAGTATGGGAGGTATCATTGCTTCTTATAATTATAAGCTGCTATTTATTGTTGACGGGAGTGTTAGTGTTCTGGTAGCCATTGTTATTTTCTTTTTGTTGCCTGCTAAAAAGATGCAGCGTAAAACAGCACAAGAGAAAAAGGAAATGAACGTACGCAAACCTTGGCAGGATATTTTATACGTGAAGTTTTTGATTTTATGTGCCATGTTTACCACCTGTGCATTTTTGATGTTTAGGGTGGTACCCGTTTTTTATAAGGAAGTTTGGTATTTAGATGAAGCGCTTATTGGCATTATTTTAGGCCTTAACGGAGTGGTAATTGCCCTAGTAGAAATGGTGATGATTAGCAAAATCGAAAATAAAAGATCACCTATATTCTATATTGTTGTAGGGGTGATTATTGTTTGTTTTTCATTTGCTGTATTGATGCTGCCCAAAATTTTTCCAGTGGCTTTAGCGGTGATTAGCATTCTGCTTTTTACTTTCGGGGAAATGTTGTCACTCCCTTTCTTTAATACTTTTGTAGTGAAGCGCAGTAACGAATATAACCGAGGGATTTACGCTGCAGGTTATACCCTTAGCTGGTCAGTGGCGCAGGTTATAGGGCCTACAAGTGGCTTTTATATTGCTGAAAAATTTGGTTATAATACGCTTTGGGTGGCCATTACGGTTTTATTACTCGTTTGTGCCTACTTTTTCAGTAAATTGAAACTCACCGAAGAATAAAAAATATTTTTTAAAACATTTTAAACAAAGCCTTGTTTAATCCCTAACAAATCAGTGTTAAACCGCAGTATACAACTATTTAAAAACGACATGAAAAAACGCATACATGTTTTAGAAGATGACAAAGACATTGCTTTCATTATTGAATTTTTATTGAAAGATGAAGGTTATGAAATTCAAGTATCATCAACTTTTAGCGAACTCAAAACGAAACTTACAGATTCTATACCAGATTTATTTATCCTAGATGTGATGTTGCCAGATGGAAATGGCATCGATATTTGCAGAGACTTGAAAACTGATGTATTCACCAAGCATATTCCGGTAATTGTAATGTCGGCAAATGTCAATAGCAAAGCATTAAGTGAAGCGGTAAGTCCTGATGACTATATCAGTAAACCTTTTGACCTTGACTATATTGAGAATAGAATAAAAAGGCTAATTGGCGAGAAGAAGGTAGCCTAAAGTTTTAATCAAACCTCATACTCAAAACCTGTCAGATGAACTCTAGGCAGGTTTTTTTTATTTTTTTAATATTTCTGACAAATGGATGATATGATAAATTAAATGTGTTTATACCTTTGCTTAACAGTGTTAAATGATTTTATAGCACTAGACTCATGGGAAGTAAAGAAAGAATACAGCGTCAAAAAGAGGATACTAAAAAAAGTATCTTGGCCGCTGCTTTACAGATTGTGAAACAAGAAGGTTGGGCCGCACTAAGTATGAGAAAAATTGCGGATGTGATTGAATATACGGCTCCAATTATCTACGAGTATTTTCCAAACAAGGAAGGAATCCTACTGGAATTGACTAGGCAAGGCTATATCAACTTAGGTTTAAAAGTTAAAGAAGCCAGAGATAGTAAAACAAGTGCAGAAGACCAATTGGAGGCCATGTGGTTAGCCTACTGGGATTTTGCCTTTGAAGAAAAAGAATTTTATCAGTTGATGTATGGTGTTCAGGTAAACTGTTGTGAGTTGTACAAGAAAATGCCAGAAGCAGAATACACCACTGATTTGTTTTACGATGCTATCGAAGTATTGCTGACCAAACAACCCGTATCGGAAGACACTTCTTGCTTAAAATATTATACTTTTTGGTCATTAATACATGGTCTAATATCTATCAACCTTGTTCAAAAAGGTGCTAATGATGAGATTAATCAAGAAATCTTAAGAAGCGCTATCAAAGCGATTATTAAGACAATTAACGATTAGTTTTTTTTTTGCCACACATTTAACAGTGTTAAATTAATTATTAACGTAAAATAAAGTAAGTAAAAATCCCCAATAAAATGAATCATATATACAAACACCGCCCACAATTTAACAGTGTTAAATTATTTAACGAATGGATAATTCTGTTTATCATTACTGTCGTTTTGTTTCTTGCCAGCTGTACAGCTAAGCCAGATCAGATGGCTGCTGCGGCTCCGCCACCGTTATTGCCGGTAGCAACGGTATCAATGGGAGCCCAAGAAACTTTTGTAGATTACCCAGCTGCCATACAAGGAACTACTGACGTTGAAATAAGACCTCAAATTTCTGGTACTATTGATAGAATATTGGTAAACGAAGGTCAGTTAGTAAGTAAAGGACAGTTATTGTTCCAAATTTCTGAACTTCCTTTTAAAGCACAATTAAACAATGCTAAAGCTTCGTTACAAGCAGCCCAAGCGGCAGTTTTAAATGCTCAATTAGAAGTAGATAAGTTAACACCCTTAGTGCAAAGTAAAGTAGTTTCAGACTTTCAACTAAAAACGGCAAAAACCACTCATCAAATTGCATTGGCTAATGTAGAACAGGCTAAGGCAAACGTAAATAGTGCACAAATTAATTTAGGTTATACTCAAATTAAGGCACCAAGCAGTGGTTACATTGGTCGTTTACCTAAAAAACAAGGAAGCTTAGTAGCTCCTTCGGATCCCGAAGCACTTACCCAACTTTCAGATGTAAATCAAGTTTATGCTTATTTCTCTTTGGCCGAAACTGATTTCATCAACTTTAATGCTAAATACGAAGGAAATTCTGTTGCAGATAGAATTAAGCATTTGCCTGCGGTATCATTGGTGTTGGCAGATCAAAGTGTATATCCTGTAAAAGGAAAAATAGACATGATCAATGGTCAGTTCGATAAAACTACAGGGTCAATTACCTTAAGAGCTGTTTTTGCCAACTCAAAAGGCTTACTGAGATCAGGTAATACTGGCAAAATAAGGTTAGGCCTTTCTCATGATAACACAATGTTAATTCCTCAGTCTGCAACCGTAGAAATGCAGGATAAGATTTTTGTGTTTGCCGTTGGAAAAGACAACAAAGTGAACAAGGTAGCCATTGCTATCGACGGAAAATCGGGTACTAACTATTTAATCAAAGACGGCTTAAAATCAGGAGATCAAATCGTTTTAAGTGGTTTAGACAAACTTCAAGATGGGCAACTTATTCAACCAGAAAAAAAAGGTGAGAAAATAGCCCAATTAATTTCTAAAAATTAACAACAACAACTAATGTTTAAAATATTTATACAAAGGCCGGTACTTGCTACGGTGATCTCCATTTTATTGGTGATACTTGGGGTACTTGGTTTAACTAAATTGCCGCTTCAACAGTTTCCAGATATCGCTCCACCATCGGTTTTGGTTACTGCGGTATATCCAGGTGCTAATGCCGAAACCGTTTTGCGTTCGGTAGCACCATCTATCGAAGAATCGATTAACGGGGTAGAGAACATGACTTATATGAGCTCAACCGCTAGTAACGACGGTTCATTGGCCATCACCGTTTTCTTCAAATTGGGTACCAATGCAGATCAGGCGGCGGTAAACGTTCAAAATAGAGTAGCTCAGGCTACTAGCCAATTGCCAGCAGAGGTAGTACAACAAGGTATTACCACGGCAAAACAACAGAATAGCTTTATCATGGCTATTGGGATGTTTACCGAAGATGAAGCTAAATATGACCAAACTTTCGTCGCCAACTATGCACAAATCAATATCATTCCAGAAATCAAAAGGATACCAGGAGTAGGTGCTGCGAGTATTTTTGGCGGAGTAAAAGATTACTCGATGCGTGTTTGGTTAAATCCTACACAAATGGCTACTTATAAGGTAACACCTAATGAAGTAATGGCCGCCATTCAAGATAAAAGTTTGGAAGCTGCTCCAGGTAAATTTGGAGAGCGTAGTAAAGAGGTTTTTGAGTATGTAATTAAGTACAAAGGCAAACTAACTAAGCCAGAAGAATATGAAAATATTGCAGTTAGAAACAATGCAGACGGTTCTATCCTACGATTGAAAGATGTGGCTAGGGTTGAACTTGGTGCTTATTCTTACAACAGCTTAACACGTTTAAATGGACAAAAAGGGGTAGTAATTGGGGTGATTCAGTTAGCTGGGTCTAACTCTAATGAAATACAGATTGCCATTAACAAGTTGATGGAGAAAGCTTCAAAAGATTTTCCAAAAGGGATTAAACACAACATTTTTTACAGTACAAAAGTCGCCTTGGATCAATCTATTGACCAAGTAATCCATACTTTGATTGAGGCGTTTATTTTGGTGTTTATTGTTGTATTTATCTTCCTTCAAGACTTTAGATCAACGTTGATTCCTGCCATTGCAGTACCTGTAGCAATTTTGGGTACGTTTTTCTTTATGCAGTTGTTTGGTTTCTCTATCAACCTACTTACCCTATTTGCCCTAATTTTGGCCATTGGTATTGTGGTAGATGATGCGATTGTGGTGGTAGAAGCAGTGCATGCCAAAATGGAGCACAAACATTTGCCTCCTAAAGTAGCTACGCATGAGGCCATGAGCGAAATCACAGGTGCCATTATTTCCATCACCTTGGTTATGGCTGCGGTATTTTTACCTGTTGGTTTTATGGAAGGTTCAACGGGATTGTTTTACCGTCAGTTTGCCTTTACCATGGCCATCGCTATCGTAATTTCTGCGGTTAACGCTTTAACCTTAAGTCCAGCATTGGCGGCTTTGTTTTTAAAAGATAACCATGCGACTTCTAAAGAAGGAGAAGCTCCGGTTAAAAAAGGCTTTAAAGAAAAATTCTTTAGCGGTTTTAACAGCAGCTTTAATGCCATGACCAACCGCTATGTGAATAGCTTGAAATTTTTGGTTAAAAACAGATGGTTAAGCTTGGGAGGATTGGCATTAATCACTGTAGTGACCATTTGGATGGTTAGAACTACTCGTACAGGTTTTATCCCTACAGAAGATCAGGGTTTTATCGCTATTTCGGTATCAACGCCGTCGGGAACTTCGTTAGATGGAACCCAAAAAGTAATGACTGAAGCGGAGAATACCCTTAGAAAGTTGGATGCTTCGAGGTTTGTGACTGCAATTTCGGGTTTTAACTTGTTAACCAACTCTACAAGTCCATCAGCAGCGGTAGTTTTCGTATTGCTTAAGCCTACCGAGGAAAGAGGCCAAGTGAAGAACATTGACGAAATCATGAACCAAGTGAGGGGACAACTAGCAGGCATATCTGGTGGTAGTTTCTTTGTGTTCAGTTTCCCAACGGTACCTGGTTTTAGTAATGTAGAAGCCTTGGATATGGTGCTGCAAGATAAAACAGGTGGTAAACTGGATAAGTTTAGTGGGATTTCACAGAACTTTATTGGCGAGTTGATGAAACAACCTGCCATTGCGGTAGCGTTTACCAGTTTCAAGGCTGATTATCCTCAATTGGAATTAGATATTAATCAAGAAAAGGCTGACCAATTAGGAGTGAACGTGAAAGATATATTGCAAACCATGCAAGCTTATTTTGGTAGTGCACAGGCCTCAGATTTTAACCGATTTGGAAAGTACTACAGGGTGATTGTGCAAGCTGACATTGCTGATAGAGCTGATCCAGCTTCCATAGATCGTGTGTTTGTAAAAAACAAAACAGGTGAGATGGTACCTATCAATACTTTAGTGAATTTGCGTCGTATTTATGGGTCGGAAACTGCCTCCAGATACAACTTGTTTAATTCTATTGCGATTAATGCCATCCCAAAACCTGGCTTTAGTTCGGGTGATGCCATTAAAGCGATTGAAGAAGTGGCCGCTAAACAATTGCCAGCAGGCTATAGCTATGAGTTCTCTGGCCAAACCAGAGAGGAGATTTCTTCCGGCGGACAGTCGGCCGTGATTTTTATCTTGTGTTTAGTGTTTGTTTACTTTTTATTGGCTGCACAATATGAAAGTTATTTATTGCCGCTAGGGGTTATCCTTTCTATTCCAGTAGGAATATTTGGAGTGTTCTTGGCTATCGGTTTTGCCGGAATAGAAAATAACATTTATGTACAAGTTGCATTAGTCATGCTGATCGGCTTATTGGCCAAAAACGCCATTTTGATTGTGGAGTTCGCGGCACAGCGCAGAAGATCTGGTAAACCGTTAATTGCGGCAGCTTTAGAAGCAGCGAAATTGAGGTTACGTCCTATCATCATGACATCTCTTGCCTTTGTGGTGGGATTAATCCCGATGATGTTTGCTACAGGTCCTTCAGCACAGGGTAACCACAGTATCAGTATTGGTGCTGCTGGCGGTATGGTTTCGGGTGTAATTTTAGGCTTGTTCATCATTCCAGTGTTGTTCATCATCTTCCAGTATTTGCAAGAAAAAGTAACGGGTGCGCCACTGGCAGAAATCAATGCACGTCCTCATCATCAACAAGAGGAGACTAAATAATATAAAATCATGAGAACATTCATATATAGTTTTTTAATCGCGTTTATTTTGGGAAGCTACGGTTGTAGCATCCCAAGAAATGTGATTAATCCAGTACAGGATACCCCCTCAAAATATAGAGGGATAGCCCAAACAGATACGACCAGTATCGGAAATATTTTAGTAAAGGATTTTTTTGCAACGAAAACGATTCAGCAACTAATAGATAGTGCTATTGAGCGAAATATCGATCTGCAGATTGCCATTAAAAATATAGATGCGGCTAATTTGCTATTGAAGAGAGCAAGGATGGGAAATATTCCCCAGTTAAATTTGCAAGTAACTGCCAGCTCAAACCGCCCATCTGATAATAGTTTGAACGGATTGAGTACTTCTCAGTTTTTGAAGACTACCCATGTGGAAGATTATAACGCTAATTTGGCTTTAAGCTGGGAAGCGGATATTTGGGGTAAAATCAGCAAACAAAAAGAAGCTTCGTATGCGACTTACTTGCAGAGCGAAGAAGCTAAAAAGGCAGTGCAAACCCGTATAGTAGCTACAGTAGCTACCAGTTTTTATCGTTTGTTATTATTGGATGAGCAGTTAAATATTGCCAAAAGGAATTTAGCGCTTAGCGACAGTACCTTGAAAATGGTGAGCAAGCAGTTTGAGGTAGGCCAAGTAACTTCACTGGCTGTACAACAAACAGAAGCGCAACTGCTTAAAGCTAGCCAGCTTATTCCACAAATTACTCAGGAAATCAGCATCCAAGAAAATGCATTGAGCGAACTAACAGGTAGATTCCCAACGGCGATAGAACGTTCGGAAACCTTAGCACAATTAGAAGTTTCAACGCAATTGGCCGTTGGCATTCCATCTATCATGTTGGCGATTAGACCTGATGTTAAAAGTGTGGAGCTTGGTTTGAAAATAGCTAACGCCAAAGTTGGAGTAGCTAATGCGAGTTTGTATCCAAGCTTAACCATTTCGGCCAGTGCAGGACTGAACTCTTTTAAGGCTAGCAATTGGTTTAATGTGCCTGCTTCTTTGTTCGGAATTGTAGGTGGTGGACTTACCCAACCTATTTTCAATAGAAAAGAGCTTAAAACACAATTTGAATTGGCAAAAGTGGAAAGAGAGAAATCGGTACTGTTATTTAGACAAGTGGTAATTCAAGCCGTGGTTGAAGTGTCCAACGAGCAGTCTAAATTGGAAAACCTAAAGAAGGAATTTAGCATTGCCCAAAACAGGGTACGTACTTTGAAATCGGCAGTTCAAAATGCTGATCTGCTGTTTAAAAGTGGAATGGCCAATTATTTAGAAGTGATTACTGCGCAATCTAATCTGTTGCAAGGCGAGCTTGATTTAGCAAGCTTGAAGACAGCGCAGCTTAATGCTAGTGTGGAGTTGTATAGGGCCTTGGGTGGAGGCTGGCAATAAAGCCTAGTATGACAACAATTAAGGATTCATTTCGTTAATGTTGGTTTTTAAAGCAGTGGCCTAATTGGTCGCTGCTTTTTTTTGTGAAAGTTTTAGCATTCATTTGTGCGTCATTCCCGCCTATGCGGGAATCTTAACGGAGTAGCAAGACATAAATAGCATTACGATTGCCAGTCGAGCTGGCAATGACGGAACCCGTACTGGTAGTGATGAAATTATTGTACTGCCCTTGGTTAATTAAACGGGATTGTAGTGGAAATCCTTTTTGTGATGGTGGTCTCCACAAACAAAAAGATTGTAACGTAAAGCCCGAGTAACGATGATTGATGTTGCTGAAATTGCTTTTCAATCCTCAAAAAATCGAAGTGAGGGGTAATTAGGTTAGATATAAGCTCCTTTCATGTTCGTAGAAGCTATTTAAAGACCTCGTAGGTTTAACTTTAGTATTCAAAGGTGAAGTTGAGGGCTGTGCCGTTTCAAAACTTACAAGGTCTTGCTTTACCAGCAATGGGTTTGTCAAGTTTAGCCCATAAATATACCTTGAAGGAGCCGCCGCATTGATAATGATAATAAAACAAGCTATCTTGCCGTTTTTTATTTCTAAAACTTATTATTAACACAAATGAATACAAGCCAAATTAAAAGACTAGTTGCCTTGGCATTATTGGCAACAGGTCCTTTTATTGCGTCTGCTCAATCGCAAAAGAAGAACTGGTACAATTTAGATCTTAAAGCGGATAGTGTTTTTGGAATCAGTACCGAAAAAGCATACAATGAACTTTTAAAGGGTAAAAAATCGACGACAGTAATTGTTGGCATTTTAGATAGCGGCGTTGATGGAGTTCACGAAGATTTGAAATCTGTAATGTGGGTGAACAAAAAGGAAAAAGCCGGTAATGGTAAAGATGATGACAAAAATGGTTACATCGATGACGTTAACGGTTGGAGTTTTTTAGGTGGAAAAAATGGAAACGTTAACCAAGAGGCCTTAGAGCTTACTCGTTTAATACGTCGTGATGCTGCCCGTTTTGCCAACGTAACAGAAGAAAACGTAACTGCTAAAGATAGACCTGCTTTTGAAGCTTATTTAGCTATGAAAAAGGAGTTCGATAAAGGTTTGGCAGAAGGTAAAGCTAACCTTGCTGGTTATACAGCTTTAAAAAATGGTGTAGAGAGCATCGCTAAAAAACTAGGAAAAGAAAATCCTACTTTGGAAGATGTAAAAAACTTTACTCCTGAAGGACAGGCTGAAAGCAATGCTAAAAATGCTTTGCTTAGAGCTTTGGCCAATACTGATTATAAAACTTTCTACGAAACTAGAGTAAAAGCTGGTTATGAGCACTTTTATGATCAGGTTAATTACAACTATAACTTGACTTTTGACCCACGTAGCATTGTTGGTGACGATGAAAACAATAGCAACCAACGTATTTATGGTAATACTGACTCTAAAGGTCCAGATCCTTCACACGGTACTCACGTAGCAGGTATTGTTGGTGCTGATAGAAAAAATACTATCGGTATTAATGGTGTTGCCGATAATGTATTGTTAATGGCCGTACGTACCGTGCCAAATGGCGATGAGCGTGATAAGGACGTTGCCAATGCAATTCGTTATGCGGTAGATAATGGTGCTAAAGTTTTGAATATGAGCTTTGGTAAGGCTTATTCTCAAGATAAAAAAGTAGTAGATGATGCGGTGAAGTATGCAGTGAGCAAAGATGTATTATTGGTACACGCCGCAGGGAACGATAATAAAAACCTTGACGTAGAGACAAATTTCCCTACCAACAAGTATGAAGACGGTACTTTGGCCGATAGCTGGATTACAGTGGGTGCTTCAACTCCTTACAACGATCGTAGGCTTAAAGCAAGTTTCTCTAACTATGGAAAAACTACAGTTGATGTATTTGCACCTGGTTTCGGTATTTATTCTACTTACCCAGATCAAAAATATCAAGATAATAATGGTACAAGTATGGCTGCGCCAGTGGTTGCTGGTTTGGCTGCCTTAATCCGTTCTTATTATCCAAAATTATCAGCTAAGCAGGTAAAGGAAATTATCATGAATTCTGTAGAGAAAGCAGATGCGTTGAAAGATATTTCGGTTACAGGTGGTGTAGTAAATGCCTACAATGCATTGAAATTAGCTGCAACTTACTAGTGAACTGAAAAGTTAAAAGACAAACGTACAAAGTATGAATTGTCTAATAGAAAAGCCCCGTCCCGCACTTGCGAGACGGGGCTTTTTGTTTTATCGTCATTGTGAGTTACGAAGCAATCTTACAAAGTTTACGGTCCTAAAATTTGCCGCCTTAGGATTGCTTCGTACCTCGCAATGACGACATATTTGCTGTACTGTGTTCACACTGAAGTAGTGTTTTAGTCACTGCACAGGTGAAGTTTTCGTACGGTTTAAAAAATATTCTTTTCTGGTGTAACGAATATGGGGAAGTGCTTACTTATGGTTTACTAGTCTTCGATGCTGCCTCTTTAGCGTTGGCGATTAGTATTAAAAAGATTAGTTATGCCTGTCACCTCTTTTCTTAGGTTTTTAAACCAATTGCATCCTATGAAGGCGCACTTGTTGAGCTATTTATCTGATAAAGTAACAACAGTTTCTTTTAATAAGGGAAGGTTTTTGATTAGTCCTTTGGATAAGGAGGATTATATGTATTTCTTATTTAGTGGAGCTGTGAGGGGCTTTACTAAAATAGGCCAAAAGAAAATCACTACGTGGATTGTGGTGGAGAATAGTTTAATAGGTCGCATGAGAATAAAAGATGAGAATGATGAAGCGGAAGAATATGTAGAAGCAATAGAGTATTGTAAAGTAGTGAAAATTAGTAGAGAGCTGTTAGAGAAGCTTTACCTCAATCATTTTGAAATCAATTACATTGGACGGGTGATTGGTCAAAAACTGTATGCCGCAGCAGAAGAGCGAGCTTTTATCTGTCGATTGCCCACTGCTGAAGAAAAATATATACGTTTTTTAGCAACTTATCCTGGTTTGGTTGACCGGATATCTTTAAAATATATTGCGTTTTTTTTAGGACTTTCTGTAGAAACACTCAGTAGGACTAGAACAAAAATAGCCGTTGAAGGCAATGTGTTGAAAGTAAGAAAGATAGATGAAAGACATTGATATTTGTCAATATTTTATTATCATCTATTGCTAAGATATCATCAATAATGGCGTTTTTTGTGTTAGATTCCGCGTATTATGAACTTGGATTGTGGTGGTTTTAAGCCCTATAAAGAAGATGGATGTGAAGCTCTAAAAATTTTTTATGAGACTTGGATTTATCTGTCATAACGCAAGAATTTTATTAAATACTCTTTAGCTTTCGTATGTCATAGGGTACCTTTTGTTGCTCAATCGAAAGTTAAATTAACGTTCTTAATCTTGTCTTTTGAAGTTAAAATCATTGCTGTTATAGCAAGGTTTGGTTTCAATATTTAACGCTCAAATATTTATGCCAATTACTACCTTTTTTAGCTACTTAAACCAAATATATCCTTTAAAAGAACATCTAGTGACCTATCTCTCTGAAAAGGTAGCAACTGTTGAATTTAAAAAAGGTAAATATTTGGTCAGTCCTCTCGATAAGGAGGATTGCCTGTTTTTTATAGTGAAGGGTGCGGTTAGAGGATTTACAAAGACCACTGCCAAAAAAATTACCACTTGGTTGGAGGTGGAGAATGTGCTCATTGGCCGTATTCGTAGCATTGATGGCCTTGGCATTACCGAAGAATACATAGAGGCCATAGAAGACTGTGAACTTGTAGTTGTTAATAAAGAGATGCTAAATTATCTCTATGATAATTATTTTGAAATCAACTATATAGGTAGGGTGCTCATTGAACGCTCTTATGCTGGTGCTGAAGAAAGGGCTTTTATTGCACGATTGCCTTCGGCCGAAGCTAAATACTTAAGGTTTTTAAAGGCATATCCACATTTGATTGATAGGGTTCCTTTGCGGTTGATTGCTTCATTCCTCAGTGTTTCTGAAGAGACCTTAAGTAGGGTTCGTACCAAAATTGCCAAATGTGTCGAAGTGATCTCATAGCCATTTTGTTGTTGGTAGAGATAAAGAATTGTTGATTTTTATCAAGGGTATATTCTTTTTAAGGGTGCTACGGACAGTATGATCACGTTTTTTTGTATCATAAAAAAACAATATATCATGATCTATTTTAACGACTCTTTTCGAAAGAGATTTTGCATGGCATTGATTATATGCTGTGCTTTTCTCGGGATTGGAATGAGTAAGCTACGGGCGCAAACGCTCGCCGCTGGAGACATTGCCTTTATTGGCTATGACTTTGGAGCGGTAGATGGCTTCTCGTTCATTGTTCTCAAAACAATCCCAGCTGGTGAAACTATTTATTTCGCCGAACAAGGATGGACCGCTACAGGCTGGGCCGACAACACAGAAACGCACTTACGATGGATTACCCCATCGGCAGTACCTTGTGGAACGATTATCTCAATTGTAGAGACTGCGGCGGATGTTTTTACGGTAACAGGTACAAGTGGCGTAACTATTGCTCTCAATTCCAGTTTTAACCTCTCGGGTGGAGACCAGATAATTGCTTACCAAAGCACATCTGGGGTTAGGCCTGCCAACCCTATCTTTATTGCCGCTGTTCATGGCGACTATAACAGTACGAATTACGACCCAGTGACTACGTGGAATAGTAGTGCCGTAACTGGTGTGGCCGAAAGTATTGTGCCGACTGGACTTACCAATGGTGTAAACTGTGTTTCGCTTTTTCCTGCTCCTGGACCTGAGGTTGCCAATAGCAAATATTCTGGAACTTTAACCGGAACGGCTACCGTATTAAGAGCTGCTATTAACAACCCCGCTAACTGGATACATGATGGCACTGCTTCCTTAGGGATAACACCAGTGGGCTATCCTACGCCAAATGTAAATTGTACAGTTGTGGTGAATGCAACCGTATCAACAAGCACTGCGACTGGCGTTGGAGCGGTAAAAGCTACCTTAGGTGGAAATATAACTGCAGACGGAGGAGCTTCAGTTACCGAAAGAGGAATAGTATGGGGCTTAACGGCCGATCCAACAACTTCAGATAACAAAGTAACCATCGGAACTGGAACTGGTTCATTTAGTTCGGTTGTTTCGTCGTTACCATCTGCAACAACAATTCACTTCAGAGCATATGCGATCAACTCATCTGGAACTGCTTATGGAAGTGATGCAACTTTTACAACCAATGCCGCGTTAACAGCTACTACTTCCTCTACTAATGTTTCATGTAACGGCGGTTCCAATGGTACTGCTACCGTTACGGCATCTGGAGGTGTAACGCCTTATACGTATTCATGGTCTCCTGCCGGAGGTACAGCGGCAACTGCTAGTGGTTTAACGGCACTTGCTTACACTTGTACCATTACTGACAACGAAGGTACTTCAATTAGCAGAAGTGTAACCATTACCCAACCAACTACTTTAACAGCAACTTCATCTAAAACAAATGTAAGCTGTAATGGTGGTTCTAATGGAACCGCTACAGTAGTGGCAACAGGAGGTGCAGCGCCTTATACTTATTCATGGTCTCCATCAGGAGGTACGGCAGCAACTGCATCTGGTTTAGCTGTAGGTAATTATACCGTTACTATTACCGATAATAACGGATGTACGACTACCAGAGGCTTTACCATTACACAGCCAACGGCAATGTCGATTACTACTTCTAAAACTGATGTAGCTTGTAACGGTGGTTCAACTGGTGTGGCAACTGTAAATGTTACTGGAGGTGTGCCTCCATATGCCTACTCATGGTCGCCATCAGGCGGAACAGCTGCGTCTGCTACTGGATTAACTGCAGGTACTTATACCGTTACCATTACCGATGCTGCCAGTTGTACGGCTACGAGAACTTTTACAATCAGCCAGCCAACGGCAATTTCAGTTACGCCTTCGCAAACTAATGTTGCTTGTAATGGCGGTTCAAACGGTACGGCTTCCGTTGCTGTAACGGGTGGTACGCCAGGATATACCTATTCATGGGCACCATCGGGTGGTACAGCGGCCACGGCAACTGGATTAGCAGCAGGGACCTATACTTGTACCATTACCGATGCCAATGCCTGTACTAAAACACAAACGTTTACCATTACCCAACCAACAGCTTTTACGGCCACTACCTCATTTACTACTGTTTCTTGTAACGGTGGTTCAAATGGAACGGCTAGCGTAGTTCCAAGTGGTGGTACTGGTCCATATACTTATTCATGGGCCCCATCAGGTGGTACAGCAGCCACAGCTACTGGTTTAGCAATAGGTACTTATACCGTAACGGTTACGGATGCCAATGCTTGTTCTATCACAAGATCGGTCACCATTACCCAGCCAAGCGCTTTAACTTCTACCGCTTCAATGACTACAGTTGCTTGTAATGGTGGTTCAACTGGAGTAGCTAGCATTAATGTTTCTGGAGGAACTGCACCTTATACCTATTCATGGGCGCCAAGTGGTGGTACAGCAGCTACGGCTTCTGGATTGCCTGTAGGTGTTTATACGGTTACGGTAACCGATGCGAATGCTTGTACCTTAACTAGGTCATTTACCATTACCCAGCCAACGGCAATTTCAGTTACGCCTTCGCAAACTAATGTTGCTTGTAATGGCGGTACAAACGGTACGGCTTCCGTTGCTGTAACGGGTGGTACGCCAGGATATACCTATTCATGGGCGCCAAGTGGTGGCACAGCAGCTACGGCAACTGGATTAGCAGCAGGGACCTATACTTGTACCATTACCGATGCCAATGCCTGTACTAAAACACAAACGTTTACCATTACCCAACCAACGGCTTTTACAGCCACTACCTCATTTACTACGGTTTCTTGTAACGGTGGTTCAAATGGTACAGCAACTGTAACTCCTTCAGGAGGAACAGGACCTTATACCTATTCATGGGCACCTTCTGGTGGCACGGCGGCAACTGCTACTGGTTTAGCAATAGGTACTTATACCGTAACGGTTACGGATGCCAATGCTTGTTCTATCACAAGATCGGTCACCATCACCCAACCAACTGCTTTAACTTCTACCGCGTCAATGACTACAGTTGCTTGTAACGGTGGTTCAAACGGCATGGCTACTGTTAATGTTTCTGGTGGTACTGCTCCATATACCTATTCATGGGCTCCATCAGGAGGTACAGGAGCAACTGCTACTGGTTTAGCTGTAGGTACTTATACGGTTACAGTTACTGATGCGAATGCTTGTACCTTAACTAGGTCATTTACCATTACCCAGCCAACGGCTTTAACTTCTACCGCATCAATGACTACGGTTGCTTGTAACGGTGGTTCAAATGGTGTGGCTAGTATTAATGTTTCCGGTGGTACGGCACCATATACCTATTCATGGGCTCCATTAGGTGGTACAGCGGCAACCGCTTCTGGTCTTCCTGTGGGTGTTTATACGGTTACGGTTACTGATGCCAATGCTTGTACCTTAACCAGATCATTTACTATTACCCAGCCAACGGCATTGCAATTGACTTATTCAGGTGCTGCTGTGGTGAATATAAATACAGCATTCTCATATACTTTCGCCGCAGCCGGAGGAACAATGGGCTATTCATATAGTAGCTCAGGTATGCTTCCAACTGGATTAACATTGTCTGCAGGAGGTATATTGTCAGGCACGCCAACTGCTGCTGGAGATTATAGCTTCACCGTTTCGGTAACGGATGCGAATGCTTGTACTAAAACGGTGCCCGTAAGTATAAAAGTAGAGGGTGCATTACCGGTAGATTTGATCAATTTTGCTGCAAAAACAGTAGCTACTGGTGTTGAGGTTACTTGGACTACTACGTCTGAGTCGAATTCTTCGCACTTTGAATTATTACATGCTACAGAAAAAGGAGAGTTTAAACCGCTTACCAAAGTAACTGCACTAGGCGATTCTAAAACGGGGAAACGTTATGCTTTCTTGCATAAAAATGCCGTAAATGGGCAAAACTACTATCAGTTATTGCAAGTTGATAAAAATGGCGACACTAAAGATTATGGGGTAAAACAAGTTAACTTCAGTCAAGCTAAAGAAGAGGTGGAATTGTACCCTAATCCAGCTTCGCATGCAATCACGGTTAAATTCCCAGCAAATGTATACAGCCAGTTACAAGTGGTTGATATGTTAGGAAAAGTGGTAATGAGTGGTAAAATCACTGCTAAAGACCAAGAGCATAAGCTAAATATTGCTTTGTTGCCTGCTGGTGTTTACACAGTGGTATTGTCATCAGGACATTCAAAAACAGTTCATAAATTCATTAAGCAATAAATAAATTATTGTTTACGCTTTTATGCGCTCTCGGCCCCTTGCTTATACTGATAAGCAGGGGGCTTTTTTCATACTACCATTTTCTCTTAATGAAATATGCCAGCTAAAGGCTTCTTCCAATAAGTGTGGTGTTTGTCCACCGCGTTCATTAGATGCCCTGTCGAAATAGCTTTGTAGTTCTGTTCTGTATTCGGGATGTACGCATTTGTCAATAATTACTTGTGCTCGTTGTCGTGGTGCTAAACCTCTTAAATCTGCTAACCCTTGTTCGGTTACAATAATGTCCACATCGTGTTCGCAGTGATCAACATGTGATACCATAGGTACAATACACGAAATGTTATTTCCCTTGGCCACCGAAGTGGTTACGAAAATGCTGAGGTAAGAATTACGAGCAAAATCTCCTGAGCCCCCTATGCCATTCATCATGTGCGTTCCGCTCACGTGAGTAGAATTTACATTGCCATAAATGTCACATTCTAAGGCGGTGTTGATGGCAATAATTCCCAGTCTTCTGATGACTTCTGCGGCATTGCTAATGTCTTGAGGGCGGAGCATTACCTTGTCTTTGTAAGTGTCGAAATTGGAAAATATCTTATCGTAATAGCCTTGAGAAACCGTGATGGAAGAGCCAGAAGCAAATAATAATTTCCCTGAATCCAATAAATCAAAGGTGCTATCCTGTAGCACTTCTGAATACATGGTTAAATCTTCAAAATCGCTATGTACAAAACCTGTTAATACTGCATTGGCCACTTTTCCGATGCCCGCTTGTAATGGCAGTAAAGACTTGGTTAAATTCCCCTTGGCTACTTCTTGGTTAAAGAAACGGACTAAATGGTTGGCAATGGCTTTGGTAGAAGCATCTGGAGCTTCAATTTCCGCAGGGCTATCTGTTTTTTGGGTAATCACAATACCCACAATTTTATCTGGATTAATGGCAATCACCGAAGAGCCAACCTTGGTATTGGCTTTTGTAATTGGGATTTCTCTACGATTAGGATATTCGCCAGTAGAAAAAATATCATGAATGCCTTTAATGGATAGGGGGACGGATAAGTTCAGTTCAATGATGATTTTTTCGGCCAATGCCGCAAATGAAGCTGAGTTACCTACAGAAGTGGTGGGTACAATACTTCCGTCTTCTTCAATCAAACAAGCCTCTAGGATGGCAATGTCGATCTTTGGAAAATTGTTGGCACGCAATAAATTGGCAGTTTCTCCCAAATGTTGGTCGATAAAAAATACCTCACCTCTATTAATGGCCTTTCGCATAATAGGATCAACTTGGAAAGGTAAGCGTAAGGATAGAGCTCCTGCTTCTACCAGCGCACCATCAGTTCCCTGCCCTAAAGAAGCTCCCGTCATTAAGGTTACTTTTAACGGGTCGGCATGTGCTCTTTCGGCCAAAGCCATTAGCACGGCTTTACTATCCCCCGCTTTGGTGAAGCCGCTGGAAGCTACTACTATCTTATCTTTAAACATCATTGCCGCTTCTTGCGCAGTAATGATCAGTTCTTCTAGTTCTGGTTTAAGTATTCTGTTCTCGTACATACTATTTGGCGTGATTAACAAATGTATGGGCTGGGTTTTTTGGCTTATTATCAATTAGTGACATAGTTTTATTTATTTAAGCCATTTGTGCTTTGAGACCCAAATCCGCTGCCCAATTTGAGATAGGCTGAAGGACTTATTCCCACTATTTTACGAAAGGTGGCGCTAAAAGTAGGGATGCTATTGTATCCTACTAGTGCAACGGTTTCTTTAACTGATGTGTGGTGAGTAAGCAATAATTCTAATGCCTTTAACATCCGTTGAATGGTATGGTATTGTATAAAGGACATGCCTACATCATTTTTAAAAAGCCTAGATAAACTACGTTCGCTAAAGCCGAATTGTTGGGCCAATTGAGGAAGCAGAATGCCATTTTGCATATTTTGCTCCATATAATGGATCACTTGGATGAGGCGAGGATGGCTAGGCATGGGTAAAATTAATGGTAACTGATATTGGCTTAACTGAGGTAATATTGCTCTTAATGAAGAAACAAATCCAAAAGCTATTTTGTTCTCTGGAATAATATCGCCATCCCATTGGTTGCTGAAAATAAGCATTTGCAATAACAGCTCATTTACAGGATAAATACCTGCTTGTGCAGAAAAAGAATCATCGCTTTGCGTAGAAGGAAAATAGAGATTGCGCATGATGACAGCTGTGGAACCTGGATGTATGCTATGTTCTAAGCCTGCGGGAATCCACATGTAGTGTCGTGCGGGAAGGAAATAAGTTACACCTTGAACTTTTACGTGAACCATTCCACCTTCAGTGTAAAGCAGTTGGTCTTTGAGGTGTTGATGAGCCTTGATGCCATCCTCGCCCATATAATCGTGCATGCAATAAATGCTTTCGGGCAGTTTATCAACTTCAGTGAGGTAATAATCTTTAGCAATTTTTCCCATATGCATCAAAAATAAAGGTAGCGTAAATGATTGGTGACGAATGCCGTCAACCTAAAAAATGACTTTTGTCAATTTGTAGCTAAGGCTTGGTAAATTTCTGCATAAAGCAGCCCGCTACCACCGCCGTAATGTTTTACTACCACACTGTTTGCTTTTAGCTTGTCCAGGTGCAGTTTTAAAACATCTTCCTGAGCCTGTGTAATGCCAGAGCCAATTAATATCACCTCAAAGGTTTTGGCGTAGCAATTTTCCATAGCTTCGTTTAGTGATAAAGCCACAGATGCACGCCAATCTTCCATTTTGTCGATCAGGCGTGCTATGGTAGCTGCAATGGGTTCGTTAGCACAAACAATTAAAATATTGATCATCGCTTTATGATAAAGCCACAGATGCACAGATTTTTTTATCTGTGCATCTGTGGCTAGTTTAAAATTTAGTTAGAATTTCATCGGTACTTCCATGATTAAAAACTCGGCATCAGTAGAAGCGCTGATTTCAAATTGATCAGTTTCTGAAATTCCGAAACCATCTCTGGTATTCAATTCCTGTCCCTCAATTTTAAGCGAACCGCTCAATACAAAGATATAAGCGCCGTTACCTTCTTTGTGTAATTGATAGGTTTTTGAAGTGTTTGCGTCAAATCTACCCATGTTAAACCAAGCATCTTGGTAAATCCATACTCCAGCATCATCAGCATTTGGCGATAAAACCTGTACAAATTCGTTCCTGGTTTCCCTATCAATGGTGATTTGATCATAACGAGGTTCTACGTTCCTTTTGTTAGGGAATACCCAGATCTGTAAAAACTTAGCAGGGCTTTTGGCATCAGGGTTATATTCAGAATGGTATACGCCTGTTCCTGCACTCATTACTTGTATTTCTCCGGCTTTAATGGTAGCGGTATTGCCCAAGCTGTCTTTATGTTGTAGTTCTCCTTCTAACGGAATAGAAATAATTTCCATGTTGTCATGAGGGTGTTCCCCAAATCCCATTCCACCAGTTACAAAGTCATCATTCAATACCCTTAATGCTCCAAAATGGATGCGGTCTGGGTTGTAGTATCCAGCAAAGCTGAATGAGTGGAAGCTTTTTAACCAGCCATGATCTGCTGCTCCGCGAGTGTTGGCTGTGTGTAATACGGTCTGTGCCATTGTTTTTTTCTCCTTTGTTGATACAAATTTACAGCACATTTTTTTGCCATTTCTTGATATAGGATAAGAAAGTAGTGTGCTGTTAATGAAGTATTTTCTATTTTAGGTGTACTAATGCAATTGTCGATGTTTAAGAAACTACCTATTCTCCTTCATTTACATTTGTTGCTGGCTTTAGGTATTGGTTTGCCCTGTGCCGCTCAATATCAGCAACTACTCCATCAGCCTTATAAAAATAAGGTATACATTATTGATACCCTTTATGGAAAATTGGTAGGTAATAAAGATACCAGTCAAACTTTTGCCGTTTTGCGGGATATGGAAGCATATGGGCTTAAGCATAATGATCGGGAAATGGTGTTAGAGGTAGAACTATTTAAGGCCTATTATTATTCTTATTGGACTTTTAATAACCCTCACAACTTGGTGTTGAAAAAATTGAAAGCCATTGCAGAGAAGGGAAGGAAAGAGAAATACTTACATATAGAAGCAAGGGCGCTTAGGGTAATTGGTGAGTTTTATTGGCGCCGTGTGGGCAATTATGAGTTGGCTACGGAATATTACCTGCGTTTAGATCGGTTACTGAATAAAACCAACGCTACTGATTTTCCAAATATAGCCGAGTATTATTATTTGATAGGAGAACTCTATTATTTTTTTAAGGATTATGATACCGCAAAGGCTTACATGCGAAAAGCTTTGTCTGTTGCGGCAACTGATTTTAATTGGAAAGCGATATGGTCGGCGAATAATACCATGGGTTTATGTTATCGACAATTAGGAAAGTTGGATAGTGCCGATGTCTTTTTTAAAAAGGCAATGCAATCAAAGTTTTTAGGGAAAAATGATATCCAGTACACTATTTCACAGGGAAACATTGGTTATAATCATTATTTAAGGGGAGAATATGCCTTGGCTATTCCGCTGATGGAACGCGATGCTAAAAAAGCAGTAATTGAGCTCGATTGGCGTTTGGCGGCAGGAGCGGCGGTTCCGTTGGCAGATATCTTTATCAAACAGAAAAAATATGATTTAGCTTGGGAGTGGATTGAAAAAGCTGAATATAATTTAAAGAAATCTTTTGACCGTTCCTTGGAGCTTATGGATCGTTTTTACTCGGTTAAAAGTGCTTGGTATTTGGGCAAAGGCAATGCAGTGTTGGCAACTAAGTATCTTGATTCGGCAAGGTTGGCTAAAGACGAAGAGGATAATCGGGTGAATGCTTTACAGCTTTTACGCGTTCAACAGAAAGAGCACCGCCAGAAATTGGCTGCTGAACGTAGTGAATTTTTGGCAAAGGAAAAATCTAAAAATAAGCTGGTGTTTGCACTGATGTTTATTGCATTTTGTTTGATAGCCGTAAGTTTCCTGATTTACTTTTTACAACGTAGAAAACGACTTAGGATAGAAGCCACGAAGGATGCTAAATTGAAATTGGCCAGCTTAGAGTTGGGCCAGGCTAAGCAACAATTAGAAAAATTTCCTCAAACCATTGCTCATAATAGTCGCATGATTGAGGATATGCAAACCGCACAAGAAAACCAGCAAAGCGAAGCTGCTGCGTTGGTGAGGAAGAAAGCCATTATTACTGATGAAAGCTGGGAAAATTTTCAACATGCATTTGAGAAGGTGCATCCAGGATACATTAGAAGGTTAAAAGAAAAGGTCTCGGGAGTTACCTTGGCCGAAACTAAAATGGTGGTGCTAAGTAAATTGAGGTTGTCGAAACAAGAAATGGCGCATGCTTTGGGTATTTCGCCTCAATCGTTGCGGGTTACTTGGCATCGCTTACGCAAAAAAACAGGGGATGATGAAATTCTACTAGAAGATTTTGTGGATTTGATTTAATAAAGCATTTCCTTCAAAGCTTACGAAGTTTTCGAAACTTCGTAAGCCTGTTTTATAAAGTACAATTTAATTCTTAATAATCTTCACCGTCGCTTCTTTACCATCACCCTGTAATTTTAAAAGGTAAATGCCTGTCGGAATATTATCCATAGCTATTGCTTTTTCTGTCTCAGTTTTGTTTACAAACAAGTGCTGTAAAATTTTACCAGAAATTTCTGTTAAGCTAATGCTTTGATAGGTGTTGGCCGCAAATTGTACTTTGGCGTGTGTAGTTACTGGATTTGGGTATAGCAGTACCTGATCTTGATCTAAACTAAAATTTAATTCTTTAATGCCCAACTCTTCTGTTTTTCCATCGTTATCTTTTTGGACCAATTTGTAATAGTTGATGCCGTTTAATGGTTTACGATCGTAGATGGTGTAGCTGTTTTTTAGGTTGGTGGTACCTTTCCCCGCTACCCTTGCAATGCTTATAAAGTTTCGGTCGTTTGTTGCCCTAAAGATTTCAAATCCTGCGTTATCTTTTTCGGAAGCAGTTTCCCATGTGAGTACTGCTGTGTTGTTTTCTTTCTTGATTTGGAATGATAGTAGTGTTACGGGTAGGGTAGCGGGGGCCTCAAAGGCACCAAGGTCTATGTTGCTTCCGGTTAATCTAGGATTTCCAGCCAAGTCCTTGTCTTGAGATAAACTGTTGTTGGTGCTATTGCCATCGGCATTTTCATACAGCGCATTATCGCCAACCCCAATGGCCAAACTGCCAGGTTTCAGATTAAGTTCATCATCGTTGGTGCCGGCAATATTGTCTGCACCGTTTCCAAACAGCGCGTCTTTGTTCAATAGGGCTGTGCTGGCCATATCTAAGTTTATGTCAAATCCGTTGCCCGGATATTGTAGCATCGTATTTTTCAGTATGAAGCTACTGTTGTTCTCTTCGAGATTGTTGTTGCCGGTAAAGCCTGTATCTTTCCAAACAATACAATTGTTGAGCGCAATGTCCGCGGTTTCCCAAGCGTATATGGCCTGTCCACCTGTTGCCTGATTGGCTTTAAATGTACAATTGGTAAACAGCGGTGCGCTAAGGTTGCCTAAAGCATATAACGCACCACCCTTTTGTGCACGATTGCCTGTGAATGCCACGTTGACAAATTTGGGAGATGAATAGCTGATGAATGCGGCGCCTCCAGATCCAGCCGTTTCATTTTGGACAAAGCTTACCCGGTTAAAAACGATTGTTGCATTACCAGTTATTTGAACACCTCCGCCGTTACCACTCGCATAGTTGGCCAGTAACGAAACGTCTTCCAATATTGGCGAAGCGTTACTGCTGATGTTTATTCCGCCACCATAAAGCGCATTGTTACCTTCCAATACAACTTTTGTGAGGGATGGGGCACCAAAAGAGGTGCCGATGCCGCCACCAACGTTTTTGCCAACGTAAACCTGGTTAAGTGCAGGCGAGGCATCATAGAGATAGACGCCCCCACCACTTATGCTGGCGCTGTTGCCGTAAATCTTTAAATTGTTAAGACTGGGCGAGGCACCGTGTATTGCCATACCGCCACCGGCCGTTCTGTATATGGTTTGTCCGCTTACCGTAAAGGTTGCATTAGTATTTGCGTTTCCTCCGGTAATGGTAAAGCCATCAAGAACTGCACCGGTCGAATTATCGGCAGATATGACCACGTGGTATGCGTTCTCACTATTGTTTGTAATGCTTAAACTTTGCCCTTTGCCGGTTATGATGTCATCGTTGTTAAAATCGCCGCTAAGGGTAGTGCTGTTGGCTGTAATACTTAAATCACGTTGCGCCAAAGTGGTTTCGGTACCGGCAAAGCCACCGTACACTTTTACTCCAACAACCAAAAAAAAGCTATTGTCGCGGCCTTGGTTGGTGCCAAACTTGGTATCCTCTGCACTGTACATGGGCTTATAGGTGCCTTTGGCTACCCAAATTTCTTTTATTGCGGTATTGGTTTTGGCCGCTTTTAACGCATCGGCAAGTTCTGATACTGCATTTTCCCAACTGCTGCCATTACCCGAGCCCCCCTTTTTAACATAAGCAATGCCGTTTGATGGTATTACCGTATATTCAAAAGCGCCCAAATCAATGTGGTTTCCGATACGTCTTATGGAGCCCCGCAGGTCATTATCTGTAGTTAAGCTGTTATTACTGGCATTTCCATCGGCTTGTTCGTAAATTTCATCGTTGCCGGCATCTACTGCTATGCTTCTGCTTCGCAAGCTCCAGTCGCTACCTGTGGCATTTATAAAAAGTTGCTCTTGGCTAACTTGCGAGGCATCAATGTTGCCATCGTTGGTTTGCGAACGGCCTTCAATCAAACTGTTTTTTACGCTTAGCCTATTGGGTTGTTCATGTATAATGTCGCCATTTTTCCAAAGAATACAATTTGAGATGGGTATATCGATAGATCCACTAACTTTTGTGTCATCGTTTCCATAAAGGGTGCAATTAAGAAGATGAGCCTTCCCTGTATTGTTATTGCCCGATACGATGTAAAGCGCTATTTTGTTGTTAGACTTGTTGTTGGCTATTAAGCAATTGGTTATTGATATCGATGTAGATGCCAGGTTTTGTTCGAGTGTTAGTGCTGCGCCGGCGTATTGGCTTTTGTTGTTGGTAATGGCACAAGAAACAAAGTTGGTAAACCCCAACGATTTGATGCCACCTCCGGCGCTGGCGGCGTAATTTTCGGTAAAAGTACTGCGACTAATCGTTTCTGGACCCTTGTAGTTTACAATTGGCTGGCCACCAGATGGGTATGATACGCTTATCCATCCAATATGTGTGCCACCGCCGTAGTTGGCATAGTTTTTAGAAAAGGTGCACAAATCTACGGTGGCTTTACCCTCAAAGTAGGCACCACCACCTCTTGATGCCTTGTTTCTGATAAATGTGCACGATAGAATTTTGGCCTCGCCGCCATTTACGTACAATCCGCCACCAGAGTCGCCATAATTTTCGGTAAAAGTGCAGAAGCGTACCGTGGGCGATGAATCTACGATACTCATGCCACCACCAGTATCATAAGAAACGCTGGCGCCATTAATAGTAGAGGTGCCTCTATTGGATTCCCATACTGCATTTCCTCTTTTTATAACAAATCCGTTCAGTTCGGCGTCGCCAACATCTCCTGCAGAAACAACAACATGTTCGGTGTTATCATAATAGTTGCCCGAAATGTAAAGGCTCTGCCCCTCGCCGTTAACAACGTCGTTGTCGTTTATGTCTCCATTTAAAATAGTTTGGTTGGCCACAACCGAAAGATTTCGCTGGCTTACAGCATTTTCGTTTCCGGCAAAACCACCGTATAATTTAACGTCTTTAACAAGCAAAAAAACAAGGGACTGTGAAGCATACGGCCCAGCTGGCGCCAGATTATGATTGTAAAGTGGTTTATAGGTGCCGGCAGCTACCCATATTTGCTGTATGGCGGTATTGCTTTTGGCCGCTTTAAGTGCATCGGCCAATTCGCCAATGGCATTGTTCCATGCGCTGCCATTCCCAGTGCTTCCTTTTTTTACATAAAGAATACCATTGGCATCTGGTGTTTGGGCAAAGCTAAAGGAGGCTAAAAAAATAAAGGAGAGAAAAAATGTAGTTGTTTTAATTTTCATGATGTTGGATTGGTTTTTCATTGATGATTTAAAAATGGCACTTTAATGCACTTCCAATCAAATTTTAGGCGTTACAGAAACGTTACAGTTTTGATAATGATGAGCTGTAGGGGGTAATTCAATTTGTCTATTGATTTCTGGGAGGTAGTAACATCAAAAAAACCTGACTTTAGTTTTACAACATGGAATTGTTAACTTGATAACTTTGCGAAACCAAATAGATAACTTAGTAACATGATTAACAGGGCGACTTACCAAGCGGCGCAAATTGTTGCGGCTACCATAGAAACGCATTTTGCCGAACACTTGGCAGAAGCTAGCGCTAAGGGAGAGATTGATTTGGCCCCTCAGCCGCCAGCCCGAGTAATTGAAGCTATTTTAGATGCTGCTTTTTGGAGTAGCTTGCGTAAGGAAGAGGGGCATTCCCCTAAAATTTCCATCGCATTTTTGCCACCAGAGCAGGCGGTTAAGCCCTTGTTGTTTAAACAAAATTTACCTTTAAATCCAACGGTGTTAACCAAATTGGCACCTGGCGTGGAGCGTGGAGGAATCCACATTGGTGTATGGCACGATGGTTATGATCTTTATATTTGGGGAACTACTTTAAATATTCCGAATTATTGTTTTGTAGTTGACGTCTCGGAACCAGCCTTGTTGGTAGTGAAACACCGCAGAATGGCCGGCTATGGTAAATTTACCAATGTTGCGGTATTAAAAGGGGACCAGATTAAAATTGTGAATGAAAGTGCGCCTAAAATAGGAGAATGTCCTGGCATTTTATTGTCGTTGCTTGATCTTACTGCGGATAGTTATTGGAACGATTCAGCCAATATTTTGATTCAGTTATCCGTTTCTATGCGGGCACATGGTAGAGGGGGGGCGGTGCTCATCGTGCCCCAAGGGAATGATGATTGGAAGCAATCTGTCATACATCCCATCAGTTACTCATTGACGCCTTCATTTAAGGGTTTATCTGATTTGGTAAAGAAGGATAGGAGTGATGCCAGTGAAATTTTTTGGCAAACCGCTTTAAAAAGGGAAATAGATCATTTGGCAGGGTTAACCGCAGTAGATGGTGCTACCATTGTGACGGATGAATATGAGTTGTTGGCTTTTGGTGCTAAAACTGGAAGAGCCAATAGTAGTGAGCATATCCACCAGATTTCTTATACTGAACCTATTAATAATGCAGAGGCGGTGGTAGTGCATCCAGCTAAAATAGGCGGGACAAGGCATTTGTCTGCAGCACAATTCGTCTTCGACCAACGTAACGCATTGGCATTAGTGGCCTCACAAGATGGCCATTTTACCGTCTTTAGTTGGTCGAAATCTTTGAATATGGTACAAGCTCAGCGGATAGATGCGCTATTGTTATAGGCCATTGATTGCCGACTTCGGAAAAGTCAAATGAAAATTGGGTAAAGGATCGGAAGAGGTTCGACTCTGTAGGAGTCGTATACTTAAACGATATCTTCTATTAAATATTGAAATCCTTCGGATTTGAAAAATACACAAAACATATAAGTTCCAAGGATATTTTCTAGCTACAATCCTTAATGTAATTCAAGATACCATTACATGCCGAATACGGCAAAAGCAACGGTGCCCAACAGCATCAAGATCATCACTATGCGATCAGCTTTTACTCTTTCTTTGTAGGTAGAGGGTTTAACCGTTCTTTTCTCTTTAGCTTTATAAAACGCGGCATTTGCCGAATGTATGTTTGCTATCATGACTACTCCTCCTTATGATAATTTCATAAACAAAGACTAGGCCAGTTTGTGTGGAAATGTGAATAACTATCGTTTTTTATTTGTCAGATTTTTTTGTTTTAAAGCGATGTGTAAGCCGCAGATAGAAAGAGAGTTCTGTTGCAGTTTGTATTGATGGTTGTAAGAATAGCATTTAAAACCAGCTAAGTCTGTTTTTGGTTCGTCGGCTTATTCTGTTCTGCCATTTACTTCTTTATTTGTGGTTCAAAAATAAGATAGAAATGAGCTGAGGTTATTGTCGTTGCAATTGTAGAAGAATGTCTACGGATGGTGAAATTTATTAGTTATCTATTTGGTTTAGATAGGGTTCTTGAAATGTATTCTGTTCTAGGGACCTTAACTGTAGCAATGAGTAGACAAAACATTGAAAATGCCTACAGAATCTATGGCAATGATATATACGAAATGATATCCTGTATTGAATGCAAAAGCTCTTATCTTTTTGAAGACAAGAGCTTTGTAAGAATGATTTTTAAAAATTATTTTTTGTGGAAGCGCATCACTACAATGTCTCCCATAATCAAGTGTAGGGTGTTGTCCTTAATGTCGTAGTTGGTGATTGATGCTAAGGTTTTAAAATAGGTAGATTCACCACTTCCTTTGCAGGCCATTTTTGTAGAAGCAACAGGACCAAAATTAAGATTGCCGCCATTGATTTTGATAGATGTGTTGTAGGTATTGCAACTGCTATTGCCATTTGCTTTTTTGTTTGCCGTATCAAAAGTAATGGTTGGTTTCTTGTTTGGATAAAGTCCGTCAAAGGTGATACGAGGTCCAGAAATATAATCTAGCTCCCAAGTTCCATTTAAAGCTTTTTCTTTAGACGAAGCCGTTTCTTTTACTTCCTTGAATTTTGCTAAGGGAGCCATACGTGCTTTATTGAGAGATAAAATGCCATCTTTTAAGGTATAGTTATCTGCGGCAGTAAATACAGCTCCTAAGCCTTGTTCTACACTCATATCAGGGCAAGCCATCATGGTAGACATCCCTTGTGAAAATTTGATGCGGTTGTTAGCTGACAATGTAAAACTTCCCCCTATACCATTACATCCTCCACTTGCGCTATAACGTTTTTCATTTTCATCCAGTTGTAAGAATGGTTCTTTGCCATTCACTTTATCGGCAACAGGTTTTCCATTTAATTCGATCAGTTTCCATCTCTTTCCTGTAATCACTTCTGAGGAAGTGGTCTCTGTTTTACCTTCTTTTTGGAATATTCCACAGCTACTCAAACTCATGGTGATAGCGAGAGCGCTCATTACGATTGCATTTTTCATGTTAAGCATTTGTTTTAAAAAATATATTAATTACTTCCACAGTACCTGATGTATATGGTGTCCTGTGGATTCTGTGGCCTAAGTTCAAAAAAGATGCCAAAGGGCGGCTTCCTCGCTATTTGTGTATTTTCTTCGAGGTTTTTCTTAGCTTTTTAACTGTTAGTCGGAGTTTGTTGAAGAGTTAAGGCTACTGAGGTTAATATGTGTCTATGTGGTTCATTAAATAATGGAAAATCTAAACACATAGACACATAGAAGGCCCGAACTCAAGTTTGATGATTATCTTACGGGAGTTGGATAATTCGTTGCAGGATGGTACTGTTGAATTTTTGGAGAGAAAGTATAAAGGCGGAATCTATTTCCGCCTGTAATTTGTTTTAATGGCTAAGTAAATAGCTTTTAAAACCAGCAAAGTCTGTTTTCAGTTCGTCGGCTTGTTTTAATCTGCCATTTAATTCTTCTACTGAACTAGGGATTTCGATTTTAGCAGCTAACAATGGTGGAAAAATATCTGGGAATTTACAAGCATGTGCGGTAGATAAAAATACTGCTGCAGATTCATTATCAGTTTGTTGTCTGAATTTCTCTACAGCTAAGTAGGCAATTGCTGTGTGCGGACAAGCGATATAATCGTATTTTTCGGCAATGGCTTTAATGCCTGCTAAAGTTTCTTCGTCCGTAAAACGATAAGCACTTACCACTTCTTTTAAAGCGGCAGTATCTTGCTTAAATAAATCCATAATGCGTACCCAATTGCTTGGTGCACCCACGTCCATCGCATTGGCATAAGTTTGTACCGATGGTTTGGTTTCATAAACACCCGTTTCCAAGAAACGAGGAACGGTGTCATTTACATTAGTAGCCGCAATAAATTGTTTTACAGGCAAACCCATTTTATAGGCGAGTAGCCCTGCACCAATGTTGCCAAAGTTCCCGCTAGGTACAGAAAATACTACTTCCTTAAAATCTTTTCTTTTCAGTTGTGCATAAGCATTGAAATAATAAAAAGTTTGAGGAATAAGACGGGAGATATTAATGGAATTGGCCGATGTTAAACGGAACTTTTGGTTGAGTTCTTCGTCGGCAAAAGCTTGCTTAACCAAAGCTTGGCAGTCATCAAAAGTGCCATCAACTTCAATGGCTCTAATGTTTTGTCCAAGGGTGGTTAATTGTTGCTCTTGTATAGGGCTTACTTTCCCTTTTGGATAAAGAATGGTTACCCTGGTGTTTGGAACGCCTAGGAAGCCTAATGCCACGGCACCACCAGTATCGCCTGATGTTGCCACCAAAACATCTAGTAATTGTTCACCATCTTTAAGATAGTAACCCATTACTCGGCTCATAAAACGAGCTCCAAAATCTTTAAATGCTAACGAAGGGCCATGGAAAAGTTCTAACACAAAAGTGTTGTCGTCCAAAGGAACTGCTGGAGCTTCAAAATTAGCTGCTTCTTCTACCAATGCTTTTAAATCATCGGCAGGAATTTCGTCTTTTAGTAAAGCTGAGGCTACTTCATAAGCAATTTCGGTAAGGGAGTATTTTTCGATGTTGTCGATGAAAGAAGCAGGTAGTTGAGGAATTACCTCAGGCATGTATAGTCCTTTGTCTAAAGGCATGCTGTTAAAAACAGCCTCTTTAAAAGAAACGCGTAAGTCTTTATTGTTGGTTGAATAGAATTTCATTTTTTAAGTATTAGGTTTTACGTGATAAGTTATACGTTTTGCATTTTGACTATTTAATATGTACAACTTAAAAAGTATCACTTATTAGGTCTTAAAGAGGGATTGAATGTTGGTTTAAAATCGTAATTCGTCAATCTAAAATCTAAAGTGTTCGCGGTCCTTCAGTATTTACTTCAGATACGTAAGCTTGGCTTTGAATATTGATTTGATGTAGGTGCATTTGTTGTGCTTTGGTAATCAGTTTAGCGCTTTCCTCATCTTTGGTTAACGCAAACACCGATGGGCCAGAGCCTGAAATGCCAAAACCTACAGCGCCATTTTCCATGGCTAACTTGCGCAGCACTTCAAAATCGGGGATTAAGATAGAACGTGTAGGCTCAACCAAAACATCTTTCATGCTGCGGCCTACCAAATCCAAATCGTTTAAAAATAAGCCGCTCACTAAACCTGCCACATTTCCCCATTGGGTAACGGCATCTTTGAGCTGTACTTTGGCACGAATCATTTGGCGAGCATCCTTTGTCGGTACATCTACTTCTGGATAAACAATTGCGGCGTACATACCTTGCGGTACTGGTAGGGAAATTACATCCAAAGGTTCGTAGCTTCGTACCAATACAAAACCACCCATAATCGCTGGAGCAACATTGTCGGCATGTCCGTAACCACAGGCAATTTCTTCACCTTTCATGGCAAATGGTACTAGCTCTTTTGCGGTGAGTAGATTGCCCATCAGTTGGTTGATGGCATAAAGCCCTGCTACAGTACTGGCCGAGCTTGAGCCCAAGCCACTACCAATAGGCATTTTTTTGTGAAGTTCTATTTCTACCCCAATATCTTCTCTGCCGATATGGGCCAAATAATGCTTTACAGAAGCACTTACGGTATTTTTATCACTGTTTAGTGGAAGCTTCCCATCATCGCCAGTAATTTTTAGTAAGCGAACGCCAGGTTCTTCCACTAAGCGCATCACCACTTCGTCGCCAGGAGCATTTACGGCAAAGCCCAGCACGTCGAAACCGCATACTACGTTCGCTACGGTTGCAGGAGCAAAAACTTTGATTTCTGTTCCAAGTGTCGCTGCGGGTGGATTATCTATTTTAAGGTCTTTTATCATTTTTATTTTATCATTTTGTCATTCCGACAGTAGCAGGAGTCTATAAAGAGATTCTTCGCTGAGCTCAGAATGACAAAGTTGTTGATTACGGAGTAGCTACGTTAATAATGTCTGCAAATACGCCAGCAGCAGTAACTTCGGCACCAGCACCTGGGCCTTTTACTACCATCGGGCGGAACTTATATCTGTCGGTCACAAAAGAAATGATATTGTCGGCACCAGATAGGGCATAAAACGGATGATCTTCTCCAACCATTTGCAAGCTGATTTCTACTTTACCATCTTCTAGTTTTCCGATATAACGAAGTACTTTTTTCTCGCTTTCTGCCGTATTTTTCAAGTTTTCGAAATAAGCAGCATTGTTCTTTAGTTCCTCATAAAATGATTCTACCGAATCTGCTTTTAAACAAGCTTCAGGCAAAATGTTGTCGATTTTAACATCCGTTGCTTCTAATGGATAACCTGCATCTCTTGCCAAAATCAACATTTTACGCATAAAATCCTTGCCGTTCAAATCGTCACGTGGGTCAGGTTCGGTATAGCCTAAATCTTGCGCTTCTTTCACGATATCGTAAAAAGCTTTATCGCCTTTAAAGCTGTTAAAGATAAAAGAGATGGTTCCTGATAAAATGGCTTCAATTCTATCGATTCTATCACCGCTCATCATTAGGTTTTTCAGAGTGCCAATGATTGGCAGGCCAGCGCCCACGTTAGTTTCGTAGTAAAAATCTACGCCGTGTTTTTTAGCCGTGTCTTTGAAAAGTTTGTATTGGGCAAATTCGGCAGAGTTACCTTTTTTGTTGCAGGCTACAATAGATACGCTGCTTTCGAAGACTTGTTTGTAATAAGGAATTGGAGCCTCACTTGCTGTGTTGTCTACAAAAACGCTGTTCGCTAAGTTTAACGATTGCATTTTAGTTACAAATTCTGAAAGATTAGCTTGTTCACCTTTTTCTTCCAAGGTAGCTTCCCAATGGTTAAGGTCAATGCCGTTAGCATCAAACACCATTTTTCTGGTGTTAGCAATGCCTACCACTTTTACTTGTAGGTCGTTTTTCTCCGCTAGGAATTGACTTTGTGCCTTGATTTGATTGAATAAGGTTTTTCCAATATTTCCTGTTCCTAAACAGTACACATTTAAAGTGCGTTTTAAATCTGTGTAAAAAGCATCGTGTACTGCATTTAGGGACTTGGCTAAATCATCTTTATTGATGATTACTGAAATGTTATATTCCGAAGAGCCTTGTGCAATGGCTCTCACATTAATACCGTTACGGCCCAATGCATGGAATAATCTACCACTCATCCCTGGAGTGCGTTTCATGTTCTCGCCAACAATAGCCAATACCGCTAAATCACCTTCTACTTCTGGATAAGCCAGTTTTCCAGCAGCTAGTTCTAGTTCAAATTCTTTGTTGATGATGGTCACAGCTTTGGCGGCATCATGAGGATTAACTGCAAAAGTAATGCTATGCTCTGAAGAAGACTGGGTAATTAGAATGACGTTGATTTGCTCCCTTGAAAGTAAAGAAAACAAACGTCCACTGAAACCAGCTTTTCCTACCATGCCGCTACCGCTCAAATTAATGATGCTGATGTGGTTGATAGAAGAGATGCCTTTGATGGGTAAATCAGAAGGTTTGATGTTACTGCGGATGAAAGTGCCAGGGAACTCGGGTTCGAAGGTATTTTTGATGACTAAAGGTATTTTTTTCGCAAATGCAGGTACCATGGTTGGTGGGTAAATTACCTTTGCACCAAAATAGCTCAATTCCATGGCTTCGATATAGCTCAATTCATCTAATGAAAAAGCTTTCTTAACAATGCGAGGGTCGGCAGTCATCATGCCATTCACATCAGTCCATATTTCAATTTCGGCTACATTTAAAGCTGCGCCCCAAATAGCTGCGGTGTAATCAGAACCGCCACGGCCTAGGGTAGTTGTTTTGCCATCTTTGGTACTGGCTATAAACCCAGTTACAAATAACACCTTGTCATTGTGCTGCTCATAAAACTCATTGATAAGGGCATCAGTTAAGGCGAAATCTACTCTTGCATTGCCAAAGTTGTTGTCGGTTTTAATCAGCTGAGAACCGTCCACAAATAAAGAGTTATCGAAATACTGGGTGGCAATGTGGCTCACCATCATGTTCGAACATCTTTCTCCAAAGCTCACAATGAAATCTTTGGTACGTAAGCTTAGTTCTTTTAAGCTTGCAACCGCCTGAAGGGCATCTTCCAATTCGTTGAAAAGGATTTTCAATTTGGTTAGAATTGGGTTTTGTGCTGCCGCGGGAAGTAAAGCTTTAACAGCCTCGAAATGCTTTTTCTCCATTCCGTTAAGCTGTTCCTGATAGTTTTCGCCTTTTTCGGCCAGTTCTGCCATCTCAAGAAGAAGGTTGGTTACTCCACTCATGGCCGATAATACAACTACCGGATTGGCATGTTTTCTTTCTTCTTGTACTAGTCTTAGCAGCGTTTTAATGTTTTCGGTGGTACCTACGGATGTACCGCCAAATTTGAGGACTTTCATTCGTTTATTTTATTAGTTTTCAGTGGTTAAAAAAAAAGCGCTCCCGAATTATCGGGAGCGCTTTTTGTGTTTTATGTTTTTTCAATTTTACACATGATTATTGCTCCCGATAGCTTTTGCCTCCGGTAATAATAATGGTGGTAATAATTGAAGAGTTAAAAATCATTTCTATTTGTTTGGTGTATTTTGTGTACTGCAAATAAGGATATTATTTTTTGTAAATGCAAATATTTTTAGTGAATTTTTTAATTTTTTTAATCCTGTGTTGTGAAATTGATTAAATAGTGGTGTTAATTTTGATATATTCAAAAAACATCTAGTGTTTGACTAGTATTTTTTCAAAGCAAACACTGTTGTCTACACCTTCGTATTGTCCATAGTTTGGGATGATTTGATAGCCGTTCTTTTGATAAAGAGCAATGGCATCAGGTTGGCGTTTGCCCGTTTCGAGCACACATTTATGAAAGTTCATTTCGTACGCCCAATTTTCAAGATGCTGCAACAGAAGGCTAGCTGCACCTTTGCCACGATAAGATGGTTGTGTGAACATCCGTTTTACTTCCATGGTATCGGCAGTATAGGCTTTTATTGCACCACAGGCAATAACCATTTCATTGTCGTAAACTAATACTACATGGTTAATTTTGTCAATTTTGTTGTACTGGGCATAAAAGCCATGTTCTTCGCCATCTATCTGGGCTAATTCAGCATCTAATAATTTAACTAAAGCAATAAAATCAGGTTCTGCAGAAGTGGTTCTTTTAATAGTAAAAGGCATGGTTGAAGATTTGAGATTCAAATATAGTTTAAAGTATTAAACCTCGTAGGTTTCTAAAACCTACGAGGTTTGGTTGGGAGAACACAAAAAGATAAAAACATTTAGGCTAAAACTTAGCCAGTTTCTTAGTACTTTTGGCCGTTAAAATAGCAACCAAATATATTAATGAGCTTGTTTGAAAGATGGGCTCATTACAATTCAAAATAGATAAAATAACAAATGAAAAACACCGCTTTAACCGAGAAACACATTTCGTTGGGCGCCAAGATGGTTCCTTTTGCAGGTTACAATATGCCTGTGCAATATGAAGGTATTAATGCAGAACACGCAACGGTGCGTAATGCTGTAGGCGTTTTTGATGTAAGCCACATGGGCGAATTTATCCTTAAAGGCGAAAATGCCTTGGATTTAATTCAACGTGTAACGAGTAATGATGCCTCGAAACTTTATGACGGCAAAATCCAATATTCATGTTTGCCTAACGAAACTGGCGGTATTGTTGACGACCTTTTGGTTTATCGTATTGACGAAAAAACATACATGTTGGTGGTGAACGCTTCGAACATTGATAAAGACTGGAATTGGATTCAAAAGTTCAACGATAAGGATGTGGAGATGCACAATATCTCTGATAAAACTTCTTTATTGGCAGTGCAAGGGCCTAAAGCAGCGGATGCTTTACAGTCGCTAACAGATATTGATTTGGCTTCGATGGAGTACTACAGCTTCAAAAAAGGCAAATTTGCAGGTGTTGATAATGTATTGGTTTCGGCAACGGGTTATACTGGTGCTGGTGGCTTTGAGATTTATTTCGAAAACCAATACGCCGACCAAATTTGGGACGCTATTTTCAAAGCAGGTGCTGAGTTTGGCATTAAACCAATTGGTTTGGGCGCTCGTGATACCTTACGTTTGGAAATGGGCTTCTGTTTGTATGGTAATGATATTGATGATACCACGTCGCCAATTGAGGCTGGTTTAGGTTGGGTAACCAAGTTTACCAAAGAGTTTACCAACTCGGCAGCTTTACTTGCTCAAAAAGAAGCAGGAGTAAGCCGTAAATTGGTAGGTTTTGAAATGATTGACAGAGGTATCCCTCGTCATGATTATGTGATTGTTGATGCTGATGGAAATCAGATCGGTAAAGTAACTTCGGGTACACAATCGCCATCATTGCAAAAAGCAATTGGTATTGCTTATGTAGCTAAAGAATTTGCCAAAGAAGGCACTGAAATCTTTATAGACATTAGAAACAATAAAGTAAAAGCCAAAGTAGTTAAGTTCCCTTTCTTGAAAAAATAAGATTTGCGTATGGCGTTAGGCGTTTTAATTTTAACGCTTAGCGCTAAACGCTTAACCCCTTCGTATTATGCCCAAAATTGAAGTTTGTTTAACGCCTGCCTTGCTCGATTTATATCCAATCGAAAACAGTATAGTTGTAGTGATTGATATTTTAAGAGCTACCTCTTCTATTACTTATGGTATCGAGAATGGTGCTGAAGCCATTATCCCAGTGATGAATGTGGAGGATTGTTTGGCTTATGCTGATCAGGGTTATTTGTTAGCGGCAGAACGTAATGGGGAAGTGGTTGAAGGCTATGATTTTGGGAATTCTCCTTTCTCTTACACTGCCGAAAAAGTAGCGGGAAAAACGATTGTACTTACTACCACCAATGGTACAAAAGCCATGCATTTGGCACAAGAAAGAGCTTATCAAGTTATTGTGGGTTCTTTTCTTAATCTTTCTGCAATTTGCGATTATCTCAAGAAAGAAAACAAAGATGTTTTATTGTTGTGTGCGGGTTGGAAGGATAATTTCAATTTAGAAGATACTTTATTTGCCGGTGCTGTTGTGGAACAGCTTCAAGGTGATTTTACTGTTGGTGATGATTCTAGTGTAGCAGCACTGGATATGTACCAATTGGCCAAAGGCGATTTACGTGGGTATCTTCAAAAATCTTCGCATAACCATCGCTTAATTAAGCTGAATATCGAAGAAGATGTTCGCTTCTGCTTAAAAATTGATGTTTGCAAAGCTATTCCTGTATTACAAGGTGAAATTTTGGTAGCGCTGGCTTAATTTCTTTTTCTCCGTTGTTGATTTTCTTGTTTCCCTCTTTTATTTAGGTTTTTGTAAAACGAATGTTACTTAATGTTGGGTTAAACTTCTCTAAACAATAAAGTTCTAACTTGCATAAGTAAAACAAAACGAAATCAAATAAAACTAAATGAACGGTAGAAGGGAATTTTTGCGAAAGTCGCTGTTGCTGTCTGGCGCTGCGGGTTTAGCCAATACAATGCCATTATCCATCCAAAAGGCACTAGCCATAGATCCTAAAGACGGGAGTACTTTTTATGATGCAGAACACGTAGTAATTCTTATGCAAGAGAATCGCTCTTTTGACCATACTTTTGGTAGTTTGCAGGGCGTGAGGGGATTTAACGACCCTAGAGCGGTTACCTTGCCTGATCAAAAACCTGTATGGTTCCAAACCGATGCACTTGGAAAGACTTACGCTCCCTTTCGTTTGAACATTAAAGATACCAAGGTGACTTGGATGGGCTCATTACCACATTCTAGAGCTAGCCAAGTAGATGCTTATAACCAAGGTAAATATGATCAATGGCTTTTGGCAAAGAAATCTGGAAATAAGCAATATGCGCACATGCCGTTAACCATGGGTTATTACACTCGTGAGGACTTGCCTTTTTATTATGCCATGGCCGATGCTTTTACCGTATGCGACCATAACTTTTGCTCGGCAATGACCAGCACTACGCCCAACCGTTCTTTCTTTTGGACGGGAAAAATTAGTAATGTAGAAAATGGATTGCCAAAGGCCAATATCAGAAATGACAATTTTGCCTATGGCAAACATACTTGGAAAACATTTCCAGAACTATTGCAGGAAAATCAGATCAATTGGAAGTTCTACCAAAACGAAACCAGTTGTGGCGGAGGCTTTAAAGGAGAGGAACGTTCATGGTTGGCCAACTTCGGCTGTAACTTGCTGGAGTTCTTTAAGGCCTATAATGTGAAGTTTAAGGATAAATATGTAGAGAACCTTAAGAAGCAAGTGGAAACGCTCCCTGTTGAAATTACCAAATTGCAGGAAGAAAGTCCTTCGAGCGAAGAAGCGGCTAAAAAAATATCAAAAAGCGTAACCGATAAAACAACTGCCTTAGAAAATGCCACTAAAGAACTCAATCAATGGGGTGAAGCTGAATTTGCAAAATTAAGCATCCAGCAAAAGGAGCTTTTCAATAGGGCCTTTGTGGTCAATAAAGGAGATAAAAATTACCGACAAACAGCTACTTTAAAGCATAATGACAATGGTGTAGAAAGAGAGTTGGTAGTGCCAAAAGGTGATATTTTGTATCAGTTTAGAAAAGACGTGAACGAAGGTAAGCTGCCAACAGTTTCGTGGTTGGCTGGTCCACAAAATTTTTCAGACCATCCGAGTGCACCATGGTATGGTTCATGGTTAATTTCAGAGATTGTGGATATTTTAACGAAGAACCCAGAGGTTTGGAAAAAGACCATTTTTATAGTTACATACGACGAAAATGATGGTTACTATGACCATGTAGTACCATTCTCTGTACCGGATGCGACCAAACCAGACACAGGAAAAGTTTCCGCTGGGATTGATACCGAAATTGAACAAGTACGTTTGGCACATGAAGTAGCGCATGGTGTTCCGCAAAAACAAGCTAGGGAAGCAGCCATAGGTTTAGGTTTTAGGGTGCCTATGTTGGTGGCTTCGCCATGGAGCAGGGGAGGAAAGGTTTGCTCTGAAGTTTTTGACCATACTTCTACCTTGCAATTTTTGGAAAACTTCCTGAATAAAAAATATAAAAAGAAGATTAAGATAGATAACATTAGTGCTTGGCGCCGTACCATCTGCGGTGATTTGACTTCTGTTTTTGAGCCATTTAGCGCAGGTAAAGAAAGTTTACCTTTTCAAAATAGAAATGAATTTATCTCTTTAATCCATAATGCCAAGTTCAAAAAGGAGCCTGGTAATTTTACTGAATTGGATGAAGCAGCCATTGCAAAAGTAAAAAAGGAAATCAAGTTTGATGACTTGATGGTTCCGCAGGAAAAAGGGGTTAGAAAGGCATTAGCTTTGCCTTATCAATTGGAAGCCACGGGAAGCTTAAGTGCAGATAAAAAATCATTCTCGATAAAGATGAAAGCCGGCAATCAGGTTTTTGCCGACCGCTCTGCTGGGGCTCCCTTCAATGTATATTCTCCTTTAACTTATAAAGCAGATAAAGTAGCAGAAGTTGGTAGAAATTGGTCTTTTGCGGTAAAAGCGGGTGACGAAATCAGCTACCAATGGCCATTGCAAAAATTTGGTGAAGAAAAATACGACTTGAGGTTGCATGGTCCCAATGGTTTTTTCAGGAATTTCAGAGGGAACGCCATCGACCCTTTAACGATTGAGTTTTCGGCAGAACTCAATAGGCTAACCAAAAAGCCAACAGGCAAGGTACTCATTACTTTGAACAACACTTCAAATCAACAACTAACGGTACAGGTTAACGATAAATCATATGACCAAGCCCCCTTAAAAAAGGAATTGTCTGCCGGAGCTAAAGGAACGTTGTTAATTGACATTGCTAAAAATCACCATTGGTACGATATTGAAGTTAAAGTACAGGGCAACGAGTCCTTTTACCAGCAGTTTGCGGGGCACATTGAAACGGGAAGTACCAGCTTCACCGATCCGTTAATGGGCCGTGTTTGAGTTGCTGAAGCCTATTAAGGGATTTCTTTGCGCCGCAAGAAGTTGTTGAAAGCTTTCACTGTCTCTGATGGTTTTCAACGCTTCTTCGTGAGCCAGCCAGTAAATGGTTTCTGCTTTTCTGGTATCAAAGGTGTTGATTTCGCCCATGCCTTTGGGTTCGATCATCAAGTTGCAGAACCTGGATTTTCTTTCCATGTCGTGGTTAATGGACATGATGGCGGCTCTCTGCATTAATCTAGTAATGCCTACAATTTTGTCTACTGCTTTTAAATGGTTGCAAGTTGAGCCAATGATATAGTCGCTGTTGTTTAACAATGGTTCTACAGGGAAATTATTCAATACCCCACCGTCTACATGCATATGGTTGTGGATCATAATGGGTTTAAATACTCCAGGGATACAGCATGAAGCGTGTATTGCTCTAATTAAAGGCCCTTTGCTAAAATAAGCAACATTCCCTTCACTAAAATTAGTGGTACAAATGGTTAAAGGCGTTTTTAAATCTTCAATATGTGCAGGAAGGTATTCTTTAAAAATATCTCCCGTTTTTTCAATGTTCACCAAGCCTAATGATCCCAATGCTGGTCTTACAAACTTAATTAGGCGAGTTTTCATGAAGATGTTAAAAGCCTCTTCTGGGTCGATACCAGCCGCATAAAAAGCACCAGCAATTGAACCTGCACTGGTTCCTACAATATGGTCAAATTTAATTCCTGTTTTCTTTAGGGCACTCAGCACGCCTAAATGGGCAATGCCTCTTATTCCGCCTCCACTTAATACAATCCCGATTTTCATATGTGTGTTAATGTGATAGTTGTTAATATGATAATTGGATAATGTGATAATTTGCTAATTAGGCCATCATCCCATTCTCTAATCATTATTTACTTGGTTTTGGCTTATACTTTGATTTCGTTAAAATGGTTTGAGCATCAGTGTCAGCCATTAATTGTTGCAAGGTTACGTCTGGGTTTTCTTTCATGTATTTCCTTACTATTTGCCAGCCTGTCCATACGCCCAGTTTTGGAGCCGATTCATTCCTTTCTCCTAACCCAGGAGTAAATGGCCCTTCACTTAAAAACACCTGTATTTTTTGGTAATCTGTTTCGTAAAGCAAATTACTTTCTAAATAGTAGGCCCAAAGTTCTGTTTCGAAGCTTTTACACCAATCAAGCTGTTTTTGGGTATAGCCAATTTTAACGCTATCCGGTGTGCCTTCGGGCATAATTTGATCCATAAAGTACAATATTTTACCATTATAAACCATTTTTGCCAACAAGCTGCGATCTTCATCTCTCTCCTTAAATAGATTTTCACGTACGTAATATTCGCTTACTCGAGGAACAATATATTCAGGGGTAAATCGTCTGGAAATGTATAAAGGGATACTTTTTACCAGTGCACCGTAAAACTTGCTATCCTTGCCTAAAAACATATCCAAGCCAATGCCTACGTAGTCATCTCCAATGGGGGTCTGGTAAGCAAATCCAGATAGGAAACCTATGAAACGGGGCATAGGGGCTTTAGGATAATAGTATTTAATGTATTTAAATGCTTGGGTTAAATCACCTTCAACTTTGTTAAGGTTGGGGAATACGCTATCTACCTCCTTGTTAAGATCGGTATAAGCTTTGTCCTCATAAATACCCTGAAGCACTTCTAGGCTGGTAAAGCTATCATTACCCACCATTTTGTTAATGAAGTCTTCGTAAAATGCACCGTATTTTTTGTGCAATAAGCTATCTGTTAATTTAATGTCTTTTCCTCGGTGTTGATATAGATCTTGATCAAATCTTTCTATTTTTATGGCAAGATCAATTTTGCTCACATCGGGCTTGCTGCTGTTGCTGCACGAAAAAAATAGGGCGGCGCACAAAAAAAATAAATAACTTTGGCGAAGTTTCAATAGCTGTGTCATTGATAACAAATATATAAACTACAGGGTAGGAAACCATCATCATTTACAAAATCATGATGTAGCCCTAACAATTTAAAAACAACAAAAATCTTTGTTCATGAAAAGAATACTTTTAGCATCATTACTTATCATTGCCACTACACAAGTTTTTGCGCAAGTGAGATTAGGACTTACCGCACATCCTAACTTTGGATTTCTGAAAGTAGAAAATGGAAAAGGTAATGGTGTAAGTACTGGTTTTAGCTACGGCTTAATGAGTGATTTTGAGTTTGCAGAAAACTACAGCTTTGCTACTGGTTTAACCGTAACCACTATTAATGGAAAAGCCTCGATCTTGAACTATGAACCTTTTAGTCTACTTTCTAGTTCCAGCACTAACTCTGCTGAATACGATGTAAAGTTTAAGATGCAGTACATTGAAATTCCACTATCTGTTAAATTAAAGACAGATGAGAATAATGGTATTAAATGGTATGGACAATTTGGTTTAACGGCTGATATCCGTATTGGCGCTAGACAGGATGTGAAAAGTGGTAATATTGTATATGCTGATAACACCAAGGCAACTGATCTTACTAAATTTTTAAGAGCAGGAATGATCATAGGTGGTGGAATGGAATATCGTTTAAGTGGAAAAACCAGCTTATTGACTGGCTTAACGTATAACAACGGCTTAACCAATATTGCAAAAAATAACGAATCTATTCGCAACCATTATGTTGGGTTAAATATTGGCGTGTTTTTTTAAAACCGCTAAAGCCCATTCAAATCAAACAAGCTCCATTTGGGCTTGTTTTTTATATTTATAGTACAATACAGACCATGAAAATAGCACTGGCACAACTTAATTACCATATTGGAAATTTCGAAAACAACACTCAAAAAATCATTGCAAATATAGCCGCGGCAAAAGCCAAAGGGGCTGATGTGGTGGTGTTTGCTGAGTTGGCAATCAGTGGTTATCCACCTCGCGATTTTCTGGAATACGAAGACTTTATATCGCTTTGCGAAAAGGCTGCACAGGAAATAGCAGCGCATTGCACTGACATTGCCTGTGTAGTAGGTTTACCTATTAAAAATCCTGTAATTGAAGGGAAGGATTTATTCAATGCGGCTTATTTTATTGCTGACGGTAAGGTACAGCAAGTGGTAAAAAAAGCATTGCTTCCTACTTACGATGTGTTTGATGAATACCGTTATTTTGAACCTAATACGGTATTTGATTGTGTAGAATTTAAGGGTAAGAAAATTGCCCTTACCATTTGTGAAGACCTTTGGAACATTAACGACAATCCTTTGTACGTTTCGTGCCCAATGGACGAATTGATTAAGCAACAGCCAGATTTGATGATCAATATTGCTGCTTCGCCTTTTGATTATGGCCATGACGAAGACCGCATTAAAATTTTGGCAGACAACGCCAAGAAATATCAATTGCCTTTGTTTTATGTGAACCAAGTAGGCGCACAAACGGAAATTATTTTTGATGGTGGTTCATTGGTATTTGACCAAGAGGGGGCATTAAAAGCCGAAATGAAATATTTTGAAGAAGACCTTCAGCTATTTGATTTGGACGAAGTGCAGAATGTTAAGAACAAATATCCTGCTGCAGAACGTGCTTCGGATATTGAACAGATACATGATGCGCTGATTTTAGGCATCAAGGATTACTTTGCTAAATCTGGTTTTAAGAAAGCAGTTTTAGGATTATCAGGTGGCATTGACTCGGCAGTAGTTTGTGCTTTAGCATGTAAGGCTTTAGGTGCCGAAAATGTAATGGCAGTTTTGATGCCTTCTAAATATTCTACTGACCACTCCATTAAGGATGCTTTGGATTTGGTGGATAACATTGGTTGTAAACATGAAATTATTCCTATTGCAGCCGCTGCAGACGCTTTTGATAGTATGTTAGCCAAACCTTTTGAGGGCTTGCCTTTTAACTTGGCCGAAGAAAATATCCAAGCTCGTTCCCGTGGTATTGTGGTGATGGCCATGTCCAATAAATTTGGCTATATTCTGCTGAATACCTCTAATAAAAGCGAATGTGCTGTAGGTTATGGTACTTTGTATGGTGATATGTGTGGAGCCATTAGCGTGATAGGCGATGTGTACAAAACGCAGGTGTTTAATTTGGCCAGATATATCAATAAAGACCAAGAAATTATTCCTGTCAATACCATTGTAAAGCCACCTTCAGCAGAGTTGCGCCCCGACCAAAAGGACTCTGACTCGTTACCAGAATATGATGTTTTAGACCAAATCCTTTACCAACATATTGAACTGAAAAAAGGCTCACGTGAAATCATTTCACAGGGCTTTGATGAGGCTTTGGTGAAACGTATTTTGCGTATGGTTAACCTTGCCGAATTTAAGCGTTACCAAACCCCGCCAATTTTAAGGGTTTCGCCAAAGGCTTTTGGAATGGGCCGTCGCATGCCTATTGTAGGTAAGTATATGGATTAGGTTTAGTGGCCCTCTCTGCCTATCGGCATCTCTCCCTATGTGGGAGAGAGGAGTATAGAGTAAGGTTTGTGGATTATTTTATAGATGCTTTCCAGTAATTGCGATACTGCCTAATTCTCTCTACTTCTCAAGGAGAGAGTTAGAGAGAGGTTTTTTCATATAACAGCTGCTAACTTTTTAGGAGACTTACGGGGTTTTTAAACTTCGCAAATATACCTCACGATTGAAACTTGTAAAAAAGGTGCGCATCTTTTGGTGAAAAGATAACGTACAAATGGACAAAACTACGTTAGTAATTGGGCAAAAGATGCGCATCTTTTTTAAGTGCTACTTTGGTCTCGTAAATTTGTGTACAGTGTTGATGAATAAACCCGACAGGAGCGAACACTTAGACCGAGTTTACGCGGGGCGAAGTAAAGCGGATGGCGGGACTACAATAAAATAGTAGCACAGACACTGCTTTTCTAAAAAAGATGATCTGTTTTAATCTTAAGAAAATTGTTGGCCACCTTTTCTGCAAATGCAGGCTATGCTGTAGGTTCTTGACTATCTGATAATTGCTTTTCTTCTTTTTTGGCTAGTAAAGTTTGCAGTAGGAGTAATCCAATGCCTGTCATGATCGAAACATCGGCCATGTTAAAAATACCCGTTTTAAACAGGACGAAGTCCATATGTAGGAAATCGGTAACGGAGCCATATACAATGCGGTCGTAAATGTTGCCAATGCCACCTCCAATTAAAAAACAGATGCCTATTTGCATTAAGCGAGGTAGATTGCGATTGCTATAAAGAAACCATAAGCCATAACCCAATACCAAAATAGGCATTACCGTTAATAAAGCTACTCTTACAAAATCAGGCAGGTTGCTGCCAGCACTTAAGAAAGCGCCAGTGTTTTCTACCTTGGTTAAGGTAAAGCGGTCTTTAATGATACTGATTTGCTCGTAAGGTTCTATGCTTTTTCGGGCAATTACTTTCGAAACTTGGTCGCAGCCTAAGTTAAGGGCTACAATCACTAAAAGGAAAGCAAACTTGATAGATTTCTTTTGATTAATCATTTCTTATTAGATAGGGTTAGCCACAGGTGTACAAATGATTTTAATTCAATTTTTTCCTGTGCATCTGTGGCTATCATATTATTTCAAAAACCATTTTTTCAGGATGATAAATCCTGCCGCTAATAACGCTAAAATACTACTTACTATTGCCACCACATCGCCATGTTTTACATAGAAGGTGATATTGTCGTTAAGGTTGATGTCTGCTTTTAGTGCAGTGCGTGTCCACCATTTCGATTGTTGCACTATATCCCCACGTTGGTTAATAAAACCTGATATGCCTGTGTTTGCTGACCTCACTACATATCTTCTTGTTTCAATGGAACGTAGTTTTGCGTACAATAAATGTTGGTCTTTACCAGAAGTGTTACCCCACCAGCCGTCGTTGGTGATGATGGCAATAAATTGGGCACCATTTTTTACAGCTCCCGCAATCCAGTCGCCCCAAATAGACTCGTAGCAAATTACAGGTGCTACTCCAATGCCGCTATAGGCATAAAAAACACCTGGTTCCTCTTGCCATCCGTATCCACCTGTACTACCACCAAGTTGTGCAAAAACAGGGATTAGAAACGAAAATACCTTAGGAAATGGAAGTTTTTCTACCCCAGGGACTAGTTTTGATTTATGATAGAAAGAAACATTAGCTGAATTTTCAATTTGTACGGCCGCGTTATAATTATCGTAAAAGCCTCCGTTAGGATTTTCTTTGGCAGAAATGGTTTTTTTATCATTATAAAACTTCACACTTTCAATACCGGTAATGAGTGTGCCATTTTTGTATTTTGATAGAAACTGTTGCGCTAATAAAAAATTATAGTCGGTTCTTATTCTGTCTTCATCTGCATATTTTGGAATAGCAGTTTCTGGCCATATAAAATATTCGGTGTTGGTTTGTCCAACAGAATCTGAAAGGCGGGTTAAAATTTGCATTTGCTCAGCTGCCGAGATTGCACCATATTTTTCATAAGGGTCAATGTTCGGCTGAACCGTCACCACATTTACTGGAACACTTTTCTCTTCGTAATTTTTGTATCGGTAAAGGGAATATCCGATAGGTAAAATGAGGAGCAAAGCCCAAATTCCTGCCAGTTTATATTGTTTTTGATTTTTAATTTTTTGATAAGCTTCAAATGCTAAAATGTTACTTAGTAAAATCCATAGTGAACCTCCGTAGACACCCGTAACCTCGTACCATTGCACAATTTGGTGCATGCCAGCAAAGCCGTTCCCTAAAGTCATCCATGGAAAAGCCAAGTCCCAGGTTTGGTGCAGGTATTCCATGCTGATGTAGAACGCAATGAGACCAGTATAAGCCAAAGGTTTGCTGGTATAGGTGCTTAATCGGTAATACATCCAAACGGCGAAGGTCATTAACAGCGCTCCTAGTCCATAAGGGATTAACGAGACTAAGAGTGAAACTATAGTGCCCACCAATCCTGTATTTACGGCGTTAATAGAGTTAAATACCCAGTAAATAGAGGCAGTGTTCCAAACTAAAAAGCAAAGTCCTGTGGTAAGGAATATCTTTTTGCCTGTTTTCTTTTCAGAGTTTGTTTTGAGGTGATTGATGGCAATCAACAAAGGGACTAGTCCAACAAAAAGTAATGGTGCTAGCCAGTTATGCGGTGGCCAAGCCAACCACATGATAAAGGCGCTCACTAATGCGAGCAGTGTTGTTTTTTTCGTCATTTTTAGTTTTCGTCATTGCGAGGCACGAAGCAATCTCAAAGCGGTTCCCTTACATTAGTTGTAGGATTGCTTCGTGCCTCGCAATGACGTTAAAGTTGCCTACATACTATCTAAAATAGCTGCTTTTTTATACTCATACTCCTCACGGGTAATCAGCTGTTTGTCGTATAAAGTTTTTAGCTTAACTAGTTTTTGCTCAATTTCGTCTTCTTTGCTGGTTTCAATCACAGGGGTTTCGGGAATGATAATGGCTTCTTCAATAGGCAATTCAATTACTGGTGTAGCAGTTGGCGTAGGCATGTTGAAAGAAGAGGCCGAAGCTCTGTTTTCTTCCAATTTTTGTTGCCTCAACATTTCTTTATATTCCTCTAGCTGTTGGTTTGCTGCTTGGTGTAGCTTACGAACCTGAACTTTAGGAATGAAATCAGTTACAATGTTTTCGCCCGATTGTGGTACACAAATAAACTTCGAACCTAAAAGACCTTCTTTAAAAGAAACTTCTTTAATGTTTTTCCAAGAGATATCCTTGAAGTTCATGGTTAAGCCCAAATTGCTTGGCGAGCAATAAAAAATCCTTTTGTTGCTAATGGCAATGCAGTCGGGAAGAAGGTTTACCGCAGGTTTTTTTTGTACAGCTAAGTATAAAATTTCCTCGCCGCTGGTTAATAAATCGTTTAACTTACCAGCTACTTTTTCAACGGCCTTTGGGTCTTGCTCGTCGGCCAAAAATCTATCTATGTTAATCATTTTCTTTTATCAGTTTTTATAGAGTGTTAAATAAACAATTCGTCATGACGGTCGTGCTAGCTAATTATCTAACTTTCCGTATTTGTCCTTGCTCTTTGTTTTTTTATCCTTGTTCTCATTTCCACCCACACAAATTACGAATTCTCCTTTTAAAATATTGTTTTCAAAATGTGATTTTACTTCCATTACCGTGCCACGTACATTTTCTTCGTACACTTTGCTTAGCTCCCTACTTACCGAAGTAGGTCTGTCTTCTCCAAAAAACTCCGCAAATTCAGTTAATGTTTTCAATAATCGGTGTGGACTTTCGTAAAAAATCATGGTCCTTTCTTCCTGTGCCAACTGTTTTAATCTGGTTTGCCTTCCTTTTTTAACAGGTAAAAAACCTTCGAAAACAAATTGGTCGTTAGGTAGGCCAGAGTTCACTAGGGCTGGTACAAAAGCCGTAGCACCTGGTAGGCAGGTCACTTCAATTTCATGCTTTAATGCTTCCCGAACCAAGAAAAACCCAGGATCAGAGATGGCAGGCGTTCCAGCATCAGAAATTAAGGCGATGTTTTGCCCTTCCTTTAAAAACTTAATGATTTCGGCGGTAGCCTTATGTTCGTTATGTTGGTGATGGGCAAACACTCTCTTGTCAATTCCAAAATGCTTCAACAAAGGGGCGCTGGTGCGCGTATCTTCGGCCAAAATTAAATCTACCTCTTTTAAAATGCGTATGGCCCTAAAAGTCATATCCTCTAGGTTGCCAATAGGTGTAGGTACAATGTATAATCTGCCGCTCATTTCCTAATTTTAGATTTTAGACTTACGATTTTAGATTTTAGTCGGCAAAATCGTAAATCGTAACTCGTAATTCGTAATTCAATCTTATCTTTGTGAAAAATTAAAATAATGCTGCAAGTTAACTATATCCGCGAAAATAGAGAGAAAGTTTTAGAGCGATTAGGCGTTCGTCATTTTAAACAAGTTGAATTGGTAGATGAAATCATCTCCGTTGACGAAGAGCGCCGTTCCACTCAAGTTTCGTTGGATAACTTGTTGGCTGAAGCAAACACTGCCGCCAAACAAATTGGCGAATTGATGCGTAGTGGTAAAAAAGAAGAGGCGGAAGCCATCAAAGCCAGCACGGCATCTCATAAAGAGAACATCAAAGTGTTGAGCGAAAAGCTTAATGAGATTGAAGAGAAACAGCAATCATTGATTGTGCAGTTGCCTAATTTGCCTTACCATTTGGTAAAAGCAGGAAGCACTGCCGATGACAATGAGGTAGTTTTAACGCATGGTGAGCCATCGGCTTTGCCAGAAGGTGCATTGCCGCATTGGGAGCTGGCCGCTAAATACGACATTATTGACTTTGAATTAGGTACTAAAATTACTGGTGCTGGTTTCCCTGTTTATAAAGGAAAAGGGGCAAGGTTACAACGTGCTTTAATCAATTTCTTTTTGGACCATGCAACTGCTGCTGGCTACAAAGAAATGCAAGTACCTCACTTGGTAAATGCGGCTTCGGGCTTTGGTACCGGACAATTGCCTGATAAGGAAGGACAAATGTACCATGTGGGTGTAGATGATTTGTATTTGATTCCTACAGCAGAAGTACCAGTAACCAATTTGTACCGTGATGTGATTTTGAAAGAAGAAGACCTTCCCATCAAAAATACGGGCTATACTCCTTGTTTCCGTAGAGAAGCAGGTTCTTACGGTGCCCACGTACGTGGCTTAAACCGTTTGCACCAATTTGACAAGGTAGAGGTGGTGCAAATTACCCATCCAGATAAATCTTACGAAACGCTGGAAGACATGAGCCAATATGTACAATCTTTATTGCAGCAATTGGGCTTACACTACCGTGTATTGCGTTTATGCGGCGGGGATATGGGCTTTACTTCGGCCATGACTTACGATATGGAGGTTTGGAGTGCCGCACAACAACGCTGGTTAGAGGTTTCTTCGGTATCAAACTTCGAAACTTATCAAAGTAACCGCCTAAAATTGAGGTTTAAAGGAAAAGAAGGAAAAACCCAATTGGCGCATACCTTAAACGGAAGTGCTTTGGCCTTGCCTCGTATTGTGGCTTCAATTTTAGAAAACTATCAAACTCCTGAGGGAATTGTTATTCCTGAGGTGTTGAGAAAATACACAGGTTTCGATATCATCGATTAATCTATTTTAAGGTAGAGAATCATTTCTACTGCCAATATATCTTTTAATGAAATAAGCCCCATCATTTTTTTGAGGGGCTTTATTTTATAATCCCTAAGTGAAAGTTGGTGTAAACTATTGCAGCGATAAATTTCTTTCGTTTTGGAGTAGTTGAACTGTAGGGTATCCAATCGTTTTTCGCCAGCAATGCTGATGCTGGCAATGGCTTCGGCAGTGCCAGTATTTTCATTGTAGGTTTTGAGGAAGTTGATTTGATGTATCACGATGCTGATGTAGGGGAAGGCTCGATAGTTCATCATGTTTCTGTAGTCGCGGTCCATTAAATTACTGCCCGAGCTAAAGGCTACAACCTCAGCATCTATTCTGGCATTTTTTAAGGTGAGGCTATTCCTGCTTTTCTCTACATTGATACTGCTATTAGGTTTGAGCGATTTCTCGTAGGTAAAGGTGAATTTATTTATGTTAGAATTGCCTTTAATCAAAATACTGCTCTCTGGTAAAAGTTGGAGCTGGTATTCTTGTGCATCTGCCAATTTTATGAAGAGAAGCAAGAGGATGCTGAGTAAGTGATGGGGAAATGTGCTCATGGTTTTAGAATGTGGTAATCTTATGTTCAATCATCCTCCCCCTCCCCCCTCCAAAGGGGGATATGTAAATCGCCTAGTTAAGCGCCCTGTGTCCCCCTCTTTGAGGGGGTAGGGGGAGGAAATAAATATCAGTTTGTCGTTTTACGAAAAAAGCCGCCCCTAAACCTAAAGAGCGGCTCAAACCATAACTATTCAACTATTAACTAACTAAAATCCTACACTCGCTTCAAACATCATCCCTTTGAACTTACCTCCTGATAATAGGTTTGAAGTAGGGAAGTCGTTATATTTTTGGTTAACGTATTCGGCTTTAACCACCATGTTTTTGGTCACGAACCAACCAGCACTAGCTTGTACTCGGTTAATTTTTACTTCTTGGGTTGCTGTACCAAATAACATATCGGCAGTAACGGTGTTGTAACGCATGCCCACAAAAAGGTTCTCGTTTTTCGCAAAGCGATAAATACCTTCCACCGCTAATTGGTTCACATCTCTTTTGTTGATTTCGTTAATGGCTTTCCCTTTGGCAAATTCAAGTGTGCCAAACAATTCCAAACCTTGGTATTTAATAAAAGGGTTAATCATAAAGGCAGTTACCTGACGGCTAAAGTTTGGGCGTAAATTACCTGACCAAGCGGCATCTTTCGCGTTGGCACCTGCAGCTTCCATCACTAAATAATACCTTGAGCCACCTCTATCGCCGGTATATAAAGTATTGGCAGCAGCACCATTGTTGTGGTAAACAGAACCTGTTAAACGTACTCTTAAATCGTTATTCAACTGTTTGTCGTAGCCTAATTTGCCAATGAAAGACGGATTACGAGTAGGTGCATCAGAAATCTCCCCTTTAATTTCTCCATTGTGGATGGCAGCTACAGCTAAAAAGCCATCTTTTTGAAAATCAATCTCAGCACCAATTTCTGTAGTAAAACCATCTAAAATGTAGTTCCCAATAAATGGATTGTATAAGGAATGTCCATTGTCTGTTCTGCGAAAGTGAGCATCACCATAGTTATCTTCGTAGTGCCCAATTTTCACGGTTACGTACTTGAAAACATTATCTAGCAACTCAGAATTGATAGGCGAAGCATCAATTTGTACAAAGCCTCCTTTTACCCAAGTTTCTTGGTGGTGTCTGGCTGATAAATAAGAAATCAAGTTCAATCTAATCCCTTTGGCCAGTTGTGCATCAATGTTAAGGTTGGCGGTGGCCAAGTTAAAGCCACTGCGCAAATTGTACAATGGAACGGAAGAGCTATTGCTGTGTTTCAAAGCCTGAAACTGTTGTGTGAAACCTGCACCAATTCTCACTTTTACATCATCAAAAGGAACGGTATCGGTTTTTGGCGTTTCAAACATGTTAATGCCTGATTTATCATAGGGCCTCATGTTGGCAATTTTGCTCTGCTGTGCAAATGCAGTTCCAGCTACTGTAACAAAAACTGCAGCGAGTAAAAGTCTTTTCATCTTAATTGATTTAGCGTGTAGTAATTAGTTGTTTTTAAAAGAAGCATTAAACTCAATGGTAATTTCATCACCAGTTTTAATGGTGCCCAATAAGGCTCTTGGAGGCGTTACACCGAAGGTTGTCATTTTGAAAGTGGTAGTGCCCTTGAAAACAATTCCATTAGGGGTAAGCGTAGCATTTACTGGAAAGCTGATGGGCTTTTGATTGCCTGCAATAGTTAAATTACCTTTGGCAACAAATTCGGCTTTGCCTGCGCTGGCTTTTACATTACTAATGTCTATTAACGTAAAAGTGATTTTTGGGAACTTCTCGGCATTTAATGCTTTGTACATGTTTTTATCCATGCCGCTTTCATAATAATTCCCGTTTTCTTTAATACTTCTCATTGATTTAACGACTAGTTGTAAGTCTAAAGCAGTGATATCTTTTAAAGTAAGGGCATTGGCCGAATAAGAAATATCGCCAGTAATTTGCTCGGTCTTGCAGCGCCAATCATGTAAAGAGGAAGTGCCTTTTACTAAAATTGAGCTTTCTTTTAAATTTAATTTTGCAGTTTGCGCTTTGCCTACCAAGGCAAAAAACGGAAGGATGGCCAGGACAATCCAGAAGGTTTTAGAAGTCTTCATAGCATTCAAGTTTTAATACTATAAAGGTCTGGCTAAATAGGAGGCTAGTACGTGATTTGGCTCATTTCGTAAATTGATGTGCCTTATATATCGGGGTGATTAAACGCACAAAAAAAGCCAGAACGTGAATTCCAGCTTTTAATGAATGTTATGTACTATCTTATAAGATAAGAATAAGTAATAGAATAATGATGATGATTGCACCAACGGATAGGTAAACACCGCCACCCATCGCTCTGGCTTTTTTCTTCATCTCTTTAAGCTCTTTGCGCAGCTCCTTACGTTCCTCTCTGCTGAGGTTTGATTTGTCCATGGCTTTAATTTCTTCCACTCTGGACGTAATTCGGTTAAGTTCTAACCTTTGCTCGGCAGTGAGTTCTGTTTTAGGTTTATCTTTTGCGGCAAGGGCTACGTTTAGGTTAAATGTTAATGCCATCAATAACATTAATGGATAGATAAATTTTTTCATGCGATTTAGTTTCTAGTACAATGCTATAAACAACCCATGTTAAAAAATGTTCTATCTCAACCCTGCATTGCTAAAATTAAAGAATAAGGATCAACAATAATAAGATGATGATGATGGCACCTAAAGAAAGTGTAATGTTTTGACTTAGAAAATCTGAACGTTTTTTTAGTTCTTTTACTTCCTTTCTAAGCGCTTTTCTCTCTGCTTTGGTTAGGGCCGATTTATCAATAGCTTTAATTTCCTCTACACGTTTGGTAATATATTCAAGCTCTGCTTTCTGCTCAGCGGTTAACTCTGTTTTTGTTTTATCATCATTTGCAGGAGCAGCATTAACAGTAGTAGTGAGCGTAACAAGAACCAGGAACAAGTAAATAAGTTTTTTCATGTATGTGTTAATTATGGATAAAAAAAGAACCTATCAACTATTACGCTGATAGGTTCACAAAATTATTAAAAATAAATTATTTAATCTCGAAAACGGTGTTTACGGTAAAGCTCAATTTGATTTTTTTAAAGTCAATTTCTGGAGCCGAAGCCGCATCCATAGACATTTCTGCTTTCATCGCATAGTTTCTGTATTGAGGAACCATCATGCCGCCATTGTCGCCTACGTCTTGAATGTCTAACACATTACCTAATTTATCTCCCAAAGCTTCTACCATATAAGTCGCTTTTTCTTTAGCAGCCAATAAAGCTTTTATTTTAAGCTCTTTTTTCAAGCTCTCTATTTTGCTATAATCATAGCTTTCTACATAGGTGTTAGTGATTCCTTTGGCATCAACTCCTTCTAAAATTAAGTTGAATTTGTTCAAGTCGGTTACTTTTAAACGATACTGTTTGCTGGCCAAAAAGTCTGGATTTTTTCTTTTCTCTGTTTGGTTGTTCCAGCTGCTTAAGTTGTTAATAGTTAAGTTTTCTTTAGCAATTCCTGCTTTTTGTACAGCATTAAAAAGTTGTGTTTCTAAAGTAGTAATGTCTACTTTTTTCTTGCTGTTACCATCTTTCAAATATTCTTTTAAAGAAATACTGATGTAGATGATGTCTGGTGTCACTTCCGTTTCGGCAGTTCCGCTAACCGTAATTTTTTTTCTTAAATCAACTTGTTGAGCTAAGGCATTAACACTCGATAGTGTGGTGAAAGCTAATAAAGCTATTGCAAATAAACGTTTCATAATTTCAAATTTTTGTGTGTTTATAATTCAGATGTAAATATCATATCAAATCCATAAACGATTTTCCTGCTTTGCGCTAAAATTGAGCCAAAGTTCAAAAAATGAGGGAATTATTTTTTATTTTTTTGAAAAGCAAATTCCAAGCTGCTAGGAAAAGATAGTCCCGCTTTTAGTTGCAATCTTTTTGTGAACGCGAGTGCTTATTAAACCTCGCAGGTTTAACTTCCATTTGTTATTGTTCTTCAATGGTGAAGTTGAGGGCTTCGCCGTTTAAAAACCTGCGAGGTTTGTTGTTTGTTACAACAAAAAGTATTTCCACTTTAATCGCGTTTAGATAGCACTGTTCTGTTTAAAGTTTTCATTTCAAAGAAAGTGTACATGCTTAACATTCTGAAAATCAACAAGCCTAGCCTTGATGCCAAAGGCGGCGTCCTCGCCGTCAGTATACTTTTTTTAATCGAAATTCAAGCTGTTTTATATTATTTGCTCATTTTTTTGATTTGCGTAAGGTCCAATTTTCTGAATTCTACCTCGGCTCCTTCGGCTTGTATGGCAATTTGTCCTTTGTTGGCCGTGCAATTAGTTCCTTCGTTTACCAAAACACCATTTACCCAAACCTTAACGGTATTCCCAAAACATTCAATGCTCATGCTGTTCCATTCGCCCAAGGGTTTTTCCGAACCATCTGTCAGGTTTTTGATACGCCTTGCCTTGCCAGCACTAACGCCCCAAGTTTCTTTCGGACCGCGTCTTTCTTCCATATTAGGTACGGTGATGTCTTCCTCAATGCACCAAAAATCACCAGCATCTTGGTGCTGCATTTGTACTTCTAATGATTTTGGGAACATTTTATAGAGTACTCTAGGCGTAGAGGCATGAACCAAAACGCCACAATTTCCTGGTTTTCCAGCAAAGCGATATTCCACCTCCAATCGGTAGTTAGAAAAGACGGAATCGGTAATGAGGTGCCCTCTAGGATCGCCCATGCTCACCAGTTTCCCGTCACGTACGATGAAAGAGGCAGCTGTATCAGGATTTTTGTCTTTTGCGGGTACGTCTGCATGCCAGCCTTTCAAATCTTTTCCATTAAATAGCTTTGTTTTTTGCGCAATGGCGGCATAACTGGTGCTTACTAGAAATAGGCAAATAAGAAAGGTTTGTTTGCTGAACATACGATTTGGTCTTTTCTCAAATGTAAGAAAATGCTTTAATTATTTTTATTGTTCAGTTTTTGTAAAGGCTTGAATTTACACCGTCATCTCGACGTCCGTAGGAGGAGAGATCTAGCGACATATTTAAAATTATTTTATATCACCACTTCGTGGTTTATTGACCAATCCTATATTCTAGAATTATATCAGTCCTTCGGACTTGTTCTGTTACCGTCCATAGTATGTCGTTTAGACCTTTCGGAGACCGCGGAGCAGCTACAAAGTAAAATTTAACGAGTTGGGTATTATTATAAAATAATAACTAAGCGCTAGATTTAACTTCGTTGATTTTCAATTCTCCTTCGTCGAAATGACGGTGGAGAACGGGCAATGCTGATTAATATTGCCTCTGAGTTAATGAGCAACCACTAAAGGCCAGTTGTCGAGTAAGGAAGACAAATCTATGAATCTAACCAATCTCTCAATA
>JAEXHI010000031.1 GCA_023450085.1 Bacteroidota bacterium
TGGATGCCGAGGTAGACGCTCAGACCATGGCCGTTAAACTGTACAGCAAACAGCAGCAAGAGCAGAGGGATGCCATGGCCCAACAGGCTTTTAACAAAAGGCAAGCGGGCAAAAGCACCCAAGCAGGTGTGTGTACCTATAATATAAATTTTGAAGTTTTTGCTTCTGCTAGCTTGAGCATGCTGCAGGTACTTAACGGGATCAACAACATCGGGAATTTTTTATCGGCGGAAGGTTTCACTATTACTCAATTAGGCGTAGACCCGTTTGTAGGAAGGCTAGGTTACCGTGTTATTTTTATGGCTAGAAACAATGAAACCGAAACTGATCTAAAGTCCAAGTTGGATGATGCCCTTTTAGCATATTCCCAATCCCGAAATCTGGTCGGTCGTGCGTGGTTTGTTAATAACCTAAAGATAACCAGTTGTGATAACAAACAACTATTGACCCAAGAGTTAAATGCTATTCTAAAACCAGAAGAAAGTTTTGAGTTTACTGATTATGTACCTGCTGGCGCATCAAGTTTCAACTCAGTTCAAGAATTTAATTCTTATATAAACTCTAACTCAAATTTTTCCACAAGTTCTTCAAATATAACACTTGAAGAGAAACTATTACAATGTCGTTCTTGGACGCAAACATTCCCTCCAATGGGAGAAGAGTTCTACATTAGAGTAAAGAAAAATATGTTGAATGGACTATGGGAAGTGGTAAATGTGGCATCTGATGATGTAGGAACTCCAATATTTAGTGAATGGCATCAAACAACTTATACGGTAAATGTTTCCTATAACATTATTCAAATCCTAGTATATGGGAAAAGGCATTATAACGTAATCTTAAAGGGTATAGGAACTATTTACAGACAGAAGAAAGTATATAGAATTAACATAGACAATGTTTCAGGAGTTTTAATTTCATTTTCTAAATTACAATAGCTATGGATTTATATTCATTTGAATGGTTATTATTATTATGGAATATCTTAGTGGTGATCGCATTAGTTTTTATAGGCATTTTCATATATAAGCTTTATAAATACATCACTCGAGAGCGATAATACGTTCTAATTTTAACCTGTGGTTGGTGTTATCACCAACCACATAACCATCCTTTTGGTTACTCTCTTTTCCAAAATTACCCTCCGCCGCTGATCCCAATTCACAGAGCCAATACAAAAACACAATCAAAAGCATTAAATATAAAACGGCTTATCTTCGGACTTTCAACTTCCGACTTCCGACTTTATCTATTACCTTTGAAGCATGAGCACAATCTTGATCAAAGCAGCCAGTATCGCAAACGAGGGCAACATATTCACTTCAGATATTTTAATCAAAAATGGAAGAATTGAGAAAATCGATTCGAACATTAATGCCGCCGCCGATATAGAAATTAATGCCGAAGGCTTGCACTTATTACCAGGCATGATTGATGACCAAGTGCACTTTCGCGAGCCTGGTTTAACCCATAAAGCAGATATTTTTACCGAAAGTATGGCTGCCGTGGCTGGAGGAATCACTTCTTTCATGGAAATGCCCAATACGGTGCCCAACACTTTAACTCAAGAGCTCTTGGCAGATAAATACGCCATTGCCAAGCATACTTCATTGGCCAACTATTCCTTTTATATGGGAGCCAGTAACGATAACATTGAAGAAGTACTTAAAACCGATCCGAAAAATGTTTGCGGGGTTAAGGTATTTATGGGTTCTTCCACAGGAAACATGTTGGTTGACAACGAAAAAACCCTAGAGAACATCTTTAGCAAGGCCCCTATGTTGGTGGCTACGCACTGCGAAGATGAGGCTACCATCCGCCACAACCTAGCGGCTTACAAAGAGAAATACGGGGATGATATCACTATTGGCATGCACCCACTCATTAGAAGTGCGGAGGCTTGTTATAAATCATCATCGCTAGCCGTTGAACTTGCCAAGCGTTACCAAACTCGTTTGCATATTCTGCACATTTCTACCGCTATGGAAGTGGCTTTATTTGACAACACCCTGCCTTTAGCAGAAAAGAAAATTACAGCCGAAGCTTGTGTACATCACCTTTGGTTTAACGACACCGATTATGCGACAAAAGGTAATTTCATCAAATGGAATCCAGCCGTAAAAACTGCCGCAGATCAAGCTGGTATTTTGCAGGGTTTGCTAGATAACCATATTGATGTAATTGCTACCGATCACGCTCCCCACACCATCGAGGAAAAAAACCAAGCTTATTTACAGGCACCTTCTGGTGGTCCTTTGGTACAACATGCCTTACCTGCTTTGTTAGAAATGCACTTACAGGGTAAAATCTCTTTAGAAAAAATTGTAGAAAAGGCTTCGCATAATGTGGCTACCTGCTTTAATTTAAGCGAACGTGGCTTTGTAAGAGAAGGTTATTGGGCTGATTTGGTTTTGGTTGATTTAAACGATCCTTTCAAAGTGACCAAATTAAACTCTTTATATAAATGTGGATGGTCGCCTTTTGAAGGACAAACTTTTGGCGCTAGCATTACACACACTTTTGTTTCTGGAAACTTGGCTTACCAAAAAGGAAAATTCATGACCAGCGAAACGGGACAGCGCTTGGCTTTTAACAGGTAAATTGAATATATTTGTATAAATTCAGCATTTATTAGAATGGAAACTTTAATCATACATCCCAAAAATAAGGAGCAATTAGCTGCATTAAAGGCATTCGTTAAAGCACTGAAAATTGATTTTACTACAGAGAAAAGCACCTACAATCCTGATTTCGTAGCTAAAATCAAAAAAAGTGAGGCTCAAATGAAAGCTGGTAAAGGCACTAAGATTGCCGTCAAAGATCTATGGAAGTAATCTTTTATGATGAGGCTTTAGCGGATATTCAGTATTGGAAAAAATCTGGCAACAAAGCGATTCAAAAGAAAATCCAAGCACTTATAGAAGATATTTTAGCACACCCTTTTACAGGATTAGGGAAACCAGAAATGCTAAAACATGAGTTAAAAGGTAAATGGTCTCGACGTATTAATCAAGAACACAGAATTATTTATGAGGTAATTGATGAGATGATTCATATTCATTCCTTAAAAGGACATTACAAATAGATTTTTCTTAAATACATTATTCACGTTGACAGCTGTTAAGCATATACGCAACAAGACCTTTGTCCTGTTAGCCATCACATTGGTCATCTTTGTTTTAGGACTATACCCTGAAACAGTTGAAAACTATTACAGTGAGCTAATCTACCCTGTAATATCAATGGTACAGCGTTGCATTGCCTCTTTTTTTCCTTTTGCCATCGGCGATTTGCTCTATACTTTGTTGATTGTTTATGTGATCAAATCACTTGTAATCTTCCTCAGCAAAACTAAAAAAGACAAGGAGGCTTATCTACTTTTTGCCTTGAAGGGCTTTAACTTTTTGCTCGTTATCTACATTTCTTTTAAGATACTATGGGGTTTGAATTATGCTCGACCGCAAATCAACGAGCAACTTCAAATCAGTAAAAAGCCTTACCAAAAAGAACAGCTTTTACAGCTGAGCAAACTGTTTATCAATAAATTAGAAAAACTAGGCAAAGCCATTGGCGATACTACAGTTAATTATACCATAGAAGAACTACAGGACCGTGCCACCACCAGCTACAACACTTTAGCGGTACGACAACCCTTGTTCGAGTACAAATATCAAGCGGTTAAGCCCGTGCTTAGTGCTTGGCTCACCAGTAAAATGGGCATAGAAGGTTATTACAATCCTTTATCGGGTGAGGCCAACATCAATACCAAGCTCCCAGAATTTGTATTGCCTTTTGTAGTTTGCCACGAAATGGCGCATCAAGTGGGCGTTGCCCGTGAAGACGAAGCTAATTTAGTGGGCTATTTGGCCGCCGTACACAATAACGATATTCAATTTCAATACTCAGCCTATTACAATATGTTAAGGTATGTGCTATTTGAAATCAGGATGAAATATCCCGAGGATTACAACAACCTTATTACTCAAATTCCTCAGCAAGTGATCAACAATTTTAAAAAGGAAAGGGAGTTTTGGACAAAATACAACGGCTCCATGTCGGTTTACATGGGTAAAACTTTTGATAAGATCTTAAAGCTTAATAATCAGCAGAAAGGGATCAATAGCTATCAGGATATTGTACTTTGGTTAGTGAATTATCACGAGAAAGAATTAGCAATTATCAATTGACAGTTTTCAGTTCTACCTGCAAATAATGCTAACTGAAAACTGGGTTATCCGTGTATCGCTTCTTTATTACCGTAGCTTTTGATCAGATTTCCTTCAAATTCCAGCCATTCTTTCCAACGCTTATCCACATCAACATCAATAGTGTACTTACGTGCAAAGTTTAAGAAAGTGGTATAATGTGTGGCTTCAGACACCATTAGCTCATGATAAAATTTAGCCAATGCCTCATCTTTAATGTTTTGCGACAACACCCTGAAACGTTCGCAACTACGGGCTTCAATCATAGCAGCAAACAATAACCTGTCAATAAATGCTTGATTTCTACTACCATCTTTTTTGCTGAACTTTACCAATCGCCCTACATAATCATCCTTACGCTCACGACCTAAGGTATAACCACGCTCTTTGATGATGTTGATCACCATTTGAAAATGTTCCAACTCCTCTAAAGCAATTTTCGTCAACTCATCTACCAAATCCTGATGTTCCGAATTTTGTGTAATTAAGGTAATGGCATTACTGGCCGCTTTTTGCTCGCACCAAGCATGATCGGTCAAAATTTCTTCCAAGTTAGATTCGGCAATATTGGCCCAACGCGGATCAGTGAGTAGTTTAAGTCCTAACATGGCTGCAAAATTAAGAAAATAGCCACAGATGCACAGATTTTTGTTTCGAAACCGCATCACCCTTTTCACTGGTATTCATTTTTCGTCATTACGAGCTAGCGAAGCAATCTCTATCGATAGATAATATTTAAAACATCTGTGCATCTGTGGCCGATTAAATGCACCTTTGTAAAACATGGCAACTAGAAAAGTTTTGTTTATTGGTTTGGTTTGGCCAGAACCTACCTCATCAGCAGCGAGTACGAGAATAGTGCAATTAGTACAATTGTTTTTAGCTAATGGCGATGAGGTACACTTTGCTTCAGCCGCATCCAAAAGTGAATTCAGTTTTGATCTGGAGAGTTTGGGTGTTACTGATCACGATATTAAACTTAACGATAGTTCTTTTGATACTTGGCTGGCTGAATTAAATCCTAACGTGGTGGTTTTCGATAGGTTTATGATTGAAGAGCAGTATGGCTGGCGAGTACAGGAAACCTGCCCCAATGCGTTGAGAATTTTAGACACGGAAGACCTGCATTTTTTAAGGCAAGCTCGACAAACAGCAGTTAAGCACAAAAAAAATCTAGCTCAAGCCGATTTGTACAATGAGGTAACCAAGCGTGAACTGGCGGCTATTTTACGTTGCGATTTATCTTTAATTATTTCTCAAGCGGAAATGGAGCTTTTACAGAGGTTCAATATCAGCGCTCAAATTCTTTACTATCTCCCATTTTTAGAAGAAGAAATTACCGATACCTCTCACTGGAATACTTTTGAGCAACGAAAAGATTTGGTTTTCATTGGGAATTACTTACACGAACCTAATTGGCAAAGCCTCCAATATTTAAAAACAGCAGTTTGGCCACTATTAAGAAAAAAACTACCTGACGCCACTTTACATATTTACGGGGCTTATGCTTCAGAAAAGGTAACTCAACTAAATAACCCAAGAGAAAAATTTGTGGTACATGGCAGAGCCGAAAATGCCAGAACAACCATTGCACAGCATCGCATATTGTTAGCTCCCCTCCTATTTGGAGCTGGTGCCAAAGGTAAATTTGTGGATGCCATGCAAACCGGAACCCCAATTGTGAGCACCACTGTTGGCGCAGAAGGAATGGCCAATGGTTTAGATTGGGCGGGAATCATCAGCGATCATTTAGAACAACTGGTTGACGAAACTGCGGCGCTTTACCACCACCAAAGCAATTGGGAGCAAGCACAGCAAAATGGCATTCAAATCATCAACCAGCTATACGCTAAAAGTAAATTTGAAACACCGTTTCTAAAACAGATTGCCCATTTAGCGGAAAACTTAATTGAGCATCGACAACAAAATTTCTTAGGAGAAGTATTAAAGCATAATACTTTACAAAGCACTAAGTACATGTCTTTGTGGATTGAGGAAAAGAATAAATAAGCTTTAAAATATAACTGAGCTGTTAGAATAGACAAAAAAATATGTCGTCAATTGACCAATACAAACATGCACACTTAGGATTCATTGAGTGTCCTTCGACTTTCGAAATTGCATATGATAATCAAAGCAAGAGAATTGCCCTTTATCAATTACTTGAGGATATTCCAGCTGAGGAAAAAGATTTTGACGGAAAGACAGGAGATATTGTTCTTGGAGGAGGAAGTGGAGAAGCCCCTGCATTTAGAATTGCTCTACCCGAGGCATTATATTTTTTCACAAAAGATGACTGGGATGATTTTGAAAATTATGAAAACCTATTTAAAGCATTTTGGACACCAACGCAATCCTATAATTTTTGCGAAGGTTTTTTAAAAAAAGGTTGGAAACCAAACTCGCCAATTGAATTTTGGCTAGCAGAAAATATTATCTATCTACTTATTGAAAACAATAATCAATACCCAAATTTACATACTAATCCACTTCCAAAAAGTGCATTAACATTTTTCAAGACATTTAAATAACATCAAAATATGGAAGAAATCAACGAATTAGAAGCTACTTTACTGAACGGCTTAACCGAAAAATATCCTTCTTTAACACCACATATCTCGCATCTAAAAGTTTCTAAAAGACAGATTTCGGGTTTTAGCTTGTACGTTTATTTTTCCTATATTGATTTTAACCAAGAACCAGAAATGATCAATAGTTTATTTAGTAATGGCGAAAAAATCATGATCCCTGCATTAAAAGATGGCTTAAGCTACGTGATTGACGTAACTGCAGGAATAATTGAGCATATCGAGTTCTCTACCTATAAAGAAAGCTGGGATGGTACCTTCGGAGAATATCAAATTATTCCAAATCAATGAAAACAAATTTCATATTCTTATTCATATTCTTTTGTCTTTTTCTAAGCGCTTGCGGAAACATAACCGTTGAGAAATTCGATTCCTATAAATGGAAAAATTTAAATCTTAATATCGAAGAAAATCAAGATTTAAGATGGAATATGATGAACGATTTGAGGAAAAAACACAAATTGGTGGGTATGACTAAATCAGAAATCGAAAATTTGCTTGGCAAATTCGATGACGAAAACAAAACTTATTGTTCATATTACCTAGGTCTTACAGGAAGGGGAATTAATACAGGCACTTTGACTTTAACCTTTGATAAAAACAATGTGGTTACATCAATTTCTGTAACTCAAGGATAATTAAGTTTTCGTTCACAAAAACTAACCAACATTCAAAAGCTAACATTACAACATTACAACAAATATCAACATCAAAGTATGTAAATTTGCCGCATGGCAAAAATATCCATCAACCTGGCAACAGGTTCATTACAACAAGAAGAAATCATCGTAGGCATTGATTTAGGCACCACTAATAGTTTGGTAGCATTCATCAATCCAGAAAAAAATCCTCAAGTGATTAACGATGCTGGCAAAGGCGTACTCGTACCTTCGGTAATCCACTTTAACGAACAAGGTGAAGCCGAAGTTGGCAATGAAGCTAAAACTTATCTAACAACCGATCCCACCAATACTATTTTTTCTGTAAAACGATTATTAGGCCGTTCTTACAAGGATGTTGCCGAACACAGCGATATTTTCAGCTACAAAGTAATTGACGATGATACTGATGCTTTGGTGAAAATTAAAGCTGGTGATAAATTTTATACCCCTATTGAGCTGTCGGCAGAAATTTTAAAGGAATTGAAAGCCCGTGCTGAACATGCTTTAAAAACACCGGTGAACCGTGCGGTAATTACCGTTCCTGCCTATTTTAACGATAGCCAACGACAAGCTACACGCGATGCTGGAAAGCTAGCTGGACTTGATGTGTTACGTATCGTAAATGAGCCTACAGCCGCCAGTTTAGCTTATGGCTTGGGTCTAGATCCTTCTCAACAAAAAACCATTGCCGTTTATGATTTGGGCGGTGGTACTTTTGATGTCTCTATCCTTCAAATCCAAAATGGCATTTTCGAAGTATTAAGCACTAACGGAAATACTTTTTTAGGGGGTGATGATTTTGACCGTGCCATCTTTAATTATTGGATAGAGAAAAACCAACTTGATGCAGCAGCGGTAGCAAAAGACAATGTATTCACTCAAAGTTTACGTTTACAGGCAGAAGCGGCCAAGAAAGCACTCACCACCCAAAATCTTTACAACGAAAAATTGGGTGATATTTGGTGCACTCTTGATAAACAAACTTTTGAAAGCTTAATTGCAGCCAAAGTACAGGAAACTATTGATGCCTGCCAACTCGCCTTAAAAGATGCCTCATTAAGCATTGCAGAGATAGATGAAGTGGTTTTGGTTGGTGGTTCAACACGTACGCCTTATGTCAAAAAAGCGGTAAGTGAGTTCTTTGGAAAAACTGCCCACGATAATATTAATCCTGACGAGGTAGTAGCTTTAGGTGCTGCCGTACAGGCTGATATCTTAGCAGGGAATCGTTCTGATATTTTATTGTTAGATGTTACCCCCCTATCCTTAGGTATTGAAACCATGGGTGGTTTAATGGATGTCATTATTGCCCGAAACAGCAAAGTTCCCACAAAAGCTGGTCGCCAATACACCACTTCGATAGACGGACAGGTAAACATGAAAATTTCCGTTTACCAAGGTGAGCGTGATTTAGTAAAAGAAAACCGTAAACTGGCCGAATTTGATTTAAAAGGTATTCCTGCTATGCCTGCTGGATTACCTAAAGTAGATATTAATTTCTTATTGAACGCTGATGGTATTTTAACGGTTCAAGCCATTGAATTACGTTCGGGTGTAAAACAGGAAATTGAAGTTAAGCCTAGTTATGGCCTTAGCGATGAAACCGTAGAAAAAATGTTGATTGACAGCATTACCAATGCACAAAGCGATGTGGCCCAACGCATGCTGATTGAAGCACGTAGCGAAGGTGAACAACTGGTTTATACTGCTGAGCGTTTTATCGAAAAAAACAAAGCACTACTTACCGAAACAGAGATTGCAGATACCCAAACCTATATCCAACAGGTGAAGGATGCTTTAAATAGTGGCGAAAAGGATTTAATCCTTAAGAAAACAGATGAGCTGAATGAATTTACCCGCCCATTTGCGGAAAGGGTAATGGATACCGCCATTGGACAAGCCATGAAAGGAAAAAAAATAGACGAGTAAAAATAAAAAAAGCCATTAGTGATAATGGCTTTTTTTACGCTATTGTTATTGTTTAAATGCTTCTTTCATCATACTTTCAAGTTCTGGCTTATGTTCTTCAATTACCTTACGTCCCATATCCATCCCTTTTTCCGTTAAACCAGTCATTTTGCTAGCATATTTCTTTCCTATTGGCGAGGCATAAAATTTAGTAAGCTCATTCAATTCAGCTTCTGTAAATTCATCAGTATACATTTTTAAAATACGGGGTTTAAGTACCTCATAGGTAAAGTATTTATTCATAAATGCCTTCATCACCTGCTTAAATTTTTCTCGATACTGTTCTGGAATAGCTCCAATTTGAGTACCTAGCATCGAATCTACCACACCTTCAAAACTGGCTTTTACACCAGAGGCTTCTACAAATTGTTCGCTAGCTTTTAAATGTTGTGCAGTTTGCGAAAAGGCAAAACCAGGTAATGCAACCAGTACTGCAATAAAAAATCTCTTCATAAATTTGTTTAAAAAATTGGTTTAATATAGGGATATAATTTTTATGGGGTGCAAAAATTAGTAGTTTAGCAACATAAACCTATACACTAATATCCAATGAAAAAAACCATACTCTTTGCCTGTTTTTTAACGTATTTCAGTATTGCTTTTGCTCAACAACGTATCATCACCACAGACATTAAGAACTTTTGGCAAGCCTATGACCAAATCAAACTGACTACCGATAGTGCCAAACAAATCAACTTAATTAATGAACTCTATATTCAAAAAGCAACCCCAGGCTTAAAAGCACTCATGCAAGTGAGAAACTACCATGCACAGGGCTTTGTATATGCCATTAAAAACTATCCAAAATTTTGGGAATCTGTTAGAAATAACACTTTAAAGGCCGACGATTATGCCAAAGAAATTGACAAAGCAGTCGTACTGCTAAAAAAACTTTACCCTGAGTTAAAACCAGCTAGTATTTACTTTAGCATTGGTGCTTTACGCACGGGAGGCACTGTACAGGGAGACAAAGTGTTGATTGGAGCGGAAATTTCGATGACGGATGAAAAAACAAATACCGAGGAGCTTCAGAAAAATTTTCCGCATTTACCTAGTTTCTTTAAAACTAGACCTATTGATGGTTTGGTTTTCACCAACACCCATGAATATGTGCATACCCAGCAAAGTACCACTATTGGCAATACACTTTTAACTCAGGTAGTAATAGAAGGTGTGGCAGAGTTATTGGCTGAAAAATCCTTAAAAGTAGTTTCTCCCAATCCTCAAATTGCATTTGGAAAAGCTAACGATGCCAAAATAAAAGCAGCGTTTGAAAAAGAAATGTTTTCGAGCTCTTTTAACAACTGGCTATATAACAGCCCCAACAATGAATTTAAAATGCGTGATTTAGGCTATTATGTGGGCTATGCCATTTGTGAAAAATTCTACAATCTTTCAAAAGACAAGAAAGCAGCAATCAAAGAAATGATTCAATTGGATTACAACAAAGAAGAAGATTTGATTGCATTTGTAGAAAAATCGAAGTATTTCGCACAACCTTTAGCTGTTTATAAAGAAGCTTTCGAAAAATCGAGACCGCAGGTGATTGGCATTAAAGAATTTGAAAATAACAGCCAAAATGTAAGCGTAAATACTAAAACGGTAACCCTTTATTTCTCACAGCCCATGAACGTTAACTTTAGGGGTTTCGACTACGGACCTACAGGCGAAAAAAATGCTTTAACGGTACAAAAGGTGATTGGCTTTTCTGAAGATAAAAAATCTTTCAGCTATGAGGTAAAGCTTGAACCTAACAGACACTATCAAAGTGTAGCTACAGAAAGATTTAGAAATGAAGCTGGCATTCCGTTGAAAGCATATTTGATTAATTTCAAAACAGCAGAGTAATGCGATAACAAGACTTACGAAGTCTTTGAGACTTCTTAAGTCTGAATAAACTCAAACCCATTTTATCATTCAACAGTTGGCGAAGCATCTGTGCTATAGTCTAGCTTCTGGCCTTGAAAGGTTGAAAGCTTGTCGCTATAGAGCGGTAAGCTTTCAACCTAAGGTAAACAACTCCATTCAGATCGATGAAGCCGTTATCCATAGGTTGATTACGTGCTGCCGGTAGCGGGAGACCGTCAACCTATGGATAACGGCTTCCTGCCACTAGCGCGAAGGTTTCAACCTAACTTGGCTTATTGTTCCTCCACAACACAAGACTTACGAAGTCTTTGAGACTTCGTAAGTCTACTATACCATCAAAAAACCTCGTAAGTTTTCACAACCTACGAGGTTAAAAAATATTAAGAGCGCATTTGTCATTCAGAGCGTAACCTGTACCGACACTTCGGTAGCGAAGAATCTCTAAATAAAGCAGTAAGAAAGGAGATTCCTCGTACCTCGGAATGACAGCATAATAGTAAATACAAAAAGATTGCATCACTTCATTGGTAGGAAAGACCACAAGACGGCTACAAAAATACCTAGCGAGACTTACGAAGTCTTAAAGACTTCGTAAGTCTACTACACCATCCAAAAACCTACGAGGTTTAAAAATAAAGCCTTACAAATACTTCGCTTCGTATTCCCTTTCGTAATTTTTAGAAATTTCGGTTATTTTCAACCATTTCGCAGTACGTAAAGAGGCACTAGATGGATAATAAGAAACCACTACTTTGATAGGTTCATTATAGTTATCTGTACCTTCAAAAATCATAGATTGAACTTCGTCTTTAGTTTCGCTATCAACCTTCGAGTATTTATAGGTTTTAAACAACACTTTCTTCTTCATGTTCACAAACTTGATTACGTCTTTTCCATCGCCGTTAAGTGCCTGATAAATCCCCATGGTATTATCCAGCTTCTCCCACTTTCGCCATTCGCCATATTCACCATTTTCCGTCTTAGTTCTGAATCTTGACTTTAATAAATCCATCACAAACAATGCGGGATTTTCTTGTAAGGCAACCGTAGTTTGAATGGCTGCAACAATGATCAATAAGCTTAAAATATACTTCTTCATTTGATTGATTTTTATAGTTTAAATTAAATTCTAATAGACGTTTTACCTGTACCGCCACAAGAGGAGCAACTGCTGTAGCTACCAAAAGAGACCGAGCTAGAACCTTTTGTTTTATAGCCTCCATAAACCGTAGTATGCGTTTTTCCTGATCCAAAACAGCTACTGCACATTACACTCACACTTTGCTTTTGGCGTTTAGGTGACTCGCTTTTCACCGCCATTTCTTGGTTGCGCAATTTAATCGTTAGTCTTTGGGCGGCTGTTTTGGCTTCTACATGCCCTTTGTCAGCCGCTAACAAATAAATTTTACGAGCTATTTGATCGCTCTGCTTGGTACCAATACCCATTTCATAAAAGTAAGCGAGCACATAAGTAGCATCCCAATCGGCTCGCTCCGCTGCTTTCAAATACCAATCAAAAGCAAGCTGTTGGTTCTTTTTATCATCTCCCAATTTGAGATAATAGGTTCCCAGCGCTGTCATTGCTGGCGTATATTTATGATTTGCCGCAGCTTCAAACCATTTTATTCCCTCCTGTGCAGATTTTTCTACTCCAGTACCATTGAAATACATAATGGCCAAATTATTCTCTGCTTTAGCAAAACCCTGTTCCGCAGCCATTCTATACCATTTTACCGCTTCATCTACAGATTGTTGAACAGCCCGCCCCTCATCATACATTAAGCCTAAGCTATTTTGTGCCATGGCAAAACCTTGTGCTGCAGATTTCTGATACCATTTAAATGCTTCTTCATCAGATTGCTTTACGCCAGTTCCAGCGATATAAAAACTGGCAATGTTATTTTGCGCTTTGGCATGCCCCAATTGCGCTGCTTTTAAAAAATATTTGGCAGCTTCCGCTTCCGAAACCTCCACGCCGTTACCATCCAAATAACACATCCCCAAATCATATTGAGCAGAAGCGTGGTTCATGTCGGCAGCTTTACGATAGTTCTTTACCGCCTCTTCGTAATTTTTCTGCTCATAAAAATCATTACCTGCCTTGTAAAATTCTTCAGCAGTTTGGGCCTTAGTTATCAAACTGAAAAACAATAGCGATAGGAGCAGGAAGTATCTCATCATTATCTTTTTATCACAATTTTATGTTGGCTAATGCTGCCATCTTGATGTACCACTTTAACTACATATAAGCCGTTATTCAGTGATGTAGGTATAGAAAATTCATCTTCTTGGCTATTTATTTTCGCCAATTGCTTACCTGAAAAATCATACACTTCAGCAAATTTTGCAGTGTCATGGGCATTAGCAACTCGGAAAGATGTAGTGACTGGATTAGGGTAAATCATCAGTTTTTCGGCAGCTAGCGTTAAATCAAATTTCACTGTTCTAACCTCGCTATATTCAAAATCGCCATTAAAGTCCAACTGCTTTAAGCGATAATAGTTGTATCCATTTACTGGCCGCTCATCTTTATAGTTGTAGGTTGATAAGGTATTGGTGGTCCCTTTGCTTGCTACCACCCCAATATTTTCAAATGATTTACCGTCGATACTTCTTTCTATTAAAAACTTTTCGCTGTTCAATTCGCTTGCCGTTTTCCAATTTAACATCACTTCTCTGGCCAAAGCTTTCGCGGTAAAATCTATCAGCTTAACAGGCAAAGTAACTGGCACCTCTCCATTGGCAATCCCAATACCAAAATCAGAGAAACCTGTAATATTTCCGGCCGTAGCTGTTACTACCCCAGCAACGGCTGTGGATGTCCCATTATCTCCATAAAAGCCCCATGCCGAAGAGGAATTATTACGTTTCAGCACGACATAATTATTGGCATTTGCCACGCCATTATTATATCCCGTACCACTAAGTGTAATCCCATAACTTCCAGCGCTTAAGGCCACATTTGGAGTCACTGTCCATATCCCCGCGTTTAACAAGGCAGTTACCGCTTTGCCACCCGCAGTAGTATTAGGCAAGGCTCCATTAATGGTTTTACTAAAACTTGCAGCAATAGATTGAGATCCGACAATATTATTCAGTTGAAGATTTATTGGTGCGTAGCGATCTGTAGTGCCTATTGGAAAGCTATACATCCCATTAGTACTCACCTTTCTGGTGAGCTTACCTGCCACATAACTACTTGCAGAACCTCCAACAATATTGTTATTTACTACCAGGGGATACAGTTCAAATGAAATATTCAACAAACCTTTGGTCAAAATCAAATCACCATTAATAGTGCCGCCGTAGGTAGCAGCAGTACCCGTAAAGTCTAGCTCTAAGGACTGGTTAAGTGCCCCTGGAAAATAAAATGTTAAACCCGCATTTTTAACTACGATTTTACCACTACCACTTGGTGCAATGGCCGTAGAACCAAATGTCCCAGTAAAACTTCCTGTCTCGTTTATTTCGATAGTTCCATTGTTGACAATGCCAAATGGTGCCGAAAAGTTAAGCGGCAATTGTATTTTAGCCCCACTGGCAATTTCTATTTTTGCAGGTGTTGCACCACTAGGTATGGTAGTTGGGTAGCTAGATAAACCGCCTGTAATGACCGTTTTCTTAGCACCATTTGGGATTCCATTGTCCCAATTGGCCGCATCATTCCATAAGCCATTAGCAGCACTACCTGTCCATTTGGTAATTTGCGGAACTGGTGTTAACGTTTCATCAAATTGTGCTACAAATAAATCTCCTGGATAAGTTCCGCTTGCTGTAGCCGTGTAGGTATTATTCCCAAATTTAACGGAGCTCCCATAACTGCCGCCTACCGCTATTTTTTGATTTTGTCCTATTGCTAAAATATTTAAGGCTCCAGAGTTCCAAGCAGAACCATTGATTTCAAAAGAATTTACCCATACATTTTGTCCGTTACTGGCATTGTATTTCATTACAAAACCTAAGGCAAAAGTGTTAGTGGCAGGTATATTAAATAGGTAATCTCCTATTGCCCTCGCCCCTGCGTATCCCGCTTGATCGGTAAACACGCTGTATATAAATCCATTTTTCACCCTAAACATAGACCCCGATGCCAGATAAGGAGAAGCATAACTATACTTCACTACTGTTCCATTGTTATCCAGTTCGAAATACCTATTGGTGGCTGTTACCGTAGGTATGCCTTGAAAGGTTCCGCCACCGCCACCGCCAAAAACAATGTAGCTCTTCCCCTGCTCATCAACCGTGTAGCCTAATTGCACTTGTATATTTGGGATGGCTTGTATCCATCTTTTTTGCCCACTATTATCTAGCGATACAATAAAGCTTGATAATCCTGTAGTCACTATATCTTCACCTGCAATTTTTACCGTTGCCGCACTGGCCGTAAAACAGGTAAAATAGATATTGCCTGCAGCATCCATTAAATCTTTAAACCTTGCACCGCCATTGGAACCTGCGTTGATGCTTTCTACTTTCCAAATCACCGAACCATCAGTTTTGTTCACTTTTAAGATATTGGTTGCTCCTTGCCCATTTTCCATTAGTATGAGGTTTCCATCTGCACTCAGATTAATACCACAGATTTCATATAAAGTCAAGAATTTATTCCATAGCATGTTGCCGTTGGTATCGTACTTTGCAAAAAAAGACCGACCAGATAATGTAGGGGTATCATCAGTACCACCGATATAGAAATCGCCGTTTGCATCTACTGTAATGATCTTACTTAGCTCGTTATAACCGGTAGGCGGCGTATGTCTTTTTAGCCATTGAACCGTTCCCGCAGCGTTGTATTTCACCATAAAAATATCTTTGCCTGTGGGCGTTGGCAAGCTAAAAGCGCCAAGGGTAATTGCCGTACTATATTGTCCTACGGCATAAGTATTCCCGTTAGCATCTACCGCTAAATCTGTAGGTTCGCTAGCGGGCGCAAAAGATACACCAGAGGTTGACACCCAATCCCAACCAGCGCCAGACTGCGCAAAAGAAACTAGATGGACACCTGTAATTAAAATAAAAAGTAACAGTTTTTTCATATTGAAAACGATTTAGAATAAAGTAATAGGAGAATTTATTTGGTCATTTCCAGCACTAAGCCGTATTGACTGGTCATTTTTAAACTACTACTGCTAATCGTATTAATAGTCCAAATACCGCCGCCGCTGAGTACGGTATAATCACCATCTGTTTTGACGAAAGTGACTTTTGTATTGTTATCGGAAACGGTGAAGGTGTTACTTTCTTTACTGGTTGTGTTACCGTTAAAAGAAACGACAAAATTAGAGGTACCTCCAGTTGAAGAAGTAGCGGTGGCAGAAAAGGTGCCGTAGGCTGGCGATTGCAAAACCTGACCGTCGTATTTGCTAATTTTCCAATTTCCAGCTAAAGCTACTGTGGCTTCAGCTTCCTTATCTTTTTTGCAAGCACTAAAGGTGGCAATAGCGATCAACAGGAGGAAAGAGAAATGAGTAAGTTTGGTTTTCATGTCTGATAATGATCTGGTTTAAATGATCATTACAAAGTTGAAAATCAGCCATTAGGCATACAATAGAGACAAAAACTCATTTTAATAGGTACAAATACCTATAGCTTACTCTAAACCATTGGCAATGGCATACTTTACCAAACCAACGGTGCTTTTGCAATTGCATTTCACGAATAGATGTTGACGATGGTTATCAACGGTTTTCTTACTGATAAATAGCTTCTCGGCAATTTCTTCGCTGGTCAATTCTTTCACAATGAGGGATAATATTTCTTTTTCCCGCGGAGAAAGTACATTCAGCTTTTCATCTTGTACTTTCTGTTTTTGGTATTGTCCGTAAATAATAGGTACAATATCTTGCGAAAAGTAGGTTCCACCATTAGTGATGCGATGAAGTGCCTGAAGTAGTTCACTACGGCCAGAGTTTTTCAGGATATAACCATCAGCTTCAGCCAAAACTGCTTCTTTTACCGCTTGGGCATTGTTGTACATCGATAAGATGAGCACTTGAATATGTGGAAACTGTGCTTTAACCATCTTACACAGCTCAGTACCCGAGAGCAAAGGCATGCTAATATCGGTAAGCACCAAATCGTATTTATGAGGGTTAACATTAATCAAGTCAATGGCTTCCTGCCCATTATTCGCTTCTGAAACGACGTTATAGTTTTGATTATCCAACATCATTTTCAATCCATCAATTACCATTTGATGATCATCTGCAATAAGTATATTGATATTTTCTGTGCCCATATTAAGCAGGAATGCTAATTTCTATTTGCGTACCGATTAATTTTTCCGATTTGATATTCATGTCACCATCCATCAAATGTACTCGTGCCGATATATTTTTCCAACCCATTCCTTTGGAATCGTCTATTTTCGAAGTATCAAAACCATCTCCATCATCTTTAATGGCAATGAGCATGTTTTCATTTACTTTCTTAATGTCGATGGAAATATGGGACGCATTGGCATGTTTGATCATATTATTGAGTACTTCTTGTACAATGCGATAAATAGAAAGTTTATTCTGCTGGCTTAATGGCACCTCCTCCATTTCTTGCGCTACATTTAAATCCACCTTTGTTTTTCCTGCGTCGTTGATCTTCTTACAGATATCTTCCAAGGCAGCAAACAATCCAAAATTTAAGGCTTCCGGAATAAGGTTATGTGAAATGGCCCTCAATTCGGTGATGGTTTTATCTACCAGGTTAAGCGTTCCCTCAACCGTTTTATCTGATGGGTTTAAGGTAGAAACATTCATTTTCACTACTGAAAGCATTTGCCCTATCCCATCATGCAAATCACGGGCTATACGAATGCGCTCATTTTGTTCACCCTCAAAAACAGATTTAGTCGCAATTTCTTGTTGTCTGTAAATTTCTGTTTGTAATAGGTTTTGCTGTTTGAGTTGATTCCGCTTGTAAAACGAGAAGGAAATACCCCCTAAGGCCAGAAACACCACCAGGATTGAACCCATGGCTAAATTACGTTGTTCTAACTCCAATTTTTTATTTGCCAGTTCTAGGTTTTGTATACGAGACTGCTTTTGTAAAGCTTTGATGTCCTGTGCTTTTTGCTGCGCATCTAGCTTTTGATTGGCAAGTGCTTGGGTTTTGTTGGATAGCTCCAGGCCATTAATGGTGATTTGTTGCTGCTGTGTGGTAAGTAGAGATTTATTTTTTGAAATTTCTAAGGCATTGTTATTTAACTGTAGCGCTTTAATATCATTTTCTTTGTTCAACAAAAATATCTGTGCTTCCTTTTTTGAAGTTTCATACTTGGTTTGCAGCTCGTTTATTTGTTTACTAATCTTCTCATTTAATTGAGTATTAGATATGGCGTAAAACTTAGTTTTATGGTCTAACGCTCTTTGATAATCTCCTTTTAAAGAATCTAAAGTAGCAACATGCTTGTATAGTTCTCCCATCACATAAGGTGTTACTCCGCCTTTTGAAACTTCTGCTTCACTTAAGGCAAACCATTTTGTAGCTTCTTCATAATCTTGCAACATCGTATAAGCATAAGCTATATTTTGCTGGGTTAAAACCGCTCCAGATTTATCATTCTTTTGATCAATATATTCCAGTGCCTTTTTTAAATATGGAATAGACTCTTTAAATTTTTCTTGCCGTATTTTTAAAGCACCCAAGTTATTATAGCATGAAACTAGCCCTAATTTAAAGTCCACCTTTTCAAAAACTACCGTAGCATCATTAATCAACTTTATAGCTTCGTTATAGTTCTTCTGATCTATATATATGTTGGCTAGGTTTAAGTTGGCTTTACCACTGTTGAGGAAATCTTTTTTTTCATTTGCTTTTTGAATCGCATTTAGAAAATATTTCTTCGCCTGTTCAAATTGCCCAATTTCCCAGTACAGCCTTCCTATATTTATTTGCAGGGGGACAAAGCCTGGTTGGTCTTTTAAGTCGGTTACAATTTTTAAGGAAGAAATAAAATGTTCAATAGCAATATCTTTCTTTCCTATTGAATTATAGATAATGCCCAGTTGGTTATAATTTGAAATTAATCCACCGCTATGATTTAATTCCTTATAAACAGCAATCGCCTTTTCTATGTAAGGAATTCCCTGCTCATACTTGGTCATTAAAATATAGCTTTTCCCAATACCAGTTAATGCACTTGCATATTCTTCATTTTTATTTAACTGTTTTTGAAGTTGTGAAGCCTTTAAATACAATGGGAAGGCCTTGTCGCCTTTTGATTTGAAATAATAAGATTGGGCTTGGGTGTAATAAGCGTTAGCCTTTGCCGAAATGTCGCCAACTTTATCCGCTAATAAAATCGCTTGGTTTACATAAAAAGAGGTATTTGCTGTATCTGTTTTAGCATACGCTGCTGCAATTTTATTCAGGATTTCTAATTTAATAGCTGATGTTTTCGCTATTGGTAATTCCTTTTTTAATTGTTCAACATCTGCTAGCTCCTGAGCATACAAGGTAAACGAACACATTACTATTAAAAAAAATAGCAGATTAAGCGCAAATTTAATTGAAGATTTCATTGGCGTAGTTTTCAAAATTTTCGACTAAATTTCTTCTTGTGATAAGTGCGTTTTTTATTTAGCGAAAACCAACATCCTAATATAGAAAACATTAGCACAGATTTTCACTATAGCATAAAAATTTTTATTTTACCACCTATCTTTAAGTTCCACAAAATTTACCACATGCAACCTTTCACTAACGAAACGATAGATTTAAACACTCTTCCCAAATACGAAGAAACACCATTGACCAAACCCGACCGAAAATATTGGAAAGTAATCATCATTAACCTCTCTATTTTTTTGTTATTGATGGCCGTTAGTCTTGGCCTGCTTACGCTTTTTAATGAAAGTGTACAGATGAATTGGATGTTATGGACAGCACTCTTTATAGTTTTTTCCGTATTCCTATGCTTAATTTCCCGTGCCAGCTTTAAAAGAAGGGGTTTTGCATTAAGGGAAAAAGATGTACTGTACAAAAGTGGCATCATTGCCGAAAAAACGACCATCATTCCTTTAAACCGCATACAGCATGTGGCCCTAAATGAAGGCATGTTTTCAAGGATGTTTGGTTTGGGTACCCTGCAAATTTATACCGCTAGTGGTTCCAGTGGAGAAATACACATTGCAGGGATTGAAATAGAACAGGCCGGAGCCATTAGAGAGGCGCTAGTACAACGTCTGGCCATTAACACTAAAGCAGAAAACGAATAATGTTTGTAGATTTTAGCCAACCTCAACGACAGTCTGCTGCAGGCATTCTCATTAATGGAGCTTATGTGGTGCAACATGTGGTGAGAGCCATGTTTATTCCTTTTGTGCTTTTTATTGTTAAAGCCAATAAAATGGCAATCTTATACACGTCATTTGGTTTTATAGCCATATTAGTTCTCGCATTTTTGTATGGTTATTTCTATTACCTCAAATTCACCTTTTACCTCAATCCACTCAAACAGGAATTTGTGATAGATAAAGGTGTTTTCAGTCGCAAACATTTAACTATTCCGCTTGAGAAGATACAGCAAGTAAATATTAATCAAGGCTTTTTACAGAAGTTGATTGGTGTTTATAGCCTACAAATTGATACCGCTGGAACAGATAGCAAGGAGGTTGACATTAGGGCCATTAACGGTGAAACGGCCCAAGCACTGAAACAACATTTATTGCATGGACAAACTGTTACTCCTATAGCGGAAAATGAAACAACAATTCCAGCGGCACCAGTTCAGGATGTTCCACTGATCAAAATTAAAACCGCTACATTATTAAAAATTGGCCTTACCAGTAATTATGGCCAAAGTTTTGCCTTGTTAACGGCTTTTGGCTATGCTGCCTTTCATAACATCAAAGAATTGCTTAAAGCTCTTGACAATGACAATGGACAAGTTGAACAATTTGTAAAAAGTGGTTTTACATTATTTTCCATGGGTATTCTTGTAGCCGCCATTGCCGTACTACTGTTGGCAACCAATGTCATCAGGACTTTTGTAAAATATTTCGATTTCCAGTTAAGTAAGCACAGTCAATCACTTCTCATTTCGGCAGGGCTGCTCACCAAAAAAAATACCCTACTGCATCCCAATAAGGTACAAATTACCGAGTATAGCCAAAACTACCTGCAAAAGAAAATTGGCTTGTTCCATATGTCTTTAAAGCAAGCACATGCAGGCCGCCAGCAATCGGAAAAGGAAATGAAGAACAACAATACGGAAATTCCTGGTTGTAGCACTACAGAAAAAGATGAGCTTTTAAGAATGATATTAGGTAGGCTTCCTGAAGGGGGCAGTACCTTTATACCAAATTGGCGCTTCCTTAATCTACCTGTTGTATTCTTTGTGCTCCTACCTATATTGATCTACTTTGTTTTTTATTACTTTTTCTCGGAAATAAGACCATATTATCCATTAGCTGCAATATATACAATCATTGTATTGCTAATGACTTACATCAGCTACACCAAACATCGCATTACAGTATCTGAAAACTACATCATTAAACAAAGCGGCATTTGGGACATTTCGCAAGAAATTATAGAGCCTCATAAAATACAATCTATCAGTACCTCACAATATCTATGGCATAAAAAGTTGGATATTGGCCATGTAACCTTGTACACTGCAGCGGGTAGCATTTCATTTAGCTATGGGAACTTTACTGAAATAAAGACATTAGTGAATTATTGGCTTTATCAGGTAGAAGGTGGTAACGAAGAGTGGATGTAATGGAGGGAGAAAGGAGAAAAGAATAAGGAGCAAAGAACAAGGAATAAGGATAACCACCTAAGACACCTAAGAACATTTTAGACATTTAAGCTAAAAATTACAGCCATATCGTTTAAACATTTTGGTCGCATATTATTCATGTTTTGATAAACTAAGTACAACAAAATAAAAAACTACCTACAATGATCTTAAATGTATAAGATGATTAAAAATCAACCATTAAGAAATTAAGACAATTAAGGAATACATGAATAAAAACTTAATGTTCCTTCATGCCTTAATGTTTCAAAAAACTAAAATGATCTTAGGTATCTTAGGTGGCTCAATAAATACCAACTATCAAATGAAGAAAGTTTACATACTAAGTGGATTAGGAGCAGATGAAAGGGTATTCCGATATTTAGATTTTAAAGATTTAGATGTCACGTTTGTGCAGTGGATTAAACCCTTAATGAATGAAACCATCGACCACTATACAAAAAGAATTAGTGAGCAGATACAAAGCAAAAATCCAATACTTATAGGTCTATCTTTTGGTGGCATTATTGCTACCGAACTTGCTAAAATGATTCCTGTTGAGCAGCTGATCTTAATCTCTTCCTTAAAAACAAGAGCAGAAATCCCATTCATCTATAGACTAGCGGGAAAGTTTCGTTTACATCGACTCATCCCCTATTCATTTCTGAAAAAAGACCATGCTTTAAACAGATGGTTGTTTGGTGTGATCCGTAAAAATGATAAAGACTTATTTAAAAGAGTATTGGCAGATACCGACACTGACTTCCTAAAGTGGGCTATTAACATTATTGTCACTTGGAAAAACGTTGACTTACATCCTCAATTACAACACATTCATGGGACCAAGGACAAGTTGCTTCCCTTTAAAAATGCGGGAAACGCTATTGCTATTGAAAACGGTGGCCATTTAATGGTACTGGATAAAGCTAAGCAGGTGAGCGAGGTGTTGCATCAGGTTATTAATTTAAAAACCACCTAAGACACCTGAGAACATTTTAGACATTTAAGGTAAAAATTAACACCATATCATTTAAACATCTCGGGCTTATATTATTCATATTTTGATAAGCTGAGCACAACAAAATAAAAAATCACCTACAATGATCTTAAATGTATAAGATGATTAAAAATCAACCATTAAGAAATTAAGACAATTAAGGATACGCGAATTAAAACTTAATGTCCCTTAATGCCTTAATGTTCCAAAAAACTAAGATGTTCTTAGGTGTCTTAGGTGGTTCAATAAATAGCTTTCAACTCCTAAAGCAGCATAATTCCTTTAATAGCACTTGCCTGCTTATAAATATCTACTACCTCATCAGCATTTTGCACTTGCTTATTTACAGTAATAGCCAAGTATTTACCCGTTTTAGAAGGTTTTTCTACAAACTCATCATGAGGTAATATTGCTCTTAATTCCTCAATTACAGCATGGTCACCAGTAATAATGAACTTAAAAGTATAAACCCCAGGAAAAGTCTGTACACTTTCCAGTTTCTCTTTAAAGTTGGCGTAAACGTCAGCATTGTTCCCTTCTGGGATATCGTTAAAATCTATGTTTTTATTTAAATTATTGTCATCCATAACCTTTACTTATCAAATTCCATTCCTAATCACTGCAAGCATGCTATTTTGTCATAAAGTTAAATGTTCAACGCATAAATTCGAAAGTATAACCACCCCTAGGTACTTTAAACTTTCAACACGCTACTTTTAACTTTAATAAGCGCTCTGTTTTTGCTATTTTTGGGGTTTTAAAAAGGATATAAGATTTTGGATTATTTAGCAGGATTAAACCCACAACAGAGAGCAGCAGTAGAGAACACCGAAGGACCAGTGATGATTGTTGCTGGTGCGGGTTCGGGAAAAACGAGGGTAATTACCTATCGTGTGGCACACTTGATACAAAAAGGTGTTGATCCGTTCAATATTTTGGTGTTGACCTTTACCAACAAAGCCAGTAAGGAAATGCGTGAGCGTATCGAAAAGGTAGTTGGTGCTGAGGCTAAGAGCATTTGGATGGGAACGTTCCACTCCGTTTTTGCTAAAATTTTACGTGTAGAGGCAGAAAAAATCGGCTACCCAAGCAATTTTACCATTTACGATACCGACGACTGTAAAAGCTTAATCCGTACCATCCTTAAAGAAATGCAGCTGGACGACAAGCTGTATGCACCAAACATTATTTATGGTCGTATTTCCTCAGCAAAAAACAATTTAATCTCCGTATCAGAGTACCAAAACAATGCTCAACTACAAGCAGAAGATGTAGGTAATAAGCGTCCGTTAATGGGACTTATTTACGAAACCTATGCTAAACGTTGCTATAAAGCGGGTGCCATGGATTTTGATGATTTACTGTTCAAAACCAATGTATTGCTTAGAAAACATCCTGAGGTACTGAACAAGTACCAACATAAGTTTAAATACATCATGGTGGATGAGTATCAGGATACGAACCATTCGCAGTATACCATTGTAAAAAAACTAGCTGCAGCACATGAAAATTTATGCGTAGTTGGCGATGATGCGCAAAGTATTTACGCTTTCCGTGGAGCTAATATTCAGAATATCTTAAATGTTGAACGTGATTATCCAGACTTGAAAGTTTACAAATTGGAACAAAATTACCGTTCAACACAAAACATTGTAGAAGTAGCTAATAGCATTATTGCCAACAACAAAAACCAGCTGGAGAAAAATGTATTCTCTGACAATGAAAAAGGCGATAAAATTAAAATATCAAGGGCTTTCACCGATAACGAAGAAGGTAAATTAGTAGCCGAATCTATTGTACAGGAACGTTCTTCAAAAGGAATGAACTACACTGATTTCGCTATTTTATATCGTACCAATGCCCAAAGTAGAGCTATGGAGGAGGCCTTACGTAAGCTGAATGTTCCTTACAAGATATATGGCGGTCTTTCATTCTACCAACGCAAAGAGATCAAGGATTTAATTGCTTATTTCCGTTTAACCTTTAACCCTGCGGATGAGGAAGCGCTGAAACGTGTGATCAATTACCCTCGTCGTGGATTAGGCGATACCACTTTAGAAAAAGTTTCCGTAGCGGCAAACGAACATGGCATTACCATGTGGGAAGTCATCTGTAACCCGCATCAGTATTTAGGTGGCCGTGTACCGAACCAACTAAACGATTTTGCGATGATGGTAAAAGCGTTTGCAGCGGAATCTAAAAAATTGGACGCTTACGAATCTGCCCTTTACATTGCCCAACATTCGGGTATTTTAAAGGAACTACACAGTGATGACAGCGTTGAAGGTAGGGCCAGATTTGAAAATATTCAAGAGCTATTAAATGGTATCAAGGAATTTGGCGAGCGTGAAGATATTGAAGACCGTAGCTTGGCTATTTTTATGCAGGATGTCGCTTTGTTAACTAATGACGATAAAGATAAGGACAAAGATGCCGACACGGTCTCTTTAATGACCATCCACTCGGCTAAAGGTTTGGAGTTTAAAAACGTGTTTGTGGTAGGTTTGGAAGAGAATCTTTTCCCTTCGCAAATGTCAATAAATTCTAGAGCTGAGCTGGAAGAAGAGCGTCGCTTGTTCTACGTAGCCATTACCAGGGCAGAGAAAAAGCTGGTTTTAACCTATGCTACTTCACGTTACCGCTGGGGGCAATTAACTTCTTGTGAACCTAGTCGTTTCATCAATGAAATTAGTCCTAAATACCTAGAGTTAGATGCCATTAAGCAAGCGAAACCTAGCTTTAGCAGTGGTGCTTTTGATACTGAACGTAAAACGTGGAGCCAACAAAGAGAACTTCAGCAAAAACCTACTTCGCAACAAACAGCATTTAAGCCAAAACCAACTACCTCCATCCTACCTAAGGCACACGTACCTACGGCTGGCTTTACCCCTAGCGCAGCGCATGAGTTTCAAAATGGTATGGAAGTAGAGCACGAAAAATTTGGCTTCGGTAAAATTGTACAGTTAGAAGGCAGGCTCCCTGATGTAAAAGCGACAGTATTTTTCCAAGGCTTGGGAAATAAACAGTTATTGTTAAAGTTTGCAAAACTGAGGGTTGTAAAGTAGTTGGTTGGTTGGTTAGTTTTTTGGATGGTTGGTTTTTTGGATGGTTGGTTATTTTAAACCTGTGGTTGGTATTATCGCCGTACCACATAACGATCAATTTAAAGTACCAACGTTGTTTTTTGTCATTCAGAGCGCAGCGAAGAATCTCATTTTACATTCTATAATATATTTAAACCTGTACTTGTTGTACCACCATACCACCTATAACTGTAAAAGCATGTCCAAAGATTTAACTTCGTTGATTTTCAATTTACTTTGTAGCTGCTTCGCGGTCTCGGCTACGCTCGAAATGACGACTGATGAATGGCATTGCAAAACTTCTAACTTTTTACTTTCTACTTCCAACTTTACACTCTTTACCAACTTTTCCCTATCTTTGCCAGCAACAAACCATTCCGATGAATTTCATAACTGAAAACATCTTTGGAAGTTGAGGGTTTTCCCTTAGTCTATAACTTCTGTTTCAGTTATTTCATAATGGTAAAAAAGATCATTGAGTTATTTCAGTTTTCGCAACAATAAAAGAAATAAGCTGTGGCTGTTTTGGACAGGCGCTTGTTTAATAAACCTGATGGTAGTGAAAATACTTTTTGTTACACCTGCGTACCACAAACCTCGCAGGTTTTAGAAACCTGTGAGGTTTTTAGCATTGACACCAACAAAAAGATTGCAACGAACAGCAGGACTATAGCCGCCATGAAATACCTAACGCTGTTTTTCAAATTGTTATAAAATTGATATTGAAATAACCTGTAACCGTTAATTTTATTAAAATGAATTTTGATTATAATACCACCAGAAGCGAATTGATTTTGGCCGAGTATGGACGTAATGTACAAAACATGGTAAAGTACATTATTACCCTACCTACTAAAGAAGAACGCAACAAATATGCACAGGCCGTGATTGATTTAATGGGCTTTTTAAACCCTCACTTGCGTGACGTTGCCGATTTTAAACACAAACTTTGGGATCATTTACACATCATTTCCAACTATCAGATTGATGTGGATAGCCCCTACCCTAAGCCTACGCCAGAGACTAAGGAGTTTAAGCCAGACCATATTGGTTATCCCCACCAACGCATTAAATACAAACACTATGGTAAAACGGTTGAAAAACTGATTGCCAACGCCATGGAAGAACCAAATCCAGAGCGTAAAGCGGCCATGGTACAAGGTATTGCCAATTTCATGAAAATGGCCTATGTACAATGGAACAAAGACAATGTTGCCGATGAAGTAATCATTAAAAACCTAAGGGAACTTTCTGGAGGTGCCTTAACCTTGGAAGAGAACGTGAACCTTCAAAAAGTAGAGTTCAAGTCTCAAAACAACAGACAGAACAATAATAATCGCGGCCGTCAGAACAATAAAAAGAACAACAACCGTCAGCGCAACAACAATAACAACAATAATAAACAAAGACATTAACCCAGAAAAATTATTGCAATGAACGCATTTGAAATTATTGGTGGTAAAAAATTAAAGGGTGAAATCACCCCTCAGGGAGCTAAAAATGAAGCCCTACAAATTGTATCGGCGGTATTGTTAACCGAAGAAAAGGTAACCATCAGCAACATCCCAGATATTAAAGACGTTAACAAACTGATTGACCTTTTAGCTGATTTAGGAGTAACTGTAGAGCGTTTAAACAAAGACACCTACACCTTTGAGGCTAAAAACATCGATTTGGACTTCTTCCAGTCAGAAACTTTTAAATCTAAAGGAGGCAGCTTACGTGGTTCTATCATGATTGTTGGACCATTGTTGGCACGTTTCGGTAAAGCCGCTATCCCTAAACCAGGTGGTGATAAAATTGGCCGTCGCCGTTTAGACACACACTTTTTGGGCTTCGAAAAATTGGGTGCCAAGTTTGTTTACGACAGCAAAAAATCTTTCTTTAATGTTGATGCTACCGATCTAAAAGGTACTTACATTCTGTTAGACGAAGCATCGGTAACGGGAACAGCAAATATTGTGATGGCAGCAGTTTTGGCCAAAGGCACTACTACCATTTACAACGCAGCTTGCGAACCTTATTTACAACAACTTTGTAAAATGCTGAACCGTATGGGCGCTAAAATTAGCGGCATTGGCTCTAACCTATTAACCATTGAAGGGGTTAAAAAACTAGGTGGAACTGAGCACCGTATGTTGCCAGACATGATTGAGATTGGTTCTTTCATTGGTTTAGCGGCAATGACCGAATCGGAAATTACCATTAAAAATGTACAGTACGACGAGCTAGGTGTTATTCCTGAGGTGTTTAAAAAACTGGGTATTAAATTGGAACGCAGAGGTGACGATATTTATGTGCCTTCGCAAAAACACTACGAAATAGATACTTTTATTGATGGCTCTATCCTTACGATTGCCGATGCACCTTGGCCTGGTTTTACGCCAGATTTGCTGAGCATTGTGTTGGTAGTAGCTACACAGGCCAAAGGAAATGTGTTGATTCACCAAAAAATGTTCGAAAGTCGCTTGTTCTTTGTAGATAAGTTGATAGACATGGGCGCTCAAATCATTCTTTGTGATCCGCACCGTGCTACCGTTAACGGTATCGATAAAAAATACAAATTACGTGGTATCAGCATGACTTCGCCTGATATTAGAGCGGGAGTTTCCCTTTTAATCGCAGCATTGTCTGCCGAAGGAAAATCAACCATCTTTAACATTGAGCAAATTGAGCGTGGCTATCAAGACATCGATACTCGTTTACGTGCCTTAGGTGCGCAAATTAAACGTGTGGACGCGGCTGCACCAAGCCATTAGTATTTAGAGGTTGTAGCCATACAATCTAATCATATTTAGAAAAGCAGGACCAGTACATTTCACCATGTTAGTCCTGCTTTCTCTTTTAGTCCTCTCCCGATTATGTGATTGTAATTGCTTTTTATGGATTTAACCAACTAAATGAACCACATAGACACATAGTAAACCCATCGACCCAAAATCGGCCTTATCCTATTTGGAATGTGCAAATTGGCTCTACTTGTTCTTTAAAAACCATCCACTATAATAGCAAAATGATGACCTATGTGTCTATGTGGTTGTATTTCCTTCCCAACAACTATCTTTAGATTTTCCACAGAAGCTTTACGTTAAATATTCCTATTTTTGACGCACAAAACAGCGGCTTGAAAAACTACATCAGCAACTTAAGGAACATTGCCACCTTTGCAGTTATATTGCTGCACGTTACTGCTCCATTTGTACTACAATTCAACAAAATCAGCTTTGCTTCCTGGCAATTGGCTAATCTATTGGATTCGATGCTCCGCTTTGGCGTTCCTGTTTTTGTGATGATTTCTGGTGCGGTACTGCTTGACCGTAGTGAACCTTTAAGTGCTTTCTTATCCAAACGTTTAAAACGAGTGGTACTCCCATTTTTATTTTGGAGTGTTGTTTATTTCATTTTTGTATATGCCGGCAGTTTCCAAAAGTTCTCGATACTACAACTGTCGCAAATCTTACTTAATAAATTGCTCAAAGGCACCTATTATCATTTATGGTACGTGTATATGATTTTGGGTATTTACCTGTTTGTACCCATCATTAGAAAATGGGCGCAAAACAGTACCAAACAAGAACTACAATACTTCCTACTTTTATGGGCAATTACATTATTAATTAATACTAATGTGGCTAAATACCTGCCCAGCATAGAAGTTCTATATTTCAGCAAATACTTGGGTTATTTTGTATTGGGTCATTATCTAGACAAACACGTAACCACCTCTCGACCTAAAAACAACTTATATTTAATGTTCTTTGTATTTGGGGTTGCATTAACTTTCCTATCCGCCAGCTATCTTTCTGTAAAAGAAAACCAGCTCAACATCACCTACTATAACTATCTTTCACCAAACGTTTGCTTGCTTTCTGTAGGGATTTTTCTTTTAGGCAAAAGCTTGCTACATGGCTCAAACAAACTTTCCATTAACTTAGACAAACATAGCTACGGCATTTATTTGGTTCACGTTTTAGTATTACACTACATTTATCGTTTTACCAGCTATTTCAGTTATGATAAGAATTCGCCCTTGTGGTTGTTCCTCTATATCATGGTGATCTCTATAGTTACTTATGCCATTTCTTATGCATTAATTAGGCTTTTAGCCATTAACAAAAAGCTTCGTCCATTAATTACGTAAAACCTTCTTTTTTAAACTTCAAAAACTAAACATGATTTTAAGAAAAGCGAAATCCTCAGAAATAGCTCAAATTTGGGAAATTATTCAATATGCTATCGCACAAAGAAAAGCGGATGGCAGTACGCAATGGCAAGATGGTTATCCTAACGAAAATACCATTCAAACCGACATCAATCAGGGTTATGGTTATGTGATTGAAGAAGACGGAATCATCTTATTATACACCGCTATTATATTTGGCATAGAGCCCGCTTACGAAAACATAGAGGGACAATGGTTAAGCAATGGAGATTATGCGGTACTCCATCGTGTTGCAGCTTCCCCGCTTGCTAAAGGAAAATCAATTGCCACGAAGCTTTTCCAAATGGTTGAAGATTTATGCATCGAGAAAAACGTGTACAGCATCAAGGTTGACACTAATTTCGACAACATGGCGATGCTTAGGATATTAGAAAAGTTAGATTACACCTACTGTGGCGAAGTTCATTTTAGAGGTGCCAGCAGAAAGGCTTTCGAAAAAGTATTGCCGAGGTAGAAATTAGGCTTTAGTACCAACTTTGTAGTTTGTCATTCAGGACGCAGTGAAGACCGCAAAGCAGCTACGAAGTAAATCTCCTATTAAGCTCCACTTTGAGATCCCTCCTCTCGTCGGAATGACAAAAACACACTAACGATTTGATCTATCAAAGCAAATCCCGAAGACAAGGTACATTTCATAAAAACAATATCTGTAAACTATCAAACAGCTATGTTCCTTTTTTGTTAATGGTATGAAACAATCCATTAAACCAAACAAGTGATGATAAAAAACAGATATCTTTTAATAGCCATTGTCTTAGGCGCTGCATTTTTTACTTTAGGCTTCTATGCCAATAAGCCACCCAAAGACAACGAATCATTAAAACCTGATACCATCTTAACTAAATCCCAAATAGCTAAAAACGACATCTATCCTGAGCAATCTTCAGCTCCATCAGAAAAGGATTATGCCAAGATATTAAAAGGCAAATTTATACTAGAAGGTTCCGACTATGCAGGTTATCAATTCATTGACACAAAAACCATTAGCTGGACAAACGAGATGTTCCCAATGGACCCTGACACTTCACATCTTAAATGGATTGATGAAAGTACTTTTATTACTAAGTCCATAAAAAGAACAGACAAGAATTGTGCGCCAGCAATAAGTATACTTAAGGTAGTGAGCTACGATGGAAATAAACTCATTTTAAAAGATTATTGGACTGGCTGGAACGATAGAAAAGACGAGCTTCATACTTTTCATCAATCCAAAGAATAATGAACGAACAGTTAATATTTATTAGCACTAGTAATATTTATTAGTACTAGCCTCGCACCTTCTGTCATTCAGAGCGCAGCGAAGAATCTTAATAGCTTCTCATAATATGTCTTGAGATTCCTCCTTTCGTCGGAATGACAAAGCGCAGCAATGACAACAAAAAAATCCCCTTGGAATAATTCCAAGGGGATGATATTCAAAATTCAAATAAATCAAAAGATTACTTTTTCTTATCTAAAGCCTGCTCAATGCGGTCAGACAAATCCTCTAAGTGATATTTACTTAAAGCATCTGACTGTGAACTTGCTTTAATAGCCTTGTCTAGCTCACGCAATTGACCTTTAACCACCGAAATAGCATCAGTTTGGCTAGCAGTTAAGCCTGTAGGGGCGCCAGCTCCTCTACCAAAAGCAGCAGCTGCACTAGCAGGAGTTGCAGGAGGGTTTACAATGGCAATTAATCTCTCTACATAAGCTTTTTGTAAGTTTCTGCGATAAACATCAATCGCTGCACCTCCTTTTAACTCAGTAAAGATAGAGGCATTCAAATCTTTAAATAAATCAGAGATTTTGTAAGCATTTGCACCATCAGTAGCTTCTGCAGCAATTAAATTGCCTAAAACTCGAGTTGAAACAATACGAGATAAAGCAGCATTTTGCAATTTAGAAACTACAACCAATGGGCTTTCGTTAATGTTATCTAAAATAGACTGATCTAATAACCATTTTGGCGTAGTAAATACTTGTCTGTTTAAAAACTCCATGGCTTCTTTTTGAGTTGCAGCAGGAGTACGCTCATAAACTAAACCTTCTTGATCTACCGTTTTTGGATTTTCGTAAATACCACCAATGTTTTTACTTACGTGGCCAACATAACGACCAAGTTGAGTAGTCAATTGTCCGTACATGTTACCTAGCTCATCATAGTTCTCACCTGGTTGTTTAGTCCAAGTTTTTAGATTAGCTAAAATTACTTTCAAGTTTTTGATACCATAATCACTTGCTTTCATCGCATTGTCACCTAAATCCTCATTTTGTGAATGCGGGTCATCAGGATTAGTTTCGGTACCAAACCATAAGCGTCTGTTTTTAGCGGCTTCAACAGTCATCTTATCTAATATTTTCATATCAGAGGCAACTGTTTTGCTATCAGGGAAATATTTATAACCCCACTCAATTGCCCATTTGTCATAATCGCCAATGCGAGGATATAAACCTGATTTAGAGATGTTATCTTCTGGTTGTGCTACATAGTTAAAACGAGCATAGTCCATAATTGATGGTGTGTGGCCATTTTCTTCTACCCATTTCTTGTTACGTAAGTTCTCTACAGGAACCGTTGAGCTTGAACCATAGTTATGACGTAAGCCTAAAGTATGACCTACTTCGTGAGAAGATACAAAACGGATCAAATCACCCATTAGCTCATCGCTAAAGTTAACGGTACGGGCTCTTTTATCAACTGCTGCAGTTTGGATAAAATACCAATCACGAACCAATTTCATTACGTTGTGGTACCAGTTGATATGGCTTTCCATAATTTCACCAGTACGTGGATCTGAAATACTTGGACCACTTGCATTAGGGATTTCAGATGGTTTATAAACGATAGCAGAATTACGGGCATCATCTAAGCTCCAAGTAGAATCTTGTTCTTTAGTTGGTGCCATTTTACCAATTACTGCATTTTTAAAGCCTGCTTTTTCAAAAGCTTTTTGCCAATCGTTAACACCTGCAATTAAATATGGCACCCATTTTTTAGGTGTTGCTGGATCAATATAGAAAACAATTGGTTTAGCTGGTTCTACCAATTCGCCACGCTTATATTTAGCCATGTCTTGCGGCTTTGGCTCTAGTCTCCAACGTTTCACTAATTCTACCTCTTTAACACCTTGAGGATTTAAATCGAAATCGGTATAACCTACTGCGAAATAACCTACGCGAGGATCAAAATAACGAGCTTTCATTGGCACTTTAGGTAAAATTACCAATGAAGTGTTTAATTCTAAGGTAACTGAACCAGTTGGAGCACCACCGCCACCAAAAGAAGGCGCGCCACCGCCTCCACCCATTCCTGAGCTTTGAGCAGCTTTAGCATAAGTTTTTACGGTTTTAATCTCCACATTGGTAGGGAAACTTTTTACATCTTGGATATAGCTTCTATCTGCTTGTTGCGCACCAATTCCAAATCTAGATTTGAACATTGAAGAACCGAAATAGAAAATATCATTATCGCTGTTGATATAAGTAGTCACATCAATTACACTTCCATTTTTACCTGGTGTGTAAGCAGCAATATCAAATGAAGCAGCAATAGGCTGTACGCTTGAATTTTTCAAAGATTGGTACATCGAAGAAGTACTGTCAGCACCATAAGCTCTAAAGCTTACTTTACGCATGAAAATTCTGTTGTTTGGTCCTTTTTCAAAGCGGATTACCGAACTACCAATTTGGTCACCTGCATAACCTTGAGCTGCACGTACTTCAGCTCCTGATTTTGAGATACGGCTTACTACCAAAATATCTCTGTTTAAAGTGCTATCGGCAATCTCGAAATAGAATTTATCATCAATTCTATGAGCGGTAATCATTCCTTTACGAGTAAGTGCCTTGTTAGTGATGACTTGATCATAAGGTTTTGGTTGTGCTCTAGGAGCTGCAGCGGCGCCAAATGCACCAGGAGCTCTACGAGTGGTGTCAGTTGGGGCACCACCACCTTGAGCGGGTCTTTGGGCATGCGCAAAAGTCACCGCACCCGCAACCATTAGTAGGGTAAATAGATTTTTCTTCATCAATTTTTTGAATAAGTTAATTGCTGGAAGTAAAAATAGGTGTAGCGCTACGATAATTTCAGAATTACGTATAACTTATTAGTTACATCGTAAAACAATTTAGAATAAATAGGAATTTTAGGCCTAATGAAGGATTTTAAAAACCAGCTCCTTCAGCAAATCACCATCTGAAATATTACCAGTACTTTCTAAACCCTTGCTCTTTAAGTCATACTCCCGTAACAGGCTAATGATATCAAAGGTTTTTCCTGCACTAAAAGTTCTAGCCGCTGCTTCGTAATCCTTAATAAAGTATGGGCTTACCCCAAGTTCTCTTGGCGCATCAGCTTTATTAGGTAGGTAATGATATTTTAATATTTTAGAAAAGTAAGAATTGAGATTGGCCATCACCATAATCATGGGATTGGCTTTTGGATTACCTGCAAAATAATTAATGATTTGATTGCTCTTTACCACATTTCGAGTGGCCAAGGCTTTTTGTAGTTCAAATACATTATATTCTTTACTGATCCCAATGTTTCTTTGGATATGATCTGTTTGAATAGTAGTAGCCTTATCAATATTTAAACAAAGTTTTTCTACTTCATTGGCAATCTTTGACAGGTCGGTCCCCAAGTATTCAGCCATTAAGGCAACCGCTTGTGGATCTATTTTATAGCCTTTACTTTTGATATGGTCTTCTATCCATGGCACTAACTTATAATCGCGTACAGGATCGCTTTGAAAAACAATACCGTTACTGTTAATCGCCTTGTAAATCTTCTTACGCTTATCAAAGTTTGCATATTTATAGGCTAGCACCAGAATTGTACTCGGCAAAGGCTTTTCAAAATAGGCGAGTGTAAAATCAGCCTCTTTGCTGGCCCCTTCGTTTGCCCATTTTAAATCTTGCGCCTCCTTCACCACAATCAGCTGATATTCCGACATCATCGGATAACGCTTGGCTGCATTCATCACGGTAGCCATATCCGTATCCTTACCGTAAAGTACCGTTTGGTTAAAACCCTTTTCTCCATCAGACAACACATGTTTCTCCATGTAGTCTACCACTTGATCAATAAAATAAGGTTCTTCACCCTGTAACAGGTAAACTGGTTTAAATTTTCTAGCTTTTACATCCTTGATGATATCCTCGGCAGTCATTAGCCAAAATTACGATTTTATCCCGTACGTACGGGAACCATTTTAGATTTGTGAAGGATTGTGAGTAATTTTTGATATCGTAACGTAGAACTTTTCACTTTCTACTTTTTACTTTTAACTTTACCCGTCAATGTTTAACCCGACCCCACTCAACTTACCTTTTCACCCTTTTAAAATTACCCAAAAGGACGGCCTTCATTATATTTTTGATGAAGCAAGAAAGAAACACTTGGTACTCACCCCAGAAGAATGGGTTCGTCAACATTTTATCAAATACCTAATCAAAGAGAAGCAATTTCCTGTAAGCTTAATGCAAATTGAAGGAGGCTTAAGCCTTAATCAGACCAGAAAGCGTAGTGATATTTTGATTTATACAAATACTGGAGAAAAATTGATGGTGGTAGAGTGCAAAGCACCTTCAGTAACCATCACTCAAGCCACCTTTGACCAAGCAGCCAGATACAATTCTGTTTATAAAGCCAAATGGATTGTGATTACCAATGGTTTAAACCATTATTACGCACAGATAGACCATGAGAAAAAGGGCTTTGTTTTTGTAGAGGAATTGCCGATTTATAGTTTATTAGTTTAGCAAAAACCCTCAATAGCTCGTCATTGCGATATCGATTTTTCATCGAGAGAAGCAATCTTACAACGCAAGATAACAAACGCTTTTCCATTTCAAGATTCTTCGCTACCGAAGTGTCGGTACAGGTTACGCTCTGAATGACAAAGTCGTGTTATAGCAAAGACGCAAAAGTTTAAACTAAAAAAGGAGAAATCTTACATCTTGATGCTAGATTTCTCCTCGTAAACTCGTCGAAATGACAGTGCTTTTTACTTTATATTTAGTATGCTCTTTGGTTATTTCCTTCTTTCCAGTTCACAAAAGCTTTATTTACTACTTTGTTGCCACCTGGAGTTGGATAATCACCTGAGAAGTACCAATCGCCCATATGGTTAGGACAAGCTGCGTGCAGGTTTTCCAAAGTTTGATAAATCACTTCCACTTCTGCAACGGTATCTGCAGGTGTAATAATCTTTGCAATTTGATCAGAAATTTCCTGAGGGGTAAACGATGCATAAATTTCTTTTACATGGTTCACAATTTCCTCTTTAGGTAATTCCAAAGAAGCTTTACATTTTTGGTAAACTTCTTCAATCACATGTTCTTGGCCTCTTTCTTTCAGTAATTGAATAGCAGCATCAAAAGCCACGAATTGTCCCATTTTAGACATATCAATACCATAGCAATCAGGATATCTGATTTGTGGTGCTGACGATACAATAATGATTTTCTTAGGATGTAACCTATCAATAATTTTGATGATACTTTGCTTCAAGGTTGTTCCCCTTACAATCGAATCATCTACCGCCACTAATGTATCTGTATGATTTTTGATGACACCATAAGTAGTATCGTAAACGTGCGCTACCATTTCGCCCCTATCCGCATCTTGTGTAATAAAAGTACGGAGCTTCACATCTTTAATAGCTAATTTTTCTACTCGAGGACGCATTGATAATAAGTCATCAAGTGCTGCATCATCTAAAACTTCCTTGCGTTGCAGCAAAGTTTCTTTTTGTACATCTGTGATGTATTTATGCAAGCCATCAACCATTCCATAAAAAGATACCTCAGCAGTATTTGGTATGAAAGAGAAAACAGTATTCTTTAAATCGTAGTTTACCGTTTTCAATACTTGTGGGCATAATAATTCACCCAGTTTTTTACGTTCTTTATAAATATCTGCATCACTACCTCTTGAGAAATAGATACGCTCAAACGAACAAGCTTTTTTCTCTAAAGGTTCACGGAACATCTCTTCTGAAACTGTTCCATCCTTTTTGATAATTAAAGCATGACCTGGTTTAATTTCTTTTACACTGTTGATCTGTACCTTAAAAGCAGTTTGTATCGCTGGTCGCTCTGAAGCTGCTACCACCACTTCGTCATCAACGTAATAAAATGCTGGACGAATACCTGCTGGATCTCTCATTACAAAAGCATCACCGTTACCTACAATGCCCGACATGGTATAACCGCCATCCCAGCTTTTAGCAGAACGACGAAGAATGTTAGCCACATTTAGGTTGTTAGAGATTTTTTGAGTGATTTCTACGTTGCTTAAACCTTCTTTTTTGTATTCATCAAACAAGAGTTGGTTTTCATCGTCCAAGAAATGGCCAATTTTTTCCAAAACGGTTACCGTATCTGCTTTTTCTTTGGGGTGTTGCCCAAGTTCGTACAGTTGCTCCAACAGCTCATCAACATTGGTCATGTTAAAGTTACCCGCAATTACCAAGTTTCTGGTCATCCAGTTGTTTTGGCGTAAAAAAGGGTGACAGTTTTCGATGCTGTTTTTGCCGTGTGTACCATAACGCAGGTGTCCCAACAAAACTTCACCAATGAAACTTACGTTCTGTTTCAAGAACTCGGTATCTTTCATTAGTTCAGGGGTTTCTTCCTGTATGCCTACGAATTTGTTTTGCACGTAACCAAAAATATCCGCAACAGCATTTTGTGCCATTGAACGGTACCTGCTAATGTAGCGGCTTCCTGGTTTCATGTCTAACTTAATGGTGGCAATACCTGCTCCGTCTTGACCGCGGTTGTGCTGCTTTTCCATCAACAAATACAATTTGTTTAGGCCATAAAGTGCAGTACCGTATTTTTCCTGGTAATATGAGAGAGGTTTTAACAAGCGGATAAAGGCTATTCCGCACTCGTGTTTGATCTGTTCGCTCATTGATTGTGAATGAAGGTGCAAATTTACCCTTTTACACAATTAAAACCTAGTAAGAAAATACTTGATTTTCTATATATACATCATTTTTGTGTTATATTTTTGAGACAGAAAAAGTTAGACTTTAACTTTTGTAGAAGCAATACTTCTTTCTAGGAAAACAGAAGCGTGTTGATCGAAAGTTTCAGCATCACCCGTGGTATAAAAAGATTGCTTGGTCTCTTGTCCTAAACGAGCCTCCATCTCTGGATGTCTTTTCAAATAATCAACCAAGCTAGCTGCAACAATATCACCTTGCGCAACAATGTTGATATTTGAGCTCAACTGTTCTTTGATTTTAGGTACTAACAAGGGATAATGGGTACAAGCTAATAAAACAGTATCTATTTCACTAGATTGAACCAACAACTCGTCCAAGTATTTTCTGACAAAATAATCGGCACCTTCGTTTTCGTGTTCTCCATTTTCAATCAAAGGTACCCACATCGGACAGCTTTGTTGGTATACATTGGCTTCCGGAAAAAATTTATGTATTTCAATAAGATAAGACTCTGAACGTACCGTACCTCTGGTCCCTAATACGCCTATAGACTTGCTCTGGCTCATTTCTCCAATCACTTCAGCAGTAGGTCTAATTACACCCAACACCCGATTGGCAGGATATTTCTTTGGCAAATCCAGTTGCTGGATATTTCTCAATGCCTTAGCAGATGCCGTATTGCAAGCCAGAATGACCAATGGACAGCCTTGAGCAAACAACCACTCGACACATTCTAAAGTGTACTGATAAACCGTTTCAAAAGAATGATCACCATAGGGAGAACGGGCATTATCACCTAAATAGATATAATTGTAGTGAGGCAACTGCGTTGCAATGGATTTGAAAACGGTTAAACCGCCAAAGCCAGAATCGAATATCCCTATTGCATTTTTTTGAAAGTCCATGGGCATAAAAAAGCGGAACTAGTTAAACTAATTCCGCCGTTAAATTTATAAAAATCTTTATTAAGGTTTTTTAGCTGGACCTGCAGCTGGTTTGCTAGCCGCTGGAGCAGCAGTAGCAGAAATACCTAATTTAGCTTTTACTGCACCTGTAATGTCTTCACCACCATCAAAATAAACTAAGTTATTGAAACCTTGTGAAGCAGCAGTATCAAAAACGTATGCTAAACCTTTTTCTTTAGAAATTGAATTGATCGCCGTAGCTACTTTTTGTTGCAAAGGAGGATACAATTCTGCTTGTTTATCTCTTAAATCTTTATCTGCTTTTGTACGAGCATCTTCAATTCTTTTTTGCAAATCTTGCAACTCCACTTGAGCTGCTTCAAGTTCTTTAAGCACTACTGCTTTGTTAGCCTCACTTAGCGTTTTCTCTTTTTCTTGAGCAGCTTTATATTTAGCTTGGTACTCAGCAATCATCTTATCGATTTCACCTTGTTTAGATTTGGCTAAGTTCTCGATAGTAGTAGAAACTGTTTTTGCTTCTGGCATTACTGAGAAAATTTCGTCTGAATTTAGATGACCGAACTTTTGTTGAGCGTTTACAACCTGAGTAGTTAAAAGTAATCCTGCAGCTACAAATAATCCTTTAATTAACTTTTTCATTTTTTATTTTTCCTAATGTTTGTTTCTATGTGTGTTACTTCACCAGTGTGCCTGGCTTAAATCCTAATCTGATAATTACATCATTGCTGATATCGTAGTTAGCACTTGCATAAATCATCATCGTGCTTTCGCTACTTTTATCAAAAACGAAGTCAATGTATTTGTTTTTTGCAACTTCTGCAACCGTAGTTGAAACTTTTTCTTGAATTGGTTTCAACAACTTCGTCCTAGTTTGAAACAAATCTCCCTCAGGACCAAACCTTTGACGTTGTAATTCCTTTGCTTTTTTCTCTTTTTCAATGATGTCATTTTCCCTGCGTTTGCGCATGTCATCAGTTAAAAGTACCTGATCTGCTTGGTAGCTTCTGTACATGGCATCCACCTCTTTAAATACATCATCAACTTCTTTCTGATATTGTTTTGATAAACCTTCTATCTGAGTTAATGATGATTTATAATCTGGTATATGTTTCAGGATATATTCTGTATCAACGTAAGCTGTTTTTTGTGCCGATGCTCCCAATGCTACTAGCAGTAAGCAACTGATAAAAAATATCTTTTTCATATCTACTGATTTCTAAATTGTGTTTTATTAATTAAATCCACCTAGTTGTTGGGCTATACTAAACGTGAAGCTTTGCTTTCCTCCATCTTGTACACCTGGAATTCTATCAAAGGCATGTCCATAGTCAATACCCAACAATCCAAATATCGGTAAAAATATTTTAGCTCCGATACCTGCAGATCTTCTAACATTAAACGGATTAAAATCGCCAAACTTATTCCAAGTGTTACCTGCTTCACCAAAAACGGTTAAAAAGGCGGTTGCTTGCTGCGAATTAATTACTGGATAACGTAACTCCATTACATATTTAGTGAAAATAGGGCTACCTGAACTTTGTGCAATAGATGGATTAGCTCCTACTGGAATTACAGCATTGTTGGCATAACCACGCATTGCGATAATTTCCGATCCTTGCAAGAAGTCGAAACCTTGCATACCATCACCACCTAATTTAAAACGCTCAAATGCTGATTGTCCAACAGCGCTATTGTATGAACCTAGGAAACCAAATTGCGCTTGTCCTTTGAACACCAATTTACCTACTACAGTTTCAAAAAACTGTGCTTCAAATTTCCATTTGTGATACTCTGTAAATTTATAACGTTGCTTATCTGAAGCCGTATTATAGTTTACATTGTTAAATAATGAATATGGCGGAGTAGCTTGTACGGTAAATCTTAAATAAGCACCACCCGTTGGGAAAATGTGGTGATTTCTTGAATCCCTAGCAATTTCCTGAGTAATGTTTAAGTTGTAAGACTCTCCTGTGCTAAACAAGTAACCTGGATAGTTATTTAAGATATATTGGTTCAAGTTGATAGAGTGTACCAATGAGAACCAGTTATCTGGCCATTTCAACTTTCTACCTAAACTAAATGAAACCCCATTTAAACGGATACCGTAATATTGCGAGTTACTTTTTGCTAAACCATTTGACTGCAATGAAGTAAATGCACTCACCCCAAAACTTACTGGCTTTTTACCACCAAACCAAGGCTCAGAGAATGAGAAACTATACGACTGGTAATATTTACCGTTGGTTTGTCCACGTAAGCTTAATTTTTGTCCATCTCCTTTTGGTAATGGTCTGTAAGCTTCGCCCTTAAACAAATTCTTTAAAGAGAAGTTATTGAAGGTTAAACCTAGGGTACCAATTACACGGCCACCACCAAAACCACCTGATAATTCAATTTGATCTGAAGGCTTCTCCTCTACGTGATAAACAATATCCACCGTACCATCTTGATTTGGTTTAGGAACCGGATTGGTTTTCGATTCGTCGAAGTTACCCAATTGTCCAATCTCACGCACACCACGGATTAAAGCTTCTTTTGAAAAGTAATCACCCGGTTTGGTGCGAATTTCCCTCAATACTACTCTATCATTGGTAATAGTATTACCTACTACACTTACTTTGTTCACCGTGTATTTTGGACCTTCGTAAATACGCATCTCCACATCAACAGTATCTCCATAAATTCTAGTTTGTACTGGATCTACGTTAAATGTTAAATAACCATCGTTCAAATAAAGACTTGAAACGTCATCACCATTAGCGCTACCTCTTAACTTTTTCTCTAGCTTTTCTTCACTGAATACTTCGCCAGTTTCAATACCGAAAATTTTGTTCAAAAGATCTGTAGAATATTTAGCATTCCCTACCCAACTGATCTTACCAAAATAATACTTAGGTCCTTCGTACATTTTGATTTTAATGCCTACGGTTTTATCATTATAACGATATACACTATCGCTAAGCAATGCCGCATCACGGTAACCTTTTTCATGCAACTTAGCTACGAAGTTAAGTTTGTCTTCTTCGTATTTTTCTTTATTGAACTTTCCGCTACCAAAAATCTTATAGAAAGCACGTTGTTTCGTCTTCTTTAGATATTTCCTAAGTTTCGCCGACTTAAATTCTTTGTTTCCTTCAAATTCAATTTTCTGAACCTTCACCCTCTTTCCCCTATCAATATTTACTTGAAGAATCATACTATTCTCCTGATTAGGATCTGGTTTGGTTTTATAATCTACCTTCGTGTAGAAAAATCCTTTTTCATACAAGAATTTGGTGATTACCGCTCTAGTAGTATTATAAAGGTTATCGTTGATGATCGTTTTACCAACCTTATCTCCCAATTTTTCTTGGATGTCTGTTTTCTGCGACTTGCTGATACCAGTGAACTCTAAACCACTCAAACGTGGAAGCTCTACTACTTCGATATCAAAATAAACCGTATCTCCATTAATTTTAGACACGTTCAACTTGATATCATCAAATAAGCCTTGCGCCCATAAATTTTTAATAGCGTTGGCAGTGGCTTCCCCTGGGAGCATGATGGTTTCTCCCTTTGTTAATTTAGAAAGTACGATGATTACGTCTTTATCTAAATATTTAGAACCTGATAAAGTTGTTCCTCCAATGATGTATTCTCTTGGAGCAAAATAATCTAGGTTCAGACCATTTACTTTTAATGAAGGTGTAGCTTGTTGTGGGTTACGAATTTGAGCTAATGCTGGAAATCCAATCAATAGCAAAAATACTAGGTAATATATTCTTCTCATTTACAATCTAAAAAACGTTGCTAAGTTAATTTAAACTCCTGTTAAAAAGTGTTAAAAGAAAAATTAGTTAAGTTGTTCACTAATTTTGCCAAAGCGACGTTCGCGTTTTTGGTAATTTACAATGGCTTCATAAAGATGTTCTCTTCTGAAATCTGGCCATAGTGTTTCGGTAAAATACAATTCGGTGTAAGCCATTTGCCACAAAAGATAATTGCTGATACGGTGCTCTCCACTGGTGCGGATCATCAGCTCAGGATCAGGAATATTTGCGGTGGTAAGTTTAGAGGCAAAAAGTTGTTCATCAATTTGATCAATGCTAATTTGACCCTCTTTTACTTGTTCGGCTATTTTTCTTGCGGCTTCTACAATTTCCCATTTTGCACTGTAGCTTAATGCTAAAGTTAAAGTACATTTTGTATTGTCCTTGGTCTTGTTCATAGCATCCGCCAAATCATCAATACATTTTTGAGGCAGTGATTTTAAATCACCTATTGCATTTAGTCTGATGTTATTTCTATTAAGTGTTTCTGCTTCTTGGTTAATGGTAGAAATCAGCAATTCCATTAAGGCATTTACTTCGTCAATTGGACGGTTCCAATTTTCTGTTGAAAAAGCATAAACAGTAAGATACTTCACGCCTATCTCTACACAACCTTCCACAATGTCTTTTACAGAAAGCACTCCGCTCTCATGACCAAAAACCCTAAACTTCCCCTGGTTTTTTGCCCAACGACCATTGCCATCCATAATGATAGCAATATGCTCAGGCAAGCGATTAATATCTATTTGATCTTTAAAATTCATTTACTGTTTTAGAGGGCGTTAGGTTTAAAAACACTTTTGGCTCACAAAGGTATAAGTTATGCCAATACCTACAAACATATAAGTATCTCTTTTTCTAAAATCTCCACGTTGCGTGTTGGGCACTCCGATATAATTTCCGGTAACTTCCCCTGAGCGATCTGATAAAATTTGTTGCATTTGGCGGATTGTGGGATCGCTAGACAATTTGCTCGCATCTGGATATAGTCCACTAACGTCATCTAAATAATCGGTATAAGCATTCCTATAGCCAATATTACTCATCAAACTCCATCTTTCTCCAATCCTATATTTCACCCCTAAACCAAATGGAATACTCAATGCGTAAGTTTTATAAACTTCTCCTTCTGTATAGTAAGAAGCCAAATCATATTTTTTCCCTTGATAAACTGTTTTTGGATTAAAGATCACCCCTCCTATACCCGTAAAAAGGTAAGGTGAAAATTTAGAGAAACCTCCGCCCGCAAAATAATCAAAGAAATTAAAGTCGACCATTAAACTAATTTCATGTAGGTTATTACTGAAACTGAGGTTACGTGTCCTAAAGCTTTCATTAGGTGATTTAGCATCATCGGCTTTGATTTTACCAAAATTATAGTTCAAGGAAAGTGCCCAGTTGGGATCAAAATTAATTTTAGCAAAGCCTCCAAAGGAAAGGCCACTAATTTTTAAAGGTTGCGTAGGATTTAGATCGCCCATATAGCCTGCACCGCCTGCTTGGGCACCAATTTCCCAAACTTGGGCCTTAGCCCTAGGAGCGTTAAGGGCAAAAAGCGTACTTAAAACAATGACTAATAACGTCTGTTTATACCTCATCCTAGTAATTACGGGTGTCAATACCCCAAAGCAATTTATTCCTTAACGTAGTTAAAAACGTTTCATTGTTAAGGCGGATAAGATTTATATTAAATTTTGCTTTGTTGATATTAATTTTCACGCTCCGATCTACCGTTTCAGTTCTCGAATCACAAGTAAGCAGGAACTTGGTACTTCTTGCCTCTACTTCAAAAGTAAGCTCCACATTATCAGGAACAATGATTGGCCTTACATTTAAATTGTGTGGTGCTACAGGGGTAATGACAAAATTTTGAGCACTTGGCAAAATAATAGGTCCACCGCAACTTAACGAATAAGCCGTTGATCCTGTTGGTGTAGCGATGATCAAACCATCGGCCCAGTAGGAGTTCACAAACTCTCCATTCATATAGGCATGGATAATCATCATTGCAGAATCGTCTCTACGATGTATCGTGATGTCGTTCAGGGCAAAATTTTCATCATTAAACAGGCCCGTTTGAGACTCTAAATTAAGCAGACTACGCTTGTCAATGGTATATTCGCCATTTATCAAAGCTTTAATCGCGCCATCAATTTCGGATTTATTGATACTTGCCAAAAATCCCAAGCGACCAAAATTAATCCCTATCACGGGAATTTGGGAATCTCTTACAAAGGAAAGTGTATCCAAAAGTGTTCCGTCACCACCTAAGCTTATTAGGATATCAGCTCGATTCACCAATTCTTTATGTCCTGAAAAAGTGGCAAGGTTATCGGGCAATACCAATTTGTTCTTTATAAAATCAAAGAATTTTTGATAAACCGTAATTTCAATTTGATTGGCAACTAGTGCATCAAATACCTCTTGTACAAAAGGTAATACGCTATCGTTAAAATCTCTACCGTATAAGGCTATTTTCATGCAAGGATTATACGTTTAAATAGTTCATGAATGAATCAAATCTATCCATTGAATCATCATCATGACTACTATTGTTAAATACTGCTTTAACTTCATAATCGTAGCGCTCAAAAGCGGCCACTATTGCAGAAATTTCTGTTTTATTAATTTTCAAGGTCACTTCTAATCGTGTAGAATCGGGGAAGGAGCTGATATATGAAGAAAGTATTTGTGCATTATCTGCCTCAACTATTTGCGCCATGTGGGCCAACGAGTTATTTCTATTACTTATAGAAAGTACAATAATACCTCCTGGCTCACTTACCGAATAAAGGTTAGCCGTAAAGTTCAATAGATTATTAATGGATATAATTCCCAAATAATTCTTTTGCTGATCCAGCACTGGCACTACCGAAAGCTGCAATTCGCTAAACAACCTAATCACATCGTAAATATGGGCGTTCTCGAAAGTGAACGTATTCAGCAGTTTTACCGGCAAAGCTCCTATGGCAATTTCCATGTCCCTAGCTTCCATCAACTCTTCTTCGGAAACAAGGCCCAGGTATTGAATTTCGTTAACAATGGGCAAATGGTACAGTTTAAACTCATTCATACGCTCCAAAGCCTTCCGAACGGTATCAGAAGTGCGCAATGGCGGTATAACGTTTGATATGAGTTCTCCTGCAAGCATATAATTTACTTAAGCAAAATTCTGTCCAAAAATTTTTCTAAGTGATCGTTAAATATCACCGGCTGCTCCATCATAGGAGCGTGACCACATTTATCCACCCAATTCAACTCTGAATTAGGCAATAGTTCATGAAATTCTTCCGCTACTTCTGGAGGGGTCACTTTATCTTGTTTTCCCCATATTAAAGATACCGGAATAGTAATTTTTTTCAATTCTTTGGCCATGTTGTGCCTAATGGCCGATTTGGCAAGGGCTAAAATCCTGATCACACGTGAACGATCATTAACCGTTTGGAATACTTCATCTACCAATTCCTTGGTTGCCGTTGCCGGATCATAAAAAGTAAATTCCACTTTTTCTTTGATGAAATCGTAACTCTCTCTTCTAGGGAATGAGCCACCAAAAGCATTTTCGTACAAACCTGAACTTCCTGTAAGCACCAATGCTTTTACAAATTCCTGATGGGCAACGGTAAATACCAAACCCACATGACCACCTAAAGAATTTCCTACTAAAACCACTTGGTCTAATTTCTTGAACTTAAGGAAGCGGTGCAGATATTTAGATAAGCTTTTTACTCCTAAAGTTAAAATAGGCAGTTCGTAAATAGGCAAAATAGGAACAAGGACACGATAGTTCGATTTGAATTTTTCCACGGTATGCTCCCAATTGCTTAGCTCACCCATTAAACCATGAAGCAATACTAAAGGTTCTCCCTCTCCAACCTCGATAAATTTAAATCCCTCTTGTTCAATTACTTCGTAATTCATAAATATTATTATGTATGGTCTTGGTATATGCCACTAAGTTAATAGAGTAAATGTAATTAATGAGAATTAAAATCACATTTTAACATTTACAATGTTTAATCGTTGTTTCTAAAGGATTAGGAAAGCTGGCTTTTTACCACTTCGCCTATTAATTTACCTTCAGCTTTTCCAGCCAGTTCTTTATTGGCCAGACCCATTACCTTACCCATTTCTTTAATAGAAGTAGCTCCAGTTTCGGCAATTATTTTGGAGATAATCAACTCTATCTCTGACCTTTCCAGCTGTTTTGGCAAGAATTGAGAAATCACCTCGATCTCTTCTTGCTCCACTTGGTAAAGGTCATCTCTACCTTGTGCTTGATAAATATCAGCTGATTCTTTACGTTGCTTAACCAGCTTTTGTAAAATTTTTATTTCAGCTTCTTCATTAATCTCTTCTGTTTGGCCTTTTTCTGTCTTTGCCAATAGCAAAGCAGATTTTATCGCTCTCAGACCTCTCAATTTTACTTGATCTTTAGCCAACATGGCCTGTTTTATTTCTTGATCTATGTTTGTTGATATCATGTTCAAATGGGTTAACTGTTTATTTGTTTAACTGGTTAATTGTTTTGTTGGTAAATCTGTAGTCGTTCAGTATCAATTAACCAAACCAACGATTTAAACGATTAAACAATCCTAGTCTCTTTTTACTATTGTTCCTGTGGCTTGGGCGGTTGGCATAATCAACATATCGTTAATGTTAACATGAGCTGGCCTACTTACCACATACCAAATAGCATCCGCAATATCTTGGGCGATTAAAGGTTCTAGCCCATCATATACTTTCTTAGCTCGGTTTTCATCTCCCTTAAAGCGCACAATCGAAAATTCTGTTTCTACCATGCCAGGGTTAATTTCCGTTACCTTAATGCCATGTGGCAAAAGATCAATACGCATCCCTTTACTTAACGCATCCACGGCATGTTTACTAGCACAGTACACATTTCCATTGGGATAAACTTCTTTTCCAGCAATAGAACCGATATTGATAATATGTCCTTGTTTTCTTTCTACCATCCATCCTGACACTACCTTGGTTACATATAGTAAACCTTTAACGTTGGTATCAATCATGGTGTCCCAATCATCTGTATCACCTTTATCAATAGGATCCAATCCTTGACTTAGACCGGCATTATTTACTAACACGTCTACATTTTTCCATTCATTAGGCAAGGTGTTAAGCACGTAGTTGACATTTTCCTTATCTCTTACGTCAGCAATAAGCTTTTTAATTTTAACCCCATACTTTTCATGGAGTTGCTGCATCTGAGTGTCTAAGAGATTCTCTCTTCTGGCAACGAGAATTAAATCATAACCTTGTGCGGCAAAAGTATCAGCACAGGCAGCGCCAATGCCAGATGTTGCCCCAGTAATTAATGCTATTTTGGCCATCTGTTTTTGTTGGATTTTGCACAAAGTTATGCTTTTTATTAAAAGCGCTTTACTCAAAAAACAAGCTGAAAGTAAAATTTCGCAAAATTGCCCGGTCTATTGGGGTATCATAAGGGTGTCCTTCTCTTTTAGTGACATCCCTAAAAGAATGGCTCACTTTAATTTCCGGAGACATTTTAAAATATTCGAAATAGAGATCGAAACCTATAGCCGCCTCGTAAGAAGAATATTTCCCGATGTTTTTTAACATGCGTTCTTTCCAAGCAAAGCCGTCATCCTTTGGCTTTTTACCTGCTCCCAAATCCATCGAATATTTGAGACCTAAAAGCACATATGCTCTAAAATCCCTGCGTCTTTCTGATTTCAACTTGATACCTAAAGGTAAATCCACGATTACAGGGCTTACTTTCTGTTCTTTCACCTCACCATCGCTGAAATGATAGTTCACTAATTTATCTGCGAATACCAAACTAGGTGTGCTTCGTAAATCAACATTAGGGTGAAGTTTATAATTTACTACGAAACCAATTCCAAAGCCTACCGATGGCTTAGACTCAATTCTAGTAAGTGGCGGCGTTACGGGACCTAGAGGTCCTTCTTGTGGATCAGTGTTGATGAATGGATCTCGCCAATTAGGTTTGTTGATGATTTTATATTCAGAAAGCACATATTGGAAACTGAAACCCCAGTTGAAATCCTGTTGATCGATACCCCCACCCCAATTTTGGGCGTTGGCTACCTTGGCAGACAGGAAACATAAGAGAATCAATAAAGGTTTCTTCATTTAACACCTGTATAAATGGCACTAATACCAAACGTTAATGAACGGTGTTTGGTATGTTGGTAGCCAACTTTTTCCATCAAAGCGGTAAAGTCTCTTCCATCGGGGAAGGCTTGCACCGACTCTTCCAAATAGGCATAGGCTTTTTTATCTTTCGAAAACAAGCCACCAAAAAACGGGGTAGCATACTTAAAATAGAAGTGATAAAGTTGTTTTATAGGGAACACTCTAGGCTTAGAGAACTCCAACACAACTACTTTTCCTCCTGGTTTAAGCACACGGAACATATCTGCCAAACCTTTTTCAAGGTTCTCATAATTACGTACACCAAAGGCTACCGTAATGGCATCAAAGGTATCATCTTCAAAATGAAGTCCTTCCGAATCCCCTTTTTGCACTGAAAAAATGTGTCCTAAATTTCTCTCTGCAATTTTCTTCTTCGCTACTTCCAGCATTCCCTCAGAAATATCTACGCCGATAATTTGTTGCGGCTTTAAAATCTTGATAGATTCGAATGCAAAGTCTCCAGTTCCAGTAGCAACATCCAATATTTTTTGAGGTTTGGAAGACAACAGTTCTTTAATGGCCTTTTTACGCCAAATGATGTCAATCCCTAAAGACAAAAAGTGATTAAGGAAATCGTAAGTACCGGAAATATTATTGAACATGCTGGCCACCTGCTCTTTTTTAGTTTCGGTGCCAGAATATGGAGTGATTTGTGGATTCATATGCGACTTCAAAGATAGGGTTAATTGCTGAATTGTTAAACGTTTTAATTGTTGGTTAATTGATTAACTGTAGAAACTGGTTAGCTGTATTTGGTGTAATTTGATGGATAATTAACTGGTCCGTTAACCAATCGGGACAAAAATGCCTACCTTTGCAACATGATTATTAAATCGGCAACCTTTGTAGTTAGTAACACCAAGGTATCGGCTTTGCCCTTACCAGACATGCCTGAATATGCATTTATAGGTCGTTCTAACGTTGGAAAATCGTCATTGATCAACATGTTGGTAAACCAGCAAGGCTTGGCAAAAACCTCTCAAAAACCGGGAAAAACACAATTAATTAACCATTTTTTGGTTAACGAGAAATGGTACATCGTTGATTTACCCGGTTACGGCTATGCTAAGGTTTCAAAAACCAGCAGAGAGAAATGGGAGAAATTTATTAGGGCTTACCTTACTAAAAGAGAAAACCTACAATGTGTATTTGTTTTGATCGATAGCCGTTTGGAGCCTCAAAAAATTGATTTGGAATTTTGCTCTTGGTTGGGCGAATGCCAAATTCCTTTTGCATTGGTGTACACTAAAGCAGATAAACAATCTGGGCCTAAAACCGACCAAAATGTTGCTAAGTTTAACAAAACTTTATTAGGCTGGTTTGAGGAAGTACCACCATTTTTCATCACCTCATCGGAGAAAGGACAAGGCAGAGAAAAACTATTGCAATTTGTTCAAGAGGTAAACGAAGATTTTGTAAAACCAATTATTGACCCTCAATTTTATTCTGCCAGCAAATCAGAGTAGTCTGTCTTTTTATACGTAAATGAAGAAATTTTTCTCTTTAGTTTTATTTGCCCACTCCATATTTGCAATGCCTTTTGCCTTTATTGGATTTTTTTTGGGTGTAATCACTACCGCTAATCCTTTTAACTGGTATTTATTACTGGCCGTAGTTCTTTGCATGGTATTTGCCCGTAATGCCGCAATGGCTTTTAACAGGTATTTAGACCGTGATATTGATGCGAAAAATCCTCGTACGGTTATGAGAGATATTCCTTCTGGGAAAATTTCGGCTAAGGAGGCCCTTATTTTTGTGATTGTTAACTGTGTGCTTTTTATCGCCACCACTTATTTAATCAATCCACTTTGTTTTTACTTATCTCCCATTGCCATTTTTGTGGTATTATTTTATAGCTACACCAAACGTTTCACCGCCTTATGCCACTTGGTTTTAGGTCTTGGGTTAGGTTTGGCTCCAATAGGTGCTTATATCGCAGTTACTGGTCAATTTAACATTGTACCTGTTTTATATTCATTTGCAGTACTATTTTGGGTAAGCGGTTTCGATATTATTTATGCCCTACAGGATGAAGATTTTGACCGTTCTGAAAAACTACATTCCATTCCTTCGGCTCTTGGTCGAAAAAATGCGCTAAGGCTTTCTTCATTCTTACATGTATTATCGGCAGCTTGCGTTATAGCCCCAATTTATTTTATGGATTTTGGCTGGCCTTATTATGCTGGAGTACTATTTTTCTGTACCATGCTCATTTATCAGCACCGCTTGGTTAAGCCTAACGACATCAGTAAAGTGGATAGGGCTTTTGCCACGACCAATGGTTATGCATCTGTTGTTTTTGCCATTTGCTTTTTGGTAGATGCTTATTTGAGAACCAGATAGTTTTATAATGATTAATGGTAAGGATCAATGGTTAATTTAGCGTTGATTTAGCGGGTTATGCCGCAGATTGAAGGAGAAATTACAATCCCTAACCCCTCGCTCCTAGCCACTAATTCTTAGCTCCCAACACATCCCGCTGATTTAGCAGATTTAGACCGCTGATTGAAGGAGAATTACTTGCAAAGTTTGCGAACTAATACCTAATTACTAACTACTAGCCACTAGCTCCTAAACAGTTCGCAATACCCCGCTGATTTAGCAGATTTCAAACCGCAGATCGAAGGAGATTTCACCTACCAAAAAGGTCACTAACCACTAGCCACTAATTACTAGCTCCTAATTCCTACCCCCTAGTCACTACTTAAACAGGCAACCTATTCAGTTCAATATCGTCTGGACTTACGAAAATCAACGGTACTTTTTCTACATCAACGTAGCTTGAATCTAAACCAAAACTGGTTACTTCAGACAAGCTCAACTTTTTGAGGATAAAATAGTAGTCCATGATGGTTTCTTCGTAGAAGCTCAAATTGGTAAACTTACTAAGATGCTTTTCAAGCAGTATGAATCTAAAATCGCCTGCAATCTTGTGCTTATTTAGGGAGGTATACTGACTGGTAATATCTACTTCACCGTTCTTCACCAATTCTTCAACCACTTTACGGTATAATAGGTTTACACGCTGCTCAATCCTGAAACCAAGCTTAAAGTCAATTCTGATCAATTTTCCAGGAATCAAGAACTCTACTTTGTAATCCATCGTATAAGGCTCATCCATTACATCAACGTGCACCAGCCAATAAACATCGGCTCGCTTAGGTTCTTTTTGAATGATGGAATAAACAATCTTCGATTCTATCTCAGTTTTGAAATTGGCGCTGGTTAAATACACCAATTGAGAAGAGAATTTTGGTACCGAAGTATCGTTACTTAGTTCTTTGATGATGTCATAGTAATCCTCGATCTCCACATATTTCACAAATCTATTCTTGATTTTTCTAGAGGCATACCAAGTCCACATCACACTAAGCAGCACCATACTAATCAACAATGTTACCCAGCCACCATGTACAAATTTTGCCATGTTACCCACCAAGAAAGCAAGCTCGATAGCCATATAAATGGCTACAAAAATTGCAATCAGGTATTTTGGAAATTTCTTCCTTAACATGTATACCGCCACTAAAATGGTGGTCATTAAAAAGGTAAGGTTAATGGCCAAACCATAAGCTCCCTCCATGTTATCTGATTTTTGGAAAACCAGTACAATGATGATACAGCCTATGCAAAGCAACCAATTGATGGAAGGCACATATAACTGACCTTTTTGCACACTTGGATAATTGATACGCACTTTTGGCCAAAGATTTAATCTAACCGCCTCTGAAATTAAAGTAAACGATCCAGAAATCATGGCCTGCGATGCAATTACCGCCGCTGTAGTGGCCAAAATTACCAGATAGAGCACCATACTTTCTGGCACCAACTTAAAGAAAGGGTTCGACAGTGCATCGTGCGGATCGTAGCTTCCAGCATTTTTCAACACCCAAACACCCTGTCCTAAATAGTTAAGGATCAACATCAACTTCACAAAAATCCAGCTAATGCGAATATTATTTCTGCCGCAGTGACCTAAATCACTGTACAAAGCTTCAGCTCCAGTAGTACAAAGGAAAACCCCACCTAATATCAATAATGCTCCAGGATTAGTCGCCATTAAATGGATGGCATAGTAAGGGTTTAATGCTTTAAAAATCCAAGGATCGTGAATCACCTGCAATACTCCTATTACGCCTAGCGTACCAAACCAAAACATCATGATGGGACCAAATAGTTTACCTACCAAATTGGTTCCAAATTGCTGAATGATAAACAAAAGTGCAATGATAGAGATTACAATAGGGATAACCTGTACTTCAGGAAACTTCAATTTCAAACCCTCTATTGCCGAAGTGACGGTAATACTTGGAGTAATCATCCCATCGGCCAAAAGCGCCGCCCCGCCTATAATTGCAGGAATCACCAGCCATTTAGCCTTTTTACGCACTAATGAGTACAGTGAAAAAATACCACCCTCACCTTTATTATCGGCTCGAAGTGTAATGATCACATATTTAATCGTCGTTTGGAGGGTTAAAGTCCAGATGATACAAGACAATGCACCCAATACCAAATCGGGAGTGATATGCTGACCGGTATCGATAACTGATTTAAAAATCGCTTTTAAAGTATAAAGGGGAGATGTCCCTATATCACCAAACACTATTCCCAGTGTAACTAATAACCCTCCGGCAGTGAGGGCATTAACGTTTTTATGACTTGACACGTACTTAAAAATTTGACTGCAAAATTACATTAAATAATCAGGATAAAAATCTATTTCATTAAAAAGCTGAAACTTATCAAAAATATCAGCTTAAATAGAGGAAATTTCATCTTGTTAAATATTGTTAAATAATAGAATTACACCGCCTTTTGTTTGAATTCTTTGTTTAATTATTTATATTTTTGTGAAACATTTTAATGAAAACCAACAGAGTAAAAATAGCGCTCAATTCCAATATAGTATGCCTTACGGCGATGCTGTTACTCATGTGCTCTGTGGTTTTTGCTCAAAAAGCGGATACCAGTCGAATTTCCCTAAGGCCAAAAGCTAAGCCTAACAGCAAATTTCCGGTTATCAAAGGAAGCGTACAACCCTACAGACCAACGGTCTATAACTATCTTCCTTCTGTTGTTCCAACCAACAACACCAATGCTCCAGCTAAAGAAAAAAGCGAGAAAAACCTTACTATCCTCAAAATTTATCCAAATCCAGTAGTAGAGCAGCTCAATATCAACCTACGATTGGAAAAGGAAACCAATTTATCTATCAAAATTACCGACTTATTAGGTAACGACATTATAACGCTTGCCAACGAGCGATTACCTCACGGCGAACACACCAAAACCTACAACATGCCTTCTAAATTAAATGCTGGCATTTATTTCCTTCGAATTATGGCCGGTGGCGAACCTGTCATTAAAAGGATATCAGTACTCTAATATCAATTTTTCTTTTGTTAATTTTGCAAGATGAAGATCATTGCAATAGGCAGAAATTATGCCGCACATGCCGCAGAACTTAATAATGCCATCCCAACCAAGCCTATCATTTTTTTAAAACCTGATACTGCTGTTTTAAAAGACAATAAGCCTTTTTACATTCCTAGCTTTTCTAATGATGTACATTATGAATTAGAAATTGTATTGAAGGTTTGTAAAGAAGGCAAACATATTTCTGAAAAATTTGCAGCCAATTACTATGATGAAATTGGTTTAGGCGTTGATTTCACTGCTAGAGACATCCAAGCAGAACATAAAGAAAAAGGATTACCTTGGGAACTTGCCAAAGCCTTTGACAATTCTGCAGTGGTAAGCAACTTTTTGCCAAAAAGCGACTACAGCAACTTATACGATCTGAAGTTTGAGCTTCAAAAAAATGGCGAAACCAAACAATTAGGACATACTGCAAACCTTTTGTTTTCGTTTGAAAAGATTATCTCCTTTGTTTCGCAATACATCACCCTTAAAAAAGGCGACCTTATTTTTACTGGAACGCCAGAAGGTGTAGGAAGAGTGGACCAAGGTGATAGATTAGAAGCCTGGCTTGAAGGCAAACAACTCCTTAATTTTGAAATAAAATAAAAGATGCGCCATTACATTACCTATTTAGCTGCTGTTTTTACGGTATTACTTTCCTTCAATTCAAAAGCTCAACAAACCTACAGTAATAACACCTATCCTTTAACAGATTTTAGGTCGCCGTTGGATATAGAACCACCAGCTTTAGCAGGTTCTTTTGGAGAGTTACGAGCTAACCATTTCCACTCGGGCATTGACTTTAGAACCAATCAACGGATAGGTTACCCAGTTTATGCACCAGCAGATGGCTTTATCTCTCGTTTGAGGGTACAAAATAGTGGCTTCGGCTTGGCGCTTTATATTAACCATCCAAATGGATATACCACCGTTTACGGACACTTATCTAGGTTTAATCCCAAAATAGCGCAAATTGTAAAGAACATTCAATACAAAAAGCAGTCATATGAGATCGACGAATTTCCAACAGCCGACCTTATTCCTGTTAGAAAAGGTGAAGTAATTGCTTACACGGGTAATACAGGTAGTTCTGGGGGACCACACCTACATTTCGAAATAAGAGACTCCAAAACTGAAGCGACTATCAATCCTCAGTTACTAGGGATAAGTATTCCTGATGATATTCCTCCGGTAATACACGCCATGTACGTTTATCGCTTAAACGGAAAACCTTTTAACGAATTCACCCCTAAACAATACTTTCAAGTTACAGGCGGCAAAGGAACCTACAAACTTAATCAGGTAAGCACCATCCACTTAAGTGGCGAAGTTGGTTTTGCTATTGTGGCTAACGACAGACATAACGGAGCATCAGGCAACAATGGCGTATATTCTATCGAACTTGCGGTTGATGATATTACCGTTTACACTTCTGCTTTAGAACGCTTCACCTTTGATAATAGCAAGGCCATTAATTCACATATTGATTACCCTACTTATTTGCGTACGAAACAGAGCATTCAAAAAAGCTTTGTAGATCCCGGAAATCCATTACAGATTTATTTCAACCTCGTAAATAACGGTCGTATCACCTTTAATGATGGCAAGCTACATACTGTTAAATATACCATTACAGATGCCAGAGGAAATAAAAGCACCTTAGCATTTAATGTGCTCGCTGATCCGAAAGCAGTGATCAACACTCCTGATTTACCTGCAGGCACTCTATTTGGCTACAACAAACAAAATGAATTTGGCAATAATGAGGTAAAGATAATCCTACCTAAAGGCACTCTGTACAATGACCTTAATTTCATTTACAAAAAAACAGCTAAGCCGCAGCAAAATGCTTTTTCTGAGACTCACAACATTCAAAATAGCTTTACACCTTTACATACTGGTTTTGAACTTTGGATAAAGGCCGATAGTTCCCTAACCAAATACCAAAATAAAGCACTCATTGTCAACAGCGGCCGATCATCGCAAGGTGGGTATTTTGAAAATGGCTGGGTAAAAGCCAAACCGCGCAATTTCGGTAGCTTTTTTATTGCCATTGACACCATTGCTCCCAACATTGTTCCGATAAATATTGCCGATGGTAAAAACATGGCTGGTATCAGTAAAATGAGCTTTAGAATAAGCGACAACCTTTCAGGCATCAAAAGCTTTAACGGCTACATAGATGGGAAATGGGTATTGATGGAGTTTGACACCAAAACAGCCAGCCTTTGGCATAACTTTGATGAAAAGACAAGCACCGGTAAACATACCTTTGAATTGCTTGTTGTTGATATGAAAGACAATACAAAGAGATACGCTATTGAATTTTACAAGTAATTAATCACGATTTACATCATTCAACCATTAAAAAATATGAGCACATTAAAAGAAGGCGATAAAGCGCCTGCATTTTCTGCAAAAGACCAAAATGGAAACACCGTTACCCTTGACCAGTTTAAGGGCAAAAAAGTGGTTTTATATTTTTATCCAAAGGATGATACTCCAGGTTGTACTGCAGAGGCTTGTGATTTCAGAGACAACTACCAAGGTTTACAAGCTCAAGGCATTGAAGTACTTGGCGTAAGTGTAGACGACGAAAAATCACACCAAAAATTCATCACAAAACACAGCTTACCGTTTACCCTTTTAGCGGATACAGATAAAAACATTGTGGAAGCTTACGGCGTTTGGGGCGAAAAAAACATGTATGGCAAAAAATATATGGGAACCAATCGTGCTACCTTCGTGATTGACGAACAAGGTAACATTGCCCATATCATCAAAAAAGTAGATACTAAAAATTCTACCGCTCAGGTATTAGAATTGTTAAAGTAGTTTTTAAAGGCTTACGAAGATTATAGACTTACGAAGTTTTCAAAACTTCGTAAGTCTTACCTCACTATTCAAAGACACCCCGCCCTTCGGGCACCCCTCTAAAGTGGGGAATTACACAGCGCATAAAAAAATCCCTTCCAAAAATTGGAAAGGATTTCAGATTTATGTGTGTATTTAAGTTAGTTCATTAACTGTCTGTCATTTTTAACCAAAGCCATTACCGGTGTAACCTTTACTATTTTAAATTCAGTACGGCGGTTAAGCTGATGCTGTGCTTCGGTACATTTAACCCCATCAGCACACTTGTTAAGCAATTCACTTTCACCTTTACCAATAGCCGTCAATCGGTCCGCAGCCACTCCTTTGTTCACTAAATAATCCATAGCACTATTAGCTCTCTTTTCAGATAGCCATTGATTGTACGCTGCTTTACCTCTGGCATCTGTATGGGCAACAAGCTCCATTTTCACATTAGGCATATTTATCATAAAGGCATTTACTTTATTCAGGTCTCCTACCGCATCTGCCCTAATGTTCCATTTATTAAAGTCGTAAAAGATGTTATTAAGCCTTACGGTAAAAACATCCTTGGCTCTTTCCAACTCAAATTTAATATCATAAATGGTGGATTGATTAATGCCCTTGGTCGAGATTTCTCCTGTTTGACTGGTAAAATATTGCTGAGGATTACCTTTAACCATATAATCGGTTTCCTTATCCAAAGTGAACGCAAACTTCCCATTTGCATCAGAAAGAACAGTACTTTGAGTTCCCTTATCTTTGTTAATTAACAGAATTTCTAAACCAGCAATAGGTTGGTTAGTGCCTTTTTCAACCACAGCACCGTTAACCGCGTAAATTTTTTCTTGAGATTTTGGCTCAGCTTTAATCCCTGTAGCAAATCTATAAATATCATCTAAACCAACACCCCCGTTTCTATTACTCGAGAGGTAGCCAGTTTTATTATCGTCGTTAAACATTACCCCAAAATCATCTTTTGGCGAATTAAGTGGTGCCCTTAAGTTTTCTACATCCTTAAAGCTATTGCGACTTCCTATGGCCGAAAAAATATCCAAACCACCCATTCCAATGTGTCCCCTTGAAGCAAAATAGAATTTTCCATCACTTCTAACTGTTGGGAAAACATCATCTTGAGGACTATTGATTTGATCACCACAATTTACCGGCTGACTCCAACTTCCATTTGGCAATTTTTCACTATAGTACAAATCCATACCGCCAAAACCACCAGGCATATCAGAAGCAAAATACAAAAGCTTTCCATCAGGTGACAACGCTGGATGCTGTACCGAAAAAGCACCTCCACTATTGAAAGGTAACTTATCCTTTTCTATCCACTCATCTCCTTTTTTTACCGCAATTAATAAATATTGCTTTCCTACTTCTCCCAGTTTTGCCTTCTTATTGCTAGCTAAAACTGATCTGGTAAAAATAAGCGTATCCAAGCTTGGATATACCGCAACTGGTCCGCTATGAAAACCTTTGTTGATAGAACCTTTTAAAATGTCGACTTGCTTAGAAGAAGGCGTGGCACTATATATTTTCAGATAAGGATTACCCGTCCATCCATAAACCTCTTGTCCTTTTTTATTTTTTTGCCAGCGATCAGAAATAAAGAGAATTTTAGAACCAAATTTAGCTGGGCTAAAATCAGAATTTTCTGAGTTAAGACCAATTTCACTTTCCACTGAAGCTCCAATATCAGGGTTTTCGGCCCACATTTTTGCTACGCCGCAAATATTAGCTTGCTTTTCCGCTTCTTTGGCTTGTGCCGGATTCTTTTGTCCCCAAGTAGTGTAGTTGCTAGCCGCCTCATCAAACTTCCCATTTTGCTTTAAGGCATCCGCTAAATATTTGTAGTTATCTGCTGATGCGTCAGGATAGGTTAATGTTTTCTTATACCAAATTTCGGCAGCTTCTGTGTTATTGATAAATCTATAGCAGCTGGCAATTTTTTGGGCTACGTCCATGCTAGGATTGGTTTTCATGATCTTGTCATAAATCTCAAGCGCATATTTGTAATCAAGTTGCCTGTAAAGCTTATCGGCTTCCTTTATATCATCAGAAAACAATACCGAGGGCAGGAGATAAACAAGCAAGAAAAGGACCGCAACCCTTAAAAACTTTTTAATTTTCATAGAAACTCTGCGTTAGAAGTACCGCGGAGTAGTCAAAGTATTGTTTCTATAGTTTTTCCCAATCACCAATCCTAAAGATATTTCGTGGCTACCAGATGAATATGAATTTAATTCCGACAAACCGTAATCATATGCATATCCAATCCTAAACTTTTTGGCAACAAAGACTTCAACCAATCCAACAAGCGAATTTTGTTGAAAAGTCCCATTTAAATTGTTAGTTTTTTTCCACATATCAACACCCACCCTGTAAGAGCCTCCTATCCACAACACATCCTTAAATAAAAAAGATGCGTTTATATCGAAATTACCCATGGTATTGGGGTCATCACGCAACATGAATGAAGGCTTAAACTTCACTTCATCATTAACATTAAAAATTGCTCCCGCTGTTAAGAAAATGTGGACAGGTGGTAAAATGACGAATTTTGCTCGCTGATTATTTTTGTTCAAAGCAGTAGTCAACAAGTTATTCGCCGACAGCCCTGCATAGAAAACGTTATCACTGTAATGTACCCCAATCTTTGCATCAGGAGAGATATAATTTTGCACTCCGCTAAAAGAAGGATCTGTTTGATCTCCAACAATCGCTTTTTCACTATTTAAAGAAAACTGTACAGCACCAACGCCCACACCAAAACTTAACCTTCCCTCTTCGCCAACAGGCAATCGATAAGCATAATTTGCCATTACCGCCGTTTGACCCTGTATCCCTACCCTATCATTTAAAATAGAAAGGCCTAAGCCCACGTTGTTATTATGAAAAAAAGCTCCGTCTACAATAAGCGATTGTGTAGTGGGCGCTCCTTTTACCCCAACCCATTGGTTGCGGCTAAGAAGGTTAATATTTAGATCTTCCTTATAGCCCGCATACGCAGGATTGACCAACAAATTGTTGAACATATATTGACTATAAGTTACCTCATTTTGAGATTTTGCCACAAAAGGGCAAACCAGAATCAAAATTTGGAGCAAAAATCTCTTCATTGCTTTAGTTTTTTACCACAGTAATAGATCCTTTAAAAACTTGGTCTTTACCATCTATTTTCACTCTTAAAACATAAAAATAAGTACCCGAAATGGCATTTTGTCCATCCCAATATTTAGAAGAACTATAACCACCTACTCGATGCACCAAATTACCCGATCGATCAAAAATTTTCAGATCATTATCAGGGAAAGCATCAATATTTTTCACCTCCCAAGTGTCGTTTTTTCCATCTCCATCTGGAGAAAAAGCATTGTAAATTTCAAGTGGACCAGCATTGGTCACTTCTGCAAATGCAAAAGGAACATCAACACCATTCACTAATTTAATTCCTTGAGAAGTAAATGACTTGCTCAGCCCTGGAAAGAAACTACTATTATCTTGAGTGCTTGCAGGAAACACCCTATCCCAGCTATTCTTGGTCGTCCAATTCACCAAAGCAGTATATTTTTCGGTAGATGAGGTATAGAAAGTCGCATCTACTGCACCACTGCCTTTCCAATTTTTTAAAACGTGGTAATAACTATCGTTAACACCAACAATGGCATTCTCTTTACTAAATCTACTGTAGCCATCAACAGAAGGATCTTTATCATAAAAAGAGGCGCCAACTATACTAGCATCTTTTGCTTTAAGCGCCACGAACCTTATGATGCCAAGCTTACTTGAGCCCAAAGGAAAGATATATTCTTCACCCGCATCCATGTGTCTCACAAACTGACCACTGCCCGTGGTGCCAATAAAACCTTTGCTTCGCATCAAACCAGAACCGCTATTATCCAAATGAAGTTGGCTATTGTTCAATTGAACTTCGGCATCGCCCAAATCCAAAGAAAGCCTCACATCCACATTGCTGCTAATATCAAAAACGCCTGCCCCGCTAAACACTAACCTAGGAAAGCTTGTAGTACCAGCCCCTGAAAAAGTTGCTCGTTTTGCCGTAAATACAACTTTACCATTCGACTCTAATGCAAAAACAGCCGTTCTATTGTTCACCCAATCGCCCTCAACAATCATTTCTCCATTATTCAGTATTGATCCATAGTTATGGATAGCTTTATCACCGACATACAGCAATGCATTCTGATCAATAAATATCTTAACCCCATTATTTACCAACTGAGCAAAGACATTCTCTCTGCCAATGAAGAGTATTGCGGCAAGAAGAAAAATACCAGAAAGTTTTTTCATGATCATAGCACAGCACTAATGTGGAACGTAGCCAAAGACAGGTCTATTGGGTTATCACTAACGTTGATAAATTTAACTTCAATGGTGTTGGCACTTACTACTCTTGCATAGGCAATAACCAACCCATCCGGCAATTCAATGCTCGATGAAACAGCTACGCTAGCATTAACATCCACCCCATTAAGTGTAAAATTTTGCTTATAAGAAGCCTTGGCATTGATGCTTGGCAAATCGATAGCGAATGAACCTTTGGAAATTGAAGCAATGCTTGAACCATTTACACCTATTCTCACTTTACCATCAGTGGCAATCCTGATTCCTTCTACTCGGTTTGAAGCAATAATCAATTCTTTGCTATCAGTTGTGCCTAAAAAGTCGGCATTAACTCCCGGATTTGTCGTTCCTCCTATATTTCCAGTACCGTTACCCGTTCTTAGCCAAGCGGTGGTACTTCCAGAAGGACCTTGTGGACCGGCAGGACCTTGTTCTCCCGGATCACCCTGATCTCCTTTTGGTCCCTGAACACCTTGAGGGCCAGCAGCACCTTGGGCACCTTGTGGACCAGTAGCTCCCGGATTACCCGCATCGCCTTTATCTCCTTGTGGGCCCGGAGCGCCTTGGGGGCCCGTAGCACCTATTGCTCCAGCAGGGCCTTGTGGGCCAACATCACCTGCATCGCCTTTTGCACCTTGCGGACCAGTTAAGCCAATAGGACCCTGAGGACCTACCGCACCAACATCACCTTTATCTCCAGCATCACCTTTTAAACCTTGAATACCTTGAACACCCTGCGGACCAGTGGGGCCTACATCTCCTTTATCTCCGGCATCGCCCTTTAAACCCTGAGCACCCTGTGGACCAGTAGCTCCTTGAGGACCAGCTGGACCTTGAATACCTTGCGGACCAGTCGCGCCTATATCGCCTTTATCCCCTTGTGGGCCTTGGGCTCCAGTTAAACCAATAGGACCTTGAGCACCTGCAGGACCTACGGGACCCGCCGGACCCGCCACACCAGTAGTTAAATTGGCTACTTCTTTCCAAATACCAGCATCCCTAACAAATACTTTTCCATTACTATTATTAAGGTAATAGTCACCATCTTTAGAACTTGCTGGCTCTGTAGCTGCCGTAGGTGGATTTAGCGTACCGTTTGACCAGTTTGCGCCATTAGCACCAGGAATACCTGTATCACCCCTATCTCCTTTTAAACCTTGCGAACCAACTTCTTCCCACTTATCTAAATTCCAAGCATTAAACTTATTGGTGCTGGTATTATAAATCAACAAACCGTTGATGGCTGCATTAGTTGCCCCTACAGCCTGCAAAACATCTCGTTGAGCTTCAGTTAAACGGGGAATCAACAAACCTTTTTCGGTTGAATAAATTTCCAGAATTGATTTATTGTTAGGTCTTTCTGTACCAATACCTACCGAGCCATTTTGGGAGTAGGCAAAAGACGAGAAAAACAGAAATGTTAAAAAAGTAGAAATCCTCATAAGCGAAAACGTTTACCTGTTGATTTTTGGGTAATTAACTACTCAAAATAAGAATATATTTATGACTATAACAAACTTATCAACATTTATTTTATCTGAAATGACAAATTGTGGAAAACTATAAGCCCCCAAAAACGTCATTATCTTTAAAAAATAAGGCCTAAATAATTGGCAAACGGATATTTAAATTAACTTTGTTACATTACAACAATATTTTTTTTTGGATGAAACATACAATCAGTGAACTAGAAGATATCGCTTCCCAAGTAAGGAGAGATATCCTTAGAATGGTACATGCGGTACAGTCTGGGCACCCAGGCGCATCTTTGGGCTGTGCAGATTTCTTTACAGCTTTATATTTCGAGGTGTTGAACCACAACCCGAAATTTGACATGGATGGTAAAAACGAAGATCTTTTCTTCTTATCAAACGGACATATTTCTCCAGTTTGGTATAGCGTGTTAGCTAGGTCAGGATATTTCGGCGTAAGCGAGCTAAGCACTTTTAGAAAACTGGATTCAAGATTGCAAGGACACCCAACTACTCATGAGGGATTACCAGGTGTTCGCGTAGCTTCTGGATCATTAGGACAAGGTTTATCTGTAGCTATTGGTGCAGCACTTGCTAAAAAAATTGATGGCGATAAATCACTAGTTTTTGCGCTTTTAGGTGATGGCGAATTGCAAGAAGGCCAAAACTGGGAAGCGTTTATGTTTGCTCCACACAACAAAGTAGATAACATCATTGCTAGCATCGACTATAACGGTCAGCAAATTGATGGCCCTACCGAGAAAGTACTTTCTTTAGAAAACCTGCAAGCTAAATTTGAAGCTTTCGGTTGGCATGTAATTACTTCTAACGGTAACGACATGGAAGAAATCCTAAAATCATTAGAGTACGCAAAATCATTAACAGGAAAAGGAAAACCTATCTTGAACTTGATGAGCACCCAAATGGGCTATGGTGTTGACTTTATGGTAGGCACCCACAAATGGCACGGATCAGCTCCAAGTGACGAGCAATTGGCCAATGCCCTTGGACAGATTAAAGAAACCTTGGGAGATTACTAATCAGATTTTAGAAGTTAGATAGCAGATTAGGTGCATTTGACCAATCTCTTATCACATAATTAAACAGGATAGATTTGAGTGAAAGATTTAGAAAATAACCTATCTCCAACCTCACCTCTCATATCTCAACAAAAATGAAAAAATACACTTACACAGATAAAAAAGATACCCGTTCTGGTTTTGGAGCTGGCTTACACGAAGCGGGAAAAAGAAACGAAAACGTAGTTGCCCTTTGCGCCGACTTAGTTGGCTCGTTAAAAATGGATGCTTTTATCAAAGATTTTCCTGAGCGTTTTTTCCAAGTAGGTATTGCAGAAGCTAACATGATGGGTATTGCTGCAGGCTTAACCATTGGCGGAAAAATTCCATTTACAGGAACTTTCGCAAACTTTTCTACCGGAAGGGTTTACGACCAAATACGTCAATCTATTGCCTACTCTGGCAAAAATGTAAAAATTTGTGCTTCTCACGCAGGCCTAACCCTAGGTGAAGATGGTGCTACCCACCAAATCCTTGAAGACATTGGCTTAATGAAAATGTTGCCAGGAATGACTGTAATTAACCCTTGCGATTACAACCAAACCAAAGCAGCTACTTTAGCCATTATGGAACACGAAGGTCCTGTTTACCTACGTTTTGGCCGTCCGGTAATCCCTGTGTTTACTCCAGAAGACCAAAAATTTGAAATTGGCAAAGCATGGATGGTTAATGAGGGTACCGATGTAACCATTGTAGCAACAGGCCACATGGTTTGGAGAGCAATACAAGCTGGTGAGGAATTAGAGAAATTAGGCATTGATGCTGAAATTATAAATATCCATACGATTAAACCTTTGGACGAAGAAGCTATCTTAAAGTCTGTAAAGAAAACAGGTTGTATTGTTACTTGCGAAGAGCACAATAAATTTGGCGGTTTAGGAGAGAGTGTTTCTCGTTTCTTGACCACTACTTATTTGGCTCCACAAGAGTTTGTAGCTGTTGATGACAGTTTCGGCGAAAGCGCTACTCCTGATCAGTTAATGACAAAATATAAGCTAGATCCTTCAGATATCGTAGCAGCTGCCCAAAAAGCGATTGCTAGAAAATCGAAATAACCTATGAAGCAAGTTGAAGACGCAGAGATCCTCTCTAAATTTCAGGATGAAAAAACTAGAAATAATGCCTTCAACTTGCTTTTACAAAAATATCAGCAAAAAATTTATTGGCACATCAGACGTTTGGTGATTGACCATGACGATGCTGATGATCTTGTGCAGGAAACTTTTGTAAAGGTTTGGAAAAACCTACATTCGTTTCGCAGCGACTCTCAATTGTACACTTGGATTTATCGGATTGCCACCAACGAATCCATCACCTTCCTTAACAAGAAAAAAAACAGGAACAATGTTTCTTTAGACGAAGTAAATTCTGAATTAGCAGAAACACTTGCTTCTTCTTCACACTTTGATGGCGATAAAATTCAGCGCAAATTGCAAGAAGCCATCCTTACCCTTCCCGAAAAGCAACGAATCATCTTCAACATGAAATATTTTGATGATATGAAATATGAAGAAATCTCAGAAGTTTTGGGCACCACAGTGGGTGCATTAAAAGCATCCTTTCATATTGCAGTGAAAAAAATCGAAGCAATTTTAATAAATCAAGATTGACATTAAACCTTTTGCCTAAAAAAACATCAATAAATACGAATGAGTAAAATGGCCGAAAATATGGAATGGGAAAACGAAGCGCCACAACTAGCGAAACTGAAGAGGTCTAACCCTTTTACAGTTCCTACAAATTATTTTGAGGAGCTTGAGGAACGGACCAATCAGTCTGTATTTATAAGTTCGTTGGAAAAATCAGCAAATAATGGTTTTACCACTCCAGCAAATTATTTCGAAACCCTTAATGAACAAATCATTGCTCAAGCCAACTTATCAACGTTTGTAAATGAGCAACAAGGTTTCGATGTTCCAGATGGATATTTTGAGCAATTGCAACAAAACATTGCTGCTAAAACCATCAGCACTAAAAAAACAGTAAAACTATGGCATCAACCATTGTTTAAATATGCTGTTGCCGCTTGTTTGGTACTTACCTCCACTACGGGCTGGTTTGCCAACAAGCAATATCAGAGCCATCAACTACGCAAAACAGAGCTTGCGAAAGAACAGTTGTTGTATGATATTGACGAAAGTGTGATTATAGAATATGTTCAAGAGGCGCAGCACGGAAAAACGGCCAATGTTACCGACAGCGAAATGGAAGACTATATTTTAGATAATTTCTCTACTACAGATTTATCTAATAATTTATAAATCTGGGCCAGATGACCATCATCAGACCCCTTAACACAATTAAACAATAAAACAGATGAAAAACTTTGTTTTTGCACTATTAATCTTCGCTCCTTTTTTAGCTTCAGCACAAGGACCTAAAATGGGTGGTGAAAAAATGGAAGCCAGAAAAGTGGCTTGGCTAACCACAAAGCTGGATTTATCTGCCGAAGAAGCTAAGATTTTTTGGCCAATCTATAATGATTATGTGAGAGAGCAGTCGACGTTGAGAAAAGAACGGATGCAAAAGATGATTAGCTTTAGAAAACTTAAGGAGATTGAAGATTTAGATGATGAAGAAATTCAAACTTTAATTTTAAACGATTTCAACTTTAGACAGCGAGATTTAAACATTGAACGCAAATACTACAACAAGTTCAAATCAAGCTTACCTATAAAAACCGTAGGTAAGTTTTACAGAGCACAAGAAGCATTCAAGAAAGAAATATTACAACAATATAGAGCAGCAATGCCAGCCCCTCAAACGAATTAGATCACGCAAATGATTAACTGAAGAGGACGTCCCAAAAGACGTCCTTTTTTATTTGACATCATTTCCAAAAAATGAGCCCTAAATCCGCTACTTTTGCAACATGCTTACCCAACGACAACTTTTTTTAAAACACAACGCTCAAACTTCTACTACTCCTTTAATGCTTGAATTTGTGAAAGCGCAAGGAGTTAACCTATATAATAAAGAAGGAAAAGCTTATATCGATTTAATAGCCGGTATTGGGGTAAGCAACGTTGGCCATTGTCACCCTAACGTAGTAAGCGCTGTGCAAAAGCAAGTGGAAACCTATATGCACTTGATGGTTTACGGCGAGTTTGTACAAAGCCCGCAAGTGAATTTTGCAACCGCTTTGGCTTCGGTTTTACCTGAACAGCTTAACTGCACTTATTTTGTTAATTCTGGAGCAGAGGCCGTAGAGGGAGCCATGAAACTGGCCAAAAGATATACGGGGAGAAAAGGATTTATTGCCTGCAAAAACGCTTACCATGGCAGCACGCAAGGTGCAGAAAGCTTGATGGAAAGTGACTTTTATTCTGCTGGCTATGGGCCGTTTTTGCCACACGTAGACTTCATTACCCACAACAATATTGCCGACCTGGAAAAAATCACAGACCAAACTGCCGCGGTGTTTATTGAACCTATACAAGGTGAAGCTGGCGTGAGAGTAGCCAACCAAGCTTTCATGGAAGCTTTAAAGGCGAGGTGTTTGGCTACTGGTACACTTTTAGTATTTGATGAAATTCAAACGGGCTTTGGCAGAACAGGAAAAATGTTTGCCTTTGAACATTATGACATTACGCCAGATATTCTTCTGTTAGCTAAAGGTATTGGCGGCGGAATGCCTATTGGTGCTTTTATCAGTTCGGCAGAAATCATGTCAGTATTATCATTCAACCCTATTTTGGGCCACATGACTACTTTCGGTGGTCACCCCGTGTGCTGCGCTGCTGGACTAGCAACTTTAAATACGCTACTTAACGAGAACATTGTGGCTGATGTGGAAGCAAAAGGCACTTTATTCAAAGAACTATTACAACATACAGCCATTAACGAAATACGTGGCAAGGGCTTGATGCTTGCCGTAAGTTTTGATAGTTTTGATATTAACAAAGCAATTATTGATGCCTGCATTGAAGACGGCATTATTACCGATTGGTTTTTGCATTGTAGTGATGCGATGCGTATTGCCCCTCCCCTCACCATTACTGAGGATGAAATCAAGGCAGCATGCAGCATCATTCTTAGGAACATAGAGAAAATTTGCCCATCAAAATAAACAGGGATGAATGTACTGATTGTTGAAGACGAAAAAAGCCTAGCCTTAGAAATCAATGATTTTTTAAGCAAGGAAGGTTACATTATAGACCATGCCCGAAGAAAAGCTTCGGCAGAGGAAAAGATTTTCGTTAACAGCTATGATTTTATCCTACTTGATTTGGGTTTACCAGATGGGGATGGCTTTGAACTGTTAAAACTGATTAAAGGCCTTAAGGATAGAGATGACGCCATCATTATCTTAACCGCTAGAAGTGCCGTAGACGACCGTATTAAAGGCCTTGAAGAGGGCGCAGATGACTACCTACCCAAACCTTTCTCCCTAAACGAGCTTCTAGCAAGAATGCATGCCGTAACCCGTAGAAAGCACAAACTGGAAAAAAACGACATCCAAGTACATGATTTCGTATTAGATATCCAAAATAGGGTGGTTACTTTTAAAGGCGAAAGAATTCATTTGACCAAAAAGGAGTTTGAGATTTTAAACTACCTAGTGTTAAATAAAAACCGTGTAGTTTCACGTACTAGTCTTACCGAACACGTTTGGGGTGACATTTTAGAGGTCAATTCCGATTCGAACTTTGTAGATGTACATGTGAAAAATCTTCGTAAAAAACTGATGTGCCATGCAAAAACTGATTGGCTGGAAACCGTAAGAAGTATTGGCTACAGAATAACGCTTTAAATTGAGCTAAACATGAGACTGCAAGAAAAATTTACGCTATATAACGCTGCCACCAAAATTGCACTCATTTTTATTCTTGGAACTATTATTCTATTCTCCCTAGAAAAAATCTCCATCAACCACCTAGATAACCGATTATACAAAAAAGAAACAAAGCTCGTTAAAAACCTGAATGATAATGAGGTAGATAGTTTATTAAACGCTGAGCAGACTTTTACCGACTACAACATCTTAAAGGATGAGTATATCGTACTTACACTTATCCCCAAACAGGAAGCGATTGACACTACTGAAAAATTCAGCACAGGAGACCGAGAAATTATGGGCGATATTGAAGCCTACCGCATCCTTACCCGAAAATTTGAATATAAAAACAAATACTATCAACTGGAACTAGGCACCACCGCCGCAGGAGCCATCTCTATCAAAAAATCATTAGGGATTTACATGTTTATTGTACTAATGGTTTCCCTTTCCATTACCTTAATAACAGATTACGCCTTCACCAGATTCCTACTCAAACCTTTTTATAAGATACTAGACCAAAAAATCAACAAGGTTAACGACCCTATCACTTTCGATTATAGCAAGATTCCAACAAACACTACTGACTTTGTACTTTTGGATGATAGTATTAATGGCTTGATGAGGAAAATCACCGACCTTTTCTTGCTTGAAAAACAGTTTATCGCTAACGTTTCGCACGAATTGCTCACTCCTATTTCCATTTTAAATGGCAGATTAGAAAACATTCTTGCTTCTGAAACCCTTGCGGTGGAACATGAAGAAAAAATCATGGCCTCGTTAAAAACATTGAGCAGGTTAAAATCTATCATCAATAGTTTATTGCTAATCTCGAAAGTAGAAAATGAGCAATACGTTAAAAAAGACCAAATTGTGATTAGGCAGGAGCTGGAAGATATTTATGAAGATTTAACGGAACGTATTTCCGATAAACGGATTACCTACGAAAACCAGACCAAAGAAGCTTTTATCTTCCAAGGAAGCCAACCATTAATCCATACTTTATTAATTAATATCATTAACAATGCAATAAAGTATAGTAAACATGCAGGCAGCATCGTCATAACCGACCAGCTCACTACAGATGCTTATGTACTCAGCATTACTGATAATGGGATTGGTATGGACAATGATATTGTGAAAAAAGCCTTCCATCGCTTTGAAAGAGAAAATAACGAAGAAGTTAGCGGACTGGGCCTAGGTTTAGCCATTTGCAATAGCATCGCCAAATTCCACCATATCACACTCTCTATTTCTTCCCAAAAACATGAGGGTACCCAAGTGAATATTAGCTTCCCAATAGAAAAAGTATAGAATTTTCAGCTTTTTAAAAACTTCATGATTTCTTCATTTTGATAGAGGAACTTAGTATTGTTAAACAACAACATCGTTCACTAAAAATAAAAAGAAAATGAAAACAGTGAAATTTTTAATGGTTGCATTAATTGCAGCATTTACAGTAAACTTCGCTAACGCACAAACTCCTGCTAAAGCGCCAGTAAAAACAGTTGCTCCTGCTGCTAAAACAGTAGAGAAAAAAGCGGAGAAAAAAACTGAAAAGGTAGAAGCTAAAGCAGATACTACAGCTAAAAAAGTAAAGCACAAAGCACATAAAAAAGCATAAGTACTTGTTCCTAGTTAGTACAATGCGCAGTGGCCTAGCCCTGCGCATTTTTTGTTATCATATTTCTGGCACTTCTTGCTATCTTTAACCAAATAATTCATCAGGAAAATGGAAATCATTCAAGAAAACGAAGAGAGAAGAGGTGTATTCAAAGCAATAGAAGATGGTAAAGAAGCTGGCGTAATGACCTACACTTGGGCTGGAAGTACTAAATTCATCATCGACCATACGGAAGTTAATCCTGATTTTAAAGGCAAAGGCGTTGGTTTACAAATGGTGATGAAAGCCGTGGAATACGCAAGAGCCAATCATTTAAAAATCATGCCATTATGTCCGTTCGCTAAATCTGTTTTTGACAAAAATCCCGACATCGCAGACGTACTGTTTTAAATTTCAATTATGTGTCTATATGATTGGATTTTTAATCATATAGACACATAGCGAATTCACCTTACTTAATTAGGTTAACTCATTTTTTGGCGCTTAATCAAGTAAGCTTCCAAGATATGGTTAAAGCCCGCATTAATATCCGCATCCACCATATCAATTTTATATTGGGCACATTTTAAGGCTAGATTTTTTCTATAAGCGGTCATTTGCGATAGGTAAGCATCTTTCACCTTAGAAGCATGTGCCTTTAAAATAGTTCCTGTTTCCATATCCACAAACTCATAAGGTCTGTTTTCGAAATCAAACTCCTGTTCTTTAGCCTTATCGGTGACATTAAATACCACTACCTCATGTTTATTGAATTTCAAGTGTTGCAAAGCAGAGAACAATTTATCTAACCTGTCACTACTATCCGCTGTTTGTAGCATATCACTAAAAATAACTACCAATGAGCGTTTATGGATTAAATCAGCAATTTGATGCAGTGCCACAGAAAGGTCGGTTTGCACATTCAGTTTAGAAGTCGCTAAAACTTCTTCCAACTTCGCAAATAAAAACTTTTGGTGTACGCTGGTAGATTTAGCAGGGGTATTAAGCTTCAGTTCATTGGTAAAAAGACTTAAACCAAAAGCATCGCGCTGTCTTTTAAGCAAATAAATTAAAGCCGCAGTGCTCTGTACTGCAAACGTGAGCTTATTGTATTTATCGTTAGGAAAATACATGGACGAAGAAATATCAATCACAAACTGGCACCTTAAGTTTGTTTCTTCCTCGTAACGCTTGCTAAATAGCTTATCGGTTTTGGCAAACAACTTCCAATCAATACTTTTTACACTATCACCGTTGTTGTAAAGCCTGTGTTCTGCAAATTCAACAGAAAAACCATGAAAAGGACTTTTATGCAAGCCTGTGATAAATCCCTCTACCACTTGCTTTGCTAAAAGCTCTAGACTGCTTTCAAATCTAATTTCCTCAGGTTTTTGCGATGCTTGCATACGTAAAACTAATAAAAAAGATTTTGTTTAGCTTTGTTATATCACTAAATAACATCATATGAAAAGATTATTACTTTTTATCATTAGCGCTATGATGATGAATAGCAGCTATGCTCAAAAGGTGCAAGGCGGAAAAGTAAACACCGAAAGCGCCAAACTTGCCGGCAAACTAGATACCGCAAAAAAACAAGAAGGCTGGACGGTTAGAGGAACCAATACCCTTTTACTAAATCAAGCTGCTTTTTCTAATTGGGTTGCGGGGGGAATTAACTCTATTGCCTTAACTGGCAGGGTTGATTATGAATTTAACCTGAAAAAAGGCAAAAACCTTTGGGAAAATCGCATTTTAGCTGGCTATGGCTTACGTTCAGAAGAAAACAACAAAGCCACAAAAGTGGAAGATGTAATTGATTTAACTTCCAAATATGGTTACCAAATTGGAACTAGTAATTGGTACAGTGCCGTTGCCTTAAACCTTAAAACACAGTTTGCGAAAGGTTATGATTATGGCAAGCCTGAACAAAGCTACATCTCCAACCTACTGTCTCCTGGCTATGTCACACTGGGCTTAGGTTTTGACTACATTCCAAATGACAATTTCCAATTCAATGTCCATCCATTAACCTCGAGATTTACCATTATTGCTGATAAAGCTGTTTTTGACCCTAATAGAGACGGAATTTTAACCGAGGCCTATGGCGCCAAACCAACCGAAAGTTTAGTTTATCAGTTAGGTGCTTATATAGGTGGCAGGTATAAAGTTAAATTGATGGAAAACATTATGCTGGACAACCGTTTTGGCATCTTCACCAATTACTTGGAGAAACCTCAAAACATGGTGCTATCGTATTCTGGTATTTTGGATATGAAAGTGAATAAATTTATCTCTACACAAATTACCGCTGATTTATTCTATGACGATAATCAAATTGGTAAACTGCAATTAAAAGAAACTTTGGGTGTAGGGTTAACTTATAAGTTTGGCAGATACTAGAACCTTGATTTAAAACAAAATAACTTATAGCGCTGAGGTTGCTTTCCCGAAAAAAGTGTAGGACATGCTGTATCTCGCAAAAACGAAAATAAGAACGTTGCTGCGAGGTACAACGCAGTCACTAGCAATCATCATATTTCTACAAACCCAAATCCACTATATTCTTTATTAGGCTCTAAAATGAAAAAGAAAGAGAAGAAAATTATCAAGTATGAAGAAATCATACAGAAACATATTATAAAAAAGGATTTTGTAAAAATCATCTTGAACTTTCAAAATACCGAAAGCGGCATTTTTGGCTACATCCAACTACAATCAAAAAAATTCGTCTTACTCCAAGCAAATAATGAATTTTCTCTTGATGGATATTTCATTATCCCAAAAAGAACGTTTGAAGAAATTCGGTGCAATAAATATGATAAAACTTCAAATAAGATACTTAGAGCAGAGGGCACACTAGAGAAGCAATATAAAGTTCCAGAGTTTGTTTCTCTAGACAATTGGGAACAATTATTCTTAAGCTTAAAAGATGCCGATTTTCATGTTATTATAGAATGTGAGGATCAAGAAGAATCAGGCTTCTTTATAGGCCCTCTTCAGAAAATTGGTAAAAACAGCGTATCTATATTAAATTACGACCCTACAGGGAAGTTAGATAAAAAACCCTCTAAAATTAGCTATAAAGATATCACTAGGGTAACATTTGGTGATCAATATAGTACTGTCTTTAGGAAATACTTGAAATAAATTGCTAGAAGCTACTTTCCATTGAAGTGGAAAGCCTTTTTTGTTTATGTCGTCCTGTTTCCAGTTTTCGGGAGAAAAGCATTGCGCTGACAGATCCTTCGACAAGCTCAGGATGACAGATATGGGGGGCCAACAGTGCAAATAAAAAGCAGGGCTATCTTTCCCAAAAAAACACCGAAAAAGCTTTTCATAAAAAAACCGATGTACTTTATAGCGCATCGGTTTTTTATTTATATGAAGATAAGTAAATCCTTATTCTTATAATTGGCCGTCTAATTTACCTGCCAAAATTGATTTAGGCACTGCGCCAATTTGTTTGTCAACTACTTGACCATCTTTAAAGTACAACAAAGCTGGGATGTTACGGATACCAAACTGCATTGAAATCTGAGGATTGTTATCAACGTTTACCTTGCCAACTAAAGCTCTGCCTTCGTATTCTTTAGCAATTTCTTCTACCACTGGACCAACCATACGGCAAGGACCGCACCATTCTGCCCAAAAATCTACCAAAACAGGTTTATCTGATTTTAATACTACTTCCTCGAAGTTAGCATCTGTTATTTCTAAAGCCATATCTAAATTTTTATTATGTACAAATATATTATCAATTGTGATGCCATCAAAAGTGTAATGTCAATTTGACATTGTTTTGTTCATTGGCGCTAGTCCCTAATCACTTATTTCTCCCGTCTCTTCTTTTTTCCGCTGATTCCGCAGATTTAAACCGCAAATTGAAGGAGATTTACTTGCAAAGTTGACTAATCACTAATTACTAACAACTAGTAACTAGCCACTAGTTCCTAAAACCTAATTCAACCTGTAGTCTACAAAATCCAGGTTCTTAATTCCATCCAAAAATTGGTTATTCGGATTTATTTTTTGGTTTTTAGAAGGCAGTTCCAACTTCAATCCTTTCTCCACATCATAAACCTCAAAATTGAGCTTACAGTTTTGCGCATCTGCATTTTCTCTATTTTCGTCTAAAATAGCTTGTATTTGCTGCATAAAACTATCGTTCACAATCTCGATAGGAAAAAATATAGTTAATGACTTGGTCAGCTTATCTCTTAAACCTGCAAGCAAGTCAATAGTAGTGATTTTAAACTCCCAATCGCCTTCCTTTCCAAAGCGCAGCCCTAATTTACCGCGGATTTGCAAGAAGTATCCTTCCGTTAAAAACTGCTTAAATTTCAGGAAGTCTTCACCAAATAAAGCGATTTCACAACTGTCATCATAATCTTCGAATGTGAAAATCCCGAAAGGCTTACCTGTTTTGGTAATCCGCTGAGAAGCCATGACCACTAATCCCCCTACAACCAATTCACGATTCTTCAGGGTCTCAAATTCTGCCATAACTTCTTCATTTGAATCGCCCATCCTTACTTTATTGATGATACTCAAATGCTTCACTTTATGTGGACAATACCTATCCAGCTCAAAACGATAATCGTCTAAAGGGTGTCCCGAAAGGAAAATCCCGATGGCATCTTTTTCGTATTTCAGCTTATCAATTGTACCCCATTCTTGCGTCATGGCAAAAGAAGGCTCCAAAATCAAATCAGCTTTTGACCCACCAAATAGTGATGATTGCGAAGAGTTTTGGTTATTCTGGAAGTCGTTAGCGTATTTAATCAGCTTTTCGATTCCATTTAGTTTATCATTAGGTCCAATGAAGAAAAACTGCGACCTATTAAAGCCAAAAGCATCAAAGGCACCGCCATACACAAAACTCTCGTAAGCTTTTTTATTAACGATACGGGTATTGGAACGCTTGGCAAACTCAAAAACGGTAGGATAAGGTCCATTTTCTGTGCGTTCCTCAATGATACTTTCCACCGCTTTCTCTCCTACTCCTTTTACTGCAGATAAACCAAAACGAACCTCTCCTTTAGCATTTACCGAGAATTTCATTTCCGATTCGTTCACATCTGGTCCCAATACAGGTACGCCCATTTGCCTACACTCTTCCATGAAGAAGGCCACTTGCTTAATATCACTCATGTTATTGGAAAGTACCGCAGCCATATACTCCGCTGGATAATGTGCTTTCAAATAAGCCGTTTGGTAAGCAATCCAAGCATAACAGGTAGAGTGGGATTTGTTGAAAGCATAAGATGCAAACGCTTCCCAGTCTTTCCAAATCTTCTCTAAAGTCTCGGCTTTATGACCTTTTTCTGAAGCCTGTTTTACAAACTTTGGCTTCATTTTATCCAATACGTCTTTTTGCTTTTTACCCATAGCCTTACGCAAAACATCGGCCTCACCTTTGGTAAAACCAGCCAATTTTTGCGATAAAAGCATTACCTGCTCTTGATAAACCGTAATTCCGTAGGTTTCTTGTAAATACTCCTCACAGGCATCTAAATCGTAGGTAATAGGCTCTACACCGTGTTTACGTCTAACGAAACTAGGAATATACTCCATTGGTCCTGGACGATACAATGCGTTCATGGCAATTAAGTCACCAAAAACCGTAGGCTTTAGCTCCTTCATGTATTTCTGCATACCAGGACTCTCGTACTGGAAAATACCAACCGTTTCACCACGCTGGAAGAGCTCATAAGTAGCTACGTCATCTATCGGGAAATTATCTGGGTCGAGGTCGATATTAAAGCGCTTTTTAACGAGCTTCACGGTATCTTTAATCAGGGTTAATGTTTTCAACCCCAAAAAGTCCATCTTTAATAAACCAGCACTTTCTACTACTGAGTTATCAAACTGGGTCACGTATAAATCACTATCCTTGGCCGTAGATACAGGCACGAAATTGGTAATGTCATCTGGCGTGATGATTACCCCACAAGCGTGAATACCCGTATTACGTACCGAACCTTCCAACACAATAGCCTGCTGTAAAGTCTCGGCTGCCAAATCTTTACCCGAAGCTAAGGTCTTAAGTAGATTTACGTTTTCAAATTCATCTGGTCGGAGTGCTTCTTTTAGCGCCTTCTCTTGCAAATTGAAGATTTTGGCCAGCTTCATATTCGGCACCAATTTGGCTACCTTATCTGCTTCGAAAAGTGGCAAATCTAGCACCCTTGCCGTATCTCTAATGGAAGATTTAGCCGCCATGGTACCATAAGTGATGATTTGCGCCACTTGACTGGAGCCATATTTACCGATTACATAATCCATTACACGTCCACGACCCTCGTCATCAAAGTCGATATCGATATCGGGCATGGATACACGGTCTGGATTAAGGAAACGCTCAAAAAGGAGGTCGTATTTAATCGGGTCGATGTTGGTAATTCCCAAACAGTAAGCTACCGCAGAACCTGCAGCAGAGCCACGGCCTGGTCCAACAGAAACATCCCTGTTACGAGCTTCGGCAATAAAATCCTGTACAATCAAAAAGTAACCAGGATAACCCGTCTTTTCAATCGTAGCCAACTCAAAATCCAAACGTTCGGTAATATCTGGCGTAAGCTCTCCATAACGTTTTTCGGCACCCACGTAGGTGAGATGGCGAAGGAATTTATTTTCTCCCCTTTTTCCGCCATCGGCTTCATCTTCCGCCACCAAAAACTCTTCGGGAATATCAAATTTTGGTAATAATACCTCCCTTGCCAGCTTATAAGTTTCTATTTTATCAATGACTTCCTGTACGTTGATAATCGCTTCTGGCACGTCGGCAAAGATTTCTTTCATCTCATCTGCCGACTTGAAATAATATTCCTGGTTAGGCATACCATACCTAAAACCTCTACCACGACCAATTGGTGTGGCCAGTTTCTCAGCATCCTTTACACAAAGTAAAATATCATGGGCATGCGCATCCTTTTTGTTAACATAATAGGTATTGTTGGTGGCTACCATTTTCACCCCATTTTGGGCGGCCATTTTTACTAATACCTCATTTACACGGTCTTCATTTTCTTGTCCGTGGCGCATTAGCTCGATGTAAAAATCCTCGCCAAATTGCTCTTTCCACCAAAGTAAAGCCTCTTCTGCCTGCTTTTCACCAATGTTCAAGATTTTACTAGGCACTTCTCCGTACATGTTACCTGTAAGTACAATCAAGTTTTCCTTGTACTGTTCAACCACATTCCTGTCTATCCTAGGTACATAGTAAAACCCTTTGGTGTAAGCAATTGACGACATTTTCGCTAAGTTGTGATAACCTTGCTTGTTCTTTGCCAAAAACACCACTTGGTAACCATCATCTTTTCGGGTTTTATCGGTGTGGTTCTCACACACAAAAAATTCAACCCCAATAATCGGCTTCAATATGGTTGCTGTAGGTGCTTCTCCTTTTTCTATGGCTTCCGCATTTTTAGCTTCGGCAGCCTTGTTATGGTTAAGCACATTACTTACAAAGTGGAAAGCGCCCATCATGTTGGCATGGTCGGTTAGGGCTACCGCAGGCATTCCTTTTTCAGCAGCTGCTTTCACTAAAGCAGGTACGCTAATGGTACTTTGCAACACCGAAAATTGGGTATGATTATGTAGATGCGCAAAAGCGGCATCAGCCAATGCGGCCTTGTTACTCTCTAAAGTTTGTTTAGAAACACCACCAGTATCCGCACCTCTTTTTTTCCTTATTTCATCTGAAGCAGCTTTTAGGTTAACATGTTTTAGCCCAACAGATTCTATGGTAAAAGGATTGGCTTCCTTAAATTTCAGGAAATAATCTGTATCAACTTGTAGTTCCTCCTTAGTAAAAACCTGCTTTTTAATCAGCTCCAAGAAACAGCGTGTAGTAGCCTCTACGTCGGCAGTAGCATTGTGGGCTTCAGCAAAAGGCACTCCAAATAAGTATTGGTGTAGCTCCGTAAGATTAGGTAGCTTAAACCTACCACCTCTACCTCCAGGGATTTTCAATAAGTCAGCCGTAACTTCGGTACAGGTATCCAATATAGGCATGTCGGCCAATAGGTTTTCCTGTCCAAAACGATACAGCTCACAACCCATAATGTTAAGGTCGAAGCCAATATTTTGTCCTACCACAAACTTTGCTTTCCCTAAAACTTCTTTAAATTTCTCCAATACTTCGGCCAAGGGAATACCTTGTTCCTGTGCCAATTCGGTAGAAATACCATGAATACGCTCGGCATCGTAAGGGATGTTGAAGCCTTCGGGCTGTACCAAATAATCTTGGTGCTCCAACAACCTTCCCATATCATCGTGCAACTGCCACGCAATTTGAATACAACGCGGCCAATTGTCCGTATCGGTAATTGGGGCATTGAAATTACGTGGTAAACCTGTTGTTTCGGTATCAAAAATTAAGTACATAGCTAAAAAATGAGGATACCAAAATTAACGAAAAATATAGCGGATTTGGTCAGCTAATTATCAACATATAAAGACTTGTTTCGCTTAATTAGACCTCAGATTTCATTTGGCCTATTTTCCGTTTTTATTCGGTAAATTAAATTTTATAATTTTACTATTTATAAGAAAGATAATTATTGCTCCAATGGATTTTACGTTTAACAGTTACGGTTTAGTTTTACTATTTTTTGGAACGTTAACGGCCATTTTAGCAATATACATTTACAAACGCGGCACTAGCGTAGTAAAATGGTTTAGCTTAATGATGGGTTCTAATGCCATTTGGTCCATAGCCTATGGTTTTGAGCTTTCGAGTCATAATTTGGAACAAGCCATATTTTTCATCAACATTGAATATATAGGCATTGCGACCTTACCGTTAAATTGGTTTTTATTTGCCCTTACTTTTTGCAACAAAGAATGTTGGTACAAAAAACCACTTAACCTTACCCTACTGCTTATTGCTCCCGTTACCACGCTTGCCATGGTATGGACCAATCCGATGCACCATTTACATTACAAGGATGTAAGAATGTTTTTTGATGGGCCTTTTCCCATGATTAAAATCTATCCTGGAACTTGGTACCGCATCTTCACGGTATATTTTTATTTGCTATTGGCCTGTGGGTGCTATCTCATCTTCAACAAATTCAGAAGTTCAGACCCTATTTACAGAAAGCAAAACTACAGCATTCTTATTGCCGCCTTACTCCCTTGGGTTGGTAATATCAGCTACCTTGTTGGCTTAAGACCCTTGGGCTTTATAGACATTACTCCTTTTGCATTTATCCTCACTACTTTCCTTATTTTATTGGGCATTTACAGATTTAGGCTTTTCGACATCGTACCTATTGCCAGAGAAAAAGCGCTAGAGCTAATGGATGATGGCTTTTTGGTATTAGACAAAAAGTATCGGGTGATTGACTACAACACTTCCTTACGTCGCTACATTAACCTTCCGAAATCTCAAAAAATTGTGGGACAGTCTATCGGAGAGTTATTTCCTAAACATACCGATTTTATCCAGAAAGTGGAAAGCGGACTTAGTGACAAAATGGAAATGCAGGCTTTTGTAAGGGACGAAATCATTTATTTTGAGGCTGAAATATTGTTGCTGAATGAAAGCAAAATCAACGAGGCTTTCACTATTGTAAAGCTTCAAGATTTAACCTCGGCTAAAAAAGATGCCCTAATAGCCAAAGAACAAGCTTTAGAACTGGAAAAGGTAAACCAACTGAAAGACCGCATTTTTTCTATTATTGCTCACGATTTGCGGGGACCTTTGGTAAATCTTTCGGAAATCTTAAAAATGGTTTCCTACAATCAAGTGAGCCAAGAAGAATTTGAAAAAATATCCCCTGAACTAAGCAAGGACATCATTTACACCACCGACCTATTGGAAAATATTTTGCACTGGTCGAGGAGTCAATTACAAGGTTTTGGCATCCAAAAAGAGTTTTTCAATGTAAGGAACATTATCCTTAACGAAATCAACTATCACCTCCCTTCGGCTACCCTTAAAAAAGTAACTATCCTGCATGATGTTTTTCCTAACGAGATTGCTTATGCCGACGTATTAATGTTTCAAATTGTGATTAGAAACATCATCAATAACGCGATTAAGTTTTGTCATGAAGGTTGTGAAATTACCATTACCGCCAGTTTCCAACGTAATCATATGTTAAAAATCTGTATTAGAGACAATGGCGTGGGAATGTCTGAAGCGACTTTGGAAAAACTGTTCAAAGACGAGAACATCTCTTCAAGAGGTACACAAAACGAAAAGGGAACTGGATTGGGCTTAATGATTTGCAAAGATTTTATGAGCAGAAATGGTGGGGAAATTAGCGTATCCAGTGAAGTAGGCAAAGGCACCACTTTTTGCTTACTTGTACCTACTGGCGATTAAAAAAGAAAACTATCCCACTATTTGGAGCACAGCTAAGAACACTTCCACGGTTTAACCCATCTCGAATTCCCGCTCCTCTGAATAGCAGAATAGCTTAAATCTTCTAAAAAGAATTACTTGCCAGTAACCTGATTAATGGCTTGTTGTTCCTTTAATTCGTCGACATTGTTTTTGTTACCGAATTTCTCAGTTTTATTGGCGAAATAATCTAAGATTTCTACAATATTATCCAAGTTGTCGGCCACCCTTTGGTGCATATCAGGCAAATCTTCCTCTAACTTTTTATCGCCAAGTTCGATATTATCGACTTCAATTTTTCCTATTTTTTGTATGATAGCTTGTTGCGAATGCTGTAAATCTTCCAGCTCCCTCACTATCTTCTCCATCAGTTCGAATTTCTTTAAAGTTTCCATAAATTCTGTTTTTATTTAAATGATAAACTCTCTTTAACAACCACTCCTACATGGCTTTTGTTTGATTTTATTGTTTTTTATGCGCAAGAAATTTGCATATCCGATATATAACTAATAATTTAGTTTTCATGAAAAGCCTTTATATTTCCTTCCTCTTTTTAATTATTACCAAGTTTTGTATCGCCCAACAAGCTGTTTTGGACAAAGAAAAACTCTTGGAGTTTTACCAAAGCCAACGTTACGCCGAAGCGGCTGCTTATTTAAGCAGTATCTACCCCACAGAAACCAGTGATGTAAAAGTTTTAGGTCAAATTGCGTATTGTAATATGATGGCTGGGAAACTGGTAGATGCAGAGAAAAATTACCAAAAGGTTAATGAGCTACAGCCCAAACAAATTCCTGTGCTGTTTAGCTTGGCCAATATTAACTCAAGGCGAGGAAACAAAAAAAGCGCCACTACCTATTTGCAAGAAATTGTTGCTTTAGACAGTACTAATTTTAATGCCTATAAGCGCTTAGGAGACTACACAGACAGCTTGAATTTAAAGATACAATACCTACAAAAAGCCAATAAATTAAATAATACCGAAGCCGATGTAGCTTATGATTTAGCTGCTGCCTATCGGAAACTGAAATTACTACAACCAGCTTACGATGTATTGAAAATAGCTATTGCGGCTGATAGCGGTAACTTTGTATTACAACAAGCTTTATTACCTGTTGCCAACCAGTTAAACAAGTATAATGAGGTCGTAAATGTTGGAGAAAAGCTGCTTCAAAACGGTGCAGATGCGAATGTGGTGGCCGACGTGGCTAAAGCTTATTTCTTTTTAAAGAATTACAAAAAAGCGATTACCTTATATCAGATGCTGGAAAAAACCGAAATGCAAACGGAAAGCACCCTATATTATACCGCGCTATGTTTCCGCGAATTGAAAAACTACGACCAAGCAACCAGCTACGCCAAGCAAACCATTACTGAGGGAATTTCACCAAATACTGCTGCATATTACAATCTGTTAGGTGGCATTTACGAAGAAAAACAATTATTTACCGCAGCAAGTAATGCTTATAAAAAGGGGCTAGAATATCAAATCAACAAAAACAGTTATTACAGACTGGGCTTGTTATACGACTTGAAATTAAAGCAGACCAAATCTGCCTTAGCTTATTACAATCTTTATTTAAAGAATAAGGATTTGGATAAAGATGATGCTCCACAAGTGGAATATATTAAAGGTAGGTTATCGGAACTTAAGCGTTAAAACGTTACTTCAAATCTTCGAAAACTGGTTTTACGTCTACCCAAAATTCATCTAGCGCAATGATACGGGGCTTTAAAAAAGCAATAATCTCTGGCCATTGTTGTTGGTTATAAACGCTAACGTTTGGTAGCACAAGTTCTATTCGAGCCACCTGCTTATCAAAGGCGTTGGAGGCATTAGGTAACCAATCCCACTCTTCATTTAAAGCATTTTCCAGCAATCGTTTAAATTCTTCAAACTGCTCAAAAAGCAAAGCTCTCACACCTTCATCTGGATGGGCAATTTCAATGGCGATGCTGGCATGCTTTTTTTCAGCATCCATACGGAAGAAGATATGTTTTACGCCAGTTTTATAGTTCACCCAATTCACTGGCAGTCCTTCTACCCCTGGAATTGGCTTCATGTACTGACCAAAACTAATCCAAAATTGTTGCCTTAATCTGGCGGCTTCTTCCCTGCTGAACATTTTTATTTTACAAAGTTTAAAGTGAAAAGTGTAAGGTTTAAAGTGGAAAGTTAAAAGTTTGTAGCGGCCCTATAAAAATCCCCTTTGCGTTAAAAAAATTCAACCGCGAAGAAAAAAAGAGTCACGCAAAGGACGCAAAGTAAGCGATGAAATACTACCGTTGTCTTTCTAAAAATTAAGATTTACCCATTAAACGGGCTACATATTTTCCGATAATATCGAACTCCAGATTCACCGAATCGCCTTGTTTTACTTCTTGCAAATTGGTGTGCTCATGGGTATACGGAATAATAAAAACCGAAAACTCGTCATCTGCGGAATTAACCACTGTTAAACTAATGCCATTAACACAAATAGAACCTTTCTCGACCGTTACATTGCCTTTAGTTGCATCATATTTAAAACGATATTCCCAACTTCCGTCCAATTCGTTTACCAAAATACAGGTAGCCGTTTGGTCTACGTGGCCCTGCACAATATGTCCATCTAAACGGGCATTCATTTGCATACAACGTTCCAAATTCACTTTAGCCCCTACTTTTAAGCTGCCCAAATTGCTTTTCTGAAGGGTTTCTTCAATAGCGGTTACGGTGTGCGTATTTTCATTTAACGATACCACGGTTAAGCAAACACCATTGTGCGCAACGCTTTGGTCTATCTTTAACTCGTTACTAATAGCTGATTGAATGGTGTAATGTACATTTCCACCATCATGCTGTATATTTTGAACGGTCCCTAAGGTCTCTATAATTCCAGTAAACATGCTTTTAATTTAAAGGACAAAAGTAACTAGTAAAAGGCAATAAAACTTAGCCCATCACAATTTTTGACTTTTAGGTTAATATGCTTTAAACGGCGATGACGCCGCCCTTCAGCGTTATGCGAAGTTTGGCATCTCCATCAAACATTATCTACAGCTTCCTAACGTACCGTATTTTTTAGCTTTTTTACTCAATAAGCTTTCCTGTTCTTCACCCAATTGCTTTTTTGCGTAGCGGATGCAGATAATGGCTGCGAAGCAGCTTTTTGCTCCTGCAACAACAACACCGCACTAATGGCAGCTATTAAAGCTTCCTGCTCGTCTTCTGTTTTAAGACTGTCCGCAGTAAAATATTTACCTACAAAGTGCGTATCAAACTGTCCCGAGACAAATGCGGGGTGCTGCATCACAAACTTTCCAAAACTCAAAGTGGTTTGTATGCCTGTAATATCGTATTCAGAAATGGCCCTAATCATACGCTCAATAGCTTCTGTACGGTCTTTTCCGTGAGTAACCAATTTGGCAATCATTGGGTCGTAATAAATAGGAATTTCCATGCCTTGCTCAAAACCATCATCAACTCTTACGCCATTCCCTTTTGGAGTTTGATAGGTTTGCAGGGTACCAATATCTGGCAAAAAATTATTCAATGGGTCTTCGGCATACACCCTTAATTCGATGGAGTGCCCATTTATTTTAAGGTCTTCCTGCTTAAAGCTGATGGCTTCGCCTCGAGCAATTTTAATTTGCTCTTTCACCAAATCCAGTCCCGTAATCATTTCGGTAACGGGATGCTCTACTTGCAAACGGGTGTTCATTTCGAGGAAGAAAAAATCAAGGTTTTCATCCAAAATGAATTCTACCGTTCCTGCTCCTACGTAATTTACAGAACGGGCCACGTCAACTGCGCATTTGCCCATCTTTCCCCTAATTTCAGGTGTAAGTACCGATGAAGGTGCTTCTTCTACCACTTTTTGGTGACGACGTTGCACAGAACATTCACGCTCAAAAAGGTGAACAATATTTCCGTGGGTATCGCCTAACACTTGTATTTCAATATGTCGAGGTGAGGTAACGTAACGCTCAATGAATACGGCTCCGTCGCCAAAGGCTGAAGTTGCTTCGCTAACGGCCAATTGCATCTGTTCTTCAAAATCGTTCACGGTATTCACAATACGCATCCCTTTGCCACCGCCGCCAGCTGCTGCCTTAATCAAGATAGGGAATCCTACTTCAACCGCTCTGGCTTTGGCTTCCTCTACATTGGTAATGGCTTCCTCGGTACCTGGCACCATCGGGATATCATATTTTAATGCTGCTGCTTTTGCCGAAAGCTTGTTGCCCATAATTTCCATGGCTTCGGGGCTCGGACCAATCAAAGTTAATCCTGCCGCTTTTACTTGCTGGGCAAAGGCTGGATTTTCTGAAAGGAAACCATAGCCTGGATGTATAGCTTCGGCACCTGTTTGCTTACAGGCATCAATGATTTTACTTCCTACTAAATAAGACTGATTGGAGGCTGCAGGTCCAATACAAATCGCTTCATCTGCATAACGAACATGTAACGAATTACGGTCGGCTTCGGAAAAAACCGCCACTGTTTTAATGCCCATTTCTTTTGCCGAACGCATGATGCGAAGCGCAATTTCGCCACGATTTGCAACTAATATTTTTTTCATATCCTTAACAGATGTTGATATCATTTGGTTAGTGGCACAAGATGAAGAAATTATCGTTAAATGGCAAATTTGTTTTGGGAGTTAGGGGTTAGGAATTAGGAATTAGTTGCTAGTGGTTAGTGGCTAGTGGCTAGTTGTTAGTAATTAGGGATTAGTAAACTTTGCAAGTAAATCTCCTTCTATCTGCGGAATCAGCGGGTGTGTTGGGATTAGTGGTTGGAGTGTTTAATTGTTGGAATTGGTTAACTGGTTAATTGTTTTAGAGAACGGTTAAAACAGCGGGCTACTGAAAACATGCTGTAAATTATTATATTGTGTCGTTATTGTAATTTGTCAGCTAAGTCTTTCGGTCTCCAAGCTTTCAGACTTCCCGACTAACTAATGAACAAGTGAACCAATGAACTAATGAACCCTTAAAAAATGCAATTAAGCTTAAACGTACCTGCCCTTTTCTTCCCTGCCATTAGCCTTATTATGCTAGCTTACACCAATAGGTTTTTAGCTTTGGCCACTTTAGTAAGAAGTTTAAAATCAAAATACGAACAAACCGATAATGATATTGCCCTACAAAAACAGATTAAAAATTTACGTTATCGCTTAAAGCTGATTAAAAACATGCAGGCCTTTGGGGTAGTAAGTTTTGCCTGCTGTTTGTTTTGTATGTTCTTTATTTACCTCGAAAAAAACGTGACTGCCGAGGTATTTTTTGCTTTGAGCTTGATTTTCTTCATGCTATCGTTACTGATTTCATTATTGGAAATACAACTCAGCACCAAAGCGCTCGAACTAGAGCTAAGCTCCATCGAGGAAGACGAATCTATCGTTAAAAAAATCAAGAAAAAGTTCGAATAGCCTAAACGTCTAGCTTAGCAATGATCTCAATAGCTTGGTCTACCACCGCAGGCGAGATATCCAAATGGGTAACCAAACGAACGGTTTTAGCAGATGTCGCATTGCAAAGAATCCCCTTTTTATTTAAGGCTCTTACCACTTCATCGGCACTAAATTTACTAGCTACCTCAAAAAGCACAATGTTCGTTTCTACAGGTGTTACCTGTGCCACATAATCAGTTTGAGCTAAAGCATGCGCCAAAGCTTTGGCGTGCTGATGGTCTTCTGCTAAGCGGTCTATATGATGGTCTAGCGCATAAATTCCCGCTGCCGCCAAAAATCCTGCCTGTCTCATTCCTCCGCCCAGCACTTTTCTAATCCTGCGAGCTTGCTTAATCATAGTTGAATAGCCTAACAATACCGAACCAACCGGCGCCCCTAAACCTTTCGAAAGGCAAACTGATATGCCATCAAAATAATGACCATAAGCAGCCGCTTTATCTCCTGTGGCCACCAAAGCATTAAAAACTCGGGCACCATCTAAATGTAGCTTTAGTCCTTTAATAGCACATAAATTATGAATGGCTTCAATTTGGTCTAACTGGTAGCATTTCCCTCCACCTTTGTTCACGGTATTTTCCAGCACCACTAAATTAGTTTTGGGATAATGAACATCATCTGCATTAATCTCCGGTTCAATTAGCTCAGGCGTTAAAATACCTCTTTCCCCATTTAACAAGCGCACCGAAGCCATGGAGTTATAAGCAATGCCTCCGCCCTCATAACGATAAACATGTGCCGTTTGGTCACAAATTACTTCATCCATAGGTTGGGTAAAGCACTTAATGGCAATTTGGTTGGTCATGGTGCCAGAAGGACAGAACAAACCAGCCTCCATATGGAATATATTGGCCAACTTATTTTCGAGTTCGATTACGGTTTCATCTTCACCGTATACATCATCGCCAACTTTTGCGCTCATCATGGCATCTAACATACCAGGTGTAGGCTTAGTAACGGTATCACTTCTGAAATCAATTTTCTGTTCCATGGCTTTAGTATTTTTTCCAAATATGCTATAATGAAGATGGCAAAAATCTTTTTAATGAAAAAATTACATTTTTCTTTCCCACATTTTTTTCCACTTTTTCCACCAAGTTTTCAGCAATAGTATCTGGTCTAAAAAAGCCTCTATTAGTGTAAAAAATACACTTTACGAAAAAACGGCTCTATTTATCTGCAATCAAACGTTTGAATCCTTTCTACGTTAACTAATAAAAAACTTAATATTAATTTTTTATTTCCAATAAAGGCTGATATATTGCCAAACTTTTATACAAAATTTACAACTTAACAAACCAAAAAAATGATAGTTATTGCAGATGGTGGATCTACCAAAACCAACTGGTGCTTAATTAATGAGTCGGGTAGGAAAATTCACTTTAACACCGAGGGATACAACCCTTATTTTGCAAAGCAAGATTACATTGAAAATTCCCTGAGAACCACTTTGCCTGACAGTTTAGACCCTTTAAAACTGGATGAAGTTTACTACTATGGAGCTGGCTGTTCTACCGATGCCAACAAAAAGATTGTAGCTGATGCCATGCAAAAGGTTTTTGTGAACGCAAAAATCAACGTTGATCACGATTTACTTGCTTCGTGCCGTGCACTTTTAGGCGACGAGCCTGGCTTTGCCGCTATTTTAGGTACTGGAACCAATACTTGCTTGTATGATGGTAAAGGCATTGCCCTTAATATCGACTCGTTAGGCTATTTCCTTGGCGACGAAGGTAGTGGTAGTAATATCGGTAAACGCTTATTGGCCGACTACATGAAAGGTTTCATGCCAAAAGGTCTTAGCGAAAGTTTCTTTAACATCTACGGTTTAAGTAACGAAGACATCTTCGATAACATTTACAACAAACCATTGCCAAACCGTTTCTGCGCAAGCTTCAGTAAGTTTTTATACGATTTCAAAACCGTTTATACTGATTATGCAGAGGATGTGATCGACACTGCTTTCACTGCATTTTTCGAGAAATTGGTTATTCACTATCCAAACTACAACAAACATTTGTTAAACGTGGTAGGTTCTGTAGGCTATAGCTTCAGAGACCGTTTGAGCGTTGTTGCTGACAAGTACGAGATGGGTGTAGGAAAAATCATCCGTTCACCAATAGATGACTTGGTAGAATACCATTTGAGCAAAAGATAATCCCTTACGGATTTAACATACCAAAGCCCCGAACGTTCGGGGCTTTTTTGTTGGGTTTATTTTGATTTGAAAAAGCACTTTATTGCTGTTTACTTCCGCAAGTCCCGCTTTTCATTACAATCTTTTTTGTGGCAGCCAGTGCCTTTCATTTCCTATCATCTTTAATTTGTGGAAGGATAACAATCGCAAAAATGCCTCGACAGGCTCAGCGTGACAAACAAAAAGGATTTCCATTTCAATCGGGTTTAGTTTACAAAAAGCAAGCCTACTTACCTAACTGGCTTGGGCTCATTCCTAAATGATACAGCCGGTACGGTGTGCCATGAGACTTACGAAGTTTTAGAAACTTCGTAAGTCTGTAAATAGCCAATAAAAAAACCTCACAGGTTTTAAAAACCTGCGAGGTTTGATATCATATTTTATCTCTTGAAGGGTTAGGGCTGGTCGAGATGAGGTCAAGAAAAAAGACACCGTACAGCTAGAAAAGTCAATTTCCAACTACTGAAAACTAATTCCTAACTACTAGTTCCTAATCACTAGTTCCTAGCTCCTAAAAAGAAATCTCTTTACCGAAAAGCTTATTGTATTTACGTTTATCGAATTTGTAAAGGGTAGCTGCACGGAATGAAACGCCACGTTGCTTTTCTTCCAGTTCTTTCAGTACTTTAAAGCTCAATATTTTCTTCCTGAAGTTACGTTTATCCAATTTTTTGCCCAAAATCAGTTCGTAAACACTTTGAACTTGGGTAAGGGTAAACTTCTCTGGCAGCAATTCAAAAGCTAAAGGCAAATGCTTAATCCTACGTTTAATTTTTTCGAGACCTTTATTTAAAATGTGCTGATGGTCAAAAGCTAGCTTTGGCAAATCGGCCACGTTAATCCATTGTGCTTTTTTAGCATAATTGCTCAAAGGCTTTAGCGGCTTTTCGCCTCCTAAACGCAACATGGCATAATAAGCCACAGAGATTACCCTACCCTGCGGATGTCGCTCAACATCGCCAAAGGCATAATATTGTTCCATGTAGATATCGCTCAGTCCAGTGAGTTCTTTTAAAATACGCTGGGCCGATTGGTCTACGCTTTCGTCCTTATTTACCAAGTTACCAGGCAATGCCCACCAATCCTTGAAAGGCTCTTCATTTCTCTCGATCAACAATATCTTGAGTTCGCTGCCATCGAAACCGAAAAGCACACAATCTATAGATACTGCAAAGTCAAAACCGGGGGTTATTTCTGTCAAAGCAATGATTTAAAATGTTCCTAATTCGAAACAAAATAAAGACACTTATTTCGTTAATTCATAAAATTTTTGAAAAAAAATTACTTAGTGTAAAAAATACACGTTATATTCGTATAATCAGAATGAAACCAAATATCAAGAACATAGCAGTACTGACCTCAGGAGGCGATGCTCCAGGCATGAATGCCTGCATTAGAGCTGTTGTGCGTACCGGAATCTACCATGGTAAAAACATGTTCGGTGCCATACAAGGCTACCAAGGTCTAATCAATAATAACATCATTCCAATGAATGCCCGCTCTGTAAGCAACATTTTACACATGGGCGGAACCATCTTAAAAACGGCCAGGTGTTTGGAGTTTAAAGAAGATGCGGGAATGGAAATTGCCTTTAAGAATTTAAAGGAAAAAGAAATTGACGGATTAGTGGTGATTGGCGGCGACGGCACCTTTACAGGAGCCAAAAGATTCGGCGAAAAATTCGGCATCAATGTGATTGGTGTACCGGGAACCATAGATAACGACCTTTACGGTTCTGACTTTACTTTGGGTTACGACACGGCCATTAACACCGTGATTGAGGCCATCGATAAAATCAGAGATACCGCAGACTCACACGACAGGTTATTCTTTGTAGAAGTAATGGGCCGCGACTCTGGCTGTATTGCTTTACGCAGTGCCATTGCCAGCGGAGCCGAGGCTGTATTATTACCAGAAAGAGAAACTTCCTTAAAGGAATTGATCACCAAACTTAAAGCAGGTGCTTCTACCAAAAAATCGTCAAGCATTGTAATTGTTTCCGAAGGGAACAAATATGGTGGCGCTTACGACATTGCCAAGGCTGTGAAACGCAAGTTTACCCATTACGATACCAAAGTGACCATTTTAGGACACTTGCAACGTGGTGGTAGCCCTAGTGGTTTCGACAGGATTTTGGGAAGCCGTTTAGGTTTTGCCGCAACCAATGCACTTATTGCTGGCGAAAGTATGAAGATGGTAGGCCTAAAGGGAAATGCAATAGGTTTAACCTCATTAAGCGAGGCCCTAAGCGGATTAAGTAACTACAAGCTGGAAGATGACTTGCTTGAAATGACTCATGTTTTATCCATATAGCGAAAAGATGATAGCAGTAGTATATAGTGGTTCTAAAAACGCTTGTTGGAAAATCTCTCAGGATGGTAAAACCATGATCGAAACACACACCGCAGGCATTAACCCTTGCTTTAACGATCCGAAGCAAACCCTTCAAATCCTGAGCAAAAACATTACACTGATTCATAATGCCGAAAGCATCAAGAAAATTTATGTTTTTGCCGCTGGTGCTTCCGCTAAGGAAAAACAAGAAGAACTGGCCAATACCTTGGCGCAGTTTTTTGTGAACAGCAAAATAAAGGTAAAGGATGATTTATACGGTGCTGCCATTGCGGCCTGTCATGATCAAACTGGCATTGTAGGCATTTTGGGCAGTGGTGCCAATTGCGCTTACTATAATGGCAAAAAGCCCGAAAAGAACAATTATGGTCTTGGTTACATCTTGGCCGATGAGGGTTCTGCCAATTACTTCGGCAAAATGTTGCTGAAAAACTTTTTGGAAGACAAACTTCCAGCCGATTTAAAAACAAAAATCGAATCTCAATACCATCTAGACCGTCCAAGTATTTTGGAACGTGTTTATAGGAAGCCACAGGTACAAACCTATTTGGCTTCTTTCCTCGACTTCTACCTCGAAAACAGAAACCACAAATTCATTCAGCAGTTAGTAACGCAAGGCTTTGAAAAGTACTTTAGCACTTACATACTGCCTACCCTAGAAAAACATCCCAACGAAGCATTACATTTTGTGGGTTCAGTAGCCGGACATTTCCAAGATCAACTCCGAGAAGTGGCCAGCGGGCACGGCATTAACATTATGTCGGTCACCAGAGAACCCATACACAACATTTTGAACTATTACACCAATTAATAAAACAATGAAACAGTTTTGAACCTCTTCAGGGCAGTTTCATTACCATTAAAACAAAAAATAAATAAAGATGAAAATAGGAATTAACGGATTTGGCCGTATTGGCCGTCTAGCCTTTAGAGCCGCTGTAAAACGTAACGATATCGAAGTAGTTGGTATTAACGATTTAGTGGAGCCAGATTACATGGCTTACATGTTAAAATATGACTCTACCCACGGTAAATTCGATGGAACCGTAGAAGTAAAAGATGGTAATTTAGTAGTTAACGGAAAAACAATCCGCGTTACTGCTGAGAAAGATCCTGCAAACTTGAAATGGAATGAAGTAGGTGCTGAAGTAGTAATCGAATCTACTGGCTTGTTCTTAACTCAGGAAACTGCTCAAAAACACATCGATGCTGGTGCTAAAAAAGTAATCATGTCTGCTCCTGCTAAGGACGACACCCCTACTTTTGTAATGGGCGTAAACCACAAAGAATTAAAAGCAGATCAAAACATCGTTTCTAACGCTTCATGTACTACTAACTGTTTAGCGCCAATTGCTAAAGTATTACACGATAAATATGGTATTTTAGAAGGTTTAATGACTACTGTTCACGCGGTAACTGCTACTCAAAAAACAGTTGATGGTCCTTCGGCTAAAGACTGGAGAGGTGGCCGTGGTGGTTTCTCTAACATCATCCCTTCTTCTACTGGTGCTGCTAAAGCGGTAGGTTTAGTATTGCCTTCATTAAAAGGTAAATTAACCGGTATGTCGTTCCGTGTACCAGTTGCTGATGTTTCTGTAGTAGATTTAACCGTTCGTTTAGAAAAAGGTGCTTCATACGAAGAAATCAAAGCTGCAATGAAAGAAGCTTCTGAAGGCGAATTGAAAGGTATTTTAGGTTACACTGAGGATGAAGTTGTTTCTTCAGATTTCTTAGGTGATGCTCGTACTTCAATCTTTGATGCTAAAGCTGGTATCTCTTTGAGCGATAACTTTGTAAAAGTTGTTTCTTGGTACGATAACGAGTGGGGTTACTCAAACAAAATCATCGACTTAGCTCAAGAAGTAGGTAAGTTTATTTAATCGCAATATCCCAACCAAAATAGTAAAGGCGGTATCCTAGGGTACTGCTTTTTTGTTTTTATGGATATTCCTATCCTCTATCTCCGCCATTCCTTCTCGCCTGCCATTCCGCTCCTTTACTGTCATTCCGAATGCAGTGAAGACCGCAAAGCAGCTACGAAGTAAATCTCCTCCAGCAACCAAAACCGTAAACATGAAGAAGCAAATCCCCAGCCCTATCCTTTATAAGATCCTTCGTTGCACTCTGGATGACAAAGCGCCTAACCACCAACATGCCACACTGCCCCAATCCCTATTGCTTCCTTCACTCACTATTCCGCACCACTCTTGCCATTCCGCTGCTTTACTGTCATTCCGAACGCAGTGAGGAATCTCCTTCAACCATTAAGGCTGTAATAGCGAAACAGCTACAGAATAGTTTTCCAACAATACATTCTAAGAGATCCTTCGCTTCGCTCTGGATGACAAGGAGCATAATCCGAGCCTTTCGTTACAGAAATATCGGTACAGGTAGCGCTCTGCGTGACGAATCAACAATTAACCAGTTAAACGATTAACCAATCCAAATATTTCTTCTGAAGAGTCGGGACAGGCACTACCGAAGTTTCGTAATCGAAATGACGGACAGAAACGCAACACCCAATGAACAGATGAACTAGTGAACCAATGAACTATCCCCCTAATGTTAATTAAAGTTAAATACAATATGAATAAAACAATTTACCGTTGTGCTTCACAATGTGATTTGTATTTTTGCGTTTAAATTATAGTTTTTGCGGTGGAAAGCTGCAATATTTACAATAATTGACACTACTTTATAGCATGTTCGCATAAACACGCAACACAAAGTCACAGAAGTGTCATAACGAATGACAAAATAAAATTTTCTTAGTGTATTATTTACACTAAGAAAAATAATACCTACATTTGTATCGTTGGTTTAAGAACCGACATTTGAAAATTAGAAATTCCTCCTTAATTGGAATAAAGAGCAACCCGTTCATACAGGTTTATATTTGGTTAGAAAGAGAGACAAGTCTGGATGGATTGTCTCTTTTCTTTTTTATAGGGGTTTTGGATTTTATAAGCTACCTTGAGCATTATCAATGGGCATATCCAATCACATAATTACTATAGCCGGCACATAAATGCCTCAGACACCATTAGAAAATTCTGTCGTAGCAAATGTTATTGTTCTCCCCTCTGCTAGTATCTCTTATATAGGCTAAGTTCACCTTTTCCAATGACGTATGATTTGTTAAAGACACTGGAATTGAAACAACATACCACTATCCAAGATTTAATCAATAGCCTTTGATTAGGATGGAGTAGAAAGATTTTTCGATAAACCTAAGCGCTTATTTATGATATCTAACGCTTCATGCTCTGTCTTGACAAAGAAATCTTCATCAGACAATACAATACTTTTACACTTATTGCCATATATAACAGCAATAGGCATATCAGTAGATAATAATCGTGATATGGTATTATTAATTGTATTACCCCATGAATAATCCAATTCCCGCAAATCGACGATCAGCGACTTAACAAATTCGCGACTAAGGGTATAACTCGTCACCTCTTCCATAAAGAAACCATCAGCATTACCCTCGCTTCCTCGCTTGTAGTTACCATAAAACATCAACTTCCCTAGACCATTGCTATCAACAGTAAGTTTATATTCAACTGCACTCTTGTTCGGGCTTATATGGTCGAATTGTATTTGCATACCGCTTCTCTTGGATCCATGGTCAATCTAAATGATTGCTAAAGATAGTACTTAAAAGATAACGACCATGTCCAAGATACCATTATATGGCTCTATTTAATGGAGCTGTCCAATTTTTTGGTTTGGAATGTTAGATAGACTACTAGCTTTGGGCGATATTAAAGAGTGGTTTAAAGGATATAGGTGTTGTCGTTTATGCTCCAATGTTACCTTTTATCAGCTCAACAAGTATAAGTTAATGTGCAATGGTTTAGCTTTTAAGAAGTCAGTATTAAGGAAACCTTAACTTCAATCCATTAACGCATCAATCGGGTGGCAACCAACCGCTATTAATATTATTAACGATGCTCTTCAATTGTTCAAGAACACCTTCGCTTGTAACATCGATACAGACTACCTTGTCAATTTCATCATCACCTCTAGTGGCAACTGCAATTGCAAACCACAATCCCTCACCTAAGTCACGATGCACAGTAGTTAGTGGAACACTTTCATAATCAGCAGGAATGCCAGACCTGTCCTCTTGTTCAATCGCTCTACGTACAATCTCAGTATCAAATGCCAGCTCGGTTTCTCCTGCAAGCTCGCCCGCACAACAAATATAAGATACATTGCTATCAAGGCTTATTCTTGCTAACCTGTCAATACATCCACTACCTTCAGTATTAACCATTGTAAACGCACACCAATTATCAGTAGGCAGTGCAGATTCCCATCCGTCATTGCCGATGGTATGGACATAGTATATATCTCTATCGCTTGATGAACCAATCTTTTCCATAGTACTTCCTTAATCACTTAACCACGTCTGGTCAAAAGGTCAACCCTCTCTCTTGATCGATCTATGTATTCGTCTGAAACGCCTGTTTTAGTTTTTATATCTTGATTGTTGCATCCTTCTCTAATCATTATTCTTATGAGTACATTGATTGCAACACCCTTTATATCTTGGTTCCTGCGTTTTAAATGGCGCTCAATAAATGGAATTGATCTAGTTGTACCAACATAACCTAAGGCATTAACCAAAGACCAGATATCATCATCGTTTAAAGAAGTAGAGAGCTTATCAATAAGGAACTCCTCAACTTTCTCTTCGTTGTTAGTTAAGGCATTAAAAGCCGCCCTTCTTACACGCCAATTACGATGGTTTACAAGTTTATAAAGCTGTAACGTATCGCTGGTCTTGGGCTTGTAAAGTTCTGACAGCCTATTCAATATCTGAACTAGTATACTTACATCTTTCTCAACTGTAAGCTTACTCAGAAGATAATCAGTAACACTTAGGCTGTTTGTATTCTTAGCATTAAAGCCCAACGCAAAGTAGGCGTTGTTCTTTAAATCAGTATCATTCGTTTGCTCAATGATATTTATTAGTTCATCATTTAAACTCGAATTGTTCAAGTCTCTAGCTTCCTCATGAGCGGCCCAAGATATTGTTTTCTCACTTTCATATATCCCTTCGATTGTAATTTCACCATCCCTATATGAGTCGTTAGACATTCTAGTAATAAGGTCTTGAGCGTAAGTTTTCATTTTTCTAATATCAAACTTTAAATTTTCATTAATGCTTCTTATACAATTCCACTTTTCTTCCATCCAAATCACTTACGACCGTCATGTAACCGAATTCAGTAGAAACAGGCTCGTTTATGGATAGGCCTTTGCTGTTCAGCAGTTCCAATACAGATTCAAACTCGTCAATTGCAAATCCTAGGCGAAGATGTTTATCGGCTTCAGCTTGACGCTTAGTTAATGGATAGATTTCCAAGGTCGTGTTACCAACCATAGCAGCGTAATGATAAGGAGAGTTTCCATGTTTGTGATACTCGAATGCTAAACCTAACCAGCTGTAAAACTCTGCAAGCTTTTCGGGCTCGGCTGTACGGATAACAATAAGTCTTATTTCCATCCCTTTAGTATACTTAAATAATCATCTACAAAGAATAAGAAAAGCAGTCCTAGAATGAATACTGTGAATACACTGATAAATCCAGCCGACACCTTTTCCTTACTTCTGACAAACCTTACAAACACCACTATAAAGTGAACGATTAGGCAAAGTATCGTCAGTGCACCAAATAAGATATCGGTACCACCTTGCCTATTAAGAAGAAGCAAATTTGCAAACATAAAGTAAGCTAAGAAAATCCCTAACTGTACCAGTACCGACTTTACAAATTTCATAGCTTTTGCCTTTCTTCTTTAATGGTATTACACGTGCAGTACCGCCAATATGTCTTAACGTCGTCTTGCAGCCTGCTCTCTATCTTTTCATAGTAAATAGAGCATTGCCTTTGCTCCGTTTCATCTTCATAGGCCGTATATCTACAGACAAAACAACCCCATATGGTTAATGGCGTTATCTCATCATCAAGATACCATGAGAATGAATTGTTCTGACAGTTAGGACAATTGAACGTTGACATTATTTATTTGCCTCTCTCATTGCAATTTCCGTATCCAACTGATATTTCCAAAAGCTGTTCTCGTTCATCGCAGTTGGATCTGCTGTAATCAACTGCTGTTTCAAAGTATCAAATTGCTCATCGGTAAAGTTTGACTCTATAATAGCGTCTTCCCCATTCTCTCTAATGACCCTATCAACAAAATTACGATAGCATAATAAACACTCCGCAAGGGTATTAACTGAGGTATTGAACACATTATAAAGGGAAAAGTAATCTTCATGGTCAAGCTCTTCAATTCTATCGTTCTCAGCTTTATTAATTACTATTGGATTACCATCAGAACAAGAGCCTATATAAACATACCTATCAAACTCTGGCTCTAAAAAGTCATATTGCTTGGTTAACAGAGATAGGCAGTCATAATCGTTTCCACTTCCTCTAACAAAGCTCAGAAAAGGTGCCGCACTAGTTGGTAGTCCCGACAAGGAGAAGAATTCTATTGTTGAAGGCATAAGCCCCAACTCAATCAACCACTCTTTATCATGAGGCACAAGGTTATCCACCTTCTGTTTCCATGCTATATTGAAGTTTTCAGGTATCATGTTAATCTAATTAAATTCTCTACAATATCTTACTTTAAATATCGGACTGGCTTTTAATGCTATTGTTGTTTTGCTTTCGTCTATTCCTTATATTAAACCAAATGTTGGGAATTAAAGATGAAAGCAGTGTTCCAATAAATATTTTTAAGTAATTGATATCATAGTAATCAAGAATTCTTTTTCCATCGTTACAAGCTGTACATTCGATGAGTTTCATATTTGCATCCATATAGCAGATTAAAAAAAAAGATGAAATTATAAATATTAAAGTCAGGAAAAAGTTAAGCAAGCGTTGTCTTAGCGTTTGTCCAATGAAAAGATAAAGAAGAGCGACAAAGTAAAGTCCAAACAATATGATAAACGAAACACTAAAAAAATACAAGTCAAATTTGGGTATATAAAAACTAATTCTGTTGTTCGTTAGATACGTATAAAGAAATCTAATGAATTGATGGAGTTTGTCTTCTGAAAATATTCCAACTACCAAACCAAGGATAAACGCTACTAAATATTTTAAACTAGTCTTTAATTTTTTCACTGGCTGTCAATTTAAGGCTTGCTTATAACTTATATATTTGTGCTATAAATTAGCTCAAATCCACCCACTACGGAAGATGTGCGAACTTATTATAATAAAATCTTTTAGAAATCCGAGTCGTTAATCAGCTCTAAACTAACGTTTACCTTTCTGTTTTGCAAATAACATTGTCATCTCCAATCTGGCACAAGCGTTCGCTTGGACGTAATTTAGCAAGTTAAATCTTTTAACAACTCCAAGAAACAAAAACCACTTCGCTAATGCTTGTACTGGAGATTTACCTGTTGTTATTACCATTTATGCAAATTAGAAGTTGACTTGTTCCGTTTTTAAAAGCAAGCAATAGCTCAAACTAAACTTTGACGACGCCTTGCTATGAGCTGGCATTTTTGGCAGTTCATATTACCGCCCAAATAATTTTGACAAGAATCCTTTTTTGTTTGGCTTTTCTATTCCCCAAATTAGTTCCGTTCCGCATCGTTGTACTTTATGAATGTTAGGCCCAAATTTTCCCCAAGCAAATCCACTTTGGTTTAGTTTATTTCGCAAGTCGGCAAGCACAAAATTTTCAGGAAGTGATAAAGCAAAACTTTTCAAAGTCGCATCATTAGATTGTTTTGCGTTTTCAAGTTCAATAAATCCATTGTTTTTACTCCAGATGTCCATAACTACTTTTTCGTGAATTATGTCAAGGTTTGATTTATTTCCATTTTTACCGAAGTCGTTAACATGCTCTATAAATTGAGTTAAGTTGTCTGAATGTTTTACAATTACCGCAGGATCGTGACATACATAGAACACGCTTCCCCAATTTCCATTGATGTCAACATCTAAAATCCAAAAATTACCAAATCCGTCTCCCGCAAGTTGAACTGAATGTGGGAAAAACTCTTCAAATCCAAATTGTCCAACTCCGTCAAATGTTACTTCTTCAAGTCCGAAAAATTCAAAGCCACTTGCAAATTTTAGAAGTTCTCTAATTTCAGTGGCAACATGTTCTGTTGGAAGTTCTTTTGCTAATTCGTCTATTTGTTCATCTGTCAAACCTTCTTTAAGTTCAACTTTGTATTCGTCTCCGTCTTCCGAAACATATTGTTCGGTCAATATAGATTTTAGTTTTTCCGTTGGTGTCATAAAGTTTTATTTCTGTTGTTCGAAGCTTCGGTACTGTGCTTACGGTTAACGTTTCAGGGCTTTGCGTTCCGGTGGGTTTTAGAGCACAAAGTTTCAATTTATTACTAAAGCTCATTAGATGCACAAAGCTCCAAGTTTGCACGTCAGCCCGCCTGACGCAAAACCCGTGTTATAACCAGTTTTTATTTCTCATTTCGATTGCTTCTTGCTTGATCTTTTCGTCAAAATGGTTCAAATAAAGTTCAGTTATTACTAAGCCCTTTTAAACCTTTGTTCTGATGCCATAATAAATCTAATAAGATTGTTAAGTTAGCCTCTTGTAATATCTTCTCAAAAGTTAGTATCAATGTCTTTCTTTAAAACTGGCTATAACGGATTACATATTGGCCATGGTAGGGCATTTGAAAAACATCAGCCCAACATTTGCACAAATGCTCAATAGAATTACAAATGTTGAGTTAACAACTGTCAGCCCTACTATTGCCAATACCTTGTTAGCTGTTGTTTTATTTCGTTTCAATGTCTATTATTTTTTGACCGTTGTCGCCTAAATAGTGTTCTATCAACTTCTCATAAACACTTCCACCTGTGTCTGAGTTGGTAAAAATCAAAAGCCCTTGTTTTGTTTGAGGCAATAGAAAAAAGATTGTTTGAACGCCATTGTCAGACCCACCGTGAGATAGTGCAATTTCACCGTTTCCTAAATCATAAATTTCCAACCCCAATCCAAAATGTTTTCCTTTTGTACTTGCTACTTGATTTGAAGTCATTTCCTCAAATACCTTTTTCGTCAGTCCATCACCATTCATTACACTGACTAAGAACTTTCCGTAATCTTCAATGGTGGTCAATAAATCATCCGCTGCGTTTGGAGTTTTGTTTTTAAAAGTTTCATAAGCCTTCCCGTTTTTGTCATAACCAATTGCCAATCTTGTCGTGTCCACTTTGTTGTTCCAAACATATCGTGTGTCTGTCATTTTTAAAGGCTGAAAAATAAGTTCGTCAGCCAATTGCTGTAAAGATTTATTGAATTTTTTCTCTAATGCTTTACGCAGGTATTCCATTCCTTCTCCCGAATACTGATATTTTGTTCCTACCTCAAACTGAAAGTTGAGTTTTTTGTCAGCATTCATATAACGCCAATTCGGAAAACCTGTTTGATGGCTCAAAATAATCCTTGTCGTTAGCTTTTTATTTTGTGGGTCCTTTGCGATGTCTGGGTCAGTCCAATATTTGTAAACAGGTTCGTCTAAATTCCATTTGCCTAAACTTATCAGCTTCAACGCAACCATTGCTGTAACCGGTTTGGTCAAAGAAGCTACATTGAAAATTGTATTGTATGGTGCTGAAATACCTTTTGTGATTTCGCCAAAAACTTTCACTTGCTTTAGTTTACCATTTTCAATAATTCCAAGCCCTAATGTTGGTATTCTATTTTCTTGTAACCATTTTTCAATGGCTGCATCGTTATCAAAAATTGATTTTTCAGTTGTTGTATTTTCTAATGGCTTATGGTCAAAACTAAATGAGGTAGTCAATTTCCATTCGCCGTTTTCCAGTTGCCAAACGTTGGTAAATTTTGCAATCCCTGCTACGCTCTCTCTTTTTTCAGAAAATTGATGCTCACCATTTTGAACTGCTGCATAAAGGATTCCGTTTTTATAAAGTGGAAAAATTTCGGTACTGCCTTCAACCAAAAATCTTTTCACATGACGGTTTTCCACATTATTACAAATTCCTTTTTTCAAATCAGCAAGAAACTTTGTTTTATCAGAAATACCGTCCTTGTCGTGATAAAATTTAAGATTGTCGCTCAATAAAATTTCAAACTGCTTAATGTTGCAAGTATTAAAACCCACATCAAAAAGCAAACTGTCTTTTGAGAGAATTGTTTTGTAAAGGGCTGAATTTTTGTCAACCTGTGCAAAGGCAGAAAATGTTGTCAGTAGGGTAAAAAACGTTGTAATTATTTTTTTCATTTATTGTTGTCGTTCAATTTTGTAATATCGTTCGGTAAAATAACAGCTAACATTATAATATACGCAATTTATACAAAATCAACCACACAAAACACAAACCCACCAAACCACTGACAACAAACACATTAAGCATATCATTGTAGCTTTCGTATTTTATATTAATTTTAATTGGCAGAGCATATCCACCATACAAAATGCGTATATCTATGGAACTTAAAAAATACCTCATCTCATTTAGAGAACATCAAAATGAAAAGGCAATCTGGAAACATTAGATTACGGCAAAGAGCTAATAAGAAGACTTAAACAGTAGTTCCCAATTATTTATGCAAAGGCTTCCAATAAACAACCCAATAAAACAGTAAGCCCATTAAATAGGCTCAAATAGATGCATATCACTTTGCTCACCGGCTGCGAACAGAGTCCATGTGTCAAAGAAAGAGTGCGCAGCACGACTTTGACTATGTTTTACACAAGCGCAGCACCGCATGTATGATTACGCAGGTGAGCTGAAAAGTGGAAGACGATCAGTTAAATCCAAGATATTAAGCTTTGCTTTCTGTTATGACTTTATAAAGTGCTTTATCATGCTTTCTGTTAAGCAGTTTACTTCTAGTAATCCAATAAAAAAAGATACCGAATAAAACCATTAACGTTATTGAAAACCAATGAATTTTGAAGTTTATAAAAGCAGCTAGTAAAATTAGCAACAAAAAGAACTCAAAGTAATAATTCTCCTTATGGGCGATTCTTTGTTTAATGATAATCAAGTTACCTTTTCTTTTACTAATCCTTTCTTCAACTTTTTTGGTTAATTCATCGATACTATAATTTGGATTGTCTAAATCGGAAAGTGTAAAACAAATTCCAAACTCAAGCTCTAAGCTGTCCATAAATCTATAAAACCTGCGAACTCCGATAAATGAATTTTTGATTTGCCCCTTCTCTTTTGATGGAAACGTTAGATAATCCAAGAAATGTGATTCGTCAAAGTTAGAGTTTGGCTTTTCACGCTTTCGATTGAAAACCTTCAATATCCTGTCTTTAATTTCAATTTCCATCACTTTAATGTTTATCGAAGCATTTTTTTCAGTTATAACAATTCCCTTTTCTTATTGAGCACCAAAGGAGTGCAAGGAATGGGTCTAGAACAATCTACTATTTAAAATATGGCACATCTGCACTCGACACTATTATTTGGAATTTTCCTTTTCCATGTATTCATCAATTATTTTAATCAAGTCAATATAAAAAGCTTCATAATCAAATGATTTCGGTTTACGTTTCATTTCTCCAATTCGTAGTACAGAACTCAACATCTCAGCTTTTATAGCATGTAACGCATCAGCCTTGTTAAGAGTATAAAAGATATTCCAGTCAAAATGGGAATTGCTTACTAACCATTTTACGGAATGCTTCCAACTAGTAATGTCATTGCTGAAGAATTGCGCAAAGCCTCCATCAAACTTATACAGCTCAAAACCCCAAAAAAATTTGATGACGGAATTTCCATAATCTTTTTTTTCAAGCTTAGTTTTTAAAAAATGTTCTAACTCATTTAGGTTAACGGTCGTATAGACATCTTCACCGTATTCATTTGTAATTAATCTCTTTATTTCGAAGTCCATGTAAATGATCTGAGCAATCTCTATTTCCGTTAGCGTCCCAATTCAGTGAGCCTAATTTTGTAAATGAATTTATTTGACAACAGCGTATCTTTTTCATAAGTTCTAATTGTCAAATCACTATTGTTCCAAATTAAAGTATGAAGCAAGGCAAGGTTATTTTCAAACCTTTCTTGTTTAAATTCTATTGTGATCATCTTATCCTTACAAACTCTAAAAGATAAATTCTCTTTTTTACTAAATGTATTAAATAAACTGTCCAATTCTCTTTTCAGATAATCTGGAACGTTAGTAATGTCATATTGGTCATTCCCCTGAAAGAAAGAATAGCAATCGTCATTACCAAGATATACAGAATCGGGCTTTCCTTCTCCCCTTACATGCCTTACAATATTTTTATGATACCTAAAATCAATAATTGTATCAATGTTTTTTTCTAGAAAGGTTTTGAGATTTTCATACTTTTTCATCTCTTGAAATACCTGCTTGTCGAAATGCGCTTTGTTCATTGTTTCATTCATTTCTTCTTGCGTTACTTTAGGTGAAGAACAAGAATTAAAAACAATAAGCATTAATATTAATCTAGATAATTTATTCATTTAAATGGGTTAGTTGTGTAGTATGTTACATTAACCTAGCTTCTCTCGTCAATTCTTCTTTCTCCAGACCAAATTCAACAGAAAACCAATCTACAAGCAATTTCTCAATTTCCCTTTTATTAAATGTGCTAGGGTTTCGTCTAGATTTTAGATAGTTTTCTCTTGTCATTTTTTCAGCAACCTGCCCAACGGTTTGCAAGTCGAGTTCATTAGCAACTTTGTCTGTCAACCAAAATCCCACTATTGAAAATACAATTCCCGAAAGTCCTATTTTCCAGTTAAAATATAAGGCAATGAGACCTCCAATCATCAAAAATAAAAGTGTCCATGTTACCCAAGCCGGCGGACTCAAAACATTCAACCGAAAGCCTAAAACATCTTCCAATTTTCTAACCCTTAAACGTCTGTCTTGTGGTGGTAAAATATCTACAAGTAAAAAGTCGGCTGATATTATTTTATTATCGATTTGCAGTGTCGATGAAATGGCATCACGGAGTTTATAAAATGCCTGTTGAGAGGTACAGTCGTCAGTACTGCTAAGCCGAATTTTGTTTACAATATGGTCACAAAGTTCTCCAAAGGTGCCAATATGGACTAACTCGTCACCAATGAACTTAATGTCAAAAGATTTCTCCACTTTCCCAAGTAGTTCCTCAATATCTTCAGGGTCGACATTTTTAAGTCCGTAGTGTATCATGGCATTACTGGTAAATTATTGTTGCCTACATCGGTTTACAACTGCAAAGGTCAATGAGTCCATCTTTAGTTTAGCGTCATCCTCATTGCTTTGAAAATTACTATTGTAAACATAAAAATCAGAATATTTTATCTCTCTTTCTTCTTCTTTTTCTGAATTTACATCTGTTGCATACCCAATTGAACCTGAACTTATAAACAAGATATAAGGCCTTTTTGAGGTTCTATTATTAAAATCAATTACTTGTGGAATCTTGGTTTTATTTCCTGATTTGTCAACCAAGTAACAGTCGTAATTAATATGTCTATCAAAATCCTCGTTCAAAATTAGTATACCATTTTCAGGGAAAGTTAATGTTTTCACTCCGTCTAGTTCTCCATAATTATTTCCGCATTTCTCTTCATACACAACTCGTAAAACACCATCATAATTTTGTGGTATTAAAATAGTTTTAGGTGTTGAATAATTGTAGATATACAAGAACAGTAGTGCCGTTGGGATATAAAGAATTAAAGGAATTAATATAGCAAGTAACTTTGTCCTAATTTTCTGATTAGAAAAAACAACCAATATTGCTCCAACTGAAAACATTGGCATACCAAAAACCACAAAATAAAAACTTACCACACAAGCGATGAAGCTAATGGCAATTAGGGTTATTCCAATATAAAATGTAGTTTGTTTCTTCCTGTCCTTAATCATTTTTCATTATCTAATGATCTCCTTTTAATATTTAACAGATCGAAAAAGCCTAATAAAATTACCCAAGCTGCAAAAATAAATGTCAATGGAACACTGATAACATTTACCAGAAAAGGCAAAATCAACAGACCAACGCCCAATAAAACAGAGATAGCTCCCGTAGTATACTTTAAAGATCTAGAATAACTTGCCTTTAACGACATAATAATATCCATGACCAGCAAAATTGCATACACGAGACCTATAAAATTTACTAATTTTTCCGGTCCTCTTAAATTGCTAATTCCTAAGTTACTGATAGCACTTATCATCACAGCGAATGCAAATATTCCCTTGGTTACGATCCATAAGTAATAGGTTGAATGATAAAATTGACGCATATTTTGTTTCTTTGATGAGGTTTATAGATTTCAGTTTAATTGGATTTTTCACTACTCTTCCCAATCAGCTTTATCGCGGTACATTTTTGAATGTTTAAATTCATCAAAGTCTGTATATAAAGAATTATACGGATAACCTTCCCTTTCTTTTTTACCTGTCCAAGTTAAATGAACTAAAGCAAATTGTTGATCTAAATTAGGTTTTCTAATTTCAAATAAAACATCATCATTTCTTTGATCGTAACAAAAAGCAGAAAACTCACTGTCAGCTAGCAAATGCTTGGTGGGCTTATTCAAGAAATTGAAACATGATTTTTGAGCAATCCCTAACTCTTTCTTTAGTTCATTTTCAAATCCTATTTTTTGTTCGATATTCAATTCGCTCCAAGGTTCTTCAACAAGAATACGAGGTGGGTTGGTCAGCAAAAAATCCTGTATGATGGCTTGGCACACCCCAGCTATATTAATTTGTTTGGGTTCGTTTGGTAGCTCTTCAATATCGTCAATAGTGTAACCACCCTGAGGAAAGAGAAAAACTCCGTTCTCTAATTGCACATTAAATTTTAGGGAATGCCACTTTTTATAGTCTGGCTGGGGAGTTTCCCAGAATTTCCAAACCTGCTTTTGAACTTTGTTAAAGTATAAAGCTGTGGGAATAAATTCACCAAATAAAACGCCCATAGCCTCATCACCAACTTTCAATTCAGTGGTTCCTATCAGCTGGTGATGCGAAAATACTTTTGCTTTCATTGAGCTATTTCAAGATCATCATTAAGCAAAATCATAAACAGTGGTTTCAATTTCATAGGCTATTAAATTATCATTAATGATCTTTTCTATTTCTGACCATTCTCCTCCAGCAGGCCCACAACCAATTCTTGGCATATGAATAGCAGCATCATATCGTTTGGCAAACTGTCTAACTCTCTCTAAACATTCCGAAACAAACGAGTAACGAATTGGTGGATTTCCATCTTTATCTACTCTAATATTTCGCTGTGCAATCATATTGGCTACCCAAATATCTTCTGCAACCTTAACAAACTGCACATTTCCCAACCTAAATTCTCGCTCACTCGAACCATTGCTGTTCTCAAGCTGTTCAAATTGTATAGTCTCAGATGGTTCTAATATTTTACTTTTATACCAGTCTCTAAAGGCTATTTCTGGCAGTTTCCATCTTTTAGATATTGCCATTACAAATCCCTTTCCCCAACCACCAACGTCATTGCAAATATGAACGATAATTTTTGTCCTATGGTCTTTTGGGTTTGTTGCGTCTCCTGTTATAAATTTTATTGCCATTATTTCTGCTTTTTACTTGTGCTGTTTCAATTCAATGATCTGTTCCTTCTTCCCACAAATGAATTTAATGCGATTTACTCCCCAATGACTGGATACAATTGTATGTTCATTTCTAAATTTAAATCGCTCAGCGTTTACTTTTAATTTTTCATGTTCTTTGTATTTCACTACAGGTGTTATTTCAATAATTCGGTCGCAATGCAGTGTAGTATCCGCATTTACCCTTTCCGAAATATGAACCTCTTTTATACCAGCCTCCCAGTCTTGTTTATTAAGCAATTGCCCACTTACTTCATAAGCAATTAATGATTTGTTATTGAACAAACTTAATTTACTCTCAACTATTTCAATCTTTAAGCTGTCAATGGAAAGCGCTTCTTGTGCTGACCACCATCCAACGTTATAGGTGATAGGAATTTCAAGTTTTGGCGACCTTGGTTCAGCGAAAGAAACGTTTGTCCTTCCAAAATCTGTAATGTAACAGTAAGCACCTAAGGCCAATAAAATAATTACCAGGAAGCTGATTCCAATTGTTTTAAATACTTTTTTCATTTAAGTTCGAGAATAAGATGTATACTCTTCCTTGGGGAAGCTCAATATCATTTAATCACGATAAATTGCCTTACACTTTCAGGTAGATCAGTTGTTGTTTTAATGGCTTTATTAAGCCACAAATTAACAATCACACCTCTATCATTCACGTTACCTATAATGAGCAAATTATCGTAAGTTTCTACTTTAGACAAATATCCCACTAGGTTATTACCCAAAACCGAAACATTTATTTTTTTAGGTTGGTTAATTTGCGCCAATAACTCTTTTTGATGTCTGGGCAAGTCTTCAATGGGCTCATAAATCCAAGCAAACACATAATCCTTACATTTAATCATATTGCCAGTTGTTTCACAATCTTTTGGGGCAGTAAAATACTTACCGCAAAACTCACTAGAAGCAGTGTTTGGGGTAGATTGTCCAAATGAAACGTTGGAAAATAGGGCTAAGAAAGCAATCGATATCAGTAGTTTAATTTTAGGCATCTTATTAAGGTAGCACTTAAGATGTATTTATTTTTATTAAGGTTATTTTCAAGTCACCAAATTCCTGAATTAATCTGTTGATTTGCATCGACAACGGGTTATATTTTATTCACCGCCTGTACTACTTCTTTAACATCGTTATGTAAGGCAGTTTTGCTTTGGAACTTTGTATCGATTAATTGTTGTACTTGTAAATTGTCTTTATAAAACTCTTTGAGTTCTGTTTTAAATTTATCAAGCCTCATGGTATTGATTAAAAAAGCATAGGTACCATCTGCTTTTTCAAAAGTATAGAAAGTACCTACCACGGCTCCATTTGAATTTACCGTTTGAGCCCAATACAAGGAGGTTTTTGGTCCAATAGCTACTGCCTGAAGAAACCTGAGATTATTTTTTGCATTAAATGGCTTGGCGTAAAATTGATGTTGTTTCCCGTTTAATAAAAACTCAAAGCTATTGATGTCCTCTGGTTTAAGCGTAAGGGTTCCCTTAATACTATCTACAACTTTCACCTTAAAAAACAATTTTGATAGATCTTCGGCAATAAAAATGGAGCTAGGCACTACAATGTTAGCTTTAATGGTTTCATTAGTTTTGGTGACATAGCTACCGGAAACAGTAGTTTGTGCAAATGAATAACCAAAGGAGGTTAACCATAGGAGTAGCAAGAAAGAATATTTCATGGGGAATTTTAAGTTTGTTTTATTTGCTTGTTGCTTTTATCTATTTAAATTCAGTCAAATTGCTCAATATCAACCTACAACACCACTCTCTATTTCCTTCCTCAAAAACCAAGTGTTAATCCGCTCTAAGCTAAATCTTTCGCTAGATATTTACAAATAATGCTTGCTAACCACAACAATCAAATAACTCCACTATATCAGCTACTTTCACTACCTTAGCCGTATATGCTCCAATACTATAAATATCCACTTAAGATATGGTTGACTTCTGCTTTGTTAGGGACCATCTTGTTTTACACTGTCGAATATTACTACGCCGCTGGACCATACAGAGATGAACTATATCAACTTAATGAATTGAGCTTCTATTTAGGCGTAACGTTCATACTCGCTATGTTAGTTTCAATACCATGTTGGTTATGCTTATGGTATATATATAGCTGGTTTACCAAAAAAAGAAAAGTCAAATACCTTAAGCTCAAAATGTTGTTAATTAGCGAGTTGTTATGCTTTGCTTTATTTACGATAACATCAGCATTTGATCATGAGTCGGCGTTGGCCTATGATTTAGATCTCAAGTTTTCATTTATGATAGCGCTAGCCATTGCAGTGTTCATTTATCCTGCCCATAAAACCAATCACAAGTAAATAAGTATTAAATTATTGATATTTTCAAATATCTTATCCCATGTATAAATTTCTTCTAGTAACGTTTCTCTCCCTTTCTGCTACCTTTTCCATAAAAGCTCAGAAAGCACCCAACAAGCAATCTATTACTAGTTTTGCCACCGTCCAGTTTCCCGCAAAACCTACCGTATTGGATACGTTAGGGGTCCGAACTTTTCACTACGCCGATTCTTTAGCTGATTATATTGTTACAGTGAAGGACATGACGGAGATGAAGGGCTTTCAATTGAAATTTGAAAATTTGGACGATTTTTATGATGGTGTAAAAAAGGGTACTCTTGAGGCAAGTAAGGGAACATTAACGAGCCAAAAACCATTTACCATTGCAGGTCTTAAAGGTTCTGAACTGATTTATACGATCCCTAATCCCGACTTACCCAATTTAGGATTTAAAAGAATGTTGTTTGTAGAAGGTTTGGCAATTAGTATTGATTTCATTACTTACTCGGAAGACGACCAGCAAACTAAAGCAAGCCGAGAAACCTTTTTTAATTCTTTATCCTTTACAGGCGACCCAAAACTTTTAAAACAAGAAACCATTGCTTCAACGGATGAACTAGCCAACGGTTTCGCTTATCAACTGGGCAGAGTGACTGGTTACGTACTCATCATTTTATTAGTAATTTGGGTGATTAAACGCTTAACGAGGAAGAAGATAAGAGCTTAGCCCTAAAAAATCGAAACGATGCTCCAATACTACAAATATCCGCTTAAGGTATGGCTAACTAGTGCATTTTTAGGCTCTGCTTTTTTGGAAGCCGTTAACTACTTTACGAAAGACTATAATTGTCATCCATCTGAGTATTTTGCTAACAACTGGAGCGAAAATATCTTTTTCGTCTTTATATTTTTCGGCATAAGCACGTTGCTCTCCACCCCATGTTGGTTGCTATTTTGGTTGGTGTACCATCAGGCGTTAAAATGTTTTGACAAGCTAAGGGTAAGGCTATTAATGATTGTAGTAGGTCAACTATTAGCAATCGCCTTAGGCTACCTTGTTTTAGGAGATTTACGTTTAGCCTCTACAGATGCATACATTGTGCCATGCTATTGTTTGGCTTTGCTGATAGCTACACTGATGTATAAAGTGAATAGCACAGCTATCATTGAACAAGCACCGCTTCACTAATATTTGTGATAGAAGGGAATTACCATAAAGTAGGTTAGTCTTCTCCTTCAATCGTAATATCTAGCAGCTCGCTCCCTATTTTCAATCCAAGGAGTAAATCAAGGGTTTCATTATCGCCAAAAATAATAAGAAGTTTATATTTATTTTTATCGTTAGTCATCTCAACGTCTTCAATAGATTTAATTCTAACTGTCAGGGAAATTGACCTGCTTAGTGGAATCTGAACAAACCACCTTTCTTTAACCGTTCCTTCTTTTAATCTCCCAATGAGATAAAATTCATTTCTGCGTCTGATCAAAAAACTGTCAATTACCTCAAATTGTCCTTGTTTTATTTTTGTATTCATTATTGCATACCTAAATCACTTCTAATGCCTTTTTTATCAAGCCAAGCCAAGAGTTTATTTTTTAACATTTCTCTCTCATATTCACTCAAAACATTTCCTACAGGAAAACGCACTAACTTTTCATCAAAATACACCAACATATCATACTCCTTAACGCCCGACATTTCTACATAAATTTCAACTAAATCACCCTGTTCAATGCAGTAGATATAGCCCGACCTTCCATCTGGTATAAAGGTGAACCCTTCCTTTTGGAGCAGTTTTAAAATACCATGTCTTTCCCATCGCTCATTACGCCATCTATTCTCTTCTTCTGAAAACTGCATCAATTAAAACTTTCATTTTTTTGCTTAACTGCTAATGTTAAATAGTTCTAGATATATAAAACGAACTTTCTGCTTAATCAAGTTCTTCGTACTTGTACGAGTTTGTTGTCAGATCTTTATCTTTTAAATAGCCCCAAAACGTGTCTTGCCGATTTGGGTTGGTGATATATTCGATACTGCTTACACAAGCATCTGTATCAAATTCAAATGTCACCGTTCCTTTTGCATATAATTTTAAATCACATGCACCGTAAGGGAAATATATCGATGTATCAAGCCAATATTCGTAACAGTCATGATCAATGTTTTCAAGTGTCCAATCTCTTTTAAACTCTACTTGTTTACCTGTTTTATATTGTAAAAAACCTTTATCATCATAGGGTGAAATGGAAATTTTTCCAGCTACCACATCATTAAATGTCAAAATGCCAAAACCTTGAATAGTAATCTCATTTCCTGCCGATTTCTGTAATATTGATTTAATGTTAGCCTCTTTATCTAAGTCCAAGTATTTTGCCCAGTTAAAACCTGGCATAACACCAGCTCCCCATACTTTAAATGAAACAGTAGAAGGCAGAAAAGTTGATGGATCAAAAAATATAGTCTTGCTATCGTAAAAACTAACGCTTTCTACATCATCAAATATTTCTTTTGTCAAGTCAACGGTTATTTTCATTCTATTTTTTTATGGCATGTCAAGATAAGCCACAGCTTACAAAGATATCTTATAAAGTATGCTATTTAACACATCCACAAGTCATCTACGCTTAACCCTAAAACACAAGACTTGTGCTAAGCGAGGGAAATTTATCAAGCCAAGAATCGTTAAAGATTATTTCATCTTATCAGCCTCCCTTAAATATAATTTTCTATTATGAATAAAAATTTGACTATTACTATTCAAGGCGTTTGTTGCATAAACTTTCTTATCAAATTCAATGAAGCAAAAACCTCTAGTTTGTCCATTTGATTTCTTAGGTATTATAACATCAACTACTTCACCAAATTTACTAAGAACTTCGATAAGCTCTTCTGCCTTAAGTGTATTTGGAATATTACCTACATAAATTCTTGCGTAGTCTGAACGATCTGCTTCTCCATCATTTTTTATATCGATTTTTTGATGAGGTAACTTTATAGTATATCTAGGCACAGCTTTTCGTGAGCCATTATATTGTTTCCTTTGATAAGAAACTTGATTTCCATCTAAAGTTGTTTCCAAGATAGAAAGAATCCTAAGAGATTCAATCAATTCGCGATATGACTTTTCGTCTACAATTCCTACCGTCTCAAAGATTTCCTTTGCAGAAATTAAACGGCCATTGACTCCTAGTCTTACAACAGTCTTTTGCTCTCTAGACAATTCAAAATTTTTAAAGTTATCTAACCAAAGTTGTTCTTCTTTAGTATATATATGTTTGTAAAACAACGTTATTGAATAACTTTTATTTGCGGAAACGATTTTTGGAGAAATCATATCATTGCTCTTTAACAAATCGTATATCCTTCTTATACCTTCCCCTAATTCTCTTATATATCCTGTTTCTCTAAGAACTCTTGCTATATAGGTGTTTCTTGATAAATGAGCCCCAGTTAATGCTTCAATATCTTTTAAAGTTATAGAGGATAATAATTCTCCTGGATTTTCAATTGTTAACCGATCATCAAATATTTTAACTTCTATCCCCCTTCCTTCTGAACTATAGTCTCTGTGTGTTATAGCATTAATAAGAGCTTCTTTACAAGCTAGCTCAGGATACATTATTTGGGTTTTAAACAACGCATCATCAGAAAATTTTGTATCTGTTAGATGGGGTCTTAATAAATCCCAACTACTTTCTATTAGTTCAAATATATTACCATTAGCTTCGCCAACTTCAGTGACATTAAAATCTGTACCTGTTTTTTCTTCGGTACCTCGAACTTTTAAAATTCTGACCTGACTTCTCGGATGCCATTTACTAGAACGTTTTGCAAAAAGCAACAGTGCAGCCTTTCGTAGCTTTAATGAGTTCCCATCGAATTCAGCTAAATCAAGATATTGAAGAAGCTTTTCTGCCGAAATGAGTTTTGAAATTCTCTGTCCAATTGATTGCAATAAATCATGATCTAAATCAGTTACCCTTGCAATTTCAATAAACATTCTATCATATTCCCTAGAAGTTTTTTCTTCTCTTTGAAATATAATTTTTTCTGATGCAGTTGGAACAGATTCTCTATCCCTTCTCTGAAAGCATTCACCCTTAGAAGTAAGATGAACGAATTCTGTACCCTTACTAACGGAGAAGTAAACAACTTTTAGTCCGTTATAATCAATTAAAGTCGCTTGTTTAATAGGTACTGGCGTGTCATTCAAAATGCAATCTTTATATGAATTGAGTATTTCTATTACTTGCTTCTCTCCATGTGGCAAACCTGTTACTTTATTACTATCTTCTATTCCAACAAACAACTCACCACCATCAGCGTTTGCGAAAGCAACAAGTGTTTTAGCAATATCATATTTAATTTCTTTTAAATCTCTAGGAGTCTTATTTCCATCAGGCCCTTCATAACCACTTTTAAATTCCCTGTAATAACTTTCGCTTATTTCAAGAGCTATTTCTACTCTTTCTTTAAGTCTCAAAATATTTTCCATTATTAATTTATTTGTTGGTGATTTTCTTAATACTACTTTGCGAAGTCAATAATGAAGTAAAATACTTAACATTATGAACGATGCAATCATTTAAAGTATTTCAATTTCTGTTGCAATCAACATATCTCCATTTTTCCACGGATAAAAAATGATTTCTTTACCAGCATATTTAGGCTTATTTTTATCGAATTCCAGTATGTAATCAGGCATAAAAAAATACTGTTTACCTTCATCACTTTTTATAAAACCACTCCCACTACTACTTAAAAAATCAAACTTACCTGATATTTTCCCAGGCATTTCAGCCTGCCTTATTAACTCGTCATCAATTGTTACATTTCTTGTCACCCAATCGCCAGATAAATAAGATCTATCCTTATCAATTTTTTCAGTTCCAACAATGAGATGAGTTGTTAAATCTTGATTAATACAATATGAATAATCAAAAGAGTATGTTGTTCCTTTTCTACCAGAACCCGCCTCAAGAATATTAAGAATGTTATATTCTTGAGATTTACTTAAATATTTAAAAAGCGCTTGTCCATTATTCGGAAATTTAAACCTATAAGTACTTCTATTTTTACAAACTTTGGCAATACTATGTATAAACTCCTTTTCGGGAGCGGAAAACAATGTTAATATACCTTGGCAATGGTTGTTCAAAGCGCTAAGAGCATCCTCAACTTTTACTTTTCCGAAACCATTATTTGAAATATAGGATTCATTCATTGCTTGATCCAACAGATGTATGAGTCTTCTGTAATTCCCCTCGGAGCCATTTATTAATTGTTCTATCGAATCTCCTAATTTGTTTTTGTTAATTTCAAACAAAGCCTCTGGTAAAATTTTTTCACTTTCATGTTCACCGCAAAAGTCAAAATTTAAATAATTAAATATTATGGATTCAACCTTAGCTCTATATTTTAAATAAGATTCCTTCGAATTAATATCTTCTTCAAGTTGAACTATATCACCATATCGGGTCTCAGTTAGAATATCTGAATAAGAATTGGGGTAAACAGCTATTTTCGTCCGAATAAAACTGGATGTCCTAAGTTGATTCATAAAAATTTCAAAAAAAGAATCATTATTATCATTCTTAAAAAACTGTTTATCTAATGATCCCGCTTCATCAATAAGTAATAAAATTTTCCCATCACTGTCTTTTAACAACAAATCGTAGATTGCAACAATATCATTTATTCCAGGGTTTTGTTTCTTTTTTAGTTCAAGAACATTTGTTTTACTATATTTTGCCGACAAATTAAAAAACGAATACTTTGTTTGTCCTTCAACGCCAAATTCTGAAGTTAATCTTTCAACGTATTCTTCCGAACCTAATTTCAATAATTGCTTTGCCGTTGTTTTTATTTTATGGTCAAAGTGAATATCCGAAGGAATATTTTTCATGCCATAATGAATATTTGCCATCGCTTTTGAATCTTGTAGCCTTAAATAAATTGAAGACAACTCTTCTACGATCTTAATTATTAATTGACGATAAATCTCGCTGGGCTCTTTAATATGCTGAAAGTCGCTCAATCGAATAAAAACTGGAAGAATTAACTCTTCTCTCTCAATGAGTCTCGGGATAATGTTATATAAATAATATGCGTAATTAGCTTTTAAAAACATTGTTTTACCAGACCCCATTCGTCCTTTAATAATTGAATTTTCAAAATCAACTGGTGATTTTAATCCTTCTATTGGATTGACAAAAAGTGATAAAATATCACTAAGATTATATTCATCTGCATTTCGAGTTTTGAATGGCCTTTTTTTATAAATATCCTGCATTATGTTTATTTTTTTTATTACTGCTGACTTTCGATATCCACTAATGCTAGCGTTCCTAATAAAAGTAATTTGATAATGACAAGAATATTTTTTCAAGTATTAAGGAAGGAGGAGCATTAATAATTTTAAATCTAATACTAAGATTTGAGACTTCCAACAAGTATCACTTCTTTTGCAAATAAAGTTCAGCAGATAAAATTTTCAAAAAAAATGACAGCATCGAAACTATGCCAATCCATCTTCTATAATAGTTGATCTGGCGCAAGCGTCAAAACCTATAACTCTACCTTCACATTGCTGCCATTATCTAAATCTATCAATTTATTTAATGCCGGACTCGTTTCCGTTAATTAACCCTAAACTATCACTAACCAGTCAATTTCACAAATGACATTAACGATTCCCTACCAACCTTCTATGATAATTGATCTGCCCCAAATGATAATTCAAATGTGTGCTTAAATGCACCAAGAAATATTCGGTAGAAGTTTTTTCCTCCAACACCAGTAGTGGATATTCTTGCTGCATTGCTTCGTCGGTTACGTTTTGCAGGGCGTTTTTAATCACGGTGATGGTATCATTCAATTTGGCAATCAGTTCTTCTCGAGGTACATTCTTTAATGAAAACTCCAATTCTCGGTTTCTCACATAACCAGTTTCACCCATTTCCTTGCCAATGTAAGTGTTTAAATTACCAACCAAGTGCAATACTAAGTTCCCTGCCGAATTGGCAATATCCTTTTCGATACGCCATAAATCAGCCTCGCTAGGATAAAGTTCCAGTTCGTTGATCACTCTTTTTAAATCCCTTTCAAAAAGGGATGTTAATGTATTTGCTAGCATATATTTTGTTTTTTTAGAGGTAGTATTTTAATCATCTAACTATAATTAGACAAATATTTTATCCCACTGACCCTGAAATAAATTACCTACGGTGAACTCGTAAACTCGGTTCAGGGTGACGAACATCGGTAGAGTCTCTACTTAATTCCTTCTAACAACAGTTTCTTAATCAGCACAATTTGTCCCAAATGGTAATAGCTATGTTCTATCATGGCTTGGATATTACGGTTGTAGGTACTGTACTTTTCATCCACAAACACATCGCTCAGTTGAGCCTTAGGCATCTTATCTACCCAGGCGGCAAACTCTTCGGCATCATACCAAAAGGTAGCCAGAAAAGTTTCCCATTGTGCTTGTGAAGTAATGGGTGGAAAATCGAAACTATATTGATCCTTAATATCTAAGGTACCTCCTTTAAACACTTGGTTAATACCACTAATATAGTAATGCACATGTTGGGCCAAGGCTGCAATGGTGTTTAAACTACCCACTTGGGCGGCAGCTATTTGCCAATCTAAATTGGTTAACTGATCCTTATAATTGGTATTGGCAATCCATTTACCATTCAAAATTACTTCGGCAAATCTTTTGGCTATTTCTTTGGTATTTTCCATCGTTTATTTTTTGTTCAGGAACTTCTCGATCATCGGCACCACAAATTCACTATCCTTGGTTTGGGGCGTTAGGGTGGTTACTTCACCTAAATATTCTCCATGTCCACCAGGAATAATGGCCAATTCCGAATTGGCTATCAGTCGGTGCAATTGCAAGGCATGTTCTGGGGTAATCACATCCTTATCACCAATGATAATGAGCGTAGGCACTTTAATAGTGGCAATGCTTTCATCTGCAATATCTTTAAACACGACCATCCTTTGCGCATCCTTATCATGCATGGCTTGTAAACCTTGTTGGCTAGGATTTACTTTCAAATAAGCTTCCTTTAAAGGGGCTGGCATATTATCCAGCGAGGCCTGTTTCATGAAATCCCAAAACTGCGGTGGCACTCCGCTACGTTTGGCCAAAGCCGAAGCCAAAATGATTTTGTTCACCAGCTGTGGATGTCGGTTAGCAATTTGCATGGTGGTAGTACCACCGTTGCTAAATCCCAAGAAATCAGCTTTAGAGATGTTCAAATGCTCTAACAATGCTGCTACGTCATCAGCATCTTGCTCAAAGGTTACTCCTGTATTCCGATCACTAGTACGGCCATGCGCCTGCAGTTCAACGGCAATGACCTTTCTGTTTTTGGCAAACAAGGGAATTACCTTCTCAAAATTAGATTGAATGGTGGAACCTCCGCCATGAATAAGCACCAAAGGTTGCCCCTCCCCATAAATTTCATAATAAAGGTTAATGCCATTTACGGCTGCATGGCCATGGCTAAAAGCAATGCTATCTTTTGGGTTGTCCATAGTTGTAAAATTTTGAGGATGCTGTTGGCAGGAGGTTAACATCAAACCCATCCACACTACACACCTTAACAACAATTTGAAGGTTACGGTTTGTTTGTTCATGCAATGAGCCATGGTGCTTGCGTTTCAATTTAACACCAAGATAAAAGGACGTTTTGATATTCGCAAGCCAATAAGGGCTTCACAAAAGATTTAAGCTTTAGAACGCATGTTTTCACCGTCCTTAAAGTGCAGCCTTCTGAACACTAATCCCGACAGAATGGTTAAGCCCCCAATGACCAAAAAGGTATAGCGAAAGGCATTGTGGATTTCGTTATGGATAAGCTTGGCATCGCCCTGAAAAATTTTGAGAACAATCAATCCAAATGCTACCCCAAATCCAATAGCCAATTGCTGGTTGACCGAAACCAAGGAATTACCGCTACTGGTATGGTATTGTCTTAAATCGGCAATGGAAATGGAATTCATAGCGGTAAATTGTATGGAGTTGAAAAACCCTAACGTAGCAATGATAGGCATATACCAATAAATAGAAGTTTGGATAACTGGAATAGCCATACAACAGATCAATGCGCCAATCAAAAAGGTGTTCACCATCAAGGTATTTCGGTAACCAAAAGTCTCTAGGATTTTAATCACCGCCGATTTGCCAAACATGGCGGTTACAGCCATTGGCGCAATGATCCATCCAGAGGTAACAGCCGATTGTCCGTAAGCAATTTGAATCATCATAGGCAATAACAAAGGCACCGAACTGATTCCCAAACGGGTAGCCAAATTACCCACAATACCTACCCTAAAGGTGCGTACCTTAAATAAGTTCAACGGAAAAATAGGGTTATTGTCTTTACTGGCATGTCGGTAATAGAAGTATAGCATTAAAAAGCCCAACAACAGCACCGTTAATACTGGTGTGACGTGAACAGTATTACCAAATAGCTCTAAAGCAATGGAAAGCAGCAAGGAAGCCGCAGCAAAAATGAGAAATCCTTTGAGGTCAAAATCGATAATATCAGACCGATAATCGGGCATGTATTTAAGGCTTAGCAAGATGCCAATCATCCCAATAGGAATATTGATAAGGAAAATCCAGTGCCACGACAAATAATCGACCATGTAACCACCTACCAAAGGACCCAGCACAGGGCCGATCAGCGCTGGGATAATGGCAAAGTTCATGGCTTTGAGCAGTTCGTTTTTAGGAAAGGTTTTGATCAAAGCGAGTTTGCCTACTGGTGTCATTAAACTACCGCCTAGGCCTTGGATCATTCGGGAAATTACCAATTCGGTAAGGTTGCCCGAAAGGGAGCAGAATAATGAACCCACACTGAACAGGATCAGCGCAAAAATGAAGATCTTCTTGGTTCCAAACTTATCGGCCAGAAAACCACTTACGGGCATAAATACCGCCAAGGTAAGCACATAGCTGATGATGGCATTTTGCATATTTAGCGGCGATTCATGTAAGTCTTTGGCAATGGTGGGCAGGGAGGTATTAAGGATGGTAGAGTCCAACATCTGCATAAAAATAGAAGTGGCCAAGATGATGGGCAGCAACTTTTTAGTAGAGGTGGTATGTGTGATTGTTCCTTCCAAATGTGCTAACGATGTTGTATAGGTAAAGCTACGGTTTCTGCGACATTTTAAGCTTCATTTTCGTGATTTTGTTAAGGGTATGACATGGCTTTTACACTTTGTTGGCTTGGTGGTTGGTTGTTGGTTCATTGGTTCACTAGTTCATTGGTTAGCTAAGTGTAACCTGTACGGATTTGCCCCATTACGCTCTTTGTCATCCAGAGCGAAGCGAAGGATCTCTTTCATGTTTCTTAGGAGATTCCTCGTATACTCGGAATGACAAGCAGGATGCAGAATAGCAAAGAAGCCAAAACGAAGGAATGCCACATTCTATACATCTTATCATCCAGAGCGTAACCTGTATCGATCCTTCAATAGTGAATTGCCCGATTATGCACCTTGTCATCCAGAGCGAAGCGAAGGATCTCTTTCATATTTCTTAGGAGATTCCTCGTATACTCGGAATGACAAAAACAGCATACAGAATGACGAACAAGATGCAGAATAACAAGCACGATGCAAAAGTACAATCAAGGATAGCCTACTCTTCTTTTATCTCTTCATTTAAAAACCTCCAATTAGGATTTTCTTGCATAATCAACGCCTCTTTTTTAGCTCTTGACCATCCTTTTAGCTCTTTTTCTCTATCAATCGCATCATTGATGTATTGATACCGTTCATAGTACACCAAATGATAACACTTATACTTTTTAGTAAAAGACTTTGCATTTTCTCCTTCACAGTGTTGTTGAATTCTTACTTCCAAATCATTGGTTACACCAATATATAAAACGGTTTTATGCTTATTGGTTAAAATATAAACGAAGTAATTATGTTGTTTAGTCATAGGTGTAGGTTTGATTAAAAATAATCAAAAAGAGCGAAATAAAGATGATCGTTCTAAGGACTTTGTCTTCCACAACGTAGCCTATACACCTGATAAAGAAAGTGCTCGGCTATGCTCCATGTCATCCAGAGCGCTACCTGTACCGATACTTCGGCAGCGAAGGATGTCTTTCATCTTTCTAAAGAGATTCCTCGTATACTCGAATGACAAGCAAGATGTATAAGACTGGAAACTGGACAATAGTCACCCAAAGCGTTACCTATACCAATCCCTCGGTAATGAAGGTGCTCTTTGTGCGCTTTGTCACCCAGAGCCTAGCGAAGGGTCTTTTTTCGTGCTGCTTTTGGAGATTCCTCGCTTGCTCGGAATGACAAACATGATGCAGAATTAAGAAAAGACCAAAATAAGGGAGGTAGGAATACTGTATTCCCATGTTCCGTGTCATACAGAGCACAACCCGTACTGATTCCTCGGTAGCGAAGGTGCCCTTTGTGTGCTTTGTCACCCAGAGCACCGCAAAGGGTCTTTTTTCGCGCTACTGTTGGAAGCGTCTCTTTCTACGCTATTATTGGAGATTCCTCATATACTCGGAATGACAAGCAAGATGTATAAGACTGGGCAATGGTCATCCAGAGCATAACCTGTACTGATTCCTCAGTAGCGAAGATGCTCCTTTATGTGCTTTGTCACCCAGAGCATAACCTGTACCGATTTGCCCCATTACCCCCTTTGTCATCCAGAGCGCAGCGAAGGATCTCCTTTTGTGCTACTTTGGAGATTTACTTCGTAGCTGCTTCGCGGTCCTCCCCGAAGTATCGGGGCAAGCAATATACTCGGAATAACAAGCGAAATGCATAAAATTTGGAGATTGAAATAATTTAATCACTTATCTCCATCAAACAATTTTATTATATTTAACTACTTATTTCTCTCCTTCTCTACTATTCCATTTAAAACTCCGTAAAAGTCCATAGAAGTCCGTACAAGTGCGTATAAGTCCGTAGATTTGGGACACTGCCTTTGTACAGATGGTACATTGCTTCGCTGCATTTCCTATTTCGAAAGCAAAATGATTTAGTACACATAGGACCTTCTTTTGATACTACTAGCCTTTTTATTAAAATATGGCAAGAAAGAAGACTATTTCAGCTCCTAACCTGTCCAAACAACCGACAAACCAACCGGCTAAACAACCCACTATTCCCAACAGCCTCTTGTTTTGGCAAGGTCGATCATTAGCTGTCCTTGGGGCATCATCAAGCCCTCGCTGATCATTTGATAGGCCCGCTCTCGGTTAATGGCACTCCATCTGCTTCTTCTCGGATTTCGCGGACCAAAGGTGAGATAATAACTTTCATAGTCTCTTTTCTTGCACAAGCTGTCTATCCAACCAAAACAAAGTGCTTCTTCGGTAGCTTCACTTAGGCTAATGCTTGGCACTAGGCTCTTTTTAGTATAAAGGATAAGCCATACGGCACTACCAGTATGATAATTTTCAATTAGCCATTTCCGCCAGTCCTTTCTGCTAGGGGCATAAACTGCCATTTTTCCGTCTTTAGTTTCCATGATTTTGGGTTTGATGAAACGAAATTATGAGGGGCTACTGACAGCCCTATGGCAGTGCTAAGATTCTATTGCAAAAAATAATAAATAACCATTTCTAATGTCAGTTTATTAGTTCACTGGCTCATTAGTCCATTGGTTAATGAGTATATAATTAGGCCAAAGCTTATTTAACCTTTTTAGCCTGCTCCAAAAGCCACTGCGCTACGTCAGCGGCCGCCTTATCATTCTCAAATCGGGCAGGTAATCTTCCATTGGTATATTCATTATACAACCAAGGATCACCTACTGCTAAAACTGCTCCTTTACCATATTTTGCAATCACCATTGCATTTTTACCATCTTTAGTAGTAAGTACTGGTACGGCAGTATGCTGAATGCTAATAGACGCTGCGTTTTTGATAAATATATTTTTAGAAGTTTTAAAGAGCTCTTGTCCCTCGGTAGAAAGCCCTCCATCATCAAAATGTGCATCATCTTTTACCCCTAAAATGATATCGCTATTAAAGGTAAATCCAAATTTCGCGGTAAGTAGGTTAAAATGTTTTAAATCGGCATTAGCTTCATCGTTCCCCATCAGTAACAACACACCCCCAGCTTTCACCCAGTCCGCAATGAGCTGCGCACTTTTTTCGTCCATGTAGCTGGGGCTTGGATTATCACCCACGTTATCGGGATCTACAATGATATAGATATCCGTTTTTTTAAGGTTTTGCATGGTAGGTGCTTGAGCGAGGGTGGTTAATGCTCTTGCACCATTTTTTAAAAATATTTCCCCAAGAATAGAAAATCCCGACATTTCGTGGTCGGTCCATAAATAATGGAAGCTTTCGGTTCTACCATCTTTCGTTTTTTTGGTTTCGTTGTTGTAGTAATTATCAACGGTTACAGTTTGTGCATAGGTGGTTAAACTGATAGACAACGCCAATAAAGCGATGCTAACTTTCTTCATTCTAGTCATTGGGCGAGTATCTAGTGTTATCTTAAATGGTTTTAGCTTCCCCTAATTTAGCAGGGAAATAGGTAGTTTCAAAATAACCCTCTCTCCCGATTAATCGGGATCTCTCCCTGTGAGGAAGAGAGAAGTGCTTAGGAATGTTTGTACTAACTCGAATGGCATCCCTTTTCAGCACCTACCCTTCACCCATGCGTCATTCCCGCGTAGGCGGGAAACATAAAGCGGTAGAAAAGCTTACCAGAGCATTACGATTGCCTGTCGAGCTGGCAATGACGCAAACAAATTACCTTCGGTGAGCTCGCCAAGATTCAGTTTGCTTCGCAGCTACCGCGTGGTCGGGATGACGACGGAAGGCCCTCTCTCCCGATTAATCGGGATCTCTCCCTGTGAGGGAGAGAGAAGTGCTTAAGAATGTTTGCACTAACTCGAATGGCATCCCTTTTCAGCACCTACTCTTCACCCGTGCGTCATTCCCGCATAGGTGGGAATCTTAAGGCGGTAGAAAAGCCTACTACAGCATTACGATTGCCAGTCGAGCTGGCAATGACGCAAAGAAATTACCTTCGATGAGCTCGCCAAGATTCAGTTTGCTTCGCAGCTACTGTGTGGTCAGGATGACGACGGTAATGCCCGCAAACCTCGTAGGTTTCTAAAACCTGCGAAGTTTAAACAAGTAGAAAACCTATAAGGTTTATACCCACGGCTATTACAAAAAACCCAATGAACTAATGAATCCCGAAGGGTCGGGACAAAAGCAATAAACTATTGAACCAATTACGGCCAAATATCCGAATGGTCTTCTTCAACGGTAATTTTTGCAATCACTTCATCGGCTCTATCGTCTGTATAAATACCGAAGCCGTTTACGAAAATACCTTTAGCGCCATCTTTCACATTACGCATAGCATATAAAATGGCTTCGTCGTCTGGATCATTCTGTCCAGTAAAGCGATAAATCTTATCAATAACAATATCAGACAAGTTCACTTTCTCCCCTCCATCACGATAGGAAATATTTTCTTCCAGCAGATTGAAATCTTCTACATAACCCCTTCCACGCAACACTTCCATTACTTCCGACAATGTTTTTTCAGTACGTCTCATAAGCTTACATTCATTAAAGCACTATCTAAAATTACCTAAACCTATCTACAGCGCAAAATTATAGCCTATCCTAATGCCAACAAATTTGATATCGTAGATATCATCTTTTACATCAGAGCTTTGATATTTTACACCAAACTCAATCTGATTAATCATATAGCCTGCACCAACTGCCCAACCAAAAGCGGTTTGACTACCACTGGCTTTTACTCCTGATGCACTTTCATCAGCAATTCTGTTGATGGAGATTCCCGCCTGGGTGTCTAAAATAATTTTACCAAAAAGATAGCGATAACCAGTATAAATAGGAATGGCCGAATAAGAACCACTTGCTCCAGAAGGAAGGTCTTTCAAACCAAATCGGTTATAACCTGCTTCTAAAGTCACCTGATGTGGGCTGCTTTGGCCACCAATGCCATATATGCCCTTTAAACTACCACCAAAACCAGTGTTGGCAATCTTATTTAATTTTTCGGTTGGAAAAGCTACACGAGCACCCACCTGAATAGCATTTGTTCCTTTTTGGGCGCTAGCAACCGAAAAGATAAAAACTGAAGCAGAAAGAAGTAAGAATTTTTTAATCATGTGACGTTAAGTTTTAGTATGAAGATTTATGTTAAGTTTTCTTTTGTTCAGCCGTATGCACAAACACCTCTTGTTTTGGATACGGAATTTGAATATCGTTTTTAATAAATAGCTGATTAATGGCTACAATCACATCGCTTTTAATTTCGGCCAACTGTTTCGTTTGTCGGCTCCAATAAAACACCTGCATTTCCAAAGCTTCGGGACTAATATCTTTAAAGAATACACTTGGTTCTGGATGTTTCAATATGCGTTCGTCAGCGGCTAGCAAGGCCAATATATCCTGCTGTATTTTTTTAAGATCTGCACCATGGGCAATGTGCACTAGCACAGAAGCTCGCCGTTTGCTACTACCGCTTGACCAATTCACCAAGTGCGAATTCAACAAATCGCCGTTAGGCATCACTATCTCGGCACCATCAAAAGTGGTAATGATGCTACTGCGGAAACCAATGGATTTAACGGTACCACTCTTTCCCGCCACTTCTACTTCATCTTCTAGGTTTAAAGGCTTTTCAAAAGCTATTACCAACCCGCTCACCAAATTATTCACCAAAGACTGCAAACCGAAACCAATACCAACGCCCAAAGCCCCCAGCACAATTGCAATTTTATCAATAGGAATACCTACCGCAGCAAAAGCCAAAAACAAGCCTAAAAGGATAATGGTAATGCGAATTAACAAGATCCAGCTTCCAATTCCTTTTCTGCCATCTTGTTTAGAAAAAGTACGTTTATCTATCGCAAAAAAGGAAACGATTTTAGAGATGATCACAGAGGCCGATACCACAAAGAAGAACAAAATGAGGTTGCTGATGCTGAACGTATAACTTCCTATAGCGCGTTGGTCGAAGAAGAAATCACGTACAGGTTCTACAATAAAAGCATAAGCGGGAAAATTACGACCGAACAAAATCAACCATCCAATTACCAATAACACATAAAGCAACATGGGTGCCTTTTGCCCTACTCGATCAAAATTCATAAAAAACAAGCTTTTGTCTTGCCTTGCGTATAGGTTAAATGCCAATTGCAGTCCCTGGTTGATTAGTCTCACCGTCCACAAAAACATAATGGCAATGATGACGTTCACATAACCCGCCACCAATAAGGATTTAGCCAAATTGTAGCTGCCCAATAGGTTAAAAAATAAGGCAAACACTTCTAGCACAATCATCAGTCCTATGGCATAAACAATCAGACTTTCCTTTAACTCCTCACGCTTTCCCTTTTTAAAGATCAAAAAGCCCAATACTAAACCTGCAATTGATAAAAAGAACATGTACCATCTTTCCACACCAGAGGCTTGAAGAATGAGGTTATCAACGGCTGATAGTACAAACAATAACAGCATTCCCAACCAAGCATACATCCAAAATTTGGTGATATAACCACGCATCAATAAAGTTAGCGTCACCGCAGCAACTAACCAAAAACACAAACTAAAGATAAAGGGAGGTGCATTGAACAGGAATTGCGACAGGTTGGCAATGATAAAAATGGCCGATAGCAGTGGATGCCTGATGATCAGATGCTCCTTTTCTATGGCTTGGCCTTCTGTTTCTTTATGGTACGCACTTTTAAGCGACCGTACAAAGGAGTAGCATACCAAGATCAGTAATAAAACACAAGCCAAAATACCGACATTGCTGAGGGCAAAAAAGCGTAAAATCAATTGGCCCTTTTGTATAGAATAGTCGATTATTTGCCCAAATGGACTAAATTTTTCAGAAGATTGCCAGAGATAACTTAATTCAGGATGAAAGAGTTGATCTGACATTTGTTGCTGAAAATGAGTAACCTCATCCAAATGGTTTTCTAAACTATAAGCTTGCAAACTAGCTTGATTTTGCAACGATTGGGTTTGCATGATCGATTGGTCAATCACACTATCCATAGGGGCTACTTCACGAGCCAGCACCACCAAGGTTTGCATGTACTTCGATAGCTTCGCAGAATCCTTTGGAAAGCTAAACAGTTCCTTGGTTTTGGAAAGGGAATCGATTTGATATTTAAATTGCGAAAGCTGCTTTTTGTGGTTATCTAATTTGGTTTTCTGCAAATTACACCGTTCCAGTAAAGCATTAAGGAGCTTTTGAGTGGATACTAAATTCCGATAAGTCCTTGGCGTTTCCTTAATGGCAAACAGTCCATCACCTGCTAGCCTTGCATGCGCAGCAATTAACGAAAGTTCATTTTTTGCTGCTAAAGTATCTAACCCTGTACGCAGGTAAAGTTTGGCTTTTTGAATGTTTTTCTTAATCTCTACCAAAGTAGCCTCTTGCACTTGTTCAGCCTTATCTGCTTCAAAATCTGCAGCGCTACTTAAGGCAGAGGTTTTGGCAAACTCCTGCATCCTTTCGACAAAGCTTTTTGCACCGGCGGTATCTTTTTGACCTGATTTATTGCCTTGGCCATAAGCCATACCAAACAGCCCAACTAAAAGAAGCAACAAACTGAGGAAACGGGAGAGTTGAGGTTGCATATGAGATTAAGTAAATGGAATAGCCCTAAGCTACTCAATGCCATGAAAATAAAAAAATATTCGCTAAAAGAGTAATTTTTAAGGCTTTAAAAAGCTAAATTTATAACAAACAAAAAATAATAAGCCATGAGCAGACCTCTCCTATTGCTAGTAGCGTTATTACTCTCTATCAGCACTTTTGCCCAAACTCCCGTCGATGTGATCCTGAAAGTGAATGGCGACGAAATGAAGGGTAAAATCACTAAAATTACCGACACCGACCTCACGTTTATTTACAGTGGCGAAACCTTGGAATACACGATTAAGAAATCGGATATTTTGAAAATCACCCATTCAAGTGGAAGGGTAGAAATCATTAATCAACCTCCTTTGCCTTCTGATATTCGTAAGAACGACCAAATTGTGATGAAAGGCACGCCTGCCGACCATCATAACCGCATTGCGGTACTCCCTTTTCATTACCTCATGGAGAATCAACCTGGGGCTGACGAAATAGGACTGAGTGCCCAACAAGACACTTATGCATTTTTATCACAGCATTCAGCTGGCTACACCTTAATTGACCCTAGAACTACCAATGCACTATTGGCCAAAGGCGGCGTAACCAAAGACAATATTACTGGCTTTACCATGAATGAATTGTGCAATATCCTTGGCGTAGAGTATATTATTGATGGTACGGTTAAACAAAATAAAGCCTCACAAACCAGCTACAGCAGCGACAACTCGAACACCAATGTTAAAAGAAACGGGAATGATAAGGTGACCAAAGTAAACACCTACGGTTCAACCTATTCCAATGCCGAACAACGTTACGATGTTTCGGTAAGTTTGAACATTTATAATGACAACAATGCCAACATCTACAACCAAAGCCATAGGGCATTTTTCTCCAATACCGATGGTGGTTTTAGTAGCCCATTACAATACCTTTTAAAGCGTTGTCCTTTATACCGTAAATAATTTTAAAGCCCGTACAATATGAAAAAGCTGTTTCTTTCTTTGCTGATCACCTCCTTAGGCGTTGTAGCCTTTGCCCAAAAGAGCCTAGTCCTGCAAACCCTAAAAAAGTACAATGTTAGCGAAGAAGTATTGAACCCCAATTTAAAAGACAATTTAGACAAGTACGCACACGACGTACAAAGAACGGTAACTATTAACGATAAGGACAAGGTATACATCTCCAGTTTCGACCCTAACAAACAAGATCCGCCACAATGGACTTTGGTTTCGGTAAATGGTAAAAATCCTTCTAAAGGCGAGCAAAAAGCTTTTGACAAGGAACACAATCAAAAGACCGATTTTAAAGTGGATGACAATTCCTACAAAATCACCAAAGATGACGGCAGCACCCTAGAAATCACTTATCAATATGATCCAACTACCGTAGATAGCGACCATGGTTTTTTCAAGGACTGCCTATTTACATTACACATTAATGCTAAAACTGGGAGATTGGAGAAAATGACCGAAGTAAATCTGAAAGATTTAAGGATTAAAATCCTCAAAGCCACCAAACTTACTACCGAAGTAACTTATCAATACATTGAAAAGGACAGAACTTATGTTCCTGTGAATGACCGTGTAGAAGTAGTGATTAAAATGCTAGGCAATGAAATGCCAATGATCACCACTGACAAATACACCTTGAAACCCTAAGTTATACATTGATCATCCATTCGTTAATATCTACGAAATTTCGTCATTGCGAGGCGCAGCCTGTCCCGATTTTTTGGGGAAGCAACCTTAAAGCGATATCTTTTTAATCTCGACAATAATAGTGAGATTGCTTCGTACCTCGCAATGACGGACTATACCTCTAAACTTCAATCACACAAAAAGGCCGCTGGATATCCAACGGCCTTTTTTAATAGCTGCTATAAATCATGTTTTGCTAAATAAGCGAGATTGATGATAGAGATAGTTAAACCTGGCGATATGCAATACTGAAATGCCTTGCGGACATTCCACTTCACAGGCTTCGGTATTGGAACAATGCCCAAAACCTTCTGCATCCATTTGTTGTACCATGGCCACTACCCTTTTATCCGTTTCTAATTTGCCCTGTGGTAATATGGCCAAATGAACTGCTTTTGCTGCCGTAAATAAAGCCGCACTGGAGTTTTTACAAGTGGCTACACAAGCCCCACAACCAATACAAGCCGCAGCATCAAAAGCAGCTTCGGCTGTTTCATGAGCAATGGGGATACTATTGGCTTCAGGTGCCTGCCCTGTAGCAGCAGAGATAAAGCCACCTGCCTGTATAATCCTGTCGAAACTGCCTCTATCTATTTTCAAATCTCTTAAAACGGTAAAAGCACTCGACCTAAAAGGTTCTATATAAATGGTTTCTCCATCTTTAAAACTACGCATATGCAGCTGACAAGTGGTGGTATTGGCCAAAGGACCATGGGCCCTACCGTTGATCATCATGCCACATTGCCCACAAATTCCCTCTCTGCAATCGTGGTCAAATTCAATGGTTCTTTCTCCCTTTTCAATCAATTGTTGGTTCAACATGTCCATCATCTCTAAAAAAGACATGTGGGTAGTTACGCCATCTAACTGATAATCAACAAGCCTGCCCTTTTCCGAAGCATTTTCTTGTCGCCATATTTTCAAGTTCAACTTCATGGTTTCCTTTATTTATAGCTCCTAACGGTTAAACTCACTCTTTCAAAAGTCAAGGGTTCTTTGTGCAACACATGTTGTGCATCTGCCCCTTTCCATTCCCAAGCAGAAACGTAGGCATAATGTTCATCATCACGCACCGCCTCTCCATCCGCAGTTTGGTATTCTTCCCTAAAATGTGCCCCGCAAGACTCCTCTCTTTGTAAGGCATCCAAGCACATCAGCTCACCAAGTTCCAGGTAATCGGCTACCCTTCCCGCTTTTTCCAATTCACTATTCAAATGTTCGTCACCCGTTAATTTTAAATTAGTATAAAATTGATGCCTTAGTGCCTTAATTTCTTCAATGGCCTGTTGCAAGCCCTCTTTACTTCTCGATAGTCCACACTTATCGTAAAGCAGTTTGCCCAATGTTTTATGGAAATAATCGACCGATAAACTGCCTTTAATATCCATGAATTGTTTAAGCTTTGCTTTCACTTGCGCTTCGGCTTCGTCAAACGCTGGATGCGAAGTTTGTACCCGCTCTGCTTTTAACTCATCGGCCAAATAATTAGGGATGGTATAGGGAGCAATAAAATAGCCATCTACACAAGCTTGTAAGAGCGAATTGGCTCCTAGTCGATTAGCCCCATGATCCGAGAAATTGGCTTCGCCCAAGGCAAACAAACCCTGAATAGAGGTCATCAATTGATAATCTACCCAAAGCCCGCCCATGGTAAAGTGCGCTGCTGGCGAAATCAACATGGGCTGCTCATACGCATTGATCCCTGTAATTTTCTCGTACATGGTAAACAGGTTACTGTACTTCTCTTTAATTTTTGCCTTCCCTTGAGCTTTAATGGCTTTTGAAAAATCCAGATAAACGGCATTTTTCATAGGCCCCACACCAAAGCCCGCATCAATACGTTCTTTCGCAGCCCGTGAGGAAATATCCCGTGGAGAAAGGTTACCAAAGGCGGGATATCGTCGCTCCAAATAATAATCTCTTTCTTCTTCTGGAATAAGACCCGCTTCCCGTTCCTCACCTGCTTTTAAAGGCACCCAAATCCTACCATCGTTACGTAAGGATTCGGACATGAGGGTGAGCTTAGATTGCTGCTCCCCTGATTGTGGCAAAGAAGTAGGATGAAACTGGATCCAGCTTACGCCCGACATTAATGCTCCTTTTTTATGTGCCCGCCAAATGGCCGAGCCATTACAGCCCATGGCCAAGGTAGAAAGGTAATAGATTTTACCATAACCGCCAGTGGCCAATACCACCGCATCAGCTGCGTGTCGTTCTATTTCTCCAGTCACTAAATCACGGGTGATGATGCCTTTGGCTTTTCCGTCAATCAGTACCAATTCCAGCATTTCATGTCGGGTATAGGTTTTTACCTTTCCCAAACTTTCTTGTCGCATTAAAGCTTGATAAGCACCTAATAGCAATTGTTGTCCCGTTTGTCCACGAGCATAAAACGTTCTCGAAACCTGTACCCCACCAAAGGACCTGTTATTCAAATACCCCCCATATTCCCTTGCAAAGGGTACACCCTGCGCCACCGACTGGTCAATAAGTGCTAAAGAACATTCGGCCAAGCGATACACATTGGCTTCACGGGAACGAAAATCGCCACCTTTAATGGTATCATAAAACATCCGATAAACGCTGTCACCATCGTTCTTATAATTTTTGGCGGCGTTTACCCCTCCTTGTGCGGCAACTGAATGCGCTCTTCGGGCACTGTCCTGAAAACAAAAGGATTTGATGCGATAACCTTGTTCGGCCAAGGAAGCCGCACAAGACGCCCCAGCCAAGCCAGTCCCCACCACAATCACTTCCATTTTTAGCCTATTGGCAGGATTAACCAATTTGGCTTTTTCCTTAAAATTGGACCATTTATCTTCTAAAGCTCCTTCTGGAATATTTGCATTTAAAACGTTCATGTCAGTTGCTTAAATAAACATAAATTGGCATGGCCATAAACCCTAGCGTAATGGCTAGTGTGTAAGCCCAAGCCACCCATTTGGCCAACTTCACATATTTGGGATGGTATAATCCCAAAGTTCTGATGGCGCTGAAAAAACCGTGCAGCAGGTGAAAGCCTAAAGCCAGCAAACCTACCTCATACAAAACCACATACCATAACTCGTGATAGGCACTCACCACAATGGTGTATAAATCCTTTTGCCCATGTGCATCCAAGGGCAGATCCGTAAACTTATATTGATACCAAAAATCTTTCAGGTGAACTACCAGAAACAAGAAAATGATGGTGCCCAATATGCCCATATTTCGGCTGTACCAAGGGCTTACTGCTCCACGTTGGTCATAAGCATATTTTACGCCATTGGCCTTTTGTTTTTTGAGAGAAAGAATAATGGCATAAACCACGTGCGCAATAATAGATAGATAAAGTACATAGGAAATGATTTTGATGATGATGTTATTGGACAAGAGCTGCGAATACCAATTGAACTGGATTCTAGCTTCTTCGGCAGGAAGAAAAAGCTGCAGATTGCCCAGCACGTGGATCACCAAAAACACGCACAAAAAAAGTCCGGTTAAGGCCATCCAAAGTTTATAGGCCTGTGTTGTGGTTCCTTTAGCCTTTACCATAACCCTATTACTTTCCACCAAAGCCCGCCAATGATAAACCAAATTAACAGGAATAGCACACTAATAAAAAAACCGTGTTTCCACCAATCTTTCATATCTACATAGGTACTGCCAAAGAAAATAGGTGCTGGACCGTGTCCATAGTGTGTTAACGAACCCATTAATGTAGCACAAGCACCCAAGAAAATAGCCAACATGGTGCCTGGTACGCCTACCGAAATACCCACGGCCAAAAACACCGAATACATGGCCGCTGCTTGTGCTGTTGCACTGGCAAAAAGGTAATGGCAATAAGAATACACCAGTATGATGATTGGGAAGGCCAATTGCCAACTAAAGGTACTCATTTTAGCTCCTACCAAATTGCCAAACCAGCCAATAAAGCCAAGAGAATTTAAATAAGAACCCATCATGACCAACGAAGAGAACCAAACAATGGTATCCCAAGCCCCTTTTTCTGATTTTACATCATCCCAGGTCAATACGCCACAAAGCAATAAGATAGACAAACCAATCAACGCACCGGTAGTGGCGTCTACCGCAAATAAATTTCCAAATATCCACAACACCAACAAAATGATAAAGGTGGCCACCATGAGCCATTCCTGTCTGGTTACAGGTCCCATTTCTTTTAGCTTTTCTGCAGCTAAACGTGGGGCGTCTGGTGTTCTTTTCAATTCAGGTGCATAAAATTTATAAAGGAAAAGCGGTGCCAATATGAAACAGGCTAGTCCAGGAATTACTGCTGCCATGAACCAACTGCTCCAAGTAATGGTAATGCCCAAATCTTTGGCAAACTTTTGCGCCATCGGGTTACTGGCTGTAGCGGTTAAAAACATTACAGAGGTAATCATATTGGCATTATAGCTGCTCAAAGTTAAAAAGGAGCCTATTTTACGATGGCTCTCGACATTTTCAGGGGTAGAGCCCATGTTTACCGCAATGGATTTCATGATTGGGAAAATAACCCCTCCTGCTCTTGCCGTGTTGCTTGGAATGGCTGGCGCCAAAATCAAATCGGCAGTGTTAAGACCAAAAGCCAATCCTAGCGAACTTTTACCGAACATGCGGATAAAGTTATAGGCCAACCTGGTACCCAATCCCGTTTTAATAAATCCCCTGGCAATAAAGAAAGCCAATCCAATTAACCAAATGGTTGAATTGCCAAAACCACTTAAGGCATTTTTGATGGATTGTGTAGGATCTCCAGGAGCCAATACCTGTGTAGCCGCACAAACCGTCATCCCAATCATGGCCATTGAGCCCATGGGTGCCGCTTTAAGGATAATACCGATAATGGTGGCGGCAAAAATGGCCAACAAATGCCAAGCATTGGGTTTAACGCCTTCTGGCACGGGGATGAACCAAATAATAAGGCCAATAACTACGGTAATGGCCAGTGATTTTAGGTTAACTTCTTTCATAAACTAGGGTTTAAAAACGGACCTGCAATTGCAAGTAATAAAGATGACTATCGTAAGTGGTGCTTAATGGAACATTGCGGTCATACAGGTTAAGAGACACGCCTGTTTGAATGGCTGCGTAAAAATCGTCGGCAAATACCAGTGAAATATTGGGAACAATATTCCTCCTCACATTTTTGTCGAGCTTATAATTCAAATCCAAGTACTCATACCGTGAGGAGAACTCAATTCCGCGTAAACGTGGCAAATTGCAATTGTAACGCAGAATTGGAAATACATAAAAGCCATGCATGCGCACTTTAGACAGGCTTGGTGCATTGGTGGTAAAGGTATTGAACAATGACAAGTTGCTTCCGTTTTTATACTCACCGCTTAATGATAATTGCCATCTGTTTCCAAATTTGTGCGTAGTTACCAGGTCAGCGCCCCAAGCATCACCTTGTCCGTTACCCATGCTTCCAACTGCCGCATTCACACCTACAATGAGCTTTTTAGCCAATTCGGCCTCAATACGCCCATAAAAGTTTTTGGCATCGTCGTTATCACTGGCTTCGTTTCTGTTGTTACCGTTATAAACCCCTACATAATACCTGATAGGCATTTGACCTGTGGAGGTCACATCGCCAAACAACGACAAACCTATTTGAAAGCTTTGCCATCCGCTCGCCCCGAAGGCATAATATTGGTTAGAATAATCAAAGGTTCTGATCACATCTACGGGTAGGGCATCCTCTATTCCAAAGAAAGGCCTGAATTGCCCCGCCTGTACTTGAAAATGTTTGCTCAGCGTGTACTTCACGTACGCATTTTCCAATACCTTATTGGCTGGATTAGAGCTAAACTCAGCAAAATTGAACATGATGTTCGCCGCAAAATGATCGTTCACGTTCCCCTTCACCTGCAACCGCACCCTTTTTAACAAAAAGGCATTGGTGTTTTTACTGGTGGATGCGTCGTTAAAATTTTTACCATTGATATCTATGTTATCAGATAGCGAGGCCAAAAACCTGGTTTGTAATAAACCTGCAAAACCAATGGACCGCTTGTAAGTAGAGTAGTTAGTAATCGCGGTATCCCTGTCGATGCCTGAGATATCGGTTTGCTGAGCGATAGCTGGCAGTGAGAAAATGAACAAAAATGAAAATAGTAGCCATTTTTTCTTCATAATGAGCGTGTTTGAATTGTTAATTCCTCAGGCCCAAACGCTAAATCTCATGTGGTAGATCGAGGCCTGTAATCCAAGTTAACAATAAAATGACACTTCTAAAAGGAATATTTTATGATTAACAAAATGATGATATACAATTTACCCAATCCTTTAACAATCTTAATAGCTAGCCACAAGCCTCATTTCGCTATAAAGAAGCCCAATTTTCAATATCCTTAATTGAGATAGAGAAAATCGGGCTTACGATATGGAAAAATAATTCAGATGCTAAGAAAAAGCTACCAAGGCAACGAATAAGTTTTCACAAAAGTGAAACACTTAATGGCTTCAATCACCCCTTCTTTGATTCCCAAACCCGAATCTTTGATGCCGCCAAAAGGCGAACTTTCTATACGATAGCCTGGAACTTCGTTTACATTCACCGTTCCCACTTTTAGTTCTTTCACAAAACGCATGATATACTGCATGTTATTGGTTACTACGCCCGAAGACAAACCGTAGGCCGTGGAATTGGACAGCGCAATAGCGTCATCAATATCCTTAAAGGTAAGAATAGGTGCCAATGGACCAAAAGATTCTTGCACCACCATATCGGCATTACGAGGAACCTCGTCAATAACCGTAGGCTCCAACAAAGCACCGGTGCGTTTGCCACCTAGCAATACCTTAGCACCCTGAGCCACTGCTTTTTCGACCACGCTTTCCAAATAAATGGCCGAAGCTTCATCGATAACCGTTCCAACTTTGGTATCTGCCGCAAGCGGATCACCAGCCTTATATTTTTTAGCGACCTCTAAAAACTTCTCTAAAAAACGATCTTTAACCTGCTCATGCACCAATATCCGTTTTACAGCAGTACAACGTTGTCCACTATTACGAAACGAGCCTTCCGCAGCCAAATAAGCCGCTAAATCCAAATCTGCATCCTCCATGATAATGATCGGATCATTCCCCCCCAATTCCAAAATCACTTTTTTATAACCTGCTGTGGCTGCAATTTTTTTTCCTACCGCCACACTCCCAGTGAAGGAAACAATATCTACCCGATCATCCTTAATTAAAGGTTCGGCAATTTCATTTGTTAGCCCCAAAAGTACGCTCAGCATACTAGGCGGCAAACCTGCTTCATACAACACCTCTACCATTTTTATCGCGGTTAAAGGTGTTTTTTCCGAGGGCTTTAAAATCACTGGTGTACCTGCTGCAATGGCTGGTGCTATTTTATGAAGTACCTGATTTAAGGGATGGTTAAAAGGGGTAATACAAACCGCCAAATTTAAAGGCTCGCGATGGGTAAATATTTTTCTCGCTTTCCCCTGAGGCGAAATGTCGCAAGAGAAAATCTGTCCGTCATCTTTCAAACACTCCATTGCCGCAAAGAAAAGCACATCATGTGCCCTACCTGTTTCGTAAAGGGCTTCATGCAGTGCCAAGCCTGCTTCATTACTAATGGTTGCCGCAAACGTCTCTTTTCGCTGCACTAACAAAGTCCTTGCCTTATCTAAAATAGCATAGCGTTCATATTTAGACAAGGTTACCCGCTCATTAATAGCCACTTCAATGGCGGCTTTAGCTTCTGCCGCATTGGCCAAGGCTACAGTTCCAACCAAACGACCATCATAGGGGCTTCGTACTTCTAAAATATTCTCCCCCTTCACAGGTTTTCCAGCCACATAACAAGTGGCGTTATTCACTTCCTTATGCTCCATCACCATCCTCCTTTTTAATGGGTACCGTTTACTGTAAAATCGAAAATATCGAAGTTCCTAGGATCACCAGACGCTTTTAACTTGTAGGTTTGGTTTAAAGGATGAGAGATGATCATCGGCACCATTTCTTCGTATCTTCCACCATGAGAACGCAAAGTGCCATCTAAAGCAGAAATATCATGGTCTTTTGGACGACGCCCTACTACTACATCCCTTGCAGAAAGCACTACCAAATCGCCAATACGATCTTCAGGCTGCTCCAACAACACTACCGCTGATGCTTTATCGTGAACTTCGGTAATACCGGCTTGCATAGACAACCAATTTTTAACCTCGTCAATTCGGCTTTTATCATCAATATGTACCACCACGTACGAACCCAAAGCGCCATGATGCTTTACATAAGGATCCGTAATTGGGCAAATCACCCTAAATCCCGAACCAAATTGCGCCTCTAGCATATCCTCCACAAAAAGCACATTTGGCGAGCCATCTGCTTTGATTTTTGCATTCATGCCATGATCTGCTGTGGCGCCAATAACCGCTCCCAACTCCAACATTTTTCCAATCTCTTTGTCCATCTCTTCATAAAAAGCCAGAGATTCTTCTGCTTCGGGCGCATAGGTATGTTGCATGTAGTCAGTTAGCGACAAATAAAGAAAATCGGCTTTGCCTTGTTGAATTAACGCCGTTCCTGCACGCAATACAAAAAGACTGGCTTCTGGGCTATAAATTGCTGGCGTAGGATAACCCACTACTGCTTCGGCATTGGCAATTCCATGGGTACTCTCTTCTGCTTGGTTAGCTTTTTCGGCAGAGAAAGCAATACCTTTTAGCTTATAGGATAAGATGTCCCTTAACTTTTCTTTTGCCGTTACTACTGCTACTTTTCTACCTGCATTTGCAGCGGCAGCCAAAATCGTTTCTGCTCTTAAATATTCTGATGAGTTCATCATCACCTCTTGGTCTTTAGCTGCATCGTAAAAGAAATTACCAGAAATACCATGTACTGCAGGCGTTACTCCCGTTACGATAGAAGAATTGTTAACATTGGTGAAAGAAGGAAGTGCTCCTCTTACCATCCCACGATAGCCCACTCTGCTCATTTTTGACAAGTTTGGTAAACGATCATGTGCCGCGGTTACATCCAGATATTCATCTGCTGAACCATCTATACAAATGACCACGATAGGTTTTGCAGTAGGACGGAAAGCAATGTTGTTGATGTTAAATGCTTGTGTTGAGATATTTTCCATTTTAATATGTGTTGTTTATTGATAATTGATTTACGATTGTTCTGTTTGTCCCTTCAAATGGAGAGCTGCAGTTCCCCTGTTTTTGTTATAGGCTTTTGCGGTAGTAGAAATGGTGATAGCGCATAAGATGGAGATGGAGGCAATGGCCAGAAATACATAGGAAGTATTTCCAGTAAGGTCTATGATTTTACCTAAAAAAGGTTCGCCCATGGCAGCAAACAAATAGGCACACATGTTCATGAAACCAATGCCCGTACCCATGTATTTTTTTCCCAACAGCTCGGGGCACATTGGCCAAAAATTAGCCTGTACACCATATACGAAAAAGCCAGAACCAAACATGAGCAAGGCGTTGAGCACAAGGTGATGGGAATTGGTAAAAAAGATGACCATGGCGAAACATGCACTGATGGTCATTCCCGTGGCAATTGACCTAGGTCGGTCTCCTTTAAATAAGGTATCGGATAAATTGCCAAAAGTTAAAGCGCCTATGGCCATTCCAATGGGCATTAAAAAAGTAACCCAAAGGTTTTGGGGAGCCGCTTTCCAATCTTGCCCTAGGAAATGTACAGGCACCCAAAAAATCAAACCGTAGCGGGCCATATTTTGGAAACCAATGGCCAAAGAAGCCACCAAAAAGGTTTTATTACCCAATACTTTGGAATAGCGTTCCTTCCAGCTACTTGGCTCTTCTTCGCCATTCTCTACAAAGTTTTCAAAACCTTTGTCGCTGGGTTTATCCCTAGCTACAATAAAAAAGATGATTGCTGCGAATAGCAACAAAAGAATAGGCAAACGAAATAGATATCGCCATGAAAGTTCTTGCTGCAACAAAATGATGGAAAGCAAATATGTAATTGCCGATGAACTTCCAGCAGCCATGGTGTAAAAACCAAAGGCCTTGCCCCTTTCTTTTCCGCTCCACCAATTGGCAATTAACTTCCCTCCTGGCGCCCAAGCCATCGACTGGAAGTAACCGTTTAAGGTCCACAACACCAGCACCATGTAAAAGTTTGTAGCATAGCTGATGCCTATATTAGCCGTAATGGATAGCAACGCACCAAGCGGCACCATTTTTCTTGCTCCAAAATGATCGGCCAAATTACCATTTACCAATTGCCCCAGCGCATAGCCCATCAGCATCGAAAAACTGATCCAGCCAATAGCGGTAAAGGAAATATTTAGCTCCGCAGCCATATCCTTTGCAGCCCAACCAAAATTATGTCGGCCTGTGTAAAAGAACAGATAGCAAAACATGGTGACCAGCAACATTAACCACTGATTTTTTCTCAAACTTTTCATCGCTAAATTCTTATGCCTACACGAAGTGGTTTATTTGCAACGGCATATTGAAATGCCTTTTCAGCCTCTTCCAAAGGAAACTCCTGCTCTACTACAGTTTCAAATGGATATTTCTGCCAGTTGTTTTCCAAGAAGCTGAGCGCATATTTAAAGTCTTCGAAATTATAATTGTGAATACCTTTAATGGTATGCAGGTTTCTGATGAGCTGTTCGGCATCTATGGCTACCTTACGGGTATTGAAAACTGCCCCCACCCAAATGGCCGTACCACCAATGGCCAGCAGTTTGAGCCCAAGTTCCATTGCCTCTGGCGAACCGCTCATATCAAACACCACATCTACACCTTTTTTAATGAATTTGGTCTTAAACCTATCAATCGCATCATTTGCCATTACCCTGGTGTTCAACAGAAAATCGGCTCCAAAACCTTTGGCATGGCATAGCCTTTCATTGGAAACATCGGTAGCGCCTACAAAAATGGCCCCTGCTTCTTTACACATAGAAATACAAGCAATACCCAATAAACCCATCCCCAACACGACTACGTTTTTACCTTTCAAATCACCTGCAAGCCTAATGGCGGCAGCTACCGTAGCAATGGCACAATTAAGCGGTGCGGCTACTGGTAAAGGCATTGAAGAGGGCAATTTTAACAGTCCTGTATTTTGACGGAGCACACAATACTCTGCCAAACCACCATGAAAAGCATCTTCCTCGGTAATGAGGGCATGCCCGTACTTGAACAAATCGGTTCCTTTTTGTGGAATGCCTTCTTTGGCATAAACCGATCTTGGGTTGCTGGAAAAAATAGACCAAGTCACCAAATCACCAGGAGCAATTTCCTTTCCATTGTCATCTAAGCCCGAGTGGGATGGGTGAATTTCCAAAATCTCCCCTACAATCTCATGTCCCAGCACTGTAGGGCAAGCTTCCTGTCGCTGTCCACAATAGGTATGGATATCACTTCCGCATATAGTGGTGTATTTATTTTTCACCAAAATTTGACCGTCTGTTAAAGATGAAAGCTCATGGTCTTCGTAACTTAAAGACATACCGCTCCCATTAAAGGCAATTAGCTTTCCTTTTTTCATAATTTTTGTAATAATGACTCGCTTATTTTATCGAACTGGCAATACTTCTTTGATTTCTTCTCCTATTGGATTTTTACTGGTAAAGTTCAATCCCAAAAATGCCGCAAGGGTTTTGGCAATTTGATTTTGATAGATTTGTCCCGCCTTTTTGATTTCACCGAGTGGTTTGGTGTCGGGACCCATGGCTGCAAACCAAACTTCATCACAATGTGGAATTGAGTTTTTATGCGATTTCCAAGCACTACCATCGCCCCTACCATGATCTGTAGTAATCACCAAAGTAGTTTGGTCTTTATAAAAAGGGTCGTTCTGCAAGTATTTCCAAAGGTCCTCCAAAATGGCATCCGTGCAATGAGCTGCATCTAAATACAGATCGTATTTACCTTGATGACCAAAAGCATCGGTATCAATTAAGGCTAAATACAACACCCTTGGCTTGTTTTGCTTTGCATATTCTTTGGCCAAAGGATAGGTAATGGCATCAATGCGTTCATCTGGTCCTAAAACCTGCGGAGCCAATTGCTGCTGCCAATTTAAGAACTGTTGCACAGGAGTGATATTAAGGCCTTTGAACTCGGCCCAACCTGCATTGATAGGCAATTTACTGCGCTCTTGATTAAGGATACGATAATAGGCATTCCAACCTGCAAAAATGGCCACCTTGTCTTTAAAAGCAGGTTGTTGGTTTATAAACTCCAACACATTTATATTATGGTTAGGCGGAAAAGCATTTGAATTTACCAAAGTATCGGGATAGCCTGTGAACATTTCATTATAACCCGGATAAGAGAACCAATACTTGTTTTTCACGTTCATCAAATTCCCTAGATGACGATTACCGTAAAGCTGTCCTTTTTTGGCAATGGTTCCCCATAAAAAAGGCATCAATACTTTTCGCCTCTCTTCTGCTGTTGCTCTCCAGTATTTCTCCTTTACGTCTTTTTGGGTAATAAAACTTTTGGTGTTGATCAATTCTTCATCCGCTCCAGTAAACAACTCTTTCCAGCGGTAGCCATCTAACGTAACCACCACCAAATTTTTAGTTTTTTGAGCAGTAGCATTCAGGGCTATGCCCAATAACATTATCAATATAACTTTCTTCATATCGGTTCAATATTTTCTAATTAAGAAAATTTTATTTACCATAAGCAAGGACAAAAAGCTTGTTCATTTCGTTGAAATATTTCCTGATTAGCAAAACAATATTCGAAAATTTATTTCATAAAAAGAAAATTTATTTTCAAATAAAGAAACTAAAAAGAAGAAAAAACATCAAATAACCAGCATTAAAGATCAAAAACACATTTTCTCGTCAAGAAAAATATTTTCTCAATAAGAAAATAAGTTAAGCTAACATTAATTCCATAAAAAGTTTTCTTTAAGAGAAAATAAAATTATCCTACACAAAATGAGTATTATTCATGAGTTCTCTTATTTTTGCGAAACAACTTTTAGGTTTTGAACAAGAAATTAAGCTATAACGAAATAGGCGCCATCATTAGAAAGTACCGAAAAAGTCAAAAACTGCGACTAGGCGAATTGGCGACTTCTTCGAATGTAAGTATCGCCATGCTTTCGAAAATTGAAAATGGCAGGATGATTCCAACCATCCCTACCTTGTTTGCTATTATCGGGGCTTTGGATATTTCGCCAGATGTATTTTTTGGAGAACTGAGCAAACAGGACACCTTTCCTGGATACATTTTCATGCCCAAGGAATCATATACACCTTACATAAAAGAAGAAAATGCAAAAGGCTTCCACTATTTGTCTATCTTGGAACACCCAATAGAAGGCTCGTCTCTTCAGGTATCCTTACTCCACCTTGAACCTAAAGCCAAAAGAAAAGCGGTAAAGACATTGGCCTATGAATATATTTACCTCATTTCTGGAAGCATAGACTATATTTTAGGCGAGCAAACCTTTTCCATGAAGGAAGGAGATTCGTTATTTTTTGATGGCAACATTAATCACGTACCTACTAACCATACGTCTAATGCTGCCACCTTATTGGTATTATATTTATTTAAAGAAAGCAAATAAGGTGGTTTAACCCACCATATAATTTACCTCAAAACCGCGATAGCTTAACATTTCAGCAGTGTGCGAAACCACCAGTTTCAATTGAAAACGCTCTATTAATGCTTTGGCCTCCTGCATGCCCCTATGCAAATCAATAATCCCCCTAATTTCTACCCCGTTTTTGATGATTTTAAATTTCCCTGGATCAAATTTGTCAATAAACTTCTGTAAATCTGTGTTTGGATTAAGCACGGTCATTTCCATATTTATTTTTCGTTTTTTTATGGCTACAAAACAAGTAGCTCTGGATTAAAGCAATGTTCACTTATTGTTATCATTAGCCCATTTCAACCATCTACGGGCTATTTTACACCATGAACAGACAAACTTTGGTTTTGTTTGGAGGATATTTTAAACATCACCTTTTGGTAACACTCACTTTATTTAGCTCCCTTACTTTTGCGCATCGCTCCCCAAACATTTAAGTTTAACATTTCCAGCCATGTACAAATTATCGTTATTAGCCGCTATTACAATTTTGCAACTCCAAACTCAGGAGCCCAACCCTAAACACGAATTACTTCAGCGCAAAACATACATGGCTGTTCACCGAGCAGAAACTTTGGAAAGTGTGATTTTACGCATTTACCTAGAAACCCGTACCAATATTGAATTTAGCAGTGCCTTGTTATCGCCCTATCGTGCAAAAGCAGCCGACTATAAAGGAGCTAGCTTAGGAATGATCTTGAAAGAGCAGTTGAAAGATACGCCCATTAAGTACCGTATTAAAGGCAGTACTTTAACGTTATACGCTGAAAACAGTCCTCTACAAAACGATTAGAAAAATACAGGATTAGCCTTGTGAAGCCTTCAGATCTTCATAAGTGGGGCCATACAAGCCAGGAGGCTTATTACCCGTAGCACGCAGGTAAACCACCATTTCGCCTCGGTGATGATAGATATGGCTAAACAAAAAGCCACGTGCAACGACAGCCCTTGGCATGGGGCCTAATATAGTACGCTCACCCATTTTCATGGTCCATGGCTGTTGCAAACCTTCGTCTGTTGCCGATTTCATGGCTGCTCTAGCTTTTTCCACATTTCGCTCAAAAAGCGCCAACGTTGCCTCGATATCGCTGGGTTCTCCTCGCTCCAAATGATCAGTAGCCATGTCGTACACTTCTTTTTCAAAAACACCTACATACCAATAATAAATGGTCGCAATGTGCTGGGCCAGTTCGCCCATGGTCCACGAAATTGGAGAAGGTTGATAAGCAATATCTTTTGAGGGAATAGCTTGTAACAGTTTTCGGGTACCTGTTACCTCTTGTTCAAATTCGGCTATGAGTGATTGCAACATCGTTATTAAATTTAATTCTTAGGATCACCAATATAGCTTCAAATTGCAGAGACGCTAATGGCCCATACAATAAAAAAGCGTAATGATAACGAGCAGTACAAATAAAACTTTCGAGAGGTCTCCTTGGCATTCCCTGATATTCATACAGTTAGTTTTTAGAGATAAACAAAACCGGCTATCATTTTGTTTTTCAAGCCATAAGGTTTAATTATAAAACCGAAAAATCAGAAAAATAGTATTCGAAACAATCTTATATTTCACAAAGGATGTTTGGCGAGGACGCCAAACATCGGCCGTTACGCCGAAAGACCGCGTCCCCGCCGTCAACATACCTGCTCTGAATGAAATTTAAACAGCCTTTAAGAAAAGACATAGCCAGCTTCCTCAACGCTTTACGCCAAACATCCATATTGATGTTGAAGGAAGGTTGTTTGGCGTCCCCGCCAAACATCAGCCATTACGCCGAAAGACCGAGTCCTCTCCGTCAACCTACCTGCTCTGAATGAAATTTAAACAGCCTTTAAGAAAAGACATAGCCAGCTTACCCAATGCTTTACGCCAAACATCCATATTGATGCTGAAGGAAGGTTGTTTGGCGTCCCCGCCAAACATCAGCCATTACGCCGAAAGACCGAGTCCTCTCCGTCAACCTACTTGTCCTGAATGAAATTAAACAGCTCTTAAGAAAAGACATGACCGGTTTCCCCAACGCTTTACGCCAAACATCAGCAATTACGCCGAAAGACCGCGTCCTATCCGTCAACAGACCTGCTCTGAATGAAATTTAAACAGCCCTTAAGAAAAGACATAGCCAGCTTCCCCAACGTTTTACGCCAAAATCGATATTGATGTTGAAGGAAGGTTGTTTGGCGGGGACGCCAAACATCGGCCATTACGCCGAAAGACCGCGTCCTCGCCGTCAACATACCTGCTCTGAATGAAATTTAAACAGCCTTTAAGAAAAGATATAGCCCGCGTCCCCAATGCTTTACGCCAAAATCAATATTGATGTTGAAGGGAGGTTGTTTGGCGGGGACGCCAAACATCAGCCATTACGCAGAAAGACCACGTCCTCTCCGTCAACATACCTGCTCTGAATGAAATTTAAACAGCCTTTAAGAAAAGATATAGCCCGCTTCCTCAATGCTTTACGCCAAAATCAACATTGATGCTGAAGGAAGGTTGTTAGGCGGGGACGCCAAACATCAGCCATTACGCAGAAAGACCGCGTCCTCGCCGTCAACCTATTTGTACTGAATGAAATTTAAACAGCCCTTAAGAAAAGACATGACCAGTTTCCCCAACGTTTTACGCCAAACATCGATATTGATGCTGAAGGCGGCGTCCCCGCCGTCAACCTACTTGTCCTGAATGAAGTTTAAACAGCCTTTAAAAATACCAACTCAACGATCTTTTTTCAACACCTTTAAGGCTACACTAATTTTTCAAATTGGCCTTAATGAAAAGCAGCTGGTACTTGATGGCATCAGACCAGTATTGCCAGTTATGTGCCCCTGGATTGGTCATAAAGGTATGCGGAATGTTCTGGTAAGCCAGTTTTTCATGCAACTGAACGTTTACCTTATAGAAAAAATCTTCTGTTCCGCACTGAATAAATAAAGCCAAGGAATTAGGCGTAAGCAAATGGGTTAGGTTAATAACTGATTTGCTTTCCCATTGTTCAGGCTTGGCAGCATAGGTCCCAATACGTTTGGCAATATCCCAATTGTTAGGAAATGGGCGCAAATCAACTCCACCACTCATACTTCCAGCCACGCTAAACACATCTTGATGTTTAAAAGCCAAATAAAGTGCGCCATGACCGCCCATACTTAAGCCAGTGATGGCACGTGCTTTTTTGTCGGCAATGGTTTTATATTTTCCATCTATCCATTTCACCAGCTCTGTAGCTACATAGGTTTCGTATTTGTTTTCAGGTTGCTCAGGACTATCAAAATACCAACTGCTAAAATTTCCATCAGGACACACAATGATCAATTGATGCTGATCGGCCAGGTCTTTAATGGCAGGCACTTTTTTGATCCAGTCGGCATAATTACCCGAGTAACCGTGCAACAGATAAACTACGGGAAAACGATCTCCATTATTATAGCTAGCGGGAGTAACTACCACCGCTTTGATTTCCTTTTTCATAGAAGCACTATAAGTTTTAACCGTATCCACATCGGCAGCGAAAGTGCTCAGCGCCGATAGCAATAGCAACATGCTCAATAATTTTTTCATCTGATCTTCTAGTCTGTTATGAGATAATCCTTTGCGTTTAAATCGCTTTTGAAGATAGATATTTACGAGGAATTATCGAAAATTTAGACCAACAAACAACATTAAGCAATTATAAAAGCCCAAGCACGCTCTGCCGCAAGCGTCCGCTTGTACCTAAAGCAATATCATTTCGGCAACATCTAAAGTCCTAGCAACACCTCTCCGTTCCCTAAAATCGGCCTTGGCTGATGCGGATAGCAGCAATTTGCCTTTCTACTGGCTTTAGAAGCATCAGGCACAGCCGACGACTTTTCCTCTATTTTGGTCGCTCAAAATGGAGTGCCAATGCCCGGCATGAGGGCAGGCTAGACTGTGTGAGGGATTTAACGCAAGCAACGCTACGCTAATGCTTGCGCTAGAAAGAAGAAACTTACTTCTTTTCCTTCATAACATTAACTTCCTCCACTTCCTCATCCTCTTCCATTAACTCAACTTGTACAACAATCTCCTCTCGTCTTTTTGAAACAGGAACGGCGATGCCCCCCGAAAGTCCCACACCGAAACTGGCGAGCACGATCATCACAGCAAGGCCCATAAAGCGCATTGCTTTTTTTATTTTTTTCATTAAAATTTTTCATTAGTCTAACAAAAACCTGCCTCATAGCAGGATTAATTTCCTAGCGGAATAAACTAATGAGTTGGCTGAACAGCCGAAGGAATACAGATGCGAAAAGGAAGCATCTGTATTAAAAACAAGGATTTATATTGCACAAAACACCAATAAAGTTGCTTCATACGATTAGTCAACAATAACGATAGACAAAGCGAACATAGCGCAATACAGCTCCAGCCTTTAAACTGCTTTTTGGAAATTAAAGAAAATGACTGTTGATCTTGAGCAACTGCCTCAATGCGCCATTCGGTATGCGCTTTTTGCAACAGCACATTTGATCGTGCAGGAATTACAGGTGCAAAAAGCAAAGAAAGCACGACCAAGAGCGTCGTTAGCCCCCGCATTAAATTGGTGTGCCTTAATGGTGTATGTTGCTTTTTCACGAAGTTAAAGATAGGAGATTATGAAGAAAGACTTAAAACAAAAAACTTCGGGTGCAAACGTCTCGCTTGTCCCTATGCCTACAGACAACCTCAAGCAATCGTTAAAACTAAAGAGATATAATAACCGTAAGCAAAAAAGCCCGCAGTAAATCTGCGGGCTTCCAATTGTGAAAATATGTATTACGATTAGATTTGGTATATCAAAACCATTATTTAATGATCAACTTTTGTGTGGCCAAATCTGCTACTTTCACTAAATATAATCCAGCTGCAGGTTTGCTACTCAACGTTATTTTTGCAACACCTTCAATTATTTGAACATTCTGATTAAAGATCACGCTACCTTGAATATTACTGATGCTGACTTGAGCATTTTTAATCTGGCTATTTCCAATAACTATGTTAAGCTCCGCAGTGGTAAGTGGATTTGGCGACAACTCAAGCGACTGCGAACCCAAACCTACATTTTGAGTGGTATGACCTACAATTTTCATATCTCCATTAAGATCAACTTGAGACAAACGATAATAGTTAAGGCCATGGAGTGGGTTTCGGTCTAAATATTGATAATCTAATCTGGTTGAGCTATTGCTCCCTTTAGAGCTTACCTTTTGGAGTGGCGCAAAGCTTACCCCGTTGCTACTTCTTTCCAATAAGAAATGGCTATTGTTTTGTTCAGAGGCTGTTGCCCAGTTTAAGTTTACCCCTCCTGAAGTTAATAATTTGCTATTAAAGTTGATCAAACTCACTGGTAAAGTAGAGTCATTTGGCGTACCAAAAGCTTGAAGTTCAAAAATAGAATAGCCATAAGGAGCAAAGGCCGCAGTTTTCTTTGTGCAATAGATTCTCAAATAGCGACCTGTACCAGTTAGCGCATGATTGCGCTGATTATTTTCAGCGGTATTTGTCGTCACTACCAAAACATCTTGATAATTTACTTGGTTGGAGGAAAGCTGTATCGTGTATTCATCTGCTTTTGCTCCTTCCCATAAAATATTTACTCCTGTTAGGTCATAAACTGCGCCCAAATCAACCTCAATCCACTGTACATTGGTTTGGCTGGCATCGTGTCCGCTCTCCCATCTCGTACCCGCAGCACCGTCATTCACATTTTTTGCTTGGCCAGCTATATTCTGTATAGAGGACGCGGTTACCGGTTGGTTTAATGCCAAGTTAATGGTAGCATTACAACTACCTACCACAAATTGATGTCTTGCGGCTGCATTATTCTTTTCGGCACCTGTAGGACCACTATAAGTAAAATAGAAATAAATAGTTTGCCCATTGGTAGCGTTAAGCGTAAACGGCACATTAGGCTGAATGGTGTAACCAGGAAGCGGATCAGTACCTGTGGTATTATAATATAAAATTAGTGTGGTATTGCCAACTGATGGACGATTAGGATTAGGTACAAAAGTAATGGTGGGATTGGTGGTGCCCCAAGAAAACTTGTAAGTATAGTCGCTATCCATACCCAGCCCACCACATTGTGGTACTACCACTGGCAGTTCTACGCTTACGGTTACTGTTCCTGATATACTGGTATTTCCGGAATCATCTGTAGCTACTGCCGTAATTGCGTAACTACCTGTTCCTACACCTGACCAAGTGTAGGTATAAGGCGCAGTACTGTCTTCACCTATTTTGGTGGCACCATTAAAAAATTCTACCTTGGTTACTGTACCGTCTACATCACTAGCTGTGGCCTCTAAGCCAATATTGGCTGGGGTAGCATAACTAGCATTATTGGCCGGGGCTACCATGCTTACCTTAGGAGCTAAATTTGCTGGAACGGTAGCACTATAAACTTCTAGCTCATAAATAGAATAACCATAAGGGAGCATTCGCTCTGTACAATACACCCTCACGTATCTTCCTGAAACAGACAAGCCAGTATAATCATTCTCTAGTGCCGCATTATTTGTAATATCTCTTACTGGAGTGCCCCAATTGTTGATATCGTTAGCCACTTCTATACGATAATTTTTACCACCAGCTGCTTCCCAGGTAATTTTAATCTGACTGATGTTATAAACAGCGCCCAGATCTATGTACGCCCACTGAGGAGCTGTACCATGTACGCTCTCCCAACGGCCACCTGTAGCACTACCATCTACAATGGCATTTCCGCCTCCGCCAGAAGAAACCACTACTTGCTTGTTTAAAGCAACGTTTGTTTGTGCGTAGGCAAAAAATGCAAAGCACAGCAAGCTCATTAAAAAAGTAAATTTTAATCTCATTTTTTTGGTTTAATAGGTTAACAAATAGTTGATCAGCGAGAGAGAACGAGCTATATTTAAAAGAGGCGACTTGCGTCCTGCTGAAAAGACGAGAAAAAACCAATGCATTTAACGGTATGAAAAAATGCATTGGTAAATTTTAGATCAATACCAGCACTAAGGCTAGTTAAAGGACAGCCAGTTTAAACAGCTTGTCCCGTTTTGAGAGGTTAATCTTAGCGTGTGTTTTCCTTTTGTTAATGTGATATCGGTTTCAGAGGTTTTCCAGATGTTGTCCTCTCCTGTTTTTGCCAATGTCCAAGTTTTGTTTTGCTGTCCGTCAATACCAATAGAAATGGATACATCACTATAGGAAGCATGACGTAGCTTTAACTTGTAACTGCCATCAGCAGGTACATCAATCTGGTACTCCACCCACCTATCCTTAAGAAAATCATAAACTTCAATGGCACCAGATTTATCCGTAGTTGGACGCAAATAAATACTTTGTGCCCATTGGCCGTCTTGTGTGGCTGAAGCTGTAGAATTAAGGGCAGTGTAATGTGCTGCAGGTATTACTACGCCTTTACCATAATACAAGGTCTTGTCAAACGACGACATGTTGATAAAAACCTTGCCGGCACTGGTAAGTGTATAAGGTTGGGTTTTGGTAAGCAATTGCATAAATGGATAGGTATCCACACTACCTGCATTACGAGGAATAAACCAAGCATACTTTACCACTTGCGGATTTGCCTCCATATAGTTTACCACATCGCACATGTACCTTATTTGTTGGTTCACATTTCCTATACTGGGTTCCCAAGCACAAAACTCCGTCATCCAAATAGGCTTGCCATATTTTTTGAACCTTTCTACGTAGCTCTTAAAGGCCGAGGGTACGGCCATGTAACAGTGTAGGGCAATGGCATCAAAATTAGAAACTGGCACCAAGGCAAAAAACTCATCCAACCATTTTACTGGATCACTGTAACCTGCTAAGGTACCATAGTTCATTGCAGGAGAAACGATTTTCATTTTCAGCTCATCGGCCAAGCTTTTTACCTCATGAAAAATTGCCGCCGCTTGTTGCGGTGTCATATTCGCTTGATCGGTAAGGTTTGGCTCGTTATAAGCTAAAATATACTCGCATTCTGGATGCTTTGCTTTATAGGCCCTGATTCGATCTTTGTTAAAATTGCCATTCCAGGTCATTGGATAAAAAGCGATATTCTTTGCTGATGTTTTCTGATCCAGATCACTAGAAATATCATTTGCCCAATTGTAGAACCAGGAAACACCCTCTCCTAAAAGATTCACGTCATCCATGATTTGGAAATTATAGGAAACTCCTCTTTTTACGCTACGTTGTTGCAATGACTTTACTTCAACGATTGCTTCTTCTTCTTCCTTATTAGTACCACTATTGCTTTTCTTGCAAGAGTAAGTACCAACGCAAAGTAGGAGTGCCGCTAAGAAATATATCTCTTTTTTCATGGCTAGTTGGTTTTTTGGTATACCTTAACAAAATCTACATACATCTGCGCTTGACCACTGTTTAAAGCAGTAACTTGGCTAGCATTTTGTATACCTGGGAAATGTCCTCCAACGGCTAAATTCAATAGAATGAAGTTATCTTTATGAAAGTATCTGCCAGGAGAATTGTCATCGGCTTTATTGGTAATAGCCATTTCAAAATAGGGACTTGCATTTGGATTTTTATCCAAATCCAGATACATCTTAACGGCGTTTTCATCCCAAATAACGGTGTATAAATGAAAGTCATCTTGCAATCCATAACTTGCCGTATTGTCTTTGGCATACATCGGATTACCACCGGTAGGTTTCCAAATTCCCCAATGCATGGCACCGTTAAAGTACTTATCCTGGGTACCATTCTTGATCCCGTTAGCATGTCCCATTTCCAGAATATCGATCTCTCCACATTGTGGCCAGCCTACTTGATCAAAGTCATTGCCCATCATCCAAAATGCAGGCCATAGGCCATTGGCAGTTTTGGGCAATTTGATGCTCGCCTCTATCTTTCCATATTTGAAAAACTTCTTGCCTTTGGTAATCAAACGTCCTGAAGTAAATTGCTTGCCTCCAAACTGCTCTTTCTTGGCAGTAAGTATAAGACAAGTTTTTTCCGTTTTAGGTTCTTTTCCTATGGTTACGTTTTCTTCGCGATAAAACTGCAATTCGTTATTGCCACCGCCGTTCCCATTCACTTCTATAGTCCAATTGCTTTTATTCAAGCTACCTTCTGCAAAACGGTCTTCCCAAACCAGTTTGTAGCCATCTTTTTCACCAGAACCCAATTCGTTATTTTCTGGCTTGGCCTCTGTTTTTTCTTTATTGCCACAAGCGGTAAAAATTACCAGTAGAAGGGCAAAAAACATATTATAGTTCATTAACTTCATTTTTTTGATTTGATACGAACCTCGGGTGAGTTAGTCCCTGTCCATTTTTTATAAACATTCTTGGTTAAAGTTCCAGTACGTCCATTCGTTCCCACGTCCGAGTAGGCATTTCCTTTCTATAATTATCGGAAGGAAATAGCCTCTTGTCTCGTACCTTATTATTAACTAACCTATTTAGCTGGTTTGTAAAAGAAAATTCCGTCTACATCCAATACTGTTCCCGCAGTTGGCCCGCTTAGGATTGCAATAATGTTTGCATTAAATCCACCGGCTGGGTATCTGATTCCCTGATTTTTGATATATGAAAATGGAATTTCAAAATGATGCCACTCGCCATTGCGGGTAAAGTTGCCATATGGCGCTACACCTTCAAATGCCGTTGCACCAATCGTAATTTTGGCAGTATTGGTACCGTCATACAAAAGAACTTGGTGGGTAGCATTGTCTTTACTTTTCATTGCAAAGTGTAGTACAAAATCGTCAGTCAAAGTGCTCAAATCTGGTTTGAAAGTTTGAGCTGGCGCAAATCCACAACCAGACCAACCCGCAGCATTAACCACTAAGCTAGTCCAGCCTTCTACTTCGCCAAAAGAGTTAGGACCTGTAGAAGTTCCGGCAGAGTAAGTGTTATCCCACACATATAGGAACATATTTTTATCATCAGTACGGTAGTCCTTTTTAACCTTAGCGTGAATGTTTTTCTCACTGGCTGCATCTAAGGTGATCAAATAATAATCGCTTCCTTTTAAATATTTAGAAAGATTTGGATTAGTGGTTCCTCCGCCTGTTTCATCATCTTTTTTAGGATCGCTGCTACTCTTTTTACAAGAGGTAGTTACTGATGCTGTAAATAGCACCGCTAATAACATTAATAATAGTGATTGTTTTCTCATGACATTTTAGTTTGAATAAATTATATTTAGTTGATATTTTGCTGTTTAAATGCACTAATTTCCCAATGAACCCAGATTAATTTCCTCTTCTGGAATAGGGAAAAGCTCATGTTTTCCTTTAATAAAATCGGCCATTTGCTGTCTGGCTTCTGGTGTTTCTGTGGCTTTATAGGCATCCATAATTTCCTTTGCCTGGCCCCATCTGCAGATATCGAACCACCTGTGTCCTTCCATTGCCAACTCTACCCTTCTTTCGTGCCTTACCGCTTTTCTTAAATCGTCCTTGGTATCCGTATAGCCACGGTAGTTAGGGAATGAAGGTAAAAGGAGTGCGTTACCCTGTCTGGCCCTGTTTCTAACTTTCTCCAATGCCCACTTTGCCCTTACTGAATTATTGTTTTCCAGGCAGGCTTCTGCATACATCAATAGCACGTCTGCATACCTTATTGCCTTGTTATTTATTGGTCCACGGCTTGGATGGGTTAGTGCAAAAAGGGTGTTGCCCGGACCATCGTCCATCATGGCATATTTTCTGTTGAGGTATTTGCTTCCCAAATAAGTCTCCTGCTCAACGTTCTCCATATCTGCCGGACTAGGATTTAAGATGGTCACGTCTCTGCGTGGGTCGCCGGTTTCGTATTCATTGTAGAGGTTTTGGGTTGGTTTGTTAAAGCCCCATCCGCCACCTAGTTTTGAGGAGCGTGATCGGGTAAGTATCACCGAAAACGTACCACGGGTAAAACCAAAACCTTGCCCGTAATCACTTGTTGGGTCTTCCATGTACTGTATTTCGAATATAGATTCCGGTCCATTTTCTCCCAGTAAAGTGAAGTTATCCTTATAGTTGTTGGTTAGCCTGTATTGAGCTTCATTCTCTGCTTGGTTCACTACCGCATTACCCCATTTTTCGGCTTCTACGTAATTATTTAAACTGAGATAAACCTTTAACAGCATCGCTTGTGCTGCACCTTTAGTGGCTCTTCCCAGATCAGCATCAGCATATTCGCTTCTTTTCCAAAGCTTGGTTTCGGCATCTAATAAATCTGAAGTAATGAGCGTATAAATTTGTGCTATAGGGGCTTTTGGCTGTTTCCATTGCGAAGAACTTTGGATCACAAAATCTACCTTTGGCACGCTTCCAAAAACGGTTACCAAACGATAGTAATAGTAAGCTCTTAAAAACTTAGCTTCACCAATCAGGCGATCTTTAAGTCGCTGGTCCATGGTGGCATCAGGACTAACTGAAGGTATTTGTTGCAGTACTAAATTGCAACGGGCTATGCCTTGATATTGCGAACGGTAATAATCCAACAGGTAAGGGTTATTTGCCTGTGTTTTAAAATTTTCCATGTCGTACACCGCCGACATATCGGCAATGCCCTGCCCTCCCTTTAGCGCATCGTCAGAAACGACATCGCCAATAAACCACTCACTGTAATAAGTGCCATTGTACTCCCATCCAAGTGGTGCATACGAGGCATTTACAGATTGTATGGCGGTTTGACCAGAGGTAAAAAAATCATCGAGTTTAGTTACCCCCGGCGTAGGCTCGGTAAGCCATTTTTTACACGAGGAGATACTGATAGCCCCTACTGAAAAAGCTATCGCTATGATATATGTATGTAAAGTATTTTTCATTGTTGTTCAGATTTAAAAGTTGATTTGGGCGCCAAACATTAAAGTTCTAGACTGTGGATAGTTACCAAAATCAACACCGCTTCCTATTTCGGGATCATAGCCGGTATATTTGGTAAGGGTGAGCAGATTACTTCCAGCGACGTAAAGTCTGCATTTATTTAAGCCCTTGATGTTAGTGAGCGTATAGCCTAACTGTACATTTTTTAACCTTAGGTAGGCACCGCTCTCTACATATCTCGAAGAGGCGAAACGATTTACGGTACTGTAAGGGTTTGGAATATCACCGTTGGTGTTGGTAGGCGTCCACACATTTCTCATCGAAGTACTTAATGTTGCTTCTGCTCCGGTACTTTCAGTCCTCATGCGTACGGCATTAAATATTTCATTGCCATACACCCCCTGCACAAATATCTGCAAGTCAAAACCTCTCCAATCGCCTCCAATATTTAAACCATAGGTTAACCAAGGAAACGGATTTCCAATTTTCTGCTGGTCTTTGTCATCAATTAATCCATCACCATTTAAGTCCTGATACTTCGCATCACCGGCGTGGTAAGAAATAGAACTGGCCGTGTACCCCTTCAAATGGTTTAAGGCTTCTTGGTCTGTACGGTAAATGCCTTCATATTTATAACCCCAAAGCGAGAATAAAGGCATTCCTTGGTCACTTAAAGTATAAGTCCCAAAAACGCGTTCCCCTCCATTTAATGCGGTCAACTCGTTTTTAATGAAGGATACGTTTCCGGTAATGTTGTAGTTAAATTGTTTACCGCTTAATTTGGTATTGTTCTGGTAGGTTAAAGTTAGCTCAACACCCTGATTTCTTACGGTACCTACGTTTGCAATCGCGTCATATCTATTTCCAACATGCGCTGGCGCTTTTACACTCAAAAGCATGTCCTTGGTATCACGAATAAAAGCATCAACAGTACCAATGAATTTATTTTTGCCAAAGCCAAAGTCAAGGCCAAGGTTATATTGCTCGGTACGTTCCCATTTACCACCTTGGTTTACATAGGTTAAAATGGTAGCTCCATTTACCAATCCTTGGTTTACGCCCAATACATAATCCACAAAGGTTGGCCCTGTATTGAACATTTTTAAGATAAAGCTGTCTGAATTGATTTTCTCATTTCCTATTTGTCCGTAGCCTGCACGCAACTTCAAATAATCCAAACCTTGAATGTTCTTCATCCAAGGCTCTTCGCTCATTCGCCAAGCCAAGGCTACCGAAGGGAAATACCCCCAAAGGTTTTCCTGAAATTTACTCGAGGCATCTCCCCTAAAGTTCAACGTAGCCAAGTATTTGCCGTTGTAAGCATATTGCACCCTACCCAATACAGAGAACATACGTGTACGTGCTACCGCATCTGAAGTGGGTGTCCTATCCTCAGTAGTTTGAGAAAGATACCAGTTGGTTTTGCTAGGATTCAAGATGGCTGCACCAGAACCACTTACACCATAATAATTGTATTCTTCACTGATGGAACCCGCCATTAAAGAGAAACTGTGTTTGTTGATTTCTTTGGCATAGGTTAGGATATTCTCAAATCTTAGTACCGACCAGCGTGATATGCTGCTAGAAAGAAAGTTTTTATTGTTACCGTCATAATCAGAGTATCTGTAAGCATCCTTAAACAGTTTGTTTCTGTTGTTATTCATGTCCAAGCTCACGTCTGATCTGAATGTAAGCCCTTTTAAGGGTTTCAATTCCACATAAATATCCCCTACCAATCGTTCATTTTTATCTGAAGGATGAGCATGCTCTACCATAGAGAAAGGATTGGTTACATTTCTGAAATTTGATGATGCACTGATCTGGTTGCTCAGGTTTTTTCCGGCAATGTTTACCGCCCCAACTGGATAATGCGTAGGATCCCAAGGTGCCATGGCTAAAGCTGCAGACAAAACAGAGGCGCCCGGACTGGCATTATTATTCATTGCATTTCTACCTTCGGAAGGTGCAAAAGTTAAGTTCTGCCCTACCCTTAACCAGCTTTTTAACTGATGTGAGCTATTTAAGCGTAAAGTAAGTCTCTTAAATTCTGAGCCTATAATGGTACCATCTTGGTTAAAATAGCTTGCGCTTAAAGAATAATTACTTTTTTCGCTTCCTCCATCTACCGATAGGTAATAGTTTTGGATGGGAGCATTCATTTTGAATACTTCATCTTGCCAATCTGTTTCAATAGCCGCGTAGTTTACGCCCTGAGGGTTTGCGCTGGACCTGATGACCGGAAAGTATGGAGAAGTACCTGTTCGGTAAGCATTTAACCATCTGTTAAATCCGTAATCTTTATAATATGACATCTCTGAAGCCACATTATTTAAGTTGATGATGGTTTTGGCAAATTCTGCACTCTTCATCAAATCCAACTTTTTCCACCTGCTTTGCACCCCAGCGTAAGCATCAAAAGTAATAGAGGTTTTACCCGCTTTTCCTTTTTTGGTGGTCACCAAAATAACCCCATTAGCACCTCTTGAACCATAAATAGCTGTTGACGAAGCATCTTTTAATATTTCAGTGGATTCAATATCGTTGGGACTTAAAAAGGAGATATCGCTTAAAATAATACCATCTACCACATAAATTGGAGAGCTATCATTTACGGTACCAATCCCCCTAATTCTTACTACCGCTGGTGCTCCAGGCTGACCTGAATTTGCGTTCACCGTAACACCTGCCGCCCTGCCCTGCAAAGCTTGGTCTAAACTTGCCGCAGGAGTTTTTTTAAGGTCTTCTGCTTTGATGGAAGCCACCGCACCAGTTACATCACTTTTTTTAACGGTTCCATAACCAATGGCCACTACTTCATTGAGGAGTTTAACATCCGGCGAAAGACTGATATCGAAAGTATTCACCGTAGCGTTTAATTTTCGCTCCTGCGGTAAATAGCCTATCATTGAAAATACCAGTGTTTCATTTGGGGCCGCTTCCATACTGAATTTTCCATCAGCATCTGTAGTTACGGCTTTGGTGGGCGACGATTTGATAGACACCACTACACCCGTTAAAGGTATACGGTCATCGGCCCCTCTTACTATACCAGAAATTTTTACGTTTTGTGCGTAGCTGTGATACGCTAAAAAGAACAATGCTATCCATAGCACTAATTTTTTCATACATTAATGAGTTTAATATTTGGTTTAGGTTTATGATAAAATAGAGCTGAACAACTCCAGTTTTCCGCTGCACTTCACTTGCTGTTCCTACTGTCTCAATTACCGATTAGCTTTCACAAATATTAGATTTAAAACCTGTTGGCACCCAAAAAAACACCTGCACAAAACCACAACAACAAGGGAGAAAAGGAGTTGAATTTAGCGGATAAAATAATTCAACACGCTGATTTACAAAACAATAAAACAACAAAACAGGCATACAACAAAAAGCAATCAACTTTAGCTGCCATAAATTGCCTTCAATTGTTTCGTAAAAGTTAAATTCTCGTTAATTTCGGTAACCGGAATTTTCTACATTTCCAAAAAACCAAACCAACAACGAACCAAATACCCTTAACTAGGGAACTGTATTTTCTATGAAGAGACCAATTACAAAATTTTCTCTAGCGACTTTTATTTTTCTTTTTTGCACCGCCTTAAAAGCACAGAATCCTATAGGCATTCCACAAATTAACACCTATAATAGTCTCGACTATAAAGGTGGCTCTCAAAACTGGGATATCGACCAGGATAAGAATGGCTTGATCTACTTTGCAAACAACGAAGGGCTCCTGGTATTTGATGGCCGGAACTGGAAACTCTATGCCCTCCCACACAAAACCATTGTACGGTCTATTGCCATTGCAGGCGATGGAAAAATATATGTAGGCGCACAGGACGAATTGGGTTATTTTTTCCCTAATAAAAATGGTGAACTCATTTACCACTCCATACGACATCTGCTTCCTAAAAAGGAACGTAATTTCTCCGACATCTGGGATATATGTGAAGTAGGAGATGGCATTTTTTTCAGATCTACCAATCGTATATTACATTGGAAAAATGGAAATATTAAAAGCTATAAGCCAGCACGGCTATGGGAATTTATGTCTGATTGTGATGGCAAGCTCTATGCACAGGATATAGAAAGGGGCTTGATGCGTTTTGAGCATGGCGAGTGGAAACTGCTCGTAGACCGCAAGGAACTCCAAAATGACTTTGTAACCTCGGTTATTAAATATGCAGAAAAAACCTTACTGATCACCACCTTAAAAAGTGGGGCTTTTTTGCTGAACAATGGGATCATTTCCAAAATGAACCTGGATAATGAGCAACAATTACGTCAAAGTAAAATTTATAAGGCCATCCCTATCAATAATAATTGGATTGCTATTGCTACCTCTGCTACGGGATGTTACATATTAGATAAAGGTGGACATGTTGTTCAACAGTTTTCTTCGGCAGAGGGACTTTATAAAAATAATATCCGTAGTATATTTATGGATAGGAACGGTAATTTTTGGCTTGGCCTTGATGATGGAATTAATTTTATAGCTTTTAACAATGCCATTAAATATATCTACCCTGATAAAGACAAGCAAACCAGCGGCTATGTTTCCCTGATCAATAAAAACAAACTCTACATTGGGAGTTCTAACGGCGTATATGCCACTCCCATCATGCCTAATGTTCCGGATTTAAGCTATAGCAAAAATTATTTCAGAGAAATAGAAAATACGAGTGGCCAGGTTTGGGATGTTTCCTTTCAAAATGATAAAGTTTTGGTGGGGCATGAAGATGGGGCCAAGGTGATAGAAAACGACAAGGCCCAAAAACTATACGCCGTACCAGGAACTTGGCTGTTTACCAAACCTTTGGCAAGCAGCACCACCCTCATTGCAGGAACCTATTTAGGCTTACAGCGTATTGCCTATAAAAATGGTACTTTCTCCAATAAAGGATACGTCAGCGGCCTCAGCGAATCATTGCGCTTTCTAGTCCCCTATAAAAATGCCATCTGGGCTTCACACCCCTACCGCGGTATCTTTCGCCTAAAGTTATCTGTTGATGATGGAAACATACAGGAGACAAAATTTTATGCAGAAAAGAGTGGTTTGCCTTCTGCTTGGGGAAATGTAGTAGCCAAAATTAGGGGAAAAGTAGTAGTAGCCACCAAAATTGGGATTTTTGAATACGACGATAAAAACGACAAGTTTATCCCCTCGCCTTTTCTTACTCCAATTTTAAAACAAGGGGTTTATCATTATCTAAAAGAGGATGAAAAAGGAAACATTTGGTTTATCAGCCATAAAAAAGTAGGCGTGGTAGATTTTCATGGAAAACCTGCGGGCAATAAATATACGATTGTACACTTCCCCGAACTCAACTCTTTAGTGCTGGCGGGTTTTGAACATATTAATCCATTTAATGATGAAAACATTTTTATTGGGGCCAAAAAGGGACTGATACACCTTAACTATAAGGCGTACAGCAAAAATATAAGACCCGTAAATGTGAGGCTATCTTCTATCAAAACCATCGGCGAAAAATCGAAAGTTATATTTGGGGGCTATTTTTTAACCGACGGCAAAATTTCTGCTGGCCAAAACACGAAGGATAAAATTAATCTCGACAAAAAAGACAACTCACTACATTTTGAATTCTCGTCAACGCTTTACGAACAGCAAAACAACATTGAGTTCAGTTACCAGCTAGAGGGAGCAGAAACAGACTGGTCGCCCTGGACAGGCAAAAATGAAAAAGATTACACCAATCTTCCTTATGGCCGTTACCTATTTAAAGTAAAAGCACGCAATAATTTAGGAAACGAATCAGAAGTGGCCACCTATGCTTTCTATATCAAACCAGCATGGCATGAAACCATTTGGATCTACGCCTTTTATGTTGTTGCCCTTATCGCCATTCTATTTGCCTTGATTGCCAGACAGAAAAAAATCCACAAAAAGGAACAAGACCATTTAAAGCATTTACACCAATTGGAAATTGACAGTAATGAAAAACAAATTGTGCAATTGCAGAACGATAAACTGGAAACAGAAGTGAACTACAAAAACAAGGAACTGGCCACAATGGGCATGAACCTGTTACAAAAGAACAAACTGATCTCAAAAATAAAGGAGGAGATTGTTAACATTGCCAAATCGTCGCCCGCTGATGACAACTATGATACTTATATACGCAAAGTAAACAGGTTACTGAACGAAGCCGAGAACGGAAATGCAGACTGGGAACAATTTGCCGTGCATTTTGACCATGTCCATTCTAACTTTCTCGCTAAGCTGAAACAGAAATTTCCAAATCTGGGCGCTAATGACCTAAAACTGTGCGCCTACCTTAAGCTTAACCTATCTTCCAAAGAAATTGCACAGCTTATGGGAATTACCCCTAGGGCCATTGAAGTGAGCAGATATAGGTTAAGAAAGAAAATTAACGTACCTGTAGATCAAGCGCTATTTGATTACCTGATACAGGCCACCTCTTAGCAGCATACCTTATTCAATAATGATCAAAAAATAGCTCGCCCTTGCAAAAAAAGGCGAGCTATTTTAGTATAAATTAACAACAGCTTAATGACGTACAATGATCTTTTCGCTATGGATAATGTTTTGATTACTGTCGCTCACTTGCAACAGATAAACCCCATTGGCCAAGTTAATTTTGGCAGATCCATTTACCATTTCACCCTTCAATTGCAATAGGCCAGCGGTGTTAAAAATCTTAAACGTATAAGTCCCTTGTACAAGCCCATCAATGTAAAATTGATTAACTACAGGGTTAGGATATAATTTTAAAGCGGTAGTAGCAAAGCGCAACACCTTGGTGTCTGAGTATTCGAACTTGCCATTAAAATCAACCTGTTTTAACCTGTAGTAGTTATAGCCATTTTCTGGTGCTTTGTCTGACCAATGGTACTGATTAATATTGGAGGCATTTTTGTTGCCGGCAACAGCATCCAGTTCTTTAAAACCAGCGCCATTTATGCTACGTTCTATCACAAATTTTTGGTTATTTACTTCCTGTGCAGTTTTCCAATTGAGTGTAATCTCATTCTGCGTTCTCTTTGCCTCAAAAGAAATGTACCTTACCGGAAGTACCTGATCCGCTAACAAACCATACGCTTTTAGTTCAAACACCGAAAATCCCCAAACCGTAAGTCTTTTGGTGCAAAGTACCCGTAAATATCGTCCCTTACCATGCACCCTTAGTAGATCTCGTCTGGTACCGGCAGCCGTTTTATCAGTTACGGCCAGTATAGTTGTCCAATTTTGCGCATCATCTGATAACTGGATTTGGTAATCTCTTGCTGAGGCACCTTCCCATAAAATATCCAGATCGGTTACGTAATAGCTAGACTGAAGATCCACATAAAACCATTCCAGGTCACTTCCATGCGCACTCTCCCATCTCGATCCTTCGTTTCCATCAACAGCCTGAGCCACAGAACCTACACCCGAAGAACTTTGCGCTGGCTTTGTGAGCGCAATATTGGAAAGATCCGGCGCAAACACTTGTACGTTTACCTTATCTTCTACCGTATTAGCAACCGCCTTTATTTCGAAATTGCCAATTGCATTGGCAGAAAACTCACCCGTAGAAGAAATATTTCCGCCAGTAGAAGTCCAAGTTATGGCGCCAGTAGTGATGGGGTTGTCATACTGATCTAAGGCCTTAACCGTAAATTGATGGTTTTCTCCCGTTTTAAGAAGAATAAATTTAGGCTCAATGGCCAACTTGGTTAAAACCTTTGCAGCCTTTACCGTAATAGGGAAATTAACGCTGAGGGTACCATATTTTACCGTAATGGTAAAATTGCCAACTTGGCTAGGCGTAAATATTCCCTGCGCATTTATTGTTCCACCGCCGTTAGTTTGCCAATCAAAGGCCTGTGTGGCCGTAAAAGGCAGTTGGTACTGATCAATCAATTGTGGCGTCATTTCTAAAGGCTCGCCCATATAGGCTACCAATGGATTTGGGCTAAGCAAAATATTTTGCACCACAGGATTTCGCCAAAAATTGGTACCATACACCTCAAATTCATTAATGCTTGAACCATAAACCGTAGCCCTGGTTAAGGCCACCAGCCTGATGTATCTAGCTCCTACGGCATTAAGGTCAATGGTTTGGTTACCGCCATTTGCATTATCCTGCTGATAGGCCATTGTCCAGTTTTCTTCATCCGTTGATACCCATATCTGATAGCTTTTTGCATAAGCAGCATCCCAAAAAAGTTTGATTTTGTTGATGATGTAGTTCTCCAGCAGATCAATCTGTATATATTCATTGTTCTTGAATGTACTTCCCCAGCGTGTGCCGATGTTCCCATCGTTCACATATTGTGCCAAGGTAGCCGCATTTTCATTACTGCTTGACGTTACGGGCTTGTGCAGTGCCAGGTTAACCTCTGTAAGTTCGGCCACGGTTACCGTAGCAGTATCCCTTACCGTACCAGCACCTGCGCTAATTTTATAAGTCCCCACTTGGTTGGAAGTAAATCTATTCCCAGATAAATTCCCACCATTGCCTGCAATGATCTGGTAAGTAATTCCTGTATTGGAGAATTGTACCCCAAATTGATCTTTTGCGATCACAGATAAATCAACCGGCTCGCCTTTGATCAGCTGTGTTATTTTAGGAGAAATAGCAATGGAATTGAGTTTAATGGTTTCCTCAACCACAAATCTTACATCAGTTTGCAATGTACCTACTTGTACGGCAACTACTGCCTCACCATATTTAGAAGGCGTAAACTTACCGTCTAGTCCTACTACACCTTCCCCTTGTTTAATCACATATTGCGGAGTGATCTGTATCTCGTTTCCAAACTGATCGTATCCCTTGGCTATAATATCAATGGTTTCGCCCTCCTTAAGCTGCGCAAAGGCTGGAGAGGCATCTATCCCTAACAATGTAGGCGTATTGCCCATTGGCGGAATACCATAAATTTCAAATTCGTAAAGCGAATGTCCATAAGGTGTAGCTCGGGTTAAGCCATACATTCGTACATAACGAGTGTTACGATTAACCTCTATCAACTCTGTTTTGCCCAAGCCGTTAACCGCTTTGATCGTCTCCCACGTTTGTCCATCATCGGAAACTTGTATTTCGTATTGGCTTGAATAGGCTGCTTCCCAAACTAAGGCCACATAACCCACAAAAGAAGTTTGCTGTAAGTCTACATAAATCCATTGTGGGTCTGCATGCGCACTGCCCCAGCGAGTGGTGTAATTGCCATCGGTAGCGTAACTGGTTAAGGTCCCTGCATTTTCTACCGAGGATGAATAGGCCGTTTTGCCCAGTGCAATATTTCTGAACTTAGGCGCCAAATAAACCTGTTGCTCAAATACCTGGTTATCTACTGTTGCCTTCACCGTGTAAATACCCACCTCTTGCAAATTAAAAACAGAATCTGCTTTTACCTGGTTGGCACCTTTTAATATCTGCCAATTTACTGCCGCATGGTACGGTTCATTGTATTGATCTTTTAAGGTCAGCGAAAAACTAACTGTTTTACCTTTCTCTATATAATATTGATTTTCTGGCAAAAGCTTTCCCGAAGCTAATTGAGGCAAATCATCTACCCTGATGTTGATATTAGCCGACAAACTGCCGCTCTGTACCGTTACTGTGGCATTTCCTTTTGAAGCTGGAGCCGTAAAAAGACCGGTGGCATTAATGGTGCCTCCCGTGGCATTCCATTGAAAGGCAACATTCTCCATTTCTGCACCATATTGATCTAATACCGCAGCCTTTAATAGCTTACTTGTAGTGGGTGGTACAGTTGATCCGTTTGCGGTTATTTTAATTTCGCTTGGCACCGGCGCATTTGAATAAACCGTTAGTTTATTTGGAGGTGCATTAATTTCCAATATTTGCGTACCATTGCGGTAAAATTTCACTTTTTTCTGCGTGCTTTCTGGATTATAAACCATATAGGTATAAACACCGGTGACGGGATGTTTATAGGTAGTAGCCGTGGGCATGCTGGCATGAATGTCCCAGCTGATATCTCCATAGGTTCGGTGCGAATGGGTTAAAAAGTAGGTGATCCCTCCCGTATCATGATTTCTTGCCACAGGCATCTGTGCATCCCACATTTTATCAAAAACGGCCGCGGCACTGTCTGGATTAAATACCTGCAAATAGGATATCACGACGTTGCCTATGCCCGATTCATAGCTGAGCGCAGATGGCGTTAAACCAGCTTGGGTTTCCCAGCCCCTAATTTCCTTATGATCCCACATCTGCTTATAGTCCCACTCGGCAAAATTCAAATCTTCATATAAATATTTTAAGGCTGGCGACATGGGCAACCACTGTATCGAATGCATCCAAACGGGGTCACCAGAAAACCATGTCCACCATCCAATCCCCTGCGAGGTTAAATTGCTGTTATAAGGTTTGGGATATTTGGTATAGTCGATATTTTCCTTATCCCTGTCAAACCAGTATTCTGCGGTCCCTCTGGCCTCTAAGGTCCAGCCAAAAATACCGGCATCCCTCATGGCCTTGTTGCCTGTAGCCACGCCCAATAGATAAACACCACCCCAGCCTTGCATGGCTTCAGAGGTAGACTCTTGGCCATTTCCATTCTCACTTCCTACACCACCTGCATACGAATGCCCAGCCCAAGGATCCAACGTACGGAACAAAGGAAAATTAGTATCGTTTTTATCCCAATTTGCATAATCTTTGGCCACCAGCGTCGCAATAGGACCATAGTTGGTTTTGAAATCATCATCGAAAAGGGCGAGCATAGCACTTGCCATCGTGAAATAGCCATAATGAAAATGGTGATCATTAAAGGTATCAGAGTCGTAACTGGTATCGTATCCTATTAGCGCACCCCAACGAGGATATCTAGCAAAAAAATAGTTGTTTTCGCCAGGCGTATAGGTTAGCCAGTTCACCAAAACATCCTTTAGCCTCGTCTTGCACTTTTCAAAAAGCTCAGTTTCGCCCAGTTCATTAGCAAAAGACATGTACATGGCCATTTGCAATAGGCCCTTACCGCCCCAATAGGTATCGCCACCAAAATTCCCATTGTTTGCATAATCGGTAATCATCTGCTTCATCCGTTGGCGCTGATAGGGATTTTTCAAGGTTTCTTCAGGCAATGGCTTGGCATAAAAGGGCAACATGCCATTAAATTGATATTCGATGGTAAAGTTGTTACCTACGGCCATCTTCATTTTGCCACGCGGCGTTTGGTATTCAGCACCGGTAAAACTGAAATTGAGATTGGTATTTTTATAATGATGGGGAATAAAACCTTGTAAAACATTCAACTGAGATTGCCCAGCCAAGTTTTCCGTTTGCAAAGTCCAACTGGTAGCTACCTTACCGGTACTTTCATTATAATTCCAGCTTACGGTCGTGTTTCTAGGAATGGTATAGGCATAATTGGCATAGTTCACAAAATCTGATTTAGCTGGCAACACACCTATCGACAAGTATTGCGCAGTTCCTTGGAACTCTACCTGCAACAAGCCATTTTTCAGTGAAAACTTGGTCCCCGCAGGGGCATAAACCCCATAAATATCGCCATCAATATCTACCATGAGTTTACTTCCTGTAAAGGGCAATGTTAAGGGCTGTCCATTATCATCATTAATCACTCCAGCGGCAATATTGAGCTGCAAGGTCAGGTCCTTGGTTTCTACCCAGGTAAAGGGAATACCATGGGCTGTAGTGACCAGCATCTCTTTATTTCCATCCTTCATTAAAAATTCCAATCCCCAATCGTGCCAGTGATTTGCTTTGGCGTCTTCGGGTTTAAAGCCCACACCAGCAACTTCAATTTGCGATTTCCATTTAAGTTCATGTCCGGTAGCTTCCCAAGCTTTGGGATAAGCCACAAAAAAGCCATACTGCTCGGCATTTACCACCTGCGGATATGCCCACAGGTTTCCTGAATACTGGCTCACCAACAAATCTGTCCACCAGTCGTTGGTAGGTATGGGTTTCCCTATATTTTTATCGGTGATGTACAATTTCCGATTTTCCATCAGATAGCTTTGGTCACCACCTCGATCTTTGGTCCTACTTTTATAAAGTGGCGTGTAGGCGGCATAACTACCTTTTCCTACAGATACTGGCTGCTGTGCATAAGTAATGGCATAGCATAGCGAAAATAGAATTGGTAAAAGTTTTTTCATTTGGAATAATATTTGGTTTGGTTAGCTTGATATTGTGGTTGAGCTCCTATATACAGCATCAATATCCAGCGGGTTCATTCATGGTAGCCAAGGTACTCCAAGCCCCCATGATCTTCCCAAAAACACCACACAACAAAAACACAACAACTTGAGTTTAATTCACCTACACAGACTGATTACTTTACCCCAGTCTAACAAAATCAATTTAAAATTTCAGCACTTAAGGAGCTTACCTGTTTGCTACCGATAGGCTAAACAAAGGCAATCCAATATTTAAGGTGCAAAGTTGGCTGGAAGGGATTTTTAACCATTTTATCTCCATCTCAAGATCATTTTATGCCTAATGCCAAGCCTATTGGAGGTGCGCCTTTCCCCTCGCCTCTTTAATGATAAATACAGGCTTGTTGTAATATTGTGCAGTTGCAAAATTGAGGCAAATTATTGTGCAGGGCTATTTTTGCAGCTTACCAAACTAAATATAAATGATATGACAGGACGGCTACTACTCCTCATCCAAATCTTTTGGGTGCATGCTCTCTTTGCACAAACCAACCTAGCCCTCAACAAACCAATTACCGCAACAGGTACGCTGGGAGCCAATGCACCATCGCTAGCTGTTGATGGGAATGGTGGCACCCGATGGGAAAGCCCTCACGGTGTAGATAACCAAACTTTACAGATTGATCTTGGTGAGGTTTACGACCTATCTGCCATGAAAGTGATATGGGAAGGTGCCTCTGCAAAAAGCTATGAAGTATATATTTCCGGAAATTCAAATACTTGGACAAAGGTGGGCGAAAAAACCAGCAATGTAGGCGCAAGAACCGATGATCTTATTTTTGGAACCGAAGCTAAGGAAGCTAGATATGTAAGGTTGAATTTACTTACACGCAACACTGTTTACGGCTTTTCTATCTATGAAATAGAAATTAATGGTTCCTTAAGTACTGTTACGCCTATAGCTACCAGTATGACGGTGCAGCCCAAAGAAGTGAACTTACTAGCGAGTTTACCCAGCACCTATAAAATACTATCCATCAATAATAGTCTCATCGATTATAACGATCAATATCTTGTATTTAACCAATTGGCAAGCTCGGCAGGCAAAAATGCCACTTGGACCAAACAAACCAGGTTAGGCCAATCATTAAGATGGCACTTTGAAGAAGGCGAAGGCACTACCGCTAATGGCGCTACTGCCAAACTTACGGTACGCTCCCAAGCTTGGACCCATATTATTTTACAAGAACAAAGTGACAAGCCACTTACTGATGCCGCAGATTTTAGGGAATCGGTAATATTATGGAAAAACTACATTAAAAATAATTGTCCCAATCCTAATGCAAAAATCATTTTGGCCATGAACTGGGCCTATGTTGATGCGACTGACTTTTCACAAAAAACGAGCACATTATATGCTACCTACATGTCTATTGCCAAAGAACTTGGCATTAGTGTATGTCCAATTGGAAATGCTTATGAAGCGATCAGGCAGGCTGAGGGAGAAACCGCAAAGAATGCGCTATATAGCGATAACAGGCATCCAACGGCATTAGCTACCTATTTAGCCTCGTGTATGCAATATGCTTCTTTGTTTGATCAAACACCTATTGGCTTAACTTACCGCCCTAGTGCTGTATCAGCCAGTGATGCCACTAGAATGCAAAACTACGCTTGGAGCAACTACCAGGCTCACGACGATGTGGTAAACGATGTGGCCGGAATAGTTAGATTTTCCTATGTTTCACTGGATCAGTTTAACCGAAAAATGTCAACAGGTGCTGCTGCTACATGGAATGTAAATACTGGCGGAACAATTAACAGCAATGGTATTTTTTCCAAAAACAGCATTCAGGAAGCTACCCTAAATGTAAGCGCCTCAACAGGTGCTTTTAGCGATAATGCCACCCTAAAATTGGTAAATGCGGTTACCTTGGTTGCTGAACAATTTGCGGAATTAAGTACCACGAACAATTACACCCAAGATTTTAACAGTATGGGTACTGATGCTATAGCCACCTTACCTACGGGATGGAAAATAGAAAAGCGATTAGATGCTCCCAGAACACTGGGCACCTACGCTTCGGCCAGCAATAAAACTGAACAGGTAGGTGGAAATGGCATGGCAAGTAATGCCACTAACGGCTTATATAATTTTGGCGCTGGGGTTGCCAATAGTGCTACAGACAGGGCCATCGGCGGTATTTCTACGTCGGTGGCCAGTGGCACTAGAGGAATCAACATTTATTTACAGATCAAAAATACCGGCACCGCTTCTATTCCGGCTTTAGCTATTGCGTATGACGTAGAGAAATACAGAAAAGGAAATAATGCCGCCGGATTTACCATGCAGCTCTACTACTCTACCGATGGGGAAATTTGGACCTCTGCAGGCAGCAACTTTTTAACTACGTTTAATGCAGATACAGAAACGGCAGGCTATACTACTGCTCCTGGCGAAAGCAAAAGCATTAGTGCCACCTTAAACCAATCAATTGCGGCAAATGCAAGCCTTTATTTGGCCTGGAACTATGCTGTTACTTCGGGCACTGATGCCGCAGGAGCCCAAGCTTTAGGCTTAGATAATGTGAGCATTAAAAACAGTACTGCCAACGCCACTGTAGATTACGCCTCTTTAACCGCAACAAGCAGTTACCAACAAAATTTTGATGCTATTGGCAATACCAATACCGCAACTTTACCATTAGGTTGGAAAATAGAGAAAAGAATTGATGCGCCCAGAACATTAGGCAATTATAGTACAGCCTCGTCACAAACGGAGCAGATTGGCGGCAATAGCATCGCCAGCAATGCTACCAATGGCATTTATAACTTTGGTGCTGGTGTAGCGGCAAGTGCTTCTGATAGGGCTATTGGTGGGATATCTACCGGCATTGCCAATGGGACCAGATGTATCAACACTTACCTAAAAATTAAAAATACAGGCAATACCGATATCAGCTCGATCAATATCGCTTACGACGTTGAAAAATACCGTAAGGGTGCCAATTTAGCAGGTTTCAGGGTACAACTATACTATTCTAATGATGGGGTAACCTGGTTATCTGCTGGCAATAGCTTTACCACCACCTTTAATGCTGATGCCGCTACTGAAGGCTATACGAATGCACCTGGCGACACTAGAAATGTGAATGCAACCTTGGCATATCCCCTTTCCGCTGATCAAATTTTGTACTTGGCCTGGAATATATCGTTAGTAACCGGAACAGATCCCCAAATGGCGCAAGCCTTGGGCATTGACAATGTGGTGATACAAAACAATGCAGTACTGCCCCTCAACTTTGTCTCTTTTACTGCCAAAACCAATGGGTTGGCCCAAAAGCATACTTTGCTGAACTGGACTACCGAACAAGAAGTAAATACAGATAAGTTTGAGATTGAAAGAAGTGAAGGTACCCGTTTTGAAAAAATTGGTACCGTTACCGCCAATCATACCAGTGGTACAGCTTACTATACGTTTACAGATACCCAACCCCTTCATGGCATTTCCTTTTATAGGATTAAACAAATTGATAAGGACGGGAAATACACCTTTAGTGAAACCAAAAGTATTAAAAATGATCATTTCCCGTTTAGCATCTATCCAAATCCTGCCGCAGACAGAATAACTGTTCAGGTTCCTAAAAGTTTGGAAGGTGGTAAAATCATCATTTATAACCACACTGGACAGAAAATATATTGGAAAGAAAATATCGTTTCGTTGGAAAATGTGGATATCTCCAAGCTTCCAACTGGCTTTTACCTCATAGAAGCCATCAATCATCAGCAAAAAGAAATATTAAAATTGATCAAAAAATAAATAGCAAAGGCCCAGAAAACATCTGGGCTTTTTGTTTGCCTTATCACGACTTAGATGAACCTGGTTGATTCATAAGGTTAAAATACTTAGGCGAACCCAAAACAATTCGAGGCCATTTTCTATTAACCTTATCAAACAAAATATAATGGCAAAACTAAATGCGGGAGAAACCGTCTCTCTAGAAATCGACAATTTTCAGCTCAAGGTAAAGATTGAGGATGCTTCCAAAAGCGAATATATTTCGGCAAAAGTAGAAGATAGCACCTCACCTAACTATCCCATTGGAAGTATACACGAATTTGACCGAAAATTATTTGCGGATAAATAATTGTAAAGAACAACTAAACGGTTCTTTTTCATCGTAACCTTGTTTTGGCGCAAATGCTTAAACTAACAAACAAGCACAAGCAATGTTACCTCCGCAACATCTCAAGCCTAAGCAATAGCTCTACGTTCTACTAAAATCGGTCTTGGCTGATGCGGATAGTAGCAATTTGCCCTTTCACTGGCTTTAGAAGCATCAGGCACAGCCGACGACTTTTCCTCCATTGGTCGCTCAAAATGGAGTGCCAATGCCCGGCACAAGGGCAGGCTAGACTGTGCGAGGGTATTCAAACACTACCCCTCTGGCGCAATCATCCGCTTGTGCTTAAACTAACAAACAAGCACAAACAATGTTACCTCCGCAACATCTCAAGCCTAAGCAATAGCTCTACGTTCTACTAAAATCGGCCTTGGCTGATGCGGATAGTAGCAATTTGCCTTTCTACTGGCTTTAGAAGCATCAGGCACAGCCGACGACTTTTCCTCCATTTTGGTCGCTCAAAATGGAGTGCCAATGCCCGGCACAAGGGCAGGCAAGACTGTGCGAGGGTATTCAAACACTACCCCTATGGCGCAAGCATCCGCTTGTGCCTAGGCTGCCCCCTACCTCAAAAACGGCAGCAGTTTATCCAAAGAGATCCCAAAATAATCGCAGACATTAAAAACAGTAATGAGCTGATGTTTTTCCAAACAATAACAATCCCTAATTGATTGTAAAATGCGCTGACAAGTGCGCTCACTTTTGCCGGTCATCAACATTAGGTCGGCATTATAACAAAATAAACGATGTACTGTTCCACTCATCACTTCTCTTTTTCATTGGTAAAAGACAATTGTTAATTCAGTTTAACTAAGTTAGCTCATCCATAAACGGTTACCAAGTTCCCTTTAACTTTTAGCAAATTGTTAAAGACCACCCCAACAATCGATACCAATTTCGCAACAGCTACTGCAAGCGGTGTTTATATTTTGGTAATAAAAGCCTAAAAGCATTAAAAATATGTCAACTCAATTTTTGTTTAAGCGTCAAAAAAACCAATATCAATAGTCAATTTTCTGCCTAAAATATCCTAGCGCAAGCATCCGCTTATGCTAGAAGCAGCGGCTTCGGCAACATCTCAAGCCTAAGCAATACCTCTCCGTTCCACTAAAATCGGCCTTGGCTGATGCGGATAGCAGTAATTTGCCTTTCTACTGGCTTTAGAAGCATCGGGCACAGCCGACGACTTTTCCTCCATTGGTCGCTCAAAATGGAGTGCCAATGCCCGGCACAAGGGCAGGCAAGACTGTGTGGGGGATTTAAAACATTACAAAGCTCAAGTACCGCTACGCTAATGCTTGCGCTAGAAGCAGCTACAAGAAAACCTCAAATAAAGCAGCGGCTTCGGCAACATCTCAAGCCTAAGCAATACCTCTCCGTTCCACTAAAATCGGCCTTGGCTGATGCGGATAGCAGCAATTTGCCTTTCTAATGGCTTTAGAAGCATCGGGCACAGCCGACGACTTTTCCTCCATTTTGGTCGCTCAAAATGGAGTGCCAATGCCCGGCACAAGGGCAGGCAAGACTGTGCCACGGATCTAAAACGATCACCGACGTAGGACCGACGGTAGACCGGGCCTAGACCGACGGTCAACCAAGCCTACCAAAACGCCAATTCCGACAAATCACGACAAATGACGACAAATGACGACAAATAGCACCAAACCCGACAAAACCGACAAGCCCTAATTTTTTCTTCCCCAACTTTACCATCCCGCACTAATTACCGGTAACCAATGACAAATTTTAATTATTCATCACATTTAAAAACACAACGAAAATGGCAAAATCAGAAAACAATGAAGTAATGTTTGGTGCCCGTGGAAAAATTGGAAACCTAGTGGTTTTCAAAAATTTCGGGAGCAATCAAACGGTCATCTCCAAAAGACCGAGAAGACCAGAAAATCCTGTGTACACAGAAAAACAGATTCTAGCAAAGCAAAAATTCAGGGAAGCCGTGCTTTATGCTAAAGGAGTGCTCAGCACCCCAGATTTAATGGCCATCTATCAGCCTTTTACCAAACCAGGCATCTCGGTTTACAACTTAGCTTTGGCAGATTATTGCAAAGCTCCAGAAATTAGCCTGGTTGATGCTGCCAATTACCAAGGTCAAATTGGCGACCAGATTAGGGTAAAGGCTATCGACAATTTTGCGGTTACCGAAGTAAAAGTGAGCATTTATGATGCTACCGATGTGCTGATTGAAAGTGGTTTGGCTACCTTAAGTGCCAACAACATCGATTGGATTTATGCTTCAACGGTGCTCAACAGCAATTTGTCGGGCACTAAAATTACCGCCGAAGCTAAGGATACCCCTGGCAATGTTACGGCAGAAACAGTGACTATTTAGCATTAGGCGCTGGCGCTAATGCTGCAAAAAGGTTACCAAGGAATTAGAACAAGGGAAAAATAAGACGAAGAACTCGTTTAGCCGCACCTCATCATTTTTACGTTAGGATCAAAAAAAAGGCCCACCGAATACTCGATGGGTCTTTTTCTTTCTGTATCTAACAGATCATCATAGATTAGAATAAGGTAAACTCAACACGACGGTTTTGTTGACGGCCTGCTGCAGTTTTGTTGGTGGCAATTGGTTGGTCAGGACCATAACCAGTAGCCTCAATTCTTGATGCATTTGCTCCTTGTGATACCAAGTAAGCTTTTACCGACTCTGCTCTTTCTTTAGATAAACGTAAGTTTAACTCTCTTGAACCAGTAATATCCGTGTGGCCAGCTAATTTTAAGCTAAAGTTTTTCTCTACCAATAATGCCGCAACGGTATTTAAAGTAGCATAAGATTTTGATCTGATGGTTGCTTTACCTAAGTCAAACTCTAAGTTTTTGATCGCCTCATCCACTACCTTACGGTCAGCTTCAGTTACTACTACTTTGGTTTCTTTCACCACTTCTCTTTGTACTTTGATTGGACATCCAGAACCATCCACTACGGTGTTTGCAGGAGTTCCTGGGCATTTATCAAATTTGTTGGCTACACCATCATTGTCATCATCGCCCATATCTTTTGCATATTGCTCTCTATCACGTTGTGCATTTTGCTCGGCGGTAGATAATGCCCTTCTTAATGCTTCACTTTCTTCTTTAGATTGGATACGTAGTGCTGCCAATGAACTGTGGTTTTGCAATTGTGGTTTTGATTTGCTACCCAAAGCAAACTCTAAACCTGCGTGTGCGTAAGTGAATTTATCATTGGTTGCTCTGTTCACCCCATCAAAGGTTGATGATTTTACGAAATTCACATCGTAACCTAAGTCTAGGTTAATGCCTTTGGTTAAGCCCATTTTAAAACCAATTCCTGTAGGGATGTACCATCTTTGGTCGTAACCTTGGTAACTACCCGTGTTACCTGCATAGGTAGTAGCATTAGATGACATGTAACCCGCACCTGCTTTTACGTAAGGGATTAACACCGCATTTTCGTTATTGATGTTGATGTTGGCAATGTTGTACACCGCAGTTACGGCACCAGACCATTCTATCCGGCTTTCATAACCCGAACCAGTTAAATAAGTTGGATTGCCATTTACGTCGGTACCCGACCATGCTCTTAGACCTTGAACTTTACCTGCTAAAAATTCCGCTTGGATACCTAAAGAAGGTAAAAGTTGTTTTTTGATGTAACCACCATAGCCTAAGCTTTCTTTTGCAGTTTGGAAATCCCTAAACTTTCCATCGAATAATGTTCTAGGGCTGGTTACCCCAGCGTGTACACCTATTGACCAAGTACGAAATGGTTGGGTAGAAAAACGTGTTCCGTCTGTTGATGTCGTTTCTTGTGCCATCACTGAACCTGAAATGCCTACCAAGGCAATTAAAAGTGCAGATTTTGTAATTTTTAGTTTCATATATAATAATTTCATAGACTGGGAATCGCCCCATCGGCCAGTAAGGAGGGAAAATAATGCCAAACGCAAGAAAATATTACTCAAAAAACATATAATCAACAGGTTAGCTCATTTTAAGAATTAATTTTGGACGGGTCAAATTGTCCTGAAAAGTGTACACATTAGGGGTTTAGTGATATTTAATGGGCCATTTTTTTGGCACTGGTGGGTGCTTATGCCAACTTAAAATAATTATTAAAGCGCAAGCACCGCTATGCTAATGCTTGCGCTAGAGGGAAGTTTTAAACGAAACAGTATACTAATTTTATGGGGCTATACCATTTATTTTTGCCCTTTAAACATGATATGATCTGTTGAGTCATCCCCTAAACTTTGGATAATAAAAACAGAATCCTTTTCATGCTTTATCATAATTGGAGAAAAATTACCTGATTGATCCTTACAGGTAATATTTGCTATTCTTTTATTTTTATTCCCATCTAGATTATCAGTAATGATCATAATTTTTTCACCATTATCAGTAATGTCTAACGAATGAAGCGTTATTTGATAATTTTCGATATTAGAAAAGTAAGTCTCCTTATTATAAGTATATTTTTTGGCATCTATTTTTTTATTTCTAAGACTATAAAAGTCCTTACCATGATTAGCTACTTCATATTCTAGGTGGAAATCTTTATTGTTGATCGTAGGATTGAAATACCCATAAAAGATGATGCTAATAAGCATCAACAATATAATTGCTAGGCTAAATTTTAGCTTCTTTTCTTTCATTGTAGCTATCTGTTAAATGATTAGCATTCGCTTGTGCCTATGCTAATAAATAATTTATTAAAACCCAAGCACCGCTATACCAATGCTTGTGCTAGAAGGGGGTTATCAACCGTGAAATTTGTTCAAAAATATAAACACATTTCTTTATATTCGAAGAAACCATTTCTATGCCTGCATATAGAGGAAAAAATTTAAGATCAGGAGACTTAGCTGAACAGTTGGGGATCTTTCTATTACAATCCGTTGCTCTTGTAGCACCCGTACCGAGAACTGAAGATGTCGGAATTGATGTTGTTGCAACTCTCATAAGGAGCTTCGATAATTATAAGTATATGGCTGAAGACTCTTTTTTCGTTCAGATAAAATCTTCCTCAGTGACCGATTGCTCTTTTTCTGACAGCCAACTAAATTGGCTACAAGAACTTCATCTGCCTTTATTTATAGCTACTGTTGACAAAGGAACATCTAGTATCAAATTATATAGCACACATAGCCTATCAGACGCATTTGTAGAAAACCCAAATAGAAAGGAGATTAAACTTAAATTTTTGGAGGACTATAATAGCGATATTGTTGGCTCCGAAGAAAATCTAGAATTAGCAATCGGCCCACCTGTAATCATATGGTCACTAAACACACTTGAAACCAATCCTGATTTTTTGGATTTTTTCCACCAATTAATGAAACCGCACATTGCTTTGGCCAAAAAGTCAATAGAAACTAGAAGGATCGGATATGTAGAGCTCGCCACATGGCAAACAAATTCGCTACCGAAAGTTTATGGCAGTAAAATGAAACGCAGGGAAGATGTTGATAAAGTTGACGAAATCACAGCTCCTTACTTTCACACAATATTAAACAACTTCATGTTTGGAGATGACATTGCAACCACTCGAAGCGTCTATAGATTATTAGACAAAGTACTAGAAAGTCGCGGACATTTTCATTTTTTTGAAGGTAAAAAAGAACTGATACCATGGACCGCCCCTTTTGAAGCAAAACTATATAATGAAAATAAATAACGCTCAAAAAATGTCAGAAAACCAAATACGGTCGTTGTTTGACGAACTTCTAGAGAATGAATTGACTCAGCATGCTCATAAAATAGGAACTGGTAAGAAGTCTATCCAGTATTTAGGCGAAATTGTTGAGCATGCCTATAAATACAATCCCATTCAAGGCGAAAATATGCGCCAAGCTTTGGATATACTAATTCCCACAATGTACAAAGTTCCTATAACTACCGACAATACTTCCATTGATGAACCAGATGTTCAAGCTATCATGGATGCCTGCATTTTTGCTGGGCACTATCGCCAAACTAGGGACCTCATTTATCTTTCATTTAAGTCGCCATCAGCAGTACAATGGGAACTATCAGAAAGCATAATCAAAATTAAGACTAAGGATATAAGTTTCTTTCGACAGCTCGCATGTGAAACACAGTCATTTCTGCTAAATTCTAGAAACGTATTCCCGCCAGAAAACAGAAATATAGAATCTTTAATTGCACAAGTCGACTATTGGGACAATAGTGATTTGAAAACACAAGAAATAGTCAGATTATTAGAGCAAGAAGCTGAAATTAAAATCCAACATTTTTTTTCCTATATACCCTCCGATAGCACCGTTGACATTGGAGGCTTCACTTATCATGATTTTTTAAATGTATATAAATCTACCTTGATTGTATCACTCTATGAAAGACGATGGGCAAAATTACACGACGAGCCTTCTGTCATAACTTATCAAGAAGATGCACTTATTGAAATGCATGCGTCAAATGCTAACATCAGTAAAACAACCTGTGCAAAAATCCTAAAAGAGCTATCAGAAGCGTCAAGGGGTACATTCAATTACATAAAAGAATCTAAAGAATATTTATTATTTCCCTTTAGTTATTCTGTAATTGATCAAATAGCTGAAATACTCAAACTATTTGCAAAAAAGAATGAAGGAGGCTTTTCTGCTGGATGTGCTACCATCATAGGTAATAGTCTCGTCAAAAAAGTAAGTTCGTATTTTCTCAAATACCCAAATTTCCGCGTACTAACGGATGTCAATCTTCAAAAATTTGACAAAAAACTTCCAGATATGGATGTTGTCGCTTTTAGCTACGAACCTACTTTTGGCTTCCAATTTTACATATGTGAGGTAAAAAACAATTTACCGGCCAGTTGGATCAAAGAACATTTAAAACTTTCAGATCATAAGGGAGCATTACAAAAGGCAAAGTCGCAGATCCTAAATCTACAAGAATTCATACAAACACCAGAGTGCCTATCGCTACTAAAAGGAATGATCCATGATCAATTTAAAGGGCTAGATTTTGACAAGTACTTTCCTACTGGATTTATGGCTACAATAAATTTCCTAGTAGTTACCAATCAGAACATTGGAGTTTTGCTAAATGATAACGACTTGAAGATTGTAAATAACGATATTCTCCGACATTTGATAAATAGCTCCGACGGAGACACGATATATATTAAGTATCATCTCGATAATCTAAACTATTTGATAGACCAGAGTTACAAATTAATTAGCGACACCTTCTCACTAGGTAAATATCAAATAGTCTATGACATTTCATCATTGGAAAAAACAATCGCATTCCCTCCCAACCAATACCTTTCTAAAAATATGTTAGAAAGACTTGAACAGGATGGAATTTCGGAAGACTACAGATTTATAGACTGGTTCATGGACAAAATGGGAAACCAAAAATAACTCTTATTCTTTTTTCATTTTGATTGAGAAATTATATTTGTCCTAAGTTGCTTCGCATTAGTTATAATTCTTCCATTTCTAGAAAATTGAATAATTCTTCCATGCTATACACCCTATCTGCCTGCCCCACTAACATTGCTGGTGTAAATAAACTATCGCTTAAAACGTTACAGAAATTATGATACGTAGAATGTAAAGCGAAGGCACAATCATGCATACGAATTTTATTACCTACCAAACCAGCAGACAAATCAACACCAGAAAAAGAAATAATTCTCGCAGACGCCTTTGACTTCTGAAATCCATAAAACAAATCAAGTTCGTCCTTATCTACCATCTTATCATTTGCAACAATCCCATAGAGGTCTAGCGACTCCAATCTAGAAAATGTCATCTTGCCTAAGTTCCCCAACACGTTTTTCCTGTCATATCCACTAAAAAATTCTATGATAAATTTACTCTGTGAAAAAGAAGTAATATAGGTAAAAAACTCAACCTCTTCGGAAAGCCCTTCATTTAGAACAAGCTTTGTTTTAAAAATATTTCGTTTACTTAAATTTAATACCTCGTTTACTTTAGAGATTTTTAAAGATGCGTTAATTTTTATGCACCGTTGACCTTCTTTAATTAGCAGATCAGTGATGGTGTTAACTGCTACATCAGCCTCCTCTCTTACCTGCTTCACCGAAAACCCAGACAATAACAACCGTAATACCTCTATTCTCTTATAAGATGGCAATTTATTCATCCCTAAAGATAACTATTATTTGTCAAGCATAATAATTCAGTATGATTTTTTTCGTTTTTTTTTACATCACATATTCGATTATTATCGAAATAGTAAGTAACTTTATAAAAAAATAACAAAAAAAAAGCCTCTACATTAAATGAGTAATAGACACAAAGAGATTGACTCACTTATTAACAACATCTTTCGAAAGGTCTCACTGCGAGATTTATTTGAACAGAGGCTCTATGAACTTAAGATAACACAAACAGCCGCAGAAAAAATGCTACGTTTAAGTCATAGGTCGTTGGATGGTGTACTTGACACAACTCAAAAAAAACTCAATATTGACGTTCTAGGAAAAATAGCACTTTTTCTTAATAAGTCACTGGAAGAGATAACTGAAATTAATCTTCGTGAATTTCAGGACAAGACTGCAAATGAGGAAGATACTCAGAGCATCAAAAAATTCATCAAAGAAAATTTCGATCTTATTGTATTAAAAAAAGCTGGTTTTATCGATACAATCAATGACTTTGAGAAAATACATGAAAGAATAAAAAGCCATTTAAACCTTAATTCCATATTTGATTACAAAAAGCGAAATTTTGCTACGGCGTTTTGGTCAGGTGTGGTTACAGAAAAAAACCTAATAAGAAATACCTTAACAAGGGATTTTTGGCTAGCATCAGCGAGAAACATCATATTGAAAATCGACAACCCTTATTTTTATGATCGAGATAAGCTGATCCAATATTTCCCTGAGATACGCTGGAACTCTACTAACGTAGAATTTGGATTGGTACAAGTTGTAAAGCAACTTTATCGTTTAGGAATTACGGTGATTTTTCAATCCCCATTATCAGCACTACATCTGAGAGGTGCAACATTTATAGTAAATGAAAAACCTTGCGTCATCCTCACAGACTATAAGGGATTTTACCCTACTTTATGGCATTGCCTCATTCATGAACTTTACCATGTATTATTTGACTTAGAGGAAATACGGAAGAACCAAAGTGTTCATATATCACACGTAATAGAAGAATCTCTTACAATCGATGAAAATGAAGCTGAAGCCGATGCATTTGCCAGACGGTACCTTTTCTCAGAAGAAAAACTGAAACATATTGCACCATATATCCGAAACGATAAAATTATCAAAGAAATTGCTTGGGAAAATAATGTAGAACCAAGTATAATCTATAGTTACTATGCCTACGAAACTCAAAAACATGACAGACTTGCCTGGGTAAGAGCTAGAAGATATATGCCTTCTGTAGAAAGAGCCACTTACAGATTGGTATTTCCCCTAGAACAGGATATGGATATTGACGAAATATTAAAAACTAAAAAACTAGAAATTTATAATTAGATTACATGGAAGATAAGTATGAAAAATATTCAGGTGATGGAAAAGAATTAAAAAACCATCATTCGAACGAAGAAAATCAACTCGAAAAAGGCCTTAAGAAGCAATCAGAAATAGCTTCGATCTTTGAGCTCACTGAAAGTCGTGTCAAAACAGTAGATTCGAAGAAAAATGAGTTTATCGTCAAATTGATTGGCGGTGAAACGATAGACTTGAACCAGCAAAAAAGCTTGTTGGCCAAACAGCTTCAAAAACATCCACCTCAATTCTCATTAGAGTTCTATACAGAAGTTTTCAAGATATTGAATATTTCAGAAGATCCGTCCAAATTCCGCAAACCTAAAGAGGTCGCAGACTTTACAGTTGAACTAATCTATAGTAGACTGAACAAGGACGACTTTGCTACAATTTTGGCAAAGAATAGATACGTGGGATTTTTTAGAAGGGGCCATTGGCATTATCAGTTTTTGAACGATGAGGGAATAGTAGAATTACAAAAATTTATACACCATGCTATTACCGAAATGAGAAATGCTACAAGCTATTATGACTTCAGAAAAAGAATGTATGAAGAACATGGAGTTACATATCAATACCAACTCTTTGATTAGAATTATTTATTTGACCATCGTCTTTTTGCGGCAAGTATTGCAATCTCACTTCTGCGTTCTTGGGGCAAACTTTTAGCTCGAGCATTTCCGCCAATTTTTCCTCCAGCACTACCCCTAAGAACCTTTTGAGTTTCTTGACGAATGTTTTGGCCGCCATCTGCAATATAATCTACTGCGTTTTTCGCAAGGATATTAAAATCTAACTTTTTCATTTTTAGAAGTAAACCAAACAATATTTTAACCGAAAATCTTCCTTAGCTCATCTAAAAAATCATTAGCAGGAGAAAGCGGTTCTCTTCTAGCAATAAAAATCCCAGATACGTTCAAATTAGGATTAAACTCCAACAGCCGTCTTTTACACGCAACGTAATGGGCCCCAGTTGTAATTACATCATCAAAAAGAATAACATTTTTTTTAAGGTTTTGCACTACCAATTGATCAATTGCTATATTAGCAAATAAGGCTTCAGGATCTCGATAATTATCTGATATATGGACAGGTTGACTGTCATTAACAGTAACCAATAGCTCTCTTACATCATAGTCTAAGTCTCTACAACCAGCTTCTAGCGCTTGCGTCATTCTATTATCGAATAGCGCATTTTTTTTTGATTTAGAAGGTGGAATCGGCACCAAAGTTGCGCTTTCTAAATCGATTCTCGGAACGACATGGGATAATAAAAGCTGACCCACTTGCCTGATAGCTGCTTCCTTATAACGATATTCGGGGAATCCTTTCTTATCCAAAGATTTTTTAAAATTAAGGATTAGCGAATTAGTTGCCCCTCCGCTAAATCCAGCATTTGGCTTATAATTAAGCAAGAAATAACAATAATCTTCACCTGTAAGAAAGTGATGATCTGGTAGTGTAACATCATCTATCTTGTAAAGGCTCATTTCAACGCATTTAGAATATCAGAATATTCCTTTACCCTAATCGCACCTTGCTTTTCATAATAGGCTGGCCAAGTTATACTGTTATTATTAAAACAGCTTTCTAGGATAAATAATTTTCTACCTTGTTGTATTGCCGCACGAGCCTGTACAAGCGTTCCAGATGTTTCTCCCGCTTCTATGATTACAGTCGCTTGGCTAATAGCGGACATGGTTTTATTTCGCTCTGGAAAGAACAATTTATTACCATTTATACCTTGTTTAGAATATCTATGAAACGGCACTTGGCTAACGAGCAGATGCTCTTTCGCTATAAAATTCTGGAGTTCAAAATTACTCTTTGGATACACCATATTTAGTGGCGTACCAATCACTGCAATTGTACGACCACCATTGAGAATTGCAGCTGAATGCGCAGCTGTATCAATTCCCATAGCAAGTCCAGAAACGATAGTAAAATTATCTTTTACCAAATCTCTTACCAATTGCCTTGTACGTCTAACACCATCGGGCGTAGGCTTTCTTGTACCAACAATAGCTATCGATTTAGTCTGCAAATAATCTAAATTTCCCGAATAATACAATAACTCGACAGGTTCACGAGCATCTTTGAGGCGTTCAGGATAATCAAGCGTACCATTTATAATTATGTTCGGGCGATACGACAACTTACCTTTTACAAAATACTGCTTAATAGTCTCGTAAAGGTTATTGATCTTTTCAGCAGACACAAAATCTGAAGGCTTGCTTCCTGGACGGCTTGCAAAAAGCTCTGAAAGAGTCTTAAAACTGGCTTTTTCATTCTCCCACAGCGCCTCATATGCCGCCATCTCTTTCATCGGGGTAATAAAATCAGTGATAAACATACTTCAGATTAAACGTTAAGAATTCGAATATAGCATTAACCAAGCCACAAATAAAAATTTTATATAGATTGGTTTTCAAAAAAGCACAAATTTGAGAGAACAAAAATACTAATTTTTTTAGCAAAAAGTAACTTTTTCCAATAATTTTGTCTTTCCACAAAGAGAACTAATTGGTTCGATGCCCCCCTTTCTGGCTGCCTAAGTCAATCATAATCTCAAGCCATGGTTACAAAGCGCAAGCACCGCTACGCTAATGCTTGCGATAGAGGGGGAGAATAAAAGTAAAAAAGTTCAAATCGAAGAACGAAAATTAAATCTTGCAAAAGTGTCCAATCAAAGCCTTTTATCAGTACTGTTGCCAATACCTTATTGGTTGTAGTATAGAGAACTATAGTAGCTACTGAACAATTTGGAAGCTTTAGATTTCTTCAAAGATCTGACACCAAGCAAACAGCAAACAATCAAACACTAGAAATATTTTGTAATTTTAATCCAGAAAAATAACGCAATATCCTACATCACTTAATTATGAATAGATATTTTTTATTGGCTTGGTTTGTATTGCTATCAAAATTTTCATTCTCTCAAAATTTTAAAAATGACAGCATAAAATTGTTCATCGATAAATCCGTTGAACTCATAGAAGCCAACTCTATTCATACGGAAAATCTAAGCAATATCAAGAGTGAATTATACCGCAAATCTCAAAATCTAAGCTTTATAGATGAACTCCCACCTTTATACATTGAAGTTTTCAAGCAACTTAATGATTATCACGGCGGGCTAAAATATAAAGGGAAAACATATGGATGGACCAATCCAACAGAAAGGACAAATACGTATCTAAGGGAAAAGATAAAAATTGAAAAAAGAACTTATAGCAAGGTACTTGACAAAGAAATTGGGTATATCAGAATTGTGGGGAACAATGATTTTGCTTTTAAAAAGGTAGATAGTCTAGCAAACGACATTGTAACCCACATCAATACAATAAATTCACAGAGAATAAAGGGGTGGATTATAGATTTGAGACTAAATACAGGTGGTAACATGTATCCAATATTACTTGGGCTGAAAGAGTTTATTGGAAATAATGTACTATTTGGCGGGTTCAGGAATGCTCAAAACAAGCCTACAGGAAATTGGGAAATCAAAGATGGGAAATTGGTGATTGACCATACTACATTAGAAAGACAAATGAATTTAGATTATCCTGTAAAAATTGATATTCCGGTAGTTATCTTAACAAGTTGCTATACCGCAAGTGCTGGAGAAATGACAGCCATCTCCTTTACAGGAAGACAGAATACCTCTTTTGTAGGGGAACCCACGGCAAATTATACCACGGCCGTACAAGGTTTTAAAATAAACGAAGATGCAGGGATTAATCTCTCTACAGATTATGTAGTAGACAGAAACCTAAAAGTTTACAAATCAAATATCTTGCCTGATTTTGAGGTTTTAGGTGGGGATGATTTAGAAGATCTAAAGAATGACCTGAAGATAATCAAAGCACTGGAATTATTGAAAAAATAACAAAAACTTAAAAACGTCTTACCCGTCTATACCATCTTTATCTAATTGAGCACATCTATCATTGATGTTATGTAAAGATTTTAATGTAAAATCATCCCCTTCTGGCGCAAGCGTCAGCTTGTGCCTAAGTCATTCATCACCTCAAGCCATGGTTACCAAAGTCCAAGCACCGCTACGCTAATGCTTGCGCTAGAAGGGCAAACAGGATTTCCAAATGCCCAATAAAAGACGCTAATATTTTTGTACATTGCTGCGTTTTTACCGATCCTTGACGAACATTATATGCCAGATAACAGGTCCAATGAGCAGCAGCGTTTAGTTGCCCTTAAAGCTTATCAAATTCTTGACACCGCTACCGAGCAGGACTATGATGAACTGACCGAACTGGCAGCATCAATATGTGGAACCCCAATCGCTTTGATTAGCCTTGTGGATGAAAAAAGACAATGGTTCAAATCCCATAAAGGCCTTGATGTACGCCAAACAGAAAGGTCACAATCTTTTTGCGCACACGCCATATTAAATCCAAGCGAATTAATGCAGGTGGAAGATGCCCATTTGGACGAACGTTTTAAAGATAACCCTTTAGTTACCGGCCATCCTAATATTGTATTTTATGCGGGAATGCCATTAGTAGACTCGGAAGGCTATGCACTTGGTTCGCTTTGTGTAATAGATACCCAACCGCGTAAACTAAACGAATCACAGCAACGTGCACTCAAAACTTTGTCTAAGCAAGTAGTCAATAAGCTCATGCTGCGCAAAAAGCTGGTAGATTTACAGGCTGCTCACTTGGAGAATATTCAACTACATCAAAAAAGCCAAGAACGTGAAAGCCATTTGGAACATATCATAGCACAGTCGCCAGCAGCTATTGTGGTTTTCCGTGGAGAAAATATGATTATCGATGCCATAAATCCGGCAATGCTTGGCCTTCTCGACCAACAGCCAGGCATCCAAGGGAAGGAATTGCTACACGTAATACCAGAACTGGAGGGGCAACCTGCATTCGAATTGCTTAAACACGTCTATAAAAACGGCGAGACTATACATCGCCGAAACACACCAGTTAAACTTGAACGGAACGGCAGTATACAAACTGGCTACTTTGATTTTACCTACACCCCGCTAATTGAAAATGGCCAAGTCACAGGAATTATCGACATGGCCATTGAGGTTACCGAACAAGTGAATGCACGAAAATCAGTGGAAGAAAGTGCCCATCAGCTCCATCAAATGGTAATGAGCGCACCAATGGGCATGTGTATTATTAGGGGCCATGAGCTGATCATAGAAATTGCCAATGCACCCATGCTAAAGATATGGACCCGTACCGCCGAACAGGTGTTGGGCAGGGGGCTTACAGAAATTTTCCCCGAAGTGATAGACCAGCCTTTCCCCGAAATGCTGCGCAACGTAATAAGAACAGGAGAAGCTTTAGCCATACCAGAACTAACTGCCGACATTGCAGAGATAGATGGCACGATCAATAGAATTTATATTGATTTTACCTATAAGCCTCTGCGGAATGCACAGGGCAATCCGGAAGCAATCATAGCAACGGTGATTGATATCACCGAAACGGTAAAAGCCCGTAAACTATTAGAAAAAAGCAAGGAAGAACTGCAAACGGCCAATTCGGAGCTTGGCAGCGTTAACGAGGAGTATATGGCTTTGAATGAGGAACTCATGGCCACCAATGAGCAGCTGACCAAGGCCGAAGAGCATCTGCAAGATCTCAACGAAACGATCAGCATTGCGATTGATGCCGGAGGGCTTGGCTATACCGAAGTGGAATTGGCCACCGGAAATATGCGCTGTAATAATACTTTTAAAAGTTTTTATGGCCGCAAACCCGATGAGGAACTCACCTATGCCCAAATGTTTGAGATGATGGTTCCCGAACATCGCGAGGTGGTACGTGCCAAAGCCATTAAGGCACGTGAAGAACGCTCGCTGTACCACGCGGTATATGAGATCAAGTGGCCAGATGGTTCCAGTCACTGGATCAATGCCTATGGCAGAGGCCGATACGATAAGGATGGCAATGCTGACCGTATGGTGGGGATGGTTTCAGAAGTGACTGAACAAGTGAGGTCACAACAGCATATCGAAAAGCTCAACAAGGAACTACAAACAGCACTGGCACAAGCCATTAACAGTGAGGAGCGCATGAAACTGGCTGTTACTGCAGCCCACTTAGGCACTTGGTTTTATGATATAGCTTCAGGCGAGTTTATCATTACGCCACGTACAAAGGAGATATATGGTTTTGATGGAAACCAAGAGATTTCTCTTGAACAGACCTTAAACCAAATTGTAGACACTCATCGGCATGATGTAAGGCTTGCCATGGAGGATGCGATAAAAAATGGCGTAGCTTATGACATAGAATATCCCATCATCCGTTTCAATGACGGAGAATTGAGATGGCTAAGGGCTGTGGGCAGAAAGTACTCGGCCATTGCCGAGGCGGCAATTGAGCACTTCTCGGGAATTATCATGGACATTACCGAGCCTAAGGCCGAAGATCAGCGCAAGCAAGACTTTATTAGTATTGTGAGCCATGAAATGCGTACACCCATTACTGCTATTAACGGCTATATCCAAATTCTAGAAAGAAGAGCTGCCAATCCATCGATGGCAGATATTGCCGCTAAAGCAAGGCGACAGGTAGAAAAGATGACCAGTCTTATTGCTGGTTTTCTGGACATGGCACGGGCTGGTGAGAATAAGATCTACCTAAACAAAAAAAGTTTTGATTTGGTAAGTATATTTGAGGTTACCCAAAAAGAATTACTGGCCACCATAGCCACCCACCAAGTGATATTACAACCCGTGGGAAATATACAGGTGAGCGGTGACCAAGAAAAGTTGGAACAGGTTTTGGTAAACTTTATTAATAATGCGGTAAAATATTCTCCGGCAGGAAGCACCATCTACGTTAACTGCACTACCGAGGAGGGATGGGTAAAGATTAGCGTAACAGATGAAGGTATTGGTATCCCCAAACAAGATCAACCGCACATATTTGACCGCTTTTACCGTGTATTGGGTGCTCATACGGAACATATCACAGGTTTCGGGATAGGGCTTTACCTTTGCAAGGAAATTATTGACCGACATGGTGGCCGAGTAGGCGTAGAAAGCGAGCATGGCAAAGGCAGCACATTTTGGTTTATGATACCACTAGAAAGCTAAATATCAAGATTAAAAAAGGCAAGCATATATGCTATCCAGCTGCACAAGCAAAACCCTTTTTACTGGTAAAAATTTTTACGCTAAAACAAGCCGCTGTAACTGTTGTTATGTATAAAAAAACATTGATGAATAACAAGTGTACTTTTTTGCAACAACTACGTTATTGCTACGCATCGGCTGAAATAAGCTTACAGGGAGAATCGCTACACATCAAGTTTAGCCAAGAGCTTAACATTGATAATAGCGTAGACATTCTGCGATTTTTACTTATGCCCCTTAGCGAACTTTCAACTATTGAATGTAGGTACATCGTCAGCATTGTAACGCCAAGCTTGGTGCACAGACCCTGCATCATTTCATTAATGAACGGTAAGGTGACCTTAGAAAACGTTGAACCTTTTGAAAATATCTCTATCGCTTCATAATTGCATCAAGCCTGATTTCTTTCATTTGTACATCACATAGCACTATATATACTTTTTCTAGTATACGCCTATTAAAATACCATGTTGTGTGAAACCCAAAAAAATTGATACATTTAGTTCGAAAAATGATTCGATAACACGCCTATTTCAACATCAAAGCATGAGCAAAACAATATTGAGTATTGAGGACGATCCTGATATTTTAGCCATTTTGGAAATCATTTTCCAAGATGAAGGATTTGTGCTCATTGCCAACAGCAAAGGAATGACTGTAGAGGAGATTGCCCTTGTTAATCCCGACGTTATTCTTTTGGATGTAAGGATAGCTGGTTTTGAAAAAACTGGGCCTCAGCTGTGCAAAGAACTTAAGGCCTATACAAAAACCAAACACCTGCCCATCATTCTGCTATCGGCAGAGCGTGACCTACCACAATTAGCCGCTGATTGCCAAGCCGACTCTTATGTAAATAAACCGTTTGACATTAACGGACTTGTTGAATTGGTTGGAAATTTCACCAGATAAAGACACATACCCATGAACACTGGCCCAGAAAAACTTGAAATCTTTTTCATCGAACATTTAGACAAAATTTACTGTGCAAAATCTCACCTTGTTGAACGCTTGCCGCAGCTTATTCCACACGTGCATTTTCCAGACCTTAAGGAAGCCATGGTGCAGACCTTGGAAAACGTAAGGACTGAAATATCCAGAATGGACTTAATTTACACCCTGATGGAGGCCGACTATTCAAACTGTAGCAACAAAGGGCTGATAGGCTTTGTGGATGATGCTTTTGCCGCCATAGATAGGCAAGCTACAGATGAAAGGCTCAGGGACCTCTCCCTGCTTTTTTACCTACAAAATATTGAAAGCGTAGAGATGGCCTCCTTTCAAATGTTGCAGATGACCGCTGTAAAACTGAAGAATAGGCAAATTGGCAACCTACTGAAGGAAAACTATGAACAGGCCAAGGCCAACCGTACTTTCCTATTGTTGGTTGCCACCAAATACATTACCTCAGTTTGAGCCAAAAGATATTAGTCATTTCTTCGGTGAACAATGATCAAAGAACAAAGACCATGTCTTTATTCCTTGCTCCACCAAGAGAATATAGATGATGGCGCTATACTTGCTTATCCATACAATTTATATTAAATTTAGCTTAACATAAAAATTATCGCTTTTACGCTATGAATGAATGCATTTATCTAATAGACAAGGATCCTGCCATAGTGGACGTGATTTCCCTACTTCTTGCCGATGAAGGTTATACTACCGTTATTGCCCAAAAACCATTCGAAATACAGGATGTAAAAATGGCAAAGCCCAAACTGATCCTTTTACATAACGGCCTTGATAACATTGGGCAACAGATTTGCATGGAGCTAAAGGCTGACAGCGAACTTAGTAAAATCCCCATACTGATGAGTTCCACCAATACCAACCTCCAGCAAGTGGCCCAGGAATGTGGTGCCGAGGCCTACATTTCAAAACCATTCGACCTTAACGAATTCAGTAACATGGTGCGGCAACTACTTAGCAAGAACACAGCCACATAGCAACCTTCATTATTTAAGGAAAAGATACCCCTCTAAACTCTATTATTGCCAAGTGCAAATAAACCACTAGGCTTCAACTATGACGAAAGCAGTTTATTTATTTTCGCTTCCATTTCATCAAGATCAAATGGCTTAGAGATAAAATCATCTGCACCTACGCTTGCCGCAATTGCTGCACCCTCATTACTGGCCGAATACATGATTACTGGAATTCCAGCCACCTTTGGGTTCAACCTGATATTCCGTAGCACCTGATCGCCTGCAATTACTGGCATCCAAATATCAAGCAACAACAAGTCTGGCATTTGCTCCTCTAATGTTTTAAGCGCCCGTGTACTATTTTTCTCGGTAATGATATCATAGCCAAATTCATCCAAAAGCATTTCCATCATTTCTAAGATCCCTTCATCATCATCACAGACCATCACCTTTCTAGACATTCCTATCCTCCTTCCCGCCATGCGTGGGTAGTGTAAAACTAAAGGTCGAACCTTCTCCTAATTTGCTTTCGGCCCAAAGCGTACCACCATGGTTCTTTACAATTTGTTCACAGATATAAAGACCGATGCCCATGCCAGGGAACGACTTTTGCGTGGAACTCACTCGGTAAAACCTGCCGAATATCTTCTTCAGCTCGTCGGGATGAATACCCATTCCCTTGTCGGTAACGGAAACCTTAACAAAGTTGCTCACTTTGGACAGGTGTACATTTACTTCCTCACTATCGGGCGAATATTTGATGGCGTTACTGATCAGATTAATCAATACCTGTATGATATGGGATTCGTCGCCAAAAAGAGTAATTCCAGTAGCCCCCTCAACCGTAATCTTGGTAGATGGTGTGGCAGCAAGAAGGCCATCCACTGTTTCCTTAATCATTTTGTCGAAATCGAAAAGATCTTTATGCAACTCTATGTTGCCTGTTTGGATCTTTGACATGTCCAATAGTTCGGAAAGTAGCTGATTAAGTCTATTGACATGTAACCCTGTTTTATCAAATGCCGATACAAACTTAGGATTGGCATTTTCTGGCATCAGTCGAGACATCAACTGCATAAAACCAACAATGGTGGTCAGCGGTGTTTTAAGTTCATGACTTGCAATGGAAAGAAAATCATCCTTACGCTGTTCAATGGCCTTGCGGTCGGTAATATCTTCTATAGCCAGCAATATGCGATCTTTGAATTGGCCTTCAAACTCAACACGGTGTGCATTAAGCAACATCGTTTTTTTACCAATATGCGGGAATTCGTGTTCTACTTCATAATCTAGTACCGGATTGTTAGTAGGCAATATCTCCGTCATCATCTTTTTTAGTTCTGGAATATCCCACTGACCATTGCCCAGTTCATAAAGTGTTTTTCCTTTGGTGTCGTTAATGGTCACCTTAAAGGTATTGAGGAAGTGGCTGTTAACGTCCAAGATAACATAATCCCTATCTAATACCACCAAACTCTCCCTGATGGTTTCAATGATGCTAGATAGGTACTCCTCACTTTCCTTTAGCATCCTGGTCCTGTCTTGTACTTTCTGCTCGGTCTCTGCCCTATTAAACTCAAGGGCCTGTTCTGCTTTTTTTCTCGAGGTTATATCATTTTGTACCCCTACAAAATGGGTAATTTTTCCATTATCATCCTTCACCGCAGAAAGGTAAAGTTCATTATAGAACAATTTCCCTTCCTTTGTATAATTCCTAAGCTCAACCACACAGCTTTCGCCATGATCAATAGCATGCCTAATTTTGTGCCTTTCTGCTTGGTCCCTATCCTTTCCTTGTAGGAAACGGCAGTTATGCCCTATAATTTCGTCTCTTGGATAGCCTGATAGCTCCTCAAAAGCAGGGTTACAATAAATGATCGGATTGTCGGGAAGTAGGTTATCGGTGATCACCACACCAGTGTTGGTAGACTCCAGTACTGTTGCCAGTACGAGTTGGTTGGGAATATTCTTAAAATTTTTGGTCATTACTTTTATCGGTTCTCGTTAAAAATACATCTGGCGCTAACAGAGAACAATATGTAATATATTTGGTTTGGAAACAAGGTTAAATAATTCGAATTGCCGAAGTATAGGTTCATTCTACCCTTTTTGGCGTAAGTGCCTGCTCTTGCCTGTACTGGCTAATAGCATATAAAGCCTAAGCTACGCTAATGCTTGCGCTAGAATGGGGATAGTTATTTAATTTTTTCAAGTTTTAATTCTACTTGTTTTATTTTGTCAAGCCAATAATTAATACCGTCTTGATTTTTCACAATGTCTTTTTTATATTTTTCTGACACTCTACTTAATTCAAACCAATTTCTATTAGTGTCCTCCTCTTTTTCTTTCTTCGTTGTTGGTTCATCTCTATTTCTCCAAAAATCCAATTTTTTCAAATAGCTTACTTTGATGTCTTCAAAATACTCTTTAAGCTTTTCAGTCGAGTTTGGAATATAGCCTGGTCCTGAACAACCACAGGAATGAAAAGTTATACCAACAGAATACAAGTTTTTAATGTGTGTCCATTCTCTTATATTGTCCTTTTTAGGTGAAGCAAAGTCAAGTCCCATATTTGCCATAAGTTGTCCACATTGAGGGCATTTTGCTTCTACCGAACGTTTGTCGTCTCGATTAATGTCCCACATAAGTTTTCTTTTGAATGTTTTTTTACAGTCAAAACAAGCATAATGTGATTTATAAGTTGTCATTCCATATCTGCACATATTCTGTCAAATTGCTATTGGATGTCGCTTGAGTTGTGGTCAATATAATTACCGCCAACGTTTTCGGTGTTATCTTCTGGCTTTCTTTTTAGTCCCATCGTCATTTATAAATTTAAACTCATGGTCTTGATTAATAATTTGTCCACTAGCTTGTAAGAAACTTGCAAATAAACCCCGCCAATCTTCAATGTCATTTTCTTTGTCAGTATCCCACCGGATTAGTCCATATTCATTCCAGTCTTCACTTTTGTCTAAGACCACACCGCATTCGCTTTCTAATGAAACTTTTGTCCCTAACAAAAAACCTTGGTTTCTTTTCCACTTGTCAGTAATACGAAATACATTGTCACCAATTTTCTTCCCCTTTTCGCCAAGCAAAGTTTCCCATTCTTTTGTCGGTGTAAACCACCCCCAAATTCTTGTAAAATCAGCTACATTGTCGCCCTCAATTTCATACAATTCTTCAATATAGTCGTCTTTAAATTTTAAGAATTGGCTTTCAAAATTATCACGTGCCATTTCAATTAAAAGCTGCTCACCTTTATATAAGTCGTCAAACAGCTCAAATAATTCCCATTTTTTCCAGTAGTCAACCTTGGAAAGTCTGTCCGAGTGTTTTATTTTTTTACTGAAAAGTCTTTTGAACATATTGTTGTCTTTAAGCTTGCCGGTAACATTATAATATATGCAATATATATAATCAACCATACAAAACACGAAGTTTCTATTTTTTGATAATCCGTCTGGCGCAAGCATCCGTTTGTGACTACGCTAAAAACGAAAGGCTTCCCGCCCATTTATTTGGTAAGCCTTGACGATACAATAACCTATGGACAATTAGCTGATATAGATAAGTCGCTTTTGGGACAGAAATATGAACGTACACTTTCTGATATTGTAAGAAGTTTGCCGGACGTTTAGGTTATTTCCGGAACGTAATACCAGCAAAATCTATCAACTGCTCCCCATTATTTGCCCTAAAGGTAACCGTAAAGCCTCCAAATCCAGCGTTAACACCCGAAGAAAGCGCATGGTTATCGTCGATAAAATCTAAAGGGATCTCATTGGTACTGCCCATCGTTTTGAGCCGGCACATCAGTACACGATCAGGAGTAATATAAAGTTCAATGCTTTTAAACTTGCTGTCGCCGATCAGCATTTGGTAACCGTATTGATGGTATAATCCTGTCCACTTCTGCCAATGACTGACATCAATCGGTTTCATTTGATAACCCCAGTTATACTCCCTTTCGCCCCTGCGCTGGATCAGATAATGATACCCCTTGATGTTGGTAAAGAAAAAGCGCTGTCCATCTTTTTTCATCAGCGTATCATTACCGATGATCTCATAAGGCGCATATTGATTTGCGCTGAGCGGCTTTAAGATGGTTATTTTATCGTTCTCACGCATCTTAAGGTATTTATCCGCTACGGAAATGTTTGCATAAGACGTTGCTTTGGCATAGCTGCCCGTGTGCTGCTTTAGCGTTGCTGGCGACAGCTGAACAATAGGAGAAGCATCAGGGATTAAGCTTGTTTTAGGAACGGGAAATAAATCAGAAATACGCAGGCCGAATCTGGGCAGTAGTTTAAAGCAGAAATCCTCTGCTGCCTGCCCGCCCTCGGCTGTATTGGTCATCACCACAATAGCAGCATTCTTTTCGGGAAAGAGCAGCAATTTGGCATGGGCAAAACCGGCACTGCCCGCATGGTAAACGGCAAAGGTCGAGTCGTTTTTGAACATAAACCAGCCGAGGCCTTTTTTGTTGGTTTCTATCGGGATAGAGGCATTCTGGAGACTGAACATCTGATGAAGGGTACTCGCTTTAATCAAAGAATTGTTCTCGCCCCGGTAAGCTTTCAGCAAGCCTGTTGCGTATTTGGCAAAGTCATTCAGGTCTGCGTAGATACCTCCAGAAGCGATATCCCGGAGTTCAAATGCCTTGAATTGCTGCCCGTATGCATATATATTGCTCCGATTCCGCAAGCTGTCCATGGCGAATCCGCTGTGCGACATCGCTAATGGATCAAGGATATGGCGGTGAATATAATCAGCGTAGTCCTCTTTACTGACGGCCTTAATGGCATTACCCAGGAGGTTATAGCCCGCATTCGAATAAAGCCCTACCATGCCAGCTGGATATAACAAATAGGTTTGGTTAACAAAGCCAGGGATATCAGTATATTTACCGCTTTCCAGGTCCGAATTTTTCCAGATGTCTGATTGGATGCCCGAGGTATGGGTCATTACCGCTTTCACCGTGATCTGGTTGGGGTTGATGCCCGGCCCTGCCATTGGGTTAAACTGGGGCAAGTAGGTTTTTAACGGCTTATTGATATCCAGCTTCCCCTGTTCGTACAGCTGCATTAGGGCCAGTGCGGTAAAGGTTTTGGTAACGGAACCGATATTGACCACCGTTTGCGGCGTCATCGCGATGTTGTTTTCCTTGTCGGCATAACCGAACCCTTGCTTCCAGATCACCTTACCGTCTAATATGATTGCAGCACTCAGGCCGACGATATGGTCAGATGCCATTTTTTCGTTAAAATATTGTTCCGAAGTTTTGACAAGATCGGTTTGATCGGTCGGTTGCTGCGCAACAGCGCTAGTGGTAATTAGCGCGAAGAAAAATAATAGCATCTTCATATCATTCATTGATGGCTATTGTTGAATAGCTAGTAATTCATTTACTTATATAACTAAATTATAAAATATTATATATGTAGTTGCATTGGTGCGACTATTTATCATTATAGGCCCCGTTCTAGCGCAAATGCCCACGTTGACACATTAACAAAGCCAGTGGATTTCCACTGGCTTTGTTAAATACTCATTGAATATATTAATAATCTAAACGAATTTAAATACTACTTCAATCCGTCAAATTCAATAAAATCATATTCGGGTGAACTTTCTAGCAATTGCCTAAGAATAGCACCGTGGCCATTTCCAAACAGTACCAAAATCCTATCATTTGAGCTGGTAGTGATCTGCTGAAGTTTTCTGAATATCCTCAGATTTCGACTATACCAATTGATCGCAAGGGCATCGGCGCCTCTTTTATCATCCAATTTGAAATCTCCTACCAAATATGCACCATGCCCATACTTATGATATTCACGAGAATTGGTCTGTTTGAAATAGGTTAGCAAATCTATTTTGGAACGTAACTTATCTTCGCCCACATACCAAGCTTTATACATTGTACTTAAAGGATCATCGCTTTTATAGTCATAATCCTTAAACAAGTTCTTAAAATAAGCCGAATCTAATGTCATGAGATTGGATGCCATCGGATTGTCGTCAATGGCATAAACGGTATCCAAATTCATTTCACTGGCAATCCTCAATCCCAACTGATAACGCTCATCGCGTTTGGTCCGGTAAGCACCTTTTTGATATTCCCTCAATTTTTCTGTTGCTTTCCATTCGGGAAACGCTTCAATGGCAATTTTGGTAGGTTTAAACTTTTTAATATAATTTACCAGATCAGTAACTTCTTTTTTTCTGGTTTCCGAAAGTACATCTACCTTATCACTATTGGCCGTAACATGGGCGTCCAACCCTGGATAATCAAAATGAAAAGACCCCACAAACAGTACTTTTGCCCGCTCTTTCGGAAAAAACGAGGAGGGCGATATGATTTCAGCTTTTTTTTGGCCAAAAGCTAAAGAGATATAGAACAAGAACAGGGAAGATAACAGCAATTTTGCTAAGTAAGGTTGCTTCATTTTAAATTGTTTAAAGTGTATGCTATAGGACACCGCACCACACAGAAACGTTGCATGAAGAAACTCGAAAGCAAGAAATAAACAGCTTTAATGTTCATTAGAAACAAAACCTCCCTATGGCGCAAGCGTCCACTTGTCCCTAAGCCAATAATAAACTCAAGCCATGGTTACAAAGCCCAAGCACTGTTATGCCAATGCTAGCGCTATAGGGAGTGCGGCTTTTTACGTTATTCACATATAAAACCGCACTAAGTTGCATCTTTAATTTATTATTCTTACACTTACATTACCAAATAGTGACCTAAAGAGTCAAACCTGCTCTTTTTTGCGTTTATTTTTCAACCAACCAAACAAATTCAATATGAGAAGAAAATTACCTTTTATTTTAAAAACCCTTGTTTTAGTTTTTGCAGTGTCGTTTAGCGCCATTGCGCAAGTCAAAAGAAGCAACGAAGACTTGATTAAATTGGTAGACAAAAATTTAAGTTCGCCCATAAAAAAACGAGTCTATGGAAACGGGGATGTGTTTTTGCAAAGAGAGATGAACGACTTTCTTTCCAATACCGACCGCGACCGGAAAGCCGCGATAGAAAAACAAAATCAATCAGCTAAAACCCAAGGAGTAGTTATTGAGTATGAACATGGTGACGATGGCCATGAAAACCTAGCCGAGATTTTAAATCGTCCGCATCCGTCTGTGGCAACCACAGCAAAATATCTTGATGACGCAGCGGCTGAATTTCGAGTACCGGCAATCATCTTGAAAGCTGCCGCCCAGGTACAGAGCAATTGGGCACAAACAGGCGCCTCTTTTTATGGTTCTTACGGCATGATGGGCTTAATCGAATCGGATCATATCAAACAGATTACACTTGCTGCAAGTTTGACGAATTTAAAGGTTGACGATATAAAAAATGAAGCCAAAGCAAATATTAGAGCCGCAGCTGCGCTATTAGCCCATTATCAAAAAGGCAAACCTAGCTCAGCTAATTTAGCGGACTGGTTTGAGGCCACAAGAGATTTGACGGGTTTAAGCGACGAAGAAATGAAGACCTCGCTAGCCACCAGTTTTTACAATGTGATCAAAAACGGAAGTAAAACGGTATCGCTCTGGAGAGAGATCATTCAAATTGACGCTCAACCCATTACTATTCCTGAATATAAAACTACATCTGTAAAAAAGAATAAAAGTGTTAACAGTGTTGCTAGTACAAATACTGATTATCCAACTGCAGTAGACAGAATGACTACTTGTAATTATGCTACAGGGCGAAATGGCTATAACATCGAATACTATTTTGTTCATTACATTGCAACCGGGACTTATGCTGGCGCCATATCTTGGTTTAGAGATTGCACGCGTACTAGTCAACTATCGAGTGCAAATTATGTGATTAGAAATTCTGATGGTGAAATATCGCAGGTAGTGAGAGAGAGTGACAGAGCTTATGCACAAGGTGTTACACAATATAATGGTGGAGGCATCAGTACAGAACATGAAGTTTTAACGACTAACTTGGCCATGTGGGATAGCGAACCCATGCTAGTTGCCGCAGCAAACCTAGCGATAGATGTTTGTAATAGAAATAACATTCCAAGAGTAAGAAGAGGAGTTAATGGCGACCGTGGCATCTATGGTCATAGTGATGTTAGAGCTACCGATTGCCCTAATTTGAATACCGCACGTTGGGCAAACTTGTTGAACAGAATTGCCGGTGGCATTGTCATTCCGTCAATTTCATTACCAACGCTATATTATATCACTGGCACAGCAGGCTCTAATGTAGTGAATGCAGCGTGGAAAGCCAACACCGAGACTACATTAAAAGGATATCGTTTATATTATGCCTTAGACGATGATTTTAGTGGTTGGGCCTTAGCTGCTGATGAATCGACGTTAACAGCCAACACCACAAGTGTTAGTTTAAACCCAAGTCAATTTTTAGTGGTGCCTACCACTACCGCGGTTCATTTTAAATTGACTGCGGTGGTTACCAATGGCGTTAATCCAGATGTTGAAAGTGCACCAAGTGATGTTTATAGTAGAAGTGTAAATGCTACCACAGGGCCAAAAGTGCTTATTGTTGACGCATTTGATCGAATTAACGATTATAAATCAGGATCGCACAATTTTGCTGCTATTTATTTCGAAACGTTGCGAGAGAATGCCACCCTGCGAATTAATTCTGCTGCCGACGAGATGATAGACGCAGGAACCATTTTATTAAGCGACTACGATATGGTGTTATGGTTTACCGGTGACGATTCTACCACTGACAAAATTTTTAACGGAACAAATAAAGCAAAAGTTAAAGCTTTCTTGGATAATGGTGGAAAACTGCTCCTTACAGGATCAGAAATTGCATGGAATTTAGGCCGATCTGGTGGAGGTGAATACGACTTAAGTTTTATGAATAATTATTTGAAGGCTAATTATATTAGCGACGGATTGACCACAGACTATCCTGTGTCGGGCGTAGCGGGAACTCTATTTGAGGGCCTAACGCTAAACCCTGGAGAGAGTTATTTATCAAGATATCCTGATAACATTAGCCCTTTCGGCGGCGCAACATCTATTTTAAAGTATATTACCGCAGGACGTTTTGCCGGAATTGCCTATAAGGGCACATTTGGCTCGGGAACAGTCCCTGGTGCAATTATTTATATTGGATTCCCACTGGAAACTTTACCTCAAGCACAAATGACAACTTTTATGGCAAAAGCATTGACCTATTTTGAGGTAACTTTGCCAGTTACATTAGTTAACTATCATGCAACGCTGCAAAACGCAGGAATAGTTAAATTACAGTGGCAAACCGCTTCTGAAACTGACAACAAAGAATTTATCATCTCCCGATCAATGGATGGGCAGCAGTTTAATGCTGTTGGTAAAGTTGTAAGTTCTGGAAATACAACAAGCGGTAGTAACTATGTTTTTTATGATAAAAAACCAGTGAATGGCACTAATTATTATCGATTAGAACAACAAGATTTTAACGGCAAAATAACTGATTTAGGGGTACGGTGGGTTAACGTGTCTTTAACTGATAACAAAGTAGAAATTTATCCAAACCCAACACAAGATATCGTTAACGTTGCGTTTGCAGCAGGTCTTTACCATCAATTACAGCTTATAGATAGCAGCGGTAAAATATTAAAACAAGTCTCATTAGACAGCTCAACAACGCAAACAGCTATCAGTTTAAGCAATGTAGCTTCGGGCATCTACTTGCTAAAATTGAACGGTAGTATACCGCTAGTAAAAAAGGTTGTAAAAAACTAGCGTTAAGGCAATTCCCACCTAAGGAGCACGAAACCTCTCCCTACCCCTCTCCTTTTTAAGGAGAGGGGATAAAGGCGGACGAACATCCTGAAATAAATCTATTACGCAGCTTCTCCCCTTCTGGCACAAGCTTCCGTTTGTGCCTAAGTCATTATAACCTCAAGCCATGGTTATAACGCCCAAGCACCGTTACGCTAACGCTAGAAGGAATTCAAAAAAGAGACAAAAAATAAAAAAGCCCCGTACGTACGGGGCTTTTTTTGGAAGTGGTGCCTGCTGGGATCGAACCAGCGACACAAGGATTTTCAGTCCTTTTGACACCAAATACAAAACTCTTATTTTCAGTAAGTTAAACCATCACATCTAAAAAACCTAAAACATTTTTAAAACATAAGAGGCATTTTTATTCTGCTACTCTAATATAGTCATTTATTTACAGATAAAGAAATCATATCTAACAAACTAGAAACATTACCAATCTTTTACGAGACCTATTAGTAAACGGCGAGAAACAAGTTAGGAAGTATTTCGATTGAAGTTTCATCTCGTAGCCTCAAAAATTCCACATTTGATATAAATTCTAATGGCCTGCAGAAAATATTTTGGGACAAAACTGTATCTTTAGTAATAAGTGAAAGTTAATGCCCTCGTATGTCATATCAAGTCATAAATAATCTAACTCCAAATAGTCATGGAGATTTGATAAAATCCTTAATCTTGAAATCTGATGAAATAGTTATAGCAAGTCCATTCCTATTTACAGAATTCAAGACACTCCTGAATGAAATGGCGTGGGACAAGAGCAGGACTTTTCATTTGATAACTACCTTACCTGAAAACTCGGAAGACCAATTCAAAAAAATTTCTTCGCTCAAAAGTCTTTCGGACCAAACTTTAAAAAAACAAATCAGATGCAGAATATCGATTGACAATTCTCTCCATGGAAAACTATACATTTTTAAATTGGCGGGAAAATATCATTGCGCAATTATTAGTTCGGCGAACTGTACCCACAATGGCTTCTATGCTGCTAGAGAATGGGGCGTACAGATTTTCGATGAAATAGACATCGGCGACCTCCACGTCGACCTGATAAAAAACATCGAATATGACAATATCCAAACTGCCGATATCATAAAAATGCACCAACACGCAGAAGCTTACAAGAAAAAGAACGGTAGTCCAAAACCTAAAAAAGTTCCCTTAAAACTTACTAATCTGATTAAAGGCATCCCTACCATAAGGAACCTACCAGCTACAAGATACTTTTTAAAACCAATCGGCCATTCAGGCAACCACGTCAAGCCTACAGACAGATATGACAACCCCGTTCAGACCCTGCATTTTTCGAAAACAGAACCGAAAGATATAAAGATCGGAGACATTTTTATTTCGTTTGCTGTTGGATCCGGCAGGATTGTCTCAATCTATAGAATGAGAACTTCATTAAAACGCACCAATGATGTAGATCGTTGGCCTTGGTATGTGGAAGCCGATAATCTCACAATAGATTTTGCAAAAAACTGGTGGAAGAACAACCTTACCAAAGAAAAACTGAAATTACAATTTGATAACCTCTATCCAGGCAAAGGTATAAAACCACCCGGACACGACCAGGGATTTGGTGCATTTCAATATGGGCGGGACAGGATGAAAATTACGGAGGTATTTGGAAAATACATTATTGGCGAGGTCCTAAAGTATTTTTGATTTTTAACTTCTCTATATTTATAGACAAACCGATATGGTTTCTTAGTTGGGAACCAAATGCTTTTTCAAACCGATAGATATGAGCAAAACAGGAAGAAATGAACCCTGCCATTGTGGTAGTGGAAAAAAATATAAGAATTGCCATTGGACCAGTGATACCACTGGCACTGCTTCTGCACCACCTCCTCCTAAACCGAGTTCGCAACAGCCAACTTTCAAAGAGATGATACAGGGCTTCCGTGCTGCGCCGATCTTAAAATTCATCGCATATCTTCAAACATTACCAGAAAATCACGGGCACAACTTCAGTTTGGAGATAATGGCTCGTGAGGTAATGAAGGCGAGCGAGAAAAATGACCAAAGACCCTACATGCCTTGGAGACAGCTTTTGCTAGCGATAATGCGTGGGCATGCCTATGATGGAGAAACCCCTATAAATCTATTTACTGAAAATGCTGTTTCTACCAATGGAAATCAAGTTATATTTCCGGGTGTATACCGGAATGCCTCCCCGATCCTAAATGAACTTCTTCAGGTAATCCTAACTGGCAAAAATTCTTTACCGGAAGATTTTAAACGACTTATCTACAGCAGCGCGGGCCTACTTCTATACATGAGCAATCAAGTAGCAGAAGACTTAGGTTATCCCCGCTACATTACTGGAAATCTTTCCTCTAAAATTGTTTTACCTGGACACGAGGAATTTATAAAAAATTCTCAGGCACTCATTTTTTCAGAGGACTATCTAACCAAGATAGCAGGTTTATACAATTATGACCTGTCTGTATTAAATAATTTTTTATTGACAACAGATGAACCAAAGCTTAAAGATGATGATCCGGACGATAATATCGTTTCGCTAAAACCGATAATTCGAGATCAGGATAATATTATCCTTTTTATGCCAACAACAGTGGCAAGTAGCCTCATTGGTTTTGTAACTGAACAGGCTATAGTCTATGGCTGTCAGGACGCCCTGATGCAGATGATCTTCCATGAACAGAACCATCGTGCCAGCTTGGCACTGAATCACATGGGCTGGGCATTTACTGATATCCAGCTACCCAAAGAAAGTTCCGGGTTACCAATCCTAGAGTCTGTGTGGCAATTTGACAACCAGAAATTTGGTTATCTCTGCCTTTTGGATACGAACAAGATTAATGGCATCCTGACAAAGGAGGAACAGGAAAAACTGTTGAATGCCAGAAATACTGAGGTCATTGAGCACTTAAAGTCTCTTGAAGATGCGGCAATTTTTGAAGTTCTTTCTCTTTTCGTATTAACTGAGACTGGCCATGGCAGCTATTTCTCTATGTCTAAACCTGAAAATGGTGAACAAAATCTAGTTATGACACTTGAAGATCTTAATACCATCGCCTACGATAGGGAGTCGGATTTTCTTACCCTATGGAAATTTGCCAATATCCATAAGGAGACCAGTTCACAGTTCCACATCATAAATATGACAGGATTGTTAAATTTGTATGCGGTCTACCGGAACAATGATGGTTCATTGATAAGTTCTGATGATGCCCATCCTATTGGGGCGATGTTGACCTATCTACCGGGACATGATATTAGTTTGCGCCATGAAGTAAAGATCAGCCGTGATGAACATTTGGGAGAACTTATCACTCCAAGTGGCATCCATGCCTTTGCTACCGTCATAAAAAAACGGGAGTATGCTCCTATTTACGGTTTCAAGGATAAACTTTCGCCAGAATATAGGCTTATGCTCAAATGTTACAAAATGCCAATATGGGTGACCAATTACCAGAAAGACCCAAATCTATTGGCGTCCGAAATTGCGGAAGCCCTACTGTTCTGGCTATATCGCTTGGAGCCACATTTAAGTCCCGAACTCAATAAACACAGTTTGGTGCAGCTTGAACTTGAACTAATAATTGACGAAGGCCTATTGAATGGAAATACTTTCGTCATCAAGACTGTGGAACCATCCGATGTTAAGATAACTACATCAATAGTCCCTCCCAAACTCAGGTTACATATCCCCTATGATTTCATGTACCTCACAGGGAGAACCGACAACGTTGGTGAGAAAATGCTCGTGAAGGCGGCCCTTCATGGACTTATAGATTATTTTGGGAAGGCCGGAAAAGAATTTGTGCTGACAGCAGAGCAAATTGAACTAATGGTAGAGTCGGAACTTCAGCCCGATAATGCAAAAATGATACTTTTTACAGATGCCTCAGTAAATATAGAGCTTGACGGACGACATCTACCACCAGAACAATATATCGCTGAAGTGGACACTTCCTACGTATTGGATAACCTGGTAGGTCTTTTGCCTGCAGGCACCGTTATTCCGGAGAATATCACAGATATTAGTGAGAAAATCAGCTTGTGTGATGCTATTGTTTCCGCATTGATTGCTGAACTAACACGGAGAATTGCCGATTTCGATGCGAAAGAGTTAATCACCTGGTTAATCAAATGGAATGAACGTTGTGTCTATACAAGGGAAATAAGGGAAATCCGAACACCAGCTAAAATAGCATGCTTTGCAAGTTTTGAAGATGAGGTAAACGAAATAAATGACAAAGATGGCAAATTGGTTCCAACGGCCCATTCTATTCGTACTTTGATTGAGTTTGTTACCGCAATTTCTCCAAAAGGTAAAAAATGGCCAAATTACGCGGACATTGGTATCCTGCTGGCACTGACCTACCAGCTTACAACCTGGGGGTCGATTAGTGAAGCCATGAGGATGGGCCTAATTGACCCTAAGATCGGATTACTGCCTTCTGGACGGATTGGCACCGATAAGAGTTTTCAGAACGAAGTACTTGTTCCCTATTCTTATGCCCGTAACCGAGGGGTTGTTGCCCGATATGTTGAGCGTTTCGATGAAAAATATACTCAAAAAGATTATTCTGCTAGTGGAACTACAGAAGAAAGTCTTGTAGTGGATGCTGCATTTGAAGATGAGTTCGGTATAACACTTACCGAGGTATCGGAAGTAGTGGGTGTCTTGATAAATTACGGTTTTAAAAGAGAGGAACCTTGTTCGGTTTTACCAGAAGAGAAGCTATACCAATTGCTGGAATCCGAACTTCCCAACAGGGATGAAGCACGATTACTTAAAACTGTTAAAACTATGACGTTAATAGGAAGAAAAGGTATTGGATCTGCACCTAGCGGCTATACATCAAAGGACATCTTCCCGTGGCGATATGGGCGCAATCTATCTTATTTAAGACGGCCTCTAGCTTTGGTAGCTGATGATAGCGGTAACCGCTATTTCCTATTTGGTTTCCGACATTTAAAATCATACATAGACAATCTATTATTTCTCATATTCACAGGGAAACTGCCAGAAACCAACTCTGAAAAGATGGGCTCATTTATTGGAACTGTGCTTCATGACAAAGGGACTCCATATCGCAATGAAATTGCCGACTGGCTTAAGGACAATACTGATCTTGAGGTTATAGGTTATGAAGTCAAGATACAGCCAAATGGCCACATTCCCGCAGAAAAAAACTATGGGGACGTTGATGTCATGGCTGTTGACCATGTAGAAAAAATTGTCTATTCCCTCGAATGCAAGAATATCATTGGTGCTAGGAACATACATGAAATGAAAGTGGAACTTGATTTATATCTTGGACGGGAAGGCCAAGAAGCAAAAGCAAAGATCAACAAGCATGTTGGAAGGGACACTTACCTGCAAGATCATCCCGAACTTATCACGGAATTTCTGAAACTAAAGGAAGACGGGTATAAGGTAATTTCAATTGTCGTAGCATCTGACGAAATGCCAATGACCTACATTGCAAAGGAAAGCCTTCCACTTCCTGTAATCTCATTTAACCAATTAAAGGAAAAAGGAAAGGATGCCCTAAGAAACAAGTAAGAATGTTTTGCCCATCGCTATCTGGAACGACCATGCCAAGATGTAGACAAGAACCCTTCAACTTTACACCTGATAGGCAATCCTAGTTTCTCTTGAACTTAATAAAATGGAGCTGGTATTGGCTTCTCGGCTTAAACTTATGTATAAGATGTATAGCTATGAAAAAGTTTATGTCCTAAAAAGATTCTATCGGTTGGCTAACAAACCACTCAACATATTCGGGCAGTAGGGTCCCCAGATAATAGGGAAGGTTCAACAGTAAATACGGTTTCTTATTTGGTGTTATCGATTTCTCCACACGGAATCCCCCTCCGTACATACGTATGGCATAAGGATGATCTGAAGCTTCAATGTACTGATGAAGCGATTTAAGCGTACCTGTACTGCCCGACTTTATCTCTATTGGAAGTACTAGTTTGTTGTGGACATAAAGCAGGTCCACCTCAGCATTGGACTGTGCCTTTTCTCTTATCCAAAAATAGGGCATGTTAGAGGTGATACTTTCTAGTGAAATAACTTCCTGTATCACTAGATGTGGAATAATTGCTCCTCGATATGCGGCATTTAGGTCTGCCATAGCTAGCATCTCCGCCTGTATGCCCAGAGTATGATTAACAAGACCTGTATCTAAAAATTGTAATCGGGGAGATTTTTTGAGATCCGGTTTTAAAGGTGGCTGCATATCTGTTGTAGGATATGCGAGCCTAATAATTTTAGCATCCTGAAGTATCCTGAATGCTTCCCCGACTTCTCTTGAACGATAATTTGAATTCCCGAACCCCTGAAATTTCACTCTTTCATCCATATACAGTGTCGACGTATCCATGATATGCCTGATTATCTTTCTTTCTGTATCATTGGAAGTGTATTTCTCCACGTCATTTTTGTAAGTTTCCCATATGCTTTCATAAGTAATCGACAAGTCTGTTAGCTGTTGTTGCTCAATATCTCTCTTTATAACTTCTGGCATCCCACCTATGATGGCATATCTATGGAAGGCATCCAACAGTGACTGATGTGCGAATTGCTTTACCGGCACTTGGAGGAATTGTTCTATTAACATCTCTTTTCCAGACGCCATCAAATATTCTTGGAAGTTTAAAGGATGGAGATATAAAAACTCAACCCTTCCCACAGGAAAACTTTCAACCTTTTTCATTGAGAACTCTAGCAAAGACCCAGCACTTATTACATGAAGTGAGGGAAGTTCCTCATAAAAATACCTTAACAATTGGATAGCCTTGGGACTTTCCTGTATTTCATCGATAAATAAAAGGGTGTCTGAAATCGCCTGGGAAGGTATCCCATTATTAAGGAAAAGTGCTTCTACTATAGTCTTGACATCTTCAAAATCTTGAAAATAGCGTTTATCGGCAGGTTTCTCAAGATTTAGAATTATGGCATTCTGATAACTTTTTGCAAAATCTCGTATGAGTGTTGTCTTCCCGACCTGTCTAGCTCCGCGTATAATTAACGGCTTACGCTCTTCCAATGACTTCCACCTCTGAAGGTAATTATATAATGTTCTCTTGAAGCTCATTTTTACGTCACTAAATAATATTCAAACTCATTAATGTAACAGAATAAACCCAAAATTACTAATTTTTTGTAACAAAATAAACCCAATAAAATCTTTTTATTGTAATAGAATAAAGTCAATTATTCAAAATTTAAGTAAATCTTAGAGCGAAGTTTCCATTGCAATACCATCAGCCCATTCAGAGCTTCTGACCTATTGGTCTTTCATGTACTATGTTTTCGTCAATAGAGGGTTCGACATATTTGTCATCAGATAGACCTGCCGCCTTAAGTATTTCTTTCGGTATATTGGTATTTAGGATAATATTTCCGTCTTTGAGTTCTGGCAAGACCTTATTAATTATGGCATTTTTGATAATCTCTGTAGCCTTAGGGTGATCAAGCACCTTAGCAAATGGAGTTGTGAATGCCAATGTTGTAAAGGATTCTCCAGCAATACCAAATACAATTCCACTTTCCATAGCCTTATTCAATTTCTTTGCGAAACTGGCCTGTTCCTTTTTTTCAATATAGTCATTCACCAGATCGTCAATATATTGTTCCAAACTCATTGGAATGGAGAAAGCCTCCATATATTGGTCTTTCGGAAATTGTTTGTCCGGTAATCCCTTACAGTAAGCTTCTGCCTTATGTATCAACTCTCTTCCCTTATCATTATTGTGGTAGTAATCTGTGGAGCCTCCATGCCCACTGTTCTTTGCATGGCCAGCCTGTACCCCGTTAATATAGATATTTGCGGTAAAGGCTTCGGTCTCCTCACTTAACGAGGGAAAGTGTTTGATGTTCTTTAGTTCTATATTCATAATTCTGAGATTAATTGACCGTACTAAAATTTTAGACATGGCAAAGCACCCCAGTCCGTAGGAACCGGGGTGCATTTTTGTCAAATTGAAAAACGTTACGGATATGTGCCCACAAACATGTCGTAATAGGAATTAAAGCCATGCCTTGGTTTATGGGTGCGGATATCACTTCGAATCCCGACCATTTTTTCAAAACGGTTAAGGGAAAATAGTTTAATAGGTATTAAGAACTTATTTTGGTTATAAAACACATGTAGGTCATCTCCATTAGCTACAAAGTCCGCTTCTTTGTCTTTCAGCCACAGTGCAGCCTTACAATCGCTTACCCTACCAGTAATTCCATCATCAAAAAGCAGATGAAACTTCGCATTGAAAAACAGTCGCTTCAGAAAATGAATCTGCCCATAAGAAACAATAAGTCCTAAAGCCGCAAACGCAACGCTATGCGAAGGATTTAACCAGCCAGTTCCGTAGTGACAGAAACAGAGGATATCTGTTGCAGAATGGCTTAGGAACAGATGCTTTACTTGTGATGGAAACCCTTTGTAAACTAGCCAAATTCCGTCGGTTGATGGTGTCAGATGCAGACCTTTGGACAAATATTCTGTTACCGCACCTCCTTCATTATTTTGAAAAACAAACTGTAGGCTGCTATCCGTATTAGTGAAATGGTCTCTGAAAAAGCTAAGCACAGGGACTGATAGTCTCTTGTCCAAATAGGACATCAGCGAGAAATGTTATGTCTAGCTCGGTTTTCTTGCGAGTTCCTATCAAAATCGACCTGATCCTTTACGGTCATTTCCAGGTCCCTCTTTGGCTTTCCAACCATCATATCAGCAATGGCCTGGTTGTATCCAGCGGTATAGCCGTCATTCTGAAAATCACCATTCCCCGAAAGATGGCGCAGCCCACGCATGACCAGATAGGAAAGGCCGCCATCCAAGAGCACCGAAAAGATAAGCCTTTTGTTATCCGACCTAACACCTTTACTATCGGCAGCACTATGTCTCAGACGGGTACCATCGGCAAGCTCGACAATCTCACCATTCTGGAAAGCCTTTTTCTGGTTTTCATCTAACGTTTCTCCGTTTACCTTGAAGGGAACTTCGACCTGATAGGGAAAATAGGTAATAAACTCCTTTGTCTGTTCATCGTACTCTATAACCAACCTTCGCTCCATCCCCCTGTCATCTACAGTTTTGCTGATGGTCTCCTGTTTTCCCACCATCAGCTGCTTGGTTTCTTTCTCATTCAACAAAGGGTGCGGCTGGACCTCTTTGTAGATGGGATGCAGCTTTAGGGCAACCTTGCCATCCTCGTCACGCAATAGGGATAGCTTTGCATCTAGCTGGCTGATCTTAAAGCCGTCCATTTCCAGATTGTGCAGGCTATGTAGGTCCGTCCTTCGGCCGGCCAGCAGTGCGGCGATATCATTATCCTTCAATGTCAGTGCCCCATCTTTGTATAGGCCCAACTTTTCCAACTCCGCAATCGGGAGCTCTTTTTCCTTGATTGGTGTTTCCATAATAAAATTATTAGTGGTACTTAATTATTATCGCCTAGCGATCTGCGGAGCCGCATTTTCGTTCTCTAGATGTGTTTGGGCAACCGCATCCTGTGCGGTACCTATCTGCCTATCGGGATTCTGTTTGGCCTGCAGTAGCGAACTATAAAGTTTATCGCTCCTGGAAAGGATAAAATTATTACCGGTACCCAGATCCTCCATACGGTACCGTGCCTGTTTTAGATACCCATTAACCTTGAAGATTGTATTGTTGTATTCGATCTGTTCCCCCATGGTCAGATGGCCCAAGGCAGTCTTGTTCTTGGTATTTTTGATTTCGGTCGGGAGTTCGATTTCGGTTTCCAATTCCCTTTTCTGTTCCAGTCCAGTTAAATAATTGAATATTTTCTCCGCATCGGCTGCTGCTGTATGGATTTCAAAGGGCATATCCTCCAATAATTTTATCCAGCTTCCTACATACGCCGCATGTTGCCCCAGATCATGCCCTATTCTCAGTTCCTGTCCGATCAGCAAAGAGGCGATTTCCGCACGTAGTTCCTCCCTTGCGTAGCCCTCGCTACCAAAAGCGTTCATGATGGTACGGTCCAATCGATCTTTGTGACCGGTCCAATGGCCAAGTTCATGCAGGGCAGTGGCATAGTATTTTTCGGGAACATCAAACTGTTGTTTCAATGGCAGGGTGATATTGTCCGCCAAAACATTATAAAATGCTTCATCACCTGCCCTGTTAAATATTTCTGCACCTGATGAAGCAATAAGCTTTTCGGCCCGATCTATGGGATCCCAACCAAGCTCTCCTATGTTCTTCCTTTGGATTTCGGGAACACCCTCTACTTGGGCCGCATTGAACACCCAAGCTGTGGTGATGATCGGCCTATCTAGCTTGATAAAGATCTTTGTGGGTTTGCCTTCTTCGTTTAGTACCGGCTTACCACTCTCGTCCCTTTTTGTAATCTGGTCGCTTGTCTTTACAAATTGGATAAGGGATGCCTTCTCTCCCTTTTTGACCTTCCACTCACTGGCAGTAGCCTGTTTGAAGGTCATCCATCTTGGGTCTTCATAGTTCTTCAGCAAAAGGGAAAAGATATTGATCCCCTTGTAACGATTTCCCGTTACGGCATTATATGGCAGTTCAAACATAGCTATGCCATCGGTACTCCAAGGTTTTTGAAAGGGTGAGGTACCTGCCCTAAGCTGTTCGATGAGTTTTTCTGCAACCTGAACATGCAATGGTTTGGTTTTATCAGTCGCCATCGTATTCCTCCTCTCCCAGGCCGTCTTCTTCTGGCAGCTCATCGGCATAGTCCACCCCGTAGATAGCTGCCTCCTCTGGAGTCAGGCCAATAGCCAGTCCAGCGGCAAGCGTATTCAACTTGTCTTCCAGTGATCTTGTATTTGGTTCCATAAAATTTATTGTTTATTGATCTGTGGGGACTGTCCATTACTATGTAACTGCCACAGAAAGTAGATCGGGTTGATATATCTGCCACGAAATCTAATACTGAAATGCAGGTGCTCCCCGGTAACCCTTCCGGTGGCACCAGTAATTGCGATCGGCTGCCCAGCGCTGATACTTTCGCCTTTGTCCACTAGGATAAATGAAAGATGGCCGTAAATGCTCTGAAGATCTCCATGGTCAATACGTACATACCTGCCAAGAATTGGGTTAAAGGCTATTTCAACGACCGTTCCATCGAGCACAGTAAGTACAGGATCGCAACGGGCTGAAAGATCTATTCCTTTATGAAAGTCTCTCGTCTGGGTTACAGGGTGTATCCTATGACCATAACCAGAAGTGACCTTCAGGCTTGGCAGGGGCAGGCTCCATTGTAGCCTAATGGTATCCTGGGCTGTTACCCTAACTCGGGGAAGCATTATGAGCAGAACTAACATTCCCCATACCATCAGCTTCCATTTCATCGCCCCCTAGAAGTTTGAAGCTGTATGTTTTCGGAAAATCCTTGTGACAGGTAATCCTCCAAGCTGACCAGCGAATTGTTGGCCACATTCTCAAAGGCAATTGCCCAACGGAACGCCTCTTCGAAGGCTACGGGCTCCGCTATGTTCTGTAACCTGTAGATGTCCAGTAGTATCCTTACATCTTTAGGATCAAGCTCGACCAGTTTGGCCTTTATCGTATCCAGCAACATTTCTTTTGGTTGTAGGGAAAGGAGTGCATCTGCACTATAGGCTCCGATGTCATTATTAGGAAATTTGACCATTACCTCATCTTTTTCAAGGTCGATACTTTCGATCAGGCCTACCTGACCCTGCATACGTGTGGGGTCATCGGTCAACAACGGATTGACCATGACGAATTTGTTGATTAGTTCTTCCATAAGAATTTTATTAAGTAATGCCTTTGTCCTGCTTCCGGAAATAGAAAGGTCAAACGTTTTATTTAAATGATCTAAACAGTATCGGCCGCACTAGATCCTACGTCCAGATTTTCCCTGTTCTTCTTGGGAACTGTTGGAGGGCTCATTCGAGTGTCCACTGATTTCTGATTTCCCGATACGTTCCAAGTTCTCCTTGATCATTTGGGGAACATAGATTTCTTCCCACTCTGCGGGTTTGGCATCAAAATGCATCTGTAGGTCTATTTCGTCCAGACCTTCACGCGGATCAAAACCGTGCTGCCTGTTCCAGCCTATGGGATCCAATGTTCGCTCATAGGGAATCTCGATAACACTGAGATGTTTTGGAATTTCGGTGATCGTGTGATAGTCTATGGCTTCAAATTCCTTTTTATGGGGATTGTAGGGGATAATGTAGACAGATCTTTCCTCTTTGAAAAAATCCTCGATTTTCGAGAACTCGATTCCCCTGAAAAAAAATTCATCTTTTGGCCTCAACATACCCATTCTCACATCTATATAGAAAATCTGGCCTTCAATACCGATAGTTGGCAACCGACCCTTGTCGATGCGCTCTCTACACACCCTTTTATTGGCGGACAGTCTTTTACGCTGGTCAGATGCGCTCATTTTAGGCAACTCTTCCGCATGCAGCTGTTCCTGTTCAACATTTAGCCCAAGTCTTTTCTGCAAGGACAATGTACTGTAGGCAATTGTCCGTGCATTGGTGATGGCAAGTTCCATGGCGTCGCGTAGGTAGTTTACAGAATTCTTTTCCTGTAGGATGACGATTTCCATCAACAGCTTGAAATCCCGGATATCCAGCTCTCCTATGTTCGCTATCACTTCTTCACAGATCATGTTGGGATCCCTTAAAACCAGTAGTGCATCGGTGGAATACAGCCCTTGGGCACTATTAACAAAGCCTACATAAACTTCATCCTTTGTAAGGTCTGCACTGGTAATAGTACCAATTTCTCCCTGTCGACCTACCGGATCATTGTTCAAATTAGGGTGAACTATCACTAGATGATATTTTAAATCTTCCATAACATACTTGGTTAGCGTCCACGGGCATGGACCTGTTCCTGTTCAATTTGTTGATCGCTGGAGATACCAAGCCTTTCCTGAAGGCTGACCTGGCTAAAATTTCTGACAGTCTCGTTCTGCAAAGCCATTTCAAGGGCAGCTCGATGTTCCTGAGGGTTTACAGACTGCATCTTCAGGCTGATTTCCAAAAGCGCCTTAAAATCGGGAGTTGATAGTTCGGAAACCCTCGAGACAGTTTCCCCAAAAATCTCATTGGATTTCTTCATCACCAGAAGGGCATCACTGCTGTAGAGAGCCTGCCCCCCTTTTTCAAAACTGACGTAGATATCATCCTTTTCGATATCTGCGTAGGTAATAATTCCGATCTGACCCTGTCTACCCGCAGGATCGTCCAATTGTGGGTGCACCTGTGTATAGGTTCCCTGAATTTCATTTGTCATGGGATTTAAGCTTTAGGGGTAAAGATTATTTGTTGAAGGAAGATTTCTTCATTGTGCCCTTGGGCTGTGGCAATGGTGCAGAAGGATGTACCGTCCTGAACTGCTTTACCAGTTCATGCACCTCCTGGGTTATCCTATTAAAGTTTTTCCGGAGCACTTCTTCTTTCCTGCCCTTGAAGTCATAGTACTGGGGCAGCTCGCCATAGCTCTCTTCCTCCTTTTTGATGGCCGGAACGTCGAGGTTGATACGGCAATTGACTGTTGAGGGCTTGTACTGGCCGGTGAATTTCTCTACGGCATCCGAGGCCAAAAGTCCAACCATTTCGCCCGCCTTCAATGATGCGATCTTGCCTGCGGGTATCAATGGTTCCAGTCTTTCGCTCAATGATACGGAGGTCTTGGTCCTATCTATGCTCAGGCTTTCGCTCTGCTGTTTGACCTTTCCGAACAACCGTTCGAGCCAATCAAGGGTATCCTTGTTCTGCACGGAACCGGACAGGACGTTCCCGACCACTGAAGTGATCGTTGCGGCCGTCTCCTTGCCATATTGTTGCTGGAACTGCTGAAGGGACTGGATGCCCAGTACAGATGCCACAAAGTTGCTCCTGGCCTGGCTGAGCACCTGCTCTATACGGTAGATGTATAAACTGGGGGCCTCATCAATGACCAGCCCGACTGGTAGGTTGCCCTTGGTATTCACCAGTTTGGTCACCCTATTGAGTACCACCGAGTAGCAGGCCGAGTTGATGCTCTGTGTCAAAGGATCATTGGCCAGCACCAGTATAGAAGGGGTTTTCGGGTCGCTGATCTTAAGTTCGAGATCATTACCTGAAAATACCCAATAGGTCTCCTTGGTAGCCAGACGGCTGATAAAGATCTTGAGCGTACCAACCTGTCCCTCCAGCTGCTCGAAGGCCTTGGCCTGAAAAGCACTCTTGAATGGGGAAAGCAGGGAGACGAGTTCTGGCTCGGAAAAGAGTGTATTGAAGATATCTTCATAGGAAAGATTGAGAAAGGAAAGTACATGCGGCAGGCTGGAATAGCGTCCGTTCTCATACCTGCTAAAAAAGTAAATGCATGCACCTAGAAAATTAATGGCGGACTGTGTAAAGAACTGGTCACTGCCACTTGACCTGTCCCCTTTTTTCAGTGCCTCTACCAAAGCTTCGGCAGTTTCTGACGCGTCTGCCAATGTCTGCAGGTATTCCCTTTTCCAAGGGTTTATCCTTACACTTTTTTCAGGATCATTGAGGTTCAGTACATGGAACCTATAGTCCATACACCTGCCATTCTGTTTGGCCAAAAGGTAATGGTGATAGGCTACTTTCGCCAGATCGGGATACTTGATATCATAGATACATAAGGTAAAGGATTTGGCAATGAACTGCTTGATGATCGGGATAATCACGGAGAAAGTCTTTCCCCCACCAGGTACCGAGATCAGGAGCAGCCCCCTGAATAGGTTTGCAAGCGTAATGTAACCCTTCCGCACCTTTTTCCTGTAATAGAACAACATCGGAATATTTACCGAATAAGGGGTTTCGATAGGTTTAACTGGCTGCATAAACGCCTCTCCCTCGATGTTCCACTTGTCCTTACCGAGCTTTGAACTGATTATTTTGGAAACATTATCCATGGCGACATGGATCAGGATCGTTCCGAAAATGGCTGTGAAGATATAGGCCATATCATACCATCCGGCTCCCATCCATACCTCTTGGTTTAACCTGCCCTGGAACCATATTCCCGAAAAGAAAATGACCAGTCCGGCCGCAAGTGGGTACACAATCTGCGATTTGGGATCGAGGTCTTTCTTCTTTCTGCTGAGCGTCCCCACCGATACCAAACAGATCAATATCAGGGTAAACAACTTGCTGTACAGTAGCTGCTGATAGAATGGGATCCTAAATAGTCTCACGGCAAAAAAAAGTATCCCGGATTTATCGGCGGATTGTTCATCCAATAGCTTTTCTGCATAAAAGAACAGGAAAATCTCGATCAGTACGGACAGATAGATGCCAAACTGCATGAACTTGTGCAAGCTCTGCTGTTCCTTTGTCTCTTCCATAAAACGGTTATTTAAGAAATGAAGGGGTAAACCGCCATTTGATCGGCGGTTCGAGAGCGTTTCGAGAGTGGTATAAAATCCCTAAAAGATGTCGGCCTTTAGGATATCGCCATATTTTAGCTGCAGGGTCAACAGCCTGCCAGAAAGCTGCTTTTCGGTAAGTTCAATGTTGAGTACCTTGCTCCCTGGAAAAGTGGTCTTTTTCAGTACATAAACATTTCTGTACCTTTTCTTGAAAGAGTCGGCATTGTTCAGCTGCCATACCGGCCTAATCTCAATGGACTGTACATTGGTCGCCTTGGCAATCTTTTTGTCCTCTATCTTGAAACGCAGCTCGTCGATATGATAGGAAAGATTGGTGGAATTGAAGTAACTGATGTCCAAAAAGATATAGTCACCGGCAGTGTAGACATTGTTCAACTGAACCTTTATCCCGAACTCACTGGTACTTCTTTTTGGCCTACCTCTAGACTGCCCCATGATGCGAAGGGCGTAGGACTTCATTTCATTTGAGGTAAGGCCCATGCCGGGAATATCCAAAGGTTTTGTGTGTTCAGGTAGGACATTGACCTGTGACAGATAGGGAAATGTCGGATTATTAATGTAGTGCAGGTTGTACTGCGCAATAAAACTTTCGCCAACAATGGTGACCACACCAAGATAGACCCCAGGGTCCAAAAAAGTAGGAACTGAATCGGGCAGTATCTTTAGCCTCAACAGGTTTTTGATAGGCATATCCCCCACCACCGCATGTGATGAGATATCGACATACTGGATGGGTTGGGGAGAAATGAAATGTAGCGGACTGGTACCCGTGATAAATATATTTGGGAGGTCAGCCCTGCTTACTCCTTCGTTCTTTTGGGCAAATAGTGGATGACAGGCACATAGGATTGCCATTAGAAAAAAAATGATCTTTTTCATTTAAATATGGGTTAATATTTGTTCTGCTTGTTTTTTAGTTCTTCGGGATCGATGAGATAGACCTGGGTATTGTATTTCAGCTTGGCCTTGTTGCTCCTGATCAGTTTTCCTACCGCTGTAGTAGTGGATTGGAACATCCGCTGTACCAAACTCATGACCAACTGATTATTGTTTTCGGCCTGTTGCTGGATCGTCATCCCCTGACTGGCATCACCGCCCAGCACCTTGGAGAATTCCCTGAATGCCGAGGCTGGAACATACAGCCCTGGAAGTCCATCGTTATCATAGACATCCAGCCTGATCGGCAGGATATTATTGTTCTGGAAGATGGAACTTATCGTAAGGTTGACCCGCTGGTCGCTAAAACCCGAGATCTGGGCATAGAGATAGGTACCCTTTTTTACTAGGAACCTGCCTACGTTGATGTCATCCAAAAGCCTGATGCGCAAACGTGAGCCCGCGTAGCCAGTGATGTTCTGGTCTACGATGGCACGGATGAACCTTTCTTCACTTTCGGGTACGATGGTATTGAAATATCCGGTCGCACCCTCGCTTTTTGATACATTCAGTTTTTTTTTGTTCTTTAGCTCAAGTTCCGCCCGCTCGATCGCCCTGTTCCTTTCCTGCTGGGCCTTATAGTCGGGGTCATTTGCTTTACCCATGCTATCTATCAGGCTCATCTGCTCCCTGAACATCTTCATCGGGTCAACCTGAGCAGCACCGGCGACGTGTGCCTGTGGGTTGGAGTTCACTTGCTGTTGCTGTTTCAACTTGGAAAGAGCCGCTGCAAGGTCACGGTCGGCATCATAGTCCCTTGAACTGCTACGCTTTGGACCCGCACCTGGGAAAACGGGCTTCGGTTTGGGAGCTGTTCCTCCTGCAGTACCGAATTTCCTCTGCATCTCCCTGTCTATAGAATCCAGCATACGCTTTTCTGTCTGGTTGTAGAGATCAGGCACCTGTTGTCTGATGGCCTGCTCTTCTTCTATACCGCCCACAGCGGTATAGCCATCGGCATCCTTATACTGTTTTCGATAGGCATCGAGCTTGTCCTCGATACCCTTCTTCTTCACGCCATCGGATACATCGACCAGATGGTCCTGAAGTTCATTCGGGTTTTGGGCTATCGGCTCCTCCCTGCCAAAACTGCTTTTCCATGCGTAAAAGAAGAGGCACAGAAAGGGCAGTAGTATCAATGGAAGCACGTAGCGGGGTTGCTTAAAATTGATTTTCATGATTATTAGGTTTATTTGACATCGAGCTGTCGGTTGATTTTTTCCAGTTGCCTAAATGCATCCGTGACCAGAAGACTATCGCTAGAAGTCAGGGTATCTTTCTTCAGGATGGAGTTGATCTGGTTTTGCAGCTCCAAAACCTGTTTCAATGCCTGCCCCGCCCCCATTATCTCGCCCAGGCCCTTTGTGATTGGCATAGAGCTTCCCGAAAGGGATGGGAGTTGTTCTTTCTTGGACACCCTCATCACCGTGAATGCCAATATACCGGAGACCAGTATGGCACAGACCATGACCGAGAATATCAGTTTGGGATACCTTTCACATATATGTCTGATGTAGTCTCCCAGCGAGGAAAAATAGGCAGCGAACTCCTTTGAAATTTCATTCAAAAGAGCCTTTCCGGTTTTAGAACGAGTTTTTCTGTACATTTTCGAGATCTTTGTTTTCAAGTGTCTTCCATCGGGTAATTAGTACCGCATGTGGATTATTGTCCGAACGTATATCCAGATCCTTGAGCTGCCCCTCGGTAACCAGTGAACGGATGATCGTCGAGCTCCTGCGGTCTATCTTCTGCCTACCATAGTAGCGGAAATATTTCTGGGCCTCATCGATGACAATCGAATCGGTCTGGATGGTCAGTACCGCGCTAGAGGAAAGGATGGAATTGAAAAAACCCTTCTCCTTTAGGTTGTTGTACTGCAATGCCCCACTCTCATCCACGAGGTACATGGCCCTTTTCATCTGGTATTCGATGTACTTGTCATCCGGTGTCAGCGAAAAGAAAAGACCGTGGAAAAGATTGATATGTGAACGATATTCGGCAGCGCGGTTAAGCTGTACATTAGTGTGCCTTGCAAGTAAGGGTACACTATTGGCGTCCAGTACATAGACCGTTCTTCGGGCATCACTGACCTGCCTATAGGCAAAAAAGGAAACGATAAGTACGACCACAGCCGTGAGGATAAAACTTCCTGCCGAAAGGAAAGTGGCCAGGCGGACCTTGGTCTCAATATTTTTTATGATCATTATTACATCATTTTGGTGAGTATTCTTGAAAGATTTGATGCACCACGTCCCATGGTCGAAGTGGCAGAGCTGATGCCCGATGTGGATACGATCCAGGTACTGATACTGGGAACGGTAAGCATCGTCAGGCCTCCGATCAGAAAGGTAACGATCACCATCCCGAATGAAAGCACACCGTTACTGGCGAACCAGCCCAGCTTTTCAAGGCTCTCTCCTGAGGTATCCACCAATTCCTTATATCTGCTGATCTCTGCTTCCATGGCATAGTGCTGGAAAAGCGAGGCTACATAAAGGACCAGGAAGCCGATGCCCGTATATAGGTTTACAGATATGAACCTTGCTACCCATGTACTAAAGCTGTCCCTAAATGCGGGAAGGATACTGATGGCTACCGAAAATGGTCCGAGAATGATCAGTATGACCGAAAAAATGATCTGGATGATAAAGATGATGTACACGCAGACCCTAAGGATCCATAGCGCCAGCGTTTCCAAAAGGGAAGTGACCAAGAGCTGGAAACCGACCTGCATGCGGTTACGGAGTTCGACTATCGGGTTCCAGACTTCGGCAAACCCTTCCTTTACGGTGGATTTCACACTTTCCCAAGCATTTTCATACCAAGTATCGGCCTCCTGTTTGGCCGTTTCGGTCTGGGCCTGTACAGTCAGCAACTGATCGGCAATCTGGACCATTAGCTGTGCCCTTTCCATTCTCAGGTTGTTGACCTGTACCTGGCTGTCACTGAACATAAGTTCGGTTTTGTTGGCCACCAGGTCTGTCGGATAGGCGACCACCCTTGTAAAGGTAGACCACCAAAGGATTACCATTACCAGTCCGAAAGGTCTGAGCAATGGCATCACCTCCATTTTTTTGTCGCCCGACATCATCTCATAGGATTTGACGGCAAAAAAAATGAGCATAAAGATGGCCGCCAAAGCCTGCGCATCGGCTATAAAGGCGTCGTAATGGGTCCATATGGTGTTTTTCATGCTCTTCAGGAAATGCATGGTACCTTCCTCGTACACGCCGTTGCCCTGCAGAAAATTGAAGGTCTTTTTGAAGCTGTCGGGCACGTCGCCAGATTGTATCAAAAAACCGGCAGTGCCGGTCACTAGATCAGATAAGTTCATCGTTTTTTAAAGTTTTGATTTGGCCAATATGTCATCGGCTATCTGCCTGTCTGTTCGATAGCCCTGGTTTTGGACAATGGGCTGTTCCCTTGTCTTCACCCTGCTTGCCGCTCCGCTCAATGAGAGGAACTTTCGGCTATATTGTTTCTTTGCCTCCCAGGAGACAAGAAGTTTTCTGTACTCCAGAAAAAGCCGGTGATAAGCTAGGATCCTTGCCCCCCTGTCCAAGGTCGAGCCCATGGCGGCATCAAGTCTTTCACGGATGCCCGACGCCTCTGTACGGTACCAGTCGTATACACCAGTGCGTACCAAATAGTCCCTCTCCTTCTGTGGCACGCCATCCAGCAGGGCATTGTCGTTCTGGCTCAACAAAGTGGAAAATTCATGCCTATAGTATAGTTGCCAAAGCGGATCGATCTCGGAGAATGCAGCAGAATAGTTAGCTCCGTCGGTTAGGGCGGTGTTCCTAAGGGTATCCGAATGGAGCTTATGGGCATTGGCCGAATTCTGCATGGCCGCGGCAAAGGCTAGGCGCTGGGTCTGGGGACCGACCGGACCAAGGGGACGCAGGTCTCTTTTGGGATAGTCTGGATGCCACGCCCAGGTCAGCCAATACTCTGGATTAAGTCCCAAAAAACCACTGGTGGGCGTAAACCTGCTACTGCTCCACTGCTTGAAGACCATCCTCTCCTGTTGGTAGGTGATGTGTTTGTCCCTGATGGAACGCTGTGCCCATCCCTGAAGGAAGAGACAGCACAGCAATAGGGTAAAAAGAAAATTTCTCATTGTCTAGTTTTTTAGATATTTGACATTATTAATTATCTCGGTAGAAAGGCGGATATCCTGATTGACAAAATCCCTATAGGGGTTTGCCATCTTCAGCACGCCGTTCATCTTTGCCCAGTACATGGATTTGCCCATACTGAAGCATAGCGCCCTGATGACCTTCAGTTCCAGGATGATCTTACGCAACAGGGCATCGCGTTTCTCAAAATCCATCAGCACGTTGTCGCCTTCCTTTAGCACGAAGGCCGACACTTCACCGACAAGATTGATGCCCCGCGACTTCATCTGCCTTGCGACATCTTCGGCAAAAAGGAGCAGATAGGGATCCGCTCCTGCAATGGTGATCATGGCGTTGCTTTCTCGAATAATCTCATTGCTTATTTCAGCAATCTGAAACACTGTAATACCACTCTTTAGTGCCTGGTTAACCTGTATGAACGAATTGCGGATGAGCGTATGCACGATGACCACAGAACTGATATTGATGTTGATATCATCCAGCCTGTTCCTTATGGTGTTCAGATAACCGTTGTGCGTATTCTCTGCCGCCAGACGGACGGCACCATTCTCGTTGACGATGTTAAAATGGTTCCTGTCAAAGACGACCCTTTGTCCGAAAGACTTTGCCATGGACAAAAGGATGGCAAAAAGTGTGATCGTTATAAATTGCTTCATGGCATATTGGTTTTGAGGACCTTCGCATTCCTGATAATATCATCTATCAGCTGCCTGTCGCGGTTGACAAAACTCTTAAATGGGTCGTCCAATCGTCTATAGGCCGCCTGTTGCATACAGATGGCAAGCCCCCTACTCGCCCCTTCGATCAGCCTCAGCTGGGTAAGGGCGTGGGCAAACAGTATCTTCCTGTCACTTGCCTTCATCTGGTTGATTTCTCCAATACTCAGGGCAAGCCCGGCAATGTAATTAGCCAGCATCCTCGCCCTATCTACCAGATCGATCTCGGTCTGTAGCGCAATCGTCATCAGTAGTGGATTGTCTGCGGCAAGGTTATAGATGATGCCCTGCTGCCTTATGATCTCCGTCACCAATGGAGTGGCCTCCAGACCTATCTGCGCCACATCGATGGCAAGGCCAATGGTATGGAAACGTTTTTGGAGTTCCCTATATTTGGTCTTCAGCTTACCCATCTGGCCCCTGTTCACCTCTTCATTCGCCGAGGTAACGGCCTGTTTGTTCTTTGCCTCGTCCTGCCTACTGTGTTCGCTTTTGCTCTCGGAGACCAATTGGTGCAAAAGCAGTACGTTAAGCTGGGCAAATACATTGAATCCAAGAACAAGGAACACAAAGGTGGTCAGTAGTTTCTTTTTCATTGTCTGAGGTATTTGGCGTTCCTAATGATATCATCGGCAATACGTTTGTCGATGTTGATATAGCCCGCATAGGGATTGAGGGAATTGAGTATGCCCCGCTGTTTTGCCCAGAACATGGTCCGCTGCATGCCATAGGCTACACCCCTGAGGATCATCAGTTCGGTCCTAATCCTATTGAGTAGTTTTGCCCTTTCTCCGGAATCCATCAGGTTGTTCAGTCCGCCCTGTAGCACAAATGAACTGACCTCTGCGGCAAGTGATGTTCCCCGGCGTTTGAACTCTCGTGCGCCACCTTCGGCAAAAAGCAGCAGCGCTGGATTGCTCTGTGCCAGCCCTACCGCCCTGTTCACATCCGTGACGATATCGGCACTGATTTCCGCAATGTCCTGGATGGCAAGTAAGGAACGAACGGCAGCAGATACTTCGCTTAGTCCCCTGTAAATCTGTTGCTGTAGGTCGTTGACGATGACCAATTGCCCGGTAACGGCAAGCTGTCCACGCTGGATCAGAGTAAGGTTATCGTTTGTTCTGTTGAGTTTGCCATTGATGGCGCCAGATTGGATTGCCATAGCAGTGGCCGTCGTGGGATCTATATAGATCTGGGCGATGACCGGACATCCCGATAGGAAAAGCCCAGCGATCAATAAAATAGCTTTCATAAAGAATTAGGTTTAAATTATTCGATGGAAATGGTTAGGAGGTCCCTTTTTCGTTGACCTGGCCAACAAATGCTGACAGGGAAAGTCCACTCTGCTCCAGATCGGAGACAAATGCCTCCAGTCCCTCCTGGTAAGAACCATTGGACTTGACATATATCTCCACCGCATTTTTCTCGGGCTTTTCGGTGGTATAGGTGAGGTACTGGTAGATTGAATTTTCCACGCCATATACCTCTCCCACACTGCCCCTACGGATGTAGACCTCCTTGAAACGTGCCCGCCCCTCTTTGTTATCAAGTTTGTTGATGGTAAAGATTTTCTTCTGCTCGGTTTCGGTAATGGATAGCAGCTTCGCTATATCTTTATAGTTCTCCTTGAACTTGCTCTGGTCGAGCAGAAAAATGGTATCCGAATTACTGATGATGCTGTCCTTGACTACCGCATTGCCTATGATATCGCCCAGTTCCTGCGTAACGACAATGGCCTCGCCCCAGAATTTTCTGACCGTTTTATAAAGGTAAAGTATATAACCGGCCATCAAGGGTGAGGCGATTGCTTTCCATGCCTCTTCGATGATAAGTGCCTTCCGCCGTGAGGAACGGTGCCTCATCTTCTGTATAAATACGTCCATGATCGCAAGCGTGACTATTGGAAAAAGAATCCTGTTCTCCTTCAAGTTGTCAATTTCATAGACTATAAAGCGTTCGGAAAAGAGTGATTTGTCTGTTGCTTCATTTAGAATTGTGTCGAATTCGCCTCCTTTATAGAATTTTTTGAGCACAAACCTGAACTCCTCCAGTTCAAAGGGTATCTTCTCCTGGCTCTTGATCTCGGGTATCCTATTAAGGGCAAACTCATAGAACGAATTGAAGTTTAAACCCATCCCTTTCTCACGGAGGTCAGCATCCAAACCAAAATATTCGCTGTAATAGGTGGAAATGACATTGGCGATGACGTCACGCTCTATAGCGCTTACGTTTCCCTCGGCACCTTTCCACAACAAGCTGACCAGTGTACACAGAAAGTCTTTTTTCTCGATATTGTATTCACTTTCTGCGATGGCAAAGGGGTTCATCGTGATCGGTCTGTCCTCCGACCAGGTAATATATTTACCATTATAATAGGAACACAGGCCCGAATAGGAATGCCCCGTGTCTACAATGACCACATCCATATTGTACAGCATATACTGTTCAACGAGCGCATTAATCAGGAATGATTTTCCCGCACCCGATGGTCCCAGACAGAAGCGGTTGCGTGCGTTGATTCGTCCGGTACGCATGGGCAGGTCCGATAGATCTATCGCTACCGGTACCCCTTGGCGGTCGGTAAAACGGATCAGAAAATCTGATGGCTCGTCTTTGGGCAATGCTTCCCTGAAGAACAGGCACAGTGCTGCATCGGCGGTGGTCAGGAACCAATCGTATTTCTGTAGCTCTACCCCATTGCCGGGCAGTGCAGAGCGGAAAAGTTCCAATTGGTTGTAGGCGTTCCTTGATGGGACGATGCCCTGCTGGAACAGCGCCGCCTCGATATAATTGGTCGCCCTATCAATCTGCTGTTGCGCAGCACAGATGATCATGGAATAGTGCGCATTAACCAATAATTGGTTTTCCCTTGCCACATCCACCAGCAACATATCGATATCCTCTACACAGATCAGGTTTGCCGGATCTGGCACCCCCGAATGGCGTTTGCGTTTCAGTTCAAGCTTGTTCAGCGTCATCTGCTGGGAAGGTATTTCCAAAAGCTGGTTATAGATGATGGTCCTATAACCTGGAACCTGGTGCAGAAAGGAAAGATTGTCAACGGGAAAATCCCGCATACCATTGTTCTCGTTCTTTTCGGTATATGGACCTACCTTTTCGGGCAGTTCGACCGCATCGGTATTGACCATGCTCAGGCACCTGATGGCATCATCCCCCATGCTGAGCTGGGTATCGCTGCAGCGCATATTGTTGAGGGCAATGGTCGGCGATGCAAACTCCATGCCCAGCACCCTGCTCACATAACGGTTGATCTCCGCCTCGCCAAGATATTTGGGACCGAAACCGGAACTGGACAACAGGTCGAAGACCTTTCCCATGTTCTGTGAAAAATCGGAGAGTATCTTTTTGTCAAAAGTGTAGAACGTTCCCCTTTTGACCTGTCGGGTAACGATCAGATAGGTCCTGATTTCTGTGTATTCCCTGCCTTCAAAATGGGCATGGTATTTCTGCTGTAGGAATTCATCGGCTTCCCCGGATCTATACTTCCTGCGGATGAAGATATCCTGCTTCTGAAGGATATGGCCTTCGCCCAATATCTTGATGGTATTGAGCAGTACGTTCTGGTAGCTGGTGTAGGCCTCCGGATCCGCACTGTACTGGAGTACCGGATTGTCTATGCGCAGTACCACCGAAAAATCGCCCCTTTCGCCATAGAGCAGACGTAGGTCGTTATAGGCATCAATGCCAGCGTATGGCAGGCTAAATGCCGTTTTTCTTTCTATTTGCATAACTGATTTTTAATTGGGCCGGATGGACGATGATCCCCCTGTAGCGTTTTTTGTTGTGTAGCCCGTCCTTTTGGCGCAGGAAAGTATAGCCAAGTCCCGAGCAGATCAGCACGATGGTCAGCAGGCCACCCAGATACATGTTGGTCAATGCGCCTATCAGGCCGCCAAGCACTAGGCCTCCAACAAGGGAACCTATGCCCCAGTAGATAAACTTTCCCTTGAAGCCGCGATAGATAAGGGGCTTCTGAAGCCCCTTATAGATGGAGTATCTGGGTACCATTATACGCCAAAGAAGGCTTTGATGACCACAGATACCAGTACAAGGAAAAGGCAGGAACCGCCCCAGCTCATCAATTCCTTGTTGATGTCCTGATCACCAGAGTTCCACTTGATGTAAACGCGTACCCCGCCGATCAGCCCGACCACAGCACCAATGGCCAGGATCAGCGTCGAAACGGGGTCAACATAACTGGTCAGTGAAGAGGTTGCGGCATTGATACCGGTGGAACCGCCCCCCTGGGCGAAGGATGATGGTGCCAGCAATGAAAGCATGGCAACGGCAAACAGTCTTTGGATTTTTACTGTCATGGATTGGAAATTAAAGGGTGAAAAAATTGGAGTGATTGTCAGTGTATCCCGAAAAGCGCCCTGAGCACGGCACCCAGAATCGAAAGAAAAAGACAGGAAAAGAACCAGCCCATCACCTGGGCATCGATATGGTGCTTACCTGACTGCCAGTTGGAATAGACACGCAGGCCTCCCAGCAATCCCGCAATGGCGCCAAGTACCAACACCATGTCCGATAGGCTGAAATACCATCGGTTGACCTCACTGCTGGCACGATAGAACTCACCTACACCGGGCGGTGCCTGACAGATTGCCGGCAAGGACAGGGCAAAAAAAAAGACAACCAGGGTTGTCTTTAATATAGATATGATGGGCTTTATCATCGCCTCAATAGGGAATGGTCCTTGTAAATTCGATCATGTCGGACTGGGCCAGCGAAAAAAGCTGTTTCAGGCTCACCCCACCTGTCGATTGCAGGATACCGGATGGCATGGTCTGCCTGCTCTCGGGCAGCTCGGCCTCATACTTGACCACTTCACCTTCAACGACTTCGTCCATAACGATTTCGGGCTGGTGCTCCTCAAAGAAGGTAAGCTCCTGCTGACCGGAGTTTTCGCCGGCATCCGGTCTTGGCCTCAACAGGTCGAACAACAGGTTCAACAGATAATAGATAAGGTAGATGCCCGCAAGGCTCAGGATAAATTGTGTCCAGTTCATAATTCGATAGTTTTAATGTTTTCTTTGATATATTGGATAAGTTCGGGGTGCTGCCCTAGAAAATATTGCACGCTAAAGGCGATCAGCTTGTTCATATCGATGGACTTGGCAATCTTTAGCTGTTTGAGCAGGAATATGGTTCTATCATCAAGCCGTATCAATAGCTTTTCCTTCCCGTTCAGTTCGTAGGACAATATGGTTTCCAGCAGTTCTTCAAGGGATGGATTGACAGCCTTTGGCCTGGTCTTTTTTTGTTTTGCCCTACCCTCGACGGATTGGGCGGTAACGCCAGCAGGCTTACGCTGGTCATTATTCTTTATCTTCTCCCTCAGTTCGTCTGCAAGACTTTTGATCCCACTCATGTCCTATCCTCCCAATCAAGGTATTGTTTATAGATCTTGTCCAGTACCGGTAGTACGACCGGCATAAGTATAAGCGGGGTATGGAAAGTGCTGATGCGCTGAAAATCTACACGGTCGGCAATTCCATCTGAGATTACCCCAAAACGTTGTAGGACATGCTCGATTTCGTGCCGTGTTTCATACCTGACCGTATTCTTGATGCGGTTGGGGATAAAGATGAACGGTGCCCTTTCATTGATCTTGCGCAGTACCATGGCAAACAGCACGGTGGAATCTACCGAGAATTCATCATAGGCAAACGGACATACGACCACATCTGCCGCAGCGAACACTGGCAAAAGCCCATCATCATCCATTTTGCCCGGCAGATCGATGAGGATAATCTCTCCCTGTCTACCAGCCAGTGCCGCATTAAGTGAAGGAAATATCTTTAGGTCGGCGGGAACCACCTCGTAAAGGGGCTCGTTTTCCAATATTTTTGCCTTTTCCGCTTTGGAGGAGATGGACTGCTGATAGTCCATGTCCAGTACCGTAACCTTTCTTTTTTTGACCTGGGTAAGGTAATTGGCAAAGAGCAGCGTCAGGGTGCTTTTCCCCGCGCCACCCTTCTGGTTGCCGATAAGAATGACCATATTTTTAGGATTATTTGGTAATGGGATTGGATATTTGATTTAATGTCCGACTGGGCAACGTGTCAAGTGGTACAGGAGCAGGAATAGGAAGGAAGGGACTCTTCAAGGTCGAAAAGTGATTTTTGTGACTTTGCAATTTCAAGCAATTGCTGATAGGTAATATCCCTGAAATAGGTGCCGCCCTTTTGTTTGCGGATCAGCGAGGACCGCTTTTCATCCTCGATCCATTTGTCCGCCAGCTCTGGGTAGACCGACAAGATCTTGATGATATTGTTCTTTCCCTTAAGGAAGCAGAGGTCACAATTGCCAAGTATCGATGGTATCTCAAGTGTATATGGCCGGGTGAGCCAATACTGTTCGATCATGGGCTTGGTAACCTTCCTATCGTACAGCGGAAAATTTGTCCGCGTACGCTTATAGTAATTTTTGAAGTTCCTGACCCGGTCGGCCTCATCGTAACGGAAGCCTATGAACTGTTCAAACTGTGTCCCTATCAATGGCCGCAGGTACCTTCTAGCGGTCTCGACCTTAAGTTCGACTGTACAGATCCTCCTCATCCGATTTGGAAGATAGCTTTTCCAATGGGTCAGGGCATCAAATCCATTTCTGTTTGGTGCCCTTTTGTGGACATAAGTTGCCCGGTGTATCTTGAACCCCTCGTGTTTTTCAATGTCATCAAGGAATTTATAGGTCAGGGGATGTTCCCTTCCGGTGTCGGTGAAAAGAACGATATCATCTTCTGTAGGTTTTTCGGAAATGGTCATGTAGGCGGAAGTCTTCCCGCCGGAGAGATTAAATACACGTCTCATGAAAGTTCTGTGAAATTGTTAACAGTGGTTACCTGGTATTGGTCCTCGCCTTGCGCTTACGCTGGCGGTTTCGGCCGAGAATGGCCTCATCATCTATGTCGTCGGCAAGATCCAGATTGATATCCGCAAGGAAAAATGCGGTTTCCTGTTCTGCCGATTGTTCGGCAAAAGTTTCGGACCGCTCGATTTGCAGCCCCTCAAAATTTCCAATATCCTCGTTGATTCCGAAGGCCGAAAACGATGGACTTGGATATTGTCCCATCTCCATTGGAATAAATTCTGCTGGTCCCTTCAGTTTTTCTAGGGGCATGACCTCGCCGCCCTTATACACCTGTTTATGCGAATGGTCTATGAGCGTATATCCATAGGGCGGCATTCCCTGCTTGCCATGGAAAAGCACCTGTATACCAAATTTGTCAGCCAGATATTCGACAAGTTTGGAGGAGTAGCCCGTAGGTTTTGAGGCCGTGCCCTTAACGGTAGGTACAGGTAACGGAAAAATGGTAGGATCATAGATCTTTAGGTATTTATCTATGATAGCCCGAAGCTGGGCCAAACGGTCCAGATCCTTTTGGTAGCGTTTTCTGATGGAATCTACCCTGGACAGTTCGATGGTTCCCTGGTGCAGGCCATACTTGGATATCCTATAACTGTTCCCATCCAGGCGCAGGCCGTACCCTTGGGATTCCAACAACAGCATAAATTGGGCCCTTGTAGAAAAACGGTAGCTTAAGGCACTCTCTAGATTTTTTGTGAACTGTTTGTTCTGGTCAAGTTCCATCAGCTTGTTGAGCACCTGATAGGCCCTTATCTTTTCGTAACTATCGTTGATCTTCTTGCCATTTTCGTCAACACGGGTGGAGACGATATGGATATGGTTGTTGGCCGTATCCTTATGGAATACCAGCAGGTAGGGTTGTTTACCATAACCCATTCCCTTTAGCCACTTGGTGGCCAGATCGGTGAGCTCCTCCTTGGTATGTGACTTTCCCTTACAGGAAATGACGGCATGGAACTGGGGATATCTGATCCTTGAACTGATAGCCGAACGTGCTTCCAGATAGTTGATGTAGTCCTGTGGCCTTAATTGATCAAGTGCCTGTAATGCACCGAAATTCTCCACCTTCATCAACTCTCCCCTATCGTCATCGATCTTATCGGTATTGTAGCTGACACCTTTAAAGGTTGCAGAGGGTGCGAGAATTTTTACGATCATATTTAGCCTTTCGTCAGTCTGATCAATTGGCGGAACTGTTTTTCCATTTCCTTTTGGACATTGATATGGTCTGTGAACAACTTATTGAACAGTTCCAAAATGTCGGGCGTCAACAGCCCACGCTTGTTGAGCACGTTTGCGTGTTTGGCAAGTTGGTTGATATTGTTGCCCGATCTGCCCAGTTCAGCACCGATTCTGTCCAATCTTCTGAACAGTTCCCTGGTGTCAAGCAGCATCTTCGTCGAATTTTTAAGCACCCTGATACGCACGATATCTGCCCTACTGATGCCGAGTGTCCTTTCAAGTTCAATGAACTGCCCATGTTCAGCTTCACTCAACCTCAGTTCAAATCGGCGTACCCGACGCTCGAAAGATGCATTATTTGCCATTCTATTCAGCTTTTAGGTTTGTTGTTCCACTTTTTCGATGGACCTGAATATTTCAAGGGCGACCTGTGGAACGATAGCATTTCCATAGGCCTTGATGCTCTCTACCTTCCATTTTGGAAAGGTAATTCCGTCCAGTTTTCGGGGAAGCCCATCATTTCGGCCACAAACCGGGGGTTGAGCTGGCCATCCATCCCAATTAGGAATTTCACTGCTGCCGGCAGGTTTTTGTCGTCTACCCCTGCCACTCCCTTCCAGTCCCTTGCCACTGGAGTTGGCAACATGGAGATCAATCTCCCCAGGGTCATACTGTGCATACTGCCAGTCTTTATCTGGGTAGATTTCATCTTCGCCGTTGCTCCCGTGCTGTCCATCGTGGTAATGGTTGGAATAAGACCGTTGCTCGCCGCCATTACGATGAGCGCATCCCTGATCGACCTTTGTTTCTTTGCCCCGTCCCTCGTTACCCTTTCCTTTACTTCCAGCGTTTTTGGATCTGTGGTGATCCTGTTGATATCCACCGTGTTCGGCGTAGGCAACAAACCAGGTTCGGTCTCTTCGATGTGGGGCGTCGACGGCGCAAGCTGGAATACACAGAACGATTGGGCTGCCATCTTCAAGCCTCGGAAGTACATATCCCGCTGATCCAATTTCTGAAATAATGCTTCCAATGACTCTTCGCTGGAGGCTGATGATGGTCTTGTTCGCTTCCTGTTCACCGTCCTTACAAAAAAGCTCAATCTCTTTGATTTCCATTTCAGATAAACTCTCCGGCTCCAGAATGGTGAACAGTCCAGCAACGTTTTCAAGAACGATCCACTTTGGCCTTGCTTCCATAATAACTCTACGAGTTTCTGGCCAGAGGTAGCGGTCATCCGCTTTCCCCTTTCGCTTTCCGGCCTGGCTGAATGGCTGGCAAGGGAAACCTCCGCTGATGATGTCAACGTGTCCTCGATACTTAGTTGCATTGAATGTGAAGATATTCTCATAATGGTGTGTTTGTGGCCAGTAATGTTTCAATATGGTCTGACAGAATGGATTGTTTTCACAGGAGAAAATATTCTGCCAGCCCATCCATGTGGCGGCGATATCAAAACCGCCGATACCACTAAATAGGCTACCGTGTCTTTGCATAAGCTAGCTTTGTTTCGTGAATAAAAAGGGAATTGGTTGGGTTTCGGTTGCAGAAAAAGCGAGTTGCGAGCTTTTTCCTTCCTTAGTTCCGCCTTAGCCCATCGGGCTGGGCGGGTCTAAGGCAAGTTAGTTTTTGTCGGGCAGCCCAGCCGTAGGCGGGCTGTACGGACAAAAACACAACTTGCGGAAAACAAAACAAGAAAAGCCCTTATGCCGTCTTCACGGAAATGGGGCTTTTTCGGGATTGGGCATAGCGATATCCAGATAGTGGAATAGTCGATAATATGGATATATGCAGGTATAACTATTCAGATCAGCAGAAAGGTATCTATAAGTTATGTATATATCCACATCAGCGGATAGACGGATATTGGAATAAGGGGATATCTATATTTGCAGATAGTGACATAGCTCTTTAGCCGTACATTCAACTATCCATATATATGGATAGATGGGCAGGTAGGGCAACAACTTTGGGAATAGGCAGATATGTATATGTTTGTATATTTAGGTTATCGGATAGAGGGATAGTTGTATATATGGTTATATATTGGACCAGATATTTTATATACGCATTGCTGTATGGTCAGATATGGGACTAACGCTTGGGGGCTGTCCATTGGATCTGCTGGCCCATGCCGTTCTTTATTTTTTCGTTATAATCTTTGAAGCCCTGATATTCGTAGGACCGGTCAACCGCATGTCCAACTTCTGCAATCAGTTGCGTGGTACACTTTTTACCAGGACCATCGTTATCAAAATAGACATCTATCTTCGGTATGTCTCTGATACGGCCGATGACCTTGTCAAGATATACGATAGAATTTAGGATGATTGCCGTCGGTAGGATTTCAGGCTGTTTTTCCTTCAGCCAACTGAGATAGTCAAAGCGCCCCTCGAACAGCACCACATGGTCCGGGTTGCCCTTAACGATGGAAACTCCCTTGGCACCGATACTGCTCTTAAAGCCTTTGGCATTGGAAAACTCCCAATTGCCATGCTCATTCTGCCACCCGATGGCATAAAACGTAGGCTGATCTTCCGTTTTGTCCGTTCGGCGGTAATAGACCTCGCTCAGATGGTCGCTTGCAACCTCTAGGATCCCTCTAGATTTAAGGTACTGGGTAAGCACATAGTTAGACCCTATCGGTCTGGTGTTCACAAGTTCGAACTTATAGCCTTCCTTTTCACCCTCAGGGGCATATTTTTCGGGTGGTCTGTATTCGGGAATAAGGGAAACATCCATATTGTTCACTTCTGTTATCTTGTGAAGAACCTCAACAAAGGAGAGCTGGGGCCAATAGGCAAGGCCCAACTGCACAATCCCGCCACCTTTGATGTTGGTTTCTCCGACACCTCCGCGATCGATCCATTTGCCTCCTGCATCCCAAACGGTAAATGAAGGTGTACCCTTTTTGGTTTCCCTGAGCATGCTGTGGAAAAAGAATTCCCTACCACTCTTCTTTACCGGATGGTGGCCAAGGCGGGAAAGGAAGTCAACGATGGAAATATTTTCCATCGTTGACATATCTATAAACCCAGTCATGGCGCAACAACTATTTTTTGTGGATTTGATTTTTCTATGGCTGATAACGTTTCTTCATCCAGGTATTTCTTTCCCAGATAGACGGCGACATCATCAAACCTAGAAGCACGTTTTTTTGCGGCATTAAGGAAATCTGGAGAATTCAGCACCAATATATTGGATTCCTGTTCTCTATTGGCATATCTCCAGTAGAGATAGTCAAGGTAATCCTCAAACAAGACAAGACTGTTGTTTTTGCCCTGGACAAATGTCATACCTTGTTTACCAAGGCATCCTGAGAAATTCTTACCCCTTACTTCCCAACCGCCATTCTCGTTCTGCCATCCTGCCGCAAAAAAGTCTTTTCGCCTTTTATTTTCATCGACGAAATAATAATAGACCTCCCTTAGATGGCCGATGGAAATTTCCCAAAGGCCCTGTGATTGTAGGTATTCCCTAATTTCGGTATTACAGCCCACAGGTCTTGTCTCTTCGATATGGTATCGGGGAAGTTTTATGGCAAGTCTCTTTCTTCCACCATTTTTTGTTGGTTGTATCTGAATTTTATTCGCCAACAGTTGGACGATATCTCCTAGCTTCTCGGACACCTGAACGACATTGAGTTCAGGCCAATAGGCGCTGCAGAAATCGATGACATTTCCGCTCTTCCTAGTCAACCGGTCATACCAAATGTTCAGCTGCTCGTTGACGATAAAAGAAGATCTGCTATCGGCGCTTTTCAGAACATCATAATACAGATGTTCATTGCCATTGATCTTGGCGGGACTATGTCCCAAGTGTTCCAACAACATGCCCAAGGGTAACTGTCCACCAATAGAACACGTATTCAAAAATGTAGCTTCCATGATTTTTATTTTTTGGTCTTGAAAATTGTTCAGATATAGAGTATGGCATCGAGGGCTTTTCGGATCGCCTCTACTTCGATGCGCTCAATACGCCAGGTCGCCGATTGGTTGCCATCCTTACGGGGAGTGATCAGTCCCTGATCGATCCATCTCTCGATATTTTTTCGTCCATAGGCACGGAATGCCTCCGACTTGGTCAGGTATGGCTTGAGTCTGCCTATGCTGGAAAGTGCTAAATTTGCTCCGATTTCGGCTGCGTCACGAAGGAGTTTCCCAAGCTGATAATTCGTCAATTGGATATCCATAGTATTCAAGGTTTAATAGAGATTATGGGCATCATATGCCCTAAGAGAACCGGCAGCGGGCAACGGGCCCGCTATAAATCCGCTTTGCCGGTTGATTTGTTCGGGACTACCAACGTCGTATCCTACGATACGGGCCACTTGGCAACTATACACGATAGCTTCCTCGGCCTGCCAATGCGCTTTCGGTTGTTGGTGCTTGATCTATTCAAATCCCCAGCCATATAGACTTAGAAGATTGTGATAAATACCTAACCTCACCTTCGCAAAATTTCCCGTTTCTTACACGGGTTAATGCTTCATCCCTATACGTCAAAGACCATTGGGAAATGAAGAAGTTTACCTTTCCGCCACTGGCAGGTAGGTAGTCCGGTTGCTGGTGGCGGCAACCGCCTCCAATTTATTCCGGTCCAGATATTTTCGGGATGCCCTTTCATTGCAGTTTGTGGGACTGATCAGACCTTCACTGATCCAACGGTCTACATTGCAACGGCCAAAAAGCCGATAGGCTTCCGCCTTGCTGACCCGTTCCTGCAGCTGCCCACTTTCCGACAGGGCTTTTGTGGCTCCTTCCTTGGTGGCATTTTTCAGTAGTAAAAACAGGTCTTTCAGCTTCATAAGAGTTCCTAAAATTTCTTGGATTAACTATCCATTTCCGGAACAAAGCTTCAAAGTATTGGAAAGGTTGATTGACAACCTGTTGGGTCGGACCCAAAAATTATTTTTCAAAAAGTGGGATAGCAGGCTTTAAAGAAAGATTTTATCTAGAATTATTTTTGCGCTGTCTGCTAACATCGTCCTCCTCTTCCAGCCTGGTATTGATCGCGTCACGCATCCTGTCAATATATTTCGTCGAATTCGCCCTGTCCCTTCGTGAGATTTCGGTCCATCGTCTGTATGCCCTTCCGATCTGGACATTTAGGCTGTCTTCCATCCACTTAACAATTTCGGACACGCTTGCATTTCCATTATTGATTTGACCAGTCAGCCATAGGCCATAGGCAATTTCCACCAAATTGATGGACTCCCCAGTCCATTTCAGGTTCTTGGGCCGAGCCTGTCCAATTGTGACGGGCGAAAGGCCATCCAAACCAAAAATCTGCTCTTGTATCCACGAAGCCAACTTCTCCAATGCCATAAATTTAGCAAAGAGATAGTCTCCCTTGGTGGCAAAACTGGGATCAGGCTCTCCAACGTTCGGAACCAATATACTGCCTGTCAGATTGCTACCTCTAAGAAAGAACAGTTCATCGAGTTCTGTCGCCTGCATCTTATAATACTGATAATGGAAATCATGCAAACGAAAAAAGCGCTGGATAGTCCTAAGCTCGCCTAAAAGGAAATTTCTTATTTGGTTATCCTCTTGTTTCGGAATCCACGATTCCACGCTGTAGCGCTCAAAGGCATAAATTTTCCAACAATAGACTTGTGGCTTGACGTGCTTGAAGAAGTGGATTTCATCAGCTGGGGAAGCAAAAGGATTTTCCAGTACATAGTCCTTCAGCCTTGTCAGGGAATCTTCTACAGCTCCTACGGTCTGTTTCAATTTCTCTATCGGATTTAGCTCATTAAAGGCAATCCTGCCCATTTCATTTTCCAGCTCTTGAATCCGATCTTGGATAACATAATCTATCATAAAAAAAAATTAAATGGATACGTCCCTAGCCTGTAAACTGGCCACCACTCTTACTCGGGACGCTAAAGAGTATCATTTTCCCATACGCATATTAGTTGGTTGACAGATACAAAGTTCCGTCAGGACTTATGCAAATCCTTTGACAATTGTTAAAGTTTTTATAGGGCTAAAACGTGTCCAACGCGTACGATAATGATTTTTTTTGGACGATGTGTGATTATTATCACAAAATGCATCCATTTAACGCATGGATTGAGACCGACAAAAGGGTACAAATGTCCCAAAATGACCAATAAAAAAACATCTTAAATACTTCGGCGTTTCCAAAGTGTAATCAACCATTCAATAACCAAAACTTATAAATTATGGAAACCAACGAAACTGGCAGCTCTTCCCTGCTGGAGCTGTTGGGCAGTATTGCGCCCACCTCTGCGGAATATCAACAACGACTTGCCGAACAGTTATTGACCGAAGCCCTTCCAATGAGACACCATCTGATAAGGGAAGGCGATATCTGCAGGAGGCTGTACTTTGTAGAATCGGGGCTAATACGGTCCTATCATGTTGATGATTATGGAAACGAATGCACCAATTGGTTCTTGGGCCAGGGCGACCTTGCCTGTGCGGTCACCAGTTTCTTTGAACAGAAGCCCTCGCTGGAGAACATAGAAATATTACAAGAGAGTGTATTGGTCTCCATCACGTGGAACCAGTTGAACGCACTATATGCAGATTTTGCTGAGGCAAACCTGATCGGGAGGATCATTACTCAGAAATATCTGGTCTTCGCCACGGAAATCTATATGCAGCGCCACACCCCAAAAATCATGGCCAGATATGCAAATCTGTTAAAACAACATCCCCACATCGAACAATTGACCACACAGGGAAACATCGCGTCCTATCTGGGCATCACAAGGGAGACACTTTCAAGACTTAAGGCCGAAACTCTACGGAATCGCGAAAAGCAGCTATAAATCAGCCTGTGGTTCGATCGAACAAAAGATTGTCATACCATACCTTAAATTCCGGAGATCTCCTCCTGGAAACAATGATTTCGCAGGGAACCTGGATATTAAGTTTCAGCAAGACCCGTTTTACTGAAATGTTTTCCAGCTCCAGGATTGCCAACCGATGAACCATCCAGTGCCGCTGGCCACTATAGTAATCATTTTGTCCCAATCTTTTTAGGGACGCATTGATGGGCTCGACCCAGCCTGTTTTATTCCCGTGAAAGTCGTAGGCGAACAGGCCTTCCCCGCACTTCAGTATCAGGGCGGGAGCCTCCATCCCATCTGGCAGAACAGGTTCCGATTCTGTCTTCTTCTGGACAACAAGTCGGACGGTATGTTTGACTACTGGATTTAAGTGCATGAAATAGATGATATGACCTAGGTTGATGACCAATACGAACAGAACGATATCTCCGAAAAGCTTTCTGAAAAATGCCGTTTCGGGGAGCCAAAGGCCATGTAGGGCGAACAGTGCAGCTGCCAGGAAAAGTTCCAAGAGCAGCACCATCACAAAACCAAAGAAAAACTGTCTAATGCCCCAGCTAAAAGTCAATCCCTTTCCGTTGTAATTCAACGAAAGCCTATAGCTTACCGCATAGATTGCCAACTGCAGGATCAGCGCTATCAGGGCACTGTAGACTACGGAATAATAATAAGAGGGCATTGCCAATAACTCCGACAAGGTCTCCCTCCGGCCATGGGTAACGATAAAATGCCCCGCGAACAATGCGATGAGGAAAGAGACCAAAAATACACGCAGGAAAAACTTTGAGCAGAGGTGGGGAAAAACTTTTTTCAGCATATCACAAGGCGTTAAGTAATTAGGTAGCTGAACCGGACTAAATTAGTAAAATTTCCTTAAATGACCACTGGGAAATTTAGAAGGCACCACTCAGGAAATGACATCCTCAAAAATTTCCATCAAAAAAATAGTGCGTTTATATTGCCCAAAACAACAAATGGTTCCAATTTAAATCAAAGCAACATGCAAAAACAACCTTTCAATGAAAATGGATTGCAGTCAATCCTAATTGAGCTTTACGCACTAACTGACCAAGAACTTAATGAACAGGCCGCTGCACTCAGACAACAACCAAAGCTATGGATCAATGGACACTTCGAGCTTACCACTGCACAGCTTGACTATCTGGACCAAATGCCTGTGGCAATCGCTTCCTTTATCGGTGATCAGGGAAGTTTTGCGATAGGCCATCGCCTACCGGTTACACTGAATAAGGAAGGCGATGCGACTGGAGACGAGGACAAACTCTTCAAGCCAAAAAGCAATCTTACGATTGAAACCGACAATGAGGGAAAAGTCATGGTAGGCGGTGATATGTCGATAGACATCACCTATTTCAAAAAATATGGAACCTAACATGTACGCTCTCGACATCAAGCTCATCCTAGATGTACTATCGGCAATCAGCTGCCAGACGACTACCAAGCTCCTGTTTGGCAGCTGTTTCTCTGTCCATAAAGTCAAAAAAGGACAATTATATCTGCCTACAGCGGAACGGACAATGAATTTTTTGGCCGAAGGAATTCTCCATGAATATTTCGAAACCTCCCCTAAGCTAAGGCAACCAACAGAAGGACAGCACAGCTACGTGAAAAGCATCAGGTTCCATCACTCAGGCCTGTTCTTCCCAAGACTGCCCAATAACAATCATAGCACGGCCAGTTCCCATATTTCGGCACTCAGCCATAGTTTGGTGTATCGGTGTTCCTATGCACAGATCATTGAGTGTTACAAAAGCACCCCAGAGATCGCCGACCTATTTCTGTACCTGTTGGATCAATGGACCCATAGGATCAACGAGGAGATCATCCTCCTGCACGAAGAACCAGCCCTGTTACGCTACCAAAAGTTTAGGGACCAAAATGATACCGCCAACCAAATACCACAAAAATTTATCGCCAGCTACCTACACATCAGCCGTAAGCACCTCGGAAGGTTAAACCGGCAAATGCTCAAAAAAAGATAGCTCCATGGAATTCAAGAAAAAGAACATCAGCGAGCTCCTTAGCCTACTGCGGGAGTGGATACCGATTACGGCCGAATTTGAAAAAGCACTTTACAGATGCATGGAGCTACAGCTGGTCAGGGCAAAAAATGAACTTACGATACTTTCAAAGGATATCCATTATGCCTGGTTCAGCGTTGACTGCTGGATTGCCGAATACCGGACCCTAACCAGTGGAAAAGAGGAAGTCTACACCATCTACGGTCCAAAGCAGATCTTCACCGACATCAACAGCTTTCTCACAGAGACCGCCTCCAACCACAAGTTCATGATCATCAGCGGCGAAAGACTGCTCAGCATTGAACGGAGCAATTTCCAATATCTGCGCAAATTCAGCGAGACCGCCCTGCTATTGGAACACTACATGCTCCAGCAATGGGAACTGGACAGATGGCATTCTGAACTGATGACCTATTCCGACTATGAAAAAGTCAGCCACTTTGCCAAAAAGTATCCGATCAATGACCTTCCCGCCAAAGTTAGTTCATCCTTCCTTAGAATGACACCCTCTCGTTTCAGCGGAGCCAGACTACTCTTCAACAAAAACAAGTAACTAAAAACCAATACATTATTATCCTTTCGGATATTTTTTTAATGAAAAATGCTGCTGAACTTTGGATAAACAAAATCTAAATAACCAGAAAGGAGGTTCGTGACAACGATCAACAAACCAAGAAAATTGGGCCAAGGACCCAAAGTGGCGGATACCACTACACCGAAGAACAACCAAAAGATAAGACCATGAACAGCACCAGTATTACAGGCAAACAACCATTTTACAAAAGGAACCAGACCAAGCAGTTCCTGATCACGGGCATCACAGGACTTTGTATATTTCTCCTTGTCTACACCGCACAAGCAAAAATTGTAGAACATGACCAATTCTACAAAGGACTATTGAAAATCCCCTATTTAAAGGGATACGCCTTGATGATTAGTTGGCTGGTACCCGTCAGTGAACTGGCCATTGCCCTGGTAATCATTATCCCACAGGCCCAAAGAATAGGCTTATACCTCTTCACAATAATGATGAGTATCTTCACGCTATACATCGCGTCGATGTTACTTTGGGCGGAAAAAAGGCCCTGTCATTGCGGGGGAGCGATTTCATCGCTTACCTGGGAACAGCATCTGGCGTTCAATATCGGCTTTATCCTACTGTCCATCGTCGCAATCTACCTCCACAAAACCTACAACCGAAAACCATAAAAATTAAATAAATTAAAGAATTAATAAGATGAAAAATTTAAAAAATTTAGCATTTGGACTGCTAGTTGCAGTGCTTGCGGTAGGTTTCAGTGCATTTACCAATGCCGAAAAATCACCAACTAAAGTGGATACATTTTTGGTACAAGACGAACTTGGAAACTGGATAGTAAGGACAGTTGAGCCAGAGGCTATTGATTGTGCATCAGAAGATGCGAAACAATGTTACTACAAGGTGCTTGATGAGAGCATCCTGGGTCCAACTGACTTCACCGAAATGCAAATTGATAATTTTTTACAGGCGAATCCCGCTCAAATTGAAAATGGTCAACATTCGCAACCAGGATTATATACTGGTAATTAATCAATTTATAGCAAGGTCAAAATTGACCTTGCTATAAATTGTCTAAATCATAAATGAGTTAGTAAGAAATCTCTAAACTTTTTCGCATCAATCCTAGGATCTGGTGGATTTAAAGTAATAACCTTGCCTTCCTCCGAAATAACCAATAGAGTAGGGAACCTGTTCACATTATAGTATGAAACTATATCGGAGGTTATGCCCTCCGCCAAAAGGTTGATTTCATCTTTGGAACTATATTGTTCAGACTTTAAGCTTTCTAGCCACAATTTTCTATATCTGTCCCCATCGATGCTGACAGTGATAAACACAACTTTTGGGTTCGACTTCAAACCTTCGATAATTGGTTTCATTTTAGTAGCCATCACTATGCAATTGCCACACCCTGTGTACCAAAAGTCTACGACAACCACTTTGCCTTTATAATCACTTAACTTATGTAACTTACCGTACTTATCCGGGAGCTCAAATTCATATGCTATGCCTGTCCTATTATTTACAAGGTTTGTGAGTGCAGTTCTGTAAAGAGTAGAACGAGTTTGATTAACTGCTTCCTTTTTTACAAGCTCAAATTCCTCAGACTTAACTTTACTCATATAAAAATTGATCAGCATAACTTTATCTCTTATCACTCCCTCATAATTTCTATTAATGGCGTGATATCTAGATAGGAACGAAGAGGAATCTGGATTTCCGAATGCTTCCTTGAAGGAGTACTCACGTCTGAACAAAACATCGCAATATTTAAAAGACTTGGCCAAAATGTCTTCGGGCAAAAATTTATCATCAAACCTTTTTAAATAATTCCCATAAGCAACTCTTACTGCGTTTAATTGCTTTTCATCTACTTTTCCCTTAATGAACTGGGCTACATTAGAAAGCATCCCAGTTACCAAAGCACCATTGTAGTCAGCCCAAATATCAGCCAGCATGAGATTATAAATTTGATTGCTCAGGTTAGACCTATAACTTGTCAATATCTGTTTTCTCACATTAAATAACGAATCTTGATTAAGTTGATCTTTTTTGAAACCTTCCGTATAATTACCTTTTCTCAATAATTCGCCTCTGATCATATGTTGTTTATGAAAAACATTGGCATTTTTGGATAAACTGAAAGCACATGCATATTTCTCACTTCCTTTTCCCTTGAACTCGACTTTTCCCTTATCTATTATAATCTTAATATCATCCTCCACTTCCATTAGAAAGAGAATTCTATCAAAGCCAATAATATTTTCGAATTGTTCTCCTTTTTGGTATCTGAGATAGATTTTCCCATAGTTGACAGGAGTAGATAATGGAATAGTAAATTTTGTGGCTCCTAACTTCAAGTTACCCGAGACTGTAATTACCTGCATATTATACTTGGTATTCATCCCATCCTTATAAATCTTAAATTCAACGGAGGGCTTCTTCAGAAAAAAGGTATCAAGTACAACAATCTCAAACTTAGCAATAGGCTTAGTGATTGAAGTAATTTCTGATGCTGATATCGATTCAAAAGCAGAAAGGCACGCCATCATCAACAGATATTTAAAATAGGTCTTCATTTTTGATTCTTTAATTAATACAAATTGATTGGTTATCTAATATTTTGTTCAATTCCACTTGATAAAATTTCATCATCTGGAATAGGAAATACCCACCTTGGATCATTAGGTGTTAGCTGGTAATTTTGACCGTTTACCCTACGGCTCAATGTGATATTACTCCCCTCCTTGTTAAAGCGTTTCAAATCTTGCCAACGGAGGCATCGCCAGATCAATTCCTTTCGGCGTTCTTGTAAAACTATACTTAGAGCTTCGGAGGAATTATGAGCAACTATGTTGATGAATGGTCTAGCCGGAGTAGTTGCATTAGCATCCCAACGCTTGATCAAAAGCTCATTGAGCTTCCCCATTGCTGATCCTATCTGGTCACGTCGGGCCAAACATTCTGCCTTTATCAAATGAATTTCATCAGTCGCCAACCCAGTGAATGGATACGTCCCAGCTCCAATGTACCCCCTCTTCCTAGTATAGGTATTGTCTGCTGCCTTATCGAAATAAACCGCAAGCCGAAGATCGTTGGGTTCATATAGGGCAATAAGCTCTGCTGGAACTTTACCTCTAGAGTTTACAGAAGTACCTACAAACTGGCTATAAGAAGCAATGGTCGAAGTATTATAGATAAGTTCGTCATTAGTTGTGCTGAAGGGGGTAGTGGAAGTTTTACTGATTGTTTTATAGTCTATGAGCGTGCTGTAAAGATCAAGGCACTTGTCAGCATAAAACTCAGCACGCTCGTAGTTCCTCATATCCAAATAAATACGAGCCAGTAAAGCATACAGCGCAATCTTTGAAGGCCTATTAAGGTTTAGTGAAGGTCTTGAAGATGGCAATAGGTCTTCGGCATTAGCCAAATCAGAAAAAATCCTATCAAAACTTTGTTGCAATGTAGCTCTCGGCAAGATTTCATCTATACCCGCCTTTAATCTCAAGGGAATTCCCAAATCATTGTTGGCACTTGCTACATCATAAGGCTTGCAGAAACTTCGCACCAGATCATAAAATGCATGGGCCCTAACGAACAACGCCCAACCCTTTAAATATTTTCCGTTCGGACTATTGGCTTCAGTATGTTTTTCTAATCCCTCTAGCACCGCATTGGCATAAAACACCTGCTTATAGATCACATTCCAATCTTTGATATCCACTACGCCATCGTAAATATCCTTTGACCAAACATAAGCGTTACGTTGCACCACATCACTAACTCCCATATAATTAACATCCGAAACGACATAGTCATCAGATGATAGCTCGGCAAGGCCGCCCGTAAACATCATGATGTTGGTGTTATCCAGTAACGCCTGATAATCCGCCAATGATTTTGGAAGCAGCATATCGGAACTCGGTTTTTTATCCAAAAATTTATCTTTATTACATGCGTATAATCCAAGAATTGCAAGGATGTATACAAATAATCTTAATCTTTTCATTATTACTTTTAAAGGTTGCCCCTTAAACCAAAAGCTATGGTTCTGGGGGTTGGAATACCCAATACGAAATCGGGATCTATATTTTGCTTAGTGGCTTTCCACAGGATACCCAGATTATTGACGTAGCAGAATATATTGAGCGATTTGAATGGCAGATTGCCAATCTTTGGAACAGTATATCCCAACCGAATATCACGAAGCCGAATATGATCCCCCTTTTCTACCAGCACATCAGAATAAGTATAGATACTTGTTCTAGCTCCATTACTCGGATAGATTAGGGCAGGGACATTTGTATAAAGTTCGTCGCCGGCTTTTTGCCAACGCTTGTCATAATCAGCCATTTCATAATTGGCACCCCCACCGTAGAGTGCATCATTGCTCAGAGAGCGTCGTCTAAATACATGCCCGAATTTATAGGTTACATTGAATGAAAAATCAACTCCACCATAAGTAAAGGTATTGCGCAAACTACCAAAAGACGTTGGCACTACGGATCCACTATAGACCAATTCGGCACGATTTACCGAGTTTCTTATTGACGCATAATCCGTGCTGATGTTGCCATTTAAATAACCTTGGGGATTACCAGTACCATTTAGGCCACCATATCTAAAGCTAAAAAGCGCATAATAGGGATAACCTTCCAATGGATTATTATAGTTGGCTGACACAACATTAAAGTTACTACCGTTGCCGACATTGTAAATCATAACCTTACTATTGGAGTAGGTATACAACAAAGTAGTTAGCCATTTAAATTTTCCGTTCAGGTTAATCGAGTTGAACTCGATGTCAACTCCCTTGGTAAGAGTGTTAGCAGAGTTACCGGTATATAGTGATATGCCCGTTTGCGGAGCAATTGGACTATTTCCAATCAGATCTAAGCCTTTTTTTCTCCAGTATTCTATACTACCACTCAGCCTATTTCCTTTAGCAGCAAAATCCAATCCAAGATTAAGGTTCTCGTTCTTCTCCCATCTTAATGAAGGATTGGGAGGATTCTGAATGGTAGCATATGTTGTATTGTAGATACCACCCGAAGTACTAGAAGCGGTAAGTAGAGCAGAGATACTATTATTGACATTTCCAGTATAACCGAACGTAGCCCTTAACCTCAATTGTGGCATCCATCCAATTTTATAAAAATCCTCCTTGTCTATAGACCAAGCAAGACCAGTACTCCACAATGGAATTCCCTTTTGATTGGTCGCTACGCCGAATATATTGGACTCATCTTTTCTAACGCTGAATGAAAGCGTGTAACGTTCATCATAGACATAAGACCCGTTGATATAGTAGGAAAGGAAGCGATTGGATGATTCTGTTTGTGTTGGATTGATAACAATCCGACTTGCCCCGGTGCCAAAAAAATGAGGAAAATTTAAGGTTGTATTTACTGCAACATTTTGATTTGTTTTTGTATCTACATTATACCCATAAAAGATATTACTATTGCTGTTGCTGGTATAATCCCGAATTTCCATACCTCCCAAGACATAAAACTCCCCTTTAGCTATCTTTCTATTGTAATTAAACTGAACTCGCCCATTATTGGAGTTAACCGATGAAGTATTCGTGCTTAGAATGCTTCCCATTGGCAAGGGATAGGTTACTGCGCCCGTAGAACTATTGATCTGAGTATATTGATTGATCAGGTTTCTAGTATAAAATGATTCGATCTCATTCAACCTGTTCATATCACTTAATCCTTTCCCATAGGTATAATAAGCAGCAACGTCCAAGCCGTCTAATATTTTGTATCTCAGCGAAACGTTCAGACGGTAATCGGTCAAGTTGGTAGTGGATTGATTGTAGCGATTCCTGAGTTCTTCCAACGGGCGAACTTCCCAGTTTAACAGTTTTCCATTTCCAGCAATAGCTATATAGGAAGGTCTCAAATTTGTGGGAACTACCAGAGCATTACCGTTCTCATCTGCCAGTTGACTATAGGGGTAAGATAGATTATTGCTCGGCACTCCTACATTTTTACTATTCGTATAAATAATCCCTAAATTGAGTTCCAGTTTATTTTTTAGTAGATGATAGGTATTATTCGCATTGATTGTTGTTCTTTCATTGAAATTGCCAACGTTATTTGCCAAATTTCTGTCATGACCAGCTGAAACAAAATAGCTGTGGGTGTTGCCACCCCCACTAATATTAGCCTGATATTGTTGATTAACGCTCTGCTGATATAGATATCTAAGCTGTTGCTGCCTGTAATCAAAATCCGATAATTGGCTTAATTGGGAAATTTCTTCAGCTTGGCTAATCGTACTATTTCTTCTAGCCAACATAATCTCGACGGCGGGAGAAAGGACAGAGTAGCCATTATTGATCGTGTTGTTAAACGCACCCTTATCGAACAGAAACCGTTCGACCTCCAAAAATTCGGACGAACTCAACTGCGGCGTATAATAGACATCAGGCTTTTCTCCTATGTTTACATTTGCATTAAACCCAATTTTCGGAACAGTATTCAACTTTCCCTTTTTGGTGGTAATCACAATTACTCCGTTTCCAGATCTAGAGCCCCACACTGAAGCCGCCGCCGCATCTTTTAAAACGGTAATACTCTCTACATCATTAGGATTTATATTTGCCAAATCTCCATCATAGGCAAAATTATCTACTATAATCAATGGTTCAGCATTGGAGAACAAAGTTGAACGCCCCCTAATCTCGATATTGCTACGTGGTGCGCCAATGCTGTTCCCTTTTGTAAAGATCAATCCATTGGTTACACCATCCAACCTGTCGACAATGTTGCTAGAAACTGAACGATTTAGTAATTCATTACCTATCTGCACAAAGCTTCCTGTAGCTCTTTCCTTAGGCAAACTCTGATAACCAGTATTAACCACCTGTACTTCGTTCAAAGTATTTTCTGTAGCTGTTAAAAAGAGGGAGAGTTCATCTGATGTTGGAACTGGAAGGATATGTTCATAATTACTATAACCTAAATATTGAATTAAGAGTTCATATTTACCATTCGGCAAATTCAACTCAAACTCCCCTTTGTCGTTGGTAACGACAGACATAGCGGGAGATTTCACTTTTACAAGTACCCCGGCAAGTGGCTCCTTGGTTTGCGCATCAACCACTTTCCCTTTTACCTTTTCCTGCAATGTTTTTTTAGTTGGAGTTGTAATGGGAACAACTATAGTCTTTCTTTTAACCACAACAGTTTTATCAAACACCTGATAGGTAAGCGGCTGTCCTTTCAGACAAGCTTCCAATACAGTAATCAGATCAGCATTCTTAACATCGATTGTTACACGAGGTAAATCAGTCATATCCTTTTTCTCATACCAAAAGCCATAGCCAGTTTGTTTTCTAATCTCATGGAATGCTGTCTCTAAAGCAACGGACTTTAGGTTAAGGGTAACCTGCACTGCATTAGCAGTAATTGAGATAGAAAGAAATATGACGAGCAATAGAACTCGAAATAATGTAGGCGGCCTAAAGAAACGGCCTACCTGTCTGAAAATAGACAGGGACTGTTCATCCCCTGAATAGGAACGACAGTTATCAAAAAAAATCATAAGTTTGTAGTTTAGGTTAAGTGATTAATTGAATTGTTGAACCGGTGTCCTAGACACCTTCGATTGATCCCCCTAAAACCGCCGGAAGTGCTCGAACACCTCCGGCTTTTTTATTTTGATGGGGAATTAATTAACTAGTACTAAATTTTCGGTCTTTACTTCATTGGCAAGTGCTTCTATTATTTAAGGTTCAACAATTAGTTTCTTAGTCGGAGAGCCATTGGTTTCTATCCGAAATCTGATGTCGGAATAGGATAATATTTTAAGCAACACCGACAAGTTGGAATAACGGGAAACACTACCAGTAAATATACGGTTCGGTATTTCTCCCTTATACTCAACGTGAAGGTCGTACCAACGGGCTACTTCACTCAAAATATCGCTTAGGGAAGCATCCCTAAATTCTAGCTTACCATTTTTCCACGCCATGGTAAGATCCTTATCGGCAGGTTTTATATAGCTTCCGTCCCTATCTGCAACCAACTGTTCTAAAGGCTTTAAAACTTTCTCCCCATCTATGCCAAACGATGCTACACTTACACTGCCTTCAAGCAATGTGGTAATGGTGGCACCATTATCTCCGTATGCGTTCACGTTGAAATGGGTTCCGAAAACCCTGATAGATTGCTGATTGGAAGCGACCAGAAAAGGTCTTCTCCTATCTTTTGCAACTTCGAAATATACTTCTCCCGTAATGGCCACCCGACGCTCCTTCGCCCCATCAAAAGAAGACGGATAGGTAATGGATGAAGCCGCATTTAACCAAACCTTGGTTCCATCCTGTAACACTACCTGATATTGTCCTCCCTTAGGGGTCGAAAGGGTCTGCGACATTTGTGGTGTGATATTATTTTTAAGTTCGCTTCCATCCGAATAGTTGATCGATGTACCCACTACCATCAACCCATTTTTAGTGCCATTGAGTGCAATTGATTTTCCATCTCCAAAAGTCAATGTAGCACGATTTCCAATTGGAGAAACATCCTCTACTACCCTAATATTTTCCAGAACTTGAAGATTTTCTTCCAAGCCCCAATGTGCAAACGCCATAATGGAAACCACCAAGGCAGCAGCAACGCTACTCCATATATATAGCTTTGACCAGCTCTTCCCCTTTATTGGAAGCTTAGCATATACTTGATCTTTAATTTCATCGATACGCTCTTGTGAAAGTCCCTTTTCCTTTTCGTTAAATTCAAGAAAGGAATGTTCCACCAAAGCCTTCTCAGCTTCTGTACATTGATCCATACGATATCTTACCAATAATTTTTCTAGTTCCAGATCAGTCATACTTCCGAATTTTACGAACATGACGGCCAATAGCTATGCAGTAATAAGAAGAAACCGCATTTTTTTTTAGAATCTGAAAAATTACATTTCTCGCCGCCTTAAAAAAGCTGACAAATAGTAATATCTTAAATGGCACAAGCTTACGGAGATGAGCAAAGGAAATATAGAGCCTCCAAGGACAAAGGATAAATAGGTTACATACTACTGGGAAAACAATAACAGCCAATACAAAGCAGCAACCAGATATAATAATAGGGAAACAGAGATATTATTTTAAGAGACTTAGGGAAACGTGCATTAGAGCATTTTGAAAATCTCCTGATAACTGATACTTAAATCTCTCATTAAAATCGCTGTTTATATAAGACTCCATATCATATTTTAGAACTTCAATAATAAGATTCTTTCCCTCGGTATCAGATTCCGCGAAAGGCAACGAGTCGAAAAACGTTAACACTTGCTCCTTTATCACGATAATCTTATCTTTCTCTCTTACAGAAAGAAACTTCTCAAACAACTGAGATAGAAGTGTTAGCGCTTCCGATTTAGTCATAATGTCAAATAGTCGAATTTAAATTAAAGGTGGGCTATTTTTAATCTGCGTTACAATATCCGCTGCATCATGTGGGGCTAGAAACTTTTCCAGATTGGCTTTTAGGTCAGGCAGATGTTCTTGTATGTAGGAATTATATTGTTCCTTCTGCTCCTTGCTCAAGACTGACAATAAGGCCTTAAATTGATATCCCTTTAATGCACCGTTTGCGCGTTTAACCTGTGATGGTGTTAATCCCATATTTACTCATTTTACTGGTAATTTACAAACAAATAAGTTAAAATAAAGAAAAATAAAACGCTTCCTGAAAGAGGCATCGTAGAAACCTAAAAAAATTATAAATTACCCCCCTATTTTAAATTAAATGACTCTACTAGATACCCTAGTCCAACATCATGTCATCACCGACCATTTTGACCACACAAACCTGGAATCTGAACTAACTGAAAAATATGAGTATTTCTACGATAAATTCGAAAGACTCTTTACCGAAAAGGCCAGTATATTCAATTTGAAAGACTGCGTTTTTTATATCAGAAACGATATCAACTGCAATGCGTTCGCAACCAACCCGAAGGGGTATAACATCATTGGGATTACCCATGGTTATGCCATAAGAATGATGGAAATATTCAGCGCTGCACAGTTGTCGTCGATGGTAGAAAACGGACTTTTCTCATTCGATACGAGTATGCTATCGAGCTATGAAAAAATCATAAAATCAGGTAGTTTAAAAATTCATGAATTTATGCTGGAATGTTCAATTTATTTTACAATGGGACATGAATTTCAGCATATCCTTCAGTTCAATAGTAGTAAAATAGCAAGGCACTATCATTATAGTGAGAATGCTTCTTCAGCTCAATTTGACTTTCAAAAACATCTATGGGAATTCGATGCCGACAGGTTTGGCGCTTACGACATGATACGCTATGTATTTTCCATCTCTAGAAATTTCATTGACCGTGATGTAGATAAAGTCCTGGTATCGTTCGGACTTGGAAGCGTTTTCATCTCTAAGATCCTATTTTATCTGAAAGTTGTCAATCCGAATGAAAGGCCAGAACTACAGCCATTCTACACCAAGGAAAAATCCCATCCGCATCCCTTGGTTAGAATCATGAATATTATCGAATACTATTATGATAATCTGATGGGCGCATTTCCCACTCTTGAATTACAATTACAAGATCTATTAAATATCAGCCTTTGGATTGTAAAAAAATATTTGGATGTATTAATCCCAGAGCAAACGCTAATAAACCAAATCTTTGACAAACTTCATCTACATCTCGAAGATATAAATATCTACAATCAAGAACTGTTTGATAATGCTATTCAGGATAAATCTGTAAGAGAGTTGCTCCTTGCAAGAAGAATTAACTTCGAGTAACAAGCGCTATTTAAATAAACTTCTTTATCCTATCATCAGCATGCTCAATACTTTTAATTTTGTTTTGAGAATACGCAACGCATTCATTACCTGTGTAGAGACATTGTTCTCAGATGTATCCAGCACTACGGAAATTTCCTTATGTGAAAGATACTCTTTACGGCTCAATTCAAATATTCTGCGCATCTTTTGGGGCAATGCTTGTACCTGACTTTCTATATAGGCAGCCAACTGCTTTTCGCGCACCAGATAATCTGCTTCCGGCATTTGGTTTCGCGACAGGTAACACCCTAGATGTGCGATATACTTACTGGCCACCTTCTCGTGCGAGAAATAATCTAGTATCTTGTTCCGCATTGTGACATACAAATATGATGATAAGTTAACAACCTCTCCTAATCTCTCCCTCCGCTCCCATAGCTTAATGAACAATTCCTGTACAAAATCCTTTGCCAACTCTTCGTCACGCAATTTCTTGTAGGCAAATACAAACATCAACTGAAAATACCTATCATAAATTTCCGTATACGCAGCAGTATTCCCTTCCCGTAAAAAGGCAATCAATTCGTTATCCGAAAAGTTATGATAAACAGGCATGCTCGTATCTGGTTAAGATGAGCCTTGCAATGGAAGAGACTTAATAAATTTGGGGTCTGCAAACCAAGTACACAATAAAGTTTCTGAGGCCTTACGTCAACGTGGGATTACAGCAGACCCCAAATCTATCTGGACGTGCAAATATAGCACATCTATAAATAGATATTGGGATTATTCTGCTGTCCTGCGATGACGGCCTCAGATTGTGTCCGCAAGACTCTTATAATCAATAGGATTATTAAATTCTTAATCAAAAATAGCAATACTTTCTTTAAAAACAAATTATTAAAATAAAAAGAAAGTAAAACACCCAAAATTGCCATTAGGTGGCGTGTTGGTTACTTTTAGAATATAAATGGCCTCACGTATTCCTGAAAATAGCTTAAGTTCTTTTTTGACCAAGAGAAAAATTGCAAATATTGATATTCATGCTGCGACAGGAATTCCTACTGTCGAAATTAGTAAACTTAGAAATGGACTAATCAAGAAGATTTCCGCTAAAAAACTGGTTTTGATAATGTTAAGCATTGGAGAAAATATAGCAGATGTTATTGAAGAGATTTATCCAAATTTGTCATTAATGAATATCACACCAGGTATAAAGATCTCTAACCAGACCATGCTAGGTAAGTTTTTTGATTCTGTTGAGGATAATACTATCAAAATTATCTCTTATAAAACAGGCATTACGATAGGCAGGTTAAAATCACTTAAAACCAAATCAAACGCTATACCCCTTGCTCATGAATTATTTTTGATAGAGCTAGCTACAGAACAGAAAATTGGTAGCTTATTCAATCTTTTGTTTAAAAATCTATCGTTAAATACACCGCAAGAACAGCTAAGACTTAGGGAAATAGAGAAAATTAAGAGTGCTAAAAAGAGATAAAATTCTAATGCGTACTCATCAAACTAATCATAAAAACACTGCAGATCAATATTCCAATATTTATCCCTTTCGAGGTATAAATTTCGTTGTTGTCTTTAGGGATAATCAGAGAAAACAAATCTGAAAATATGCTTCAATAGTGGTTCTGGTACGCTTTCGGTATCCACGTCAAGTATACAGTTAGATTTTGACGAATACATTACCTTATAAAACGAAAGATGATAATAAAAAAATGTACGCACTGCAATAACAATATTAGAATACGTTCTGTAAAATTTATGGCAATGAACGACTACGGAGGTATCATTGTTGAATGTAGGAAATGCAGAAAATCGTCATATCTTAAAACGATAAATCCGGCTCAAACCGCAATTTTAAAAGGTGCCAAAAAAATCGAAATATGGGACGACGAGATAACCTCAAAAGAAGAAGTTATTGAAAAATACGATGGGATTAAAGAACTGTCAGGTGGACTACTAGTAATAGGAGATCTGGAGGCAAGGGAATACCAATTCAACTTTGAAGCACCTCATATCTATCACTGCTCTTCTTGTAAAAAAGAAATCGAGAGCTTGATTAAAAGTGTATTTGTTAAGCAGACGGATAAAATTGCCAAAGAATACAACAGTTTAATGAACTTTATATTGGCCAATTCTAGACACGAGTCTGAAAACCTTGTTGTTGAACTAGATGTACAGTGTAGTTGTGGAAATGCATTTACTTCCTACTTTCACAAAAAATTCCAGCCTGATGGCAAGCCAATTGATCCTGAAAGGGACCTTCACTTAATTGGCACCAATATGCCCATCCTAAAAGGTTCAATTGATGGAATTATGTCAAAAAATGACTGCAAAATAATTCTAGAGAAATTTATTATTAGATGGAATGCCATCTATCCAAGGCTGTTGATTGCGACACCTTTTGTTGGACATCAATGGTTATTAAAAGAAGAAATAGTAGAACTGTGGAATTGGATAAAAAATTTTCTTGACCCTAAAAAGTCAACTCTTGTAACCAGAACCTCCACATACAAGAAATATAAAGAAGCATGTCATGAAGCAGGTATAAGTTTGGATTTATTAGAAGAATATGGCTTGAACAACCCCATTATACAAGATTTTACAAAAAAACAAGATTTCCACGCCAAGATATATTCAGCATATTCCACAGAAAACGTTGAGATGTTATTAGGTTCATTCAATCTTATGGATGGGCCATCTGTTGAGAACATCAGTTTCCAATCGATAGACTATAAAACTTTCACGAATAGATTTGTAAACCCCATGAATATACCTATTGTCAATCCAACACCCATGGGAACAGGCTGGCTGCGAATTTATCAGGAGCTTGGAGCCTGGAAAGCCTTTTGGTATGACGGTTCAAATATCCTGAATAAAATCATGACATACGAATGAAACAACAATTATGGGAGTTAACAGCATCCAAAACTAACTTTAGATAAATAAAACCAGAAATACACAATTAGATACTCATAATAATCCAAAACGTTAAAAGACCACAATCATTCGTCGAAATATAAAGCAAAAAGACCATACCCTATTGCAGATTTTAGAATATTAGGTAACTTTGTATTGAGAGCGTTAATTTAGATAATGGGGATACGACTTCTGTTGTATCTCCATTTCTTTTTGATAACTGCCAACCTCCAAAAAAAATATGCAAATAAAAAAGCCAGAACGTTAATTCTGGCTTTGTGGAAGCTCGGGACTCGAACCCGGGGGCAATTATAATAATTTCGTTCCTAGCGATATCAATAGATTAACTTTTCTGCCTTACTTCCATATTTGCCCCGTACCACCTTATTATGCTATTTTTCATATCATTTACATTTAGTTGTTTTAGAAAACCGTTTACACTTATTACTCCCATTACGTACTGAAAAAAAGTTGGCTCTGGGCAACCAAAAAGTAACATTGATATCAAACCAAGAACTACTGTTATCCAACAATTGTTCGTAAAAACTAAGCAATAATCGAGCCAACCCAAATAATTATTCTAGATGAGAATTAGGTCAGCCCGAAGAAAAATATGGCAATATTATTTCCTATAGGATAGTTTGCGCTGGAATTTAACATACTTAAATGGTTCCATATCTGACCTAATTTCTCTTTCGCCCCAAATACCCCAAACTAGCCTAAAACCGCTTAACTTGAGATATTGGTCCAACAAATCCTTTCTTAGATAAGTCATCCGATGTCGATTGTTTGCATCTTCGGTAAAATCAATATTCAAAACCGCAAGTTTTCCGGCCCTGTCTACCAGGTCAAAGCTTTCGGGTTTTGGGGTCAATCCTAGCTCGAGAGCAATTTCCTTGGACAATATAGTGTTGTGGCTGGCGGGGTTCAGATCACTATGATAGGACTCCCAAGAATATTCCATGACCGGAATCAACACCTCAAACTTTCTTTCAATCGCTGATTCAACGGTTCTTTCTGGGGGAAAGTACTGGTTAATAGCAAAAGTTACTGGATCTACGGATATCTCGGGAAAGTATCCTTCTTCCCCTACGGCGTAAGTCTTTGTTTCCTTTCCTATCTGAAAAGCAATTATGTTTTTATTAGACGCTGTTGCCTCCGGAAAGAGATATATTTCAGCTCCAAAGGTGTAATGGTTCTGTCTAATCTCGGGAATCCATCTCGATCCAATACTCTTTTTTCGGAAAAATTCCATAAACTCTCCATACTCTTCTTTTTTAACCAATATTCCCCTTGGAAAAATAAATATTTCCCGAAAATTAGCTTTATCCTTCTGCCCAAAATAACCATCCAAACAAACCCATTTTTCACCGTCTTTGTCCAGATATAAATATGTACCAACATCTGGTGCCTCCTTATCTGCTATCCACTGCGCCAATGTTTCAGATCTATCTCCCAAAAAATCGTGTTCAACAATACTGCCTGTTATAATGGGAACGGGAAAACTTGGGTCTATATCAATATCGGAGCTTCGGTAATCTTCCCACTCATTCTTGATCATACCCTTATCTTCCCGATGGCCCGCGACCTCGTGATAGGCTATCCATGAGTATTTCTTACCATAGCGCTCAACGTTCGGCCTTTCAGATCTATTTTGATAGAGATTGGAATTTGAAACAGACTTATCCAGTGCTAAAAAGTCCTCTTCATTCCAACCAAGATCAAGTATCCTTTGGTAGATCTGCTTTCTTACCTTCGTTTTCTCTGGAGGATTTGAGTATGATGTTCCGCCCTCAACAATATAACCTATAGTATAATTGGAAAAATCCATGCTGAGAGGTGCCTGATAGAGAGGGTCCTTACCCTTATATATTTTATATTTTTTTCTTTTTCCCAATAAAAATGGCGAAACGATATACTTCCTTTCATTCTTTTCAAGCATCTGGGGAAAACTGGAGACAGCAAGCTTCACGATGTTGAATGCAAAGTCCCTCATCAGCCAGTGTGTAGTAAAGAATTCCGCGTTTGCCGAAAACATCAAATCAAATATTTTTCTCCCAACCACCATCAAAATTGGCCGGGAATTCGGATCCGTGCATGCTCTTTCCCGAGCCAAGCAGGCGCCGTACAGCGCAGCCAGCATCCTTTCCGGAACGTACGGATCATTTAATCGGAGGGACTTATAGGTCATCTCGGCAAACTCCTCAAGATAGCTACAGGCGTACCTGTAAAGTGCTTTTGTAGCAGTGTCCCTGAGTTTCCTATTCGTACTGGTTAAAATGAATTGTATATAATGTGCAGCCAGATGGAACTTCTGGCTAGAAACATTTCTGTCCTTTGAACTCCTTAACACACCTTCATTAAATTCCTCAATATACAGCTCCAGCTCATGTGCCCGATGCCTGACATACTCAGTCCAGGACAGATCCCTTTCGGCCACGCTCAATCCGAATAGATACCGCGAAAGACTTAGCGCATTGAATGGATGATAGGTATCCACAAGCGTATATCTGAACTGTGGTATAACCCTCTCTCTAAAGGCTTGGTCTCCGAACATCAGCTCCACGTGCGCTATATCATCATTATCGATCAGCTTACCATCGAGATGCCACAGCACCTTTACTGACTTTCTATAGACCAGATCATCAGTATTAGAGGCATACAGCATGTGGAGCTTTGCACCTAAAGCAGTGGGAAACAGTAAAGCGACCTCCTCGATGATGTTCTCATACAATGGATGTTGCTGCCCTGAATCTTCGGCTATTTTATCATAAAATTCTCCATCAGGAGCGAAAAACGCTAAAGGTCTGGTATTTACCAAATGCTTAGCTACAAGATAAGCTGCCATGATTTCATACGTAATGAACATAAATTCCTTACCGGAACGTATATCCCTGCTCATAATCAAGCCTTCATGTAGCAAAATATCCCCTTTGGATTCGGCAGAGTCATAATTATCCCCATCCATCATCCTGAAATAACTGTCTGCATCGATCTCCCGTAGATTGTTTGCCCAAAAGAAAATGGCCAGTTTATCCAGCAAAGGAACTATAAAAGGTTTTTCCGCCCTTAAAAAATGGGCCTTTCTGGTTACCCTAGAATTGATCTGCTGAAAGTAAGTCGAAAACAAATCATCATTTGTATCAGTGGAGAGATTCACCTCTACTTCCTTGCCAGACTCCCAGTCAGCATTTTTTATTTCACAATATATCTTTAGGAATATCGGCCTGCTGAACCTATAGAGATTCGCAAAAGTCCAATGGGTAACGATCCTATATTTTTTAAAGTACTTTTCGACAGCTTCCCTGGTAACCTCCAAATCGTCAAATCCCGAGAGATGATGAAGGTTGATCTTGGAAGGATTATCCCAAATCTCATCGACATAGGACTTCCTGACCGTACAGATAAGACGCAAATTATCATAACTACGAATTTTGGCGGCAAAGGTGGGCAGATGCGTGTTCCATAAGGTTGAGAAATAACGGTCAAAAACTGTTTCATTTAGACCATCGATAATAATCGGAACATAGGTATTGTTGATTTTGCCGTACGTATCCAATGCAGACAGAAAGACTTCGAAAGAATAGTCTGGTGGAACATCAAAAATATTCTTAAGTGTATCTTCAATGTTATTTGAGTTATTGAACATATCTCCAGTCACGCACAACGAGGGAAGTCCATTTGCCATCCTATGGTGGACGATGTCGCAGCAAAGATGTGTTTTTCCAATTGCCGCACCACCTACAAAATATAGGTCCCGACTTACGGGATGGACATAGTTCCTAACTATCTGTTCAAATCTGTTAAAGAATTTTTTTATCGCCGAATAGCTTACCCGATCTGCATAGCACTCATCCATATCCCGAAGGATCTTATGATATTGATGGTCTTTTTGCCAATCTGAAACCTGCCCTATCCGCTCGGCATCCAGTCGCTTTACGCAAATTATGATCTCATCTAAAATATCGTCGGGGTAATCCAGATAGGGTTTAAGCTCACCGAAACAGGCAAGATAGGTCGTTGCTCTATGATCTTCTTTTGATTCTTCCCTATATTCATTAATACTCGACTTTACTTTTGATTTCAGATCATGAAGTTCGGCCTTAAAATTATTGATGATGTCTATGTAATGGGGATTTAGCAGCATACAGTCAACAATAGACTGCTCATAAAGCCCCATGGTATGAAGCTCTGGATCATATTTGTCCCTCAACTTCTCCAATATGAGTCTGCCCCTCCGCTGAAACCAATCGGAATCCAATTCAAGTCCCCCAAAAAAGAAACTGGTGATGCCTATGTTAGTGGGCTTTTGTAGTTCTTCAAGAATATCTGTTTCGCCCCAAAAACCTAAATCGACAGACCTACCATTGGGAACCGAAAATTTCAATTCATTCTCGAACCAACTTCTTTCTCCTGTTTTTACTTTGCCACCTTTGACCGTTACATCCACTGTCAGATCTGTTTTCAGACTAAGGATCCATTTGATCAACCTGGGGTAGTTGCTACATGAAACAGCCAATGACTGTTCTATCTTTTTGAAACGTCCGCTATCCGATAACCGCCCCCTATCCTCATAGTATTTGCATTGCCACCCCCAGACATCTCCATTTTTCAAGGTCAGATAAAATTCTACCCCGCCATCCCCTCCCGAACCATCAATCGGTGTGAAAGTTCCCAAATGTCCATATTTCCTTTTTGCCAACTGGTAAATTAATTGTTCGAAGGAATGCGTGGATTTCCCGTTAAAGGGCTTTAGGGACAAAAAATTGATATCATCAATGGCCATGATCAAGCAGCTTAATTTAGGTTTAAAGTTATAAAGTTGTCCTATAGGTTTAAAAGACTGACAATGCTTATTTTGAATGTTATGCAGAAATAAACATTGGATCTTATTGCAACAGCGAATAATTATACACCAAATTAAACACTTATGGCAATTTCAAAGAATAAAAATTATTTCCAAATTACTAATATTTTTAGCAATTTTGTTCCGTGACTGAACTGGAAAAATTTGTAAAGGCATTAAGGGAAAACCTACAGAGCAGCAAAATGCATGCTTCCATAGGTGATATGACCAAATTCGTCTATCTAAAAAAGGATTACATAGTAGTAAATATCGAACAGCTCAATCTCAATTATTGTGAGAAATTTATTGAACCAGATCCAGAAAAGTATTACACTTCTTTCATCCGCTTTTGCGGAAGGGCAATGGCCTACGCCTATAAGAAGTCACAATTTGGCTTTATTTTCTCCTATAATAATGCGCAGGCCATCAAGCACATCAATCTCAACGAATACCGTAGGGATCTCATCCACATCCTGGCCAAGAAGTTTGACGATTATGAATTCAACATAGATGCAAACAACGAGATTTCCATGCATATTAAATCCTATACCGAACATTGGAACAAACTTGGGCTGGAGAGCCGCGTAGAACAGGCGGTGTATAATTACAACAGATATAATCCCTCCTATCTCGTGCATGCGGCCACCTATATCAGGTTGGAGGATTACCATTACAGGAAAAACTATACCTTTTCCATCAATTTCTAAAATAGCCCGACGATATGAACTTTTTCTGGTTTCCATCGTTAATTCCTTACCATTAAATTTCAAGCGCCACATGACCCAGCCGATACTCATCGAAACGGAAGACCTCCTGCTCCACTCTTTCCGAGCCGAAGACATGAAAAGATTTGATAGCCTGACTAGGGATATCCACCAGCTCTTCGGACAGCATTCCACTACAACTTTTCTTCCCCATAAGAAACTTTCCCCTATCCAGCAAGCCGAAACACTGCTACAAACAGCCTTGATCAATCAACATAACGGCAATGGCCAGTGGTATTTCATTACCCAAAAAAAGGGACAGCGCACCATAGGCATGATCGAATTGATTACGCCCAAAATTGCCAGACAACATTATCAACTGGATTGTTATCCACATTTCATTGAATTCTGCCTATCATCAGAACACACAGGAAAAGGCATCATGGGAAGACTGTTACCACGTCTTTTAGAAAAGCTGAAACAAAAGGGGATTGATAAGATAGGTGCCGTCGCACACCCAAAAAACCATTCTGCCGTAAGGGTGCTGTATAAATCGGGACTGATCAAAAAGGCAAGTTTTGATAGCATTCAGCACGTCTATTACAACTAGCTCCGACCGTGACGCTTGCCTAAACACAGGTTTGTTTTTACTTTCCCTTAGGAACACAGCTAACCAATTGTGTTAACTATCACTTCACAACTTTTAAATAGGTCTGGGAGTTCATCGGTTCCACCAGAGCAAAAATGGACAGCTTAATTTTGTAAAATTGAAAAGTGGCTTAAAGCTATCTATAAATTTGTTCAGGCTGTTAATAATCCTTGCGTGCTTCGGCAAACGTTGAAAATAAATTATTAATTTTAGAGAAAGGGAATACAATCGATGAGGCTATACCTGGACAGCAATATTTATAGGCAGATAAGGCCTGGTTCCAAACACATGAACCAAGAGCTGCTGAATGCGGTAGAAAAATTGAAAGATGCTTTTCTTTTTATATTTTCCGACGCCCATCTCAACGACCTATCGAATTCCGAGGATATCTACCGTCAAATAGACCTTGCCCATATGGAGGAGTATGTCAAAAACAACTATTTCCACCATGACCATATCGAAAAAACAGACAAAATCAGCCTGGCAACGCCCAGGGAAGCCTATAGTTCCATAGATTTTGAAGTTTCCAGAAAGATCTTGGAAGATCCGAACGGTTTTATCGAGGAAGCTTTTGGCATGGAAGAGCTAAGTTCCCTGCAGCCCATGTTTAAACAACTTCTGGACATGCCTCTCTTTGACACAGCTAAGCAAGATCCAATACTATCAAATAGCTTAGAGACTTTGGGCCTGGGGCAAGAGTTCAGTGGGATAAGTACGATAAGAGATGCTTTAAAAGGCCTGAACCAAGCTGGTGGTTTCATCAGCGACAAGGAAAGCTTTGCAAAGCACCAACAGTTCCTCAGGTCATACGTTGACCGAAAAGAATACAGTTATGAAGTGTGGTCTTTTGACTTTGACGAGCGGATGAAGGAAACCGCTTTCGGAAAAAGCTTTTCGGAACTGGTAGACATCGTAAGCACTTCTGCTGGGCCCGAAGATGATTACAACCGATTTATCAACACCTACGTACAGCTGGAATTTCTGGGCGTCACCGAAGAACGATCGGGAGGCAAAAGAAAGAAAAATAGCTACATGGACCTGCAGAGAGATGCCGCTCATGCCTACTTCGCAACTATGACAGATTATTTCGTATCTGATGATAGAGGCGTACAGACAAAAGCATTTATAACCTATAAGATATTTGGTATAGCCACCCAAGTCCTGACGGTGAAGGACTTCGTTGCTAAATCTCCCTTTTTGCTCAATAATGAAGAAGACCTCAATTCTTTCGCTACTGGAATCAAATACTCCCTTAAGCACGGATTTGTTATACATCATTCACTTATGAGCAATCAACAGGTAATCAAGCTACCGTATCCGGTACTGAATTATTTTGATCGTCTCCAGTCTTCCATTTCCAATGCCGGAAAAAGCTACTTGCTACTTTTCCGGTCTGCCAGGGGCCGCAGGCATGGCGTGATGTACGCAGAGTTCAATCTTTTACTCAATAAATGCATCAAGCTTTTGGGCCTTCCCAAGGATTACAAGAATAGATTAGACGTAACAGAATTCAAGAAACTAGAAGATAACGAAACACAGCGAACATGGTCTTTGGGGAGTTCTTCGGCAACTCTCAGCTTTGGTGACACCTCGGATGGATTCCGAACAATTACCTTACAAATAACGGCTTGACCGCTCCGATGAAATTACACTGAACCAGAGACACCCACAAAAATTGTTGCAGGTTGGCACCAGCGAACAACATTCTCCGAAACATTCCAAAACAAAACCGAAACTTATTTGTAGTAAATAGGTAACGTGGAAAATCATGAGAAGAATTATTGCGTCACTTCTTGCCTTTAGCTACCTACTCCTTTTCGTCGCGGAAATTGGGTCGCAAAGCCATAATGTGCGAGGAGCAGACCACCAATCTTCAGAGCTGTTGGTTGAACGCCTGTCCGATGGATGTCAAGTCCCATGTTGTGATTGTTCGTCTGTAAACGTTCAGGCAAGGATCGATAAAAATGTATCATATACATTATTGCATTTCGAGCACTTAGCAGCATCAACTTTAATTATCAGAGACTCTGCCGTTCCTACGAAAGAAAAGTTGACCGAAGCATATCTACCCCAACCAAACCTTTTGGTAAAAACAAATCCGATCTATCTTCAAACACGCACCTTCCTTATATAGGATACAATACATTCTATTCTGACCAATTCTAATCCCTTATATCAGTTTATCTGATATGAAATGAAATCGCTTTGCTTTTCAGCTTAAGATACTACGGAATATTTCCGTGGAAACAATCAATTATTTACTTAAATTTTAATGTTATGAACACTGAAAATTCAAAAAAAGAAAACCATCAACACGACGAACACCATCCGCACAAAGAGCATCATCAGCACAAGGAGCACCATGACCATCAGGAACACCACCCACATAAGGAGCACCATGAAGGTCCAGGCCACGCTAATGAAATGGAGCATCACCGTGAAAAAGAACATCATGATGAAAAGGAGCACCATAACGAAAAGGAACATCATCCAGAGTCTGAGCATCACGATGAAAATGAACATCACGACAAAAACAAAAAGTAGTCTAATGAAAGGACAGGGCATAAAACCCTGTCCTTTCATATTATCATTTTGTTAAATCTAATCTTGAAACCTCTCTGGATTTACGCTCAATACTAACTTTCCCTATCTTTGGATAACAGATGAGGATTTACATAACCATATTGCTACTACTGGCCAAGGTACTGACACTTGGACCATCGTTGGCCGATCACCATCATCACTACAATCACAGTTCCGCGACTGCCCTTGCCCACAACCATCATCACGATAATCAGAAACAAAAATTCGAGGAAGATATCTTAGATTTCCTTTTCTCCAATTTCGACCATGGACAGGGACTTGACAGCTATATAGGTACGGGAAACAACAGCAATCTCCTAATCAAGAAGGCTGATGCATTACCTACGGTAATGCCCTCACTATCATCGGTCATCAAACAATTCAGAAAATCCGCTGCCAAGTATTCTAACGGTGAGAAACGACCATTCGATCATCACTACCGATACCAAGATCAACTCCGGGGCCCTCCCGCAATTTCATAAAAGGCCGAGCCATTTCTGTGTTCCCATTGGAACCGTTCTTTTCCAATTTATCGGAGGAGGAGACCGTCTTCCTATACAACTTACCGTCGATATCCACGAAAAACTATCTATAAGTCCACTGGTATGAAGCGGAATGGCATAAAAGTTCCCCTGGCCAAAATTTCCCATAAATGACTATGATAAATCGGAATGGAAAGCCCTTTTCTGATCTATACATTTAATACTTTATTAAACCGACAAAATTCCATCCCTGTCATTGGCGGGATCATCAGAACATATGCAAAAAATAAGGAGCGGACTTAAGAAGGTAAATTCCGCAAAACAAAGACATCGAGTAGAAAAAGTCCGTTATTATATTAACGGTTTGTTTTTTCTCCTTGGTTTCATTGGCATTATCGTACTCATTCATTTTGCAACAAGATCCAAACACGTCCATGTCAGCAATATCACTATTGACAATGTCAGAAAACAAAGAACCGTATAATAGACCAGATAAAAAAACCTGGAAAGGATTTATCCTCTCACATAGAACTGAAGCCATCCTCTTAAGTCTTCTTTGGATTGCCTATCTAATTTTCGTAAGCGAATTTTTATCGAAATGAAATATCAACAACAGAAGTTAATACAGCAAGTTCCCATATGAAACTATTGAAAAATATATTAGCCGCAATAGGGACAATCCTAGCACTTGTCGCCCTATTCCTACTGTACTCCCGTCCCAATAAATGAATGACGGACAAAACAAAGACCTATAGCTAGTTGTCGATCAGGCCAGATACGATATTGACCGTAAGTGCTACGATCAATGTATTGAACGCAAATGAGAAAACACTGTGCAACATGGCGATCCTCCTGACGTGTCTGGAAGCTATCTGTACATCCGAGACCTGAAAGGTGCACCCAATCACAAAAGAGAAGTACATAAAATCCATATAGTCCGGTTTGGCAGTGCGGGGAAATTCCAGGGGTGTATCATGTCTACTATAATACAGATGTGCATACTTGAAGGCCAGCGTAGTGTGCACCAGCACCCAAGAGGCTGCAACCGAGAGTAGACTGAAAAGTATGTGTAGGATAAGGTCCAGTCCAGTTTTGGTTTTGGCCGAGGAATACAGGAGCACTACAGCTACCAGGCTTGCTGCCGCCGCAATAAGGATAAAGATGGTGACCGTAGCCCTGCCGGCATCCTGTTTGTCGGCAATCTTATTGATTTCATGGGGTTCGCAGGTTAGGGCGGTGATCCAAGATAGGGACAAATAAAGTATAGCAAATATAACCCACGCAGCCATGCTGCTTGCCGCGACAGGTTGTGTAATACCGATGATAAGGCCACTACAGACTGCAGTCGCCCCACAAATCCCCAAACGGGTACCACTTTTCAGACCATTGACGATTTTTGCTGTAGAATTCATTTCTTCGAATTGATTTAAAATTTTCTTCCACTACTTTTCTAAACTACCATTGGTTTTAATTAGATATAGTACATCCCTGCGTACAGCGAAAATATCAAACGGCTTACATATCATCAGATCTGCACCGCTGAGATCATCTTTCCAATCGATGGACAGTGCCGACATGAGAACGACCTTTAAGGGAACAAAGCGTTGGTCAGCCTTGATCAGTCTGCATATATCGCGGCCATCAACACTCCCAAGCCTGACATCTAACATTAGTAGATCGGGATTCCATTCCATCAACAGTTCATCGAGCCCCGCAGGATCGGACAGGAACCTGAGTTCGACATTGTCATCCTGGAAAATAAATGAAAATATCGAATGGATATCCTCATAATCATCTACAACGAGTATTCTCTTCATACAGGATTAGGTTCGCAATATTTTCCCCAATTGACAAAAAGCGGGAGAAAGGCCAATCAGCTTTCTAATGGATTCGTTGGAAAGTTCCCATACTATCAGGTCAGAAAGCGCCTTTATCGTTGTAAGGGAGGGACTGGTCAAACTGAAGCTTGCACGACACAGGCACCATTCCCCTTCGAGATAAAAACCTTGGATAAATTCTCTGTCCTCCAACAATCCAAATTCGCAGATACTTCCGGAAACGACATAGTACATTGACCGACATACATCCCCAACTTCCAAAAGACAGTCCCCTTTTTTGAAATTCCTTGTTCTCACCTCTGTTCTGAATAGATCGACATCATTGGAAGAGAATTTTCCAATGCCGACTAACAATCGGTTCAGTTCTTCTTTAGTCATTGTCACCTGTACGGTTAACCCCAAACACTATAAAAGGCTCAGGCAGTAGCCTAACATATACTGCCTGAGCATAGTCTCGGCCTCAATGTGACTTGTGCTGCAAATCACCACTTACGTGCCCGTAATAATGTTTGGCTGTTGAAATTACCGCTAGAAGCAGAATCAGTCCAGCTATCATCATTAACAGGATTTTCCATAGCCGATATTTTTTGACAGGCATTTTCTCATTTCTGGTCCCTGGCGCCCTGAACAGTGGGTGGTCGAATTCTGAACCTCCCTTATATCGCTTGTTCCGTTTCTTCATCCCACCTATCCAAATTTCATCCTCTGTATCCTCACCGCATTTAGGATGGCAATCAGAGCTACGCCAACATCAGCAAAAACCGCTTCCCACATTGTCGCTAGTCCACCAGCACCGAGTACCAGAACTACAGCTTTCACGGAAAACGCAAGTATAATATTCTGCCAGACAATCTTTTTAGTCTGTTTGCCAATATTGATAGCCATTGGAATCTTGCTTGGCATATCATCCTGTATAACCACGTCAGCGGTTTCTATCGTCGCATCACTACCGAGACCACCCATCGCCATACCAACATCACTCAGGGCGACTACCGGTGCATCATTCACTCCGTCACCTACGAAAGCTACGCTCTCGTTTCTTGCTTTTAATTCCTTGACCTTGTTCACCTTATCTTCGGGCAAAAGGTCTCCGAAGGCATTATCTATGCCCAACTGCTTAGCGACGTAGGCTACTACGGAACTCTTATCCCCGCTCAGCATCGTAGCCTTGACACCCAGTTCATGCAGTCTTTCTATAGTCCGCTTAGAATCCGACTTAATGCTGTCGGCAATAGTAATGTAGCCCGCAAATTGCCCACCGTAGGCCACGGCGATGACGGTATACACGATTTTAGAAGGATCTAAACTGTACCTGATCTGGAATTTATCCATCAATTTGAAGTTCCCGACCAAAAGATCCTTTCCATCAACTGTGGCTTTAAGACCATGTCCGGCAATCTCCTCCACATTGGTCAGCTTTACCGAACTGTCCACTTCGCCAACATGGTTATGAATTGCCGTGGCTACGGGATGCGTACTTTGGCTTTCCAATGCATTCACCAGCTTAAGTACTTCCTGTTGATCAAAACCCTCTTCAATGGTTACCTGTTGTACCTTGAAAACGCCCTCGGTCATTGTTCCGGTCTTGTCCATCACCACATTTTTTACTGTAGCAAGGATATCCAGGAAATTACTGCCCTTGAAAAGAATACCGTTTCGACTGGCAGCTCCAATTCCTCCAAAGTATCCCAAAGGTATAGAGATTACCAGTGCACATGGACAGGAAATTACCAGGAATATCAACGCCCTATATAGCCAATCCCTGAACACATAACCTTCAACAAAGAAATAGGGAAGCACACAGATCCCTATGGCAAGAAGTACCACGATTGGGGTATAGATTTTCGCAAACTTGCGGATAAAAAGTTCAGTTGGAGCTTTTTGTGCAGTTGCATTCTGCACCAGCTCAAGAATCTTGCTTAACTTACTGTCTGTGTAGGCAGTATCTACCTTTACCTGGCTAACGGTATTTAGATTGATCATACCGGCAAGTACCGTTTCACCCTTATTTTTGGTGTCAGGTTTACTCTCCCCCGTCAGGGCGGCTGTATTGAAAGATGCGGACTCTGAGATAAGCTCTCCGTCCAATCCAAGCTTTTCCCCAGGTTTAAGCTGTATTATGGCTCCTATCTCGACCTGCTCTGCTTTAACCAGGCGGGGCTTTCCATCCTCCAATATTGTCACTTCATCCGGACGTTGATCCAAAAGGGCCTTGATGTTACTCTTTGCCCTAGAAACAGCGAGCGTCTGGAAAACTTCCCCTACGGCATAGAACAACATCACCGCTACGCCTTCAGGATATTCCTTGATGATAAATGCGCCTAAGGTAGCAATACTCATTAGAAAGAATTCCGAAAATACTTCTCCCTTGCTGATACTACCAATAGCATCTTTGATGACAGGTAATCCTACAGGTGCGTAGGCAGCTACGTAAAGTGCAACCCGCACCCACCCGGTAAACCAAGGCTGCGGAATAAAATTATCCAGGGCGATACCGATCAGCAACAACACTAAGGAAATGATGGACGGCAGGAAAAGTTGGAATGTGTTTTTTTCGGTTACATCGTGGTTGTGAGCATCGTCATCACTATGTTCATGAGCGTGATCATGCCCATCACCATCGTGGTGCTTATCTTTTAACAAATCCTTTGCACCCGCATTATCATAGATTTTCTCTGTCTGGTTGCAGCAGAGCTGTTTGCCCTGTGCATCATACTTATGCTTATGTTCCATGTGATTTAGTTTTTATTGATTTATAATTCAGTGTTTTCATCGTTCTGTTTACTCTTGAAAAGGACTTTCAGAAAGCGCTGGTACCAGGAAAATTTATTGATAGCAAAGATCAACAGGATGATCAATGTGGATGCGACAGCAATGACAAACATATTCAATGCAATAGCCACCCCTATTGCCGAAGTGGACCAAAGTCCAGCAGCTGTAGTCAGTCCCTTTGGTGTATTTCTCTCATCCCGAAAGATGATACCTGCACCGATAAACCCCAAGCCTGTGGCGATGGCCGCCAACATCCTTGAAATGGCCGATTTATCCTCTGTAAGATGGGCAGCTACCGAAACAAAAAGGCAGGCAGCCACGCAGATACAGGCAAATGTCCTGATACCTGTATACTGGTGCTCCCTCTCCCTTTCAATACCTACAATCCCTCCAAGAATTAGGGCCAAAAACATCTTGCCCGAAAGCAACAGCTCAAATTCAATATCCATCGGTCCAGTTTTAACTACATTTCAAAATATTGGTAATTCTTTGGTTTCGCAGGTACGTCCCTGTCTCCGATCATTTCCAGCAGATTGATTTCTATGGTCTGTGCTAATGAGGTCATGGGCGTATCAACCGGCGTATTTTCGAACGGATCCTGCATGATAATAGCTGTCTTTTCGATCATGATAAAGAGCAAAGGCACCAATATGGTCAGTAATATCTCAACAGCGAGTTGCGAATCTTCCAGTCCAAAAGGCAAGATGGCAGCAAATACATAGATCAGCGTATGTACCAGCACGCTATATGACCTTGGAAATACAGTATTTTTGATACGTTCACATTTCCCCATGCTATCACAGAGCCTGGCCACGGTTTCATTGAGTTGTATCTGCTTGAAGTCCGATATCATAGATTCGGCCGCCATCTCCCTGATCTTTTCGGAATGCTGGTCCAATAAAGCATTGGGGATGTTCACGGCACTGATCTGGTGGGCATTCAGATAGCTTTTCACTTTTGGAGAGAATTCCTGTCTCCGCAAAGCCTCACCAAGGGCATATACCCAAACAATCTGTGTCTGAACAAATTCCTTTGTGATTACTTTCTGTTTATCGGGAACAAACTGTTGTACCTGCCTGATCAACGTGCGTGAATCGTTAACTATCGCGCCCCATACCGTCCTGGCCTCCCACCAGCGTTCATAGGATTGCGCAGTCCTGAAAGCGAGCAGAAGCGAAACCGCTGTCCCCACCAAAGCGGGAATGCTAAGGGGAAGACTTATTTTCTGGAATGTTGGATGAAGATCCAACAGGCCAATGGAGACCGCAAATACAACGATCAGAGCTAGCTGTGAGCCGATACCTTTAACGAAATACCAGATCGATATTTTCTTGTTCAATAACATAAATTATAGTTTTATATCTTCAATTTACCGATTACCACTTCTAGACCTTACTGATAACAACTTTATATTATACATGTTCTGTTCACACCATTAAATCAATTTATTAGCGATTTAGGGGAGGATGCACAAGGCACCTTCCCCCTTCGCACCTAACACTAATGTTCGTGCCCCCCAGCATTGCTTAATTTGGCATTGATGAAGAAAGCGCCCTTGGTTACTACCTTTACATTTTTAGGCAATTGGACGACGGGTGTAATCGCAGTATAGCCCAACTCCGAAACACCTTTGGCAACCTCAATTTTTTCAAAGTTCATATTAGCACTATGGCCTTTATTTTCCGCAACATGGTCATGTTCCTCTCCTTCCTTATGCGCGTCCGTCTTTCCCTGTCCTTCGCCTTCGGCTTCGGGCTGTTTATCGGTATGTATGAAAATATAGAACTTACCATCTGCCTCCACTATCGCCTCATTAGGTACAGTTGGCGTCATTGCCTTGTCTACGCTTACCATACCGGTAATATTCATCCCATCAATAAGGCCGGCCTTATTTCCTGTGACCGTACAGTGGACCGCAATGGTCTTGCTCTCATTCTCGAAGGAAGATCCGATATTGAACACCTTTGCCGTGTAGGTTATCTGTGGATTATTGGTTACCGTAAAATTCACCAGCTGGCCTACCTTAACGAAAGGAAGGTCCCTTTCGAACACCTGCAGATCCAAATGTATCAGACCGTTATCTACGATTTCCACTACTGGCGAAGAAACGTCCACGTAGCTTCCGATCTTTGCAAACTCCGCACTTACCGTTCCGCTTACCGGACTGGTTACAGATAACGCCGAGGTCAGGGTAGCTGCAGAGATCGAAGTAGGGTTGATCCCCATTAACTGCACCTGTTTGTACAGTGATGCCTTTCTCGCCTTTAGGGCGTTAAGTTCGGACGTAGCATTCTGTAGGTTCTTTAAAGCTCCCGCATTTCCTGCATTAAGTTCACGCTGGCGTTGGAGTTCCTGTTCGGCCAATGTAATCCTGCTGCCAATGGTCAGATATTCTTCCTGCAATTGGACAAACTGTGGATTCTCGATCGTAGCAATCACCTGTCCCTTACGGACATAATCTCCCAGTTGGACCCTCAAGGTTTTTACCACTCCACCGTAGAGCGAAGTCGCATTGGCCTTGTTGTTATTCGGCACCCTTAAGGCACCGTTTGCCTTGATGGTAGCGGTCAGGTTCTTGAGTTCAATGGTCCCCACTGTGATACCGACCGATTTGATCTGTTCCGGGGTAAGGGAGGCAATCGTCGAAGACCCCTCTTCACCATGTCCTTCCTCTTTCGCAGCTGCGGGCTTTTCGGCTTCCTTGCCAGGTTTGCTCCCTTCACCTTCTGTCTGTTTTCCTCCACAACTGTTCAGTGTGATTACTGTCACGGCGAAGAATAATATTCTAAAAACAAGTTTCATCTTATTTATTATTGTAGTAATTGAATTGGATAGCTGATTGATTGTATTGGTTAAGTACGTCAAGATACCCCTGACGGATACCAATAGCCTGGCTAAGGAACTGCCCTAGCTCAGCGAAACTGATTTCGCCCGACCTGTAGCTGAGGGTCGCCGCAGAAATGATCTCTTCGGCCTGTTTCAGGCCAGAGGTCTCATAAAATTCAAGCAGCGAACGGCTCTTCTCTATATCGGCAACCGCATTGGCGCGTTGGGTCTGTAGCTGTAGGGTCTGGTATGCCAAGGTCTTTTCCTGTACCTCTCTTTCGGCATTGGCCACCTTGACCTTGTTGCGATAGGCGCCTCCCCCAAACAGTGGAATTGCTGCAGTTACCGAAAATCCGGTAAAGGGATCATTGGCACCCCATAGGCGCTGGCTGAAGAACCTTCCAGAAAACTCGGGCCTGTTGGTATTCTTCTGAACCGAAACATTGGAACTGGCGATATTCACATTCTGTTCCTGTAGGGCCAATAAGGGATGTGAGGCAGCAGTAGCTGTAGTCTCCACGCCAACCTTACCTAGCGGTTGGGCAACGGGCAACATCCATTCGTTGAGGTTCAGCAACATCATCAATTGCTGCTGCTGGATGGTCATCTCCTTTGTATTCTGCAAAAGCTGGGCCTGTATCTCCCTCATCTTCGCTTCGGCGGCAACCCTGTCCAAACGTGCCACATCTCCCGTCTTTACGCGTACTTCTGTGGTCTTGAACAGCATGGTGTAAACACTGTCCAGACGTTTATAGAGCATCTGTCTATCCTGTAGGAACCACAATTGGTAATAGGCCGTACGGACATCCCTCCTAATTGCGGCGTTGATGACCTCACCATTAAGCTCCGCGTATTTCAACTGTGCGTTCAGATAGTTCTTCCTGGCGGCATATAGACCAGGCCATGCGATAGCCTGCGAAACCCCGATCTTTAGGATACCCACTTTATCGGAAGGACGATAATCTTCGTTCTCTGCAAATATGCCCGTCTTCGGTATCTCAAAGGCTGTTTTCGTATTCAGTCTTGCGCTTTTGACCTCGGCCTCGTTGACACCAAGCTGTTGGTTGCTCTTCAAAGCGGTACCAACAGCATTTTCTACCGAAATCCGTTGTTGGGCATTTGCTGAAGACGCACCGATCAAGAACAAGACCATTGTCGCAACAACAGTTTTCCTGCCCAATCTGCCCTTAATTTTCATACCACTATCAAAAATGATATAGAGCAACGGCAGAACGAATAGGGTTAGGAAAGTAGCGGTGATCAGACCACCTATTACTACAGTGGCCAAAGGTCTTTGTACCTCGGCACCTGCACTGGAGCTGATGGCCATTGGCAAAAATCCAAGAGAGGCCACCGTGGCGGTCATCAGCACTGGGCGAAGACGGGTAATAGCCCCCTCTTTTACCCTTTTTAATATATCTTCCATTCCCTCTTTTTTCAATTGGTTAAAGGTTCCTATCAATACGATACCGTTGAGTACCGCTACGCCAAAGAGCGCGATAAATCCGATCCCCGCACTGATACTAAAAGGCATACCTCGCAACATGAGCGCAAAGACACCTCCAATGGCACTCATCGGAATAGCCGTGAATATCAATATGGCCTGTTTGAACGAACGAAACGTAAAATAGAGCAGCATAAAGATCAGAAGTAATGAAACTGGTACCGCGATCATCAAACGTGCGCTCGCCTTTTGTAGGTTTTCGAACTGGCCACCATAGGTGAAGTAGTAGCCAGATGGCAGCTTGATCTTTTGTGCCAACTGTTGCTGGATATCGGTCACCACACTCTGCACGTCACGTCCGTCGACATTGAAACCGATTACGATACGGCGTTTCCCCGCTTCACGGCTGATCTGTGCGGGTCCCAACTTATACGCTATGGTTGCTACCTGAGACAAAGGGATCTGAAGCCCCTTACTGGTAGGGATCATTAGGTTGCTCACATCTTCTATACCACTCCTGTGTGCACTGTCCAAACGCACTACCAGGTCAAAACGTCTTTCATTTTCATAAACCTGCCCAGTACTTTTTCCGGCAAAGGCCGTACTAACTACGTCATTGACATCCTGAATAGCAAGTCCGTAATTGGCGATACGGGCACGATCATACTCAATATTGATCTGCGGAAGACCGCCCACACGTTCTACTTGCGGAGAGGTTGCCCCCGGTACGCTCTGGATTACTTCGCTTACCTCCTTGGCGTAACTTGCGAGCGTATCGATGTTCTCACCGAAGATCTTCACTGCCACATCCTGTCTGATACCAGTCATCAGTTCGTTGAAACGCATCTGTATCGGCTGGTTCTTCTCAAAGAAAACGCCCGGTATCACTTCGAGTTTCTCCATGATGGCCTCAGCCAGTTCTTCATAGCTCCTTTCCGTTTTCCATTCTTTCATTGGTTTGAGCACCACCATCAGATCGGTAGCCTCCGGCGGCATAGGATCGGTAGGCACTTCTGCGGCACCGGTCTTTCCAACTACCATTTTCACCTCGTCAAATTGCTTGATGATCCGTGAGGCCTGCATCGAGGTCTCGATACTCTGGTTCAGGGAACTTCCCTGTGGCAGGATACAATGAAATGCAAAATCCCCCTCCTGTAACTGCGGAATGAACTCGCCGCCCATTCGGCTGAAGAAGAATATGGAAACAGCAAACAGCACCACTGTCGCCCCAACTACGTAATATTTGATCTTGATTACCTTCTCCAGCATCGGTCTGTAGACCGCTTGGAGTTTCTCCATCATCTTATCACTGAAATTCTTTTTATGGCTTGGCTTTTTCGAAAGGAAAAGTGCACACATCATAGGAATATAGGTCAACGAAAGGATAAGCGCACCAAAAATAGCGAAACCTACTGTTTGTGCCATTGGTCCGAACATCTTACCTTCCACACCAACCAATGTTAGGATCGGGATATACACGATCAGGATAATGATCTCTCCAAATGCTGCACTGGTACGGATTTTTGAGGCCGAGGTAAACACCTCTTCATCCATCTCACCCTGGGTCAGCTTGTTCATAGATTTTCGCAGTCCCAAATGGTGCATCGTTGCTTCCACAACAATTACCGCCCCATCGACAATAAGACCGAAATCGATGGCACCCAAACTCATCAGATTGGCGCTTACCCCAAATACGTTCATCATGCCCAAGGCAAAAAGTAATGCCAAAGGAATCGCCGAGGCAACGATCAGACCAGCCCTCAGGTTACCAAGGAAGATCACCAACACGAAGATCACGATCAATGCCCCCTCGATCAGGTTTTTCTCAACAGTAGCTATAGCCCTTCCCACCAGATCGGTACGATCTAAATATGGTTCGATAACCACATCATCGGGCAGGGAAGCTTGTATGGTCGGCAATTTTTGTTTGATCCTCTTTACAACTTCGTTACTGTTCTCCCCCTTGAGCATCATCACAACGCCACCTACGGCATCCACCTCCCCATTATAGGTGAGGGCACCGTACCTCACAGCACTTCCGAACCTTACATCAGCTACATCATTGATATAGATAGGAACGGTTCCCGAGTTTTTGACCACAATCTTTTTCACATCATCCAGTGAATTTACCAGACCGATACCCCTGATAAAATAGGCATTCGGTTTTTTATCGATATAGGCGCCACCAGTGTTCTGGTTATTCTTTTCCAGTGCGGTAAAGATTTCTGGGATACTTACCCCCATAGCCCTGAGCCTGTCCGGATTAACGCCCACCTCATACTGTTTCAACTGTCCGCCGAAACTATTCACCTCGGCAATACCTGGGGTTCCATATAGTTGTCTGGCTACGATCCAGTCCTGCATTGTACGCAGATCCTTGGCATTATATTTCTTTTCACTTCCCTTTTTGGGATGTATGATGTACTGGTATACTTCTCCCAAACCCGTGCTCACTGGTGCCATTTCTGGTGTGCCCACTCCCTGTGGGATTTTATCTACGGCCTCTTTCAATCGCTCATTGATGAGCTGACGGGCAAAATAGATGTCTGTCTTCTCGTCGAAGACCACAGTGATCACCGAAAGACCGAAACGCGAAATACTACGTATCTCTTCAATTCTAGGTACATTGGCAATACTCTGTTCTATTGGAAAGGTCACAAGTTGTTCCACTTCCTGGCCTGCCAGCGTTGGACAGGTGGTAAATATCTGTACCTGATTGTTGGTGATGTCCGGTACGGCATCTATCGGCAGTTTGGTTGCACTCCAACCGCCCCAAATTATAAGAACCAAGGTCATTAGACCGATAATGATCTTGTTCTTTATACTGAAATAAATGATCTTATCTAACATTATTGTTCTGATTAATAACTAATAGGACTTCCCGCAATCCAAATAAATAATGAATGGATGCGGTCGAAAAATAAAGCATGCGCAGAAATAGCCACAGAAAGTGGCATATGCGGACTTCATTTCCGAAAAAAGTAATAATTAGCTATTAACCTTGGGCGGCTGCCAGATGCTTCCATAATAATTGGAAACAAAACGTTGATCTGTGAAAAGGAATTTCAGTTCCTCGTATACAGGTTTGGGATCTTCCTCTTTATTTGCTAGGAATTTGCTATCGATAGTCGTATGACAACAGCTACAGTTACAGAAGGGGCTACAATTATCATTTACATCTGACCTATGACTATGGTCATCGGCAATTTCAACCCTTGTTTGCCTCTGTTGTGCTGACTTACATTCATTATAGGCATCACTGCACGGAAGCATCATCATGCCCGCCAGATAGATTACCATTATGAATGCGATATATTTCATATGGCACAAATCTAAACATTATTTTAAAAAACCAAATATTTTTATAAAATCGTACATCTTTAAAATGTCATAAAAAATAAATTGTGCGTTTTGGCGTTAACATGAACGATTTGTAGATGGGAATGATACTATAAATATTTATACTTTTGTACCGATATGAAGGCCGCCGTTTTGCTATTTCTTTCCATCTTGTTGCTACAGTTATCCTGGCCGTGCCAGGATCTGCTTGCGGCCGAGCCGGACTATCCGATGGACAGCCAATCGCTGATGGCATCTTCATCTGCCGATGAGGGATTCGTAAAATTTGACGAATGCAGTCCATTCTGCCAATGTGCCTGCTGTTCCACACCTTCCCTGACGTATTTTACTACGCTGAACGCCCCCTTGATTATTACTGATCAAAATACATTCCATAACGAGCAAACCTGTGATCCCACGTTACAGGCAAGTATCGGCATTTGGCAGCCCCCCAAGCTGTAGGCTGAATTTTATTGCTATTGTTTTTTACAATCGGTAGCTGCTATTTAGTCAATCCCTGTACCATGCCAGTTGTGTCTGCCCAATTTAGGGAGCATAACCGAGAATGGTAAAAGGCTTCTTTTTATCTGTACCCTTAGTGGACAAAACCTCTATATATTTCTATGGAATGGACAATGGAATATTTCCCATTGGAAATGGACGACCTGCAGCCACAGGTCAGGCAAAAGGCTATCGAGATAGCCAACAAATTAATAAGTGATGGAAGACAGTCCGACCCTCATCTGATCCGCCAGGCCATTGCCCAGGCCGAGGAGTGGTTTTTAAACCTTGAAGGCTAATCTATCCCAATTTCGATCGCTTGATTATGATTTACCACAACAGATCAAATAGCCTGGCACGTTACAGTGCACTAAGGCTGTTCATATTATTTTTCGTGATTGCCTCCCTAGGTCTACGGATTCTATTGATGGCCATTTCATCCACCGATTCGGGACTGAGCTTAACCCAAGTTTTGGTCACGTTGACAAAGGGGGCAGTATACGACCTTACCGTCGCTATCTGCTTTACCATACCCTATGCTGTTTGGCTATTGTTTGGAAATAAGGTACTAGGTTCTCGGGTCGGAAAGGCCATGAGCTACCTTATTATATTTCTGATGTCGTTCATTGCCGTGTTCTCTTTCTTTGCAGAATATACGTTCTGGTCGGAATTCGAGAGCCGCTTCAATTTTATTGCGGTAGACTATCTGATCTACACCTACGAAGTGGTTGCCAATATCAATCAATCCTATCCGTTGCCAATACTACTTGGCTGTGTCACACTTGCCGCATCGGTCATCACCATACTTCATTCCAGAGCCATTTCCAAGAGCATCAGAAGCAGGGCTGTGCTGGCTTTCAGGCTGACAATGACCCTTTCAATCATTTTCGTTTGTTCTTTACTCTTGTGGTCTACCAGCAATACCTGGTCTGAAAGCAGTTCCAATCGTTACCAGAACGAACTATCCAAGGCGGGCATATACTCCTTCGTGGCAGCATTCAGGAGCAACGAACTGAACTACAACCAATTTTATCCCCTCATCACTGAGAAAAAATCGATGGCAATCATTCGACAACAGCTGAAGGGGCCTAAAGCCGAATTTAGGGAACACTGGAGCTCTATAGAAAGGAATATTTCGAGTGACCGGAATGAAGAACGTCCAAATGTGATCATGGTGGTACTGGAAAGTTTCAGCGCAGATTTTATGGGCACGTTCGGAAATGACAAGGGCCTGACGCCTAATCTGGATTCGATCGCCTCGCGCAGCCTACTCTTTCGTAATATGTATGCGACCGGAACGCGGACTGTCAGGGGAATGGAAGCCCTTACCCTGGCAATCCCTCCAACCCCAGGTAATAGCATTGTGAGACGAAAGGACAATGCTGGCCTGACGACCATCGGTAGTATTTTTCGAGATAAGGGATACCAAACGACCTTTTTCTATGGCGGTGATGGGTATTTCGACAACATGAACCAATACTTTGGCAGTAATGGTTTTGACATTATAGATCGGGGAAGGAAATTTACGGTGGGAGATTCCTATATGGGAAAAAGGAGCAGGATACCCGACGGTGAAGTCAATTTTGAAAATGCCTGGGGCATCAGTGACGAAGACCTTTATCGTTCGGTCATCCGTAATTCGGACATCATGGCCGTCAAGGGCAAACCTTTTTATCACTTCGTGATGACTACTTCAAACCATCGCCCCTTCACCTATCCCGCTGGCGGCATAGATATTCCTTCGGGCACGGGCCGTGATGGAGCGGTGAAATATACCGACTATGCCATCGGAAAATTTCTAGGTGAAGCTAGAAAGAAAGCTTGGTTTGCCAACACGATATTTATCTTCATTGCCGACCACTGTGCTTCCAGCGCGGGAAAAAACGAGATAGATATCGCCAAGTACAGGATACCAGCGATGATCTACAACCTTAGGGAAACCAATCCGGAAGTGATCACGCCATTATGCTCCCAGGTCGACCTCTATCCCACTCTATTTCCTAAATTGGGCTGGAGCTACGTTGACAATACTTACGGCATGAACGTTCTTGACATAAACTATAGCCCAAGGGCCCTGCTTGGAACCTACCAAAAGCTCGCACTTCTGCAAAGGGACTCGCTGGTCATCCTCAGTCCCAAAAAGAATCCAGAAACATTTATCTATAACCCAATTACAAACGAACAGTCTCCCAAAAAGCTGCCAAAATCAGCTATAGAACGTGCCATCGCCTACTATCAATCGGCATTCTATCTATACAAGAACGAGGGACTGAAACTAAAAAAACAAAAAAACCAATGAAAAATACATTGATTATCATTATCTGCCTTTTCTATTTCAGCTCGCAGGCTCAGTTGGCGAAGAACACCGATACAGCATCCGCGGTCGGACCGTCAAAAGAAGGACGCTTCAAATGGAGGTCCTCCATCATTCCCGCTGCCGCTTTGGCCTACGGATTTGCAACACTGGGGGCTACCCCTTTAAGGAACCTCGATGAAGCCGGACGGCACGAGTTCTTTCTCGAGCATCCCCACGAGAGGATCAGGATAGACGATTACATGCAGTTTGCCCCTGGTGCCGTTACCCTTGGCCTTAGTATTTCAGGAGTGAAGGGCAGGAACAAAACCATTGACCAGGCGGGAATATACCTGGTTTCGAATATCATACTCAACTCGTTTACCCAAGGAGTAAAGAATGCCACAGATATCACCAGACCGGACGGGACCTCCAATGCCTTTCCATCTGGACATGCCGCCGAGGCCTTTGCATCTGCTGAATTCATGAGGCGCGAATACGGTGACAGATCCGTTTGGTATACGATTACCAGTTATACCGTGGCAAGTTCTGTAGGTCTTTTCAGAATGTACAACAACAAGCATTGGTTCAGCGATGTAGTTGCCGGGGCAGGTGTTGGGATACTCTCCACCCAGGCAGCCTATTGGCTATATCCAAAGATCAAGGGTATATTTTCCAAAAACGGAAAAGGCCCAGTTGTGATGCCATACTATAGCAACGGGGGCATTTCGGCGACTTTAAGCCATACCTTTTGACCTTACATTCTTTTCCACTTTGGCATATAGTTCCTGCGCCCATCCATGTAGCCACGCCTACCCAGATACCACATTAAACCAGATCATAACGTAAACAATGCCAGTCAGCAAGAAACGTAGGGACCGCAAGCCCTATCTCACAGAAAATAGGCGCAACAGAAACGACCGCTATCTAACTTTCAGGGCGAAGATTTTGTTGCGGACATTGGGAATATTGGTCATGCTATTTACAATGTACCTCAAAATCAGACAGCTCTTCCACATACATTAGCCAGATGGGCCAATATACCTAACCTTTTATCGGAGGGCACTGGATTCAGCCCTATGCTTAATCTTCAGTTAACTTAGAAGAAATCTTAGGTAGAGATTAATAGGTCGATGGTCGAGCATAGCGATGATGACATGGGACGAAAGCATTCCCGATGAGTACTGCGATCTGCCTCTAAAAAAGGAGTTCAGAGTTTAGCAGGATTACGGTTATTAGAAAATTCCCATGCACATTGTGCATGGGAATTCGTATTTTAATTACTGTCCTTTACAGCTTGATCAGCTTATGGACACTGCTTCTTCCTACCGAAGAAAGTATAATCGTGTAGGTACCTCGCGGAAGATCCGTTACCGGTTGGCGATCGCGGGCATCATTGCCCTGATATTAAGAAAGGTAGTTGCGCGCATCCGCGAGAAGGCAAAGGAAAAGGTCCGGATCGCGCAGCTTGTCTTGTCCTAAAATAGCTTGTCACTAATGCAAGCAAAAAATGAAAGCAAAAACTATTAAACCTACCATTCTCTCCCGAAAGCCTTGGGGCAGATTGGACGAGGAAACCAAGATCAAGATTGTTAGTGAAGTCAATAACGGGCTGCTGGGCGAACGTGGCGCTGGATGGAAATACGGCCTGCCAAAGAGCACCATAGGCAAGTGGCGTGACAAGCATAATTTAGTTAACTTGCTAAGCCCGAAAACTCAAGGTGGGCTTTTAGTCATGAATGAATCCAAAGACTCGAAGCTACTTAAGAAAAAGATCGAAGAACTACCAAGGCGCTTGCGGATGCCCAACTGAAGAATGTTGCACTGGAAACATAATTCTAGCATTATCAATCAAAAAAAAACTACAAGTAATTTCAGGACGAGACACCGGGAAATAGAATGGTTAGCTAAAAGAGCATATTATGATCGGGAGAGAAACTGTTAGTCTGTATGGATAGTTTGGAACGAAATGGGTTGACTACTATTACCGAAATCTACAGTGATGACCATGTTAAAATATTTCTTTAAAAAACTGCTTTATTAATCTGTGTATTTTTTGTCTGCCGTCCGTAGCCTCTTCGGAAATTTGTTGTCATAGTTCACCTCTTGAATTAAAATTGTATCCTTGACAGATTTTTCTTTCAAATGTAAAAATTTCTTTCGCTCCTCATCTTTCACAAAGCAGTCAAAATCTTTTGGCGTTTGAAATTCTACGAGATGAATTTCATAAGGTTTATCAATATGGCTTTCTATAACGCTGTCTTCTGTCGGTCTAATCCGCAACAAAAGTCTCCCGCTATGTTTTAAAATTATGGGAATAGCAATACTTTCAAACTCCTCAAAAACTTTTTCTTGTCCGTCAATAATGTAAATCAGTTGAATAATCAAAATCATTTTGTCAATTACTTTTGGTTTTGTTCATTTTTATCCTTGTTGCTCGATGCTGGCAGTGCAGTTCTTTGCCTGGCCGTTAACGGGATTGATATTCCCGAAAGCGGGATTTTCAGCACAAAAGTTCAATTGAAGGACGAAACTTGAACCTTGTACAAACGTCCAATCGAAGCCATTCATCCCCACTTTTGGCAATACTTTGTTAGCGGTTCGTTTTTCTTGTTGTCCATAAGTCATTAAGTTCAGAAGTACATTGTCCATTGGTTCAAGTGAAATTTTAAGTGCTTTAACTCGTCTTGCGTGTAAGGTCTTTTGCAGTGATTTGTCTAATATTTTTTTATGACTTTTAACATTTACTTATTTAGTGGCCTTTTATGTTTGTTGTTGTTTATTTTCCTTCTCGTAATGCAGTTGTGTCAATCCCGTTTCAAATGTTTTTGCTTCAATAAAGTTATTATGCTGCGGTATTGATGTGCATTCCGACGATAGTAGCCAATCTAATTCCTTTCAAACACAACAATTCCCATAGTGTGCTTAATACTGACCCATCTTCCCAATTTTTTGAAATTAAACTTTGCGTAGTTTGATATTAACGAGCTATCAAGCCTTTCTTTTGCTAAACAAAGGTTGATATCGAACTCATATTACTTATAATGCAAGTACCAATTCAAAAAAACAGCTCTTTTCTCATGCAGTCAGGGTTATTTTAGCTTTAGGCAAAAGATTTGAATTACTAAAAAGAGGAATTATCAAACTAGGCCACACACCTTAGCCCCTCAAAATCATAAAACGAACACTTTACACCTAAATGACATGAACACTTACACAAAAATTGGCACTTTAAAAAAAATGCCAATTTTTGATTATTCTTCACTTGGGGAGACATAAAACGCCAAGGCAACAAGAAGTCTATTTACGGGACATCCTGTAAATAAAAAGTATCCAAACGCCAAAACCCACAACAAATCCCAGAAATGGGTTTTTCATATTTAGACCTGACAAAAATGCACCTGTCGCAATAATGCAAGTCAGAAAAAATAGAATTAAATTTTTCATGCTACTTAAATTAATATTTTTTTTAACAATCAGAATATATCCAAGATTAAGAAGTGCAGCTCTTAGAGCTGATATAAAATGTTGTTAAGTTGCAGAATCCAAGTTTTGCGGGTGGATCAAATAGTGACAGGACACTCTTCTGAAGTCTGTCAACAATCGCCCAGTCTTTGCTCAAGTAAACATCCGTAACAGAATTGCTGCTGTCTTTATGATTTAGTGCCATTGCTACATCGTCTTTTTGAAATCCACATTTATTACGCGCAAGATCGGCAAAGGCATGCCTTGCATCATAGAATTGTAGTTTCTTGATCTCTAGGGCAGCTCCAATCTTTCTCATACCGAAACTCAGCGCACTGTCCAGATTCTCATGTGAGGCATATCTAGTTTTCAAGGTTCTGATATATTTTATAAGTAGCGGCTTAGCAACATCAGGTATCCTTAAACTCATAAAGGCCTTATCTTTTCTTCTATCCTTTGTTTTGGAGCGGTTATATTCTAACCTCCCTTCTTCAATATCCATCTCTTCCGGTAATCTATAGAGATCTACAGGATTCATGCCGCAAAGGTAGAAACTCAGCATAAACAGGTCTCTGGCCATCTCAGCACGGGAATTCGCGGGGAGCTCGATTTTACTAATCCTTTCGATATCTTCTATTGACAGTTTCCTCTTATTTGTATCAGGCGGTGATACGATCTTATATTTCTCAAATGGGTAATGCTTGATAAGGGTAACGCCTAGCTCCGGATCGTTAAATTTTTTGACCGCCGCGTTGAATAGTATTCTGAGGTCCCTCATATGATTATGGAGTCCTACATCGGTCAATCCTTTGGACCTTCTCTCCACAAGATTTCCAAACTGGTCGGGCCTGAACATTGTTCTTTCCGAGCGAAGATATCTTTCATAATTTTCGAGCATTTTTGACCTTATTTCAGTTATAGGTATAAACTCTGCCTTAAAATAATCCCGAAGACTGTTGACGACCTTCTTCATGTCGTTCCTGCTTCCAGTTCTGTTCTGTTGGTCCAGCAATCTGATCTGCTCTTCACCGAATGCTATGATATTAATAGTTTCTGCGGTTTCCTCACACATGGTTAGATATGCGACGAGACTTTTTGAAGTATATAGTTCTAGACTTTCACCTAGCTCCGATATACGTTTTCTGAAGGAATCTACCACTGGATTCAATATGGTTAATATAAATTCATCCTTGATCGTAAAATCCTTTCGTAGTTGCTTTTGTCCGATATAGTGCTGTGTGTCTATATAGGAAGACCTTCTTTTGAAACTAACTCTAATCTTGACATTCCAGGTACCATCCTTCTTTTGTGTGTGGGGAAGAACCACTTCTCTTACAGTTGCCATAAAATTTAAATTATGACCGCTTTTGTTTCTTTAAATTTTAAAACATTTTTAAAACATTCACGGTCAGTTTAACAAAAAACCATGCAGAAATGAACGTAGCTGATACTAACAATAAACGAAAATAAAGGGTTATAAATGCGAAAAGCCTCGTTTTCGTTATGAAAACAAGGCTTTTTTTGGAAGTGGTGCCTGCTGGGATCGAACCAGCGACACAAGGATTTTCAGTCCTTTGCTCTACCTACTGAGCTAAGGCACCTCCCGTTTTGGGATTGCAAATGTAACTTCTTTTTTTGAAAAGCAAAATGAAAATAGCTTTTTTATTAAAGCTATTTTAAAAAACACCTTTAAAACCTAAGGAACCCACATGGCCAAAAGCTCCTTTGGAGGTGTTCCTTATAGCTTCCGTAGAGATCATCATTCTTTTGATAAGCTTGGTTTTACAACAGGCCTTAAACAATTTTTAAGGTCAATGCATAATGCAATGCTGGCTTTTCTTCCCCTAAATCAATGCTTAATCCTTCTGTAGTTTGTTCAAAAGGCACTTCTTTACCTCCCAAAAGTTGCACATTGTTAATTTTACGGTTTAAGTACTTACTGGTACTCCCCATACTTTTAATGCTCACCTTACCATTGGTAGGCCACCCTAAAACAGTAGCATAAATGGCGTTATTTTTGGTGGTAAAACGAATATCATTAGCAGTGAATGGCTTCCCCTTACCTTCATTAAAACCTTGGGCCGATAAGGGTGCAGACGATTCCATTGCTGGGCCTTCTCCAAAAATCAACCAAGGGCGGGTGTCATAAATACCTTCGGAGTTAACCGCCATCCAAGCACCTATTTCTTCTACTACTTTCCGTTCTTGCTCATCAATGGTTCCATTGCCTTTTACAGGAATATTCAACAGCAGGTTCCCATTTTTACTCACCACATCAACCAGGGTATGAACAACCGTTTTAGCACTTTTATATCCTTTCCCCTCGTAAATGCGTTTATCATAATGCCAGCCACCAATACAGGTATCGGTTTGCCAAGGCAGGGGTTCAATGGCGTTACTTTGGCCACGTTCTATATCCCAAACCATGCACTTGCGCTGCAATTCATCTAATATTTTACCAAACACTACGGCCTTATTTTTGCCGTTTTTCTGAATACTCTTATTATACAGGTGTGCAGCGATTCGTAAACCTGCATCACTTACCGGCCATAATGGAAGTGCGGTATCATCAAAATACACCATATCGGGATCATAGGAGTTGATGAGGTCAATGGTTCTGTTGTAAAATTTCTCACAATAAGCTGTGGATGGAGGACAAACACCCTCACCCCAATTCCATTGCTTATGGATCATGCCATTATTTTCGCTGTTTTCACTCAATGGATGGTTTTGTGCATATAGTTCCTGCGGATCTATCCCCTCCCACCATTTTCCTTCTCCGTCTGCCTTGGTCAACTTTCCATCATAAGGAATTCCTGCCATTGATCCATTTTTATCTGAACGTTGTGCGGTTTCCATCCAAGTCCATGCATGGGCGGCATGCACACTTACGCCAAACGGAAGTCCGTTACGCTGACTGGCCTTTTTCCAGCCTGCAATAAGGTCTTTTTTAGGGCCAATTTTGGTAGAATTCCAAGTCTTTTGATATTTGCTTTTGTAGAGGTCAAAATTATCGTGGTGGTTAGCCAAAGCCATAAAATAGCGTGCGCCTGCCTTTTTGTAAAATGACACAAGCTCCTCAGGATCCCATTGATCGGCTTTCCATTGGTTAATGACATCCTTAAAACCAAATTTAGAAGGATGACCGTATTTTTTCAGGTGATATTTATATTGTCCACTATCCTCTTCATACATTCCACGAGCGTACCAATCGCCATATTCAGGCTCACATTGAGGTCCCCAATGTGCCCAAATCCCAAATTTAGCATTACGAAACCAATCGGGAGTTTGATAAGCAGATAGTGATTTCCAATTGGGTTCAAACGGCCCCGACATGAACTTTTCACTCGGTTCATTTAAAATACTATTGATCGCTTTCAGCTGGTCGGCAAGTGCCATGGCTGGCAAAGTGGCGATGAGCTGTTTCAAAAGTAATCTGCGGTTCATAAGGTCTTCATTTTAGTTGGGGATGGACTCGTATTTGGTGTGATGTGCTGCTTATTTTCGTGGATCGTTCCCTACCCCTTCGGTAGTCATCACTATTCTTTTGATGGTTCCATCTGGATTGTACTCCATCTTGTCGATACAAATGGAACGGCTGAAACTGCTGCCTTCGGTTTCGATAGCCCCATTATGATAGATGAAGTACCACTTGCCTTTAAACTCTACAATGGCTTGGTGATTGGTATTACTATTTCCAGCGACTTCATTTAAGATGCCTTTATATTCATATGGGCCTTCTATTTGATCGGCCGTGGCATAGGCAATTTTTTCGGGGAAAGCAGTGGCATAAGTGAGGTAGTACTTATTGTTATACTTGTGTACCCAAGGCGCTTCTGTAAAGTTAAAACCTTCAAAATCTATTTTCTTGATGGGGCCATCTATCTCGATCATGTTGGGTTTGAGCTTGGCATAATAACACTCGCGGTTGCCCCAAAATATCCAAGCCTGGCCATCATCATTTATAAAAATAGCGGGATCAATACAGGCCCAAGAATGCGTAGAGGCAAAACAATCTTTATTGGTTAACAAAGGTTTGCCCAAAGCATCTTTAAAAGGTCCTTCTGGTCGGTCGGCAACAGCTACGCCTATACCCGACCAATTGGTGCTCACATACCAATAGTATTTCCCGTTACGCTCTACTACCTGTGCGGCAAAAGCATCGCCACTTTTGGCCCATGCAAAATCACCTATTTTTAAGGGCACAGGGTATTCGGTCCAGTTTTTCAGGTCGGTGGTTGAATACACCAGCCAATCTTTCATTTTATAATTCTTCTGACCACCCGCAAAATCATGTCCTGCATACAACCAAAGGGTATCGCCCTTCACCATCGCTGCTGGATCTGCCGTGTACTCATGGGTAATAATGGGGTTGCCTTTCGACTGAAAGTGGTAACGATCATTTGGCGTAACAGGTTGCAATAGAACCTCTGGTACTCCGCCCCATTTATTTTGTAAACGTCGGGCTTCTTCTTTGGTGATCCCTATCACACTGCCATGCCTTGGGTTAAAGTTTTTGGTAAACTTCTCTGGTTTTGCGGTAAAGCTATTCAAATCTTTACTGCGCTGAAATTCGTAACGCAAATTGGTGTACAGGTCATACATCAAAATATATTCGTCGCTATGATTCAACTTAAAAACACTGGAACCTTCTACCGAAACGGTGGTATCGGCATAGGCATCCAAATACTTAAAATCTTCTACCCAAGGTCCCTTTAAAGATTTACTGGTGGCTTTTTGTATCCCGTTTTTAATTTCCTTACCCTGGGCATCTTTGGTATTGCCTTTGTAAAACAGGTGATAAGTTCCATCTTTGTAAATGATATCCCCATCAATAGCGCCGTACTTTGGTTTAAACATCAATTGAGGCTCAGCTTCAAAGCCACTGAAATCCTTATTGGCGTAAGCGCTGTAAAAGTTCAATTCGTTACTGCCCTGAAAACGAACGGTAAAATAAACAAGGTATTTCTTCGTTTTTGCATCGTAAATGGTTTGAGGAGCCCACACCCATTTTACTTGCGCAAACTTTTTAGGATAGGTTTTGGCTAAGTCAATGATGTGGTGCTTCCAGTCAATCAAGTCGTTTGATTTCAACAGTACCATGCCTAGATTACTGTCCCAACCATTTTTTACGGTAAACATATCAGTAGCGGTCATTAAAAAGCTTCCATCTTCGGCCCTAAGGAGATGTGGATCGCGGATACCGCCTGTTTGGGAAATATCGGCAGAAGATAGCACAGGCTGATTAAGGTTTAACGCAAACCAATTTACGGCATTGGCACTTACGCCAAACCGCAATTGTTCTTGTTTAAATTTATCACTGGAGCCTTCAAAATAGGCAAAGAGGTAACCTACAAAATCTTTCTCATTGGTTTTCACTTGCGTGAAACCAATTTTAGAAACTAACATCAATAAAACAACAATCGAAAATCTATTCATAATTTTTAGTCAATTAAATGGCCGTTATTTAACTGCCCTTTAACAAATTTCATCTAGCACATATAGAAAGAGAAGATATCATTTTAGCACCCTGTACAAAAAGACATCATTTCAGTTATTATATTTAACAGTTCTGTCGCTACCGCGGGTTCTACTTTTTCCTATAGCTGAAAAAGTAGACAAAAAAGCCACGGCTGCGCCCTGTTCTATTAAAGTCATCGGTAGGCTAATTACTACTAACCGAACAGGCCAAGGCCGATTTTTAGGTGAACGAAGTATTGGTGCTAAGGCCTGACATTATTCCATAATAAATTGCCCACCAATTCGAACCTAAACCTACCAACGTTAGTCTTTATTTGCTCCATTAAACACCGATAAATCCCACTGATCCATCCATTGGAGCACCGGTAAATCATGCTCAAATTTTATGGGTAGCCACACATAGCGTCCGTCTATCGGATTGCCAGGTCGCCACCGGTCGGCCATAAAAATAAAGGCGTCCTTTTTACCCTGTACTGGCAAAATATAAGTGCCTTGAGATTCAAAAGTCAATGCTGCGCCAGCACCTATACAGGGATTGGGATACAGTTTCCATTCGCCCAAAATATCATCGGCAACCAACAACCTTGCCGCGTTAGGGTCCCAGCCCGTACAACCAGAGGTAATCATGAAATATTTACCATTTCTTTTAAAAATGGTGGGTGCTTCATTATGTCCCCCAGGGGCTACCCTAATGTATTTTCCTGTGTGTCTCGTGTAATCGTCGTTTAATTCGGCAATCTGCAGCGTCAGGTTTTCTTCTGAGGAGTAAATCTGATAGGCTTTACCATTATCATCCACAAACAACGTCATGTCTCTCGACATTTGTCCGCTGTAAAAATACTCCCGCACAAACAAGCCTTTTTCTACGCCTTCCATCCATTTTGGGGTCCACCATTTTCCATAATCCTCTGCTTTTAACTTCAGCTTTCTGTTTTCTGGCGATAGGTTTAAAGGCCAGTAGCCTGCATTGACCCTTGAGGCCTGTAAAAATTGATAGGGCCCAGTCGCTTTATCGCTTACTGCCACACCGGTATAAGCAGCCTCATATCCACTCCTAAAAAGTTCCAAGTGGAAGTACATTACAAATTTCTTCGTCAGCTCATTATAAATCACTTTGGGCCTCTCGATGATACAGCCTTTGTAAATCAAACTCTCGGCCTGATCTTCCACCGCAAGAGCCACCCCTTCATTTTTCCAGTGGTAAAGGTCTTTGGACGAATAACAAGTGACCCCAACATAGGCGTTGTTGGATTTTTCGCCTTTGTGCTCGCCAAACCAATAATAGGTACCCTTGTGATACAAAACGCCACCTCCATGCGCATTAATGTGCTTGCCTTGGTCGTCTTTCCATAGTTCGCCTGGCCTAATGGCATTTTGTTTCTGTTGGGCAAAAGTCCCCACCGCAAACAATAGAAAAAGGGCGATCAATAGCTGTTTTAACATTTTATTTCTTTGATTATTTTATCAATATCACCCCGCCTTCTGGCTGTATCGTTAATACTACTTTTCCATTTTTATTCACTTGGAGCTCCTTTAATACTGGGTTACGGTCTTGCTGATCTTCATAAAGCAACACCTTATTTCCCGCCAGCATGGGCAAGGTAATTGCTATCTTTTTAGCTGTTTTTTCGGCATTGATCCCAGCGATGTACCATTTGTCTTTGCTTCTTCTGGCCAAAACAGAATACTTGCCAGGATAGCCGTCAATAAATACGGTTTCATCCCAAGTAGTAGGCACATTTTTCATAAAATCGATCACAAAACTTTCACGATCAGTGAGGTTATTGGGCGTGATCCCAAAGTTTTGCACCGAAGACTGGAACACTATCGAAGTCGCCAACTGAAAAATATCGGTGGTTTTACGAATGGTACCGCCATTATTGCCACGGTTATGACGTGTGTTCAGCAAAACTGGACCAAAATCCATACTGGCCACGCTGTTACGTATAAAGGGATGTAAGGTGGCATTGTAAGCCTCCTGATCATTGGCATGCTGTGTAAAAACCAAGTTCTCTGAAGCAAGCACCGCTTCGGCACTTACAAAATTAGGATACATACGCTCCCAACCTCTAGGTAAGGTACAGCCATGAAAAATAACCCCTAGCCCATAATCATTGGCATCAGAAAGAATATCCTCGTACAGTTGGATGGTTTCCTGTTTATCGCCTCCAAAGAAATCTACTTTTATGCCTTTAACGCCTAAGCTTTTCATCCAAGCCATTTCTTTTTTGCGGATGGTAGAAGTGTTCATCCGATTTCTTGGACCTTGTGGGGCATCATTCCAAAAACCGTTAGAGTTATACCATAAGTAGGCATTTACCTTTTTGCTTTGGGCGTATTTAATGAGTTCTTCTGTTTTTTGGTAACCCACCTGTGCATCCCACAAAGCATCGATCAAAATAAATTCATAGCCCATTTGCGCAGCCAAATCAATAAAGATGATTTGATCGTTATAGTTCATGCTGTTATCCTGCCATTCGAGCCAGCTCCAGGTAGCACGGCCAAATTGATAGTCAATAGACGGTTGATACATGGGTTTTACCACATCAAAAGGAATGGTCGTTTCCACTATTGGTTTTAACTGATCGCCAATGGTAATGGTGCGCCAAGGAGTTTCTCCAGGCAGGGAAATGGCTGGTTTAGCACTGCCAATCCCGTTGTTTTCACCAGGCTCGGGAAAAGCAATGGTATAAAGACCGTCTTTGCTGCCCTCGCTCAGTTTGGAGGCACAATACAAGCTGCTTACGCCAGTTTCTGAAACCAGTGCCCAACCGTTGTTGCCCACATGAAAAAGCCCAGGAAAGGTATAACCAACGCCATATTTAGAGGGCGTACCCATGGGCTCATCGGCCACATATTCTTCTTCGTAACTGGGCTTTGTTTTTTTCCAGCCAATCATTGGGCTGGCTTGCGGGGTTAAAAATGTGGTGGTTACCGCAGGGAATTTAAAACCTGTGAATTCCTTTTCGATGATACAGCGTAGCGTTTCACCTTTTTTTAACAGGACATATTTTAAAGCGATGTCGTTATTGCTTACCCTAAACACCATATCGATACGCTCCTTTTTGGGTGTTTCGTACGACAAAACCTTTTCTATGGCATGAACATTCACTGCCGATTTTTTGATTCGGCTTTGTTGGTAGGTTTCCTTGATAACCGAATCTTTTTGGCCTACTAATTTCAGATCCTTGCTGAAATCGCTCACATTGGAAATTAACCCTAGCGGCGAATTTTCGAGGATTGCTTTTCCTTTATAGGAGGCATTGTAATAAACACTTCCCGCCTCATTTTGAGAAATGGCAAGCACCAGATATTTATCGGGACTAAAGATTGCAATATTGGGTTGAGTTTGAGCTTTTACCGAGAGAAGCAACCCTAAACCTGCCCATAGTAATATTATTTTTTTGTTCATCTTTTTTGTGTGCTTTTGAGATTGTTCATTTACTATCAGCTTTTGAGGACACTTTTACAGCACTCACTTCTTGCGGCAGCCACACCGCCATCTCCCCGCTTCCACGGTGTAACCACGAATAGTAAGGAATAAGGGTAAGGGAAACCTGTTGAGGTGCTAACCAACCTTTATCATTCAACGACAGTGATTGTGCCTGTACTTTTAACTGTTTAATGCCATGAAGCATACCAGGCTGATCAATCACTTGTATTTGGGGTTGGGCAGGTAATAACACACTTGGGATCGCAAAGTTATTATCAGGCCACTCGGCACAATACACAATTGGCCCTCTTTCAAAGGCAATTTTTCCAGCATCATCTTTCACATTGGGGTTGGCTTTCACCACACGTGGCTGCATTTCAAAATTGATGGCTACCACATCTCCTTTTGTCCAAGTACGGTCTATGGTAAAATAGCCGTTTTCGATACTGCTTTCTACCGGCTTTCCATTCAATTTAATTTGGAAACCAAGCTGTTGCTGATCGGCGAAACGGTACAAATCGCTTGGTAATACTTTACCTTGCACCCACCCTGGAATTCTGATTTTTAGCGCAAGATTTTGTTTTCCTTGTGGGTTGATTTCCATTTTCACCGCTCCGTCCCAAGGGTAAGCTGTTGTTTGTTTGATTTGAACTTTCTTTCCGTTAACAGATAGTTCAGAAGTACTGCCCATAAATAGGTTTACAAAAACCTGTTGTGCTTTTACGGCATAAACATAACCTGGTAAGGAAGGAATAAATCGACTTAAATTAGAAGGACAACAAGCACAACCAAACCATGATTGGCGGGTGCAGGCTTGTTGGTTAAATTTATATTTCCCGTCTGACTCTAAAGGATTAGGATAGAAAAACTCGCCTCCATCTAAAGATACTCCAGAGATGAGGCCATTATACAAAGTCCGCTCAAGGACATCGTAATATTTGGCGTCGCCATGCAATAAAAACAAACGATGGTTCCAATATACATTCGCAATGGCAGCGCAGGTTTCGTTGTAAGCAGTAAGGTTCGGTAATTCATAAGCTTTACCAAAAGCCTCGCCATGATGAGTAGCGCCAATGCCACCAGTGATATACAGTTTTTTAGCCACTACGTTATCCCAAATTTTATCAATGGCATGAATGTAGGCGGTATCACCTGTGAGTGCGGCCACATCGGCCATACCTGAATACATATACGCTGCACGAACGGCATGCCCCACGGCTTCGTCTTGTTTGAGCACCGGTTGATGCGATTGGCTGTAGGCTTGCTTAATGGTGGTGTAGCCTCTTTTATCCAAAAAGAACTTGGCCAAATCCAAATACTTTTGCTGTCCTGTAACGATATACAATTTTGCCAAGGCCATTTCGGCAATTTGATGTCCTGGAACAATGGTTAATTTACCTGGAGCACTGCCTATGGCTCTTTCTGCACAATCGGCATATTTAATGGCAATATCCAAGAAGTTACGTTTGCCAGTGGCCTGATAGTGTGCCACCGCACCTTCAATCATGTGCCCCAGGTTATATAGCTCATGGCTTAAATCTTCTTCTTTTTCCCATCTTTTAGTCCCCGACCAAGCATGGGGATGCGTTGGATTCATGGTTCTGGAAGTGTACAGATAGCCATCTGGTTCCTGTGCCGCAGCCACAATTTTCAGCACACTATCAATGTATTTTTCCAGTTTTTTATCGGGATAGGTTTGCAGCGAATAGCTGGCTCCTTCAATGGTTTTGTATACGTCTGTATCATCAAAGGAAAAACCTTCTACTTTGTAGGCTACCGACGGATGGGCCGCTTTCACAAAGTTCTCGTACCTTCCCGTTTCTTCACTTTTACGGAAAGCAAGTGGTATAGTGACCTCACGACTAGCTTTGAGCCTTTGTCCCCAAAAACTATCGGTTACTTTTACCGAAGTGAAAGGCACGGGTGTAATTGGATATCCAGAATGGTTGTTTTTGCTTTTTTGGGCACTTAAATCCCCGAAAACAAGGGCTAAAATGGCTACAACAAAGGTTTTTTTCATTTTATAGAATCCTCTTATTTAATTTGATTTTTCTTTTGGTAGACCCTTACATAATCAATCTCAAAACGATTTGGAAATACAGTATCCCCTACTTCTCCGCCATTCATTCCGCCAATGGCCAAATCCAATAACATATAATGAGGCTGTTGAAATGGGTTTAAGCCTGCTTTGTCTTTATTGTGCAAATCCTTCATCTCCACTTTGTTCAACAGCATATCATCTACATATAAAGCAATCGAGTTTTCATCCCAATCCATTCGCCAAACATGGAATTTGCTGGCCCATTTTTTACCGCCCAGCGCTTTGATATCTTTTGTTTTACTGAACCATTGTGCTTTGTAGCGCTGATCAGTACCTGTTGCAATGTTGGCCAATAGCATATTACGATAATACTCCATGATGTCTATTTCACCATTGGAAGGCCATTCGCCCGCTACGCCCAAGGTCCACCAAGCAGGCCACATGCCACTGCTTACATCAATTTTGGCACGCATTACAAAACGGCCATATTGCCAACTGTGCTTGCCCGCCGTGTTTACACTGGCCGAAGTATATTCGATGGTTTTACGGGCTGCGCCCCAATGTTTACTGCCTTCTTTATAGGTAGGATTAGCTTGTTGGACTTTACGTGCCTCAATCACCAATACTCCTTTTTCGCACCATGCATTATCTGGTTGGTACCATTGCAATTCCTGGTTGCGCACAAAGCCGTGCTCATATTTCCATTTGGTGGTGTCAAGCTTACCCTTTTGGTTAAACTCATCTGCCCAAACCAGTTGGTAACCTTCTTTGGCAAATTCCTTTTGGGCAAAACACGAGGTGCTGATCCCTATACCTACCCACATTAAAAAATTGAACTTTTTCATTTCTATTTAGGTTGAATGGCTGCTATTTAATAATTACTTGTAATGGATGATCGAGAAGTGTTTTCTGCTTTTTCACAAAGGCTTCCCAATCCTTGCTGTCTTTCACCTGACCACTTTTTTCCCAAGCAAAACCAGCATAAAAAGTGGTACTTTTCTTAGGGTTGGTCAACACCAAAAGGTTACTTTGATCTCTGGTTTGGCTCTTATGTGCAAAGGCGCTTTTCACCAACTTAGGATCTACAATAATGGCTTCGCCGATGTAGCTATTGTCCATTTTTTCGTGATGGATGAATAGGCCCAAATCCTTCAATACATTTACCTGCCCCTTTTTATCGTGTAGCGTAATGCCCATAGTATAATTAGGAATTTTTTGGGTGGAGGTATAGGTCACTTCAAACTTTGAAAAGTTAGCCCCTAAGTCCAAAGAAATACGCTTTGTTTCTTTGACGTTGTAGTGGCTATAAGGTGCATAATCGAGCTCAAAAATGGTACGTAATGGACCAGTGGCAATGGTTTTGTAACTGATAAAGTTTTTAGACACCAATAAGGTATCTCCTTCCCAAACACCTGTACCGCCTGTACCACGACTAGCGCCTACGTGATAGGGATCGTATCCTTTACCACTGTCTTTATGGTAATAATTTGGATCGGTCAAATAGCCTTTGTACCATTCGTTAATGACAGGTAACGAAGTTCTTTTTAACCAAAGGTCAATACCGCTGCTCAAAGTTCCATTTGGCATTTTCTTTTCTGCCCTCATCTGTGCATCGGGACCATAAGTGCGAAAAGCCACTTTATCGTTTTCCCAAGCATAATCATCGGTTCGCTCAGGCACAAAACGTGAATAAGTGATCACATCGGTATTGGGGATTAAGGTGGTACTATCTACCAAAATCACATATTCAGCAGTGCTGTTTGCCTTTACTAAAGATTTAAAAAGCAATTCGTCTGGTTTACCGTCGCCATTATCGTCTACCCACTGCAGTACCAAATTTGAGGTTTTACCTAGCTCCCTCACTCTAATGTGCTTTGGAGCAGTAACTTTTAACAGCTTGGTAAGCTTTTTAGCACTGATGGTGACAACCTCACTTCTTTCTACCTCTAGGGTATTTTTTACGGTTACTCGTAGTTGCGCTTGGCTAAAAACAGGGTAAGCTAATGAACTTAACACCATGCAAAAGGCCATTGCACTTAAATATTTAGAAAAGCAGGAAACTTTGGTCTTCATCGAAATAGGAATATTTGGTTAACATCGCCTCAACATTACAACAGTTATTAATTGTAAAAATGACGTTTATTTTAAAAGTAGTAGGGTTTTATCGTTTATGCAAATTATTTTAAAAATAAACCTGTAATTTATTCAAGACAGATCGGCTTAAAAGCGCCACTGAGGCCGCCAATTCAGCACCTGTATGGCAGTAGGTTTCTTTTCGGCCTTGCCTTCGCCATCTACCTGCTCTACCTCTTGCACAAAAATGCTCAATTGCTTTTTAGCTAACCATAGTTCCGTATCGTATGACGGTTCCCATTCGCCCACACTTGTTTTTGATAAGTCAATCACTTCCCATTTATCCAAGTCTTTACGGTTGCTTATTGCCATAGAAACCTTATTGCCTCTTTCTGTATCCCTAAAAAGCAAAGCAGCATTGAACGTTTTTCCCTTTTGCCAAACCGCTAATTGAGGTCTTGAAATTGGGATTTTCTTGGTTCCCCCTCCGCTTAACGTAAAACCACTGGTCCTGAAGTTAAGGTTGCGTACCTGCCACTTACCGTTTAAATGGTAAACAATATGGTATTGTGGCACCAAGGTTCCTGCTGGACGCCAATAGGTGGCAATAAAAGGATTGCCATGAACATCGGTAGACATGGCGGTTTGATTGATCAGTTCGCTTTCCTGAGGAATTTTAAGCGCATATTCGGCATTTTCGAGGGTAATGGGGAGGTTATATTTTTCTCCTGTAGATTTATACCAAGTGAGGCCGCCATCATTGGATTTCGCATAACACAAATCATGGTTGCTCGCCACGTTAGGACTTTCTCGCCACACCCATGAGATATGAATAGTTCCCTTCGCATCAACCGTAGTTTGGGTATAGGCGTTGCGTTTCCCTTCTCCACTGATCAAATTATTTTGTACTCTTTTCCAAATTTTGGCTTTGGTATCGTAAAGGTTGATCATCAAGTTGCCATTACCAGAGCCACCATCTCTATAAAAAAACAACAGGTTGCCATTGGCCAATTGATAAAACTCGGGATAGCTCACCTTATTTTCTTCTTTCCCAATCATTTGCTCTTTATTGCCCATGGTTAAGGAATTTGGGACCATTGACCTAGCATAGTTCAACTGATTATTGTGCTGTCCCCAGCCTAAATGCAAATAGCCCTCACCGTCTACCATGATACTGATGGATTTGTGTGCATCATTGGCGTCTCCTTTAAATGCAGTACGCACAACTTCCCAAGTTTTACTATCCAGCTTTCGTTTGGCCAGTACTACATATTGTTCGCTATCATAATAGGCCGTATATTGATGTCCTTTAAAGGTAGTTAAGGCATTCCTTCTGAAAATGACGGTATTTACCGAGTTATTGGCCCAGCCGTTTTCGGCAATAGTCAATTGATCTACCTGTTGTGCAGCAAGGCCTAAGCACGAAAGGAAAAACAGTAGAAATGATATCGGCTTCTTGAACAGCATCTTATTTTAATGATAAGTTGACTACCGCATGCGCAGGTATTTTCACCAATAATTGGCTTCCATTTTTCTTTGCTTGATCAAATTTCTGCAGCTTGATTAAAGCTGGCTTTTCGAAAGTATTGATGTCACTCACATTGGCCGAAGTTAATATCTGACCAGTTACACCCGTCCATTTCAAATCTCCCAGATCAGTAGTTAAGGAAATTTCCTTAGTGGCATCCAAATTTACAATGGAGATATTCACTACCCCATTGGCATCTCTAGAAGCAGAGAAATTTAAAGCAGGTATTTTTTTGCCATTTAATACATAATCAGGCGAAACAAATTTAATATCCAACAACTCCGCATCTTGATGTACCTTGTAAAGATCAAAAACGTGATAAGTTGGGGTCAATAACATTTTCTCTTTATCTGTTAAGATCAAAGCCTGCAATACATTTACGGTTTGTGCCAAATTAGCCATCTTAATTCGATCGGCATGTTGATGAAAAATGTTAAGCGTGCTGGCAGCAATTAGGGCATCTCTTAAACTGTTCTGTTGGTACAAAAAGCCTGGATTGGTACCCGCCTCTACATCTGTCCAAATTCCCCATTCATCTACCACCAAAGCCACATTCTTTTTGGGATCGTATTTATCCATAATGGCAATATGCTTGGTCAACAGCTCGTCCATACGCAAAGCACGTTCCATAGTATTAAAATATTCCTGCTCGCTAAAACCAGTTGCCGAACCTTTTTTACCCCAGTTTCCTGTGGGAATGGTATAATAATGTAAGGATAGTCCCCACATGCGGTGACCAACATTTTTCATCATGGTTTCGGTCCAGTTATAGTCAAAATCTGAAGCTCCTGCTGCAATCTTCTTCAACTTGGCATTCCCATAGTCTTTGGCAAAAGTGGCATATCTACGATACTCGTTGCTATAATATTCGGCCGTCATGTTACCTCCGCAGCCCCAGCTCTCATTGCCTACACCCCAAAAACTCACATTATAAGGTTGGGCATTGCCATTTTTCTTACGCAGTTCGGTCATCGGGCTTTGCCCATCAAAATTGAGATATTCAACCCATTTGCTCATTTCATCGAGCGTACCACTCCCTACATTTGCAGAGATATAAGGTTCGCAGTTGAGCAATTTACAGAGCTCTAAAAATTCATGCGTCCCAAAACTGTTGTCCTCTACCACGCCACCCCAATTGGTGTTCACCATTTTAGGTCGGTCTTTAGCTGGGCCAATGCCATCTCTCCAATGATATTCGTCGGCAAAACAACCGCCTGGCCAACGCAGGTTCGGAATTTTGATCTTCTTTAGCGCTTCCACAATATCCATCCTGATCCTGCCCTGTTTTTGCACGTTCAGGCTTTTATCTACCCAAAATCCATCATAAATACTTCTGCCCAAGTGTTCGGCAAATTGTCCGTAAATGTGCCGACTGATGGTGATATTCGACTTTTTTGAATCTACATACAGTGTAGCTTCACTTTGTGCCTGCACCTTAGCACACATGGTTAAAATCAATACCGCACAAGCAATTACCTTATTCATATTTTTCATCATTGGGGTGTGGCTATCTTAAATCTGCACCGTGATCATTAGGAAAATCTTCGCCCGACCATACTTTTTGCGCACTCCATTTTGCTGGAGGATTAGCCCAAAAAGCATCAGTTTCTGGTAATCCCAAAGGCAAGAATATGGCAGTAGCCAAATACGGGCTTCCTTGGTTGTTATAAAAATCAGCAATGTTAGGCTGCGAGCCATACAAGCCAAGTGTTAACCAATTGTTTTTATAGGTGGTTGGGCTTTCGAGCGTTTTTTTAATCACTGCAGTAAGGGCTCCACGCACTTGTGCAGGGCTTAGCTCTTTAGGCAAAGCATTGCGCCAAGCCATATCAGCCAAATGATGAAAGGCTGCGCCACGATAAATCAGTGAACGTCCCGTTGCTGGAAAAGTTCCGTCGGCATTGATCAAACGTTCTTGGATGACCGCATAACGTTCATTACGTTTCTTGATCTTCTCAAACATTTGATTGTAGGAGTTGGTCTTGGTTTTCACTACATTAATAATGGTAGCCAGATAAGGGTGGATCACATAACTATTGTAGTAATCAAAAGCATAGGTAGTTCCGTCTTTGTACATGCCATCGCCCACATACCATTGCTCCAATTGCTGCAAAGCATAATCTACTCGCATTACGTCCCATTCGTAGCCAAACTTGGCCAAAAAGGCTTCATTCATGGCCGAAAACAATAACCAGTTTGAAAACACGGGTTTAAATCGGCGAGTAGTTTGGATGGATTTAACCAGTAGTGCTTGGCTTTTTTGGTCCAGATTTTCCCAAAGCCATGGCGCACGTACAAAGGCGTAAGCCACAAAGGAAGCATCTACCAACTGCTGACCACCAATATCGTACCTCATAAAGTCTTTCGCATTAGAGTCGAGGGAGTTTTTGATCCCTTGCAAAGCCCATTCACGGTACTGCTTACGCAAAGCAACTTCCTCGGCCGAACCTCCTTCTAACTGTAACCAAGGAGCTATGCCACTTAGTACACGGCCTAAAACTTCTAGATACTGTACTTTTACTCTGTTGGCCTTGTTATCTACCCTGATAGAAGTTTCTTGGGGCATTAAAATCCTCAAACTGTCCTTGGCTAAACTGTACATCATTGGCCTTACCATTTTGTCCATTTCTTTTAGCCATACCTGACGATCAGTAAGGGGTTTTGCCTTTTCTGTGCGTTTTTTCTTCTGTGCAAATAGCGGACTAATAACTACCGTAAACAGTAAAAGGAAGAGGGAATTTTTAAAAAACTGCTTCATTGCTGATGGTTATTTTTGTTTCTCCAAATACCTGAACATTTCGCTGTTGGCCAGTAAAAAAGCACCTACCCCAAAATTTGCGGTTGAGTTTGCATTCACCACCTGACCTGGGATCGCTTTCTCGCCAATAGGTTGTACATAACCTACCTGTCCGTTTTCCTGCAGGGCCGTTTTAGCTAAATAGTTCCAGGCTTTTAAAGCCGCAGGCAAATAAGTTTTTTCTTTCAAGTAGCCATTGTTAATGCCCCATAATAAGCCGTAGGTAAAAAAGGCGGTACCGCTGGTTTCTTTACCAGGTGCATGTTGCGGATCAAGCATACTTCTGGTCCAATAGCCTTCTTCTTGCTGACTTTTGATAATGGCTTGAGCCAATTTTTTGTATTTATCGATGTACTCTTTTCTATGGGCATCTTTTTTAGGCAAATCCTTCAATACTTTCGCCAAGCCTGCAAAAACCCATCCGTCGCCACGAGCCCAAAAATCTTTCCCACCGTTGGTAGACTTATGTTTAGGGTAAATATATTTCGCATCGCGATAATATAAACCCGTTTCTTTATCGTACATGATGCTGTTGGCATAAGTAAAATACTCATACAGCTTATCCAAATATTGTTGGTTCCCTGTAAGGTGATACATTTTGGTCATTACAGGCATCACCATGTACAAACCGTCTACCCACCACCAGTAATCTTTATTTGGTGTACTCATTTGGTACTCCATCACTTCTTTTGCTCTCGCTATTTTCTGTTCATCGGGTTGGAGCTTGTATAAATCGATATAGGTTTGGAAACAGATCTGATAATCACCAAACAACACATAATCATCGCTCTCGCCATAGCTATATTTCCATTTGCTTTTATCAGTTGATTTGGCACCCATCCACTTGTTGTGGATAGCCCACTTTTCTGAATACTCACGAAAGGCTTCATTTTTGGTAATGCTATAAGCTTCCATGTTTCCGGTATGATAGGCAGCATGGTCCCAAAAAGACCTTACTTCTGCTTTATTGTTAGTTTGCCAGTAGCTATTGGCCTTATTAATGATGGCCAATACTTCTTCCTTTTTGGGCAATTGTGCCTGCACACTAATGGCCAATACCAAAAGGCTTAAGGTGATTACAGCATATTTCTTCATCTATCTATTAATTTTTGTGTGTTTCGTATCTATTTCAACTTTTGAATGCCTGCTACCGTAGGCACCACTTTCTTTATACTGCCATCAGGGTTAAATTCCATTTTATCGATACAAACTTCACGGTTGTATCCTGCAGCATTTCCCATGGTGATGCCTTTTGGTCTGGTAAAACGATGATAAACAATGTACCACTCATCTTTACCTGAAACTTGAATTACACTGCTGTGGCCAGTTCCATAAATACCATTTGTTGGATCTTTAGCGAGGATCAGGTTGTTTTCTGGGATAGTGATTTTACCAATTGGCGAATCAGCATAGCCATACCTCACTCGGTAGTTCTCACTACGGGTATCGTCTTCAGACCATAAAAAATAATATTTACCATTTCTATAAAACACTTCCGTGCCCTCTCTAAACGTGGCATCTGGGGTCATTACTTTGATAGAATTGGTGTCGATAGAAATCATATCGTCATTTAAAACAGCGCCAGCCATATAGCCATTACCCCAATACAGATAGGCTTTTTGTGTTTGAGGATCAATAAATACATCTGGGTCTATTTCCTGTCCACCTCTCACACCGGTAGGTTTCTTTGCAATTAAGGCTTTACCACTATCTTTAAAGGGGCCTGTAGGACTGTCGGAAACTGCTACCCCTATTTTTTGGGCAGCCGTAAAATAATAGAAGTATTTGTACTCGCCATTGATCTTGCGTTCGGCCATGGCTGGTGCCCAAGCATTGCGTTTGGCCCAACTTACGTCTTTTGGCAAGTCGAGCAAGGTTCCCTCCTCTTTCCAGTTGACCAAATCAGTTGAAGAAAAACTCTTGAAACTGGTACCACTCCAACTGGTATAACCATCGCTTGTGGGATACAAATGATATTTTTTGGTTTGATTGGAATATAAGATCTCTGGATCAGCAAAGTAACCGTTCAATACAGGATTGTGGTTTACGCTGGCACTAATGGTATACACCTGTGGCTTTTGGCCAGCAATGTTGATGGTTACTTTTACCGAACCTTTACTAAAATCATAAGGTGCTTTTGGCGCAATGTTCACATAAGGAATTTGCTGAAAAAGGGGATCTATAGACTTCAAATTAGCGCCATCTTTTAAGGGCAGAAAAACGGTCTTTTTAACCGTATCTACCATGATGTTGTTCTTCTTAATTACCTCTGCTTTTGCAGTGCTTAGCACTTGAATAGGATGGTACCATTTCGCTAACAATTGTTGCAATTCCTTTTCGCTGATGGGCAACACGGTACCATGTCTAGGATGGAAATCCATGGAAACAGCTTCATCTACTACTTTAAAGTTCTCCAGATCACTACTTTTGGTAAACTGATATTTACCCTTCATGTACACATCATACATCAGGATGTATTGATCACTATTGTTGAGCTTAAAAACTGCAGCCCCTTCTACCGCATCGGTAGTTTGTTGCAAATATTTATCTTGTTGCACATAGCCCTCGGTTAAACGATCAGAAATGGCTTGTTTAATGCCATTGCCTTGACCTTCGGTTTTAAAGAAAAGATGGTACTTTCCTTTATGGAAAATGATGTCGCCATCAATACAAGCACCATTGCTTGGGCTGTAAAATAATTGCTTAGGCTCGCTTTCTAGATCGGTAAAATCCTTATTGGCATAAGCGTAGTAAATCTTATCAGGATCATCACCATGTTTCATAGACCAGTACACCATATACTTACCTACTTTTGCATCGTAAATGGTTTGTGGTGCCCAAACTCTTAATAGGTTTTCTTGGTTGGCAAAACGTTTCTGGATATTTACAATGCTAGAACTCCAGTTGATCAGGTCAGTTGATTTTAACAAAACCATGGCTCTATTGGAACTCCATCCTTTGGCCGAAACCATATCGGTAACCACCATGTAAAAGGTCTTTCCATCGGCACCACGCAAAATATGTGGATCCCTTACTCCTCCAGTTGAACTGATTTTAGCAGAGCTGATCACAGGTTCGTTCCCATTTAATGCCGTATAGTTATAACCATCTTTACTGATCGCAAATCGGATAGCTTCCTCATTTCCTGTGTTCCCAGTGAAATAAGTAAATAAATAGGCTGAATTTCCACCGCTTTTCTTCGGCTGGGCAAAAACAGTTGTACTGCAAATACCGCAAACAGCTAGCACGAAAAGAAAACCTTTAATGACACCTTTGTGATTCATATTTTTTCTAAAATCTTTATTGATATTTTAATTTAAGCACATTGAACGAATTGGGAGATAAATTCAAAATCAACTGTTGTTTCTTTACAGAAATATTTTGCTCTTTGGGACTGAAATTTTTAGCCTGTTCAAAAGAGTTTTTCCCTTCAGGATCTCCCTCCATTGTAGTAATTGTTCCTACAGAAAACTTCTTTTTACCCTTAAGAATAATAGTTTGGTTGAGCGCCGTTTTCTCTGTATTTACGATTTTAATGATGATCTCTTTTTTTGCTATATCAATAACCGAAGAGGCATACAAACCATCTATACCGCTAATTGCTTTAGCGTCTTTGGTTATTCCCAGCACATGGGTTCCTTTATTGGTAGAAAACAACTTTTGTACATAATAATTGGGGGTACCATACACCTGAAGGTTGTTTACCCAAATCAAATCGGGTGCCCATTGCCAACTTTCGCTATGCGCAAACAAAGGCGCATAAGAAGCCATATTTACTACGGCCGCATTTCTCTCCAAACCGGTCATAAAAGCGGCTTCGGCAATAGCAGCTTGCCAAGTATTTTTATCGCTTCCTGTAATTTTGTTATTGTTATGTGCCGCAAATTCTCCTGCAAAAACCTTTGACCCATTCCTATCATAGCTATCGTAACGTGAGGCATTTTTCAGGAACCAATCTGGTGAACGGTAATAGTGTTCATCAATGATATCGGCTTTCATGGCACGCAGTTCATTATTCAGGTAATGGAATCTTTCGCTATCAGGATCTGTCCCTGAGCTAAAAATCAGCTGAATTTCGGGATATTTCTCCTTAATCTTCTGTTGAAAAAGCTTGGCACGCTCAATATATTGTGGGCCCCAGTTTTCATTCCCTACGCCCAGATATTTTAAATGGAAAGGTTTTGTATGGCCCATGCTGGCCCTCATTTTCCCCCATTTGCTATTTTCATCGCCATTGGCAAATTCAATTAAATCTAAGGCATCTTGGATGTAAGGTCCTAAATCTTCCAACGGAACCAATTCGGCGGTATTATATTGGCAAGCCATTCCGCAATTTAAAATGGGTAGAGGTTGTGCACCTAAATCCTCCGCTAATTGGAAATATTCAAAAAAGCCAAGTCCAAAAGTTTGGAAGTAATCAGGTGCTGGTCGATGTCCAAATTCGACATTCCAGCGGTTCATAATGAGTTGTCTGTTTTCAATGGGGCCAATTGTTTTTTTCCACTGGTAACGGTTGGCCAAGTCCATACCTTCTACAATACATCCCCCAGGAAAACGAATAAATCCTGGTTTCATGTCTGCCAACATTTGTACCATATCAGCCCTCATTCCACCTTTTCTACCTTTCCAGGTATCTCCTGGGAATAAGGAAACCATATCCAGATCAATCAAACCATTTCCTTCAAACCAAATATTCAGTCTCCCTTTTTCAACGGTGCTAGTGGCTACCAAACTAACTTCCTGTTTGTGCCAATTGGCATCAGCGTTCCCCAACTTTAACTGAGCGGTTCCGATAACGGCATTTTTTTCGTCAACCAGCTCTACATGCAACAATACATTGCCACGATGCTGTCTGTACATTAACGAAAAATCATACCTCAGGTCTTTTTTAATGCCCATTCCTCTAAAACCTTCATTGCTCATCCCTGCATCGCCCTTGGCAGCATCTTTTATAGCCAGCCTTAAAAACCTAGGGTTGGATGGACTTCCTTGTCTATTTAAAACCAAGGCATCGCCCTCTTTTATTTTTTTCCCTTTGATGCTCCAGCCCATTAAAGGTTTGGAAAATTCAAATGACCTATTTTTAACCATTTCGGCATAAATACCACCATCTGCACCAAAATTGATATCTTCAAAAAACACTCCCCACATGGTGGATTGAATTGGGGCAATGGGCTGATCGGTGTTAATGGAAATGGCTTTGTCCTGCTGGGACATTACGTTGAGAGAAATGGTTGAAAACAGCAAAGCTGCTAGGATCCTTTTGTTCATTGGTGCGTTACAATTTGGTCTGAGCTATTTGGTTTAGCCAAAGTAAGAAAAAATAAACGTCAAATCAACAATTATTAATATTGATTAATTTATTCCATAAGAATGTTGCAAAAAAAATAGCTTTTACCAGCATGCTTTGAAGCGGCTACTGGAAAAAGCTATTGCCTATCGTGATGAGGTCTTATTCTTTGGTCTTGTCTACCGCAAATTTATAAGTAGTACTTGTAGTGTAGGTTTGACCAGGTTTTAAAACCGTCGACGGGAAGTTAGGTTGATTTGGAGAATCAGGGAAATGTTGGGTTTCTAAGCAAAAAGCTGATCTAAAAGGGTATGACTTACCACCTTTCCCATCTTTATCAGCGCCTGTTAGGAAGTTACCACTATAAAACTGGAGCCCTGGTTCAGTGGTATACACGTTCATCACAATACCCGTTTTAAAACTTCTAACACTGGCCACTGGGGTGCTGCCGTCATTTTTGTTCAATACAAAATTATGGTCGTAACCTTTTCCACTTTTCAATTGCTCATTTGCGGCTTCAATATCCTTACCAATCACTTTTGGCGTAGTAAAATCAAAAGGTGTTCCCTTAACTGGTTCAATTTTACCCGTAGGGATTAAGGTTTGGTCTACCGGTGTATACCCATCTGCGTCTATGTGCAGTTTATGATCAAGAATACTTCCATCACCCTCTCCATTAAGGTTAAAGTAAGCATGATTGGTTAGGTTTAAGATGGTTTCTTTATCTGTTGTTGCCGAGTAATCTATTTTTACGCTGTTGTCGTCTGTTAAAGTATATACCACTTTCACGTTTACATTACCGGGATATCCTGCTTCACCATCTTTAGAAAAATAGCTCATTTCTAGGTGCTGCCCATCCAATTGTTTAGCATCCCACACTTTGGCATAAAAACCATCTGTTCCACCATGCAAGGTATTTACCCCGTCGTTTAATTGTAATTGGTATGTATTTTCAGCAAGGCTAAATTTACCTTTCGCAATGCGATTGCCATATCGGCCAATAATTGCCCCAAAAAATGGCTCGCCTTTCTTTTGAAATGATTTGAGGCTGTCGTAACCCAACACTACATCAGTAAGAATGTGGTCTCTGCTGGGAACGATAAGCGACACTATCCTAGCGCCATAATTGGTCACATATAATTTTGCACCATTTTTATTAGCAAGTTGAAATAGCTTTGTTTCTTTTCCTTGTACCTTTGCCGAATATGCAGAAGTATCAAGCTGTACGACTTGCGATTTATTTTCTAAAGCGGTTTTCTCTTCTTTTTGATTAGCTGTACAAGAAAAAAGCAGACATATGGCTGCTAAGTAGGTTAAGGTTGGTTTTATCATCTGATATATTTGGTTGATTTCCGTTAGGACTAAACTAATAAAAATAAATTAAACGTCAAATCAACATTTTTTTAGCAACATTTTGCTCAATTTAGATTTTTATTAATTTTTAAAGTATTATCTTCAAATTTGGTTTTATATACAGCATGTAACACCAAAGAGCATAACCTTATCTAACTTTTATGACAGCACTCAATAAATATCAAAACCAGAAACGCATTCTAGTAGCTGTAGACTGTATTATTTTTGGTTATGATGGTGAACAATTAAAAATCCTTTTGATTAAAAGGGCAATGGAGCCTCAAAAGGATCAATGGAGTTTGATGGGAGGATTTATTGAACCCAATGAAAATTTGTATGGTGCCGCCGAAAGAATCTTATTTAACAGTACGGGCTTAAAGAAGGTTTATCTAGAACAACTCAAATCTTTTGGTGATCCAGAGCGAGATCCGATGGAGCGAACCATATCCGTGGCTTATTTTGCCCTGATAGATATCAATAAATACAGGGAACAAATTAGTGATACCCACCATGCCGAGTGGTTTTTAATCCAAGAGGCTCCAAAATTGATTTTCGACCACGATGATATGGTAGAAAAGGCCAAAAAACGTATCCGATACAAAGCGGCTTTTCACCCTATATTATTTGAATTATTACCTAAAAAATTCACCATTCCGCAATTACAAAATTTGTATGAGCAGGTTTACAATGCCAAAATTGATAACCGAAACTTTATCAGGAAAGTAAACTCCACTGGGCTTTTGATCAAATTGGCAGAGAAAGACAAATCAAGCTCTAAAAGAGGTGCTTTTTACTATGAGCTTGACATGAATAAGTACAGGGCGAAATTCCAATCGTTTATCAACTTTATTCCAAACCCTGAGAATTTTATCCTGTAAGCCAGTTTGGCTTTTAAGGCAAAAACAAAGGCCCATTCCGACGGAATGGGCCTTTGTTTTGATGGATTAGCAGTACAAAACCAGCCTTCTGTTTATGGAAGACTGGTTTCATCTCATCATTTTATGATCAACTTATGGTTCACTATATTTCTGTTTCCTTCTAAAATCTGTAAGGTATAAACTGCTTGTGGTAACGTTGGTAAATCAATTTTACCGTTCAATACTTTACCAGTCGCAACTTTTTGGCCTAACACATTCAACAAAACATAGGAATGGGTTTTGCTAGTTTCCAATCCGGATACCTGTACGTAATTAGAAGCTGGATTAGGGAAGATTGAGATATTAAGCTCATTAAGGTCGTTTTTCACGACTTCAATCTTCGAGTAGTCAAAATCGTTATTTAAATCTACCTGTTTTAAGCGGTAATAGTTGTAGCCGCTTAATGGCCTTTTATCTGTAAATGAGTAGCTGTTCAAGGTACTGGCATTACCTTTAGCCAATACTTCTCCAATAGAAATAAAGTTAACTCCGTCTGTACTTCTTTCTACCACAAAATTGCGACTATTTTTTTCCGATAGAGTTTCCCATTGCAAAAGCACTTCGGTATTACTTTGCTTTTTAGCCTTAAAGTTACTCAACTCAACGGGTAATACTGTGGCATTTGCCAATGTTTGTATATCCTGCAAAGAAAGTGCATTGTTATAGATTCTAAAATCATCATAAACATGATCGCTGTAGGGGTCAGATGGCCATTGCGACCTGCCCAAATAGTTTTGGGTAGTAAAGCCCATATCCGAAGGTTTTACCGTGGCGCTGTTTTCCGTAAATATCAACTGTCCATTTACGTAAACTTTCAACTGCGTGCCTTGTTGCGAAACAGCAACATGCACCCACTGATCCAATGGCAATACATAAGGAATATCCTGCTGATAGGTTCCTGCTGGACAAGTAATTTTGTATCTCATTGCCGTAGCACTTTGTCTCGGAATCAACACCATGAAAGTGCCTGTTCCAGAACCAAAATCAAAAATACGTGTATTGGTGCCTTGGTTAGCTGGAAGTTTTACCCATGTAGCAACGGTAAAATCGCTCAAAGTACTCACCACGCCTTGAGGTAACTGTACATAAGAACTTGCTGATTTTACTAGCGTAATGGCCGAAGAACCACCATCTTTACCTGCTGTCCACGTAGGCGAATTGCTTAATGTACCGTGGTAACCGCCCCAAACATCATAGGTTTTAGTACCAGTATTTTCGTCAAAAGCGAGATGTAAGTGTTGACCCAAAACTGGCTCGGCATTTAGTACGGTAGATTCAGGGCTCCTTCCTGCGCTGTTATGCGCCACTACTTTGTAATAGTAAGTGGTTCCGTTGGCCCTGCCTGTATCTTCATACCTTACGGCATCCACATCGGTAGCAATAGCTGTGTAAGTTCCATTAGCGGTTGAAGACCGCAGAATATCATATTTGGTATCGTACTGAAAATCCCAAGTCAATGTAGCTTTGGTATCGCCTGATGCGATGCGTAAATTTTCAACCCCTGTTGGCACTACCAAAGCCGGTGTTTTTAAATGTACGGTCACTGAAGGCACGCTCTCTCCTGCGGAGTTTAACGAAGTAACTACATAATAATAATCCGTATTAGGATCCAAATTTTCATCCAGATAGGTAAGCACCGTAGTATTTGCCGCAATGGTAGTAAATGGCCCCGCAGCATTTAACGAGCGTTTTAAGGTATACGATCTTGCCGCTGTACTGGCAGTCCATGTTAATTTTAATTTTGAAGAAGAAATGATTTCTCCACTAAATGACGTTGGTGCTTGAGGAACTACATCTCTTACGATCACATGTACCACAGAGTATACAAAGTTCACCCCATCTTTATCATAAGCAGCTAACCTATAGGATGCCTTATTGAAAACATCATCTTCATAGGTCATCTGCCCACTAGCCGTATAGGTTGTAAATTCCTGTATAGGGATGAAGTCGGCATCCGTTCCATCTATTTTCCGTTCCAAAACGTACTTGCTACCCAACTCTCCATTAATATCATTCCATCTCAATACCACCCTCGCAAAATTATCAGCTTTAATAGCGCTATAGATGTAAGGAGCTGATAATTTCCAAGTATGTAAAAATGCCTTCTGCGGATTATAAGCGATGTCAGATTTATTGGCGGCATAATATTTACCGGCAAGGGTAAGCGTATCAGCCAATACCATTGCTCTTTTATCCTGTACCCAATCGTAAATGGCATATCGCTCTACAAAGGAAGCCGTATCTAATACATTTAAAATTCCTTTGATATCTTCATATTGTTTTTGAAATTGTGCCGTTTGGTCTGTTGGCCAAGTTTCTGTAGTCCAGTTGGCACCATTGTTCCATTCGGTAATCCAAATTGGCCTTTTGTATTTGTCGTAAATTGCCTTAAGGTCGCTATACCAAGAGGCTGGAGATTTTCCGCCCCAGTAGGCATGAATGGCGATAAAATCTACACGGTAGTTCAATGAATCTACCTTTTTCATAAAGTTTGGCAACCAGTCTCTGGTATGTACCGCAGGTGCAGGCGAACCAATACGCAACCCAGATTTCATCATGTCTGGCCATTGTCTAATAGCCTCTTCCACGGTCATATTTGATTGATCTGCTTGATCAGGTTCGTTAAAACCTAATAGATGCGTTACGTCGCTTTTAGTATTGATGCTCTCCCATGACGGCCAACCAGCATTTTGCCTAATAGCCTCATATTTATAGTCGGTAGCAGAAGCACCTGCAATGTTCCAGTCGTAATACCAAGTAGCATTTAATTTAGCTGGCGACCAACCCGCTTTTCCTTTTTTGCTTACCCAATCCCATCTAAATACTCTGATAAAAGAAATCTTAGCGTTAAGCTCAGCAGGTAGTGTATTCACCACCAAGTCCTCGTCGTTGGCAATAAACACTCGGCTATATCCTGTTCCGTCAGGATTGTTAGCTACCGTAGCCATATAACCTCTTTTGAGTTTGAATGATTTAATGGCATTATCAAACTCGGCCAAGTTATTATGATAAGTTTGTACAGCCAATGTTTTGGAAGTTCCCCCTAAACTGGCATCTGAAAATACTTGCAATGCCGATTGATCAGTTAAGTTACCGTTTGGAATAATTACCGAACCATCTTTATAGATAGAGATTCTTGCATTTACATTGTTCAATATTGGTGCACCATTGATGGTAATTTTATCTAACCAATTACTGATGACTACGGAAGGTTTCACATGATCTAAAAACAACCAAGCATCATTAGAATTTAAGGCGATGGATGAATTGAGCATCGGGGTTGGATCTCCCGTAAAATGAACATCTGTTTTTCCTGGGACGATAAAATCGGTATCGAAACTCACTGGCAATTTTACAACACTACCTGTAAGTTGTACCGTTTTTCTGGTATTTGGAGTATAAGCAGCTGGAGCGTATGCGCCATCTTCGTAAGATACTGAGGATATTTCCATATCTACGGCACCATTGAGGTAATTTTTACCTATCAATAGCTGTGGACTGATGGCCACTGTATTTAAAGACAAATCAGTAATGGAATATAGCCCCCATGCGCCTTTGAAAGTTAAATAGTATTGACCTGCTTCTGTTGTTGAGAAAGTAAGATTTCCTCGCGTTAGTGTTGCAGCAGTAGTGGAAGTGTTTAAAGTTTTAGAAGTGATAATTTCTGTTCCATCGTTCTTCTTACTTACACCAATGGTGATATTTCTTACATTATTGATGGTGTTAGACCAATAAGCATACAACAACGAAAAATCATAAGTCTTGTTCGCCTCTAAAGTAACTGGAAGTGTATAAGTGGCATTGCTGTAATTATCGTTATCCCAACGGATAAATAATATCCGACCATTATAAGTGGCACCATCATAAGTGTGTTTGTTGACGGTAGCATTTACATCTAAAAATCGTACACCAGCGCCACTATTGGTAGTATTCCAAGGCACCGTTCCTCCAGCGGCACCCCAGCCTATAGCCGTGGGTAATCCGGTGGTATTAGACCAATTGCTGACTAGGTTAGGGCCTTTTGAAACTACCGCATCTACTTCTACGTTACTGTCATTAACATCCCTAGAAGTAATCAGCCCTTTTGAGGCAATATGAGCTCCATTTTGATAAATATGTACGGTGTTCCCTTTTACCGCATACCTAAAGGTTTGTTCTTCGGCATTGTTTGAAGTACTTAAACCTGACGGAGTATTGAGCGGTGAAGTGAAATTTAGGCCGCTAGCGTCCAATGATGTCCTAAAACCCATCCCACCAGAAGATCGGGTATCTACATCCAATCCCCTACCTGTTACCGTATTTACTTTGGCTTTCACTTCCAACGAGTAATCTCCAACAGGATTAAATGGAAGTGTTAAAATATCCCTTTGGGAGGGATTACTGAATGTTTTTTGCCCATTCAACTGTGTACTGAGCGTTGCTTTGACCGGCAGGTTGGGCACCTGCGCCATCAAATTCGAATGCACAAGGCATAGCAAAGCCAGTAAAAAGAAGAGTAAATTTCTTTTCATTAGTTTTGAGTTTAAAAGGTTAATAAATCAGTACAGAGCGTACCTAGGTTTTACTTGGTTGATACCAACTTCATATGCATTTGCTTATTTAATTGGGTTTAGGTTTTTAGTTACATTTCCTTGGTTCATAAGGCAGGTGTTGAGATAAACCAGCTTCCGCTACCAACGGAAGCCGGTTAAAATTGAATGTAACTTTTATACAAATGAGAGCGCCAAAGTATCTTTATTGTGTTTTATCCTCGTCGGCAACAGCTTCTTGCCAAGTAGACCATACAGAAACACCAGCATTATAACCTGTGTATCCAAAATTTTGAGCAAGCTGACCTTTTTTATTCGCTGTAATGGCAGAATTAGGGATTGGCCAATATAAGTTTCTCTTATCTATTTTATAATTTAGGGTTCTGGCATTCGAAATTACCCCACCTCTATTATACATTTTACCTACGTTTACTACACGTTTGTACCAATAACTGCCGCCAGCTAAATCAGTACCTTGAGATTTATCGTAGGTATTTACGTTGTAAATATTTCCCCACTCATCAGGTTTACCGCTTAATGCTAAACAGTAAGAAACCCTACTTAATTCCATATGGCGCCATTCTTCTAGATACAACTCTCTAGCACGTTCGTCCATAATATCACCAATAGTTACATTGGTATATAGGCGAGTACAATTTGCTCTCTTTCTTACTTCGTTTACATCATCAGCGGCTGATGCTGTTTCACCTAAGTAAAACTTAGCTTCAGCTCTTAACAAATAGGCTTCGGCCAAACGATATAAATACCAATCCCCAATACTTCCTTTACTCGCTCCTTGGTAGGCATTACTACCTAAGTTAGCTTCTTGCTCCACATCGGTGATGTAAAGTTTGTAATGAGGCCATTGGAAATAACTACGAATGGTATCTGTACATAAAATAGCGTTGGTAGTTGGGTGATATAAAACAACGTTTTGTCCACGATTAGGAGATCCTGCGGTTGAATATTTCAAGTTTTCCATTTTCACCCAGTTACCAGAACTTGTGCTATGTCTAAGATCCGTAGCATCTTGCACACCGTTCACTACCCATAAATCATTTTGAGCAAAACCTGTTGGACGAATGGTACCAATACCACGTCCCAGTGCTCTACCATAATCTAAATCAGCACGGTAGTTGGCATTGTTACGAGCATAAAGATCCATTGCGTTTCCGCCAGATGGTGTTTTTAAGTTACCTGAATTATAAAGTGGAGAAAAAATACGCATGGTCGCAAAAGCGATATTTGACTCTACCCCACGATTAGGCATCCCCATAATTACTTCTGTATTCGCAGAAATCAACTTATTTTCTGGACGATGTAAATCCCAAATCACATTTCTGGTGATGGTCCAAGTTGAAGGTTGAGCTCCAGGATAAAAAGTTCCGAAGTTATTTTTCATCAATGAGTAACCAGATTGATTAATCAAGATATCTGCTTGGTCCTTTGCTTTTTGATACTGACCAGTTGCCAAATAACATTTGATCAATAACATTCTACAAGCTCCTTTATTTACCATACCAATACTGGTCATATCTTTTTGCTCAGGTACCCATTGTACAGCATACTCCATATCTTTGGTAATCATTTCCAAGATAGCTGCCTTTTTAGTGCTTTTATAATTTTGCTTAGGTACTTCCAGCAATTTAGTCACCAATGGCACATCTCCGTATTGAAAAACTAGTCCAAAATAACGATAAGCTCTATGGAAGTAAGCCCTACCTTTGTAGGCATTTTTAACCGCATCGCTTAAAGTGGTCACCTTATCTACATAAGAAATCACAGTATTTGCATACTTGATACCGCTGTAAGTTTCATCCCAGTAATGATTGATATAGTTACCATCATTACCACCTGGACCACCTGCGCCGCCATTAGGCTGCAAACCATCGGCGAAATTAAAGTTTACACTATTGCCATCTACGTCAGACTTTCCATACACTGCCAAGTCAGAAAACATGTACTCGGTTCCGATAACCACTGAGTTGGTATTTGCGGAAGTATTGGTCCAGTAAGAACGTAAATGCCTGTCGCTAATGGCCAATGCGGCCTTCAAACCAGATTCAGTGCTAAACGTAGCCTCTGGCTCAAATATTGAAAGTGGATCTGGTTTAAGGAAAGCTTTCTTGCACCCTCCCATAAACATTAAACTACCTATAGAAACTGATAGCGTAAGTATTGATAAAGTTTTTTTGCTTTTATATTTAAATAAGTTCATAGCCATTTTTTTATAGGGTTACATTTAAACCAAGTGAGAACAAACGGGTCGCTAAACCTCCTGTTTCTGGATCACCATATTCCCAGTCTTTTTGCCATGTAGCCACATTACGTACCGATCCAAAGATTTTTACTTTTTGGATATCCCATTTATTAGTGAGTTTAGCTGGCATGGTATAACCAAAAGAGATATTCTCTAAACGTATAAATGAACGATCATACAATTTGCTTGCACTCGCATTAGCAGGAGCCCTAGCATCCAATCTTGCATATTTGTTGGTTGGGTTTTCTGGAGTCCAATATTCCTTTGCAAAGGTGTTATAGCCATAGGTAATCAATGAACCTCCGTTATCTTGGTTAAGGTAATTACCATCTAAACTTTTATGACCCATGTACGAATAGATGTTGATTCCTAAGCTGAAGTTTTTGAAGAATGTAAAGTCATTTCTTAACTGCCAGTTGATTGGCGGAGCAGTTTGCCCTAAGAATTGTTTGTCATTATCATCATAAACTGGGGTTATGCTACCGTCAGCATTTTTGATATCATTAGCAGTGTAGCTGTTTTGAACTTTTGGATCACCTGGACGTTGATTGTATCTTGCTGCTTCAGCTGCTTCGTTTGCTTGCCAAATTCCAGTTACACGGTGGCTCCAGATCTGACTAATAGGTTTACCAATAAACCAGTTGTTCACCTGATCATTTACTTCTCTACGACCAACTACGTTTCCATTTGCATCAAGAATATTCTCGTATTCATTATAGATGTGCAAAATTTTGTTTTGGTTGTAAGAAAAGGTCAAACTGGTTCTCCATTCGAAGTTATTTTTCTTCATGTTCAAGGTACTGATTGAAAAATCAAAACCTCTATTTTGTACCTCTCCAAGGTTGGTGATGATATTACCAAATCCAGTAAATCCTGGAAGACGTTGAAACATGATCATGTCATGTGTCTTCATCGAATAATACTCAAAAGTACCAGTAATGCGATCGTTAAGGAATCCAAAATCAAGTCCTAAATTTAATGAGGCTGTTTTCTCCCATTCTAAGTTAGGATTGGCCAATCTATCTACTAATAGGTACTTTACTTCTTCCATTCCACTACCTACAATATAGCCCATTGTTTGTCCTAAACCAGAGCCTAGGTTAGATAGCATCACATAAGGATCTGATAAAGATCTGTTACCATTTTCACCGTAAGAAACGCGTAACTTACCATGAGACATTGGCTTCCAGTTAAAGAATTTTTCATTGGTAAAATTCCAAGCTAAGGCTACCGCTGGGAAATTAGCATAAGGATTGTTTTGACCAAATGCAGAATAACCATCACGACGCATAGAAGCTGTGATCATGTAGCGGTCATCATAAGAATAGAAAACCCTTGCTAACAAGCCATTTGCCGTTTGGCGACTATCGTAACTTGAAATGTTATTGTTTGCTCTTGTTCCATTGGCCACGTTATGGAAACCCAAGGCATCAGAAGGCAAAATGTTTCTTGCTTCTATCCTTTCTTGCCAATATCTACGTTCTTCTGCTTCCTGCACTAAAGTCACATTTAAGCGATGCTTAGTACCAAAAGTATGCTCCCAGTTCAAGGTATTATTCAAGTTCCAGTCAAGGCTTTTAGAAGTCTCACGGTCAACCCCGCGGTTAACTGGCAAAGATTCTGGCAAAGCAGCAGACATGAAATAACGATTGTAGAACCATTGGAAACGAGGAGATGCATTAAATGAATAAGTGATGTTGAAAGGTAATTTAACCTTAGCATTAAAGATGGTATTTAATACATTATAACCTCTCTCCAATTCCAAATACTGTCTGTCAAAATCGTAGTTTACCCCTCTTTTGATACTGCCATCGCTCATTGGAAACTGAACCAAGTTACCATTATCATCTTTGTAACGACTAAAAGGCGAGTTACGGATTTGGTTGGCGTCCCAATAGTTCAAACCCAAACCAGGAGTTAAATCACCATCGCTACGGTTTTGGAAATTCACATTCGCGCCTATTTCCAACCATTTATTTACTTTTCCTTCTAATTTTAAATTAGAACGAATGGCTTTATAATTATTATAGTTTACCGCTCCTTCATTTTCAAGGTAGCCCATAGACATATAATAATTCATGTTATCACTAGCGCCCGAAACACTAGCATTATAGTCTCTGTTAAGTCCAGTGCGGAAAGTATGATCGTACCAGTCAAAAGTTCTTCCAGCTAAATAGTCATTTAAAATACCACCTTCGTTTAAGGTTAAACGTTTTGCATAAATACTAGCGTCAGATTCGCCAGCAACGTTAGTCGTATAGGCTCTCCACTGATCTATGGTAATGCCATATTTCCCAATATTGGCAGGACTGTCGTACAAACCAGGCTTAGCCACGGTAGCAGCCGATCTGTAGGCTTCATAATTACCCGTAGTAGGATTAATGCCGTAAGTATCTTTTTTATACCAGTCTTCACGATATTTCATATACGCGTCTGGTCCAAAAACCTCTCTATATTCGCTCTTTACCGTAGTTCCTATATTTGAACTAATATTAACTACTGGCTTACCTTGTTTACCTTTTTTAGTAGTAATGATAATTACACCACTTGCAGCTCTAGAACCATAAATAGCCGCTGCAGAAGCATCTTTCAATACGTCAATTTGTCCAATATCATCAGGATTAACCTCCGAAAGCTCTCCGTAAAAGATCATTCCATCTAATACAATTAAAGGATCATTATGCCCTCCACCTGTATATACAGAACGTTGTCCACGCAATTGCATAGAACCACCTCCTTTTGCAGAAGGATCATAACCTACGCTTAAACCTGGAGTTCCACGTAAAATGTCTTGTACTGTTTTTGGGTTTTCGTTGGCTATTTTATCTGGTATAATCTGCACAATAGAACCTGTAAGGTCTTTTTTCCTCATGCTACCATAACCTACCACCACCACATCATTAAGATTTTGTGCGCTCTCATTAAGCGATACATTATATACAGTTGCTGAGGTCAGGGTAATTTCTTGCTTTTCGTAGCCGATAGAGGAAATCTCCAAAACACCGGTAGCAGGTACCTTTAAAGCAAATTTACCTTGTGCATCCGTACTGATGCCATTAGTAGAGTTTTTCAGTTTTACCGCGACACCAGGTAAAGTTACACCGGTTGATGCATCTTTAACGGTACCACTAATTACACGAGTGGCATCTTGAGCCATCCCTTCCTCTAGGCCTATCCCTACTAGCAGAAGAAAGATCAAGAACACTAATCGTACTTGCGTAAAATTTCTGTTCATAATTTGAATTGGTTTATAAATGGTTAATCAATAAATGTTTGTTTGACGCTTATAAGTCCGAGCCGACTAGATCCTTCCTTTTTATTGAAAAAGGTTAATTGTTCATTCATGAAAGATTCAGATAAATACTCGGTTATTACACAGCCACTAAGGCATTGTCAGTACTAAGTTAGAAAAAGATAAATTAACACCAAATTATAAACGTCCTTTTAACGTTTATAATTTATAACAATCTAATTTTCAAACAATTAATTTTTATTAAAACTTTTGCTTAAAATTAACATAACAATATATTGACATCACTAATTGATGTAAAGACAAGGCTTTCAAGCACTTTATTCTCTAACCAAATATAGAAGGACACCTCTCGTTTTACTTGCCGTTATCAACCTATTAGTTCTATTCCTCTCCCCTGCTTTTTACCACTCAAAAAACATCCACTTTTTTAGTTTTTTATAAAATTTTTTCTTTTTGAAAAAAAATAAACGTTATTTAGACATTTAAAATTATATGAACATAACCAAATATGTAATCGGTATCGACTACGGTTCAGACTCAGTGCGTTCCATCATCGTAGATACAGCTAACGGAAAAGAAATTTCGTCGGCAGTGTATTACTATAAAAGATGGAAACAAGGTTTATTTTGTAACCCCTCGACCAATCAATTCAGACAACATCCACTAGATTATATAGAAGGACTAGAAGAATCTATTAAAGAATGTCTCGCCAAGGTTGATCATTTAGCTATTGCAAAAAATATCAAAGGAATTTCCATAGATACTACGGGTTCTACTCCTGTTGCTGTTGATAGCAATGGAACACCCCTAGCACTTACCCCAGATTTTGAAGACAATCCCAATGCGATGTTTGTGTTGTGGAAGGACCATACAGCAGTTAAAGAAACTGCAGAGATTAATACCCATGCTGCAAATGCTGAAGTAAACTATTTGCAAAACGTAGGTGGGATTTATTCTTCTGAATGGTTTTGGGCCAAATTACTACACATTTTAAGAGCTGATGAAAAAGTAAGAAAAGCTTGCTTCTCTTGGGTAGAACATTGTGACTGGATCCCATTTCTGTTGACTGGCGGGTCTGATGCTAAAAAAATCAAAAGAAGCAGATGTGCCGCTGGACATAAAGCATTATGGTCGGAAGAATTTGGGGGCCTACCTCCAGATGATTTTTTCACTGGAATAGACCCATTGTTACAAGGCTTTACCAACAACTTATTTCAGGAAACCTATACCTCTGATGAACCCGCTGGACAAATTAGTGCAGCATGGGCAGAGCGATTGGGTCTCCCAACCGATGTGGTGATAGGCGTAGGTGCATTTGATGCCCACATGGGTGCAGTAGGTGGCCAAATTGAGCCTTATCACTTATGCAAAATCATGGGAACCAGCACCTGCGATATTCTAATTGCGCCCTCAGAGGATATCAATAATAGAACGATCAAAGGAATTTGCGGCCAAGTTAATGGTTCGGTAATCCCAGGAATGTTGGGGCTTGAAGCCGGCCAATCAGCTTTTGGAGATGTTTACGCCTGGTTTAAAAACCTGCTAAGTTGGCCACTGCAGCAATTACAACATGCTACATTGATCAATGCAGAAACAGCCATTGCACTTAAGCAAGAAATAGAAGACAATATCATCAAGGAATTAAGCATTCAAGCTAGCCAATTATCGGAAGAGGAAAGCGTGGAAATTGCGATTGATTGGTTAAACGGCAGACGTACTCCAGACGCCAATCAAGAACTTAAGGCGAGCATTGCAGGACTTAGCTTGGCTTCTGATGCACCCCGCATTTTTAGGGCCTTGGCCGAAGCAACCTGTTTTGGTGCCAAAAGTATTGTAGAACGTTTCGAAAATGAAGGTGTACCGGTAAAAGGAATTATTGGCATTGGTGGCGTCGCCAAAAAATCTCCTTACATCATGCAAATGATGGCTGATGTTTTGGAAATGCCGATCAGGATTCAAAAATCTGAACAAACTTGTGCTTTGGGAGCAGCCATGTTCGCTGCAGTTGCTGCTGGTGTTTACCCTACCGTAGAAGATGCAGTGAAAGCCATGGGAACTGGCTTTGAAAAAGTTTATATCCCAAATATGGATAAACAAAGCTTTTATCGTAAGCACTACCTCAAATATAAAGCCTTGGGTCAATTTACCGAACACTCACTTAAAGCTAAGGAATATGAGCAAATACCAACATATTAAAGAAGAAGCCTATCTCGCGAACATGCAACTTCCTGAACTGAACTTAGTGCTCTTTACTTTCGGTAATGTTAGCGCTGTAGATAGAAAGGAAGGCGTTTTTGCCATTAAACCAAGTGGCGTTCCTTATCCAGAACTTAGTCCTGATGCGATGGTGATTGTAGATTTTGACGGCAATACGGTAGAAGGAAATTTAAGACCATCTTCCGACACCAAAACTCATGCTGTTTTATACAAAAACTGGTCAGATATTGGCGGAATTGTACACACCCACTCTACCCACGCTACCGCTTGGGCACAAGCACAATGTCCTGTCCCAATTTTTGGTACCACTCACGCTGACCACTTAACAACGGATATCCCTTGCGCTCCGCCAATGGACGATAAAATGATCAAAGGAGACTATGAACATGAAACTGGTTTTCAAATCATTAACCATTTAAACGCATTAAAATTAAGTTATAAGGAAGTGGAAATGGTATTGGTGGGCAACCATGCTCCCTTTACTTGGGGAAAAACAGCAGCTAAGGCGGTGTACAATAGTGCGGTATTAGAGTCGGTTGCGCAAATGGCCTTGCTTACCAGACAGATCAATCCAATGGCGCCTCGCTTAAAACAAGCCTTGATCCAAAAACATTTTGAACGTAAACACGGCCCAGATTCTTATTACGGCCAATCTTAAATGCTAAATAAATAATTAACCAATATAAACTAATGATCAACTTAAAAAATCTTGAAGTCTGGTTTATCACCGGAAGTCAAAATCTATATGGCGAAGAGACGCTTAAGCAAGTAAGCAAGCATGCTCAAATCGTAGCCGATGGCATCAACAATGCCAAACAAGTATCTGTTACAGTGGTTTATAAACCGATTGTAAAAACCGCTGACGAAATTTTCGAGACCTTACAACAGGCAAACGTATCCCCAAATTGTATTGGTATCATTACTTGGATGCACACCTTTTCGCCCGCAAAAATGTGGATTAGAGGTTTGAGTATCCTACAGAAACCTTTATTGCACTTACATACTCAATTTAATCGTGATCTCCCTTGGGATACCATCGATATGGATTTCATGAACTTAAACCAAAGTGCCCATGGCGATCGTGAATTTGGTTTTATGGTAAGCAGATTACGTAAAAACCGTAAAGTGGTAGTGGGTCACTGGCAAGATGAAGAAGCGCTTAGCGAAATAGACGTTTGGGCCCGTGCTGCTGCTGGCTGGAATGATTGGCAGGGAGCCAAATTTGCTAGGTTTGGAGACAACATGCGCTTTGTTGCCGTAACCGATGGCGACAAGGTAGAAGCAGAAAAGCAATTTGGTTTCTCTGTAAACACCTATGCTATTGGAGATTTAGTAGCCGTAATTAATGCCATTCCAGATCAAGCCGTTAACGAATTGGTGAAAACCTACGAAGAAACGTATGAGATGGAAGCCAGTTTAAAAGTTGGTGGCGAAAAGCATCAATCTGTATTTGAAGCGGCTAAAATTGAATTGGGCCTTCGCAAGTTCCTAGAAGACGGCGATTTCAAAGGTTTCTCTGATACTTTCGAAGATTTACACGGAATGGTTCAACTGCCAGGTTTAGCCGTTCAACGACTAATGGCTGATGGTTATGGCTTTGCAGGTGAAGGAGATTGGAAAACGGCTGCTTTAGTACGTGCAAGTAAGGTAATGGGTGCTGGACTAGAAGGAACCAGTGCATTTATGGAAGATTACACCTACCATTTTGATCCTGCAAATTCAATGGTATTGGGTTCACATATGTTAGAAGTTGATGCTGCTTTAGCCAATGAAAAACCAAAATTAGAAGTACATCCTTTAGGCATTGGCGGAAAAGCCGATCCAGCTCGTTTAGTATTTAATGTGAATGGAGGTGCGGCATTAAACGCCTCTGTAATTGACATGGGCAATCGTTTCAGGTTAATTGTTAACGAAGTTGAAGCGGTTGAAGCTCCGCATGATCTTCCTAAATTACCCGTAGCTAGAGTACTCTGGAAACCTCTACCCGATATGAAAACTGGCTGTGCTGCATGGATTTACGCTGGAGGTGCACACCATACCGTATATAGCCAATGTCTAACCACTAAACATTTTCTAGATTTTGCTAATATTGCAGGCATAGAATATTTAAACATTGGTGCCGAAACCAACTTAGAACAGTTTAGAAATGAACTGCATTGGAACGACACTTTTTATCAACTAAAAACCAGATAAACCAACAAACTATGGGGAATTTCTCAACAACGGATATCATTGTATTTATCGTTTATTTCATTTTGGTATCAGGCTACGGATATTGGATTTATAGCCGCAAAAAAAACAAAGACGCTTCTGGAAGTCATGATTTCTTTCTTGCCGAAGGATCATTGACTTGGTGGGCAATAGGTGCCTCGCTCATCGCTTCAAATATCTCTGCCGAACAATTTATCGGTATGAGTGGTAACGGTTTCGTAGTGGGCATTGCAGTGGCAGCCTATGAATGGGTAGCTGCCATTGCACTTATTATTGTGGCCGTATGGTTTATTCCAGTTTACCTGAAGAACAAGATCTTTACGATGCCACAATTTTTGCAAACCCGTTATAACGAGACGGTAAGCTTAATTATGGCCATCTTTTGGTTGTTTTTGTACATTTTCGTCAACCTTACTTCTATTCTTTACTTAGGTGCTTTAGCCATCAGCAACCTTGCTGGAGGTGGTAATTTTCACCTGATCATGATTGCGCTTGCGGTATTTGCCTTGGTCATCACCTTAGGAGGAATGAAAGTAATTGGCTTTACTGACGTGATCCAGGTTTTGGTATTAATTATCGGCGGATTGGCTACCACTTACATTGCCCTAACCATGGTAAGTGAAAAATTTGGCTTAGGAAAAGATGTTTTAGCTGGCTTTAAAATGATGATGGCAGATGCGCCAGACCACTTTAAGATGATTCTGGACAAACCTGGCCCAAATGCCTCCCAAGCGGATATCAACAAATATTTGATGTTACCTGGAATTGCCATGTATTTTGCAGGACAATGGATTGTTAACCTTAATTACTGGGGCTGTAACCAATACATCACTCAAAGAGCTTTAGGTGCTGATTTAAAAACTGCTCGTAAAGGGATTTTATTTGCAGGTATCTTAAAATTAGGGATGCCAATCATCGTAATGTTACCAGGTATTGCAGCTTACGTATTGCATAAAAATGGTGCCCTACAACAAGAAATGGCTCCAGGAGGCAACTTCAATGCAGATAATGCTTATTCAGCGGTTTTAGGTTTCCTTCCAACAGGATTAAAAGGACTTTCGCTGGCAGCATTAACCGCAGCCATTGTGGCTTCATTAGCAGGAAAAGCGAACAGTATTTCTACCATTTTCACCCTTGATATCTACAAAAAATACATCAATAAATCTGCTGGCGAGAAAAAACTGGTATTAACCGGTAAGCTCACGATCTTGGCGGCCATTGTATTCTCAATAGTGCTAACATGGGAAGATTTATTGGGTATTGGCGGCGAAGGTGGATTTACTTTTATACAAAAATATACTGGTTTTATTAGCCCAGGGGTTTTTGCCATGTTTATTTTAGGGATGTTCTGGAAAAGAACCACCGGTCCCGCAGCTATCGCAGGTTTAATTACGGGATTTGTGTTATCGGTAGTATTTAACAACTACGCACCAGCTTGGTTCGGTAATGAAACCCTACTTTACACCGCTTTCCCTAACGGCAAAGGTGGCTACGAAATTCCTTTCTTAATTTGTATGGGACTTTCTTTCGGTTTCACCATGTTAACCATGATCTCGATCAGTTTATTTGGTCCAAAAATCAACCCTAAAGCATTTGTATTAGAAAGATCAATGTTTAAGGTGGATAAAGTGACCATGAGCTTAATTGTGATTACACTTTTATTAATTACCATGCTATACGTTAAGTTTTGGTAGCATCACTTAACGAATCATAATAAAACTAACCTGATAGTTAGTAGATCATGCTTAATGAGTAATCGAAAAAGATGAAAAGAATAAACTTGAAAGCACTTTATATCGTATTGCTATTCATTTTCTCAGCCCCTATGTTAAGGGCTTCTGAAAAAACAGATAGCATATTTAAAGTTAAAAATCCTAACTATCAGGTTAGCCCTTTAACCGGTGTTACCCGCCAACATTGGGTGGATGCCGCCGAATATTTGCTTAACGGAGCTTTTAGCTATATCCATACCATGGATGATGCAATGAAGTTTCCAAAACAACACGACAAAACTTATCCTAAAAAGGAAGACCAAGTTCCTACGGAGAAACTAGAAGGTTTTTGCCGTACCTTATTTGTAGCGGCTCCTTTGCTGCGTGAAAAACCTAATTTGGTACTTAACCATATCAAAGTAGCAGACTACTACCGCCATAACCTTTTAAACCTGATTAACCCTAACAGCCCGAGCTATATTAAACCTCGTGGCAATGGAGGGCCAAGTCAAATTTTGGTTGAGTTTGGAGCATTGGCCATATCCTTATCGGTAGCACCTGAGACCCTGTGGGACCCACTGACTCAAGAACAGAAAGACGCGTTGGCAGCTACCATGCTCAGCTATGGCGATGGACCAACCATAGGCTCCAATTGGCGTTTTTTCAATGTATTTATCCTCAGTTTCTTTAAAGAAAAAGGCTATAAGGTGAATGAGCAATTAATGCTTGGCTATTTAGATAAAATCATAGAGGCTTATCGAGGATACGGTTGGTACAACGATTCTCCTGCTTACGACTATTACAGCATGTGGGCATTCCAAATGTATGGACCATTATGGTCGCAACTATATGGGAATAAACACTATCCTTCCTATGCTAAAAAATTCATGGATAACCTTTCTGACCTTACTCAAAATTATCCTTATACCTTTAACGAACAAGGTCAAATGAACATGTGGGGTCGTAGCATCGCCTATCGCTTTGGGGCGGTAGCTCCCTTAGCATTAACCGGCTACCTCAATGATCCGAGCAAGGTAAATTATGGTTGGATGCGTAGAATTGCCTCTAGCAGCATGCTACAGTTTCTGGAAAATCCTTCTTTTATGGAAGACAATGTGCCTACTTTAGGCTTCTACGGTGCATTTGAACCTGCCGTACAAGTTTACAGTTGCCGGGGAAGTGTTTATTGGCTAGGAAAAGCTTTTATGGCTTTACAGTTACCTGCAGACAACATCTTCTGGACCGCCAAAGAAAATAATGGTGCATGGGAAAAGGAGCTCAAAAAAGGTCATGTCTACAATAAATTCCAGCCTGGCTCAAATCTACTGATTACCAATTATCCTAACAGCGGCGCTTCTGAAATGCGCTCATGGTGCCATGAAACCATGGCCAAGGATTGGCAAAAATTCCGTAGCACCGAAAACTACAACAAACTGGCCTACAACACCAATTTCCCATGGATGGCTGATGGTAAAAATGGAGAAATTTCCATGAACTATGGCATTGTAAATGGACAGAAAGAATGGGAAGTACTTCGTTTATACACTTTCGTAGGTTTTGAAAATGGCATTTATAGAAGAGATGCCGAACTGGAAACCAATCGTGACATTAAATTAAAACTGGCAGACATCCCTTTACCCAACGGTATTTTAAGAGTTGATAAGGTAGTTTCTCCCGTAAAAACAGACTTGACTTTAGGACATTATGCTTTGCCCCTTTTAAAACAGGCCATAGTAAAGAAGGTTAAAAAAATAAAAGAAAGAAACGCTTACCTCTTGAATAACGGCGAATATCAATTGGCCATGATTTCGCTGAATGGTTGGGATAAAATGGATTTTACAGACACTGAAAACCTACATCCTGTAAGCAAAGAAAGTAGCCTTATCAGTGCTAAAAGCAATGTTACAGGAGAGAAAATCTTCATCACCCTCCAATTGTGGAAGAAAGGGAAGAAAGACTTTACGAATAAGGAGCTTCAACCAGTTAAAAGCGTAAAAATAGCAGCCGATCAAAATAGCGTTGATGTGGTTTTTCAAGATGGAAGCACTAAGACTGTTAGTTTCAATTAGCGATCTAGTCTTCAATCAATCGCCATAAAAAACCTCAAGTATTTAAAAGCAATTGAGGTTTTTCTTTATTAAACAGATTAAAACGTTTTTATCATTTGATGGGCTTAAAGCAACATACTTCATACTTGCTTGGTATTTTGTTTGGAGAGCGTTCGCTTTAAGATTGCTTCGTAAACTCGCAATGACGCTCCTTTTTTCGTCTTTGCGAGGAGGAACGACGAAGCAATCTCAGCAAGCAATGCAGGCGCTCATAAAATTAGTATTAACCTCTTCAAAACACGCAAATTGGTTCTACTTATTCTTTAATCATTATTTGATATCAAACGATGCCCCTATGTGTCTATGTGGTTATATTTTCTTTTCAGTTAAAATCTTTAAACTCAATAAATGAACCATATACATAGCATCAATCAAACATTCTGTCTGACTACCATACTTAGAAAGCACTATAGCCAAACAGAATTAACATTAAACCACTTATTTAATCACAAATGGCTGTTTGGAGATATAGAAATTAAAATCTTTCACTCTCCCTTTGCTTTCCCTCATACGAGGTAAGTATTTAAAGCCTGAGATTACCTGCTCTTTTCCCAAATCAATAATCACTTGGTGAGGTTGGCTTTTAACATTTCCACTCCAAGCGGTTTGCCAAAAAGTGGTCGGTTGGTTATCAACCATTAAAGTAGCTAAACCATTACCCTCTCCCAACTCTTCGCTATCTGCAAAAAAGATAGAATACTCTTCTCTTGGAATTTCTTTCCCTTCGCTATTTTTAATTCTCAGCTCAGCAATGGTGGTAAATGGCACATCGCCATAAGCAGAAAGGCTTTCCAAACAGATGTAACGACCTTGATAAGTCTTTTCAAAGCTCACTTCCTGCCATCCTTCGGTATTAGTCAAGGTACCTGTAAGCACTTTATCTTTTGCTACTAACTGCAATTTATGACCTGGCTTGCTATGCAATAAGGTCGAATCGATTTTGGTTTCCCAGATGTGATTTTTAATCCCTTTCAATTTAAGCACTGGCAGGTCTTCCATCTCTAAAACCTTGATTTCGTTTTCTCCTTTTTTCAACCAGCAACCTGGTACAAAAATAGTTTGTTGAGGTCCTATAAACCAGTAACGACCAATGTGCCTACCGTTAACCCACAATAAACCTTTACCCACTTTTTTAGTATCCAAATAAGTATCACCTACCTGATCTAATTTAAACGTTGCACGATAAAGGTGTGGATATCCAGCTTGGCGAGGAGAAGATTTAAAACCATCAACATTATCTAACGGCAAGGAATAATGAGCCCAACCTAAAAGTTCTTTACCGTTTAACCACACACCTTCGCTGATCCCTTTACGCTCATGATCTATGGCATTGCCAAAATTCACACGAGCTTGATGCTCTACCAAAATCTCTAGCGTGTGCTTTCCACCTTCTTTCACATTAATAGGGATTGAAAATTGATTTAATCTCCTATCAAGCACTCCAACTTTCTTTTTATCAATGTAAATTGTGGCCCTATCCATTACCCTTTTAATGGTCAAATTTCCCTGCAAGCTCCCTTCTATTTGATGACTATACAAAATATATCCCGAATTTTGGTTCAAGCTTTCCATGGTTTGAGGCTTCTCAAAAACTTGGGCTTTTGGCAAATTAGCGGCTAATGAGGCCACTGGTTTAAGCTCAAATTCTGGGATCGTTATTTTAGGTAAAGGTTCTGGAAGAGGTGGCAATTTAAGTTCTGGAAACTTATCCTTGATTACCTTTTGAAAAGCAAAAAACTTATCATTTGGCACACCATCTTCACTTAAAGGAGCATCATAATCATAACTGGTAGTATATGGCGTGTAATAAGTATTACTTCCATTAGCTCCAGGAAAGAAACCGTTTGTAGTACCTCCATGGAACATGTACAGGTTCACAGAGATCCCGTTATTTACCATCCATTTAAAGTCTGCCAACTTCTCTTCCACAGAGTGAACTTCATGTTTGCCACCCCAATAATCAAACCATCCTGTCCAAAATTCCGAGTTAAATTTCGGTACATTCGGTGCATATTTTTCAAAAATGGCAAAGTTCTTTTCCGCCTCTCCACCAAAATTAATAGAAGGCATTACTCCTTCCACATGTGCATTATCATAATAGTTTTTGCCAGCCCAATCGCAATGGAAAAGCGGCACATCTACTTTAGCTTCTAAAAGTGCATCCCTAATGGCAGCCACATATTTCTTATCGCCAGCATACACACCATACTCGTTCTCTACTTGTACCATCAACACGTTTCCACCGTTGGTAATCAAGTTTGGCCTAAATTCCTCAACGGCTCTTTTTAAGAAAGTGAGTGTTTGCGGCATGTAATTAGGATCAGAGCTTCTTAGCACCACTCCCTTAGTTTTCAATAACCAAGCGGGTAGGCCTCCCAAATCCCATTCAGCACAAGTGTAAGGGCCTGGTCTAATAATTACCCAAAGACCTTCTTCTTGCGCAATTTTGCAAAACTCAGCAATATCTAAATTGTCGCTAAAGTTGTATTTACCTTGTTGGGGCTCATGTGCATTCCAAAACATGTAGGTACAAATGGCATTTAAACCCATTGCCTTGGCCATTTTTAATCGATGGCGCCAGTAAGGCTTTGGTATCCGAGCATAATGCATTTCACCACTAATGATCTGGAAATTCTTACCATCCAATAGAAATTGGTTTCCACTGATTTTAAACGTATGCTGCTTACCAATTTGGGCCTGAACAGAAAAGCACCCAAAAAGCAATAAGATGGCCAAGGGTACCAAAAAGATATTTTTATTCAATCTCATATATAGAGCTTTTTGAAGTGTTTTTATTTAGAATTTTGATTTGAATCTTTACGGATGACGCTAATGGTATAGGCATATTGATACTCTTTAGCACGAAAACGATATTTATCCAATGGTTTAGAACCCCAGGAATCTAGACCTGCTACGCCCCTCTGAAACAAGTCCACATTTAAAATGACCCTATCCGATGGAATAATGTCTGATGGATGTTGTTGTTTCTTGGTAGTCCCTGGATCCCAATCTTCGGTTCTGTAATTAGTGGCACTTACCGATAAAGGCTGCGCTCCTTTAATTTGTAAACCATTACCTTCACTATCGGTAAGGGTAAACCAGCGTACATCTGTTTTATTACCCGCTTCTTGTGGTCGGTAATAAGGAAAAGCTTGTTCTCCTACCTTACCGCTCCATATCGACATAAACGCATCTTGGTAACGATCTACATAGTTTTCCCAAGGTCCACGACCGTACCAGGTAAAATTATTATACTCTTTAGGTAGTTCCATATTCATACCCAAACGCATCATTTCTGGCAAGTCATCAGCTAATGCTTTGTAATGAGTGTTTACGGTAAGTGAACCATCACTATTGATGGTGTAAGCTACTTCTACCTTGGCGGCTACTCCCTGTGGTTGAAACTCATAATTTAAAGTCACTGCGTCTGCTTTTTCATCGATGCCCTTAAAACTAACTTTTTGTGATATGGAAGCCATTTCCCAAAGTCTCAAATTGTACTGCGCTTGTGAACCAAAATCGTTATCAGTAGGTGCTCTCCAAAAGTTCAGTTTTGGCATTTTAGTAATCAATTGTTTGGAGGCTCCTTTAATATCTGTTAAAGCCCTATTGTCTTTTCCAAATTCATACGTAATGCCATTTGCAGTGAAACTGAATTTTTGTTGTGTTTCTTTTTTCTGAATTTTTGCCTGATTAGCCGTTTTGCTTACCTCAGCGAAATAATTATTGTTTGTAAATGCAAATTCTCCTTTTGCGACTTCAAATCCTACAGGAAGAAATTTAGTCGCTGTTTTTCTGTGTGCATACACCTGCAAGTAGTATTCTACCCCCGTTGCAAATGCCAATTTAGGCAGTTTCAACGTCACTTCTTTTCTTGAATCGGCAGGAATAGCCACCTCAAAATTACCTTCGGCAACGTTAGCCCCATTTTTTAACAATACCCATTTAAAACCATATTCCTGACTGGTAATTGGCGTAAACTTAAAATCGTTGATTACGGTAAGCACTCCGTTATTTAGGTCTTTGGCTTCAAATAATATATTTTGATAAACCTTTTTAACGATGTGTGTGTGCGGCATATATTGCTGATCTGGCGTAACAATACCGTCCATACAGAAGTTACCATCATTTGGCTTATTAAACCCGTTCAAATCACCACCATAGGCCCAATATTCGCGACCTTGCTCATCCTTTGTTTTAAAGCCGTGATTGTACCACTCCCAAATAAAGCCTCCTTGCATATTTTTACTGGTACGCATCAAATCCCAATAATCTTGGAAATTACCCATGCTGTTTCCCATGGCGTGTGCATATTCGCACATGATGTAAGGCTTGCCTAAATCTTTGGCAGCATCGCGTACCATGCTATCCCAAGAAGGATACATATGACAAATGATATCCGTGTTTCTATCTCTCTGATAAGCTTGCTCATATTGTACTGGTCTGCTTTTATCTCTAGCTTTTGCCCAATCATACATATCAAAGAAAGCTTTTCCGTTACTGGCCTCATTACCTAAGGACCAAAATATCACCGAAGCATGGTTTTTATCTCTTTCAATCAACCTAATGATCCTATCCATGTGAGCAGCTTTCCACTCTGGAAAATTAGAAACATTGTTAGGTCCGTAGCCCAATCCGTGCGATTCAAGATTAGCTTCATCTACCAGATAAATACCATATTCATCGCACAGCCTGTACCATAAAGGTTGCTGTGGATAGTGAGAGGTTCGCACGGCATTGATGTTAAGCTCCTTAAACAATTGGATGTTACGGAGCATCACTACAGAATCAACCACCTGACCTGTTTGCGTATTAAATTCATGTAGGTTAACCCCTTTAAACAGCACGCGCTTTCCATTAATCAGTACTTGGCCGTCCTTTATTTCTACTTTTCTAAAGCCAATACGGTGAGAAGTGCTTTCTATCAGATTTTTTTGGTCATCCTTTAAAGTCACCAACATTGTATATAAGTTCGGTGTTTCCGCCGTCCATTTTAGCGGAGCATTCACCACACCATCAAAGGTTAACGAATCAACCGATTGAGCAGCCAACTTTATTGGCTTTTGCTGACTAAAAACCTTTTTCCCTGCCTTATCCAAAATACTCACTTCTACCGTTTGAGCGGCAGCGGCATTCCCATAGTTTTGGATTTTAACAGAAGTACTAAATACCCCATTTTTGTATTGAGCGTCTAAATCTGGGTGCGCAAAAAAATCGAGGATACGAGTTTGGTTGGTAGAATACAGGTACACACTACGATTGATACCACCCAATCGCCACATATCTTGATCTTCCAAGTAACTACCATCACTAAATTTATGTACTTCACAAGCTAACAGATTGCTTCCCTTTTTTAAATAAGGCGTGATATCAAACTCAGCGGGGCTTTTAGAATTTTCGGTATAGCCTACTTTCTTGCCATTCACCCAAACGTACATGGAATTTGTACCTCCTTCAAAATGCAAGAACACTTTTCTGCCGTTCCAATTTTCAGGAATATTAAACTGCTTACGATAAGCGCCAGTCGGCGAATCTTCTTTATTGATAAATGGAGGATTTGAAGGAAATCCGAACCCAGTATTCACATACATGGGAATGCCAAAGCCATTAAACTCCCAGTTGCCTGGTACTGGCATGGTAGTCCACGAACCTGTATTAAATTCCTCCTTAAAAAAACCTGCAGGAACATCGGCTATTTTACTAAACCAATGAAATTGCCAGTTCCCATTTAGGGATTGATAGTAGGACGAGCTTTTGTATTCGTTTTTAATTGCTAAGGCTTCTGAGGCGTAAGGCAATAAGCTTGATCGCGTTTTCTCTTTATTAATAGCAAATACTTCTGGATTTTCCCAGTCGGGCTTTGATTGTGAATAAGCATTAGTAAGACTTAGACAAGCCAATACCAGTGATATCGTTCTTTTCATTTAACAAAATGTTTATACCTGATTAATAAACGTTAAAAATACATTTATTATTTGAATTTGGTAATTCCTATCAAAATTGTTGAACAATAACAATCAAAATACCATCGGAAAACATTCATTGACAATTGGATAGAACCAACTATATCATACCATAAAAACATCTTGAAAACAAAAAACCCCGCATATGCGGGGCTTGTGTTTGTTTGGAAATTATGCTATTGTTTGATTACTTTTTTAACGATACTCTCCCCAGTTCCTACTAATTTTATAAAATAGATCCCAGTTGGATAAGCAGACAAATCTATCTCCAATTTATCTTGTTGTGAATTAAGCTGAACCACTTTTAACACCTTGCCATCTACCCCACTTAATACCAAGCTCACGTATTTGGCGGCCTCAAAAGTAACGGTTGCTTTATCTTTTGTTGGATTTGGATAGAGCTGAACACTGAAAGTAGAAAGTGAGAAACTAAGCGTTCTCAGTCCCAATTCAGTTGGTTTACCATCTAGGTCTACCTGTACCAATTTGTAATAATTGTTACCATTTAAAGGTTGCTTATCTACAAAGAAATAACTTTTGTTTGTAGTGGTGTTGCCCAAGCTGGCCACTTCGCCTATTTGGGTAAACTGTCTGTCATCGCCACTGCGATAAACTACAAATTTACGGTTGTTACTTTCGGTAGCTACGTTCCAATCCAGTCTGGCCGTTTGGTTCACTATTTTAGCGGTATAGCTGGTCAACTCCACTGGAAGTACTTCTTCAATAATTACCAAGTTTTGCTTTACGTCTGTTGCTGCAGCATAGTTAGCATCTCCTTGTTGCTTTGCCGTAATCTCCACTATACCCGCCGCCTTGATTTTTACCTTCCAAACGCCATTGTCTTCATAAACTGTAGCTATGGCTGTGTGGGCACTGGTATAACTCACTGGCAATCCACTTGTACTGGTGGCACTAAGAGCAAAATCTGCACTATTAGTAGTTTTGGAATTTAGGGCAGCAAAGTTAATGGTTTGAGACAATAGCGCTTGATATTCATAAGCCCCCATATCGATAGTGCCGCCATTCACAAAATTATGTACTCTTAAATTACCAGCTAAATCAGTATGCGTAGCCAACAATCCTGTATAATAACTGTTTTTACCTACGTTAATGGCAGGGCTAGTCGCTTGTAACTTGTAGTCACCTCCTTCAAAAGGTGCAGTGCTATAATTTGGTGCCGCCACAAACTTAGGATCTACGTCTAGGTTGCTGCCGCCATTTAAACCTGTAGCAGAAACCCAACTGCTACTGCCACCGCTGCCCTGTATAATAGAGTTATAAACCTCTGGCGTGCCCGAAAGGGTAACCATGCTGGTGCTATTCCCATACACAATGCTATTATATAATTTAGGTGAAGAAGAACTGTTATTGACCATGCCACCACCTGAATTAGCTGCGTTACCGCTAAGGGTTGCATTGATCAGCTCAGGAGAAGAGACATTGTTATAGATACCACCACCTTCCGTGGCGAAATTACCATTCACCAACACATTGGTTAACACTGGAGACGAGGAGTAATTATACATACCGCCACCATAAACCGCCGAATTATTGTTGATAACAAGATTACTAAGTTTAGGTGAAGAAAGAAAATTATAGATCCCAGCACCAAAATCGCGACTTAATGGATTTGAATTCACCCATAAAGCACCTGATAAACTTGCATTGGCACCAGTTATGGTAAAACCGTCGAGTACAGCAGTACCCACCTCTCCAGAAGAGACCACTACGTGATAAACGTTATCTGAACGATCACCAATGATTCCGATATCTCCACTTAAAATACTTTTGTTCGATACATTTTTCATGTCCCTTTCTACGATAGCTGTTTCCGTTCCAGCAAAGCCGCCGTAAATCTGTACGTCTTTCACCAATAGGAAGGCATTCTCTCTTTCTGCAGGGTTACCGAAATTATTATCTAAAGGGCTATAAAATGGAGCATAGGTTCCTCCAGCCACCCAAATCTGCTTAATGGTTGTACTTGCTTTTGCCACTTTGAGTGCATCGCCCAATTCACCCAAAGCTTTGTTCCAGCTACCACCTTTGCCTTTGCTTCCTTTTTTCACGAAAAGCACACCGTCTGCATTAGGTGCAATAGGAGTTTGATATTCATAGGCTCCCATGTCAATAAGCGCTCCATCTTCATAATCAGATACCCTTGGTTTGCCCGCTAGGTCTGTAGTAGTTTCTGCAAGCCCTGTAAAATAGCTGTTGTTGCCTTTATTAATGGCTGGGCTAGCGCTTTGCAGCTGATAATCACCTCCAGTAAAAGGTGCACCACTATTATTTGGCGCTAAAATAAATAATGGATCTACAGCCAAGTTATTACCACCATCTGTGCCCGTAGCGGCAACCCAACCACTACTACCACCACTGCCCTGTACAATAGAATTATAAAATGTAGGCCTGCCTGAAGAAACATTAATTATACCCGAGCTGTTGCCATACACAATGCTGTTGTAAAATCTAGGCTGAGCAGAGCTAGTGTTATAAACAGCACCGCCATTAGCGCCCGCCTTGTTACTAGCGATGGTCACATTGATAAATACTGCCGACGAAGAGGAATTAAATACCCCACTTCCATAATAACTTGCCGAATTACCACTAACAACGGTATTAATGAATGATGGCGTTGAGGATGAGTTATAAATACCTCCGCCGCTAATATTTGTAGTATTGGCATTGATCACTACGTTAGTCACCACAGGGGAAGAGGAACTAAGACTACCTATACCACCCCCACCGTTTTCGGCAGAGTTACCAGTGATGATTAAGTTGGACAGCGCCGGTGAAGAAGCATAGTTCATTATACCACCGCAAAAGAAGGAACGCACGACTTGCCCATTGATCGTTGGCGTAACTTCACTGCCACCTCCTGCGTTACCACCAGTAATGGTAAAACCATTGAGTGAGGCGGCACCAACAGCACCTGCGGAAACCACAACATGATAGGCATTGTCTCCATTGTTGCCTACAGTACCGATATCACCGTTTAAAATACTCTTGTGTGACCATCCAATGGTATCTCGTTGCATGGTACTTGTTTCAGTTCCGGCAAAACCACCATATATTTTGACATCCCTAACCAATAAGAAAGCATTGTTTCTTCCGCCATTATTCCCGAAATTATTATCTACCGCACTATACAAAGGGTAATAGGTTCCTTCTGCTACCCAAACCTGCTTAATACCCGTAACCGTTTTTGCTATTTTCAATATATCAGCCAATTCGCCTAATGCGTTTGCCCAATTAGAACCGTTACCCGTGCTGCCTTTCTTTACAAATACAACACCATCTGCATTTGGGGCAACCGTCTGATATTCATAACTTCCCATATCAATAACACCGCCACCAGCATAATTATACACCCTAGCGTTACCCATAGGATCTTTTGTAGATGCGGCAAGACCTGCATAGTAACTGTTTCTACCTGCATTAATTACAGGGCTATTGCCTTGCAAACTATAATCGCCACCAGTAAAAGGTGCTGTGCTGTGACTAGGCGCCAATACAAACAGAGGATCTACATCCAAATTGTTTCCTCCGTTGGTTCCCGTAGCGACAGCCCAATTGCTGCTACCACCACTGCCCTGTATATTAGAATGATAAAATTCGGGTGTACTTGAGTTATTAACCGCCTCCGAACTATTACCGTACACAATACTGTTATAAAATTTAGGTGTAGAGCCAACATTATTTGTGATACTACCACCTATGTTAGCTTTGTTACCACTAATTGTTACGTTGGTGAACACTGGTGAAGAACCATAATTATAAACACCACCACCTTGGTTAGCAGCAGTATTACCAGTAATGGTCACATTGGTAAAGACTGGTGATAAGGTACTGAAATTATATATTCCCCCACCTTCATTTGCGGCAGTATTACCCGTAATATTCACATTGGTTACTATCGGTGATGAGGTATTGTTATAGATACCGCCACCGCTGCCGCCATTATTTGCGGAATTACCACTAATGATCAAGTTAGTTAAAGCTGGAGAGGAAGCAACATTATAAATACCACCACCATTAACTCTATAAAATGTATTCGAATTAATTGTGCTAGTATTACTACCACCCGTACTACCTCCAGTAATGGTAAAACCGTCAAGTGTAGCAGCGCCCACATCACCAGAAGAAACCACCACATGGTAAGTATTATCGTTAGGATTACCAGCAATGCCAATGTCACCACTTAAAATGGATTTGTGAACCCAAGTAACCATATCTCTTTGTGATGTAGCTGTTTCAGTTCCCGCAAAACCACCATAAATCTTTATATCTTTAACCAATAGGAAAGCATTTTCCCTATCTGCATTAGTACCAAAGTTATTATCTAACGGGCTATACAAAGGGTAATAAGTTCCTTTTGCCACCCAAATCTCCTTTAAACCCACCACCTCTTTGGCTACTTTTAATGCATCTGCCAATTCGCCAAAGGCATTTTCCCAACTTGAACCATTGCCTGTAGCCCCTTTCTTAACGAAAAGCACATTGTTAATGTTGGTTCTAATAGGAGATTGATATTCGTACGCTCCCATATCAATGATGCCATTATTTGTATAATCATAAACCCTCGGCTTTCCTATAAAATCTACAGTAGTAGCCACTAGTCCACCATAGTAATGATTATCTCCCGCATCAATAGCAGGACTAGCTGCTTGCAAACTATAATTGCCACTAACAAAAGGTGCAGTACTGGAACTTGGTGCATTAACAAACTTAGGATCTATATCTAGGTTATTGCCACCGTTGGTTCCTACTGTAGATAACCAGCTGCTACTACCACCACTGCCCTGGATGATAGAGTTGTAAAAAACAGGCGTACTCGAACTATTACCAACACCCGAACTATTGCCATAAACAATGCTATTATATAATTTAGGTGATGAAGCATTTGTATTATAGAGCCCACCACCCGTAAAAGCTGAGTTACCGCCTAAAGTTACATTGGTTAATACAGGCGAAGAAGTATTTGCATTATAAATAGCCCCACCACCAGAAACGGCCTTATTTCCAATGATCGCAACATTGGTTAAAATTGGTGAAGAAGAATCAATATTAAATATCCCCGCACCGTTGTTAGAAACCGAATTATTACTGATGATCACATTGGTTAACTTTGGCGAAGAAGCACTATTAGCAACTCCACCACCATTAACAACAGCGGAGTTACCACTAATGGCAACATTCGTTAAGACTGGGGAGGATAATGAACTATTGTAAATTCCACCTCCAACATTGTTGGCCGAGTTACCGCTCACCACTATATTCATTAAAATAGGCGAAGAGGCTACATGATGGATACCGCCTCCAGCTCGCTGAGAGACTAAGTTCGAATTAACAGTAATATCCACTGGTCCATCGGCATTTCCATCCGTAACGGTAAAGCCGTTGAATATGGCCGTACCCGCGTCTCCAGAGGAAAGCACCACATGATAGGCATTATCTGTTTTAACACCTGCCACACCAATATCACCACTTAAAATTGTTTTATTAGATGAACTAATGGTATCACGTTGTTTGGTGTTTGTTTCAGTTCCCGCAAAACCACCATATATTTTTTTATCTTTTACCAAAAGGAAAGCATTATGCCTTCCTGCATCATCACCGAAATTATTGTCTGCTGGGCTATACAAAGGATAGTATGTTCCTGCAGCTACCCATACTTGCTTAACACTGGTAAGTGTTTTGGCCACCACAAGTGCATCTGCCAGTTCGCCCATTGGACTTGCCCAAGCTGAACCGTTACCATTTCCGCCTTTTTTCACGAAAAGAACGCCATCTGCATTAGGTGCAATAGGTACAATTATAATATTTTTGTTAGCGCCCAACGATCCTGATGCCCCTGGCGAAGCCAATGTGAGCACAGCATTATTTCCTGCCAAATCCCTTATGGTTCCTGCATTAAGTGAAAGCGCATTGGCGGCCGCATAATCCAAGTCTGCGCTACTATCTTCAGGTTTTACTACATATTTAAAAGTTAAGGTTGATGTACCCGAACCTGATGAATAATTTATAATGCGGTTGGGCGTACCCACTTTCAACGTAAGTTGTGGAGTACCCGTTACCATCACAGGCTCCGAAAAGTTAACCTGGATATCAATTGCAGTTACTGCGCTATAGGTACCATTAGCCATAGAAGAACTTACAGATGCCACGGTAGGTACATCGCCATCTATTACAAGATCTTTATTTGCTGCAAGAGAATTAGCAGCTCCTGGCAAAGGTAAAGTTAATATAGCATTATTACCTAAAGCATCTTTTATGGTTCCTGCGTTTAGCGAAAGCGCATTAGCATCCTCATAATCTAAATCACTACTTCTGTCTCCCGCTTGTACCGTATATTTAAAAGTCAAGGTTGAAGTGCCCGAGCCTTCGAAATAATCTATTTTACGGCTGGTTGTTCCAGTTCGCATGCTCAACTGTGGTGTTCCCTGTACCACCATATTTTTTGAGAAATTTACCTGAACATCAATCACATCGCCTATTTTATAGGCTTTATTAGCCGCCGAAGAACTTACAGAGATTACTTTTGGCTCAATACCATCTATAACAATAGTTTTATTGGCACCAAGAGAATTAGTTCCCCCTGGTATTGGCAAAGTTAATACAGCGGTATTACCTACAAGATCTTTAATACTACCATTATTTAATGCGAGTGCCGAAGTAGAAGCATATTCTAATTTAGGCGAAGCATCTCCAGATAGCACTGTATAGTTAAATTTAAGAATAGAAGTACCCGATCCAGATGAATAATTAATCTTTCTATTGACATCGCCAATCTTGATTTCCAATTGCGGCGTATTACCTACTGATACAGCCTCAGAGAAGTTTACCTCAATATCAATAACGTCGCCAATTTTATAAGTACCATTAGCCTTTGATGATGAAACGCTATTTACCGTGGGTACAATACCATCTATTACAATGTTTTTATTGGCCGCAAGAGAAGTAGTACCATTCAGCAGTGGCAAGGTTAATACAGCCTCATTTCCTACCCAATCTTTGATACTTCCGCCATTGAATACGAGTGCCGAGGTAGATACATAATTCAAATCAGAAGAAACATCACCTGCTTGTACCGTATAATCAAACTGAAGCGTAGTACTGCCTGTTCCACTTTTATAATTAATCGTACGATCTGTGCTACCCGTTTCCAGCTGTAACTGAGGTATTCCTGTAACAGTTACCTTCTCCGCAAAAACAACATGGATAGGAATGACCTCCCCTATCCCATAAGCACGATCTTGGGCTGAAGACGTGACAGAAGCTACAGTTGGCGCAACACCATCTATTTGAATTCCCCTACCGTAGCCCAAAGATCCTCCGTCGCCTGGTCTATTCAAAGTTAGTGTCGCATTGTTTCCGCTCGCATCCTTAATTGAGCCGCTATTTAATTTTATTGCATCTGTTGAAAGATAGTCCAAAGACCTATCGTATTGATGGTTAACCTCTACTATATATTTAAAGTTTAGCGTTTTAGTCCCACTGCCTGAAACATAAGTAGCCATGCTATTCGAGTTTCCCGTCGCAAGCGCTAGCGTTGGTGCACCTGTCACAATCACATTTTCTGAAAAATTAACTTGAATACTGATCTCGTCGCCCACTTTATAAAGCCCATCCGGTGTTGATGAAGTAACGGAATTTATCCTAGGCGGCGTAATGTCTACAATATTCGATAAGTTAATATCGTCAAATGCAATCGTCATTGGACTATTATTATAAGAAGATATATAAATTGAACTTACTTGGTATCCACCGAAATTTAAAGTAGTAGTAACATTATCGGCTAAACTTACACCAGCACTCGTAATGAAAGTACTACCATTATAAAGTATATAATATATGGTACCTTGACCATTAGTTTTACGTAATGAGATGGAATTTGCATTAAAATGAAAACCTTCTATGTTAAACGTTATGCCACCTACAGTTGGATCTGAGACCAAATGTTGAGTATTATTCAACGTAGTAGCAGAACTAGAAAGCTTTAACGGCCCACCAGAAGGATTTATCAATAGCTTATGCCCACTTTTAGTTTGTGTCCAAGTATTATTCTCTAAAACAGCGTTGGCCAAATCGAAAATAACATTTTGACTATACGATTTTGTCCATAAAAACGTGGCAAACACGACCACACATAGCATAAAGTAAAGTTTCTTCATATTTTAATACTTAAGGATTGGAAAAAATGGAAATACCGCCGATGGACAACGGTATTGGAGACAGCGAAACAAGTGACGGGGCAATTGAGCATTATTTACATCTTGTTTTTTTAGCAAAACGACTGTTAAAATCCAGATTTTAATTACGCAAAAGAAGCCCAAATAAGGCCAGCCCACAATAGCCAATACTAGCTATTGACAGCATATTTTTTTAAAGAAATGGATACGAAATTGCCCCTAGATTGTTTAAATTTCTTGAGCAGAAATTTGGGCTACTATGTGATAGAAGAATGCGTTTGTCGCTAATAAGCACACCCAACCGAATTCCAAATAAATGAAGTATGAAAAATTAAAAAACTAGGAAACTATTTTCTGTTGAATGGCCATCCGTACCGCTTCGGTAGCGCTGTTTACATGCAGTTTTTCGTAGATTTTTTTGATGTGATTGCAAACCGTAAAATAGGAAATATCGCTTTTGGCCGCAATCATCTTATAACTATGGCCTTCTACCAATAACTTCAAGATACTTTTTTCCCGTTCGCTCAAATTATAGGATGGCGTAATCGTTTCCTCCCTAAAAAACTGCAACACCTTTATGGCTACGGTTCCCGCCATTGGTGCCCCACCTTCAAAAGCTTCCCTTAGCTGGTCCAACAATTTATCTGGAGGTGTTTTTTTGAGCAGATAACCATTAGCTCCCGCTTTTATCGCTTCAAAAATATGCTCGTTATCCTCAAAAACAGTCTGCATAATGATGGGCAAATCTGGAAATTCTGCCTTGATGGCACGGGTACCATTTATTCCGTTGCCCAATGGCATATCTATGTCCATTAACACCAAATCTGGCTGAGCAGCTTTCACCACGGCCACCGCATCTGCAGCACTTTCAAAAGTATTTACGCATTCCATATCATGACACATGTTTAGCAACATGGCAAGGCTATCCCTCCTGGTGCTGTCGTCATCGAATATGATAATACGTTTTTTCATTATTATTTTTCAGTAAATGTTTTTTATGGCAACCACAAAACTATTGCGCTTAACACATCTTCCAAATAGCTAATATTAGCTATTGGCTACAAAGGCATTACTAAGGTAATGGCAGTTCCTTTTTTCTTTACACTCGAAATAGTAATCTGTGCTCCTACTTCCTCAGCTCTTCTGTGCATATTTGACAGGCCATTTCCCAATCTTTTTGCGGTCACATCAAACCCTACTCCATCATCGGTTACAGCCAAAGAAAAAAGGCCTGCTTCCTCTTTCAATAATACGGTAATTTTTGTCCCTCCGCTATACTTTACAGCATTATTGATGACCTCTTTATAAATGAGATAAAGGTTTTTTCGTGCCGCCATAGCTAAAGACAAATCGCCTACCCCAATACCTGCCGTAAACTGAAAAGATATTCCCGCATGCTCAGTCATATCAGCGCCAAATGCACGCATACGAGCAATTACCTGATCCATTACATCCATATTTGGATTAACACTCCAGATAATATCGCCAATGCTTTCCTGCACATTTTGGGCATTTTGTTTAATCTTTTCGAGCGTGTTCCTTTGCGCATCGGCTTGCGGTTGCATGAGCAGAGAATGGGTGTACAAAGAAATACTACTTAGCGTGCTGCCAATATCATCATGCATATCTGCACTTAATTTTTGCCTCAACTCCATAATCCTATTTAGTTCCTCAATCTGCTTTCTATCTTTCTCCATTCTGCCCCGATAATATCTTATCATCAAAATAACCACCAACAAGATGATAAAAACAGCTGTTATCGCTATCATGCGTATCTGGGACACCTTTTTGTAACTCTCCAACTTACTTTTCTCTTCTACAAGCTTTTCCATATCCGTACGCTGCTGTACTCGCATTACCAATAAGCTATTAAAGATAGAATCGTTACGTTTAATTGCTTTGATGGTGGAATCACGATAGGCAAGCGCAAGCTTTTGATCACCCCTTAACTGATGGTAACGGCTACGCACTGGAAAGTATTTCTCCAACCTATTTAACTGTTGGCTTTGGGCAATATGATGCCTAGCACTATCCAGAAGCGCGTTTGCAACTTTCCAATTCTTTTCTGACACGTAAATATCGGCCAAAGGAATTTCGGCTCCTGAAGCCAAACCAAAGTCTCCTATCTTTAGTGCTTCATTTTTATCGATGAGCAATAATGGCTTTGCCTTTCCATATTCGTTTTTTAGGTAATAGCCATAACCAATATTCCCCAGAGATATGGTCCGAAATACATTAAGCATTTTTTTATCAACGGCCACATTTGCCGCTTTTTGCAAGTAATAGATAGCCGAATCTATTTGATGCAGTTCCATAAAACTTAGGCCAATGGTATTATAAAAATCCCATTGGTTACTGGCACTTCCTACACCTTTCTTACCCAACTCTATTGCTTTTTTATAATCTCTAAACTTATAGTAAGCAGAGGATATTTCTGCACAATAATTGGCGTAATTGGTAATTACTTCGGCTGGATAAACCTCTAATAATTTCTCCAGTTTAAGGTATGCGCTAAAAGCTTTCTCATAATTAACCGCCACCAAAAAATAATAGTAACCAATGGTTTGGTAACACATTGCCTGTATGTTCGGATAGGCTTTATACTTCTTTTCAATCTGCTCGTAAAAGCTATCTACTCCTAAGGGATTAGCATCTATTCCACCTGTAAACGCAATTAGTTCCACAAAAAACTTCAGTTCACTGTCTTTATGCTGAAGAAGTTTTTGAGTTAGCATTTTTTCAAGGGAGCTACGCTGTTCCTTTTTAAGGAAGTAAACGTTACGTACCGAATCCAACCATATCCCTTTTTGATAACTATTATTCCATTGTGCAGATACGCTGAACGTACCCAACAATAAACATAAAAGAAGGATAGAAATGGCTTTCAAGTGGATTTATTTTATCTCGCTAAGATATGAAACCTAAACAAAACACAAATATTCAGCAGCTGGTTAATTTTAACAACTAGGAATAAAGATTTTGAAGCTCGGCCAAGCCGTTAAACAAAGGATAAATCAAATAGGCAATATTGAAATCCTTTAAAAACAAAAAACCCCGCTAATGCGAGGCTTTTTTGGGAAGTGGTGCCTGCTGGGATCGAACCAGCGACACAAGGATTTTCAGTCCTTTGCTCTACCTACTGAGCTAAGGCACCTCCGTTTGGGAATGCAAATGTAGTTTCTTTTTTTGAAAGGCAAAATTATTTTGCAAAAAAATATCAATTAATTTTATCAAAACAGGCTTTTCTCCTAAAAACCAACCAATTAATTTCCCACTAAAGCCCTCTATAATTCATAACCATTCTAAATTTAAAAAATTATGCATGCATAATAATATATTTTATATCTAAATATTTTAACTTCGTTGTACCATTACCTTAATAAACTATGGTTTCACAAATAATATTCGTTTTATTGGTTGTTGCGGGCTCAGCGCTTTTTGCCTATAATGCACGCAAAGTGATCAGGAACATTAAACTGGGAAAAGCTGCCGACCGCAGCGATAAACCTAAGGAACGTTTAATGACCATGTTGAAAGTGGCTTTTGGTCAAACCAAAATGGCCGTAAGACCTGTACCATTTCTTTTGCACTTGGTGGTTTACCTAGGCTTTGTGATCATTAACCTTGAAGTACTAGAAATCGTTATCGACGGTATATTTGGAACCCACCGCGTATTTGCTGGCTTGGGTGGTCTTTACAATTTTTTAATTGGAAGTTTTGAGTTTTTAGCTGCTGGAGTTTGGTTGGCCTGTGCTATTTTTCTCATTAGAAGAAACGTGGTAAAACTAAAACGTTTTTCGGGAGTGGAAATGAAAAGCTGGCCAAAATCAGATGCCAACTATATTTTAATTACCGAGATTTTATTGATGTCGGCATTTTTACTGATGAATGCTGCCGATGCCAAATTACAGACTTTGGGTGTAGCACATTACCAACAAGCAGGCGCTTTTCCTGTGAGCACGTGGTTGCTAGGCTTATTGCCCGACAGCGTAAACACCTTAATTTTTATTGAGCGCTTTTGCTGGTGGTTTCATATTGTAGGTATTTTCGGTTTCTTAAACTACCTACCCTATTCAAAGCACTTCCACATTATGTTGGCCTTCCCGAATACTTATTTTTCAAACTTGAATCCAAAAGGGGAATTTACCAATATGGACAGTGTAACTAATGAGGTGAAGGCTATGCTTGACCCATCATTTGTACCTGCCGAAACCGCTCCAGGAAAGTTTGGAGCAAAAGACATTCAGGACCTTACCTGGGTAAATTTATTGAATGCTTATACCTGTACGGAATGTGGACGATGCACTTCTGTATGTCCAGCCAACATGACTGGAAAACTACTTTCGCCACGTAAAATTATGATGGATACCCGCGACCGCATGGAGGAAGTAGGAAAAAACATCGACAAACATGGCGCAGATCATCAAGATGGCAAGTCCCTATTAGATGATTACATTACAAGAGAAGAAATTTGGGCCTGTACCAGCTGTAATGCCTGTACAGAGGCTTGTCCAGTAAATATTGATCCACTTGGCATTATTGTAGAATTGAGAAGATATGCTGTAATGGAAGAATCTGTGGCACCAGCAAGCATCAATGCTATGTTGGGCAACGTAGAAAACAATGGCGCTCCTTGGAAATACTCGCCTGCCGATAGGTTCAATTGGGCTGAAGGGAATTAGGAACAAGGAGCGAGGGACCAGGATTAAAGAGCAAAGAACAAAGATTATGAATTCAAGTCTTGATACTTGATACTCATTACTAGATACTAAAAAAATGGAATTCAAAGTACCAACCATGGCCGAATTAATGGCCGCAGGAGAAGAACCAGAAATATTGTTTTGGGTAGGATGCGCTGGCAGTTACGACGAAAGAGCGCAGAAAATCACCCGCGATATCTGTAAAATCCTACATCATGTTGGACTAAAATATGCAGTTTTAGGTACCGAGGAAAGTTGTACTGGCGACCCTGCAAAAAGGGCTGGAAACGAGTTTTTGTTCCAAATGCAAGCCATGACCAATATCGAGGTGCTTAATGCTTACAACATCAAAAAAATTGTAACAGGTTGCCCTCACTGCTTCAACACCATAAAAAACGAATACCCGGGATTAGGCGGTACTTACGAAGTAATTCACCACTCGCAACTGATACAAGACCTTATTAACGAGGGCAAATTGAAAGCCGAAGGTGGTGAAAGTTTTAAAGGAAAGAAAATCACCTATCATGACCCTTGTTATTTGGGACGTGGAAATGGTGTTTACGAGGCTCCACGAAAAGCACTAGAAGTTTTAGATGCCCAATTGGTAGAAATGAAACGCTGCAAGGCTAATGGGCTTTGCTGTGGTGCTGGCGGCGCACAAATGTTCAAAGAACCTGAAAAAGGAAATAAAGATGTGAACATTGAGCGTATTGAAGAGGCTTTGGCAACCGAACCACAGTTTATCGCAGCTGGCTGTCCTTTCTGCATGACCATGCTTAATGATGGTGTGAAACTGAAAGACAAAGAGCAAGAGGTAAAAGTGTTGGATATTGCCGAAATTACTGCAAGAGCTAACGGACTGTAAGCCGTATTAAAGTCATTATAAGACTTACGAAGTTTGCGAAACTTCGTAAGTCTGAAAACCCACCTCCCATCCCAAGCGAACTTCAAAATATTTAAATAGATGGAAAAGCAATGCTTCTGCTACGCTTAAAAGTTAGTCCCGCCATACACTCATACTCCACAGGCCTTAGCCACAAGGCTGGTATCCGTTTCTGTCGGGTTTAAAAAACTAAGTGCTGTGCACAGGTGTAACCAAGCTAAACCCGATAGTAACGAATACCGATTTAAACTTCTGCTTTAAAAATTTATTGATCAGCTAGGAAATTTCACAGGTTCCATCGGTAGTAGTGGATAGCGGGGCTATTTGGCCATTGGCAATGGTGATGATTTTCTAAGTGTTTTTTAAAAATTAACAGATAATGAGACTCACGAAGTTTAATGCTACTTATTCGCAACCAAATCTTTTTGACCTAGCTGTCTAAACCTACTCGCCAATTCGTTCAGCTGCTCTTCATCAATATTTTTTAAGGGAATAACCAAATAGGTAGACATCGAGTCAATGGCTCCTTGCCTATCATTACGAGTTTGCACAATCACATCGTCGTTTTTGGTATGCAACCAAAGTTCACCACTATTGGTATTGCCGTAATAATCCATAGACTTGAACCTAGATAAATTAAAGGCAAAAAACTCTTCCTTTCCATTTACATAAACCTTCCTATATCTGCAAAAACCAGTGTTAGTAACGTTCAATTCATAGCGTTTTAGTGCTTCTGGCTGTCCGTCCTTATTATAATATTTATTTAACCACTGATGGATGTATGCACGACTATCCTCTGCAGCCGAAAAGCCAGAGAACAACAAAAAAGATAGGCCAAACAAAAAGAAAATGAACTTTTTTAAGTCCAATGTAAACTTTTGCATGAAGAGTTCCGTTTTAAAGTAGGTAAGTTAATTATTTTGATATTTTTGAATATGATTTTTTCTCCACAATCTAAAGTTTGGATCTACCAAAGCAACCGAAGATTTACCGATCAGGAAACATCGGAAATACAAGATATTTTAAATGATTTTGTAGTGCAGTGGACTGCACATGGTCATCAACTCAAAGCAAAAGCCGAAGTATTTCACCAATATTTCATTGTGCTTACGGTGGATCAGGATGTAGCAAATGCCACAGGTTGCTCTATTGACGCTTCTGTAAGGGTAATTAAAGACATTGAAAGCAAATTTGGTCTGGATCTTTTTGACCGTTTCAACATGGCTTATAAAATAGACGATGATGTTCACGTGGCTACCAAAGAAGATTTTGAGACCTTGATCAGTATTAAGAAAATCGGTCTGGATACTATTGTGTTTAACAACCTGGTGCAAACCTTGGAAGATTTTGAACAGAAATGGGAAGTACCTTTGCAGGATAGCTGGCATAAAAATATTTTCGCTGAACAGTTGGGGAGTTAGGGATTAGGAATTAGGAACCAGGAGTTAGGGGCTAGGGACAGTCCCGACCCTTCGGGATTAGTGATGAGTAAGGCTAATTTTTTGCCACAAAACCCAATTTATCTTCCTGTTTTTATAATTAATTGTTTAACTGGTTAATCGTTTATTAATTTACTATCCTTCCTACATCGTCATCCTCGCGTATGCGGGGATCTTAAAGCACTACGCTATTATTTCTATCACTTCCCATCATCTCGACCTTGCGGAGAGATCTTTGGATTGAGTTTGTTCATCGGTTCATTTGTTCATTGGGTTATTAGTAGTGCCCATTCATTTTTGTCATCCAGAGTGCAACGAAGGATCTCATAAAGCTATATTGCTGAGATTCCTCGTATACTCGGAATGACAGGCAAAACGAATGACGGAAATCAATAGCCTGTGCTACTTGCCTACTACTCCTAGCCCCTAACCCCTAGTTCCTAACTACTAATCAAAAAACAACTGCCATAAATAATTGTTATCTTGTAACAAACACCATTTATGAAGCGTTGGCTCAAAATATCCCTTAAAATAGTCGCTGGACTGTTGCTCTTACTCATTTTAATTTGGGTGGGAGCTGCCTACTACATTAACAAAAACAACAAAGCTATTCTGGCCAAGATACTTGACCAAGTGAATACGAAAGTGAATGGCAAAGTGGAAGTATCGCATATGGAAACCACCTTATTGAAAGGCTTTCCTGGTGTTTCGGTATCTCTTAAAAATGTTTCGCTGCGTGACAGCCTTTGGCATGTGCATAAACATGAACTGTTAAAGGCCAACGATATTGATGTCACGCTAAATGCATTATCGCTCTTAGTGGGCACGATCAATATTCGCAAAGTTTCTATCAATAACGCCAACATCTATCTTTATACAGATTCTAATGGCTATAGCAACACCAGTATGTTTCGTACCAAGGATCAGCAAAAAGCGGCCAATAACGAAGAAGGTTCCAGTTCCTTGCAAATACGGATTATAGACCTTAATAAGGTTGATTTAGTGATAGACAACCAAAAGCGCTTTAAACTTTTTAGCTTTTTTGTAGATGAACTGAAGGGCAAAATCAAATATCCAGCCAACCATTGGGATGGTGATTTCAAACTGAAAACCCAAGTAAGGAGCTTTGCTTTCAACACCCGTAAAGGAAGCTTTTTGAAAGATAAAAGTCTTTCGGGAAATATGCGTGCGCATTATGATGACGATGGCGAAGTGATCATTATTGACCAGAAGCCGCTCAAAATTGGCAATGATATTTTTCACATCGGCGCCAACATTAATATTGCAGAAAACAAGTCTGCTTTTTCGATTGCCATTAAGGCTGATAAAATTTTATATCCTAATATTGCTAATTTGTTGGCACCTAATATTTCATCGAAACTTTTAAAATTTGGCATAGAACAACCGATAGATGTAACGGGAAGTATTATTGATGATGGTGACAAATCGCACAAAGACCCATTGATCAATGTGAAAATGACCGTAAAGGACAATAAGGTTTCTATTCCTTCGGGCGATTTAACAGATTGTTCTTTTATTGGCTTTTTCTCCAACCGAGATTCCACTAACAGGCCAATTGGGGATGCCAATTCCATCATCCGTTTTTATGGGCTAAAAGCCAATTACTATAATGCCCCTATTAAGGTTGACACCTTTACGGTTTCCAACCTCGAAAAACCTTTAGCCCAAGGTCTCGTCACTTCTTCTTTTGACTTAGAAAAATTGAACAATTCTTTTGAAGAGGAAAGTTTTAAGTTTGAGAAAGGCACTGCTGATTTACGACTATTTTGTCAAGCAGATATCGATAATTTCCTGTTTACCAAACCAGTAATACATGGCAAAGTTTTGATCAAAAATGCAGACATCTCCTATTTGCCACGTAACCTAAAACTGGTAAACAGCTCACTAGACCTTAATTTTAACCAAAAGGATTTGAACATTACCAATAGTAGGTTTCAAATTGGGCGCAGTGTACTTAACATGAATTGTTCGATTGAAAACTTCCTTAACTTTTATTACACCAACCCCGAAAAAATTGAAGTCAACGTCAATTTGAGTAGCCCACATTTATACCTCAACGAATTTTTACCACTGTTGGGCCCTCGTAAAGCAACGAAAAGAAAGGCATCCACCAAAAACGCCATCAAAGAGGCTTCAGAACAGTTAAGCACAGCATTGGAGATGTCTAAAATGCACCTGAAATTGAAAGTAAACCGTGCAGTATATCAAAAATTTGTGGCTAATCAAGTTAATGCAGACATTTCGCTAATTGGCAACGGTATTTATTTCAACAAAATTGGCGTGCAGCACGCTGGTGGCCAAGTGAGCATGAGCGGAAAAATAGAACAGATGGGCGCACTTAATAAGGTAAAATTTAATTCTAATATTGCGAAGGTGAGCGTAAAGGAGTTCTTTTATGCCTTTGATAATTTTGGGCAGCAATCTGTAACGAATAAAAATTTGAAAGGTTTTCTCTCTGCCAATGTAAATGCTTCGGGAACTGTAACCGCAAAGGGGAACATGGTTCCAAAATCAATGTTCGGAAAAGTTAATTTCACTTTAGACCAAGCTGCCTTGGTAGGTTTTGAGCCCTTAGAGAAGGTTGGCAAATTTATTTTCAGGAGCCGAAATTTATCCAACGTGCAATTAGAAAAACTGAATGGCACCCTTACTTTACGTGGCGACCAAGTGGATATTAGCCCAATGAAGGTTAACTCTACCGCTCTTAATTTTGATGTGAAAGGCGTGTATGGTTTTAACAGCGGAACCAACATTGCACTGGACATTCCATTAAGAGACCCTAAAAAAAGCGCCGATATTGTAGATAAAGAAGAACGTGATCTTGCCCGAATGAAGGGTATTGTGCTACACTTGAAAGCGGTGGATGAAAACGGGGAGATTAAAATTAGATGGAATAAGAAAAAGGATAGGGAAAAGTAGCGAGGAAATGCTAAGGCTTACGAAGTTTAACTTTAATTTTGTTGTTTTTTAATGGTGAAGCTGAGGACTTCGCCGTTTCGAAAACTTCGTAAGTTTATATCAAAAGCGTGAGTATTTGATACAAATCACCAACAAGCATCACTATCTAATAACTGGTGGTTTATAATCTCTTCTTTCACTGTCATAGATATACGCATTTTGTTTGTCCAACAGCATAAGTTCATCTACACATTTATTAGCCAATACTTTATAGAATTCATATTGCTTCCTTCTTTCGGCTATTTCTTTTTTAGTAAACATCCAACTTTCGTTGCTTGTATATCTATAGGCAATTTGCAGATAGATTTGAGCTTTAAGGATTTTAAAATTCAGTGATTTCACCCCCAAACCTGATGCTTTTTCGATTATATTTTTAGCCTCAAGTAAATTTTCCAAAGCACCTTTTGTTTGCTGATAGGGTTTAGCCAAGAGATTATTAATTTTTTCAAGCAGAAGCGCTTTATAGAACAAACTAGTAGTATCTTTCGGGTTGCTTTTGAGCTTGTTATTCAAGCTATCCATTAAAGGTTTGTATTTTTTCTCATCAATTTTACCCCATACGCCCTCAATAGAAATCTTCCCATTATCAAAACGTACTTTAGGCAGTTGTGCCAAGCAAACATTATGAGCGAACAAAAGTGCCATCAGTCCTAAGAAAAATTGTAGTGTTTTCATGATAAAAGGTTTTATAGTAGAATAAAGGATTAATCCGCCAATAAGGATATTAGTGTCTATTTATCTTTTGGTTAGCATAACGGGCCGCAATAAAGCCGTTTATCAACGGAGATGGTAACCATACCTATAACCATACCTATTAAAGTTTTATATAAATTACGGGCATACCACTGCCCGTTCGTAATCAGCATCGGTAAAAGTATAGGTGAATTTGTATTTACGCTCGCCTAGTTTCTCTCCAACATAGCTTTTCATATTTATCAAGCTATGCTCGCTATTATCGGTAGATATAAAACATTTATCACCTATTCTTATCACTACCTCTGCTTGCTTTCTATTGATAAGGCTAGGAATAGGATTAGATAGATAAGATTCAGCTGTTGATGTTTTTGGCCCATCGAAAGATTCTTTTAAGACAAATGTTTTTGCTGGTTCAATGGTAAACTTGTAAGATGGATAATCCAATTTAATCAAGTGATTTGTTTTGTTATCAAAATAATACTCCAAATTATGAACGTACTCACTCTTCTTACAGGAAAAACCGAATAAAATTAGGCTAAAACCCCCAAGCACTAAAAAGCGCATCCAAGTGTTGCTTTGTGTTGTTTTCATAATAATACCTTTAATTACGGGCATGCCACCGCCCGTTCATAATCAGCATCGGTAAAAGTATAGGTGAATTTGTATTTACGCTCACCAAGCTTTTCGGCGGTATAGCTCTTGATATTTAAAATACTATTAACATCGCTTTTAACCTGTTTTAAGCATTTATCTCCAATATGTATGGTAATATCATAACTTGGCCCAATTTCCTGAGTGATTGGGTCTTGGTAGTCCTCAGGTCTTGTGACTTTCTGACTTAGTTGGAGTTGATATAGATGAAAAATTTGAGAAGGCTCTATTTCAAGCTTTAATCGTTGCTCATTGATAACAATCTTATGAGTAGTTTTATTAACAAAATAAAATTCCCCCTCTTGACGGAACTCGCTCATTTTATTACAGGAGCCAGAAGTAAGTAGACTAAAAATTAAGCCAAGCGTCAAATAATGTATCCAAGTGTTGTTCTGTAGGGTTTTCATCATAATACTTTTAATTACGGGCAAGCTACCGCCCGTTCGTAATCAGCATCGGTAAAAGTATAGGTGAATTTGTATTTACGCTCGCCCAGCTTTTCGGCGGTATAGCTATTAATATTTAAAGGATTATTTTCTCCTTTTTCGTCCTTTATCACCATACATCTTTTACCGTCAAATTTAATTACGATAGTTTGTTTAGGCGGCATAGGTACATTTTCTTTATATAAAGGGCTGGCAAAAGAACTCGGCTCAACCACTTTGCCAGATAAATCTGAAGTCCGAAAAACTGTACTTACAGTATGAGGCTGAAGATTGTATTTTTCAAAACCTGGGCTAAATACAATATTATAGTTCGTTTTGTTAACAAAGTAAAATTCCCCCTCCATTCCATAATCTCTTGTTATACAGCCATTAACTAACATTAAAACGTTAGCGATTAGCCCAATAGTCAAAAAGCGCATCAAGGTGTTGTTCTGTGGTGTTTTCATAATATTAGCTTTAATTACGGGCAAGCTACCGCCCGTTCGTAATCAGCATCGGTAAAAGTATAGGTGAATTTGTATTTACGCTCACCCAGCTTTTCGGCCGTATAGTTATTAATATTCAACGGTGAATGCTCCTCAAGCTCAGTCGGTTCCCAACACCTATTATTTATCTTAATTATAATTGGTAGTTTAAAACGGCTTTCATAAAAATAGGGAGCCGCATAATTTTCAGGTTTAACATTCTTACCTGAACCATCTTTTTCAATACTTACAAAAATGGTTGATTGAGGTTGTAAATTATATTTTTCTAAACCCTGTCCATAACTTATTGAATAGCGTGTATTATTGATAAAAACAAAATCTGCAAAAAGTACTTCCTCTCTGATTATCTTACAGGAAATTAATGAGGTACTAATAATAATTAGCCCAGTAATCAAAAAGCGCATCCAAGTGTTGCTTTGTGTTGTTTTCATAATATTAGCTTTAATTACGGGCAAGCTACCGCCCGTTCGTAATCAGCATCGGTAAAAGTATAGGTGAATTTGTATTTACGCTCACCCCGCTTTTCGGCGGTATAGCTCTTGATATTTAAAATACTATTAACATCGCTTTTAACCTGTTTTAAGCATTTATCTCCAATATGTATGGTAACTTCCAAACTTGTTCCAATTCCTTCACTGAGTGGATGTTGGTAATCCTCGGGCCTTACAACCTTCTGACTTGGTTGGATTTGACTTAAATAATAAGTTTGAAGAGGCTCTATTTCAAGATTTAATCGTTGCTCAATGATAGCAATCTTATGAGTAGTTTTATTAACAAAATAAAATTCCCCTTCTTGACCCCACTCGCTAATTTTATTACAGGAGCCAGAAGTAAGTAGACTAAAAATTAAGCCAAGCGTCAAATAATGCATCCAAATATTGTTCTGTAGGGTTTTCATCATAATACCTTTAATTACGGGCATGCTACCGCCCGTTCATAATCAGCATCGGTAAAAGTATAGGTGAATTTGTATTTACGCTCACCCAGCTTTTCGGCGGTATAGCTCTTGATATTTAAAATACTGTTAATATCGCTTTTAAGCTGTTTTAAGCACTTATCCCCAATTCGTATGGTAACTTCCGATCGTGGTCCAATTTCTTGAGTAATTGGATCTTGGTAATCTTCAGGCTTCACAACCTTCTGACTTGGTTGGGCCTGATATAAATAAAATGTTTTAGAGGGCTCTATTTCAAATTTTAATCGTTGTTCAATGAAAGTGATTTTAAGAGTGGATTTATTTACGAAAAAAAAATCCCCCTCTTGTCCCCATTCGGTCCTTTTATTACAGGAGCCAGAAGTCAGCAGACTAAAAATTAAGCCAAGCGTCAAATAATGCATCCAAGTGTTGTTCTGTAGGGTTTTCATACATGTTTTTTAAGTTATATTTTAAATCATTAAGATTTTTAGCGCCAAGTAGAGCATTCTGTATCTGAACAATGGTGTATCCCGAAACAAGATCCTTTCGATCTGAAAATCCGTTATTGGTAAAATCCCCATAATCGTCAATCAAATCAATTACAACATTTGTGTACATAGAACTACTGTGTCCTCCATAATAATAAGGGTATTCCATTTTGGTAATATACCATTGAACGCCTCTAGCCCATGAATCAGCCAGTTTTACAGTAGCATTATCATTTTGATTATATCTATCCTTATCAATTAGCCAATGTACTGCATGTCCCAATTCATGAATGGTTGTTGCAAAAACTGTTTGGGTGGTGCTATTATTTGGATAATAAATATGTATAAATTCCCCAACCCTAAACAATCTCCTAATAGGCAATGCATTACCACCAGATATCGGATCATTCGAATCAGGATAATATCGTGCACGTAACTTCATTTGTGTTTTCCAAAAAGCATTTTGTGGCGGTGTTCTTAAGCCCTGTATATCCTTATAATAATAATGGAAAGCGGCTCGGAAAACGGCACTACAAAATTTATCATAACCTGTAAATTGTACATTCCAAGAGGCTTTAACTTTGGGGCCACTAATTTCCCTTGTCTTTCCCATCGGTCTAGTGTCATCAATCACAGAAAACTCGTAACGTTCAAAATTGAGCCAGTAGTTTGCTGGGCGGGTAAACCACCCGTTAACAGCATAGTAGCCATCAGCATCTGTAATGCCCGTGTAGGTAGTAAACCATCGGCGTGCCCTAACCTTAATGCCCTGCACGCCTATAACTTGTCCCTTCACTTCATCCTCTACCGTGATACGACCATTGGGGCGCCATTCATTACCTCTTTTATAAGGGTCAACTGGAATATAGCCGCCACCTCCGCCTCCGCCACCACCTCCATTCCCTTCGCAATCTTGAAGCAGAAACATTTCATTTCTTGTATTAACAACACACATTGACACATCAATTAAACTACGGGCATCTACCGAAAACGAAGCCCCACCAGCGCCATTCACAGTTACCATACTGTTATTCAACTCATCAGGCAGGCAAAGGTCTTCCAGTTTCTCATAGGGCACATCAGGCAGGGGATAGTTAATGGGGACCGCCGAATACTGGTAGGTTGGCACACCTAAAGGCAAATTGTCGTCCCGATAGTTGCCACTGTAAGGCGAAATCTCGTTATCAAGTGGGAAAGGATAAATCATAAGGCTGCTATCCACTACCAGTTTTTCATACTCGGCATCGTTTCTTGGCTTAAACTTAATATAGTAATGCGTGGCATTTATCCCATTTTCGGCCAAATACATACTTTCCTCGGCCGTCATTGTCTTTGTAATGGCCAATTTGTTGACACCATTGGAAAACATGATTTTTCCCTTGGCGTACTTAGCCGAGTTGTTGTTGATGAGCTGAATGTCGTCCATCAGGATTTTGGCAAATGCCTTGCGCACATTTGTTACCGAATAAGGATTTTTGGGATTAGATACAACGGTCTTCTGAAGCACCGTGTTGTCTGGCAGCTGGCCATTATCCAGCTTCTTGCACCCTACAATTCCAAAAAACAGGAAGAGCATTAAAGTAAGATGTTTTCTTTTCATATCTATTCAGTTAATAGTTAATAACCATCAGTATTGTCCGCATGAAAATTAAACTGGCTCTACATACTTTGTAGTGGGGTTGAAAACAAATTATTGGGCTTTTCTAAAAGGGAGTCTGTTATAATGGCAAATAATTAGCTTTATAGGGCTATGCGAACTAATTTCATCTTGTACTGTTTTTTATCAACAAACAGAGACTCATGTCCTATTTAGGTTCAACAAGACGTAAACTTAAGGCGAAGTAGATGAAAAAAATACTCCAAAACATCTTAAAATCAACAAGAAAGTACATTTTGAAATTGCGCTCGTTACTTCAAGTATCACTTGCTCCTATTTAAGTAATTGATATTGACACGCAACTAGGAAGTAAAATGAGAAATAAAGGATTGAATTTTTACCGCTTGCGTAGAGAAAGGTTAGCTAGCTGTTAGCCCAAAGATTCGGGAAAATGACGGAAAAAAATGATTGGGCTAAATTAGGCTTACGAAGTTTAGTTTTGAATGCCGAATGAAACTTCGTAAGCCCATATTAAATGGCAGATATATAAGCATCAATAATAGTCTACCATAAAAAGTACTCAACGTGGTAATATATTAGAGCCGATCCTACCCCATTCCAATTTAATTGATCTTATAAGCTCTTTTTGATGGCTTCCAATACAGATAAGTAGTCATTGCTTTTTGGTTTTTCATTAAGTGTATTTTGTGGTAAATTTTCTGATTTTTTAGCCAACAGTAAATTTATTTTAGCCAAAGACTCACAGCCCTCTTTCGAGTTGGCGTCACAAGCTTTTTTATACCAAAATTTAGCCAATTGATTATCTCCAGTTATTTTGTTACTGTTGCTATTGTAAGCGGCAACATGCAACATACACTCTACATGCCCTTTTTCGGCACCCTTTAAAAAGTATTTATAGGCCAAACTGTAATTTGGTTTCCCCGGAGTCCCTTCAATATGATCGTGATACTCAACACAGTGACCAATTAAATGATTTGCCTCATTAATTTGGCTAAAATTTGAGCTTAATTTTATAAGGTAATCGTAAGCTTTATGATAGTCTTTATCTGTGCCATTACCGTTAAAATAGTTATAACCAGAATTATAAATCCCCATTTCATAACCTTTTGCAGCCGATTGTTCAAAATAGACCAAAGCAGGCTTGTAATCTTCAAGCTGCCAATAACACATTGCAAAAAGGTTAAGCTGCTCGCCATCCAACTCAGTTTCATATTTTTTATAAAGGCTGATAGCATTTTTATAACCATCGTTATCACCTTGATTAAAAAAGCTATATGCTTGATTTAGCTCAGTGGCTTTCTGGGCAAAGGAAAACGTTGCACAAAAAAGTGTTAGAGATAATACAATGGCTATTTTTCTCATATCAATGTATTTGGTTAATTCCTTCTTCATCGCCAGTCTTATTTAATTTCAAAGTCTTTAAAGTAAGCCAAATCAGCATTTGGTATCATAGGCTTATACCACTTATAAAAGCTTCTGAGCATCCGTTTCGACATTTCCTGGTCGTCGTTGCCACTTTTTCGAGATAAAATCTGGGCAACTTTCAGGTAAGCCAACAATCTGTAATTAAAATAACCCTGTCCATTACTGGTAGAAAACGTAGGTGCCTTAGCCATGTCTTTTTTATCATAATTAATTGCATCAGTAAAATAATTAAGCGCTTTCCTTTCATTAGCTTTTATGCTAGCGGTTCCGTTCAGATAAATCATACCCAAATAATACAGTGCCGCTTTTTCGGGATATTTTCTCTCGGCTCTCTTTTCCAGCGCTTCAAAAGCGGCTTTAGCATCTGCCGAAATACCATATTGGGTGTACAAACCAGTCGCCTGAAGATAATTAACCACTATTGGCGCAACTCCCCATGTAATTGTCGTCAATTTTTTAACGCCATCACTGATATTATCATCATTGCAATCCATTGATTCGTTAGGGAACTCACTGCAAAATATTTGGGATAGTGCAAACAGCAGGTTATGGCTATAGGTAAAGCTATTTTTTTCCTTTTTTAGATCATTAATGATGTAGAAATATTCTTTTCTTTTACCCTGTAAAGCCAAACTACTCAGGTAATCATCTAACATAGAAGCTTTTTGGTTTTTATCACTTCCCCCATTTTGTATGGCCAGCGCATAATAATTCTCAGCCTTTTCATATTCACTATCTGCAAAAGCTTTATCAGCCACTTTTCTTTGCGCACTAAAATCTCCATTTCCAGCGTCTACAAGTGCCTTTGAATTTGCCATTTCTTCCTCTAATGCTTTCTGTTTTGCTGCCAGTGCCTTCTGCTGTTCTTCAAGTCGCTTTTTTTCTTTGTTGGCTTGTATAGAAGAAACTAGACCACTGATACCATCAGCAAGTTGGGTCATCCCCTGCTGTAGTTGCTGCTGCTTTTGCAGTGCTTGCTGTTGTTTTAATAAGGCCTGTTGCTGCGCTTGCTGTTGTGCAATTTGTTGTTGTTGGTAGTTATTATTTGAAGTACTGCTGTTCGCTTTTGCTTTTTGTGCCTCGGCAAGCCAAGCTCTGGCATTGTTTCGTTGGGCATCGTTTACCGCTACAGAAATGGCAGAATTCCATAACGATATGGCTTGATCGTAATTACCTGCTTGCCCCGCTGCCGTTGCTCTTTTGTAATAATCTTGGAAGCTTGCATTGTTTCTATCAAAAGTGGGATCATAAGCTTGGCTGTTGGTATTGGTGGTATTAGACCCAGTGTTAGTTTTAGTGTCGCAGTTTGGCTGATTTGGAACTCCATTATCGCAGATTGCATAACAATTTAGTTTGTCTGAAAAATTCACACTGCTGACCTCTACAGACAAGTAATTGGCATTTGAATTGAAATAACGTGAAGTGTGACTATATTCCTGTCCAGGGCTTAAAGTAACCTGCCCAATACTTACGACCTCTCCTCCTACTTTCCAAGACATATTAAAGGTTACCTTTTTACTATAATTGCTTTTAATTTTTGCTTGCCACGAATACTGGTTGATACTTTTCACATATCCTTTATTCAATACTGCAAACTGAAATCCTTGAAAGCAACTTACTTTACCCCAAGACGACCATTGCGGTGTTTGTCCAAATACAAAGCATACCTGAAACATCAAAACCAATAAGAATAGATATTTTTTCATGTTAGATTAAATTTGGTTGATACAAAACTAAATGCCACATTAAGCGCTTTCATATACCTAGCACTCGGTATATTTTAAAAACCATTTTAATGTTATCTTTAGGTTACTAAACCAAATGGCTCCCCTTTATGAAAAGGTTTTTATTGTTGGGCTTTCTCGTTCTCGTTACTTTTTTGGGTTTTGCCCAAAATAGCAGACCTATTTTAATTGATAGTTCAAGCAGGTATGACGTTAGAAACCACGGGTATTTTTATGAAGACAAGGGATTAAAAGCAACCATAGACACCTTAGTACGGTTAAAAGAGCAGGGCAAACTTACCGAGCTTACTCCTTATCGAACTTTTAACAAGGGTTTTAGCCAAAGCTACTGGTGGATTGTTTTTGATGTACACAACACCCTAAACGAACCCGTAAACCTATTCTTTAATGAGCGAAGTAATAGTGTGAATAGGCTGCAATTATTTAAGGTAGATAGTACAGGAAAAATTACGGCTATGGCCCTTACTGGCGACCATTTCAAATTTGACAGCAGACCGATAGATTACCACAATTATTTATATCCCATTAAGTTAAAGGCCAAGGAAAAAGCCTCCTATTTTTTATGGGCTGATAAAAGAGGCCAGAATATGACCATGCCACTTGGTTTGGCTAAAGATGTAGACTTGGTTCACGGAGAAATTCCTTTTTATACCATGTTTGGTATTTTTGTGGGCATTTATCTGTTTGCCATTATTTTCAATCTGTTTTTATTTGTCTCGCTACGTGATGTAATCCATATTTATTATGCGCTGTATGTAATTTGTGTACTTCTTTTTAATTTGGAAGATGAGGGCTTAGGTTTTCAATGGATTTACCCAAATGTACCTTACCTGCAAGATTATTTACGTAGCATTATCGCCTTCATCAGCTCGGCACTACTGGTACAAATCATGCTACTTTTCATTAACCAAACCAGTAGCAATAGCAGGTTTTATCACTTTATTAATGGCTACAAGTATTTTTGTTATGCGCTCACCCTGCTACCGTTATATCTACTATTCGTTAAAAGTAGCATGACTCTGGAGAAAGTCAATTTTTTCGCTTCAAACCTGTTAGCACTTTTAACCGTCATTATTTTAATTTTAAACACTACAGAACGCATCCTTAAGGGATACAAATTAGCTTGGTACTACCTTATTACCATGCTGATACTGCTTTTGGGCATTTTAAATTATGTATTTAACAGTTTAGGCATCACCAGCTTTTATATATTCAATACTACGGGCTTAGTAGTTGGCCTAACGGTCGAAATCATATTCCTTTCTTTTGCCCTCACCCAGCGTTACAATTTTTTAAAGAAGGAAACCAAAATACTACAGCAACAAAAAACTAAATTAGAAATTGCCTTGGTTGATGATGTTTTTGAAGCTCAGGAAAATGAGAGAAGACGACTTGCCCAGGATTTACATGACGATTTAGGCGGCACGCTTTCTGCCATTAAGCTAAATGTAACCGCTTTCAAATCGAACATTGTGCAGTTACCTGCCGAAAACCATGCTTTTTACCAGCAAACCATCAATATGATAGAAAATGCTTGTGAAAATTTGAGGGAAATTTCTCATAATTTAATGCCTAAAAACCTGGAGAAAAATGGACTGATCAATACGCTTACAGAGCAGCTTGCCGAGTTGAACCAAACAGGTCATATTAACTTTGAGTTTGTACATGATATTGAGCAACCTATCTCTCCCGACATCGAATTGACCATTTATCGTATTGCAAAAGAGCTCATTAACAATGTGGTTAAACATGCAGTAGCTACCAAGGCATCGTTACAAATTATTTCTTCTGAAGAACAAATTGTGATGATGTGTGAAGATAACGGGGTTGGCTTTAACCCCTCCACCAGCAATGATGGTATTGGACTTGCCAATATTAAATTGAGGGTAAACCATTTAAAAGGTGTATTTAGCTTGGAAAGTAATGAAATGGGAACCAGTATCAGCATATTTATTCCTCGCTAAAATGACTTCTCAACCCGAAATATTGAAAATTGCAGTAGCTGACGACCATTTGTTGTTTATGGAAGGTCTGTGTAGTTTATTAGCTACCCAAGCAGACTTTGAGGTGATTGCCAAAGCAGCAAATGGAAAAACTGTACTGCACCTAATTAACCATAACCTGCCCGATGTATTGATTTTAGACCTTAACATGCCTATTGTGGATGGAGAAATGGTAGCTAAAAAAGTAATAGAACGCTATCAGTCGATTAAAATACTGGTCTTATCAATGTACCATACGGCTGCTATGGATAAAAAATTAAAGGAGATTGGGGTACACGGCTGTTTACCTAAAGACACTTGCACCGATCTTTTGTTTAAAGTGATTAGGGACGTTGCCAAGGGAAAGACCTATTTTACAGCAACCAAACCTATTCAAGAAACCAGCAATAACTTTAACGCGACGGATATCTTTTTAAAGAAGCATAAACTGACTTATCGGGAATTAGAAATCTTAAAGCTGATTGCACAAAACTATACCTCGCAGGAAATAGCCAAAAAGCTTTTCATTAGCATGTTCACGGTTGACACCCACCGAAAAAATATGATTTATAAACTTAAGGTTGATAAAAAAACTGGGCTACTACAGTTTGCTTTGGAGAATAAGTTGTTTTAACAATAGCACAAATGCTTTGACTACTTGTCCTAATTACTCGAGAAGCTCAGGACGACTAACAACATCTGATATTTAAAAATCCAAAGGACCTAGCCTGCGCATGTTTCTCATGATGAGATATTGCCTATGTTTAATGTATCGGGTAGGGCTATTAGGAGTCCATCGCAAAGGATTTGGAAAACACGCGGCCAATAACGCTGCCTCGGAACGGCTCATTTTTGTACAGGAGTGACCATAATATGCTTGGGAAGCGGCTTCGGCTCCGTAAATACCATCGCCCATTTCAATGACATTCAAATACACTTCCAAAATTCTTTCCTTGCTCCACAACACCTCTATCAATAAGGTAAAATAAGCTTCGAAAACTTTTCTAATATAAGATCTGCCCGGCCACAAAAAAACATTTTTAGCTGTTTGTTGTGAAATAGTACTACCGCCTTTGATTTTTTTCTTGCCTTTTTTGAGATTGCTTTCATAGGCTTTTTCGATAGCCTTTAAATCAAACCCCATATGCTTTAAGAAAAGTTGGTCTTCGGCTGATACCGCCGCTCGCTTCATGTTATCGGAAATATCCTCAAACTTTACCCACTCCTTTTTGATCTTCGCAGGCTTTTCATCTGCTTTACGCTCCCAATTGCGTTGCACCATTAAAAAGGTAATGGGTGGATTGATGAACCGGTAAGCAATTACCCAAATTACAGAGAAGATAAAGAACCATAGCAATACCTTACCTGCTACAATAGAGATACGCTTAAACAAAGATTTCTTTCCTTTTTGTTTTGTTGATTTACGAGCCATTGCTGTAAAGTTAGGATTTTTATAGTTATACTGGTTATGACTTTTGGGTTGCGAGTTACAGGTTGCGAGTGGTGGGATTTTATAACCCATTTATGCTTTACGTTCTATACGAATACTCATAAAAACCTTTGCGGTTATTTTTTTACCGCGAAGAATTAAAAAGTTACGCAAAGAACGCGAAGTTTTGTGTACTGTTTATTATCAATTAAATCTGGTTGGAACGACAGCGCCGAGGAACGAGGGCTATCGTGTAAAACGAGGCTAACGTTACCGATAAGATACTGTGCAAATATTTTCAAAAATTGTCAATAGAAAATCTCCTTTTATTGATCAAAAATAAGTTTAATCTTGGTCATACGCTGCTTCGCGTTCTTTGCGAATACTTACCCAAAAACCTTTGCGGTTTAATTATTTAATGCGAACAATAAAAGAGTTATTTAAAGAACGCGAAGAGGAATCGTAAATATTGCTGCCTAAATCGTAATTTTGTTCATGCTAAAAAAAGAACGTTACCAGCATTTTGTAGAGCATTTTTCGACCAAGCAACCGCATGCCGAAACAGAGCTACATTACAATAATCCCTACCAATTATTGGTGGCTGTAATTCTATCGGCGCAGTGTACAGACAAGCGGATCAATCAGGTAACTCCTGCACTTTTCCAACGCTTTCCCAATGCAAAAGCACTTGCTGAAACTACGCCAGACATTGTTTTTGACTATATTAGAAGCGTGAGCTATCCTAACAATAAGGCCAAACATTTGGTGGGCATGGCCAACATGTTGATCAACGATTTTAACAATGAAGTGCCTTCAGACGTTAACCAGTTGCAAAAAATGCCCGGCGTTGGTCGCAAAACAGCTAATGTGATTGCTTCGGTAGTTTATGATGCTCCTGCGATGGCAGTAGACACCCATGTATTTAGGGTGGCCAACCGTTTAGGGCTTACCAAGGGAAAAACACCTTTAGCAGTGGAGAAAGACTTGGTTAAAAATTTACCCGAACATACCATTGCGGTAGCGCACCACTGGTTGATTTTACACGGTAGATATATTTGCGTGGCCCGTAATCCTAAGTGCGATGTTTGCGAACTTACCTATTTCTGCCAGTATTATGAGAAGCTTGAAAAAGCTAAAAAAGTGAGCAAAAACTAATTTCAAAAAAAATATTTATAAATTTATTTGCATTTAATTAAAACATTTCGATATGTTTGCTAAAATTATTAGTTAAAGATAATTTAAATATTTGCCGAAACGTATTATTATATTTATTCCCTCAATTTTAAAGACATGAATCCAAACACAGACAAATTAAAAGCATTACAGCTTACTTTAGATAAACTTGAAAAGTCATACGGTAAAGGTTCTATCATGAAACTTGGTGACCAAGCCGTAGAAAGCATGGAAGCAATCTCAACTGGCTCTATCAGTTTGGATATTGCTTTAGGTGTAGGTGGCGTTCCTAAAGGCCGTATTATTGAAATATATGGTCCTGAATCTTCTGGTAAAACTACTTTAGCCACACATATTATTGCTGAAGCACAGAAAAAAGGTGGTATTGCTGCTATTATCGATGCGGAACATGCCTTTGATAAATTTTATGCTAAAAAATTAGGGGTAGATACTGATAACCTATTGATTTCGCAACCTGACAATGGTGAGCAAGCATTGGAAATTGCAGATAACCTGATCCGTTCGGGCGCTATTGATGTAATTGTGATTGACTCTGTTGCTGCCTTGGTACCTAAAGCAGAGATTGAAGGAGAAATGGGTGACAGCAGAATGGGCTTACAAGCTCGTTTAATGAGTCAGGCCTTACGTAAGTTAACAGGAACAATTGCTAAAACAGGATGTTGCTGTATCTTCATCAACCAGTTACGTGAGAAAATTGGGGTGATGTTTGGTAACCCAGAGACTACTACCGGTGGTAATGCCTTAAAGTTTTATGCTTCTGTGCGTTTAGATATCCGTAGAACTTCTCAAATTAAAGATTCTGATGAGGTTTCTGGTAACCGTGTAAAAGTAAAAATCGTTAAAAATAAAGTAGCCCCTCCTTTCCGTTTAGCAGAATTTGACATCATGTTTGGAGAAGGTATTTCTAAAACTGGTGAGATCATTGATCTTGGTGTAGATTTTGGCATTGTGAAAAAAGCTGGCTCTTGGTTCTCTTATGGCGATACCAAATTAGGACAAGGTAGAGATGCGGTTAAACAATTATTATTGGATAATCCTGAATTAGCCGACGAAATAGAAGCTCGTATCAGAGAAGAAGTAACCGGAGAGCAATTGGAAGAAAATAACTAGGCGTTATTTTAAAACATAAACAAAAGGTCATCATTTTACAATGGTGGCCTTTTTTATGGAGCAATAATTGATAAACTATAGCAATGACAAAAATATATGCGTCTTTGCCAGTGGAGCTTGTCCCGAAGTTTCGGGAGAAACAAACCTAAAGCGTAGTCTATTTAACGTGAGTTCGGGATAAGCGTTTTGTAATTTTTCATTATCTCCGGCCCTAGCAAACCCTCTTCGTTCTACTAAAATCGGCCTTGTCCTGTTCGGAATGCACAAATAAGTCCTATTTGTTCCTTTAACAGAACAGGGCACAGCCGTGTTTTTTTTTGCATACTTTTTTCATCTATAGGAAACCTGCGAAGCAAGCATGAATACCATTGAAGATATCATAAATAATGAATAAAAGTTTGTCCGCGAAGCGACAGAACACTAAATAGCAGCAAAAAACTAGTGTTTTTGATGCAAATACTAGTTTGCCGTGCACATAAAGTATTTTCTTAACCCGAACTCACCTTATTTAATTTCGCGGAGCTTAGTAACCTCTTTTTTAATAATGAGATGCTTCTCCGAATGGGGCGGAGCTAGCTGTCGTTCTTCCTCGCAATGATGGAAACACAGGTGTTATTGCAAACTGTTTGGACTTTTCGGGAAAAGCAGCTTAGAGAACGCTTTAACTAACCGTTATCAATAAAACTCAGATTAGCATTTACATACTGAGACTTTTGAATTTGAACCTTCATTTTCTTGAAAGTTTCTGTTGGGCCGCTAGTCGCAAAGAGATTCACTAACCATACTGGAATAGTTCCCCCTGGATCTACCTCCAAGGTATATTCTATTTGTATGGAATTATTTTTTGTCGGGGTTAAAATCCATTTGCCGTTAGAATGGTTTACCCGCACTATATTTTTCTTTACAGGTAAATAATTAGCTTCGGTAGGACCGTTAATGGTTACTACTTTTGTACGAGGGTCTTGACTAACGATCAAATGTGCAATAAAGTCTCTATTACTTAATGGCCAAGGAATATCAACTTCCGAATAGTAGTATAACTCTGAAGAAGAAACTTTTTTAAGCAATGTGCTTGATTTGGTGCCGTAAACCCACTCTTCACCTGCATCAACATCCATAATTAAGGCAACCATTTGCGAAAGCTTAGCGGGCAAACTACATTTGACTTTTATACCTTTTAACCCAGATGCTGACACTGTTTTGGTATAGACACTTATACCGTCTTTAGCTCTTTTTAAAGTCCAATCGGCCTGAGCATTTGCCGAATAATGAAAAAAGAAAAGCAAGAAAGGAAATAGCAATATTCTGTACATTTCCGTTTGCTAGTAGTTTATTTAAAACTCGAAGGTTTAGGTGCCGCTTGTAATCCTTTCTCTTTTACAAAAGAAGAATCTAGCCTTACAATGGTGTATGCAGCTATAATTGCACCCACCAACAGCAATGCCAATCCCACATAATTTTTCTTTTTGTCTTGCTTAATGGCCCATATTAAAAAGATAATAAGGGGAATAGCCAATAATCCGAAAAAGATAAAACTTCCTGTCTGCATAATTTATATTATTAAAAATTCATTCTGGCCATTGGAGCTACCTCCTGACCAACAAAATCATTCTGTAAAAACTTATGATAACCTGCAATAGCAATCATTGCGGCATTATCTGTACAATATTCAAATTTGGGAATAAACACTTCCCACCCCAAACTATCTTGCAAGCCCATTAGCGTATCTCTTAAGCCCGAATTTGCCGAAACACCACCTGCAATGGCAATTTGGTTACAATGATACTGTTTAGCTGCCTTTTTAAGTTTATTAAGTAGGATATTGACAATACTGTGTTGCACAGATGCACAAATGTCTGCCAAGTTTTCTTCCACAAAATTAGGATTCGCCTTTTGATTGTCTCTAATAAAGTAAAGAATAGCTGTCTTGAAACCACTGAAACTATAGTTTAATCCTTGTATTTGCGGTTCAGGGAATTGGTAGGCTTTTGGATTGCCTTGTTTAGCATATTTATCAATTAATGGCCCACCTGGATAAGGCAAATTTAAGATCTTAGCCGTTTTATCAAAAGCTTCTCCTGCGGCATCATCCAAGGTCTCTCCTACTATTTCCATCTCAAAATAATCTTTCACCAACACAATTTGTGTATGACCACCTGAGACAGTTAAACACAAAAAGGGGAATTTTGGCATCGGTTCATCTATAAAATGCGCCAAAATATGAGCTTGCATATGGTTCACTGAAATTAATGGAAGATCAAGTGCCAAAGCAAAAGACTTCGCAAAAGAAACCCCTACCAACAGGGAGCCCAACAGCCCTGGACCTTGCGTAAAGGCTACACCGTCAAGTTGTTTCTTTTCTATTTTGGCAATAGCCAAGGCCTGCTGTACAGCAGGTACAATATTCTGTTGATGCACCCTCGAAGCCAACTCGGGAATTACCCCTCCATAATTTTCATGAATTGTTTGGTTTGCAATAACATTGGCAGTAATTTTGCCGTTATCACAAATGGCAACCGAAGTTTCGTCGCAGGATGACTCTATAGCTAGGATGACAGGCACTGATAAGATATTTTAAGCTACAAAATTATTAAAAAACTATTAAAAATACTTCTTTGGATTATCGCTTCAATCATTATTTTGATTGCAAGCGTTCTTTTTTCCCTACAGTTTAAGCCTGTACAAACATTTGTAGCCAAAAAAGCAGCCGAATATCTTTCGAAAGAATTAAAGACTACCGTAAGTATTGGTGGGCTTTACGTAAAGCCATTCAAGTCTGTGGTACTAGAAGATTTACTGGTATTAGACCTACAAAAAGATACGCTGGCACATTTTCCAAAATTTTTAGTGGACATTGACCGTTTTTCGCTCAAACAACGAATACTTGCCATTAATACCGTACAGCTCAATAATGGAACTTTCTTTTTAAAGGATCAAAAGGATGGCAATTCCAATCTTGATTTCATTATTGATTATTTTGATAGTCCTGCTCCTAAAAAGCCTTCGAAGAAAAAGAAATTCGAAATCCTCTTTAGTCGCATCATCATTAACAACCTACATTTTAAATACAAAAATCTTAAACGTAATACCGTAGAAGAGGGCGTTAACTTTGATGATATTGATGTAAAGGAGATGAATGGCATTTTTGAAGAGCTAAACACTAAAGACCATATTCTTCAAGCCAATATTAAAAATTTAACCTTAAAGGAAAAAAGTGGTTTCTATCTTAAAAACCTAAGTGCTTTCACTACCGTAGATAGCAATGCCATTGAGCTTAAAAACTTGATGTTGGTGACTAGCAAAACCCGTCTTACTGATTATTACCAGATGAAGTTCAAAAGTTATAGAGACTTTAAGGACTATGAGAATAAAGTAAGGATGAAAGCGAACTTTAAGAACAGTCATATTTCTTCGAGCGACGTTGCCTTTTTTGCGCCGGCTCTTAAAAAAATGAAGCTGGATATTGAAGTGGATGGTCAAATTACAGGTTTAGTCAACAATCTAAGAGCTAAAAAACTTTCCGTAAAAGCAGGGAGAGCTACCTACGTAAAAGGAGATTTCAGTTTACAAGGACTTCCTAACTGGGATGAAACTTTCCTAGACATGAAGATTGAGCTGGCGGGAACAAACAAAAAGGACTTAGACGAAATATTGACCGACCTTACTGGCAAACGTGTAAAATCAATCCCAGAAATTGTCAACAAATTTGGCAACATTAACTTCAATGGACATTTTACTGGTTTCCAAAATGACTTTGTAGCTTACGGAGAATTTAAAACTAAATTGGGCCGTTTACAATCGGATGTCAACATGAAAATTGACAAGAAGGGCATTCCTTCTTACACCGGAAATGTAAAAACCTATGATTTTGACATCGGTAATTTGATTAATGAAAAGTTATTGGGTCGAATTACCTCTGAACTTTACATTAAAGGTCGTGGCACAGAAATAAAAGAACTAAACGAGGAATTAAAGGGACAAATCAGCTACCTTGATTTTAAAGGCTACCGATATAGGAACATCAATATTAACGGTACTTTTCAAAAGAAATTCTTTGACGGCAGCCTAAAAGTCAATGATAAAAATGTTCAACTAGATTTTGATGGCGGGGTAAACCTCAATCCAGAACTTCCCGTTTTCAACTTTAAGGCAAACATTAGAAATGCCAGATTAAAAACATTAAAACTTTATAAAGATTCACTGAAAGTAGATGCTATTTTTAGCACTAATTTTTCGGGTACTAACCTTGATAACTTACAGGGTCGTTTACTTTTACAAGAAATTACCCTCAACAACTTAAGAGGAATCTATAAGGTGGATTCGGTATTTCTGAGTGCCAGAGGAATTGGTATGGATAGGAGTCTGAACATCTATTCTGATATTTTAGAAGCTGGGATAAAAGGCCAATATGATTTAAACACCATTGTTTCTTATTTTAAAACGATTGCAAAAACTTACATTCCTTCTCTTAAAACACAAATTGTTAACTACAAAACACAGGTTTTCGATTTCAGGTTAAAGATTAAAGATTTTGAGCCTATTGCAGAGCTTGTTTCTCCGGGGTTAGAGATTGATAAGGAATCGCTCTTGGTGGGCTCCTTCGACTCCAAGAACAACAAGGCTACTTTTGGTGGAATTGTCCGACGGCTTAAATACAAGGGAATTGTAGCCAGCAACATCATTATCGACCAAAATACGTCGCCACAACAGCTTACTGCCATTATTTCTTCAGACAGGATTGACCTTAATGATAGCTTATATATTAAGAACATCAACATTTCGAATATTTTACGGAATGATAGTCTGACACTGAACGTTAAACTTTCCAATGCGGATGATGCCAATCAGCTTGACCTTAACGGCTTGGTAGAGTTTGCTCCAGATACGGCCAACATTAGCATTCTGCCCTCTAATCTTAAAATTAATCGGGAGGATTGGAATATTGAAGAAAAGGTACAAATAGGCTTTAATGGAGGCAAAACCAAAATAGAAAACTTCTCTTTGAGCAATGGCAAGCAAGATTTGAGAATTGATGGTGTGATTTCAGAAGACCCAGCCGATGCACTCTTTGTAGTGCTGGAGAATTTCAACCTTAAAACCATCAACCCTTTCGTTAAAGGTATGGGAATTAACTTTGCTGGTATCGCCAATGGAAAAACCAAGGTGCATAGTGTGTTAAAATCACCGCAGATTACCGATAGTTTACATGTAGATTCCTTAAGTTTTAACAATACTTATATCGGGAGCCTCACAGATACTTCGTCGTTTAACAGCACTAGTAAATTAGTGAATGTTTACACGAAAATAACCGCCGCTGACCGTGAGAGCTTCAACATTACTGGAAACTTAGATATTGCCCAAAAGCAGATTGATTTAAAGGTAAAGCTAGACAATAGTGAACTGGCCATTATCACTCCTTTTGTCAATAAATTAGTATCTAACCTTAAAGGAAAGGTCTCTGCTGATTTAACCGTAAAAGGACCTTTTGACCAACCTCTGATCAATGGAAATATTGAACTGGATAAAGCACAACTTACTGTAAACTACCTTAAAACAACTTACGTCATTGATGATGAGGTTTCCGTGGAAAATAGTGCCATTGCATTAAACAATCTAGTATTGAAAGACCTTGAAGGACATACTGGAACCGCAAATGGCACGGTTGACCTTAAAAATATAGATAACCCCAACATTCAGGTTGAATTACAAGCCAACGGCTTAATGGCTTTAAATACCACCTCAAAGGATAATGCCATCTATTTTGGGAAGGCTTATGGCACTGGAAAATTCTCATTCAGGGGACCTACCAATGATATGTTTATCGATATTGATGCGAAAACAGAAAAAGGAACCATTTTTAATCTTCCACTGAACAGTTCAGAAACCATCAGCGACAAGGAATTTATCACTTTTGTAAGCAAAGACACTACTAAGGTCATTAAAAAACTGAGTGGTTTTGAAGGGTTGAGCATGAGCTTTAAGCTATCCGTTGATCCTAGCACTACAGTGAATATTTATACCGTATTGGGTAAGCTTAGTGGTACGGGAAATGCCGATCTGGAACTTAACATTACCAAGGTAGGCGATTTTGAAATGAAGGGTGACTACATTATCGAAAGTGGTGTTTTCGACTTCACTGCGAGAGAGGTTATCAACAAAAGGTTTGACATTAGACAAGGCGGAAGTATTAGATGGACAGGGAACCCTGTAAATGCACAAATTAACTTAAAGGCGATTTATACCGTTAGGGCTGCTTTAGGGGATTTATATCGTGCGGCTAACCGTGATGGCAGCAGTAATGCTACACAAACCGCTCAAACGGAAGTAGAAATGGGATTGACGGGCTTGCTGATGAAACCTGATATTAAATTGGATATCTTTTTCCCTGCCAACCCAGCAATTAAGGAAGAGTTACAATCTTATTTTAATGATGGTAATAACCTCAATACCCAAGCACTTAGTTTGATCATTCAACGTAGATTTGCTCCTGGTACAGGTTCCGAAAATCTTAGTCAGCAACTGGGTTCTGTGGGAACGGGTACCGCTACCGATTTGATCTTCAACCAGCTTAACAATGTATTGTCGAGCTTAAACCTCAATTTCGTAGACATCAACATCCGTTCGTTTAACGAGGCCAGTGCTTCCTTTAAATTCTTTAACGATAGGATCATTGTGAATGCAGGTATTACTGACATCAGCAAAAGCTCTATTGATAATAGCATTGGTTTTAGGAATGAGGTAGGCCGTGAGGTTGAGATTTTAGGTTTGATCAAGAAAGATGGTAGTTTGGTAGGTAAAATAGCGAACAAGCCGCCTACCATACAAAGTATTTTTGCCAACCCAGGTATTAATCCTTATCAGAATATTACGTCGATAGGCTTGATCTATAACCAACAGTTTGATACGTTTACTGAATTATTGCAAAAGATATCGGGTAAGTATCGTCGCGAGCAAAAGAAAAAGGAAGCAGAGAAAGAGAAACAGCGACTAGATAAAGAGGCGATTTTGAGAGAGAATAAGAAGGGACACAGGAAGTAGTTTTTATCAACTCTTTTTGAACCACCTTAGGCATTTAAGGACATTTTAGTTTTTTTGAACCATTAAGAGATTAAGGGACATTAAGTTTTTTCATTAGCTACATTTTTTGAACCACCTTAGACATCTAAGAGCATTTTAGCTTTTTTTGAACCATTGAGAGATTAAGGGACATTAAGTTTTTTCGTTAGCTACATTTTTTGAACCACCTCAGACACCTAAGAGCATTTTAGTTTTTAGGCCTTAGATGTTTGATTTTATTTTTAACCACCTACGCATTTTAGCTTTCCTGAATCATCAAGAGATTAAGTTTCTTTTATAGTTTCATGTCTTAATTTTCTTAATTCCTTAATGTTTATTGATTTATCAAATACCTGAAAATAAAAAAGCCAGAAGCGTTTACCTCTGGCTTTCATTAAGCTTATATTGTTATTATCCTTTTAAAATATGATGTCCCATTTTATCTCTTTTGGTAATCAAATAGGATTCGTTGTGTTTATTGCTTTCTATTTCAATTGGGATGTTCTCCACAATCTCCAATCCGTAGCCTATTAAGCCTGCTCTTTTGGTTGGGTTGTTAGACATTAATTTCATTTTGGTAATGCCTTTCGCCCTCAAAATTTGTGCTCCTACTCCGTAATCACGTTCGTCGCCTTTAAAGCCTAGTTGGATATTGGCTTCCACGGTATCCAAACCTGCATCTTGAAGGTTATAAGCATGAAGTTTATTCACTAAACCGATACCTCTACCCTCTTGGTTCATATATACAATTAAGCCCTTGCCTTCTTTCTCAATCATCTCCATGGCTTTATGCAATTGTGGTCCACAATCACAACGACAAGAGCCAAAAATATCACCCGTTACGCATGAGCTGTGAATACGTGTCAACACTGGTTCATCTTCTTTCCACTCGCCTTTAGAAATGGCCATGTGGGTAGCACCATTGCTTAACTGCGTGTAAGCTGTCATTTTAAAATCGCCCCACTGCGTTGGTAGGTTCACCGTCACTTCTTCTTTGATCAAACTTTCTGCAGCTAAACGATAGCTGATCAAATCCTTGATAGAAATGATTTTCAAATCGTGCTGCTTCGCAGTGATCATCAAATCTGGCAAACGAGCCATGGTACCATCTTCGTTCATGATTTCCACCAATACGCCTGCTGGCTCAAAACCAGCTAAACGAGCAATATCAATGGTTGCTTCGGTATGTCCCGTTCTACGCAACACTCCTTCTTTTCTAGCTCTTAAAGGAAAAATATGTCCTGGTCTACCTAAATCTTCGGGCTTGGTATTAGGGTCAATTAAGGCTTGTACAGTCTTTGCTCTGTCGTGTGCCGAAATTCCCGTAGTACATCCCTGACCAATTAAATCAACTGAAACAGTAAATGGGGTTTGGTGCAAAACAGTATTGTTCTGTACCATCAAGTTGAGTTCTAATTTATCGCAAAGTTCCTCAATTAGCGGAGCACAGATTAATCCACGTCCATATTTAGACATGAAATTAATGACCTCAGGGGTCACGTTTCTGGCCGCAGTTACAAAGTCACCTTCGTTCTCACGATCTTCATCATCAACTACTATGATAATTTTGCCTGCCCTAATATCGGCCAGTGCTTCTTCTATGGTATTTAATTTAATCTCCATTTTGGCAAATAACAAAATGAATGGGATTTAGCCCATTTTTAATTTGTGTACAAAGGTACAACCTTTAAAAGCAATTATTGTAGGTAATTATCATTATGAAGTAAGAAATCACAGGAAATAATTAGCAGTTCATTTAAGGCAGAGACCTGATTGCTAGCCGCGCCGCTCGTCTTACTATTGGCTCTCCTTCTTTTTCTTTTTAAAGAGCCCCAATACCAGCTGTTTATAATAATCAATATCAAATAGGGCGGAGTCAACCGTTGCCTTGTAGGTTAAAAACACTCCTATTGGCGTGAGAATAATTACAGCCATCCACATGCCAAACACAGGATCCAAGGAACCTTCCTTAGCCGACTTCTCGGCCACGGTAGAAATAATGTGATAGAATAGGAAGAAAATTACCGCAATAACTACTGGTAAACCTAAACCACCTTTACGAATGATAGCTCCTAATGGCGCTCCGATAAAGAACAACAATAAGCAGGAAACTGCTAGGGTATATTTACGTTGATACTCGATTTGCGCTCGTTGAATTTCCTTAGTTCGAAACTCGTATTCTTGTAATTGTCCACCTATGGTTTGCTTAAGCGCATCCACTTGGTCATAGGCACTTTGCAAAGATTGCGATCGTTGATCTTTCGGAATTACATTTAGTATACTCCCCTTTATCACCTTAGGTGTTGTTTTGACTTTGGTATAGCCTTTTACGTAATTGCTTTGTTTAAAATAGTATTGTGCGCTTTTTTGCAGGGCTTTGGTCACACTATCCAAACCTTTGCTTAGAGAATCCCTACGATGCAATAATTCTTTACGATTCAGCATCGGAGCATTATTCTTAAAGTTCTCCTCCTGCGTACGGGTCATATCCTTAAAGCTACTGAAATCAAACTTCACTTCTGTTTGCTTAAAACGCATACGGGTGAGGGTTTGACGAGGATTATAGGAACCATTGTTGGAAGCTGCTTCCTGATAACGAACGCCATTGACCAAATTGAGCACCATGTAATTCCCATCAGATGTTTTGGACATCTTCCCTTTTTCGGCCATGATGATTTGCGGTACGCCATTACTGCTGCTATGGTCGTAAATCATAATTCCATAAAGCGAGTCGATAGCACCTTCGCCTTTACGTTCTACACGCATCGAATATCCTGGAATACTATTATTAAATACGCCCGGTTTAATCAAGAAGGATAATTTTTTATTACGAACGTCCCATAACAAAGAGCCATATTTGAGGTTGGCCTTGGGGAGCATATAGTCTGAAAAGAAAAAGGAAGCAACGGCCAGACCTACAATGAGCACCAAAAGTGGCTGCATGGCTTTTCGGAGCGAAACTCCTGCAGATTTGATGGCGACTAACTCATAATTTTCGCCCAAATTACCAAAGGTCATGATGGACGAAAGCAAAATAGCCAAAGGTAATGCCATGGCCACATTGGATGCCGAAGCATACATCATCAGCTCGGCAATCACGTACCATTCGAAACCTTTACCTATCAAATCGTCGACGTACTTAAACAAAAAGAACATCAACAGGATGAACATCACAATAAAAAATGTGACGGCAAAGGGCCTAAGAAATGCCTTGATTAGCAGTAAATGGATCTTTTTCAATGATGCAAAGATAGGCAATGCCAATGAAAAGTAATAGATTTAGCTTGCGTTAATACCTAGGTTTTGACTAAAATTTGCCAATTGAACAACTATGCTCCTAATACACTCAATAAATAGGTAATTTGGTTATCCCAAATTTGCTTTCTTTCTTGTAGGGTTTCCTCCGTAGCAAAGTCAGTAATGGCTAGCGCCACGTCATTGGTCAACTCATCCTGTATGATTTCCATTTCGAAATAACAATAAGGCTCGTCGTCTACCCATTTAAACTTTACCAGTTTATTTTCTTTAACGCTAATGAGTTTGGCTTTCTGTACTTCTCCATCCCAAGTAAAAGTATAGGTTTGGTCTCTAAAAGCTACATCGTCTGCAAACCATTGCGCCAAACCATTTGGTTCGCTAATAAAGCTGTATAGTATGCGCGGAGATGACCTTATTGCATATTCTAATGTAAATTTTTTCTTTTCTGACATCCTTACTTCTTTTTTTGCTTTCCTATTTTTTCTAAAGAAAAGTATTTTCTTTTATAAATGCAAAGTTTTGGAAAATAAGTATTTTTTTATTCTTCGGCTTTCGTTTTGTAGGTTAGGTTATTTTTACGAGATAAAGAAAAGCCCTAAAAAACAGGCTTCTACAATAAATAAAAAACCTTTTTCAATATTTTTCTTTGTTTATTGTATTTAATCCTATATTTGCAGCTCGAAATTTTTCCGGCGGGGTAGCTCAGTTGGTTAGAGCGCAGGATTCATAACCCTGAGGTCACGAGTTCAACTCTCGTTCCCGCTACTTGGTAAAAGCTCACAGCAATGTGGGCTTTTTTTCTAACCAAACAATTGCTTTAAAATTGGGAACCTTTCTTCGTTACGGATAATGACTGGAGTAAGCAAAATAGGCACAATTACCGCAACCAAAAAAGCATCCCATCCGAAATAAGGAAATGTTGTAAATATTAAGGTATACAGGAAGAAGATGATCATGTGTGTAAAATACATGACAGTGCTGCATTTCCTCAAGAATAGCCCATTTTTAATCTTTTCTAATTTCAAATCAACAATAAGACAAAACAAGGTAATGGGCAATAACGAAAATAAAAATGGCGATAAAATCTTAACTTCAAATAGTTGGAAAGTAAGGGCCAAGAGCACCATCCATACCATGGCAATTCTTGAAATCCGTATTTTACGCATAGCTATCAACCCACCTACCAACAGGTAAAACATACCCGTGAATAACCTTCCTGTGAGAAATAGGTATTTAATGATTTTGCCCAACATCAACAGAAATTCGTTATTGGTTTCTCCGGTTACCAAGAAATTGAAAACCATAGCAATCGCAAAAACGACAATGGATATATAGAATATTGTTTTTATCCTCAGGTCAATAAACATTAAAAAGCCAGTAAATATCAAAGAATAAATCATGGACAACAAAAACCAGAGTGGCCACGAATAAAAATTTTCACCAAAGAAAAAAGTACCTCTAATGAAGAGTATGATATCTTTTTTGATGACTAAATCATCGTTGGCATAATGCCAAAAGGTAACTGGTAAAAAGATCAAAGTCCAGTAGATATATAAACTGACAATCCTTTTTAGATAAAGCCAAATGGCATTTAATCGAGTTGTTTTATCTGCACTTTGATACACTTTTGGGAATAGAAAAAAACCTGCTGCCATGAAAAAACAGGGAACCACCAAAAGCAACAACTTTTCCCATATTTGAATAAAAACAGGGTCGGTTACATCTTTAAAGGGATGTGTGTGCCCAGCGACCACCAAAATAGCCAACAAAAATTTGGTGAGGTCAATTCCTTTAAATTCTTTTCTCTCTATCGAACGTGTAGTATCCATAAAAAGGCTTCTAATTTTCACTTTAGGCCCATGGTCTTCCCGTAAATCTAGTTCAAATCATATTAATCAAAGGTAGTTGTTTGTTATAAGGCGGATGAGCAATTTAGATTTAGCGTTAAGGGCTTTTTTGTTTCTAATTTAGTTATTTTTCCTTTTCTCTACAAATAGGCAATCCTACTTGTAAGTGTATCATTTATAAAATGTAAACAACTAAATTAAACAACTTGTTTGAGATAAAAACCATCAATTTTATTCTATATCTTTTATACTCTTTCTAAGCCCGTTTTTAAATAACAAAGGGAGCAAGTTCCTCACCTACTCCCTAATTTAATTACTCTTCTTCCAGATATTTTACCGCAAAAGCAACCCAATCTTTTACGGATTTATCCATATAAACATCGGGCTGTATTCCAATATTATCTATCGGATAATCTGGTAAACGCAGTGCCCTGTAGGTTGGCATGAATACTTGATAACCAGGACAGCCAAAATCTACCAAATAAGCATTTCCATAGTCTAAAGCGCCATAGCTTGGAATACCTAGTATTTTAACTTTTTTGCTTTGTTTAGCCACAAATAAAAAGTACTCTGCAGAACTTCCCGAACCTTTATTGGCAAGAATTACGATATGTTTGGGGCTTTTTGGTGCAACTTCCACATTCTCTATATAAATGGGCAAACCTGTATTGTTAAAATTAACAAACTGTCCCAAATTTGCTTTCAGGGTTGCAATTTTCTTATCTGTATTGGTGGCAGGCGTATTTTTATCCAGCGTTTTTTTATAGGCCTCCAAATTGTTGATGTAGGTTTGAGTAGCTAAGAACTCGGCTCCAGTATTTCTGATAGATTTCCCCATGATATATGGCAACAGTTTCTGATAGGCATCTGTAGTACCTCCTGGATTACCCCTAAGGTCGATAATCAAATTTTCGCTGTTCTCAAGCCCTGCTTTGTTGTCATCAATTAACTGCGTGATTTGTTTCAAATATTGATACTCGAAGCTCGGCAATTTTAGCACGGCTGTTTTAGCCGTTAGTTTTTTAAAGTAAAAACCTTCCAGCTCATTTAATCGACTAGCAACCGCCTCCTTATTTGCAGGCTCTGGACTTTGTTTTACCAAGGCAACACTTACTTCATTCAAAAACAAAACACCCTCTTTGTAAAAAATATAATTCCCTGTTTTTAAGGATTTGTCTCGCAAGGCATACTCAAATGTACCATTGGAGAATAATTTAAACTTAATTTCTTTGGGTTTCCATTGGGTTGATTCTGCTTCGATAATAAAACCATCATATTCGCCTTTACCCAACTTTTTAATGCCAATACGATAACCATCTGTTGACCAAATTCCCTCTAAGCTGTCTTTTGTTTTGTTAACCTGTTTTTGGAAATCTTGAATATCAATGTTCACACTTTCCACTGAACCCGTTATACCATTAGAAAAAGGTGTACCATTAGCGCCCACCCATAAATGTGGGTCTTTAAAGAAATCGGTATATTGTTTCAGCAGTTTCTGACATTGTAAACTATCTGTCTGCTTGGCTTGCTTGGCCAAATTTTCCTTAAAGCCATTGTATAGAAAAGTTTCTTTAGTTTTTGCAGAAAATCCTGGATATTCAGTTTCAACCTTTTTAATGAGTTGACTTAACACTTGTTCACAAGGACAGTTAGTTTGCTGTGCAGCTATTGATAATGGAAATAGTAAGGTAAGTAGATAAAGTAGTTTCTTCATATTTAATGAGCTATTTGTGTGGCCACAAAGGTAATTTGTGCCCTCTCATCAAAATAGTAAAAATGTAAACCACTAAATAAATAGCCAAAGGTTGCCCTGTTGCGTATCTACCTTTTTGAAAAAGTGATGGGGATTAACATGAGTAAGTTGTTTAAAATCCTTAACCAAATGCGATTGGTCGTAAAACAAACTATCGTAAGACAATTCTGTTAAATTTTTGGCTTCTCGCTGCTTAATCACCGTTTTTCTGAAGCGATGTATTTTTCGGTATTCGGCGGCTGGTTTACCGATATTTTTAGTGAAAAGCTTATTGAGGTACTGTCTGGAAAAACCTCGCTTTTGAGCAATATCGTCAATCTTCAAATCGGTCTCTACATCAGTTAAAATACTTTCCATTAAACTGAGGTCGTCGCTGTTTAACTTTGAAAGCCAATATTGTTCTAAGCGCTCTCGCTGAAGCTCTCTATCCTGCTCTTCCAATATTTCTTTCATAGAGGTAATGAAATCTGGAAATGGATTGAAGTCCTTGGCATTTTGCTGTTTAAAAAGAGATTGTACATCGTTAACAAAATGATTAATTCCCAAGGGTTTAAATTAGATAGTGATTTCGCTCGCCGCTCCCTCAAAAAGCACTTCGATTGGAGCCGTATAACGAGCCACATAATTGGCCACAATATTTTGTTGTGAGGAAGGTTTAATGACAAACTTCGTTTCCTGCATTTCAATCTCAATATCCTTACTTACAGATACGATAAAGAAATTATTAGGAAATGTCCAGTAATGTAATGGCTTGGGTGTTTTGCTTGGCGAAATAAAGTAATACCCTTCTATATATTTACTTAAACCCTCATGCTTGGGCCTATAAAATTCCATCTCCATCTTTTCCGCTGCTGCTTATTGTAAATTTACTTTCTCAAAATCTTTTCCATGGCTTTACCTTTAGCCAACTCATCAATCAGCTTATCCAAATAACGTATTTGCTGCATCAATTTTTCTTCAATATCCTCTACGCGGTATCCACAAATGACGCCTGTAATTTTTGAAACATTGGGGTTGAGCTTCGCCTGAGCAAAGAAGTTTTCAAAATCTGTTTTGTTGTCGATATGCTGCTGCAAGGTTTCGGCATTGTAACCCGTTAACCAAAATATAATCTCATCTACTTCTGCCTTAGTGCGTCCTTTTTTCTCCGCCTTGGCAAGATAATGTGGATAAACACTAGCAAATGACATTCGGTAAACTCTGGTATTATTCGGATTCATATAGATTGCTTTTGATTTTCAAAACTACCATTTAAGATTTGTTTTAAATCTTAATGTTTGACATTAAATAGCCTTCCAGCTCCTTAAAGGATAAGAACACCGTAGGGTCAACGGGAATCGTGCCTCTTGGCAAACCGTAATCTGCACTAAATTCAATTCCTTTTTCAAGAATCCTAAAGAATTCTAATTGTTCTTTCTTAAAAATATTGGCAACGTTTGATAATGGTTCATTTACAGCTTCTTGTTGCTCTTCACCTTTAGGCTCTTTTCTATATTCCTCAAGCCTTTCTTTTAGCACATTATTGATTTTAGTTGTAAGATGATGGATTTTATCCTTACGGAAAACTTCATTTGCAGTCAATATCTTTTTGCTAACCACATCAAAGTTGAAGTACTGTTCTTGTATGGTTAAATTCCCGGCAAGTACTTCATAGTGCATGGTTAAGGATAAAACCTTGCCATTATTCATCCCTATTTCAAAACTCACATTGTTTAAACCGCTGTAATCATCTTTTTCTCTACACCCCGCAGCCCTTGATTTCACCACCTGTTGAAGCAGCTGTTCTGGAGTTTGTATTTTTCCCTTTGCAAGGTCTGAGATTTCCAAGTATCCAGCAATGAGCCGTTGATTAAAAAAATTATGTTCATTCTTACCGTAGATATCTGGGAAATGGAAAGTCAATTTCTCCGATTTACAAACCAATGTCTTTTTAACATCTCTTACCGCAATTCCAGATACAGCCTTTAAAGATTTAGACGACTGTGCTTTCCCTTCTGCAAAGAAAAGACACAAAACAATTAAACAGATGCTTCTCATTAATGTATCGTTTTAATTTCCATACCGTTTTCTTAACGCTTTTATAACATCAAACTAATATCCAAATTGGCTTGGATTCGTAAAAGTTTTTAGCTTTTTGGTCAATTCATCCCTTACTTCTTTGGGTAGGCCTTTTAATTTTAAATTGATATTGGGTTCGTTCAGCTTGCACTTTCCTTCCTCATTACAATAGAATTTTATATGATAAAGGTATTTTTTGCGATTGTAAAAGATAATGAATGATGCTTTTACATCACTATCTGCATTACCACAATAAAAGAAAGGAATGAAGACTGCTTTATTCCCATTATATTCCGTAAACCAAATATCCTTTTCCCTAAACAGAATCATTTCCATCTGATAGTTTTTATCGTCAAAAATGATTTGCTGAACGAAGTTCTTGTTCTTTAACAGGGCTTGAATTTTGGTTTTATGCCCATCAAAAGGCGGCTTATCTGGATTACATAATGCGTTTACATTTACGGTAAGCTTATTTTCACCGTTCTTATCCTTCCACACTTTATGAATTTCGATGGAATCAGTATGAACAATTTGTGCTGTGGCAAACTGGCCACCTACCATCAAGAAAAAAATCAGCATTTTAAATAAGCTGCCTGTGATATTTCGGAAGTTCTTCATTTCTAAAATTACAAGTGAGGTGCTAAAATGTTCATCCACCCAAAAGCTGTATTGCCCTTTAAGCTACAATTTAAGGATAATAATCCAATCTCAAAGAATAGTCCCACAAACACACAAATAAAAAAACACAACAATTAATTATTGTTTTACGATAATTAATTATAATTTTACATTGATTATTTAAATGGGAATTTTATGCAACAGACCAAATTCGTCGCCAAGATTTTATATTATATCAGCCTAGCACTTACTGTAGGCTATTTGGGTACCGTACTTTACTCTATATTTTGTATTGCAACTGGGCTGAGTACTCAAACTTATGGTGACGGCAAGTTTCTACATATTCTTTTTCCTTTTACGGGGCGTCCTTTTCTTAATATAGATTATAATGCTCGTTACATCCTTATTGCCTTTATTTTGCCCTTATCACTTTATGGTATTTTCTTTGGGATGGCCGCAACGGTTTTTAGAGTATTCTTACAGCCTAAATTGTTTACTAAGGAAAACATTCTCGCTCTTAAAAGATTTTATCAATTAAATATTTTTGTTCCACTGCCTATTTCAATATTCGCATCCCTCTTTTTTCAAGTAGAAAGTATGGTTTGGGGTTTAGTGCTCATCCATTTCTTTTTGGGTATTTTCGCATTTTTCCTTGCAGGAATTTTTGCCCAAGGTGTCAGCTTGCAAAAGGAACAGGATTTATTTATTTAACGATATGCCAATAGTAGTAAATTTAGATGTGATGCTGGCCAAGCGAAAAATGCAGAGCAAGGAATTGGCAGAAAAACTAGGAATTACGCCTGTTAACCTTTCTATTTTAAAAACTGGAAAAGCTAAGGGCATCCGCTTTGATACGCTGGAAGCCATTTGCAAGATATTGGATTGCCAACCTGGCGATATCCTAGAGTACACGGAGAAATAAACAAAAAACATATCAATTTTTTAAAGCAACGGAAAGCGTTGCCTGACCTTTTATTGCCTAAACTTTTTAAAAATATGAACACACTTGTCATTCAAAACCTAAACTTGGTGTATGCCAATAAGCATCAGGCGCTCCGCAATGTCAACCTCGAAATTGGCAACGGCATGTTTGGGCTGCTGGGCCGTAACGGCGCTGGAAAGTCGTCCTTAATGAAAACCATTACCACCTTACAAAAACCAACTTCGGGCAGCATTTTGTTCAATGAGGTAGATGTGCTGAAAAATCCAATGGACCTTAAAAAGCACCTTGGTTTTTTGCCTCAGGATTTTGGGGTATATCCAAAGGTTAATGCTTATGATTTACTGAACCACATTGCCATATTGAAAGGCATTAAAGATGCTGTGCAACGTAAAAATCAAATCCTCAACCTATTGGGAAAAGTGAACCTCCACGAGTTCAGCAAAAAGGAAGTCCATACCTTTTCGGGCGGCATGAAACAGCGCTTTGGTGTAGCACAAGCACTTTTGGGCAATCCTAAAATCATTATCGTAGATGAACCTACTGCTGGGTTGGACCCCGAAGAGCGCAACCGTTTTAACACCTTGTTAAGCGAAATCAGTGAAGAGGTGATTGTTATACTATCCACCCATTTGGTGGAAGATGTAAGAAACCTTTGCAGCGAGATGGCCATTATGGACCAGGGAGAAATTTTACAAAAGGGCAAACCCAAGGAAATGCTGGCGCAGCTTCAAGGAAGAATTTGGAGCAAAAAAATCGACAAGAATGAGTTGGTAACCTATCAATTGCAATATGAAATCATTAGTCACCAGCTGATTGAAAAGGAAATGCACATTACCGTTTTTTCCGATACATCCATTAGCGGTTTTGAAGCCATCAGTCCCAGCCTTGAGCATGTTTATTTCCACGGTTTGCACACTAAAACATTAGTATCATGAACCCATTTTTCAACTTTGATTTCAAGCAAACCAGGAAAAGACTTGCCAATGTGCTAATTATTTTGGCCTTGTTGGTTTTAGGTGTGTTTACAGGCTCGCAATTTAATCTTACCGTTGGCGAAGGGGTTTACCTCAATTCGCCATATATTATTGGCTTCATGACAGGGCTGCTCAGCCTTTCCATTATTTTCATTGCCACGGTCATCGCCAATCAATTGCTATTTAAAGAATTCGATTCCAATTCAGATGCGATTATTTTTGCACTCCCTGTTTCAAAACTCACCTATTTAAAAGGAAGATTCTTAGCCTTCTTTACCATCACTTTTTGCTGTTTTACCCTCATGATGATAGGTTTTATGGTTGGCCAGCAATTGCGAACAGGAACAGAAATTAAAGCTGGTTTTCATTTGATGCATTACCTATTGCCACTACTAACCTTCGGTCTTTTTAATTCGTTATTCGTATGCAGTGCATTATTTCTACTGGCATTTTCTACTCGCAAAAAGTTATTGGTGATTGTGGGCGGTTTGTTGCTTTATGTGTTTTACATGGTGTCGTTGCTATTTTCAAACTCACCTTTCATGGCTGGAGCACTTCCTCAATCCATTACCGCACAAAAAATATCGGCTATTTTGGACCCTTTTGGTCTTTCCGCTTATTTTTTTGAAAGCCGAGATTTTAGTCCAGCACAAAGAAATTCTATATCGGTTCCATTTGGTGGCTATGTGATGCTCAACCATTTCATTTTCACCTTGCTTTCGGTACTGTTTTTAATCTTCGGTTATTTTTCTTTCTCGTTTTCTCCAGCATCAAGCAAAAGAAAAAATAGCAAACAGAAAAACACCTCTTCGGGAATCAGTAGCACACCGTTGATCAGTACCAGCACTTATTTTGATTTTCCGCAAAGCTTAAAATCAACCTTATCGTTTGCTCAAAAAGACTGCACTTATTTATTTAAAAGCATCAGCATCATCGCCATTTCTATTTTATTGCTGTTTAATTGTGGGATGGAAATGTATGCCGAAATTGAAAAGGGCATTCGCATTCCACAAAAATATGCCAGTGCTGGATTAATGGCGACCACCATTATGCAAAACTTCCATTTAATAGGCATGCTTATTTTGGTGTATTTTGTGAACGATGTTTTTTGGAGAAGTCAGGCTTCGAGGTTCTCTCTCATTGAAAACAGCACTTATTTTTCCAAGGCCAAAACAAAGGGGCATTTCGTTGCGATTTCTATTCTACTTTTATTTTTCTCGGTGCTACTCATTATAGAAGGCTTGGTTTTTCAATGGATGTATGCTTATTTCCATATCAATTGGGAAGCCTACTTGAGCGTATTTTTGTTTTGCACCTTCCCTTTAATGTTATTTGCAGGGCTATTGATAGGGCTTAACCAAATAAGCAGGAACAAGTTTTTGGCTCTGGGCATTTCTATGCTAGCCTTATTATTGGCTTTCCCTCCTATTTCGAAAAAACTGTTTTCCAATCCGCTATTGCGAATCTTCTCCGATTTTAAAGGTGAGTTTAGTGATTTTAATGGTTTCGGTCCTTATGTTGGTTCTTTTGCTTTAAGGCTAACTTTTGGAGCCTGCGCTATTTTATTGATAATCCTATTAGTTAATTCATTCAAAAACCGAAAATTCCAATGGCAGAGCCTTTGTTATGGAATAGTGCTGTTAGTAGTCGGATTTTTCTCTGGAAAAGCTTTTCTAGAAGGTTATCAGCCTAAGCAAGAATGGGAAGCACAACAATTTGCGGCTCAATATGAAAAGCAATACCAAAAATTCAAAACGCTACCGCAACCTACCATTACTTCGGTAACAACCAATATTGATTTATTTCCTGCACAACATGCTTATCATATCAAAGGAAGTTACCAACTCAAAAATCTTAGCAACAAAGCTATTAAAAGCATCTTGCTCCATTTTCATCCCGATTTAAAATTGGAAACAGCGCAATTAAAAATAGGTGGAAGCACTCTGGATATCAACGAAAGCATTTCAGTAATCCAACTTCCGCAAGCTTTGCAGCCTAATGAAAGCGCTGTACTGAGCTTTAAAATTGCTTATCAATGGTTTCCTTCAAATGGCCATCAGTCTTTTAACAGCGTAATTGAAAATGGCACTTTTTTAAGAGTAAGCCGTTATTTTCCGAGCATTGGCTACCAAGGTGATTACGAACTACAGGACGAAAAGGAACGAGCAGCATTTGGTTTGGCAAAGACAAGCCCCATTAAGAAAGTAACGGAACCTACTGTGTACCAAAAGGATTTCATTGATTTGGACATGACCATTTCTACCGAAGCTGCACAAACGGCTATAGGTACTGGCGATTTACAAAAACAATGGAAAAGTGGTGGAAGAAACTATTTTCAATATCAGGCAAACAATATTCCTTTTCGTTTTGGACTTTCTTCGGCGGTTTACCAAAAGCAGTCGGCCAATTACCAAGGGATTGCTATTCATGTTTTTTACCATCCCAACCATTACGAAAATGTAGCGCACTTGCTCAAAAATGCTCAACTCACCTTGGATTATTGTATCCGTAATTTTGGAAAATACCCTTTCAAAAGCATCAATTTTGCAGAGATATCTTCTTTTACCAGAGGTTTTGCAGCCACAGCTTATCCTTCTGCCATTTTTATGCCCGAAGACATGATCTTTCATTCCAACATTCATGCAGATAAACAACAGGATGTGATTAATGAACTTGCTGGTCACGAACTTTCACATTTATGGTGGGGCAATAATGGGATTAACCCCGATGATAGAGAAGGAGCAGTGATATTGACCGAAACCTTGGCCATGTACACTGAAATGATGCTTTACCAAAAAATGCACGGCAAAGCCAAAATGCAGGATAGGATAAAAATGCACCAACAGATTTACGATGCTGCAAAGGGGTTTTCGGAAAACCAGCCTTTATATAAAGTAACCGCCGACAATACGCATATCTCCTATTCGAAAGGTGCTGTGGCGATGGTAAAATTGAGTGAACTGATTGGCGAGGAGAAAGTAAATCTTGCGCTGCGGAATTTCCTTAACCATAATGCTTATCCTAAAAAACCTAGTTCTTTAGATTTGCTTGAGGAGTTTTATAAGGTTAGTCCTGAAAGGAGGAATGAGATTGATAAGTTGTTTAAGTAAGGTAGTTAGTATTACCTCCTTCGACTTAACTACCACACGGGCTTTAACTGGTAGAAGGGAAAACACTATTGGTTTGCTATGTGCCTATGTGGTTAATTTTGACAGCTATAACTTTGACGACCTTAATTTCTAACGAGATAAAAGGTTGTCAAAGTTTAATCTTCAAATAAATAGCCGCTGTAGGCCAAACCTTTGGCCACACTTTTAAAATTGTCTCCAGAATTGAGGGCCAAGTGTGGGAACTTGTTTTTAAACAAGTCTTGAATGCTGGCTACCATTGAGGTACCGCCCGTTAAAAACAAACTATCAATCTTTTGTACTTCAATATTGTTTGTCGACATAAATTCATCGAGGTAAGCCGCAATTCGGTCTACATCTTTTTTGATGATTTGCTGATAGTCTACCAGTGAAACTTCTTCTTCAATGTCGATCTCCATTTGGTGATAGGTGAAACTGGTTTTAGCTTCGCTCGACAAGGTAATTTTTGTTTTTTCAATGGCTTGAAACACCGAATAGCCCAGATTATTCTCAATAAGGGTAATCAGGTTTTTGAACTGACGGTCTTTCCCTGAGAAATAATAATAGTCGTCGATATCCTTTTTGATGCGTTGCCCATTAAAGAAGTTCATTTGGTCCCAAGAGCAAATATTTGCGAACAATGATTTCGGCACGGTTAGCACCTTGCCTGGCGTAGCTTCGTAGGTAGTGTTTTTACCAAAGTAGGGTGTCCCTCGCTCCCACATAAAAGCCGAATCGAAACTATCCCCACCAATGTAAATTCCGCCGGTGGCCATCATGTCTTTTTTGCGATCTTTGCTTCCCACCTTGGCTGGGTCAAGCACTAAATAGGTAAAATCGGTAGTACCGCCACCTAAATCGCCTACCAACACATGTTCCTTTTTGCTCAAGGTTTTCTCATAGGCAAAGGCCGCTCCTATTGGTTCAAACTGGAAACGAACTTGGGTAAAGCCCGCCATTTCCGCCGCTTTGTTTAATCTATTTTGTGCTAAAGTATCTTTCTGCACATTGTCGTCATCAAAAAACACAGGCCTCCCAATGATGGCTTTCTCCACATCTTGTCCAACTATTTGATCGGCCCTGCTTTTCAGTTCCTTTAAAATAATGGCTACCAAATCCGAGGCATTGTATCGCCTGTTATGGATGCGGGTTTCGGTAAAACTGCTTCTCGATAAGATCTGCTTAATGGATTTGATGAAACGTCCTTTCATACCATCATTCAAATAAGCACTGATGGCCTCCTCTCCTACTACATAGTTTTTTTCGGCTCCAGTATTCAATTGGTGATAAAAGTAAATCAACGAAGGGATGATGATGGTACTGTGTATTTCTTTCGAATCTTCGTCGTAAATAGCCAAAGCAGAATTGGTAGTACCGAAGTCGATACCATATAAAAATCGTTTCATGAGAAGGGAAGTTAAACCAGTAAAATTTTAGGGGCAACGAAGGTATGAAAAATTTTCAATGTTACCATTATTCTCCGGACCCTCTCTGTTCTTCGAACATCTCTCCCTTTGAGGGAGGGAGAAGCTTTTGGGAAAGTTTGTACATACTTCTCACTAGGTTAACCTATGATTGGCATTGTGACCATACCGCAATGGACTATTACAATAATAATAATAAGGAAAGTAATCATCTAAAAGGTTGCCACATTCTATTGTAGAAATATGGCAATCCTATTTTAGTGAAGTAAATTATCCAATGTGATAAACCACCTGATGTGCTTCCCAGCTTGCAGGCACTTCCAGCTTATTTGCAAGCTTATCTAAAATTGCTCTAGGAACTACCGCTTCACGAGTTTTATTTTGTGAATGCAAAGTATCAAAAGGAACCTCAAGGTAAACTATTTTTACGCTTGCATGGTAGGTTAAAAACAAGTCTATCAATTGCATTCTCATTTGGCTTGTGGTATTGGTAGCATTCCAAATAAAAGAAATTTGGTCACGTAAAAACACCCTTGCTCTTGCCTTTGCTTCCTGAATAATTTGGCCATTACCTTTTTTATCATCAGGAGCAATGCCTTTCTCTGTCCGCAGTTCATCTAATGAAATAACAGGCCAATCAGCATAGTTCTTTTTAATAAATGTATCTTTTCCTGCACCAGGCAAACCACTTAGCATTACCACTTCGAATTTAGCTGGCTCAAAAGGAATGTAGTCTACATAAGCTTGTTCATTTTGGAGGTAATACATTTTTGCATCAGCCGAGACAAAGTTTCGTGTTTGTCCCCAACAATTATTCTCCTTGCAAAATTCTTCAAAACATGCTACCCTATATAACATCTCTTCTTGATCTTCACAAATTCGACCTAACATATCAGCTCTAGCCAACAAGGAAAGCCATTTAGTATTTACTTCCATACTCACCTTTATCAAAGTTTTCAAAGGGTCTGGCTTTTCAAACAACCAAATTGGCAAACCGTGATAACGTACCAAACCCACTATCTGTTCTCGAAATTCAAACGGTGTTGGTAGTTCTTTGTATAGCAATTTCCTTGCAAACTGCGCTCCTTTACGGGCATGTCCATGAGAAGTAATGCTTCCATCAGCCTCTTCAAGCGTAGTGCTATATTTCTCTACGTCGTGCAATAAAGCTGCTGCCCACAACAATTCTTGTTCTTGTTCTTCTAGTTGAAGGAAATCGTCTTGTACTTGTAATGCATCTAATACCATTTGCGTATGTACGGCTACATTTCCCTCTGCATGATAGCGGGAATTCTGAGGAACCTCACTCATTCGCTTCACCCAACTAAAACGTTGTTCTAAATCGCTCCAATTCTTGTGATTATAAATGGTCCACATATCTACCTCCTTCATTTAACAATGGTGCTCTTTTCCATTGTCGTGTCCAATGTTCATTTGTTTTTACATGTCCCTTACGAACATATTTAAATAGGTTGTCAGCAAAATTATCTACCAAGTAGGCCTCTTCATTTCTACTAACAATCCCTTCAATGGTTGCTGGTTGCCCATCCATTATATCATAGGGTTCAAAGTTGCCACGCCCTTTTACCAGCGATAATATTTCCTTCTGAAACAGCTGTTGATCTTGAGGAGTTTTTTCCCTCTTGAGTACCGGAACAGTAGGTAAATCGAGCAGTCCAGCATAAAATTGTGTTTCTTCCCAACTTAACCAATGGTCAAATTCTCGAATAGCAAAAACATAGAAATGATGTTCTAGTTGACGATATTCGATGGAATGAATCGCATATAAGTTCTCTCCAAAAATCTCCAAATTACCCAAATCATTTTTGATGCTTTGCCAGTAACGTCTAATGCTTGCTGTCCATGGAGAAGTTGTTGGTGCTGCATGCGAACGTGCAAACACTCCATATTTGGATAAGCAATTATTTTCACCATCTAATTTCTCGGTATGAATTAAATTGGGAATGTGTTGAATTTTTTCCCAATAGTCGTGCGCTATTCTATCATCGCTAGTGGTACCTGGCGAAAAAGGATAGTGATAGGTACGACCATATTTTTGTGATATAGCCATGTATCAATATTTTAAATTAAAAAAATAGAAAATTGCCTCCTTCCCGAGCGGGAAAGACCATTAATAGGTTATGTGTTAGCAATTACATGACTCAATTTCTTTGCGATTGATTGGCAAAGGTAAAAAATAGTTTTCGATTCTTCTTGATGAGGAGGAAAGATGATAGGTCCCATGCAACATCTACTCTTTTTTAGTGTCTAATTAAAAAACGTAAACAATGAGAAAAACCTTCCTGTTTCTAGTCCTATTAATTACGACTTCAAACTTATTTGCCCAAACTAATGCTGCCGTTGATGCCATCATCAAAAGAGAAATGATGGAAAGAAAAATCCCTGGATTACAGGTGGCCATTGTGAGCAAAGGAAAAATGGTACTGAGTAAATCTTATGGGATTGCCAATGTTCAAGACAATGTTCCTGTAACCGACCAATCTATTTTTGCCATCAACTCCTGTACTAAGGTTTTTACTGCCGTGGCCATTATGCAATTGGTTGAACAGGGAAAAATCAATCTTTCGAAACCTGTTTCCACTTATCTGAACGATTTACCTAGTATATGGCCTGCGGTAACCATTAAACAGCTACTTACCCATACTTCTGGTTTGCCTGATGGATTAGGTTTATTGGACTCGAGGACGGGAGGTTTGAGCAATAGCACCGAGGCTGCTTTTTGGGAAAAGCTGAAAACAATGCCCATGCTTTCTACTCCTGGCGAAAGATTTAACTATAACCAAACCAATGCTTATTTATTGGCAAAGCTGATTGATAAATTTTCTTCAAAGACTTTTCAGGAAGTATTTGACCAATATCAGTTTAAACCCGCAGCTTTGAAGAACACTGTGTTTGGAGATTCCCGTGATGTGATCCCTCATTTTGCACCCACCTATTTTTACAGAAGCAATATTGACGGGCAACAATTGGCCACACCTAAGCTCATTAACAACTACTACGAATTTCCCTACTTCAGGAGAACGGCTTCAGGGCTTAACAGCACTGCCGAAGATATGGCTAAATGGATCATCGCTTTACAGGACGGAAAACTGCTAAAATCCAAATCCAGTATAGACACCATGTGGTCGCAAGGACAATTTAACAATGGTACAGGTACTCCGTGGACCTTGGGCTGGGGCTTAAACAGGTTTAGAGCAAAACACAAAGCTGTAGGCATGTCTGGCGGTGGAAGAGCTGCCTTTTTGGTTTATCCAGATGATGATTTAGCCGTAATTGTACTCACTAATCTTGGCGGAAGCTATCCAGAAGATTTCTTGGAAGAACTGGCGGGATGTTATAATGCCGGTATTCCCAAAGCCTCGCCTATTACTTTAATGAAGATTTCCTTAAGAAAAATTGGGTTCGACAAAGCTATTCCTTTTGCTGAAGAACAGAGAAAGACCAATCCATTGTTTATCTCTAATGAGTTTGAAATCAACGAATGGGGCTATAGAATGATGGCTAACGGCAACTTAAAAGACGCTTCGGAAATCTTGAAGCTAAACACCCATCTTTTTCCTCAAAGTGGAAATGCTTTTGATAGCTATGGTGAAGCACTATTGAAATTGGGCAAGAAAACGGAAGCTATTGCGATGTATCAAAAATCCATTGCCTTAAGTCCTGATAATGAACATGGCAAAAAGGTATTAGAGGGTTTGTTGAAACCGTAATCTATTTGTTAAGACTAAACCTCGTAGCTTTTTGAAACCTACGAGGTTTAAAACAAATCCTACTTAATCCTTCCCTGTTCATTTTCCAAAGCGGAACTTCTGGTTCTTGGTCCTTTTGAACTTCCACTACTGAACCTGTAACTGAAATTAAGCTTCACCTGTCGGGTTTCGAAATAGCTGTAATTGCGAATATAAAGCCCTTCTACTTGCTGAATGGAACTGGCTTTAGTGCCTTTGTAAATATCACTGAATATGAATCGCAGGGTAGCTTTGTTGTCCATAAAGTTACGTTGCAAACCCAAATCAATTTGACTGGTAGCATTGGGGAACTGGTTGGCTCCTGCTAACTTTTTTGAATTGTAGACGCCCATAATTTCAGCAGTTAGTTGGTAGGGCAGCTTAAAGTTTTGTTGTAAGTTTAGCCTTCCTGCCAATTGCTTTAAATTGAGCTTTCGTCCAGCACCAAAATCAATATCGTTGTGAAGCCCGAAAAGTGTACCGTTAAACGTAATGTTCCACCATTTGTAAGGCTGCAAAGTTTGGGTTAAAGTAAGTGCCAAATGCTGTTGTATACCCATATTTCGAGGAACCATTACAATTTTCGTATCATCTACGGCATCAGTTACCTCTACACTAAATTTATCGGTATAAGTATAACTAAGCCCAATGATTGTAGCGCTTTTATAAGCATACTGCAATAATACACGATGACTCAATTGAGGTTCTAGAAACGGATTTCCCTGCCAATAGGAAAGTTCATCCAATAGGTAAATGAATGGGTTAAGGTTTTGATAGGCGGGTCGGTCAATCCTGCGGGAATAACTTAACGAAAAGTTGTGGGTAGCGTTAGGTTTTACCGTGGCAGAAAAAAAAGGAAACCAATTGGTGTAGTTTCGCTCGGTTACCTTGAGGTCGCCAAATACGCTAGAAGCCTCGTCAAGATTCCCTTTTGAGGCAGTATTCTCCACTCTTAAACCTGCCTGCAATTGCCATTTACCAAAAGTTTTTTGATAGTTGATATAAGCATTTGCAATTTCCTCCCGATAAACAAAATGGTTTGATCTGTTGGGGTCAATGAATTCGCCATCGGGTTTAATTTCCAAAAATTTCGAATCATTATCGGCTGATACGGAGGAATATTTCAATCCCGTTTCTAATTTCCCTTTCCAAAGTTTAGTGGTATAATCAGCTTTAACAGCTCTTAAGCCAATATCAATCGCATTTACAGAGCGGTACAGGTTATCACTAATGACTGTTTGGTTGCTGGCGGTGTACTTATTAGATTGGAGATTACCTGAACCTTTGGTAAAATCGCCATAGTCTGCATCAAAATTGATGATGGTACCCAAAGTGTCTTCGTATTTGTAGTTCAAATTGACATTGTAACGTTGGGTTTGTTGATGGTAATAATCATTAATGGCGGTAAGTGTTTGGTCAATGATGTTGCTTTGTGCTTGCCCAATATCAGTTTTGGTATCGGTAATACCACCTCCAAACAAAAAGTTTCCATTCAATAAGATCCCCACCGTATGATTTTTATCAATGGCAAAATCGGCCCCTAACCTAGAACCCATTTTCTTGCGCTTGTCAATATCATCGGTAAAGCTGTTATAGAACTTTCCTTCTTGAATTCTATCGCCACCATACAAATAGGAATAATAGCCAATGAAATGACTGTAATTCCCAAAAATGCTCAACCTATTTTTTCTAAAGTTCAGGGCTAAATCCTGATTATTTCTCAAGTATACTCCATAGCTTAATCCGGAGGTTAACGCGGCACTAAAACCTTGCACATTCGATTTTTGGGTACGTACATTGATGATACCAGCGGTACCCGAAGCGTCGTATTTTGCGCTTGGACTAGTGATGATTTCTATAGACTTAATTTCTGAGGCCGACATGGATTTTAACAGTTCTGCAATCTCCCTGTTAGAAAGATAGGTCTGTTTACCATCAATGAGCACTGCTGCACCTGCTTTTCCATTCAACGAAATATTATTGTCTGTTCCCACATTTACCCCTGGTGCTCTGCCCAATAGTTCAAGTGCATTGGTCCCCTGTGCGCTAATGCTTTTGGAAACATTAAAAATGAGGTTACTACCATCCATTTCTATCACTTTTTGACTACCGCTCACATTTACTTCCTTGAGCATTTTAGCACTTTGCTTAAGTTTAATTTTTCCAAAGTCTTTAGATAAAAGAGTTGTTGACATAGAAAAACTCAGCTGTGAAGTTTCGTGGCCCATTGAAGATACTTTGAGCACGTACGGGTTTCCTACTTTTAAAGGATGATGAAATTGAAACGTACCATGCTCATTGGCAATGACACCGTTTACTTGTTTGGCACCTTCAAAAAGCACAATGGTAGCAAAAGGCATTTGGTGTCCTTCAGCGTCTATCACCTCACCTATTAATGTCGTTTTTATGCCGTCCTCTTGCTTTTTCAATAGTTTTTCGCTCCCAATCACCATCATGTTTTCTGACAATAGCTGATAAAAAAGCTTTTTGGCTGGAAGGATGTTTTCCAATACCTTGGCCACCGGCATTCGATCTACATTTACCGCAACCATTATGGTGTCGGATACCACCTCATCACTATACACAAAAGTATAACCGCACTGTTCCTGAATTTTCTTGAATAGTAAAGGCAAGGGAATATTTTCGTGTCTTAAAGTTAGTTTTCGATCTTGTGCAAAAACAGAAAAATTAATAAAATAGGCAAATACAAACAGGAGAACTTTCTTCATTCCTTATTCCTTAATGGTCACCAACCTATTGTTGATGGTATAGGTGAACGGATAGGAAAGTTGAAGGGCATCTAACGCTTGTTGGATGGTTTGATTGGTAAACGTTCCACTGAAACGCTTTTCTTTCAGTGTCTCGCTTTTGATGTCAATTTTCACATCATATTTCTTTTCCAAACGTAAAGCCAAATCTATTAGCTTCTCTTTATTAAAAGTAATGGTGTCTGCAGTCCAGCCGATTTCCTTATTCAAGACATTGGGTTTAACTGCCATTATTTGGAAATTACTTTCACTTTGCGTGATGGTTTTAGGAATAAACACCAGCTTTTCATTAGGTTTAAGCAATATGCTATGAGCTGTATTTTGCCTTTCCGTTACGGCTATTGATCCCCTTACCAAGGCCACCTGTACTTGCTTGGCTTCTCGATACGCATTAACGTTAAAAGCAGTTCCTTTTACTTCAATATCAATATCCCCCGCATGAATAAACAGTGGAACATCTGTGTTTTTAACCACATCGAAATAAGCTTCTCCACTAAGGAATATTTCCCTTTGGTGTTTCCCAAAATCTTGATTATAGGTAATGGAAGTTTGTTTATTTAGCCAAATACGGGTACCATCGGCCAATACTTTAAAAACTTTTTGATCGGTTGCCGCAATGGCTTCAAAATCTTTGTGGCTGCGGTTCAACAAATAGTAGCCCATCCATCCAGCACTTAAAACTAATATTAATACGGCCGCTATTTTAAGCAGTGTAGTTAACAAATTAGGCTGTTTTTTAGCACTGTAGTCAAATTGATTTGTTATTGCTCCTCTCTCTGCTTCAGCAATCATTACCCAAGTTTGTGCTAATGACTCGGTCGAAGCATTATCTTTAGATTTTTCGTTAAAGTAATGTTCCAACTGGGTGGCCAATTGTTGACATTCCTTGTTGTTTGCAAGCGCATCATTTAAAAGCGTTTGTTCACTCGCAGAAATTTCCTGGGAGAGCTTTTTACTAAGCAGTGCGATAAAGTTTTCTCTTTCCATGATTCGGTACTTATACCTTAAGGACAATTGCTTTTAGGAATTTACTTACTGCCTATTAAAAAAATAACAAAGACAGGTCTCGAAGTTGCTGTTTCTTTGCCGCCTTTGATTGGGGATGATAACCCAAATACACACTGAGCACTTCGGCCAAAGTTTTGATTGCCTTATACAATTGATTTTCAACGGTTCTTTTAGAAATTCCTAATATTCGGGCCACTGTAGCGCTTTTTAGTCCATCTTCTTTGATGAGTTTAAATATCATTTTCCGTTGCTCGGGGAGCGTTGATACTGTCAAATCGAGTAGTTTGCGCAGCTCTTTATCTTCCAACAAGGTATTATTCTCACTGGAAATTAATTCAAAATGAGTATTCTCTTCATTTTCTATAAATAATGTTGCTCTTTTTTTATCAGACCGCATTACATTTAAACAGGCATTTTTAATAGCTACATAAAGATAAACTTCGGGATTGAGTACACTGGAAAGGGTATTGCGTTTTAGCCAGATTTTCACAAAAAGCTCGGAAGTAATTTCTTCTGCACTCTCCTGTTGTTTGGTGTATTGTTTTGCAAAGGCTACCAGCTTTGGGTAATAGAAATTGAAAAGTTCGTCGAACGCCAGCTTGTTTCCATGTTGGATTTCCTTGAACAATTGTACAATCTCTTTTTGTGGCATTAAATTTAATTCAGGCTAAAACATTTGGTGCTATGGTTAATGACACCAAAATAGGAAGATATACTTATCCAAAGATAAAATTTAATTTAACTGATGTGGGAACACACTCAACAAAGGGAAATTATAATAAGCACCAAACCTCGTGGTTTTTTGAAACCTAAGAGGAAACCTTACAGGTTTTAAAAACCTGCAAGGTTTAGAATCAACTTAGCCAAACAGTTAATTAATCATCCAAATGCCCTAACCATTTAAATGGCGAATAGGTATCGCCAATACAGGCCTTTACAATTTGTGCGCTGGCACGTTCAAAGTTTTCGCTATTGCTTAACAATACTACTGCTATTCCTTTTTCTGGAAAAGCTACGGCATAATTCTGATTGGCATCGCCATGTCCTGTATGAAAAAAACCTTTTCCATAAGGCGATTGGAATAAACCTATACCCAAACCCCAAGCTAATTTAATGGCATCATTTTCATGGGTTAAACTGTCTCTCAAACTGCCAAAACCACGTTTACTGGTTACTGCAATTTGCGGAGCCAACATTTGTTGCAGGTTTGTTTTACTTAAACCTTTACTGGTCATTAACTGGATGCAGAAACGAGCATAATCGCTAGCAGTGGTTGTCATAGAACCAGCCGCACGACTGCTCTCTCTTCTTTCGGAACCGTATTTCTTCCCATCTTTAAAATAGGCATAAGAGAAGTTGTTTTCGAAAGGCTTTTCCCAAATCATGCTGGTGTATTGCATTTGCAAAGGGCCAAAGACTTCTTCCTTTGCAATTGCTTCCAATGTTTTTCCTGTGTATTCTTCGATCATGAAACCCAATAGGTTAATACCTTCATTAGAATAATAGAACTTTTCACCTGGTTTAGCAATTAAATTGGTTTTGTTACCGTACAATTGGCGCAGTACTGGCAAACCTGAACTATGTGCCAATAACATTCGAGGGGTAATGCGATTGAAGGAAGGGATATCATCTGCCAAGTCTTTCCATTTTGGATATTCGCCAATTGGCTTTTTTAAATAGGTGTATACGGGCTGATCTAACTTGAATACTCCACGATCTACCAAACGCAGAAAAATATAGGCACTCACGGGCTTTGTTAAGGAAGCAGCATACATCACCGTACTATCGTTTAAAGGTTTTTGATTTTCGATATCCTTAAATCCGAAACTAGAAGTCCATACTGTTTTATTACCATTAATGATGGCGACTTGTAGTCCAGCAATTTTGGCACTATCAACCAAATGTGTTATTCTTTTCTGTAGGGTTTCGGTACTTACCGATTGGCCATTAAGGTGTTTTACCTTCGTCGCATTTTGTGCAAATAAAGGAAATAGGTAAAGTGCGAAAGCAAGCGTAAATAGGTTTTTCATCTTTTTAATTATTTAAGACAAATTTAGGGCAGTATCTTGTTCAGTTCAACGACAAGCACCCGACACCTTCACGTCACTTTGCCCTTTTTGAGGGATTGAAGAGCTTTTATTTTAAAAACTTATAGGATAATGGGTAATAAATAGCTTTGTTATTGATGGCCTTAAACAAGTTGATTAAACACATGAGCATGGTAAAAAAGTAAACCAATATCGCTAAGGGGAAGCCTACCGGAAAATAGAATACCAATAGGAAAACAGCTGGTACAAAAGCAAAGGACATGGTAAGCTGAAAGTTGATGACTTGTTTACCTTGACGATCATACTCCGGTGATTCGTCCTTTTTCAAAAACCATAAAACTCCAGGGATGATGATATTGAGAATAGGAAAAAACATGCCTACTAAAGCCGACGCGTGAAACAGTGGCGTGAGCTTGAGGGGCTTTTCAGTAGTCGTGGTAGTTGGCGCTGCTAGGGGTTCGTTTTCCAAGAGCAGTTCGGTGTCTACATCTAATGAGTCAGCTAATAATTTGAGGGTGGCCAAATGTGCTTCCACAGTACCTTTTTCAATACGCTGAATGGTTCGGGCACTTACGCCTGAAAGGGCTGATAACTGTTCTTGGCTTAAACCTCTTTTACGACGGTAGATGGCTAACTTGGATGTGGACATACACAAATATAAAAATTGTTCATTAGTTCAATTGTTTATTAGTTCACTGCCGTCCATTTCTGTCATCAAACCTTACAGGTTTTAAAAACCTGCAAGGTTTAGAATCAACAAAGCCGCAACTATGGCTGCGGCTTGTGTTTATAAAGGTCAATATTGCTTATTGCACTTGTACGTTAATGAGTTTTAACCATCCTTCGGTAGTGATATCACCATTCACGGAAAGTTTTATGCCTGGTTTATTGTCATCTGTAGTGTCAACAATGGCTACTGCCCAAGTGTAAGTTCCAGCAGGTACATCTACATTTGCTTTTAGCTCATATTTTGTTGGGGCAGATTTCATCCAAGTGGAAGGTTCACTGGCTTTATCCAAAAACACTTTCTTCACTGCACCACTAGCATCCAATAACGCAAAGGCTACTTTATATTTAAAGTTCCATTGTGGAATATTATTAGGGAAATAACCCCAACCCATATTTCTCCAACGATGGGTGATGGTGGTTTCGGTACCACTATTTAATTTTTCGGGCAGGTAAACCTGATCAGGATATAAACGATAACCTCCCTCGGAAACAAAGCGCTGTACAAAAGTAAATGATTTGCTGAACCAACTTTCGATATCTCCAATACGGAAATCCATTGTGTTTACCGCAGCTTCTAAGGAAGCATCAAACTCCCCTTTTCTCACATCTTCTGGATGCCCTTCTCTGTACTTGCCGCTTGGATCAGTCCAGTAACGATGCGTACCGCTGGTGATCCAACCGCCCTCCATTAAAATTGGGCGTTTAAAGTTCCAAGCTTTTGCAAAGGCTTTTTCCCAAGTTTGATAGTAATCGGTCATGCCAAAAGCATCTTGACGAAGACTATATCCTTTATTGATCATTTTAGTCAACAATCTATCTGAGTTAGGATTAGCCGAACCCCAGCTCACCGGATCTCCAATTACACGGTGATAGTTCATAGCCAATGGAATTTTGGTGAAGGTTCTGGTATAAAGATCAGAAATCCAATCCATCACTTCTTCTTTTGCTTCTTCAACTTTTGCAACAGGCATATTAGCTGCTGGATCAAAATAGATCACGTTATGTGCCTCGCCCCATTTACCTAAACCATAAGCATCAATAAATGCAGTTTTCTTTGGATCGTTAAAATCCTTTGCCAGCTCTTCAATAAATTTAGTGTAGTACTGTCTAAAAATCGGATCTTGAGGGTAAGGTGTTTTACGTGTTGGATAGGTGGCATTTTCTAAATAAAATTTCGCTCCTGCATCAAACACAAATTGCGGGGTATTTAATCCTTGGTCACGGCCATCTACTACGATACGGAAAGAAATGGGTAAACCTCTGCTTTCGGCTCCTTTAATCATTTTGTAAATAGCGGTACTTGGGTCACGCCACGCATAAACGCCGTTAGCAGGGTTAAAGGTTGTCCAACTGGTACGGATGTAGCAAGCCGAAGCATAATCAATTGCCTTTACCCTTTTTCCCAAATCTGGCACATAATATTCGGTATCCCAGTAAGTAGCCAGACCTGAACCTGAACCATACATTACCCATCCGTTTAAAGGATTGCGAAATACTGAACTCCTGTTGTAATTAGGTTTTACTAGTGTACCTTGGGCTTGGGTCCCTTCGTCATCCTTATTTTTTTTGCAGGCAAAAAGCGAGAGGCACATTACCACGGCCAATATTTTTAGGCCTGTTATTTTATAGTTTAATTTTTTCATTTTGAGTAACCTTAAATTAGTTTATACTCCAATATTTTAACTCACCATGAGCTAGCGTTTCTCTGCTAGGATGGTATTATTTCGTAAATCAAAAACCAAGACATTGGTGGTTGCTGGAATGGTATAGTACGAGTTACGCTGCGCACTGATGGTTCCACCAGCCAACTCGGTAACTTTTCCCAGGATCAGGGTAAGCTCTTGCGCCGTACCTGTAGCACTCACTGGAGCGGTAAAGGCATAAGCCAAGTTTTTATTATTGTCATTACCTCCGTAAACGATAAACTTAGCTTTTCCAACTCTACCACCGGTATAAACCAGTACTTGCGGATCGGCCAAACTTACTTTACAATCCATTTTAATTGGCGTTCCCCAATTGTTGATTTGTCCGTGCATCCATAATTCGGAAACGGTAGTATTATAAACTACACTTGCATCGCCTGTCCAGGTCACTACCCTAGGACTCAATGCCTGTGCCGGCGAATATATCGTAGCCGTAGCCTTTTGCATATTAACCACTACGCGATACTGGCCAGCGGTTTCTATTTTCCATGCAAATTTGCTTTCACGCATTTTAATCGGTACTGCCTGGCCGTCTTTAAGCTCCGTACTAGCATCTGCCGAAACGATGTAATTTGTTAGGCCTTGATACTCTACCGGAATTTCTAAATCACCTGGTTGTAAATTCAATACATAAGCATATTGGTTAAGATTTTCCAAAGTAGCGGGCATTTCTATTTTATTAATTCCCTGAATAGCACTACCTCCTAAAAACACTTTATCGGCATTAAAAATCACGGCTTTAATTGGGATCACTTGCACTCTTATGGTGCGTACTTCTGGGGCCTCGAAAGTAGCGCCACCTTGCCACTCGGCAACTACCCTAAACTCGACGATGAAGGGCCTATTGGCTGCTACCCCCCATTTTTCATTTGCCCAGTTTTGTAATTGTTCTGATGTGAAGCTTCTGCTAAACACCCCATCATCTTCATAATTCATAATGGCTGTACCTGCCCCAAAGTTATTACCCACTACATCCATTTTGGTAGTGTAACTCACCATATGATCATTTGATTGTGAGCGGGCTGGTAGCCAGCTAAAGGTGATGATATCTTTGGAAAGATTATTTTCATCCAAAGTAATGTTTTGTGAAGACGCTTTTAGCTCCATTTTTTCTTGAACTTTCGGTATATCATTGATTCCCTTTTTACAGGCCGAAAGGCAAAGCACAAAGCTTATGGCGAATAAAGTTTTATATAAATAGTTCGTTTTCATTTGTTTATTTTTTATGAACAACAATTGGTTAATTGCCATATCCTGGATTTTGAGGGAACGGTGCACCGGTGTTGGCATCCCTAATTACCTGAGGAATTGGCCACAGCATATGCGTTTCGTTCACCTTAGCGGCAAGGGCGGGGTTATGCGCTTTTACACGATCTACATATTTTTTGGTACGCACCAACGTAAAACGTCTACTCTCCTCGCCAACTAATTCGCGAATACGCTCATCCAACAAGTAGTCCATGTTCATATCGCCCGCACTTACATCTCCAGCACCCGCTCTTCTGCGCACTTCATTTACTGCGTCGGCTGCTTTTTGTGGGTTGCTTTGTCCCAAATAAGCCTCAGCAAGTAGCAAATACGTTTCTGCTAAACGGAACTTCATACGGTCTTTGTAGCTCCCTGTTAAACCCAGGTTCTCTGCACGTCCGTAAAAAAACTTCGTAATGGCAGGAAACAATGTTTTGGTGGTAAACCAAGTTTGCTCTGTAATATTTGCTTTTTTCCCAAACAGTGCAGCGTCTGCGGCATTGTTATAATACCAACTGCGCTTGATATTGTAGTTGGAATTTCTCATATCATTAGTGGCAAAGATGCCGGCAACATTGCCCGAAGCATTAGTGCCGTTAGTTCCTACCCACCATTTCATTGGTACCAATTGGGCAATGCCTCGCCCTCCTAAGGTATCAGCTAAAACAAACCCACTGATTGACGAATAATTTGGTATCCATGCTCTACGGGTCCAATCATCAGAATTGGTACCACCGCCTAGGGTATTGAATTGGAATTGCAATACAAAAATACTTTCCCTGTTACCTGTTTTTCTGTTCTGGTTATTTTCTAGGAACATATCGCTAAACACATCTCCAGCTTTATCTTTATTTACACCAAATCTGGTTTTCATCAGCTCGTAATAACCACTGTTTATTACTGCTAACGCTGCTTGTTCAGCTGCCGGATAATCGCCCTGCAAAAGATAAATTTCGCTTAACAAATGACTTGCTGCCCATTTAGTTAACTTCCCTTCTTTCACTAAATCAGGATTTGTTGGCAGATTTTGCACTGCAAATTTCAAATCATCCACCATGTGCGCAATCACTTCTGCTTTTGGCGTGCGGGTAAAGTTCAATTTGAAATCATAAAGAATTGTTTCTACGAAAGGTACATCGCCATATAAATACACCAATGTACGGTAGGCATAAGCTCTGAAAAAACGTGCTTCGGCCTGGAAACGTTGTTTATCTGTTGGTGAACTCCAGTTGGTATTTTTTTCGGAATACACCAATATCGAATTGGCCGAAGAAATCAAGTTATAAGCCCAGTTCCAATAGGTCAGTGCAAATCTTTCCGTAGTAGGTATATTTAAGGTTGCAAATGAGGTTAAAGACCCATCGCTATTAATGACATCGGCAATGTCTGTTGCTGCTTGTAAAGACTCATATGGAGTGGCTCCGTTGTGTATAAAAGCTCCACCCTCGCCATAGGTATTGTATTCTGATCGGGTAAGTGCATAAAGCCCAGCACTTCCTACTTCAAATCCGTAGGTACTGGTGTAAGTATTACTTGGTGCCAATTCTGTTTTCAAATCTTCTTCCAAAAACTTTTTACAGCCACCTAATGAGATCAATATGATAAGTGCAAGACTTGTTGTGATAATATTTTTCATTTTCGTGTTGTATTAAATTAGAAGTTTACGTTTAGACCGAACATGTAAGAGCGTGCGGTTGGGAAAGATGCCATCCAAGTGTTGTCGTAATTAAGTACTTGTCTAATGTTAGAGAAAGTATCTAGATTGTTCACACTTGCATTGATATCAATACCGCTTAATCCTATCTTCTTAGCAATGTTTTGTGGAACTCTGTATCCGAAAGTAATGTTCCTAATTTGTACATAGTTTACTTTTTTGTAGTAACCATGTTGAAGTGTATTTAGGTAAGCAGGAGAAACAATGGTACCGCCTGTATTTTCTGGCGTCCAGTAGTTTGCATTATGTACATAATTGGTGATACCAAAGGTCCAAGCACCCATGTTGGCCATGTGATCATCACGCCATACACCAAAAACACCGGTTACTAGCGCTGAGGCATAAAAATTCTTATAACTGAACCTATTGGCAAATGAAGCGGTGTAACGAGGGTTTTTAGAACCTATGATCGTTCTGTCTTTGGCATCAATGATACCATCACCATTTACATCCTGAACTTTTGCCCCACCTGGTATACCGCTTGGCTGTATATTATAATTCTCATTAGCTTGCCATATACCAACTACGTTATAGTCAAAAAATATTCTCAGAGGCTTACCTATGTACCAATTGTTGCCAATATCGTCTAAGCCATCACCTCTTAGCTCTACAATCTTGTCTCTATTTAATGAAAACACACTGGTTGAACTCCAAGAGAAGTCTCTTCCTTTAATGTTTACAGAATTTAAAGTTACCTCAAGCCCTTTGTTTTGGGTTGCACCAATATTATCCCAAATCCTGTTGTATCCGTTCATAATAGGCACGGTGCGTAACATCAACAAATCTCTGGTTTTAGAAATATAGGCATCAATAGTACCACTTAACCTATTTTTAAATAACTGGAAATCGATACCAAGGTTGGTAGAATAGGTTGTTTCCCATTTTAAGCTAGGATTACCAATACCATCACCAGCTAGGTATGCCGTGGTAACTGCTTGGCCAGCATCTCCCCAAATATATTTTACGCTAGAGTACAAACGGTCTAGGGTTCTGTACGGAGTAATGGCTTGGTTACCGTTAGCGCCATAAGAAAGACGTATTTTCAGCATGTCTAACCAGCTTACTTTATTTTTAAGGAAGCTTTCTTCGCCAATGTGCCACGCTGCTGCTGCTACTGGAAAAAATGCATATTTATTATTTACGCCAAATACTGAAGCACCATCTGTACGTGCTGTTAGGGTTAGCATATATTTACCTTTATAGGCATAGTTTACCCTACCCATGTAAGATAGCATGGCCGTTTCTGATAGTGAAGATCCATTGGTAACCAAACGCTCGGCACTACCTATCATAAAATACTCGGTATCATCGGTTACAAAACCTTTTCCGCTTTGAGATGTGCCCCAACTTTTGGTTTGCTGCATACTGAACAAGCCTGTCACATCAAAACGGTGATCGCCAATTTCACGCTCGTATCTTAATAGATTTTCCCAAGTATAGTCGTTGTAATGTGAGTTGTTAATGGAAGCACTACCACCCACTTGGGTTGCAGATTCCATTCCCTCAAAGGTATCACGTCCGTAATAGGTACCGGTAAAACCACTTCGGTAGTTATATCCAAAATTTGATCTTAACGATAGGCCTTTTACCGGTAATAGGATATTGGCATAACCAGAAAGAAAGAAGTTATTACTGTAACTATCCTGAACCGCATTTACATTACGCATAGGATTGGCAATTAGCGCATACTCCATAGGTTCTGGCACATATCTACCGCTTGCATCTTTATAGGCTCCATACGGACTTTGTTTAATGGCATGCTCAAGATTTGGCGTTACCCCACCATCACTTTTTCTGGTATACTGCATCCCCACACCAATGGTTAGCCACTTATTAAAGGTCTGATCAAGGTTGGTGGTCATGTTTAATCGAGACAAACGCGAATTGTACACTACGCCTTCTTGCTGTAGTGCAGCTAAGGAAGCCATATATTTAGTGCTTTCTGTACCTCCCGAAACACTCAATTGGTGATCTGTGGTAACTGCTCTTCTGAAAACATAGTCTTGCCAATTATGTGTAATACCGTTTGCATAGTTTTGACGCTCGGTGATACTCACTATTTCTCCTGCAATTGGATCCAGCAAATCACCGGTTTGCCCTAATCTTAGCCTACTGATATCTTGTTGAAAACGGATGTATTCATTAGGTCCCATTACATCTATTCTTTGCATAGGCTCGGCCATGCCCAGTTGTCCGCGATAGGCTACTGATGCTTTACCTAACGCCCCTCTTTTGGTTTGGATTAAAACTACCCCGTTAGAACCTCTAGAACCATAAATAGCTACTGCTGAAGCATCTTTAAGGACAGACATACTTTCTACGTTGTTTGGATCGATATCTGCAAGCGAACCACTATAAGGAATACCATCCAAAACAATTAATGGATTGTTGCTAGCCGATAGAGAGTTCTCTCCACGGATCAATAAGGTTTGGGCTGCACCCGGAGCTGCATTGGCAGATGTAATGGAAAAACCTGCTACCTGACCTACCAAACGGTCCATTAAGTTAGGGGTAGACACCATGCTTAACTGCTCTTTGCCTACTACTGCCAAACCACCTGTTAAATCTTTTTTCTTGGCGGTACCATAACCTATAACCACTACTTGGTCTAAGGTTTTATCGCCCGACATTTTCACATTGACGGTACCAGTTGGGTTGACTTTAATTTCTTGTGGATCGAAGCCGATGTAAGAAAAAACCAAAGTGGCATCTGGTGCAGCCTGTATGGTATAGTTTCCATCTACATCGGTTAGTGTTCCCATTTTAGTTCCTTTGATAATTACTGAAACACCTACCAGCACTTCCCCCTTCTCATCAGTAACTTTTCCTTTAACTTTAATCGGATCTTGTTGTGAATAGCTGTAATTTGTTGCCATCAGCAGGATGACAATCATCATTAGCCAGCTCTTGAGCTTGATGTGTAATTCTTTTATCATTTAGTTTTATATTGGTTAGCATTAAAAAAATATTCGTTCGTGTCTTGCGCTGCTAAATGGAGCGAAGAAAAGCTAGGTTCATTTAAGTTTGGCGATAGGCTTTGGTTTTGTTTTGTTCAACTTCTATTTCTTATTGCCGAGGTTCAAGCTTTCTGTTATACAGAGTCAGCAAGGATCAGCTTTATGAGTTCATCAATGATTGACGTTTGGGACCACAAAAGGGAATACTCAAAAATGTTTTTTCTACAGCCATCGAAGGGTCTTCAGCAAAGACCATACTTTAGCCATAGGATTTTTAACCTGGTGATTTAAGGGAATTAAAAACGGAGAATGAGGGGCTCTGTAAAATGTGCTACAAGACCTTGAATTTTTAGGGCTCGGCTGATTAGCTACCGCTAATACAATTAGTTGGTTAGTTTTCATACTTGGTTCTAGGTTGTACAAATGGTTATGACAAAACTAAATACACAAATACATCCCTAGGGTTCGTTTTTGTACGAAAATGGTTTGGTTTTGTACAACCTGAAGGATTGTGTACGTTTTTATACCTACTTTAAAAGAAAAATGGCTTATCGAACAGGTAAATACCTATTGTGCAATGGTTTTCACATGATCAACTCTTACTGAATCGCTTTGCTCGACATCTATGGGAGCGCCATCACCGAAATAGAAAATATCCCTAAAACTAGCTTCGGAAATTCCTTTGGCTTTTACTGGATAATGAGTGATGAGATTCCTTACAAATAGACCTTTGATATTTGCAGTATGCTCAACCACCAAGCCTTGTTTGGATAAAGGACTAATGATCATGTTTTCGATAAATACATTCCTGATCCTTAATTTGCCTATTGGCATAATGCGGATTGCTCGGTGGGAAAGGGAATAGAAATCTTGCCAGTTTTGGAGATAGATATTCGAAATGTTATCTATCTCGCCACGGTATATAGAACCGCTTACTACGTTGACATTTTCCTTACCTGCTTCTACTCCTGTATCTGTTAATCCGATATTGATAAAATCATCGCCGCTATTGCCTTTGCAGTTGGAAATGGTGATGTTCTTGCACCCAAATCTTACGCCTAAACCATCTTGGTTCAATACCTGACGATCTGTACCCTCCACATTAATGGCTTGTCTTACCTTAAAAGTGATATCTTTCACCATACCATTACTGCAACGTTCCAATACTAAACCATGTGCGTGGTAATCTTTTAAAACAATACCACTAATTTCAAAAACATCTACATGGGCCAATATAATGGCATGATTACGCCAGCCTCCTTTTTGGTTTTCATTAGGTTTGTCGGCGTCGCTTCCGTATGATTGTCCAAAGCCATTAGGAGATTTGGATAAAACTTTATTGTGATCGCCTGTAGCTCTAGGGTTGTTGGCTCCTTCTAAAAGCACATTACCTTTTCCTGTGATTTTAATGTTTTTTAAAGGGGCAATATTGGTAATGCCTAATCCTGCATTTGCCGAACGGATAAAATTGTCCCTGCATTTATCTGATAATTTAATTTTGCAATTGTTGAGTTCTAGTTCAAAATCCCCAGGCAACAAAATGGCTTGATCAATTAACCATACATCGGTTTTTGCTACGGCATCATATCTTGGGATGACTACTTTTCCCGTGGTTTTCTTCGCTTCGTCTATCGCTTTTTGTATCCGTTCTGATTGAGAACCTTTAGTATACAAATTTGGACTGTGATAGGTTTCAGCTGGCTTTTGTGCTTTAACCGTTAATAAAAAAGTGAAACTGCACATGCATACGCAGAACATTAAGATTGCTTTCTTGGAGATTGCCATGGTTATGATTTTGTAACGATGAGGTATTTAACAGTAAGAATACTTGTTTTTTCTATGATTTGAGGAATATTTATAACCTTTTCTTTAATCTGATTAATGCTTCTAAGTAATAATAATCGGCATAGGTCAATGGAACATCTACCTCTGATTTGAAAGGGAAGGCACCAGTACTGTGCTTAAGGATAAAATCTCCATTTTCGCCCAGTTTGGCTGTATATTCTTTAGACGAAAGGGTCCTAATTTGTGTACCTACTACGTCCATATACTTCTTTTTCAATTTGGCATCTACAAAATCGCTCAGTTCCACTAAAGCCGAGGCCATGATACAAGCTGCAGAAGCATCGCGGTTGGTGTTTGGAATTTGTGGTGCGTTATAATCCCAATAAGGAATAAAATCCTTTGGCATTTGCGGGTGATTGATCAAGAAGTTGGCGATATTTTTGGCCTGCTCCAAATAGCGTTGATCTTTTGTTTCTCGATAGAGGTAAGTATAACCATACAAGCCCCAAGCTTGTCCGCGGCTCCATGCAGACTCGTCAGCAGCTCCTTGATGGGTTTGCTTCAAATGCGGAACGCCAGATTTTCGGTCGTATGAAACCACATGATAAGAACTGTAATCAGGGCGAAAATGATATTTCATGGTTTTATCGGCATGGGAAATGGCTATTTTTCGAAAGTTTTCGTCTTTAGCATAATTAGCGGCCCATAACATCAATTCGAGGTTCATCAGGTTATCAATAATCACGGGATATTGCCATACTTCTTGTTTGTGGTCCCATGAACGGATCAACCCTACGTTTGGATCAAAACGGGTAGCCAACGATTTTGCTCCCGTTAACAGCACTTCTTTGTAATGCTCGTCGCCAGTTAAACGCAAACCATTTCCAAAACTACAGTAGAGCATAAATCCCACATCATGGTTATCGGTAGTATATTTTTCTCGTTCTACCCTATCGGTATACATTTTAGCATATTTCAGTACTTCCTGGTTTTTGTTGTTTTCATACAAATACCAAAGTGTGCCTGGGAAAAATCCACTGCACCACCATCTGGAATCGGAAGAAACGTCTTTGCCATTTTCAAAAGTTCTAGGTAACCGGCCTGCTTGATTTTCGTACTTTTTAGCCATGAGCAAACTTTGCTGCTCCGCAAAATCAAAGGCTTTATTGACTACATTTTTTAAGGATTGGGCTTTGGTTTGTTGGCCCGTAATAAGGAGTGCTATCAAAAATAGCTTAGAGAAAGATTTTCTCATGTTGTTCATTTATTTTGGTTTAGGAAATACGTTGTTGATTGTTGGCTAATAGCTCACGATTACTTTCACACAAGGTTTTCGGGATTTATTTGGCGTTTCCAAAACTAGTATAAACGTTATTCGAAAAGGTTCGTTTTTGTACGGAAATGGTTCTCTTTCGTACAGGGATTGGTTAACCCTCTCTCCGCTGTGCGGTTTCTCTCCCTACGAGGGAGAGAGAAGCGTTTGGGTAAAGTTAGGAGCTTTTCCATAAACCGAAATTCCGTTCACCGAAGCGTCATTCCCGTGAAAACGGGAATCCTAAAGCATATTGAAGCCAACTAATGCATTAAGATCCTGAAATAAATTCAGGATGGCGGTAAACGAGCGGTCAGTGCAAAGCTGACAATGATGGATAAGGAAAAGCCTGTGGTGTGGAAGACGGGGAGCCTTGCCGTTCATCGGGGCGTCATTCCCGTGAAAACGGGAATCCTAAAGCATATTGAAGTCGACTAATGCATTAAGATCCTGAAATAAATTCAGGATGACGGTTAAAAGAACGGTCAGTGCAAAGCTGACAATGATGGATAAGGAAAAGCCTGTGGTGTGGAAGATGGGGAGCCTTGCCGTTCATCGGAGCGTCATTCCCGTGAAAACGGGAATCCTAAAGCATATTGAAGCCGACTAATGCATTACGATCCTGAAATAAATTCAGGATGACGGTAAACGAGCGGTCAATGCAAAGCTGACAATGATGGAAAAGGAAAAGCCTGCGGTGTAGAAGACGGGGAACCGTGCCGTTCATCGGAGCGTCATTCCCGTGAAAACGGGAATCCTAAAGCACATTGAAGCCGACTAATGTATTACGATCCTGAAATAAATTCAGGATGACGTAATATGGCGCAAATGAGATCCTTCGTTGCACTCTGGATGACAGCAATGAATGAACAGTGAAACAATGACCTAATGAACCAATAAACCAGTGAACAATTGAACCAATGAACAAATTACTTCTTTCCAGTTCCAGTGGAAGATTTTTTCTTCATTTCAGATGGGCTTATTTCGAATTGCTTTTTGAAACATACACTGAAATACTTGGCATTATTGAACCCTGTTTGGTAAGCTACTTCTGCTACCGTTAAATCTGATTTTTCTAACAAATAGGCACTTCTTTTCAAGCGGATATTTAAAATAAACTCCTTGATGGACATGCCTACAATGTCATGTATTTTTTGGTAGAGGATTGTTCTTCCCACATTCATATCTGATACAAAATCGTCTACCGAGTAATTGGCATTGGCTATATTTTGTTCAATCACTTTCATGGCCTTCATCAATAACTCTTCATCCATTGATGTAATGGTCACATTAGCCGGATCCACTTGAATACGTTTGCTGTATTTTTCCTTAAGTTCCTTTTGGTTCTTCAAAATGGTGTCTATCTGCTGTAACAGATAGTCCACATCAAAAGGTTTATCAATAAATACGCTAGCACCATATTCGAGCGCCTTAATTTTATTCTGGTTGTCATCGCCATTACCCGAGATCATGATGATAGGGATGTGACTGGTTTTAAAGTTATGCCTTAAACTACGGCAAACCTCAAATCCATTCTTGTTAGGCATCACCAAATCGGTAATGATCAGTTGTGGATAGATTTTTTCGGCTTTGATCAAACCTTCCACCCCATCGCTGGCGGTGTACACATTATATCGTTCCGAAAGCCTTTGCTCCATATAGGCACGCATAGCCGGATCATCTTCAATTAACAATAAACTATTGGCTTTTCTGGCACTGGTGGTGGCATTTTCTGATTCCTCAGTATCCAATATGATATCGTCTATTTCCGAAATGGTGTAATCGTAAACATTCGACTGCATATCTCCAGTGCTAGCCTGTGTCTTTAATGGCAACATAATGGTAAAGGATACTTTATCAGCCTTATTTACCATCCATATTTGTCCGCCAAGCACGTCAACCAATTCTTTCACAATGGCAAGCCCTAAACCTGAACTTTCTTCAAAGGTTGGCCTATGCGACGACAGACGGTTAAAAGAAGTAAACAAGGTGGCTATTTGTTCTTCCGAAAAGCCATCGCCACTGTTAAGCACTTCAATAGAGATATAAGCCGTTTCCTGTTCGTCCAAAGGTTGTGCAAGTCTTTGCTTTTCCTCTTCGGTAGCGGCATAAATACGTACCCCCACATAACCTTTGTTTGGAGTATACTTTAAGGCATTGGAGAACAGGTTGGTCAAAATTTTCTCAATCACATCGTAATCAAAAGCCACCTGCAGGTTATCCTGATAAGTAGAAATATTGGTTTCTATTTCCTTTTTATTGGCATATAATTCGAATAGTCCAAAAACGTCTCTCACAAAGTTGATGAAATCACCAATTTGCGGATTGAGCGTTATTTTTTGACTTTCTATTTCTCTAAAACGTAGCAATTGACTAATCATCCGCTGAATGCGGGTTACGTTTTTCTCAATCAAACCCATGTAGCCCTTAGCACTATCATTGGTACCCAAGGTTTCTTTAAGCTGTTTAAGCGGTTGTAGCACCAGTGTGAGTGGTGTTTTTAAATCGTGGGAAATATTGGTGAAGAAATCGGTACGTGCCTGGTTCAGTTCACGCATATTTTTTTCTTTCAATGCCTCTAAGGCCAATCTTTCATTAAAAACTTTTTTATTGGTGTAATATCTGGTGATGAAAAACAACAGTGCAAAGGCTAAAGCGATGTAAAAACAATAGGCCCACCACGACAAGAAAAACGGAGGATCTACGTGAATGTAAAGTCTTGAAATTTGATCACCCCAAAGACCATCATTGTTAGAGGCTTTGATTTCGAAGGTATAATCGCCGCTAGGGAGATTAAGGAACTGCACCGATCTTTGATTATTATAAATGATCTGCCACTTTTCACCCAATCCTTTCATACGATAAGCAAATTGGTTTTTATCTGCCGACAAATAACTATCTGCTGAGAACCTGATTTCGACATTAGACTGTTTACTGCTGAGCCTTATCCTATTTTCCTTTTGATTAGATAAGCTGGCAATATCTTTGGCTAAAGGCGATTGTTCTGTTTGCGGGGTAATTTGCTTATTGTTAACGAAAAACCCTGTAAAGAAAACCCTAGGTTTTTGTGGATTTTTATTCAAATAAGCAGGGTCAAAAAGCAGGAATCCATTGGTTCCGCCAAATAACATCTCTCCTTTTGAGGTTTTGTAAGCCGCACGAATGTAAAATGAACCACAGCTATTTTCTTGGTAAAACCGTGCTTTTTCAAAAGCCTTTGTTTTGGCATCGTAATAGTAAAGTCCGTCGCTGGTACTTAACCACATGTTTTTAGAAGCATTGTCTTCCAAAATACCGAACACCATTTTTGCAGGCAGGCCATTGGTACTGCTGTAATTTACATAGCTGCCATTAGGCTTAAGCACATTAACCCCCTTGCCTAAGGTGCCCAACCATAAATCGCCGTTAGCAGCCAAATAAAAACTGCATAGGTAATTGGCAGAATAGGAAGCATCTTTGATCATATAATGCTTCAATACTTTTTGCGTATTTGGGTCAACTACGAAAAGTCCCTGATGGGTAACTAAACAAATTTGATTTTGCTTGTTCAGAAACAGGGCCTCGATTTCCAAGTACAATTTCTCGCCATTGGTTCCAATTACCCTGGTCATTTCAATAGGCCCCTGCGCTGTTTTCTTATAAAAGAAAGACTTGTCGGGATCAGTCATCCACCAAGTACCTTGCTGATCACGTACATAGTCATAAACGGTTAGGGGCTGCTTGCTTTCTGGAGATAGAAAACCAAGACTGCCAAATCTTCCCGAGCTGATATCGTAAGTACCAATACCCCCGCTAAATGCCGAGATGTACAATTGCTTACTTTGCGGATCAAACTTAAGGCGCTTGATCATGTTGGAGTTAGGCGAGTTACCTGTTGATTTTACGAAATGGCTAAACGTATCGCTTTTCCTATTCCAATAATTAAGTCCTCCTCCTTCTGTTCCTATCCATACATTGCCTAAATGATCTTCCTGAAAGCTACCTACTATCGGGTGACTTAATCCGCCTGGGCTAGGATTAAAATATCGTATACGGGAATCGTAAAGTGAACAGTAAGCAATCTTACCACCATAAGTACCTATCCACGCCCCTTGATCGGGGTCGGGATAAATGGTCCAAATAGAATTATTGGGCAACGAGAAAGCATCATTCAAGTTCATGCGCAAAAAGTTGCTGGCTTCGGTGGCTGGATCATAAAAGAAAAGTCCTGCTTGAGCCGCTACCCATATCACTCCTGTTTGATCTACATAAAGTTTTTTGGAAATAAAAGATTGGGTACCATTAATGATCACGGGAATATTCTGTTTAACCACTCCAGTAGCATCGGTAACAAAAATTCCGCCCCGTTGAGTTAAAAAATAGTACAAGCCTTTGTACGCTAAAGCATCGTTTACGGCATTTGCCGGACCACCAAAATTGGCAAATGGAATAAACCTGCGCTTGGCCATATCCACTTTTTGAAGTGCGGCATCTTGAGTAATGTAAATACCGCCATTTAAGCTGATCAGGTTATTGAAAGATTGATTTTTTGGCAATAAAAAACCATCTGTTTTGTTGGTTTGCGGATCATATCGTTTTAAACTATCGGCCGACATCATGTACAGTTTGCCGTCGCTGTGCAAACAAAGGGAACGGACTTTCCCATCAATCACCACCTCGAATGAGAATTGATCGTAATTGAACTTTAACAAACCATGTCCAGTGCTCAGAAATAAATTTCCCTTTTTATCCCTGATCACTGAACCAAAACCCCATTTTACCTTGGGTTTAATAGAAAAAACAATATCATTTAGCTGGTAAAAATTGTTACCATCATACATGAAAAGCGCATCGGGGCCTGTGTACCACATTCTTCCCAAGCTATCTTTAGCCATGCTTTGAATTCCGCCGTAGTAGGAAGTTTCGGGCATGATATGGAACCGATACTTCGAAACATCAATAGCAAAAACACTCTTACAAAGGAGGATAAGGAAGCAAGCAAGCAGACCGTATTTTTTCATTTACCCAAAAAGCTGTTCATTATATAATTTAGTCTTCAACAGGCTCAGACCGACAATATGGTTTTTAATAAATAATCCTCGACAGACTCAAACTGACAAAGGGATTTTCGACAAGTAGCCCTGAACAAGGTCAAGCTGACAGTCGAAATTTAAATAAATCCCTGTTTGAGTGCCTTAATCTACGATTTCTATCTTAATTTTCTTATTCTTCACCAAAATATTGTAATCTCCAGCTTCTAGGAAACGCTTTCCTTCCCCGTCTACAAAACTAAGGTCTCGCTCTGGATTGATTTCAAATTTATAAGTCTTGGTTTCGCCTTTCTTTAAAAGTTGTTTTTCAAAATGTTTAAGCTCTTTAATTGGTCGAGAAATGCTTGAAACAGGGTCTTGGATAAACCAATGTACGGTTTCCACCCCATCCCTATCACCAGTATTGCTCACGGGAATTTCTACCACTAGTTTGTCGCCACGTTTAATTTGTGTAGCAGATACTTTCAAATCTCCATACTGAAAAGTGGTATAGCTTAAGCCATGCGCAAATTCGTATAAAGGCGTACTTGGAATGTCTTGATATTTACCTTGGTGCGGGCGGGCACTTTGTCTGTAATTGTAATAAATTGGGATTTGACCTGTAGAATAAGGGAAAGTCATGGATAATTTGCCAGAAGGATTTACCCTTCCAGACAACACTCCTGCCAATGGTTTACCGCCAGGGGTACCTGGGTGCCACATGGTTAAAATGGCATCGCTTATTGGCTCTAAACGGTTAAGCTCCAACGGGCGGCCGCTTGACAATACCAATATCACAGGTTTGCCTAGCTTTTTTAATTCCATGGCCAACTCTTCTTGTATTGGTGGCAATGCAATGGTTGAACGTGAAGCATTTTCGCCACTCCAGTTCTTTTTCTCGCCCAAGCAAAGTACAATTACATCAGCATTTGCCGCTACATTTTTAGCTTCGTCAAAAGTCTTTTTTTCCTGCCCGTCAAAGTCGCAACCTAAAGCATAGGTTATTTCTGCTTTGCCTTTATATTCTGCCTTTAAGGCATCAACCACAGTGGTCACGTCTTCGGCATTACCTTGGGCTGCCCATGAACCTAGCAAATGCCATTTGGTTTGTGCTATGGGACCAATTACCGCAATTTTAGCCACCTTGTTTAATGGCAAAGTTTTATTCTGGTTCTTCAACAAAACAATCGATTCTTCGGCCAACTGCTCCGCAATCTTCATGCTTTCTGGGCGATAAAACCTTTGTTTTTCGGTGGTAGTTGGCGTATATGGACGGTCAAATAATCCTAAACGGAATTTAACCCTTAAAACTCTTCTTACCGCATCGTTTAACGAAGCTTCAGATACCTTGCCTTCTTTTACCAAGTCACCAAGATGGTTATCGTAGCACCTGTTCATCATGTCCATTTCTACTCCAGCGGTAAAAGCTTTTAGCGCCGCTTCCTTTTTATTGGCCGCTACGCCTTGCGGACGTAACTGTTCTATGGAGCCCCAATCGGAAACTACAAAACCATCATGTTTCCAACGGTCTTTAAGTACTTCGGTTAAGGTATAATGGTTGGCAGAGCCTGGCGTTCCACTAATATCATTAAAAGAACTCATTAAAGTGGCTGCTCCGGCTTTCACACCTTGTTCGTAAGGCAGCATGTAAGTATCCCATAGTGTTTGTCTCGATATTTCTGAGTACACATAATCACGTCCGGCTTCCGAGGCACCGTAACCTACATAATGCTTCAAACAAGCCGCTACATTCTTTTCGCTCGACATATCTTTCCCTTGGTAACCTTTCACCGAAGCCACGGTAAATACCGCATTGGTGTAAGGATCTTCGCCGTAACCTTCGGCCACACGACCCCAACGACCGTCTCTAGCCACATCAATCATGGGCGAGAAAGTCCAATCTACTCCCGACATTCGAGCTTCTTGGGCCGCTACTCCACAGGCTTGCTCCACCAATGCAGGGTTCCACGAGCAGGCCTGACCTAAGGAAATAGGGTAAATGGTCCTGAAACCATGAATAACATCATAACCAAAGATGATGGGAATACCCAAACGACTTTGTTCCATGGCCTTTTTTTGCACTTTATTACGCAAATCGGCATTACTGCCGAAATAGATGAGCGAGCCAATTTGAGCGGGGATATCGTTCACTGGATCGGCCATGTTATTGGCATTGTCGTTACGTCCTAAGGTGAACTGGTTAAGCTGCATCACTTTTTCTTCCAAAGTCATGCGGGCCAATAAATCGTCAATACGTTTTTCTATCGGTTGCTTGGCATCTTTATATAGGGGATTTTCTTTTTTATAAGCAGAAAATAAGGTAATGGTAATAACGGATAACAGTAAGGTAACCTTTTTCATGATTGTTTAACTTATTTAAAAACGGGTGTTTGCGATAGTTTCATTGTTTTTTGTTGGTTGTTTTTTAATTCAAAAACGACGATTTCATTTTCACCCTGCACCAAATTTTCGGTAGGGATCAAGATGGAACGTTGCTTTTCTTCTTCCCAATAGGATCCTAGATATTTGCTGTTGATCCATACTTCGCCCATTCCCCAACCAGAAATATCCAAGTAGGTATTTTTTACATCCTTTGGGCTAAAAGTACCTTTGTAAAAACCTGGGCCAGCATCATTAACATTACTATCAAAATGGAGATTTTTAGTAGGGAACTTTCGAATATTGAGGGGTAAAATCTTCCAATTTTCAATCTCGTTTCCATCCAAAGTGATGCCACCAAATAAGCCTTTAGAATTGTCCGTAATTTCAGGACCGTAGGTAATCCTGCCAATGTTCTCTACATAAATCTGCAACAAGTATTTTCCAGGTTCGGTTTTAATGGCCATTTTCTTACGGTTGTCGGTCAGTGTTCCCTGTAGTTTCCCATTCACATACACGGCAGCATAATCACGTACATTTTCCAGCTCAAGTTCTTCACTATCAGATTGGGTGGTGATTTCCGCTTGATAAAGTATATAACCAAATTCAACGTTCAGATCGTTCATGGACAACAAGCGCTCCGACTCCACCGCAGGTAAATAAACCTGTGCCAAGGAAGCCTTTTTATCCAAGGTGATTTCCTGCGCATGCAATACCTGAGCTCCTAACATACTTAAACTTAACGCTGTTGCTTTTAATGAGCCTAATGCTCTTAACGTTTTCCAATCCATCTGACCTACTCCTATTTAGTTAAAAACGATTGTATAAATGATTCTTCTACCTGCACTTCGGGTGCAAACTGATTACTTTTCACATAATTATCGATACTGTAAAGCAATTGCTGTGTGGCTGGACGTTTGTCCATATCTTTTTGGGTATCTAAAGCCAATACCAACAATTTTCCGCCGTTCATTTTAGCTTCGAAACCAATACCCAATTTTTGATTATTGTCGTAACTGTCAATAATTTGAATAAACGGACGAAGCTTTTCAGGAGCGTTTTGCATCTCAATTACTTTAGCATTGTTCAAGATATCCCACCATTGCCAATCGGTATGATAAGAAGTAGTGAAATCTTTAAACATCCCTTGTTTGTGGTGTATTAAACTTCCGATGGTCATTGGTGGCCAAGCAAACATGATAGGATTCCAAAAGTGGTTATGGAAAACTGATTTACGGCCTTTCACTTGGTTTGGTGATGGATAAAGCACCACCGTTTTACCCTGCGCCAATTGTTTTTTGGCAGCATCATCATATACGGTGGTATAAAGGACCTGATCGGTAGACTTCATTAAATTTTGATGCGGTGGGTACACCCAAATGTCCCAACTGTTTTTGATTTGGTCGTTCACCGATACATGTACCGTAAGTTTTTGCTTGTTGGCAACGCCTTTTAAAGGAATGGCAAATTCGCCTACAGGAAATACCCCATCATTACCAATAGTTTGGGTTTTTAAGTTCCCCTTTTGCAATACTTTTCCCGTTTCGTCGGTAAGCCACCATTTTAGTTTGGCATTTTTAAGGGCCGAATTACTGTAGTTATACACTTCGGCTTTGCCGGTGAAGGTTTCGTTATTGAAATAGGCACTCTTCTCGTAACGCAATAAAGCTACAGTAGGGCCACAAAATTCTTTAAATTTTTCTGGTGTAACCAAACCTTTCGAATCCCAGAAAGGATCCAAAATACCTACAGAGGCATAACCTTGGCCAGGGAAATCATTGATAGACAGCAATTGGAAACCAGCCGATTTTGAAGAACGTAACAGTGCTTCAATCACTGCTTTGTATTCTAAAACGGTTAATGCTCCTGAAGCACGGAAAAAGTCGTTAGCTTGGTCAAGCATTCCATTTTTTTGCAAAAGATCCCTAAACACCTCAAAGTTGCGGGCTTCTACAGGGCTGTTGGCATATTTTTTAATTTCCTCAAAATTAGGATACACGCAACGCTGTCCTGATTCGTGAGAAATTACAGGAACATCTACATCTGATTCAGCACTTCTATCCCAATCGGTATTGGGCAAGCCTTCGTAAACTTTTACAGGTCCTTTGTTGGTTTGTTGAGACACGTAATATTGGTCTGATTTCACTCGGGTACGTGCCGTAGAACCGCTAAACAGGTGACGCGAATCCAGTTTTCTACCTTCGGCGGTCAGCTCTTCAATAAAATCGAAGTTACCCGTAATTTCATTGCCATTACAATACAGCACAAATGACGGATGGTTACCATATTCCTTTAAAATGGCTTTAATTTCCCTACGGAAAAAGTTGTAACGGTCTTCATCGGGTTCGGCATCTTTACCCCACATTGGCATTTCTACTTCAAAGTAAATCCCATGCTTATCGGCCATGCGAAAAGCGGCTTTTGGTGGGCACCATGAGTGGAAACGTAAGTGGTTCAATCCGTAATCTTTCATAAGCAACATGATGCGTTCCCACGAGGCATCATCTACAGGAGCATGACCCGTTTTAGGGAACACTGCATTTTCCACATTGCCCCTTAAATGGATAGGACGGTTATTGAGCAGTACATGGCTTTTGCCTTGTTTCACTTCACGCATGCCGAAAGTATCGGCTTTGGTATGCTGATAGTTATTTTTCCCATCAGAAGTGTTCAAATGAGCGGTTATTTGATAAAGATTGGGATTAAACTCGTCCCATAGTTTTACATTTTTACCCAGTGGAATGGTACTCTCTACAAAAGTAACCGAGTCATTACTAACTACATCAACCTCACTTTTAAGGTTGTAATTTGGTCCAGTAATGGTAAAAGCAGCTTTTCCCTTCACCTGTTTCTTCGTATCGTTATTTACCTGCAACCTTACCTTAATGGAGTTGTTGGCAATGTTTGGATAAACCTGTAGGTCTTCCACAAAAACTGGATCAATGGCAATAAGCTTCATTTCTCCCAATATCCCGTTCCAGTTAATTTGGGTAAACTCGGTATGGGCGTGGTTCCATTTATGGGTTTTGTACTGGAATCTGTTATCGATACAAACGGTGATACGGTGTGTTTTACCAGGCTTTACAAAATCGGTTAAATCGTGGTTATGGGGCACACTGATGTAGTCTATTTGGCTTACCTCTTTGGTATCTACATAAATAGAACTTAACCAATGGGTACGTTCAAAGTACATAAAAATGCGTTTTCCTTTCCAAGCAGCAGGGATTTCGATATCACGTTGATACCAGGCTGGGCCCATGTATTCGTATTTACGGGTCAAGCGGTCGATGTATTGGTAAGGATTTTTATAACCAATTTGATGGTCATCGGTAATGCCTGGAAGTTGGATGGTTTCCTGCAATAAATGATTATAGCGCGGCGATAATGAGCCTCTACGAAAATCCATTACATCGGTTTGGAATCTCCAAGTACCTGATAAATCTAAAACGGTTTGTGCTTTTAGTGCTCCTACCTGCGCTACTAGCACGATCAAAAATATACGGGTAAGGTGTCTTAATAACTGATTATTCATTGCGGTTCTTATATCAAATGTTTCTTTCGTGTGTATAGCGTTGATTTTTTAAAAACTTATTTAAGGTGTTTATCGGCGAATTTGACGAACTGTTGCCAGTCGTATAAATTGATGTCGTGATTGCCCGAGCGTACATGATAGCCAATGGCTCCGTTCATGATAGGTTCATTTATTTTTGGAGCCTCAACCCCTTTAATGCCATCCAAACCAAATAGCTCGTAAACAGGCGTGGCATGTACACCTGATAGGAACTCCCCTTTTGGATCGGCCCATAAATCTTCGGCTGCACTGGCAATGTACACTGGACGAGGGGCCATTAGGGCTACCAATTGATGTTGGTCTACCGCTAAATCTTCTTCACGGTCATTGTACTGCTTAAAGTTTTCGCAAAACCAATGCGGAAAAAGGGTGTTGATCTTGCGGAAAGTTTCTCCAAATTTTCTTCTGGAAATGGCCGCTCCACCGCAACCTGAGTCATTGGAAATGGCCATGGCAAAGCGTTGGTCAATAGCGCCTGTCCATAAGGCAGTTTTACCATGACGAGAGTGCCCTACTACAGCTACTTTTTTGCTATCAATATCTTCATCAGTTTCAAAATAATCCATGGCACAACTTAAGCCCCAAGCCCAAGCGGCTAGGGTTCCCCATTCATCGGCTGCAGGTTTGGTTTGACCTTTTTGGTAAAAAAGCGGTTGTACCCCGTTTTGATAACCATCGTCGTAATCGGGATCAATATCACCACGGTAAACGGTAGCTATGGCATAACCATTGGCAATTAGCATTTCAATAGGCCAACGCGAAGCTTCAGCACCTCGTTTAAAAGTCCCCATTTGTATTTCGCTGCCACCTTGCTTGGGTTTCATGCGGGTAATGGACTCGGTAATATTCGGATCGTCGGAAACAGTGTGGTTACCTTTAAAGTTAAGACCAAAAAACATAGGCGCTGCACCATTGCGTTTATTGGGCACATACATTAAGATGGTCATGTAGTGCTTTTCATCTTTGGTAAAATAAACAGCTACTTCCTTGCGGGTAGCCATATTATTAATCGCATAACGGTCTTCGTTCAACACTTTAAAATGCAGCTCTTTTGGATGTGCAGGTGCCTTACCGTACACCTGCGTTTCAAAGATTTGTAAGATTTCTTTTCTACGCTCCTTGTTCCATTTATCCTTGGTATCTACCGCTTGACCATTTTCCATTTTTAAGGGATTGGGCAAGGTATAAGTAGGAACTTTGGACTCGTCGTAATTAGGTTGTTGGGCATATCCCACTGCTGGCATCAATAGCGATATCAACCATATACGGGTTAAGCTTTTATATCGATTGTATTTCATTGTGGTGAATTGATTACCGTTTTACTTTTTATTTGTTAAGCCGTCATTGCGGCGCCTTTTTCGTCATTGCGAGGTACGAAGCAATACTAAAGCAACATGCAATCCGTTCAACAACCGTTGTAAGATTGCTTCGTCATTCTTCCTCGCAATGACGAGCAGGACGTCTCGCAATGACGAGTTAAGTGCTAGCTTTACTTACTATCATAATATGCTTTCATTAAATACCACGCTTTCTTCCTATATCCTTGGTCAGACACCAGTCCTTTACGGTTCCAATCTTCTTGGTTGGTGGGATGGAATCGGAAAGGGGAACGAAAATCGAACAATACCCAAGGCGAGGTACCGCGAAGGTTAGGGATGTGTTTAAACATTTCCAGGTTATCTCTGTACAGGGTTGCCTGATAATCTTCGCTCCAAGAGCTCACCACATCGGCATCACCTGTTTTACCGTAAAGGGCTTCGCCACCAAATTCAGATACAATTAAAGGCTGTCCCTTAGCTACGTCCCAAGTGGCTTTATCAGGGCTTACTGGCCAAGGGTGGTACCAACCCATGTATTTATTTACGGCCACTACATCCAACTCTTTGATAAAAGGATCATCCATAATGAACACCTGTCTTTGGCGATCAAATCGTACCAAATCAAAAGCTGCCGTAATTAACCTTGTGGTATCCATGGCTTTGGTAGTTTCAATCAAATATTTAATGAATGCGTTACGCGGCGCCGAAGGTTGTGTTTCGTTAGCTACACCCCAAAAGGTTAAAGCACAACGGTTTTTATCACGCCTTACCATTTCCTGCATCATTTTACCTGCTTTATCTTTGGTGGCTTGGTTCCCAAAATCAATTCCCTGCCAAATCGGGATTTCTTCCCATAACAGGAAGCCCATTTTTTCGGCCAATCTTACGATGTATTCATTTTGTGGATAGTGCGCCAAACGGATCATGTTACAGCCCAAAGCTTTGGCTTCCGATAGCAACATCACCGCATCAGCCTGTGAAAATGCCCTGCCTTTACGTTGCGGAATTTCTTCGTGGAAAGAAATAGATTTAAGGAAGATAGGTTGATCATTCAAATAAATATCCTCCCCTTTTACCCAAACATTACGGAAACCAATTTCTTCTTCCACCTGATCATTTTCGGTCGACACTTTCACCTTATACAGGGTTGGGCTATTTGGCGACCAACGTTTCAACTTTTTAGTAAGGAAGGAGGTTTTCACTTCCCCATTGGCATCAGTTTTAAGGCTTTGCTTCAACTGCAACTCAGGAATTTCGATGGTTACCGCTGCATTAGCCAATTTTTCCGAAAGTTTTACCTGCGCATCAATCTTGTTGGCTTTATGCTTGTCTAGTTGAATGAAATAATCTTCAATGAATACTTTTGGCGTACTTACCAAAAATACATCGCGGGTAATGCCACCATAGTTCCACCAATCAAAAGCCATGGCTGGAATAGCATCTACTGTGCGGGTATTGTTCACCTCCACCGCCAAAAAATTGTCCTTTTCTTTTACGGCATCGGTGATTTCCATTTGAAAAGGCGTAAAACCACCTTCGTGCTGTCCAATTTCCTTTCCGTTCAGGTAAATGCGACAACGGTAGCTTACCGCTCCAAAGTAAAGGAACAGTCGTTTGTTGCTTTCTTTAGCCACGTCGAACCTACGGGCATACCAAACCGTGCCCTCATAATATTTCAGTTCGGGCAATTGGCTGTTCCAATCAGAAGGTACGTTTAAGCGTAAACCGTTATCGAACGAGTACTCATAAAAATCGATCTTGGTTTCGGGCTTCTTATTCAGATAAATCTTGTTCTTGCGTCCCTGGTCATAAAGGTCAATAATGGCATCCCATTTTCCATTGAGCGATTGCGTTTGACGACCATACACATTGGCAATGGTTTGCTGCGCCATCACGTTGGTAAAAAGGACACTTAAAAACAGGGATAATGCTAAGTAAAAGGTATTCGGCTTCCTCATAAACGATTGTTATTTCTTGTAAATTTTGATGGCAAACCCACCGCCTTTAGCCATGTTAAGGCTCATTTTACGGTCGGCAGGAATAGCTACAGTTTCTTTTTTATAGTCGGAGGCAATGCGATTGGCATTGGCACCATCACGGTATATTTCGGCCACATAATTTCCTTCACCTAAGAAAGAAAGGTCCAAGACTGTTTGACGGGCATCCCAGTTGGTCATGCCACCCACATACCACACTTCTCCTTTTTTGCGGGCAATGGTCAAATGCTTTCCTATTTCCCCATCAAGGGCGATGCTTTGGTCCCAAACGGTAGGTACCGTCGAAATGAAATCGGTACACTCCTGCTCCTTTTCATAATTGGTTGGGCTATCGCACAGCATGTTCAAAGGCGATTCGAAAATGACATATTGTGCCAATTGGCGACAGCGTGTGCCTTGGCTCATTGGCTCATCGTTAATGCCACGATGGGTGCGTTTGGTGGCATTGCGCATGGCACCTTGGGTATAATCAATAGGGCCAGCTACCATGCGGATAAAAGGCATGGTCACATCGTAAGTGACTTGATCTAACTCGGGGCCAGTCCATTTCATTTGCTCCAAGCCATGCACGGCCTCGAAATTGATCACATTTGGATAAGTTCTATTGATACCCGTAGGCTTATAGGTACCGTGGAAATCGAGCATCAGTTGGTATTTCGCCGCTATTTCGGCCGCACGGTAATGAAAATCCACCATCGGTTGATCATCACGGTCCATGAAATCGATCTTGAAACCTTTCACTCCCATTTCCGAGTAATGCTTACATACTTTTTCCAGATCTCTTTCAAAAGCATAATAACCTGCCCAAAGGATAATGCCCACATTTTTGGCCTTGCCATGAGCAATCAGTTTCTTCAAATCAATTTCGGGCACTACCTGAAATAGATCCGCTTTTTTATTGACCGCCCAACCTTCATCCAAAATCACATATTGAATACCATTTTTAGCTGCAAAATCAATGTAAGCCTGATAGGTTTGGGTATTGATACCTGCTTCAAAATCGACTTTCGAAATGCCCCAATGGTTCCACCATTCCCAAGCTACTTTACCTGGCTTAACCCAGGATACATCTGCCAATCGTGAAGGAGCAGCCAATTTATAGACCATGTCGTTATCCGCCAATTCAGTATCACTGGTAGACACGATGACGATGCGCCAAGGAAATTTGGCTTTGGCTTGGCTTTTGGCCAAATACGGTTCACGCGAAGTCACCAACTGTTGCAGCTCATTGTGTCCACCTTGTTTGGTGGCAGTTGGGTAAGGTGCAAAATCAGATTGAAGCGAAGTAGATCCATCTTTGTTCACCAAGTACATGCCTGGATAGCTTTCTAAATCGGCCTCTGCCAAACATACTTTCTTACCTTTATCCAAGCTCACTACCAAAGGACTAAATGCCAGTTTATCGGCACTCATTTTACTTAATGCGGTATAGGTGTACTCATTTTCGAAAGAGTTGAAATACTGACTTTCGATATCTCTATACTTTCCTTTTACGTAGGGCACGTAAGCATTAAAATCCTTGGTAAAATTGAAACGTGCTTCTTCATTTTTAACCACAATAGCCTGATTGCTGTTGGATACAAAACGATAAGCAACACCTTGGTTATAGGCCCTGAAAATGAGGCTAAAGTTTTCCTTAAATTGAAGTACCAGCTCATTATATTGATCGGTAATTTGATTTCTTTTGTAAAAGAGAGCGCTAATTTGTTGATTAACGGCATGGCTTTTCGCGCTGCTTAGATGGGAGCCACGACCCCAAGTAGGGCCATTTTCCAAAGCCATTGCCAGTGGAGAGGGTTTTAAAATCGTATCGCTTTCGTGAGTAATCAAATAGCTAAGTTGATCGCCAAGGGAAACGGTGGTGACCAGTTTGCCATTGGGCGATTTTAGTTGGTATTTCTTTTGGGCCCAATTTGGAAGCGCCAAAGCCAGTAATAGTATGGTTAAGGTATGTTTCATGCTGTGTTATCGGGTAATTTCGTATCGGTACATCACAAAGTCATTTATTTTAGGCAGGCTCACTTCAATGCTGCCCGTTTTGCTTACAGTAGTGTTAATGGCCTTGCCATTGCCCAGCACTGGCGTACATTTCACTTTGCTACCTGCAGGTAACCAAGTTTTTATAGCCGCACTGGCATCGGGCGTATGCTCTCGGTAAAAAATGAAATAGCCTTTATCACCATTGATGGACTGAAAACCCGTCCACGACCTGCCCGAAGGCTCTTCGCCAATAGGTAAAATGGTACCCGTATGGAAATCGTGCTGAATGTTACGATAAGCTTTGATCAGGTCTTTGATTTTTAGCGCTTCGGCAGGTAAGCCAGTGCCTTCAAACCATGCCAAAGGTTGCCCCGCCATGGTAGTGGCAAATAAATACTCGAAGGAATAATGGTTTGGTGCAAAAACATCTTTACCATATTTCTCCGCATTGCGCCATTTATTTAAAAACTCAATCTGCAGTTTTTCTGCAGGCACATATTTAGACAGTTGCCATAAATTGCGCAGGGTCCAATAAGGATAATAGTTTTGCCAATCGGTATAACGGTTTTCCAAAAACACGTTTCCATATTCATTAAAGGTATAATAGCCCGCTCTTCTACCCGCCGTAGCATCTAAATTAAACACCACTTGATGATTGGTTTTTTCCAACACGCCATCAAACAGTTTACGCAGGTTAATTTCCGACTGCTTGGTGGGAATGGCCAAGCCATCTATTTTAAAAGTACGGATGCCATAGGTCTGGTATAAATTCACCAAGGCATTTACATCTTTTTCCCAATCTGCATAGTCGTTTTGCACGCTAGGATTAAACCAAAGGCAAATTTCTACTCCCAACTCTTTTCCTCGTTTTACAATGGGATGCAAACCATTTGGATATTTCGCCGGATCAGGCTTCCAATAATTGGGGTTGTCCCAAATGTTTTTAAAAGAACCCTTGGCCAAGGCCGAATTAGGGCTTTTTCCTACCTGCCAACCATCGTCAATCTGGAAATGCGATATGCCCAGTTCGGCAGCTTTCTCTACTTCCAACAAACTGAACTTTTCGTTCACCTTCGAATCCTGACTTCTGTCGCCCCAAGTATTCATCATCACCATTTCATCACGTTGTGGCAACAGCTTGCGGTTATTTTTTTGATAGCTGCGCAAGGCTTTAAGCTGCTCCAGCTCCGAGCCACTGTAAACACCAATCACCGCACCATAGGCTTTGGTCCATTCGTCAACCTTGATGTCGTTGGCCGTTAGGCCAAGTCCGCTCATGGCAAAATGGTTAAAATCAGTAGTGAAATCGTAGCCGTTATAAGCCAATTGCACGCTTGAGGTTGGGGCTTCCTTTAAAAAGAAAAAGCCTTTGTTGTTTTCGTTATTGTGCGCCAATAGCAAATTGCCACGGTAAGTGGTTTTCCGATAAGGGATAAATTTTCTTTCCTGAATAAGGTTATTGTTCCAATCGGTAACGTCAAAAAACTCCACGATGTTGGTTTGCCAATGGAAACCATCCAGCTTAATTTGGTCAATAATGGCCGTTAACTGCTGGGATTTCATGTCTTCGGCAAACTCAATGTTTTTCCGATCTGCCGCATTGGCCATTTTACTTTCCACCGCTAAATCGGCACTGCCTTTTAAATAGATATCACAAGCAATTGTGGGACTGTCCTCGTAAATTCGATAGATTTTTTTGACCGCCAAGGTGCCTGAGGAAAAGTTCACTTCTATCGCCAAATAGTTGGGATGAATGGTATTTTCTTTGATTTCCATGGCCACATAAGTGCCATTGGAAGCTACAGCATCTTTGCTGATCTGGAAATCGGGTGTTTTTAACCTGTTTAACCAAGTTTGTTTGGTCAACTTATCGGTTAAACTATAGGTAATCACGTTCCCATTGTTCCAAAGGAATTTCCTTTCAATCCATTTATTCCCTATCACTAGGGTATCTTTTTCTAAACGACTGTAATAAGCATCTTTGGCTTGGGCGTTAATGCAAACGCCCAAAAACAATAGTGCTATCCATGTAAATCTCCTCATTCGCTTGATCTATTAATTAACTTGTTTGAGTTGTAATGCATTAATATAATAAAATCCGTATGCGTTATTATTGTTGCTCCCCGCGGTAATGGTGATGGTAATTTCGCCCGCAGCATTTGGGCTAACCTGCTCTGCACAGGCAGTGTTGGTTGTGTTATTGGCGGCATCTAGCAAGGCAATCACTTCGTTAATCCCTTTTACCGTGTATTTGGTTTCTCTGTTTTCGGCACCCGAATTGGCTCTTGAACCAAAAAAACAGAAGTTGTATTTTTTAGTGGTGTTTAGTCCCGTGAATTTAACCACGCTTTGGGTTACAGATTTACCTTCCCAAGCTGCTTTTGAATTCCCATAGTAGGAGTCCGAAGAAACACTGCTAGGCATATTAAATGAGGTAGTGGTAGCCGTAGGCCCGCTCTGGTTTCGGTTGTTAAATCCTTCTACAATGGTGATCCCGATATTGGTATTGGCCCCTATCTGGTCTCTTAAATTAGGTAAAGCCGTACCAGCGGCATATTGCGTGACAGCATTCCATTCCGACGGTACGGAGTTCCCTCCAAAATTAACCCAAATGGGCTTGGTAAAATCCGAAGTGCCCCCACCTTGATAGTTCACCATGGGTGTAACCTCATTAGGTTTTAAAACGGCCAAATGAGCGGCATTTTGCGCAATTTCTGTATGATAGTCGGATAGTGCCGATGGCTTATAACTGTTACCCACTACACTTTCTTTGAAAATAGATTCGAACCAGGCACAGGCAGCGGTATATCTACCAATATTCACATCCAAGTGATAGCCATCTCTACAAAAGTTATCGCCAATAATGCTAGTTCTACCATTTTGGATGGCCGTACCTGCAGGTACCACCACATTTGCAGGAATGAGTGTTTGGGCTTTGATATAGGCATCTACAATGCCTGCATACATCTTGTCCTGATCTTTATCATAATTGGCAAAAGCCGAATAGGTGGCGTTTTTTTGATAGGCCCAAGTTTGGTGAAGCACATATTTTACACTTGGGTTGGTGGTTTTGGTTTTAACGTAATTGTACAAATCTGTTAAAGGCGCAAAAGTGCTAAATATGCCTGAGTTCGGACTTTCTTGCTGAAAGCTGATATAATCCCAGTTATCATCGGCCAATGCCGTAGCAATGGATACGTTAGCAGTGGTTACTTTAACCCCCTGTTGGTTAATTTTGCGGTACGAGTAGGCATTGGCGTTGTTGGTGGCATTTTGCACGTGGAGCGAAAGACTAGCGCCACCGATATACAAATTGCCGATCACGATTTTATGCGAACGGGAATTAGCCAGGCCATACAAGTAAGACTCCAGCGCATCTTCTGAAAAGCTGTTGCCAATGGCTAATATTTTCACAATACCATCATCAGGAACCTGCACCACTTTTTCCTGTACAATAATGGCACAGGCAGTTAGTTTAGCCCCCGATGGGCCATAAAGTGCCAATTCTGTTTGGCCCTTATTCTTGGCCGTAACATTTACCGAAAAATCGGCATTCACCTTAAAATCGGCAATGCTGGCATCGGCAATTTGCCACTTATATTCGGTTGCGGGGGTAGTTACTATTGGCGTAAAGTTTACACTAATTTTAATCTCATCGCCCTGCAACAGGGTACTCGTTTCTTTATCTAATTTAACCGATATGGTGGGCGTGGGATTGTTCTCTGGTTTTGATTTGGAACAGGAGCCCATTCCCACGGCAAACAGCACGAGCAAAAAATAGGCAATGAATTTAGTCCTTTGCGCTATGCCAATGGGTTTGGTTTTGGTGATTCCATACAGTAAGTGTGACATGTTCATATTTGGTTTAGTTTGGTTACTTTTTTTGGCTACTGCACTTCAAAATCATTCAACTTCACCCAGCCGTCTTCCGTAGTTTCGGCCTCAAGCGCCAGCTTAATGCTAGGCTCGTTCTCTTTACTCGTATCCACAATGGCCACGGCCCAGGCATAATGGCCTGTAGGCAAATCAATAGCAGCATTTAATTCATAAGTAGTAGGTTTATCTTTTAACCAATTAGAAGGTTCACTTAATCGATCCACAAATACTTTTTTCACCTTACTTTTGGCATCCAACACGGCAAAGGCCACCTTGTATTTATAGTTCCATTGCGGAATATTGTTAGGGAAATAACCCCAGCCTTTATTTTGCCAACGGTGCGTAATCTGGGCTTTATCGCCCGATTTAATTTTAACAGGCACACTCACTTCGTCAGGATATAAACGGTAGCCACCTTGCGATACAAAGGCCTGTACCAAAGGGAACGAGCTTTCAAACCAAGAGGCCGTTTCGCCCCCTGCCCTAAAATCCATCATGTTTACCTTGGCCTCGGCCGATGCCTGGTATTCGCCCAAGCGCACATCCTCATCATGTCCCTGTCTGTATTTTTCGCTTGGATCTTTCCAGTAACTATGCGTGCGTGACGTGATCCAGCCGCCTTCCATAATAATAGGACGTTTGTAGTTCCATCGCTTGGCAAAATCTTTTTCCCAATTTTGGTAATAACCTGTCATGCCAAAAGCATCGTGACGCAGGCTGTAGCCTTTATTAATGGCTTTTACCAGTAACCTATCACTATTGGCGTTTACGGGTGCCCAACTTTCGGGATGCCCCACCAAACGGTGGTAATTGATCACCAAGGGTACTTTGGTAAAAGTGCGGGCATATAAATCAGTTACCCAGTCCAACACTTCCTCTTTTTGCTTTTCGGTATTTGCAGGAGTGGCGGTTTTTGGATCTTCATAAACTACAAAATGTGCCTCTCCCCATTTACCTAAGCCATAAGCGTCTATAAAAGAGGTTCGCTCTGCGCTGTTGAAATCCTTCGCCAGTGCTTCTATAAATTTGGTATAATACTTTCTGAAGATGGGATCTTGCGGATATGGGGTTTGCCTATCGGGATGTTCGCTATCTTCTACATAATATTTAGCGCCTGCATCAAACACAAATTGCGGAGTGTTTTGACCTTGGTCACGACCGTCTACTACAATACGGAAAGCAATAGGCAGCCCCCTTTTTTGCGCTCCCCTAATCAGTTGGCCTATTCTGGAGTTGGGATCGTTCCAGGTGTAAATACCATCCTTAGGGTTTAATGACGACCAACTGGTACGCAGGTAACAGGCCGAAGCATATTCGATGGCTTTTACCTTTTTGCCCAAACTTGGCACCAAATACTCGGTATCCCAGTAAGACTCCTCAGCACTGCGGGCAGCATACATTACCCAACCATTTAAAGGATTGCGCAATACCCTTACACTATCATAAGCTGGTTTAAGGGAAACGTAATTGGCTAGTGGTTCCATCTCCTTCCCCTGCTCGTTGGTAAAAGCGGTGATGAAAACCGTAAGGCATACCAATACTGCAAGTAAATTATATAGTTTTTTTTGGTTCATTATGGGGTATCTTCTTGGGATCATTTGTGTTTCAATCGTCGAAAAATTTACAGCACCTGTGTACACACAGCAGGCATGATCTCCTTCAAGAATTTAGGGTTTAAAAAAAGAAGTATACAGCGGTTAAAGTCTGTGGTATTTGGTTTCATACATTCAATTTGGTTAGGTGGTACAAGGGCAGCAAAAGCAATGCGCTATGCACACCCCTGAAATACAAAAGTAGCCAACACCGCTTTTGGCGATGGTATGGTTTTGTTCAGAAATGGTTCGTTTTTGTACAGAAAGGTATGGGGTACTATTGGCAATTCATTCTTATCTGTAGTTTAGTTGGGGATTAGGGATTAGGGGTTAGGAACTAGGGATTAGGAGTTAGTAGCTTATGTTTCTTCCTTCTTTGTCATTCAGACGTTAGGAGGAATCTCCTATTACAAAATGAATGAGATCCTTCGCTACGCTCTGGATGACAAAGATGAACGGACAATACTAATGAACAATTGAACTAATGAACAAACCATCAATCTGCGGGAAAATCAGCAAAATCTGCGGGAGAAAAAAAACAATGAACCTAAACCAATGAGATCCTTCGTTGCACTCAGGATGACAAAAATGGATGGATAGCGCTAAATAACCCAGTGAACTAATGAACAAATAAACCAATGCCCCAACCAACTAAAAAACTAAACAACCAAAAAACCAATTAATGAAAACCAATGTACTTGAACTAAAGGATTACATCGTATTTGCGGTGTACTTCGTTATCGTTGCGGCTTATGGGCTGTACATCTACCAAAAAAAGAAATCTGCCAAATCCGATTCCAAAGATTATTTCCTAGCCGAAGGCTCCCTTACCTGGTGGGCTATTGGTGCCTCCCTTATTGCCTCTAACATTTCGGCCGAGCAATTTATTGGCATGAGCGGCTCAGGCTTTAAAATGGGATTGGCCATTGCCACTTACGAATGGATGGCCGCCGCTACCCTCATTATTGTAGCCATCTTTTTTATCCCCGTATACCTCAAAAACAACATTGCCACCATGCCGCAGTTTCTGCATCAGCGTTACAATGGCACCGTAGCCATGATCATGGCCGTATTTTGGTTGTTGCTATATGTGGTGGTGAACCTTACCTCTATCCTTTACCTGGGAGCTTTGGCGGTAAGCAGTATATCGGGCTTTAGCATTGAGGCCTGTATGTATGCCATTGCCATTTTTGCCATTATTATTACCCTTGGCGGGATGAAGGTGATTGGCTACACCGACGTAATCCAAGTGTTTTTCCTTATTCTTGGTGGATTGGCCACTACTTATTTAGCACTCAATCTCGTATCTGATCACTATGGCACCAAAGGAATTTTAGAAGGATATAACCTCATGACTTCCAAAGCCTCGGAGCATTTCCACATGATCCTGAAACCTGATAACGAAAATTATATCGACTTGCCTGGTCTTTCGGTACTTATTGGCGGGATGTGGATTGTGAACCTGAACTATTGGGGCTGCAACCAGTACATTACCCAAAGGGCCTTAGGTGCCGATTTAAATACCGCACGTGGTGGTTTGCTGTTTGCCGCTTTCCTTAAATTACTGATGCCTATTATTGTGGTGTTACCAGGTATTGCGGCTTATGTGCTTTATAAGGAAGGACATTTCCAAACCGAGATGGTGCATGATGGTTCGGTAAATCCCGACCGTGCTTACCCTGTATTGCTTAATTTATTGCCTGCGGGTTTAAAAGGACTTTCATTTGCGGCACTTACGGCAGCCGTGGTGGCTTCTCTAGCGGGCAAGGCCAATAGTATTGCCACCATTTTTACTTTAGATGTTTACCAAAAGGTATTTAACACCAAAGCTTCGGAAAAGAACCTCATCACTACAGGAAAAATCACCATTGTAGCAGCCATGATTTTGGCAGTGCTCATTGCACCTCATTTGGGAATCGATAAAAAAGGTGGTTTCCAATACATTCAAGAGTACACGGGTTTTGTTTCGCCTGGTATTTTTGCCATGTTCATTTTAGGTTTTTTCTGGAAGAAGACCACTTCAAAAGCGGCACTATTTGCCACTATCGGTGGCTTTATCTTCTCCCTGTTCCTAAAGGTATTGCCTACCATTGCCGATCTTTCTTGGCTATCGCCAATGGGCTTTGCCATACCTAATGCGCAAGGTATTTACGAAATTCCATTTATCGACCGCATGGGCTTTGTGTTCCTCTTCTGCGTGATTGGAATGTACATCATCAGCGTGATCGACAACCGCAGAGGTATTGCTCCTAAAGGTTTAGAAATTGATACGCAAATGTTCAAGACTTCTAAAAGCTTTGCCATTGGCACTATTGTGATACTGGCATTGCTCACCATTTTATATACGGTATATTGGTAGGCCTCTACCCAAATTCCCAAGCCCTTTAGTTCACGCTAAGGGGCTTTTTAGATTAACGACCTTATGCCCTTGGCATTCTCTTATTCATAAAAGGTTGAAAATTTGTCGCTATAGGCAGGAAGGCATTTACCATAGGTTGACGGCGTCCTGCTATTGGCAGCGAGACGTTTACCATAGGTTGACAGCCTCCGCTATCGGCAGCAAGGCGTTTACCTTAGGTTGACGGCCTCCCGCCATCGGCAGCGAGGTATTTACCTAAACACATGATTTCAGCTTGCGATATTATTCATTATGCTCCTTGCCTGTCATTCCGAGCATACTGTTTGCCCCGATACTTCGAGGGGGAATCTCCAATAATGGTGCTAAGGAGATCCTTCGCTACCGAATAGTCGGTACAAGTTGCGCTCTGGATGACAAAGATGAACGGACAGTGAACTAATGAACAATTGAACTAATGAACAAAACATCAATCTGCGGAAAAATCAGCGTAATCTGCGGGAGAAAAAATAGTGACTAGGGGTTAGGGACTAGGAGCTAGGAATTAGTGGTTAGTACCTGTAAAGCTTACCATTATTAATCTGCGGAAAAATCTGCGCAATCTGTAGGAGAATAAACTAAGGATTAAAGAATTTAGATTTTCTAATTGATGGGGTTAGCATATCATAACTGATTGACAATAGCAGGTTTACAGGAACTATATTTCTTTCCTTTTTGTCATTCCGACGTTAGGAGGAATCTCCTATTACAAAACCTATGAGATCCTTCGTTGCACTCTGGATGACAAAGATGAACGGACAGTGAACTAATGAACAATTGAACTAATGAACAGAACATCAATCTGCGGGAAAATCAGCCCAATCTGCAGGAGAAAAAACAATGAGATCCTTCGCTAAACTCAGGATGACAAAGATGAACGAACAATGAACTAATAACCCAGTGAACAAATACCCAAAATCAACTCCAAATTAATTCCTAACTTTGGGTTCATATCCTCATTCCCATGATCCCTTTTCACGAACTCCTATTTTTTGCTTTGGCCGCTTTGGTATTGGTCATTAGCCCTGGGCCAAACATGATCTATTTAATATCCAGAACCATTACCCAAGGCAGAAAAGCAGGCTTAACCTCCCTTGCAGGGGTTATTTGTGGGTTTTTATTTCACATTTTAATGGTATCCTTTGGCCTTACTGCCATTTTATTTGCGGTACCTTTTGCCTATACCTTTTTAAAAACACTAGGCGTGATCTATCTTTTATACTTGGCCTACCAAGCCATTAAACCCAATAGCAAAAACATTTTTGAGGTAGACCAAAACCTTAAAATTGACCAACCCCGCAAGCTATTTACCGTGGGCTTTTTAACCAATGTGTTGAACCCCAAAGTGGCGGTATTTTATTTATCCTTTTTCCCGCAGTTTATTAAACCCGCTTACGGCTCTATTTTTAGCCAAAGCCTAATGCTTGGCTTTACACAGGTATTGGTGAGCTTTAGCATTAATTTTTTGATAGTGCTCAGTGCCGCCAAAGCCGCTAGCTTTTTTGCCAATAATCCCCTTTGGGTAAAGGTGCAAAAATGGTTTATGGCCAGTATACTTGCCTTTTTAGCGGTTAAAATGGCGTTAACCAAGGCGAAATAAATTTCACCACTTCCAAAAAACGTTTGAGGCTTGTGCCAGTAATGATATTGGTCTTAATTTCTATATTTGATAGACTTGTATGGAACCCCTAGTACTATTATTTTTTATCGGATTAATTGCAGGGGCCTTAAATGCGGCCGCTGGCGGAGGTTCCTTTATTACCTTTCCTGCCCTCGTATATGCAGGTGTGCCGCCAGTTTCAGCTAATGCTTCCAGCACCGTGGCACTTTTCCCAGCCAGTTTGGCCAGTGCTTGGGAGTTTCGAGAACATATTCGCCCCTTTCCTAAGGTATCAATGTTGGCGATGGTTGTACTGACATTATTAGGTGGTGCAACAGGAGCTTTTTTATTGTTAAATACTTCGTCAAATGGTTTCAACCAAATTGTTCCTTGGCTCCTATTATTGGGTTCTATAGCTTTTGCCTTCGGGAAAAAAGCAGGGGAATACCTTCGTAGCCAATTTCACATTGGTAGTGGCATTGTACTTTCAGGTCAATTCCTTTTGGGCATTTACGGTGGTTATTTTGGTGGCGCTGTTGGCATCATGATGATGGCTGTGTGGAGCCTATTTGGCCTTTCAGATATCAAGGTAATTAATGCCAACAAAACCTTGTTTGTGGGTGTAGCCAACCTTATTGCAGTGATATTGTTCATCATTGCGGGAAAAGTGGCATGGGCCGAAACATTTACGCTACTTTCGGCAACGGTATGTGGAGGGTACTTTGGTGCAAAGTACACCAAACGTTTAAATCCACAACATTTAAGAACGGGAATTATCATCGTTAACTTCATCATTACCTTTCTATTCTTTTTGAAAACATACTTAAGCTAATACGCCATTAGTTTGGTTAGCAATCATTTAAAGGTCAATTCTTGAATGCTGATCACAACAAACAACGGAATAATGGCTTCTACCAAGCACAAACATGGTAAATTAACCACATTTATACGACTAAATCATTACCTAATACGTCATCGAAAAAATGTACTGTTTCCTTAAAATTCATATATTAGAGCACTGAACAAACGCTAATTTCATGAAAAAAATAATTCTCTCGATAGCAGTAGCGCTTTTAGCTTTTGCGATCACTTCTTGTAAAGACAAAAAAGCAGCAGACATTGAAAAAATGACGGCCTCAATTAACAAATTTATTGATGACGGTCTTTTTAAAGAAAATATTACTACAACTTTGAAAGAGGTTAAATTCTTGTCGATAGATACCTTAAATGAAAATACTTTGGATACACTTCGTCTCCTTAAAAACCAAGAAAAAATTGAAGGTTTTCTAAACAACGCAAAACAATATCATGCTTTAATTAAAAATGAGATATCTCAAATGGAGTTACAGAGGTCTCTAGGTTGGACAAGTATGCTTAATACTACAAAAAGAGATTATGAAGAGCATAAAGAAAAAGCAAAAGAGCTATTAGATTCCGTTAGTAAATATGAAATGGTTAATGAAAAAATTCAAACCAAAATAAAAGCTAACAAAACACCTAAAGCTATTTATGAAATGAAAATGTTTTTGAAGCTTACCATGAAAAAAGGAAACGAAAGCCATAATATGTTGGATACAGCTTACTATCATTTTAACCAAGCACTGGAAAGAATAAACAACTAATTCAACTTGTATTCGGTATGATCACCATACCACTCTATAACAATAGTTGCTGATCACAACAACCAATGGAATAACTTCATCACCTTGCAAAAAAACCTCGCAGGTTTTAAAAACCTGTGAGGTTTAAGCTAACCATACTACCCGTCAATTTGATAACAATAAGTTAATATCACACTGTCTATCTTTGGGGAGAAAAATTCCGCCATCCATTCATGAACGAGCAGATCGAACAGCAAGTGAAAGCCTGGTCAAAGGGCAATGATCGTGCCTTCCGAGCAATTTTCGATTATTTTAGGCCTAGGCTTTTAGCCGCAACCCTTCGTCATGTAGCTCATAAAGAAACTGCCGAAGAATTGGTGATGAATGCCCTACTCAAAATTTGGCAGCTCCGTTCCAAGGTAGAAGACATCAACGATTTGGAGAACTACATCTTTGGGATGATGCGTCAACAAATTGCAGGACACCTGCGTAAAAAAATTGCTCAAACCGTTTCCATTAGCGATGTTCCTTTGGACGAACTGGGCGCCACTGCCCTGCCCGAACTATCGTACCGCGAAATTGCCGAACGTTACCAAGCTGCCCTCGACAAATTACCTCCGCAGCGCAAAAAAATCTTCCTCATGAGCCGCGAAGAAGCTTTGGGCAATGCCGAAATTGCTCGCCAAACCCAACTGTCGGTACATACGGTAAACAATCACATCAAAGCCTCGTTAAAAATCATTAAAAACGAGTTTCAAGACCATCCAGAGGCTATTACTTTTATGCTGGCCCTTACGCCAACGGTTCTTTCTTGAGCTTAAAAAGCCCCTGCTTTTGTTAAGGATTTATTAAGCAAACATTAAATTTCATTTGTGCTTAGCCATGGTCTACGCAGGCAACATTGTTTATGGTAAGAAGCCCTAAAAAGGCATAAATACCCAACAATGACGGAGATACAAAGACCATCTAAAAAAGTACTGATTGCTTATTTTAAAGAGGAAAGCAAAGCCACCGAAAAAACTTTGATTGAGCTTTATCTGGCACTGGATGTTGACCATGAGTTTGTGCAACAATGCCTACAAGAAGCTTGGACAGCAAAATACTGGCAAACTTCACAACTCCCTGCCGATGTAGAACCACAAGACATTGCTTGGCAAAACTTTTTATCGCAAAAAGCACCAACCAAACACCAACCAAAAATATGGAGGTATGCCGCAGCGGCGATACTATTATTGAGCTTTGGCCTAGGCTTACATTTGTATCAACAAAATGCCATTAACCAAGCTACTAAAATGGCGCAGTTATATTCCTATAAAAGGTATGAAGCGCCATTGGGCAAATTGACCAAACTGATCCTAGCTGATAGCAGTACGGTAACCATGTTCCCAGGTTCCAGTCTTGACCTGCCTAAAGATTTTAACCAGCAAAACAGACACATACAACTGAAAGGAAGGGCCTATTTTGAAGTGACACACAACCCCCAAAAACCTTTTTACGTAAGCAGCGGCCAATTACAGACCCGTGTATTGGGAACCAGTTTTGAGGTAGCTACCCAAAAAGATGGCCAACAACAAAAAGTAATTCTACATACTGGAAAAATAGCGGTGGCCTATGCTCGCCAAGCCCTAGCCGTGCTTAAGCCAAACCAACAATTTGAGGTAAACCAAGCAGGCAAATTTAGCATTAGCCAAGTAAGTGCCGAACAGCTCACCAGCTGGACCAAAGAACAATTGAGCTATCACCAAGTACCGTTAAGTAGCATTTGTGCCGAGCTAGGCCAGTGGTATGGTGTAAACATCATCATTAAGAAACCTGCCACAGGTGATAAAAAGCTCACGGCAAGCTTTACCAGAAAACCTTTAAACACGGTAATGGATATCCTAGCAATGACTGGAAATTTCCATTATCAAATCAACAACAATACCATCACTATTTATTAAGAAAGGAGCCTTACGAAACAGCATTAATATCAAAAAAGCCGTCCATGATAACCATGGACGGCCTGGCAAACCTAATTGATTGAGCCCAATTAGCTGCCATGGAACCAAACAGGACACATACCCATTTAATTACCAATACAAACATGCAAAAATTTTTATTATTAATTTTTCTGATACCCGCATTATTCGGCAAAACAATGGCCATGCAGGTACTGGATAAAAAACTTCATATTCCCGACCGAAATACCACTGCATTAACCCTTATTACCGCAGTAAAAACACAATCTGGTGCCGAAGTCACCTATGATGAAGCCGTAAACAAATTGCTTTCGCAAAACATCAGCGTTCGTAACAGTGCTCCTACTGTTCGTGAGGCGCTTAACTGGCTAAAATCCGACATCAATGTAGGCTACAAAAGCAGAGACAATTACATTATCCTCACCCTATTGCCCCGCCCGCAACAACCTGGTCGCATTACGGGAAAGGTATTTGACGATCGTGGCGAACCCTTACCCGCTGCGGGCATTAAGGTGATAGAAACTGGTGCTGTAGTACAAAGCAGTGTCGACGGGAGTTATACCCTCATCCTTAAACCTGGTGTATACACCTTAGAAACCAGCTACATTTCTTTTCAAACCAAGCGTATCACCGAAGTAAGCGTAAAAGAAGGACAAACCACCAGTCTTAACATTACCCTTAACCCCGCCACTAGCGCACTCAAACAGGTAACCGTAACTGGCAGTTATAAAAAGGAAAGTACCGCCAGCTTATATGTACAACAAAAAAATGCCGCGGCACTCACCGACGGAATTTCTGCCGAGCAAATTGCCCGTACACCCGATAGGCACGTTGGCGAAACGTTGAGCCGTATTACAGGTGTGAGTACTACCGATGGTAAACGTGTGGTAGTAAGGGGAATTGCCGAACGTTACAACGTAGCCACCCTTAATGGCAGTACACTACCGAGTACTGATGTACAAGAACGTAATTTCGAATTTGATTTGATTCCCACCAACATGGTTGATCAGGTGGTGGTGGCTAAATCCATTACCCCAGATATGCCCTATGGCTTTGCTGGGGGCTTGGTACAAATTACCACTAAAGCCATTCCTACTGAAAACTTCCTATCCTTTTCCACAGGTGTTGGCTTCAATGATCGTACACAAGGGAAAGATTTTTTAAGCTATGGAAGAGGAAAATACGATTACTTTGGCTTTGATGACGGTACACGAAACCATTACCCAGACGGCATTTTAGACGTGACTTCTAATTTTGATCCAAGGCGCTCTGATGCACAAAACAAAATGACCGCTGCTCAGGTGGCCGAACAGAACAAACGAATTGGTGGTACCGAACGCTTGGGCACACGTGCCTTCGCAGCGGCACCTTCGCAAAGTTATCAACTGAGCTTGGGCAGGGTATATTCCTTAAGCAAAAACAAAGTCAGAAAACTGGGCTTTATCGGCTCTGCCAGTTACCGCAACAGTCAACGCATTAACTACATTGCCAACATGCGACGTGGGGGTTGGAGCTTAAGACCTACAAACGCAGACGATACCGCTGATGTGAACACCGGTAGTCGTTACAACTTTACCACATCTTTAGGAGGTTTGATTAATGTGGGTTTTAATACCGAGAAGCATCAACTGAATAGCTATAACCTTTATAATCGAATTTTCGACAATGAATTTAATCGGTATACAGGCTGGGATAATGAACAACCTAAAAGTGCAGACAATCCTTATCCAACCATAGAGGAAGATGAACGCCCCAAGTTTACCGATCTTTTACAAAACAAATTGATTGGCAAGCACGCCTTTGGCAAGCTTAGCCTAGATTGGAGCGCTGCCCGAACCTATTTGAAACAGGAAGAAAAAGATGCCGTATATGCTAACTTAGGTAACAGGGAATATGCCAATTACGCACCGCTATACAGCTATTACCCTGGCCAAGCCAGCGAGCCTAATTGGGGCACCTTTTATCGTGGCAAATTTACTTACCGAGAAACCAATATAGAAGCGATGTTCAATGCGGCTTACAACTTCCGCTGGGGCAATACCTCACATATTGTTAAAACAGGTTACAACTATTTGAACAAACATGCCTGGAACGACTGGTTGGTATTACCCATTGTGGTTTCTAACCCAGCGGGTGTTAACTATAGAGAAATTGCCGTGCAGGAATGGGGTAAATACATGGGTATGGAAAACCGCTTAACCAGCTTGTACTACAATACATCAAGGTATACCGAAGCTGGCTTTGAAGGAAAAAGCAATACACAGGGCGCTTACGTGATGTTGGATAACAAAATTGGTTCTAAATTTAGATTGGTATGGGGCGCAAGGGCTGAATATTTTAAGCTCGACACCCTTAAAAATCCTGCCAGCTTGCCCATTGACCAAAATGTGCAATTGCTGTTAGAAGAAGAAAAAAACTGGAGATTCCTTCCATCGGCAAATGCCACCTATAGTCCAATTTCAAGCCTTAATATCCGAGCCAGTTACGCTAAATCGGCCGTAAGGCCTGGCTTGATGGAAAACTCAAGGTTTTCTCGTTACAATCCCAATTATGGCACTAGGGTGCGTAGCAATGGCGTTACCACTACCGTGATCGATAACTACGATGCGAAAATAGAATGGTTTCCTGGAGCTGGAGAGATCATCTCGGCAGGCTATTTCCATAAATATTTCGATAAGCCTGCCGAATTCTACAGAATTGACAATAACAGTGGCGGCAGTCCCTATGTTACCATCGCCAATTCTGATTGGGCAAAAGTAAGCGGCTGGGAATTCGAAATCCGTAAACGTTTAGACTTTATCCTTCCCAAATCCTCTGTACTCAATGATATTTATTTAATGGGTAACCTTACGCTTCAAAAATCTGAGGTGCAGGGCAGAGAAATAAGATATAACACCGAAAAACCTGGTCCACCAGTAGCTTATTTTTATTACCTCAAGTATCCTCGCCAGCTTTATGGCCAAGTACCATTACTTTACAACGTAGGTGCACAATACGTTGGCGACAAACTAGGCTTAAACATCACTTATAATTATATGGGTTACAAAACTTTTGTAACCTCTAGCGAGCCTATGCTGGCCGAATATGAACGTCCAAGAGGACAGTTAGACCTACAGGTGAGCTATCGCTTTTTGGGTAAAAGAATGGAAGCTAAGCTGAACGTAGGTAACCTTACCGATGCACCTTTCCGCTTTTACATCAACGACCGTTCAACATACGAGCAAAAGCCAGGTACCGAAAAACTTCTGAATGCAGAATGGGCGGAACGTTTTGAATACAAATGGGGATTTTCGGAAAAATTTGAGAAAGGCTATACCGACAAAACCACAGGCCAGCTCATTGGCGACCGCGAAACGTTTACCCGTTACATTGGCCGTACCTACAGTTTATCCCTAAACTATAAATTTTAAAACCAATAGATCAAATGAAAATACAGCATATTCTATTCAGCGCCCTAATGGCCATTTGCCTATGCGCTTGCGAAAAAGAAGGTGAAAAGGTTATCAAACCTATTTTAAAGACACAGCCTTTCCATATTTTCGGCTTTGCCCTAGTAGATACTCTTGAGCAATATTTTGATGGTAGAAAAGTACGTGAGTTCGTAGGAAGAGCTAATCATGATGAAAAGATTGTTTTCGAAAAAGAAGCTCCTATTTTAATGGAGCTTAAAAAGAAAGGCGACAGCAAGGTACTTTTAAGCAGAACAATCACACCAGGCATGGCCGATCCCGGCAAAATCATTACTTTTTATTATGAAGGTAAGGACATCAAAGAAAAATATACTTATCCTTCACCCATAGCAGATATTGAACAAATCGCATTCTATTTCGACAACCCAGCAAATGTTCCTGTAGATATAGTTTGCAGCGATGCCTCGGGAGATATTAATGCCGTGCAGTATCTGGCCAGAAATGTGCAACCTGGCAAGTGGTCCAATTTCATCCAAATCCCACCGTTAAATGGGAATGGACAGGATATGTATGTTTTTCTACTAAAGGCTGGAAAAAAGGAATGGTTAGTTAATAACATTTTTGAGTTGAGCTACGTACAGGCTAATCTACCTGTAATTGGTGGCTGGTACCAAGGCGGTGGTGTACAGGCCATGTATATCCCGTTTAACAAAAAGGGTGAAATTGGTATGACCTATGACTTGGTGCAGCTATACCCATAAATTCTGATTTCCTATTTAAGTACGCTCTGATGGAAGGACTGCCACACCTTGATGAGGTGGCTCCTTCCATTTAATCTTCTTAGTTTAACCATGAAAGCCATTAATACCAAAGAACATTTACTGCTTTTACGTGCCATGGAACAAGCTGCTGCTTTGGCCAAGCTATCCGATTTGGAAACTCCGTTCACTAAAGAACAAAAAAACCTGTTGGTCATCTTTCGCCGCTATCAGTCGCTATTGGCACAATTATCCGTTTGCATTGCCGAATATGATCGTAAAAGCCATCACATTAAGGTGAACTTGGTGGGCCCAACTTTAAGGCAAAACAGGAAGAGACAGTAGCTTCGGTAGAATGGTGAAACAGTGAATTCATTCCCAATACAAAAACCTCGTAGGTTTACGCTATTAATGTAACGTGAGTTTGGAGGATAAGCATTCTGTGATTTTTCATTATCTCCAGCCCTAGCAAACTCTCTTCGTTCTACTATTCAAAACCTTATCCTGTTCATAATGTACCCCTATGTGGTTACATTTTCCATTGATTTACGTTGTCTAAATGAACCACATAGGCACGTAGAAAACTCAATAGCATTAACCCTCCATTAACACTTCATTAACTTCTACATAGGCATCATCGGCATACCTTTGTTAAAAAAAGAGAGATGAAAAAATACATTTTTATGCTGTTTGTAACATGGTGCCATTTAAATGCCTTTGCACAAACCACTACAGAAAAAATTAAATTTAGCGTTCGCGATAATGATACCGACTACAGTATCAGGTCATCATTCACTACTGAACGAGCAGAGCGCTTACGTGCTATTGTTGAGGGTATGTTGGGAGAAGCCACCAAATCATCAGCAGGTGAAAGCCAATGGAACACTTCTGCCTACAACAGTAGATTTTTGGGAAATCGCTTTGAAGCCAACCTTGATAAAAAGAAAGCAACCAAGCATCAAATTGCCTTATTTAAGGAACTTACCACCAAACTACAAGAGGCTTTGGATCAACCCAAACCACCAAAGCCACCTAAAACACCTCTAGAGCCTTAATATCAAACTATTTTACAGCAGTGGTGGTTAATCATTTACTACCACTGTTCAACATTATTGCTGATACTCTTTATCGCTCACAGCATGTAGCCAAGCCGTGGGTCCTTTATCATTATTGGTAATGGCTACTTGTACAAAATAAGTATCCGCACTGGCGCCATGCCAATGTGCCACATTAGGTGGACATTTCACTACATCGCCTTTACGTAAAACTTGCTTAGGCTTTCCCTTTTCTTGATAATAACCTACACCATCTGTCACCAAAAGAATTTGTCCAGCGGGATGAAGATGCCATTTGGTTCTTGCACCGGGTTCAAAAGTTACATTTCCCACTGCCACTGGATTGGCGCTATCAGCCGCCACCATTACCTGCAAATAAGCAGTCCCTGTGAAGTTATCGTTGGTAATTCGGTTACCTTTTGGAAAAATGACCTTAGCGCTAGTCGAACTAGTCTTTTTTTGCTGCGCCTTTAAATTTTGGATGCTTGCAAAACCTACACAAGCACCTATGAGGATGAAGTTGATTATTTTCATAATGTATCTAATTTAATTATTCTGTACAAACGGGTGGCCTGTTTTCTGTTAGAGGATAATTAGGAGCTTCCTCTTTAACCAGCTCAAACCTCACTTTTAAATTTTCTGCGGCTTCAAATATCGCTAATCCCTCTTTCAATTGACTAATCTTGATCAGTCCTGCCTTCACGATGGAATGATCCTGTTGATAAAAAACCGCCAATCCACCACCTAACCAATAGGAAATATCGCCCACCTCATAAGTATTTTTAATGGTGCCATTATTGGACAACCTCACTGCAAGTGGGCTATATTTTTCACGACGGTTCAAGTCTTGCATATCTAGTTCCAATGGCAGTAGCTGTATAAAATTTCTGGTGGCTCCACTCTCGTAAATAGCGGCGTATAAAATCTTTTCTCCTACCGTAATCTTCAATTTAAGGCTATCGATAGGATAATCAACGACTTCTTTAGCTTGAAGGGAGGAGTTAGATAATAGGACCATCCATAAAAGAAAAGGTATCAGTACTTTTGAAATTCTATGTATCATGATAATTATTGTTTATTGTTTTATTTGACTCTGTTCGATTATTAAATTTGTCAAAACAACCCATAAAATTATTATACAGTTTTGTTTGGCGGGGACGCCAAACGTCGCCTGACTGGCAAGGAACGGCGTCCCCGCCGTTTTGTACTTCTTTGAATGAAAAAACCATTTATAAGTTGTCCTTAAAAAAATCATTCAGTTTGGTTACTGCCTGCTTAACATACTCAGGTTTCCAATAGGTTTCAATATGAGTAGCTCCTGCTATCACAAATAAGGTTTTATCCTTTGCTTTAGTAGCTTTTTGGAAAGCTTCATCAGTCATGTATTTGGTATCAGCCTTGCTTCCCGCAATCATCAAAAGCGGTTGATCAATCAGGTCCATATTGGTGATGGCGTCCCAAGTCATTAAATCCAGCAAGCTGCTCATGGTGTATAAAAAGGTTGAATTGGGATGAGCATGGGTTCTGTAATAATATACAAATCCCTCACGATAAAGATCAGTCTGTGTTTTGGCAATTTCCTCGTCGGTAACACTAGCTACTCCGGCATAAATCACTTTTCCACCTGCGGCTTCCTGCATACGGGCTTCGGTGGCTTTAGTTAAACGTTCTTGGATGCTATTCAACTGCGAATTTTGAAAGCCATTACGTCTTACCTCGCCTGAATTGAACATGCTCAAAGTAGCTACTGCCTTAAAACGTTTATCAGATTGGGCTGCTTTTAAGGTATAACCACCACCGCCGCAAATGCCCAGTACGCCTAAACGATTAGCATCAACACCTGCATATTTCGTGATAAAATCGGCCATACCGTGAATGTCTTCTATCCTAAAGGCAGGTTTATCGGTATGGCGTGGCTCACCACCGCTAGCTCCTTGATAGGCCGCATCGGCAGCAATAGTAACATACCCTTCCTCTGCCAAACGTTGGGCATATAAGCCTGCCGTTTGCTCTTTAATGCCTCCATTGGGATGTGCCACTACTACGGCTGGATATTTCTTTGAGGCCTCATATCCAGCGGGGGTATATACATTGGCAGCAATGGTAATGCCGTTAAGCTGGTAGGTAACGGGGTGTATGTTTACCTTCCCTTTTTCTTTTTGGGTAATGGCTCCCTCATACACCAAGGTAAAGGGATTTTGTTGATATCTCTTTTGATCACTTTGCGCATTGACCACGTCGGTAGCAACCATAGATGTGGCTATGGCAATGATGGATGTTAACTTTCTCATTTTTATCAGATTTACTTTTTGCTTTTCAGCACTTCATTCAGAACATTTTGGGCGGCTTCAGCTTTCTCTTTTCCAATGCTTGGTGCAATCACTGTGATGAATGCTTGCAATTGTTCAGAACTGATTCCTACATTCAAAGAAATCCCCAAATGTGCTTGCAACATAGGTTCAGCATCGCCAATGGCACTAATGACCGAAATGGTGACCAATTCTCTTTGGGCATAGCCGAGCACATCTCTTTCGAAAATATCTGCAAACAAATGCTCTTTTAGGAAACGATCAATAGTTGGTGCAAAAGCCGAATAACCTGTCAATTTTTCGGGAAGAGGCGTTTGCGTAAGTGCGGCTAAAATTCTTTTGCCTCTTTCATATTTGCTATCCTCGTCTTTAATTGGAGCAGCTTCTTTACCTACTTGATCAATAATGCCTTTTGTTTTACGTTCTTCCAATACGGCCATGAAAGTTTGTAGTCCACGAATGCTTCGAGGAAAGCCACAATAGGCATAGCTGTGCACCAGTATTTCTTTGATTTCATTAATGGTTAAACCTGCTTCCAGTCCGTTATTTAACTCCGTTTTTAAATCGGTTAATTTACCTTGTGCGGTAAGCGAAGAAATGAGCACAATGCTTTTTTCCTTTGCACTTAATGATTGATCTTCGATATTCATTTGTTGAGCTTTTGCTGAGCCAATGAAGGTGATCATCACCATCATCAAACCCAGTACTTTTAATCTTTTGATGTTTCTCATCCTGCAAATTTCAGTACAAAAGAAACGGGAATGGGTAGACGGATTACGGCATTTGTAACCAATGTTACCTATCCAGTCCTTTTTGCTTTAACCATTTGGCCAACACTTCGGCCACTTCTTGGTTATTCAAATCGGACATTGGAAAATGGGTATTTCCTTTAAGCCCTATCTCTGGAAGATGGACAATGGTCGCATCACCTCCATGGGCATTCACCACCTTGGCCCATTGTTTGGCGGTAGCCAATACATTTCGCCAAAAGTTCAAAGAGGCGGCGTTACTTTCTTCCTTTGGAATAAAATCGCCATAGTAAACCACGATAGGAATTTTGGTCAGCTTTTTAAAGTCTTCCAATGGGATGCCCCTACCTCCACGATTACCTTCGGGTGTTTCACCTTCTGGGAAAGCAAATCCGCCAGGTTCATAAGCCACAATGGCTTTTACATGCGCATTATTGATTGCCGTTTTCCAACCAGGCGCACCACCTGCCGAATGGGTAAACAAGATTCCATCGCCCGATTGATCAAACACTGCCGACATTGCTTTCACAATCGTTGCTTCATCTACACTACCCGTATTTGGGGTCATCATTCTAAAAAATCGATCAAGGGATAAACTATCTTTCGGGAACTGTACCCCCTCATAAAAGTTGGGGTACTGCCCAATTCGAAACTGCGTAAACCAAGTCTGATCATCGGGTGTAGCCGTAATGGTAGTGGGTTTGGTGGTTTGTCCTGCATCGCCACGACCAGGTTGGTCAACTAAATAAACGCCATAACCTTTACGCAAAAACAGATCTGCAAAGCCCTCTCTACCATCGGCAGTAGTTTGCCAACTACGACGAGACTGCCCATAGCCATGCAAAAACACCATTGAAAGTTTTTTCGCCTTCACAGGAATTTGATAAAATACATCGGCATGGTCGCCATGTCTAGTCTGTCCACCCTGTGGCACATTCCAAGCTTTCAAAGGATCATACACGCCCTCACTTTTGATGACCGTACCGCCAGCGGAAAATGCTCCCTGTGCAGCAATCATCAAAGGCTTTTGTTGACCAGGTTTTTGTGCATGTAGTGTAGAGGTAGTTACCAACAATGCACTGATCATGGTCCAAGTGATTTTTATACTTGCTTTCATTTTTCAGTGTTTAACTACTTACCTACTCTATTTTGAAGATGTTGTGGATACCTTGCGCCTACAATTTCAATTTCCTGTAGCGCAGCATTGATATTGGCCAATTCTTCTTCATCCAAATGAACTGATGCGCCACCTACATTTTCTTCCAAGCGATGCAACTTAGTTGTACCCGGAATTGGAACAATCCAAGGTTTTTGTACCAATAGCCAAGCCAGTGCAATTTGTGCTGGCGTACTGTTGTTATTTAAAGCAATTTCCTGAATAAGGGCTACCAATTCCTGATTAGCTTTCCTATTTTCCTCAGAAAAACGTGGCACGATATTTCTAAAATCGGTAGGATCAAATTTGGTGTTTTCGGTAATTGCTCCTGTTAAAAAGCCCTTCCCTAATGGACTGAAAGGAACAAAGCCAATCCCTAGTTCTTCCAAGGTTGGTAAAATTTCCTTTTCTGGTTCCCTCCACCACAGCGAGTACTCACTTTGCAGTGCCGTTACGGGTTGTACCGCATGCGCCTTGCGAATACTGTCGACACCCGCTTCACTCATGCCAAAATATTTCACTTTTCCTTCAGTAATCAAATCTTTTACCGTGCCTGCTACGTCTTCTAGTGGCACATTGGGATCAACCCTATGTTGGTAAAAAAGATCAATTACATCGGTTTTCAAATGCTTTAAAGAGGCTTCGGCAACGGCTCTAATTCTTTCTGGACGACTATCCAAACCTTTAGTCGCATCCCCTTCTTGAAAGCCAAATTTGGTCGCAATCACCACTTCGTTACGAAAGTTTTTGATGGCCTTACCCAATAGTGCTTCATTTGCTCCTTGGCTATAAGCTTCTGCGGTATCAAAAAAGGTAATGCCCAAATCGTAGGCTTTTTGGATAAGTTCAATAGCTGTTGCTTCATCGGTTGCTGGACCATAACCAAAAGTTAGCCCCATACAACCTAAGCCTAGTGCCGAAACTTCCAAACCATTATTTCCTAATTTTCTCTTTTCCATGTTTATGTATTTAACTTCACAAATATCCAACCCTTAAGGGAGGATGTTGGGATACAGATTACTGCTTTTATTACCACTATTACTGATAGGAGATTTGGCAAGATCGTAATGTGTAACTTTACCTAGTAAAACAACAGAAAATGGGAAACGTTGTCAATTTTGAGACCGTTGATGATTATAACAAATTCAATCAACATGAAACTTTGCATCCGCTAATTAGTGTGATCGATTTTTCGAAAGCACAACCAAGAACAGGTTCCAAAATGAACTTTGGTTTGTATTGTATTTTTTTGAAGGATGTAAAATGTGGAGACTTAAAGTATGGTCGTGCTACTTACGATTATCAGGAAGGCACCTTGGTTTTTGTTTCCCCTGGACAGGTTTTGGATGTAGAGAATAAGGTAGATCTTTATCAACCTACGGGCCATGGTTTGGTTTTTCATCCTGACCTGATTAAAGGAACATCGCTTGCAAAAAGTATGTTGGAGTATAGTTTTTTTAGCTACCATACCAATGAAGCGCTACATGTATCAGCCAAGGAACGTCAATTGGTTTTGGATCTTTTCTCGAAAATAAATACCGAATTACAGCAGTCGGTGGATAAGCACAGCAAAAAACTGATTGCTTCCAATATTGAGCTGTTCTTCAACTATTGTGAACGATTTTACGACCGCCAATTTATTACCCGTCAACATATCAGCAGTGGTATTTTAGAAAAGTTTGAAGACTTGTTGAATGGCTATTTCCTCTCCGAGAAACCTTATACTGTTGGCCTACCTTCTGTAGCCTATTGTGCAGATGAGCTCAACCTTTCGGCCAATTATTTTGGCGATTTGATTAAAAAGGAAACTGGCAAATCGGCCCAAGAATATATCCAGAGCAAAATTATTGATGTGGCCAAGGAACGTATTTTTAACATCGATAAATCCATCAGCCAAATTGCCTACGATTTAGGTTTTAAATACCCACAACATTTTATTCGAGTGTTTAAACAAAGAACTGGAACTACTCCAAATGAATACAGGAATTTGAATTGAGATTGGCAAAGCAGAGATTGATTTCATAGTGTTTTGAAGAACATCTTCATTACTCAACTAGTTTTTTAGTTTATTTGTAACAGCGATAGCAGCAAATGATCTAAACCTGAAACCTAACCAAAAAATGAAATCAAAACTTTACATCCTTGCCTTTCTATCTTTATTCCTATCGCTCAACAGCAATGCACAAACCATTTTAGATTCGCTAAAAGCGAAAGCCACAAATAATCAAAATCCCAATAAATGGAATAAGGAATTATTTGAAAAAGACAAAAAATGGCTCAAAAGCTCGAAAGAAAAACCATTAAGCTCACTTGCCTTTCCTGTAGAGAAATACGATTATTACGTGTTTAACAATCCTTTCAATTTTAAAATTGGGGACCAAAATTTTTCGGGAATTACTTTTGGAGAAAACATTGGTGGAAAAGAAAGCAAATTTATCCTCAAGTCAGAGGTAACTCTCATTTTTTACACAAGGGATAAAAAAATTCAAATCGACGGGGATGTTTCTTCAAGGAATTACCCTTATCTCTACGTTCAAGGGCAGGCGAAAGTTGGTAACCAATTTGACTTTGTTGGCATAAAAAGCCCTGAAAATGCTGGCTATCTTATTGTCAATCAAAAATCTTTCGACCTTCGTTTTGGAGAAACCATTATCATTTTCCCAAATAAGGATAACTCGTTCTATTATCTTCAACTTCAAGAGAAACCTATGGTGAATGAACAGATCGAAAAATATGTAAAACGTGTAATTACCGATCAAAAAATTTCTGAAATGATGAAGCTATCTAACCAATAATCTAAGAGATTAAAAACAAGAAAGCCACAACTTACGTTGCAGCTTTCTTGTTTACTTCAAAACGGTTTCCGTAATTTCATTCAACAAGTTTTGCCTCATTTTAGAGTTTCTTTGATCTAGCAAGATGATGATGCCCCAGTTTTTAGCCCTGTTGTAGCAAATGATCGAAGATTGTCCCATCGAATCTCCAGTCTTCAAATACAGGGTGTTTTGATCATCGCTAGCGATATTTGTACCTAATCCCATTTCTCTTTTTGCATCTTTATAGAATACTTTTTCCGTAATGATGGCTGCTTTGCCTACTACAGTTTCTTTATTTAAAACCGCTTTTAAAAATTTCACCATATCAGCAGCGGTAGATTTCACCAAACCAGCAGATGCAGTAACATTCCATTTGAAAAATTCCTGAATACCACCCTCAGGATTATGGCCAACCGTTCTATTTTCTACATCAAAATCTTTGGTTAAGGTATGCTTCATTCCCAGTGGAACGATCATTTTGGCGCTGATGATCTCATCGTAGGACTTACCATATACCTTTTCTAAGATCTGGCCCAACAAAGTATAGCCAATGGTCGAATAACGATATTTACCATAATCAATTAGTTCAGTACAATTATTGACCATTGCAACCAATGTTTCTTCGGTTACACTACTTACAGGTTGCTGCGGGTTCAATGCTATTAACTTTCCAAAATCAATATCAGGCAAACCAGATTGATGAGAAGCAAGGTCTGAGATTTTGATTTTGTGTTTAAGATTTTGATGTAGCACGTAACCTTTTGGGAGGAAACCGTCGATATCATCGTCTAACTTGAGTTTATGCTCCATCACTGCTTGTGCAATTAAATTTGAGGTCAAAATTTTAGTGATCGATGCAACTTCGAAGAGTGAATTTTGATCAATATTCGTTGCACTTTGTGCATTCAACTTGCCATAAGCGGTAAAAAAGGTTTGGTTGCCTTTGGTAAAGCCCACACTGATACCTAAGTTCGGGTTCTTGTGATAATTCTCTTTTATAATTGAATCAATTCTTTTAGAGAAATCTTGTGCAAAAGAAAAGTGGCTGATGAATAATAGCGCTGCTAGGAATGTTAAGGAGGTTTTCATCGTATCGAATTTTAGGTTAAAAATTATTTCGATACAAACATGGGAAAGCTGTCAAAACTATGCGACCGAGTAAACGTAGTCGAACGCATTTGTTTCAAAAAACAAGTACGAGTACTTAAAAACACTCGTACGAATAATTACAAAACACTATTTCACAAACCTTTACGATAGGCAGTTGGGGTACTGCCCGTATGCTTTTTAAAAGCAGTATTAAATGAAGATTTTGAATTAAAACCTACGTAATATAGAATTTCAAGGATAGTTAGCTCTCTTTTCTCCTCGTCTTTTAAAATCTTCATGGCATTTTCTATGCGATAGGTATTCACGAAATCATAAAAATGCTGTCCTAATTGATGATTGATCAAAAGAGATAAATCCCGAACAGGAACTTTAATATGCTTTGCAACCTCCTGAATGGTTAAAGTAGGATTAAGAAATGGCTTTTCCTCCACCATATATTGTTGCAATTTCAGTAAATCTTCATGATATTCTTTTTTATCTACCATTGAGTGTTCACTGCTTTTTTCTGAAACAATCTCAGAAACGAGTTTTAATTTCGAGTCGATAATTCTAAAAAGATCGGGATTGTTTAACGCTTTAAATAAGTACCAACAGATGATAAACAGTTGAAGTACCAAGATTAAAATTCTTATCCATTCAGAAATATGAGGGTAATCAGAAAATTTAAAAGCATTTTTTAAAATAGCCATTAAATATAAAGCGGCGAGTACGCTCGTGAACTGAAATAACCAATGATAAGCGTTAATACTGGTACCTGCATAATTTTCCAGATAGAGCTTTTTTGCCTTTCTCAATAAGATAAAGGCGGCCACAAAGTACACAACCACCTGAATAAAAATAAGAAAGTGGGTAAATTGCAATTCGATCCTACTTTGACGATTGACAATAAAATCAATTTTAGCAGCAGCATCTACCATATAAAAACGAGGCAATAAAGCTGAATTTGCCACTAAAAATGGAAGTAGATGTAATAGGTATTTGGGTTTAAACCTAAAATCAGCATAGCAAACTGATAAAATGTATAGATAAAAAACAGGAATTTGTAAGAAAGCAATTGTAGTTCTGAGCATTCCCAAATTTGAGGGGCCATCAACCATTAAACCGAATAAAGGATGACTAAGATCTATTGCGTTTATCAATAGAAAAGCAGCAAACAGATAATTACTCGTTTTGTACCTTGTTTTTACAGCGACCAAGAAGAACGCAAGAAAGAGTGAAATGAATAAAGAGATTGTGGTTACCATAACCAACACATTAATTTTATCCATTCCTTATTCTTTTTGGTCTACAGTTGATTTGGTGAAAAGTTGAACAGTCCAATTAGCATAGATCCCTCAACTCAGGGCCGAATTTAGCTAATTTTTGTGATTATCAACGATGCTTCCCGCAGTAGCTTTTCATCCTTTTTATTCTCTGTATTTCCATCTTTTTGTCTAACTTAACACTATCTCCTAAAAATACAGGATCCCCGTAACCGAAATAATAAATGGACATGAAAGTCTCTCTGTTAACGTATGTCGCGATATTCTTGCTGGGATATGGATGCCAAGGCCAACCCCAACCTCCTCAAGATACCGTACATGTGGCCACCTATAAAAACATCACCGATTCGGCAAAGAAATATGCACTGAACCACGATACGGCGAAGGCAATAGATTACCATAAAAAAGCACTTTTACATACCAGAAAGCATGGCCTTCAAGAACAAGAAGCCAATTCTCTCATGCATATTGGTTTATTGCTAAAGGGACAAGACACCAACCAAAGCCATGCTTACCTTAATAAAGCCTTGCAGATTGCAGAGCAGTTGGATAAACACGAATTACGTGCCAATATACTACTTGCCATGAGCAGCGTGTATAAACAACAACAGAACTATAAAGAATCGTTGGCTACTCTTGAAGCCCACCAAAAATTGATACAAGAAGTATTTAAGAAACATAAAGCAGAAGAATTAGCACAGCTTCATGATGAGGAAACGCACCAACGTGAAAGAGCCATTTTTGTTACCGTGGCCGTTGCCCTCTTTATACTCCTGCTCATTTTTGCTTATTATTATCGTCGCATTAAACGTTTGAACAAAGCACTATCCCAATCCAACCAAATCAAGGATACTTTGTTCTCTATCATTGGGCATGATTTACGAGGACCTGCGGGCAGCATTATGCAGGCACTGGAAATGGTAGATGCGGGGATATTGAATCAACAGGAAGAAAAACAAATCATCAGCTTGTTAAGGCAACAAAGTCGTTCATTTAATGAAACCTTAAACACCTTACTCAATTGGGCGGCTGCACAGCTGAAAGGAGCTCAACCCCAAATCACTTCAGTTGATACCCTCACCACCATCCAAGAGTCTTTAGATTTGCTGATGACACAAGCTGCTGCCAAAGACATTAAAATTATCCCACCGCACGGCAACCATTTACCTGTACTGGCAGATAAAGATCAATTTGATTTTGTGATCCGTAACCTGCTTAGCAATGCCATCAAATTCTCGTATCCTGGCGGACAAATTGAGATTACTACCGAAAAACAAGATCACCAAGCGCTTATTGCCGTACATGATCATGGCAAGGGCATTCCTGCCGAACAACAACGATATTTATTTGCAGAAGGTCGTTTGAATAGCACCTTTGGCACTAAAGGCGAAAAAGGTACAGGCTTAGGCCTCATGTTATCTTGGAATTTTATAAAAGCCAATGGTGGCCGTATTTGGTTTGATAGTAGAGAAGGCTCGGGAACTACATTCTATATTAGTTTACCCTTAGCGGTTTAAAAGAGATAGCGATGAAACTCACCAGCAAAGCAGAAAATATCCTAGCGCAAATCAATCACCAAACTAAACTTGGTGACTTGAGGAAAATGGGCAAGGAAATTAAGAAAGACCATTCCCTAGCTCTGGAACTTTGGGCAACTGGAAAGTTCATGCCAAGACAGCTCTCGATATTAATCATGGATGGTAAGTTAATTACGCAAGACCTTATTTCCCAACTTGATCAAGATATCCAAACTCATCCATTTGATGAACGAAATCAGTTAACGGATTGGCTAATGGCCAACCAACTCACTAAGGATAAAAAGTTAACCGAACTTATCCTGTCATGGGAGAACAGTCCATCGGCCTTACAAAGGCGAGTTTTTTGGTATTACCAAGGGAGATTGAGATGGGTAGGTCAAGTTCCTCCTGACAATACGGAGTACTTGCTGAAAGCAATAGAAACCAGAATTGCGAAAGAGCAACCAGAAGTTCAATGGGCAATGAATTTTACGGCAGGGTGGATTGGCATTTTCGACCGCCAATATCGTGATCGTTGTATTGCTATTGGCGAGAAAACCGGGTTATATAAAGGTGAAATGGTGTCCAAAGGTTGTACGCCCAACTATTTGCCAGAATTTATTACCATAGAGGCAAACAAACGGAATTTATAGAACCGCGTATTGTTTGCCTCCGATAACTTGCAAATTTTATTTTACCTAAACTTCGCTTTAATAGCATTCAAAAACTTCATCAGTTTTGATGGTTCTTTAATCACTTTTTTTTTTGGACCATTCAAATGATCTAATAGATTTTTGGCTACATCTTTCCATTCCCCTTTTGCGCCATCTTTATCTAAACATAGTGACAACAGATATTTAAGTTCTTCCTTGTTCACCAAACCATCAGCAATATGTTGTTGCAGCTCCTCCCAGTGTTGCTGAACTACCCGAACAATTCTTTTGGGCGTGCCTACATCATCCGCTGGGAAAAATAACGGAAAGTATTTAACAGCAAACAAAGCACCCATATCCGCCAGTGATTTAATGCACCGCCTAACCAAACCTACTTCCCCATCTAAAAGCACCGTATGAATGATTTCCGTGTACACTTCACCAATATCAATTTTTTCTTTATCCACAAGCTCGGTAAGTTTTGATAATGCTTTTCTTGCTACTCCTTGTTCGGGATCTCTACAAAGCTGGTTGAGTTCTTCTTGCGTTAATGATTTTCTGAAAGTGAAAAATTCCATTGCACGTTTCCTGATTTCTTTGATCTCAAAAGGATCAAACAAAATCTCACGAAGCAATTTTTCATTTTTATCGGTAATATCCTCTGGAGTATAATTTTTAAAATTAGTGCCGTAAAGGTGCTTGTTGATAAAAGATTGTCTTCTATTAAAGGCTTCGTGGGTTTTTAGTGCGGTACTAAACAGTTGGCTAATTTGATCAATCAATACCTCTTCCAGTTTCTCTTCCTCATAACCCACAATACTGAACTGGTTATATCGGTTATGAACTTCCAAGTATGCAATTTTACTCAATAGTTGGTCTTGTATCAACTGATCGGGATTAGACATTTTATACCTATCATAGGTTTGTTGATGGCATAAAATAATAAAGTTTTTGCCTTGCTGCACAGCATACTCAAATTCCACATCCCAAGTAATGGTTCCATAATCTTCCTTGATTACAAATATCAAGATATCAGAAGCGTCTATTGTTCGTTCCGAATTGAGTTCATAGGCATTAGGCCCACCAAACTGGTTAAAATGAAACGAACCATTAATAAAGTTAACAGGCTTTTGAAGATTAAGCGATCGACAAACATTGAAATACACATTAAGGTACGATTTAGTGTCGGCCGCACCGCAAAACATAACTGATGATAAAGGCATAAGGATTAGATTAGAGCGTTTAATTAAATTTTATTTCCATCGACTTTCTCGATTTTGAACCCCATGGTTGAATCGATTCGAAATATGGCATTATAAGGTATGGTTAATGTTTCTTTGACTCCATTAAAGGCCAATTTTATGGTAAGATGCTTAAGGAACAGGTTGAAGTCTTCATATTGGTGCTGCAAAACGAGCGTCATTGTTTTGGGATACTTAACACGAAGGTAATCAGGAATATCAACCCCAGAGAATGTAGTATCATAGGTAAAGTATAATGCGTGTTTCTTCTCAATCAATATAGAGGAAACTGGATAACTTCTCAATATTTCACCAATAAAGTTTTCGTAATCTTTGAAGGGCTCAAAACTGATGGATTCTCTTTTTCCAACATAAGGCGAGTGTCCCCTAAGCTCTAACGATTCTTTTGCTACATCAGCAATGGCCGTCAAAATCCTCCCCAAGCCTTTATCATATGATTTATAAATATCAATAAAGTTGTGCTTCATTAATGATACGTTTGCAGGGTCGATTTCTTCTAACCTTACAGGGATGATATACACCTCATCTTCTTGGCGTTTTGTTTGTATCTCGATGGCTAAATCCAGCTCACGTTTCAAATAGCGATCATTTTGATTTGAATTTGAAGAAACAAAAAAGATAAAATATTTGGCAGCTTGTATGGTTTTCTTGATGGTATTATCCCAATTCATCCCTGGCAATAAGCATTTACTATCAATCCACACATCTATTTCGGCAAGCCTGAGATCCATATATAGCTTTTCCGCGTGCCATTGATCTTCTCTAGCATAACTGATAAATACAGACATAAAAAGTTTGGTTATAGGTTAGCGATATGGTTTTCGAGTTGGCTAGATGAAATGATGTAAATTTGAGCATCGAGTTTAGCGATGGCCTGCTCCAGCGTCCTACTGAAATTAAGAATTTCTCGTTGTTTTAAAGAATTGATGAAATCGTTATCTATTTCAAATACTTTCTCGCTATCTGTTTCACGCCAAAAGGTTTCTATATTGCTAATAATCTCTTCTGCGGTAAGTAAAGTGGTTGGAATATCAAGAATATGCAACACATCAGTGGATGAGTTTCTGGGCAATACATATATACTTGGGTCTCTTCCATCTTTAGCTTTAAACAAGGTTTTGTAGCAACCATGTTGACTTTCAAAAAAGTCGTTAGCTTTATTACGTCCCATAATTACATCGGGAATAACAATGGTAAAAGTCATTCCAGTTTCGGGCGACCAGTCATGGGCAACTCCATTGATATGAAGCGATTGATTAAAGCCTGATTCAACTACAGGTTTTAAAAAATTGAGCAAATAGGCGTGCGCTAAACCTTGAGCTGGCAGTTCTGAATGGAAGTTTTTAAGACCTGCATGATCAATTAATAATTTTACTTCCATAGCAGTTTCACGGGTAGCCTCTAGTGCATTGATGGTGCCGTTGATTTTTTTGTAGGTGAATAGTCTTGGCTTCACATCATCAAAATAGCCAGGCAGTTTTATGGCTGGTTGCTCTGGCACAAGCAAAATTGTTTTTTGAGGTCCTAGCCTAGCCATAGAAGCCCCTAGCTCAAATAATACATTGTCTTTAGGATAAAAATAATCCGATTCGCCAGCAATCTCAGATTTTACAATCTTATCATCGGATAAAACGATAATGACATAGTCGTAATGAAAAAGTTTTTTAAAAAATGTCCAAATTGGAGTGGTTTTATTTTCTCCAAAAAATTCACCTTTCCAAGGATGAACAACATAGTCATTGTTTAGATGAGCAGCAATTCCTTCGGCAATTGCATAGGACTCCGATGAAGAGAAGACAACAAGGTGAGGTTTCATAACGTTAATTTTTACTAATATAAAAATTCAAAGGCAAAAAAACACCAGCTTAACTTCCTGATTTTTATTTTTTTAATTAACTTTCATCACCAACAAATCTCTCCATAAAATTCATCTTTATGCAACGCTACTTTCAACTCAAAAACCTTAGTAAAGGGACCTATTTAATTGGTGTTACCGGTCATATTGGAATAAGTGACCACGACAAGTTAAAACTACAGGTAAGAAAAATTTTAAGTGAGATTAAAGCTAAAAACCATCCTAAAATAGCAATACTTTGTCCTGGAGCCGAGGGAGGCGACCAGCTGGTAGCAGAAGTTGCGATGGAGCCAGAAATTGACATCCCTGTAATTGCACTTAGATTGGTAGACTACTCTTGGCATGCAGGAGTAGCAAAGGAATTTGAAAAAAACCAACAATGGTTAGATGATTATAAAAGTAGGGTTACTGAAATGTTTATTGATGACCCACAGTATAAAAATGACTTAAAGGCACTGGACCAGATTCTAAATGATAAGAAACGTGACGATGCATTAAAGACAATTATCCATGAAATGCTGGGCAGACTCTCTTCGGTAATTGCTGGGGAAAGCGACTATATTATTGCCTTATGGGACGGGGTAGATAATGGAAAGATTGGTGGTACCTCTGAAACGGTACACATGGCTTTGCACGGTAAAGATTTTAGAGGCAAAGCCATTTGTTTTGCACCCGCCAAGAAAAACATTTTGGATTTAAAAGGCCTTGGTGAATTAAGGAAGCGTTACAAGAAACCAAAAGGATACCTTTATCAGGTAGTCACACCAAGAAGTTTTAATCCCTTTCCAATAGGGCGATTTCCAGCAAAACTTATTGACAATATCCCAAACGTTGGAAAATTCGAAACAGGCGTTACCATATTTCCTACAACACCATTTGAAGGTAGTAAATGGAGAATTTTCCGAAAATGGCAAAAACAGAGTCCAATTAGAACCAGTTACCTATTATCTTACTGGTTACCGACTTTTTTGGCGCTCGTTACAGTAATAGTTGGCGGATTTGGTTTTAGACAACAAGCAATTTGCGCCTGTGAAACAAGAGGCTGGTGGCCAACACTTAATGATTTTTTCTCGGCTATCAATTTAATCACCTTTGACTCCTCTAAAGATCTCCCAGACGATCCGCATTTTTGGGCCCTTGAAATAGCTCGACTAACAGGGCTGCTCTTCGTCCTTAACGCTTTTACGATTGCGGTATTTATAGCGATAGGCAAAAACAACAAAATAATTGGTAAGGTAAGAACATGGAGACTTTTCGGACTTCGTTATCAAATTGTTGTAGGTCTAAATGATAAAAGCTATCACTTGGTAGTAGATTTGCTGAAAAAAGGCAAACGGGTTATTGTAATAACCAAAGATGCTGATGAGGTAAAAATTACAGAAGCCGAAAAGCAGGGTGCAAATGTTTACATTGGAAATCCTTATTCGCTCCTCTCCTTACGTAAAATTAAGGCGCAACATGCCTCAAAAGTGTATTTTCTTCATGATGATGACACCTTGAACATTAGAAGCTTGAATGAGCTTGACCAGCTTTCTTCATCGGTTACGAATAAAATACATTTGAGAAAAGCTGAAAGGCAAAAACGATACATACACATCAGTGATTTTAGATACAAAGATTTTATTTGTATAAGCCACCCTGAATCGGATCGCTCAACTACCCAAGTTTTTAATTTGTATGAAAATACCGCTCGAAGACTGATGAGGGAATATCCCATCCATCGTTTTAACCTAAACAAAACGGACCAAATTGCAGAAGTATTTGTTTTTGGCTTTGGGGAAATGGCCGAAGAAATAGTTTTAAATTCTTTACGATTGGGCTTTTACAATCAACAGAGAAGAATAAAAATTACTGTTTTCACCAACAACCATAAAGAGAAGCAAGAACTTTTTTATAAAAAATACCCCGTGCTTTGGTATGACTCAGTACAAAATTCAACCTACCACGAAAAAACCTACACCAGTGAGATTAGGAAAGAGATCTTTCCTGAAGATACGCTCCTTTTTAAAGAACTTCCAATGTCTGATGGGGCTTATTTTAGCGATGAAACGATTGAAGACGCTATTCAAGCAGGTAGTGTAGTCTCCTTGTATTTCTGCACGCCTTTATCTGTACAATCTGCTGCCTATTTACAGGCAATCCTCCCTAAAATAGCTCAATTACAACGTTGTCCCGAATCTCAACAAATTGTAGCCGATATTCAATGTTTTTGCCATTACAATCTTTTTGATCAGGATGAGGTTGCCTATGCTGAACATGTGGTAAATGCTACGATACCAAATTCGGCCGTCATATTTTTTGGCAGCTTTGTGAATGAGTGCACCGAACGATGTTTTGATCACCTCACCGAAAGTAAATTACCAAAACTGATCAATCTTTGGTATAACTTAGATAGAAGCAAAAATGAAGAGGGTAAAAGAAAATCATCTGCTGAATTGCTGAATGAGCGTGAGGAGTTTTGGGAAAAAAGGAAAGTACTCAAAAATTATCGCAAACCTAAATTGATAGAAGAAGCTAAGGAAATGTGGAAATCACTTTCTCCGATGGTGAAGGAATCCAACGTTCATGCAGCTGAACATCTTTGGACAAAGCTTTACCTAATGGATACAAGTTTCTTTGAGTTGAATGCCTTGTTGAACGACCAAACCAAATCGCTATCGGAAATTGCGAAACAATATGCCTACAGCAATGAAAATCCAATCAAAGCACTTATTCTGGAAATGGCCAAAGTTGAGCATAAAAGATGGTGTGCAGAAAGGTTATTAGAAGGTTTCTTGTCTTTTCACGATTTCTATCCTGATTTGATCAGCCCTGAGAAATTTCCAGAAACCATTAGCAAATGGAATAGCAGTAAAGATTTTAAAGACTATTATCATTTACAAAAACAGCACCTAGATTTGCTAACCTTCGACAAACTTTTTGTAGGAAAATTTAATGGAAAAAATTACGACGAGAAGGTGAAAGACATCTCATTAATCGAAGCTATTCCCTATTTGATACAGCAAGGATTTATTTAAATTTAAGGTACTGTTTTGCCGCTGGTAGGCAACTATGTTATTGGAGATGCTTTTCTTGATCGACTCAAAACTAGTCTCAATTTCCTTTAAATCGTAAATCGCTGGAATGACTAATTTCCCTTGTCTAAGAAATGTACAGACTTAAACCAATTTTGCCGCGGAATTTTATACCAGCAAACGTTAACCATATTTGGTTTGATAGCAAAGAGGGGCAGAAACAACATTTGATGTTAGTCTGCCCCTTGCAGTTTAAAGATGGCGGGTGGAGAGCACCGAGAGCGAGAACGTTATAAGTATAGAGAGCATTGAGCGCATTATTCTACCAGTTCAAAATCTCCCTGAACAACATCCTTGCAGGAGTTTTCCTTTTTCTTACATCCCAGAAAGAAAAAAAGAATCAGCAGGCACATGCCCAGAACAATTCTTAAACTTTTATTGATATTCAAAATCTTCATCATTATTTTGTTTTTAAAGCGATATTGATAATTTTCCATTCGTTGCCAAGCGTAGCGATATAAGAACCTTCGGCCAAGTCTAAAAATAGGGCCTGACCATTTACAATTGGTTTGGAGGAAATGGTTTTGCCGTTACTGGTTACTTGTACCAAAGCACCTTCGCGTTTGGACGTTACTTTGATAGCTCCTTTGGCATAGCAAACCGCATCTTTTTTATAGAACAGGGTTGGGTCTGTGGATTGACTGACATTTACCTTGTAGGTTTTCAACAAGGATTCATCCTCCGACAGTACTTCATAAGTAACTTCCGAAGAAAAATCATCGGTTACTTCTCCCGACTTTTGCAACACCCTATTTTTAAAAAGGCTAGCTCCTGCACTCAGGGTAAACACAGGCTTTAGCGTTTTTAACGAGTAGCTTTCGGAAATGTTAATTTTTGCAGATCCATTACTGATGATAGAGGTTAGCGTTTTAACATCAAAGAAATTAAAGGACAGCATCTCGGCCATATGGTTCAATGCTGGTTCGGCAATGCTATAAGATTGGAATAAGTTTCCTTTATGCTCGTTCACCACAAATACAAGCTGTTTATTGACCGCAGTCACCTTATCAGTAGAGCTATCGTATAACCTAAAAGCAATAGACTCGCCTTGTTGGTTTGCAAATACAGTGAGATAGGCATAATAATTATTTTCGGTGGCCACGTAGGTTACCCCACTTACCCCTCTGCAAACATTCCCTACAAAAGCCGCCACCCTATCGTTTGGCTTCACCAATCGCTTTCCATCAACATTCAGCTTGGCCACAATGGTCATGCTGTATTGATAATCGCTTTCCCTAACCGTCCAATTGGGTGCCTGCGCAACAGCCATTTGACTAGCCACAAACAGGGTAAAAAAAAGTATGATATTCTTCATAAAACGTTTTAAAATTCCGTAGCATGGTTTAAAATGCCATGCTACGGAGGTTAGTTTTAGTGCTTTATTATTTTTTGGTAAGTCACCTTGTTGCCTATTTTGATATTTAAAATATAGGCTCCTGTTGGCATATTGTTCAAATCCAGTTTCAAAGCATTAACTCCCAATTCTATTTTATAAGCACTCTCGAATACTTTTTGACCCGATATGTTATAAACTGAAATTCTAGCGTCACCTCTTTCCTTACTGTTGATGGACACTTCTAAATAACGATAGAAAGGATTTGGGAAAACACTCAGTTTCTCCGTAGCCAATTCAATAATTACCGGATGGGCAATATTGCCTAAAAGAGCATCTGTAGAGAAATCAACTGATTTAGTAGTGGCCTGAAGACTACCTCCTGTACCCAAGTACGCGGTAAGCGTCTCTTTTTTATCTCCAAAAAGAGTGATAAAAGCCAACTCCACGCCATCTACATTTTGGGTTTTAGCCTGTCCTCTCAGCTCCCCAACAGCGTTGTAAAATGAAAGGTCCTGATAGCCTTCTGGCAATTTTACCACCGCACTCATCGTATTTGCAAACTTGGCATATTCTTTAGCTAGTGGTACAAACTCATCTGTTACCGCAGCCACGGCCACACTGTTTTGTTTCACTCCAGTAGATAAAGTTGTTTTGGTGTTCAGTCGGTTCAAATATTCTGGGTAAGTGAATTTTTGAGCGATAGCGGTTTGCAACATATATCCTTCACCTGCTCTTAGGTAAGTTAAAGAGCCTTTCCATCCGCCAATAGTGCTATAAATGGCAAACAACGATTGCGACTTGATCACATCTCCATCACTTGCTTTTAGGTTAGCCAAGGCATCGGTAATTGGAATGTTTTTGGACACTACAAACGGCAACCAGTTCCACCCTGTGGTTAAATCAATAAACCAAGTATCTAAATTTACTGGCACTCCTTTAATATTCAGTTTTTGTGCGTTTTCTAATTTCACCTTGTACATTCTATTGGTAAAAATTCCTCCGTTACTTGAAATGGTTCCAGCCCAACCACTGTTAGCTGGATTAGCGGCATCTGTTTGATAGGCATCAAATAGTGCAGGGGCATTGGATTTGATCAAATCTGAAGTGGTTAACGATAATGTTTTGGTCAATGCATTTAAGTTGCTAAACCTTGCATCGGTAACATTAAATGAGGTCCATGTCCAACCTTGATTAAAGCTAATTTGCTGCCCTGTGACATCAGTATTGGTGAAAATAGCTGGCTGGGTATAATTGCCAACAATTTGATCTGGCACATAAGACATGGTGAAGTTACCATTCAACAACGCCTCTTTTAATTTGCCATCAGAAGCATCCCAAATATAGAACGACATTTCTTCGCCACTTACTTGATTGCTGTAAACGGTTAGGTAAACGAAGTATTCTTTAAAAGTAGCATCGTAAATCACATTGCCCATTCCACGTACCTCGCCGTTGACCATAGCCACCACTTTGTCGTATAAATCATCGGTGAAAACATCGTTAATTTTTACTTTTCCAATGATATTCATCGACTGGCTGAACTTGCTAGGATCTAAGGTTAGTACGGGTTCTTTTTCTAATACTCTTAAATCTAATTGGATTTTCTCATTATAGCCGTAACCTGTAGATAAAGACAAAACGGTATTGTAGTTTCCAATAGCCAAATCACTATCTACCGTTGCTTTTAAGGTCATCTTGGTATTTGGTGCAATAGAGCCCGAACTTGCCGACAGCGTTAACCAGCTAGGCAACTCAATGTTGTATGATTGTGTGGTACCTCCACGGTTAATAATGGTGATATCGAACGTCAGGTTTTCATTGGCTCTCTTCATTAAGCTCACTACATCCGTATGTCCTTCTACAAACCATTTGGTTGGATTTCTATTGATGAATGCCGTCCAAGTTACTGGCGATAGCTGTCTGTTATCTGCCATGTCGTTCAAGTTGGAAACCGTGATGTAAGCTACTTTTCCTTCTACCGTAGACCAGTCTGAAATTTGTGGGTTCAATACAATTTCATCGTTATTGATCACCGCGTTTACTACCATCGATTCGGTAGGGCGAAAAGGTTTAATGGCTGGCGTTTGATCTGAGAAAGCAAGCGATTTTCCATTTAATGAAGCATAACTGCTTTGCTTTTCGGTAGCGTTTACCGGATAATAATAAGCAGGACCGTTGGCATTGCTTACCTCTGGTTTATTAAAGGTGGCATACAAAATCAATCCAGTAGCTTTATAATCTACCTCATGATATTGGTCGGCCTTGATCTGCTCGGCATTACGGGCAGTTTCCCATAAGCTCAACTCGTCAAGCGTTCCTTTAAAATATTGGTCAATAACGGCCGAACCGAGCTTGCCTCTAGCGCCCACAAAAATACTGCTCGAAGAAAATCCACCTAAGTCTGTACTAGGGTACGATTCCATTTGGCTACCATCAACATACATTCTGATGGTACCGCTTCGGGTTAAGCTCATGGCAATATGATGCCAACTATTGTTGTTCACTTTCACATTACCAAAGGAGTAGGTTTTATTTTCTGCTTTCAGCTCCAATTTGCCATCCGTATTTAAGTTAATGGCCCATTTGTTTCTGTAGCCGTTGCTCTCTACATTATCGGTAGCATCGCCGTAACCGTTAGAGAATAGCGTAGCTACCCCTGTTTGGTCGGTTTTCATCCAAAACGACATGGTCGCATCCATTTCCTTCGAAATAATCACTTTGGCAGCATCGGTAAAGGTTAAATGATTCGTTCCATCAAAAGCATAAGCGGTACCTTTCGGATTGATATCCCAATTGGTATTGGCAATGGTTATATGTTTATATCTTGCCAAATCATTAGCCACCGTACCATTTCCTTCGTTCATTGGCCAATAGCCCAAAAGGTTCATTTCATTACCATTTAATACCAGGTTCATGTTGGCCGCCGAAGCTTCTCTGGTGATATAACGTTTCCAGAAACGGAGATCGTGAACATTCCCTTTAAAGGTATTGCCGCCCAATACAATTGAGTTTTCGTTAGTGAAGCTCAATTTTGTAGCCAGTGTGGTGGTTTTCTTTTCTATATCATTTTCTATGATGGTTAACTTACCGGCAGTAGCGTCATAAGAAAGTGTATAGTGGTTAAAGGTGCCATCTTTGGCAATGGTAGCGCTAATACTTTGCCCGCCAATGGTGTACTTCAGGTCACTATTGACCAACTCTACTTTAATGCCGCTGGTTTGGCTCAACAATGTTGAAGTTCCTGCCGGACTTGTATTTTTCAACCAAAACTCGATACTGAAATCTCCTGTAGTAATAGCTGGTTTACTAATGGTAGCCGTATTGTTAGTTCCATTAAAAGCCAGCGATACTTCATGTTTTACCGGACTTTGATTTTTTTGAACCAAGAATTCAAATTTGGTAACCGTACCATTCAACTTAACAGGTTCGCTAAATCTTAATTTTAAATCATCGCCGATGCCTAATGTACCATTAGTTGGTGTAGGGGTACCAAACAGCACAGGTGCGGTAAGGTCTACCTGGCCTTGTACCACTTGCGATTCGAAGGCGGTTAGATTATTACAATTGGTACGTGCCCTTAATTCATACTGCCCGTTGGCTAAGCCCAAAGCGGCAATGTCCCACGAATAGTTCAGCTCAGTACCTACAATCATTTCGATATTGGTATCTCCGCCTGTATGAGCGGCATCGTAATCTTGCTGATTTTTATAATAGGTTCTTAAATTAATCCAATCTGGCGTACCTTTTAATCGGTATTCCAAACTAATTTTCTGGAAACTGGCAAAGCTGGTATTATAATCACCCAATTTGATATTCAAAGGCTTTGTATCTACACCTGAATAGGCCGTATTTCTGTTCATCAGCCAATTATTAGCCGGTGCCATTACTGTTACTGGCGAACATGCAGGCACAAAACTTGCCGAAACCAGTACACTGTCTACCGCATCCCCATCGCAAATTGATTGCAGCAAAACCTTGATGTTTTTATAATCAAACTGATCTTGTTTTACTTTTTTTAAGGTCATGGTGTATTGCACCGTTTTACCTGCTGGGATATTGATAATAGTTCCATTAGGCTCAATATTGATGGCTGCATTATCAGGATTGGTCGCTTGATCTACAGTTAGTAAAAACGAAACATCTTTATTGGCGGTGCTGGTGTTGCGAAGGTGAAGTACAAATTCTGCATTTCTACCATCAAAAATGCCAGCTACATCTGCCGCCCCTACCGTAATTTCAGGTTTTTCTAAGGCAATAGTCGCTACTGATAATTCTAAACGTTGCGCATCTTCAAGCGGTACAATAGTAGCCGATGGATTAGTAACGTTAGCATGGGTAGGATTATAGAAATAAGACAATTGCGGTCCTTCGTATGGGCAGGAAGTTTGCCCACCTTTGGTGATAAAAATTGGGCCATTACCATCAAAAGCATTAATCACATCCACACTAAACATGTTGTTCGCGTCATTATCTTTCAGCGTATAACTTACGTTGGTGGTTTCCTCCTCTTCTTCGCCACTAGAGTTTCCAGATCCAGATCCGCTGGTGGTACTGGTTTCCACACCAAATCCAGTTTCGTTAAAGGTTGCCCCAACAGACGCTACCACAGATTCCTCTAACTGTAACTCGTAAGATTGAGAAGTGCCTGATAAACGGCCTGTTTGAAAACCTTTGGTAATTTCACCAACTCCGGCATCAAATGAGATGTTCTCAAAGAAGGTTGCATTCAACAAATCCTTCATTTTTTTGCCAGAGGCTGATAAAGTGCCCGTTTTGGGATCTTTTAAACTTTCGATAATGGCGTTTAAAGATGCCTTTAACTTATCCTTGTCTTTTAATGCCTGATATTTGGACAACTCATTGTTCAGGATAATTTTTCTCCAAAGATTGATCGAAGACAAATAAGCGTTTTTCGTCAATACACCATTCTGATTTTCAATTAATGTTCCATCTTCAATTTGCTGAACAAATTCTTGGTAGCTTGGAATAATCTCATTCAGAATTTGATGCTGAGAGTAAATAAACAAGGTTTTTTCTGGTGCCTCGTTAAAGTACATCGCCTTGTTTACTTTTGGATATAGGTTGGTGGTCAACGTTTTGGTACCACTCACGTAACTCACCTTAATTGGAACCGAGTTAGCTACGGCAGACGCCGCCAAGTTGTTATAGGTTCCGTAATATTGGTTGGCAGAAGTTCCGATGTATAAATCGGCATCGCCACCTACAAAGCTAGGATCATCACTGGTAGCAATCGTTTGGTTAAAACTGTAGGTGTTGGTTAATGATTTCCCGTTAGATGATGATTGGGACATAGTAATCCCAGTAGAAAGATCATTAGTGGTTTCTGTTTCCATTACGGGTCCCAGCATTCCACCGCCTACGGTTAATTTAAAGCCCAACGAAACGGTTGTATTTACATCAGTACCATTACTTTTACTAGAACTGCTTTCTTTCGTAAAGCTGAAAGTAGAGCCTTTTTCTATTCGAGCGGAACTGCCAGAACCTGGTGGATCGCGTAAAATAAAATCAGGAATTTGTGGACCTGCGGTTACAAAAGTTTGCGAACCATCGGCCACGCCTCCCATCAAAATACCATCGGTTTTATAACCAGTAATAGGATAATCGGTACCGTTAGACCTGTATTTTAGATCAATGGTTCTTTTAAAACCCGTCGCTTCATCGGTGTTAGGCATCCCTCCTTTAAAGGTATAAATGAGTATGCTTGGATCTTTTGAAGAAACTTCTATTTTTTCACTGTTTTCTAAGGCAAGGTTATTGGTTACCACTAAAGTGCCACCTTCTACAGGAACGGTGGTTACCACTGGTACAGTAGCGCTATTGTCGTAGTTATTATAAATTTCCTGACCTTGTACTTCTATTTTATAGTCTCCAAATTGGCTATAAACTGGGGTAGTTTGCGCTGAAGTAATGGTATAGTTGATGCCATTCATCAATATGCTTTGATCAGAGTTTTGGCTCAATACCTTTTGTACAGGCGTAGCAATATGGGTAAACTTTAATACTTCCTGATAAGGTTGGCCCGTAATGGTGTCTTTACCCTGAATAAACTTTGGATATTGTACGGGTTTGATGGTCGTAAAGTTGATGACCCTATCTGCATCCAACATCGGTTTGTTATCTGGATTTTTACCGCTGGTAAAATGCAAATCGTTTTGCGATAACATATAGCTCAATGGCAATAACGACACGCGGTATTCGCCAGTCTGCACATTGGTGATAAAGCTGGTTTTATACTCTGGCGTAACACTAGTGGCACCTGTAGGCAAATAGCCCAAGGTAAGTTGTGCTTTACCAATGTTGTTTTCGGAAGTATAAACCGTTGTTTTACTTACTCCTGAAGCATCTTTATAATTATAGGTCTTTTTACCATCGTAACCAAAGCCAATGGTTTTATCGGCTTGTGCGGTTCCACCAACTACACGACCAACTACAATTACCTTGGTGTTATCGATAAAGGTGATGGGTTCATCGCGGTCTTCATAAAAATCCTGATAAGTATTGGTCACCGTAGTTACACCGTTTACTACTGAAGTAGTTTTTGCGGGATATCTACCGTCGTAGGCAAAGGTGTGACCATCTTTAGTCAGCGTGATGGCATGTTGGCCAATAGGCACTTGTACTGTAAACCTACCATCAATATCTGTTTGTACTGGCGCATTATTGGCATCAATAGCTTGCACCCCATCTATACTTACAAAAGCGCCTGGAACAGGAATTTGAGCATATCTATTCAACTTGGTAATTTTACCTGTAGCGTCCTTTTCTGCCCAATATTCTCCTTTTTGATATTTTAAGTTGCCTTTTACGTAGGCATTGTAAGCTTCATCTTCCTTAATATCACCAGTAATTGGCGCATCAGCAGTGATTGGAAAAACACCTCTACTATCGTAAACCGCATGTCCTTTAAATACAAAAGATGATTTATCGGTAAAATCGATTTTATTCACTACCGTGGAACCTACACCCAAAAATGCTAACTGCTGCTTAGGGTTAAATTCGTGTTTTCCTAAAGAAGGCACAATGGTGAAAGAATCGCCATTCCCTTTGTAAGGTATTGCCGAAATCACATAGTTACCAAATTCGTCGGTTACCCCCAAAACACCCAATTGGGTATTGGTTGGAATGTTGTTACCCGTATTATCGAATTTAGGTGTATTTGCTGTTGTTAATGCCGAATTGCTCAGTTTTGCATTATTACCGTGATAGTTGAAGCCTGTATGTGCCAAATCATAGGCATAATCGCCTATACTTTCATTAGCACTGATATAAGTATGTAGAAATGCCTCGTTACCGTTTAAATAACGACGATAATCCCTTTTGATTTGAGAGGGAGTCAATGCCGTTTCCCATATCCTAAACTCATCTAAGTAAGTAGGTTCTCCACCACCCATTAAAAAGTGGGTCCAGCTTTGGGGCTGACCACTAGCTGTGGTATTTAGCTTAACGATATTGCTGGCGATATCCAATCTGATGGCTGGCAGTCCTTTTTTCGCTAAAATGTTGGTCATTTTAGTTCTGTAAGCGGCATCCATCAAACGACCGTTGATGTAAAACTCTACCGTTTTGTTATCCCTAATGACTGCGCTACAATGAACAAATGAGGTACTAATATTATCTATTGGTACTAAAATATCTTCTCCCGCATTGTCTATTTCACCACTTGGATAGTAAGCAAAAAGCGCAATGTATGCACTTCCTACAGTCAATTGCAAAAACCTTTCTGGAGCCGCTGATCCACCTCTCCAATTTTGTACGTCAGTCCAAGCACCAAATGTTAAGTTTTCGTTGGCGTCGCTTTGCAACTTATATAAAGAAACACCAGCTCTCCATGTGGATAAAGCATTTTGTGGTTTAAGCCACGTTTGGAGCGTAATTGAATCTTTTAATCCTTTGTGTAATCTGGGTACAGAAACGTAACCAGCACCTGGCACATTCAATGAGCTTCCAAATCGAAGTTGGGCACCAGTGGGATTGGCAGTTACCAATACATCTTTAACAGGGTTTCCACCAGTAAAACTGATATTACCTGTAACTACCCCTGTAGGATTTCGGTAACCGATACCCGTAATATAAGTTGTGTATGGAATTTCCAGACCATCAACCTCCACTCCTTTTGCAGCTACTTTATAGCGATAAAGTTTACCACCTTCCACATTATTGTCTGAAAAGGTTCCTGCATCTGCGGGCAGGGTCTTTAGGGCTTTGCCCCAGTTCGGATTTTGACTATCGATGTCATCAGAGCGATAAATAGAGATGCTAACGATCTTCTCACGGTTTTGTTTAATATCCCAGTTGAGTTCTATTCGATCACTGAAATAACCTTTAGATACCGTGAAAGCATCTTCAGAAAAGGTATTGTAACGATACCTGATCCCCCAAGGGAAACCTAAATCTTGCTTATAGTATTGCTTTGGATTATTGGCATAAGGGGCATCAGTTACCCCCATATAAGGCATACCTACTTGTATACCCACACTTTTGATGGTAATTGTTTTGTTTACACCGTTTACCGAGGTGGTAATGGTGTTTCCCAAATTATCTTTTTGAGAAGAAGCCGCTCCAATCACGGTAGCCACTCCCTTCTGCTCCTGAGCAAACGAGGTACTGACACTTAATAGGATTAAGCACAGTACAAGAATATAATTCTTCATTATGAAAATTATTTAGCTAATAAAAAGGTTAAAAAACCCAGAATTATATTTTGATGATGTAGTTTACCCCGTAGTTGATAGGACGGGTTTCTGTTCCTCCAGTTGCTGCCGTGTTACCAGAAACATTATGGATGTGGTCACCGTCGGTACTTGATCTCAACCATCTATTATCAGGCCCATCGATATCATGTCCCAAGCCATTAAGGTTATTACCTTTACTGTTATTATAATCATCATTACCAAAACCTGTGGTATGGCTATGCGAACCATTGTTACTGGTATTTAAATTAACCCCATGCAAGTGAGCTTTGATATCGTCTTGTTGAATATTTTTTAAAGCAGGACCACTTCTTCCATTACCATCGCCTGCTCCGCGTAAAAACATAGCTCGTAAGTCTGGCGTAGTGGTACTACCTAACAAAGCCTTCAGATTTGCATTGGTGGGATTATCAGTAAAGGCACTGCCATCACAAAGCAACCAACCTTTTGGAGCAGTTGTTCCTATAAATGGCATAATAGCACCTGTAGGCACACCATTTTGCGCATAAATGGAATAAGGAACGGCTTGAAGTTTTTCATTAGAGAAAACAACACTTCCTTGTGACACTTTTAAATAAGTGGTTTGCGAACCTATTTGAGTATACAGTGATTGATCAATGTCTAACACATAAGAGAAAACGCCGAAGTTATCTGTTTTTACATTGGCTGTTTTGGTCAAAATAGCTTGCTCGCTATTACCTGTTCCCAAATAATAGATGATAAAGGAAAGTCCCAATTGATCAACATTAGCTATCGCCGCATTCGTTTCGTCCCTAGCAATTCCCTGGATTGAAATTCCAGAAGAAGTTACATTCGACTGTGCAAAAGCATCCGAAATAAAACCAATCACAACTAATAAAACAAAGTAGAGTTTTTTCATATTTTTCTTCTAATTTTTAAACTTTGGCGTAAAAGAAAATAAAGATTAAATCAATTAGGAATAACGCCATCAGAATGTCTATATTCGTTACATATTTTGAATATTTGACACATGTTTTTAGACGTATTCTCTCTGCTGATAGGCTTCTTATGTCTCTTTGTTGTCCTCCTTATTCTCTTCAATCAGAAACCAAATCGAATCACTAATGGCTACCTTATTGCCATTTTAATGGTGGTTGGTTTGCAGCGTTTTCTATATGCCATAGAGGCTTTGGGATTCACTCATAAAACCTATAGTCCATTACATATCAAACCGCTGCTGGCTTTCTATATCGTACCTATCTACTACCTATTTTTTAGCAGATTAATTCAAGGTGCTGGGCTTCTGAAAAAAGAGCTGTTACATTTTATTTTTCCATCCATATTAATTGTGGTCAATTTGGCTTTTGCCAGCTATACGGTTAACCGCTCGATCTATTTGTGTTATACGATTATTTACTTCTTATTGATCCTTGTGATGACACGGAAGTTCATCTATCGGAAAAACCTGTCGATACTTGATAAAATGAGCTATCCAGCCATCAAAAAATGGGTGATGTTAATGCTGGCCCTCACCTTATTATTATTTGTATACTCTAATTATATTTCATTTCAGGATTTATCCAATCAAATGGATTTAAAGGCCTTCTACAGGTATTCTTCTTTGGTTTGGCTTGGAGTGATCATTTACATGTTTAAAAATCCGGTCATCATCTTTGGAGAACATACCTTTTTAAAGAATATACAATCGAATGAACATCAGGATTTTCAAATATGGAGCCACAGGTCATTGAAATCCATAGAGGAAAGGGACAAAATAGTACATCAAACCATTTTCAAAAGAGTTGATACTATTATCATGGAAATTAAGACCCTGCAGCAATCGGCAGAAGTACTTTCTAAAACGACCTTAAATGCAGAGAGTTTAGCAAAGGCCTTAAAAACACCTAAAAGACACCTCGATTTTATTTTCAAATATCATTGCCTTTACTCTGTTAACGATTTCAGCAATTTGGTTAAGGTTAATTATGCGCTATCCTTGATCAATGAAGGATATCTTGAAAAGTATACCGTAGCTTCTTTGGGAGAAAAATGCTTGTTTAATTCGAGGTTCACCTTTTCAAAAAACTTTAAAAAATTTGTAGGGGTATCTGTGAGCGATTATGTAAGCAATACGGGCATTGATGTGGAAAAGCTTGATCAGGTGATGCAAAAAAGCAATACGGTTCATTCTGCTTCGGTTTGATTGATTTATTTTAAAGTTAATTTTGACAACTTCTTCACAAGGGCTAGCTGACGTTTTCTACTGCGTTGTTCACTAGCTACCTTAATCCTGATCTTAGTTTGCATTTCATTATAGGAAGTAGCACTGAGCATAGCTAGGTTTGATAAGTTTATAGCTTGATCATAAGCAACCTTAAGTTCCTCTAACATCAACTTCCAAGTATCTTCATCCATCACTCCAGAAAGCTCGTTCAAACTTTCAATCAGCTTTCTGTGTACCGACCTATCTATTCCTACTGCCACTATTTCTTTTATTTAATTCTAACTTGATGATCGATTTCAAGTGGGACACCGAGCTACCGGTATCCCTTACTTGATCGCCATTTAAAATCCCTACAATTAAAAACTATATCTTAATCCAAATTGCATTTGCGCTCTCGAAGCAAAGTAGTCGATGCTATACGGTTTACCAGGATTATTGAACGTAAACACTGGATAGTTGCCTACATTTTGTTGCGGCGGGAAAAGCACAGGTGTTAACCCCACACTACTGGTTGAGTTAAAGGTATTGGGCGAGAAATACTGGATTCCCCAATCCTTATTAATGAAGTTAGTTAAGTTGGTCACATCAACCGTGAGGCTAACTGATTGTGCTTTATTTTTGCTTACAAAAAGTTCGTGGGCAATATGTAAATCGGCCTGAATATTCCAAGGAGTACGGCCTTGGTTACGTTCTGTAAACTGACCTCTTCTACTACTCAGATATTGGTTTCCATCAATAAACTGGTTAAAGGCCGCAGCTTGTTGAACGGCAGTTTGTCCTACAACATCCTTAAAGTAGCGAACAGCCTCGTCTCTAGCTGGAATATAGGCCAATGAAACCTGCTGCGGCAAGCCTTGGATACTGTTGTTCACGATGCCATAACTGAATGGGCTTCCCGATTGTGCACTGAAAAATAGGTTGATGCTGGTCTTGCCTGCGTTTTTCCATTCGTGACTGTAACCTAGGGTAGTCACAATCCTGTGCCTTACATCAAAATTGCTATAGGCTAAATCTGGGTTGTTAGGCACCAGTGCTTGGTTTAACTGCCAGTTACTTTCCATGGAGTTACGTACGCCGTTGCTCAAATCCTTAGACTGTCCGTAAGTATAAGAAGTACTTAGGTTCAGTTTTTTGAAGAAGTTTTTGGCCACTGTACTTGTAATGCTGTAACGATAGCCTTGGCTGGTATTGCTCAACAGGTAAATGTTAGAGAAACGATTATCTACCGAGCCACTATAAACAGGCTGCTGTCTGTTTTTATCATAGCCGTAGTACAACGGATTATCCTGCGTGTTTAACTGTTGGAAAAGTACATCCTTAATATTTTTGGTATACATCCCCTCTAGGGTAAAACGCCATTCGTTAGCAGCTTCATAGTCGATACCCAAACTGGTACGCAATACCTGTGGCATTACAAAACCGTTGTCAACAAGGTCAATTTGCGTACGCCCACTATTGGGATCGTTAATCACTGCGCCATTCTGCTCAATGAAATTTCCAATGCCGTTTTGGCTTGGCTTAATGGCATCGCTACCTGGCACAAAAGGTTTTTGGTCGGCACGTTGGTCAAAAGCACCATAGGTATTACCCGTATTGTAATAGGCATAGGCTAACCATGCAAATGGGATACGTCCTGTAAAGAGACCAACCCCACCTCTGAATATCAATTTCTGATCACCAAAGGTGTCATACCTAAAGCCTACACGCGGCGACAACTGTACTTTATTCAGAAATTTGTTTTCAATGCGGCTTAATGGAGTGTAGGTATAGGTTGAACCAAAATAGCCATCGGCCTGTATACTGCGCAACTTTTCACTCAAGGTTGGCATGTTCGGCAAATGAGCCATGTCTGCCCTTAAACCTGGGGTAATTCTTAATTTATCGCTCACCCTAATCTCATCTTGCACATATAAGCTGTACATGTTCACGTTGAAATCTGCAGCGGGATTGTTCAAGATATAATCGCGGGTATTGTTGGTGTAGTTATAACTTCCCCTTACACGATAAGGGTTGTTGGCAATGAAATCTTCAATATTGAGATAATCTACACGACCATTCCAAGCATTTACAAAACCGTAGCCAATGTTATAGAGCTCGTTATGGGTACCCACTAAAAACTTGTGTCGTCCCTTAACCCAATTCAAATTGGCAGTAAACTCCCAAGTTTTTTGTTTCATGTTAAAGATGCTGGCTTCCCTATCTGTACCCAAATAAATGGTACTGCTTGGGGTACGACCCATAATTTGCACTTGTGGCAGGCTCGGGTCACTTAGAGGATTACGGCTATCGCTTACTTGTGTGTAGCCCACTACAATATTTCCAGAAAGTTCATTGTTGAAACGGCTTTTCAGCTCGGCAACGGTACTGCTTTGGTTGTTTTTTTGCTCAAAGGCCATGCTGCTGAAACGGAAATCCTGCTGGTCACGGTCCATGTGCGTGGCCTTGCTAAAGATGGTATTGTTACGCACCGCCAATTGGTGTTTATCGTTGATGTTCCAATCTACCCTGTTGAAGAATTTTTGCGACTTGCTCCAGTTGGTATAAACACCTGCAGTACCCACATCAAAAATACTCCCGTAACGATTTTTGGCCGTATTGGCAATGCTTTGTGCATCGGCCGTGCTCAGGATGTGGCTCGTTTCGGCAGTACCCACCATCAACTGGGTTGGGTCTTGTCGGTGCGTGATCTCCTCGTTGCTAAAAAAGAACAGTTTATTTTTGATGATAGGGAACCCGATACGGAAACCGGCCTGATAGTCTTGGAAATCGCTGTTCATCTTACCCAAACTACCCACCCTATCGCTTCCTGTAATGGCGGCATTGCGGCCATAACCATAAACGGAACCGCTTACCTTATTGGTACCACTACGGGTTACGGCATTAACGGAACCTCCTGTAAAGTTACCGATCTTCACATCAAAGGGCGCTAGGTATACCTGCATGTCTTCAATGGCGTCTAAGGATAATGGATTGGTTCGGGTACTGCTGCCCGCCATGCCCGAAGTACCTGTTTGTCCACCCAAAGACGGGCTAAAACCGATGGCATCGTTGTTAATGGCACCGTCAATAGTGACGTTATTGTAACGAAAGTTGGTACCACCAAAACTGTTATCGCGACTACCTTGTGGAGTTAGGCGGGTAATGTCGGTAATGCTACGATTCAGAGTCGGCATGTTCTTCACCTGATCGGCACTGATATTTTTACCTGCGCCATAGGTATTGGCTTTTTGGCCAGAAACGGCTTTTCCCGCAATGGTTACGGTACTCAATTGCTGTGCATTGTCTTGCAAAATGAAATTGAGCTGCTGCGCACCACCCAATCTAATGGTAACATCATCACGCACTTCGCTTTTCATCCCCGTTAGGGAAACCGTAAGGTGGTAAGGACCGCCTATCCTTAGGTTATTAAGGAAGTAACGTCCATCGGCATCGGCCGCCACCGCATATTTAGTGCCCGAAGGCGTGTGTATGGCCACAATGGTTGATCCAGGCAAGGGCTGTTGCTGTGCATCTTTCACCTGCCCTGTTAAAGCACCACTGGTTTCCTGCGCATATAGGCTTGTCGAAAGGAATAGCATTGCCCAAAAGGCCATAAGCATCCCTAACCAACGATATGAATTGTTGATTGTCTTCATCTTTTTGTTCAATATTTTAGATTATTTTAACACCTCTCCTATGATATGAATAACGCCATTCCCCGTTACAATGTCATTTTTTACAGGTGTAATGGACGACAGATTTCCGGCACCCTTTACGGTTATCCCTGTAAAACTATTCGGCACATTATATTCACTTAGCAAATTGATGGTCAAAACTTTACCGTCCAACATTTTTTCAGCGTAACTGGTCGTACCTACAGCACTAAGAAGGAAATAATCCTGGGCAAACTTGCGTTCTAGCGCAATATGATAGTTCAGCCAAGCTTTGAGCACTTGGGGATCTGCTTGCTGTATCGCTTCCAAATTGGCATAGCCAAAACGTTTGACAGCATCATTATTTGGTGCAAAAATGGTATAGCCAGCAGTGTTGGTTAAAGTCTCCAGCAATCCCGAGAGCTTGAGTGCCTGATAAAACAATGTTAAGCTGGCATTAGCCGCCAAACCATCCTTCACATTGGCATGGATATTAGGAACCAAAATACGATCCAAAACTTGCATGGCACCATTATCAGCTTTGGTATCTGCCTGCAAAATACGTCCACCATTTACGGTTGTGATGGTATCTTGACCGCGTTTTACCCTACTCCAGTATATTTTTGTGCCCAACAGGGTTTCCAATTCTTGGTTCATTTGTAAAGGCTTGCCAGAAAAAATGAACCTACCTTTCAAGACATGGTACTTATTTTCTTCCGCAAGTTTAGCTATGGGCTCGTCGAAAACCGCTGCAGGATTATAATACAACTTACTGTAGGCGGCGTCTGAAGGAGCCAATAGTGTATAAGCTCCAGGCTGACGCAGTGTTGCGTCCAATCCGCTTCTATATAACGACGTAGCCAGATAGGTTAACCCAAAGTTATCTCTTACTACATCGGTTAATGTATTTTTCTTCTGGTCCTGTGCCGAAGTGGTTTCGTCCTTCTTACAAGCAAAAAATGTAAGCGACAACAGTGCACAGCACAGGTATCTATTTAATTTCATCATCTTCATTATTTATTTCTTATGCCACATGGTAAAATCCTTAGGAACAAAGATTCTATCTACCACGTGGATAGGTCCCTGGATGGTATTGATATTTTCTTCGACCACAGTTGCCGGCTGGCTATTTGAATCATTATGCTTTACGGTTAATTGATGATTTGACTGTCGATTGAAACGATACGGCACATAAGCAGTTATCCAATCAGTACCATTTGAAGTACCATAAGCAATAGGATAATTTGCCAGTATTTTATCATCCAACATATGACCATAGAATGTCACATTATTAATCGTTTTGTGTCTTTGCGCCGCCAAACCAAATTCTGTATAATCATCATTAAAAATCATGCTACTGTAGGTCTTTCCAGTATGCTGGTACCTAAGCAAGCTGTCTACCGGAGTCAATTCTCCTGTATTGAACATATACGGAGCAGGTACTCTATGATATAAGGCAAAAAGATCAGCTTCATTGGCAATACCCAGTTGTTTAAAAGCATCATTGGTAGGTGCAAACAACGTAAAACGTATCACGTGACGAGGAAATTCACGGTTAGAATGCAATGAACCTGCAAAATGAAAATTCCAATCCACCAAGTAACTCAACGGCGGCTCAAAACTTGCCCACCAATTCATCAACATATCATCTTCGTAACCTTGACTACTAATTTCCATTGCCCTTAGATACAGGCTAAAACGGCCGTCCTCTCTCAACACATCAATCATCTGCTTTTCTGGCTTTTTGAGCACGCGGTCTATAAAAATAGCGGTGCCTTGGCCAATAGCTGCTTCCTTGTTAATTTTAACGGCCATCCCGTTATCCAGCAACTGACCATCCTTAACGGTAATGGAATGCTCATATTGATAGGGAACAGTTTTGGTCAGTACACCATCTAATTTCATTCCTTCCAAAAATTTTGGATGCTTCAGCAAAGAAGGCGATATCAAATCTGCTGCTGCCATCTTTAGTCGCTCCAAATTTACGTTGGTAGAAATCACATGGTAACGCAACAGCTCCTGCAAAACCTCTTTAGTGCTGGTGCCAATTTTGGCACTGGTAAATCCCGCTTCCTCCATCGCTTTATTGGAAGGGATAAAAAAAGTCATTTTAGCTTGGCCCTGTTCCGTTGCCAACAGCCTGTCCATTTCTGCTTTTTCCCATGCCGTTTTGTAAAGACTATATTCGCCTTCTAGCACAGATGCCAACAATGGAAGATTAGGCGCTGCAATAGCTTCGCCTACGGGTTCGGGCATGAACTCATTTTTTTGACATGCCGTGATGAGCACCACCGCCATGAGCAAAGCTATTAATTTTGTATATGAAATGATTTTCATTGTCAATTTATTTTATGATTAATTGATTTTTGCTTCTGAGGGTAATACCAAAAGATCAACAATGCCATGTACCACTCCATTATCCGCCTTGTAATCTGTTCGGTAGCCAGGTTGCAGATTGGTTTTTCGAAGAGGACTATTTCCATTGATCAGCCGCTTCTCCACAATAAATGGTTCTTTCTCTGGATTACTGGCAATAGCAAAATAGTAGTTCTCGTCACCCACTATAGGCGCACGATAGAAAGGACCAGCATAATAACCTGATCCGGCCTGCTTTCCATAAACGTCCATATCCGATATGAAAAAATGATTGTACAACAAGTAGACGCGTGATAAACGTTTATGATAGGCCGTAGCATCTAGGTTTTCAATTTGACTAATAGTCACACCAGCCCTTTCAAAGGCCTGGTTATCTGGCGCAAACACAGTCGTGTATGCTGGTTGGGCTAAACGATCCCAATCGCCCATACGCTTGAGTAGTGTGACAAACGTGCTGTATTCTTTTTTAGTAGACAATATATCTTGTACCCTCGTCTGATATTTCAATACCTTATCAAGTACATGGAGTACGCCGTTGGCCAGCACTCTATCTTGGGTTGTTTTGGGTGCCAAAGCACCGTTGATATAAATATCGGCCCTCACATTACATGTTACACAAGGCTTTTCATATTTATAACCTACAAACAGCTCTTTACCAGCCAAGTTAACATACTTGTTATCAATCGTATTTGCAGGAATATCATTACGATAAAGTACCCGAGGCAAGATGTGATATTGCAACATGGTACGTAGGCTATCCTGGTTCATCTCGGCAAAATCACTTGCACGCACGATGCCCAAATCATTGAAAGCCTTATTGCTTGGCGCAAATACCGTATAAGGCCCGTCTTTCCTTAATTCATCCAATAAGTTAGCCTGTGTTAAAGCTGCATGAAATAGGGTTAGGTTATAGTTGTTTTTTACAAAGTCTGCGGCACTACTATAATTATCACTTTCTTGATATACCTCAAGTTCATCATGCTTACAAGCAGGAAATAATAGCAAGGAAAAAGCAAACAGGTAAAGCATCATTTTTTTACAGTTCATATCTGATAGCTTATGGTTCATCATTAATAAATAGGTTGTGGATATTTTCGTTGCACAGTGGTCAAAAAGACATTTCCATTGACAATTTCTATCGTGTTTATCACCCCAAAAGTTTTAGGGTTATATATCCCCGAATGTGCATTAATGGTTAACCCTGGAAAAAACGCATTCAAATAAAAATTCGGATCGTATTGTGTATGGTCCATTTGCAGGTGCGCATATCTTCCCTTTAGTGATTCCACGGGAGAGTTGAGAAAAACCGTAGGCGGCTCCGAATAAGTTACCGAAGTGGCTGGATCTATTGTCGGCGCACAAAACTGGAAAAACTGCCAAGCATCAGAATAGGTCTGTTTATTTGATTTCAGAAAAACAGGAAAGCCGTAATAGGGCGTCACCTTTGGATCATTTGTGGTTCTGAACACCGTTCCTGCCAACTGAAAGCTGAATGCAGGGATACGCTTTTGGCTTACCGCTCCATTAGCATTAGTGCTTGGCTGGATATGGGTTAAAAAAACATTCATGGTATCTCTAATGCCGTATCTGAATAGGCTACTGGTGTTAGGAACCGGTAATTTAAGCTCAGCGGCCGCAGCCATGAAACCATTTGCACTGAGATTATAAAAATTCACATAGCTCAAGGTGTCGGAAAAAGCCTGCTTATGAAAAGTTTCCTTACGCACATACAGCCCATTCTTTTTCGTATTAAAATCTCTCTGCAAAATATGCAAGGTATAAACCTCACGCACTGAAAGATCAATTACCGTATCCAAAAAAACCTTACGTTGCTGTTCATCGGGCAGTTTGGCAAAAGCAATGTTGCTGATGGGACGCGACATGAATAAAAAGCGACGTTTACCCGATTTAACCTGCGCCCAGTTGGTAAGGTCGAAACCGTTTAGTATTGGTGCGGTTGGAACCAATTCCTTACCTGGATATTCGGGATTGAACTTCGAGGTACTCAATCCTGCATGTGCAGCATTAGGTGCGGCATAAATCCCGCGTTTATCCAAAAAATCACCAACCACTAAACCACCGATAGGCTTTCCAGAAGCATCAAATTGAGGATCGATGAACATACAAAAGAAAGGCTGTAGCTCTTCCTTATTGTCTAAGGTAAGCGTATAAGTGAGGTTGTTGAATACGCGGATATAGGCAGGTTCTTCTACTACACGGTACTCTGTCTTTGTACATGAGGACAGGCACACGGCAGTAAAAACCATTGACCAAAGAATTAAAATCTTAATCTTCATAACTGTATTTCTATTTCGTGTGTTTAATGACCATAAATTTTGCTTTTTCTGCGGCACTGTCCTTAGTGGGATCGCCAATCACCGCAATCGAATATACCCCTGGTTCGTGCGCAGGCACTTTACGTCCTACAGCGGTATACAGGTTCTTATTGGCTACCAACTGCTCACTTGACATGGGTACGATTTGCCTAAGCCAATCTCCAGGAACACGTGCTGGCGCAGAGCTGTAGGCCATAAACTGATAATTTCCAGTAGATGTTGAGTTGCTGTACAATACCGAAGCATAAGGCTCTTCAGTTTTGAGTATCCCTTGTTGTACATTTACCCCACTTCCATAAATTAAACTTTTTGCATAAGGCGTTCCATCACCGTTAGTAAAAGTGACATAGGGCAACTGGCTGCTAAAATTTAAAAACCTGAAGTTGAAATAAAACTCGGATTGGTACCTGTCTATGGTGCCATTAGTTCCATCCTTTCCTGTACCGATATAGCCTGTGCCAGCCAGATTATTGGCCGCCAATAAGGTTTTTACCTGCTTGTTCTGGTCAGTGTACAGCCAAAAAGTATAATTCTGCCCACCTACAAGTTCTACTTCTTTAGAAACCAAAGTTTCCCCTGTTTTAGATTTCACCTCCAGTACCTGCTTTCCTGCAATCACTCTTTTATATTCAGAAGCTTGGCCATAATTGGTTATAGCGGTAGATTGTCCTTTCACCTTCAACACCAGCTCCTGCCCCATCATTGTATTGGCCAATTGCACCTGTGTATAAGTCAAATTCTGTGGTTCGCTAATATCTGAGATGATACGGACAGCATTCTGCATTGTACGGATATCATCACTCCCTGTAGTCCAAGTAAAATCTGCTGGGTGGATTACAATCGTATAAACGCCACCTGGCTGAAAGGTATGCAACGGTGCATAGGTAAGTCCTGAGCTGATATTGCTAAAATTTGGCCCAGCCATTTCCATGGTAGAATTTGCTCTGTTGATGTAGTTGTAATAAGTGTGGCCATTGCCAGGCACTTGTCGGCCATCTTCCGTTAATACCTTAAACTGATAAGTACCATAAGGCACTTCTACATATTCAGACCAGTTGTTCATAGCAATTCCCGAAGTTGTGGTGCTCACCGGAGTGCCATCCGCATAAACTAGGCTCAATTTGGAAACCAAATCCTCCATGGCATAGGTAGGTGCAATTTTTCGGGAAAGGTTCAAGATCCGAATCTTAAAATGATCTGGTTTTGCAGGTGCTGTAATGCTGCGTGGCACTTCCAATAAATTGGTGGGTTGTTGTATCAATCCCTCATGGTTAATCAAGAGATAATAATCTTTGGGCTGATGATAGTTTTCCTTCAAACTAAATTCTACTTCATGGGAAGGCACGATATTGGTTATCGTTGAAATGAAAGTGGTTTTTAAATTAACTTGACCATCTTGTTGAAATAGGTTTTGAGGAATAGACCACGTAAGCCCCAATTGACCATTGGTTGGAAAGTAGCGTGTTCCAGGAGGCGTTAATTCCTCAGGCGGAATGTATCCAGAGCGTTGTGGAGGAACAAAGAAATTTGTTAAGCTATCGCCATTGGCAATCAGTTGGTTGTTTTTGGATAAATTAACCAAACGTACATTAGATGCTTTTAAGGCTTCCTGATTACGGCGATAGTCATAACTGTAGTCGTTATTGGCCTTTTTACAGGCAGTAGCTAACAGGACAGTGAATATAAGAAGCAGAAAACTGCGGATTTGTATCATATTGTATTTCATGACTAGAACAAATTATAAGTGAAACCAAACATGAACTCGGCACCTCGTTTATAGCTACGGTTGAGGTACTCATTGCCATACCATTTGCCCCCTGTATTTGGATTGGCATAAACTGTTTTGATGGCCGGATTCAAGATGTTTTTGGCATATCCCTTAAACAAGATCCGTTTACTTAACCTTTGGCTAAACACCAAGTCGAGCATAGCAAATGGACGGGTATATAAATCTGGTTCACCGGTTAGGTTAATCTGCACCAAACGTTCACCTACCATATTAAAAGTTGCAGTAAGATCAGTACCCGATTTTTTGTTCACATAGTTTAACCAGGCATTGATACTGTAAGGTGCCTGTTCAAATAAAGGACTATTGGTAGGTGCATTACGATCAATAGACCAATTGGCGGCCAATCTTTCTGGTGTTTTTTTGATGTTACTTTGTGCCAACAACAGGTTTGAACCTAAAAAGAAATCTTTGGCAGGATCCCAAATCGTACCCAAATCTTTAACCAACTCCAGCTCTATACCATACACACGTCCTCTATTGGGATCATTTTGAAACTGGATGACTGGAAATTCGGGAAATGTAGCCGCCAAACCTTGGGTTTGTAAGCTGAATACTTTCACTAGTTGGTTATTGATTTCTTTACCGAAGGCCGATACCGCAATAACTTCACCGGCAGCAGGAAACCACTCCCAACGGAAATCCAAGTTTTTGGTCGACTGGTTAATCAAATTTCTATTGCCCACCACAAGTCCCATTTGGAAAGCATCAAAATCATACACGTTGGTAATTTCTCGCAGCTCTGGCCTAGCCAAAGTAGTGTTAAAAGCAGCACGGAAATTCATATTCTTGTTGAGCGTGTAGGTAGCATTTACCGAGTAGAAAGGTTTATAGCCCTGTTTGTATACCGAATTAGGGTTTTGTGGATTTAGGTTAACGGTACCATTTTCGTTTGCCGCAATCAACGACGGATCTAAGAACACATTCTTGGTATCTACCGCAGACTGTATATTGGTATTCTCTAAACGAACACCGCCCACAACTCTCAATTGATCGGTAACTTTCAGGTCAAGCATGCCATAAAAAGCATTGGTTTCATAAAAACCGGTATAGTTATTCGGCGATTTCTGGATATTATAAAGGAAGCCTCCTACCGGAAAATCACCTTCACCAACGGCTCCTGAGGGTGTTTTAACACCTATCACTTCATTACTTACCAAGCGGTTAAGGTTACCCTCTACATTATACAATGGGATATAGGAAAATTTGCCTGGAGTGCTACCAGCGAACGATCCGTAGTTTGAAAAATTAGATCCTGGCAAAAACAACACATTCTCTCCAAATTTGCGTTCCCTGTTCAGGTAATTAACGCCTAACTTAAACTCTTGCTTAACCCCAAAAAGAGAAAATGGCACCGCTAAGTCAGCTTTATAATTATAATTAGTTTCGTCTAGTTTACGCCAGCGTCTACCATTCGGGTCTGCCTGCATAATGCCGTAGGGGCCAAATCCATTGACATAACCCGAGCTCAATGCGTAATATCTATCGGTATAACGGTATTGTGTATTAGGGGTACCAGGCAAATTATTGATTACCGGTACTTCATAGGCTCCACCATTTCTTGGTTTATAGTCTACCAAGTTAACAAAACGATAATCTGGATCATTTTGGTCAGATTCTGACGTCGCAATATTATAGCTCAATCGTGGCGAGTATTCCGTATTCAAGAACTTATGTTCTCCTTGTAGGTTGAAGGTGTGCAAAGTCCTAAACGTTTGTTTTAATGAATAGGTGGTACTGTTCACTTCGCCAGGCAAACCTGCATAATAATATCCACCACGCAAGTTTGATGCGGTATTTTCACCACCCCAACTGCCCAAATATTGGAAACTGATTTCATGTCTTGGACTTAAACGATAGGTTAAACCCGCTAATACCCCATAATTCAAAGTCTCCATCCCCGTATTTTCCTTGTACGTTTGGTATTTTCCCATCACAATATTATTGGTAGTTGTGTAATTAGGAATTTTACGCTGGCTGTAGATATAAGGGTTTCCGGTGACCACCCCTTGGTAAATACTGTATTGGGTAAGGTCTCCATCGTAGATATTAGAAGTACGGCGATAGTAATTTCCTCCCAAAATAACCCCTAGCCTATGGTTTTTAAACACCTTATAACTATTGCCAAACGTGACCGAATAAATCTGGTTTAGCGGTGCTTTTTTGGTCTGTGAGGTCAATACTGGATCAAAGCTCTGCATGATGTTATTGATACGGCCCACTTCTTTACGTGTGCCTTCATCATAGCTGCTTGAAGCAATCATTTGCTGAATAGATCCTAATCCCCCAGGATACTGATTTGATAAGTTGAGAAAATCTTGAGAAAGATTCTTTTCATTGATTTTGGTACCGAATGCGCCCATATCACTGTTCCAAAAACTGTTGTAATTCCCCCCAATACCTATGTTAGAGTTGAAACCAGATTGAGCCACCACATCAAAAGTCATCTTATCAGGTACTGATCTTGTTTTAAGTTCCACAATGCCCGATGCGGCATCCGCAGGCTTATCAGGAGTGACGGTTTTATAGATGGTGATATTATCCAATAAAGAGGCTGGCACTAGGTCTAAAGGAATAGAGCTTCGATCTGGATCAGATGAGGCCAAACGTACCCCATTTAGTTGACCAATTACCGAGCGATCGCCCAAACCACGTACTGCCACGTATTTATCATCGGTAATGGTAACGCCTGATACCCTTTGTAGTGCCTGGGTAGTGGTAATACTCCCTGTACGCTCTATCATTTGTGCAGAAATGGCATCCTGTACAATCGAGGCATTCTTACGTTCGTCCAATACCGATGCTTCTGTACGGGTATTGCGACGTGCCTGTACCGTCACCTCGTTCAAGTTAGTGGCCAACTGTTGCAATGCTACAATTAGCTCCCCTTGTCCGCTGCTCACTCGCAGCTCTTTGGTTTGATAGCTCAGGTAAGAAAAAACGAGTATGGCGCCATCTTCGGGCACAACAATCGAAAATTTACCGTCATTATCGGTCATCAAACCAGTTTGCGATCCTTTGATCCTAACGGAAGCACCAGGAATAGGTTTTTTATCCGTTGCATCAATGACCTTTCCATTGATTTTTATTTGTTGTACAGCACCTCCTGTTTTTTCATTTTGTACAGGTCTATTAGCTGTTTTAATAATGGTCACGTTTTTTTTCTTGATGACATAGGTATAAGGCAGCTCTGCAAAACACAGTGACAGCACTTTGTTTATTTCGGCTTTGTTTACATCTAATGTAATTTTAGGAGCGCCATCAAAGATTTCCGCATCATAGAAAAAATCATACCCTGCCTGTTTTCTGATTTCTTGGAGGATTTCGGGTATGGATGCTTGTTTTTTTAAGGTCAAATGTTGACCATAGGTTGCCGCACTCAATTGCAATAGGCAACAGGTCAATAGTACCATGGTGATTTTCATAACACGCATGACTAAATAAAAATTCATATTTTTGTCTTGTAGTTAGTGTTGTTTTTAAGAATTGTAAGCGAATATTTTTGAAGAAGACCTGACTTTTGGGCGGAAGATGTTAGCGCATCTCCGCCTCTTTTTTTTGGCCCTGTTATGGTAACTATGGTGTCACTACGAGCCTCCTTTCTTTTAAAGTAAGTTTGATTTTGCCCAGAGCGGAAATCATTTCCATCACATCAGCCAAAGGTTGGCTTCTTGCTACCATTCCCGTAAATCGCAATTTTCCAAGCGATTCAGGACAATCAATTTCTACATCATACCATCTGGAAATTTTATAAAGGATGCTTTTAAGCTCCTCCCTCTTGAATACAAAATCGCCATTGATCCACGCCAACTGGCTTTCCATATCTGCCGCTCCTACTGAAATATCATTGGCAACCATGGCTTGTTGGCCAGGGCGTAACAATGCCGAACGACCAGAAGAGGTACTAACCCTTACACTTCCCTCTACTAAAGTAGTTTGGATATAGGGTTCCTCTTTATAGGCGTTTACGTTAAACTGAGTTCCCAATACTTGTATCTGTTGTTGGGCTGTCTCTACAAAAAATGGCATCCTACCAGTATGGTCAGGCAAATCAACCTTGGCTACCTCAAAGTAAACCTCCCCAGTCATTTTTACCCTACGCTCATGCTTCCCAAAATTTACGGGATAACTCAGAGAAGAAGCCGCATTTAATTTAGCTAGGGAACCATCTGGAAGTTTAATGGTATAGGTTTCTCCCTTACTTGTGGAAAGGATGTTAAATCCCGAGCCTTCGCCCTTCGCGGCTTTAACTTCGTAGGTAAGCTCGCCATTTTTGGTCTTGGATATGGTTAGTCCCTCTTCAGTGGCTACCTGCCCTACCTGCAAGTCTACCAACAAAATCTTCTTGCCATCTGACAAGGTTAAGCTTGCGGCTTCACGTCCAGGTTTTACCGCAGCAACTTGATTTTGCTCAGTTCGTTTTGATGAGTTAAGGAATAGATAGCCAAAAGTCAAAGTCAGTAATAAAGAAGCTGCAATAGCAACTGGTACCCGCAAACGGCGCACAAGTGAATATGGTTTTCTCTTTACTTCACTTTCATCCTCAACGATAGTATTTGTAGCAACACGCTGCCAAAGCTCCTGCCTCAACCCTTCTTTTTCAACAATGTTTTTCAGTAAATCAACAGGCTGTTGATCATCCACCGACTGAAACCACCGATCAAACTCTTCTTTGTTTTTAGAATTCATTTTTTCTGCTTATACACTATGATGTATAGCGAAAAGCAAAAAGGTCCGTTAATAAAAGATTAAGAATAAGTTAAATCTGCTGCGATAGCATTTCGGTAATGAGCAGTACAGAAAGCGTTTCGGCCGAGTAACTGCCCAAATGCAGCCTCAACCGCTTTAGCGCATCAGAAATATTGTTTTTCACTGTCTTTTCAGAAAGCGTCAATTCGGCAGCAATTTCCCGAATGCTCTTGCCTTCTTCCCTACTTAGAGTAAAACATTTACGAACATTGTCGGGCATCTTTTGTAGTTCGTCGGTCACCAAACGGTCTACCTCCCTAAACAGCAACTGTCCGTCTGCCTCAAGCGGCACACTCACCACAGCCTGCATCTCCTCTTTAACTTGCCTTAATTGATTCCGACGATAAAGACTATATAACTGATTTCTTGCAGCAGAAAATAGATAAGGTTCCAATCCACTTTTTACAGAGAGGGAAGCCCTACTGTTCCATAAATAAACAAAAATATCCTGTACTACATCCAAAGTTTCTTCCCTATCGTTCAACCTACGATAAACAATGCCAAACAAATAGTCCCAATACCTATTGAAGAGTATTTCAAATGCAGCATGGTCATCTTGCTTAATGGCTTCCAGTAGTTCTTTGTCCGAAGGAGTATTCATTTGAATATTTACGATGCAAAGCTAAGAGCCTATTTGTTAACATATCATTAAATTAACATCTACATTACCACATGTTTGAAACCTTCGTTGTACGTTCTACTCAGAGCAGTGACCTTAAGCCTAGCCTAATGTATTTTCATATCGTGAAATTTTATCGGTCAAATTTTCAGGATGGGATACTTCACAAAAAAAGCCCCGTACGTACGGGGCCTTTATAATTTATCAAGAATGAGCGAAGTTCTAGTTATTTAAAAAGGTTCATCTTTAAATTCACTTCGAAACTACCATTGGTCTGGCCTGCCAGTGCTGCGGTATTAGAAGTGTAAACACCCATTAGGTCAAACGTTTTCGACACCTTTGCAATAAATCCAAAGGAAGTGCTTTTATTAGTATGGTACATACCCATCAGCCCAATCTTATCCTCTACGAAGGTGAAGTTCGCCCCCATGTCAAATATGTTATCGAAGCCGCGTACTGAACGGAATGCCACTTTGGGCTCTAGTCCCACACCTTGATTTTCAGAAAGGCGTAGTTTATAGCTCGCCGCTACAAAATACCTCGCTTCATTAACCACTCGGTCGTCATCTTTGTTAAAGCCCAAGGTATTCCTTAGGTTAGGCATAGAGGCCTGTATATTTAACTTGTCGCTGGTGTAGGCTACCCCAAAATCACCATCTAGGTATTTCTCCCTTTGGTTGAAGTTTCTTGTAGAAGGATCATCAATATCCCCATCCAAGATGTTATAATCTACCCTTTCGTCCATAAGGCCAACCGAGACACCGAAACTCAATTTGTCGCTACCGGCGCTTAGCGGAAGGTGATAGGCATAGGTACCCATGATACGGGTGCGCTTGTAAAGACCTGTCTGGTCGTTATAAATGTTCAGTCCCAACCCAGCCCTAGAAGTCATCGCATAGGACCCAGTCAACGACTGGATCTTTGGCGAACCTGGCATGCTGCTCCATTGCTGACGATAACCAAGGTCCAGTTCTAGTCCCTGATGCTTTCCCGCAAAAGCTGGATTGTTCAGATATTGGTTTTGGAAGTACATGGCACCTAGTGGTGCCAATTGTGCACTGGCTGTACCGAACCCTAGGCCCGATATCAGCAATGCCATCATATATCTTTTCATTTTCATGAGCTTATCCATTTTTGTGTTCATCCTACCCTCCTTAGTCCCTTACAATTGATACGAAACCTTTTTTCTTGAACTTTCCACCATCAAAATCTATGATGTAATAGTACGTGCCTTTGGCCAATGGCGAACCATTGTAAGTACCGTCCCAAGTATTATCATAAGTTTTTTTGCTGTATACTACCCTTCCAGCAACATCATAAATCTTGATCTCGTGGTTAGGGTATACATCGATGTTACGTATGATCAGGTAATCATTTTTACCATCTCCATTCGGAGTAAGGATATTCGTACCCGAGATCAACGCATAATCGTCCAGTACCTTAATGGTGATAGTTTTGGTTTCACTACAACCATTTGCATTAGTTCCAGTAACCGTATAGGTAGTGGTCTGTCTAGGTCTAACTTGCAATGTTGCTGTACCAGCCCCGCTCAGGATGCTGTTGTCGGCAGCCCAACTGTAAGTAACCGCACCCGTAACATTTAAAGATACTACGTCACCTTTACTAATTTCTAAGCCCTTATTACTGCTGATGCTCAATACAGGCAATGCGTTCACCGTGATCACAAAAGTACGGCTGTAGGTATCTACTCCGCCATTAGCTGTTCCACCATTATCTTTAACCGTTACAGTAACTGTAGCTGTGCCCACTACACCTGTTTTAACCTGATAAACCAAGGTTCCAGTAGCTCCGCTGCCAGATACCGTTAATGCATCAAACAAACCTGGATTATTGCTGCTCACGGATAAACCAGTAGTTTGACTAGTTTCAGGACCTGCACTAATGCCTGTTAAAGCCACATTCTGTGAAGTTCTTGTATAGCATATCGTTTGGTTAGCTACAACAGCCAAAGTAGGCACTTCATTCACATCTGTTAAACTGATCGTTAACACTCTATCCAATGAGAATCCGTATTGCGTGGTGCTCCTCACTCTAACGCTGTAAGTTGCTTTGGTTTCGTAATCCAAGCTGGCAGCAGTATTCAATGAAGTTCCTGAAATGGCAAACAAAGCATTATCTGTATCGCCAGCTCCAGCAACCAGGCTATAAGTAAAGGTTGCCGCAGGATCGTCAGAAGTGCTGCTCAATGTTCCAGCAGTCGTTCCCGCAGGTCTGTTCTCTAGCAAGGTCACAGCAGCCAAATTAACACTGGTTGGTGCTCCTGGTTTAACTTTAAGCACACCACCTACATAAGTAATGGTATAATTAGCTGCCGCTGCACCGCTTGCCGTAATAGGATAATCGCCCATTGGGCTATTGGTTACCGCAGTAGTGCTTAAGCTTACTGGTGAAGTCAATACACTAGAAGTCTCACTATTCACAAATCCGGTATAGCTAGCCGTTAATGGCGGGTTAACCGTACCTACAAATTTCTCTTTGTTATCAGCGGTAATGGTCAATGCTTTCAAGTTTACCGTTAATGCATTGTTCACATAACTGATGGTATAATTACCTAATCCAGTACCCACTGCTGCTGAAATGACAATCGGATAAGTAGAACCTGCTACGGTAGCGTTAGCTGCCGCACCGGTACTATTTAAAGTCACACTGGTAATGGCATCGCTATTGGTCAAACCAACCGAAGTAAATTCAGTGCCTGCAAAAGTCACCGCATCACCATAGGTTTTAGTCCTTGCAGAAGCCGTGATGGTCAACGCTTTCTGCGTAACGGTCAAAGTACCATTTGGATTGGTCACAGTATAATTCCCTAACTTACTATCAGGATCCACAAACGTAGCTACAATCGGATAGCTATTGCCTATCGCTGCTGTTGCTACCGCCCCTGTGCTATTTCTGGTCACCGTAATGTTATCTCCGTTCTGGATACCAGTAATGCTACCCGCAAAATCAGTGTTCACTAGTACACTACCATAAACTTTAGAGCGGTTAGTATTAGCCACAACCAAAGCTCTAGGAGTTACCGTTAAAGCACCATTTACATAACTGATATTGTAATTGCTTAGTCCTGTACCAACTGCTGCTGTAGCTACAATTGGATAAGTAGAACCTGCTACGGTGGCGGTAGCTGCCGTACCAGTACTATTTAAAGTAACACTGGCAACCGCATCGCTATTGGTCAAACCAACCGAAGTAAATTCAGTACCTACAAAAGTCACCACATCACCATAGGTTTTAGTTCTTGCCGAAGCCGTAATGGTCAATGCTTTCTGGGTAACGGTCAAGGTACCATTTGGATTGGTCACCGTATAGTTTCCTAACTTACTGTCAGGATCGGCAAGTGTAGCCACAATCGGATAGCTATTGCCTATCGCTGCTGTTGCTGCCGCCCCTGTGCTATTTCTGGTCACCGTGATGTTATCGCTATTCTGGATACCAGTAATACTACCTGCAAAATCAGTGTTCACCAGTGCATCTCCATAAACTTTAGAGCGGTCAGTGTTGGCGACAACCAGAGCTCTAGTAGTTACTGTTAAAGCACCATTTACATAACTGATGGTATAGTTACCTAATCCAGTACCAACTGCTGCAGTAGCTACAATCGGATAGGTAGAACCTGCTACGGTAGCAGTAGCTGCCGCACCGGTACTATTTAAAGTCACACTAGTAATGGCATCGCTATTGGTCAAACCAACCGAAGTAAATTCAGTGCCTGCGAAAACCACCTCATCACCATAGGTTTTAGTCCTTGCGGAAGCCGTGATGGTCAATGCTTTCTGGGTAATGCTAAGTGTACCCGCTACATAACTGATCGTATAGTTTGAGCTTGCTGCACCAGATGCCGTAATCGCATAAGGGCTGCCTGCTACAGAAGAGGCTACCGTTGCAGTAGTGCTCAACGTTGGCTGGGTCGTTAAACTCAATGGTGTATCGCCATTCACAAAACCGCTGTAGCTCGCGGTAAGCGTAGGTACTGGCGCCCCGTAAGCTTTGGTCTGGTTATTGGCCGTAATCGTCAATGGGGCTGTGGTAACGCTTAGCGTACCCGCAACATAACTGATCGTATAGTTTGAGCTTGCTGCGCCAGATGCCGTGATCGCATAAGGGCTGCCTGCTACAGAAGAGGCCATCGTGGCAGTAGTGCTCAACGTTGGCTGGGTCGTTAAACTCAATGGTGTATCACCATTCACAAAACCGCTGTAGCTCGCTGTAAGCGCAGGAAGTGGTGCTCCGTAAGCTTTGGTCTGGTTATTGGCTGTAATGGTCAAAGCCGCTGTGGTAACGCTTAGCGTGCCCGCAACATAACTGATCGTATAGTTTGAGCTTGCTGCGCCAGATGCAGTAATCGCATAAGGGCTGCCTGCTACAGAAGAGGCCATCGTGGCAGTAGTGCTCAACGTTGGCTGAGTGGTTAAACTCAATGGCGTATCACCATTCACAAAACCGCTGTAGCTAGCGGTAAGCGTAGGCAGTGGTGCCCCGTAAGCTTTGGTCTGGTTATTGGCCGTAATCGTCAAAGCCGCTGTGGTAACGCTTAGCGTTCCCGCAACATAACTGATCGTATAGTTTGAGCTTGCTGCACCTGATGCCGTGATCGAATAAGGGCTGCCTGCTACAGAAGAGGCCATCGTGGCAGTAGTGCTCAACGTTGGCTGTGTAGTTAAACTCAGCGGTGTATCGCCATTCACAAAGCCGCTGTAGCTCGCCGTAAGCGTAGGCAATAATGCTCCGTAAACTTTGGTCTGGTTATTGGCCGTAATCGTCAATGGTGCTGTGGTAATGCTTAGCGTACCTGCAACATAACTGATCGTATAGTTGGAGCTTGCTGCGCCAGATGCCGTGATCGCATAAGGGCTGCCTGCTACAGAAGAGGCCATCGTGGCAGTAGTGCTCAACGTTGGCTGAGTGGTTAAACTCAATGGTGTATCGCCGTTAACAAAACCGCTGTAGCTAGCCGTAAGCGTAGGTACTGGCGCTCCGTAAACTTTGGTCTGGTTATTGGCCGTAATCGTCAATGGTGCTGTGGTAACGCTTAGCGTACCCGCAACATAACTGATCGTATAGTTTG
>JAEXHI010000015.1 GCA_023450085.1 Bacteroidota bacterium
CCTGATCATAAAACGGTAAGTATCCAGATACTTCCGCTCAACGGTGAAATCATTGGTGTTTATTGGCATAACAGGATCAATTTAATTATTATGATTCTGTTACCGAATTATCTGACATTTACAATTCCGAGGAACGAGGAATCTACAATGAGATTCCTCGTTCCTCGGAATGACAGGTGATTCGTGTTAAACTAATTTCATTTCTGCCAATACACTGTTCATGTTGCGTACGGCATCAGCACTTTTGTTAAATGCTGCTTGTTCCTTCTCGTTTAATTTATAGTCAATGATTTTTTCCCAACCATTTTTCCCAATAATTACAGGAACGCCTAAGCAAATATCATTTTGACCGTACTCACCTTCCAGCGCTACACAGCAAGTGAATAGTTTCTTTTCATCTCTTACTATCGCTTCTACTAATGCCGCACCAGCCGCACCAGGTGCATACCACGCCGAGGTACCTAATAAGCCAGTTAAAGTAGCACCGCCAACCATCGTGTCAGCCGCTACTTTCTCTAAAGTAGCCTCGTCCAATAAATCGGTTACAGGCAAGCTTTGGTAAGTGGCATATCTTGTTAAAGGAATCATGGTGGTATCGCCGTGTCCGCCTATTACAAATCCTTGTAAATCGTTAGGGTTGCAGTTAAGTGCTTGGCTCAAATAATATTTAAAACGTGAGCTGTCCAAAGTACCGCCCATGCCAATAATTCTATTTTTAGGTAATCCCAATGATTTAAGTGCCAAATAAGTCATTGTATCCATTGGATTACTAATGACGATGATAATAGCGTCCGGAGAATATTTTAGGATGTTTTCAGCTACCCCTTTTACAATACCCGCATTAATGCCAATCAGTTCTTCGCGGGTCATTCCAGGTTTACGAGGCAAACCAGAGGTAATTACCGCTACTGCCGAGCCAGCCGTTTGGCTGTAATCATTGGTTACACCTTTAATTTTGGTGTCAAATCCCAGCAACGTTGCTGTTTGCATCATGTCAATGGCTTTACCTTCCGCAAAACCTTCTTTAATATCTAATAAAACTAGTTCCTCTGCTAATTCTTTCCGTGCAATGTTATCTGCACAGGTGGCGCCAACGGCACCAGCACCTACTACTGTTATTTTCATGCTATATAATTTGGTTTTAATACTAGCGAAGCAATCTGAAATAAATGTGACCGCTTCATTTTGAGTAATTTATGGGTGTAACACTTAAAGAATTTTTACGAAACTAAGGTATAGATTTGTATCAGCTAAACAAATATTTTTTCCATTTGAGTGCATTATGTTACGCAATTGCTACAAAATCAGCATTTAGCGATGGTCATTACTTACTTCTTGTTTACCTTAATTTTTAGAAAATCAAATATGGTGCTCATGGCAAATGAAGCCCCGCCATCCGCTTTACTTCGCCCTGCGTAAACTTGGGCTACGTGTTCGCTCCTGTCGGGTTTATTTTAGTAGGAAACCTAGTAGGTTTTCAAAACGTTTGGAGATTCGATTTGCCAAATAATCAGAATCTTAGCTCTTTTTTATGGTGGATATTAGAACTATTTAACGATAATTTTGTTTAAATTTAAACTAATCTTCACATTAAATTTTTGGGTTATGAATATTAAAGAACTATTGCTAAATGGTAAGGCTTTTTTAGCCCTTTTAAATGATTTTGCAATCGAAGCAAAAAACGTCATTATCCAAGATGAGGCTTTGCTTTTCTCTGGAGCTAACCAAAACAGCCCCGTACTAAAAGAAACGGTTTGCATTGAAGGCAAAAATGATGATGGTATTTTCAATTTCTTTGGCACTTTGCATTTTAACTTGTTGGATAAATTAGCTGTTTTTGAAATGCAGGGATTTGAAAAAGTGGCTCCTAAAGTTTCTTGAATTTAAAAAATAAATATACTTGGCATTGTATATTTGTCGTACCAGATTTTTAATGCAATCATCAAAAGGAAGAGAGAAAACTGGAAGGATTTTTGCTGCAAAGACTGTACTTTAAACGATTTAAATAGAATTTATGAAAAAAATTACACTAGCGGCCCTTTTTGTTTGCTGCTCTTTTTTTGCGTTTGGCCAAATACTCCCTTCATTTCAGATGGGTTTGAAAGGCGGTTTAAACTTATCTAAGTTTAGCACAGAAAATACTTTTGGTAGCGATAACAGGGCAGGTTACTATGCTGGAATTTGGACACGTATTGGTGCTGCTGGTATACATTTACAGCCTGAGTTATATATATCTGGTAAAAATACTACGCTAAAAAATAGCGGATTGGAAAGTAAAGTGAAATTTACCAGCTTAGATGTTCCTGTGTTGGTAGGAACTAAAATTGGTGCAGCAGGTGTTGGAATCAGATTAAATACTGGACCTGTAGCTTCTTTTATTTTAAGTGACGACCAAAGTTTTAACCAAGCAGCATCAAACATATTTAGTGGTGATTTTAAAGGTCAGGCTTTCGCATGGCAGTTTGGTGCAGGTTTAGATTTAGGTAAACTGAATTTTGATTTGAGATATGAATTAGGTTTATCTAAGTTGAACTCGGCTGGTTACCCTGATACCAAATTAAACTTGTTCACCTTTGGTTTAGGTCTTAGATTATTTTAATTCAAACAAGGAATAATATATTCAAAAAAAGCCCCGTATCCTGCACTTGCGGGACGGGGCTTTTTTTATTAGCTTTTTTCAATCAGCTCATAGGTGTGTGCACCCTTAAGCGGCCGTATAACTTTGTGCTGTTTTTCACTAATTACTTTAATGAAGCAGGCACCGAAATAGAAAATCAAAGACGAGTAGAAAACAAATAGCATCACTAACACAATTGAGCCCGATGCGCCATAAATATTTTCGATATTGCTAAGGGGCAACATAATTCTTAGCACATATTTCCCAAGGTTAAAAAGTATACCTGTTAAAAGTCCACCTTGTAAAGCTATTTTCCAACTAGGCCTAGCGTTGGTTAAAAATCTGAATAAAATGGTGAACCAAACGGTTACGATAAGTGTGAAAATGGTTTGGTTGAGTACCCACAGTAACCATTTGCCAAAATTAGCGGAAGAGCCATTGAGGTAGGTAGTTACTAGGGCTTGTATACTATCGGTTACCAAGCCAATAAAGAACAAAATGCCAGCCAATAGAATAATCATCATGGAACGGCCTCGGATTTTCAATGTAAATAGAAAACCCATTTTGGCATCTTGGCCAATAGTCCATATTTGTTCCACTGAGTTCTTAATGACGTTGAATAGGGTAGTGGCTACAAAAATGAAAAAGACAAAAGTCAGGATGGTAGCCCACCAATTATGGTCAACACCTCGAATGTTTCTTAACGTTTCTCTAATTTGCTCGGTACTGCTTGGAATTAAAATTTCTGAAATACGCTCAAACAAACGAGTGGCCAGTATTTTTCTGTCCACAAAAAAACCAAATAGCCTAATGAGGATCAGTAAAATGGGAGGGATAGCGAAATTAGCAAAAAAGGCGGTGGCGCCAGCTAAACGTAAAGGGTCGTTTTTTTGGTATAGTGCAAATGCTTTTTGTAAGTGATAGGCAAAAAGTAAAAGCTTTGATTTCTTAATAGTTGCTGTTTTTCCCATTAGTGAATTTCAAAAATAACAAAATATGCCTAATGGATGTTTGTTATTCTTCCTTTTAACAACAAAATGTACTGCAATAAGGATTTATCGCTGTTAGGAAAACATTATTAGTTGATTTTGGTTATCCTAATTCATCAATCGAGATAAATATGAATAACTTTTTCAGAACAATATTTGCTGGCTGGGGTGCCTGGAAACTAGGTGGAGGTTGTTTATCAACCGTTGTTATTTTTGTAGTGTTGTATTATTTGTTGGGTCACTGCTAGTATCGGAAGATGATTGGAATTATTTGTATATCAGCTAAGTTAATGATAACTTAGTTGATAACATTTAACTATATTCTATCTTCCTAATGAAAAAACAACTATTGTTGGCAATATTTGTATTGCCTTTCTTGTGCTACGCACAAAAGAATTTCTATGTAGCCCCTTCGGGTAACAACAACAACTCTGGTACTTTATTGAAGCCTCTAAAAACTTTGGAGGGAGCCTTAAAAAAAGCAAATGTCCTTAAAGGCAAAGATGTAAATATCTATTTTAGAAGCGGTATCTACGTAATGGATAAAACGGTTAAAATTTCATCTGCTAATTTTACCGCCAATGCGTTAACTATACAGCCCTATCAAAATGAAAAAGTAGTTTTTAGTGGAGCTAAATCATTAAAAATTAAGTGGGAGCCTTTTAAAAACGGTATTTATAAGGCGAATATTGAATTTTCAGAAAAGCCTGATCGCTTGTTTTTAAATGGAAAAGCATTGCCAATGGCTCGTTATCCAAACTTTGATGTAAATGCCCGCATATTTAATGGTACCGCATCAAATGCTTTGGATGCAGTGATGGTAGCTCGCTGGAACAATCCAAGCGGAGCCTACGTTCATGCCCTACACAGTGGCGAATGGGGCGGTTTTCATTATTTGGTAACAGGTAAGCAAAGCAACCAACTTTTGCTTGAGGGAGGTTGGCAAAATAACAGACCTTCACCAATGAACAATAAATATCGTTTCATAGAAAATATATTTGAGGAGCTTGATGTACCAAATGAATGGTTTTATGATGAGGACAAAAAAGTCCTTTATTTTTATCCCCCTAAAGGAGTAAATCCTAACACTGCAAGCTTTAACACTAGCCAAATAACGGATATTCTGCATGTCGTTGGTAACAGACGTCAACCCGTAAAAAATATTCATATCAATCAGATAGATTTTACACAAACGGCTAGAAGTTTTATGCTTACCAAGGAGCCTTTACTGAGGAGCGATTGGACAATTTACCGTGGTGGTGCAATTTTATTAGACTACACAGAAAACATTAAGATTACCAATTGCGGTTTTTATGAATTGGGGGGGAATGCTATTTTTATGAGTAACTATAACAAGCATAACCTTGTTAAAGACAATTTGATTTATAATATAGGCGCCAATGCTATTTCTTTTGTCGGCAATCCTGAAGCAGTAAGATCTCCCTCTTTTAGATATGAAAAATATGTGCCTATCGAGCAAATGGATATGGGTAAGGGCCCAAAGACTGATGATTATCCTCAATATTGTACAGCGAGTGGTAATTTGATCCATCACATTGGTTTGATTGAGAAGCAAGTGGCAGGCACACAAATTTCTATGGCGGCAAATATCACTGTAAGTCACAATACCATTTACAAAGTGCCTCGAGCGGGAATAAATATTAGCGAAGGTACTTGGGGTGGGCACATTATAGAATTTAATGATGTATTTGATACGGTACTAGAAACGGGTGACCATGGCGCTTTTAATTCTTGGGGACGCGATAGGTACTGGTTGCCAAATAAAGTTAGTGTAGAAAATATTTTGGCTAAACATCCAGGTATCGAAAATTTGGATGTGGTTGACCCCATAATCTTGCGGAATAACCGTTTTCAATGTGATCATGGCTGGGATATCGATTTGGATGACGGTAGTAGCAATTACCTGATATATAATAATGTTTGCCTAAGTGGGGGATTAAAGTTAAGAGAAGGATACCATCGTAAAGTGTATAATAACATTATTATTAACAATACTTTTCATCCTCATGTTTGGTTCAAAAATAGTGATGACGTTTTTGCCCACAACATCGTAACCCAGCCTTACGCTCCTATAGGTATGAACGACTGGGGTAAACAGATTGACTCTAATTTTTTCCTTTCTGAATATGCTTTAAAAGTCACTCAAAAACTAGGTGTTGATCAAAATAGTACAAGCGGCGATGCACTTTTTATAAATGCTGCTAATGGCAATTATAGTTTAAAGCCACAATCTCCAGCAACTGAAATGGGATTTAAAAGTTTTGAAATGAAGTTTGGAGTAATCGCTCCACATTTGAAGAAATTGGCAGAGAAGCCTAATATCAGAACTGTGAACGGTTTGTTGGCAGCAAATGGAGCCTCAAAAGAATCTCCAAGGTACAATTGGATGGGGGCAGCCTTTAAAAATATAGAAAGCTTGGGAGAGCAATCGTCGTTGGGCCTTTATGATATGAATGGTACGTTATTAACTGATTTACCAGTAGCTTCAATAGCCGCAAAAAACGGATTTCAAAAAGGAGATGTGCTGATTGCTATAGGAAATGAAAAAATAAATTCGATTGAAGATTTGGTAAAGCTTGTGCAAAAGTATAAACAATCAAACAACTTGGCATTAACGCTAATTAGAGATCAGCGTAAAATGCAACTGAATATCACACAGAAATAATAAAACATAAAGGGGATAAAAACTTATCCCCTTTATATTAAAACATTTTCAATCAACTATAAATTACCTCTCAAGGCCTGTTCTCTTTCAATGCTTTCAAACAATGCTTTAAAGTTGCCAGCACCAAAGCTCTGTGCACCTTTACGCTCAATAATTTCGAAAAATAAAGTAGGGCGGTCTTCTACAGGTTTGGTGAAAATCTGTAATAAATAACCTTCCTCGTCACGGTCTACTAAAATGCCAAGTTCCTTTAACGGTGCAATTTCTTCATCAATTTCTCCAACACGTTCGCCCATCATATCGTAATATGCTTGCGGAGGAGCACTCAAAAATTCAACGCCACGAGCTTTAAGTGTTTTAACTGTTTTTACAATGTCTTTGGTTGCTACTGCAATATGTTGTACGCCTTCGCCTTCGTAAAATTCTAAATACTCTTCAATTTGTGATTTCTTTTTACCTTCTGCAGGTTCGTTGATTGGGAATTTAGAGTAACCGTTACCATTACTCATTACCTTGCTCATCAAGGCCGAGTATTCGGTGTTGATTTGTTTATCGTCAAAGGTTAAAATGTTTACGAAACCCATCACTTCTTCGTACCATTTTACGGTTTCGTTCATGCGGTTCCAACCTACGTTACCCACACAATGGTCAATATAAAGTAAGCCAGCATCTTCAGGATTGTACTCACTTTCCCATTTACGGTAACCTGGCATAAAAACACCATTGTAGTTTTTACGCTCAATAAACATGTGAATGGTTTCGCCATAAGTGTAAATGCCCGATATGCGTATTTCGCCATGTTCGTCGGTCAGTGTTTGGGGCTCTAAATAAGGTTTACCACCACGTTTGGTCGTTTCTTCAAAAGCACTGTAGGCATCATCTACCCAAAGCGCTAAAATTTTCACGCCATCGCCATGTTTTTTTACATGTTCGGAAATAGGGCTATCTGATTTTAAAGCAGTGGTTAAAATCAAACGGATTTTTCCCTGTTGTAATACGTATGATGCTCTATCTTTCACCCCTGTTTCTGGTCCGGCGTAAGCTAATGACTGAAAACCAAAGGCCGTTTTATAATAATGTGCGGCCTGTTTGGCGTTACCTACATAAAATTCAATATAATCCGTTCCGTTGATAGGAAGGAAATCTTGTGCTTTCGCTATTTTCTCTGCAAATGTTTGTGTGCTCATTTTTGTTTTTTTATTAGTCCGAAAGTCCGCAAGTCAGAAAAGTTGGGAGTCGGATGTTATAATCAATTATTTAATTAGTTTGGGTCGGTTCGGTCATCACATTCGGACTTTTCCGACTAATAACTTACCGACTTTACTCCACGTTTATCTGCCAGCTTTTATGATAACTTTCGTCTTCAATGGCTATGGCATCTTCCGTTAACATCAAAGGCCTAAAAGGATCTATCATTACGGCAAGTTCTTCTGTTTTTTCTTTTCCAATTGATTTTTCAACGGTGCCAGGATGTGGTCCGTGAGGGATACCTCCTGGGTGTAAGGTGATTTGACCCTTCACCACGCTTTTACGGCTCATGAAATCGCCATCTACATAATATAAAACCTCATCACTATCTACATTGCTATGGTTATAAGGAGCAGGAATAGCTAATGGGTGATAATCGTATTTGCGTGGAACGAAGGAACAAATTACAAAGTTATGCCCTTCAAAAGTTTGATGTACTGGAGGAGGTTGGTGTAAACGTCCAGTAATGGGTTCAAAGTTGTGGATTGAAAATGCCCAAGGATAATGGAAACCGTCCCAACCTACAAAATCAAATGGATGGGTACCATAAGTGTAGGGGTACATGATTCCTTGTTTTTTGATCAGTACCTTAAAATCGCCAAATTCGTCAAAAGTTTGTAGGTTCTGCGGTCTTTTGATGTCTCTTTCGCAAAATGGCGAGTGTTCTTCTAATTGACCAAAAGCATTGCGGTACCTTTTTGGTGTACGAATGGGACTGAAACTTTCTACAATAAACAGTCGATTATTCTCGTCGTTAAATTCCATTTGGTAAATGGTACCTCTTGGAATAACAAGATAATCTCCATATTCAAAAGCGATTTCTCCAAAACCTGTTTTTAATTTTCCTGCACCTTCATGGATAAAGATCACTTCATCAGCCTGACTGTTTTTATAAAAATAATCAGTCATTGATTTTTTAGGGGCCGCTAATGAAATATGTAAATCGCTATTGACTAAAACAGGTTTACGGCTTTTTAAATAGTCATCTTCAGGTTTCACATTAAAACCAATTAAGCTGGTGTGGCGTAAATGCTTTTCCCTGGCAATTTTAGGCTCAACATTGTAAGGTTCCCCGATAGATTTTACAATGGTAGGGGGGTGGCAATGATACACCAATGAATACAGGCTCGAAAAACCTTCCGTTGAAACCAGTTCTTCGGCATATAAATCGCCATTTGGCTTGCGGAAAACAGTATGTCTTTTAGGAGGAACACTCCCTAAGGTGTGATAAATAGGCATATTATAGGGTTAATTTGGTTAGAATTAAAATATAACGAATAAAAACTAAAAACGTTTAGAAAGCGTATGCTTAAAGATGTTTAAGGTATTCCCCGAAAGGATTTTACAAAGAGTATTGCGCAAAAATAAGTTTAGATAGTATTGCGTGTAGATACAACGAAATCCTATCTTTAATCATAAAACTATTTAAATGCTGTAAAGTCATCTGTTTTTAACGAAGGCAAGATAGCAGTTTTAATTGAAAATTTAAATTATGGCAATGTTAACTTTACTAAAATGAAAATAAATCTCATTCTAATCTTATTCATTTTACTGGTTGGTAATTGTTTTGCACAACAAAAGAAAGCTTATCAAATCAAAATAAAAACCTTAAAAAATGAAATAGTGAAAGGTGACTTTCATGAAGTTAATGATAGCGGTTTTGTGGTTATCTCTAAAAAGGACACCTCTTTTGTGAGGAACGCAGAAGTGAAGAAATTGAGAGTATATGAAAAGGGGATTTTAATTCCTTCACTGTTAACTGGTGGGGGAACTGTTGGTTTACTTTCTTTAGCTGTGGGGCCAATGGCGGGCGCTTTTTTAGTTGTGGGGGTGCCAGTTGGTTTAACGGTAGGGTACGTTGTTTCTAATACGGTTTCTACTAAAAAACGCTATCGAGATTTTCAAAGTTTAGATAAGTCGTTAGTGAGACATGAAATACAATCGTATGCTCAAATTAATCGGTAATTAATTTTAGAGCTAAACCATTTTTCATAGCTTTGACCATAATCCAATATAAACCATCTCCAATTTGCATTGTTGTTCCATTGGATGTGGAAACTACAGCACTAAAAAAAATATTTATATCAATGAAACTCGTATCCTATAAAACTGAAGACAAGGAGCATTTAGGAATTTATGCCAACGGACATATTTATAATCTTAATTCTTGCGACAAGCTGATCCCAGATCAAATGAATGCTTTTTTGGAAGGTGGGGAACCTCTGATGGAAAGAGCGAAAAAAATCAACCAAGATATTTTGGATGGAAAGCTATCTCCAAAAGAGGAAGTTTTTTATGAACTTTTGGCTCCTGTGCCACACCCAACTTCTTGTAGAGACGGTTATGCGTTTAGGCAACACGTAGCGGCAGCTCGTAGAAACCGTAAGGTAGATATGATTGCCGAGTTTGACCAATATCCTATTTTTTATTTTACCAATCATAATGCCATTCAGGGTCCTGGTGAAATTGAATGTATGCCAGATCATTTCCAGAAACTTGATTTTGAATTAGAAGTTGCTGTAGTGATTGGGAAAAAAGGCCGTAACATTAAAGCTGCTGAAGCGGACGAATATATTGCCGGCTATACCATCATGAATGATATGAGCGCTCGTACCTTGCAGATGGAAGAGATGTTGTTGAACTTAGGTCCGGCAAAGGGAAAAGATTTTTCTACCGTAATTGGTCCATGGTTGGTTACACCAGATGAATTAGAGCAATTTAAAGTAGCTGCTAAGGAAAACCATGTAGGTAACAACTATAATTTGAAAATGACCTGCAAAGTAAATGATATAGAGGTTTCTAGTGGTAACATGGCCGATATGGACTGGACTTTTGCGGAAATTATAGAACGTTGTGCCTACGGTGTTGATATTTTGCCAGGTGATGTGATTGGATCTGGAACAGTAGGTACAGGATGTTTCTTGGAACTTAACGGAACTGGTTTGTTAAATGACCCTAACTATCAAGTGCAGTGGCTACAAGCAGGCGATCATGTAGAGATGGAAATCACAGGTTTAGGTGCTTTGAGCAATAACATTACAAAAGTAGATACTGATTTTTCAATTTTATCCTTAAAGAAGAAGTAGGTGTAAAAGTTGGAAGGTTTAGTTTACTTAGGTAAGCCTTCCTATTTTAAACCCGACAGAAGTGGAAATACTTTTTGTGTTTCACTAACCCTTTGTTTGGTGTCACACTGAGTTTATCGAAGCGTTTGCTGCGATGAAACAGATCCTTCGACAGGCTCAGGATAACAAGAGCGAAAACAAAAAGCATTTACACTTCTGTCATCCAGAGCGTAGCGAAGGATCTTTAGTGAAGTACCTATAGCAGTAGATTCCTCCTAAACGTCGGGATGACAGCACAGGAGTCAAGAAAAAATAACTTTCCAACTTTGAGACATTTCAACTCCCCAAAACTCCTCAATTTCCCAACCTTTCAACAAATAATACCATGCTGACACTTAAATGCGATGATTTAACCCCTGTGCAATTGCAAAACTATTTGCAGTATGCCATTGCTCCGCGACCAATTTGCTTAGCTTCTACCATAGATACTGATGGGAATATTAACCTTAGTCCTTTTAGTTTCTTTAATATGTTTAGTACTAATCCGCCTATCTGTATTTTTTCGCCAGCAAGGAGGGTGAGGGATAATACCACTAAACACACCTTGGAGAATGTGAAGGAAGTAGGGGAGTGCGTGATCAATATTGTGAATTATGCCATGGTGCAACAAACCAGTTTATCGAGTACCGAGTATGGTAAAGAAGTAAATGAGTTTGAAAAAGCTGGATTTACAATGGAAACTTCGCAGTTGGTGAAACCGCCGAGAGTAGCCGAAGCTCCCGTACAATTAGAATGCGTAGTCAATCAAATTATTCCGTTGGGAGACCAGCATGGAGCGGGAAATTTGATTTTGGCAGAGATCAAACTCATTCATATCAAAGAGGAAATTTTAGATGCAGAAGGCAAGATTGACCAACAGAAAATTGATTTGGTGGCTCGTTTGGGAGGTAATTGGTATAGTAGAGTAACACCTGAAAGTTTATTCACAGTACCTAAACCACTTACTACACTGGGCATAGGGGTAAATGCTTTGCCTGTTTCTGTGCGCTATTCAAAAGTACTTACCGGTAATGATTTAGGTTTGTTGGGTAACGAAGAACATTTGCCAAGTGATGAGGAAATTTCGGAAATGCAGTGGAATGCGAACGTGAAAGATATTATGGATGCCACTATTGGAGATGCTAATAATAGGGAACGCGAGCTGCACGAATTCGCTAAGGAATTGATTGCGTACGGGAAAGTATCGGATGCTTTAAAAGTGTTGTTGCTTTAGTTGTTGGCATCTGCAATAATCTGCTTTAAAACCTCTAAATCAACATCTTTTAGAGTCTTGATGTATAAGCAAGCTTTACTGGTTTTATGCTTGCCCAGTTTACTTAACAGCGGATGCGTAGAACCTCCTTCTAGGTATAAAGTAAGATTTTGTTTGCGAGGAGAAAAAGCCATCACCATCCAATCGATTCGTCTGCCGTCCGGATAAACAAGGTCTTTATCTCCAAAACCAATGATGGCATCGCCCCACATTTTAGGTTTAGCTTGAGAAATTTCTTCCATGATTTCACAAAGCACAAAACTGTCCTGACGTTTTTTTTCGTCAGCTAGGGCATTGATAAATTCGGAAACACTATTGTTATTGGCTTTTGTTTTTAGCTCTGCCATAAGCGTAGATTTTTATTCCATTACGGTAACCGCTTTTAGGAAGCGATTTTTGTAGTAACCTTCTAATTCGGTGATGGTTACCCCTTTTGCTTTTCCAGAAGAAGAATGGATGAATTTGATATTGCCATCTGCATCTTTTGAATAAACAATGCCTACATGTCCTGGTCTGCGTACTCTCGCATTGGATCCCGTAAATACTAGGATATCACCAACTTTTGCATCAGCCAGTTTAATTGCTTTTCCTTTTTTAGCAAAATCAGCAGAAGAACGTGCACCGTTAAAACCAAATTGTTTATACACGTAGCTTACAAAACCTGAACAGTCGAAACCGATTTCCGGATTGCTAGATGCATAACGATATCTGGTGCCTAGAAGAGACTTGGCAAAGTCCATGATTTTGTTTGAAGTGTTATTAGCAACCTCTGGAATGCGGCTAATTACCTTTTCCATCATTCGCTGATATTGCATCGTTAACGATACATTATCTTGTGCTTTGCTGTTGATTGCAAATACGCCGAGCAGTAAGATGGTGAAAAGGATTTTCTTCATGTTTGTTTTCAAACTTAACGAACAACATTTATACCACCAAAAAATGTGGAAAACTTATGGTGTAGTTGGTTGGTTTATTGGTGTTTATTTGTTTGGTTTTGAGCTTGTTGTTGGTAGCCACCATTTGGTTTCTTCTATCTTCAAAGCCTTTTTTGCTACTGACGGGCTAGCCGTATACACATCTACAAAATTTTTCCAACCGTTATTAATAAACTTTTGATCAATAGTCACATCTCCAGCACCAGCGTCTAACGCTTTACTGTCTGGCATTCTAAAATCGCCCCAATTACATTTTTTGCTTTTATTTGTTTTATAACTTGTCCAAATGGCCCTGCATTGGTTATTATTATAGCCATCGGCTACAAACATGAGGGCGTCATAGGAAAGTTTTCCTTTTTTGTCGAGCTGGAAATTACTAATCAATGTTCCTTTAATTATACCTGAAGATGTTTGGGTGCTATCTTCATGAAATACAACTTTGCAGGTAACAGAACCTTGTTTGTAATTTGGGTCATCGCTTTCTTTATAAAGAACAGCTTTTTCTACGGTAATTGTGCCGCTGAACCTGCAAATATTATCTTTAACCCTCGTTTTACCATCAACTTGATATTGATAAGAGTTTTCTTTACTTTTTGAAACTGTTATATAGTGTATGTAAAATCGTTGGTAGTTATCTCCAATATATCCTAGCGGCTCTGGAAATGGAAATTTGTCACCATTACCCTCAACTGTGATATTGTCACTTCTCCATAATTTACTTAAATCATAATTTTTAATGTTATGATAGAAATTGGTCGATTTTGAGCTTTGACTACTTGTGATACTTATGCCCAAGCAAACGATTAGCGTTGTTAAACTAATTTTGAATAGTATTTTCATGAGCGCAATATTGATTTAAGGTGTAGTAACTGCTACTGGCAATACTTTTCCATTAAAAAACTTATGGCCGGTTCTGGCAAAATCAGCGATATACTTACCCATTTCAAACGCCATTACAGGGCTTTCGTAACCTGGAAATGCAGCTTCTAACATTTCAGTTTGTGCTGAACCAAGCGCTAAGCAATTAATTTTAATGCCCGTTTGAACCAGCTCTTGGGCCATACATTCCGTTAGGGTATGCAATGCAGCTTTACTTGCTGAGTAAGCCGCTAACCCAGGGAATTTTACGCTACCCTGAAAGCCACCCATGCTGCCAATATTTACAATATGACCGCCATTATCCATAAATTGTAGCATGTAACGAGTCATTTTAAAGTGACTGATTACATTATGTTCCAACATGGCTGCCAAATCATTTTCTGTGGTTTCTAACAATGGCTTGTTGATCAATGAGCCAGCATTGTTAATCAAGATATCTACCGTTCCCAACCTTTCTTTAATGAAAGGGATCAAGGCATTATAATCATCATTCACCAAATCAAAAGCTACGGGAAGCAAGGTGCATTCAGGGGTAATGCTTTTGGCAATTTCATGAAGTTTGCGCAGTTTATCCGCAGAGCGGGCAATGCATACCACCTTGTTTTTTGTATCTAAACTTAATTCTAGTGCTGCTTCGAAGCCGATGCCACTACTGGCTCCCGTAATAATGATATTCATGGATATTGGATTTTACAATTGTGGCAAAGATAAGAATTTGGGAAGTTTAAGCTCCTAAAATGTGATAGTGGACATAAAACCATTCCTATTTGATTAATTGAGTACCTTTGCGGCATAATTGAAGAATGATGTTAGAGAAACTTAAAGAGCGTAGCGATGGTTTGTGCGAATTGTGCAGCAAAACCGAAGCGGTGAACGCCTATACGGTTAGTCCGAAAAAAGAAGACGCTATCGAAAATCAAGTAGGCTTGTGTAATGATTGTTTAGAGAAAATTGATGCTGTGGACCAAAGCTTTTATTGGCGTGTGGTAGAGGGAAGTATCTGGAATCCTGAGCCTAGTGTGCAAGCATTGAGCTATCGTATTTTACAACGTTATAAAGATGAAGATTGGGCAAGTGGTGTACTGAGTATGGTTGATTTGGATGAGGACACTGTACAATGGGCTTTGAGTGGTTTAGAAGTAGCGGATGTTCATCAAGATGCTTTTGGCAATGTACTTGAAAATGGTGATACGGTAGTGTTAACTCAAGCTTTGGATGTAAAAGGAACAAACTTCAGTGCTCCTAAAGGAACAGTGGTAAAGCGAATTAGATTGGTGCACGATAATCATGAACAAATTGAAGGGAAAATCAATGAGCAAATGATTGTGATTTTAACAAAGTACGTTAAGAAGAATAATTAAAGGTATTGTTGTCATTTCGAACATAGTGAGAAATCTAACGATATGCATGAGATTTCTCGATTGGGCTCGAAATGACAACCTTTATAGAAACTTACGAAGTTTAACTTTATATTCCTTATTGTTTTCAAAGGTAAAGTTGAGGGCTTCGCCGTTTTAAAACTTCGTAAGTTTAATGAAATCTATTCTAATCCTCTACCGTGATTAACTGCGTTACTGGATTAGCAATTACATGAAAACCGTCGTTAATCAACTTGGTGAATTCTTTTTCGTTAGCAGCTTTCATCTCCAAATAAATCCTTACTTCGTTTTCTAAAGCTGGGTTGGTACCTTTATGATGTAATATTTCTAAAATCTGTAAAGTACAAAGCCAATCGTAGCGGTATGAAGTTTTAAGCTCGTTAAAAATCTCTGCCAGTTTTTCTTGTCCTTCACCTGTTTCCCTAATATCCCTAACTTGTTGGTAAAGATGGTGTAGATGTTTTGTTGCCTCATCATAAGCCAATTTATGGGTAAGCTGCTCACTCACATGAGTCAATTCCTCGTAGGCATCTTTATCTGCTGCGCCGTTAAACACCGAAACAATTTTCTCACCAACCGCCATATCATAAGTTCCCCATTCAGGTTGGAACAAGACATTACCATTGCCTTCTCTTACGGTACATTCTTCAAAAGCAATTAAAATCGTTTTTTCGCCCTTGTTGATAATCTCTTTGATCTTGCCATTTACTTCGATGTCGCTTTCAAAGGTTAAACGTACCAATTGGCCAACTTTAATGCCAAGCTGTGATAATTCTTCTAAACTGTGGTCTTCCAAAGGCTTTGTAGAATCCTTTAATTTTCCAACTGGCGATGAAAAACCATCTTTATGATATTCTTTTCCATGACCTGGTAATTCTTTTCCTTCAAAGGCTAAAGCAGATTGTCCCTTAGTTCTCACAAATGTAAGTTCATCGTTTGCACTAATGCCCACATCGGTAAATACTCCTGTTACTTGTAAACCCGAGCTATAAACCGCTGTACTTGGGTTCTTACACTCAATTGCTTTTAAAATGCTTTCTGCACCACCACGCCTGAAAGCCATGGTATTTGCAAAAGCTTCTAACACATCAATTAGGTTTTGGAAAGTAGGAGTTACAAAAAGCTGCGGTTGTTCTTGGGTAATATCGTACGAATAGTTAACGGTATCCAAGTTATACCAAATCTTTTTGATTTTTGGATCCATGCAGGTAGCACTTTCACCGATAGACGACAACAATCCTGCACCGTAAATCTTTGGATTTTCTAAAGTACCAATCAAGCCATACTCTACAGTCCACCAGTGTAAACGGCCTAGCAATGCCATTTCAGAGGGCTCGCCCATGTTCTCAGAGATGTATTTCAATTCCTTTTCTGCCTTGGCAATTTCGGTCTCGTCTACATCTTTAGCTTCCTTTAAAATAGAAAGTTTGCGGATGGCTTCGTAAAGTTCAAAGTCTTTGCTTGAAAACATGGCTTTTGCACCAATAGAACCAAAATAGCTTAAGTAGTTATTGTAGTCGGTATCTGCAATAATAGGGGCATGGCCAGCACTTTCGTGAATAATATCTGGTGCAGGCGTGTACTCAATATTGTTGATCTGGCGAATGTCGGCCGCAATGACCAATACCCTGTAGGCTTGGTATTCCATAAAGGCAGCTGGTGGAATAAAACCGTCAACGGTTACTGCTCCCCAACCAATTTTGCCCAAATTGTCGTTCATGGTTTGTAGATTGGGAATTTCCTCAATGCTTAAACCAGCTCTTTGCAAACCTTTAATGTATGGATAATAAGCTACGTGCTTTAGATAACTATAGTTTTGGCGCATTACATAACGCCATACCGCTTGGTCAATTGGCGTATATTTCTCGTAATTTTGCTCAACAATGAATTGCCTTAAATGCCTAGGCAATTTGGCAACTTGTTCGTTATTAAAGTCGTTAAAATCGCTCATTTTTGTACATTTTCTTAATTGGGCTAAAATACCTGATTTAAGCTAGGAATGCAAGAAAACAAACGGTTTTGATAAGAGAAGCTTGTCAGTCTTTGGTCTTTTTTACCCTAAAAGAGAAGTACTTCTGTGAAAAGTAACTAAATACCGCCAACAAAATGGTGATGAAAGCTTTAGAAATGGATGGATAGAATTGGAAACCCTCCACTAAAATCTTCATTAACGCATAATTAAGCAGAATATTTGTACAAACCACCGTTCCATATCTAAAAAGCTGTATGCGGCCCTTTAAATCTGATTGGGTAAATACCAAGTATTTATTCAGCATAAAGCCCACTAAAAAAGTGAATACAGACTCCAACGCTAATGCTGCAATTGGAGCAGTAATTAAATATCCTGCTACTTGTACATCTTGTTGGTGCAAAATGTAATTATAAATTACAAAATAGGCGATGATGCCCGATGATGCGGTTACACCACCACTAACTAAATATCGAAAAGTGCCAATTGAAAACCATCTTTTAAAAGGAGGATAGAAAAAGTCGATGATTTGGAGTGCTAATTTCCTCATTCCTTTTTATAGGTTAATTGGTTATTGATCATTCTATTGTTGTATTGCTGTATAAATGCTTTTAGTTTTTGTTCCATTGCTGATTTAACGGCTGGCAATTGATCGATCAGGTTTTTAGTCGTATTCCTATCTGTTTTTAAGTTAAATAACGAGATGGATTTTGTACCGTCGTTTACCAAGAGGTAGTCACCTTCATAGAAGTTAAAATTCCCATCGTTGTTGTTAACTGCAAAATTGGTGGTTTTATTGTCTAAAGCATCAAAACCAAATGCAAAATAAGGTTTTTTGTAATGCATATAATTCAGCACGGTAGGCATAATATCAATCTGTTGAATGATTTTATCCGTTTTACCTTTAAGGTTTCCAGCTGGATAATAAAACAAAATAGGAATAGAAAAGAAGCCAGGAACGTTTTGATAGTCGGGTAGATACGACATAGTAGCGTGATCTGCACAAAGCACAAATAAAGTGTTTTTATACCAAGGCATTTTTTTTGCCGCATCAAAAAACTTTCGAATGGCCATGTCTGTGTAGCCCAAAGGTTCATGAATTTGTAGGGTGCCTTTTGGGAATTTGCCTTGATATTTTTCTGGTACTTTGTAAGGGTGATGTGAGGAGACAGAAAAAAAGGCTGTAAAAAATGGTTGCTTAAATGTATTAATGGTTTTGGCCATGTACTGCATAAACGGTTCGTCCCAAATGCCCCAAATATTATCAAAGTCGGCATCGTTATTATACTCGTTTTTGCCGTAGTAATGTCTGATGCCTGCCAAATTGGTATAAGCCGAAAAACCCATGGAACCATTTGGTGCACCGTGAAAAAAGGCAGTATAATAGCCTTCATCTCCTAAAAGTTTGGCAATACTAGTGGTGTTATTACTCGAATATGGAGAAAGTACGAAAGGTTCTCGGATGGATGGAATGCCCGAAATTACAGAAGGCAAGGCATCAATAGATTTCCGTCCATTGGCGTAGGTAACATTCGAAGTAAAACTTTGTTCAACTAAGCTATCAATAAAAGGCGTATAACCTTTGTAGGTGCCATTGAGTTGGTCCTTATTGAGTGCGCCAATATGCTCTTTACCTAAACTTTCTATAATCAAAAAGACAACGTTTAGCTTTTTAAAGGATGCCGTATCATTATTGGGTTGATGAATAGGGTTGTAAAGCTTGGCTAAGGCTTGTTCATCAAAATAATCTATATGCTTAAGCTTTGGCGATTTTAGCGTTTTCATGATACTGAAAGGCGTATTTAACACCAAACTCATGTCGCCCGGCGACTTCACATAATCACCCGCATTGCTCAAAGTAATTGGGCGGGTACTGTGCTTCCATCCACCTCTCACGCCACCTATAAATAAGAAGGCAATAAGCAATAAAGCCAGTGTTTGGGCCACATACGTTTTCCAATTGAAACTTACTTTTTTAGGAAGGCTAAATATTTTGCTAAGCTTGGCAAAAGCGGCAATAAACAAAACCAAAATAATGAGCAAATGCCAGTATTCCAAAAGGAAGTCGGCGGTAAGCTTTAACTTGTTTTTCTCATGGCTAAATTGAGAGAAAACACTACCTGTTGTTCGTTTAAGCGTAAACTTGTAATAAGCAAAATCAATAAAGTTGGCCAAAAAGCCAATGCTATTGCTGATGATGAAAAGCCATTTGGTAAAGCGTTGGTAGCCTTGTCGGTACTTAAAGGGGAAAGGTAACGCTTGTAGGATAACATATAGTGAATTGATATATAGCAAAGCCACTATGTCAAACTTAATCCCTCCCCAAAAGGTATAGGCAACCTCAGCTGCGCTAAGATGTTTGAACAGCGATTTATTGATTAAAAAGAAACCAAGCCTGCATAATGCATAGAGTGCTAGCAATAATGCAAACTGGTAAAGCAATACAATATATATGGATTGACGGTTATTTTTTAGGTTCATTGATGTGTTTTACCCATATCCAATCCTCGCTACGGTGCGACAATGGTGAATAAGTAAGCAGCAAAAATAGTCAATAAAACAACGCCCTGCAATACATTGGTACGGCCGGAACCAAGTGACAACATGATGGTAAACTGTGACAGTAAAAGTAATACCATCGATTTAGTGTCAATCCCCAAGGTAATGGTCATTCCTGTAATAATGGATACAATAGCCACTGCTGGAATGGTTAAGCCAATACTGGCCAAGGCCGAACCTAAGGCAAGGTTTAAGCTGGTTTGCAAGCGGTTTTTTCTTGCAGCGCGGTAGGCCGCTAATCCTTCTGGCAGTAAAACTACTCCAGCAATAATAACACCTACTAATGACTTTGGTGCACCTGCATTAATAACTGCATTTTCAATATCTGGAGCTAAGGCTTTTGCTAATAAAACTACAATGCCCAAGCATACCAATAGTAACATGCCGCTGCTAAATGCCACTGCTTTGGTAGGAGGGGCAGCGTGCACTTCTTCATTGCCCTCACCATCGGGTGGCAAAAAGAAATCTCGGTGCCTTATGGCCTGAACCAATACAAAAGCGCCATATAGAATTAAAGAAATAATAGCGACAAATATCAACTGCGGAGTGGTATAGGAAGGACCAGCTACGCTAGTGGTATAGTTAGGTAAGATTAAAGCAAGTACCAAAATAGCCGTCAATGCTACCAAAGCAGCTTTTACACCGTCTAAACTAAATCTTTGTTGTTTATACTTTACACCGCCCACTAGTAGGCAAATGCCAATCATTCCAGTGAGGATAATCATTACCGCTGCAAAAACAGTATCTCGAGCAAGTTCTTCGGTTCCCGGACCGCCGGTAAGCATCAAAGAAACAATGAGTGCCACTTCAATGGTCGTTACTGCTAAAGCCAGTAGTAGCGTACCAAAAGGCTCACCAACTTTATGCGCAACTACCTCTGCATGATGAACAGCAGCAAGTACACTGCCTATTAAAAAGATAACCAATAGCGTAGTGCCAATTCCACCAATGTTTTGTAAGGGTAAGAAATAAGCAACCCATGCCAAAACGGGCAAAGCAATCGTCCAAAGAGGAAGGGGTAATTTTTTAAGCATGTTGTTCAATTAAATTGATGTACGATTTGGATGTTTTTAAATATATACAAAAAAAGTTGAGGAGCAAGGAAGCTTTACCTTTAAACCCGAGATGGTGGAAATTGTTCGGTGGCAAAATAAATTAAAACATTAAGGAATGAAGATAATTAAGACTACATACCTCAAAACGTAATGTGACTTAATGGTTCAAAAAAAATGTAAACACCTAAGACACCTCAGTTCATCTAAGTACTTCCAAAGCTAAAATGTTCTTAGATGTCTCAGGTGGTTCAAAAACCTAAATGCGGTTAATAAATAAAACATTAAGAAGTTAAGATAATTAAGACTATGGGAGGGTAACTTAATGTTCTTTAATGGTTCAAAAAATAAGATACTTGAAAAGTAAACCATCTAAGACACCTTAGTTCATCTAAGTAGCTTCAAAGCTAAAATGTTCTTAGGTGTCTAAGGTGGTTCAAAACATAAGGTGATTAAAACGAAACCTAACTAACTATTTACCAAATATGCAATGTCTCATCAGCGATATATCTTAACTTCGTTACACACAATCCAATTAAGATGAACAGATGTTTTTTCTTTTTAGCATGTAGTCTTTTTAGTTTTTCGGCTTTTGCACAAATTGATACTACTGCTTACCGTACCATTGCCAATTCTATACAGAAAAAATATGCACCAGATAAAAGGTCCGTTTATTTCAATGTACGTTTTAAAGCTGATTCGGTCCTTGTAGAAAGTACTTCTGAACAAGCAGTACAGGCTTTCGAAAAATCATTCCCTGAAAATATCAAGGCAAAACTTTCTGCTGCAGTACTTCCTTCTAAACAATTAAAGGATATGGTTTATGGCGTAACTACCATTTCTGTGGCCAATAATCGTAGCCAGCCTTTTCATGGTGCCGAATTGATGACCCAAACCTTGTTGGGTACTCCGATACAAATCTTAAAAAAGCAAGGAGGGTTTTATTTAGTGAAATCGCCCGATGGTTATTTAGCTTGGACAGATGGTGGCTCTATTGCACCGATGAACCAAGCTGGTTTTAAAATTTGGCAAGAAGCTAAGAAGATTGTCTATACCAGTGATTATGGACATGCTTTTGCTAAACCTGATATTGCTGCTGCAAGAGTCTCTGATTTGGTAGCAGGTAATATCTTGAAATTATTAGGTCAAGAAAATGGTTTTGTTAAAGTTGCTTTTCCTGATGGAAGAGAAGCTTACATTCCTGCTAACCAAACCACCGATTATACAGCGTGGTTAAAACGACCACTACCTAATGCCGATGCGATTTTGAAAACAGCCCAGACCTTAATTGGTGTACCTTACTTATGGGGTGGTACTTCTATTAAAGGTGTAGATTGTAGTGGATTTACTAAAACAACTTACTTTTTAAATGGCGTGGTAATTCCTCGTGATGCCTCCCAGCAAGCTTTAGTAGGAGAGAAGTTGGATGTGCTGGAGAATGACTCTATAAGTGTGGAGAAGTGTCTTAAAAATTTGAAACCTGGAGACCTGATGTTCTTTTCTGCTGCAAAACGTAGAGGAGTTAATAATGGGCGGGTAAGCCATACGGCTATTTACATGGGCAATGGTGAGTTTATCCAATCGGCGGGAATGGTGAAGATTAGCAGTATTTTACCTACAGCGGCAAACTACGACGAATATCAAACCAAAACTTTGGTGGGTGCACGTAGGATTTTAACACAGGTTGGACAGCCGGAAATCACAAAATTAGAAAAGCACGACTGGTATTTACGTAAGAAGTAATGGGCATTAAAATATATCATAATAGCAGATGCAGCAAAAGTAACGCTGCACTACGAGCTTTAGAAGGCCAAAATACAGTATTCACTATCATCAATTATCTTGAAAATCCACCAAGTGTGAGTGAATTGCAGGATATTCTAAAACGCTTAAATATTGGCCCTTTAGAATTAATGCGTACGGGTGAACCCGTTTTTAAAGAAAAAGTGAAGGGTAAAGATTTGTCGGATGAAGCCTTGATTTTACTCATGCATGAAAACCCGATTTTGATACAGCGACCAATTATTATTAATGGAGATAGGGCCGTTATTGCTAGGAGCGAGGAAGCTATTGTAAGTATTATATAAATAAAAAAAGTCCCGTTCCTCAAGTGCGGGATACGAGACTTTTTACTTATCATTTGTTGATGTTTACATCGTTGTTGTATCGAAACTCAGATCAAATTTGCCTTCGGTTATTGATCTAGAAGCATTGGCACTGTTAGTTCCAGTGAATTCGAAAGTGCCTTTTATAGTAGTTGCTGTTGCGCTTGTTATCGTAATCTTTCCAGATTTAGCCGTAAAGATGGCATCAGCAGAAAAGTCTTCTGTATAAATGGCGGAACCAGTAGATACGGAAACATTGTATGTTCCATTTCCACGATAGTTTAGGATGCTAAGTGAAATTGATTTTGTACCGCTAGTACCCATAATCATCATCATATCACCAACGAGAGAGCTTTTGATCAAATTGCCGTCACCATCAAGATCTAATACAGTACCATTTATTTTTGCACTCATGTTGGTGCTTGTTCCTGGATTTGGGTTTGTTCCCGGGTCAGGATTACCTGGGTTAGGGTTTGTGCCAGGATCTGTGCCGTACGTTGTGACATTTACACTAAATGAACCCTCGCTAATGGTCTTTTCAGATTGGTCATCATCATTTACACATTTAAATTCAAAAGTACCTGTGATTTTCTTATCTGTCGAAGTAGAGATTTTTATAGTACCTTGTGTAGAGGTGTAGCTGGACATGTTGCCTTGTGAGCTCACTACATAAGTAGCAGCGCCATTACTTAAACTATAAGTGCCAACACCTTTAAAATCTTTAATGTCTAAACTGAAAATTTCAGTTCCTTTACTACCCATAATTGCCATCACCTTTGGGGACTCATTGTAAAGTGCTGCAGTTGTCATTTCACAATTAACCAATTTCCCGTTAACTTTTGCTTTTAAGGATGGGTGTGTGGTATCATCGCCACCAGCATTTATATATTCTGTTTTCTTAGCGCAAGAAAATGTGAGAAGAAGTAAGCAAAATAAACTTGCCTTAGCAATAATATTTCTCATAAGAGTGTTGAAACTTAAATGGATTGAAAAATTTTACATAATTAATTAATTATTTGCTGCTTAGCAAATCGAAGTTGAAAAAATATTCCTAAAGCGAGTATGTTGTTGAGCAATAAAAAAGTACCGCACGTGCGGTACTCAATATTTATGAATGGCTCAATAAGCTTCTGCAGCTCACTTTGCTCTCTCGATTTAAACTCCAATTACTTGAAGGATATGGCTGCTATAAACTTTCTTTAAATGATGAGGAGTCAATTACCCAAAAATATAAGATCATAAAATCAACAAGCTGCCAGAAATTTGTCTACAATTGTCTGATAACGATATAATATAATAATATACCCCAGTTGGTAGTTTAACACCATTGTATTTTCCGTCAAATTTCAATGCCGATCCAGAATAATCAAATACTTTATTGCCGTTTCTGTTAAATACCTTGACTTTTGCATTGGGATATTTGTCGAAGTCGGGGATGCTCCAAAAATCATTGATCCCATCGTCATTTGGAGAAAATGAATTAGGTATTTTTAATTCTGCACCGTTCAACTCAATATCAATAGGTCCTCGTTCACTTTCGCATTCTCCAACAATTTGGGTGACATAATAGGTAGAATTAGTTACGGCATTAATTTGAAAAACACCACTATTCTGTTCTATAATTGGATTTATAGCTGTTAGAGAAGAATACAGCCTATACTTTCCATTAGGCACCTTATTTTTGACAGACACGTTTACCGTCATAGGAGCACATATGCTTACGGGGTCAAAAGATGGGGTGGCTAATTGACTGATTTGGTTAAGGATAGTGTAGGAAATGGGAATGGACTGACAATTAAGCGCATCCGTAACATAAAGCGTATAAGTTCCAGCGGCTAAGTTTGAAATTTCTAATTGGTTACTAATCTGTTGTTGGTACTGATCTTTCCAACTATAGATATAAGGAGGCTTGCCACCAGTAACAGTAATCCCTTTTATAGAAGCTATTTGTTGGCTGCATAAATCGGACGTTGTTTTTAGCTTACTTTGGTCTACGTTTAAAATGGGAATCCTGTCTATGTTTACAGACTGGTACAAAACTTCGCAGCCATTTTCATCTTTTAGAAATAGTCTGTAGGTGCCGTCGCCTAAATTATCCACTCTTGCATTTGTACTGATTAATTGATTGTTGTTGTCAACCCATCGTATACCCCTTATGTTGATGTCGTTACTACCAGAAAAAGAAACAAAAGCATTATTTAGTCCGCAGCTTGCATCGTTAGATTGAACGGTGTATACTGGAAAAATTCTAGGTTGAAATTCGGTCACTTCATAAAAACTGCTTTCTTCAATGCAGCCATTTTCATTTTTTGCAATTAGTTTATATTCGCCGGCAGCAACATTTTCTAAATCTTGAGTTGAAGCGAGTATTCTCCCTTGTCTATCCATCCAAGTAAAGCTAGTTGCTCCAGTAGTAGTGATGCCTTTTACGAAGCCGTTAGGTGTATTGCATGCCGTTTTTTTAACACTTACGTTAGATTGGTTGATGGTGATACCGCCGTCAACAGCAATATTGAAAACTTGTGAAATAATAGGGGAGCATGCACTACCGTCCTTAATTTCTAATTTATAACTGCCTGCACCAACATTTTCCAAGTCTAGATTGGTGCTTACTGTTTGAAGTCTTTCATTCGTCCACTTATAAGTTAATGTACCTGTGCCATTCGCGATTATACCCTTGATACTGCCACTATTTGAGGTGCAATTGGTGTTGTTTAGCTGGATATTGGCATAATTAGCTGATGGTCCGTTGGAGCTAGTTAATATATACGGACCAAAATCTCTGGTGATACATTCGCCAACTAATCGCAAGGTATATTTTCCCGCGGGAACATTGGTTAATTCCCTATACCTTCCCACTTCGTTACCCTGTTCATCAAGCCAATACATTTCTTTGTAATAGTTTGGGTATAAATTTAAGATAGATCCCAAGTTATTGCATGAAGGATGGACGATGGTGGGGACACCAGTAAAACCGAGTTGAGGTCTATTATCTCCCACAATAACCCATTCAGAATAAATGATACAACCAAATTGATAAGCTTTCAAACGGTACTTTCCTGCAGGAATATCTTTTAATTCGGGTTGTGTGCCCACTACATTGCCAGCTTCATCAAGCCACTCTACCCGATTTACGTTTACCAAGTAGGTGCCCTCTATTTTGCCGTTACTAGTATTACAGGTTTGTGGGGTGACTTTAAATTCTTGACCTGGAGTTAATTTATATATCCTCGGATCTGAAAATTCGGAAGAAACGCCATTTAAGGTGGCTCCCGCAAGTATAGAATAACCGCTTTCTAAAGTGCCATTATAGATCCAGTTTCCATTTGCATCGGCTGTTACGGTAGCAAAGTATCGTTTAGGTTGGCAATTGGTGCATTCAGGATCTGAATAGAATAATTCAATTCTGGCCCCAGGTTTACTTCTTCCAGACACAGAATTGCTGGTCACATTATCTAAAAGTGCTTCTATTGGTTTGGCAAATGGACCAGTCTGAGAATACAGGAAGGGCATTTCTGGATTACAAAAAAAAGAGTTGTGGCTTAGTTCCAGTTCGTCACACTGCTCTGCCCAAACAGCACCGGGTAATATTTTTTGATAAGTCGCATAATTATTGGTGTTGGCAAAATTGTTTCCTTGTGCGGTGGTTGGGCCGCCAATCAGTATTTTCCCACTGATCCACCGTAAAGTGAGCGCTTGTGTAAATATAGGGAGCTGATGCGCGAGGTTTTTAGAAACTCCAAAAGAATTTCTTCCAATAAAAATATCGGCATTGTCAAAACCATACATGCCAAGTCCCACGCCAAAAACATTATCCACTATCCGGATCATCACAGTAGCTGTATGAGCTATATTTGCATCGGCAGAAAAACTTATACCAGTATTTCCAATATGGCCAGATATTCCTGGCCTTTCCTCATTTCGATTGGCATAGAAGATATTGTTTTGAATAGCAAAGTCCAGTTGGTCAACGAGCATCTCACCTGGAACAGCGGCATAACCTCCAAAATCACCATAAATAACATTCCCGTCGGCCTTGTTAACCCCACCTATCATAGCTTTTGATATGCGATATAGGTTCATACCACTTTTTACTTTGTTGGCAATGGTAATTCCATCTTCATGGACACCCACAAAATTACCGATGAATTGAAAATTTGTAATGGAGCCTTTGTTCGCACCATCATATTGCATATTCAAGCCAAATATGTTATAGAAAACATTTCCTTTGTCCGCTCTCCCTATTCTAACTATTGAAGTGGCTTTGGTGAAAAATAAAGCGGTATTGGCAACATTATTGCCCAAAAAAATTGTATAGAAATTTCTGATTACCAGTCCGTAAAGTTCGAATCGTTGTACGCCATTAATGCGCAAAACTCCTGTATTCTGGAAAGGAGTGTAGACGAAATTTTCTCCATCTAGTATCACTTTTGCATAATTAAACGATGCGAAATCCCCAGGTTGCGTACTTGCGTCAATAATTAAATCAGTATTGACTTCTGGAAGCTGCGTTTGTATTTTTATGATATGGTCTTCGGCAGAGCCACCGGCAATATTAAAATAAATATAGTCTATTTCTGAATTGCCATTGGCGTTAGCTTTTGTGAGTGCTTCTCTAAATGATCCCACACCACTATCGCTGTTGGTAGTAACAGTGAAAACTTCTGCAAAAGAATGCTGATATAGGAAAAAAAGGAGTAAAAACGCAAATACCTTCTGAAGCATAGAGTGTTAAAATAAAAAAATCCAGAAGTTGATTAGTAACCAATCTTCTGGATAAATATAGTAGCTTTTTAAAGGAACTAAAAAATTAACTCAATAAGCTTCTCCAGCTTACTTTGCTCTCAATAGTCCAGTGCAAATCTTTAATTTCAATACGCTGTTGCTCCATGGTATCGCGGTGGCGAATGGTTACCGTATTATCTTCTAAAGTTTGGTGGTCAACCGTAATACAGAAAGGGGTACCTATGGCATCTTGGCGACGGTAACGTTTACCAATGGCATCTTTCTCTTCGTATATACAGTTAAAATCAAATTTCAAATGATCCATAATCTCACGGGCTTTCTCCGGTAAACCATCTTTTTTGGTTAATGGGAAAATAGCTGCTTTAATAGGAGCCAATGCAGGGTGTAAACGTAACAGCGTTCTGCTGTCTTGTTTTTCCGGCGTACTTAAATCTTCCTCTTCTAAAGCATTGATCATGGTTAACAAAAACATCCTATCCAAACCAATTGAGGTTTCAATTACATAAGGTACATAGTTGCCGTAAGGTTTTCCGTTCTCATCAAGTTCTGCATCAAAATACTGCATTTTTTTACCGCTATACTCTTGGTGCTGCGATAGGTCAAAATCAGTTCTACTGTGGATACCTTCAACCTCTTTAAAGCCAAATGGGAATTCAAACTCAATATCAGTAGCCGCATTAGCATAGTGCGCTAATTTCACGTGATCGTGGTAACGATATTTTTCAGGAGCCGTTCCAATAGCTTTATGCCATTTCAAACGAGCCTCTTTCCAGTATTCAAACCATTTTTTATCCTCACCAGGACGAACAAAAAATTGCATTTCCATCTGTTCAAACTCACGCATACGCATAATGAACTGACGGGCAATTACCTCATTTCTAAAAGCCTTACCAATTTGCGCAATACCAAAAGGAATTTTCATCCTTCCTGTTTTCTGTACATTTAAAAAGTTTACAAAAATACCTTGGGCAGTTTCAGGACGCAAATAAACCACATCACTACCTTCGGCCATGGCACCAAATTGAGTGCTAAACATCAGGTTAAACTGGCGTACGTCTGTCCAATTTCTGGTGCCGCTCACTGGGCAAGCAATTTCATGTTCCTCAATTAAAACTTTCAAACGTGGTAAGTCTTCAGCTTTCAAAGCATCATCCATATCAGCTTGCAACTTCGCCGCTTTATCTGTTTTACCATCTTTTTCATACTTGGCAATTTTATCCTCTAACAACTGATCCGCACGATAGCGCTTTTTGCTATCCTTATTGTCAATCATTGGGTCGTTAAAACCATCCACGTGCCCGCTGGCTTTCCAAACTTTTGGATGCATAAAAATGGCGGCATCAATACCCACAATGTTTTCGTGCATTTGCACCATTGATTTCCACCAGTAAGTTTTTAAATTATTTTTAAGTTCGGCACCCAACTGTCCATAGTCGTAAACCGCACTTAAACCATCATATATTTCACTGCTTTGGAACACAAAACCATATTCCTTTGCATGAGAGATTACATTCTTAAAAATTTCGTCGTTATTTTTTTGAGCCATAGTGAGCCAAAGTTAAAAGTTAAAAGTTAAAAGTTATAAGATAAGTGCTTTAAAATGTTCTGAAAAGCAATTCCATCACTATTCGGCAACTAAAGCCCTGCACTACGCTGCAAGTCCTCGTTCGCTAACGCTCCTGTGGGCTTTCCGCTACGTTCAGGTTTATCATACTAACGGCATTGCACCAAACATCATTTCATTGCTGCTAATCATACAAGATCTACTATCAATGTATGTTTTCCATTATTTACTCATTTTTACGTTTCTCTTTGAGAAATCGGAGTAAGTTCTAGCAAAGACTAAAATAGTACCGTTGTTGCGAATTCACTAACAATCTAGAGGGATTATGTTTTATTGAACCATTGTTTCGTATTGTCATCAAGTGTTAAAGTAATCATACAAGCCTAACATAACTGTATATTTTTCACTATTTTCGGTCGTCTGCAAACCAGAATAAATCATGAAAAGAATTCTTTCAATAGACGGTGGTGGTATTCGTGGCATTATTCCAGGGATGATTTTAGTAGCCCTGGAAGAGAAAATTCAAAGGGAGACAAATAATCCCGATGAACGTTTAACTAATTATTTCGATTTCTTTGCAGGTACCAGTACAGGCGGTATTTTATTGTCTATTTTGTTATGTCCTGACGACGAAGAGCCCACCAAACAAAAATATACTGCTAAGCAGGCAATGGATATTTACCTTGACCATGGCGTAGAGATCTTTACGGCAAGTAAGTGGAGGCGTTTTTTAAGCAAGTTCGGATTGCTCAGCGAGTTGTATGACGACACCGTTTTAGAAAAAGTTTTGAAGAGCTACTTTGGCAATAGGAAACTGAGTGAATTAATTAGGCCATGTATCATCACTGCCTATAATATTGAGTTAAGAAAAAACCATCTTTTTAGACAACAAAAGGCAATATCGCACGGCGATTCGCGAGATTTTTACATCCGAGATGTCTGCCGTGCTACTTCGGCCGCACCTACTTATTTCTCTGTAGCTGAAATTTTCTCGCTTGCAAAAACGCGTTACCCTTTGGTTGACGGAGGAGTATTTGCCCACAATCCTGCACTTTCAGCAATGTTGGAAGTGATTAAAAGCTACAATACCTATAAAATAGATGACATTTGGACACTTTCGCTTGGCACAGGTCTATCCAAAATCTCTTACAACTACGAGGATTTTAAAAAGAAAAGAGCCATTTCTATAGGTCCAGCATTGGTTGATATCATGAGCAGCAGCTCAGCAGAGAGTACCGATTATTTTTTAAAGCAATTGTTTCATTCGGTAAAAAAATCAAAGAATTATATCAGGATAGAGCCCAATAATCTTTCTTCCATTGACCCTTCTATGGATGCCGCTTCGGTTGCTAACATCCAAAAAATTGTGTCATTGGGCGACAAATTGGTCAGTGAAAATGAAGAGCTATTGGATGAAATTGTAGCAGGCCTTCTTGGGGATAAAAAAGAAAAGGACGACGAATCCGTTTGGAATTTCTTGAAAAGGTAGGGCTTAAACTATGTGGCGTTAAGACTTAAATCAGTACAAAAAACTTAAATTTGGGCCATCAAAAAAATAATCAGGTGAAAAAAATACCATTATTATTACTGGCTGTTGCCTTGTTGAGCTTTGCTTGTATTGCTCCAAAATCACACTACTATATTTCTTTTAAAACCGTAAAGGAATTTCATAACTTCTTAAATCGAAAAACAGGGTCGTATCCTTTATTAAGTGCTCATCGTGGAGGTCCCATGACAGGTTTTCCAGAAAATGCTATCGAAACGTTTGAGAATGCCACTACCTACCAACCCGTAATTATTGAGTTTGATGTGGCTTTAAGTAAAGATTCTGCCTTAGTTATTATGCATGATGACCGTTTGGACAGAACTTCCAATGGAAAGGGGTTAATAGGCGAGCAAACTTATGCCGAATTAAAGAAACTTAATTTGAAGGATGATGAAGGTACGCTTACCAATTTCAAAATCCCTACCTTAGAAGAAGTACTTCGCTGGGGTAAAAACAAGGTGTTGTTCACGATTGATATCAAACGAGGGGTACCTTACAAAAAGATCATTGCTGCGGTTCGAAAAACCAAGTCAGAAACAAATTCCATTATCATTACCTATAATGCTAACCAGGCCGCGGAGTTGCATCAATTGGCTCCAGACTTAATGATTTCTGCTACCGTAAAAAGTCCAGAGGACTTAGAGCGTTTAAATAAAATGGGGGTGCCTAATGATAAGATTATTGCCTTTGTGGGTGTTTCCGAACCTGATCAAAGTCTCTATCAATATTTGCATACAAAGGGTATCAGTACCATTTTGGGCACCATGGGTAACTTGGATAAAAGTGCAAAAGCAAACAAAGAGAAAAAAGTCTTTCATCGCTTAGTGGCAAATGGAGCTGATGTACTTTCCACTGATGAGTTGACATTGGCAGGCGAGCAATTAGATATTTATCGAAAAGAAAAAAATCTTAAACTCGCAAATATTAAAGCAAACTAATCGCGGATAGGACTTGGTAAGGAATTTAAAACGGCTATTATTTGTTTGAAGATAATTATCCATTACATTTGCTATTCCTCTTGAGTTCTATCTCGTTTATTTTATGGGCATATTGCCGTAATATCTACCAGTACTTATTTAAGCTTATTATTAAACAATTAAATACGTTACAATATGAAAAAACAATTTATTACACTATCGGCAGCGGTGTTGCTAGCCTTTTCTGCCAAAGCGCAGATTTCTAAAGGAGATGTCATGGTAGGCGCTAACCTATCTAATATTAATTTCGCTTTGGATAAACCCAATGCATTTAGTTTAACCATCAATCCAAAAGCGGCTTGGTTTGTTGAAGACGGTTTAGCTTTAGGTGGCGATGTGTCTTTTGGACTAGAAGCCCCGGGAAAAGGTCTTGGAACAACCATTAATTATGGCCTTGGAGCGCTTGGACGTTATTATGGTTCAGCAGGCGCTGATCAATTGGCAAAGCATACTCGCTTTTTTGGGGAAGCAACGGTAGGCATTTCTGGCCGAAATTTAGCTTCAGGAGGTTCTACCAATGGTTTGGGCTTTAGTTTTGGTCCAGGTTTTACCTACTTTGTTACCAAAAATATTGGATTGGAAACCTTACTTAAATATAATGGTGTATTAGGTTTTGGTAGCAGTGCTTATGCACATAACTTAAACCTAGGCATTGGTTTCCAGATTTTTCTGCCAGGAGAAAAAACGGCTCGAAAAGTAAAAAATGATTTTCAATAGTCTTAATTGATACTTTAAAGAGAAAGATACCTTAACGGGTATCTTTTTTTATGCCTGAAATAATTCGCATATTTGGTCGTGAGTATTTCAGTCAATAACCTTTCCAAGCATTACGGCCAGCAAAAGGCTGTGCACCAAATCAGCTTTGAAGCAAAAGCCGGACGTATATTAGGTTTTTTGGGACCCAATGGTGCAGGTAAATCCACTACGATGAAAATGCTGACGGGTTATTTGCAGCCCACTTCAGGTACAGCCGAAATAGAAGGGAAAGATATACAAGTTGAACCCTTGGAGGTGAAAAAGCGAATTGGCTATCTTCCAGAAAATACACCTTTGTACATGGATATGTATGTGCGTGAGTTTTTAAGTTTTGTGGCGCAAACCTACGGACTAAGCAATATCTCCAAAAGGGTAGAAGAGGTGATACAGCAGGTGGGGTTAATGCAAGAACAGAACAAAAAAATCGGGATGTTGTCCAAAGGTTACAAACAAAGGGTAGGCTTGGCGCAGGCCATTATTCATCATCCACAGGTACTTATTTTAGATGAACCTACTTCTGGATTAGATCCTAATCAATTGTCGGACATCAGGACCTTGATTAAAAACCTAGGAAAAGATAGGACCGTGATTATCTCTACACACATTATGCAGGAAGTAGAAGCGCTTTGTGATGACGTGATTATTATTAATAAAGGAGTATTGGTGGCTAATTCGAGTATTGATGAACTAAAAAAAGCCCATCAAAATAAAACTTTGGAACAAATATTTAAACTGCTAACCCTACCCACAATATGATCAAAAGATTTTTTACGTTCGTATTTTTAATGAACCTTTCATTCGTATTTAAAGCACAATCTCAACAAGTTAGCTTAGGTTTATTTCCCGAAATCAACTTGCCTACTGGTAATGCCTCGAGCATTAGCGGGATTGGTTTTGGAGGCTCATTAAAAGCCGAATATGAAATTACAGATAAGCATGCCATTACGGCTAGTGGCGGATATAACCTCTTTATTGGTAAAAGGTATTTTGGCAGTAGGGTGCCAAATATTGAAGCTATTCCCACTAAACTTGGCTTCAAATATTATCCAACGCCCGATTTTTATGTAGAAGCGCAAGCAGGAGCTGCCTTTTACAGAAGTGGTTTCTCTAAAACCTCTTTCATTTGGTCGCCAGGTTTTGGCACCCGTTTTAAAACTGGAAGTGCCAACAATAAAATAGATTTTGGTTTGAGATACGAATCTTGGGCTAACTCCAGCTATAGCAGTAATGCTAATTTAAAAGCTACAAGTTTCGGCTTTATTGGATTAAAGTTAGGTTACGTGTTTGGTCTTTAATTAAAGAATTGTTAAAAATAATAGCTTGTTTTACAATTGTTTGTAATTTTTCTGAAGTATTATTGTAACTATTGGCGTAGTTGTTGTGTCTATTGAGGCAATTATTAATTAATACACAAATTTAAATTACGATTAAGAAGTATGAAAAAACTATTATTATCATTGGCCCTTGTAGCTGGTTTAGGTCTAGCTGCTAATGCACAAACTGAAGGTGCTGTTAGAAAATTAAGCGTAGGTGCTGAATTTGGCTTCCCTACAGGTGATAACTCAAAAGACAATTTAATTGTTGGTGGTTCATTACAATATGAGCACCCAGTAGCTAGCTCTTTCAACATCACGCTTTCTGGTGGTTACTTGTCTAGAATGATTACTGGCGATAGCAAAAAAGTTTTGGAAGCATTTGGACAAAAAACTAACTACGGATATGTTCCAGTTAAAGCAGGTGGTAAATACTATTTTGGTGGTAACTTTTATGGTGCTGCTGAGCTAGGAGCTACTTTCGCAACAACATCAGGCGGTGGTACTGCTTTCACTTACGCTCCGGGTTTAGGTGCTTCATTTTCAATTGCTGATAAATCAAGCTTAGATTTCGGTGTACGTTATGAGAGCTGGTCTAACAATGGTACTGTATCATTTGTTGGTTTGCGTGCAGCTTATGCATTTGGTCTATAATTGAATAAAAAGTATAACAGTAGTTGTTTTTATATTAGGAACAAATGCTGTGAAACAAAAAAGTTTTAAAAACCCCACATTGCTGGGGTTTTTTATTGACTAAATTATTAGTTTTGTAATTCATTAATTAACAATCAAATAATCAAAAAAATCAAAATGAAAAAAATCCTTCTATTATTAACGTTAGCAGCAGGTTTAAATGTTGCCGTAAACGCTCAAGACAAACCAGTTTCTTTCGGAGTTAAAGCAGGTGTTGCGTTCCCTAACTTGAAATTTTCTGCTATGGGCATGTCGGTAAGTGCTGATGCTAAAACAACTTTTTATGTAGGTGCAGTGGCTGATATTAAAGTATCGGATATTTTCTCTGTACAACCAGGCTTAACTTTTATGAGTAAAGGAACTAAATCAGGTGGTGACGTATTTGGTGATGAGAATGTACAAGTAGAAACAGAATCTGTTAGCATTAATGTATCTTATTTAGAACTTCCAGTAAACCTTTTGGCTAATTTTAACGCTGGTACCGGTAAATTCTTTGTAGGTGCTGGTCCTTATGCTGCTTATGCATTAGGCGGAAACACCAAAGCTGGCGGTTCAAAAGAAGATATTACTTTTGGCTCTGGTGAAGACGATATGAAAAGATTTGATTTTGGTTTAAATTTCTTAGCTGGTTACCAATTAAACAATGGTTTGAATATCCATGCTGGTTATGGTTTAGGTTTAGGAAATTTAGCCAATGATAATAACTCTGGCTTTAATGCTAGTGCTAAAAACAAAGTATTCTCTGTTGGTTTAGGCTTCATGTTCTAAGCAAACAACATAAATGAAAAAAGTCTCGTATCCCGCACTTGCGGGACGGGACTTTTTTTGTTTTAAGAGATATTGTATAACTTCGGCATCACAATCCAAGCGCATGCTAGCAGTATTCAAAAGAGAGTTATTCAGTTTCCTCAATTCCCTAATGGCCTACATTACCATCGGCATATTTTTATTGGCCTGTGGTTTAATGTTCTGGTTTTTCCCTGATACTTCCATCTTGGAATATGGCTATGCCGAAATGGATGGCTTTTTTGGCTTGGTCCCTTACCTATTTATGTTCCTGATTTCGGCCATTGCCATGCGGTCGTTTGCCGAAGAAAGAAAAGAAGGTACCTATGTATTGTTGGCCACTCGACCTTTAACTAATTTACAAATCATTAGTGCAAAATATCTGGCCTGTTTGGTTTTGGTTTTGTTTGCCTTGCTGCCAACCTTAATTTACTGTTACAGCATATCACAATTAGGTTTGCCTAAAGGTAACTTGGATACGGGTGCAATTATTGGATCGTACATCGGTTTGTTTTTATTGGGAAGTGCTTTTACAGCCATTGGCGTGTTTGCTTCTTCTTTCACCAAAAATCAGGTCATTGCATTTGCCGTTTCTGTTTTCTTGTGTTTTTTCGCTTATAGCGGTTTCGATTCCATCAGTAAAATTTCGGCTTTTCAAAGTTTCGAAAGTCAGTTGGCCAACTTGGGAATTGCTGAACATTATCAGTCTATCAGTAGGGGAGTTTTAGATACTCGTGATGTGGTTTATTTCATTTCTTTTGTTGCCTTGTTTTTGGGCTTAACTCATTTAGTGATTGGAGGTAGAAAATGGTAGTTGATAGGAATAAGGAGCAAGGAGTAAGGAGTAAGGACCAAAGTGCAAAACGGAATAAAATTTTAAAGCCAGTATTGTTTCTGCTATTGGTGATATTGATTAATGTGGTTGCGCAATTTGCTTATACCCGCATCGATTTTACTAAGGAAAAACGTTTCACGTTGACCCAAAAAACCAAAGAAATTTTAAAGGAGAACAAGTATGAAGTAGTGGTCACCATTTATTTGGATGGAGACATGCCGGCTGCATTTAAACGCTTGCGTAATGCGACTAAAGATTTGCTCGCCGATTATAAAGCTTATTCTAAAGGAAACTTTAAAGTTGTTTTTGTGGATCCGCTTTCAGGGCTTTCTGCAGCAGAACAGGATACGGTAATTCAACGGCTGTTTGAGCAGGGAATTAAGCCCACCAACATCAATATTAAAACAGATGCGGGCTTCTCTGAAAAATTGGTATATCCAATGGCCATGATTGAAAGTAATGGTAAGCGTATGCCTGTAAAACTGTTGCAGAATTTAGGCGGAGAGGCCTCCAATTATGACCAGAGTATTAACAATTCGATTAAAAATCTTGAGTATGTGTTTACTTCTTCATTGAAGAAAGTAATTACAGGCTACAATCCTAGGGTTGGTTTTACCGAAGGTAATGGAGAACCCGATAATCGTTATTTGTATGATGCGATCAGCACCCTCTCTGATAGTTATGTAGTAGGCCGTGTGAATTTGGATTCTATTACGAAACAAGGATTGGACAGCTTGAAAATGCTGGTGGTTGCTAAACCGTTAAATGCTTTTACTGAAGCCCAGAAGTATAAAATCAACTATTTTGTAATGAAGGGTGGTCACGTATTGTGGTCAATAGACCAAGTACGTATGGCTTTAGATAGCTTGCGCAGTGGTAGGTCATTTATGGCAGGCAACAATATGCTCAACTTAGATGACATGCTGTTTGAGTATGGCGCTAGGGTAAACTACAACATTATTGCAGATGTAAACTGTGCCGAAATTCCTGTAGCCATGCCCGGTGGTCCTCGTGGTGATATCCAGCTGGCACCTTGGCTTTACTATCCTATTCTATTGCCTGATACTAGCAATAGCGTGGTGAAAAATTTGGATAATGTAAAGGCAGAATTTGCCAGTACGGTAGATACCATTGGCAATAGAAATGTAAGTAAGCATATTATTTTATCTACTTCGCCTTATAATAAAATTTATACTTCGCCTAAATTGTTTAACCTGCAAATGGTGGAACAAGAACCTACGCAAAAGGAGTTTACAAGCACACCAAAAAGTGTAGGGGTTTTACTAGAAGGAAGTTTTAAATCGGTTTTTCTAAATCGCCCAGTGCCTAAAGGCTTCACTGAACATTATGATGTGCCGGCCCAGAGTAAGTCTACAAAAATGATTGTGATAGGAGATGGAGATGTTTTTGTAAATCAGGTTTCAGGCGATGGTTCTCCTTTCCCTTTGGGCTTTGACAGGTACACCCAACAAAATTATGGGAACAAGGCTTTGTTGTTGAATATCGTAGATTATTTTACCAATGAAGATAATCTGATTGCACTTCGCAATAAGGAAATCACCGTAAGGCCATTGGATAAAACGCTTTTACGCACTGAAAAAACAAAATGGCAGCTGGTGAATACCGTAGTGCCAATTTTAGTGTTGATATGTTTCGCAATTTTTCAACATTATTATCGTAAACACAAGTATGCAAGGTAAAATTTCATACTTTTGAATCTATATATAACAAACTATGAGATTTATAGTATCTACGTCGACATTATTAAAACATTTACAAACGGTTAATGGTGCTTCGAGCAGCAGCACAGTATTGCCTATCCTAGAGAATTTCCTGTTTGAGATTAAAGAAGGAAATTTGACTATTTCTGCTACCGACTTGCAAACCAGTATGACTACCGCTTTGCCTGTTGAGTCAAAAGAAGAAGGAAAAGTTGCCGTGCCGTCAAGAATTTTGCTAGACACGTTGAAGACTTTGCCTGATCAGCCAATTACCTTCCATGTAGATGATAATACTTTCGCCATCGAAATTAGTGCTGGTGACGGAAAATATAAATTGAGTGGTGAAAACGGTGACGATTTCCCTAAAATTCCAGTGGTTGACAATGCCTCTTCGGTAAACTTGCCAGCATCGGTATTAAGCGAAGCCATCACCAAAACTATTTTTGCAGTAAGCAATGATGAACTTCGTCCAGCAATGACGGGCGTTTTTTGTCAACTATCTCCTCAAAACATCACTTTTGTAGCCACTGATGCTCATAAATTAGTTCGTTACAGAAGAAACGATACCAAAGCTGATAAAGCTTCATCTTTTATTTTGCCAAAGAAAGCCTTGACTTTGTTGAAAGCTGCTTTGCCAAATAGCGATGTAAATGTTTCTGTAGATTATAACGCCACAAGTGCTTTCTTTAAGTTTGAAAACATCAACTTAATTTGTCGCTTAATTGATGAGCGTTACCCAGATTACGAAGCAGTAATTCCTGCAAACAATCCTAATAAATTGGTAATAGATAGAGCTTTGTTCTTGAATACGCTACGTAGGGTAGTGATTTTCGCTAACAAAACTACACACCAAGTACGTTTGAAAATCAACGGTAGCGAGTTGAATATCTCTTCAGAGGATTTAGACTTTGCTAACGAAGCTCATGAGCGTTTGAGCTGCCAATATGATGGCGAAGATTTGGAAATTGGCTTCAATGCCCGTTTCTTGATCGAGATGTTGAACAATCTAAGTGGAGAGGAAGTAACTTTAGAACTTTCTACCCCAAATAGAGCTGGTTTGTTGATTCCTCAAACTAACGACGAGAACGAAGATGTGTTGATGTTGGTAATGCCTGTAATGCTAAACAGCAGCTACTAAACATTTCAAAAATAACTAGCGTTTGCTAAACCAAAAAAAGCTTAGAGTATCCACTTTAAGCTTTTTTTATGATAATCATTTGTTTTTAAGTGTGTTATCTCTCTTCTTGCAAAAATGTCATAATCGTAAATAGGTGTTTTTTTACAAGGCATATTGTTTATTTTAGCGGAAAAATTTAACGACATTGGAAATACTAGATTTATTAATTAAGCTACTTACCGATACTAAAGATACTTTAGTAACTATTATCCAGAATTATAGGACTTGGACTTATCTGATCTTGTTCATCATCATTTTTGCTGAAACAGGATTTGTAGTGACCCCTTTTTTACCTGGCGATTCCATGTTGTTTGCCGTTGGAGCACTTATTGCTGGTGGTGATACAGGTTTGAACATTTGGTTCATGTGCTTTATTTTAACCGCTGCGGCAATTTTAGGGAATTCCCTTAACTATCGTTTAGGACGGTTTTTTGGCGTAAAAGTTTTTAAAGAAGAGAATAAGATTTTAAAATTGAAATATTATCACCAGTCGCACGAGTATTTTGAAAAGCATGGCTCTAAAGCAATCGTATTTAGCAGGTTCTTGCCTATTTTCAGGACCGTAGCACCTTTTGTAGCTGGTGCAGCGAAAATGTCTTTTGGTAAGTTTACCGCTTATAACATTATTGGAGGAGTAGCTTGGATTTTCAGTCTTTCTTTTGCTGGTTATTTATTAGGTAAAATTCCTTTTGTAGAGAAAAATTTCGAGGTAATCATTGTGATTATTGCGGTTGGAACCTTTGCTCCGGTCATTATTGCAGGACTTAAATCTCTCCTTAAAAAGAAAGAGAAAATAGAAGATAGCGAAACGATCTAACAAAAAACCCGCAAGTGCGGGGTTTTTGTTGTGGCTTAAAATCTCTTGCTGGTTTGATTTAGAAAATCACACACTGCTAATTTATTGGGTAGGCTGATGATGATAACGATAAGCCCCTAAGATGTCTTTGACTGTCTTATCAATTGCTAACGGAGAGTTTGGAATCTTCTAACGAGAAGTTTGGAATCTTCTAACGAGGAGTTCGGGATCTTCTAACGAGAAGTTTGAGATCTTCTAACGAGAAGTTTGAGATCTTCTAACGAGGAGTTTGTGATTTGCTAACGAAGAACTTGAAAATACCAAAGTGAAATTATAAACTGGACGTTGTCAAAATCGATGGTAAGCATCTAATGGCATAAGTTCTGGAAATATAGGCGTTTGAGGGTTACTGCAATTACTTTGATGTTAGCCCCGACAGCAATGGAAAGCCCGCAAACGAACGTAGTGAGTGCGGACTTGGAATAAATGGCGGGACTGTGGTAAGTGTTTTGCAGCACTTTTGCGCTTCAAATAAATAAGGAGTGTGTTGTTTTTTAAACCATATGAGGTTTGGTGCTTTCTAAAATTCCCTTCCGATAATTTTTCCTTCTTGATATTTTTTATCCGCTTTTTCGGCTTGCTGCTTATCTTCAATAGAGGCCTCAATTCTAATCATATTCCTTAAATCTGGCTGTCCGGCATCAACCCAGGCGGAAAACCAAAAGGAGCCTACCTTGATAATTGACGAACGCATTTGGCGCTCCACCATGCCTTTCATCATATCCTGATAAGCTTTGGTATAAGCTACGGAGTATTGTTTCATCACATTCTTACCCCTCATTGAGAAGTCGTATTTCTGGTCGGCAGGGAAAGAAGCGTTCAATTTTGCTTCAAAAGTTAATACCGTATCCACCATGGTATGGGCTTTTTTAACGATTTTCCAAGCCTCCTTTAAAGGATTTTCGATATAGGTTGCTTTGCCTACCAAAAGGTTGTAATCTTTAGCAAATAGCTCGGGAATGCGGCTTTCCCAAAAACCATGGATGCCCGTTTGGTTCGTGAGTTGTCCGTTGTGGTTATTGGTGGTGTGCAGTGGTACGTGAGCATCGGCAACGTAATGGCCCAGATCTGCTGAATATCTTAATATTTTTAATGAGTCACGTTCCTTAAAAGCCCTTACCAAATTATTGTAAGTACGCTGTATTTGCCATGGAACCATACCATCGCTGGCAATTTTCTTGGCCCCGTACTTATTTACGGCATCATTCCATTTTTCAGGAATACTATCAATATGTTCTTCGTAGTTTTCAACGTCTAAATAATGCCTAGGTGCCTCGGCAGTATCGGCATATCTTCTTTTGTCTGGATCAATAGCGTGTTCAGTGATGTACTTGTGGTTGTTTTTGTAAAAGCCAATCATGCCTTCTGGCAGGGTAAATATTGCCAGTTGGTTAATCCGCTTATGAGCAAAAAAGCCCCAAGAAGCGCATAAGATGACTACGCCGCACAGTAAAATACAAAGAGATATTTTTTTCATTAATGGAGGTGTTTGGTGACTCACCTAATTGTTGTTTGGTGATAATATCTTTTAAAAATAAATAAACAAAGTTGATTTAGCTATCAGATGTGATTATTCTCTCAACATTCTTACTGCAAAATAACCTAAAACAATTACGGCTATAGCAACCAATGCCCAAAGCCAATACGTATTTTTAACTAGCGAATGGTCTGCCTTGATAAGCAGGTCTGGATTGTTGTATTCTTTCTCCAGTATTGCAGGTTTGATGTCTGTTGGGATTTTTTGATTGAAATTTGCCAAGTCATAAATTGGAGCTTTAGCATTGTTGTTGCCGTAGTAAAGGGCATAATTATAAGTTGTATCAACAAATCTTGCTACCAATTCATATTCAGTTTCTTTTACTGCAATGTTTTTAAGGGTTAGTGGCTGGTTATCGTTATTTTCGATGGTGATTTTTATTTTGTCCGTAAAGGGGCTTCTGAAAACAAATTCTGGTTTTTCTACGGAAGTTAAAAAGCCTTCGCTAAGCAGTGTGTAGTTGTAGTTTTGTTTTTCTGCAGTCTTAAAACTATCTGTTACGCATTCAATCTTAATGGGGCGGTAGTAGTCCGTATTGCTAAAAATATCCAATGCAATTTTAACTACGGGTACTGCATTTTTAAGTTTAATATTGATGATTGTTTGCTTTGATTTTTGATCGTTTACCGAATTAAAGGAAATGATTTCAGCTGAGCGAGTTTTTTCATTGCTGATCCCCAGCTTGGATATTTTTGCACTTTCTATTTTTGGTTGCTCCTTGCTATTAAAGAAAATTCGGTAATACCGATATTGGGCGTTGTCAAAATTTAAGGTGGTAAATCGGTAGGATATGCTCTGGTTTTTAATTGCTGTAATCCGATAGTTGTTGAGCAAGGTGTACCAATTGTTATTGTCATTGCTTCCCTCTAGTCTTATTAGCCAATCAAAGTTCTGCTGACCAATTTGTAAATCAATTTTATTGATTGGGGTGTTGGTCTCTGGAACTAGTGTGATAAAATAGCCATCTTTGTCGGCAACCTTGTTAATGAGCTGGCATTTTACTTCTTGCTCTGTTTTGGTTGCAGTATTTTCTTTCACCATAAAGGGAACTTCAATGGTATCTTTTTCTTTTACTCCATAAATCCTAAGGTCACTTAGGTCGCTTTGCAATTTTCCGAATATTTCACTCGGTAGCGTTAATGTTTGCCATTGATCTGAAATGCCATTTAAGTTTCTTTTATAACGATACGTGTTAATCTGTGCAGTTGCCGCAAAATTGCTTAGCATCAAAGTAAAGGCAATGAGCGTCGAAAGTGCTAAAGGCGCTAAGGTTTTAATTTTCTGTTTTAACATCGTCGATAATTAAATGCTTGTACTTGTTGTATAGAAATGAAATGATTAACAGCAATGCACCTAATGCTACAAAAGCAATGGTTTTGGCAATGGTATTAAGTTGCGTAATATCATAAAGGAACAGTTTTGACAGTGTGATGCCAAATAGCGCAATGGCTCCAAATCTGATATATTTTTTGTTCTTCCAAATGCCGATGGCAATGAGGATTAATGAATAAGACCCCCACAAAATACTCAATCCGAGTTTGTAGACAGATTTTAGTCCGCTAAGCGCTAGTATTTGAATCAGTTCGCTGCTAAGTAGCCAAAGTATAATAATGCATAATACATAATAGAATACCGTAGTGAGCTTTTTGCCAAAAAGTGAAGTATTGCAAAGCAAATAGTTGCAGTATGTAAATATGCCAAGTGCTACAAATGCAAGGTATCTCACCAATAAGTTAGCTGTACTTACTCTGAAAAATGATCCATTGGAATCTAAATAGGCATCTCTAAGTTCGCTTAACATCAGCAAGCCCCCTGTTAAGAAAAGAAACAGTATTAGTGAGTTGATAATGATGTTGGCAATGCCCAGTGTCTTGCTTTTAATTTTATAAATATTAATGGCAGTAAGCATTGCGGCATAGAGTAGGGTATAGATGTGTAGCCAAGCATTTTTTAGATAGGCTAAGCTGGAATCGTAAATGTAATTGGCGGTTTTGGAATTAGGCGTAGTATTGATTTTCGTTCCCTCATAAATGTTGTCGAAAATCGAAGAGATTTCTATGCTAAAGGCGCAATAAATCACAAAAATCAACAGCGAAGGAACTCCATAATTGATCAGTTGGCTAATGATAGTGTTCTGCTGCGTTTGCTTTTTTGTGAGTTTAAACATAAAACTAAAGGAGGCGATAAAGATGATCGAGGTTAAGAACCTAAAATTGATAAAGGATCTGGTATCGTTTTCGATATAGCCACCAAAAAAGTTCGCATAAGCTGTCCAATCGTGCACTAGGCTTATAAAAGAAAGTACGATTAGGGGTAAGCTAATTTTTTCGTAGATGTAAACTTGCTTTTCACGAGAAATATATAGGAGTATAGCAGCTTCTACTGCCCAAAAAATAGTTACCCAGCTGCCGTTTAGTTGGACTGGTACGGCAATAGTAATAAAGGTGATGACTAATGCCAGTACAAAATAAAATATATTCTTGTCTGCAATTTTATTTTTCTTGATCACTAAGGTTACACCAAAATGGATAATGGCGTTGATTAAGGTAAATAATCCTAATAATTTGGCACTTTGTAGTTGCCCTTGTAAAATATGATATCCTGCACCATAGTAAATAAAAGAATTAAAAAGGACTAGGATAATGTCGGATATAAATAAAGTTTCTTGTTGCTTTATCTTGTAAACCAAATTGGTGATATAAAAGATGACAAAAAATAAGCTGGCGAAAATTAGAGATACATTGAAGTGTTCATTTTCAATTCTAGAAATCAAGAGCCAGCTCAAATAGATACTCCAAGTAGCTACAAAAGATAGGTATAGCAGTTTTTTCCAATGCTTTTGTAGGCTGATGGTGAGAATTCCAATGTTAATGATAGCAATATAACTGAATAGAATAACCACATTACCGCTGCCCGAACTTAATAAAAAAGGAATGCCGTAAGCACCCACTAATCCGATATGGGCAATTACCTGTTTATTGTACTTGATTGCTGCGAGGACCCCGAAAGCTGTAAAAATTAACATCAAAGGGAAGGCAACCAATTGGGGCAGCAAAGCATAAAAACTATAAGCCGCAAAGGTGATAAAGTATAAAATGGCCAATGCGCCACTGAGTAGCACTGCGCTAAAGTTTTCGTACTTGGCTTTTAATTTTATGGCGAAAATGGTTAAAGCTATACCCATTATATAACCTAGCACAATTCTAGTTAATGGACTGATCATTTCATGCTCAATGGCATATTTAGCGCCTATAATTACGCCAATCACCAAGATGAGTATACCTATTTTACTGATTAAATTTTCCCCTAAAAATTTTTCAAAATCAGATTTCAATAAATTCTCCTTGTTGAACTTTGAAGTGGGTTTCTGAGGGTTGAAACGAGGGGGTGGCGTAAAAGTAGGGGTTGGGGTAGGCTTAACCGCTTCGGGGTTAAGTGGTGAAGGTGTACGATTAGGGAGCGCTGTAACTTCTTGTGGCTCTGTGATTGTTTTTGGAGCGAGTCCAGGGTTTTTTAGCCGCTCAATTTCTTGTCTGAGCGCTTCAATTTCTGAATTGAAATTTTGCTGCCTTAGTAATAAGTTTTCTATCTTGATTGAAAGTGCATTGATTTCATCCTTGTTTCCCATAGTTCGAGTTGGTTAATTTTGTTTTAGCCTTTTGCTTTCTCTTTTGCTCTTACCAAAATACCTATATTTGTCCCAAAATATAAATCTTATGCAAGAAATAAAGAAATATGTAGAAGATAATAAGCAACGTTTTTTAGACGAACTTTTTGAGTTGTTGCGTTTTCCTTCGGTTAGTGCTGATCCAAAATATAAAGGAGATGTGTTAAAAACCGCTGATTTCGTTGCTCAAAAATTGAAAGACGCTGGTGCTGATAAGGTGGAGATTTGTGAGACTGCTGGATATCCTATCGTATATGGAGAGAAGATTGTAGATGCTAGTTTACCAACCGTTTTAATTTACGGCCACTACGATGTACAACCTCCAGATCCATTGGAGCTTTGGGAAACTCCTCCTTTTGAACCTACAGTTCGTGATGGTAAAATTTATGCCCGTGGAGCTTGCGATGATAAAGGCCAGTTTTATATGCACGTTAAGGCTTTTGAATTGATGATGCAAACCAATACTTTGGCTTGTAATGTTAAATTCATGATAGAAGGTGAAGAGGAAGTTGGTTCAGCTAACTTAGGCATCTTTGTTAATGCTAATACGGAACGTTTGAAAGCTGATGTAGTGTTGATTTCTGATACTTCGATGATCAGTATGGAGAATCCTTCTATAGAAACAGGTTTGAGAGGCTTGGCCTACATGGAGGTAGAAGTGGTTGGTCCTAATAGGGATTTACACTCTGGTGTATATGGTGGAGCGGTAGCAAATCCTGCAACCATTCTTTGCAAAATGATTGCTTCTTTGCATGATGAAAATAACCATATTACTATTCCTGAGTTTTATGATAAAGTAGTGGAGTTGTCTGATGCCGAAAAACAAGCGTTAAACTCTGCACCGTTCGATTTAGAAGAGTACAAGAAAGATTTGGATATTGATGCGGAGTGGGGAGAAAAAGGTTACTCAACATTAGAGCGTACTGGTACCAGGCCAACTTTAGAGGTAAATGGTATTTGGAGCGGTTACATTGGCGAAGGTGCTAAAACCGTGTTGCCAAGCAAGGCAAATGCGAAGATTTCTATGCGTTTGGTACCTAACCAAAATTCGGACGAAATCAGCGAGATTTTTGCTAAACACTTTGAGAAGATTGCACCTAAAGGAGTAAAAGTTACTGTTACGCCACATCACGGAGGCGAGCCAGTGGTTACCCCAACTGATAGTGTAGCTTATCGCGCTGCTGAAAAAGCCATTGAAGATAGCTTTGGTAAAAAGGCCATTCCTACTCGTGGTGGTGGTAGTATTCCAATTGTAGCTTTGTTTGAAAATGTACTTGGCATTAAATCAGTATTGTTTGGTTTTGGATTAGATAGCGATGCGCTACATTCGCCAAATGAAAAATACGATATCTACAATTACTATAAAGGGATTGAAACGTTGCCTTTGTTCCATAAATATTATGCAGAACTAAGTAAATAAGTTCTGTTCTCATTGAAAGAAATGCCCCGCACATGCGGGGCATTTTTTGTTTGTAGAAAACTGCTTGGGGGCTAATCTTGATGATTTGTTAATGTTGCGTTTACGTAGTAAAGATAAATTCGCGAACAGTTTCGGATTTTTACTTTTTAGGTTCTCTATAAGAAACATCAAATAAGTTGTTTTCTATCTTGAAATGCTTTTTTGAGTTTGTTTTTGAAGTATATTATCCGATATCGAAATTAATTTTCTCTTTAAAATGTATTTTGTTAACTTTCTAAATAAATTTTAATTTGTTTCAAATGGTTTCTTATTCAGTTTTTTCTGCTGCCGTTAATAAGAGAAGGATAGTAGTCCTTTATTCTTTTTTATGTTTATCTCTACTTGGCTTCGGGTTCCAGCATTTTGATTTCTTTCAGAAAAGTGCTGCAATTGTCGCTGCGCCAGCAGAAGATGATAAGTATTTCAATATTGCCGTATTAGCTGATACGCAATACTACACTGGAGAGCGATATGGCGGAAACATGAATATGTTCTATAACCAGATAGATTGGATTACGGCCAATGCTGAAAAGGAAAAGATAGCTTACGTAGTGCATGTGGGGGATATTACTGATCAAGGGGATAAGTTGCCTGATCAATGGGATAGGGCAAAAGATGCCATGTATCGTTTAGAGAAACCTTTGCCTGGTTTGCCTTATGGTATTCCTTATGGCGTAGCGGTAGGTAACCATGATGTAAGACCAAATGGTGATCCAAATGGAAGTAAAATAGGCTATACCAAATACTTTGGTCGTAAGCATTTTGAAGGCAGACCATATTATGGTGGTGCTTACAATAATTCGGATGCTAACGATAATCATTACGATCTTTTTGAGGCAAATGGAGAAAAATTTATTGTGCTTTACTTGATTTTTAATGACCCGAATAAAAAAGAATTTTATGATGCTGCTTTAGAAGAGAAGGTGCATAATTGGGGCGCAGATATATTGGCTAAACATTCTGACAGAAAAGCAATTGTGGTAAGCCATAATATCCTTAGACCTGATACTACAAGTGGCAGTAATTTTAGGGCTGGGGTTGGTGCTGAGCCTAAGCCAGGTAATTTTACTAAGCAAGGAAATCGAATCATCAATAAGTTTAAACATTCGCCAAATGTATTTATGATGCTTTGTGGGCATGTTAGTGGCGAAGCCATGAGAGAAGTGAAATTTGAAGGGCGTACCATTAAGGTGCTGCTGACGGATTATCAAGGCAGAAGAAATCCAGCGTATACAGAAAAAGATCGTAATGGGGGTAATGGAATCCTGAGATTAATGAAGTTTAACCAAAGCAAGCAGGTTTTGAGTGTAAGAACGTTTATTCCTCAAAAAGATAGGGTTTTGGAAGAAGTTGATGAAGATAGTGACTTTTCGGTGCCGCTTTACAACTAAGCTGTAATGACTAAATGTAAAAATATCGGAAAGGCTTTTGCTTTGCTTGCTGTACTATTTGTTTCTCCTGTAGTTGCACAAGTTAAAAAGCTGCATACCTTTTCGATTGCTTCAACTCAAGAATTAAAGACATTTTTTAAATATACACCAGATCGCATTCCCTTGATATGTGGGCATCGCGGTGGAGCACAAGAGCTTTACCCCGAGAACTCCATTGCGGGCTTGGAGTATGTACTTTCCAAAATTCCTGCATTTTTTGAAGTTGACCCTAGGCTCACCAAGGATAGCGTAGCGGTTGTTTTGCATGATGCAACGCTTGAGCGAACCACCACTGGTAAGGGTAAGCTAGCTGATTACACTTGGGAAGAGGTGAAGCAATTAAAACTTAGAGATAAGGACGGGAAGCCAACCAAATATGGTCTTCATACTTTAGATGAAATGTTGCAGTGGGCAAAGGGAAAAACCATTTTAATGATTGATAAAAAAGATGTGCCTTTAGAACAATTGTATCAGATCATCAAAAGAAACAATGCGGAGAGCAATGTGCTAATTTCTGCTTATGAGCCTGCTGAAGCTGCATTCTATTATGGAAAAGATAAAAATCTGATGTTTGAGATTTTTGTAAGTAATGAAGAAAAGCTAAAAGCTTATGAGGCTACTGGTGTTCCCAATGAAAATATGGTTGCTTATTTTGGCCAGCCTAAAAAGAGAGAATTTTACGATTTGATGCATGGTAAGGGGATGATGGTTTTTGTGTATACGGCTAAAGTGATGGAGAAAGAGAAAAACAAAGAAATTCGAGTGCAGTCTTATCGAAAGACTATTGAGGATGGTGCTGATATTCTATTAAGCGATAGGGCGTTGGAGGCTTATGAATCTATTCAAAGCTTGAAGCCTTTAAAGAGTAGCAAAAGTAAATTCATTAAATAAGGTCAGTGTTTATTTGTTTTTGTTTTTATTTTGTTTAAAAAAGTTTTTATTTGTTTAATTTAGTTTTGAATATAGCTAAGAAAATAAAACAGTCTTATTAACCATATCGTATGATGCTAAAATCCTTTTTCAGAAAGCAACTTTTAATGCTGGCTTTGTGTCCTTTGGCTGCTTTTGCACAAAGAAGTGAAATCAATGTTTTAAAGTTTAAAAATGTTCAAGAGCTTAAAGCCTTTTTTAAACATGGAGAAAACAATTTTCCAATCATTAGTGGCCATCGTGGTGGAATGACTAAGGGATTTCCAGAAAACTCTATGGAGACCTTTGCCAATACATTAAAATATATGCCTTCTTTTTTTGAAATCGATCCTAGATTAACCAAGGATAGCGTAGCTGTTTTAATGCATGATGCAACTTTGGATAGGACAACAAACGGGACTGGGAAATTATCTGACTACACGTATGCAGAAATCCAAAAATTGAGATTGAAAGACCCAGAAGGAAATGTGACGGATTGTAAAATTCCAACCTTAAAAGAAGCTATTTTGTGGAGTAGGGGTAGAACGGTAATGAATTTAGATAAGAAGGATGTACCGTTGGAAATGACAGCACGTATTTTGAAAGAGTGTAACAACGAAGCCGTAATGTTGACTGTTCATAATGCCAAGCAGGCTAAATTTTATTTGGATCAAAACCCAAACTGGATGCTTTCTGTGCATATTAAAACCAAAAAAGCTTATGATGAATATGTAAAAGCAGGTATTGATTGGGGCAGTATTATCGCATATATTGGGCCTGAGTATACTCCAGAAAACAGAGAGTTAATGAAGCTTTTACAGGATAAGGGAGTGATGGTGATGATTTCTTCTGCTCCAACCTACGATAAATTGGCCACTCCCCAAGAAAGAGCAAAAGCTTATGTAGAAGTTTTTAAGGGAGGTGCGGATATCTTGGAGTCTGATTTGCCTGTTGAAGTAGCAGAAGCGATTAAAAATAACGTACCTAAAAATACCCCACAACATAAATATCTAGGCAAAGCAAAATTGTAGGGTTATTAATAAAAATAGAGAAGGATGGAAGTTAAGCGATGATTACTTTCACTCCTTTTTCTTCCAGTTGTTGAACCACTATTTCTGGTACTTTATCGTCGGTAATAATGTATGATACTTGTTCAAAAGTACAGACCTTACCTAAACCTCTTTTGTCAAATTTAGTGCTATCGGCTAAAATAACTACTGTTTGAGCGGTTTCGATCATCTTTTGGTCTAAAGCAGCTTCAGCCAAGTTGGTAATAGAAAAGCCAAAGTCGAGATCAATGCCATCAACACCTAAGAAAACAATTCCACAAGAGATTTCTTCTAATATTTTTTCGGCAAAATTACCAGCAACAGAAGAAGAGTTAGATCGGATCATGCCACCTAGTTGTAATACTTCAACATTGTTTCTGTTGCATAATTCTAAACCCACTTTTAAGGCAGGCGTAATTACGGTAATATGTTCCGTAGGATTTAAAAATCTGGCCACTTCAAAAACGGTAGAGCCAGACCCTATGGTAATTGAGTCGGTATTTTTAATAAGTTTCAGTGCTGCTTTAGCTATGCGTTGTTTTTCATCAGCGTTAATGAGCTCCTTCTCATAAATACTTCTTTCGCTAGCATAAGGGTTTTTAATAGAACCACCACCTCTTGTTCTAAAAAGAAGGTTCTTATCTTCCAACATTTTCAAATCCTTTCTGATGGTTACACCAGAAACTTTCATGAGGTCAATTAGTTCAATAATGCTAACCTTGCCATCTTCTTTCAGTTTTTTGAGGATATATTCGTGCCTGTCGGTGATGTTTTTCATTTTGAAACTCGTTTGGCGCTAATATATCATTTATTGTTGCATAAAAAAAGCGCTGCACCTGTAGAGGTACAACGCTCATCTTAATCAATTGCTGAAATTATTTGCTTTTGGCGAAATCAGCACTGTTTCTTTTTTCAATTTCGGTTTTTCCAGCTTTAAAGTTATTGGTGTTTAACGTTGCTAGCTCGTTAGTAGAAATAGAATGAAATTTAGTGCTCCCATTTAATTTTAAAGCACTTTCGTTGCTTAGTTTCGTATAAATGGTTTCTGTTTTAGAGCTGATATCGGCTTTGGCATCATCTTGTATAATGATTTGTAAATGTTGTGCATTTAGCGTGTTTTTGGTTTTTACCACTGCATTGCCAGAAATATCAATTCTATATATATCGCCAACATAAAGGGTGATTTTGGCGGTTTCTGAGTTTTTCTTGGTAGAGATTTCGATGGCATCATCGCTAGTGTAAACTCTAGCTTTTGCGGTACCTTCGTTGGTATATAATTTTTTGCTTTCATGGTCTTGTACAAGGGTAACTTCTACATTTCCAGAAATGATCAGTTTCTTAGGCGTTTGTTGATCGTTATATTTATAGACGGTTGTAGTAGTTGGGTTTACTACTGTTGTTGCGTTAACTGTTGTGGTGCTGATGGCTAAAGCTAAAATTCCAATAGCAAATAGCGAAGTTGTTCTTTGTTTCATAATTGATTTGTGTTTTTTGTAATTAAGACGCAAGTCATTCTAAAACGTTGCATGCAACTTCACTACTTTCGACGAACTCCCGATTTTTTTCGACGAAACTCCGAAAAGCTTCGTAGATTGTTAAGGGTATGTTAAAATTAGGTTGCCTTTTAGTTGTTGCTCGGAGTTGGATTTAACAAAGCTTTTTGCGCATTTAGCTCCAAATACACAGATTTTGTTTTTTAACTTTTATACATATCTCATCTGTGGATCTGTGGCGAGATTTCAAAGTATTTATTAAATGAGCAAAAAAATGATATTTAAACCGTCCAGCTTTCGCATTCTTCTAAAAAGAATTCATCTGCTTCTGCTCCAATCCCAGGAGTGTCTGGTACATCCAGCATAAAACCATCGTAGCTAAGTCCACCTACTACAGGATCTATCAAGTGTCCTAATAAGCAAGTATCCAAATCAAAATAAATCACATTAGGACTGGCTAAGGCAAAATGTAAGTTAGCGGTTAGGGCTAATCTGCTTTCAAGCATACTGCCAATCATGCATTTTACGCCGTTTTGTAAGGCTACTTCATGTATTTTTTGAGCTTCCAAAATGCCACCAGATTTTGAGAATTTGATATTCAGAAAAGTAGTTGCCTGTGCATTGATCAGTTTTCTGGCATCATGGTGGTTGTAACAACTCTCGTCGGCCATGAGCTGGATAGGGGAGTTGACATTCAACTCAGGTAAACGGTCATCGTACCAAGTGCGCATAGGTTGTTCGCAAAACTCTATGTTGTATTTCTCTAGTTCTGTAAGGGCAAACAGGGCATCGTCAAAGCTCCAGCCTTGGTTAGCATCCAAGCGTAAGATCATTTCTTCGCCTAGGGCTTTTCTAATGGCGGCTACCCTTTCAATATCTTCATGTACTTTTTTGCCTAATTTGATCTTGATAATTCTGCAGCCATTTTTTTGATGTTCTACCGCTTTTGAGGCCATGTTCTCGGGAGTATCAATTCCCAAGGTCATATCTGTTTCGATACTGCGTTTGTGTCCGCCTAAAAACTGGTAAAGAGGCTGATTGGCATTTTTTGCAGCGATATCAAACAGTGCCATATCAAAGGCACTTTTAATGGTTGGATTATGTGCTGCATAGCCCAGTAGGTCATCCATCCTCGCTGGAATATCCAAAGGATCTTTTCCTTTTAAAATTTGGGCAAAATCCTTGGCCATGGCTAGGCAAGTTTCTTGAGTTTCTCCAACAATCATTGGGAAAGCAGAACATTCTCCGTTACCATGTATACCTGTATCCGTAAAAATTCTGACCAGTACATTTTGGGCAAAATGCATGGTACCAGTGGCAATTACAAAAGGTTCCATTGGAATGCTGAAACGATAGATTTCGGTATGGGTAATTTTCATGTTCGCTTTAAAGTTCATTGAACACGGCAAGCATGTTCATGTAAATAGGTTGATAAATTTACAGCAATTTTTTAAACAAGCCAATCAAAGCCCGTACCTTTATGCTATGCAAGAACCTAATAGTTTAATCCATGCATCATCGCCGTATTTGTTGCAGCATGCACATAATCCTGTAGAGTGGTACGAGTGGAATGAAGCCTCCCTTAAAAAAGCAAAAGACGAAAATAAACTCATTATTGTAAGTGTAGGCTATTCGGCATGCCACTGGTGCCATGTGATGGAACGTGAGAGTTTCGAAAACCATGAGGTGGCCGAAGTGATGAACAAGCATTTCGTATGTATTAAGGTAGATAGGGAAGAACGACCAGATATTGACCAAATTTACATGCTTGCCGTGCAGTTGATGAACGGCAATGGTGGCTGGCCCTTAAATGCCATTTGCTTGCCAGACCAGCGACCTATTTATGGTGGTACTTATTTCCGCAAAGCAGATTGGATCAATATTTTACTTAACCTTGCTAATTTATGGCAAACGGAACCTGCAAAGGCTATCAAATACGCAGAACGATTGACAGAGGGTTTGCAACAAGCAGAGCTGATTGAAGATAGGAATGAGCTGCTGACCTTTAAGGAGGAACAATTAATTGAAATTGTAGAACCGTGGAAACGGAATTTTGATATTTCGGAGGGTGGTTATAATAGGTCGCCTAAATTTCCATTGCCCAATAATTGGTCGTTTTTATTACGTTACGCATTTCTGAGGGATGAACAATCAGTAATGATGGCTGTAATGCGAACTTTGGATGCTATGGCATTAGGTGGTATTTACGATCAAATTGGTGGTGGTTTTGCCAGATATTCGGTAGATGGACATTGGCATGTGCCTCATTTTGAGAAAATGCTTTATGATAATGCGCAGCTGGTTAGCTTGTATGCCGAAGCTTATCAATGCTTGAAATATGAACCTTTTGCCGAAGTGGTTAAAGAGACCATTGATTGGATAGATAGGGAAATGACGGCTGAGAACGGTTTGTTTTACTCGGCACTAGATGCTGACAGTGAAGGTATAGAAGGTAAATTTTATGTGTGGAGCAAAGCCGATTTTGATCAGTTGGTAGGGGAACATCATCAATTTTTGGCCGAATACTTTAATGTAACTGATACTGGAAATTGGGAAGAAGAACATACCAATATTTTGAGAAGAACGGTATTGGATGAAGATTTGATGGCAAAATATAGCCTAAACAAAGCCGATTTTGAAACAATTATTGCCCAAGCAAAAGCTAAATTATTAGCCGTTAGAAATGAAAGAATCAAGCCTGGCTTGGATGATAAATGTTTGACGGCTTGGAATGCTCAAATGATTAAAGGTTTGGCTGATGCTGCACAAGTGCTAAACAATGAGCTTTATTATGAAAAGGCCAAAAGGGCTGCCAGCTTTATTTTGAATAACTTAATGGCTGAAGATGGTGGCTTATATCGCAATTATAAAAATGGTAAAGCAACCATTCCAGGGTTTTTGGATGACTACGCATTTTTAATAGAGGCTTTAATCGTGCTTTATGAGATAGATTTTAACGAAGCTTGGTTGAATGAGGCAAAAGAACTTACCGAATATGTGCTAACCAATTTCACTGATGAAAGCAATGCCATGTTCTATTATACCTCTAACCAGGGCGAGAGCTTAATTGCTCGTAAGCATGAAGTGATGGATAACGTAATCCCTGCTTCCAACTCGGCAATGGCACAAAATCTCCAAAAGTTAGGATTGTTCTTTGATGAGGAAAGTTATTTGGAAAGGGCATCTACCATGTTAAAAGCGGTATTGCCACGTATCAAATCTTATGGATCAGCTTATTCTAATTGGTGCATTCAATTGCTTAATGAAGTTTACGGTATTAATGAAATTGCGATTGCAGGTCCTGATTTTAAATCGGTAAAAGAGGAGTTTAACCAACAGTATATCCCTAATAAAATTACTTTGGCAGGAACAAAAAGTACACTGCCTTTGTTAAAACATAAGCAAAGCGAGCAAACAAAAATCTATATTTGCCGAAACAAAACTTGTCAGCTGCCTGTAGGCACTATTGATGAGGCGCTTAAGCATATAAAATAAAAGATGAAGCAGCAAACGTTCATCAAATCATAAAACAATTAAATAGAAAGAATGAAAATCACTTCTAACACGGTAGTTTCTCTTACTTACGAGCTACATACCACTACTCCAGAGGGTAACCAAGTTTTTGTAGAAAAAGCTACTGAAGAAAATCCACTTGTATTTTTGTACGGTGTGGGAATGATGTTGCCTAAATTTGAAGAGCACTTAACAGGTTTATCTGTTGGTGATGAATATAGTTTTGAACTTGAGCCAGCTGATGGTTACGGTGAAATTGATCCAGGAGCTCATGTTGATTTGCCTGTAGGCATGTTTAAAGAAGGTGGTGCTGAATTGCCGAATGTAGGTGATGTAATTCCTTTGCAAGATAACCAAGGAAATCAATTTCGTGCTGGGGTAACTGCCGTAGGTGAGGAGATTGTATCTGTAGATTTAAACCACCCAATGGCTGGTAAAAACTTAATTTTTGCTGGTAAAATTTTAACAGTAAGAGAAGCAACTGCTGATGAATTGGCTCATGGACACGCTCATGGTGCTGATGGTCACTCAGGTCACTAGTTGATAATTCTTCGGAATAATATGAAAAAATCCCTAGGTGTTTTACCTAGGGATTTTTTTATGTAGCTATTTCCGTCACTGCGAGGTACGAAGCAATCCTAAAGCGAAAGGTAATAACCCACAGAGAGTTGCTTCGTACCTCGCAATGACGACAAATCTTTGGGCTTCTTCTTTTAATCTTGCTGTCATTTCGATCCCAAACTTTCGGGAGAGAAATCTCAAATTGTTAGGAGCTAGATTTTACTTCGTAGCTGCTGCACGGTCTCGGCGCTACGCTTTCCTTGAAATGACGGGACGGATTGTACTTTGAAACGGCGGAAAGAGGTTCCTCGGAATGACAAAAACAAAGAATCCCTAGGTGTTTTGCCTAGGGATTTTTTTATGTAGTCAAGTTCGTCATCTCGACCTTGTGGAGAGATCTTTGGACTTGGTTTTTATTTAGGAAATTTTGTGCTAGATGTTAGATTTCTCACATACGTTCGAAATGACGGGACGGACTGTACCTCGCAATGACGCTAAAAACTTACTTCACTACTTTCCCGTTGATCAATGCAATAGGAGAGGCATCCAGTGCATTGGCAGTGCTTAACTTTAAGGTGCCTCGTACTTTAATGGTTTGATAGGTGAACTTAGTAGGTTCTGTTAATTGAACTTCAACCATGATAGGTACACCATTTTTGCCGCAATAAAAACACTGGTTAATAGGTAGCGTAGATAGCATGAATTTGGTTTGCTTCATTCCATCTTTAATAGGAACAATATAGCCTTCCAACTCAAAAGGTTTACCAGCTCTTTTTTTAATGTCATTATTGAAGATGGCGTACATTTCGCTATCGTCTTTGGCCATTTTAAATTCTACATCACCAATTACGTCCCAGTTGGCCGAAACGATTTGATCACTTGGGTCGTGTTGTGCTTTCGCATTAAAGGCAAATCCAATAAATAATAAAAATATAAAACCTAATTTTTTCATGTTGTGTGTTTTGTTTTTTAACCAATGTCCGTCATTGCGAGGAACGAAGCAATCCTAAAGCGAGTTTAAGTTATTAACTTTTAAATGTTGTAAGATTGCTTCGTGCCTCGCAATGACGATGTTGTTTATATATTAATTCTTTGCTAAAATTTTCGATATGTTCGAACGGTAGGCCTGTACTGCTGGAATAACTGCTGCTACTACACCTATGGCTAAGCCAGCCGCTAGTAAATAAAATTCTTCCTTGATAAAGATCAGACCGTTCATTTTTGCTTGGCTACTTTCTTGGTAGTTGCTAATTAGTTGTAAAATGCCATGGCCTAATGCTATTCCAATTATTGTGCCTATTAGGGTCAAAATTAAACCTTCTAATATGATTAACGAAAAAAGTTTACCTTTTGAGGCACCCAAGGTTCGCATAATGGCTAAATCGTAACTTCTTTCTTTTAGTGAGTTGTATAAATTCACAAATACACTAATGGCCGCAATAAGCATAATTAACACCGCAAACCATTGTAAAGTATCTACCCCAACTCCAATTAAAGAAAACAGTCTGGTGCTTTCTTGAGCTGGACTCGCCGCTTGCATATTGGTAGTTTGATTCACCATTTGAGGGAACATGGCTACTGCCATTGGTGAACGATATTGAATTAGCAAAGAAGTAAACTCTCTGTCTTCATCATGACTGTGGTCAGCTTCTGCGGCGTGGTCATGACCTTCTTCATGGCGCTCTCCTTCATCTCCATGCATTTTCCAAACACTACCAATGGCTGTTAAAATCAAATTATCGGTTACATTTTGCTGTGGTGCCAAAATACCCACTACTTTATAAGCGTGGTCTTTGTGTTCGTCCTTCATTTCGGTTAAGCCATGGCCACCAAAAAAAGTATCACCTACTTTTAAGTTTTGTTCTTTGGCTACATTAGCGCCAATGGTGGCTTCTAAATCCGCTTTCCAAAAGGTTCCGCTTTGTACTTTTAAGCCATAAAGACCAATGTAAGTGCTATCGGTTCCTACAATGCGCACACCGTTATAATTGTCGCCCAAGGCCAAAGGTACCGCCCGTTTTACAAAGGGATTACGCATGAGTTTTTTCGCCTCATTCATTGGGATATTGCCCGTAGGGAAGTCAATGTAATAAATACTGCTCAAAATCAATTGTAACGGACTGCCTTTTGCACCAACTACTAGGTCAATGTCTTTCGAGTTTTTTGCTAGTTTATCTTCAATTTGGGTAGAAGCAAGTAACAGTACCGTTAAAATTCCTGTACCAAAAGCAATCAGCAAAATATTGAGTGCCGCATTTAATGGTTTTGACCAAATGTTTTTCCAGCTAATTTTAAATGGGCTCATGATAAAGTATAGGTAAGGGTAAACGCATCTTTAACTCTTTTATCGTGTGTGGCCACTACCAAAGTTGCTTGGTTCAATGCCGATTGCTCTTTCAGTAAGGCCAATACCGCTTCGGCATTTTGGTCATCTAAACTAGAGGTTGGCTCATCGGCAATAAGCAAGGTAGGTTTGTTAATTACCGCACGAGCGATGGTGACCCTTTGTAATTGTCCTTGGCTCAGTTCCTGTGGATAAGCATTTTTCTTGGCCAACATATTCAAGGAGTCCAATACTTCTTCTACGCGTTTCTTATTGTTAGGTAAGCCCGCAAAACTTTGGGCAAGCAATAGGTTTTCGGTAATGTTTAAGCTTTTAATGAGGTGTGGCTTTTGAAACACGATGCCAATTTGCTGTCCTCTAAAGGCATCTAATTTTTTAGAAGAAAGAGAATAAAGGTCGGTTTCGCCAATTTTTACCTTGCCATTGGAGGGCTTAAGCAAACCTGTTAAGATATGTAGTAAGGTGGTTTTGCCACTTCCCGATTGGCCTAAAAGGAGCCATTGCTCACCATTGTTCACCTGCCAATCTGCAAATTGCAGTTCGTGACCAGAGGTGTATTGATGAGAAACAGATTGAATGGAAATCATAAGCTTTGCTGTATGTTACAAAAATAGAATAAGTGACCAAATCATTACCTATTGATATGTAAAGTAATTGCTACTGCAAAGTAGTTGTGTGGCTTGCAATTTACATTTTTTAAAGCATTGAATTTTTTGTATAGGTATTGCAAACTAAACCCGATGGGAGCGGGAAATACTTTTTGTTGTCACTACCTTTCCTTAGTTGTCACGCTGAGTTTATCGAAGCGTATTTGCCGATGTAACAGATCCTTCGACAAGCTCAGTTGACAGGAGTTGCAACAAAAAGATTGAAGCGTACAGCGGGACTTCCTTTAGATAGTAGCAACCAATTGCTTTTCAGGAAAATAAAAACCAGTTGATTTCAATTTTTTCTCTTGTTTGGTGTTAGCTATGCGGTAATACATGAAGTTTTTGCGGCTACTTGGTGTAAACTTAACACAGTATTATTTGGCTTAAAAGGTAATTATTTTATATTTACAATATCTATCAACATCTCGAGAGAACAATTTTTTAGAGCAATACCAACTGTTTGAAATGATAACAGGCGTAACGAGCAAAACAATATGGAAGAAGATTTAAACAAGGACTTTGAAATTTCGGAAATCAACCATAACGGACAGTTAGAAGAAGAAACCGTACAGCATTTAAATAACCCTGTAACCAATTTACAAGCCATCGTAAAACAATACCTCACCTCGGTAAAGAGTGTAAAAAAGGAAGGTAACAAGTTTTATTTTTCTGATGGTGAGGCGGTAGTAGAAATTAGAGTGGTAAGCGACGAGACCATTAGGGTTCGTTTGGCGCCACATGGTGTTTTCCTGGCTGATTTCTCGTATGCAGTAGAAGAAGTGGATCAAAAAGTGACCACTTTTAGGTTACAGGATACTCCTGATGCCTATTTGATTGAAACTAATACCATTACCTGTAGGGTAAGCAAAGCTGATTTCCTGATTTCGTTTATAGATAACATTACAGGAATTGTAACCAGTAGTGATGCTTCGCCAATGCACTGGGAAGAAAACGTAGAGTTTGGTGGTTATTATGTTTTTGCAACTAAGCAATGCCATCCAGAGGAGAATTTCTTTGGTTTGGGTGATAAATCGGGTAATTTGAACCTGCGTGGTAGAAAGTTTGTGAACTGGAATACCGATGCTTATTCTTATGGTTGGGATCAGGATCCTTTGTACCGTACCATTCCATTTTACTTGGGGATTAATCAAGGCGAAACTTACGGCATTTTCTTCGATAATACTTTTAAGTCTTATTTTGATTTTGGAAGAGAAGACAATTCTAAAACTAGCTTTTGGGCTGATGGTGGTGAATTGCAATACTATTATATCCACGGTCCGCACATGATGGATGTAGTGAAACGCTACCAATCGTTAACTGGAACACATCAAATGCCGCCTCAATGGGCTATTGGTTATCATCAATGTCGTTGGAGCTATTATCCAGAAAGTAAGGTACGTGAAATTGTAGATGGGTTTAGGTCACAACAAATTCCGTGCGATGCCATTTATTTGGACATTGACTATATGGATGGTTACCGTTGCTTTACCTGGAATAAAAAATACTTCCCAGATCCTAAGAAAATGATCAAGGATTTGGCCAATGTGGGCATGAAAACCGTGGTAATGATTGACCCCGGAATTAAAGTGGACGATAATTATTGGGTGTTTAAGGAAGGAAAGGAAAAGAATTATTTCTGTCGCCGAAGTGATGACTACTTTATGGAGGGTCATGTGTGGCCAGGCCGTTGCCAATTTCCTGATTTTACCAATCCTGAAGTTAGAGAATGGTGGGGTGGTTTATATAAGGAATTGGTAGATATGGGTGTGGCTGGATTTTGGAACGATATGAACGAACCAGCGGTGTTTGGTTCGGGTACTTTTCCAAATGATGTAAGACATAACTACGATGGTTACAGAGGTTCGCACCGTAAGGCACATAATGTTTATGGTATGCAAATGGTACGCTCTACGTATGAAGGGTTGAAGAAATTACAACGTAATAAACGTCCTTTTACCATTACCAGAGCAGGTTATTCGGGTATGCAACGTTATGCATCGGTTTGGACAGGGGATAACGTAGCTACTTGGGAACATCTTAAAATTGCCAATATCCAATGTCAACGCATGTCTATTTCTGGTGTGCCATTTTGCGGTACCGATATTGGTGGTTTTAGTGGCGAGCCTGATGGTGAATTGTTTACCCGTTGGATTCAATTAGGTGTATTTTCGCCGTTTATGCGTGCCCACTCGGCAGGTGATACTCGCGAGCGTGAGCCTTGGAGCTTTGGAGAGCCTTTTACCAGCGTGAACCGTAAATTTATTGAGTTACGCTATAAATTGATGCCATATATCTATTCGGTATTTTGGGAACACCACCGTTATGGTTTCCCAATTTTAAGGCCGTTGGCGATGTTGGAGCAAGAAATTTTGTCTAACCACTTCCGTCAAGATGAATTTACTTTTGGCGATAAGATTTTAGTTTGTCCGGTGTTGGAACAAGGTGCTACTTCACGCCGCATTTACTTGCCAAAAGGTAAATGGTTTAACTATTGGACCCTTGAACTATTGGAAGGTGGAAGCGAGTATGTGGTAGATACGCCTTTGGATACCATGCCTTTGTTTGTAAGGGCAGGAACGGTAATGCCAGAGTATCCGGTAATGCAGTACGTTGGGGAGAAAACAATAGATGAGGTTTGGTTGAACGTTTACTATTCAGATTATGAAGTGAACTCGTTCATGTACGAAGATCATGGCGATACTTTTGCTTATGAGCAGGATATTTATTTGGAGAAGAAGTTTAACGCGAAAGGAAACGATAGTAGCTTTACCATCGAACAAACCATTGATGGTTTATATACGCCAAATTATGAACTCTACGATTTTCGTGTGATAGCCTTGCCATTTAAGGTAGGTAAGGTTTGGGTTGATGATAGGGAGGTAACCGATTTTGTAGTCAACGATCGTGGAATATTGAGGTTTAAATCGAATAAAAACTTCTCAAAAATTAAGATCATTAAAGGATAATTTTTTTGCCCTACGAAGCTTTTTAAGCTTTGTAGGGTTATTCTAAATCGTATAATTACGACATGTATTTTAATTCAGAGGGTAACTTTTACCGATTTATCAGTAGAGAAGACCGTAAAGCAGCTACGAGGTAAATCTCAAAAACTATATGTTAGATTTCTCCTAACGTCGAAATGACGGAAAAAATAAAAAATTGGAATGTATCAAAAGCTAAAAATTCTGTATTTGCATCATTTCAAATTAGTATTTGTATTAAACTTTTGTCTAAGTCTATTTTTCCTCCATTTATTTTATTTAAAAGGTTTTGATAAGGTCAATTTATATAACCTTGCTATCGCCTTTAAATTGTTGGGGTATGCTACTACAGTAGGGATAGAGAAACTTTTCTTTGGCTATCGGATTTTCTATTATTATAATCTGAATATGAGCTATAGGAGGGTTTTAGGTTATTTCTTTTTGCTAGATACTTTTCTATTTGCTTTGTTATTAATTTTTTGTTGGCTATGGCAGAACTTCATGTAGACAGTGTAGCTCATAGTTTTGGCAGGCATAGCGTATTAAATAACGTATATGTAAAATGTGGCGTAGGAGAAATAGTTGGGATACTTGGCCGTAATGGAAGCGGTAAATCAACCTTGTTAAAAATTATTTTTGGAAGCATTAAGCCGAATTATCAATTCATTAGAATTGATGATGAACGGGTTCAAAAAGGTTACTTAACACATAAGTTAGCTTATTTGCCGCAAGGTTATTTTTTACCAAAATACCTGAACTTGGAACTTTTGGTCAATCTGTATGTTAACAAATATAAGAAGCAACTGCTTGCCATCGATCTATTTAAAGAAAATAGGAGAATGAGCATAGGTGATTTATCAGGAGGAAATAGAAGATTAGCAGAAGCTTTATTGATGATTTACAGTGATGCTAAATATATTTTGTTGGATGAGCCCTTCTCGCAATTAGCACCTTTAATTTGCCAGCAACTTAAACACCATATTCAGGAGCTTTTACCGGAAAAAGGCTTTCTGATAACCGATCATGATTACCAGCAAATTCTGGATGTATCCTCAAGAATAGTACTTATCCATAATGGATGTAATTATGATATTAACGATACAGATGACCTGATTTTACATGGTTATTTGCCTGCTCATTTCATATAATCTCACCTTAAATCGATAGCTTTATAATATGCCAAAAAAGAAACAGACTCCCCTAGGAACAAAAAGCAAAACAGTTCAATCTGCAGAAAATGCTTTTGAAAAATATCAATCTCCAGTATGGCAGTACAGTCTTTTAACTGATTTTGATGTTTCGCTATTTCTTTTGGGCAAACATTTTAAGTTGTACGAAAAAATGGGAGCGCACCTTTGCACCGTTAATGGAGTAGACGGGGTGTACTTTGCAGTTTGGGCGCCAAATGCACAAAAGGTGCATGTAATGGCCAACTTTAATGCCTGGAACCGCGAAAGTCATTTGCTGTTTAATCGTTGGGACGAATCGGGTATTTGGGAAGGATTTATTCCTCACTTAAAAAAGGGCGAAGTCTATAAATATTTTGTGAAGGGATTTGATGGTTCTGAAGTAGAAAAAAGCGATCCTTATGCTTTGCATGCCGAACATCCACCACGTAAGGCTTCTATTGTTTGGGATACTGATTACACTTGGAAGGATAAGGCATGGATGAACAAAAGGGAAAAGAAGAATGCCCTAGACCAACCTATTTCTGTTTATGAAGTGCATTTGGGATCATGGCAACGTGACCCTGCAGATCCTGAAAGGGTATTGAGTTATGGGGAGATTGCCGCAACTTTGGTGCCTTATGTACTGCAAATGGGATTTACCCATGTAGAGTTTCTGCCCGTGATGGAATATCCCTACTATCCTTCGTGGGGTTATCAGGTAACTGGATATTACGCGGCAAGTTCCCGTCATGGATCGCCACAAGATTTGATGTTCTTGATTGAGGAACTGCACAAAAATAACATTGCCGTTATTTTGGATTGGGTACCCTCTCATTTTCCTGGAGATAGTAATGGCTTGTATCATTTCGACGGAACGCATCTGTACGAGCACTCGGACATGCGTAAAGGTTTTCATCCCGACTGGAAATCATACATTTTTAATTATGATAGGAATGAAGTACGTTCTTTCCTCATCAGCAATGCCATGTTTTGGCTGGATAAATACCATTTAGATGGTTTAAGGGTAGATGCGGTTGCTTCCATGTTGTATTTTGATTTTAGTAGAGAAGAGGGGGAATACGGTACCAATGAATATGGTGGTACCGAGAATTTAGGAGCCGTAAAGTTTCTTAAGGATATGAACGAAGCGGTTTATGGCAACTTTAAGGGCATCCAAACCATTGCCGAAGAAAGTAGTACTTACGATGGGGTAACTCGTCCAGTATTTGCTGGTGGTTTGGGCTTTGGCATGAAATGGATGATGGGCTGGATGAATGATACTTTGAAGTATTTCAAACTGGATCCGCTTAGCAGAAAACACCACCATCACCAGCTTACGTTTAGCTTAACCTATGCGTTTACTGAGAACTTTATGTTGCCGCTTTCGCACGATGAAGTGGTACACGGTAAATCACCGATGATTTATAAAATGCCAGGTGATGAATGGCAGAAGTTTGCCAATTTAAGGGCTTTGTACGCCTATATGTTCACACATCCTGGTACGAAATTATTGTTTATGGGCGATGAGTTTGCCCAGACTTCGGAGTGGAATTGTTTTGAATCGTTAAACTGGAATTTGCTGAAATACGCACCACATAAAGGGATACAACATTTGGTGAAGAAATTGAATGAGCTGTACCGTTCGGAAGCTGCGTTATATCATTTCAATTTTTCGCACGAGGGCTTTGAATGGCAGGAGGCTGATGATGTGAACCAGTCTATTTATGTTTACCAGCGAAGGTCGAACAAAGCTAAAGATACCTTGGTGATTGCCATTAACCTTACCCCAGTTTTTAGACAGCACTACCGTATTGGTATTCCTGTGAAAGGAAAATGGAAGGAAATCTTTAATTCAGATGCTGAAGAGTTTTATGGCAGTGGAAAATTGAATGCCCAAGTGAAAACTACAGAGAATATTGCTCACCAACATCAAAAGCAATCGATATTGGTGGACTTGCCGCCAATGGCAGTGACTATTTTTAAAAGGACAGTGAAGTAAATTGTATTGAATGGTGGGATTAAAACACCCCGCCCGTTGGGCACCCCTCTAGGAGAGGAGAATACTCCGAAAAAGTAGGGGGTGAGTAAAGTTTTGATCTAATTGAAAATCCGAAGGATTTCAATATCTATAGAAAAAATGTAGGTAGAAAGTATGCGACTCTGTAGGAGTCGTACCAAAGTTTATAAGTTGGTTTTTATAAATATTTGACCTCTTAGAGGTCATTTAAGGAACTGAATTTATGTTTTGTGGCAAGTTAGCGAAATAGTGCTTCGTTCTTTAACTACTTTCCATTTGTTGTATGGAATGGAATAATGGAATCTAGAACACCCCGCCCGTAGGGTACCTTCCGATGTGTCGGAAGAAAGTAAGTATTGATTTAATTGAAAATCCGAAGGATTTTAATATTTATAAAAAAAATGTGGGTAAAAGTATGCGACTCCTTAGGAGTCGTACCAAAGCTGATAAGGCTTTTTTATAGATATTTGACCTCTTGGAGGTCTTTTTAAAAAACTAAATTGGATGTGCTGTGGTTACGTTAGATATGGCATGATGAATTTAATACACTCCGCCCGTTGGGCACCCTCCGACGGTTCGGAGGAAATTTTACTAAAAGTTAATAGTGAAACGAAATTTAAGATTTTATAAAACGGACCAAGCCGAGTGGTTTGTGGATTTGCCAGAGTGGGGTGGTGATCCCGAAGACCTGCAAATGATTCAAGGTGCTGATGAGTGGCTTGAGCTGTTAAGCAATGGCGCTGCGGAAATTAAATTGAATATTGCCAATGAACCTTTTGAAAATGCATCGTTTTTAACGCTGATCCGTTTGGGTGAAGAAAATTTGGGTGGTGGTGCCAACTACTTTTTGGAAATGTACCAGAATGAGAAAGTTGATTTGAAAATTTGGCTTTGCGAAGTGGCACATTTCACTTTTGGTGAGTATCCTCAGCGTATTTATTTTACAAGAGTTTAAGTAGCATTTTTCTTACTAGCTAAAAACCTATATATAAATGCTAATATGATGATGGTGATTAACCCACCAATGGACCAGAGCATCCACGGGTTAAAAAATGGTTTTTCCAAGTCGAATGTTTGATTTTTTCCCATGTAAACTAAACTGTCCCAATAATAAGGAAGCAATAAGGCTCCTGCAGTTTGAGGATCTTTTAACCAAGCTAGTTTAGCATTTCTAAGTGCTTGGGCACTGGTATTTCCTTCTAGTAACGATTGGTAAAAATGTTGGGTGATATAGGCGACGGCATTATCGTTTACATTCCATAATCCAGCAATGGTTGCAGAAGTGCCAATAGCGTTAAAACCACGTGAAAGACTAATAACTCCTTCGCCATCCGCTAAAATACCATCGGCAGTGCGACAAGCACTTAATACCACCAAAGATGGCGCTTGTGGTTTAGCTGAAAGTTCAAATAGGTATATGTTTTCTCGTTCAAAATCAAGTGTAGGTTCTTGGTTTGGCCCTGAAAGGTAGGCATGCGTACCAATATGCAGAATGTTGCGTTGTTCAAATTGCTGCTCAAAGCTTTTGGCGTTTACTTCTTCGTTATACAAAAAAACACCGCTTACCTTTTTCTTGATTTCATTGGCCTCTTTTTCAACAGCCAGTAATGGTGCATTTTTTCCAAGGGTATGGGTAATAAATAAGCCAGCAAAGCCTTGGCTATTATTTTTTTGTCTTTCCAACTGTAAGGTTTTTAAAGAGAATGCATAACTGGTAAGGTGCTCTTTGATGAAAAAAGGCCAAGCAGATAGGTTTTCAGTATATTTCTCTTCAGTAATCAGTCCATCAAAAGAAAGGTATCCCAAAATACCATCAGGAATAATGGTCATCGTTTCTTGAGGTTTTACTGATAAAGGAGCAAGTATCAATTGATAAACTTTATTGGAGGAAGCATAAAATGATTGTGGTGCATTGGACATTTCAGCAGGACCGTGCTGGAAATAAGTTTGTACAAAAGACTTGATATGCTCTTTGATTGATGATGCGTTTTCCAACTTCACCACACCCTCAATTTTTTGGAGGTTAATGTTGATGACATAGATATTTTCTTCTCCAAAAAAGTATTCTATAAAACGATGTTTGGGCAGGTTGGCTAAATTAATCTCGTTGCTAAAATTGGAGTTGTTTTGCTGATATTTTTTAGCAATTTGTTTGTTGATCAAAGCCAATTGAAACTTAAGGCCCGCAATGGTTTCTTTTAGTTTGGCTGTTGTTTGCTCTATTTCCTGTTTTTCGTGATAGATGATGGCTCGCTCCAAAGTTTGTTTTTTCATCAGCAGGCTATCTGCTTTTACGTTTTTGGCCACCGCATTTCGGTTACGCTCCATCTGCTCCAATAGGGTACGGGCTTTACTTTGTTCTGCTAGTAGAAGAATTTGTTGTAGGTATTTCTGATTTCTACTTTTTTCAAATAGTAGATAGTTGATGGCAATACCTTGCTCGGCAATTTGTTTCAGACTTTTTTGTAACCGCTCTTTGGTAATGTCTGCTCCAAACTCATCCCTAATTTTGTCGGCGGCCAATAAACTCAAGTTAATGTTGGAAAGGGCTTGTTCTGCTTGTCCAAGCATGAGTTGAGCTTTGGCCATTTGCATAAAAGCATCTACCACTTTGTAGTCGCCAAATATTTTTTGCTTGTTAATGGCATTGTTTTGCATGATACCAAGCGTGCTTAACGACTGATGGATATAAGCAATAGCTTCTTTAGGTTGCTTGGATGCCAAGGAGGTTTTGGCAAGCTGTGTGAAAATATTCGCCTTTTCACGTAGTCGGCCGTGCGGATAATATTTGTTGCTGAGCATCAGGGCTTTCTGATAAAACTCTTTGCCTTTCGCATATTGTTTAAGTTCTAGCTGTACATTTCCGGCAGTGGTATAGGTGCCCATTAACCAGTAAGCACTTTCGTCATTTACGCTGGTTTGGGCGTTAATGTTTTGTTGAACAACCAAAGCCGCTTTGCTATAATTTCCCTCGTCATATAAAACATCAGCCAGTACATTGTTGAGCATGATGCGTGTTTTACTGTCGGGTTTTAAGTTAAAGCCACTTTGAATGGCTTTATGGGCATCAGCTAAACGAGACATGGAACGATAGGAGATGGCCATATTGCCATAAATATTAGCCATTTTGCTAGGGTCTTCACTATAGGCCCGTTGAAAATCAATGCTCTGTTTCTGGAGATATAATGCACGTTCGTAGTCTCCAAGACGGGTGTAGTTATTGCTTAAGGGCTTTAGAACATACTCTACAATATCATAAGTTAAAATCTGATGTTGCTGAAAAAAAACAAGTGCATTTTCGTAGGTATTGATAGAACCTAAAATATTTCCGTCGAGTAGTTCATAATATCCCAATGTACTCAGCAGATTTAGCCAAGCGAAATGCTCATCAGGAGTTTTGGTATTTCGCCAACGTTCTTTTTGTGCTTTTTGAAGATCGATGACCGCTTTGCTGGGATTGGTATTTGTTTGGTCAAGCTGTTCGTAAATCCAATTGCTGAGGTCGTTTTGACTTTTGAAGGCGTTAAGCTTCATTTTTAAATCATCGTTTTGCGCAAAAAGTGTATTTGTTTGCAGTAGCAAGCATACTAGGCACAAATGTTTGATGAATTGGCGCATGTAGCTAAAATAGCAAAATGCTCCTAAAAAGTGTTATTTCTATTTTTGGTATCGTATTTTTTAATTACATAGAAACATTAGGCGTACTAGGTTAGAATGTGTCTATGTGGTCCATTTTAGGAGAATTATTGGTGTTACATTTTTTAACCACATAGAAACATAGATGTAGTGGCTAACTATGTGTCTATGTGGTTTGTTTATATTCAGCTTTTCGTATGGCCATTTTATTTTCCTTTTAACCACATAGAAATATAGATGTAGCTGGTTAACTATGTGACTACTTGGTTCAATTAAGAGATATCATATTAACACCGAAAAGCACTAATAACTAAAACTTCCAGGTCACATACGTACTCATCCTGTTGTTATTGGTTTTAGGGTCGAAGATGTATCTAAAGCCTAAAGCAGGCCCCACTCTTACCAATCCCAATTGGATATCCGCAAAAAAGGAGACCCTTAGATCTGAAAAGTTCTCATTCACACGGCCCATGTCACGGTTGTGATCTACTTCGATAGCCACGCCTTGTGCATTTTGGGTTCTTAAACGGTAACGCAGTTCATCTGAAGTCCTGTGATAAAGATCAAGGGCAACCAATGCGCCAGCACCAGCACCAAGATATTTATTAATGCTATATCTCATTTGTAGTGGAACAGCATTGATAGTACTCACCTTGGTGGTTTGATAATGTTTTTTATCTAAAATTTGGTAAGCAACACCATTCATGAGCGTATCTTTTCTGATTTCCGTAGCAATAGGTACTTGGTAAGTATTCTCTTTAAATGAATTGAAATAGAGCTCAACTTGCCAATAGTAGCGATGGGAGGCATAAGGAGACAAGCTAGCACCTAATACAAAGTTTTTACCATTGAGGTAGTTGCCATTATCTGTTTCAAAAGGGAAACCATAGCCTACAATTATCCCAGGAGAAAGTCCCATTTTAAAGCGGCCAACTGCTCTATTGGTATAAATAGGCTCATTTTTGTCAAACACAATGGCCGCACCGCTTTTGATAGGTAATTTGGGTGGTTTCTCTTTAAACTTAATCTTGTATTCTACAAAGCCTTGGGTGGAGTCGGCATCTTTTACACCTTTTTGCTGCATGCCTGGTAAATAGATATTGGTGAACACAAAATGAACACTATCTGCACTAAAGAAGGTTTTTAAGCAGCTTTGATTGGCATAAGCCGAGTCGCAGTTGGAAACTTCTGGTTTTGTTTTTACCACTTTTATGGTACTTGGGTCAAACACTTCCGAGATATTTACGCCTACGTCAATTTTTTTCGCTGGTCCTTTTCCCGTGTTTTGAAAGCGAACTTTATAGGTAAGCTCTCTTTTTTTACCCGTAAATCGGTAATTCATCCTGCTTTTGCGCAGTACCATTTTATTAGGGTCATGAGAAGCCACAATCTGTAATTCCAAGGTGAAAAACTCGGTTTCTACCAAAGGATTATCCGGAATAAATGCACCCGCTATGCGCACTACTGCATTGGTATCCTTAAGCATTTCAGGAGTGGTTTTAAAATGCATAAAAACAAAGCGTTCTTCATTTTGCTGTAGATTCTCAAATTTCCAGCTTTGCTGACTTTTAAAAGCTTTAGTTTGGTCTTTTAGCAATACTTTTTCAGCGGCAGATAAATTAAAATGCTTTTCTGTAGAAGCATAATAAACAGGTTCTTGGTTTTTATTTTTTAGGAAGGCAGTATTTAAAAGTGTTTTAAGGTCTGATTTTTTCTCGTTATGGTAGGTTCTTGCTTCTGCCAAATCAAAATTATTCTGACTAAACTCTACATCATTGTATAAAATGGCCAGCGTTCCGTTAAGATTGTTCTGTCCATTTTCAATCTTATTTCTGTAGCCCAGCACCAACATCATATCGTCTCCAGGCTTGGGCATACAGTTCGTCTTCATTTCAATGTTTCCGCCCATCTTAAAAAGATTATAGCCATCGTTAGATGCAAGCATAGGCTTGGCTACAGCTGGCTTAGGTCCAGGAGGCCTGATAATTGGTTTTGGTCGGGTAGGTGGACGTTTACCATCGTCGTAATTGTTAGTGGCAAACAAACGAACCATGATGGAGTCGTAGCGTAATACATGGGAGGGACTTTCTTCGAAGCTAAAACCTCCATCTCCAAATTCCCAGAAGTAAGTGTAAAATGGAGCTGGGGCTCCTGCGATAGGTCGCAAAGGCCTTAATTCGCTACTGAATTTTGTAATGCCATTTTCTGTTTTGTAATGGATAATAGCAGGCACGGTATCGCTTGGCAATACTTGAGCAGTTTGTGCATTTACGGTGGTGCCGTAAAAGTAGAGCAAGAAAAACGTCAATAATTTTCTCATGGTTGATTAAATATAGGGAATAATTTCGATGGATAAGTAAGCCTGTTTATCGGAGATCTTCATTTGTTTTAAATACAATTGCCTCGCTACCAGCAATGATGGTTGGTGTACCATCAATGCCGATTCGCGAAGCGCTTTTAAAGTCAATTTATTTGGGTAAAAACTTTAGTAGTTGTTTAGGGCGTCAATAGCTTGTTGTATAGCTGTCTCAGTAGTTTCTGCTAAGGTTAAACTAATGTTTTGGTTAGCGGTAATGGTAGTGGTCAAATCAGCATAATAATACTTGCCATTTTTGATAGAGAAAGAAATGTATTTCCCTTCTACGCCAATAGGCATCATATTGGTATAGCTTTTTACACCGTTAGCACCATCCGGAGTATATAGTTGTGCAACTACTCTGCTGCCTTTTGCACAAAAGAAAACGAAAGTTTCTCCAGTATATCCCATAAAGGTGGCAAAGCTGCCTGGGTTGTTGGCAATGGTTACCCTAGTAGTCGTTTTTGGATTGGTGTAGGCATAAAAAACATCACAGTTGATCCATCCCAAGTTTCCCATTTGAAAGTTATAGAAGCCTGCTACGGGAAGACTCTCACGTACGCCGCCGCCAGCAGCTCCATTTGGATTTGGTGCTGCAGGAGCTTGCCAAGCCATTTGATTGGCATTGTCTACTTTTTCTACACCTTCCCAAATCTGAGTTGCACGAGTATTATTGGTGGCTATGGCAATATCAATGTTAGCATTTAAGGCTTTGTCTACATTGGTGCCGTTCACTGAGGCATTAAGGTAAATAAAACCATCTGACTCTAAAGGTGCGCCGCTAATGTGGTTGGTATTGGTGCCACTAAAAATAATGTCGCTACGTTTTAAAAACTCTGCCGCGGTAATAACTACTGTGCCTGTTACTGTATTTCCATTTAATTTAAAGGCATTTGCTGGAATGGTAATTTTTGTGCCCCCTTGCAAAGTAAAAGTATTAGCTATTGCCGCATTAATTTGTAAACGTTGTGCTTGTGGACCAAAAATGGCGGTAAACTCGGCAGCGCTGTAGGCCGAGTTTCTTTGGGTTTTATCTTTTTTACAAGCTTGAAATAATGCCGTAACCAATAAGGCTATGGCAATGATAGATAGCGTATTTTTTAAGTTTAGCGTTTTCATCGTTTCTAATATTTAGTGTTGCCTACTCTGTTATGGCTTTTCAGCAATCGCCGTTTGGAGGTATATCAAGCATGATGAAAAAATGTTACCCTGTGTTTTTAAAAAACTAAATGATTTGATTTAATGCGAAGTAAAAAAGAAGTTGCAAAGATCGCGAAGGAGCATGGTTGGCTGGATCTCTATGTGTCTATGTGGTTGTATTTTTTCTTTATGAACCAAATAGACACATAGGAAAATCAATAGCAAAAAAGATATTTAATCATTTTCTTATCCCTAACTCAGTTTGGTTACACCAGCTTGAGTACACTAAACCCAATTGAGCGGATTAGCCCGCATCCCGAAGTTAAATCGGAAGAGGACTATGAGCGAAAGTGGGACGAACGACGGTATAGTGCATTGGTGCTGCTTTTCTGATCAATTAAAATCCTTTTTACTTTCCCTAATAAATGATACTTTTAACATAAATCAATGATCAATGGCCAAAAAAGTACATGAAGACCAACGCTACCTTGTGGCACTTTTAAATAATGAAGTGGCTTTGGTAAATGAAATTTATAAGAAATGTGCGGGAAAGGTTAAGTCGTTCGTTTTATTTAATAATGGCAGCGCGGATGATGCTGCCGATATTTTTCAGGAAGCTTTGGTAGATATTTACAACCAGGCGAAGTATAAAAATTTGCAGTTGACCTGCCCTTTCGAACCCTTTTTATTATTGGTGTGCAAGCGCAAATGGCTTAACGAACTGAAAAAAAGATCGATAAGCCCGGTAACAAAAAACGAAGACGATTTATTACATATTGGCGAGGATACATTTGAACAGGCTGAAACTTTGGAATTGCAAAAAGAACAGGCCAGTTTATTCTTAAAAGCTTTTGAGCAACTCGGAGAACGTTGTAAGGAAATTATCAGCTGGAGTATGAAGGGTGAAGCACAGGAAAAAGTAGCTGAAACTTTAGGCGTTACTTATGGTTATTTGAGAAAGAAAAAATCGGAATGTATGGCAAGCTTGGTTAAATTAATCGATAGAAAAAATGACTGAGGACAAAATTTTATGGACTGCCCAGTATGTGGAAGGCGATTTGAATGAGGAAGAACGCTTAGCGTTTGAAGATCTATTGTCGCATGATGAAGAGTTGAAACAGCATTTGGCTGATTACTATGATATTCACAGTAGTTTGCAAATGGAACTGGCTAATGATAGCAATAGGAATACTTTGGTGGAGACGATTAAGACCTTAAATAAGGAACACTTTGTTGCCGAACAACCCAAAGTGGTGAAATTTAATCCTTACTTCAGGTGGGTATCAGGCGTAGCTGCGGTATTGGTGCTGGGTATGCTCATTTGGGAACCGTGGAGGAGTAACCTGTATAAAGATTTTAATGTTGTACCTCAAATGACCGTTGCTGAACGAGGTGCGAAGAAGACCAATCTGGATAATGCAGCAGGATTATTTAACGAGCAAAAATATGCGGAAGCAAAAGTTGTTTTAGCAAAATTGCATGTTGCCGATGCTCAAAACGCGATGATCAGTTACTATTATGGCGTTGCCTTAATGGAAACGAGTGAAATAGCCAAAGGCCGATTGTTATTAGAAGAATTGTTTAATGGGAAATCTGTGTATAAGTATGATGCCGTATATGCCATAGCCATGAGCTACCTTAAGGAAGATAAAAAGACGGATTGTAAATTCTGGTTGGAGAAAATTCCAAAAGATGCTTCACGCTATGAGCAAGCACAGAATTTGTTAAAGAAGCTTTAGTTATATGTCGTCTTTTGTGATTTGCTTGGTGATAGCAGTTCGTTTTGCTGTGTTTCCAAATGTATAAGAGACATTTATTAACCCCATTATTCTTCTGCTGCGGCTTTTTGTATAGGTTGAGTAGCCGTTGGCGTCAATCCAATCGTAGTTGTTAAAGTACGGTTGGTGGAAATTACTTACATTTAAATTCAGGTTAACTTTGCCAAAGTTAGCGCTAACATTAAAACCAGAATTGAACTGCGCCTTGGTTTTGAACTGAAGTGTACTGCCTCCACTTGCACCAAAATTAGCCCCTAGGCTTATGGTAGGTATTGGAATATAGGATAGCCGTATACCATCTGTCCAATAAAAAGTATTGGTTTTTTCTTGCTCGGTTATTTTATAACGAAAAAAGTTATTGTTAGCGTAAAGCTGTACCGTAAAACGCGGGAATAAATAGAAATTTAGAGATAGGTTGGCCTTGTAATTATTGCTTTTGGACAGGTTTCTAAATGTTTTTATCCTAATATTTCCATCGGTAGCTTGGTAGCTGGATATGGCATCTGTTACATTTTCATACTCGGTAGTAAAAACTACGCCAACAGATTTGATAATAGTAGTATAAATATTAGAAAGCAGTAATGTTTTTGATGGTTTTAAGTACGGATTACCAATAGTTTGATAGTTTGAGGTATTAAACTGCGCACCATAGTCAACCACGTTCGACATATTATTTAACGCAGGCCGTAGCTGGCTATATTTGGCTTCAAAATGTAAACTGCCCACTTTTAAGTTTTTTTGTACTGATATATATGGCGAAAAAGTGCTAAAGCTAAAGTTATCGCGGCCTTTGATACTTGAAATATAATCTTTACTGTGGTCTTGTTTAATTACCAACCTTAGTGAAAATTTTTCGAAACTTTTATCCCAACTCGCCAATAATGCAGCATAGTTGTAGGAAATATTATTCTCTTGCAAAATAATGTCTGTATTGCCATGGGCATCTGTTTGATAATTGTATTGGTAACTTTGTAAGTTTTTTCTGTTGAAATAGCGTCCCACTACTTCAAAGCCACCTAATTTGGCGTGATGGTATTCGTAGCCAACAAGCCCAAAAACATTGTTGTCTGTTGTAACGTTGATACTTGTATAATTGCCTTGGGGTACAAAGTTGTTTAACAAAGAACCGGTAGCCGCCTTTGAAACATTTTCAGCTTGCTTATCATCGTACTCTAAGGCAATATCAAAACGTTGGCTACTGTTTTCTTTTGCCTTTGATTTGTACACATAGCTTAATTTACCGATGTAGGTAGGGTTACGCCAAAAACTATTGTTGTTTTTTAATAAGGTATTTGCATTGTTTTTTAATACTCCTGCTTGGTACTGCTGCAAATGGGTTTTCATTAGGTAGTTGGTATTGAAAAAGTTGGTGCTTACCGAAGCATTTAGGGTGTTGTGGTTGTTAATGAAATAGCTGTTATTTAGGCTTACCGTACCATTGTTCATTTTTATACCATCGTTGTCTGTAGCTCTAATATCGGTGGTTTGGGTTTGTTTAAATTTAGTTTCTATTAAGCTGCTACCGCTTGGGGCATATTGAAACATGCCTGAAGTATTTAGATTTAGCAGGTTTTTTTCTTTACTTGATGATATACTGGCCATTAACATACTACTATTGCTGCCTGCGCTGGCCGCTACGTTACCAAAGTAACCCTCATCGTATTTTAGGGCTGTAAAACTAAGTGTCGAGCCTTCGGTTTTAAGGTTGTACAGGTTTAGCTCTATTTTGGTATAGGCATTTTGGGTATTGCCGTTACTTAAACTATTGGCTATTTGGTTGGCAAAGCCTGCTACGTTCACGCCATCGCGCATCAGTGTTATTTGCCTACCCATATAGGTAATGCTACCGTTGTTTACTTCTACACCTGGTATGTGCGTTAAAATTTCGGCAAGGGTAAGCAATTTATAGTTAGGTATTTTGGTGATGTCTAAAACAGCTCCTTTGGCATTTTGTTTTAAAGCTTTGTTGTTGCCTTTAATAGTTACCTTATTTAGCTCAATAGGTTTTGTTTCTTGGGCATTTAAAGTGTTTGCTGAACAAAATAGAATAAAAAAGTGCCAAATGTATTTCACCATGAAGCAAGGGCTTGTAAGCTATTTTACTTTTTTTACATAAACCTTTAGGGTATCTATCACTTCTTTTTTTGATGTAAATGCTATCTTCCCATCATTTAAGGGGATATATACTGTTTTGTTTCTTATTGGGTTTTGAGGGTCGTTAGCGTTGGGGTTTACATCAACGATAATAGATTTGTAATAATTGCTGTTTCTCATGGCAAGCATGGCATAGCCCTTTTCGTCTGTTTTACCAGATCCTAATGCGGTAACTTTTTTATAAAAGGTAACATAGTGGTTGGTTACAGGCTGCTTACTCTCTGTATCTATCAGTTGAATGTATTTTTTATAAAGTTTATTGTTTGAGGCATTGCCGCTTCCTCCTCTTGCGTAGGCTTTTGCGGCATCTTTGTTATAGTCAATTTGTGCTTTTAGGGCATTTGTACTAAAACAAATCAGAAGTATTGTAACGATTATATTTTTCATTACTATTTATTAATGTTCGCTATTTAACCATATATAGGAGACCAATGGAAATCCGCTTGTCTCCTATATGTTGAAGTGTTTTGTTTAATTATCGGGAAGTGTACACGGAGGTTTAATGAATTCAGGCCAGTCGCAAGTCTCCCAAGATACGTTAAAATGTAAACCTGGGGGACATTCATAGGCCCATAATACAGAGGAATAAGGTGCACAGATATAAAATATTCTGCAACTTATAGTACTTGGGTAGTATCTGCCCCAATCAGCCTCGTTACAAGGTACATCGGTTACTATTTGAGCTTTTAATGTGGGTACTGTCATCAGCAACAGTAAGCCTAAAATTGACATCATTTTTTTCATCATATTTTATTTTAAGGTTAATCATAAAGAGTTCAAAAAACTAATCGCCCAAAACCACTCCTTTTATGGTGAGTTGTAGGGGAGAGTTGGCAGCATTGGAGCCAACATCAATAAAGTGTATAAATTCACCAGGCTTGTTAGCTGTAAAATTTACGGTAATTACATCTGTTTGTTTTGGTTTAATGCCTTTTTTTGGATAGTTGGCTAGCGTGCAGCCACAACTAGTGTATGGTGTTTTAAAAAGCAGTTGCTCTTTTCCCATGTTGGTTATTTTAAAGGTTACCGTTTTTTTCTCGCCAAACTTAATTTCGCCCAGTTGTTTTTCTATTTCTCCAACGGCCATGTAAGGTTCGCTGTAAATACTGTAGTTGGGGTCCATAATCATTTTAAGTTCGGTACGTAAACTGGCGTTAAAACGCAGCGAGGTGGGGTCGTTAACGGCCAAGGCCTGCTGAGCTGCTTTTTTGCCTTGTGCCATATCTTTTTTAGTAATATAATATCTGGCCAATAAATGATTGTTAAAAAAAGTGGAGTAAGCGGTTGTGCTTGCTTTTAAGACTGGCTCTATTTTATCAAAATTTTCTCTTTGTTTAGCAAGAGATTGCGTCCAGTATAGTTGAGCCCTATAGCTATTTTCTACATAGGTTAATAGCTTGTTGGCTGGCATATTGGTTTCGTTGCCGGGTTGGTAATGTTGGTCAACCCATTTTTGGTCCTTTAAGGTGTTGGCTACATAATTTTCCATTTCCTTTTTGTTTATAGCGCCCATTTCTATACCTATTAGCTCCATTTTGGGATTAAAGAATAAAAAAATGGGAAAACTGCCACGGTTTAATATACGAGCTAGCCATCGGTTGCCCATGCTATTCTCGTCTATACGCTGTAGTACAAAATTGCTATATATGCTATTGGCATAATTCTGGTCTTTCATTAAATCAACCTCAAACAGCTCGCACAAGGTACAGCCTGCACTGTTAGAAATTAAAATGAGCCCTTTTTGCTGTGCTTTTGCCGTATCGTAACCGCTGGTAATGGAAGTGTTCCTTAGAAAGATTTCTTCGGTTGGTTTTTTAGCATTTTTACATGCAATAAGGTATAACAGTACTGCTATAATAATTATAGATGGTTTTTTCATAGGTAATAAATGGTTGACATAAATTTAGCCATAGGATTTTCGATTGGCAATAGGCTATATCTATTAAATATTATACGATATTGTTTAAGAAGTTTTCTAAGAATTGCTTTCCATCAAGATTGAAAACCCTTGCTATATCATTAATATGGTCTATAGTAATTTTAGTTTGACCATTTTCTAATGACCAATATGCACTTTGTGATATCCCAATTGCGGTAGCAACAAAGAGTTGTGAGCATTGCTTTTTTAACCTTACTTTCCTAATGTAATCGGCAAAGTTTTCTTGATTAAATTCGTTCGGTTTCATAGGTGTTGTTTTTGTAATTAGGAGAAAATAGGGCCTTTCGACCCTATTTAATTATTAATTATCCTAAATCTATCAGCAGCATCCGCTGCTGAATTTCTTTTGACTTCAATGGAAATTTGTTCTAGGCTTTAGTTTATTTCTTGGCCATTAACCTCAATTCTGTTGTAGTCTTTTTAAGTGTTCTTGAATAAGCTCTTTCGTTGTTACCACTCGAAAGAGATAAAAGTTAGCGTATTTAAGGTAGAATATAGGGGGTATTGGGTTTATGGATTTGAGACCTTCAACCATGTATGTTCAAATGGTAGTTTCTTTAGTTCTTCAATTTTTTTAGGATTTTTTAATAGTATGGTGCTACTTATACCGTTTATGCTAGTAATCTTTGCACCGTTCGGTATGGCAAGTTTCGGATCTACTGCTTTAATAGTGCCCTGCACTTCCAATTCTCCTTTTAGATTAAAGGCAAACAAATAGCTGCCCAAAGCAAAACTTAAGGGATAATTAAAAGAGTGGTTTGGTACAAGATAGATTTCATTTTTCTTACGGTTAATGGTGAAATTATACCTCGAAATGATTCCCATGCCTATGGAGCCATCAAAGCTAGGGTTCCAATTCTCATTTTGTCCGCCGCCAGCCATTAGGGTAATAGGCAGGTTTTTTAAGGGGGCAGTATTTGCAAAAGAAAAGCTATTGGCTTTACCATTGAAAGTAGGAGAGGCTATTCCCATACTTATGGTGCTAGCTTGGTATTCTGGTTGGAATCCGCTGGTGAGTAATTTATGCTGTCTTACAAATGGGCGGAAACAGATCAAGTTGTAAGATGCTCCGCTATCAAATACAAAATTACCTGGAAACGATTTGCCAGACATAATTTCTACATTTCCTGGGATAATGAAAAGACCAGATGGGATGGTGATAGGAACGATGGTACCTCCTTTCTCATATTCGTACTGATCAAATTCGAATAGTGAAAGTTCATATTTGTTGAAATCTACTTTAACTACATAATGCCTTGTCATGGTGTTCCCAATAAGGCCATCTAAATGATCCCGTATTTGTGGGAAAATAGCTATACCTTGATTTTTAAGTACAAACCCATTTTCAAGAAGCACATCATTCCCGTCAGATACTTCAATTTTTGTATTACCACCTACTACTGAGGCATTATTGCTACGGGTAATTTTTAAGCCAAGCGAATCGGCCAGTGATTTGTTGATGGCCATACCATCTGCACCTGTGTCAAAAAGTAACCGTAAAGGTTTCTCGTTTTTATTAATCTTTACTTTAAGCACAATGGAGCCGTGTACCATTTCAAATGGAATGGTTGTTACCAATTTTTGTGCGCTTGCATTGATGCCTAAAAAAAACAAAAGCATGGCAAGGCGCATTTTCATAAGCACTTTCATTATTTAAAAATGTTTGGAATTTAGAGCCTGTTTATACAGGCTCCTGTTCGGTTAGCTAAGTTTTAATAGATTCTTATTGTACTGTTATTTGGCGGCTTCAGCAAATAATAACTCTTTCAGTTTTTTATCTGATGGTCTTGGAGCATCTACACTCACAATTTTTCCATTTTTATCAAACACCATAAAACGAGGAATACCACTGATTTTGTAATATTTGATCACCTCGTTTTGTACTGATGCGAATAGTTGTATACCACCCAAATTTTCATCCTTGATCATTTTTAGCCACTTCTCTTTATCTTTTTCGGCATCGGTAGAGATACTTACAATTTGTATTGGCATACCCTCAATGTCTTTTTCCAATTGCTTTAAGTAAGGAAATTCAGCTTTACAAGGTCCACACCATGTTGCCCAAACATCAATTAAAACTACTTTTCCTTTAAGGCTGGCAAATGAAACTTGTTTTCCTTCTTTATCTGGAAAGCTAAACTGTAAGCCATCGGTACCTGGTTTATAGGTTAATAGCGGACTAATTAGTGCGTTGTCTTTTTCTTTCTGTGTTTTAGTGAGCAGATATTTACCAAATTCATCTGCAATAGCTTTGTAGCTGTTAAAATCTTTATATCTAGATAAGTTCTCCAAAACCAAATCGCCTTTCAATGTATCATTAGGGATATAAGATAAATAGAGATTTAAGCCTTCTGCACCAGTTTTATAAACCTTTTTGTCTTGACGAATATTTATACTAACTAATGCCGAAAGTGTTCTTAAGCCGTAAGGATAGTTGTAAATTTTTTTGGTGTCTTTTGAGATTTCGTTGGCTTTTAGTGTACTGTAAAAATCACTGTATTCTTCTATACTTGGATGTGCTGAACGAGGTGTATTAAGAAAGTTAGTCGCGTAACTGGCCAGATCCAGCTGCATGATATCTTTGATCTGCTGGTCGAACTTAGGATTTCCTGTGTCCTTTCCGGTTAAAAAGGTTTTTGATTTGGCTACAATGGCTTCTTGTTGGGGGAAATAATCCATAAAAGTACTTTGTACTTTCATGAAATTAATGGCTTTTTGAAAAAGAGGATTGGTTAAATCTTTCCATTGTTTCAACACGATGTTTTCTTTCGAATTTAGTTTGCCATTTAACACGTACGAAGTATCGGATAGCGTGACATCCAGTTGGTCGCCTCCTTTGAAATAAAATAGGTGATTGTCATTTGGAGAAACCTCGTTTCCAGTACCAATCACGTAAATACCTTCATATTCTGGATAAAATAGAAAGCCAAATTTTCCATTTTTAGTTGGGGTACTGTTGGCAATTTCTATGGTTTTACCTTCGGCTACCTTAAATAGCTTTACACTATTTCTTCTATATTTTATCTCCCCTTTTACCTGCGTTGCTGCCTGTTGAGCAAAAGTATATGACGAGAATAGAAATGATATTAAAGTAATTAATTTTATAAGTTTCATCTTGTTTGTGTTAATAAGGATGCATTCTCATTTTTTGAGAATGCTATTGTTTGAAATTTGTTTTTTATTCTCTGTATGAAACAGATACGATTTTGCCAAAACCTGTAAATGATTTATATAGGCTTAATGCGTTATTTAAATTAGGCACTGTATATAAATCCATTTGTCCACTTGTAGATGGATTTGCGTCGTCGTAGGTGCATACCATTAATTTCCCTGCATACTCTACGTATCTTGCGTTTGTAATTTGCTGGGTTAATTTGTGGTATTTAATAAGCGACACTTTTTTTGCACCCATATCTAGTACCATCGCATTGGTTTTGTCGGAAATATTAAAGCGATAAATTTTTGATCCTACCAAATACATCAAATAGCCCTCATTTGGATCAATTGCAAATTGTGTAGCATTGATCATTTCTGGAGCAGTGGTAATTTTATCCCAGGTGAGCGGTGTAAAAGCAGAAGCACTACATTGGATAGTGGTCAAAAAGAGTTCGTTACTGCTGTTTTTAAGGAGGGCATAGGTACGTGAACTTAGCGCAGGAGTACTGGCCATGTATACCAGATCCATTTTTAAGTTTCCTGCGTCAATATTATTGTCCGTGAAAACATTCCCTTTGGGTACTGGAATAGAAGATGAGGTATTGGTGCTTTTATGCTCCATAAAACGCCTATTATCTAGGTCAAACATTAAAGCATAACTCATATCTGTTCTGTAGGCCTCCGCATAAAACGGAGAAATTTTGAAATTTACAGCAGCACTGGTTTTGTTAACTCTGGTTCCCCAAGCATATGACGCTGCAGGATTTTCGAAAAATAGTTCTCCGTTGCTGTCATACAAATAAGCTAAATAACTTCGGGCTTGCGAAGTAATACTTTGCGCATAATATGGAGGGGGAGAATAGGAAGTGATTGTGGTAGATATATTTGCGAATTTTGAAAATGTGCCATCCTGCGTATTGATGATATTGGTAGCTTGATCGGTACCTACAGCTATTGCTTTGTGAATTGCATTTGAAAAAGGGTCTCTTCGAAACCAGTAGTACACAAATTTAGGACTTCCATTGAGGACCAGCGTACTTTGGGTGCTCAATACATCCTTATATGGCTGAAAGTCTCCTGTGGTAGCAATATAGTTCAAAAAGTCAAGACGGGCCTTCCCATTGATGTCATTCATAATTAACCAACCGTCCGCGAGGTTGGTAGTGACAGTAAGTTTAGTACTTTTCCTAAACATTACACCTGTTTTTACTTCTTTCACTTCGTATAGCAATGTGTATTCTGTTGTAGATGCAGCGATGTTTGTTGCCCAATTCAAAAATTTAGTTTTGGCAATTTGTTTTTTGACAACAGGTAGCGCGGTTTGGTCAATAACATACCAATTGTAGGTGTATTTAGAGGTATCGGTCCCATCATCTTGGGTAAATGTTATTGTAGGCTTAATACTCAATATTTCACCTCTTAGTAAACTGTAAGAATCGGAGATATTGGAGATTTGTCCATCATTAATTTCTTGATATTTATAGTTGCCTAAGTCTTTACGGCAAGCGGCCAATAAGCATATGGTTAATACAAGCAGGCCACTGAAATGTCTTAAATATTTATTTTTCATGATTATTTAAATGTTAAAACTTATTGTGCATATATGCCCATTTTCATCAATGTAGTACCATCTTCTTCGTAAACTGGCGTTCCCGCGGCCGCCATACGTGTAAGGTATGCTTTCAAACCGTTAGCCCAACCAGCAAAACGTCTATTGTTATTGTCTGTGGTAATCCAATTGGGAGCAACTAATTGGTTGCCGTCTAAATTGTAATAGGTAATCAGCAATTGGAATTTTAACCTGCTAAAGGCTCCAAGATAGCCTACGGTGCCGTTATAAAAAGAACTACCTACTGTCCAAAACGGAGGTGCGCCAGCAATATCATCAGCTTTTAAAGTCATGCGTGTCTGATACCCAGTAATGGTAACACCATTGGTTGTTTTAGTATAAATCAAAAAATCATTAGTGAAATTGTTGTTAGGCTTAAGATCCATATAAAGATAGCCTGCTTGGTCTTTTAAGGTTGTTGCTCTTAATAATTTGATTTTAAGTGTATCGGTTACCTTTCCAGCTTTTATGGACAGCGGTTTGTTCAATATTTCGTATTCTGTTCCGCTTTTTAAGGTGCTGCTATCCGCAATACTCAGATCATAGGGTCTATCGCGGTTTTCTGGGGCACCAATTGCCCTTACCACAAAAGTTACTATCGAATCTTTAACACTAGCTTTTTCATATCCAAAAGAGATCATTTTAGAATTGTTCAAGTCTTTAGCCTCTGCAAAATAGATGGAGTTTTTACTGTTCGCATTGTCATACGTGGTTAGTGCATCTTCTTTGCAGGAAAAAAAGAAGCATAGGATACTTAAACAGATATATGATGTAATATTTTTCATAATTTATTTTTTATAGTTACCAGGCATTGTTTCAGATAGTGGAATTGGAAAGGTATATTTAGCGTCGGTCATGGACATGCTGCTATTGGTGCCGCCTGCAATAATGCTTGGGGTATTTGTTCTTTTATAGTAAAAAAATAACTGTCCTTCGCCACAAAATTCTTTACGATATTCTTTCATTATGGCAGTATTTAATGCTATAGGATTAGTAACCGTAGAGCCAATGATATTTCTTTTGGTCTGTAAGAGATTAAGATATGCTGTTGCTGTAGGTAGGTCTGGTTCACACTCAGCAGCAATTAGATACATCTCACTCATCTTAATTAAAGGTACAGTTCTGTAAAAATTGAAGGAGTTTGAGCCAACGCCTTCACTGCTATATTTAAAAAAAGTTGCATAAGGACGGCCATTTACCTTCCAAATGTATTGATAGCGATAGTCGGTTGCATTTCCCTCAAATACTGTGTTATTGATAAATGTTCCAGAGGTATTAGGAGCAAGGATGTCTGGATCATATAAGCCTGGTGCAAAATTTTGTAGGTAAACATCGTTTAACTTGGGATTTTCTACACCGAATATCATTTCAGTGGCAAAAATTTTATTTGAAATTATTGTGTTTAGATCGGATTGATCTATCCAAGGAAATTTAGTTTGGTTATCAATCAATATTTTTGCAGCTTTTAGGGCAGCAATTTTATCTCCTTTCCACAAATTTACCCTCGCTTGAAGTGCCTTTACCGCATAATAGTTCATTTGATAATTTCTACTATCTTTCCCATAGGCATTAGTGGGCCTACTAACCATGTTTTGCGCTATTGCTGGATCTGCTTCTGCTAATAAGGTTTCGGCAGTGTTTAAATCCTCCAATATTTTTTGCATGATAAAATTAGAGGGCTTAAAATCTGAGATTTCATTGGTTGGACTATCGTAATATGGCAATACCCTTGTTAGCGAATCTCTAGTGTAGGGTTTAGTAAATAGCCTCATTACGTCAAAGTAATAAAAGGCCCTCAGCCCATAAGCTTCGCCTTTTATCCTTTTTCTCTCTTTTTCGTTGAGTACACTTCCATAAGTGTCTATGCTCTTAAAGAACTTGTTAACGTTTACGATATTGATATAAGCTTCTGTCCAAATCTCGTCAATGGTTTTTCTTCCACTATTACTGTCATAGTTATAAGCTGACATGGTGTAATTTGAATTTGATAAATTTACTAGATAGTATTGTGCAAGAACATCGATGGTGAGCATCGTTAATCTTCCACCATAGGAAGTATTCTGTCCATTTTTGATATAAAATCCGTTTAAGACGTCATAAAATCCTTGCGGACTTGAAAAAAGTTGCTCCTCGATAAACTTGTTTTCTGGTTTAACATCGAGCCATTTATTACATCCGGTAATTAATACAGAAAGTAATAGTAATAAATATATATATGATAATTTTAATGCTTTCATGATAAGGCTTATTTAAAAGTGACTCTAATACTCATTGATACCGATCTGGTGTATGGATAGTCGATACCGCGTTCTCTTAATACCGTTGATGCATAGAAAAGATCATTTGAATAAGCATTTAAGGTAAGCGCAGAAATACCATATTTACTCAACCATGTCCTGTTTTTAAATTCATATCCGAGATTGATCGATTCCCCGCTGAAAGAATTTTCTGTTTGGATAAATCTTGATGATATAGGCGTGACGGTATTTACGCTAATATTTTTGAACTCGGCTAAGTCACCTGGGTTCTTCCACCTCTTATATAGTGCTCTTTTATCTTGATTAAAACGTAATGCTTCGTAAGAGATATTTTCAACTTTGTTATATAAAGCATTATTAAATTGATCTTTGTTCCACACGTATCTGACGAAAGCTCCAAACGTAAAGCCTTTATAGTTTAAGGTGGTACTAAATACTCCCTCAACATTTGGTCTGGATGAACCTACTACTACCTGATCATTTGGGTCATAATCAAAGGTGTACAATCCGTTTTTCTTTAGAAATACTTCTTGTCCTGTTGCCGGATCAATCCCTAATGAAGGTACGGCCCAAAGGTCATACGAGCTATAGCCATCTCTGTATCTCGTTAAGGAATTGCTATTTCTCAGTTCCGTATTCAATGATGAAAGTTTGTTGTTAAACTTGTTATACTTTTGGGAAAGTATGTTTCCAGTTAATCCAACTGTCCAAATAAATTTCTCTGGATTATAAATTGGCGAAAAATTAATAGTTGCTTCTAGTCCTTTGGTTGTTGAATTGCCAGCATTAAAAGGATAGTTGTCTAATCCCGTTGATGAGGGGAGCGTTATGGCAATCACTAAAGGGTCGGTATATTTTTGATAGGCATTTAACTGTAAGCTCAATCTGTTTTTGAACATTTTTGCATCCAAACCTAAGCTAATTTGACGCGTAGTTTGCCATTCAAGATTTGGCGCACCTAAAGCGGATAAGTAAACGCCTTGGCCCATACTATTAATGCTTGAATAATAGTTATATACAGATTGACTTACATTTCCGAAATTTTGATTGCCGTTGGTCCCTATATTGCCTCTCAATTTTAAAAGGTCTATCCAGTGCACTGCTTTCAAGAAATTTTCTCTACTTATATTCCAACTTACGCCAGCAGCATAATAAGATTTATAGCGTTTGTTTGATCCAAAAGCCGTACTGCCGTCAATGCTTCCACTTAAATCGAAATTGTAGCGGAAATCATATGAATAGTTGAATGAAGCGATCAACGAGTTTCTCCTTACTAATGAATTGGCAGCAGTAGGGGTTGATCCAGAAGCAAAACCGTAAGCAAAAGCAGGATTACCATTGCTGGCATTGGGGAAACCTACAGCGGTATAGCCATTTGACGATTTGTTGTTTTGTGAAATCTCTCCTCTTAAATTACCAGTAAGAATATGTTTTTGTGCAATGGTGTTGGTATAGGCCAAATTTAGATTGATGTTGTAACCTACTGCTGATTGTTTTAAGAAAGTGTAACTGCCGCGTAATGTGGGGTCGGCAACTCCATCATAAATGGTATTAAGAGACGATATGAATTTGGTAGCCTCTGAGTTGTCTTTAGTAATTTGGGCATTCAATTGCAGTTTTAAAGAACGAGTAAAGTCTGCAACAGCTTGAAAATTGTTAATTAAATTAAAATATGAGGTCTTATCATAACTAGCCAGCGATGCATTGTAAAGCGGGTTAGGAATCAGTTCATTATTTGCTCCATCCAAATCTTTTGCAATTATCGATGGTGACATAGCTATCTCCAGATATTTTTCGCTTGAAGATAATAGCTCGTAATAAGGGTTGGTTTTTACCCATGTAGCAAAACTTCCATAAGGGGATGCTGTTGCGTTTGCTCCACTAATATAGGTTCTGTTTCCAAAATTTAAGATCCCAGATCTATAAGTGAAATTTAAATTTGTTCCCCAGTCTTTTCTTTTTTCGCCAATCATAGCAGCATTATTGTCTTTAATGTTTGCTCCCAAATCATAACGAATGGTATTGTCACCTCCAGTTACATTTACAGAGTGTCTTTGAGAAAAACCTGTTTGTAGTGGCTGAGTTAACCAATAGGTGTTTACGCCTCTTAAGACATTCTTTAAACGATTATTGTAAACTTCGTCCAAAGCCAGCTGCCTTATTAATATATTGTCTTTTTCTTTATAGCGACCTGCTAATCTTTCAAACTCCAGCTTCTCAGAGGCATTCATCATATTGTACGACGAAAGATTAGGCATTTCCATTTGGAGGTCTGAAGTGTAACTTACTCTCAGCTTTCCGGGCAAAGGTTTTTTCGTTTCAATAACAATTACCCCGTTAGCTGCTCTAGAACCGTAAATTGCTGTTGATGCGGCATCCTTTAAGATTGAAATTGACGCAACAGTATTCATGTCCAAATCAAGAATGTACCTTAAAGAAGTTTCAAAACCGTCGAGGATAAATAGCGGTTGGTTGGGATCCACGGAAAATTGATCTTTAAGAGAAGAAGTGGTAATACTTGTTTGGCCTCTCAATTCAATTTTCGGTAATACATTGGGATTTGATCCCATGGCATTGTTTTCAATTTGAATAAAGGAGGGATCTAATGTTTTCAAACTTTGGATCACGTTTTGATTGCCCAATGCTTTTAATTGTTCGCCAGAAAAAGATGTGCTTGCTCCAGTGAAAGACTCTTTTTTACGTTCAAACATCCCCGTAATCACCACATCCTTCATTACCGTTTCTTTTTCCTTGAGGTTAATAGTAAGGGGAAGTTTTTGGTCTTTTAAAGTTATTTCTTGTGTTTCGTAACCTATATAAGTAATGATAAGCGTTTGCTCGTCGGAAGCCGAAATCATAAAGTTACCTTTAGCATCTGTAATGGCAACTGGGGCTGTTGGCATGCCTTTTACTCGTACAGAGGCTCCAGGTATAGCACCACCATGTTCATCAACTACTTTTCCAACAATGGTTTTCTGTTGTGGTTTTACAGGTTCCACTTCACTGTTGTATCTAAGCACAATGGCTTTGCGGTCAATCGTATAAGTTAGTGGTTGGTCTTTAAAGGTGATCTTCAAAACTTCTTCTACACTGGCATTCTTTACATTGATAGATACCGGCTTGGTATTTTTCAACATCGTACTGCTATAGAAAAAGTCGTAGCCACTTTGTTTTCTGATTTTTTGAAGAATGCTCTCTAATGAGGCAGATTTCTCATTGATGGTAATCTGAGCAAAGCTTGTTGCGCTACTTTGTAGAATTACCGTTGTTAATATGATGATGGTCAGTTTCAATTTTAACAGAATTCTGGCATATAAACGGGCATCACGACCGTTTTTTAATGTCATGTGAAAATTCATACATTTGTTTGTGTTTAGGTGTTGTTAGTTAGTTAAGTCAAATTTTCAAGCATAGCCTAGATATTTTTCCAGAGGTGTTGCAACCACCGCTGGATTTTTTTTTGGCTAAGAAGGGTATAGAGTATGCTATTGCATTACGGTAATCCTCCTTCCTTTTACTTTAAAGTTTACCATTCCTGTTAGTTCCATTATTGTTAACACTTGTGTGATGTTCTTGCTACGTGAAATAGAGCCAGTAAATTTGAGATTCGCCAAATGAGATGGATACGAAACTTCTACATTGTACCATCTAGATATTTTTCTCATGATACTGCTGAGGTCTTCGTTGTCGAAAATAAAATCGTTATTTGCCCAATCTATAGCATTTTCTGCATTACATTGGATAATGCTCATGTTGCCATTCCTTAATCTTGCTTGTTGATTTGGGATTAAAATTTTCTGAATACCAGATGCACTAACTTTCACACTGCCTTCTAATAGGGTCGTAGTGATAGCCTGCTCATTATGATAAGCATTGATGTTGAAATGTGTTCCCAACACTTCTACGGTTTGCTCCTCGGTAATCACTTTAAACGGTTGGTTGTTTCTGTGTGCTACCTCAAAATATCCTTCACCGTTAAGTTCTACGATGCGTTCTTTTTCTGTAAATTCAGTAGGATATTTTAAGCTCGATTTTGAGTTTAGCCAAACTACAGTGCTATCACTTAAAATAACATTGTAATAACCACCTGCGGGAACGCTCAAAGTGTTCCAAGCTACAGATCTCGTTTCGTTGTTGGTATTGTTATAGATAATTTTACCATCATACGCCTTTATAATGTTGGTGCCATTGCTATGGCTCAGCAATCCATTTTGTGCTTGATTGAGGTCTACGCTTGTTCCGTCTGCTAAGGTAAGCACCGCTTTATTTCCTCCAGGTAGTATTAGTTCTTGCTTAGCTATTGGCTTACTTAAATTCGGCTGGTTTCTTTGGATAAAATAATAACCTAATGATAGCGATAGTATGGCAACCGCTGCAACAGCAATGCGTTTAATCCATTTAAAGGGAGATAGTTTAACTGTTCTAACGATATTAGTTTCATGTATTGGAAGGTTGTTCCAAACTTCTTGCTTGGCCATCTCCACTTCTTCAGCAGAAATTTCTGGAATGTCGATAGTTTGCTCTAAATACCAAGTATGTAGAATGGACAATTCTTCTTCGGTACAAATTCCATTTGCATACTTATCTAATAATTCTTCTGCTTCAGTTCGTTTCATAAATTAAAAGGATGTGTTTATCCTCATATTAATATAAGACGAGCAACGTTAAGCTAGGGGGTAGAAAAAAATAAAAAAAAGTTAAAGTGATAAGAAAAGCATCGTCCCTAATTTGGTTCTAAGTATTTTTAAGGCATTGTTAATCTGTTTTTTAACGGTTTGCTCGGAGAGGTTGAGCTGAGTGGCAATTTGTTTGTGGCTTAAGGCGTTTTTTCTGCTGAGCTCAAAAATTTCACGCATTTTATCGGGGAGGTCAGCGATACCTTTGTTAATCAGTTCGGTAAGTTGTTTTTCTCGAATTCTATGGTCGGTAATATTGTAATTGCTTTCTAAAAAACCTTGTAGTGAGTTAATGTATTTGTCTTTAACTTGTTGTCGACAAAATTGGTCTAATATTTTATTCCTAATCCCGGTATATAGGTAACCCACTAAGTTAGTACTGATATTCAGTTCTCTGCGTTTGTTCCAAAGTTGAGCAAAAAGTTCGTGGACCACATCTTGTGCCTCCTGTTTGTTGTTCAGTTTTTGGAAAGCATGTACATACAGGGTATGAAAATACCTGTTGTAGATTACAGTGTAGGCTACAGAGTCATCTGTTTTTAACAACTCCGTAAGTTCTACGTCCGAAAACGAGTTATACGACGACATTAAGCAAAAGGATTACGGATATAATATCCAGGTAGTTGTAAATGGTTAATAGGTTAGTTGTATGGTTGTTAAACCAAAGTTAACATAAAAGTTGCATTAATAAATAAAATAATATTCAGATATTCTAATCATCTTTTATAACGCTCAACAATTTTTTCTTGTTATTTCAAATAGTCATTTCTTAATCTTATTTTGGCATAAATGATCAAGGTCAGATTATTTTGACTATAAAGATTTTAAGTTTGTCCGACTAACACAAAAATGGCCGCCTAAATGACTATTCGCTCCAAGAAGCCCGTAAAGACTAATTGGTTTATTTTAAATCCTAAGCTTACCGCGACGCTTTTTTTTATTTTGCTTATTGCAATCATTTCACTGATTGCTCATCAACGTTATCTTATTGTAAAGGAAAATCGTGAAAAAGAAATCAGCGTAATGCTGGAAAGTGTTGAACTCCGTTTGGAGCAGTTGCTTAAAAATAGCCAAAACATTACCCTAACTTTAGCGCTTACGATCAATCAAAATGGTGATCCCAGCAATTTTGAGGAGATTGCTTCCGAAATCATTAAAGGCAATCCGTATTTACAGGCGGTGCAATTGGTGCCCAAGGGTGTTATTAAATACACTTATCCTTTAAAAGGTAATGAACAGGCTTTAGACCTCGATTTATTTAAGGTCAATAAGCAAAATGCCATGGCTGCTCGAAAGGCTATTGAGCTTCGTAAAATGTATTATCAGGGACCGATTAATTTGGTACAAGGAGGAAAAGGGGTTGTTGGACGTTTACCGATATATATTGGTAAGAAGTTTTGGGGCTTTTCGGCGATAGTGATCAAGCTCGATGAACTACTGAAAGCCGCAGGTATTGATAACAGCAGCCATGAGTTCTATAAATTTCAGTTTTCTAAAGTTAATCCGATTACCAATGAAGAGGAGTTTTTTTTGCCAGGAAACAAAAGCTTTAACACCAATACTTTTAAAACCAAAACTTTTGAAGAGGGCGATTGGAAAATTTACCTCACAGATATTAGGGCGGTTTATGCAGACTACCAGCTAGGTTCTTTGGTCATCTTCGGTATTCTGTTGTCTATTTTATCTAGTTATCTTTTACTTCGATTGCTGAACAAACAGGGACAGTTATATGGCACTCTGGGTGAACAAAATGATCTATTGGTCGCTGCTGAAAGTAAGTACAAAACTATTTTTGACAACGCCGCTATTGGTATTGGAAGGGTAAATTCTATTACGGGCGAGTTTTTGGAAGCAAATGCTTTTTTGTGCGACTTAATTGGGTATTCTAGCAATGAACTTACCCACAAAAAAATAAAGACCTTAATTCATGCAGAGGATTTGGCTGGTGATGCGAGGGACTTTAAACGTTTGTTAAAAAACGAAATCAGGGAGTTTTCATCGGTACGTAGATATGTGAACAAAAATGGGGAGGTCATTTGGGCTAATGCCATTGTGACTCCGCTGTGGGATGAAGGAGAAGAGCCTAGTAATCATATCATTATTGTAGATGATATTACCAAACAAGTAGCTTATGAAGAACAACTCATCGCCTCGCAAAAACATATTGAAGAGCTGATTAACTCTATCGAGGGAATTGTTTGGGAGGCTTCCATTAAAGACGATTTTGCCAATACTTTTGTGAGTAGTAAAGTATACGATATATTAGGTTACACTCAAGAAGAATGGGCTTCGGAACTTGGTTTTTTTAAATAAAAAATCTATCACGAAGATATTGAAAGGGTAAGGGAATATCTCGATAACGAGTTGTTGATTAGAAAACACCATGCCTATGAATATCGTATAGAGGCTAAGGATGGTTCAATTATATGGATAAGGGATAGTTTTACCATCGAGCCTAGTTTAGAAAATCCAGAGAAAATAAGGGGGATTATGATGGATATCACCGCCATTAAAGAAGCAGAAGATACGCTTCATCAATCTTATGAACTGGTCAACGAACAAAACAAACGTTTACTTAACTTTTCTTACATCGTATCACACAACCTACGTTCCCATGCAAGCAATATCGACGGAATTAGTGCTTTGATCAGTAATGCCGAAACTGATGAAGAGCGTAGTGAAATGATTAGCCTACTGCGTAAGGTAGTAGTGAACTTAAATGATACTTTATATAACCTTAATAACATTGTAAATATCCAAACTTCCATTAATATGGTGCGTGAACCATTAAACCTATTGGAATATGTGAACAATGCGATACAGACCCAAGAAGCTCAAATTGTAAGTAAACAAGCAGAGGTCATTAATGAAGTATCGGAAGATGTTTTTGTTTATTTTAACAGGGCTTATCTAGAAAGCGTGTTGCTTAATTTAATTTCCAATGCTTTACGCTATAGTCATGCCTTAAGAAAGCCTGTAATAAAAATTAGTTGCGAGCCAAAAGGTAGTGGTTATATGTTGAGCATTAGTGATAATGGAGTGGGCATTGACCTCTCTAAAAATGGAGAGAAGCTTTTTGGGCTGAACCAAACTTTCCACGGAAATAATGATGCTCGTGGTTTTGGGCTTTTCATTACCAAAAATCAAATAGAAGCGATGGGAGATAAGATAGAAGTGGAGAGTACTTTGGGAGTAGGTACTACTTTTAGGATTTTGTTTGTATAAAGCTAATTTCTGGTTCCGAACCATTGCCCGAAACCAGAAATTAAATCAATTATAAAGCATTGATATAATCTTGTGTTTGTTTTTCAACGACTAAAGTAGCTACTTTAATGGTTGAGCCAACACGGGTAGTTTTAGGATCCACTGCCATTTTACCAACAGTAGCCAAGGCATCGATATACCATTTGCCCCAAACTTCGATAATGTGTTTCTCGTCTTTGGCCGATTTGCCACTGGCGATAGCTGCTTTGCTTAAATCAAATTCTGTTTTTAAGCGGGCTAAGGCATCTTCCTTGATTTGTGTTACGGTAGCTGAGGCTGTATTTTCATCGGCACTGATTAAAGTATAGGCAGCTGTTAAAGCGCTAATGCCCACATTCTTCATGGTTGTTGCAGAAACTTTATCTATCCTATCGTTATCGGTATGATAAAATACATCGGTAAAGTGCCACATCAAAAGCCCAGGTATTTTGTTCTGTAAAAAAGGAGTATGATCGCTGCCACCTTCAAATGGATTGAAGTTTACGGTCCAATTAGCATGTTTACCCTGCTCTTTGCAAATGTCAAATACAAAGTCGTTAAAGTAGTGCGGGAAAAGGTCTTTTTCTTTTACATCACCAGCGCCCCATTCAGAATGTTTGTCGTTGCCTCGAGTCCAAATGGCTGATGGGTCTGGCATTTTTTCTAATAGAAAAGTTCCGCCTGTTTTCTCGGTATCTTCGCCAACCATATCTAAACTCATGCCCCATAAAATGCCTTTGGCACGGGTGCTATCTTCTACAATATATCTTTTGGTCGAAGTAATCTCGTCGCCCCACAAAAAGGTTAAGGTGCGTTGCGGTTTTAGTTTGCCATTTTTTACCAATTGAGCAGTTAAACGGGCCATTTCGGCCAAGGTACCTACTCCCGAAGCATTATCGTTGGCACCAGGTTCTTGTACGTGCGCACTATAAACAAAGCGTTCGTTAGGTTTCAAGCTGCCTTTTACATTTGCTACAATGGTGAGTTCTTCGGAAGCATAGCTTTTGGTAGTAATATTTACTTTCAATTCAACTTTGCCCTTTGCACAGGCTTCTTTTAATCTTTCTTTCGAAGCATAAGACAGGAACAATCCCCAAATGCCAGCATTAGGTTGCATGCCGCTAAATTGAATAGAAGTGGTGTGTTTGGTAGGTTGGTTATAGTCTGGTAGTGAAAAGCCAATAGCACCTATTGCGCCAGCTTTGGCTGCTAAACCTATTAAACGTTGGGTCGAAACATCTCCAAAAACAATTTTTCCTTTAAGATCTTTGTCTTGCAAATCCTCCTTAGTAGCCTTGTTTACATATACTACTTCGGCGGTAACACCACCTACGGGAGTAGAAGGACAATAGATAGGGATCATGTTCCTGTTGGTTTTGAAAGACTGTAAGGGGGTGCTTTCGCCTACGATGCTGATATTGGCATCCACGGGCTCCCATGCATCACGCTTCATCGGTCTTTTTTCAATGCGATAGGTTAGGGGTGCCTCAAACTCATTCTGGTTTTGTTTAACATAACCTGCCTTTTTAAGGATTTCCTCTACCCTATAAATGCTTGTATCGAAGCCTTTGTTGCCAGGAAGACGGAAAAACTGTTCTACAAATGCGGTAGTAGCGTAAGCGTTTTTTTCGTTAAAGCCAGCTCTGGTAAGTTTAAAATATTCGTGTTTTTGATTTTGGGCGTTGGCATGGAGCGATAATACAGCCAACAACATAATAAGTAGTCTTTGCATGTTGATTTTATAAATGCCTAAAAGTAGTAAAAAAACGTGAGGTGCTGCTGCTTTGAATTTGGGTGTTGAGATGAGCTACATTACAGGCTCTCTTAAAATAGTTTTTAACTTTTCAGGAACTGTTCTGTTGAAATCTGAAAGATAGATTTCGTGATGATACCCATTTTTGGAGAAAGCTTTTTCAGTGATGAATTTGGCCATAATAGCCAAGGTTTCAGGTTCTTTGGCAAATGGTCCTAAGTGAAGCATTTGTACGCATTTTCCCTCCGTCATTTGGAAAAGACATATTTCCTTAATGAGTAACCAGCCTTTTTTATGGAATGCTGTTTCTTTAGCTTCATTTACTTCATGGCCATTCACATATTCAGGCATCCTGATCAATAGACGGTATTCCCACTCACTTCTGTCAATTTTTTGCGGCGCTTCGTCCATGGTTATTCCTGCAAACTTACTTTCATCAAACCACCATAAGGCTTCTAGTTTGGAGACCACAAAATCTTTACCTATTGATTTATACTTAAATTTAAGGGTATAGGTGGTGGCATATAACGCTTGTAGTTTTTCGAGGAAGGCTTGTGCTGAAGGGTCACCTTTTCCCGTGATGGATAAAAAATGTGCTGGCTCAATTTCGACCACTTGGGGAGTTTGGACTGCACTGAAATAGGTTTTGTACTTTTTGCTTAAATCTAGCTTTTCCATATTGTAATCAATTTTCCTACAAAGTAGCATCGTTAGACTGACAATGTTATGGCAGGGTGATTTTACATATGATGATAAACTAGAAATCGAACTTAGGTAAAGTGGGAGCTATTGAATATTGCCTGCCGCCCTTTCTTTTCTGAGGAGGCTATCAATGTCGACGTTCGGTTTGCTTAACAAGATGATTTGTGTGCCATTTTCCCTAGCAAAGCGGTTGTTGATCTTATCCAGTACCTGTACACTTCGGAAAAGGCGATGATCTCTTTCAAAGTCGGTATTTGAGGCCGTTTTAATCCTAATGACCGTTTCGATGTCTCTATCTAGGTTTAACCATTTGATATAATCAGGAATAAAGGCATCTGCTTTTACTGTTTTATGTTTGGTGTAGTAATTAATGGCGCCAGCTTGCCCATAGTTATCACATAAAATAAAAACAGTGCTTTTGTTCGGTAATTTCTCGTAAATGGAATCTATTTTGGAAGCCAGTTCTTTCCAGCCTAGCATGTCGGCAAAATCTTGTGCAATGGGATGTTTTTCGCCATCTTCCCAAGTATGCTCGCTAAAAGGACGTTTTTGTTCAGCGGCTTTTACATATTGCTCAGGAGTGAAAATTGGTAAAGAAATCTTCACCATGGCATAGAAGAAAAACAGCATAATGGCAAATAGCAGGTATCGTAGGTAAAACTTCCATCCGCTTTGTAGTAGTTGTGATAAATAAATGGCTCCAAAGGCAAAAAAGATAGGATATAAACCAATAGCGTAATAAGCCTTTGCTTTTAAGTAGATGAAAATTGCCAGCGTAAATACGAGCGCCCAAAAGAATAGTCGATAAGGTTTAAAGGCTGAAAAAGTGAAGAAGGAAACAAAGGCTGCAATTAAAATGGGAAGCGAGCCTATAAAAAAGAAGAATTGTTCCTTCACAAAGCTCATCCTTTTTACGTGTACCAACTGCGTTTCGGCCAGTTCTTTCATGTGCGAAAACACTGGGAAATCATTTTGGTATTGCCAAATCAAGTTAGGAGCAATCAGTATTAAAGCAAGTAATCCGGCATAGTATAAATGAGGATTGGCATACAAACGCCTTTGACTGGTTAAAGGCAGTGCCAGTAATATACCCACTAGGCAAAATGCGATGTTGTATTTATTTAAAAAGCCTAAAGCGAAACTTAAGGCCAGCCAATACAGCCATTTTTGATGATTGGTTTGTATAAATTGGATGAGGGTAAAATAAAGGAGTGTCCAGCTGAGAATATCTAAAGCATTAGGTTGATATAAGATATTGATACGCACCAATACCGACAAAAGCAAGCCTGTAGCGGCCAAAATGCAAGCAAACAAATTACCTTTAAGACGCTCTACTGTTTTCCATACCACTACAATAGTTAAAGCTCCAAAAAGCGCAGGAAAAAATCTTACCCAAAATACACTATTCCCTAATTGGAAGATGACCCATGAAATTAAGGAAGTGATAGGAGGCACCGAATGGAAACCCCAATCTAAATGATGCGCTTGGTCTAAATGCAAATACTCATCTCGTTGAAGTTCGTATACTGGATTAACCACTAGGTATTGCAAAACTATTTTAACTACAACAAATAGGAACAGGATAAGGTTATTCGTTTGCTTAGTGCTTGATTTGTCCATGAGTGGTTATTTAGGTGCTAGGCTATTAGAAACAGCAAGTTTTACATTGTTACATGTACAGGCCACTTGCGCTTTAAAAGTAAGGCACAAAGAAATTAATCCCCGTGCCTTGCTTGCTTATTTTTTTATTGGTGCCCTTTTGTTGAGTTCCTCTATAGGCATATTCATCATGCGGCCAATAGGTTTTTTATTACGGTAAGTAATTACTCGCAGCATATTGGCATCAATAGGTACCACTAATGGTTCAGTGTATTTAGGGTAAAACTGATCAGGGAAAGAATTATCGAAGCTGTAATAGATATCTAAACCTTCTACCTCTGTGTTCAGTGTGACTAAAAGTTTGCCATCGGCGGTGCGTTTCACGTTAAAGATAGGGTCATAAACACTAGGTGCATATTTGGTTTCGGCAATATCTAAACGTTCAAAGTGCTGTTCAGTACGGCTAAAGAAATTTTTCCAGTTTTTCTTTTCCTTTGGGCTCCATACACTTTCTGCTAAGGCAAAACCTCGTGGCCAAGTCATGTATTCTGCTTGACGGATATTGTAAACTTGTTCGGTCCATAAATTGCCTTGCCCGCCTTTAATGTATTTCGGGTCAACACCTTCTGGAACGGGGTCAAATTCGTAAGTTCTGCTTAACCTTAAACCTTTGTAAACCTTAGGCTCTGTAATCTCATCGGCTTGCATGTAATCCAAATAAGCATATTGCGTTGGACTCATTACTACTTCGTGCTTGTTCTTAGCTGCTTCTACGCCATATTTCATATCTCTCCAGCTCATTACGGCAGTACTTTGTGATACACCACCTTCTAGTACTTCGTCCCAAGCCATAAAACGTTTGCCATGTTTGGCTACTATTTTCTCTAATCTACGCTCAAAATAACCCTGTACTTGTGCCATGGTTTTAAGATTTTCGCGCTTCATCAGCTCTGCAATTTGAGGGTTCTTCTCCCAGTAGTTGTGAGGAGCTTCATCGCCACCCATGTGCATATATTCGAATGGGAAAATTTTGGCTACTTGGGCTACTACGGTATCTAAAAACTCATAAACCTTTTCGTTAGCTGGGCATAAGGTATTGTCAACCATCGCTAATGGTGGGGCACCACGACTCCAGTCCATAATACGTTCGCCACTGCGTACTTTGTAGTTCACGGCTTCAGGTGTACAGGAAAGCTCTGGATAAGAAGCAATGGCTGCTAAGCTGTGACCTGGGACATCTACCTCTGGTAAAATATTTACAAACCTGTCTTTGGCATAGGCTACCAGTTCTTTAAGGTCTTCTTGAGTATAAAAACCACCATAGTTACGGGGTTCATCAGGTTTCGGCGGAATAAAATTTCCAAAAGTACCCACACGTTTTACATTCCAGGCACCTACTTCGGTAAGTTTAGGGTAGCCTTTAATTTCTATTCTCCAACCTTCGTCATCGGTTAAGTGAAGGTGTAAAATATTGTATTTGTAACGCACCATGGCATCAATGTACTGTTTCACTTCTTCTTTGGTGAAAAAATGTCTAGCTACATCAAACATCAATCCTCTCCAGCCCAAACGAGGGTAGTCGGTAATGTTGATACAAGGAATTTGCCATTTAATGTCTTTAACTTCTTCCTTGCTTTCTATCTCTTTAGGCAATAATTGAATTAAGGTTTGTACGCCATAAAAAATACCAGCAGGTTTGTTGGCCGTGATGGTAATTTGCTGAGGGCTTACCTGTAAATGGTAACCTTCTGCGCCAATTAAGGCATCATTTTTATCGTTAAGTACCAATTTGATATTTGCAGAAGTGGTTGCTGCTGCGGTGGAGCTTACAAAATATCCAGTAGCAACTCCTAATCGTTCCTGTAAAAAGGTAATGGATTGTTTGAGCTCTGTAGGTTTAGTCGCATGTATGAGGATGCTTTGAGGTAAAATAAAATGACCTTCTTGCTTAATAACAGTTACGGGCTCTGGAATAATGGCAATTTCGCTGTGGGCATGGTTAGCGGTTTGGTTAAATACCATGCCATCAGTAGCTACTACCGTGCTTTGTGCAAGGGCACCTAGCGAAACGGACAATAGCATTGACGATAGTAATAATTTCATTTTGGATTGGTTTGTGTGAAATGGCAATTTATTAAAAAAAATTAAAAACTATGGTAAAACCATCAAAGACATTTAAGAACATTTTAGTTTTGAACTATTAATTTAACCACCTAAGACACTTTAGTACATCTAAGTTTTAGGATTGTGAGCTAAGGTTCTCTTAGGTGTCTAAGGTGGTAAAACTATTACTTTAAAGCATCCAATACCTGAAATAATTTCCTGCTAATTCCCGAACCACTGTAGTTATTGATATTGATTACCGCAATGTACTTGTTGCCATTTTTGGCGGTATAATACCCTGCATAAGCGGTTACATCGTTAATATTCCCACTTTTAATATTCATGCCGTTATATTCTGGAAAAGAGGCAAGGTAATCGTTAAACCATGTTTCTTTTTGCACTTGAAATAGGATAGAGGCCATGGTCATCGTAGTAATTCTATTGCCTGGAGAAAGACCACTTCCGTCGATCATATTTAGGGCATTTTTGTCAATTCCTCGGCCTGCCCAAAAATCAATCACTGCTTTGGCTCCATTTCTGGTACTCGCTTCTTTTCCTTGTTTAAAGGCCATTGTTTTAAGCAGCTGCTCACCATATAGGTTGATGCTTTTTTTCTGGAACCAATACACCATTTGACTTAAGGTAGGAGAGAAGATGCTCAATAAAGGTTTTTGTTGGTTAGCAATGGTTTTATTCTCCAACGCAAGTAAACGTGTAGAACTCGCTTGACTGCTGCATGGGATATTTAGGCGTTTTAGGGTGTCTTGTAGGCGATAGGCAGCATCAAAGGCTGGGTCAGGTAAAGAGAGTGAAATACCTGTTTTCTTAATGCCTATTCCCCAAGTACCACGCAAGTAACCGATATTGGTATAAGGAGCCAAAAAACCGTAAGCATTATCGCCAGTACCACTAGCACCAGTTTTAAGCTCGTTTACCAATTGAATGTAAGGCGTTTGTGGAACTGTTTTTAAAATTTCTACATTACTGCCAGTACTACCGCCTGGTTTTAAGTGTACGTCAAATTGGTTTTCACGCCAGCAAATGGCCGCTCCACCAGCACCGTAATAATTGCCAATGTCTTGCCAAATCCAGCCGGTAGGAATGGTGGAGGTACCGAAAGCACTGTCATTGCTAATGATACTTCCTTCGATTTTTTTAATGCCTGCTGCTTTAATGGCGGCTACCCATTGGTTAAGAATGTTGTTTTCTTTGGTCTGCTCATAACGCCATGAACCTAAGGTTGGGTCACCAGAACCAGTGATGATGATATTGCCTTGCAAGGTGCCATCAGCATTGATTGTACCAGTATAAGAAAGTTTGGTTTCGTAGCGGAAATCCTTTCCTAAAGTATAAAATGCGGTTGCCGAAGTAATGGTTTTTAAGGTAGAAGCCGTGGCTAAACCTACGTTCTCCTTATCTGCAAAAATTACTTTTCCTGTGTTGGCATCTAAAACGCAAAGCGATGTTGTAGCATATTTCGCTTGTTCATCGTTTACTAAAACCTGATAGGCTTTTTCTAGTTTTTGAGCCGTGGTTTGGGCCTGTAGTAACTGTGGAATGATCAGTAATAAACTCAGAAGAATTCTTTTCATTGTATGGATTTTTCTTAACAAGAATGTTTGGAAATATAACTCACAAAAGCGGTTTTATCTATTTGGGAAATTGTGCTGCGGTAAATTCTGGTACCACTACCAATAAATCAAAGCCTTTAATGATACGCGATAACCTCACATCAGTAATTTTGATTTTTCCCTTGCTGATCGCCTCTCTTATCGGCAACATATCAAAACACTGCCACTCACCGTTTTGTACTAATTTTAAAAATGGTTGTAGAGATTTTAAGTAGCCAGCTCCTTCATCAATCTTTTCTGCAGGAAACCCTTGGAAAGGAGAAGCCTGTAATCCTGATTTTCCAATGATCATGAGGTGCATAGAGTTGGTAAATTGGCTGTCGGCGACACTGTTAACTAAGTTTCCAATATCAAATATCTCTAATAAGCTTTCTCCTTTGGCCGCATGATTGGCACCGTATTTATAAAGATTTTTCTTGTTCACCCACTCATTGTATTTCTCCATCAATTGGTTTTTCATGAGTTGTATCCTTAAGTGATGGTTTTGCGATTTATAAATTTTAGCGGTTAGCTTTAACGCTGCTATTATTTTTTTCTCATTAGCGCTTAGCGGTAGTGTAGAAAGTTCAGTAATCTTCTTTTCGAAATCATCGGTATACAAATAGAATGGGTTTTTTTGGTCTTTTAAAAAAGCAGCAAAATGACTTTTTGACTGATCTCTAATCACCTCGTAGATCGCTTTTGCCCTTTTGTTTTTAGTGGTTTGCATCAGCTCATTGCAGATTAAGCGATCAGCAACCAATAAAATTTGATCGGTGCCACGAATATTGGTGTTGTTTTTTATCAATTGCTTGAGGAGGTCAAATTCCGACTCAAAAGCATAGAAAGAAAAGGTATTTCCATAATCAGCTGTATATTTTTTTAAGGCATCTGCCGAAAGCGTTTTCACCTTCTGCTCAAAAATATGGGCAGTAAATGGATCGATTTCACAGAAAAAATTATCGAACTTAATTTGCTCGGCAATTTTTGAAACAAAAAATGGAACTTCATTCGTGAAATGTTCTTCACCAACCATTACATTGCTGCTTTTTTTAGCTTGGTCTAGTATTTTATCCCAGCCTGAGCCTTTAAAGTGGTTGGCTTCTTTAACGAAGCTTGTTTGGTTGTTTTTAGCCAATGCTGTAATTAAACTATCTTGAGCAAAGGCAGCGCTTGCAAAGAGTACAGTAACTAAAGTAAGTGTAATGATTCTTTTAAACATCATAGTACGTGGTTGGAAAAAGTTTATTCATAAAAAAAGTGATGTTAATACATCACTTTTAAAGTCCCTTTAGGGATGAGGTTTTAAACAAGCTTGTTGTCTATTAAATATTCTGCAATTTGCACGGTGTTGGTAGCAGCACCTTTACGTAAGTTGTCAGCAACAATCCACATGTTTAGCGCTTTATCGTGTGATTCGTCTCTGCGTAAACGACCTACAAATACCTCATCTTTTTCATGAGCATCTTTAGGCATAGGATATTTTAAATTAGCTACATCGTCAACTACAATTAAGCCTGGTGCTTCTTCTAGGATACGACGAACATCAGCTAAATCGAAATCGTTTTCAAACTCAACGTTTACTGATTCAGAGTGACCACCCATTACCGGGATACGAACCGTAGTAGCTGTAACACGGATGCTGTCGTCGCCCATGATTTTGTTGGTTTCTTTCACCATTTTCATTTCTTCTTTGGTGTAACCATTATCAGTGAAAACATCAATGTGTGGCAATACGTTCAAGTCAATTTCGTACGGATAAGCTTTAGGACCATCAATACCTTTACGCTCGTTCATTAATTGATCAACTGCTTTAACGCCAGTACCTGTTACCGATTGGTAAGTAGAAACCACTACACGTTTGATTTTGTATTTTTTGTGCAATGGTTGTAAAGCTACCACCATCTGTATGGTTGAACAGTTTGGATTAGCAATAATTTTGTCTTCTTTGGTTAATACGTGTGCGTTTACCTCTGGTACAACCAATTTTTTGGTAGGATCCATTCTCCAAGCAGAAGAATTATCAATTACCGTAGTGCCCACTTCTGCAAAACGAGGAGCTACTTCTAAAGAGGTGCTACCACCTGCTGAAAAGATAGCAATATCAGGACGAAGACTAATAGCAGTATCAATGCTAACAATTGGATATTCCTTACCCTTAAACTTAATTAACTTACCAACGCTCTTCTCTGAGGCTACTGGGATTAATTCGGTCAACGGGAAATTTCTTTCTTCCAATACTTTTAACATAACGGTACCTACCAATCCGGTGGCACCTACAACTGCAACTTTCATTTTTTTCTTGATTATTTGTATTATATTTAAAATTAAAAATGTTCAATTCCCAAATATGAGAAAAACTTTACTCTTTTTACTGTTATTATGCACTAAACTTACTTTTGCTCAGCTAAATGACAATTTTGCTGATGGAGATTTTACCAATAATCCTGCTTGGGGAGGCAACACCAATTACTTTATCATTAACGCAAATGGACAGTTACAATCTAACGGTCCGAACTCAGGATCGCAAAATTTTTATCTTTCTACCCCAAATGCCCTAGCTAAAAATGCAGTTTGGGAGTTTTTTTTTCAATTAAACTTTGATCCAACCAGTGCAAATTATCCAAGAGTTTATTTGGTTTCTAATCAAGCTGATTTAAGCGGAGCATTGCAAGGTTACTTTTTTCAGGTAGGAGAAACTGGCCCAGCAGATGGTTTTCACTTATATAGACAGAATGGTACAAGCACTTCGCAGATTATTACAGGTGCTGCAAAAACAAGAGGGAATACAAACTTGGTAACTGCCAGAATTAGAATTACCCGCGATGATAATGGGAAATGGGAACTTTATTCTGATGTGAATGGCGGTACAAACTATACTTTAGAAGGAACAGTTACCGATAATAATTATACAACTACTACACATTTTGGCGTGAATTGTAGGTATACGGCCGGTTCGAGATTTAACCAATTTATTTTTGACGACTTTAACATTACGGAGCTAATTCCAGATGTTACCCCTCCTAAAGTTACAGCATTAAGATCTTTAGATACCAAAACCCTAGAGGTCACTTTTGATGAACCGTTAGGCACAACTTCGGCTCAAACCGTTGCCAACTACTCGCTTTCCAATGGTGCAGGTAGCCCACTTACAGCGGTGATGGGTAGTACAAATAACGTGGTGAACCTTACTTATGCAAATAATTTTGTATCTGGAAATTATACCTTAACGGTAAGCAACGTTGCAGATGCCAAGGGAAACATTATGGCAACACCAATGACCAAATCATTTATTTATGTGGAACCTTACACTGCTCAAAGAGGCGATGTGGTCATTAATGAAATTATGGCTGCGCCAATTTCGACAGCAGCAGCATTGAACAAAGAATATGTAGAGCTTTACAATACCACCGATAAATATATCATCATTACAGGGTGGAAATACAAAGACGCTACTGCTTCTATAAGTACGTTGGGTGCAGATACCTTGGCACCTAAAACCTATCGTATTTTAAGTGCGGTGGCAGATGTAGATGCTTTTAAAGTTTATGGCAAGACATTAGGTGTTTCGCCGTGGCCATCTTTAAATAACGATAGGGATGACTTAAGCTTAATGTTGCCCGATGGAAGTACTATTATTGATGCGGTTTCTTATGTGGATACTTGGTATCAGGACAACAGTAAAAAAACGGGCTATGCTTTGGAATTGATTAATTACAAAAGCGGATGTTCTGGGGCTTCAAATTGGATTGCGAGTACGGCCGCTATTGGTGGTACCCCTGGTGCTCAAAACTCCGTTTATGCTGAATTAGATGCGGTAGTGCCTAAATTGATAGGTATAGAAATTACCAGTACTACTACGATTAGGGTTGATTTTGATAAAGCCATTCAAGTAGGAGCATTAAGTTTGGCCAGTAATTATACAATCAATAATGGCATTGGTGCGGCGCAGTCTGCAGTGCCTGCTTCAGCAGCTAATAAAAGTGTTGTTTTAACTTTTGCGACACCCATTGTAAGGGGCGTGGAAAGTTTATTGACCGTTAGTAATTTGTTAAGCTGCGGCGGAGTTGTTATTAATCCTGCGAATAATACGGCGAAGATATTCCTTGCTAAGGAAATTATGCCTAATGATATTTTGATTACAGAAATTTTATTCAACCCTAAAACTGGCGGATTTGATTTTGTAGAAATTTATAACAATACGGATCATTTGCTTGATTTGAAGGATTTAACGCTTTCAAATCCAACAGCATCAGGTACATCAAGTACAAAGAGAGCAATTAGTACAGTCCCCCTTTATATCCAGCCTAAAACTTATTGGGTACTTACAGCCAATCCTTCGGTAGTACAGCAACAATACCAAGTTAAATATCCTAATCAAATGGTACAGATGACGGTGATGCCTCCTTATAACAATGACAAAGGAACCGTAGCCATTTGGAAAGGAGATGACGCGATTGATCAATTTGACTATACCGAAAAAATGCATCATGCGCTGCTTAAAGATGTTAAAGGTGTTTCGTTAGAAAGGGTTTCCTTTACAAAAAGTGGAAATGAACCTGGTAATTTACAATCGGCTGCGGCCTCTGTTGGTTTTGCTACGCCTACTGATAAAAACTCACAAGGGGAAGATACCAGCGTGAAAAACTCAGTAGTGGTTGCCAATAAGACGTTCTCTCCAGATAATGATGGTTTTGAAGACTTACTACAAATCGACTATCGTTTTAAGGAAAATGGCAATCTAGCAACGATTAACATTTATACAGATAAAGGTGTTTTGGTGCGTCGTTTGGCTAGGAATATTACTTTTTCTACGCAGGGTACTGTTACTTGGGATGGTTTAAATGATGGCGGACAGCTATGTAAAGTAGGTTTGTACGTGATTAAGGTAGATATCTTTACCATTAAAGGTAGTACCGATAGTTTTAAACAAACCTGTGTGTTAGCATCTAAATTAAACTAAATAATGGCTTTCTTTTTATCTAAATTTTTACTGTTTCTCATTCGTCCGCTGGTATGGGTAATGGCAGTTGCTCTGTATGCTTTATTTTCCAAAAAAAAGCGACGTAAGCGCAAGATGTTGATCTTCGCTGTGGTGTTATTGTATTTCTTCTCCAATAAATTTATCCTAGGTCAGGTTGCTTATTGGTACGAGGCTAAGCAACCCGTATTAACCCATTATGATATTGGTTTGTTACTGGGTGGTTTTTCTAGCTATAATTTTGAAACAAAAGGTCTAAAGGCTCAGTTTGCTGGCGATCGTTTGATGCAAACGCTACGATTGTACCAAGAGGGAAAGATAGACCGTGTTTTAATGAGTGGGGGCAGTGGTAGCTTGTTAGAAGAAGGACCACCGGAAGCATTGTATACCGCCGAATATTTAAAGGCCCTAAAAATTCCTGATAGCGCAGTGATTATTGAGAAAGAAAGCAGGAATACAAAGGAAAACTTTAAATATGCGGCCGAAATATTGAAGGGGCTTCATAAAACTGAACCAAAAATATTGGTGATCACTAGTGCTTGGCATATTCCAAGAACTAAATTACTGGCCGAAAAACAAGGCTTTAAGAATATCGATTTTTATCCCACTAATTCATTGAAGGATAATTATTCTTTTGAAGATTATTTGGTGCCTCAGGGTAGTGCGCTCCTTTGCTGGGAGTTATTGATTAAAGAGTGGGTAGGGTATTTAATGACTTGGGTAGGATTGACTTAGCAATTGTTGTTAAACCACAGGTTTTAAAAACCTGCGAGATTTGCAGTCATTTTAATAGTACGTCATTTCGAACGCAGAGAGAAATCTAATATATAGTTTTTGATGGTAACGTCATTCCCTGTTCCGATAAATAGGGGAGGGATTACCTTACGGACTTGTAATTAGATTCCTCGCGATAAGCTCGGAATGACAATAGAGGCTAATGGGGCTCCCGTAAAGAAAAACCTCGTAGGTTTTCAAAACCTACGAGGTTTAATATAAAAGTGAAGGTTATTTTTCTACTTGAATAAATGAACCGTCAGAATAATCTATTTTATATTTGTTTTCATCGCTAGCTGAACCACTTGAGGTTATTAAAGCTCCTACTAAGCCAAACATTATGGCTGAATTTGTCATTGCTGAAGCGGAGGGTTGGATCTTAATTTTTCCCGTAAAGCAATACTCGTTGTTCTCTTTAATCAATTGATATTGACCATAATCTGTAAGGATATAAGGAGTTCCTTTATAAACTATAGCGTAAGCATCTTTCAGTTTTAATTTTACTTCCTTGCCATTTTGATCGGTAGTATAAAAGCCTTTGCTTAACTTATCGTTTTTTATATATACCTCACTAATATATGGAGTTAAACCTTTTAATTGATTGTAATCCTTATAAGCTCCATCAATGAGTTTGTCAGTGTTATATAGCTTTAGTCTCTCTCGTTCATTGGTGTAATAATCTTTGATTTGAGTGGCTGAAAATTTTAAAGTGTCAATAGGTTTATTGTTGAGATTATCTTTTATAAAATTGGTAATGATTTCACTACTATTTCTCATTAGTTTTTTAGTGACATCCATTCCCTTGGTCAAGTGGTTGGTATCTATTTCCGCTATTTTATAATACACATCTCCCTCTTTTCGGTATAGGTTAGCTTTGAAATCGAAAAAACCGTGCTCAGAAGTCACTTTAGTTATCTCTGCATGTACTAGTTTCCTAATTTGTAAAAGCAATTCACCGTTCTCTCTAGTGTTGCTCATTCCAATTAAAATAGTTTGTAGCTGTTCAGATAGTGGGATTTTTGGAATTAACTTGGCTTTGGTATTAAAGGCCCCTGTTTGAATAATGCCCAAGGTTTCGGTATTGACTCTACTGTCTAATAGAACTATCTTTTGATAAGGGCTATTTTGTATTTTTTCTGCTGGAGCTATTAGGTTGTAATCAACAACTTTATCCTGAGCATATGTAAAGGCAGAGATACTACTAGTGAATAGGATAATAGCAGTTTTTAAGGAAATAGAATTCATAGAAATATAATTTAGATGTTGTTTTTAAGTTCTGTAAAAATAAAAACTCCTCCAAATAATGGAGGAGTTTTATCAGTTATAGCAAGTTCTTCTTAATAAAATCAATGCTGGTGGTAATTGAACCAATATGGTCAGGCTTATAATTGGTTTCCTGCTCCAGATAAATATGCTTCACTCCAGAAAGTGATGCTTTAGCAAATATTGGTTTAAAATCGATACTGCCTTTACCAATTTCTGTATTCCAGTTTTTCTTTTCTTTATCCATATCCTTCACGTGCCACATTTTAAACCTGCGAGGATATTTTTTAAATAGTTCTACTGGATCATGACCTGCAAAAACAGCCCAGTAAAGATCTAGTTCAAAGTCAACCAAATTAGGGTCGGTACCGGTCAATAAAATATCTAAGCCGGTTTTATCTCCAAACTTATCAAACTCAAAGCCGTGGTTATGATAACCCATATTAAGACCTGATTTGATGCAAAGTTCACCAGCCACATTTAAACGCTCGGCCGTTCTTTTATAGTCATCTGCAGTTTTGCGTAAATTTTCTCCCAACCAAGGAGCTACTACATATTTAGCACCTAAAATATTTGATGCTTCTATATAAGCTTTGATATCATCTAAATTGCCTGTAGAAATGTAGTTTTCAACGCTGAAGTGTCCGCTAGGTGATTTTAATCCATTAGCATCCAGCAAAGCTTTAAATTCTTTAGGACTTAAGCCCCAAAAACTACCTTTAGGTGCATAGCCATAGGTTTCAACTTCTTTAAAACCTGCTTTGGCTACTTTTTCAATCACACCTTTTACATCTTTGCCAATAATTTCTCGTAAGCTATATAATTGAATACCTACAGCATGTTGAGCGGGAACAAAAGCACGGCTTAAAGCTGGTGCTAAAGCAAAACTTGCAGCAAGTAATCCAGTTTCTTTTAAAAAGTTTCTTCTCGTAGTCATGTTAGTTAGATTCTGTTTTTGTCTTGTCGTTAAATAATAAACTGAATAGTAAGAATACTACAAAAGCTATGCCTGCTGGAATACTCCAAATCATTTTCCAGTCTTCAATGCCATTTACTTTATACATTTCGGTAATTTGTCCGGCCACAATAAAGCCAATAAGCATACCTACACCGTAAGTAGCTAAGGTGATTAAACCTTGTGCCGAGCTTTTGAATTTATCGCCAGCTTTGGAGTTGGTGTAAATCTGTCCTGATACAAAGAAAAAGTCGTAGCAGATCCCATGTAATGCAATTCCTAAAAGTAGCATGAAACTCAATTCTCCTGCATTTCCAAAAGCGAACAACAAGTAGCGTATTGTCCACGCTAGCATGCCCACCAAAATGGTTTTCTTGAAACCGAATTTTTTAAAGAAAACAGGAATAGCCAGTAGGAATAATACTTCTGATACTTGGCCAATAGTCATTTTCCCTGTTGGATTATCCATTCCAATTTTTGAAAGGAATAAGTTGGCATTCTGATAGTAAAAAGCCAAAGGAATACAGATTAAGATCGATGAGATAAAGAAAATAAGGAAGTTTTTGTCCTTCAGTAATTTTAGCGCATCTAAACCTAATATTTCAGATACTTTTATCTTTTCTGTTGATTTGTTTTTTGGCGGAGTTTTAGGTAGCAAGAAACTAAAAATACCCAACGTTAACGAAGCCACGGCCGACATTAGGAAGGTGTTTTTAAGCGCACCGTTGGCGGTAGCTTCTTGAGAATCCCAATGGAAGAAATAGCTGATCAGTACGCCGGCTAAAATCCAGCCAATAGTACCCCAAATTCTGATGTTGGAAAACTCTTTTTCAGGATCGCCCATTTGATTGAAGGAAACTGAATTAACCAATGCTAAAGTTGGCATATAAAGCACCATGTAAACAAAAACGTATGGATAAAATACGCTGATGTCGGTAGCATTATACATTTGGTACATTAAAATGGCACCCGCGATATGTAGGATCCCCAATATTTTTTCTGCATTAAAATATCTGTCGGCAATTAACCCGATGATGAATGGGGCAATAATAGCTCCCCAAGATTGTGTGGAGAATACAGAACCAATTTCTGGTCCCGAAGCACTTAGGTTCTTATCTAGGAAAGTCCCTAAGGTTACAAACCATCCACCCCAAATGAAAAATTCGAGGAACATCATAAAGGATAGCTTGAAGCGTGTTGTTGAGTTCATATTTAGTTTATGGTTTTTTAGTTGATGGTTGGTTAGATTTTGATAGGAAAAATTTACTAATTCCTAACCACTAGTTCCTAATTCCTGTTATAGTTCTTTAATCTCAATGTTGCGGAACCAAACTTCATCGCCATGGTCTTGCAAAGCGATTTTGCCAGTTTTGTAGGTGCCAAAACCTTCCCATTTCGCAAATTTGCTGCCTGCAATTAGGTTTTTCCAGTTATCATCCCACATGGTGGTTTCTACTACCTTTTTACCATTTAATTTAAAGGTAAGCTTACCATTCTTGCTGATGATTTCAGCCAAGTTCCACTCGCCAACAGGTTTTACAGGTTCGCTTTTGCTTTGGATCATGTCGTACAAATCACCAGAGCGGTGTTTAGTTATTTTGCCGTCAGGATGGCCGTCATTGTCCAATACCTGCATTTCTGGGCCGGTTAAATAAGTTTGTTTGTATTTGGCAGGGTCCTCGTGTACAAAAAAGATGATACCGCTATTGGCTTTTGGTGCCACTTTCCATTCCAATTTTAAATGAAAGTTACCATACTCCTTGTCGGTTACCAAATCGCCACCGTCTTTATTCTTCAACTTAGGGTCAAAGTGTAAAACGCCATCTTCGGCATTCCAGCCTTTACCTGCAAAGTCTTTTCCGTAGGTGTGCCATCCTATGGTGGTTTTGCCATCGAAAAGTGAAGTGAAACCTTTGGTTTTTTGTGCTTTTGCTCCAATTGAAGCGACCATAAAGGCTGCTATTAATATTTTTTTCATTTTGATTTTTGTGTTTTAACCACAGTCTATAAATAATTACGTCATTTCGATGAGGAACGAAGAGAAATCTAGCAATTAATGCAAATCGCTAGATTTCTCACATGCGTTCGAAATGACGCCGTACTATCTATTGTTTATTTCTCTCCTAATTTCCAACCCTCACGATAATCCCTTTTCACAAACTGGTTTACATCGTCGAAGTTGGTTACTTTCATTTGGTCGTTGTCCCATAGCAATTTTCTGTATCTACCTGGGAAACTCACTTTACCTTTGTCGTTTATCTTTTGAACATCAGCAGCTCTAATAGCCAAATTGGCCATCAATAAACACTCCGTTAAAGGACCTGCAATTTCGAAAGGAGAGCTCAGTTCTTTTTTACCATAACCAGCAATACAGCCTTCTACCCACTGTCCATAATGGCCATTGGCCTGATTAGGTACACGAGCAAATTTTTCAGCTACATTCAAATTCTCATTTTTTGAAAGTGGTAATAATCTGGCTTTGTCGCCGTAGGTGTTCGACATCATTTTACCTTTGGTACCAATGAACAAGGTACCATTGCCACCATCTCCAAAAACTTCATCCGCACCTAATTCTTCTGGGCGTGTAGGCTGAATACCACCATCCATCCAATGAACGGTAACATCACCTAGCGTTTTATCGGTTTTAGGGAATTTTAAAGTCACGTGGCTTGAAGGTGGGCAGCTTTCAGGGAAATATCCACGTTTAAACTCATCTACATATACTGAACCCACGCTAGCTTCTACTTCGGTAGCATATTTCAAATTCAACACGCTGAAAGGTGCTTCTAACAAGTGACAACCCATGTCGCCTAAAGCTCCGGTTCCATAATCCCACCATCCACGCCAGTTAAAAGGCACTAGTTTTTCTACGTAATCTTTAGTAGGAGCGGTTCCCAACCATAAATCCCAATCCAATTCTTTCGGGATTTCTGCTTTGTTTTTCGACCATGGAATTCCTTGAGGCCAAACAGGTCTATCTGTCCAAGCATAAATCGTATGAACATCACCAATTAAACCAGCATCATACCATTCGCGCAATAGGCGAGGGCCATCATTACTGGCACCTTGGTTGCCCATTTGCGTAACCACTTTGTATCGTTTTGCAGCAGCAGTCAATATACGGGCTTCGTAAATATCGTGGGTTAACGGTTTTTGCACATATACGTGTTTACGTAATTGCATGGCCGCTAAGGTTTGTATGGCGTGGTTGTGATCGGGAGTGGATACGGTAACTGCATCAAAATTTTTGTGCTCCTTATCGTACATTTCACGCCAGTCTTTGTAAAACTTAGCTTTAGGGAAACGTTTTACACTGTTTGCTGCCCTACGGGTATCTACATCGCATAAATAAGCAATTTCAGCTTTACCACTTTCATGTATCAAACGTAAATCACTATCTCCTTTACCTCCAACGCCAACGCCTGCAACAATAAGCCTATCACTAGGCGCTAAAAAGCCTTTTCCGCCCAACACATGACGTGGTACAATGGTAAACGCAGCAGTGGCAACAGCTCCCATTTTTAGGAAATTGCGCCTGCTCTGGTTATTATCTTGGTTCATATATTTTGGTTTTTGGTTGGTTTATTTAGTTCATTGGTTCACTCGTTCATTAGGTTGTTTTAAGTTATAAACCTGACAGCAGGTAAAACTTAGAACTTATTACCTAAAACCTTTTATTTTTTTAAAGACAAGATATACTTGGCCATTAATTTGGCATCGCTTGGTGAAATTTTAGGGTGCGGTGTCATTGGGATTTTACCCCAAACGCCCGAACCGCCTTTAATGATTTTATCTGCTAAATAAGTGACGTTTTTTTCGTTGTTAGGGTATTTCTTAGCAATCTCCGTGTAAGCTGGGCCAATCAACTTATTGATTTTGTGGTGACAGCCGATACAGTCCGATTTGTTGATCAATAACTCGCCACCGCTCATTTGCATAGTTGCGATTTTTGGGGCAAGGTTAGTGTTAATGTTTACTGCTGGTTCGTTTTCCTTAGGTACGCTCGTAAATGAGGCCATAAAAAGTACGGTAGCTCCAAGAATTAAAAAAGTTCGTTTCATTTTGTGTTTTGTATTAGGGGGTATTAATTAAGTTTAAAGTTAAAAAGTATTAAGTGACATTTAAATGCCTAATATTTTTTTATTAAATGCGGCATCGCTTCCTGAGGCCGCGAAATCATCAAATGCTTTTTGGGTCACGTTAATGATGTTTTTCTTGATAAATTCGGCACCTTCACGTGCACCATCTTCTTGGTTTTTAATGCAGCATTCCCATTCCATAACGGCCCAGCCTTTGAAATCGTACTGCGCTAACTTGCTGAAAATGGTTCTAAAATCTACCTGGCCATCACCTGGTGAACGGTAACGGCCTGCTCGGTTGGCCCAGCTTTGGTAGCCGCCAAAAGTTCCTTGTCTTCCCGTTGGATTAAACTCGGCGTCTTTTACGTGGAAAGCTTTAATTCTTTCGTGATAAAGATCGATGTATTGGATATAGTCTAGCTGTTGTAGTACAAAATGCGATGGATCATACAGCAAACAAGCTCTAGGATGTTGGTTCACTTTGTCTAAAAACATCTCGTAAGTAATGCCGTCAAACAAGTCTTCTCCTGGATGGATTTCGTAGCATACATCTACGCCAGCTTCATCAAAAGCATTTAAAATAGGCAACCAGCGTTTGGCTAGCTCGGTAAAAGCCTCGTCAACCAAACCCTCAGGACGTTGCGGCCAAGGATGGAAAAACTGCCATAACAATGAACCACTAAATGTGGCGTGGGCATTTAAACCTAAATTTTGTGAAGCTTTTGCAGCGTACTTCAATTGTTGTACTGCCCATTCGGTACGTGCTTTTGGGTTGTTTTTAACTTCGGGTGCTGCAAAGGCATCAAACAACTCATTATAAGCAGGGTGAACGGCCACCAATTGACCCTGTAAGTGGGTAGAAAGCTCGGTGATTTTTAAACCGTGAGCAGCTACTTTTCCAGTCAATTCATCGGCATAGGTTTTGCTTTCAGCTGCTAATTTTAAATCGATGAATCGAGGATCGAGTGTAGGCATTTGAATGCCCTTGAAACCCAAATCTGCCGCCCATTTACAAATGGAATCAAGTGAGTTGAAAGGAGCTTCGTCACTAATAAACTGTGCTAAAAATACTGCAGGTCCTTGTATTGTCGTCATGTGCTTACTAAACTATAAAATTATGCCATTTTTGTTCCGATGCACTTGAAGCTACGGCATTTTCAATCAATGCCATTCCTCTTACGCCATCATTAACGCTAGGGAAATCTAACATTTGAGGAGTAGGAGTTTCGTTGTTCAATTTGGCATCTAAGGTTAAAGCGAAATTTCTGTAGATATTTGCAAAAGCTTCTAATAAACCCTCCGGATGGCCTCCTGGAGTTCTGGTATTATGCTTAGCGAAATCACCTAAATAGCCACTACCAGCTCTATAAATCTCGGTAGGTTTGTTTAACCATTTTACCAATAAAGTATTTGGCTCATGTTGGAACCATTCCAAGCCACCTTTTTCACCGTAAATTCTAATATTAAGGGCATTCTCTTCGCCAGCAGCAATTTGAGAAGCAATTAAAACACCATTGGCACCATTGTCAAATTTCAATAGGATATTGCCATCGTCATCAATGGTTCTACCTTCAACCACAATGTTTAAATCGGCACAGATTTGAGTGATTTTTAAACCCGAAATATATTCCGCTAAATGAGCCGCATGGGTGCCAATGTCGCCAATACAGCCACTTTTGCCTGATTTTTTAGGGTCGGTGCGCCAAGCGGCCTGAGCATTTCCTTCTCTTTCGCTCAAAGTACTTAACCAACCTTGAGGATACTCTACAATAATTTTTCTGATTTTTCCCAATACACCATCTTTCACCATTTCTTTGGCTTGTTTTACCATCGGATAGCCTGAGTAGGTATGGGTAAGGCATAAAGTAAGGCCAGTTTCTTCTACTTTTTGTTGCAGTTGTTTAGCTTCTTCCAATGTTAATGTCATCGGTTTTTCTATCACTACATTAAAGCCATGCTCTAGGGCCATCATTGCAGGTGCAAAGTGTGCAAAGTTGGGAGTTACTATCGTTACAAAGTGAATCCTTTCATTTTCTGGGAGTTCACTTTCTTTTTTGATCATTTCTTCATAGTTCAGGTAAATTCTGTTTTCGGGAAGAAACAACATTTTTCCTGATTCTACGGCAGTTTCTGGATGGATGCTTAAAGCACCACAGCAAAGTTCAATCAGTCCATCCATATTAGCAGCAATGCGGTGAACAGCTCCGATGAATGCATCTTTGCCACCACCAATCATGCCCATTCTTATTTTTTGTCTCATGATTTAGCTTAAAGTCTAAAGCGAAAAGCTTAAAGCGATATATGCCTTAAGCCTTCTGCTTTTAGCTTTTTTAAATTTACAGGTTTCCTTTTTTCAATTCATTTACAGCGTGATCGGCAGCGCGGGCGGTTAAGGCCATAAAAGTTAGTGAAGGGTTTTGGCAACCGATTGATGGCATTGAAGCCCCGTCAGTTACAAAAACGTTTTTCACTTCATGCACTTGGTTCCACTCGTTCAATACCGAAGTCTTAGGGTCTTTACCCATTCTGGCAGTACCCATTTCGTGGATAGCCATGCCTGGATAGCAACCGTTATCGTAGGTTTTGATGTTTTTAGCACCTGCTGCTTCTAGCATTTCAGCCGCGTCGTTCATCATATCCTCACGCATTTTCTTTTCGTTTTCTTTGTATTCGCAATCAATAGCCAATACAGGTTGTCCCCATTTGTCTTTTTTCGTTTGATCGATATACACACGGTTTTCGTAGTAAGGCAACATCTCTCCGAAACCACCAAAGCCCATTCTCCATTTGCCTGGTCTGGTCATTTTTTCTTTAAAGTCGGCACCAAAAGATAGCTCGGCAATATCGTTTTGCCAGTTTTGTCTGGATGCACTACCTTGATAGCCAAAACCACGTAAGTAATCACGTTTATCTTTTCCAACATTTCTGAAACGAGGAACGTAGAAACCATTGGCACGTCGGCCATAGGTATAAAACTTGTCGAAACCATCAAAATCGCCATTGGCGCCGCAACGGAAATGGTGGTCCATTAAGTTATGACCCAACTGGCCGCTGGCATTACCCAATCCGTTTGGATGTGCCTCGGAAGTTGAGTTTAACAAGATAAAAGTGGTACCCAATGTTGAACCGTTTACAAAAACGATTTTCGAATAAAACTCCATCGTTTTGTTGGTCAAGGCATCAATTACCATTACGCCTTTTGCTTTTTTGGTGTCCTTATCGTAAATGATATGGTTAACAATAGAATATGGTCTTAAGGTAAGATTACCCGTTTCCATAGCCGCTGGTAGGGTAGAAGATTGGGTACTGAAATAAGCACCAAATGGACAGCCACGGGCACATAAATTACGGTATTGGCAACTGCCACGGCCATTGTGAGGTACCGTTAAGTTAGCCGTACGACCAATGGTCAAAAGTCTTTCGTTACCCCATTTTTGTTTAATGCTTTCTCTTACCGATTTCTCTACCACGTTTAATTCCATTGGCGGAAGAAAATGGCCGTCAGGCAACACTTCATGTAAACCTTCATTTTGGCCACTAATGCCTGCAAATTTCTCGGTATAGTCATACCAAGGAGCAAGGTCTTTATATCTAATTGGCCAATCGTTTCCGAAGCCATCTTTAGCATTTTCAGAAAAATTCAAGTCACCCAAACGATAGCTTTGGCGGCCCCACATTAACGACTTTCCACCTACGTGGAAACCTCTGTACCAATCAAATCTCTTCACTTCGGTATAAGGGCATTCCAAATCGTTTACCCACCATTTTTCAGTGGCTTCGTTATAAGGATAATCTCTTCTTTGCACGGGATGGGTACGCTTCATTTCTTCGGTTAACCTACCTGCATGCTTAATATCCCAAGGATCTTTCATGGCCGAATCATAATCTTTGATGTGCTCAATGTTCATTCCTCTTTCGAGCAATAATACTTTTAAGCCTTTTTCGGTAAGTTCCTTGGCAGCCCAACCACCACTGATGCCCGAACCAACGACAATGGCATCATAAGTGTTTTCGGCTTTTAGATTTATATTTAAGTTCATTTTGTTTGTGTTTTGTTTAGGGGAAAAGAGGTTGTTTAGGTGGCCCAAGATTTTTGTCCTGGCTTAAGTGGATAAGCACCATCATAGCTGCCGGGTATTTGTACATACTCGCGTGCTTTGGTGCAGCCAATTTCTGAAGAGAAATACCCTAACGAAGTAAGGTCTCTCGCGGTGGTAAAGAAATAGGCAATATCTACGTTTTCAGGAAGCTTGTTTGTCTTTTGATCTAAGGTTTCCTGTCTCAATACGGTAAGCATTTTTTTGCGTTCTGCCAATGGAATTAAGGCAAAGCTTTTACCATACTGTTTTTTAGCACGAGCTTCAAAAGCTACTAAACCATTGTAAAACGATTGTTGTTGCTTGGCTGGATAACAGTCATTGATCATCATGGGGATAAATTTGCCCACACCTGCCGCTTTGGCTCCTGCGGAGGATTTGGTGGTAGGAATGATGACGTCAGCAATTTCTGCAAGGGTTTTGATTTGTACTGCGCTAAAAGTAACTGCGTTTTTTTCGTTTTCAGGTAAGGTGTAACTACTGAACAAGATGTCTGTTGTTCCAGCAGAAATGGCCGTTCCTAACAAAATGGCTACGCTTCTGAGTGCTTCTCTTCTGTCCATATAAGTGGTCTATATATTGGTTCTAAGTGTGTTTTTTACACTATATAAATTTAGGTAATAATAGTCATTAAAAATTAGTAAGTCAATATCTGTTACGAATTTGGTACAATGTTGGCAACAATTTGCATGATTTTGCCCTGACATAAAATAGTTATCAATCTGTCTTGTTTTTTATGGCAATAGGAAAATAGACACTTTGTTTTTGCCTTTTATAAAAGTACGTATTTTGATAGTGAAGTTAAAACGAAATAAAAAATAATATAATGAATTAAATATGAAACAAAACGGAATTTGGTGGTGATTCAGTACAATCTTGAACGTTTGGAGGGGATTAGGGGTAGGAATTAGGGACTAGTGGTTAGTAGCTAGGAATTAGTAGTTAGGGGTTAGTTATGTCGTATGTATTTCTTTTTTGAGCGGATTCTTCAGCAGTTGGGATAAAGCAGCTACGAAATTAAATCCTTGAGCTAATCTACATTAATTGCAGTAGCCGTTCCTACTTCTTCATTTCGATCCCGAACATTCGGAAGAGAAATCTTTGAACATGCTATAATGCGCATAGAAAGTCCAAAGATTTCTCCATTTCACTACGTTTCAGTCGAAATGACGCTGTGATTGATGCAATTGCGAGATGAAACTAGATGAGTGATTGGAGTGTGGACATTATTTAGGTCTACCCTAATTTCAGTAGTCGTTCCTACTTCGTCATTTCGAACGCAGAGAGAAATCTTTGAATATGCTAGCTCAAAGATTAACTGTATTGATCTTCAATTCTCCGCTACAGTCGAAATGACGCCATGATTGATGTTGTTGCGGATTAAGGAAGGGGTGATTTGGGATATACACAGAGCCCCAATTTTACCTTCCATTATTCTTATCTAGAGTGGGATCATGAGCAGAAGAATAGACCAATAATTTGAGCGAAATAATTTAGGAATTGGGTGCTAATTGAGTATAAAACGTTTAAGATTTTATTAAATATTGAATTTTTTTTATCTGATAATCAGTTGTTTAATGTTTTTTTCAACAAAAAGTGTAAAAATTTTGAGAGGATCGCCTTAGTAAACTGTCTTTACAGCAAAAATAACAAACAAATAGTTGTGAACCAAAAGACAGAAAGGGGGGTGCAAGACAGTAAAAACAGATACGTAAAAGAATGACTCTACTGAAACCTATATGAACAATATTTGCCTAACCTGCGGTAACCACTGCAGGAAGGGTAAATTTAAACAGATACTTTCCCTGCCATCCTCTCGGCACTTTCGATACTGCCCATCTTCAGTAAGGATTGTCAAAATTTTTAAACCATAAAAATTCAAAGTATTTTTAACTAACCAAATTAACTTACTTTTTGCATCGTGAGATGCAGAAATTGAAGACCATGCTTATGAACAACTTTTTATTAAACCGTGGCACCAAGTCCAAGCTCAGTGCTCGCATCTCCCTAGGCCTTGGGCTATTGCTCCTATTGCTATTGCAATCTGCGGCATCATTTGCCCAAAAAATAACCCTTAACTACCAAAATACTTCCTTGGAACAGGTGCTTAGGGAAATTCGCAAGCAAAGCGGCTATGACATCTTTTTTGACCAAAATTTAGTAAACCAACAGCCGGCAGTAGCCGTAAAAATAACCAATGCCAATGTGGAGGAGGCGATGAGCATTGCCCTAAAGGGACTTCCGCTATCGTTTACGGTAAACGGAAAAGCCATTTCTATTAAAAGACCAGAAAAGGCTGTTACTACGGCCGTACGGCAACAGAAAATCACCATTACCGGTACTATCATTGATGACAATGGCTCGCCTATGGCTGGTGTGTCAGTTTCCTCTGCAGGAGTGAAACCAGTATACACCGATGGACTGGGAAAGTTTACCCTAAAGGATATTGATCCCTTGGCCGTGGTAAATATATCCTATACCGGCAAGCTTCCCATAGAACGTACGGCACTGGCCATTTCGCTGATGAGCGAAATACAAATGGAAACAGGTTCCATTAACCTGAACGAAACCATTATACAGGGACAAAGGGTAGGTGGAAAGGTGCTTGGAGGATTTAAACTAGATATCACGCACCGTAAGCAATTAAGTTTATCGCAGGCTTTGGAAGGCACTATACCAGGATTGGTAATTAGAAACAACAGAACAACTACTTCACGACAGCTTTATGTGAGCGACGGTACGATGGTTCCTGTTGGAAACTACACTTTAGAAGAGTTGAAAGCGGCGCTTAGGAGAAAATATGCGGGGACTTTTATGGAAGGCCTCGTAGATCTTATAGCAGAAACCCAGATGGAAAGCGGATCTAGGGACGGAAGCGTAATTACTGAAACCACTACTACGAGTAGTATTACTCCGGAGTTAAGAGGTGCAGGTGGCTTTGGAACGGGTGCCAATGCCATGTTGGTAATTATTGATGGTTTTGTACAAAATGAGTTCCCTGCTGATTATCCCATGAACAATGTACTTTCGGTAGAGGTGATTAGGGATCCTGCCGAAACTATCAAATGGGGGCCGGGCGCATCTAATGGGGTAATTATCATTACTACCAATGGCGGTAAACCTGGCGAATTGCAAATTACCTACAACTCCACTTTTAATTTTTCGGGCGCACCAGATAACAGTAACAAGGCTTTGCAAAGAGCTAATACCAGCCAGCTTTTAGACTACTATCTTAACGAAGAGAAATATAAAGAAACAGCCGATGGTAGCAACAGGCCCTCTGAAGATCTCAATATAATACGTATAGTGCCAGCCCGATTATTGTTAGAGAAACGTTTTAAGAAAAAAATAAGCGAAACTGAGTTTCAAAACAGTTGGGAATTATTATCGCAGCTTTCCAATGAGGAACAGTACCGTGAACAGCAACAGGGTATTTTTAGCCAAAACCAAAACCTGAACTTGACTGGTGGCGGTAAGTATCATCGTTTTTCAATTAATGGCAACTATAATACTTCCCATACCGAAGCCTTGGGCAATAAGACCCGTATTTGGGGGATGAACTTCCGAGATCAGTTGTCGTTGCTTAACAATAAGCTTCAAATTGCCCTACAGGTAAATGGCAACTTAAAAAGGAACAATGCTGGTAATGCCTTGGATCCTGCAGAACTAGAACCTTATCAAATGCTTTACAGGGCTGATGGGAGCTATGTTTACGATTATTCTGCTAAAAGTATTAGTTCAGCCGATAATAATACACGGTTAAAAAATCTTTATCCTGCTCTACAGGATTATGGTTACAACCCTTTGGAAGAGGCTAGGGGTACTCAAAGGTTAAGCAAAAGCCATCTCCTTAACTCTTCGCTTAATATCAATTGGAAACTTTTGGATGGCCTAACCTGGTCAACTAACCTGCAGTACGTGAATAGTCTTACTAACGGTGAAAATTTCATTTCCAAAAATACCAACTATGCCCGTAGTTTATATAATAACTATTATGCCGTGGCTGTTCCAAAGGAATTGTTTTTTCCAGGATCGGGCATTTTCGTCTCAAGTCCTATAGATCCTAAGATTGCTTTTGTGCCTTGGGGTGATGTTTTTCGGACTTCTCAAAGCCGTAGTAACAGTACCAATTTGCGTACCGGGTTTGGCTATAACCGCTTATTTGATAAAAAGCATGCGCTTAACCTCCGCGTTGGTTTTTCTTATTATGATGCATTGCAACGTGACAACAGCAATTTGCCCCTGTACGGTTATAACAGTAGTACTGGTTTGGGTACCGCATTGTCACTGCCAGCACCTGACTTGACTTATGAAGGGGTTATGGGTGGTCCAATCAGTTTTAATCCCCTAACTACCCTTATCCCAATGAATAAGGTGCTAGATAGGAATATGTCTGCAAATGCACACTTGGATTACACCTACGATGAACGTTTAGGCTTACAGGCTTTTTATAACCAAAGTTTTATGCCGGTAATGTCCGCAAACATTTACAGCTCTACACGAAATTACAATGCATTGGCCTCATGGGCTTTGCACAAGGAATCCTTTTTTAAGCTTCCACTGATTAGTAAGCTGAAGCTGTCTGCAGGTTTTGGCGAAATCAAGATGGCTAGTTTACCGGTACAACTACCAGCCACAAGAACATTTGATCCTTTATGGGATTTTTCTTACCTGGAAGTAAACGGCTACAATGCAATCCGTCAAAACGGAGAACAAATCCGTAACTACGATGCGCTATTGGACTTGGGCTTGTTCAAAGATGTGCTGCAAGGCCAGTTCAACTACCGTTACAACTCTATGGGGGTAAAAAACCAGCTGAGCGGCAGGCTCTCCTACCATATTTCTAAAGCAGGTTATTTTAATTTGCCCTGGATGAGCAACCTGATGGTAGAGGGTTGGGTGACCAATATTAGCCCGGCCCAAGCCTTGGCCCAAATGATGACCACCAATACGCCAGCGGATGGTGGAGGCTTTTCTATCGCTACTGGTAATGCCTATTTGGGCTTGTTACCACAACATATTATAAACCGCGAAATAAGCCTGAGATTTGGCTTATGGAAAGATAGGCTTACGGTAGACAGTCGTTATTACAATCGTAGTACTTCGGGTTTGACTAATGGTTTTTTACAGGCTGATTTATCTACCGGTTTTGCCCAAAGGGCAGTGTACAGCCGTTTGGATAATAAAGGTTATGAATTTTATATACAGGGAAAGATTTTGCAGGGTGATGGTTTTAACTGGACTAGTACCATAAATGCAGCCTATAACACGAACCAGGTTAAAGATGCAATCACTCCTTTGTACAACAATAACACTTCTTACCTTAGGGCTAACAGAAACGGATATGCTGTTGGAAGCTTATGGAGCCTTCGTTGGGCCGGGCTTGACGCTAATGGTAATCCACAGGTTTTTGATCCTAATGGAAACAAAATCACAGCGGTGCATGTTGTTGGCGACAAAAACCCTTTAAGGTCGGCCAATGAGAACTGGGTGGAATATAGTGGGCGTACTATTGCTCCCTGGTCAGGTGCTTTTATTGAAGAGTTTGCCTACAAGGGCTTGTATGCCAGGGCCACTGTACGTTTTGCTTTAGGCCATGTGATGCGTGTCTATCGTCCAAATACTTTGCTTTATAGTGATGAAAAAAGCAGTTTGATTGATCAACGCTGGCGTCAACCAGGCGACGAAGCTAAAACGGATATCCCAAGGATAGCAGATTCCCCATTTGATTTTTTAAGAACTTTCGCTACGCAAAATTCGAGCAACAGTATTGCCCCCGCTGATTTTTTAAGGCTTAGTGAAATCCAAGTGGGCTATGATGTGCCTGCCAAGTGGTTAACGGGCAGGTATGTAAAAAGTCTTAATCTGGCATTTAACCTGCAAAATGTAGCGCTTTGGACCCGTAATAAGTTGGGAATTGATCCTGAGGCCATATCTCCCAGCGGAAAAATTTTGGTGCGCCAGCCTATGCGCTATGGCTTAACGCTTATGGTAGGTTTGTAAAGAGTGCTAAAAAAACGATTAAAGATAAAACCGGGGATTGCCTAAAGCAATTCCTCTTTAAAAATATAAGACGATGAAAAAAACATGGATATACCTCCTGTTGGTCTTGGCCCTAAGTTTGCCGGCCTGCAAGAAAATTTTAGATATTGACCGTAGTACTACTAACAGTACCGCACCGGTTACTGTAGAAGATTTTGACCAAATGTTAAATAACCCTGATATTTGCGATGCAAGAAATTACAATCTCATAGATTACCCGACTGATGATATTTTGCTTGATAATGCTGCTAGTTTTGATCCGTTTTACCTTGGAGATTTAAATCCTTGGGAGAAGCATAATCTTGGATTCGGCGATGAAGGTGACGTTCTTTATCCTAAATTTTATAAATGGATTGCGCAAATGAATTTGGTCATCAATAATATGCCTGTGGCACGTCCTGAAGGCCAATTTAACGATAAGAGGGCGGTAGCTATTGCTCAGGCCAAAATTAACCGGGCCTATTTTTACCTACAGTTGGTAAATGTATATGGTGCGGCTTACCAAGCTGCCAGCGCAGGCACTGATTTGGCTGTACCTTTAATTCTTAAGGTCGATAATCAGGTGTCTTACCCAAGAGCTAGCATTGAAAAGGTTTATCAGCAAATACTGACTGATTTAAAAGACGCCTTGGCTACTCCTGAACTTCCCGATGTTCAGCCTGGTAAAAATATAATTCGACCGGGCAGAGCCGCCGCTTTGGCTTTGCTGGCCCGTACCTATTTGTACATGGGTAATTATACTCAGGCCGAAAAGGCCGCTTCAGATGCTCTAGCCATTAAAAGTGACTTGCAGAGTTATCTTGGCTATGGGGCACCTGCATCTGGTGGTCGCCTGCTTAGCTTATACGAGCAGCGTAATAACCCTGAAGTATTGTTGGCTAGGGTAAGTTTTTTTCCTTCGGCTCAGGCGACTGGTTTAAGTGGTGTAATTTATGGTAACTCAGAGTTTTTAAACCTATTTGATAAAATTAACGACAAGCGTTATACAGCCACGTATTCTAGACAAGAAGACCCTAATTTTCCCACCATAATCATGTATCGTTATGATTTTGGCATTAGGCTTGGTGGCTCTGACGGTGGTACTTATATGAACTATAGTATTGGAGTACCAGAAATAATGTTGATCAAAGCTGAGTGTTTAGCTAGGGCCAACGATGCTGCCGGAGCAGTAAATTTGCTGAACACTTTGCGTGTCAAACGGATTTTGAACTATACCAACCTGTCAACCAGTGTTACACCGGATCAGGCCTTGCGTTTGGTGCTTGATGAGCGTAGACGTGAGTTAACGTTCAAGGGAATAAGACTGTTTGATCTTAAACGTCTTAACTTGGATTCTCGTTTCAAAAAGGACATCATTAGAAGAAATAACGTCACCAATGAATATATGCTTACTTTTCCTGCAGGGAGTCCTAATTTCGTATTTCCCTTTTCTCAAGCTACACTTAACGCTAACCCGTTACTGGTGCAAAACCCTAGGGTTCAGCTGAATTAAGTATTTTGATATTTTATAGGCTTCAGCGAATCCATGTCTTCAATAGGCATGGACTCGCTTTTTTAATGTTCATTGGTTTATTAGTTTATTCCGTTCCTACATCGTCATTTCGATCCCGACTTTTCGGGAGAAATCTAAAATTATGGTATTCATTTAATAGGATGCTAGATTTAACTTCGTTGATTTTCAATTTACTTCGTAGCTGCTTCGCGGTCTTTCTGC
>JAEXHI010000018.1 GCA_023450085.1 Bacteroidota bacterium
CCTCGCAATGACGCTTACTATTTTCGTCATTGCGAGGCACGAAGCAATCTTAAAGCGAAAAGCAATAAAAAGCATAGTACAAAGATCTCTCTCCCGAAGGTTCGGGATCGAGATGACGATGTAGGAATGGAACTACTAATCCCTAACCACTAGCAATAAGAACAGAATAAGATAGGTTTTCATTGCAACAAGTTTTAAGGCTATGCTAAATGACAAGCTTTATTGGGTAATGTTGCTTTAGCATAAATTTATTTTCGGTTGTTAGGATCTTAGGGCTGAATAAGCAAAAAGCCCGACAGTTTTACCATCGGGCTTCTATTTCACTTTACGAACGTTAGTTCTTTTTTATCATTTTACCATTCGCTATCCCATAACTGCCATAACATTTGATGATATAAGTACCCTGAGGTAGTCCATCTAAATTAATTAGCTGCTGATTAGCATTTACTGTCACTTGGATTTTCTGCACTATTTTGCCACTAACCTCTAAAAGCTCTAGGCGTTGCGTACCTGTTGGAAAATCCACCACGGTATAGTTCTGCGCTGGATTTGGTGCAACAGTCAGTAGTCCATTTCTATTTAGAGAGAAATTAACAGGTTTGGTATCCAGTTCAGTATCCTTGCCATCAATATCGGTTTGAATTAGTTTATAGTAGCTGGTTCCCTTCATCGGCGAACGATCGTAAGCGGTATAACTGCTGGTGGTTTCGCTATTGCCTTTTGAAGCTATGGAGGTAATCGCTTTAAAATCTATTCCGTTTGCCGAGCGTAAAATGGTGAACGATTTGTTATCTTTTTCCATTGCTGTTTTCCAATCTAATCTCACGCTCGAATTTTCAACTTTTGCAGTAAAAGAAATGAACTCAACTGGCAATGTTGGATCAGGAGTGCTCAGCGTAAAATGATTTCCAGTACCTCCAAGGTAACTCGCGGTTAATGTAATGCCATTTCCGTCAGCTGTTAATGTACCATCTTCTTCCAATCCATTAAAAGCACCATTAATTGCTCCCATTGATGTTTTTTCAATAAGTGTATAGGTGTGCTTACTATTGGTAGTATAGCTATGGTTAACTGCTAACGTTGCATTGTTAAGGCTTACATTGCCAGATGCTTTTACGCTCCCGTAACCACTACCTTGTGTAGCGTTGTTGATTATTGTTCTAAAGGTACTGCCATTGCTCAAGTTAAGATGGCCATTGATGCTTAGGTTACCTGTTGGGGCCAATGTACCACCATTTGAAATAGTAAGCGTATTAGCTGATCCCGTAGCGAAAACACTGCCAGTTCCCGCTAAAGTGGCTCCTGTATTTACGGTAAGGCCACTGGTAGCAGTTAGGCTACTATTTACCGCTAAAGTTCCCGCTTGTACTTCGGTAGCCCCACTATAGCTAGCCACGCCCGCTAGGGTTAACGTACCTATACCAGCCTTGGTAAAACCAGTTAAGGACGAAGCTTGGCTGATGGTTCCATTAAGCACTACATTGCCTGCATTGCTGATGATTGGATTACCGCCAACTAAATTGAAATTATTGTTGATATTTCCATTAGAAGTAATCAAAAGTGTGCTTCCACTGTTCATAGTGATAGCTCCGTTTGGAAGGTTGGCTTGTCCACCTACAGAAACCGTTCCGATAAAAGATAGGGTTCCAAAAGTATTATTGCCCGTAAAAGTAAGGATACCATTTCCTATTTTATGCAAATTAAAATTACCACTTACCACGCCACTTAAGGTGAGGTCTCCACCTAGGTTGATGGTGCTATTTCCACTAAGCGTGATTGCGCTGTTAATGGTTGCTGCCGCAGTGGTAATTAAAGTTGCATTGTTAAGAGTAAGTAGTGAGCCAGTGGGAAGATTTGTTCTGCTGGCAATAGATAATGCTCCACCAGTAATAGTAAGCCCGTTGCTATTGCTATTCGTTCCACTGATGATCAGTGTACCCAAACCAATTTTTGTAAGCAAACCAGAACCACTAATTTGTCCACTCAAGGTCACATCAGCATCTTCGCTTGTTTCAATGGAACTGTTGCTAGTAATTATTATTGGATTGCTTAAAGTGGTGGTTTGAGCTACCTGCAAACGGCCACCGCTAAGGGTGATATTTTTAGTGGTAAGGTTTGCTGAAGAATTAATGGCTAAAATACCTGCACTGATGGTTACATTTCCAGCATGGGTATTGTTAGCGGTAAAGGAAATTGTACCAGTACCTGTTTTAGTGAGATTACCATTGCCGCTAATGACGCCGCTAAAAGTAACATTGGCAGTGCTTGAAGTGATTGAAATGGTTGGATTGCCTGCCACTTGTATGGGTTTGGCAATCGTAATAGCACCGGTCGCCGTAATGTTCAATGTAGTTCCCGTATTTAATGTAAGCCCATTATTAGGTATATGACGAGTATCACTTATTTGTAGTGTACCCGCTGTAAACGTCACTGCACCCAAAGTACCATTTGACCCACCTAAAGTAATGGTAGCTGTAGAGGAATTTTGCAACGAGCCATCACCCTCAAAACCACTCTGAATGCTCAAATTACCACTTCCTACGGGTATTGTAAGTGCAACTCCCGAAGCAACATTGATGGTGTTACCGCTAACGGTAATGGTTGCCCCTGAAGTCAAAAATGTGTTTTTACTCACCATTACTTTTGATGCAAGATTGATCGTGCTATTGTTGGCAGTAGCCAAACGAATGGTATTGGTACCCGTTTGCGCAGCAGAAATTAAAAAGGCTTCTGCAAAACTTACGCCATCAGCAGCATTTATAACAGCCGCATGAGCGGTGTTGGTCACATAAATATCGCTTGAAGTTACGGTAACATTTGCTGTAGCGGTAGCCTCTTTATCACTTAAAGCAAATTCAATCACTGCATTACCAGCTGGGGTATTATTACGATAGTTGATGGCCCTAACCAAGTCGGTTACTACTTGCTTAGTGGGTAAAATCGCCGATGATTCTAGATTAATAGTCAAAACACCGTTAGCATTGGTATAGGTTCCAAAGGACCTCGAATTATATTGGATCCGATCAAGATTAAATGAGAAAGGTGAACCTGGATCAAATCCAAAAACATCCGTGGTTACAGCTGTTCCACTTCGCTTAACGACCAACTTGGCGCCAGAGTAATTACCTAGTCCGTTATTGGCAGCATCATACTCTGCATCGCTTACGGTAGCATTGTTTCCAGCATCTAAGCGCACGGTAGCTCCAATGCCTGCCCATGCGACTTTATCGTTGTTAAGATTACCAAAAGCTGGAGCAGCAAACCTAGTTGCAGTAGCTGGAATGGAAAAAGTGGAAGTTTTTTTTGCCTGTACAGACAGGACAATAGCATGCAATAGCAGCAATGAAAGTAGTAAACGTCTCATTCGAAAAGAGTTGTTGTTTGATAAAAAGAATGTGAGATGTAAAGAATTTTTCGGAGTGAGCTGGCATCGTTAATTTAAATCTATTTAGGAAAAAGTAGGAGAAGCCATCAGGCAATCCGAATAGCCAAATCTAGTTAAAAACACGGGAATGGAAAAAAGAAAATGGAGTAAAAAACAGTCATTTAACAGCAATTTTACGATTTAGCTAGAAAAGAAAAAGCTTCTAGCGTTAACCAGAAGCTCTTGAATAGTAAACCAGAATCCTTTGAACAGTTACTACTCTATCTCAAAAACCGCTTGTATTTCTACGGGCGAATTCAAGGGAATAGAGGACGCTCCAAAGGTTGCACGGGCATGCTTTCCTTTCTCGCCAAAAATCTCCACAGCAAGATCGGAGGCAACATTCATTAAGGCAGCATGTTTGGTATAATCATCTTTCGTGTTAAAAATACCCGTTAGCTGTACGCAGCGCTTTACCTTATCCAAATCTCCATCTACCGCTTGAGCGAGTACAGCAATAATGTTCAACATCGTTAATCTGGTGGCTTCTTTCACCTGTTGCTCGGTAAGCTCTCTGTCTAATTTACCTGCATAAAGCAACGCCCCTCCTTTTAATGCCACCTGATTAATAAACACCAAATTTCCCGAACGTACGTAAGGTTCATAATTACCCGCTGGCTTGGGAACGTTGGGCAATACGATATTTTTGTCTTTGAGCACCTTGTTTACCGACCCTACTTTTTTATCCTCTACCGATGTTCCTTTACTAAAAGTCCCTCTTAAAGCTTGTGCAACTTTTGCGAAATTACTGCCTTGTAATGCTGCCAATTGGCGCTCACTGGCGCTTGGTCTGTCCACTCCTTTGAGGGAAACCAAACTGGTAGTGCCTAATACACTGTTACCTTGTGGAATACTTTTATCTATCGTTTCATCGCCCTTTATTCCGTTAGGTACCAACACCATTCCGTGTACCGCCAAACTGTTATAAAAAGATTGAAGTGCTAAATCTCTACCTGCGCCGCTGCCGGCAGACATGAATACCGTTGCAGGCATACCTTCTAAACCATGGCTAGACCAAATTTTAACTGTTTTGGATAAAAACTCGCTCATGGCTGTACTGATGTTACCAAAATAAATGGGCGACCCAAAAGCGATACCATCGTAAGTTGGCAGTTCCTCTACATTGGCCAAGGGCAAATCTTTAAGCTTTGGATTTTCACTCACGGCTACCTTTTTGATTATCGCCCTCACCCCGTCACGGCTTTCTATTCCTTTGGCTACTTCTTTAGCTAATTCATAGGTTCCTCCTTGATCAGAATGGATCAATACTAATATCCTCGTTGTTTTTTCTTGTGCCATCATCTCTTTGGTTGTTAAGGCTAAGACTATTAAGATAAGAAATTTAAAAATGCTTCTCATGTTGATATGATTTGATTATTAATTGTTAATACGATTGAGTTCTCTATGTGTCTATGTGGTTGTATTTTGTTTTTAATAAACCACATAGACACATAGCACATGGTTCTAAGAGACAATTCTTAAAGAACTAAATGCTTCTCATGTTGAGATCATTTGATTAATTATTGTTGATACGATTGAGTTGTCTATGTGCCTATGTGGTTCGAAAAAATATAACCACATAGACACATAGTGATATGATTTGATTAATGTTCTTCAATAAATCTCGGTTTGGCAGCTCTTCTCCCTAAGATGGTCATGATGATGATGACCAATAGTAAAAAGTAAAACGAATAGGTCCATGTGCCTGAAGCGTCGTGCAGCGCACCGAATATTGGAGGGCCAAAGGCAGCAATCATATAGCCTACTGATTGGGCTTTTCCTGAAACCTTCACCAAACCATGTCCAGTTTTGCTTTTCATCGAGAAAAACAGGATGGCTAAACTAAAGGCAGATCCACTAGCCATTCCAATCAGTACCGCAGCCAAATAAACATACGTTAGTTGAAAAAGAGGTAGCAAAGCAATTCCTGTGAACATCATCCCTCCAATTCCTAAAACCATCCATTTCTGGTCTTTCAACCTAGTGGCTAGCACAGGACTAATAAAAAGTACCGGCATCATGGCTAATTGTATTACCAATAGTACCATTCCTGTCTCAGCTCTCTTCATTCCATAGTCAGAAAGTATACTTGGTAATAAGGCTACCAAACAGTAGTACACCAATGATTGCAGCCCCATAAATACGCTGATGTACCAAGCTTGTTTAGAACGAAACACATTAAATTTAGCTACAGCCGCTTGTGTGTTGCTGGCATTACCCTCTTTATCGGTGAGCATCAAATTGGTAACAATGGCCAACAGGGCAAGTGCACTTGGAATTACCCAAACACCTAAAGATCCCTGCCATTGTAACTGGGTAATTTTTCCGATGGCAATACTAAAACCTGAAGCCAATGCGGCAAACACGTTCATCGCTACGGTAAACACACCAGTCATGATGCCTATTTTGTGAGGAAAAACTTTCTTGATATAAGCTGGCACTAATACGTTGCCCACACAAATTCCTATTCCCAAAAGAAAGGAACCAAGGTATAACGTAAACATGGTGCCATAAACACGTAAGTAAAGTCCAGCCATCAGTATAAGTACAGAAGCTAAAAGCATCTGTCGTACTCCAAATCTTAGGGCCATGGTCACTACCGCTATCGACCCCAATGCAAATACGGCAAGTGGAATGGAGGTAAGCAAACTCGCCTGAACATTTGTGAGGTGGAAATAGGCATTAATCTCTACTAATACTGGACTTAATGCCGTAATTGGCGCCCTGAGATTACTCCCTACCAATAAAATTACGGCTAAACTGGTGACATATTGTGCTATTTTTTTCATGATCTGATTGAATATTTACAAAATTAGCTTTAGCGTTTTTATTAACTTTGCCAAAAACACTATGCAAAACGACAACACTAAATGCGGGTTAACAGAAGGTTCGGAAGGAAATTATACCGACCAGCTCGAAATTGATGCTTTTGTATGGTACCAGCACGATTGGAAGCATGACGAGTACGAACATTCTCATTTGCGCCATCAGTTAACTTATGTAGAAGAGGGCTACCAATATTTCCACATTGCAAAAAAAACCTATTTAGTACCGCAGCACCATGTGATTTGGATACCGTCGGCCATTTCCCATCGCATAAGCTCAGAGGCAAATACGGTCAACTTGATGACGGTGTTGTTCAAAACGGTTCCAGATATGGATTTCTATAAAGAGGTACATGTATTTCCCGCACCAGCAGTACTCAGAGAAATGCTGTTATACGCTGGCAAATGGAGCAAGTTATCCGCCGAAGATGGAGAGCAGGAAATATTTCTTGCCGCCATGCGTAATAGTCTTCCGTTTTTTTGCAATGATAATGAAGCCTTACAAATTCCTATTCCAAGTGATCAACGTCTTATTTCCGTTTGTGATTACATCAATGCCAATTACCAATATAGCCTAAACCTAGACGTACTGGCTACTAAAGCAGCGCTTTCTCTAAGAAGCTTACAACGCATTTTTAAAAAGGAAACCGGTATCACGCTCCAAAAATATATGCAGTTGATACGTATCCTTAAGAGCATAGCATTGATAGATAGTAAGCGATACACACTCACCCAAATTGCTTATATGATAGGTTACCAGAGTCTTTCGGCATTTACTAGTTCTTATGGAGCGATTATGAAACAGCGTCCAAGAGTTGGAAAATCATCTATTCCAGAACATGGACAATCATTGCCACAGCTTTAATCGGTTCTCGAACATACCCCTAACATCAGTATCTTTTGGATAACTGGTTAATTGACCTAATGATGCCTTACTTGCAGAAAGCGTATTGGCTGACTTTGGTACACTATAAAAAGCGGTGATTGCTTTCGCAAGACAAAATTCATCGGGATCTCCAAAATCTTTACTGATATCATCTCCAGCAGCTATGTCTACGGTCATTCCGTTATAGTAATCACCTTGTTGAGCAGCATTGAGCATACGAAACTGTGGCATAAAAACGGTGTATTTATCTAATCCAATACCGAAATAACCGACTGGCTTACCGTAGGTTTTGCTGCCAACTAGCCGAACATTCATATACGGCTTGAGGCAATTGATCAATAGTTCGCTTGCTGATGCTGTTTTTTCACTGACGATAAAAACGATGTCTTTAACGTTACCTAATCTCCCCTTTTTGGAAAACCTGTAGGTATTTCCCGCTACTGAAAAATCGACGTCTGCAAAAGTAGCAGGCCTACCTTTGATCTGTACCTGTTTGCCATTATCGTCAAAATAAGGGATTGATTTTAAGATAGATGCTTTACCTTGTTGCAACAAATCATTGAAATGCTCTGCATACATCAGCGCACCATTGGCCGAAGATGGTGCAATCAAATTGGCCAGATATTCTGCCGTCTCTACATAACCACCGCCATTGTATCTCAAATCGATCACCAACTGAACTACATTTTCACTTGCAAAATGCTCGAAGATGGGTTCAAGCCGTGATTGCAAAGTGGCAAGTTTTCCAAATCGTGCCATTGCTAGATATCCTATGGTTTTGTTATCATTCCGAAATACAACGGATTTATAAATTCCTGAGGTCGTGTAGCTAGCAGCATGAAGCTTGACCGAGATTACAGCATCATCTTGCTTTTTCAATTGCAGCCCAATAACAGAACCTGCCAACAAATCTGAAATGATATTAGTGTTTAAGGGAACATTGATGCCCTCAACAGATAGTACCTGCATACCTCTTGTTATACCTGCCAAGGCTGCTGGGGAGCCACTTTCTACAAAGCTTACATATACTTCATCTTGACCTGCTACCGCTAGTCCCAAGCCAAAATCATTGCCTTGACCATCAGTATTCACCGCAGCACGCTTTCCATAGACATTCCCATAAGCGATATAAGAATATAACGATCCGTTTACCCCTTGTCGCTGCTCATACGACTTTTGGGTTGATGGATCAATGGCGAGGGTAGTAATGGCTTCAAGTTCGCGTTGCATAGAAGCTAAAGTTCCTGCTGGGTTCACAAATCGTCGTGGATCAAAGGTTTGGTAATCTGGAAGATTTTGATGCCATAGATAGGTCTGTTTCGCATAGAGATACAACGAATCCAGTGTCAGTTGTAGAGCGCTCCCAGGAGGCAGCACAAAGTCTGTTGGCTCTTTAACCTCCTTCTTACAGGCGCCGACTAACATCAGCAAAACCATCAACGGAAAAATGAATTTAAGTGATTGATGATAGGTAATTATTTTCATTACAATAAGTTTAATTGATTTGAAGCGCTAAGCGCAAATAGGCGCTACGTCCGTACGAGAGGTAACGAGTACGTAAATCACCACTATAGTGCTCTTGTCCATCCGTTGGCGTAAAGTCAATTGTTTTTACGTTGGTAAGGTTACAAACACCTCCCGAAATTTCTACTTTATCCCCTAATAATCGATAGCCAGCATTAATATCAAGCAAATGAAAAGCAGGTGCACGATTAAACACACGCTCAATATCTGGCGAGTTATTATTACGTTCAAAGGAATAAATGGCTTGACTACCTACAAAATGATAAGCTGCCTGCAACCAGTAATTTTTATTTGGGCGATAAGCTACCAATGTATTAGCTTCTGCATGAAAGAGGTAGCGTCCATATCTTTCTTGGTCTGCAAAATCATTTCCTTTCAACGCATTTATTACTCCTCCTGCTCTTACCTCCCAAAGGTGATTTCGGTAATGAAAATCAACTTTGTTTTGCCAAATACTTCTTGAATTTAGGTTGGCATAGGAAAAGGCATCCTGTGTTGGGATTACATTAGGTACTGCATGCAGGGCAATCGCATTAGAAAGCCTACGGAATCCAGTGCCAAGGGTCATCTCTAAATGGTCCCGATCATTTTCTAAAATTTTGTTTAGCCAAGATAACATTACAACCTGTCCTTTTTCGGGCTTAAGTTTTGGATCTCCTACTAAACGATTGAAGTCATTTTCGAGATAGGTAAACAATTCCCTAAAATTGGGAAAACGATATACCCATTCGAGATTCAGCTGTATGCTATTTCTTCGGTTGGGCTTAAAGTTGGCTGCAAATGCACCGGATGGACGTATTGCCGAAAGCCCATTACTAGTCCAACGCATCCCACCTCGCACCTCTAATTTAGGCTGGTAATGCCAGATAAGCTCCGTAAAGCCAGCCATTGATAGCACGGCACTGTCTATGGGTTTACTCAAAAACGTTCCAGGAGAAACGGCCACCCAGCCTTTGCTCCTATCCCATTCGGCCCCCAGTTTCCATTCTAATTGTTTTCCAAAGGCTTTGTCTAAAATCATGCGACCGTACTGTGTCTTTGTAGCATATAACTTAACCAGATCCTCGTTTGACAAGGCCTTGCCTGTGGCCACATCCGTTTGGCCAATACGACGTTGAAGCATCCCCTCCTGAAGGGAAAGGTCTATCGCAATTTTTGCATTCTGCCAAAATAGAAAGTCTCCATGCAAATGGTGTCGCTTGCGGGTATTCAAGTAACGGTAATCGGTTGCGGAGTAAATTGGCAGTGGTGTGGCACCATCAAATTCCTGCTGACTGTCGTGTCCATAAAAGTTAAGATCAGAACGATAGTGGCTATAGCTATAAAAAGCAGACCAATTGTCCTTTTGGTATTTTAACGATGCATCTCCGTTAAATGCTTTCAATGGCGACCATTCATAACCTCTTTGGTAAGTATAACCAGATACCGGTTGGCTACCCTGATACTTGCCCCATAGCCCATTAAATACTGTTCGTGTGATACCTGCAGCAATCTCCCAATGTTCTCCTAAACCTTGATCAAACCGTAGGAACTGCGTATGTTTTCCTTTGGCCATATCTCCCGACTTCAAATTAAATTCCCTGCCCACCGATTCCGTTTGCAGAAAGGCTCGAATATGCGCCCCCTTCCTGATGGCATGCTGTATAGTGATAATATTCACAATACCCGCTAGGGTACCACTACCGTAAAGCACGCCTTGAGGCTCCATACTAATTTCTACGGCTTCAACATCATTTAGGGCAATGCCGCCAATATCCACCTGACCGCCAAACATATCAGCACCACCAACAGGTATGCCATCTACCAAAATCTTGAGATAGCGGCTGTTTAGGTCTAGCGAACGCCCTTTAGCACCACCATCTGCAGGGAATTGTTCAGCCTCCATGCCCAATTCAAACTTCAACAGATCAGTTAATTGGGTATAGCCATATCTATTGATGGTTAACCTATCTATGACCTTCGTTCGTGCAAAAAGGGTGTCGGCTATGGATACTGATTTGGCAGCTGTTTGCTGCCCATAAGAGCTTATGGGCAGCGCAGCAATCACAAAAACAAAGAGGTACAGCAACAAAACTCGGAATAACATATAGGGACAATTAATGGGATATCATTTCAACAGGAAATCCAGACCATTCAAAATGGTCCGGACCTCCGACATCACAAATTTTTGATTTAATTAGTTGGTTGCTATTTTGGTAAATCTATATTTCATACCATTGTTCACAGGGTTACTGGTTGTACCGGTAGTTAGGTTATCAAACTTCAATTTATATACATCTCCATTTGGCAATTTGATCACATAGAAACGGTCAACAAAAATTCGATAGTTACCCATATCTAAGTATCTCCAGTATTGGCCAATCTCTTCTTCATTGGTACTGCTGAAATTAGCATCTACAATATCAGCAGCATTAAAGGCCACAAACTGACTTTCGATAGAATTGGCAGAATTTAATGCCGGATCGCTACTACCAGAACCAGAGAAGTTAGGGTCAAACGGTCCAGGAGCACCCGCCGAAGAAGCGGTACTTTGTACACGGTATACTTTTACGCCGCTGTTGTTGTTCAACACTACTCCTTTTACTGCAAAAGGATAGCTGCCGCCACCGTTCATGTAACGTTTCAAGGTCACTGCACTTAAGCCTAAGTTCCAATCTGAATTTTGAGGTTGAATGGTAGTGATACTTTGCTTTGCAAGATTGACAAAGGTATATTGATAGCTAGCATTTTTAGAGATATTTAACGTTGTTGGAGTGGCTGATGGATTTAAAAATGCCCATGTACCGCTTGATGTTCTAACTACTGGTTTGTATTGTAGGAAATACTGCAATGTACCGCCATTCCAACGGTTGGCAGCCAACCAATACTCTACCGTTACCGCTGGCGTACCTGTAGTGTCTGGGTGAAGTTGAACCGGAGGTGTTTTGATTAAATAAACGCGATTAGCAGGTAATGGCGTACCGATAACGAACTGATTGTCTCTATGAAAATCGAAAGTGCTCAAGTCGCCCATGCCCAAGGTACCGCCTGTAATCAGGTTATAGGCTGCTTCTAACTTTGCATTTTGGCCAATAGCCGTAGTAATTTGTGTTTCACCCGAAATTAAAGAGGCTTGTGTAGTTACCGAGTAATTTAAGATCACACGGTTTAGGGCTGAACCGTTCCAGAAAGCCAAGTTCCAAGCACTACGCAGAGTAGCGCGTCCCTTATCGGCAGTAGCACTGCTTATTTTTGTAAAATCAAACCACGCTTGGTGATTGTCAAAGCTGATCCCAGCATTACCTCCAGTAGCGCTTCCACTCACGGTATCTAGCACACTTGCATCTACAATTTTAGTACTTATTGGTTCACTCACTGGTGTATAAGCAGTGGTTCGGTTATTTAGTGATAGTTTTTCATCAGCAATATCATTGTTCTTTTTACATCCAGTAGCGGCTGCCAAAGCCATTAGCCCTAACAGTGAAAGTTGTTTTTTATTCATTACGGTTAAAGATTTTAAGTTTTAATATTTATATATTGATTTATTGTGATGTCGAGTTATTTGATAGCACGTTCCACTTCTTGTGGCACATAAAATCCACAGTTGTCACAACTGCCATCGCCAGGATCTTCCATGGCGTCTTGTGCTTTGGTCATGATTAGTTTCTTTAAGGGTTGCTTTACCACAGAGGAGCTGTAAACTAATCCTCCGGTAAGCTTATTGAAAGCGGAAATATCAAAGGTGCCAGTAGGGAAATTGAGGTCTGTAAAAGTGAAACGTTCCAATGCAGGTCTTAACTGATCTAGGTTGAGTAAATCGTTAATGGTGTGATCACGCCCAGCCACCGTAAACCTCGAAACGCCCAAATGTCTCAGATTCTTTATCAGGGCCAAGTCTATACCTGTTGGTAGGTCGAGCGTTCCCATCCCAAACGATTCCAATGCGGGACAGGAAATATCCAGTTTTTTGATCTTTACGAAAGTTTTACCGGTGATAAAGGCATCTCCATTAGGACCGCTCAATATCAGTTGCGAATAATTATATTCATCTACCTTTCCTCCAAAACCGGACAGCTTCACTTCATCTATTTCTCGGTTGCTTTCCGAACCCAATATCAAAGGGAAGCTTTTAATTTCTTTAGCCTCAATTACTAAACGCTTGATTAGCGGCAAGGTATTGTTTCCTTGAGCATCACCACCAAAGGTAACTTCTGTTAAGTGCTGCTTGTTAGGCAATAGTACAGTGGTTAGTTTATTGGCGATAGTTCCAGCCACGTAAAGCTTTTTTAACAAAGGATAGCTATTAGAAAAATCCATTACCTGTCCCCAGTCTCCCGCCTCAAGTCGCAGTTCTTTCAGATTGGTAAGGGCATCAATCTTCAAACCGCTTTTCCAACGTATAGATAGCTTTTCTAATTTAGTTAAACTGTTAAGGTCTACGCCATCCTCCAAAATCACAGTGGCCAGTACCCTAAGTCCCTTAAAGGTTTTAACTACGCTCAAGGGAATATAGGGGTGGTTGGCAGAGCTGCCCGGAACAGTCAGACTATCTACTCGTTCAATATCTGAACGGAGAAAACGGTTCTTGTTTCCAGCTACGGGCTTAATATCATAGTTCTTCAATAAATAGTTACCAAGGGAATATTCCGTAGAGACAATCCATTCTGGATATTCGTACTCTTCTTTGCCATAATTGGTTTTTGCAGACTCCAGCTCTTGTTTTAATTTGGCCTTCCGTGGCAACTGATCAGTAATCTGGGCCAATTTAGCTTCCAGCGTGCCGTACAGTTCGTTAAAGTTGACATCTGGATCGGTCTTTAGTTTTTCTAGTACCGGTAAAAAGTCTTTCAAAATCTTTACACCATCAAGCATAGCCGTCAGCTTGGTTCCCACAGCGCTATTGTCCACCTTTTCCAAAAGACGTTCAAGAGAGGCAATGTCTTCTGTTTTGATCGCGGCCTGCTCAGAAACTTCGAGGATTCGTTTTTCTGTGAGCTGGTTATAGTCTATACTCTCCGTTTTTTCCTTCTTACAGGCGAAGAAAACCAACATTAAAAAGAAGGGCAAGTAAATTCGTTTCATTGTATTTGATCTAGTTTTTTTATAAAATATGGTAGGATAATTTGAGGAAATAACTGCGTCCATAGTATAGGCGTAGGGTGCGCATGGTATAGTGGATGTTATCAGGTTTGTTAACGGGCGTGTAATTGATGTCCCTTACGTCGAACAGGTTCCGCACGCCTACCCTAATGTCCAGTTTCTTTGAAAAGATGCTTTTCGCGAAATTAAAATCGAAATTATGGTAGGGATCTGTTTCGTTAAGCACCTTTACAAAACCAGTGGATTGGTAATTGGCATCGGTGCCAGTACTTACGAATACATAAAGCGGCTGCTTGCCCACATATCTATAGAACAAGGCCACTCTAAAGTCTAAAGGAAGTACATAAGCTACCTGTCCAGTGGCCTGTGTATTCAACAGAAATTTTTGATATTGACCTACCGAGGCATTATCATCTCCACGGTAGCCCAAAATAGAACCTGCTAAGGCAATATTGAACTTATCAGACACCAAATTGATGTTTAACTGGTTCAATAGGCCGTTATACACATTCTCATTGGTAAATGTATTTCTACCTGTCAAACTATTTTGACCAGGTACGCGATAGGTAATTGGCACAATGCGATCCTTAATATGCTGGTACATGGTGCTCACACTAGCTTCTAAGTTGAGATTTTCTGATAGCGCTCTTTTATAGCTGTATTGTAGCTCGGCAGATTTTCCATACTCTGGTCTTAGATCAGGGTTGCCACGATAATCATGCGTACTGTTCACAAACCAAGAATAGAGCTCTTCATAATTGGGGAAACGGGTAGAAGTTCCCACAATCAATCGCAGGTCATGATGTTGATTAAAACTATAACGTGTAGTGATCGATTCATTGGTACGCATTTTCAATCGATTGTTATAATTCAATCGGAAACCTGGTCTAACCATCAACTTTTCAGTAGCGTGCCATTCGGCAGAAGTATAGGCTGCTCCTGTAAAAAGCGTTTGTTGGATTGGCGTACTTAAGGAAACATCATTAAACCAATTGGTGTACCCTTGATTCCCTGTGGTATTATCCATTTCAAATCCTATATTGTAATCAAGAACAGCCGGAATGATCGGTTTTACCAAAGTACCCTTGCCATAAAACCCACGTGATTGATAGTATTTCTGCCAATCGGAAGCCTGCAGTCGTTCGCTGCCAGGAATACCATTAGCTTTATCCAGCACTGAATTATCGAACAGATTGATGGCTTGCCTACGTTGTTCAAGCCCATTTTTCTGTAGCGACAGGTCTAGGGAGTAATAGCTATCCTTCCAAAAATCGCCACGTATACTTAAATGATGGTTATATCTGGTCGTACGATAATCGTTATTAACGGAAGCATTGACCACAATCCGTTCATCCTTTAGTAAAAAACCTTGAGCAGTATGATTGTAATTGGTCAGACTGGAAGAAAAGTAGTTGAAATTATAATAAACATTAAAGTGTTTTTGGACCAGAGAGATATAGGCATTACCGTTCAATGATGACTTTGGCGACCATTCATAGCCTCTTTTTTCAAATGGGAATTCGCCTATAGGCTCAGCGATAATCCCTGCACCTTGAAATTCTCCTCGATATCCCTTGAACTCGTCTCTTGAAACCGATCCACCAATAGAGAGGTTTTCCCTTAACTTATGAGCAATATTTAACCGTTGCAAATGCCTTCCCTTTCCTTCCTTACCACTAAGCAGGTTATATTCGTTTCGGGCACTTTCTTCTTGTATTTCCAAAGTAAGGTCGGTTTTATTACGTGCCGTTTTTTTGGTAATAATATTGATCACCCCAGCAATGCTATTGGCCCCGTACTCTACTCCCATGGCGCCTTTCACAATCTCTACACGTTCCACATCATCCAGACTGATGGTACTCAGGTCAACATCACTCCCCATATTTTCGTCACCAGCCACGGGGATGTTGTTCATTAAAATTTTAACATACTGGCTGTTCAGGCCCAATACTCTCAATTTGGCACGACCCGTTCCCGACTGGTTCTCAATTTCGAGGTTGAGTTGTTGTTTGAGCAGTTCGGCCATATTACTTACAGCCATATTCTGGATCTGCTGCTTGTCAATTACTTCGATTCTATAGATGGATTTATTGATGGACTGCGGACGGTATTGGCCAGTAATCACCACCTGTCCCAATGCTATCGTTTCGGAACGTTGTGAAGTGTCGAGCTTTGAACTAGGTTTCTCCTTAACAAGGCCAGACTTTTTTAATGGCCGGAGATGAACAATGTTCCCTTGCTGATGGAGCACCTCTATCGACGTTCCAACGATATTCTTCAATATGACCCGTAACGGGGTTTGACTATAATTGAGATTTACGATTCGGTCACTTTTAAGCAGGTCATCTGAATAGGCGAAAACACAGTTCGCTTTTTTACCTAGTTCTTCAAGGGCTTTTGCAAGGGTAAGGTGATTTGCTTTAATCGTAATCTTTTGGGAAAGCAGGTTATTTACCTGTCCAAAAAGTGGGGAACTGCATATCAGGAAAATAGCGATGAGTAGCTTAATAGGGTCCGTTAGCGCCAGATTTTTTTTAAGGTACGTGCGCACGCGAACACCGGTAGTTTTGCTACCTTTGTAAAAATGGTTCATATTTCTTGTGATTCATTTCGCCACGGTGATCTGTTTGGCGACGAGCGCCGTGGCATTTTCTTTCTGTTTCTTATTTATCTGATAATGTTAATTGTTCTGTTTTCTTTGTTAACGGTGTATTTAAATCCTAATACAAAGCCCATACTGGTGAGCAACTGATTAAGCTCCGGTCGGTAATAAGAACCTGTGTAGCGTAACTTTGCTAGGTTATTGTCTTTCCATTGGATATCTACATTGTACCAACGCTCTATCTTTAAGGCTGCATCTGCAAACGTTTCTCCTCTAAAAGCTAACACACCATCTTTCCACGCCCATGCCCTATCCGTTGAAGCAGTATCAAGTTCATTAACCTTGATTTCGTTGGTGGCTTTATCATAACTACCTGATTGACCACCGAGCAAAATAACCCCATCATGTCCCTTAGCGACTTGCGAAAAGCGAACTTTACCTTCCATTACGCTTACCTCAACTTTTGCTTGTTGCTCATAGGATTTTACATTAAATGCCGTGCCCAATACACGAATTTGGGTGTGATGAGCACCTGTGATAATAAAAGGATGTGCTTTGTCTGGCTTCACTTTAAAATAGCCCTCTCCAATCAAGCTTACTTTACGGCAAGAGTCAACAAACTGTTCGGGATACCTCAGTACAGAACCTGCATTCAAGAATACAAGGGTTCCGTCAGGCAATGTTAATTCCTTTCTTTGACCTTTGGGAACAACCAGTTCTTTGAGCGCTATCTTTTCCCATTCTGGTTTGGAAGAGGCACGTTTAGACCAATATATCGCCGCAATAAATACTACAGCGAATACCGCGGCTACTTTAAGCACAGGTAGGTAAAGCTTTAGTCCTTTGTTTTCTCGTTTAGTCTGGTCAAGATTCACACCTGTCCTATCGCTCAAAAACTGTCTAATATTTTTATCAGCAGCAACTTTTACTTCGCCTGTAGTTGGCAAATGAGCAACGTCTCCCAGATCTTCGCCGCCCTGAAGCCAGTCAGCAATCTGCTGCTCCTCCTCAGGCGTGCATAAACCTAGGTGATATCGTTCAAGTATTTCGGGTGTGACATTCATTTTTCTTGCTGCTACAATAACAATACGTGAAAACGATCTCCAACCCTTAGTCTAAAAACATAAAATTTATTAAAACACTAAAAATCAAAAACTTAATTTTAAAATTATTTTAACACGAATAGCTAGGTACACAGATGATCAGAAAGAACTGACAGTGTCTATCAACAACTATAGACGGTTGTTTAGCTAGGAAAGCATCGTAATTTTGGTACGGATATAAAATAGCGCTTTGGTAATATGCTGCTCTACCGTTTTCTCAGAAATGGAAAGTTTGATGGCAATTTCTTTATTGCTCATACATTCTTCGCGACTTAAACGATAAACTTCTCGGCAACGACAGGGCAATCCATCAATTACCTGCCCTAAAGTTTTTTTCAGTTCGTTAAATGCCACTTCATTCTCGGTGAAACAGGAACCTTCACAGGCGTTAACCCGCATTTGGTCTAAAGAGAGTTGCTTTTTGGCCTGTTGGCGATAATGATCAAACACTCTGTTTTTCACCGCCTTGTATAGATAAGCCTTGATATCGCCCTCGGTAACGAAAGTATCTAAACGTTCCCATATAGATAGGAACACCTCCTGAACAATCCCTTCTGCTTTGTATGCATCCTTACAATAGTGGATACCGAAGTCAAATAACTCCTCCCAGTATTGGTTATAAATGTATTCAAAGCTCTTGCGATCCATTGCGTATTTGATTACGATAATTACGGTCTTCAAATATAGCGCATTTGTTTAGAATGATTCTAAACAAAATTCAAAATTTAGTTTGGGTGATGGGAAAGTAAGAGTTGGCAGGTTGGGGAAATACTGCGCTATTAAGGTTATCACATGGCTGAAAACCTATTATTTAAAAGTTTGATTTACTTCTAATACTCGTTATATTTAGCGAATGAAACGCCATCTCATCTACCTAACTCCATTATCTCCAGCAAGTATGGTACATTGTTATTCAATCTACATATTGCTTTAAAACCTACCCCTTTTAGTAAAAAGCCTAAACATGAAAAAACACCTGAAATATATAGAAGGCAATTCCGACAAATTCTGGCAAATTGAAACTAGCGACCTAAGTTATACGGTTACTTATGGTAAAAACGGCACTAATGGTACTTCACAAATTAAGCAATTTACTACTGCTGACGAATGTATAAAGGCTGCTGAAAAATTGTTAAATGAGAAAATTAAAAAAGGTTACTCTGAAACTGGAGAAGTAATAGCTGTTATTGGTAAAACACAGATAGCAAATGGAAAGAATATAGATAAACAGGCTATCATTACTGAATACGATCAAATTCTTAAATCAAAAAACATAAATGCCTTACTGCCTTTTCTTGAACTTTATGCAAAAGGAAATATAGAACTTCTCAAAAGACACATTAAAACGCAAAAGCGTTATTATATGACTTTTGTGGATCTCAGTAAAGAACCTAACTTCAAAACAGATCACTGGGGCACTCGCGGAGACGAAAATCAAAAAGCGATCCTGACACTGAGTGCAATAGCGATATTCAACAAGTCTGATTTACTTACTTGGAATGAAGTAATAGACCAGTTAACAAAAGCGAAATCTCCTGAAGTAATTGAGATCTTACGCTGGGCCAAACCTAATTGGATTTCAGAACTATTGTTAGATAGAATAAGGAAAAATGAGTGGCAAAATATTCCCTATCAAACCTTACGCTTTTTAGAAGCGGAAGGCTTATTGACCTACGAGCCAGAATTGTATGCACGAAGTATTGCCCAGTTCAACGAATGGTCTGCTAAGATTAGTAATACACAGTATATAGACTATATTATAAATGATGAGGTTGCTTACCTACGAGACGTACCGACTGTTTTTGAATACGAAACTTGGGTACAAAACAGCTACTTCAGGTTAGATAAAAATGCGCCGTACGACCAATACAACACTTGGGAAATTATTTTCACTAAACTACTCGAGAGCAATAAAATAACCAGAGACTATTTTATAGAGCAAAGTATATTGATACAAACTAAAGATTGGAACAATAATCTCAAATCTTTCTTTAGGAAACGACTGGCAGAATTAATACCCTCTACGGCAGAACTACTCAATTGCCAAGAACAACTTTTTAACTGCCTGCAACACTCCTACAGTCCAATTGTAAATTGGGCTACAGATTTTGTGAAAAAAATATATGATTCACCATCATTCAATGCTAATTCCTTTTTAGACTGGGTAGCACCAACAATGATGAGCAATGATCATAAAGGCAGTATTAAAAGCTTGCTCGGCATTTTAGAAAAACTGGCAAAGTTACATCCTAAACTAGCTCCTCAAATTAGCTCACTCATTGCAGACAGTTACATAGTTCCAGACCTAAGCTTACAAGAAAAAGCGACAAAAATTCTACTGAAGATTGCAAAAACAACTGATCTGGAATTAACGGATAAACTGAACACTTATAGCAGTTTGATGCTCGGTCAAACCAAAACTGCACTTGCAGCTTACCTCAATGAAGATACCGTTACCTCCAACAGCGAAGAAGGCTTTCATTACGAATACCTACCACCCAATGTTGACGTACTAAACCACCCCATTTCGTTACCCCAAGATTGGAATGACATCTTTCTACTCTTTGGGAAATTCATCAGTAGTAATGAAATTGCAGATGCCGAAGTGTTGCTGAACGCATTCATCACCCAATATCACCTATTCCCTGCCGATTACCAACGCCAATTGCAACCATATTTACAACAACTTGAAAAAAAGTATTTCGATAGTATCAATAAAGCTTACTTGTCGGTATTCTTACAACAAAAGGTTAGCAATTACCAAGATCAATTCAAAGTACGAATAGGTGATTATCATAAAATTAAGACGCTACTATTAATTAGACCTCTGCTTTATACTGCTCAAGACTTAATTAATACCGGCAAACAATTGCCTTTACTTTCCTTCCCAAGTCACTATCCATACTGGATTGCACCAAAGATATTGATAGAACGTTTAATAGCATATATCAAAAATGGTGTAGCTATAGACAAGCTGGATCTGAGCATAGCCATTAGCCGCATGCCAAGAGTACAAACAGCCGAAGCTATCCCACTACTTTCGCAACTAAGTGGTGATCTTAAAGACCTAATGGCATTCTGTTTAGGAACAAATAGCGAAATCAACCTAAAACCGCAAAGCTTATTTAAACAGCTATTGGGCAAGGTTTCTACCAATGTTAAACATGAAAATATTGAAGCTGTTTGGGCCACTGCAGCTCGCACCTTTTACCCAAGCTCAATATTTGGAACTTTTGAACATACTGGCTTAAGTAAAGTACCATTTGTAGTAGCTCCCTACCATCCTCATATCAGTGTACAAGAAAAATGGAATGAATATCAAAACTATTTCACCAAAAAAATGGAGCGTAGCGAATCGTGGCAAGAGCTAGTTTTTGAGGAGATTTCATTCTCCATGCCACCGCCCTATTTCTTATATGCGCAAGATTTAATGGGAAAAAAGAACACATGGAATTACTTTATGGAAAGTGAGGGCAATGTAGCTTATTGGAATAGCTTAATGCCTCAAAACAATGATGCACTTGCACTTTACCTTTTACGTTCCACTTGCATTACTGCTAACGGTGGTGCTGGCAATGACTTAAAAGGTTTTCTTACCATCATAAATAGTGAAGGCTTTAAATTCTCTGAACTTTCCACACTTCTTTTCGCTTGTATCTGTTTCCAAGAAAAGAAAGAGGTTAGATTAATGGCTTCAGAAGTATTGATCAATCTAGTGGAAAAACAAGCCATTGACATCTCTGTATTCGCAAAAAAAATAGCCTTTCTAACTTATCACAAGTATGGCCCTTTTTCACGCATGATAGAAAGTACGGAAGCTTTAAAAGAATTTTCCGCTGTACATCAAAGCGCTTATCTACTATTGGTTGAAAGCTTTCTAGCAAGTCTTAAGGTTGGCGACAAATTACCTACTAATTTCAAGAAACTAGTGGAACACTATGTGGATGTACTTTACAAAACCAAACAACAACCTAGCGTACAAGCAATTGCTTTCTTTACACACTGGAAGGAAAATAGTACCTTAAAAAATCTAATCAAACAAATATTAGCACCATAAAAATGACAGACTTACAATATAGCTACTCAGGTGTTTCTACCTTTACTAAAACAAAGGGCATTAATAGCTTAGTCTTGGCCCATCAAACAGAAATACAAAATGTAAATAATATTCCTTGCTTTTTTTGGGGTAACCTTACCGATCCTTATGTAACGGCAAAATGTTGGAGCACTATAGCAAAAGTTGTACGTAGCAGTTTTGGTCCAATACCTCCAAGTTTACGTGACCCCATCGTATCTGCCGGTACAGAGAAAATAAGATTTGAAGGCTTTTCTTCATGTAATGGCGTTTATGTACGCTTAGATATGAAACCCGAAGCCATAGATGGCGAATTTATTGCCAACGGAACCACCAATGTAGATTTTAATGAACCGATGCTCAATGCCTTAAATGCCATACAAAAAAATGAGCGTGTTACCTTGGCTGTTGGCCAAAAGGATATGCAGGTAATTACCAACAAAACCAAAGTAGTAGAAAAGAAAGTTAGCTTACCTACACGATGGATCAAGGGGCTCACTAGCGTACAGCTTTACCTTGCTGATATGACCCACAAATTTCAGCTATCTAAAATTCAAACTATCCAGCTATTCCACGGACTTCCCAAGGGAAATGTTAAAAGCGATTTCTACATCAGTAATAGAGCTGGCCGCTTTATGTTTTCTACTTTAGTTACCAATGATGCAGTTCGTATTGGAGGGATTCATCGTTTGCGTTTACTTGAAAGTGTGTTACCGTTAGCAGATCAATTGTTTATTTATGAATCTGCCGATAAACAAACTGCGGCCTTTGTATGTGAATTTGGTAAAATGCAATTACTGATGGCCTTTTCTCCAGATGCCTTTAGAGGGTTTTCTGGCGAAGGAAAAGCATTAGATCAACTTACTGAAAATTTACCAATGGAATGGGTGTATGGCTTAAATGGATTATTGAAAGCTAATGAAACTTTTAACCCAACATTAATTTCTATCGATCATGATATTGACTTTGGTACTGTAGACCAGCTTACCGCAAATTTATCTTCAATAGGCTTGTTAGGTTATGACCTTATGGATCAAAATCATTTTTACAGACAGCTACCATTTAAAACGGAACGTATTTTAAGCTTAAATCCAAGATTAAAAAATGCCAAAAAATTGCTTGCGGAACAAGAAGTCAAAGTGATTAAAAATGACCAAGGCAATATAGAAGCAGAAGTAAAAGGCAGTAATGTTACACATAGAGTACAACTGACATCACAACACCAACATTGTACTTGCGAATGGTTTACCACCTACCAAGGAAAAAGAGGTATTTGTAAACATATTTTAGCCGTAAAAATGTTAAGTTCCAGCATCACATCTACGGAATCATAATCAATCTTTACAAAGAAATTGGCTCGTTGATTTGGAAAGATGAACTTAAATATGAAGGCATTAGTAATGAATTATCTGATTCAAAAATTCTCCCAAGCAAATAGATTAAGCTATATCACAATCTGCCTGCTGGCAATATGCTTGTGCGTTAGCTCATGTAGCAATAATTCTAAAAGCACTTCAATTCCCCTAAAAAAGGACCCAATAGAGTTTCGTAATAGCAATTATGTGCTATGTGATACTTGTACTATGACGATATTAATGCATCATGAGGAATGCACTGACTGTGGTGAAATTATCGTAGATAGTGGTACAATATATTTGACCAATACGATATTGAAAAAAGCAGAAAAGCTGCCAGTTCCCATAGATAGTTCAAATATATTTTCATGGCCAGCGAACAGGGTTTCACTAACGGACTTGTATTTTGAGGACAAGCATTATTTCAAAAAATTATACACAGATACAGTCAATTACAAAGACCTGTATAAGGTTTTTAGACTTAAAGGCAGAATTACAGATATTGGACGGCGAAAATTAAGCAACGGAGTAGTTTCAACTTCTCCATCATTGTTTTTTAGGGTAGAACATGCAACTGAAGTTGATACAGGATATTTCAAAAAGATTACATCTAATCCAACCAGTCCATGATGAGCGAATATAGATTGTACAACATGATATTTTATGGTTAACTATATAAACAACATCCCACGAACACCTTATCCCCTCTTTATATTGTAAAACATCACCTACTTAAAGATATTCATCTTCTCGTTGTATATCGGGCTTTGGATATCTAAGAAATTTAAGACACTATGGAACACGTTGTTTTGCGAAACTTCTTTATTTGGTTTTAGCTTCCTTTCGCTGTTCTCCGACGTCCAGACAATAAACGGCACTTCATATTGCTCTTTAGGGGCAAAGCTGATTGGAACTCCATGCATATACAGGTTTTTCTCACCAAGAGATTCCCCATGGTCGGAAACAAAGAGCATTGCACTTTTATATTCCTTTAGCTGCCTTAAGTCTTCAATAATTTTGTGCAGAATATAATCCGTGTAAACTATCGTATTATCGTAAGCATTCACCAACTCCTCCTGTGAGCACTTGGAAAGCTCTACGCTATTACATACTGGTTTAAAAACTTCAAATTGCGGAGGATATTTCTTGCTATAAGTTGGTCCATGGCTTGTACTGGTATGCAGCACAATAAGGATTTTGTTCTTTTTACTGGCCAAAATCTGCTCTTTAAGGCCAGTCAACAACACTTCGTCATAGTTACACCCCTCGCCTTTACAATTCGCTCTCAACGATTCGTCCCTCTGATAATTGTCTATATGCACTGGCGGCTCTCCCCAATTGCTAGTTCTCCATACTACTTCCACCCCGTTCCTGTACAAATAGTTAGGTAAAATTTCATATAGCTGATCAGAATTTTCGTGTTCTAGGATACATTTCACTCCCGCAGTAGTATAGGTGGCACAAGAGGAAGCATTGAAATGGAACAGTCCAGGGGTTTTGGAAAGTAAAGGGTTAGTGTTCTTTTTGTATCCATACAAAGAAAAATTCTCGCTTCTTGCCGATTCACCAATAACCAAAATCACTACAGACTTTTCATTATCCTTAATGGTAGCATTAGGCAAAAGAATCTCCTTTTTATTCTCCTGCTGTTTATGAATATAAAAACGTGAAATATTAACCGTATAAGACCATGGCATAGCCAATCCGCCCAACTGCTTTGAATATTTGTCAATCCATAGCCAATTGCTGGCATTGGCAAAACCAACAATAGCCATAAAGGAAAGGGCAATGGAACAAGCGATCAAAAATGTTTTCAGCTTTGTCTTTATGATTTTTACTTTAACGATATAGATACTCGGTAATACGCCCAATAACAATACGTACAACACCAGTTTTATGGAAAAGAAACTACTTGCTTCGGCATAGTTGGTATTTAAAACATTGCCAATCATCGTTTCGTCTATAATGGTTCCGTAGGTATTGATAAAATAAACACATACCGCATTAAGCACAAAGGACAGTACCAATAACGTTTTTCCCCCTCTACGAGAGAGAGAAAATACTAAAAGAAAGATGAAGGCATTTGCTACGATCATTAATGCCACCAAACTAATGACGACCATTATTCCATTCAGACTTCCATAATCAAGGTTTGCAAAAACAAACCTGAAAAAAGGAAAATGGAAAAGTATCAGGTTCGCCACGCTCATTAGCAAGGCAAAATGGATCAATTTTAGACTAAAAAAACGTGCTGGATTCAGCTTATCTCTTAACATAAAGGACAATCATCTTATACAAAGAAACAACAAGGCTTCCAGCGGCCAGATAGAATATCCATAGATGCTCATTAGCTATTCTATTGATGATCACTATAGCTAGTGCCAAGAACAGTAAAATAAATACTGGATAGCACTTCTTAAGTCTGAACCACTCCCAAACCTTGTATTTCTGGGTGATAAAGATACCGATTAGTCCCGAAATATATCCTACGATACAGCCCGTAATAACATCTAATGGATAATGTGCTCCCACCCCAACTCTTGTAGAGGCCAGAACTAGCCCCGCAATAATGACAAGTGAAGACCATAGGATCTTGTATTTGGTTTGTTGAGGCATTAATCCAAACAACAAAACGGTGAGTGTTGTAAAAACAGTAATAGAGTGTCCTGAGGGTAGACTATTGTTACCGGATAATGTCTGCCCTACAATAAAGAACTTATTGCTACCGAACATTGCAGCAGGCCTAGGCACTGAAAATAGCCATTTCAGGAAACAAGTCAACACTAGGGATGCCAATGATCCCGATATCAAAGCCTCCCATAATTTGGGCGCATAGGGTACAAAAATTCCCAGCAGAGATAGCACAATGAATAAGTCTCCAAACTGGGTAAGGTTGTATTCCACTCCTGGATACCTGCCAAGTTTCTCATTAAGATAAAAGAAAGCATCCTTTTGGACTTTCACATAACCTTCAACCCCTAATGCACTACGGCTAAATAGGAACAAAAAAAGCATAGCCAACATAAACATTGGCAGCAAAAACAGAGTAGGCTTAAGCCTTGAATAATTTGTAAGTAGATTGGATACCATTTTCCGCTCTTTTGGAATAAACAAAGTAAGATACAAATTCTGAAGAAATCCTGAAGAAATTCTGAACTAAACTTATTAGATCTTTCCAATATTGAAGACATTCGAAAAGAAAGCACTTTTTACGCCTACTGTAATCCGCTTATTTAATATTTTGGATGCGAATTATAGCTAAAGGGATATATGGTAAGGAGGCAATTAAAACACCCCAATATAATACTGGCAATCAAAGAAAAATTATGCTTTCATGAAGCATTTTTTGAAGCCAAATATAAAAAAGCCTTTAGCGAATAGCTAAAGGCTTTGGTTTTTTCACCGGTTAAGAGGAGTATTTTGAATATTTAAATCGCTTTTTAATACTTATAGAGCCAAATCAAAAAAAGGATTGCTCTTAAAGCAATCCTTTCAAAAATCAGAAGTAAATCTGATTAGCGTCCCTAACTGACGTTATTTAATTAAAACTTTCAAACTTTCAGTTTTTAGTTCCCCTTTAATTTTAAGGATATATTGACCAGCAGGCAACTGCTGGTTACCTAACAGATAGCTGCCTTGTCCTTGTGCTATTTGTAACCTCTCGGTATATAATGTTTTACCAAGGATGTTAGAGATACTGACCACTACCTCTTTTCCAAAGGCCGAAGAAACAGTTAGGTTAATTTCTTTAGCCGTGGGGTTTGGATAAACCATCACACCCGCCGCTGCCGACAGTTTAAAGTTGACGACTTGGAGGCTTCCTTCGTTAAGCTTACCATCTAAATCTACCTGCTCTAGCTTATAATAGTTAAACTCGATTAAAGGATTACGGTCTGTATAGTTATAATTTTTTAAGCTTGACGAACTACCTGCCCCCGGAATCCTACTTAACTCAGTAAAGGTTTTACCATCAGCAGAACGGCTTAAAATAAATTCCTTATTGTTTTGCTCGCTAGTGGTTTGCCAGGTTAATGCGATCGAGTTGTTTTGTATCTTGGCAGTAAAGGAAGACAGCGTAATAGGAAGTACAGGAGGTGCTATCTTGCGAATCCTATTGCCTAAGTAATCCGTCACGTACAGGTTCCCACCAGCGTCAAAAGCCATATACATAGGGCCATCAAAACTGGCAGTAGTAGCCGTTCCATCGGTCCCACCTGCACTACCACTACCGGCATAGGTAGTCACCATGCCTGCGGCTGTAATCTTACGGATTTTATTGTTTTCATCGGCCATATATACATTCCCACTGCCATCTACCACCAAACCACTTGGAAAATTAAACATAGCCCCTGTACCTGTTCCATTAGCATCGCCCCTAGTACCGCTGCCGGCAAGAGTGGTAACTACGCCTGCGGCTGTAATCTTCCGAATCTTTTGGCCATAGGTATCACTCACGTACACATTACCACTAGCATCCACTGCCACCCCCATTGGACCGTTAAAACTGGCAGCAGTACCTGTTGCATCAATACTGCTAGGAGCACCGCTACCTGCAAGGGTGCTAACCACGCCAGCAGCGGTAATCTTGCGGATTTTATTGTTATCAGTATCGGCCACGTACACATTACCACTTGCATCTATCGCCAATCCATTTGGATATTTAAAACTGGCGGCGGTGCCTGTTCCATTAGTACTACCTTCACTACCACTACCTGCAAAGGTACTAACCACACCAGCAGCAGTGATCTTGCGAATCTTATGTGTAAAACGATCAGCCACATAAATGTTGCCGCTGGCATCAATAGCCATACCAAATGGATTATTAAAACTGGCAGCAACACCTGTTGCATTAGTACTTCCAGCAGTACCGCTACCGGCAAAGGTGCTAACCACACCAGCAGCGGTAATCTTACGGATTTTATTGTTTTCACTATCGGCCACATAAACGTTACCACTGGCATCTACCACCAATCCTGTTGGATAATTAAAACTAGCAGCAACACCTGTTGCATTGGTACTACCAGCAGTACCGCTACCGGCAAGGGTACTTACCGTTTGTGCTGTGGCATCAAATCTAAAAAAGTTAAAAAAAATTAAAGTTACGTATAAAAAGTGGTAGAGGTTTATTCTCATAATGTTGGGGTTTTAAGTGTTTATTTTTAACGAAAAGTATATTATTTAATTCAAGTTACTATTTAGCTACAGGATAAAAAACAAAGCATAGGTTAAGTATTTTTTTCGAACCAATAGTGTATAAGATAGGGGTTTCATCGATTCAATCATTCAAAATAACATGCTGAAAATCAATAAAAAAAGGATTGCTTTTAAAGCAATCCTTTCAAAAATCGAAACAAATCTGATCAGTACCCCCAACAGGATTCGAACCTGTGACCTACGGTTTAGAAAACCGGTGCTCTATCCAGCTGAGCTATGGAGGCCCTTATAATTCAAACAACAAGTAGTCGTTTTCCTTATGGTGGTGCAAAGATATAATTTCTACACAATAATCTAAAAAAAGTTTAAAAATCTTTTTTCTAATAATTGCCTGTAACGCCTAGTTCAAGTCCGCGTAATTCGGCTAAACCACGCAAACGTCCTATGGCTGAGTAACCTGGATTCGTCACTTTATTCAAATCATCCAACATTTGGTGTCCGTGATCAGGTCTAAAAGGAATAGGTTCTGTACGTTTTTCATTCTCTGCGGTCACCACTTTCATCACTTCGTACATATTTACGTCACCTCCCAAGTGGTCAGCCTCGTAAAAATTACCCTCCTCATCCTTTGAAACATTGCGTAAGTGCAAAAAGTAAACACGCTCTTTCACGGCTTCAAAAATCTCCACCAAATTGTTTTTGGTACCTGCGCCCAAAGAACCTGTACAATAACAAATCCCATTAAAGGCTTGGTCTACGCTGCGCAAAATGCTCACTAAATCTTCCTTGGTACTCGCTACACGAGGCAAACCTAAAATTGGATACGGAGGATCATCGGGGTGGATGGTCATTTTAATGCCCAATTCAGTACAAGTTTCGGCAATGCCGGCTAAAAACCAAGTCAGGTTTGCTCTCAGTCCATCATGACCAATGGCTTTATATTCGTCGATACTGGCACGTAATGCTTCCAGTTCAATTTCCTTTTCATTAGGAATACCCATGAGTACGTTGATACGTAACTCATCTAACTCCGCTTGGCTCATGGCTTCAAATTTAGCTTTGGCTTTCGCTACAATCTGAGGTGTATAATCAGCCTCCGCTCCTTCCCTCTTAAAAATGAACAAATCAAAAATGGCCAAATCTGTCCAATTGAAATAAAGGGCTTTTGCCCCATTAGGCATTTCAAGATCTAACTGCGTACGTGTCCAATCCAATACAGGCATAAAGTTGTAGCAAATGGTTTTTAAACCACATTGCGCCAAATTTCTTAAGGACTGGTTATAATTTTGCAGATAATGCTCGGCATTGGGTCTACGGGTTTTAATCGCTTCGTGCACGGGTACACTTTCTACCACATCCCAAGTCAATCCAGCAGCTTCAATAATAGCTTTACGCTCCAAAATATCTTCCACTGGCCAAACTTCACCATGTGGGATATGATGCAGGGCACTTACAATACCACTAGCCCCAGCTTGTCTAACATCTTGTAATGAAACTGGATCATTTGGTCCGTACCAACGCCAAGTTTGTAATAATTTATGTTTTTGATTGCTCATTCTATTTATATAAGGACATCCAATATTACATATTTTCACCTACAACCCTCCTAACATCCCTTTAAAATAGTTACGGAAACGTTATCGTAAACAATGTCATATAAATGATTGAAACCTTTAGCAAATAGTAGTAAAGAAACCCGCTGCCAAAAAAAACCTGTCAGATGATAAAAACACAATGAGGGCAGCGGGTGCAGCGGGATCAATCGCCGACTTTATTTGGTAAAATTTTAGGCTAAGTTTAGCGTAAGTACACCCCATTTTAGTGCAATAATGATTAAAAAAGCCCGCCACCAAAAGAAATTAAATAAACCTAAGATACATATGAAAAGATGGCGGGCCAATGGTTTTTAATTTGCTGACCTCTGGATAAAGGTCGACAGTTTACTTCAGTTTATGTGTTGATTAAATACGTTAAATAACCAGTCCCTAAGGCATAGCTTTACATGCCGCACCGGAAAACCGTATTGCTTATTACAAAAAAGTTACCTACCTTGTGTTTGCGAAGACGCCAAAGCAAGAGCCCTAAAATGTTAAGCTTTTAAGGACTGGTGCCAAGGAAAATTTAGCCTGCCTTTGATTTTCACCTCTCTCTCATTGGGCTTACAGCTGCTTTTTAACTTGGTATTTCTTTTAAGCTTTACGATGGGTAACTAGCCAGGTTCTTAAAAAAGGATTTTGAGAAAGTACCCTGTTTTATCTCCTCGAGATTAAAGCAGTAAGTGTTGATTTTTTTAGTTTTCATAGCGGTTGAGTTTAACCACATACGACTTATGTGTTTGAGCTATCGTTGTACAGTTTTATTTCAACAACGCTTTAAAAACAACATTTAAGTAAAGCCAAGCCTCACTCGTTTTCGCATTATGGTTGAACAATAGTACAAAAAGTTTTTCATTAAACGATAAACTTTTTGAAAATATTTTTCCTTAAAATGAAGAAAATTAATCGCTTAGGCGAAATACTGGAAGAAAAGGGTATTTACAATAGGGAAATCGCAAAACTCCTAAATAAATCAGACCAGACCATCTCTAGATGGATTCATAACCACAGGCAACCGTCAGTTACTGACCTATACGCTATTGCTGAATATTTAAAGATTGACATTAGAAGCCTCCTTTACCCAAGTGATTGGATAAAAAAGGCTTAAACTGCTTTGAATAGCCAAGTTTATTTTAAAACTTCCGCTACAATTTCATAAGATCTTAATCTCGCTTGATGGTCGTAAATATGAGAAGTCACCATCAGTTCGTCTATTTGAGTATGCTTTAGGAAAGATTGAAGCTGTTCTTTTAGTTTCTCCGGACCAGCAATAAAGGTAAAATCTAACATTTGCTCTACAGCAGCTTCTTCAATGTCGCTCCAAATTCCCTCCATACTATCTACTGGTGGTTGTAACAAGCGACGTTTATTGGTCACAATTCCCATGAACAACATTTTCAAGGAAGTTGACAATCTCTCTGCTTCCTGATCGGTATCCGCCGCAACCACATTTACGCAAGAAAGCACGTAAGGCTTTTGTAGCACGTCTGATGGTCTAAAGTTTTGGCGGTAGATTTGGATGGCCTCAAAAAAATGGGTGGGTGCAAAATGACTAGCAAAAGCATAAGGCAATCCGTAAGATGCTGCCAAATGCGCACTCTCTGTACTTGAACCTAAAATCCAGATGGGCACATTAGTTCCCTCACCCGGAATAGCCCTCACCCTACTGTCGTAATTATCGTCGCCTAAATATTTTTGCAGCTTAAGCACATCTTGCGGGAAATTTTGTGGAGAGTGAAAACGCTCGCCTCTAATTTCAAAAGCGGTCAACTGATCTGTGCCTGGTGCCCGTCCCAAGCCTAAATCTATCCTATTTGGATAAATAGTAGCCAACGTCCCAAATTGTTCGGCAATAATGAGTGGTGTGTGGTTAGGAAGCATAATTCCGCCTGAACCCACTCTAATGGTATTGGTATGACCTGCAATGTGACCAATTAATACCGAAGTTGCCGAACTGGCTACACTGATCATATTATGGTGTTCAGCCAACCAATAACGATTGTAACCTAACTTTTCGGCGTGTTGCGCCAAACTTACACTATTGTTAAAAGTATCGGCAATGGTATGTCCTTCTATAACGCCCGCCAAATCCAATACCGAATAAGGCGTTTCTGATAATTTTTTTTCGCTCATGTGTTCTTTCTATAAAGTGTCGATCAGGTTACCCAAAGTGGCAATAGTTTCTTCATTACGTTTATAATAGGTCCACTGTCCTACCCGAGTGGCCGAAACCAATCCAACCCGATGCAATGTCGACAGGTACTCGGAAATGGTGGATTGTGTTAAGCCTGATTTCTTTTGGATATACCCCACACAAACGCCAACATCTGTTGATCCGCAAGCCGGTTCGTAATCTGGGAAATGCTCCTCTGGCGACTTTAACCACATTAAAATCTGCAGTCTAGTTTTATTTGCTAATGCTTTAAATAGCTCTACCTGATCCATGGCACAAAGATATATCGACTTTTTCCGATATTCCAATTATAGGTAGCAGAGATGACAAAAGGGAGATAAATTACGGGCTAGGGGCTAGGAGTTAGTAGTTAGGAGTTAGTAGTTAGTTGCTAGTGGTTAGTATTTAGATGCGTAGGCCCAAAATTCCCCTCTTTCAGAGGGGTGCCCAACGGGCGGGGTGTTTTTTTTATTAGTTACCAGTAGTTAACGGCTAAGAATTATCCTATTAGCTTATCAACTCATTACCAAATTATCTCATTATCCAACCTCATTATCACATTACCAAATCCTCACATTGGCTCATTAGCTAATTCTTTACTACTTTTGGGCCAAACCCTAATCTACAAAGCATATGTATAAAATTGGATTAGCTGAAGATGACCCGAAGATTGCCTTACTGATAAAAAGCGGCTTAGAAGAACATGGCTACGAAGTAAGTACCTATCCTGATGGACAAAGCGCACTAAACTCCTTCCAATCTGAAAACTTCCAATTACTGATTTTAGATGTGATGATGCCAAAAATCAGTGGCATAGCCATTTGTCAACAATTACGTGAGCAGCAAAACCATACGCCCATTTTAATGCTCACTGCTTTAGGAACCATAGACGATAAAGTAAACGGACTGGCAATGGGTGCCGACGACTATTTGGTGAAGCCTTTTCATTTTAGGGAACTACTTGCCAGAATTGAAGCGCTGTTACGTCGACAAAACCTTTCCGTAACCACTAAACAACCCAATAACCAGCTACAATTCGAAGACTTAGTGCTAAATATTCAAAGTAAAGAAGTTAAAAGAGCTGGAACCCTTATTGAGCTTACCGCTAAGGAATTCCATTTACTGGAATTGTTTTTGAGAAATCCCAACCGCTTACTTTCCCGTCAATACATTGCCGAACAGGTGTGGGAAGTAAGTTTTGACACAGGAACCAACGTGGTTGACGTATACATTAACTTTTTACGCAATAAAATAGAAAAGGGCTTTGAGCGAAAACTCATCCACACTAAAATTGGAATGGGTTATATCTTGAAATAGCTCCCATCCCACCGCAAAACCCTTAAAACAGGATTACCTATCTTTGCTGCCACAATCGTAAAATGAAAATAAAAGACCGCCTAGCCCTTTACTTTACCCTAATTAGTACCACGGTATTATTGGCGGTGCTTTTTGCGGTCTATTTTATCTTCATCAAGTTTTTGGAAAGCGACTTTTACGATAGGCTCAACGACAGGGCTTTCATCAACGCTAAATTATACCTCGAAGCGGATGAAATCTCCGCCGACTCCTTAAGACGCGTAAAGATTGCCTATTTGGAAACCCTACATGGTGAGGTAGTCCGTATTTACGATAGCAAGAATAGACCTCGTTTCATTAAAGACCAGCAGCAATTTTGGACCAGCGACGTGATTAATCAAGTGCGCAAAGCTGGCAAAATGAAGTTCAAAGAAGGCATGCGGCAAACCGTTGGTCTATTTTACAGAGACAACCAAGGTGATTTTGTAATTCTTGCTTCGGCTATCGACCAAAGCACCTATTCGCGTATCGACAAACTGCGAATCAGCATGATTGCCACCTTTTTTGTGATTGCTGTAGGCTTATTGTTATCATCCAGATGGGTAGCCAACCGTATTCTAAAACCATTGAATGTGTTCATTTCCGATGTTAAAAACATCAAATCCAACAATTTGGATTATCGGGTGCAGGAAGGAGAAAACAAGGATGAAATTAACCTATTGGCACAAAACTTTAACCAGTTAATGGACCATTTGGAACAGGCTTTTATCCTTCAAAAAACCTTTGTAGCCAATGCCTCGCACGAATTAAGGACACCTATTACCAGTTTATTGATGGAAGCCGAAATTGCGCTGAACCAGCCAAGAAGTACGGAAGAATATCAAAAAATCTTAAAATCGGTGATTGAAGACGTGGATAAAATGAACGCTACCATTAATAGTCTTTTGAGTTTGGCTCAAGCCGACTTGGAACTCGGTAATTTACAAACCACCAGCATTCGGATAGACGAGCTTTTATGGCAGCTGCAAACGGAATGGCAAAGAAAAAATGCAGGCAAAGCAACCTTACACATCCAAATGGAAAACTTGCCAGCACAAAGCGAAAAACTGACCATTATTTTCAACCAACCGCTATTGGAAATTGCTTTCAATAACATCATTGCCAATGCTTTTAAATTTTCTAACCAGCAAGATGTTTACTGCATTTTGAGCGTAAATGAACTAGGGTTAGAAATAGCTATTAAAGACCAAGGCAAAGGAATTTCCAAAAACGACGCTTCACAAATCTACCAGCCATTTTATACTTCTAGTGAAGAAAATATGCCAAAAGGAAATGGCATGGGCTTATACATGGCCCATAAGATTATCTCACTGGCCAAAGGCGAAATCAGCTTCCACTCTACCGACGAAGGCACCACGTTTTATATTCGATTTGCTTATCATTAAAGCTATCACAGACCCTTTTTAATCGCTTTTTAATTTCGATTTAATTCGCGTTTAATTCCTTCGGAATAGCTTTGGCGGCAATGAAAATAAAGCTATTATTTCTATGCTCCTTTTTAGCATGCTCCCGTTTGGCTGCTGCACAGGACACCCTAAAATTAACTTTAGCAGATGCTGAAAAACGTTTTTTGGCCAATAATTACCAGCTCATATTGGCTAAATACGAGATAGAACAAGCCAAGGCTGAAGTGATTACCGCAAAGCTTTTTGACAATCCAGAAATCAGTCACGAAAACCTTTTCTACAATCACGAAACTAAGCGTTTTCTCGAAACTTCGTTTGCCACAGGACAATTCAACACACAGATTTCGCAGCTATTTAAATTGGCTGGCAAACGCAATAAGCAAATCAAACTGGCACAAACCGCTGTAAAAATGGAAGAGTACGAGTATTACGACCTGATGCGCACTTTACGCTACCAGCTTCGCAATAACTTTTTCAAGCTTTACGGACTACAACAATCTGCCAAAACCTATAGCCGACAGATTAAGGCACTAGAACAACTACTACAAGTTTCTAATAAACAATTGGCTTTGGGCAACATCGCTCAAAAGGATATTATCCGTATCAAATCGTTGTTGTACAACCTACAAATAGAACGCCAACAGATGAATACGGAAATTGCTGATTTGGGCACCGAGTTAAAGCTTCTTACCCAAATCAGTCCAAATATGGTGATTGAAACCGTAGCCGAAATAAATACTCAAAAACAAGCTACCTCTTCGCTCCTGCCCTATACTACCTTACTAGATTCGGCCATGAACAACAGAGTTGACCTTAAAAACTCGCAAATGGCCATTACTTATGCACAACAAAACTTAAGGTTACAAAAAGCCAATGCCATTCCTGATGTACAGCTTTCTTTAGCTTACGACTTAAAAGGCAACTATCCTGAGAAATATACAGGTATCGGCATCAGCATGCCCATTCCTTTGTTCAACAGAAATCAGGGAGAAATTAAAAAAGCTAAAATTGCCATCGAAGCACAACAAGCAACACACCAGCAATTAGAAAACACTTTAGCTAATGAAGTATTTAAGGCTTATCAAAATGCAAATCGCGTAGAGGAGCTTTACACTAGCATGGACAATAATTTTGGTACCGACTACCAAAAACTTATCGATGAGGTGACCGTAAACTTCAGCAAAAGAAATATCAGCTTATTAGAATTCCTAGATTTTTACGAGGCTTACAAGGACCACGTCTTACAATACAACCAACTACTTTTTGAGCGAAACAATGCCAAAGAGGAAATCAACTTTGTTACAGGAACCAGCATTTATAAATAACAGCATGTCTAATTTTACATCATCAAAAAAATACTTCTTCGTTCTTTCATTAGTGGGCCTAGTGGCACAAAGCTGCACCACCACCAATGCTCCTGCAGGTAAAGAGCAGTTCGAAATTACCGATTCCCTGCTCAGCAAACTCATGATTGATACCGTACAATCGGCAAATAACAGGACCGATTTAAACTTCTCAGCCAAAATTACCGCCAATGAAGACTTACAAGCCTCGGTATATCCAATGGTGAGCGGTATTGTGGGCAACGTAAATGTGAAAATTGGCGACAGGGTTAACCGCGGACAATTATTGGCCAGTGTAAACAGTGCCGAGATGGTAGGTTTTGACAAAGAAGTAGTAAGTGCCAATGCAGAGTTAAAAAATGCCGAAAGAGCATTTAAACAAGCAGAAGAACTTTATAAAGGCGGCTTAACTTCTGCAAGAGAAATGGAAGAAGCACAAAACGATTTTGTAATCAAAAAAGCGGAGTTACAAAGAGCCAAAAGCGTGCTAAAACTAAATGGTGGCAATAGTAAAGGTGCTTATCAAATTACTTCGCCCATTAGCGGATATATCGTAGAGAAAAACTTGAACAGCCACATGCAATTGCGTCCCGACCACGAAGGGGTAGTTTTCAAAGTTGCCGACTTATCAAGTGTTTGGGCAGTCATCAACGTTTACGAATCGGAATTGGCCATGCTCAAAGAGGGCGATGCTGTGGAAGTATCCGTATTATCGTATCCAGAGAAAATGTACCACGGTAAAATCGAACGTATTTACCAAACTATCGATAACGAAAGCAAGGTCATTAATGCTAGGGTAAGCATCAGCAATAAAGATTTGAGTTTAAAACCAGGCATGATGGCTACCGTAAAAGTGATGGCAAAATCAGACATCAACCTGCCTTCTGTAAATCCACAGGTGGTTATTTTCGACGAGAATAAAAACTACGTACTCGTGCTAGATGACAAACACAAAGTACGCATTCAGGAAATAGAAATTGGTCGCAAAACCAGCAATCGTACTTATGTAAGTAAAGGTTTAAACCCTGGTGATAAAGTAATCGCTTCTAAGCAGGTATTCCTTTTTGAAAGTTTGAAGTAACACGCTCGTAATGTCCATGACTTATTGCGTCATTCCGGATTTATTTCGGAATCGTAATGCGAAAGAAAATAAAGTATAACCGTGCCATCGCTTTAAGATTAGCTACGCTGAGCACTTTGTGGTTCCCGTCTATGCGGAAATGACGACCGGCAAAAAAACATCCAACATGAACAAGTTCATCAAAACCATTATCGGGTTTTCCCTAAAAAATAAATATTTCATTTTCTTTACTACGTTCATCCTCATTTTGGCGGGCTATTTCAGCTTCAAAAAAACCACTATTGAGGCCTTTCCCGACGTTACCAATACCAGTGTCACCATTATTACGCAATGGCCTGGTAGAAGTGCCGAAGAAGTAGAGAAATTCGTAAGTCGTCCGTTGGAAATTGCCATGAACCCTACGGAAAAACGGACCAGCATTCGTTCTTCTTCTCTTTTTGGGCTATCCATTGTAAAGGTTACTTTTGATGATGATGTAGATTACGCTTTTGCTCGTGTACAAATCAATAACCATATTGAAGAAGCAGATTTACCCGAAGGCGTACAACCAGAAGTTCAGCCTCCCTACGGACCCACTGGTGAAATTTTCCGATACACGCTCACTAGTGACAAAAAGACCATCAGGGAACTTAAAACCATTCAGGATTGGACCATTCAACGTGAACTATTATCGGTTTCAGGCATTGCAGATGTGGTAAGTTTTGGTGGTGAAGTAAAGACTTATCAAATTACCGTTGACCCTCAAAAAGCCATTCAATACAACATTAGTGCTACTGAACTTTTTGAAGCAGTTTCTAAAAGCAACATTAACGTTGGTGGCGATGTGATTGTACAAGGTGGACAAGCCTATGTGGTACGTGGTATTGGGGTACTTAACAATATCGAAGAGATTAAGAACGTAGTGGTAGACAACTATAATGGCACGCCTATTTATGTAAAAACCATTGCAGAAGTGACTGAATCGGCCCTACCACGTTTGGGACAAGTAGGCAGAGATTACGACCCAGATGTAGTAGAAGGCATTGTAGTAATGCGCAAAGGCGAAAACCCAAGTGAGGTCATTAAAAAATTGAAAGTAAAAATTGAAGACATCAACAACAACATCCTTCCAGATGATGTTAAAATCAAAGCCTTTTACGACCGCGAAGACTTAGTGAATTTTGCTACCCATACGGTAATGGGCAACATGTTCGAAGGAATACTATTTGTAACCGTAATTGTTTTCCTTTTTATGGCCGACTGGCGTACCACTTTAATTGTATCGGTAGTTATTCCTTTGGCTCTATTATTTGCTTTCATCTGTCTAAAACTAAAGGGAATGTCGGCCAACTTGCTTTCCATGGGTGCTATCGACTTTGGAATCATCATAGACGGTGCAGTGGTGATGGTGGAAGGTATTTTCGTAGTGCTCGACCATAAGGCCAAGGCTGTAGGCATGGAGAAATTCAACAAAATCAGCAAGCTAGGACTCATCAAAAAGGCTTGTTTGGAAAACGGAAAAGGAATTTTCTTTGCCAAACTGATTATCATTACGGGTTTAATGCCCATCTTCACCTTTGAAAAAGTAGAAGGTAAAATGTTCTCACCTTTGGCTTGGACCTTGAGCTTTGCCTTATTAGGAGCCTTGTTACTTACCTTTACTTTAGTACCAGCTATGGCCAGTATGCTCCTTAAAAAGAATGTACGGGAAAAGCATAATTTCTTTCTGGAATTCATCACCAAGCACACCTTAAAACTTTACGATAAATGTTTTAAATTCAAAAAAATAGCTTTCACAACCTCAATTGTCATTTTAATTGTTGGCGTAGTGAGTTTCAAGTTTTTGGGAAGTGAATTTTTGCCGAATTTAGATGAAGGTTCCATTTACGTTCGCGCTACTGGCCCACTCAGTATTTCTTTGGATGAAACCAAAAAGCTATCCAATGAAATGCGTAAAATCTTCTTAAGCTTTGAAGAAGTAAAACAGGTACTCTCCCAAACAGGGCGACCTAATGACGGTACCGATGCTACTGGCTTTTACAACATGGAATTCCACGTTGACATTTACCCAAAAAAGGAATGGAAGCGTAAACAAACCAAGGAACAACTGATTGAACGCATGCAGGAAAAACTGAAAGGATTTCCAGGCATCAGTCTAAACTTCTCGCAACCTATCTCAGATAATGTAGAAGAAGCCGTTTCTGGGGTAAAAGGCTCCATTGTAGTGAAATTGTTCGGTGAAAATTTTGAGTTTATTGAACAGGAAGAAGAAAAAATATACAACATCCTTAAAACCGTTGATGGTATTGAAGATTTAGGAATCCTGAGAAACCTGGGTCAGCCTGAACTTCAAATAGACCTTAGTCAACGCAAAATGGGCTTATATGGCGTAAGTACTGCCGATGCCAATGCCGTAGTAGAAATGGCCATTGGAGGTAAAGCAGCTACTCAAATATATGAGGGTGAGAAAAAATTTGATTTGGTGATCCGTTATCCAGAAGATTTCAGGAATGACGAAACAGCCATCGCCAACCTACGTGTACCTACCATTTCGGGCTCAAAAGTACCACTGGGTGAAATTGCCCGCATCAATAAAATTACGGGGCCTAGCATGATTTACCGCGACAAACATACCCGCTACGGCGCTATTAAATTCTCTATCCGTGGTAGAGATATGGGAAGTGTAATTGCCGAAGCACAACAAAAAGTAAACGCAGCCATCAAGTTGCCAAAACCATACCGTTTAGAGTGGGCAGGAGACTTTGAAAATCAGCAAAGGGCAAGCAAGCAGCTTTCCCAAGCGGTTCCTATTAGTTTATTGCTTATTTTCTTTATCCTGTTCATTTTATTCGGCAATGCTAAAGATTCACTCTTAGTACTCAACAACGTACCTTTCGCCATGATTGGTGGTATTTTAGCCCTACTAGCCACGGGCATCAACTTTAACATCTCGGCAGGGATCGGTTTCATCGCGCTGTTTGGTATTTGCGTACAAAACGGGGTAATCCTTATCACCAAGTTTAAAAGCAACATTGCCGAGCTTAAACATCATCCAACATGGACTTTTGCCGATGCCGTGAAAGACGGCGTAGCTAACCGCATGCGCCCTGTAATTATGACCGCACTAATGGCCGCTATCGGATTATTACCAGCAGCACTTTCTACAGGAATAGGCTCCGAAGCATCTAAACCATTAGCCGTAGTAGTTATTGGAGGTTTAATTACCAATACCTTGTTTAATTTGTTTGTATATCCTATTGTTTTTTACTGGAGTTACAAGAAAAAGGTTAAACATTTACAACAGGTAATTAGTTAGTTTTTTTGTCATTCTGAGCTCGCGAAGAATCTCTTTCATCGGTTGCAGATACTTCGATGACCTGTCCCGATTATTCGGGAAACTCAGCATGACAGCGTATTAGTGGGCTGTTAAAAAAACAACCACAGCTATTTGACGAAAATCATTTATTCCTATCTAAGTATTTATCATATTTGTATAGATCATTAACTCAAAACCACTAGTATATTTAGATATGAAAAAATTAAGTTTACTGATATTATTTGCAAGTTTTGCTTTTTTCGCAAATGCGCAAACCACTCCCAGCAAAGCATCTACTCAAAAAATTGAGAAAAAAAACGTAGAAGTTGCCTGTGGCGAATGTATGTTCAAAATGCCTGGTAAAGGCTGCGACTTGGCCATAAAAATTGATGGTGCAACCTACTTCGTTGATGGCAGAAAAATTGACGATTTTGGTGATGCACATGCTGATGACGGTTTTTGCAATGCCGTTAGAAAAGCAGTAGCTACAGGCGAAGTGGTTGATGGCAGATTTAAAGCCAAATCAATCCAATTGGTAGAAGAAAAGAAAACTTCAAAACCGAAGTCATAATCATTACAGCCACAGATATACAGATTTTAGTTTCAATTTTTATTTGTGCATCTGTGGCTAAACCATATCCTCTGCAAAAAATCTTTGGTGAAGACGCTAAACTTGATCATGATTTACTGCCTATATACCTTCTTTGATTGAATTTTGAACAGTTTCTTGGTAAAGTGCTCGTCAAATTCAACTACAATAAACTAATCAGTTTCAATTTTTATCCGTGTATCTGTGGCTAAACCATATCTTTGCAACATGACAAAGTTATCGGTTAACATCAACAAAATAGCCACTTTGCGCAATAGCAGAGGCGGCAATAATCCTGATTTGGTAAAAGTTGCCTTGGATTGTGAACGTTTCGGCGCACAAGGCATTACGGTGCATCCCCGACCAGATGAGCGACATATCCGTTACCAAGATACTTTTGATCTTAAAGCTGTTATCGCTACAGAATTTAACATAGAAGGCAACTGTAAAGAACAGAAATTTGTAGACCTTGTATTGGCTAACAAACCCGCACAAGTAACCTTGGTTCCTGATGCAGAAGGCCAAATTACCTCTAATCATGGTTGGGACACCATCAAACATCAAGATTACTTAAAGGAAATGGTTTCAGTTTTCAAAAATGCTGGCATTCGTGTTTCTATTTTTGTTGACCCTGTGGTGGAAATGATAGAAGCTGCTGTAAGCACTGGAACCGATAGAATTGAACTTTATACCGAAGCTTACGCTCAACATTACCATAGCGATAGAGAAAAAGCCATTGCTCCTTACCTAGCGGCTGCCATCAAAGCAAACGAATTAGGTCTTGGCATTAATGCTGGCCATGATTTGGATTTGTACAACCTTCAATATTTTGCACAAACTATTCCTAACTTATTGGAAGTTTCTATTGGCCATGCCTTAGTAAGCGACGCACTATATTTAGGATTGGAAGAAACCATTAAACGTTATTTAGCACAACTTAATTAGTGGCTAGAAGTTAGGTACTAGTAGTTAGTAATTAAAACCAACATCTAACTAGTTTAATTTCAACTTTTAAATTTCAACTTAATGCTTAGAGGCATTTTATTAGTACTATTTGGCGCTTGTAGTTTCGGTATACTTTCAACCTTTGTAAAACTGGCCTACAAAGAAGGTTATACACTTGGCGACGTGACAGGTACACAAGCGCTATTTGGGGTTATTCTTTTATGGAGTATTTACTTCATCCAGCGTAAAACACAAAGCAAAGACCAACCAAAACCTGTTATTAAAACCCATTGGCTTAAATTAATGTTGGCGGGTACCGTTACGGGTTTAGTGAGCTTAACTTACTATCAATGTGTAAAGCTTATCCCAGCTTCTGTAGCCATTATTTTGTTAATGCAATTTGTGTGGATAAGCTCGCTGTTGGAATTTATCTTTTTTAAAAAGAAACCTAATCGACTTCAAATACTCGCCATCATCTTCATTTTAGTGGGTACCGTTGCAGCCAGTGGCTATTATGAAAATACGGGCGGTAGCCTTAGCCTCCTTGGTATTGGCTATGGACTTGTGGCTGCTCTTTGTTATGCCACCTTCTTATTACTTAACGGAAATTTAGGTAACGAATACCCTCCTATCCAAAAAAGTGCATTGATGATTACCGGTGCTTGTATTTTAATCTTTTTGGCACTGCCGCCACACTTTTTAATCAACGGAGCTTTAGGTGGTAGCTTATTCAAGTGGGGATTGATTTTGGCCATCTTTGGAACGGTAATTCCTCCTTTGTGCTTTGCTTCTGGTATTCCTAAAATTGGCTTAACATTAAGCTCTATCCTTAGTTCTGCTGAGCTTCCTGTAGCGGTAAGCATGTCGGCATTGGTATTGCATGAGCAAGTAAGCTTTATTCGCTGGATTGGTGTATTGATTATTTTATCATCAATGATTCTTCCAAATTTGGAAAATTTAAAGAAGGCGAATAACTTTAAAAGAAAAACTTAAATTTAGACTTCACTGTTACCTATTAGCGTCATTCCCGTGAAAACGGGAATCTTAAAGCGTGATACATTTCTTATCGCATTAAGCTCCTCAATCGAATTGAGGATGACGCCTAAATGAAAACCAGTAAGTACTCAAATAAAACGCTATGAAAAAGACCATATTAGCTACCCTATTAGCTACTGCCTTATTTGCCTGTAAAAACACTTCTACCATTAATACAGATGAAGCCGGAAAAGTAATCACCACTTACCTGAAAGGCAATCCGGAATACAAAACCACTAAGTTTGATTTTGGGGAGCTTAAGTTTAACAGCGAAAAGGAATACGCCGAATTGGAAAATTACCGCCAACTAGCGGATGAAGGCTATATCACCTTAACCTTGCTTAGCTCTAAAAAGAAATTCTTATCAAAAGATAGCAGTTATGTATACAGCGCTAAATTGACCCAAAAGGCTAGTGATTTTGTACTTAAACAGGATGCTAATCAGGCAACAGTTAAAGCAGTAACTTATGAACTTACGGATGAAAAACCAGTCGACTTCTCCAAAGTGAATGATGCAACGGCCAAAGTAACCGTATCCTTAAAAAAGACCAATACCCCCTTCGCTCCTTTCCAAAAGAAACCTGAAGAAAACAGCGAATTTTTAACCAAAACCTATCGCTTAAAGTTCGATAAAGAAGAAGGTTGGAGAGTAAGGAAATAGTTTTTTTAGGAGTTAGGAGCAAGTGATTAGTGATAAGGATTAAAGAGTAATTCACAGTAAATACATTTTCTAACCAAAACCAAGGATGACCATCACATCATTACACGTCTATGGTGCATAATAAACAATATTCACTTTTAGAACTAAAGGTCATTTGGAAAGATGATGACATGCTCGAATTAATGGTATATAGTTCTAACTCGAGATACTCCGGAAAGACAGAAGTTTACGTCACCAGCGAAACTTTGTTGTCCTTTGCAAAATCTTTACTCAATTATCCAAAAGAAGAAAAACAGCTATTTTACCAAGCAGGCGAGCGAGACAGCTATGCATATTTTTCAATGAAATATTATGTTATTGGTTTTACAGGACTTATAGGAGTTGAAATTGAATTAGAAGAAAATGTAGCTACAGAATTTAGACCGGAAGAGAAATCTAAATTGAAACTAGAAATCATTGTTGAACCGAGTGCAATCGACAAATTCCAAAAGGAATTGACAACATTAGCGAAGAATCAAGATGGTAAAGCAACGCTTTATGGAACAGCAAATTAAAAATTGAACACCAATTATCATGAAACGTTTAGGGGAAATTTTTGGCTTTATCCTTATTGCTCTGGTAATTTTAATTGTCGGGATTCCTTTTCTTATATTTCATATCCTAAGTTATCCCTCTCGCCGTATGGAGGAAAAGAATTTCAAAAGAGATTACATCAACTACTTATATCAGATTGATGGTAAAAACTTCTTTTGCTATAACAATAGAGAATACGCACAGGAATTTATTGAAACGATCATCATCCCAAGTTTGCCCAAAGATGTTGAAATAATATTCCTCAATGGCAGAGTAGTCGAATCTGATTATGCTAAAGTTTTTATGTCTCATGCCTTATACGATTTAAAAAACTATCAAAAATTTCCTCATTTAATGAAAATTAGAAATGGAGAAGTTCTGGATTTTTCGTTAAACAATACGTTTTACAACATGATTAATCAAAAGCAACCATTAGATAAGTTATTGGCTGAAGTCAATCACTTTTTTGATTTGGATAACAATAAAGAGATTGCTTCATAAAGCTCGCAATGACGTCTTTATTTAAGTTCCTGAAATATTGCTACCAAACTTTGTAAAATAAACTTATGAGAATATTCTTTTCAACTTTTGTGTTATCACTTACTTTGACATTTGCATTTGGCTATTCAGGTCATCAAAAGATCAAGTCCAACGATACTTTATTGAAAGTTAAGAATGTGCTCGAAATGCACTTGGCTGGTACAAATATTCGTGATTTAGTTACAAATTTCACTATCGATAAAATTCAATCCTCAAACAGTTATGAAATTAAAGGCGATATCATAAGCATGTTGACTTCATCGCATTTAAAACTTATTCATCACACACTAAATAAGGCTTTGAAAAATTATCCCAATTTAAAATTAGATGGGTCTATTTATTTTGACAGGTACATAGATAGCGCATTAGTGAGCCTTAGTTATCGAAGAACTGATACTATTTTTGATTTTCACCCAATTCCAATTCCTTTAGAACCAAGAGAAGGTTATGCTAATTTTTCTAAAGAGCTGCACGATGTTATTAAACTGAAATTCAAAAAAGGAAAAATATCTAAAGACGGCGTTTTATCTATAAATAATATCAGCTTTACGGTAGACCTTTCAGGCAAAATTACCAGAAACAATAAAGATGATTTGAAAAATGAACTAGATAGTTTCTTTAACGCAAAAAGATGGAAAAGGTCTGCATTTAGCAGTTATTTTGTTACGGCAAAAGTTACATTTCCTCTTAATCAAGATTATTTAATAAAAGATGGTAATTGGTATAAGCCGTACATCACAAACAATTACAATAACTACGGAGATGGTTGGGCAAATCTTGACCTGATTACTCCTTCCAGTATAGGTTCGCAAACGACATTCTTTAGTTACCAAAAGCCTAATGGTACATGGAAGTACAAATCGTTAGTATCAATAGTTTATGACCAAGCGTTAAACAAGTTACGGATGCCAGTGATACATGTTGGAAGCCAAGAAGAAACTCAACAGTTGATAGACGATTTAAATAATATATCAAGCTTAAATCAAGACTTTTTAAATTTTCACAATAGGGTTTATTTATATAGATTCAAGTAATCAAAAAAAAATGAAAAGAACTACATTTTTTCTATTAGTATTAGCAATGTTTACTTGCCAATCTTTCGCTCAAGATGAAGAAAAAATGTTGCAAACTAAACCTGATAGTAGCGGAAATACTTTTTGTTGTACCCACCGAACAAGCCTCGCAGGTTTTAAAAACCTATGAGGTTTAGGTAGTGTCAATGTCAAAAAGATTGAAGCGAATAGCAGGACTACAGTAACCTATGCAAATGGAAACCCTGCTTTTCAAAACTATCAAACCACAAAACACTCGTTTCACTACAAAAACGATAGATTTTATCAGCTCTAATATGACTTTTATTAAGGATTTGTTACGATAATATCTCCTGTAAAATCCTTACCTTTGCGGGCATTAAAAATGCTAGCATTCAATGAGCTTAAACATCCATTACCAAGAGAACTTTAAAGACCGCCATATTGCGCCAAATGAGGCCGATACCAAGGCAATGTTAGAAACCGTGGGCGTTAATTCTATCGACGAATTAATTGAGCAAACGATTCCTGCAACCATCAGATTAAAGCAAGGTTTAAACCTTCCAGAGGCAAAATCTGAAGTTGATTACTTAAGCAGCCTTAAACAAACGGCTTCTTTAAACAAAGTTTTCAAATCATTTATTGGACAGGGTTATTATGACAACATCACCCCTGGTGTAATTTTACGTAATGTATTTGAAAATCCAGGATGGTACACGCAATACACGCCATATCAGGCTGAAATTGCACAAGGTCGTTTACAGGCTTTGTTGAATTTCCAAACCATGGTCATTGACCTTACTGGAATGGAGATTGCCAACGCGTCTTTATTAGACGAAGGCACTGCCGCTGCCGAAGCCATGTTTATGCAATACAGCTTGCGCAAAAAAGAACAAGGCAACAAGTACTTTGTGTCTGAAGCTATTTTTGCTCAAACCATTGATATTTTAAAAACCAGAGCTAATCCTTTCGGAATTGAGTTGGTTATTGGCAACCACGAAACTTTTGAACCTAATGCAGAGTTCTTTGGTGCAATTGTTCAATACCCAGCTGGAAACGGAGAAGTTTACGACTATAGCAATTTTGCAACTGCCCTACACGAACAAAGCGTTAAGTTAACCGTTATTGCTGATTTATTAAGCTTAACCTTGTTGACCCCTCCAGGAGAATGGGGTGCTGACGTAGTGGTAGGTACTACACAACGTTTTGGTATCCCAATGGGATTTGGAGGTCCTCATGCGGCATTTTTTGCCACTAAAGATGAGTACAAACGTTCAATCCCAGGTCGTATTATTGGCGTAACCATTGATAGTAACGACAATTATGCTTTGCGTATGGCGCTACAAACTCGTGAGCAGCACATCCGTAGAGACAAAGCGACTTCTAACATTTGTACAGCACAAGCTTTATTGGCTATTATGGCTGGCTTTTATGCCGCTTACCATGGTCCAAAAGGCTTAAAATTAATTGCTGAACGTACACATGGTTTAACAATTTCATTAGCAGAATCGTTAAAAGCAATTGGCTACAAGGTAAATAACCAAGCTTATTTTGACACCATTGAAGTTGAACTTGGCGATTTAAAAGGTGCTATTCATAAAGATTGTTTAGACAACAACATTAACCTTAACTATAAAGGTGACAAAGCAACCATCTCATTAGACGAAACTACCAATTTTGAAGATGTTAGTCTATTGGTTCGTATTTTCTCTAAAGTAAAAGCAATTGCTACGGATAGCGTAGTGGTAGTTGACAATGTAAGCACCACTATTCCTGCTGCTTTACAACGTACCAGCGAATACTTAACTCACCCAGTGTTTAACTCGCACCACTCAGAGCATGAGATGTTACGTTACATCAAATCATTAGAGACTAAAGATTTATCACTTTGTCATTCGATGATTGCTTTAGGTTCATGTACCATGAAACTTAACGCCACTACAGAAATGATTCCTGTAACTTGGCCTGAATTCAGCAAAATTCACCCATTTGCACCTAGCGACCAAGTTTTAGGTTACTATACCGTATTTGATGAACTGGATAAATGGTTGAGTGAAATCACTGGTTTTGCTTCGATGAGTTTTCAACCTAATGCTGGTGCTCAAGGTGAATACGCAGGTTTAATGGTAATTAGAGCTTACCACCAAGACCGTGGCGACCACCATCGTAACATTGCCTTAATTCCTGCTTCGGCACACGGTACCAACCCTGCTTCGGCAGCCATGGCTGGAATGAAAATCGTAGTGGTAAAATCTACTGAAAAAGGTGAAATTGACGTAGAAGATTTGAAAGCTAAAGCTAAAGAGCATGCTGAAAATCTTTCTTGCTTAATGGTAACCTACCCTTCTACCCACGGTGTATTCGAAGAAAGCATTATCGAAATCTGTAAAGTAATTCACGAAAACGGTGGACAGGTTTACATGGACGGTGCCAACATGAACGCACAAGTAGGCTTAACTAGCCCTGCTAACATTGGTGCTGATGTTTGCCACTTGAACTTACATAAAACTTTCTGTATCCCTCACGGTGGTGGTGGTCCAGGTATGGGTCCTATCGGTGTGGCTGAGCACTTGGTAAAATATTTACCAGGTCACGCAGTAGTAGATATTCAAAAAGAAAAATCTATCCACGCAGTATCTTCAGCACCTTGGGGTTCGGCTAGCATCTTGTTAATTTCTCACGCTTACATCGCCATGATGGGTGCTGATGGCTTAACTAACGCCACTAAATATGCCATTTTGAACGCCAACTATATGAAAGCTCGTTTAGAGCAACATTACCCAGTACTGTACGCTGGTGCTAATGGTCGTTGCGCACACGAAATGATTTTAGATTGCCGTGGCTTTAAAAACTTCGGCATTGAGGTGGTTGACATTGCAAAACGTTTAATGGACTACGGTTTCCATGCTCCTACGGTATCATTCCCTGTAGCTGGAACATTAATGGTTGAGCCTACTGAAAGTGAGCCTAAACACGAATTAGACCGCTTTTGTGATGCTTTAATTGCAATTAGAAGCGAAATTAGCCAAGTAGAAAATGGTGGCTTAGACAAAGTAGATAATCCATTGAAAAATGCTCCTCACACTGCAGCTGTAGTGACCGGAAACGAATGGAATCACGATTATAGCCGTCAAACTGCTGCATTCCCACTACCTTATGTAGCCGCTTATAAATTCTGGCCTTCGGTAGGTAGAGTAAATGATAGTCACGGTGACCGTTCATTAATTTGTGCTTGTCCTCCGTTAGAAAGCTACATGGAAGAAGAAGCAACTGCATAATCTTCATGTTAAATCATATAAAGCCCGAACGATTTACGTTCGGGCTTTTTTGTGTAACCTCATTTTTGAATACTGCGTCTTAAATCATAAAATGATAAGACGTGAAGAAATTATTCCTATTCATCGCTTTGATGGCGATGCTTTTAACCCCAGTATATGCACAAATTAATGAGCAAAAGATAGATAGCTTACTCACTGCATTATTTAAAGATAAAGATGGTCCTGGCGGCGCCTTTCTAATTGCCAAAGCTGGAAAACCTATTTATCAAAAAGCTTTCGGCAAAGCCAACATCGAATTAGGGGTAGATATGAACACGCAAAACATCTTCCAATTAGGTTCTATCACCAAACAATTTACGGCCATCGCTATTTTAATGTTGGAAGAAGCCAATAAACTTTCCACTCAAGACCCCATTTCCAAATACATTCCCGATTATCCCAACGGAGATAAAATCACCATCCACCACCTACTCACCCATACTTCGGGCATTAAGGATTTTACAAAGATGAAATCTATATCGCAAATTGCTCAAAAAGACCTCAGCCCTAAAGAACTGGTTGATTTCTTTAAAAACGAACCGGTAGATTTCTTACCTGGGGAGAAATTTGAATACAACAATTCTGGATATGCGATATTGGGCTATGTTATCGAACTGACCACACAAGACACCTATGAAAATTACATCCAGAAAAACATCTTTGCCAAAGCAGGTATGACCAATTCTAGATACGCAAGTGATGTGGCTATCATCAAAAAAAGAGCTTATGGCTATCAGCAAATGAACAATCAATACGTTAACAAAACCAGAATCAGCTTTAACATTCCTTATGCCTCAGGTTCATTAATGTCTACCATAGGTGATATGTTAAAATGGCAAACCGCCTTAAACCAAAACACTTTACTTAAAGCTAGCAGTAGCAAAAAGGCTTTTACCGCTTATCAATTAAACAACGGCACCTCTATTAATTATGGATATGGTTGGCACACCAGTTCAATCAATGGCATTCCTTCTAGGGAACACGGAGGAAGTGTATTTGGCTTCAAAACAATGGGCGTTTATTTGCCTCAACAAGATATTTATGTGATTGGTCTTAGCAATTGCGATTGTAATTCTCCTACACAGGTCACAAGGGATATTGCAAAATTCTTAATCGAAACCTTTAAAGACTGAAATATGACTCAGTGAAGTAGCTACTAAAATTACACCTAGTTCCTCCAAAGCTGAAATGAAAGCACTATTGAAGAGAGACTTACGAAGTTTATCAAGCTTCGTAAGTCTTTTTGAAGAACGATCTAAAGCATACTGGCACTAAGGATAAAGTACATACTTTAATCTCATTTTTTTGTAGGCTTTTAAACCTGGCTCCCAACCTGCTCTAATGGTTTCAATAGGCACGCCATCAATAATCTGTTGTCTAAAATCTCCGCGACCAATTTGAATTTCAATATTATTCATTTGGTTGCTGAACTTCGATTCAAAGAACTGCTCCTTTTTAGGGTGTGCTTTATAAAGTTCCATAATCCAACTGAAATTAATCTTTTTACTCTTTCTCAACAACTCAGTATCATAGTTGCGCAGATCAATACCATAGCAAACCTCATCCATAAAAATCGGAGTTTCTGCCATGCCTTTGATGCTTTTTGGTGTAAAGCTAAAGCTGTAAATTCCCTTATAGGCAGGGCTGCCTAAAATGGTAAATGGATCATAGGTGCCACGACCGTGATTTACATAAACACCTTCAAACATACACACGCTTGGATATAACAAAATAGCTTGTTGCGTATTCAAATTTGGTGACGGCGGTACAGGCAATGTGTACGGCATATCGTGGTTGTAATTAGCGACTGGAATAATTTTTAAATCTGCTTTAACCTTGTTAGTTAACCAACCTTCGCCATTGGCCATTTGCGCAAACTCAGCTACAGTTAAACCATGTGACATCGGTATAGGAAACATTCCAATACCTGATTTATATTTCATATCCAATATCGGCCCATCAATTAAATAAGCGTTTGGATTAGGACGGTCTAAAATCAACAATGTCTTCTTACTGGCTTCACAAGCTTCCATTAAACGAGATAGCGCATTAATATTGGTATAAAAACGAACACCAACATCCTGTAAATCGTAAATTAAAATATCTACATCGGCTAAATCTGCCGCACTTGGCTTGTTCTTTTTTCCATATAGTGAAATAATTGGAATACCTGTACGCTGATCTATCTCATTAGCTACATGTGCCCCAGCGCTGGCATTTCCCCTAAAGCCATGCTCTGGCCCAAATACTTTAACAATATTAACGCCCAATTTCTGTAGGCTATCTACTAAATGAGTTTTACCAATAATGGAAGTTTGGTTAGCTAATACCGCTACCCTTTTTCCTTTTAATAAAGGCAAGTATAACTCGGTTTGTTCTGCACCTGTCTTGATGCTAGAATTAGTTGTATCAGTTTTGGTTGCCTTAATTTTTGGCGAACATGATAATAATAGCATAGCAATAGCTAGCAAGGAAAACAATTTCATGGTTATTTATTTGATTGAATGATAAAGATAAATAAGAAATGTAAGAAACATAATCGATATTGCAAGTTTCTGCCTGTTTATGCAATTATCTAGACAAAAAAATAATATTCCTTTTTGACTGCATCTATTTCAAGTATATCCATCCTACCTTTCCATCGTCAGTGCTAACCAACTGAAAGTCTTCAAAATTCCCAATCACATTTACGGTTTTTCCAATTGCCAAGTTAGTTTTAATGCCTGCACTTACATTGGGATAATCTAATAAAGATTGATTGCTTGCTGTTATCTTAAGTGTTTTTAGCGGTTTGGTTTCGATAAGAGATTTATTGGAAACATAACCAGCTTTTCCGTTAGGCAATTCTATTTTATAATAATTACTGGTAACAGCTAGTACCCGAGCCACGGTATTTTGTTTCAACGTTTCTATGGGCTGTAATGGTAAACGACTTGAAATTTCGGTAGACCTACTTATGCGCATAGTGGAGTTTAAAATAGCAACACTCCCATTAATATTAGGGATTGGGGGAACCAATGGGTCAATAAATGGAAGCGGGTCAATTGCACCACCACTAGTATACACCCCAAAATGGAGATGTGGCGGGGTAGTTTTAGCATTACCTGTATTCCCCATCAAACCTAGCGTGTCTCCTGTCATCACTTCTTGCCCAGGAGTTACCAACTGTTCATCTAAATGAGCGTAATACAAGGTGTAATCTTTTCCTTTTGGCCTGAACCAAACCACCTTACCGCCTAAATTATTTTCGTTAACCCCTGTAACCGTACCTTCCGAAACGGCTATTACTGGCGTTCTAAATACTGAAAATATATCTATTCCTTCGTGCCGACGGGTATCATTATCTCTACCCACTCCAAAAAAACTCTGAATTTGCTTTCGGTTTACCGCTTTTAAAGGATACGCTAATGAAGGACCAACCGTCAATTCAAGAGTGTAAGACCCACTACCCAAAAGTTCAGGCTGTAAACGTAAAAAATAATTACCACTCCGCTTTGCCTCTATTTGTAAATTTGAACCTATGCTATCGGCAAAAGCCAATAGTTTAAACTCGCCACCACTATTTTGCTCCCACACATCCATATATATAGAAAAACCACTTACAGATTGCTTGGTTAATTTCGCAGTAAGCATTTGGCCTCGCTCTAATGTAAACTTGAAACTAGCACCATCTAGTTTATCGGCAGCAAAATAGCCCGTTTCTTTGTAGGGGATTTTAATCTCAGATACGCTTTGTAACAAAGTATTGGCTTTACTAATCCATCCGCTCCCCATAGTACTTTGGTTAAGGCCGGCATTTAACAACTTTCTTTCATATTGTTGATGTGGTGAGGAAGGTTTTAACAGATTAAAAGGTCCACTTTTGCACGCAGTCATTAAGGCGCAGGCACATACCAGTAAAATATATCTCCATTTTAGATTCATTAATTTCAACTTATTTGGTTAGCAAAACTTCAATCATGTGCGGCAAAACATCAATTTCCCAAGTGTGCTGAGTGGTTTCAATCAATTCATCATCCACATGGATGTCTTTAGTATCCAATTTGACTTTAAATTGATTTACGGCGATGGGTTTAATTGGAAATTGAGGCTTTTTTCCTGCTACTATTTCTTCTAGATATTTGATAATTAATGGGCGTTGTTTCACCTTAATCATCACAAGTTCCAGCATTCCATCACCTGGGTCTGCATTTTTAGCTAGCAACAACTTAGGTCCTAATCTCGAAATATTGAGCAGTTCAATCATCAAGAACTCATCACTCAGCTCCTTACCATCAAAAAGTATCGTAGCAGAAATTGGCTGATAATGCTTAGCCAAATGCAATAAAGCATGATGAGCTTCCAACACCTCATCATTAGGGTCTTCAAGTGCTGTTTTAGGCTGTTCATCCATCCATTTAATTAGCGCTGGAAAAAGCCCAAAACCAAAAGATTCAATAAAATGCATTTCTTCCTTACGTGTTTTCGCTACCCCAACATCTAGCTTCTGTAACTTTTCTTGTTTCCACGACTCAGCATTCAGTCTCAAGTTTTCTTCAATACCTAATGAACTAGCAATATTATTAGCAGTACCCAATGGCAAAATGGCCAGCGGCCTCTTATATTTCAACTTCTTATCCAGCATAGCCAACACCACCTTTCGCACCGTGCCATCGCCACCTGCAACCGCCATATATTTTACATCCGTAGCAATTTTCTTCATCAATTTCTTTTTAGAAGAAACATAGTTACAACGGTAACCGGCAGCGTGAAGCATTTCTGTTAAATGTTGTGCCTCGTGCTCCTCAGCACCTGCTGTTGGGTTATGAATCAACTGGATTTTTGTCTGCTCTATCTTCATACTCATCAATCTATTTTCATTTCTTGTCAACAATAAGAGGCTAATAATAGTTTTTAATACATCACTAAAAATATTGGCAATGAATTTATTAATCACTAATGACGATGGAATTTACAGCCCAGGAATAGCCGCTTTGGCACAAATTGCACTTAGTTTTGGAACTGTCAGAATTGTAGCGCCTGATGTGGAGCAATCGTCCATGGGACACGCTATTACCCATTCTAGACCACTTACTTATAAAAAATCGCCAATTACTTTCGAGGGCATTGAGGCCTTTCGTGTAAATGGAACACCTGCAGATTGTGTGGCCTTGGGCTTGCACATGTATCCAGATACACAAGTAGTATTATCGGGAATAAATATGGGACCAAATTTAGGAAACTCGATGTGGCATTCTGGAACTTTGGCGGCAGCCAAACAAGCGGTGCTATTAGGGGTAAAAGGTATTGCACTAAGTACACCTGTAGGGAAAACAGAACCAGATTTTTCAATATTGAGACCATTTGTAGAGCAATGTCTCGAAATGCTTTTTGAAACCAGCGAAAGAGCATTATATAATGTAAACTTTCCTCCGCATCCTACTCAAATCAAATGGACAAGACAGTCGGTAACATTATACGATGGAATGGTAATTCCAGACGAAGACCCCATGGGAAGAAGGAATTTTTGGATTTCAGTTAAAGCTTTAGAGCAAGCGGAAGAATATAGCGACAGATGGGCCATGGAACATAATTATGTTTCTATCACACCTTTAAGATTAGATTTAACGGACGAGGTGAGGTTGAAGGAGAAAATTGGGAATTAGGAACTAGTGGTTAGGAGTTAGGGATTAGTTGTTAGTAGTTAAATGCTATAAGGTCAGTGGTTAGTCCCGAACCTTCGGGGTGGTTAATAATAGACTATTTGATTGGCTACTAACCCCTAGCCACTAACCACTAGTATATTTTACACACAGGAAACATTGAATACGCATTGATTTTGCATTTTTGATTTCATTAAATACAAGTCTATGAGTTTAGAAAATAAAGTAGCCTACATTACTGGCGGTACAAAAGGAATTGGTTTCGGCATTGCCGAAGCTTTGGTTAAAGCAGGTTTGAAAGTGGCCATCTCTGGCAGAAAACAAGCTGATGTAGAAAAAGCTAAACAGGATTTAGGTGGTGACAATGTATTGGCCATTGCCTCTGATGTTAGAAATTTTGAAGACGAGCAAAAAGCGGTGGAGCAAATCGTTTCCACTTTTGGCAAATTGGATATTGTAATTGCTAACGCTGGCTTAGGTAAGTTTGCACCTATTGATCAATTGAGTTTAGAAGATTGGAATGCGATGATAGACACGAATTTAACTGGTGTTTTTCATACGCTAAAAGCGAGTGTAGAACAGCTTAAGGCCAATAAAGGTTATTATATTTCTATTGCAAGCTTAGCAGGCACTAACTTTTTTGCAAATGGCGCAGGCTACAATGCTTCTAAATTTGGTGTAGTTGGTTTTACACAAGCAGCCATGTTAGATCTAAGAGAGCACGATATCAAAACCACTACCATTATGCCAGGTTCAGTAACTTCACATTTTAATGAGCACGAACCTAATGAGGCCGATGCTTGGAAAATACAGCCAGAAGATTTAGGTCAAATGGTTGTTGATTTACTGAACTTAAATCCAAATGTACTTCCTTCTAAAATTGAAGTAAGACCTACCAAAACAAAATAAGGTTAGAAAGCCACAGATACACAGATGATGATGATTGGTGTATCTGTGGCTAAATCTATAGGCTAAACCACTAGTTCAACTGCTCTACAGCGCTAAACTGTTCCATTAAGTGCTGTTCGTACTTTTCCCTATAGTTCTCAATTCTCTCAGCAGTGGCATTTTTCTCCAAATCATGAAAATGAAACCCAGGAATACGGGTCATCCCCGTAAATTGGTTCATTTTATGGAAACCAAACAACACGCCTTTATCTACCGAAGTTTGGTCGAAAAACTCCCCTTCTAAAGTAAAAGCAGTTTCCGGTGCATTCCAAGTCGAAGTCACCATGTATTTTTTACCATGCATCAGTCCGCCAGTACCATAATTGATTTCCGGAGTTTCTCTTGAGCGACCATCACTAGCATAAATGCCGTTTTGGTGTCCTGCGGTAAATACTTCGTCAATGTAATGCTTCAGTTTATTAGGAACCTGAAACCACCAGATTGGTGTATGATAAATGATGACATCAGCCCATTTAAAATTTTCTACTTCAACAACAGGTTCATAAACGTCGTTGATGTTGGTTGTTCTAACCTCATACCCATTCGACTTTAAAATAGTGATGGTCCATTGAGTTAAAGTAGTATTGAATTTCCCGCCAGAGTGAGCAAAATGCTGTCCTCCGTTGATGATGAATATTTTTTGCATGTCAATTATATTTAAACTGATGCAAATGTCTCAAGTATTTTTATATAATTAAAATAACTTAAATTGTATATTTGTATCATAATAATTATAGATATGCAATTAAATCTGGAATGGTTAAGAACCTTTAAAGCGATATATGAAACGGGTACCTTATCTGCCGCTGCGCAAGCACTGTATATTTCTCAACCTGGAGTAAGTTTGCATCTGAATTCGTTAGAGGCTTATACGGGATATAAATTATTTGACAGAGCAGCCCGTAAAATGGTGCCCACCGAAAGAGGTAAAATCTTATATAATTTTATCATCGACCCCATTAAAAAGCTCGAGACGGCAGAACAACATTTCCATAAACGTTCGCAGGCCGACCGAGCCACCATTAGTGTGGGTATGTGCTTTGAAACCTTTCAATACACCTTGGAAGAACACATCCCTGAGCTTCCATTTAATGTAATCATCAAGTTTGGAGAGTACCCACAAATGCAGCAGGATTTAGATAGCGGCGTGCTAGACTTAATCATTACCCCACAAAAAGGAGCTCAGAAAAACCTACTGTATGATGCCTTTTCCAAAGAAAAAATTGTATTGGTGGCAGGAAAAAACACCAAAGTAGATTTTTTGCAACAGTGGTTAAAAGAAGGCAATTTTAAAGAAGCTACCCAATTCTTAAAACAACAATTATGGTACAGCACTGCTGGAGACATGGAGCATCTTAAAAATTTCTGGTTGAAGAATTTCGGCGAACACCCTGATTTTCGCCCCAACTATATCGTTCCCAACATCAGTTCTATATTGCGCTGCTTAAGTAATGCCAACGGTTTTTCCATCGTCCCAGATTTCCTCTGTAGAGAAGCCATCGAAGACCACAAGATAAAAATGGTTTGGCAAGGCACGCAACCACTGGAAAATACACTTTATTTTGGCAAAAGAAAAAACACCATTTATCACCACGAAATTGACCAGTTGGAAGATATTTTTAAGCAAAAATGGGAAACCGAATAAAGATTACTTTTCTTTCAGCAATTGTTCCTTATAACCAGCCAAGGTCTCTACCTCTTCTTTTGGCAGCTTAGGAAACTGCAAATTCAGGCTTTCCAATTTTTCAGCTATAATTTGACTTACGGCCAATCGAGTGTACCATTTTTTATCTGCGGGAATAACATACCAAGGTGCTTCATCTGTAGAAGTTTCATTCAAAGCCTCTTCATAAGCTTTCATATAATCATCCCACAAAGCCCTTTCTTTGATATCGGCAGAAGAAAACTTCCAATTTTTGGTGGCATCTTCTATCCTATCTAAAAAACGTTTTTTCTGTTCATCTTTAGACACGTGCAAAAAGAACTTCAAAATAACCACACCATTATTGGTCAGGTGCTTTTCAAAATTCCGAATGCTTTCATAACGGTTCTTCCAAAAATCCTTATCTATTTTATCTACCGAAGCATAATTAGGTATTTTTTCTGATAGCACATATTCAGGATGCACCTTACAAACCAATACATTTTCGTAATGCGAACGGTTATGAATGCCAATCCTTCCTCTCTCAGGCAGCGCTTTATAATGTCGCCACAAAAAATCATGGTCATATTCCTCAGCATTTGGTGTTTTAAAGCTATACACCTGACATCCTTGGGGATTCAATCCAGACATCACATGCGCAATAGCCCCATCTTTACCAGCAGCATCCATCGCTTGAAAGATAATCAGCACCGCCCTAGAATCAGCCGCGTATAAAACTTCCTGATATTTGGCCAGCTCCTCCTTTACCCTATCCAACTCGCTCTTACCAACCTCTTTATCTAGATGTCCATTATAATCGGTGTCAAAATCAGCCATTTTTATTTTTTTGCCTGGCTTCACCAGATACTTGTCGGTATTTGTCTTTACGGTCATAATAATTAGTTAATCGTGAAAAAGAAGCATTTTTAAGGATATTTTTAAAGATAGAACTAAAATTAAGAAAATTAAATACGTTAATTTGTATTGTTTGTTTTAACACTATTTAACAAATATTTTTTTACCTTTTTTATCATCTTTATAGCATGTTTAAGGAAATCAAAAACAAATATCTCAGGTATTTAATCATCTTTATATATTTCATCATCCTATTCTTTTGTGCGCTGCAAATCAACTTTTTATGGTTATTTGGCTACTCTCCTTCTTATGCCGACATTAAAAAACCTTCGCAACGTGTAGGCTCAGAATTGTATACTTCCGATGGAAAATTGATTGGTCGTTACTTTAAGGAAAACCGTACGCCAGTAGCTTTCAATGAGATTTCCAAAAACGTAGTAAATGCTTTAGTAGCTACTGAAGATGTTCGTTTTTATAAGCACAATGGTATCGATCTTCAAGCATTAGGCCGTGCTGTAGTAGGTATGGGTAAAGAAGGTGGCGCCAGTACCATTACACAGCAATTGGCCAAAAACCTTTACCGCACACGCTATAACAAATCATCAGGTTTAGCCAAACGCATTCCTTTAGTAAGAACCATCATCCCGAAACTGAAAGAATGGATGACGGCTATTAAACTCGAATCCAACTATAGCAAAGACGATATATTGACCATGTACCTTAACACGGTATCATTTGGCAACAACACTTACGGAATTAAAACTGCTTCACGCATCTATTTCAACAAAGAAGCTAGCCAACTGAATGTGCCTCAAGCTGCCTTATTAGTAGGAATGCTAAAAGCAACCACTTCTTACAATCCTATTAAAAACCCAGAAAAGTCCTTAGAAAGAAGAAATGTAGTGCTCTCGCAAATGAGCAAATACAACTATTTACCTAAAACCGAGCTTGAAAAATACAAAACCTCACCAATTGGCATTGAAGCGGGAAGTGATGATGAGGGCAGCGAAAACGATTCATATTTAAGAACCGCGGTAGATAAATACCTAGAGAAATGGTGTGACGAAAATAACTACAACCTTTACGAAGATGGACTGAAAATCTACACTACTATCGATTCTAAACTTCAAGGTTATGCCGAAGATGCAGTTAAAGACCAAATGCGCATCCTGCAACGTAGGTTTTATAGCGTTTGGGGAAATGAAGACCCTTGGGAAGATAGCGAACGCAAAAAAGTAGATTATCCGGACAGGGCTAAAAAATCATTACCTATTTATGCGCTATTACAAAAGAAATTCCCTAACCAACCCGATTCTGTAGAGGCCTATTTCAACAAAAAGAAAAAGATGAAAATCTTTTCTTACAAGGGCGATAGAGATACTTTATTTTCTACCATGGATTCCATCAGATATTATGGCAAAATTCTAAATACAGGAATGATGACCATGGAGCCTAGAAGTGGAAAAATCAAAGTTTGGGTGGGTGGTATTGACCATAAATTTTTCAAATACGACCACGTTAACCAAGCTAAACGCCAAGCGGGTTCAACCTTTAAACCTTTTGCTTATTTAGCGGCACTAGAAAGTGGCATGAGCCCTTGCGATAAATTTACCGACAAACCTGTACGTATTGCTTATCAGGATAAAGGCGAAACCAAATATTGGGAACCTAAAAATGCAGATTGGAGCTACAGCTACCAAGACATGTCATTACGTTGGGCAATGGGACGCTCGGTGAATACCATTACGGCTCAGGTAACTGAAAAAGTAGGTTGGGACAATGTGGTAAAATGGGCACATGAATGTGGTATAGACAGCCATTTAGAGTCGGTACCTTCAGTAAGTTTGGGTTCTAACGATGTAACCGTGTACGAAATGGTAAAAGCTTATGGAACCTTCTTAAACGAAGGCAACAAGGTGGACCCTATTCTCGTAGAAAAAATTACCGACCAAAACGATAACGTGATTGAGGAATTTACCGCAAAAGTTAAGCGTGCCTTGAGCGAAGAAATTGCTTGGCTAATGCTTTACATGTTCAGAGGTGGTGTTGAAGAACCTAGAGGTACTTCGCAAGCCCTGTGGGAATGGGATTTATTTAAGAAAAACAATCAAATTGGTGGTAAAACAGGTACGTCTTCCGATTATGTAGATGCTTGGTACATGGGCATTACTAAAGATTTGGTAACTGGTGTTTGGGTAGGTTGCGATGAACGCACCGCACACTTTAAAAATGGTGAACAAGGTGAAGGTTCAAGAACAGCCCTCCCTATTTTCGCCAAGTTTATGGAAAAGGTTTACAAAGACCCTACCAGCGGCTACACTTATGGTCCTTTCCCTAAGGCTAAAGTAGAAATTACCCGTACCTACAATTGCCCTAGCCCACGAATTCAGGTAGACACCGTACAAACTGATTCTGTTTCTGTTGATTCAACGGCACTAGACATGCCAATTATAGAACAACCGGAACCTATTAAAACGGAGCAACAACAACCTAAAGTTGAAGAGAAAAAACCTACAGAAAATCAAGCTAAGCAAGAACCTGTAGCCACCGTTCCTTTAACAAAAAAAGAAGAAAGAGAATTAAGAAGAAAACAAAGGAAAGAGGAAAAGGAAAGAGAGAAAGAGAAGAAGAATAACAATCAGTAAGCTTTTCCTTAAATTTAAAATACGCTCACGAAATTGCCAATAGCCTTAAATTATTCATTTATGAACAATTTTCTAAAACAATCTACCCTTATCGCATTCCTGCTGTTGGCCTTTGTGGTCACTGCAAATGCACAATATTTCGGACAAAACAAAGTTCGATACAAGAACGAGAAATTTAAGGTGATGCAAACGCCACATTTCGAAATCTACTACTATCTAAAAAACGAAAAGATTGTAAAGAAATTTGCACAAGATGCGGAGACTTGGTACAAAATGCATCAAGAAATTTTCAGAGATACCTTTTTAAAGAAAAACCCTATCATTCTTTACAACAACCATCCTGATTTTCAACAAACCACTGCACTACAGGGCGAAATTGGCATAGGAACTGGCGGTGTTACCGAAGCGTTCAAAAACAGGGTGATTATGCCGGTGATGGAACTTGGTAGTCAAACCAGACACGTTTTAGGCCACGAGCTGGTACACGCATTCCAATACCACCTTTTACTGGAGAAAGATTCCATCCCATTAGAAAATGTTGGACAAACACCGTTATGGATGGTGGAAGGTATGGCCGAATACTTATCAGTAGGAAAAAAAGACGCCTTTACCTCGATGTGGATGCGTGATGCGCTATTGAATAGAGATATCCCCTCTTTAAAAGACCTTACCAATTCCAATAAATATTTCCCTTACCGTTATGGACAGGCTTTCTGGACATTTGTAGGCTCACTTTATGGCGATACTACCATTGTTCCATTATTTAAAGCAACCGCTAGATTTGGCTACGAAAACGGAATCAGATATACTTTTGGTTACGATGATAAAACCTTATCAGGTTTATGGAAAAATGCCATTGAGCAGCACTATCGTCCAATGCTAAGGGCAGACAGCTCTCAAATCAGAATTTCAGGTGCCAAAATTATCGACAATAAAAACGCAGGCAATATGAACGTTGCCCCTGCCATTAGCCCAGATGGAAAATATTTAGCTTTCCTTTCTGAAAAGGATTTATTCGGAATTGATTTATTCCTTGCCGATGCGAAAACTGGAAAAATCATCAGGAAATTGAGCAGTCAAATATCTAATTCCCATATCGATGATTTCAACTTTTTGGAGTCTGCTGGAGCTTGGTCGCCAGACAGCAAGAAATTTGCCTTTAGTATATTCAGTAAGGGCCGAAATCAATTAATGGTTATTGATGTTGAAAACGGCAAAGTGTTAATGAAGGAAAAAATGGACAAAGTCGAGCAATTTGGCAACCTTACTTGGTCGCCAAATGGTAAAGACATTGCTTTTTCTGGTATGGTTGAAGGTCAAAGTGATATTTTCTCTTACAATTTAGATACTAAACAAGTGACTCAAATCACAGACGATGAGTACTCGGATTATGCACCAAGTTATTCTCCTGATGGCAAGAAAATAGTTTTCTCGTCGGACCGTGCAGCAATTCAAGCGAAAAACCAAAATGCTGTAAATCCAATTAATTTAACCATTTACGATATTGCGACCAAAGCATTAAGCAATGTTCCTGTATTCCCTGGCGCAAATAACCTCAATGCTCAATTTTCTGGCGATAGCAAACGTATTTTCTTCCTATCTAACAGAGACGGTTTCAGAAACCTTTACGAGTATAACTTAGAAAACAGTAATTTAAAGCAACTGACCGATTATTTCACTGGAATTAGTGGAATTACAGAGTTTTCTCCTGCCATTACCGTTTCTAGAAATGATGAAATCATTTACAGTTACTACCGTTATCAACGTTACACCCTTTATAATTCGGCCTACAGTAATTTCAAGGCAAAAGATGTAAATGCCAACGATGTAAATTTTGATGCAGCCATTTTGCCGCCAAAAGAAAACATAGGGGTAAATATCGTGAACTCTAACCTTGGTAATTTCAACAGATTTGAACGCACCCATCTTGACTCACTAAAAAACATCCGCTATCGTCCAAAATTCAAACTAGACTATCTAGCAAATAGTGGTGGTATTGGAGTAAGTACTAGCCGTTTTGGCACAGGTATGCAAGGTGGCATCATGGGAATGTTCAGTGATATTGTAGGGCAAAACCAGATTGTGGCCAATTTAGCCATCAATGGAGAAATTCAAGATTTCGGAGGGATGGCTGCCTATATTAATCAAGCTAGCCGTATCAACTGGGGAGGTTCAGTTTCCCATATCCCTTACATCACGGGGTTCTTTACTAGAGACATTACTAGGGAAAGTCCAACAGCTACCCCCTATTTAGTGGAAAGAACTAATATTTTAAGAACCTTTGAAGATCAGCTTCAACTTTTTGGAGCCTATCCTTTTAACAAGGTTCACAGATTTGAATTGGGGGGAGCAGTTTCTAGATATAGCTACAGAGTTGACCGTTTCAACAACTATTATCAATTGAGCGACGATGAGACGCAAATTTTGGGTTATGCCGGCTCTGATAGGGAAAAGTTAGATAAGGATGAAATCACAAGTTATTTAGGCACGCCGCTAAAATCATTCAGCATATTTCAAACCAACGCTTATTTTGTAGGCGACAACTCCATTTTTGGAGTTACCGCTCCTTTAGATGGTTTTAGATATAGAGTGGGTGCAGAAAAATACTTTGGTGATTATAACTTCGTTGCCGTAACTGCAGATTTAAGAAAGTACTTCAGATTTAAGCCAGTTACCCTTGCAGTGCGTGGTTATACTTATATGCGTCTAGGCAGAGATGGTGAAAACCTTTATCCTCTATATGCTGGATACAACTACCTGATTAGAGGTTATGAGCCTAATTCATTCTACAACAATCAAAACCTAAACAGCAGTAATTTCGATATCAACCAGCTTTCAGGAAGTAAGTTAGCAATATTTAATTTTGAATTGAGACTACCTTTTACGGGTCCAAAAAAACTAGCGCAAATTCCTTCTGGATTCCTATTTACCGATCTTAATCTCTTCTTTGATGCCGGTGTAGCTTGGACAGAAGATTCAAAAGTGGTATTCAAAAGCCAACCTAGCAATGTACTACTGCCAGACGGACAACCTTACGAACGTGTTCCTGCCTTAAGTGCTGGTATATCAGTAAGGGTTAATGTATTGGGCGCAATGATATTGGAACCTTATTATGCTTTCCCTTTTACTCGTAAAGATGTTAAAGGCGGAGTATTTGGTTTAACCTTTGCTCCAGGCTGGTAAGTCAAACAGAAAATAAAAACAGATAAAAGGAGTCCCGAACGTTCGGGACTCCTTTTTTTATACTGTAAAAGGCAATAATGATTGATTATTAATTTTCTGGTGCATATACATATTTTCAAAATCCAAACCAGCAGTCAAATCAATCCAATCCGGATTACATGAACGTACCAGTCTTTCCTTTTGGGCTCTTGTAAACCTGCTCACCATCTTAAATCTATTTAAAGCCTGCTCTTCAGTTCTAAATTCTTCAAAATATACCAAGCGGGTAAGTTGCTGCGCACTATCAAAGAAGAGATTGGGCATTTTCTTGTAAAAATCAAGAGTCTTCATCAAATCGGCACTCATACCTACATGTAAAGTGGTTCTGTTTCTGTCGGTAACGATATAAACGATCTTTTTCATAATTGCTACAGCTATGGGTTAAAAACTAATTATATTAGATAAAATTTGGCGTTATAAATTATAATTACTAATTTTATTGGCACAATAATACTAACAATTTTAGTAAAAACAAATTTATTTTAAATTATTTTTATATGTCTAACATTTCAGCTAACCTTAAATACCTAAGAAAGAAAAACGGCTTAACACAGCAACAATTTGCTGATAACATGGAAATTAAGCGATCTTTAATAGGAGCTTACGAAGAAGACAGGGCCGAGCCAAAATATGATTTACTAAAAAAAATAGCAGAATATTTCGAATTAACGATTGATGAGTTCATCAACGAAAAAATAAATGACAACTGGAAGCCCAAGCCAAAAAGCCAAGGCTCCAACTTAAGAGTATTAAGTATTTCAGTAGATAAAGACGATAACGAAAATATCGAACTGGTTCCTGTTAAAGCTAGCGCTGGTTATTTGAACGGTTTCTCTGATCCGCAGTATATTCAAGAGCTACCAAGGTTTCAACTTCCAATCCCTTCACTTAAACAAGGCACCTACAGAGCCTTTGAAATCAAAGGTGATTCGATGCTTCCTATACAATCAGGCAGTATTATCATCGGTGAATACCTAGAAAATTGGAACGACATCAAAATTGGTGATACTTATGTAATCATCAGTAAAAACGAAGGGGTAGTTTACAAACGTGCAGGAAACAAATTCAAAGAAGATAGGGAACTGAAATTAATCTCAGACAACAAGGTGTACGACCCTTACGCCATTCCAGCAGAAGACATTCTAGAAATATGGAAAGCAAAAGCATATTTCTCTACTGCCCTACCTGATCCAACACCAGAACCAACCATTGAAACATTATCGACGATGATGGCTCAAATGCAGAAATCAATTTCTCAGTTAAATAAGAATTAACATTTTTTAACAGGCGGCTATTTAAACCAATAACCGCCTGTTGCATCTCAATAGTAAAATGAAACTTAATTAAAATTGAGATGAGAAAATTATTGTATACGGTAGCTTTTGTGGCACTAGGTTTTGCTACAAGCTACGCACAAAGACCAGCAAAGAGCAGAGGTACTGCCGAAGAAAGAGCAGAAAAAGCAGCTACTGCAATGCAGCAAAAGCTAAGTTTGAACGATGAACAGAAATCTAAAATTAAACAAATAGAACTGGACAGATTTAAACAACACGATGCTTTACGCCAGAAAGATGAAGCCGCCACGAAAGCTAAATTCGAAAAAAGAAAAGCGGAAATGAAAGCACATCAAGATAAAATTGATGCAGTACTAACTCCAGAGCAAAAAACAAAATTAGCCGCTTCAAGAGAAGAAATGAAAGGCAAAATGAAAGAACGCTTTAAAGAAAGAAAAGGCAGATCTCAAAAAGCCCCAAAAACAGAAGAGGGCCAATAAAAAATCCACAAGCCATTCATGTCGTTTAGACTGGAGCGTAATTTCGAAAATGCTAAAAAAATCTAATGAAGTTAATACAGCTTTTAGATTTCTCCTTCTAAAGTCGTTCGAAATGAGGCATGAATTGAGGATTAAACAAAACCATTGTCATATTGAGCTTGCCTTTGTCGCATTGAGCCTGTCGAAATGCACACACAAGGCTTCGACAAACTCAGCCTGATATCATTCAATAAAAACACATCCCGTACGATTATGTACGGGATGTGTCGTTTATAAACTATTTCAAATATCCACCCTTACTTAAAACCTCGGCCCAAACTTGGTAACCTGCAGGAATTAAATGTAGGCCATCCTTAGTCAATTCCGCTTTTAATCTTTTCTGCTCATCTAAAAAGTGAGGATAAAGATCAATAACGGTAACATTTTTTGTAGCCAGCTTCCTTATTTCGTCATTCAGGTAAAGGATATGTTCATCCTTGCGATAATGGTTCTTGAATTTTTCGAAAGAAGCATTTACAGGTAGCATCGTGTTAAAATAAATTTGCGTTTTCTTCGACCCTTCTCTAATACGTTGAATCATCTTCTTATAATTCCTCAAGATTAAACTATCAGGAATATTTCTAGAAATGTCGTTAATCCCTATTAAGATAAACACCTTTGCTGGTTTTCTATTAATCACTTCCTGCAAACGCTCTAATACACCAAAAGTAATGTCTCCAGAAATTCCTCTATTTTTTGCTTGAGGCAAATTAAGCAACTTGCTCCAATCAGTTCCAGCAGTAATACTATTTCCTAAAAAGATGTAATCCTTTTTAGAAATTGGCTCTTCATTAAACTTCTGTACCAATTCTTTGTACTTTCCTGGTCGGTAAGTGGTATCATAAGGAAGGGTTTGTGCATTTAAATTACCAAACCATAATAAAGCACCTAAAGCAAAAAGGACAAAAATTCTATTTTTTATAAACATAAACATCTTTGATTAATGAGATAAAGGCGTAAGATTAGCTAAATTTTTCTTCTCTCTATTCCAAGTGAATGCCGTAAAGAAGATCGCTAAAACACTAGAAATAGCAATGGTAATAAAGCAAGCATCCCATCCATAGCTATCTACCAAACCACCCAAGGCAGCGTTCGCCAACAAATCTCCAATAAAATAACCAAACAACCCCGTTAAACCAGCCGCAGTACCTGCTGCTTTTTTCGGAACTAAATCTATCGCCTGTACACCAATAAGCATTACAGGCCCATAAATAAAGAAACCAATTGCCCAAAGAGAAAGATTTTGCAACAAATGATGATTTGAAGTTTTCCAATAAACAATTACTGCCAGCAAGGTAAAAAACATATAAATGATAGTTACCGGGGCCCTTCTTCCTTTAAACAATTTATCACTCATAATTCCGCAAAGCAAAGTCCCTGGAATAGCTGTAAGCTCGTAACCTCCAGATGCCCAAGCCGCTTCCACTTGCGTGTAGTTTTTTGCTTCCTGTAAAAAAGTTGGTGCCCAATTGATAATTCCATTCCTCACTAAATAAACAAAGGCATTGGCAATGGCAATAAACCAGAGCAAGCGGTTATTGAATACATATTTGAAGAAAATCTCCTTCGCAGAAAACTCTTTTTCCTGTGTCTTGGCATCATAACTTTTGGGATAATCGTTATTGTACTCTTCTATGGCCGGCAATCCAACAGATTGCGGGGTATCTCTAACAAATAAAAAAGCCACCAAAGCGAATACTATGGCAACCAATCCTGGAAAATAAAGTTTAGCATGCCAATCTGCAAATAACTCAAAAGCTAAAACAGTTAATGGCCCCACTAAAAAACCTCCCACATTATGGGCCAAATTCCAAATAGACATAGCAGTACCTCTTTCCCTAACGGAATACCAATGCGCTACTACCCTTCCACATGGCGGCCAGCCCATCCCCTGCACCCATCCATTAATGAAAAGCAGCCCAAACATGAGTGCTATAGAAGATGTTGCAAAAGGCACAAGCCCCATAAAAATCATCGTAAAGGCCGACAAGACCAATCCAATGGATAGAAAATACCGAGCATCACTTCTATCGGAAATATTGCCCATTAAAAACTTACTGAAACCGTAAGCAATTGACAGTGCAGAAAAAGCAAAACCCAGCTCTTTTTTACTGAAACCTCCATTCTCTTCCAACTGAAGATCTGGAATGGCAAAAGAAAAGTTTTTTCGCACAAAATAATAAGCGGCATACCCCACGAAAATGCCAATAAAAACCTTTATCCTTTCTCTACTATATATCGACTTTACTTTATCATCTGGCAATAACGGTTGGTGTACCGCCGGTTTTGGAAATATTCGAAATCCCATATTTGTTGGTTAGTTGTTAATTTGGTTAGTAGAGAGCGTTGATTTAGAAATTATAACAAATTAGTATAGTCTGTAATCACACCATCAACACCTAAGCTTTTTAGTTGAGTAATTTCTTCAGCAGTGTTAACTGTCCAAGGAATCACTTTCACTCCCTCAGCATGTGCACTTTTTACAAATTCAGCATCTACCATTTTGTAATAAGGACTTACAATAAAAGGCTTGAAACCTAACTCTGCGATATTCTCCGCATAAGTTTTTTTATTAGCTACTAAATAAGAAGTTTTGATGTGAGGGTATTCCTTATTCAGGATCTGGATAGTACGCATATCAAATGACTGAATAACCACATACTGCTCTATTTTTTTCGATTTGATGACATCCATCAACAATTTCACAAAAACAGCTGGCTCTGGATTGGTTACGCCGTCACCTTTGGCACTGCACTTTGTTTCAATATTATAGAAATATTGTTTTTTACCTTTGGCTTTAATCTCATGTTGAACACTATCAATTAAATCTGCCAAAAGAGGAAGATGCGTTTTAACCTTCTTTTGTTGAGGGAAATCTTTATGGAATTTAGTTCCAATATCAAACGTCTTCAATTGGTTATAATCCATTTGAAAAACATTATATTTCTTTGCGTCAGCAGCTGGAATTTCTTTCCCATCTGGCGTAAGCATAAAACCTGGACTCAAATAATCATCATGGGTTACCACCACTTTACCATCCTTGGTGATATGGGTATCCATTTCTAAAGTAGTTACCGCAGGATAGCTCATGGCATCTTTCATGGCCAATATCGTATTTTCTGGCACTAAGCCCCTTCCCCCACGGTGGGCCTCGGCACTAAAACTAGGAAAATCCATTTTTTTAGTATTTGGTGTTTTTTGTGCGTAACAAGCGCTAAAGGCTGTAAATAAAACGCCTAAAGGAAAAACAATTTTATTCATCGGAATAAGTTTTTATTTTGAGGTTTAAGATAACTTTTTTTCTGCGGTAAACTGTTCTCCAAAACGGTCTGTCGCTACAATTTTTACGGTTTTCACTGAAGAGCTACAATGTGTCATAAACAGATGTTCAGTCCTAGTTGGCTCGGCAAAAGGTCTGCTGGCGGGCAATTTATCGCCTAAATACAACCTTACGGCCTCTGGATCAAAACCTTTCATCATCTCCATTGGTGTTAATACCCCATCTAAAAAACATTCTACTTTCCATTCAGGATCATGATTCCACACATTAGCAATGATACGATTGTTACCCGTTAAACGTTCCACATCAATACTTACCTGGTACTTTCTATCCAAGCCAGTTCCTTTATAATACCATTTCAACTGTTTGCCCGTCACTTCGTAAACACCATAGCCCCTAGGAGCTCCGTCACTACAAATTGGCCCTGTCCACCAAGCGCCACAAACCGCACCATGGTTATGTTCAAATACACCATCACGAATCACATTGCGATTATAGTGCGTATGGCCAGACATCACATGTACATTGGTAAAACTGGTAAGGATCTTATAAAACGCTTCGTTATTCTTTACGCTGTTATGAACAGGAATATGTGTATTAATGATTACTAAATTATCCTTAGGAACATGCTGCAGATCTTTCTCCATCCAAGCCAATTGTTCTTCAGTAATATAGCCATCATATTTTCTGTCTTCACCCAAATACCTCACATCATCCAGTATAATATAATGGGCTTTCCCCCTATTGAAAGAGTAATAAGTTGGGCCATAATATTTTTTAAAGGTTCTGTCGGAAGTTTCATCTCCACCTAGTCGGTAATCCATATCATGATTCCCTAAACATTGGAAGAATGGAATACCCATTTGCTCCACCGCCTTGTTGTAATCGTCGAACAAAGGAAGGTTATCCCAAACTAAATCACCCACACCTATACCGTGAACCAGTTCTTTAGTGCCAATTTCTTTCAATAAACGCTTAACATCGGGCACAGAAGTTTCCATCATCTGAGCAACATCCTTCTTGTTTTTAACTTGCGGATCGGCCCAAATGATAAAATGATGCTTATCATCACTTTGTTTAAGCTTGGTTAATTTAAAGTTGATTTCATTACGGGCACCTAAATTTTCATACTGCCTGTTAACACTACCTACATCCGTTTTAAAATCATAACCAGAGGGTGTACTCAGGAATAGAAACTCTGATTTATCGTTAAGCTGAATGGTATATTGACCATTAGCATTGGTCTTTACCACCTCAAACCCATCGGACAACACTACGTCTGCTATCGGATTTTTTCCATCCGTTACCGTCCCACTGATACGACCAGCATGCTTAAGATTACTGAAAGCTTCAGATTTTAAGCTTACTACCATTCCTGTAGCCAACAATCCAAATCGCTCCAAGAAAATTCTACGATTCATTGATATTGAGTTTAGTTATATTATTAAATAAAATTGAAAAAACAAGAGAAGGCACCTCTCTTGTTCACTATTAAATGTGCTTTATTGAAGATCTAATTTTGAAAAACGATGAAGTCATCAATACTTAACCTACCATCCCTCACTCCAGATTCCTTTTTTGCAGCCTCAATACTTAATTTATTAACCCTAAAACGTACAGGCTCTTTAATATCCATAGCAAACTCTGCAGTTTTTTGTTTAGCACTTGCATCTACAATATCATTCCCTATTTGCTTCCAGCTTTTCCCTTTATCGGTAGAGTATTCTAGCTTAATTGCGCTAGGGGTATCTTTATAGTAAACACCATAAACAAAAGTTACTTTAGAAGCTCCGTTAGGCAAATCAAAATTCATTTGCAGGTAACCTGAATTCTCTTTATTTTGATGCATACGCACCGATTGCTTCCCATTAAAACGATCTCTGTTTTCTACGGCAGCCAAAATAGCCTGATCTAAAGTCCAACTTCCGGTTTTTAATTCTAACTCTGCTTTTTTGTACTTAGCCTTGGCCGAAGTATCTGGCATTTCAAAATCCTCAGGAAATTTATCGTAAATTCTCCCTTTTTGGGCAAAAGCAGTAGCTGAAACCATTAGAGTTACAATGGCAAAAAATAGTTTTTTCATAACTTGTTTAAATCTTGTATTTATTAAGTATTTATCAAAAAAAGAGAAACCTTTCTTTATTTAAATCAAAACACCCAATGCATGAAAACCATCCTAATTGTCGCATGCATTGGGTGTTAATTTATTTTACCAATCTTCTGTATAGCATTCTATATAGAGTTCATTATTGTTATTATCCGGAATATAGAACGTTCTAGGACTTCCGTTATAATTGATAATATCGTAAACTCTGGAAGAAGCATTCCAAACATCAAAAGCATACACTACAGGAGAAGCGGTAGTAATAGTTACTGACACAGAATGTATAGGCCCTTCATCGAAATAAAAATAATTTGAACCATTATGAGGTATATCGTTAATAGTCAACGTAAGCGGATTATTCGATGAATCAAGACCAGAAATAGTCACCGAAACAAAATTGACACGAGTGTGGTTGATTACCTCAAAACCAAAATTGTTCTTTTTCTTGTACGAAGTTTTGGAGTGTGGTTCCTTAGTTTTAACAGTATTGGCAAAAGTATGGGTACTGAACAATACCATTGCACATACACAGAACATTTTAATCAATTGATTTTTCATAACTTTTTTTAGCTTATATGAATAAAATAAGGATGGTTCTGGTAAAGGCAGGATGTAAAATTGCAGTTAACCATTGAGCTTTAAATAGGAGACTATACCCAACGGTTAACTGCATTAGCAATTTATGCCAGCAAAATGCTGTATTTATTAATTGATTTTAGTGGACTTATCATTTTCAATATCCGCCAAAGTTGATGTCTTACTTAAATCAACCAACGTTTGAGACCTCGCTTGTACCCATTTGTTCAATTTGGTATCGAAAACACCACCAAGAATATAAAAATCACCAGCATTAGTTGCAGCCCCAGGCGCATAAGTAAATGCAAACCTATTTGTTCCAGCTAAGAAATAAGGCTGTTGATTCCCTGTTATTGGATCAATCACATCATAAACGTCAGTATTTCCAATTCTATAACCAATACCGTAGGTTGGCGCTTGCCCAACTTGATATAAACTACCACCAGTATGCACCCAAACCACATCAACTGGAATAGTAGTACTATTTACCTGTAAACCTCTAAAAGCTGCCACTCCAAATGCATTTCCGCTATTCGCTAATAAATTAGTAGTTCTGGTACCTCTTGGACCACCCGTATAAAACACTGGGCTTTCGTTGCTGTTATAAGCAAAAGCCTTTATCCATTTAGATGAACTAATAGAAGTAGAACCAGAAGCATTGATGGTCCTGCCAGTTCCTCCAACATAGAAAAACTCACCTTTACTTACTGTACCCGAATTCAGTTCAAATTTATAAGTTCTTAAATCCCCTGTTGCCCATCCTTGCGCTGGGAAACCGGTTGGAGTAGATGTTCCTGCATTATTACAGGTGATTACAGAAAATGGAGTTGTAGCAAAATTAATATCTTTAACAGCCCTAAACTGAATATATTCGTAATTGGCATCGGTACCTTCTGGATCGTTCACAAAACCTGTAATCACAAATTCTGGCACATCTACCGTAGAACTTAAAGTTACAATATCATTAGCTGTTCTGATACGGTGCTGAGGTGTTGACACGCCATTACTCACCACATTAAATACGATACCTGTATAATTTCCTGAATACGGAGGAATAGTATTGGCAAATGTTGCATTAGCTTGTGTACGCAATAAAATATCTGACGTCCCATCGTTAAGCACCTTATCTCCAGCCAATACGTCTGTAGGATTAAGCGTTGGATTGTAAGTAGCCTTTACAATGGTAAGGAGCGTACACTCAAACACTTCTGGTGTGGCAGCAATTTGGTTAGCAAAACCTCTGTTAGCCTTCAATGGTATGTTAGAAGCTACTTTTGTAACAGCTGCGCCAGTCACTCCAGTAATCTGTAATATCCCATCCACTCTTTTCAACACCCCGCCATCCAACTTAACATGTACAGAATCTCCGGGAACATATTTTGCAGCATCAGCACCAATATTAATTGCCATCCCCCTAAGAGAGTCAATACCGTTACCTACCCTTCTGGTATTTTGAATAATAAGCAAGCCAGACGGCAAGTTGTTACCTGAATGATCAGAAATTACTTGACCCCTAACAGAGTTCGCACCTCTCATCAAATCACTATTCAAAGTAACATCGCCACCTTTGTACAATTTACGCAAATCAAAATTTGAGATAAAAGGACTGGCAACACTTTGGATGTAATCGCTATCTCTTTTACAAGCAGATAGCACGGCTACCAAAGCAACCGTCATGATTATATAATTAAATATCTTTTTCATCACCTTTTTTATAATTCTATGATTAAGGCTTTTGCCACCAAACTAATGTATTTATGTTATCTGGACCTTGAGCCGCAACTGCATTTTTATAGCTGGTTGGATTTGTTGACTGCACTACAATCGGGTAGTTAAGTCGAACCGGCATTCTACCGCCATTGGCCAAACCTGGTCCTTTAGGCAAAATCGGATGCCCTGTACGTCTGAACTCGTACCATTGCTGCATATCCACCAAAAACATCGAAAAATACTTTTGAATATGGATCATCTCTAGTTGACTATTACTGTTAGGCGTCAAATCGTCCAAAGGTTGTGTATTGTCCCACAACAAATCTGCTTCTGTGATATACTTTATAAAATCAGCATCAGTGGGACTAGTAATATAAGTAGGCATCCAGTAGTTAATAGCATCTACCATTCCTTTGTAATAATAGTTCTCCACTGGCCCATTAATCCAACCTCTTGCCGCCGCTTCAGCTTTAATAAAACTCACTTCAGCACAATTCATCATGATACCAGTATATGGATCTGTTTGCAATGTTGTTGGATTATTAGTCTGTGCATCCGAATAGAAATATGCCTGCTTAACCACACCTGTACCCGCGGCATAACCACTAGAAACTCCTACTAAACCGTTCGGTCCTTGGGCAATACCAAAACGCGGCACACCATTTTTACCTAAAGTAGATTTAACCCTTGGATCGTTCCAGCTTACCAACCTATTCAAGAAAAAATCAGTAAGCGCTGGCCCTCTAAAATCAACCGCTCTTACGTTAACCATAAATGGAGAAGAAAAAACTGCCGATGAGCTATTTGTTCCATTCCACAAGATTTTAGCAGTATGCGTATTGTTTTCCATTACTGGATAATTAGACGGATTAGTGTCTACCATCTCTTTGATCTTAGCAATTGCAGAAGTTGCTACCTCAGCTTTACCGGAAACCCTAAGCAACAACCTAAGGTATAGCGAATTTCCAAATCTTCTCCATTTCGAGATATCTCCTTGAAAAACTGGATCGCTAGTTCCTACTATTCCCGTTCCCTCTTTCAAAAGATTATTAGCGTCTTCCAGCTTTTTAAACATATCCGCATAGATATCTTTTTGCTTATCAAAAACTGGCTCCAAAATCCCTTCCTTCCCCATATTGGCTTGAGTGTAAGGAATATCACCATACATGTCTGTAAGCAAAGAATATACCCATGTTTGAGTAATTAGGGATATTCCTTGATAAGATTTGTTAACACTTCCTGGTTGACTAGCAATAGTGTACATATCTCTAAGATCAGTTAGATTAGTGTACCAGTTATTCCAAGTATAATCAGACAGGTTATTTCTAATATCATAACGAAACACCCTTCCCTCACCGTCGTTAATATCTACGGTCACTTGCATCAGTTCATTGGTGAAATTTCGGTTTCGCACCATATTGGTACTTAACACGTTTACCAGCGCAGGTGCTAATAATTGATTAGCCAAAACTTTCCCCTTCCCAATAGGATCCGTGTTTACTTCTTTAAAATCTTTCGTACAAGAAAAGTTCGAGAGACCAAAAGTGGCTAAAAGTATATATACTAAAGTATTTTTATTCTTTTTCATAATCTTCATAAATTAAAGGCCTACCACTAAACGCGCTCCAATTGTCCTAGTTGATGGCAATTGTCCAGTTTCAAACCCTTGAACAATATCTGATCCGGCTAAAGTTCCAAACTCTGGATCGAATGCTGGCCAAGGAGACCAAACGAATAGGTTACGTCCGTAAACACCCAAGGTCACTTTGCTGAAACCAATCCTTTTTAAGAATTTCTTATTGAATGCATAAGTTAAATTAGCCTCTCTAAGCTTCAAATAATCTGTTCTGAAAATACTTCCTTCCGCTTGGTCTGACCCGTACAATGAAGTATAGTAATTTTCAAAGTTAGTAGCCGTAACATCATTTGGACGATAAGTTCCATCAGGGTTTTGAACCACACCTTGTCCAATTACACCATTATACCTGCCTGGAAGTGTGATTTTCAATTTACCCAACGCTGCCATTCTTGAAAAAGTAAGTGAATGACCTACAGCACCCAACTGTGCGTCAAATAAAACATTCATGGTCACTTGCTTGTAGGTGAAACCTGTTCCAAAACTAAATCTGAACTGAGGCAATGTATTACCCAAGTAAAAAAGATCTGTAGAGTTGGTCAATGCATTTCCAGTGTTAGGATCAAACACAATCTGTCCGTCAGGAGAGCGCAAAAATCCTCTTCCATACAAATCTCCCATGCTACCCCCAACATTGGCCACAACCTGTCCGCCTCCCAATGCTCCGGTACGCAGCACCAAAGAACTATCAGAAAGTTCTTTAATTCTATTTCTGTTTGCTGTAAACGTACCGTTCAAAGTCCATTTAAAAGAACGAGTTTGGATAGGCGTACCATTAACCGCTACCTCAATACCTTTATTATCTACTCTACCTACGTTCACCACTTGTACATTGTAACCAGTAGATTTATCCAAAATTCTATTTAAGATCTGATTTTTAGTATTGCCGGTATAAACTGCCACATCAAAGTTTAAACGACTGTTAAATAATTTCAAGTCTAAACCCAACTCAATAGTCGTTGTAATTAAAGGCTTAAGATTTGCATTAGGCAATATTCGAGGATTATTCATAGCGCTGTCTGGATAAATACCATCAGCAGCATTCAAATAAGTAAATTGTGTTCTGTAAGGAATAGTACTACCACTACCAACTTGCGCAATGGAAGCTCTAAACTTAGCGAAACTAATCATCTTTGGTAATTTCCAGTAATCTGAAGCGATGAAAGACATACTAGCCGAAGGATAGAAAAAGCCTACATTATCGGTTCTGGTTAAGGTTGCCAAAGTACTGTTCCAGTCTTGACGAGCGGTCAAATCCAAGAACAAGTAATTTTTATAGCTAAACGACATTGCTCCATAAAAACTATTAATTCTATACCTAGCTGTATCCGGAACAAAAACTAATGGATTTTCGTTATTATCCAGTCTATAGATGTTTGGTATCAAAAGTCCATCAGCTCTTTTTTCTAACCTATTATAGTGGTTACGCATTTGGCTACCACCAACATTAGCCGTCATGTGAAAATCTTTAGAGATTTTTTTGTCGTATTTCAACATGAAATCAGCATTAATCTCGTAAGATCGGATATCAGCAATACGATAAGAACCATGAGCAAATTTATTTCCAGAAGCATCCCAAGGACGTTGAGTTTCACGAACGTCATTGTTCAAATCCACAGATGCACGAACCATTAAACTTAGCTCTTTCGTAAATTTGTAGTTAGCTTGGATATTACCCAACCAACCATTACGTCTTTGGGCATTAATATATTGCTCTGAAATAGCGTAAGGACTTTCAGGGTTAGTTGTTGTAATATTTACCAGTTGCTCATATTGTTTACCTGGCGACCAGTAATCGCGATACCAATCAACATTTACGTTTGGTTGAGCAAACATGAACCAATACATCAATGACTGATTTCCATAACCCGTTGCAGGCAAGTTGTCACTGTGTCTATTGCTATATTGTAATTTTAAGTTTAAGTTTAATTTTTTAGTCAAGTTAGTATTGGCATTTAAAGCAACAGTTGTTCTCTCTAAGCCTGTATTAGGTACAATCCACTCGTTACTTCCATGACTAGCAGATAAACGTAGTCCCACACCTTTGTAAGTGCCATCTAAACTAACCGAGTTGCTAGATTCAAATCCTGTTACAAAGAATGCATCGATAGGATTATCATAAGCCCTCCATGGCGTTCTGTTCACTCCTCTTGTTTTAGTTACTGGATCATACTGATAAAACATACCACCAGCCGAGAAAGGAGCTCCCCAAGTAGCACTAGTACCATTAGTACTTGCCCCATCGGCAGTATTTCCGTAAGAAAAATAAGAAACACCAAATTGCCCTTGGCCAAACTCTTGTTGTATATCAGGGCTACGGTTCACACTTTCCCATGCACTATTTGAAGTAAATGTAATCCCAACGGTCTTTCTGTTTTTAGTTGCTGATTTAGTAGTAATAATAATTGCTCCATTCGCTCCCCTTTGTCCGTAAAGAGCAGCTGCAGCTGGACCTTTAAGCACCGTTACATTCTCTATATCATCTGGATTTAAATCGTTCAAAGCACTACCAAAATCTGCTGGCATAATATCACCCGAAGTTCCATACACACCACCACCAGTACCAGCTGAACGTCTAGCACTACTACTAGCTACCACACCATCAATTACAATCAAAGCTTCGTTATCACCGGTAAGGTTATTCTCACCACGTAAAATGATTTTGTTAGAACCTGCAGGACCACCATTACGTACTAGATTCAAACCCGCTACCTTTCCTGACAATGCATCAGTCCAGTTACTTGAAACCGCATCCGTAAATTGATTACTATCAAGTTTGGTGATCGCATAACCTAATGCTTTTTCTTCACGCTTGATCCCAAGAGCCGTAACCACTACCGTGTTCAGTTCGTTGGTAGACGAAGTCATCACAATAGATGCTCCCTTATGTGCATCATGAAAAGTCCTGCTAAATGTAGCATAACCAATCATAGTAAAATTAACAGTAGTACCTTTCGGGATGGTAATGCTAAAATCACCTTTACCATCAGTAAGCCCAAGTACTTTTTTAGTATTGTCAGTAATACTAACACCAGGTATACCAGTGTCATCACCACTGTCAATCACAGTACCTTTTACTGTAATGTTTTGTGAAGAAGTTTGCGCCACCGCATTTTGTAACAGTAAAAAATGAAAAAGCAAAACAAAAAGAAATGCAACGCTACTTACACTTCTATACAACTGCTTCTTCAAAATACCGATTACCGAAAGCTGTGACTGCGGTTCGCTTTCGCAATCCGCCGCATGTAGGCACATGCTAGCCTTTTGAGTAATTGTTTTGTTCATAATTAATTTATATCGGGTTATTTACTAGTTTCAATTATAATTTTTCCCGATTGCCGCAAAACTAGGTCGCTTCTGTTAATTATATATTAACTAAGCATTAACCTATTTGAAACAATTCGCAATTACAATTTGTATTACTATTATTCAAATATATAACAATAAACAATAAATAAAAACAAATTGAAACTAAAGATAAATTATGATTTTACAAAACAACACCAAAAATTATTCTGAATATATCGTTAAATAGCAAACAAAAGAGCCGTAAAATCCTCCAATTGCACAAAAGGCACAAAACGAAAGAAAAACAAGAAACAACTCGAAAACAAAATAAAAAAAGCGCAACTGAAATGTTGCGCTTCTTATTTTATAGAAAACTAGACGGGTTAAACCATCGTCACTGTAATACCTAAACCTTCTAAATGATTAATCATTTGTTGTGAAATCCCTCTGTCGGTAATGATATGGTCCACATCTTCGAAACCACATATTTTGCCAAAGCCCCTCTTGCCAAATTTGGTCGAATCGGCCAATACAACCACCTTTTGCGAAACCTTGATCATTTGCCTGTTCAAATGCGCCTCCATTGCATTGGTAGTGGTAAAACCGTGTTCCAAGTCGATACCATCTACCCCCAAGAACAAAGTGCTAAAATAAAAATCCTGTAAAACCTGTTCTGCATAAGCACCCATCACTGAAGAAGAGCTTTTTCTTAACAAACCACCCAATTGGATGACCTCCACCTCTGGATTTCGCAAAAATTCAATGGATATATTTAAAGAAGAAGTCACTACAGTAATATTAAGACCCGCAGGAATGTTCTTAGCAAAATACAACAAGGTAGTACCCGAAGCAACCACAATAGAATCATTCTCCTTTAACAGCTTAGTTGCGGCAATACCTATTTTGTTTTTCTCGTTCGATTGCATCTTCTCCTTTTCGTTCACCGGACGATCAACCGCATAAGGATTATTTAAGGTAGCCCCTCCATGGGTCCTAAAAAGAAGATTTTTATCTTCTAATAATTTTAAATCTTTACGGATAGTAACTGAAGATACTTTTAGCTCTTTACAAAGCTCAACAACATTTATATATTGGTCTTGCTGAATACGATTAAGTATAAATTGGTGCCTTTCGGCCAGCGTCATGCTCATAGCGTTTACATTTAATCGCAAGTTAATAATTAATATAAATACCCTTACCATATTTATTGTAGAAAAATATTTTAAGAAAAGTTTCGATTATTCCAATTTTGATTACTTATAATTGCTTATTGTTTCGTTTTATTATGATTTAAAAATGCAGAGAATACACAAACATAACCTGGTCGACAAATCTGAGTGGGATATCATTATTATTGGTGGGGGCGCAACAGGTCTTGGAACGGCATTAGACGCAGCAAGCAGGGGCTTAAAAACCTTACTGGTTGAGCAAGCAGACTTTGCAAAAGGAACATCAAGCAGAAGCACCAAATTGGTTCATGGCGGAGTGAGGTATCTGGCACAAGGAGATATCGCATTAGTAAAGCACGCCCTGAGAGAAAGAGGCCTCATGCAAAAAAACGCCGCTCACTTAGTACACAAAGAAGAATTCCTCATTCCCTGTTACGATTGGTTCTCTGTAGCCAAGTACCTTATAGGTTTGAAATTATACGATTGGTTAGCCGGACGTTTCAGCTTTGGAACTTCTAAGTTTTTCTCAAAAAGCGAAACCTTACACCTAATGCCTGGCATTAAAGAAGAAGGCTTAAAAGGCTCTATACGTTATTTTGATGGTCGTTTTGATGATGCAAGACTAGCCATTAACATTGCACAAACTGCAAAGGAAAATGGCGCTACTCTGGTAAATTATATGAAAGTAACCAGCTTACTTAAAAATGGTGAGCAAATTACTGGTATTACTGCCACCGATGCCATTACAAATGAAACCTTTCATTTATACGGCAAAACTGTAATTAATGCAACCGGAGTATTTGTAGATGAGATTTTACAGATGAGCAATGCCAAAGCTAAGCAAACTGTAAGACCAAGTCAGGGCGTACACATTGTATTGAAAAAGGAATTCCTGAACAGCGATTCGGCCTTAATGATCCCTAAAACTTCTGACGGAAGGGTGCTTTTTGCTGTGCAATGGCACAACCACTTATTGGTAGGCACTACAGATACCCCTTTAGATGAACATAGCCTCGAACCAAGGGCACTAAAAGAGGAAACAGATTTCATTTTAAACACAGCAGCCAGCTATTTTAAAACGAAACCTACAGAAAATGACATCTTAAGCGTCTTCTCAGGGCTACGTCCACTAGCCGCCCCTACTGATGGCAATGCCAATAGCACCAAAGAGATCAGCAGGGACCATAAATTAATGGTTTCAGCAAAAGGCCTAATCACTATTACAGGCGGAAAATGGACCACCTACCGTCGCATGGCTGAAGAAACCGTAAACTTAGCCATCAAAGAAGCAAAACTACCTCAAAAAGCTTGTCAAACCACTGACCTACCAATTCATGGTTGCAACAATAGCACAGACCACAACTATCTGAACATTTACGGTAGCGACAGGGCGAACATAGAGGAACTTATCAAACAAAGACCAGAGTTGGCACAAAAGTTACATCCAGACTTCCCATATACCTTTGCGGAAGTAGTATGGAGTACCAAAAACGAAATGGCCGAAACAGTAGAGGATATTTTAAGCAGACGCTTAAGAGTATTGATTATTGACGCCAAAGCAGCTATTGAAATGAGCAAAACCGTTGCTACCATCATGGCTAGCGAAATTGGATACGACAAACAATGGGAAGATGAACAAGTAAAATCTTTTGTTAAATTAGCAGAAGGGTATACTTACCAAGTAAAAAACAAAAAGGAAAATCCTGTTTTAGCGGGATAATTTTCCGAAACCAAAATATAAGCTATGAGCAATTACATCTTATCTCTAGATCAAGGGACCACAAGTTCCCGTGCTATTGTTTTCAATCACAGCGGCGAAATAATTGCCATAGCCCAAAAAGAGTTCACCCAAATATATCCTCAAGCTGGCTGGGTAGAACACAACCCAAGTGAAATTTGGTCTACCCAACTATCCGTAGCTACGGAAGTAATTGCCAAAGCTAATTTAACCGCTGCCGACATCAAGGCCATTGGAATTACCAACCAGCGAGAAACTACGGTAGTTTGGGATAAAACCACAGGCAAACCAATATACAACGCCATTGTTTGGCAAGATAGGCGAACCTCGGAATACTGCAACTCGATTAAAAAACAAGGTCTATCCCAAAAGATACAAGAGAAAACAGGTTTGATCATCGACTCCTATTTTTCAGCAACCAAGGTAAAATGGATTTTAGAGAATGTAGAAGGTGCTAGAGAAAAAGTTGATAAAGGAGAATTAGCCTTTGGCACAGTTGACAGCTGGTTAATTTGGAATTTGACTGCAGGAAAAGTGCATGTAACAGATGTGAGCAACGCATCACGCACCATGCTTTACAACATCCATTCCTTAACATGGGACAATGACTTGCTTGAATTATTTGGCATTCCAAGTTCTATGCTGCCACAAGTAAAATCATCAAGCGAAGTATACGGCACCACAGCAGGAAATATTTTGGCGGCGCAAATCCCAATTGCGGGTATTGCAGGTGATCAACAATCAGCCTTGTTTGGACAGATGTGTACACAACCAGGAATGGTTAAAAACACTTACGGCACAGGTTGTTTCATGTTGATGAACATTGGCAAAACTCCTAAAACCTCCACCAACAATTTATTGACCACTATTGCTTGGCAAATTAACGGCGAGGTAAATTATGCGCTTGAAGGCAGTATTTTCATTGCTGGAGCAATTGTACAATGGTTAAGAGACGAGCTAGGCTTGATTGAGAAATCAGCAGATATAGAGCTACTGGCTCAAAAAGTGGAAGACACGCAAGGTGTTTATATTGTCCCAGCATTTGCTGGATTGGGCGCCCCCTACTGGAACCAAGATGCTAGAGGGACCATCACAGGCATTACCCGTGGCACTAACAAATCGCACATGGCCAGAGCTGCCCTAGAAAGTATCGCCTACCAGACCATGGATGTTTTAAATGCCATGCAGGCAGATGCAGATACTCCTATATCCGAATTGAGAGTCGATGGTGGAGCTACTGCCAACAACCTATTAATGCAATTCCAAGCAGACTTGTTGAGCTGCAAAGTAGTACGACCTGAAGTGACCGAAGTAACGGCAATTGGAGCGGCGTATTTGGCCGGTCTAGCTACCGGTTTTTGGCAAAATATCGAAGAAATTAAATCGCAATGGCAGATCAACAAAACCTTTGCTGCCAATGCCAATATTGATAACAGCAAGCGCATAGAAGGTTGGAAAAAAGCAGTAAGAGCAGCCATTGCAAATACAGAGTAGTGATCAGTTTGCAATTGAAAGTTTTAAGTTAGCAGTCCACAATTCATCCTTTCAACCAACCAACCAACCAACCAACCAACCAACAACATGAACATTTACGTTGCAGAATTTATAGGCACAGCCATCATGATTTTACTAGGAAACGGCGTAGTGGCCAATGTAGTCCTTAAAGATACTAAAGGCAACAACAGTGGCTGGATGGTAATTACTACCGCTTGGGCACTGGCCGTATTTGTAGCGGTGGTTGTTGCTGGACCTCATAGTGGTGCGCACTTGAACCCTGCCGTAACACTAGCCTTAGCTATTGCCAATGCTTTTGAATGGACTAAAGTACCTTACTATATGCTCGCCCAATTAGGTGGCGCTATGACGGGTTCATTATTGGTATGGCTTTTCTACAAAGATCATTTTAACGCTACTGACGAAAAAGGCTTAAAAGCAGCGCCTTTTGCCACTGGACCAGCTATCGCCAACAAAGCTTCCAACTTGTTTTCTGAAATTGTAGGCACCTTTGTCCTTATTTTCGTGATTTTCTACATTACCGGCGGAGAAATGGGCAGCGAAAAAACACCCATCGGACTTGGTTCTGTTGGGGCATTGCCTGTAGCCTTTTTAGTTTGGGTAATTGGCTTAAGCTTAGGAGGAACCACGGGCTATGCTATTAACCCAGCCAGAGACTTAGGCCCACGAATTATCCATAGCATAATCCCGATGAAAGGAAAAGGTGACAGCAATTGGGGCTACGCTTGGGTTCCAATTATAGGCCCAATCATAGGCGCTAGTTTAGCAGCACTGCTACATCTGTTCTTAAAAATCAATTAACGTGCTTACGTAACTCTTCAAAAAGATCATCAGGATGGAAAGGTTTAGACAAATAACCATTCATCCCAACAGCCAACACCTCCTCTAACACTTGACTATTTACCGTAGCAGTAAGTGCAATAATAGGAACATTGGACTTTTGAACATCCGACAAACATCTTATTGCTTTGGTAGTTTCATAACCATCCAATTCAGGCATATACAGATCCATCAAAATAAGATCATAAGTATTAACCAAAATCATTTCGAGGGCCATTTTGCCATTTTCGGCTATATCTGGATTAATTTCCATCCGGTTAAGGGTTTTATTAATTACCATGATATTTACCGCATTATCTTCCACCACCAAAACTTTCAATTTAGACAAATCCGAAGACCTACGATCTTCCGAGTCGCTACTTTTCACATGATCATCGACACTTTTGCTATAAGGAAAAACAATATCAAAACTAAACCTAGCCCCCTTCCCTATGCTACTTTCAATTTGTACAGTCGATTGATAAAGCTCTAATACTCGTTTCACAATCGGAAGCCCTAAGCCAGTACCACCGTAATTCCTGGTCGTACTTACGGAAGCCTGCACAAACTCATCAAAAATGCCATGCTGCCTACTTTCGTCTATACCAATGCCAGTATCCTCTACTACAAACCTTATCTCCACACTTTCTTCTGTAATTGATAATTCGCTGCAAGCCAACTTAACACTTCCTTTTTCGGTAAATTTAACGGCATTGTTCAACAGATTTAGCAACACTTGCGTAATACGAGTAGGATCTCCAATTAAAGTGAGCGGGCGCAAAGAGCCGGCTACTTCGAAAGTAAAGTCCAGCTGCTTTTCTGAAGCCTTCAACTTTGTAGCGGCATAAATATTCTCTATTAAATCATAAAGATTAAAAGGTGTACTTTCCAACTCCACCACATCCGAATCGAGTTTGTTAAAATCCAAGATATCATTAACCAGGGCCAACAAGTTCTCCGCTGAAAATTTAAGCACCGAAAGTGTTTCTTCTTGATCTTTACGAGGCTCTTGATGCAACAACACATTGGTTAAGCCTATTACGCCGTTTAATGGTGTCCTAAGCTCGTGCGACATTGTCGATAAAAACCGCATCCTCACATTGGAAAGCTCCTTAATTTCCTCAATGGTTTGGTTAAGCTTCTCGTTGGTGTTATTAAGCTGATTTTTTGTCTCTGTTAAAATCGCAATGTTCTTATTAAACACCTTGAAAAAAAAGTAATGCAAAAATGCGATGGCAAAAAAATCGTAGATCAATACGTAAACATAGATAGGCCTAGCAACCACCTGAGGACCAACACCCAAAAAGAAATAATCCCTACTGAAAAAGGCTGCATCAACTAACACTGGTGCAATGTTAATGGCAGCATAAACCCACCCTACCCTTGAACCATGCATGTAAAAGCCAAAGGCACAAGCAAGCCAAATGTATTGTAAAGTAGCGGCGTTAATGCCCTGCACATACACCAAAATATTTGCCCACACCCCAAGAAACGTGATCAAAACCAGCACAATATGCGACAATATTCGCCATACGTTAAAAGTATAATGCACATACAAGGCAACGATGGCCAAAACGGAAATGACAATCGCCCTAACTAGTTGAGGAATTTGACCCGTGTAACCGTAGGCGGCAACCAATGATAAACCAAAGAAAAAATAGGCCATCAAAAGATAAAATAACATCTGAGTACGAGCCTGATTGATTGGATCGCTTTCCCTAGCAGTTATTCTCTCGATGAAATCTCGTATAAGAGGCATAGAGCTAAATTTAGTGTGTTAACCAATTATACGAAGCTTAAATGTAAAATCCATCAAATTATACACTTATTGACAAAAAAATAAATAATCTGCCAGCCCTCCCCTTATTACTCGCCCTCGTGGAGATGATGCATTACCTGTGGATCGTAAATTTCTACTTCACCAAAGCCTTTGCGATAAATAAGCCAACCTATCCAAACAATCAAGAGAACGGTGCAGAAAATCGAACCCTCAATACCAAAAGCACCACCAGAAAGGTAGGTTGAACCTATAGGCGTAGCCTTTACTGCACCAGGCATTTCGTTACCACTTACATTATAGCCAAGAAGCACTCCTTGCGTAAAATTCCATCCAAAATGAATACCAATAGCCCACGAGATATTTTTCTTTTGCAAAGTATAAATACAAAACAGCACCCCTGCTAAAGTGATATTGAACAAGCCTATAGCCGTAAAATTTGGATTTCCGAAATGCGCCAACGCAAACAGTATTCCATTAAAAAATATCGTAAACCATACAGGATATCGCTCTGCAAAGGCAAATAATGGATAAGCCCTAAACAACATCTCTTCAAAAAAGGCAATCAGCAGGAAATAAACAAAGTACAAAAGCATTTCCGAAACTGCCATATTTTTCAAACTAAAGCTCACGTTACCATTAACATAAAGCAATAAGGCGCAAAGCGACATAAATACCAAACCAATTGCAGTACCTTTTAAAAAGCCACTAAACGCTCCTTCTTTCCTCACAAAAATGGCATAGAAATCCAGATAAGGTAAAATCCTGAATATCATGAGGGAGGCACTGATAACCACCACCACTAAACTGGCCTGAGCCGAAATATCAGCAAGTAATTGATTTGGTGCTGGAGGAAGTAAGTTAAGCTGAATAACTAACCCAAAAGGAAGAATACAAACAAAACACAAAAAAATAAATAAAGTAACCCTAAACACGGGTGCTAGGTGATAGAAAATATTATTCCTCATACCAGTGTCCCCAATAATCCTACTACCGTTTTATCGGTTCTAAAAGTAACATCCTCCTCTACCATTTCGTTAATCTTCTTCCATCTAAAAGACTGATTCAAACCTTCATCAAAATCAAACGCCTCGGTTTTAAAATTCAATTGCAACGGATTAACAGCCTTAACCAAATAATAGATACTGATCACTTGGCTCTCGTTAAAGGACGATTTCTCGTAAAAATCGGTGGTATAAAAATGACTGACAACTTCCACTTCCGCTTCGCACTCTTCCATAAATTCGCGCTTTAGGCCATCAATCAAACCTTCTCCAAGTTCCAATCCTCCACCTGGAAATTTGGTAAAATACCGCCCTACCTCAAACTCATCACTCAATAAAACTTCCTGATCTTGGTTAATCAACAACCCGTAAACTCTAATATTGAAATAGCTCATCTACTGAAAGTGCTTTTGATTTTTGGTAACATTCTCCATATTCCACTTTATTTCCGCTCTAAAAGCTTCTGTCCTTACCGGACAATTTTCCATTTTACAATAATGGCAACAGGCAGGCAAACATGGATCAGCATGGATAAACAGTTCTGTTTGATGATTTACAGACTGGTTAATGAGCTTATCTATTGCTGATATTTCCTGATGAACGGTATTCAAATCAAAATAGTATGGCAAAGTAACATGGCAGTCAATGTGCAAATCGGCCCCATATTGCTGCGCCCTTAAATTATGTACATCAATCCAGCTAGGCTGTCTATTCTCTTGCAATATATTCACCACCTCTTTTACTAATTCAATGTTGCTCTCGTCCATTAAACCACCTACCGATTTACGGGTAAGTTTATAACCGCTAAAAACAATATAAATCCCTAAAAGAATGGAAATTACACTATCTAACCATAAAATTTGGGTAAGTTGGATAATAATAATCCCTACCACCAAACCAGCACTACTCAAAGCATCGGTAAGTAAGTGCTTGCCATCGGCCTCCAACGTTAACGACTTGTTAGCTTTTCCGGTCTTAATCAGAAAAAGCCCCACAATAAGGTTAATTAAACCTGTAGCAGCAATAATTAGCGCACCATTGTACAAATCGTTTACTTCATTCCCATAAAACAAACTGTAAACCGATTTAATTAGAATAACCACTCCTGCGATGCAAATAAGTACCCCTTCCACAAATACAGAGAAGAACTCTACCTTTCCGTGTCCATAAGGATGGTTTTCATCTTTAGGCATCGTGGCCAAATAAATGCTATAGAAAGCAAAACCACTCGCCAGCACATTTACGATACTCTCGGCGGCATCGGTTAAAATAGCATTGGAATTGGTAATGAAATAGGCAACAAATTTGGCCAGCATCAATAAAATACTGGTACAAAGCGATATTAATATGGCTCTTTTATTCGTGATCAAAGCTAGCTTGTTTTATGTCGCAAAATTACGCGTAAAAGTGTTATGTTTACACACAAATGCACTGTTTCTTTCCTCAATAAAAAAACAAAAGCATATTTTCTCATCGAACAAACCAAACGCCAAAATCCTTGGACGGAAATCCTTTTGTCAAATTATCAACAAAACCATAAAAACATTAAACGAATGCCATTAAAATACATCTTTTATTAGGGTGTTACAAATAAGGTTTCTATATTTGTTATCTCACAAAAACATCATGAGCATTTTATCAGACAGAATAAATAACCTTTCAGAATCCGCTACGCTAAAAATGACTAAACTAGGTCGTGAGTTAGCTGCAAAAGGCGTAAATGTAATTAGTTTAAGTGTTGGCGAGCCAGATTTCAATACGCCAGAGCACGTTAAAGAAGCTGCAAAAAAAGCATTGGACGAAAACTATACTCGTTACTCACCGGTACCGGGCTATCCAGATTTACGCCAAGCCATTGTAAACAAGTTAAAGACAGAAAACAATCTTGACTACGACATTTCTCAAATTGTAGTTTCTACTGGAGCTAAGCAATCTTTATCGAACGTTATTCTAACCTTAATTAACCCAGGTGATGAGGTAATTATCCCTACACCGTATTGGGTTTCTTATTCTGAAATGGTAACCCTTGCCGAAGGGAAATCTGTTTTCATCAATACTTCTATCGAAAGTGATTTCAAAATCACACCAGAGCAACTAGAAGCAGCCATTACTCCAAAAAGTAAATTGTTCATGTTCTCTTCGCCAAACAACCCAACAGGTACTGTTTACAGCAAAGATGAGTTGGCAGCCTTGGCTAAAGTATTCGAAAAACACCCTAACATCTTCATCCTTTCCGATGAAATTTACGAGCATATTAACTTTGTTGACAAACACGAATCAATTGCTCAATTCCCAAGCATTAAAGACCGCGTAATCATCGTAAACGGCTTTTCTAAAGCTTTTGCAATGACCGGATGGCGCTTAGGCTACATCGCAGCCAGCAAAGAAATTGCTGCCGCAAACGACAAGCTTCAAGGCCAAACCACTTCAGGCACTTGCTCTATTGCGCAACGTGCAGGTATTGTAGCTTATGAACAAGGATTGGATACCGTAAACGAAATGAAAAAAGCTTTCGCACGTCGTCGCCAGTTGGTGTACGATTTGTTGAAAGACATTCCAGGTGTGAAAACCAATTTACCAGAAGGAGCATTCTATTTCTTCCCAGAAATCAGTTCATTCTTTGGTAAAAAAGATGCAGATGGCAATGTGATTAAAAACTCTAGCGATTTGGCACTTTACCTATTAAATGTTGGGCATGTGGCAACCGTAGGCGGTGATAGTTTCGGAAACGACAATTACATCCGTTTGTCTTACGCCGCTTCAGACGAGAGCTTGGTAGAAGCCTTAAGAAGAATTAAAGAAGCACTAGGTAAATTAAGCTAGTCGACTTATAAAATAATTAGAAGAGTCTTGGTAAATGCCAAGGCTCTTTTTTGTTTAAAAAGCAATTGCACCACCTTTATCTCCCGAAAGTCGGGCTATTTGTTTCAAGTCCTCATTTCGCTACGCTTCATTGTGGGCTTTCTACTGCTATCCCGTTTATCCAACAACCGTCTGAGCAAAACACAAAGTACTAAACACACATAGTCCTATAATTTTAGTTAACTTTATTACAGACCAACGCCGTAGCCACATGAAGCAACTTACTGTTCTGTTTTTAACCTTATTTGCTCTTGCGAGCTGCAATCACTCTCAATCAAAGGAAAGCGCTAAAAATACCGAGCAAAAAGAAGTATTTAAAAACATCACAAAATTTGATACCACCACCAAAACCATCCATATTTATGTGGCTTTATGCGACAATAAATACCAAGGAATAGTTCCTGTTCCTCCAAAAATTGGCAATGGACAGGATCCCAACAGCAACTTATATTGGGGCTGTAGCTTTGGAATCCGCACTTATTTCAAAAAAAGTAAAGAATGGGATTTGATTAAATCTCAGAAGCTTGATTCTATTAGACTAGAGAGGTTAGTATTTAAACACAAACAAAAAAATTATTATATGGTTGCTGATGCCTACGATGGACGTTACATCAAACAATGCACAAAAGACTTCCTCAAAAGTAGTTCAGGACAAACAAAAGACACGTTAAAAATTAATAAAACCACTATTGGCATATCGGGCAATTCCAAACTGATCTCCTATATTGGGCATGACGGTCTGATGGATTTTCAACTATCTGACAACTACCAAAACACTGACAATATTAAAAGAGACGTAATTATTTTGGCTTGTTATAGCAGAAAATATTTCACTCCTCATTTAAAATCGGCCAACGTTAACCCATTAGTTTGGACTACCGGATTAATGTGTCCAGAAGCCTATACCGTGCATGATGCCATTACGGGATACCTAAAAAAGGAAACCAATTCGCAAATTAGAATGAGGGCAGCTTTAGCCTATTCCAAATATCAAAAATGTAGTGAAGGCGCCGCTAAAAACCTATTAGTAACAGACTGGTAAACATTAACTCCTAATTACCAATCCCTATCGTAACAAAGAATGACCTTGAACAGCTTATCTAAAAAAGAACTAGAAATACTTCAATATGTCGACTCCTTAGAAGGCTCAATACAACAATTGAAAGAACAACTTTCTGACAATGAAATTTTCAATCAATGTCGAGATATCCATAAAAGCTATTTAGCATTGTTTCATCAACAAACAGATGAAAATAACAAATTAGAAACATTAAAGCGTCTAATTTTCTTAAACTGGTATTCATTGGCTGAACCTAGCTGTTATACTGGAATTGAAGAACTTGATGCGCAGGTTACTTTTGAAAGCTACGCTATTTTAGATGAATATATCAAACAAAATAAATTAGATACAGAACTTAAATGGATGCTCTCGTATTACTCTTGTATGGACTTTATAATTTTAATGTTCACCGAAAACAAACTCAACTCTCTTACAAATTTTGTAAAAAACGTAAATACGTCCGTTTTACATACTCCAAAAAATGAACTCCCTAAAGGATCCATGAATAATCGAGGACAAATGGGAATTTACTGGATAAGCCAGTCTGTAGAAATCAACTCCTAAAAACCTACCTAAGTCCGCCTAAAATAGCCGTATTCAAACACTCCTTTAAACAACGAATAAGAGTCTGCTTCAGCAGCCAACAGAATCTTATCGGAACGCAATAGGCAACTATTAAATACGCTTAATTATTAACTTCTAATCGCTTCTACTGGATCTAATCTTGATGCCGAATAAGCTGGCCAGAAACCAGAGATGATACCGATGATTACCGAAACCCCAATTCCCAACATGATATTGCTCATATAAAGCACCACCTCAACATCTGCCACATTCGTGACGACGACCGTAAGCAAATAGACGAGTGCCAAACCACACAGCCCACCCATCAAACAAAGCACTACTGATTCGAAAATGAACTGTAAAAGAATGAAGTAGTTTTTAGCTCCCAGCGATTTCTGAATACCGATAATATTGGTACGCTCTTTTACAGAAACAAACATGATATTGGCAATCCCAAAACCACCTACCAGAATAGAAAAGCCACCGATAACCCAACCACCAATATTAATGGCCGAGAACATGATATCTAGCTGGTTAGAGAGCATCGTAGTTTTATTCAAAGAGAAATCATCTTCTTGCCCAGGGCTTATTCTTCTTACAGCTCGCATTTGCCCCTTTAATTCACTTTCTACCTCCTCAAAACTGATATTTTCTTTACCTCTTACGGTAATTTGAGGATTATATCTTTCGTTATTGATGTCAAAAATACCTTTGGCAAAATTCATTGGAATCAGCACGTTTTTGTCCTGCGACATCCCCATCATATCCTCCCCCTCTTTCTTAAAAACGCCAACTACGGTAACACGTCTGCCCATTAACTTAATTTGCTTTCCTATAGGGTCATCACCTCCAAAAAGCCCTTCGGCTATTTCAGCCCCCATAATACAAACAGGGCTTCCAGACCTGCCTTCGTTTTCCGTAAAGTAGCGACCAGCTTGGAACTCCAAATTCCAAGTCCTATCATACTCCTGTGTAGCAGCATTTAAAGTTGCACCTTCTACTGAATTACTTCTATACTTAATGGTTCTGCTACTCGCTGAAATTTCGAAGCAAACCCCTTGAGCGCTTTCCATTCTTTCTTTTAGCGATAAATAATCTCTATAAGAAGGCTCCGGACGGTTTACGTATTTCCACCAAGGATAATTGTCTCCAAAAATCCAAGGCCATTTCTGCACAAACAATGTGTTCGAACCAAGCTTGTCTACACTAGCCTGTATTTTATTGCGCATGGTATCCACCCCCGTAAAAACGGCGATAATGATAAAAATACCAATGGTTATCCCTAAAAGAGATAGCGAAGTCCGCAATTTGTTCTGTCTAAGAGCGTCCCAGGCAAACCTAAAACTCTCGCCAATAAGTCTAAAAACTAGCACCATAATCGTTAGACCAAATGTAATCAAAAAGGTTACACCTATTACAGCTTAAAAGTAAAAAGGCAAATACAAAAGGCTTGTAAACTATTTACCTTGTTCGCTTGTTAAAAACATCTGACAATAGACTGGCTTATCTACTGATATTTAATTGCAAATACAGAATATAATTTAGTAAATTTGCGCCCTAATTTACTGTATCCAAAGCATGAAATAAGCTGAAATGCGCTTCTTCTACCAATTCAAGAGTGAAGTTTGACAAGCAAATTCCATCCTGCAGATAAAAAACAATATAAATTACACATGAAATTATCTCAATTCAAGTTCAATCTACCCGACTCACTTCTGGCCTCTGATCCTGCCGAAGAAAGAGATGAAGCACGTTTAATGGTACTACACAAAGATACCGGTAAGATTGAGCATAAAATCTTCAAAGATGTTTTAAATTATTTTGACGATAAAGATGTAATGATCCTTAACAACACCAAGGTTTTCCCTGCCCGTTTATATGGAAACAAGGAAAAAACTGGTGCTACCATAGAAGTATTCCTATTACGCGAACTAAACAAAGAATTGCGTTTATGGGATGTTTTGGTTGATCCAGCACGTAAAATCCGTGTAGGAAACAAACTATATTTTGGAGATGATGACTTATTAGTTGCGGAAGTTGTGGACAACACCACTTCACGTGGCCGTACTATTCGTTTCCTATTTGATGGTACTGATGAGGAATTCAGAAGAAACGTTGAAATTTTAGGCGAAACACCACTTCCTAAATACATAAAGCGTAAAGCTACCGAAATGGACAAAGAGCGTTACCAAACGATTTTTGCTAAACACGAAGGCGCTGTAGCTGCTCCAACTGCTGGTTTACACTTCAGTAGAGAGTTAATGAAACGTTTAGAACTTAAAGGCATTGAATTTGCCGAAGTTACTTTACACGTTGGTTTAGGTACTTTCCGTCAAGTAGAGGTTGAAGACTTAACCAAACACAAAATGGATTCTGAGCAATTCATCATCGAACAAAAAGATGCTGATATTGTAAACAAGGGAATTGAGGATAAAAGAAGGATTTGTGCCGTTGGTACTACCTCTATGCGTGCCATCGAGTCGGCAGTTTCTGCTAACAAAACTTTGAAGGCTGCGAATGACTGGACCAGCAAATTCATCTTCCCTCCTTACGATTTCAGTATTGCCAATTCAATGATTACCAATTTCCATACTTCTGAATCTACTTTATTGATGATGGTAAGTGCTTTTGGTGGTTACGAAAATGTAATGAATGCATATGAAGTAGCTGTAAAAGAAAAATATCGTTTCTATAGCTACGGTGATGCAATGTTGATAATTTAGGTATTAGTATCGAGTATCAAGTATCGAGATATACATAATGGCTCGATACTTGATGCTCAAATCCTGATACTAATAATTAAAAAAATGAAATTCTACGCAATAATAGTAGCTGGTGGTTCGGGCAAAAGAATGCAATCTGCAATAGCCAAACAGTTTTTATTGCTTAATCATAAGCCTGTAATGATGCATACATTACAGGCTTTTCATCTTTCAGAAATCCAACCCGAAATTATTTTGGTCCTCAACAAAGACGACCATCAATACTGGAAGGATTTGTGCATAAAATACCATTTTGATATTCCCCATACCTTGGTGGAAGGTGGAAAAGAACGTTTCCATTCGGTAAGAAATGGTTTGATGTTTATCAAAGAAGATGGCGTAGTAGCTATACACGATGCCGTGAGGCCAGTAGTTAGTCATGATTTAATTACCCAAACGTTTAAAGAGGCCTTAGAAATTGGGAATGCTATACCTTGTGTTAAACCGAGCGACTCGGTAAGGAAACTCAATGAAAGCTCCAGCAAAATCATCAATAGGGATAAATTGGTATTGATACAAACACCGCAAACTTTTGATTTAGATCAGCTGCGAACCGCCTATCAACAACGGTTTTCTAAAAAATTCACGGATGATGCTTCAGTAGTTGAAGCTGCTGGTTTTCCAATTAATTTGGTAGAAGGCAACAGAAACAACATCAAAATTACTTTTCCAGAAGACTTGGAGCTGGCTTCTTTCTTATTGAAGCATAATATCCCGAGTCAACACTAACTCCATTGTCATTTCGACCATAGTGGAGAACCAAAGCTCAACGAAGTTAAATCTTTCGACTATATAACATCGCTTATTTAATTAAATATCAACAATCTTTGAATATCTCTACTGAACAGTCGAGATAACGTATCATAAACGGTACAACTTAGCTATTTTACAAATACTTGGCCATACCCTATTTCATCCTTTTTAGATCGTTTCTCTATTGGAAATAATTGTATAGAACAATCTCAGCAATTCGTGTTTGTAAAGCAATATCCCCCGTAATTTCGGCGAAGAATGAGGAGAAATCTAACAACCATAATCCTGTCATAGATTTGGCAATAAGGGAGCTCTTACAAACAATATTTAATTATTCCTTATGCCACCCTTTCAGGGTTATTGGTTTTCTGGACTAATTATCCTAGAATTATTTCACCACTTCGTGGTTATATAGCAAATAGCACAGTCGTCATTTCGCATAGTTTAAAAGGCACCCCAAAAAGTCCGAAGGACTGATATAATGATAATATCACAACAACCTACCTAATAAACCGCGAAGCGGTGATATAATCACCTTATTTTATTCCACTCTTTCAGGGTTATTGGTTTACTGGAATAATTATCCTAGAATTATCACACCACTTCGTGGTTACATGGCAAATAGCACAGTCGTCATTTCGCACAGTCTAAAAGGTAACAACCCAAGTCCGAAAGATTGATATTATGATAACGTCAAACAACCTACCTAATAAACCGCGAAGCGGTGACATAATCTCCTTATTTTATTCCACTCTTTCAGGGTTATTGGTTTACTGGAATAATTATCCAGAATTATCACACCGCTTCCTGGTTACATGGCAACTAGCACCGTCGTCATTTCGCACAGTCTAAAAGGCAACAACCCAAGCCCGAAGGACTGATATAACGATAACATCACAACAACCTACCTAATAAAACGAGAAGCGGTGACATAATCTCCCTATTTTATTCCACCCTTTCAGGGTTATGGTTTTACTGGAATAATTATCCTAGAATTATTACACCGCTTCGTGGTTATATGGCAACTAACACCGTCGTCATTTCGCACAGTCTAAAGCCCCAAAAAAGTCCGAAGGACTGATATTATTATAACAAAGAGCAACCACCCAAAAAACCGCGAAGCGGTGACATAACTATTCCAGCACGTAATTAACTTCTCATCCAAAAGTTTCTAGACTACGTTTTGGACGTGATAACGCAACTACCAAAACAAAAAAAAGTGCCCATGAAAACATGGACACTTAGGTGTAAAAGTATAAAAGCAAATTCTTATGCGTAAGCTACTGCGTCTTTAGATGGCAGCTTACTATAGCCCATTAGGTATTCATCTACTTTACGAGCGGTTTCACGTCCTTCGGAAATGGCCCAAACTACCAATGATTGTCCTCTGCGCATATCGCCAGCGGCAAATATCTTAGGAATATTGGTTTGATAGTTTCCTTCTAGCGCCTTAACATTGCCTCTTTCATCCAGCTCAACACCTAACTTTTCAATTAAGCCTTCTTTTTGAGGATGCAAGAAACCCATAGCCAATAGCACTAGCTCGCAAGGATATTCTTTTTCAGTACCAGCAACTTCTTTAAACCCAAGAGGCCTTCCTGTATTCAGATCAATATCCCATTCTACATCAACCACTTTTAAGGCTTTTAAATTCCCTTGTTCATCTTTAATAAACTCTTTAGTGTTTACCGACCAAGCTCTTTGCGCACCCTCTTCGTGTGAAGTAGTGATTTTCAAGAGCATTGGATAGCTAGGCCAAGGCATATGCTCCGAGCGCATTTGCGGTGGCATTGGCATGATCTCAAATTGAGTTACGGACTTTGCACCATGGCGATTAGAAGTACCAATACAATCTGAACCTGTATCTCCACCACCAATTACAATCACGTTTTTACCAGTAGCGGTGATCTCTTCAGCTTCTATTTTACGGCCGCCTACACGCTTGTTTTGCTGTTTCAAGAAATCCATGGCAAAATGAACTCCTTTGGCTTCTCTTCCTGGCAATTTCAAATCGCGGGGAATGGTAGAACCACCAGCTAAAACAATTGCTTGATATTCGCGCAGCAAAGTACTGATTTCTACATTCTCGCCTACGTTAGCATTATATTGGAATGTAATGCCTTCTTCTTCCATCAGCTTAATCCTTCTTTCCACGACATCTTTTTGCAGTTTAAAATCAGGAATACCGTAACGTAGCAAACCTCCAGCCACATCATCACGCTCAAAAACGACTACCTCGTGACCCGCTTTATTCAATTGGGCTGCAGCTGCCAATCCTGCTGGACCAGAACCTACTACCGCCACTCTTTTGCCAGTTCTAATTAAAGGTTCGTTTGCTTTGATATAGCCTTTTTCAAAAGCAATTTCAATGATATGCTTCTCAATTTCCTCAATAGATACTGGCGATTTGTTGATCCCCAACACACAAGCGCTTTCGCAAGGTGCTGGACAAATTCTACCTGTAAACTCTGGAAAATTATTGGTGCTTAACAAAATTTCAGCAGCTTGTAGCCATTTACCTTGATAAACGGCATCGTTAAACTCAGGAATAACATTTCCCAATGGACAACCCGATTGACAAAACGGCACACCGCAATCCATACAACGCCCTGATTGCTTGTTCAACTCATCAGATGGCAACAACGATACAAACTCATCATAGTGCTTTAAACGCTCTTGTGGCGCTTGTTTTGAAGGCGAAACTCTTTCGTATTCAAAAAATCCTGTCACTTTTCCCATCTTACTTAATTTTTACTTGTGTACGTTGTAATAAAACTGCTTTGTATTCTTTAGGGAAAACTTTCACAAAATGCTGCGATTGATTATCCCAGTCGCTCAATATGAACTCTGCTACTTTACTGCTGGTTAACCTTACGTGGTTTTTCAGTAGCGTAAGTATTCTTGTTTCATCTTCGGGTTGTAGCGGATCAAGGTCCACCATTTCTGGATTACATTTATTGGCGAAAGTTTTGCTGGTATCGTAAATCCAAGCCATACCGCCACTCATTCCAGCGGCAAAGTTGCTTCCAGTGTCTCCCAAAATCAACACTTCACCACCTGTCATGTATTCACAACCGTGATCACCTACTCCTTCTACTACCGCGGTAGCTCCTGAGTTACGCACGGCGAAACGCTCCCCTGCTTTACCACGAACATATAGCTCGCCTGAGGTTGCTCCATACAGCGCTACGTTACCAATAATGATGTTTTGTTCTGGTACATAGTTGATGTTGGCAAATGGATAAACCACCAATTTAGCCCCCGACAAACCCTTACCTACGTAATCATTACCTTCACCTTCTAAAGTAAGCGTTAAGCCTTTGGTAGCAAATGCACCAAAGCTTTGTCCGGCAGAACCGAAGCATTTGAAGTTGACGGTATCTGGCGCTAAACCTGCACTTTTATGTACTTTCGAAATCTCATTAGATAACATCGTACCAATAGATCGATCGGTATTTTTCACATCAAAGCTGGCAAACACTGGCTCATTATTTAAAATGGCAGACTGTGCGGCAGCAATTAACTGATGATCCAATACCTTATCTAAACCATGGTCTTGACTTTCGGTATTGTATAAAGGTTGACCGTTTGCAGGCTCTTTATATAAAATTGGAGAAAGATCTACGTATTTCAGTTTCCAATCCGCATCAGCCACTTCTCTTTGTTTTAGCAAATCAGATTGACCAACCATTTCATTAACAGTTCTGAAACCAAGTTCAGCCATCAATTCACGCACTTCCTGTGCAAGGAAATAGAATAAATTCACTACATGGTCAGCTTCGCCAGTAAATAGCTTTCTTAAATTAGGATCTTGTGTAGCTACACCTACTGGGCAAGTATTCAAATGACACTTACGCATCATGATACAACCTGCAGTTACTAATGCAGCCGTTGCCACACCCCATTCTTCTGCACCTAACAAAGTAGCAATCACAATATCTCTACCTGTTTTCAACTGTCCATCAGTTTGTAGCACTACTCTACTTCTTAGACGGTTTTTCACCAAAGTTTGATGTGCTTCGGCCAAACCGAGCTCCCAAGGTAGCCCAGCGTGTTGAACCGAAGTTAAAGGAGAAGCTCCTGTACCTCCATCGTAGCCCGACACTAAAACCACATCAGCGTGAGCCTTAGCTACACCAGCAGCAATAGTACCTACACCTGCTTTAGACACCAACTTTACGTTAATTCTAGCCGCTCTATTGGCATTTTTCAAATCGTAAATCAGCTGCGCCAAATCCTCAATCGAATAGATGTCGTGATGTGGAGGTGGAGAAATTAAACCTACTCCTGGTGTAGCGTGACGAACTTTTGCAATCCAATCATCCACTTTATGACCAGGTAACTGACCACCTTCTCCAGGTTTTGCGCCTTGAGCCATTTTAATCTGTAACTCATCGGCATTGGTCAAATAATAACTGGTTACCCCAAAACGTGCCGAAGCGATTTGTTTGATAGCTGAACGCATCGAATCGCCGTTGGCCATGGTTTGGTAACGAATTTCATCCTCACCACCTTCACCAGTATTACTTTTTCCGCCAATTCTGTTCATGGCGATAGCCAAAGTAGAGTGTGCTTCGTGAGAAATAGACCCGAAAGACATCGCTCCCGTAGCAAATCTTTTAAAGATATTCTCGATTGGCTCTACCTCATCAATACTGATAGATGGGCGAGTGTAATTAAAATCAAATAAACCTCTAATAGTGTATGCCTGTGTAGTTTGTTCGTTAACTAACTTCGAATATTTCTTAAACGTAGCAAAATCATTTCTACGCGTCGCATTTTGCAATAAGTGGATCGTTTCTGGATTGAACAAGTGTTTTTCGCCACGTCGTCTCCATTTATAGGTTCCACCAGCGGTTAAAATATGTTCTATTTGCGTGTGTTTTCCGAAAATACGGTTGTGCTTGATCAATGCTTCCTGAGCAATTTCGTCCAAACCTAAACCACCAATACGAGAAACTGCTCCAGTAAAGTGCGTATTTACCACCTGTTGGTTAATTCCTAGAATTTCGAAAATCTGTGCTCCGTGATAAGATTGCAAGGTAGAAATTCCCATTTTAGAGAAGATCTTCAACAAACCATCTTTCACCGATTTGATGTAGTTATAATTTAACTGATCTTGCGTTAAACCACTTTCGTTTTGGAAAGTATTGATCGTTTCTAAAGCCAAATATGGATTTACTGCCGTAGCGCCAAAACCAATTAAGGTGGCAAAGTGGTGTACTTCCCAAACATCTCCAGCCTCAACCACAATACCAACAGCTCCTCTGTACCCTTTTCTAATCAGGTGATGATGCACTGCAGAAACTGCCAATAAGGAAGGAATGGCCGCGTGGGTCGAATCCAATGCTCTATCGCTCAAAATAATCACTTGGAAACCATCTTCCACAGCATCCACTGCGTAACGGCACAAGCGATCTAAGGCTTTTTGCAATGATCCAGCTTTTCCATCTGCCCTAAAATACATTTGCAGTGTTTTAGACTGGAACAAGCCTGTATCAATACTTCTTAATTTTTCTAACTCTTGGTTGGTTAATATTGGATGTTTGATCCCTACACAGTGGCACTGCATTTGATTTTCTTCCAATAAATTACCGTTATTGCCCATAAATCCTGCTAAGCTCATCACTACTCGCTCACGGATAGGGTCAATTGGTGGGTTGGTTACTTGCGCAAACAACTGCTTAAAATAAGAAGATAAATGTTGAGGCTGCTTAGAAAGCACGGCCAAAGGGGTATCCGTCCCCATTGAACCAATCGCCTCTTTACCATCTATTGCCATTGGTTTGATCAACAAATCAATGTCTTCTCTAGTATATCCAAATACCTGTTGGTAATTAAAAATCGATTCTTCTGATAAATTGGTGAACATTACCCTTGGTTCAGGCAATTCTTCCAATTTAATTTGATATTGGTTAATCCAGTCGGCATAAGGGCGACGGCCACAAACCTGCTGCTTAATTTCGTCATCACTAATGATACGTCCCTGCTCCATGTCAACTACAAACATTTTGCCTGGGGTAAGTCTACCTTTTTCAATCACAGTGCTCTGGTCAATCTCAACCGCTCCCGATTCAGATGCCATGATCACTCGATCGTCACTAGTTAATACATAACGCGATGGACGTAAACCGTTTCTATCCAAAGTAGCTCCAATTAGGCTACCATCGGTAAAGGCAATAGCTGCCGGACCATCCCAAGGCTCCATTAATGAAGCATGGAATTGATAGAAAGCGCTCTTGATCGGATCCATATCCTTGTTTCCGTCCCACGCTTCTGGTATTAACATCATTAACACATGCGGCAACGAACGGCCTGCATGCAACAATAACTCTACTACATTATCTAAACATCCCGAATCTGACTGCGTTTCGTCAATCACCGGCAAAATCATGTTCAACTCCTCCGGAGTAAAATATGGTGATGCAAATGATTTCACACTTGACCTAAACCAGTTCAAATTACCTTGTAACGTATTGATTTCACCATTATGGGCAATATGCCTAAATGGTTGCGCCAAACGCCAAGACGGGAAAGTATTGGTTGCAAAACGAGAATGCACCAAACCAAACGCTGATACCATGCGCTTATCACTAAGCTCGGCAAAGTAAGTGCGCACTTGTAAAGAGGTAAGCTGTCCTTTGTACACAATGGTTCGTGACGAGAAAGACGCTACGTAAAAATCCTGCTTACTGTCTTTTACAGAATTGTAAATGGTTTTGGTGATGTAAGTTTTAAGCACAAACAACTTACGTTCAAAATCGGCACCTGCAGGCACATTGTATGGGCGAGATACATAAACCTGTTCAATTTCTGGTTCAACAGAAAGGGCCATCTGGCCTATATCTGTAGTATCTACGTGTACTTTTCTAAATCCAAGTACTTCAAAGCCCAGCTTCTCTGCGGTGCGGTAAATAATTTCTCGACACTCTTCCCTAGCCCTAATTTCCTTGGGCATAAAAAGCATCCCTACGCCGTAGTCGCCATACTGAGGCAGGCTAAATCCGGTACGCAAGCATTCGTCAAATAAAAATTCGTGGGGAACCTGTATCATGATACCAGCACCATCTCCGGTATTAGGCTCAGCTCCACATGCACCTCGGTGATCCAAATTCTCCAAAATGGTAAGTGCATCTGAAATGTTCTGATGTGATTTTCTCCCTTTCACATGGGCAACAAAACCTATACCGCAAGCATCATGCTCAAAACTGTCACGGTACAAACCCTGTTGTTCATTTAAATTTTCCATTTATTAGTTGGTTGTAGTTAGTGTGTAGTGAACACTAAGATAAGAAAAAATTTAAACAAATTATGTATTTGATAAAAAAATTATCAAAAAACAATATTATAGATAAAAATAAGCCAACATATTATCAATATATCAAAAGATAACGATACCAATTAAAATATTATCAAAACAACACAAAAGCAAAGTACATGTTTAAATGATTTAAAGTAACATTCTACAAAAAAATGCCAAAATCGTACAACACACAACGTATTGGCTACTAACAACTTAAAAAACATTAAAAATTAAATGATTTTATATTTTGTAAAACGTATGCTTTTGCTACCTTTGTGGCCGGGCAAGTCTTTTACGATCAGCTCCCTTTGAACTCCCCCAGGTTGGGAACAAAGCAAGGGTAGAAGGTTGTAGCGATGCGATAAAAGTTGCTTGCCCTTTTTTTTACCCCCTAGCCCCCTGAAGGGGGAGTATAAATAATCAGGGTTCTTGTTCTAAAAACCTTTTATTTAAATAAACATGAAATTTTTTATCGACACCGCCAATCTAGATCAAATTAGAGAAGCACAAGATTTGGGCGTTTTAGACGGCGTAACCACCAACCCTAGTTTAATGGCCAAAGAAGGCATTACAGGAGATGAAAACGTGATCAATCATTATAAAGCAATTTGCGACATTGTTGACGACAATGTAAGTGCTGAAGTAATTGCAACAGATTACGAAGGGATTGTTAAGGAAGGTGAAGCTTTGGCGGCACTAAATCCTAAAATTGTGGTGAAGGTTCCAATGATCAAAGAAGGCTTAAAAGCTATTAAATATTTCAGTGGTAAAGGAATTAGAACCAATTGCACTTTGATCTTCTCTCCTGCTCAAGCATTATTAGCTGCTAAAGCTGGCGCTACTTATGTGTCTCCATTTTTAGGAAGGTTAGATGATATTTCGACCGACGGTTTAACTTTAATTGAAGATATCCGTTTAATTTTTGATAACTACGGTTTTGAAACTCAAATCTTAGCGGCTTCTATCCGTGGCCCGTTACACATTGTTAACTGTGCTAAAATTGGTGCTGATGTAATCACTGCTCCTCTTTCTGCAATCACTGGTTTATTGAAACACCCATTAACCGATAGCGGTTTAGCTACTTTCTTGGCGGATCATGCTAAGGCTGCTGGAAAATAAGCAATACTATACCTTATATAAAGGCCTTCAGCTTACTGGAGGCCTTTTTTTATAGCTATTTTTTGAAGCTATTCAAAAAACAAGCTTAGTTATGGTTAAATGAGCATCTTTCTACAATTCAATCCTCTATCTATTATCTAAAACTTTTTGGTTTTTACTAGGTTATGTTAACTTTACCATAATGAAGGCTAAAAACGTATTTCTCTCCCTATCTGTAATGGCAGCTACCTTAATAGGTGGCAATACTTGGGCACAACATCAATTATCGGCTCCGCTTTGGGAAGCTAAAGAAAACCTGCCCGTGCCTGAATCGGTACTTTACAAAGCTGATACCAAAGAATTATTTGTAAGCTTAATTGATGGCCCTGGCAATGTAAAAGATGGAAAGGGTGGCATCGCTATTTTAAACATGGATGGCTCCATGAAAAATGCGCAATGGCTTATTGGATTAAATGCGCCAAAAGGCTTGGCGCTATATCAAAACACCTTGTACATTGCCGATCTTACTGCAGTGGTAAGCGTAGACATCCAAAGCGGGAAAATTAAAGATAAGCTAGAAATTGAAGGAGCCGTTTTTTTAAATGACCTTACGGTTGATGAATACGGAAATTTATATGTTTCAGATACCAGGACCCATAAAATCTACAAAATTAGCGATGGCAAATATTCATTGTTCATGGAGAACGTTAATAATGCCAATGGTTTAAAATGGCTAAACAACATGCTTTATGTACTGGCAGGCACTGAATTTTGGCAAGTTAACGCTCAAAAACAAGTAAAAATAATTGCCAAGGGGTTTGAAAAAAATGGGGACGGCCTAGAACCTGTAGGTAATGGTGATTTTATTGTAACCTGCTGGGCTGGTATTATCTATTATGTATCAGCCGATGGGAAAGTTGAAAAACTATTAGACGTGCAGGGCAAAATGAACACCGCCGACATTGGATACAATGCCAAGGAAAGAATTATTTACGTACCTACCTTTAACCAAAACAGTGTTATCGCTTATCAGCTAAAATAAGACGCAAATATTTAGGGGCAACAAATTAAATGTGCCCTATGGGTAAAAACATGCTTTGACTTACTTATTCTGCTTGGAATGCCGAAGCTAACTCTTGCAATTGTTGCGAAGAAATTTGACTTGGGTCTTTGTACTGTTTCTCCAGCAGGTCTTGTGCAATGCTAATTTTACCGCTTGTTGTTCTAATCAAACACTCGCCATTTTCAATGGTGCTAGAAATGTATCTACCAACTTGGCGATTGACATAAGAAAAACGAAGCACTAATTCATGGAAAATAAATACCGGATAATTCATACATTAAAGGTAACGGGCCAATGTTAACTTAATGTTAACAAAAAATCACTAAAATATTAAACAGGTTAATTTGATGTTAAGCATTCCTTTTCTTCGCTTATTGCTATTTTGACTTTAACCTACTTAAGGTTTCTTGAGAGATATTAAGGTACGAGGCTACCAGTTTATTAGAAAGTCTTTGCACAATGATGGGATTTTCTTCCAATAACTGATGATATTTTGCAAGTGCATCTTGCGTAAGGAAAGACATGAGTCGCTTGGTATTATTCACATAAGCACTTTCAAGATACATCCTATAGAACCTCTCCCATTGAGGAATAACATCCAACAAATGATAAAAGCTTTTGTGAGTGATATAATAAATCTCTGTAGCTTCTACCGCTTGCACATACTCATCAGATGGAGCAGTATTGATAAAGCTCATCAATGCAGTAGCAAATTGATTTTCGAAAGCCAAATATCGAGTAGACTCATGGCCAGCTTCATCTATATAGAAAATCCTTAAACAGCCTTTTACCACAAAAAAAGTACGTTGGCTTGTTTCGCCCTGCGAAAGCAATATTTGGTTTTTCTTGAGCTTCAGGGGAACAAAATGAGAAAGAATGGTATTCATTTCTTCTTCTGTTACCGATATTCTGCTTTTGATATAGGCTTCTAACATTTCCTCCAGTGGTATAAATCAGCGTGGCAAATTTATACATAAATAGCGAAGGCCAATGGTGTTTATTCCCGTTTTATTGGTACAAATAATGGGTATTTAGGCGGGCTGCTCTTTAAAAACCCGCCTAAATTAATTTACTTTTTATTGAAAACCAGTATGACCATAGAAAGCACCACACTTAATCCACCAAATAAGTACACGGCTTGGTAACTGAACCAACCTGCAATTAAGCCAGCCAATGGTCCAGACAAGCCTAAGGAAAGATCTACAAAAGCCACATAAGCTCCCAAGGCCGTTCCTCTCATTTGTGGCTTTACTTTTTGAATGGCTAATACTCCTAATGACGGAAAAACCAATGAGAAACCAATTCCTGTTAATCCACAGCCTATAATGGCCATCTCTTTTGAAACTGCTGTCCAAATCATCACCTGCCCTATAATCTCGATGATCAAAGAGAAAAATGCCACTTTGTATCCTCCAAATTTATCAGGAAAAGAGGCGAAGAAAAGCCTAGTAAGTACATAACAAACCCCAAAGGTGATAAAGGCAAAAGAAGCATCGCCCCAATGTCTTTCGGTAAAGAACAAAGCAATGAAAGAAGCAATACAACCAAATGCCATCGATGAGAAGGCTAAGCTTAATCCTTGACCTGAGACTGTTCCGATTACTTTATAAAAAGGCGTTCTTACGTGGTCCTTGTCAATATAAGTGGCTGGAAGTTTTGCGGTAGCCAACCAGCTTACCAGAGGCAACAACACAATAATGGCAAATGCTGGAAAATAGCCGTAAGCACCGCTTATCCATATACTTAGAGGTGCGCCAATGGCAATGCCTGCATACATGGCAATGCCATTCCAGGTCATTACCTTGCCAGATTTTGATGGACCTACCAAGGTAATTCCCCAAGTGAGCGCCGCTGTAACCAAAAGGCTCTCAGCAACACCGTGAATTACCCTGGCCAATAACAACAATGCTAAGGCAAGCATTGGAGTACCTTGAGTAACCACCGAAAGTACATAGGCAATACCCGCCACAATGGCAAAGGTAATGCCCAACATTTTACTGCTTTTAGCGCCTTTAGTGTCGGTAGTTTTACCCGAATAAGCCCGAGTTAATAAGGTAGATAGAAATTGTAAACCGATAACCAACCCTACAATAATGGTATTAAAACCTAGTTGTTGCTGCACAAATTTGGGCAATATGCCCAAGGCAATACCTATGGTGAGATATACCGCAAAAACAGAAATAATAATTGGAATTACAGCTTTATAGAAATCGATAGTTTGATCTTTTTGTAACGTGACATTCATATTTTTTAACTTGATAAAATTTCAAGTGCAAAAATGCGAGTCCAAAAAATGCAAACCTTTGACCTAGGTCAAAAAAACAGGTTTAGTTGATTTTGTTAATACAATTGAGTTTTCTATGTGGCTATGTGGTTTGTTGATTAAATAGAAATTTTAAACACATAGGGGGCATTATGTGTAATAATGTCTAATTGCTAGATCTCCCCTTGCTCTCGAGATGACGTAATGGGTGTGGCAGTGGTTTTCTGTGTGACTATGCGGTTCAATTAATTAAAGAAAAATTTTAAACACATAGACACATAGCGCATGGTGCTTATAGCGGATATCCAATGCTATGTGGCTATGTGGTTCATTTAATTAAAGATGAATCTTGAACACATAGAGCTTTATTTATATATAGTTGCTAGATTTCTCTCCCTAAGATTCGGGATCGAAATGACGTAGTGGGTATGGCAGTGGTTTTCTATGTAGTTCATTAATTAAAGATAGTTCTCTCGAATTTCAGTCCATTTTGTTCGGTCAATTTGATATACGTAATTCAACTTAGGCTGTTCACCAAAATAAGTCACTTCCTGCTCTGCTATCTTTTCAGCACCAATGCGGCCCACTGCAATTTGCGAACGTACATTGTTGGCGCCTACATGTAAATTCACTTTCTGTACAAACTGGAAAATATAATCCAGCATCATTTTCTTTACCGATTGGTTAATGCCTTTGCCCCAATAAGCGGTACCATAAAACGTATAACCTATTAAAATGCTGTCTTCTTGTTCATCATAATCGTAAAACCTGGTACTGCCAATCACTTGACCATTGGTTTTATCTACAATTTTAAAAGCACCTTTACTTTGCATTGCTCCATCAAAAAAGGTTTTAAACACTTCCCTTTGCCAACGATCCTTATTAGGATGTTGCTCCCATACTTTTGGATCAGAGGCAACTTCATAAAGAGCTTCAAAATCGGTTTCCTTTAAGGGAACAAGTCTTACATTTTCATTTCCTAAGATAGGCTGTACGCTAAAAGTCATGGTTTAAAGTTTTCAGTTGCAGTAATCAGTTGTTTTATAATTTCGGTGGTTGAGCTTGAAGAATAATCATTAAGGGACTGTCCAGCCCAAATACTCACAAAATCGGCATTTTGATGGGCTTTAGCTACTTTTCGTAATTCGCCGGTAAGTTTGTTCTGGTAAGGATAAGGCAATATCATGGCAGTATTTTCCATCGCTTCAATAAAAGCATTTTTAAGTCCACGAGCATAGCGTCCAGAAAAGCTTTTGGTTAACATGATCTCGCTTTCCTTTGCATTTCGCAGTCGTTGCTTTTCAAACTCCTGTAAGGCACTTTCTTTGGAGCCCAACAGCAAACTACCAATTTGAAAAGCCTGTGCGCCCAATATTTTTGCAGCCCATAAGGTTTGGGCATTATAAATTCCACCCGCATAAATCAAAGGCGTTTTCACTGCCTCAAACACCTGCGACAACAGGGATAAACCGCCAATTTGCGGAATATCATGTTCTACAAAACTTCCCCTATGCCCTCCCGCTTCAATGCCTTGCACACAAATCAAATCAATACCACTTTGTTCTAATTGAATTGCTTCTTCTACAGAGGTACAAGTGCCCATTAAAATGACCTTGTTCTCCTTCAGTTTTTGAATGCTTGGCGTATCCAGATTACCAAAAGTAAAACTTAGCATTTTACAGCCTTCGGCAATAATGACATCTATCTGGTCGTGATAATCGGTGAGCTTGATCTCGTCGATATTAGGCAATTTCACCTCTAAATGGTGCTGTTTGGCCAGCTGCTCTACCTGCTGCTTGGTATGCGCATATTGATTTTTCAGTTCCTCTGAAAGTTGTGGAATAGCATTGACAAAAATATTTACGGCAAAGGGTTGCTTGGTTAATGCTCTGGTTGCACGAATAAGCGATGTACATTGATCGGCAGCTAAATCGGCCAATGATAATGAACCCAACACTTTTACTTGAGCCGCTGCCGCTACCATTTGCGGAGTAGTTACGCCAAACATGGGCGCCTGAATAATTGGATACTGTACACCCAATATTTTGCTGCCATTACTTTCCCATTTCATAGGCATTTATTTGTTACTCAAAAATCACATAGTTTACTTTATCTACCCCCGTATTGCCCGTCTTCTCATCATATGCATACAAAATTAGCTCATAGTTCCCAGGTGTGTTAATGAAATCGCTGCCTTCAAACAAATTTGTAGAAACCCATGACATTTTCACTTCTTTAAGTGGTTTCCCATCTTTTTTAAGGATGCCTTTTACTTCCATATTTTCCGAATTCCATACGCCTCCTTTATCAATCACACAACCGCACATCATCACCACATTAGCCTGAAATTGAAAAGGTTTGTCTTTAATTTCTTTCAACGAAATATATTGGTGGGTACGTGGTTTCAAAATATCAATAATAAAGCCTGGTATTTCCAACACAATGCCGTCTCCCAAAATATGCTTTCCGGGAATGAGCCATAGCTCTGTAGTTACGGTAGCTTGTGCCTGTTTTAAATTGTAGGGCGAAACCACTTCTACGCTCACAAAGGTGGGCTCTTCAATATCTATTTTGGCCATAAAACCAGCAGTCTTTTCATCAGCAATAGTGGTGGTACGGGTTTTAGGGCTTTTCATGATCAAATCGGTATTTCCTGTACTTCCGGTAGTTTTGCCTTCGGCTAAAATTTGTTGGTTAGCTTTATTTCTAACGATCACATAAGCACCTCCCAATGAACTACCAATAAATTTGGCGTCTTTAGCTTTGGCTCTGATCATTACTTTAGTTTCTACGCCAAAAGTAGCTAGGTTACAAAGAAGTATAAAGGTTAATAAAAGTGCTCTCATGATTGGGTTGAGTTTAAGTATGCTTGTTTAAATCGTTGGTAGAAAGAAGTGGTTTTTAAAGCGGCATCTATACCGTCTAGGTATTGAAGAATGGCCAAGTCCGCCGACAACACTTCCAAAATGGCACTTTCGCAGCTGTGCCAAATTTGTTCCAATTGCGGGAGCATCTCTACAGCTTTTGGCGAAAGGGAAATCATCTGCTTCCGTTTATCTACCTGATCCTTTTTGATCAGCAAGTAATCTTTTTCGGCCATTTTTTTTACTAAGGCCACTACCGATGGATGGGCGTATCCTAAAGAATCGGCAATGGTTACCATCGAGATCTCCCCTTTCTGTTGCAATAACATGAATACGAGATACCAATTAGGTTCTATGTCGATATGAAGTTCTTTGTAAAGTTTCCTTACATCGTGGGCGATGCGGTCGCTAATGCGCTTAAAGCGGCTGTCGAGTGCTTTATAGCCAAGGTCTTTGATAAAATCTGAGCTCATGTTAAAGGTTGTTTGATTACAAATATATCAAAATAAAGAAAACTATATAGTTGACTTTATTATTTAAAACATCTTATATAATTACTTATTCTACTGATAGTACTTTTGCTTTAGCCATTGGCTAATGTTCACCAACAATATGAGCACTGGTACTTCTACCAAGGGGCCTATTACGCCTACAAATGCTTGTGGCGAATGAATACCAAATACAGCAATAGCAACCGCAATGGCCAATTCGAAATTATTTCCAGTGGCAGTAAATGAAATGGCCGCATTTTTATCATAAGGCACTTTTAGCGATTTATTGACAAAGAAACTTACAAAGAACATGAGGACAAAGTACAATACCAATGGTGTAGCTACTTTTACTACGTCCATTGGTAATGCTAATATTTGGTTGCCTTTTAAACTGAACATTAGTACAATCGTAAATAACAATGCATACAATGTTAAAGGTGATATCGCAGGTACAAATTTTCTGTTGTACCATTCAGCACCTTTAGATTTAACCAAAAGGTATCGACTTAAAAAGCCTGCTAAAAATGGAACGCCCAAATAAATCAACACGCTTTCTGTAACGTTCCTAAAAGATATTTCCACGTTAAAATTGGCCAGCCCAAATTTGCTTGGCAAAACGTTAATGAACAGCCAAACCAAAAAACTGTAGGTAAACACCTGAAAAATACTATTTAAGGCAACCAACAATGCCGCATATTCTCTATTCCCCTTTGCCAAATCGTTCCAAACCATCACCATGGCAATACACCTTGCCAATCCAATGAGAATTAAACCAGCCATATAGTCGGGTTCATCTTTTAAAAAGAGAACAGCTAGAACGAACATCAATACGGGTCCAATGACCCAATTTAGCAGTAAAGAGATGCTGATCACCTTTTGATCCCGTAAAGCCATCGGCAAAAGCGAATAATCTACTTTTGCCAATGGTGGATACATCATTAATATGAGTCCCATCGCTAAAGGAATATTTGTGGTTCCCACCGACAGCGTGTTGGTAACCTTGGCGATACCTGGAAAGCAATAGCCTAAACTTACACCTAATGCCATTGCCGCAAATATCCAGAGGGTAAGGTAACGATCAAGGAATTTAAGTCTAACCTGCATTCTTCTTCTTCTTGATTTGCGAAAAAACATAAAACATTTCTGTGGCTATTTCCAAACTTCTTTGCCTATATACCTGCGCTTTCTGAGGAGTTCCATCTGAAATTTTTGGATCTTCGTAAGTGATGGGTACACGCAAATCAGCACCAGCGATAAAAGGACAGCCACCATCTGCCTGCGAACAGGTTAATACCGCCACAAAATTGCTAGACGGGTTAAACGGATGATCGTAGCTTTTGGAAAAACCTATGATCGGCAAAGCATTATCGCTATACTTTATGGCATATACGGGGTTACCAAGCGCAGCAATTTTAAAGATCTTAAAGCCTTGTTCGGCTAACGTTTCTGCTGCCATGGGAAATAATGCCGTTTCTTCCGTTCCTCCAGAATAACAATATACCTTAGGTACCTCAAAGTATACAGCGGCTACCTGTGCCCATATTTGTGCCAAATGGCTCCTCCGAGAGTTGTGCGTGCAAATGAAATTGATATGGATTTGCTTTCCTTGGCTCACTTTAAGCTGGACATCAGCTATCAATGGTTGCAAAACAGCTTTACGCTCAGCATTTATGGATTGCTCCAATTGCTGAATGGTATTTAATAAGTTTTGATACATCATATATCTTTTAGCAACATCCTGTATTTGGGCTACCACAAGCCGACTGGTTATTGATTGGTGCTTTTGATGGGATTCCACAAGCATCCTGAGCAAGGCAAGTAGTGGCTTTGTTCTTCAATACAAAGGTTTTACCGTTAAAAGCCAAGTCGTATTTGCCAATGGTTTCTCCTTGGTACTCTACTTCTATTTCAGCATCTTCCATGCCCAGCTTTTCTTCTGAGAGTTGAATGATATGCAATAATTTACCAGGCTTTAGACGATGTTCGTAATCGTCGGCATCCCATAACTGGAAATTAACCGCTTTTTCATGGCGTACCACTCCCCCACAGTCGATAAAGTTTTTAGTGATTTGCCCTACTTCCGTTACATGGAAATGCTCAGGCACAAAAGCGCCGCTTTCTAATTGAAATTCTACATTGTTTAAAGTTGGCAGAATGGTTTTGATTTGTGATAGTGTCATGGTGATTTTAATTTTAAAGGTATTTTACATTAATGTTATATTGCAATATTACGATAATGAAATTCAAAAAAAATGCCTTTAACAGCATTCCTTTACACTCACGTCCTGATTGAAAAGCATATTGAATTGGGCTTGTACCTGTTTCCAAACTTTTTCTTCAATGCAGTAGCACACCGATTTGCCCTCTATGGAACCTTGAATAATGCCAATGCTTTTCAATTCCTTTAGGTGTTGTGAAATGGTGGCTTGTGCCAATCCCAACTCTTCTACCAGATCATTGCAGATACAGGCTTTTTGGTTAATGATGTGCTGCAGAATGGCAATACGAGCAGGATGTCCTAAAACTTTAAATAAAGAAGCCAATTGATTTTGCTCGTCGGTGAATATTTCTGTCTTAGTAAGTCCCATGTTTCGAATAATTACATCGCAATATTACGATAATAAATTTAAAACACACAAATCTTTTTGGAGTAGCATTAAAAAATTAGCGGCATATGACGAAAGAAATCAGCCTTGCTTATACCAACTCACGCAACATCCAAATGGTGCAAGAATAATGGCCAGTATTGCCTAACGGTGCTGGCAATGATTTAAAGCCCAATTTCTCGTATGCTGCTACTGCCGAACTTAGCTCGGGCATGGTTTCTAGATATATTTTTTGGTAGCCTATTGATTGGGCAAACGCTATACATTTTAACATCAGTTGCTTGCCTACACCCTTCCCTCGGCTTTCGGCAGCCACGTACATTTTTACCAATTCTACGGTATCGCTGTCCAAACCATCTGTGGGATAAATACCTGCACCTCCCAAAACCTTTCCATCTTCTTCTGCAATGAAATAAGCGGTTCTTTCTTGTTGAAAACTTTCAAACAAACGGTCGGTACTTTCGTCAAAATAGGCAGTGCCTGGTATGTTTAAGCCAAACTCTTCTAAACTTTCTCTAAGAATTTTGGCCATGGCCACGTTATCTCCTGCGGTAATTAATCTTATGTTCATCATTTGTTATTGGCAAATATCACAACTTAACACGATATCAAATTATAATAATTGAAAAAGGTTTCCCGTAAAGCTTCTAATTCATTTCCATCTACATTTATGCCGTTCACATTTAACATGATGATGGTAGAAAAAGTTGAAGTAATTAAAATCAAAAAAGATGATGGAACATCTAACAAAAAAAGACGAGTTGCTACCGAAGCATCCAGATTTGAAGCCTAATAATTTTATTTGATCAAATGTAATATTATATTGCATCAATTAACGTGCTTCAAGTATCCTACAGGGGTTTTATCCCAAAAACAGTCGCTTTTGATTGTCGACAAAACTCCAGATTACTTTGGATCCTAGATAGCAGCGGGGATTGAAAACTTAAATCTATGGATAACTCAATTATAGATATCACTGGCCAGTCATTGTCTATATCAAACAATCGAACTTCCAATGGCGTTCCCTACTGGCGTCATCAATATGTTTATTCTTTTTCTGAACTCGAAACAGCGAGTAAAGAACAGCGCAGGTTTTATAAAACTTTTAAAGCAAATTTCCTGAGCGAAACCTATATGGATATTGATGGCAATACCAACTATGCATTCATTTTACTTTTTGATCTTCTAAATGAATACGAAAATCATAAAGACCTTACTCGATTAGAGAAACAGTTCAAGGAATTGGGAGCAAACTATCCTAAAACTAAAACCTACTGCGTCTCTTTACTCATTAAAAAACTAGATGCAGAAGAGAAGTTTGACGAAATAGAAAGAATAAGAAAAGAGGAAAACTACTATGTATATGAAGGTGATTATTGGAAACTTGGGAACCTATACAGAACAAAACTCAATCTCAACAATGACGACACCGCTTTACTTAACAAGCTTTATACACCTGATAACAACTTCTTTAATATTGAATTCTGCGGACTGGAAATCATCAAGTTATTCCTCGTCACCGTAAAACGACTTGACGAAAAGTATAAAAAAGACGCTAGCTCCTTGGATATTGAACTGAATAAGATTGCAGATGACTTAGTTTCTAAGAACTTTAACTATCGGAAAGGAAGTAATAATTATACCTATTACCTAGAAACCATTGTAAACGAACTTCATTCGAACATTTTAAAACATTGCGAAAATACCGTTCGCGAACAATTTGGCCATAAAAGAAAACTGAATGTAGATTTAGCTTATGTTTTCACTGAATTAAATCTTCATCATTTCAAGGAACTCCTCACCCGTTTACAAAAGATATTAGCCATTTATTCCCCTACCCTTGCTGCACCTGGAAGAGATGTGGAGTTAGACCTTAATGCTCAAAATCCGAGCAGGTGGAAAATAAAATATGAAGCACTTGTAAACACCTACAATGGTGATGCAAAGCAATTTGTAAGCGACATTGTGATATTGGGCAATTACAATAAAAGAAACCCAAGTGTTTCAAATATCTTCTTTGAAGCTGCCAAATTTATTGCGCTGCACGACAAGGTTTCTTCCTTAAAACTATATGTTTATTACCTACACTATGATCTTAAGTCTATAAAATTTGATAATAAGCCCTTAACTAAAACTGTACAAAAAAGTCTTTTCACCAACAATGAGCAGCTACATGATTTCCAGATCATTGTAAGTGAAATGATTAAGGATAAGGAGTTAGATAAAGCCTTAAATGCAGTACCTAAAGTTTACGCCGTAAAACGGAAAAAGATACAGCTGGACAGGGATGCCATTCAACAAGCACACGAAAAGCACTCTGGCACGGTAGAATTGCTTAACGAATATTTGAAAGATGAATATGAGGATGATATAAACGCTTTTAAAATTGAAGAAATAAGCGAACAAGAGGTCGTATTGGAAATCACCTCAAAATCTAATGCCGAGAAAATTTCGGCTTTTAACCCAGAGATAAGCTTAACAGAAATACAATGTGAATTACTGGAACTTTTGGTCAAAGCAAATTTCTCTATCCATCAGGAAGAAGTAGACGCTTTTGCAAAATCAAAAGGAGTATTTAAGAACCAACTTATAGATAGCTTAAATGAAGCTTGCTATGACACTTTAGATGATGTCTTAATTGAAGAAGAAGACGAATATTATACCATAAATGAAAACTATTATCAAACAATACTAGCAAAATGATAGACAATATTAAGCCTAAAGAGGCAACAGCAATCGTAAACTCCTTAATAGGTGGCGTAGTTCCAAAAATAGGTGTGCAACATATCACCGTTGGGCGCTCAGATGAAATAAATGCGGTAGTGGCAGCACTAGACGATGTGAAAAACGGACATAGTTTGGTTAAATTCTGGATCGGAGATTTCGGTTCAGGAAAATCATTTATGCTTCATTTATTGAACACGGTGGCCTTAAAACAAAAATTTGTTGTGGCCAATGCCGATTTCACTCCTGATAACAGACTTTACTCTAATGACGGAAAAGGTGTGGCCTTGTATGCTGCAATTATGGACAATGTAGCAATACAAACTAAACCAGAAGGAGGAGCATTACCAACGCTCATGGAGAAATGGATAGAGCAAATGATTGTAAAAACTGCTCAGGACAATAACATTCCACTTTCAAATATTAGGGAAGAGCAATATTTAAACCTGGTTCAAAATAGCATCATGAAAACCATTAACGAAATAACAGACGTTGGTGGATTTGATTTTGGAACCGTGGTAATGAAATATTACGAAGGCTTTATCAAAGATGATGAGCAGTTGAGAAGAAATGCTTTAAAATGGTTAAAAGGAGAATACCGTACAAAAACAGATGCCAAGCAAGATCTGGGTGTTCGAGAAATCATCAATGACCTTAATTATTATGACATGCTCAAAAATTTCTGCAAGTTATTTGTAAGCATGGGTTACAGTGGCTTCATTATCAATCTCGACGAAGTAATCAATCTGTACAAGATTTCTACCTCCGTAATGAGAGAAAAAAATTACGAAAAGATACTCTCCATTTACAACGATTGTTTTCAGGGAAAGGTAAGCAACCTGTTTATAAATTTTGCAGGGACTAAAGAGGTACTGGAAAATGAAAGACGAGGCTTGTTCAGTTACCATGCCTTAAAATCACGCCTTCAGACCAATAAATTTGAAACTGCTGAAATTAGGGATTTTATGCAGCCAGTAATCAGGCTTTACCCCTTGGATCATAATGAGATTTTTGTGCTATTGAAAAAATTAAAAGCAATTTTTGATTTTAATTACAAGGTTAACGCTAACATTTCAGATGATGATATCCATACCTTCATGGAAGAAATGTTTAATAAACCAGGCGCTACAGAATTTCTTACGCCCAGAGAGGTTATTCGTGATTTCCTGAACATCTTAAATATCCTCAGACAAAACCCTAATCTAGACAAGCATAAATTGTTTGGCGAAATAGAGATTGCAGATGAGAGACCAGACAAAAACCTAGTGGATAGCATAGAAGAACTTTAATGTCGTTTGAACTACTTTCAGAACCAATTCGTAGATACATAAGAGATAAGGGATGGGAAGAACTACGCCCAATACAAAACGCGGCCATCTCTAAAATATTAACTACGGAACAGCACTATATTTTGGCTTCAAGAACTGCTTCTGGTAAAACAGAAGCTGCGTTTTTGCCCATACTCTCTAAGTGTAATTTTTATGACAGCGGTGTACAGGTGCTATATATATCGCCCCTTATAGCCCTAATAAACGATCAGTTTTTTCGTGTAGAAGAACTTTGCAAAAACCTAGACGTTTTAGTAACCAGATGGCATGGCGAGGCAAATCGCAGTTTAAAAGAAAAGTTGATCAAAGATCCTTCAGGTGTGGTATTGATTACGCCTGAATCGATAGAAGCGATGTTCGTTAACAGGCCTTACGATGTCAAACATCTGTTTGCTAACCTGAAGTTTGTAGTGATCGATGAAATCCATTCATTTATTGGAACCGATAGAGGTATACAGCTTAAATCTCTTCTATCTAGGCTTCAGGAAATAAATGTGGCTAATTTCAGAGTGGTAGGCTTGTCGGCAACTATTGGCGACTATCAGGAGGCCAAGAAATTTACTGGCGACGAATTGAATACCACCGTACTATTGGACAGGACCAAGAAAGACATCAATGCGGTATTCAAATACTTTGAAGGAACAGGTGCTGAATTGCCACTGGATTTATTGAAAGATCTGTACCTATCTACAAGCCATAGCAAGGCGCTTATATTTCCAAATAGTAGAGGCCGTGCCGAAGAAGTGGCCGTAAAGCTTAAGAAAATTTCGGAAAGGGTAAACGGACACCCTCACTATTTCTCCCATCACTCGTCGGTGCATAAGGAAGTGAGGGAATATGTGGAGTACTTTGCCAAAAACAATAAGTATGAGAATTTCTGCATTGCCTGTACATCTACGTTAGAGCTGGGCATTGATATTGGAAACGTAGATGAAGTGGTGCAAATTGATGCTACCCAAAGCATTGCTTCCCTAATTCAAAGGGTTGGAAGAAGCGGGCGCAGAGTTGGAGGCACCAGTAACCTATTCCTTTATGCAACCGAGCAATGGAGTTTATTGCAATCCATAGCTTGCTGGTTACTTTACAAAGAGGAATATATAGAACCACCATCAATATGTAACCAACCTTATGATTTATTGCTCCACCAAGCCCTTTCTATCGTAAAAGGTCATTCGGGCATTCAAATTCCAACTTTGATGTCCAAATTGACCGCAAACGTTACTTTTAAAGAAATACCTGCTCAAGAAATAAGAGAGATTATAGATCATCTTATTGCTACAGATATGCTAGAGAAATTGCAGAATGAGGTAATTATTGGTGTAGAGGGCGAAAAAATTGTGAATAGTCGAGATTTTTATAGCTCCTTTGAAACAGAAGAGAACTTTAAAGTCATCAATACAGGAAATACCATTGGAGAAATACCTTATTCGCAACAGCTTAGAGAAGATGAAAACATTTTACTGGCAGCCAGGATTTGGAAAATCTCCTATATTGACCTAAAATCAAAAAAAATAGAGGTTATTGCGGCTAAAGATGGTAAGCCTCCTAAATTTTTTGGAGGCAGTGGCGCTATAGATCATAAGATTCTGGAAAAAATGCTAGAAATACTGTACGATCAAAAGGAGTACGAATTTTTAGACCAGCCCTCTAAAGATCAATTAGCCGACATGAGAAAGTATTTCTCAACTTTCAATATCGATAATTTTCAAAATCAAAGGCCTATTCTGGTTTCAGATAAGTACTTGCGGTACTACACTTTTGCGGGCACTAAAATTTTTGAAACGCTGGGTCTTTTATTCAAAATAGCTGGAATTAAAGCAGATGCCATGGAGCATACTAGCTTTGAAACCAATTTAACCTTAACAGAATTTCAGCAATGCCTTTTACAAATAGCCAATGGCTTTATCTCCACCGAAAAAATAGAGGCCTATTTGTCTAAACTCATTTTAGAGAATGCTTTGCCCGTATCTAAATGGGGCGTGTTTTTACCTACCGAATATCAAGTTAAACTAGTCCTGCAAAAGCACTATGATTTAGCAGCTACCATGTCTTTTATCAAACCCATGGAGCTGGTTACCAATTCGGAATACCAACCTAAATCGAATTTAGATAAGGACGAAGGGGCTACAGGATTAGAAGCCGCTACTGGAATGGATTTCGTTGCCATTGATTTTGAAACTGCAACATCAAAACGAGATAGCGCTTGCGAAATTGGTTTAACTTTTGTTGAAGGAGGTAAAATTGTTGAAACCAAATCTTGGTTAATTAAACCGAAGTATCAAGATTTTGATCATTTCAATGTTTTGGTACACGGCATCACAGCTAAAGATGTGGAGGGCAAACCAGAGTTTAACGAGCTTTGGAAAGAAATAAAGCCACTTCTAGAAAACAAATTTTTAATTGCGCACAATGCCAGTTTTGACTTAAGTGTTTTACGCAAAACATTAGAATCTTATCAGCTTCCCTCCCCTACGCTTAGTTATACATGCAGTTACATTTTTTCTAAAAAAGTATGGGAAGGACTTCCGGCATATGACCTCAAAACACTTTGCAAAATTAACAACATTGATTTCAAACATCACAGGGCAGGCTCAGATAGTAAAGCTACCGCTCAATTGGCTTTAAAGGCTTTTGAGGTCGCGGGTATTTCATCGCTAGTGGACTTTTCAGAAAAATTGAAGGTAACAATTGGTGAACTTTATAGCAACGGTTATCAACCGTCAGAAGCAAAAAGGAACTACAAAACCAAAGAGCTAACGCAAATTACTGGTGATTCGGAAAAACATAATCCGCACAGTATTTTTTATGGAAGAACAGTGGTATTTACTGGAACATTATTTTCAATGATAAGGACAGAAGCCCAACAAGTTATTGCTGATATTGGCGGTATTGTTGGCAATGGTGTTACGCTAGATACAGATTTTTTAGTGGTTGGCCAACAAGATTATAGAGTGGTTGGAGAAGATGGAATGAGCAACAAACAGGAAAAAGCAATACAGTTAATAAAGAAAGGCTCAGTGCTTGAGATTTTATCTGAAGAAGATTTTTTAAAGAATTTATAATCCTTAACAAGAACGATATCTATACTTTTTAAGTTTAATTAAGGCTTTTAAGTTTAAAAATTTATAAAAACTTAAACTAATTAACTTGGTAGCACAGCTATTAAATTTTATATTTACGGTTATTTGTAGAAGGAATTATTAAGATGCAGTTGCTAGAAGCAGTAGACAAAAACAAGCATATTTCGTTTGATTTATGGCTTACGCTAATCAAATCAGACCCAGCCTATAAGGTCCGTAGAAATCAGCTTTTCAGGGACTTCTTTGCTATTGACCAACCTATAGAAACCGTAGCAGCATCCATCAGAAAATTCGACATCCTCACCAACAGCATCAACGAAAAAGTGACCCGTAATTTCGATACTTACGAAATTTACTGTCTCATTCTTGATCATTTAGGCGTAGATGTGAACAGCTACAACCGCCAACAATTAGCCGAATTTTACTTGCAGACCGAACAGCTGCTCATGGAACACAAACCATTGCTGCTTCAAGATAGTCTGCCCAATTTTTTAAAACAGCTACACGACAACGGCAAAACCCTAAACATACTAAGTAACACCGCTTTTATCAAAGGCCGGTCGTTACGAAAAATCATTGAACATTATCAGCTGGATGGTTATTTTGCATTTCAGATCTATTCTGATGAGATAGGTCACTCTAAACCTGGCACACAGATTTACAGCCTTGCCTACCAACATATCCAGCAATTAGGAAATATTGAAAAACACGAAGTACTTCACGTTGGCGACAATAAAGTATCTGACTACGACGGAGCACTAGCCTACGGATTTAACGCCTATTTGATTACACACGAAACAACCTATGAATCTAAATTACAGCCTATATAAGATCACCGATCAACATAATTGTCCCTTTTCAGAGAGCGAATACAGCAAGTTTAAATTTGGAGATAGTGCCTTGGCAAAGAAATTTGCAGATGAACTGTTCGAAGGCTTTATCAGTGAGCACAAAGAACTGATCCTTGCGCACAATGAGGTGGTTATTTTGCCTAGCCCCTACCATTCTATTCCAACGGCTTCCAACTATCTTAGTTTTCATTTTAAAACCAGAATGAATGCTTTTTTATATGAGCACCACAAAAAGGCCTTGGTCGAATCGAAGATCTATCGCAACCAAACCTATACGACTGATTACGGCAACCTAGACTACAATGAGCGGGTAAGGCTCATTGCCAATGACACCTATTATATTGATAGGAATTTCATTAACGGCAAGCTATGCCTGTTCATGGACGATATTAAAATTACAGGAAGCCACGAGCACATTGTAAAAAAGATATTAGCCCAATACAACGTAGAAGGGAATTTTGTATTTATGTATTTTGCCGAGCTGCTTAATAAGGATATACACCCTAATATTGAAAATTACTACAATTACTTTTATGTAAAAGACGTGGAAAGTTTAAGCAAGATCATCAATGCTGATTCTTTCGTGTTTAATACGCGAACCGTTAAGTACATTTTAAAGCTAGAAAGGAGTGAATTGATCTCGTTAATGGAAAAAGTAGAAGCGCCGCTATTTGAGCAGTTGTTTCACTTGGCCGTTAGCAACAATTACCACACCATAGCCGATTACCAAGAAAATCTATCTTATATTAACCAAAGTATAAAAAATAAAATAACGCATAATTATGGCTATCAACTTACAGAAAGGTCAACGTGAGACCCTTAACGCACCAAAATTCACGATAGGTTTAGGATGGGACACTAACTCTACCTCTACTGGGGCTGCATTTGACCTTGATGCATCAGTATTTATTTTAGGCGAAAACAAGAAAATTCTTGCTGATGAGTTTTTTGTATTTTACAACAACCTTAAATCGCCAGATGAAGCAGTGGAACATACTGGAGACAACCTTACTGGAGAGGGCGAAGGCGATGATGAATCTATCAACGTTGATTTATCTAAAATAGATCCAAGAGCAACCGAAATTTGCATTGTAGTAACCATACACGATGCCGTAGCCAGAAAACAAAACTTCGGACAGGTAAGAAACTCATTTGTTCGTATTGTAGATTCTGCTACAGGTAACGAATTGGTAAAATATGAATTGGAGGAAGATTTCTCTATTGAAACAGCGGTAGAGTTTGGCCGAATTTACAAAAGGAATAACGAGTGGAAGTTTGAAGCAGTAGGTGCTGGTCAACGCGGTGGATTGGAAGAATATCTAACTAAATACAACTAAAACATGGCAATTAATTTAGAAAAAGGCCAGCGCATTAACCTCGAGAAAAGCAACGGTACCAAACTACAAAGCATTTGCGTAGGCGTTAACTGGGGAGCCATTGTTAAAAAAGGTTTCTTTGGATCAAGCAAAGAACCTGTAGATTTAGATGCCAGCTGTGCCGTTTACGACGCAAACAAAAACAACATCGATACCGTAAGTTTCAGACAATTAACCTCTAGAGACGGTGCTATTAGACACAGTGGCGACGACCTTACGGGAGATATTAACGGCGATGATGGTTTAGATAACGAAGTGATCACCCTTGATTTCAGCAGGTTAAACCCAGCAGCCAACTATGTAGGCTTTTTCATCAATAGCTTCAGAGGGCAAGATTTTAAGGACATCCCTTTTGCATCAATCAGAATTTACGAAGGTACCCCAACACGCGTTAACGAGGTATTTGCAAAATACGATATTGCTAATGATACTGCCTTTGCAGGTAATGTATCCATGGTTTTGGGTGTATTCTACAAAAGAAACGGCGAGTGGAAATTTAACGCCATTGGTTTGCCAACTAACGACAGGAAACTAGAACAAACCGTAGTCACAATTCAACAAAACCACCTGTAACATGGAAAATAACGAACTTGCAATTACTGCACCCCCAATTGATAAAGAAGGAAACGTAACTTTAGAGAACATTAAAGAGGCTGATTTGGCCACCTATAAAAACATCTCTAATCAGCTTACCGAAAAAGATGCCAACTCTATCCTAAACTTTGGGGCCGAAATACAAAACTCCATCTCTCGCCAAAGTGATACTTTTTTAACTAACGTTAGGGCACAACAAGCGGGCGATATTGGTGGTTTAATTAACGAATTATTGGCCGAGCTGAATTACATTGATGTAAACGAGCTGAACCAAAACGGTTTCCAAAGGTTCATCTCCAATATCCCATTCTTGAAAAAGTTTGTGATTGATGTAAAGAAACTGTTCCAAAAGTATGATAAGATTACCGCCAATGTTGACAAGATCAGCAACAAAGTAAAAGCGGGAATGATCAATTCAGTGAAAGACAACACTTCCCTGCAAACCATGTTTGACGGTAACGTTGGCCTGATCAAAGAATTGGAAAACTACATTGTAGCGGGACAGTTAAAATACAAAGAACTTAACGAAGAACTGGCCGTAATGGAAGGCAACCCAGCCAACTATCAGGACTATGAAATTTCCGACAAAAGAACTTTCATTAACAGGTTAGATAAAAGACTGGCCGATATGAAAGTGGTGCGTTTCATCTTGCTACAATCGTTGGCACAAATTAGAGTGGTACAAAACAACAATACTTCTATTGCCGAAAAAGCACAAAGTATTTTAACCACCACCATGCCTGTTTGGAAAAACCAATTGACTTTGGCTGTTGCCCTACAAAGACAGAAACAAAACATTGAGGTTCAGCGTAAAGTATCAGAAACTACCAATACCATTTTGCGTAAAAACGCCGAAATGTTGCAACAAAACAGTATTGAGGTAGCCAAAGAAAATGAAAACACGGTGGTATCATTGGAAACACTTCAAATGACTACCAAATCATTGATAGACACCCTTAACGAAGTAAAACAAATTCACGAACAAGGCGCACAAACCAGAAGAGCGCTTGATGCAGGCTTGCAAAATTTAGAAGCCGAATTGAAAAAGGGAGTGGTAAGCTAAGAGACTGAATTTATAAAGCGCAATGACGGAAGGGTTGGAAGAAATATATGATCAGATTATAAAAGACAGTGCCAAAAAGCTGCGGGTAGTTAAAATGTTATCTAACTTTTTTAACCACAAAGATCTTTTTGCAGTGTACATTCGAACCAAGGTCATACACAACCTGTTCGAGTCCAACAAAAATCTGGACATTAACAAGCTCGAACTCTTCCATGTGCAATATACCAGCAGCTTAATTGAGCTCTTTCAAAAAATAAAAAAGGCGAAAGAGCAACAATACCTGCTCATTACCGATGAGATTTACATTAACGATGATCTCATTAAAAAACTGGAAAAGGAAACCGAAGGCAGTAACTTTCAATTGGCGGCAAAAAAACATGCTGCCGATATGGCCAACAAGCTCAAGGAAATTTACGCCATGCTGGTAGCTGACCATGCATCCCCAACATTTGGCTGGGGCGATGTGATGCTCTTTTCGGCCCGTAATGGCAAGGAGTTTTTTAGAGAACTGGACAATGGTGAAATCTTTTTACAGCTTACTGATTGCGAAGGTAAAAAGACCTATCAGGTGGAGCACGCCGTAGTAGAGAAAAGACTGATTGGCAAACTGAACAAGTTTAACTTTAGGATTAAGTTTACCTGTGGTTTGCGTTTTGAAAACGAGTACGTAGAGGTTTTTGATTATGTAGACTCCAATGAGCAGTTTATATTTATCAATAGCATTAAAACCTTTTACCTGCTCGACAAAGAGATGGCCAACCAACTGGACCTCTCTAAAAACCTATCAGATAAAGCGGCTATTATATTGGATTTGAAGAGCAAAAACGATTTGCTCAAAGAAAAACTAACCACCGTTAAAACTTCGCTACAGCAAAATGTAGAAGAAGTTTTAGAGGGCTATTTGACAAAGATATCGGACGTAGATTTTTTGGAAGAGCTACAAAATGTAGACGAGCAGACCAATATTTTACGGGCCATGTTGAACATCAATATTAATACAAAATAGTATGGCAATTAACTTAGAAAAAGGACAAAGACAAAATATCAACGCTCCCAAATTTACTGTAGGTTTAGGTTGGGACAGCAATTCCAGCAATACTGGCGAAGCATTCGATTTAGATGCATCGGTTTTTATATTAGGTGCCAATGGCAAGCTCATTAGCGATAGCCACTTGGTATTTTACAACAACTTAACCTCTCCTGATCAGGCGGTAAGCCATTTAGGCGATAACCTTACTGGGCTTGGCGATGGTGATGATGAACAAGTAGTGGTTGATCTCTCTAAAATTTCTGCTACGGTAAACGAAATTTGCTTTGTGGTAACCATCCATCAGGCCGATACCAGAAGACAAAATTTTGGTCAGGTAAGAAACTCTTTCATCCGTATTGTGGATGGTTCAAACAACACCGAACTGGTGAAATACGAATTAGATGAAGACTTTTCTATTGAAACTGCCGTAGAGTTTGGCCGATTGTACAAAAGAAATAACGAATGGAAATTTGAAGCGGTAGGCTCGGGCCTTAAAGGCGGCTTACAAGATTTCATTAACAAATACAGCTAACTGATTTAAAAACCAAAATAAACGCTATGGCAATTAATTTATCAAAAGGTCAGAAAATTGACCTTCGAAAAACTACGGGCGAAAGCTTAACTAACTTTTGCGTAGGTGTAAACTGGGGTGCTATTGAAACCAAAGGTTTCTTGGGCCTGAGCAAAAAGGTACAGAACATCGATCTTGATTTGAGCTGTATCCTCATTGATGAGAACAATACCATTTGTGATCATTTATACTCACCTTTATACCGTGTAGATGTGTTGCAACAATTTGGATTGCCAAAGGGAAAACTAGTTACCGTGGATGGCTCAATGAGACACACCGGCGATGATTTACAAGGAGACTCAGGCGGCGATGACGGTTTGGACAACGAAATCATCACGGTAGACTTGAGCAGAATTGCCCCTAACGTAGCACAAATCTTCTTTTTCTTAAACAACGCTGGCAAGGAAGATTTCTCACAAATCCCTTATTCAAAAATCAGGATGTACGAAGGTACCCCTACCCATGTTAAATCAGAGTTTGCTTCTTATAACGTATCTGCCGAAGGCCAATACATAGGCAAGCAATCCATCATTATGGGTAAACTGTACAAAAGAAATAACGAATGGAAATTTAGCGCCATTGGTGATCCAACAGAAGACACCTTTTTGGGCCAAACCATTCACCGTATCGTAAGGTCTTACTTGTAAGCCATGAAAATCAAGAACATCGATGGCTTAAGTGTATCAGAGATACAAGCCATTGTAAACGACGGAGGCAGGTTTGTTTATTTTCCTTTCACCATCTCCGTTGTTTTGATGACCTTCAAAAGAGCCTCATCTATTTACTTGATCAAACCTTACGAAACGTCCATTAAATATTCGTACCCACATGTACTTACCAATGCCATAGTGGGTTGGTGGGGCTTTCCTTGGGGGCCAGTGTATACCATCCAATCCATGTACCAGCAAATACAGGGTGGTAACGATGTGACCGAAGCCGTAATGGGCCATTTGATGCAGTATGATCCCGATGCCAACACCACTACTTACAATGTAGGCGGCGTTGTTTCGTCCAATGCGGCACAAAGAGAAGATGAACCTCCTACGTACAACATTCCAAAGTAGAATAAGCTATGAGAAGATTACCTGTGTATTTTCTGCTCGACACTTCTGGCTCTATGTATGGCGAACCCATACAAGCATTAAACAATGCATTGAGCGGAATGATCAATACCCTGCGTAGCGATGCGCAGGCTTTAGATTCCCTATGGATCAGTATCATCACTTTTGACAGGGAAGTAAAGGAACTGGTACCGCTTACCGAGCTGGTTCAATTCCGTTTGCCCCAAATCATTTGTCCGCAAAGTGGCCCTACCAATACCGGTGCGGCTTTAAGCTTTGTAATGGATAAGGTAAAACAAGATGTGATTAAAGGTTCGGACACCCAAAAAGGCGATTGGAAACCTTTGCTGTTTCTTTTTACGGATGGTAAGCCTAGCGATATCCAACTGTACCACGAAAAAACAGCCGAAGTACGTGCCTTTGATTTTGGTGCTGTAGTAGGTTGTGCCGCAGGGCACTTGGCCAATGATGCCATGCTCAAGCAGCTTACCGATAACGTGGTACACCTTGATTCGGCAGATAGCCAAACCCTTAAAACATTTTTTAAGTGGGTAAGCGAAACCATAGAGCAAGGCAATAAAAGCCAAGGTACCGGAGAAGCCTCAAAGCTCCCTCCCCCTCCTAGCGAAATTACCGTAGTCATTTAAATCCTAAACCCATGAGAAGGCTTCCAATTTATTTTCTGATTGATATTTCAGAATCGATGGTGGGCGAACCTATTCAACAGGTTGAAGAAGGACTGGCCACCATTATCCAAGCATTAAAATCAGACCCCTACGCTTTAGAAACCGTTTGGGTATCGATCATTGTTTTTGCCGGACAACCCAAAACCTTGGTACCCCTGCAAGAAATCGTTAATTTTTATCCGCCACGTTTCCCTATTGGCAGCGGCACCTCTTTAAGCAAAGGCTTGGGGCATTTAATGTACGAGCTGCGCAGCAACATCGTTAAAACCACTTACGAGCAAAAAGGCGATTGGAAACCTTTGGTATTTTTGTTTACTGATGGCGTACCTACCGATGATACCTCGGCCGCCATTGGCGAGTGGAAAAGGAACTGGCAAAAATCGGCCAATATGGTCGCCATTTCCTTTGGTAACGAGGCCGATAGTGCTTTGCTGGGGCAGCTCACCAATGAAGTGCATTTGTTTAAAAATACCTCTCCACAATCGTACAAGGAGTTTTTCAGATGGGTTTCCGATTCCATTAAAACCAGCAGCATTAGTGTAGAGAACAATGCTACAGGCTTTGAATTGGCCAAAACCGATGGCGACACCATTTCGAAGATTGACCTCACCAAGGAAACGGACAAGAAACCTCTTGTTGACGATAACTTTGTGGTGTTGGCCGCAAAATGCCAAAACACCAATAGGCCCTATTTAATGAAATACGCTAAAAACCTTAACGAAGGAGATTTTGGCGGCATGAAATTGTACACCAAATCTTACCGCTTGGCAGGGGCATTTCCCGTGGATAATTCCTACTACGAACTGGCAGACGAGAAGGTAGAAAACCGTATCCATAGCGACGAGCTGATTGGCGCACCTAGTTGTCCTTGCTGTGGCAACGCCTACGGCCTGGCCGTTTGTGTTTGCCAAAAAATACATTGCATAGGCGATGAACTGGAAAGCACTTGCCCGTGGTGTGGTACCAAAGGCAAATATGGTGTGGGTGGCGGCGGTTTCGACATTACCAGAGCGCAAGGATAATGAACGAAACCGAACGGTATTTAAAAGCACTTTTTGAAAAGCAGGGCATTGCCATCAACAGCCATACCCAACCCCTGTTTCAAGCATTTGCCAATGAGGCAGCAAACATTAACCACGTAAAAGAAATTAGGCAACTGCAACAACGTATGACAAAAGACTTTAAATTAATAGCTCGACGAGCAGAAATAGACGCTTTGCCAATGGCCTTTCCCAATGGGATTGTAGGCAAGCCCTATCATGCCGAGTTTAATTTGAATGCTTTGGGTTTAAACGACATTACGGCCTATACCCTTAAAGGTTTCGAAAATTCGGGACTGGTTTACGATATGGCTACCAAAACCATTAGCGGCATTCCGCAAAGCCATGGCGACATTCAACTTGTTTTTGCCTATCATTTAGCAGACGAAGAAGAAAATACTTTGGCCAATGAAAAGAAAATTAACCTCATCATTAATCCAGACCCTAAATCACTTTGGAAAAATATTCCCAGCAATGCCGATGATATTTATGCCAAAGCAGATGAAGTAGCCGAAACCACTACTTTTTTAACACATACGTTAAAAGCAGTTTCAAAAAGAGGCCGTTCCCATGCCAACAAAGGCAGTTTTAGAGACGATGATTACGCCTATGCCGAATTAGCCAACGGTTGGGGCCTAATGGCCATTTCTGATGGCGCAGGCTCTGCCAGCTATTCCCGTAAAGGCTCCCTATTGGCTTGCCAAGCGGTGGTACAATACTTTGAAACCCACTTTAGCCCACAAAATATTGCTGGATTGGAAGAAGCCATCAACGTATATGCCACAGACCCATCCGTTAAAGCTAAACTATTGGACATTGCGGCCCCCTATTTATCGGCAGCAGCCAAAAACGCACAGGATACCATTGCCAACTTTGCCAGTACAGCCAAAGCTAGCCTGAATGATTTTCATGCCACGTTAGCTTTTGTGCTCATCAAGCAATTTCCTACTGGCTATGCTTTTTTAAGTTTTGCCGTGGGCGATTGTCCTGTAGTATTGGTAGATAAAGCTTTAGCATGGGTAAAACCATTGAACAAGCTCGATGTGGGCGAATATGGTGGAGGCACCAGATTTATCACCATGCCCGAAATATTTGCAAAGGCCGATTTTGAGGAACGTTTCAATTTCGAATTCACGCCTAGTTTGCCTTACGTGTTTTTAATGACCGATGGCATTTACGATCCAAAGTTTGAAGTAGAAGCCAATTTGGCCAAACCCGAAAAATGGAAAGCCTTTCTGGAAGACTTAAAAGGTGCTAATGAAGAAGGGATTAATGCCCTATCCGAAGCGGAAACCTCAAAAAACCTTGCCCATTGGACCAACTTTTGGAGCCCAGGCAACCATGACGATCGTACACTTCTCATTTTAGCTTAAAATCACCTATGAACGTAGTCACCGTAAAATCAGTTAATAACCCCGATAAAACCTATCAGTTTACCGACAATGGCGAACCGATGCGTGGCGGGCTAAAAGACGTGTATTTTAGTCCCGATAAATCCTACGTAGTGGCTTTGTTTAGGGATCCATTAGATGATAACCAAAAAGAGCGTTTAAAAAGAATTACCAGCCATTACCTCCCTCAAATACAAAACAAAGAAGCCGCAGACTACTTTTTGGAAGAAGTTTTTCGCTGGCCTAGTGATGTGATTGAGCATAGGGGTTTAACAGGCATTATTGTACCCGCCTACAAAGGAAAGTTTTTCTTTAAACAAGGGCATGAAACGGGCGATCTTATTAAAGGGAAAGAAAAAAACGGAAAGTGGTTTGCCGCCGCCAAGTTCCGAAACGAACAATTTCCCTTACGCGTGGCCAAAGCCGAATTGGGCAACTGGCTAAGCTATTTCCAAATTTGCGTGAATTTGGTACGGGGCGTTAAAAAAATGCATGCCATGGGCTTGGCCCACTCTGATCTTTCGTACAACAACGTACTGATTGATCCTGTGGAAAAAGCAGCCTGCATGATCGATTTAGACGGATTAGTAGTCCCTGGACTGTTTCCTGCAGAAGTAATTGGCACGGCCGAGTTTATTGCCCCAGAAGTATTGGCCACCAAACACCTTGATAAAAATGATCCCGAAAGGATATTGCCAAGCAGGTTAACCGATTTGCATGCCCTGCCGGTGTTAATTTACATGTTATTGCTGCACCGCCACCCCTTAAAAGGCGGCAAAGTGCATAACCTGGATACCGAAATAGACGATTTGCTTTCCATGGGCACCAAGGCTTTGTTTATTGAGCACCCTACGGATCATAGCAACAGGCCAAAAGTAGGCCGTTTCTCTAAATGGGATTTACCTTGGAGCGATACCGAAAAATTGCCTTATACCATTACGGGGCCCTACCTTACCGAAATGTTCAACAGGACATTTATAGAAGGCCTGCACCAGCCACAGGAAAGGCCACCAGCCGAAAGTTGGGAACAAGCTTTACTGAAAACGGTTGATTTGATGCAGCCCTGCGCTAACCCATCCTGTAGCCAAGCTTGGTACGTGTTTGATAACTCTACCGAACCAAAATGCCCTTTTTGTGGCACCAAACATCAGGGTTCACTACCCATACTCGATTTTTATGAGGAATTTAGCCCAGGCGTTTGGAAACCAGATCAGTCCAGGCTAATGGTTTATCACAACCAGTACCTGTTTAACTGGCATGTGAACAAAAAAGTGATCAGAAATGAGCGCTTAGACCCTAAAGATAAAATCCCTGTGGGTTATTTTACCTTTTACGAAGGCAAATGGGTACTGGTGAATCAAAAGTTAGAAAATGTTAGAGATTTAACCGAAAACAAAGAAGTCCCCATCAATACCATGGTGGAACTCACCCAAGGAAAAAAAATCCTCTTGTCGACCGAAGAAGGTGGAAGACTCGTATTAATCACCATCACAAATGAAAAAAAATCATAATTAACAATAACTAATGGACAATCTAATTAATCATCCTGGAATCATTGCAGCGTTTTCAGTAGTCATTATCATCATGCTGCTGCTTGATTTGGGCATCTTCAACAAAAAAAGTCACGAAGTATCCAACAAAGAAGCCATCACTTGGTCGCTCGTATGGATCAGTCTTTCCATGATTTTCAGTGGAGTGATCTACTATTTCATGGGCATCGAAAAATTCTCTCAGTTCCAATCCGCCTATTGGATCGAAAAGGCACTTTCTGTAGATAACCTTTTCGTATTTATTTTGGTATTTGGCTTTTTCAATGTACCTAAACACCTGCACCATAAAGTGTTGTTTTGGGGTATCATTGGCGCCTTGGTACTTAGGGCCATCTTTATATTTAGCGGTGTGGGCTTAATTAAACTCACCTACCTGCCTGAGATGGAGATTTTCGGCTACAACCTTAAAATCAACATTGTACTTACCTTATTTGGTTTGTTTTTGGTATATGCAGGCATCAAGTCGTGGTTTGCCGACGATGATGGCGACGAAGAGAAAGACTTTAACAAAAGCCCAGGTGCTAAATTTGTACATAAGTTTTTCAATGTAAGTGCCAACTATGCTGGCGATAAATTTTTCACCATCGAAAACGGCAAGAAGCTGGCCACGCCATTATTGGTAGTGGTAGGTGTAATTGAGTTTACCGATTTACTTTTCGCGGTCGATTCTATCCCTGCTATTTTTGCCATTGCACCTGATGATCCGTTTATCCTTTACACGTCGAACATTTTTGCCATTTTGGGCTTAAGAGCGCTTTATTTCTTATTGGCCAACTTTATCCACTTGTTTAGCAAGTTGAAGTACGGTTTGGCTATTATTTTAGCTTTCATTGGGGTTAAAATGGTCATCTCTCCTATTTTCCATATCGAATCTATCCATTCGTTAATGGTAGTAGGTGGTGTATTGGTACTATCAGTACTGGCCTCTATTGCATTTCCAGAGAAAAAGGAAGAAGAAGCAGCAGAAAATTAAGATTCCTTTACAGGATCATTAACGAATAACAAAAGCACATCTCGCCACTGGCAGATGTGCTTTTTTCGTTGAGGACAAGGCGCCTGTTCTTGTTTATGTTTTGAGATAAGCGTTTGACGGTATGCTCCCTGCTATGTGTCTATGTGGTTCAATCAAATAACTTCCAAAAAATTTAAACACATAGGCACATAGTAACAAACTACTTGCCTAAAGTAAAACCATACTATTGACCCTGCTATGTGTCTATGTGGTTCAATTAAATAACCTTCTAAAAATCTAAACACATAGGTGCATAGCACCAAACTACTTGCCTAAAGTAAAACCATACTATTGCCCCTGCTATGTGTCTATGTGGTTCATTTAAATAACCTTCTAAAAATCTAAACACATAGGCACATAGTAACAAACTACTTGCCTAAAGTAAAACCATACTATTGCCCTTGCTATGTGTCTATGTGGTTCATTTAAATAACCTTCTAAAAATTTAAACACATAGGCACATAGTACCAAACTACTTGCCTAAAGTAAAACCATACTATTGCCCCTACTATGTGTCTATGTTGTTCAATCAAATAACC